>NZ_BLAJ01000053.1 GCF_009176305.1 Martinezella dioscoreae | reverse complement strand
TTATGCCTCACAAAATCTTCTCGTCACACTCCGAAATACGGCCAGGCCGTGTTACAATAGGCCGCTAACGCGGCCTTTGTCGCTTCTGAAGGGAAGCGCAAACGCTTCTGGAATTTGGTGGGAACCGCAAGGGTGCCCACACGCGATAAACCCTTCGGGTTTACGCTGGAAACACACGATAAACCGCTCTGCGGTTTACGTGGA
>NZ_BLAJ01000052.1 GCF_009176305.1 Martinezella dioscoreae | reverse complement strand
CCGACGCCAACGGGTCAACAGTGACCGCGACAATCCATAACGCCGCGCCGTTACCGAGCCCTGCCGAAAGCCTTGCAGGCTTTCCTCGACGATCCGAACCTTCTCTTCGTCCGACCAATCCCGCCGGCGACCAACATCGCCGACAGACAAAAGCTCAATGGGGGAAATCACTGTAGTGCATGACATAAGCCATGGACTTAAAGCCAATCAGCAAATCACAATAGACGGCCTTCGGCGGAGGGGTAC
>NZ_BLAJ01000051.1 GCF_009176305.1 Martinezella dioscoreae | reverse complement strand
CAGTGCATGACTGCCGTTGGCCAGGACAGGTTCAAGCTGCGAGATGGCGCCGTAGCGGATGGCATCGTATGGGCTTGCCTCTGCATCGCCCTGCTGCAGTCTGCCGAGAAGGGCAGTGGCATGTTGGGCCGCAATCCAATCCGAGCTGCCGAGATATTCGTCCTTTCCGTCGGCAAACCACCACGACCACAATCTCGTTAGTCCACCAGCCGTATCGAGATCGAACGCCGCCTGGAGGTCGGGTCTGTT
>NZ_BLAJ01000050.1 GCF_009176305.1 Martinezella dioscoreae | reverse complement strand
ACGCATCGCCATCAATTCGATCGGCGCGACCTGGGAGGGAAATCAGGTCTGGCTGATCCTCGGCGGCGGCGCTATCTTCGCCGCCTGGCCACCGCTCTATGCGGTGTCCTTCTCCGGTTTCTACCTCGCCATGTTCGCCATCCTCTTCGCTCTCATCCTGAGGCCGGTTGCGTTCAAATACCGTTCCAAGCGCGATAGCGCCGGCTGGAAGGCGGGCTGGGACTGGGCCTTGTTCGTTGGCGGTTTCGTTCCGTCGC
>NZ_BLAJ01000049.1 GCF_009176305.1 Martinezella dioscoreae | reverse complement strand
GCGCATCGCCATCAATTCGATCGGCGCGACTTGGGAGGGAAATCAGGTCTGGCTGATCCTCGGCGGCGGCGCTATCTTCGCCGCCTGGCCACCGCTCTATGCGGTGTCCTTCTCCGGTTTCTACCTCGCCATGTTCGCCATCCTGTTGGCGCTGATCCTGCGGCCGGTTGCGTTCAAATACCGCTCCAAGCGCGATAGCGCCGGCTGGAAGGCGGGCTGGGACTGGGCCTTGTTCGTTGGCGGTTTCGTTCCATCGT
>NZ_BLAJ01000048.1 GCF_009176305.1 Martinezella dioscoreae | reverse complement strand
AGCGCATCCGACAGAACCTGCATGTAGCGGGCCAGTACCACCAGCTCGGTGCCGGTCTGCTCGACGATCTCGAGCAGCTGGGCTTCGGCCTGCGGCTTGTTGTCCTTCGTCACCTTGATGTGGTGGAAGGGGATGTCGTGATTGACGACCACCTTCTGGTAATCGAAATGGTTGGAGACGACGCCGACGATGTCGATCGGAAGCGCGCCGATCTTCCAGCGATAGAGCAGGTCGTTCAGGCAATGGCCGAAGCGCGAGACCATGAGCAGCACCTTCATGCGCTTCTTCTCGTCATGGATCTCGGCATCCATGGCGAACTTCTCGGCGATCGGCTTGAAGCCCTCGACGAGCGCTGCCTGCCCCACCCCTTCTTCCGAGATGAAGGAGACGCGCATGAAGAACTTGCCGGTATCGAGATCGTCGAACTGGCTGGAATCGACGATGTTGCAGCCCTGCCCGGCCAGATAGTTCGAGATCGCCGCAACGATCCCACGCGTCGATTGGCACGTCACTGTCAATACATAGCTCGTCATG
>NZ_BLAJ01000047.1 GCF_009176305.1 Martinezella dioscoreae | reverse complement strand
GGACGACCGCCGGGTGATCAGTGGCATCGTCTACGTCATCAAGCATGGCATGCAGTGGAAGGATGCGCCGAAGGACTACGGTCCGCACAAGACGCTCTACAATCGCTTCATTCGCTGGAGCCGCCTTGGTGTCTTTGACCGCATCTTCGCGGCCCTGACGGTCGATGGCGCGAAGTCCGAGCGGATCATGATCGATGCCACGCATCTCAAGGCACATCGCACGGCCGCAAGCCTGCTAAAAAAGGGGATGTTCCCCGTCGTATCGGGCGAACCAAAGGTGGACTGAACTCCAAGCTGCACACGGTTTGCGATGACGAAGGCCGCCCAATCGTCATGCTGCTCAGTGAAGGCCAGATGAGCGATCACAAAGGCGCACGGCTCGTTCTCGACGCTTTGCCGCCCGCCAAAGTCCTCATTGCCGATCGCGGCTACGACAGCACGCCATTCCGTGAGGCATTGCAGGCAAAAGGCATCGAACCCTGCATTCCATCGAGCCGCAGCCGGAAAGTGCCATATCCCTATGACAAAACGCTTTATCGCAAGCGCCACAAGGTCGAGAATCTCTTCGCAAAACTCAAGGACTGGCGCCGCATCGCAACTCGCTACGATCGATGCGCGCACACCTTCTTCTCGGCAATATGTATCGCCGCAACCGTCATCTTCTGGCTCTGAGCAATGAGTCCTGAGCCTAGA
>NZ_BLAJ01000046.1 GCF_009176305.1 Martinezella dioscoreae | reverse complement strand
AAGCCGAGAAGCCAGGCAAAATACCACATGCGAAATCTCCTTGCAGATCAGTAGGCGTGGCCGCCCTTATCGTTCACCGTCGCCTCGTCAACCTTGCCCCACAGCACGCGATAAACCCATGCGGTGTAGGCAAGCACGATCGGCAGAAAGATGACGGCGACGACGAGCATGATGAAGAGCGTCAGATGACTGGACGAAGCGTCCCAGACCGTGAGGCTGGAGCGCGGATCAAGTGAGGACGGCAAGATGAAGGGAAACATCGAGACGCCGACGGTTGAGATGATGCCGAAGATGGCAAGCTTGCTGAACAGCAGCACGGTCACTTCACGCCGCCCGAGCATGGCAAGCAAGGCCGCTGCTGCACCCAGGAAACCGAGAACCGGTGCGATCGTCATCCATGGATGGTTGCCATAATTGGCAAGCCATGCGCCCGCGCTGTGTTCGACCGTCTTCAGAAGCGGATTAGATGGGCCTTCGACATCGATTGCGCTGGCGATGCGATAGCCGTCTATGCCGATCCAAAGGAACAGGCCGCCGAGCGCGAAGAGCACGATCACGACCAGAGCCGCCACCATGCCGAACCGACGCGCGCGTTCGGCGACAACTCCATCTGTCTTTACGAGAAGCCAGGCGGCGCCGTGCATGACGAGCATGGCAACCGACAGCAGACCACAGAGGAGTGCATATGGATTCAGAAGCGCGAAGAAGGAGCCTTCGTAGAAGATGCGCATATCGCCGTCGAACCGGAACGGCACGCCCTGCAGCACGTTACCGACCGCTACGCCGAAGATCA
>NZ_BLAJ01000045.1 GCF_009176305.1 Martinezella dioscoreae | reverse complement strand
GCATTCAGACCCGACAGGTCCTCGCCATGGATGGAGCGTACCAAAAGCATGGCGCCGGCCGGCGTACAGGAGATCAGCCCGGTTTCGAGATCGCCGGTCGCAAGCTTGCCGGCATTGACCACATGCAGGCCATCGACATCCTTCTCCGGCTTGATAGACTGAATGATGTCATCCGAATTCAGATGCTTCGGCAGCGGCAGCTGTACGAGAATGCCGTGGATGGAAGGATCGTCGTTCAGTGACTGGACGAGCCTTGCCAGCTCTTCCTGCGTTGTCTCCGCCGGCAGCGTGTGCTGGATGGACTTGAAGCCGCACTCCTTGGCCATCTTGCTCTTGGAGTTCACATAGGCGTGGCTGGCCGGATCGTCGCCGACGATGACGACCGCGAGCCCGGTCTTCACCCCGGCCTCCGCCTCAAGTTCCGCCGCCGCAGCCTTCACGGCCTCGATCACCGAAGCCGCCGCTTTCTTACCGTCGATCACTGTCGCGAGCGCCATCACTCACCCCATGCGCTCGGAGGCATAGGAGCCTGGGCTTGCCGGGAAGACGACGGTGCGGTTGCCGTTGAGGAAGGTGCGATAGTGGATATGGGCATGGATGGCGCGCGCCAGTACCTGGCTTTCCACATCGCGGCCGATCGAGACATAGTCCTCGGCCGACTGCGCATGCGTGATGCGCGCCGTGTCCTGCTCGATGATCGGACCTTCGTCGAGATCGGCCGTCACATAATGCGCCGTCGCCCCGATCAGCTTCACCCCGCGCTCATAGGCCTGCTTGTAGGGGTTCGCCCCCTTGAAGGATGGCAGGAAGGAATGGTGGATGTTGATGATGCGGCCCGACATCTTTCGGCAG
>NZ_BLAJ01000044.1 GCF_009176305.1 Martinezella dioscoreae | reverse complement strand
CTAGGCTGTGGTGACGATTTAACTATCGTAGCCACATGGTTATGGCAGCGATGATGACGAAGCCTCTGAAGTTGGCGAGCAGCTTGTCGTAGCGGGTGGCAACGCGGCGGAACTGCTTGAGCTTTGCAAAGAAGCGCTCGACGAGGTTGCGCTCTTTATAGAGCCGCCAGTTGCATGGGTGCGGGCGCCGACGGTCATGCCTGGGTGGGATGACGGGAATAGCGCCGACATCGAGAATGGTGTCGTGGAAATGCTCGGCGTCATAGGCCCTGTCGGCGATGACGTGGCCGGGATTAAGCCCATTGAGCAATTCCTTGCCGTAGATCACATCGCCACGGTGTCCCGGTGTGAGCACGAAGCGCACCGGTAGCCCCAAAGCATCGACGACGGCGTGGATCTTGGTGCCTAGCCCGCCGCGTGACCGGCCAAGACCCTGGGCGTCCGCTCCCCCCTTTTTCGCCGCGCCCCGGCGGCTTGAGGCTGGGCACGGATGGAGGTGGAATCGATCGAGACCCAATCAAGGTCGGCTTCTCGCGCTAACGCCTCGAACAGGCTTTCGAGCACACCCATCTCGATCCAGCGGTAATAGCGCCGCTTGACGGTCTGGTAGTCGCCGTAGTGTTTGGGCAAATCACGCCAGCGTCCGCCAGAGCGGGCCATCCAGATCAGCGCTTCGACAAATCGGCGGTTGTTTGAACGCGGACCCCGCCGCCCCTTGCGCCCTCCCGGCACAAACGGCTCGATCCGAGACCACTGTTGCGCACTGAGCCTATCGATATCCATGACCGACCTCCAAAAGTCAGCCTTGAATCTGATTTGCTCCCAATTGGGAATCCCAAACCGTTAAATCGTCACTACAGCCTA
>NZ_BLAJ01000043.1 GCF_009176305.1 Martinezella dioscoreae | reverse complement strand
CTGTTTTCAGTTGTAATTTGAAAGTCGGGCCCGGCAAGGTCGGGAATACCCGATGTAGTAGCGAGGGGCCGAATCTATCTGCGCCCCCTGAACCGGTCGAATGCCGTCAGACGCTGAACCGGGGGGCAGCATTCTCCCAGCGGTAGATCTCGATTCGTAGGAACTGAAGCTCGTCTTCCATGGTCTCTTCTGCGATCTCGATCCACCAGGATTTCGGCCGGCCGTCGCTGCCATCGGACCAGCGGTAGTCTCGTTCCTTCAGCCGATCCTTCAGATCGAAGGGTGAGTTTTCCGCGAAGATGCGCACGCGCGAGCGCTGGCTTGCCTGATAAAGCTCGGCAAAGGGTGTTTGATTATTATCGCCCTGAGGAAGTGCCAGGACTTCCAGCAGCGCAAAGCAGTCATCGACGGCCCGGTGCCCGACATGAAAATACCCACTCTGGTTGATGAGGTATCCAAGCTTGGTTCCCTCATAGCCCCTGAGACTCCAATCGATCTCGGTATTGGAACAAGCCCAGGCCTTACGGACAAAGATCGGGGAGAAGGCTTCGCAGAACGGTCGATCGAAGCCGGCATTATGGGCAATGACGAGATCGCGGGCTCGATGAGCGCACGCACGGCGGGCATGTCGATCATCTGGCCGAGGACCATGGCGTCCGTGATGCCGGTCAGCCGGATCACGTCGGCCGGGATCGGGATGCTCGGTTGCTGCAGTCCGCCGTAAATGCCGGTGACATCGCCGATCTTGCCGTCCGCATTGAAGGTGAAGCCGATTAGGCCGATTTCAATGATCTCGTCCTTCCTCGCGTCGAGACCGGTTGTCTCGGTGTCGAGGATAACGCCCCTCAGCGGATAGCCCGGCCTTAGGGCAGGGGCTATCGCGCGTGGCTCGAGTTTTTTCAGGATCTGATAGCGTCCGGTTGCTTCCAGCATCCGCACCATCTCGGCTTCATC
>NZ_BLAJ01000042.1 GCF_009176305.1 Martinezella dioscoreae | reverse complement strand
GGGGAGAGCGACTGTCTTTGCTGTCAAGCGTTTTGCCATGGTCTTGCGTCTCGAATGATGGCGTTGAGGATGGTGAGGAGTTTTCGCATGGTTGCGACGATAGCAACGATCTTCGGCTTGCCTGATGCGACGAGCCGGTCGCGGAAGGCCTTGAGGCTTGGGTTGTGGCGGCTGGCGACAAGGGCGGCCATGAACAGCACGGCGCGCACCTTGCCCCTGCCGCCGCCAATGAAGCTCTTGCCCTTCCACTTGCCCGATTGCCGCGTCCACGGCGCAAGACCTGCCAGCGAGGCAATTTGGCGCCGGTCGAGACTGCCCAGTTCAGGCAGCTCGGCCAGGAGCGTGCGGGCCGTTGTCGGCCCGACGCCCGGTACGGAGACGAGCAGCGTCTCGCGCACGCGCCATATCGGCGACTTGCGGATATGGCCGTCGAGATCGGCATCGAGGCTTTCGAGCTCGCGACGCAAGGCTGCAAGCAAGCGCTTGTTGCTTTTCTGCGCCTGCTTGGCCAGCGCCTGACGCAACCGGTTCTCCTCCGCGACAATCATCTGCACGATCTGCCGCCTGCGCGCCACGAGTTCGGACAAAGCCTGTGTCTCGGCATCACGCAACGGCCGGATCTCCGGCTTCGTCGCAAGGACGAAGGCGGCGATGACAGCTGCATCGATCGGATCGGTCTTGGCCCTGCGGCCGATGGCATTGGCATAGGCGCGCACTTGCGCCGGATTGACGACGAGGACCGTCAATCCCGCCGATGACAACCCGGCCACCGCCAGCGTCTCGTAGCCGCCGGTTGCTTCCAGCGCGATCGCATCGGCACCGATGGTCTTCAGCCGGCCGATCAGTTCATCGATGCCGGCATGGTCATTGCCGACAGCAAAGGCCTCTGTCTGCGGCATGACCGCCACGTCAAGCCGGTCCTTCGAAACATCGATGCCAACAATCTTGTCCATCTGATCCCTTCCTTGCCTAACCGGGCTTTGCTTGCGCAAGCGGCCCTGGCGACTGTTCGGGTTCAATGGAACGGCGGATGCAGACTCTCGCTCTCCCACGG
>NZ_BLAJ01000041.1 GCF_009176305.1 Martinezella dioscoreae | reverse complement strand
TAGAGTCTGTCAGCGCTAATCGGAATCGCGGTGAGATTCCCAGGCGTTTGATTTTGTGATTCAAGATCATTGCTGGATTGGAGGCCAGCAATGATGGTGCGACCTCTTTCTCTTGACTTGCGAACGCGTATTGCAGCAGCATTGAAGGACGGCATGACGGTTCGTGCGGCCGCGGAGCGTTTCGGAGTATCGGCTGCGACAGCGGTACGGATCGGTCAGCTTGATCGGTCAGGTAAAGGCCTGATGCCTACGAAGATCGGCGGCTATGCCAAGCCGACGCTGAGGGGCGCTGCGGCCGATGCTGTGCGCCAGCGACTGCAGGTCAAGCCCGACTGGACGGTGCGTGCGTTGTCGGCGGAATTGAAGTCTGCAGGGATCAACGTGTCTCACGATACCGTCTGGCGCTTCCTGCGCAGTGAGGGCAAGACCTTCAAAAAAAACGCTGGTGGCAAGCGAGCAGGAGCGTCCGAAGGTAATCCGGTTCCGGATGCGATGGAAGACCCATCAACATCGGCTTGATCCGGACCGCCTCGTCTTTATCGACGAGACCTGGATCAAGACCAACATGACGCGCACCTGCGGCTGGTGTCAGCGCGGAGAGCCTCTCATCGCAAAAGTCCCTCACGGTCATTGGAAGACGCTGACCTTTCTGGCCGGCTTGCGCCGCGACAGCATCGTTGCCCCTTTTGTCCTTGATGGACCCATCAACGGCATTGCCTTCACCGCTTGGGTCCAGCAATGCCTGGTGCCAACTCTGAAGGCCGGCGATGTCGTCATTCTCGACAATCTGGGAAGCCACAAAGGAAAACCGGCCCGCGATGCAATCCGGGAGGTCGGCGCGCACCTCCTCTTCCTGCCGCCATACAGCCCCGACCTCAATCCCATCGAGATGATGTTTGCCAAGCTTAAGACGCTCGTCAGAAAGGCCGACGAGAGAACCGTCGAAACAACATGGAGGCGCATCGGAGCACTCCTCAAGGCATTCAGCCCGCAGGAGTGCTCAAACTATCTCAGACATGCAGGATATGGTTCAAAATAAACCTGACAGACTCTAG
>NZ_BLAJ01000040.1 GCF_009176305.1 Martinezella dioscoreae | reverse complement strand
ATCGAACCCGCGGCCTCATTTGAGGTCCGGGACCTTCTGCCGCAAATACAGCGACTTAGAGCAGAGATAGAATGCATCCAACCGAAATTACTGATGAGTTTCGCTTAAGGGTTCAGCGCCTGATTGAGGTCATGCAATCCGACCATCAGCATCATGGGGTCGGACGGAGAAGACAGAAAGCCCACGGCCTCATAGAAGGCTCGTGCGTCATCTGAAATCGCATGAACCAGCATGCCTCGGATGCCAAGTACTTCAGCGGCATTGAGCAGGCGCAGGCCCGCATCGCGCACTAATGCCCTGCCGAGACCACGCCCCTGGTAGGACTGATCAATGGCGAGGCGACCAAGCACAGCGACCGGAATTGGATCTGGCATATTGCGCCGAAAACGGCCAGGCGCTTCCGGCTGTTTGACAGCGCCGGAGGCGAGTGCGTAATAGGCAATGACGCGGCTCTCCTCGCACACGACGTAGGTCCGCGATGCGCCGCTCGTTTGATTAGAACGCGCGCGACGTCGCAACCAGTCGTCCAACTCAAGGACCCCGGAATTAAACTCGGCCACTTGATGATGATCGGCCAGGGGTGCCGGTGCGCTGAGGGTCACGCCTCATCCCACGGTGCTTTGGTCGACATGGTGCGTGCTAAACGCTCATTGGGCTGCGTGGGTGCATCGAGCCGAGCAAGATATTCAGCATAGATTTCGGGACTTACCGTGAAGATAGTGCGATCGAGCAGCACTTCCTCTGCTCGCCGCTCGGAAGCCTCCAACATGAAATCCGTGCGCGTCTTACCAAGCAACTCAGCGGCGCGATCGATCAAGTTGCGGGTCGCAGGCTTGATCCGCATATTCAGCGGTACGCTTGCGTCCGGGCTTTTGCTTGTATGTGAGGTCGGCATTGGAAACTCCTTTTGCCCCCATATAGCGTAACGACAATATCTTTACAAGGCTCGTATAGATATTGTCGTTACATATTTCGAGCAATCCAATTTTCGCGGTGCTTAATGCGCTAAGCGATTGAAAACCGGTCTCTTAATTAAGCGGAGCGTTGTTTGCAGCGTAATCGGATTTATGGAACT
>NZ_BLAJ01000039.1 GCF_009176305.1 Martinezella dioscoreae | reverse complement strand
CCCTTTGATGTCGCTCATCTACCGTAACAGACCCGACCTCCAGACTGCGTTCGATCTTAACAAGCCACAAGCCGTTCCTGCCTTTTGGGACTGGTGGTTCAATTATGGACAAAACGAATATCTCGGGAAAACGGCGGGGCGGATCTCAGGGACCGACAACACGGTTGCCGCATCAGGACACGATGCCGCAGTAGAAATTACATTCACGAAGTCTGGAGAAGCCCCCGCATCCGAAGCGCCTGCACCCAACATTTCACTCGTCGGTTACCCAAAGGGCGAATTCGGGCTTGGAGAGGATATTCGTCTGCTCCGGGCTTCATTAAATGAAGTCGGGATCAAGCCGACAGTGGTCAAAGCCCCATGGGCCATCATGGCGCGGCAGGCGATCGATGAACCCTCTGTCGAAGCCAGCATGGCCGCATTCGATAGCGACGTCATGATCTACGTCATGCCGGCCTTCGATACAATGACCCTTTTGAACAAGGTCGGCCCCCGTGCTTTCACGGCACGCCGAAAGATCGGCTTCTGGCAATGGGAACTGGAACGATTTCCTCCACCGGCAAAGATCGCGATGGAGTTGGTCGATGAAATCTGGTGCCACTCGGAACATTCCGCGCGCGCCTTTAGGAGTGCGACGGATAAGCCGGTCATCAAGGTGCCATTACCGGTGCTCGTGCCCGATGTCCGCATGGTGCCGCGCTCGAAATTCGATCTGGAAAACGACAGCTTCGTTGTTTTCACCAGCTTCGACGGCGCGTCTTCCATCTCACGCAAGAATCCACTCGGTGCAATCCAGGCGTTTCAGAAGGCGTTCCCCGCCGCAACGCACAGCAAGGCACGGCTGATCGTCAAGGCGATGAATACGCTCGACGATTCACTCTGGCGTGAATGCATGCGCAAGGCTGTCATCGATGATCGGATCCTCATTCGAGACAAGGTCATGGATCGTCTCGAATACTATGAACTGCTACAATGTTGTGACGCGGTCTTGTCCCTTCACCGGGCAGAAGGCTTCGGACGCCTTATGGCTGAGGCAATGGCGATGGGGATTCCTGTCATCGCCTCCGGTTATTCCGGTAACCTCGATTTTATGGAGGATAGCAATAGCTGGCTCGTTCAAGGCGTCCAGATCCCTGTTTTTTCCGGAGACTATGCATTTTTCCAGGACCAAATGTGGTTTGAACCCGATATCGACTCCGCGGCAGCAGCGCTTCGCGAATGTGCGGAGGACAACGAAAAATGCCGACGGCTGGCAAGCGCTGCCAAGGAAACAATGGAGCGCTACAGTCCTCAGATTTGTGGGGCAAGATATCTCGACATCTTGAGGTCCTGAATTGACGGGTTTGACGCTCACCCGCAATTGACAGCGAGCGCGACGAAGACCCCACCTTTCTTTTTGAGATTGAGGCCGCGAGATGAGCTTCTTCATCGATAGGAGCGGAATGGAATGGTTGGAGATCGCGCTGATGCCATGCTTGAATTCATGGATGAAGTGACCTGCCACTGAACTTTCACCCAGCGGCGAC
>NZ_BLAJ01000038.1 GCF_009176305.1 Martinezella dioscoreae | reverse complement strand
TCAAGAGCATAACTATGGTTGTTGCTCGCCCTTTCGTCCAATGGCTGCCTTCCTTACGGGTAAGCATTGTGATACAAATCCTCGGATAATAGATTCTATGCTCCGAGTTCTTGTGTCAATGCCAGCTTCCCTCACTCAACGCCAGATCGCCCGTAATGTGCTTATCGAGCGGGGCATCGCACGACTGGCGGAACTTCGGAGCGCTGGCGTGACAGCGGCAACCATGAGCCGAATGGAACGGGATGGTGAAGTACTGCGGCTTGCTCGCGGTCTTTATCAACTTCCAGATGCTGAACTCGATGCCAACCATAGTCTGGCAGAGGTTGCCAAACGCGTTCCGAAAGCCGTTGTCTGCCTTGTTTCGGCTCTGGCCTTCCACGGCCTTACGGATCAACTGCCAGGACACGTGTGGCTTGCCATAGGCCGCAAAGACTGGCCTCCGAAACCAGATGGCACACCTATTCGCATCGTGCGCTTTACGGAGAGCCTGCTCCACGATGGCGTTGAAATCCATGTTATTGAAGGTGTTCCCGTGAAGATTTTCGGAGTTGCCAAAACAATTGCCGATAGCTTCCGCTATCGCAACAAGATCGGCCTCTCCGTGGCGATCGAGGGGCTTCAAGAAGCGCTACGGCAACGCAAGGCCAACCCCGGCGAGATCGCTGCTGAAGCCGAGCACGGCGGTGTTGGAACGGTGATCCGGCCGTATCTCGAGGCATTGACCGCCAATGGCTAAAGAAATCAGAAATCTCT
Source organism: Martinezella dioscoreae (assembly GCF_009176305.1). GTDB lineage: Bacteria > Pseudomonadota > Alphaproteobacteria > Rhizobiales > Rhizobiaceae > Rhizobium > Rhizobium dioscoreae. The sequence goes on along the minus strand of NZ_BLAJ01000038.1, from coordinate 774 downwards.
GCGCCTCGGTGCGCACCCGCCTGTTGCAACTCGCCAAGGCAAGTGGGCAAACCTTCGATTTGGTTCTGACGCGTTTTGCGCTTGAGCGGTTATTATTCCGGCTCAGCGAATCACCTCATGCCGGCCGCTTTGTGCTGAAGGGCGCGATGCTGATGATGAGTTGGTTTGACGATCCGCACCGCGGCACGCGCGATCTCGACCTTTTGGGCTTTGGCAATCCCGAGCCGGACCCAATGCTGAAGACTTTTCGCGAGATTCTGGCGCAACAAGCTGATGATGGCGTCACGTTTGATGCAGAAACTTTACGCGTGGATCGCATTCGTGAGGGACTGGAATATGGCGGGCTCAGGCTGCGGGTCGTGGCCTTGATCAGTGGCGCGCGGATTACCCTGACGATCGACATCGGATTTGGCGATGCGCTTGAGCCTGGGGCGGAGATGCTAGATTATCCTTCTATGCTCGGCTTTCCGATGCCCCGGCTCCGAGCCTATGCGCGGGAAACCGTCATTGCCGAGAAGTTCCAGGCGATGGTCATGCTAGGGCGTGCAAACAGCCGCATGAAGGACTTCTACGACATCTGGATTCTCCACCGGTCATTCGCTTTCACCGATGACCGATTGGCGCGTGCAATCGCAGCGACGTTCGAGCGGCGCGAAACTCCGATCCCGACCGAGCTACCCGACGCCCTGACGGACGTCTTTGCCAAGGACGAGCAAAAGCAGCGGCAATGGCACGCTTTCCTTGAAGGCGTTGCACACGATCCTGGCGATCTGA
>NZ_BLAJ01000037.1 GCF_009176305.1 Martinezella dioscoreae | reverse complement strand
TGTGGCGAAGGAGTTGGAATGTCCGATGCAGCACAAAGTTAAAATGTCACCTTGAGCTGCCACACGGCACGATGGCCAGCCCCGATCTGACCGGCTGATCCGGTTGCAAGATCAGATCGGGGCGGGTGGAACATACCCCTTCGGCTTTAGCTTTGAGACTATGCGATCAACCGTTTACTCCGCGGCCTGCTGCCGCGACAGCGCTGTCTCACGCCGTGCAAGAACCTTCGGATCGTTCAGGAAATCCGTCTTCCGTCCAAGCTTGGTGCCGCGCGGTGTGTAGCCAATCCGTTCGCTGTTGGTCTTCACTTTTGGCTTCGGCTGCTGGTCCTGACGCTCCTTGATATAGGCCAGCACATCACCAAGGCGTTTGTTCTCGGTGATCGCCGCATGCGTCACCCGCTGATCCTTGTCGAACGTCCTATAGGGCAGGGAATAGCCCTTCCAACGCACATCCAGCCGACCATCCGCATAGGCATAAGTCTCGACATAGCGACCAGCCAATCCGCGCGTCACCTCGGTCTCCTCCAGCATGATCCGCTGGCGCTCAAACGAAAACGTCAGCTGCGATCCGACATAGCGCTGCTCGCGCTTACACAGGATCTCAGTCAATCGATCCGGCGCCAGGTTTATCGGCCGATGCAGGTCATCGGACCGGGCAGGGGCAATCGCAAACCGCGCATTGTAGTCCTCCATAAAGCCAGGCAAAAACGCATTGCCCGCCTCCATGTCGCAGATGCCCGCCAGCCGTAACTCCTTGACCAGCCGGTCCTGCAGCGTCCGGTTCATCCGCTCGACACGGCCCTTGGCCTGGCTCGAATTTGCGCAAAGAATCTCAATGTTTAGCTCGCAAAGCGCACGTCCGAACTGGGTCATGCCCTGACCACCCTTTGCATCCTTTTTAGCCACCCGGAACACCGAATGCTTGTCTGAATAAAAGGCAACCGGTGCGCCATGACGCTTGAGATAAAGCGCCAGCGCCTCGAAATAGCTGAAGGCACTTTCCGAGCGCACGAAGCGCAACTGCATCAACTTGCCGGTCGCATCATCGACGAACACCAGCAGCGAACACGGATTACCACGGTCCTCAAACCAGCGGTGCTCGGAGCCGTCGATCTGCACCAGCTCGCCATAGGCCTCGCGCCGCAACCGCGGCTGATGAAACGTCCGGCGCTGCTTGCGCGACAGCCATAGTCCAGCCTCGACCATCCAGCTGCGCACCGTCTCACGCGATACCCGCAAGCCATCGCGTTCGGCCAGCTTCTCCGTCGCCAGCGTCGGCCCGAAGTCCGCATAGCGTTCGCCAATCAGCGTCACCGCGTAATCGCGAACGCCATCGCTGATCCGATTGTTCGACGGTCGGCCGATCGCCTTGTGCCGGATCGATGCCGCACCGGTCGTCCGGATCCGCTCCAACAGCCGGCGAACCTGGCGCGTGCTCAAGTCCAGGACACGCGCCGCCGAAACGATCGTCATCCGGCCGTCGATCACCTTCGACAAAACCTCAATCCGCTGCAGATCGCGCTCGCTCATCGCAATCAATCCCATCCGCAATCTCCCAAGGTCATCAAAACCCGGGGAGAGTGACATTCCAACTTTGCAGAAACAGGACACTTCAACTTTGCGGCTACA
>NZ_BLAJ01000036.1 GCF_009176305.1 Martinezella dioscoreae | reverse complement strand
GAAAGACTATGGAACTCGATATCGTGGCGCTGTCGCGCCTGCAGTTCGCCATGACGGCGCTGTATCACTTTCTGTTCGTGCCATTGACGCTCGGCCTTTCCGTGCTGCTTGCCATCATGGAGACGACCTATGTCATGACCGGCCGCCAGATCTGGCGGCAAATGACGAAGTTCTGGGGGACGCTCTTCGGCATCAACTTCGTGCTCGGCGTTGCAACCGGCATCGTGATGGAATTCCAGTTCGGCATGAACTGGAGCTACTACAGCTATTATGTCGGCGACATCTTCGGCGCGCCGCTGGCGATCGAAGGATTGATGGCCTTCTTCCTGGAGGCGACTTTCGTCGGTCTGTTCTTTTTCGGCTGGGACAAGCTGTCGAAGGTTGGCCACCTGGTCGCGACCTGGGCGGTGGCGCTGGGATCGAACTTCTCGGCGCTGTGGATCCTGATTGCCAATGGCTGGATGCAGAACCCGGCTGGCTCGGCGCTCAACCCGCAGACCATGCGCATGGAGATCGTCAGTTTCTTCGATGTCGTCTTCAATCCGGTGGCGCAGGCGAAGTTCGTGCACACCGTCTCGGCCGGCTATGTCTGCGCCTCGGTCTTCGTGCTTGGTGTCTCGGCCTGGTATCTCCTGAAGGGCCGCAGCGTCGAGCTCGCGAAGCGTTCGATGACGGTTGCCGCATCCTTCGGCCTGGCTTCGGCGCTTTCGGTCGTCGTGCTTGGCGATGAAAGCGGCTATCTGACGACCGAACATCAGAAGATGAAGCTCGCGGCAATCGAAGCCATGTGGAAGACCGAACCGGCGCCAGCCGCCTTCACCGCCTTCGGCTTCCCAGATCAGGAGGCCCGCGAGACCCATTATGCCATTCACATTCCATGGGCCATGGGCCTGATCGGGACGCGGTCGCTGACGACGGAAATCCCTGGCATCGACAAGCTCGAGGAACAGGCCAAGGACCATATTCGGGAGGGTATCAAGGCTTATGACGCGCTGATGAAGATCCGCGCAGCCAAGCCGGCAACGCCCGGCGAAGTCTCGCAGGATGTTGCCACTGCGCGCACCTCCTTCGAGGATATCGGCCACGAGCTCGGTTATGCTCTGCTGCTCAAGCGCTATGTCGACGATCCTCGCCAGGCGACGGAGGAGCAGATTGCGCAAGCGGCTCGCGACACCATTCCGAATGTGCCGACGCTCTTCTGGTCATTCCGCATCATGGTCGGCCTTGGGATGTTCTTCATCCTGCTGATGACGGTCTTCTTCTGGCTCTCGGCTCGCCGGAAACTGGATCGCTATCCGCTGCTGCTGAGGATCGCGGTCTTCGCCATTCCGCTGCCCTGGGTCGCCATCGAACTTGGCTGGGTCGTTGCGGAATTCGGCCGTCAGCCATGGATCATCGAAGGCGTGCTGCCAACGGCTGCGGCCGTCTCCAATCTTGGCGCCGGCACCGTGCTTCTCACCATTCTCGGCTTTGCCGCGCTCTACACCGTCCTCATCGTCATCGAGATGACGCTGATGATCAAGGCGATCCGCAATGGCCCCGAAGCGGATGACGAGCCGGAGGCCAAGCTGATTTCCGAAAACCTCGTTCCGGCTGCGGAGTGACCTGCCATGATCCTGCATGAATTGATCGATTATGAGACCCTGCGCATCATCTGGTGGCTGCTTCTCGGCGTGCTTTTGATCGGTTTTGCCGTCACCGACGGCTTCGACCTCGGCGTCGGCACGCTCCTTCCCTTCGTCGCAAAGACGGATACGGAGCG
>NZ_BLAJ01000035.1 GCF_009176305.1 Martinezella dioscoreae | reverse complement strand
TTTCCGGTAATCTCCGGACACAGTTTTCAGTAATTCCCGGACAGTGATTCCGCTAAATCCCGGACAGTTTCCGGCGGCGGTTTGAGGGTTGGTTCGAGCAGCGCCGTTTTGACCATTAGGCTTCTCACGACAACGTTGAGAGGGGCCGATGCCGAGACGGAAGCAAGCAAGACGAACGACCGTGAGGGATATCCGGACAATTCTGCGCCTGACCCATGAAGAGGGTCTTTCGGTGCGCGAGATTGCCGAGCGGCTGAAGATCGGCAAGAGCTCGGTATCGACCTATTTGCTGCGAGCTCGGGAATCCGGGCTTTCGTGGCCCTTGCCGATCGGCTCGGACGAGGATGCAAAACTGGAGCGGCGGCTGTTCGGCCGCGCCGGTCGACCACCGCGGGATCTCAGTGAGCCGGACTGGGCGCTGGTGGTTCGGGAGCTGAAGCGCAAAGGCGTGACGCTGACGCTTCTATGGCAGGAATACCGCGCCAGTCATCCCGATGGCTACGGCTTCACGTGGTTTTGCGAGAAGGTCGCCACCTTTCGGCAGCGCGCGAGTGTAGCGTTCCGCAATCGGCACGCGGCGGGTGCCGTGATGCAGACCGACTATGCCGGGCCGACGGTGCCGGTGATCGATCCGGCGACCGGCATCATCCATCCGGCCCAAATCATTGTGGCCGTGCTGGGTGCTTCCAATCTGACTTTCGCCCATGCCAGCTTTAGCCAGCAGTTGCCGGATTGGATTGACGGCCAGGTGCGTGCTCTGACTTTCTATGGCGGGGTCACCAAGGCAATCGTGTGCGACAACCTCAAATCAGGGGTGGCCAAGGCCCTTTGGTTCGAACCGACGTTGACTGCGACGTTCGCCGCCATGGCGGAGCATTACGACACCACGATTCTGCCGACACGCAGCAGGAAACCGCGTGACAAGGGCCGGGTCGAAGGCGCGGTATTGATCGTAGAACGCTGGATCCTCGCCCGACTCCGGAACCGTACCTTCTTCTCGCTTGCCGTCCTCAACACGGCAATTGCCGATTTGCTCGAGGACCTGAACAACCGGCCGATGCGCCATGTCGGTAAAAGCCGCCGCGAACTGTTCGAGGAGATCGAACGGGCAGCCTTGAAGCCCTTGCCGGTGATGCCGTTCGAATATGCGGAATGGAAGTCGGCGAAGGTTCATCCAGACTATCATGTCGAGGTCGACAAGACCTTCTACTCGGTGCCGCATCGGTTGATCGGATGCACCCTGCAGGTGCGGCTCACCCACCGGGTGGTCGAGATCTTCCACGATCATCAGCGTGTCGCCAGCCATGTTCGCCGCTCCCAGCGTTCCGGCCACGTCACTGTCAACGACCATATGCCGAAGGCGCATCAGCGCTATGCCAACACCACGCCAGCCAATCTGATCGGCCGTGCGACCCAGATCGGCCCCAATGCCGCCATCCTGGTCGAACGCATGATGCGCGACAGGCCGCATCCGGAACAGGGATACCGCTCGGCCATGGGCATTCTGTCGCTGGCGCCGCGCTATGGATCGCAGCGCCTCGATGCGGCCTGTGAGCGGGCGCTCACCATCAATGCAATCACCTATTCCTCCGTCGCCTCCATCCTCAAATCCGGCCTCGACCGGGAAAGACCGCAGGCTGAACATGCGGCCCCCACGCCTGCGCATACCAATATCCGTGGCCGATCCTACTACCAGTGAAGGAAGCAAGAATGCTGACAAACCCCACCCTCGACCAGATGCAGGCCCTCGGGCTCACTGGCATGGCCGCCGCCTGGCGCGAATTGACCGAGCAGTCCGGCACCAATGAACTCAGCCGCGATGAGTGGCTCGGCCTAATGCTCGACCGCGAAGTCTCCCTGCGCGCCGACAAGCGCATCCGCAACCGGCTCGCCTCTGCCAAGCTACGCTTTGCTCAGGCCTGTATCGAAGATATCGACTTCGCCGCCGCCCGCGGTCTCGACCGGCGCAACACCATGGCGCTGGCCCAGGGGCAATGGCTCACCGCCCATGAAGGCCTGATCATTACCGGCCACACCGGCACCGGCAAGTCATGGCTGGCCTGCGCCTTCGGCAGGCAAGCGGCAAGGCTCGGTCACTCCGTGCTCTATGTGCGTGTGCCGCGCATGTTCGAGGACCTCGCGCTTGCCCGCCTCGATGGCTCCTTTCCCCGTCTCATCGACAAGCTCACCCGCGTCCAGCTCCTCATCCTTGACGACTTTGGAACCCATACGCTCTCCGATCAGCAGCGCTTCCACCTCTTCGAAATTGTCGAGGAGCGCTATCAGAGGAAATCCACCCTGATCACAGCCCAGATCCCCGTGGCAAGCTGGCATGATCTTATTGCCGACAGCACGGTTGCCGACGCCATACTCGACCGCATCGTGCATAACGCCCATCGCATCACTCTGCGGGGCGAGAGTATGCGAAAGCAAAAAAGC
>NZ_BLAJ01000034.1 GCF_009176305.1 Martinezella dioscoreae | reverse complement strand
GAATACCGAAGCGGGCTTCTGAACGTTTCCGGGTCAACGGGCTTCGTGCCGCTTTCGATTTCGCCACCGCCGGCGGTATCTTTCGAGATGGCCCCATCGCCGACTGAAGACGACAGGACGATCGAGATCGGCCTACCGAACGGTCGTCGCCTGACGATCCCGGTTTCGCTTGATCCAACTATCCTTGCTCGGCTGTTGCCGGTTCTGGACGCGTCATGATCGCCTTTCCGCCTGGGGTGAAGGTTTGGATTGCGGGCGGTGTGACGGACATGCGTTGTGGCATGAATAGCCTGGCGCTGAAGGTGCAACAGGGGCTTGGCCGCGATCCCCATGGCGGCGAGGTCTTCTGCTTTCGAGGTCGCAAAGGTGACCTGATCAAGGTCCTGTGGCATGACGGCGTCGGCATGTCGCTCTACCTGAAGCGCCTGGAGGCAGGCAAGTTCATCTGGCCGGTTAGCCAGAATGGCTCCGCCGTGCCGGTGTCGGCGGCTCAACTCGGCTATCTTCTGGAAGGGATCGACTGGCGTAATCCACGCTGGACGCAGCGACCTGCAACGGCAGGCTGATCGCGAACATTCCTCTGTTTTTGTTGGGCTTTTGACAAGCGGCATGGTAGCTTTCGGCCATGGACGACGCTGCTTCGGAGATAGCCAGGTTACGGGCCGCGCTTGCGGCATCGGAGGCGCGTGCCGCATCCGCCGAGGCTGATCTCGCTCAGATGCGAGCTGTCGTGACGACGTCCGAGGCGATGATCCGGCACCTCAAGCTCGAGATCGCCAAGTTACGTCGCGAGCAATACGGTCAGAGTTCGGAACGACGCGCCCGGCTGATCGACCAGATGGAATTGCAGCTCGAAGAACTTGAGGCCGACGCCACCGAGGACGAGATCGCCGCGGAACGCGTGGCGGCTGAGGTTGTGCAAGTTCCAGCCTTTGAACGCCGCCGCCCGGTCCGCAAGCCGTTTCCCGAGCACCTGCCGCGCGAACGGCTAATCATCGAAGCACCCTCGACCTGCAACTGCTGCGGCTCGGCCCGGATCGTTAAGATGGGCGAGGATATCACCGAGACGCTGGAGGTGATCCCGCGCCAGTGGAAGGTGATCCAGACGGTGCGCGAGAAGTTCACCTGCCGGGACTGCGAGAAGATCAGCCAGCCACCGGCACCTTTCCATGCGACGCCACGCGGATGGGCGGGACCGAACTTGCTCGCGACTATCCTGTTCGAGAAGTTCGGCCAGCATCAACCATTGAACCGCCAAGCTGAGCGCTACGCCAGAGAAGGCGTCGATCTCAGCCTCTCTACACTGGCCGACCAGGTTGGAGCCTGCGCAACGGCGCTGCAGCCGATTCATGATCTGGTCCGCGCCCATGTGCTGGCAGCCGGGCGGCTTCATGGCGACGACACTACCGTGCCGCTGCTGGCCAAGGGCGCAACGAAGCAGGCAAGGTTATGGACCTATGTTCGCGATGATCGTCCCTTCGCGGGTGGTGCGCCTCCTGCGGCACTCTTCTACTTCTCGACCGATCGGGAGAAGACCCATCCCAACACGCATCTTGCCGGATGGGACGGCATACTGCAGGCGGATGCCTATGGCGGCTACAACGATCTTTATCGCGCCGACCGCCTCCCCGCGGCGGTGATCAGCGCGCTCTGCTGGGGCCATGCGCGGCGCAAGTTCTTCGAACTGGCCGATATCGCCGGTAACGTGCGCAAAGGCAAACCGGCCCATGAGATATCGCCTGTCGCGCTTGAAGCAGTGGCCCGCATCGATGCGCTCTTCGAGATCGAGCGTAACATAAACGGTAAATCCGCAGAGGAACGATTAGCTGCCCGACAACAGCACACTCGTCCGCTTGTCGAGGACCTGCGCGACTGGCTGATAGTCCAGCGCTCCCAGATGTCGAAGCACAATCCCGTCGCCAAGGCGATCAACTATATGTTCGAGAAGGACGGGCGCTGGGACGCCTTCACCCGGTTCCTCGACGATGGCAGGCTCTGCATGTCGAACAATGCGGCAGAGCGTGCCTTGCGCGGGATCGCTCTGGGAAGAAAGGCATGGCTATTCGCTGGCTCCCAGCGCGGCGGCGAGCGTGCTGCCTTCATGTATTCCCTGATCGTCACAGCTAAGATGAACGATATCGATCCGCAGGCATGGCTGGCCGACGTGCTCGCCCGCATGCCCAACCTTCCCGTGTCACGGCTGCCCGAACTATTGCCATGGAACTGGCCCGCAAACGGCCACACCCGGCAGGTGGCTGCCTGATGGCGCGCCCGACCCATGTCTACACGATCGATTACGTCGCCACACTGATCGGCGAGAACATCGAACTCATCCGGAAGATCGCCGGCAACTCGGACAACATCGACTACGGCGAGATCATTTATGCCCACGACGGCAGCGAAGAGGGCATCATGACCTTAACGGACCGGGGAATCGAAAGCTTGCAGGAGTTCCTCGCTGATGTCCGCACCTGGGACGGAGGTGTTCGGCAGTTCCTTATCGACGAGCAATGTGATCCGGAAAAGATCGAACGCATTATCGCTGATGAGCCAAATTCATAAGGTCTGCGGCCTAGCCCGGACGGTTAC
>NZ_BLAJ01000032.1 GCF_009176305.1 Martinezella dioscoreae | reverse complement strand
ATTTAGCCTGGAGTTGCGATTAGCAGACCTGGCAGCGACCTACTCTCCCGCGTCTTAAGACGAAGTACCATGGGCGCAGGGGCGTTTCACGGCCGTGTTCGGAAAGGGAACGGGTGCAGCCACCCCGCCATAACCACCAGGTCGGCAAAGCGCAACTTGAGCTGTCCATGCGGAACGCATGGACAGCTCAAGTCGCTTCTTTGTGGCTGATATGCCTTATCCTTCTCGCTTACCGCTCGAAGGGGACATCAGCCGGCCATACGGTCACCTCGAGTTCGAGGCGACAGGTGGCCGAAGCTTGCTGTTCATGCTTTTGCATGGACGTTTTGAGAAGCTGGCGTGTTTGAACACGTTTTTTAGAGGCTCATACCGCATGAATGCTTTCGCATTCAGCGGGAGATGAGCACTGGCAATGGGAACGATCAAGCCAATCGAGCTATTAGTACCGGTAAGCTTCATGCGTTGCCGCACTTCCACACCCGGCCTATCAACGTGGTCGTCTTCCACGGCTCTGATAGGGAACACTCGTTTCCAGGTTGGTTTCCCGCTTAGATGCCTTCAGCGGTTATCCATTCCATATATAGCTACCCTGCTATGCCCTTGGCAGGACAACAGGTCCACCAGAGATATGTCCATCCCGGTCCTCTCGTACTAGGGACAGATCCTGTCAATATTCCTACACCCACGGCAGATAGGGACCGAACTGTCTCACGACGTTCTGAACCCAGCTCACGTACCGCTTTAATTGGCGAACAGCCAAACCCTTGGGACCTGCTCCAGCCCCAGGATGCGATGAGCCGACATCGAGGTGCCAAACAACCCCGTCGATATGGACTCTTGGGGGTCATCAGCCTGTTATCCCCGGCGTACCTTTTATCCGTTGAGCGATGGCCCTTCCACACGGGACCACCGGATCACTATGACCGACTTTCGTCTCTGCTCGACTTGTCAGTCTCGCAGTCAGGCGGGCTTATGCCATTGCACTCGACGACCGATTTCCGACCGGTCTGAGCCCACCATCGCGCGCCTCCGTTACTCTTTCGGAGGCGACCGCCCCAGTCAAACTACCCACCATACACTGTCCCGGATCCGGATAACGGACCGCGGTTAGACATCCATGACGATAAGGGTGGTATTTCAAGGATGGCTCCACAAGAACTGGCGTCCCTGCTTCAAAGCCTACCACCTATCCTACACATGCCGACACGAATGCCAGTGTAAAGCTATAGTAAAGGTGCACGGGGTCTTTCCGTCTGACCGCAGGAACCCCGCATCTTCACGGGGAATTCAATTTCACTGAGTCTATGTTGGAGACAGCGGGGAAGTCGTTACGCCATTCGTGCAGGTCGGAACTTACCCGACAAGGAATTTCGCTACCTTAGGACCGTTATAGTTACGGCCGCCGTTTACTGGGGCTTCGATTCAGAGCTTGCACCCCTCCTCTTAACCTTCCAGCACCGGGCAGGCGTCAGACCCTATACGTCGTCTTGCGACTTCGCAGAGCCCTGTGTTTTTGGTAAACAGTCGCTACCCCCTGGTCTGTGCCACCCTCACATGCTTGCGCATATAAGGGTCACGCTTCTTCCGAAGTTACGCGTGCAATTTGCCGAGTTCCTTCAACATAGTTCTCTCAAGCGCCTTGGTATACTCTACCTGACCACCTGTGTCGGTTTCGGGTACGGTCTGTACGGTGGAGCTATTTCCTGGAACCGCGTCCCCGCCCACACAATCCAATAAGTGTGAACAAGTTAAGCAATCCGTCACTACCACCAGGCCCACGAATATTAACGTGGTTCCCATCGACTACGCGTGTCCGCCTCGTCTTAGGGGCCGGCTAACCCTGCTCAGATTAACTTTAAGCAGGAACCCTTGGTCTTTCGGCGAGAGGGTCTCTCACCCTCTTTATCGTTACTCATGTCAACATTCGCACTTCCGATACCTCCAGGACCCCTCACGGGTATCCCTTCATCAGCTTACGGAACGCTCCGCTACCACTCCTCAAAGAGGAATCCTCAGCTTCGGTGCATGGCTTCAGCCCCGTTACATTTTCGGCGCAAAGACCCTTGACTAGACCAGTGAGCTGTTACGCTTTCTTTAAATGATGGCTGCTTCTAAGCCAACATCCTGGTTGTTTTGGGATCCTCACATCCTTTCCCACTTAGCCATGACTTGGGGACCTTAGCTGGAGGTTAGGGTTGTTGCCCTTTTCACGACGGACGTTAGCACCCGCCGTGTGTCTGCCTGGTAGTACTTCCCGGTATTCGGAGTTTGGTTAGGATCAGTAAGACGGTGAGTCCCCATAGCCCATCCAGTGCTCTACCCCCGGGAGTATTCGCCAGACGCTCTACCTAAATAGATTTCGCGGAGAACCAGCTATTTCCGAGTTTGATTGGCCTTTCACCCCTAGCCACAAGTCATCCCAATCTATTGCAACAGATGCGGGTTCGGTCCTCCAGTTGGTGTTACCCAACCTTCAACCTGCTCATGGCTAGATCACTCGGTTTCGGGTCTAATGCAACAAACTATATCGCCCTATTCAGACTCGCTTTCGCTTCGCCTACACCTACCGGCTTAAGCTTGCTTGTTACACTAAGTCGTTGACCCATTATACAAAAGGTACGCCGTCACCCTTGCGGGCTCCGACTGTTTGTAGGCATCCAGTTTCAGGTTCTATTTCACTCCCCTTGTCGGGGTGCTTTTCACCTTTCCCTCACGGTACTGGTTCGCTATCGGTCATGCACGAGTACTTAGGCTTGGAGAGTGGTCTCCCCATGTTCAGACAGGATTTCACGTGTCCCGCCCTACTCTAGGACAATAAGTGTATCTACGCGTACGGGGCTGTCACCCTCTGCGGCAAACCTTTCCAGGTTCTTCCACTTTAACACTCATTGCCACTGGCCTGGTCCGCGTTCGCTCGCCACTACTTGCGGAGTCTCGGTTGATGTCCTTTCCTGCAGGTACTTAGATGTTTCAGTTCCCTGCGTTCGCTTCTTACACCCTATTTTATTCAGATGAAGATACCT
>NZ_BLAJ01000031.1 GCF_009176305.1 Martinezella dioscoreae | reverse complement strand
CGTATCCGTCCGAGGGAGACCGCCTTTGATTATTGGATAAAACTGTTCAGACCCTGTCCTTATTCCCAGGCATAAGGACAGTTGGACAGATGGAGATTTTTGAAGGGGACAGCGGGTCTCGGGTGAGCCGTCTTGAGGTGATCAACACCGGACGGCGGCGTCGATTTACTGAGGATGAGAAGCTGCGGATTGTCGCAGAAAGCTTTGCGGGGAGAGGCCAGGCATCGGCCACGGCCCGTCAGTACGGCATCAGCCGCTCGCTGTTGAACCGTTGGCGCAAGTCGGTTCGCCAGGGTTTGGAGGGTCAGAAACAAAGCGATGGTTTTGTGCCGGCGTTCGTCATGCCGGAAGCTTTTGTGCCGGTGAAGCAGGTCACTCCCCCTGCTGCGATGGAGCATCCGGTAGCGCCTCCTTCCGGCCGCATGGAGATTGTCGCGGCGAACGGTCGTCGTGTGGTCGTGGACGGCAGCGTCGACGTTGAGGCGCTGCTGCGGATCGTGCGGGGTCTGGAGACGTTGCGGTGATCACGCTTCCTTCCGGTCAAAATGTGCGGGTGTGGATATCAACGGGCCATACCGACATGCGGTGTGGGTTTCCATCGCTTGCGTTGCGGGTGCAGGAGGTGCTGAAACTGAACCCTCTGGACGGCAATCTTTTTGTATTCCGCGGTCGCAGCGGATCGCTGATAAAAGTGATCTGGAGTGACGGCCAGGGGAGCTGCCTTTTTACAAAAAAGTTGGACCGCGGCCGGTTCGTCTGGCCGTCTGCGGAAGGCGGCGCGATAGTGATATCACCCGCACAGCTCAGTTATCTTCTGTCCGGGATCGACTGGAGGCATCCTCAGGAAACCTGGCGGCCGACGAAGGTCGGCTAGCATTATTCAATTGAAAATACTGAGGAAATCTGATCGAATGGCTTTATGATCTCAAAGCCTGTCGATCTTCCTGCGGATGTTGTAGGCGCTTACCTGGCGCTGCTTGGCGAGCATGAAGCCTTGCAGGTTAAACACGCTATCGCAGTTGCGGAAGCGGCCAATGCGCAGGCGATGCTCACTGACAACGAGGCGCTGATCGTTGCTCTGGAATTGAAGATCGAGAAGCTCAGGCGCGAGTTGCGAGGCCAGCGCTCTGAACGCACGGCGCGCCTGCTCGACCAGTTGGAACTGCAGCTCGAGGAACTCGTGACGGCGGCAACGGAGGATGAGGTCGCGGCACAAGCAGCAAGCGCCAGAACCTCGAGCGTACGTTCGTTCACGCGCAAACGGCCGGTGCGCAAGCCATGGCCGGACGATATCGAGCGCGAACGTATCGTCATCGAGCCGCCGACGACTTGCACCTGCTGTGGTGGTTCGCGCCTGTCGAAGCTGGGCGAGGACGTCACCGAGACGCTGGAAGAGATTCCGCGCCGGTTCAAGGTGATCGAGACGGTGCGGGAAAAGTTCACGTGCCGTGACTGTGAAGGCATCAGCCAGGCACCAGCACCCTTCCATGCCACGCCGCGCGGCTTCATCGGTCCTCATCTGCTGGCGACGATCCTGTTCGACAAGTTCGGCATGCACAGCCCGCTCAACCGGCAAAGTGCCCGGTTCAAATGCGAGGGGATCGATCTTTCGACCTCGACGCTGGCCGACCAGGTCGGGTACGCAACAGCCGCTCTCATGCCTGTCTTCGATCTGATCGAGGCGCATGTCTTTGCGGCCGAGCGTCTTCACGGCGATGACACCACCATTCCCATTCAGGCCAGGGACAAATGCATGACCGGACGTATATGGACTTACGTATGCGATGACCGGCCATTCGGGGGAACAGCGCCGCCAGCCGCAATCTATTATGCGTCGAGTGACCGGCGCGGCGAACATCCGCAGAAGCACCTGGCCAGATACGGCGGCATTCTCCAGAGCGATTGCTACAATGGCTTCGAGCCGATCGCTGTTGCCGCAACGAAAGAGGTGCCGATCACCTTCGCCTTTTGCCATGCGCATGCGCGGCGTAAATTCTTTGAGCTGGCCGATATCCAGAAAAGTGCGCGAGATCGCAAACGCAAGGGCAAGCCGATCTCGCCGATCGCGCTTGAGGCTGTCAAACGGTTCGACGCGTTGTTCGAGATTGAGCGGCAGATCAACGGCTTGAGTGCTGGAGAACGACTGGCTGTGCGGCAGGAGAAGAGCAAACCGCTGTTCGATGAGATGCACGAGTGGTTGACGAAGGAACGCGCCACGCTCAGCAGATCGTCCGAGGTCACCGAGCCGATCGATTACATGCTCAAGCGCTGGGAGGGCTTCGCCCTCTTCCTCGAAGACGGAAGGGTCTGTCTTACGAACAATGCAGCGGAAAGAGCGTTGCGCGGTGTGGCGTTAGGAAGGAAAAACTGGACCTTCGCCGGTTCCCAGCGTGGGGCCGATCGTGCCGCTGTCATGCTGACTGCCATCACCATCTGCCGCCTCAACGATGTCGACCCAAAGGCGTGGCTTGCCGATGTCCTGGCTCGCATCGCCGACCATCCTGTGACGCGCCTGCACGAACTGCTGCCCTGGGAGTGGAAACGTGCATCGCCGGCAACCGTCCTGCTGGCGGCCTGACGATGGTGGCTTCTGTCGTCCGCCTGAAGGTCACCCTCGATCATGTCGAGCCGATAGTGATGCGGCGCGTTGTCGTGCCGTTCACCATCAGGCTCAGTCGGCTGCACGAGGTATTGCAGGCGGCGATGGGCTGGACCAACAACCACCTTTACGAATTCCGCATGCGTGACGTCGGCTTTGGTTTGCCCGACAAGGAATGGGGGGATGGTCCGATCGATGCCCGCAGGGTCTCGCTGCTGTCGGCAGTCCAGGACACCGGTGCGAAATCGTTCAAATACCTTTACGACTTTGGCGACGGTTGGGAACACAGCATCAAGATCGAGCGCACCTTTCCTGCAGTCGGCACGGAAGGACCGATGCTCCTCGAAGCAACGGGACACTGCCCGCCTGAAGACGTTGGTGGTCCATGGGGTTATCAGGAGTTCCGTGAGGCGCTTGCAGACCCGGCGCACGAGCGACATGCCGAAATCCTCGAATGGTGGGGCAGCAGCGATTACAATCCCAACAGCGCCAACTTCTCGCAGCTCAACAAAGCCGTCGATGACCTCGCCGCAAAATGGGTCCGAAAAGCGCGACGCAAAACCTGAACACTGGGCTGTGGCTGAAAGCCGAAACTGGATTTTACCGTGTAAACAACCGGCGGAATAGTTCTTCCGAACGCCGTAGACCTTCGTCCGTCAGGACCAGCGACTTCGACTTGTTCGCCGGATCACAGATCAGTCCCTTCTCATGCAACCGATCCGTCGTCGCCCAGTCAAATCCCTTCCAGGCGCAACGTTCGTTGTGGAGCGTCAGCCATAACAGTGCCAGGACCGCGTCGTCGATTTTGTCCTCGTCGATCTCCATTCTGCCAGCCTACCACGCGCGAGACTTCAAGTCCCGCGGCCAACCTCGGATGGATAC
>NZ_BLAJ01000030.1 GCF_009176305.1 Martinezella dioscoreae | reverse complement strand
GTTCGTCATCCAGGACGGGTAGTCGTTCATGCGGTTTCTCGGTCTCGAGCTTTCCGACAAGGTTCCGGATGCCAAGACGATCTGGCTGTTTCGCGAAAGCCTGGTGCGGTCTGGTGGCATCGACAATCTGTTCGCCCCTTTTCGACAAGCATCTCTCTCGATCGGGCTATCTGGCCACAGGTGGTCAGATCATTCATGCAACGATCATCCGGGCTCCCAGGCAGCACAACAGCCAGGACCAGAAAGACGCGCTCAAGGCTGGTGAGATCCCTGACGAGTGGAGTGGCAAGCCCGCCAAGCTTGCCCGAAGGATCGGGATGCGCGTTGGACGTGAAGTACTCCAAAGCAAAGCAACCGACGAAGGCCGACATCAGCTGCGACCAAGCAGCACGACATCGCCATTCCGGTTTTTGGCTACAAGAACCATGCCGGCATCGTGAGCGATGGGGTGGACGGTGACGAGCGCGGCCGCCCATGCCGGCACTCAACTCAGGAACGTCGTCGCCAAGACCAACACCGCCTGGACCGTCTGGGCCGACAGTGCCTATCGTTCGAAGACCAACACCCCATCTCCTAGGATGTGGGCATCCGCAGTCAAGCTCAGCGTAAGACGTCCTGTCGATCGATTTTCTATTGTCGTCTCCCCTGGCGCCGGCACAAGGAAATCTGTAAGTTCCACGGGAATAGATGCGTCACCACTGTAAGCGTAGCGTTAAAGGATCAACGTTTGCGACTCTTGCTAACCACCTATCACCAAGCATTCCTGTCGCCTGGCGGCGGCGAAACGGAACTGCATCAGCTAGCGGAATATATCAACGATGTCGGTGTTCGCGCAGACCTTTATGGGCCGAACTCCAGGCGCCTAAGCGCCTATGACGCGGTCATTCATTTTTCCGCTCACGGCGGCGGAGAAGGTCTGCTGCAGGATATAAAAGCTGCGGGAAAGCCGATTGCCTTGATTCCGAATTTCAATTTCTTTGATCAGCAGCACAAGGCAAATGACGTCGTTCAGCGTCACCTCGACCTCGCCGATCTGGTCATCTTACGCACGCATGTCGAGAAAGACCTCTGCCAAAAGAATTTTGTCATCGCCAATGACAAGATTGCCGTCGTTCCACCGGGCATTGCGCCCGGTTTCGGCAAGCCGGCCGAAGAGGGCCTCTTCCAATCCGCTTACGGCCTCGACAGATACATCCTCTGGGTTGGGCAAATCGCTGAACACAAGCGGCAGCTCGAAACGATCGAGGCGCTCAAGGGTATCAATATTCCGCTGATTTTCGTCGGCGGATATGCGGACAAGCGCTATTACGATCAATGCCGCGCCGCCGCAGGCGATGACGTCCGCTTCCTGCCGTATATGCAGCCAGCGTCGGAGATCCTTCGCTCGGCCATGCAGAGCTGCTCCGTCTACCTAGAGCTTGGCGATGATGCCCCCGGCTTTTCATCTCTGGAAGCAGCGCTGGCGGGAAGTCCAATGGTTCTGAACGATCATCCGTGGTCGAGGGAAGTGTTTGGATCATTGCCAATCTACGTTGAGACGAACAATCCGGCAGCGATACGGGCTGCAGTCACTACTGCACTGGACACTGGAACCCGGAATCAACTGACGGAAGAGATGCGCAGCCGTCATCTTCAACCTGGTCCGACAAGGCACCTCTTGGAGCTGTTGAAATTGAAAGTAGGGCGTTGACTCTTGGGGCACCCGTTCGCCAATAGGCTCGGGTGTCTGCGTTCCCCACTATGTTATGCGACGCTGCCTTTGGCTCGACCCGAAAACATAGATCGTGATATGCACTTGCTAAAGTGCTGCTGTTGGCGGTCTGACGGCTGCAAGAGAATTGAGTGAAAGGATTTCTCGTGTTCAGTTCCTTCGTCCCTGGAAAGATGGACCTTCGAGCTGGGAACGATCTGACCCTGCTGGGCTCCACAGAAGAAATCTCCGTCTATGACATGACTGGAGGCGACCCCTATTTCCAAATGGAATGGCCGGGTGGAGAGTTGTCTGCCGGTTTGTACGAACTAGTGATCGATGCTCCCGACGGAATTCGGTCGTTGATGCAGCCGACACTTTATGTCGATAGCGGCAGCGGTTACAACGAGCGAGAATGTGTCACCCTGAGTTTTTACGCTCAGCAAGACAGATACGCAGCTGCAATCCTTCTGGAAAAAGGAGCGAAGGCATTGCGGTTCGACCCGAGTTGCCAACCTGGAAGGCTGACGATCGGTTCGGTTTACCTAGGTTACGTTTCCACGATCGATAATCTGCGTGATCTGTCTGTGTCCCGGCCGCATATATACCAGGCCATCAACCAGCAGAGATCGCTTGCGGCTCTCTCTCTCGAAAACGGGATCTACAAGATCGCCGAGGATAAGCGCGAATACGTGTTCGTCCCTCCGCAAGAGCCTGCGGATATCGGTCATCGTCTTGCATCTCTTTCCACGAAACCGACATTTTCCATCGTCGTCCCCTCATACAATACGCCCGAATCACTCATGCAAAAGCTACTGGGTTCGGTTACCGGCCAGTGGTACCCCCATTGGGAACTCATCATCGTTGACGATGCCAGTCCGGATCCGCAGGCAAAGGATTTGCTCGATCAGCTCGCGGACCCGCGCATCAAAGTTTATTGGCAGAGCGAAAATCGTGGCATCGCCGGAGCGACGAATGCCGGCATCGAGGTGGCATCAGGCGAATATGTCGTTCTTCTCGATCATGACGACGAGCTGACGCTGGATTGTCTCTTCGAACTGGCGCTCTGCGTCGATGCATACGATCCGGATTACATCTACAGCGACGAAGACAAGATCGATCTTGATGGGCGCTTCAGCATGCCCCATTTCAAGCCAGATTGGTCGCCGGACACCATGATGAGCACTATGTACGTGTGCCATGTCTCGTGCATCAGACGCCGGCTCCTTCTGGATATTGGTGGCTTGCGGAGCAAGTATGATGGTTGTCAGGATTGGGATCTCATCCTGAGAGTGACGGAAAAAACCCAAAACATCCGTCATATTCCCAAGGTTTTATATCATTGGCGTATCATTCCGGGTTCGGTAGCTGGCGCCCTGACGGAAAAGCCGTATGTTCTGGATGCAAGTCGCCGGGTCAGGGAAGACGCACTACAGCGGCGAGGTTTGGCTGGGACGGTTGAGCCCTTGGATGCCTTGCCGGGATACTTTTCAGTCAACTATCACGTCATGGGCGAGCCCCTTGTATCGATCATCATTCCAACGCGCGATAATGTGAATGTTCTGAAACGCTGCGTGGATTCTTTAGTCGAAAAGGCGACCTATCCTCATAAGCAGATCGTCATCGTTGACAACGGATCCGTGGACAAAACGACGATTGACTACCTTCGTGTTCTTTCCGAGAGCAAGGTCGCCGTTGTCGTCAGAAGCAATACGCCATTCAACTTTTCGGCGCTTTGCAATATCGGCGCCTCACATTCTGACGGCGATTTTCTCCTCTTCCTAAATGACGATACGGAGGTTTTCACTCCGGATTTCCTGGAGCGTATGATCGGCTATGCCCAATTACCACATATCGGAGCCGCTGGTGCAAAACTTCTTTATCCGAACAGTAACCGCGTACAGCACTCCGGCGTGCTGAATCTTGCAAAGGGTCCCGTACACGCCTTTCTGGGCAGCGCCCCCGACATGCCCGGCTACTTCGTCCGGAATCTCCTTGAATACAACTGGCTGGCGGTAACCGGCGCCTGTTTAATGGTACAAAAGACGAAATTCGAGCGCGTGGTCGGTTTCGACGAAAATTTCCCCATCGCTTATAATGACGTTGACTTCTGCTTCAGACTGCATGAAGCAGGGCTCTACAATGTCATGTGCCAGAAGGCGGTATTATATCATCATGAATCCGTGAGCCGCGGACTTGATCGCGAGGATGTGGAAAAAACGCTACGCCTCCAGAGAGAGATGCGCGCGCTTTATGTGAAGCACCCTAAGTACTTCCGGCATGATCCATTTTATAATCCCAACCTTCACCCGAACGGCATCAATTTCGATTATGCGATATGAATGACAAGATTCAGGCTGGTGGCAATATGCTCGACACCGATGTTCTCTCGCATTTGATCGCATCTGCGCAAAATGCGGACATCATATCCTTCGACTTCTTTGACACGCTCTTTCTGAGAACGGTGATCGATCCTGAGGATGTCTTCGACCTCGTGGGACAGCGCGCGGGAATCGAGGGCTTTCGTGAGATCAGACGAAAAGCACAGAGCGACGCCTTCGCTCAGATGCATTCCGATGGTCGAAAAGAAATTACGATGCGCGGAATTTATGAGAAGTTTTCTCATGACGATGTGAACTCCGATGAGATCATGTCGCTAGAATATGAGATGGAGCTTCGTGTCGCTCTGCCGAATACGGAAGTCGTAGCAGCCTTCGAGGAATTTATATCCTCTGGGAAAAAGGTCATCATCACATCGGATATGTATCTTCCGAAAAGCTATTTCGCAGATGTCTTGAGAGCCTTCGAAATTCCGGCAGTCGATATTTTCGTTTCCTCGGAAGTGAACTGCACCAAGAGGGATACAGGAGAGCTTTTCAGCTATATTGCGCGGGAAACCGGCGTCCCCCCGGGTCGCATCCTTCATATTGGAGATAATCCGATCTCAGACGTGGATCGTGCAGCAGAAAAAGGTCTGCAGGTGTTCCATTATCGAAACGATCGGGTTCCGCCTGTCCTGCCCACAGTAAAATCGACGGAATATTCGGTCGCGAGAGGTCTATCGAAAAAGCATCCGGAGGACATTCATTCCGGCACTTATCAGGCACTGGGCTATCATTATGCCGGACCTGCGGCGATTGCCTTCTATGAATGGCTGAAGAAGGAGGTTGTCGCCGATGGGGTCAGTCATGTGCTTCTCATGGCGCGCGATGGATATATCGTCGATCAGATACGTCAATTTGATCCGAATCCGATCGATACCTCCTTTACGTATTTCAAGGGCTCCAGAACCGTCTTTACGCTTGCATCGATAAACGAGAATAATTTCCTCACGTTCCTGCCTTTCCTGACGTCAGGCGCATTTGGCCTTACGCCGGCGGAGCTGTTCACTAGAATAAACGTACCCGCACCTGAGCAGAAGTTGCTGGATGATCTTGGATTAGGTGGCAATGTCACGATTACGGCAGATATTTTGCCAAGGATTCACGACCTTCTCATCGCGTTGCAATGGCACATCATAAGAACATGCCAGCAAAATAGCCGGGGCGTGTTTTCCACTTTGGTTAATATTGGCATACGTCCGAATGACAAAGTTGGCATCGTTGACGTCGGCTGGAACGGAACGACACAATCGGCATTTGAGACGGCCATTGCCGACTGTTTTCCGCTCGACGTGAAGGGCTATTATCTTGCTCTAACAGAAAGCGAAGAATGCCTGGCTCGTCAAAAGAAGAGCTGCATGAAAGCAATGTTTGCCGGCCCGGACTACCTTTCGAGCGATATCAAGGCCATGTACAATAATCGTGTGGTCGTGGAGTTTCTGTTTTCGGCCCCCCATCACTCCATAATATCTCTCCAGGTTTCAGAAACGGGAGACGTCCTGTCGATGGCCGACTCCCGTCGGCATGGCGATAGCCATCTATTACTGGCGGTGGAGCAGGTCATCGATGGAGCCAGGAAATTCGCGAGCGATTTTTACAGTACGATGTCGGATATGAAACTGCCCTTCAATCCGAAGTCGTTGCTCGCACCGCTTCATTCCCTTATTCTGGACGACCATTGGAAAAAGGACGTTCTGTTTGAACATATCACCGATTTTGACGACTGGGCTCTCGCCCGGAAGAAGCCGCGGAAGTTGACGCACTACTAAATTGCGGCACGTTTTGACCGCCAGTCATCGGTGCTTCGCGCGTGGGTCGAGATCTGATATGGACACCAGTTCGATCGGAACCTAGCGGTCTAGCGTGGGCCACTAGACAAGCAATATCAGGATAATCATGACTGCCGAAACTCAATCTCCTATTTTGCGATCGGCTTCTTCGAATATCGTAGATTTGCTGCGGCAAGGCTATCGACGCGTCTGTTTTGGCTATTGCGTGCCGACGGGAGTTATTTCCTCCTGGGTCTCATGCGGGCCATCCTTTCAGTTACAATATGATATCGAGACCGATATTGGGCTGGATAAATTGGTCTATTGGTGGCTTCGCCATGGGCGGCATACTTTCGAGGGCCTGTCTGCGGCCATAGATCCGCATTTTCTTTTCGAAACTCATTTATCAATCCTAGCGGAAGATAAGAATTTCGTACCAAACTCTCCGCTGTTTCAGATCATTCAGCGCCATCGTGAAGATATAACGGATCTACACGATATCAGCACACAGGAGGGCATCCTGGCCTTCTGGAATTGGTGGCTGCAATTCGGGCGAGCGGAGTATTTCGGAGACCTTAACTGGTTTCAAACCCAGGAAATTGTCAATGTCCTGAACAGCGCGTTGAATGACGGCGAGAATGCTTCAGATCTCGTCGTCGACGGAATTCGCTACCTTCAGCTCGTCTATTTAAAGACCTGCATATTGGACGAAACCGGTCCGGTCAGCGATCTGGTGAACAGACTCCATTTCGCATTTCTACACAACGGATTTGTCTCGCCGACACCGTTGCAATGGATAATTTACCGAAACAGAGCTGACCTGCGCGCGACCATGGACCTGAATACGCATGAGGGCGTATTTGCGTTCTGGACGTGGTGGGTCTCACATGGGCATGACGAGTATCTCGGCGGAGCCGTTTGGATTAAGCAAAAACAGGCTTTTTTTCTGCTGGATAGCCTCGAACATGAGGCCGACACATGGGATGTCTTTCGTCATGAGGCTTTATCGCAGATCAAGACTATCCTGACCAATGACGACTGCTCTCCGCGCAATCTCTTCAATGG
>NZ_BLAJ01000029.1 GCF_009176305.1 Martinezella dioscoreae | reverse complement strand
CACGAATGCGGTGGATCGGTTGGTTCCAGGCCTCAAGGCGTGACCGTATTTCGGCTTCGTCGCGCCCCCACATACCGGTGGCGACAACGCGCGGGATACTGCCTTTGGCGATGACCGCTTTGCCGAAATGGTTACCGCGATGCGCTATCGGCATAAACGTCGCCGGGGTTCTCCGGCAGCGCATCAGGACCAGCCTTACCGTCGTTGATGTCAGCGCAAATGCAAGGCAATTGTCGTGTGGCTGGCGTGACGGCGATCTCCTCGACAAGAGCCATATCGGCGTCGGCACCGACAAGGGCCTAGAAGCCATGAACTGCTCGGCGACCCTTATGCTTGACCCAGTGGCCCTCGTCATCAAAGCGCAAATGTAGGGCATTTGTCGCGGCCTCGCTGATAGACGCGATGATCGTCGCATCGACAAGTGTACCGGTTTTCACCTCGATCGCCTTGGCCTTGAGCTGGCGCGTGACCTCATCGAACAAGGTCTTGTCCAGGCATAGGCGATAAGGGCCTTTCGAAACCGGACGAACGCTGTCCGCTCCGGCGTCGGCTCGGATCGGGAAAAACCGCAGAACCGTCGGAAAGAGGCTCGATCATCCAGTGCCTCGGCAAGCTTCACGTCCGAACGATCATACCAGATCGACAAAAGCATCGCCTTGAACAGAGCCGATGGCTGGCAGGCGGGCTCTCCCTTGCCGGCGCACGAGACAACGCTGAGCGCTTCATCGACCGGGTCCCAATCGATCAGCCGGACGAGATCGTGGAGGGAAGATATTGCACATCGATCAACGGCAAATCCGAATGCTTCCTGTCCTATTCGGCGACGACTCATTACCAAATCTCTATCTCTCGACAGAGGCATTGAATCATCAGCAATCACAGACGTCTACAAATACCCATGCACAGGTCTCTTAGAAACAAATAATCAACGTTTCGACGGGTGCGATTCTCATCAAGAGCAAACGAAATTCATCCCGCTGGGCATGGTAGGCGCGGCTACAATAGCACCGCGCAGCCTGAGTCATCAAAGGTCCGGACGCTCTACGCCGTCCTCTACGACTATTGCATCGAGCTCCTTCCTGAGTGTGGCGACGCGGGTCGTGCCGTTGAGCTTCGCGAACTCTTGCTGTGCTGCCTTCCAAAGAGGCGATGCCTTGTCGTGCAACGCATGGCCTTCACGCGTTAACTCAATAACCCGATAGCGGCCGTCGGTCGGTGAGGGCTTTATTGTCACGATGCCGTCCCTCTCCAGGGTACCGACCATCTTGCCCATCGCCGTGCGTTCGACGTCGAGCCGCTCGGCCAGCATGTTGACCGTCGCGCTTTCTGCCTCTGCGAGCGCGGCGAGGATGAGAAACTGCGTGATACGCAGGCCGGCCGGCTCCAGGTGAGCGTCGTACAGGCGAGTGATCTGTCGGCTCGCTCTCCGCATGGCATTGCAGTTGCACTGGTCGATTCCCAAAGGTTGGTTTGTCGACAACATTGTCTTTCCTTTCAACTCCACTAGAGCGGCGTCTTCAGCAAGTTGCCGAAGACGCCAAGCATTGGCCAAGCTTGGTGGCTCAGAATAATCCGGCCCGGGGCGTGATGTAGCCGGGCACATCGTCTGCAAGCGTGCTCTTTAGCAGAATCGTGCCCTCGTCCGCCATGATCTCGCTTTTGCCTTTAGCAAGCGCGTCGTAGGTCCGGATCGCGACGTCGGCGGGACTGGTCTTCGGCACGTCGATGCCGTTCGTCAGATCGGTATCGAGGAAACCGACATGGAGCCCAAGTACCTGGATGCCACGATCAGCGAGGTGGAACCGCACCTGGTTGGTATAGCTCCAGGCCGCCGCCTTGGACGCGGCATACGGCGCGAGATAGGGTCGCGGAAGCCAGACGATGTCCGAAAGGACGTTGATGATCGCCGCTTTTGGCTGCTTTGACAGCACGGGTTCGAACGCCTGCGTGACCCGCGCCAGACCGTAGTAGTTGGTATCGAATAGGGACTTCGACTGCATCTCGAAGTCCGTAGCGAGGGGATTATCGATCAGGGCCGCAATACCCGCGTTGTTGATCAGTATCGTCGTGTCCGCGGCCGTTTCGGCCGCGGCGGCGATCGTCGCGGGATCGGTGACGTCGATGCGGATTGGTTCAACGCCCGGTTCGTCGAAGCCGCCGGTATTGCGCATGCCGGCGTAGACCTTCTTCGCTCCGCGGCGGACCGCCTCGCGGGCGAAGGCGAGGCCCAGGCCGCGATTGGCACCGGTGATGAAGACCGTTGAATTTCTGATTTCCATGACACGTCTCCTTGATTTGCAGATCTAGGGCTCGGCTCCAGCACGGAGATCGAGGGTTACGGTTTAAAGAAAAAATTCGTCGGGCAACTGCCCGGACAGCGCTGTACGAAGGTGGTTGGCGAGCGCCACGACGGCATCGACGGGACCCATTCGGACGCTGACACGCGAGACGGTCCCGTCGGGATTGCGATCGACGACGGCGACCGCATTGACGCCTTCACCGCTCGCCAACTTCGCTTCGTACTCGAGAAGCGTCCGCAAGCCGACGGCGCCGAGAAAGGTCGGCTTCTGCTCGACATAGAACTTGCCCACGGCGTCCACGACCTGGCGGATGCTTTCACGGCCCACCACCGGACCGCGCAGGACGGAACTGATCAGCTCCGCGTCCTCGGTCAGGTCGTCAAGGAAAGGATGTCGTTCTTCATGTGTGTTCGACATTGTCGTTCTCCCTCGTTCACCTCAATGGAAGGCGCCGCGATATTTGGCGATGAATTCCGGAACCGATAGCGCAGGTGTTCCGGTCACGCGCTCGACGACGTCGTTGGTGCCGGCGAATATGCCTTCGCGGTAGTTCTGCGCGACTTCGACGAGGTGCTGGATCAGGAAGGGCGGGAACTTGTACAGGTTCTGCATCTTGTCCTTGAAAGCCTCGATCGAGGTCGGCGCGTATTCAATCTTCGTGCCGAGGACATCGCTCATCGCGGCGGCGATCTCGGTGTGGTTCATCTCCACCGGTCCGTGAAGTGTATAGGTCTTGCCGCCGTGACCTTCGGGGTTTGCCAGAAGATGAGCGATCACGCGGCCCTGGTCGTCGGAGCTGATCGGCGCATGGCGGCCGTTCTCAAAAGGGAACTCGATCTTCTTCGAGGCCCAGATCTCCTTGGCGAAGTGCGGATAGACGAGCCAATCGGCGAAGAACGTCGGCCTCAGATGGGTCGTCGCTACCCCTGACCAGTCGAATATGCGCTCCGAGACCCAGTGATCCTGCGCAGCATGACTAGTCGACTCTCGGCGGGCCGAAATCTGCGACATGTTGACGATCGCGGTGACGCCCGCTTCCTTGGCCGCCTGCGCGAAGTATGCCGCGGCGCTCAGGATTCCCGGTGCGATGGGATGCAGGAAGTAGGCCGAATTTACGCCTTCCATCGCCGAACGAATGTGGCCAATGTCCGTGAAGTCGCCAACGGCGATTTCGACGCCTCGGCCGCGCAGAGCTTCCGCGCGTTCGTCATCCGAGCGGACGTAAGCGCGAACCTTTCTCCCCATCTTCAGTAACTCGTCGACCGCCGCGCCGCCTGTGCGTCCGGTTGCGCCACTGACTAGAATGTTTGCTGCTTCGCTCATCATCATCTCTCCAAATAATAAGAGCATATGCTCTCGATGAAGGATGAAATAAGAGCATATACTCCTATTGTCAAGTTTTCTTTTGAAGGACTGGGAGTGGGTTCGGCGCATACAGCCATACCGGGCCGACGCTGCGGCAGCATCCGGTCGTCGCCCTTCGCAAGGACCTCTCGGAGCTCAACATCATACCTGTGCCGAGGCGATGACGGCACGGGACGACCGTTGGGTTCAAACGGCGGGCCTGGTGCTTGTGCGGCAAAGGCAGGGTCGGCCAAGGGCGTCTTGCCCATTACCATCGAGTACGAGATAGGCTCGGCCAATGTCGTGGTATGGCTGACTCTGTTTGAGAAGAGCCGGCGTGTCGTGCTGGGGTCCTCGATAAGGGAGATCAACGGCCGTATTCAGCGGGAAGGGGAAGTCGTGCATCTCGTCGCCCAGCAGCTCCTCGAGCTGACAGGCGATCTGTACGGCCTTACTGATCGTGACGAGACCTTCAGGCTGCCGAATGGTCGTGGCGACGAGTCAGTGGGGGAAGCTGCGCCGCATTGTGCATGGCCAGATCGGTCAAAAAAGGTCCGAATCAACTTCCAAATGCGGCGGTGGCTTCAATGCAGACTTATCACAGGGACGCCTTAACCTTTTCCGCCACGTCAGGCGAAACCCATTTCATCCAGAGGTCCGGATGGGTCTGGAGGAAGTACTTGGCGCCCTCCTCGTTGGTGCCCTGGTTTGCGTCCATCCAGGCAAGGATCTTGCCGACAGTCTTGTTGTCCCACTTGCGGGTTTTCAGATAACCGCCGCATCATAGCCAGAGATCGCGGACATGATGGACGGTGCCATTCCATATTCGTCTTGCCAAGCAAGCGCGATGCGAACGAGCTCATCTCGAAATGTCATGCCTGACGCCTCACATTCGCCTGCCGCGGTAAGCCTCACCTGATAATCTGCTGTCTCGCCGCAGTCGATGATCGCCCCCGATCCTGCTTCGAATGATCAGCAAATCGTCGCTACGAGTCCAAAAACTGACGTCAGTCCCAGAATTAGAACTCTTCCCAGGAGGTCGCTGCCGCTGCCGCTGTAGCGGGACGTCCGAATGCGCCGGCGATCTTGGAGCGCAGCGCCCGTGCAGGCGAGGCGGTAGGGTTGGAACGTTCGGTGGCTGCGACCGGTCTTGCAGGCGAGCGCCCTTTCTGCAGATTGAACTGTCCGAGCAGCTCGTTCAGCGCCGTCACCTCCTTGGCAAGGCTGTAGCTTGCCGCGGTGGACTCCTCGACCATGGCGGCGTTTTGCTGCGTTCCCTGGTCGATGCTGTTGACGGCCGTATTGATCTCCTGCAAGCCGGTCGCCTGCTCGCGGGCAGCCTCGACGATCGCCCGTACATTGCGGTCGATTTCCTCGACTTCCTTGACGATCTGCTGCAGCGATTGCCCCGTTCTGGTGACGAG
The DNA here is from genome assembly GCF_009176305.1 of Martinezella dioscoreae. Lineage (GTDB taxonomy): Bacteria > Pseudomonadota > Alphaproteobacteria > Rhizobiales > Rhizobiaceae > Rhizobium > Rhizobium dioscoreae. The sequence goes on along the minus strand of NZ_BLAJ01000029.1, from coordinate 6,316 downwards.
ATCGACGCCGCTGCCGACCTGCTGGCCGGATGTGGAAATGAGCGCCTTGATCTCCTTTGCCGCCGTGGCGGAGCGCTGGGCGAGTTCGCGGACTTCCTGCGCGACGACGGCAAAGTCCTTGCCGGCGTCACCCGCCCGCGCGGCCTCGACGCCGGCATTGAGCGCCAGCAGGTTCGTCTGGAACGCTATATCATCAATGACGCCGATGATGTTGGAAATCTCGCCCGAGGATTTCGAGATGGCCTCCATTGCTGAAATCGCGTCCTGCATGACTTCGCCGGATTTTTCGGCGCCGATGCGCGCGCGTGCTGCGGTGCGGATTTTCAACGCCTGTGCTTGTTCACGGCCGCTGCGCTGATGACGGAGGAGCGCAACGACGTTGAACATTGGCGATAGGACGGACCCGCCAATGTCGTCGTCTGGCCAAACCTCTTCGAGCGACGCCGTCGTATCGTGCTCGGATCCTCGATGATGGCGATTAACGGACGCATCCAACGGGAAGGGGAGGTGGTGCATCTGGTGGCCCAGCAGCTGTTCGATCTGACATCCGATCTCTCTGGCCTTGCCGATCGCGATGAGGCCCTCAGGCTGCCGACTGGTCGCGTCGACGAGTTCGCGCATGGACGCCTGGCAGCCCGGATTCGCGGGAGAGGGCTGTCATGAAGGTGCGGGAGATTTATGAGCCGGATCGGCTTATTGATACGTTGAAGATGAGGGCACGGAATTTTCAGTAGATGCGAACACAGTCGATCTGCACTGGACAACTAACGAGCCCGTAAACCCATCGGCAAGCGGCACATACAGGGAAAGCGTTCAGGCTTAAATTCGTAGGCTGACGCAAGGTTCCGCGTGATGGAACCTCTTTGCCGACCATGTGGTTTGGTGTGCCCAAACAAAATTGGAGGATGCGATGAAAAGAATGGTTGTCGTTGGGTTTTTGGCGGGCATACTTGCGGCCTGTCAAACCAGCCAGGAGGGACTGAAGCCTATTCCCGGAAGTATCACCTATCGCGGGCAGCCGAGCCAACGGTTACAAAAGTCACCGGTCGGCAGCATCGTCCCCCACATATTCACGGATCAGTGGGGCGAACGGGTACGCGAGACCTACATCTTGCAGCCTGATCGCAGCCTGAAGCTCGTGGATCGGGTATATCTCGACAGTCCTTTCGATTAAAACGGTCACCAGGAGACGAAGGGATGCTGCGCAAGGCGAGCGCCCGCCTTAGCGAACAGACGGAATGGATCGATGGTTCGACTCCTCTCAAGAGCTGATAGCATGTGGGAAACTTACCCCTCGCAAGCTGATGCACCATTTTGCAGACGGCAGGGTCTCAATTCTCGAAGCGGCCGTCACGCGCGTCCCGAAGATCATCACTGTCGAGAATGTCGAGTGCGAGATTATCCTCACCAAATTGCAAATCGCTGAGAACAAGCAGGTGCTTCCGTGACGGCAACCCACGCAGGAGCTCCCTAGTATGTGCGCGTCCGGCCGAAGGAGCGCAGAAGGAGATTGACTGATACCGCGATCTTGTCGATGTCGCGAATATCCTGCGAATAGTCTCCCGTATAGAGCTTCACGATCATCTGGTCTCGGATGGGACCTTCGAGGTCGAAATGGAGGTGGAGATAATAGGCCTGCCGATCGCCACCCCGGCTTACGCTTCTGCCCCGTTGGGTTACCTGCTTCAGTTCGGCTTCGAAGGGTGCAAAACCCTGCAGGTGCAGCGATACAAGTTTTGATCCGAAGCGCGAATCGACCGGCACGGCGACAACGGCCTTATCAAGCGCCAAACTGACCAGTCGGCCGGGGATATGATCCACTGATGCCGGCTCATCCAATTTGAACGCATGAAACAATCGCTGTGGCTTCTCAAAGCAAATGAGGGATGCGATGACTAAAACGACAATATTGATGCCTGCCCAGAAAGCGGCGACCGGCGAAAACTGCGCCTCGATCTGTGTAGTCTCGGGAACAATATCGATGAGCAGTCCAAGGCCTGTGATCGTTATCAAAGCCGCGATCCAGGCAAAGGTATATTTGTCGAATTGATTTGCCTGGTTGCCGCTGCCTTTTGGTGTCACCCTGAACGGTTTGCCGAACGGCCTTATCAGGCTCGACACGACGGTTGGTAGCATTCGAAAGGTCGCGAATGTCCCAACAGCACTTGAGATGACGGGCAAGTAGCGCGTCGGCGTTATCCAGAGCATCAGAAGGAAATAGGATGCAAGCAGCGGGACCTGATAGGAGACGTAGTCGGCGATATCGGTGAAATAAAGTGGCAGGAGCCCGAACCAGAGATAGACGATCGGGATGATCAAGATCATCAGCCGCACCAGATACTGGACTATCCATGAAGCGGGCAGAAACATGATCCGCTGGAAGAGGGTCAAGCCCGGACCGCGCAACGGGCCATTATGCAAATAAAGCGTCTGAATGCCGCCCTGGCACCAGCGTTCGCGCTGAACGAAATAGCCGGTCAGATTTTCCGCGGCGAGCCCCATCGACAGCCGCTCGTTCAGGTAGCGCGTCTTGTAGCCTTTGTTGAGCATCGAGAGTGTGGTCAGCAAATCCTCTGTGATGGATTCCGTCGGGAAGCCACCAATCTCCTCGATCGCCTTGCGCCGAGCGATTGAACACGAGCCACAGCAGAAGCTGACATCCCATCCGTCGCGGCTGGGCGCGATCTCGTCAAAAAACAGCCGCTGCTCGTCCGGCCATATGTTCTCAAGCCCCAGATTCGTCTGGACGGGATCGGCATTGAAGAAGTGCTGCGGCGTCTGGACGATACCGATGCTTTCGTCGGAAAAGAAGGGCAGTGTGCGGCGAAGAAAGTTCCTATAGGGCACGAAGTCGGCATCGAAGACGGCAACGAATTCGCCCGAGCTGACTTGCAGACCATTATTCATATTGCCCGCTTTGGCGTGAGAATTGTCGCGGCGGGTGACATGAACAGCGTTTTTCTGTTCGCAAAAAGTCTTGAGCCAGTCGCGGCGCTGGTCGTCGAGGACATAAACCTTGAGCTTTTCTGCAGGGTAATCGAGTGAGAGTGCGCCGACAATTGTTCGCTCCAGGACGTCGAGCGGCTCATTGTAGGTGGGTATGAAGACATCCACCGTCGGCAGTTCGCGTTGGTCACGCGAAAAAAAGATCTTACCAAGCTTGTCTGCCTCGCGGCTCCGGTCGACGTAGCGGCTCATCAGGATGAGGAACAGCACAACGTCGGTAAATGCCAGGAGTTCGATGATAAAGACGAGCCAGACCCAATAGAAATTCGCCCCATCATAGGGGTATGGAAGGACGGTCTGCGTGAACCGCCAAATCATGTAGCGTAGTGCGACGGCGGCGACGAACCCGCAGGTGGCTGTCCTCGTCCAGCTATGATGACGCGACCAATTGAATGGGCCCAGCAGAAAGAAGGCTGTTACGAAAAAGGTTGGGGCGAGGGCTAGAAGATACTGAACCACAAGTTCTTGACCCATTTCAAAACACCAAATCCGTGCCTTGGAAAGCGGACTTGGACCGAACGTCCCACTTGGCAGAAATTTTCGAAGTCACCATTCATGAAGGAGGGTTCGAGACGAACCCTGATGCGGGCATTGCGCTGTGATGTAAGGGGCAGACTAGCCGCAAATGAATCGGTTTCCGTGGCCGCCGAGCTGCCCTTTACAGAAACGACCGAACCTTTGAAAACATCGCTGCGCCCGAGCAGGCGAACCTGCGCGCCGAGCCCAGGATAGATCTCGTCATAGTCAACTTCGGGGACGAGGATGTCGACGAACAGCTCCCGACAATCGAGAAGTCGCATCAGTTCATTGTTGAGCACGACGTTGGAACCACTGACGATGCTTCTGCTCCAAACAACTCCATCGAATGGCGCGGTCACGGTTGCCGATTCGAGGCTGCTGACGCGAATGCCTTCTTCCGTTAGTTGCTTTTCGACTTCGGCGGCGCGGGTTTCATTCTCCGCGATCCGCGAATTCAGGTCGCTGATGTGGACGATCACCTCATCCTGGCGCTGGCGGGAATATGGCACGTCATTCTGTCCATCTCCGAATACGAAAATACCCTGTCGAACGGCGTTCAATCGCTGTTGCAATTGATCGACAGTCAGGTTGCTCACTTCGACCTCGCCTCCGGTCGCCGCGCCGGCAGCGCGTGCTGCGTCCACCATCCGCTGGGTGAGTATGCCCTTGGATTCCAATTCCTTCCGGCGATCGAGGTCGACCTGCGCGGCGAGATCCTGTGCCTGCGAAACCTCGACCCTCTTACGCAGGATCTCAACTTCGCGTTCAAGATTGGAAATCGTTGCCTGCTTGAAGATTTCGAGCCGATTTCCCAGCTGATCGCGAAGTTGCGTGAGATCGTCGCGTTCTTTTTTCAAAGCTGCCACGCGATCGAGAGCGGTGTTTCGCTCGGCCTCAAGCGAAGCCAGAACGGCACGGTTCACGCGCGGATTGCTGATTTCCACGAGAGTTTCGCCGGCTTTCACTGGAATGCCAACCTTTGCCGGCTCGCCCGAAATCACACCATCAATGGGCGCGTTGAGGAGAGCCAGGCGGGCATTTACGGTGCCATCTCGGCTTGTATAACCCGTGATTGCGGGAAAGGAGACGACGATAGCAAGCGCCAGCAGCAGAACGCCGACGGTGACGCGGGTAATGCGATGATTCCAAATCATGTCAGCTTGTAGGACCAGCGGGGTTAGCGGTGATCGATCCGCCGACCTTGGCCGACAGAAATGCAACTAAATCTTGTGTAATTTAGCCTGACGGAATTTAATGGGCAAGTGGTCGCGATTTGCTTGTGTTAATGAATCAGAACATATTGTCTCATTGGCGGTCGGCTCAGGTTCAAGCCTCGCCCCGCACCTGCCGGCGAATATCGTTGGCGAGTGGGTGCAGGTCCACGCCTAGAAGCTGCCAGCCGCCTTCGCCTTGATCGGTCATTCCACCAAAGCCAATGTCCGGTATTGAGGAATTTCAAACAGTTGGCTTTTGCAACGACAGGGTCGGCGGTTCGCTTTCTACTTCAAGAGCAAGTATGTGTTTTCCTTTGGCTGGTTCAATACTCCATAGAGGCGGCTCGGCATGAGGGATCCCCAGGCTCTTACCCGCTTGCTGTGAACGGACGAATTAGATAGCTCTGTGGCTCCCGGACGCTTCCGCTGGGCATTGATCGGCCCGTCGCTGACTTGTCGAACTGGTGATCGATTGAACGCGCTCAGCTTGCTCCGAAAAGTGCGCTCTTGAGATTCGTCTCCATGAAATCGCGTCCTTTGAACAGGATCGGCATGTTGTGGGTGTCCGCACAAGCGTAAGATAGGCAGTCGGCGAAATTGAGTTGGGCGGGATGGCCTTTACCCTTGCCGTAGGCGGCGAAAGCTTCGACAGCGCGCCGCGCGATCGTATCGGTGATTGGGATCACGGTGATTTTGGCTGCGTGAAGAAAAGCGTCGAACATCTCCTGGGCATCCAGGACCTCCAGGCCAAGAATACGCGCCAGGTTGATGGTCGCTTCAAGCCGGACATGCGCGCCGGTTTGCCGATCCGTGGCGCTGTCGATCGCGGCCAGATAGGTATCGGCATCCGCCTCTCCGGCAAGGATGGCGACGATTGCTGAGGTCTCTATGAACATTATTGACCCCAGAGCGCGTCGCGTTCCTCTCTGGTCAAGGGCGCGGCGGGCGGAAACTTTGCCTTGGCAAGTCCGCGTGCGCGGATTTCCGCGACGTGCTGCCTTAGGGGAACAGCTTCATCGGCCCGCTCAATCTCGTGCTGTAAGGCAAGCTTGATAGCGGCGGTCAGGTTTGAGGCGCCACGTTTGCGCATAACAGCTTCCGCCAAGGTGCGAACTTCCCGATCACGGATGCTGAGCATATGGCGTCCCTTTATGTCATGACAACGATTGTATATACGTATGGACGAAATTTGTCCATACAAGAGTGAGTCCCACCATTTGACTCTCGTCTATATGTATTTAACCCAATAACAACCAAGGAGACCCGGTCGACAGCTCAGCTGTACGCGACAGGTGGCGACGCGTACTGGATTGCGGGGCTGTCAAATTCGCAACACTTGCTGGGACCTTTAGTTTTCGGGTTTCTAATGGATGGACAGCCACCAAATTGATGATGTTACGGGCTCGTAAGCTCCGTTTTGGTGGTAGGTGATGCGATTTACGGACTTTCGGCGTTTCAGGATGCTCCGATCGCGTGCCTTGCGTGGTAGTAGTGGCGCTTCTGAGCTTTACGAACCTTGGGTCTATGACGCCTTTGATCGGTTTGAGCGTGAGATGGAAGCGTTCTGCCGCCGCTCA
>NZ_BLAJ01000028.1 GCF_009176305.1 Martinezella dioscoreae | reverse complement strand
GCCCGCGGAATGCCATGTGCCAAAGGGAAGTAGGGTTCGATCAGCGCCATCTGGCGCTCGCTCAACAAAAACAAATCACTCATCGCGGCCTCCTATTGGAAACCGTGAATCACATCTCAAGCAAAATTAATAGGTCCTGAGCCTAGCCTCGTTCGCTCAGAAGGAGTTTCAAAGATCGAAGCACTCGCGCCGCCCTGCCGCTGCGCCTGCCCGCACTATTGTAATAGCTCGAGGCTTGTTGCACGGAGCGATGCCGCGACTGCTCCATCGCCTCCGGAAGAGGGATGCCGCGATTAGCGGCGTCGGTCGGATGGCCTGATCGCAAGCCCGACTGCCATACCAATCTTCGTGTTCCAAATGCTCGGGAGATTCGATTGAATTGAACCGAGAAATTGGTCGACCTACAATGCCAGAATTGGGCCGAGAGGCTTTGCCCTTTGGCGCCATTTGCGGTCGTCAGCGCTCATCATCGTCAGTTGGACATTTCGGGTAGTGCTTCGAAAATTCCCGCATCGCCATCAAGACCGGCATGAGCCCACGGCCAGCAACAGTAAGACCATATTCGACTCGAGGCGGCTGCTCACCAAAGTCGCGTCTTGCGACAAGGCCGTCGTACTCCAACTCCCGAAGGTGCTGTGTCAGCATTTTCTGAGAAATGTCCGGGATGTCTCGCATGAACTGTGACGCTCGCATCGATGGCTCGGCAAACAGCCGGAACAGGATGGGCAGCTTCCAACGACCGGTGATCATTCGAAGGATTCTGGTCACATGTGCAACCGATCCATCAGGGCCGAGGCAAGCCTCCCTCGGTTCTCGTTCGACAGGCACCTTAAAGTGCGTAATTGCCTCGTTCATCGTCTTGTCCTCTTATCGGCACATCGCAGTAGCACGGGAATTGCCAGGTGGATTTGAAACTTGATGGAAAAATCGCGCTTATCACAGGAAGCAGCAAGGGTATCGGCGAAGGAATTGCCAAGGGCTTGGCGCGTGAGGGCGCTATCGTCATCGTCCATGGTCGTAACAAAACGAGTACCGAAGAAGTCGCCCACGACATCGTCACCCAGGGTGGGCGTGCCTATGCGGTCTTTGGCGACCTGACGAACGACGATGACGTACAAAGGCTCGTCAACGATGCGCAGGCTTTCGTTAAGCCCGTCGAAATCTTGATCAACAATGCAGGCGGCTCCGGTGAACCTGAAGACTGGACCACCACTCGCCCGGAAACATGGGCATCCGGGTACGACCGAAACGTGCTGGCGGCTGTAAGGGTGACCGCTCGGCTTCTACCAAACATGCGCGCCGCTAAATGGGGAAGAATCGTCAACATCTCCAGCATGGCGGCGATAATGGCCCCCGCGAAAAGGCCCGATTATGGTGCCGCCAAGGCGGCTATGATCGCGATGACAGCCTCCTTGGCAAAGGAGGTTGCCATGAATGGCATTACAGCGAACACGGTATCGCCCGGAACGATTCACAGCGACAGATTAGAGAAAAGCTTCAGAAAGGTCGGCGCCGGGCAGGGCCTTGCGCCAGACGCACCATGGACCGAAATCGAGAGGATCGTGCTGCCGATGTTTGCGGAAGTCCCGATGGGGAGGGTTGGAACGCTTGAGGAGATCGCCGATGCGATCGCCTTTCTCGTGAGCCCGCGTGCGAGCTATATCACGGGAGCAAACCTACGGCTCGACGGCGGGATGTGGCCGGGACTTTGATTGTTCGCGGTGTCAGCCGCCTTTAGACCGTTTTGATCGTACCGCCATCGATGACAAACTCGGCGCCCTGGATCGAAGCAGCACGGTCGGAGGCAAGGTAGGCGACAAGGTCGGCCACCTCTTCAGGCTCGGCTCCGCGCCCGATCGAGATACCGCCCAGGGCATCAAGCACGGACTGCCGCGCGTCCTCAATCGTGCCGCCATTGGCCTTCCGGAGCATTTCGAGAAAGTCCGCGGTGGCCTCAGTCATGATCCAGCCGGGCGAGACGGAGTTGACCCGCACGCCCTTGGGACCGAGCTCTTTCGAGATCGACTTGCTGTAGGTCCTCAGCGCCGCCTTCGCGGCGGCGTAGGCTGTCGTGGATTCCGGCAGCGGCAGAACGGACTGAATTGAGGTGATATGCACGACGGTGCCTTTGCCTCGCTCCAGCATCTGCGGGATCAGCAGGCGATCGAGCCGGACGGTCGCCAGCAGGTTGAGGTTCAGCTCGGCGAGCCAGTGATCGTCTGTCAGCGCGGCGAAGCCGCCCGCCGGCGAAGCCGAGCCGCCGATGACATGGGCAAGGATGTCGATACCGCCCAGCCGCTCAAGCGCTGCCCTGGCAAACGCTTCGCCACCCTTCGCGGTCGTCAGGTCCGCCTGCACGTAGTCTACGCCCTCTATACGATCCTTGATCGTGCGGGCGGCGGTGACGACACGGGCGCCGCCGGCCAGGAACCGCTCGACGGTCGCGCGGCCAAGACCCTTGGTGCCACCGCTAATGAGTACGCGCTTGCCAGCGAACTCGTTGGGATCTGCGTGGATGCTCATACCGTGGTCTCCAGAATCTTAATGCCGTCGTTCTCCAGCGTGAAGCGATAGGTGAAGCGGAGCGGGCTGCCCGGGAAGTCGCCGTGAGCGGGACCTTCGAGCACGACATCGCCGTTTTCTTCCCGAACAGTGTCGGGCTCAAAGATCGCCTTAACCGCGATCGCTTCTTCCTTGAGTAGCTTGCGGATATCAGCCAGCCCCTCGTAACGCTTGCCGTTGTCAATGAAGACGGACTTCTGCAGGAAGGGCTTCATCATGCCGTCGATATCGAGACGGGCGTTTGCCTCGATATATTCGGCAATCGGCTTGGGTAGGTTCATTGACATGTTCATCTCCTTGATGGTGATGAGCAAACTTAGCGATGGACTTTTCGCCCGATAAGCGAGACAAATCGGCATGGGGTATTACGAAAATTGGGACAATGACTCGCCATTCGCTGATCGAACTTGAGGCGATTCTTGCCATCGTTCGATGCGGATCGTTTCGAGCGGCGGCGCTCGAACTCGGCATATCGACCACTGCCATCAGCAACGCGGTGGGCAAGCTCGAACGGGATCTTGACGTGCGGTTATTCAATCGCACCACGCGCAGCGTCTCGCTCACCTATGCGGGGAGGATCTTCGTCGCACAGATCAAACCGGCGCTCGAGGGCATCCAAAATGCGATGGATACGGCGCGCTCGCAGCAGGAGACGCCGTCTGGCATCTTGCGCATCAATGCCTTCGCGACGGCGGCCCGCGAGATCATGGCGCCGCTGGTCCTGAGCTATCTGAAGCTCTATCCGCAGGTTCATATCGACATCGTCACCGAGGGGCGGCTTGTTGACGTTGTGGCCGCGGGGTTCGATCTGGGCGTGCGCAGCGCGGATCTGGTGCCGAGCGACGCGATCGCCATACCGCTGGGTCGGATGCGACGCATGGCGGTTGCGGCATCGCCCTCCTTTTTCGAAAACAGGCCTATCCCCCAGGTGCCGCAGGATCTGGTCTCTTACCCCTGCGTTCGCGTGCGGCTACCCGATGGCGCATTGTTCCGATGGCGGTTCGAGAAGGGAAGCGAAGAACTGCAGCTCGACGTCGAGGGGCCGCTCACTCTTGATGAAGCATCTCTGGCGCGGATCGCGGTGACGAGCGGCGTGGGGATCGGCTATTTCATGGAAGCCGATGTCCGCGAAGACATCGCGGCGGGACGGCTCGTGCGCATTCTCGAAGATTGGACACCGCCGCTCGCGCCGCTGTGCCTCTATTATTATAATCGGCGCAATTCCTCCGCGGCCTTCCAGGCGTTTATCGCGCTCGCGCGCGATTACGCGGCCGGACGGCTCGCGTAACCTTGAGCCTGCTGCGCGACAGAGGCACCGAGGTCGTTTGGCATTCACCCCAAAAATCCGCGGTTTTGCGCCCGATTTTCCGACGGCCAGCGACAGGTCATGGGTGATTTCGGCCATCAGAGAAGCCGCGCTGCCCGACCGCTGCGCCGGGTCGCGCTGTTTTAGTAGCTCGAGGCTTGTTGAACGGAGCGATGTCTGGACTGCTTCATTGCCTCTGGAAGGGGAATGCCGCGATTGGCGGCTTCTGTCAGATACCCAGACCTCAGCCCGTGTGCCGAGAATTCCATAGGCTCCAACCCAGCCATCTCGGCCCGTTGCTTCAGGATCGCATGACCGACTGCGGATCGAGCGCACGCCGAGAGACGGTGCCCCATCCGGGATCCCAGAGATGATGGGCGATGAATTTGAGAAGCAGGCTTTCCGGCGCCGGCCAGGGGAGGGGAGCGCCGGTGGAAAGCTCACACCAGGCTTCGAGATAGCCGAGATCGGAGGCAAGGGCGCGAAGGGTATTGGCGCCCATGCCTTCCTTGGCCAGATACTTGAGGGTGGCGACATCCTGGTCCGTCAGCAGCGTTGCCAGCTGATCGCGGCGGGCGAAGGGCAGGATGGCGTCGAGCGCATCGAGTTCCTCGGCACGCCTTTCAACCGAAGTTGATGACGCGCCGCTCATTTCGGCAGTCCGTTCTCGTCATAGAGATCGTCGTGGTTCGAAGTCTGATTACCGTTTGCCGGGCGACCGGCGGCTGCCAGCGCCAGGAAATCATCCATCGTGCTTTGACCCAGCTTCGGGATCGCCGTGAGAATAGCGATAGGCTGCCCGGCACGGCAGATGACGATCTCGTCATTGCGCCGTGCGAGATCCACCAGCTCTTCGAATCGTTCGGCCGCTTCGGGAATATCCGCATAAATCTTCATCGCTATTGCCCCTTACCAGACCCGTTCGTGCAGCACCGTGTCGAAAGCCACGTCCAGCGACAAGAAGGTGCAGTGTTCCAGCCGTGTCTGGGCGGCGAGAATGCGATCCCAGGGATCGCGGTGATCCCAGTCGAAGCTTGCCGCCAGCTCGGCATGCAGATCGCTGATGGCGAGCGTCTGCAAACCGCTGGCGATGACTGCGGCGCGCAATTCCTGCGGCTTCAGGTCGAGTTTCCTCAGGCGCATCTTGTTGTCGAGCTCGTAGAAGGAGACGGCGCTGACGAGGATGGTGTTGGCCTTGTCCTCGATCAGTGCCCGGGCCGTGCCGGACAGCCGGTCGCTGCCGATCGTCCACCAGTAGACGGCGTGGCTGTCGAGCAGCACCTTCACGGCTTGGGCTCGCGCTCGGCCGGTCCGCCCTGCCAGACGCCGACATCGTCGTTGAAGTCGCCGGCATCGATCGCCGCCTGCTCAGTATCGACATCGTCGAACAGGTTGTCGGGCAGGCCACGCTGGCGCAACAGGCCGAACGGGCGTTTGCCACCGTCGGCCGGGCCGATCCGCGCGTAGACTTCGTTGCCGCGCATGATAACAATTTCCTCACCCTTGTTGGCTCGTTCGAGCACCTCGGCGAAATTCTTGCGTGCATCGCTGATCTTGTAGCTGGTCTGGGGCATTGAGCGCTCCGATAGTGGCTTTTGACGCTACTGTAGCAGCGTGAATGCTCGCGTACAAGGCATTTGTACTTATCACTATCGATACTTGATACCTATCGATGGTTAGGACGCCAACTATCAATCATGGCATGTGACGAACCCAATTATTGATATAGAGTTCCTTTAGGAAATCCTTTACCATAATATCAATGGCTTACGATGTTTCGAAAATCAGCATGAGCACCTTAATGCGACCGGCTTTCGACGCTGGCGTCGCGCTCACCCGTCTCGACGAGCGGATCGCCCGCTCGCCGGTCGGCGCGGGGTGGATCGAACGAACGCATTATGCCGACGCCTGCGCCTCCCTCTGGATCGATGGCGAACTCGTCAATCTCGAAGACCTCGTCCTCCACGACGCCACTCGCGATACCCGCACCCCCACCCACGAACTGACCATCGCCCGCGACGTCCTTCGCACACGCCGACGGATTTCCGCGCAGTCACCGGACTGGGCGCTATCCGCGGACGGCATCCGAACCTTGCGACAGACCCAGGCGTGGCCTGGACCATCAGGCGGTCCTGACAGCACCCCGAACGACAGCCGCGTCGAGCCTGCAGGAGTGGTCGAGCGAGAAGGGGAGGATATAGATGACGTCGAAAATCTTCCGGGTGTAGACTATGCCGACATCGATGCAGTGCTGGCCCGATCGGCAGCGGCCATTGAGGACGCCAGACGTCCCGGCCACGCCGGCGGCCGTGCGACGGCGAGCCGTCCCGAAAAGGATCCGATGATCTACGATCTTGACTGGGACGAGGATGCCCGGCTCGACGAATGGCGCGAAGTGCTCCGCCAGGTCGAACATCTGCCTGCGGTGCTGCAGGCGATCGTTGCTCTCGATGCCTGGAACGCGCTGTCCGTGCTGCAGCACGCGCCCTGGCTTGGCCGACTGTTGGCCGCCTCGATCTCTCGCCAGGCCGGCGTCACGACCGGCGCTCATCTCGCCGCCACCAATCTCGGCCTGAAAGCCATCCCTGTCGATCGGCGCCGGCATCGCGACCGGGAGACCCGGCTGCTCGCGATTGCCCAAGGCCTGATCGCGGGTGCCGAAATCGGTATGAAGGAGCATGACCGGCTGGTGCTCGCGCAAAGGATGTTCGAGCGGAAGCTGCAAGGGCGCCGGACGTCGTCAAAGCTGCCGGAACTGGTCGAGCTGGTGGTGGCAAAACCGTTGGTGTCGGCCGAGATGGTGGCGAAAACACTCGAAGTCACGCCGCAGGCGGCGCGGCGGATCGTTTCGGAGCTTGGGTTGAGGGAGATGACAGGGAGGGGGAGGTTTCGGGCATGGGGGGCACTTTAACGCGCATCGCAAGTTCAGTGCTTACCATTGAACCTCGGTAGCAAGATACTCTGCCCAGACAGCTCTTACGCGTAATAGGCCTTCTTGCTGTACAGAATAGCGGTAGGTGTTTTCCTGTACGACTACCCAGCCAGCGCACAAATCCGCACCGGTGAAAACGCGCGTAAGCATTCGGCTTCCGACTTCTGGCAGCCTTACAAAACCTCCCTCGTCGTCCAAGCTCTCGAAGTCTGCACGTTCGCTTGACGACAGATATTCTAGAGGAGACGACCAAACATGAACCGGTGGCTCGAGCATTGGCTCCCCGAACTCAAAGTAGGCGTGGCCACGCGCGTTCTTCAGGATCACACGGTGGAGGCGAGCAGTGTCTGGTCGCCAGACAATTTTCTTATCGCCCCCTAGAGTCCGATATTCGATCTTTGAGCGTTCGATCAGGGCGCGGAGAGCTTTGCTATCGGTCAGTGCTCGAGCCGCGCTCGCGTTGCGTTGGTGTCCGGGATCGGTCGATCCAGATAAAACGCAACTCAGGAAAGTGACAGCGTACTGCTCATCTCGTGAAAAACCGTTGTTACACTCGCGGCAGATAGTCACTACCGGTAGATGATGGGGTCTTGGTTTGAGTAAGAAGCTCTTTGTCGGAACGTGATCCTCATTCGTCTCAAGGCCAGCAAGAGGTCGAGCGCAATGAGTTCTTTTTGTGCGCCGGCTTTCGCGCCACGCTCATATGCGCTAGCGATGTTGCTCGATGGAATGTCTTGTGTCAGATGTGGGTTGCTTGGGATATTTTACTATAACCAGTTTCCTCGATGATGGTTTTCTATTGCTGAACTGGAACGACCGCCGGCGGGGTAGTGGTTGATGGTTGTGCAGTTATCTGCGCCGAGCCATTAAGATCCGTCCTACCGTCGTACGGCCAAAAACCCCAGGCGAGCAGCGTGACCACCATAATCGCAAGGACCGCGATCCATGAGATCCAGGGGTTGTAGCGATCTGGAGTCGTCCTGAGGTCTGGCTTTGGTCTATTATCATTGCTCATCTGGTGTACTCCCTGATGATAAGTCGCAACTGCGGCTAAGGTTCCGGGCTATGCAAGGCAAAGAGAGAGGCGCACCAAAGAAAGTCGGCGGGTGGTAGGAAGTTTTTGGGTAACTGCTGGCGAAGCACGTGGACGGTGCATTCAGCTGAGACAGCGATGCAACCCCATCAACGGAATGGCTCGGCTCAGGTCCTGGTAGAGACGCTTCACGCGCTCAGTTTTAAGCGCTACTCGATGCTATGCGGTCACTGTCACTCCTGTGGTGGGATCGAAGGGCTCTCCGGTCTGGAGCACGGCGTGCACGATGACCGCAAGCTTTCGTGCGACAGCCACAGCAGCTCTTTTGAAACCGATCCTCTCCCGTAGCTGAACCCCCATGTTCGCAAGGAACTCTGCACGGAGCTGCGCATGAGAATGACCGACGCTGCTTCGTAGAGAAGCCCATGCAGACGGCAATCGCCGTGTCGGGATAATATGGCCGTCGTAATCGACTTCGCCGGATTGGCAGCGTCGTGTGGTGAGGCTGACGAGTTTCACGACGCTTTGCCCCAGATTTTCATTTGCGGTTGATCCATCCAGTCGCCGGGAACCCTTTGATGCATCTGCTATATCGAGAGCAAAATATGGTCACGGTGAACTGCAAAGTCGGGTGAAATCTAGACTTGAACAGCGGATGCGTCTACGCCGTCGAGAACGGCGCCCCCTTCATTTTCCCAGGCTGCTAGGGCGGCCGGATTTGCATTCCGCTTTTGCCGACGCGAACGCGGGTAGCCACCAGGCGAAATCGTCGCCGCACGGATTCTTCGGATGGTGATTATGTCGTCATCATGGTCGCCGCCCGGCGATGGTTCCATATCGGAAGTCACATATTCAGCCTTCTTGAGCACCCGGTTTAGATTTGTCTGCTTATTTGACATTTCTCAGCTCTCTCGTTGGGGTCGCCTCGGCCGGTTGCGTTCGATACGCAGCGCTTTGAGCAGGGCAGCGTTTTCCAGTCGTTTGGCAATGTCACCTGTATCAATCGCGCGAAATACCGTGGCGGTCTTTTTGCGGATAGGGCATAGGAAGCTCTTTGCGACTCTTCTGGCGGAGGTCACTCTAACCGGCGGCATAACGGCATTCCTTTGCTGCTGGGTCTATGGTTGGCGCTGCTGCCAGGCGCTCGTGGTTCCGGCAGCAATCCTCCACCCGACCGGTCCCCAGATCAGGCGAAGTGCGTAAACAGAACCCGAAAGAAACACCGCAGAGCGTTCAAAGAAGGGCGAGTTCAATCCGCTCAACGGTAGCTTAGTGGCAGCTTATGATCTGCTCTTTCGAAGAGCTAATATCGCGTAGGCGACACTCTTCTCGGGCGATCAGGAAGCGCAAATCTTTTACTTCCCGCTCGTCCGTCGCCCCAATAAGGCGCTCACGAAAGTATTGAATGTTGGCAATTGCGACGAGGCGGTCCATAGCACTTTTCCTTCCATGGAAATATTTCCACGAAACACCGTGCGCCCGTTGGAGTGCTTTGGCAACAACTTTAAAATAATGCTGTAATATAGCGCTGCTTTGTATGCAACGCCAAATCGAAGCCACCCATATGCCAGAAGGAGTCCGCCAGGGGTGCTAACGGACTCCAAAAAGCTCAGATGCCAGAACAGGTAACAACGAACCGAGCAGGTATGTTAGACCACACTAACGCAAGATTAGCGAATGAATTCCGTTGATCCTTAGGTCACCGAGGCGATGCTGCCAAAACTGCCTTCGTGGGCAATGGGCGCACGCGAGATCCGCATCACGCTGATCATGGTTCATTCTGGAGTTACCGCAAAAAAACAGCGGGGTCGTAGGTTCGATCCCGCTCATGAGCAAAAGGGGTTCGCAAAATCTATCTGAAGCATTAGACGAATGACATCAACGTTAGTGACGCGCGTTGACCGGTATATGCAGCGAGGCCTGTGCCTTTTCCGCGGCTGCCCGCAGACGCTTGTCTTTGGTCCATAAGGACGTTTTGTGGTCAAGAAGAACGGACGCCAGCAAGTGAGCATCCGTGTAGCCAATGCCCATACTGAAGAGAGCATGTCGATCGATCATTATCATAACTTCGTCATGTGTTGCGACCACTGCGCCGCGCTGCGCCGACAGGAAAGCTATCACGTTGCTGCGATCCCGAAGGCTGCCAAGAGCCAGCTCGCCGATCACGCTCGGATGGCACAGCAGTCGATCATCTTCAATAATCCTGCCCAGCTCCGCGTCGGCAGATCGGAAATGATCAATCCAGATCGAAGTGTCCGCCAATATCACTTAACTGCTGCGCTCCGGCGGCGCGGAGGTGCCTCTGCGTCCGGCATGCTTCCTCCGAGCGCGATGAGGCGTTTTCCGGACTCTACACGAACAAGCGTCTCCAATGCTTGGCGAACGAGCGCCGCGGTTTCCTTGGTCCCGGTCAATGATTTCGCCCTATCCATGAGTGCATCGTCGAGATTGATAGTAGATCGCATGAGTCGAATCCCTTATTGAGGCATATAAAATAGCACCAGTTGGTGATAAAATCTACGCCTCATTTCTGCTTCCATAGGCAGGGCATTGTCCCCACCCCCTCTTACGTTTGGGCTTCAACTCGCCGAGCGGAGATCGGACGGTGAAATGTCTCCTATTTCGAACCAATTGCGGACTTTCACAAAACGCCAGGCCGGGTGAGCTTCCCATGGAAATCAACTGGCGTATTGATCGACACTGCGATGGGTAATTGCAGAACCGCCATTGCACAACACGAAACGGCCGCATTGACATGATATGCCGATAACCATGTCGCGATGCCGCGCTCCAGACGGCGATATTAATAGCAAAAGCAACATCAGTCGCGTCATCATCCTCTATATCATTGTTTAAGGAGCAAGCCGTAAAAAGCTTGAATTGTCAGTTGGTTTCAACACAACAACCACACCCGCCGACCCATAAAACCACCTTCGATACCACCGCATCAAAGACTACATTTGCGAGCTTGAAGCGAAGATACGAACAATTTCAGCTATTGGCGCATGAGCGCGCCCGGGCTGGCGACCAAATTGAGGCGGAAAACATGTTTCAACATGCGGAGCATTACTATCGCGCCGCAGCCCTACAAAAGGCTGGCTACAACCGTTGATCACAATGACCGTCTCCGGATGCCAAAACGAGCCAGATGCAGCAGCCTGGCTGAAAATTCTGTCGAAATATCGTACACCCAGCCCACGTCGCAGTGCCTTTGAACTTGCCGTGACAGCCATTCCTTTTGCCGCGTTCTGGGTCTTGACTTGGGTCGCTGTGCACTACGGATTCTGGTACGGCCTCATCCTTGTTGTCCCAGCCGCGGCGTTTCTGTTGCGCCTGTTCATGATCCAGCACGATTGCGGCCACGGTTCATTCTTTGCAAATCGTCGCTTTGACGACTGGATCGGGCGTATTCTTGGTATCTTGACCCTAACACCTTACGACTATTGGCGGCGCGCGCATGCCGAACATCATGCATCAGCCGGAAACCTGAATGAGCGCGGTATTGGCGACATAACCACGCTAACCGTAAGTGAATACTATGCTCGCTCCAAATGGGGGCGAATTGGGTATCGTCTCTATAGGCATCCGCTCGTGATGTTCGGGATTGGGCCGGTGTGGCTTTTTCTATTCCAGCAACGTCTCCCGGTCGGCATGTTGCGTGCCGGTCTCCTGCCATGGGTATCGGCAATGTCGACCAATCTGGCGCTTGCTGTGATCATGTCGCTTCTCATCTGGGCGATTGGGCCTGCAGCCTTCTTCATGATCCATCTGCCGATCGTTTTGCTGGCTGGCGCCGTTGGTATCTGGCTCTTTTATGTGCAGCATCAATTCGAGGAAACGCACTGGTCAAAGAAGCCGGAGTGGCAATTTCCGAACGCCGCATTGCATGGTGCTTCCCATTATTGCGGGTTTCGGCAAAGTCCGGACAGGG
>NZ_BLAJ01000027.1 GCF_009176305.1 Martinezella dioscoreae | reverse complement strand
ACACCCCTCTTGACGGGTGCCGAAAACGGCGAAATCAATCAGCCCTGAGGGTAACCAGGCTGCCGAGGACCAACCTCGTCAAACTGTCCGGACTTTAGTGAAACTGCTGTCCGGGAATTGGCGGAAATCCTGTCCAACTTTTGCGAAGCGCGCACCATTATGACTTGCCGCCCGTTCTGCACTGGGTGACCGGCAATATCGGCATTCATCATGTGCATCATCTCTGCAGCCGCATTCCCTATTATCGCCTGCCGGAGGTTTTGCGAAACCATCCAGAACTTGGTGAGATAGGCCGGATCACGTTGCGTCAGAGCCTGCGATGCGTAAAGCTCGTGCTTTGGGACGAGGGCGGCCAGAAGCTGGTTTCATTCCGCGATGCAGCCGAAATCGCGAGGGCCTCTTAAGACCATATTGGCGGCGAAGCGATCTCATAGTGTTGATCGGAAGTTCGCATATCGCCATTCAAGGCTGCAGGAGCCGGCTATTTGGCGACATCGCTCGCTGCAGGAGCTGCTGGCTCAGAGCGCTTGTGAGTTCCGCTTAGTCCATAGAGAATGGAAAGTGCCAGGCCGATAACCATGGCGGTGACCATTATTCTCTTGCCAAATCGGGATTCCATTCTGGTTCTTCTCCGAACGTTCAGTAGAACAGTTCCTATAAGGGGCAATACACACTTTTAGTTGGCAACGGCGCCGGTGAAGGACCAGGAATAATGTTGACTTGACCCCTCGAAACCGACTGCACCAAAACGCCTTCAGTGAACCGGCGCGCGTTTCGTCAGCTCGGCAACCTTCTTGACATGCTTGACAGCTGCGCTTCCGCCACTCGTCTGCGTAAACAAGGAAAGACGGCTGTCGTCATCGTCGGCGACCGGTGTTAGTGCCTGATCCATATAGGCCTTTGACGTTTTATCCCTGGCGATCAGGTAGGCGGAGAAAGAGAGGCTGGTGATTGCTCCGGCGAGCCTCAAATGTTTCACGAGGGTGCCGCCGATGAATTTTGGCCAAAACCATAGGGGATTTTCCCTCTTCAGATCCGGCCGACGCTCATCTGGATGCTTCAACCGCATCACGCCGCTTTGCAAGGGATGAACGTTTTCGAGCGGCACCGTTGTTGCAAAGGATATCAGCACCTTCACCAGACTGGCGACCGGCATGCCGGTGGCGACAGCGCGACGCAGCAACGTTTTCATATGTTGCGGAGAATAATAGAGGGACCAGGCCTCCTGATAGATCTCCTCCCACTCCACCTTGCTCATCTTATCATGCGCTGTGCAGACATGTTCGACGTCGTATATGTTGAGATCATCGTCCATGCTGATGCCATTGCGCCAGAGCGTCTGGTGATCTTCCGAGCCGGGTAGCGGGGTGAGCACGAAGAACTCAATGACGTCGAGCGGCAGTTCCTCCTGGATGATGCGAATATCGCGGCGAATGGTATCCGGCGTATCGGAAGGAAAGCCGAGGATGTAACCCGCAAGCGTCATGATGCCTTGCGCTTTCCAGGCGAGCAGCATCTTGCGATACTCGGTTATTTTGTTCTGGTTCTTCTTCGCCGCGACGAGATTGTCGGGATTGACATTTTCAAGCCCGATAAAAACGCGAGTAACACCGGCGCGCTTGGATTTTTCAATGAAGTTCGGGATCTTGTGACAGAGCGTGTCGACCTGGATCATCAAGCCGAGCGGAATGCCGTGTTGCTCCTTCAACTCGATAAGGCGGTCGAAGATTGCCTCCCAATCTCGGTTCCGAGCAAAATTGTCATCCGTGATGAAGAACTTGTGAATTCCCTGCGCCCAATTCAGGCGCACCAGCGTTTCGATATCATCGGCGGAGCGAAAGCGCGATTTACGGCCCTGGACATTGATGATCGTGCAGAATGAACATTGATATGGGCATCCGCGCCCTGCATCGAAGCTGCTGCTGAGGCCAAGCGTGTGTTCGATGCTATCCTTGGGCAGAAAGGGCACCGGGCTACCCTTGATGCCGGGCAGATCATTCATGAAATTATAGAGGGGTTTCAATGCCCCCTGCGAAGCATCGCGCAGGACAGCTTCGAGGCGCCCCTCGGCTTCGCCCGCAAACATCGCAATGCCCATCTCCCGGCAGGCATCCAGTTCGATGGCGGCGCCGTCAAGCATGGCCAGGCAGCCGGAAATGTGAAAGCCACCCATGCAAACGGCGATATCGGCTTCTCGGAACGGGCGGGCAATATCAAGCGCGCGGGGATATTGGTTGGATTGAACACCCACCAGCGCCACCATTCCGAAATTGTGGTTCTGGCGCAGCTTTTCGATGAGTGATGCGATTTTGATGCGGGTATTGGTTTCATCGATGACCATGATGTCAATTCCGACATCAGGACCAAGGATCGCACGCTCCGCACAATCACGGGCGATGCCATAGATGGCAGCCAGTGAGTTGGAAGGAATCATCGCTCTCCACCATCGGATAACGTAGCCGTCATCGTCGTAGTGAGAGGGTTTTATAAGAATGAGCTGGAAGCGTCGATGACGCGCCTCGATCTGTTGGGCCAAAGATCTATCTTTCGGTTGAGGCGCTCGCCCTAGGGTAACAGGCAATATTTTAGATGCAAGGAATAGATTGGGATTGGCTCTGTAGGACTTCTCCGCCGATGTTGATCGGGCTGTCGGCGACAATCACCCTTTGTCGATTAAATCTGTCCGCGCATTGCCAAATCAGAAATAGAGCCTATGTTGGGTAAATCGACCATTGCTTGTGATGTCGCTCAAGAGCCACAGGGCTCCCTCGGATTTCCGCTCAAATAATCGATCTGATCCTGCAAGGTATTGCGGGAACTACTACAATTGCTTCGAAAGGAAATCACCATGGCCGCGGGCACCCTAAAATGGTTTGATGCCGGCAGAGGATTTGGATTCATCCAACCCGATGACGCCAGCACGGATGTATTCGTGCATATATCCGCCTTGGAACGCGACGGGATTAGCGCACTGAAGGACGGTCAGAAGGTTAGCTATGATCTTATCCAGGATCATAAAACCGGTAAAAGCTCAGCCGACAATGTTCAGGCGATTTAAGCTTGTCACTCATTCCAGCTGACCACGGATGTACTGGCAGCAGAATTGAATGACCGTAGGAGATCGGGATAACACCCCATCTTATTGGAATCAGTCGTATTCTCACCTGCATCTACGAAGTGGTAAGAGACGCATGTAATAGCAAGCTGAATAGAACTCAGCATCTGCATAATCAAACAGCAATCGGCTCGTGCCTGCTTTGACCACGCATGTACTGGCACTGCAGGATTGCGAACCTTTGGAAAGGTCGGGCATTCCCCGGCCTTTTTGTTTTGGAGAAATATAATGACGAAGACAAATGCAGAGAAGCTCCTTCAGCGAGCGCTACGCCAAGTGAAGAACACAAGCGGTGGCGGGCACTTGGGAGGCACTAATTTCGGGCAAACCTATGATGCGAAGACATCGTCCAGCAAGAATGGAAACGATAAATCACGCAAGCCCCGCGCATGAAATAGCCTTAAATGGAGAGCGATAGTGTTGCATCAGCGTCGCTCTCGTCTTGTCCTACCAGAATGTGGGCGTCGCCTCAGCGGTAGCAGGGCTCTTGCAAAGGCGGAAGTTTCAGATAGCCGCGCGAGCTGGCTTGAAACATCAGCCGCAGACTGCTTTCCGCAACATGGAGGAAACAGCTATGCACGTCCAAAATCCTGTCGTCCCGGCCGGCCTGGGGTTGCGGCTTCCTGATCCGACGAGCGCTGGAGCGATCGGCCCTCCGGACCTGGAAACCTCCGATGTGGCATCCAGAGAGGCTTACGAGCGTGGAGGCGACGCTGGCATGCGGGAGACGCAAGATGAAGAGAATCCATATCCAGAAGGATGCGTGCTCGCGAAAGCCTTTGAACACGGCTATCTCGACGGCCAAAAGGCGCGGCGATAACACGATGATGTTTAGGACCAGCCTCTCATGAAGCAGATCTGAAAGATCGCGACACGCTTTCGTTTCCATCCCTTTAGACAAGTTCATTCAGCGGGTGGTACTGACAATGACGGCAGAGGTTTTCTCTCCGCGATCCCTGGGAGGAGATCAATGGGTTCTGTTATCAAGGTGGGATTTTCTCTTATTTGGGAGACGCCGGTCCTCATCCATAAGGGTGACTTCTGTACCAGGGCGATAGATGGACCCAGAGAGGCGCTGCGATATCTGCAGCGAGATTTTGACCAACACTCCGGTCAGCTTTATTGGAACGCGGTTTATTCCTGTATGAAAGCGCTTCGATATCGATCCGCCGCCGAAATTGCCCGCAAATATTTCGTTATCGCTTGTGACAATGCCTTGATCGATGCCCGTTAAACTAGGCCATGTTGACAAAGTGTCGCTGCCGATGCCAGCTTTTGGTTTTGGGGGCACGCGATGGCGACACTCAGGATTTACGATCTCAGAGAACATGTTCTCGCGCTTGATTTGAGGGACTTGTTGCGGATTTTGGCTCCTCAGTCCTTGGAAGCAAGCTGGATTGTTTCGACGGTCAAATCATCCAAGCCTGGGTACGAATGGTTTGAGGCTACAGGTGAAGGCGGCGAGCAGCTTGAGAGATTGGCGCAAGACAATTCTCAGCTTTCTGGTTCTGATTTGGCCGCCTTAGCCGAGAATACGCGGCAGGTTATTTGGGGAGAGTTCATCGGTTTGGCATCCACGCGATTAGACAAGGCGTGGGTGATAATCCGGGCGATCGACAGTACATACTACGAGGTCGCTTCTGAAGACGAGACGGTGCTAAATAAGATCGGCTTTGCCTACAAAGATGTCCGCGCTGGGGAGGCTCGGGTTACGTCTTGGCTTTTCGACCGTCCCGATGAATGAAGGCAACCAGACGCGAACGGCAGCCAGAGCAAGGAATGCCGCAAACCACCTCGCCGTTTTATCATAGCGCGTGGCTACTCGGCGAAACTGCTTGAGCTTGTTGAACAGGCGCTCGATACGGTTGCGATCCTTATAGACCAGAAAGTCGCAGGCAGGCGGGTTCTTACGGTTGGCCTTTGGTGGGATGACAGGTCTTATCCCGTGGATAAGCAATTCTTCGCGCAGGAAATCGCTATCATAGCCCTTGTCCGCAAGAAACAGCCTCGGCTTGGCGACTGGCATTGCCAACAAGCCTGGAACAGCGTTGTAGTCCGACGCCTCACCACCCGTCAGGATGAAGCCGAGAGGGCGTCCTTGACCGTCTGCGCGGGCGTGGATTTTTGTCGTAAAGCCACCGCGTGATCGACCAAAAGCCTCCTTATGAGTCCCCCTTTAGCGCCCGCCGCCTGTGAATGGCCTCGAACCGTGGTACTGTCGCTTGTCAATGCCGCGTGAATTTTCCCCAGAAGTGCCGAAGTAAAATTCCCCATTTATGCCGACGTTGACGCCAGGGAGATTTGGGGATTTTTCGGTGGACGTCCGCGTGGCTTTTGAGGTGGAGCGAACGCCGGGGGTGCGATCAGGGCCTTGGATCGGACATGCTCCGACATAAGCTCGGCATGCTGCCGCAACCGATAGCTTGATCCTTCGATCTGCACGACGACGGCATGATGAAGCAATCTGTCGAGCAGCGCCGTTGCGACGACGGGATCTCCGAAGACGTCGCCCCATTCTGCAAAGCCGCGGTTTGACGTCAGGATCATCGCGCCACGTTCATATCGCGCATTGACGAGCTGGAAGAAGAGATTGCCGCCGCCCTGGACGACCGGCAGGTAGCCGATCTCGTCGACAATCAGCAAGCTTGGCCTGCAGAAGAAGCGAATGCGCTCCTGAAGCCTGCCTTCTCGTTCGGAACGGGCAAGCGAACCAATGAGGTCGGCGAGCGTCGTAAAATATACACTCTTTCCGGCCTTCACAGCTTCGACACCGAGCGCTGTGGCGAGATGGCTTTTGCCTGTTCCCGGCGGACCAAGGAAATGGACGGCCTCGTGACGATCGACGAAGCCGAGCTGCGCCAGGGTGAGTATCCGATCTCGATCGAGCGAAGGCTGGAAGGTGAAGTCGAAGCCAGCGAGCGTCTTGATCGTCGCAAGCCTGCCCATTCGCAGTGCGGTCTTGATCCGGCTGTTCTCGCGTAAGGTGAGTTCCTCGGAGAGAAGGATATCAATGGCTTCCAGCGCGGAAAGCTCACCGTGCTCGAGGCGTCGAACGACATGGTCGAGAGCTTCGAGTGCACGTGGCATCTTCAGGCCGACGAGATCATGACGGATACGATCGATCATGGACGGAATGGCATCGAGGGCCGCGCTCATGGGCGGTTCTCCTGTGCCAAGACTTTGCCGACGGCGTCGTAGAAGGCGAGAGATCGCTGCAGCACAGTGTCACCAGCGGGTTTGACGACAATGGCGTCGTCGCGCGTCCTGGACCGATGTTGCGGGGTAAGTGCTCGTCGATGGTCAGGATGAACCCGGCGCTGTTTACGCCCCTCCAGGACGGGATGGGCTGCGATCAGCATGCCGTTCTCGAAGATGCGGACCTCGTCGGCGAGAGAATGGACTTCCACCATTCGGCTTCGCGTAGCATCCGGAACGCTATAGGTGTTGCCGCCGACGCTGACCATGCCTTCCCGCGACACCCGGCGCTCCAGCTTCAGAACGGATTTGAACGGGGCCAGCGGCAACGGTCGCAGGTGCTTCCGCTCCTCGGCAAAGGCCTCATTGACGATGCGCAGGGTCGTGGCGTGCTTCCTTGGATTGGCGACGGTATCCAGCCAGTGCCGAAGCTGAGCATTCAGGTCGTCGAGATTGCGGAACGAGCGGGCCAGGAAGAAGTCTTCGCGGATATAGCGAAACGGCCGCTCGACCTTGCCCTTCGTTTTGGCACGATAGGGTTTGCATGCCTTGGGATGGAAGCCATAGTGACGAGCCAGGTCTATGAGGGCGCGGTTATAGACGATGCCTTCTGTCTGGCCTTCGCCGATGACGGCAGTCTTCATCCGGTCGTAAAGCACTTCCCGCGGAGCGCCGCCAAGAGCCTCGAAGGCCGCTATATGGCAACGCAAGACGGTCGGCAGGTTCTGATGCATGACGAAGCGTGCCCAGATGAGACGGCTGTGGCCCAGCACCATCGAGAACAGCCAGACGATCCTCGGCGTCATCGGTTCGTCGGTGAAGACGACATGAAACTGGGCGAAATCCACTTGAGCCTGCTCACCGGGCGGCGTCTCGAAACGAACTTCAAAGCCCTGACTTGCAACGGGGCGAACATCACGGAGAAAATCCGTCACAGCCGTATAGCCGCCGGTATAGCCTCGTTCACGCAGTTCTCGAAACAATCGACTGCCGGTCAGGCCGGGGTAGGATTTAACCCGCTCCCGCAGGTATGAAGCGAACGGATCGATGACCGTCACCCGAGGCTTTCTTGGACCATAGGCCGGAGCCTCGAGGCCTCGCTCTATGTATTTGCGCACCGTCTTGCGATCGATGCCTGTTTCTCTGGAAATAGCCGACACCGTCAGCCCCTGCTGATGCAGATCCAGGATCATGATTGTCTCCCTCAGCTTGATCACCAACATTCCCCTTCCGACCATCGGAAGGAGTATCGGTGATGACGCGCCGCCGGTCTTCCGGGGCGCGCCCCGGAAGACCGGCGGCGCAGCACCTGGGGAAGATTCAAACGGCACTAATGAGGAGTATTGCTCCGGTACTGACAGTCGATCATATGCTGCCAGTCGTCAGTTAGTCCCAACTCGACAAGCGTTTCGAGAAGTGCATCCCACACGCCTTGTTCCGCCCAGCGGCGGAAGCGCACGTAGACCGAATTCCACTTGCCGTAACGCTCATGCATGTCGCGCCAGGGGCAGCCGATCCGTAGAACATGGAGCATCCCGTTGAGATATCGCCGGTTGTCATGAGAGGGGCGAGATTTCCTCCCACGCTCTGTAGGCAGCAGACCCACAATGATCCGCCATTCCAAATCCGTCAGATCGCCACGAGCCAAAACCGCCTCCTAAAAGACAGTCTTGAATCATGTCTCTACTGATTTGGGAATCCACTTTGTCAACAGGGCCTAGTGTTGTACCGGTCAACGGCCACGGCAAACGGTGGCCGGTATGGGTAAAGATTAATAGGCAACAGGCGGCTCTGTGAGATGCTGCCTTTACTTCGAATCCCTGATAATGCGGCGAGCGGCATCTTTTTCGTTGAGGATGGCGCAGAAGACTTGCGCTTCCTTCTCTGGCAAGTTCTCAAGCTCCCAGGTCGACGGCTTTGCAGGCACTCCGGTAAATATATCATAGACGGTCCAGGAAAAATCCATTTCCTGACGAACGGCATAGCGTCTGGTGCTTGTCGCCATCGCCTTCTCCTGAAGGATGGCTGCGGCCGAAACGGCCTTTGCGTTCATCGATCGTTTTCACAATATCACGCGACAGTCGAATAGTCTGCCGTCGTAAGATTGATCGGTATTTATTGTGCCGGAGCGGCTGCGGGCGGAACGGTTGTAGATTGAACAGTTGGAGCAGGCGCGTAGGCTGATCGTATGATTGGCCAGAAATTCCACACGAGAGCAGCCAAGACGAGAACAACCAGCATCGGGAGTAATATATCCAATTGGCGACCAGATCTGGGAGTTGTCCTTCGTTGGTCGCGGTTTGGTTTATCGAAATCGTTACTCATAATATTTTTCTCCCGATAGTGCCGCTGGAAATCCGATGCGCACTGTTCCCCCATGCAACGAGCAGTCCACTAGCGTACAGTTTGAGGACGCATGGGCCGGTTCCTCTCTATCCTTAGAGCTTTAAGAAGCGCAGCCTTTTCGAGCCGGCCGGCCACATCACCAGTGGTAATTTGTCGGAAGACCGTTTCGGTCTTCTCGCGGATCGGGCAGGTGAATCGCTTTGGGCGCTTGGACATGATCATAACCAAAGATGAACTGGCGGAAGGCTAACGCTCAAAATGGCGGCGGTTCCAGCGATCAATACCGAGGTCTCGATCAGCATGCGTGTCAACCGGCGCGATGTATTTGCAAAAAGAACGTTTTCCATTTTGGCTCCTTGTTATAATTATTTTCTAGGAATTTGGCATAATATCACAGTTTCTTAGAAAAGTTTCATAAAGTTTATGAAATATTAATTTAGATTTTTCTTAATATCCGGCCGGGCCGCCACGAGGGAAAGTGACTGAATGCTGATTATGGGATGGCCCGCCCTTCCGAAGACATCGAGTATGATGATCCGTCACTGAAGGAAGCGGTGTCGATCCATGACGATTTCGATTTTGGGCATCGATATAGACAAGAATAGCTACAGCATTGTCGGTGTCGACAGCAAAGGTGTGGTGATTGTCCGCCGAACGATGCGGCGGCAGACGCTCATTGAGTTTGTCAGCAAGATGCTGAGGTACATCATCGCTACCCTCGCGTCCCGACCTGAAGAGCTTTGCCCAATCCTTTCAGCCAGTCGACGCGGAGAGTGCGGGATAGTCATTATAAATAACTTCCCGCATTGCCGCCGGCGTAGAAAAGCATTCGCAGCACCTCATTGAATAGCGTGCGTGACTTCAAACTCTGGATAAGAGCTGGATTGGCCAGCATCATGAGACCGAACGCTTCGTGTCGGCGAGCCCTGCAATCAGATGCAAAGCGATCTCCTCGCTCAGCCTGCGTCGGTGGACGAACGACCCGAATCCCGCCGAACGCAGAGCGCCGGGTGTTCGGGTTGCGGATCTGCACCGCGAAGAATTCCAGAAAGCGTCGCTTGTGCGCCGTGTTCGACGCTATCATGAGCGGCAAGCGGGCATCTGCGGTGACGGCAATAAGCGCGTTCATCGGAAGGATTGCGGATTGAGGATCGCGCCTGGCGAAACACATCGGAAATCTCTGAAACCCGGATCGCGCTTCGTCTGGTCGACAAGGGTGCTTTGTGTGGGAGGTTCCTTGCGGTCGATGGTGTCCCAACTCTGATGAGGGATGACATCCACCTTGCGCCCTGCGGCGCTAGCTTGCGCTTGCGCCTCGTACTAGGGCGTGTCGTCGAAGGTGGGGCCTTCGACGGTGCACAGCTTTTGTCGCGATCGACGATGGTGATCAGGAAGGGCTGATGGGGTTTTAGCATGGTGCCTCCTATATGTGACAAAGGACATTATCACATGTAATCAGCGGCTTGGTGTCAATTGGTCTAATGGGCCGCAGGTTCGAATCTCAAGAGCATAAGCCTATCGCCGCACCTCGTGCTGACTATAGAGCGATTTCAGTTTAGCCCGCTGGGGGCTCGACATGTTTTGAGGGAAGTCGCTCCATGCCCAGAACATCGCAATCCTTTCCAGCTGAGTTGGATTAACAAATCCGTATTGAAATAAGCCGACTAGTCCGACAGCAAAACCTTCCCGGCTGTAGTCGGTGTCATCGAACCAGCTTTGTGCCGTAACGGCGTCGAATATTCGATTTAGGATTTCAATTTCCCTTTGCGACAGTTTACCTCGCGCGAGACGTTTCATCCTTTCCATGATGGTTCCCGCGGCGAGCCTGTTCCAAGATCGATGCACACTCTTGATGAGCCCTCCGCTTGTCCTCGATGGGTGATGGCGGTTCTTTTTGGCGACGCCCATTATCTAACGGACAGTTTGAAGGCGGCGGGGCCGATCTCGCTCGATCCGCAGCGCTTTTAGGAGCGCCGCCGTTTCCAGCCGGCCAGCAACATCACCGCATGTGATCGGTCGAAAGACCGTTTGGGTTTTCTCGCTGATCGGACACTTGAATTTATGTGGACGATTGGCCATCGTCACGACCAAAGGTGTAGCGAGGAAAAGCCAACGCTCAGTATGGCAGCCGTGATAGCTAACAAGACGCTGGCCTGAACGAGCGCGGATAGCGACCGCCGCAACATGGTTGAAGAAAGAACATTAGTCATTTTAGCTCCTTTATTATAATTATTTTCTAAGGAAATCGTACAATATCACGCTTCTTGAAAAATTATCATAATATTTTTATTTATTTAATTTAGCGATAGCTTGCTGATTTGGCAGCGTTCTTGGCGGAGTTCCAAAGGGTTTCCATCGGCCGGACCGAGGGTTCCGGTCCGAAACTGGGCGCTTCAGGATCGCCCTTAAGATCGGCGGCACCTAATCCTCCCTTCGAAGCTCCTGATTGTTCTCAACGCGATCCTTTATGGGCGCACCTTATTGGCCGATCCCGCTCGTGGCGGCATCGTTAAGAAGAGTGGTCAATGCCGTGACGAGCTGGGCATGAACAAAAGGCTTCTGAAGCAAGACGCTATTGGGAACGCCCTGGGCTGCCCAGTCTTGGGCGCTGTCGCCAGTCATATAGATGACCGGCATGACTGGCTGCAGTTCCCGAGCTCGCCGCGCCAAATCCCAACCGTTTGCCTCTCCTGGCATCCTGATATCGGTTAAAACGGCGCAAAAACGGGCCGAGTCGTCCTCCAATGCAAGGATAGCCTCGTCCGCATTCGATAGGGCGAGATGCTCGAAGCCCGCATCCCTGACGACGTCTTCGAGATCAACTTTGATAAGGAATTCATCTTCAGCGATAAGAACAAGCAGCTGACGCCCATCTCCGCTGGTGATTTTCTGGGATTTCTCGGCCATGAGCGAGTCCTGCACATGCAGGCGGGAGCTCTTAGCCCTCAGCCGCCAGCGCCTACGAATTCGTCTGCTGGCGATAAGCAGAAGATAGCGCATTGCTGTGATATGTCCATCCTCGCGCGATCGCACACCGTGAGGAATTGGCCCAGGCAAGTAAGTAGCGCGCGGTTCCTAATAAGGCTTACGCTATCAGCTTATTGATAATCGGTTCGGCGAGCGATGGCCTGCTGCCGGGTGGCCGTGGCGGAGTACAATCAAAGCGCGCAATATACGAATAGTGAAAACTAAACGTTGACGCCGCGCCGTTTAGCCCGTATAGATCCATTATCGATTTTTTGCTTGCCGAGCTTTGTCTACCGCGCGATTGGCACCGTGCTCTAAGCGAACTTCTCTTTCAAAAATAGTCGGTTTTTACCTGCGTGGCATCCGCTCCGCAGTTCCTTACTCTATGCTTTGAAAGGGTTCATCATGACCACTGGCACAGTAAAATGGTTCAATTCCACCAAGGGCTTCGGCTTTATTCAGCCTGACAACGGCGGCGCTGACGCCTTCGTTCACATCTCGGCAGTCGAACGCGCTGGGATGCGCGAACTCGTCGAAGGCCAGAAGATCGGCTTCGAGCTCGAGCGCGACATGAAGTCGGGCAAGATGTCGGCCACCAATCTGCAGGCTGCTTAAGTGATATCGGCTTCCCTTTGACCACGGATGTACTGGCATTGCCGGAAGCACGCTATCATCTGAGGCCAGGCAGTTCGCCTGGCCTTTTTCATTTCGGCCCATTGCCGACATCGGGGAACCCAATGACAGAGACATATAGTAAATCTCGCCAGCAGGCAGAGATCGCCTTCGGCAATGTCCAGACAGAGTTCTTTGCCAAGAATAATGCGATGGAGGAGCTCGAGTCGGCGGCGCAAGCACGCAATGCCAAGACTTTGCGGCTTCGAGAAGCTCGCCTCGCGAAGGAACAGGCCGAGCGGACGTCTGCAAAATCCACCCTGGTCGCCAAATGAGCGAAGGCAGGTTGGTCATCACGCCCGCCACCATTAGGATACGGATTTGACACACCACGGAAATAAAGAACTTGCCGATCGACGCGCAGCTGCCGCCGGCGCCAAGGCGTCCCTT
Source organism: Martinezella dioscoreae (assembly GCF_009176305.1). GTDB lineage: Bacteria > Pseudomonadota > Alphaproteobacteria > Rhizobiales > Rhizobiaceae > Rhizobium > Rhizobium dioscoreae. Next base: position 1,309 of record NZ_BLAJ01000027.1, on the reverse strand, counting down.
CTCCAAGGGTATCGTGCCGCGAAAACAGCGGCCAAGCCTTCTCGACTTGCCAGGCAAGCCGAGCGGCTTTCGCTTGTCGAAGCTCGTGAAGCCCGCCGTGTTGAACGGGACCGCTTGACGCTTGTGGAGCGCACCCGACTTGAGGCCGCAGCAGCGGCTGAAACCGAGGCGCGCAAGTCAGCCGAAAACATGCGTCTCGCGCGGATTGTCGAAGACGAGGCCGCTCGCAAGGCCGAGCGAGACAGACGCTATGCCAATCGCAAGGCCAGGCAAGCGTAGGCCGTCAGGCGTTTTCCGTCAGACCAAGGATCTTTAGGACTGAGGCATCCGCGTCGAATTCACTCATGCTCTAGGAGCGACCGTGACCACTGATACAAAAGAACTGCAGGCGATCAACACGGCTTGGCAAATCGCGATCCAGGAGATCCTGCGCATGGTCATCCGTGACATGTATCGCGCCGAGGGTGAAGCAGCGTTCAACACGCACATCAAGCGCATCGAAGAAGCGGCCGTCGATAGCATCTATACGGATCTAAGGCTCCGCGGCACGGACGAATGGACGGAAGTGCTGGTCAAGGAACGAGCCAGCAACTTCGTGACGACCCTTCTGACCTCCTTCACCTACGACCGGGCTTGATGAGGCGGCGCCAAAGGGCTTCGGTCTTTTTTGCTAATCAAGGAGAAAAAATCATGTCGACAGACCAAAGCGGATCGCTTCCTCTTCCGAAAGAGAGAGTCGAGGCCAATTCGCGAGCCATTGTGGCATCGCTGACCCCGTCTCAGGTGCAAGCCCTGAAGCTCGCGAGAAGTGGAGATCTGCATTCTGCGGGTGGCAGGTCTTGGACCCATCTTAACGCCGCCGTCACCTACGCAAGATCGGATCGATTCAAAGAGCGACCGATCAAAGTGAGGTCGGCTACCACGACGACGGTGGAGCGGCTAACGGAACTCGACCTCCTCAGGAACCTCGATGGAAGCAATGGGGAAGCACATTCGCCACGCACGATTACCATGGCGGGAAAGCTCTGGCTTCTCATGCACAAGTGACCCAGCTAAATTCGCCCTGCGACCTAACGGCAAGCGCACCATCTGCCGCCGAGATCGACTGCCAAACCTGTGGAGCATGCTGCTGTTTTTCATCCGAATGGCCAAGGTTCACGACGGAAGCCGAGGATGACCTGGCTTTGATACCCCGTCACTATGTCGAAGCTGATCAGCGCGGCATGAGTTGCGACGAGTCGCGATGTTCAGCATTGTTGGGTGAGGTCGGGATAAACATGTCCTGTCTCGTGTACGAGGTGCGACCAGA
>NZ_BLAJ01000026.1 GCF_009176305.1 Martinezella dioscoreae | reverse complement strand
GGCGCTTGAAATTCCCAGCCGCCAATCGAATCCGCCATCACGAGGTAAGAGCCCGGCGATCACGTTTTTATCCCGGCTCAAAGCGTCGCTCACTCGAGCTGCCGATCAGCACTATGAGTCTGACTTTGCCGCTTTAATCCCCCTCCGTTTATCCTGACTTAATGAGCCAGCTGCTCCTTAGAAGGCGTTTCCAACGCGCTGATCATATAATGATTCAGCCATTCTTGATGGTCCGGCCGAGGAAGTCGCGCGTCAGCAAAGCAATTTCGTTCAAGTGCTCTTCCAACGCGAGGTGCCCGGTATCGAAAAGACGGATCTCCGCCTCGGGCAGGAAGTCCCGGTCGGCCCGCTTGTGATACTCGACTTGCAAACTGCAATCGGTCGGCCTATAGTGACTTTCATCATGAAAGCTATGCGGTGTCCTCATGCAGAAAAAAAGCTTCAAATCTATGCAGTGCCCCGTGGCACAAAGTCTGGATCGCATCGGCGAGTGGTGGAGTATCCTGATTCTTCGAGATGCCATGCGCGGCGTTGCGCGATTTGACGATTTCCAGAAGAACCTTGGCATTGGCACCGCTACGCTCACACGTCGGCTCGACAGCCTCGTGGAGGCCGGTCTCCTCGAAAAGCAAATGTACCAGGAACGGCCACGGCGTTTCGAATATGTGCTCACCGCGTGCGGGGAGGATTTCCGCCCGGTGCTCTGGTCGTTAATCGCTTGGGGTAATAGGCACTTCGCCCCGGAAGGGCCAAGCCTTGTCATCGTCGACACGCAGACCGGGGCCTGGGCCGATCCCATACTCGTTGACCGGGAAACCAGGGAGCCGATCGCAAAGCCGAAATATGAAGTGGCTGCAGGCCCGAATGCCCGCGAGCCATTAACCTCGCGCTATCGCCTGAAATCCGAAGGCCCAGGATCCACGCTGATCCGAATCCCTCCGGTCATCAACTAATCGCATAGGCACGGAGATAACGGCCATGAATCAGGTCGTCAGTGAAGCAGACATCAAGCAGGGCGCAGTGTCCCTCAAGCAGAAGCGGAGTTCAAAGAAGGCGGTTGCGCTGCTGGCGGGGATCGCGATAGTCGCGGCCGCCGGCTGGTACGCCAATTACTGGTGGCAGACAGGCCGCTGGCAGCAGACAACGGACGATGCCTATATCGGCGGCAACACAACAACGCTTTCGCCGCGTGTCTCCGGCCATGTGCAGGAAGTGCTCGTCGAGGACAACCAGCTGGTGAAGGCGGGTCAGCTGCTGGTTAAGCTCGACCCCAGCACCTACAAGACCGCACTAGATCGCGCCGAGGCACAAGTGCGCCAGCAGCAGGCGAGCCTCGACAACCTGCATGCGCAGCTGACACTGCAGGCCTCCCTCGTCAAGCAGGCCGAGGCCGATCTTACCGCCAAGAAGGCTGCGTCCGATTTCGCCAGTGTCGATGCCGAGCGTTACCGCAATCTCGCAAATCAGAGTACCGGCACGGAACAGAACGCCCAGAAGGCATTGATGGCGGATGCTCAGGCAAAGGCCGCAGTGGACGCGTCCGGCGCAGGTCTGGCGGCTGCTCGTCAGCAGATCGACGTTTTGGGCACCCAGATCGAGCAAGCCGAATCTGCGCTGGAGGGTGCGCGGCTGGATGCAGAAACGGCGCGTCTCAATCTCGGCTACACGGAAATCCGCTCGCCGATCGACGGCTATGTCGGAAACCGCGCCGCGCAGGTTGGCGCCTTTGTCTCTGATGGCAGCTATCTACTCAGCGTGATCCCGGCCAAGGGACTATGGGTTGATGCGAACTTCAAGGAAGACCAGCTGGGCGTGATCAAGGTCGGCCAGACGGTTGATGTCGTCACCGATATCTATCCCGGGCATGCACTACAGGGCCGCGTCAGCAGCATTGCGCCGGCGACGGGGGCGACCTTCAGCGTCATCCCACCGGAAAACGCGACCGGCAACTTTACAAAGATCGTCCAGCGCGTGCCTGTTCGCATCGCCTTGAATGACGACGCTTCGCAGGCTCGGACGTTGCGTCCGGGCCTTTCGACGACTGTTACGGTCGATACGCACCCCTGATTGGAGCCGGTCGTGACAACAGCCACCGCATCGACGTCCGCTCAGTCTGAAACCAGCTGGGTCCGGAGCCTCCTGCCCTTCGTGGTGATGTGCTTCGGCATGTTCATCGCGCTTCTCGACATCCAGATCGTCGCCTCGTCGCTACAGGATATCGGCGGCGGCCTCTCAGCATCCCAGGACGAGATCAGCTGGGTGCAGACCGCCTATTTGATCGCCGAAATCTGCGTCATCCCGCTCTCCGGCTGGCTGACCCGTGTCTTCTCCACGCGCTGGCTGTTCACCATATCGGCAGCCGGTTTCACGCTCAGCAGCATGCTGTGCGGGATCGCCTGGAACATCGAGAGCATGATCATGTTTCGGGCGCTACAGGGCCTGCTCGGTGCCTCGATGATACCGACGGTATTCACCTCGTCGTTCCATTATTTCCAGGGACCGCGGCGCGTCTATTCCGCCGCCGTCATCGGAACGATCGCCTCGGTCGCACCGACGCTCGGACCTGTAATCGGCGGCTGGATCACTGATACGTGGAATTGGCATTGGCTCTTTTATGTCAATATCGTCCCCGGCCTTATCATTACGATATTGGTGCCGCTCCTGGTTAAGATCGATGAGCCTGATCTGAAGCTCCTGAGGGACGCCGATTATCCTGGCATCATCCTGATGGCGATCTCGCTCGGCACGCTCGAATATGTGCTCGAAGAAGGTACACGCGCCAACTGGTTTGATGACAGCACGATCCGTAACACAACCTCAATCGCGGCCGTCGCCGGCGTCCTTTTCTTCATCCGCAGTCTGACCTTTTCGCGGCCTGTCGTGGACCTCAGAGCCTTCGGCAATCGCAACTTTGCAATCGGCTGTTTGCTGTCCTTCGTCACAGGCATCGGCATCTTCTCGACGATTTATTTGACTCCCCTATTTCTCGGCTATGTCCGCGGCTTCGATGCTTGGCAGACCGGCGTTGCCGTCTTCTCGACCGGTGCGGCTTCGACACTCGGTGTCCCAGTCTATATATTCCTTGCCAAGCGTTTCGATACGCGCTGGTTGATGATGTTTGGCCTGGCATCCTTTGGCGCTGCGATGTGGGGCTTCAGCTATATCACCCATGACTGGGGCGGCGACGAGCTCTTCTGGCCTCAGGTCTTTCGTGGCTTTCCGCAAGTCTTCGCGGTTGCCCCTGCCGTCACTCTCGGGCTCGGGAGCCTACCACCGGAGCGGCTCAAATATGCAAGCGGGCTCTTCAACATGATGCGCAATCTCGGCGGCGCCGTCGGCATCGCCGTCTGCGCAGCGATCATCAACGATCGCACCAACATGCATTTCACCGCGATCGCCTCCAATCTGACCCCTGCTAATGGCGCCATGGAACGTCTGGTCGGGGGCGTTGCCAGCCGCTATGGCGAGATGCCGGGCAGCCTCGACGACGGCCATATCGCCGCATTGAAGCAGCTCTTTAAGCTCGCTTATCGCGAAGCCTCGACCATGGCATATGCGGATGCCTTCGAGGTCATCATGATCGCTTTCGTCATTGCAACCGCTCTCGTTCCCCTGATGAAGAACGTCACACCGCCCAAGGGCGCTTCGCAACCCACTGGACATTGAGGGCTGCGACCGGCGCGGCAGCTTGATTTCAATCGCAATCCCTTCGCATGGCTCCAGTCGAACAACGTGACATCGCCTGTATCTGTCGTCGGCGCTAATGTGGTCAAATCTGTCAATGAATAGCTGCCGATCAGGCTTCGCCGACAAACTCGATTCCGATATCCGTCAGTTTTCGCCAGCGAACAGCGCAGTTTTTCCGGGTGTCATCTTCGAACGCAAGCTCGAAACTGTCCGGGATACCTGCAGTACTTGGCATAACTAATTTCGCCCCGTTTGTGGAAAGGTTCCTCACGGCGCAATCTCGGGTCAGCGAGCCATTGCCGTAGAAAATCCGAGCTCCTTTAAGAGCACGCGTTCTGGCAAATTTTCGGCGTTCACTCATCGGTTCCCCATCGGAGCCAGACATGGTCCAATATACTCCCTTCAGCCAGTCATACGATAAGGTTCGTCCTTGAAGGACGAACAAATGATTGCGGTGTTAAGGGAGCAGGAGACAGGCGTGAACGCCGCCGCTGCGAACGATCTATGCTGCTATATTCTCATCCCCCGGTGCGAACATGTTCGTCAAATGAAGGAAGCAAATCATTCCCGATGGGTGCGTGATGATCCCTTCGCAACAGGATCGATCGACGGAGCCGATGATGTCCGGCGGCGGCTGAAGTTGATCCGCGGTGACGGAGAGCATGTCGGTCACCCTGTCCACAACAAGTCCCATCGGCTTTCCGTGCACCTCCACCACCACGATCGCACTGCGCTCGGTCGTTTCGCCTGAGCGCATCCCGAGTTTGCGGGCCAGATCGATCGTCGGGATGACTGTTCCGCGTAAATTGATCACACCGAGAACTTCATCGGACGTGTGTGGCAGTGGCGTCGAGGCTGCCCATCCGCGGATTTCGCGAACGGACGTCGTCTCAATGCAGAATGTCTGCTCGCCGAGCTGGAATGCAATGATGTCCAGCGTCGTTTGACCGTTCAGATTGGTGCTCAAGCCCGTCATCAGAATTCCTCCCAGCTGTCGCCGCCCTTAATGGCGGCGTTTCCCTGGAACGCATGCGCGACCTTGGCTGTCATCTGACGCACCGGATTGCCAGCCGGTCGAGATGTGGCAGATGCAGCCCTCGGGGTCGAACGCTGGGATTGCACCCCGCCGATATTGAATTGAGACAGAAGTTGGAACAGGGCGTCAGCCTCCTTGGCGAGACCGTGGGCGGCTGCAGATGTCTCCTCGACCATAGCAGCGTTCTGTTGTGTGCCCTGGTCCATCGTGTTGACAGCCGTATTGATTTCTTTCAGACCTGTCGCTTGCTCGCGGGAGGCGTCTACGATCGCCCCGACGTTGCTGTCGACATGGACAACCTGCCCGACGATTTCCTCCAAAGCCTTGCCGGTTTCGCCGACGAGAGCAACACCGTTCTTGACATGACCGTTGGACGTCCCGATCAGATCCTTGATCTCCTTCGCGGCCTTGGCAGAGCGTTGAGCAAGCTCACGAACCTCTTGTGCGACAACCGCAAAGCCCTTGCCGGCGTCGCCGGCGCGAGCGGCTTCAACGCCCGCATTCAAGGCCAGCAGATTTGTCTGGAACGCGATCTCGTCGATCACACCAATGATATTGGCGATCTCCGATGCTGAGGCTTCGATCTTACCCATCGCCTCAACCGCCTGTCGAACCACGAGGCCGGAGCGCTCGGCATTCTCCTTCGTCCTGCGCACGAGTTGGCCAGCTTCCTGAGCCCGGTTGCTCGAGCCAGATACGGTAGTAGTGATCTCCTCGAGAGCGGCGGCCGTCTCCTCGACGGAAGCAGCCTGCTGCTCGGTGCGGCGGGAGAGATCATCTGAGGCGGTTCGGATTTCCTGCGAGGCGGCGGCAATGGCCGCGGCATTCTGTGATACCGTTTCCATGGCCGAGCGGAGTTTGGAGGCAGCGCTGTTGAAATCCAACCGGAGCTTCTCCAGCGTCGGCAAGAAGGGCGTGCTGAGCTGCTGGGTAAGATCGCCGTCTGCAAGTGCTTGTAGAGCGGATGCGAGCTGGTCGACGTTTTCGACGCGTTTCGTGACATCAGTCGCGAACTTGACGACCTTGAAGACCTTGCCGTTCATGTCAAAGATTGGGTTGTACGAGGCTTGGATGTAGACCTTCTTTCCGCCCTTGCCTAGGCGCATGAACTCATCGGCAACAAACTCTCCTCCCGCCAACCGGGTCCAGAATTTGCGATATTCGTCGCTGTTGGTGTAGGCGGATTCGCAGAAGATCGAGTGGTGCTTTCCCTTGATTTCCGACAGCTGGTATCCGAGAGTGCTGAGAAAGTTCTCGTTGGCCGTCAGAATTTCGCCCGCAGGTGTGAACTCAATTACGGCCTGAGCCCGCGACAGCGCATCCAGTTTTCCGGCATCCTCGGCACTCTTCAGTTTTTGGGTCGTAATGTCAGTTGCAAACTTGACGACCTTGTAGGGCTTACCGCCCTTGAAGACCGGGTTGTAGGAGCCCTCGATCCAGATTTCCTTGCCGCCCTTGCCGATGCGCTTGTATTGACGCTGGTCAAACTTGCCAGCAGCCAGATCGCTCCAGAACTGGCGGTATTCGGCGCTCGAGGCCTCGGCTGGATCGACAAACATCCGATGATGCTGGCCCACGATTTCGCTCAGCTCATAACCGAGCGCCGCGCAAAAGTTCGCATTGGCGGACAGGATTTTTCCCGTGAGATCGAACTCGATGATCGCTTGCGACTTGCTCATTGCGGCGAGCACGGCCCTGGCATCGGACGAGAAACCCAAAGACATAATACCCAAGATGCGCTCCATGTCTGCCGAGGGCTCATGTCCGCCGATTAGGTTCTGTTGGACTTAGAGGCCGCGGCTTTCGGTTACAGGTCAGCCGGCTGATCGATATGGTGACAACCCTTCCTCCCGGCCCCCCTATTTTTAGGGTCAAACACCCAACGAAAGCTTAATTTCGGTGGGCGCGCATGAGCATTCGCTCAACAGGTGTACATTCTGCTCAAGTCCAACCCCCTCAAGGTTGCAAAGCGCGTTCGAAGGCCGCCTCGCTGAGGCAGCGAACGCGATCACACCACTTCCGTCGAATCGTAAGCTAGGAAATTAGCCCGCGTCGGATCGCCTCAGCGATCGCGTGAACGCGATTGTCCGCACCGAGCTTCCGGATCGCGGCCTTCATGTAGCTATTGACGGTATCAGGTGTATAACCGCTCGCTGCGGCGATCTCGTCCGTCGTCTTGCCGAGGCTTGCAAATCTTAGGCACCTGATCTCGCCCTCGATCAGTTTCAGGGCCTGTGCCGAGAACTTGTCCATGATAGGTCGGGTCAGCACACGGTGGGTGATCTCGGCGATTTCGCTCAGAAACTGGATTTCGGCCCCCGAGAAAGGCGACGTACGAGAGAACGTGACGGCGCCGAACACCACGTTGCCGCGTCGGATCGGGAAGAGCGTACGATTGGGCACACCGAAGGTCCTGGCAAGGTATTGGAGCCTTTGAGGAGGAGGTGTTTTGGCATAGACTTCCTCCTCAACAATAACCTTTGCAGCCGACATCGATGCCATCACGAACGGATCGGATTTCAGGAGGTCATCGCCATAATAGGCGTCGAGAAAGGCTGGCGGGACATCCGTGTCGATCGAGTGTCCGCTCCCGAATCGGTAGCCATCGAGGTCAAGGCCTGACACTGCGAAGAAATCAAACGAGACGGCTCCGCGCAGCTTCTCAATAAATGGATGCGAAACAACCCGGCGACGGGTGGGCAGCGATCTTAGATCGGGAGCCTCATCTAAAGGATTGCTGAGAGCAAGGGCGCGGGAAAATGGCAATCTCAATCTCCAACCAGTACAGACATCAGGTTCTGGAGGTTAACTATTAAATATGTGTAAATTCGCAACCCTAAGCTTTACCCGGTTCAGCGTCTACGACTATACGCAGAGGCCAGGGTAACTCATCCGCAGGCAGAAAATCAACGCGCAGCCGCTGATCTGAATCGTGTACGCTCTTTAAATGTGAAGAAGGTCTCCATTCAGCGCGAGTTCGATCAGGCCAGGAGCACCGCAAGTATTATCGCAGCAAACCTAAATCGGTCCGAGGCGGAGCGCGAAACCCGCGTCAGGCACTTCTATCGACAGAGGTTCACACCAGACAGTTCGACGCCGATTCTCACGATAAATCTTTGTAATTCCTGACATTGGCAGGGTCATTTTATAATTCTGAATTACACCCTAACTAACGCTCTTGATGGGAGTCGAACCGACGACCCTGTGGTTACAAAGTGTTTCACTCCTCAAATTTTCCAAAGGCATGTATCGACTTTGCCTCGATAGAATGTCCGACCCGCGGGCCTGCGGCCTCCACCGGCGAACTGCAACGACGTGCGATCGCGGTTTCTCGGCCGCACCAAGACGACAACGGCGGACGACCGCACGCACGTCGTCGTTTTGATCGGCCGGCCGATCGAAGCGCTGAAGCGGTGGATCGAGGAAGCCAGAATCGATACCGGACCGGTGTTCCGCCGCATCGACCAATGGGGCAATATCGATCGGCCGGCGCTGACGCCGCAGTCGGTCAATCTGATCCTGAAGACGCGGTGCAGCCAGGCCGGTTTGGATCCGGAGCTCTTTGGCGCATGGACTGCGATCCGGATATCTGACCAGGGCGGCCAATCGCGGCATCCCTTTGAAGGAGGCATGCAGCAATCCCTGCACAAGCCGTGGCGCAGGCGGCGAGCTATTATAACAACGCGGAGCGAAAGAACGGACGGGCGGCGCGTTTGTTTTTGTAGCGCTACGTCCGGATTCTCGAGAGACGCGCGCTATTTTCTCCTTGCAATTCGGGAGTTTCATTCCATAAATGCAAGGATGATTAACCGTCGAATATCATCCGAACTGAACGAACTCCTCGATACGCGCCCAGCTGTCGCGCTCATCGGGCCGCGTCAGGTCGGAAAAACGACGTTGGCACTCTCCATAGCCGACCATCGGCCTTCGATCTATCTCGACCTGGAATCGGATGCTGATCGTGCCAAGCTCGCCGAACCGGAACTATATCTCAGCCAACATAGTGACAAGCTCGTCATATTGGACGAGGTTCACCGGCTTCCTAATCTTTTCCAGAATTTGCGCGGACTTATCGACCGCGGCCGTCGAAGTGGTAGAAAAGCGGCGCAGTTCCTGCTGCTTGGGTCAGCATCCATTGACTTATTGAAACAGTCGGGTGAGACGCTCGCTGGCCGTATAGCCTATCTTGAAATGGGCCCCGTTAACGGCATCGAAGTACCAGCTGACGAACTAAATACGCTATGGCTACGAGGGGGTTTCCCAGACAGTCTACTCGCTCAAACCGATCGCGCAAGCCAGCGATGGCGGCAGGACTTTATTCGTACGTATCTGGAGCGAGATATTCCTTTCCTCGGTCCTCGTATTCCTGCGGAGACATTGCGGCGCTTCTGGACCATGCTCGCGCATCATCAGTCCGGACTTCTGAACGCCGCAGAGTTTGCACGTGCGCTTGGCGTCGATGGCAAGACCGTTGCCTCCTATCTCGACCTGCTGGTTGATCTGCTGCTCGTACGACGTCTGGAGCCTTGGCATGCAAATGTTGGAAAGCGTCTCGTAAAATCGCCTCGGGTTTATGTTCGCGACAGTGGCATCACCCACACTCTCTTGGGGCTGACCACTCAGGAGGATCTGCTCGGCCATCCGGTCGCCGGTGCAAGTTGGGAAGGTTTCGTTATCGAGACGCTGATTGCTGCAGCACCGGCCGGAACACAGAGTAGTTTCTATCGGACATCCGCCGGCGCCGAAATCGATCTGCTCCTCACGCCACCGGGCAATCGTCCGTGGGCCATCGAAATCAAGCGTAGTCTGTCGCCTAGACTCGAAAAGGGCTTCTATCTTGCGTGCGAGGATTTGAATCCGCTGCGACGGATCGTCGTCTACCCCGGACAGGAGATCTTCCCCATGAAGCAAGACGTGGAAGCAATGCCGGTATCTGCGTTAGGGGCAGCCTTGGCCGAACTCGGCTAGGCTGTGGTGACGAATTAAGGGTTTGGGATTCCCAATTAGGAGCAAATCAGATTCAAGGCTGACTTTTGGAGGTCGGTCATGGATATCGATAGGCTCAGTGCGGAACAGTGGTCTCGGATCGAGCCGTTTGTGCCAGGCGGGCGCAAGGGGCGCCGGGGTCCACGCTCCAACAACAGACGGTTCGTCGAGGCGCTAGTCTGGATGGCTCGCTCTGGTGGACGTTGGCGTGATTTGCCCGAACGCTATGGCGACTACCAGACCGTCAAGCGGCGCTATTACCGCTGGATCGAGATGGGTGTCCTCGAAAGTTTGTTCGAGGCGTTAGCGCGAGAAGCGGACCTTGACTGGGTCTCGATCGATTCCACCTCCACACGTGCCCAGCCTCAAGCCGCTGGCGCCCGGCGAAAAAGGGGGGAGCGGACGCCCAGGGCCTTGGCCGCTCACGCGGCGGGCTAGGCACCAAGATCCACGCCGTCGTCGATGCTTTGGGGCTACCGGTGCGCTTCGTCCTTGCACCGGGACACCGTGGCGATGTGATTTATGGCAAGCAATTGCTCCATGCCCTCAACCCCGGCCACGTCATCGCAGACAGAGCCTATGATGCCGAACACTTCCACGACACCATTCTGGACGCTGGTGCCACCCCCGTCATTCCGCCGCGGCCGGAGCGCCGCCGCCCGCACCGCTGCGACTGGCGGCTTTATAAAGAGCGCAACCTCATCGAACGCTTCTTTGCAAAGCTCAAGCAGTTCCGCCGTGTTGCCACCCGATACGACAAGTTGCTCGCCAATTTCAGAGGCTTCGTCATCATCGCTGCCATAATCATTGGCTGCGATAGTTAAATCGTCACTACTGCCTAGAGGATTCGAGCCTTACGGCCCGCAAGCTCGGCCATGCCGTATTCGGCCTGTTCGCCAGCCCCGCCTATCTGGCACGGATGGGGCACCCCGAAAATCTCACCGACCTCGCGCGCCATGACATAGTCGACAAGGGCGGATTACCTGGACCTAAAAGCTGGAAGGTCGACGGACCGGGTGGCGCCGTCGAGGTCGACGTGGCGCCTCGGCTGTCGGTGAACGACCCCGCCGCGCTACGTATCGCACTTTTAGGCGGAGCGGGCATCGGTTGGTTACCGAGTTTCCTTGCGGCTCATGATGTCGACAATGGTCACCTCATTCGGCTCTTTCCCTATCACCACCGCGACAAGGCCGACATTCATGCCTTGTTTCGTGCGCGCAGAAGTCTCGCTCTCAACGTCAAGGTGTTTGTGGACTATCTGGTGGAGCATTTCCTAGTTTGAGTGCGATCTACGACATTCAGGCGGATGCCTTTTCCAAATCTGGCGCGATAACGAACGGGAAAGCCTAAAAGCGGCGACAGCGAGCGTCATGGGCGCGGCCTCGATTGGGATGATGCGGAACTCGCATTGTGTTGATCCGATTTCGTTCTTCCCAGCAATGTCCCTCCGGGGTCAATGGGAGACAGCTCCCCGCCCGCTCGAACAGTTGGCCTGCATAATGTCTTCCGGCCGATGGTCGCGCTGCGCGACATGACGGTCTGCGGTCAACTGACGTCCGATAGCACCAGCTCTTCAAGGGATCGGAACCGACGACCCGACTTTCTCTGTCGCATACATGATATCTACGCCTTTGATTTTCATCGGCTATCGCTGCGGGCGACCACGGATCCCAGTGACTCGTGAAGCCAAATTTATGATAAGGCCATGCCTGTCCTGCTGCAGACGAAGGAAGAAACTGACATCTGGATGCGAGCGTCATGGGGCGAAGCAAAGCAACTCACTCGACCACCTTCCGAACGATGCGCTGATCATTCTGGCGCGTAAGCCCTAAGGATCATCGATCGTTTCGAAGTCTGGCGAGCCGGGTGGAGCAAGACATTCCGCTGTGACCCGCCGGTCCTTAACTTGCGCTTCGTTCACTTCGCCTTCCGCTTCCTCAGCGGTTCATCCTTCAGTTCGATCCAGACGGGGGCGTGGTCGCTCGTGTGCTCCCAGCCGCGGACATGCTTGTCGACCTCCGCCTTCGTCAATCTTGCCGCCGCCTCGGAACTCAGCAGGAAATGATCGATCCGTAGCCCGGCGTCGCGGGCATAGGCGTTACGAAAATAATCCCAGAAGGTGTAGATGTGTTCGCCCGGATGCAGGTGGCGCAGAGCATCCGTCCAACCTTGGTCGACAAGGTTCTTGTAGGCCTCCCGGACTTCCACGCGAAACAATGCGTCGTCCGTCCAGCGTTCCGGCTTGTAGACGTCGATCTCCGTCGGCATGACGTTATAGTCGCCGGCGAGCACGACCGGAACTTCCAGTTCGAGCAGCTCGGCCGCATAGTCCTCCAGTCTCTTGAACCAGCGGAGCTTGTAGTCGAATTTCGGCCCAGGATACGGATTGCCGTTCGGGAGATAGAGCCCGCCGATGACGATCCCGTCAACGATGGCCTCGATGTAGCGGCTGTGCGCGTCTTCCGGATCGCCGGGCAGACCTTTTCTGGTGAGGTGAGGTTCCTGGCCCTTGGCAAGGATCGCGACGCCGTTCCATGACTTCTGTCCCTGCCAGACGGCACCATAGCCGGCGGCCTCGATGGCTTTGATCGGAAACTTCTCCTGCGGCGCCTTCAACTCCTGCAGACAGACGACGTCCGGCTCGGCCTCTTCAAGCCATCGGAGAAGAACCTCGAGCCGGCCGTTGACGCCGTTGACATTGTAGGTCGCGAGCTTCACGGCCTAGTCTCGGCCGATTCCCGCCTCGACCTTCGGGAATTCCCGGCGCTCTTCACGGCCTTCTTCACCGTGTCCTTTGACACGCCTTCCTTCTTCGCCTCGTAACGGACTTCATGATCCTGCCCGGCTGCGACCTTGGCTCGATCCTGTGCTCTGCCTCGCGACGTGGTTGCCATTGTTCGTGCTCCTTATGGTTTCGGCCACCGGAAAACGGACGCCGATTCAAGAAGTTCCATACTCGTATGGTGCGGGAGATCCCTCAAATGAGCGCAGCATCAGGAAGCCGCTGGGCACCCGTTGACGCACCAACCTCGTCGCTTTTCTCTCTAAGGCAAGGTGAGAAGCGCTCGGTTCATATTGACAGAGACGCTCAATCCCCCGCTCGACCCGGAAGTCCTGTCAGATCCTGAGCCCATCCCAACGCGGACGAGCACCAGAGCTGCGAGCGGGGCTTCAGCTCCTGGCGCTGGTTCACCGTTCCCAGTCTAATCCCAACTCGCTCGGCATCTTCATCCTCTCCGGTCGTATAGATGGGCGATCCACAATCAGCACAGAAGAATTGCTGCCGGCGGCGACCGTTGTCGGCGGTCTTGACGTAAAGTCTGGGCGCGCCGGACGTAATCTGGAAGTGATCGCGTTGTGTGCTGACCGTCACTCGGTAAGCGGTTCCCGTCAATCTCTGGCAGTCGGTACAATGGCAGATCGACACGTCTTGCGGGTCGACCTCGGCTTCATAAGTGATTTTTTCGCATTGGCATGCGCCATCGATATGCATGTCAGCTCTCCCTCCATTTTCACTATTTCGGACATAGAGGCTGCCCCTCACAAGTCGACATCCACTTCTGCCACTCTTGTGCCCCAACAGCAGCGTCTCCATTCCTGAACCTGTGTCGAACCACTAATTTCGCACGGTCGGACGGCTAAGCATTTCGCTCAGCTCACTGTTTGCCGCATCGGAAAGGTACGGTCAAAACATGCTGGCGACCTGTCTTAATCCCCAGTTCAGATGTTCTTGTCTTAAATGACTGGGCTGATCGCTTCGCGCGCTGATCAATCTTGCTGGCAATTACATCAAGCTTCGGAACTTGTTTCGCCGAACGTGAGACGCATTTCCGTGGCAGGCTTGAAACCAAGAGACGCATAAACCGGCTGGCCGGCTTCCGAAGCATGCAGCACGACAGCAGTACAGCCGACCGACCTGAGATGTTCGACGGCAAGCTGTGTCAGCAGGCGCGAAATACCCTGGCGGCGGTACGCAGGCTCTACGAAGACGCTCCATATATAGCCGCGCTTGTGCACATCTTGCCGAAGGACGTCCGGATAGGGGGAGAGATGAACTTGGCACGAGACGGACCCAGCAGCGGTCGCGCCGTCCAACGCGATGAATGTAGCAAGCTCGCGGCTCTGCCTACCCTCTTCGATGAAACGATGGACCTTCAACCGGGCATCGAAACAGATGTGATCCGGCGGAGTGCCGTAACTGTTCCAGATTGCCAGGTAATGCGTGATAAGGATATCATCATGCTCTGGCGTCGCCTCTAGGTATTCCATTGTTCGGCCTTTCTGTTGTGCCCCAACGTCAGCTTTCGACCGGCGAACGTCTGGCGGTCGGCGCCTCGACCATGGCGAGATAGGCGCCGGTCAGCATGACGATGATGCCAATGACATCGGAAACGGTAACCTGTTCAGAAAAGAACAGCGCGCCGAGCACAACGGCAATCACGGGAGATACGAAGGCATAGCTGCCCGCACGGGAGGCGCCGATATCCCGCAACAGCCGCATGTACGTCGTATACCCGACCAGCGAACCAAAGATCACAAGGAAGAACCAAGCCGTCCAGGCGCTCGTGCCCCAGTTTCCTGAAACAGCGGCCACAGCACCCGGCTCGAATATCAGTGCAGCGACCATCAGCGCGATGCCACCGACCAGCGTCGTGATACCGGCAACGAAAACCGCTGGATAGGATCGCAGCAACGGTCGCGCCAGCACCGAGCCGTAGCCATAGGTAAACGCCGCCGACGAGACCGCCAACCCGCCCCATAGGCTCGCACCATCGAATGCTTCCGATTTCGATCCGCTTCCGCCTGCCGCCGACGGCCAGAACAGAACCACCAATCCTGATACGCCGAGCGCGATTGCCAGGATCCGCCTGACGTCGAGCCTTTCCTCCCGTAACAACAAGGCGAAACACAAAAGAGCGATGGGTGTCAGCGACATCTCCAGAACCGCGGCCGTGCCGGTGTCGATATACTGCATGCCCCAGAACAGCGGCCCGTAGCACAGAGTGATCATCAATATGCTGACGGCGATGAAGCGTATGCCATCTTCGATCTTCAAGCCTGCAGCCTCGCCCTTGATCCAGCCATAAACAAGCAGCAACAACCCCGCCGCGGTGAAGCGCATTGCCGCAAAAAGCAACGGTGGAACGGCTTCGATGCCGGCCTTGCTCGCGATCCACGTGCTGCCCCAGATGACGCATAGCGTCAGAAAGCGGAGCTGATTCCTGTTCAAACGATAGGCCATGGGGTTTCCAATTCATGTAACGGATAAATATGCCATAGACCGTTACAACTAGCTCTTGCCCAAATCGTTCCGCGATCCGATATTCCCTATGATGACAAGACAGAAAAACATTGGCGAGATCAGCCTGCTCGGCGGCCACCCCGCACTCGACTTCGTCAACACGGTCGATAGCCGTGGCGAGCGATGGGGTCCGGAGTTCTTGAACAGCTACAGCGACCTGGTTTCCTGGGCTGGGCGCCTCGAGGTCATTGATGACGAAGAGCAACGCACCCTGCTTTCGCTGGCGACAAAGTCGCCTTCTGAAGCGGAGAGGGAGTTATTCCGTGCCAGGGAGCTGCGAGAGACCCTCCATCGAATTTTTTTGACCGAAGCTGGCGACGAGCCGGTTCGCATGAAAGACCTTGAGCTGCTCGACCAGGTCGCAAGGCGCGCGCAGGCGCAGCGCAGATTGGTCAACGTCGGTGAGGCGATCGAATGGCTGCAATCGCCCGCGGACCATCTGGACGCAATTTCAACTCGCGTCGGCTGGCTGGCCGCGGATTTGCTGACATCGCGACGGAATCGCCGCCCGATCCGGGCATGCGAAGGTCCGAACTGCGGTTGGCTTTTCCTCGACCACTCACGTAATGGTCATCGGCGCTGGTGCTCTGACAGGACGTGTGGATCACATGCCAGGGTGCGGAAGTTCCGGGCCGTGCGAGCTGAGTAAATGACGCGGCCACGGACAGCAAGGTTCACGCGCAAAAGGAGATAGGGCCATGTCGGTAGCTGCAACGACCTTTTCACAATCGTTTTTTCACGGTACCCGCGCCGATCTGCGGCCCGGGGACATGATCGCCGCCGGATACCCGTCCAATTTCGCCGCCGACACGCAGTTATCATGGGTATACTTCACAGGCACAATGGATGCGGCGATTTGGGGTGCTGAATTGGCTGCGGGTGAAAAACCAGGACGCATCTATGTCGTCGAGCCGACCGGCGCCTGGTTCGATGATCCGAACGTGACCGACAAGAAATTTCCGGGAAACCCAACTCTCTCCTATCGATCGAGGGACCCGTTGCGGGTGATCGGAGAGGTCGTGAACTGGCAAGGTCATACGGCGGAACAGATCCGTCAGATGAAAGACGGGTTGGCGCGCTTAACGGCCGAAGGTGCTAACGTCATTATCGATTGACCGCTGTGGGATCGACGGTATTTCAGCGGCCGGTCGATCCCTTCCATTTCCATGCTTGCGGGGATGTCCGGCCTCGACATGATCATTGGAGCCGCGAACAGCACAGGTCTCAGGAGCGCCGAAAAAGAAGAACCAGAAGCAAGGCCCAGGGAAATATCCGCCCTCGATCATCTCGTCATCAACGTCACCAACGTAGAAGCGTCCGCCGCATGGTATGTGGAGGTCCTGGGGATGAAAAGGCTGGAGTACGGAACTGATCGAGATCGTCCTCGAACAGCTCTCTTGTTCGGCTCCGTGCTGATTGACACCTTGAACCCCGTTCCGAGTTCCTTGACTTCCATCTGGAATAAATCGACGACGCCGGGGACAACTTTGCCGTCAGCAAGCTCTTTCAGATAAGCATGTCTGGGCGGTTGGCGCTTTCCGAACCTTGCCCCGAACTCCGGCTTTTGCCGCGGCTTCGATCGCTGCTACCCCGGGACACCCCTTTGCCTACGCGCAATGCGCTATCAGACTATCACGCAAGGAACCTTCGCCTCTTCTGCAGGTTCCTCTTATGCAATCATAAAAAATGCGGTGGTACTGGGCATGGTCAAAATGGCAGGGCTCGAGACCGACCTGCTATCGTTATGCAGCACGTGCACAAGTTTGGGAATCGAACGCGCAGCGGGAACAATGATGGAACGGCTGAAGCGTCTTACGCAGGGAAAGTTGTCGCAAAGCGAACTCACAATGCTAAAAGGAATATTCGAAATTGTAACGACACAAAGCTGGTTTGATGACACCGAATATAGCCGGGAAGGTTTCGCCGTCGGTTTGGTCGGATTATTTCGATACGGAATCGTCAAGCCCAACCAATTACAGAAAATTGCAATGTTATGGGCATACACCGAATTCTCCAAGGATATGCCCAACGCCCAACGGCTCAAGTTGAAATCGCTCCATAGCGGATGTAGCGTCCCGGAGTAGCGCTCCGCGATCGAGCTTGGGACGCCAAACTAACTTTGCGCAAGACGCGACGCTATTACTTCCCAGTTGGCAGGCTTGGTGAAAATCGGCGTCGAACGGAAAAATGCTGGTAAGGACCGATCATCGTAACCTGTAACAAACGCAAACGGTATGTGCTTCATTTTCAGAAAAGCCGCCACGGGGAAAATTGTCTGTCCACGCAGATTGATGTCAAGAAGCGCCGCATCGAGACTGGCCCCGGCGCCTTCGATGGCCTCGAATGCATCCTTAACGGTGCTAACCGGGCCGACAATTTCCGCCCCCATTCGAGCCAGGGTATCGGCGGCGTCCACCGCAATGATTTCCTCGTCTTCAACGATAAGGAAACGGCACCCGCCGACAGCCTTGTTCGAGAAGCGCTCCTTAGCCGCGGTCAGGCAAAGTGCTTCCAGTTTGCCGCGAATGACCACACCTTTGCGGTACATCCGCACGACATATCGAGCGAATTCGTCGCGCTTCTCGGCGTGCCCGGTGAACCACGGTTCGGAGCTCACCCGCTCAAATACGTCCCCGACGATCTTGAGATCTTGCGAGCCTAAAATGTCACGTGACAAATCACGAAATACCACTCGCGCGTTTCCTTATATCTGAGGCATTCACGCCCAAGTACAGTTTCATGTCTCACTTCATGAATCAACGCTAAAATAAGAGTCATCTGAACTTTGTGTCGTCATACGGCATTTTATCGTGCCCAATATAGCAAACCAATCTTGGCTGGCACATCTTGGCCTCGCGTCGCGCCGGCGCGGACATGTCCTTAGTCTGGAAATCATCATCCAATTCTGCTCCCTCTCGTTGTCCATTCGACGCGTGGCGAAAAAAGATCGGTGGAAGCAGGCAAATAGGGCCGGGCTTACGAAGCGTACAAGACGACGCCGTTTTCAATGTTCGCAGAGGCGCTCAAGCTTGAAAACAGATGCGCTCGTCGCCCATGAAGTGTCACAAAGACAAAGCCCGCGCGAGGCGGGCTGAGCATTGCTTTGGCTACGTACGAGCGTCGGGCTTATTCGTCCGCTTTGGTCTTGCCTGCCTTTGGACCGACCTTCGCCCGTGGGACCTTGGCGGGAGCGGACTTGGCCGTCTTGGACTGCGCCTTTGCGGCGTTCAAAACCGCGGCGCGGCGGGCGCGATTTTCCTCAAGCGCTTCCTGGAAATCGAGATCATGCTCAGCATGCTGGGCGAGATCATCGAGAAACTCGGCGACTTGTCCTACGGTTTCGACGACAACGTAGCTCAACCCGTTGCCGGTGCTGAGCGCGTCGCGGCCAACGCTCACGCCAAAACCGCCTGGGACTCGCTGAAACCATGTGGACCGCCATTTCCTGAAGCCGGCAGGATCACGCTCATACTCTTCCAGATAGTTCTTCTGCTCGGCGACCCGGAGACGAAACGTCTCGACGACGTTCCGTGCACCTGCCTTGGGTTTGTCCGCCTTCCTGGCGGACCATTTCTCAATAAAATTCGTCACAACCATATGCTCCATGGTTTTGAGATGCAGTGTCGAAAGACCCTGCATCTCCCAACGGGACCAGCCTAGTCCATCATCCATGGCAGTGACAGATCAATCATTCGCACCCGCATCCTTGAATTTTGCGGATTGGCTCGTCCGCAAAGTGATCACGACAGCATTCTTCTCCGAAATTCGACTTTCCCGGTTGCTGGCGGAGGCTTTTGCTATATCTCCTCCGAGAGGGTGAATGCGCCCGTCGCCACGAAGGAGGAGCTGCATGCCAGGAAAAGGATGGGTGATCGGCTTCGCGGATCAGTCGAAGCGGCAGTGTCGTGAGCAGCTCCGGCAAAACATCGCCAGAGCAGTCGATGAGCTCCTCGAAGACGGGTGGGAGCCCGAGTGCATAGCAGAATCCCTGCTGGAACTCGCGGATGATTATATGGACACCGTCATCGGTGGCGCGGTCCACACCGCAACACGGCGAACCCATTAGGGTCGTCGTGACGTCGATTAGCAGTGGGTATCCACGATCCGGCAGCGCTGGGCGCTTCTCTTGAGGCATTTGACGCTTTAGATTTGTGCGACCGTTTTCGTTAGATGGCCCATGACGTCTCAGCTGGACATGTTTTCGGAGAATGCGCAGGCCGTTCGCAAAGCGTCGGCACCCAGCCTGCGCGTCCGGCAGGCCGGATCATCGCCC
>NZ_BLAJ01000025.1 GCF_009176305.1 Martinezella dioscoreae | reverse complement strand
GAGCGGTTCAGCTCTTCACGGAATCTCTGAACCGCTCTATCTCTTTGGTTCACGCAATTCCGGACGGAAAACCGCTTCGCACTTTTCCTGGAATTGCTCTAGCTTGCGACTTTGGCCCCGGCGCTCTTGAACGACACGACCTGCTCCAATCCACGCGGCTGACGGTTACGGACCGTGATTTCCCCCCCGAATCGGGTAACGATTTCACGCGCAATGGCCATGCCAAGGCCTGCTCCCGGAAAAGACCTTTGCCTTGCAATGTCGATCCGGAAGAAGGGTTCGAACACCTGATTGAGCCGATCCTCTGGAATACCAGGCCCGGTATCGACAATTCGCACAACGGCTCTATTGCCAAGATGCGTCACCGTCACCGTCGCCGACTGGCCGTGCGTTGCCGCATTGATGAGCAGATTCCGCAAGGCTCGGGTGACGGCGAGAGGGCCTGCGCTGATCGTTGCCTGCTCCAGTTCGCCGCTCGTGACGTTCATATCGATCGCTTTCAACTCGGTGACGATATCGCCAACGATCTTGTCGAGCCTGACCTGCTCCAGACTGTCCTTGGAAATTTCTTCCCGAACCAGCCCTATCGCGCTGTCGGCGATCCTGTCGAGCTCCTCGAGATCAGCAAACCACTTACGCCGCTCTTCATCATCCTGGATGAACTCGGCCCGCAGGCGCATCCGGGTCATCGGCGTCCGCAGATCGTGTCCGGCGGCGGCAACGAGCCGCATACGGCTTTCCGTGGCGGCCTTCACCCGTGCTGACAGGCCATTGAGGGCCTGCGCGGTCGCGCGGATTTCTCCCGGTCCGCTTTCCGCTATATGCGGCAGGGTACCGTCGGGATTGATCGCCGCCGCCGCCTCCTCCAGCAGACGCAGCGGCTTCATGATCTTCGAGGCGGCAAAGATGGAGACGAGCACGCTGCCGATGATGATAAGACCGAGCCATCCCACAAGGATTTTCCACCCGCCCGGCGGCGGGCCATGGTCCGGCATCGGCATGATCAGCCAGTTCCCGTCGGAAAGCTTCAGCGACGCGATCATCTCGCCCGTCGACTGGCGTACTATGACGGCCTCGCGCATGCCGGATATTCGAAGCAGGGCTTCCATTAGGAAGCGCGACAGCTCCTCGTCGCGTTGGCCTTCAGCGGGTCCGGAGGTAACGACCAATCCCGCCGATGCTGCGGTGGTTCTGTCTTTCTCTGCGAACGTGGCAAGAATGGAAAGCTGGTGGGCCATCCGTTCGATCGTCATGTCCGGCCGCGGTCCGCGCATGACAAGGCTTGCTACGAAAGACGAGGAAATGACGACCAGAACGATGGCGGTCATCAAAAGTAGCGCTAAGCGCGCGCCGAGCGACCTCATGAATCGCCTTTGATGGCCGTTACCGGAACGACGAGCTGATAGCCTCCATTGCGGATCGTCCTGAAGATGGGCTCTTCTACCGTTTCTCCAAGCTTGCGGCGCAACCGGCTCATCAGGACGTCGATGGAGCGATCGGCCGGATCGCGATCACGTCCCTGCGTCAGGTCGAGCAGCTGATCACGCGACAGGAGCCGGCCAGCACGTTCCAGGAATGCCTTCAGAAGGTCGAATTCGGCGCCCGTCAACGAAATCACCTCGCCGCTCTCTCTGCTGACCCGACGAAGCTGCGGATCAAGCATCATGTTCGCGAACTGATAGCGCCTCTGCTCGGGCTCCAATGAGGAATCCTCGTTCGTGCGGCGCAGGACCGCACGGATGCGCGCGGCCAGTTCGCGCGGATTGAACGGCTTGCCGAGGTAGTCGTCGGCGCCGATCTCGAGACCGAGAATGCGATCTATATCTTCTTTCAGGGCGGTCAGGAGAATGACCGGCACCCGAGGACGGCGATTTCGCAGATCGCGGCAAAGATCGAGGCCAGAGCCATCGGGAAGCATGACATCCAGGACGAGGAGATCGGGATGACGTCGGTTGAGCGCATCGTTGCATCCGCGCAGATCGCTTGCTGTCGATACGCGGAAACCCTGCTCCTCGAGGTATCTGCTTAGGAGGGAGCGTATTTCGTGGTCGTCATCGACTATCAGAACATCGGGTGCGGCATTCGCGTTCATAGGATTCATTCCGTTTCTCAATTCTTATACAAACTATGGATTGCCTGAAAAGAAGGGTTTTGCGGCGCCAATACGGAAAAATCTGACCGAGAAACGTTCGTTTACAAAATTCCCGGCGCTGGAAATATTGGGTAACAAAATAATGCGCGGAAAACGGAATCCGCTACCGATGACGCATCAACGAGTCGAAAGCCGTTGCTCACCCGCGGTCGTCAAAGCCAATCCGCAAGCCGGCTATCAAGCCGCTCGCAGCCATTCCACGCTCCAGGCGGAAAGCCGCCCTTCAATGGCACCGCTGTCCATCATCAGCCGAATTTCGATCGGCGTACGTGGGTCAACAATATTGACCGGCACCGCCGCCTCGAAAGAGCCAGTGCCTTCCGGGCAGACACGCAGCCTCCCTAGCAATTCGGCAGCATGTACCTCCAGGGTGAGGATCTGCCCCTGACAATCTTCGTCGACATCGAAGGCAAATTTCGCATTCCAGCGGCCTGGCGGCAAGTGAAGATAGGGGCCATAGATGAGGCACCGGGCTCCTCCGGTGAGGTCGACAAGATCGTCCAGCGTCTGCCCCAGGCTGTCGCCTGACAGAAATGTCTCTTGCGGCCAGAAAATCGTGGCGCTTGAGTTTTTCCGGCGGTCGAATTCCAGAGGGCGAAGAACCTTCCTTGCCGTCTCGCGCAGTGCCTCGCTAACCTCCGGGACAGCCTCCTGCGGCATCAGATATCCCGCGATCACCGCCGCCGCAGCCTCCTCCAGTTTCGGCGGCTCGGCATGCGACGGCTGTCCGGCAGGCGCCATTCCGACATGCAGCAGCGCATTCGCGATTTGCTCAAATTTGAGATCAGTACTGAAATGCCGGTCTATCGTCTTCAAAAGCAGATCTATGCTGCCCTTTTGACCGATGTCGTTGCGACGCAAGACCAGCCCTCCGGAAGCCCCCGCCAGGGGCTCGAGGCAGGCAAGGCTGGCCGAGACGGCCCTGACCAAGCCGATATCCCGCTGCTCGGTCGCTCGAGCCAGATATGAGACCGCGTCGAGCGGATCCTCAAGAAACAACAGAAACGGCACATTGACCCTGAGGATTAACTCCGAAAGCCTGGCTTCCGGAAATTGCGAGACGAGAACCGCATGCATGCCGGATCGCGCTACGACATGCTGCTTGAGGTCCTCCACCGTGTCGGTTGCGATGATCGCGTAATCGCCGAAGGCTTCGCGGGCCAGGGCGTGCACCGCGGCAACACCCCACGAGGACATGACGCCCGGCATCCCGAATGCAAAGAGGATGGTCATGATCCGCTCTTTCTGCGGTTATCCGTTGAAGAGGCTGTCATAAAGCGCGCTCACCTTCTGTTGATATCGATCCGTGGAAAAACGGGCGGCCTGCCTGGGGCCGGACTTGGCAAACGAGGCGCACAGCCCGTCATCCTGATCCAGACTGACGATCGCCTTGCGCATCTCCTCCGTGTCATAAGGATCGACCAGCAGCGCGGCATCTCCGGCTATTTCGGGGATCGATCCCTCCGTGGAGCTCAGGACCGGCGTTCCAAGCTGCATGGATTCCAGCACCGGCAGGCCGAAACCTTCATAAAGCGACGGAAACAGCACCGCCCGCGCTCCCCTGATCAGGCTGATCAGCAAGGGATAGGATACGAAATCGAAGCGCTGGATCTGCCGTTGCGGCAAGATGCGGTCTTCCGCGCGAAGATAGAAGCGAAACCGGTCATCATCGATGAGCTGCCGCGTTTCCTCGCCTTTCCATCCCGGAGCACCGACGATGATAAGCGGCTTGGATGTTTTTGCGGCGAGATAGGCCTCGATCAGCCGTGAAATGTTCTTCTTCGGCTCGAAAGCGCCGAAGAAAAGGAAATAGCCCTTCCAATCGAGATGGAAGATGCCGGCGACTTCATCCGCAACCACATCGACCGGTTTCTCGCGAAGTCGGTCCGGCACGTGAACGGCCTGATAGGTATTGCTGACGCGCGCCTCATCGGCACCAAGAACCTTGATAATATCGGCCCGCGACGTTTCGGATACCGTCACGATATGATCCGCTCGCCGGACCAGGGAGCGCAGCATCTTGTAGTGATAGCGCTTGTCGTCCTCGGTCAGATAGGGCAGCCGCAAGGGCACCAGGTCATGGATCGTATAGATATTCAGCGCCTTCCTAACCGCGATCGGCATCGGATAGGTGCAATGGAGAAGATCCGGCCGAGCCTCGAACTTCATTGTGAGATTATTGCCGTAGCGCTTGAAATGATGGCGCGCGAGATGGAACAAGTCGCTGGAAGCATAGGCCAGGGCCGCATCGCCGAGTTGCGCCTGAAGAGATTTAAGAATAACCGTCCCGCCGAGTGGGATCGGAACCGGTCTCACACCGAAGGGCGCGGCAATGCGACGGCGCAGCCAATGCCGAGCTTCGGATAATGCTCCGCGCGGGCGGGCGCCGGATGCATCAAAGAGAACAACCTCCCGCAATACCGGGTCTTTCGGAACCCTCCCCGGAATTCCGTAGACAACCCCGGTCTGATAACCAAGCGAACGCGAAGCCGAGAGCAGGCTGCGGGTGTAGGTCGCAACACCTGTGCCCTTTTGCAGAGAAAGATTGAGACCGTCGTAAAGGATCGTCTGGCTCACTCCGATCTCTCCTTCAGCATCTGGAAATCCCTCGTCACTCTCAAGCCGGCTTGTCACGCGACAGGACGAGTAGCGAATCGTCGGCCCCGTATTTCGAAAGCAGGTCTTCGCTGGTGATGGGAACCGCTTCGCCGCTGAAATCGAGGCGCCGCATTGCCCCGTAGATGCCGGCTAGCCGTTCGAGAAAACCGGATGCGTCGGCATAGCGGGCAGGATTGAATTCGACCACAAGCATCGGTTTATGGCGGGCAATGGTCTCGGCCATTCCTTCGAGTATGACCTCCTCCGCCCCCTCCGCGTCGATCTTGATGAAGTCGACGCGCGAGCAGGAGGCGCTCATCTCGTCGAGGGTCGTCAAGGGGACCTTGATGACGACACCGTCCTGTGGGCGAGGTTGAAACAACTCCGAAACGATCAGCGCATTCTTCGGCTCGTTATGGGGTACATATAAGGAGGCTTCATCCGATATCGTTGCACCAAGCGCTGATGTTTCGATCCGCGTCCGTCCGAGCAGCCCGTTGAGCTCGACGCTGCGACGCAGGAAATCGGCGGCGTGGGGATTGGGCTCGACGGCGATCAATTCGCCCCTTGTGCCGACGAGCTCGGCAAGCAGAAGGGAGTAGTAACCAAAATTCGCACCGACATCGATCGCTGTCATACCGCGCTTGACGTTGCGCGCGCAAAACAATGTCAGCCAGATCTCCCAAAAACCGTCCAGAAGAACATGTGATCCGAAACCTCTGTCTCGGGTGTCTACATAAAGCTTGTAGCGGCCAAGCACGCGCACCAAAGCCGTGTGGTTTCCGAGGTAGGCGCTGTTCACGCGCTGCAAGATGGCCGTTTCGGCCTGATGGCGATCGAACGCCATCAATTCATGAAGATGTAGCAGTGCCGAAGAACTCATTGTACCTCTCTCGTTCCTGCATGCCCGTAACGCATTCCGCAGGTCGGGCAACATCAGGAAACTCCCTCGAATCCGGCGAGCTTAACCGCCTCCGGCCTGTCCCCGCCCTGCTCAGTCGTCTTCAGTTTGCTGCCGACGCGGAGATCCCGACCGATGCTGCCGATAGAGCCGTTCCGGTAACCCCCTGGAAGAGGCCCATGAACTTCTGGATATCGATCGACGAGGCATTGGAGATATAAATTATATCCCGCGGCTGAACCTCGAAGTTCTGCATCGCAAGCAGCGTCGATCCGTTTTTCAGATTGAACCGATAGACGATCGGGACAGGTCCACCACGGCGCAGCAACGGATTGCTCGGTGCAACGATGCGGCGGGCAACCTCAAGCGGCTCGTAGCGGAAGAGGAAGACGCCCGACGCGTCGGCGCGGGTATCCTGCAAGCCTCCCGCACGCGCAACGGCATTCGCCATGGTCAAATGCTGAACGCTGAAGGGGACTTCGCCATTCTGACCTGATGCGCCAAGAATCGTGTAAGTAGTCGGCTCGCGCACGACAGTGACGACGTCTTCGGGCCGCAATCTCACGTTTTCGCGCGGATTTTGAACAATCGCGGTAAAGGGCAGATGCATTGTTCGCCCGCCTCGCGTCAGATAGACGACGCTGTCGTTGACGCCGGCGCGCAATCCTCCCGCGGCGGCAATAGCATCGAGTACTCGGCTGCCGGCGGGCGAAAGCGCGACGCGCGCACCGCCGGCCACCTCGCCTGTAACCGTGACTGTGTTCGACGAGCTTTGTTGGACGGTCACCAACGCCTGTGGCTGCACCGCCTTGCCCATCAGACCGGAAACTACCGCCTTTTCGACCGACGCCGGAGTGCGGCCAGCAGCCGTGATCCGGCCCACATAGGGAATACTGATGGTGCCATCGCTGTTGATGGTTTGCGGCGGGATCGTCACTGAACTACCCGTCGCCTGTTGCTGTCCCGAAGCGCTCGACGCCATTCCGAACAAGCTGCCGGGAGGCGCTTCCCAAAGGCTGACGGAAACGACATCACCAACCGCGATCCTGAGGCCGGGATCTCGTGCGCCCTCACCGAAATATGCCGCGAAGCTGGCTACCGGTCGAGCGACACTCTTGACCATCGCCGTCGACGTCACATCGACAACCGCGAATGGTGGCATAGCGCGCGCGGCCGCTTCCTCCAATATGCGGGAGGCCTTGGGGCCGGCCTCCGGTAGTCCACAGCCCGTAAGAACGCAGGCGAGAACGCACAATAATCCGAACTTCAACGGCATCGACGATCCTGAATGGCATGGAGGCAGTTTTGGCGAGGTATTCTCGCGCGAGGCAGGCTAGGCCGTTCCGGCATCGTCGCTGCGCTCCCGGGTAAAACGAAGGATCGACGAAGGACTGGAGCCATAAGCGTGCTTGTAGAGCACGGAGAATCGCCCGGGATTGGAGAATTGCAGGCTCATGGCGAGATCGGTGATGCTTTCGGCCTGACCACCCTTGATGGCGCCATGCGCCGCAGCCAGCCGGTAGTTGCAGAGGATTCCCATGGGCGTATCGCCACGGTAGGTCTTGAACATGCGTTGCAGCGCTCGCGGGCTGCAGCTCGCGGCGTTCGCGAGATCCTCCAGCATGATGGCGTTGTGCAGATTGTCGCGCATGAACGCCTCCGCCCTCAGGAGCTGCCGTGGCGCGTTTTCAAGCGTGCCGCGATTGAAGGCATCGGACAGATTGTGCGGCAGCTTGGCAAACAGCTTGACCAGCAGGAGCTCGCTGTAAGCCTTGGCGAGCATCATCCGTTCGGTCTGGCGAGCGGTCGTCAAATCCTTCTCGGCCTGGCGCAGCGTTTGATAGAGCCCTTGCGCGCCGCCTTGACGGAAGCTCACCGGTGCCAGCGCAAATTCCTGCACATAGGGCTTGCCGGTCAGCTCCTCGAAATGCTGGCGGATTACGGATTCCGGGATCTGAAACAGCAGCCAGGAACTGCGCGGCTTGATCTCCAGCCGCTTGCCCGCCCGATCGCTGATGCTGGCGACATAATTGGCAGGAATGCGCAAGGACTTGCGCATTCGCCGGTGATTGATCTCTATTTCCCCCGCGAGAACAAATACGATGCTGACGCGCGGCAAGTCCTGCTTCGCGGTCCCCTCGAGGCCGGCCGAATGCTCGGCGCTTATGATTGAGGCCGACTGAAGCGGTTGCTTGCTGAATTTGAAGGAATAATCGCCTGAGGTTTCCGAAGGAACCGCCCATTTCCAGTTTGGTTCAAGCATGTCAAGGTTGCGAATAATTGCATCCCGGGAATACACCTCGAAAGTGCCAACGCATTGCTCGACAACTCTTTCCAACATCGCCATCCGCTAATCCTACTCAAAATCTCAGGTTGCATATTAGCCATCGCTAACACGTGATTTCTATCTAGGCTACTTTTTTCTAGCGTTCGTTTTGACGACTCCATTCCTTTGCTCTCGCGCCCACTTCGAGAAGCAATTCCATTCATCGCAAGTTGCATTACTTATAATTAAATTAGCACGATGAATTTTAGCGCGACAGTACAGATAGTGACGATGTTATACAGATTCCTACCTCTTCGTAGCGCGGCCACAGGTTGAAAATCCCGAGCGACGATATCGGACAAAATAATCGCTCTCGGCAAATATATTCGACATGTCTACGGGCACAGGTTGCAGAAGTAGTTACTAATTTACCTCGATCGAATTGTCGGAAGTTTGTTGCGTGCACAAGGTCGGCTGGTAAAATGGAGTAGCCAAGCGGCCACGCTGGCTTGCAGCTAAAACAATCTGCCCGCTACATTCATTTCAATTATTCTAATACATGATGAGGTTTAGCTGGGAGCCTGCGTCAGCGCCCGGAATGCCGCTATCTATATACGACTAGGCCCCGGCAAGCGCTTAAACGCGGTGCATTCCGCCGCTCGATATTGTGTCAATTTGCAAACATGGCGTGCACTACTGTTGCCGATCCACACAACCAACCATCGGCCGGCTTACAATGTGGAGTAAATGCGAAATGCCGCTTCGATGTCGTCGAAAACGCGGCCGCGGCCATTCTTCAACACGAGCGCCGACTTGCACAGCTCGCCGATCACATTGAGATTATGTCCCACAATGATCATCGAGCGATCCTTGCGTTTAACGAAAAGCTCCTCAAAACAGCGGAGTTGGAAGCGTTTATCGCCAACCGCCAATACCTCGTCGATGAGATAGCAATCGAAATCGATGGCAAGCGACATGCCGAAGGCGAGCCGCGCTCGCATGCCTGAGGAATAGGTCCTGAGAGGCATGCGCAGATAGCGGCCAAGCTCACTGAAATCCTCTACCACATCGCGAATTTCATCGAACGGCTTGTCATAGATGCGCGACAGGAAGCGCATGCAGTCGTAGCCAGTCATCGAACCGCCGAAGCCACCGCTCAAGGCAATGGGCCACGACATCGACATGTTGCGCACGACCTTGCCCGACGTCGGCTCCTCTATCCCTGCGATCATGCGCACGAGCGTTGACTTGCCAGCCCCATTGTGTCCAAGGACAGCGATCTTTTCACCGCGGCCAATCTTGAATGTCACGCCGTCGACCACGCGGCGCATCCGGCCATGCACCTCATATTCCTTGACGAGATCGAACACGCCGACAATGCCATCTTCATGCCAGGGTATTTCGCTCTTCGGCGCCGGCGTCCCCGGGGAGGCTATTTGCGTGAGACTGGAAGGGAGACCGGTCATTGCTGAGCCGCGTGCTCGTGTACCTGGATCATGAAGAAGCGCACGATCCAGAAGGTCGCAAAACAAACCGCAAGCAGCATCAGAAACGAACCGAGGCGCTTCGGGTAGAGCGCATGATCGGGCAAATTCGGATCGGCGATTCGCTCCAGATACAATTGTTGCCGCTGCGCATCGATCCTGGCATTTTCCAGGGAAACGGTCGCCGATGTCAGCATCTTCGCTGCCATTTCCCTCTCCAGCAGCAGCTGCTCATATTGCGCGATGCGAGGTGCCATCGAGCCGTCACTCCCGACGATACGTGCCCGTTCATCGCTGATCTGCCGTTCCATCGCCGCCACGCGCGCGCTCAGCGCCTCCCCTTGCGGACTTTGCGGCGCCTGTTCTTGCAGCGCAGAAAGACGCGCCTTGCTGTCGGCCAGATCATCCGAAAGACGGGCAATCATGTCCAAGGCGGCAGACGATTGCTTGCTTGGGTCGACAAGCGCTTCGCGATTGCGGAATTCCGTCAGGCTTTTTTGCATGTTGGACAGTCTTGTCTGGCTGTCGTTCACCTCGATCTGCGCGTAACGGATGGCATCTTCGCGCGCTCGATCATTAAGACGGTTGATGAGTTCTTCCGCGTGCTGAACCAGGGCATTGGCCAGGCGATAGGCGTCTTCGGCACGAAATGCGTGTGCATCCAGTGTCGTCACGCCGCTGCCGCTGTCGGTGTGTACATTGATGAAACGAAGATAATGCCGATACAACTCTTCATTATTGGCTTCCGCCCAAGGCAGCGGGTAGCGGCTGAGGAGATCTCCCTCGGGCCGAGAGAGGATTTCCATTAGACCATCCCTCTTTACCAAGGCGTCGACAGCGGCGCGAGACTTGATGAACTCGGTGACGATGTAGCTGTCATCCTGCGCGCGAACGAATCCGGTGCTCTGCAGGAACCCGCTAAGCAGGCCAGCGGCATTCCTGTTCGGGCTGCGCACGACGAACTGCGTTTCGGAAACATACTGATCGGAGCAGATGAAACCGTAATAAATCGCCCCGAGTAAGCCGGGAACGACGACGATCAGCAATAGCAGCAATTGTGATCGAGCCCATTGCACGACAGAACGCGGCCAGGAAACCGGTTGACCTATAACGGCGCCGGATGAGCGTGCATTCACCAGCCTAACGAAATCAGTGAATTCCTTGTTATTCTCGATACGGCTCATTTGGGACCATCAAATCTCTCTTGGAATGGTGAGGACCACTCCGCCGCTGCCCTTCCGGAGCTCCGATCAAGCAACCGTAGTCAGCCGGTTTCCATCGTTTTGGCTCGTCATTCCGAACAAGGGGCACGACGATGTCGATGGCAATTTACTTTGCAAGAGATTCCCATATATCCTTTGAAAGTCAAATATATTTCCGCGCTTTCGAAATTTTTACATACGGAAACAAGAATAATTTGGCTTCTGTCGCAATTAATACTTTGGCGACGCGATCCGTATGGCGAGGCCGAATTGTGGCGGCAATAACTGCCATTCGATTAGCCGTTTCACCCTCATTGCTGGTTCAAGGAATTCGGAATGGGAAAGTTCGGAGGCATCTTGCAGCATATCGGCAGTAACCTTGCCTCGGATGGCCGTCCAGACCTGTTCATCGGCCGGTTTTGCCGAAGCCTCTTGAAATTTCTCCTGGGTAGGCGGCGCAACCTCCCACTTTCGATACCGGAAGATGTCCTCCAGTTACCGTTGTGTTTCATGTCCCCCAAAGCGGTTCCGCTCATGCAACCAGCCGTGAGCAGACATCGCGGGCTGTCTCGTTCAGGCGCGAGCCATCGCTCTTAGCGAACATCTTTTGGGGGGACTTATATGCACATAGATTCGACGATCTTTCCTCAGGAGGCGCGGTCCTCAACCAAGGCAGACGAGCAGCCGTCCTGGTTGCCCCCGATCAACGCACGCCTGCTCGCTTTCCTTCCGACACGTCAACGGTTTCCTCTCATCGGCCCCGCCTTCTCCGCCTCGCTCAAGCCGATCGAATTGACGATGGGTGCCGCCGATGGTGTCGTCAGTTGGGGAGACGGACTGCTTGCCCGCCTGGCGCGCCTCTATGCGCAGGTGCAAGGTCTGCCCTTCTGGACGGTGGCGGGCGGCTTCCTGCAATCGACCGGTCAGGACGCCACATCGCCGGTCTCCATCGTCGCCGACGATCTCGGTATTCATTCTTCTGCCCGCCAGCCCTCCCGATTGGAGGTGCTGCTTCAAAATGCGCCATCCGACACGGATATTCAACGCGCCCGCGACCTGCGGCGATGGATCATTCGCGAACGGTTATCCCAAGACAATCAGCTGCGGGACGAGAGCATTTCGCTTCGCCGGAGCCGTCGCAGACGGATCCTGCTTGTAGACGAGGTGATGGGAAATCACGCTGTGGAAAGCGCCGGTGCCGATGCCGCGACTTTCGCAAGAATGTGGACGGCGGCTCTTGCCGTGGAAAATGCCGATATCATCGTCAAATGCCATCCCGACGTCATCGCAGGCCAGACCCGAGGCTTTCTTCAACCCCTCGCTCAAACGGCAGGCGTGCAGCTTGTGGACCGCCCTGTCTCGACGCATTCCCTGCTGGATATGGTGGATGAGGTCTGGACCGTATCAAGCCAACTCGGGCTGGAAGCGCTTCTGCGGGAAATACCCGTCGTTACCTTCGGCATGCCCGCCTATGCCGGCTGGGGACTGACTGCGGACCGCGCCGTAGGCACGGTCGCAACGACGGCGCGCTCGCGTCGTGGACGCCATGTCAGCATAGACGAGTTTGCTGCTGCTGCTTTCTTTCAATATTCCCGTTATGTCGATCCCGTCTCGCGCAGCCCGATCACGGCAGAGCAGGCAGTCGAACGGCTGCTGGAATGGCGCACGCGCGCCCGATCGCTCTCCGGCCGTTACCTTTGCGTCAATTTTTCGCTTCACAAACGCGCGGTCATGCGCCGCTATCTAAGCAGCCCCCGGTCGCAGGTGCAATTCGCCACCAATCCGAGCGCCTCGGAGATTCAGAGTGCGGACACCATCGTCCTTTGGGGGAACGCCACTCCTCCCGATGAATCCATTTTGTGGAAGCAGGGCAAGAGATTGCCGATCATTCGGGTTGAAGATGGCTTCATTCGCTCCTCCGGCCTTGGCAGCTCGCTGGTGCCCCCATCTTCGCTCTGCTTCGACGACCAAGGCATCTATTTCGATGCCTCAGCTCCAAGCCGGCTGGAGACGATCCTGAACGGGGCGAATTTCGACGATGCGCTTCTTGCGCGCGCAAAGCGCTTGCGGCAGGCCATTGTCTCGATGGGCATCACCAAATACAATCTGCCGCCGCAGCCGGCGCCGGATTATCGTGCTCTGGCCGAAGGCCGCGATATCGTTCTGGTGGCCGGGCAGGTGCCGAACGATGCCTCGCTGCGGTTCGGCATGGCAAGTCATCCATCCGATATCGAACTGCTCAAAGCCGTCCGGCGCGCAAGACCTGCGGCATTCATCATCTACAAGCAACACCCCGATCTTCTGGCGAAGGCAGCTGGCCGTCATCCGCCTCCATGGCCACCGGCGGAGGCGGAAGCTGCCGATCTCGTCATCGGCAATGTCGATCTGGACAATCTTCTCGGCGTTGTCGACGAGGTTCACGTCGCAACATCGCAGATCGGGTTCGAGGCCCTGCTGCGAGAAAAGCCGGTATGGTGTCACGGTCTCCCCTTCTATGCCGGCTGGGGCCTCACACGGGATTCGGTCGTTTCGTTGCGGCGAAAACGCGCTTTAACGCTCGACGCCCTCGTCGCCGGCACACTCATCCTCTATCCGCGATACTGGTCGAACATCACCAATCTTCCGTGCGAGGCGGAAGACGTGGTCGCCGAACTCTATCGTTCCCGCCAGGGCATCGCTCCCAATCCGTCGCGGCGGCGCTGGCTGGCACAGGTCATCCACATGCTCGAGGCGAGAAAAAAATGATGAAGCCGGTCGTTATGGACATCTCGCGATTGATGGAACGGTCGCATTGCCCGACGCCCACCGGCATCGATCGCTATGAGCTTCATTATGCGAATTGGTTGAACGAGCGCCGCAAACGGACTGCCTTGACCGATCTCGGTGCGTTTCCGCCACCGTCGTGGTTTGTCGAAACCGGTCATAACAGCGCCGTCACCGTTCCGTCCGAGCGGGCGGACAAATTGGTCTCCATGCTCAACAGCCGCTGGGCAGCAACGGAGATATCGCCCGCACAGTCCGCCCTTCTCGAACGGATTTTCGCCGCCATCGATGGCAAGATCAGGTGGCGGTCGGCGTCGGAAGTAAAAGCAGGCGAGGCTCATACGCAAAAGCTGCGCAAGATTGCGCATGCCGTCGCCAATCATTTCGCTCATGGCCTGGCGTTGCCGGACAGGGCGTCTTTCGTCCACGTATCACACAGCCGGCTGGAGCGGACATCGGCTTTCTCCTGGCTTCGAGAAGCCGGCAGAAACGGCGTCTTCTACGTCCATGATCTCATTCCGCTATCGCATCCGGAATTCGTTAGACCCGAGGAGCCGGAGCGGCATCGCCGCAGGATGGAGACGGTGCTGAAACATGCGTCGCTGGTGCTTTGCAACTCCCAGGTAACGGCACGCGCCTTGCGCACCTTTGCCCAGGAAAGCAATCGAAAACTGCCCTCTATCGCCGTGCTGCCTCCCGGTGTCGAACAATGCTTCCTGTCGCCATCATCGGACATGCCGCGCCCACAGCTGCCATATTTCGTGACGCTCGGAACGA
This sequence comes from Martinezella dioscoreae, assembly GCF_009176305.1. Taxonomy (GTDB): domain Bacteria; phylum Pseudomonadota; class Alphaproteobacteria; order Rhizobiales; family Rhizobiaceae; genus Rhizobium; species Rhizobium dioscoreae. The sequence goes on along the minus strand of NZ_BLAJ01000025.1, from coordinate 5,628 downwards.
TCGAACCGCGCAAGAACCACATGCTGTTGCTGCACCTCTGGCAATATCTCGCCGAGCGTGACGGGCCGAAGGCGCCACGGCTGGTCATTGTCGGCAAGAGGGGATGGGAAAACAGCCACATCCTGGCAATGCTGGAGCGATGCCCTGCCCTGCCCGGACTCGTCATGGAAGTGCCGGGGCTGGAGGATGCCGCCTTGGCGCGGCTGGTCGCTGGCGCGGCCGCCCTTCTCGCGCCTTCCTTCACGGAGGGGTATGGCATGCCGGTCGCTGAGGCTATCGCGCTCGGCACGCCGGTCATCGCCTCCAACATCAGCGCCCATCGCGAAGCTGCCGCCGGGCAGCCCGCCATCTTTCTGGACCCCCTAGACGGGCTGAGCTGGAGAGCCGCGCTGGACATGATTGCAGCCTCTCCGCAACGCCGAATGAAGCCCGGGTCATCAAGTGGGTGGGATACGCATTTCGATGATCTGGAGGCGTTGATTGAGGCCGATTTTTCGCCACGACGCCATGCTGCTCAACGCGCTTCGCGGCGTATCGAGAGATTCCCTACCTCGGCGATTTTGCAGTGAGAGGCGGCGGTGCTGGCGCAACATAATAACAAAGTTCGTCAGCAAGACGCGGGAGCGGCGACGTGACAAGCTTTTACGACATCGAGAATTGCTACAAATTCATTCTCGGCCGCCCGATCAACGACGATGAGCGAAATGTCATCGGCAATCATCTCCTGCAAATCACCGATCTGCCGCTGGACGCCCATCGCAAACGTTTTCTGACTTCTAACGAATTCCACCAACGTCATAGCGAATTGCTGTTTCACAATTTCGTGCCGAGATCGATCGTCGTCCTTTTTGAAACCGCCTACAATTTCAAATTGTATCTGGACCTTCGCCAATATCACATTTCTTTCGGCATCATGAACGGTGAGTATGAGAAGTTCGACATCGAGCTCGTGAAAGCCATTGTGCCCGATAACGGGCAATTCATCGATGTCGGCGGCAATGTGGGGTACTATTCCCTCTCTGTCGCAGCCCATCATTCCCCATTTAGAGGAACGGTTCTCGCCTTTGAGCCTCTACCGAAGCTCTGCGAGTTGTTCAATCGATCGATCGTGGAGAACGGACTTGGAGACCGAGTCAGCGTTCACCAGCTCGCTCTCGCGGATGCTCCGGGAGAGTTACCGCTTAATGACGCGGGGGAAACAGTCAACGCGGGAGCCACGCGACTGATTACTGCCCGCGCGGAAGTCAAGGTCGATCGCAAGACCAAGGTCGAAACACTGGATCGTGTTATCGGCAATCTGCGGCCTGATGTCATAAAAGTCGACATACAGGGAGCGGAAGGCTTGTTTCTGAAGGGGGCGCAAAGAACCATCGCCACATGTAAGCCTTCTCTATTGATGGAGATCAACTATGATATGCTCTCCATTGTCTCCAAAACCGCTCCAGGCGCGATCCACCGCCAGCTCGCAGATTTCGGCTACCACATCTGGACAAGGTCCGAGCATCGGCTGATGCGAATGGCGACACCCGAGGAATTCAACTCGAACTTCCCGGCCGGCACCGCAGCGAACATATTCGCCGTTCATGAAGATCGCGCCGAGGACGTCAACCGGCGGCTTCAGCACCTGAGCGTGGATCGAGAATGAAGATCTTGTTGAACAAAAAGGGGCAATCATATGGGTGGTATCGCCTATTATGGCTCGTGCCCTAGCGAGGAGTTTGTCCGATACGTATTTGCGGACAGCACGATCGTCTTCTTCTGCTACGGCATCAACATCGCCAGCTTCATGAACGACAGGCAGGCGTCCATCACCGCCATCGAGGGGTGGCCCGAACCGATCCAAAAGAAGCTGCAGTTCGAAGCCGACAAAGGCTTTTGTGATCGATTGAGGACATCAGCGCCGATGACGCTGGTGATCGATTTCAGCCGCGCCACGCGCGCCTCGCTCCTAGACTACGAGGGCACCTTACTCACCGTTCCCTACGAACTTTTGGAAGCGGGACCCGATTTGCAACGCGAAGCCTTCAGCATCTTCAAGGTGATTCCCTTCGGTAGTTGCGACTTCTGGACGCTCGTGATCGAGGCAGCACAAAGATTCTGCGAGTTCCTGAATGCAAACCTGCCGGATACAAAGGTTATATTGCTCGATATGCCCCCCACAACCGACTATCGCGGCACGCTTATCGACCGCAATACCTACATGACCGACTTTTGCCGCTGGCAGATACGATATCCGATTTCTCGCATGCTTATCGACTTTTGCCGGGAGCGTATTGAAAACAGCAGGATATTTGCACCGCCGTCAGATCTCTATTCCGACGACACCGCACTCTACGGACCCGCACCGATGCACTATTCCGTGGAGGTCTGGAAGGAGATCGCTGTTCGCTTTCATGCGAATGGCGGCTTCGACGGATTGCCGCGTGCGAGCGATACGGTTTCCGCACTCACGAACTATTCCGGCCTAATAGACGCCTTCACGAAAACGGCGCTGACCAACCCGAACCTTCATCGGTTCAGCCTCGATATTCTGCATGGCGCGCTGCCCTATCTCTTCGCAAAAATCAGCAGCCCCGCCCATAGCCACTTTGGCGATCCCATCGATTCCTATGATGTCGTCGCAGCCTTTCGCTGGATTCTCGGTCGCGAGCCGGAATCTGTCGAAACCTTTCTCAGCCACTATGCGCTGCCCAGCCGAAAGGAGTTGCGCGAAATGCTGCTACGCTCCTTGGAATTCCAGAACCAGGTGACGAACTATGCCCAACGTTAACGCGACCGTCGTGGCGTCATTCGAACTTGATGTGATGACGTGCCACGTTGATCAGGAAGAGGCCCGTAGCCGTCGTAAACAGGCAGCACTTCGCGAGATAATCGATGTCATAGAAAGTTTGCACGGAATCGCCGAAGACACCGGCGCGAAAAAGCTCGAAGCAATGAACGAGAGGGACATAGAGCGCCAGCTTCTGGGCGCCACTGGGAAGCCAGGCCACCATGAAGAACATGCCGCAGATCGGCAGCGTCAGATATTGGAACGGTGGAATGAATTTCTCGATGAACTCGAACCGCTCCGTACCGGCGGCAAAGATGAGCGCCACTCCGAAAGAGAGCCAGGCCATGAACAGCCAGCCCGCCAACAGCAGACCGAGATTCTGATAGGGCGGAATAATGTTTGCCAAACGCGCAACCGTGTAGACGACGATGAGCGCAGCAGTCGTGCCGGCAGTCTCCAGAAGCGCACGGGCGATTATGGCGTCGGCCAGGCGGATTTGGCGATGGTACATCAAGGGCAGATTTTGACGCAGACAAGAAACTGCGTGACCGGTTATGTGGCGCCAGAGCGTCAGCGGCATGTAGCCGCTCAAAACGAAAGCCGCGACGGTCAATCCGTGCGCCTCATGATTGAGCAGCGTCCACATGATCATGACACCCGTGGTCAGGATCATCGGTTCCAGCGCAAGCCACAGGAAGCCGATGTTTTCCCGCCCGTAGCGTATGAGCATTTCGCGCATGATCAGCGCACCAAGGACGCGCCCCTGAATCTTCAACCCGTCAATGAACTGCGACCCTCCGCGCGCGTTTGCCGATACCTGATGCATCCGAAGCCCTCCTGGTCGCTATCCCGTCTCCATCGGACGGTCGGTCAACGATACCGGCGAAGGGCAACCGCTCAATCTTCATTGCGCCGGGCTCGGACAATTAGCGTCCGTGACGTCCGCTCGCGGATCTGCAACGACAGACGATCATCAGAAAGGGCATGATCATGGCTCTGATTAACCCCGAGACCCAAAACAAGAAAGTCGATGCAGATCAGCGCCGGCAGTCTTTCCACCGCATGATTGCAACTTCGATTGCCGGACCTGCAAAGGCCCGAAAGCGTCGCAAGCGTTACGGCCGTCTAAGCGTTTATCTGCTGGCGGTTATTGCCCCTACCCTGGCGGTCAGCGCCTATTACGCATTCATCGCCGCTCCAATCTATGTGTCCGAATCCTCTTTCGTCGTCCGCATGGCCGCGCCGCCATCCTCCAATGTCTTCGGCTCTCTGCTGCAGAACAGCGGGATAACGCGCTCGCAGGACGATACTTTTTCCGTGCAGGAATATATCCGCTCCCGCCAGGCGCTGAAGGAACTTGCCGAAAAGCTTCCCGTACGTGCTATTTTCGGCAGTCCTCAGGCGGATTGGCTGACGCGCTTTCCCCGCTTCTGGGAAAACAACAGCGAGGAACAGCTCTTTAATTATTATTCGAGCCGGGTGTCTGTCATTCACAACGACACCACAGGCATCACCGTCCTGCGGACGACAGCCTTTCACGCTCAGGATGCCGCGGATATGAATACCTCATTGCTGGCACTTGGCGGCGATCTTCTCGACCGGCTCAACAATCGCGCCCGCGGCGATGCGGTCCGCTTTGCCGATGGCGAGGTGCAGCAGGCGCAGCAGCGGGTCATTGATGCCCAACGAAACATAACAAACTTCAGAAACAAGGAGCTGATGGTCGATCCGAATGCCAGCTCCATGTCGATGATCGATCTCATCAGCAATCTGACGTCCGCTCTCGCCAATACGCGGGCACGCCTTGCAGAGACGCGCAAGACTGCGCCGGACAGTACCTCCATTCCCTTTCTGACGAGCCAGGTCGCGGCACTGGAGCAGCAGATCGAGAATGAGCGAGCAAAAATGGTCGGATCCGACAAATCCGTCGCGCCCAGAATTGCGGATTACGAAAGTCTCGTCCTGATGAGGGAGTTTTCCAACAAGGCGCTCGTTGCCGCGCTCGATGCGCTCGAAGCAGCCCGAGCCGATGCCCGCCGCCAACAGCTCTATCTTGAGGTCGTTGTTCCACCGCAGATGCCTGACGAGGCAGAGATGCCTTATGCGCTGAAGAACGTTACGGTCGTTTTCCTGTCCCTGAGTCTTTGCTATCTGCTGGGCTGGCTCATGGTCACCGCCATCAGGGATCACGAAAGCGGCTGACCTTATAGCCACGTTCGAACCTGAACATGTGGGCCTGTATCTTTGTTGCTATTTGCCCGAAGAGCGGCAAGGGTGCCGGTCTCGTCCTCTATCAGGTCCGATGGCACGAAGCCAAATGGTAGACAATTGAGTGATATGAGCTACTCACGCCGTCATTGAGCATTATTGCACTCAACGTCGAACTGAATTTGGGAGCTGGCAGTAAAATTAGCATCAGTGAGCACGGCTTGACCAGTTGGCTCGAACTCAGTCAGCGTAACGGTGCTGTCGGAAAGCATCTGTGCGACAATGCCACTCGTCAGTCCTGATACATTGAGCAGAACGCTTGGTGTATTGGCGCCCGGCGCGCCGGCAGGGGTCGTGGCACAAACATAAGGGGATCCGGAGATATTGATAGAACCGGCTGCCGCGCCTGTGGTTTTGCCTGTGAACGTGACCACTCCATGGAGCTTGAATCCCCCATTTGGCGTCCGCGCGGCAAAGCCGCGGGACGTGTAAGTCCACCCAGTGCTGCTACCACCGGATCCTCCGAACTTGACGACGGGGCTGTATCCGATGGCAGCGAAACCGGACATGGCAATATTGCCCGTCGCATTGTCAAAAAATCCACCTGCGAAGATATCCGAGATGAAAAGATTGCCCCACGGCCCATTGAT
>NZ_BLAJ01000024.1 GCF_009176305.1 Martinezella dioscoreae | reverse complement strand
TGCGCTGAGGTGCTGAATTGCAGCATGATTTAACCCACTTCTTCATTTCGCATTGGCGACAATATCCGGGCTATCATATTGTCTGCAAACACCATTTACAGGTCCGATTGGACCACCGCGAAATGAAAATGGGTCAGATTCTCGCGATAATCACTAGGGAGCAACACCTAAGTACAGTGTCGTCGCAGCGGAAGCTTCGGTAGCCTTTCACCGTCGTCTAGCGTCGTTTCGAGACCCCCGAAGCAACTGCTCGAACGTCCCCCTCCGGTCGAGTGTGAGGATCCATAAGATCCGCGTTGGCAGTCTCCTTGCCCTTTGGAGACGGCCTTCTTCGTGTCAGCGGGTCTTGCGGGATTTCGATGGCGTGACAGGAGCGGCTACACGGGCGCGGCGCGGTCGTGTCAAGGCTTCCAAAGAAGAGGTTCGACGCGCCGGACGCCGACGGTCCACGACAGAAATCCGACCACGGACATGAGCGCAGCTAGGAGAAAGGCAGATCGATACGCGCCCGTCGCGTCGACGATGACGCCGGTGATGATCGGAGCGACAATCCCCGAGACGTTGCCGATGCAGTTTTGAACTCCGATCCATTTTGCGGTCGCGGACGGCCCTGCGAGCGTCTGGCCGATCGAATACAGATTGAAGCCCCCGAGCCCCTGCCCGACGGGCAAGAAAAAGAGGCCCGCGACAGCAATTTTGGGGCTTCCGAAGGCGCACATCAGCATACAGATCATGGAGATGACGCAGGCGGCTCCCATGCATGTCTTGCGGACGAGGTTCGGACTTGCACCGCGTATCATCAATTGGTCGGCGCCCCATCCGGCGGCCAGCGAGATTACCGCTGTCGCGACGTAGACTACGCCGCCTAGCCGAGCCATCTCCGGCAGGGTGAAGCCGTGTGCTTTGACAAGGTATAACGGCAGCCAGGAGCTGATCGTGTAGAACGTATAGTTGTTCGCGAAATGGCCGACGGATGTCGCCCAAAGCTCGCGGCACGTTAGCAACGTGCGAAAGGGAGGCTCAGGCGCTAGCAGGGACCGGCGCGTATCCATCGTGAAGGAATCGGTCACGCGCAACCATGGGATCAGCCACAGGAGCGATAGGACTCCTGAAACTATGAACAGAACACGCCAGCCGTACAGGGCCATAAGCATCCCACCGAAGAACGTTCCAGCGGCGGGTCCGAGGATGATGCCGGCGCTGACCGCCGCGTTGGCGAAACTAAGGCGGTCAACGGGAAGATTCTGCGCGAGCAGCTTTGACGTCGCGGGAAAACTGGCGCTTTCGCCAAGCCCAAGTATGACGCGCAGTAGCAGAAGTGAGGCGAAACTTCCTGCGAAACCGGTAAGCAGCGTCGCCGCAGACCAGACGATCAAGCCGACGACTAGCGTGCGGTAGGCGTTGAACCGTGCCACCATCCAGGCCGCGAATAACTGCCCTGGCACGTAGATCCAGAAGAACGCCGAAATGAGTACTCCAAACTCCGTGTTCGAGAGCCCAAGCTCGTCCCTCAACACCGGCCCCGCAGTCGCGAGGTTTCCTCGGTCCAGGTAGTTAATGAACATGGCAAGGGAGAGCAGGACCCCCACAGTCCCAGTGAAAGAAACTGCCTTTTTCGAGCTAGATGACACAAGCCTGCTCATGGTCGCCCCATCAAAATTGTAACCGGAGCGCTTGCTTGATGTTCATCAGCGCCGCCCCAGACGACGCCAATAATAATCTCATTTCTCGATGGATTTCGGAAGAGTGAAGCTGAACGTCGTGCCGGGCCCGTCGTTCGGAGATGCCCAAAGTCGACCGTCGAAACCTTCTATGATTGACCGGCAGATCGACAGGCCGATGCCCAAGCCCGAATCCTTCGTCGTGAAGAACGGTTCGAATAGCTTGATTGCCGCTTCCGGAGCGAGCCCGATTCCAGCGTCCTGAACATCCAAACGCACCATTTTATCGTCGACCCGCCACGTCCGCAAAGCGATGGTCCTTGGTCGATCCGAAACCGATGCCATCGCTTCTATCCCGTTCATGAGAAGATTGAGGATAACCTGCTGAAGCTGGACGCGATCTGCGTCAACGGGTGGAAGGCCCACAGAATAGCTCGTCTGCAGCACCGCTCTCGCCTTCAGGATTTCGCCTCCAAGAATTGCGACGACCTCCTGGGCCGCTTCGTTGACGTCGACCGGCCGGACGGTTATCGGCTGCCTCTGGGCCATTGAACGCAGTCGCTGAACGACCTCTGACGCCCTCTTCGCGTCCCGCATCGTTCTGCGCAACGTCTCGGTCACCGCCGCAATGTCGGGAGGGTCCATATTCAGAAACCTCAACCCTGCATTTGCATTTGTCAGTATCCCAGACAGCGGCTGGTTGACTTCGTGGGCGATCGAGGCCGTCATCGCATTGAGCGTCGTCACTCTCGCCATGTGGGCGAGATCATTTCGAACCTCGCGCAGCGCTTCCTCCGCCTGGACACGATCGGTGACATCCAGAACCGATCCGACGAAGTCAAGGTTTTCAGTGTCGGTCGCACGCCCGAGGGTGTGAACGAATTTCACTGACCCGTCCGGCAGCAACAGCCTGTGCTCGCTTTCGAAATCCTTTCCAAGCTTCATGGCATGATCGACTATGCGAGCGATGCGATCCCGATCTTCGGGATGTACACGCTCCATTGTGAGTTCTGCGGACGGCGTGACCGATGGATCGTATTCGAGAATATTATAAAGCTCTCGCGACCAGTAAAAATCTCCCGAACCTGCGCTCCAACCGAAACTTCCCGTCCTGCTGATCATCTGCCCCTGCGCGAGAAAGCTCTCGCTTCGCTGCAGATCGGAAAACAGGCGGGCGTTTTCCAGAGAGATGGCGGCCTGGGAGGCGATGACATCGAGCACGGCGAGGCTGCCCTCCCTGAAGGCTCCCGGCGTGAGGCTGTTCTCAAGGTATAGCATGCCGATCACATTCGCCTGCCGGACGATCGGCATGCACATGAGCGACCGCGGCACCCTAGAACGAACATACTCGTCCGTCGAATAGATTTCGTCGACTGTGGCGTCGTCGAGAATGACGCGCTCCCCTGTCCGCATGACGTATCGGACGACGGATTGTGGAAGGGAGGACCCTATAGATCCACGCTTGGGCACCACCTTCATGTCGCCGGCTTCCGCCCGCGCCTCCGCTACCAATTGCTGCTCCCCATCCTGAGTGAGCGTGAGCGTGGCTCGATCCGCCCCCGCGTGATCGAGAACGATCCGCATGAGCTTGTCGACGAGTTCGGAGTGCCTAATCTCCCCGGAGAGAGCCTGAGACGCGTTCAATACGGCGGTAACGTCGAACTGCCGGCGCGAAGGAGCCCGTCCGTATGATCGGGAAACACTGACCTCGCCCCCAATGCGGCGAAGACGATCGACGATGCTGTCCGCTCCCCAATTCTCGTAGGCCGCTCTCGCTCTTTCCAAATGAAATTGAGCGATCTCCTTCAGACCGCGAGCGCCGTAGAACCGCGACGCATTCTCCCACGCCAAGGCCTCGACATGGACGAAGCCTGTTGCTCGCGCTGAGTGGACAGCGTGATCGTAAAGCAGCGCCGCGTCGTCCGGCCGTCCCTCCAGACGAGCGATCTCCGCCGAGACCAGGACCGCACGGCACTGGAGATTGTCCGGCGAGTTTTCCGACCACTGCTCGAGCCTACGATGATGTTCCATCAGCTTTCCTAAAAGCTCTTTTCCGACCCCGGCGCAGGCGAGAGCGGCGTAGAAGTGATACTCCGGCCCCTCGATGTTCGGCCACGGCGCAACGCTCAACGTGCGTACCCTGTCCGCGACGACCATCGCTTCAGCGTATTCTCCGAGAAAGACGAGCGCTTGAAGCCGGCGACTCCAGTATATATCGGCGACGACGTCCGGTTCTCGCGCTTCGAGAAGATGTTTCTCGTAGGCGGCGGGATCGAAGGGCCTGCCGTCAAGGTCTGTGAAATCGTAGGCCTCCCCCCGTAACGATCGGATCAGCCGCAACTGCCCGGTAAGGAACGCGAGGGCGATGCGTGAACCGGAAGAGATGGCGAAATCGAGGCCTTCGACCGCCGCTCTGTCGACCTTCGGCAGAAACTCTCCCGACGACAACAGGTTGCCGACGATGTTGCTATGGCTGTAGCCGATGTAGGGAAGGTCGCCGTTCCGTCGCGCCTCTTCCAGCGCCATCCGGATATAGGAGAGACCCTCCTGCAGAGGACGCGACCATGAGCTGATGCCAGTTCCGAAGCCGAAATAGACGCGTCCCTTGAACGCGCCCAGGCCGGGCCTGTCGACGAGGTCGAGGGCAAGCCTGCCAAATTCCAGCCCGTTGGAGTAGTCCGCGAATTCCGTGATCAGCACTCTCCCGAACGAGACGTATCCGAAGGCGGACGCGGCGTTCGTGCCGTTCGCGACGCTGATCTGCACCATAAGCGCTATCAGCATTTGATGGAGCTGAAGGTTCTGATAAAGCGCAGAAAGCACGAGGCGATTGAGGACGTCGACCGCGGCGTCTGCATGGACGTCGAGGCTCAAAGGCATGTCTTTAAGCGAGCGGATCGGCCGGTCGCCGAGACTTTCTTTCACCTTTTGAAAGGCCTTTTTCACGTCGTCTTTCGACGGGGTCATGTCGATGACATAACCCAGCAACGCCAGGAAATCGACGCCCGCCTCAACGGCGAGGTCTGCCCGAGCTTTGATGATGTACAGATCGATTTGGAGGCAGACGACGGACGCTTTTTCCGTGACCGTCGAGGCCCTTCGGCCGAGATCGACAAGCCTGCTCCCCGCGGCCTCCAAATCGCCCATAAGCATCTCGCATACGGACCGAACGATATCGCATTCGAAGGACGTGACATGATCGACATTCCATCGATCTTCAGAAAGGAGTTCATCGGCGAGGTCGAGATAGGAAAGCGCCGACGCGTAGGCGGCGGCGCTCTGTGATCGTCTGGCGGCGATCAGGTTCAATTTCGCGACGGCCAGCCTCTCTTCCGGGCTCTCTATCGCGACCCTGCCCCGATTGTACTGGCTCACCATCTGGAAGATTAGGCCGTCCTGATCGCGATCATCGAAGCTCTGCCAGTACAGTCTGCCGAGAGCCAGATGGATCGTCGTCTTCGCGTCATCGGGCACCATGGAATAGGCGGCCTCCGCGATCCGGTCGTGCTCGAACGCGTATCTGCCTTCAGCGTAGATGACAATCCCGTCGCGAACTGCCTCCCGTAGAAGTGCATGTAAAGTATCCTGAGAGCATTCACAGGCATCTGCCAGAAAGGAAGGAGCCGCCTCGGTGCCGATGCATGCGAGTTGTTGAAGCACCCGTTGCGTGTCCGTTTGCAACCGGCCAATCTGCGCTACCAGCAGCTCGGCAATGTTGTCGCTGACGTGCCTAGTCCGAATGGGTTCGAGATCCCACGTCCACCTAGCTTCGCCCGATCCGAACCTGAGGAGAGCCTCGTCCTCCAACGATTGAAGAAACTGCACTGCAAACAGCGGGTTTCCCCCCGTCTTTCCATGGACAACCGTGGTCAACGGCCGGGTGGTATCGCGATCGGAACGAAGCATGTCGGCGATCAAGTGGTTGAGGCCCTCCTCGTCCAGATTGGTAACCTCGATCTTCGAGACGGCCGCTTCCTGCGTCTGAAGCCTGGCGATCATCGGTGCCAACCTATGCTCGCCCTCGCTACTGCGATAGGAAGCAATCGCGAGCAAATCTCTGGTCTCTCCTCCACTCAAAAGCTCTTCGAGAAGATCCAACGTAGGCTGGTCGGCCCATTGCAGGTCATCAAAGAAGATCACCAGCGGACGACCGCTCTTCGTGAAGACCTCGACGAAACGGCGCATCACGGAATTGAAGCGGTCCCGCGCCTCAAGCGCAGGTAACTCCGGCAGATTAGGCTTCGGGCCTATAATCAGCTCGATTTCGGGGATCAGATCGATCACGACGCCTGCATTCGAGCCTAACGCCTCTTGCAGCATTAGGCGCCACCTTGCCAAGTCTTCCTGACTGCCGCTCAGGATCTTGCGAATAGGGTTCTGAAACGCGTGCGCCAGGCAACCGAGCGGCATATTGACCATGTGCTGCTCGAACTTGCCCTCGGCGAAGACCACCTCCTCGGTTCGCGATACTCCGAAAACTTCCCGCACAAGCGCCGTCTTTCCTACTCCAGCATCGCCAGAGACGAGAAGAAGTTCCGGCTTCCCACCGGCTACGACCCTCTCGAGGGACCTGAGCATCGACGCACGCTCGTGGTTCCTTCCGTACAGGTTTTCCGGAACAACTATGTGGTCCGGGCTATCGCGCAGACCAAGAGAAAAAGTGCTGATCGCTCCGTCAGAAGTGCGGTGGTTAAGGCATTGACGCAGGTCCCACGCAAGGCCCTCGGCCGACGCGTATCGTTCCTCCGCGGGTTTCGCCAGCAGTTTCATGATAATGTCGCGGACGGCCTGGGGAACGTCCCGGACATATTCGTTCAGGTCATGCGGCTTGCGGGCCACATGGCAGTGTACCCATTCCATTGGGCCGGACGCCTGGAACGGGAGCCGCGCCGTCAGAAGCTCGTAAAGAGTGATCCCCAAGGAGTAGAGATCGCTTCTAGAGTCGAGAACGCGACTAACCCGCCCGGTCTGTTCCGGAGACATGTACGCTGGGGTCCCAGCGGCGGATTGCACCAGGTTGAGAGAGTGCCGCTGCCTCGGGAACTCGGACGCCACACCGAAACCGAGCAGAAAGGCGTGCCCGTCGTCATGCATCAGCACGTTCGCGGGCTTGATGTCCTTGTGGATCAATCCCTGGCGATGGACACCGCCAAGGGCTTCCGTAAGACCTATGGCGGCTTGAAGAAAATCGGCGACGTCGAGTGGGGTACCGCGCCGACGTTCGATGAGCATATCGAGCGGAAACCCTCCTGGATCTTCAAGGACAAGGATTTCCCGTCCATCGTGACGCTCGATCGACAGGGGTTTCGCGGCCCAGCCGGCTTGTATCTTCGACGCGAGGGCATACTCTCGATGGAGCTGGTCTACAAGGCGCGCGGACGGATGGCTCGCCGTGGTCGTTACGCCCAGCAGCGACCGGTGACTTCCTGCCCCGCGGCCTCTGTAGAGAGTGAAATCCGCCCCTCGTCGGAGCGGCTGCCACATGAAGGCCGCGTCAGATGCGGTCGATCGCCCGTCCGTCATGAGCCACCATTCCAGCTCGGCGGAGATCGCCCGCCGGAGCGATAGGTAAATACCAGCTTTGCGCACTGTCAATACGCCTTCACGGCCCGTGTTCGCAATCCGAAAGGCTCATATGCGCCGTGGCCGAATGGGCGACAGCATGGTATCTCACACCTTGGTCCAGTAGTTCCGCCTCTCGGCGCCGATGCTTTAGATCCTAAGCCGGCGAAATTTCGCGGATGCCCTTTGTCGCTTGAAGTTTAACGATGAGAGACGTCGAATTTACGCGACCCACGCAGGGCCTTTGGCGAAATGACGCTCGGGTTGGCCGCAGCAGTCAGCGGTCATTCCGTCGGAGCCGGCACAGCCGAAGCAATTCCATCTGCTCCTGGCGGGTGGTGGGTGGTGGGGAGCTCGTTGCAGATAAGCGTCGGCCCGCACCCGCGTGAATTGACGCTCAGGTTGATCGAAGGCTCGCACGTTAGATTGCACCCTTTAATCGCGGAAAGCTCTTACCATCAGGTCGCGACCGCTAAGGCTGTCTAACCGCGGGCACCGCGATAAAAAAGGTAGCACCACGATCAGAGTTCGCTACCGCCCATATCCGCCCTTTATGGGACTCGATAATCGACTTGCTAATAGACAGCCCCATGCCCATGCCGGTCGCCTTTGTGGTATAGAAGGCATTAAAAGCCTTTTCTACGGCTTCAGCGTCAAGGCCAACCCCACGATCCTTGACTGAAAGAATTACTTCCTCGCCATCGATGGTGGTTTCAACAACGAGAGACCGAGGCTCGTCCTCAAGAAGCGCCATAGCGTCCGCCGCGTTCAAGAGTAAATTTAGTAATACCTGCTGAAATTGAATCCGGTCGCCCCTTACCGGTGGGATCTCATCGGAAAGGTTTGTTTGCAAAACAACGCGGCTACGTTGCAGCTCCCTTGCGGTTATTGCAATCACCTCCTTTGCGATATCGTTAAGGTTTATTAATTCGATCACGGGGTCTTTTTTGGCGAACATTGCCCGCAAACGCTTGATGACCTCAGCCGCTCGATTAGTGTCGCGGAGCGTACGACTAATCGTGTCAGATACGCCCGCCAGATCTGGAGGATCTGCTGCCAACATCCTCAGTCCGGTATTCGCATTGTTTAAGATACCCGCAAGTGGCTGGCTGACTTCATGCGTTATCGAAGCCGTGAGCGCGCTCAGCGCCGTGAAGCGAGTGACGTGGGCGAGTTCGGCACGGGCTCTGCTAAGAGCTTCTTCACCTTGACGGAGAGCGGTCACATCCTGCGCTGCTCCCACAAACAACGAGCCGCTTTCGGTTTTCTCGCGGATATGGCCGACAAATTGGACGTTCTTAACGCCGCCCTCCGGCGTCAACAGCCGGAACTCTCCATCGAAGTTTTGCCCCTCAAGCGCACTTCTCTTTAGCCTATCGAATACAGTTCGATCCTCAGGGTGGACGATTTCAATCGATATTCCGAACGGCTGCCCTTCCACAGGTAAGCTGCTGCCAAAAATCGTCTCCATTTCCGGAGACCAGTTCGCCATTCCGGAGCCACTATGCCAGGAAAAGCTCCCCGTTTTGCTGAGACGCTGCGCGGTGATCAGATAGCTGTTTGCCCTCTGTAATTCACTTTCGCTCGCTCGCAACGCAGCTTCTGAGACTTTCGAATCCGTAACGTCTTGCAAGGCTCCCAGAAAGACCGGGCGTTCAGTGATGTGCTCTATTCTATGGCCGACAACGTGCGCAAATCGGATTTCTCCGCCCTCCAGACGAATTCTAAAAATAAGATCGAAATCCCGTCCCTCAAAAGCTCCTCCGATTACCTTTGCAACCTCGTCCATGTCGTCGGGATGAATAACTGCCTGAATCATGGGCAGCGTGATCGGAACTTCAAGATCGAAGCCGAAAATGCGGCGTATTTCGTCCGACCAGTTGTGCTGATCAGCGTAGACGTCCCAGGTAAAGCTTCCAGTCCTGCTGAGCCGCTGCGCCTCCGTAAGGTAGCTGTATGCCTGACGCAACTCAGCTTCGCGTGCAGTCAGCGCCATCTCCGCCAATTTGATTTTTGTTATATCTTGTACGACACCCATGAAGATCGGTCGCCCCTCGACATGGTCGACCACCTCAGCAATGCCGTGCAGATACTTTATGTCGCCACTAGACGTTAAGATCCTAAAGGAGAAGTCGGCCGGCGCACCATTCTGGCTTCGCTGTATCTGCGATTCGTAGAATTCACGGTCGTCCGGGTGCACGCGTTCTCGAACCGCGTCGAGACTTGGTACGGTTTCGCGTGGTATGTCGAAAACGCGATAGAGCTCATCGGACCAGACCTGCTCATCAATCCAGAGATCAGTCGTGAAGCTTCCCGTCGCGCTAATTCGCTCGCCTTGGGCGAGTTGCGCGTTTGCGCGTTGCAGTCTTGCTTCGCTGGCCCGCAGTTCTTCGTCAGCTCTCGCGCGGTCTATGACAATTCCAATCAATGTGGTGACACGTTCGATGATCGACTCTTCCTCATCGCGAAATTGCGATCGTTGGCGTCGATAGATTGCCATTACCCCGGCCGCGTCACCACTCGGCGACGAGACCGGGATCGACCAGCAGAAATGAAAACCATGATCTCGTACGAGCGCAGCCCACTCCGTAGCAGCCCAACGGGGATCGTGCTCTAAATCGATCTCGTCTTCCCGTGAGTTCTCGAGAGCAGAATGCGCGAATGGCGCGATGACTTGAGACATCCTTCGCCCGGTGAAGAAGCGTCGGAATTCGGGCGGCAGGTTGGAGCACCCGCCGTACTCAAACAAATCCTGGTCCCGATTTATGATAAGAATCCCGCACGAGCCGACGCCGAGTTCCTCAACAAGGCGAGCCACCGCGCTAAGAATATCGCGCAGCGGCGTTCGTAAGGCCACCATCTTCAAGATACGAACTTCGCCCGCAAGCAATGCTCTTGTCTGGACAAGTTCATGGACATCGGTCTGCACCGAACAGTATCTTACAATATTGCCTTGGGCATCGCGCGACGCGACCATCTCTGATCCCACCCAACGGTAGGTTCCGTCACGGTGCAACATTCGGCTTTGATTGATCCAATCCTCTCCATGGTTCACCAGGCGATCGAGCTTTTCAAAGATGGTGGGCAAGTCGTCCGGATGATTTACAGTATCTGGAGCAGCGGCGTAATTCCGCAGTTGCTCGAGGTCCCGATCATAAAATTCGATGACACGCTTGTTGACGAATTCGAGCTCGAGATCTGGCGACATGAAGACAATCTGTGTCGGCAGCATATCCATGAATCGCCTTAGCCGCCCGTCGGGTTTCCGATCTTCACCCGCAGGGCCCTCGTCACTATTCGTGACGAGCCAACACCACTTCCTATCGTCCTCGGTTTCCACCGTAGGCAGTGGGGAGATCTGGAACAGATGCCATCTGTATTCGCCATCGGCTCGCCGGAGGCGGCCCTCGATCTCACCGGCCTTGCCCGATTCAACGATACGTGCGAAGGCTTCGGTAAAGCCGGTAAGGTCATCTGGATGAATCGACTCCCTCCAGCCGTCAGGAGACGTGTCGTGCGTCACGGTGAATTCGCGCCATGCGGTGTTTGAATATACGATGTTGCCTGCTGACTGCGTGACCAGAATCAGACCCGGTAAGGTCTCGAGCACGGTTCCCGGATCGATAGCATACCCATGCTTTTCAGAGGCCATTTCGTAGTCGCCTTCGCATTCCCCTACCCTCCTCCCCCATAGAGCCACCACGCAGATCGAGCGTCGCTTGCCCAAGTTCAACCGTCTCGCGGATCGAGGTAAAAAGGATCACCTAGCGCACCCAATAACGAAGTCCCATGTACCGGCGAAAGATCTACGCCCACCCGGTAACCGATTCCAGGTGGTACGGAGTATATTCGGCATTTCTTAAGCCTCCGGCCTCCATGAGTTCATCGAAGCACTCAACAGTTCAACTCGCGCGCAGTAGTTTCGCTGCATCATGGTAGGGGGGTGCACCGAACATGCGTTTGTAGTCTCTGGAGAACTGCGATTGACTATCGTAACCAACAGCGGCTGCTGCTTGACCGGCCGAGATGCGCTCCGTGAGAAGCATCCGTCGCGCTTCTTGCAATCGCACCTGGGTCCGGTACTGAAGCGGTGTCATCAATGTGACCGCCTTGAAATGCCGGTGAAATGAGGACAGGCTCATTCCGACGAGATCCGCCAGCGCCTCGACGCTCATATGTTCCCGGTAGTTCGATTTTATCCAGGCTGTTGCCTTACCGAGCTGCGAAAGCCGGGTTCCTGCGGAAGCAAACTGAGCCAAGATATTGCCCAGCCCCATTTTTGCCAGTTGATAGTAAATCTCCTGAAGTACCAACGGCCTGAGAAAGCGCGCGTCGTCTGAACTATCTAGGAGGCGCAAGAGCCGCGCAAAAGCACTCAGCATCGGCGGCCTCATAGGCGCCGCGATCACACCGGCAGGCGTCTTTTCGGGGATGTCGATGCTCGGTGGGAGCTTCTGGAGGACGTCTACAAGGAGGTGACGATCCAGATCACTTGTAAATGCCAGATGTGATCGTCCATCAGACGCTCTGAACACTTTGGAGAGTACGGGAAGATCAACTGTTACAAGCAAAAAGGCGGCTTCATCCGCGGCAAAGGTCTGGTCACCAAGCGAAACTTCCTTTGCCCCACGCAAGACTACGCAGAGCCGTGGGTTATAAACTGTATGAAACGCACGGAACCTGTCATGAAGCTGGAAAAGCGTGAGCCCTTCCAACGTCGTCGGCGTGCGCGATTGGTTCGCATGACGCTCGACGATCTCTCGCATCTCCTCGATAAGACTGTCTCCATTATCGGTCATAAGACACACGTATCCTGTTCCGGGGCACCTAGGTTTTTGGCAGGATCGTGCAAGATTTTAGCACGATCGCCGTAGTTTCCAGGGACCGTCTTTCCCAAATTCGACGCCGAGCAATCGCTCACTCCGACTATATCGGGGCAGCAATTTCCTACCAATGATCCAAAGGGCTAATGGAATGTCTGAACGAGTTTGGCTTATAACTGGGGGTTCGACTGGCATCGGTCGATCACTTGCGAAGCAGGTTCTCGAGGGCGGCGACCGAGCCGCAGTCTCCGCCAGAAAGCCGGAAGCATTGAGGGAACTGACAGAGCAATTCGGTGAGAGCGCGCTAGCGCTGACGCTCGATGTGACCCAACGCGACTTGATCGCAGAAGCCGTCGACAAAACCGAAAAGCACTTTGGAAAAATCGACGTGCTCGTCAACAATGCGGGCTACGGCTACTTTTCGGCGATCGAAGAGGGAGAAGAGTCCGAGATCCGAAGACAATTCGAGACAAACGTATTCGGTCTATTCGAGGTGACCAAGCAAGTGTTACCCGGCATGAGAAGGAGACGGTCCGGTAATATCGTCATGATCTCATCCATAGGTGGGCTGATGGCATTCCCCGCCACTGGATACTACCATGCAAGCAAATTCGCGGTGGAGGGGTATTCCGAGTCGCTGGCTCAGGAAGTTGCGCCCCTGGGCATCAAAGTGACCATCGTAGAGCCAGGGCGTTTTCGTACCGATTGGGCGGGGCGATCGATGGTGGAATCAAAAACGGTCATTGATGATTACGCGGAAACGGCAGGCGTTCGTCGCAAACAGGTTCACGAATACTCTGGAACGCAGCCGGGAGATCCGAATAAGGCGGCTGCCGCCATCATCAAAGCCGTTGATGCATCCATCCCCCCGCTTCGGCTCCTGCTTGGGCCGGACGCTTATCAGATGGCACAAAAGCGCCTGTCTGCTTTAAGCGAGAGCTTTGAGGCTTGGAAAGACGTGTCTGTAAACACGGATTTCGATAACTGAAAACAGGGGGTGCCGCATCCCGGCGCCCCTCACCTCCAAAGGAAAGCTTCCTTTATTTGAGCTTGAGAACTCACGATATGCGGAACTGGTCAGATTGCCGCACCGCCGCCCGGATTGTCGCTGGATAGCAGCTTGACCAAAGCCTGTGCGCCTGCGGTTGACGATGCAGGATTCTGTCCGGTAATCAAACGGCCATCTGTGATTACAAAGCTCTCCCAGTCTGCGGCCTTTTCGAACAAGCCGCCGAGGCGTCTTAGCTCGTCCTCGACCAGGAATGGAACCACATTGGTAAGCTGGACCGCTTCTTCCTCGGTATTGGCGAATCCTGTCACCCGTTTCCCTTTGACGATAGGCGCCCCTTTGTGCATGACTTTGTGAAGGACGGCCGGCGCATGACAGACCGCCGCTACCGGCTTGCCGCCTTCATAGAAGGATTCGATCAGCGAAATTGAATATTGATCGTCCACAAGATCCCACATTGGACCGTGGCCACCAGGATAGAACACGGCGTCGAAATCCTGCGATCGCATGTGCGAGAGGATTTTGGTGTGGGCGAAGTCTTTCTGCGCGGACGGATCGGCCTTGAAGCGGGCCATCGCCTCCGTCTGGTTCTCAGGCAGGTCGCTCTTTGGATCAATTGGAGGCTGTCCTCCCTTCGGGGACGCAAGGACTAGCTCGACGCCAGCGTCTTTGAAGACATAATAGGGAGCTGCCCCCTCCTCCAACCAAAACCCTGTCTTTCGACCGGTGTTACCGAGAACGTCGTGCGAGGTAAAGACCATTAGGATTCTCATGTTGGCTCTCCAATAGGTTGATTCAGGGATGCTCGGGTCGAAACTTTCGGCGAAGTGCGATTACGGCAACTGGTGGCGCGAATGCGCCTGCTCGCATGTGCCCCGAGGCGCCTGAAGCGTTTCCCAGGCGTTTGCTACCGGTGATGTGATAACAGTCGCAACGACGCTAAAAGCTATGTTGCGCATTAGACACCTCCGTTCGTTTGATCGAGGGAAGGCTAGCGAGTTCCTGATGGGCAGGAAATTGCACGTTTGCACATCTCATCAACACGATGGTATCGACCCGAATACCACCTTGGCTGCGGGCTGTTAGCCTAACGCATCCACGAGCTCGCTCAGAAGCACGAGAGCGTGGTTGTGTTTGGGATCATGAGCCGCATACACCAAAGTCAGGTCACGATCCGCCGCCAACCTTCGAAGCTCGCTGAATGCCTCGTTGTCCGCCAGCTCCCTCCGATAGCGATCCGCGAATTCGCCCCATCGGTCGGCACGATGTCCGAACCATTTACGGAGGTCACTGCTCGGCGCGACGTCCTTCAGCCATCGATCCAGCTTCGTATCGCTCTTCGCCAAGCCTCGCGGCCACAGTCTGTCCACGAGGATTCTCTCACCATCCCTCACCTCCGGAGCGTCGTAGACCCGTTTCAGTCTTACTATCACCCGCCGCGGCCCTTTATTCTGATAAGAGTGACATCACTCGTCGCCCAGGGTTTGCGTGAACGTCTGGCCGTACGGAAAGAAAAGCTCCTTCCGGCCTTCGCTCCAGGCGTCTCGAAGCTCCGGGCGAGTAATATCCCAGTCCGCAAAGCACTTCATGCAGACGGAACGAAGGTCCTGGCGAAGTTCCTCTACGGTCGGACGGCCAAAGAACCAATAACCATTGTAAACCTTGTGGACGATCAGTTTGGGTTCGAGCACAATGACATGAGGTATCATCGGGTTGTGGACCGGATCCGTGTATTCGGCGATGTCGAGGTCCTTTTGAATTATTCTTCTCGGATCGGCGAGAAACGTCCA
Source organism: Martinezella dioscoreae (assembly GCF_009176305.1). Taxonomy (GTDB): domain Bacteria; phylum Pseudomonadota; class Alphaproteobacteria; order Rhizobiales; family Rhizobiaceae; genus Rhizobium; species Rhizobium dioscoreae. Next base: position 5,332 of record NZ_BLAJ01000024.1, on the reverse strand, counting down.
GTGCGCGCCAACGCCGCTCCGGTATTCGTGCGTTTCTGCGATGGCATCTGTGCTGATGGTCACCATTCTACAGTACCCCACGCCCATCTCGCGATGAAGCTGCAGCAAGCCCTCCGCCTGCCTCCTATCTTTAGGGCAATAGCTTCCCCGGCTGAGAACCAGTACCATGGGATAGATGCTTTGAAGATCCGAAAGCTTCCGGCGCTTACCAGTGTGATCGTTCAATTCGTAGTCCGGGAACCCCCCGCCGGGCACAATATCGGCTCGCATGCGCTTGTCCCTTTCGGTTATCGTGCCGCTCTCCTGGCGGACCCGATAAGAAAACAAGGTGATTGCTCAAGACGCCATTGTACTTTGGTGTCGGCCAGAGAGGTGGGTCCTGAATGAAGAGCGCGGTTCTGCGGCCTCCGGCTTCGCGAGTCATGGTTCGACTGCTTGGGCCAATCGGTCGCATTGGTTGTGGTCAAAGTGCGTGGTCGCTGCAGGCGGTGGTCAGCCCGCCGCCTGCAGCCCGTCGTCAAGCGATCGAAGCCATGTCAATGACGAAGCGATATCGCACGTCGCTCTTCAAGACGCGCTCGAAGGCTTCATTGACCTGCTCGATACCGATCTTTTCGATTTCGGAGACGATGCCATGCTTCCCACAGAAGTCGAGCATCTCCTGGGTTTCCTTGATCGAGCCGATCATCGATCCGGCGAGGCTGCGACGTCCGGGGACCAGGGAGAACGCGTGCACCGGAATGGCCTTCTCGGGAATCCCGAGGAGTACCATCGTGCCATTGATCTTGAGAAGCCCCAGGTAGGCGTTCCAATCAATCTCGGCCGAGACGGTGCAGATGATCAGGTCGAAGGCGCCCGCGAGCTTATCGAACGTCGACGCATCGCTCGTCGCGTAGTATTCTTTCGCACCAAGCTTTAGTCCATCTTCCTTCTTCGAGAGCGTCTGCGAAAGAACGGTGATGTCGGCGCCCATTGCTGAACCGATCTTTACGCTGAGGTGGCCAAGACCGCCCATCCCGATGATCGCGACCTTCTTGCCGGGGCCGACGTTGTAGTGACGCAGCGGCGAGAACAGGGTCACGCCGGCACAAAGGAGCGGAGCCGATGCATCTAGCGGGAGATTTTCTGGGATCGCCAGCACGTAGCCTTCCTTGACGACAATCGAGTCTGAATACCCACCCTGCGTGGCAGTCTTCCCGTCGGCTTCGAGCCCATTGTAGGTGAATACGAGACCGGGCATGTACTGCTCGTTGTCGAAATCGCGTGTGGCGCATCCGACGCAACTATCGACGAAGCAGCCAACGCCCACATGGTCGCCGACCTTAAACTTTGTCACCTTGGAGCCGACGGCCGTAACAATGCCAGCGATCTCGTGACCTGGAACCATGGGGTATACGGCGTTGCCCCACTCATTCCGTGCCTGATGTATGTCGGTGTGGCAGATCCCGGAGTATTTGATCGAGATAACGACGTCGTCCGGATTGGGGTCGCGGCGTTCGAAGGTGAATGGTGTCAACGGCTTCGATGCGTCAGTCGCCGCATAGCCTCTTGCGATGGTCGGCATGAGATAGTCCTCTTTTCAGTTTTCAAGGAGCCTCCCCAAGAACGCGAGCTTGCTCACCGCGTCCAGGGGAAGCATTAGACGCGATCTTTCGCGGCGTTCGGAACGCCGGTCATTCAGGCCGACTGCGAAAGTGAACGGCCGCAGCAAAATGGTTGTGAGGGTGTTTGCCTGAGGGTGCATTCCTACATTGGTATGGCCGATACCAAAGTATTGCCGACTGTCGTCTGCCGGCTTTAGGCGCCCCCGACTTTCTCGGGAACTCGAGACAATCATCATTTCGCTCGCACCAATACGTCACAGCACCGTGAGTAGAATGGATTTAGTGCCGCGAGAATTCTCGCCTAGCGGCAGGCAGTCTCCCGGATTCCGGGACAATCGTGTTGATTGCCATCGGTAGCAAGGTACGGGACGATACCATCGTCTCATATAGAACCGCTGATGTTGGCTGCATCATGGTTTCAACCCCATGCCGATCAATCGTAAGCGGTTAGCCGACGGCGTCTGGTTTGAAGTTCCATGGCATGAGCAGCTCAATATCAGTGGCTGGCCAGCGATTTGCGATGCGGGTGAGCGTTTGAGATAGCCAGGCAAGCGGATCGACATTGTTCATTTTTGCCGTCTGCAGAAGCGTGGCGATCGTCGCCCATGTCTCTCCGCCGCCGTCGCTACCGGCAAAGAGGCTATTCTTCCTCGTAATGGTTTGGGGTCGGATGGCACGCTCGACTATGTTGGAGTCGATTTCGACGCGACCGTCCGTCAAGAAGTGCTGCAGCGCCTCCCGGCGTGTCAGGGCGTAGCGTATCGCCTCGGCGGTCTTGGACTTTCCGGAGACTTTGGAGAGTTCCTTCTCCCACAACTGGAAGAGATCGGCGACAATGCCAGCCGACGTCTCCTGACGGCGCCTCGCGCGCGTTTCGGCATCACTGCCGCGGATCTCGTCCTCGACCTTCCAAAGTTCCGTCATGGCTGTGATCGACGCCGTTGCAGCGTCATTAATGCCGCCGACATGCAGCTCGTAGAACTTTCGGCGTAAATGTGCCCAGCATCCGGCCAGCTTGATCGTTTCATTGCTGCCGGACTTGGCGCGCTCTTTGATCATGCTGGTATAAGCCGAGTACCCATCCACTTGCAGGATGCCGCCAAACCCGGCGAGATGACGCGCGACACACTTGCCACCCCTGCTGTCTTCGAAGCGATAGGCAATCATCGGCGGGCCGGACCCGCCAAACGGTCGGTCATCGCAAGCGTAGGCCCATAACCACGCCTTCATCGTTCTACCAGAGCCGGGAGCCAGCGTCGGCAAGGTCGTCTCGTCCGCAAATATCCTCTCACTGGCTTTGATACGCTCCAGGATGTAATCCGCCAGGATCCGCAACTCGAAGCCCAGATGCCCCATCCATTGGGCCATCAAAGAGCGGCTTAGAACCACGCTGTCGCGCAGATAGATCGCCTCCTGCCGGTAAAGCGGAAGACCGTCGGCGTATTTCGACACGGCGATATAGGCCAGCAACCGTTCGCTCGGCAGCCCACCTTCGATGATATGCGGAGGTGCCAAAGCCTGCAGCACGCCGTCACGTTCGCGGAACGCATATTTCGGGCGGCGTGTGACGATGACCCTGAACTTCGGCGGTATGACATCAAGCCGCTCGGATCGGTCCTCGCCGATCAGAACCTTTTCCAAGCCTTGGCAGTCGTCGGGTATCTCCGGCTCGATCACTTCCTCGATGCGTTCGAGATGGGCGGCAAAACCTTTGCGAGGCCGCGCCTCCCTTTTTGGCCGCTCTTTACCCACTTTGCCGAGTTCGCTGTCAATCGCCGCAAGGCCAGTCTCGACCTCCTCAAAAGCGAAGTCTATCTGCTCGTCGTTTATCGCCAGCCGCAATCGCTCGGAGCGCGTACCGTTTTGGGCCCGCTGCAAAACCTTCAAGATTGCCGTCAAAGTGGTGATCCGCTCGTCGGCTTTCTGTTGGACAGCCTTCATTCGGGCAATTTCGGCGTCAGTCGCAGCCTTCTCTGCGTTCAAAGCGATGATCATCGCTTTCAGCGCATCGACGTCGTCAGGAAGGTCGGGACCGGGTAAAACCATGCGCGCAATAGAGCATAAAATCAGCCGATTTCCCAACACTTACAGCAACATGATTCATCTTGCCGCACCTCGTCATCAGCCGATCGAAAGTGGCCGTCGCACCTTGGCGGGGCGGATCTTTTTCCAATCCATTCCGGCTAAAAGTGCCATTAATTGCGCATGGTCGAGACGGACGCGGGCAGCGGACGGGACAGGCCAGCAGAAGCCATTTTCCTCGAGTATTTTTGCGTAAAGGCAGACCCCACTGCCGTCCCACCAGACAATTCGGATCCGGTCTGCACGTTTTGAGCGGAATACATAAAGAGCACCGCTATAGGGGTCGAGGCCGCCATCCCGCACCAGGGCCATCAACGACGCAGCGCCTTTGCGGAAGTCGACGGGCTGACACGACACGTAAACAACAACACCCGAAGCGATCATGCTTGCCGTACCGCCCTGACAATGCCGCTCAGCAGCGCCGGATCGATCGAAGCGCTGACGCGAAGTGTCGTGTCGCCCACCTGGATCTCGACAGTGTCCGTCCGCACCGCCTCGAAACGAGTAAAGGCCCCGTCGTTTTCGGTTGCTTTCAGCCGCTGAACCGAACCAGATGCAAGGGCTGCGCGCCGCCATCCAAAGAGCTGCGATGGGTCCATTCCATGGGCACGCGCCACCGCAGAGACATTAGCGCCAGGAGCGAGAGCTTGCTCCAGGATCAGAGCTTTCGCCTCATCTGACCAAGACTTCGGTTTCCGCCGCGTTCGCACCGGCTCCGCCGTCAGAATTTCGAACGTACGATCATGATTCATATCTTCACTCATAGGATTCCCAGCATGATTCATGCTGAAAATGAGCGATTTCGCGTCTCCATGCTACGTGGGATGGCCTGTCCGCTTACGATCAATCTACGAGCAACCCATGAAAATCTCAGAGATCCCCTCGAATCGGCGGCTAGGACGGCCCGGTGGTCTTAGCGGCAAGTTCCGGGCCATCGAGCATGCGAATTCGAATATTCGGCAGATAATTCCTGGCGAAGAACACGTTCACGAGACAAAATACCGATCCCACGATGACCCGAGCGGCGGCGAGATACTTGCTGTTGTTCTATTCGGAGCCGGCCTCACCCTGGCATTCAGTACCTTGCTGGGGTTTGCTGATCCAGATTGGATCCACTTTTTTGGCTCGACCTACCTTTTGAGTTGGTCAAACGGTTAGGCCGAAAAAGACATGTCGGATGATGTACTTATCATTCTCTTCGGGGATCCAGGCATCGAGTTCGCATTTGATGATGCTCGCCTTTGGCTCGCGCTTTCCACGACGGGGACGAAGTTCGCGCGGCTGTTCGATTGATTACCAAAGTCCGTATTCGCGCCGAGTATCCAGACCCCTATCTCGCCGTGATCATGCGCCGGAGACCCGCGCTGGCTCGGCCTTCTGCTCGTCAAGAGGATGACGCGGCTTCCCGTTGCGGCAAGAACTGGGACCGAGGCCGGATCGGTGTTAAATCTCGATCGCAGCAAGGATTCGGCACTTGCTCGAAATACCACACTCACACCACTAGGCTCAGGACCTATTAATTTTGCTTGAGATGTGATTCACGGTTTCCAATAGGAGGCCGCGATGAGTGATTTATTTTTGTTGAGCGAGCGCCAGATGGCGCTGATCGAACCCTACTTCCCTTTGGCACATGGCATTCCGCGGGT
>NZ_BLAJ01000023.1 GCF_009176305.1 Martinezella dioscoreae | reverse complement strand
TTAGATTCGAACCCGCGGCGACGTGTATCATTTCTCTTTGCTGAGGCGACGCTATTGTGGATACGATCCTATTAACCAGCCTGATTCAAGCGCTGCCAAGTCTTCCAGTTTGGGCAGTATTCACCGCCTACGTGGCGATTGTCGGAAATCAGATCTGCTTTGGCTTGCTTTAGCACCCCTTACGGCAACAGGTCCATCTCAAAACAGGTTTGATGGACAGGCTGTGCCTTGTGCGCGATGATTTGCAGATTGTCGGATGATCATCAGCCCCATAAGGCGGACAATGGCGCTGCGGCCAACCTGTCGCCGAAGGGAACGAAATCGGTGCTATCGTACAGCACTACACCGTAGGCGAACCGGTCCTTGCACGCTTCGGCCAGGGTCCGCAGTCCGGCGAAGTCACCGGACTTCACCGTCGCTGAGGCCTTAACCTCGATCCCCACGATCATGCCATCATCGCGTTCTAGGACGATGTCCACCTCATGCATCTGTTGATCGCGAAAATGATATGGCGTCAGGCGTAAGTCGGACGCATCCGAGAGCTTCAGGATTTCGGCAAACACGAAGCTTTCCAGAAGCGCGCCAAATACGCTGCGGTCCGCCTTTGTCCGATCGAACGTCAACCCGCGCACCGCTGCGAGAAGGCCGGAATCGAGAAAATGTAGCTTAGGCGTCTTGGCGATCCGCTTCAGCGCGTTTGTGTACCAAGGCTGCAATGTCGAGACGAGGTAGACCTGCTCCAACAGCGCCACATAGCGCTGCCCCGTCTTGTGGCTGACATGGATGCTGGAGCCGAACTGCGAATAGTTGACCAACTGCCCCGAATGCTCCGCCAGCAGTCGAACAAATTTCGGCAGCTCGGTCAGCTTCTCGATCTCGGCGATGTCTCTAAGATCGCGGGTCAGAACAGATGTCAGATAGGACCGAGCCCAATCTTGTCGTCGCCGTTCGCTCTCGCGGCTAATCGCCTCGGGAAAACCTCCTAACAGCACGAGTTGGATGAGGTCGTCGCCGACAATCGCCTCTCGGTTTCCCTGAAGCGTCCCCTCAAATAGTCGTTCGAGGAACGTCGGCGTCTGACTTTTTATTTCAGCGCGAGCAAGTGGCAGCATTCGAATGGTTTCCATCCGTCCCGCTAGACTGTCGGCAACTCGCGGCAAGGTGAGCACATTGGCCGAGCCAGTCAGGAGGAAGCGCCCGGGACGATAGCCCTCGTCCACCGTCTTTTTGATCGCAAGCAGCAGATCGGGCGCGCGCTGGACCTCATCGATTATGGCGCGATCGAGGCTGCGAATGAAACCGGTCGGATCGGATTGCGCGGCATCGAGCGTCGTCTGATCGTCGAGAGTAATATAGGTCCGACCGGCCTCCCCGATTTTCCGGACAAGTGTGGTTTTGCCTGCCCGGCGCGGTCCTACGATCAGGACCACCGGGGTATCTGAAAGGGCTTCCTCCACCCGGTGCGCGACGAGACGTTCGTACATGCTTTCTCCGAATCTCTGACAGTTGGAAATTTGCACCATGATAATTGGAAGTCAACGTCATCAGGATTGGAAATTACTAAACCGTGATCTGGGAATGACGTACGTCGAAAGTCTTCCCCTGACGCGTCGAAATTTCCACTGTGCTGACCGCCGTTCAGGGAGTCCCCTTGATCGCTACCCTGCCTACAAGGATCGTCAAGCGATACGCAGGGCATTTAGCCTGGCACCGGTAGAAATCCCCTTAGTCGTCTCCCGCAAGCGACAACGATCCGGCCAATCGTTGGAAGTGATCTCAGATGGCGCAGCTTGCTTCTTCTTACTGCTAAGTTAGCCGATAGCCCTGAAATGCCTCTGCCTTCAGTCCCTCCTACTTTTGCTCTTGAAGAGTATCGAACCGCAAATCCCTATCCATGAAGCGATGCCTGAATAAGCCGGCCCACAGGGACCACCGCCCGCCAACCGACCGAAATCGTTGCCTATTCTGTCTGGCTCTGCTTCCGTTTTAATCTGAGCCTGAACGCCGTCGCGGAAACGCTGCTCGATCACGGGATCGTCGTTTCTTATGAGACTATCCGCCGATGGTGCCGACGAAGAAGATGTCTGGTATTTCGATGAAGTCGCGGTACCCGTCAATGGTCAGAAATGCTGGTTGAGGAGAGCGGTTGATCAGGATGGTTTCGTTCTGATGTCCTGCTCTAACGTTGCCGGAATGCCGACGCGGCCAAACCCTAGTGTGCTACCACGTGGCAAGACTGGGAAGGGTAGCTCCAGCACGGTGCTCAATTGAAGGTTTGTCCGTTTTTTGGCGGAGTCTAAATATCCTCCGCTTGCAGATTCCTCGCGAACATCACCATAATTTTTCAAAGGAGCAGTGCATATTACAGTGCTACGCGATCACCGCCGGCATCTGCGAGAGCAAATTGTCGAACTCGCCAATTTCCTGGGCCGACACCTCATGGGCACGATCGGGCAAGACCTCGCAACGTAAGCTCGCCCGTGCTCGGGCAAGACTTTCGGCAGCTTCGGCAAAGGCCCCGACTGGTATCCAAGGATCCTTGTCGGACCCGGTTAGATAAACCGGCATGCGATCAAGGTCCGCAAAGGGTCTGTCGCACTCCGAGGTGCCAACACGGCAACCAGTAAGATTGACCATGGCACCCCGCCATGGTCCATATTTCATCGCATATTCCAAAGCCAGGCACGCACCCTGACTGAAGCCTCCGATCACAAGCGGCGTCCCATGACGGCGATAAGTCAGATCGCGTGTGATGCCATGTAGATAAGCCAGGGAGTCTTCCAGTTCCTTGCGCGTTGTCGATGTCAGCCGCTCCGTCGCCCGTGCTCCGTACCAGCTCTTGCCGGTGGCGCGCGGTAGAATAAAGGCCACGCCCGACGCTTTGAGCCTGGCGATCACTTGCTGGTGCATGTCTTCGGGCGACTGGGTACGCCCATGGATGAAGATGCAGTGGACTTGGGCCTCCTCGGGCGTAGCGCCGAGCAGGAGAGATTCATGATGCATCGCCATTGCCCCGGCTCAGAAGTTCGCCGGTTCCAGGCCGGCGATCAGCTCTTCGCGACGGTTCTCGAACCACGGCGGGAAGACCAGCGTGGTGCCGATACGGTCGGCCGGCTCGTCAAGCGCCCAACCGCCCTCGACCGACCAGGCAATCTCGAACAGCGCGCCGCCCGGTGAGCGGACGTAGCAGGACTTGAAATAGTTACGATCCTTCTGGTCGGAAACGTCCGTGAACCCCAAACCCTCCAGATGCGCCTTCAGCTGCAGCTGGTTCTGTTCATCGCCAGTGTTCAGCGCCAGATGATGAATGGTGCCGCCGGCAAGCGTCCAGGTGCCCTGCGGACCGTTGGCTTCATGCAGGATTTCGACCATGCTGTTGGGACCGTTTGCGTTCGGGACGGAGAACATCAGTCCCTCATTGCTGTCAGCCTCCTTTTTCATCGACAGGCCAACTGTCAGGAAGTCATCCATGGCGGTGCGATCGAACACGGCAATCGCCGCGCCGTAAATGCCCTTGATACCATGCTCCGCCGTAACGCCTTGCGCCTCGTTGACGATGGGCGGCCGGTTGTCTGCAGGGCTTTCGACAAGTTCATGCGGAATGCCGCAAGGGTGTTTGAAGGCCACGCGCGCGATACCGAAGCGCGATATTTTCTCAGCCTCGATACCACGGGCATTGAGCCGCTCGACCCAATAGCCGGACGCGCCGGCAGGGATCGCCTGCTGGATGATCTTCGACTGGTTCGTTCCACGTCGGCCAAAAACGGCGGGCTTACGGAACGGAAAGGTCGTGATGATCGTCGAAGCCTCGCCGCTGCGGGATCCGTAATAGAGGTGATAGACGGGGATGGTGCCGTCGAACAGCACGGTGCGCTTGACCGAATAAAGGCCGAGCGCTTTGGTATAAAAATCGTAATCCTCTTGCACGCCATCGGTGCAAAGGGTCAAATGATGATAGCCGCTGACAAGTGCCATCGTTCTCCTCCCGTGAAACAATCGATCGTCCCGGGGCGCGGCCCTCCTCCGCTTTCTCCCCGTCGATTGGCAATCAGGATCTCAGCCGCTTGCCAATCACTCAACACTTGCAAAATATAGCCGATCTAAAACGACTGTTGATGAGATTGTTCATAAATACTATAGCATTTTGCTATGAAGATTGTGGAACATCACCTTGTTCAGCTTGCCGCCGTCATCGAAACCGGAGGCGTGACGGAAGCCGCTGCCATGCTTGGCATGACACAGTCGGCCGTGTCGCGGACCATCTCAATCCTCGAAAAGCGTGTCGGTGAACCGCTGTTCGTTTCCGGGCGCCGGCCAATGCAGCCAACGCCCCTTGGCGAACAGCTTGGCCTGCAAGGCAAGGCAATTCTCGCGTCGTCGCGCAAGGCGATGGAAATCATCCGCAGTTTCAAATCGGGTTCGTTCGGCCGCGTGCGGATCGGCGGCGTTCCTTTCTTCATGGATGCGGTTGTCTCGCCCATGATCGCCACGTTCCAACACGATGAGCGGGGGATCATGGTCCACCAGTCCTACGGAAACTATTCCGACCTTGTAAGCGAGCTCGAATCCGGCCAGATCGATGTCGCGGTCACACCGACGGGCTCCACGGATCTTCGCGCTGACCAGCAGTTCGAACCACTGCTGCCTGCGCGAAACGTGCTGGCCTGCGGTGCGGGCCATCCGCTGATGCGCAAACGTAATCTGGCAACCGAGGACATCCTCAATTATCCGTGGGTCGCTCCTCTGCCCGGTTCGCCGCTGGTGCTGGACCTGCACAATATTCTGCTAACGCTGGGGATAGAGGAGGTTTCGATCCGCTATGCCGGAGGCTCGCTCATGAGCGTCTTGAACTATCTGGTCGGAACGGACGCCCTGGCAATCCTGCCGCTTTCCGTCGCTCACTCGTTCCGGCGGGAAAACAGGATTAGCGTCATTCCGCTTGACATCCCGCAGCCGGAGCGCGCGCTCGGGATCATGACGAGAACGAAGCCCTATTCAAATCCGGCCGCACGCAAGCTTATTGGGCACTTGCGGCGCGAATTCTCCGAGCTGCGCCGGTCGGTCGAAAAGCACGAGCAGGAAATCCGCTGGGCCCATGGCCCTTTCATGGCCGAGCGCGAGCGAAAGGGTCCGGCCTGAGCGGCGGTGGCCGCAATCGATTGATTGGGGCCGAAACACAGGTTGCCGCGCTCCGGCCTTTTCGCCTCACCAGCAAGGCTTACCCCGGCTTCGAAGGCGCCAGCACGAAATCGTATTCGACCTCCCAGAACCAGCCCGGAAACTCCAGCTCGTGAGCCCGCGCCGCATCGTCGACTCGCTTGAATTCGGCCAGCAGGCTTTCCTTGACGCCGAAGACGGCGTCGGAGTTGATATAGGGATCGTGAGGGTCGAATATGTGTGTCGTCAGAGTCTCGAACCCCTCGGCCTTGAGGATGAAATGCAGGTGGGCCGGACGATAGGGATGGCGACCGAGCCCCGCCAGGAGCTTGCCGACCGTGCCGTCGTCGGGGATCGGATAGAACTTCGGCTTGACCGCCCGGAACCAGTAGCGGCCATGCTCGCCGGTGCGGAACACGCCGCGCAGATTGAAGTCGGGCTGAATGCCTTTCTGCTGGACGTCATAGAAACCTTCGTCGTTAGCCTGCCAGACGTCGAGCACGGCATTGGCTATCGGCCGGCCTTGCGTATCGAGAATGCGGCCGTGAATCACCATATCCTCGCCTTTCCGATCGAGGCAGATATTGGCTCCCATCGGCAATTCGGGCGCGTCCGCGACATGGAACGGTCCAAGCACGGTCGATTCCGACGCACCCGACGGCTTGCGGTTGTTGATCGCGTCGACAAGCATGGACACGCCGAGAACGTCCGAAAGCAGAATGAACTCCTGCCGCCACTCGTTGCAGAGATGACCGGTCTGGGTCAGGTACATGATCGCCTTGAACCATTCATCCTGCGTTGGCTCGATTTCCTTGACCGCCTCATGCAGCTTGCGCGTGATGACCTCCATCACCTGCTTCAGCCGCGGATCACGCGCATTGGCGTTGCGCCCGGTGACGACCTCGACGGAGTTCTCCTCCGTGAAAAATCCCTTTTCATGCGTTTCCATAGCGAAATCTCACAAAGCTAGAACAAAGGACAGTGCACGACGAAGCTCCGCCATGGGATCCCGGGCGATGGTTTCGCGGCGCCAGCAGACATGTTGGTCGGGTCGAACAAGCACGACGCCGCTGTCACGGACCTCGCGCAGATTGGCCCAGTCGCCGGTCAGATCCTGCCAACGCTGGCGCGGCCCGATGATATGTGCCTCGATGTCAAGGCCAAGCTCACGGCCGAGCAGCTTTGCAGCCTCGACCCAACCGCGGCCGCCAATGCCGGTGAGCACCGTAAAGCGGCCCTTACCGCAAAGATCGAGCGTCGAAGCCTTGGCGCCGTCATCGGCAAAGATCCAGGCATGCGGCAGCCGCGCACCCGGCCAGGTAGTCGGCTGGTAGTGCAACTCCGCATCTTTCTCAAAGGCCGGCTCGGGCTCACCGTCGGCGAGAACGGCATCCGAGCGATAACGCTGGTTCATTTCGACGCCGTGAGCATCGAATTCATAGACCTTGGCTGCGATCGCCTGACGGATGGCAGCGCGCTGCGTTTCGGCTGCCGGCGTATCGTCGCAGCGCGCATCCATGTTCTGCTGCATTTTCACGGGGTCGATGGAATCGAGTAGGCCAAGCGCCTTGAAGATCGGCCCGAACTCCTCGATCGACTTGTTGGCTCTGGTCACGATCTGCTTGGCGATCGGCGCGCGCTCGCGCTGGTAGCTGTCGAGCAAAGCGGGACCAGCCTTGCCTTTCAACACATAACTGAGTTTCCACGCGAGATTGAAAGCATCCTGGATCGACGTATTGGAACCCAGTCCGTTCGACGGCGGATGCCGATGGGTGGCATCACCCATGCAGAAGACCCGGCCGTTCTGCATCGTCGTTGCATAGAGATTATTGACGGTCCAGGTCGAAACCGACTGGATTTCCACCGCCAGCTCGTGGTCCCCGACGAGGTCGCGCACCACCTTGGTGGCGAAGGCCGTGTCTACATCCGGCGCCGGCTGGTTGATGTCGTATCCCCAGACGATCAGCCATTCATTCCATGGCCGAACCATGCGCACCAGCCCCATGCCGATGCCGCCGACGTCAGCGCCCGGCTGGACGACCCAGTAGAGCACCGAGGGACGATGGGCGACGTATTTCGAAAGATCGGCTTTAAAGAGAATATTCATCGATCCGCCGACGCCCATACGGCCCTCGAAGCTGAGCCCTGCATCTTCAGCCACCTTGGAATTGCCGCCGTCGGCGCCAATCAGGTATTTGGACCGGACCGTGAGCTCCGCGCCTGTGAGCCTGTCGCGGCAGGTCGTCGTGACGCCGTCGGCGTCCTGCTCGTGGCGAATATATTCGGTCGACATCCGCGCCTGCGCGCCGCGCGAACATGCCGTCTTGAAAAGCAACGGCTCCATGAAGGTCTGGGGCAGATCGTTCATGTGCGAGGGGGACGACAGCTGATGCTCGGCCCGGCTGACCGGATGCGTTCCCCAACTGCGCATACGCCCGATCTCTTCGCCGGCAAGCGAGGTGCAAAAGACGTTCTGACCCATCAAATCCTGCCCGGTGGCAAAGAGATAGGCCTCGTCCTCGACATCCCTTCCAAGATCGCGCAAAACCTCCATCGTGCGCTGGTTGGTGATATGCGCGCGCGGCGTGTTGGCCAGCCAGCGGTAGCGGTTGATGACCATAGTCTCGACGCCGTAGCTGGCAAGCAGTGCCGCTGAGCCCGAGCCGGCAGGGCCCGTCCCTATGATCAAAACGTCGGTATTGATGTCAGCCATGCGGCCCTCCCTTGATAGTCTTGGTCAATGGTCCACCGGCAAGGATGCGGCGAACGGGAAAAAGTTGAAGTCCGGTGCGCTCGGCAAAGAGGCCCCACAATCCGCGCGGGGCAAACAGCATGACGGCAATGCCGAGAAGGCCGAGAACGAGCAGATACCAAGAGCCGTAATCGGCAAAGAGCTTCTGCAGAATAACGAAGACGATGACGCCGACGATCGGTCCCTCGATCGTACCGATGCCGCCAATGACGACGATGAAGATCACATAGGCGGTCCAGTCGGTGACCGAAAAGGCGGCATCCGGCGAGATGCGTGCCTTTTGCAGGTAGATGAGCGCGCCGGTCAGGCCCGTGACGAAGGCAGTGGCGAGATAGACGGCAAATTTAATGCGGTTTGGATCGATGCCGACCGATCTTGCCGCCTCGCGGTTGTCACGCACGGCGGCAAGCCCCAATCCCTGCTTGGAACGCAATAGCCGATAGGCAAAGCCGATGGCGGCAAACGCCAGCAAAAGCGCCAGCCAATAGCACACCATATCCGCGGCCTGGGCCGGCCGCAGGCCGAGCCATTCGGCAGCAAGGCGGGCACCCGGCAAATCGCGCGTGATACCGGAAGGCAGCGATGTTCCCGTGCCGCCGCCGAGCGCCTTCCATTGCGCCAGGGACAGCCGCGTTACCTCGGCGATAACCCAGGTACCGATCGCGAAATAGGCACCGTGTAACCGGAAGACGAAAAAGGCCGTCGGCACGGAAAGCATCATGGCGGCAAGCCCGCCGAGCACGATCGCGACAACAGGATTGAGCCCGCTGAGGATGACGGCAGCGGACATGACGTAGGCCCCGAAGCCGACGAAGGCCTGCTGGCCGACCGAAACGAGCCCGGCATAGCCGGCAAGCAGGTTCCAGCATTGCGCGAGCGTCAGCATCGTCAGGATGAAGAACAGGTCCTGAAGCACCGCGCGGGGAACCAGAAAGGGAGCGGCAACGCCTGCTGCGACCATTGCTACGACGAGAATCACCGCAAACGACGAGGCGCGATTGCGCGTCGATACGGTCCAGCCGGGCAGCGGCGCGGGCGAAGCGGAATCGGAGGAAAGCCTCTCATACACCATGTCAGTCCACCGCCCTTGGAAAAAGCCCGCGCGGGCGGACCAACAGCACAAGAAGAAATGCCACATGGCCCGCAAGGATCTGCCACTCGGGATTGACGGCTGCGCCCGTCGTTTGCGCGACGCCGATGATCACGCCGCCGGCGAGCGTACCCCAAAAGGAGCCGAGCCCACCAATGATCACCGCCTCAAAGGCGTAGATCAGCCGCGCCGGGCCCATGGTTGGGTCGAAATTGGCGCGCGTGCCGAGAAAGAGGGCCGCAATCGTCACAACAACCATCGCAAGGCCCGTCGCGGTCGCGAAGATGCGGTCGGAGCGGATGCCCATCAGGCCCGCCGTGGCGCGATCGTCGGAGGTGGCGCGGAAGGCGCGGCCGAGGCTCGTCTTGTAGAAGACGAGGTTCAGTCCGACGATGACAGCAACCGCCGCCAGGAAAGTCAGGAGCGGCATAGTGCCGACACTGACAGGCCCGAATTTGAGAGACGCGGTTTCCAGCGCGCCCACCGAAACGCGGCGGCTATCGGCGGAAAAGCCTTCCAACAACGCGTTCTGGATAACGACCGAAAGGCCGAAGGTGACGAGCAGCGGCGGCAGTATGTCGTCTCCGATGGTGCGATTGAGCACGAGGAACTGCAGGGCCCAGCCGACCGCATACATCACCGGAACGGCGACGAGCGCCGCAACGAAAGGATTGAGCCCGAGCGCGCTGACCAGCACCAGAAGCAGGAAGGCGGCCAGGACGATAAGATCGCCATGCGCGAGATTAACCAGCCGCATGATGCCGAAAACGAGGCTCAGGCCGGCCGCGAACAGCGCGTACAGACCGCCAAGCAGAATGCCTTGTATGATCGTGTCGAGCCAGTTCATCCCGTATGCACTCCGAAATAGGCAGAATGGATGTCGGCGCGGCTAATTGCATCCGGTGTTCCGGTCAGCGTCACGCGTCCCTCCATCATGCAATAGAGACGGTCTGCTACCTTGAGTGCCTGGCCGATATCCTGCTCGACGATCACGATGGCTGCGCCCTCGGCGCGGATTTTGGGAAAGGCTGCGTAGATATCGCGGATCACCACCGGTGCCAGGCCCAGGCTGATTTCATCACAGAGCAACACCCTCGGATTGGACATCAGCGCCCGGCCGATCGCGACCATCTGCTGCTGGCCGCCCGATAGCGCGGTGCCGGAATTGCCGCGCCTCTCCTTCAAGACCGGAAAGAGCTCGTATATTGTCTCAAGCGTCCACGCCCCTTTGACGCTGCGCCCATATTTGCCGATCAGCAGATTTTCCTCCACCGTCAGCGACGGGAAGAGCCTGCGACCTTCCGGCACCATGGCGACACCGAGCGCCATGACCTCGGGGGCCGGCAGTGCGCCGATCGGCCTGCCATCGAAGCTGATCTGGTCGGGCTCGTTGGCGAGCATGCCCGAAATCGAGCGCATCAGCGTGGATTTGCCGGCGCCGTTTGCGCCGATGATCGCCAAAGTCTCACCGGCATCAAGCGTGACGTCGACCCCGAAGAGCGCCTGGAAGTCGCCGTAGAAAGCCGTGAGGCCCCGTGTTTCAAGAAGAGCCATCAGACGTCAATCCCGAGATAGATCTGGCGGACCGCCTGCGATTCCATGATTTCGGCCGGCCTGCCGAGGGCGACCACCTTGCCGAAATTCAGGACGAGAAGACGGCTTACCACGGAGTTGAGGGCATGCAGCACGTGCTCGACCCAGATGATGGCGACACCGGCTCCGTGGATCGTCCGGATCGTCTCCACCAGCTCGCCACATTCGCCCTCCGTGAGGCCTCCGGCGATCTCGTCCAGCAGCAGCACCTTGGGCCCCGTCGCCAGCGCCCGCGCAAGTTCGAGGCGTTTGCGCTGGAGGAGGCCGAGACTGCCGGCGGCGTGGTTGGCGCGCGCAATCAGGCCGGTGTTCACCAGAATATCCGCGCAGCGCTCCGACACCTCCCGTTCCGTCTTTCGCGATCCGTAAGCGGCAGAGACCAGAAGGTTTTCGAAAACGGTCAGCTGCTGGAAGGGCTGCGGGATCTGGAATGTGCGGCCGATCCCTGCCAGGCATCGCGCCATCGGCGGCTGGCGCGTCACGTCTTCGTCGCGATAGATAATCCGCCCCTCATCGACGCGCAGATTGCCGCTGATGAGATTGAACAGGGAGGATTTTCCCGCACCGTTCGGCCCGATGATGCCGAGCGCCTCTCCGCTCTCCAGCGCAAACGACACTCCATCCGCGACCTTTAGGGCGCCGAAGCTCTTCGAAACGTTTTCGAGGGCAAGTATGACCATCGTCTTCCTGATTGGTGTCCATTTCGTCCTTCGCCGAATCCGGCGCATGACCGCCTCCGGGCCGAACCCGGTCAAGGCATCACGCCGAGGCGATCGGCTCCATCTTGCCGCCTGTGGGAATATTGGGAGCGGTCCTGTTGTCGGTGACGACGAGATCGTAGCCGCCGCCGTCCTTCAATCTCCACTGGCCGCCAACGAGCGGTGTCTTGGCCACGTTCTTCGCGGCAAAAGGCGGGACATTGGCACCGTCCCAGGCGACCGGGCCAACGATCGTGTCCAGCTTGGTCGCTGCGATCGCTTTGACTACAGCCGCGCTGTCCGTCGGGTCCGCCCGCTTCATGACATCGACCGCCAATTCGAAAAGCGCGTGAACGAAGCCGATCGGCTGCGTCCAGGGCCGGCCTGTGGCTTTGGTGAAGCCTGCGGCAAGTTCCGCGGCGCTCTCTCCCGTCAGCGAAGATTTGAACGGGTGGCTGGCAGACCACCAGACCTCGCAGGACAGGTTGTGACCACTCTTGCCCAAAGCCTCAAGAGCTTGCGGGAACAGGATGGCCTTGCCGATGGAGGCGATCTTTGGATGGAAACCCTGCTGCTTGGCCTGGTTCCAGAAGGTGGTGAAGTCCGGCGGGATCATGACGCCTGTGATGACCTCGCAGTTGCCCGACTTGAAGGCATTGATCTGCGCAGAAAAATCATCGGTCAGGTTCTGGTAGCGACCGGGATCGGCAAGGGTGTAGCCGCCTTTTTCGAGAACCGGCGGGAAACCGACCACTTTATCGCCCCAGGCATTGCCGTCCCCGTCGTTCGGGAAGAGGCCGCCCACCTTCTTGTTGGTTTCCAGCTGCTGCCACATGTTGGTGTAGACAGCGATCACATCCTCCAGGCCCCAGAAGAAATGAAAAGTGCTGTTGAAGGGCTTCCATGATGAGGGGTCGCCTGGATTGGCCTGCTGACCGATGAACCAGGGCTGCCAGGGCGCGGCCGTCGAGATGCAGGGCATCTCTTCCGCCTCGCAGGTAGTGGCGACCGGATTGGTGGTTTCCGGCGTCGATGCGACGAGCACGAGATTAACCTCGTCCTTGACGATCAGTTCCTTGGCGACTTCGGCGGCGCGGTTCGGGTTGGACTGGCTGTCCTTGACTACGATTTCGTAGTTGAGCCCGGCGGCCTTCGTCTTGGCCAGGAAGCCGTCAAGGATGAACTTGTCGGCCTCGGCGAAAGCGGCAAGCGGCCCGGTCTGCGGGCTGACATAACCGAGCTTGATCGCCGCTCCCTTGGCGATCGCGGGCATGGCAAGGCTGGATGTCGCCGCAAGCGCGCCGGTCGCCGCCGCGGTTTTCAGCAGGTCACGTCTCGTAAACATTTTGGTTTCCTCCTCCCAAAGTAAACACAAGCGTTTTAGAGTGGTGGGCGTTCTCCCGCCCAGGCGTCCTGAAGCAGCGTGCGGATCGAGGCTCGGTCGATCGGCCGCGGATTGGCATAAGGGTTGCGCGTCGCGATTTCGGCGGCGCGGTCGAGATCGCTCTCGGTGAGGCCGAAATCCTTCAGCGCCAGCGGCGAGCCGACGGACCTGGCGAAATCGTAGAGCCCCTGGCCCGGCGTGCCGCCGAAAATGCTCCCGATCGGCGCAAGCAGCTCCGGCACTGCGGCGGCATTGAAGCCGATCGTGTGCGGCAGCATGATCGCATGCGTCTCCGCATGCGGCGTGTCGAAACTGCCGCCCAGCGTGTGGCAGATCTTGTGATGCAGCGACATCGAAATCTGCCCAAGCACGGTGCCGCAGAGCCAAGCGCCGTAGAGTGCCTTTTCCCGCGCCTCGGCATCGCGCGGCGTCTTGACGATCACGGGTAGCGCTTCGGCAAATGCGCGCATGCCCTCGATCGCAATTATGGTGGTAATGGGGTTGCGATCATCGGCATAAAGACCTTCGGCGGCATGCGCGATGGCGTTGAGGCCGCTGGTGACGCTCATGGCAACAGGCAGGCCAAGCGTCAGTTCGGGGTCATAGATGACCACCTCCGGCACGATCTTCGGGCTGCGAACCGTCGTCTTGATGCCGCCTTCCGTCTGACCGAGGATCGGCGTTACTTCCGAACCGGCATAGGTGGTCGGGATGACGATCTGATGAATGTCGGTACGGTAGGCCATCGCCTTGCCAAGACCGGTGGTCGAGCCGCCGCCAAGCGAGACGACGCAATCGGCCTGAAGTGCGGCCGCGCGCGCCAAGG
This sequence comes from Martinezella dioscoreae, assembly GCF_009176305.1. Classification (GTDB taxonomy): domain Bacteria; phylum Pseudomonadota; class Alphaproteobacteria; order Rhizobiales; family Rhizobiaceae; genus Rhizobium; species Rhizobium dioscoreae. The sequence goes on along the minus strand of NZ_BLAJ01000023.1, from coordinate 13,506 downwards.
CCTTCTCGGTGACATCGACCGGGGTGTGCATCGTGGCGCCTGCAAACGTGCCGACTGCAAGCGCGCCAATCCGCGCGGCCAGCGCCTCGCCGTCGGCTGCCTGCTGCGGCGTCGTCAGCACCAGCGCGCGGCGGCAGCCCAGCGTCTCGATCCATTGGGCGACGCCGGCGCTCGCTCCGGAAGCAAAGACGACGCGTGTCGAATGCGGCTGATAGGAAAAATCGAGTGTCATGCCGACCTGCGCTCCTCTCGCGCCCGCACCATTATGAAGGTGAAATCGAGCGACCAGCAATTGCCTTTGACCGGCGTCGGGCCTTCAATGCCGCCAACCGGCAGGAAGGTGCCGACCAGTTCCTGTTTGACGCCGAACAATGCGTCCTGTGACAGATGCGGATCGCGCCCATCATAGACGTGGGTACTGATCGTCTCGAAGCCGGGTGCCGTGATCGTAAAATGGAGATGCGCCGGGCGGCGCAGCGGATAGCCGATCGCATGCAGCGTCCGTCCGACCGGTCCGTCGCAGGGCACGGCATAACCGCCCGGTCGAACCGTCCTATAGGAAAAGCCGCCATCTATATCAGTGCTGAAAACGCCACGCAGATTGAACTCCGGCTGGAGATCCGGCTGCTGGTTCTCGTAAAACCCTTCCGCATTGGCCTGCCATGTCTCGACCTTCGCGCCGACGACGGGATTTCCATCGAGATCGGTCACGCGGGCATTGACCAGCAACGGGTCGCCAATGCCGTCGAGCGATATATCCGCGCCCGACACAAGCCTGGGTGCATCGGCGCGATAGAACGGGCCGCGCACGGTGTTGGGCGTAGCGCCCTTCGGGCGGCGGGTGTTGATCTCCTCCACCAGCGCCGTCACGCCGAAAAGATCGGAGAGCAGCACCCATTCCTGCCGTTTGTGGTCACTTACGTGACCGACTTCGGTCAGAAATTCGATGGCGTGTCGCCAATCCGCATGGGTCGGCCGCGTTTCCTTGATGGCCTGATGGATATGTCCGACCAGCGCGGTGAGGAAGGCCGGCAGCGGTCCGGCGCACTGCGCCAGTCGCTCTGCCACAAGCGCAGCCGAATCCGCTTCTGTAAAAGACATGATCACCATGGCACCTCCTCAACCGTACGTTACCAGCTCCAAACGTAGCAGTTGATGATTTTTCTGCAGTTTAATATACCTTATTGCTATGAAGATGGATGAACGACACCTGATACAGCTTGCAGCCGTCGTACAGGCCGGTGGCGTCACGGAGGGAGCGGCCCTGCTGGGGCTCACGCAGCCGGCGGTGTCGCGTACCCTTGGCATGCTGGAAAAGCGGCTCGGCGAACCGTTGTTCGTCAAGGGCCGCCGGCCGTTGCAGCCGACCCCGCTGGGCAGGGCGCTCGCCGACCACGGTCAAGCCATGCTGGTGGCTGCGCGCAAGGCCTCGTCGCTTGTCGACGGCTTCCGACACGGACGGACGGGCGTAGTGCGCGTCGGCGGCACGCCCTTCTTCATGGATGCGCTGATCTCCGGCATGATCGCCGAGTTCCAGAATGCCACACCGGACGTGCGCATCGAGCAGAGCTACGGCTACCTGCCGGATCTGCGGGCGGCGATCGACGCCGATCGCATCGACCTCGCCATTTGCCCGATCGACGTGCTGGACGAGGGCTCCGGCATGCGCTTCCAGGAACTGCTTCCTGGCCGCAATGTCGTCGCCTGCCGTGTAACCCACCCCCTTCTCCTGAAGCGCAAGCTCGCGCCTGCGGAACTCCTCGACTATCCATGGATTGCCCCGCCCACCGGCAGCCCGCTGTTTGCCGATCTGCACAGTCTCGTCCTCTCGCTCGGCGCCACCGAGGCGAAGATCCGCTATTCCGGCGGCTCGCTGGTGAGCGCAATCAACTATCTGAAGGCGAGCGATGCGCTCACCATCCTGCCGCACAGCGTCGTTTTCGCCTATCGCAATGACAAGTCGATCACGGCACTGCCGGTCAGTATTCCTCATCCCGAGCGCGCGCTCGGTCTCCTGCGGCGCACCGAGGAAATCCGTGTCCCGGCAGTCGAGGCCTTCTGCGCCCATATTCGCAAGAGCTTCGAAAACCTCAGGCACCTGATCAAGCGCCATGAGCAGGCGGTGATCTGGAGCCTGTGACGGCTCATGACGTTCTTCAAAATGTTGCAGAATCGTCCGGCCATAGGAACAACGGCGCCAAGCCGGCATCGGCCATCGGGCGCAGTCCGTGCCAGGCGCGGTTGGCATAGACCAAGGCGTCATCCCGGCGCTCCTCGTGCGCCCCAGGAGAGGCCTCAAGGAGTTCGGCTGAGACCAGACAGGCGCCGGGGAGCGGAAACAGTCCGCGAACCGCTGCCCGGAACCAGAGGCCGACATCCGGATAATAAGGTTCGCCGCTTTCGAACCGCGCCCAGCGCACATCAGGCCCGAAACGATCCCTGCCGCTGGTGGCGCAGAGCCGGGCAAGCTCCCTATCGCTGCGTCGCACGAAATGCACGACCACCGTCTGCGCCCGACGCACGGCGTGCGCGCTGGAGGAATTATCCGACAGCGAGAAAGCCACCATCGGCGGCGAGGCACTGATTGAGATCAGCGAGCTTACCGTCAGGGCCACCGGCCCGTCACCCGGATCGGCGGTGATGATGGCAACGCCCGCCGGATGGTGGCGGAAGGCCATCATGAAAGCCTCCGTCACGCCGGCAGCGACCGTCGCCGGAGCTTCACGCTCCTGCTTTCCGGACTGCGCCATCATTTCTTCTCCACCAGGTCGTAGAACTGCCAGACGCGATCGCTCCACAGCCCGCCGATCTCGCGGCCGGCGGCACCGACAATGTTGGTGTTGATCGTGAAATGGTTGGCCGCCACCAGCATCTCGCGGTAAGTGCGCTGCATCACGCCGTCGCGCAGCGACGCACCACCGGCTGCGCGGTAGACGAAGTGGCAGGCATCGACGCCCGCCTCGTGCACTTCCGACTTGGCGAGATGCACGAGGGTGATCTGCCGCGTAGATACCCGGTTCCCCGCCTCGATCGAGGCCTCCACGTCGCGCCAGACCTCAAACAAGAAGGCGCGGGCGGCGCGCGCGCGAGCTTCCGCACGGCCGTAATCGAACCAGAATTTATCGCTCTCGCCGAGCATGCCGGCGCGACCGGTTTTGGTCACGGCGAACTTGGCCATTTCATCGAGCATGCGGCGGGATGCGCCGATCGCCCAGCCCGAATGGCCGATGGCAGCCAGCCCGACGACGCCGAGGCTGAAGAATTCCTTCTGGCGCTGCGGCTCGGCGGTCATGATCGGGAAAACCATGTCGTCGGCGATGAAGACATCCTTGGCGTCGTAGTCGATGCTGCCGGTTCCCTGCAGGCCGAGCACGTTCCAATTGCCGAGCAGTCCATGCTCGCCGACCGGCGCGTGGGCGCACAGCACCACGACGTTACCATTCTCATCCTTGGCCGGATGGCCGTTGCCGTCGTCGAGCAGGGCGGCGGTATGGGTGAACGTGGCGTGGTGAATACCGCTTGCATAGGACCATTTGCCGTTCAACAAATAGCCGCCATCGACCTTCTTCAGCATGCCGGTCGGTGTGCCCTGACCCGAAAAGCGGTTGTCGGTGCCACCGCCGAAGAGCCGTGAGATCGCGGTGTCGGGCAGGAAGGCGGCGGACATCGCCCCGATGCAGGCATGCACCATCGACACCCAGCCGGCAGCGCCGCTGTGGTAGGTGATGGCCTCGATCAACTGCAGGCCTTGTGTCGGCGAAAGCTGTGCGCCGCCGAGTTCTTCGGTCGCGAAGATGTGCGACATACGAAGCGGCTTCAGCGCCTCGAAAGTAGGCTCATTCAGCCTACCGAGCTTTTCGGTAGCCACGGCATTCTCTTCAAGAATCGGGCCGATCTTGCTGATATGCTCGAGAAGGCTGGCGAAGTTTGTCTTGGTGCCCCAATACCCGGCGCCATGTTTCAAAGGTGCGTTCATCTGTTCCTCCTGACAATCTGGTGTGTTCTCGCGGCAAGCTGTCTCAGCCGGCGAGGAAATCGCCGATGGCGGTCACCACGCGCGGGTCCTCCTGCATGGCGAAATGGCCGACATCCGGCACCATGAAGGTGTGGGCGTTTGGAATGCGTTTTTCCCAGAGCGGCGCCTGCGACGCGGGCAGCATTCGGTCCTTCTCGCCCCAGACGATCAGTGTCTCGTTCGGGATGCGGGAAAGCCAGCGGCGGAGATTGGGATGGCCCATGCCGTGGGCCTTGACGATGTTGCCGAGCGCCTGCGCCTCCTTTTCGCGGGCGGCAAGGAAGGCGTCGAGCGGCGGGCATTCGGCTCCGCCCGGAAAATAGCGCAAGGCAACGTCGATATTATGCGCGAGATAGCCGGGTAGCGCCTCGGGCGCGATCGCCGGCAGGTCGGCGCCAGGATGATCTGGATCGTTGAGGCCAGCCGGCGCATTCAGCACCAGCCTGCCGAAACGCTCGCCTGCGACGACGGCCATTTCGGCAGCCATCCAACCGCCCATGGAGTGGCCGACGAGATGCGGCCGATCGAGGCCAAGGGCGGCGACCAGATGCAGGTTGTGGACAATGATATCCTGCATGCCGGTAATATCCGGCGCTTCGCCGCTGTCGCCGAAGCCGGGATGATAGGGCAAGTAGACGCGGAAGCGATCGGCGAGACCCCGCGCCCATTCCGTGCCTTCGATGGTGGCGGCGCCATGCAGCGCGAGCACGGCCGGGCCTTTGCCGATGACGCGTACAGCGGTCGCAACACCTTCGATGTCGTAATGCACCGTTTCGAAATTCATTCCAAACCTCCTCCTATGCCGTTTCAGCCGACCGCGGGCGTAATCAGCACCTTGCATTGCGTGGTGCGTCGCTTGAGCGCTTCGAATGCCTCTGGCACGGCGGCAAGACCGATCCGGCCGGTCACCAGCGCCTGCGGCCGCTGGCGGCCAGGGCTGAGCGCCTGCAGCGCCATGTCGAACTCCGCCATGGTGAAGAACACGGCGAAGATCACCTGTATTTCCTTGGAAATCGCCGCGAACGGGTCCCATGTGTCGCCGCCGACGCAGAGGCCAACCGCGACCACCGTGCCATGCACGCGTACCAGCCGGCAGGCAGCATCGATCAACCCGCGTTTGCCGACGCATTCAAAGACGATGTCCGGTACGCCACCGGTCAATGCGCGAAACTCCTCTGCCAGACCCTCCCCGGAGAGTGCGAAGCCGGTGGCGCCGATTTCGGCGGCACGCTCTGCTTGGTGGCGGTTCAGATCGGCGATGACGACATGGGCCGCCCCCAGCCGCCTCGCCCAGAAGGCGACAAGAAGACCGATGGGGCCTGCACCGAGAATCAGCACGCGGTTGCCCGGCTTCAGCCCCGAACGCATGACCGCATGCAGGCCGACTGCAACCGGTTCGGCCAGAGCCCCCTCCTCGGTCGGCAAATCGTCCGGCAACCGGCGGCACTGACGGGCAGCGACGGTGACGAATTCGGCATAGCCGCCGCCGATCAGCCGCATCTCGGCGCACCACGCGGGTTCGCCGCGCGAGCAGCTGTCGCAGTGGCCGCAGCCGCGCATCGGTGCGACGGCAATCCGGTCGCCGGTTTTGAAATTCGCGACCTCAGCGCCACAGGTCACCACTTCGCCAGAAATTTCATGGCCGAGGACGCCGCCTCTTTTGAGCGCGAAGGTTTCGGGATCTTCCGTCATGTGCAGGTCGGAACCGCAAATGCCGCAGGCGGCAACGCGGAGCAATAGCTCGTCAGCGCCGGGCTGCGGCGTTTCGATCGTTTTGACATCGAGGGGTCGTCCGACTGCCTCGAACAGTGCCGCCCTCATCGCGGGTCCTCCAGAAGCGTGCGCCTCGTCGGGAACCAGGAGGCGTTTGTCGCCTTCTGGATCAATCCCCAGAGACCGCCGCGGGCAAAAAGCGCCATGACGAGGGTGAGTAGCCCGAGGACGACGAGATAGGTGGCGCCGTACTGTCCGAACAGGCGGTCGGCGACAAAATAGACAAGCGCGCCGATCAGCACCCCTTCGAGCGAGCCGAGCCCGCCCACCATGACGATGAAGATCGCCACATTCGCCCAGGTGGGGCTATAGGCGGCCGGTGGCGTTATGCGCAGCTGCGCCATGAAGTAGATGGCACCGGCAAGGCCAGTGCCGATGGCGGCGGCAACCCAGATCAGGAATTTCAGGAGGCCCACATTGACGCCCTGGCTTGCCGCGGCAATCGGATTGTCTCGCACGGCGACCAGCGCCAAGCCATAGCGCGAACGCAATAGCAGATAGCTGCCGCCGACGGCGACAAGCAGCATCAGCGCCGCCAGTACCGAAATGCCGATTGCGCGTTCAGCGGGCGTATAGCTGGACATGACACGCAGGCTCATGCCGGCGCCGGCATTGACATAGCTGAAGACGGACGTGGCAAGGCGCATGACTTCCGCCACCACCCAGGTGCCGATAGCGAAATATGGGCCATCGAGCCGATGCAGCAGGCCATAGGTAAGTGCCGCCAGTATCGCCGGTGCGATGACCGACAAAGGCACGGCAAGGAAGGGGCTTAAGCCCCAAAGCTGCGCCATGATGAACATTGCATAAGCGGCCGTACCGACGAAGGCCTGCTGGCCGACGGAGACGAGGCCACCATAACCGGCGAGCAGGTTCCACATCTGCGCGACGGTGATGTAGCAGCATAGTTCAACGACATCGCGGATGAGGCCCTGGCTTGCCCAGAGCGGCATCGAAGCGACAGCCGCGAGCAGCGCGACGCTGATAACGAGTGCAATCAGGCTCGAGCGCGTCTGGCGCTGTACGCGCACGGCGGGCCGCGGGACGGCATCGGTCAAGCGGGCGGCGAAGGCATTGGTCACGGCTCAACCCCTTCCTAGGAAGCCCTGGGGACGCAGGGCGAGGATGATCAGAAAAACGAGGTGGCCGGCGAGGATGCCGAAGCCGGGGTCGATGCGGAATCCCACCGACTGGCTGACCCCGAGCGCCATCGCTCCGAGGAAGGCACCCCAGATCGACCCCATGCCGCCGATGATGACAGCCTCGAAGGCGTAGATCAGCTGGAAGGCCCCGTCGGCAGGCGCCACGGTCGAACGCAATGACTGGAAGACCGCGGCAAATCCGAGGATCGCGACAGCGATTGCCGTTGCCCCGGTATAGACCGTCTTCGGGTTGACACCTGTCAGCGCCGCGGCTTCCACATCGGCCGAAGCTGCGCGCAGGGCACGGCCAAAGCGTGTCGAGCGCAACGCGACATCGAGGCCGCCGGTCAGCACGGTAGCCGTCAGAAGCACGATCACTGGCAAGATGCCGACGAAGAGCGGCCCGAGTTGGAAGGAGGCATGCACGATGTCGCCGCCGCCTAGCGAGCGGGTGTCGGCCGACCATATCTGCAGCATGGCGTTCTGCAGGGCGATGGAGAGCCCGAAGGTGGCGATCAGCGAGGGAAGCGGATCGGCGCCGACGACGCGGTTGAGGATGAGTCGCTGCAGGATGACGCCGATGATGGCCCCAAGCACCACGAGGATCACCAGCACCGACCACGGGCCGAGCGAGAATGTGGTAGCCAGGCTGATGCCGATCAGCGCCAGGAGGATCACCAGGTCGCCATGGGTGATGTTGACGACGCGCATGACGCCGAACATCAGCGCCATGCCGAGCGCATATTGGGCATAGAGACCGCCGAGAAGAATGCCCTGGACAAGGCCGTCAAGCCACAGCATGGGCCCCTCCGAAATACGCTTCGCCAATCGCTTCGCGCGAGATATCAGCTGATCGGCCGGTAAGGCTGACGCGGCCTTCGAGCATGCAGTAGAGCCGGTTCGACGAGGAGCGGGCGAGCCCGACGTCCTGCTCCACCAACACGATCGCCGTACCTGTTTCACAGATCGACGGCAGCGCCTGGTAGATTTCCTTCACCACCTTCGGCGCGAGGCCCAGGCTGATTTCGTCGCATAGAAGTACGCGCGGCTGGCTGAGCAGCGCCCTGCCAATCGCCACCATCTGCTGCTGTCCACCGGACAGGGACTGCACAGGCACGGCCTGCTTTTCCTTCAGGACCGGAAAGAGCGCGAACAGGCGCTCCAGCGTCCAGCCATTGGCGGCGGATTTGCCGGCATGGTCGATAGCGACGCGCAGATTGTCGATGACAGACATGCCGACAAAGAGGCGACGGCCCTCGGGCACGATCGCCACGCCATCGGCCACCATCCGGTGCGGCTTGGCGCCGCCGACCGGCCGTCCCTCGAGCTGCACCATGCCCGGCGCAACGCTCAGAAGGCCCATGATCGATTTCAGAAGCGTCGACTTGCCGGCACCGTTTGCCCCGATCAGGGCGACGACCTCGCCCGCGGCAATCTCGAAGTCGATACCGTAAAGAGCCTGAAAATCGCCGTAGCGGGCGACCAGTCCATGTGTGGAAAGCAGTGCTGCGCTCATGCCTCGACCCCCATATAGACCCTTCGCACCTCCGGACTTTGGATGACTTCGGCCGGCACACCTTCTGCGATCTTCTCCCCGAAATTCAGCACCAGCATGCGGTCGGCGACGGCGAGCAGCGCGTGCAGCACATGTTCGATCCAGACAATAGTGACCCCGCTGTCGCGGATGCGGCGGATAAGCGAGACGAGCGCCCTACCCTCCTCATCGGTAAGCCCACCGGCAATTTCGTCGAGCAACAGGAGCTTTGGCGACGAGGCAAGCGCACGCGCCAGTTCCAGCCGCTTACGATCGAGCAGCGTCAGCGAGCCGGCGGAACGGTTCGCCTTGTCGGACAACTCGCAGGCCTTGAGGATCTCTGCGCAGCGCTGATAGCTCTCGGCATCCTTGGTGCCGCTGCCGAAAAACGCGGCGACGAGGAGGTTTTCGAAGGTCGTCATACCGACATAGGGACGCGGGATCTGGTAGGTCCGGCCAATGCCGATTTTGCAGCGGCGATAGGGCGGCTGACCAACGAGTTTCTGGCCGTCAAAGACCAACTCACCGCCATCGACACGCATGTCGCCGCTGATCAGGTTGAATAGGGTTGTCTTGCCGGCACCATTCGGGCCGACAATGCCCAGAACCTCGCCAGCGCCGACCGCAAAACTCACCTCGTGCAGGACCTTGAGAGCCCCGAACGATTTGCTGAGGTCGCGTGCCTCGAGTAGTACGCCGTTTTCCATGCTCCTCCACCCTGGCCTTTTAATGCCGGCGGCGCGTTTGGGCGCGCCCTTCGATCCTCCGTCCGATCCGTCCCGGCCCGATCGCATCAAGCAGGGGCGGTATCTCGCTTTGCCTTGGCTTCACGCCTTGTTCAGGCAGTCCGCCAGGGCAGCGGCACGATCTTGCGCTCCGGCTGGAAGAGCTTGTTGACGGTATTGTCGACGATCTTCAGATCATACGGCCATTTGTCGCCCTTGACCCATTGCCCGCCGAAAATCGGCGAGGTCGCCACGTTCTGATGCGGTCCCTTGGCAAAATTGACTGGCCCGATCAACGTTTGCGTGTTGGTGGCGACAACCGCCTCGAGATTGGCGGTGCGGTCGAGTGGGTTCTTGGAGCGCTTGAGAATGTCGATCGCCACTTCGAGGATGGCATGGCTGTAGCCGAGTGGCTGCGTCCACTGCTTCTTCTTTTCCGCTTCCCACTGGTCGGCAAGATCGCGGCTCACCTGACCGGTCAGCGTCGACTTGAAGGGAAAGGCGGGGGTCCACCAAACTTCCGAAGACATGCCCTCCCCGAGCGAGCCCATGGCTTCCACGCCCGAGGCGAAGAGCAATGCAGCCGCGACCGTGATCGCCTTCGGCTTATAGCCCTGCTGGGCGCACTGGTTGACGAAGGTCTTCAGATCGGCCGGATAGGCAATACCGCCGATGATATCGCAGTCGGCTTGCTTGAAAGCCGTGATCTGCGCCGAAAAATCGTTGGTGCGCGGCTGGAAGAAGCCGGGAACGACGATCTCGAAGCCGGCTTTCTTGGTGGGTGCAGGCAGGCCATAATCCATGTTGCCCCATGTCTCACCATCGGCGTTCTGCGGAAACAGCATGCCGACCTTGCGGTTGCTGTCCAGCGTGTTCCAGAGGCCGACATAGGTGTTCAGCGCTTCGTCCAGGCCCCAGAAGAAGTGATAGGTCCATTTGAACGGCTTGTCCTTGCCTCCACGCGGGAAGATGACCGCCTGCCAAGGCGCGCCTGTCGAAATGCAGGGGCATTCGTTGAGTTCGGCCTGATCGGCAGCAGGGCTTACCGTATCGGTCGTAGACGCCGGCAGCAGCAGGTGAACGCCCTCATTGAGAATGAGATCGCCGGCGACTTCCGCCGACTTGTTGGGGTCCGACTGACTGTCGCGGATCAGGAATTCGACATCGTAGTGGCCGGCCGCCGTCTCCAGACCATTCTTGAGCTGCGCCTTGACCTTTTCCAGAGCCCAGCCGTCGGTCTCACCGAAAAGGGCAAGGGGCCCGGTCGCCGGCGTGATGAAGCCGACCTTGATCGTGCCGGCCGATTGCGCGCGGGCAATCGTCGGCGCACCGAGCGCCGAGGCGGCAAGGCCGGCGCCTATTCCCTTCAGCACCGTGCGGCGAGAAGGCATCGACAAACTGCTTTTCGATTCCATTATTTTATCCTCCCTCTGAAGCTCATTCGCCGGCTGCGATTTCCTCCTCCCGCATCCGGCGAAGTTCATTTACTTGATGCGGTGCATCGAACCTCCGTCAATGACAATCTGGCTGCCCGTGACGTAGGACGAGCACGGCGACGCGAGATAGAGAGCAAGCCCCTTGATGTCCTCGGGATCGCCAATCCGCCCGATCAGCGATTGCTGTTCGAAGGCCTTGCGATCCGCCGGTATCCGCAGCCTGCCGCCGGCGATATTGGTCATGAAGGGACCAGGCGAGATGCAATTGATGAGAATGCCGAATTGGCCCAATTCCATCGCCATCTGGCGCACGAAATGGTCTACGCCGGCCTTGGCTGGCATGTAGGGCGTGCCAACGATCGCCTCATTGATCTGGGCAGCGATCGAGGAGGTCACGATGATACGACCGCCCCCCGTCGCTTTCATGTGCCGGGCCGCATGCTTGACGGTTGTGTAGACCGAAGAGAGATTGACCTCGATCACCCGATCCCAGTGATCATCGTCGAGAACATCGATGGCGCCGCCTTGGAGCCGCTCACCTGTCGTCGACAGGAAGCCAGGCCCAGCATCGATGCCCGCATTTGCAAAGACGATGTCGATCCGTCCCTGACGCTCTGCTACCGCGTCGAAAGCCGCCGCCATAGCCGGCCGATCCGAGACATCGATCTCCAGACCGCAAACGTCAGCTCCATGTCGGGCGATTTCCGCCACGACACGGTCGAGATTTTCGCCATCCATATCGAAGATGCAGACACGAGCACCGTTATCCGCCATCACTTCCGCATAGGCCCGCCCTATGCCGCTCGCGCCGCCGGTCACGATGACCGATTTGCCACGAACGTCGAACATATCCTGCAAGCTCGTCATTTTTCCTCCCGTGCCGTCGAGGATGGCATGCCCGAGCCTCGGCCCGAACTTCCTCCATTCTGCCTTGCCCTCCCCGACGCAGCAGAACTGGTTCATTAGGACGAGAACTCCCGACCGCCTGTCAAACACGCAGGCAGGGGAATGAAAGAAGTTTCTCGACCAAACTCCAATATGTTGAAATACAACGGTATTTTTTGGGATGCGCGCTCCCACATACGTGGCTTGCCAAGGCAATCGCTTACTGAAAAGATGAAGCGACTTGATGAAATGATAAATCGGCGTCCGAGAAAGGATCGCCAAACGGCTCGCTGCGCGGAAGAGGTCTTGATGCAGGGATTGGTCGAATCTTCTAGGATGCTGGATCGAGGCGGCAATCCAACCGTCCGGCAGCTTCTCTCCAGCTTGGTCTTCAATCCCAATGACGGAACGATCCAGCTGAATGGCGCACGCATCGTCATGCAGCGCGCGTCCGCCCTTTCCGATCTGAGGCGGGAACTTGTGCGATTGCTCGGCGAGAAAGAGGCGCGCGTCTTCCTTTTGCGCCTGGGCTTCATGTCCGGCCGCTCGGACGCACGCTTCGTGCGCGCCGGCTGGCCAAATCTGGACATAGGTGACGCATTCACGGCCGGAACGCGGCTACACACTTTTAGCGGCGTGGTGCGCGTAGAGACTGTCTTCAACTCCTACGACTTCCGCAAGAAGCGATTTTCTGCCGAATTCCTTTGGCGCGACAGCGTCGAAGCCGCCGAGTTCAGTAAGACGCGACTGGCATCCGAATCCGTCTGCTGGACGCAGCTTGGCTACGCCTCGGGTTATGCCAGCGAGTTCTTTGACACGCTGATCGTGTACAAGGAGATCGAATGTGCCGCGCAGGGCCACAGCCATTGCCGAGTGGTCGGAAAACCAGCCGATGGCTGGGGCCTCAATGATCCAGAAGTGACGCTTTTCCGCGAACGTATCGATGTTGCCGACGACATCAGCCCCGCTCCCGCCTCGCGCGGCAGCGCCGCGCGCGCCACCGACACGTCCTTCTCCAGCCTCGACAACCTGATCCTGATGCCGGTCCGCGACAAACTCGACCGCCTCGCGGCCACAACCCTGCCCGTGCTGCTAACGGGTGCACCGGGGACGGGACGCGGTATAGCGGCGCGCTATCTGCACCGCAGGTCTGCTGCGTCTGCGACCGATCTGCGACGCTTGGTTGGGGTGCAGGTCGACCTTGCGCTTTGCGCCGAGGTCGCACGGCCGATGAAGGCAACCCGACGAACATCCCATCGCGAGATGATCGTCATCGACGCTGTGGAAACTATACCCCACGACGTCCAGCACCACTTCGCCCGCGCAATCGAGGAAGGCATCGCGACTGGTGGACCGCGCGTCGTCGCGGTCGCTGACCAATGCTTTGCAACGAAGGAGCAAGGCTCTCTAAAAGAACTTTTTTCCGTTCTCTCCCCGATAACCGTTCGCATGCCGACATTAAGCGAAAGGGAAGGCGAGCGAGTGGCGTTGGCGCGCTCGATGTTGCCGGTGCTTGCGGATCGAATGAGCCTCGAGCCTCTCCGCTTCGAAGCGGCGGCCGAGGAGTTGATCGAGGCAGAACTCTGGCCAGGAAACCTGCGCCAGATGCGTAACGTACTTGTCGCCGTGCTCGACACAAAGACCAACAATACAACGATTTCCGCTGCACAGATCGGAGCTCAACTGACACGCTTCGCTATCAGTTCGGGGAGCAGCAACAGCCACGAATACAGGGGAACGCCGACCGATCCCAATCAATTGTTAGAATCCGAAGGATTTTCACTCAGTACTCTTGAACAGGCACTATACACCGCGGCCTTGGATCGGGCGCATGGAAATCTTTCCGCCGCCGCTCGTATGCTTGGACTGACTAGAGCACAATTCGCATACCGCATAGAAAATACTCGGCAACGCAAAGCCACAGGTGATGAAGAACTGCTAGGATAGCCCATTCGACAGGCATTGCCCTCCTGTCCAATGTCTCGCTCTTGAGCGG
>NZ_BLAJ01000022.1 GCF_009176305.1 Martinezella dioscoreae | reverse complement strand
CGGACGTCATCGCGGAGATTGCCACGTTCCTGATGCCGCACGCTGTTGTGGCCGCGAGGCTAGGGAAATGAGCGGTTTGGTCGGCACTGTCGGGCTGTGGGGCGATGAAAGCCGATTTCGCTGACGAAGTAAATAACGGCGTCACAGGTTCATATCCCTTCACATTACCGGATCAGATTTCGTTGACTGTGGGTTGTGATCTCTAAAAGTGGCGTTGCAGTCTGAAAGTAGCGAATCACAAGCTCATATCCCGTTCAACTGCAAATTCTCCAAAGCCGTCTTGCTTGGGCCTTTGCACGCCTACGTGCAATTGAAGGCTCAGATCGGAAAGTTGTCCGGAGGTGACTTTCAGCCGGCTATCGCGTTGATTGAGCGGCGACGTCATCAAAAGTTCTTTTGACCCCATCGTCAGAGTGATCGTGTACGGAGGAAGTCAGCCAAACTCAGTCGTCATCCATTGAACCGGGCTGCGTGAGGTGTTCCGAAATGCCGAGTTCCCGCATGGACCTGTCGAAGATAAAGACGCTGATCGATTTTGTTGGGCGATCAAACGTTACCGAGCTCTCGGTGACGGAAAAGGACGTCACGATCCGCATTTTCCGCGTGCCGCATCAGGGTGCCCCGATAGCTTCGGTACAAGCGCCGCAGGAGGTGGCCGTCAGCTCCGTCGAGAACAGTCACGATACCTCGGCAAACACCCGAGCCTCGATCATCTCCGTGAAGGCGCCGATCTTCGGCGTCCTGCACCGGGCGCCGGCACCCGGGCAGGAGCCTTTCGTCAAGATCGGCGACTTGGTGGAGGAGGGGCAGACGCTCTTCATCATCGAAGCGATGAAGGTCTTCAACAAGATAACAGCCCCGCAGGCCGGACGCATCAGGCAGATCACCGAAACAGATGGCGGCGAAGTCGAGACGGGCGACATGCTCGCGGAGATCGCATGATGGCGAAAGCTCTCGACAAGATGGGACTGGCAGGCCGACGTTTCGATACGGTCCTGATTGCCAATCGCGGCGAAATTGCTGCGCGAATTCAGCGGGCCTGCCGCGAACTCGGCTTGAAGACGGTCGCGATTTGCTCTGAAGCGGATAGGCAGGCACCTTACGGCAAGACCGCGGACACCTTTCTATGCATCGGTCCTGCGAACGCAGCCGGCAGTTATCTCAATCAAAATGCGATCCTCCTTGCCGCGCAACTGACCGGAGCGGGCGCGATCCACCCCGGCTACGGTTTTTTGTCCGAGAACGCAGCCTTTTCCGAAGCCGTCGAGAGAGCCGGCCTCGCATTCATTGGGCCGGAAGCTGCCTCGATCGCGATCATGGGCGACAAGATATCGGCGAAACGGGCAATGATTGCAGCCGGAGTGCCCTGCGTGCCCGGTCCCGATACGTCGCTTCCGGATGATCCGGCATCGGTCGAGCAGATCGCCCAGGAGATCGGCTATCCCGTAATCATCAAGGCCGCCGGCGGCGGAGGCGGCAGAGGGATGCGGGTGGTTTCGGACGCAAGCGAGCTGCACGAAGCCATCGTGCTGACACGGGAAGAGGCTCGTCAGGCTTTCGGCTCTCCAGCACTCTATATGGAGAAGTTCCTCCAGCATCCGCGTCACATCGAAATTCAGGTGCTCTGCGATGGCAATGGCAATGCCGTCTGGCTCGGGCATCGCGATTGCTCGATGCAGCGCCGGCATCAGAAGGTCGTGGAAGAGGCCCCGGCGCCTGGGATATCTTCGGAAACGATCGGCTCCGTCGGCCTGGCCTGCGTAGAAGCCTGCCGGCAGATCGGCTATCGCGGCGTCGGAACCTTCGAATTCCTCTACGAGAATGGTTCCTTCTATTTCATCGAAATGAACACGCGCCTGCAGGTCGAGCATCCCGTCACCGAGATGACCAGCGGGATCGATATTGTTCAGGCGCAGATAATGGTCGCCCAGGGTAATTTCCTCGAAATGCGTCAGGATGATGTGGCGTGTGCCGGCCATTCCTTCGAATGCCGCATCAATGCCGAAGATCCCGAAAGTTTCCTGCCTTCGGCAGGCACGATCTCCAATCTGGCACTGCCGGAAGGGTCGGGTATCCGGGTCGATACCCATATTCACGCCGGCTATCGGGTTTCGCCCTATTATGACTCACTGATCGCCAAGTTGATCGTTCATGCGCCTACCCGGGCAGAAGCCATGGCCAAAATGCGCGAGGCGCTTGCTGCCACAAGGATAGAAGGGATTTCCACCAACCTGCCGTTACTGCGCATGTTGTTCGAGGATGAAGGGTTTGCCCGCGGCGAGACAGATATTCACTATCTGGAGCAATGGCTTCGGCAGAGGAGGGCTGCATGAGTGCGATCGACTTTAGCGATCCTTCGACCATCGCGGCTCTGGCTGATGCGCTCACGGCGGCAGGCGTCGATGGTCTGGAGATTTCGCGGCCTGGCGCCAATCTGCGCATCGTGGTTTCGAAGGCTGGGCATGCTGAAATCAGCCTGACAGGAGATGCGCGGCTTCAACCGGCGATACCGGTGGCGGTGGCCAAAGCGCCAATGGTGGGCCACTTCTATCCCTTGCATCCTTCGGATTCCGACGAAGCCGCGCATCTTCCCCGCGCTGTCTCAAGCCAGGACGTGATCGGCTTTATCCGCATCGGTTCCGTCCTGCTGCCCATTCCCGCCGGCAGGTCCGGTTTGCTGACCAGGCAATTGGTGGAGCCCGAAACCCTGGTCGGATTCGGGGATCCTCTGTTCGAAATCGAGCCGCTGTCATGATTGCCACTACGAACACCGTCACATCATCGCGCGAAATCGTTCCTGCCACCAAGGGCCGGGCCAGGATCTCCTGCATCGGCACCCGATCTTTCCTGCTCGAAGCGCCCGGCGAATTCGATCTGCCTGCGCAGCGGTGGATCTGGGCTCTGGCGCAAACGGTGAAGGGCTGGGTTGATATAGCGGAAGTGATCCCCGGGATGACCAATCTTCTGGCGATCTTCAAGGAGACGCCTGAGGATCCCGAAATGGTAACGGGTCGACTTCTTGAGGCATGGAACAAGGCCGGGAGCCTCGACCTGGTAGGAAAGATCATCGAAATCCCCGTTCACTATGGCGGCACCTCTGCGATTGACCTTCCTGCAATCTGCGATTTTTGCGGCTTGAGCGACCGTGAGGTCGTGCGCATCCACTATGAGGCGAGCTACCGCGTCTTCGCCTTGGGAAGCGCTCCCGGTTTCGGCTACCTGCACGGGCTTGACCCGCGCATCTACATGCCGCGCAAGACCGTTCCGTCGCTCAGGATGGAGAAGGGCAGCGTGACGATCGGGGGGATGCAGACAGGCATTGCGATGCTGACAGGCCCGAACGGGTGGAACTCGCTCGGCCATGCGGATCTGCAGATGTTCGATCCGGCCTCCGCGACGCCAGCCCTGATGGCGCCCGGCGATACGGTGCGCTTTCTGCCGGCAAGGATCGAACTATGATCCAGATCATCGAAACTGGCCCATTCAATACGGTTCAAGATCTCGGTCGCCCGGGCTATCGCGACATCGGCGTCACAGCCAGCGGCGCGATGGACCCCCTTGCCGTGAAGATCGGCAATATCCTCGTTGGCAACGACGAGGACGCGGCAGCGATAGAGGTTCAGACCTTTCCGTTCAAGCTGCGGTTCGAGGCGGGTGGCATCTTTGCCGTCACGGGCGCGGACGGCAATCCAACACTGGACGGTCGGGAGCTGCGTTCCTGGTGTACTCATGTTGCCGAGCCGGGTCAGCTCCTGGAGATAAGGCAGCCGCCCAGGTTCGCACGCGCCTACATCGTGTTCCGTGGAGGGCTGGATGTGCCCGTCCTCATGGGCTCGCGCAGCACGTCGCTGCGCGGTGGTTTTGGCGGAAATGCCGGTAGGCCGCTCAGCAAGGGCGATCAAATTGAATTCGGCATGCCTTCGGACGCACTTCCCCCGCCGCCAAGCGGCCTTGCGGTCATCGAGCCGGCAGTGGCTCTGCGTCATGTCTTTCCGGCTCCAACCGACGGCGTGCTATCCATCCGTGCGATCGTTGCCGGCGAACATGAGCTGTTCGCCTCGGAAGGCGAGGCCTTCTGGGGCCAGATCTGGCGCATATCGTCAAGCAGCGACCGCACCGGTTATCGACTGTCCGGCGAACCCTTAAGGCCGATGGCGACGGTCGAGATGCGTTCGCATGGCGTGGTGCCTGGCGTGGTCCAGGTCCCGCCCGGCGGTGAACCGATCATTCAGATGAGCGATGCCAATACCGCGGGCGGCTATCCCAAGATCGCCGGCGTCGTCGAATGCGATCTGTGGCGGCTCGGTCAGGCACGGATCGGAAGCCGGTTGCAGTTCGTCCGTTCGACGCATGCTGAGGCACGCGCGGTGGAGCAGGCCGTGACCCGCTACGTCGAGGATATCAGGCGGACGTCGCAAATGGTCAAGCGTGCTTTGAAGGCGATGGCCTGACGGCAATTTCAACGATCAAGGGGAGGAAGCGGTGAAGATCGATCTGAATTCCGACATGGGCGAAGGTTTCGGTCCTTATCGGCTATGCGATGACGAAGCGATGATGAAGATTGTCTCATCGGCCAACATCGCCTGTGGCTTTCATGGCGGCGATCCGGAGACGATGGCGCGCATGGTTCGTCTCGCCAAGGAGCATGACGTGGGCATCGGCGCGCATCCGGGCTTGCCGGACCGATCCGGCTTCGGCCGCCGCGAGATGCCGTTCCAGCCGGACGAGCTTCGGCAGCAGATGCTCTATCAGCTTGGCGCGCTGATTGCGATCGCCAGGAGCGAGGGTATGACCGTCGGACATTTCAGCTTTCACGCGGCCATGGGCAATATGGTCAATCGCGATCCGGCGCTCGCCGATCTGATGATGAATGCCATTGCCACGGTCGATCCGCATCTCGTCGTGTTTGTGACGCCTGACAGCGAAATCGAAAAGGCGGCAAAACGCGCGAAGCTCAAGACGCTGGCGCTGTTTCTGGCCGACCGCGCCTATGATGCCGGCGGCAGGCTCGTTTCCCGCGGCCTGCCGGGCGCGCTGGTCAAGGACGAGGCTTCGGTCCGGGCGCGAGTGCGCCGTTTCCTGACCAGCGGGACAGTCGAGGCCATTGACGGGACCACGATCCAGATGCCCGCCCGTTCGATCCTTGTCCACAGCGACACGCCCGGTTCGCTGGAGCTCGCCCGTATCGTCCGCAGTGAAATCGAAGCTTCCGGCGCCACCCTCGCGCCTGCGGCCGAACTTGCATCCTGATTGCCTTCAGTAGTCAGTTTTTCATTTCCATCGAAAGAGCACGCCAATGCCCTCCAAAGCCGATCGTCTGAAGAACGTTTCCATCTCCGCTTCCGCCGCCATGACCCAGCGCGCCCGCGAACTGGCCGCCAAAGGCATCAAGGTCGTCAGCCTTTCATCGGGGGAGCCGGATTTTCCGACTCCGGCCCATGCGATCGAGGCGGCGCATGCTGCCGCACTGAGCGGCGATACCAAATATCCGCCGATGGATGGCACGCCGGCACTGAAGGCTGCGATCAGCCGAAAATTCAAGCGCGATAACAACCTCGATTACGATGCAAGCCAGATCGTCGTTTCCGGCGGCGGCAAGCAGGTGATCTTCAACGCGATGCTTGCCACCTGCAATCCCGGCGACGAGGTCGTCATTCCCACGCCGTCGTGGGTCAGCTACGCCGACATCGTCAAGTTTGCCGGCGGCGTCCCGGTCGCCGTCCCTTGTTTCGAGCAGGCCGGGTTCAAGTTGCGTCCGGAAGATCTGGAGGCGGTGATCACGCCGCGCACCAAATGGCTTCTCCTAAACTTCCCGAACAATCCGACGGGTGCTGCCTGCTCGCGCGCGGAAATGGCCGCGATCGCCGAGGTCATGCTGCGTCACCCGAATGTATGGATACTCACCGATGATATCTACGAACACCTGGTCTATGACGGGTTCGAATTCTGCACGATCGCCGATGCGGAACCGAGGCTCTATGATCGTGTCCTGACGATGAACGGCGTCTCGAAGGCCTATGCCATGACCGGCTGGCGCCTGGGGTATTGCGCCAGCGGATCGAAGGAGCTGATCGCCGCGATCAGCAACGTCAACGGCCAGAATAGCGGCGGCATCGCAACCGTCACGCAGGCAGCCGCGATCGCGGCGCTGGACGGTCCGCAGGATCTCCTGAAGGAACGGGCGGCAATCTACAGGGAAAGACGCGACTTCGTCCTCGACCAACTGTCGAAGGTCGATGGGCTGCGCTGCCACAAGCCGGAAGGCGCCTTCTACATCTATCCCAACATGTCCGGCCTGATCGGCAAGACCACCAAGGGCGGACGCAAGATCGAGACGGACGTCGATTTCGTCATGGCGCTGGTCGATGAGCATCATGTCGCGACGGTGCAGGGCTCCGCCTATGGCATGAGTCCTTATTTCCGCATCTCCTATGCGACAAGCATGGAGAAGCTTGGCGAGGGCTGCGCCCGCATTGCCGAGTTCTGCCGCGATATGCGCTGAGCCATAATCCCGTGTGCCTGCGGCCCGGTTTTCGGGTCGCAGGCCATTGGCGTCTGCCCCTAAGCTCTAGACCTTCAACTGCTCGGTCAGCTCGACGAGGATGTCCTTGACGGCAAATGCCGGCTCCGACAGTGAGTTCTGATCAGATGTGCAAAGCGACAGCGTTTCCTCGATCCGCGGCGAAATCAGCCGGCAGACGAGAGGTTCGCTCGATTCCGAGACGATACGGTCGGCAATCGCTTTCGGCATGATGGTCGCGCCAAGCCCGCTTCCGACGGCGCGCGCCAGGGTGCGTACGATCTCGACTTCGGCCACGACCTTGAGATTAATGCGGCTGCGTGTGAAGGCGGCATCGACGGCCCGGCGCACGAAATTGTAAGCCGGCGGCAACAGCATGGGCATCCCATCGAGGGCACTTACCGGCACGGGTTTCTGGTCTGAATCGATCGCGAAATTGCGGTGAGCGACGAGGTAGAATTCCTCCCTCAGGATCGGCTCGAACCGCACGCCCTTGATCGGCCCCGTGCCGTGGATCAATGCCATTTCCAGCCGGCCGGTCATGATCATCTGGCTATAGGTCTGGCCGACGCTCTCCGTCAGATGAAGCAGAATCCCGGGGTGCCTCTTTCGTGTCTCCGCCAGAAGATCGACCGAAAGCGTGGCGGCGCTGCTGAAAGGCACGAGACCGACCGAAACGCGTCCGGCAAGCGAATTGCCGGCGGCGGCGGCATCGGCTTGCGCCTGTTCCATCTGGCGCAGAATGATTTGTGCGTGCCGATAAACCGCGTGTCCGGCATCGGTCATGCTGACGCCCTGCTGGCTTCGGATCAGGAGTTTCTGGCCGAAATGTTCCTCGAGCGCCGCCAATTGCTGGCTTAGAGCCGGCTGCGCGAGATGCAGGATATCGGCGGCCCGCGTGATGCTGCCGCTATCGACGATGGCGATGAAGGATTTGAAACGTCTGATATCCATGGCATTCGTACTGTTTTGTCCTTGCCGGGCATGTTTGCAGACACGGATCTGTTTTGCAACGCGGGCTGATGCCGCCAATCCCTGCGGATCGCTGCAAAAGTGGCGCGATGACCCTCGGCTTTAGCCGGCTCGCTTACGGCCGGCACGTCTCCATAAAACTTGCTTATTACTCCAAAAGTAATCGGTCTTAGGCAAGGAGTTGAAGCTCCGCTAATGTCCACACCAACAAAAAGGGGATCATAATGCCATTCTCCGATTACAAGACCGCGCTGGTCACCGGCGCTTCCTCCGGTATCGGTGCCGCAGTGGTCGAGCGGTTTTGCCGCGAGGGTATCGAAGTGCATGCGATCGCGCGCAGCGCCGGTGCCCTGAAGGAACTGGCCGAGCGCTCGGGATGCATCGCACACGTCATCGATGTCACGGATCGTACCGCAATCGCCGCTCTTGCGAGCAGAATAGAGTTCGACATTCTGGTCAATAATGCCGGCGTTGACCGACCGAAGAAATTCCTTCAGGCTGACGAAGAGGACATCGATCTCCTCATCGACGTCAATCTTCGCGCCGTGCTGCACATCTGCCGTCTGGTCGTGCCGGGGATGGTCGCTCGTGACCGCGGGCATGTCGTCAACGTCTCCTCGATCGCCGGAAACTACAATTTCGGCGGCAATTCTACCTATCATGCCGTCAAGGCTGGCGTTGCCATGCTGTCGAATCAGCTGCGCATCGATGCATTCGGCAAGCGTGTCCGGGTCACCGAGATCTGCCCCGGCCGCGTCGCGACCGATATATTCAACCACGTCCATGGCGATGACCCGAGCGTGCGCGAGCGTTTCATCGACGGGTTCGAGCTGCCGCAGGCGGCCGATATCGCCGATGCGATCGCCTTTGCCATTTCAGCGCCGGTCGCAGTCAATATCGGCCACATGGAGATCACTCCGACATTGCAGGTGATGGGCGGCCTGCAAACGGCAAAGCCCGAGTCCTCCGCCGCCACCTACGATGCGGAAGGTGCGAAGCGGTGAGTGGATTCGATCTGTCGGCCATCCTGAAGAATCCGGATTACGTTGCGATGCTCTTGCAGGGCATCGAGATGACTTTCGTCATCTATGTCGGCTCCTGGCTCCTTGCGATGACGCTGGCCATTCTGCTTTTTGCCCTTCGCGTCTCGCCGCTTCGCATCGGTGATCCGATCGTGAAAGCTTACGTCTCCTATCATCGCAACGTGCCGACACTTGTGCAGCTGATGTTCTGGTATTTCGGGATCTATACGCTGATGCCGCAAGGCATCACCGACTGGCTGGCCGATCACAATGCCGAGGCGATCTTTGCTATCATAGGTCTGGGCCTGTGCCAGGCCGCTTATTTCAGCGAGGATTTGCGCTCCGGGCTGCGGTCAGTCAGCCCAGGACAGATGGAAGCGGCCAAAGCGCTCGGGCATGGCTACATCTCGGCCATGCGTTTCGTCATCCTGCCCCAGGGCGTGCGCAATGCTCTGCCGCCGCTCATCAATCACAGCGTTTCCTTGTTCAAGAACAGTAGTCTCGCAATCGTCGTCGGTGCGTCAGAGCTTACCCACGCCGTCAAGGAAATCGACAATGTCAGTTTCCGAACCTTTGAGATCTATCTGATCGGTACGGTCATCTACCTGTTCTTCTCCCTCATCATCATGGCCTTCGGCGCATATATCTCGCTGCGCAGCGATCCGGTGCGGAGGGCGCGCGCGTGATCCAGGATATCATCAAGATTATCCATGATTATTGGCTTCTGCTGCTGATCGGCCAGTATCCCAATGGCCCGCTTGGCGGCCTTGCCAATACGCTGATCCTTTCAGCGCTGGCCATAGCACTCGCATTTCCCGTCAGCATACTGCTAGCCATGGCCCGGCTCTCCAAATGGGCAGTCCTCAGATGGCCCGCAACCGGCCTCGTCTACATCACGCGCGGCGTTCCGCTGCTGATGCTGATCCTCTGGTGCTATTTCATCGTTCCGCTATGGACAGGGGCGGATGTCCCGAGCTTCCTGATCATGCTGGTAACGCTTGTGATCTATGAGGGCGCGTTCTTAAGCGAGGTCGTGCGGGCCGGCATCGTCTCGCTCGGCCAGGGGCAGATGGATGCTGCGAGAGCGCTTGGCCACAGTTACATCGGCGCGATGCGCTTCGTGATCCTGCCGCAGGCGCTCTACAACATGATCCCGAGCATGATCTCGACGTTCGTTTCGACGATCAAAGACACGACGCTTGGCTACATCATCAACGTGCCGGATCTGACTTTCGCGGCAAGTCAGGTGAACAACCAGTTGCTGTCGCAACCCTTCCAGGTCTTTTTCATCCTGGCCGTTGTCTACTATGCGCTCTGCTGGAGCCTGACGCATGTCGCAAACAGTGTCGAACGGCGAATTGCCCGCCGGCGAGCCGGGCCACGGAAGATACGCCTGCGCAGCGACGTCGTTCCCTTAAAAACATTCACGGAGCAGCTATGAGCATCCCAGTTTACGCACCGCAGGACAGCGCTCGGGAGATCGGTCTTCACGCGGTCTGCAAGAGCTACGGTCATTACCAGGTGTTGAACAACATCAATGCCGATGTCAGCCGCGGCGAAGTCGTCGTCATTTGCGGACCGTCCGGCTCCGGCAAGTCGACACTGATCCGCACGATCAACCGGCTGGAGGAGATCAATAGCGGTTCGATAGATTTTGAAGGAAAGAATATTCACGCCGCGATGGGCGCTGCCGAGCTCAATCGGCTGCGCAGCCGGATCGGCTTTGTCTTTCAAAATTTCAACCTGTTTCCCCATTTGTCCGTCGTCGACAATGTTTCCATGTCGCCGAGCCGGGTCAAGGGCGTGTCGGCGAAAGTGGCGCGCGACAAGGCGCTCGCACTGCTTGATCGCGTCGGTCTTGCCGACAAGGCGAATGCCTATCCGGGCCAGCTTTCAGGCGGCCAGCAGCAGCGCGTGGCCATTGCCCGCGCGCTCGCGATGGAGCCGCCGGTCATGCTCTTCGACGAGCCGACGAGCGCGCTTGATCCCGAAATGGTCGGCGAAGTGCTCAGCGTCATGAAAAGCCTGGCGGCGGAAGGAATGACCATGCTCTGCGTCACCCATGAAATGGGCTTTGCCCGCGATGTGGCCGACCGGATCTGGTTCATCGACGCCGGTGAGATCCTGGAGACCGCACCTCCCGAGGAGTTTTTCAAGAGCCCCCGTCATCCCAGAGCTCAGCGCTTTCTTTCCGATCTGCGCCATTAGAGCAATTCCAGGAAAAATGTGTAGTGGTTTTCCGTCCGGAATTGCGAGAAAACAAAGAGATAGAGCACCACAAATCAATAACAAGGAGAACAGCTATGGACTGGAAATATCTTGCCGTGACATTGGCGCTTTCCGGCGTCGCCATTGCCCTGCCGGCCAAGGCAGATCAGCTCGACACCATCCTATCGGCAAAGACGCTGCGCTGCGCGACCTATGCCGACGTGCCGCCGTTTTCCTCGCCCGACCCGAAAACCAGAGAAATGGTCGGCTTCGATGTCGATCTGTGCCGGGCGATTGCCAGCGAACTGGGCGTGAAGGCCGAGATCAAGCCGATCTCGGTCGAGGCGCGTGTTCCCGAAGTGAAGCTTGGCCGAGTCGATATCACGGTTGCCAACCTTGCCTATACGCTGAGCCGCGCCGAACAGATCCAGTTCAGCGACCCCTACTACATCGCCAAGGAAATGCTCATCGTTCCTGCGGATGATGCCGGCAAGACCAAGGCCGATTTCGAAGGCAAGCGCCTTGCCTCGACCAAGGGCTCGACTTCGGAACTGGCAATCAAACTCAACAAATCCGACCCGCTGACCTTCCAGGATACCGGGTCCGCCTATCTTGCCGTTCAGCAAGGCAAGGCGCGCGGTCTCGTCGCCAACACCATGACGACGACGCTGCTTGTCAACGAATCCAAGACGAAGGGCAAACAGATGCGCATGATCGACGAACCCATGCTGTTGGAGCCAGTTGGCATTGGTATGCAAAAGGATCAGCCCGCGCTGACCGCAAAGATCAACGAAATCCTGCACACGCTCGACGGCAAAGGCGAGATCAACAATATCTGGGAGAGATGGCTCGGACAGAACACCGAGTATAAAATGACCCGTACCGAAAAGGTCGTCCCGATCACCGAATTGAAGTTCGACCCTATCCCCTGACGACTGGCCGCCTAGCCGGCCAGTCCATCCATCAAAATCGTCATCGATAACAGGCGGTGGGCGCGCCCGCCGTCGGCTTTAACCATGGGAGGTTTCCGTGACCCACATCAAAGATATTGCCAAGCGCCCGAGCAAGGCCGACATCGAGGCGCTCGCCAAATTCTCGCCCGCGACGATCCATGAGGCCCAGGGTCGCCGCGGCGCGCTTTCCTCGCGGCTGAAGCCCGTGGATTATCGCATGAAGCTCTGCGGCCCGGCATTCACGGTCAAGTGCGCGCCGCAGGACAACATCATGCTGCAGCTTGCGATCAACTACGCCAAACCGGGTGATATCATCGTTGTCTCCGCAGGTGAGTATGAGGAAGCAGGTTCCTTCGGCGATGTTCTGGCCAATGCCTGCCTTGCCAAGGGCATCGGTGGCCTGGTGACCGATACTGGCGTGCGCGACACGCTGCAACTGAGAGAACTTGGATTTCCGGTGTTCTCGCTGAGCGTCTGCATCAAGGGTACAGTGAAGGAGACGATCGCAACGATCAACGATCCGGTCATCGTTGGCGGAGAGATCATCAATCCCGGGGACATCGTCATCGGCGATGCCGACGGGCTTGTCATCGTTCGCCGGGAGGAGGCGCAGGATGTCGCGCGGCTCTCACAGGCCCGTGACGAGGCAGAAGCCGGGTACATTGAAGCTTACAAACAGGGAAAGTCAGTTATTGAAGTCAGTAAGCTGGAGCCTGTATTGAAGGCAAAGGGCCTGATCGGCAGTATCTGATACTCTTTTGAACTGGGCGCTTGTCGGATCGATGTGCCAGTGATCGCTGCGATTCAGGCGAAAGGCGTCTTAAAGAGGGGTATATCATCGCGACAGGTGATCTGTTTTGAGCTATACCTGCCTTGACTCGGAATCACGGCTTAGAGATTCTGTTTTAGCTGCAGGCGCAAAGGTTTAGCGCTGGAACAATCGTACCGTCAGTTCGCACCCCTTCAAGAGCTGAGCCTCCATTCAAATCGTTCGAGCCAAGAGATTTCCAAGCATCGGCGATTGCCGCGTCAACAGCATTGCGAAGGAATGGCATTCAAGACGCGGCGGTAAACGCGCCCTCAAACGGTATTCTCCGGTTGCTTAAGGCGTTCGTGTGACCAGCGTCGATAGTCCGCCGGCGTCATACCGCTCAGTTGGGTGAACGCTCGCCGGAACGCGGTTTCGTCGGTATACCCGCTTTGCATGGCCACTTGCTTGATGCTCGACCCGGGCGTTTCCAGGAGGACACAGGCCGTCTCAATCCGCACTCGAGTGATGAAACTTTTCGGTGACTCGTCGGTCAGGTCCTTCAGCCGTCTGTGAAGCGTCCGCGTACTGAGCTTCAGCTCGCTCGCCAGGGCTTCGGCGGTCAAGCCCGGGCCGGCGCCCCGAATGATCTGCTCGGCCCTGAGAAGTAATGGATCAGCCGCGTTGACGAAGCCCCGCGGTGCGTAGACCATTTGCGGCATCGGCGAATTATCAGCAACTGACACGTCCGCCGCTAGTTTAGCGATATCGGCACCCGCGATGCGTTTGATCACATGCAGAGCCAAATCGATCCACGACAACGGGCCGCCCGTTGTGATGATGTTGTCCTGCTCTTCTATTGCTGTGCCCCAGATCGGCCTCGCCTTGGGAAACCGGCGCTTGAACGCGTTGTGTAGCCACCATGTCGTTGTGCATCGTTTGCCATCGAGCAGCCCTGCCTCGCCAAGGACGAAGGTCCCCGCGCACGCCCCGCCGATCAACACCCCAAGTCGGTGTTGCGCGCGCAGCCAGTTCGCCGCATGCCTGATCGTGTCAGAGGCTGGCGGCAGACCGTTCGTCCCCAAGGCCATGCCCGCGACAAGGATGACATCGCAATGCCCTACATCGGCGAAGGCGCCATCGACGGAGATGCTTCGCCCCTGCGCCGTCGGCAAGTTTGCCCCGTCGGCACTGACGATGATGGTTTCGAACAATGGCCGTGTCCGTACTGACGCTTGGGGCAACGTACCTTCCGGTGGCGCCCGCAGAGCCTGATTGGTGATCCAGAACAGATCGGTGAGGCCGGCGATTGCGGAGAGAAGGCTTCCGTCTACAGCGATCACGGCGACACGCACTATGCCATCAGCGGGAGTCTCGGTTGGCGAGTTTTGCATCAATAGTGTCCAGTTTGCCACGTTATAGCCGCGACCAACGCCGCGTACAATTACCTCAATAATTATCGAGGTGGTTCGAGATGAAATTTTTCCGTTTCCGAGAGGGCACTAAAACGGCTCATCAGTTCGAGAGAGCTCGGTCTAGTATGCGGCCACTGCGCCGCTTCGCCGCCCTTGCCGGCGTCACTGTCGCGATCGCCAGCGCGTCGACCGAAGCCGCACCAGCCCCGGTCGCCGTGCGAAACATCGTCCTGGTCCACGGCGCCTTTGCCGATGGGTCAAGCTGGGTCTCCGTCATCGAGCGGCTTCAGGCCCGCGGCTACCATGTGACCGCCGTCCAGAATCCCTTGACCTCGCTTGCCGATGACGTCGCCGCTACCAACCGGGTGCTGCGCCGCCAGACTGGCGACGTTCTCCTCGTCGGCCATTCCTGGGCTGGTGCCGTAATCACCGAGGCAGGCAATGCCTCCAACGTGAAAGGCCTTGTCTATCTCTCGGCACTCGTTCCGGATAGCGGAGAGTCTGTCGCCGACTTGCTCACGCGTCTCAATGCGCCGATGTCGGGTATGACACCTGATTCCGAGGGCCTAATCTGGCTGGACGACGCGGCAGCCTATCGGCAGGTCATGGCAGCCGACGTGCCGGCAGAGAAGGCCGCCGAACTGGCGGCGATCCAGCAACCAATCGCGGCGGCAGCTTTCGGCGCCAAAGTCGGTCATGCCGCTTGGCAGGACAAGCCGAGCTGGTACCTACGCACCGAAAACGACAACGCCCTGCCGCCCGCCGTTCAACAGACGATGGCGCAGCAGATCAAAGCTCAAATCACGTCTATCCCGTCGAGCCACATGTCGCTCGTCTCCCATCCCGACGCTGTCGTCGATCTGATCGATCGCGCGGCACGGCAAGCCGGACAGTGACCGGCGCCACCCCTTAGAATCACATAGAACCGAGGTTAAAATGAAGATCCTCCACATCGACTCCAGTATCTCCGGCGACAACTCGATCACCCGCGAGCTGACTGCCGCCGTTGTCGCGAATATTGTCGTCGCCGACCCGAGCACCGAGATCACCTATCGCGACCTGGTTGCTGACCCTGTCGCCCACCTGGACGGGGCTATTGCCGCAGGCTTCCGGCCGCTTGGCATAAGCACATTCGATGACGCCACCCAACGAGAGCACGAAATCTCCGACCAGCTCGTGACGGAGTTTCTCGGTAGCGACACCGTGATCATCGGCGCACCGATGTATAATTTCTCAGTGTCCACCCAGCTCAAGGCTTGGCTCGACCGCATCGCCCAGCCTGGCAAGACCTTCAAGTACACCGCGACCGGGCCGGTCGGTCTCGCCGGTGGTAAGCGCGTCATCGTCGTCTCGGCCAGAGGCGGCTTCTACATCGAGGGCCCGATGGCACGTCTGGATTTCCAAGAGAGCTATCTGAAAGGCTTCTTCGGTTTCCTTGGCATTGACGACGTTCGTTTCGTCCGCGTCGAGGGTGTCTCGCGCGGCGAGGAAATTCGCCAGAAGGGCATCACCGCTGCCCGCGCTGCCATCACAGACGTGCTCGCCGACATTCGGGCGGTCGCCTAAGATCTCACAGGAGCTCACATCGTGCTATTCGCCATCAAACTGCGCTATATCCGTCCGAGCGAAGAAATTCAGGCGCATCTCGATGCTCATAAGGCCTGGCTCGTCAAATATACACAGGCTGGCATCATTCTCTTCGCGGGCCCCGCGCCACAAGGCAACGCCGGCTTCGTTCTGGCTCACGCCGACGACCTGGCCGTCATTCAGAGCATGATCGCCGAGGACCCGTTCGATATTCATCAATTGGTGACGTTCGAGATCGACGCCTGCGATCCCGCATTGCGCGCAGCAGAGTTTCCGGCTCGCTGGGCTGGATCTGCAAAGCCAATCTAGGGCGAATGAATTTACACCGCAATCTGTGAAAGCTCTGTGCGGACGGCGCATACGGGCATTGGTGGGTGGAAAACCCTTGGGCGCGAGCCTATCGATGACACGCTTCCTCACGTATCACACAGCTTGAGGCCCGTCCGGCCTCAAGCCACTTCGTTTATGCTTCGGTGTGCCGCCGCTTGCTTTATTGTAAGCAATAAAAACCTCCGCCTGAGGCGGATGTAAGTCCGCCCACAATGGCGACAGAGATGCACGCCATTACTGGCTACAAGTCCTCACTTTGTTAGCTCATCTTAACATCTCTTTAACTTAAGTAAATTTTCGGCGCATCCGGCCTTCTCTAGAGTCTGCAGTCGGGAGGAGTTGGTTATGATGTTGGAATTTCGGCGAACGGATTGCTTCAGGAGCACGCCTGTTATTCGGGGGCGCGCCCATGTCATCGCCTGATGTAGAACTCATTTCCGTGCGGAATCTCCATAAAAGCTTTGGCGCGACGAAGGTTCTTCGAGGTCTGAATTTCACGGTCCGCGCCGGGCAGGTTCACGCACTACTTGGCGGCAACGGCGCCGGCAAAAGCACCATGATCCGCGTCATCACCGGCGGCGTGCGCAAGGACGAAGGTGAGATCAGCTATTCTTCCCGTCACGGTTCGGAACCGAAAATTGCCGTCGTGCACCAGGAATTGGCCCTTCTGCCGGATCTCTCCGTCGCAGAGAACATTGCCCTTGTTCATGCTTCTTCCGCCGGCACTCTGGTGCGATCGAAACGTCAGGCTGAAATCGGCCATGCGGCGCTTTCGCTCATCGATTCCCATCTTGCCGGACATGCATTGCATCGCAAGGCATCCGAGCTGTCCATGCACGAGGGCCAGATCGTAGAGATCGCGCGGGCACTGTCGACAGGGGCGGAAGTGCTGCTCCTCGACGAACCGACCGCCAACCTGACTGCCGGTGAAACCGAGCGCCTCTTTGTTGTTTTGCGCCGCTTGGTTCTAGAAAAGAACATCGGCATCGTTTTCGTTTCGCACCGGATGAAGGAAATCCGGCAGCTCTGCGATGAGTGTACAATCATCCGCGATGGCCTGACCGTAGTTGATGCCGCACCGCTTTCAACGCTGAGCGACAACGAAATTGTTCGTTACATGGGTCAACCAGCGTACCGTGACGCCCCGCGGAGCAAGCGCGACCTGAAGACGACCGAAGACAGCATCACGCTCAAGGGTCCGAACGGCGATGTCGCCATCCGCAAGGGGCAGATCCTCGGGCTTGCGGGAGCACCAGCCGGACCCTCGCAGGTGATCGCGCTGCTCAACGGAACAGGTCGAACGAGCGGATGGAAGATGGCGGCTGAAGGCTGGCCCGAACGTCCTTCCTCGCCCCGACAGGCTTTGGAACTCGGAATCGGCTATGTTTCCGGCGATCGGCGCACCAAAGGGGTGCTGGCGCAACTGCCTATCGTTGATAACGTCCTAGCGTCTCGACGCATCCGTGAAGGACGATATCTGGTCCGCGGCACCGAACGCGCCGAATGCCTCGATCTGGTCCAGCGCCTGAAGCTGAAGGCGGGGTCCATCTGGGACCTGCCGGGTACACTTTCGGGCGGCAACCAGCAGAAACTCCTCGTCGCCCGCTGGCTGTCCTTGCCGCTTAAACTGGTCGTCTTCGAAGAGCCGACGCGCGGTGTCGATATCGGTACCAAGCGCGACATCTACGAACTCATCCGCGGTATGGCGGAGCAGGGAACGACCGTCGTCTGGTGGTCGACTGAAAATATCGAACTCTTCGAACTCTGCGACGAAATCCTGGCCTTCGATACCGAAGGTCACGCCAAAGGCCTTTTGCCGTCCGACCAGTTCAATGAGGACGCATTGGCAAACCTCACGGGGATGGCCGCATGAACACGAAAGCACACACAATGAATTCCAAAGATAACAATGCGCCCGGCCCCCGCATGCCGTCTCTTTTCTCGGTCTACCGGTCGGAACTGGCGATTGCGGCCGCCTGTGTGGCGCTGCTTGTCGGGGTCGGCCTCTTCGTGCCTGCCGCATTGTCTTCGGGTAACTTTGCCAACATCCTGCAGGCATCGGCCCCGCTCGTCATCATGTCGCTCGGCGTGCTGGTTGTTATCATTACCGGTGGCATCGACCTTTCGGTCGGGTCGATTTTCTCGCTGACTGGCATGGTGACGGCGTTGGCGATGGCAAGCGGCTTCGACGATGTAACGGCGAGCCTTGCCGGACTTTCGGTGGGCATCATCTTCGGCGCGATCAATGGGTTCCTCATCACGCTGGTCGGCCTCGCACCCTTTGTCGTGACGCTAATCACCTATGCGGTCGCGGCCTCGCTCGCCTTCATCGTCACCAATGGGCGTTCGCTAGGCGTCAATTCGCCGGATTACTGGCTGCTGAACAGCGGCGAGATGATCCCTGGCCTGCCGAATTTCGTGCTGTTCTGCCTGATCTTCACGGTTGTTCTAGAATTCGTGCTGCGCAAGGTCACGGCCGGCCGCTGGTTCTATTCCATCGGCAGTTCGCCCATGGCGGCCTATCTGCTCGGCATTCCGGTCAAGCGCACGCGCTTTGCGGCCTATGTGATCTCCGGAACGATGGCGTCTTTTGCCGGCCTGTTGACGGTCAGCTACATTTTGAATGCGGAAGCAACGGCCGGTGCGTCACTGATGCTGCAGGCCATTGCCGCCGTCGTGA
Organism: Martinezella dioscoreae; assembly: GCF_009176305.1. Taxonomy (GTDB): domain Bacteria; phylum Pseudomonadota; class Alphaproteobacteria; order Rhizobiales; family Rhizobiaceae; genus Rhizobium; species Rhizobium dioscoreae. The sequence continues at coordinate 13,037 of NZ_BLAJ01000022.1, read as the reverse complement.
TTGGGGGTGCTAGCCTCGCTGGCGGTACCGGATCGGCGATTGGTGCCGTTCTTGGCGCGCTGATGATCACCATCATCCAGAATGGCGTGAACCTCATCGGCATCAACAGTTTTTGGCAGGGGTCGGTCACGGGACTGGCAATCCTCGTGGCCGTTCTCATCGACAGGTTTATTCGTCGATGAAATTTCATTGATATTGCTAAAGGAGGAGGAAAAGATGAAAAAAATCAAGATAATGATGGCATTGGCTGCCGGCATGCTGATTGCACAGGGTGCCCATGCCGCCGATAAGAAGTTCACGGTGGCATATATCGCCCCGTCGCTCGACATCGATTACTGGCAATGGGTTGCCCATGGCGTTCAGCAAAAGGCCAAGGGGCTCGGCATGGACTATGTCGAATACACGTCGGAAAATTCGCCAGCCAAGCAGATGGACAATGTCAGGGTAGCCGTGACCCGAGGTGTGAACGCCGTCGTCATCGGGCCGGTCAGCTCGACGTCGACGCCGCCGCTTTTGAGCTTCCTGGCACAGCAGAAGATCCCGGTTGCGTTCGCGGGCATCGGCCCGCAGCCGGGTCAGACGAATTTCACGTCGTCGGTCACGGCCAACAACTATGAAACCGGCCTCGCCCAGGGGAAGTATACCTGCGAACTCGCCAAGGAGCGCGGAGGCAAGGAAGTCGGGATGCTGTCGCTGCCGCAGGATCGTGAGAACGCCCAGAAGTACCTGAAGGGCGCGAAGGAAGCTTTTGAGGCCAATGGGTGCGAACTTGTTCAAATGCTGGAAACTAAAGGTCTGACGATCAACGAAGCCGTCACGCAGGCGAACGACCTGCTGACCGCACATCCGAACGTCAAGGCGATCTATGGCATGTATGATCAGGCCGGCAGCGGTGCCGCGAAGGCTTTGGCGACCCGTGGCCTCACCGGCAAGGTCGGCGTCACCGTTGCCGATGGTAGCCCGACCACAATCCAACTTCTGAAGGATGGCGCCATCCAGGGAATCTTCTTCCAAGAAGCGGTTGGCCAGGGCATCGATGCCACGCAGCAGGTCTACAACGCGCTTACCGGCGCGCCGACCACCCAGAACATGGCGCTCGTCATGCCGCTGGTGAAGGCTGCCGACATCGACTCGGATGCCGCTAAGAAGGTTATCGCACGCGTCTTCCCGCAGTGATCAACTGGCCGGAGACGGAACATCCTGTCTCCGGCCGTTAGGTCTCAATTGCGAACTCATGTGATCGGTTTTTCAATGAACGATATTCCGCTGATCGACCCCCACCACCACCTGTGGGACATCACTAACAACTATTATCCCTGGCTGAATGACGGTGCCAAGCCTTCAGCTTTTGGCGATTACTCCGCGATCATCTCTGATTACCTTATCGAGGATTTTCTGGAGGATGCGAAGAACCAGAATCTTGTGAAGTCAGTCCATCTCGACGTCGGTTACGATCCAATGGACCCCGTTGGAGAGACGCGCTGGCTACAAGGCGTTGCCGACCGTTGCGGCTTTCCGCACGGCATCGTCGGATACGCCGATTTCCGCAAGTCGGACGTGGCGGATCTTCTCGATGAGCATATGCAATACAAGAATTTCCGCGGCATTCGCCAGTCGATGAATTACCATACGGATCCGGCGAAGACCTATCTCGACCGGCCCGAAGTCAGCCGTACGCCGGAATGGCGGCGAGGTTTCAAGGAACTCGTCAAGCGCAACCTCTCCTTTGATCTCCAGCTCTATTACTGGCAGATGGAAGAGTTCTACGAACTAGCCAGGGATTTTCCCGATACGCAGATCATCCTGAACCATACCGGCATGCAGGTCGATGGGCCCGAGCACTTCGATGGCTGGCGCGCCGCCATGAAGACGCTGGCTCAGGCAGAAAACGTCGCGTGCAAGATTTCCGGCCTCGGCATGGGCAACTTTACCTGGACCACCGAATCCATCCGTCCCTATGTGGAATCCGCCATCGAGATATTCGGTATCGATCGCTGCATGTTCGCGTCCAACTTCCCGGTGGATAAGCTGTTCTCCTCCTACGATGCGATCTTCAGCGCGTTCAAGCAGATCACGGCAGCCTATCCCCATGCGGACCGCGTGAAGCTGTTCCATGACAACGTCGAGAAATTTTACCGGATCTGAACTGACTCATCTCCTTACCTCACGCATTTCAGCGTGACCTCTGGCGGAGCGTCCTTTTCTGCGAGAGCGGCCATGGATCGCCCCACTCCAATCAGCTAAGCTGGCGTATGCGCGATCTCAATCTCAAAGCTACGGAATATTTCGAAGCTGTCGCTCGGCTGGGCAGCGTCACGAAGGCCTCGGAAGAACTGGGTATTTCGCCCTCCGCCGTCAGCCAGCAATTGTCGCTTCTCGAAGGGCAACTGGGGGTGAAGTTGTTCCGGCGCGAGAAGCGCCGCCTTGTTCTGACGCTTGACGGCGACCGTCTGTTCCAGACGACGACGCAGGCCTTCGGAGCCATCCGCAACGCGCGCTCTGCCATTTCTTTCCAGCGCACTCGTCGAAATTTCGTAATCCGTGTCAGTCCGAGCTTTGGCGTGCGCTGGCTTGGACCGCGGGTTGGAGCCTTCGCGGCGGAGAACGAAGATTGGAACATGCGCATCGACGCGACGCCCGATTTTTCAGCATTCGAGACCGAAAACGTCGATGTCGATCTGCGCTATGGCTTGGGAACCTGGAGCGGCGTTTCCGTTACGCCGCTGATGCATGACCTTGTTCTTCCGCTCTGCAGCCCGGCCTATCTGGAGCGACTCAAGGAGATTGACCCCGATCCCCAACGCCAGCTCGCCAAGGCCCGCCTCATCGACAGTGTCAAGATGCTATACCGCTGGGACCTGTGGCTGGCCTTCAACAAGATCAGTATCCCGAATATCAACTATCCCTTGCGTTTCGACCGCTCGTCCATGTCGATCGAGATGGCCAAGCAGGGCGGTGGCATCGCGCTCGACAGCGTCACGCTTTGCCTCGGCGAGCTGGAACGCGGTGAACTCGTCCCCTTTTCCGTCGATTTCGATGTGATCGATTTCCCGGCCTATTGGTTCGTTTGCCCGTCGAGGCATCTCAGCCGAAGGATTGTGTTGCGGTTTTTCGATTGGTTGACCTCTGCGTGCAAGAGCCACGACGATGCTGCCCGCGCCCATCTGGAAGCATTAGGTTGCCGATTCCGCCTGAGCTCACCCACCGACCTGATCGACGTCAAGCCTTGGGGCCTGTGATACTGGAATCCCGCTGATGTTAAGGTTGGCTTCAAAGGTCTTTCACGTTTCTTAAAATCAATCCTCCGCGGTCGCTGCTATCTTCAGCTGCATAGATAGCCGGGAGGAGACTATGAATTTGACAAGCGGCTCCGTGGCCCGTTCGAACGTGTCGCTGGAACTCAGGGGATGGAATATTCGCCGCAAGGCCCTTTTAATGGGTCAGGTGCAGGGGCAGGGCTATATAGGTCAAGCCTTGGGTGTCGCGGATGTTCTCGCCGCTTCCTATTTCCACGCTCTTGAATACCGTCCGGAAGATCCGGAATGGGAAGGCCGTGACCGCTTCCTCCTCTCTATAGGCCACTACGCGATTGCGCTCTACGCCGTGCTGATGGAAGCCGGCATCCTACCAGAAGACGAGCTCGAGACTTATGGCATGGACGACAGTCGCATGCCCATGTCGGGCATGGCATCCTACACGCCGGGCATGGAAATCACCGGCGGTTCGCTCGGTCACGGACTGGGCATCGCCGTGGGCATGGCCATGGGTCTGAAGCGCAAGAACAACAAGGCGCTCGTCTACAACCTGATGTCGGACGGTGAACTGGGCGAAGGATCGACCTGGGAAGCGGCCATGTCCGGCGCCCATCACAAGCTCGACAATCTGATCTGCCTCGTAGATTTCAACAACCAGCAGGCCGACGGCAAGTCGACCGAAATGCTCTGCTCCGAGCCGCTGACCGAGAAGTGGGAAGCCTTCGGTTGGCATGCGCAACGCGTCAACGGCAATGATCTTGCCGCCGTCGTCGCCGCCTTCGATGCGGCCCGTGCGGTCAAGGAGGCCAAGCCGCGCGTCATCATCTTCGACACCACCATGTGCAAGGGCGTGCCTTTCCTGGAGAGCCGTGAAATCACTCACTTCGTTCGCGTTGAAGCGGACGAATGGGACAAGGCGCTCGCTGTTCTGGAAGAAGGAAAGCCCACATGACTCTCGCATCGATGGCTCGTAAATACGAAGCCCGCAAGGTTCCGGAGGGCGAGCGCCAGGCAACCTCGGCCATGATCGCCTCGCTTGCCGCAGAAGGCTACGATACCGTTTCAGCCCCCTTCGGCAATGCTTTGATCGAGGCTGCCAGGAAAGACGAACGTATCGTCGGCCTCACGGCTGACCTCGGCAAATACACCGACCTGCATGTCTTTGCCAACGCGATGCCGGATCGTTTCTACCAGATGGGCATGGCGGAACAGGTTTTGATGTCGGCCGCCGCTGGTCTTGCCCGAGAAGGCTTCCTGCCTTTTGCGACGACGTATGCTGTCTTCGCCTCCCGCCGCGCCTATGACTTTGTCGCCATGGCGATCGCGGAAGAAAACCTGCCGGTAAAGATCGCCTGTGCCCTGCCGGGCCTGACGACCGGCTACGGTCCGAGCCATCAGGCAACGGAAGATCTCGCCATCTTCCGCGGCCTGCCCAACATGACGATCATCGACCCCTGCGATGCCGATGATATTTTCGGCATGGTTCCCGAGATGTGCGCCCTTCAGGGGCCGGTTTACGCGCGGCTGCTTCGCGGCAAGGTTCCATCCGTACTCAAGAAGCACAAGCCGGACTACAAGTTCCAGCTTGGCAAGGCGCAGACGATCCGGGAAGGAAGAGACGTCCTTGTCATTTCAACCGGCTTGATGACCATGCGCGCGCTCGATGCCGCCGAGAAGCTCGCTGAAGACAAGGTTGATGTCGCGGTTCTGCACTGCCCGACGATCAAGCCGCTCGACCTTGAAACCATCGCCGCCGAAGCTTCCAAGGGCGGCCGGCTGGTCGTCACCGCCGAGAACCACACGGTCATGGGCGGCCTCGGCGAGGCCGTTGCCGCTGGTCTGTTGTCGCGCGGCATCGCCCCGCGCTTCCGCATGATCGGACTTCCGGACCAGTTCCTGGAGGCAGGCGCACTGCCAACCCTGCACGAGATGTACGGCATTTCAGTCGGCAAGGTCATCGAACAAATCAAGGGCTGGCTCTGAGGAGCGCCCCATCATCCAAAGCAATAGCGGGGAGGAGCAAGGCATATGGGCCTTCTGAAGGGAAAATTTGCGATCGTAACGGGTGCGGCTTCGGCGCGCGGGCTTGGCAAAGCAACGGCGAAGCTGTTTTCCGAACATGGTGCAACGCTGGCCATCCTCGATTTGGATGCGGATGCCGCCAAGGTTGCCGCAGCCGACCTGGGGCCGAGCCACGTCGGTCTCGCTTGCGATGTGACAGATAAGGCGGCGTGCAATTCGGCCGTCACCGAACTTGTGAAGCGGTGGGGTCGCGTCGATATCCTCGTCAACAATGCCGGCATCACTCAGCCGCTGAAGATCATGGAGATCGGTCCGGCCAATTACGACGCCGTTCTCGACGTCAACCTACGCGGCACGCTATACATGACCCAGGCTGTGATCCCGGCTATGCGCGATCAGAAGTCTGGCTCGATCGTTAACCTAAGTTCGGTTTCGGCACAGCGCGGGGGTGGCATATTTGGCGGTCCTCACTATTCCGCAGCCAAGGCCGGCGTGCTTGGTCTGACCAAGGCGATCGCCCGCGAACTGGCGCCGTCTAACATCCGGGTCAACGCGATCTGCCCTGGCTTTATCGCAACGGACATTACGGCGGGCAAGCTGACACCGGACATGCTCGAGAAGATCGTGGAGGGCATTCCGATGGGGCGTCCGGGTGAGGCTTCCGATGTTGCCGGCTGCGCCCTGTTCCTAGCCTCGGATCTTTCGGCCTATTGCACGGGAACGGAGGTCGACGTGAACGGTGGCTCTCTAATCCACTAAACCAATCATCTGGCGGGCTGTTTCGCCGGCTGGGGTCGAGGCCGCGTCATTCCGTCGAAAACAAGCCTAGAGGCGGCCGGTTCAGGACGGGATAGAATCCGAACGGCCGTCGCGGGTCCCTGCATTTTCGAAATCTGATGGTGGGAAGGATCCGCATTCCGTGGACCGACGGCTAGCGGTTAGTCCATGCCAAAGAAGGCGAGCGTGATGCTCGACCGAGAAAGCGATCCGTTACGGGTTATGAGGAGGAAAACCATGAAACGCGACTATTCTATCAATCGACGCACATTTGTCACAGGTGCGCTCAGCCTGCCGCTCGTCACCGCTCTGAAGCGCCCAGCGTCAGCGGCCGAATTCAACCTCAAATACGCTACCGGCCAAGACCCGACACATCCGGTCAACAAGCGCGCGCAAGAAGCGATCGATCGCATTCGCGAAGTAACCTCCGGCCGCGTCGACATCAAGCTCTATCCGGCAAACCAGCTGGGCTCCGATACTGATCTGCTCGCGCAAGTCCGTAACGGCTCGGTCGATTTTTTCAACCTTTCCTCGATGGTCTTAGCCACCTTCGTGCCCGTCTGCGGCATCACCAGCCTTGGCTTCGCCTTCAAGGGCTATGACCAGGTCTGGGCCGCCATGGACGGTGATCTCGGTGCGCATCTCGCAAAGCAAATCGAAAAGACGCCGATCTTCGCCGTGTCGCGCATCTGGGACAACGGCTTCCGTCAGATCACCTCGTCAACCAAGGAAATCACCTCCCCGGCGGACCTGAAGGGCTTCAGGCTGCGCGTTCCGCCGGCCCCGTCGCTGACATCGCTGTTCAAGGCTCTGGAAGCAGCGCCTTCGCCGATCAACTTCAATGAACTTTACTCGGCGCTGCAGACCAAGGTCGTCGAAGGTCAGGAAAACCCGCTGGCGATCATCTCCACGGCCCGCCTCTACGAAGTGCAGAAGAGCATCAGCCTGACCAATCACGTCTGGGACGGCTACTGGGTTCTCGCCAACAAGGCTTCCTTCGCCAGGCTTCCGACGGATGTTCAGGACATAATCTCCAAGGAGATCGACAAGTCAGGCCTGGAACAGCGCAAGGATATTGCGACCCTCAGCGAGAGCCTCAAGGCTGACCTTAAGGGCAAGGGCATCAACCTGATCGACGTCAAGCAGGATGAGTTCCGCGCTAGTTTGAGGACGACGACCTTCTACGCCGATTGGAAGAAGAAGTACGGCGACGAAGCATGGAGCATGCTGGAAAAGATCTCCGGCAAGCTCGGTTGAACCCCCGCCGTTTGAAAGGGCTGAAGACAAGATGCCCGGCCCTCCAGGACCGGGTGTCGGTCGGGATTGGACATGAGGAATAGCCAGTCCCGCCGAATTTATCGGTATTCGGCCAGCTTGCCTTGTATTCATACCCGTCGCGCGGCTGTTTGGGTTTGATGCATAAAGGGCGATCGCTTAACCCGCGCTAACCGCGATGATTGGCAAGGCACCTGGCCGGCCGAAACAGCTGCGCGACCGAAGGTAATCAGAGGGAGGGAGCCAAGATGTCACAAGAGCATCACCGGGAAATCGAGGTCGACTATGCACTGCCGACACATGCTTCCGCGAAGATCGCCGCGGTCGTTGAGAAATTTCTGATCCGCCTCGTCAATGTACCTGCAGCCTTGCTTGTCATCGCCGAAGTCGGTGTCCTGATGATGGGCGTCATCTGGCGTTACGTTCTCCACGAGCCGCTGATCTGGTCGGACGAACTGGCCGGCATCCTGTTTCTCTGGCTTGCCATGCTGGGATCCGTCATTTCGATGCAGCGCGGCGAACACATGCGAATGACCGCCATCGTCGGCGCGCTGCAACCGAAATGGAGATCGTTCATCGATCTCATCGCGATCGCCGCAGCGCTCGCGTTTCTCATCATGACGATTGGCCCGGCCTATCACTTCGCCGCGGAGGAAATCTGGGTGACGACGCCCGCCCTGGAGATCCCCAATACGTGGCGAGCAGCAGCCCTCCCGGTCGGAATATTTCTGATGCTGCTCGTCTCTGTACTTCGCCTGCTGCGGACCGGCGGACTGCGCGAGGTTGCGCTTGCGATCCTTGCAATCGCCGTCATCGTGGGCGTCATGACCGCCATTGGAGGCTATTTGTCGCCTCTAGGTAATTGGAATCTGCTGCTGTTCTTCGTTCTTGGCGTAGGTAGCCTCGTCTTCCTCGGCGTGCCGATCGCCTTCTCCTTCGGTCTGGCGACATTCGGCTACATCGCGCTTACCACGACGACGCCGACAATGGTCGTGATCGGACGCATGGATGAGGGAATGAGCCATATTATTCTACTTGCCGTACCGCTCTTCGTGCTGCTCGGCCTGCTGATCGAAATGACCGGCATGGCGCGCGCCATGGTCGGCTTCCTCGCCAATCTCCTCGGCCATGTACGGGGCGGTCTCTCCTACGTGCTGATCGGCGCGATGTATCTGGTGTCGGGCATTTCCGGCTCCAAGGCTGCCGACATGGCCGCCGTCGCCCCTGCGCTCTTCCCAGAAATGCGCAAGCGCGGAGCCAAGCCCGGCGATCTCGTGGCGCTGCTGTCCGCCACTGGCGCGCAGACGGAAACAATCCCGCCGTCGATCGTCCTCATCACGATCGGCTCGGTCACGGGCGTTTCCATCGCGGCGCTGTTCACCGGCGGCATGCTGCCAGGCGTGATCCTCGGTCTGACGCTCGCCGCCGTCGTCTGGTGGCGCTATCGTAACGAAGACCTCTCTGGCGTCACACGCGCCAGCAAGAGCGAAATCGCCAAGAGCTTCGTCGTGGCACTTCCCGCCATCGCACAGCCCTTCCTGATCCGCGCGGCGGTCATCGAGGGGGTGGCAACAGCCACGGAAGTTTCGACCATCGGCATTGCTTACACGGTGCTGGCCGGCCTGTTGATTTATCGCCGTTTCGATTGGTCGCGCATCTTTCCAATTCTGGTCGATACCGCAGCCCTGTCGGGAGCGATCCTGCTGATCATCGGCGCGGCGACCGCGATGGCCTGGGCACTCACGCAGTCTGGCTTCTCCACGGAACTTGCCATATTCATGAAGGGCCTGCCCGGTGGGACGACGACGTTTCTCGCTGTCTCTGTCGTCGCCTTCATTATCCTTGGTTCCGTTCTGGAAGGCATTCCCGCGATCGTGCTCTTCGGGCCGCTGCTATTCCCGATCGCACGGGAGGTTGGCATACATGAAGTGCATTATTCGATGGTCGTCATTTTGGCGATGGGCATGGGCCTGTTCGCGCCCCCCTTCGGCGTCGGCTACTATGCGGCCTGTGCAATCAGCCGCATCAAGCCCGATGAAGGCATGAAGCCGATTGTCGGCTACATGATCGCCCTGCTGGTCGGTCTCATGGTCGTTGCCGCCATTCCGTGGATTTCGATCGGATTTCTCTGATCGCACGGTTCTTCCTCAATTTCTGCGGTTAACGGGGTGTTAGCGCTTCGTGATCGTAGATCCCCTAAGGGCAACCTTGGGAACGATGCGCTGAAAGATGTCGTGGTCGAACGTGATCAATGTTCAGTCCCGATCGAGCGAACCCGCATGCCAGATTGCCACCGATCTTCTAATAATTTCAACCGCACAGGATGTCATAAGACGGGCCCAGGGTTCCCATTCCATCAAGAGCAAACATCTCTTGCCTGATATTGGACACACCAGCTGGAATAGGTACGGTGGATTTCGTCTCGAGGCATACTGCTCGGCCCGTGTTTCCCTAACGGGATCTAAACTTATGCGGATAATTTCAAATCACAGATGCAACCCATTTTGCACTTTCACCTGATACCGTGACTCAAATTCGAGTTAGGAAGTTGGGGCGACGCAATGAAGTGGGTACTTTTCGGAGTTTCAATCGGGGCTATCGTACTGATAGCCAAAACCGCGTTGGCGGCTTGGATGTTTCAATCGAGTGAGAGTGCATTCGATGATGGGAATACTGCTATTGCGGCTACGGTGGGGGATGTTGGCGGGATCGGTTTGAAGTGCCAAGCAAAAGAGCTTTCCGTCATTTATATGGTGGAGGGCACCGACCTCACTCAGGAGGCCGTGAATACAGGCAACCCATTGCATATGTTCAAACTTAAATTGCGGATTGATAAGGGCGAAATACTCACGCTGGATGCTTTTGCGCAGGTCCCGAAGTCCGGGACACTCATATTAGCCGCTCCCTTGGAAGGGTCGCAGGCCGCGTCAATTCGCGATGCTAAAAATAAAATCGCGATCGCATTTTCGATGGGAGAACAGAATTTCTATGAGCAATCGGTTGCTGCGGCGGGTTCATCATCTGCGATCCGAAAGGTAATGTCTCAATGCGGGGTATAGCCAATTGAGCGCTTTTTAGTATGCCAAAAGATTTGAGTCAGAATCATAAAACAGGCGAACATCATGCAGTATAGAACCGTTGAAAGTATAGCGTTTACGGTTGATGCAATTGTCCAATCTCCAGCGGTCGGGGAGTATATGATTGGAATTACCGGTCGGCCGAGCGCCCATCGAAAGCGAGAATACGCCCGCCTTCGTGGTTACGAGCATCTTGTAGTGCTCGCCGATAATCTTGCCGCAGAAGACGCGCGTGAGTTGGAGGAGCATCTGCAGGGGTACATCTCTGAAGTCAAGAGACTTGGTGTTTATCGCAAATATGAAAGAAGCCGGAGAGATGGACCCTATTATCCAAATTGTGGAGATCGCGATCGGATTTTCTCCGTATACATGGCTTGGCAAGAGAGGAAGAGATAACGCCCCTCTACCTCCATCATCGGAAGATACTCGCTGTAGCTCTTCCAAGCTGTGCTGAAGGCTTTGGGAGGAGCGACGGATTAATATTCATGGTAATGACCCGTTGCCGAATGAATGTCTGTGCTAGTCAGTTCGTCCTCGCCCAATCTGTCGAAGCAAATGCGCCAAAACATGAGTTGGCTGGGTAGCAACAGCCAGCGCTCACCACGCAATTGAGAAGAAAACCGTGAGCGGGACCTAGCGCCCGCATGAACGCGAGCGATGCTGTCGGACGAAGGTGCCGCCTATTCTCGCTGCAGCTCCGGCGAACACGATGGTAAGCCATACCGCGGTTACTTCTGGAGAAGATCGACCATCTCTCAATTTCGGTTGCGCAATCTCCACCAGAAGAAGGCAAGACTAAAGGAAAATCGATGACTGACAGCAAATCTAAGTCGGGTCGCTCTCTTAAGAAGTTTCGAACCTTCTATGTGTTTGGGCCGGATGTTACCGGGGGAGGACCCGGTCACGGGTTGATCTTCGAAAACGAAGATAAGCTGCGAACCCCACCGAGACTTATCGTTCGGCCCCGAGATGGTGGCTTTCCAGCTTTATCGGAAAAGCCGCGGATCGTCTTTGATCGAAAGCGTGGTAAGCCACCTCGTGATTTAGAGGGCGGCATGAGCGGCTATTGGTTCGTCTCGGAGCGGCTTAAGCAAGTACTGGAAAAGGCTGATCCAGAAGGCTTTTCCTTTGTCGAATGCGACTACATTCTTCCAGATGGATCAATAGGACCAGCTCACTTCCTTTGCGATGTCACTCGCAGCATTGATGCGCTCGATGTCGCCAATTCCAAGATCAAGATCAAAACCTACAAAGAAGCTCCGGGTGTTGAATACTATAGCATTGGGGAGGTGACAGGCCGTCCAGAGCTGCGGTTTCACGAGGAGGTCGTAGGCTCAGCACATGTCTTCATTCAACCACGGCTAGGTGCGAATCCCATTTGTGATTCGGCAATACGCGACGCATGCAAGGCACTCGATGGTTTAACCGGCGTCCGCTTTCGTCAGGCAGACAAGCTTTAAATGGTATTGATTTGTGTCACGCGTCCACCGGTTTTGCATTTCGCCGTGACCCTATAACGATATCGACATAGCAAATTTATCGATGGGTTCGTCGCGACTAAATAGATCAACGTCCAATGAAATACGGGTTGGAGCGCTGATAAATATCAGCCACGCGAAGACTTCCTCCCGCTCTTCAGCGGCTTCATTGTGACGAGATCGTCGGCCACCGGAACGAAGAACTCCGAAATATCGCAAGCCAGCGCTTCAGCAATCTTCTCCAGCGTCGTAACCGTCGGGTTCTTATTGCCGCGCTCGAGATAGCCGACATAGGCGCGCTCGACATTGGCCTCAAGCGCGAGGTTGTCCTGCGAGATCCCCCGCATAACCCGTATTCGCCTGAGATTCAGTGCCACTCGCTGCCGTGCATCCATGGCGGAAACACAACATTTGACAGGTCATAAAACCACGTATTATAGAACCATGAAAGGCGATAGTGAACGAACCGCAGGTAGCGGTTTAGTGCCAGGAATCTGAAGAGTAACGCTCACGCTGCATTTCCTAATGTTCGATGCCTCGGAGCGGCATGGTATCCGGAACCAGATCGGCATTTCCTTGTTCTAAGAAACCGTCAAACGAGGTGAGGCTGCAGGAGGTATATGACGTGGTTTCCGACGAAACGGCCGACTTGCTGATGGCCTTGCTCTATTCCGTTAGAATAATCGTCGAGAGCGGCGTGCAAGGGAAGCGGCAGATCGCAAAAGCCTATCGGGAGGCACGCGCGCTCGTGGCGACGATTGATCGCGACCGCGGATCAGCTCGCCCACGGATTGAAGCATGCCTCAAGCATTTCAACATGCACAAGAACGTCGACGATCAAGCTGCGGCTGGCTGGATGCTGGCCGCGATCCAAGAGCGGGTAAGCGAACGGAATCTCTACGGTTGGCGTAGGCTCGCCGAGATCGTCGATGCGGCGGTGCAAGAACTCCTCTTGTCCGAACACTTGCCCGTCCATTGAGCTGCCGAAACGGTGCTCTCTTGCGCGCTTCGCAAAAGTTGGACAGGATTTCCGGTAAATCCCGGACAGCAGTTTCACTAAAGTCCGGACAGTCTGAAGAGGTTGGTCCTCGGCAGCCTGGTTTCTATCAGGGCTGATTGATTTCGCCGTTTTCGGCCCCCGTCAAGAGGGGTGC
>NZ_BLAJ01000021.1 GCF_009176305.1 Martinezella dioscoreae | reverse complement strand
CGTGGCCCGTCCGGCCAAGCCGATCCCGAGGTATCGCCCGGCAATACCTTAGTTCACTTACGCATGGAGGCTGCCGGCTTTAGGGTATTAACAGTCTTTCGGCGCTTGCCGGAGACTAGACGAAGAAGCACTAGAAGTACTCCGGCGCTCCTCCCCTCCGCCGGACATAGCGGACGATCCTCCCAAGGTCCGCTTGGCCGTCTCCCTCCGCCGGGGACGGCCCTTCGCGTTCGAGAGTGGATCAGATCTCAAGTCGGAGCGAGCGGCGATGAAAATATGAACGCACTTGGCGTCGGCGCCTGGCCATTTCCACTTTTCATCGGTAGGAGCGATCAATGTCGAATATTCAAATTGGAAGCCTTACTCGACGCTCGTTCGGCAGCGTTGCGCTAGGATTCACGGCCGCTGGCGTTTTGGGTGAACGGTCCGAGGCAGCGAACCAGCAGGGCGATAGTCGGCGTGACACTCGCCGTGGATCAAAGCTGAACGCGAATAAAACTGTCGATGCCGGCGATCTTCGCGTGTCCTATGCCGATCTTGGACCAGCCGACGGGAGGCCGGTCGTTCTGTTTCATGGCTGGCCGTACGACATAAACAGCTTCGCAGATGCTGCTCCTATGCTCGCAGATCGTGGATACCGAGTTGTCGTGCCGTTCCTACGCGGGTACGGTGGCACGCAGTTCCTGTCGAGCAAGACCAAGCGAAATGGGCAGCAATCTGCGCTTGCCGTGGATGCAGTCAAATTGCTCGACGCACTCGGAATTGTGAGCGCGACCCTGGCTGGGTTCGACTGGGGCGCCCGCACCGTGGACATCGTCGCCGCTCTTTGGCCGGAGCGATGCCGGTCAATTGTTTCGGTCAGCGGCTATCTTATTGGCAACCAGAAAGCAGGAAAAATGCCGCTTCCTCCCTCGGCCGAGCTTCAGTGGTGGTATCAGTACTATTTTGCAACTGACCGAGGACAGGAAGGTTACGCAAAATACACTGCCGACTTCGCGAAGCTCATATGGAAGCTCGCGTCACCAGCCTGGACCTTTGATGACGAAACGTTCGAACGGAGTGCCGCTTCATTTACGAACCCTGACCATGTCCAGATCGTGGTTCACAACTATCGTTGGCGACTTGGACTTTCCGCTGGAGAGAAGCGGTTTGATAAGTATGAAGCGAAGCTGGCTGAGACGCCTGACATCCAGGTTCCGGCGATCACGCTGGATGGCGACGCCAACGGCGCGCCTCACCCGGGCCCGGCAACTTATGGGCCGAAGTTCAAAGCCCAGTACGAGCACCGTCTGATTTCCGGTGGCATCGGGCACAATCTTCCACAAGAGGCGCCCGACGCCTTCGTTGCGGCAGTCGTCGACGCGGACGCATGGGCAGAAAGGTAGTTATACAGTGCTGCCCCGTAACTACTCTCTTTCAAGGCACAGAATACATACTGCTCTTTCATCCACCTAGGTCAACTTTATCGTTTCCGTCCCCGAATATGAGGCGGCGATATTCCGAAAGCATAACTGGGTCCTCAATGGATCCGTGATGATGCAGTAGCCGCCAAACGCCCTCTTTTCGCACAAACCATCGCGATGTCCGTATCGCCAAGTCGATGCGCTCTTCTGATGTTTTGCATTCTCCTCGTTCGCGCCCAACGAAAAGATGCCAGTCCTGTCCGCCTTGGCTCGTGAAATCATGAAACGTCACATTGACCTCCGCTTGGCCGTTGAACAGCTTCGTGTAGCCTTCAGCGATCGAACTCCAGCCCCGACGAATGCCGCCGATTGGATTGTCCATGCTCGGATCATGTCCGGCTAGCCAAACGCTTTCCAGCCCTGCGAGATCCTTTCCATTGAAGGACCGGTAGAATTCGATAAGCGCATCCAGCGGTCCTCCGTCGCCGGCTTTTGGCTCGTTTCCGTCTATTTCGACAAGGTGCCATTGCATTGCATGTCCTCTTTGGTGAAGCATCTTCGACAAAGCTTGCGGCTGTAGGAGGAGAACCATGTAAAAAAAATCAAAGCTTATCCATAACACGAAGGTGTATCGCCTTGCGGACTATTCCGTGACCTACCAACACCATCGTACAATTGAAGCAGAGCAGAACTGGGCGATAGTGCCTGGGGACCGACTGTTTGGGAGCGCGGCTCCCAAGATTCAACCGCGATACAGTTTCAATTGGGGGAACAATGATCGTTCGAGAAATAGCGCCAGTCCCTGCGACACAAGTTGGCAGGAAGCCGATTGTCAAGCTGGCGAACGCGAACTGGGTGTATGATGCGCGCGGCGTTTACAGTTACTGCCAGGCACATGGTCTATCGATGCGGAAATTGACAGCCTTTGTGATCAAGTGTTCACCGGGATTGCGTGTTAAGCGCCACGCAATCCCTCGTTGCTTGCTTGGCTTTGGGCATGAGTCCTCAGCGCTCTTTCTCGCCGACAAGCAAAGCCGCATTCCCCGGATCGACTTACAATTCGCTCGCAAATACTCTAAAATATCGGTAGCTTTCTACCGTCTTGCCGTCCGGTTTTTCGCCGTTGAAGGAGCGAAGCCGACTTCGAGGAGTACTTGAAGTGTACAGCTTGAGTTCCGCAAGCCAAGAGCGCGCACGTCCTCGTCTCAACGCCCCCTCGGGCAAGGCGGTCGTGGTCGTTATCGACGATGATGTATCGGTTCGGGAATCGCTCGAACTTCTAATTGCATCGGCGGGGTGGCAACCTGCCACCTATTCATCCGCCAAAGATTTCCTGGACAGTTATCCGGCCGAGCCGCCAAGTTGTCTTGTACTTGATGTCAATCTGCCGGGCCTTACTGGTTTAGAGTTACAAGGAATGCTCAGCTCGCACGGTCGCCGCGTTCCGATAATATTCGTCACTGGTTTCGGCGACGTCCCGATGACAGTACGTGCCATGAAAGCAGGGGCAGTTGAATTCCTTACCAAACCGATCGACACTACGGCACTTCTTGCTGCTATCGGTAGCGCCGTAGAGCAAAACGTTGCTCGTGTGCGCGAAGACGAGGAGATCAGCCGCGTTAAAGCTCGTTATCAAACCCTGAGTCAGCGGGAGCGAGAGGTGCTGACATGCGTCGTGAAAGGACTACTGAACAAGCAGGCTGCCTTTCAATTGGGGATAAGTGAAATCACGGTGAAAGCGCATCGCGGCCAGATGATGCGGAAGATGGGCGCTCGATCTGTCCCGGATCTCGTGCATATGGCAACGCTACTTGATGGGCCAGACGACGCTGGCCCGAGAAACGCCGACGAGATTCTTTAATCGAAGCACGCTGATCATTTTAGACCGGCTTCTGACGTAAACTGGGGCTCCAATCGACGCCAGGGTCAAATCGAAGGCTTTCATAGCTCTCGAAATAGGATCGGATCAAGTATGGCAAAGGCTTATTGGATAGCTACATATCGTTCCATTACCAACCCTGATGCCCTCGCGGCCTACGCGAAGCTCAGTGGCCCGGCGATTGAGGCGGGCGGAGGTCGGGTTCTCGCTCGGGGTATGCCTGCTCTCGTTTACGAAGCCGGTATTCATCAGCGAACGGTCCTGATCGAATTCGAAAGCGTCGAGGCAGCTCAGGCTGCCCATGACAGCCCGGCCTATCAGGAAGCACTGGCTCTGATAACTGGCGCTGCCGAACGAGATATAAGGATCATCCAGGCTCAATGAGAAGATGCTGTTCGACTTTCGAGACGCGGTAGTTGGGGTACGCCAGCCGTTTCAACGAAAGGAGAACTTCGCGATTACCGCAAGCGCCTCCTCAGATAGCCGCCGCGTCAATTCTTCTGATCCAAGCCGGGGAGACAGCCTGGCGGACTGACCAGCCCACAAGTTTGTAAAATGATCTTTGCCAACGGCTTCGGCCGAGGCCTTCAGCGGCGCTAATGCCAAGGCTGCGGTCGGGAAGGCGGGAGCTATCTCAGAAAGCGGTCCAAGTTCTTTCATCAAGCGATTGATCACCCCGCGGGCGGGACGTCCGGTCATCACGTTTGTAACAGCCGTATTGTCATCGCCAGCAGCCTCGACTGCGGTCAGGTGGACTTTAGGGATCTTCGCTTCCGGCGTGAACAGGTATGCCGTTCCAACCTGGACCGCGCTGGCACCGAGCATCATGGCCGCCGCAACGCCTCGCCCGTCGGCAATCCCTCCTGCGGCGATCACCGGTACATCGACGGCATCTACCACTTGGGGCACGAGAGCCATCGTCCCAACCTGGGTGGCCATGTCGTGGGTAAGAAAGTTGCCCCGGTGGCCTCCCGCCTCGTAGCCCATCGCGATCACGGCGTCCACGCCGTTGTCCTCCAACCAAACCGCCTCAGCTACGGTAGTGGCGGACGAGATCACCTTGGAGCCGGCTGCCTTGACCCGCCTGATCAGAAGCTGGTCAGGCAGACCGAAGTGGAAGCTGACTATCTCCGGTCTAAACTCCTCCACGGCTTCGCAAAAGGTACTGTCAAATGGAGCTCGTCCTCCAGCCGCGATAGGGACCGCCGGGTCCAATCCTGCTTCAACGTAATAAGGCGCCAGCGCAGCTCGCCAACGCATCTGAGCAGTAGGATTCGCTGGCGGCGACACGTGAGCAAAGAAGTTCGCGTTGACAGGTGCCTTTGTTGCTAAGCGAAACTGCCGGAATGCCTCTCTCAACTGCTCAACGGATAAAAGCGCACTCGGAATAGAGCCTAATCCCCCAGCGCGGGCTGCCGCGATAGCCATCTCAACGGTCGTAGCGCCAGCCATTGGTGCCTGAATGACCGGGAGCTCAATTCCAAACAGATCGAGTGCTCGTCTATTCGGCCATGCGTTCATCGTCCAGCTCCGTTCGGGCGTACTCGCATTTTCCTAGGTCTGAATCGGTGCAGCGTCTATTGCACTAAGGTATCCGCCCTTACCAATGCGAAGGTATCGGGGACACCTTGGTACAATAGCTCCACGAGCCGTCCGGGGAGAAGATGGTGGCGAGCCAGCAGAGAGCCGCCCCTCTGGAGAGTTGTCAGAACAATTGAGAGCACTGCCTTGAAACATGCAGAGGCATGCGTTGAGGCATGCCATAAACGGAGGCCTGAATGAGCGTACACAAGACCGTGGTGGTGACAGGCGCCTCTCAAGGTATTGGCGCAGGAATCGTAAAAACGTTTCTTGAACGAGGTTACAACGTAGTCGCTACGTCGAGACACATCAGCGAGACTAAGCTTTTTGATCGAGCCGGTCGTCTTGAGCTCGTAGATGGCGACGTCTCGGATCCATTAACGGCGGAGCGGGCTGCGCTGACCGCGATCGAGCAATTCGGTTCAATCGACGCGCTAGTGAACAACGCGGGCGTCTTCTTCACCAAGCCCTTTCTGGATTACACGATCGACGATTTCCACAAGTTGTCGGCCACAAACGTCGAAGGTTTCATACATTTCACAAAGCATGCGGTCCGGCAGATGCTCCGGCAAAAATCCGGCGGGAGCATCGTGTCTATTACGGCTTCGCTTGCCGATCATCCGATCGCAGGGGTGACTGCATCGCTGCCGATGATCACCAAAGGCGGGCTCAACTCCATCACGAAGAGCCTCGCGCTCGAATTTGCGATGGACAACATCCGAGTGAATGCCGTGTCACCCGGCGTCGTTGACACGCCACTGCTTGCCTCACAGCAGAAGGATTTCCTTCGAACGCTATCGCCGATGGGCCTCGTGACGGACGTCCAGGAAATCGTCGATGCTGTCGTCTACCTCACGGAATCTTCAAACATCACTGGGGAGGTGCTGCACGTGGACAGCGGCGCACATATTGGAAGATGGTGAACCCGAGCATCGAAGCCCGCATACGGGAGATGGCAATCACGCTCCCGCCAACGCCGACGCCTTTCGGAACATACTCGGAAGCCGTCATGTCGGGGGCACTGCTGTTCCTCAGCGGAATGCTGCCCGTCGTCGGCCACGAGCCGATTTATTTGGGCCGAGTTGGATCGGAGCTATCCGTCAGAGAAGGATACGACGCTGCGCGAATTGCCTGCATGAACGGCATATCGGCCGCGAGGGCATATCTCGGTTCGCTCGACTACATCAAACGCATAGCGAAGCTCGGTGTCTACATCGCGGCGCCAGAGGATTTTCGGGACCACCCGAAGGTCGCTGACGGAGCATCTGATCTGCTCATGGAACTGTTCGGCCAGGCGCTGGTGCCTCCCCGCGTTGTTCTGGGCGTCTCTAGTATCCCGC
This sequence comes from Martinezella dioscoreae, assembly GCF_009176305.1. Classification (GTDB taxonomy): domain Bacteria; phylum Pseudomonadota; class Alphaproteobacteria; order Rhizobiales; family Rhizobiaceae; genus Rhizobium; species Rhizobium dioscoreae. The sequence goes on along the minus strand of NZ_BLAJ01000021.1, from coordinate 32,664 downwards.
TTGGAATGCCGATCGAGGTCGAGCTCGTCTTCGAAATCGACATGCAATGAAGCCATTACAAAAATCCCCAAATGGAGTTTCCTATGAACAAGAGATCAGCAAATTCGACGAACCTCGTGGCTGTATCCTCGAAGTTCCTGACTGCGGCGGCACTATTGATGCTTCCGGCTTTGGCATTGTCCGGTCAGTCGTCAAGCCCAGTGAAAAAGGAGACAACCACAACCAGTGGCAATGGTGTTACACGGTCGGAGAAGGCGGAAATCAGGGTCGAGAAGAGATCGCCCGCATACTGGAGGGTCACGTTCGACAACCCGCCATTTAACATCTTCGGGCCGGAGACCATCCCCCAGATGGAGAAGGTCGTGGCCGCCATCGAGAACGATCCCGACCTGAGAGTGGTGGTTTTCGACAGTTCGGTACCAGGTTTTTTCCTGACCCACTACGATTTCGTCCCCCCGCTCTCGGAATCGACCGAGCTGCCTTCGGGCAGAACTGGTCTTCATCCCCTCCCCGACATGCTGGTCCGCATCAGCAAAGCGCCTGTGGTCTCCATCGCGTTAATCCGAGGCCGTGCCACAGGTGTTGGTAGCGAGTTGGCCCTAGCCAGCGACATGAGGTTCGCCAGCAGAGAGAAAGCAATCCTCTCGCAATGGGAGGTGGGAGCAGCGCTTGTACCGGGCGGAGGGCCGATGGCCCGGCTTCCCCGTCTAATGGGACGCGGCAGAGCTCTTGAGGTCTTGCTTGGTTCGGACGACATCGATGGAGAGCTCGCCGAGAAGTACGGATATGTGAACCGATCACTTCCTGACAGTCAGCTAGACGCATTCGTAGACGGGCTCGCTGAGAGGATCTCAGGGTTTGATCGCGATGCCATCGCAGACACGAAACGGCTCGTGGACTACGCAAGCCTTCCAACGGACCCCGAGATCGGCGCCGGATGGGATGCCTTCATATCGTCGGTTAAGCGGCCGGCGGCCAAGGCCAAAATTGGAAAACTCATGAACATGGGACTTCAATCCAAAGCCGACGTGGAAGCGAAGCTAGGTCAATACACGGGGACTTTGGCCAACCGATAGATCTGCGGCGTCTTTGACCTGCTTGCCCGGTGTTTTAGGAGCTAGAGATGCAAGGTATCCACCGTAATATGTTCGACGCGCCCGATGTTCGGCTGCACTATGTCACCTCAGGCCAACCGAGAGGACAGGACGACAGCCGCACTCTGGTACTGATCCACGGATGGCCGCAAACCTGGTGGGAGTGGCGCCACGTAATCGCTCCGCTTCGCGATGATGGTTGGCTCGTTGTCGCGCCCTACTACCGAGGTGCGGGCGGATCGTCCAAGCCCGAGGGTGGCTATGACAAGCAGACGATAGCCACAGATATCAAAGGCTTGCTCGGCCACTTAGGGGTATCCAAACCGATTACTCTTGTGTGTCATGACCTCGGTATGCAGGTGGGATTTGCTTTCGCGACGCTTTTCCCTGAGGCTGCCAAGCGCCTGGTCATGATGGTGGCGCCGCTTGCTGATACCAAGGGCATGGAAAGCGTAGCGACCACGAGATTCAGCCAGTCGAAGCTCTGGCACTTTCATCTTCATGGTGCTGTGACACTGGCGCTGGCTGTCTTCCGCGGCTTTTCCCGGAATAAGGTCGTCCCGTACTGGATCGCTCAGGTCGTCGGTGCGTTCATCGGCGCCGCCGTCGTCTATGTGCTCTATTCGGCGGTCATCGATCATTACACGGCTGCGCAGCATCTCGCTCGGAGCGAAGGTGGAGCCTCCGGAGTGTTTTTTACATCGCCGGGGCTCGCTGTCATGCCGGCGATGGCCTTGGTCAATGAAATCATCATCACCGGGATCCTGGTATCCGGCATCTTCGCGGTCACGGATGAATTTAACACGATCGCGCCTCGTGCGAATTTCGGAGCGATCGTCATCGGGCTGATCGTGGCGTCCGCGGGTTATCTCGGGGGTTGGGCGATCAACCCGGCGCGCGACTTCGGCCCGAGGTTCTTCGCATCGCTGGCGAGCTGGGACCAGGCCGCGCTGCCCGGAAACCTGAACTACCGGTGGGTGCCGATGGTAGGTCCAACGATCGGCGGCCTGCTAGGAGGCGGGGCACAACACCTTCTCATCCGACCGTTCGATCCCCGCGAGAAGAAAAAGTCCCTGGAATCAGCACGATGATAAAGCGCCCCTCCTTCTACCGAGATGGCGGTCTGAGATGATCACGGTCCTATCGCTAGCACTCGCGCCGACGTTCTTCGTCATGCTGCTGGGCTACGTTGCCGGCAAAACCGGGAGCATCAACAACAAGCATGTGACCGAACTGAACATCGTCGTGATGAACTACTGTCTTCCATCGTCCCTCTTCGTCGCCACTGCATCAACCCAGTGGCGCGACCTGGTGGCCCAATGGCCGGTCCTGCTCTCCTTGGGAACCGTGATGATGGGCATATACCTGCTGTGGTACGGCTATCAGCGCGGCCCCCGCGGGATGAATTCGAGCGAGGCTGCTCTTCAGGCGCTCGCGGTTGGCCAGCCGAACTTTGCAGCAGCAGCCTTCCCAGTGATCACGGCCCTCTTCGGGGCGGATCACCTTTCGACGGTAGCAATAGGCATCGCAGTCGGATCAACGTTGCCCTCGCCGTTGACGCTGGCGCTGCTCGAACTCGACAAACCGAAAACCGGCGCCGGTGGGGCCGGAGGGCTCACACAGATCGCCAAAGCCTGCGCGCGCGCCTTCTCCAAGCCGATCGTTCTATCCCCCGTTTTCGGCATGCTCTATTCGCTGAGCGGGCTGCATCTGCCGGACGTTGTGGCTGCATCTCTGCGCCAGATCGGTGTCGCGGCGGGTGGCATGGGTCTTCTTGTGACCGGCGTAGTTCTTTCCCAAAGCAGATTTCGTCTTTCGCTCAATACGACGATCGGCGTTGCCATCTCTAACGTGGCACAGCCAATCCTGGCGTTTCTCATATGCAGGGGCGTGGCCGCACCCGTCGAGATCACGAAGTTGTCCGTGATCATGGCCGCCCTTCCCTCCGGGTTCTTCGGCATCCTCTTCGGCAACAGCTACGACCGAATCTCCGTGGAAGCCAATTCAACCATCATCGCGAGCACGATCTGTTCGGCGCTCACGTTGGCCGTGGCGATCGGGTGGACCTACAGCTACGTCGGCTGAGGTCCTCTGGTCGTAATCAACTTCAAAAACAGGAGTACTGAAAATGCCCAAGAAAATTCTTATCACTGGCGCCGGCTCGGGTTTGGGCGCCGGAGCCGCAATCGGCCTAGCCAAAAAGGGCCACACCGTCATCGCGACAGCGGAATCATGGCCTCAGGTCACGGCGCTTCGCAATACGATCGTCGAGCAAGGTCTGACGAACATCACAGTGACGAAGCTGAACCTCTTGGATCGCTTCGATATCGCTGCCGCGGTCAAACTCGATTTCGACATTCTGGTCAACAACGCCGGCATCGGCGAAGGCGGCCCGATCGCGGAGATTCCGCTCAATCTAGTGAAGGCGAACTTCGAAGTCAATGTCTTCGCGCTGCTGGACCTGACCCAGAAGGTTGTTCGACGCTGGGTCAAGTCCAAGGTCAAGGGCAAGGTGGTGTTCATCTCGTCCATTCTCGGCGTCGTCAGCCCCGGTATGCTCGGCTCCTATTCCGCCACCAAGCACGCGTTACAGGCGATCAGCGAAGCAATGCAGGAGGAACTGAAGGAATTCGGCATCCAGGTCCAGACCATCAACCCAGGCCCCTATTTCACTGGCTTCAACGAGCGCATGGTCGAATCCGCCTATCGTTGGCTTGACGACGAGGTCAACTTCACTAGTCGGGCTTCGTATAAGGCGCAGACAGATGCGCTCATCGATAAGAACGAGATGCGTCTTGATCCGAACGATATGATCGCCAAGATGGTCGAACTCATTCCGGAGTCGACAGGCCCGTTCCGCACCATTTACCCAAAGGAAACCGCAGACTGGCACGCCGCTGCCGGGGTGGCGATGCTCAGTCGGACGATCTGACTTCGGGAACGTCTGCCGGACGTCGACGGGCGCCCGGCAGACCTGGTGCTAACACGGGAAAAAGGTTGGAGATGCGACATGAGCAACGATTCCGCGCCTCTCGACGATATCAGACCATCGCGTCGATCATTCTTATTGGGGACCTTGATTGGTGCCGCGTCGCTAGCCCTTCCCCCGCGCCGGTCCTGGGCTGCTAGTAGCGCCTATCTATCTGGCGTCAAGGCGCTTACCTTTGACATGCAGGGAACGGTTTTTGACTTTTACGACCCGATATCTGCAAAGGCGAAGGCGATCGGGGAAGGGCTGGGACTGGCGCGGGACTGGGCGGCGACGCTTGCCGGCGACTGGAGCAGTGCAGCGCATGATATCATTGTGGAGATTTCGGCGCAGAGACGTCCTTGGGTCCCCAACACCGAGGTCTATCGTGAAGCGCTTGGACCGCTGCTCGCGAAACGAGGCGTCCAGGATATTCTTACTGACAGTCATCGAGAGGAGCTGCTCTCCGTCTGGGGACAGATGATTCCTTGGCGTGACGCACAGGCCGGGCTCGCTCAACTTCGGCAAAAATACACCCTCGCCACGCTGACCAACGCTTCGATGTCGCAGATGACCGCCCTGGTGAAAGGCAACGGCCTTCCCTTTGACGAGATCCTTACAGGTGAGCTCAACAAGGCATTCAAGCCCGACCCCCGCGTCTACCGACTAGCCATAGACTACATTGGGTTCAGCGCCGATCAGCTTCTGATGGTTTCGGCCCACAAGTGGGATCTCCAGGCGTCGAGGAAGGCTGGATTTCGAACCGCCTACATTCCGCGTCCATTGGAACTCGGCCCTGGTCATGCAGCCGACACGACACCCGAGGAATTCATCGATGTGGTCGCAACCGATCTGATCGACCTCGCAAATCAGCTCGGTGCTTGACGCCGCCATCATCAGATCAAGGAAAACGCCGCCTCAAGCAGGGCGGGTTTCCTCAGATCACGCGATAGCTCCCAGGTGGCCATCAAACGACCCTCAACCGATACGTTTAGCGGGGACGCCGAGCGACAGGTTCGGCAGCAGCTTTTGTCTTGCGGTCTCATAGGCGCCCAGTCCTCCACCTCAGGAGTGACAGCAAACTGATGAGTTCGCCTTTGCCTAATCCTGCAAGAGCAGCATCGACCATTCCGCCGATAGACTGGAAGCGAGCGTTCCGATTGGCGAACTCCTCATGCAGCGAGAGCTTCCTCGCCAGCATCAACGCGTTTGTAGCGCCATAAACACCTTTGAGTTCTCCGGTGTGACGCCGCCAATGGGCCAGAGCTACACCATTGGACAATGGACACCACCCACCCAAAGGCGCAGCGTGGCGCGCAGAAACCCTAGCGGACGAGGAGAGCTCATCATGGATGACCGGAACCAACGAACGACAGTCGCACCGAAAGCAACCACCGAAATCGACATGAAACTCGAGGTCGTGGTCATCCCGGTCTCGGATGTGGATAGAGCGAAGAAATTCTACACAGGTTTGGGATGGCGTCTCGACGCAGACGTGCCCGGAGATAATGGTTTTCGCGTCGTCCAAGTCACGCCACCAGGATCTCAATGTTCGGTGATCTTTGGATCTAAGGTGACCTCAGCGGTGCCCGGTTCAGCGCAGGGCCTACATCTTATCGTATCCGACATCGAAATCGCTCAGGCGGCGCTTGCGGCCAGAGGCGCGGAAATGAGCGGCGTCTTCCACGACGCCGGCGGAGTGTTTCATCACCAAGGCAACGATGCGCGGCTGCCGGGGCCACACCCATCGAGAGCGAGCTATGGCTCCTTCGCATCATTCAGCGATCCGGACGGTAATGGCTGGCTTTTCCAGGAAGTAACCACCCGACTGCCGGGCCGCATCGAGCGGAACGGCGTAACCTTCTCCTCGGCGGCCGACCTCGCTGCAGCGCTGCGCAGAGCCGCGGCTGCGCACGGCAAGTATGAAGCGCAAAACGACGGCAATCATGAAGAGACCTGGCCTGAATGGTACGCGAGGTACACTGAGGCCGAACAGCAAGGCGGACCACTCCCCTGCTGATAACTCCTCGGACCGATACCAAGGTATAATGTATTGCGGGTTGAAGGGATCCTACGTTGAAACTGTGGCGGCCTTTTGTGGAACGAGGCTTGCGATCCTTCGGAAGGCGCGCTCAACGGAGTTGCATATGGGAGGGGTTCGCGATTTGATTTCGGTCGTTGACGACGACGTTTCGGTACGGGAGTCCCTGCCGCCACTTTTGAAGTCCTTGGGCTTTCCAGCAGAAGCCTTCGAATCGGCAGAGGCGTTTCTTCAATCGACTTCGATGCAGAAGACAGCGTGCATTGTCCTCGACATCACCATGCCCGGAATGTCAGGGCCTGATCTTTTTCGGGAGCTGGTACGGAGAGGTCTTCGTATTCCTGTTGTTTTCATCACCGCGATCCATGACGATGTGCTTCGGACTGAACTGCTCCGGGAAGGTGCCGTTGACTGCCTCTATAAGCCGTTCAGCGAAAACGATCTGGAAGAGGCAGTCACGACAGCATTGGAGAAAGGCGCTCGTTCCTAAGAAGGTTTGGCGGCGGAAAGTTGCTTTCTGTATTCTTCGACGGGGAGGCCGCCCCAGCCCCAGTTTTCAAGATCGATTTCCTCGATGACAACGAACGTTGATGCAAGCGGCTTGTTCAGGACTTCGAGCAGCACATTGCTGACGCCAGCAATGATCCGGGCCTTTTCCTCAGCCGTCACCGAGTTCGTGCCCGGCGTGTTGCCTTCTCGGGTGACTTGAATATTTACGATAGGCACGTGGACTTCCTTTCAATTGAGCGGCCGGGCCTGGAAGCCCATTGCCGACAGATGATGTTCTAGTGCGTCTACCGGGGCATACCCTGCCCCGACCCGCGCAAGCCTTCCATCCTTTTGAACGAAGAGGGTCGGAAAACTTGTCACGCCCAGTGCGCGCGCGGTGGCAAAATCAGTCGCCGCTTCTTCAACAGTGCTCTCACGGCGCCAGGTTTTTAAAAATTCCAACGCGGAGACCGAATGGCCGAGCGAGGTGAGTGCGACGCTGCCAACTGTCGCGAGAACTTCGCCGTCTGTTGTATCGAGAGCGTCGACGTAGAAAGCGTGCTGGAACGCACGGAATACGCTCAGTATGTCCGCATCAGGCTTCAAGATTCGGGCCGCTACAACTGCTCTGCACACAGGTTCGGTGTCATAGATAAATCCTTCGCGGGCCAGCAGACCCTCCCGATTGAAAGGTAGACCGCTTGCTTCTTCGACTTTTGCCCAGTGATGCAGCCGGAATTGCTTGCCTGCGTCGTCCAGCAAGTCGGTCGCACCTGCTCGCAGACCTCCAAGGATGATCCTCAAGGACGCTTCTGGGTGTCTCGCAAGTAGCAGTTCCATTTCCTTGCCGAAGCCGTAGCACCAGGAGCACATCGGGTCGGCAGCAAGAACAAGTTCCATGATCAGTCGCCTTTCGCAGGTGGACCCGGCGATCGGTTGCCGGATCCACTCCCAAGCCTCGTTCACCAGCGACCGGCATTCTGACCGCCGTCGACGTGGAGGATTTCACCGGTTACGAACCCGGCGTCTTCGAGGAACAGGACCGCCTTGACGATATCGCTGATCTCGCCCATGTGAGCCACGGGATGAAGACCGGAGAGGAACTCGTGCGTCTCGGGCGCATGCATGGGTGTCTTGATGATGCCAGGGGAAACAGCGTTCACGCGGACGCCCGACTTTGCATACTCAAGCGCTAGGCCCTTGGTCACGGAGTTAAGACCGCCCTTTGTGAGCGACGCCAGGGCGGCAGGTACGCCTGCGATCGGCTGATCGACCAGGCTGGTGGTGATCGAGACGATGTGCCCTGCACCCTGCTTCAGCATCTGACGCGCGGCGCGCTGTGTAATATGGAAGAACCCGGCAATGTTGACCCCGAAGTTGAGATCGTAGTCCTCTTGAGTGAAGTCAACGAACGGCTTTGCCGTGAATACGCCGGCGTTATTGACGAGCGTATCGATCCGACCAAAACGTTCCAGCGCTTCGCGCACCACACGATCTGCGGTTTCGGGCTTAGCGATATCACCAGCTATGGCATGGACTCCGGAGTCAGCGCCAGCTTTTACCGACCGGGACGTCGCAACGACGTTATAACCTTTTTCGCGGTAGCCCCGCACCAGACCCTCGCCGATACCCTGTGACGCGCCGGTGATGATTGCAACTTTCTGAGTGCTCATGATGTGCATCCTTCTCATATCCACGGCCGTTTCTTTCGGCCGCGCAACGCCCTCGGCGTCGATGGGTATGACTTAGATGCTCCCGCAGACCGGGAGAATTGCCACTATCAGGGCGACACTATGCCGCTACACGGCATAATTATGCCATTCCTTCAGCTTCCGAGGCAATGCGGCCTAATTCTGCCCTCAGCCGCGGAGCCGCGAAATCAACGAAAGCGCGCACCTTCGGGACCGTCATCCGGCCGGGAGGCGACAACAGATGGACAGGGAGAGGAGGGAGTTCATCCTCCGGCAAAACGATCTTGAGGCTTCCATCTTTGACCAGATGGGAGACGTGATACGAATAAAGTCTCGTAAGACCTAGGCCGGCCGCAGCCGACGCCGCAGCCGCTCTCACGCTGTTTACAACGTATCTCGGCGTGAAATGAACCGACCTCGGAATCGAGGATCCTTTCGGGGGCGAAAAGCTCCACGATTCCAGCCCGAAATTGCTGAACGCGATGATGCTTTGCGCCGCTAGATCGGAAGGATCTTCGATGGCAGGCCGCCCAGCTAGATAATCTGGCGAGCCGACGATTACCCGCCGCACGTCGCCACCAATCCTGATCGATATGGTCGACGAGTCCGGCAGATTGCCGATGCGCAGTGCGATATCGACGCCCTCATCCACAAGATTCACGAAGCGATCTAGCATTAGCAGCCTGACGGAAACTTTTTCGTGTAGGCGCAGAAAGTCGTCGAGGATCGGACGTAGAACCTCCTCCCCCAATATTGGTGGGGCGGAAATTGTCAGCATACCCCGAGGAGAAGCTTGCTCGCCGACTGCGACAAGGTCAGCTTCTTCAAGATCGGAAAGAATTCGTCTGCAAACGACAACGTACCGCTGGCCCGCTTCACTCAAATGCAGACTGCGGGTCGTTCGATGCAGCAGCTCGGTTCCGACGTGCTGTTCGAGCATGCCAAGTGCTCGACTTATTGCTGTCGCCGATCGCTTCAGCTTGCGAGCCGCTCCAGCGAGGCTGCCTTCGTCTACGGCTGCGACGAAGACCTTCATCGCGTCGATACGATCCATCTCTCACTCCGTGTTCTATGATCGCCATCCCCGGCCTGAGCATGATCGCCGGGTTGCGCACCATTGTACGAAGGTATTGCCCACACCTTGGTCCAATGGAAGGAGTTTCTGCCGAATGCCACGGTGGCGTCATTTTCCACCCGAAGCAAAGGAGATCGAAGATGATAACCACAATCGATGTAACGAGACGATCCATACTTGCTACCGCTGCAGCGGCCGGCGCATTGAGCATCGTGCCCAGCGGGTTAGCGAAGGCGGCAGCGAGCGGCACAGAGATCCGGCCGTTCAAGTTCAGGGCCACCGACGCCCAGCTCGACGACCTTCGGCGCCGGGTGAAAGCTACGCGCTTCCCCGAACGAGAAATCGTCAACGACGCCAGCCAGGGCGTACAGGCCGCTACGATCGAGAAGCTAGCGAAATATTGGGCGCGCGAGCACGATTGGCGAAAGGTCGAAGCTCGCCTTGCCGCCATCCCCCAGTTTGTCACGAAGATCGATGGGGTAGACATTCACTTCATACATGTGAAATCTAAGCGTGAGGGATCGCTTCCGATCATAGTCACGCACGGTTGGCCGGGATCGATCATCGAGCAGATGAAGATCGTCGGGCCGCTGACGGACCCGTCTGCTCACGGGGACGACGCGAACGACGCGTTTGATGTCGTCATTCCTTCGATTCCCGGCTACGGCTTCTCTGGCAAGCCGACGGAGAAGGGTTGGGACCCGGTCAGAATAGCTCACGCATGGATCGAACTGATGAAGCGCCTCGGCTATAGGCGCTACGTCGCACAGGGCGGCGACTGGGGCGATGCAATCACGGAACAGATGGGGCTCATCGCTCCGCCCGAGCTTGTCGGGATTCACGTGAACATGCCAGCGACCGTTCCCGATGAGATCGCCACGGCGTTGAGCGCCGGGAAGAAGCCAACGAGCCTTTCGCCGGACGAAAGCAATGCTTTTGATCAACTCGATGATTTCTATAAGCACGGGCTTGGATATGCCATCGAGATGGCCAACCGGCCGCAGACGCTTATCGGGATCGCGGATTCCCCAGTTGGACTAGCGGCTTGGATGATTGATCACGACATCCGTAGCTATGAGTTGATCGCCCGAGTGTTCGATGGCGAACAAGAGGGGCTTTCGAAAGACGACGTCCTGGACAACGTCACGCTATATTGGCTTACGAATACGGCTGTCTCTTCGGCACGGCTTTACTGGGAGAACAAGCTGCAGTTCTTCGCCCCCAAGGGCGTCAAGATCCCGGTGGCCGTCAGCGTCTTTCCGGACGAGATCTACGCGGCGCCGCGGAACTGGACGGAGAAGGCCTACCCCAACCTTATACACTTCAATCGCTTGTCGAAGGGAGGCCATTTCGCCGCGTGGGAGCAGACAGCCGTTTTCTGCGACGAACTCCGAACGGCCTTCCGTAGCCTGCGAGCCTGATGCCGCTGAGAACTTGGCCGACCTATGATCCGACGGCCAAGTTCTCGATCTCTTCCTTTGACCTCGTTCGCAGTGTCACTAACCGAAGGCGCGAGCGCGACGTCGAGTTAAGTTACGCCACCCTTTCCCCAGACAGCTCGAATCAACTGAGGGGTAAAAGACGCGTCTCCGGGCACGCCTGGCAGCCTGGCCGTAATTTCCTGAAGCGTCCATCCGTTGCCGTCGGGATCGCAGACGGTCGCATACGACGCATAGCTCTTGTGCTCCGGGTTCGGACCTTTTCGAATACCAACACCATTCGAATGATGGAAGATGCCGCCCTCGTCGTGGAAAGCGTCGCTCACGTCTACTCCCCTACGTCGAAGATCCTCGATGGCAACCGTTATGTCGGCGACCGCCAGATGAAGTCCCTGGGCGGATCCTGGCGCCGCCGCCGTGATGTTTGTCCCGAACATGATTGAGCATCCTGAGCCCGGGGGCGTAAACTGCACGATACGGTAATCTTCGCTTGCGGCGTGATCGATGTCGAGATGCCATCCCAAGCTGGAATAGAAAACCTTCGAGCGATCAACGTCGGACACGGGAATGACTACCAGCTCCAGGTTCATCATCGTTAGTGGGCGCTCTGCAGGATCATCAGTTAACGATCCCGGCCCTGTCACTCGCGTTCCCATTCTAGCCTCCTTTGTCTGGCTTTGAACTGCGCCTTCTGGCGCAGCCGTAGACCCTAGAAAGGTGCTCTCAACGCAACCATTGAACCAAGGTATGACCGATACCAAGGTGTCGCCGATACCTTCGTGCAGTGGTGTCGCCAAGATCTGCGCGGCAGCATCTCTTTCAGACGGCGGCGAGGAATCGCCCGAAAGGGAGCAACATGGCCGATCTCGATTTATTTACGAAACCGAGCATTCCGATTGAGGAGCTTCGAGACCGGATGATCAAGCTTCAGAGAGACATCGAGCTCCTGAGGGCAAAGATCAAAACCACCGAAGAGGAAGGTTGGCGCCTGACGCTTTTCAGGGCTTAGGAACTGCGCTAACCGAAAATTTATTGGAGTCCGCGATGCCAAGATGGAGAACCGACGAAAGCCCGGAACAATCCTACACGCGATTCCCTTGCGCGGTCGTTCTCTTTTCGATGATCGGGATTGTGGCCATTCTCGTCTACCAAGAGAATACCGTCGAACCGCGTAAGCAGGCTCGGGTGTTCGTTACCGCCAAGGAAGCTTTCCACGTTCCTCGAGATCCTAGGATCCAAGAAGAATTCGACTTCCGGCGTTTCGTCGTTGTCGATTGCGAGACCCGAGGATGTAGCCAGCGCAGCAAGCACCGCTGAACGGCTCTGTTGAAAATATTCCGGATGTCTATGAAGAGGAGGGGTGCAGTCCACCATGTCTTAGGGACAAACTGTTTCCTATATCTCCGGGTCGGACAGTTTTTGTTAGCGCTCTTGACGGTATCTGAACCAACGACCCCCTGGTGCGGAAGCCAATTACCGGCGATGCGTATTGATTGCTTGTCGCATCAGCAAACAGACTGAATGAGATGGTTCACGGTGCGGTCATGAGGGAGGTTCCCTTGCGAGTTGTCCGATCACAATAGAAGCGGCCTTGGCTGTTTTGCTTTTGCCGACGGTGTCTTCTAGGGTCGCAAAGACTGAGCGAAGTGCAATCTTCCGATCGGAAACATCGATCACGTCAGGTCACGCGGCGTCGCGGCTGTCGAACGCCTGGCGCGCCTGTTCCACGTCATCCACATGCTCAATTGTCCATTCATGGAGCGCCTGAAAAGGACCGAGCAGTGAACGGCCGAGCGGCGTGATGGCATATTCGACCCCTATCGGCGAGCCCATGATGACACGGCGAGAGATGAGACCGTTGCGTTCCAGCCGGCGCAGGCATTGTGTCAGCGCCTTCTGGGTTACGCCCCCAATGTGCCGCTTGATTGCGTTGAAGCGCATGGGTCCCGCATCCAGCACACTGATCACCATCATCGACCACTTGTCGGCGATGTTGTCGAACAGCGAACGGCTGGGACAGCTTTCATCGAAATGCTGGCAGATTGGCATGATGGGTTTCCTCGACGATACCTAGGCGACTGTAAGTGCGTTCTTGCAACTAAGTAGCAGATGTATACCTATCTCGCAAGTCAACGAGAAAGGCTCTCCTACGACTCCATCAGACGTGACATTCGCATCGATAACAAGTGAACCAAGCCAACACTAAACCAAGTCAGGAACTTCCTTGATCCGCTTCTTCTCTCTCATCCCCCGCCGCCCCGACATCGACCGCCAGCGCTTCCATGACCACTGGCGCCACCCGCACGGCACCCTGGGCCGTCAGATCCCGGGAATGCTCACCTACGTCCAGGCGCACCAGTTCGACACCGACCGCCTCGGCCCAGGGCAGGACGAGTACGACGGCGTCGCCATGCCCTCGTTCGACTACCCGAAGGCCGCCGCCGCACTGGTCGACGAACCCTTGTTCGTCGACAATATTCGCCCCGACGAACCATTGTTCCAGGACCTGCCGAGGGTCATCTTCTTCATCACCGAGGAGGAGGTCATCGTCTCGCGGCCCCCCATTGGCGCCAGAGCCGGGGTCGATCGTCAATGGGACGTGCTGGAGCGGCCGACAAGCATCCATCTCCTGCAGTTCGTGCATCGTGATGGCAATCTCGACTGGGTGGGCTCGGACGATGCCGAACTCGGCTTGCGGATCGGAGCGCTGCGTCACGCGGTGAACCGACCGAGCGCCGAGGTGCACGGCGACGAGCCACCCTTCCTAGGCGCGCGTCAGTTGTGGTGGCCTACCCTGACAGCGTTTCAGGACGGGGTGGACGCCGATCGGGCCGCCTTCGAGGAGCTCCTTGCCCGGGCCGGTCACGCCGTTACCATGTTGGCGGTCTCGGAGAGGTTCCTTCGCTAAACCGGAGGACCGATCTGCGGAGGAGACCGATGGCGCCAGCATCTCCTCCGCAAAGCGGACGCTGAGTGTTCCAATCGCGAGCGAGCGGCCGCTTGACCTTCACCACCAGCATAAAGGCATCTCCATGATCCTCAAGACCTACACGCGCATCTTCACGACGGACCTCCAGCCCACCGTGGCAACACTTAAAGCAGTCCACGGGACGGAGCCGCATCTATGGCTCAATTATGCACCCTTGACGCTCGTCGGGATTGGCGACGTGCTGGTGATTGGCGGAACGGACGAGGCGCTGGAGCCGATCCGCGGCAGCCTGGGTCCCTGGATCGTTGAGGACATTGACGATGCCAAGCGCAAGCTCCTCGCGAACGGTGCATCTGTGATGCGCGACATCAAAGACATCCCGCCTGGACGGATGATGTACATGAAGCATGCGGACGGCTGCCTGGTCGAGTACGTCCAGTGGACACCCGAACTGGTCGAGCAACACATCCTGGCACCGCTGCGGGCCGGAATCCCTGCTTCCCAGATCTGATGCTTGGGAGCAGCATGAGAAGCCCTGCGACAGGCGACTTTGTCCAAAAGAAATTGAACCTGGGAGAGTAAGTCAAAGGCAGCGGCGACGGTGCCGCCCCCTACGGGGCAAGAGTTGCAGGTATTGCACCACAGCGGAAGTCTTGAGCGGCCATAACCTTGATTGCACATTCACCTGAGAGCGCACTTCCGCGAATTCGCGCGGAAGCCTTGACCATGAAGCTGGAAAGATCGCGTTCGGCCGAGCGCCAAAAGAGTTTCCGCTCCCTCAATTCGGTTCTGGCTCTTGATAGGATTCGAACCCGCGAAACAGTCTTTTGCCAATGGGCCATTAAATTGATGCATACGACGGGACTTTATGACCCCCTCGCAAGCAGCAGCGCCGCCTGGACACCACTCTCCAAAATTGCTTCAGCGGCAACAGGATCTGCCACGGCTCGTGCGTATTGAAGCGTCCCAACCATGAGCGCAAATATCGCCGTTGCTCGTTGATGCGCGACAGCAGCATCGGAAATCGGAATGAGCGGCGCCAACACTGAGAGGTAACGGTTGATCCCGTCTTCGTATGTCTGCCTGGTCGATGGAGGCTGGCGCGAAATTTCCGGCAAAAGAGAGGCTGACGGACACCCACACGCGGGACTGTTGAGGTGACCCATGCTGAGATAGGTCCGAAGCACGCCCTCGAGGTCGCCCCCGGATCGCACGCTCTCTTCAACCCGCTCCTGCTGCTCGCCTACCGCAGACGATACCGCCTCGCGAACAAGCTCCTCCTTCGACTTGAAATGGGGATAGAAGGCGCCATTGGTCAATCCGGCCTCCTTCATGATCCCGGCGATGCCCGCTGCCTCTATTCCATCCTTGCGAAACTGCTTCGACGCGACTGCGAGGATGTGCCGCCGTGTCTCCGCCTTATGCCCCTTCTCGAACCGCATCTTTCCTTCCTCGCTCAATCGATCGCGCTGCCAGCTAACACACCTTCGATGCGGTGTGCGAGACCCAGAAGATGTCGATCGCCATTAGCTGGAGCGTCCAGCTCAATGCCGATCGGCAGGCCACCGCGCGAGGTGCCCGCCGGAATGCTGATGCCAGGCAGGCCTAGCAGGCTTGCCACCAACGTATGGTTTGCCAGAACCAGATCGTTGACCTCCCTTTCTCCAATCAGGAACTTCGCCTGCTGCTCGATCAGCGGCGCCGTGGAAGGCGTGGTCGGTTGCAAAATCGCCTGTGCTCCGTGTTCGGAAAGGGCCGCATTAAGACGCCGTTGAACTTCAGGCCTTCTGACAGTGAGTGCGTCCTGATAGGTTTCGGGCGAGGTCGCACCGCCGCCGTCCGGGAGGATCATGTAGCGCCATGCGCCTTGCAATTCGGGCTTAAGGCTGTCGACAACTCCCTCAAAGCTCAGCGGAACATTGTGTTGTCGCAGAAACTCGGAAAGTGCGCTCATCGTCTCATGGAACATAATGCTCCAGGTTGCGGAACTGGCCAGACTGCTGAAATCGTCGCCGAGGTCCACTTCGATAACCTCGGCGCCAGCGCCCCGCAGTTGCTTCACCACTTCGTGGAAGCGCGTCTCAACGTCCTGATCAACCAGATCGAGAAACTGCCGAGGCGCGTAGACCAGCCGAACGCCTTTGAGGCCGCTGACTAAAGTCGAAAGATCCGGAACTGAACCGCCGGTGACGACCTGGTCTACGAGTGCGCAGTCCGCCACGCTGCGTGCGATCACACCCGTCGTATCAAGCGTATGCGAGATCGGCGCGACGCCGCCGCGCGGCCATCGACCCGTCGTCGGTTTGAAACCGACCACACCACATAGCGACGCTGGAACGCGGATCGATCCAATAGTGTCGCCGCCTAAGGACGCGGGCACAATGCCGGCGGCAACGGCCGCCGCTGAGCCGCTGGACGAACCACCCGAGACCCGATCACGCGAGACGGGGTTCTTCACCTGGCCAAAGGCGGCGTTATGGCCAGTAAGACCGAAAGACACCTCCACGAGGTTATTCTTACCGAATACCAAAGCGCCGGCTTCCTTGATGGCGCGTACGGCGTCCGCGTCTTCCTGCGGGGTGAAATTGGCAAGGGGTTCGAGGCCGAGGCTCGTCGGCAGGCCTTTTGTCAGATAGCTGTCCTTAACGCCAAGTGGAACTCCCAGGAGCGGAGCCGACGCCCCAGCCACTCTCGCCTTGTCCGCTGCACGGGCGGCAGACAGGACTTCACCTTCATCAATACTGATGAACGCATTCAGGTCCGCCTCCGCTCGGGCTCGTTCCAGTAGGGCGGTGGCATAGGCCTCGGAACTTACGTCGCCGCTCCGGATTGCCCGAGCGGCGGAGGTGGGCCCGAGGGTGGCAAGGTCCGCAGCCTCCGATGGCGTGGAATTAGATGAATGTGTCAGGTTATCGGTGGGGGACATTTTTCCTCGCAAGTTGTGACCATTCGTGGAGCCGTGTTTCGACGGCTACTTGACGGTGGTGGTTAATTGGATCGAGGCCTTGAAGGCACTCGCTTCGACCCGTCATGACTTCAGGAATTCTATTATTCGCTTCGCCACTTCCTCCGGCTGCTCCAAATGCAGGAAATGCCCGACCCCGGGCAGAACGACCTTTTCCAGCCCCTTGCTGAACACTGCTTCCATGCCGTCGGTGAGGTCCGGCGACATGCAATTGTCTTCTGCACCGTGTGGATCCGGCGCGCGTGCGCAAGCTGGTTGGGCTCATAATCGCAGGCTCGGCTTTCACGAATGGGCTGACCGACGCGCCTCTTCCGGCGCAAACGCAAATCCGTCCCCTCGGGTGCGGATACGGCCGGCGTGCGGAACCCCGAAATGGGCCGGGAACAAGAGGCTGTTGTGTTCTGCGGCCTGGTTCAGCACCCGCAGGCGCGTCTTCACTGCGAGCTCCGGGTCCAGGCAGACCCGGCTATTCCAGGTTGGCTGATAGACCTGGATCGGGTTATGCATGACGTCGCCGACGAACAGAGCTTCATCAGTGCCGCCTCGCAACCGAAGCAGGACCTGACCGGGTGAGTGTCCGGGCGCCGGCTCGATCAGAAGATTGTCGCCAAGCTGGTCGGTCATGCTGACGAGCTGGTGCTGCTTTGCAGCGATTATCGGTAGGACAGAGTCCGCGAAGACATCGCGTGGCTCCTTGGGCAAATGCGGGTTGTTCGCGGGGTCCCAGAAGTCTAGTTCTTCCCTGGAGAAGATGTATTTCGCATTCGGGAAGGTCGGTACCCAGCGGCCGTCGAGCAGGCGCGTGTTCCAGCCAACGTGGTCGACATGCAGATGGGTGCAAAGGACATAGTCGATATCCTCGGGCTCCACGCCGGCGCATCTCAAGCGGTCGAGGTAAGGTGTCGCGAGCTGATGAAAGTGCGGCGATCCAGGTCGCTGCTTGGCGTTCCCGCAGCAGGTGTCCACGAGAATATTGTGATGCGGCGTCTGGATCAGCCAGGAATGGACCGACATGATGAATTGATCAGTCGCCGGCGCGTAGAAACTTGGCGCCATCCACTCAAGATGTTCGTCGAGTACGGCTTGATCGAAGCTCGCCAGCAATTCGTTGGGTCGGAAAGCGGGACCTAAGAGTTCCTCGATCCGGGTCACGGTCGCTTCACCAATGCGCCATGTGGCGGGGGATGCCTGTGTCATGTAATGTCCTTGAATGCTTGGAATGGATGGAACCTGGGGCCGGACAGGTCGTCGGTCATGATGACTTCGCAGCCATGCCGGCTGTCTCTCCGTCTGAAGGCCACATGGCGCCCGTAAGAGCGGCAGCCGCGCAAATGACCGCCGCGGCCGTTAAGGCGAGTGCGATGATCGCGAATAGGCTTGCCTCAGAAGCGCCGAAGACCACGACGGCGAGCCACCCACCCCCAGCCGCGATAACAAGTCGAACTGCACCCGCTATGAAGACCCAGCCCATGCGACCGGCGCCTTGTGCGGCAAAGCCGAGTGCAAAGATGATCCCATTGGCCGCGTAAAACGGTGCAACAATCCTGAAGTACAACGAGCCTGTTTCCAGCACGGCGGCATCGTGCGAGAACATCCCGATCCAGAGCCAGGGAACGAACGCCACGATAAGGCCGACGATCTCCGTGAATGCCAGACTGACGGCGGATCCGAACCAGGCGATCTTCTTTGCCCTTGCGATGTGGCCGGCCCCGACATTCGTGCCGATCATAGTGAGGATCGCTGTGCCGAGGCCGAACAGGATCGGGATGAGCACGTAGTCCAGCCGGGAAGCCGTCCCATACCCTCCGATCGCATCGACGCCGAAGCGGCCCACAGCTGCGGTAACCAGCAGAACCATCAGGTTCAACTGAATGGTGTTGAGAGCGGCAAGCAAACCGACTTTGAGGATGTCCCGAAACATGGACCAGCGCAGTCTGTCGCGCGCCAGTCGTAGTCCTGACTTGCCACTGGCCATGTAGCGCAGCATCACGACAGCCGCCCCGCAGTAGAATAGTGTTACGGCGATGCCGGCTCCGGCGACGCCGAACCCTTCAAACGGTCCGATACCGAAGATGAGCGCCGGGGAAAGTGGGACGAGGACAGCTGCGCCGACGAAGGTCACCAATGCAGGCACCCGCACGTTGCCGATACCGCGAAGTGCCGCGGACAGGAGATTGACGATCCAGATCGGCACAGCAGCCAGGAAGATAAAGCCCGAGTAAACGAGCGCTGAATGCAGGGCCGCGCCCGTTCCTCCCAAGGCAAGATAGAGCTTACTGCCTAAGCCAATGGTGAGGACCGAGAACAACAATCCAAAGACAACAGCGATCACCAGTGTATGTAGAACAAGCGCATTCGCATCCTCATGCCGGCCGGCACCTGCGGCGCGCGCAACGGCTGAGGCGACGCCCCCACCGAT
Source organism: Martinezella dioscoreae (assembly GCF_009176305.1). Classification (GTDB taxonomy): domain Bacteria; phylum Pseudomonadota; class Alphaproteobacteria; order Rhizobiales; family Rhizobiaceae; genus Rhizobium; species Rhizobium dioscoreae. Next base: position 13,554 of record NZ_BLAJ01000021.1, on the reverse strand, counting down.
CCCGCCGGCGGCCATCATTGTCATCAGCATCCAGACAGGGAACACCAATGCCACGCCGATGAGGGCATCCGTTCCAAGGCGCGAGACGTAGAAGGTTTCCGCAACGTTCACGAGAGTCTGGGCGATCAGCACGACGATCGTTGGGAGCGCAAGGCGCATCATCGTCTTGAAGATTGGGCCATGCAGCATGGCCTCGCGTGCCCGGAGCTTGGCTGCATTTTGACTGATTGCTGACGATCCGGCCTTTGCGTTCGCAGCTCCCATACCCTCCGCGGCACTTTGCCTCGAACTCGCGCCTTGATCCATTTGAATTCTCCTTGAACGCGCTCTCAGCTCACGATTGGGCCATCGCTAAGGGCGGACTCGAGCGGGCTATTTTTTGAACTGAAACTGGTGGGGACGCCCGACCGTGTGTCAGGCGCTAGATAACTATGCGAACTGCTGACCGGTGCCTCGATCGGCGCCTATGCGGATACTGAAGACGAGCGAAGCCTCTTCCTCACCAGCAAGAAGCGCCAAGACCTAAGCTGTCGCAGTGGTCTGGCGATAGCGAGGTGCGGGTTGGCCGGCGGCAAGCGAACCCCAAAGGCCCTGACGAGCATTCTCGTAGGCTTTCCAGCTCTCTTCATCAGCGACTGTCGGCAGCGTGAGGACTTCGCCCTTGTCGAAACCGACGAGAGCCGCGGTCACAAGATCTTCAGGGCTCATGATCATCGAGCGCGGGACGACGCTTTCTGGAACCCCACTGCGTCCCCACATCTCGGTGTCAGTCGGCCCAGGCAATACCGCCTGAAATCGAACGCCGGCGTCCTTGGTTTTGCCCGCCAGCGACAGAGTTAGGTTGATGAGGTGACTTTTGGTGCCACTATAGGCGCCATCGAACATCTCGGGAGCAAAAGCTGTAACCGAGCTGATGTTGACAACGCCGCCCCTGCCCCGCTGGCTAAAGGCTTTGGCGGCTGCGACGGAAAGGAGTGTCGCTGCGGTAATGTTGACAGCGATCATCGCCGCCGCCTCGTCAAGGTCATTTTGCAAAACTCCGCCCTGAAGACTTAAGCCTGCGTTGTTGACGACAAAGGCAATCGCCCGATCATCCATAATACGGTCGGCGAGCTTCATGACTTCGTGAGACTGCGAAAGATCGGCGATAACGACCTCCACTGCCTGGCCAGTTTCGCGTCTAATCCGGCTCGCATTCGCCTCAAGCCGCTCAGCGTTGCGAGCAACCGCGATCACGTCATAACCACGCTCTGCCAGCTTCCGGGCATAGACCGCGCCTATCCCTGTAGAAGCTCCTGTAACGACTGCCTTCTGAACTACTGTCTGGGTCATGAGTCTCTCGCAAATATCTGGTGCGCCACGCAGGATCCATTATGGAAACAGCCGTTGCATTACGACCGTAATATCACATTACGGTCGTAATGCAACGGCTGGCAAAGCTTTTTTGCGCTAATTTCGGTGTGATATTGTCCTGCTGGCCCGCCTCCGCCTGGTTGTGGGCGATTTGCTACGCATTGCGATAGGCTAAAGTCCGGATTCCCTGACTTTGAGCCGAGTCCCAGATTGGAGATGGCTAAACGCGCAGTCGGTCGCTCAGTCGCCGGCGCAGGCATAGCGAAATAGGCGCGATTACTAGTAGCTTAGCCATGTTGCGCAGCTGGACCGCAAAGATCATCCGGCACAGACTCCGCTCGAACGCCTGATCTGTTTCATTTGCTCTTGATGGGTTACGAACCGGCGACCCGCTCATTCAAGCAGCATATATTTGTGCAAAGCTTCCGATTTGCCCAAGGCAACGCTACCGACACCACCCGCGCCAGTTCAATCTCTTGGTTTGGAAAAGCGCACACCGACGCCGCCACCATTCTCGGGAATAAACTCGATGCCAGCTGCCTCGAAGGCTTTTCGAATGGCCTCCAACGTAGCGGCGTACCCTGGGCGACCGGCCTCGATCCGGGTTACAGTGGCCGCCGTAATGTTGGCCCGGCTTGCCAAATCGCGAACGCCCCACTTCAGAGCAGCCCGCGCCATTCGAATTTGATCGGCAGTCAACATTATAACCTTGACATAATCTTTGTATGATTCAAACTATCCGCGAAGGTTTTAAACGGCCATGCAGGTTGCTTGCGACAACCTACATGGCCTGACCACAATTCAAGCTTCAGGGAGCTCGGATCATGGCTGATTCTGAGAATAGCAGAACTTTGCCTGCAATTTCGCGTGGAAAAGAAAAACGTGAGCACGGGACATGCGACGGCCTGCCTCCAACCATCGATCGCCGAAATCTGCTTCCGGTCGCCGCGCACCAGCTAAGCGCACTGATCGCGGAAACTTCGCAGCGAAGGGAGAGTGGTCCTACGCCCGTCAGAGAAATGTGGCCTCGCTGGTATGCATGCCACCAGCAGCGCGTGAGGGCCACCCGACTTAGGGAAAAGTTGGAAAAAGAATTGCACGAAGAGGCCGGCGGCTTTCCTGTCGTGTCGCTCCCGAATATCGGAAAGGAAGGCGTCGTCGAGGTTCACTCTTTTGCCGACATCAATCGAATAGCCTCTCAGTTAAATGCCAAACAGCTGTCTCAGGCGCGAGCCGAGCTTCGTCAGCGCCGGAAACGATGGAAAGAAGCGGATCGGCGTTTGGGATACAGCGCGATCTTCGCCCGAGAACAAGAACTCGCGGAACGGGCTGGAATATCGGCACGTGTCATGTGGATCACACGACCCTCCTCGCTGATCGAAGTCACCGCAAAACTTCATTGCCTCATCGTCATGCACGATCCCAGTCTGAAGCTCGAAGATGCACCTTGGCCCGAGCTGCGAACAATGCTGACCGACCTTATCCGAATTCTCGACAAATGCCGCCCGAAATCATGCAATGGACCCCGGTATGCTGGCAGTCCGGCGAGTGTGCGAGATATTCTAAACTTGGCGACGCAGTACCAGGATGCAGCCAACAGGCTCGGCAAGGGCTCGTCCAAGCCCAGCCACCTTCCACTGCGTCTTCTGGCGCTCCATGCGATAGAGCTCTATTTGAATGCATTCCTGCTTGCAAAGGGCGTGGATCCAGCGACGATCCGCAGCTTTCGGCCCGACCTCTCCCAACGGTCCCGGATAGCGTCCGAAGCTGGCCTCGTGCTGCGTAAGCGTACGATGGCGCATCTGGCGGCGCTCTCTTCAAGCAATGAGTATCACGTTAGCAGATATGCTCCAGATCGAACTTCCACGCTGTCACAGGTGACCCGCGTCATGGCGACCCTTGATGAGCTCTCACGAAAAGTGCGGAAAATATTGCGGGTAGGCGTTTGCTCTCCTCCGGGATAGGCATTGCCCCAGTCGAGCGACTTTCCAGAAACTTCAGCCAAGTGCCAAAGGGCGATTGGCGTGGAAGCGACCAGGCCGATCTCATCCCATCCAAAAGCGGGCTATAGCGCCCTCCTGAAACTCCTGCGAAGGAAGCGCATGTTCGTCATCAGGGAACTTCTTAATCGAAACGACTTAATTGAATGGGCGATCACCGAAGGCTTCCAGGAGATCGTGCCGGCGACCGCGTTACATGTCACGGTCGGCAAATTCCACGACACGAACGTCGGGCAGCAGTTGGTTCCCGCCGCGCACGATTTGACAATCCGCGCGAGCCAACGAAGAGCTGTCCTGAACTTTGGAGGTATCGTCGTGCTGGCCTTTGGTTCCGTCAAGCTTTCGCGCCGCCACGCTGAGTTTCTACGGGCGGGGATGACGTGGTTTTATCGAGACTACACACCCCACGTTTCGTTTGCACTCGACGGTCTGGATCTACGGGACATCCGGCCTTTTGACGGCCGCCTCTGTTTTGGACCAGAGATTTTCAAAACTGATCCGATCCTGGATTCATTGCCAGCCGGATAAAATGTTGTTTCTGGGCCACTACAGCCACTCCCGGCGTCGTTTCGGGTTGCACGTTCAACGGGGAGCTTTTGCCCTCTCAGAGTATGAGGACTGACTTCGCGCCGGCCAGGGAGGAGATCGAGGTGTTCACCAACCCGCGATCAACCACACGATGTCGGTAACGTGATCACCTCGATACGGGTCGCGCTCCGAGAATAGTTCTGAGCCTCATTGCGGTAGACGATAGACGTCGGCATTGTCCTGCCGCTCCCGAAGACCCTTGTAGGAAGCATGGCGTAGCTTGCCGTCGTCGGTCCAGGCACGATATTCGATCTCGGCGATGAGCGTTGGCTGAACCCAAACGACGCCGCGCTGTTTCAAGGCAATCGGCGCCCGCGAGGTCTTAAGCTTATCCAGATCTCTGCGGAGCCTGGTCGCATCGCGCTCATTGAAGCCTGTTCCAACGTTGCCGACGTAGATTAGATCGTGACCTCGATAAGCGGCGAGAAGCAAATTGCGGATCCCGCCGTGTGCAACAGCGGAAGGCTCATAGCCGACGATGAAAAAGCTGTCGCTCTGGACGCATTTCACCTTGATCCAATCGCCGGTGCGGCCGGACCGATAGGGCAGCTCGCGGTTCTTCGCGATGATACCCTCGAGCCCGTGCGCGCATGCGGCAGCCAACAGCTCGTCGCCGTCGGCTTCCACCTCTTCGGATAGCTTTATGACGCCTGCGTGATCGAGGAAAAGGCCATCCAGCATCTGCCGACGCTCGGTGAAATCCAGCTTCGTAAGATCATGTCCATCGAAATACAGGAGATCGAAGGCATAGAAGATCGCCTCGTTTGCCCGGCGGTGCCCTCTTCTTCCACCAAGGACACGCTGAAGAGCGCCAAAGTTCGATCTCCCCTGCTCATCCAGGACGACAGCCTCTCCATCGAGAATCATCGTTGTACCGAAGTCCGCAGCCTCGTTGGCGATCGTCGGAAAGCGATCAGTCCAATCGTGCCCTCCACGCGTGAGAATTCGCACGCGGCCTGGTTCAACGTGAATGGCGAGACGATAACCATCCCACTTTATCTCGTAGAGCCATTGCGGCCCTTTCGGGACGTCGGATTTCAGAAGTGCTAGCGCCGGCTCGATCCGCTCTGGCATGGGATCGAGCGCCAATTGCGGTTGGTCCGGATCACGAGGTTTGCGTGCTCGGCTTCGTAGCGGCATTTCCGAGGTGGCGAGAAGTGGTTTTGATGACTTACGCGGGGACTTCGTCATGAAAACAGTGCAGCAGAGAAAGCTTCACGAGTCGAGTCTTTCCGCGTGGCAATCAATCCGGATTGCCTGCTCCTCCCGGCCCCGCCGCCAGTTCCACCAATTGCGTATCTCTGTGCACGCCTTGTCGGTAGAGCTCTATGATGACCGCCGCTGCTCGTTGCGCCTCCTCCGTGTCCTTGCCAACCTTCAGCCTCGTCAAAATTTCGTCCAAGGCCCGCTGGCAAATATCGAGATCATTCGAGGTCAATGGCTCATCATACTTGCTGACAAACCGCTCGGTCATTGCCGTTTTCCTCCTCCCGCCTATCGACAATCCCGTATGCGGATAGAAATAATTTCGGTCATATTCCGCTGCAAGCTTTTGGGTTCGCGCCACCAGGCTGTTGGCTTTCGGCCAAACAGGAGGTGCTCTTGACTCCATCTAAAATGAGAACATAATAGGAACAAATTGCCAGAGCGAAAACCGGCCGCGCAATTTCATATTTATAAATCAGCAGTTTGACCCCCTATGTTTTTAGGGGTGCAGGAGACGTATTGCCTTATGACAGCCGCATCCGCTCAAACAGACAAACCGCAATTCGATCAGGCCGCTTCCGTGCTCGACCTCTTTGAAGGCAATGCTCATGCGGCAATCGGCGCTCTGCTCGCCGAACTGCAATTCGTTCGAGGACAGCTGGCACTTAGTGAAGCCGGAATAAGTGTCGGCTTTACGCGCGGCTGGGTTCCGAGTTTCGAAAGCGAAGGAGGAAGCAATGTTTGAATATTCGAGAGATCCACGGCCCAGAGATGGTGTCCTCACTATATCTCAGGACGACGCGCAGGCGCTTTATGATTTTGTCGGTCATTTGGGACGGCATGCCTTTGACACCTTCAGGGACGACCGACCCGGCTTCCGTGGCAAGTCGCCAGACATGCTGCACCATCTCGGCAGGATGCGCGACCTGCTGGAAAACGTCATGGACTACCCGACCTTGGACGAGGAGCTTTGCTGGGATGAGCCGCAGCCGCTCGCGATAGACGAGGTTCATGGCTTGCTACTGACGGAGGTCGGCAATCGGCCTGGCATCCGTTATCTTCAGGTGGCTGTTTACTGGAATGACGAACACCGAGGTTTCGGCACATTTCAGCTTGCCGTCGATGACGAGGCTGGCGAAACCTGTGGCCTGTTCCAAGTCGAGGATCTCGCCGGCGAGCAGGTCAATTGCGGTCCGGGCTGGTCGCAATCCGGTGCCGATCTCGACGAGACGATCCGCATGTTCATCAATGCCTTTCCGATGCAGCAGCTGGAAGCGCGCAACGAAGATTGCATCAACGAAATGCTTGCGGCGAAAGTCGCCTGACTGTTCGCAACGGCGATGCAGGTACATCCGAAATCAAGCCGGAAGATTATCGCGCGCCGCGCTGACAGTGGCTTAGAATTGAACAATTTGCATCTTTGAGCATTGATCCTTGGTAAGCCGAAAAGGAGAAATTGCCATGGATTGGAATCGCGTCGAAGGCAACTGGAAGCAGGTTAAGGGCAAGATCAAGGAACAGTGGGGTAAACTTACTGACGACGATCTTGATCAAATCGCCGGCAAGCGAGATCAGCTCGAAGGCAAGATCCAGGAGCGGTACGGCCTTGCGAAGGACCGCGCTAAGTCCGACGTCGACGATTGGTATGACCGTCAGACCTGGTAAGAGATCGAAAGGGCCGGCGTAGCCGGTCCTTTCTCAATGGAACTCACATCGAAAAGCTCGCCCGCCCGTGCCAGCGGATGTTCTTCACTCCTCAATTCGTGAAGATCAGAAGCACGCCGATTGTGGCTTGCTTCCAGGTAGAGGTCTGGAAATCAAAACAACATAGGGACGCGAGGATCACGATATAGCTCACCCCCATGCTTATTGAAAATTCCTCACCCTCACCTTCAACCTCTCAATAAGCCGATCCGGCTCATAAATCTCCCGCACCTTCATGACAGCCCTCTCCCGCGAATCCGGGCTTCCCGGCGCCCCATGCGCGAACTCATCACCGCGACCGCTCGGTAACCGGAAGGCCTCATCGCGATCGGCAAGGCCGGAGAGATCGGATGTCAGATCGAACAGCTGCTGGGCGACGAGATGGACCACCTCCCCTTCCCGCTGAATGCGGCCGTTGATCGCCATCATCGAGGATCCGAGCACGATGCGCCGGCGCCGCTCGAAGAGGCTGGGCCAGACAACGACATTGGCCGGCCCGGTCTCATCCTCGACGGTGAGGAACATGACGCCCTTGGCGGAACCCGGTTTCTGGCGCACAAGCACGAGGCCAGCCGTCATCAGCCAGAGGCCGTCACGGGCGGACATCGCCTCCTCGCAGGTCACGATGTCGCGGGCGGTCAGATCCTCACGCAGGAAGGCGAGCGGATGCTTGCGAAGGGTCAGCCCCGTGTGGCTATAGTCCTGGATGACATTATGGCCCTCCGTCATCTGGCGAAGATTGACCTCCGGCTCCTGCTGTTCGGCGATCGTCTTTTGCTCACGCTCGGCCGCCGCGGCGAACAGCGGCAAGGGCTCGTCACGCAGCGCCTTGATCGCCCAGAGCGCATCGCGGCGCTGGAGCTTGAGCGACGGCAGAAAGGCATCCGCCTCGGCAAGCTCGACCAGGGCCGCCGCCGGCACGCCCGATCGCCGCCAGAGATCATCGACGCTCGAAAACGCTTGGTCGGCGCGGGCTGCGATAATGCGGGCCGCATCGACCTGAGCAAGACCATGGACCATGCGCAGCCCCACGCGAACCGCATGGCGATCGCTGCCCTCGACCGGCTCCAGAGTGCAGTCCCAGCGTGAGCTGTTGACGCAGACCGGCCGGACCTCGACGCCATGCTTGCGGGCGTCGCCAACAATCTGGGCCGGCGCATAAAAGCCCATGGGCTGGGAGTTCAGGAGGGCCGCGCAGAAGGCGTCGGGATAATGGCGTTTCACATAAGCCGAGGCGTAGGCGATGAGGGCGAAGCTGGCGGCATGGCTCTCCGGGAAGCCGTATGAGCCAAAGCCTTCGAGCTGCGAGAAGGTCTTTTCGGCGAATTCCGGCGTATAGCCATTCCTGACCATGCCGGAGACGAGCTTGTCCTTGAACTTGGAGACACCGCCGGTGAACTTGAAGGTCGCCATCGATTTGCGCAGCTGATCGGCCTCGCCGCCGGTAAAGCCGGCGCAGACCATCGCCACCTTCATGGCGCTCTCCTGAAAGAGCGGCACACCAAGCGTCTTGCCGAGAACGGCCTCCAGTTCCGGTGTGGGATACTCGACCTTTTCCTTGCCCTCGCGCCGGCGCAGGTACGGATGGACCATATCTCCCTGGATCGGGCCGGGCCGGACGATCGCCACCTGGATGACGAGATCGTAGAAGGTCCGTGGCTTCATCCTGGGGAGCATCGACATCTGCGCCCGGCTTTCGATCTGGAAGGTGCCGAGCGTATCGGCCTTGCGGATCATCGCATAGGTCGCCGGATCCTCCTGGGGGATTTGAGCCAGATCGAGATCCAGATGCTTGTGGTCCCGGATCAAGGCAAAAGCCTTGCTCATGCAGGTCAGCATGCCGAGCGCCAGCACGTCGACCTTCATGAACTTTAGCGCTTCGACGTCGTCCTTGTCCCATTCGATCACCTGCCGATCGGCCATGGTGGCGGGCTCGATCGGCACAAGATCGTCAAGCCGATCATGGGTCAGCACGAAACCACCCGGATGCTGGCCGAGATGGCGAGGCGCGCCCATCAGCTGCTGTGCCAGTTCCAAGGTCAAGGCAAGCCTGCGATCGTCCGGATTGAGGTTGAGCTCACGCAGGCCACGTTCGGTCACAAGTTCCTCCGACCACGACCACATGCCCGCTGATAGCGCCTTGATCATGTCCTCCGGCAGCCCAAGCGCCTTGCCGACATCGCGGATCGCCCCCTTGGCGCGGTAGCGCGTGACGGTCGCGCACAGCGCCGCCTTGTCATGGCCATAGGTCCTGTAGATCCATTGGATCACCTCCTCGCGCCGCTCGTGCTCGAAATCGACGTCGATATCGGGCGGCTCGTCGCGCTCCTGGGAAACGAAGCGTTCGAAGAGCAGATTGTTGGTCTCGGGATCGATGGAGGTGATGCCGAGGATGTAGCAGACGGCGGAGTTGGCCGCCGATCCCCGCCCCTGACATAAAATGCCCTGGCTGCGGGCATAGCGCACGATCGAAAACACTGTCAGGAAATAGGGGGCGTAGTTCATGGTGCGGATGAGGTCGAGCTCATGCCTCACCACCTTCAGCACCGATGGCGGCAGCCCTTCCGGATAGCGGTTGGGAATGCACTCACAGACATAATGTTCGAGGGATTGTTGAGCGTTCTTGCCGGGAACGATCGCCTCCTCGGGGTATTGGTAGGTCAGTTCCTCCAGCGAGAACGTGCAGCGCTCGACAATCTCGAGCGTGCGGGCGAGCGCTTCGGGATAACGAGGGAATAGCCGCTCCATCTCCTCCGGCGGCTTGAGAAAACGGTCTGCGTGCCTCTCCCGCTCGAAGCCGATATCATCGATCGTGGAGACGTTGCGAATGCAGGTGACGATATCCTGCAGCTGCCGGCGTGACGGCTCATGGAAGAGGACGTCGTTGGTGACGACTGTCTTCACCTTGAAGCGAGCCGCGAGATGGGACAGTTCATGCAGCCGCAGCTGATCGTTCGGCCGTCGTCTCAGGCAGAGCGACAGATAGGCACGATCGCCAAAAATCTCCGCCATCTTCCTGAGCTGGATGGCACAGGTCTCGTGGGCAAGGTCGGGCACGAGAATACCGATGAGGCCCTCGGCATAGAGCGCGACATCTTCCAGATGCAGGATACAGTTGCCCTTGCCGCCGCGGCTCTTGCCGAGCGTCAGAAGCCGGGTCAGGCGAGAATAGGCGGCACGATCGGTGGGATAGACGAGAATCGACATGCCGTCGGCCAGGTCGAGGCGACAGCCGACGACAAGCCGCAGTCCCGTTGCCCGCGAGGCTTCGAGCGCCCGGACGATCCCGGCCAGCGAATTGCGGTCGACGATCCCGAGCGCGCTGATGCCAAGTTCCTTGGCTGTCCGGAACAGCTCATCGGCCGATGACGCCCCGCGCAGGAAGGAAAAATGGGTGGTGACCTGCAGTTCGGCGTAGCTCATGCGAAGATCCCGTGCACGAACCAGCGATGCGAGCCGGTGGCAGGATCGACGCCATCGCCGGAACGAAAGATCCACAGGCGCTCGCCGAACTCGTCCTCGATCACGAAATAATCCCTCACCGCATCGAATTCGGAGCTCCTGGTCCACCATTCCCCGAAGATGCGTTCCGGCCCGTCGGCGCGTCTGACCCGCCGGCGTCTGCCGTGCCAGATGACGGAGACGGGAGGATGATCCGGCAGCAGCGCGATGACGTCGATCGGCTCTGGCCGGGCCAGCAGCCGCACGGGACGCGGCCAGTGATGCACCCAGGTCTCCGCGACGTCTTCGGCTGCCGCCGCGATCCGCCGGATGCTGCGTTCGGGTACGTCGGATGCGACGGGCGCGATGCGATAGACGCGCTGCCCCCGATTGCCGAAGGTGTCGATCAATGGCGTGATGTCCTGATCTTTCCCGTCGACCAGAGACGCGCGTTGTTGCTCGGCAAGGGGTTCGGTCATGACGGCCACCAGTGTCAGCTTCTCGATGCCGAAGCCGGGCTCGATCGTTTCCCTTCGGTCCCGGAAGAGCTTGGTCAGCCAGGCGATGTCGCGGGCCGGTTTCGCCGTGCCGGCGCGGATCGCCTGCCTGCTGCCATCGACCTTTTCGACGATGAGGTCGGTGCGCCGGACGCCGAGACCTCTACGCTGCAATTCCGCGATCAGTTTGACGATCAGGCGTCCGACATATTTGTCGATCGTCTCTGGGGCTCCAATGGGCTCGGCGAAGGTCCTGACGACCTCGATCCATTCCGGCGCCCGGATGGGATCGATCGGCTCGGCGACGCGGCCAAACATCTGATCGAGGCGCCTGCCGATCTCCGGTCCGAAACGCAGCGTCAGTGGCGCGCGCGGCGTCGCCGACAGTTCGCCGATGGTTTTGAAGCCGAGCGTGCGAAGGCTGGTGACAGTCGCCGCCGATAGCCGCAGATGCGAGATCGGCAGGTGTTCGACGGCACGGCCGGTCTCACCAGCGGGAATGATGACGACCTCCCGGCCGGTGGCACGGGCGCAGGCATGCGCGGCACCCCATGTATCGGCGATCGCCGCATGGACGGTCAGCCCCCTCGCCCGGAAGCGATTGGCGATCCCGGTCAGCATCGGCAGCTCGCCGCCTTGCAGGTGATCGGCGCCTTCCGTATCCATGACGATGCCATCCGTGCCGTCGACGGCGACGATCGGGGAATATTGCGAGAGGGACCAGAGCGCGATCCGCTGGAGTGCCTCGGCGTCGGCAGCAGGATCCGCATCGGCAAATTGCAGCCCATGCACCATGGCTTGCGCCTTGGCCGCCGGCATGCCGACGCGCACGCCCGCTTGCCGGGCCTTGGCATCAGCCGCCGATATCCAGCGCCTGGAGCCGCTGCTCGCGATCAGCACCAGCGGCCGGTCAGGCGATAATTCTGCCTTTTGATCCATGCGCCTGATCCGCTCGATCGGCAGATCCGGCAGATAGATGGATACGACCCGTGGCATCGCACGCTCCCACGATAAACTCAGCGCACTCACCCGCCTTCACTCTGATCAATTCCAGCAGCCATCGCGGCCGCCCGACGCCTGGAACCGGCAATTCTTCCGATGGCAGCACGCTCACCCGCCATCGCGTCGTCGTGGCCGTCGGCTGCCCGAAATCCGAGGCTTCCCCCTGCCGGCGCCACCGCCGGACCACCAGCCCCATCGTCCCGGTCTTTTCCGCCGCGAGCTGCAGGCGGCGCGAAGCGACCATTGGCAGCCGAACGATCTCACCGACGACGGCGCCAAGGCCGCCGAAGGCCAGCGCCTCTTCCATCGACGCGAGAACGTCTTCCTCGCGGTCGGCCTCGACGAAGACGACACGATCGGGATGAAGACCCGCCTGGGCCAGCGCCGGAAAGAACAGGTCCGGCCGTGTCAGGCACCAGACGATCTTGCCCTTGGTCCGTGCGGCAATGCCGGCGGCAAACAGCGCAGCGGCGGCACCATCGACGACCCCTGCCCCACCGCCGGCGAACTCGTGTACGGCGCCGTAAGCCAAACCACCGCCCGGCAGCACCGCATCGATTTCGGGCACACCGAAGGCGAGGCAGCCGCTCCTTTTGCCCGCGTTGCCTTCCAGTAACGCAATGCGGTCCTTCAGATCGGAGATCACCCTGTTACGGGCAGCAGTCATCATTCACGGGTCCCTGCAAGGTCGCGTTAGCATCGACGTCATGTCGGTCAAGTGTATTTGTTCACTAAATGTTCCATCTCGATTCGCGAGTCAAGCAACCCGAAATAGGAATATTATCCCTCTATTTTAGGGGACTTTAAGATTCGCATTGGGAATCATGGACATGACTTCGAGCCGGCACGGAAGACGCTTTCGAAAAAGTTTCGAAGCCGGCCCAAAAAGTCATCGGTTGGCGTTCCGGCGCTTCGTCGGCTACCATGTTCCCAGCTTCAAGGGAGATGGAGCGCCGATGTGCAACTTGTACCGGATGGAAGACAAGGACTGGGTGAACAAGTGGGCTCAGGACGCCGAGAGCCTGATCAACCTGATGCCGGCTTACCAGATGAACCCGGACCAGATGGGACCGATCGTCCGCAACACCGCTGACAGAGGCAAGCAGCTCGTCCATGCGCGCTGGGGGCTTCCCTCCCCGCGCTTTGCCCTTGAGAAGCTAGCCCAGGCCAAGGCCGAGAAACTGCGAGCCAAGGGCAAGGAGTTCGACTTCGAGCAGCTGGTGCGCGAGCAGGTCGACCGTGGCGTCACCAATGTCCGCAATCTCAAGCTCCCACACTGGAAGCGCTGGTTCGGTGTCGAGAACCGCTGCCTTGTTCCCGTCACCAGCTTTGCCGAGCCGGACCCGGCGAGCCAGGAGGCAGGCGGCAATGTGCCGAACGCCTGGTTCGCCCGCGACGACAGCAAGCCGCTGATGTTCTTTGCCGGTATCCATGTGCCGCAATGGACATCCGTGCGCAAAGTGAAGGACGGCTTTACGACTGACGACCTCTACGGGTTCCTGACCACCGATCCGAACAATCTGGTCAAGCCCATTCATGGCAAGGCCATGCCTGTGCTGTTGCTGACCAAAGAAGAGACCGATGTCTGGATGAGGGCGCCATGGGAGGAGGCCAAGGATCTTGCACGGCCTTTGCCGGATGACGCGCTGATCGTCGCATCCCGCGAGCCGTATGGATCGACCATCGTCACCAAGGACGGCGAATTGGTCAGTCCATCAGGCTTGTCGTAGAGAGCTGCGGGTTTCGGCAAAGTCCGGACAGGA
>NZ_BLAJ01000020.1 GCF_009176305.1 Martinezella dioscoreae | reverse complement strand
CCCTCTCGCCGCAGCATTCGCTGTCCTCAACGCCATGTGGTACGAACTCGCTGACGACAATACCGAGACGAACAATCGTGGATAGCGCCCGGGCGGCCGGGTATGTCGCCCGGCCCATGCCCGCCGACCGATCCCTCTGCCTCATCTATTGAAAGACCCCTCCCGTGTTCACCAGCTCGCTTGCCCGCTACGCCCAACCCGTGCCGCGTTACACCAGCTATCCCACGGCGCCGCATTTTCATAATGGTATTGACGGCGCGTGCTATGCCAGATGGCTTGGCGAGACGGATCCACATAAACCCGTTTCGCTTTACTTGCATGTGCCCTTTTGCGATCAGCTCTGCTGGTTTTGCGGCTGTCATACCAAGCAGGTACGACGCTACGATCCTGTTGCCGATTATCTCGACGCGCTTGGGGCTGAGATCGCGCTTACCGCGTCGGCACTTTCCGGTCGGCGACGGGTTAGTGCCATTCATTTCGGTGGCGGCTCACCGACCGTGATCGAGCCTGACGGCATCGACAATCTTCGTGCAAGACTCGACGGTGCTTTCGACCTTGATGCGGGTTGTGAGATCAGCGTCGAGATCGATCCACGCAACGCGGACCATGATAATCTCGAAGCTTGGCACCGCTTTGGAATCACGCGTGCAAGCCTCGGCGTCCAGGATTTCGATCCCGACGTTCAAAGGGCAATCAATCGGCCACAAAGTTTCGAGCAGACACAAGCCGTCGTGGGAGCCTTGCGCAACGCCGGCATCGGCTCGATCAATCTCGACATTCTCTACGGTCTGCCGCTGCAGACGACGGAGACGCTGCGACGGACGATCGATCTTGCGGTGTCGATGCGGCCAAATCGTATTGCGCTTTTCGGCTATGCGCATGTTCCCTGGGTGAAAAAACACCAAAGCCTTATCGATCAAGATACCCTTCCCGGTCCGGCCGAACGGTTCGACATGGCAAGCGGTGGTGCTGCTCAATTGGCGGAAGCCGGCTATATCGCACTCGGTCTCGATCATTTCGCCGACCAGGACGACAATCTTGCCGCCGCGGCCAGCGATGGAAGGATGAGACGCAATTTCCAGGGATATACGACGGACGATGCCGAGACGCTGATCGGATTCGGAGCATCTTCGATCGGTAGGCTGCCACAAGGCTATGTCCAGAACTCAGTTTCTGCAGCGGACTATATCCGCAAGGTCAAAGCCGGCGAGCTTCCTACCATGCGCGGCTTCGCACTTTCGCCTACCGATCGCATCATCGGCAGGTTGATCGAGAGCCTCATGTGCAATTTCTCCTTCTCCATTTCCGATCTGAAGCGAGCTTTCGGAGCCGAGATCGGCTCCCTGCTCGTCGAGGCGGCGGCAATTGCCGCTTTGGAAGGCGCTATTGTTTCCTTCGACGGAGATACATTCTCGGTGAAGCCGGAAGGAAAACCTTTCGTTCGCACGATCGCCTCCCGCTTCGATCGCTACCTGACACGTGACATGGCGCGCCACAGCGCCGCCGTTTGAGGCAGACAGTCAATCAAGGAGCTCGCGCAGACGGACGGCGAGCTGGCGGGCGGTGTAGGGTTTTTTCAACCAACTGCCAGCCTCCGCCAATTCGCGCCCGGCGATCGTGGGCTCCGCATATCCTGATGTGAACAGCACCTTGATTTCAGGGCGCATGGCCCGGATTTTATGTGCGAGCTCATCCCCAGCCATGCCGCCGGGCATCACGACATCGGTAAACAGCAGTGCAATGTCATGATTTTCCTGGAAAAGAGCGAGAGCCTCGGTTCCATTGCTTGCCTCGATGACACTGTATCCAGCGTCGAGAAGACGGGAGACTGTGACGCGACGAACACGAGCATCGTCCTCGACGACGAGGATACGCTCGAAGCCTTTTGGAATAATGTCAGGCTTCCTGTCGTCTGCATGAACTGGCTCCATTTCCGTTCGTGCCTTTTCGGCAGGCAGGAAGATACGGACGCTCGTGCCTTGGCCGATCTCGCTATAGAGCTGGACAAGGCCACCTGACTGCTTGGCAAAGCCATAGACCATGCTGAGGCCAAGCCCGGTGCCAGCTCCCATCCCTTTCGTCGTAAAGAACGGCTCGAAGGCACGCTCCTTTGTCTCGCTCGACATGCCAACACCGGTGTCGGTCACCGCGATCAACACGTATTCACCGGTCCGGACCTCCGGATACATGCGGGCGTAGTCGGCATCCAGCCGCAGGCGGGAAATCTCGATCGACAAAAGCCCGCCGCGGGGCATCGCGTCCCGTGCATTGATTGCAAGGTTGAGGAGAGCATTTTGCAATTGCGAGCCATCAACGAGCGCTTCGTTCGCGGCACCGGTAATGACGGTTCGCAATTCGATCGCCTCGCCCAACGTGCGGCGCAAGAGATCGGAAAAGCCGGATACGAACCTACCGACGTCCATAAGCTTGGGATTGAGGGGCTGGCGACGGCCAAAGGCAAGGAGTTGAGCGGTCAGCTTGGCTCCGTCCTCGGCCGCTGCCTGTGCCTCGGCAACCAGCGACAGCAACTTCGTATCCTGCAGTCGCGCCTCGATCATTTCCAGGTTGCCGCTGATGACGGTCAGCAGATTGTTGAAGTCATGGGCCAGGCCGCCAGTCAGTTGGCCTATGGCTTCCATCTTCTGTGATTGTCGAAGTTCCTCTTCGATCTTGTGGCGGCTCGTAAGATCTCGGATGAAGCCGGTAAATATCCGCTTGCCGTTGGTGACCGCCTCGCCAACCGACAACTCCATCGGAAAGACCGTGCCGTCTTTGCGCTGCCCACTGACGACGCGACCATAACCAATGATGCGGCGCTCGCCGGTTGTCAGATAGTGCGAGAGATATCCATCATGGGCCTCGCGGTCCGGCGAAGGCATCAGCATCGAAACGTTTTTTCCATGGACGTCCTCTGCCGAATATCCAAACAGCTTTTCCGCAGCGGTGCTGAAGGACGCGATCGCTCCCAACTCGTCGATCACAATCATCGATTCGGGGACGGTCGCGAGAATTGACCGCAAATGAGCCTCACGCTCGGCCAAATCCGCCTGAATCTGTTTTAAGTGACTGATGTCATTATTGGTTTGGACAATGACGTGTTCGTCTGGATCGTCAGAGGATGCCGCGACCCAACGGCTCGTCACGACGATGGGCCTGCCATCCTTGTGCAGATGCACAAGCTCCCCCTGCCAGGCAATCTGCCGGGCGACCTTGCCGCGGATTTCCTCGAGAGGCTCCGGGAAAATAGTCGACAGCAACTCATGAACCACCTGGCCAATGGCCTCCTGTTGGGTCCAGCCGTAGAGCCGCTCGCATCCCGACGTCCACCTCCGGATGATTCCGTCGAAGGTGTGCACGACAATATTCGCGCTATCGAGGATCTGGGCGATTTCGTCCAACCTGGTTTCTGGGGCTTGCTGTCCTGACGACCGATCGTTCATCGAATTTCCATCTGCATTCGGTTAATGGCGCCGCCGGGCATTATCCAAGGAAATGACGGGCGAATAGCGATCGTCGCATTCATCACCCTCTCCCGCCAGATGTGCAAGCATCCTGGCTTTTAAAACGCGGATGGAATGGCGACCCACAGGGCTGACGATACCCTTGTTTGTCAACCTCGTCATGGTTCGGGAAACCGTTTCGATCGTGAGGCCCAGATAGTCGGCGATATCGAGACGAGTCATCGGAAGATCAACGACACCGCACGAGCGATCCTGTTCTCGTTTCCGCTGTAGCTGCCGCAGCAAGAAGCTGCAAAGCCGCTCTTCGGCATTCTTGCAGGAGAGCAACACCATCTGATCCTGGGCCGCCGCCATTTCGTCGCAAAGACGGGCAAGAAGCTGCGGCCTCAGTTCCGGCGAACTGCCGACCGTATCCTCGAAGGCTCTCCGGGAGAAACGGCGCAATCTGACAGGGGTCACGGCTTCGGCGCTATAGAGATAGTGATTTCTGAGCGAAACGCCGACAAGATCGCCAGGATAGAGGAAGCCTGTTATGACGCGCCTGCCATCTGCCATGATCTTGAAAATGCGTAAAACCCCCTCCACCAGCTCAAAGAGATGTTTTGCCTGGTCGCCTTCGAAGAACAACGTTGCGCCGGCATCCAATTGCTCCAGTGGTTGCTTCGAGAATAATGATTGAAGACAGACCGGTTCGGCATCGAAGGCAACAACAACCTCATTGTAACTCTGGGCCCGCTCAGCGCTATTTGCCGACAACATGACAATCCCTCTCAAATGTTGTTCCGATGCCGGGTAGATTGATGCCTTCCGAGTGACAGCCGAATGCCACGCGTGTTAGAGATCGTGCAATTTTGTAACGGATTGTCACAGGTCGCAGCCCGTCTTTACTGGAAACCTTGCAATGGCCATCGATCAGCAACGGCGTGAACATCTTCTGGTCGTGGATGACGACCCCAGAATCCGTCAGATGCTGACACGCTACTTCGAGGACGAAGGGTATGTTGTTAGCGCAGCATCGAACGGCCTTGAGATGCGGGCGTCTCTGCAGCAAGCGAATTTTGATATCATTTTATTGGATTGGGTCCTGCCCGGCGGTGAGGACGGATTGGACCTTGCCCGCGAAATCCGCGCACAGTCGGACATTCCGATCATCATGCTGACCGGTCGCGACGATGTGGTCGACAGAATCGTCGGGATTGAAGTCGGCGCCGACGACTATATCGCCAAGCCCTTTCATCTCCGGGAAGTGCATGCTCGACTGAAGTCTATTCTTCGCCGCCGCCAGCCTATGACGAAAGCTCGAGAAAACGAGCGAACGGACATAATTGGTTTTGAAGGCTGGCAGCTCGATATCGGCAAACGGCAGCTTCTATCACCGGACAAAAAGGAAATCGAATTGACCACCGGCGAATTCGACATGCTGGTTGTATTCGCACGCCACGCCGGACGTGTCCTCAGTCGCGAGTTCCTGATGGAATTGACGCGCGGCCGTAATCTGGAAGTCTATGATCGAACGATCGATGCCCAAATCGCGCGACTGCGCAAGAAGATCGAGGCCGACCCCACGCATCCACAGTTGATCAAATCGGTACGCGGGGTGGGCTACGTCTTCACCACGAAGAGATAAAGGCGGCTTTGCTGCGAACGAATCCTCATCGGTCGTTTTCGTTGCAGACCATCATAAGCCCGTGATCCAATCGATAGACTCGCTCCTCGTTGTGCATCTGCTCCCAATTGCCCGGATTTTGATTCCAGAATCTAATTTGGTTGCACTTGAGTTCCCTGGCCCGCGATCGAATGCTGGCAAACAGGGTTTGCGCAATGCCACGTTCATCAGCTGCGCTCGCGACAATCAGAAAAGTGACGTCGAGCAGCCGCCCGACGGCGGGATGATGGCAGAGCCTATAGATGCTTAGACCCTGTATGTAACCTCGAGGGTTGACCGCGGCGAGGATTTCGTCGTGACGATTGGCGTCGGATGCCATCCGGCGCCATGCAACCATACCAAGGTTTGGAACTGCTGCCTGGACAAGTGGATAGGCTTGCACGATCTGATCCGGCCGCAGCGCCGCGATAACATAAGTGCCAGCCATTCTTCTTCCTTTCCAAGAATAAAGCAATCGACCCCGCTTGTCGGCTGGGTCATGAGCCAATTGGCATCAGCGTGTCATCATCAATGGAACAGGCGTGTGCTCCAGCATGGAGCGCGTCGTCCCTCCGAAGATCCACTCACGCACCCGCGAATGCCCGTAAGCACCCATGACAATCAGCTCGGCGCCGATGTCGATCGCATGCTGACGTAGAACGTCCGC
This sequence comes from Martinezella dioscoreae, assembly GCF_009176305.1. Classification (GTDB taxonomy): domain Bacteria; phylum Pseudomonadota; class Alphaproteobacteria; order Rhizobiales; family Rhizobiaceae; genus Rhizobium; species Rhizobium dioscoreae. Next base: position 36,187 of record NZ_BLAJ01000020.1, on the reverse strand, counting down.
AACAGCGCGACCAGCGCTGGGCAAGACATCCACCGAGACTCGGATGCCATGTCTTGCGAGAAAGGTCGCAACATCGGCTCCAGGCTCTTCGCCGTTGCTGCCGATCGTCGCGGATGGATCGACCATGGCGACACACACGCTATCGGCCGCGATCAGCTGCTCCATCGTGGCCCGCACGGCCGTGCTTGCTTCGTTGCGGGAGTCCCAGGCAACCAAGACCGTTTTCGGCCGAAGAGAAGCGGCATGCCCTTTGGGCACAAGAAGGATCGGCGCCGGCGACCGAAACAGGGCTCCGTTCAGAATTTCCTGCCGCATATCGTCCTGGGCCAGAAAGCCGCCGCCGATCAGCGTCAGGTCGACATAGCGCGCCCGTTGTCCGATTTCATTCTCCGCCCATCCGTATTCCGTAAAGAGGCTGGTCACGTCGAACGAAACATCATCGGCCTTGAGAATGGCATTGGCGGCAGCGACCTTCCGACGAAGGTTTTCCGTCTGGCGCTCACGCTCCTCGAGCCATACCGTGGACGTCACTTCGCCATGTCCGCCAATCGGCGGAGCAGCAAGTGCCGTCACCAGCACCGACAGGTGGGCCTTGGATGCCCGGCACAATTCGATTGCGGAATGCAGGTCATCGTCGTTTTGATCAACACCGATGACGCTCAGGATAGTCTTGGCTTGCATGGTCGCACCTCCTGTTTGGACGTTGGTCGATGGAGGCGAGCTTAAGCAACAAAAGGAAGTCCGCCTTGATCTTCGTCAAGATGAGGGAACCATCAGAAATCGCGGGCATTCGTCGGCTTGACATGGGTCAAAGCCACCTCCGCCAACTTGTGTCAAAAGAAACGATAATCGCTGGGCGATATGCGCAGCGGACATCTCTGATAGAGAGTCCACCGTGCCCAACTACTTTCAGCAAGCTCTTGAAAAGAGCGGACTTTGAACAGATTGAAAAGTCATGGCGGACACGACCCTGCTTCTCACATTCAACATGGGCTCTTCGACATTGAAGATCGGTCTGTTTCAGTGCGACGTCCACGGCGCGTGTCGCATTGGCAAAGGACTGGTGGATTTCGGCAGAAGACCCCTCACCTTTCATCTGAGCGAAGGACCCGCTTCCTTTGATATTCAGCTATACGCGGAGGGAGGAGAGGATCTGCGGGATGTCGTCGCGGAAGTATTCGAGGCGCTGGCTGCCCATTTTGACATGTCGGCTGTTCACTTTGCGGGCCATCGCGTGGTTCATGGGGGCGATCGATTCGCGGGCCCCGTCATCCTCGACGAGACCACCATCGGCGAATTGGACAAGTTGGTGGCGCTCGCGCCGTTACATCAGCCGCAGGCGCTTCGCGTGATCCGCGCGGTAAAACATTTGCGACCGGCGCTCAAGCAAACCGCTTCCTTCGACACGGCTTTTCACGCAACCCAAAGCGACCTGGTTCGCCGATTTGCCCTACCAAGGGCTTTGCACGATCGTGGCATTAAGCGCTACGGCTTTCATGGGCTCTCCTACAAATTCATCATCGGCGAATTGCGCAGTCGCGCTCCCGAGATTGCTGCTGGCAAGGTCATCGTTGCCCATCTCGGTAACGGTGCCAGCCTATGTGCTCTCGACAATGGGGAAAGTCGTGATTGCAGCATGGGATTTTCAACGCTCGACGGTGTTCCGATGGCGACACGCTGCGGTACCCTCGACCCAGGTGCGCTGCTGTACCTTCTCGGAACGAGTGGCAGGACGCTTCGAAACCTTGAAGAGATGCTCTATTATCGGTCTGGCTTGCTCGGCATATCGGGGATCAGCGGCGATACCCGCGATCTCCTGAAAGACACGCGTGGGGAGGCACGCGAGGCGATAGACCTTTTTACCTTGCGGATAGCCGGGGAAATCGGTCGCATGACGGCAACTCTCGGCGGCCTCGATGGTCTCATTTTCACCGCCGGGATCGGGGAACATCAGCCAGAGATCCGAGCCGCAGTCTGTGACCGCCTACGATGGCTGGGAGTGGATCGCGACCTTGATAAAAACATCGCCAACGGCCCAATCATCAGCACCTTTTCGAGCAAGATTAGAACCTTCGTCATTCCGACCGACGAGGAACAGATCATCGGCGACGAGGCCTTGTCGCTCCTGACAAGCAAATGATCGAGATCAATGGCTCACCGCTTCAATCGAAGTCCGCATTTGACCATTTCGAATTGGAGTAGTGATATGGAAAACCAGCCAAGTGCCATTCTTGCGCATTCGCTCGACACCAATGAGCTCCGTCTCATCGACCGCTATCGGCGCGCTGCCAATGATCTTTCGGTCGGGCAATCTATCTCCTCGACAATCCGCTACGCGAACCGTTGAAGGCGGACGCCCGCCGCCGTCGATCTTTTCCACGAGAATATTCTGGAACTCTCAACTCGCGTGGTCAACGTCGTCGATCTATTAGCGTTGCAGTCGAAGGAACAGCATCCGCATGGATTGGCCGATGACGTCTTCGACAGGCTGTTTACGCGGGATCGGCCCGTGATCTTCGCCTATCATGGCTATCCCTACCTGGCCCTACGGTAGGAATAGGCATCCAGGATTGTGAAGCGTTGCCGCGTCGCCAGGGAGTCGGTGGGCGAACTGGCATCCCAAAGCGCAACGGGCCGACCGGCTGACGATTGGCCTATCAGATCTCTCACGGTTCAACGCGGCGATTGGTCCTGTTTTCCAGCTATCGTGTGGATAAATGCTGCGAGGCGCCTGAAGGTGTTCCCTCATTATTCTTGTCAGAACCTTTGCGGATTTGATCCCCGTCAATGCGGACTTCCTTCGCAGATCTAAGATCAAGGTCAATTACCAACCAGTCTAAGCAAGTGAAATATCGCACGAATGGAGAAGCGGTCATGCCGGAACAGCAGTGGAATATAGTGACGCGTGATGGTTTGCGGGTCTCGGTCAGACCGGCCACAAATGGCGACGAAGGACTCCTCACCGAACTTTTCGATCACGTCAGTCCGCAAGATCTTCGTTTCCGTTTTTTCTCGGCGATCAAGCATGTTTCCCGCAAGCAGATCGCGGAATTGATCGGCGTCGATCATAGCGCCGTGGAAAGCTATATTGCTTTCGCCAGGGATACCGCAACACCGATCGCAACGGCGGTGCTCGCCTGCGACCGGGACAAGAAGCGAGCCGAAGTCGCCATTTCCGTACGGAGCGATCTCAAGGGTCATGGTCTCGGCTGGGAGCTTCTGAGCCTGATGGTACGGGAAGCCAAGAACCGGGGTCTGCAAACGATCGAATCCATCGAAGACAGAAACAATTATGACGCTGTTGAGATCGAACAGAACATGGGTTTCAGGGTCAAACCCTATCCCGATGATCCAAGGCTTGTGCTGCTATCGAAGTCATTGGTCGCCTAGGGAGGCCGTGGCGATGATGCCTCGGATCACCGTCTGCCCCCCGGGCACAGGCCGCCTTAATCACCACACGAGTGCCGATATCAACAGGAGGTCCAAATGGACAAGATGATGCGGGCTGCCATTGTCACGGAATTTGGTAAGCCCTTGTCGATCGAATATAGGCCGGTCCCACGGCCCGAACCAGGAAAGATCCTGGTGAGGGTCAAGGCCTGCGGTGTCTGCCATACCGATCTGCATGCAGCCGAGGGCGATTGGCCCGTCCGCCCCTCGCTTCCATTTACGCCGGGACACGAGGTAGCAGGCATAGTCGCGGCTGTCGGCGCCGGCGTTACCAATCTCAAGGAGGGGGATCGCGTTGGGATTGCCTGGCTGCATGACGCCTGTCTGAAATGCGAATATTGCGAGACGGGATGGGAAACCCTGTGCGACCATCAGCACAATACCGGCTATAGCTGCGACGGCGGCTTTGCCGACTATGTCATCGCCGATGCCGGCTTCGCGGCCCGCCTGCCTGAGCATGTTGATTTCGCCGATATCGCGCCCATTCTTTGCGCCGGCGTGACGACGTATAAGGGCCTCAAGGAGACCGAGGCCCGTCCCGGCGAGTGGGTTGTGATCTCAGGTGTCGGAGGGCTCGGGCATATCGCCATCCAATACGCCAAGGCAATGGGATTAAAGGTGATCGCCCTCGATATCGCGCCATCGAAACTGAACCTCGCGCGCATGGCCGGAGCTGACTTCGCCATCAACGCCGCAGTCCCGGATACGGTATCAGAGGTAATGAAAGTAACTCAAGGCGGCGCTCACGGCGTTCTTGTAACGGCGGTATCACCATCGGCCTTCTCACAGGCCTTATCGCTGGTCCGCAAGAGGGGAACGATGAGCCTGGTTGGTCTTCCGCCGGGCCAGTTTGCGACACCGATCTTCGACGTCGTCCTGAAACGCATCACCATCCGTGGATCGATCGTGGGAACGCGTCGCGATCTCGATGAGGCGATCGCTTTCGCCGCGGATCACAAGGTCAAGGCAGCTATTCAACGCGCGCCGCTGAAGGACATAAATAAGGTGCTGTCCGATTTGAAGCAGGGCCGCATAGGCGGGCGGGTCGTCCTCGACATGGCTATGGACACCGCTGAAGAGCTATCCGCAAGGAAAGCACTTCAAGTCTGAGCTTGGCGCATGAGACACCTCAGCATCTCGCATCGTCCAGTTTCATCGGCCTCCGACATCGAATCGAAGCGGCAAAAAACCGCGGAGGCATTGATGCATGTCACTGATGTTATGGTTGAAAAATACAAGAATAATCCGTCACCATGGAGGATTTTCCATGCAGGAACCACGCTGGCAAAACTGGTTCGGCCTTCTTCTTGGAACGTTTATCTTCCTGACGCCGTGGTTGGCGCCTGATCTTCTTTCGGTGGCTACCGCATCGACGATGGTATATGCAACCGGAACAACCGTCGGTCTGACGATTGTGAACGTCTCCATCCTCGGGATTTTCAATCCTGAAGCCTGGATCGACTGGTTGAAATTTTGGCTAGGCCTAGCCCTGCTCGCGGCACCGTGGTTTCTTGGCTTCAGTGGGCTGATCTTCTTCACCTCAAGTTTCGTTTGTGCGGCGATGCTGCTGATCATCGTGAGTGGACTGGCCTTCGCGTCAAGAACTCCAAGGATAGGACGCAAGTAGTGAGCATTCGCGATCCTGCAGCGCGTGACAGGATGACCGCGGAGCGATTGGCCCTAGCGAAGGGCAAGTTGCCCGCTACATCGACTTTCTACGCAGCAATCGAAATGACTATGAGAATGTGACGATGCAAACCGTGCGCGCCAATGAAAGTTTACTTTACCCCGGACAAATTCTGGCAATTCGAGGTTCTACCGGGGAGCTCCATGACGCACTAGATCTCAGGGAGGGCGGGCGTCATGACGGTGGAAGAGCTGACGAAGACTATTACAAACGCGAACAACAATATTGCGTTCTGTGGGATTGCGCCTGACGTTATAAAGACACCGCCACGTCGTGCGACAACGTGAAAGGCGGATAACGATGCTTCCGCGGTCGGGAAAGTACGAAGCGGCGTCTCAACGGCCGATGAGGGCGAAAGCAATCGTTCCACCCCTTGCTGCAACACCACTTTTACAGATCACGACCCACGGTCAGCAAAATCGGAGCCGTTGATGTGATGAGATTCGAACGCGCAATCACTTTGGCCACTCGCCAAGTCCTCGAAATCCCTGATAATGTCCTTTATCATGGAAATGGGAGAACACAATGGCGCGCGTATCGATCTCGAATGAAGATGCTCCGGAAGGAGGACAATGTTGCCGTGCAGCGTCATCTTTTTCTCTTCCTTGCCACTTTCCAATCTCACCTCACACATTCGGAAGGAGGGTGAGAGGGAAGAGGATTGATAATAGTTGATAAACGGCCTATATCTTCTTTCATCACATTCGATGGAGTACAGCATGATTAGTGCCGATCTGGGAAAGCAGCTCGAAAGCTATATCCAGCAGCTCGTTGACACAGGTCGCTATGGCTCGAAAAGCGAAGTCCTGCGGGAAGGTGTGCGACTGGTCCAAGACCGCGAGACCCGACTTGCCGCGTTGGATGCTTCCGTCATGCGCGGCATTGCCGATGCCGACGCGGAGCGAACGAGGCCAGCGAACGATGTGTTCGAGCGACTTGAGGCAAAATACCGCGCGATGGCTGACCAGGCCGAATAATCGGTATGATCCTTGAGTTTTCCAACGAGGCGGAAAGCGATCTTGAGCAGATCGCCGACTATATCGCACGGGACAATCCCTGGCGCGCCCTTTCATTCGTTCGAGAGCTGCGGAGCAAGTGTGAAGATCTCGCCGATAATCCGAACGGCTTCGCGCTTGTGCCCCGCTACGAACACCATGGTATCCGCCGCCGCGTTCATGGCAATTATCTGATCTTTTACCGCGTCGAAAACGCGAAGGTGGTCATCATCCATGTGTTGCATGGCGCTACCGACTATGGCGCCATCCTGTTGGGTGATTAAGTCCGGTCGGCCTTGGACAATCTCTCTCCAAACCGCTGGACTATGCGGCGATTTTATACGTCCCGGCATCCTCCCGCGCTAAGGTGGCGAGCGCCCCCCCCTCGACCTCACGCAATGCTTTGCGCTTCTTCGCGTGTTCATCAATGAAGCCGAATACACCGCCCCGCCGGGACTGATAGGATACGAGACGGCGCCGGCAATCGTCCAACTCCTGGCGATAGCGTTCCCGCTCCACCTCGAACCCGTCCATCCATGCTGGAACTGCTGCGGCTAATCCCGACGCGAGTGAAGCTACTGCCCCCAATGCGCACAAGCGCGTAAACTTGATTTAGCTCCTCGTTTCGCGGATCTCATCAAGGCCAGCGGCCATGTGCTGCGCGTAAAGGCCGGACATATGACCGCACCGTTCCAATGTAAATCGACTGAAAAAGCTCTTGCCACGCGGGCCGCTCCACATATGGGGGCAAGGTCAAATCGAACATGCAAAGCCGCGTCACCAGGCACGCCGATGGCCAGCCCTTCGCGGTATCAGACGATCGGCAGTAACGATTTCTTGCGCAAGGACGTCCCCTTGACGTTCTTCATTAAGGGACCACCTCAAGGGTAGGGTTAGAGCGTCATATATGCGTGTGGCGAATATCCTCAAAGGGTCCCCGAGCTCCGGCGAGCGGTGGCTCGCAGAAACAAAGCAACGCAAACAAGGAGATGATCATGAAATGGCATGCACCGAAGTTTATTGAAGTCAGCTGTGGCATGGAAATCAATCGTTACGCTCCGGCGGACGGCGGCGAACCCATTCTGTTCTGAGCCCGCAACACGTGCGGCACGAGGCTGACAAGTTGCGTTTTCTCGTGCTTGGCGCGGCAGCCGGTGGTGGGTTGCCGCAATGGAATTGCGGCTGCCTTAACTGCAATATGGCGCGAGACCCCAGCGCGGCGCTGAGTCCGCAGACCCAATCGTCCCTCGCTGCCACGCTGGATGGAGAGAACTGGACGATCATGAATGCCTCTCCCGACATCCGCCAGCAACTTATCGATAACCGTCCACTCTCCCCGAAGAGTTTGCGAGATACGCCGATCGAAAGCGTCATCATCACTAACGGGGACATCGACCATATCGCCGGTCTTCTGGTGCTGAGGGAAAGCCAGAGTTTCAAGCTGTTCACCAGTCCCTCCGTGGCAAACATCTTAGGCGACAATCCTATCTTCCGTGCGCTGAATCCGGCTTTTGTTGCCATAAGCGCAGCAAATCTGGACCACCCCTTCCAGCCGCTTGCCGGCATGTCGGCGACGCTGTTTGCCGTACCGGGCAAGGTTCCGCTTTTCATGGAGACAGGCGATTTGCAGATCGGGATCGAAAACGACCTGACCATCGGTGTTGAAATCGTCGTAGGAGATGCGAGAGCCTACTACATTCCCGGCTGTGCCCAGATCACCAATGCGCTTGCTGAGCGCCTTGATGGTGCGTCGCTGGTATTCTTCGACGGCACGGTTTTCAGCGACGATGAGATGATCGTAACGGGAACCGGTCATAAGACCGGACGGCGCATGGGTCACATCCCGATCAGCGGCGCGGAAGGCAGTCTGGAAGTTCTTTCCCGACTGAACATCCCCCGCAAGATTTACGTTCATATCAATAACACCAATCCGATCTGGCGACATAGCCCGGAACGAGACTTCGTTCTGGAACATGGCTTTGAGATAGCCCGGGATGGCATGGAGGTGACGCTTGCCCTCGACCCCTGACAAAGCCGAATTCGAACGCCGCCTGAAGGCAATCGGCGCGGAGCGCTACCACGACAAGCATCCGTTTCACCGAATGCTGCACGGCGGTGAATGTACCATGACCCAGGTGCGGGCCTGGGTGATCAATCGCTATTATTACCAAAGCCGGATACCGATGAAGGACGCAGCGTTCATGTCTCGTGTCGAAGATCCGGAGCTGCGTCGCATCTGGCGACGACGCATTGAGGATCATGATGGCGGCATCGAAGAAGGCGGCGGGATCCGCCGCTGGCTCAAACTCGCGGAGGCGGTTGGCCTTGATCCCGACTACGTGGCCTCCACCAAGGGCGTTCTCGCCGCAACGCGGTTTGCGGTCGATGCCTATGTTTCCTTCGTTCGTGAAAAGCCGATGCTTGAGGCCGTCGCCTCATCGCTAACGGAGATGTTTGCGCCGGCGATCCATGCGGATCGTATTGCCGGCCTGCTTAAACATTATGGCTTCGCGAACGATGCCGCACTCTCCTATTTCCGCCAGCGACTGAACGAGGCGCCGCAGGAGGTTGCTTTCGGCCTTTCCTATGTGCTGGACAATGCGGACACGACAGAGAAGCAGAATGCAGCGGCGGCGGCGCTCACCTTCAAGACAGATGTCCTATGGTCACAGTTGGACGCCCTTTATTCCGCTTATGTAGCGCCGGCGCGGATCCCCCCGGGCGCCTGGGATGGATTTGAAGCCGTGGCGCCGGGAACTGTCTCCGACCGGACGGCAGCCTTGGGAGCTGCATCATGACAGGCGACGCGCCGCTTATCGGTCCCTTCTCCATCGTCAAGCTCTCCCGTGGCGTGCGACTACGGGAAGATAACGTCCGAAATCAGATGGTTCTTCTGGCTCCGGAACGCGCAATTGCGTTGGATGAGATCGCGTTAGCGATCGTCCAGGCTCTTGACGGGCATAAAACACTCGACGACATCGCCTCCGATTTTGCACAACAGTTCGAGGCTCCGAAGGAGCAGGTGCTTGGCGACATCCTCTCGTTCGTCCGGGAATTTGCCAACCGGCGGATGCTGGAGGCAGTCGAATGAATGCGAATACGCGTCAGCGATTTCCTTTGCCGGAGGCGAGGCGAGCACCGCCTCCGATGGCGATGTTGGCGGAGTTGACGCATCGCTGTCCGCTCGCCTGCCCTTATTGTTCCAATCCGCTGGAGCTGACGAAACCGAACGATGAGCTATCGACCGACGAGTGGATTGAGACATTCCGTCAAGCAGCTAATATTGGCGTTCTTCATCTGCATTTGTCCGGTGGAGAGCCAGCATCACGTCGCGATCTCGTTGAACTTGCGGCTGCCGCGACCTCGTTCGGGCTTTACACCAACCTTATCACGTCAGGCGTCGGCTTGACGCGCGAAAGAGTGGAGGCGCTCAGCGCTGCAGGCCTTGATCATATCCAACTGTCGATCCAGGGCGCGACACCCGAGAAAGCCGATCTAGTCGGCGGTTATAAAGGTGGTTATGCGCGGAAGATCGAGGTCGCGGAATGGGTGCGCTCTACGGGCCTGCCCTTGACCGTCAATGCAGTTTGCCACCGACAGAATATGGACGAACTTGAAAGCATGATTTCGCTGGCTGTCGAACTCGGGGCACGACGACTTGAGGTCGCGACTGTTCAGTTCCATGGATGGGCCGAGCTTAACCGGCAGGCGCTAATGCCAAGTGCAAACCAGGCCTCCAAGGCAAAAGCGGTTGTCGAAAGGGCGCGCGAAAAACTCGAAGGCATTTTGGTGATCGATTACGTGCCTGCCGATTATCATGCGCGATATCCAAAAGCTTGCATGGGCGGATGGGGCAGAATTGGCCTCAATGTTACGCCCGCAGGTCTTGTCCTGCCCTGCCACGCTGCAGAGACGATTCCTGGCCTGAGCTTTGAGAATGTTCGCGAAAAACCTCTTGCTGAGATCTGGTATGATGGCAGCGCCTTTAACACCTATCGCGGCGATGAATGGATGGAAGAGCCGTGCCGGAGTTGTGACCGCAAGCATATCGATTTCGGGGGCTGCCGCTGTCAAGCTATGGCATTGGCAGGCGATGCCAACGCTACCGATCCCGTCTGTGTCCTTTCAACGCTACGCTGGATCGTCGACGAAAGGGTAGCCGCGTCGGGGGAAATGGACTTGCAACCGTACCTCTACCGCGGACGGAAGACTTCCTGCCGGCGTTCAAACTCATAAACTCGCACACCTCTGAGAATCTTAGGCTTGTCAAAGCAACCTAAAATCAATTCTCTCGGCGCTTTGGAAAGAGGGACCGCCGAACCTGCTGTCGCCACCCCTGTTTAACGTCCTCAAATCGGCGGTCGAAGCGTGCGATATTTCGCCGACCTGCATCATTGCTGCTCTTCCAATCGCGAGATCGTAAACAAGGCTCTGCCGGCAGAATTTGCCGTTACGTGCTCACGGCTGGTGCTGCTAAGATTTCTTGCGGCTCTGCCAACTCGACCACCCAGTACCAGAGTGAGGGAAGTCCTTTGCCCCTCACCTCCACTCTCCTTTCGCCCGAGGAGTGGGACAAATCACCTATAGGCGTTCCTGGAGGATCTCAGCCGTGATGTCCCGTCCGGCATAGAAGATCCCTAACACCAGCACCTCGGCCTCCTCTACAACACAGGCGATACTCACGCTCCTACGATAACCAATGATCCGAAGACCGGGGATGAGGTTGTCTCTCACCGTGCCGCGTTTGGGAAACGTCGCAAGCTCCTCGATAAACTGCCGGATGCCGTTGACATAGCTCCACGCCACCGTGGGTCCAGCCCTTTCGACGCTGGCGAGATCCCGGTACAAGTCACGCAACTCAGCCTGCGCCTGCTTATGCAGGACAATTTTATTTCATACCTACTTGGTTTTCGCCAGTTGAGCCCGATGCTCAGCTTCCAACTGGTCAAAAGCCTCATCCAGAGTCACGCCAGCGGACGGGTCGCGCTTCAGATCTGCATAACGGCTCGGGATTTCCTGAGTCAGCCAGCGTTCGCGGGCGTCTTCCTGATCTTCAAGCAATCTCAGGGCCGCGCGAACAACTTCACTTGCGTTGTTATAGCGACCGGATTCAAGCTGCCTTTTGATGAAGCGCTCGTGGTGTTCATTGAGTGCGAAACTTGCCATGACGATTACCTCCTGTTCTGAATATGAGCTACGAGCGCGAATTATCAACTATTGTTATCTATTGATAGTCGCCCCGCCCTTGGGCTCAGAAATGAAATTGATGCGGAACTACCCCGCATAGTTCAAACGGATCAATGGGTTCAGGAAGGTAGTCTTCACTTGCTACTTGATGCGATACAACGCGCAGACGGCATCATATGGCGTCGCTCCAGTATTGCCGAGAAGCCTGGCATTCGCTGAGGCCGTTGTTGAACAGAGGCAACCCGACCCGAAGTGCCTGAAGGCGATATCGATTGAGCCTTCGCCCAATACAAGTTCGCCATCCGCAGCCTCCGAAATCCCGCCAAATTCCGAAACTCGATTTCTGTCGAACTGAGTTGTGTAAACGGCTTCGCTTCTGGCGTGTTCGAAAGGCATCGTCAACTTAAATTTCCAGAGCGGTGGGATGGTGGACTTGCTTCTGGCGGCAGTTGGTTCCCGCCGCGAGCGATTTGACGGTCCGCGCGAGCCAACGAAGAGCTATACTGAACTTTGGAGGCATCGTCGTGCTGGCCTTTGGTTCCGTCAAGCTTTCACGCCGTCACCCTGAGTTTCGCCGGGCGGGGATGACGTGGTTTTACCGAGACTACACACCCCACGTATCGTTCGCGCTCGACAGCCTGGATTTACGAGACATCCGGCCGTTTGACGGCCGCCTCCGTTTTGGACCGGAGATTTTCAAGCCTGATCCGATCCTGGATTCATTGCCAACCTGACGAAACGTTGTCTCTAGGCCACTCCCGACGTCGTTTCGGGTTGCGCGCTCAACAGGGAGCATTTGCCCTCTGCGAGTATGAGGACTGATTTCGCGCCGGCCAGGGATGAGATCGACGTGTTCACCGACCCGCGATCAACCAAACGATGTGCGAAACGTAATCACCTTGATAAGGAGCGCCCTCAAAGCATAGTTCTGAGCCTCATTGAGGTACCGCTGGAAACTCGGCCACGGTTGTCGTCCTGGAAAACGGTTGAGCGGTGTGCGCCGGCTTCGCAACACCCAGAGCGGAGATCTCGTCACGGTTCGCAGGGCCTGAACCGACGCGGCGGATATCTGATACTATCGGAGCAGACCTTGGCCGCCATCGACCCAGATAGGCGAGCCAGTGATATGCCGAGACTTATCGGATGCGAGAAAGATGATGAGGTCGGCGACGTCTTCACTGCGACCCGGACGCCCTCCGGTAATGGGTACCTGCCCCTCGGGCCAGACGACAGGTATCGACGTTTCGTCTTCCCTTCGGGCCTTGGTGTTAGCTTCGATGTTCGTCTCGATTTCACCTGGACACACGGCGTTGACACGAATGTGGAGACGGGCAAGTTCGAGAGCGAGCTGCTGCACCATCGCGACCTGCCCTGCTTTCGTGGCCGTATAGGCTGTCGCGCCCGGTGTCGTGAACGTTCTCGTTCCGTTGATGGACGATACAACGATGATGGATCCTCCGCCCGATCGCTTCAGCTCGGGCACGGTCGCGCGGATCGTTAGGAAGGTGCCAGTCAGGTTGACCGAAATCGTGTCGTTCCATTCCGAAAGCTTCAGATCGTCGATGGGCGCCCATACGCCATTGATGCCGGCATTGGCGACTACAACATCGAGGCGGCCATACTGCTTAACGAGCTGATCCACAGCTGCATCCACCTGCCCCTCATCCGATATGTCCGCCAGCAGGGAGATAGCTTGTCCTCCGTTCGCCAAGATTTCCTCCACCGTGGTGGAGATCTCTCCGGGCGTACGCCCGAGCGCACCGATTTTGTATCCCTCTCTGGCCAGACCTAACGCCGCCGCTTTTCCGATTCCGGATCCCGCTCCAGTGACAAGGGCGACGGCTGGCTTCATGGCGAACTCCGAGCTGTTGAGTAGCAGTGGAACTTGTGGATCGGCTTGAAGTTCCATCAAACGGAGGTTCTGTACGGTGCGGGACGTTGTTTAAAACCATGTTGACTGAGCGCCGTCGACGTAGAATGTTCACTGGGCACGCGCGGGAAGATCTCAATCGCCGCAACCCTGCTCGGCTCGCCGCCGTTGCTGACCTTGATGAGCCCCCGAAAGGCCTGGATCTACCGGCCGCTTGGGAGATGAAGTCCCTGTTGATGGAGCTGGCCGCAAGCGGAAGACGTGCAGTCTCATCTCCACTCACGACGTGGAAATCATACCTCGCTTATGCAGTCGAGCCGTGTTCCTTGCCAAGGGCAAAGTTGTACGATCATGGAAGGGTAATGATGTTACCACACTGCCGGTAACACGCGGTGCTATCGAGGAGTGCCTGATCAGCACGCTTAAGGCTCAACTGGAGGCGTGAAACGGGGAGTGGGCCGGCCCGTCTTTCCGTGCCAGATAACAAAGCTAGTGTAGCGTGCCGCTTATGACCATCTTCGAGACGAACGCTGACAGGAGATTCTGATCGAAATGCCCGGAAGAGTTCATCATCGTATTGATGGCTTCAGCCTGTGAGAATGCCGGCTTGTAAGGGCGGATGGTTGTCAGCGCCTCGTATACGTCGCAAATGGCAGCAACGCGTGCGACGTACGGGATCTTCCTGCCCGATAAGCGATCGGGATAACCTCCGCCATCATACCGCTCATGATGGAAACGGCAGATATCAAGGACCTCGGCCGGCGCCGACCCTGCTTTCGCCACCATCTCGTAGCCCTTTTGCGGATGGGCGCGCACAAGATCCATCTCCTCGCCGGTCAGTTTGCCTGGCTTGTTCAGAATGTGATCGGGAATGGCCATCTTTCCAAGATCGTGGACGAGGCCGCCTAGACCGAGAACACGGACATCTTCTTGCCTGTGGCCGAGACCCCGCCCGAATGCGATCATTAAAGCGCTGACGGCGAGCGAGTGAAGAAACGTGATCTCGTCCTTTTGCTTGAGCTTGGCGACAGCAATGAGCGCGCCGGTGTTGTCGAGCGTCTCCAACATGATGCGCTCCACGGCAGTGCTGGCAGCCTCGTCGGCGAAACAACCGTTCACGCGAGCATCCTCCAGCACGTGGCGAAGATGCGGTGCGACATCATGGATCGACTGTCTTGCGCGGCTGATCTCGCTCTTTGAGAATGCGTTCAGCAGCTGCGCCTCGAAGCTCTCCGGTCCGTTGCGTTGCGGCATGCCAGCGACATCTGCGCCCTTCGTGATATCGATGACGACGCTTCTGACATGTTCATTAGCAAGCCTTCTCACCTCATCGCCTCTTGAGACCAGAAAAGGCTTGAAGCGCGCAGCACCGACCTCGGTCGCGAATTCCATGTCGTTGATGAACATGCCGACCCGGAGCTGGTTCAATGGGATGCGTTTGAGCATTTATGATCTTCCTGAAAGTCTTGCATTATCGACTGATGAAAACCACGCGTATGAAAGTGATGAAGGAGCTATCTTAGCTGGAGCACCTTGAGTGGCTCCGAGAAGGAGCCGCTGGGCACGAGCCGTTGGCCATGCGCGCTCAAGAACTGTCCTGCTTTCATGGCGTCCATCGCTCTGGCGAAAAGGTAGCCTTGACCAAGCTTGCACCCGAAGGCTTCGAGACGGCAGGCTTGTTCTTCGTCCTCGATACCTTCCGCCACCACGCGGATACCAAGCTTATCTGCGATCGAAAGCACGCCCTCGACGATCACCATCCCGGCGTCACCAAGCCTCGTTTGGTCGATGAAGGATTTGTCTATTTTGATGATGTCGACCGGCACCGTCAGAAGATGGGTCAAGGACGCATAGCCGGTCCCGAAGTCGTCGAGCGCGACTTTCAGGCCCTCTAAGCGCAGCGCTTTGATCTCATCCGCCACAACGTGGTCTCGCTGTCCTAGGTAAACGGACTCCGTCACCTCGAGGATTAGGTGCTCAAGGGGAACGTTAGCATCTTCGAACACTCGGCAGATTTTGTCACGCAGTCCACCCTTGCGGAAGTCTGCAGCCGACAGGTTGACGCCGACATGCCGCAGAGGAAGCCCACCGTCGAGCCATGTCCGCATGTCCTTAGCAACTTTGCTCAACATTCGTTCCGTCAGTGTTGAAGCAACGTGAGCGTCTTTGGTCGCCTCATGAAAATGAGCTGCTGCGACGATGTCGCCGGAATGGGTCTTCATCCGGCATAACGCCTCAAGGCCCACAGCCTCGCGTGTATCAAGTCGCACGATCGGCTGGTAGTAGGCCTCGATGCGGTTGTCGGATAGTGCAAGGCTGACGTCTCTTATCGCCCTGAAGCGGCGCGTCAACGCTGTCCCGAGACCCGAATGGTACTCGACGAATTGTCCACGGGCATGCTCCTTGGCATGGTAGAGCGCAATATCCGCATTTTGCCGGACTTGCTCGGGATTGATATCGTTGGTAGCCAAGGCGCCCCCGAGTGTCGCCGCAGGAAAGATGACGTGACCCCCGCAATCTGTTGGAAGCTCGATTTCCCTCAGGATCTGAGCCGCCTCGCTCTGCAGATCGAGCTCGCCTTCGCCGACAACGATGACTGCAAATTCATCACCACCGAGCCGATAGCTCCTTTCCCTGCCCGCGGCTGCCGCGATGCGCTCCGCAACAACGCGGATCAGAGCATCGCCAGCCGCGTGACCAAACGTATCGTTTACCATCTTCAGGTTGTCGACATCGGCGATGATAATGCCGCAGCCGTGATTTACAGGCGGCGCCAGGGTTCGAAGAGCGAGATCGAAAGCAGCCCGATTCCGAAGCCCAGTGAGGCCGTCCGTGTATGTCAGACGCTGACGCTCCGCCACCCGTTCTTCACGCTCGATTGCGATCGAGCAGAGATGCACACACGCATCCACGATCGTCTGCTCAAGCTCACTTGGTCCGCAGCTCTCGCGGTAGTAGAATGCGAACGTGCCGACCACCCGGTCCCCGCTCTTGATGGGACTTGACCAGCAAGCCTTCAGGCCAAGCGGGAGAGCGACTGCCGCGTAATCGGTCCACCTAAAGTCGGTTTCTATGTCGGTGACAACAACGGGCCATCCATGGAAGGCGGCGGACCCGCAAGAACCCGAGTGAGGCCCCACTTTAAGATCGTCCACAGCGGCTGAATACGACGCTGGAAGTGACGGCGCCGCCAGCGTCGATAGACGGACGCCATCAGACTTTAAGACGGTGGCCGCAATACCGGGAACCGCTGCTTCAACCTTTGAGCATAGTGCTGAAAGCGTGGTCGCCAGCGGTTCGCCTTTGGCAATCATTTCAAGAATGGCATTCTGCAATTCTAGGATCATGAGAGGGCGTCTCGAAAGGGAAGCCCTCTTTAACAGTCGCGATTTCAGATCAAGTTACCGTATCGGTTAAA
The DNA here is from genome assembly GCF_009176305.1 of Martinezella dioscoreae. Lineage (GTDB taxonomy): Bacteria > Pseudomonadota > Alphaproteobacteria > Rhizobiales > Rhizobiaceae > Rhizobium > Rhizobium dioscoreae. The sequence continues at coordinate 19,580 of NZ_BLAJ01000020.1, read as the reverse complement.
TATTGATCAATCTGGCGGCGTGCAGGACGCGAGATGAACAACTTGCGTGATGTCCGATGGGATTGGTGGGTTAGTCGATGTCCCCGCTCAACCGCTTTACAGCTTTGCTTGTTCGACGGAGCTAAAACGCAAGGCTCTGCCGTCTGCCGCGACTATGGCGTCCATCTCCTCTGCGAGCCCATCCCGATCATCGACACCACGCAAGAGACGGCCGGCCAGAGCATCGAAACGCCCAACGGCGATATCGGCAATCAAGAGACCAGCCGGTTCTCAACGCGATCCAAGCACCTTCCGGCGGAACAACCACGGCCTCCGCAAGTCGCCTCGCGCAGGCAAAGTCAACGTTCAATACCGGTTCGAGCATGGAAACATCGCCGTCCCTTTCTGCGTCAGCTCTTGCGTCCCAACAAATGCTTGTCACAAATTCGTCGTCAGGTGGGTTTCATCAACATCACGCTTGACGCGGCGACTGCAACGGGAGTTGAAAGTGAAAACGAACCGTAGGGTATTTGTTGCCGGGTCTCTTTTGGGAGCCCTGGCCGGGAATATGAAAGCCTATGCGGGCGACGTCCGATCGCCCGCCCCAACTTCCGGAGATTATAAGGTGATACAGGGCTTTCGTGACGGGATCGCCCCACCGTTCTCAAAAGGAACTTTGAAAAAGGGAGGCGCTCTTTTCTTCAAAACGCAGGAAGCGCTCGACGACTATGGTGATGGATCCTCCCAAACGCAGCTGATGGAGAAAGGAGACCTGATCGTAGTTCCAGCTGGACGAGAAATCATCCTATTGGATAATTTTGCCGAATTTCGTGGGCGCGCCCACGTTGACAGAATCGGCGACGGGTACGTGATACTGAATGGTGAATTTTGAGGGCGCGTGAAGAATTCAACAAGCTAAGTACGCAAATAGCTGATTGATGTTCTCGATGAGCCCACGTGGCCCGATCCATTCGCGGAAGGTCTTTCGCCAACTTCATGATTATTACGCGGAGCAAATACGGCAGACAGTCTCTTACATCTTCAATCAAATTCTGGATGCTTTACTGGAAATTAAAGGGCACTGCTGCTCCGAAATCGGACCGTCGCCCTGATCAAGGCTGTCGTTTTGGTCGGCAATGGCCAGACACTCGAACCATCAAGAACGACGCTCTTGAATAGAATCGAACCGTCGATCTGCTTCAACCAAAAGCCAAGCACGTGATAAGGTTCTCGGTGCACCCGTTGCTGCACCTGAGCTATATCTTCCTCGGTTGTACCTGGAAGTTCAGCCCTGCCACGGATCAACGATGATCACACCAGTTCCATCGAAATCTTTGATATTCCGCGTGACGACAGTCAAGCCATGGACTAGCGCCGTTGAAGCGATCAAGGCATCAGCCTCGTTGCGGCGGTCGGGAATATGAAGATGAGCACAGCGCGTGGCGACGGCATCATCTATGGGCAGAATGCGATCCACAAATTCCGGGCGAACGCGGCTATCCATCCATTCTCGCAATCGGGCGCCTTGTGACGCATCGCGGCGCTGAACGCTCAAGATACCGCGTTCGATCTCCAGCACCGTGATAGCGGAGATAAAGAGTTCACTGGCATCCTGCGAGGCAACCCATTGCGTGACATTTGCATCTCCTTTGCCATCCCCAACCTTGCGCAGTTCGGAAACGACGTTCGTATCGAGCAAGTACTTCAAGACAGATCGACCTCGCGTGCCGCGATTTTGGCTCTAGGCGTATCCACCTCAATAGTCGAAAGGCCGGGCATAGCGAGCGCGTCAACGAGGTTCCTGCGTTTCCCTGACAAACGTTCGAATTCACTGTAGGTCATTAGGACGTGCGATGGCTTGCCGCGATCTGTGATTATCACAGGACCGTTCTGAGCAGCTTTTTTAGCTTTGCTGACGTCATGATTGACTTCTCTGCTGGACAAACTCGTCATGCTCATAGGCGAACCTCCACGTAGGTAAGTACCTACATATAGAGCGTCACTGATTTTTAAGCAATAGTACCGTCGGCTGAAGTCTTGAAGAGATTTGGCCCAGAAGGGTAAGTTCCTGATGTGGCACGGATCGGCTACGCCACGTGTGTAACGCTTTAGCCTTTCTATCAGTTTCAGGGATGAGAGTTTGCAGGAGTGGACATGAAATAAGAAGCGACCTGGGGGGACGAACAACGGCAACGCCTCTAAGTAGAGGATAGGCGAACATGATATTGTTTGGCTTGAGAGCGTTCGTCCGGACAACTGCGCGGGCGACCGCTATCTGCCCTAGGCTCTTTCTCCATCTGCGCTGCCGGAAAGAGGCGTCACCTGCATTCTAATTTATTGTCTTGCTTGTAAAGCGGCCGCTGCCTTAGGAAATATCGCTTATACAGACCGGCAATTTCAAAGAAGATGCCAAACGCCGGTGAATTTTTGTTGCACGCTTCGCTCATAGGCGGGTGATAGCTCGTCTACCGGTTGAATTTACGGTGCCACCAGCACATACCTCAGCCGAGACAAAGGCTCGCAAGCGAGGCGGCCGGGAATGTCGCGCTCAGAACACCAATGGCTGCGAGTGTCAGCCCTGCCCCGCGCCGCAGGGCCGGACCTAGCCAGCGCGCAGTTCGTGACCCAGTCAGCATCACCGCGCCGGCGGCGACAGCCGCAACGGCGGGAATAGTTGCAAGCCCGAAGCCGGTCATGAACAAGGCGCCGCCGGCCATCGAGCCGGTCAGCATCGCCGTCATCAGCGCATTATAGACCATCGCACAGGGCGCCAACCCCCAGCAGATTCCGGCAACGAGTGGTGCCGATGCGTTGAAGGACCCCGAGATGGCCGCTGGCATTTGGCCGATCATACCCATGATCCCACCGTCTAGTCGGCGGATCTTTGGCAGGATGCCGACGATCGAAAGCCCCGACCAGACAAGTGCGGCGGCGGCGATCAGCCGCAGTACCTCCTGCCCGCCCGAAAATCGCAACAGCTGACCGAATATCTCCATCGTCGAGCTGCCGGCTATGATCGGAATCTCGCCATTCACGGCTTCGACATAGATGCGGATCAGCTTGAGGCGCTCCTCTTCGGTCAGGAACGTGCCTTCGCCGGCGTGGCCAAGGATGACGAGGCTCTTCACACCGTCCATCGACGCAAGCCACTTTGCGATCCGCGTGTTCGCGGCATAGTCGACTTCGCCGTCGCGGGTGAATGCGGTCACCGGTGCTGGGCTCAAGCCTCTGAGGTCCATTGGGTGCATGGGTAGTCTCCTCCTTGCCGTCGCTATCCGATTCACAATCAGCGACAGGATCGTTAATGGGAACGTTCCCACTATCGTTTCTGATTTCGCTGGAGTCAACAGGATTTTTCAGGCATCATGGGGATCCAGAAGCAGATCAGGACTCGCCGGCACGGAAATTCCAAATGAATTCAACGGTGGAAGATAGCGCTCGTCAGACGCGCATAACGATTCTCGACGTCGCGGCCGCAGCCGGTGTTTCGAAGTCGACGGTGTCGAGAATTTTAGATGAACGCCTGCCGCGCTCGGACAGCGAAACAGCCAGACGCGTCAGAAAGATCGCCGAGGAACTCGGTTACGTCAGAGATGTTTCTGCGGCCAGTCTTCGTCGCGGCAATACCATGACGGTGGGGATTATCGTACCCAGGCTGACGGACACAGTGATGGCGATGCTCTACGAATCCCTTGCAAAAGCCTGCAGCAGGACCGGGCGGTTTGCCATCGTCGCGACTACGGACGAGAAGCCGAAAGCCGATCGCCTTGCTGCGGAGTCGCTTCTGAAGCGCGGCGTCGATGGGCTCATCTTGTCGACAGCGCGCGACGACGATGACTTTCCCGACATATTGGCGGCAAGAGGTGTGCCGACGGTTCTGGCGCTTAGAACCGATGGTCACAGTCTTTCATCGATCGGCGATGACCGGCTTGGTGGATATCTCGCCACGCGACACCTGCTTGATCTTGGTCATCGCAGGATCGGAGTCATTGCGGGTCCCTCCTATGCCTCCAGCGCGCGGACCCGCGTGGAAGGCTATTGCCAGGCCATGATGGAAATGGAGCTGGAGATCGATCCATCCCTCATTGTTCCATCCACTTTCGGAATCGAATCCGGCGCGGAAGCGGCCGAGAAAATCATGCACCTGCCGCAAGCCCCGACGGCGATGTTTGCGGTTAACGACAATACAGCCATCGGCGCACTATCAGGGCTCATGCGCATGGGTCTGTCAGTGCCAGGCGACGTCTCACTGGTCGGCTACAACGACATTCCGATTGTCAGCCATCTCTCTACGCCACTGACCACCCTGCGGGTGCCCTTCGAGCAGATTGCTGCGAATGCGCTCGATTTATTGGGAAGCGACGCAATATCGCCAGATGACCGTATTCGGGTATCGGCTCCGACGCTCATACCCAGGAAGTCGACGCGATCTGTTACACTGTAAGCTCTTGAAGAGAGTTGAAACCAGAGTCCGCTGCCTCGGATTCTCTAAGCGGTTGTAACTTCTCTGCTTCAATGTAAAGGGATGGTTCGCGACATATAGGTTCCGTTATCGCTCGACGGCAACACATTTCACCTCAGCCAGAAGTCCCGGGTGGGCGAGCTCGGAGACACCCGTCCGAGTCCACGCATAGGTTCCCTTCGGAAACAGCTCGTTTTTAACAGTCCGGAACACGTCCATGTGCTTGGACATTTCGCCGTGATAGATCTCCTGCATCCTTTTTCTTAAAAGCTTTCGGCGCGCCCATGCATTTCAAAGCTTACGCTCATTCCTCGTCCTGCCACCTGCGCAGATTCGTTTGGTCGTGATAGCCCATGCGGTCGGGCGTGGTGATGAATTCCACGGTCGTGCCCCATGGCATGCGGCAATAGCAGACCTTGTTTCCAGGACCTTTTTCGGTTGCGTAGGGAATAGCGCGTGGCGCGGTAAGAGACGTGCCACCGGCCTTTTCGAAGCGCTCGACCGATGCGTCGATATCGTCGGTGTAGACACCAAAGTGCGTAATGCCGAAGTCGCTCGCCCGAACCGGCTGGGCTTGTTCGGGGCCATGCATTTCGAAGAGTTCAATGTCCGGTCCGGTTCCGATCTTGACCATCGCCTGCGCACGCACAACCGTTCCAGGGAGAGCGCCAGTGGCCCGCTCGAATTCGGGTCCTTGCCGCGGTGGGTCCTGCGGTCCAAAGGACTGATAGATTACTTGACCGCCAAATGCTTCCACCAGGAACGATTTTGCTGCTTCGATGTCAGGCACCGTGATGCCGATGTGATTGACGCCGCGAACTTTAGGTGCAGTCATGATAGTCTTCCTTTCTCATTTATTCGATCGAACGCGATCGGGCGCAACTCGCCCGCAATGGCGCCATCCCCCGCCTCACGGCGGGGCGACCGCAGTTTTCAATTGGCCTTGAGAAAATCGATCAGAGCGGCCGCCACTTCATGCGGCCGCTCGTCCGCGACATAGTGGCTGCACCGCTCAATCGAGCCGCCCGTCACATTACTGGCGAACTCCTTGAGCATCGAGACCATATGCGCACCGAAGCGCTGCTCGCCCCCGAGACCCAGTACCGGTATCTCGAGCGGCTGCTTTTTGTACTCCAGCGCGGCCGCATGGTCAGCGGTGAGGGTGCGATACCACTCCATGCTAGCTCGCGTGCGGCCCGGGAGAGCCATCGCCTTGGCGTAGATCTCGACGTCCTCCGGATTGAAGGCACTGTGATCGTAGAACCGCTCCGCCATGAAGGCCGAAACATAGTCATATTCACGGCCATGAATCAGGCGCTCGGGTAGATCCCGGTTCATATGGAAGCTGAAGTGCCAGATCCTCGCTGTCATCGCCTCCCATTGTGTCCAGCCGGGAAGGGGAACGTCGAGGACGGCCAGGTGGGTAACAGCCTCTCGATAGATTGCGGCCAGCCGCAACGCCACCATTCCGCCAATGTCATGGCCGCACACGGCGTAGCGTTCATGCCCAAGTGCAACCATGACCTCGTGCGCGTCCCGCGCCATCGTCGCCTTGTCATAGCCGTCAAGCGGGCAGTCGGAAAAACCCGCGCCGCGCAGATCCATGGCCACGACGCTGAAATGCTCGGCCAGCAGCGGCATCACGTGATGCCATTCCCACCACGTTTCCGGCCAGCCGTGAAGCAGAAGGATCGGTGAACCGGAGCCTCCCGTGACGGCGTTGATCTTGATGCTATTCACTGGCACCAGCTGCTGGGTAAACCCCTTCAAAGTTGCGATCATGATCCCTTTCCAATCGAGGTTGACATTCAAACAGAGCTTGCGGCCAGCGCTCAGGGCTGGTCGAAATCGGTCGCGATCGTGATGTCGCGCCAGGCGTCGATATCGCGGCGGAAGGAAGCCAGCTTGCGCTCAGCGATCGAATGCGCGATCGGGCCGAGCGGCAGATGAAGCGGAGCGTTGTCAGCATCGACTGCCTGCAGGATCACCGCGATCGCCTTGTCGGGATCGCCCGCCTGATTGCCGTTGTTGGTTTCGCGATAGTGCTTGCGCGAGCTCGCGGCGTATTCCAGCATCTCCTTGGCCGCTATGGTGATCGAACGACCAAGGAAATCGGTGCGAAACGGACCAGGCTCGACGATCAGCACGCGGATGCCGAACGGCGTCAGCTCGTCAGCGAGCGCTTCGGAAATCCCTTCCACGGCGAACTTGGCGGCATTGTAATATCCGCCACCGCCGCTGCCGGCGATGCCTGCGCCGGACGACATGTTGACGATCGTTCCGCCCGAACGTCGCAGGACAGGCAGAGCGGCTCTGGTGGTTTCGATCAGCCCGAACATGTTCACCTCGAACATCGGCCGATATTCTTCGGGCGTACCTTCCTCGATCGCGCCGAACAGACCGTAGCCGGCATTGTTCACGAGCACGTCAAAACCGCCGAATGTCTCGACCGCGTTCGCGACCGCTGCCTTGGCTGCCGCCGCATCCGTCACGTCAAGCGGCAAGGTGATCATGCGGCCGGCGAAAGGCTCAGCCATTTCTCCAATCGTTTTGACATTGCGGGCCGTCGCGATGACCCGATCGCCGCGCTGTGCCGCAGCAAGCGCGAGCCGCTGGCCAAAGCCGCTTGAACAGCCTGTGATGAGCCAAGTCTTCATTGGTTTGTCTCCGCGTTGGTTTCAGGTAACGCCAAGCTATCGACGCCACGAACCGTCATATCGGCCATGATCGACCAATCCTTTTCGCCGAGGCCCGCCAAAACGGCTTTGTCGAGCCCCTCGCGGATAGCTTCGAGCATCGGGAGCGTGCGTCCGATCTCGTTGCTGGCCTCAGTTGCCAGGCGGATGTCCTTGAGTGCGAGCTTGGCCTTAAAGCCGGGCTCGAAGGACCGTTCCGTGATCTGCGTGCTGTAGCTCTCATAGGCGCGGCCCGAGAACAGGGTGCCCAGGATGAGTTCAAAGAAATCCGCGCTGTCGAGGCCGACGCTCTCGGTCAGCACGACACCCTCCGCCATCGCCTCGATAGCCATGGCGATCATCATGTTGCAGGCGAGCTTCGCCGCATTCGCGCGAGCGGGGTTCTCCCCCAACTTCCAGACCTTTTTGCCGAGGGGAGCGAGCAGCGGCTCGATCGCGGCAATTGCATCGGCCTTCCCGGCCGCCAGGATGTTAAGCTGGCCACTCGCCGCTACGTTCGGTCGTCCGAGAACCGGTGCGGACACATAGCCAAGGCCCGCCTCTTCGTGCAGCAGCTCCAGTTCTCGCGCGAAAGCGACCGAGATCGTTGATGTGACAACATGGGTGGTCAGCCCTGGTTGCGCGCTTGCGAGCAGGCCGGCATCGAGGATCACCTCTCGAATGGCAGCGTCGTCGGATAGCATCGTAAAGACTGCATCAGCCTGGAATGCATCCGCCGCGAATTCGACAAGCGTCACCCCTGGGACACTATCCCGGGCGACCTTGCTACGGTTCCAGGCCCAAACGTCATGGCCTGCCTTCACTAGGTTCAGGGCCATTGCCGAGCCCATACTGCCGAGACCGATAAATCCGATCTGCATGTTCTATCTCCTGTTGTTCGGATGAGAGCTGGCGCGGGGTCGGACCCAGCCGCCGGGCGATCGTCAGACCGAGACCTGCGCCAATGAGTTGGCCGATCGCGATGCCGAAACCACAGGAGTGGCTTCGGCGCATGGGTCACGAAACATCCGCAGCCCTGAGCCTGAACATCAAGGCATCGGCATCATTTGCTCGCCGCTTCGGCGATGACGTCGGCGACTTCGCGCGGGTACGAGATATAAACCGCATGGCTGGCACCGGGCACCTCGGTGACCTTCGCACTTGCCCGCTTGTACAGGGATCGCTCCGCCTCGACGGCGACAGCCATGTCCAGCCCGGCCACGATGCCGTAGCTCGGCTTGGTCTTCCAGGCCGCGTGTTGCGTCTTGGTTCCGAGGATCTTCGCTGATACCGGCACCTGCGAGTTAGCCATGAAATCCGTCTCGGCCTTGGAGAGGTCAGCGGCGAATCCCAGCCGGAACTTCGCTGGATCGAACAGCAGGAAACCGTCTGACGTCGACTTGAACGCGTCCGCGGTCGGACTCGGCCACTTCTCAAACAGATCGCCTACGCTCTCGCCAACATCCGGGACGATGGCCGCGACATAGACAAGTGCCGAAACCTTTGGGTCGACGCCGGCTTCGGTGATGATTTGACCACCATAGCTGTGGCCAACGAGGACGATCGGCCCATTTTGCTGCTCGATAGCGCGGTGAACCGCCTGAACATCGTCCGCCAGCGAAGTATTCGGTTCCTGGACGACCGTGACTTTCAAGCCTTTGGCCACCAGGCGCTCATAAACGCCCCTCCAGCCGCTGCCATCGACCAACGCGCCATGGACCAAAATCACATTTTGGGCCGGTTGCGCGAAAGCGGACGGCGCGCCGAACACCACTGCAAGAGCCGCAGCACCGAGATAGAGAGACTTGAGGGACATTTGCCGTTCCTTCCGAAGGACATGAGGTGATACACGAGAGATGGGCCGATGGGCCGATGGTGGGAATCTAGGTGCTTAGATTTGTTCTTTAAGTGACAAAAATGTATTCTCGGCGTTCAGTTTTGTAAGGGTGCCGCGATGGAATGGAGTGACGTCAAAATCTTTCTTGCGGTTGTGCGATCCGGCACGCTCGGCGGCGCGGCGCGTTCTCTTCAGACAAGCCATCCGACCGTCGGCAGGCGCCTGCGCGCACTTGAGCAGGCGATCGGCCACACGCTCTTCCAGCGGACCGCGGACGGTCTTGTCCTGACCGAAGAGGGCCACGGGATCATCGCGCTGGCGGAGCAGATGGAAGAAGGCGCGCTGGCCATGGAACGCCGGCTTGCGGGGCAGGAGCAGAATCTCAAAGGCAGTCTGCGCGTTTCATCAGCCGACTGGTTCGGGGCCTACGTGCTGCCTCCCATACTGGCGGATTTCTCGAACGCCTATCCCAATGTCGATGTCGAGATCCTGACCGGCACGCGCCTGTTCAACCTCGCCCAGCGCGAGGCCGACGTCGCTTTTCGTATCGTCCCGTTCAACACCGCCGATGTCGTTCAGCGGCGCCTCTTCAGGCTTGAATACGGCGTCTACATCGCCGAGGAATCACCTGATCCTAAATATGGCGATGGGGCTGGCTTCCGGCTGATCACCCACGATACGTCGACAGGGCAGTTTCCCGATATCGCTTGGCTCACCGAGAGCTTCCCCAACGCGAGACCGGTCCTGCGATCGAACAACCGTAACGTCCAGGGCCGCATGTGTCGGCAAGGCGTCGGGATCGCCGTCCTGCCCCGCGTGGTCGGCGATCAAATCGCGGGTATCCGCAGACTGGAACTGCCGATGCCGCCGCCGGCGCGAGACATCTGGATGGGATATCACCGGGACCTACGACGTCTTCAGCGTCTTCGTGCGTTCATCTCGACGGTATCGAACCATCTCGTGAGCGCGACCGCATGATGAGCAGCCCGGAGATGATTCAAGACTGCTCGAAAATAGGCCGATCGGTCGCCGCTTGCGATTGAGTTAGCCGCGCCTGTCTACGAAATGGTGCGACCGACGCCCGGTTCGACCTCGAGTTCGACTTTGAAACGCGTGCCGCCGAGCTAGGCTGCAGTGGGTGTCGAAGCCATTGCGGTATCGTCGTGTCGTTCTGTCCGTGTACAAGCAAGCCGCGGAATATCTTTGCTGGCTGGAGGTATCGTCTACGGCGGCAGGAGCCCGCCAAATGAAACCACGAGGCAAGGGACCACCATAGTGGAGGTGGAGCGGGCAGCCCGGCGTCTTATAGCCACGGTCTTCGGCCTGCTACTTATTGAGCTCTCGTCGCCACTGTCCTCTGGTCTGACCGTTCGCGGACAGATTTCCGCTGCACGAGGATGATACCCGCCACCGTCATGCCGCCACCAATAAGATGGTAGACATACAAGGTCTCGCCGAGAAAGATGGCCGCAACGATGGCGGTAAGTATCGGGATCAGGTTCATGAAGATCGCCGTGCGGGCCGCGCCGAGATGCTTTACCGCCGACATCCAAACGAATGGCGCAAGGATTGAACCGGGGATTGCCGCGTAAAGCACCATGGCCGTATTTGACAGGTTCAAACCGGATGGGGCCGACAGCAGATAGCTTGGGACGAGCAGCACGACCGCGGCACCGATCTGCACATAAATCGACGTCCAGGTGGCAAGCGGAATGGCCCAGCGTCTCAGAAGAATGCCGTAAGCGGCATAAGCCAGAACCGCGACCAGCATCATCGCATCGCCGCGCCCCACTCCCTCCGACAGAAGCCTCGATGGATCGCCGTGGCTGAGAACGACAAAGATGCCGGACAAGGAAACAACGCCACCGATCACCGCAAGGCTGGAGGGCCTCTCATGGAAGAAAACTGCGCCGAGGATCAACGTCAGCAGCGGCACGAGCGAGAGCATGATCGCCATGTTGGTGGCCGTGGTGAATCCGGCGGCGTAATATCCGAGGCCCTGGCATGCAGCCATGCCCAGCAGGCCGAGCAGGATGAGCTTGGGCAAGTGGGACGCGATTGTCCGACTCTGGCGCCAGGCATCCCGTCCGACCAGCGGCGTCAAGATGACGAATGCGATGAACCAGCGCTCGAACGCAATAGTGCCGGGCGCAATGGTGCCTGCGGCCAGCTTGCTGACGATGGTATTCCCCACCCAGATGAGGACTGCCAGCAACGAGAAGAGCAGATATTTGATAGGCATTTCGAGCCTCCTTGTTCGTATCGGCTCCTGCCTAGCAAAAGTCTTTCTTGCGATATATAGCGATAAAAGGACATTGAGTTACGACGATAGGACGAAGGATGAAGACTGTCATTCCTGTCGGCAAAGATCCGGCGCCTCTGTCATTCCGCACGGAAAGCTATGGGGCCGGTGCCGTCTTTGAGGAGAAAAGGCAACCCTGGTGCAAGGTCGGTTATGCTGTCAGCGGCGTAATGGAAGCGCGGGTTGAGGGAAGGCGTTTTCTCTGTCCGCCTCATTACGCAACATGGATACCCGCTAACGCGTTACACGCCTGCCATAACCGTGAAAACGTTAAATTCGTCTCGATTTATATCGACCGCGATCTCTGCGTCGGCATGCCCGAAACAGCCTGCACGCTCGAGCTCAGCCCACTCATCAAGGCGATCCTTGCTGATTTTGCCATACGTGGGATAACGGTGCCGGAGACGGATGCGGATCGGCGGCTTGCATTCGTCCTGATCGATCAGTTGCTGAACGCGCCAAGGCGCGAGAGCTTCCTGCCCGTCTCGGGCGACGATCTGCTGCAGCCGCTGATCGACGCGCTGCAGGCGGATCCGAGCGACCGCCGCTCCCTATCAGAATGGGCACGATCTCTTCAAACCACGGAAAAAACCCTATCACGCCGATTCAGCGGACATCTCGGCATATCGTTCAACGAATGGCGACAAAGGCTGAAGCTGATTGCTTCGCTGTCGCTGATCGAAGACGGCAGATCAGTGCAATCTGTCGCAAAGATCCTAGGATATAACAGTTCTTCCGCGTTCATCACTATGTTCCGGCGACAGACCGGAACGAGCCCAATGAATTTGCGACCTACGCTATACAGGAAGATCAGCGCTGATCGCCGCAATGCACTTGGCTCTTGAAAGGGTCTGAACCTGCGGTCCCTTCAACTACTTTGTTCCATTTCAATGAGCTAGTATGGCAGGCAGCATCATCTGACACCGTCGTGCCAGAATCTTCTGCAGTTTTCAAAAACACCAACTGTGGCGCTCGCTCTTAAAGCGCTCGTGGCAATGCTTCCGCCGTTTCCATCAAGTTGCGGGGGGCGCAGACATACATGATGACGCCGGCCCCCCGCAAATGCCATCTTGGACATTTCCGATTCGGAGTGCCTACGACTTGACGGATCAAAACGCTTTGGCCACATGTCGCTTGAGTCTAAAGATTTGAAAAATGATGAAGCGCTATTAGCCATTCGTCTTCCGTCTCCACCACGACGAAAGATGAGCGCACCCTGTTGCGCAAGATTGTACCGTCCAGATGGTGATTCACGATGTTGCCGAAACCCTGCGCTATGAACACGCCCTTACCCAGAGAACGGATATTCTGATCCACTAGGGACAGCGTAACACCCCGGAGGCTACCTTCGTAGCTGCCGAAATACTCCTCGACCTCCGCGCGGCCGACATAGAGCCTCGGGAGCAGGCCGAAAAAAACGGCGTCGCTCGTGTAGATCCGAGCAAGCGCCTTGCTATCCCAGATCGCCGCGGCGTCGTTCCACCGCTGCTGTATCTCATTGAGGATCATATCATGCATTTGAAAACAGGAGCTCCGAGACGGAAGCCTTGCGACGGCCATCGTGGGTTATTTTCAGGTCGAGTATGAGGGTGGCGTGGCAATACGCCAGTGCACGGCGGCCACGCCTACCGTCGGGGGATCTCCGCCGACGGTATCTTCTTGTGCAGATCAGTCGTAGTATTCCACGGGCGCCTTCTTGAAGGTCTGCCATGTTTCCATGTCGTGGCCGGGGACGACGACCGCGTTTTCCTTCTCAACGATGCGGCGCAGCCTGCGCACGGACGCGGCGGCTTCACGCGCCGAGGTCAGAGCGCCGGGCAGGCATTTCTCGTTCCAGTGATCCATCGTGTAGGCCGCGTCAATCGCCAACAAGATTGGACCACTGTTAGGTAAGCGGACCATGATGGACTGGTGGCCGGGCGTATGACCGGGCGACAGGAATGTTTGCACGCTGCCGTCGCCGAAGACGTCGTACTGGTCCTCGTCTTCCATAACGTCCCAAGTGATGCCGTCCTTGGTCAGGTCCTTCTTGATGTAGCCGCCCTGCATGAACCAGTCGGCGGAGAAAGCCCAGTCGATCTCGCGGCGCTGCACCAGATGGCGAGCCTTGGGGAAGTTGCCACAGGCGCCCGAGTGATCGAGATGAAGGTGAGAGTGAAGCACGAACTTGATGTCATCAGGCTTCATGCCAATGATAGCAAGCTGGTTCACGCAGCCTTCCGACTGATCCATGATCGGATAGTACTTCTTGGTCGTATCGCCCCACCAACCTTCCGGATCGACTGCCGCCTCGACGGCCGTGCCGCCATCGATGACGATATTGCCCTTGGGATGAACGATCAGATACCACGGTATCGGCGTGAAGAACGGCTGCTGACTATAACCGAGCTTGATATCGACTTCCTTTTGCCGGATTTGTCCTGTCTGGAACATATAGAGCCTTACATCAGTGCTCATGTCGTCTCTCCTCCTCTGATGGAAAAATGCAGTCGCTTAGCGGGCGCTTTCAATTTGCCACTCAACGTTACCGCCAGTAACTCATCGTAGGTCCAGCTGGTCTTCGGTGCCTCCGCAACGCAATTGCCGTCGTGGATCACCATCACGCGGTCAGCCAGAGTCAACGTCTCTCGCAACGAAGATGAGACCAGCAATACCGCAGCTCCATCCTGTGCAAGTTGAAGAATGATTTCGTAGATTTCCTTGATCGCCCCCACGTCGACGCCGTTCGTCGGTTCAACGATAATGTAAAGCGATGCGCCAGCACTCATCCATTTGCCGATGACCAGCTTCTGCTGGTTTCCTCCGGAAAAGAAGCGAACTTGGATGGCGGAATCACGCGGGCGCACAGCGAGCTGCTCCATGACGCTATCGGTATATGTTTTCATCACGCGTGGACTGATGGCCAAAAACCGCTCTAGTCTGCTCATGACTGGAAGGCAGATGTTTTCAGCCGCCGAAAGCGATGGAAAGAGAGCTTGCTTGCGCCGGTCTTCTGGAACGAGGGCCACACCTGAACGACGTGCAGCCATCGGCGTTTTGACGTTGATAGCCTGTCCACGCAGGCTGGCTTTGCCTGTATGGCGGATAACGCCCCCAAGTGCGCGTGCGACATCTTCCATGCCGCCGCCCACCGGCCCGGTAATGCCAAGAACCTCACCCGCCTGGACCGTAAAGGACAGCGGCGACAGCTTGGTGGTCGCTAGATCTTTAACCTTCAGTAGGATCTCAGGGCGAACTTGGCGGCCATAATTGTAGATGGAAAGTTCGGCGCGGTTGCGATTCACCATCAGTTCGGTGACACGGTCTTCCGTCACCTCCCCTCGGTTCAGTGTGCCGGAGACGGCTCCGCCCCGCAAGATGGTGGCGCGGTCACAAATTTCCTGCACCTCCTTGAGGCGATGAGAAATATAGACAATGGCAACACCCTCCATCTTGAAGCGTTCGATGATGCGGAAGAGAACTTCCGATTCTGCGGCAGAGAGGCGCGCCGTCGGCTCGTCCAGCACGATGAGCTTGTAGCGCCGATGAAAGAGGGTCGCGAGCGTGACGAGTTGCATCTCCGCTGCTGACAGCGTCCCGGCAAGACGGCGCACATCAAGATCGATGCCCATCAAAGTGAGAATCCGCGCTGCCTCATCATGGATTTCTCGCCCGCTGATGCCAATCCGGCCCGGCTCGTTACCGAGAAGAATATTCTGCCCAACGGTGAAGCTGAGCACAAGCTCGGCATCCTGATAGACGGCGCCAAGACCTAGGCGATGTGCTTCCGGTGGACTGGAAACCCGCACAGGAACGCCGTCGAGGAGAATTTCACCGGCGGTTGGCGAATAGACGCCGGTGAGAATCTTAATCAGCGTCGATTTACCTGCGCCGTTTTCGCCAAGCAACCCGTGCACTTCCCCAGCGAGAAAGTCGAGGCTCACGCCTTTGAGGGCTTTGGTACCGGCGAAATCCTTCTCGATATTTTTCAGTTCGACGAGCGCCGTCCTGGTCATGATCTTGCCCTCAGATAAACTTCAGATGGACTTCTTCGCGATTGAGAAGCGCGTTGGCACCGACCGCGATGATGAGAACCGAACCTTGGAAAATGTGACGGGCGGCAAACGGGAACCCGACCATGTTCATGCCGGAGTCCACCATGTAGAGGAAGAAGACCCCGATGAGCGTCCCGAGCAAGTGCGGCTTTCCTTTACCCAAGACCGTTGCACCGAGGAAGACGGCAGCAAACGCCTCCAGCAGGTATCCCTCCCCACCCACGGGCTGCGCAGATGAAGAAATCGACGTCACGAGGACCCCGGCAATCCCGGCCATGAGAGCGGAGAGAATAAAAGCAAGGATGACCCACCGATACACATTGATGCCGGAATAGAACGCTGCCACGGGATTATCGCCGACCGCTGCAATGTAGTGGCCGATACGTGTACGTGACCCGGCGATCAAAGCGACAAGGAAGACGGCAAGCAGAATGAGGACAGGGACGCCAACCATTCCAAGCTTGCCCTGCCCAAGATAGAGGAAAGCTGATTCGTCATAGCCGACAGGCACCTGATAGCCACCGGTGATGAATATGTTGATGCCCGACAGCACAAACATGACACCAAGCGTCACGACGATACCTGACAGTCTCCCATAGGTCACGAGAAGACCATTGACCGCCCCTATCAAGCAGGCCGCGAGAAGCGCAACGCCAATCGCCACCCAAGGCCCAAGGACCGGGATTAGAAAAGCGACAACGATCGATGACGTTGTGACGGTCAATCCAATCGAAAGGTCAAAACTTCCTGCCACAACGACCCATGTCAGTCCCAGTGACACGAGCGCGCTAACAATCATTGAAAAAAGAATATTATTCAGGTTTGAAAATGTCGCGAAGTAAGGCGACGCCAGCGAAAAACCTGCTCCGGCTGCAAGCAGCACGACGATCGTGCCCCACCGTCGGAGGAACCGCATTGCCAACGATTCCATTCGCCCCGCAACCTGTGTTTTCCGAACGATTTTTTCGCGCTTCGTCTTATTGGCGGTATCATCCAGCTCAGCTTTCGTCACTGTTCTATTCCAGTCGTTCTTGATCATTGGAAGGCTCATTTGGCCAAGTGCCGAATTGGCCGCCTTGTGTTTGGTGCATCCGGGTGCCGATGTGGCGAACTCGAAATGTTGCTTGCCACGTGCTACATCAGCCATTAGCCACCAAACTGCTTGAGCAGCGCGATCGCTTGTTCATCCCAGCTTTTGAGTTCGGCAAGGGCCTCAGTCGCCTGATCAGGTGTCTTGGAAATGACCGGAATGCGGTAGACGATATTTGGCACATCCTCGCCACGCGCCAGCTTAACGGCCAGTTCACCGGTCTTGCGACCGATTTCGGGGAACGGAGAATCGCAACTGAAGACGACTGGGACCTGCTTGGCGGCCCAGGCTTCGAGGAACTGAGTCGAGAGGTAGTGGTTGAACAGAGGAACGTCATCGCGATTCATCTGCTTTAGCGCCTGGCCGGCACCAAGAGTGAATGGCCACCACCACGATATGAAACCCGCCAAGGAGCCCGGCTGGGGATTGGCCTGCAGCAGGGAAAGCATATTTTTGCGACCAACGGAAATTTCGTCCGTCGTGCCCTGTCCCCCGTCGATGAAGGGAAGAACCTTCATGCGCGGCTCGTAGCGGCACATCAGCTCGAACATATCGACTTCCATGTCGAACGGCGTGAAGTAGCCACGCTGCTCGGCGGTCTGGGCGAAGGTGCCCTGACGCTTGCAGTAGTTCTGCACGAAATATCCGAGCGTGGTGGCGGTGCCCCACACGTCGTCCATGACGGCGGGGGAATCCTTCACCGGGATCGTAAAGCCGACGGTCTTGATGCCGCGCTTATGTGCCTCGTCGGCGATGTAGGCCGTCTCGGATTCTTGGGAGTAAATACCCACGACGAGAGCGTCGATGCCGCGATCCAGCAATGCACGGGAAGCGGCCTGCTCGCTTGCCTTGGTCGGCTCGCCACGAACTGTGACGACCTCGCCACCGGCATCGAGCACTGCCTTGACGATTTGCCAGCAGCCGCGACGCCAGGGCTGGTTGAACGGTCCATAAGTCAGAGGCACGCCGATGCGCACCTTCTTGCCAGGTGCCGGCGGCGTGATTTCGTCGGCACTTGCCAGCGTAGCGGTACCGGCGAGCGCGGCGCTCCCAATTGCGCCGACGGCTCCCTTCAGAAGGGTACGACGGCTGAATTCCGCATATTCGGTGGCTTCCTGCGCCAGCCCGCGCAGCCGTGTCATGTCGTCAAAAAAGCTCATGCATTCCTCCCTTTTTGCTTAGTTCACGCGAGAAGCCCAACGCGTTCTCCCTGGACAAACTGAATCCCGGCAGGGCGCGCGTTGCCGGAAGCGTCTTGCCTGAATGACGCTCCTTTCCTGCTTCGCTCGACCGGATAACCGTCGCGGCGGCTGCTCAGCCACCCTCCTCTGGTGGATAGAGAACCATATAACCTGGTTGCCTGACAAGTACTTTCTGCTATTCTTGCGGAAAAAGATGCAGTAGGGCAGTGGCAGGAGGCAAAGCCTGTTAAAACCACTCCGGATGGCAGAGTCGGGGAAAACGCTCGGAGGTGCGCATGGTACTAGATCACAGGGTAACACGCGGCCCTTCGCTTGTGGATTCGGTAGCCGGCCGTATCCGTGCCGACATTACGTCCGGAACTTACGCAAAGGGCGACAAGCTTCCGACGGAGCGTGTTCTTTCGGAGAAATACGGCGTGAGCCGGCCCATTGTGCGTGAGGCGATCGGCACGCTCAAGCGCGATGGTCTGGTCGCAACGCGTCAAGGGCTCGGAGCCTTTGTCATCGAGACGAAGGAGGTTGCGTTCCGGTTGGCAGGCGTCGATCTGACGGATTCGCTGGATGTCCAGAATGTTATCGAGTTGCTGATGGCGGTTGAATCCGCTGCAACGGCGCTGGCAGCAGAGCGGCGTACCGAAAAGCAGCTTCGAGAGATCGAGCGTCGGCTGAACGCCATCCAGATGGCATTCGACAACGGTGCAGCCGGCATTGAGGAGGATCTGGCGTTTCACCGGGAGATCGTCGATGCATGCGGCAATCCGTACTTTCGGGAGATGTCGGACTTCCTCGAAACCCATGTCCGAAATTTCATCCGCAAAGCCCGTGCCAGCACCCTGCGCAACTCCTTGCTCGAGCAGGTGCAAGGCGAACACATCGCCATCTACAATGCAATTGCCAATGCCGATGCGCAGGGCGCGCGGCTTGCCGCAGAGAACCACCTGCGCGGCGCCGCCACCCGGCTGACCTTGCTCCTCAAAGGGGTAGATACGGAACATCCATCAAGAGAAAGCACCCGCTAAAGGCAAGGAATCGGCCGACATTGCAGCTGCCCGAAGCGGCGGCTACAATGGTATGGTGACTATCACCGCCTTTGCTAGCAGCCGGCTCTCTGGCAGTATTGCTGAGACTCGCGCAGTAAAGGCTTTTCATCCCGGAAATCCTCCGAGATGTCGCTGCTCATGATCGTATGAACACAAATACGGCCGCAGCCGAAGCGAGAAAGGTTGCGACGGCCAGCCCGATCGAAATATGCATGCCCTCGACGAAGGCGGTCGAGCCGACCGCCCCGATAATTGAGCCGAAGAGCGCAACACCGATAGCACCGCCGATCTGACGGGCGGAATTGAGGACGCCCGCTCCGATACCGGCGCGTCCGGTCTCGGATTCCGAGATCGCCGTCGTCATGACCGAGGGAACGATCAGAGGAATGCCCCCTCCGGCGATGAGAAAGACAGGGATGATTGTCGAAAACGGTGTAGCCGCGTGGATCGACAGCATTGCGGCGTATCCCCTGCTTGCGAAGGCCTGCAAGCATGATCAGACGGGAGCCTCTAGCTCCGATCAATCGACCGGCCACGATGTTGACCACCATAATGATGGCCGTCATCGGCGCGAAGGCAAGTCCCGTCTCGAAGGCAGACCTGCCTTGCACGATTTGAAAGAACAGGCTGAAGACGAAGACCAATCCGTAGAAGGCGAAGTTGACAACAGCGCCGACCCATATCGCCGTGGAGAAGGCCCGGCTTCGAAATAAGGTCAGCGGCGTCATGGGATGTTTCGTCACCCTTTCGATGCACAGAAAGACGATAAAGAGAAGGATACCCGCAAGCAGAGCTCCGCCGACCCACAGATTGCTCCATCCAAGATCTCCGGCGTGAGTAAGTGCGCCCGTGAAGCACGCGAGCGCGATGGCGGCGACGAGCTGTCCGGCGATGTCGATGTCGCGCCGTTCGTACCTAGGCGAGGATGGAGCGAAGCGAGAGGCCAGCCAGGTTCCTAT
>NZ_BLAJ01000019.1 GCF_009176305.1 Martinezella dioscoreae | reverse complement strand
CCCGGATGTGGCGGGTACATTCCATTCCCAAGTGCGACACTGATCGCCGCCGCCTTCCCCCCTCGTCGAGCGCAAGGTTCAGATCAAGGAGTCCGCCAGTCCGCACGTCGCGGCGGCCGCTATACTGCCTCAATGTCCATCCCGAGCAACGTCGTCTTTGGGGACCGTATCCACCAGGTTCTTCCGATGGAAGATGAAGAGCCCGGCAACGACGATAATCGCAGAACCGATGACAATTTGGGTGTCGGGAATATCGCCGAAGAAAACGAAGCCCAGCACGATTGCCCAGACCAGCAGGCTGTATTGGAGCGGAGCAAGCAGCGAAGCTGGAGCAAGCTTCAGGGATCGGGTTATCAGCATATGGGCGCTGCCGGCGACGATGCCGAGGGCAAGCATGGCGCCGAAATCGAGCGCGGATGCGGGACGCCAGTCGCCAATGCTGAGCACCAGTCCGGCAATGAGCGCACCGACCGTCTGCCATGCGACGAGGGTCGCATCCCGCGTCTGCCGCAGCCGTCGCCCGAGCACGAGCGTCAAAGCGAATGCGAGGCTGCCGCCAAGGCCGAAAAGCGATGGCCAGGAAAACATTGCCGCAGAAGGTCGCAGAGCGATCAACACGCCGATAAAGCCGACGAAAACCGCCAGCCAGCGCCGCCAGCCGATCTTTTCATTGAGAAAGAAATGCGAGATCGCCGCCACATAAATGGGGCCAGCCATATAGAAGGTCATGACATCGGCCAGCGGCAGATAGGCGACAGCGGCGTAAAAGAGAGCAACATCGAGCGTTGTCATGCCGACACGCAGAAGCTGCAGCGGCGGCCGTTCGAGGCGAAAAAGTGCGTCGCTGCCCTGCCGCGCGATCATCGGCGCCAGAATAATGAACGAACCGAACGAGCGGATCACCAGAATCTGGCCGACGGAGAAGCTCGCAACCAGCCACTTACCCATGGCATCGTTCAGCGAAAACAGGAAGTCGCCGAGAAGCATCATCAGCATGCCGGCAAGCACAAGATTGCCGCTTGTTACGGCCTTGCCCACGCGCATACTATTTTATCCTTGCGAATCCTGCGTTTCCACCACCTGCGCTTTAGCCGGTTTTGCCCCATACCCGCAATGACATTCATCGCCGACGGATCATCCCGGAACATCCAGCATCTGCGCACTCATTGGGGCGCGCTCTCCTGTAAAACTTGAGCGGATGTTTATAAATTCGGTTATATGATAACGTTTACGTGAACAGGTGAACCAAACTCGCCAGCGAGGACGGTCGATATGCCTATATGCTTTTATTCTTGCAGAATTACCTGCCGATATAGTCCGCTTGCCGGGTGAGAGACATACATGATGCAGCCGCCCGATGGATCGTCAGAGCCTACGCACCGAGATCAAGATGTTGAGGATGAGCAGGTCCGCGAGCCGTTTGAATTGCTTCAGGCTCGATATCTGTCTCTTGCCGAGCGTTACGAATGGCTCGAGGCGATGATCAACTACGTGCCGGACTATATCTATGCCAAGGACAGGAACGGCCGCTTCCTTTTTGCCAACATGGCGATCGTCCTCAACAATGGCTTTACGCATGTCGACGAACTGATCGGCCTTACCGACGCCGAAATTCACCCGATGGCCGATGCCCACAAGATCGAAGAAGTCGAACAGCAGGTGATGGAGAGCGGCAAGGCCGATCTCGGCGTCGAAGAGCGGCGCCTCAAGGGCGAAGGCTGGCTCATGATGTCGCGGGTGCCGTTGCGCGATAGAAACGGCAATATCATCGGCGTCGTCGGAGCATCCCGCGATATTTCCGCCCGAAAACGGGCAGAAAAATTGATGAGCGCTCAGACGAAACTTCTGCAGGATGTGGCGCGCGGCGTTGATCTTGATGTGTTTCTCGAGGACGCCCAGACCCTTCTTGAGGGCTTGCTGAATGGCAGACAGGTCCGTTTCGTTCTCGACGGCGAGCAGACCAAGCCTCTTGCCGGCGACACCCTGGAGTTTCCTATTTTCTCTCGGGATGGTGGCCGGCATGGAGCCCTGGTGACGGTGCAAACCGATGGCGACGAGGCTGGACTTATGGAATTCTTCGCCGGCATAGCGCAGACCGTTGGAATAGCCATCGATCGCCATCGGGACATCGCTCACATCGCCTATCTGGCCGAACATGATGCGCTCACCGGCCTGCCCAACCGCATGTTGCTCGACCGCAAGCTCAGCGCCCTGCTGGAAACGGCGTCACGAAAAAGAAAGTCTCTGGCCGTTGCCTTTGTCGACCTGGACAATTTCAAGCTGGTGAACGACACCCTTGGCCACGCCGCCGGCGACGAATTGCTGACGGTGGTTGCGCAGCGCATATCGACCCATGTCGGCGCTCGCGGCATCGTTTCCCGGATTGGTGGCGATGAATTCATCATCGTTCTCGAAGAGAACTCTGAACCGATATGCGAGAGGCTCGCGGCGGTCCTGGCAGACATTTCGAAGCCAATGATCGTACAAGGCGTCGAGATCCGGGTAGGCTGCAGCATCGGTGTGGCTTGCGCCATGGAGCATGGCAAGACGGCTTCGGAACTCTTCGCGAATGCCGATATGGCGCTCTATCGTGCCAAGGAAGCGGGGCGCAACGCCATTCGACTGTTCACGCCGGCCATGGCAGAGGACGCCCGCAACAAGCTGACCCGTATCGAAGAATTACGGCGTGCCGTGGAGCGGGACGAATTCGTGCTCCATTATCAGCCGCAAAAGGAAGTACGCAGCGGCAAGATCATTGGCGTCGAGGCCCTCGTCCGCTGGCAGCATCCTGCCGAAGGCTTGCTGCTTCCAGGCGCCTTCATTCCGCTCGCCGAGGAGACAGGACTTATCGTCGCGCTCGGCGAAATCGTTCTGCGCAGAGCCTGTCAGCAAGCGCGGCTGTGGCAGGATCGCGGCCTGCCCGCATTGCGTATGGGCGTCAACGTGTCAGCTCGGCAGTTCCTGGAAAGTTCGCTGACGAACCAGGTTGCATCGGCATTGCAATCCGCTCATCTCGATCCGCAATGGCTCGAGCTCGAACTGACGGAAAGCTTGATCATGCGTGACATCGAAGGAGCCATCGAGCGGATGCAAGAACTAAAGAAGCTGGGAGTCAGCCTCGCGATGGACGATTTCGGCACAGGATATTCAAGCCTGAGCACCCTCAGGCGCTTTCCACTTTCCCGGTTGAAGATCGATAGATCGTTCATCGCCGATATTCCGGAAAAGCCCGGCGATATGGCCATTACCTCCGCCATCGTATCGCTTGGCAGAACACTTGATCTGGAAGTCGTAGCGGAAGGCGTCGAGACCGAGGAGCAGGCCCGTTTTCTGGAAGGCGCCGGATGCGAATTGCTTCAGGGCTATCTGTTCGCCCGGCCCCTTCCCTCCTCCGAAATCGAAAGCCTGATTGCCGGAACCGCTGCGAAAGCAGTGTAGATATTCGCTCGAGAAGGGCTTGATGCTTGCCGCATGCGGACGCGTCTCAAGGAAATGTCACGATCTCTATCCAGTTCGCACCGGCATTGACCGGATATCGCCCCACCAGGCCGAGACCGCCATCGGCCTGGTCGATGGCATAGACCGACAGCCTGTCGGACTTCTCGCCGGATGCGACAAGAAACCGGCCCGATGGATCGATGCGGATACCGCGCGGCTGCTGCTCGGTCGGATAGTTTGTGATGTAGGTCAGTCTTCCATTGCCTGCGTCGACGCGGAAGAGTGCGATCCGGCTGGTGGTTCTCTCCGTTGTATAAAGAAATTTGCCGTTCGGGGTGATGCCGATATCTGCGGCCCAGACCTTCGGCTTGCCGCTGTCGGCGGAAGCCACGGCCGGTACAGGCGCACCGGATATCGCCGGACCAGGCGGCGCGATGCCCGGGGACAGTCCGGCAATCTCAGGAACGGAAGCAACATTTTCGATCTCGCTCAAGGTGCCCGTATTGGTATCGAGCGCATAGTGGATGACATGGCCGGTCAGTTCGGTCAGGACGTATACCGCCTTGTTATCGGGGGAGATGGCGATGTGCCGCGGACCGAAGCCGGCGCCAGTCTCAACCTGCATCGGATCGTTCGGCTTCAGTATCCCGGTCTCGGCGTCGAGAGTGAATTGCTGCACGGCATCTGAGCCGAGATTGGTGACAAAGACATATTTGCCTGTCCGGTCACTGACGATCGAATGGGCATTGCGCCCGGTTGCGATTACTTGCTGTGCCTGCGCGGTGACCAGCCCGTTCTTGTCAATCAGCAGCACGGCGATTTTGCTGCCGCCATAGGAAGCAGCGAATAGAAGCCCACCTGTCGGATCGAGGGAGATGTAGGCCATGCTGTCGGGCAGAGCGGCGACGGCCTCCTGCCTTAGCCTGCCGCTTTCGGGGTCAATCGTCAGCGTCAGTACCCGGTAAGGCTGCTCGCGAATGACGGCATAGAGATGCCGCCGGTCCGGACTGACGGCCATCGGCATGACCATCGGCCCAACATCAATGCCGGATATTGGGGTAAGCGTGCCCGTCGCCCCATCCATCCTGTATGCATCGATCGTTCCGGCAACTGCCGCCGAGACATAGACGAATGCGCGAGACACACTGGAAGACGTCTGAACCACTAATCACCTCGCCCGAGCATCGAGCGTAACCGCCGATGATCGCTTAATATCATATGACATAATATGACCATGGCAATGCGTCGAGCATTATTGCGCCTGCAGTTCGGCCAAAAGGCGATAGCGCCGCTGGCTCGCCAGCATGTGTGCTCGCATCGCCTGACGCGCTCGCTCCGGGTCTTGATCGGCAATCGCCGTCAGGATTTCCGCATGCTCGGCATGGACCTTCTCCAAATAGGCGCGATCATTCGCTTCAGGCAATGTCGGAAACTGTCCGCGCGGAATGGTTCGGGCGCCGAAATGCCGGAGCACATCGACATAGAAGCGGTTGTTCGTAGCAGCCGCTATCGCCATGTGGAATTCATAATCCGCTTCGACGGTCGATAGCCCCTGCTCCATCAGCAGTGCCATCTTGCGGTTGGCGGCTGCAATTGCTGCCTCCTGTTCAGCCGTTCTGCGATAGGCGGCGATTGCCGCCGCCTCGCCTTCTGCAGCCATGCGGAATTCCAGCAATTCCAGCGTCTCGGGGATGCTTTTGACCTCGACAGGCGTCAGTAGCAGGCTGGATCGCGCCGGCGTTTCGGAAACGAATACCCCCTTGCCCTGAACGGGCTTGACGAGGCCTGCGGCACGAAGATCGGCAATCGCCTCACGCACCACGGTACGGCTGACATCGAAGGCCGCTTCCAGCTGCGGTTCCGTCGGAAGCTGGTCGCCTGCCTGAAGCTTGCCGGACTCGATCTGCGTGCGCAATTCATCGATGACCCTTTGGGCCAGCCTTTGCCTTGCCCGGGCATTTGTCGTCATTCCCGATCCCCGATTCCGGCTGCTCATCCGCAGCCGCTTCATATAATCAGCGTTAGGTCATAATACGAATAGTCTTAACATGGGACGCATCGAATGCAATCGGGGCAGGCAAGGCAACTAGATTTCCCAGTCGGAGGTATATGCTCTGGCTCTCAAGCCCGATGACAACTCCAGCTTGACCTCGATCGTTTTCTTCAGCCGCGCCGCAAGCGCATCGGAAAGGGTGGCGCCATCGATCCAATCCCTCTCCGTGGCATAGACGACATAGGGATTGATCACGCATTTGAAATCAAGCATCAGCGACATGGCGAGACTGCCATATGCCATATAGCTATGCGGGAGCCCACCGGAACAGACGAAGGTGACGATCTGGTCGAACCAGGCCGATTTTCGTCCGCCCTCGCCCGTCGCACCGGTAAGCTCGATCAGGCTCTTGGCAGCGCTGCCGACCGACCAATTGTAAATGGGCACAGCAAGCAGCACACCATCCGCATCGCGAATTGCACGATACAGCCTGTCGTAGGAAGGATGCTGATAGCAGTTCAAGTTGTCGAATACAGGCAGCTCGAGATCCTGAAGATCGATAAACTCAACCTCAGCCCCTCTCTCCCGCAATAGATTTTCTGCCTCACGGCCCATGCGGCGGCTCCGGCTTTCCGGATCCATGCTGCAGGAGAGAATGGTGATTTTCGATGGATGCATCTCTGCCTGCTCCGCTGCCAGAGGCACTACGTGAAACCGCTCTGTATCCTAGGATTAAGCGGATTCTCCCCGTCCACAACGAATTTTTTTCTGTGCAATCGCTGCAGTCCATCGATGCCGCCTACACCGCATCCCGTCAAAACGGCATTTTATCAAGCCGACCCATTTGCCGCATCCGCACTAAATAATCCATTTTATTACAAATACGTACCGAGCCATCCTCAAGTGAATTCTCCTCGTGATGGTAACTACCGTATCCGCAATCGCATGATTTCCGCATAACCATATTGACATTTGTCGAAAGCATTTCGAATATTGTCAAACGATGGCAAGCAACCTCCGACGGTGACGTCGTGACTCGCTACTGCATCCGGAATGGGGAGAGGAAAGTGGAATTCCTGCTTGAAGTAGAGGGGCTAAAGAAGTCCTTTGGCGGCGTCGCTGCATTGCGCGATGGGCGCTTTCAGCTGCGTCCCGGCTCCGTCCACGCCTTGTGCGGCGGCAACGGTGCGGGCAAGTCGACGTTCCTCAAGATCCTGATGGGCATTCACAAGCGCGATGCCGGCTCCATTCGCCGCCGCGGTAAGGATGTGGACTACGCAAGCCCTGCCGAAGCGCTGGCCGCTGGCATTGCCATCATCGAGCAGGAGCTCAGCCCCATCCCGCACATGACGGTTGCGGAGAACATCTATCTCGGCCGCGAGCCATCGGCGCGCTTTGGCGGCATCAATTTCAAGACAATGAATCGTAATGCGCAAGCGCTCCTCGACCGGCTGCAGTTCAATATCCGCGCCACGCAATTCATGATGAACCTCTCGGTCGCGCAAGTTCAGCTGGTCGAGATCGCCAAGGCGCTCAGCCACGATGCCGAAGTGATCTTCATGGACGAGCCCACCTCGGCGATCGGCGAGAAGGAAGCGCAGCAGCTGTTTGCGACCATCGAGCGGCTGAAGGCTGAAGGCAAAGGCGTTGTCTACGTCTCGCACCGCCTGTCCGAAATCTTCCAGATCGCCGATTCCTACACGGCCTTTCGGGATGGGTCCTATGTCGGCAGCGGCGCGCTTGCCAACATCGACCGGCCGGGCCTCATCCGCCTGATCGTCGGCCGCGAACTTGGCGAGGAATACATCAAGACCAACGTCCCGACGGCAACGCCGGGGCTGGAAGTCGCCGGCCTCACAGCGGAAGGCAAAGTCAGCGACATCTCGTTTACCGCTCACAAGGGGGAGATTTTCGGCATTTATGGCCTGATGGGATCCGGCCGGACCGAGATCTTCAACTGCATCTTCGGCGTCGATGCCGTCAGCAGCGGCCAGATCAAGCTTGCCGGTGAGCCCATAACCGTACGCAAACCGGCCGAAGCCATGCAGCATGGCATCGCCTTCGTCACCGAAGATCGCAAGCTGACCGGCCTCAACCTGATCGATAGCGTTCGCAACAACATCTGCCTTGCGAGCCTGCCCGAAATGAGCCCGCATTTTTCGATGGATCGCCGGGCCGAGACCAGTGCCAGCCGGGACATGATCCAGCGCTTCGGCATCAAGGCAGCGCGTGACAGCATGCCCGTCTCCGGTCTTTCGGGCGGCAATCAGCAGAAGGTCGTTCTCGGCAAGTGGTTCCTGCGCAAGCCGAACGTGCTGCTGCTCGATGAGCCGACGCGTGGCGTCGATGTCGGCGCCAAGCGGGAGATCTATCGCATCATCTGCGATTTCGCCGCCGAAGGCGGCACGGTGATCATGATCTCATCCGAAATAGACGAGGTTCTCGGCATGTCGGACCGCATCCTGGTGATGCGCCAGGGGCGCTCCGCCGGAATTCTCAAGAGGGAGGAGGCCGACGCGCAATCGCTCGTGCATCTGTCGACCTGAATGCGGCAGACCACGAAGCGCAAAAGAACGCGTCCGGCAACAAGAGGTATTTGCAATGTCCGCCACTGACAACAATCCGTCCAATTCCTGGTTCGGCTCGGACCGGCGCCGATTGATCATTCAGGAATATGGGATCTTTCTCGCTTTCCTGCTGCTCGCTGCTGTCCTCTCATTCTCGAATGAGTATTTTCTGACGGCCGGCAATATTTCCAACGTGCTGCTGCAGACTTCGATCAACGGCGTGCTGGCGATCGGCATGACATTTGTCATCCTGACCCGCGGTATCGATCTCTCCGTCGGCTCCGTGGTTGCACTGACCGGCATCGTCAGCGCGAGCTTCGCAACGACCTCGGCGACAGCCGGCATCGTCGGTGCGCCCTACCCGCCCTATGTGGCGCTCGCCGTCGGTCTGCTCGTCGGTGTCGCCTGCGGTGCCTTGGTCGGCCTCATCGTCTCGCGCTTTGCCGTCCCCGCCTTCGTCGCGACGCTCGGCATGCTCTCTGCCGCCCGTGGCCTGACGCTGATCTATGGCGGCGGCAAGCCGGTTCCGGCTCTCACCCCTGATTTTCGCTGGATCGGTACCGGCAGCGTGCTCTCGGTCCCAATGCCGGTTATCCTGCTTGCCATTGTCTTCATCATCGCCTGGTGGGTCCTGAACCGTACCCGCTTCGGCCGCTATATCTATGCTGTCGGCGGCAATCCGCATGCCGCCGTTACCTCCGGTATCAACGTCAGCAAACTGCGCTTCCTCGTTTACGTCATTTCCGGCGGCCTCTCCGGTCTGGCAGGCATGATCCTTGCCGCCCGCACCGGCTCCGCCCTGCCACAGGCCGGCATCGCCTACGAGTTGGACGCGATTGCAGCCGTCGTCATTGGCGGCAGCAGCCTTTCCGGCGGCGTCGGCCGCATCACGGGCACACTGATCGGCGCGCTGATCATCGGCGTCATGAACAACGGCCTCGATCTCATGGGCATCCAGTCCTACTACCAGCAGGTCCTCAAGGGCGCGCTCATCGTCGGCGCCGTGATGCTCGACCAAAAGAGAAACCTGGGCGGCTGAGCCCGAAGAACATTCCAGTGTTCGCACTCGGAAAACCAAACGGCGCGTCAAGGCGACGGCCGGACTTTCAACGGAGGAGACTTATAATGAAGAAATTATTGATTGCTCTTGCTGCAGCGACAGCGATTCTGGCGTCACCTGCCCTCGCCCAGGACAAGAAGCTGAAAATCGGCGCGGCGCCCTACGGCCTGAATGCCGAATTCATGCAGATCTGGTCGGCGGCGCTGAAGGAACATCCTGCCGTCAAGAATGGCGATGTCGATCTGACCATCTTCGACGGCCGCTATGATGCGCTCGTGCAGCAGGAGCAGGTCAACACGATGATCACGCAGAAGTTCGACGCGATCATCTTCGTGCCGATCGATATCGAAGCTGCAGCAACCGCCGTACAGGCCGCCCATGACGCCGGCATCCCCGTCGTCGGCTCGAACACCCGCGTCAATTCCGACCTGCTGACCGCCTACGTCGGTTCCGACGACACGATCTCCGGCTACATGGAAGCCAAGACCGTCCTCGACAAGATCGGCTGCAAGGGCAACGTCGTCATCCTCGAAGGCCCGATCGGTCAGTCCGCTCAGATCTCGCGCCTCGAAGGCAACAAGAAGGCGCTTGCCGAGTGCCCGAATGTGAAGGTGCTGGAAGATCAGACCGCCAACTGGTCGCGTGCCGAAGCCCAGACCCTGATGGAAAACTGGCTGACGTCTCATCCCGGCCAGATCAACGGCGTCATCGGCCAGAACGACGAGATGGCGCTCGGCGCGATCGAAGCGATCAAGGCTGCCAAACTTAACGTCAAGGACTTCGCCATTGCCGGCATTGACGGCATCACCGATGCGCTCCATGCCGTCAAGGCCGGTACGATGACCTCGATCCTGCAGGACGCCAGCGCGCAGGCCCAGGGCGCCCTCGATCTCGCAATCTTTGCCGCCAAGAAAGGCAACTACAAGCCGGAATCCAAGATCTGGGAACAGTATCCGGCCATGCCGTTCAACGATGGCAAGGACAAGAACTACAATGTCCCGTGGACCCCGGTAACGGCTGAGAACGTCGACAAGCTGCTCGAAACCCGCAAGTAAGACCAATGTGGCGGGGCGAACCATCGCCTCGCCGCACCCCGAAAACAGAGGCTTGAAAAAGATGACCGAGACATCCCCAGACATTGATTTAAACTTCCCGCTTTCAGGCAAGACGGCGCTTGTCACAGGCGGCGGCTCCGGCATCGGTGCCGCGGTCGCTGCTGCATTCGCCGCCAAGGGCGCGAAGGTCGCGGTTCTCGATATCAATGTCGACATGGCGAAGGCAAAGGCATCAGAAATCGGCGGCGGCGCTGAAGCATTCGTCTGCGACGTGTCCGATCCGGCCTCGGTCAACAAGGCCGTCAGCGATGTCGTATCGCATTTCGGCAGCGTCGATATCGCCGTCAACAGTGCCGGCGTCGTCTTCCTTGCTCCCGCCGAGGATCTGGCGCTCGATTATTGGGACAAGACGATCAACATCAATCTCAAGGGCACCTTCTTGGTCACACAGGCTGTCGGTCGCGCGATGATCGCCGCCGGCAAGGGCGGCAAGATCGTCAACCTCGCCTCGCAGGCCGGCACGGTCGCCATTGAAGAGCATGTCGCATACTGCGCCTCCAAGTTCGGCGTGATCGGCATGTCCAAGACCTTTGCCGCCGAATGGGGCAAACACGGCATCAACGTCAACACCATCTCGCCCACCATCGTGCTGACCGAGCTCGGCAAGAAAGCCTGGGCCGGCGAGAAAGGCGAGGCCGCCAAGAAGCGCATCCCGACGGGCCGTTTCGCCTTCCCGCAGGAGATTGCAGCCGCGGCTGTTTTCCTCTCCTCGTCCGGCGCGGACATGATCAACGGCGCCGATCTGCTGATCGACGGCGGCTACACCATTCTTTGAGCGCAAGCGCTCGACAATTTCGACAGGAGAGACCATGCAGCGGTTCATCAACAATCCCGATGAAGTCGTTGAAGATACTGTAAAAGGCTTCATCAAGGCGCATTCGGACATCGTCCGTCTGGCAGACAATCCGCGCGTCGTCGTCGCCAAGGATGCCCCGCATGCCGGCAAGGTCGGCGTGGTCACCGGCGGTGGCTCCGGCCATGAGCCGGCCTTCATCGGCTATACCGGCAAGAACATGCTGGATGCGGTCGCAGTCGGCGAGCTCTTTTCGTCGCCGACGGCCAAGAGCTTCCACGACGCCATACGTGAAGCCAACGGCGGCCGTGGTGTTATCTGCCTCTACGGCAACTATGCCGGCGACAACATGAACGTGAAGATGGCAACGAAGCTTGCCGCCAAGGACGGCATCGAAGTCGCGACCGTCGTCGCCAACGACGATGTCTGCTCGGCGCCACCGGAGGAGCGCGAGAAGCGCCGTGGTGTAGCCGGCGAAATCTTCATGTGGAAGATCGGCGGTGCCAAGGCTTCCAAGGGTGCAAGCCTTGAGGAAGTCCGTGTGACCGCGCAAAGGGCGATCGACAATTGCCGCTCCGTCGGTATCGGTCTCGGTCCCTGCACCCTGCCCGCCGTTGGTCACCCGAATTTCCGGATCGAGCCCGGCACGATGGAAGTCGGCATTGGCCATCACGGCGAACCCGGCGTTCGCGTCGAGCCGCTGAAGACGGCAGCAGAGATAGCCGAGGATATGTGCCAGATCGTGCTCGACGATCATAATCTGGCGGCCGGAACGGAGGTGGCCGTCCTCGTGTCAGGCCTCGGCGCGACACCAGTCAACGAGCTCTACATCCTCAACGACACGATCGAGACGAAGATCTCCGAACGGGGATTGAAGATCTACAAGACCTATATCGGCAACTACTTCACGTCGCTCGAAATGGTCGGCGCGACACTGACCGTGATGGCACTCGACGGGGAGCTGAAAGAGCTCCTGGACGTCGAGGTCGAGTGCACGACGCTGCTCTGAGGGGGGACGCACGCATGCAGACATTCAACAATGCAACATCGGGCGATATCGTCTTGGCGCTGGCTGACCGCATCGTCGAGAACCGCGCCTATCTCAGCGAGATCGACGGCAAGATCGGCGACGGCGACCATGGCGTCAACATGGCCAAGGGCTTCGGCATGGCCGCGGAACGCCTGAAGGGCAAGAGCCAGTCGCTGTCAGATTCACTCGATACGCTGGGCACGGTGCTGATGACCGAGATCGGCGGCTCCATGGGCCCACTCTACGGCGTCATGTTCACCGAGATTGCCGAAAAGCTCGATGGCATCGATGCGATCGATAGCGCAGCCTATGGCAAGGCACTGCATGCCGGGCTCGAAGGTATCCAGTCGATCGGCTCGGCCAAGGTCGGCGACAAGACGCTTCTGGACACGCTGGTTCCGGCGATCGAGGCCTTCGATGCTGCGAACGTAGCTGGCAAGTCCTTTGCCGAGGCGCTCGAGGCATTGGTCGCCGCCGCCGAGACTGGCCGAGATTCGACGCTCAATCTTGTGGCCAAGATCGGCCGCGCTAGCCGGCTGGGCGAGCGCTCGCTCGGCGTTCTCGACGCTGGTGCGACCTCCTGCGCCATCATCCTGAAGGAACTTTCCCTCGGCGCTCGCGCACGACTGCAATAGCAGGGCTCTCCCAAGGCTGCGCGACCCCGTGCTCCACCACGGGGTCGCGCGCCGCCCCTCCTCAAGAAGAAGCATTTGCAAACATGCGTCATTGCTTTCATCTTCAGGCGAAAACGGGAAACAGTGAATCATCATGACAGGCAAGGCATCTTCGGTCGGCAAGAATAGTGCAAGCAAGGCGGGCGTGCCTGACGCAACCGACAGTATGCCGCTGCGCTATGGCGACGACCCTTACGTTTGGGCCTGCTGGCTCTATTATGAAGATGGCAAAACCCAGGGCGACATCGCCGAGATCATGGGCATTTCGCGGGCGACCGTGAACAGCTATCTCGCCGATGCCCGCAGCCGCGGCATCGTCAATATCTCGCTCGAGCCATCCCGCCTGAGCTCGCTCTCAATCGCACAGGAACTCAAGCGCCATTTCGGCCTGCACGACTGTCTCGTGGTGCCCAGCGACGATGGTTCGCGGCCACTGATCGACCGCCTTGGGACCGCTGGCGCGCAGGCCATCGCCCGCTTGCTGAAATCCGGCGACACGCTTGCCGTCGCCTGGGGCCGAACGGTTCTCGCGGTCGCGGAGCAGGCCAATGTGCCGAACCTGCAGGATGTTACCATCGTCCAGGCAACCGGTGGCACCCGTGCACTCTTTGCCTACACGCCGGAACTCTGTGCCAGTGCCTTTGCCGATGTGACAGGCGGCAGGCTGATCAACATCACGGCCCCTGCGATCGTTTCGGCGCCTGAGGTTCGGGAGATCTTGTTGCGCGAACCATTGGTCGAGGATCAGTTTGCCACGCTTTCTAAAGCCAACAAGGCCATCTTCGGCGTGGCGTCGCTGCGACCGAACTCGACGGTTCACAGCAGCGGTTTCTTCGAGTCCGTCTCCCTGCAGGATTATCTGGCCAAGAATGCCGTCGGCGTTCTTGCCGGCCGTTTCATCGACGCCAAGGGTCTGCCGGTGGCAGGGCCGCTCGACGAGCGCACCATCGGCATATCCCTCGACATGCTGAAATCCATCGGGCTACGCATCGCCGTCGCCGGCGGCTTCGACAAGGTGCCCGCAATTCTCGCCGCCCTGCGCGGCGGCTATATCAACGTGCTGATTACCGATGCAGCCACCGGGCGCGGCATTCTGAATGCCGATGGCGTCACCGAATTCGATCAGAAAGCCCAGCAGCGTCCGAGAACCCACAACAGCACTGCCCTGCCCAGCAGCTATCGAACGCATATCAAGAAATTTCTCAACAATCCCGACGATGTCGTCGACGAGATGCTCGAAGGCATCGTCAAGGCACATGCCTCGCATATCGTGCCGATCAAGGGATCGAACCGCGCGCTGATGGCGCGAACCGGCCCGAGGCCGGGCAAGGTCGGCCTGGTGATCGGCGGCGGCACCGGCCACGAGCCTTGCTTTCTTGGCTATGTCGGCAAGGGGCTTGCCGATGCCGTCGCCATCGGCAACATCTTTTCCTCGCCTCCGCCAACCCCGATCCTCGAATGCGCCAAGGCCTCCTCCGGCGGCGAAGGCGTGCTCTTTGTCTATGGCAATTATGCCGGCGACGTCATGAACTTCGAGATGGCCGCCGAAATGGCGCAGGAGCAGCAGATCGACGTTCGCACGGTGCTGACCACAGACGATATCTCCTCCTCTCCGATCGAGGATCGCGAGGGACGACGCGGCGTTGCCGGCAATTTCTTCATCTTCAAGATCGCGGGCGCTGCCTGCGACAAGGGCCTGTCGCTCGACGCTTGCGAAGCAGTGACACGCAAGGCCAATGACCGGACGTTCACCATGGGCGTTGCGCTCGAGCCCTGTTCCCTGCCGCAGACCCGACGCCATAACTTCGAAATCGGGCCTGACGATATCGAATTCGGCATGGGCATTCACGGCGAACGCGGCGTGACCCGCGAGAAGATGATGAGCGCCGACGAGATCACCGACCGGGTGATGGACCGGATATTCTCCGAAATGAAGCCGGTTGCGGGCGATCGGGTGGCCGTGCTCATCAACTCCTTCGGCGCAACGCCGCTGATGGAACTCTACATCCTGTTCCGCCGCGTCGAACAGAGGCTGAGCGCCAAGGACATCAAGATCGAGGCAAACTGGGTGGGACATTATTGCACGTCGCTGGACATGGTCGGTGCATCCATATCCATCCTGCATCTCGATCAGGAATTGACCGAAATGCTGAACCATCCGTGCGACACCTTCGCCCTGAAGGTCGGATAAAGCTATAAAAATGTGCCCGGCGACAACAGACATGGCCGGGACCGGGAGGAAGACGATGCCGGAAAAAGCCGCCCGCTGCCTGGGCACCATGTTTCAGCGCATATCGATCGCGATCAATGCCGAAAAAGACCGCCTCTCCGAGTTGGATGGCGCAATCGGCGACGCCGATCACGGCATCACCATGTCTCTCGGCTTCATGGCCGTGAATGCGGAGCTCGCAAAGCTCGATCTTGCGCAGGCATCGCCCTCGGAGATCTTCTCCACCGCAGCCTCCGCCTTCCTGGATGCCGTCGGCGCCTCGACCGGCCCCCTCTATGCCACCGCCTTCCGGCGGGCCTCGCAAGCGCTGAAGGCAGATGAATCCCTCTCTCCGGCCTGCCAGGCCATGATCATCGACGAGATGCGGGCCGGCATCCAGCAGCGTGGCAAGGGCCAGCGCGGCGACAAGACCATGCTCGACGCATGGATCCCCGCCGCCGAAGCCGCCATCGATGCAAAGGCAGGTTCACGCGATGTTACCGCCATGTGGAGCGCCGTAATCGACGCTGCCGAAGCTGGAGCGAATTCCACAAGCTCCATGGTGGCCGCCCGCGGCCGCGCGGCGCGGCTGGGGGAAAGATCGCTCGGGCATATCGACCCGGGGGCGGCTTCGGCGGTGATTATTCTGCGGGCGATGCGGGATACGTTTGTGGAGGATAAGGCCGGCGGTTAAGCGATTAGGAGCCTACTAACATGTGATCTTGCTAAATTGTTCTCACCAATGCCCGCTCGATATTGGTTAGCCAGCTCTCGTCGTTCCGATTTTCAAGCTTGTCGATGCAATAACTACATGTCCGGATGCTCAATCCGCTCCCATTCGTTATAACGCAGTCGGCGAATAGACCCGCTCCGGCAAAGCAACTTCCTCGCGCAAGCAGATCGCAGCGCTATTCATTCCCGCGCCGAGGTTGCCTGACGGTCTCGGACGGCATCTCGCCGAAGGATTGATAGTAAAGTGCTGCGAAGCGGCCCATATGAGAAAATCCCCAATCGCGCGCAATGTCGGCAACCAACCGCGACTGGCCCGAATCTATAAGGGTTTTGCGCGCACCCTGCAGTCGTATGTTCCGCAAGTAGCCAAGAGGCGTTGTGTTCTTGAACTGCTGAAACGCCGCCTGCAAGGACCGCACGCTCGTTCCGGCTTCCCGGGCGATATCGGCCATTCTGATGTCTGCACCGGCATTGGCGTGCATATATTCCATAGCGCGTTTCAACTGCCTCGGGATGGCCGGTGACGCCGGTCGTAGCAATTGCGCCGAGTAGTTGTGCGGGACGGTTTCAAGCAAAGCGATCATCATCGCCTGCAGGAGCCTTTCGATGAATGCGGCCGAGGATCGTTCTGCGCCGCCTGTCGCGAGATCCTGCCACAGGAGATTTGCAAGCGTTGCGATCTGCATGCCTCGCCCCGACATCAGATCGACCGGACCGGTAAATTTCAGATCATCTCGAACCGGTGCGTCCAGCAACTCGCTCAGCTGCCGGACCATAGCCGGCTTCTCGAATGCCATACCCATATGACCGCGCTGTTCGAACAATGTCAGATGTTCAAAACATGACATATCGGCCAGCTGGCCCCTGCCCGGCAGCGACTCCAGCTGCCGCCCTTCCGTCTCGATCAGCATCCTGCCAGCGGTCGGCAGATAAAGGCCGTAGGCATCGGGACCGCCGGACAATTTGACGCTCATGCCGGAATGACATTTGCCGCGCCAGATGCTGCAGGAACCGATCGTGTAGTGACGATCCACCACCGAAATCGTGCCGCGGCCATTGAGAGGCTCGACAATGGCGGGAAATAGGGTTCTCGCATAATGCGCCGTCATCTCCTCGGCATCGGCCTTATCGACTTTGAACACCGAGAGCGTCGCGTAGGTCAAATAATCCTCTCTTGTGCCGCATCGGCGGATTATCTTTCAGGCTTCAATCATATCCCTGAAAGTAAATCCTCACTCACATCTCCATTTGAGATAAACCTGGATGATAAACAAAATCAATTCGCTAAACAATAAATATTACAATTGCAACCATATGGATATATCAGCATCTCCTCGCTGTATACATTTTGATTACACTTATATTATTTCATAATATGATCCGACCTTCAGGAATATATTTTATACCTAAACCAAAACCTCGGCTAATACGCCGACTTTCGTGTGCGCCGGCGCCAAGTGCCTGAGTATTCCTCAGATGCCTTTGAACCACTTGACGGAATGTTATCGATAACATAGCCTCCTCCCATCGAAGCTTTGGGAGGAGCAGGATGGACAACGGAAAGCTGCTCGAATTTTCCGATATCACCAAGGAATTTGGCGGAACACGCGCGCTGTCGAACGTATCTCTCGACCTGCAGCGGGGCGAAATTCTCGCGCTTCTCGGAGAGAATGGCGCGGGCAAATCGACGCTCATCAAGACCTTGGCAGGCATCTACAAGCCGGATGGCGGGCAGATCCTGTTTCGCGGCAAGCCCTATCATCATCGCCCGCCGCAACCCAATCAGCGCCAGCCGGTCGCCTTTATCCATCAGGATCTCGGCCTGATCGAATGGATGACGGTCGGCGAAAATGTCGGGCTCGCCCAGGGCTATTCTCTGCGTGGACGGCTGATTGATTGGCGCGCCACGGAGCGGCGTACCGCCGAGGCACTGAAGCTCGTCGGCTGCGATTTCGATCCGTCGACCCGCGTACAGGAGCTGACCCGCACCGAGAAGTCGCTGGTCGCAATCGCCCGCGCACTCGCAGTCGAAGCCGACGTGCTGGTGCTCGACGAACCCACGGCCAGCCTGCCCGCCGATGAAGTCGAGAAGCTCTTTGCCGCCATCCGCCCGCTGAAAGAGCGCGGCGTGGCCATGATCTATGTCTCGCACCGGCTCGATGAAATCTTCCGCATCGCCGACCGGGTTGCAGTCCTGCGCGACGGTCAGCTGGTGGGCCAGAAGCCAGTCTCCGAGACGACGCCGGATGAGCTCATCCGCATGATCGTCGGGCGCAAGGCGGACCAGCTCTTCGTCAAGGCGGAAAGAAGCGCCGGGCCTGCCATCGTTTCCGTAAAAGAGCTCACCTGCCGCGGCGCAGGACCTGTGTCCTTCGATATCCGACAGGGCGAATTGCTCGGGCTCGTCGGCCTGCGCGGCGCCGGTCAGGAATTGATCGGACGGGCGCTATTCGGTTGCGAGCCATCGCAGGGCAGCGTTCGCTTGAATGGTGTCGCACCCGACCTTTCCAGCACCGTCGCCGCGATGGCTTCGGGCATCGGCCTGATCGCCAGGGATCGGACGGAAGAATCCGTCGCCATGTCGCTCAGCCTGCGCGAAAATACCTTCCTCAACCCCGGCGCCTCCGGACGAAGCCTGTTTTCGTTCCTGTCTCCACGCCGCGAAGCAGAAGCTGCCTATTCGCTTGGAAGCCGTGTCGGCCTCAGGCCTAACGATCAGAGCCTTGCCATCGAAGCCCTATCTGGCGGCAATCAGCAAAAGGTGGTCGTAGGACGATGGCTGGCGACGGGCCGCAAATTGCTGATCGCCGAGGATCCGACCGCCGGCGTCGATGTCGGCGCCAAGGCCGACATCTATCGGTTGATCGCCGAGGCCGTCGAGGCTGGCCTTGCCGTTCTCGTCGTCTCCACCGATTTCGAGGAAATCGCTCATATCTGCCATCGTGCCCTGGTGTTTTCGCGCGGGAGGATCGTGCGCGAACTCAGCGGTGCCGACCTTACAACACCGGCGGTCATCGCTGCCGCATCTGCATCCGAAGCGGCCTGAACCGGAGGAGAACACCATGCAATCGATCGAATCCAACGCGCTTGAACCGACCCGCGCCGAGCTTTCGGCCATGAGCCTCGGCCAGAAGATCCAGCGCCTGCTGCCCGTCTATGGCCTCGTCATCCTGACAGTCTTCCTGATCCTGCTTTTCTCCATTCTGCTGCCGCAGACATTCCCGACAATGCTCAACCTGCGTTCGATCATTTCGGACAAGACCATCATCGCCATCCTGTCGCTGGCGGCAATGATCCCGATGGCGGCGGGGCGCATCGATTTGACCATCGGCTACGGCATCGTGCTCTGGCATGTGCTGGCGATCAGCCTTCAGACGATGTTCGGCCTGCCCTGGCCGGTTGCCGTCTTGATCGTCATCGCGCTTGGCGCACTGACCGGCTTTCTGAACGGCCTGCTGGTGGAGATTGCCAAGATCGATAGCTTCATCGCAACGCTCGGCACGGGCACTGTTCTTTATGCAATCGCACTCTGGCATACCGGCGGCCGGCAGGTCGTGGGCATGCTGCCGCAGGGATTTTATGCGCTGAACGGCACGATGGTCTTCGGCCTGCCGATCACCGGCATCTATGTCCTGGCGCTTGCCTTCGTCATGTGGATCGTCCTCGAATATCTGCCGATCGGCCGCTATATCTATGCGATCGGCGCCAATCCAAAGGCTGCCGCGCTCAACGGCATTCCCGTTCGCCGCTTCGTCATCGGCGCCTTCGTTACCTCGGGAACACTTGCCGCCATTGCCGGCGTCCTCCTTGCCTCCAAGCTGCGCATTGGCCAGGCAAGCGTCGGGCTCGAATATCTTCTGCCTGCATTGGTCGGCGCATTCCTCGGATCGACCACCATCAAGCCCGGTCGCGTCAACGTCTGGGGCACGATGATCGGCGTCATCATTCTGGCAGTCGGTATTGCCGGCATCCAGCAGTTCGGCGGCTCCTTCTATGTCGAGCCTCTATTCAATGGCGTCACCCTGCTCGTCGCGATCGGTATTGCCGGTTACGCCCAGCGCCGCCGCAGCCATGCAGGACGCATGGCCCCCGCCCAGGCGCCGCAACTTTCCGCCAAGCCGGCGGAGAAATGAAGATCATCTGAAGTTCGAATGTTCAAAGGGAGGAGAAGACATGAACCGTAGACAATTCCTGCAGGGCACGACGGCGATCCTGGTGCTATGCGCCGGCCAGGCCTATGCCGATCCGTTGGCGGATGCGAAGGCCGTCGTCGATAAATACGCAACCCCGGTCACCAAATGGGACGGCCCGACGACAGGCCCGAAGGCGCAGACCGGCAAGACCATCGTTGTGCTCGCGGGCGATCTCAAGAATGGCGGCATTCTCGGCGTCAGCAACGGTGTCGAGGAAGCGGCGAAGGCGATCGGCTGGGAGGTGAAGGTTCTCGATGGCGCGGGCTCCATCGGCGGCCGTACAGCGGCCTTCGGTCAGGCGATAGCGCTGCAGCCCGCCGGCATCATCATCGACGGCTTCGATGCCGTCGAACAGGCCCCTGCGCTGGAACAGGCGAAGGCCGCCAAAATCCCTCTGGTCGCCTGGCATGCCGGCCCGGTGATCGGCCCCGACGACAAGAATGGGCTCTTCGCCAATGTCAGCACCGACGCCATGGAGGTCTCGAAGGCTGCCGCCGATTGGGCATTCGTCGATGCCAAGGGCAAGCCGGGCGTCATCATCTTCACCGACTCCACCTATGCGATCGCGATCGCCAAGGCCGACAAGATGAAGCAGGAGATCGAGCGTCTGGGCGGCAAGGTTCTCGAATATGTCGATACTCCGATTGCCGAGACATCGCAGCGCATGCCGCAGCTCACGACATCCCTCCTTCAGAAATACGGTGACAGCTGGACGCATTCGCTTGCGATCAACGACCTCTATTTCGATTTCATGGGTCCATCACTCGCCTCCGCCGGCAAGAGCGGCACCGATGCGCCGATCAACGTCGCTGCCGGCGACGGTTCGCAATCGGCCTATGAGCGCATCCGCGCCGGTCAATTCCAGAAGGTTACGGTTGCCGAACCCCTTAATCTCCAGGGCTGGCAATTGGTCGATGAACTCAATCGTGCCTTCGCCGGTGAAAAATGGTCCGGCTATCTCTCACCGCTACACGTCGTGACGGCAGACAATATCCAATCCGATGGCGGCCCGAAGAACACCTTCGATCCAGACAACGGTTATAAGGACGAGTATAAGAAGATCTGGGGTAAGTGATCCCAGTGACGGGGGTGGCCTAGCTTAAAGGCCGGGCCACATCATTCGACAACAACACTAAGCTTGGCGGCTGCTATCGCGTGCAATCAGTTGCGGCAAGATCCTGACATCAGGAATCGACTGCGTGCCATCGAGAATATCCAGGATCAATTGTGCAGTCCGCTCGCCGATCTCACGCGCGAAGGCATTGATCGTCGTCAAAGTCGGCACGCAGACCTCGCCGATTTCATAATTGCCGAAACCACCGATGGAAAAGCGTTCCGGCACCGGAATCCCGAGCCGCCGACATTCGGTCAGCGCACCGTAGGCGGCAAGATCCGAGACGCAGACGAGAGCTTCCGTATCGGGATAGAGCTCGATCAGCTTCGCCATGGCATTGGCACCCTCCCGCATCGAGATCGGCGGCGATCCGGCCGCGATCAATCTCGATGCATCAAGACCATGTGCCTGCATCGCCGCAATGAAACCGAGCCTGCGTTCGCTGCCGCGTGAATCCCGCTGGACGTCACCGCCGATAAAAGCGATGCGGCGACAGCCGAGTGCGACGAAATGATCGACCATATCGCGCATGACGGCTCGGTTGGAAAAGCCGACATAATGGCCGATCGGATCGGTCGGGATATCCCAAGTCTCGATCACGGGGATTGCAACTGTCTGCAGAAGTTTGCGCGCTCGCTGCGTATGCGTGCCGCCGGTCACGACGATCGCCTGCGGCTTGCGGCGCAGCAGCTGCTCGATCAGCCGCTCCTCCTCTTCGACATCGTAGTTCGTATAGCCAAGCAGGATCTGCATGTCCCGCTTGGATAAGGTGTCCGAGAGGCCGCCGACCGTATCTGCGAAGTTGGCATTGTTGATGGATGGAATGGTAACGGCGACAAAGCCGGACTTTTGCGAACGCAGGTTGGATGCTGTGCTGTCGAAAACATAGCCCAGCTCTTCCGCCGTTCGCAGGATCGCCTCGCGCGTCTCCGGACTGACCAGGCTATCGGCCTTGAAGGCACGCGACACGGTCATGGGAGAAACTCCCATGACGCGGGCTATGTCTGCCATAGTCGGCGTTTTGCGATCGTTACTCATCAATGGCCTATGTTATCGTTACCATCAGAGTAGTATGCCTCTTCCTAGAATAGCAAGAGGCGCTTTCAGCTATGCCGCAAAGCGAGTAAATCGCCAGGGCGGGTCCGTGTCGGAAACGGGTCGCCGCAGCCCCACTAGAGCTGGAACTCATGCGCCAGCGTCACATGATGATGGATGCGCCCCTCGAAAAAGCGCGAGAGAACCGCTTCCGTCGCAGCACGTGCCTCCGTGCGCACCGGACTTGCAAGCGCCTTCTCCACGGCGGCCATATCCGGATAGTTCACGGCCAAAATCATCGGGAACTCCGGGGCACCTTCATCTCGGGCCTCGGCAAAGGTAACCCGCACGTCGAGGGCCCCTGGAAACTGCTTCCACTTCGGCAGAATGGTTTCCATGACAGCCGTTCGAAACGCCTCTGCCTCCCCGTCTTTGACCTTGCCTTCGAATAATGCGTATCGGGTAATCATCCGGCGATCTCCTTGTTCGGCCCTTTGAAGAATTCCATCAGCGCGGCCTGATCCTCACCGCCAAGCCCGGAAGCCGTCAGCATGCGGTGTATCTCGGCACAAACCGCCGTCAGCGGCATGGCGGTATTGGTCCTGCGGGCCAGATCCTGAGCGCCGTTCAGATCCTTGACCATATTGTCGATGCGGCCCGTGCGGCGATAATCCTTGGCAACGTAACGCGGCATATATTCCTGCAGGATGGCGCTGTCGGCCCGTCCGCCCTTCAGCGCCTGCGGGATTTTCGCGGCATCGACGCCGGCATCGAGCGCCAGTTGCGTTGCTTCGGCGACGGCGAGGAAATTCAAGGCGCAAAGAACCTGATTGATGAGCTTCGTGGTCTGGCCCGCACCGACGGGACCCATATGCGTGTAGTTCGAGGCCACATGGCGCAGAACCTTATGTGCATCGGTGACATCCTGCTCGCTGCCGCCGGCCATCAGCGTCAATTGTCCGATCAGGGCCTTTGGCGCCCCACCGGATAGCGGGCTATCCACCCAGCGCAGCCTCTTTTCCGCAGCCTCTGCGGCTAGGGCCTTTGTCGCATCGGGGTCGATCGACGACATATCGATGATCAGCGTGCCCGGCTTGGCACCTGCGGCAACACCTTCAGGTCCGAAAACGGCGGCATGGACGATCTTCGGCGAATTGAGGCTGAGGATGACGAAATCGGAAACGGCAGCAGCGGTCGCCGCACTGGCGGAAGCCGTGACGCCTTTTGCAGTCAGTGCCGCGACCTTCTCCTTGTCGAGATCGAAGACAGTGAGTTGGTTGCCCGTCTCCACCAGGCGAGCGCCGATCGCTCCGCCCATTGCACCGGCGCCGATCAGCGCCACCTTGCTGCTCATGATTGCGTCTCCTCCAATGCAATTAAGATGGCCGCCACAACTTGATCCAGCGGCTGATCGATATCGACGGTGATCGCCCGCTCGTCGGCGCCCGGCGGCTCCAGCGCGGCAAATTGACTGTCGAGCAAAGCCGGCGGCATGAAGTGATCGCGCCTTGCCTGCATGCGTTTCAGAATGGTTTCCCTCGTACCGGCGAGATGAATGAAGGAAACCGGCGCGCCGACGACCTCGCGGATCCGGTCACGATAAATGCGCTTCAGCGCCGAACATCCAATCAGCGCGATCTCATCCGGCAAGGTCAGGCGCTGACCGATCTTGTCGAGCCAGGGCCATCGATCGGCATCCGTAAGAGGAATGCCGGCGCTCATCTTGGCGACGTTGGCCACGGGATGAAGATCATCGCCATCGACATAGATGCCGCCAATGTGCGTTGCGAGCGCCGAGCCAACGGACGACTTGCCACAGCCACTGACGCCCATGATGACGAAGCGGCGCTGCATTGCGTCATCAAAGCGAAGCTGTGATGCCGCCGTCGACATAGAGCACATGACCGTTGACGAAAGAGGAGGCATCGGAAGCAAGAAAGATGCAGGCGCCGACCAGTTCTTCGACGCGGCCCCAGCGGCCGGCCGGCGTGCGCTTTTCGAGCCACGCGGAGAAATCGGCATCTGCAACGAGAGCTGCGTTCAACGGCGTATCGAAATAACCGGGCGCGATGGCGTTGCATTGCAGCCCATGCTTCGCCCAATCCGTCGCCATACCCTTCGTCAGATTGCCGACGGCGCCCTTGGTTGCCGTGTATGGCGCAATCGAGGGCCGCGCCAGCGCCGTCTGCACGCTTGCGATGTTGATGATCTTTCCGGCGCCGCGCTTGATCATATGACGAGCGACCGCCTGGCCAACATTGAAGACGCTCGAGATGTTCGTCCGCAGAAGCCGCTCGAAGGCATCGGCGGGAAAATCCTCCAGCGGTGTGCGAAACTGCATGCCGGCATTGTTGACGAGAATGTCGATCGCCCCCGTCTCGGCTTCGAACGCATCCACGGCTCGACGCGCGGCCTCGTGATCAGTGGCATCGAATGGCAGCACATGCACCTTGCCTGCAAAGTCTTCAGCCGCCTTGGCAAGCTTTTCCTTGTCGCGGCCGTTGAGCACCGGTTCGGCGCCAGCAGCCGCCAGGCCCTTGGCGAGAGCAAGCCCGATACCTTGAGAAGAACCCGTCACCAGGGCACGACGCCCTTTCAGATCGAAAAGACCAAGAGACATCGTTTCCTCCGTTTTTTTCTCGACATTGGTCGCCTCCCTAGTTTATGTTATCGATAACATTTGATGTCAAGGGAGGATGCGTAAGATGAAC
Organism: Martinezella dioscoreae; assembly: GCF_009176305.1. GTDB lineage: Bacteria > Pseudomonadota > Alphaproteobacteria > Rhizobiales > Rhizobiaceae > Rhizobium > Rhizobium dioscoreae. Next base: position 26,031 of record NZ_BLAJ01000019.1, on the reverse strand, counting down.
AAACCACCGATCCTGCAGATTGGCCCCTACCCGCAATGGGATCAAGAGCCGCTCGACGCAGCGTTCCAGGTTCATCGCTATTTCGAGGCTGCCGACAAGGACAAATTGCTCGCCGAGGTCGGACCATCGATCAGGGGTATTGCGACACGCGGCGAACTCGGTGCCAACCGCGCCATGATCGAGGCCTGCCCCAAACTGGAAGTCATTTCGGTCTATGGCGTCGGCTTCGATGCCGTCGACCTGCAGGCCTGCCGCGAGCGTGGCATTCGCGTCACCAACACCCCCGACGTCCTGACCAACGATGTCGCGGATTTGGGAATTGCGATGATGCTCTGCCTGTCGCGCGGCATGATCGGTGCGGAGACATGGGTGCGTGACGGCAGCTGGGCACAAAAGGGGCTTTATCCCCTCAAGCGCCGCGTCTGGGGGCGGCGTGCCGGCGTGCTCGGTCTTGGCCGCATCGGCTTCGAAGTCGCCAAACGCCTGAAGGGCTTCGACATGCAGATTGCCTATTCGGACGTCGAGGCGAAATCCTACGCCTCCGACATGACCTTCGTGGCCGATCCCGTCGAGCTCGCGACACAATCGGATTTCCTGTTCGTCACGCTCGCCGCTTCAGCGGCGACGCGGCATATTGTCGGTCATAAGGTGATCGAGGCGCTCGGCCCGGAAGGGATGTTGATCAACATCTCCCGCGCGTCCAATATAGACGAAGAGGCACTCCTTGACGCACTGGAGGCCGGCAAGCTCGGATCGGCAGCGCTCGACGTCTTCGAAGGCGAGCCGAAACTCAATCCGCGCTTCCTGGCGCTGAACAATGTGCTGCTGCAGCCTCACCATGCCTCCGGCACGGTCGAGACGCGCAAGGCCATGGGTAAGCTCGTGCGCGACAATCTCGCCGCTCATTTCGCCGGCCAGGCGCTGCCGACACCCGTTCTTTGAGGGAGAAAGACATGAAGGCCATCATCGCCCACGCCGCCAAGGATGTGCGTATCGAGGATTATCCGGAGGAAGAACCGGGTGCGGGAGAGGTCAAGCTGAAGCTCGCAACCGGCGGCGTCTGCGGCAGCGACCTGCACTACTACCATCACGGCGGCTTCGGCACCGTGCGCCTGAAGGAGCCGATGATCCTTGGGCACGAGGTCAGCGCGACCGTCACCGCGCTCGGCCCGGGCGTGCAAGGGCTCGAGATCGGTCAGCTCGTTGCCGTCTCCCCCTCCCGCCCATGCCGGACTTGCCGCTACTGTCTGCAGGGATTGCCCAATCAGTGCCTCAACATGCGCTTTTATGGCAGCGCCATGCCCTTCCCGCACATCCAGGGTGCGTTCCGCGAGACGCTGGTGGCCGATGCCATCCAATGCGTGCCAGCCGATGGTCTGACGCCGGGTGAAGCGGCCATGGCGGAACCTTTGGCCGTGACCTTGCATGCCACGCGTCGCGCGGGCGAGATGCTCGGCAAGCGCGTTCTCGTGACCGGCTGTGGTCCGATCGGCGTTCTCTCGATCCTGGCCGCACGCCGTGCCGGTGCCGTCGAGATCGTCGCAACCGATCTTTCGGATTTCACCTTATCACTTGCCAGGCAAGCGGGTGCCGACAGGGTCATCAATACAAAGAACGAGCCCGAAGCGCTTGCCGCCTATTCCGCAGACAAGGGCACTTTCGACGTGCTCTACGAATGCTCCGGCGCTGCCGCTGCCCTCGCCGGCGGTATTGCGGCACTGAGGCCGCGAGGGATCATCGTACAGCTTGGTATCGGAGGCGACATGAGCTTGCCGATGCTGGCGATCACGGCCAAGGAACTGGAACTACGCGGCTCTTTCCGCTTTCATGAGGAGTTTGCCGTCGGCGTCGATCTGATGCGCAAGCGTCTCATCGATGTGCGGCCGCTCATCACCCATACGGTACCGCTTGCCGACGCGATCAGCGTCTTCGAGATCGCTTCGGACCGAAGCCAGGCGATGAAGGCGCAGATCGCCTTCACCTGAACCGAAACGGCGCGAAATCCACCGATCGAAAGCGAAAATGGATTTCGCGCTCAGGTCCGGCCTAGTCGAGATCGGCGCCGATCGCTTTGAGTGCGGCGCGGGCTACCTGCTCGTCCTGCTCGCCTGACCCGGAACCAACGCCGATACCGCCGACAAGCGTGCCGCCGACACGGATGGGCAAGCCCCCGCGCAAACCCGTCATGCCGCCATGGGTCGCGATCGCCAGCGGCACTCGCGCATGCTCCGGCAGCGAATGGCTCGGCCCGCCGATGGAAGCAGCCGTCTGTGCCTTGGCAGTGGCGCTTTTCAGCGACTGAAAACGTGAACCGTGCATGCGGAAGGACCCTAGCATCACGCCGGATTGATCGACGATGACGATGCATTGCGGCTGCCCCATCTGCGAAGCAGCCGAGATCGCAGCGGTCAACAACGTCATCACTCCTTCGTCGCTCAAGACACTCGACGTCAGAACATGGCTCATGCACTATCCTCCCGACTTGCGGACTCTATTGAATATGTTATCGATAACACATCGATCTCTCGATGTAACCTTATGGGAGGTATTGTTACAATGTCGTTCTTCGAGATCATGGACCCGGCCTTCGGGAAATTTGTTCTTGGCAATGCTCCCGTCAAGCAGATCGCCACCGGTTTCGACTGGGTGGAAGGGCCTGTCTGGTTCGGAGATCTGAACTGCCTGCTCTTCTCGGATATCCCGAATAATCGCATCATGCGCTGGATACCGGGGCTCGGCACCAGCGTCTTTCGCGAACCCTCGAATTTTTCGAACGGCCATACGCGTGACCGGCAGGGCCGGCTTGTGAGCTGTGAGCACGGCGGCAGGCGCGTCACGCGGACCGAATATGACGGCTCGATCACCGTTGTCGCCGACCGCTATCAGGGCAAACGGCTGAATTCGCCCAACGACGTCATCGTCGCCTCGGACGGCGCCATCTGGTTCACCGATCCGCACTACGGCATCGCGACGGACTACGAAGGATACAGGAGTGAGCAGGAGCTGCCCTGCAATGTTTATCGCGTCGATCCCGATGGCTCCATGCAGGCCGTCCTGACGGATTTCAACTGCCCGAACGGCCTCGCCTTCAGCCCTGACGAGAAGAAGCTTTATGTCGCCGATACCGGTCGCATGCATGGCAGCGATCCGCAGCATATCCGGGTCTTCAATGTCGGTGAAAACTGGCGGCTATCCGGCGGCGAAGTATTTCATGCGATTTCACCGGGCTGCGCAGACGGCATGCGCCTCGACAGGGATGGCAATCTCTGGTCGTCGGCCGCCGACGGTGTGCATTGCATCGCCCCCGACGGCCATCTCATGGGCAAGATCCTGGTGCCGGAAACGGTCTCCAACCTCTGCTTTGGCGGCCGCGGCAAGCACAAGCTGTTCATCACAGCGACGACCAGCGTCTATTCGATCTCGCTCAACCGAAGCGGCGCACTTTAACACGAGACTGGGACCGCATTACGAAACGATCCGTAAAGTGGCGCAGCAACAAGGACAGCCTTATTGAGGCTTGGGAAAAGCCAGCGATCCTGGATTGCCTGGAGACCGGTAGAGACGTTCAATACGGAAATGCTGCGGCGACAATCGCCGGGATCATCTGGCGATCGTCGCTGTCGGATGACGGAATATCAGCGCAGGTCGGCTTGCGATACGGAACGTACCGCCGCATGCGCAATCGACGCGAGATTGGCGGACAAGGCGCGTTCTTGCCTGCGTGCAGCATCCTGCAGCAGATCCGCCATCCGGGTTATGGATATGCGATCTGCGCGCATGACCTGGCGGATCAGCGGATCTTTAAGAACTTCGGCGATCGTCAAGTCCCTTTGGGTCATGGTTACCTCCTGTTCGTTAGCGCAGAAGATAGACCGCTTAATTAGCACTGCGATGTCAAAAGCCGGACAAAAACAAGGCAGTTCGTTCAATTTTGTTACAGATTAATCGCAAATCGAATGAAGGGACATATTCCCAAAATACAATAGGACCCTAGTTGTCGGCTAAGGAAGGGTTGATCAATTGCGATCAGCCTTAAGTGGGAGGGCCGTTTGCTCCGCGAAGGCGCAACGTTTTTGCAATAAATTAGGCCATAATTTTGCAACTTTTGCGTTTATAGTCTCGCGGCGCTGCGGCTCTGTAGTGTAACACCAACGATCGGCCACGCGATGTACTCAGATCAATCCACAGAAGACGAGCGTCTCATCTATCACGCAGATCTTCTCAGCCAGCTCTCCAATCCCAAGCGCCTGGAGGTCTGTATTCATCTGTCCGGCCATGAGGAAGATGTGAACAGCCTGGCCAAGAAGCTGGGCATATCGCAATCGGCGCTCAGCCAGCACCTGACCCGCCTGCATCATTCCGGTATCGTGAAAGTGCGCCGTCAGGCGCAGTTCAGATATTATACCTGCGATCATCCAGGCGTCCTGCAGATCCTGAAGACGCTTGCCGGGATTTTCGACGCCGAACTCAAACCGGCGAGACCGAAGACCGGCGACAATGACGATCACGACAAAAAACCATGACAAAGAGCCGATGCGGCTTTGCCGCCATCGGCCACCGAATGCGAATTTCGGATGTCGATGGATCGCGCAGGCATGCTATGACCAATCGCAATTGCTCACACGCCGCGCCTGTTTCCCCAGATAATCACATGCAATTGCGGCAGCACCCTCGCTTCGAACCATCGGTCATCGCCGACCTTTTCCACGAGCCAGCGCATCCTTTCGACGATGCCGTCGATATCGACAAGCGCATCTTCTGCATCGGCTGGCGGCGGCGTGTGATTGCCGGGTTGCAGATAGACGGACAATTGGGGATAGCGAGCGGCCGCGTCCCGCGCATATTCATAGTCGAGATCGTCGAATATGACGATCTTCAAAGCGATTTGCGGTCCGTCGCCTGCCATGCGCAGACAGTCGTCGAAGGCGACCCAGTCCGTCGTCATGCCACTGGAAGGTGGCTTCGGGCTGAGCACCAGCACATCGAGTTCGGCAAACCACTCCTTGGCCAGGCTCCCTTGAGTCTCCAGCGCGAAGCGATATCCCTCCGCATGACCGCGTCCAATCAGCGGGCCGAGCGGCTGGATCGCGGGATTGCCGCCGGAAAGCGAGATCGTCAGCGGCTTGCCGCCGGAAAGCCTCTTCACCTCTTGCCAGATCTCATCGACCGGCATCGGCCGCCATTGATCGCGATAGTCGCTGTCGACGGCATGCAGCGTATCGCACCAGGAGCAGCGATAATCGCAGCCACCGGTGCGCACGAAAATCGTCGGAAGACCGATCAGGATCCCCTCGCCCTGGATCGTCGGCCCGAAGATCTCGCTGACGCGGATGAGCGCGCCGCTCATGGCCGGTATTCCGCCCAGGTCTTCGGCGTCTCGCTGACCCGCACGGCGGATGCTTCCGGCAATCGTTCCTTGCACCAGTCGTAGAAATGCTTGGCGAGATATTCGGACGTGACGCGATCGTGTCCGAAGACATCGTTCAGATGACGATGATCGAAGGTTTCATCGATATAGCGCTTTAACGGCTGTAGCTCATGATAGTCTCGCACGAAGCCGTTCTGATCGAGTTCTGTTGCCGAAAGCTCCACCACGACGATGTAATTGTGCCCGTGCATGCGCGCGCACTGGTGATCATCGGGCAGATGCGAGAGTTGATGCGAGGCGGAGAAGTGGAATTCCTTGGTGATGCGGTACATCACTTCACCTCTTCGGCCGAAAAGCCCGATGTCGCAGCAATCCAGAAATCGGCATCCTCATATTCGGTCGGATCCTCAATGCCGGCGAGATGAAAGGCCTCGCGCCGCTCAACGCAGGTGCCGCAGCGGCCGCAATGGCGTTTCCCGCCCTTGTAGCAGGACCAGGTTTCGGCAAAGGGGGTCTTGTGCCGGGCACCGTCGGCAACGATATCCGCCTTGGAAATCGTCACATAGGGCGCATAGAGCGAAACGCTGGCATAGCCGTCGAGCGCATGGTGCTGCATCTGCTGGAAGGCGTCTATGAAACCCGGGCGACAGTCGGGATAGATGAAATGATCGCCGCCATGAACCGCGACGGCAACAGCGTCCGCCTTTTGTGCAGCCGCAAGCCCGAAGGCGATCGCCAGCATGATCGCATTGCGGTTCGGCACGACCGTCGCCTTCATGGTTTCCTCGGCATAGTGCCCATCCGGCACCGCGACATCATCTGTCAGAGCCGATCCGGTCAAATGCTTGCCGATGGCGATGATGTCGATGATCTCATGCGGCACGCCGAGACGCTTGGCGCAGGCGCTTGCGAATTCCAGCTCCTTGCGGTGCCTTTGACCGTAATCGAAGGAGACGAGGCCGATAAGCTGATGTTCGGCTGCGACCTTATGGGCGAGCGAAACGGAGTCCAATCCGCCGGAGCAGATCACGATAGTCTTCATAATTCAGGATCCCTTGTTTTGACCGGGTGGGCTGCGACCGGATTTCATGGCTCTTCAAAGCCACGGCCGGCTCACTAGCAGCAGAACCGGGAGGAAACAAGGCATTCCGCAACATTTCATGGCAACGCGCCGGCACATGCCGGCGCATCGCGGTTTTGTAAGGCCGTCAGCTGACACCCGCAAACTTCCCGGAAATATTCAGATCGGGATAGTAACCCGCCGGCTTGCCACCGACCGTTTGGCCGCCCGTCAAGCTGCCCTGGATCTCCGATCCGAAGAAGGAATAGGGGAAAGTCGCCGGCAGGGCGCTGACCTCGTCCAGGCGCCGCCGCAGTTCGTTCGGTATCGTAAACTCAAGGGCGCCGAGATTGTCCCTCAGTTGTTCCAGTTTCGTGGCACCGATGATGATCGAGGCGAGGCCAGGCTGGGTCATCGCCCAATTGACGGCCACCTGCGCCATGCTGCAGCCGAGCTCGGTCGCCACCTTCTCCAGCTCGGCAACAACGGCCCAGTTGCGCTCGTTGAATTTCTGGAAGCCTGGATTGGTCGTACCACGCACGGTTTCCAGCCGGCCGGCGGTCTGCCTCTCGCTGCTCGGCCGATATTTGCCGCTCAGCAGACCGCTCGCAAGCGGGCTCCAGGCCATGATACCGGCGCCGTAACGCGTTCCGAACGGCACGAATTCATTTTCGATGTTGCGTTCGGCCAGCGAATATTCGAGCTGAAGTGCGGAGATCGGCTCGTAGCCGCGATGTTCGGCGACCGCCTGGGCTCTGCTGGCGTACCATGCCGGAACATCGGACAAACCAACATGCCGCACCTTGCCGGAGCGGACCAGGTCATCGAAGGTGCGCATCACCTCCTCTGGCGGCGTCAGGCGATCCCAGCAATGCATGAGATAGAGATCGATATAATCCGTGTTGAGCCGTTTCAACGACCCTTCGACGGCCCGCAGGATATTCTTGCGGCCATTGCCGGCCGCATTCGGCGTTTGTGCGGTAAGGTTCATGGTGAACTTGGTTGCGATGACGGCGTCGTCGCGCAAGCCGCGCTCGGCGATGAATTCACCGAGCCAAGCCTCAGACGTACCGCCCGTATAGGCATCGGCAGTGTCGAAGAAATTGCCGCCGGCGTCGACATAAGTATTGAAGATCGCCCGTGCCGTTTCCTTGTCTGCCCCCCAACCCCATTCCGTGCCGAAGGTCATGGTGCCAAGGGCGAGCCGTGTTACCTTCAAGCCGCTATTGCCCAGCGTATAAAATTCCATGCTCATCGTTCTGCTCCTCTTTGGCTAACCGGGCTATCCACGACCGACCCGGCGATGCGTGATGCACCTAGAGTCGCTGTTTTCGAGCTATTCGATAAGATCATTTAATTTGCATGCATTATGCGATACCGTGCAGCAATGGATCGCGATCTGCTGCCACATCTGCCCATCGTCGCCGCCGTGGCCCGCCGCGGAGGGTTTGCCGCCGCCGCCAGCGAACTGGGCATGAGCGCATCGGCCATCAGCCATGCCGTTCGGCTCGTGGAAGAACGGCTCGGCCAGCCCCTCTTTGCCCGCACGACGCGGAGTGTGGCGCTGACCGAGGCCGGCAAGAGCCTGATCGCCACCATCACCCCGGCGCTGCAGGACATTCACGACCGCATCGAGCGTATCAGGGCCGTCAAGGGCAGGCCAAGCGGACTGTTGCGCATCAACGCATCCCGCATCAGCCTGCCGCTGGCAGTCACCCGCGTGATCGCAGCGATGGCCGAACGCTATCCCGAAGTCGAAGTGGAAATCTTCTCCGATGAAAGGCTGACCGATATCGTCTCCGAGGGTTTCGACGCCGGCATCCGCGTCGGCGAAATGATCGCGCAGGACATGGTCGCCGTTCGCCTCACCCCTCCTTTCCGATCCATCGTCGTCGCTTCGCCTGGATATATCGGGCGTTTCGGGCGTCCAAACACGCTTGCGGATCTCTCCAACCATAATTGTATCGGCTACCGCCTGATCCGCGCCGGCGGCCTTTATCAATGGGAATTCGTCGAGGATGGGCGGGATGTCGCGGTGACGGTGAATGGCCAGGCGATCGTCACCGAAGCACATTCGGCCATAGAGCTGGCCGTTGCAGGTGTGGGATTGGCCTATGTCTTCGAACCGCTGGTCAAGGCGGAGATCACATCCGGCAGGCTTGTCCACCTTCTAGGTGACTATGCGGTGACGGAAGCAGGCCTTTTTCTCTACTTTCCGCGCCGTGCCGAGCTGGCCCCGAAACTCAGGGCTTTCATCGACACGGTACGACAGATCAATCGCTGAGTCGGTCCTCGGCGGGCAAAAAGCGCCATTTGCTTCCCACCGACATGCTAACGAATGGTCAAATCGCGCAGCCATTGTACGAAATACGCACGAAATGCAGCGCTGGATCGCGATGCAGCTGAATCGCGATTGCCGTCTCTCACGGCACTCGGCAGTCATAGTTGGAAAGCTCCGCCAATGAGGGCATGCATGGGTTCGGGGCATTCGCCCTCGCGTCCCGCCGGTCGGATTGGCAGCTTCCCGGTCTGAAAGAGGAACTCGTGCAAGACATTTCGAAGAGAAAGCCGCCTAGCCCGATCGATATCGAAGTCGGCAAACGCATCCGCGCGCAACGGCGCCTGCTGGGTATGAGCCAATCGGCGCTTGCCGAAAAACTGGGCCTGACCTTTCAGCAGGTTCAGAAATACGAAAAAGGCGCCAACCGTGTCGGCGCAAGTCGCCTGCAACATGTTGCCGACTGTCTTGGCGTCCCGATCTCGCACTTCTTCGATAACGCAGCCTTCGACAACCCTCTTTCGACTGAGGAAGCAAGAGTGATCCGCAACGACCTCGTCGGTTTCATATCGTCCGAAGAAGGTATTGAGCTCAACCGAGCCTTTGCAAAGATCAAGGATGTGAGGACGCGACAGAAGATCGTCGGCCTGCTCAAGTCGCTGGCGTTGACTTAGAGCAATTCCGGAATAAGTACGCGGCGGCTTTCCGTCCGAATTTACGAAAAAAAGTGATGGAGCGGTTTGACGATTCCGTGAAGCCCCAAACCGCTTCAGCCTTCATTGCCCCGACAATTCAATGCTTTGCCGTCAGCTTGTGATACGTGGCGTACGAATGACCTTCAGGAACAGGGCGTTCATAGCGGCCGAGATGCCTTGCGTCGGACTCACCTCGAAATAGAGGCCGGGTGAGGCGCAAGTCTGCAAATTGGTGCCGATCTGCGATTGAAAGGGTGCGATCCACTGGTTGTACCAAGGGTTTGTCGGCAGGGGAAAATAGGTCGTATAGAGGATAGCGATCTTGATGTTCTGGTTCTTCAAGGGCTGACAGAAGGTGGTGTCGAGCGGCTCCTGGCAACGCCCACCCGTCGTCGGCTTGGTGCAGGTGTTGGGTTTTTTGCTGTCACCGACGCCGTCAGTGACAAGGAAGAGGACCTTCTGACGATCGGAAGTGGTTTTTCCGCTGCCGCCCGTACCAATGATCGGCCCGAGTTGCGTCAGCACCGTATCAAAACTTGTATCCTCATCGCTGTTGTCGTTCTGTCCTAGAACAACCATCAGATCCACGTTGTTCTTGCTGACGGCACCGCTAACCTGCGCCATATCGGATGACAGCGGCGATACGTTGGTCAAGCCAATTGTCGTCGTGTCTTTGCCGAATGTATAGACGGCCATTCTGTACTGATCGGGTGTTACTCGGTTGTGCACGGCGGTATCGGTCAGCGACTGTGTCGCCTGGCGAACGACGTCGATACGCGTATTGATCTTCAGTACATTCGTCGCAAGATTGTAATAGTCGCTCGTTGAACCTTTAATATGGCACGCAAAGGCACATTTGTCTGACGTGTTTGCCACCATTTTATCAATATCGGCCATGGTAGCGCCGATCCCCATGGAAGGCGTGTTATCGAGCAGCATGTAGAAATCCATGAAGTTCGCCGTCTGATACTGCGCAGATGCCGAGCCGCTGACGGGAATAGACGTCTTGCCGATGACCTGGCTTAGTGTCGTCGGTACGTTCGCCGAAAAATTGACCGTGGAAGAGACGATATTTCCCGTGCGCGTTACCCCGGCGCTGACGCTGACCGGTATATTCTGAAGATCGCTGGACGCCTGGCCGTAGAAGAGCTTGTTGGCGTCGCCTTGACCGATCGTGACGGTGCCGTCGCTTGTCATCGCCATGGCAGCCGCAACCGCCGGAGATGAATCCGCGATTGCACCCACAGCAGCGGCGTCGGCGGCATTTTGCAATTCCGTTCTGACGAGCATCGCATTGGTGACATCGAGCGCCAGCCCCCCCACCGCAATCAACGGAACGGCAATCAGCGCCGTCGTGATTGCGAAATTCCCCGAACGGTCCGTAAACAGCATCCCTGATAGTTTGCGCAATGCGACAAACGGTTGTGGATAGATCCTGAATCTCTTCACGAGCAAGCTCTCTGTAGCATAAGTTGTATTTTCAAAACATTCGCGAAACGAAAGTATTATTACTTTCAAATATACTTATTTATATTATCGAACGAAAATATTTAGATTCTCATAAGAGCAAACTTCTTATTTATACTGCAAAAATTGAGAGGAAATTTACCAAGAATACAGGATATAGTCGTCGATCCCGTGGTCGAATTGAATGAAGTTCGATACGGTACTCACACTCCGACGGCCTTAAATCGGGCATAAACCGAACATTTCATGAAGAAAGACGCATGATCCGCAATATATACGCGAGACAGGCACCATAAACATAACGCAAAAATTGCAAATCTACCCGAAGTGTCTTTACCCGATTTTTAGTGTTTACCCGCGAAAGCAATCGCCATCGATTTCAGGTGCGGCAGCCGTCGTTGCAACTGTCTTCTTCGCCCTGATGGCTATGGTTGGGATCTTTACGTGCGCGTTCTTTCCTGCATCTTCACGGAACACAATCTGTGGCTCGTTCTTCTCGCGGCGTTCGTCTGCGTCAGTGGCGGCTGGATCACGCTCAATCTGCTCAAGCGAGCCGAAAGGACGCTCGAACTTCAGCGTGGCGGCTGGATCTTTCTGACCGCCGTGGCGGCTGGATCTTCGATCTGGTGCACGCATTTCATTGCCATGCTGGCTTACGAGGTCGGTGCGCCGGTCACCTTCGATCCGATCCTGACGATGGCCTCCTTTCTTTTGGCTGCCATCGGCTGTGCCGGCGGTTTTGCGATCGCCTTGTCGCGCGTGCCGCGCGTTGCACCGGAATTCGGCGGAGCCGTCGTCGGCCTTGCCATCACCACCATGCACTATACAGGCATGCTGGCCTATCACGTCGACGGGATCGTTGAGTGGAACCAGGGCTATGTTGTCGCCTCGGTCGCACTTTCGGTGATTTTTGCGGCGCTTGCGCTCAATCAGGCGGTGCGCCGGCCTTGGCAGCTCTCCCCGATCGCCGGCCTCGCTCTTTTCGTCATCGCCGTGGTTTCGCTTCACTTTACGGCAATGACCGCCGTATCGGTCACCCCGCTTGTAACCGGCGCAGCCATCGCTGACGCCTACGCACTGAAGGCCATGGCCGTTGCCGTAGCGGGCGGTGGGTTGCTTATCATCGGCACCGGCGTGGCAAGCTATATGATCGACGAGCGAGCCTCGCGCGAATCCATCGAAAAACTTCAGCATATGGCCCTCAACGACCTGCTGACGGGCCTGCCCAATCGCAGCAGCTTTGCCGACCATCTTCAACGCGAGATGGGACATGCCAGCGAAGACGGCGTGAAGCTTGCAGTCATCGGCATTGACCTCGATCGCTTCAAGGAAATCAACGACCTGCGGGGACACAAGGCTGGCGATCAGGCACTTAAGGCGATTGGGCGCCGGCTGCTCCGCCTCGTCAGGGACGGCGAGTTCGTCGCACGTGTCGGTGGTGACGAGTTTGCCGCGGCCAAGCGCTTCCGGGAGCAGAGCGAACTGCTGGATTTCGTTGCCCGACTGGAGAAGGTCCTGTTCGAGCCCATCCGGATCGACGATTTCGAGACGGCGACAGGGGCCAGCATCGGCGTTGCCGTCTATCCGGACGATGGCGTCGACCAGGAGCGCCTCGTCAGCAATGCCGATCTCGCAATGTATCGCGCCAAGGCCGATATCGGCCGCGCAGTCTGCTTTTATGAATCCAAGATGGATGAAGCTGCCCGCGCCCGTCATACGCTGGCCCAGGACCTGCGCCGTGCTGTCGAGCTGGATCAGCTCGACCTGCACTATCAGGTGCAGACCTCGGTTCGCACCGGGCAGATCTGCGGCTATGAAGTCCTCGTCCGCTGGCATCACCCCGAGCATGGTGCTGTGCCGCCTTCGGAATTCATTCCGATCGCCGAAGAAAGCGGCACGATCCTTATCATCGGCGAATGGGTTTTACGCACGGCCTGCAAGGAGGCAGCGTCATGGGAGCAGCCCTACAAGATCGCCGTCAACCTATCACCCGTACAATTTGCTCATGCCGATCTCGCAAAACTCGTTCATGCGATCCTTATCGAGACCGGCCTTGCTCCGTCGCGGCTGGAGCTTGAGATTACCGAATCCACAATCATTGCCGACAAAACTCGTACTTTACATGTCCTGCGACAGATCCGGGCTCTTGGCGTGACCGTTGCCATCGACGATTTCGGAACAGGATATTCGTCGCTCGATACGCTTCGCTCCTTCCCCTTCGACAAAATCAAGCTCGATCGCTCCTTCATGAACGAAGTGGATCACAGCATTCAGGCAAAAGCGATCGTCCGCGCCGTGCTCACGCTCGGCAAGAGCCTAGATATCCCTGTTCTCGCGGAAGGCGTCGAGACCAACCATCAGCTTGAAATCCTCCGTGTCGAGGGTTGCGACGAGGCGCAAGGCTTCTTCCTCGGACGGCCGAAGCCCGTCGGGCAAATCTTTCAAGAGGAGACGTCCGTGGAGGACGATGAAGCATTGGCATTTTCCGGCCGGTTGCCGCCCTATCGCATGCGTCGGCGCTAGGACGTTCCTCACGCGTCAATGCAAAATCCGCAGCAATTACAGGGCGCGGACCTGCGCCTCCTTTCCTTCTTCGATTTGGTCAGCCGCTCCGTTCGCAATATCAGATCGAGCGGTCCGAAACCTCGCCGATCCATTCGCTCGTGAGCTCGATTGCAACTGTGGAGCGGATATCGAGAGCATTGGCGGCCACGAGAAGCTCATAGCGACCGGCGATAGCTCGAAATGTTCCCGTCTGCTCGTCGAAATAGCTCAGATCGCGTGGGCGCACGACAAGCGAAGCCGTCCCCCTTTCACCCGGCATCAGCCGAAGCTTGGCAAAGGCGCGCAACTCCTTGTCCGGCCGCTCGACTGTCGAAGCAGGCGCGCGAACGTAAAGCTGCACAAGCTCCGAGCCGGTTCTGCCGCCGGTATTGGTAACATCCACCGTGATGGTAATGCCCTCCGCGCCCATCGTCGTTGCCGAAGCTTGCGCCTCGCCCCAGGAAAATCGCGTGTAGCCAAGACCGAAGCCGAAGGGGAACAGGGGCTCGATATCGCGCGTATCGTGATGACGATATCCGACGAAAACGCCCTCGGCGTAGCGCACATGCCCATCCTTGCCAGGATAGACCGACGCATCACCAACCATGGCGGAGTTATCCGACAGGTGCTTCGGGAAGGTCTGCGGCAGGCGCCCGCCGGGCTCGACATCGCCGAAGAGCACATCGGCAACGGCGTGGCCGAGTTCCTGGCCGGGATACCACATCTGCAGCACGGCCCGAACCTTGTCGAGCCATGGCATCTCGATGGGACCACCGGTCTGCAGCACGACAATCGTATTGGCATTGGCGGCCGCCACCCGGTCGATCAATTCCTCTTGCCGGACCGGCAGACGCATGTCAGGCAGATCGAGCCCTTCCGTATCCCACTCGCCATCGCGGCCGACGAAGAGCAGAACGACATCTGCATCGCTTGCTTTTTGAACGGCATCCAGCATGGCCTCTTCACCGAGCGGCTTCTCCACGCCGAAGCGTACCGCCGTCAGATTGATCCCCTCCTCGGTCGTCGCGGAAGAGCAATACTCCACCGCCACCTTGTAGCTCTGTCCGGCTTCCAGATGGATGCCTTGCCGCTGCTCGACATTGGCCGTGCCGAAATAATTGTCGCCTCGGGCCCAGCCGTCATAGCCATTCACGACGAGCTTGTCATCGACAAAGAGCCTGGCAAGGCCTGCATTCGTCATGCCGAATACGTGCTCGCCGCTCTCCGTCGGCACATAGGATGCCGTCATGCGGGCGGAGAACTCATTGGGATCGAGTTCCGAGGACGGCAGGTCGAACCAGAAGAATTCGCCCTTGCTTGCCGTTTCGGTGGCGATCACCGGGCCTGCAAGATCGCGGCCCTTAAAATACTCTACCCGCATCTCACCGGAGAAGACATTGATGAGGCGATTGTTGCGGCAGCCGGGGGCATGGTGAATGCTGTTGGCATTCGATAGTGCCTGCCGGATGCCTTCCAATGGGCTGACCCTGTAGTGGGCGGCAATCTGGGCGCTGCCGCCGCCCATGACACGCGCTTCGGCAGCATTCGGCCCGATAACCGCCACATGCCCAAGGCCTGCCTTCTGCAGCGGCAGAATGCCGTCGTTCTTCAAGAGCACGGCACCCTCGGCTCCGAGCTCGCGGATCAAAGCACGATCCTCAGGCAGATCGAGCGCGTGTTCGCTCAAATCGGGCACCTTCTCGAAGGCGCCGACACGCTCCAGCAATGTCAGAATGCGGCGGGCGGCTTCGCGCACCGTCTTCGGCTCGACCTCGCCGTTGCGGACTGCCGCCACCAGCTTTTTGCCACGGTCGCGCGTCGGACCGGGCATTTCCAGATCGAGCCCGGCATTGATGGTCGCCGCCGTCGAATGCGAACCGAACCAGTCCGACATGACGATGCCGTCGAAACCCCACTCCTGTCGCAAAACTTTGGTCAGCAGCCAGGGATGCTCGCTCGTATAGGTGCCATTCAGCCGGTTATAGGAGGACATGACGGCCATGACGCCAGCCTTCTTCACAGCCTGCTCGAACGGCGGCAGATAGATTTCGCGAAGAGCACGCTCATCGATATCCGACGACATCGTCTGGCGCTCGATCTCGGATTCATTGCCGGCGAAATGCTTGATCGTGGCCGCAATGCCCTGGCTCTGCACGCCCTGGATATAGGCAACGGCAAGCGCGGCCGTCAGCATCGGATCTTCCGAATAGCATTCGAAATTGCGGCCGTTGAGACCGGAGCGGTGAATATTGACCGTCGGCGCCAACAGCACCGAGGCGCCCTTGCTCTTGGCCTGACCGGCAAGTGCCACACCCATGCGCTCGACAAGAGCCGGATTCCATGTCGCGCCAAGGGCGATGGCGACGGGAAAGCAGGCGGCATTGACGCCCGCAACCAGCGAGCCGGCACCGCGGGCTCCGTTCGGCCCATCCGTAACCTTGATCTTCGGAACACCAAGGCGCTCGACCGGCACCGTGGTCCAGAAATCGGCGCCGGACAGCAGCGAAACCTGCTCTTCAAGCGTCATCCGGTCGAGAATATCGTCGATCATAAAGGCCTCCCGAGCAATTCGCTGGCTGTTCCATCGTCCATCCGCGATGGAGATTCGCATTTAAGACCAACAAATCATAAACACGCCAGATGTTCTTCCGATAGTGCGATATGTGAATGAAATTCCATATCTTTTTTTGCCGACATTCAGGTCGCAGCCGCTACGGAGCACGCTTCGCAACCGATCGGAAATCATAAGTTCGGCACAGGAATGGACGTCCCTGATTGCCGTACCGGTCAAAAGCGCCGGTTCGATAAAATGCGAATAATCTTTTTCCGAATAAATTTGACCGCGTCGGATTTCATGAGCCCAACTCATGGAGCCGAGTATGCGTTCACTTCTAGTCGCTGCAAGCTTTCTCTTCGTCGCCGGCCTGCTGTTTTCGACAGCGACAACGGCAAAACCCGTGGCCAATACCGCCGCGGCACACGCACATCAGTTTGCGCGTGAGGTGACGGAAGCGAGCGTGCCCGTCGGCTGGACGAGCTTCTGCAAAGCGCAGCCAGCCGAATGCGTGGCTGGCCAAAAGAGCGTGGAGTTCGCCGATCTCGATCATGATCGCTGGGAGCAACTGCAGCAGATCAACAGCCTCGTCAATCATGAGATCGAGGGTGTCGGCGACAACGATCATTACGGCATCTACAAGCTCGGCATCATCAACTGGTGGACCTATCCCGACGATGGTGCGGGCAACTGCAATGACTATGTTCTCTTAAAGAAGAAATTGCTCGTGGAAGCAGGCTGGCCGCGATCTGCTCTGCTGCTGACGGTCGTCCTCGATACCCATAACGAAGGACATCTTGTCTTGATGGCGCGCACCAATAATGGCGATCTCATCCTCGACAATCTCACCGATACGGTGAAAAACTGGAGCGGAACGGGCTACACTTTCATCAAGCGCCAGACGGCCGACAATCCGAACAATTGGGTTCGGCTGGAATCCGGTCGCACACCCGAAGAGCTTGCCATGATCAGCAAGGCACTGGCGTTTCACTCGCAGTGATTGGCGGCCCAATAGCTGTCGACCAGGCCTTTCCCGTCCTGGTCCAGAATGGCAAAATTGCCGGGGATGACGACGAAGAAGCGTTCTGCACCTTCCGCACCGGCGCCGTCATTTGCAGTTCCCGTATCGACACGACCGCAAACGACGAAGCCCGGCATTCGTTCGCTCGGCTTGGCTTCTAGAATATGGATAGCTGAGGGCGGCACCTCTATTCGCCGCGCGACCGCCGCCTTGGCCAGCGCCGGAACATCCGCCATCGTCGGCAAAGCTTCGCCGGGGGCGGCTGCAAGCAAGATGCTCCCTGCGATCACGAGATGTTGCATCGACATCCTTTCGAAAGCCCGGACCACGGGAACGCAACCCTGGACGGCCATATTCCCTATGCCTATGCAGCCGAGAGCTGCTTTGATCGAAGTTTATTGTGATTCGTGAGACGGAAGAAGCTTACGCTCTTGCCTTCGGATAGCGATCGCGTATCAAGATCGTCCTCGCGCCGGGGAATATTTTTGGAAAGCCACTTTGCGAATGCGAACACGCCTGTCGATACTCCCGGCACTCGGTCTTCTTTTTATCCTTGCATTGACGAACGCGGTTTCTGCGCGTGAGCTCGTGCGCGTGCCGCCAGGTAATCGCAACGGCGTTCAGCCACCCATCCCCAATACTTCGGTACTGCGGGCCAAGGCATTCAACACCACCTACGACGAAAAATACCAGAAGATCATCGGCGTGCTTCGCGACGACAAGGAACTGATGGCCTCGATCAGGAAGGCCGGGCAGGCCTATGGGATCGACCCCATCCACATCGTTGGCGCCCTCGTCGGCGAACACACCTACAACATCACGATCGTCAACAGGGTGAAGTCCTACTACGTCAAGGCGCTCGCCTATTCGCAGTCCGATTTCAAATTCGCCTATAAGGACGTGACGGTCCAAACCTTCCTGAAGAAGCCGGAATTCGCCCATTGCAACGCTTTCACCGGCAGCGCAGAATTGTGGGAATGCCGCGACGAAACCTGGGACAAGAGTTTCCGAGGCAAGGTCATCGATGGCGTCACTTACGAAAACATGACGTTCCAGCGCGCCTTCTTTCAGCCTTTCTTTGCGGGCCAGACCTTCGGCCTTGGCCAGATCAGCCCTTTGACAGCCCTTGAAGTCACCGATCTCGTGCATGCGACCAGCGGCCTGCCGAAGCTTTCCGTCGACGATCCGCAGGCGATCTACCGCGACATCATGGATCCCGATCGCAGCGTGATCTATATTGCCGCCATCGTAAAGGATGCCATTGACGCCTATCGCGCGGAGGGTTTCGACATCACCGACAATCCCGGCCTGACGGCAACGCTTTACAATGTCGGCCAGCCGCGCCGCCGTGCGGCTGCCCTGCGGCAGGCGGCGGATGCTTCGGGCGGGAAGAAATTGCCGGAAGAAAATTATTATGGTTGGCTGGTGAACGACAAACTGCCGGAGCTGCGCGATCTGCTTGGCAGCGACAACAGCCAGTAAGCCGCCAGAACTTTATCCATGAGGAACACCGGTTTGATCAGGCGATCAGGCTGACGCGATCATTGGCAATCTTGTTTTCGACCCAGGCTCTTTCGTTCTGCCAATCATGCCGCTTCCATCCCTCCCAGCCAAAGCCGCACAGCTTGATGTCCCATTCCGAGGCGGGAAACCTTGAAAGCGCATAACAGATGCCGAGGAAGCCTGTGCTAGGAAAGACCTTGTGCATGCGACGCCCGGAAATACCGAGCTCGCCGCAGCCGTCAATGTAGGTCTGAGGCGGCATGATGCGGATCTCCTTGCCGGCCCTGCCCAGCAACTCGATTGCCTGCATCGTCCAGTCAGCCTTTCTACCCTGCAGACGCTGGAAGATGTTCGGTCGGGGGTGATATTTGCGAATGATATCGGGGTGATAGGCCAGCATGAAGACCTTTGCGGCCTTGAGCGCGGCATTATCCATGAAGCTCGGATCGAGAAGCCGCCGATACAAGATCTTGCTTGATGCGGCCAGCATGATCATGTCGGTGCGCTCGCCGCTCATGCCTTCGGAAAGGACCGGTTCGTTGAAACGCATGACGAATTGCGCCTCGTCTACGATACCGGCGATATCGCGTTCCAGCTTTCCATTGCCGATAATGATTGCAGTCTTACGCGCCAATGCGGTCGTCCAGAAAATACGGGCCGTGCATTAACAAGCCGTTCTGACAAAGCGCTGAACCGCTGATGATGCGGAAATGAAATGCGGCCCCTCCGGAATCGGCTGTGCGCTGAAGGAAAAATGGGCTCGGCCCATAAGGCACGAGCCATTTTGTAAGGACCGTTGCGACCAATCACGCTGCCTGTTCGAGCGCAGAACGTATCTGCATTTCGGCTTTGGCAATGGCCGCATTTGTCGCCTCGGCGCCGTGAGCCGTGCCTTCGAGGCGGACAGTTTCGATGTCGGTTATGCCCATGAAGCCGAGCAGATGCTCCAGATAGTTCGTCTGAAAATCGAAGGCTGTATGGACACCCTCGGAGAAGACGCCACCACTGGCCGTCACCACATAGGCTTTCTTGCCGCTCAGAAGGCCGTTAACGCCGCTCGCATCATAGCTGAAGGTGACGCCGGGCCAGATGATATGATCCATCCAGGCTTTGAGTTGCGAAGACAGACTGAAGTTGATCATTCCGGAACCGATAACGATCACCTCGGCGGCCTTGACCTCGTTCACCAATGTCTCTGCAAGTGCTACGGCATCGGTCTGTTCCGGCGTCCGCGCCTGCGAGGGTGCCATACGGCCTTCGATATAGGCCAGCGTGATATGCGGCAACGGTTGAGCTGCCAAGTCGCGTGTCACGAGCGTTCCGCCCAAGCGATCCTTGAGCCCTTCCGCGATCTCGGTTGCGAAGCGTGTGGACAGGCCTTCGGCCCCTCGCGGGCTCGAGGTTACGACGAGAATGTTGGTCATTTGCTGGCTCCTAATATGAGTGGTAAATAATTGTGACCAACGCTATTAATGTAACTAATTCATTCTCCGCAAGAAGGCACATTCATGACACTGAATGACATTGATTTTCCCATCCCCCATTTCGACGATTGCCGGATGGTGCGGGAAATTCTCGATCGCATCGGCGATAAATGGAGCCTGTACGTCATCGCCATTCTCAAAGATGGCCCTGTACGGTTCAACGAGTTGCGGCGGCGGATCGATGGCATTTCTCAGCGAATGCTGACGTTGACGCTGCGCGGGCTGGAGCGCGACGGCCTGGTGACGCGCACGCTATTCCCCACCATTCCGCCCCGAGTGGACTATGAACTCACCAAATCCGGTCGGGAACTGCTTGGTCCGGTGATGGCGCTTGTGGGATGGGCAACCGCCAATCAGGATGTCATTCAGGAGGCACGCGCCCAATACGACAAACGGTAGGTGAGGCATTTCGGTCGGTAGTTCTTTGAAGTGCTCACAAGAAATACCGGAACTTCAACGGAAGCAGGGCCGCGCCGATCGCGCTGGCGTCACCTTTGGTTTCGCTGAGAACCAGCCGAGGCCCCGGCGGGGCGGCACCATAGCGATGCGGACGCTGCGACGGCAGGCGGGCGCGCGCGATCATCATTCGCCCAAGTTCGGGCGGGAGTTGGCCGCCGAAGACGATGGCTTGCGGATCGATCACCCCGGCAAGCGTGGCAATCAGACGGTCGAGCATCGGCATGGTCTCGGAGAGCCAGCTCTCGACGCCGGGCCAGGAAGGGTCGAAATTCTGCTTGAGTTCCTCAAGGGAGCCTATGTCGACACCGCTCTCCCGCAATGTGGCGATGAGATATTGCAAAGCCGGCCGGCGCTGCACTTCGTCGGGATTATATATGACGCTGAACTCCCCGGCATTCCCATGAAAGCCCAGATAAGGCCTGCCTTCCAGAACCAGGCCGCCGCCAAATCCATAGTTGAAGGACAAGTATGCAAAGGTCTTGCACCAGTGCCCGACACCGCGCAAGCTCTCACCGATCGCGCCCGTCGTTGCGTTGTTTTCCAACCAGGCCGGCAATGCAAAGACATGCTCAAGTTCCGGCTGCAGATCGACCAGAGACCAGTCGCGCAGCGGCTCCGGGGCATTGAAACGACGATCATCGCCGACGAAAAAGCCCGACATGGCAAAGCCAAGTCCGATGAGACTTGCGCGCGATATTTCGTGGCGCGTCAGGATCGAACTCAGTTTCTCGGCAAGGATTGCCAGCGTTGCCTTGCGGTCGGCGGGCACGCCGCTGAGCACCTCCTGATCGACGATGTCGCAGCCGAAATCAGCAAGCGACAGTGTCACGGCATCGGTATTGACGGAAATACCAACCGAATAAACCGCCTTCCGTTCCAGTTCGATAGTAGGGCTCGGCTGCCCGCGCGCGCCCTTGAATGGCGCACCGGCGCGAAGCAAGCCGCGAGCTGTCAGTGTCTCGACGAGCCGATGCACCGATTGCTGCGTCAAATTGGTGTGAGCCGTAATGGTCGCGCGCGGGATTGGCTCGCGGCTGCGGACAATATCGAGGATGAGGCGCTCGTTCTCGCTTGCCAGTGGGGATTTTTCAAGCGCTGCCATGAGTGCAATCCTGCTTCCTGTCATGCCGACTTAGCCCGCGCCTGTCAGCGTACAATCCGAACCCCATATTCGCGGCTCTCGTCATAAATATTACACTTTATGTGTATTAATAGCCATAACAGCGATCGGTGCCAATACATCGCGTCGGCCACACCCATTGGTGCTCACATTCGACATCGAACCTCGCATCCGCTCATTCCCGCCTGAAAACCGACAGCTCACGAAAGCTTTTCCCATGCATAGCCAGACCGCCACATCGCCCTCATCCCGCAATGCCGATATCTACGACCTCCTCTCCCGGGCCAATCCAAACATTCTGACGATTGCCCATCGCGGGCTTTGGTCGGCAGCTCCCGAAAATTCATTGGCGGCAATCCGTGCGGCAGCCGAGCTTGGGGTGGAATTCGTCGAAATCGACACGCAGGCGACCGCCGACGGCCATCTCGTCGTCATTCACGACAAGACGCTGGACCGCACCACCTCCGCCAAGGGTGTCGTCGGAGCGAGCAGTTTCGCCACAGTCCGCGATGCACGATTGCTTGCCGGTGCCGGCGGAGAGCTGGCTGTAATGACGGATGAACGCGTTCCCACGCTCGAAGAAGCGCTGGAAGAGGCACGCGGGCGCGTCTTCGTCAATATCGACACGAAATTCCCCCGCGAACTGCCGCAGGTCATTGCTGCAGTGCGGCGGCTGGGTGCCGAAGATCACGTCATCATCAAGTCGGATGTCGAACCGCAAAGCGGCTGCTTTCCGGTACTGGACGCCGATTGGTTCGGCTCGATCCCGCATATGCCGATGTTTCCCGTCCGACCTGGAAAATTCACCGAGGATCTCAGGATGATCGAATCGCTCGAGGCGCCGATGATCGAGGTGAAATTTACCGACATTGCCGATCTTGCCGCCGGGCGCGAGGAACTGGAGCGTCAAAATATCCGGCTCTGGATCAATACACTCGACGTCTCCCATAATCTCGACTTCAACGACAGCCGCGCACTCGGCGACCCCGAAGGCGTCTGGGGAGCGCTCGTTGACGCCGGCGTCGGTGCCATCCAGACCGACACGAATGTCGAATTCAAGCGGTGGCTCGCTATCAGAAGCGCCACCTGACAGGATCTTCGGCAACGGCAAGACAGAAAAGCCCGGGCGGTCTTCCGATCGTCCGGGCTTCTGCGTCCTGCCGCAGCAGTTATCCGCATCGAAACATATTTTCCCTGCGAAAGGGCTTGCCTCCCATAAGCGGAGCCGGTCGAGATCGTCCCCCTATGGGGACAAATGCTGCACCCGCGAAAAAAATGATGCGGAGATGAATTAAAACTGACGCGAAAATGAACTGGAAATGTTGACTTAAGGATTCACTGAACTAGTTCCCGCTGAGACGCCGGGGTCCGCCCCATCCACAGCGACCATATGAATCTGCATAATTCTGCGCAGCCGTTCCAGCCGTAAGACGTTGGTACGGCACGGGATATCTGTGCGGTTAAGAGGTCGCATCACAGCGCAGTGGGACTTCAGTATCGCATGAGCAGCATCACGGGACGGCTCGTCAAGGGAAGCATGTGGTTAAGCCTATCTCGAACCATCGTGAACGGGCTTGCAACACTCAGCACCTTCGTCTTGGCCCGCTATCTAGCGCCGGCTGATTTCGGCGTCGTCGCCCTCGGCATGACGATATTGATGATCGTCACGACCGTTACCGAGCTTTCCCTTTCCGAGGCGCTGATCCGCCATGATGCACCGGATGAATCCCATTTCAGTGCCGCCTGGACGCTGAATGCCGCACGCGGGCTGACGATCTGCATCCTGTTTGCGATCTTTGCCTATCCGGCGGCCGCCCTGTTCAATGAGCCGAGGCTGACGGGTGTCATGTTCGCTCTTGGCATCAGCATGCTGATGGGCGGCCTTACGAATCCGCGGCGCATTATGCTGCAGCGCGATCTGATCTTCTGGCAGGAGTTCGTGCTCGCCGTTTCGCAGAAATTCGCGGGCTTCGTCGTCTCGGTTGCGATCGCGATCATCTATCAAAGCTATTGGGCACTCGTCGTCGGCACGCTGATCAGCCAGGCGACGAACGTCATTGTCTCCTATCTCGTGCTGCCGTTCCGGCCCAGGATCACCTTCCAGCATATGCGGGAGTTCTTCTCCTTCTCCGCCTGGCTGACCGCAGGCCAGATCGTCAGCACGCTCAACTGGCGCTTCGACTATCTGCTTGTGGGCAAGATGCTCGGCGGCATCCAGCTCGGCTATTATTCGGTCGGCAGCAACCTCGCTATGATGCCGACGCGGGAGGCGACCGCGCCCCTCACCCAGACGATCTATCCGGCTTTCGCTGGCATTCACAACGATCCGGGCAGGCTCGCCGCCGCCTATCAGCGTGTTCAGGCACTGGTTGCTGCTGTAGCTCTTCCAGCCGGCATCGGCGTTGCCGTGACCGCCGACCCGTTGGTGAGGCTCGCGCTCGGCGACAAATGGGCGCCCGTCATCTTCATCATCCAGTCGCTTGCGTCTGTCTTTGCGCTGCAGACGCTGGGCTCGCTGGTGCAGCCGCTCGGCATGGCCAAAGGCGAGACGCGCGTGCTCTTCGTCCGAGACACGCAGATGTTCTGCCTGCGCGTGCCGATCATGATAGGCGGCCTGCTGCTCTATGGTCTTCCGGGGGTCATTGCCGGCCGCGTCTTCACCGGCCTCTTCAGTACCGCCGTCAACATGATGCTCGTACGGCGCTTCACCGGCATCAGCGTTGCCAGGCAATTATCGGTGAACCTTCGGGCACTCGTGAGCGTCGCCATCATGGCGGCAGGCGTCTCGCTCGCCTCGAGCCATCTTGCCTACACAGACGACAAGCTCGTGCTCGTGACGCACCTCGCCATCCTGATACTGCTTGGCGGCCTGCTCTATTGCGGTTCGACGCTCCTGCTGTGGACGTTGATGAGGCGGCCGGCCGGCCCGGAAACGGAGGTACGAAACATACTCGGCAAAGTGCTGCCGAGGCTTCGTCCTGCCTGAAAACGCGCGGCCGATATCGGCCGGAGACTGACCTGTCATCTAAACGGGGGAATGGGGAAATGACATTACAATCAAATCAACAGCTGATCGCGAAACTGGACAACATGATCCACGATTGCCTGAAGGATTACATCAGCAAAGATGAGCCGCTGGCGATCCTCGATTTTCCTGACATCCGCAATTGCGGCGACTCCGCCATTTGGCTCGGCGAAATGGCCTATCTCAACCGGCGATATGGCAAGCGGCCGACCTATGTCTCGCGGATCGACGACTTCTCGCCCGAGCAACTCGAGCGCACCATGCCGACCGGCCCGATCTTCATTCATGGCGGCGGCAATTTCGGCGACATCTGGGATGCGCATCAGGACTTTCGCGAACGGGTTCTGGAACGATTTCCCAATCGGCAGGTGATCCAGTTCCCGCAATCCATCCATTACAAGTCGCAGGCACGCATAGAGGAAAGCGCCCGCGTCATCGGACGCCACAAGCATTTCGTATTGCTCGTCCGCGACGAAGAATCGAAAGAGTTCGCCCATAAGCACTTCGACTGCGAAGTGCGTCTTTGCCCGGATATGGCCTTCAGCATCGGAACGATCCGGCCGGATGAACCGGAATTTGACGTCCTTGCCATGTTGAGATCGGATCTCGAGAAGGTCGGAGACGCCAACCTTTCTGCCTATCCCGACATTCCGAAAGAAGACTGGACGACTGAATCCGCCAAACGTGTACGCATCTCCAAAGCCTTCGGTGCGGCAACGGCTTTGCTCGCCCTCAAGCCGGCCGAGATACGCCTGCGCAAGCTCGACGCGGCGGCGCATAACCGGTTGCGGCGTGGCATCCGCCAGATTTCCCGCGGCCGCGCGATCGTCACAGACCGGTTGCATGTCCACATCTGCTCGATCCTGCTTGGACGACCGCATGCCGTGCTGGACAATAGCTACGGCAAGATACGTCGGTTCATGGCGGCATTTTCCGGCGGCACCGATCTCGCCTACCGCGCGACCTCTCTCGAAGACGGTATCGCCTGGGCGCGTAATCAGGCTACACAACCATTGGCACCGGCCGCCTGACGTATTTCCGGTCGCATCATGCGACCGGGCTGCGTCCGCAAGACATCATTTTAGGGATACCAGTGAAGAACAACGACCCATGGGCTTGTCTTGTGGGCTTCGCTTTAATTGAAGCCAGCGGCTGCGGCGGCTCATCGGAAATGTAGACTATCGCGTACCATCGTGAATTCAGCCTCATGTTCGACAAAATCTGCCGGCCGCGCAGTGAAGCTCAGGGAATAAACTTGTCTCTTGTCAATCGCGACGAGAATAACTTGTTTAACGGAAGGAACTTCATTCACGGCTCCTGTACAGGTCGTTTGCAGTGCGGGAATCCCTCCAAGCATCTGCCCCACAGGCGTGTCGCAGACGGTTTTCATGCCTTGGGCTTCGTATGAATTGCGCACGGTTGCAAGCATAGTGCGTGTCTGATCATCGAGCTT
>NZ_BLAJ01000018.1 GCF_009176305.1 Martinezella dioscoreae | reverse complement strand
CCGGGTGATCAGATAATCTATGTTATGGAACATAAATCGATATGGCGAGCCCTGTCTTTGTGATTTGCTAAGGCTGCTTCAACACTTGAGTGCGGGCAATTTTGAAACCGATCCGATGCCGGCATATCCGCTACGAAACGATGGGCCGTCTTTCAGATGAGTTTCAGTGATCGGCTTCGCGAGCGGCGGCGTCCGCGCTTACCAGCAGCTTGTCGATCCTGCGGCCGTCAAGATCCACGACCTCGAAGCGCCAGCCGCCCTTCGAGAAGCTTTCGCCCACATCCGGAAGATGGCGCAGCTCCTGCAGCACGAAACCTGCAACTGTTTGGTAGTCACGATCATCCTCGATCTGCAGGTTCATGAAATCGGCAAACTCGTCGATGGGCATCCAGCCGGATACGAGATAGCTGCCATCGTGACGGCGGACGAGAGCCTGCTCGCCGCCGGCATCGGTTTCCTCCTGAACGGCTCCGAGGATGGCTTCGAGGATATCGCCCGATGTGATGACACCTTCGAAGTGGCCGTATTCGTCGTAGACGAGCACCATATGCGAGGAAGAGCGACGCAGCGCCTTGACCACGTCAAGGGCGCTGGAAAGGTCCGAAACGATCGGGACCTGTTTGGCAAGCTTGAGAATGTCGGCTTGCCCGCTGGAAGCCAGGGCATCGAAGAAGTCCCTGGTTGTCAGCACGCCTACGATTTCATCGGAGCTGTCCTTGCGCAGCGGGAGCCGTGCCTTTTCGGTGCGGCGAAGCTGTTCGCGAACCTCGTCGATACCGTCTTCGATATCGATGACCTCCACGTCGCGACGCGGTGTCATCAATGCTCTTGCGGTGCGGTCGGCCAATCGCATGACGCCCGAGATCATCGCCTGCTCTTCCGTCGCAATGACGCCGGCGCTTTGGGCTTCCGCCAGAACCGTCTTGATTTCCTCATCGCTGACACCATCCGCGGCCTTACCGGATTGGCCGAGCGCACTCAGAACCAGCCTTCCTGAGATGTCGAGCAACCAGACGAGCGGCGCTGCGGCCCGGGAAAGAAACACCATGGCCGGCGCAACCTTGCTGGCGACCGCTTCCGGCGCCCGCAGAGCGACCTGCTTCGGCACCAGCTCGCCGATGATCAGCGACAGATAGGTAATGGCGACCACGACGGAACCGACGCCGATGGCGTCGGCGGCTGCAACAGAAAGACCCTGCTTGGCAAGCCAGCCCGACAGCCGAGCGCCGAGTGTGGCGCCTGAGAACGCGCCGGACAGGACGCCGACGAGCGTGATGCCGATCTGCACTGTTGAAAGGAAGCGGCCCGGTTCTTCCGTGAGCCTCATCGCCATGGTCGCGCCTCTGCTGCCTTGGTCGGAAAGCACTTTCAGGCGGGCAGGACGGGATGAGACGATTGCCAATTCCGACATGGCAAGCACGCCGTTCAGGAGGGTGAGGACAATGACGATAGAAATTTCGAGAAGCAAAATCAGCCCTTTTTGGTTGCAGCGGAAAGATAGGTGGCAAAGGCTGCAAAAGCCAGGGTTCCGCGGAATATGATTTCCGCGGCGCTGTCACCGAGGGCAATTTGCTGAAGCTATCGCATGGCCGGCAGAATATCCGCGGCGATCTCTTCCACGGTTTCCCCTACCGGCCGTCCCTGCGCGATCAGATTGAAGGCGACATGATGAATGCCCGCTTCACGCATTGCCGACAAGGCTTCGATCAACCCTCGCCTGCCGGTTCTGCCGCCGAGATTGATTTCCTCATAAGAGGCCTGAGGGTTATCGAGCAGATCCAGGACCATGGACTGACCAAAGCCGCGAAAATCGGCGGCGACCTTAGCCCGGGCATTGTGCCAAAGCGCCAACCGGTCTTTCTGAACGGATAGCGGGCGGTAGTAGGTCATCCAGGCTGACGCGCGGCGGGCGATCCATTCGAGCGATTGCGACGATGAACCCACAGCCACCATGGGAATGGACGATTGTTGCAGCACAGGTCTTATGGCGAACTCTTTCCGCACGCGACCGCCTTCATCGACGACCTTCTGATCCGGGCCAAGCGCAACGGCGAGGCGCTCCCAATGCGATTGAAAGAGCGCTTTGCGGTTTCCAATATCCTCTCCGAAAACATCATATTCGCTCGGCCGGTCTCCCGAGCCGAGACCGAGGACGAACCGGCCTTTCGACAGAGAGGCGATGGACAGCACTGCCTTGGCGATATGGAGCGGATGCCGCAAAGGCAGCACGATTGCGCCCGTCGCCAGGGCGATCCTGGATGTGGAAGCGGCTAGAGCTCCAAGGAAGACCCAGGGATCGGCATGTCCGATCGGATCAGGATAGCTGTCGCTGTTAAGGGGAACATCCCTCACCCACAGCGCATCGAAGCCCAATTTATCGGCTTGGCCCGCAATGCCGAGCTGAGCATCGAACTCTATGTCGGCGGCAGTTCTCGTTTGCGCCGGCAGGACTATGCCGAATGAAAGCCTGTCTGGATGGAAAAGCACGCCGCACCCTGAAATTTATATCCTTGCCAAGGAGATAAGGAGGCTTGCGCTTGAGGAAAAGGGGCCGCGCAAGACGTACGGCGATTGTGCAAGGCACGTAGTCCGCCCCGTGGAGCGGACTGTCGTTATGTGATGGGTCCGGTTCGGATCCGTGATCGCGGGCCGATGCTCAGCTTGCGGTGATGCACTGCTTGACGTAATCGCGCAATGCTTTCCTTTCCAGACCTTTGGCGGTGCCTTCGTCATGACAGGTCTTGCGTTTCGCCAGGACTGGATACTTCTGCTGCAGGCAGCTTTTGACTGCGCCCTTGCGCGCGTCGCCCTTGAGGCCCTGCCCCGTTGCATCCTGCCGGCAGGCTTGCCGCGCCGTCTTGATCTCATCCTTCGAGGGCATGATCGACGACGTGGCCGATGTGGAAGGGGTCGTGGCGGGAGCTGGCGTTGCGGTCGTCGCAGGTGCGGTCGTTTGGGCGAAGACGACGGTTGCGGAAGATAGAGCGAAGAGAGCAGCGGCGGTCGCACTGAGCAGCTTGCTGGTCATGGGCATATCCTTTTGCCTGAAGGCCATTCGTGTTCAAGCCGCCGACCCCATCACGAGGTCGGCGTCCTTCTTGAACGGTGATCATCGGCTTATCCGTCGTTCGGACTGCCAAAAAACTTCCAGCGAGGTCGCCTGCAGCGTCAGTAGAGCACGACGCTGCGGATGCTTTCACCCGAATGCATGAGCTCAAAACCCTTGTTGATGTCGTCGAGCGGCATGGTGTGGGTGATCATCGGATCGATCTGGATTTTACCTTCCATGTACCAGTCGACGATCTTCGGCACATCGGTGCGGCCACGCGCGCCGCCGAAGGCCGTGCCCATCCACGAGCGGCCCGTCACCAGCTGGAACGGACGCGTCGAGATCTCCTGGCCGGCGCCGGCCACGCCGATGACGACGGACTTGCCCCAGCCGCGATGGGAAGCTTCCAGCGCCTGGCGCATCACCTTGGTGTTGCCGGTGCAGTCGAAGGTATAGTCGGCGCCGCCGATCTGGTCGGCCCCGCGCTTCGTCATGTTGACGAGGTAGGGCACGATGTCGTCGCCGACCTCCTTCGGATTGACGAAATGCGTCATGCCGAAGCGCTCGCCCCAGGCCTTCTTGTCGTTGTTGAGATCGACGCCGATGATCATGTCGGCACCGGCTAGCCGCAAGCCCTGAATGACGTTCAAACCGATGCCGCCGAGACCGAAGACGATGGCCGTTGCACCCATCTCCACCTTGGCGGTGTTGATGACTGCACCGATGCCGGTCGTCACACCGCAGCCGATATAGCAGATCTTGTCGAAGGGGGCGTCGGGATTGACCTTGGCGACGGCAATCTCCGGCAGCACGGTATAATTGGCGAAGGTGGAGCAGCCCATATAGTGATGGATCTTGTCCTTGCCGATCGAGAAGCGCGAGGTGCCGTCCGGCATCAGGCCCTGGCCCTGGGTCGAGCGGATCGCCGTGCAAAGATTGGTCTTGCGCGAGAGACACGACGGGCATTCGCGGCATTCGGGCGTATAGAGCGGAATGACGTGATCGCCCTTTTTCACCGAAGTCACCCCCGGCCCGACATCGACGACGATGCCGGCACCCTCATGGCCGAGGATTGCCGGGAAGAGGCCTTCCGGATCGGCACCGGACAGGGTGAAATCATCGGTATGGCAGATGCCAGTCGCCTTGACCTCGATCAGCACTTCGCCAGCCTTCGGCCCCTCCAGCTGAACCGTCATCACCTCAAGCGGCTTGCCAGCCGCAACCGCGGCCGCTGCTCTTACGTCCATGGAAAATCCTCCAAAATCAATAGTCTATTGCTGATACTTTTCTTAACTTATTAGCCGATGATTCTTGCCCACAAATCACGTATTTCCTGCTTCATAAGCAGAGATTCTTCCCAGCGGTCGGTGGTGTCTTCACCGTCCTTTCCGGTGATGGCATAGGGCTTCGGCCCGAGTTCGCAGGTGAAGGCAAGTGTGGCGTCTTTGTCGGCGCGCTTCCGCCAGCTTTTGAAGCCATACTCCCACCAGCCGAGGAAAAGATCGACCCAGGGTCTGTGATGCGGGAAGGAAATTTCGATCTGAACCTGTTCGCGGGAGGCAACGCGGCCATGGAAGGCCCAGGAACTGTCCAATATCCGATGAATAAGGGCATGATTTTCGTCGGATACCGGCCAGGCGAACTCCCGCCCGACAAGGAAATGGGAGATATCGCCGAGCAGCCGCAGGTCCGGCAGGCGATCGAGCAGGTCGAGCGTGAAAAAGAGATCCGTCGTCATGCGGTCGCGATGCGTCTCAATCCAAACATCGATACCGGCCTCTTCCGCCAGACGTTGCCAGCCTTCCAGCAACGGAACGCAATCCTCAAGCCGTCGCAGGCGCACGTCCGGCTGCAGACAGATGTGATGAACGTTGTATTCGGCCGCGATCTCCAGCACCGGCTTTAGATCGTCGACAGTCTTGGGGAAACATTGGCCCTCCGCCTGCAGCCGATGTTGTTTGAGCAAGCCCGCGACGCGAGAAACGACCTTGCGGTCGTACCAATGGGTACTGATCCCATCAAAGCCCGCAGACGCGATCTTTTCGATGTTTTCTTCCAGAGAAAGCTCCGGATATCGCGCGCTGCGTCGCTCCATGGACCAGAGTGACTGGAATATGAGCAAGTTCTGCATGGTTTCTCCCCTACCAGTGCGCTGCTCAGATCATGAATCCGAGATCTCCGCCAGCCGGCGCGATGATGGCTTTTGATCATCGGCGCGTTTCATTGCAAAGCGGATGTATTCGCTCGTCGAGCGCTGGTCGCGTGAGGGGTTTTCATCAAGATGCTCTGAATGCGCCAACCGGGTCCACCCGTAACTCTTTCCAAATAGTCATGTGGGCAGGTGTTTCTGTGCGGCGCCTGGAAGAAGGTAATAGCCACCTTCTCCTCCCCCGATTGCGGCTCAGCAGAGTTCCCGTCGCCGTGAGCAAATTTCATCAAATCAATGCTGTCGTTTCGCGCCGAGGTCCCTGACACTGACCGCATAGTTCATCCACCGGGAGGCACATTATGGACGACACGCTCTACGGCACCCGCGACAAACGCGGCGACTGGAAACCCAACAAGCTTCTGCAATATCCGCCCGTCTTCATTTGGCCGGCCAAACCGATCGCCTTCCTGAAATGGTTCTTCGGGTATCCCGGCTATCTGATGCCCTGGAACGTCGTCTATGCCGTCGTCGCGACACTGCTATGGCTTTATGCGACACCCTCCATGGAAACGATGAAGACGCTGGCGCCAGGCTGGGTCGCCTTTCTTCTCCTGCGCAACGCCGCGCTAGTCTTCCTGTTCTTTGGCGCCTTTCACCTGCGCCTCTACATGCAGAAGAAGCAGGGCACGAGCTTCAAATACAATAGCAAGTGGCCATCGAAGGATAATTCCGCCTTCCTCTTCAGCAATCAGACCATCGACAATGTGATCTGGACCTTTGCGAGCGCCGTACCCCTCTGGACGGCCTTCGAAGTGCTGACGCTATGGGCCTTTGCGAACGGGCTCATTCCCTATGTCGACTTCGCCGAACACCCGATCTATTGCGCCATCATCATGCTGCTGATCCCGGCGTTTCGCGATCTGCATTTCTATCTGGTGCACCGCCTGATCCACTGGCCGCCGCTCTATCATACGGTTCACAAGCTGCATCATAACAACGTCAATCCCGGTCCCTGGTCCGGCCTCGCCATGCATCCGGTCGAACATCTGCTGTATTTTTCGGGTGTCCTCATCCATTGGATCGTACCGTCCAACCCGGTCCATGCTTTGTTCCATCTGACACATGCCGCTCTCGCACCGGCGCCAGGCCATGCCGGTTTCGACAAGATCGTGATCGGCGAGGAAGCCGGGATCGATACCCATGCCTACGACCACTATCTCCATCATAAATTCTTCGAGTGCAATTATGCCGATGGCGTTATCCCGCTCGACCAGTGGTTCGGCACCTTTCACGACGGCTCGAAAGAGGCCGAGGACCGCATGAATAAGCGCTTCATGGAGCGCGCCAAGAAATACGCAGAAAAGCAGGCCCGCCGCTCCGGCACGCCAAGCTAGCAAAGAGCCGAGCCTGGCTGGGTTCTTCCAGCCAGGACAATGATCTCAAGAACTTGCCAAAGGCGCTATGTGCTCCATATGCGCGTATTGAGCTCTCCCCCCGCCACCGGTTCAATCGGCCGTTGATGGCGGGAAATGCCGGAGCCTGCGGTCCTCCTTCCGCAGGCTCCGGCCTTGTCACTTAGTGGTGACTGGATGCCGGGCCAACATTCTCCGTCGTATAGGTCAGGAACGGAACCGGCTCTTGGCTGACTGGCACATCAATAATCCCCATACGCGATAATATCGTATCCAGTGCGCGCCTCGCCTGGGTTTCGGGTGCCTGATCGAGAACGAGCGTCATCAGCCCCGAGGCGATGAAGCGGCGCGTTTCGTCGTTGAGTTCGTGCCCTATCCAGACGCAATCCCTTCCCTGTCGTTCCTGAAAGCGCTGAAGCACCGAGCCGACCCCAAGATTGGCACCGCCGGCATTGTAGATACCGATAATATCCGAACAGCGACGCAGCGCCTGCGTCATCACTTCCACGGCAACGATCAGGCCATGCCGGCGAATGCTGCTATCGGCCACATGCGCAGCGAACTTCTCCGGCTCGCTCTCTTCGACAAAGGTCCGGTGGACGGTGATCGAGCTGTCCAGCAAGGCGGCGATTCGCTCGAAGGCATGGTTGAGCCGGCTGAAAAAACGGCGACTCCGGCCTGACTAGGATGACTTCGATGCGGATCGTGCCGCGATAAAGACTTGGGATGATCCTTTTGTAGCCTAAGCGCTTTGCGGCCAGCACCACCTTCTCCGCCGTTTGCGGCCTGACGCTGCCGCGTTCGTTGAGAACGCGCTCCACGGTCGGAAGGCCGACACCAGCGGCAGCGGCGATGTCCACGAGACGTGCTTTCTTCATGCCGCTCCTCCCTGATGAAAAATGATCATAATCGGCATGGAACGTGAAGGGTCATTTCACGCATGCTTGGAACCAGCCGGGAGGAAAAAGCGATGCGCGATCAAAGCGCAACGTCGACCTGCTCCCAAGATTGGATGATGCGTTTCGCGCCTTACGGTGACTGCAATGAGGAGGAAGAAATGATGAACTGGGTTGATGCCTGCGCTGCCGATGAAATCGATCAGGAGGATGTTGTCCGCTTCGATCACGCCGGGCGAACCTTTGCGATCTATCGTAGTCCCGATAACGAATATTTCGCTACGGATGGGCTTTGCACTCATGAGAAAATCCATTTGGCCGATGGGCTCGTCATGGATGACACCATCGAGTGTCCGAAGCACAATGGCCGCTTCAGCTATAAGACGGGCGAAGCGCGAGGCGCTCCGGTCTGCATCAATCTGAAAACCTATCCGGTCAAAGTGGAAGGCGATCGCATCCTGATCGGAATCGGCGCATGAGCGGCGATGCGGGCATCATCATCGTTGGCGCCGGTGAATGCGGCGCGCGTGCTGCTTTGAGCCTGAGGGAGAGCGGTTACCGGCAGGCGATCACCCTCATCAGCGATGAGGTTCACCTTCCTTACGAGCGGCCGCCTCTTTCCAAACAGGTTCTGCTTGGCGAGATGGAGCCTCGGATGCCAACCGTTCTCAATGATCTCGTGCTGGCGGAGCAGGCAATCCGTCATATCGGCAGCACCTCGGCCGATGCCATCGACACGTCCGGAAAGCAATTGTTCCTCTCCGATGGCCGGGCGCTGCCCTATGACAAACTGCTACTGGCGACCGGCGCGGCACCAAGGCGATTGCCGAACGCGCCCGTCAGCAGCCGCATAGTCTATCTGCGGACGATCGATGATGCGCTTGCACTCCGTTCCTTCGTCCGAGCCGATATGCATGTGGCAGTGCTTGGGGGCGGTTTCATCGGCCTGGAGGTCGCCGCTTCGGCACGCGGCCGCGGAGCGAGGGTTACGGTCATCGAGTCCCAGGAGCGTATCCTCAAGCGCGGTGTCCCCGAACCGATCGCCGAAACGATTACTGCCCTGCACCAAGGCAGTGGCGTCGTCGTGAAATGCGGTGTGGCGGTTCTCGGGCTCGAAGCGGATGAGCAGCGTGTCGATATTTCTCTTTCCGATGGCCATGCGATTTCGGCCGATGTGCTCGTCGTCGGGATCGGCGCGCTGCCGCGCACCGAGCTTGCTGCACGCGCCGGTATCGCAATCGACAACGGCATTGCGGTCAATGAGCGCCTGGAAACATCGGAGCGCGATATTTATGCCGCCGGAGACTGCTGCTCGTTTCCGCATCTCCTTTATGACGGTCGCCGTCTGCGTCTCGAAGCATGGCGCAACGCGCAGGATCAGGGCATTCTCGCGGCCGCAAATTTGATGGGCGCGGCGCGCAATTATCAGGCCGTTCCCTATTTCTGGTCCGACCAGTTCGATCATACGCTGCAGATCGCCGGACTCGTCGATGAGGGTCGCACGGTCGTTCGCAGAGACCTCGGGGACGGTGCCTTCATCCTGTTTCATCTCGACGACCAGCAGCGACTGGTCGCCGCAAGCGGCGTCGGCCCCGGCAACAAGGTCGCCAAGGATATCAAACTCAGCGAGATGCTGATTGCCGGGCGCGTCACGCCATCGGCCGAAGCGCTGGCTGGCAACGCGAACCTGAAATCCATGCTGCCTCGAGCGGCCTGACAGGCTATCAAGATACGTTGGCCTCACGCGACAGCCTGCCGGTATCATCGGCAGGCTGCAGCAGTGCATTCATGAGCAGATGCCATAAGTGTTTGCAGCATTCAGGTGCTAATCCGGCATCCGGATCGTCCTACATTCTTTCTGCAGTTCCCTAGGACTTAGCAGCGGCGGTAATTCGTTCGTATCGCTATGAGATCCGATGTGGATATCTGCCTTGCTCCGCAAAGACGTCGGGCCGGAGCCGAAAGCCCCATGAGCAACGTCCGCAGGCAACGCCAGACCAAATGAAGGATAGCCATGGAACGCACCCTTCCGCAGCAAGCTTCATCCTCGCAGTGCTTTTCCTGTGCGAATAAGCAAAGAGCTTGGAGCTTGGTCCGGCGGGCCGCCGCACGGTGGCAAAGCCCCGACAGAGACTTTTACCGGCCTGACAATCTCCGACGAGCACAGGAATGACCCGATGCCCCACATAATTTTGAAAATGGCAGCAGGAAGAACCGAAGCAATGAAACATGCCGTGGCTGAAAATCTGACCAAGGCGGTCATCGAAACACTCGGCGTTGATGAGAGTTCGGTATCGGTCGCGATCGAGGATGTCGCGATGTCCGATTGGACTGGGAAGGTCTATGTCCCCGATATCCAGGGCAAGTCAGACACGATCTATAAAAAGCCGGGCTACGATCCGTTTCGGTGAGGGCTAGTCAATCAGGTCTGGCAGAGAGACGCAGATTACCATTTGCATCGATGCCCGCACTCACGCAATCATAGTCTTCAATAGTCGGATGCCGTGTGAATAACGGCGTCCGATGGGTCGCGCTGATCACAAGCACGGAAGCACCTGAGGCCTCCGCCGCCGCTGGTGTATCCTCAAAAATAAGACATTCTTCAATAGGTTGTGCCAACATCCTTGCAGCTAACATGAAGCAATCCGGCGCCGGCTTGCCATGCTGCACATCCTCGCCGGCGATCAGAATCTCCGGCCAGGGAATACCGGCTGCCGCAATGCGGACCTTGGCGAGTTCACGGGGAGCGGAGGTGACGATCGCCCAGCGATCCAACGGCAGGCTTTTCAGAAAGCCGATAGCGCCCGTGATCGGTTCGACGCCGGCAACATCATCGATTTCGGCCTGTGTGAGTATCCTGACCTCTTCGGCGGGATCGATCCCCGAAAGGCCGAGGCGGGTGATCGTCTCGATCGCCTTGCGACCATGAATGGTCGCCAGCAAGGCGATGGCATCGACACCGCGTTTTTCCGCCCACGAGGTCCAGACCCGTTCGGCGACCGCTATCGAATTCAGGACGGTTCCATCCATATCGAACAGGAAGGCGCCGAAGGAGCGGTCGTCAAAGGGCATCAGGATCGATCCTCGACTTTTGGGTTGGACGACAGACGATCGAGGATAGCCTGTGCGGTATTGGCATCGGTGACCAAAGCATTGATCATTCCCGATCGTGCCGCGCCGATAATGCCGCTAGCTTTGCCGGGAGTAGCAGCAACGGCGATGCAGAGCGGCACCTTCCGCAATTGTGCGGGAGAGGCTGCAATCATGCCCTCCTCTCCATCCCAGTGCAGGATCTCGCCCTCCTCGGTGACGTAGTGGCGCAGCACATCGCCGGCTGCATGGCTCAGCGCCTTTTCGCCCGGCAACGCTGTTTCCGAGGGGTTGGCCGCATGTGTCAGCCCGACGCCGACGATTGCCGCGTCCAGCCTGTCCCAGAGAGACGTCACCTGCTGGACTGTAGGATCTCCGAGAAACGCGTCCCGGAGTTCTGTCGAAGAGATATAGGGCGCATGCAGAAAATGCGGCACGCCACCCATCTGGACCGCCGCCTGGCGCACGAATTCGTTGATCTGGAAGTGAGGCGCTGCGTGCTGCATGCCGCCGTTCAGCGCAACCGTGAGGATGCCAGGCAATTGCGGCAGGCCAGCCAATGTCACCTCGCGCACCGCCCGCCCCCAGCCGATGCCGAGCGTCGAACCTGAACGCAGGCCCGCTTGCTGCAGGAGCGAGCCGACAGGCGCGGCAAGCGCGCTTAGCACGTTTGATGACGGCGTATCGATTACGGCAGCGGTGTGCAGCTTCAGGCTGTCGATCAGTGCAGCACTCAGGTCTTCAGCAGGTGAGAGATCGATCACTTCGATCCGGACGATCCCGACTGCCCGGGCTCGCTGCAGCAACCGCGAAACCGTCGCCGTCGACAGACCAAGCTTCCTGGCAATATCCACCTGCGCCATATCGGATTGGTAGTGCAGTTTGGCGACCGTGTGCAGCAACGCGCGATTTGCCGCAGCCTCCTGCGATTGAGACGAATTCAGATTGAAATTCCTTTCTGCAATGTGTTACACGTACGGCACTTGAGGAGTTATCGCTTAAAAAGCCCGGTTTCGCAACGTTTATACCGCGCATGAGAGTCCTCAATTTCAAGAGTATTGCCCTCTTCGAGGAGTAGGGAAGGCTTGCTCGTATGGGTGCCGTTTCGCAACGGCTGGAGGAAGGATCACATGACGAAATTGACGACAGCGGAGATGCGCGGCTACCAGCAGATTTGCGGCAGCGACGGTGCCATGATGGTGATTGCCTGCGATCAGCGCGGCGGCATGCGCAGCCTTCTAGCCAAGGACCCGGCCGAACAGGCGGCGATCTCCGATAAGGTGCTGGGGGACACGAAGGCCGATATCGCCCGCTTCCTCGC
The DNA here is from genome assembly GCF_009176305.1 of Martinezella dioscoreae. GTDB lineage: Bacteria > Pseudomonadota > Alphaproteobacteria > Rhizobiales > Rhizobiaceae > Rhizobium > Rhizobium dioscoreae. The sequence continues at coordinate 54,489 of NZ_BLAJ01000018.1, read as the reverse complement.
GAGCAAGGCGTCCTGTGTTCTCGTCGATCCCATCTGCGCCGTGCCGGCGCTGGTGGATGATCGTGTCCTTCAGCGCGATACCGCACTGCTGATCGGCCTCGATGCTTCCGGCTGGGATACATCGGCGGACGGCTATCGTCTGTCGAAGCTGGTTGCCGGCATCTCCGCACGCCGCGTGCGCCAGCTGGGGGCAACGGGTGGCAAGATTATGGTCTATCTGCGCTCGGATCGGGATGCGGCGAACGCCCACAATATTCAGATCCTGAAGCAGTGCATCCAAGATTTCGCGCATGAGGATCTTCTGCTGGTCGTTGAATTCCTGACCTACAAGTTCGAAGACGAGGATGAGACAGATTACAAGGCGAAGCTGCCCTCTCTGATCGTCGGCGGCAGCAAGATCTGCCTCGATCTCGGTGCGAAAGTCTTGAAAATCCCTTATCCCGGCTCGTCGGAAGCCTGCGCCGAAGTCACGCGCCTTTCCGGCGATGTGCCGTGGGCGGTGCTGTCGGCCGGTGTCGACCACGCCACCTTCCTCAGCCAGGTCGAGGATGCCATGCGCAACGGCGCTTCGGGCGTCATCGCCGGTCGCTCGCTGTGGAAAGACTGCATCTCGCTCGATCGTTCGGTAACGAAGAATCGTCTGGAGACGGTTGCGGTGCCGAGGCTTCGCGAAATTCAGGCCGTCATCGCGACGCACTTCAAGGGCACAGGCTCTAACGGCGATGATCAAAGGCAGCGCGCCCATGGCTGACATCGCCATCGGTGTCGATATTGGCGGCACGAATATTCGTGCCGCCCTCGTCTCCGTTCAAGGCGAGATCCTTTCCAAGCTGTCGGAAAGAACCCCGACAGATCCCCTGTTGGCATTGGAGCGCGTCATTGCGATGGCGCGCTCGCTCGACACTCCTGAAGTTTTGGGGATCGGTGTCGGCATACCAGGGCGGGTCGACGTCGACAGACGCGAGATTCTGTCTGGCGGCATCCTCAACCTTTCCGGCCTCGATTTCGTAAAACGGCTCGAGACAGTGCTGCAAAAACCTATTGTCATCGAGAATGATTGCAGTATGGCGTTGATCGCCGAAATGCGGATCGGCGGCGCCAAGGGCTATCAAAACGTCGCGATGCTGACGATCGGGACGGGCATCGGGGGAGCTGTCGCCCATGCAGGGCGCATCTACCACGGGCACAAGGCGGCCGGTCAACTCGGCCATATTTGTGTATCGCAGGATGGCCCGCCCTGCCCTTGCGGCAGACGCGGCTGCGTCGAGACCTTCAGTTCCGGAACCGCCTTACGCCGGCACATCGCCGAATCCGGTTTGTCGGTGACGACAATCCGCGAAATTTTCAACATGGCGGCGGAAGGAAACGACACGGCAGTCCGTGTGCTGCGCCAATGGGCAACACCCTTGCGTGCCGCACTCGACAATATCGCAGCGACCATGGATCCGGAGATTATCCTGCTCGGCGGCGGGCTTGGCTGTGATGCTGCGCGGGCTCTTGCCGATTTGCCACCAAGCGCTCCCTGGTTCTGCCCCGCCATATTGCCGGCGAAGCTTTCAGACGATGCCGGCGTGATCGGCGCCGGACTTTCGATTTTCGGCGCTGATGCCCTGCCGCGGCGAAAGCGGGTCGTCATGGTCAACGGCGTGCCGGCTTCCGGCAAAAGCAGGCTGGCCAAGGCTTTGTCGCTGCGGACCGGCTGGCCGGTCCTGTCTCTCGACGGCATCAAGAACCCGTTCCTGCAGCATATCGGTTCCGTCGACCGCGACTTCAATCGGACGCTGGGAAAGGCAAGCTACCAGGCGATCTGGTCCTTTATCGCGGAGGCGCCGACGGGCGCGACCTTCATTGTCGATGCATGGTTCGGCTTTCAGCCGAAGGCTCAACTAGAGAGTTATCTCAATGCTGCGCAGATAGGCCATGTCGCAGAGCTCTGGTGCAAGGTGCCTGGATCGGTTGCCGGCGCGCGTTACGCCAGTCGATTGAAGGACCGATTACCTGGACATCCAGGTGCCGAATATGTGCCGGAATTGGTAGCGCTTGCCGAACGGGCCGAGCCTATGGGGTGTGGTGCCGTAATGACGGTCGACCAGACGGAGGAACCGGATATGGCGGCTATCATGGCCTGGCTTTCAAAGATCTTCGAGGGCGAATCATAAGCGCCGCCGTCCGGGCAGACGGCATAAATGCGAAATAATCCTGAACTGTCGTGCGACGCTATGTCCCCGGCAGATGCCGGCATTGTGTGCATGGCAGAATTGTGTAGCTATATCAACAAGATGATGGAAATTCTTTGCAGAAAAAAATTGCTTGACGTGCCGCAGTAACCCACTGATTATCGCTTTGCCGGACAGGGGAGGTTCGGCTTCAAGAGGAGGAAAATTATGGAGCGCCGCTCATTTCTCAAGGCTACGGCCGTGGCATCGCTCGCTACCGGTGTTGCGGCAGTTGCCGGCAGCACCAAAGCCGCAGACAAGAAGTTTACGATTGCCCTCATTCCGGGTCTGACGACCGACGCCTTCTATATTACCATGCGCAAGGGTGCCGAAGCGGCAGCCAAGGCTGTCGGTGCCGAGCTCGTTTTTCAGGGCGGCCCCGATTTCAACCCGGTGACCCAGGTTCCGGTTCTTGACGCAGTGATCGCCAAGAAGCCCGATTTCATTCTGATTGCGCCGACCGACAAGGATCAGCTCATCCAGCCTCTGAAGAAGGCTGCTGATGCCGGCATTCCGATCATCACCGTCGATACCTTCATCGGTAACGGCGTCTACCAGACCGGCAGCGGTGATGCCGATTTCCCGCTGGCCTATATCGCTTCCGACAACCTGCTCGGCGGGGCGATTGCCGCCCGCGCACTGGCAAAGGCCGTTGGCGAAAAGGGCAAGGTCTATGTTTCCAACGTCAAGCCCGGCGTCTCGACCACCGACCAGCGTGAGCAGGGTTTCAAGGAGGAGATGAAGAAGTATCCGAACATCACCGTTCTGGAGACGCAATATAATGATGACGACGCCAACAAGGCAGCATCGCAGCTGCAGGCCGTCTTCGCACGCAACTCCGATCTCGATGGCGTTTTCGGGGCCAATCTGTTCTCCGCTCTCGGTGCTGCCAACGGCGTGCAGCAGGCCGGCCAGACGGGTAAGATCCGCGTGGTGGCCTTCGATGCGCCGACGTCTATCGTTGATAACATCAACTCCGGTCTCGTCGATCTGGCGATTGCGCAGCATCCGGCCGAGATCGGCTATTTCGGAGTGATGGCCGCTTATGCGCATCTCACCGGCAATTCGATTCCGACAGCGATCGGGACCGGTTTCACGGTCATCGATAAGTCGAACGTAGCCGACAAGAAGATCGCGAAGTTCATCTACTCCGATTGATGCGGGGATAGTCTGTGCCTCGCCGATCGGCGAGGCACATTATCCAACGATGATAGAGCGACGGCGCCCTAATCTTCGCGCTTCCAACGCTCCAGTTTGGACCGATCCATGACAATCGACAATGCAGAGGTCCGCAAGGCGGATCAGCACGTGGCGCCACAGGCAGACCACGGCGACCAGGCAAAAACACTTCTTAATCGTATCGCGCAATTGCGCGCGTGGCTCTTTCTTGCTGCGCTCATCGTAACTTTCGAGATCTGGGCGCGGATCGACTTCGGTGGCACGTTCATCGGCTCGAGCTTCAACTGGCAGTCCGTTGCGATCTTCGCGGTAGCACCGTTGCTGCTGGCAATCGGGCAGACTTTCGTCATCATCTCAGGCGGTATCGATCTGTCGACCGGCTTCATCATGGGCCTTGCGGCCGTCGTCGCCGCGCATATTGCCAATATCGCCGGTCTTTACATGCCTCTGCCCGTCGCAATGGTCTTCGGCATCCTCGTCGCCATGCTGGCAGCCGCAGTCCCCGGCCTCATCAATGGTCTCCTGATCTCTCGTCTCAAGGTTCCGCCGTTCATTGGTACACTCGGCATGTTCGGCGTGGCGCGTGGCACGGCCTTCCTGCTCGCCGGCGGTACGACGGTGCCGGTCAAGAACTCCTATTTTGCCGAGCTTGGCAACGGACGATTCTATGGCGTGCCCTATCTCGTCATCGTCACACTCGTCTTCGTGGTGATCATGCATTATTTGCTGAGCCAGACCCGCTTCGGCCAGCATAATTATGCCATCGGCGCCAATGCCCAGGCGGCGCGCCGCGCCGGCATCGACATCAAGTCCCATCTGCTGCGGCTCTATATTCTCTCGGCCGTCTGTGCGGGCCTGGGCGGCGCGCTCTATGCGGCCCGTTTCACTGCAGGCGCCGCCCAGGCGGGCGAGCCCCTGCTGCTCGATAGCGTGGCCGCCGTCGTTATCGGCGGCGCCAGCCTCTTCGGCGGTTCCGGCACGATCATCGGCACCATTGCCGGCGCTCTCGTCATCGCCGTCATCCAATATGGTCTCGTCTTCATGAATGTGGAGCCGTTCTGGCAGTTCATCGCTGTCGGCGTCGTCATCATCATTTCGGTGCTCATCGACCAGGCGCAGCGTCGGTTCAGCGGAGCAAAACAGGATGAATAGTGCAACTCCCCTCCTCGAGGTCCGCAATCTCTCGCGTTATTTCGGTGCGGTGCGTGCCCTCGACAATTGCTCCATGGTCGTGCGGCCTGGTGAAGTCGTGGCACTTGCGGGTGACAACGGCGCCGGCAAGACGACGATGATCAAGGCGATTTCCGGCGTCTATCCGCCGACCGCCGGCGAAATCCTGATCGAAGGCAAGCCTGTCACCTTCTCATCGCCGCAGGATGCGCGCGAGAAAGGCATCGAGACGATCTATCAGGATCTGGCGCTCGCCGATAATCTGCCGATCGGCGCCAATATTTTCCTCGGCCGTGAGCCGATGAAGAAGCTCTTCGGCTTCCTGCCGGTGCTCGATCGGAAAGCCATGGCCGAAGCGGCGCGCAAGACGATGGCGGAGCTGGATTTCCACGTGAAGAGGCTCGATGCGCCCGTCAGCAACTTTTCCGGCGGTCAGCGGCAGGCCGTCGCGATCGGGCGTGCCGTCTATTGGAATGCCCGCATCCTCGTTATGGACGAGCCGACCGCAGCACTCGGCGTGCCGGAACAGCGCAAGGTCGTGGCCCTCATCAAGTCGCTGAAGGCGCAGGGGCGCGGCGTCATCTTCATATCGCACAATCTGCAGGACATTTTTGCGGTCTCCGACCGCATCGTCGTCCTGCGCCGCGGGATCGTTGCCGGCGAACGCAACATCGCCGACACCAATCACGAGGAAGTCGTGAGGCTCATGGTCGGCGGTTAGCAGGATCGCCGGCACATGATTTGAGCCGAGGGCGGCGATGGTGTTTCGTCGCCATTGCCGTTTCGTTATCAGCAATCAAAGGCGCTCATTTTGGATTCACCAGAGCAGTAGCAAGAACCAAGAGGCCGGCAGTTAATGCTGGAGCGCGTAGAAAGCCAGCAAGCGCGTTTCCGCTTGCTTTGCTTTGATTGCGTTCTCATATATTGCTATCAATGCAATCAAATATGGGAGCGTGAAGCAATGGCATCGATCACCATTCGCAATGTGCCGGACGAGGTGCATCGTGCGATCCGAGTGCGAGCTGCTATGCACGGTCGCAGCACTGAAGCCGAGATCCGCGATATTCTGGAAAAGGCAGCAAAACCAGAAGGCCGCCTGAAGCTGGGTTCGCTGTTGACATCCATTGCTCGTGAAGCGGGAGGGCTAACCGAAGCCGAAGCTGAGGGTTTCAACCAGCTTCGCGATAAGACCCCGGTCGGGCCAATTAGCTTCGAATGATTGTTCTCGACACCAACGTCATTTCCGAGCTGTGGAAGATCACGCCCGATCCGAATGTGTTGTCGTGGATCGATGCGCAGATGATCGAAACACTCTACCTCTCGATCATCACCGTTGCCGAACTGCGCTTCGGCTTGGCTGCGATGCCTGAGGGCAAGCGGCGTACAATCTATCAAGACCGATTGGAAAGGGAGGTTTTACCGGCTTTTGCCAACCGGGTTCTGCCTTTTGACCTGGATGCCTCGCAAGCCTATGCCGATTTGATGGCGTTAGCGAGGAGGGCAGGCAAATCCATTGGCACGGCAGACGGCTATATTGCCGCCACGGCTGCCTCACATGGCTTTATGGTAGCTACGCGCGATACTAGCCCTTTTGAGGCTGGCGGTTTAAGCGTCATCAACCCTTGGAACATAAAATGAAGACGGTTAAGGCAGTCGCGTGATAAGTCTGCCGAACAATCCGAATATTCAAATGGCAACAGCTTGTTCACGCTGAGCATCGCCCGACGATCCGCGTGACCGCACCCGTCGATCTTCCTACTCTCGCGGTACCGAATGCATTCGATCCTTAATCGGGGAGCTAATCAGGAAATATTCGTAATCTTCAAACGGGATGTGCGACTCCTCAGCCATCCCGGCAACAAATGCAATCTGGAGGCTGGATCGAGGAAGAGCCACCGGGCTATAAGTGCTTTTCCTGGAGGCAAGCAGGCATGACCGAAGCCGTACCCATCGTGCGTTTCACCGGTACCGCACCGAAGATAAGCGACATTGCTTCGATAGCGCGCCGTAGCGCATGGATCGAGGTTTCGACTGACGTTGAAAACAAAATCGCCGCTGCGCGCGCAGTCGTCGAACGCTATTTGGCAGCCGACAAACCAGTCTATGGTTTGACGACGGCATTGGGTGCCGGGGTCGACACACGGCTGGCCACGGACGACCTGATCGCCTTTCAGTTACGTGTACCGCAAGCCCGCGCCGTCGGGGTCGGGCCGGCGCTGCCATGCGAAATCATCAGGGCGATGATGGCCGCTCGTATTGCTGGCATGGCGGCTGGCGGCTCCGGCGTATCGCTCCCGGTTTTCGCCGGTCTCGTCGCCGCGCTGAATGCAGGCTTTCATCCGGTGGTTCCCTCGCTTGGCTCGATCGGCGCAGCCGATCTTGCGCCTCTGGCGCATATGGCACGGGCCTTGTTGGGCGACGGCGAGGCGGAGCTTGATGGCGCGATCATGCCGGCGCGGGATGCCCTCTCGAAACTCGGTCTGAAACCTTTGCCGGTCGCGCCGAAGGATGGCCACGTCCTCGTGGTCGCCAACAGCCTGTCGGTTGGCAAGGCCTGCCTCTGCATCGAGGATATCGTGCGCCTGTTCGATTGGTCGCTTGCAGCCGTCGCACTGAATTTCGAGGCATTCCGCGCCAATGTCTCGGCTTTCGATGACCGCGCGCTGGCGGCAAGACCAGCCTTCGGCCAGCGCGAAACCGCGGCGAGACTTCGCGAGCTGCTTTCCGGGAGCTCTCTTTTTGTCGACGGTGCGGCGCGGCGCTTGCAGGATCCTTTGAGCTATCGCTGTGCCCCGCAGGTCTGGGGTGCCCTGCTCCACGCGATCGGAGAAGCGCGCGCCACCACCGAGATCGAGCTTGCCAGCTCCGGGGACAATCCCGTCGTGCTCGCCGACGAGGGACTTATCCTGTCTCACGGCAATTTCGACATGACGGCCTTCGTTCTCGCATGGGAGCGGCTTGGCCAGGCAATCGCACATTGTGCGGCGGCGACCGCCTACAGAACGATGAAAATCATGTCTCCGGGCATGTCGGAGCTGCCGCGCTTCCTGACCCCGCTCGGACAGAGCAGGACAGGATTTGCCACCGTGCAGAAAACGGTCTCGGCGCTTGAAGCCGAGATACGCCATCTGGCCAATCCGGTTTCGCTCACGCCGATCCCGGTCGCGGACGGCGTCGAGGATCAGGCGTCGATGGCGCCGAGTGTCCTGACGAAGATCGAGGCGATGATCGAGCGGATGCGTTATCTGGTTGCGATCGAGCTTGTCGCGTCCGCCCAGGCCGTTGATCTGCGCGGTGTGGCGGGCGAGCTCGGCGGCGGAACGCAGCGCGCCTATCGCAAGGTGCGCGAAATTGTCCCGCCGCTGGAGGAAGATCGTGCGCAAGGACCAGATTTTCAGAGGCTGTCGGAGTTCATTGAGAATGCCGACATGATGGAGATGGCTTCCTGATCGATATGGCGGCAAGGCGGTCCACGCCCGCCGCCTCGCTTTCTCGCAGGCCGTCTGGCGGCCTGCATCATCCGATAAACCGGCACGGCCGGTGACATGCTGGAGAACGGTAATGCAGGAAATCTGGATCGACTATCTCAACGCCATCGACGCCAAGGCGCTGGCCCTTTCCAACGACGAAATACTCGACGCCGTGACCAAGGCGCTCGATGCGCAGGGGCGCGGCGAGACGGTCATCGAGCCTCGCGTTCATCTCGTGCCCGAGAGTTCCGACAAGGGTCATTTCAATGTGCTGCGCGGCTATGTGAAGCCGCTCGATTATGCCGGCGTCAAGGTCGTCGGCGATTTCGTCGACAACTACAAGCAGGGCCTGCCCTCGGAGCTGGCGGTTCTCAATCTCTTCGATCCGCGCACCGGCGTACCGAAAGCGATCATCGATGCGACTGCCATCACCGATATGCGCACCGGCGCGGTCACGGCTATCGGCGCGCGCCATCTCGCCCGCAAGAACAGCAGGATCCTCGGCCATATCGGCGCACGCGGCACTTCCTACTGGAACGTGCGGCTGCTCGATCACCTCTTCGACTTTGATGAGATCCGCGTGCATTCGCGCCGTCCAGAAAGTCGCGACGCCTTTGCGGCGCGCCTGGAAAAGGATCTCGGCAAGACGATCATCGTGACGGACAATTGGGAGGATTGCCTGAAAGGCGCCGATATCATGATCGAGGCGAGCCGGCTGCCAGAGCCGACGCCGCTTTTCAAGACCGCCTGGGTCAAGAAAGGCGCTTTCGTCGTACCTTATGGCACGATGAGTGCACTCGAATTCGACCTGACCGACATCATGGACAAGGTCGTCGTGGATGACTGGGGACAATGCGGACCCGGGCGTCCCTTCGGTGCCCTTCGCCGCCATGTCGATGAAGGTAAGGTGACGGCGGAGACGCTGCATGCCGAAATCGGCCAGATCGTTTGCGGCACGAAGCCGGGCCGCGAAAGCGATGACGAGACCATCCTCTTCTGGCATCGGGGCCTGAGCACCACCGACGTCGCGCTTGGCGCAGCCATGGTTGAAAAGGCAAAGCGCATGAATATCGGCCAGCGCCTTCGGTTTGCGTGACGCGTCATGACGATATCCTCTGCCGCGGCCATTGCCTGCTCACGAATGTACAATCTGAGCCCGAAAATATCCGGTCTCTGGGATGAGCTCTTTCATTGGCTTGCCGACCGGTCAGGCGTCGAGCTCGAAATCATTGCGCATGCGGCTCCGGCACCTCTGTCCGACCTATGGAGACGTCCGGACATGGGTGCCGTTTTCATGTGCGGCTTTCCGTTCTCCCGGCTATCGCCGGCGGAGCGTCCGCAGCCATTGGCCGCGCCGGTTTCCCTGGCGGACTGGGCAAACGGGCAGCCTGTCTATGCGAGCCATATCGTCGCCGCTCGTGAAAGAGCGCTGACTGAAGCCGATCTCGCAACTGCACGGTGGGGCTGGACCGTGCGGGACTCTCAGTCCGGCTATAATGCGCCGAGGGAATTCTTTTCCATGCTTGCGAATAGACCCGCAGCGGCGCAGATCGTCGGCCCACTTCTCAATCCACGCGGCGTAGTCGACGCCATTCGTTTAGATACCATAGATGTCGGCGCCATCGACGCCTATGCCTTTCAGCTGATGGCAATGCACGAGCCGGACATGATTGCGCCGTTGCGCATCGTCGCTACCACGAAGCCGGCTCCCTTCCCTTTGCTGGTGGCCGCAAGGCAGCAATCGCCAGATATCGTCGACGCGCTACGCGCCGTTCTTCTCAATGCCCACCAAGATCGGCAAGGGAGCGATATTCTCGCATCGCTCGGACTGCTGGCCTTTGCCGAGCCGGATGTTGCCGCTTATGACCAGCTTCCCGCAAGAGCGCGCGCCATCGATTCTGCTCTCGGAACATGGTGAAGTTCGGATGCGCCAATCAATAGCCGGCACATTATGCGCTGGCGACGTGTATCAATAATTTCTTTGCTGCGAGACCCAGACATTCCTCGAAGGCCGTCAGATCCAGAAAGAGCTGGTCAGCCGCGACCTGACGCGTGACGATGACGCCGTCACGTGTCGCTATGCCGCCATCGAGCATCAGATTGTCGGTCATGTCGAAATTTTCCAGCGCCATGCCGTCGGGACCACGGTGGCGTCCGTCCTCCCCGAGCTGCACTTCGCCGCCATAAAGCCTGCTCACACGCTCGAAGTGGTTATCGAGGCAGTTGGAAAAGGCAAATGCCGGGCAGCCGCGGGCGCACATGAAGCCGAGTTCGAAGGCCGTGCCGATATCGGCGGCGACACCACGAAACGGCGTCAGGTTGGCGATGATGAGATCGGCGCTCATCATCAGTTTCTCGTTGATGGAACTGATGGCAAGGCCGCGCTGCCGGCGCGTCTCCGTCTCAGGCACGGCAAGGTCACCGGGAGAAACCGGCGTAAAACCATAGCTGCGCGCCAGCGCGATCTTGCGATCGAGGATTTCCCTAGCGTTCGGGAGGAAGACTTCCGGGCCTGCCAGATATGCTCTCAATGCCTCACCTCTTTAATGAAATCTTGCACCGCAGCAGTTGCGGAACCATATGAAGCCTATGGCTGATTCAAGGCGCTACCGCCATAGCTGGGCGCATAATTTACGAAATCGCGAAATAACGGCGATTGCCGTTCCCGGTCAACGACGAGACGCGTATAGTTCCCTTCGGACCGAATGGCGCTCTCTGTTCAGGACAGGTGACGGAATTTGTGGGGTATAGAAAATGCAATCTTCTCTTGAGGCCGTTGCCGCCTCGACACAGGACGACCAGGGCAATTGGCCGACGAAACAAAGCAAGATCCTCGATTGGCTTATGAATGATGTCCGCGACCAGCGTTTCATCGACAATATCCTCGTGGAACTCTGCGAGAAAATGCGGGCAATCGGAGTTCCGGTCGCAAGAGCGACGATGCACTTCCGAACGCTGCATCCGCAATGGCTAGGGGCGAGAATTCTTTGGCGCACCGGCATGAAGGAGGCCGATATCGCGACCTTCAGCTATGGGGTCGAGAACACGCCGCAATTTCTGGCAAGCCCTATCAATGAGATTTTCAATGGCGCGACGGAAGTCCGGAAAAATCTCGAGGTCTGTGAAAAATCGGAGCTGAAATATCCACTATATAAAGAAATGCAGGCGGAAGGACTGACCGACTATATCGCCTGGCCGATCTACCACACGCTCGGCAAGCGCCATATCGTGACCTTTGCCTCGGATGCTCCGGGCGGCTTTACCGAACAGCACATCACTTTCTTGAAGGACCTGTTGCCGGCCCTGACAATGGTGACCGAGATCCGGTTGAAGAACATCATGGCCCGCACGCTGCTGCGGACCTATGTCGGACCGCATGCCAGCGAGAAGATCCTGGCCGGCGCCACGACGCGCGGCAGCGGCACCACCGTCGGTGCAGCGATCCTCATCTGCGATCTGCGCGACTTCACCACCATCTCTGACATGTGGCCGCGCGACGATGTCATCGAATTACTGAATGGTTATTTCGACGCGATGGTCGACCCGATCGAAAAGCATGGCGGCGAGATCCTCAAATTCATGGGCGACGGCCTGTTGGCCATTTTCCCGTTGAGCGATCCGAATGCCTGTCACAATCTGCTTCTTGCCATCAGCGAGGCGCAGGCAAGCGTTGCCGCACTTAATGAGGAAAACCGCAAGCATGGCCGTGAAATTCTGCGCTACGGTGTCGGCGTGCATGTCGGTGACGTAATGTATGGCAATATCGGCTCACGCACTCGCCTTGATTTCACGGTCATCGGTCCGGCCGTCAATATCGCTTCACGGTTGGAGTCCTTGACGAAGGAGGTCAAGCGGCCGGTACTTCTGTCCAAGGCCTTCGTCGACATGGCCGGCTGCAGGCGGGATATGGAAAGCCTCGGCTCCTTCCCTCTCAAGGGGCTTGGAGAACCGGTCGATGTGTTCGCCTTTGCCGCCAAGGAAGTCTTGCTTCAACACGGTTGACGGGTAGGCAGGGCGAGCTTTGCCCTGCAAATCCTCGATTTTGTACGGCGCGATTCAGTCGGTTGCAAAACGTGAAATGCCCAAAGGGTGCCGTGGCGGAAGGACTTCCCTATATTGTGAAGTGGATCATGACGATAGCCGCCTTAATTTGGGGATCGTTCTGCGCGTACGAACGTTAAATGAGGGTTGATTCTATCGGCTCTACCACGAGGGTGTTTGCCACCCATAATACTCTGACAAGGAGAAAACAGATGAGAAAAATCCTGACCCTGGCGTTTTCAGGGGCGGCGTTGATCGTTGCGGGCACCGCTGCGGCGCGCGCAGCCGACATGCCGGCGACCTATAGCGAGGAGCCGGATGACCGCAATGGCGTGAAAATCGGCTATCTCGAATGCGATATCGGCGGCGGCGTCGGCTACGTCCTCGGCTCTGCAAAGGAAATGGATTGCACGTTCCATTCGACGGTCGGTCATTCGCGTCGTGTCGATCATTATACCGGCGCGATCCGGAAGATGGGCGTCGATCTCGGCTTTACGACCCGCAGCCGGCTCGTTTGGCTCGTCTTCGCGCCGACAGCCGGCTACCATCGTGGTTCTCTGAGCGGCCTTTATCAGGGTGCTACCGTTGAAGCCACTGTCGGTGCCGGCGTGGGCACGAACATCCTTGTCGGTGGCACCGCCGGCTCCATCCACCTTCAGACCGTGAGCGTTACGGGTCAGCTCGGCTTGAACGTTGCGGCTACCGGTACGTCGGTCACGCTGACGTCGGTCGATTGAGTGTTTTGCTTAAAGTCTTGACCATTGAATATGGCCGCTCCTGCCTGGCGCTGGAGCGGCCTTTTCTGTCGGGGCGGTGACAGCCAGCTTCGCAGACCGGCGCCTTCCGCGCAAAATCGGTCTATCCATGTACCCTCGCGGCGCTATAGCTATGTAAACCCTAGAGATTCTTCGGAGCCAGATTCATGACCGATACCGTCACCGATCGTTTTCTTCGTTATGTCGTCGTCGACACGCAATCGGACCCGTCTTCGGTCACGCAGCCTTCCACTGCGAAGCAGAAGAATCTCGGGCGCATCCTGGTTGAGGATTTGCTAGCGATCGGGCTTGCCGATGCACATCTGGACGAGCACGGCTATGTCTATGCCACCATTCCATCGAATGCCGACAAGCCGGTTCCCGTCATCTGCTTTTGTTCCCACATGGACACAGCGCCCGATTTTACCGGCACGAATGTCAAACCGCAGATCGTGCGCGACTATTCCGGCGGTGATATCCGCCTCACCGGCGACCTGCAGCAGGTCATTCGCGTTGAAGAACACCCTGCCCTGCGCGATCAGATCGGCAACGACATCATCACCTCGGACGGTACGACGCTGCTTGGCGCGGATGACAAGGCCGGTCTTGCCGAAATCGTCGCAGCCGCCAAATATCTCGTCGACAATCCCGATATCCGCCACGGCACCATCAAGCTTCTGTTCACGACGGACGAAGAGATCGGGCGTGGTGTCGACAAGGTGGATTTGAAGAAGCTGGGAGCGCAATTCGCCTATACGGTTGATGGTGAAACGGCGGGGCATATAGAAGACGAGACTTTCTCGGCCGACAGTGTCGAGGTTATCATCCATGGCGCCGCCATCCATCCAGGCTTCGCCAAAGGAAAAATGGAAAATGCCATCAGGATTGCCGGCGCGATCATCGACAGGCTGCCGAAGAACATAGCTCCAGAGACGACGGACGGTCGCGACGGCTTCATCCACCCTACCGGCATCAGCGGCTCGATGGAGAAGGCTTCACTCGGCTTCATCATCCGCGATTTCGACGAGCAAGGCCTTGTCGACAAGGAGACTATGCTGGAGGCGATCGTCAAGGATGTCATGAAAGCCTATCCCGGCTCCTCGCACACCTTCACCGTTCGGCATCAGTATCGCAACATGAAGACGATTCTCGATCGCCATCCGGAAATCGTCGAAAATGCTGTCGAGGCCATCCGCCGTGCCGGCATGACGCCAGTGCGCGGCAGCATTCGCGGCGGTACGGACGGTTCCAGGCTTTCCTTCATGGGGCTGCCCTGCGCCAATATCTTTGCCGGCGGGCATGCCTTTCATTCGCCGCTGGAATGGGTAAGCCGGCAGGATATGGAAAGAGCCGTGAAGACGCTTGTAGAGTTGGCCAAGGTGTGGGCGGAGCGCTCCTGAAAGCTTTCGAGAAAAAACCTCGTTCATCCTATAAAAGCCTAGTAACCCTGTCGCGAAATAGACCATTTTGGTCTGTTCGGAGCCAATCTCTTTGTCATTATGCAAGCCATTCGCGAATTTTTATATTGAAGCATTACTAAATTAGGATATTCTATAATATAGTCTTGGGAGGAAAGGAGAATAAATAGGCCCCTTCATTCCAACTCTACGGTGCGCGCGCTCCGACAATCAGAAACAGGCTGACAAAAGCCTAAACTGAAACGGAGTTTAGTCATGAAAATACAATCTTCACGGATGGCAATCGCTGCGTCCGCTCTTCTTCTATTGACCTCGACAAGTTATGCAGAGCCCGGCGGCGGGACGGATCACGGTGGCAGCCGATCCGGAAGCAGCGGATTGGGTGTTGGCGTATCGGCTGGTGGCATCAACGCTGGTTTGGGCGCAGGGCTTGGCTCTAATGGGTTTAATGCCGGCGTCGGTGCATCGCTCGGCGGCACGAACGGCGTCAACGCCGGTGCGGGTGCTTCCGTATCCGGAACGAGTGGTGTGAACGCGGGCGTCGGCGCGTCCGTTGGCGGTTCCAACGGAGTCAATGCCGGCGTAGGCGCATCGGCCAATAGCAACGGCGTCAACGCTGGTCTCGGCGCTTCGGTTGGAGGCTCAAGTGGTGTCAATGCTGGCGCTGGTGTCTCCGTCGGCGGATCCGGAGTGGGCGCCGGCGTGGGTGTTGGTATCGGTGGGAGCGGTTCAGGCGGCAGCGGCGGTGGAACCGGCAGCGGGACTGGCTCGACTGGGGGTACCGGCTCCAGTGGAATGGGTATGGCAACCGGAGGCACAGGCGGCACGAGCGGCTTCGGGCTGGGCTCCGGCAATTCCGGCAGGGGATCGAGCACGCGCACGCTTGCCGCTTTCCGTACCATGTCGAGCGCTGAGCAGAAACGTATGCTGATTGCCTGTCGTCAGGTGACGGCATCCGGCAATTTCGATGCTGGTCTTGTCAGCCTTTGCCGGCTGCTGCGCAGTACGGCGAGCGCCGGCGGCCTATAGGCGGCTTTTCGTCGGGTGTCTCAACACCCCTTCGCTCGAGAATAAAAGTCTGCGCCCGTTGCCTCGATATCGGCAATGGGCACGGACATGCGTCCCAATTACCAGTCTACGCGGGCCACATTGTCGATCATCTGCCGGCTGCGGCGCAACATCATGCCAGGGGCATCCACCGCTCTGTTCAAAAGGTTGCGCGCGCCGGCAAGCGGATGAAATCCGACCCTTTCCTCCAGCACGGGAGGCGGATCGTCGTTTGCAAGCGGCGGAGTTGCCTCAGCATATTCCGGGTGACCTGTTATCAGCGGATCCTGTGTTTCGCATTGCGGCAGGCAGCGGTCGAAATGTTCCACGTCACCGGATGACGCGATCCTGGTCTTTGCGGCATCGGAATGCGATGCAATGCGCTTTACCGGCAAATTGGTCTTGGTCATGGCAGCAAGCGGCGAAGGTTGCGGGATTGGCACTGCCATCTGCGGCTTTGCCGGGCTCGCATCAATCGCTAACTGTAAATGGTTCACGGCAAGCTGCGGTGCGGGTGCTGGGCGATTGATAACGACGCGGCCGCTGTCGTCGATGAACTGTATGGTGCGGTCGACGGGGCCGGTTTGAACAATGACATAAAGAGCACCGACAACGGTGCCGCAAACAGCAAGCCCGGAACCCAGCCTTCGGGTTGTCTCGCTTTGACCATTCCACCACCTCATAGGCTGCGCATCCATCGACCGCTCCTTTTGACAAAATCCCGGATAGCCATTTTCATGCGAACTGTGGCGCGGCTTTTACCGAAACATGGCCAATTGCAGACCTTTTGCAAAGAAATGTTGACGAATGCACTTTGCGTATCCGGACGGTATGGATGAGCCGCATTCAAGGGCCGCCATTCAGCCTGCCGTAAATCCGGTGACTTTTGCTGCGGCTCGTATGCATCCATGCCGGCATGGTTTCTTCGACACGCTGGAGATCAGGCTAACATTCCGCTTCATAAGACCATCGGAAGACCTGCGATGAAAAATAGGCCCGGGCTCGATGGTCGGTCGGAGTTCGCGGATGGCGAGTATAAGTCAAACGGCTGCGAACATACGGCAAGAATTGATGTTTCTGCTGCAGCTATGTGATCGAAATGGCGAATCATTCAGGGCGGATGGCTCCTCAAAGTCGCTGATTCGGTTAAATTGAATCTCATATTCTCGCCGCACTTATCCTGGCTGCAGGTGGATTGCATCGAATATTATTAACCATGTTTTTTAAAACTATTAATTATCTATGGGTATTCGCTGAGTAAAATCAAACTATACTTTAGGGGTATTCTTTCGATGCTGTCGCGTCCGTCCAAGCGCATTCCCGCCTGATTGCCAGCGAAGCATATATGTGCTTATTTTATTATATTCTGATATTTTCTGAAGCATATGCGAGGGGGAATGTGAATGCTGAGAATGCTCTGCGGTGCCGTCCTGACTGGTATCGCAATGACCATGGCAGCATCGCCGGCGATGGCTGCCACTGCAACCGCCAATATGACGGTCACCATCACCATCCAGGCGCAGTGCCTCGTACAGAGCGCCAATAATCTCAACTTTGGCACCATCGGTGTCATCACCAGCAATATCGATCAGGCAACCACCATCGGTGTGCAATGCACATCCGGGCAGACCTACAATGTCGGCCTGAGTGCCGGCGCTGGTGCGGGAGCGACAACAGCTGTCCGTGTCATGACAGGCCCGGCAAGTGCGACGATCAATTATGCGATCTACAGCGATGCCAACCGAACGCAGACTTGGGGCACCACAATAGGCACCGATACCGTCTCAGGCACAGGCAATGGCGCAGTCCAGAATATAAATGTCTATGGCCGGGTACCCCCGCAGACCACCCCAGCCGCGGGCGTCTACACCGATACCGTGGCGGTTACCGTCACCTACTGAAAACTCACAGATTCAGGAGGCCGTCATGCAACGCATGTTGCCATGCATTGCCGCGACTATGCTTTTGCTGCTCGGTGCTTACGGCTTGAACGCGGCATCTCTGCGAGTGGCTCCCACAAGTCTTGAGCTCACGGCGCCGGCCGCTGCCACGGTCTTGAACCTCGCCAATGACGGAGATCATCCGATCAACGTCCAGATACGTGTCTTCAAGTGGAGCCAGGCGGGCGGCATAGAAACCCTGGAGCCGACCCGGGATGTCGTTGCCAGCCCGCCCGCGGCGAGACTGAATCCCAATGTTCAGTATGTAGTCAGAGTGGTTCGTACGAGCAAGGCGCCTGTCAGGGCCGAAGAGACTTATCGTGTTATCGTCGATGAGCTGCCAGACCCTGCCCGCGCGCGCGCCGGCACGGTCACCCTCATCATGCGCCAGTCCATTCCAGCCTTCTTCAAACGGCCGGACGTAAAACCCGCCGATATCGTCTGGAGCCTCAAACGACAGGGCAACAACCTTTCTCTGACCGGCAGGAACAATGGCGGTAGCCGCTTCCGTCTGTCGAACGTAACCCTGGCGCAGGGCACAACGAAGATCGGCAGCCGCAACGGGCTGGTTGGATACGTACTTGCTGGCGCGACGATGCAATGGCCGATGGGAACAGCAAAATCCCTCACCGGCAGCGTCGTAACACTCCATGGCCAGAGCGATCTTGGGCCGTTCGATGCTGAAGTCGCCGTTAATCAACGGTAGTGCCGGCACCGTTCTCATATGCATGCTTTTCTCAGTTTCGGCGCTGCGTGCTCAGGAAGTGCCGGATCTGCCGGCAAACGCAGCCATGGCGGGCCAACCGGCGGCCACACTGGACGTCTACCTCGAAGTATTCATCAACAATGCATCGATGAAGATGATTGGCAATTTCAAACAGCGTCCGAACGGTTCCCTCGCGGCAACCGCGGAAGAGCTGCGCGAAGTCGGCATTAAGCCGCCAGCCGGCGCGGCCGACGACAAGCTGGTCGAGCTCAACACCTTGCCCGGCTTGTCCTATCAGGTCGACGATGAAACGCAGCGCCTTTATGTCCAGACGACGGATAAGGGGCGCGCACCCCGCGTCATCAATGTCAGACAGCAGCAGGAAAACGCGATCCCGGCACCCCAGGCCGGCTACGGCGCCGTCTTGAACTATTCCCTCTACGCAAGTTCCAACGGTCTCTTCCAAGGCAGTTCAAATCTGTTCCAGGGAATATCCGGATCCTTCGATGTCCGGCTCTTCAGCCCGTACGGCACGCTAAGCCAGTCCTTCCTCGCCGGATATTCAGAAGGCAGCCTCGACGGTATAACTCGCCTCAACACGACCTGGAGCTACTCCGATCCAAAGAATCTCGTTACCTATCGTGCTGGCGACCTGACGACCGGTGGCCTGTCATGGACACGGCCAGTTTATTTTGGCGGCATTCAGTTTCAGCGCAATTTTGCGCTGCGCTCCGACCTGGTGACCGAACCGCTGCCTTCCTTTACCGGGACGGCCGCCGTCCCTTCGACACTCGATATCTATACGCAGAACGTTCGCACCTATTCGAGCGATGTCCCTGCCGGACCATTCGAGGTGACCAACCTGCCGGTCTTTTCCGGAGGCGGGCAAGCGACCGTCGTTTTGCGTGACAGCCTCGGGCGGGAAACGACGCAGACCTTGCCCTTCTATTCCTCCAACTGGCTTCTGCGCCGAGGCCTGTTGGATTTTTCCGCCGAGCTCGGCACTCCGCGTCTAAATTTCGGAACGGATTCCAATGATTATGACGGCCGTATCATGGGCGCCGCCACCGCAAGGTACGGCCTGACCGATTGGTTGACACTGGAAGGCCACTTCGAGGGCGGTGCCGATCTTCTGAATGGCGGTGCGGGAGCCGCCTTTCCGGTGAGCTCGTTCGGTGTAGCGTCAATAGCGGGCGCGGCAAGCAAAAGCGGGTCGCGTTCCGGCGCGCTAATGAATGCCGCGTTCGAGCTCAGTTACGACAGATGGGCTCTTTATGCCCGCGTGCAGCGGACCTTTGGCGATTATGACGACATAGCCTCGGTCTCCGCTCGGCCGACAACCAGCACCGCCGGAGATGTGAGCATCCTCAGCGCTGGTGTGCCGCGAGCCATCGATCAGATCACGCTGAGCGTGCCAACGCCACTCGATCTTTCCAGCCTCAACCTTTCCTACACCAACCTGGAAAGTGCCGACGGCACCAGGAGCAAGATAGCCGGTCTTTCCTACAGTCAGACCTTCAAGCGTGCGACAGTCTATGCCACCGCCTTCGCGGACCTCGACAACCGAAGCAATTTCGGATTCTTTGCCGGCCTCTCTATTCCCTTCGGCGGCAATGTCACGGCCAATACGGGTGTACAAGGCGGGCCTAACGGCCTCGGCGTCGTGGCCGACGTTTCCAAGTCGATGCAGCAGGAGGACGGCAGTTTCGGCTGGCGCCTGCGTACCTCCGAAGGCGAAGACACCTATCGCGAGGGGGCAATCAGCTATCGGGCTCCCTTCGCGCAGCTCGAGGCGGGCCTTCAGCAACAGGATCATCAGACCAATGCTGTCGCTCGCGTCGATGGAGCCATTGCTGTTGCAGGCGGTGGCGTCTTTGCCACCAATAGGATTGACGATGCCTTTGCCGTCGTCGATGTCGGCGCTCCCGATGTCGAGGTTCAACAGCAGAACAGACCTGCCGGCAAGACCAATTCGAGCGGCCGCATCCTGGTGCCCAATCTCAATTCCTATGAACCGAATACCCTATCCATCGATCCCAAGAACCTACCCGTTGACGCCGACGTGCCGGCAACGAAGGAAATCGTCGTGCCGGCGGATCGCAGCGGCGTTGTCGTCAAGTTCGGTGTATCCGAAGCACCGCAAGCCGCTCTCATTACGATCAAGGACAAGAACGGGGTGCCGCTGCGTGCCGGGCTCGCCGGCACCTTACAAGGATCAAGCGAGGATTTCGTCATCGGCTATGACGGACAGGCCTACATTCGCGGACTGCACGCAAGGAACGCAATCGACATATCACTTGAAGACGGAACGAAGTGCCATGCCGAATTCGCCTACAAGCCGCAGCGAGGCGAACAGGTCGTCATCGATGACGTCAGGTGCCTTTAAAAGGGAGTTGAAAAGATGCTGCGTTCGCTCACTCTTTTGCTCGCACTGTTGTTGCCTTCGCTATGCGCTGCACAAAGCTGCAACTTCTCGGCTACCAATATGAACTTTGGCGCGGTCGATACCTTATCGGGCACCCCGGTCAATTCGACATCTACGATAAGTGTATCCTGTTCCGGCGGGCTCCTGGACCTAGGCAAGCGGCTTCTGATTTGCCCCGACATCGGCGCCGGCAGTGGAGGAGCATCGTCGGCCGCGGCGCGCCAGATGTTGAACGGCAGCAGTTCTTTGAACTATCAGCTCTATTCCGACAACGGCCGAAGCGTGGTGTGGGGATCGAGCAGTTGGTCCTATCCATCACGCGCACCGGTCTATGCGCTGACAATGGCCTTGCTGAATGGCTCGTTGATCGGCGCAACCGGCAGCATAACGGTCTATGGAGCTGCACTCGGCTCTCCGCCGACGGCAGTGCCGGGGTCGTTTACGTCCAGCTTCACATCGACCTACACCTCCTTCTATTACAGCTACAGTAGTGCGACTACCTGTTCTGCTCCCTCTGGAACGATTGGAACCGCATCATTCAGCGTCAATGCAACTGTCGCCGCCAATTGCCTCGTCACTGTCCAGAACATCGATTTCGGGACACAGGGCATATTGAGCACGAATGTCGATGCCACGGGTTCCGTCACGGCAACCTGTACGCCGGGCACGACCTATACGATCTCCTTGGGCGGTGGCGGCGCGAATGCTCCGCCGACGGCGAGAAAAATGGCGAAAGGATCGGAGACGGTGACCTACGGCCTCTACAAGGATACCAACCGGTTGCAGCCCTGGGGCGATGCCAATACGCCGGGCAGCACCGTCGCCGGAACGGGAACCGGCAGTGCTCAACTGTTGACGGTCTACGGCCGAGTGCCACCGCAGACCACGCCATCCTCAGGCACTTACACCGATACCGTCGTGGTGACACTCACCTACTGACCACGAGTTTCCAATGAGCAGGTTCGGATGATCTCGGTCATAGCGAAGCGTGTCAGGCCGCGCTTGCGCCGCTCTGGCCGCGTCTCGAGGCGGAGATTGCCGTTTGTCCAGTCGTCTTCTCGGACGAGCAGACCAAATTGCGCCCGTTGCGCTTGGCTTGATAGAGCCGGTTGTCCGCAACGACGACCAGCTTTTCCCAATTTTCGAACATGCATTGCGCCTGCCAATCGACGCCGAAGCTCGCAGTCACCTTCAAGCCATGCTCATCGCTGACGACGGCTTGCGCTAATGTTTCCCGCAATCGCTCGGCCGTTGAACGCGCCGAGGCCTCGGTGACGTCACCCATTACGACGATGAATTCCTCACCGCCGTAGCGGGCGAATAGATCGGCCGCGCGCAGGCAGGGGCCTAGAATCTGCGCCGTCCTTTGCAGCACCATGTCGCCGACGGCGTGACCGTACCGATCATTGATCGATTTGAAATGGTCGATGTCGAACATGATGATTGCAAAGCCTCGGGAGCGCGCTGTCGGGGTCGCGAGCAATTCCTCCACCGCATCCTCCAATGCGCGCCGATTGAGAAGGCCAGTGAGTGCATCCGTCTGGGAGAGACGTCTCAACTCCTCCGTCATCGATTTGCGCTCCATTTCCAGGTGCCGCTTGAAGCGTTGCTGCTCACGCAAAAGGTCAAGACGCAGGAACAGCTCCCGCATTTCACGTCCGGCGTGAGGTATCGGTGGTGGCGTCGTAAGGTTGCCGACGGCAATCTCGTCGATCTGTCGCATGACGGCCAGCATCGGCCGAAAGAGCGAACGCCTGAGCACGTAGGCCAACCCAATCACAACCGATACCGCCATGACGGCAAGCAGCGCGGAGATCAGCATGGCTCTCAGGGATTTCTGCTGTACTTCTCCAAGAGAATTCAATGCCGCGGTTTCGATGAGTTCACGCAGGTTCTCGGTCGATTTCATACCAGGCACGTATTTCGCTGTGAACTCTCCGGGTGTGAGCGCATCGCTCGCATTCGGATCAAAAGCGACGCGCTGAGCGTAAGGCAGCGCTCCGGCAAAGTAACTGACCGTCACCTGATCCAACAGCCTTGCCAAAGCCTGAGATTGCAATGTAACGGGCGCATAGGTTTTCAGCAGCGCATTCACTTCAAAAAGCCGGTTTAACTCGTTGTCGAACGCAGCTCTATAGTGGGAACGGGCTTGCCCCTGCGAGGCCAGCATTATGACGACATAGGAGCCCAGCCTTCCGGCACGCTCTCTGAGCGTTCCGGCCATCGAGGTCAGCATGACTTCGGCGCCTGTCTCAGGCGCCAGTGCGATGACCGATCGGCCGGCGACATCCCGGTAATCCTGGGCGCGATCCGCTGCACGGAACATCGCCTGTATGGCGTCTGCGATCTTTGCGCCGCTGCGCTCGCCGCGTGGCAAGGCGGCCACTGCATCGACCGCCTGACGGCCGCTCTCCAGCTGAGCCTTAAGCGCCATGAATGCGCTGCGCATTTCCGCGGACTGGTCTATTTCCGTTTTAAAGAGCGCTTCAAGCTTGGCGATATCCCTGTCGGTTGCTTCGCGGCTTGCTTTCAGATCGGCGGCAAATTGCGCTTGTTCACGCTCCGAAGCGCCCATGAGACTGTTTGCAGGACCGCGCTCTCTCGATATCGTCGCGGCCGCATGCAGCGCCGTATGAAAACGGCCGAATTCGATTACGCCGCGCTTATAGTTGAGGTAATCCGACAGGCTGAAGGCAATCGTCGAGCCGGCCATCATCAGGCAAACCATGATAACAGCTATTGCGCCGATCCATTGTAGCTGTTGAATTTTAAGCCGCGACAATAAATGCTCTCCAAAATCACCGTCTATTGCGGATTACATCAGATTTGATGGAATCTTCACTTAACGAACAGGCTTAAATCTTTCTCATGTTCTTTAAGTCCGCATATCCGAACAGTCGGCCTGATATGACAGTCTTCCGCGCGCGGGATGACAGTTTTGTCGATCTTGAGCCGCAATTATATTGCGGCCGGTTGCCGGCGTCGTGCTCCGTGCATGCGATAGGAAAGAATAGTGCCGAAAATGCGTTCGCGGCGCGTATGGCAACTGCTTGATAGCGAACCTGCTTCATCAAGCGGTTCTTGCCGGGCAAGTCTAGTTTTGCAGAAAAATCGAAGGCATCAGGTTGGCCCGAGCCGAATAATGTGGCTGGCCGACGACATGGGATATCACCAGCGCATAGACCAGGATAGAGCCGACTACGATGACGATGCCGCTAATGGGCAGCCCAATTTTTGACTTGGGAGCCATCGACGTATCCGGCGGATTCGCGCGGATGGCCTTTCGGGTGGATTGGTCCGCCGTTGCAAGAGGAAGCTGCAGCTCCCTTTCCATGCGAGCCTGCGCATCAAGGTGCTTGCCGTATCTCGCTGCGGGCCGAAACTGGATGACTTCGCCCATTTCTCACGCGGTCCCTTTCACCGCTTTCGGTTATTGGCCATTTTCCTGGCTGTTGTCATTATTGCCGTAGTCGACACGAACCACGACCTTTTCCGGTCGTTGCTCGCCATGCGGAACGATCACAGTCACGATACAACGATTCTCGCGTGGCTTGACGGATAGGAGGCGTCCCTTGGTCGTCGACAGAACCTGATCCACCGCACTCGAGCAATCCTGAACATTGTAGGTGCTTTGAGTGATTTGACCTGCCATTGCGGAGCCTGCAATCGAAATTCCCGCAAGTATCGTTAGGACCCTGATCATGCTTCTACTATACCTCAACGAAGGCAAGGAAGCGACAGCAGTTCGCAACAAACCAAGTCTATTTGCGTCATCTTTCCTGCTGTGCGGCAGAAAGCACAGAGGCTAATATCGGTAGGCAGATATAGACTTTCATGATGAATTCATCGATGGAGATACGGCGCAGCCTGCCGCCCTGTCAAAGATTGGGCGCGATCGCGCCATCGAGATCAATCCGTTCGTCCCTGGGAGAACGATGCTTACTCTGGAAACCTCCCGGCTCGTTCTCAGGCCTTGGCAGGATAGCGACCGCGCTCCTTTTGCAGCCGTAAACGCGGATGCGCAGGTTCGGCAATATTACTATCCGAGCCTGCTCACGGCTGCCGAGACAGATGAACTGATCGATGAAGCCAACGCGCAGTTGGCCAACGAAGGTTTCGGCTTCATGGCCGTCGAGCGGAAAGCCGACGGCGCACTGATTGGCGGCGCGGGTCTTTCACGCCCTGGTCCGGAAGTTCCGGGCAATTTTCCATTGGAGATCGGTTGGATTCTGGGGCGTGGCTATTGGCGGCAGGGTTATGCAGCGGAAATCAGCCGACGTTGCCTGGATTTCGCCTGGCAGGAACTGCAGGCTGATTGCGTGATCGGCTATACCTCGGCGATCAACATTCCTTCCCGCCGCGTGATGGAGAAAATTGGCATGATCTATGTCGAGGGCGGTGATTTCGATGACATCACAGTGCCGCCAGGCCATATTCTGCGACCGCACGTGCTCTATCGCATCGACCGTCCCAAGCAGAAAATCCATGAATGAACAGGAGTAAGCCGCGCCGAAAGCCTGCGGATCGGCCATCCCTATTCTTGCGTTCCCCGTCCTTTCACGCGAAATATCTGCCATGAGCATACCGACATCCCACCCCTTCGATTTCGATCCGACCTATGGCATGCAGCTTGCACAGTTGCAGGCGATAGAGACGCCGGAAGCCCCGGCGGGCTTCGACGATTTCTGGCAGCAGCGCTACAGGGCGGCTCTCGCCGTCGATCCGCAACCCAAGCTTCGCCACAGCAAGCTGCGCCACGACAATTGGCACGTCTTTGATATCGGCTACGCGTCGACAGGGTTATTTCAGATCAATGGCTGGCTGCTCATTCCCCGCAGCGGACAGGTGCGGCGCGGCCTCGTTGTCGGACACGGATATGGCGGAAGAGACCAACCGGAATTCGATTGGCCGGTGGAAGAAACGGCGATCCTTTTTCCCTGCTGCCGCGGGCTCTCCCTCAGCGCCAGCCCGAAAATCCCCTCGGATGCGTCGGGCCATGTCCTTTGCGGCATCGAAAGCCGCGATACCTATGTCATCGGCGGCTGCGTGGAAGACATTTGGCTCGCCGTCTCGACATTGGAGACCCTCTATCCCTGGCTTGCCGGCCATATCGGCTATAGCGGCATCAGTTTCGGTGGCGGCATCGGTGCCCTGGCAATTCCTTTCGATGCGCGGATCAGGCGCGGCCATCTCATCGTCCCGACTTTTGGCCACCGGCAGCTATGGCTGACACTGCCAACCGTCGGCAGCGCCCAATCGGTTCAGGCCTATCAGCAAAAGCACGGCAGCGTTCTCGAGACACTGCGGTTCTTCGATGCCGCGATCGCCGCGCAGCGCATCACCGTGCCGATGCTTGTCGCACCCGCGCTTTTCGATCCCGCAGTCGCACCACCCTGCCAGTTCTCTGTCGCAAATGCGCTGCAGAAATTTAACGAAACCTTCATTCTGGATGCCGGTCACTTCGATTATGCTGGCGGCGAGCAGCAGAACGCGATTCTGCGAGACAAGGTCGGGCAATTCTTCAAGGTGCTATGAACCGCGAATACCTATGCTGGTACAGTCCTCGGCTGCATCGCGACATGGAGTTGCTGGTGTTCGGCCATGCCGGCGCCAAGGTATTGGTATTTCCCACCCGCGACGGTCGCTTCTGGGAATACGAGCAGGTCGGCATCGTCGCCAGCCTCGCGGACAAGCTGAATGCCGGACAGCTTCAGCTCTACTGCATCGAGGGACTGGCAACCGAAACCTTCTACGGTTTCCATCGCCATCCGGCCGAGCGCATTCGCAGACATAATGCGTTCGAGGAATATATTCTCAACGAAGTCCTGCCACTGATGGCGCAGAAGAACGGGCACGAGTGCACCATCGTTCACGGCTGCAGCCTCGGCGCTTTCCAGGCCGCAAGCCTGGTCTTTCGCCACCCTCACCTCTTCCGCAAGCTGGTCGCCTTTTCCGGCCGTTACGACCTGACGACGAATGTCGAATCCTTCACGGATCTATTCGACGGTTATTACGACGACGATATCTATTTTCACACCCCGACGCATTTTCTGCCGAGACTTGCCTGCGAATGGCGGTTGGAGAGCCTGCGCCAGATCGACATCGTGATGGCGATCGGAGATGCCGATCCCTTCCTCGACAACAATCGGTA
The DNA here is from genome assembly GCF_009176305.1 of Martinezella dioscoreae. Classification (GTDB taxonomy): domain Bacteria; phylum Pseudomonadota; class Alphaproteobacteria; order Rhizobiales; family Rhizobiaceae; genus Rhizobium; species Rhizobium dioscoreae. Next base: position 27,971 of record NZ_BLAJ01000018.1, on the reverse strand, counting down.
TCTGAGCCACTTGCTAGCCGACAAGCGGATCGATCATCGGCTGCATGTATGGGATGGGCGCGCCCATCAGGCAGGCGCATGGCGGCGAATGGCGCCGCTCTACATCTAGCGAAAGCGCGTTTCCGGTCGCTCAAGCAAGCCCGACCGGGATCGGCCGTAGCACCTTGTGCGTGCCGTAATCACGCTCGTGAGATTTGCGATGCTGCCGTTCGGAGCTTGCGGAAAACTCGACAAGAATACGTTCCATCATGCCATCCGGATAAGTGCCGGTGTCCTCGGTTGCTACTTCCGATTGGGCAGTCACGATCTTCATATTCATTTATAGTCCTCCGGCTCTGCACGGAAACCCTTGATTCCAATATCTGTTCCATTAGTATCTCAACAATTGTTAAAAAATTAACTACGTTCGTTAATCAAATCAGTCCACAGATCCTAAAGCTTGAACGGGTGAGTGGATTGGAACATTCTCGCAATCGTGACGTTCAGTCTCTGATTTGATTAGGGGGATTGATGAACCGATCCAAATCGCCCTGGGCGTGGCTCCTCTCGTTGCCGGCGAAACTACAGACACCGATTTCGTTATAGCCAGCCGTCGAGGTCCGGAGGGACCTCGCGCGAGTTTGCAAGCCTTCGAGTAATCACTGTCTCATCGACGGTTAGATTGGAGCAGATCATGGCCCTCGTAATCACATCGATCATCCTCGCACTTATCGGTCTGGCGCTCGGCGGCGGTGGGCTGTGGCTTGCACTGCTCGGTGGAAGCCTTTTTTATCTTTTGGCCGGTCTTGCCTTCCTGGTAACCGCCATCCTGCTTTATACGCGGAAAGCCGCCGCGCTCTGGTTCTACGCGATCTTCGTGCTGGCAGCGCTTGGATGGGCGATATGGGAGGTCGGTTTCGACTGGTGGCAACTCGGCCCGCGCGGCGGGTTGATCATTCTGATCGGTCTGTGGCTATTGACGCCATGGGTCCGGCGCCCGCTGGGCTTTCGCAGCCTGGACGGCGTTCACTACGGGGCCAATCCCTGGCCGCTCGCGATCCCCTTGATCATCGCCATCCTCGTGGCCGTCTATTCGATGACGACCGATCCGCACGATCTTTCCGGCGATTTGCCGACGGCAACAGCCGCAAATGCCCCGATGGGCGGCGATGTGCCCGATGGCGAATGGCATCAGTATGGCAGAACCTCCTTCGGCCAACGTTATTCGCCCCTCGATCAGATCAATGCGCAGAATGTCGCGAACCTCAAGGAAGTCTGGCGCTATCAGACCGGCGATGTGAAGCGTCCCGACGACATTGGCGAGACGACCTATCAGGTCACGCCGCTGAAGATCGGCGACACGCTCTACATCTGCACACCCCATAGCCTGGCGATCGCCATCGGTGCGACGGACGGCAAGGAAAAATGGCGCTACGATGCCAATGCCGGCATGAACCCCAACCGGCAGCATCAGACCTGCCGCGGCGTTTCCTATTACCATGACACGGCAGTTGCCGCAGGCGCGCCGTGTGCCGATCGCGTCTATTTGCCGACCTCGGATGCCAGGCTGATCGCGCTTGATGCCGCCAACGGCAAGGTTTGTCCGAGTTTTGCCAATCAGGGCACCCTGCATCTTGAAACCGGCATGAAATACAATCCGGCGGGCTATTATTATTCGACCTCACCGCCCGTGATCGTCGCCGATAAGATCATTATTGGCGGCGCGGTAAACGATAACTACTCCACCCAGGAGCAATCCGGCGTCATCCGCGCCTTCGATGCCCGGACGGGCGCACTGCTCTGGAACTGGGATTCGGGCAATCCCGATCAGACGGCGCCGCTGCCTGCCGGGCAGACCTATACGACCAACTCACCGAATAGCTGGTCGGTTTCCAGCGCCGACGAAAAGCTCGGCATGGTTTATGTTCCGCTTGGCAACCAGACGCCCGACCAGCTTGGCATGGGCCGCAGCGCCAATGTCGAACGCTTCTCCTCCTCGGTTGTGGCGCTCGATATCAATACCGGCCAGCTCAAATGGGTGCAGCAATTCGTCCATCACGATCTCTGGGACATGGATGTGCCTGCCCAACCAGTGCTCGTCGATCTGACCAAGGCCGATGGCAGCACGGTTCCTGCGCTGGTCGCCTCGACCAAGCAGGGCGATATCTACGTGCTCGATCGCCGCACCGGCGCGCCGATCGTTCCCTTCAAGGAAATTCCCGCTCCCGGCGGCACCATTCCGGAAGATCACGCCTCACCGACACAGCCGATTTCCGATCTGACCTTCTCGCCGCCGCCCTTACAGGAAAAGGACATGTGGGGCGTCTCGCTGTTCGATCAGCTCGCCTGCCGCATCGCCTTCCATCAGCATCAATATGAAGGCCGCTACACGCCTCCGTCGCTGCGCGGCTCCATCATCTTCCCCGGCAATTTCGGCACCTTCAACTGGGGCAGCGTCGCCGTCGATCCCGAACGGCAGATCATGTTCGGCATGCCGACTTATCTCGCCTTCACCTCGAGACTCGTGCCGCGCGCCGAGATCCCGCCGAAGGGAGCCGGCGACAAGGGCAGCGAACAAGGCCTGAACCGAAACGAAGGTTCACCCTACGGCGTCTATATGGGTCCGTTCGTCAGTCCGCTCGGCATCCCCTGTCAGGCACCGCCTTGGGGCTATGTCGCCGGTGTCGATCTGAAGACCGGCAAGATCGCCTACAAGCATAAGAACGGCACCGTTCACGATATGACGCCGCTGCCCCTTCCCTTCAAGGTCGGCGTTCCCGGCATTGGCGGGCCGATCGTCACCAAGGGCGGAGTAGCATTCCTGGGGGCAGCCGTGGATAATTATCTCAGGGCATATGACGTGACGACCGGGAGACAACTCTGGCAGGCGCGTCTACCGGCGGGTGGCCAGGCAACGCCGATGACCTATACCGCCAGCGACAACAAGCAATATGTCGTCATGGTGGCCGGTGGTCACGGTTCTGTGGGAACAAAACCAGGCGACTATGTGATCGGCTATACGCTGCCATGAGCCGATAATGGAGCGGCACTAAGCCGCTCCCTTCTGCCGTACCCGGCTTAGCTCTTCGAAGAGCGGAGGCCGCCCTCGGCACCATCGTCCTCGGCGTCCACGGGAGGCTCCCAGCCGAAAACGCTGCGGCCGCCATAGGAGAAGGAGCGGTCGAATTCGCCCGCTACGATCTCCTTGAGATCGGGGCCGGTGACATAGCGCTCCAGTATTCTCGATTGGTCATCCAGGCGCTTCAGCGCAGACAATTCTTCGTCGCGACCGAGACGCCCTTTCCTGACCGCCGATTTCATCACATTGATGGTCTCGTCATAGACCTTCAGCGGCACCGGAAAGGGATGCCGGTCCTTGCCGCCATGGGCGAGCGAGAAGCGCGCGGGATCGGAGAAGCGGCAAGGTGCGCCGTGAACGACTTCAGCGACCATCGCCAAAGCCTTTACAGTGCGTGCGCCGACGCCGGGCGTCAGAAGCAGATCCTCGAAATCCACCGGACCACGATCGGCAGCCGCAGCAAGATTTCCGTGCAGGCGCCGCATGTTCACATCTTCCTGACGCACGTCGTGATGTGCCGGCATGATAAGATATGGCAGCATCGGTTGCGCTTCTTGTTTGCCGATTGCTGGAACTTTCCCTTCCAGAGCGTTGAATTCGCGGACGATTTTATCCGGCCCCAGGGAAGCGAGCAAATCCAGCTGACCGTCGCGGGAGTGGCCGGCGCGTCGATCGGCGAGATTAATGATCTCGCCCTGCTCGCGCCCCTCGATGGCAGAGTGTGGCGAATCCAGGAAGTTCGTCAAACCCTCCGATAGCCAATGATACCGCCGCGCCTGCCGCCGTTCATCGTTCATGCCCTGCTGGATGACGACCCACTTGCCGTCATCGGCGACGATGAAACCATGCAGATAGAGATCGAAGCCATCCTGCACGGCTGCGCTATCCACCTTCGCGATCAGCCGGCTTTTCATGGCAAGGGACGCGCCGTCGAGGCCGACGCGATCGCCGATATGGATGAGCTCGTCCGGCGTCTTGCGCGAATGCGCGCCGCGGCCGCCGCAGACATGGATGCCGAGCTCGCCCGAAAGCGGCGTCAGGCCGCGCTTCAAGGCACCGAGAACGCTCGTTGTGATCCCCGAGGAATGCCAATCCATACCCATGACGGCGCCGAAGGACTGGAACCAGAAGGGATTGGCGAGACGGCGAAAGAGCTCGTCACGCCCATAATGCTGTACGATCGCTTCGGTGATGACGGCGCCCAGGCGCGTCATGCGATCGCCGAGCCAGCGCGGTACGCGTCCGCCATGCAGGGGAAGATCAGCTTTGCCGGCTCTCTGTGCCAAATCCACGACTCTCGTTATTTACCGAGACATTGTAGTCCCGGCAGCGAAGATATGCCAATCGCAACGCTTAGCGATCATTGGAGGTGGTACTGTTGGATTGTGATGAGATTAGGCCAATACCGGTGCCGGTGCAAAATCCTGCATTGCCCCTGAAAAAGGCTTTGGTAATGGCGAGGCGTAGGAACTGCGCTTGCTGGTGGATAGTCCCAGGGACACCAAAGCTTCGGCCTGCTTGACCGCTGCGGCGACACCATCCACGACCGGGACGCCGTAGATCGACTGCAGTTCTCTTGCGAGATCGGTCATCCCGGCACAGCCGAGGACGATGGCTTCTGCTCCATCTTCGGCAAGCGCACGCTCGATTTCCGCCCGCAGCTTTCCGATTGCACCTGAAGACGAATCTTCAAGCTCGAGGACAGGGATGTCGGAGGCGCGAACTTTTGCCCGTGAACCCATGCCATAACGATGGACGAGGTTGTCGATGAGGATGCGTGACCGCTCGAGTGTCGTCACCACGCTAAAGCGCTGTGCCAGGAAGCCGGCCGTCGCGACGGCCGCCTCGCAGAGACCGACGACCGGAACGTCGCAGAACATGCGTGCGGCCTCCAGGCCGGTGTCGTCGAAGCAGCAGATGATCGCGGCGTCATAGCCTTCAGCCTGCCTCTCCCTCAGTTCGCGCAGCATGCCCGGCACGGCAATAGCTCCATCATAATAGCCCTCGATCGAAGCCGGCCCCATCTGCGAGGTGGCGGCGATGATCTCCGTACCGGGGCCAGCTACGGCGCGCGCAGCGATCGCCGCCTTTTCCGTCATGGAAACGGTGGTGTTCGGATTGAGGAGCAGCAGGCGCATGATCTCAACTTTTCTTGGCTTGGCGGCGGCCGAGCATGGTCATGACCGCAAGCGCCAGCAAAATGATGGTGAAGGAGAAGAGCGTCGTCACCGTCCCGAGCGCATAGAGCACCGGCGTCGTGACGTTGGTCGTCATGCCGTAGATCTCGAGCGGCAGAGTGTTGTAGGTGCCCGATGTCATCAGGGTGCGAGCGAACTCGTCGTAAGACAGCGTGAAGCCGAAGAGGCCGACGCCGATCAGGCTCGGGGCAATCATCGGCAGCACGACATGACGGAAGGTTTGCCAGGAGCTGGCGCCAAGATCGCGAGCGGCCTCCTCATAGGCCGGCGAAAACCGGTTGAAGACGGCAAACATGATCAGCACGCCGAAAGGCAAGGTCCAGGTCAGATGCGCGCCGAAGGCAGAGGAATACCAGGCCGGCGCAATGCCACCCTGCTGGAAGACGACGCCGATCCCGAGCGAAATGATGATGGACGGCACCACGAGGCTCGCAACGGTGGCATAGAATAGAAACGTCGAGCCACGGAAGCGGCGGCGAAAGGCAAGGCCGGCCAGCAGCGACACAACGACGGTGACGATCATGACCATAACGCCGAGGATCAGCGATCGCTGGAACGAGGCACCGAAATCGCCCACCGCCTGCTTCTCAAAAAGATTGGCGAACCAATGCAGCGAGACGCCATTCAACGGGAAGGTCAAGCCGCCATCCGGCCCCTGGAACGACAGGATGATGACCGCCGACAGCGGACCATAGAGAAACAACACGAAGATCGTGAAGAAGATCGCGAGAACATAAAATTCCAGGCTGCGCTTTTCACGGTTCATCCTAGAGCTCCTTGCGGATATCGACGATACGTAGGATGGCGGCAACCATCAGCAGCACGACAATCAGCAGCACCACCGCATTCGCGGCTGCGGCCGGATATTGCAGCAGCGACATCTGGTTCTTCATCATCAGCGCGATGGATGCGCTTTGGCCGCCCGACATCACCTGCACGGTGGAAAAATCCGCCATGACGAGCGTGACGACGAAGATGCTGCCGATCGCCATTCCGGGCTTGGCAAGCGGGATCACCACATTCCACAACACCTGCCATCCGCTGGCGCCGGCATCGCGCGCGGCTTCAAACAGAGAACGGTCGATACGCATCAGCGTGTTGAAGATCGGAGTGACCATGAAGAGCGTATAGAGATGGACCATGGCGAGCACGACGGCGAAATCGGAATAGAGCAGCCATTCGATCGGCTGCGGGATGAGGCCCATCTCGATCAGCGTCGAATTGACCAGCCCGTTGCGCCCGAGAACGGGTATCCACGAGATCATGCGGATGATGTTGGATGTCATGAAGGGCACGGTGCAGACGAGGAAAAGGATCATCTGCGTCGAGGTGCGACGAATATGGAAGGCAAGAAAATAGGCGACCCAGAAGCCGATGAAGAGCGTCAGCGCCCAGACAATTGCTGTGAATTTCAATGTGTTGAGGTAGGTTTTCCATGTAACCCACGAACCGAGCGTATCGGTATAATTCGTGGTCAGGAATGCCGGATAAAGGCCAGCGAAATCATAATCCCAGAAACTGACGACGCCGATCATGGCGATCGGTAACAGGAAGAAGAAGCCGAGAATGAGAAACAGCGGCGTTGCCTGCAGATAAGCAACCGCCCAGCCGGGCACGGCTAAACCGCGTCGGGCCTTTTGAGTTTCCTGCTCCGCATCCGAGGAAGCGATTGTCGCCATGGTCCGGCTTCTCCATTGATAGGATCCTCCCCCCGTATCGGACGGGGAGAGGAAGTGATCGATCGCAGCTTAGGCAGCGATGAATTCGTTCCAGCGACGAACCATGTAGCGGTCCTCATCCATGACCGAGTTCCAGCATGCAACCGCACCCATGCGGGTTTCGAAGGAACCGCCGTCGCGAACGGCGCCGGCCTTCTCCATGACCTTGCCTTCCGGAGAGAGGATATCGCCCTGCGCCGGCTTGCCCTCGATCCAGTAGCCCCATTCATCGGCCGACATGAAGTTCTTGGCCGTTTCCATGCAGGCGGAATAGTAGCCTTGGCGGTTGAGATAGCCGCCGACCCAGCCGGAGGTGTACCAGTTGATATATTCATAAGCCGCGTCGAGCTGCGCACCCTTGAGATGCGAGGCAAGGCCGAGACCGCCACCCCAGGCGCGATAGCCTTCCTTGAGCGGCTGGAAGGTGCAGGCAATGCCCTTGGAGCGGACGGCAGCGACCGCAGGCGACCACATGGACTGAATAACCACTTCGCCAGATGCCATCAGGTTGACGCTTTCGTCGAAGGACTTCCAGAAGGCTCGGAACTGGCCATCGCCCTTGGTCTTGATCAGGAAGTCGATCGTCTTGTCGATTTCCGCCTTCGTCATGTTGCCCTTGTCGGCATATTTGATCTTGCCGGCGGCTTCCATGATCATCGCGGCATCCATGATGCCGATCGACGGGATGTTGAGGATCGCGGTCTTGCCCTTGAAAGCAGGATCGAGAATGTCGGCCCAGCTGTTGATCGGACGGCCGGTGAGGTCCGGGCGGATGCCGAGCGTATCGGCGTTGTAGATGGTTGGAACCATCGTCATCCACTGCGTCGGCTCCTTGGCGAACTTCTTGGAGCCCTGTCCTTCGACGAAGCCGACGGTGTGCGGCGCCGTGCCCTGCGCAATAACGCTATCCGGCTTCAGCTTGCCGGTGATGAAGAGCGGCACGATCTTGTCGTAATATTTCAGCTTCTTGACGTCCATCGGCTGCAAGACGCCGGTCGGGAAGACCTTCTTGGCGATCCAGTATTCGATGTCGGCGATGTCGTAGCTGTTCGGCTGCGTCACCGCACGCTGCGCGGCGGCATCGGAATCGGTCGCGGTCATCTCGAGCGTGATGCCGAGATCGGCCTTGCACTTCTCCGCAATGGCATTGATGTTCGAAACGCCGGTACCGAACTGGCGCAGCGTGATGTTCGATTGTGCCCAGATGGTCGGAAAACCGGTGATTACGCCGGAGCCGGCCATAGCGCCGAGAGCGGCAGCGCCGGTCTTCAGCAGCGAGCGGCGGGAAATGCCCTTCGTGGTCTTCTCAGTCCTGGTTTCAGTCGTCATGTCAGTTCCCCTTTTTTAATGCTTCGGATTTTCATGCGGATATACGGCCGAGAAGGATTGCATCCTCCTGAGCCCAACTCAGTGAGACAGCATCGCCAACGGTGAGCGATTTAGTCGCATCGTCGTCATTGCTTGCGATGACGGTGAAATCGTCGCTGCCAGCACCGATAACGGTGATCTTCAGCGTTGCGCCGCGATATTCGATATTGGAGACGACGCCGTTGAAGCCCAGCCCTTTGTCCGATGGCGGCGAAAGCCGGACGCGGTCGGTGCGGACCGCGATATCGACGGCTTCGCCGACGGCCCGACCTGACCCGTTTACCGAGAAGCCCTGCCCTTCAGGCACGGTCATGGTGATCAAGCCTTCTTCGCTCGACGTTACGCGGCCGGACAAGACATTATGATCACCCATGAAGCGGGCAACGAAGGCCGTTGCGGGGTGTTCGAACACCTCCCGCGGCGAGCCTGCCTGCTCGATCCGGCCGTCATTCATGATGACCATGATATCGGCAAGCGCCATCGCCTCTTCCTGGCTATGCGTGACATGGACGAAAGTGATGCCGAGCGACTTCTGCAGCTTCTTCAGTTCTGCGCGCATGCGGATCTTCAGGAAGGGATCGAGCGCCGAAAGTGGCTCGTCGAGCAGCAACGCTTCCGGATCGGTGATCAGGGCGCGGGCAAGCGCGACACGCTGTTGCTGGCCGCCTGAAAGTTGGGCCGGACGGCGTGTGGCGTAGGCTTCCATCTGCATCAGCTTCAGCATTTCGAGCGCCTTTGCGCGGCGCTCTTCCTTGGCAACGCCCTTCATCTTCAGGCTGAAGGCGACATTGTCGATAAGATCCAGATGAGGAAACAGCGCATAGGACTGGAACATCATCGCCGTGCCGCGTTTGGCGGGCGGGAAATCGGTAACTACGGTATTGCCGAGCCTGATATCGCCGGAGGAAATCCCCTCGTGACCAGCAATCATGCGCAAGGTCGATGTCTTGCCGCAGCCGGAGGGGCCGAGGAAACAGCAATAGGAACCCGCCGGTATCTTCAGGCTGATCGCATGGACAGCCGTGGTCGTGCCGTAGACCTTCGAAACGGACACTATATCGATCTCTGCCGCTTTCGACATCATCTTCCCCTTTGGTTTGGGAAAGACACTGCATCAATCGTGCCAGTTTTGTCGGAGGTTGACTAACCGGCTGGAATTTCTGAATTTTTTCTCCGTAAATAAATTTTGCCTTCTGATAGGCAATTAGGAATCTGCACAGGAAATAGGCTATTGTGCGCGATTTATGCAAAATATTGTATACATTTTACCGGCTTATTTGCATCAGATTTCGTTTAACTTCCGCGCGAAACCTGTCTATCATTGCAGCCAGTTACTCAGGCTACCGATCATGAACTCTTCAACAGATGCGCTTTTGACGCCCAGCGACGCCACCGATAGCGGCGCGCAACAAATCCGCGAGGCCATTCGCGACGCGATCGTGGAGCGGCGGCTCGCACCGGGCACGAAACTGTCCGAGAGCGATGTTGGCGCTCTCTTCAACGTCAGCCGGACACTGGCACGTGCTGCCCTGCAGGCTCTTTCCTATGAAGGGCTCGTCAGCGTCGAGAAAAACCGAGGCGCTTTCGTCGCCTATCCATCGCCAGAGGAAGCCCGACAGATATTCGCCGCGCGCCGCCTGGTCGAACCGGGGATAGTGCGATCGGCGGCCGAACACATCACCGCGGCCCAGCTCGCACAGCTCCGGCAGCTCCTCGTGGAAGAAGGCCGCCTTATGGGAGAGCGGGGTCAATCCGCGCGCCGGGCCGAGATCAAGGCCTCAGGCGACTTCCATCTGATGCTGGCGGCCATTTCCGGCAATCTCATCATGCAGCGCTTCATGGAGGAGCTTGTTGCTCGCTCCTCGCTGGTGATTGCACTTTATGGACAGTCAAGCGCCTCCAGTTGCGGCCATTCCGAGCATGGGGACATCATCACCGCGCTGGAGCGCAAGGATGTCGACACGGCCTGTCATCTCATGCTGCATCATATCGCGCATATCGAAGCCGATCTTGACCTACGTGAGCGCAAAAGCTTCGGCCTGAAAGAGGCTTTCGAGCGGTAGGACATCCGCTGCCCAGGCATTTCGCGCGCGACCGGTGGCCATCGATTCATGGAGAAAAAATTGAGCACGATCGAAACTCTCTTTACCCGGGCCAAACTTGCCGACGGTTCCATCAAGGACATCGGCGTCACGGGCGGGCGGATCGTGTTGATTACCGAGACTGGAGCACCGATTTCTGCCTCCCAGCTCATCGACCTTGAAGGCGCCCTCGTCGTGCCGGGCTTCGTCGAAGGGCATATTCATCTCGATACCAGTTTTTACGGTGATGCCTGGATACCGCACAAGCCGTGCACCAACGGCTTCGACGTCCACGAACGTGTTGCCTTCCAGGCGCAAAACATGGCGCAGGCCGCGCCGATGGACGAAAGAGCCAGAAACCAGCTCGAACTCTGCATTGCCAACGGCAGCACGCATATGCGCAGTCATGTCATGGTGGACGGTTCCGTTGGACTGAAATCGCTGGAGACCGTGCTTGCCGTGCGCGAAGAATACCGCGACCTGATCGACATCCAGCTCGTTGCCTTTCCGCAAAGCGGCATTCTGAAGAGCCCCGGCACGCCCAAGCTCTTGGACGAGGCGATCGCCTTGGGAGCTGACCTTGTGGGCGGGCTCGATCCGGCAAGCTTTGACCGCGATGTCGAAAAACATCTCGATGTGGTTTTCGGCGTCGCCGAGAAGCATGGCGTCGATGTGGACATCCATCTTCATGACGGCGGCACGCTCGGCCTCTTCACCATCGAGCAAATCTGCGCCCGCACGCGTAAGCTTTCCATGGGCGGGCACGTCGCGATCAGCCACGCCTACGGACTTGGCGATCTCTCGATCGAAGCGGCCAAGCGCGCTGCGGCCCTGATCGCCGAGAGCGGTGTCTCCATCATGACCAACGCACCCGGCGCCCATACCTTCCCGCCCGTCGCCCTGCTTCGGGCTGCCGGCGTCACTGTTTTCAGCGGCAGTGACAATATTCGCGACTCCTGGTGGCCGTATGGCGACGGCGACATGCTGGGTCGCGCCATGATGATCGGCTATCGGTCCGGCTTCTATACCGACGAAGAATTGAAGGTTGCCTTCGATGTCGTGACGGAAAGCGGCGCCAAGGCCCTGCTCCTGGAGGGTTATGGCTTGAAGATCGGCGCCAAAGCCGACTTCGTTACCTTGAAGGCGGAGCATATTCCCGAGGCGGTCGTCGCGGTGCCGAAAGGACGCGCGGTCTACAAGGCGGGCAAACTCGTCGCCAAAGATGGGACCGTCCTGCGGCGCTGATCAGGCACCAGGACTACGAATCGGTGAGCCTGCTAGAGCAACTCCAGGAAAAGTGTGCAGCGGTTTTCCGTCCGGAATTGCGTGAAAACAAAGAGTTAGAGCGGTTCGGGTATTCCGTGAAAACCTGAACCGCTCTAGCGCTTCAACTCTCTCTCGAATTTCTCGATCTGCTGCAGAACCCATGGGTCGTCGGCGGAATGTTGGATCGTTTCCTGTTCCGGCCGCCGTCTGCGGCGTATCCAATCGATGAAGGCGCGAAGCAATCGCATGTGGGTATCCGAGTTTTTCAGTATCTGCGAGGCCCGGCAACCAGGCTCGAAAACCAATAGAAGCCGGGCCTCGACGACCGCAAGGCGTTGCGGTGATTGCCTTTTTGCCCGTGGGAAAATGAACGCTGGCTGAATATATTGCACGGCACGATAGTTTCCTCGCATCTTTGCAGCCACTAGGAGAGAGCCTGGAAACCAATCTCATTTCACGAATGAAGAGCTTTTTTACTTGAGCGTACCGCTATCGGTAAAACTGACCTAGCCGGGAGAGAAGACGACCGTTAGACAATGCCGCGTCGCTTCCGATTTCCCCGGAGCGGCACAAGCTTAGCCTCGCCTGTGCGGGGCTTTTTTCTTTTCGGCCTATGCTTTGCTGCGCCGCGGCTCGCCGCCTGGTGCATAAATCGTGTCCTGCTCGAAAGGAAATACCGAGCCGCACCGGCAGCGCACCATATGCTTGCGCGGATCAGTCGATGGCCGTTCCGTGGAAAAGCCGCGCGGCATCTCGTCGATCTTGAAATCGCGGTTCGTCGCTCGACGATCGTCAGTTTCGGAAACTTCGGCGAAGCCGGTGTGGTCGCATTTCGCGCATTCCAGCTTCCGTGAATATCGATCTCTTGCGGCCATTCTCTTCCAGCCCGGGACTCACAACACGTTCCTTCTATCAGCGCTGCCAGTGCTCTTGAAGGCCGCAAACAACCTTCGTTGCCGCTCGCTTTGCGCCCTTAAAGATTTAAGGGCCGGAAAAACGACCGCGCCAAGAAAAAGATATTGACCTGATGGCAGATGTCAGACCAATTTATCATCCCATGACGAAACCCATGCTTACCCCTCTTCCTTCCATCGATCGGACGCAGCAAGTCATCGAGGCGCTGTCGACCTTCATCGAATCGTCCAAGCTGCAGGCAGGCGACCGGCTTCCGACCGAGCGCGAGTTGATGACCGCGCTTTCCGTGGGGCGCTCCACCATTCGCGAGGTGATCACCTATTTCCAGGCACTCGGCGTCATGGAGACGCGCAAAGGCAGCGGCACCTATTTGCTGAAGCCTGTTTCGAAGGCGACGATCCATATGCCGCTTTCCTTCAACCCGTCACATCTGCGCGATGCGCTGCTGCAGACGCTGGAGGTCCGCCGCGGCATTGAATGCGAGGCCGGCATGGTGGCTGCGAGAAAGCGCACCGACGAAGACCTCGTCATCATCGAAGAGAAACTCAACGAGATGGAGCGCGTCCATATGGCCAAGGGCACATCCGGGCCTGAGGATCTTGCCTTCCATCTTGCCGTCTATGACGCCACGCATAACCCGCTGTTCCGACAGCTTCTCGAACAGATGCGCGAAACCTTCGAGCGCTTCTGGGAGCATCCTTTCGATCGGCAGGATTTTGCCCGCCGGTCCTTTCCCTATCACCGCACGCTGTTCAACGCGATCGTCGACCAGGATCCCGAGGCTGCGCGCGCCGAAACGCTGAAAATTCTCGACGTCGTCGAGGAAGACATCAAGGAAATGTCCCAATGACCGACGGGCTAGAGCCGTTCGAACTTGCATCCCTTATTACAGCTCACGACGACGGCAATTTTGCCGAAGCCGTCGTACCGCCGATCTTCCAGACGTCGCTGTTCACCTTCTCGAACTATGACGAGATGATCGCCTCCTATCGCGGCGAAAAGGTGCGGCCGATCTATACGCGCGGTCTCAACCCGACGGTGCGCATGTTCGAGGAGATGCTGGCGAAGCTGGAGGGCGGCGAGGATGCGCTCGGTTTTGCCAGCGGTATGGCGGCGATCTCATCTGCAGTGCTGAGTTTTGTCGAGCCGGGCGATCGGATCGTTGCGGTCAAGCATGTCTATCCCGATGCCTTCCGCCTCTTCGGCACGGTTTTAAAGCGCATGAAGGTGGACGTGACCTATGTCGATGGTCGCGACGAAGAAGCGGTCGCTAAGGTGCTTCCCGGCGCCAAGGTGTTCTACATGGAAAGCCCGACGAGTTGGGTCATGGAAGCGCATGATGTCGGCGCGCTCGCTGCACTCGCCAAGCAGCACGGCGTCGTCTCCATGATCGACAACAGCTGGGCCACGCCTTACTTCCAGCAGCCGCTGAAGCTCGGCGTCGATCTCGTCATCCATTCCGCCTCCAAATATCTCGGTGGGCACAGCGACGTGGTCGCGGGTGTCGTTGCCGGCTCGAAGGAGATGATCGCTCGCCTGAAAGCCGAAGCCTACCCCTATCTCGGGGGCAAGCTCTCGCCCTTCGACGCATGGCTCCTGATCCGCGGCCTTCGCACCCTGCCGATTCGCATGAAGGCACATGAGGCGGCGGCGCTGACCATCGCCAAACGTCTGCAGGAGCTCGATGTCGTTGAGCAGGTCTGCCATCCGGGCTTGGCCAACCGTCTGCCATCCGGCCTGAACGGCACCTCGGGCCTGTTTTCTTTCATCTTCCGCGAGGGCGTCGATATCCGCGCCTTTGCCGATCGCCTCACGCTCTTCAAGCTGGGTGTGAGCTGGGGCGGACATGAGAGCCTGATCGTGCCGGGCGAAGTCGTGCTGCAGCAGAAGGCGCAGCCGAATTCGGCGCATACTTTTGGCATCAATCCGCGCTCCGTACGTCTCCATATCGGCCTCGAAGGAACCGAGGCCCTGTGGAAGGAACTCGAGGAGGCAATCGCCGCCGCCTCGTGACATCGTCAATCTGAGAGGAAAATCCAAAAAGGGGAACCAACATGAAAAGACTGATAACGGCAGCACTCTTTACCGCTTTGATGGGCGGCACCGCCTTTGCCGATACGACTCTGAAGCTCGTGGAAGTCATCACGAGCCCGGAGCGCACCGAGACGCTTAAGTCGATCGTCGCAAAGTTCGAAGCCGCGAACCCAGGTACGAAGGTCGACATCATCTCCCTGCCCTGGAATGAGGCCTTCCAGAAATTCGCCACCATGGTCTCGGCCGGCGATACGCCCGACGTGATGGAAATGCCTGATACCTGGCTGTCGCTCTACGGCAATAACGGCATGCTCGAAAGCCTCGAGCCATACCTCGCCAAGTGGGAACATACGAGTGAACTGACGCCCCGCGCGCTTCAGCTCGGTCGGGATGTCAAGAACACCGCCTATATGCTGCCCTACGGCTTCTATCTGCGCGCCATGTTCTACAACAAGAAGATCCTGAAGGATGCCGGCGTCGCCGAGCCGCCGAAGACGATGGACGAATTCGTCAAGGCATCCGAGGCGATCTCCAAGCTGCCCGGCAAATACGGCTATTGCATGCGCGGCGGTCCGGGTGGTCTCAACGGCTGGATGATCTTTGCCGCCTCCATGGCCGGCGACAACAAGTACTTCAAGGATGACGGCACATCGACGATGAACAGCCCCGGCTGGGCCAAGGGCATCGAATGGATGGTCGATCTCTACAAGAAGGGTTATGCGCCGAAAGATAGCGTCAACTGGGGCTTCAACGAAGTCGTTGCCGGCTTTTATTCCGGCACCTGCGCCTTCCTCGATCAGGATCCGGACGCCCTGATCGCAGTCGCCGAGCGCATGAAGAAGGATGATTTCGGCGTAGCGCCGCTGCCGAAGGGTCCCGATGGCAAGTCCTTCCCGACCATCGGTTATGCCGGCTGGTCGATGTTCGCGACAAGCCAGAACAAGGATCTGTCCTGGAAGCTGATCGCGACCCTTGAAGGCAAGGAAGGCAATCTGGAATGGAACAAGAAGATCGGCGCCTTGCCGGCCTATACGGCCGCGGAAAAGGACCCCTTCTATGCCGGCGATCAGTTCAAGGGCTGGTTCCAGGAACTGGCCGACAAGGACACCGTGCCCACTGTCATGCCGACCTATCTTGAGGAATTCGCCTTCTTCAAGGATTCCCTCGCCATCAAGACCTCGCAGCAGGCGCTGCTCGGCGATATCTCGGCGAAGGATCTGGCCGACCAATGGGCCGATTATCTGACCAAGGCCCAGCAGAAATTCCTGGCCAAGAAATAGAACGCACATGCGGCGGCGGAGCGATCCGCCGCCATCTCTGCCCAATTGAAACAGACGGCGTTCGAACGCCGCGAACGGGAACTCTTGCAGATGACTTCGATCACCGACACGCTCGACAGGCGTCACGACCGCAGGCCGTGGCTAAAGCGCCTTGCCGACGCCTCGGAACCCTATCTCTACAGCGCCCCTGCCCTCATCCTCATCATCGCCGTGATGCTGGTGCCGCTGGCAATCGGCATATCCTACGCCTTTCGCGATATTCAACTGCTCAATCCGTTTTCCGGCGGCTTCATCGGCCTGGAACACCTTCGCGATCTCTCCAAGGATAAGGCCTTCTACTGGGCACTGAAGAATACACTTTGGTGGACGGGCGCTTCCGTGGTGCTGCAGTTCATCTTTGGGCTGATCCTGGCACTTCTGTTGGACAAACCGTTTTTCGGCAGATCGATCGTTCAGGCGCTGGTGTTCCTGCCTTGGGCCGTTCCTTCTTTCCTCGCCGGCCTCAACTGGTCTTGGCTGTTCAACCCGGTCATCGGACCGATCCCGCATTGGCTCTATGCTATGGGGCTGATGAGTGAGCCCGGCAATATCCTGTCCGATCCGAACTATGCGATGTGGGGGCCGATCATCGCCAATGTCTGGTGGGGCATTCCTTTTTTCGCGATCACGCTCCTTGCCGCCCTTCAGGCAATCCCGCGCGATCTCTATGAGGCGGCTTCAATCGACGGCGCCGGCTGGTTCGAGCGCTTTCGCTCCATCACGCTTCCCTTCCTCGCACCGACCATCGCCATCACGGTCCTCCTGCGAACGGTCTGGATCTCCAATTTCGCCGATCTGATCGTCGTTATGACCGGGGGCGGGCCGGCGGACCGCACGCAGATCGTCGCGAGCTATATCTTCACCCAAGCCTTCAAGCGGCTGGATTTCGGCTATGCCTCGGCCATCGCCCTGGTGCTGCTGGTCCTCCTGCTTGCCTATTCCATGCTGATCATCCTGCTGCGGCAGACCCTGCTGAATAAGGATTGAGCCATGAGACGATCCGTCCTTCCCACCATCGCCCATCGTCTGGCCATTCTTTGCTACGTGGTCTTCGCGCTCTTCCCGCTCTTCTGGCTGTTGAAGGTCTCGGTGACGCCGAATGATCTGCTCTATACCGAGGGTGTACGCATGTGGCCGTCGCGCACGACCTGGGAACACTATGCCTTCGTGCTGCAGCACAGTGACTTTCCGACCTTCTTCAAGAACAGCCTGATCGTCTCTGCCTCGACGGCGATCACGGTGACCATCTGTGCGTCGCTCTCCGGTTATGCGCTCTCGCGCTTCAATTTCCGCGCCAAATACTGGATCGTGGCGCTGATGCTGCTGACGCAGATGTTTCCACTGGTCATGCTGGTGGCGCCGATCTTCAAGATCCTGACGCCGCTGCACCTGACCAACAGCCTGACCGGCCTTGTCATCGTCTACACGGCCTTCAACGTGCCTTTCGCGACCTTCCTGATGCAATCCTTCTTCGACGGCATTCCGAAGGATCTGGAAGAGGCAGCCATGATCGACGGCGCGACGCAGTTTACCGCCTTCCGGCAGATCATCCTGCCGCTGACCCTGCCCGGCATTGCTGCAACGCTCGGCTTTGTCTTCACGGCGGCATGGAGTGAGCTGCTTTTCGCGCTGATGCTCATCAACGGCAATCAAGCCGCGACCTTCCCGGTCGGGCTTCTCACCTTCGTCTCGAAATTCTCGGTGGATTTTGGGCAGATGATGGCGGCGGGCGTCATGGCGCTCATTCCGGCCGCGCTCTTCTTCCTGCTCATCCAACGCTATCTCGTGCAAGGCCTGACGGCTGGCGCGGTCAAGGGTTAGTCATATGGCATCGATCGATATTCAGAACGTCAAGAAAGCCTACGGCCACGTGCAGGTGCTGCATGATATCGACCTCAGGATCAAGGATGGGGAGTTTGTCGTTCTTGTCGGCCCCTCGGGATGCGGCAAGTCCACCCTGCTTCGCATGATCGCCGGCCTTGAGGACATCAGCGGCGGCGAAATCCGCATTGCCGACAATCGTGTCAACGAGCTGCATCCGAAGGACCGCGACATAGCCATGGTCTTTCAGTCCTATGCGCTCTACCCGCATATGAATGTCGCCGGCAATATGAGCTACAGCCTGCGGCTGAGGAAGGTGGCCAAGGATGGCATTGCCAAGGCTGTCGCCAGTGCGGCATCCAAGCTCGGCCTTGATCCGCTGCTGGAGCGCCGGCCGAAGGCGCTTTCAGGCGGCCAACGCCAGCGCGTCGCCATGGGCCGCGCGATCGTGCGCCAGCCGAAAGCCTTCCTCTTCGACGAGCCGCTGTCGAATCTCGACGCTCGCTTGCGCGAGCAGATGCGTGCCGAGATCAAGAAATTGCATGGCGATCTTAAAGCGACCTCGATCTACGTGACTCACGATCAGATCGAGGCGATGACGCTGGCGGACCGGATCGTTGCCATGCATGGCGGGGTGGTTCAGCAGGTCGGCAGCCCGCTCGAACTCTACGACCGCCCCGCCAATCTCTTCGTGGCCGGCTTCATTGGTTCACCCGGTATGAACTTCCTCGATGCGACTTACGAGGGCAATGCCGTCAAGCTCAGGGATGGCACGCTCGTTTCGCTTCCGGCGCCGCTCAAATTAGCAACCGCTGCGAAGATCACGCTCGGCATTCGGCCTGAGCATGTCGTGTTGTCGTCCAACTCGTCCGACATGACGGCCAATGTCGAACTTATCGAACCCACCGGCTTCGGCATCATCCTGCATCTTTCGCTGCACGGCCTTCCGTTCAAGGTATTCACCCTGGATCGCACTGCTTTGAGTATGGGAACGCAAGTGAACGTCTCCTTCCCGGCGCAGCATCTGCATGTCTTCGATGAGGATGGAAAAAGGGCGGCTTGACGGCCGCCCTGTCTAGAAATTCTCAGCTCGCAAAGGGCTCCGTCGGTCCGCTGGACGGCTGTGTGAACCAGTGCGGCCCATCCGACGCCATATAGATGTGGTCCTCGAGCCGGATGCCGAATTTCTTCGGAAAGACGATCATCGGCTCGTTTGAGAAGCACATGCCCGCCTGCAGCACCGTCGTGTTGCCGCGCACGATATAAGGCTCTTCGTGAATTTCGAGGCCAAGGCCGTGACCGGCGCGATGCGGCAGTCCCGGCAGCTCGTAGTCGGGGCCAAGCGAGTGTCTGGCGAGTACAGCGCGCGCCGCATCATCCAGGCTGGAGCAGGCAGCACCCAGCTTTGCCGCGTCGAAAACGGCCTGCTGCGCCTCCCGTTCGATCGCCCATGCATCCTCGAAGGCGCTATCGCCGCTCTTCAGCTTGTAGGTCCGCGTCAGGTCGGAATGATAGCCGTCGATGCGGGTACCCGTATCCACCAGAATGACGTCGTCTTCGCCAAGCGTCTGGTCGCCATCTGCGCCGTGCGGCAGGGACGTGGCTTCGCCGAAGGATACGATGCAGAAGGTCGAACCGCCATCGGCGCCTGCCTCGCGATGCCGCCGGTCGATGAATTCGACGACTTCCGATGCGCGAATTCCCGGCTTGAGTAAGGCATGAGCCTGTCTGTGTACGTCCAGCGTCAGGTTCATGGCATATTGAATGAGCGCGATTTCGGCCGGAGATTTGATGCGGCGCATACCATTGATGATCGGCCCGCCATTCACAAGCCTTTCAGCTCCAAGCTCGGCCGCCAGGGCGTTGTAGAAATAAAGCGGCATGCTGTCGTCGAGCGCCAAGATGCCGGCATTTCCGAGCAAGCGGGCGATCAATGCCGCGCTGCTCTCTTCCTCCTGCCATTCCAGGATCTCGGCCGGTAGATGCGGCAGGGTTTCCACCCTGCTACGCTCAAAGCCCGGTACGATGTAGTAGAGTTCTGTCGGCGTCACCAATGCGCCGAGAAACCGCTCGCTCGCGTGCCAGACCAGACCGGTAAAGTAGCGGAGGCTTTCGGTCGGCCCGAGCAACATGCCGGCCAATCCCTTTGCATCGAGCAGCTTTCGAAGACTCGAAAGGCGCTGTTGTCTTTCCTCCGCAGTGATCCGGGGTACTGGATGTTGCCACGACATTCCTACTCTCCTTAATGATCGTCGCCCTGCATAGTGTGATTGTCGCAACATGCGGAGCAGCGCCGACACTATCGTTGCTGCAAGACTTATGTCGACAAGGAAAATACAAATATAATCACTTTCCCGAAAGGCTGCAGCCGCGTTCGATTGCTAAATTATCTGACAGCGCGAACACGGCTCCAGTGGTTCACTGCTCTCATCGAAGCAACCGATGGAGTATCGCCATGCAAGCCACAAACATCATCACCTCTTCCGAACCGGCCGGCGCTTTCCGCAAGGCTCAACGCTCGCCTTTTTCGGCGTTGCAGGACCTTGCACGCACGCTCGCACGCAAGATGGTCGAGCGCAGGAACCGCAATGCGCTTCTGGAACTGTCGGACGATCAGTTGAAGGACATTGGCCTTTCCCGAGGCCAGAAGGGGAGCGATGTTCATATTTATAGTCGCTACTAAAAATGGCGCAGGATGTGCTAAGCTCCGCTGGTGCGACGGGCGTTAACGCCGGGATGGGGAAGTTCGGCATGTCAGAAATTTCGACCGCCTTGCTGCTGAAGACGAAAACCGTCGTCATCCGCGATATCGTCTGTAACGGCGAATGCCGGCATAAGAGCGGAGAGGAATGCGCCCACAAGACGAGCCTCGTCTATCCCTATCGTGGCGTCTTCAAGCGCCACGTCGGCCAGAGTGATACTGTTGCGGAAGCAAACCAGGTGTTGTTCTTCAACAACGGGCAGGAATATCGAATCAGTCATCCTGTTGACGGCGGTGATTCCTGTCTCGATCTTAGTATAGACGAGAGCGTTCTTCAGGAGCTTGCACCGAAGGAACAGGTTCAATCCGGTGAAAGCGTTATCTTTCGCCGCCAGCGCCGACGCATCGATCCCCGCGCACAGGCGCTCGTGGCTATGCTTCGCCATGGGCTCAGCCGCAATATAGCCGAGAGCCTCGAAGGCGAAACACTGGCGTTGACTTTGGTGCGCCGTTCTCTGGGCGAGCGGACATCGCATGCGGCCGGCGCAAGTTCCGGCCGGCAGAAGCTCGTCGACCGGGCAAAACTCGTTCTGTCGTCCGATCTTGCACGGCGCTGGACGCTTGCAGAGATCGCCAGGGATGTCGGCGTCTCGCCCGTCTACCTGACACAGGTCTTCCAGCAGGTAGAAGCCATCCCTCTTTACCGCTATCAGCTGCGGCTTCGGCTGGCACGCGCGCTCGATCTGCTCGCTTCCTATGACGACCTGACCATGCTCGGGCTTGATCTCGGGTTTTCCAGCCATAGCCATTTCAGCGCCGCGTTCAAACAGACCTACGGCCTGACGCCAGCAGAATTCCAGCGCTCCGCACAGTTGAAGCCCAAGCGCTACGCGGTTCGCTAAAGATTCCGACAGCGCCGACATGATGATCGGTGCTCTTATGATCCTGCCCTGGCAAGGGGATCGATCAGGAAAGGATCATGAGATGAAGAGAACCACATGTGCCGCTTGCGATTGCGAACTCGGCGCCGAGACCATCAAGGTCAATCTCGGCGGCAAATCGGTGGAAGTGTGCTGCGAGGAATGTGCGGCCGCGTTGAAGGAGGCGGATCAATCGACATCTGCTGCTTCCGGAAGCAAGGAATAGCCAACGCTGTGGAGAGAGCCGCCGCCAAGCGACAGCTCTCTCCATCTACGACCTGCGATCGACCCGAATGTCGCTTGTTGTTACACTGGAAGTCGAACTTTAAGGCGACAATAGAGGAAATTGTAATGAAGCATTGCTGCCAGGCCATCAGCAAACTTCATTCGCAATATTCCCCTTGCGGGAAAAGTTAGGAAACATATCGACGTATTGCATTCATAAGGTCGCATTAGCTTTTGCTGCAGTTACTCGTAGCGAAGGCATTGATTATGAACAAACGACTTATCGTCGCGGCTTTATTGGTAACGGCAATTGGCGGTGCAACCGTTTCAGCTTATGCAGCCGGTGCAGAAATCGAATCCCAGCAGCAAAAGCCTGCAGGCGCAGAGACCGCGCAACCGGGTCCGGTCGGCCCGCCATCGGACGGCTGGTATTTCCAGGACCGTCATCCCGAAGGGCCGATGATGGCCTCTGGCGGGGGTATGCCCATGCCCCCGGGGCCTCCACATAGACCGAACCCGGCCCTGATGATCGCGGAAAAATTGTCAGCGCTCGAAACCTTGATCGGCGTCCGCAGTAACCAGCTCGACGCCTGGCGGGATTATACCAGCGCCCTGATCGATCTCCTGACTCCCGCAAAGAACGAGCTGCCGGACCTGCCGGCGCCCGACGACGATGCCGCGTCCCAGGCTGCTCATCAGAGCGACGGGCAAGCTCAACTTTTCGGAGAGCGCCTAGCCGATCGCGTACTGGATCGTGCCGCGAAGGCCAAGGCTCTCAAGGACAAAGCTGTGGCTCTGCGCAACATGTTGAACGCCGATCAGCTCACCAAACTGGCGGACGCGGAACGCTCGCTCGTTCCCGGCCCGCATCCGTTCCACTGATCATCAATGGAGGGTCTTTCTGGGCGAAACCCTCCACCTCACCACGACAGACCATTTCCTCTCCGCTTCCAGCCAATCGAGATCCCCCCGGACGCCCCTGTTGGTTGGAAGGAGCGGCCCTTCGCCGGGCCGAATGGTCCGGGAACGCCCCGCCCGGCGCTCCCGGACCAATGGCGTGTGAGCACCGCCATTCCTTCTTCGCAGAGGAAAAGCGATGGTCTCCCTCACGCTCCACGTCTTCCTGGCCCCAATCGAGGCCAGTGCATTGCATCAACAAGCCAGGGATGGAAATCTTGCCGATATGTTTGCGCTCAAACACGGGACCGTCGAATATTGCCATTGCCGCCATATTCGTCGGAACATTGACAGGCTGTGTCGTAGGGCCGGATTATAAGACACCCGACCTTGCCGTGCCGACGCATTGGGGCAGCAAGGCCACAAGCAAGCCCTCGCAAACCCCGCAATTGTCGCAATGGTGGAAACAGCTCAAGGATCCGACCCTTGATGCGCTCATCGCGGAGGCGATCGCCAGCAATCTTGACGTTGCGACAGCCAAGGCAAAGATCCGTGAAGCGCGCGCCACCTATCGGGAGCAGAGGGGCGCATTGCTGCCAACGGCATCGGCAACGGCTTCCGCGGCACGCACACGCACGTCGGCTGCAGAAGGCGGCACGACAGATGCAACCTTTTCCACATTGTATGACGGGGGGTTCGACGCCAGCTGGGAGCTCGATCTCTTCGGCGGCAACAAGCGCGCCGCGGAAGCGGCGAAATACGGCGTCGATGCTGCGGATGAGCAGCTGCGCGACACCATGCTGACCCTGATCGGCGATGTCGCATCCTATTATGTCCAGGCGCGTGAATATCAAGCGCTACGCGATCTGGCCAAGCGCACCGCCGCATCGCAGCGCGAAAGTGCTGCTCTTACCCATGCAGAATATCAGGCAGGCAGCGCCACCGGCGTCGATACCGCCAAGGCTGACGCGCTCGCTAACAGCACGGAGGCTGATATCCCAACCTACGAAATCTCCTATTCGGAAGCTGTCCATCGCCTGGGTGTGCTGCTGGGCAAGCCTCCGGCCACGCTTGAGGACAGGCTCAAGGGCGGCGGTCCGATTCCGAGCCCGAAGATGAATGTCTCCGTCGGCATTCCCGCCAATATTCTGATTTCGCGGCCGGATGTTCGTCTGGCAGAACGGCAGCTTGCACAATATACAGCGAAGATCGGTCAGGCCGAAGCCAATCGTTATCCTTCGATCTCCCTGACCGGTGACATTTCATCGTCGGCAGCCAGTATCGGCGATCTTGCAAAGAAGTCCTCCATCGGATGGACATTCGGCCCGACTCTGACGGTACCGATCTTCCAGGGCGGACAGCTCAAGGCCGCCGTGGACGTCGCCAAGGCCGAACGGGATCAGTATTTTATCGCCTACCAATCGGCTGTTCTTTCGGCCATGGAGGATGTCGAGAATGCTATCGTATCGCTGACCCAGGAACGGCTGAAGTACGGCAAGCTCGTCTCCTCCAGCAGCTCCTACCGCCGGGCCTCGGACCTCTCGCATACCATGAACAAGGCCGGCGTTATCGACTTTCTCGACGTGCTGGATGCCGAACGCTCGCTCTATAGCGCTGAAGAAAACGTGATCCAGAGCAGAGCATCGATCGCTACCGACTATATTGCACTCAACAAGGCGCTGGGTGGAGGTTGGGACGGACAGGTCGATGTCTCCACGCCTGTCGTCGTTGACGCCGATACGGGTCCCCATCTGGCCAAGGTCAAATAATCTCATGCTGAACACCCTGGAACATAAGACACCGCCGACCGTCAACCCGAAACGGGCCAAGGACGCAAGCCCTCTTCCCGCCAGAGCGCTGCCAAAGCGGAGTATCAGACCGCGGCACATGCTCTATGCGGGTCTCCTTGCCCTTGCCGTAATCGGCCTCCTTTCTTTCCGATACGGCTATTTCGGCAGGCAGACGACATCGGCCATCACGGCGCCGGTGATGCGGGGCAATGTCGAGGAAGCCGTGCTCGCATCCGGCACCTTCAGGCCGATCAAGCTGGTTGCGGTCGGTGCGCAGGTCTCCGGTCGGATCACGGCACTTCATGTCAAGCTTGGCGATACCGTCAAGAAGGACAGCCTTGTTGCCGAAATCGACTCGACCACACAGAGCAACGACCTGAAGACCGCTCAAGCTTCCCTGGCGAACGTTAGGGCACAGCGCCAGGAAAGCGAGGCCGATCTTGAAAACGCACAGACGACGCTCGTTCGCCAGCAGGCGATATTCCGCAACCAGGCAGGCTCCAAGGCGGACCTCGACAGTGCGGAAGCGAACGTCAAGAAGATTACCGCCCAAATTGCAGCTCTCGACGCGCAAATCACATCGGCCGAAGTCGCGGTGGAAACCGCGCGCGCGAATCTTTCCTACACGCACATCACGGCGCCGATGGACGGCACGGTGCTCGCCATCGTCAACCAGCAGGGCCAGACGGTGAACGCGGCGCAATCGGCGCCGACGATCGTCATCCTCGGACAAGTCGATACGATGATCGTTCGCACCGAGATCTCCGAAGCCGATGTCGTCAAGGTCAAGGTGGGGCAACCGATCTATTTCACCATCCTTGGCGATCCGAATACCCGGTATGAGGCCACATTGCAGTCGATCGAGCCGGCACCTGAATCGATCACCAGCGACAGCAGCATCACCTCATCGTCCACAACAGCGTCATCAAGCAGCAGCACGACATCGTCATCCTCCACCTCGGCGATCTACTACAACGGTGTGTTTGCAGTGCCGAACGCCGATAACTACTTTCGCACCTACATGTCGGCGGAGGTTCACATCGTTCTCGGACAGGCCAAGAATGTGCTCACCATCCCTTCCTCCGCATTGGGCGGCAAATCCGCCGAAGGATCCCGCACGGTTCAGGTCGTGAGCGACAATGGCAAGAGGATCCGCCGCAACGTCATGGTCGGCCTCAACGACAACGTCTCCGCCGAAATCCTGTCTGGTCTCTCCGAAGGAGAGAATGTCGTGGTCGGCGAGGCAAGCACGACGATCGCCAAGAGCAGCAGTGGTGGCCCTCCCCCTCCAATGGGGTTCTGACCCATGCCTTCTCCGATTATCGAACTGAAGCGCGTGCGCCGCGAATATCAATCCGGGGACCGCACGATCGCAGTCCTGCAGGACGTCGATCTTGCCATCACCGAAGGCGAAATGGTCGCGATCGTCGGGCCTTCCGGTTCGGGGAAATCCACGCTGATGAACATCATCGGTCTATTGGACCGCCCGACCTCCGGCACGTATGCGATCGCCGGCGAAGAGACGCATCACCTAGAGAGCGATGCGCTATCCAAACTGCGCAGAGAGCATTTCGGCTTCATCTTTCAACGCTATCATCTGCTTTCCGAGCTGACGGCGATCGGCAATGTCGAGGTACCGGCCATCTATGCCGGGCAGTCAGGTGAAACAAGACGAGCGCGCGCGGCAGCGCTTCTTGAGCGGCTCGGCATGAGTGAACGAAACAGCCATCGCCCGGGCCAGCTTTCGGGCGGCCAGCAGCAGCGAGTTTCGATCGCGCGCGCCCTGATGAATAACGGCAACGTCATTCTTGCCGACGAGCCCACGGGCGCCCTTGACCGGCAGAGCGGCGAGGAAGTTCTGCGTATTCTTGACGAGCTCCATGGCGAGGGCCACACGGTCGTCATCGTCACCCACGACATGAATGTCGCCGCGCGTGCCGATCGCATCATCGAGATCTCCGACGGACGGATTGTTGCCGATCGACGTGCAGACTGCAAAGCTCCAGCATTGCGAGCCTCCGCTACCGCGGCCGGCTTCGGCAAATCCAGCTGGCGGGAGATGGCCGGCCGGCTGACGGAAGCCTTCCGAATGGCGGTCCTTGCACTCAAGGCCCATCGGCTGCGCACGTTCCTGACCATGCTCGGCATTATCATCGGCATAGCCTCGGTCGTCAGCGTCGTCGCGCTCGGCGAGGGATCGCAGCGAAAGGTTCTGGAAAATATCAATAGCCTCGGCACCAACACGCTGGAAATCTTTCCCGGCAAGAGCTTCGGCGATACGCGCTCCGGCCGCATCAAGACCCTGGTGGTCGCCGACGCCGATGCTTTGGCGAAATTGACCTATGTCGCGGCTGTTACACCGACCGTCTCGACCAGCAGCACCGTGCGATTCGGCTCGATGGAGGCGAACGCCCTCATCAATGGTGTGGGAGACGCGTATTTTTCCGTGAAGGGATCGAAACTTATCATGGGCAGATTCTTCGACGCGGACAGCGTGAAACGCTTGTCGCAGGATGCGGTAATCGATCAGAACACGGCGGCGACCTTGTTCGCCGATCAGGGGCTCGATCCGCTTGGGCAAACCATTCTCGTCGGCAAGGTTCCCGCGCGCATCATCGGCATCATCGCCTCCCAGCAAGGCGGCTTCGGCTCAAGTGATAATCTTTCCGTCTATCTACCCTATACCGGTGTCCAAGCCCGCCTGTTGGGCGATATGTCGCTGCGCAGCGTCACGGTACGAGTCGCCGACAATACCGAAAGTGTTGCCGCGGAGGCGGCCGTCTCCCAGTTTCTGGAGCTCCGCCATGGCACCAAGGATTTCTTTATCCTCAATACCGACGATATTCGTCAGACCATTACCAGCACGACCCGGACGATGACCCTGCTCGTCTCGGCGATCGCCGTCATATCGCTGCTGGTCGGAGGTATCGGTGTCATGAACATCATGCTCGTCTCGGTGTCGGAACGTATCGCCGAGATCGGCGTGCGTATGGCAGTCGGCGCGAGACGTCACGACATTCTCCAGCAGTTCCTGATCGAAGCCATCCTCGTATGTCTGCTGGGCGGTGCTTTCGGCATCGCGACGGCGCTTGGCTTTGGTTTTGCTTTCAACTATTTCGGCTCGAACTTCACGCTCGTCTATTCCGCAAGTTCGATCATTCTGGCCTTCGCATGCTCCTGCGCGATCGGCCTGACCTTCGGCTACCTGCCAGCCCGCAACGCATCATTGCTGGACCCTGTCGCGGCATTATCAAGAGACTGATATTTCGGGGAAAAAATCAACGGCGGAGCCGGAAAGCAATCCGGCTTCGCCATTCGTGTTGGGGGCGTCATGGCGAAGCCGGGTATGCGGGGCGACCAAAGCCTGCTCGAGCCAAGCTGCTGATCGACCACGATTTTACATCAGTTGCCGCCACTGACATTTCTGAATGTTGCTGAAACAAGGCATTTTGGCGAAATTTAATGTCTCGGCTTTTCCGCCGGCACGAACTATTTGGTAAGTTCTATAATCTTACTTTCAATATTGGTTTATGTAGAATTTTCGAGAGTTCTACGCAAGTAAAGCCTGTTTGATCGCACGGATATTCCGTCAGATGATCCCATCCCCGCAAGGGATGGCCAAGCCGCGATGCCACGATGACTTGAATCGCGTCGCTCGTG
>NZ_BLAJ01000017.1 GCF_009176305.1 Martinezella dioscoreae | reverse complement strand
ACTTGGTGTCCCAAAGGTGCATCGGTCTTCCATCCACCACCGCAACAGGCACTACAGCGCCAATAGCGGATAAAGGGAAGTTACAAGGTGCCCCGAAGGGTCGGATGAGGGGGGTATCGATTTGAATTCATGGATTTTGGTGGTCTTGGCAGGCACCCCCTCATCCGCCTGTCGGCACCTTCTCCCCGCTGGGGAGAAGGGGGACAGCGGCGATCTCCGCTCATATGCGATAGCCCTGCCGCAAGCGGGGAGAGGGCTAGGTGAGGGGCAATCCCGCGAATGTGACTTCAATTGCGACCCGAGTCCAAGCCTCTCAAAACGCTCGGAAGGTCAGCGTCGTCAGCGAGCGGACGATGCCCGGGATATTGGCGATGTGGTCGTTGATGAACTTGCCGATATCCTGCTCTTCGGCGATGTAGACCTTCATCAGCAGGTCGTAGTCGCCGCTGGTGGAATACAGTTCCGAAACAAGCTCCGTCTGGTAGATCGCATCGGCGACCTCATAGGTCTTGCCGGGGGCGCATTGGAGCTGAACGAAAATGGGCTTCATGAGAATGTCCTGCTTCTGTCTGCCGCCGCCATAGCGGCCGGCTTTTCCCTATCATGGTCGAAAGCGCCTTCGCCATGCAAGTTTTTCTCCAGAGCCGATGATTTTTTGGCATCATGCCATGTCCATCGGATGTCGCTCTTGCCGCTTCCGCAATTTCGAGCATGGCGCTAGATTGGCGCGATTATCTCTGTTGATTGGACCGATTTCATGCTGAATGACCCGCGCTCTCACGGTCTTTGGGAAAAGACCGCTCCCCCACCGCCGGCAACCAAGCCGCTTTCCGGTGATATCAATGCCGATGTCGTGGTGGTCGGGGGCGGCTATACCGGTCTTTCGACGGCGTTGCATCTGGCGGAAGCTGGTACCAGCGTCGTGCTGCTGGAAGCCAATGAAATCGGCTTTGGCGGCGCGGGCCGCAATGTTGGCCTCATCAATGCCGGCATGTGGGTGATGCCGGACGATTTGCCCGGCGAACTCGGTGCCGTCCACGGCGAGCGACTGCTCGATCTGCTCGGCAACGGGCCGAAGCTGGTTATGGAGCTGATCGACAAGCATGGCATCGCCTGCGAACTCGAACGCAACGGCACACTGCATTGCGCTGTCGGGCCGGAGGGGCTGAAGGAAATCGAAGAGCGGGCCCGGCAATGGGAAAAGCGCGGTGCGCCGGTCACGGTATTGGATTCGCGGGAGACGGAGCGCCGGGTCGGCAGCTCGGCCTACACCGGGGCGTTGCTCGACATGCGCGCCGGCACGCTGCAGCCGCTTGCCTATGCGCGCGGCCTTGCCCATGCCGTCGTCAAAGCCGGCGTTGCCATTCACACCGGCAGCCGGGTGACATCGACGGAAAGAAGCGGTGCGAAATGGGTGGTTTCGACCGAGCGCGGCAAGGTGAGCGCCGACTGGATCGTGGTGGCTACGGACGCCTACAGCACCGGTCCGTGGGAAAAGGTTCGGAACGAACAGGTGCATCTGCCCTATTTCAATTTCGCTACCGTCCCGCTCGGCGACAACTTGCGCAAATCCGTGCTGCCGGGGCGTGAAGGCGCCTGGGATACCAAGGAAGTGCTCTCGTCCTTCCGTATGGATCAGGCCGGCCGGCTCGTATTCGGCAGCGTCGGCGCGCTGCGCAGCACCGGTCTTGCCATCCACAAGAATTGGGCTCGGCGCTCGATCAGGAAACTCTTTCCGCAGCTTGGCGACATTCCCTTCGAATGCGAATGGTATGGCAAGATCGGCATGACCGACAATGCGCTGCCGCGCTTCCACAAGCTGGACCGGAATGTCGTCGGTTTCTCAGGCTATAACGGCCGCGGGATTGCGCCCGGCACAGTGTTCGGCAAGGTGCTTGCCAGCCATATCCTGGGGCAGATTTCCGAGGCCGATCTGCCGCTGCCGGTAACCGATATCGTCGAGCCGAGCTTCAGGGCGGCAAAGGAAATGTGGTACGAGGCCGGTGCCCAGGCCGCGCATTTCGTCGGTGCCCGGGTGTAAAATAATCCAACAGGCATTACGGGAAGAGGAAACAAGATGATCGCGACATCAGATCTTGCTGCCGAAACCAAGACAATACTGACGGAACTTGGCGTATCGGCCGATCGCTACACCGGCGGAACGCTGGTCGTCACCTCACCGGTCACCGGCGCCGAGATCGGCCGGCTGAAGGAGCATTCGACTAATGAGGCGAAGGCTGCGATCGCGGCGGCACACGACGCGTTTCTTATCTGGCGCAATGTGCCGGCGCCGAAGCGCGGCGAGCTGATCCGCCTGCTTGGCGAGGAGCTGCGCGCCGGCAAGGCGGCCCTTGGGCGTCTCGTCTCGATCGAAGTGGGCAAGATCACCTCCGAGGGCCTCGGCGAAGTGCAGGAGATGATCGATATCTGCGATTTCGCCGTCGGTCTCTCGCGCCAGCTTTATGGTCTCACCATCGCTACGGAGCGCTCCGAGCACCGGATGATGGAAAGCTGGCATCCGCTGGGCGCGATCGGCATCATCTCGGCCTTCAACTTCCCCGTCGCGGTCTGGTCGTGGAATGCGGCGCTTGCCATGGTCTGCGGCAACTCCACCATCTGGAAACCGTCGGAGAAAACCCCGCTGACGGCGCTTGCCGTGCAGGCCCTGTTCGAAAAGGCGCTGAAGCGCTACGTCGCCGAGGGCGGCGAGGCGCCCGCCAATCTTTCGACCCTGCTGATCGGTGGCCGCGATCTTGGCGAGTTGCTGGTCGATCATCGCCAAGTGCCGCTGGTCTCGGCGACCGGATCGACGGCCATGGGCCGCGCCGTCGGCCCGCGTCTTGCAGGCCGTTTCGCCCGCGCCATCCTCGAGCTTGGCGGCAACAATGCCGCGATCGTCTGCCCGACGGCCGATCTCGACCTCACCCTGCGTGGCGTTGCCTTTTCGGCCATGGGCACGGCCGGCCAGCGCTGCACGACGCTGCGCCGCCTCTTCGTCCACGACAGCGTTTACGATCAGCTCGTTCCGCGTCTGCAGAAGGCCTACGGTTCGGTGACGATAGGCAATCCCCTTGAAGCCGGTACTCTGGTCGGCCCGCTGATCGATAAGCAGGCCTTCGACCGCATGCAGGCGGCCCTCGCCGCTGCGAAGGCGGCCGGCGGCACCGTGACGGGCGGCGAGCGCGTCGAAAACGGCTCTGCCGATGCCTTCTATGTCCGCCCGGCGCTCGTCGAAATGCCCGAGCAGACCGGCCCCGTCGAGCAGGAGACCTTTGCGCCGATCCTCTATGTCATGAAGTACAGCGATTTCGACAAGGCGCTGGCGCTGCATAACGCCGTGCCGCAAGGCCTGTCGTCCTCGATCTTCACCAATGACATGCGGGAAGCCGAGACGTTCGTCTCCGCGCGTGGTTCGGATTGCGGCATCGCCAACGTCAATCTTGGCCCCTCCGGTGCCGAGATCGGCGGCGCATTCGGCGGCGAGAAGGAAACCGGTGGCGGGCGCGAGTCCGGATCCGATGCCTGGAAGGCCTATATGCGCCGAGCGACCAGTACGATCAATTACGGCCGCACCCTGCCGCTTGCCCAGGGCGTCAAGTTCGACGTGGCATAGCGCGAGAGCCTTGCTGCATTGCGATGGAGAGGATGAAGGCGTAGAAAGCCTTTGTCTTCCCATATGTTTTCAAGGTCTTGTCCCATGCATCTGTTGCTTGCCGAAGCCGAAACATTGGTCATGGAGGCTTTGCAGCGAAACAGGGTAAGTGCGGAGAACGCTCGTTCCGTGGCTGTCGCGCTTGTCGCGGCGGAGGCTGCCGGGCAGAGTGGCCATGGTCTGCGCCGTGTCCCCGCCTATGCCGGTCAGGCCAAGGTCGGCAAGGTCGATGGCTTCGTCACACCGCAGCTGAGCCGGCCCTTTCCGGCCGCGCTGCGCATCGATGCCGGCAATGGCTATGCCTATCCCGCGCTCGATCTTGCTGTTGCCGAGCTTCCGGCCGTCGCCCGCGAACAGGGGATTGCGCTTGCCGCCATCAGCCGCTCCCATCATGCCGGTGTCATGGGCCTGACGGTGGAGCGTTTTGCCGATCAGGGTCTGGTGGCGCTGATGGTCGCCAATGCGCCGGCCTCGATGGCGCCCTGGGGCGGCAAGACACCGGTTTTCGGCACCAATCCGATTGCTTTCGCTGCGCCGCTGCCCGGCGAGGAGCCTGTTGTCATCGACCTGGCGCTGTCGAAGGTGGCGCGTGGCAAGGTGATGGCGGCGCGGCAACAGGGTGCCCCGATCCCGGCTGACTGGGCTTTCGACCGCGAGGGGAGGCCGACCACGGATGCCGAAGAAGCCTTGGCCGGCACCATGATCCCGGCCGGCGATGCCAAGGGTGCGGCACTTGCCCTCATGGTCGAAATTCTGGCCGCCGGCCTGACCGGTGCGAACTACGCCTTCGAGGCTTCCTCGCTCTTCGACGACAAAGGCGCTCCGCCGGCGCTCGGCCAAACGATCATCGCGATCAATCCGGCGGCGATGAGTGCTGCCGATACGGCACAACGGCTGGCTTTGCTGGCGGGTGAGATCACCCGCGATCCGAATGTCCGCCTGCCGGGCCGGCGCGGGCAGAGTTCGCGGCGTCTTGCGCTGACGGAGGGGATT
Organism: Martinezella dioscoreae; assembly: GCF_009176305.1. Classification (GTDB taxonomy): domain Bacteria; phylum Pseudomonadota; class Alphaproteobacteria; order Rhizobiales; family Rhizobiaceae; genus Rhizobium; species Rhizobium dioscoreae. The sequence continues at coordinate 70,098 of NZ_BLAJ01000017.1, read as the reverse complement.
ACTGTCGAGGCCGAGGTGATCGCGGCGATCGAGAGGCTTTGAGGTGTCAAAGGCGCTGGTCGGGTGAGTGTGTATTTGCCGCGCTTTCAAACACGGCCCCTCACCCCAGCCCTCTCCCCGCAGGCGGGGCGAGGGAGTTATCGCGCAAAGCAGCGCGCTACACGGATGAGAGGCAAGCAATTCCAGGAAAAGTGCGTAGCGGTTTTCCGTCCGGAATTGCGAGAGAACAAAGAGATAGAGCATTTCGCGATTCGAAGAAAAGCGAAACGGCTCTAGTTGGTTGGCTTTATCGTCCCCTCGCCCCGCTTGCGGGGAGAGGGCTAGGGTGAGGGGCCAGGCACATCGTCATGACATTGACGGAGACGCCTGATTGCCACCCTCGATCCGCTCTCACGCGACGGCGGGCTTTTCGTCCAGCCAGCCGCCGGTGAAGCCGGCGCGTTCCAGGCCGGTGCGGAGGATCGGAGATTGCCGCATCAGGTTCCAGATCATGCCAGTGCGGGCGTTTTCGATCATCATGACCAGCAGGCCCTGGTCGATGGCGACGGAGCGGTCGTCCACCCATCCTTCCGGGCCGGGGCCTTTGACGCTCGGATTGAAGCCGCCGGGGAAACGGCCGTCGAGCAGCAGGTTGGGGTAGGTCGAAAGCAGCGCCCGCGTGCCGTCGAGTGCAGCCTGGCGGTCGAACGCGAGGCAGGACAACGGTCCCCATGGGGCGATGGTGCCGTCGTCGGGACCGAGCGGGGCGCCGCGGGCGGCATAGCCGAAGACCTTCGGGGCATAGCGCAGGCTGTGCTTGGTGCCTGTCGGGTTCGGGCCGTCGCAGGCGGAAAGGCCCCAGATATCCTTCGTATAGCCGACAAAATGGCCGGGATTGCGCTCGGTATAGTCGCGCTGCACTGATATCGCCGTTTGCGTATTGCGGAAATAATCGGTGTCCTTGTCGGCGACATGCTTGTCGCGGATGCCGCGAAAATCGATCCAGGCATGCGAGAAGAGGTGGATGAACAGCGGCCCAGCATATAGGAAGGGCGTATCCTTGAACATCATCCAGGTGTAGGTCGCGGCAAAGGCGTCGTAGCTTGATGGTGGGACGGGATGCGTGGGCGAGCCGAGCGCCAGCACATAGAGGAAGATCGCCTCGTCATAACCCTGGTAGCGCCAGCGCAGGAAACCGCTGGCCGGCTTCCAGCCCATGCTGATGGTCTGGCCCTTGTTCAAGGCCCAATGCCAGTCGCAGCGCTCATAGAGGAATTTCGCCTGCTTGCGGAGATCGCGCTCGACCTGGGTGTTTCCGGTGAAATAAGCGGCTGCGGTCAGCACGCCGAGCAGCAACAGGCCCGTGTCGATCGTCGAAAGCTCACTGTTCCAGGCGCGCTTGCCAGTTTCCATATAAAGGAAGTGATAGTAGAAGCCGCGATGGCCGGTGGCGCCACGCTCGGTGCCCTGCTGGCTGTCGGCGAAGAAATCGAGGGCGGCCAGCACCCGTTTGGCCGCATCGGCACGGCTAATCCAGCCACGCTCGACGGCGACCGGATAGCTCGACAGCGCAAAGCCGACCGCAGCAATGCTGCAATGGCTCGTCTTGATCGACGTATCCGCCACCAGTCCGTTTTCCGGATTGGTGTAAAGCATGAAATAGTCGAAGGCCGAACGTTGCAATCGGTCGATCAGCGCGTCGTCGGTTTCAGTTACCTGCTGCAGCATCTTCTATCCATCTCCTCGATGCTCCCATTCCCTGCTGAACATAGGAGCTTGGATAGTTGCAAATCAAACATGATTAACGATGACATACTTTTGTGGAGGATTCTTTAATATCAGTGGGTTGTTGAGGTGGTCATCCCCAGCCCTGAGGGCTTGAAGATGTCCTTTCCAGGTGATTTTCGGCGATATCGCCAGCAGAAGCGCACGAATAGCGGTCGGCGCGAGCCTGTTCGAAAAGGGGCGAAGCATTGGCTATGTGGTGATTCGTGTCGATGAAACGGTTTAGCCGAGCGCCGTTTCCAGCCGTCGCTTCAGCCGCGCCAAGGTTCTGCCAAACACTGCCTCATCCCCAAGGGCTCTGGCAAGGGTCAAAGCGCCCTGTATGCCGATGACGGCCTCTTCGGCGAGCATTTTCGCCTCGGTGCCTGGCGCTCCGGCCCTGAGCAGAGCGCCGGCAAGCGCTTCGACCCAGCGATGGAAATAGTTACGTATAGCGGTGGAAAAGCGATCGCGCGTTTCATCGAGCGCGAAGGCGCCAATCAGGCAGACCCGGCGGCCGGAGCGGAAATAGCTGTCTGTCGTCTCCCACATGCGGGCAATCGCTGACCGTGGCTCGCCCTCTTCCAGCGGCTTGAACATCTCCGTCACGAACCAGGCATCGATATTGGCCATGATCTCCGCCGCCATTTCTTCCTTGCCGCCCGGAAAGAAGTGATAGAGGCTGCCTTTCGACAATTTCGTGCGGGCGGTGATCTCGCTCATCGACGCACCTTCGTAGCCGAGTTCGCGGAAGACTTCGGCAACGAGGGCGATGGCATCGGATCTTTCGAAGACGGTACGCACCATCTCAAAGGCCGAGGTCGGAGAGGCCGGGATGATCGTCCGGACGGCGGCCGAGCGGCCAGTGGAATTTCCGGTCCTCTTCTTTGATCGGCATGTCGTTGATGGAGGCGAAACGGCGCTGCATCAGGCCGTCGGCATCGAATTCCCAGTTCTCATTGCCGTATGAGCGGAACCAATGGCCGCTGTCGTCATGCCATTCATAGGCAAAGCGCACGGCGATGCGATTGCCCTCGAAGGCCCAGAGTTCCTTGATCAGCCGATAGTCGAGTTCACGTGCCCATTTGCGCGTCAGGAATTCGACGATTTCCTTGCGGCCACGCGGGAATTCGGCGCGGTTCCGCCACTGGCTGTCTTCCGTATAGACCTTGGAGACGCGTTCCGGATCGCGGCTGTTCCAGCCATCCTCTGCCATGCGGACCTTGGCGATGGCGGTTTCGCGGGTGAAAGGCGGGACGAGTGGGGTCGGCATGATGCGCTCCTTCTAAACTGATTTGTCGCTAATAGACCAATCGGTCTAGAGGGTCAAGCGCCGTGATTTGCCGGGTGATGGACTCAATGGGCGAATTTTCGCGCTCCGGCGACGCAGGCGACGACGGCCAGGGTCACGACGAGCATCGACCAGCTGACGCTTTCCTTGAGGAGGGCTGCGGCAAGCGCAAAGCCGAAGAAGGGCTGCAGGAATTGCAGCTGGCCGACAGCTGCAATGCCGCCCTGGGCGAGCCCGCGATACCAGAAGATGAAGCCGATCAGCATGCTGAAGAGCGAGACATAGAGGAGGCCGAGCCAGGCAGGACCGCCGATGCCGTCAATGCTGTGCGGCATGGTCATGAAGCAGAGCGCGACGGTGACGGGCAGGGACAGGACCAGAGCCCAGCAGATGACCTGCCAGCCGCCGAGCCGCCGCGAGAGCACAGCACCTTCGGCATAGCCAAGGCCGCAGATGATCACGGCTGCAAGCATCAGGAGGTCGCCGACAGGCGAGGCCGACATGCCTTGCGCAAGCGCATAGCCGCAGACCAGCGCACTGCCGAGGATGGAGAATATCCAGAAGGCCGGGCGTGGCCGCTCGCCGCCGCGCATCACGCCGAAGATGGCGGTTGCCAGCGGCAGCAAGCCGATGAAGACAATGGAATGGGCCGATGTGACGTGCTTTAGCGCCAGTGCCGTCAAGAGCGGAAAGCCGACGACGCAGCCGAGGGCGACGATGACGAGCGAGGTGATATCGCCGCGGGTCGGGCGCTTTTCGCGAAAAGCGAATAGCAGGCCGAGGCCCAGGAGGCCGGCGATTGCGGCTCGGGCAACCGTCAGGAACAGAGGGTCGAAATCCATCACGGCCACCCGCGTCGCCGGCAGGGAGCCGCTGAAGATGACCACTCCCGCCAAACCATAGATCCATCCTGTCGTCGTCCTGTCCATCGCGCATGCTCCGTCTTGATCTTCGCGGTATCGACGCATTTGTGTGGCCAAGCCAGAGACGGTGCAGTACAATTCATAGGAACTGTTATGGTGTAAGGGGCAGTACGGATGGATGGTCTGTCGGTGGCAAGCGCAGGCGGCGGCACGCGCATCGAGGGAGTGATGGCTGCGATTTCCGACCGTATCGCCACTCGCAGCCTGATGCCAGGCGCCCGGCTTCCCTCTGTGCGCAGCTTCGCAAAGACGATGCAGGTGTCTGTTTCAACCGTGGTCGAGGCCTATGAGCGGCTTGCCGCAGAGGGCACGATCCGTTCGCGGCCGGGTGCCGGATTTTACGTCTGCGGCCCGCTGCCGCCGCTTTCCTTGTCCGAGACCGGAGCAAGATCGGATCGCAACGTCGATCCGCTCTGGATTTCCAGGCAATCGCTGGAGGTGGGAGACGATGTCCTGAAGCCCGGCTGCGGCTGGCTTCCACCCTCCTGGCTGCCGCAGGCGGCGTTGCGCAGGGCGATGCGAACGCTGGCTCGTGGAGACATGGCAGCGCTTGCCAATTACGGGACGCCGCTGGGCCTGCCGCCGCTGCGGCAGTTGCTCGCCCGGCGCCTTGGCGAACATGGTATCACGGTGTCGCCGGATCAGATCCTGCTGACGGAATCCGGCACGCAGGCGATCGATCTTCTCTGCCGTTTCCTGCTCGAGCCGGGCAATACCGTGCTCGTGGACGATCCCTGCTATTTCAATTTTCATGCGCTCCTGCGGGCGCATCGTGCCAATGTCGTCTCCGTACCTTTCACGCCCACGGGGCCGGATGTCGAGCTGTTCGGGCAGATCCTCGAACGGCACAAACCACGGCTCTACATCACCAATTCAGCCATCCACAATCCGACGGGTGCGACGCTCTCGCCCGTGACGGCACACCGGCTGCTGAAGCTGGCGGATGCTGCCGGGCTGACGATCATCGAGGACGATATCTTCGCCGATTTCGAGGATGTTCCGGCGCCACGTCTCGCTGCCTATGACGGGCTCGACCGGGTGATCCATATCGGCAGCTTTTCAAAGACGCTTTCGGCCTCGGTGCGCTGCGGCTTCATCGCGGCGCGGCGGGATTGGATCGACGGTCTTGTCGATCTCAAGGTTGCCAGCAGCTTCAGCTGCGGGCAATTGTCGGCCGAGCTTGTCCATCTCGCGCTGAAGGATGGCAGCTATCGCCGGCATGTCGAGGCCCTGCGGGTACGGCTTGCCAAGACCATGGCGGAGGTGTCGACGCGGCTGGAGGCGATCGGCATCGTGCCTTGGCTGAAGCCCCGGGCCGGGATGTTTCTATGGTGCCGGCTCCCGGAAGGGCTCGATGCCGCCGATGTCGCGCGTGCCTGCCTTGCCGAAGGCATCGTCCTTGCGCCCGGCAATGTTTTCAGCCTCTCGGATACCGCCGGACGCTTCATGCGCTTCAATGTCGCGCAGTCGACTGATCCTCGGATTTTCCAGGCGCTGGAGGCCTCCATGCGGAAACTGAGATAGTATTTTCCGCCAGTGGATTGCGGAGCGTTTTCGGCCTGTTCGGAAGATGCAGGACGCCCCCGCTCTTGCCAGGCAGAAATGATCCGTCATAGCTTTGCCACATCGCCGCTCCAATTGCGGCCGATATCGGCTATGAAATATTCGGCTAAGTGAGGTTGGTCGTGCGCGTTCTGCTTGTTGAAGACGACAATATCCTCGGATCATCGCTGAAGAAGGCACTGGAAAAGCACGCCTATGGCGTCGACTGGATGCGCGATGGCGAATCCGGCCTCGAGGCGGCGGCGCATTCCCATTTCGCGGCGATCGTGCTCGACATCAATCTGCCGCAGCTGAGCGGTATGGAGGTGTTGCGGCGCATCCGCCAGCGGGGAAATTCCGTGCCCGTGCTGCTGCTGACGGCGATGGATTCCGTGCGCCAGAAGGTGGAAGGCCTCGATGAGGGTGCCGACGACTACCTGGTCAAGCCCTTCGATCTCGACGAGCTGCTGGCGCGGCTGCGCGCGCTCATCCGCCGGCGCGACGGGCGGACCGAAAGCGTCATCCGCTGCGGCGACGTGGAAGTCGACCCCTCTGCCATGGTGGCGCGCAAAGGCAATGTGCAGGTCCATACCACGGCGAAGGAATTCCATCTCTTGAAGCTGCTGATGGAGCGCAGCGGCCGATATGTGACGAAGAACGATATCGAATATGCGCTCTATGACGCGGAAAACACCGTCGAGAGCAACACGATCGAAGTGACGATCTACAATTTGCGCAAGAAGCTCGGCACGGATTTCATCAAGTCGATCCGCGGCGTCGGTTACATGATCGAGCGATGAACAATTCCACGCTTACCCGCAAGCTGTTTCTGCGCATCGCGCCTGTCGTCGTGGTGACGATCGTCGTGATCGCAGCTTTCGCCTTCAACAGCGCGACGCGGGAGATCAACAATATCTACGATGCCCAGCTCATCGACGATGCGAATGTGATCTGGAGCCTGCTGCGCCGCCCGCTGGAGAAGAATCCGGACCATACGGCCAAGCAGATCGACGATATCGACTTCAACATGGACAATCAGCTGGCCTTCAATGAAGACGCCGATGATTATGCCGATGCGCACATGTTTCGCGCCTGGGTCGATGGCAATATCCGCTTCTACAGCAGCACGGCCTTTCTCTCCGATGTACCGCAGCAGAAGGTCGGCTTTACCACGCTGACCTATGGTGGAGACGAGTGGCGCGTCTATTCCCTGCCGATCCCGAACACGACCATCGTGATCGAGCTTGGCGAAAAGATCGCGCTTCGCGAAACGCTCGTTTCCAACATTCTCCTCAATCTGTTCTTTCCGCTGCTGATGCTGGTGCCGGTCATCGGCTTTCTCATCTGGCTCGGCATCAATAGCGGTCTGCGCACCATCCACGGGCTGGTGCGGCAGATCCGCACGCGATCGCCCGATGATCTCTCGGCTATCCCCGTTGAAGAGCTGCCGCGCGATCTGCTGCCGCTTGGCCGGTCGATCAATCAGCTGCTGGAGAAGCTCGGCCAGTCGCTGACGCTGGAGCGGCGCTTCTCCGACCTTGCCGCGCATCAGTTGCGCACGCCGCAGGCAAGCGTGAAGCTGCTTTTGCGGATGCTCGAACACAGCGACAGCGATCAGGAGCGGCAGGCGATCATTTCCGATCTCGTGGCCAGCAACAACCGCACCATCCATCTGATCGAGCAGCTGCTGCGGCTGGCCAGAGTCAGCCACCATCCCCTCAATCTGACATCGGTGCCGCTCTATCACTGGATGGCGTCGCTCATTGCCGAATTCGGCAACATCATCACCAGCCGCGAGCTCCAGGTCGTGCTCGAAGGGGACGAGCCGATCCAGGTCAGGACGGACGAGTCGTTGCTACGCATGCTGGTCACCAATCTGCTCGACAATGCCATCAAATACACGCCCGTTGGAGGGGAGATCAAAGTTTCGATCGCTTCGGAGGACGGTTTTGGCTGCATTTCCATCAGCGACAGCGGTCCCGGCATCCCGCCGCATGAGAGGGAGGCGGTATTCCAGCGCTTCTATCGCCTCAACACACTTCACACGGAAGGGGCAGGCCTTGGTCTCGCTATCGTTGCGGATACGGCGGACCGTCTCTCGGCAACGGTCGATCTTTCTACCTCACGTTTGGGTAACGGTCTTCAGGTCGATCTAAGATTGCCCTTGAGTTAAAAGTACAACGCCTCGTCGTTTTTCATTTTCGCATCATTTTCCGCTCATGCCCGGCTCATCTCAGGTTGTTAGACGCAACTTAGGATTAGGCGAAGGGGTATTTCATGCAGGTGTTTTGCGATTTTGATGGAACCATATCCATCGAAGACGCGACGGATATGGTGTTGTCCCGTTTCGCCGGCCCCGAGTGGGAAGATATCGAGCAGCTGTGGAAGCAGGGGCTGATCGGCTCTGGTGAATGCATGCGCCGGCAGATCGCTCTCATCCAGGCAAGCCGGGGCGAGCTCGACCGGTTTCTCGACACGCTGTCGATCGATTCGGGCTTCGAGAGTTTCCTGTCCTTTTGCCGCCGCGACGAATTGCCTGTCACGATCGTCAGCGATGGTGTGGACTATTTCATCCGGCGCATCCTGGCGCGTCACGGCATCGAGGGTCTGCCGATCGTCGCCAATGTGCTGACCTGCAGCGTTTCACAGGGCCGCGAATCCTATTCGCTGTTTCCGCCGTTTACGGCGACGGGCTGCGTATCCGGAGCCGGTGTCTGCAAATGCCGCGTCGTCGATAGCAGCGACCTGCACGTCTATATCGGCGACGGGCGTAGCGACTTTTGTGTTTCCGACAAGGTCGACCTCGTTTTCGCCAAGGCCAAGCTTGTCGATTACTGCGAGGAAAACGGCATTCCCTATGTCGGCTTCGAAGACTTCTCCGATCTGCTTCCAAAGATGGAAGCCGTTCTCCCGAGCGTCGAGCGACGCTCCCGTGCACTGCCGCAAGTCAAGACGGCGTGAACCAGACCAAGAGGCATTGAATGAAAACGAATGTAGCCGAAGCCTTCAGCGGCGAGACCGAGTCCGTCCGCTCCGAAGAGGAATTGCGCGCTCTTGAGGAGCTCTATTGCTCCCATGGCGATACGGTTCACTACACAAATAAGCCCAAATTCTTCGAGGAATGCGAAGGCTCCTATGTCTACGATCGGACCGGCACACCGTTCCTCGATCTGCAGATGTGGTACTCCGCCGTCAATTTCGGCTATCGCAACGAGCGCCTGAACGAAGCCGCCCATCGCCAGCTCGACCGTCTCCCGCAGGTCGCGTCGCAATATCTGCATCGCGAGAAGGTAGAGCTTGCGGCGATGATCGCCCAGGATGCCGAGCGTAAGTTCGGTCACAAGGGTCGCGTGCACTTCAACGTCGGCGGCTCCCAGGCCGTCGAGGATTCCCTGAAGCTCGTGCGCAACTATACGGGCGGCAAGAGCCTGATGTTCGCCTTCGAGGGCGGCTATCACGGCCGCACGCTCGGCGCCTCGGCGATCACCTCGAGCTACCGCTATCGCCGCCGCTACGGCCATTTCGGCGATCGCGCGCAGTTTATCGAGTTCCCTTATTACTTCCGCGGCCCGAAGGGCATGTCGAAGGAAGAATATGGCCATTACTGCGTCCAGAAATTCGCCCGCCTGTTCGAAAGCGAATATAACGGCGTCTGGGACCCGAAGGCCGGCAAGTCCGAATATGCGGCCTTCTATATCGAGCCGATCCAAGGCACGGGCGGCTACGTCATTCCGCCGATGAACTTCTTCGTCGAACTGAAGAAGGTGCTCGACGATCACGGCATCCTGCTCGTCGTCGACGAAATCCAGATGGGCGTCTACCGCACCGGCAAGCTCTGGTCGATCGAGCATTTCGGCGTTTCGCCGGATGCGCTGATCTTCGGCAAGGCGATCACCAACGGCCTCAATCCGCTTTCCGGCGTCTGGGCTCGCGAAGAGCTGATCAACCCGACGATTTTCCCGCCCGGCTCCACGCATTCGACCTTCGCCAGCAATCCGATGGGGACTGCTGTCGCGCTCGAAACGATGAAGATGCTGGAAGAGCAGGATTTCGGCGCTGCGATCATGGAAAAGGGCGCGCATTTCCTCGACGGGCTGAAGCAGTTGCAGAAGCGCCATGCCATCGTCGGCGAAGTCGACGGTCTCGGCCTCGCCCTGCGCATGGAAATCTGCAAGGACGACAGCTACACGCCGGACAAGGCGACGATGGACTGGATGTGCGACGAAGGCATGAAGGGCGACCTTCAGGTCGGCGGCAGGACCTACGGCCTCGTGCTCGATGTCGGCGGCTACCACAAGAACGTCATCACCTTCGCTCCGAACCTGCTGATCACCCGCGAAGAGATCGATCTGGCGCTTGCCCTGCTCGATCAGCTTCTGACGCGTGCTGCCCGGAGATAAGACGGTGCAGCTGCTGCTTCTTCATCTCGATGATGCTTTGGAGTTGCAGCCTGACTTTGTGCGCGCCTGCAAATTTGCCGGCGCACACCAGTATTTCGGCAAGAATGCGGGGCAACAGGTTCGGCTGTGGAGCAAACAGAGCGCCCTTGATGATCTCAGTCGCGAGATCGTCAAGAACAGACCGACGACCGGCAAGGACCCGCAATTATGCTTCATGGGCTCCGGCGATTTCCACCATGTCACGGCCTTGCTGCTCGATGGCGCACTCGAGCGACAATCCGGTGCGGCCACACTGATCCATTTCGACAATCATCCGGATTGGGTGAAATTCGACGGCGGCATGCATTGCGGCTCCTGGGTCAATCGCGCCCTTGCCAATCCCTGCATCCAGAAGGTCATCACGATCGGCGTCTGCAGCCATGATCTTCGCAGTCCCGAGCGCAAGGGCGCCAATTTGCACTGGCTTGCCGACGGCAAGCTGGAACTCTATCCTTACGAACATCCGCCGAGCCGCGTACTTGCCGATTACGGCACCGGTGCCAGCTACCGGCAGGAAAGAGGTGCGCTGCACTGGAAATCGATCGCCGAAATCGGCGAGGAAAATTTCATCGACCATATGCTCAGCCGCATTCGCACCGAGGCGGTCTATGTGACGATCGATAAGGACGTGCTGGCCGCCGACGATGCCGTTACCAATTGGGATCAGGGCCGCATGCGGTTGCCCTATCTCCTCTCCCTCATCAGCGAAATCGGCAGCCGTCACCGCATTATCGGCGCCGATGTCATCGGGGATTATTCGACCCCGAGTTATGCTGGCAGCCTTCGGACACAGTTCATGAAGCGCGCGGAGATCTTCATCGATCAGCCGCGTATGCGGCAGGGTGCCGAAACAATGAGAAACATCAACAGCGCGGCCAATCATGCCCTGCTGGAGGTGCTGGCGGAGTATATGCAATGACTGGCAGCCTGACACTTCCCATGCTTGGGCTCATCCTGTTCTGCGTGGTCGCGGAAACCGCCCGCGAAGTCTGCTTCAAGCAATCCGCCAGTGAAAACGCCCCCTTTAAGGCGCTGGCAAAACCGGTCACCTGGCTCGGCATTCTGCTCTGGGCCGTGGAGCTTTTCGCCTGGACGGCCGTTCTGGAGCACGTGCCACTGACCATCGCCTTTCCGCTGATGGCGATGAGCTATGTCGTCATCGTGCTCGCCGGCGCCGTCATCTTCAAGGAAAACATCAACCTGCGCCACGCGACGGGCGTGTTTCTCGTCACCGCCGGTGTGGTTTGCGTGGGAGTTACAGGACTATGAAAATCTTTGCGCACACCCGATGGGATCTGGCACCGGTGCTTGCCGCCGTCGCCCATCTCGCCTTCGACGTCTATCTGATCGTCGGCTTCGAAAGCCGGCCACTTTGGCTCTCGGCCATTCTCGGCTGCCTTTATGCCATTTCGATCTCCTGGAACATCAACAGCATATCGCACAATTTCATCCACACGCCCTATTTCAAGCCGCGCTGGATGAACTACGGCTTCAGTCTTCTGGAGTCGGTCGTGATTGGTTTTTCGCAGACCTATTATCATTGGGTGCATATGCGCCATCATTCGGGCAATAGCGACCGTCCGAATGAAAAGGGCGAGACGATCGACATGCTCTCGATCTATCGCTATGGCCGCGACGGCCAACCGGAAAACGTCTGGTCCTATACGTTCCTGAGCTTCTTCCGGGACAGCCTTGGCGACATTCACAAGGCGATTGCCCGCAACCGCCCCTTCGATGCGGCTTGGGGGCGTTTCGAGCTCTATTTCTTCTTGGGGCTTGCCGCGGTCGCGCTGATCTACGATTGGAAGGCGGTGCTGTTCTTCGTGCCGTTCTACTATATCGGCAATTGCCTGTCGTCGCTGAACGGCTATTACGAGCATCTGAACGGCGATCCGGACGAGCCGATCGCCTGGGGCGTTTCGAGTCACAAGCCTTTCTACAACTGGCTCTGGTTCGGCAATGGCTATCACGCCGAGCACCATTATCGTCCCCGTACCCACTGGACGAAGCTGCAGGCGCTGCACGAGCAGATCAAGGAAGAGCAGGAAAAGAACGGCACGCATGTGATCAGCACCTGCCATGCGCTTGGCTTCATGGCCAAGGAAAACCGGCAGTCGGAGCTATCTCATGAAAGCTGATGAATTGAGCTTCTTCATGGAGGGCTCAAATGGCAAGGGCGTCCTTCTGGTCCACGGACTGACAGGCGCGCCTGCCGAAATGAAACTGGTGGCTCGGCATCTCAATCGCAGGGGCTACAGCGTCTATGCACCGCTGCTGGCGGGCCACGGCGTCGATGCGAAGACGTTGCGCCAGACCCGCTGGGAAGACTGGCTCGCCTCGGTCGTCGAAGCGTCGGAGCTGCTGGCATCCAGAACGCAGGAGGTATTTGCCGCTGGCATCTGCGTCGGTGGCAAGCTCGCTATGCTGGCTGCCGAACAGCAGAAGAAGACCATCGGCGCGGTGGCGATCTATTCGCCTTGCTTCAGTTACGACGGCTGGGACGTTCCCTTCTATTATCCGCTGCTGGCCTCGCAGATTGGCTGGCTGTCGCGCGTTCCATTCCTCGACCGGCTGAGCTTCAGCGAGACCACCTCGCTCGGGATCAAGGACGAGCGCATGCGCCGGCTGATCGAAGGCATGGCGAGCGAAGGGGTTCTGGAAAAATTCCCAGGCAAGGGCCTGGTCGAGATGCATCGGCTGGGTAAGACGCTTCGCAGCCTGCTGCCGCAGATGCAGACGCCGACGCTGATCCTGCATGCCGAGGACGACGATCTCGCCAGCCCGAAGCATGCCCGCTATATTTCCGAGCATATCGGTGCTCCGCATGAGCTGAAATGGATCACGGACAGCTATCATATGATCCATGTCGACCGGCAGCATCGGCAGGTGGCCGATTTCACGGCCGACTTCTTCGAGGCGCGTCATGTCGCAGCCGCTGCTTAAAATCGTACCGCAGTCGATGGGTGACCCGGTGGCCGAAGTTCACTTCAGCATCCGCGCTATCGGCCGCGACGCATGGAATGCATGCTTCCCGAATGACGTCGAGGATTATGATTGCCTGCTGGCGATCGAGAAAGCCGGCCTCGAAGGGTTCGAATGGCGCTATATCACCGTTACGGAGGGTGGGCGCGTGAGCGTCGCCATGCCGGCCTTTGTCTGCCTCTACGCTCTCGATACGACGCTGGATGAGGGATTCCTGCGTCGATCCGTGCGCAGGGTGCAGCGATATTTTCCAGGTTTTCTGAAGCTGCGCCTTGCATGTTTGGGATCGCCCTGCACCGAGACCGGTGCGATCGGCTTTCATCCCGACATCCCGCAGGAGCGTCGTCGCGTCCTGCTGACGGAGATGTTGTCCTTCTTCGAGCAGGTTGCCGTGACGGAGCGGTGTGCGCTGATTGGTCTCAAGGATATCCCGGAGCAGGCTTCGGCCGAGTTCGGCGATCTGTTTGCCGCGCGCGGCTATGCCTCGATCGGCGCTCTTCCGACGGCGTGGCTCGACATCGATTTCAAGACGATCGACGAATATCTCGCCAGGCTTTCGGCTGGCACCCGCAAGGATATGCGCCGCAAGATGAAATCCTTCGACCAGGTCAGGGTGGAGATGCGGACGGATTTCGGCGAGTTCCTGCCTCAGGTGATGGCGCTCTATCATGATACGCGCAATCGCAGCGAATGGCAGTTCGAGGAGCTGACTCCTGCCTATTTCCAGGGCATTCTCGCCCATATGCCCGGCCGATCTTTCTGCGCCTTCTATTTCGTCGAGGACAAGCTGCTTGCCGCCAATCTGATCGTGCATAACGAGCGCGTGGCTATCGACAAGTTCTTCTGCATGGATGGGGAAAAGGGCCGGCCCTATAATCTCTATTTCATCAGCTGGTTTACCAATCTGCGTTACTGCCTGGAGAACGGCCTGGGTCGTTATCAGAGCGGGCAGGCTCACTATGCAAACAAGGTGCGCCTCGGCAGCAGGCTGACCGCCAATGCGATGTATTTTCACCATCGCAATCCCTTGCTTCAGAGTGTGCTGCGACTGGTATCGCCGCTGTTCTCGACAGACGAGGCGGATGCGTAATGCCCAATATGCGGTTTTTCTGGCTTGCCGTGCCGGTGTTGAGCACCCTGTACCAAGTCCTCATCAAGCTCGGTGCCGGGCAATTGCACGATGAAGGCATGCAGGCATGGCTGTGGCAGGCTCTCTCCTCTCCATGGATATTGGTGGCTATCGCCATCGAGATCGTCGGCTTCTTCATCTGGATGAATGTGCTGGCTGAGCTCGATCTAAGCCGTGCCTTTCCGCTGACGGGCATCAGCTATGTGCTGATCGTCGCGACCGGCTGGTTCGTCTTCGGCGAGCGGGTGGTCGCCCTGCAGATGGTCGGCAGCGGCTTGATCCTGACGGGCGTCTGGCTGATTGCAGGCGCCGGTGTCGAGACGGAGGAGCATCATGAGGAATTGGAGCCGAAGCAGGAGGAACTGCGTACGGGGACCGGTAAGGATAGGTGATGTCCAACATGCAAGCTGACAACCGCCCCAAGGGCAAAACCCCCGCCATTTTCTCCAGCCTTGTCGACTGGTGCCTGAAGCGTGGACTTTCCTCCATCGTCACGCGGGGCGCGCTGACCGTGACGACGGCCAGCGGCCGTGTGCTGACCTTCGGCGACGGCACGGGTGCGCCGGTCCATGTCCGTTTCACCGATGACCGTGCTGAATGGGCACTCCTCATCGACGCCGATAAGCGGCTGGGCGAACTCTATATGGATGGTCGCTTTATTGTCGAATGCGGCACGCTTTACGATTTCGTGGCGATGATGCTGCGTGAGGGGCAGAACAGCACCCACCCCCTTATTGCCCGCATCATCGATCATATCCGGACCAAGCTCAGGATCTTCCGCCATCGTAACCTGCCCGGGCGCTCGAAAGCCAATGTCGCCCATCATTACGATCTCGACGGCCGGCTCTACGAGCTCTTCCTCGATCCGGACCGGCAATATTCCTGCGCCTATTTCGAGCATGCCGACCAATCGCTTGACGACGCGCAGATCGCCAAGAAGCGGCATCTCGCCGCCAAGCTTTTGATCGAGCCGAACAACAGCATCCTCGATATCGGCTGCGGCTGGGGCGGCCTCGCGCTGCATATGGCCGAACATGCGCCGGGCGGTTACGTGCTCGGCGTGACCCTGTCAGAGGAGCAGCACGACTATGCCTCCAAGCGGGTTGCCGACAGGGCCAGGGGAACGCCGGCTGAGGTGCAATTTGCGCTGAGGGACTATCGCAGCCTGACCGGCCGCTTCGACAGGATCGTTTCCGTCGGCATGTTCGAGCATGTCGGGCTTGCGTCCTATCGCACCTTCTTCCGCAAGTGTGCTGAGCTGCTGGAGGATGACGGCATCATGGTGCTGCACACTATCGGCTGTTCGGCGACACCGGGCTTCACCACGCCGTGGCTCGACAAATACATCTTTCCAGGCGGTTATATTCCGGCCCTGTCGGAGATCGTGCCGGAGATCGAGGCGGCGGGGCTTGCCATCACCGATGTCGAGGTGCTGCGGCTGCACTATGCCAAGACGCTGGAGGCATGGCGGGAGCGTTTCATGGCGCGCTGGGATGAAGCCGCCAAGCTCTACGACGAGCGCTTCTGCCGTATGTGGGAATATTATCTTTCGACGGCGGAGGCCGCCTTCCGCTACGAGGATCTCGTCGTCTTCCAGATCCAGATCGCCAAGCGAAATGACATCATTCCGCTGACGCGCAATTATATCGCCGAGAATGAAGCGCGCAGCGCTTCAAAACTTGACGTTGAAGGTTCTATTGAGCGTAAAGCCGATGATGTTCTGGTCGGGTGAGCCGAAGCGCGAGGTGATCGGGCTGTCGGCCGCATCGCCCACCAGACGGTTATATTTTCCGTAAACCTGTACGCTCCATTCCGGCGAGATCGTATAGGTCGCAGCCACGGTGAAGCCGACCGATTTCACGCCGGCACCGGCATCGAAGGCATTGATATGGCCATGCCTCGCGGCTTCACTTTCCGAGATGCCGAAGTTGGTGCGCATATAGACCGAATTTGCCATCGACAGGCGAGGGCCGGCGGACAATAGCCATTTGTCTCCGAGCGGCTGGAACCAATCGAGGGCGAAATCGCCGACCAGTCCATCGCCGCCCCAAAGCGACTGGCGGATCTCCGTGCGGAAGCGGAGCCGATTATCCATGAGCCAATATTGGGCGAAGCCGCCCGCATCGAAATTCCAGCGCACCTTGCGCTGGCTTTGCAGATGCAAATCATTGAGATCGAAGCGATCGTCTCTCAAGCCGACCACAGGGCCGATTTCGAGGCCTCCGAGATCGAAGAGCTGGTAATCGAAATTGTCGTCCGGGGCACTGTATTCCTGCGCCTCACCCAAACGGTGAATATCGAAGGACGGCAGGGCACCGAAGGTATAATGCTTCGATCCCTCATAGCTCGGGCCATATTCCACGGTTGCGCCAAGCGTCACGACCCAGGTATCGGATGAGGATTTGGCTGCATCGTCCGCCCTGGATGAGGCGGGAAACATGCCGACAATAGACGCTGCCAGCAGCCCCGTTCCGGCCAGCGCAGACAGCCGGGCGGAGAAAGATGTCCCAACATTTAACACTCTGAAAACACCTGATGCCTGATCGCCCCTGCAGCACTACTAGCACAGCTCGCGGCCTGGAAAATAGCGGAAAGTTCGAAAGCAAACACGTCGTCTAACCTGTTGCCGAATTGCCTTTTGCACGGCTCGTGGAGGCGATGCTGGTCTGGTTCATTGACGGTATCCTTTATCGTGATCCTTGAGCAGGAAACGACGCCGACCACATCCTCCCTGCGCCGGCTGCAGCAAATTCGCGTCAAGATAGAGACAGTTTATTTCACGAACCTGAAGCGCCTGCGGCACCGAACATATCATCGCGGCTTTGATCGATTGGAACCCGCGCATTTTATTCCTAGATAGGGTTTGTCCGGGCTTTGTTCGTGGACGAAACGATATGAGAGCAGGCAAGGCGGGTTTTAGCGCATGAAGGATCGGCCGTTAGGCACATCGGGTATTCCTGGATGGTTGAACCGCTATGAGCCCTTGCTGCTTGTAATGTTCGCCGCGCTTTCGGGCGGAATTCTTCTTTTCATCTATCTCACAGGAGAGGTGCTCGAAGGCAGCACGAAGGGATTCGACGAGGCGATCCTGCTGGCGCTTCGTCAGCCCGGCGATCTCTCTGTGCCGATCGGTCCGGGTTGGCTGACCCATGCGGTCAAGGACATAACAAGCCTCGGCGGAACGACTGTGCTTGCGCTGATGACGGCACTGGTGACGATCTATCTGTTGCTCGACCGGCAGCGCGCCATCGCCATCTTTGTCCTCGCTTCGGTGCTGGGCGGATGGGCGCTGAGCACAGCCTTGAAGGTCGGTGTCGCGCGGGCGCGGCCCGATATCGTGCCGCATCTGGTCGAGGTTCACGATCTAAGCTTTCCGAGCGGCCATGCGATGGTGTCCGCCGTGACCTATCTGACCCTTGCCGCGCTGATCTCGGGCACGCGAAGCTATCGCTCGACGCGGGTCTTCACCGTCGCGGCCGGCATCCTGCTGACATTGATGATCGGCGCGAGCCGGATCTATCTCGGCGTGCATTACCCGACCGACGTCCTCGGCGGCTGGTGTGCCGGCGCGAGCTGGGCGCTCGCCTGCTGGATCATCGCCCGCCGCTATATATCGCCTGCCGTAAGCGGCAAGAGGCCTTCCGAAGACGACGGTCCGCCTTTCAAATGAGGGAAGGTGTCCTTGGCAGGATCAGCACTGGACTTCGAGCCGCGTCGCCACCAGCAGCGAGTAGTCCGTGCCCTTCGGATCGCTGAAGAACATGCTTGTCAGCGCGGCCTGGTTTTCCGCCATGACTTCCTTGGGATTGGGTCTGATGACCTTGCGCTTGCAGCGGCCGAAGGCCGGTCCCGATGTGCTCAAATCGTTGTCGGTGGCGAAATCGACCGCCGTATAGAGCGTCTTGTCGTAGATCCCGAAGATGGTGGTTCCCTTGAGGAAGGTCTTCTGCTCCGGCTTGAGCGAAAAGGTCAGCGTCAGCGAACCATCCTTGTAGTCCGCCTGGATCGCATCCGGCTTGGCCATCGGCACTGTTTTGCCGTTGCTGGTGACGTTCGTGTAGTAATCATACTGCGCCAGCGAATCCCGAACCGTCTTTCCCACCGCCTTGAGCTCGGTTGCGCTCAAAGCTTGGTCGCCGCTCTTGCCGTAATCCATAAGGACGGAAGAGGTGAACACTTCGTCGAAGCTCCAGACATTGCGCAGCTCGCTGATCGAGCCATCGGGCGCCGAGACGACCTCGAATTTGGCATCGATGAAGATATGCGGATGGGCAAATACGGGAACGGGCAGAAGCAAAAGCATCGCCATCAGCAGGGAGGTTTTTCTTTTCATGCGTGCAATACCAAGTTCCATAAGCCCATCCGATGCTCAGACCTGAACGTTAAATGAGACTGATTTGAGACCCGGCGCTTCGGCCGCCGGGCGAAGGTGGGTGAGGGGAGAAACATGCTTGCCGCCACCTCTGAGCATGTTTACGAATTAAGAGTTAAAATCGGTTTCCGGCATCGAAGAGGAACGGGAAGCAAATGACTCAGTCCGGATTCATCGCATATTCCAGTGCGCTGGCGATTGCAGCAATCATTCCGGGTCCGCAAATCGTTGCCATAGTGGCGCAAGCTTTGAAGAGCGGCTATCGGCGTGCAGCATGGATGACGGCCGGTATGGTGTTCGGCGACGTATTGTACCTCGCCGCGGTTCTTGCCGGACTGGCATTCATCGCGGAAACCTTCAGCTATTTGCTGATTGCGATCAAATGGGCAGGCGTCGCCTATCTTTGCTGGCTGGCTGTGCAATTCTGGCGATCCGGCGAGACCTTCGATGAAAGCCATGTGGCCCAGCCGGAGAGTAGCGCAAATGCATTCATTTCGGGCGTTCTGGTCACGCTCGGCAATCCCAAATCGATCCTGTTCTATATCTCCATCCTGCCGACGGTCGTGGACATCCGGGCGCTATCGGCCACCGACGTTCCGATTCTTCTGGCGATAACCGCCGTCATCCTGACCGCCGTGCAGTTCCCTTTCGCCATTCTCGGAGCGAAGACGCGCCGGTCCCTGCAATCGCCTCGGGCGATGCGCCTGATGAATCGCGGCGCAGCCTTCTGCATGGGAGGCGCTGCCGCGACGATCGCGGTTCGTAACTAGCACGAGTGCATTGCGCGGAGCGCGAGAGGAAAAGAAAACAGGCGCGTGAAAAATGCGCCTTCCAGTCGGAAAGACGCTTTTACGGCCAAGCCGTAGCGTCTTTATTCCATAGGAAAATTTGAAAACTGGAGCGGGCGAAGGGATTCGAACCCTCGACCCCAACCTTGGCAAGGTTGTGCTCTACCCCTGAGCTACACCCGCTCATTCCCGTCGCGATCCGGGGTAGTGTGTTGGACCGCTGGGCGTCGTCTTGCGGCGACGGGCGCTATATGGCCTAACCATTTTTCAAATGCAACAGGGAAATGACGAGTTCGCGAAGAAAAATTGCATCTTCTTTTCGCGAGCCATCGGAAAGCCCGGAAACGCCGGGCTTTGTCGTCTCGAAGATTGCAATGAAATTGTGGGCGACGTATCAGGGGCGAACCATTTTCGATTGCGAGACGCCATGACCGAGACCAGCCCGAAAAACCGCGACGATCTTTTCCGATTCCTGGATGGGCTCGGTATCAGCCATACGACCAAGGATCATGCTCCGGTCTTCACCGTCGCCGAATCGGTATCGCTGCGCGACGAAATTCCGGGCGGCCATACGAAAAACCTCTTCGTGAAGGACAAGAAGGACAATTTCTTCCTGCTGACCGTCGAGGAAAACGCGACGGTCGACCTGAAGACCGTGCACACGCTGATCGGTGCCGCAAGCAAGGTGTCCTTCGGCAAGCCGGAAAAGCTGATGGAATATCTCGGCGTCATCCCGGGCTCTGTCACGGCATTCGGCGCGATCAACGACGCAGGCAAGAATGTTACCTTCGTGCTCGATGCCGAGCTGATGGCGCATGACATCGTCAATTGCCATCCCTTGTCGAACGATGCGACGACGTCGATTGCCAGCGGCGATCTCCTGCGCTTCATGGAGGCGACGGGTCATACGCCGCTAGTCTTGAAAGTGACGAGCTAACGTACGATTTTAGCGCTAAGATTATAGCGGTCGGCTTCTCTTCGGATTGTCCGGTCGCTTTGGCCACTTCATGGAGCGTGCTGGCAGGCGAACCTCGTCGTCTCGTCTGGAGATCATGCTTCTCACAAAATCAAGGATGCCGGCAGGCGGGAGACACTCATGAGCGGTTCGAACAATCCCTATAACGCTTCCTTCGGCGGGCAGATGTCGGCCTCGGCATCCTTCGGCGCCACGCCAGCCGCTGGCGGCGCTTCGCCGATCAAGGATACGACGACAGCGACCTTCGCCAAGGACGTTATCGAGGAATCGCGCAACCAGCCGGTGCTGGTCGATTTCTGGGCGCCCTGGTGCGGCCCGTGCAAGCAGCTGACGCCGGTGCTCGAAAAGGTCGTCACCGAAGCCAAGGGCCGCGTCAAGCTGGTCAAGATGAATATCGACGATCATCCCTCGATCGCCGGCCAGCTCGGCATCCAGTCGATCCCGGCCGTCATTGCCTTCGTCAATGGCCGTCCGGCCGATGGTTTCATGGGTGCGGTGCCGGAAAGCCAGGTTCGCCAGTTCATCGATCGCCTCGGCGGTCCGGCAGGCGGCGACGATCCGGCAGCCGAGATTGCTGCCGTTCTGGAAGAGGCAAGCGGCCTGCTTGCCGCTGGCGACGTCAATGGCGCGGCCGAGCTTTTTGGCGCTGTGCTGCAGGCGGACCCGGAAAATGCTAAGGCGCTCGCCGGCATGGCCGAATGCATGATCGCCGCCGGCCAGAGCCAGCGTGCCCGCGAAGCGCTGACTGATCTGCCGGAAACGCTCGCCAACGATGCCGGTATCCAGGCCGTGGTCAAGAAGCTCGACCAGATCGACGAAGCCCGCAAGCTCGGCGATCCCGTGGCGATCGAACGGGAGCTGGCATCCAATCCCGACAATCACGAGCAGCGCATCAAGCTCGCCAAGATCCGCAATGTCGAAGGCAAGCGCGAGGAGGCGGCCGAGCATCTTCTGACCGTCATGCGCAAGGACCGCAGCTACGACGATGACGGCGCGCGCCGCCAGCTGCTAGAGTTCTTCGAGGTATGGGGTGCCAAGGATCCCGCCACGATCGCGGCACGGCGCAAGCTTTCCTCTATTCTGTTTTCATAACGGGTCGGTTGTCCTACGAGCATGGCGATCGCGCGGAACCTTCCGGGCGATCGCTTGTTAGACGGTCGTCCTATGTATCCGGCAAACGGCTCCCATCGGCGTTTTCATCGAAAATACTCTTGTGTTTTCGGCAGACGGGCTCACATTGTCGGTGACGCGGCGCGAAAAGGGGCGATGACCGCGAATGTGTGTCGTTCCTGCGCGGCTCACTGCGGCGCGCAGCGCGTCGGGGCGATCTAGCGGGATGGAAAAGATGCAAGTCGGCAATGCGAGATATCTGAAGCCGGGCGATCTGCCCGAATCGGTGGTCGTCTTTCCCTTATCCGGCGCGCTGCTGCTGCCCGGGGCGCAACTGCCGCTCAATGTCTTCGAGCCGCGCTATCTCGCCATGTTCGATGCGGCGATCGCCGGAAATCGTTTGATCGGCATGATCCAGCCGGCGCTGGGAGAGCCGCCGGATTCGTCCAATCTGGCGCATGTCGGCTGCCTCGGACGCATCACCTCCCTCTCGGAGACCGGCGATGGGCGTTATATCGCCGCGCTGACGGGCATATGCCGTTTCCGGCTGATGGATGAAATCACTGCCCACCAGCCCTATCGCACATTCCGCATCACCCCCTTCATCTCCGACCTGAAATCCCATCATGAGGAAGGCACGGTCGATCGCCCGGCACTGCTTTCGGCTTTCCGTGCCTATCTGGAGGCCAACAGGCTGGAGGCGGATTGGGAAAGCGTCGAGCGGGCCGACAACATGATGCTGGTCAATTCGCTATCGATGATGGCGCCCTTCGATCCGGCCGAGAAACAGGCCCTTCTTGAGGCGCCCGACCTGAAGACCCGGGCAGAAACCTTCATCGCCATCGTCAAGATCGTGCTCGCCGGCTCCGGCGACACCGATTCCCTGCTGCAGTAGGAGTTTCAGATGGATGTCACCGTCAGCAAGGTCGACCCGAAACTGCTCGATCTGCTCGTCTGCCCGCTGACCAAGGGGCGGCTGAGCTACGACCGGGAAAAGAACGAGCTGATCTCGGAAAAGGCGCGTCTCGCCTATCCGATCCGCGACGGCATTCCGATCATGCTGATTTCGGAGGCAAGACGTATCGAGGATTGAAGGGCAGTTTCAGTGCTGATGTGATGCGCGCTTCATTCGGCGGTGTACCAGCAAAAGACCGAGAAGCGCGCAATATGCAAAAATCGAGATTGCAAGGGCCAGCCACAGGGCGGCGTGGGCACCCGCTAATGTCATGATGGCGGTGAATGCCGGTGGCGCGGCCGCAAAGGAAAGATTGAGCGGCACGGCCAGCCGAGCAGATGCACGTGCATAGGTGTCAGCCGGGAAAATCTGCAATGGCAGCGTTGCGCGGGTGCCGGCGGTGATGCCGCTCGCCATGCCGTAGAGTGTGGCGAAAAGCATGGCGCCGGCGAAATTGCTGGTTAGCAGAAGAACGATGAAGCTCAGCGGAAACAAGGCAGAGGCCGCGAGGCCGGTGACGAAGCCCGACCAGTGCCGGCCGCCGAGGAAATCGACCATGCGCCCCGCCCATTGGGCGATACCAATGAAGGCCGCCGCTGCTAGCGCGCTGGCGTGATCGAGACCTGCAGCCTCGAACAGGACGATGATGGTGAGGGCAAATCCCCAGGTCACGAAGCCGTTGGCGGCGAAGCTTAAAGCCAGTAAAGTGAAACTCGGCCTGTCGATAGGGTTGGGTTCGGCTGTCGCTGTCACGGGCGATCGTTCCCTAGGGTGGCGGCCAAGCGCAATCCAATGCAGTGGAAGACAGACAAGCAGCATCAAAGCGGCATAGGTCAGGCTTGTCATGCGCCAGCCCCATTGCGCCTGGAGAAGCCCCGTCGTCGGCCAGACGATGGTCGATGTCAGCCCGCCGGCCAGTATCAATACCCCAAGTGCCTGGTGTGTTTTCTCGCCGGCGACCTCGCTCACCGCGATCTGCGCCGGCGTCGTCAGCATGCAGGCGCCGGCAAGGCCGAGAATGATCCACGGTAGGACATAAGACACCGGACCGTGGGCTAGGCTTATCAGCAGCAGGCCGATTGCGCCCATAGCAGAGCCGAAAGCCATGATCGGCCGCGCGCCGTGGCGTTCGATGATTGAGCTCAGCGGCAAGGACACCATCGCCATGACAATGAGCATGATCGTCGGTCCCGCCATGACCATGGGCAGACCAATGTCCAGCTCGCGAGCTATGGCAGGCCCAATCACCGCCGGCAGATAGAAGGTTGAGCCCCAGCCGATGAGCTGTGTGAGTGACAGCGCGGTAACGGCACGGACTATGGGCGAGTGGAATGGCATCCACGTAATCGGTGCGAAAAGCGTGATCGGGTCGCGGTAGCGATGTCGAAGAGGAGGCATCAAGGACCTTTGGTGGAGCAGCTTTTTGTTTCTGGCGGAATGAGAAAGATGGGCAGGTTGGTTAGTCGGTAAAATGAAAAGAAAGTAATGCTGCCTTAACCGGCAGCCATGCTATGGATTTGGACGGCTTGGTTTGGCCACGCCGCAGATCTATCGGCATTTTATGCGTATGCTTGTGCTGGATTTTCGCGTGATGCGCAAACGAGGAATTTGAGGGGAACCTGAGGAAAATTCATGCAGGGAAGGCATCGTGTTTCTCTCAACGCCATCCGGGTGTTTGCGATCGTTGCGCGTACCGGAAGCCTGACGGCCGCCGGCGCTGAGCTTGGTGTGACGTCCGGCGCGGTGAGCCACCAGCTCAAAAAGCTTGAGGACGAGTTGGAAGTGAGCTTCTTCCGCCGAGGTAACAACACCATCTCTCTTACCGAAATAGGGCGGCGGTTCTATCAGGAGGTCGCGCCGGCGATCGGGCTCATCGAGCGCTCGGCCGAGGCGCTTTATCGCGACGAAAACGAAATCGGCGTCCACGCCACCACGTCGCTTGCGCTGCGCTGGCTCATTCCGTCACTGGATCGCTTTCGCGCTCTCTGCCCACAGGTACGCGTCCGAGTGGAAACGAGTTCCGCACGCGGTTTTCCGGTCATTCCCGACTCGGATGTCAGCATTCGACATTTCCGGATAGGGGAAGTCGCCGAAGGATGGGAGTTCCTTGCGCGCGACTTGCGCCGCCCGGTCGTTTCCCCTGGCTTGCTGGCGAAAGATGCTAATCGTCGGGAGATTGCCGTTCCGCGCCTGCCGGCTTTGCAATGCTGTGTGGGTAACTGGGACTGGCGGCTCTGGTGCGAGGCGTTCCATCTTTTACCGGCAGATCTTTCCTTCGGCCATGCCTTCGACACGGACGACGCTGCGCTTCATGCCTGCGTCGCCGGTCTTGGCGTGCTGCTCGCACCGACCATCCTGACGGGCCGGGAAATGAAATCGGGTGCACTGGTAAACTTGCCTGGCTACGAACCGGTTGAAACCGGCACGTATCGCTACCGGCGCCGTTCGGAATCGAGAGCGGTCCGGCAATTCTGCAGCTGGATGGATGCCGAGATGCGGAACCTCGAATAGAGGTTCCGCTTCAGAGATTGTCGATTCGACCCCGACTCTTCAGATCGCCTCACCAGCCAACAGCCGCGGATTATCCCTTGCAGTCGTCCCCGCTGCCTGGCCGATGAAAAAGGATTTGAGGCTGGGCAGGCGGTCGACGATCCCCAGCCCGAAGTCGCGGGCGATGCGCAGCGGCGTGTTGTCGTTGGAAAACAGCCGGTTCAGCACGTCGGTCGTCACCCCCATGCGGAAGGTGTCGAAGCGGCGCCAGGTCTGGTAGCGTTCGAGGGTGTTGATCGAGCCGATATCGAGGCCGAGGCGGTCGGCCTCGACGATGGTTTCGGCAAGGGCCGCCACATCCTTGAAGCCGAGATTGAGGCCCTGGCCGGAGATCGGATGAATGCCGTGGGCGGCGTCGCCGGCCAGCGCAAAGCGCGGCGCGACGAAAGCGCGGGCAAGCGTCAAGCCGAGCGGGAAGGCGCGGCGGTCGCCGATCGTGCGCAGTGCGCCGAGCTTGTGGCCGAAGCGGCGCTCCAGTTCCTCTTCGAACAAGAGATCGTCGGAAGCCACGAGCCGTTCGGCGTCGGGGGTGCGCTCCGTCCAGACGAGCGAGGAGCGGTTGTTCTTCAAGGGCAGGATGGCGAAGGGGCCGGAGGGCAGAAAATGCTCCTCGGCACAGCCGCCATGCGGTCGCTCATGCTCGACGGTAACGACAATGCCGGACTGGCCGTAATCCCAATTGACGGTCTTGATACCCGCCATGTCGCGCAGCTTGGAGCGCACGCCGTCGCAGGCGACCAGAAGCCGCGTTTCCAGCGTGCTGCCATCCGATAGGGTGAGGGTGGTCTTGTTCTCTTCGGTTGTGAAGCCGGTGGCGCTGAGGCCATGCTTGATCGGTATGCCCAAGCGCTCGCAGGCGCCGCGAAGCGCCCCGACCATGGTGAGGTTCGGCACCATATGGGCGAAGGGCTGGCCGTCGGCCACTTCGCCGTCGAAGGTGAGAAAGACCGGGCGGACGGGATCGCCTGTGCGCGAATCGGTGACGATCATGCGGGTGATCGGCTCGGCCTCCGGCGCGATCTCGTTCCAGACACCCAGAACTTCAAGCATCTTGGAGGCGGCGGCGATGATCGCCGATGCGCGCATATCCTTCTTCCAGGCGGATTCCGGTGCGGCTTCCACGATCATGACATCGAGGTGGGGGGCTGCCTGCTTGACTGCGACCGCTGCGGCAAGACCCACATATCCGCCACCCACTACCAGCATGTCCAACATAGCGCTTCCCTGTGTCTTACTGTCACGTCCTGCTTTATATAGAGCATCCTGTTGACGGTTCCTACCATGGGAGTTCAAGCAAAATGTCGCGAGAGACCGAGAAGCTCACCCCGATGGACACCGTACTGGCGACCCTCGATCTCGAAACGATCGAGATGAACCTGTTTCGCGGCAATAGCCCGCAGGTCGGCTGGCAGCGCGTCTTCGGCGGGCAGGTCATCGGCCAAGCCTTAATGGCGGCGCAGCGAACGGTGGATGGCGATCGCTTCGCGCATTCGCTGCACGCCTATTTCATGCTGCCCGGCGATCCCTCGGTTCCGATCCTCTATCAGGTCGATCGCCTGCGTGACGGTTCGAGCTTCAATACGCGGCGTGTACTGGCCATCCAGCACGGCAAGGCGATCTTTGCGCTGACGGCGTCCTTCCAGGTCGACGAGCCAGGCTTCGATCATCAGGGCGACATGCCCGACGTGCCGATGCCGGAAGAACTGATGGACGAGGAGCAGGTGAAGCAGCGCTATCTTGCTCACGCGCCGGAGAATGTCCGCCGCTATTGGGAGCGCAAGCGGGCAATCGAGATCCGGCCCGTTTCGATCGAGAGCTATTTCTCGCGCGCGCAGCCGAGCCAGCGGCAGAATATCTGGGTTCGCCTCACGGGGCCGGTGCCGGATGACCGGCTTTACCAGAATGCCGTGCTCGCCTATCTCTCCGACATGACGCTGCTCGATGTTTCCCTGAATGCGCATGGCACATCGGTACTGGATCCGACCGTCCAGGTGGCGAGCCTCGACCATGCCATGTGGTTCCATCGTCCCTTCAAGCTCGACGACTGGCTGCTCTACAGCCAGGAGAGCCCGAGTGCCTCCGGCGCCCGCGGATTTACCCGCGGCAGCCTGTTTACGCGATCCGGTATCCTGATTGCGTCGGTAGCGCAGGAAGGGCTGATTCGTAAAAAGGCAAATGCTTAAATTTGTGGCAAATTTATAAATTTGCACTTTATTTGTGCGGCTCTCACAATGAGAAATGCCGCTTTATTGGGTCTGTGCAATAAAACTGTTTTATTTCAACACGTTATAAATGTGTCACGAATCTGGCACGTCCTTTGAATGTATATGGCCAGTCGCTGCAGAAACACTCGTCGGCGGCAAGGAGAGTCGGCTCCGTGCCGAGGCTAACAAAGGATGGGAAACCAGATGAAAATTGTGATGGCCATTATCAAGCCGTTCAAGCTCGATGAGGTCCGTGAGGCCCTCACGGCTGTCGGCATCCAGGGCCTGACTGTGACCGAAGTGAAGGGTTACGGGCGCCAGAAGGGGCATACCGAGATTTATCGCGGCACCGAATATGCCGTCAGCTTCCTGCCGAAGCTGAAGATCGAGGTCGCAGTCGCATCCGAAACCGTTGACAAGGCCGTCGAGGCCATCGCGTCGGCAGCCAAGACCGGCCAGATCGGCGATGGCAAGATCTTTGTCTATTCCATTGACCATGCCGTACGCATCCGTACGGGCGAAACCGATTCAGAAGCGCTGTAAGACACGGCGGATCAGGGAGTTATTTGCATGTCATTTTCTAAGCTTTCCTCCGCCTTGACACGGGTGGGTGCGCTTTCTGCGGCCTTGCTTGCGCCGGCGATCGCCTTTGCGCAGGAGACCGCTCCGGCTGCAGCCGCTGCGACCGCCGCCGCACCGGTTCCGGACAAGGGCGACACCGCCTTCATGTTCATCTCCACCATTCTCGTGCTCTTCATGCTGGTGCCGGGTCTGGCGCTGTTTTACGGCGGTCTCGTCCGCGCCAAGAACATGCTCTCGGTTCTGATGCAGTGCACAATGATCGGCGCGGTCGTGATGATCCTTTGGGTTCTCTACGGCTATTCCTTCGCCTTCGGCGGCGGTTCGAGCCCTTATTGGGGCGGCACGGCCAAGATGTTCCTGTCGGGCGTCTCGACTTCGACGACGGCATCGACCTTCACCAAGGGCGTGGTCATCCCTGAATTCATCTTCATGCTGTTCCAGATGACCTTTGCCGCCATTACGCCGGCGCTCATCATCGGCGCCTTCGCCGAGCGCATCAAGTTCGGCGCAGCCGTGCTCTTCTGCGCGCTGTGGGCGACCTTCGTCTACTTCCCGATCGCTCACATGGTCTGGGATTCCAACGGCATGCTCTTCAAGATGGGTGCACTCGACTTCGCCGGCGGCACCGTCGTTCACATCAATGCCGGTATTGCAGGCATCGTCGGCGCCATTCTCGTCGGCAAGCGCGTCGGCTTCGGCAAGGACATGATGGCTCCGCACTCCATGACGCTCACCATGGTCGGCGCATCGATGCTCTGGGTCGGCTGGTTCGGCTTCAATGCCGGCTCCAACCTCGAAGCTTCCGGCGGCGCGATGCTCGCAACCGTCAACACCTTCGTCGCAACGGCAGCCGCCATCATCTCCTGGTCGCTGGTCGAAACCTTCACCCGCGGCAAGGCTTCCATGCTCGGTGGCGCTTCGGGCATGGTTGCCGGCCTCGTCGCCATCACGCCTGCAGCCGGCATCGCCGGTCCGATGGGCGCTATCGTCATGGGCCTGATCGTCTCACCGCTCTGCTACTTCTTCGTCTCGGTCGTGAAGAACAAGTTCGGTTACGACGATACGGCTGACGTCTTCGGCGTACACTGCATCGGTGGTATCTTCGGCGCCATCGCAACCGGCATCTTCGCCAGCGCCTCGCTCGGCGGCGTCGGCTATGCCGATGGTGTCACGATGAGCAGCCAGGTCGTTGTCCAGCTGACCGCCGTCGTCACGACAATCCTGTGGTGCGGCATCGGCTCGGCTATCCTCTACAAGGTCGTCGACGTCATCATCGGCCTGCGCGTCGCTCCGGAAGCCGAACGCGAAGGCCTCGACCTCGCCTCGCACGGCGAAGCCGCCTACCACAATTCCTGATCGGAGCTTGCGAAACCGGAGCAAACTCTCCGGTTTCGCTCAACATCCCGTCGCGTCCTATTTCATCGCAAATAGGCGCCCTTGGCCCGGACCTTGGTTCGGGCCCTTTTCGTTCGTGCACAGCCATTTTTCTTCAGACGACAGGCGATTCATGAGGTTGGCGTGCATGGTTAACATGCCATTAACCCTCCTCTGATTAGGTATGGCTAACCTGCCGGCGAGTGGGCATGGACCGATTCGTTTGCGCTTTGGACAGGAACGGGGCTGGATATCATGGGCAGAAGCAATTCGGCGGCGTTGAGCGGTCGCCCCGACCGTTTATCGCTTTCGAGCGTGGTTTGGCGTCAGATCAAGGGGCTGACAGGTTTCGCGATACTGTTCCTGCTGGCGCTTGCGGTTGCAGCGCTGGCGACCTGGAACGTCATGGACCCGAGCTATTCCTACGCAACTGCCAATGCGCCGACCAACCTGCTCGGTTTTCCCGGCGCCGCTTTTGCCGATATCATGATGCAGTCGCTCGGCCTCACCTCGATCCTGGCGATGCTACCCGTCGTCGCCTGGGCCTTCGCGCTGATTGCCAACCGCAAGCTTCATCGTGTGCCCTCGCGCCTCGGCGCCTGGTTCGGCGGCTGCATCGTCGCGGCCGGCTCCATCGCCTGCTTCCCGGCGCCGCCCACCTGGCCGATTCCTAACGGTATCGGCGGTGTCGTCGGCGATCTTCTTCTGCGTCTTCCAGCCCTCTTCATCGGTACCTATCCGAGCGGTGTCGTCGCCATCATCATCGGTTCGGTCCTCGCCGTTCCGGCCATTTGGCTCATGCTCTTCGCCTCGGGCGTCATCGGCGAAAACCTCGTGGAAGACGAAAGTGATGAGGACGATTACGAGGAAACCCGCAGCCGTGCCCGCCGGGTCGGCGATGAGGACGAGGATGACGACCGTGGCGGTTTCCTCGCCAATTTCATGGCCTATGGTGCGGTCATGCATGCCTGGTACAACACGCAGGCTCGCCTGCGCCGGCTGTTCGGCATGGGGCCGCGCAAGCGCCGCGACCATGCCTTCGATGCGCCTTATGATTTCAACGACGACGAATTCGGTACGCTGAACGAGCCGGTGCGCGCCAAGGCACCCATGGCTCGGGGCGACCGTCTGGAGCCGTCCATGGATGGTCCGGCGCGCCGCGTCGTTTCCGCGCCGTCGATCAGTCTCGGCGATGACGAGGATGAAGACGAGGATTCGATTTATGATCGCGATCCGCGGCGCCCGGCCGATATCCTGCCTGACGATGAGGATGACGAGTGGCCGTTGGCCCCGGCTGCTCCAAAGGGAGCCGCTGCCGGCCATCGCGTCACTCCGGCCGCGCCGCGTCCGAAACCGGGTGCGCGGGCGGAACGCGAGGCGCAGACCTCCTTCATCCGTCCCTATGGCTTCCAGCTCCCCGGCGTCCATCTGCTTGCCGAGCCGAAGGCCGTCGCCCGCGATGCGACGCTCTCGGCCGATGCGCTGGAGCAGAATGCCCGCATGCTCGAAGGCGTGCTCGAGGATTTCGGCGTCAAGGGCGAGATCATTCACGTCCGCCCCGGCCCGGTCGTCACGCTCTATGAGCTGGAGCCGGCGCCAGGCATCAAATCGTCCCGCGTCATCGGCCTTGCCGATGATATCGCCCGTTCGATGAGCGCGATTGCCGCCCGTGTCGCCGTCGTTCCCGGCCGCAACGCCATCGGCATCGAGCTGCCGAACTCGACGCGCGAAACGGTCTATCTGCGCGAGCTCATCGCCAGCCGCGATTTCGAGACGTCCAAGGCGAAGCTTGCCATGTCGCTCGGCAAGACGATCGGCGGCGAACCCGTGATTGCCGATCTCGCCAAGATGCCGCATCTGCTCGTGGCCGGCACCACCGGCTCGGGTAAATCCGTTGCGATCAACACCATGATCCTGTCGCTGCTCTACCGCATGACACCGGAGCAGTGCCGCCTGATTATGATCGATCCAAAGATGCTCGAACTCTCCGTCTATGACGGCATTCCGCATCTGCTCTCGCCCGTCGTCACGGATCCGAAGAAAGCCGTCGTTGCGCTCAAATGGACCGTCCGTGAGATGGAAGAGCGCTACAAAAAGATGTCGAAGATCGGCGTGCGCAACATCGACGGCTTCAATACGCGCGTCGAGCAGGCCGTCGCAAAGGGTGAGGCGATCAGCCGGACCGTGCAGACCGGCTTCGATCGCCAGACCGGCGAGGCGATCTATGAGACGGAAGAATTCGACCTAAAGCCGATGCCCTACATCGTCGTCATCATCGATGAAATGGCCGATCTGATGATGGTCGCCGGCAAGGATATCGAAGGCGCCGTGCAGCGTCTGGCGCAGATGGCGCGTGCCGCCGGCATCCATGTCATCATGGCAACGCAGCGTCCGTCCGTCGACGTCATCACCGGCACGATTAAGGCGAACTTCCCGACCCGCATCTCCTTCCAGGTGACGTCGAAGATCGACAGCCGCACCATTCTCGGCGAGCAGGGTGCGGAACAGCTGCTCGGCATGGGCGACATGCTCTACATGGCCGGCGGCGGGCGCATCCAGCGCGTTCACGGCCCCTTCGTCTCCGATGGCGAGGTGGAGGATATCGTCGCCTATCTGAAGACGCAGGGCGCACCGCAATATCTCGATGCCATCACCGCCGATGATGACGAGGATGATGACGGCCACGGTCCGGTTGGCACGTCCAATCTCTCCGATTCGGAAGATCCCTACGATCAGGCTGTTGCGATCGTGCTGCGCGACGGCAAGGCTTCGACCTCCTATATCCAGCGGAGACTGGGCATCGGCTACAATCGTGCAGCGTCGCTGATCGAGCGCATGGAGCAGGAAGGTGTGATCGGCCCGGCCAACCACGCCGGCAAACGTGAGATCCTCGTTCCCACCGAAGCCGATATTCTCGATCGCTGAGGCAATCAGCCTTTCCGTGTCGCATATCCCGTCTATGTTCAGGGAAATTTGATTGCCGCCCCTTACCGGCCTTGGGCCGTTGCGCCATGAAGACGCCGATTTTGCGCGCCATGGACGAAGCATGAAGGAGAATTCGATGACGAAATTTGATGCGCAGCCGTCTAGCCGACTGTCCCTGACCCGCCGGCACCTACTCGGCGCCGTGCTCGCCGTCGGCGGGGCAGGCGCTCTGCCGGTTTCGGCTTTCGCGCAGGCTCAAGCACAGACGCAGGCAGCTGCAGCGACCCTCAATCCCGGTATCGCCCAGGCCATTGCCGATCATTTCTCATCCATCAAGTCGATGAAGGGCGGTTTCCTGCAGATCGGACCGCGCGGCGATCAGATGAGCGGCGCATTCTTCATCCAGCGGCCCGGCAAGATGCGTTTCAACTACGATCCGCCGTCGCGCATGCGCGTAATCTGCGACGGCAATAACGTACAGGTCATCAACGACCAGACGCAGACAAGAAATATGTATCAGCTATCGAAGACGCCGCTGAGCCTGCTGCTCGCCAACAAGATCGACCTTTCGGCCGACATGGTGCGCAATGTCGATTCGCAGCCGGATCTGACCAAGATCACGCTCGGCAACCGCACCGTTTTTGGCGATTCGACGATCACGATGATCTTCGATTCGAAAAGCTACGACCTGCGCCAATGGACCGTTATCGATCCGCAGGGCAAGACAACCGATGTTATCATCAACAACGTGAAGACGAACGTCGCCTTCGACGACAGCGTTTTCCGCATCGACTATACGCGCTGACGGTCGACTCCATCCCGAGCCATAGATAAGCGGCGAATGGCGCTTTTCTTTCCACTACAGCCGGTCTAAAGCCTTACGCTGACCGGAGAGAGCGGTGATTCATCGAATCGCCGAGTCGCTCCGACTGTCTGTTTTGACGCAATTCCGGACGGAAAACCGCTGCGCACTTTTCCTCGAATTGCTCCAAGGAAAAGGCTCGGGTATGGGATTTTCGATTGCGACCTGGAATATCAATTCGGTGCGGCTGCGTATGCCGATCGTCGAGCAGTTCGTCATGCAGGCCCGGCCCGATATTCTCTGCCTGCAGGAAACCAAGGTTCCGAACGAGCTTTTCCCCCATGCGCCGCTCCGGGCGCTTGGCTATGAGCACATCATCATTCATGGCCAGAAGGGCTATCATGGGGTGGCCATCGCATCGCGTTTCCCGCTGACCGAGGATCATCGCCAGGATTATTGCAATGTTGGCGACAGCAGGCATATCTCGGCCATCTTCGAGCGCGGCGGCCGGCGCATCCGCCTGCACAATTTCTATGTCCCGGCGGGTGGCGATGAGCCGGATCGAACGATAAATCCGAAATTCGGCCACAAGCTTGATTTCATCGAGGAGATGAAGAAGCTGCATGCCAATGCCGAGCAGAACACCTCTGCGATCCTCGTCGGCGATCTCAATATCGCTCCGCTGGAGCACGACGTCTGGTCGCACAAGCAGCTCCTGAAGATCGTCAGCCATACGCCTGTAGAGACCGAAGGGTTGCTCGAGGTGATGAAACGCGGCGCTTGGCTCGACCTGATGCGCCAGCAGGTGCCGGAAAGCGAGAAGCTCTATACATGGTGGAGCTATCGCGCCAAGGATTGGGAGGCTGCCGACCGCGGTCGCCGCCTCGACCATATCTGGTCCTCCTCCGATCTGGGTCCGCATCTGCAGCGGATCGAGATTCTGAAGGCGGCGCGCGGCTGGGATCGTCCGTCCGACCATGTGCCGGTCGTGGCGCATTTCAATCTCTGAAGCGGGATTGAACTTGCTAGAGCGTTTGCGCTTTTCTTTGAATCGCGAAAACGCTCTATCCTTTTGTATTTACGCAATTCCGGACGGAAAGCCGCTTCATACTTTTCCTGGAATTGCTGTCAGGAGAAGCGGCCGAGCATTGCGGCTGCCTGCCTGGCAAGGGCGGCGAAGTTTTCGCGGATACGGTTCTGGATCAGCAGGCCGGCGTCTGGATATTCCTCGATCAAGCGGTGAAAGAGGGCGCGGGTGATGCGGATCACGTCGGATTCTTCGGCGGCAACGGCCGTGTATTTCCGCTCTACCAAGGTCACCATCGCCAGTTCCGAAAGCATGGTGCCTGCCTGGACCACCGCTTCCACCTGTGTCTGGCCGTTTGCATCGATGGTGCTGAGCTCGAAACTGCCGCGCGTGATGACATAGGCGCATTCAGCGGGCGATTTTTCCCGGAACAGCGTCTGGCCCTCATTCACATGGCGGCGGTCGGCGCCGAAGGCGATCAGCCGCAACGGCTCATCGCCCATGCCGTGAAACAGCGGCAGTTGCGACAGCAGTCGGATATCGTCGTTCAGCGCCATCGATCGCCTATGGAATGATCTTGTAGCCGCCGTTTTCCGTGACAAGGATTTCGGCGTTGGAGGGATCGCGCTCGATCTTCTGGCGAAGGCGGTAGACGTGGGTTTCGAGCGTATGGGTGGTCACGCCGGAATTGTAGCCCCAGACCTCTTCGAGAAGGATATCGCGGGTCACGACCTTCTGGTCGGCGCGATAGAGATACCGGATAATGGCGGCTTCCTTTTCGGTGAGCCGGATCTTTTGTCCGTCTTCCGTGGTGAGCAGCTTCTGGCTTGGCTTGAAGAGGTAGCGTCCCACCGTGAAGGTCGCATCCTCGCTCTGCTCGTGCTGGCGCAATTGTGCGCGGATGCGGGCGAGCAGGACGGCGAAGCGGAAGGGCTTCGTCACATAGTCGTTGGCGCCGGCTTCAAGCCCGAGGATAGTGTCGGAATCCGTGTCATGCCCCGTCAGCATGATGATCGGCGCCTTGAAGCCGTTCTTGCGCAGCAGCTTCACGGCTTCGCGGCCATCCATATCGGGCAGGCCGACATCCATGATGAGGAGATCGACGGGTACGGTGCGCGCGGTCTGCACGCCTTTTCCGGCGGTCGCCTCCTGCAGGACGTTGAATTCCTCGTAAAGCGATAATTGCTCGACCAACATTTCACGCAGGTCGTTATCATCGTCCACCAGGAGAATGGTGCGTGCGGTCATGCCGTTCGGGTCCTCGTTCTAATCCCACTTAAGTCCTACGCCAAATTGCATTTTTAGCAAGTCGCGACGCGGCTCAGGCTTGGTCGTTTGGTTGAAACTGCTATGATTTCAAATGAAATCACGCGCAAAGCAAAAACATGTGAGGAAAATGCAAAAGACAAGGGCGGGGGCAGGGCGGACCGCTTCGACAATCGTCGTGCGTCCTGCGCCGGGTAAGAAAACGCGGGCGCTGGTACAGGTGGGGAGCATGACGGTACCGGCGGCGATCGGCAGATCCGGGCGCAGCATATTGAAGCGAGAGGGCGACGGCGCGACGCCAATTGCGGATATGAAGTTGCTTCACGGCTTCACGCGCGGCGATCGGGTCCGCTTTTTGCGGACGGCGCTGCCGATGCGGCATATCCGGGAGGATATGCTCTGGTGCGACCAGCCCGGCGATCCCAACTACAACAGGCTGGTGAAGGCTCCCTTCGGGCCGAGCCATGAGGAATTGCGGCGAGGCGACGGCCTCTACGACGTCTGCCTGGTGCTCGACTGGAATGTGAGCTCTCGCAGGCGCAACCGCGGCTCGGCGATCTTCTTTCACCTGATCAGGCCGGGATATGAGCCGACGGCCGGGTGCATCGCGGTCAGCCTGCGCGACATGAAGCGCATCCTGCCATCATTGCGAAGAGGTATGACGGTCCGGGTTGTCTGAAAGGTCGCCCGGGGTTAACATCCCGATATTCTCCACTATATGGGATTTCGACCGGTCGCCTGTGCGGACCAGGCCGGCCCTTTCCTTTCAGAATTTAAATCACGCCTTCACTCCACCCACTTATCATCCTTTGGAGACTTATCGTGACCACGCAACCGACAATCACGTTCAATGACGGCCATTCCATTCCGCAGGTCGGCCTCGGCGTCTGGCAAACGCCGGAGAATGTTGCGCCGATGGCCGTCAGCACGGCTTTGAAAGCCGGCTATCGCCATGTCGATACCGCAGCCATCTATGCCAACGAGGATGGGGTCGGCGAAGGCATGCGCCAGTCCGGCGTCGCCCGTGAGGATATCTATCTCACAACCAAGCTCTGGAACGAGGCGCAGGGCTTCGATTCCACGCTGAAGGCCTTCGACGAAAGCCTGAAGCGGCTCGGCACCGATTATGTCGATCTCTACCTGATCCATTGGCCGTCGCCGCACCGCAACCGTTACCTCGACACCTGGAAGGCTTTCGTGCGCCTGAAGGAAGAAGGCCGCGCCCGTTCGATCGGCGTTTCCAATTTTGCCGCCGCGCATCTCGAACGTATCATCGGCGAGACCGGCGTGACGCCTGTGCTGAATCAGATCGAGCTGCATCCCACCTTCCAGCAGAAGGAACTGCGTGCCGTTCACGACAAGCTCGGCATCAAGACAGAATCCTGGAGCCCGCTCGGCCAGGGCAAGCTTCTCACCAACGCCGCCATCGGCAAGGTCGCCGCCAAACATGGCCGCACGCCAGCGCAGATCATCATCCGCTGGCATATCGACAACGGCCTGATCGTCATCCCGAAATCGGTGACGCCGAGCCGCATCGAGGAGAACTTCAAGGTTTTCGATTTCAAGCTCGACGGCGAAGACCTGGCCGAGATGGCCAAGCTCGATTCGGCCAGTGGCCGCATCGGCCCGGACCCGCTGACGGCGAGTTTCTGATCGCAGGTTGCGATCCGCTTATGCAAAGGGGCTCGGAGTGAAGGCTCCGAGCCCTTTTTTCATCCTAAAGCATGTCGCGCAAAAGTGCGCGGCGGTTTTGCGACAACGACATGCACAAAATCAAAGACCTAAAGCGTGGGAAACGACTCTGAAAGATCGCGCGACGCGCTTTAGAGTCCTGAGTGCCGTCAGAGCTGGACCCAGGCCGGTGCCACCGTCGGACCTTTGCCGAGGAAGAAGCCGAAGTGGATGTTCATCTCGCCGATCGGTTCGATGAAACGGGCATTGCGGAGCGGACCCGCGTCGACCGGCTCGAAGCCGATGGATTTGACGAGGCTGGATACGGCGCGCTTGGCCTTCTCGTCGTCTCCGGCAATGAGGACCTGCAGCACCTTGCCGTTACGTCCTTCGGCGGGCAGCAGCGGTGCGAAAATTGTATTAAAAGCCTTCACCACCGTCGCCTCGGGCGCAAGCGCCTGGATTTCTTCGGCGGCCGAACTCGAGTGCCCGACGACGAGGCCGCTGAAATCTGCGGTGACGGGATTGCTGATATCGATCAGCACCTTGCCCTTGAGATTTCCGGCTTCCTTCAGCGTTTCCGCGATAACGCTATAGGGCAGCGCCAGTATGACGATATCGGCAAGCTTGATAGCGGCGGCAACTCCGCCCGCTTCGACGCCAGCGCCCAGT
Source organism: Martinezella dioscoreae (assembly GCF_009176305.1). GTDB lineage: Bacteria > Pseudomonadota > Alphaproteobacteria > Rhizobiales > Rhizobiaceae > Rhizobium > Rhizobium dioscoreae. The sequence continues at coordinate 32,775 of NZ_BLAJ01000017.1, read as the reverse complement.
TCGGCGGCAAAGGCTGCTGCCTTTGCGGGATCGCGATGGCCAATGACCACGTCAGACCCTGCTTGGGTCAGCAGACGAGCCAGTCCCGCCCCCATATTTCCGGTACCAATGACAGCGATTTTCATGTTCGTCAGCTCCTTGTTGTGACTGACAAACACATAAAATTATATCCATATTCAGATAAATGATCTAGATATATCGATACTTGAAATGGATTGTTTCTAATGGATCGTTTGTCCGGCATGAGCATCTTCGTCAAGGCAGTCGAGCTCGGCTCGTTCAGCGCCGCGGCAGAGGCCTTGAACATGTCGCCGCAGCTTGTCGGCAAACATGTACAATTTCTCGAACAACATCTTGGTGTTCGGCTTCTCCACCGCACCACGCGCCGTCAGCACCTGACGGAGGTCGGCAGCCAGTTTTACGAGCGCTCGCGCAATATTCTGGCAGAAGTCGAGGCAGCGGAGGCGTTGGCGGCGGAAACCCGGGCCGTGCCGCGCGGCAAGCTGAGGGTCAATGCCCCGGTCACCTTCGGTATCCATGCGCTCGCGCCGGTGCTTCCGAAATATCTGAGTGCGAATCCGGAAGTTTCTATCGATCTGTCGCTGACGAACCGCATGGTGGATCTAATCGACGAGGGCTATGACGCGGTCTTTCGAATCGGTGAGCTCGCTGACAGCGGATTGATCGCCCGCCGTCTAGGGCCTTATCGCCTGGTGATCTGTGCTGCGCCGAGCTATCTGCGCGCCCACGGCACCCCCTCCACACCGAACGATCTCCGAAATCATGAGTGCCTGATCTTCTCGCATACAATGTTGAGGACTCATTGGGATTTTGAAGGACCACAGGGGAATGTGAGCGTTCCGATTTCCGGCCGGCTGATGATCGACAATGGTGAGGCGCTGCTGAAAGCCGCGCTGGCAGGGCTCGGTATCGTTCTGCAGTCGTCCGAACTCATTCAGTCGAGCCTGGAAACCGGAGCACTGGTGCCGCTTTTGCCCGGGTACAGCGTGCCGACGCGCCAGCTGCATGTTCTCTATGCGCCGGATCGCCGCATCACGCCGAAGCTCCGCAGCTTTCTCGATTTCGTTTCGGCGCAATTCGGCGGCCACGGACCGGTGTGACCGGATGGCGGGATTATCCTCCGCCATCCTCTCGGCTCATTCTCACGAGACCTCTTGCGCAAGGGCGCCACGCCTTGAACGTGCCATGCCTGTGACGGCGATGGCCAGCGTCGCGACGATCAGCAGGGCGCCGACCACAAAGGTGATCTGCATGCCTGTTGCAATGGCCTCCGGGCGTGCTGTGATAATATCGCTCGTTCCCGATCCTAGTGTGAAGATGGCGCCCATGACAGACGCGCCCGTTATCAGCCCGAGGTTTCGCGACAGGCTCAGCATGCCTGAAACGACGCCGCGTTGCTCGGAGCCTATGCCCTTCATGATCGCGGTGTTGTTGGATGCCTGAAACATCGCGTAGCTGGAGGTGATGATGACCAGCGGCCCGATATAGCCAGCGGCTCCGAATCTGCCTTGCAGTGCTGCCATCAGGACCAGGCCGATGATCATGCCCACAAGACCTGTCATAGTCATGCGGTGGCCGCCGAAGCGATCGACGATGCGACCGGCCGGCACTCCCGTCAGCGCTGACACCAGCGGGCCGACGGACATGATGGCGCCGACCTGGGCCGCATCGAAGCCGAGAGCGCGGGAGAGATAGAAAGGCCCGACCACCAGCGTCGTCATGATGACGGTGGAAACGAGGGTGCTCATGACAAGACCCGTGCTGAGCTTAGGATCGCGGAACATAGAAAGGCGCAGCAGCGGCGACTTTACCTTCGTTTCGGTGAAGGCAAACAGGGCGATGCCTGAAGCTGCGGCCAACAGCAGGCCGATATTCAAAGCGCCAAAGCTTCCATGCCCGATCGTCATTGCCAGCGCATAGGCAGCCAGCGTCAGAGCCAGCAGAAAAGTGCCGATTTCGTCCGGGCGTCCCTGAGCTCTTTTGCTGTTTTGCCGCTCAGTTGGCAGGAAAAGCGCAGCGAGCAGGAAATTCACGATCCCGAGCGGCACGTTGACAAGGAAGATGGTTTCCCAGCCGAGGCTGGCGATCAAGATGCCACCGAGCGACGGGCCGAGCGTAGTGCCGATCGCAGACATTGTGCCGAGCAGGCCCATGGCGCTGCCTGTGCGCTCTTTCGGCACGGTTTCACCGACCATCGCGACAGTGAGCGCCATCATCATGGCGGCGCCGAGACCTTGCAGACCTCTGGCGGCGAGCAATAGCCAGAGTGTCGGCGCAATGCCGCAGAAGAGCGAGGCGAGGGTGAAAAGGCTGATACCGATCAGCAGCAGGCGCCGCCTGCCGAAAATGTCACCCAGCCGTCCGACGCTGACGATCAGCGTGGAGATGGCAAGCAGATAGGCAAGCACGATCCACTGCACCTGCTGAAAGGAGGCGCCGAATGCCTGGGCGAGCGTTGGCAACCCGACATTGGCAATGCTGGTATCGAGCGAAGGCATCAGCATGGACAGCGATAGGCTGGTAAGGGCCCAGCGGATGCAGGATGTGGACTTTGTGTGGCCGGCTTTGTCCGGATCTTCAATGATTGGCTGCAACATGAGCTCCATTTCTAGTGACGTAATAAAACTTCCGGCAGAAAGGTAGCTCTCGGCATGATATGGCGGAATACGCAGCATTTGCACTTGATCAGTGCATTTGACGCTATGCATCAAGAAAACCATGTTATGGTCGCATCATGTCCACGCCTGATCTCAACCTGCTCGCCACTCTCAATGTCCTGCTTGCCGAGGGCAGCGTCGCGCGCGCCGCCCGGCGATTGCGATTGAGCCCGTCCGCCATGAGTAGGCAGCTGGCGCGGCTGCGCGAGACGACGGGCGATCCATTGTTGGTCAGGGCTGGGCGCGGACTGGTGCCAACACCGCGGGCGCTGGAGCTACGCGAGCGCGTCGGTCATCTTGTTCAGGAGGCGGAAGCGACCTTGCGGCCCGCCGAAAGCCTCGATCTGAAGCAGCTTGCTCGAATCTTCACGTTGCGCACCCGCGAAGGCTTCGTGGAGAATTTCGGCGCCGAACTGATCGCACGCATTGCCGAGCAGGCGCCTGGCGTTCGGCTCTACTTCACTCAGAAGCTGGACAAGGACAGCATGCCTCTGCGCGACGGCACGATCGATTTCGAGACCGGCGTGGTGGGAGACGATACCGGTCCGGAGCTCAGGACGCAGGCGCTGTTTCATGATCGCTTCATCGGCGTGGTCCGAAGCGGGCATCCCTTGAGCGAGGGGGAGATCACCCCGGAGCGTTATGCCGCCGGCCGGCATATTCTCGTTTCGCGGCGTGGCCTGCAGAAGGGTCAGATCGACGAGGTGCTGGAGAAACTGGGGCTGGCGCGGCAGATCGCAACGATTGTCGGCAGCTTCTCGGCGGCGCTGGCCTTGGCGCGCGCCTCCGACCTGATCGTCAGTGTGCCGGAGCGCTATACGGGCAATCTGCGTGTCGGCATGCATAGTTTCGCGCTGCCGATGCCGACATCCGATGTGACGATCTCGCTGCTCTGGCATCCGCGCATGGATGCGGACCCGGCGCACCGCTGGCTGAGGGGCTGCATTCGCGACGTCTGCGCCGGATCGCGTCGGAGCGATCAATCAGATTCGAAGTCGGCTAAATAATTGCGCAGCAGGCGGTCAAGAGCCATGCGTTCGCCTTCGGAAAGGGTGGAGATCAGGCGTTTCTGTGTTTCGACATGCGCCGTCACCGCCGCATCGATAAGCTCGAAGCCTTTCGGCGTCAGAGATATCAGGAAGCTGCGGCCATCATCTGGGTTCTGGCTGCGAGCGACGAGGCCGGCCCTCTCCAGCTGATCGATGCGATTGGTCATCGTGCCCGACGAGACCATCATCGTCTCCATAAGGTCGCTGGGGGAGAGAGTATAAGGCTCGCCCGAGCGACGCAGGGTCGCCAGCATGTCGAAATTTGCCGAGTTCAGGCCGAAGCGGCCGAAGGTCTTCTCCATCTCGCGCGAGAGATGGAGCGCGAGATTGCGCAAGCGCCCGAACAGGCCCATGGCCGTGGTGTCGAGATCCGGTCGTTCGCGGCGCCACTGGGCGAGAATTTTGTCGATGCGATCCATGCCGGAACTTCGCCATGAATTTATCTTGACGTCAAGGTATTTCAGGTTATCTTGAGGTCGAGATAAATTGAGGCCAAGATCATGAACCGCAATCTCGACCTGTTGCTGACCGCCATCGCGCCGGCGATCTGGGGCAGCACCTATCTGGTAACGACGCAACTGCTGCCGGCGGGCTATCCCCTCACGGTCGCGATGCTGCGCGCCCTGCCGGCCGGGCTGCTGCTGCTTGTGATCGTGCGGCGGCTGCCGCGCGGGATCTGGTGGTTGAAAACGCTGGCCCTCGGCGCACTGAACTTCTCCGTCTTTTGGTGGCTGCTGTTCATTTCGGCCTATCGCCTGCCCGGTGGTGTGGCAGCGACGGTCGGTGCAGTCCAGCCGCTGATCGTCATCGTGCTGGCGCGCTTGCTGCTGGGATCGCCCATCCGCGGCCTTTCGATTGTTGCCGCCATTGCCGGCATCGGCGGTGTCGCACTGCTGATTCTGACGCCGAATGCGACGCTCGATCCGATCGGCATCGCTGCGGGTATTGCCGGTGCCTTCTCCATGGCGGCGGGAACCGTGCTCAGCCGCCGCTGGCGGCCCGATGTCTCGCCGCTGACCTTTACGGCATGGCAGCTGACGGCCGGCGGCATGCTGTTGCTGCCGGTGGCGCTGCTGCTTGAGCCACCGCTGCCGCATCTGACCGGCGCCAACATTCTCGGCTTCGCCTATCTCGGGCTGATCGGCGCAGCACTCACCTATATTCTCTGGTTTCGGGGTCTCTCGCGGCTCGAGCCTTCGATGGTCTCGCCGCTCGGCTTCCTCAGTCCGACAACGGCGGTGATCCTGGGGTGGGTCGTGCTCGGCCAGCAGCTGAGCACGATGCAGATGTTCGGCATCGTCATCGTGCTCGGCAGCGTCTGGCTGAGCCAGCGGGCGCAGCAGGCCCCATCCACCAAAAAATCAGCACCCGCCAGGCACCCAGCAACCGCGCCGAGAGGATAGAAGGCTGCTAAGGCGCGTGGCGATCTTTCAGATTCGCTTGCCGCGCTTGGGCTCGTGATTTTGCGCATGTCGTTATCGCAAACCGCTTCGTATTTTGCGCGACATGCTTGAGGCAGCAGTTGCCTCCGGACTTCTGATATCAGATGGTAGACGATGTCGGCAGAAGTTCGTTGATGTCTTCAGGAATGAAGCCGCCAGTCTGGCGTTTCCACAGGCGGGCAAACAGGCCATTCTGTTCGGCCAGTTCCTCGGGCCTGCCTTCTTCCACGATGCGCCCGTGATCAAGCACGACTATGCGGTCCATCTTGGCAATGGTTGAAAGGCGATGAGCGATGGCAATCACCGTCTTGCCCTCCATCACCAAATTGAGCTTATCCTGGATGGCGGCTTCGGATTCGCTGTCCAGCGCCGAGGTTGCCTCATCCAGCACCAGGATCGGTGCGTCTTTCAACAGGGCGCGGGCGATGGCCACGCGCTGGCGCTGGCCGCCGGAAAGCTTGACGCCGCGGTCGCCGACGAAGGCGTCATAGCCCTTGCGGCCTTCGCTATCTGCGAGATCGGGAATGAAGGCATCGGCGCTAGCCATTTTCGCGACCTCCTCAATTTCGTCCTTGGTCGCCTCCGGCCGTCCGTAGCGGATATTGTCGCCGACCGAGCGATGCAGCAGCGCGACATCCTGCGCGATGACGCCTATCGCGCGGCGAAGACTTGTCTGCGTGATGGCGCGGATATCCTGCCCGTCGATCAAGATCGCGCCGTCCTTAATATCGTAGAAGCGCAGGAGCAGGTTGGCGAGCGTCGTCTTACCCGCGCCTGAGAGGCCGACGAGGCCGACCTTTTCGCCCGGCCGCACCGTCAGCGAAAGGTCATTGATGACGGGCTTGCCAGATTTGTAGGCGAAACGAACATTCTCGAAGCGGATTTCGCCGTTCGGGACGACAAGATCCCGCGCGTCCGGCCCGTCGGTAATGGTGGGCGGCGTCGTCATGACTGGCATGGCGTCCTTGATCGTGCCGATCGCCTGGAAGATCTGCTGGCCCATCTGCAGGAAAGTAAATGTGTGACCGGAGAGGCGGTTGAGAACATAAACGGCGGCGGTGAATTCGCCGATCGTGACGAAGCCATCCACGAGCCCGGTAAAGCCGATCGACAGGATAGCCAGCCAGTGCATCATGTTGAGAACGACGACGATGACCTCAGCGGTACGGTAGATGCGTTGTTCGCTCTGCTGAGCTTCGATAGCCTTGCCGATTATGCCTCTGATGGCGCCGGCCTCGCTGTCTTCCGCGGCGAATTGCTTGACCATTTGCATATTGGCGTAGAGATCGGTAATCGCGCCGGAAATCAGGCTGCGACGCTTGGCCGAGCGGCGTGAGCGCTCAGTGAAGACAGGTGCCAGCCTGACGGCGAGAAGCACGTTGAGCGTGATCCAGATGATGGACGGAAGGGCAAGCTGCCAGGAGAGCGCGCCCAGAAGGATGACGGAGCCGACCATCTGCATGATAAAGCGCGGAATGGACTGGAAGGCCGAAACGACCTGCTGCTGGACGGCTGAGGCTACCTGCTGCAGGCGCGAGGCGACCTGGCCGGCATAGAGATCGTGGAAGAAGGCGAGATCCTGCCGCTCCACCGCCCTGTGGCCCTGCCATTGAATGGCGGCCGGCATGCCGATCCCAAGCGTATGCGAGTTCAACGTATTGACGAGGAAAGAGCCAATCGGGATGCAGGGGAAAAGCATCAGCCCAAGGAAGATCAGCAGCATCCGGTCGTTATGCAGGAAAGCGGCAGCACCCTGCTGCGTGACACCATCAACAATGACGGACAGGCCCCAAACGATGGTCAGGCTCATGACTTCAATCGCCATGGTGCAGAGGGCGAGCGTGATCAGAATGCCGCGAAACATGAGGATGAAGTGAAGAAGAACGGCCAGTGGCCCCGAGGGAGGCAGTGGCCGGTAGGGGATGTCGAGCGGCCGGATCAACCTTTCGAAAGGGCGGTAGATCTTATCTGAAATCGACATGGGCCTCTCGGATCAAAAATCGGGAGGAGCGCGGGGAATGAGTCAGACGGGCCGCATAAAATCATCTTCCGGCTGCAATCTCAAATAGAAATTTCAGAAATATAAGACGAGCGGGTGTCGCGAAAACCGGGCCTGAGGCGGTACGGCTAAGAGCTGTCGCTGAATTCCGAGATAGACGGCTCAGGTGGGAGAATTTTCACAGCAGAGAAAAAAGGCGGCTCTGAGGCCGCCTTTTGCAGTCAATCAATCGAAGCAGATCATTTCCACTCGCGGATATCGACGAAGTGGCCGGCGATCGCGGCGGCGGCGGCCATAGCCGGCGAAACCAGATGCGTGCGGCCCTTGAAGCCCTGGCGGCCTTCGAAGTTGCGGTTCGAGGTCGAAGCGCAGCGCTCGCCCGGCTTCAAGCGGTCGTCGTTCATGGCGAGGCACATGGAACAGCCAGGCTCGCGCCAATCGAAGCCGGCAGCCTTGAAGATCTTGTCGAGACCTTCAGCTTCCGCCTGTTCCTTCACGAGGCCGGAGCCCGGAACGATCATGGCGTCGACGGTCGAAGCCACCGTCTTGCCTTCGACGACTTTGGCAACGGCGCGCAGGTCTTCGATGCGTCCATTGGTGCACGAGCCGATGAAGACGCGATCGATGTTGATCTCGGTCATCGGCGTGCCCGGCTTCAGGCCCATATAGTCGAGCGCACGCCACTTGGAAGCGCGCTTGGTTTCGTCCTGGATCTCATCCGGGTTCGGAACAATACCCTGAATAGAGATGACGTCCTCCGGAGAGGAGCCCCAGGAAACGATCGGCGGCAGGTTGGCGGCATCAAGCTTGACGATGCGGTCGTAATGTGCGCCCTCATCCGACTTCAGCGTCTTCCAGTAGGCGATTGCCTGCTCCAGCGCCTCGCCCTTCGGCGCGCGCGGCTTGCCCTTGATATATTCGAAGGTGACCTCGTCCGGAGCGATCAGGCCGGCGCGGGCGCCGCCTTCGATCGACATGTTGCAGATGGTCATGCGGCCTTCCATCGACAGCGAGCGGATGGCTTCGCCGGCATATTCGATGACGTAGCCGGTGCCGCCTGCGGTGCCGATTTCACCGATGATGGCGAGGATAATGTCCTTGGCGGTGACGCCCGGCGGCAGCTGGCCGTCGACCTGCACCAGCATGTTCTTGGCCTTCTTCTGGATCAGCGTCTGCGTGGCGAGCACATGCTCGACCTCGGAGGTGCCGATACCATGGGCGAGCGAGCCGAAGGCGCCGTGGGTCGAGGTGTGGCTGTCGCCGCAGACGATGGTCATGCCGGGCAAGGTGAAGCCTTGCTCGGGGCCAATGATGTGGACGATGCCCTGACGCTTGTCGTTTTCGGAGTAGTATTCCACGCCGAATTCAGCGGCATTCTTGGCGAGCTGTTCGACCTGGATGCGGCTTTCCTCGTTCTTGATGCCGAGGTGGCGATCCGGCGAGGTTGGCACGTTATGGTCGACGACGGCCAGCGTCTTCTGCGGCGCGTGAACCTTGCGGCCGGACATGCGCAGACCTTCGAAAGCCTGCGGCGACGTCACCTCGTGAACGAGATGACGGTCGATATAGAGAAGACAGGTGCCGTCGTCTTGGGCGTCGACCAGATGGTCGTCCCAGATTTTGTCGTACAGTGTGCGTGGAGCGCTCATGGCTACAGATCCATATTGGCATTATCGAAGATGGGGGGTGACGGATCAGGACCGCCGGCCTCGGGTGTGATCAGCGAAGTCGGCTGTTGAGCGCGCCCGAAATCATCGCAAAGAAACGTGCCGGCAGGCGCTTATGGTCCTGCAGCACGAAAGCCGTGACGTAACGTCCGTCTTTGCTCATGATCTTACTCATGGCCATGCTCATATCAATTTTCAAAACCTTCGGCAATGGCGACGATAGGCAGTATCGGTACGGTCGCCTTGGCCATCACACCTGCGCACCGGGTGGCTGGCCCGCGGCCAGACGGGGGAAGGCGGAGCGGTCGCTGCCGGAGCGGCGGCGCATCCAGGCTTCGAGCTGCCGGAGTAAAAGCGAGAGACCGATCGTCAGCAGCAGATAGATGAAGGCGAGGATCGACAGCGTTTCGAAGTAGCGGAAATTGGCCGAGTAATAGAGCTTGGCGAGCTGACTGATATCGGCGACGCCGAGCACGGACACGAGCGAACTGTCCTTCACCATGGCGATGAAATCGTTCGACAGCGGCGGCAAGATGACGCGGATCGCCTGGGGGAAGACGACGAGCCGGAAGCGCTGGAAGCGGCTGAGGCCTAGCGCTTTTGCCGCTTCGATCTGGCCCTGGTCGACGGCCTGGATGCCGGCGCGAAAGATTTCAGCGATGAAGGACGAATAGCCAATCGTCAGCGCGATGATCGTGCGCCAGACGAAAGGCACATCGCGGGTGACGAGCGGTGTCGTCCAGCCAGCGGAGGCCAATGGAGACGTGATGAAATTATAGACAGCGACGAAGGCCGGCGTGCCGACGAAGGCGACATAGGAGAGCAGCACCAGCATCGGGATGCCGCGCACGATCTCGATATAGAAGCGCGCCATCTGCCTGAGCACGAGGAAATCGGAAAGGCCGAGCAGCGCCAGTGCCAGGCCGAGCAGCATGGCCAGCGTAAAGGCGACCAGCGTCACGAAGACCGTGACGCCGATGCCATTCAGCAGAAGAGAGAAAATCTGGGCATAGAGGCCGTTCGCTGCAATTGCGAATGAGGCGGCGATGCCGAGGATAGCGAGGGCGACCAGCCACCAGGGAAAGTCTTCCTTGCCGCGGTGCCCGCCCGGACCTGCCAAAGGTGCCATCAGAGCGGGCTTCCAATATATCGGTCTTCAGAGCTCATTGGCCCATCTTGTAGTCGAGGAACCACTTCTTGTTCAGCGCGTCGAGCGTGCCATCGGCCTTGAGGCTGGCGATGGCGGTGTTGATCGGGGCGACGAGATCGGAACCCTTCTGGAAGATGAAGCCGAAATCCTCGGTGCCGAGCGGGCCGCCGACCAGCTTCAGACCGCCGTTGGAGGCATCGACATAGCCCTTGCCGGCGGTGCCATCGGTCAGCACCATGTCGACGTCTCCCGTCTTCAGTGCCTGCACTGTCGCACCGAAGGTTTCGAAGGTCTTGATGCGCGGGTTCTGCTCGTTGCCGTCGAGGACTTCATAGACGGCGGTGTAGAAGGGCGTCGTGCCCGGCTGCGCGCCGATCAGGGCCTCCTTGACCGCGGCGAAGCTCTTGGCATCCGTGAAGCGCTTCTCGTCGCCACGCACGAGCATGAACTGCTGCGAGCGCATATAGGGATCAGAGAAATCGACCTTCTGCTTGCGGTCTTCCTTGATGGTGATGCCGGTCATGCCGATGTTGTATTGGCCTTCGGAAACGGCCTGGATCATCGCGTCCCAGCTGGTGTTCTGGTACTCGACCTTGAAATTCAGACGCTTGGCGATCTCGTTCATCGCGTCATATTCCCAGCCGATCGCCTTGTTCGTCTTGGGGTCGATGAACTGCAGCGGCGGATAGGCATTCTCTGTGACGACGACGACGGTCCTGCCGTTCAGGTTCGGCAGATCGGCGGCGAAGGCGGCGAAAGGTGCAAGCACGAGGGCGCCAAGGCCCAGAAGGAACGAACGACGGAATGCCATGAAAATCTCCCCGATTAGAGCATGATGCCGAAAAGTGTCAGCGGTTTTCGGACGACATCATGCTCTCCTTATTTGATTCTGGCGCGGATTTAGATTTCAGGTCGATTCGACCTGAAATCATCCGGCGCCAGGCTGGCGGAAAACTGTCATATTTGGAAAGTGAATGGCAAGGCCATTGCCATGGCTGCGATCATAAAAATGGAAAAGCAACTCTAAGCGGGGAGCCGGCGGAGAAAATTTCTTTCGTGTGGGCGTGAGCCGGACAGCAAAAAGGCGACCCGAGGGCCGCCTTCAAGCTTTGCGATCCCAAGTGGATCGAAACTTATTCTGCTGCCGGCTCGGCTGCAGCAGCAGCTTCGGCAGCTGCCTTTGCTTCTGCGGCTTCGGCTGCGGCCTTCTCGGCTGCGAGCGCTTGAGCGGCTGCAACCTTCTCGGCTTCGATGCGTGCCTTCTCATCGGCCAGAGCCTGACGCTCGGCATCGTTGAGCTTGCGGGCGCGGGTGCCGGTGTTTTCGACGATACGGGCAGCCTTACCGCGCAGGTCGCGCAGGTAGTAGAGCTTGGCGCGACGGACCTTACCGCGGCGAACGACTTCGACGCTTTCGATCATCGGCGAGTAAACCGGGAATACGCGCTCGACGCCTTCGCCGTAGGAGATCTTGCGAACCGTGAAGTTTTCCTGCAGACCGCCGCCGGAGCGAGCGATGCAAACGCCTTCATAGGCCTGAACGCGGGTACGGTTGCCTTCCGTGACCTTCACGTTGACGCGAACGGTGTCGCCAGCGGAAAATTCGGGAAGCGTGCGCTTGGCTTCGATCTTGGCAGCCTGTTCGGCTTCCAACTGCTGAATGATGTTCATAGTATCAACCTCGTTGTTGGTTCAACAGCCAGAGCGCTCATCATTCTATCTTTGGTCGGACCCGGAGATCACGCCTCGGATATATGCCCGTTCAGGCAGGAGCGAATACGTCTGCTCTTCTTTGCTGGTTGATGGGAAATTTCCCATGCCGGGCGCGCACATACCCTATTGTCACGCCTTTGTCACCCCTTGCGGCTGAATTAAGTGGCGATTAGCGCCAGTTTTGCGGCGCGCTTGAACCAATGTCGTTCATCCAGACGTGTTGTCGCTACTTCTTTCGCAACTCGTCCAGCAAATCCGGCCGCCGCTCTTTCGTCAGCTTCTCAGCCTGCTCCCTCTGCCATTTGGCGATCGCCGCGTGATTGCCAGAGGTGAGAATGGCGGGGATCTCTCGGCCCTCCCAGATTTGCGGGCGGGTATAGTGCGGGTGTTCCAGCAGGCCGCCTTCGAAGCTTTCGTGCAAGCCGGAAAGATCATTGCCCATGACGCCGGGCAGGATGCGAACGATAGCGTCGAGCAGGATGAGGGCGGCCGGCTCGCCGCCCGAGAGGATATAGTCGCCGATCGAGACTTCTTCGAGGCCACGGCCGTCGATGACGCGCTGGTCGACGCCTTCGAAGCGGCCGCAGACGATGATGACGCCATCGCCGCCTGCAAGCTCGCGCACGCGCTTTTGCGTCAGCGGCTTGCCGCGAGGGCTCATCAGCAGGCGGGGGCGGCCGTCGTTTTCGCTGGCATGGTCGATGGCGCGGGCAAGCACATCCGGTTTCAGCACCATGCCGGCGCCGCCGCCGGCCGGCGTGTCGTCGACGGTGCGGTGCTTATCGGTGGCGAAATCACGGATCTGCACGGTGTCCAGCGACCATTGCCCGCGTTCCATCGCCTTGCCGGCAAGCGACGTGCCGAGATGGCCGGGGAACATCTCGGGATAGAGCGTCAAGATAGTCGCTCGAAAACTCATGGCGCGGTCACTTCCCAATAAGGATCACTTCTTCGGCTTGCCTTGGGGCTTTTCCGGCTTTGCCGGCTTGCCGATAAGATCGTCGGGGTTGTCGATCAGGCCGGCGGCCAGCGGATCGATCAGGATCTTGCCGCCCTCGAGATCGATTTCGAGCACGGCGGCTTCGGAAAAGGGGATCAGCACGGGCCGCTTGCCCGGCCCCTTCAGCTCCAGCAGGTCGCCCGCACCGAAATCATAGATGCCGCTGACAGTGCCGTAGCCGACGCCTTGGTCGTCGACGGCTTCCAGCCCTTCGAGATCGGTGTAGAAGAATTCGTCGTCGTCGAGCTCATCATCCGGCAGGTGGTCGCGCTCGATATAGAGTTCCAAGCCGTTCAGTGCCTCGGCGGCATTGCGGTCGTTGATGCCGCGGAAACGCACGATGACGACATTCTTGGCCTCGCGGATTTCCAGAACTTCGAAGCTGCGGCCATCCATGCTGTGCAGGTGGCCGTAATCGCCAAGCGCGGTCGGATCGGATGTATAGGCGCGGGCACGCACCTCGCCCCTCAGGCCCTGTGCGGCGCCGATGGTGGCCATCAATACCGGATTTTGCAGTTTCGTCATGGTCTCTTCGCCGATTGCCGGGATTATGCAGCAGATCCAAAATGCTACAGCGACCGACCTTGGCACTCATCTGTGACACGCGGCGCTGTCTTTGGTTCTCTCATAGGCTGAACATTTGCCGATGGGAAACAAAAAACGGGCGGCATGTCGCCATGCCACCCGTTTTCAATCAATGCGGGGTCCGATTACTCGGAAGCAGCAGCGGCGTCAGCAGCCTTCTGTGCCTTTTCGGCAGCGCGCTCCTGAGCCTTCTTGCCCGGCTTTGCCTTTTCCGGGTTATTCTTGGCTTCGCGCTTTGCGATGCCGGCTTCGTTGAGGAAGCGCAGAACGCGGTCGGTCGGCTGTGCGCCGTGGTCGAGCCAGTGCTTGATGCGTTCGACCTTCAGTTCAACGCGCTTGGCGTCGTCCTTGGCAAGCATCGGGTTCCAGGAGCCCAGGGTCTCCAGGAAACGGCCGTCGCGCGGCGAGCGAGCGTCGGCTACGACAACGTGGTAGTACGGGCGCTTCTTGGAGCCACCGCGGGCGAGACGAATTTTCAATGCCATGTTCATTCTCCTTAGGCTTTTCTTGACCGCTTCGTTGTGCGGTATGGTTACGTCGCGCTGCTTTTTTCTTGCTGCGTGATCCCCTGAAAACGTCCTGCGTCTTCGGGATCATGCGGCCAGGGGGTTACCCTTTGAAATCCGCAGCGATCTGTTCATGATGCCGGATGACTTCCTTGATGACGAAGTTCAGGAACTTCTCGGCGAAATCCGGGTCCAGATTGGCGTCCTTTGCCAGGCGGCGCAGACGCTCGATCTGAAATTCTTCGCGTGCCGGGTCGGCCGGCGGCAGGTCGTACTTGGCCTTCAGCACGCCGACCTCTTTGGTGCAGCGGAAGCGCTCGGCCAGCATGTGCACCAGTGCAGCATCGATATTGTCGATCGACTGGCGGTATTTGCCCAGTTGGGCTTTGACGTCTGGATCAATCATGGTCAGCGATCCCTCTCACTTCTTCTTCGGCAAACCGGGGAGGCCCGGGAAACCACCGCCGAGACCAGGCAGCTTGGCGCCGCCGAGGCCCGGCAAACCGCCCCCGCCGCCCAGGCCAGGCAAACCACCCGGCAGGCCGCCGGGACGGCCGAGGCCTGCTGCTTCGGCCTGCTTCTGCAGGGCTTCGAGCTGCTTGGGGTCCATGTTCGACAGGTCAGGCATTCCCCCCATACCGCCGCCGAGGCCCATCTTACCGGCAAGGCCGCCCATCAGCTGCTTCATCATGCCGCCTTTGCCCTTGCCGCCCATCATCTTCATCATGTCCGCCATCTGGCGGTGCATCTTCAGAAGCTTGTTGATGTCGGAGGCGTCGGTGCCGGAACCGGCGGCGATACGCTTCTTGCGGGAATGCTTGAGGAGATCCGGATTGGCGCGCTCGGCCTTGGTCATCGAGGAGATGATGGCGAGCTGGCGCTTGAACAGGCGGTCGTCGAGGCCGGCGGCAGCCATCTTGTCCTTCATGCCGGACATGCCGGGCATCAGGCCCATGATACCGCCCATGCCGCCCATCTTCTGCATCTGCTGGAGCTGATCGGCGAGATCGTTGAGGTCGAACTTGCCCTTGGCCATCTTGGCAGCCATGGCGGCTGCCTTCTCGGCGTCGATATTCTCGGCAGCCTTCTCGACGAGGGAGACAATGTCGCCCATGCCGAGGATGCGGTCGGCGATACGGCGAGGATGGAATTCCTCCAGCTCGCCCATCTTTTCGCCGACGCCGATCAGCTTGATCGGCTTGCCGGTCACGGCGCGCATCGAAAGGGCGGCACCACCGCGGCCGTCGCCGTCCATGCGGGTCAGCACGAGGCCGGTAATCCCGACGCGCTCGTCGAAATTGCGGGCGAGATTGACGGCGTCCTGACCGGTCAAGCTATCGGCGACCAGCAGGATTTCGTGCGGATTGGATTTCTTCTTGATATCCGCCATCTCGACCATGAGCGGCTCGTCGATATGCGTACGGCCGGCGGTGTCGAGGATGACGACGTCATGGCCGCCGAGCTTGGCGGCCTGCACGGCGCGTGCGGCAATATCGGTCGGCGACTGGCCTGATATGATCGGCAGCGTGTCGACGCCGGTTTGCACGCCGAGCTGGCGCAGCTGCTCCTGCGCGGCCGGACGGCGCGTGTCGAGCGAGGCCATCAGGACCTTCTTACGGTCGCGGCTGGTCAGGCGGTTGGCGATCTTGGCCGTGGTAGTGGTCTTACCCGAGCCCTGCAGGCCGACCATCATAACGACGACCGGGGCGGGGGCATTCAGGTCGATGCCGACACCTTCGCCGCCGAGCATCTCGATCAGCTCGTCATGGACGATCTTGACGACCATCTGGCCGGGCTTGATCGACTTCAGGATCTCGGCGCCGACGGCCTTTTCGCGGACGCGATCGGTAAAGGAGCGCACGACATCCAGCGCCACGTCGGCTTCGAGCAGCGCACGGCGAACCTCGCGCAGTGCCGCGGAAACATCGGCTTCCGAAAGCGCGCCGCGGCCTGTCAGTCCATTCAGAATGGAACCAAGACGGTCCTGGAGGTTTTCAAACATCGTTTCTTCCTTATCGATCGCTTGGGATTTGGATTTGGCGCAAGTTTGCGCGGTTCCTCGCCCGAAAACGTCGTGCTTTTCCATGACGAAAACAAGACGCAAAGCCAAAAAGCACCCGAGGGCGCATCGCGCTGTCGGGTGTTGACCTCCGGGATCTCTTTATACCTTAATGGGTCCCGGTCGGTGGCTCGGAGGCTTGTGCTCGTCGCAGATTGCGGACGATAAACAGGAAAAGGCCGGCAAAGTCAACCCAATGCGGCCGAAATGCCTGAAATGCACGGATGACATCACGATATCGATGTCGATTTGACCATACCACCGTCTTCGAATTGTTGTATCGATCCCCGGCCGCCAAATGATTCCCCGAGACAGCTCCGAATGAATGATGCAGCCCTGACCGATCTCCTCGCCGCCTGCCGAAACTATGCCGGTGGCCGGGTCGACGCCCGTTTCAACGCGGTGGCGCAGACCTTCTACGCGGGGGCGATGGCGCAGCCGAAGATCGCGGCGCGGGCAGCGCGCGAGCTTGGCCGCCTGCCGCCACCGGGTGCTGCGATCCTTGCCAATATGCTCGGCACCATCGTCGAGAAGGGTGGCGCGGTGGAGCGCAGTGGTCCGGCCGTATGGGAGCTTTATCTGGCCTGGCTGCCGCAGATCCATCGCGGCTTTGCCGGCCGCAAGGAGCTGAGCCCGCGGCAAAGGCAGCTGCTGGATGCATTTCAGCTGCTTGGCCAATCGGCGGTTTCGCATCTTTCCGGCATGCCGGAGCAGCGTAAGCTTGCGGCTGGCGACAAGGCGCTGATGGCGCAGCTTGCCGAACTGCAGGATTATACGCCGGGTGCCGCCTGGGTCCGTCAGGTGCTGTTGAGCCGCAGCGACGATCTGCTGGTGCTGCATCTACCGAGCCGCCAGGGCTTTCGTCTGCGGTATGAGAATATCGTCAATTGCTTTCATCTGTTCACGCTTATCCAGGCAGCCTTCGGCGAGAGATTGCCGGGCGGCCGTACGCCCAACAGGTTCATTGTCGATATGGCGCGCTGCGTGACCGTGGCAGAAGAGGGCAATGACGAGCCTTGGTGGTGCTATCAGACGATGCGGCCGGATGAGTCAGCTCTTGTCGACATTTCCGGCGAGGCCTCTGTCGAGACGATTTCGCGCATCGATGGCCGGCGGGTCATCCTGCTTTCCCCGCCGGTGGCAGGCGCGGCATTGTGGGACACGAGTTTCTTCACGCCGCAGCTATTCGCAATGCCGGCGAACGTCGTGGTCGATGAGGCGCTGACGACGCAGGAGGTGGTGGAATGGCTCGCCAGGATTGGTGTGCCGGCCGGCGAAGCGACGGGCGCGCAAGGAGCGGACAAGGCATGACAAGCTCATCCCGCTCGGCTAGGAAAAACCCCTACTATCAGGGTCCGGTATCCGACCACTTCGATGGCCAACGTTTCTTCAATCCTGGTGGTGTCGCGCCCGGCGATGCGTTCGATCTTTTGCGCTGGCAGCTCGGCGGCGGGAGGGTGCGCTGGCCCAATCCCGTCATCAGCGCCTTTCCGCTGGCCAAGCCCGATCGGCATGTCTTCGGCAATCAGATGCGGGTGACTATGGTCGGGCACGCCTCGATGCTGGTGCAGATTGCAGGACTGAACGTTCTGACTGACCCGGTCTGGTCGGAGCGGGTGAGCCCCTTCCGCTCCGTCGGGCCGAAGCGCGTGGTGCCGCCTGGCATCCGCTTCGAGGACCTGCCGCATATCGACCTCGTGCTGGTGACGCATAATCACTACGACCATCTCGATCTCGTGACCCTTGCCCGCCTGCAGCAGGCGCACCGGCCAAAGATCGTCACGCCGCTCGGCAACGACACGATCATCCGCCGTGCCGTTCCCGATGCCGACATCACTGTTGTCGACTGGGGCGATCGTATCGCCCTCAAGGCCGGTGTGACCATCGATGCCGAGCCTTGCCATCACTGGTCGGCGCGGGGCATGGGAGACCGGCGCATGGCGCTCTGGGCGGCATTCGTGCTCAACACGCCAGCGGGCAAGATCTACCATGTCGGTGATACCGGCTTTCACGACGGCATCAATTATGAGGCCGCCCGGCAAAAGCATGGAGGCTTCCGCCTCGCAATCCTGCCGTTCGGCGCCTATGAGCCGCGCTGGTTCATGAAGGGCCAACATCAGAATCCAGAAGAAGCAGTCAAGGGCATGAAGCTCTGCAATGCAGCCTATGTCGCCGGTCATCATTTCGCGACCTTTCAGCTGACGGACGGAAGGGATCGATGCGCCGGTGCAGGCGCTGGATGTCGCGCTGAAGGCCGAGGGCGTGGAGCCGGATCGCTTTCGCCCGCTCCGGGCTGGCGAAGTCTTTGACGTGCCGATTGTGTGAGGGGGCGCCAAATATCCCTTCTCCCCCTGGGGAGAGGTGGCCCGAAGGGTCGGATGAGGGGGTTAAGTCGCCTCGAATTCATTGAGTTCAGCGTGCTCGGGCAAGCCCCCTCATCCGCCTGTCGGCACCTTCTCCCCGAGGGGAGAAGGATTGCGTCGTGCGTCGGCGAACCTTACTGCTTAATCTCAGGCTCGACCAGTTTCGCCAGATTGATCAGCGATTCCTGCCAGCCGAGATAGCAGGCTTCCGGCGGGATGACATCGGGTACGCCCGCCTGTGTGATGTTGACCTCAGTTCCGACGAGGACTTTCTTCAAGGTCACGGTCACTTC
Organism: Martinezella dioscoreae; assembly: GCF_009176305.1. GTDB lineage: Bacteria > Pseudomonadota > Alphaproteobacteria > Rhizobiales > Rhizobiaceae > Rhizobium > Rhizobium dioscoreae. The sequence continues at coordinate 14,272 of NZ_BLAJ01000017.1, read as the reverse complement.
CATTTCGCCGGGTAGGTTCGGGTCGTCGAACTTGTCGGTGTAGCGCACAAGTTCGCCCGGGATCAGTTCGCGAAAATCGCCGCCGAAGGAATGACTCTCGCCCGTCGTGAAGTTGCGGAACGACATCTTGAACGTGCCGCCGACTTTCCCTTCGAAGTGATGCACGCTGCAGGTAAAGCCATTCGGCGGCAACCACTTGGCAAGTGCGTCGGCCTCGATAAATGCGCGATAGACCTTTTCCGGGCTGGTGGCCAGAACGCGGTGCAGGCGTATGGTGTTCGGCATGGTCATAATCCCTATGGTTTGACGGAGTGGACGAGCCTAGGACGTGGCAGCTTTTGATATTCCGACATCGAGAATGATTTTTTCTCAAAATGAATTCCGTCAAGGTTTCTGGGTGAGGTCTTCGCTGTGGTCAAAGGACGAGCCACCCGCCCTCGTGGTTCGAGACGGCCCTGCAGGCCTCCTCACCATGAGGGCTAATCTCTTGTGTCGACCATACATTTCCGGAAACTAGGCACTGCAGCACAAATCATGGCGCAGCGACGATGTTAACCCCGCCTCATCCTGAGGTGCGGAGCTCGAAGAGCGAAGCCTCGAAGGATAGAGACGGCCCGGATCACTCTGGTAAATCTTGAAAGTGCCGTCCTTCACGCACCACTGGTAATTCCCCCGCATTTCCGCCATATACAGCTCGACAACAGGAATGATCTCATGAGCAACACGGTCGAATTCGCGAGGATGAACGGGCTTGGCAACAAGATCCTGGTCGTCGACATGCGCGGCCGCAAGGATGTGGTGACGCCCGCGGCGGCGATCGCGCTCAATGCCGATCCGGCCACCCAGTTCGACCAGATCATGGCGATCCACGATCCGAAGCTGCAGGGCACCGATGCCTGGATCGACATTCTGAACTGCGACGGCACCAAGGCGCAGGCCTGCGGCAACGGCACGCGCTGCGTCGTACAGGCGCTGGCGGCCGAAACCGGCAAGAAGGTTTTCACCTTCCAGACCGTCGCCGGAATCCTCAATGCCAGAGAGCATGAGGACGGCACGATCTCGGTCGATATGGGCACGCCCGTTTTTGACTGGGACAAGATCCCGCTTGCCGAGGAATTTTCCGATACCAGCCGCATCGAGCTGCAGATCGGGCCGATCGACAATCCGGTCCTGCATTCGCCTTCGGCGATGTCGATGGGCAATCCGCATGCGATTTTCTGGGTCGACAAGGACCCGATGTCCTTCGATCTCGATCGTTTCGGCCCGCTGCTCGAAAACCACCCGATGTTTCCCGAGCGCGCCAATATCACGCTGGCGCAGGTGCTGTCGCCGACCTCGCTGCGCACCCGCACCTGGGAGCGCGGCGCCGGCCTGACACTTGCCTGCGGTTCGGCCGCTTGTGCTGCCGCCGTCAGCGCCGCGCGCACCGGCCGCACCGGCCGCAAGGTGACGATCGAGGTTGCCTCAGCACCCGCGCCGGGCAAGCTCACCATCGAATGGCTAGACAGTAACGACCATGTGGTCATGACCGGGCCCGCCGAATGGGAATGGTCCGGCACGGTCGATCCGGTCACTGGCAGCTTCTCGCGCGATCCGGAGCAGGGGGCTCAGGCGCGGTGAGCGGGGTCGAGGTCATTACCTTCGGCTGCCGTCTCAATACCTATGAATCCGAAGTGATGAGGGCCGAGGCGGAGAAAGCCGGGCTCAACAATGCCATTCTGGTCAATACCTGCGCCGTGACGGGCGAGGCCGTGCGCCAGGCGCGCCAGGCAATTCGCCGTGCGCGGCGCGACAATCCGCATGCCCGCATCATCGTCACCGGCTGCGCCGCGCAGACCGAGAAGCAGACCTTCGCCGAAATGGCGGAAGTGGACGCCGTGCTCGGCAACGAGGAGAAGCTGAAGAGCGCCTCCTACCGCGCGCTTCCGGATTTCGGTGTGTCGGCCGAAGAGAAGCTGCGTGTCAACGACATCATGAGCGTGCGGGCGACCGCGCCGCAGATGATCCGCCATATCGATGGCCATGTGCGCGCCTTCATCCAGGTGCAGAACGGCTGCGATCACCGCTGCACCTTCTGCATCATTCCCTATGGCCGGGGCAATTCGCGTTCGGTGCCGATGGGTGCTGTGGTCGATCAAGCCGGTAAGCTGGTCGAAAGCGGCTATCGCGAGATCGTGCTGACCGGCGTCGATGCGACGAGCTATGGCGCCGACCTGCCGGGAACGCCGACGCTCGGCCTGCTTGGGAAGACGCTGCTGAAGCAGATTCCGGAGATCCGCCGGCTGCGTCTCTCCTCCATCGATAGCATCGAGGCCGATGGCCACCTGATGGATCTCATTGCCGACGAGCCGCGCTTCATGCCGCATCTGCATCTCTCGCTGCAGCATGGCGATGACATGATCCTCAAGCGCATGAAGCGGCGGCACTCGCGCACCGATGCTATCCGTTTCATCGAGGATGTGCGCCGTCTGCGCCCAGAGACGAGCTTCGGCGCCGATATGATCGCCGGCTTTCCGACAGAGACGGAAGAGATGTTTGTCAATGCTATCGGTCTGGCGGAAGAAGCCGGCATCGCGCATCTGCACGTCTTCCCTTACAGCCCGCGCCCCGGCACGCCGGCCGCCCGCATGCCGCAGCTCGATCGCGGCGTGATCAAGGAGCGCGCCGCCCGCCTGCGCGAGGCCGGGCTGAGATTGCACCAAGCCCATTTGGACAAGATGGTCGGCACACGGCAATGGCTGCTTGTGGAGAATGGCGGACTGGCGCATACGGAGAACTTCACGCTTGTCGCCGCTCCTGGCCTTTGCCCGCGCGACCTTGTGCAGGTCGCAATCACCGGCCACAATGGCAAGCATCTCGACATGCAACTTCTGGCCGCCGACGCGGCTTAATGCTTCAACGGACACTTCATGGCGCTTGGTTTCATAAAAAAAGTCTTCACCTTCGGCCGTGAGAAGCCGGCTGAGGAGCAGACGCCTGCGGAGGATTCTCAGAAGGTTGAGACGCCTGTTGTAGAACAGGAAGCGCCTGCTGTAGATGTTTCGCCGGCTTCAGAACCTGCAGAGATTGCGTCGCCCCCCTCTGTCCCTTCGGGACATCTCCCCCACATGGGGGGGGATCGGTTGGAGGATGCCGCGCCGGCTGAGCAGGAAGAAAGGGCTGAAGGCCAGGCAGATGTTTCCGACGCGAAAGAGATTGAGGCCGCTGAAGCTGCCCGTTCCCTCGAATCCGAATCGCAAGAACAGCACGACGATCTTCAAGCGATCGAACCGGAGCAACCTGCTGATCCTGAAGCGAATGTAATTTCGGAAGAGCGCCCCAACGAACCAATCTCCCCCCTTGTGGGGGAGATGTCCGACAGGACAGAGGGGGGTGAGGAAGCTACAGCAAACTCAGAATTCTCGTCGAAAGACTCCGAATCTCATTTGGAAGCTAGCGACACTCCGACCGCCACCCCCATCCTCCCCAAGGGCTTCTCCACAGCCGCTTCCGCGCCAGCTCCCACCCCCGAAGCGCCAAAACAAAAACTCTCCTGGTTCCAGCGCCTGCGCGCCGGGCTTGCGCGCACCTCGTCGCAGCTGACCGGCCAGATCGCGGCGCTTTTTACCAAGCGCAAGCTCGACGATCAGACGCTGCAGGATCTGGAGGATCTGCTGATCCAGGCCGACCTCGGCGTCGAAACGGCGATGCGCGTCACGGATACGCTGGCCTCCGAACGCTACGGCAAGGATGTGACGGGCGAAGATGTCGGCCGCATCATGGCGCAGGAAATCGCCAAGGTGCTGAAGCCGGTTGCGAAGCCCTTGCAGCTCGATCTCAGCCACAAGCCACATGTGATCCTCGTCGTCGGCGTCAACGGCACCGGCAAGACGACGACGATCGGCAAATTGGCGGCGAAGCTCTCCGGCGCGGGACTGAAGGTCACGCTGGCCGCCGGCGATACGTTCCGCGCCGCTGCGATCGAGCAATTGAAGATCTGGGCTGAGCGCACGAAATCGGACTTCATCGGCACCAAGCTCGGCGCAGACGCTGCCGGCCTCGCCTTCGATGCCTTCCAGCAGGCCAAGGCCAACAAGAGCGACGTGCTGATCATCGATACCGCCGGCCGCCTGCAGAACAAGGCGGAGCTGATGGCCGAGCTCGAAAAGATCGTGCGCGTGCTCGGCAAGCTCGATCCGGATGCACCGCATACGGTTTTGCAGACGCTCGATGCGACGACCGGCCAGAATGCCTTGAACCAGGTGGAAATCTTCCGCAATGTTGCCGGCGTCAACGGGCTCATCATGACCAAGCTCGACGGCACAGCGCGGGGCGGCATCCTTGTTGCCATCTCGGCCCAGCACAAGTTGCCGGTCTATTTCATCGGCGTCGGCGAAGGTGTAGAGGATCTCGAGCCGTTCGAAGCCGAGGATTTTGCTCATGCCATTGCCGGTACGGGGGCTGTAAACAGCCAATGAATGACAAGAATAAGTTTGATGACAGGGAAAGTGCCGCAATGACGACCAGCGACAGCGATCTCACCCCAAGTGCCGCCGACAGGCACCATCCGATGCTGAAGCTGGTGCTGGAACTCGGGCCTTTGCTGGTGTTCTTCTTCGGCAATCTGCGCGGCGAGTGGCTGGCGCAGCATTTTCCGCAACTGGCGGCGCTCGGCGGCCCACTCTTCGTCGCCACCGGCCTGTTCATGGCAGCGACGGTGATCTCGCTCATCGTTTCGAAGGTCATGCTCGGCCATTTGCCGCTGATGCCCTTCGTCTCCGGCATTGTGGTGCTGATTTTCGGCGCGCTCGGCATCTACCTTCAGAACGAAACCTTCATCAAGATGAAGCCGACCATCGTCAATGCGCTGTTCGGCATTGTGCTGCTCGGCGGACTTGCTTTCGGTAAGTCGCTGCTCGGCTATGTCTTCAATGCCGCCTTCCAGCTCGATGCCGAGGGCTGGCGCAAGTTGACGCTGCGCTGGGGTATCTTCTTCTTCGTTCTCGCCGTGCTCAACGAAGTCGTCTGGCGCGGCTCGAACTGGCTTTATCTTCCGGACACCAAGGCGGCGGATAATCTCTGGGTGAACTTCAAGGTCTGGGGGACGATGCCGATCACCATCCTCTTCACGCTGTCACAGATGCCGCTGATCATGAAGCACACGGTCGAGCCGCCGGCGGAAAACGGTAAATGAGCCAAGCCATCGACGCCCAAAGCCGCTATCGGCAACAGAGCTTCTGGTTCATCGCCTGCGTTGTCGTTCTGCTCGTGCAGATCGTCACCGAATACATGATGGGCCGTGTGCCGATCTGCACCTGCGGCTACGTGAAGCTATTCGAGCCAGTGGTGAAATCCAGCGGCAATTCGCAGCATATCGCCGACTGGTACACGCCGTCGCACATCATACACGGCTTTCTCTTCTTCGGGCTCACGCATCTGATCATGCGCGGCAAGCCGCTGTCGATGCGGCTCTTCGTTGCCATGCTGATCGAATCCGGCTGGGAGATCCTGGAAAATTCCCCGATCATCATCAACCGCTATCGCGCCGCGACGATCTCGCTCGATTATGTCGGCGACAGCATCCTCAACTCGTCGATGGATGCCGTGTTCATGGTGGTCGGCTTCCTGTTTGCCTGGCGCGCACCGGTGCTGGTGACGGTCGCCATCGCCATCTTCTTTGAGCTGCTCACCGGATATTTGATCCGCGATAATCTGACGCTCAACGTGCTGATGCTGGTCTGGCCGGTCGAGGCGATCAAGACGTGGCAGGGCGGGATTTAATCTTTTAACCCTCGCCCCTGCGGGGAGAGGGTGGCGCGATAGCGCCGGGTGAGGGGGCGCTACCGGGAGAGTGCTGACTTTCGCTCGCCGCTCAGGGCCTTTTTGCTTCGTGCCCCAGCCCCTCATCCGCCCTTCCGGCACCAACCAGGGTCGAGCCGCTGATCTCAACCCATCCTTCGGCCCCCCGAGGGGAGAAGGGAGTTAAGACGCCGGCTTCCCCTGCGCCTTGGCTATGGCCGGATAAAGCCCTTCTTTCAAACTTGTCGGCGTGAACGGGCCGACCTGCTTGTAGAGGATCGTACCGTCGGGGGAGACGAGGTAGGATTCCGGGATGCCGTAGACGCCCCAGTCGATGGCGGCGGAGCCGTTCGGGTCGATACCGATGGCGTTATATGGGTTGCCGAGTTCGCCGAGGAAGCGAAGGGCGTTCTCGCTTGTGTCCTTATAATTGATGGCCACGATGTTGAGCTGACCGCTCCTGGCAAGCTCCTTCAGCACCGGATGCTCATCTCGGCAGGGAATGCACCAGGAGGCGAAGACATTGACGAGCGTCAGCTTGCCTTTGATGGCGTCGTCGGTGAGCGCCGGCAGGTTGGAGCCTTCGAGAGGCGCGAGCGCGAGCTTCGGCGCCTTGGTGCCGATCAGCGCCGAGGGAATGGCCGAAATATCGGTGCCGTGCACTTCCTGGTCGTACATGACCTTTCCGACGGCGAATGCGATGCAGGCAAAGACGATCAGCGGAATGAGCGCCAGCAGATAGCGTGCGGTGCCGCTCGATTTCGGCTGATCCTTGTTATCGGCATCCGCGGTCATTTCGTCTCGCTTTCCGCCGCGCGCTGCGAGCGGCGGCGGAGGCCGGAGGCTTCCAATGCCGCGAGCTCGCGACGTCGTAGGCGTCCGTCGATCCAGATCCAAGCGATAAGAGCGAGCACGACGACCGCCGCAAAGCCATAGGAGCCGAAGACATAGAAGGGATGCGTCATTCTAGCCCTCCCGGCCTGCCATGCGCGCGGCCATGCGACGCTGCGTGGCGATGCGGCGACGCCAGATTTCGTTGCGGATCGCCATCAGGTGCAGCGTGAAGAACAGCAGCGTGAAGGCGAGCGCCATGGTGAAGAGCGGCCAGAGGAATTCCGCGGCGATGGCCGGGCCATCCATGCGCATGATGCTTTCCGACTGATGCAGTGTGTTCCACCAGTCCACGGAGAACTTGATGATCGGGATATTGATGAAGCCGACCAGTGTCAGGATCGAGGCGACGCGGGCAGCTTTCGATGGATCGTCCATGGCGCGGTTCAGCGCGATCAGGCCGAGATACATCAGGAAGAGGATGAAGACCGAGGTCAGGCGTGCATCCCAGACCCAATAGGTGCCCCACATCGGCTTGCCCCAGAGCGAACCGGTGACCAGCGCGATCAGCGTGAAGGCGGCGCCGAGCGGGGCCGCCGTCTTGCCGGCGACATCGGCGAGCGGATGGCGCCAGACCAGCGTGCCGATCGCCGACATGCTCATGATCGTGTAGCACATCATCGACAGCCAGGCGGCCGGAACGTGAATATACATGATGCGGACCGTATCGCCCTGCTGATAATCGCCCTCGGTCGTAAAGGACAGATAGAGGCCGATCGCGAAGAGCACGGCCGAAATGGCCGCTAGCCAGGGAATGAGACGCGCCGAGAAAGCCAGGAACCGCGTGGGATTGGCAAGGTCGGAAAATCGGCTGATCGCAGTGATATCGCTCATGCGGCTTGTTTAACCCGATATGGCATTTCCGGCAATCGACCGCATTGTCCCGGATGGACGAAACAGTATCTTATTGCGATCAATCAGTCGTGTTCCGCAGGGCAAGAGCAGCAGCGGCCGGGCCGAGGACGGCGAAGAACAAGGTGAGCGCGATCAGGATCAGGAAGGGCGGCAGGAACGGCTGCGGCCCTTCGACGGCGGCATAGGTGGCGCTGACGCCGAAGATCAGCACGGGAATGGTGAGCGGCAGCACGAGAATGGAGACGAGCAGCCCGCCGCGCGGCAACGCCACGGCGACCGCAGCACCGACCGCGCCGACGAAGGTGATCGCTGGCGAGCCGACGAGCAGGGTCAGGGCCGTCGCACCGATCGCCGTCTCGTTCATATTCATAAAGAGGCCGAGCAGCGGCGAGGCGATGACGAGGGGCAGGCCTGTCGCCACCCAATGTGCCGCGCATTTGATGAAGACCGTCAATACCAGCGGTGTTTCCTGCATGACGAGCAGATCGAGCGAACCGTCGTCGCGCTCGGCCTGGAACAGCCGATCAAGGCCGAGCAGGCTTGCGAGCAGCGCGCCGATCCAGACGATGGCCGGGCCGATGCGCGAGAGAAGTTTGAGATCAGGCCCGACACCGAAGGGGATGACGGCGACGACGGTGAGGAAGAAGAGGATACCGATGAGAGCGCCACCGCCGGCGCGCATCGAAAGTTTGAGATCGCGGAGGAAGAGGGCGGTCATGGGGAACGGCTTTCGACGTGAGTCAGGGAGTTGCCTTTCGCTTGGCTCAAGGCGCGAGAAGCTTTCGCTTCCCGCCACCCCCCTCTGCCCCTTCGGGGCATCTCCCCCACATGGGGGGAGATTGGTAACTCGCCGCTCGCTCGCAGCCAAAGAGTGTCTTTCAGTGCTCGCAGATCATGTCGAAGTTGCTTTGGGCAAGCAATCGCCGCCCACAATCTCCCCCCTTGTGGGGGAGATGTCACGATAGTGACAGAGGGGGGTAACTCGTCGCATAGCGACGAGCTTTTCCGAAGTGACAGAGGGGGGTGACGAAGGTGCGGCATAAGAGGAAACATCTGCATCATCCCCACACCCCCACACTCGCCGCTGCAAACCCCGTCATCCGCATCTCCTGCACATTCTCCAAGCCGAGCGGCTGGTGCGTTGCCGCAACAACGATGCCGCCGCTCTTTTGGTGGGCTGTGATGAGATCGGCGAAGAGTTGGTCGGCGGAGCTGTCCAGTGCTGCCGTCGGTTCGTCGAGGATCCAGATCGGGCGATGGGCGACCAGAAGTTTGGCGAAAGCGATTCGCCGCTGCTGGCCGGCGGAGAGATAGCCGAAGGGCAGATGCGTGATGCCGGTAAGCCCGACGGCGTCAGCAGCTTCCTCGACGTCCAGGCTGGAGCCGCCTGGCATATCGCCGAGGAATGTTTTCCAGAAGGTCAGGTTTTCGGCCACCGTCAGCTCGGATTTCATCGCATTGCGGTGGCCGAGATAGTGGCTGGCTTCACCGGCCGGCCGGCCCGATTCGCCGTCATTTCCGGTAAATGTGATAGTGCCTTTTTCCGGCCTCAGCAGGCCTGCCACAACGCGCAGAAGCGTCGATTTTCCCGACCCATTACGGCCAGTTAAAACGAGTGCATCTCCATCCGCCAAGTTGAAGGAAACATTCAAGAAAATCAGGTCTTCGCCCCGCCTTGCCGCCAGATTTTCAGCGCTTAGATGCATTCGCTCAGGCTTTCCCCGTTTTCGTTGCTGCAACGCGCAAAAAATTGTCCAAAATTGCGCTTTGTCACTCTGGCAAGTCTTTACGAAATTATCTATAAGACCTGCAACCACGCCAGCGGTCGGCGTGAATTCAATCCTTGCGCCGAACTTAAGGTTTTAAACCTTACGTGCGGACAGCGGAAATGGCCGTACCCGCATCCTGATGTGCATAAAGTGCATAGGCGTTCGCACGACTGTGTTGGCTATCAGAAACGGGGTATCTCGTGTCTAAATCTCTTGACAGTTTCAATTGTCGTTCCACGCTGACCGTGGGCGGGAAAGACTATGTGTATTTCAGCCTTCCCAAGGCTGAAGCCAATGGTCTGCCCGGTGTTTCCAAGCTGCCTTACTCCATGAAGGTGCTTTTGGAAAACCTGCTGCGTTTTGAAGACGGGCAGTCGGTCACCAAGGAGCATATCCTTGCCGTCGCCGAATGGCTGACCAACAAGGGCACCGTCGAGAACGAAATCGCCTATCGCCCGGCGCGCGTGCTGATGCAGGACTTCACCGGCGTTCCGGCCGTCGTCGACCTTGCTGCCATGCGCGACGCGATGGTTTCGCTTGGCGGCGATCCGGAAAAGATCAACCCGCTCGTTCCCGTCGATCTCGTCATCGACCATTCCGTCATCGTCGACGAATTCGGCACGCCGCAGGCTTTCGCCAAGAACGTCGAGCTGGAATACCAGCGCAACGGCGAGCGCTACCGCTTCCTGAAGTGGGGCCAGCAGGCATTCAAGAACTTCCGCGTCGTTCCTCCCGGCACCGGCATCTGTCACCAGGTGAACCTCGAATATCTCGGCCAGACCGTCTGGACGAAGGAAGAAGACGGCGAAACGATCGCTTATCCCGACACTTGCGTCGGCACCGATTCGCACACGACCATGATCAACGGCCTCGGCGTTCTCGGCTGGGGTGTCGGCGGCATCGAGGCTGAAGCCGCCATGCTCGGTCAGCCGGTCTCCATGCTGCTGCCGGAAGTCATCGGCTTCAAGCTGACCGGCAAGCTCAAGGAAGGCGTCACCGCGACCGACCTCGTTCTGACCGTCGTGCAGATGCTGCGCAAGAAGGGTGTCGTTTCCAAGTTCGTCGAATTCTTCGGCCCCGGCCTCGACAACATGCCGCTCGCCGACCGCGCCACCATCGGCAACATGGGTCCGGAATATGGCGCGACCTGCGGTTTCTTCCCGGTCGACAAGGAAACGCTGAACTACCTCAACATGTCCGGCCGCGCCAAGGACCGTATCGCACTCGTCGAAGCCTATTCCAAGGCCCAAGGCATGTGGCGCGACAATGACGGTTCCGATCTCGTTTTCACCGACACGCTGGAACTCGACCTCGGCGACGTCGTGCCGTCGATGGCCGGTCCGAAGCGTCCGGAAGGCCGCATCGCGCTGGAAAACATCGCTTCCGGCTTCGCAACCTCGCTCGAAACCGAATACAAGAAGCCGGGCCAGCTCTCCAACCGCTATGCGGTCGAAGGTACGGATTTCGACATCGGCCATGGCGACGTTGCCATCGCTGCCATCACCTCCTGCACCAATACCTCCAACCCGTCGGTGCTGATCGCTGCCGGCCTTCTGGCCCGCAACGCCGTTGCCAAGGGCCTGAAGAGCAAGCCGTGGGTCAAGACCTCGCTGGCGCCGGGATCGCAGGTCGTCGGCGAATATCTTGCCAAGTCCGGCCTACAGGCTGATCTGGACAAGCTCGGCTTCAACCTGGTCGGCTTCGGCTGCACCACCTGCATCGGCAATTCCGGCCCGCTGCCGGCGCCGATCTCGAAGACGATCAACGACAAGGGCCTGATCGTTGCCGGCGTCCTCTCCGGTAACCGCAACTTCGAAGGCCGCATCTCGCCCGACGTCCAGGCGAACTATCTCGCTTCGCCGCCGCTCGTCGTCGCTTACGCGCTCGCAGGCTCGGTGCAGCTCGACCTGACGAAGGAGCCGATCGGCGAAGACCAGAACGGCAAGCCGGTCTATCTGAAGGACATCTGGCCGACCTCGCACGAGGTTCAGGAGTTCATCCAGAAGTACGTCACCCGCGAGCTTTATGAAACCAAGTATGCCGACGTCTTCAAGGGCGACGCCAACTGGCAGGCCGTGCAGGTTCCTCCGGGCCAGACCTATGCGTGGGACGACAACTCGACCTACGTGCAGAACCCGCCCTACTTCGTGGGCATGGGCAAGAAGGGCGCCGGCGTTTCCGACATCAAGGGCGCGCGCGTTCTCGGCCTCTTCGGCGACAAGATCACCACCGACCATATTTCTCCGGCCGGTTCGATCAAGGCGGCCTCGCCGGCCGGTTCCTACCTCCTCGGTCATGGCGTCGGCGTTGCCGACTTCAACCAGTACGGCACGCGCCGCGGTAACCATGAAGTCATGATGCGCGGCACGTTTGCCAACATCCGCATCCGCAACCACATGCTCGGCCCGAACGGCAAGGAAGGTGGCTACACCATCCATTATCCGTCCAAGGAAGAGACGTCGATTTACGATGCGGCCATGCAGTACAAGGCCGAGGGCGTTCCGCTCGTCATCTTCGCAGGCGTCGAATACGGCAACGGCTCTTCGCGCGACTGGGCTGCCAAGGGCACGAACCTGCTCGGCGTGCGCGCCGTCATCGCCCAGTCCTTCGAGCGCATCCACCGTTCGAACCTCGTCGGCATGGGCGTCATCCCGTTCGTCTTCGAGGAAGGCACCACCTGGGCAAGCCTCGGCCTGAAGGGCGACGAACTCGTGACGATCGAAGGCCTGGAGAACATCAAGCCGCGCGAGCGCAAGATCGCCAAGATCACCTATGGCGACGGTTCGGTGAAGGATGTTCCGATCATCTGCCGTATCGATACGCTGGATGAGGTCATCTACGTCAACAACGGCGGCATCCTGCAGACCGTTCTGCGTGATCTCGCTGCCTGATAGGCATTAAACGCTGTTATGGGAGGCCGCCGGAAAACTCTTCCGGCGGCCTCTTGTTTTTCACGGTGATGTGTACTGCGAGACTTCTGCTCACCCCGGCCTCACCCCATCGTGACTTTGCGTCATCGCGTTAAACTATTATCTCTTGTTTCAGATTTTTCGGGCTTGATGTGGCCTGGTCGCCCCAAGAAGCGCGAGTTTTGCAGAGCCCGTGTAGGCAGACGGCGCTCGAGATTGGATGCAGAGGTAAGATAGAATGCGCCTTCGATTTTTGGCTCCACTTCTGGCAGGCATTGGGCTCGCAAGTTCGCTGCATGCGCAGGAGGCTCCGAAGATCAAGGGCGTCGTCGAACTCTTCACCTCGCAGGGCTGCGCTTCCTGCCCTCCCGCCGATGCTGCCTTCCGTAAGCTGATCCGCCAGGGCAATGTCGTGGCGCTCGCCTATCACGTCGATTACTGGAACTATCTCGGCTGGAACGACACGATGGCATCCAAGGACAATACGGCGCGGCAATACGCCTATGCCCGCACGATGGGGCGCAGCGGGGTTTATACACCGCAGGCGATCGTCAATGGCAGGGACCATATGAACGGCGCCGATCTCAATGGCATCAACGTCAAACTGGATGACTTTGTGCGCCTTGGCGAGGGGCTGACGGTTCCGGTGAATGCTGCCATGAAGGGCGACGAGCTCGAGATCAAGATCGGCGCTGGGCAGGGCAAGGCGAATGTCGTTGCCGTCTATTTCGATAAGGAACAGATGGTGGCACCGAAGGGCGGCGAAAATACCGGCCAGCAGATTGCCTATATGCACGCGGTATCCGATGTCGAAACAGTCGGCATGTGGGACGGCAAGGCCATGAGCCTCGTGCTGCCGTCCACCGTGCTGGATAAGGCTGGCCGGCGAGGCCTTGCGATTCTGCTGCAGTCGTCGACATCTTCAGGCGATCCGGCTGCCATTCTCGGGGCGACTGTTCTGACGGTAGGCTCGGACGGCTGAACGATTTTTCCAGCTTTGCCGGAGGTCTTCCATTTTGAACTGATGCCAAAAGGGGTCCCTATTTTGGCTGGCGCCAAAAAGGGAGGTGCCCGGCGAGGACGCATTCGGGGCTGGGGTTTAATCGATGCGCCCCAGCCGGGCCGTTTGACGCGGCGGCGCCAAACGGCTGCCTATACTTCCTGTAAATTGGGCGTCGTTTTGTCTGAAATGCGGCGTTGACGAGGTGCTTTCACAGCCGGGAAAGAAATTGTGAGCCGTCAGCCGTCTTGCAATTTGATGCGGCTGAGGCAAACTGTCATTCTCCTGTCATGAGATAGCCCCTGGGGGATTGATGACTGATCAGCCGGATTTGAGACACGGTGAAAGCCGTTCCGTCGATACCAATTCATCCGTCGTCGTTGATCTCAGAGAATACAAACAGAGCAAGGACCCGCTGCCGGTGACCTTTCATCGCCGGGAGCTTGATGCGATTCTCTGGATCTATGGCCGCATGGTCGGCGAGGGCGAGTGGCGCGACTACGCCATCGACCATTTGAAGGACAAGGCGGTTTTCTCCGTCTTCAAACGCTCCGGCGAAATGCCGCTCTTCCGCATCGAAAAGAATCCGAAGCTTTCAGCCAAGCAGGGCGCCTTCTCAGTCGTCAATACCAACGGCATGATCCTGAAACGCGGTCATGAGCTGAGCCAAGTGTTGAAGGTTTTCGACAAGCAGCTGAAGTTGGTAGAGAAGTAGTTTCTCGTCGTTGGCTGTGTGCTGGCTGATAGTGCCACACCCCCTCTGTCCCTATCGGGACATCTCCCCCACAAGGGGGAGATTGGTAATTTGGAGCAGCCTCTTCGCCTCATGGTACATCGAGTCTGCCGAAATCACGCCTTATTGTCTGTGATGGGCGAGCGGCAAACTCCCAGCTATCTCCCCCCTTGTGGCAGGGCTATCGCATATGAGCGGAGATCGCCGCCGTCCCCTTCTCCCCAGCGGGGAGAAGGTGCCGCCAGGCCGATGAGGGGGTGCCCGCCAAGACCACAAAAATCCATGAATTCAAATCGATAACCCCCTCATCCGACCCTTCGGGCCACCTTCTCCCCAA
>NZ_BLAJ01000016.1 GCF_009176305.1 Martinezella dioscoreae | reverse complement strand
GAGGGGAGAAGGGGGGCGCGGAGCCCATGCACCTCACAAGCCAGGCCTTGCCGCCTAATTCCGTAGGCGCCTTCAGATGCGCGTCGCCTTCAGCCGCTCCTCATCGAGAACGATGCCGAGGCCTGGTGCGACGCCGAGATCCAGCCAGCCGGCCTCGTGCTTGAGCGGCGACGCCATCGGATAGTCGCGACGAGCTTCGCTCCATTCCGGATTATCGTAGGGATATTCGAGCCAGGCTGCATCGGCAACGCCGGCGGTCAGATGCGCATTGGCGAGAACCCCGATGCCGTTCGTCCAGGAATGCGGCGTGAATTGCACGCCCGCCTCGCGCGCCTGATAAGCCAAACGCCGGCAACCGGTAATACCGCCGACAAGCGCGACATCGGGCTGAATGACATCGAAGGCACGCTCCTCGATAATATCGCGAAACTCGTAGAGCTCGCGCGTCATTTCGCCGCCGACGATCCTGACCGACGTTGCCTGTTTCAACTCTTTCATACCCTTGCGGTCGGAGCGGTGAAGCGGCTCTTCCATCCAGTAGACGCCGAGCCGCTCCAGCTCTTTCGCAACAGCAAGCGCATCCTTGAAGGTCCATGGCAAGGTTGTATCCCAGGGCATGCGCCAACCCTGATTGCAGTCGACCATCAGCTCCAGCCGGTCGCCGACGCGGGCGCGGGTCGCTTCCAGCGCCTTGACGTCCTCGCGCCAGCCGCCGCGACCGCCCGAGGACGAGGAGAAGCGCACCTTCATGGCCGGGAAGCCCTCGTCGATATAACGCTCGGCCTGATCGGCCATGGCAGATGGCTCGCGCAACACGCCGGAGGAGGCATAGAGCCGCACGCGGCTGGCGCGGCCACCGAGCATCCGCCAGACAGGCTCGCCGGTGATCTTGCCGGAGAGGTCCCATAGCGCCAGATCCATTGGCCAGCAGCGGCCATAATGGAAATTGATGTGCGACAGGACTTCATAATGCCGTTCGACATGCCGGGGATCCTGCCCGATGAACAGATCCTCATGCCCCTCGAAACCCTTCATCAGGTCGCCGGAGCCGATGCCTTCGCGACCCTCATCATCCCTGACGCGCACAATGGTCGCATCGAAATGCCGGCGCGGACGGCCATCCCAGCTCGCCTTGAACGCCGGATCGAGCGGCAGGCGGTGATGGGTGATCTCGATGGAAACGATCTTGCTCATGGTCATGCCTCCCCGCGAACCTCAACCGAACTGCTGCCAGATCGTCTTGTAATCGCAATATTTGTCGATCGCATGCACCGAACGGTCCCGGCCGAAACCGGACTGCTTGAAGCCGCCGAACGGCGTCGCGAAATTCGACATGTCATAGGTGTTGATCCACACCGTACCCGCATGGATCTCTTCGGAAAAGCGGTGGGCACGATCCATGTCCTTGGTGAAGACGGCGCCGGCAAGCCCATAGATCGTGTCATTGGCGATCTTCAGTGCCTCCTCCTCTGTATCGAAGGGGATGGCGGCGAGCACGGGGCCGAAGATTTCCTGCCGCGCGAGGCTCATGTCGTTGGTCATGTCGACGAAGACGCCCGGCGAGACATAATAACCGCCGGTCTCGCTCAGGACACGCTCGGCGCCGAAGGCACGCCGCGCCCCCTCCTTCTCGCCGGCCGCGATCATCGCCAGCACCTTGTTCATATGCTCTTCCTCGATCAGCGCACCAATCTGTGCCGAAGGATCGAGCGGATGCTTGAGCGAGATGTCCGAGCGGGTGACAGCCTCGATCTTCGCGATCAACTTGTCCTGCACCGAGCGCTGCACGATCAGACGGGTCGAGGCATGGCAGGTCTCGCCGGAATTATAGAAGCAGCCCCAGGCAGCGGCGACGGCAGCCGCATCGAGATCGGCATCTTCGAAGACGACCAGCGGTGACTTGCCGCCAAGCTCCAGCGCCACGCGTTTGACGTTCGATTGCGCCGCATAGCCCATAATCAGCTTGCCGACTTCAGTGGAGCCGGTAAAGGCGATCATGTCGACATCCATGTGCAGCGCCAGTGGCTTGCCGGTCTCTTCGCCATAACCCGTGACGACGTTGAAGACGCCAGCCGGCAGGCCGGCTTCGATCCCAAGCTCGGCAAGACGGATCGCCGAAAGCGAGGATTGTTCGGCCGGCTTTAGCACGACGGAATTGCCGGCAGCGATAGCCGGTCCCAGCTTCCAGGCATCGATGATCATCGGATAGTTCCAGGGCGTGATCGCCCCGACGACGCCGAGCGGCACCTTGCGCACCAAAGCCCGCGCATTCGGGCCGGTCGGCGCAATCTCGTCATACATCTTGTCGATCATTTCGCCGTAGAACTGGATGCCGTCGGCGCAGAGCCGCACATCGACACCAAGCGACGCCATGACCGGCTTGCCGACATCGATCGTCTCGAGCATGGCGAGTTCATCGCCATGGGCGCGAATGAGCTCCGCCCATTTCAGCATGATCTTCTTCTTCTCCAGCGGCTCCTTCTTGCGCCAGATACCGCTTTCGAAGGCGGCGCGGGCGGAGGCGACAGCGGCGTCGATATCGGCGGCATTGCCGCGCGCAAGCTCAGCGCCGGGCTTGCCGTCCATCGGCCGGATGCGAATGAAGGTTTCGCCCGAAGCGGCGGCTCGATGGGCGCCGTTGATGAAATGACGACCTTCTGGCTTGAGGCCGGACAGAACGCTCTCCCAATAGTCGCGCGTGTAATTCTTGGTCATCTCAAATTCCTTTCGGCAGCGCCATGACGGCGGCGGCAAACCGGTCGATATCGGCATCCGTCACATCACGGATCGTCGAGCGCCGCATGGGCTGGTTTTCGGTCGCGCGCATCTCGCGGGCGAGATCGGTTTCGTCGAACGGTTTGAACGCAGCCGGCAGCGCGCGCACGATGCCGCAGCGATCCATCCAGTCCGAGACGAAAGCGGGCAGATCGGCGGCGCTCTCGAGGCCGCAAGCCTTGGCTGCGGCGTTCAGATCTGCGGTATCGGCTTCGACGAGCCATGGCAGCGTCACTTCGAAGCCGAGCGCCGTCGCAAGCCCATGATGGACGGGACCGAGGCCTGCCAGCGCATGGCTGATATTGTGCGCGATCGCCGTGCCGCAATTGTCGATCGCAATGCCGCCAAAGCAGGAGCCAAGCAGCACGTCACCGCGAGCTGCCATATCGTCGGGCTGCTTGACGGTCGTCTCCAGCGCACCGGCCAGCAGCCGCAGCGCCTGATGCGCGTAGAATTGCGCGCCGAGATGCGTGTTGCGGTTCGTGGCTGCTTCAAAAGCATGGATGAAGGCATCGAGGCCGCACCATGCCGTCAGGCTGGCGGGCAGGGTCTTCGTCAGCGTGGGATCGAGGATGACGAGATCGGCCTTCGTCTCCGGACCCCAGATCCAGAGCTTCTTGCCCTCAGGCCCGGCAAAGATATTCGTCGCCGATGTCTCCGAACCTGTCCCCGCAGTGGTCGGGATCATGATCTTCTTCAGCGGATTTTTCGGCAGCGGATTGGCGGCCAGCGCGTAGTGCATGGGATCTTCGCCGGAGGCGATGCAGCAGGCAACGATCTTGCCGATATCGAGCGCCGAGCCGCCGCCGATGCCGATCACCATGTCAGCGCCCTGGCCTGCAGCGATCGCCCCATGCAGATGCGCAAGCTTCGGCTCGCCAGCAAAATCTGAAAAGACCTGCGTCTTCACGCCCGCTTCGGCAAGCTCGGCGCTGACCTTGGCAGCAAGGCCCGACTGCGCCAAGAAGGCATCGATCACCAGGAGAACGGTGCTGACGCAATCGAAGGATTTGACCGCAGCGGGAAGGCCAGAGAGCGCACCCTCGCCGAAATGAATGTCTGGGATGGCGGAAATGGAAAAGGACACGCAGGATCACCTTGGAGAAGCGGCTGATTTGATGTCATAATCCTGCATCACAATTTCAGATCTTCAAATCCGGGCAATTATCGGGAATATTGATGATCTGAAGTTATGGAGAGCCGATGCTAGAAAAAATCCCGCTTGAGGCCTTCCGCGTGTTCGATGCGGCCGCGCGCGCCATGAACTTCTCCCGCGCCGGCCGCGAGTTGAACATCACCCAGGCCGCCGTCAGCCGCCGCATCAAGGGGCTGGAAGATCATCTCGGCGCGACGCTCTTTACTCGGCGCGGCCGAAATCTGGCGCTGACACCGGACGGCGAGCGGCTATTCCAGCGCGTCCGCGCCACGCTGGAATATCTGGAAGAAAGCCTGGAGCCCTTTCGCACAGGAACAGGCGAAATCATCTCGATTGCGGCGAGCGGCTCGATCTCCCATCTCTGGCTCGGGCAGCGGCTGCGGGATTTCGGCAAGGAGAGCCCCGGCATCTCAGTCCGCCTGCTGACGACGGATGTGCACTCCGAACTCGCCTCGGAGAACAACGATCTCATCATTATCTATTCCACCGGCGAGCACCCGCGCTGGAGCCTGACGCCGCTCTTGAAGGAAGTGCTGGTGCCCGTCGCCTCGCCGGATTACCTGGCGGCCCGCGGTCTCGACCCGCAGGCACTGACGGCGGTCGACATTGCCGGGCTCGATCTCATCGACTACGAACGCGCCAATGCCCATTGGATCAGTTTCCGTCAATGGTTCGGCCGCGTCGGTGACCCCTTGAAGGGCAAGCTGCCGCGACCGCGCCTGTCCTTCTCGACCTACATCATGGCGGTGGAAGCAGCACTTAGGGGCGAAGGTATCGCGCTCGGCAGCCTCGGTCTCATAGAGGAATATCTACAAGCAGGCACCCTCGTCACCGTCGGCAACGACCGTGTCGAGAGCGGCTTTGGGTATTATCTCGGCGCACCGCGCTTCCGTTCGTTGTCTCCCGAGGCGGCGCAGCTGCACCGATATCTGCTAGGCGAGAATCGGTAGATCAATAACTGCCAACGCTTTGAAGCTGCAACATCGCATCCATGCTGGCATCCATGTCGAAAAACCATTCATTCGCTTCTTAGGTATATTGCAAGCAATCTAATTCGCGCCCATACAATTCGCATTGGGCTTTACTTCCGACACAACAAGCGAGCCTTTATCCCCCATTGGATTCGCAAGAGGTGCGGTTTCGTTATTGTCGCTCTGGCGCGAGGACATTTCATGACAGACAATCAGCCACGGCTTGGCCCGGCTCCTTATGTCATTGCTGGATTTTCGTTCTTTCCCCTCCTTGGTATTCCTTTCGGGATTACAGCGATTCTTTGGGGATTGCTGAGTAGGAAGAAAGGGGGGCGACTTTTAGCGATACTTGGTACGTGCGGAATCCTCGTTACCATCATCCTTATGGCAGTCTCTATTATAAGGGATTCGTCGAACGCGGCGGCATCGCTGATGACTTAAAAACGCGGCTCGCATCGCAGACGCTCAACACCTTAGTTCCGGCCGTAGAATTGTACCGATTACAGCATGGAACCTATCCAGCTTCCTTGGACGAACTGCAAAAAACAGCGGGAAAGAACAATGTAATTTTTATGAACGACCCGTTCCAATTCAGCGCATCACCAAGTCAGAACTTTTTCTATTATAAGCGCGTAGGTGTCGATCACTATTACCTTCGCAGCGTCGGTCCCGATGGCATCCCGTTCACGACCGATGATATCGTGCCTGATATTACCAATCCGTCGGGCAACTTGGGATTGCTGATCAATGAAACTCAGTCGCCGTGATGATTGTGTGACAGCTCAGCGAGTCGGCGAAAAACAAAAAGCGGCCCATAGGACCGCCTTCATCTCACTCATCACTATTCGGATCTCATCAATCCTGCGGGATCGAGCCGCGCAGATGCGAGAGTTCCATGATGAAGTGCTCCAGGCGCGACTTGTGCTCGTGATGCTCGGCATCTTCAAGCTCGGCCTTGGCGGCATTGATGCGGCGGTCCAGCTCGTCGCGGCTCATGTCTTCGACCGGAACAGCGGATTCGGCGAGCAGCGTGCAGCCGGTCGGTAGGATGTCGGCGAAGCCGCCGAAAACCACGTAGTCCTGCTTCTTGCCCGAAGCCGAATGCACCTTGACGACACCCGGCTTGATCGTGGTCATGGTCGGCGCATGGTTCGCCATGACGGTCATCTCGCCTTCGCTGGCGGGGATGACGACATCGATGACCTGTTCCGACAGCAGCAAGCGCTCCGGAGAAACCAGTTCGAAATTGAAATTGTCAGCCATGGCCCGTCACTTCTCGATTGTCTTATTCGCAAGGCAAGGGCGCGCGGACAAGGCCGCGCGCCGATGGATTGGCCTGATTAGGCGGCCAGCTTCTTGGCCTTTTCGATCGCTTCGTCGATCGAGCCAACCATGTAGAAGGCAGCTTCCGGCAGGTGGTCGTATTCACCGTTGACGAGGCCCTTGAAGCCCTTGATCGTGTCTTCAAGAGCGACGAGCTTGCCTGGCGAACCGGTGAAGACTTCGGCGACGAAGAACGGCTGCGACAGGAAGCGCTCGATCTTGCGGGCGCGGGCAACGGCCAGCTTGTCGTCTTCCGACAGTTCGTCCATGCCAAGGATGGCGATGATGTCCTGCAGGGCCTTGTAGCGCTGCAGCGTCGACTGAACCTTACGGGCAACTTCGTAGTGCTCTTCGCCGACGACCATCGGGTCGAGCATGCGCGAGGTGGAGTCGAGCGGGTCAACGGCCGGATAGATGCCCTTTTCAGCGATCGAGCGTGACAGAACGGTCGTTGCGTCCAGGTGGGCGAACGAGGTTGCCGGTGCCGGGTCGGTCAAGTCGTCGGCCGGAACGTAAATGGCCTGAACCGAGGTGATCGAGCCCGTCGTCGTGGTGGTGATGCGTTCCTGCATCTGGCCCATGTCGGTTGCGAGCGTCGGCTGATAGCCCACGGCCGAAGGAATACGGCCGAGCAGAGCCGACACTTCCGAACCAGCCTGCGTGAAGCGGAAGATGTTGTCGACGAAGAACAGAACGTCCTGGCCTTCATCGCGGAAGTTTTCAGCAACAGTCAGACCGGTCAGAGCGACGCGAGCGCGGGCGCCCGGCGGTTCGTTCATCTGGCCGTAAACGAGCGCGGCCTTGGAGCCTTCGCCGCCACCGTGCTTGTTGACGCCCGATTCGATCATTTCATGGTAAAGGTCGTTGCCTTCGCGGGTACGCTCACCCACGCCTGCAAACACCGAGTAACCACCGTGCGCCTTGGCGACGTTGTTGATCAGTTCCATGATGAGAACGGTCTTGCCAACGCCGGCGCCGCCGAACAGGCCGATCTTGCCGCCCTTCGCATAAGGAGCGAGCAAGTCGACGACCTTGATGCCGGTGACGAGGATCTGCGCTTCCGTGGACTGCTCGACGTAGGACGGAGCTTCCTGGTGGATGGCGCGCTTCTTGGAGGTGTTCAGCGGACCTGCTTCGTCGACCGGCTCGCCGATGACGTTCATGATACGGCCCAGCGTCTCGTGTCCGACCGGAACCGAAATCGGTGCGCCCGTGTCCTTGACCGGCTGACCGCGAACCAGACCTTCGGTCGAGTCCATGGCAATGGTGCGGACGGAATTTTCGCCGAGGTGCTGTGCGACTTCGAGAACCAGACGATTGCCGTTATTGTCGGTTTCAAGCGCGTTCAGGATCGCCGGGAGCTCGCCGTCGAAAGCAACGTCCACAACGGCGCCGATAACCTGAGTAACCTTACCGACAGAACCTGCGGGGGTAGCTGCGTCAGCCATATTCTTACCCTCTTTTCCCTAACCTCAGAGCGCTTCCGCGCCCGAAATGATTTCAATCAATTCCTTGGTGATCTGTGCCTGGCGCTGACGGTTGTAGTTCAGCGTCAGCTTGTTGATCATCTCACCAGCGTTGCGCGTCGCATTGTCCATCGCGCTCATCTTGGCGCCCATCTCGCCGGCGACGTTTTCGAGCAACGCGCGGAAGATCTGGACGGAGATGTTACGCGGGATCAGGTCCGCGAGGATCGAAGCCGCATCCGGCTCGTATTCGTAGACGGCGCCCTTGTGGGCTGCATCTTCTTCGACGACGGCGGGAGCCGAAGCCGGAATGAGCTGCTGTGCCGTCGGGATCTGGCTGATCACCGACTTGAATTCGGAATAGAACAGCGTGCAGACATCGAATTCGCCGGCTTCGAACATCTCGATGATGCGCTTGCCGATGGCGTCGGCATTGTCGAAACCGATGCGCTTGACGTCGCGCAATTCCTTGCGCTCGACGATCAGCGATGCGTATTCGCGGCGAAGGACGTCATAACCCTTCTTGCCGACGGTGAAGATCTTTACCGTCTTGCCTTCCGCCAGAAGCTTGCGGGCATGGTCACGGGCAAAACGCGAAATCTGCGAATTGAAACCGCCGCACAGACCGCGCTCGGCCGTGCAGACGACGAGCAGATGCACATCGCTCTTGCCGGTTCCGGTCATCAGCAGCGGCGCGCCGTCAGCATCGCTGACGGCAGCCGAGATGTTGGCCAGAACAGCGGCCATGCGCTGCGAATAAGGCCGAGCGGCCTCGGCCGCCTCCTGCGCACGCCGAAGCTTCGCCGCGGCGACCATTTTCATCGCCTTGGTGATCTTCTGCGTCGCCTTGACGGAGGCGATCCGGTTTTTCAGATCCTTGAGTGAAGGCATCCTTGGTCCGTCCTAGAGCTTGGGCCCGATTACGCGAAAGACTTGGCGAAGCTGTCGAGAGCAGCAGTGAGCTTACCCTTCGTCGCGTCGCTGATGGCCTTTTCGTTACGGATGGTATCGAGGATGTCCTTGCCTTCCGAGCGGAGGTACGACAGCAGGCCCTGTTCGAACTTGCCGACCTGAGCAACAGGCAGCTTGTCGAGGTAGCCGTTGACGCCGGCGAAGATCACCGCGACCTGCTCTTCCGTCTTCAGCGGCGAGAACTGCGGCTGCTTCAGGAGTTCAGTCAGGCGAGCACCGCGGTTCAGCAGGCGCTGCGTTGCGGCATCGAGGTCGGAACCGAACTGGGCGAAGGCGGCCATTTCGCGATACTGGGCGAGTTCACCCTTGATCGAGCCTGCAACCTGCTTCATCGCCTTGATTTGAGCCGACGAGCCGACGCGCGAAACCGAAAGACCGACGTTAACGGCAGGACGGATACCCTGATAGAACAGGTCGGTTTCGAGGAAGATCTGGCCGTCGGTGATCGAGATCACGTTGGTCGGAATGAAGGCCGAAACGTCGTTACCCTGCGTTTCGATGACCGGGAGAGCGGTGAGCGAACCAGCGCCCTTCTCGTCGTTCATCTTTGCAGCGCGCTCGAGGAGGCGCGAGTGCAGATAGAAAACGTCGCCCGGATAAGCTTCGCGGCCCGGCGGGCGGCGCAGCAGCAGCGACATCTGACGGTAAGCAACGGCCTGCTTGGAGAGGTCGTCATAGCCGATCAGGGCATGCTGGGCATTGTCACGGAAGTATTCACCCATGGCGCAGCCGGCAAACGGAGCCAGGAACTGCATCGGAGCCGGATCGGAAGCGGTCGCCGCAACGATGATCGAGTACTTCAGGGCGCCGCGCTCTTCGAGCACCTTGACGAACTGGGCGACGGTGGAGCGCTTCTGGCCGACGGCGACGTAGACGCAGAAGAGTTTTTCGCTGTCCGGACCGTTATCCTGGATGGACTTCTGGTTCAGGATCGTATCGAGGATGATCGCAGTCTTGCCGGTCTGGCGGTCGCCGATGACAAGCTCGCGCTGGCCGCGGCCAACCGGGATCAGAGCGTCGATGGCCTTGAGACCGGTCGACATCGGCTCATGAACCGACTTGCGCGGAATGATACCCGGAGCCTTGACGTCGACGCGCGAACGCCGGGTCGCGTTGATCGGGCCTTTGCCGTCGATCGGATTGCCGAGCGCGTCGACAACGCGGCCGAGAAGTTCCGGACCGACCGGAACGTCAACGATCGCGCCGGTGCGCTTGACGGTGTCGCCTTCCTTGATGTCACGGTCGGAGCCGAAGATAACGACACCGACGTTGTCGGCTTCGAGGTTCAGCGCCATGCCGCGGATGCCGCCGGGGAATTCGACCATTTCGCCGGCCTGAACATTGTCCAGACCGTAGACGCGGGCGATACCGTCACCGACGGAGAGAACCTGGCCGACTTCGGAGACTTCAGCTTCCTTGCCGAAGTTTTTGATCTGATCTTTCAGAATTGCGGAAATTTCCGCGGCGCGGATATCCATCAGCCGACCTCTTTCAATGCAAGCTTAAGGGTGGAGAGTTTGGTGCGAAGGGACGTATCGATCTGACGCGAACCGACCTTGACGATCAGGCCACCAAGGATCGACGGATCGACGGTGACGGCAATCGTCACGTCCTTGCCGGTGACGCCCTTCAGCGCCGCCTTCAATTCATCTTCCTGCGCAGGAGTGAGCGCATGGGCCGAGGTGACCTCGGCGGAAATCTCGCCGCGATGCTGGGCGGCGATGATGCGGAAAGCCTTGATCATGCCCGGCAGCGCAAAAAGGCGCCGGTTGCTGGCCACAAGCTTCAGAAAATTGGTGACATAGGCGCTAAAGCCGGCCTTCTTCGCCAGCACTTCGATCGCGCCGACCTGCTCTTCAGCCGAAAAGACCGGGCTGAGGACGAAGCGCTTCAGATCGTCGCTTTCATCGAGCATGGCTTGGAACCGATCGAGATCGGCTGCCACTGCCGGCACGGCACCCTCTTCAAGAGCCAATTCGAACAGCGACGAGGCATATCGTTCTGCAACGCCAGAAACATGCTGGGATGTGTCTGCCACGGGCACAAAATTCCCTGATTTCAACCCAAGAACCAAACTTCCGGGTGACGGAAGCGATATGCCCTTGAATTCGTTTTGATTTCCCCCAGAAATCAGCAGGAGCGCGCTCCTGCCTCATCCGAAATTCGGGGTTCGTCTAACATAGGATATTGAGACTCGCAACACGCGTATTCGACGAATACGCCATTCGGGCGAATTTATGATGGCAAAATTTAAAAAGCATGGGGATAGCACAGGCAAAAATGGCCGCGCCGGAGCGTTTTCGGCTCAAATATAGCCAAGACCATAGAGAAAAGGTAGCGCCGCAAGAATCGCCTGCACAACCAGAAGGAGAAGACTCAAAAATACACTGCCCCGATCGGACATGAGCGACAGGATGCGACCGAACGCCGCGACACCGAAGGAGGCGCCGAGCGCGAGATAGATCATCGGCTGCGCCAGGAGGATCGCCACCAGCCCGAAACCGACCATGAAGCCACCGGCCGAGCGCGCTTCCGCATAGGCCTCCGACCGGCCCTCCTTCACCTGCAGCTTGAGGAAGCGGTAGGTGTAGCCTGGTGCGAACATCAGGAAAAGGCCGATCAGTGCCGTGACGGCAGCCGAACAATAGGCAAGCCGCTCGCCGAATTCTGTCGGAAAATAAAGCTCCATCGGTTTTCCTCAAGTCAGTCAAATCAAATCAATCACAAGGAGAAATCGACATATGACATGAAGCGCGGTGAGAGGGAATACGGTACGAAATGCGCGGGATGAACATGTATAAATATCGCAATTATATGAAAATATTTACATTATCCCTATTTTAGATTATTTTTGGCTGAAAAGGGATAATCCGGCATCGTTGTCAATTTCTTTGCTGGAAATGAGCTTATCCCTTTTCAAGGGAAAAATTTTCTGAAAGGGATAAATTGTTTCATTTCAGTGAATTAAAGAGCGATCAAATAAGGCAGACCATCGATACGGAGCAGGTATTCGAAACCTGGCTCGCCGTAAATGCCGAGCTGTCTCATCGATTTGCAGGCGCCATGGCATGGAAAACGGTTTCCGGACGCGACTACCTTTATCGCAAGGCAAAGACTGCATGGAAATCACTTGGCCCGCGCTCTTTCGACACTGAGCAAACTTACCACCAATTTCATGAGGGCAGAAACGAACGTCGACAGCGCCTGGCCACATTATCGACCAAGCTCGACGAAATGGCGGCCATCAATCGGGCTATGCGACTTGGCAGAATGCCATTAACAACCGCGCGTATTCTGCGGGCGCTCAATAGGGCCGATCTTATCGGTAGCGCTCTGGATATTGTCGGCACGAATGCGCTTTTTCTCTATGAGAGACTTGGCGGCATCAGGATCGACAGTGGCCTTCTCGCAACCGGCGACATCGATCTGCTTTTCGACGCGCGAACAAACCTCAATCTTTTGCGAAGGAATATCGGCGCGGAAGGGTTGATGGGTATCCTACGCACTGCCGACAAATCGTTTCATTCACTTGGTAAGCGGAGTTTCCGCGCCGCAAATAAGGATGGATATCTTGTCGACTTGATCGGCCCCATGCCATCGCATCCCATCAGCAATTCAAGGCCCGCCAGTATTGGTCAGAATGAGGATGATCTGGCCGCCGTCGAGATAGAGGGCCTGCAATGGTTAGTTAATAGCCCTAAGGTGGCAGCTATTGTCCTTGATGAACGCGGCTACCCCGTCCAATATACCTGCCCCGATCCTAGAAGTTTTGCCTTGCACAAGCTTTGGCTTTCACGCCGGGAAGATCGCGACCCCTTGAAGAAACTCCGCGATGAAGCGCAGGCTCATGCGGTCGCAAACATGATAGGCCGTTATCTGCCGCACCTTCGATTTGACGACCCCGTACTCGGCGCTATCCCGAAGGGCCTGCGAAAGCTGTCCCATGAGTTGGAACACACAGCGTCGAAGTCGCCAGACGATAAAATCGAACCGAATTGGTAACTTCATAAGAAGCTTTGCGGATCGATATCGAGCTGCACTTGCACGGAGCCGCGCTCTTTCGGTGATTGCGCCAGCATCGCACGCAGAAAGCCCTGCATGTCGGAATTGCGCCTGCCATGCACCAGCAGCCGGAAGCGATGGCGGCCACGTACCAGCGCGATCGGCGCTTCGGCAGGACCCAACACCGAAATGCCCGAAACCTGCGGCGCCGCATTGCGCATGCCGCGCGCATGGGTCTCGGCATCCTGCCTACTGTCGGCCGAAACGATGATCGAGGCAAGCCGGCCGAAGGGTGGCAAGATGGCCCTCTCCCGCTCCGAAATTTCGCGCTCGTAAAAGGCGGTGGCATCGCCGGATACGATCGCCTGCATGACGGGATGCTGCGGCTGGTAGGTCTGCAGCAGACCATGGCTCTTGAGACCGGTTCGCCCGGCGCGTCCCGTCACCTGCGACAGGAGCTGGAACGTCCGCTCGGCAGCGCGCGGATCGCCATTCGCCAGGCCGAGATCGGCATCGACGATGCCGACCAGCGTCATCAGCGGAAAATTGTGCCCCTTGGCGACGAGCTGCGTGCCGATGACGATATCGGCCTCGCCCTTGGCGATGGCGTCGAGCTCCAGCCGCAGCCGCTTGACGCCGCCCATGATGTCGGAAGAGAGCACGATCGTCCGCGCCTCGGGGAAATGCCGCTCCACCTCTTCGGCAATGCGCTCGACGCCCGGGCCGCAGGCAACGAGGTGGTCGAGCGTGCCGCATTCGGGGCAGGCCTCCGGCGTGCGCTCGGCATAGCCGCATTGATGGCACTGGATCTGATTGCGGAAGCGATGCTCCACCAGCCAGCTCGAACATTGCGGGCACTGGAAGCGATGGCCGCAGACGCGGCAGAGCGTCAGCGGCGCATAGCCGCGCCTGTTGAGGAACAGGAGCGCCTGCTCGCCCTTGGCAACCGTCTTGCCGATCGCGCGGATCATCACGGGCGAAAGGAAGCCGCCGCGTTCCGGCGCATGCCGGCGCATGTCGATCAGATGCAGGTCGGGAAGAGCCGCATCGCCAAAGCGCGTCGGCAGGTGGATCGTCGTGTAGCGCCCGCTCTGGCCATTGACCTGGCTCTCGACCGAAGGCGTCGCCGATACCAGCACGACCGGGAAATCACCGATGCGGGCGCGCACTACGGCCATATCTCGCGCATTATAATAGACGCGATCCTCCTGCTTGTAGGCCGGGTCATGTTCTTCATCGACGATGATGAGCCCTAGATCCTCGAAAGGCAGGAACAGCGCTGAACGCGCCCCGGCCACGACCCTGACTTCGCCGGTAACGGCTTGGCGCCAGACCTTTTCTCGCATCTTCGGCGCAAGATCGGAATGCCATTCAGCCGGCTTGGCGCCGAAGCGATCCTGAAAGCGCTCCAGAAAACTTGCCGTCAACGCGATTTCCGGCAGCAGGATCAGCACCTGCTTGCCACGTCTCAGCGTTTCGGCGATGGCCTCGAAATAGACCTCCGTCTTGCCGGAACCGGTAACGCCATCGATCAGGGAAACCGCGAACTCACCCTTGCGTACATCGGCCAGGATCTCATCGGCCGCATCCTTCTGCGGCCCTTGCAACCGTGACGCGGTGAATTCCGGATCGGGCTTGGCGACGACGGGCGGCGGCGGCAGGAAGATGGTCTCGAAAATGCCCTGCGAAATCAACCCGTCGACGACACTGGTGGAGACACCGGCCGCATGCGCCAAGCCGAGCCGCGTCCACGAAAGCCCGTCGGCGGCAATCTCCATTACCTTGGCGCGCGCCGGCGTCATCCGTTCCGGCTGCCCGCCGATGAATCGCAGTCCCTCGACCATCGGTTCGGGATCGAAGGCGGCCGGCGCTCTCAGCGCCATGCGCGCCACCAACCCCGGCGGCGACAGCGTATAAGCGGCAACCCAATCGATGAAATCGCGCATATGCTTGCCGAGCGGCGGGCAATCGAACACATGGCTGATAGGCCGAAGCTTCTTCGGATCGACACCACCATCATCCTCGCCATCCCAGACCACGCCGATCACCTGCCGCGGCCCGAGAGGCACCTGCACGACAGAACCAGGCTCGACCGCCATGCCCTCGGGCACCGCATAGGAATAGGCCCGCGGCGCCGGCATCGGCACGAGAACGGGCACAGTACGGCTCATCACAGGCTTTGCAGGCGCCGCCTCGAAAAGCGCACCGAACAGATCGGAAGAATCTTTGCTCATTGCGCCAGACCATGCCCCGGACGGACGCAAAAGAAAACCCGGATTGCCGCTACTCATCTTCATCATCGATCTCGCCAGTCAGCCGCATGCCGTCGATCCAGGTGGAGCCGTCCTCACGGATCACCTGGCGCGGCTTCGCTCCACAGCGCTCGCGAACGACCTCGGCCAGACGTTCTGAATGAGTGACGATCCAGATCTGGCTCGTCTTTGCGGCCGCGGCGATCATGTCGGCAAGCGGCACCAGCATGTCGGGGTGCAGGCTCGCCTCCGGCTCGTTGAGCGCGATCAGCGGCGGTAGGCGATAGGACATCAGGGCTGCTGCAAGACCGAGGAAGCGGATCTGGCCATCGGAAAGTTCGCGCGGCTGGAAGATGCGGTTGGGAAACTCGGGCAGCATCAGGCCGAAATCCGCCATTTCCTGCGGTTCGGGCACAACAAGCCGCGCCCCTCCGAGCGCTGCGGCTAGAACCCGGTCCAGCTCCACGGTGTCTTCGCGCGTATGGACGAGGGTTGCGAAAACGGCGGCGATATTGGCGCCATCCTCGTCCAGCATGGGAGACGTCACGGCAAGGCAAGGCGCACGCAGCGGCGAGCCGCGATCGGTGCGGAAGCCGTGGTAGAATCGCCAGGCGTCGACGGCGCGCCGGAACGTGCCGACCTCCGGAAAATGACCGGCATCACCGAGTAATGCGACCGCGGTTTCGGAGGTCAGGGCGTTCTCCGGATGCGCCTGCATGCGGCCGCTCTCGCCGCGCACGGAAATGCCTGGCCCCTCGCGCTTCATCATCGTCACCGGCCGCCGCCCCGTCTCGACGGAAAGTTCCTCGGCCTTGACCTGCGGCTCCAATGGAAATCCGGCGGATGCCACGGGCGGCCGCATGCCCGCTTCGATCCAGTAGCGAAAGGTCGCCGCCCGCTCTATGTCGAGCAGTTCGACATCGAAGCGGATACGGGCGGACTCATGCGAACGCCGCTTGCCCGACCACATGGCCGAGAACATGCCGCCTTCGCTCGATATCTCGTGCGCCAGCCGCCCACGAACAGCAGCCTGCACCAGCTGCAGGGAGCGATAGAGATTGGACTTGCCGACACCGTTCTCACCGATGAACAGATTGACATCGGAAAGATCCATGCGGATCGAGCGCAGGGAGCGATAATTGCGGGCAAACATGGAGCGAAGCTGCATGCGGAGGGTTTAGCCGATTCCGATATTAAAGAGAATGCGAAACCAGAGGCTCGTCCTGGTTCGGAGGGACGAGCGGCGAGAAGGTTGCGTTTCCATCCGCCGCAAGATCGAAGACGGTGTGCCTCTCCAGCGCCTTCGTCACCTCGTTGACGTCGCCGTCCAGATGTTCGACGGGAATGAGATTGCCGACGAGGAAATCGAACCGGTCGCCGCGCTTGTTGAGCAGCTCGTGGAACACGGTCATGTCGCGCAGCTCGGTCGACCATTTGGCGAACCAGTAGAACAGGCCGGAATTGCGCGCCGTCAGATGCACCGGCAGGATCGGCAGATTGTATTTACGTGCCAAGCCCACGGCCGAGGTCTTCCACGGGCGTTCGTTCAGCCTGCCGTTCGCCCAGTAGGCGATGCGGCCGGACGGGAAGAGCACGGTCACCTTGCCCTCCGCCACGGCGCGGTTGGTCAGCTGCAGCGTCTCGCGCGTCTTTGGCTTGCTCTTATATTCCTCGCGCCACTCCACAGGGATGATCATCTCGGCAAAGCGCGGGTTGACGCGTACCGCATCGCGGTTGGCAAAGATCATCATATCGGGCCGGCGCGACTTCAGAAGATCGAAGACAGCAACGCCATCTGCAATGCCTGTGGGATGATTGCTGACGAGAATGAAGCCGCCCTTAGCCGGGATACGATCGGGATGGGTGACGCCGATATCGAGCCGCAGCAGATCGCTCATATATTCGAAGCATTGAAAGCCGGAGAGCTTGGCGACATCGTCGGCGAACTCGATTGCCTTGTTGTAGCGCAGCAGCGTGTAGAGAAATGGGCGCATGAGCGGCCAGAGCGGATTACGCACGATCTTTTGCCCGCGCTCGGCGATGAGAGTATCGACAATATGTCCGGGCTGGCCCTGAGACACCAAAGCGATCGCTTCTGCAAGTTGTCCCAGTGCAGTTATCGAGCCGCGGCGCGCCATGAAGTGTCCTGAATGGTTGGGAGATATTCTATCGCAATCGAATATGATCGAAGCATGACAAGCGCCTCGCATATGGAAGGCGAACCATCCGAGATCCGGAATCGACCCATATGCAGTTTCATTGAAGTCCAGCTACTCCCCGCAGCACGAAGGGAAAACGCGCCGGAAGCAGCGGGAAAATTAGCGATTCCATAACCTTCCTTCCTTCAAAGTGGCAGAAGGAATCCGAATTTCAAGGGGTTTTCCACTGAACGAATTATTGATCATCGCCGACTCCAGGTTGATGGCGGAACGCAACCGCTGGCTAGATGCGCTTGGTCAGGAGCGGCGGCTCGCCGCCCACACGCTGAATGCCTATGAACGAGATACGCGGCAATTCTTGACCTTCCTCACCGGCCATCTCGGCGGTCCGGCAACGATCGAGGATATTCATGCGCTCCGTCCCGCCGACTTTCGTGCATTCCTTGCCGCCCGCCGCAAGGACGGCGCGGGCGCACGTTCGCTCGGCCGCAATCTTGCCGGGCTTCGCTCGCTGTTGCGCTATCTTGAGAAGAAGGGCCTTGTGAATGCCGCGGGTGCCGCTGCGGTCCGCTCGCCGAAACAGCCGAAATCGCTGCCGAAGCCCCTTTCCGACAAGCAGGCGATCACCGTCGTCAGTGACGAGGCGCAGCTGCACGAAGAACCATGGATCGCTGCGCGCGATGCCGCCGTGCTGACCCTGCTCTATGGCTGCGGTCTGCGCATTTCCGAAGCGCTGGATCTGAAACCGCAGGACTTTCCATCAGGAGCGACATCGCTGCGCATCACCGGCAAGGGCAACAAGACGCGACTGGTGCCGTTGCTTCCGATTGTTATCGAAGCGATCGATCAATATCGCAAGCTCTGCCCTTATCATCTCGAAACTGATGGCGCCCTCTTTCGTGGCGCGCGTGGCGGCAAGCTGCAGCCGGGCATCATCCAGCACGGCATGCAGAAACTGCGCGGCGCCTTCGGGCTGCCGGACACGGCAACACCGCACGCGCTTCGCCATTCCTTTGCCACTCACCTCCTGGCTGGCGGCGGCGATCTCAGAACCATCCAGGAACTGCTCGGCCACGCCAGCCTCTCGACGACGCAGGTCTATACCGGTGTCGACTCCTCGCGCCTGCTCGAGGTCTACGACCGCGCCCATCCCCGCGCGTAAGGCCGTCCACGCGCATAAGAAAAGATTAACCTCTCGCGTTAAGGGAATTTCCGCCTCCCTCGCGTAAAGCAGAACCATGTCCCGGCATGCCCTCCGAAAGCCGCTTTCCGGCATTAGCGGTCATGCTCTCTGCGAATGGAAGATTCTGATGATTTCTACCCTCGGGTCCAAGACGATGCGGTCGATGAAGCCGACGCTTGGCGATATGCTTCTCTGGCTTGCAACCGCCTTTCCGCTGATGCTTGCGGTGCTGTTGGTCGCGACTATACTGACGCTGCAGCCGGCTCATGCAGAAGGCGCTGTGTCGGACAGCTGCGGCGGCAAGGATCTGATGGCCGAACTTCAAAAGAACGATCCGGCGAAATACGCCTCCATCATCGCCGCCGGCGACAAGGTGGAAAACGGCAAGGGCATCTTCTGGAAGATCGAAAAGCCCGGCCTGAAGCCGTCCTGGCTGCTGGGCTCCATGCATGTTTCGGATTCGCGCGTGCTCACCATGCCGAGGGGCGCTGCAGACGCCGTTGCATCAGCCGATACAATCGTTGTCGAATCGGATGAAATTCTCGACGACAAGAAGGCCGCCGCTGCCCTCTTCGCCAATCCTTCACTCACCATGCTCACCGACGGCTCGACCATCAGCCAGCATCTGTCGCCCGAAGACAGTGCCCGGCTGGAAGCGGGCCTGAAAGCGCGCGGCATTGCGCTCGCCGCGGTTTCCCGCATGCAGCCCTGGCTGATCTCGAGCTCCTTCGAGATGACGGGCTGCGAGGTTCGCCGCAAGACGGCCGGTGCGAAATTCCTCGACCAGAAGCTGGCGGGCGATGCCGCGGCCGAGGGCAAGAAGGTCGTTGGCCTCGAAACGCTGGCAGAGCAGGCCAAAGCCATGAGCGATCTGCCGATCGCGCTTCATCTGAAATCGCTGATGCAGACGCTCGAACTGGGCGACAAGATCAACGACGTCAATGAAACGATGACAGGCCTCTATCTCGCCGGCAATATCGGCGCGATGATCCCGATGCTGAAAGTGATCGAACCGGACCAGAAGATCACCGATGCCGATACCGCCGCCTTCGAACAGCGCATCATCCTCGACCGCAACAAGGTCATGGCCGAGCGCGCCGCGCCGGTTCTCGACAAAGGCAATGCCTTCATCGCCGTTGGTGCGCTTCACCTCGTCGGCGATCAGGGTCTCGTGTCGCTGCTACGCAAGCAGGGCTTTACTGTCACGGCGGTAAACTGACCGCTCGCAACCGCTTGCCAAGATCGGCAAGCATCGTCGCGACGATCAGCCGGTGGAATGGCGTGATGATGGCGAGATAGATCCGACCCAGCAATATGTTCCGCCGGACGAGCGTCGTGGCATCGACTAGCCGACACCCCTGGTCGTCATCACGCACGTCGATAACGACCCGAAAATCGAGATGCCGATCGTCGAACCCGAGCACGACCTGATTGTCGGACTTGCTGACGACGGGAAAGAAGCCGATCTTTTCCAGCTCCTGTGCCCGAAGGTCGCTGCTGGATTTCAAGCCGAACAAACTGGTTATCGCATCGCGCACTCGTATCAGCAGCCGCGCCCAAAGCGGAAAGCGGCTGAGCATCGCTCGGGCGGCGGCAATGGCCGTCAGATCCGAGTTCGGGATACTCAGTTCGTAGCAGTCAGCCCAATCGGCATCCGGCAGCGCTGGATGCGGCATTAGGGGCTTCACCATCAAAGGCCTTGCAGACATGATTTCATCCGCCTTTATTCGACGGCTGCAGACTACCACACATTGCAATGCTACCCGACCAACAAAAGCCGGCTGCGGCAATTTGGCCGGCAGATAATGGCCTAACGCACGGCCGATCCATCCGCCGGCAATATCTTCAGCCGCCAGGAGGCATCAGGCTTCAGATAGGTTGTTGCGATGGCGCGGACATCCTCGGCGGTCACGGCTTCGTAGCCGCTGATACTCTTGCGAATACGGTCGAGACGCCGAGGATCTCTCTGAGCATCGCGAAGATTCTGAACCCAATAGCCGTTGGTCTGTTGCGAGCGCTTCACCGCTTCGATGATCGGAACCTTGGCCCGCGTCAGCTCATCGGGCGAAACATCTCCCTGACCGAGATCGGCGGCGATCTTATTCACCAGCTCAAAGAAGTGATCCACCTTGGCGGGTGTGGTTTCGACATAGAGATAGGCAAAACCATAGCCGGGGATCGACCTCGACAGATCGACCTCGCCCTGAGGGCTGTAGGTGGCGCCCTCGGCGATACGGAACTGGTCGATTAGGCGGTTCTGCAGGATCGCCCCGGCGACATTGGCAGCGGCAGCACGCGGCAGATCCGAAAGGAAATCGCCGATCGGCATGGCGACGGCTGCACCGGCGCTGTCGCTGCGCCCATCGTGAAGGCGCACGACCGGATCGGTCGTCGGTGCCGGAAAATGCACGCCGGAACCGTCGCTCTGTTTCCCTTCGTCGCCGCGAACCGGCAAGGCGCCGAAGGTCTGCGCGGTCAAGCGAATGACGTCGTCGGCCTCGACATCGCCGGCGATGATGACCTCGATCGGCCCCTTCGAAAGAGCGGGCTGCAGGAGGCCCTCGAAATCTTCCGGCTTCGCATCCATCAACTGCGTCCGGTCCGGAAATGCCCAGCGCGGATCGCCAGAATGCAGGAGGCCCGAAAGGTCGCGGCCGACCACGCTGCCTGGCGTCGCCTGAAGCTGGGGAAGCATGTTCAGATAGGCTTGCTGGACTCGCTTGAAAACATCCGGACGATAGGCCGCATCGGAGACGTAAGCCGTCAGCAGCTGCAATTGCGTTTGCAGATCGCGCGGCTGCGTCGTACCTTCGAATTTGAAAGCGGCATCCTGAATGGCGAAATCAATGCTCACGACCTTCGCGGCAAAAGCCTTCTGCATGTCGTCATAGCCAATGGCTTTCAGGCCGGATAGCGGCAGAGCCGGCGCCGCCCAAATCGGCAGCGGGCGGTCGTTCGGCAGGTCCAACCGGCCACGGCCGACCTCAGCCCGCACCAAAACCTCGTCAGCGCGATATTTCGTCGGCTTAACGGTCAGGCGGACGCCATTGGCGAAACGCACCATCGTAACGCCGAGATCATCGACCGTACGGCGTTCGACGATATCGCCGGGCTTGCCGAAATCGGTGTAGGGCCATGCGACCGAAGCCGTCTGTTCCGGCGCCTTTACCGCCACGGCGCGAGATTCGGCATAGGCTTTCTCCACAGCGGCATCGCCGCCCTCGAGCATTTGCGGGATTTGCAGCACCAGCTGCGGACCATTGCCGGTAAAGACGCGCTGAAGAACCTGGTTGACCTCTTCCGCCCGCAGGTCTTTCATCGCGGCATCAAACAGCGCCAGATCGTCCGCAGGCGAGGTGAAAACCATGTTTTCACCGACGCTCCAGTTGAGCGAACCGGCAATATCCGGGCTCGTGCGCGTCGCGGCACCGCTCGCGACTGCCTGGAGGGTGGAGCGATATTCGGCGATTTCCCTGTCGATCTCGCTCTGGTTGGCACCGAACTGCGCAATGCGGCGCTGCTCCTGATCGATAGCGGCCAGGGCAGCCTGCCACTTCGCGGGATCGCTATCGGCGGAAACCATCGCCACATGGGCCGATTTCAGCAGATCCTGCGCACCGGCCTGCGCGCTGACGAAGGGCGGATTGGGCTGCTGTGCCAAAACTGACAGGCGCCGGTTGAGAACGGCGAGGCCGATATCCTCCACCAGCTGCGAGCGGCGCTTGGCAGCCGTATCCGGCGATGCGTCGTAGGCCCGTGTCCAGGCAAGCTGCACGCGGGTCGCGCCACCCGGCACGATGACCGTCCCGACGCGCTCTCCATGGCTTTGGAGAGTGCCGAGATCAGGGTCTGCGGGTGCAGGTGCGGCGGGGACCCAATTGCCGAAGCGGTTACGGATATCGGCTTCGATGGCGGCCGCATCGATATCGCCGACGACAATTAGGGTGGCGCGATCGGGGCGATAATAGCTGCGGTAGAAATCCCGCAGCAGATCGACCGGAGCGTTGCTGATAATATCGGTCTTGCCGATGGGCGGACGCTGCGGCACACGCTGCCCTGGCAGCAGCTGCGCAAGCAAACCGGTCCCGCCACGGTATTGCGGCGTGTCGCGCAGCTTCTCTTCCGAAAGGATGACGCCGCGCTCGCGGTCGAAGGCGCCGGCATCGAGCGTCAGTTCGCTCGCCGTCTCGCGCATCAGCATCAGGCCGGTCGAAACCGTCTCCGGATTGGCTTCCGGCAGATCCAGCGCATAAACAGTTTCGCCATAGCTCGTCGACGCATTGGTATCCGCGCCGAAGGCAAGACCGAGACGCTGAAGGGTGCGCACCATTTCGCCTTCCGGCACATGGGTCGAGCCCTTGAAGGCCATATGCTCGAGGAAGTGCGCCAGACCCTGCTGGTCGTCGCGCTCCTGCAACGAGCCGGCACCGATGCGGAAGCGGATCGCCACCTGGCCGGCGGGTGTCGCATTGTGCATGACGGCATAGCGCATGCCGTTCGGCAAAGTCCCAAAGCGAATCCCCTGCTCCGCCGGCAGATCGCTTGCCGCCTGAGGCCAGCTGGCGACAGGCGTTTCCGCATAGGCGGGAGCCGCAACGGTAACGAGGAGTGCGAGCGCTGTCGCAACGAAAAGTTTCAGGGATAGGCGGCCGGCTGGGTTTTGACGTGACATGCTTGCTTTGTTGGTGAGAACGTTTGGATGATGCGATGCACGGGAGCCCGTACATCGCATCATCAGGCAAGCATTGCAATCCCGGCGCTTGTCACGCCGGGACGGTCCAATCTTACATATGGATCGGCTTGAAGAAGGTCGCGAGCGCGGCTTCCTTGACAGCTTCCGACATTGTGGGATGCGCGTGGCAGGTGCGGCCGAGATCCTCCGACGAGCCGCCGAATTCCATCAGCACGGCGATCTCGTGGATCATCTCGCCGGCGCCGAAGCCGACGATATGGCCGCCGAGCACGCGATCGGTTTCCTTGTCGGCGAGGATCTTGACGAAACCGTCCGTCGCCAGCATGGCGCGGGCGCGGCCGTTGGCGGAGAACGGGAACTTGCCGACCTTGTAGGCGATGCCTGCAGCCTTCAGCTCTTCCTCGGTCTTGCCGACGGAGGCGACTTCCGGCTGCGTATAGACGACGCTCGGGATGACGTCGTAGTTCACATGGCCGGCCTGGCCAGCGAGGATTTCCGCAAGCGCCACGCCCTCATCTTCCGCCTTGTGGGCGAGCATCGGACCCTTTACGACGTCGCCGATAGCATAGATGCCGGCGACGTTGGTCTTGAAGTGACCGTCGATCTCGACGCGGCCGCGATTATCGAGCGCCACGCCTGCTTCTTCGAGGCCGAGGCCTGCCGTGTAGGGCTTGCGGCCGGTGGCGACGAGAACGACATCGGCATCGAGCACGACCTTGTCGCCGCCCTTGACCGGCTCGAAGGTGACCTTCGCGCCATTGCCGGTTTTTTCCACGCCGACGACCTTGGCGCCGAGATGGAACTCAAGACCCTGCTTGGCAAGCATGCGCTGGAACTGCTTGGAGACTTCGCCGTCCATGCCGCCGAGGATGGTGTCGAGATATTCGACGACGGTGACCTTGGCGCCGAGGCGCGACCAGACCGAGCCGAGCTCGAGGCCGATGACGCCGCCGCCGACCACGATCATCTTGCCCGGCACCTTGTCGAGCGCGATGCCACCGGTCGAGGAGATGATGACCTTCTCGTCGATCTCAAGCGGAACGCCCGGAATGCCGGCAACGTCGGAGCCGGTGGCGATGACGATATTCTTGCCTTCGATCTCGGTCACCTTGCCGTCTTCGGCCGTGACGGAAACCTTGCCGGCCGAAACGATCTTGCCGGTGCCCTGGAAGGCATCGATCTTGTTCTTCTTGAAGAGGAAGGCGACGCCGTCGACGTTCGACTTAACCGTTGCATCCTTGTGCGCCAGCATCTTTTCAAGATTGAGCTTCGGAGCGGCGACTTCGACGCCGAGGGTATCCATGCCATGGCCGGCATGATGGAACACTTCGGAAGCGTGCAGCAGCGCCTTGGACGGGATGCAGCCGACATTGAGGCAGGTGCCGCCATAGGTCGCGCGCTTTTCGACGACCGCGACCTTCAGGCCGAGCTGCGCTGCCTTGACTGCGCAGACATAGCCGCCGGGGCCGGTTCCGATAATGATCACATCGTAGGACATGTTTTAATTTCCTTGTTTGTATCTTTGTTAGTCAGTCGCCCGTGCCAAGGCGAGGCGGATGCCGAAGCCGACAAGCGCCGCTCCGGTGATGCGGTTGAACCATTTGCCTGAGGCGATGAAACGATCGCGCACCGGCTTGACGGTGAAGAAGGTGGAAACGCCGGCAAACCAGGCAACGAGCGCTGCCGCCATGCCGATGCCGTAGCTGAACTGGATGAGCGCCGGCGTATCGTGATGGACGAGCGTCGAAAACAGCGACAGGAAGAACAGCACCGGCTTCGGGTTCAACGCATTGGTGATGAAGCCCGTGGCCAGGCAGCGCCAGACGGAAACCGGCTTGCAATCTTCCTCGGTGATCTCGACATCCTTCACCTGAAAGCCGGATTGGCGGAAGGACTTGAAGCCGAGATAGACGAGATAGGCCACGCCTGCCCATTTGATCAGGCTGAACAGCATTAGCGACTGCGAC
The DNA here is from genome assembly GCF_009176305.1 of Martinezella dioscoreae. GTDB lineage: Bacteria > Pseudomonadota > Alphaproteobacteria > Rhizobiales > Rhizobiaceae > Rhizobium > Rhizobium dioscoreae. The sequence goes on along the minus strand of NZ_BLAJ01000016.1, from coordinate 51,629 downwards.
ACGATCAGGCCCAGGCCGAGAATGGTGTAGCTGATGTGGAAGAGCAGCGAGAAGCCCATGCCAAGGCCCGTCATCATGGCCGCGCGGCGGCCATGCACGATGCTCTGGCGCAGGATCACGGCAAAATCGGCGCCCGGAATAACGATGAAGATCGAGAACACCGCCATCAGGCCGAGGAATTCGAGAATATATGGCATCTATCGTCCCTTTCCGATCAGCGACCGCCGCTCACGTCGAGCACGGCACCGGTTATATAGGATGCATGCGGGCTCAGCAGGTAGAGGATGGCATCCGCGACCTCATCAGCCGTTCCCGAGCGCTTCATCGGCAATTGCGGCGCGATATCGCGCGCCCGATCCGGCAGTCCGGCGGCCGCGTGGATATCGGTATCGATGATGCCGGGCCGCACCGCATTCACCCGAATGCCTTCCGCCGCCACCTCGCGTGCAAGCCCGACAGTGAACGTATCGATCGCGCCCTTGGAAGCGGCATAGTCGACATATTGCCCGCCACCGCCAAGCGTCGCCGCCATGGAGGAGACGTTGACGATCACTCCGCCCTTGCCGCCATGCCGGGTCGACATGCGGCGCACGGCTTCGGCCGCCGCCAGCATCGAACCGGTGACATTGATGCGAAACATGCGGTCGATCCGCTCCGGCGTCATTTCATCCAGGCGCTGGATGACATCGACGATGCCGGCATTGTTGACGAGCCCGTCGATGCGGCCGAAATGCGCGTCGACCTTGGCGAAGATGGCTTTGATATCCTCGGGCTTGCCGACATCGCCGGCAACTGCGGTCGCCTGGCCGCCGGCGTCAACGATCGTCCCCACCACAGCCTCGGCCGCATCCTTGTTGGATGCATAATTGACCGCAACGGCCCAGCCATGCTGAGCGGCTGCCAGACAAACCGCGGCACCGATGCCGCGGCTGCCGCCGGTCACGAGAAGAACAGGTGCATCGTCGGTCATTGATTGCATCCTTTCAGACTAAGGACATCCCACGGCGCGATAGTTGCCTTACCCTTGCCCCAGAGGGACGACTTCTGGATCGAGGGGCCGAGCGCCGGCAGGAACAGCCGATCCGCCGCGCTCTCGCCTTCTCCCGGCAATGCGCGGATATGGCCTTTCAGATCCGAGGCATAGACCATGCCCTGCCACACGGTGCAGGCCCTGAGGTCGGCTCCCGTTACATCCCCTTCAGGACATTCGAACATGATCCGCCCATCGGCGCGCAGATGGTCGTCTGTGCGCATCACGATCCCATCGGCCACGATATTGGTGTTGCGCACTGCGAGCTTGAATCTGTTGCTGACGGATGATTCCGAGCCCATGGGCTCGAAGCGCAGCTCATAGGCATTGTCCATATCGACATAGACAGCCTTTTCCTGCACGCATTCTTCCGCATAGGCAGGCACGGGATTGACCGCGCAGGCCAGCATTATCCAAGGCATCGAGGCCAGTCGGTTCATCGTGGTTGCGATCGGCATCATCATTGCCCTCCCGGCTCGCGCCGGCCGTCGGCATTTTCCATGACGCCGAAATCGGTGAACAGAACCAGCGGCCTGCCAGCGGCATCCAGCCCCCAGAACACCGGATAGAAGCCATCACCCCAGCCGCTCGAAAAAACGGCGACATTCCCGCGTTTGCCCGATACGGGCCGATGCAGGGCATAGTCGTCGTTATTCGGCTGCAGCTCGGACGCCAGAACGTCATCATAGTAGTTGATATCCGAGGACGCCTTCTCTTCCTGGACCTGCTTTTCGCGCTCCTGGATCAGCGCATAAGTCTCGGCATCCATGTAGCAACCGAAGCCGGCATCGACGGGATAACCGAAGAACTCATCATTCTTCAGCGAATTGATATCCTGACCGGGGACCACCGCCAATTCCCAGCGCACCGGCTTGCCCTCGGCAAAACGCATGCTGGCGGCAGCGATACGGCCGAAGGCTTGATACAAGGTAACGGGATAATCGCCGGGAGAAACAGTGCGGGTAAATGCCGCTCGGTCAGGCCCGACGAGCGGGTCGCTGGCGACGATGCGCCCGGAGGTCAGTTCCACCTTGCCGATGCGCAGTATGTTGATCGAGCGGGCGGCAAGATCGGCGTCGCCAAGCGACGCCAGATCGAGATTGCTGCTGAGCTTGGAAATGTCGAACTCCGCCGCGCCGGCGGAGGATGGCACCCATGCGGCGACGGCGCATAGCAATCCGCGCAGCGTCCGCATGGGCCATGTCGACATGATCCAACGCTCCCCTTAGAGATCGAGAACGAGACGTTCCGGATCTTCCAGGCTTTCCTTGACGCGTACGAGGAAGGTAACCGCTTCCTTGCCGTCGACGATGCGGTGATCGTAGGAGAGCGCCAGATACATCATCGGACGGATGACGACCTGGCCGCCGATGGCGACCGGACGCTCCTGGATCTTGTGCATGCCGAGAATGCCCGACTGCGGCGCATTGAGGATCGGCGATGACATCAGCGAACCATAGACGCCGCCATTGGTAATGGTGAAGGTGCCGCCCTGCATGTCGGCCATCGCCAGCGTACCATCGCGAGCGGCCTTCGCCAGACGGCCAAGCTCCTTCTCGACTTCCGCGATCGACATCTGATCTGCATCGCGGATGACGGGAACGACAAGACCCTTGTCGGTGCCGACGGCCATGCCGACGTGGCAGTAGTTCTTGTAGATGATGTCGGTGCCGTCGATCTCGGCGTTGACAGCAGGCAGTTCCTTCAGCGCATGCGTGACGGCCTTGGTGAAGAAGCCCATGAAGCCGAGCTTCACGCCATGCTTCTTCTCGAAGATGTCCTTGTACTTGTTGCGCAGGTCCATGACGGCCTTCATGTCCACCTCGTTGTAGGTGGTAAGCATGGCAGCGGTATTCTGCGCATCCTTGAGGCGCTTGGCGATCGTCTGACGCAGGCGCGTCATCTTCACGCGCTCTTCGCGGTTGACGTCCTCGACAGCGGTCGGCGCGCGGGCGGCAACAGGTGCTGCCGGTGCGGCGGCGGGAGCCGATGCAGCCTTGGCAACGGCAGCGATCACGTCACCCTTCAGGACCTGGCCGCGCTTGCCGCTGCCTTCGACCTGATCGGCGGAAAGGTTGTGTTCGGCAAGCAGCTTGCCGGCAGCAGGCGCCGGCGGCATGGAGGAAGCCGGAGCGGAAACGGCGGGAGCGGCAACCGGTGCAGCGGCGGCGGGTGCCGGAGCAGCAGCAGCGGCAGCCTGTGCCGGAGCGGCAGCAGCGCCGTTGCCGGCGGAGATCTGGCCGAGCAGCGCACCGAGACCCACGGTTTCGCCGGCCTGGGCAACGATTTCGGAAAGCGTGCCGGCAGCAGGCGCCGGAACTTCGATCGTCACCTTGTCGGTTTCAAGTTCGAGAAGCGGCTCATCGGCCTTGATGGCATCGCCGACCTTCTTGAACCAGGTACCGACGGTCGCTTCGCTGACGGATTCGCCGAGGGTAGGAACGCGGATTTCAGTGGCCATTGTTCAAATCCTGATTTTTCGTCTTTATGAGTTGGATGGAATTCCGGCGACAGAGGACCGGAGAATGAGTGAGGGCATCGGCGAGATTTCGATACGGAAACCGAGCCCGGCGAGTAGGACGGGATCGGCATCGCCAAGCGACTTGGCCGCATCGGCATTCTCGACGTCGACGACAGCCACGCCGAAAGCACCATCGGCCGCGAAGACCGGGCCGACGACAATTGCCGTCCCGGCATTCGCATGTTCTCGCCAATAGGCGGCGTGTTGCTGCATGGCGGCCATCTCCTCCTCCGTGGCGTCATGCGGGAAGCTGGGGCGCGGCGGCACAAGTTTCAGATGAAAATAGGCCATCGCGCAACCCCTCAACCGCCAAGCGCGTCCTCAAGGAACGCCGCAAGCTGCGACAGATGCTTGGACATCAGGCCCGTCGCCGGAGAGGCGGCGGCCGGACGGCCGGTGTAGCGAACGCGCTGGTACTTCGCATCGATATGGGCAAGCACCCATTCCAGATACGGATCGATGAAGGACCATGCGCCCATGTTCTTCGGCTCTTCCTGGCACCAGACCATTTCCGCATTGCGGAAGCGGCTGAGCTCGTTGATGAGCGCCTTGGCCGGGAACGGATAGAGCTGTTCGATGCGCAGCAGGTAGATATCGTCGATGCCGCGCTTCTCACGCTCTTCCAGCAGATCGTAATAGACCTTGCCCGAGCAGATGACGACGCGACGGATCTTGTTGTCCTTCTGCAGCTTGATCGGGCTGTCCTTGATCAGCTCCGCATCATCCCAGAGCAGGCGATGGAAGGAGCTTTCGCCGGCCATCTCCGCAAGGGTCGATACGGCGCGCTTGTGGCGCAGCAGCGACTTCGGCGTCATCAGGATCAGCGGCTTGCGGAAGTCGCGCTTCAGCTGACGGCGCAGAATGTGGAAGTAGTTCGCCGGCGTTGTGACGTTGGCGACCTGCATGTTGTCTTCGGCGCAGAGCTGCAGATAGCGTTCCAGGCGAGCCGAGGAGTGTTCCGGACCCTGGCCTTCATAGCCATGCGGCAGCAGGCAGACCAGACCCGACATGCGCAGCCACTTGCGTTCACCCGACGAGATGAACTGGTCGAACACGACCTGCGCACCATTGGCGAAGTCGCCGAACTGGGCTTCCCAGAGGGTCAGCGCGTTCGGACGGGCAAGCGAGTAGCCGTATTCGAAGCCGAGAACCGCCTCTTCCGAGAGCATCGAGTTGATGACTTCGTAGCGGGCCTGGGTCGGCGAGAGATTGGCGAGCGGAATGTAGCGCTCTTCGGTCTCCTGATCGTAGAGAACCGAGTGGCGCTGCGAGAAGGTGCCGCGTTCGCAGTCCTGACCGGACAGGCGGATCTTGTGGCCTTCGACGACGAGAGAACCGAAGGCCAGAGCCTCCGCCATCGCCCAATCGATGCCCTCGCCGGTCTGCACCATGTTAGCGCGGTTTTCCATGAAGCGCTGGATGGTGCGGTGCGCATGGAAGCCGGCCGGGATTTCCGACAGCTTGCGGCCGATTTCCTTCAGCGACTTCATCGGCACGGCGGTCTTGCCGCGGCGCTGCTCGTCGGCATTGTCGGCCGTGTGCAGGCCGGACCACTCGCCATCGAGCCAGTCGGCCTTGTTCGGCTTGTAGGACTGGCCGGCCTCGAACTCCTGCTCGAGATGGGCGCGCCAGTCGGCCTTCATCTTCTCGACTTCGCCTTCGGTCAGCACGCCTTCGCTGATCAGCCGCTGCGAATAGATCTGCAGTACCGTCTTGTGGGCGCGGATGACCTTGTACATGTTCGGCTGCGTGAAGGACGGCTCATCGCCTTCATTGTGGCCGTAACGGCGGTAGCAGAACAGGTCGACCACGACCGGCTTGTGGAACTTCATGCGGAATTCGGTCGCGATCTTGGCGGCATAAACAACCGCTTCCGGGTCGTCGCCGTTGACGTGGAAGATCGGTGCCTCGATCATCTTGGCGACGTCGGACGGATAGGGCGATGAGCGCGAGAAGGCCGGATTGGTGGTGAAACCGATCTGGTTGTTGATGATGACGTGCATCGTGCCGGCAACGCGGTGGCCGCGCAGACCGGAGAGACCGAGGATTTCGGCAACGACGCCCTGGCCGGCGAAAGCCGCGTCACCATGGATGAGCAGCGGCACGACCTTGGCGCGCTCGGACAGCGGGATGATATCGCCGTCCCATTGGGTGGCGCCCATATCCTGCTTGGCGCGGGCCTTGCCCATGACCACGGGATTGACGATTTCGAGGTGCGACGGGTTTGCCGTCAGCGACACGTGCACCTTGGCGCCGTCGAAATCACGGTCCGAGGAGGCCCCGAGATGGTACTTCACGTCACCCGAGCCTTCGACTTCGTCCGGCGCGTAGGAGCCGCCCTTGAACTCGTGGAAGATGGCGCGATGCGGCTTGCCCATGACCTGGGAGAGCACGTTCAAACGGCCGCGATGGGCCATGCCGAACACGGCTTCGCGAAGACCGAGCTGGCTGCCGCTCTTGAGGATCTGTTCGAGCGCCGGGATCAGCGACTCACCGCCGTCGAGGCCGAAGCGCTTGGTACCCTTGAATTTGACGTCGAGGAACTGCTCATAGCCCTCGGCTTCGATAATCTTCTGAAGGATGGCCTTCTTGCGCTCGGGATTGAAGGCGATGCCCTTGTCCGGACCTTCGATGCGCTCCTGAATCCAGGCCTTTTCCTCCGGATTGGAGATGTGCATGAATTCGACGCCGAGGGTGGAGCAGTAGGTGCGCTCAAGGATCTCGATCATCTCGCGAATGGTCGCGAATTCGAGGCCGAGCACGTTGTCGATGAAGATCTTACGGTCGAGGTCGGCCTCGGTGAAGCCGTAAGCTTCCGGCGACAGTTCCTTGTAGTCTTCGACCGGGGCCGCAATGCCGAGCGGATCGAGCTTGGCATGCAGATGACCGCGCATGCGATAGGCGCGGATCATCATGATGGCGCGGACGGAATCGCGCGTCGCCTGCAGGACGTCGGTCGCGCTCGCCGGCGCTCCGGCGGTTTCGGCCTTGGCCTTCAGCTTGGTTTCGATGACCTTTTCGACAACGCCCCAGTCGCCATCGAGCGCGGAGACGAGATCGCCCTTTGCCGGGATCGGCCAGTTCTTGCGCTGCCAGGAAGCGCCCTTGGCCGCCTTCTTCACATCGTCGGGACTATCCTCGAGCGCCTTGAAGAACGACCGCCACTCGTCGGAGACCGATGAAGGATTGTCCTCGTAGCGCGCGTAGAGCTGCTCGATATAGGCAGCATTGGCGCCATCCAGGAACGAGGTGATCTGAAATTGCTCGTTGGCTTCTTGCCTTGCCATGGTGAATCTGCGGGCGCTCTCGCCCGTCTCCCAACTTGTTTGCATTGCCGGTTTTCGGGTTCCCGGCGACCGTATTTCGTCTGAGGCCATCAAGGCCGTCGGTATGCACTTGTGAATTCTGAAACCGGACGGGACAAGGCGACTGCCGCCCCGTCCGGCCTTGCTATAGGTAGGCTCAGCCCTTCAGGACTTCCACCAACGTCTTGCCGAGACGCGCCGGCGACGGCGACACGCGGATGCCTGCCGATTCCATCGCTGCGATCTTGTCTTCCGCGCCACCCTTGCCGCCGGAAATGACGGCGCCAGCATGGCCCATCGTGCGGCCGGGAGGTGCCGTGCGGCCGGCGATGAAGCCGACCATCGGCTTCTTGCGGCCCTTCTTGGCTTCGTCCTTGAGGAACTGTGCGGCGTCTTCTTCAGCCGAACCGCCGATTTCGCCGATCATGATGATCGACTTGGTTTCGTCGTCGGCGAGGAACATCTCGAGGACGTCGATGAATTCGGTACCCTTGACCGGATCGCCGCCGATGCCGACAGCCGTCGTCTGGCCGAGGCCTTCATTGGTGGTCTGGAACACAGCTTCGTAGGTCAGAGTGCCGGAACGCGAGAGAACGCCGACGGAGCCCTTCTTGAAGATGGAGCCCGGCATGATGCCGATCTTGCATTCGTTCGGAGTGAGCACGCCCGGGCAGTTCGGACCGATCAGGCGCGACTTCGACTTGATCAGACGATCCTTGACCTTGACCATGTCGGCAACCGGAATGCCTTCCGTGATGCAGACGATGAGCGGGATCTCGGCGTCGATCGCTTCGAGGATCGCGGCTGCGGCGCCTGCCGGCGGCACGTAGATGACCGAGGCGTTAGCGCCGGTCGCATCCTTGCCTTCGGCGACGGACTTGAAGATCGGCAGCTTTTCGCCGTCCTTGCCGGTCCAGGTTTCACCGCCCTTGGAAGGGTGGATACCGCCGACCATCTTCGTGCCGTGATAGGCGAGCGCCTGTTCAGTGTGGAAAGTGCCGGTCTTGCCGGTCAGGCCCTGAACCAGAACCTTGGTGTCTTTGTTGATGAGAATAGACATGCGAGGCCTTTGTTACGAGAGGTTGGAAGACGCGGAGGCAACGCGACGGTACAAGCCGCTGACGACCTCCTGCCATGTATCGCTGCCGGCGGGCGAGAACGTGACGCCCATGCGGTAGCAGTCTTCATTTTCGAACTGGAAGAGAGTGCGTTGCGCACCGCGCGGCGAAACTCGGGTCAGGACAAGCTTGTCGTCGATCCATTCGCCGGAAGCCGGCGCGGCGGGCACAAAGCCCACCGTATCGAACTGATAGAGCTTGTAGGCCTGATCCGCTCCGTCGAAGCCGAGAATATTCCGGGCTTCGAACGAGGTTTCGCCATCGCGCGTCTGCACGTAGCGCTGTTCGACGAAAAATCCGCCGAACAGACACTCGGCCGTGAGCCGCGCGGTTGCCGTGCCTTCCTTCGTCCAGGCCGAGGCCGCGACATGCTCTTCCCCTTCCCAGGTGCCGGCAAAGGCACCGAGGCGGAGATGAGCAGCCGTTGGAGCGAAGGAAGCAGCCATCCCGATCAGCCCTTGACTGCCTTCACGATCTTCTGGGCGGCATCGTCCAGGTCATCTGCGGAGATGACGTTGAGACCGGATTCGTTGATGATCTTCTTGCCGAGCTCGACATTGGTGCCTTCGAGGCGAACGACGAGAGGAACCTTCAGACCGACTTCCTTGACGGCTGCGAGCACGCCTTCGGCAATGACGTCGCACTTCATGATGCCGCCGAAGATGTTGACCAGAATGCCCTGGACAGCCGGATCGGCAGTGATGATCTTGAAGGCGGCCGTGACCTTTTCCTTGGAAGCGCCGCCGCCGACATCGAGGAAATTCGCCGGCTCAGCGCCGTAGAGCTTGATGATGTCCATGGTTGCCATGGCGAGACCGGCGCCGTTGACCATGCAGCCGATGTTGCCGTCGAGGGCGACATAGGCGAGATCGTATTCGTGGGCCTGGATTTCCTTCTCGTCTTCTTCGGTCGTATCGCGCAGCGCGCGGATGTCTTCATGACGGAAGAGCGCGTTGCCGTCGAAGGAAACCTTGGCGTCGAGAACGCGAAGGCGGCCGTTGGTCATGACGATCAGCGGGTTGACTTCGAGGAGCGCCATGTCCTTCTCGACGAAGGCCTTGTAGAGGATCGGGAAGAGCTTGGCGGCATCTTCGCGGGCAGCGCCCTCAAGCTTCAGCGCGTCGGAAAGAGCAGCCGTGTTGGCAGCCGTCACACCCGTCGACGGGTCGATAGCGACGGTGATGATCTTTTCCGGCGTGTCATGCGCAACGGTCTCGATGTCCATGCCTCCTTCGGTCGAAACGACGAAGGCAACCTGACCGACGGAACGGTCGACCAGGATCGAGAGGTAAAGTTCGCGGTCGATGTCGGCGCCGTCTTCGATGTAGAGGCGGTTGACCTGCTTGCCGGCCGGGCCGGTCTGCTTGGTCACCAGCGTATTGCCGAGCATGTCCTTGGCGTTGGCGACAACGTCGTCAACGGACTTGGCGAGGCGAACGCCGCCCTTGGCGTCTGGGCCGAGTTCCTTGAACTTGCCCTTGCCGCGGCCGCCAGCGTGAATCTGGCTCTTGACGACGTAAAGTGGGCCTGGAAGCTGTTTGGCAGCAGCAGCGGCTTCATCGGCGGAGAAGATGGCAACGCCGTCCGCGACGGGTGCGCCATAGCTCTTCAGCAGCGCCTTAGCCTGGTATTCATGAATGTTCATGGGTCTATCCCTGTTGGAACGCGGAAATTACTTCAGCGACGGCGCGATCGTGGCGCAGGCTTCGCAAAGACCCGCAACGGCTGCGACCGACTTGTCGAAGGCTTCCTTTTCAGCCTTGTTCAGGTCGATTTCGATGACGCGCTCGATGCCGCCGGCACCGATGACGGTGGGAACGCCGACATACATGTCCTTGACGCCGTACTGGCCATCGAGGTGCGCGGCGCAGGGCAGGACGCGCTTCTTGTCCTTGAGGTAGGACTCGGCCATGGCGATGGCGGACGCGGCCGGAGCGTAGTAAGCGGAACCGGTCTTGAGCAGGCCGACGATCTCGGCGCCGCCGTCACGGGTGCGCTGGATGATTTCTTCGAGGCGCTCGGCGGTCAGCCAGCCCATGTTGACGAGATCCGTCAGCGGGATGCCGGCAACGGTGGAGTAGCGGGCGAGCGGAACCATCGAGTCGCCGTGGCCGCCGAGAACGAAAGCCGTGACGTCTTCGACCGATACGTTGAATTCCTTGGCGAGGAAGAGGCGGAAGCGCGAGCTATCGAGCACGCCAGCCATGCCCACGACCTTGTTGGTCGGCAGGCCTGAGAATTTCTGCAGCGCCCAGACCATGGCGTCGAGCGGATTGGTGATGCAGATCACGAAAGCATTCGGGGCATACTTCTTGATGCCGGCGCCGACCTGTTCCATGACCTTGAGGTTGATGCCGAGAAGATCGTCGCGGCTCATGCCCGGCTTGCGGGGAACGCCTGCCGTGACGATGCAGACGTCAGCGCCTTCGATCGCGGAATAGTCGCTGGCGCCCGTGAGATTGGCGTCGAAGCCTTCGACCGGAGAAGACTGGGCAATGTCGAGACCCTTGCCCTGAGGAATGCCGTCCGCGATGTCGAACAGGACGATGTCGCCCAGTTCCTTCAGGCCGGCGAGATGCGCCAGCGTGCCACCAATCATGCCAGAACCAATAAGTGCGATCTTGTTGCGCGCCATTTCGGTGTATCCTTTGCGATCAAAATCCGTGGCAGGACACCGTGACAGGCATCCACAATAGCCGCCAATCGCATAGACCCAAAGGCCGAAATTGGCAATTGATTATTTTGAGATCAGGAATTTCAATCGGTTAGATCGAAAAATTCTTACGTAAACGTAAGACACTCTGTCACCGAATTGTTACTCGGCGGCACGCCTGGCCGGAGTCTGAGCCAGATATTCGGCGCTCCGCATCTCGAAAAGCCGCGATGCCGTGCGGTCGAATTCGAAGCCTTCTGTCCCCCGCCGCTCCTCGAGCAGATCTTCCGGCATGGCAGCCGCGGAGATGTAGAGACGGATATTATGATCGTAGAGCGTGTCGATCAGAATGATAAAACGCTTCGTCTGGTTGCGCTTGTCCGGCCCGAGCTTCGGCACGCGATCGAGGAAGATCGTATCGAACCGTTCGGCGATGGCGAGGAAATCGGCAGGCCCGAGCGGCGCGTCGCAGAGATCGGCAAAGGAGAACCGCGCCATGCGGTCGACGGCCAGAGGCACATAGATGGAGCGCCCCTTCATCTGGATCTCCATCGGCTGCGCCTTGCGCCCATGCAGCGCCTGCATCCAGGAGGCATCCATCGCCATGTCGGTGCGCTGGTCCAGCGGCGTCAGATAGACGGGCTGGCTGTTCAGCTTCTCCATGCGATAGTCGGTCGGCGAGTCCAGCGTCACCACATCGACATGCTTCTTGAGGAGATCGATGAAGGGCAGAAAGAGGCCGCGATTGAGCCCGTCGCGATAGAGATTATCGGGTTCGACATTCGAGGTGGCGATCAGCACGCAGCCGAGCGAGAACAGTTCGGAAAACAGCCGCGACAGGATCATCGCGTCGGCAATGTCGGTCACAGTGAATTCGTCGAAGCAAAGCAGTTCGGCTTCGGCATAGAGATCGGCGGCGACAGGTGGTATGGGATCGGCCTGCTTGGTCTCGCCATTCTTGAATTTCAGCCGCTGCGCCGCGATGCGATTGTGCACATCGGTCATGAACTCGAAGAAATGCGCCCGGCGTTTCTTCTGGCAGGGCGCCATCGAGAAGAACATGTCCATCAACATGGTCTTGCCGCGCCCGACGCTGCCGTGAATATAGAGGCCCTTGATCGTCTCGACCGACTTCTTGCGGGCAGCAAACATCCAGCCGAGCGCGCTGGATTTTGCGGCGGGCCGCTTGCGCTTGAGATCGGCAAGCACCCGGTCCAGCATTTTCGCCACATCCATCTGTGCCGAATCCACCTGAAGGGATCCGGACGCCGTCAGCGCCTTCAGCTGTTCGCAGACGCTGATCGAATAATCTGGCATGGGCTGCATGGGGAAATATCCGCCTGTGCAAAATAAGGGCGCACCCGAAGGATTGCTGCCCCTTTCAAAATAAGCTTATCGGCTGAGGCTGAGCGGCTGGCCGGAGGCGGTCGAACCGTCAAAACGCGAATCGGCCGTCTTGTAGACCGTACCGATCGTCGAGCCGTCACGATTCTTCAGGAGAACCTGCTTGCCAGAGACTTCCCACGAGCCCATCGAGGTCAGTTCGCCCGCGCAACCGCGCGTACCGCCGCGCGAACCGCTGCCGAGGTTGGTCAATGTCAGGAACATATCGCAGCTCGATCCGCCATTGCTCACCTTCCAGCTGCCGACCATCGATTCTTTCGTGACATCCATGGCCGAAGCCGCCATCGCCTGCTGCTGCGCCGGATTGGCTGCATTCGGTGCGCTCGCCGGCGCCGCTGGGAATTGCGAGCCGTTACCGGCGCCGGGAGGCGGAAGCTGGCTGGATTGGACGGAAGGAACAGGCTGAGCCTGCAGTGGCGCCGGAGACGAATAACTGTCGTTATTGTATGCCGTGCGCTGGCAACCGGCAAGCGACAGGCCAATCGCCGCAGCCGTCACTGCATATCTAAACTGCATCATCACACTCCTAAATGATTGTCCACTGCTGACATCGACAAAGTGATATTTAATGATGTCCGAATTATCGTATTTCACTTTGGTTAATCAAGTCGATACCGCCACAAATTGCCGAAGGCCATAGCTGGACAAGAATCGGGTGGTTTCAAGGCTGATCCACCGCGCCTCACTCAAAATGAACGCAGGCGGAGAATTTCGGCATTCTCTCCCACCAATGCTCTCTTGAATACCTATGCGCGACGATAGCGATATCGCATGTCATCTAGAGGATTATGCGAGCGCTTCGGCAAAAAACCTGCCGAAGCATTCTTTCATCATTTGTAGTCAAAAGGCGGGTCAGACCCGCCGCTCGACCATCATCTTCTTGATTTCGGCGATCGCCTTGGCCGGGTTCAGACCCTTCGGGCAGGTCTGGGCGCAGTTCATGATCGTATGGCAGCGATAGAGGCGGAAGGGATCCTCGAGGTTATCGAGGCGCTCGCCCTTGGCTTCGTCTCTGGAATCGATCAGCCAGCGATAGGCCTGCAGCAGCACAGCCGGGCCGAGGTAGCGGTCGCCGTTCCACCAGTAGCTCGGACAGGAGGTGGAGCAGCAGGCGCAGAGAATGCATTCGTAGAGGCCGTCGAGTTTGAGGCGGTCCTCATGGCTCTGCTTCCATTCCTTGGCCGGCGGCGGCGAGACCGTCTTCAGCCAAGGCTCGATCGAGCGATGCTGGGCATAGAAGTTCGTCAGGTCAGGCACGAGGTCCTTGACGACGGGCATATGCGGCAGCGGATAGATCTTCACGGTGCCCTTGATCTCATCCAGACCCTTGGTGCAGGCGAGCGTGTTGGTGCCGTCGATGTTCATCGCGCAGGAGCCGCAAATGCCTTCGCGACAGGAGCGGCGCAGCGTCAGCGTCGGGTCGATCTTGTTCTTGATGTAAAGCAGACCGTCGAGCACCATCGGGCCGCAATCGTCGACATCGATGTAATAGGTATCGATGCTCGGGTTCTGGCCGTCATCCGGGCTCCAGCGATAGACGCGGAATTCGCGCGTGTTCTTGGCGCCGACCGGCTTCGGCCAGACCTTGCCTTCGCGCATCTGAGAGTTCTTGGGGAGAGCGAGTTCAACCATGGTCAGTTCCTCTCAGATCAATACACGCGTGCCTTCGGCTCGATCTTGTGCGGATCGATGCCTTCGGCGATCAGGTCGGTGTGAACCGGACGATAGTCGAGCTTCACGTCGCCTGCCTCGTTGACCCAGGCAAGCGTATGCTTGCGCCAGTTCTCGTCGTCGCGGCCGGCAAACTTGCCCTCGGTATAGTCCTCGCGGGCATGCGAGCCGCGGCTTTCCTTGCGAGCCTCGGCGCCATAGATGGTCGTGATGGCATTGGCCATCAGATTGTGCAGCTCCAGCGTCTCGACAAGGTCGGAATTCCAGATCAGCGAGCGGTCGGTGACCTTGATATCGGGCAATTCCTTCCAGATCTCCGACAGGCGGCGGCAGCCGGATTCCAGCGATTCCTGGGTACGGAACACGGCGGCATCTTCCTGCATGGCGCGCTGCATCTTCTCGCGCAGTGCCGCCGTCGGCGTCGAGCCGCTGGCATGGCGCAGGCGATCGAAGCGCTCCATGATCTTGTCGCAGGCGGCGACATTCACAGGGGGAACCGGGCTGTTGCGGTCGATGACCTGGCCGGCGCGGATGGCCGCAGCACGGCCGAAGACCACGAGGTCGATCAGCGAGTTGGAGCCGAGGCGATTGGCGCCGTGCACCGATGCGCAGCCGGCTTCGCCGACGGCCATCAGGCCCGGCAGCACGCGCTCGGGATTGCTGCTGTCGGCATTCAGCACTTCGCCCCAATAGTTCGTGGGAATGCCGCCCATATTGTAGTGAACGGTCGGCAGGACCGGGATCGGATCGCGGGTCACATCGACGCCAGCGAAGATGCGCGCGCTCTCGGAGATGCCCGGCAGGCGCTCGTGCAGCACGGCCGGATCGAGATGGTCGAGATGTAGGAAGATGTGATCCTTGTTCTTGCCGACGCCGCGGCCCTCGCGGATCTCAAGCGTCATGCAGCGCGAAACGACGTCACGCGAGGCAAGGTCCTTCGCCGACGGCGCATAGCGTTCCATGAAGCGCTCGCCCTCGGAATTGACGAGATAACCGCCTTCGCCGCGTGCGCCTTCGGTGATCAGGCAGCCCGAACCGTAGATACCGGTCGGATGGAACTGAACGAATTCCATATCCTGCAGCGGCAGGCCGGCGCGGGCCACCATGCCGCCACCGTCGCCGGTGCAGGTATGGGCGGAGGTCGCCGAGAAATAGGCGCGGCCATAGCCGCCGGTCGCCAGCACCACCATCTTGGCGGCGAAGCGATGGATCGTGCCGTCATCGAGGCACCAGGCGACGACGCCGGTGCAACGGCTGCCGTCATCGGACATGATGAGGTCGAGTGCAAAATACTCGATGAAGAATTCCGCATTGTTGCGCAGCGACTGGCCGTAGAGCGTGTGCAGGATGGCGTGGCCCGTACGGTCGGCGGCGGCACAGGTGCGCTGCACCGGCGGTCCCTCGCCGAAATTCTGCATGTGGCCGCCGAACGGGCGCTGATAGATCTTGCCTTCTTCGTTGCGCGAGAAGGGCACGCCGTAATGCTCGAGTTCGTAGACGGCCTTCGGCGCTTCCATGACCATGTACTGCATGGCGTCGACGTCGCCGAGCCAGTCGGAGCCCTTGACGGTGTCGTATAGATGCCACTGCCAGCTGTCCGGCGTCATGTTCTGCAGCGAGGCGGCAATGCCGCCCTGGGCTGCGACGGTGTGCGAACGGGTGGGGAAGACCTTGGTGATGCAGGCGGTGCGGAAGCCCTGTTCGGCCATGCCGAGCGTGGCGCGCAGGCCGGCGCCGCCGGCGCCGACGACGATCACGTCATAGGAGTGGTCGATATACTTGTAGGCTTTCCCGTTCTGGGCGGGCCCATTCTGAGCGGATGAGTTCGGTGCCATGATGCAATTATCCTACGAACGCGATCTTCAGAATGGCGAAAAGACAGAGCCCCGCCACGACGATCGCGAAGAACGTGTTGAGCATGAGAAGGACGATCTTGGCGAATTCGCCATGAACATAGTCCTCGATGATGACCTGCATGCCGATCTTCATATGAATGAGGGCGGAGATCACCATCAGGGCGAAGATGACGGCGACGATCGGATTCGAGATCGCATGCACGACTTCAGCGTAGGGCGCGCCGGCATAGATCATCAGGAAGATGACGAAGAAGAGGAAAAGTGGAACATTGGCAACGGCGGTCAGGCGCTGGCGCCAGAAATGATCGGTACCTTCCTTGGCGGAACCGAGACCGCGGACTTTGCCCAGAGGAGTGCGCATATCCATGAGAAATATCCTTTAAAGCATGATCCCGAAATGTGCCCAGGCGCTTCCGGGAGCGATCATGCCAATCAACCCAGCCGGATGACGATGCCGATGATCCAGACCAGCGCGGTCAGACAGATCGAGCCGATGAGCGTGAACTTGGCCATCTTCGTCGAGACGGCGGGATCGAAACCATGCCCGAGATCCCAGATGAAATGACGAAAGCCACCCAGCATATGGTGCAGCAGCGCCCAGGTGTAGCCGAGCAGGATGATGCGGCCGATGATCGTACCCATGATCCAATTGACCAGATCGAAATAGCCCTGACCCGTCGCCGCGGCGATCAGCCACCAGGCGACCAGCACCGTGCCGAAGTAGAGCGCGCCACCGGTGATGCGGTGGACGATCGACATGACCATGGTGGGGATAGGTTTGTAGATTTGCAGATGCGGCGACAGAGGCCGGTTTTGTGTGACGTTCGCCATCAGAACCTCGCGGCGTTACGATACGCTTAGAACCCGGATATCCGGGGCAACGCGCGCGCGGGGATGCGCAGTGTGCGTTGCATCATTGCGACCATTAATCACACAGACGGCCATCGACAAGCACAATTGATGCCTGCATCGAATTTAATCGATTCGGATCGCTCTGCACTTTAGCGAGCATGCAGAGAAGAGCCTCCCATTCCGGCCCATTTACCATTTCGGCAAGCCTGACATGGACTTCGCTGCGGTCTTCGGGCAATCTGCCGTTAAGATTTCATTAACGAACCGAAGCGGATCGAATCATGGCCCCGCATCTTTTCAAGGCAGCAGCGCTCGTTTTAGCGGCAGCCGCTCTTTCCTCGACGCCGACTTCAGCCGGCGACTATCGCCACTGGCACCATCACAACCGCTCCGGCATCGTGCGCCTCAACCAGATATCCCAACCGCAGGGTTCAGGGCAGCAACCCGCCCGGATCGTGATCATGGAACGACGCGATGCGGCAAGCGCCGGCAGCTATGCCGGTTCGGCCGACGTCTATCGGGCTGATGGCGGCACCTATGTTATCGGCTATGGCGGCTACAATCCCTATGCCCGGACCGCTGCGGCGCAGCTGCGACCGAAGGCGAAGGTCATCGATGTTCGCTATGCCGACAATCCCTGCTCATACGAAGCGGGCGTCTGCGTCATCCGGCATTGATGATTCTCAATCGGCGAGAAACCGCCAGACCGTCGTTTTCTTGACTTCGCTGTCCTCAAGCGCCCGCGTCACCGGCACTTGATAGGTCGCCTGCTCTTGCAGACGATCCTTGGGAAGATAGGCCCTGCCGGGATCGCCGACCAGAACCGTCTTCCCGTCGCCGGCCAATCGCCTTAGCCAGGGAACGAGGCTCGCGGCAAAATCGCGATCATAGAAGACATCGCCGGCGAGAATGATGCCCTCATCCACGGCCTGCCCGATCATATTGTCGCCGGAAAAATCCAGGGCCACACCGTTTTCAGCAGCATTGAGCCGGATCGCCGTGCCCGCCCACGGATCGATATCGACCGCGATCACCTGGACCGCACCTGCTCGCTTGGCGGCAATCGCGACAAGTCCGGAGCCGCTGGCAAAATCCAGCACCGTTTTGCCGGCAACGATCTCCGGATGATCGAGTATATAGCGCGCCAAGCCCTGGCCACCCGCCCAGGCAAAGGCCCAGAAGGGCGGCGGCAGGCCGATCTCTTGCAGCTCCTCTTCCGTCTTCAGCCACAGCTCATGCGCTTCGCTTGCCAGATGCAGCCGGATTTCCGGCACATGCGGCGGCGCCATCAGGCTGGTATTGGCGCGGATGAAGCTTTCCGGATCGGTTTTCAATGAATCTCCCACCTGCCGAACAAGGCGGAATCAGGCCGGCGGGTTTTCCAGCCCGCCCATGCGGCAGACTTCCAACCATTCATCATCCGTCACCGGCTGCACCGAAAGCCGCATGGAGGTGACGAGCGCCATCTGCGCAAGCTTCGGATTGGCCTTGATGTCTTTGAGAGTCACGGGATTCGGCATGTCGCGGACGGCGCGGATATCGACGCATTCCCAGCGCGGATCATCCTTCGCGGTCGAATCCGGATGCGCCAGCGCGCAGACCTCGACGATACCGACGACCTCTAGCCCGTCATTGGAATGATAGAAGAAGCCCTTGTCGCCGATCTGCATGGCCCGCATGTTGTTGCGGGCGAGATAGTTGCGCACGCCGGTCCATTCCGTTCCCTTGTCGCCGGCATCCTTCTGCTGTTGCCAGGACCAGGAGGACGGCTCGGATTTATAAAGCCAATGCGCCATCTCTTATGCCTCCGGCTTGTTGAAGACCCAGTTGAACGGCTTGATCTCGACGCTCTCGAACAAGCCGGCCTTCGTATAGGGATCCGCATCGGCAATCGCGACTGCCGCTTCGATGCTTTCCGCCTCGACGATCACGAGGCTGCCATTCGGCTTGCCTTCCGCGTCGAGGAACGGACCCGCCATCTTCAGCGTGCCCTCGGCATTGAGCTTATTCAGATGTTCCAAATGCGCCGGGCGCGTCTCCATGCGGACATTCAGGTGACCGGGCTTGTCCTTGCAGACAAAGGCAAACAGCATTGCTTGGCTCCTTCAGATATTCAGAAAATATTCCCCAGAAACTATTCCGTGGTGATCGGCCGTGTCATCAATTGCCCGATGGCTGCGCCTATGTCGAGTTTGCCGTCGATGATGGCGGACACCGCGTCGGTGATCGGCATGTCAACGCCGAGTTCGTGGGCAAGCCGCGCGGCAATGGATGCGGCATAGGCGCCTTCGACCAGCGTGCCACGCGTTGGGTCAACCGTTTCTCCTTTACCAAGGGCAATGCCGAAACGCAGATTGCGGGATTGATGGCTGGTCGCCGTCAGCACGAGGTCGCCAAGGCCAGATAGGCCGCGGACGGTTTCCGCCTTGCCGCCCTTGGCCGCGACGAAGCGCGACATCTCGGCAAGGCCGCGGCTGATCAGCGCCGCACGGGCGGAATCGCCGATACCCCGACCCTCGACGATACCGCAGGCAATCGCGAGGACATTCTTCAGCGCCCCCCCGAGCTGCACGCCGATACGGTCGTCCGAGGCGTAAAGACGGAAGGTCGGACCGGAAATCGCCTGTGCAAGCCGTTCCGCCACCGCCATGTCTGTAGCGGCGATCGCCATGGCAGTCGGCAGGCCTTTGGCGATGTCGGAGGCAAAGCCCGGCCCGGAGAGAACGGCGATGACATGCTCCGGCAGTTCGCGCTCCAGCATGTCGGTCAACAGATCGCCGGAAACCTTGTCGATACCCTTGGCGCAGGTGACGACGACGGCATCCTTGGCAAGATAAGGCCCATAATGTTTGGCAGCATCGGCCTGCGCCTGCGAAGGCATGGCAAAGAGGACGATGCCCGCATCGGAAACGGCATCCGCCTCGGCCGAGAACTTCAAAGAATCCGGAAGCGCAATCCCCGGCAGGACGGCATCATGCATGCGATCGGCTGCAAGATCCGCCATCAGGCCGGCTTTTCGCCCGACGAGGGTGACGTCGCTGCGGCCGGTCAATGCAATGACGGCTGCGAGCGCCGTGCCGAAAGCGCCGGCGCCGATGACTGCGATCCTCTCGTTGCCGCTCATGCCTTTGCTCCTCGTTTGCCGTGCCCGAGCAGGGTTTCCGCCTTCTGATCCAGCGGCCAGCGCGAGCGCGGCTGCACATCGAGATCATCAGGCGCCGCACCCGTTGCCATCCGCTCCAATCCAGCCCAGGCGATCATGACGGCATTGTCCGTACACAGTCTCAATGGCGGCGCGATGAAACGGAAACCATTGGCATCGCAAAGCTCCTGCAGCGTGCGGCGCAGTTCGAGATTGGCGGCGACACCACCGGCCACGACAAGCGACGGCTGTTCCGCCGTCTTCGGAAACTCCGCCTTGAAGCGCTGCAGGCCTCGGCCAATGCGATCCTTCAGCGTGCGCGAGATTGCCTTCTGGAAGGAGGCGCAAATATCGGCGATATCCTGCTCGGTGACAGGCGCGATCGCCGTCGCCGCCTGCCGCACCGCCGTCTTCAGGCCGGAAAAGGAAAAATCGAGGCGCGTCTCGCCGACCAGCGGCCGTGGCAGATCGAAGCGGTCCGGATTGCCATTCTTGGCGGCTGCCTCCACGGCCGGGCCGCCGGGATAAGGCAACCCCAAAAGCTTGGCCGTTTTGTCGAAAGCTTCGCCCAGCGCATCGTCGATGGTCGTGCCCCAGCGCTCATATTGGCCAACGCCGCGCACCAGGATCAGCTGGGTATGGCCGCCGGAAACGAGCAGCATGAGATAGGGAAAGGCAAGTCCGTCCGTCAGCCGCGCGGTCAGGGCATGGCCTTCCAGATGGTTGATGGCGTATAATGGTTTGCCTGTCGCACGTGAGATCGCCTTGCCGGTCATCAGACCGACGAGCAGGCCGCCGATGAGGCCGGGACCGGATGTGGCGGCAATGGCATCGACGTCTAAGAGCGACACATTGGCGCGTTTCAATGCTTCGTCGATCAGCGTATCGAGCGCCTCGACATGCGCACGCGCGGCAATTTCCGGCACGACGCCGCCATAGGCGCTATGCTCGTCCAATTGGCTGAGGACGACATCGGAACAGACATTGGGCGTGCCGTCATCCCGACGCTCGACAATGGCCGCGGCGGTTTCGTCGCAGCTTGTTTCGATGCCGAGAATACGAAGAACGGATGCCATGGAGAAAGTTCGTTGCCTACAGGTCGATTGCGATAAAGCGGAAATATGGTTACGGGAACTGTCGGTAACAACGGATCAAAGCGGATGCAAACAAAACCTTTCCGGATCGGCACGCGGGGCAGCCCGCTGGCGCTCGCCCAAGCGCGAGAAGCGCGCGACCGCCTGATGGCGG
Source organism: Martinezella dioscoreae (assembly GCF_009176305.1). Taxonomy (GTDB): domain Bacteria; phylum Pseudomonadota; class Alphaproteobacteria; order Rhizobiales; family Rhizobiaceae; genus Rhizobium; species Rhizobium dioscoreae. The sequence continues at coordinate 30,829 of NZ_BLAJ01000016.1, read as the reverse complement.
CCCATGGCCTTCCGGAGGAGATGTTCGAAATCGTCGTTCTCACCACCAAGGGCGACCGCATCACCGACCGGTCGCTGGCGGCAATCGGCGGCAAAGGCCTGTTCACCGAGGAACTGGAAGAAAAGCTGACGTCGGGCGAACTCGACTTCGCCGTGCACTCGGCCAAGGATATGGCGACGAAACTGCCCCAAGGCTTGGCGCTCACCGCCTATCTGCCGCGCGAAGATATCCGCGATTCTGTCATCGGCCGCACCGCGCCGAAACTAATCGAGCTACCGCACGGCGCCACCGTCGGCTCTGCGTCGCTGCGCCGCCAGGCACTGATCCGCCGTCTGCGCCCTGATATCAATGTCATCACCTTCCGCGGCTCCGTCCAGACGCGCCTGCGCAAGCTGGAAGAGGGGCAGGCCGACGCGACCTTGCTGGCGCTTGCCGGCCTGAAGCGGCTCGGCATGGTCGAGGTCATCACCGATATTCTCGACCCGGACGAATTCCCTCCAGCGCCCGCGCAAGGCGCGATCACAATCGAAAGCCGCATCGACGACGCGCGGATGAATGATCTGCTCGCCGCCGTCAATGACGCGCCGACCTTCGATGCCGTATCCTGCGAACGCGCCTTCCTGGCCGCACTCGACGGCTCCTGCCGCACGCCGATAGCCGGCTACGCAATTTGCGAAGGCGATCATCTGCGCTTCTTCGGCATGATCCTCACCCCGGATGGCAAGCAGGTACACACGACCACGATCGAGGGCCACCGCCGCGATGCCGAGGCGCTCGGAATCAATGCCGGCCAGGCGATCCGCGCCGAAGCCGGCAGCACCTTCTTCGAAGACTGGACCTGACAAAGGATGCGCGTCGTCGTCACCCGCCCTCAGCATTCGGGTGAGCGCACCATGCGGCGGCTGGCGCAGATGGGACATGAACCCCTGCTGCTGCCGCTGGCCAAACCTGTCCACGATGTCGAGGAGGCGAGACGAGCGCTCCTTGCCACGCAGGGCGCCGTCGCCGTTACCAGCGCCGAGGCGATCCGGGCGCTTTCGTTGTTGGATTCCGATCTTGCGCCTCATCTTGGTCGTCGCCTCTTTGCCGTGGGAAAGGCGACAGCCAAAGAAGCGGCTGATCTCGGATTCAGCAATATCGCCATATCCGAAGGCGGCGGCACAGAGCTTGCCGTCATGATCTCCGGCCATCCTTCATGCCTGCACGACGGCCCCCTTCTCTATCTTGCGGGGTCTCCGCGAGCGGCTGGCTTCGAAGCCGGACTGGCTGAGCGACACCTGCCTTTCCTGACCATCGAATGCTACCGGATGCAGAATATCGTCCCAGACGACAACATTCTTCGCCGGCTTTTCGCCGACACCCGTGCGGACGCCGTACTGCTCTATTCCCAGGAGACGGCGAAACGCTTTTTCAGCCTGCCATTCGTTCGGCACAACCCCGGCATCCTTGCTGAAACACGATTTCTCTGCCTGAGCGAAACCATCGCCAGCGCAGTTCCGGAGCCGATGCGATCCCATGTCGATATTGCCGACATGCCGAATGAAGACCGGCTTATGGCGCTTCTGATCCACGCGTAAGGTCGCAATTTTGATGTAAGGCCTTTCCATAATCGCCTTGTCTGTCTAACTTCGTTGCAGCGCATGATAAAGAGGACCTCATGGTATCGCGAAAAACGCCTAACCATTCGAAGCCCAACGACGAACCGGTCACGATTGATCTGGAAGCCGAAAAAACTGCGCAGGACGCAGCTCCCGAAGATTTGACTGAGCGCAGCCATGGCGAGCTTGGCGGCTCCTCGGCTGATGAAGTGGAAATGCCGCTGGAAGCGGAGAAGGAGCCATTTCGCGAAGAAGCTCAGGAGTCGATCTTCGGCGCCGCACCGCAAGAGCCGCAAACGGCCGCTGCGCAGCAGGCCGATCCTCCACCGTCCCATGCCGACCATCCGCCTCATACCGAGCGTCCGCCGTCGCGCGAGGGTTCGACATCAGGCCTTATCGCGGCCGGCATCACCGGCGGCTTGATCGCCCTCATTTGCGCCGGCGCCTTGCAATATGCGGGCTTCCTGCCTGGCGGCCGCACAGGCAAGGACAGCGCAACCGAGATCGCCGCACTGAATGCGGAGATCGACGGTCTCAAGCAGAGCATCGCCAATCTCGCCGCCGCACCAACCGCAAAGCCGGACGAAGCACTGACGGCCCGCGTCGCAGCACTTGAGGCGAGCGCTGCCAACGGCGCTTCGGCAAATGGCTCGGCTGGCATCCCTAATCCCGCCTCCGACCAGAAGATCGCTTCGCTCACCAGCGAGGTGGAGCAGCTGAAATCGGATCTCAGCAAGGCAACGCAGAGCCAGGCAACCTCAGATGCCGAAGTCAGCAAGCGTCTTGACGACGCTGAAAAGAAGTTGAGCGGACCGAGCCAGGAAAGCGCGGTTGCCCGCGCCATCGCAGCTGCAGCGTTGAAGGCGGCAATCGACCGCGGCGGCCCCTTCCAGCCTGAGCTCGACACCTTTGCCAATGTTGCGCCGGACGATCCAGCCGTTGCAGATCTCAAGAATTTCGCCCAGACCGGCGTGCCCTCCCGTGCCGACCTGATCCGCCAGGTTTCCGATGTCGCGACCGCAATCGTCGCCACCGCGCAGACCGACGATCCGAACCAGAGCTGGAGCAGCCGGCTGATGTCGGGAGCGAAATCGCTGGTGCAGGTCCGCCCCGTCGGCAATGTGCCCGGCGACAGCATCGATGCCATCGCCGCGCGTTTCGAGGACAAGGTCAGGAACGGCGATCTGCCGGGCGCGGTGACCGAGTGGAACATCCTGCCCGATGCCGGAAAATCCGCATCGGCCGCCTTCAAGCAATCTCTGGAAGCCCGCATCCGCGTTGAGGACCTGGTAAGCGATGCCCTGTCGAAGGCGATCGCCAATACCGGGAAACAGAACTAAGGACGGAGTGTAGCAATGATCAGACTGCTTATCTTCGCCATTCTCGTTCTGGCTCTCGGCTATGGCTTTTCGTGGCTCGCGGATCGCCCCGGCGATCTCTCGCTGGTTTGGGAAGGGCAGCTTTACCAGACGAAACTGATCGTGGCCGCCGCGATCCTGATTGCGATCGTGGCCGCCGTCATGATCGTCTGGTGGTTCGTGCGGTTGATCTGGACTTCGCCCTATTCCGTTACTCGCTATTTCCGCGCCCGCAAGCGCGATCGCGGCTATCAAGCGTTGTCGACGGGCCTGATCGCCGCCGGTGCCGGCAATGCGCTGCTCGCCCGCAAGATGGCGGCCCGCAGCCGTGGCCTCATCCGCGCCGATCAGGAGCCGCTCATCAACCTGCTTGAAGCCCAGGCTGCCCTGATCGAAGGCAAGCATGACGAGGCCCGTCAGAAGTTCGAACAGATGGCCAATGATCCGGAAACGCGCGAGCTTGGCCTGCGAGGCCTCTATCTCGAAGCCAAGCGCCTCGGCGCGCATGAAGCAGCGCGGCAATATGCCGAAAAGGCCGCCGACCAGGCGCCCTACCTGCCTTGGGCGGCGCAGGCGACATTGGAATATCGCAGCCAGGCCGGCCGCTGGGATGATGCCATCAAGCTGCTGGACCAGCAAAAGGTTGCCCATGTCGTCGACAAGGCCACGGCCAACCGTCAACGCGCCGTGCTGCTGACGGCCCGCGCCAACGACAAGCTGGAGAGCGATCCGACAGGCGCGCGCGACGATGCTTTGGCGGCGTTGAAGCTTGTGGACGATTTCGTGCCCGCAGCGCTGATCGCGGCCAAGGCCTTGTTCCGTGAAGACAAGGTGCGCAAGGCTGCCTCCATCCTCGAGCAGGTCTGGAAGGCGCAGCCGCATCCCGAAGTCGGCAGGGCATATGTGCGAGCTCGCAGTGGCGATTCCGTTCTTGACCGTTTGAAGCGCGCCGAGCGGCTGGAGGCGATCCGCCCGAACAATGTCGAAGCTCTGCTGTTGACCGCAAAGGCGGCGATGGATGCCGGCGATTTTGCCAAGGCTCGTGCCAAGGCAGAAGCAGCCGCAAGGATCGATGCGCGCGAAGGCGCTTTCCTGCTTCTTGCCGATATCGAAGAGGCCGAAACCGGCGATCAGGGCCGCATCCGCCACTGGATGGCGCAGGCGCTGCGCGCGCCGCGCGATCCGGCCTGGGTTGCCGATGGCTTCGTCTCGGAAAAATGGCTGCCGCTGTCGCCGATCACGGGCCGTCTCGATGCCTTCGAATGGAAGGCGCCTTTCGGCCAGATCGATGGGCCGGTGGAAGAAGGCTCCACGGTATCGGTCGATGCGGCGCTGAAATCGCTGCCGCCGGTGCGCGAGGCCGCCACCGCAACCACGGCGGCAAAGCCAAGTTCACCGAAAGTTGCATCGCCGGCCGCCGATACCTATGTCATGGAATTGGAACCTGCCGTGGCGAAACCCGCTTCAAGCCCCTCCGAGGCTGCGCCAAAGCCGGCACAGCAGGGTGAGGAGCCCCGGCCCTTTTTCGGCGGCGCGCCGGATGATCCGGGCGTGAAGGATCGGAAACTTGAACCGGAGCCCAAGACACGGCTCAAGTTGTTTTAGAGCAATTCCGGCAAAACTGCGCGGCGGTTTTGCGTCCGGAATTGCGGGAAGACAAAAAGAATTGAGCATGGTGCCCCAAGAACCTTGCTCTGCCTGCTTTAAGAATGGAAACGGATGTTCGAACGCTTTCAGGAATTCCTTCATAACCTGACCCAGGACCACCCCAGATCCGGCTTCGCACCCGACGACCCGCGTGTCGCGGTGGCGGCCCTGTGCATCCAGGTCATGGAGGCGGACGGCAAGATCGAGAACAGCGAAAAGAAACGGCTGCGCAAGCTCCTGAAGGACCAATATGGTCTCGATGGGCGCCAGCTCGACCAGCTGATCGCTGCCGGCGAGGAAGCGGAAAGCGAGGCGGTCGATTATTATCGTTTTACCTCGGATCTGAAGCGTCATCTCGACAGCACCCAGCGGCTCGAACTGCTCGGCATCCTCTGGGACATCGTCTATGCCGACGGCGAGCGCAGCGAGATGGAAGATCATGCAATCTGGCGGATCGCCGACCTCATGGGCATTTCCGATCGCGAGCGCATCATGAAGCGCCAGGAAGCAGCCGCACGCGCACCCGGCCCGAGGGTGGAGACAGGCAATGATGATTGAAGCGCCGAAGAGCGCCGGCCGCCCTATATTGATCGTCCTGCATCAGGAGCGCTCCAGCCCCGGCCGCGTCGGCCAGATGCTGCTGGAGAAAGGCTACGATCTCGATATCCGCCATCCGGTCCTCGGCGATCCCCTGCCCTCGACGCTCGAAGCACATGCTGGCGCCGTCATCTTCGGCGGCCCGATGAGCGCCAACGACCCGGATGACTTCATCAGGGCTGAGACCGACTGGCTGAAAGTACCGCTCAAGGAAAACCGCCCCTATCTCGGCATCTGCCTCGGGGCACAGCTGCTCGCCCGCCATCTCGGCGCCAAGGTGAAGCCGCGCGACGACGGCAAGACCGAAATAGGCTGGTATGCGCTGCAGCCGACGGAAAAAGGCCGGTTGCTGATGCGTTGGCCGCAAATGGTCTATCATTTCCATCGCGAAGGCTTCGAGCTGCCGCACGGCGCCGATCTGCTCGCGACAGCGGAGACCTATCCCAACCAGGCCTATCGCTATGGCGCCAATGCCTGGGGTCTGCAGTTTCATGCCGAGCTCACGCGCGCCATGATGCAGCGCTGGGTCGTGCATGGCGAGCATCGCTTCTGCATGCCGAACGCCCAGCAGGGCCGCGAGCATCTCGAAGGCCGCATGATCTTCGACGCCGCGCTGAAGGCCTGGCTATCGGAATTCCTCGATCTCGTCTTCGAGGGCAAGCAGGCAATGGTGGCCTAAAGGCCCTCGCCTGACGAAAGCACGCGATCGAATTCATCGATCGCGCTACGGATCGCAGACGCATATCGCTCCATCTTTTGTGCATCTTTCATGAGAATATCCCTGACGCCTCTCGGAATTTCGAGCTGGACGCCGGCCTGCCGCTTGCCGCGATTGCAGATATTGCCGGTGGAAGCTCCGGCAAGCGCCTCCCCTTTCACTCTCGCGGCCGCAGCAAAACCATTGAGCCCCAATGCTTCGACGATCCGGTCGCGAAGCGATGTGTCGAGACCGCCGATCCAGCTCGTCAGCGAATCATCCCGATCCGTTCGCCCATGAACGGCGACGACGATCGACGAACTGGCCACCAAGCCGTTTGCTATCGGTTCATCGAAATTTTCGGCGGTGATGTGCAGCTCATGATGAAGCCTCGCCGCATCGAGCCCTTCGAAACGATAAAGTGAGTACCTCTCATCGGCGATCGCCAGAGCGATCTCGGATGTGGCGGGCTCAATGAAACCGCCATGGGGAGCGATGACGGCGACATGCGATGATCGATCCTCGAGATGGATACGATAGCCGAAGCCCTCGATTTCATGCTCACGAAGCGCCGAAAACGAATTGTATCGATCCGGCTTCCTTGTCATCGCGCAATCCTCAAGCCGGCTGCGGCTCGCCGTCACGATCAGGCGCGTTCAGGCTGTCGATGCGGCGCAGCTGCGGGAAACCTGTGGCCCAAAGGATGGCGACGGTCAGCGTGCCAAGTCCTCCGATGACAACGGCGGGAATCGCACCGAAATAATGCGCCATGGTGCCGGCGCGGAATTCGCCGAGCTCGTTCGACGCACCGACGAAGACCATGTTGACGGCATTGACGCGGCCGCGCACGTGATCCGGCGTCCAGAGCGTAATCAGCGTTTCGCGGACATAGACGGAGATCAGGTCGGATGCGCCCATGATGGCCAGAGCTGTTATCGACAGCCACGGCGTATGCGAGATGCCGAAGATCAGGGTTCCCAAGCCGAACATGGCAACGCCGGCAAACATGCAGATGCCGGCGCGATTGCGGATAGGATAGGTTGCCAGGAAAAGGCCCATGGCGATCGCGCCGAAGCTTGGCGCCGCGCGCAGCATGCCGAGACCCCAAGGCCCGAGCGTCAGGATATCGCGCGCATAGATGGGCATCAGCGCGACCGCGCCGCCGAGCAGCACGGCGAAAAGATCGAGCGAGACCGCACCGAGCACCACTTTTTCCGACCAGATGAAACGGAAACCGGCGAGCATTTCATTGAGGCTTCGCCGCTCATGCGCAACCCGCTGCTGCGGTTTCGGGATCAGAAAGGTCAGCACCGAGCCGGCCGCAAAGAAAAGCACGGCAACGGTATAGGCGACATTGGCGCCGACGCCGTAAAGCAGGCCGCCGGCAACAGGACCGAGGATGGCGGCCGCATCCCACGACATCGAGTTCCAGGTGATCGCGTTCGTCAGGTCTTCGGGCGGGATCAGATTGGGCGCAAGCGACTGCATGGCCGGCGTCATGAAGGCACGTTCTATGCCGAAGACCGTGAGGATCAGAAATACCGGCAGCGGCGCGAAGGTGCCAGATACGGTCAGGAACAGCAGGGCAGCCGCACAAAGGGTGCCGACGAAAATGCAGATCGCGGAAATCCGCCGCCTGTTGTAGCGGTCCGCAACCGTGCCCGTCACCAGGATCAGCAACAGCGACGGCAGGAACTGCACGAGACCGATCAGACCGAGATAGATCGGTTGGCCGGTATGCTCATACATCTGCCAGCCGACGGAGACGCTGACGACCTGCGTGGCAAATGCTGTCAAAAACCGCGCGAAGAAGAAATAAATATAGGCAACGTGCCTGAAGGCGGCAAACCGGTCTCCGCTGACAGCGAACGACATGGAACGAGACTTTCCGACGTGGCCGCTAGCGCAAATGCCGGCCTTTTAAACATGATTCAACATGCTTCGGAGCATGGGACTTGCCCGTTTAGTCGCCAATGTCTACATGTCTGTCAACCGCGAATTGGAGACGGATATGCTCGCCTTATTTCAAACCATTGATCTGGCTTTGAATCTTTATACCTGGATCTTGATCGCCAGCGCCATCTTTTCCTGGCTCTATGCGTTCAACGTCATCAATTCGAGCAATCAATTCGTCAACTCCGTCGGCAACTTCCTTTATGCGGTTACCGAGCCGGCCCTGCGCCCGATCCGCCGCATTCTGCCTGACCTCGGCGGCATCGATATCTCGCCGGTCATCCTGCTGCTCATCATCTTCTTCATCCGCTCGCTGATGTGGAATTCGATCGTCCCCATGTTCCTGCGGTGAGCAAAGCCTGGCAGACCTTTCCGGATCACGTCAGGCTTTCCGTGCGGCTCACGCCCAATGGCGGGCGTGATGCGATCGATGGGTTGGAAACGGGCGCTGACGGTGGATGCTATTTGAAGGCGCGCGTTTCGGTAGCACCCGAAAAAGGCAAGGCCAACAGGGCGCTGATCGCCCTGCTTTCAAAGAGCCTCGGCATTCCCAAATCCACGCTTGCCCTTATCGGCGGCGACACCGCACGCAAAAAAATCCTCCGGATCGAGGGCGAACCGGAGGATTTGATAAAGAGGCTTTGCGCCGTAACCGAAGGCGGTTGATCAGATCAAGCCTTGGTGTTCTTGGCGCGCTCGATGGCTTCGACGATGAGTTCGCCAGCTTCCTTCGAACCCTTCCAGCCGAAGATCTTGACCCACTTGCCGGGCTCCAGATCCTTGTAGTGCTCGAAGAAGTGCTCGATCTGCTTCAGCGTGATCTCGGGCAGGTCGGTATATTCCTTGACCTTGTCATAGCGCATGGTCAGCTTCGGCGCGGGAACGGCGATAATCTTCTCGTCCTTGCCGGAATTGTCTTCCATCATCAGCACGCCGATCGGGCGAACGTTGATGACGCAGCCCGGAACCAGCGGGCGGGTGTTGGCGATCAGCACGTCGATCGGGTCGCCGTCGTCGGAGAGCGTATGCGGAACGAAGCCGTAATTGCCCGGATAGGTCATCGGCGTGTAGAGGAAACGGTCGACGACCAGCGTGCCGGCCTCCTTGTCCATTTCATACTTGATCGGATGACCGCCGACCGGCACTTCAACAATGACGTTGACGTCTTCGGGCGGGTTCTTGCCAATGGAAATCGCGTCGATACGCATGCTTGTCCCCTAGATAAGGATGGTTGCCGCCAGCCAAATAATCGGTTTCATGCCGCAACGCAACAACGCATCGGGAAAGAGGCGGATTTACTGCATGATTCCTTAAATCGGAATCGATGCGCTACAGCGCCGCTCAAGGCCAGACGAAGCCGATCTTGCGCAGCTGCCTGTGATCGAAGGTTTCGATGCCCTCACAGAAATCCGCACCGCCCTGCCCGCGATAGAAGCGGTAGGCGTTCTCGTTTTCCTCGAGGCACCAGACGACCAGCCCCTTGCAGCCAAGCGACTTCAACAGCCTGCGCGCCTCGCCGAACAGCATGCGCCCGAGGCCGAGGCCCTGATATTGCGGGCGCAGATAGAGTTCGTAGATCTCGCCTTCCTGGGGCAGTGCGCGGGCGCGATTGAGGCCGAGCGTGGCATAGCCTGCGATCTCACCGGCGACATCCAGAACCAGCAGCGTCGCGGGGCCACTTGTCGCCTTGCGCCACCAGGCTTCGCCACGACGCTCGATCATCTGGCCAAGGGCGCGATGCGGAATGATGCCGGCATAGGTGTACTGCCACGACTGGCGGTGCACCTCTGAAATGGCTCGGGCATCATGGGGTTCTGCCCGCCGAACATCAATCGACAACGTCTTCATAACGTCTACTCTGGTCTTACCGATGCGAATTAACCATCCTCATTCATAAAGATGGCAGACTTGCCCACAGGCTTTATCCGTGGATCGTCAACAAAAATTAACGGTTTTTTAACCTTTAGGACAAGGGCTCAAAAACCGAACATACAAATAAAAACCCCGGCATGAAGGCCGGGGTCGAATGCATTGCTCGGTTAGGATGATCAGGCCAGACGGGCCTTCTCGTAACGCTTGCGCTCGTTCGGATCGAGATACATCTTGCGGAGGCGGATCGACTTCGGCGTCACTTCCACCAGCTCGTCGTCCTGGATCCAGGAAAGCGCGCGGTCGAGCGTCATGCGGATCGGCGGCGTCAGCTTCACGGCTTCGTCCTTGCCGGCGGCGCGGATGTTGGTGAGCTTCTTGCCCTTCAGCACGTTGACTTCAAGGTCGTTGTCGCGCGAGTGGATGCCGATGATCATACCGGCATAGACCTTCTCGCCGGCGTCGATGATCATCGGGCCGCGGTCTTCCAGGTTGAACAGGGCGTAGGCCACGGCTTCGCCGGCTTCATTGGCGAGCAGCACGCCGTTCACGCGGCCGCCGATCTCACCCTTGTAGGGCTGGTAGTCGTGGAACAGGCGGTTCATGACGGCCGTGCCGCGCGTGTCGGTCAGGAGTTCCGACTGATAGCCGATGAGGCCGCGGGTCGGCGCCAGGAAGACGAGACGGACGCGATTGCCGCCAGAAGGCCGCAGCTCGGACATTTCAGCCTTACGCTCGGACATCTTCTGCACGACAATGCCGGAATGCTCTTCATCGACGTCGATGACGACTTCTTCGATCGGCTCGAGCAGCTGGCCGTTCTCATCCTTATGCATGACGACGCGTGGACGCGACACGGCAAGCTCGAAGCCTTCGCGGCGCATGGTTTCGATCAGAACTGCGAGCTGCAATTCGCCGCGGCCCGAAACGTAGAATGAATCCTTGCCTTCGGCTTCCTCGATCTTCAGCGCGACGTTGCCTTCTGCTTCCTTGAAAAGGCGATCGCGGATGACGCGCGAGGTGACCTTGTCGCCTTCGGTGCCCGCATAGGGGCTATCGTTGACGATGAAGGACATGGTGACGGTCGGCGGGTCGATCGGCTGCGCGACCAGCGGCTCGCTGACCTGCGGGTCGCAGAAGGTGTCGGCAACCGTGCCCTTGGAAAGGCCGGCGATAGCGACGATGTCGCCTGCCTGCGCTTCTTCGATTGGCTGACGCTCGATGCCGCGGAAGGCGAGGATCTTCGAGATACGGCCGGTTTCGATGAGGTTGCCGTCGGCACCCAGAACCTTGACAGCCTGGTTCGGCTTGATCGAGCCTGAATGAATGCGGCCGGTGATGATGCGGCCGAGGAAGGGGTTGGCTTCCAGGATCGTGCCGATCATGCGGAACGGGCCTTCGCCGACGGTCGGCTCGGGAACGTGCTTGACAACGAGATCAAGAAGAGGGCCGAGGCCCTCTTCCTTGGGGCCATCAGGCGAATAGTTCATCCAGCCGTTACGGCCGGAACCGTAGAGGATCGGGAAATCGAGCTGTTCGTCGGTGGCGTCGAGATTGGCGAAGAGGTCGAAGACTTCGTTGATGACTTCGTCTGCGCGGGCATCCGGGCGGTCGATCTTGTTGATCGCAACGATCGGACGCAGGCCGACCTTGAGCGCCTTGCCGACGACGAACTTGGTCTGCGGCATCGGGCCTTCGGCAGCATCGACGAGAACGATCGCGCCGTCCACCATCGAGAGGATGCGCTCGACTTCACCGCCGAAGTCGGCGTGACCGGGGGTGTCGACGATGTTGATGCGCGTGTCCTTCCAGACGACCGAGGTCGCCTTGGCGAGAATGGTGATGCCGCGCTCCTTTTCCAGATCGTTCGAGTCCATGACGCGTTCGGCAACGCGCTGGTTCTCGCGGAACGAGCCGGATTGCTTCAGGAGCTCGTCGACGAGGGTGGTTTTCCCATGGTCAACGTGCGCGATGATCGCGATGTTGCGAAGTGCCATATGTCTTAATCTCTGAGGCTGGGGCGCAGTGTTTCAGTAACACGCCAATTGCATTTGGCGCGCTCATACCCTTTTTTTCGCGAATGCGAAAGGGGGGAGGCAAGAAAGGGGCTGAATGCCGGCTTTTCGTGCCTCACACATCAGTCTTACACGCTCAGACAGGCGCACTCTCTTCTACCACGTCGCCAGTTCAGATGCACGCAATCGCCTCGATCGGGATTTGCGCAATCCCGTCAGGCGGCATGTTTCAGTAAGAACGCATCATGATTGAGCAGGAAAGCCTTCAGGCGCTCGGGATAGTCGTGCGTCACTGCACCTCGCACGCTTTGCCGCGATGCCAGCTCTGTGCGCCATGCCTTGACACGCGGTAGGCCGTCAAAAACGCCAGTCGATGTGATGGTATCGAACACATCGAAGTAACGGAAGATCGGCGCAAAAACTGCATCGACGAGGCTGAATGCCTGTCCGGCAAAAAAGGGACCGTTTCCCACTTCCGCCTCGACACGGGCAAATTTATCGATCAGCGCCTTGCGCTTGGCCTCATAGGTCCCTTCGTCCTTCGCAGTCTCGAATCCCCACAAATCTGAAAGAATGGAAGAGCCGAATTCCATCCAGCCGCGATGGCGGGCACGCGTGAGCGGATCGGTCGGGTGAAGCCGAGCGCCGGGTTGGGTTTCCTCGAGATATTCGCAGATCACCGCGCTTTCGAACAAAACCGTTTCCACTCCGTCCTCCTGCCGCACGATCAGCAGCGGAACTTTGCCGAGCGGGGAAATAGCCAGAAACCAGTCGGGCTTTGCCGACAGGTCGACATAGCGGATCTCAAATGGCACGGCCTTTTCAGCAAGTGTGATGGCTGCTCGCTGGACGTAGGGGCAAAGGTAATGGCTGATAAGGACCAGTTTTGCGTCGGACACGATCAAATCTCCTGGGTCGAGTTCAAGATAGATGTAATTGCATCTATATCCAGGCTTGCCAGCCCGGTCAACATAGATGTAATTGCATCCATGTCCGATTGTTCAGATGCTACCCCTTTAAAGCCCTCCGCCGCAGTGACGCGAGCATGGGTACGCCTCATGCGCACCCAACAGATCGTCCTTGCGGCGATCGAGCAGGATTTGAAGTTAGCCGGCCTGCCACCACTCGGCTGGTACGACGTTCTATGGGAGCTGACGCAGGCCACCGAAGGAAAGTTGCGCCCCTACGAGATCGAGGACCGTACGCTCCTCGCCCAGCATAATCTCTCCCGCCTTCTCGACCGGATGGAAAAGGCCGGTCTTGTTCATCGCGAAATATTTTCCGAGGACGGCCGAGGCCGCTGGGTCGTTATCACCGAAGCGGGAAGTGCCATGCGCAGCCGCATGTGGGCAGTCTATGCCTCGGCACTTCAACGTCATGTGGGCGATAAGCTGGATAATGCGCAAGCCGATCAGCTGGCCGAGCTGCTAGCCATGCTTTCGCGCAAATCCTGATTAACGGGGAAGATCAGCTCAGTCGCCAAAGTGAGCCTTGGCGACTGACTTTTGCTGCGTACCGAACGCAAAGATCAGGCCGCCAGCCCCTTCTTCTTCAGCATCGCATCCGGGCTCGGCAGCTTACCGCGGAAAGCCTTATAGGCATCTTCCGGATCGATCGAGCCGCCGATGGAATAGATGTTGGCCTTCAATTTTTCCGCCATATCCGGATTGAAGGCATCGCCGGTTTCCTCGAAGGCGGCGAAGGCATCGGCGTCGAGCACTTCCGACCACATGTAGGAATAGTAGCCGGCCGAATAGCCGTCGCCGGAAAACACATGCTGAAAGTGCGGCGTCGCATGGCGCATGACGATGGATTTCGGCATGCCGATCTCCGCAAGCACCCGCGCTTGTACCGCCATCGGATCCTCAATTGCGCCCCGCGTATGGAATGCCATGTCGACCAATGCCGAAGAGGTGAATTCGACCGTATTGAAGCCGGCATTGAAGGTGCGGGCCGCCAGAACCTTGTCGAGCAGTGCCTGCGGGATCGGCGCGCCGGTCTCGTAGTGGACGGCATATTCCTTGAGGATTGCTGGCACAGTCAGCCAGTGTTCGTAGAGCTGCGATGGCAGTTCGACGAAATCGCGGGAAACCCCGGTGCCCGAAACGGAGGGATAGGTGACGTTGGACAGCATGCCGTGCAGGGCATGGCCGAACTCGTGGAACAGCGTGCGGGCATCGTCGAGCGACAGCAGCGCCGGCCGGCCTTCCGCCGGCTTGGCGAAGTTGCAGACATTATAGATGATCGGCAGCTCGCCGACATGGCCGTTCTTCAGCGGCAGCTTGTGCTGCGACTGGAAGGAGCTCATCCAGGCGCCGGAGCGCTTCGAGCTGCGGGCGAAGTAATCGCCGAGAAAGAGGGCGACGAGCTTGTCGGAGCTGTCGCGGATTTCGAAGACGCGCACATCGGGATGGTAGGCAGGAACGCCCTTCTGCTCGACAGCTTTGATGCCGAACAAGCGGCCGGCGACATCGAAGCAAGCGGCAATGATCTTTTCGAGCTGCAGATAGGGCTTCAGCTCGGTTTCAGAGAAATCGAACTTCCGGGTCCGGATCTTCTCGGCATAGTGCCGCCAATCCCAGGGCATGACCTCATGGTTGCGGCCTTCCTCGGCGATCAGCGCCGCAATATCCCTTTCTTCCTCTGCTGCGCGTGCTGCCGCCTTGCCCCAAACGGTCATCAGAAGATCGTTCACCGCATCAGGCGTCTTCGCCATGGTATTATCAAGCTTGAGTTCGGCGAAATTGGCATAGCCAAGCAGCTTCGCCTTTTCTGCTCTCAGTGCCAGAGTCTCGCGAATGATCTCACGATTGTCGGTTTTGCCGCCATTGGCGCCCCGCGCCACCCAGGCGTTGAAGGCCTGCTCGCGCAGATCGCGGCGCTCGGAAGACGTCAGGAACGGTTCGATGATCGAGCGCGACAGGGTGACGGCATATTTGCCCTCCTCGCCGCGTTCGCGCGCAGCCGCTGCCATTGCCTCGCGCAGATAGTCGGGAAGACCGGCAAGATCGGCCTCTTCCGACAAAAGCAGCGCCCAGCTCTTTTCATCCGCCAGAACGTTCTGTCCGAATTGCGCGCCGAGGCCGGCAAGCTTCTCGTTGATGGCGGACAGGCGCTCCTGCTCAGGCTTCGGCAGCTTGGCACCGGCCTTGACGAAGCCCTTCCAGTGCCGCTCCAGCACGCGGGTTTCTTCCAGCGTCAGTCCGAGGGTTTCGCGACTTTCCCAAAGCGCATCCAGACGGGCAAAAAGCGCCGCGTTCGTGCCTATCTTGGAATAATGCCGCGCCATCTTCGGCGCGATCTCGCGCTCCAGCGCCTGGATGGTCTCGTTCGTATGCGCACCCGCCTTGTTCCAGAAGAGCGCCGAGATGCGCGACAGCTCGTCGCCGGCGGTCTCCAGCGCCGTCACCGTATTGGCGAAGGTCGGCGCCTCGCTATTGCCGGCAATCGCGTCGATCTCGGCCTCATGCGATATAAGTGCCGCATCGAAGGCGGGAGCAAAATCCGTATCCTTTACCGCATCGAAACGCGGCAGCCCCTGATGGCCGGTCCATTCGGTGAGCGCGGGATTGACGGCGGTAAGGGAAGACATGCGGGGCATCCTTTCGACAGACATCTGACCGAAGCACGATATAAGGCTAGCCCGGCCGAATTGGTATGGCGAGGGGCGAACAAATTGATGAGCGGGATCAGGCCTTGCGCCAGCCGAGCAGGCCGGGTGTGGCATGCCAGAGCGCCTGTGCCGCAAAACCCATGAAAAGCACGCCGGAGCAGCGCACGATCAGCCGCTCATGCGCGCGATAGAAGCGCCGAACAGCGCCTGCGCCGATAATGCTGATGAGAATAATGTCGGCTGTTATGAACCCAGCAAAGGATACTGTCAGCAGCAGCGGCAGGGCACTGAAGGTCAATGCGCCGGCAGAGCCCGCGACAAGCGCCGTAAAGGTCGCCAGCGCAACGGGATATCCCTTCGGATTGGTGACGCCGAAGATCAGGCCGCGACGGAACGGGCGGTCGACATTGACGAGCGCCTTGCCGTCACCCTTCGGCTTGGCGGTCACGGCACTCCAGCCAATCCAAGCGAGATAGAAGCCGCACAGCAAACCGAGCAGATCGAAGACGAAGGTGCCGATGGTCTTGGCGCCGACGATGGCGACCAAAGCCAGCGTCGACCAGACGAGATCGCCGAGCAGATGGCCGCTGACGAAGAATGCACCCGCCTTGCGGCCTTGGCCGGCACCTATGCCGAGGAGTGCCAGAAAGGCAGGACCGGGAATAAGCACATAGAAAAGCGCGGCGAGGAAGGCGCCGACAACGAGCGATTGCGTCATGATGAGTGATCCCGCTGGTGATCGCGCGAGAGTAGCAATCTGTGGAAGCCGGTCAAGCAGCTGGCCGTTTTAAGTTCCAGGAAGCCGTTGTGTTCGTGGGATGAAATCAATAAGAACGTAGTGGGGCCCAAAAACAAAGAGCGTAGGTAGGGAAGCGCTTATGAACAGCAGGATTAATACGGATTCGCTCGCCTTTCTTGTGAGCGATTGCGCCCGACTGATCAGGGCGGCCTTCGAGCGACGCATTCTTGTCGCCGGGCTCGGGCTGACGGCGGGTGAAGCACGGACGCTGATGCAGGTCGCCGCCATCAATGGCAGCCGCCAACTCGACATCGCCTCCCGGATGGGGCTGGAGCCGATGACGGTCAGCGCCTTTCTGGACAAGCTGCAGGCACGCGGCTTGATCGAACGCCAGCCGGACCCGCTCGATCGCCGCGCCAAGCGGATCGTGCTTTCGGAATCTGCCGACGCGAAGCTCCGGCAGATCGACCGTGAAGTCTGCGAAGTCGAGCGCAATGCGACGCAGGGCTTTGGCGAGGATCTTCAAATGCAACTACATGATGCGCTCTGCGCTTTCCGCAGCAATCTTCAGAAGGCCGAAGCACCTGCAGAAGTCGAACGGGAATTGAGGCCGGTGGATTAATTCCAGACCGCCATCCTGGAAAAAGGAAGCCCGCCTCCGGCGATCGGAAGCGGGCCATTTCTCATTTCATACCTTACTTCGACAGGTTGCGCTTGGCGAGCGTGCGCAGGCGCAGCGCGTTCAACTTGATGAAGCCGGCCGCATCCTTTTGGTCGTAGGCGCCCTGGTCGTCTTCGAAGGTGACCAGCTTGTCGGAATAAAGCGATTTCGGGCTTTCGCGGCCGATGACCATGACATTGCCCTTGTAGAGCTTCAGCGTCACTTCGCCTTCGACATGTTCCTGGCTCTTGTCGATGAGGGCCTGCAGCATCTCACGCTCCGGCGAGAACCAGAAGCCGTAATAGATCAGCTCGGCATAGCGCGGCATCAGCTCGTCCTTCAGGTGTGCGGCACCGCGATCGAGCGTGATGGATTCGATGGCGCGATGGGCCGCGAGCAGGATCGTGCCGCCGGGAGTCTCGTAGACGCCACGGGACTTTATGCCGACGAAACGGTTCTCGACGAGATCAAGACGGCCGATGCCGTTGTCGCGGCCATACTCGTTCAGCTTCGCAAGCAAGGTCGCCGGGCTCAGGCGCTCGCCATTGATCGAAACGGCATCACCCTTTTCGAAGCCGATCTTGATGATGGTGGCCTTGTCGGGAGCGGCTTCCGGCGAGATCGTGCGCATGTGCACATATTCAGGCGCTTCCTGGGCCGGGTTTTCCAGAACCTTGCCTTCGGACGAGGAGTGCAGCAGGTTGGCGTCGACGGAGAACGGCGCTTCGCCCTTCTTGTCCTTGGCAACTGGGATCTGATGCTTCTCGGCGAATTCCAGCAGGTCGGTACGGCTCTTGAACGACCAGTCGCGCCAGGGCGCAATGATCTTGATATCCGGGTTCAGCGCATAGGCCGAAAGCTCGAAACGAACCTGGTCATTGCCCTTGCCGGTCGCCCCATGCGCGATGGCATCGGCGCCGGTTTTCCTGGCGATCTCGATAAGGTGCTTCGATATAAGCGGACGGGCGATCGAGGTGCCGAGCAGATAGACGCCTTCATAGACGGCATTGGCGCGGAACATCGGGAAGACAAAATCGCGCACGAATTCTTCGCGCACGTCCTCGATATAGATTTCCTTGATACCGAGCATTTCGGCCTTCTTGCGCGCCGGCTCCAGCTCTTCGCCCTGGCCGAGATCGGCGGTGAAGGTGACCACTTCGGCGCCGAGCTCCGTCTGCAGCCACTTCAGGATAATCGAGGTGTCGAGACCGCCGGAATAGGCAAGAACGACTTTCTTCACGTCTTTATGTGATGCCATGATGAGTTCCGTTTCGAGGCGGGCCAGGGGAAAGGCCCGCAAAGCTGTATCGCGGAACTTTTAGCGAGATTATCGTGCGGCGCAAGGGGAGGCGCGAGCGGGACGTTTCTCAGAGATGAGCGCCGATGTTCATTCGCTGATGCAGGATGCGGATGATCGTGACCATTTGAGCGACATCTTTATAGATGATAAAATGTGAGCCGGAGGCGAGAGCGAGACAGTCTGGTTTGATACCGCTGATCTTGCGGCCGCATGCGATGCCCTTCACCAAAGCATGACAACAATCACGCAGAGCGAAGACATAATCTTCCGCTTGCTCGTAACCCCATTTTTCCTCGGTATAGTCGTAGATTTGATCGATGTCGGACGTTGCTTTCGGCGAGAAGACCAATTTCTTCATCGCTGATTGCGCAACTTTCTCTTTCCTTCGATAAATCCATTGAAATCAAACTCTTCCGGCTCGCCCGAGGTTTCGCCCTCGGCGATTGCCGCCGCAATCGCCTCTATTTCCGCCCGGCTGCGCAATAATTTAAGCGCGGCGTCAATGACCTCGCTCGGCGAATCGTAATTGCCGTGGCTGATCTGCTCGCCGATGAACGCATCCATCTGCTCGTCGATCTCTACGGACACATGCTTTGTCACTGGCGTGACCTCCGGCGGTTTGACTTGATTGCCGAAAGTACCATATTCGGCGGCGACCGAACAATGCCTGAGGAGGGCGCCGCTCGTGACCGATATTCAAGACATTTTCAAGAAATCCAATGTTGCCGTCATCACCGGAGGTGCATCCGGCATCGGCTTTGCCGCAGCAAAACATTTCGCCTCGCTGGGCATGAGCGTCGTTATCGCCGACCTCGGGGGCGACCGACTGGCGGAGGCGAGCGCTGAACTCAAGATGAGTGCAGGCGAAGAGCATGTCATGGCCATCGAGACCGATGTCGCCAGCAAAGACGCGCTGGAAGCTCTGGAACGCGCTGTTCTGCAGCGCTTCGGCCGCGTGCATGTGCTGATGAACAATGCCGGCATCGGCCCGCAAACCTCTGTTTTCAGCGCCCAGGCAGAATGGGATGCGATCCTCGGCGTCAATCTGCTTGGCGTCATCAACGGCACGCGCGTCTTCGGGCCAGGCATGATTGCGCATGGGGAACCGGGCCTCATCATCAACACCGGCTCGAAGCAGGGCATTACCACGCCTCCCGGCAACCCCGCCTACAATGTCTCGAAGGCCGGCGTGAAGGTCTTTACCGAAGCGCTGCAGCACGAACTGCGTAATACTGAAGGCGCGAAGATTTCGGCCCATCTCCTCATCCCCGGCTTCGTCTTCACTGGTCTCACCAAGGGCGAACGCACGGAAAAGCCGGCCGGCGCCTGGACGCCCGAGCAGACGGTCGAGTTCATGATGGAAAGCCTAAAACGCGGCGATTTCTACATTCTCTGCCCGGACAATGACGTCGCCCGCCCGGTCGATGAACGCCGCATGCTCTGGGCGGCCGGCGATATCGTCGAGAACCGTCCGCCGCTGTCGCGCTGGCATCCCGACTATGCCGATCAATTCAGGGCATTCCTTGAAAAGAAGGATTGATTTGCTTTCCCCCGAAAGCCGGATAAGAAAACCCCGAGCACCATCATCCGGCTTTCGGAGCGACTTTCATGGATTTCATACCCAGCCTGCCGACCCTTCTTGCCTTTTCGGCAGCGAGCCTTTTGCTGGCGATGACGCCCGGTCCCGACATGACGCTGTCGATCAGCCGCGCTCTCGCACAGGGAAAGAAGGCGGCGCTGTTCGTCGTGCTCGGCACCACCCTCGGCGTCGTCGTCCATACCTGCCTGGTGGCTTTCGGCATTTCGGCGCTGATTACGGCTTCGCCCGTTGCCTTCACTGTGCTGAAGACTGGAGGCGCTGCCTATCTGCTGTGGCTGGCAATCCAGGCGATCCGTTTCGGTTCCAGCCTATCGGTCAAGAAGGTCGATACCATCGGCGGAACACCGCTTGCA
Organism: Martinezella dioscoreae; assembly: GCF_009176305.1. Lineage (GTDB taxonomy): Bacteria > Pseudomonadota > Alphaproteobacteria > Rhizobiales > Rhizobiaceae > Rhizobium > Rhizobium dioscoreae. The sequence continues at coordinate 10,829 of NZ_BLAJ01000016.1, read as the reverse complement.
AACATCTCCAACGGCTTTTGGGTCAACCTGCTGAACCCGAAGGTCATCATCTTCTTCATGACCTTTCTGCCGCAGTTCGTTACATCAGGCGATCCTGCCGTCACGCACAAGCTGCTCTTCCTCGGCTTCTTCTTCATCGTCATCGGCATGCCGGTCAACATGCTCGTCGTTCTTGCCGCGGACGGCCTGTCGTCCTGGCTGCAACGGAATCGCGGCGTAATGCGCGGCCTGGACTACACCTTCGCCAGCGTCTTCTCGATTTTCGCGGTGAAAATCTTCTTCACTCAGGCTCGTTGAGATCGGACCACTGCCCCGCAAACCTGCCGGCAATCCACCAGTAAACCGTGGCGCTGGCCATGCCCAGGAATGCGAAACAGACCGCAACGGTGATCAGATTAAGGGTCTGCGGCCTTTCCGTGCCGCCCGAAATCAGGACGGACGCGACTGCCGATAGGGTCGCGCCGAAAATTGCATAGCCATACCATTGACGCATGCCGCGCCATTCGAGAATGGGGATAACCACCAGAGACGGCAGGATGCTGACGACCATCGCAACCTTGGTGAGCGCAATGGTCAGAACGAAAAGCTCGGGCGCCGCGGTCTCCGGCACCGTCCAGACGGCAGCGCAGGCGAGCACGAAGCCCATGAGAGCGCAAGCGGCGAGATAGCCCCACAAGAGGCGTATCGGCTTGCGCAGTCCAAGGAGCATCGATCTCAGTCCTCGCCGTGATTGGCGATCATCATGGCTTCGAAGGCTAATCGCTCCGTCTTGCGCATACGCTCGGATTCCGACTTCAGCTGACCGCAGGCGGCGAGAATATCGCGCCCGCGCGGCGTGCGGATCGGCGAGGCATAGCCGGCTGAATTGATGAAATCGGCGAACTTCTCGATCTGCTCCCAATCGGAACACTGATAGTTGGTGCCGGGCCACGGGTTGAAGGGGATCAGGTTGATCTTGGCTGGAATGCCCTTCAGAAGCTGGATCAGACCCTTCGCATCCTCGAGGCTGTCGTTGACGCCCTTCAGCATCACATATTCGAAGGTGATGCGCCGCGCATTCGACAGGCCCGGATAGGCCCGGCAGGCGTCCATCAGTTCCTTCAGTGGATACTTCTTGTTGATCGGCACCAGCATGTCGCGCAGGTCGTCGCGTACGGCATGCAGCGAGATCGCCAGCATGACGCCGATCTCTTCGCCGGTGCGGTAGATTTCCGGCACGACGCCGGAGGTCGAAAGGGTGATGCGGCGCTTGGAGAGCGACAGGCCATCGCCGTCGGAGGCGATCAGCAGTGCCGTCTTGACGCTGTCGAAATTGTAGAGCGGCTCGCCCATGCCCATCATGACGATATTGCTGACCTTTCGGCCTTCGGCGGGCATGATCGTCCCTTGCGGCGCTTCGCGGTCCGGGAAATCGCCGAGCCGGTCGCGCGCCAGGAGCAGCTGCGACAGGATCTCTTCCGCTGTCAGATTGCGCACCAGGCGCTGCGTACCGGTATGACAGAAGGAACAGGTGAGCGAACAGCCGACCTGGCTGGAAATGCAGAGCGTGCCGCGCCCCTCTTCCGGAATATAGACGCTCTCGACCTCGACGGGACGGCCGGCGCCGCGCGGCGGGAAGCGCAGCAGCCATTTCCGGGTGCCGTCATTGGAAACCTGCTCCTCGACGATCTCGGGACGCGCGATGGTGAAATGCGCCTTCAGCATTTCGCGCATGTCCTTCGACACATTGGCCATAGCATCGAAATCGGAGACGCCACGCACATAGATCCAGTTCCAGAGCTGGCTGACACGCATCTTGATCTGCTTGTCGGCAACGCCCTTTTCCTTGAGCGCCGCGCCCATCTCTTCGCGTGTCATGCCGATCAGCGACGGCTTCGGCGAAAGCTCGACGGGCTGCGATACCGGCATCGGCTTGAGCCTGGAGGGGGTTATGACATCGGTGGCGGACATAGGATCGTTCCAACGGTTCACATCGGCGATGCCGCAAAAGCTGACGAAAGCTGCGGATGCGGGCAAGGCACGGAAATCTGAAGATTCATGCGGTGGCGGGGCAAGCTATCTGCCGCACACCTATCGTTGGCGCGGCCTTTAGCATTAATTTCCGCCCGCGTCATCCCTTTCCCTCAAAAGCAAGGGTTGGCCTTCAAAAACAAAGGCCGGTCGACTTGACCGGCCTTGCTCATTGCGGTCGCGGCAGCAGGAAGATCACATTTGCGTGATCCTTGGACCCTCGATCTTATTTGCAGTTTTCGATCTGCTTCAGCGCAGCCGTCACACCCTTCAATGAATAGGTGTAGGAAGTGGCAGTACCCTTCTTCGAGGTCGCCGAAACCTTCAACGAGTGGCCGGATTTCAGCGCGGCGACCAGTGCCGGCTCCTGCGCAGCGTTCTCCACCCACGCGGCCTTGTCCTTGGTGAACATCACGAAGGTCTTGTTGTCGATGGTGACGTTGACCTTTGAGTTGTCCTTGAGGGGATAGCCCATCATCGCCTGCGGTTCATAAGAGATGTTCTGGCCCGGACGCTGCGACACGATGAAGAAATTGTCGCCATGGTCGATGCCCGTCGGCGGCGCCTTGGCCGTCGGCACGGAAAGAACGTAACATACCTTACCGCCGGCGGATTGGTAGGAATAGGCACCCCAGGCGTCGAACTGCTGAATGCGCGTCGGAGCCGCCGGCGCTGCTGGCGCCGCTGCCTGCGTCTGCTTCTTGGTCTGCGCGGACGCTATGCCGGTTCCGGCCAGAACGAGCGAGAGGGCGATTGCGAAGCTTTTTACAAACATGGTTTCCTGCCGATTTCTTGCGGTCCAGAGCTCATGGCGATTCGTTTGACGCACGCCTGTGCTCGTGAGCTGCCTTATTTTGACTTTATTCAGGTTACCAAACCGTCAACGGAGCGCTGCCGCCACCGGCTCCGTGCCATTTCAATCCAGTTATCGCGCAAAGCTTGAAACGCATCAGAAGGAATTGGAAAACCCGGATGATGAAGTACCACCCTGCAGCTTCGATTTAAGACAGAAAGATTCGGGCAAGAATTTGACCTCGCTAAAATCAGGGAGGTCTCATAAATCTCTGGAAACCCGAGAGGATTCAGATCGGCTCCGCAAAACAAGCATCAGGCGGTCTTCATAGACTCGGGCCCGTTCTCCAGCGCGCGATCGGCGGCGTCGTAATGTTCCTGGCGGATATGGCCCCTGATCATGCTGAAGGCGAGCGTCAGCACCGCGACATCATCGGAAAAGCCGATGACGGCAAAGAAATCGGGGATAATATCGACCGGCATGACGAAATAGCCGAGTGCCGCCAGCAATATGCCGCGAACACGCGTCGGCGTCTGTGGGTCGAACGCACAATAGAAGGCGGCCACGACATCGCGGGAAAAGGGAATATAGCGAGCTGCCTTCCGCAAGGTCGGCCAGAATTTTCTGCGCACCGATTTCTCCTGCTCTTTTTGGGTCTCTTCGTCACCAGGCATCAGGATTTCCCCGTACTTGATGTCATCCATTCCATTCACCTCAATCGAGGCCCGTCGGCCGGGCCGTGTAAACATATGGTGATCGTATCAGGCGATTCAATCGATCCGGCGCGCGGCCGCCTTCTCCATCGCCTTCGCCAGCTTCACGTCATGATCGGTCAGGCCGCCGGCATCGTGTGTCGTCAGCTTCACCTCGACGCGGGAATAGACGTTGAACCATTCCGGATGGTGGTTGAATTTTTCGGCGGCCAGGGCTGATTCCGTCATGAAGCCGAAGGCCTCGACGAAGTTGCGGAACTTGAAAGTCTTCGAGATCGAAAGGCCGTCATCCGCAAGCGCCCAGCCTCCAAGCTCCGCAAGATTTTCATCGATTGCCGCGCGGTCCAGTCTGTCGTATTTCATGGCAAGTCACTCCTCTCTAAAGCAGTTCCAGTAAAACTGCGTAGCGGTTTTCCGTCCGGAATTGCGTAAAAGCAAAAGGATAGAGCGTTTTCGCATTTCGAAGAAAAGCGGAAAAGTTCTAGCGGTTGAACGATAGCATGGATCGCCACAGAGTTCTTTTCGTCTGCGCCGGCAATATCTGCCGGTCGCCCCTCGCCGAAGGCATATTCAGGCATCTGGCGGACGAAGCCGGCCGCGGCGGTGAATTCGACATCGATTCGGCCGGCACCGGCAGCTGGCATCAGGGAGAGCGCCCCGATCGCCGCTCGATCGCGGTTGCAGCTGGCCACGGAATCGATATCTCAGACCAGCGTGCCCGGCGCATAGCATCAGCCGATTTCGGCAGGTTCGATCTGATACTGGCAATGGATCAAGACAATTTGAAGAACTTGCGCAAGGCGGCACCTGCCGATGCGCTCGGCAAGCTGCATCTCTTCAATGCCCTGGCGCTCGGAAGCAACAAGGACATCCCCGATCCCTACTACGGCGACCGCGAGGATTTCGAAGCCGTCTATACCATGCTTTTGGCAGGCTGCAGCGCGCTGTTACCCAAAGCCGGGAAAGTGCTGCGGGGCTCGTGAAGCGGGAATATCTCTTCAGTGAGATAGGGACCGCCGCCGACCGATTCGCGCGACGACAGAAGCACGAAGCGCCCGACCGTGAACGGTGCGGTGTAGAAATTGCCGCGGCCGGAGAGATAGTGCACCACGTCGTCAACCCGCGAGGACTTCAGCCTGGCGAGCGTTACATGCGGCGTGAACTTGCGGGGGTCCGGCTGCAGGCCGATCCGCTGGCAGATACGCTCGATCTCGCCTTGCAGCGCGAACATATCAGGCGTCTGCGAGACCCCGGCCCAAACCGAATGCGGTTTCTTGGAGCCGAAGGAACCGATGCCCTCCAGCCGAAGCTGGAATTCAGGCCGATCTATCCGGTCCAGACGGTCGACGATCTCATCCGCAGTGCGGCCATCGACATCGCCGATGAAGCGCAAGGTGATGTGATAATTTTCAACGTCGATCCACCTGGCTCCCGGGAGACCACCGCGCAACAATGACAGGCTCATGGCCGCATTGCGCGGAATTTCGAGGGCGGTAAAAAGTCTCGGCATGACGAGCACTCCCCGAATCTCTTGCAGGTATAGGTAGGGAATCACGCATTTGCAGTCGGTGCAAGCATCTATTTCGCACCTGCGTCAATCGTCCCTACAAAACTGATAACAGCCGGCAACATATGCTCGACCATCACATCGACCCCCTTGGAGTTCGGATGCATCCCGTCCGAAAGCTGCAAATCCGCATGCGTGGCGACGCCATCGAGGAAGAACGGATAGAGCGGAAGCTGATATTTGTCGGCCAGCCGCTTATAGATCGGGTTGAATTTATCGGCATAGTCCGGTCCCATGTTCGGCGGCGCCAGCATGCCGACGAGAAGCATCGGGATCTTTCTGTCCTTCAACCGTTCGATCATGGTCTCGAGGTTCTTTTCCGTCTGCTCCGGCGGAATGCCGCGCAGCGCATCGTTGGCGCCGAGTTCCAGGATCACGCCATCCGTGCCGTCCGGCACCGACCAGTCGATACGCAAAAGGCCGCCGGAGGTCGTATCTCCCGAAACACCGGCATCGGCAACCGCCACATCCAAACCCTTGGCCTTCAGCGCCGCCTCAAGCTTGGCGGGAAAGCCGTCGCCCGGCGGCAGCTGATAGCCCGCCATCAGGCTATCGCCGAAGCCGACCAGCTGAATGGTGCGTGCATCGGCGGCATGAACTACGCCAAACAAAAGACCGAAAGTGATGACAGCGAAGTGAAGCGCAGCAACTTTAAAACCCATGATCCATTTCCTAAATTCGCTGCTCGGGCCAAGTCGCGCCCGCCATTGTCTCTGATGTTCTCTGATATATAGGGCGTTCGCATTGGCAAAAACCATCATAGAGCTGAAGAAGGCGGATTTGACGCTCGGCAATGCCGCCGCCTCCGTCCACGTGCTGAAGGGCATCGATCTCACCGTCATGGAGGGTGAGGCCGTCGGCATCGTCGGCCCCTCCGGCTCCGGCAAGTCCACGCTGCTGATGGTGCTGGCCGGCCTCGAAAAGCTCGACAGCGGCGAACTTCTGATCCGCGACACACCGCTGCATAGCCTCAGCGAAGATCGCATCGCCGATTTCCGCGGACGCAATATCGGCATCGTCTTTCAGTCTTTCCATCTCATCGCCAACATGACGGCGCTCGAAAACGTCGCCGTGCCGCTGGAGCTTGCCAACGTCCGCGATGCGTTCGATATCGCCCGTCGCGAACTGGAAGCCGTTGGCTTGGGCGAGAGGCTCAATCACTATCCCGGCCAGCTTTCCGGCGGCGAGCAGCAGCGCGTCGCTATTGCCCGCGCGCTGGCGCCTTCGCCTGCCGTCCTGATTGCCGACGAACCGACGGGCAATCTCGACACCGATACCGGCCGGCAGATCGCCGATCTGCTCTTTGCCCAGCAGGCCGAGCGCGGCACGACCATGCTGCTCGTCACCCATGATCCCGCCCTTGCCGCCCGTTGCTCGCGCCAGATCCGCGTCCGTTCCGGCGAAATCGAGAACGACAGCATGCGCACGCGCGCCAACCAGGCGGCGATGGCATGAGCGCGGCGGGACTGCGCCTGCCGCTTGCCTTCCGCCTTGCCATGCGCGAATTGCGCGGCGGCCTTGGCGGTTTCTACATCTTCCTCGCCTGCATAGCGCTAGGTACCGGCGCAATTGCCGCCGTTAATTCCGTTTCCCGCTCGATTACCGACGCAATCTCGACGCAGGGCCAGTCACTGCTGGCGGGCGACGCCCGCTTCGAACTGCGCAACCGCGAGGCAACTCCAGAGGAATTCGCCTATCTCCAAAGCTTAGGGAAAGTTTCCCGTTCCACCGGCTTGCGCTCCATGTCGCGCCTGCCCGATGGCTCGGACCAGGCACTCGTCGAAGTCAAGGCGGTCGACGATGCCTATCCGCTCTACGGCAGATTCGAGGCGGAACCGGACCAGCCGCTCGCAACGCTGCTTACAGCCAAGGATGGCACCTATGGCGCTGTTGTCGCTCCCCTGCTGCTCGAACGCCTTAACCTCAAAATCGGCGATGCCCTGCTGCTGGGCAATGCCAGGCTCCGCATCACAGGCACCATTGAAAGCGAGCCGGATGCCGTTTCCGAAGGTTTCGGCTTCGCGCCGCGCCTGCTCACGAGCCGCAATGCCCTGATTGCTTCCGGCCTGATCACGACAGGCAGCCTGGTCGAACAGGCATACCGAATCCGCATGGACAATCCCGCGGCCAGCATCCGCAATCTCACCGAGCGCGCCAATGCCGCCTTCCCTCAGGCCGGCTGGTCGATCCGCAGCAGCGATCGCGCAGCACCCCAGCTTGCCGACAACGTCACCCGCTTCTCGCAGTTCCTGACGCTCGTCGGCCTCGCAGCGCTCATCGTCGGCGGCGTCGGCGTTGCCAATGCCGTGCGCGCCTTCCTCGACTCCAAGCGCACGACCATCGCCACCTTCAAGTGCCTGGGCGCTCCGGCCTTCGTCGTTGTGCTGATCTACCTCATCCAGATCGCCGTGATTGCACTCGCCGGCATAGCAATTGGCCTCGTCCTCGGCGCTATCGCGCCGATGATCGCTTCGCAATTCATGGCGGAATTCCTACCGATTTCGACCGCACCGAGGCTTTACCCCGGCGCATTGACGCTGGCTGCTCTCTTCGGCCTGCTGACGACACTGGCCTTTGCCATTCCGCCGCTCGGCCATGCCCGCGAAGTGCCGGCGACGGCGCTGTTTCGCGAGCAGGGCTTCGAAGCGCGACGCCTGCCCGGCTGGCCCTATCTCCTGGCTGCCGGCGTCCTAATGGCGGCACTTGCAGCCCTGGCGATCGTCACCGCCTATGACCGCTTCATCGCAGTCGTCTTCGTCGTCTCGATCGCTGGCGCTTTCGTCGTGCTGCGGCTGGTGGCAGCCCTGCTCTCCTGGCTTGCCCGCCGCAGCCCGCGCGTGCGCTCGCCCGCGCTGCGCCTGGCGATCGGCAACATTCATCGGCCGGGCGCGCTCACCTCGTCCGTCGTGCTGTCGCTCGGCCTTGGGCTGGCGCTGCTGGTGACCTTGACACTGATCGACGGGAATATGCGCCGCGAGCTGATGGGGCGCATGAGCGAACAGGCGCCGAACTTCTTCTTCGTCGATATTCAGGGGCCGGAACTGGAAGGCTTCCGCAAGATCGTCCTCGACATCGACCCCAAGGGCAAGCTTGTCGAGGCGCCAATGCTCCGCGGCCGGATCGTCGCCTTCAACGGCGAGGATGTCACCAAAATGAAGGTGCCGGCCGCAGGCCAATGGGTGCTCCGCGGTGACCGCGGCATCACCTATGCCGATACAGTGCCGGAAAACGCCTCGGTCACGGAAGGCAAATGGTGGGACAAGGATTATAGCGGCGAACCGCTGGTCTCCTTTTCCGAAGACGAAGGCAAGGCGCTCGGCCTGAAGCTCGGCGACAAGGTGACCGTCAACGTGCTTGGCCGCAACGTCACCGCCAGGATTGCCAGCTTCCGCAAGGTTCAATGGCAGTCGCTGTCGATCAATTTCGTGATGATCTTCTCGCCCAACACCTTCAGGGGCGCTCCGCACGCCTGGCTGGCGACATTGACCGACACTTCCGCCACCTCGGAACAAGAAGCGGCGATCCTGAGGAAAGTCACCAATACCTTCCCGACCATCACAAGCGTCCGCGTCAAGGATGCGCTCGATGTCGTCAACACGCTCGTGGGACAGCTGGCGACGGCCATTCGTTCCGCCGCATCTGTCGCACTCATCGCCTCGGTGCTGGTGCTGGCCGGTGCGCTCGCGGCCGGCAACCGCGCCCGCACGCATGACGCCGTCATCCTCAAGACGCTCGGCGCGACGCGGGCAACATTGATCCGTGCCTTCAGCTACGAATATCTGATCCTGGGCGCCGCAACCGCCATCTTCGCGCTGATCGCCGGCTCCACATCCGCCTGGTACATCGTCAGCCGTATCATGCGGCTCCCTTCTGCCTTTCTGCCCGATGTCGCTTTCTCCACGCTGGTTATCGCGCTGATTTTGACGGTCGGTATAGGCTTGATCGGTACTTGGCGGATTCTCGGGCAGAAAGCAGCGCCTGTTCTGCGCGAACTCTGATTCGTTACGGAGACGAACCGGAAGCCGGCAAAACGGCTCGATATTACATCGATTTAACATGCGCCGGATCGCTTGACCCTTGTGTATGAGGCCCGAAAGCCTCATATTCTGTGCAGGCATGCTGAGCTCCGCAGCGGCGCCTGGGCCTTGAAAGACCCGACACCGTAATCAAATCGGAGCTTGAAAGAGGAAAACATGGCTGACTTTCGCAATTACCAAAACCGGGCGCAGAGCGGTGCGCAATCCGGTGCGATGATAGACGAGGGCCTTCGAGCCTACATGCTCAAGGTCTATAACCTGATGGCGCTGGGTCTGGCGATCACGGGTGTTGCCGCCTATCTCTCCTTCTCGCTCGCTTTCGCAAACGGACAGATCACGGCCTTCGGCCAGGCGATCTATCTGAGCCCGCTGAAGTGGGTGGTCATTCTCGCCCCGCTCGCAATGGTCTTCTTCCTGAGCTTCAGGATCAACCGCATGAGCGTGGCCGCCGCGACGACGACCTTCTGGGTCTACGCCGCGCTGGTGGGCCTGTCGCTGTCGTCGATCTTCATCATCTACACCGGCCAGAGCGTCGTGCAGACCTTCTTCGTGACCGCCGCCTCCTTCGGCGCGCTGTCGCTCTACGGCTACACGGCCAAGCGTGACCTGTCGGCGATGGGTTCGTTCCTGATGATGGGTCTCTTCGGCCTGATCATTGCGACGCTCGTCAACATCTTCCTGGCTTCATCCGCGCTGCAGTTCGCCATCTCCGTGATCGGCGTCCTGATCTTCGCAGGCCTCACCGCCTACGATACGCAGCGGATCAAGGAAATGTACTACGAAGCCGACGACGTGACCGTGGCCGGCCGCAAGGCGATCATGGGCGCCCTGTCGCTCTACCTCGACTTCATCAACCTGTTCATGTTCCTGCTGCAGTTCCTCGGCAACCGCCGTTAATTGCAGCATGAAATGAGACACGAAAAGGCGGCTTCGGCCGCCTTTTTTATTTGCCTGGGCACAAGCGCTGCGATTTTATGGCAACCGTCGCAAATTCGCAGATCAGGCAATAGAAACAATGTCCGTCAGCCTCCGCAGTGCAACCTTAGACGACCTTCCCCACATCACCGCCATCTACAGAGATTCCGTTCTGAACGGCACGGCAAGCTATGAAATCACGCCGCCGAACCAGGAGGAAATGACGGCGAGGTTCGAGGCAATTCGTGACAAGGGCTATCCCTATCTGGTCGCCGAAGACGATACCGGCGCGTTTCTCGGCTATGCCTATGCCTCCGCTTTCCGCACGCGGCCGGCCTATCGCTGGATGGTGGAAGATTCGATCTATCTGGCGCCCGAGGCGCGCGGGCGCGGCATCGGCAGACTGCTGCTCCATGCCCTGGTGGAAAACTGCCAGACGCTCGGCTTCCGCCAGATGATCGCCGTCATCGGCGGCGCCCACCCAGCCTCCATCGCCGTACATCGCGCGGCAGGCTTTGCCGAAGTGGGGCTGCTCAAGGGTACCGGCTACAAGCACGGCCGCTGGTTGGATACCATGCTGATGCAGAAGGCGCTCGGGGACGGCGCGGAAACCGATCCGGATCCATCGGTCTATCCTGGGACATTGTTTGGGGAGTAGTGTCAGTATCGAACCTATGAGTCCGCGGAGCCTGTGATACCCCCTCTGTCACTTCGTGACATCTCCCCCACAAAGGGCAGGGCTATCGCATATGGAGGCGGATGAGCACCATAAGCTCCTTTGTAACTTCCCTTTA
>NZ_BLAJ01000015.1 GCF_009176305.1 Martinezella dioscoreae | reverse complement strand
CGACCAGACGTTTGTCGAGCTTGTGTTCCGGGTGACGAAGCATGCAGGATGGCGCGCGCCAAAGTTCGTTTCTAGCGTGTCATGGAAGACCAAACTGGTGCCCTTAGCGGCGAGCGTTGGCAGCTTTAGCGCTGTGTGGCCTAGCAGCTAGTAGTTTGCTTCCGGTCCCAATTCGGTCAATCGATCAAAAGCCGACGTCCGATATCGAGGAGTTCCAGACGCATGGCTCATTTAACAACGGGGGCCGCCGGTTCGACTCCCTTCACATCAATAGATCTGATTTTGTAGGCTGTGGGTCGAGATCTTTAAAAGTGGCGTTGCAGCCAAATGCGGGACGGCTGCTTTGCGCCTCCATTTCGGACAGTTCGGGCTGCTGGGATACATCGGCAAAGCGGGCATCAAACGAGATTTAGATGCAGCTTTGTGAGCCAATACCAAGCTGTCGCATTTCTAGATGTGCTGAAAAACGATCGAAGGCTCTGTAACTCAGTAGGCCGATACCTGCCTCATTCGCGTTTCAAATGCTCCCATTCACCGATCAACGATCTGTACCTTTCACGAAATACTGTCTCTTCATCGCCTCGCAAAGGCGTCGTTCGCGGGGAAAAGAAGGCTTTGCGAAGTGGGTCAATGATGCGCATGTCATCCCCATCGAGGTTTATCAGCGCTTGTTGCATCACCCACAAGCCTAATCGTCCACCCTCTTCGGGGAGGGCGGGCTCCTCGCTAAAATAGGGATACACGACACGTGTGTATTCGCCCCTGACCCTCGCGTGCAAGGCGTCCCGTATTCGGATTGTGCCACCCAAATCTTCAAGTCGTAGGTGGCCGTGCACGCTGCGGGGAATGATCTCAACCAGTTCGTTTGACCAACGTAACTTTGCGCTGAGCAATTCGAGGACGCCGTCTTTCAGCAGCGAGTATAGCCGCTTGTATCTCCCGTCCGACTTTATGCGGTCATCGGTCAGCTGTGCTAGATCACCGTCGCCTGATATGTGCTTCTTCACATCCGACCAGAAGGGCACATAGAAATCTCCACCTTGACTTCGGTTGCCGCCAGCCTCTTTCTTGCGGTCAAGACGAATATCCTCTTTCAAAATGGATCGCCGTAACGGAGGTGGCGCATAGAACAATTGCAGCGCTTTTCGGAGAGGAACATTCAGAACAGTCATGCGGCCCCACATTTCTTAGGTTGAAGCATAGCATCACTTCAATATTTCTGTAGATACAAGATGCTAAATCAGTTCTTCAACCTGATAATCTTGTTAACGGCGTAGAGAACTTATTCAGGATTTGTATTTGTGCAAAATTTGGCTGTCCACCCAGCGCCCTCATGGCCACCGTTCAGGTGCTCGTCACTTCAAACCAAAAGCGAACGTCCGTTAACGTAGCGGCGCTCGACATTGATAGCAGAAACCAGAACGGCCACCTTGCAACGCCAATTCTGTCGAAGCGCCTGTCCGTTCCGGCTCAGGGAACGGCCCTAGGTGCTCGGATTGACCACCGTGCATCGACCCCAACTCGCCGGCTTTCGTTCTTCGCACGGTGGTCGACCAATGCTTTTGAACGAGTAATCAGGGAATCCAAGCAATAATCTAAGGCGGTGCGAGATTGGTAAACACACTTGCCTTGCTCCTGCTCTTAATGCAACCATAGATCGCGGTTTTTGGCCGCTCAACAGCCGGATGGAAATGATGCGAGTAGCTCGAATTGTGATTCAGAATTTTCGTACGTTCGCGTCGCTCGACGTGAATGTCGCGGATGATCTATGCTGCATCATCGGAGAAAATAATACTGGCAAGACTGCGATCCTTCGCGCAATCCAGATCTGTCTAGACAATATGCTGCCGTCGAGTTTCCGGTCGCTGCTGCGCGAGGACATCCACTCCGCGATCAATATCGCCGAGCCAAGCCAGGTTCTAATCGGAATTGAGCTGGCTGGGTTCGAGGGCCGGTTGAACGAGGAGGCGCTGGTCAGCACTTGGAAGACGGCTGCGGACCGCGCGCGTATATTTTACCGCTTCCGCCCGCGCCCAGCTGTCCGGGAGCAGCTCGCAAGTGGCGACATCGCACCCGGGGCGCTGACCCTTGAGGACTATCAGTGGGAAATCCGTGGTGGCGGTGACCCCGCGATCGATCTCACGGATATTTCCTGGGATGACGAGGGGATCGGCGAGTCGGTGCGCTTTGCAGACCTGCAATCTTACCTTCTCGTTCATCTGCCCGCGCTTCGCGATGTCGAGAACGACCTGCGCAATCCCCGCCAGTCACCGCTCATCCGCCTGATCGAGGCGTTCGAGATCGATGCGGCCGAGCAGGATGCCCTGGTTGCGATCCTCGATCAGGCCAATCAGGCGATCGCGAACTCGGCGACTATCGCCGAGATAGCAGGGGCAATCGACGCACGGTTCAAAGATGTCTCTGGCCCCGCGTTCGAGATGGACGCCGCGCTTGGCTTGTCCGCCGCGACCTTCCGCGCGATCATCCGCAACCTGAAAATTATTCTGTCGGACCTGTCACTCACCTCGTTCGAACCCGGCCGCAACGGTCTTGGCATGAACAACATCCTCTACATCGCGATCCTGGTGGAATATCTACAGCGGCGGATCACGCTCAACCGCTCCGCCGGCCAGTTGATCCTGATCGAGGAGCCCGAAGCGCATCTCCATCCCCAGCTGCAATTCTCGCTGATCGCGGCACTGCGCGCGATCGGCGTGCAGACCATCCTGACCAGTCACAGCACCCAGGTGACCTCGCAGGTTCCGCTGAGCAGCATTGTATCGCTCACCAAGCGCGAGGACGCGACCATTGCTGCCGGCAATCTCGCGCTCAATGCGGCGCTGACCGCGCCAGAGATTGCTGATCTCGAACGCTATCTCGACGCAACCAAGAGCGCATTGCTCTACGCTCGCAAGGTCATGCTGGTCGAAGGGGCAGCGGAGATGTTCCTGATCCCGGCGCTGATCGAGCAGGTGTACGGCGTGCAACTCGAGCGGCTCGGTATTTCGGTTATAGCGATTCATGGCGTCCATTTTGACGTCTATGCCAAGCTGTTCCGTGCCGGCTCGCTTGAGAAGAAATGCGCCATCGTGGCCGATGCTGACATGAAGCCGTCCGATGCTGAGGACTTCGATCCGGAAACCGACGCCCCCGATCTGGTGGCACTGGAAAGCGACTTTGTGTCCATATTCGCGGGAGCCACTACTTTTGAACGCGAGTTGGTATCGGTCGGGCGCCTACCGATGTTAGTCGAGACCGTTCGCGCTCTCGACGTGCCCCAGATCCTTGCGCAGATGGAGAATGGACTGGCAACGCTTGCGCTCGGAGGAATGGGCCTCGCCGAAGAGACGGCGCTACGCGTCGAGCTTGGCCGTATCACGCTCAATACCGCCAAGCGCTTTGGCAAAGCGCGTTTCGCGCAGATTGCGGCGCGCTACGCTCACCTCGCGACCGATCTGCCGACCTACATCGAGGAGGCCTATGAGTGGCTCACCGAATGATCCGGCTGACACCCGAACAGCGCGAGGCGGTCGAACACGACGGCAATATGCTTCTGACTGCTTGCCCAGGCAGCGGCAAGACGCGGGTCATCCTCGCCAAGCTGCTGACGTTGGCTGATCAGGTCGTCGGCACGCCCCAGTTCATCGGCTGCATCACCTATACCAATGCCGCGGTCGATGAGATCGAGGCCAGGTTGCGCACCTACGGCAATAACGCTATCGCGGACCGTTGTGAAATCTCCACGATCCACGCTTTCTGCCTGCAATTCATTCTTCGTCCCTATAGCTGGCTGTTACCCGAGGTGCCTGCATCGTTTCAGGTGCTCTCCCGGGAGAACAGTCAGTTTGAGCAGATCGTGACGGCGGTCGAGGACGCATTCGGTCGTATGCCCGCCGGACAGGTGTTCGAGGACTATGAGTCGCTTCGCATCGACGTAAACGGCGATCCCTGCGGCCAGGGGATCGAGACAGGCATTGTCACTGAGGAATCCGCTGCGCTCTATTGGGAACGGGTCCGCGCCCATGGATACCTCGATTTCGCGATGATTCTCTATTATTCATGGAAAATTCTCGAACAATATCCGTTCGTCGGACGCGGTATCGCGAGCCGCTTTGCTTGGCTGCTCATCGACGAATTTCAGGACACAACGGACATTCAGATCGCGATCTTCGGCGCACTCCGGGATTTCCTCTACACGCGCTTTTTCCTCGTCGGTGATCAAAATCAGTCGATAATGAGCTTTGCAGGCGCACGCCCTGAGCTCGCCGATCAGTTTGGAGATCAGATCGACGCGCACCGTGACACATCCTTGACCGGTAACTTTCGATGCGGGCCAGCGATTGTCGGCGCCGCATCAACACTGATCCCGATCGTGCCGGGTATGCAGTCGGCGGGCGATGCTGCTCAAATTCCTGCGCAAGTGAACTACGTTCATGTCGAGCGGCCGATTGACGCCATCACCGACTATTTTCTGCCCGCCCTACAGGATGCAGGAATTCCGCTCGGAAAGGCCGCAATTCTTGCGCCATGGTGGACGCATCTCATTCCCGTCGCCCGCGCCCTCCGAGAATTGGACGTGCCTGTCTTTGGCCCGGGTGCACGGCCCTATAAACGTAGGCGACTGCTTGCCGGACTTGCCGAGCAGCTCGGAGCCTGTGCCGAGGCCGGCAACTACCTGGGGCTCCCAGGTGTCGAGCGAGCTCTGTTTCGGCTCATCGGCGATCTCACCGGGAACTCGCGCTATGACATGTTCAGCTATCAGGGGCGTCGTGTGGCGCTCGGCCTGATCTATCTCGCTCGCACACTTGCGGACCAGCATACCGGCGGCGTCGCTTGGCTGCGCGCCGTCGCCCGTGAGGCTGGTGACTATCTCGAATGCGAGGAATGGTTGCCGGGGAGTGCCAAACAGCCTCTGATCGATTCCGCCGAGGAAATGCTATCCGACATGCAGGCGAGCAAGGTCGATCTCGCAAATCTGCTGATCTCCGATATGGGCCTGTTCGCCAATCCCGAGCATGCGCTCAAGCTAATTACGCTACACAATTCCAAGGGACGCGAATTCGATGGCGTCGCCCTGATCTGCATGAACAATGGCAGTATCCCGCATTTCTCGACATCAACGCTGGAGGCGTATGACGAGTCTCGACGGCTATTCTACGTCGGCCTAACCCGCGCCAAGCGCATCCTCGTCGTCGCATCCGATCAGTCTCACTGGAGGAACACGCCTACCCCCTTCATCGCGGAGGCTGGCCTTACATGAGACCATGCTGGTTGCGCATCGTTCAATGGCTGGCTGTAGTCGGCCGCTAAGCGGCCGCATTCGACCTCCCTATCTCGGCGGGGTGCGCGGAGTTCAACTGAGAAACCGTTGCGCCGGACAGTATAAGCACCTGCTGTGGATCGTTGTGGTTTAAGGTGCTGGCGTCACATGACTGCGCCAGCGCCAATACATCGAACAGACGGAATCTACGAAGGGTGCCTGCTCGAACCTTATGCCGCTTCCCAAACCTGATTCAAGATCTTGGCGGCGAGCGCGGCTTTGTCTTGGGGAAGGAAGCACCCATAGTGCTGCTGGATCATGTCAGGTGTGTCCTGGATCGCGTAGCTCGCCTGCTCGTAGGATCCCGTCAGCTTGAGAATATGGGTGGCCAACACATCCCGGACATTATGGGGACCGTGTGGCAGCAGTCCCTTGATTGCCCCGCGGCCGGTGTAGGGATTGTAGATCCCGTATCGCTGAACGGTCAGCCGCCAGGCCTCATAGAAGGTGGTCTGGTTGTAAGAGGCTTCCGTGCTCGATTGCTTGACCGTCTTTATAAAGAAGGTGCCGGGATCATTGGCATTTGCCAGCAGAATGCGCCGGTGCCGATGGACGTAAGCATTGATGTAATAATAGAGGTCCAGCAGATCCGGCAGGACGAGGCGGAATGGCTTGGAGCCGAAGAAGGATGAGTTCGAATTCTTGAAGGCATTGGCCGGTATCAGGACTTCCCAGCCCTTGTCCCGATCACTCCAGCGGATTTCGCCGCGCTTCAGCTCTTCAAGCCGGCGCTCCGAGGTTGGAATATGCCCGCGAGGGCAAAGCAGGAGCTGCCGGAGGTTTTTCTGACGAAGGCCAAGATGAAGGCCGAGCCGCAGCATCAGAAACGATCTGACGGATTCGGCCGCCGCTCGTGGATATCGGTCCTTGTCCGGCATCCTGAGAAGGATCTCGTCCGTGATTTTTCGGTACTCCGCCAGTGGGCTTGGCGCCTCAAGCACGCACATGATCGGTTCGAATGGATCACGATGTATGCGCATCACGCGCTGAATTTCCTTGATGCGGTTGCGCGCATGGGCATGAAACGTGTCACAGCAGGCATGCCAGTCACGCTTGGCAAAAGCGATCTCCTCTGCCGAGACAAGGCCTTCGATCGGAATGACCCTCTCGATCAGTTCCGGGTGCTGCCTGAGCCAGCCGGTTTCCTCGCGCGTAAGCGACAAGGCAATGCTCAGCATGTCGGCTTCCCAGGCCGTGTAGAACCCACGCCGGCGCTCGCGCCATTGCAGGTACCAGTCCCAGATACCAGGAAACACCAGAAGTCCGAAGGTGAGGGCACCCAGCGGAATTCCTCGCCCCGCGACCTGGCCGTCAGGGGATGCCGCAAGGGCTCCGAACATGAGGCCAAGGTGTTCCAACTTTTGCGAGGCCGTTTCTTCGCCCCAGACGCTGTTGCGCTGAAACCCAATTGCCGTGAGCGTCGATGTCTTGAACGCGATCAGGTTCGCCATTTCGAGTGCAAGGCGGGGAGGAGCATCGATGACGCCGGACAGCAAATCCGGATCATCAAGGTCTCCAACGGGATTGCTCTCGTTCGATGAGCCGCGTCCGATTGGAACTGACGACGCCCGTCCACCGTAAGCCATCGCCGGAAAGCGGATCGCATATCGTTGTTTGATTGCCGCCGCCTGAAAACGGCGATAGTCGGTGGCGCCAGTGATGATGACTCTGCGAACCCATTCGAGGATCTCCCGGCGCTTTGGTCTTGGCAGCCTGTTGAAATTATCTGGAAGATGCCAGGCAAGTCGGCGGCGTTCGGCGGGAGAGATTTCCTCGTCGATGTCATGGCCGGTGCCGGCGCGAGACTGATGCGGAAGTTTTGCCTTGAAGTAGCCCCTCGGCAGTCGATACCGATGCTCGATGCGATCCAGGATGTCGAAGCTCTCCACGCTGCGCGGCACCTTCGTGCCCTTGAGCCAACTGAGAAGAGTCTTCACATCAAAAGTGTCGTCAGGCCGTACAACAGCACGATGGAGATTATAGTAAGTCTCGCCAAAGCGTCTGATGTGCAACTCCAATGCCGCCTGAAACGAAACGGGTTCCGTATACTTATCGAACAGCGCGACGGGGAATTCCTCAATCGGCTTGGGCTTTGCTCCAGGTTTTGAATTCTTTTTCGCAGAGTGGCTGCTGCCGGCGGTTCGCGCTTTTGAGATCCGCGCGGAGGCAGACGATGAACTCGTGCGGTTCCGGGGTGTCGCAGTATTCGTGTTCACCCAGCGGATGATGGCATCGAAGCCGTGCTGTCCGACCCGCATCAACTTTGTGCTTGGCTTGGCAGCCAGCCGGCATGCGGTGGCGATCTCGGTCCAATCGACCGTTTTGCCCTTCACGGGAGGAAGAACTTGATCGTTGACCAGTGCCAACATGTAAGCGGTCAGACGCTCGAGCTCAGCCGGACTTACCAGTGGTGCCAGCCGGATCTCGCAAAAGCCTGCGATCTTGCGTTGAAAGGATCTCGCCGTCGGATTCATGATCATTCAGGTTTCCCTTACAGATAAGATTCCAGCCCCGGGGCACGGCCTGCTAAGGAATGAAGGTTAGCGAAGGGTTAAGATCGGGCATTTTTGGGATGTGGCGGAGATTGCCAGTCAGGCCTTGATCGGATCGATATCAGCCGCCGCAAAGACCTGAGGTCACCGGCAATCGGCGGTGTCGCTGTTGTTCGGGATTGCCACAAGGCCCCATCATTAACACCCGCAATTCCGTTATTTTGTTCTCTCATCCGGGACAGACTTCATATCCGAAGCCGATCTTCTCATGCTAAGCATCGAGGATGGGATTCGGAGTTTTCATTCATCGCTCGGACTCGATCTATGACGACAGTCCGGCCGAACAATATCAGTTTCCAAGCCAGTATCTCGGCCGTGTTCAAGGCTGCGTCGGGGACTGGATCATCTACTATGAACCGCGCAAGGTTGCCGCCACGCGCGGCTATTTCGCCGTCGCCAAGGTCGTCCAAGTCATTCCTGACCCGAAGATGGCGGGCATGTATCTGGCGCTGATAGAACCTGGCAGTTATCTGGACTTTATCAATCCTGTTCCGTTCAACGGCCCGGATGGAGTCAATGAACGCGGCGTATTGAATCATGACGGACGGATCTCCGGGCGAGCGCAGTCGGCGGTGCGGCCCATTTCCCCTGCCGATTTCAATCGCATACTATCGGTCGGCCTCAATGAGGCAGAACCAGAGCTACCCCGGCTGGATGGAGTGGAAACGGCTGATCTCACAAACGGATTTGCAGACGCAGCTCAAACACCGTTCATCTTTGAACAAGAACGCCACCGCGTGATCCAGCTCTCGTCCCGTGCCATTCGCAATCGGTTGTTTCGACGGCTCGTCTTGCAGGCCTATGACAAACGATGCGCGATCACCGGCTTGAAACTCATCAATGGTGGCGGGCGTGCTGAAGTCGATGCCGCCCATATCCGACCTGTAGAGGCGAACGGACCTGACATCCTTAGTAACGGCATTGCCTTATCAGGCACGGCACATTGGATGTTCGATCGCGGCCTCATCAGCCTCTCGGATGATCTAGATATCCTGGTTTCGCGGCAGGCGAATGATCCGGAGAGCATAAGAGGACTGATCAGCAAGACCGGCAGAGCGATCGTGCCCCTACGGCCGTCTGCGCGGCCACATCCGCATTTTCTCCAGTGGCATCGCGAGAATTGCTTTAAGCAATGAATTGTGACGCGGGATCGGATAGCGCCCCCGGGGCTGGCGGTGGCAGAAAGCCCAAGGCTCATTTTGTAAATGTCGCGAGGAATAAGGAATGTCTCGCGAGATTCCAGCTTCAGCGCTTCGTCAAGTAGTCGAAGTGATATCCGAGAAAGCATATGGCTTGGGTTTTCAGCGACGTGGCTCTTTCTGAGAATTGTCAGGAACAGGCCGGCTGGAGATGTTTGTTCATCGATGATGTAGGTTGTGTTCCGCATCGCCTCGCGCACTGCTGGTGATGCACATCGGAGAGGCGCGTTCGATTCTTGCGTGCAACCCTCTGGTGATCAATCGTCTGAGCGAGTACAATCGAAGTTAGAGGGATAGATCGCTATATTACCATGGAATCAACAGAACTTGGCGAGCCGAGCCAACAATGTCGGTGCACAATAATCGAGATCGACGCAGCACATCATCCTTATCTCGCGGCTGCAATAATCCGTTTCAACGTCCTGCATGCCGGGGTGCGCGTTATCCATTCGGACGAGATTACGCTTTCTGATGACGGTACCGCTTCGGTTGACGCGTTGATCGCCGACTTCCAGCACTGTCTCTATCGAGAGAAAATCTACGCCGAAACGCTTCCTTTGCGACGGGCGCTGATAAGCGGTGTTCTAGGACGATGACGGTTTTCCCCTTGAAGTTCACGCGATTGGCTGCCGATTACCTGTTCTCGGACGACGCGGGTGGCTATTTTCGCGCAGATGGCCAGTTTCTTGATCGATACGCCACGGACAATTTAACGGGTACGGACGCCCACTTTCTGCTGAAGAACGGGCACGCCTTCAAAGAAGTCAATGACACCGCCTACCAGGGATTTTCCTATCGTTGGGCGCAGCGACTTCATCGCCCTGAAGCGCTGAACTACCTAATTCTTGTGCCGACGCTTCGCTGCAATCTCGCATGCGGCTATTGCCAGGTATCCCGTGTGAATGAAACGGCAAACGGCTTTGACTGGACCGACGAGACCCTCGCGCAAGTTCTGCATTTCTTGGACGGCATGGACGCCGCAGGTGCCAAGATTGAGTTTCAGGGCGGCGAACCGTTGCTGCGATTGGACCTACTGCAGGAGGTCCGAGAGTTTGCTCGCCGCAAGTTCCGCAATGTCACGTTCACGGTTTGCAGCAACTTGCAATCCGTCTCTGACGAAGCCTGGGAATTCCTCGATGCGCCAGATACCTTTGTGAGTACATCGCTGGACGGCGACTTATCCGTTCATCAACGACAGAGAACGGTCACCTCTGGTAATACGGAGCAGTTTGTTTCGAACCTTCGTCACGCGATCGGAAGATTGGGGCAGGGAAGGGTGTCCGCGCTGCCGACGCTCGACATCAACAACTTGCCCGCACCGACGGAAGTTATCAAAACGTTTGGCGGCTTTGGCTTTCGTTCCATCTTCTTGCGCCCCATAAACCACCAGGGGTTCGCGCGGAAGCGATTCCAGACAATGGGCCTGGAGAAACGATGGAACGACTACCATAGCCGTTTCGTCGACGCCCTGATCGAGCACAATTGGACGGCGGCAGATCCAGTCGAGGAATTCTATTTCACGCACTGTCTTCGCCGGGTTCTGCGAGGCGGCCATAACCAGCACGTAGACCTTCGAAACCCGAATATCCTGGGTAACGACTATCTGGTCATCGATTTCGATGGCACCTTCTACCCGACCGACGAAGCCAGAATGGTCACGCGAGTGGGGCAGATCGACCTGAGTGTCGGCAATCTTTGGGATGGTATTGATCAGGCAAAATTGGATGTCTTGAATGAGGAGGCTACGAACTCTTTCCATCCAGATTGTATTCACTGCCCGTACCAGGCTGCCTGTGGCATCGACGTGATTGACGACCTGTCCCGATACGGACGGATCGACATGCCCAAGCGCGATACTGCTTTCTGCCGACGCCACACTGCGATCTTCGGCAAGATATTCGAACTGCTCTATTCGAACGACGAGAAAGTCCACAAAAGCTTGGCGATATGGGCCGGAATTCCGGAGTTTGAGCCATCGTTGGCCCCGCTACTTCCATGATCGATCTGCGCCTCAGGATCGATGAAATCCCGATCGATCAGCCGTGCATTGTCCGGCTGCGGAAGGAGATTGCTGAGAGCGAACATGATGCAATCCTGATTGAAACGGACGAGGTCAGTCAGACATTTGATCTCGCGGGCTATTCGCTTCGCGTACATTGTGAGCCGGACACCGATCTGGATGGCGATGTGCTCTTGCTAGTTCCAGGACGGCAGTCGGCTCATCGTTTGGTTCGAGCACGGTCCAGACATAACACTTTCCTGGTGACAGAGCAGTGTGATCAGCTTTGCGTAATGTGCTCTCAGCCTCCGAAAAAATACCACGCCGATCTTTTCGACCAATTCACCGCCGCCGCCGTGCTAGCTCCTCAAGATACCCGGATCACGATATCGGGCGGAGAGCCACTACTGCATAAAAGCAGGCTGTTTCAGTTCCTAAGAGCCGCCGCCGAAGCTCGGCCGGATATTTCTTTCCACCTTCTGACCAATGGGCAGTTTTTTGAGCCGGACGATGTTTCCGTATTGGATGAGGTTGGGCGAGATCGCGTTCTCTGGGGCATCCCACTCTATGCGCCTCAGGCTGGGGCTCACGACAGTATTGTCGGAAAGTCAGGTGCTTTCAAAAGGTTGATGGAAAGCTTTTCGACGTTGATGAAAGCGGGAGCAGCCGTCGAGCTTCGCACGGTTGTCCTTCAGCAGAATTGGGACGCGTTGCCTGAGCTTGCGAACTATGTCTCGACCCGGCTGTCATTCATCGATGTCTGGGCGATCATGCAGCTCGAAAATATCGGCTACGGCCGCATGAACTGGTCGCATTCTTTCAAGGACACGTCCGTTGATTTCGACCAGCTTCGACGGGCGATTAATTTCGCGATGGGGCGCGGTGTGCAAACTTTGCTCTATAACTTCCCGCTTTGCTCAGTCCCTTCGCAATATCGGCATCTGGCACCCGGCACGATTTCGGACTGGAAAAACAAGTTCCTGGACATATGCAGCGGATGCTCTTTGCGCTCTACTTGTGGTGGCTTTTTTGAATGGTATAATATTGATCAAGGGTTTGGGGGACTCTCACCGCAATGAAGAAGCGTAAGGTTTACCTAGTTTCGTCCTTGATCGCTGCCGGATTCATGCCATCGAAAGGCGATGCCACGCCGATCACCGGCCTCACCGAAAAGAAAGCTCCAAACACCCTCTTTGAGCGATTGCGGGTCAAACAGGTCTACACTCTGGCTGGTCACAGCTCGCATTCGAGCCACGCAAGCCATGCCAGTCACGCAAGTCATGCTTCTGCTTCCGGCGGTGGTTATGCTTTACCACGTGGTGACTATGGCAGTGGCGGCACCACCTATACTCCGCTAGACCCAGCGCCGCTTTATACCCCAAATCCCTCGCCGGTCATTAGAAGTCTACCTTCTATTCCAAACATACCGGCGACAACTTCAACCGGTACCTATCCCGTGCAGACCGCACCGCAATCTTCTTCTACTAGCGTTGACCCTACTCAGTTAAAGACCCTACCCGGTAATTCTGGGAAATTTCGTCGGATCGTCATACAGGTGCAAACCGCGCTGATCGCCTTCGGCTATTTTGGTGGCCCGATCACAGGGCAGGTCGACGCAGCTACAAGGGGTGGGTTAAATAGAATGCAGGCAGCCTATGGCCTAAAGGTGACCGGAACCATCACGCCGCAGGTCCTGACAGCTTTCGGAATTTCAACGAATTGATCGAATGAAGCAGGTCCATAAGCGATGCGATGGTTTGCATTTATTTCCGTTCTTGTCACCTTGCTTCCTAATCTTGGCCACGCCGCCATTACTTTTACGCACCTGAAAGCCTCGAACAGTGATATTTTGTTGATCCAGGGAACGTTTGAAACGAGTGATCTCCCTGACAAGCTCGACGCAGAGGTAAAGAGCGGCACTCCGAAGTTTATCGCTTTCAGTTCAACCGGCGGCGACGTCGACGCTGCGATGGGATACGGTCGAGAAATTCGTCGCCTGAAACTCTCGACAATTCAGGTCTCAGGATCAAAATGCGAGGCAGCATGTTTGTTCGCGTTTGTCGGCGGCGTTCAGCGTTTTGCTGAAGATGGGTCGTTGATCGTGAACCGAAATCTTCGGTCGCCAGGACCGTCTGGGCAGCAGGAAAATGCCGATAAATTGAAAACCTATTTCACCGAATTGGGCCTTGACCCAACCTTCCTCCCATTTGTCACCGGTCTTGCCGATGGTGATCGGCGTGTGCTGTCGCTGGTTGACATGGCCGGCTTTGGAATCGTGACGGGGCAGCCCACCCCCTATGTGACACCTTCGGCCGAAGAGACCGCGGCTTCCGACGAGAGCCCTTCGGCAATATCGAACGAAGCTGCTCTCCAGTTCTTCCAGGAAATGCAGCGGACCTGGTCGACCAACGAGGGAATACTGTTCCTCGCCAACAATTACGGAGATCCCGTTGTCTATTACGGCTCGCAACGCTCTAAGGCGGATGTTCTCACGGAGAAGCAACAGTTTGCAATCCGGTGGCCCATTCGCATTTACGCAATACGACCGGGTACGGCACAGGCATCGTGTTTCGATACCTGTGCTGTCTTTGCCGTTGTCGACTGGTTCACCTATAGTCCAGCTAGAAGAAAATCCGCCTCGGGCGTGGTGAATGCCGTGATGACGTGGGATCCTGTGACGCATAAGATTTTAGCCGAGAACGGTAAAATCACGACCAGTGATAAGTCCGTCGTGGGCCCCGATCGAATTATTCGTCGATGGTTGACCGACAGCGCGGTATGTTCGCTTACTTACTCGCAGGACGCATGCAACTCACAATCACAGCTACTCACGCAACTGGCCAGCGGTGGCTGGTGCCGAAGATCCGATTCGACTTGGGGGCAATGTACCCTTCAATAACTATCGGCCGCCCTCTCGTGGTGGGGGCGAATACGTGTTCCGCGCCTTGAGGGCGGGTTTAGCCATTTGAAGCGAGACGGGGCGCTGACTAAGGAGTTCTTTCGGGACCCATCCAACGGCTGAAGGACCGCCCGATACGCGGACCCATCCGCCTTCGCTCTCAAGGACGACGAGCAAAGCATTTTGCCCGATGCCTCCAAGAGGCACGTAGTTCGGCCCCGGACCTTCCCGAAGCTGGATGGGCAGCTTCAAATAAGCGAATTTCGGCTCGGATGGAGCGACATAAGGGATGGCTGGTGGTTCAATTGGCGCGACTGCAGGAGATGTGTCGGGTGCTGTCGCGGCCGCAATGAGTGTTTCGAAGGCACCGGGATCAGGAGTTTCCACCCGGTCAGGTTGAGGAGCGTTGGCCGATGTTTGGTCAATCGCCGGTGTCGAGACTTGTGCACTCGGAGCCGGAGTTGGGGTCTGAGTAACCGACGCTTGGACGGGTTGAATACTTTGATTGGAACTGGACACAGCCATTGTTGACGTCGCGTTAGGCGTCTGCGGTGGGATTTGCCCAGGCCCGTTGCCGAAAACTGCCTGGGTCGTACTTGGCTTCGTCGAATGCCCAGCATTTTGGGATACGCTGATTGCAATAGAAAGTCCGAAGATACCTATGACGATAAACGCTACAGTGCGAATATTACCCGTCGACTGCGGCACCGCCGGGACAATGATACCTGGCGAAGTCGGTTGTGACGGCTGTGCATCTGTCGACGGGATTGCTTTTGGGGCTTCCGACGCTTCCGCCTTTGCCTTCGCCAATGCCCGGCAGCCCTCAACAAAACCAGACAGTTTGCCAACTTGTGAGAATTCCAGCACCTCGTTTACGCCGCTGTCGCTTTGTAAATGGAGGGTGTCGTAGAGACAAACGGGCAGTTGCCGGTTATTTCGAAAGCGTCGATCAGGTCCGCCGCTTTTGTTCGGATGCTGCCAGGTGTGATCAACGATTTTTGCGTCGCGTGGGACCTGGCCATCTTCAATAAACCGAGATTCTTGCCAACGAACGCGAAGGTCGGAGTACGATACCGCTCCGAAGCGTGAATAATGGGCGATCAAAGCTACGTCGGGCAGGAAGTAGATAACCTGTTTACCTACGCGCATCGAAGGCGGAGTGATGTTGCTCCTTATGACCTTCGGCAACGCGTAGGCTAGCTTCGTCGCTGTGCGCTTGACTATATAGGAAGCGCCCGCATTCCTTTTCCAAGTCGTCAGGTCATTGACTGCACCGCCAGCCTCGATATGCCATTTTCCAGCGCAGGCATTTAGGGTGTCGAACGCCGCGATCGTGTCCTTGTAAGCTTGCTCAACGGGGCCATCGATATCGTAAAACAGCACAGTCGACCGACGGTAAGAGTCGATCCAAGATCCAATAGCCCAGGCGGGTACGGCGGCGACCAATACCCAAATTCCTACAGGCGATGCTTTCACAAGAAGGAAAATGCCAAGGAGAGCAAAGAGCCAGCCGAAGATGACAGACATTCGCCATTGGCTGGCCTTGGCATTGATTTCGTCGAGCAGGTCGCTGAAATTTTCGTCCCGCATCTCCATGACGTCGCCGGACTCGATTTCCAGCATGGTGACGGTGGATTCTTCGAACGTGAGTGGCACCGGAGGAGGGGACTGTATCGCAGCATGACGACGTTTGCCTGCGGAGCCAAGTGACGCGCGATAGTAAACGCCCCGACGGCCAGCGTGAACATAATGACCTCGTGGCCCTGTACCAATGCGAAGCCCTTTCACCCCGATAGAGACACCGACGCCGCCCTTGGAGAAGTTAAATCGGAATGGCCCCGCCTTTACCGACTTCCGAATGTAAAATGGCATGCCAACCTCGCCACTGCAACGGATGGATGTTACACGATTTTGTCTTTGCAACGAACGGCTTTGTTGCCGGAATTCCGAGCTTTAGCGATGTCGTCACGGTCGTCCGCCAATGTCTTTTCGCCCCTGTTCAAATTGCTCGCGCGACTTCCTTGTTACAGGGTTACTTGAGTTCGTTTGTGCTTTCGGGGTAAAAAGCTAAGATAAGTAGGTCCGTAATAGAATATTCGCTCTCTATAAATCAGTAGGTTAGGAGAATTTCAGAGAGGGTCGTTAGTTCGACTCCTCTCAAGAGCAAAACCAACCGCTCGCCCGTCCAGACTTATTTCTTCGAGATTGTTTTTGGCTTCGGTTGATATAGACGGCGTTTGACGTTCGGGCGCAGAGCATTGCGGAGATCTTTGTCTGCGGTCGAAAGGTCGAACCATTCGGGATCGAAGTAACCACCGCACCATCGAATGGTTTCGGCAAACTCGGGATCATCTGGATCGGCAATGATCTCCAGAAACCGCTCGTATCCCGATAGTCCACCGACATCTTCAGGCGGTCGCGCCCTTTCGCCGGCGACGCAGCTTGCATGCTTGGGCGTCGTGGCGAGTGTCAAGAAGTCCTCGATCGAAACGGTATGCCGCCAGCCGTCCCCGAAATCATAGTGATAGCTGAAGACAGCGCCTTGCTCAAAGTCAAGCAGACGAACCTCCCTATGATCGAAGACCCGAGGATCGTCGTTGGTCGCGTCCTCCTCAAGGATCTCAACATCCCCATATCGAAGACCGCCGATCCGGAACTCATAGAGATGATAGTTCCACCAGTTGAAGGCTGCCTGAATTCCGAGATGCAGATGCTCCAGGTTCCAATGGACAGGCAGAACCAGACGGCGCCAGACGCCGGGCTCTATTTCGTCGATAGAAACTTTGATCTGCACAGCGTTTGCGGCTTTGAACATTGCCGGAGTGAACAAGGTTGCCGACAGGCCGTCAAGACGAGCGCGGCGCACGACACGTTTCTCGCGGTCGTGCCCCTCAATTCCTATCGGGCGCTTTTAATGCTTCAACACGTTCGCTCATTTCAGCTTTTCGGTTGGCCAGCCGGTCGATCGCTTTGCAGAGTGTCGATCCTGAAAGGCTAGCCTCGAGATCGGTTTTGAACAGCAGAGCGGGGTGACGATTAGGGCCGGACTGCGCCCAAGATCGACGCCGCAGAAGACCATATCCGTCTTGCTTGCACGCTCGCTTTCGGCGCGCAGTAAAGCAGGAACGTGTATGCCAGGCTCGGATCCGACCGGAGCTTCCGCAGCCTACCAGAGCTGATGTCCGATTCAACAAGGCTTAGCGGCGCCACGCCACGTCCTTCGCCGGCGAGGCAGTAATTTCTGATGTCCGCCGCCATATCGTGTTCCAGCTCAACCGTCGACGGTATCGAAACCCGGCACCTTTGCCAAATCTGACCGATGTAGGTTCGGCGATCTGAGACATGAAGCGGCGCCGGCTTGCGGTCCTCCAGTTCCGGTGACGATACAACAACCAGCTTCTCCTTTGCGACCTCGATTGATCGCAACGCCGAGAACTCCGGAGATTGGATCACTTTCGGGTGGCTTGTCGCCAGAGCCAGGTCGCATTCGGAACTCGCAAGCATGGATCCGACCCTATCGTGGTTTGCTATCCGAACGGAAAAGCTGGCGGGAATCGCCTCCTTTGAGAGCTGATGCTTGAATGACGGGAAAACGCTGATGGTTGCGCTGTGAGGCATCGCAATCGTTATTGCGCCGTCTGCAGCCTGCCAAGGCCGATGGTTCGAGCGGAAAGCCGCTAATTCCGCCACGATGCCGCGGGCCACCGGCACAAAGTCCTTCCCGGCCTGTGTCAGCGCGACCGGCCTGCTTCGCCGATCAATCAAGTCGGAAGCTAGCCAAATCTCCAATTGCCGCAGTCGTTTGCTCAGGTTGGATTGCGTGGTTTCGCGGTCCGCTGCAGTTCGCGTGAAACTGAGGCTCTCTGCAAAATTCAGAAAGTCGCTGATGATGTCGATATTCATAAAGGTCGTGCTCGTCCCTGCTTAGGCTTCTCGCAATGAAGGAGCCCGAATTCACGCTGGTCTTATGGCATAATTAGGGAAATTTCACCTGCCGCCGCGTTGCGCGCCGTAGTCAAAAATGGACTTTCGAAAACACGAATTGGAATGGTGCGAAGTGGTGCTTGCGTCAGAACCGTCCTGTCACCTACCTCTTGCCCGGATGCACAAAGCCAGATTAATCCACCATCTTTGATGAGAGACATTTCAGATGACCATCAGCTTCACTCGAAGAAACGCATTGCTTATGGCGTTATTCACATCTTCCTTTTTCTCCGCAGCCGAGGCTTTTTCTGCCGAGACTGATCGCTCAATTGAGGAAGATATTCGCTTGATTGAAACGAAGAGCGGAGGTGAGTTGGGTGTTGCTGTGCTCGACACCGGGACGAACCAGGTGGTTGGTCATCGACTCGATGAACGGTTTGCACTCTGCAGCACGTTTAAGGTACTGGCGATCGCTTTCGTTCTTGCACGGGTCGACCAAGGAAAAGAACAGCTTGATCGGAGGGTCGATTTTTCAGAGCAGGACCTTGTCCTTCCCTATAAAGCGACCAAACCTCACGTTGGCGCTGAGGGCATGACGATCGATGAGCTCTGCAAGGCAGCAGCGATATACAGCGACAGCACCGCGGCAAACCTGTTGCTGGCCAGTTTTGGTGGTCCGGCAGAGTTGACGGACTATCTTCGCTCGATAGGCGATAATGTGACCCGGGTGGACAATGTCGAACCAAAGCTCAACATCGTGAAACCCGGCGAACTGCATGACACGACGTCCCCACGCGCAATGGCAGAGACGATGAAGCGGATCATCTTGGGTGACATGCTATCCCCGCGGTCGCGTGGTCTTCTGACGGACTGGCTAGTCAACGGACAGGATGCGGCGACACAGAGACTGCGCAAAGGCGTTCCGGCCGGTTGGCGGATTGCCAATAAGCCAGGCACGTGGAAAGGCATATCGACGAATGATGTCGGCGTCATCTGGCCGCCACATCGCCCGCCGGTCGTCGTTGCGGCCTACCTCAGCCACGCACCAGGATCGATTGAATCTCAAGAAGCTGTTCTTGCGGACGTCGCGCGGCGTGTCTGCGATAGGCTATTGCGATCCTGAGGCCGTGTCCGAGACTGCCCATCTTTCGATGGCATCTGATTCCAGAACGTTTCACCTGTCCGCGGAACCGGCATCAAACACCGCTTGTCGAGATCTTTGCTCGGCTGCGCAATACGATTCTTTCCAACATCAAACGATTGTAAACTCTTCGAGACCAGAGGACGCATTGTGTGAGCGACGACATTGTAATCCTGAGAAATTTACGCGTGCTTTCCTGTGACGGGAACGGCGCGCAAGTTTCTACGGAGGCTGACATTAATGGCCTCGTTGGAGCCGCCATTGGCGAAAGAGCCGATCTGGTTGCCTTGCCCGCAGCGCGATTGGACCCGAACTTCTTTGATCTCAGAACGGGATTTGCGGGCCTGCTCGTGCAGAAATTCGTCAATTATCAGATTCGCTTGGCAGTCGTCGGTAATATTACGGACGCATGCGCACGAAGTAGGGCGCTAAAGGACTTCGTGTACGAGTCCAACAAGGGCTCGTCATGCTGGTTTCTGAACGATCTTGAGGATTTGAGCCGGAGAGTGAAATGACGATCAGTCAGCAGTCGGTCACCGCTTGCTGTTTCGCGTTCAAGGCACGGCGATATCGACAGGCTGGATCCGCCTCACCTGACGCGCCTTCGGAATTGAAATGGCGGAAAAAGCGCGCCCCGCACATTGAAAGAGGCGGCGTGGAACGTTGACGATCGACGATCCGAGCTCGTACGCAGGCGCCGATGATTGACGTGCAGGCATCGGTGCGGCGGCTTGCGGATGACAGTTATGAGAGACAGAATAATGGCAGGCTCTGACGAAGCGCCTCTTATCAGCCCACTGAGACACTGATGAATCCGAATTCGCCATCCAACGAGTCGTCGGTTCCTATCCCTTCAAGAGCATGACCCCCATGCTACCGGAACCGACCACTCTGTCGATCCAGCAATTGTCTCTTACCACGCTTCGCCGGGACCGTCTCAGCACGCGGCGGGCCAGTCGGGAAGGAGCGCGATGCCGAACTGCGGTGCGGCTGCCTTGAGGCGGGCGATATCCGCCTCGGCCGACGAATTGGGTTTCTCATCGGTGCCGATCTCATAACCGGCGTGTTCGACAAAGGTATCGAACAGCGACGGAGTACCGAGCAGAACGTATCGTGCCATCTTGTCGGTCTTGTTCATGAGGGAACGCCACGCGGCATGAAGATGCAGTCACCTGTGGTCAGTGAGTGCTCTTTTCGATCGATGATCGCAGCCAGCTCCCCTTCAACCATGTAAATGGTCTCGTCATAGTCCGCATGGACATGAATTGGCGTTCTGGTGTCGCCGTTACTGCGGTTTTCGAAAAGGCAGAACTGACCACCCGTCTGCGCGCCCGATAGCAGGCACTTCATAGATACACCGCCAATGCGAAGGTCTTGGGTGTTCTGGGGCACGATTGAATCCTTTCAATTCTTGTAGGCTGCATTTTCCGTCTGGGAGCCGGACATCCACTTGCCGATCAGGACGACGACCAAAGCGATTGCCGGAATTCCAGCGGCGACAAATGGCAGGCTCGTGAAGCCGAGGCCGTGCGCAACTGTGGTTCCGCCGAGCCACGCGCCGAGTGCGTTGCCGCCGTTGAAGGCTGCGATGTTGAGGCTGGAGGCAAGGCTCTCACCAGCGCCCTTCGCTTTTTGCATGACCCACATCTGAAGTGGTGCGACCGTCGAGAAGGCTGCGGCACCCAGCAGGGCCACCATGACGATGGTCAGGATCTTGCTGTGAACGACAAGGCCGAAGACAATCAAAACGCCTGCCAGAGCAAGCAATGTCCCGATGACAGTCGGCTGCAGGAAGCGGTCTGCAAGTTTCCCACCTGCAAGATTGCCGAGGACGAGGCCGCCACCAAAGACCAGCAAGATCGGAGAGACCGCTGCCTCACTGAACCCAGTGACCTCGGTAAGCAGTGGGGCAATGTAGGTAAAGACCGTGAACAGCCCGGCAAATCCAAGCGCTGTGACGGAAAGGCCGATAATGACGGAAGCGTTCATCATGGCGCGGAGGTCGGCGCGCCAGTCACTGGCAGCAGCCGTACCGTGATCAGAAGGAACGTAACGAGCGATCACCGCCAGGGCGACGATGCCAATCGCGGTGACGGCCCAGAAGCTCGCGCGCCAGCCGAGTTCGAGACCGAGCCAGGTGCCAAAGGGCACGCCGAGGATGTTTGCCGCGGTCAGTCCGGTAAACATGACAGCGATGGCGGACGCCTTGCGGTCCGGCTTGACCAGCGAGGTCGCGACGACTGAGCCCACGCCGAAGAAGGTACCGTGCGCCAGCGCCGTGACAACGCGCGCGGCGAGCAGGAACCAATAGCTCGGCGCAAGAGCACAGGCGAGATTGCCAATGGTGAAGATCACCATCAGGGCCAGGAGGACCTTCTTGCGGGACCAGCCGGACAGAAGGACGGTCAGGACCGGCGCGCCGACGGCAACGCCGACGGCATATCCTGATATCAGCAGTCCGGCCGTCGGGATCGATACGTTGAGGGCAGTTCCCACCTGGGTCAAAAGGCCCATGAGAACGAATTCGGTGACGCCGATCCCGAAGGCTCCGATCGTAAGCGCGTAGATCGCAATAGGCATTGTCTTCTCCTTTTCGTTGCCAGCCGACGAAGGGCACGGTTTTCCGAGCGGGATAGCGACGCGTCTCCCGTTGCCGATGAGGACTGGAGGGTTGAGCGCGCTTAAGCGCTCGGGACGTGGGCGGCGGATGCCGCGACTTTCAGAAGCTGGGCATGTATATCGGGCGAAGCGGCAAGCAGGCCGTCTGACGACCAGCCAAAGCCGTTGCCTGAGAGATCGGTGACGACACCGGCTGCCTCCTTGACCAGCAAGGCGCCGGCAAGCCAGTCGGGAATGTCATGGCCGACCTCGAAGTAGCCATCGAGCCGACCAGCCGCGACGTAGGCAAGCTGCAGCGACGCAGAAGCCATCTGACGGACGACGAAGACTTGCCCGGTCACGCGTTCGAGCAGTCGGAGTGCCTCGGCATGCTCTTCCGGTCCGACCTGAGCGATCGGCGGTACGGCCGACCCCAGAACGGCGCCTTTGAGGTCTGTCTTGTTCCGGGTCGTCACGCGCTCCCCGTTCAATGTCACACCCTGACCTTCCTGGGCGACGAACAGCTCGTTCGATGTCGGATCATAGACGATCCCGAAGACGCAACGCCCACCGATGACGAGCGCCAGCGAACTCGACCACAGCGGCAGGCCCTGCAGGAAATGATAGGCTCCGTCGATCGGGTCATACACCCAGTAAGCGGCATTGGGATCATTCGGCACGTCCTCCTCGCCCGTCCAACCGATGTCAGGATAGCGCGTGGCGAGCTGGCCGCGCAGATCGGCGGCTGCCTTGGCGCTCCTGGAGCGCACCCAGTGGATGACGGAAGCAATATCGTCCGTCTGCGAAGGGCGGTCCAGCGAGGCCGCGATCTGGTCTGTCGCGGCGCGAAGCAGGAATGCACAAATGTCGGTGTCTACGGTCATCATGGCTGTTCTTTCTTCAAAACTCGATTGACGATGGAAGAAGGATATGGCCCTCTGCCTGCCTCACAAACTCGCTTTGACCCGGCGCGGAACATGGTGCGAAAACCCAAGCTAAGTCCCAGAAAACAAACGGTTCAGGCGCGTTCCGCGGTTACTGTCGAGATCATCGTCGAGGCGGCAGCTCGCATTCTGGAAGAGCGCGGGCTGGAGGGGTATACGACCAATGCGGTGGCCGATCGCGCCGGTGTCAGCATCGGCTCGCTTTACCAGTACTTTCCAAACAAGGACGCCATCACGATCGCGCTGATCCATCGCGAGACCGCTGACCTTCTTGCCGACATCGAAAGAGCCAGTTCCGAAGACGACTGGCGCACCGCGCTGGCCTTGATGACGGATGCGGGCGTCGCCCATCAGCTGCGACGGCCGGCACTTGCCCGCCTCCTCGACATCGAGGAGGACCGCCTCCCGAACCACGCCCGTGAGAAGAGCGTGGTCGACGTGATCCATCCGGCACTGACCTCTGTCCTCCAGAAGGCCAGCCTCGAGACCGAGAACGATCTCGAAACGCTGGCCTTCGACGTGATGGCGATCACCCGCGGGATGACGGACATGGCAGGCATCCGGCGGGAGCTGGATGGAGTGGCTCTACGGGCGCGCACCCGGCAGGCCGTGTTCGGCTATCTCGGGCTGACGCCGCCCAGGGCGTGAGCCCGACGTCACTTCATCGACACGACGCCTATCTGCTTGAGCAGCGTGAGATTGTCCTCGATGTGCCAGTTGTCGGTCACCCTGCCATCCGTCACTTTCAAAAGATCGGTTGCGATGAACTCGATCGTCTGGCCCGTCCCCTTGGCGGAGGCAAACGTCCCGGTGAAATGACCACGGAACACCATGTGGACGGTGACGTAGTTGCCGGAGAATATCATTTTGCGGACCTCGACGGAAAGGTCCGGGACGGCGGCGCGGAACGTCTTCGACGCGAATGCTGGGCCTTCGGGTCCCTGCGGACGGCCGTCGGGCAACGTATGGTCGGTGAAGGACGGCGAGATCGCAGCCTTGAGATCAGCCTCGTCTCCGGTGTTCCAAAACGAGTAGAAATGCCGAGCTGCCGTCTCCGCAGACGCCTCGGCATGTGATCGCTTCGCTGAATGGACGATGTCGTCGATCTTCAGCGGTGCCGCCGCGAAGGCCGGAGCTGACACGGAAATTGCAAGAGCGGCAGCCGCAAGGCCGCCTGTCACAGCGTTCTTGATCATTGTCTTCAATCCTGTTTCGGTTGGTCAGTTGGTTTCGACGTCGTCCCGGAAGACGAGTTCGAGAAGGATGCCGCCCGGGGTGCGGACAAACAGCCGCCGTTCCCCGAGCTCGGGAAGGTCCATGGTGGAGTAGGCGATTCCGGTAATATTCAGCTTGCGGCGGAAGGCGCCGTATCCTTTGAGGCGAAAGCCGACATGGTCGATCGTCTCAGCATCTCGGCCGACGGTTACCCCGCTGCCAGGAATAAGATGGACGAGTGGCTCGTCGCCGCGATAAAGCCAGTATCCGGGAAAGCTGAAGTTCGGTCGGAAGCCGACGGTCAGGCCAAGCAGGTCCTGCAGGAACTCTCGGGTTCCTTCGAGGTCCGCCGTCCGTAGTGTCACATGATCGAGCTGCATAGTGTCACGCGATCACGCCGCCACCATCGACACGCACGGTCGAGCCGGTGGCAAACGGCGTCGTCATCAGGAAGAGAACGGCGTTGGCGATATCGGAAGGCTGGCCGACGGTCTTGGCGGGCAGACTGCCGGCGACGCGCTCAAACATCGCGGTGCGGTTCGCTTCCTCCATCTTCGACCAAAGCGGCGTGTCGATCAGGCCTGGCGATACGGCATTGACCCGCACAGGGGACAGCTCTAGCGCCAGACCGCGGGCAAGCGATTCCAATGCAGCGTTGATCGCGCCTTGTAGTACCGAGGACGCTGATGGGCGCTCGCTCAGGAACCCGGAAATAAAGGTCAGCGTGCCGCGTTCCGCAATCCTTGCGGCCTTGGCGATCCGGTAGGCACCCCAGAACTTGCTCTCCATCGCTTTCTTCGCGTCATCGAGCGAAAGCCTGCGAACCGGACCGCTGGGCGTCTGAGCCGCAGAGACGACGATATGATCCCATGCGTCATGGGATCCGAAGAAGGTTTCGATCGCAGACCCATCGCCGGTATCGAGCACGACTGTGGCCATCGAGGGGTCGACCGACGCTGCGGCTTTCCCGAGCTTGTCTGACGATCGCGATGCGATTGTGACGACAGCGCCTGCGGCATGTGCCTGCTGGGCGACTGCAAGCCCGATGCCCGAGCTGCCGCCGATGACGAGGACGCGCTTCTGGTTCAACGATGCCATGTCCATCTCTCCGCGATTGGTTTCGATAGCGACAAATTAGAGCTCGAACGTACTTGCGATAATGGAGATTGTTGTCGATGGTCTCTTGCGATATCAGCAAGAATATGAGCGACAACTTTCTCGACATGTTGGTCTTCGTGCGGGTGGTTCAGGCGGGTAGCCTGT
This sequence comes from Martinezella dioscoreae, assembly GCF_009176305.1. GTDB lineage: Bacteria > Pseudomonadota > Alphaproteobacteria > Rhizobiales > Rhizobiaceae > Rhizobium > Rhizobium dioscoreae. The sequence goes on along the minus strand of NZ_BLAJ01000015.1, from coordinate 53,801 downwards.
CAGGTGCTGCACGCGAGCTGAACTTTTCGCTGACCGTGATCAGCCGCAAGCTGTCGAGGCTGGAGGAGCGGCTGGGGGTTCGGCTGATCAACCGGACGACTCGGTCTCTGGCGCTGACCGATGAAGGCGCGCGGTTCTACGACCGCTGCGTCCAGATCCTGGCGGAGATCGACGATGCCGAGACGGAAGCATCGAGCGGAAGGGATACCGCAACCGGTGTACTGAAGGTCACATCGACCTTCGCATTCGGCATCCGATGGATCGCGCCGTTGCTCAGCGAATTCCAAGAGATGCATCCTGGTCTGCTCGTGCATCTCGACACAGACGACAGCCTCACAAATATCGTCGAAGGCGGATACGATCTCGCGATCCGCTTCGGCTCGCTCGCCGACTCCAGTCTAATCGCCAGGCAGATTGCCCCGAACAGGCGTGTCATCTGCGGCGCGCCCGCCTATCTCCGTCGCCGCGGAAGGCCCGAGACAATCGAAGACCTTACCCGCCACGATGTCATCGCGTTTGGCGAACCGCCGAACAATCACTGGACCTTCGCCGATGGCCGCAGCGTAAATGTCATGGCAAGGCTCACGACCAACAATGGCGAACTTGCTCACCGCTGGGCGCTTTCGGGAGCCGGGCTCGTCCTAAAGTCCATCTGGGACGTCCACGACGACATCGAAAGCGGCAAGCTCGAGATTGTCCTCCCCGACGTTCATCTTGCTGCTGCGCCAATCCACGTCGTTTTCCCGCATAGCCGGCTTGCAGCCGCCAAAGTGCGGCTATGCATCGAGTTCCTTGCAAACAGACTGAAGTCATCGAACGCATCGCTTCGATTCTAAAACCCAGGCGGCTATGTCGCTTCGAACATGAGCGCGGATGTGGCGCTATCTCATCAATTCTGGCGGCTTAAGGAGATACTGGTGGCTGACCGTTCCAATCTCGTCAAGAGCGTAAGCCCAGAGCCGTTAACGTGAATATTGAGCAGAGCGAGGACGCTGTGTGGGGACCTCGACGTGGAGGTCGAGATTACGCTGAAGGGGGCAAGCGACCAGAGATCGAGGGCTGCGTCCTTAGGCGCGGCGCCTTTGGCTCCCACTGAACATGCCACCTCGGTAAACCTCCGCCGCAGGATCCATCGAGAACAGCAAGACGTCTGATCCAGCCCATGCGGTAAGATCGTCATAGGCCGCGGTCGAAAATACGCTTTCCCCGTCCGATATGACCTCGCCCGCGATGGCGACCTTTCCACTGTAGACGTAGAGCAAGGTGTTTCTTCCAGTCTCCTCGGCCGGCAGCCCCAGATGGACCCCTTCAGCGATACGGGCGTCAAAGACGCGGACGTCAGATCTGACTTTCAACGGTGCAGCGCTCGGTCCGGCGATGAGCCGCCAGCTATCGACGCTGTATTCCTCGGGGAACTCATGAAATTGTACCATCGGTTCCAGATCGGGAGCGTTCGGTCGCAGGAATATCTGCAGAGCTTTCACAGAGCCGTCGCCAAGCATCAGTTCCTCGTGCTGAAAGGTATGACCGGCGTTCATCATCATGAAGTGGGTCTTATCGAGTTTCTTTTCGTTTCCGACGGTGTCGCGATGCAGCATCTCGCCATTGCGGATATAGGTCAGGATTTCGTCATCCTTGTGCGGGTGCATGCCGATGAGATGACCCGGCTGCACCTGTGCGCGGTCGATCCTGCCGATCGGGCCAATACCGCTGTCGTCCGACGTCAGCGTCAGGCCGGGATAGAGGATCTCGACGGCGAAGCCGTGGGCGAAATCACCGCGCATACGGCCAGCGGGAATCTTGGTGATGGTCACTGTGGTGTTCCTCTGATACGGACGCGGGCTCCATGACCCGCGCCAGACGGGCCTACTGTGCATGCTCAATGATAGTTCAGGATGCCAACCAGCTTCTGACCGAGCGGGCTCGTCCAGTCGACGGCAAGCTCGGAGATGATCTGATCGACGGTGGTGATGATCGCGCCGGCCTTCTCCATGCGGCGCAGGGCGACGTCGTCGCCGTACTTGGTGTAGGAAGCCGACGCGTCGGCCGAGACCTGGACCTCGTAGCCCTCGTCGAGCATCTGCAGGACCGGAAAGGTGACACAGATTTCGGTCGTGATGCCGGCGACGAAAAGCTTCTTGCGACCGATCGCCTTGACGGCCTGATTGAAGCCGTCGTGGTGCATGGCGTTGACAATGCCGGGACGCTTGACGCGGGCTTCGAAGGCCTCGGGCAGGATGGCTTCGAGTTCCGGCAGCAGCGGACCCTGGATCTGGTCTTCCATGCTGGAGGTCAGGATCGTCGGGATGTTGGCAGCCTTGGCTATACGGGCAAGCTTCAACGCGTTCTGCTTGACCAGGTTGATGTCATGCGAGTGCGTCCAGGCCATCGTGCCGATCTGGTGATCGATCAGCAGCATGGCGGAATTTTCGGGGGTGAATACGTCCTTATGCATTGTCGTGTTCCTTTTCCTTTCGGCGGCCGTGGGTGAAGTTCGTTTCGATCCGCTCGATGATTGGAATTTAGCGTTGCGATCATCGGCACGGTAGCTCTATGGTTGGCGACTCTGTAGAACGAAAAATGGAACGCTGGGATGATCAGCTTTGAAGACATGCAGACCTTCGTCGAGGTGGCGGACGGCGGTGGCATCACAGTCGCGGCTCGGCGTCTCGGCCTGCCGAAGTCGATCGTCAGCCGGCGGCTCGTCCGGCTTGAAAGCGAGCTTGGCGTCCAGCTTCTGGCACGCACGACCAGGGGTGCCTCGCTCACCGAAGCTGGCGTCTCCTTCCGCGAGCACGCCGCCCGCATGTGTCTGGAGATGGACGTCGCCCGCGAGGAGATGCTGCCGACCGGGAAGCTGCGGGGACGCCTTCGCGTGGCGGTTCCGTCGTCCTTCGGTCCCGGGCACTTCGCCCCAGCACTGGCCGAGCTCGCCCGGCTGCATCCGCTCCTGCAGCTCCACGCGCATTACAGCGACCGATATGTCGACCTGGTGGCGGAAGGCTTCGACTGCGGCATCCGCGTTGGCTATCTTCAGGATTCAAACCTGACGGCGCGCAAGATCGGCGCTTTCACGGCGGGCCTCTTTGCCAACCCTGAGTACCTGCGGGTCCATGGCGTTCCGCAGAAACCATCAGACCTGCTCGAACATCAGGCCATCCTTCAGGGGACCGAAAGCTGGAAGGTCTCGGATGGCACCAAGACGGTGGTCGTCAACGGTCAGGGACGGTTCAAGGCTGACAGCGCTGCGGGCATTGCGGAAGGGACGGCGGCCGGACTTGGCGTTGCCGCTCTGCCGGTGGCGATCGCGCAAAGCTACCTAAGCGCAGGCACCCTTGTGCCGATCATGTCAGACTACAGTCTGCCGGAAATCGGGGTCTACATCGTGCGGCCGCCGGGCTCGCATGTGTCCCGGAAGGTCAGGGTTCTGATAGACTTCTTTGTCGAGCGGTTCGCGGCGAACGCTCAGGCTGGCCAGCGCGGAGAAGTCTAAGACTGTGTCGGCGACTGCCGCTTTTGAAACGCCACACCCCAGTCGCGCATGGCCATCAGCACGGGCGCAAGCGTTTGTCCGAACGGGGTGAGCGAGTACTCCACGCGTGGCGGGACTTCGGCAAAGACTTCGCGGGCGACGACCCCGTCGGCTTCGAGCTCCCGCAGCTGCATCGTCAGCGAACGCTGGCTCGGGTCGCCGACCAGGCGGCGCAGCTCGCCGAACCGTCGCGGCCCATCCAGCAGCCGGTAGATAATCATCGGCTTCCACTTTCCGCCGGTGACATCGACGGTTGTCTCGACGGGGCATTTCTGGCCAGTGGTCATCACGCTCTCCAATAGTGTACGTTCTATCCCTATAGGCAGAACTGTTGCCTACTTGCAAGTTGGCACCCGTAGCCTCTAGTGGACGCAGTTATATTCAGAGGTGCGTCATGCGAGCTGCTTTCTACGACCGACAAGGATCTGCAAAGGAGGTGCTGTCCATCGGCGAGGTACCCGATCCGCAGCCGGGAGCCGGAGAGGTTCGGGTGAGGGTGGTTGTGTCAGGCATCAATCCGTCCGACATCAAGACGAGGACTGGATTCGGTGGGAAGGCAATGCCCTTCCCACGGATCGTGCCGCATCAGGACGGCGCGGGCGTCATCGATGCCGTCGGTCCCGGTGTGCCTCCGTCGCGCGTCGGCGAGCGCGTCTGGGTCTACATGGCGCAATGGGGCCGCGTGTCCGGGACGGCGGCGGAACTCGTTGTCGTTCCCTCCGCGCAGGCTGTCAGGCTGTCCGAGAGCGTATCCTTCGAAATCGGCGCGTCACTGGGCGTTCCCGCGATGACCGCGCATCGCTGCCTGTTCGCCGACGGGGACCTGTGCGGCAAGCGGGTCCTCGTTCAGGGTGGAGCTGGCGCCGTAGGCAATGCGGCGATCCTGCTTGCGAAGTGGGTGGGGGCCTGGGTGGCGGCGACGGTGAGCCGCGAGGAGCAGGCCGAGGTCGCGCGAGCGGCCGGGGCCGATCTTGTGCTCAACCGTCACGGTGAAGATGTCCCTCAGGCGCTACGATCGGCGACCGGCGGCCATGGTGTCGACCGTATCGTCGACGTCGATATATCCGCCAACGTCGACGTAGCGGTCGCCTCACTCGCCCGCGACGGAGTCGTCTCGGCCTATTCGACGGAATCGCCAGGCGCGAAGCTGACGATCCCGTTCTTCCCGGCGCTGCTCGGCGGCTTCTCGTTCCGTTTCGTCTATGTCTACACCATGCCGGAAACCTCGATGAGGCAGGCAGCCGAAGAGATTTCTGCCTGCGCCGCATCGGGCGCATATGATCCGCGGATCGCGAAGACATATGCCCTCGACGAAGTGGCCGAGGCACACGAGCTTCAGGAGAGCGGGAAAGCTGTCGGTAAGGTTCTCCTCCGAATTCAGAATCCGTGATGCGATGCCATCAAGCTCAGCTTATTAGGCTACGATGGCTTTTGGATCCAGGAACGTCTCGAAGCCGAACACGCCGTACTCGCGGCCGATGCCCGACTGCTTGAAACCGCCGAATGGAGCGAGAGGTTCATGGGGTGCACCGTTGAGCACGACGCGGCCGCTGTCGAGCCGATCCGCAAGCACCTGCATGCGCGCGGCGTCGGTGCCATGCAGGTAGGCACTGTTTCATGCAGCGTAACAGTCCAGTGCCAAACATGAGTGTTCAGCCGCGCGATCGCGCATTGCATCCTGTGCTCACGGATCGGGATGGACCCGGTCTTGAATCAGGAGCGATCACATGAAACTTTATCACCATCCGCTGTCTGGCCACTCGCACCGCGCCAGGCTCTTCCTTTCACTGATCGGACTTCCGCACGAGCTGGTCGAGGTCGATCTGAAGGCTAGCGCTCACAAACAGCCCGACTTCCTTAAAATGAACCCGTTCGGGCAGGTCCCGGTTTTGGCGGATGGCGATGTCTTCATCTCCGATTCCAACGCGATCCTGGTCTACCTTGCCAAGAAGGCAGGCCAGACCGAATGGCTTCCCGAAGATGCAAAAGGAGCCGCCGATGTTCAGCGTTGGCTCTCGGTTGCAGCCGGGGAGATCGCCTACGGTCCGGCAGCTGCTCGCCTGGTGACCGTATTTGGTGCCAAGTTCAACCCGGAAGAGGTTATTGGCCGTGCACACACTATCCTCGGACGGATTGAGAGCCAGCTGCAAGGACGGGAATGGCTGGTTGGCAACCGCCCGACGATCGCCGACGTCGCGATCTACAGCTATGTCGCACGAGCCCCTGAGGGCAATGTCGACCTTAGCGTCTATCACTCTGTCAACGCTCTGCTGGCTCGCGTCGAACAGCTTCCAGGCTTCGTCGACTTCGTCAAAACACCGGTCGGCCTTGCCGCCTGAGCCTCGACAGGAGCGTGCGACACCTCGCACGCTCTTCGCCTCTTTTTCTGGAGAACGCAGATGTCCATGAAGCTTACAAAGTTGCCGACGTGGCATGAAGGCGAGACCTTTATTCAGGAAAAGCTCGGCGTAAAGGAACGCATGGCCTCCGTCGGCCAGCGTGTCGTTCGCGATTTCATGCCGGACCAGCACCGGGACTTCTACGCCCAACTCCCCTTCATCGTTCTCGGGAGCGTCGATCAAGCCGGAGACGCCTGGGCGACGTTCGTCGAAGGTGAGCCGGGGTTCCTGTCGTCGCCTTCGTCCGTCGTGCTAGACATTGCCGCGCACCGCGATCCGAGCGACCCGGCCAGCGAAGGATTGGCCGATGGCCTGCCGATCGGTCTCCTTGGCATCGAGATGCACACCCGTCGCCGCAACCGCATGAACGGCTTTGTCTCGACGATCGACGGCGGTTTCCGCATTGATGTCGACCAGAGTTTTGGCAATTGTCCACGATACATTCAGCTGCGCGACTTTTCTTTCGAGCGTCAGCCAGGCGAACAGTTTACCGGTGAGGTCGAGGAACTGCCCGCCCTCGATGACGAAGCGCGTGCGATCATTCGAGAAGCCGACGCCTTCTTTGTCGCGTCCTATGTCGATCGCCAGGACCGGCGTCAGGTGGATGTATCCCATCGCGGCGGCAATGCCGGATTTGTCCGCATCGGCGACGACGGCGTCCTGACGATCCCAGATTTCGACGGAAATCTCTTCTTCGCAACGCTCGGCAACATCCTGCTGAACGGAAAGGCAGGACTTCTGTTCGTCGATTTCAAAACGGGCGATATGCTGCAGATGACGGGGAAAGCCGAAGTCATTTTCGACTCGCCCGAGATCGCCGCCTTCCAGGGCGCTGAGCGCTTTTGGACATTCAAACCGACACGCATCGTTCGTCGCCGTAATGCGCTGGCGTTGAGATGGGCTTTTCAGAAGGACGGCTGGTCGCCGAGTTCCCTGATGACAGGCAGCTGGAGCCAAGCCGCCGACCGTCTCCGCGCCGCAGAGTTTGCTAAAAGCTGGCGGCCAATGACCGTCACCGCGATCGTCGATGAAAGCGCGACGATCAAGTCTTTCCATCTGCAGCCCGGCGATGGCGCGGGGCTCCTTCCGCACGCGGCCGGCCAGCATCTGCCCATCCGCATCAAGCTGCCCGGCGAAGATAAGGCCGTCATTCGCACCTACACGCTCTCGGTCGCGCCGTCCGATGGGATCTACCGCATCAGCGTCAAACGCGATGGTCAGCTATCTCAGTTCCTCCATGATCGCATCGCCGTTGGCGATGTCATCGAGGCGCGCGCGCCGGCCGGCGAGTTCACCATCGACGCCCGATCGACCCGCCCAGCGGTTCTTCTTGCAGGAGGCGTCGGCATTACGCCGCTGCTCGCGATGCTCCGGCACGTCGTTTACGAAGGGCTTCGCAAGCAGCGTATCCGTCCGGTCACGCTATTCTATGCGGCTCGCTCGAAGGCTGATCGACCGTTCGACAACGAGATCGCCGACTTGATCGGTGCGGCGAAGGGCGTCGTGCGATTAATCAAGGTCCTCAGTGACACCACAGATGCTGAAGAGGGCAGGGACTTCGACGCCGCAGGGCGGATCGATATGGCGATGCTGACTCGGTTCCTCCCCTTCAACGATTATGATTTTTATCTGTGTGGGCCGGCCCAGTTCACCCAAGGACTCTATGACGGACTGCGGGCTCTCAACATTGCTGACGACCGCATTCAGGCTGAAGCCTTCGGTCCGTCGTCGCTTATCCGCACGGGTCAACCCGCACAAGCCGTTGCGTCTGCCGCGGCCCAGCCGTCGGAAAAGCCTGTGCCAGTCATATTCACGAATTCCTTGAAAGAAGCACGCTGGACACCTGGTTCCGGCACTCTCCTGGAACTCGCCGAGGCACGCGGCCTCGAGCCTGAGTTCAGCTGTCGGGAAGGAAACTGCGGCACGTGCCGGACCAAGCTCGTCAAGGGTGCCGTCGCCTACGTCAAGAAGCCCACCGCGAAGATCGACGCCGACGAAGTGCTTCTGTGCTGCGCCGTCCCTGCTGACCAGGAAGGCGGCCTGCAGCTCGCTGTCTAAGGGCTCGATTGCTGCGTCCAGCGTAACGGTCCCTTGTTCCCTTTAGATCTTCAGCAAGATGCCCCAGCGGATCATATTCAATCTCAAGAGAGCGACGTCTCTTTCAACCGAAAAAGGAGAATACAATGTCACGCGTCCCTACCCCTGCAACCATCGGCGACGCACCAGAAGCCTCTCGTCCGATTCTCGAGACCATCCAGAAGCGGATTGGCTCGGTTCCGAACATCTTCCGGCTGGTTTCCAATAGCTCCGCCGCATTGACAGGCTTGACCTCGCTCCAGGGCGCGCTCGCCAAAGGCAAGCTGCCGCCGGCCACCCGCGAACGCATCGCACTCGCCATGGCTGAAGCAAACGGCTGCGACTATTGCTTGTCGGCCCACACCTTCACTGGCACGAAGTTCGCCAAGCTCGACGAAAGTGAAATCGCTGCCAACCGCAACGGCACATCCAACGATCCCAAGGCAGCGGCCGCTGTCGAGTTCGCCCGGGCTCTGACGGTCGCTCGCGGGTCCGTCTCGCCAGCCGAAATCGCCAAGGTTCGCGATGCCGACTACAGCGATGCCGAGATCGTCGAGATCATCGCTCATGTGGCCCTCAACACCTTCACGAACTACGTGAACGAGGCCCTCGACACCGAGATTGACTTCCCCCGCATCGATCGCGCTGCTGCCTGAGGCCGGGCTCTGGAGGCGGTGCCAGATGTACCGCCTCCCGCTCCACATCATTCTGAGAGGAATTTTACCATGTCCCGTCCGCCGCTTCCCCCATTCACCAGAGAGAGCGCCATTGAAAAGGTCCGTCTTGCAGAGGATGGGTGGAACAGCCGCGATCCTGCCAAAGTGGTGCTTGCCTATACGCTCGATACCCGTTGGCGCAATCGCGCCGAGTTCGCAAAGAACCGGGCCGAGGCCGAGGCTTTCCTGACCCGCAAGTGGAATAAGGAGCTCGACTACCGCCTGATCAAGGAACTCTGGGCCTTCACCGGCAATCGTATTGCCGTCCGATATGCCTACGAATATCGCGATGACAGCGGCCAGTGGTTCCGCGCCTATGGCAACGAGAACTGGGAATTCGCCGAAGACGGCTTGATGCGGGAACGCCATGCCAGCATCAACGAACACCCGATCGCCGAAGCAGATCGCAAGTTCCGTTGGCCGCTGGGCCGCCGGCCGGATGACCATCCTGGCCTCAGCGATTTCGGATTTTAGGCGGCTGAGCCAGGAGATGGAAAAATGGCCGGCTCGTCAATCGATGCTCGCATAAGGCTTTCAATAGAGCTTGCTCTCACGGGAACCAACGCGAGCAAATCGCTGTTGGCGAAACAAGAAGAAGCCGGTCGTGCCCTTGGCATGACAGGCGCCGAGATGGATGTTGCCAGCCAAGGTTCCAGCTTCGATTTCGAGACTTCGGTCGCGGTCTCGCTTGCTTTGAATGCCCGTCGGGAGACGTACCAGCGCGCCTTGCGCGCCGGTCTTTCCGAGGAAGCCTGCGCGGAGATAGAATTCATCTCGCAGGCTTGCCGTTCTCAATCGGATGATCCCGTGCCTCTTGAGGCTTCGTTTTCAAGCCCCTAAGGTCTTGGAAACTGAAGTGCTTCGGGGGAATGGATGGATCGCTGGCAAGCAATGAGGATCTTTGTAAAGGTCGCCGAAACCGAAAGTTTCGCGGATACCGCACGCCAGATGTTCATGAGCGCACCGGCTGTCACACGTGCCGTTGCCTCGCTCGAAGACCTTATTGGCGCGCGCCTACTCGTGCGAACCACCCGCTCGGTGAAGATGACCGAAGCGGGCGTTCGCTATTTTGAAGATTGTCGCCGGATTCTTGCCGATATCGCGGAAGCGGAAGCGGCTGCCGGCGGTTCCTATGCGACGCCGACGGGGACTCTCTCCATAACCGCGTCCGCGCTGTTCGGGCAAATGTACGTTCTTCCGGTCGTGACGGATTACCTCGATACCTATCCGACGATGAAAGCGAAGACGCTGTTCATCGACCGACCGGTCAACATCGTCGAGGAAGGCATCGATGTCGCTGTGCGCATCGGCCATCTCCCCGACTCTAATCTTTCTGCCGTGAAAGTTGGTACAGTCCGTCGCGTCATGTGTGGTTCTCCGAAGTATTTTGAGCGCTTTGGTGTTCCGAAATCGCCAGCTGACCTTAAAGACCACCGTATCGCGGCTTCCACTGCAGCTTGGGCTTCGCCTGAGTGGAAGTTTGGCGACGATCTGCGAGTATCCGTGGATGCGGCTTTACAATGCAACACCAACGAAGCGGCGATCCAGTCGGCACGCGAGGGGTGGGGCCTGACAAGGGTGCTCAACTACCAGATCGGCCCAGCCCTCGTTGCTGGAGAGCTACAGATCATCCTCAGTGAATTCGAAGAACCACCGTTACCCATACACATCCTTCATCCGGAGGGCCGGCACGCTCCGGCAAAGGTTCGCGCCTTCGTCGATATGGCTGCAGCAAGGCTGCGCGAGAACCGCCTTCTCAATTAGTCGGCCAGTCCTGCCGCACTCATATCACCAGACGTAATAATCCCTTGTCCAATACGAACATTCTCCTTCCACGCTGAAAGCGCGACGGTGGTCGCAGGCAATAAGCCGCTCACAACCACTCCTGAGGAGAACCATAATGTCTCGCACTGTCGCCGCCCTACTTCTCGCATCCGCCAGCATCTTTGTTACCGCCCCCGCAAGCATAGTCTTGGCCGAAACGCCGGCGGTCGCACAGCAGGCACCTGCCACGATCCACTATCGCTCCATGAAAATCGACGGCGTCAACGTATTTTATCGCGAAGCCGGTCCGGCCGACGGCCCGGTCGTCGTCCTGCTTCACGGCTTCCCGACATCGTCGCACATGTTCCGTAACCTAATCCCGCTGCTCGCAGACCGTTACCGGATCATTGCCCCTGACTATCCGGGCTTCGGCCAGAGCGATGCGCCCGATCACACCACGTTTGAATATTCCTTTGGCCACTATGCCGATATCGTCGACACGCTGCTGACCAAGCTCGGTGTTACCAAATATTCGATGTATCTCATGGACTATGGCGCACCCGTCGGCTACCGGCTGGCGCTCAAGCATCCGGATCGCGTCACCGGAATGATCGTCCAGAACGGCAATGCCTATGACGAAGGCATCCGAGATTTCTGGAACCCGATCCGCACCTATTGGAAGTCGGGGGCAACGAAGGACCGGGAAGCGCTCTCGGTGCTCGTCGCGCCGGAGACGACCAAGTTCCAGTATACCGATGGCGTCAAGGACCTGACCCGCATCAGCCCCGACAACTGGGTGCACGACCAGGCGCTGCTCGACCGGCCGGGGAACAAGGATATTCAGCTCGACCTGTTCTACGACTACCGCACCAACCTGCCGCTTTATCCGCAGTTCCAGGCCTTCTTCCGCGACCGGAAGCCGCCGACATTGATCGTCTGGGGTAAGAACGACAAGATCTTCCCGGAAGAGGGTGCGCATCCTTATCTTCGCGATCTTCCCGAAGCGGAATTCCATCTTCTTGATACAGGCCACTTTGCGCTGGAAGACAAGCTGGACGAGATGGCTCCGCTGATCAGGAGCTTCCTGGATCGCAAGATCGCAAAGTGAAAACGGAGTGAGGCTCCCCGCACCGGCTGAAAACGCTTCAGGGAGCCTCCTCCACAAGCCTCTCTTCATGGGGCAGCCATTTGTTTCGATACGCCTGCCGCATCTCTCCTCCCGCGGCAGGCGTTTTGGTTTGCCCTGAGATGGAAATATTGGTCATCATTACCGGCGGCTCTCGTTTGGCGATCGCAGGTGCAGGTCGCCGGTTCGGATCCCATCAAGAGCTTGAAATAAAGTAATTTTGGAGATGGCCGAAAGATCGCCATGGATATTGTCATTCAAATGCATTACCATTGTATTGAATATGGAGATAGCCATGGCTGCAAACGCACTTGTCCAAACACGTATCGATGCTGACGTTCGCGATCGTGCTTCAGCCGTTCTTGAGAGCATGGGTCTAACGGTATCGGATGCGGTTCGAATCTTGCTCACCCGGACGGCTAATGAGGGTGCGCTGCCACTTGAACTTTTCTCGGGCAGTGAAGTTCATGACGCGTGGTTTCGTACGAAGGTGCTAGAAGCGCTGAACGACGCTCGGCCCGACATTTCGGATGATGAAGTCGAGGCCCATTTCGCGGAGCGCCGAGCAACAGCACGCCTCAAAGCGCGTGGCCGCAAATCGTGAAGCTGACATGGTCTGCGTTCGCCCTATCGGATCGTGACGCTATATTCACCTACATTGAGGCAGACAATCCTTCAGCCGCTGTCATGATCGATGAACGGATTATGGCTGCCACTCGCCGCTTGATCGACTTTCCCGCAAGCGGCCGCGTTGGGAGAATTGCTGGGACGCGCGAACTGGTGATCAACGGAACGCCCTATATCGCGGCATATGTCGTTACGGAGACAGCAGTTCGTGTCCTTCGCGTCCTTCATGGTTCGCAAGAATGGCCAGAGACTTTGCCAAATAGTTGAGTTTCTAGCTTGACGCGGATCCTCTACGTCCTCTGCGATAATCGTCGCGGGTCCGTGTTGTCGCTAGTTGTCGATCAAGCACCTTAGCTTAATGCTTGGAAAGTATCGGGCCAGCGGTTCAAATCCCTTCACATCAACAGATCCGATTTCTTTGGTTGTCGGTTGTCGTCTTTAAGAAGTGGCGTCTCAGCCAAGCGGGGGATGACTGCTTTGCGCGTTCACTTCGGTCATCCAAATTAGAACCCCGAACTTTGAAATGTGGAGGCTCATCATACAGCTATATGGCGTCGGACCAAGATTAGGGGATTCAAGCAGGCAGCGGGTCAAGGCGATCACTCCGAAACGGCGGCGCCCATCGGCAGGGAACAAGCGCCGGTAGGAGACTGGCGCTTGTTCGATTTGCTTTAGAAGCGATAGGTGACGCCGGCGCCGATGAGCCATGGATCGAGGTTGGCTTTGCCGCTGACATGAGCACCGCCGACATTGGCATCGAAATCCGGCCTCAAGAAAATCTTCTTCGCATCGACGTTGAGACCCCAATGCTCATTGAGCATGTAGTCGAAACCCGCCTCCAGCGCGACGCCGAACGCGTTCTTTACATCGAGGCTGCGGGCGTTTTTGCCTGATTGATCGTAGAATATCGTATAGTTTACGCCCGCGCCCACATAGGGCCGAAACGCGCCAAAATCGGTAAAGTGATATTGCAGTGTCAGCGTCGGCGGCAGCAACCATGTTTTGCCGATTTCGCCGAGACCTGCGATCGAGCCTCTGCCATAAACCTTGGCATAGGTCGTGCCGAGAATCAGTTCCGCTGCGATATTGTCGTTGAAGAAATAGGAAATATCGAATTCCGGAATGACCGTGTTCGAGTAGGACAGGTCAGAACCCGCCAACCCGTCGACACGGCCCGAGTCCCTGGTGATCACGCCGAGCGCGCGCAGGCGTATCTGCCACGGGCTTTGGCTCGTCACGGCGGGCGCCGCACCCTGCGCGCCAGCCAGATCAGCCGCTTGCACTGTGCAGCCCGTGGCCAATGCGGCTGCCGATATGATGGCGCGAACGATGTTGCTGGATATCATCTCTTTCTCCTTCAATCCGAGACTCGTGTCGGTTGGGGAGAAATATCCGCTCCGGGGAGGATGATGATTTGAGCTAGATCAAACTGGGAAGGCCGCTTTGGCCGATGCAAGCAAAGCCTGCCACACTGTCTCAATCATGCAACAGGGGGTTTAAAGTAAAGTCTGTCCCGCGAAACTGCGTAGCGGTTTTGCGATAATGTAAGCGGTTGCCGGTGTAGGTCCGAGGGAGGACATCAGACTCGCCTCATTGCCTGGCAAGGCCGGAGCCTCGATGAAGGCTAAATGCGCCGTGGGCTGCGGGTCACCAGCCTGCAGTCTGCAATTGAGCAATTTCAGACGGATAGCTTTTATAGAGAAGGGTCGCGGGTTCCAATCCTTTCAACAGCAACAAGATGAACGATAGGACCTTATACGTTCTAACCCTTTAAATTTGCTCGGTGGAGGTGTTTTGCTTCACGGCAACTGTCTATGGCGGATCGCTCGGAGCTCGGCGAGGAATGCTGTCGCAGTTTCAGTTGCTTCGGAGGCATCGGCAGGGGCGACATCCAATCCGTGGGCGGCGCGGTTCATGATCTGCAGGGCGCTCCGAAACCGATCTGCGGCTTGGGGAAGCATGTTAAGTCGCTGCAATTCCGCTAGCATTGGTCCAAGAGCAAGCGGACGTTCGGCTTCCGTCTGATCCGCCACAAGCAGTCGGATTTCGCGCTCAACCTCGATGCGTAGCTTCACAAGCGCCATCAACGGGAATTCGCGTGCAAATTCCGCTTCTGTCGGTAGCTCTGTCTGCAACGGCTCGGGAAGGGCGGCAGAGAGCCGGTATTCGGCAACACCCATCGGTTTTGTTGAATCTCGAAGCGCGTATTCGACAATTACCTCATTCTTCCCCTTGCACAGGATGATACCTATGCTCGGACCGTCGAACTCGTGACGGAGCTGGTCATCGACCGCGGAGAGATAAAAGTTCATTTTTCCGGCAAATTCGGGCTTAAAGTCCTCGATCTTTAACTCGACGACGACGAAGCAACGCAACCGCAAGTGATAGAAGAGAAGGTCCAGATAGTAGTCCTGGCCACCAACCTCGAGTGGATGCTGGCTACCGACGAACGCAAAGCCTTTGCCGAGCTCAAGGATCAGAGAACGTAGGTGCTCGAGCAATCCCTGCTCGAGTTCTCGCTCCGACATCGCAGGACCGAGAGCGAGAAAATCAAAACTATACGGATCTTTGATCAGTTCCTGGGCGAGTTCAGACTGCGGCGCGGGCAGTGTTCGAGCGAAATTGGTCAGGGCCTTTCCCTGCCGTCTATGAAGTCCGCTTTCAATCTGATGCACGAGGACGTTGCGACTCCATCCATGCTCTACCGCCTGGCGGGCGTACCAGAGACGCCCTTCAGAATCCTTCAGCATCTCGATGAGCTTGACGTTATGGCCCCAGGGCAAATGTGCAACAAGCTGTTGCACGATTTCCTCGTTTGGGAATGCCTCAGCAAAGGCACGCATATATTTGAGGTTTCGCGGCGAAAGGCCAGTCATTTCCGGAAAATCACGCCTGAGGTCTGCTGCCAGCCGATCAATCACGCGGGTTCCCCAACCTTCCGCTGTCTGGCGGGCCAGGATGTCACGGCCGATGCTCCAATAGAGCATCATCAGTTCTCGGTTAACGGCAACAGCAGCCCTTAAGCGAGCCGCTCGGATTCTTTCCTTGAGCTCTGTGAGTAGGGATACGTAACTACCGTCTGGTGCAGGGATAAGCGTCGCCATATCGTGAGTCTTTACCAGCTGCTGCCCCAAAAAGCTTCATTTCATTTCAGCAGGGCCGAGCGATTTATAAATTCGTGGAAAGACAACAGATTCCAGTAAAAAGGATGGAATTCCGGTTCGCATCCCACCAGCAGCGAAAAAGGGTACTTTTGCAACCGAGGTTCGCGGTTAGCCAGTCTCTACACCAAGACAGCTTCGTAGGCTACGACGACGTGCGCGATCGCTACTCTTGGAATCTGTCAAGAAGCGACCGTGTGGAAATGAACTTATTTGAACTCCATCGCATCCGCGCTCGCAACGCGGCCGAGCATTCATCGTTGCTAATGGCCGTAAAGGCCATCCGCCCCATGGTTTCGGCCACACCTGCCCTTGAATATTGCCAGACCTCCACGCGCGTGAATTGTGCATCGTTCTACTGACGTATCCTACCTCAAGCAGGCTCCGGAGAGACCTTATGCCGACATCTCGACCTGCTCCAATGTAGTCAATTTGCAAACAAACCTTTGCAAACATTTGTTTGTGATATATTCTCCAGCTTTGCGAGGAGCCTCATGACAGAACGACGCGAGATAAGCCTTGTACAACCGGATGCCAGAGCTTTGCGCGCGCTGGCGCATCCGCACCGACTGCGCATGCTAGGCATGCTGCGCGTCAATGGCCCCGCAACAGCGACCAGTCTTGCGGCTCGATTGGGTTTGAATACCGGCGCAACGAGCTATCATTTGCGACAGCTCGCAAAGCACGGCTTCATTGAAGAGGATGAGGGTAGAGGGAATGGGAGGGACCGATGGTGGCGGGCGCGGCATGAACTGACGTCATTTCCTCCGACAGACGAAAATGAGGACGCATTGGATGCCGGTATTGCTTTTGCCCAAGCCGCGTTAAGTGCCCAAATTACACAGATGAAGACCGCCTTGGCGCGCCATGCCGATTTGTCGCGAGAATGGCGCCTGGCGTCGACTGTCAGTGACTATTGCATTCCCCTGACGGCAGCTCAGACCGAGGCATTGGTTAAAAGACTTCATGCCGTCCTGGACGAAGCTATGGAAATGGCACCGAAATTGGGCGGCTCGCACGAGCCCGACGTTCAACCTGTTACATTTATCTTGCACGCGTTTCCATATCCCCTTGAGGACTAAAAAAGTGAGTGACAAGAAACCACTCGTTGCTTTGGCCGCTGGCACCGTTGCATCTGTCGGCGGCACGCGGCTTTCGGCAATTGCTATCCCATGGTTGGTATTGACCTCGACTGGCGACCCGGTGCTGACCGGTGTGGTGGGGATGGCGGAATTGCTGCCATACGTGGTAGCAAAAGCGTTTGGCGGGCCGTTCATCGATCGTATTGGGGCACGGCGGATTTCAATTTGGAGCGATGGTTTGTCAGCGATTGCCGTCGCTTCAGTGCCTTCGCTGTATTGGATCGACCTGTTGTCAGTTTGGCTGTTGCTGCCGGCCGTCGCCCTTATCGGAATATTGCGTGCCCCGTCTGATGCCGCCAAACAAGCGTTGGTTCCCAGCGTCGCGTCCATGGGCAAGATGCCCCTTGAACGAACAACGGGTATCCTCGGAGCCAGTGATCGGCTTGCCGGTACGTTGGGGGCGGCTGGAGGAGGGGCGTTGATCGCCTTGATCGGAGCAGCGCCGGCATTGCTGACCAATGCGGTTGCATTTCTTTTGGCGTCCCTCGTGGTTGGACTGGGCATCCCGCGGCCGACGGTGGCGGATACGGCGAAGCCGCGCACTTCTGCGACCTATCTGCATGATTTGGCGGCGGGCTGGTCAACCTTGCGCAACGAGCCTATCTTGGTCACGCTGGTTCTGATGCTCGCAATCACAAATCTCTTTGACCAGGCGTATGCCACGGTGTTGCTGCCCGTTTGGGTGCGATCGTCGGGGCTCAGCGTAACATGGGTTGGCATATTCCTCGCGGCTTTCTCGGGCGCGGCGGTTGCCGGTGCGGCGATGGCCGCAGCTTTTGCCGAGCGTCTGCCGCGGATGCTTGTTTACACGACTGGTTTTCTTTGTGCCGGGCCTGCGCCGATGGCAGCGCTTGCCTTGGATCCCGGTCTTCAAAGTATCCTCTTGGTTTTGCTGACCGGTGGGTTTGCCGCCGGGTTTATCAATCCGATTATCGCGGCCATCTTATTCGAACGCATCCCCGCAGTATTGGTGGGGCGGGTGATCGCGCTTGTTGGGGCGCTCGCCTGGGTTCTAATGCCATTTGGAGGCCTCTATGCCGGACTGTTGGTCGACACGTTCGGCATTACATTGGCATTGGGCGTAACGACGCTGCTCTATTTGATCGCAACGCTCGCTCCACTGGCCATCCCAAGCTTTCGCGAAATGAACCGAAGATCGATCGAAAAAGGACCGTCGACATAAGCGGCTGACGTATTCAGGCCTGATAAGCAGGTTCACTCACGCCATCATTAGGAACAACGAAACCTTCAACGAAATTTGTCTCGCAGACACGCTCGCGAATCTTGGTCTCGAGCACCTGCCGTTGAGTATTAGTCTTGATGCGCTGGCGCTGCTTACAGCGCCAGCGATACCAGATCGAATAAGCGCATTCTCCGAATGGGCCACACCCGAACTTTATGCCGCCTCCCAAACTTGATTCAATATCTTGGCGGCGAGCGCGGCCTTGTCTTGCGGCAGGAAGCGCCCATAGTGCTGTTGGATCATGTCTGGTGTATCCTGGATCGCATAGCTTGCCTGCTCGTAGGATCCCGTCAGCTTGAGAATATGGGTTGCCAATACGTCCCGGACATTATGGGGACCGTGCGGCAGCAAGCCCTTGATCGCCCCGCGGCCGGTATAGGGATTGTAGATCCCGTATCGCTGAATGGCCAGCCGCCAGGCCTCATAGAAGGTGGTCTGGTTGTAGGAGGCCTCCGTGCTCGATTGCTTGACCGTCTTTATAAAGAAGGTGCCGGGATCATTGGCGTTCGCCAGCAGAATGCGCCGGTGCCGATCGATGTAGGCATTGATGTAGTAGTAGAGGTCCAGCAGATTCGGCAGGATCAACCGGAATGGTTTGGAGCCGAAGAAGGACGAGTTGGAGTTCTTGAAGGCGTTGGCCGGTATCAGGACCTCCCAGCCATTGTCTCGATCGCTCCAGCGGATTTCGCCGCGTTTCAGCTCTTCAAGCCGGCGCTCCGAGGTTGGAATATGCCCGCGAGGGCAAAGCAGAAGCTGCCGAAGATTTTTCTGACGAAGGCCGAGATGAAGGCCAAGCCGCAGCATGAGAAATGATCGTACGGATTCGGCCGCCGCTCTTGGATATCGATCCTTGTCCGGCATCCTGAGAAGGATCTCGTCCGTGATCTTTCGATACTCCGCCAGCGGGCTCGGCGCCTCGAGCACGCACATGATCGGTTCGAATGGATCGCGATGTATGCGCATCACCCGCTGGATTTCCTTGATGCGATTGCGCGCATGGGCATGAAACGCGTCACAGCAGGCGTGCCAGTCGCGCTTGGCAAAGGCGATCTCTTCTACCGAGACAAGGCCTTCGATGGGAATGACCCTCTCGATTAGTTCCGGATGCTGTCTGAGCCAGCCAGTCTCCTCGCGTGTGAGCGACAAGGCAATGCTCAGCATGTCGGCTTCCCAGGCCGTGTAAAACCCGCGCCGGCGCTCGCGCCATTGCAAATACCAGTCCCAGACACCGCGAAACACCAGAAGACCGAAGGTAAGGACACCGAGTGGAATACCTCGCCCCGCCACCTGGCCATCGGGAGATGCCGCAAGGGCTCCGAACATGAGGCCAAGGTGCTCCAGTTTTTGCGAAGCCGTCTCTTCGCCCCAGACGCTGTTCCGCTGAAACCCGATCGCCGTGAGCGTCGATGTCTTAAACGAGATCAGGTTCGCCATTTCGAGCGCAAGGCGGGGAGGGGCATCGATAACGCCCGACAGCAAATCCGGATCATCAAGGTCTCCAATGGGATTGCTCTGGTTCGAGGTGCCGCGTCCGATCGGGACCGATGACGCTCGTCCACCGTAAGCCATTGCCGGAAAGCGGATTGCATAACGTTGTTTGATTGCTGCCGCCTGAAAACGGCGGTAGTCGGTTGCGCCGGTGATGATGACCCTGCGAATCCATTCGAGGATCTCCTGGCGCTTTGATTTCGGCAGCTTGTTGAAATTGTCTGGAAGATGCCAGGCCAGCCGGCGGCGCTCCGCGGGAGAAATTTCCTCCTCGATGTCATGGCCGGTGCCGGCGCGAGACTGATGCGGAAGTTTTGCCTTGAAGTAGCCCCTCGGCAACCGATACCGATGCTCGATGCGATCCAGGATCTCGAAGCTTTCGACGCTGCGCGGCACCTTTGTGCCCTTCAGCCAACTGAGAAGAGTCTTCACATCGAAATTGTCGCCAGGTCGCATAACGGCACGATGAAGATGGTAATAGGTCTCGTCGAAGCGCCTGATATGCAGCTCCAATGCCGCCTGAAACGAGACAGGTTCTGGATAGTCATCGAATAGCGCAACGGGGAATTCGTCAATCGGCTTAGGCTTTGCTCCCGGTTTTGAATTCTTTTCCGCAGAGCGATTGCCGCTGGCAGCTCGAGCTTTCGAGATCCGCGCGGAGCTCGACGATGAACTCGTGCGGTTGCGAGGTGTCGCGGTGTTCGTGTTCACCCAGCGGATGATGGCATCGAAGCCGTGCTGTCCAACGCGCATCAGCTTTGCGCTCGGCTTGGCAGAGAGCCGGCATGCGGCGGCGATCTCGGTCCAATCGACTGTTTTCCCCTTCATGGGAGGAAGGGCTTGATCGTTGACCAGTGCCAACATGTAAGCGGTCAAGCGCTTAAGCTCAGCCGGACTTACCAGTGGTGCCAGCCGGATCTCGCAAAAGCCTGCGATCTTGCGTTGAAAGGCTTTCGCCGTCGGATTCATGATCATTCAGGTTTCCCTTACAGATAAGATTCCAGCCCCGGGGCACGGCCTGCTAAGGAATGAACGTTAGCGAAGGGTTAAGATCGGGCCCTTTGGGATGTGGCAGAGATCACCGTTCAAAGCATGGATAGGATCCAGACGGCCGCCGCAGGGGCCCAAGGTCACCGGCAATCGAACGTCTCGCTGTTGTCCCGGAGCGCCATAAGGCGTTCCCGCTAAAAACGTGCAATTTCGGTCATTTTGTCTTCGAGCGAGGGACAGACTTCATATCCGAAGCCGATCTTGTCGTGCTAAGCATCGAGGATGGGATTCGGAGTTTTCATTCATCGTTCGGACTCGATCTACGACGACAGTCCGGCTGAACAATATCAGTTTCCAAGCCAGTACCTCGGCCGTGTTCAAGGCTGCGTGGGGAATTGGATCATCTATTATGAACCGCGCAAGGTTGCCGCCACGCGCGGCTATTTCGCGGTCGCCAAGGTCGCCCAAGTCGTCCCGGACCCGAAAGTGGCGGGCATGTATCTGGCACTGATCGAACCTGGCAGTTATCTTGATTTCATCAATCCTGTTCCGTTCAATGGCCCAGATGGTGTCATCGAGCGCGGCGTGTTGAACCATGACGGACGGATCTCGGGGAGAGCGCAATCGGCAGTGCGGCCTATTTCCGCTACGGATTTCAACCGCATCCTGTCGGCCGGCCTCAATGAGCCAGAACCGGAGCTACCGCGGCTGGATGGAGTTGAAGCGGCTGATCTTACAAATGGATTTCAAGACGCAGTTCAAACACCGTTCATCTTTGAACAAGAACGCCGCCGTGTGATCCAGCTCTCGTCCCGCGCTATTCGCGATCGGCTGTTTCGTCGGCTCGTTTTGCAGGCCTACGACAAACGATGCGCGATCACCGGCTTGAAACTCATCAATGGTGGCGGGCGCGCCGAAGTGGACGCCGCTCATATTCGACCCGTGGAGGCGAACGGACCTGACACCCTCGGTAACGGCATTGCTTTGTCAGGCACGGCGCACTGGATGTTCGATCGCGGCCTCATCAGCCTTTCGGATGACCTCGATATCCTGATCTCGCGACAGGCGAATGATCCGGAGAGCATAAGAGGACTGATCAACAAGACCGGCAGAGCGATCGTACCCTTACGGCCGTCTGCGTGGCCACATCCGCATTTTCTTCAGTGGCATCGTGAGAATTGCTTTAAGCAATAGCGTGGGATTTCAGTCGTTTATCGGTCTAGCATCCTCCAATGCAGGGATTGAACGAGAGCCTGCCCGTTTACGGCTTAGAGCACCGGTATATTTCTCGACCTGTTTCTTGAGTAGATGCTTCGCGAGATTTTTCAAAAGATCGAAGGTGAAGCCGCCGACAGCGATCTCGTCCGCTTTAAAGCAGTTCCCTGATATGTTGAGACTTTGTTTAGTGTCGAAGGTCTGGTTCGACCGCCTCAGTTCGAATTAGAATTTTTGCATTATTAAGATCTGCCGCCATTTAACTATAGATTGAATAAGGCGTGACAAAATACGCAACCGCAGACAGAATGAAGTCATGTCTTTTGCGGGATAGATAGTATGTCAAAATCGGATGAAGAGAAGGATAAGCAGCGGCTGAAGGACGCTGTTCGCTCCATCATTGTCACCCAAGGCAATGAGTTCATCAAAGAGCTACTGCGGAAGCATAAGATACAGATCGGGACGAAGAAGGCGGATTTTGCCAAGAACATCCTGGCCGCGATCGATGCCGGCACTTTGACAAGGCAGATAATTGAAGATTGGCTGTCCGAAGTCGAAGGCTGGGGTAATCAGCACATCTATTTGTTCAAGCCACCTACTCTTCCTCCTGCGGACATCCGGGACAAACTAGTTGCCTCGGATTTTGGGAAGCTCATCGACACACCAATCAGCTATGGGTTCCCCGAGAACCTTGAACTCAGCGCTATTTCGCTGACCTCCGATCATCTTTTCATAGCCTGGCACAAAGGCGCCGGCGGGTGGGAGCGGACGCCGTCTAAGGACTTCGAGCGATTCGAGGACGACGAAGAGCGCTACAAGTATAAGGCATACCGAGAGCGGTTCGATCGCTCCGTTGTGCGCTTTGCTTGGCGCTTCCTTGACCCATATTGCGCCGTGATGATCCAACTACCGGCCGAGGGCAATGCTCATAGGCCCGTCCACGTGCAGGTCCAGGAGGACCTTAAACACATTGGACTTTTTGACGAAAATCCGGAGCGCATCCAGCTCAGCCAAGCGTTCAAGAAGATGACTCTTCAGAACGATACGCGGGTCCAGTCGACTCGAATGATGACGGATGGAGGTCACGTCGATGTCGTTTCCACGCTGACGGAAGGTGGTATCGAAGATGTCCAGGCTCTTCGGGAAGCTCGGCGCGGCGTAGACGACAATAGTTTCACCGGTGCCGACGGCCTGTTTCACTTCTTGCAGGAGAAGCACGCAGCGCTCAGCCGAAACGTGAAGGTGCAAGGGTACGGCATTGAGAGCCGAATACGCATTTGGGTCCAATGCAAGCGTGAGGATGTCTATCACGTCCTCGGCGTGGTCTGGTCTAACACATGACAGTGGACCAACTCCGTGCGGCGTTTGGGACCACTGCTGTCGATGCTTTACTTGCTCGAATAAGTAGCGGGGCAACGCCCGAGATCGATCCTCAAATCTCCGCTCGCTCGTTTGGTCTCGACGAGGAGACGGCTGTGGAGTTCTTGGACGCCGCCGCCGATATCGCCCTGATCGAGCGCCGGGCGATTTTAAGCTGCCCAGCGTGCAACGAAGCGATTGAGGCGGAGGCAGCAACGGAGGAACTATGTCCCTTCTGTGGAGAGGCTTTCGCCGATCACGGCGGCGTTCGGCGAAAGCCTGTCTATCGATTGGGCGTTCATGGTACGCGCGACATTCCTTGGGTGGTCGTGATTCACGGCTTTAATACTCACGGTGAGTGGCAGCAGGACCTCAGTTGGCGCATGGGGAATAAGCTCAAGTACAGCGCCCCGGTTCTGATTTACAAATACGGGCTCATTCGCTTTAGTGTTCTTGTGCGCTGGCGTCATCGGCAACTTGCAAGAAAGCTCGGAACCACCATCCGTTCTGCCGTCGAATACGCGAGAGCCAACCGAATACCCGAACCGCCGGATGTGATTCTCCATAGCTTCGGAAGCCAGTTGTTCGTCCAGTTGCTTGCAATGACCGAATTCGATGACTTGAAATTCGGGCGCGTTATAGCCGCAGGCACTGTAATCCGTCCGGACTACAATTGGACAGACCGTATATCTCAAGGCCGACTTGAGGCCGTGTTCTGCCATTGCGGTGGAAAAGATTGGGCGGTTCCGTTGGCACAGTACTTCATTCCAGGGACCGGCCCTGGCGCACGCCGCGGCTTCAGTGACAATGCCGTTATCAACGTGATGAATGAGCACTATGGGCATGGCGGCTGTTCCGAAATCAAGGAACTAGAGGCCAACCTCGCCCCTGGAGGGTTGTGGGATCGCTTTTTGCGTCGGCACCCCAGCACGTTTGACGGCGATCCGAATCTATACAGACCGAAGGCATGGCGCCCGATGTGGGCACCCATCCGGGGTATCGTTCGCATCGCTGGAGTCTTCCTGATGGCGTTGATAGCCGCAATTGCCATTACATCGATTTCTTGGGCCTGGCTCAAGGCAATTATATGGACCGGCATAGCGAGGCTTTTCTGAGTTCATTGCGAAACAGCCTGCCCGCCCTTGTGGCATGGCTCTCTTCGACGAGTTCAACCAGACAGGGGCGCAACTGTTCGATATGGACGCTGAAATTCGCCAGAACGTTTTCGCGGATAAAACAGACATTGCAGACGGGCCAACTCGTTCGGTTTCCTAACGAATTTGCTACAGGAGGAATTTGCAATAACGGGATCGTCGGTTCGACTCCTTTCACATTATTACTGATCCGATTTTGTTGGCTGTGGGTTGTTGTCTTTAAAAAAGTAGCGTCGCAGCCAAGGGCAGGACGACTGCTTTGCGCCTTCATTGTTGTCGCCCACGTACGATCGCGGCGACCCCAAAAGCAGTCATTCGTGCAGGCCGCGAGATTATGTCCAGGACCAGAAGCGAAATCGCAGGTGTGTCTCTGGGAGATTGTTGCTGTTCACGTTGTAAAAGGCGCCGCCCTCGTGCAGGAGGTTTCGCCCGGCGTTCAACTGAGTATTGCTGGTGCCATAGCCTATCTTTGCCGTCCAATAGCGTCCTCCTCGCATACCCGCGCCAAGGCCGGGCTGTTGACTGTGAAAACGCACCTCGAAATGCGTTTCAGGCCCGGCTCCACCGGTGCGAGGTACATTGCTGGACCTGAATTTCAAACCAAACATGTTGTTGGAGTTGAACGTATTCGGAGTTCCCCGCGGCGCAAGCTTCATCAGATCGCGCCAGGTAATGTAGGAGTTTGTCTGGACTGGCACTGGGGCAACCGGTGCTCTCGGATTTTTGAGTAGGTTGCCGGCGTTCAAAACACGATTGGCGTAAGTGTCTCCATCGGCCGCGGCATTGATGCGCGGGCCCCGTGGTCCAGGGAAATAAAAGGCTGACGTCAAGCCGCCGAGGATTGCCCCGGTGCCGGCGCCAGTCAGGGTGGCCCAACCGACGTTCTTGAACAGGTCAGCCCCTTTCTCGCCGCGAATCGCATTTTCCATGACTTGCCCCGAGGCGCCTGAAACCGCGCCCGAGATCGCGCCACTGGCCGTGCCGATCGCGACCCGGCCCGCTGTCGTCGCCGCGAAGGTGGCGACCCGGCCGCCGACGCGCGCCGCGGCACTCACCAATCCCGCGGTGGCGCCGCCTCCCGTCGCGACCGCCAAGGCGCCGGTCACGAAGCCGACCGCCGCGCCTATGCCAACTTCCTTCCAGAATTCGCCCCAATCCTTGATCTGCCAGTCGTTTTGAGCAGCATATGTGATTGCGCTTACCCCACCACCAATAATCGCGCCGACGATGGCGCCAATCGCGAGCGCGGCGAGGAACGCGAGCAGGCCGCTGGGGTCACTTGCCTGGAACGGAATGTTCGAGACGTAAGGGTAGGGGCTGGATGTTGAACGTAACGGATCGGGGGAGAGGAACCGTCGGGTTATAGGATCGTAGAGACGTGCGTTGAGGTTATACAATCCCGTTCGTGCATCATACTCCTGGCCGATGAACAGGAAGCGGACATTTTCGGCCCACGGGCCTACAGGCGTCTGCGACATGCCGCCAAAGGGGTCATAGGCGTATCCAGCCAGGATGGTTCCATCCTCAGCCAGGACAAGCCGCGTCGAATTCTGGCGATCGCGAATAACAAAGCCAGTCGAGAGATTCTCGTCGACTACGGCGACGAAACCAAACGGCCCGGGGATGTATGTCATCGAGCCGCCATTTTCCTCTGCTTCCGCGAGAATATTGCCGCTCTCATCGCGCAAATAAGATGTTTTCGACGCGGGTTCTCCAGCCGCTGAAAGCTGCGTCAGCTCGATGCGCTCATCGCCTTCGCCGTAGCCAACCTCAAAACTCGAGCCATCCGCCATCGCACCAGACGAGACCAGGCCGTTTACGAGATTGTACGAAAGGCTATCCAATGCACGGCCTGAGGCCGAGACAAGGTTGCCGCCTGCGCTATAGGTATAGATCTCCTCGTGGTCCGGTGTCGTCATGCCGACGAGCTGGTTGGTTCCATCCTTTATCGTGAAACTGCGATCTATTCCACGATCGACGACGGAAAGCATGTTGTCGTTGGCGTCGTACCTCATCGTCGCGTCGACGCCGCCGATCGAGCGAAGCATTCCATCAGCATTGACGACAGCGGAGATATTGCCCGCGGCGTCGTAGGCGTTTTCCCAGTCGTCAACGACAAGTCCGGCGGAACGGGCAGCCGGGCCGGGCGAAAACACTGCCTTCGTGATCTGGCCCTGATAATAGGTGGTGCCGTCCGCGCCTGGTGTTTCCCAATAACTCAGTGCTTCATTGAAGACTTCGCTGCGGGTTTCTATCAGCAAATCAAGTGAATTGTATTGGAATTGACGCGTGAAAGGCGCTGTTCCAGACGGGTTGAGAATTTCCTCTTGCGGCAAGCCATCCGCCGTATAGCGATAGCACGCCCACCGCAGTGGGTCGGTTTCAGAACCGATCTTCGTTACACGTCCTTGGAGATCCCTCTGGTAGAAGACTATTGTAGGCTGGCCCGCCGGATCGAAAGAAAGAGACGTGATCTGCCCGACGGCATCAACTGCGTAATGTTGAGCTCGAACTCCTTTTACGTCTGTCTGCCTGATCTCGACCAGATTGCCGGCGGCGTCATAACTGTTCAGTTGGATCCATGAGTTGTTGGCCTCAAGCTGGCTGCGCCGAAATGCCACCGTCCGTCCGATGCCGTTGACGGGATCGGCGACATCGCCTGCCTCAAGGCAGTCCCAGACAAGGTTTGCCTCCCACTTTCCGTCCGTCGGCCAATCCGTGTTGGCGAGCGGCGTCAATGCGACTGGATCCCACGCGTGATCGATGGTTCCAGATTCAAAAACGCGCCCCAATGGATCATATCGGAGATAGACTATTCGATCGGCGCCGCCGGCGCCCTTGGCCACCCCATCGGCGATCAGCGTGAAGCGCGGCTGGCCGAGCTTGTCGTAAATGACTTTGGTCTCTCCGCAGTCCGACGAATAGGTTTGCAGGATATTGCCGAGCGGATCGGTTTTTCGGCTCTGCGCGTAACTTTCGTTCCCCGTGGCGAAGACCATAGGAGGCAGCATTGTCGTCAGTTGCCCACGTGCATCGAACGTGCGCGCACTTAGCCGCTCGAATGGGCCATAGTGCGGCGGCGCCAGAAACCGGCGCCGCAATTCCGAAAAGCGATCATCGGTGAAAGTCCGGGTGCGCGCTCCATCTGCGTCGCGGATCTCGGTGCCGCAAAACAGTCCCGATGAAACCCCTTGCGCCATGTCACCGGTAACGTTGGTAATCGTCGGTGTTTCAGTGAAGTG
The DNA here is from genome assembly GCF_009176305.1 of Martinezella dioscoreae. GTDB lineage: Bacteria > Pseudomonadota > Alphaproteobacteria > Rhizobiales > Rhizobiaceae > Rhizobium > Rhizobium dioscoreae. The sequence continues at coordinate 26,567 of NZ_BLAJ01000015.1, read as the reverse complement.
ATTCCCCTCGGGGTAGATCGCATGCACCTTGCCGGGACTACCAATTGCGCGCTGGCGATCAATAGGCGCCATTTCGAGCAGCACACGCTTGTAAGGATATCCCTCATCGTTCGAGCGATCGTCTTTGCCGGAGTAGTAGTCGGCGACGTCGCCGCTCATAACTCCCGTCGTCCAGTCAATTGAGGAGACAAGTTCTTTGCGAATGCCCGGCGTGCCATTCTCATAGCGGGCCGCCTTGGTCGTGATGACAGAGCGACCGAGACGATCTTTCAACGTCGCTGACGCGATCATCCCTTCCTCGTCGAAAATCTGACTCTGGAAGGGCATCGAGAGAGCATCCAGGAAGTCGAGAGCGAGTTGAGGCTTTGGAAGCAATGTAAGACCGGAAACGCTCAGGCCGACGGCTTCCGTAGTTTCCACGGAGAGGTGTCCGGCCTTGCCATCTAGGGCTGCGCCGATCGTCGGTTTCCCATCGATGAAGAGAGCGAGTGTCTCGCCGTAACGCGCGACTATCCATTCCGCCGCCGCAAGCTCGAGCTGCGCAACGCGAGTCTTTTCCGCTCCTTGGCCGTCCAGAATGCGCCACGCTCCGTTCGCCGGCGACCATTCAATCGCGCCTACGTCACTGATGCGGACAGCGATAGCATCGCGCCACCCTTCGGTGGGCGGCACGATGCGCATCCGGCATGCGACGCCTTCATCGGCGAAAGTCCCCGTGGTCGTCAGCCGGACCGCGCCGGCCTCGACGACCGTTAGCTGATTGGACAGAACGGTTGCCGACTGGACCTGCCATCCATCTACCGGACTGGGTGTCCAGTTGGTTCGCCACTTGTCGTCCGTGAAGCTTTCAAACGAGCCGCCGGCAGACGACTGGATATTGAGCGAGCAATTTGGAGCCGAAGCGTCGAAGCTGTCGTTTCCATCTGGAAGACGCGAAAATCCACCGCTGGCAAGAGCGATAACCTTGCCGTCTGCGTTGGTAGAGGCAAGCGCGTGATAGCCCTCGTCGTAATAGGATCGCGTCGTTGCACCATTGTCGTCGATTTGCGACGTAACGAGTAGCGTGTCCACGTCATAGACCGTCGCGCTCGCGCTGCCCGGCAATGGGAAAATTGCGATGTCATCGACAAACTCGTTCGTGGATGCGCCAGCGTTCCCGAACTCGATAAGCATCTCGGTTGCGTCTACGGGCACCGTCAAGGCTCGCTGAAGCTTGATCCAATTTCCGAAGGCAGGCTCAAAGGCAATATCGTAACGCTGCGTGCTGTCGCTGAAGGATATGGCAATTCCACCGCCTGGGGTCGAATCCGCCTCATTCCATAGCCAGAGGTTGAAGGCGACGCGAGTCACGCCTTCGCTAAGTGCGAACCGTGCCTCGATGCCGGGCGCCTGGGCCGCCGATGAGAGCTTCAACGATGCCCGCCCGCTATGAGCTTTGTCCGTCGAGATGAGGTCGCTGAGAAGCGAGCCATTGGTCGTCGACCAAGGCCCTGTCGCCTCATAGCTTTCAAAGCCTGTGTACGTGCATTCCGGTTGGCCCGCGGCACCTTGCCGGTTCGCTCCGGTTCCAGCATTCTGGAAACTCGCAATGGTACGCACATTCTGGCTGTCGAGTATCTGGCAGGAGGACACGCCAAGGGCGTTACGCCATTGAAGCGCGACACCTGTCGGCGCGCGACCGACAACCTCGTTGTTGCGAACCCATTCCACGTTTGCGTCCGGATTGGAAAAATCGAAGGCTGGCGCCTGTGCACCCGGTCCGTTCCAGGCATACTCGGCGAGATTATCGTATGGAGCGTCCGCGTGTTCCCATTCATTCGTCCACGTTGTGACGCTGGATGCGATGGTGGTCGTGTGCGTGACATTGGTCAGCCGGGTTTCTGCCACGGCACCCAATTGCCTTGTGGCTTTCATGTCAGTGTATTCCGGCAAGGTCCAGGCATAAATCAGCTGCGCCGTGATTGTCGAAAGCGTACCATCCGCCTCACGATTCACGGTTGATTGCGTAACCATCGAACCTGTTTGCGGATCGTAGGACTGTTCCTTGCGGCGGCCGAGTTCGCTTGTGAGTTCGATCAGACCCGACGGAGTAAACCGGGCCGCAAATCGACGATTATCTGAGTTGATGAGCCAGGAAATGCCCTGAACCACGGAGGCGACCGTCGCATCCGGGGACAGGGGTAGACCCGCGGCCTCGAACGCATCAAAGACGGATAGAGGGATCACGCCGTTGTCGAACGATGCGCCGGCTTCGGCGTCTGCGGTGAAGATCTGCAAAAGGCCGTCGACTGTCTTAGTCGCTCGAATGACGGGCATAGCGGCTGGAAGAAGAAGCTCCACCCTGGAGGCGACCCCGTGCTCCAGGCGCAAACCTTGCCATTCAATCTTTCTTTGGAAAAGCTGCAGGTCTTCGACTGTGTAAACGCTCGTATCATATTCTCGGCCGGCGACGAGAGAGTGGAATGCGTCCAGTTCCGGATCGTCCGCGATCGGCAACCCGTTGTAGTAGTGTGTTTCAATTCTTCCGCCCGTGGCAAAGCCCGCGGAATCAATCAGGCGCTCTTGAACTTCTGGATACTGAACCACCTGACCTGTTGGGTCGAACAATGCTGACGCGGTGTCATAGTCATAATCCGACCTCGTTGTTTGGAAGCCATCATCGACGGCAAGCGAGCCAATGACGTCGTCGGTCTGTTCATCTGACAAGCTGTTGTTCAGAATTCGATGAAGCACCAACGAGGCTGGTGCCACCGGATTGGAACCTTTCGGAAAAGTCGCGAAGGCGCGCTGGCTTGCGCAAGCCGGGGCAGTGAACCAGGCGACGTCACCTCCAAATATCTGCCCATCGAAATAAGCGATGTCGACCTTTCGCGCATCGCCAAGCAACAGTACCACAACCCGCTTGGCTCCGGCGGCAAGCGCCTCCGTGTAGATGATATAGGAACCGCGATTGACTAACGATTGAGGATCGCCGGATGTTGAAAGGTCAGCGATTGGGCTCCAGCTTTCATCTGCCTGTCGTCGATAGACTTTCGTGCCACAGGTCATGATGTTGCCTGCAAGCGTAGGCCTGTAAAGGATAGTGTTGGCCTCAGCCAGCTGCTCCGACACCCAGCTTCCGGTGGTTGGAGCATATCGGATCATTGCCACGGCGGGTGACCCAACGGATAGTGTTCGAACCGCAAAGTCATCGCCGATGACATAAGACGCGTTGGGATCGTCGGTGAATGTAAAGGGCTTCCAGGCGCCCGCGTCATAGCGGAATACACGCGGACCGTTGATCACGATCGTTTCCGAAACATAGGTGTGCGCAGTCTCAGCACGGGCGCCGTAGGTTCCTGCGAACTTGCCTTCTGCATTCCATTTCAGGAGCAGGAGTTGACCGCCGGCAGCGTCGACGTAAGTTACCGCTCCAAAATTCGGTCCGCAATTCAGCAAACTGCCGACATAATTTTCGTTCCACTGGACTCCATTTCTGCTGATGGGCGTTCCCGTGAGGGACCAGGATCTGTCAATGCCTCGCGAATAAAGGGAAATCGACAGACTGCCAGCATTGGAAATCGCGCCAACGAGAGTGCGTATTCCATCCGTTCCGACGACGACGTTCGGCACGGCGAGCGTGAAAAGTGTGTCAGTCCAGGACTGAGTGGTGGGCTCATAGCTGAAAATCTGGAACCGACCCTGACCCACGATGGATAGCGCAAAGAAGTCCTCTCCGCCAACGAGACTTGCCCGGACCGAAGCGACCTTTGTTGTCAGCGAAATGGTTCGCTTCTCCATATGCCAGACGTTTTGCTGGTATGGATCACGCCTTAATAACAGTAGATACGCGTTGTTGCCTGCAGCCCCGGAAAGCGGCGGCAGGAACAAAGCGATCATTGTTGAGGTTTGGGCGTAGACGATGCCTTCGGCATCAAACGCGCCGGCGATCGGCGACGACGGCGACCATGGCTTGCTCCATGCTCCTCCGAAGCTATAGATCTGGATCGCCGCCGATCCGCTCGTGCTATTGAGCCAGGTTACCGCCAGAAAGCCTTCTGAGGGCAACAAATAGGGCCGGGCACCCTTTGACCCGGCGGGAGGCTCAATTGTCAGCGACTTGTTGAAAAGCGGATTGCTTGTGGCGTTCAATGAGATCGTTTTATACGAATAGTCCGTTTTCGATCCAGCAGGCGTTAGTGTAGCGGTGAGCGCTCCGGGAGCAGGCGCACCAGCATCCGCATTGTAGGAAAACTTCGTGGCCGGCTCCTTCGCGATCCCATTCAGCGAAGACTCCACCGACGTCAGAAGACGCTTGGTGTACTTTTCCTCAGCCGGATCGACCAGATTGCAAAAGTCGTAGCCAAAGGAAACGACGCGGATGGCTGTCTTCGATTGCCAGTTGCTGTACTCGGTGACCCGATTAAGAAATTTGGTTTCATACCGGTCCTGATAGGCCGTGTTCGGTTCGCCCTTATAAAGATGTGGGCATTGCCACTCGAAACGCTCCTTGTCCAAATACGACAACTCGACGCCTTGGCCGAGGTCATCCGTTATTTTCGCGAGATAGGTGGCGCGAGTGTAGGAGAGGTTCGTGCCGACGGGCAGCGTGTCGACGTCGTAGACATAAGATAGTCCAATGCCCCAAGCGTTCTCGACACGGGCCAAGTTCCATGCGACGACATACGAAGTCCCATTTGGCGTCGTGCTGGCGCCGATCCATCCGTCCCAGGCAAGACCGAACTCGCAGTTTCCCTCGGTCGTATGGCCACCATAAAGGCGACGGCTGCCGTCCGGTAGTCGGACCGTCCAGCTCTCTACTGCGGGGTCGTATGTAAACTGCCAGAGCGGCAAGCTGTCCGTTGCGAAGACATATGTGTTGAGGTGGCTTGCAAGCAAAACAAGCGTGAAGAGGGTTCCGTTGTTTTCAATCGCGTAAGCCCCGCTATCGATGCCAAGCGATCGCTTCCCCATTACGACGATGCGCTCCCGGGGTAGCGACCAGCCAAGCCCCAGGATTGACGTCGGTGCTTGGGCATTATCACGTTTAGCTATCCGGAATATGTTGCTGGCGCATGCCGCCATGAGTTTGATGGATATTTCATTCAATCCGGGCATATCCGAGATGGCGAGCGGAACCATGATGTCGCCGCGAAACTTGTTGACGGTGCCAGCACCAGCTCCGCCGATTTGACCGTCGAGAACTTCGGGTTGGAAAGGGGCTGCAGAGTTGACTGGATTCCTGGACATGGTAATTGGTCACCTTTCAGGATGGTCTAAATGAACATGGCCGTGCGAGAGGCACGGCGGTTGTCACGCGAAGCTTTCAGATCATAATCGCAAGCAGCTCAAATAACACGCAAAAGATGTATTTTTCTGCGATGGTATCGCAGAGTTCAAAGATATCGAGCGCATTGAGTGATCGCACCCTTCGCGCAATTTTGCTGACACGTGTACTGGCAAGGGTCCGTTGCCGGGGAGCGCGCCCGGCAACGGGTTCCCTATCCGCACGCAATGGAGCCTTTGGGCAAGATCCGCCGGCTCAACGTCATGTTCGATTGGTTTCAGGTATGCGCAGATAAAAAGGACGGTTTGCCCGCACTTTGACTACCGACTAGGCGCCAAAACAGGTGTGCAAAAATGCGCCTGTTCCTTTTTTATAATTTGAGAATGCACGTAATTTTCACGAGCCATGGGTTTGGCTCGATACTGAATTAGCTAGATTTTGCGGCAGTAACTTCACCGATCCCAGAGGCGATGAAGGTAAAATCCCGATTTTTCGCATCGCCGTGGCTATCTCCCACCTTGACGTAAAGATCGGTACTGCTGAGCGAAATAATCACAGCGTTGTCGCGCGTATCGCCATCGTAAATTTCCGTTGCCGATGCACCGTTGATTTGGCTGAAAGCGGGCCGAAATGAAATCATGAAGTGGCCTTCACTCGGTCTGCTGACACTAAAGCCGCTGCCGTATTTTACGCTCCCATCTGAATTGATTGTGCCTGCTATTATGCGATCGACCATGGTGTGTCTCCCAAATGAGCAAATTCACATTTTCTTATATAAAATATTGTCGCAGAAATTGCAATTCATGGTTTTATAAATTGTCTCTATTTGAAGGCGTGCCGAGCTTCATTGTTAATTGAGTGTTTAGCGAGTGCACCATTTCGAACTTGCGCATGCAGTGGTCGATGGCTCAGCTCCTTTCAAGGCGGTTGGTCTTTATGCGATCACTCGGGCCGTCACCAATGCTAATCGGGTCGCAGGAATCTCTAGAAGATTTTCGCAATAGCCATTTCCTTTTCCAGTTCAGCTATCACTGAATGCAATCACCTGTGGGCGAGATCGTGGCGGCAACGGATGTGCCAAGCCATCTCGACTAAAACAGTATCGAGATCGACGGGCGTTGGAAGTAACTACAGGCGCGGATCCGCGTCGAGGAGTTCGAATGGCGGTGGTCGTTGGCAAACTCTATTCGAGGCATGATCGCTGGCAGTTGAGCCTGCCGTCCGCGTAGGCGCCAGCTGCGAAGGTAAACCGGAGATCAGAAGCGTTTTCACGGAGTTTCTTGGGTGATTGCGAGCAAGCCCAATGAAGAAGTAAACGCGAACTTCGAATTTTGGAGGCTAAGGCTGTCCTTCTAGTTTTTTGATCTCCGTAGATGCTATTATTCCATTGCTTTGGATATATGAGATTCAGAAAGTTCTTTCGCGATTGACTAAATAAATTCGCCGAATATTATTATTTATCGGCATGATTGGCGGGGGTGTCATGAAGATTATTCTTTTAGTGGCCGCAGTATTTCTATCCGGATGCAGTGCGGACATGTTGAAAAATGGTGCGACTGTTACCCCGGCAACTGTTCGTGCCTATATGAAGAATTCTTGTTCTGTCCCAGATGGATCGAGATCTTATTCTGCGTACGATTTTTATGTCGCCGGGATAGGTGCCGCGCGTCTGCAATGTGATAATTATATGCTTGCATTGATGAATACGAACCGAGATTCCAGATTTGCCGGCAGTTCGATTGCAACCGCCAATTCGCAAGCAGCACTCATCCTTGCCGCGACAATGTCGAATGCAACCAAGCCTGTAGCAGTAATTGCCGCCGCCTCAGAATTTGTTCGTCAGATAATCAGTGGTTATAATAATGAATACGCGTTTGCGTCCTTTGCTCAGGAAATTTATCCGCAGCTGCGCGCGATGATGAATGCCTATCTGGCAGATACGCGAACATTGCAGGTGGTTGAGCGAATTAAGGGCGACCCCTATTCCACCGCAAGCTACTGCATCGCAACTGATGTCGTGCGGACCTTTGCGTCCTATTGTTCTCCGGTGAACATAGATTCGAATGTTAGAAGCGCGATTTCTGCCGCGAAGCCGACACAGACGGGTACGGATACGGGCCAAAGCGCTGACCAAGCCCGGTCTCTACAGCTACCGCGCCGTCCGCCGGCCGGCTCGACCTCCCTAGCGCTTCCAACCTACAAGTTAAGTCAGTGAGAATGCGCTGCAGACGCATAGCCGTTCGTACGTCTCTTCTACAGAATTGCGAGCGTCCCGCCAAATCTCACTGGCGTTGCGTAGCAATCCATTTCGTGTAGTGACTCACCCTCGTATAGACGCCAGGTTTTCCCGGGAGTGCACAACCATCACCAAAGCTCACAATCCCCACTAAAGTTGGTTGAGAGCCGTTGGAATCTATCGTCAATCCACTTCCGCTATCGCCTTGGCAAGAATCCACTCCTCCCAATTTAAAGCCTGCGCACAACATTCTTGTGGAATCGAGGGTAGGGTAATGGCAATCGTCAACATCGACATATGGCACTTCAGCGTAATTGAGCCTCCGAACTTTATTGACTTCTCCGTCGCTACCCCACCCGGTTACGACGAGAAGGGGCTTTGCATGATCCTCAACAAGCTTGGCTACACGCTCATCCGCTTGAGTGTTGGCCAATGCGACGGGATTAGTATAGCGGTCGAACTTTAAGGGCGAGGCAAGTTTCAGGAGAGCGATATCATCACCGTCTTCGACTTTTCGATAGGCATCATTGACGATAATTGCTTGTACCTTGGTGACATTTATCTTCGAACCGAGCAGGATCGAGCCGCTGCTGACCGTTATGTCGTCCGGTTTCAAGCCGGCAACGCAATGAGCTGCGGTCAAGATCCATTGCTCCGCTATGATGGACCCACCACAGTAATGGGCTTTGAAGCGATCTGGCACCCAGGACGCTCCCAGTGACACCTGCCACGAGTATTGGCCTGCTGATGCGGCGATACCTCCAACAATTTTCGGCGTTCGTTTCTCGATGTAGGCAGCAACGGCCGCTTGGAATTCGGGAGGCATCAACAGGAAGTTTTTGCTGCTTAAGACGGTTTGATCCATGACAGCTGGGGGCGTTGCAAGCGCGGGACTTGCTATCATGAAGAAGGCTGAAAAGCACAATCCGGGTGGTCGCATCTCTTGCTCTCAAATATCGAAGATCAGTAGCCTAAAACCTTCATTCTCACACCGTTTCCAGTCACTTCCGGGCTGGCGGCAACGGATGTGATCGCTTTGCTACTAATGCCTTGCTGAGTCAGCAGGTACTTGGCATTTGCAAGTTGTAGCAATCGGTCTGATGCCAAGGCAGGATCTTCAGTCGCGCCAGCCGACAGCGAAATCCATGTTATCGTCTTGCCAGACTGTTTGAGCTGGTTGATCATGTCATCGATCGCACTCCCAGAAACCAAGGACGAGCTTTCCGTGCTTGTCGGTATCACAAAATCACCGATGGGACGCCCAAGAACGATCTTCTGATCTGATGGTGTCGGATTGACTTTGATATAAGCATCGTTTCCTCCGAGTTTCGGTGCCCCAATCTTAGCCCAGGTATCTGATCCGTTGGTTATGTAATCTTTCACCAGGACGCGATCCATACTCGCAAGCTTTCCCACAACTTTACTATTCAGTCCCGGCGCTGCCCTGACATTAAAATTCTTAAGCACAATTCGTGATTCGGCAGAGATTGGAACGTTGGTGGAAGTCTCATGCGGAAGTGCATCTTCGAGAAGGCCTCCTTGATAATTCTGAATTCGGTCAAATCCGAGCGAGCTCAATGAGCGGTTGACTTCCGCTTGCTCGTCCTGCGTTGCTGCATTGAATGCAGTCTCCACATCTCGAGGCGACACACCAGTATATGCTTGTGCCGTCTCCTCATCACCATTCTTATCAAGCCACGCCTTCGCGGCGCGGACGTAGGGACTTAATGCGTATCGCGCGATAAAAACCTTGACTGTTTCAGCCTTCTTCTCGTTAAGCGCCGACAGCCAGGCTTCCTTGTCGCCATCATAGGTTTTCTGCGTAGGGTTCATATAAATCTTTTCATACCAATATCCGTAGACACCCGGTTCTTGCGGAGCTCCCTGCTGGGTGGAGTTGAGAAGAACTTTTACGCCAATATCCTGATATACATCTTTAAATTCTGCGTCTTGCTTGGCAATATAGGATACGATTGCGCTGGTATATAAGCTCATGACCTCTTTTTGCTCGTAGCCCGCAGCAGTGGCGCCATCCTTTGTGGCAAGTCCCATGAAGAAATGACTTTTCTGGGAAAGCTGTGTCTGCGAACCTTTATTCACCTCAACAGATTGCGGATCTGTCTTGATCGCGCCAAGAGATCGACAAGCGTCGATCAGTAAAACGACACCCCCGGGCTTAGCTATGTTAAAGTAGTCAGGAATTGTTTCGCTGGCCAACGCAGATTTTAATATATCGCCTTTGCTCATTGGTTGCGGCATTGTGGTACCCACGATATAGCTGCTACCGGCATATATGAAGCCATGACCACTAAAGTACACCACTACGAGGTCGTCTTCGTCTACCTTACGCGCGAAGTCCCGGAGTACCTTGTCAAAATCCGAGTAGTTGCGGAGGTTCGAGGCAGTCGTAACGTCGAAGTGGGCCTGGTTTAGGGCGTCAAACATCCCCTTGCTGTCGGCTATAGCACTCGGCAGCTTATCCAAATTCTGATAATCATCGTTAGTGATGACGAGCGCCCAATGCTTAGGCTCTCGCATCACGAGATCGCCATCGCCTGCCCAAGCACTTGTAATGCCGAGCGGCGTCAAAGTTATGCCAACAAGTAAAAACCTAGAAACTTTCCACATACTGCACCTGGCACATATGAGTTACAGCTTGGCTATAAGGTTCCCCTTCTCGAGATATTTCAGCATTACAGCCGCTCCGCACTGCTGTGACACCGCGTTTGCATCCCACGTTCCGTCGGCGACAAACTTTCCCTTTTGGTAATGGTTCGAGAAGCTCCACAGATACGGGGAGGGAATTCGGATTCCCTTTCTACGATAACCGAGACCATTATACAGCTCGAACCGATACAACATATCTTCAAGCGTCCAGCCGTGTTGCGTGGCAAAGCCTTCATCCTCGAGTGCGTGCTTGGCGCTAGCTTGCCACGTATACGGGGGCGCCCAATTCCTCGGCCTGTTTTTGGGGACATGTCGCGTAACTTGGGAAAGCGGAACGTCCCCATTGTAGAGATGGGCTTTGAAGTTGAAACTCGCCTCCAGTGCATGGACAATGCCGATAAAGAACCATGGGACGCCAGTGATGCTCGACAGCTGCTCATACTGCGTTCTTCCGATGCCAAGCTGTCTTATATGCCAGTCAACGCTGCTCGCGCGTTCAGCCTTGACTTCACAGCTATCATAGAGGCTCCGGTATTCAGCGGCATTAGGTTTGGATGCGCTGGGCACACTTTTCGGAAGGCTTTGAGGCGGCGAGGAAGTTGCCGGGATTTTTCGCGGCTGCTGCGGATTAGGATTGCGCGCAGTAAAGCTATGTTCATCACGCGTTAGATCACTGAGATACACCGAAGCATTGTCCGCCAAGCTAGCGGCTCGGGCATCCCCTTCGGCTCTTTCAATAAGCTGTAGAAGCCTGGGCATTCCGTTCAGATATGCATTGTCGGTGGCGAGTTCAGAACGCGGGCTAATATTCTCTGGTAGCGGCGATTTGGCGGGCGGCAGGGCAAGAGAATCTGCTCTGCTTTCGAGATCGTCCAATTTAATTGAAAGATCTAGGGTTTTTTGCGAGGAATATTGCGCGTTGGATCGACCAGGGATTAGCGTAAAATTCGTTGAGAAAATGGTGATCGCGCAGGTTCTATAAAGGAATTCCCGTCTCTTAAGTCGCATTATATTCCCCCAAGGTAATAGTATACTGCGAATAGAATAGGCATCCGTATCGATGCAATCTGAGATAATAAGAGATTTTAGTCAATAGAGCGATTAATGTGTTTGCACCTTGGTGTTCCAGAAGTCTATTTTGACAGCCAAACTGATACCCCGTTTGGGCGGGGAAAGTTAGCTATTGTGATGATGCTTTAATGAATTCGATGGGGAATCTCATGCTCTACGCGAAATGCGTATAGATTTTGTTCTAGAAGCTATGGATGATGCAGTTCGCCAACTGCTCGTTTAAGCGCCGGGCTCTAGTCGCCGCCGCTGGGTGAAAGTTCCGTGGCAGGCCAACCCGGCTCGGCCTGCTATCGAGACGTGCCTCAGGCACTTTAACGGTTGTGGGAAGGCGGGTGATGCGGCTGGCTGGATGCTGGCCGCGATCCAGGAGCGGGTGAGCGAACGTGAGCTTTACGGCTGGCGCAGGCTCGGTGAGATCGCCGATGCAGTGGTGTATGAGTTGCTCGTGTCGGAACAGGCATCGCTGCATTGATGGCTGCCCGCTACGGCAATTCCGGCCGGTCGACCAGTTCGCCTTCCTTGGTTACGATCGTCGATCCATAGGGTTCGCGCGATGTGACAGTCAGCGCCTCATCGGCTAACGGCCTGGCTAGATCCTTCGCCTCATCCCACGGCGCCCTCATCCAGACGTCGGTCTCTTCCCTCGTCAGCAGCAGCACCGGCATGGCCTTGTCATGAATGGGTTTGACGAGATTGTTCGGCTCGGTTGTCAGAAAATCGTAGAGATCGTCGGTCGTGAATCCATCCTTGATCGGGCGGCGGGGATATCTGAGATGATAAAGACGGCGCCGATCGGTGAGGGGCGGCTGCTAAGAGCATCCATGCAGGCCACAAGATCACCAAGGCAAGTCATTGAAATCGTTTGATCATCGACTTCGAAAGCGGAACGCATGCAATTAGCCGGCTAAAAATCAGATAAGTTTAATTATGACACTCGGCCACTTAGTTGTTCTGTTTCGCATCGTTTTGACCCGATTTGTATTTGCGGCTGATCCATTCGCCGGCTGAGCACCCATGTATGCATCCGAGGTGGGCCGCAGGACTCAATGGGGCTCGCGTGGTAACGTCGGTTCATGGAGATCGATGAGGACAAAATCGACGATACCGTCCTGGCACTGCTGTGGCTGACACTTCACAACGAGCGTTGCGCCTGGAAGGGTTTTGACTGGGCGACCACGGATCGCTTGCATCAGAAAGGCCTGATCGGAGATCCGGTGAACAAGTCGAAGTCGTTGGTGCTGACGGACGAGGGTCTGTGCCGATCCGAGGAACTGTTTCGCAAGCTGTTTATGCGGCAGCCGATAATGTGTGAATCGGCGTTGCCGAATGACCCGCCCATTTTTGAAACATCAATAGCTTATGACGCCGATTTTCCCCAAATCATCGCGCCGGTTCACACTATCCGCCCGAAGGCGACTGGGTCAGTCGCAAAGGTTCCAGCGTCATGCCAATCCGTGATTAAATGCCGAGCGACACTTTCCCACGCAATCCAACTATTCCAACACCAGCCGAACATTGTCGGCCTCCTCCTCACCACCAGGGCCATGGATTTGAATGATCCAGAGAAGCCAATCAAACACTGTCGGGCCTATGCCGGCACGGGCGTCACCAAGTTCCTGGCGAATATGGTCTCGATTACTGGGATGGCATCGTTGCAGACGGCGCTCGAGTTGCCTCACGGTCTCGGGATAACCCAGTCTTTCCTTCGATCCATCCGAGCGAGACCATCTGATCGTGAAACCTTCATCAGGCGTTCCAAAGCCACCTCGTAGAATGTCGTCAAAGGCATCAAGATTTCTTCCCCAGTAAGCGTCAGGGATCAGCACTCGGCTGATCTCGTCGTAAAACGACTCCAGCGATGTTATCTGAGAACCGTCGATCACGTATTCGGTTGTCATGTGAACTTTCTCATAGTTGCCAGACGAATTGCGGAACATTGCCCTTCGCCGTCATTGGACGTCCTGCGTTCGATCGAGCTCCGCCCCGCTGCGATATTGTAATCGTGCTGTATGCGGGAAAGGCGAACTCGCCGCCTTTCCCGATGTTTATTGGCGTTTCTTCCGCCAAGGCGCATTCTTCTGCCAATCACCCGCCATGATGCTCCCGAACGGGATCACTTCGTCGACCACTTCGGCAAGGCCGTAATGTTCGATTTGTGCCCGCACGTTGGCGGCGCTCTTGTAGGCGCTCGGCAGCTCCGACACGTCCGCGAAGCCCGAGAAGAAGCGCACGTCGAGGCCGCTTGTCTCCTTTTCCAGGATTGCCGCGATGTTGTTCGAGCTGAGCCCACGCGAATCTGCTCCGTACTCCGCCGACAGCTGCCGCATATGCGCGCTGCGCGAGAAGTTGCGGCCCGCGCCATGCGGCGAGAAGCCGAGACCATGAGCGGCATTCGTTCCGCGAACGATGAGTACCGGTTCCGCCATGTTGAGCGGAATGATGGTCAGATCGGTCGCATCGTGTGCCCAATTGTCAAACGCCGGCGTTGCACCCTTGCCGTGGTAGAACAGCCCGTCCGACTTTCGGAAAACGAAGTTATGCTCGTTCCAGAAGCGATCGGCGACCTTGGCCGAGAGTTTTCCCGCCGCCATGTCGTGAAGGACATAATGGTTTTCCTTCGTCCACTGACGGATGGTCTGCAAGGCCGACCAGTAGAGGTCGCCTTCCTCGGTTTCCGCCGGGATCCAGGCATTCTCGCGATGGGTCTCGGGCGAGAGCTGTTCGCGAAACCGGTTGGCGACCTTCATGCCCTTGTCGTAGAGCCGTGCACCGGGAGCTCGCGATCCATGATGGGTGACGAGCGCCGTTTCGCCGGTCGACTTCATGGCTCCGACATAGGCGAAATGGTTGCCGTCGCCCTGGGTCGCGAAGTGCTCGATGCCGGCGCTCAGCGCTCCATCGCGCAAATATGGGTTCTGCTCGAAAGCCGATAGGGTCGCCTCGGAAGGCCTGAACTGCGCGCCGCGCGGACGTCCGCCCGGACCGAAATGCGTCACGGCATGCACGGCGTCCAGCAACGACTTCGGATCGACGCCTGGAAAGATCGATATCGCCATCGAGCAGCAGATATCAGCCGAATGCATGCCTGGATGGATCGCTTCGGAAGCAACCACGCCGCCGACCGGTATCGTACCGATCGGACCTGCGGGGCACGCGTCGGGCATGATTGCCGCGGACCGGACGACAGGCGTGCGCACCAATGCGCGCATCGTCGCGTGGACCTTTTCGACATTGTCCTGCTCGAAAGCGTTCTCGGCGCGGATGTTGGAATAGATCTCGATATCGCTGTCGGCCCGCAAGGCGAGTGTTGGCCCAGGCTGGAAAGCCTTTGCCGCTTCCATTGCATCCGCCATCGAGCCGCCGTTGCTCAAAACCGAATTGGCGGCGTCGAGGGCTGGGCGGAACCATTTCCCCTGGCTCATGCCGGCATCGATCAAATCCTGTCCGCTCATTACCGTTGTCATTGTCTTTTCTGCGTCTGCAGTCCTTCTGTTCAATTGTGTTTCTTTGCCCCCGCAGAGCGAGGATCTGTATGCGATCGATGCAGCGGCGACGAGGGTGGACGAAACCGGATGGCCCCGCTCGTGCCAGAGAGCGTATGCCCAGGAGGAGTCGAACCTGCCAGACCATCCAACTTTGGTGGCTGTAGTTCCGCCCGGCATTCGCCGCTGCATTCGGTCATGGCGACTAGTGGACAAGGAAACTTCCCGCTTCCAGTGAGGATGCGCGATCCCCTTGCAGGGTTCGAACCTGCCGCGGCCATGTAGTTCCCTTTTGCATTCGCCATGTCATTTCCATTCGTCCGTGACGACGAGGTGTGGTGAAACGTCCTGCTCTACCGCTGAGCTACGAGTCCATAGAATGTGGAGGACCCGACGGGATTCGAACCCGCGACCTGGAGAGTAACGATCTGTAGTTTCATCCGGCATTCGTCACGGCCTTCGCGCCATTCGCGACGCGAAGCTATTGCTTTTGACGAGCTCGTCAGAGCTCGATCGCCTCGATGGCGTTCACCCAGCCGTCCGCACCCTGACCGTTGGCCGCGAAAGCCGCGATCACGCCATAGACGGCATCGGAGAAGCCGCCGATGTTGAGTACGTCGACGCGGGTCGGCGCCTGTGTCGTGGCATGGGGCTGGATGTCGAGGCAAACCAGCTTTGCAGCCGGGTTGTGTCGCTTGATCCTTGCCCATTCCGTCATCACGGCGGTCGGCTGACCGTTCCCACGTGCATGCACCCAGGATTCGTTGTCCGAGATGAACACGACGAGATCGACCTTGGCCTTCTCGTTTGCCAGTTTGCGCAGAGGCGCGGAGCAGTTGGTTCCGCCGCCGCCGATCTTCGCGAGCTTTTCGGCATTGGTCATGACCGAATCCCGCTTGTTGAGGCTGACATGCACCACGTCGTTTTCGAACGGCAGCACCCTTGCTTTCGGGTTGCGCTGCAGGAACGCCGCGGTCATCAGACCTGCGACATCGATGCAGCGGACCGAGGAGGTCGCGCCCTTCCGGTAGCCGGTCACGGGCGAACCCATGGAGCCGGACACGTCGGGGCAGAGCACCACATCGCCCGTCAGCGGCGGAACGTTGGAGATGGCGATATCCATCGCATCCTGCAGCGCATCCCGCACGACCTCCGGAACCTGGCCATCGACCATCTTCCACGCCATCATGAGCTGATAGGGGAAGACCTTTGCCCTGCGGACTTCATCCGGATCGGCAAGCCGCGCCGCCAGCGCTTCTGCAAAACCCTTGACCTCGAACACGCCGTTGCGCGCAAAGGTATTGAGGTTCTGCCGCAGCATCTGCCAGCCGCCCTTGCGGGCGATCTCGACCCAATGCTTCCGTGTCAGCGTCAGCGAAGTCAGCATCTGGAACGGCACGTCCGGAACTGCGCCGGTCTGGTCCCGCCGGAAAGCCTCCAATGCCCTGACGAGTTCCGGCAGCGCCGCATGGTCATGCGGCTTGCCGATTGCCCAGGCGTAGAGCGCCTTGCGTTCCTCCGTCGCCGGCTTCGGATGCACCATGCGGATGACATCGGCGAGCGAAGGGTCGTTGCCGACCATCGCACGCAGAACCTGTTCCGTGCTGGCCCGGTCGAGCCATGCCTGCACCGCCTTCTTCGGCCGCGTGCCGAGCGACTTGCGGCCCGTAGCGCCGGAGCGCATGACCTGCACAAAGCCGCGCAGCATCTTGCTGCTCTTGACCACCCGCGGGAATGCACGAGCAAAGGCATCGCTCTGAAGGCTGGAGAGCATTGCAAGCAACGTCACCGGCATATCCTTCATGTGACCTTTTTCGGCCGCATAGACAGCCACCTTGGCGAGGAATTCCGGCTCGACTTCAAGAGCAAGCGCCTTCACCATCTCCAGCTGCTCAGCACCTTCCGCATAGAAGGTGCTGTTGAACGTACCTGTGACGGCATATTGCGCCAGCGCTTCGCGGGGCGTCAGCCGATAGGCGGGGGCAGCTGCGTGATTGTTCGTGTCCGTGCCCGGGAGCAGCTTCCCCAGGTAGGATTTGAAGATTGCCTTGTTGACCATGACGGCACCTCTTGTTTCGTTCGTGCCAGATACCTTTCAAGCGGCGTGCCAGTTTGGGGAAATGAGCGCGGGCGGCGAGAATATTTCTTTTATCCATTTGTTTTAATGTAATAAAATTTTTTGATGCTGCTGGAGAAGTCTGCGGTTGCGAAATCTGAGGTCTGAAAGATATTATCTATTTCTATAGAGTCTTATATTTTTGGATAAGCTATGAAGCGGCGCGTCGCCATCAGTATATTGGGAACGACCCTGGATGCGGGGAAATGGAACAATCGCTGGAGCCGCTGGCGCCCGACCGTCGCGCTCTGTCAACAGCCAGGGCTCTTTATCGATCGGCTGGAACTGATCCACGACAATCATGCACAGCCGCTCAGCCATCGCATCATCGCCGACATAGGAACAGTTTCGCCGGCAACGGAAGTGCGCAGCAATGTCATAAACTTCCGCGATCCGTGGGATTTCTCCGAGGTTTACACAAACCTCAGGGACTTTGCTCGCGGCTACAGCTTTGATCCCGATACGGAAGACTATCTCGTCAACATAACCACCGGCACGCATGTGGCACAGATCTGCTGGTTCCTGCTGACCGAGGCGCGCATCATTCCAGGCCGGCTGCTGCAGCTCTCGCCGCCACGCGATCGGGAGGGGGAACAGGATGTCGTCGGTACCCACCGGATCATCGATCTGGATCTTTCCCGTTACGACGAGATCGCCAAGCGTTTCGCGTCGGAGCGAGAGGATGCAGCCTCCTTCCTCAAGTCCGGCATATCGACCCGCAATGCCGCCTTTAACAGGATGATCGATGAGATCGAGAGAGTGGTGATCCGCTCCACCGCACCGGTTCTCCTGACCGGACCGACCGGAGCCGGCAAGTCGCAGCTTGCCCGCCGCATTTACGAGCTGAAGAAGGCCCAACGGAAAATCACCGGCCCGTTCATCGAGGTCAACTGCGCAACATTGCGTGGCGACCAGGCCATGTCGGCGCTGTTCGGTCATGTGAAGGGCGCCTTTACCGGTGCTGCCAGCGAGCGCGCGGGTCTTCTGAAATCTGCCGATAAGGGTGTCTTGTTCCTTGATGAGATTGGCGAACTCGGCCTCGATGAGCAGGCCATGTGCCTACGTGCGATCGAGGAAAAGAGATTTTTGCCGGTCGGCGCCGATCGGGAGGTTGCGGCAGACTTCCAGCTGCTTGCTGGCACCAATCGCGATCTCGGCGAAGATGTTCGCAAGGGACGCTTCCGCGAGGACCTCTACGCCCGGCTCAATCTCTGGACTTTCCAGCTGCCGGCATTGCGCGAGCGCAAGGAGGATATTGAGCCCAATCTCGACTTCGAACTCAGGCGCTATCTGGAGCGGGAAGGCGAGAATATCACCTTCAACAGGGAGGCCCGCGAACGCTATTTGACGTTTGCGACCGGCCCACAAGCCGTCTGGAGTGCGAATTTTCGCGATCTGTCCGCCTCGGTGACACGCATGGCGACGCTCGCCCCACATGGGCGCATCACGGGCGATGTCGTTGACGACGAAATCCAGCGGCTGAATGCGTTTTGGCGCCGTGCGAGCGAGGACGACGGAACGGATCTGATCCTTGAGGGCGTGCTGGGCGCGGAGGTCGCCGCGCGCCTCGACCGCTTCGACGCGGTGCAGCTTGCGGCCGTTCTTCACAGCTGCCGCGAGCATACGACGGCGAGCGCTGCCGGAAGAGCTCTCTTCGCCATCTCGCGATTGGAAAAGAAAAGCAGCAATGACGCAGATCGCCTGACGAAATACCTCGCGCGCTTCGGCATCAGATTTGAGGACGTCAAACAGCGGTAACGGCGGCAGGCTCGGCAGTGCTTCTCTCCAAAAAGCCGAAAGGTGAGCTGCATAGGTCAGCCTGATCTAAATATAATATTCTCAAAGGCATAGCAGGCTCGTGAGTTGTCTAAATCGCCGGGTTGTAGGATCGATCCCTATCAAGAGCGAGACAATGTTTTTCGCGATCATTGTCTGTCGACTCAACGCATGGCTTCAGACTCCACCGCGATGACTGGCGTACCAACGCTGTGCGATAGGGGCCACGCACCATGTCCAGATTTCTCGCGCGCGCTCTAAGTCGTCCGGCGCGGGCAACGGCGAACGCTCCAGAGCGATGCTCGAGCACGACACCTGGCGCGTGGTCCCGTAGCTCCTCTGGCAGATGCCCTCAAGCGTCGTAAGGTAACGATGATCACCTGCCTGCGCATCAACGCCGCGCTAATCCAGGCGGTCGGTCCACAGCTCGGGTACACGAGATCGGGTCGGATCTCCACATCCGGCCTCACGGCGCCCCGCATGCTGGATCGACATCCATCTTACCGCGGTTCAAAGAAGGAGGTGGTGCCGCTGTCGTTCCATCTGACTTCTGACTCGTAGCATGAGACCAACGACTACAATGATCGTGCTCAGTAATTGAGCTTCGGGTACCAGTCTGTGCCGCGGCCGGCTGGCGTCATGTCCAGAATGTTCCAGAGTGGTGCGATATCGACTGCGCCCCTTGGATCCTGGCCAGGATCCGCCGCTTCGGTCGGCATCTCGCCATTGTAGAAGACGCGGATATCTTTCCCATCCTTCTGGTAGACGGTGAATCCTGGATTTTCAGATCCGTTGTCATTCAGCAGGCCTAGGTCACGGGCGTAGTCGTCGCCGACGGTCTGGACGAAGTCCAAGTCGCGCCAGCCGCGTTCGATGGCAAAGGCGCGTTGTCGTGCCACCGGGCTGCGACCGATGATTTTGAAGGCAACCCGTTGCTTGATGTCGGCGCCGTTGCCGTTCGCTCCGCCAAGAAAGTTCGTGCACATCGGGCAGGGCCGTTCGCGCTGTGGGCCGAACATCCAGAAGTACGTCACTAGTGTATCGTGGTGACCGAACATGTCCGCGAGACCGACCTCGTCGCCGTTCTCATCCTTGAAGCGATAGTTCTTCTCAACGACGGGACCTGAAGGCAGGCGCCGGCGCTGCTCCGCAAGCCTCGTGAGATGTCGCCGGACTTCGATTTCCTCCGCCAGCAGGGCCGTCCTTGCCTCGGCGTATTCCGGAGTTTCGTTCGTGAACTTGCTCACACGTTTTGCGGCCAGTTCCTTTGCGGGTCTCAATTCGCTCATGTCCATGTGCCTGCTCCTTGGATCTATTCCGACCGTCTCGCGAGACGACCTCCATTCGGCCATCCCATGCTTGTCGTCGGAAATCGGCGGGCGCGCATGATGGTTTTCCACGCCCTCACTTGAAATAGACGTACGAGGCGATCCGTTCTCGACAAGAGCTCGAATTTTTTCGGTTTCAGTTGCGGTCGCCTTGCTCAGAGGTGGCAATCAGAATCAGCGCGATAACACGCTCGGACGCCTGGCGCACAATTTCAAGGGCCATGTGGCCTCCCATCGAGAAGCCGACCAGCACCATTTCCGCCATCGCCACAGCAATAGCACGACTCGCCATTTCAGCGGTTGACGAGTCCTGCGATAGGTCGGCATGGATGATTGGGCCATATGCCGCCAGCTCGGGTTCAACGTCACGCCAGAGGTCGGCGTCGAGCATGAATCCTGGAATTAGGACCATCCCCATCTTCACGCTTCCTTCTGAGATCTGGCAAAGGTCGCCGGTCGTGGCTCATGCGGAGATCAATCACGTGCGAGCGCCTTCGACAACCAAAGAGAGCTGACGCTGCCGATTGCCGGCAATGCTATATGGTAGCCCAACGCGGTGCTTCTTCTAACCTAGCATACGCGGCGTTGATGTCACGTGAGGGTCCAGGTGGCATATTACCTTGATTCATTGATGAAGCGAGGCTCGGACAAATGTAATCCAAACGACGTCAAAGGAGATCGTCAATCGGGTATTACCAGCGGCCCGCAGTCACTATCGGCGACAAAGGTCGCCAGCAACTCAGCGGGCTCGGTCTTGCTGACGTTCTCTGCAAAAAGATGCGCAGTTCCGGGTGGCTCGAACCAGGTTTCGCCCGCGCGATAGGTCCCGGCCGGGCCACCTTCAAGCTGAGAGCGCAAGGTCCCCTTCAGCACGAAGGCCGAGACCGAGCCAGGATGCCGATGACGTGGCGGATAGGCGTTGGGTGGATAATCGACGACCGCGACGGTCAGTGACTTACCCGGCACGTTCGGCAATGGCTCGCAGGAAATTGGCCTCACTGTGGTCTGGGGTCGTCCGGCGGCCGCCGGATCGGAGGTTTCGGACATATGATGCTGAGCAGGGCCTGGATCGGCCTCGCCGCTCCGGAAAGCGGTAATGCCCAGGAATAAAGCAAGCACGGCGACGGTTCCCAAGGTCATCGAAATAGATGACGAGATCGCGCTGTTCTCCGCGACCGAGCCGAAGATTGAATAAACGTTTGGTTTCAGCATGGAGTATCTCATCGGCGACAGGGATTTCAATGATAGCTCAGGGGGCTTCAGATCCGGAACTCCGGCGTCCATCCGAGTTCGCGGATAGCCTTCGCAGAGGTAACCATTGGGCTCGCTTCGGCAATATTGTAGATGCCCTGCGTTCCCGCCTTGACTGCAAGCATTGCCGCGCGGGCCGCCGCGTCCACATGGACGGCGAGCGTGGCATCGGGGAAGTCCGCGCCGGTCGCGGGGCCGTAGAGGCGCCCATAGCGCAGAACGATACCGGTTACCCTTTCAGGCTCTCCCAGGACAGCGGCCTCCAGCGCCGCAACACCCGAGACGCTAACGCTGCGAGGCTCGGGCGCTGCGAGATCCAGCGGCGCCGACTCGTCATGGGGTTCGTTCCCAGCAGCATAGGCCCAGGCGATGCTTTGCGCGATAATGCGCTTGGCGCCCGCAGCCATCGCGGCCCGCATAAGATTGGCGGTCCCCTCGCGGCGGATGCGCGCATTGCGGGCGGCGAATTCGGATGCTCGTGACGGGTCTACGGCCGGGGGGAGATCGGTCAACTGGTGGATGATCACATCCGGATTTGCCTCTATCACCGCCCGCTTTAGCGCATCGCGATCGAAGACGTCGACCACCACTGCATGGACGCCGGCCGCATCAAGGTCGCGCGCTTTGTCGGACGAGCGTGTCGTCCCGAAAACGTCATATCCTGCATCCAACAATTGCGGCACGAGCCGCCTGCCGATAGCACCTGTGGCACCCGCCAGAAAAATCGTCTTGGGCACGATATTCTCCTTGCCTCTCCGTTGTATAGCTACACTATGGCCGCTATCATCCAGTAAAAAGGACCAAGATTGGGCAAAAAAACTGTACCATCCACGGATGTTCGGTCCCTCTCCATAACGGTTGATCGGCAATCTGGAAAAACGCTCACTGACCAGCTGACGCAGTCGATCGAGGCCGCCATTCTGGATGGGCGGTTGTCGGGAGGCGCGCGGCTGCCATCGTGGCGCGATCTGGCAAGCCAGCTCGGCGTTGCGCGCGGGACGGTCAAGGCCGCATATGAAAGGCTTATCGACCGCCAACTTCTGATCAGTCACGGTCCCGCGGGAACGCGGGTCAGCGCGCACCTGCCCCCGCGCACCGCGGGCGAGCGTCGCATGTCGCTCCGCGATCCCTTCCACGCGCTCGGAATGATCACACCCGGTATGCCGCCGCGCCTGTTTCAGCTCGGCGTGCCTTCACAGGATGCGTTCCCTGCGACGACCTGGTCTCGACTGTTGGTACGGGCCGGCCGAAAGGCAGCGCTCCTGCCGCTCAGTTACCCGGACCCACGCGGCGAGCTGGCCCTGCGTCGCGAGATCGCAGCTTATCTTGCCGTGGCCCGTTCTGTCGTCTGTCATGAGGAGCAGGTCTTCATCACCACAGGTTTCACCGCCGCGCTCGGCCTGATTGCCGATACGCTCGCAGCACGGCCATGCAAGGCGTGGGTTGAAGATCCGGGTTACCCTTTGGCAAAGGCCGGACTTGCGCTGAAAGGCATAGAGGTTGTGCCCGTCCCGGTTGACTGCGACGGGCTCGACGTGGCGTTCGGCATGGCGATCGCCCCCGACGCATCGCTCGCGGTCGTAACGCCGGGACAGCAAGCCCCACTGGGAATGACAATGTCGCTCACCCGTCGGCGGGCTCTTCTGGACTGGGCGGCATCGGCAGACGCTTTCATCATCGAAGACGACTATTTGGGTGAATTGCAGCTGAAGGGACGCGCTGCACCGGCACTCGCCTCGCTGGACGCCGAAGAGCGTGTCATCCATGTGGGGACGTTCAGCAAGACGATCAGCCCGGCGCTGCGACTGGCTTTCTTCGTGGCGCCTCCCCGCCTGCTGGACGAGCTTTTCCGCCGGGCGATGTTTCTTTCTCCTGCTCCCGCGACGATGGCCCAGATTGCCGTTGCCTCCTTCCTCTCCGAGGGCCATTTCCTTCGGCATTTGCGCAAGATGCGGCGACTCTATTCGGAACGGAGCGAAGTTTTGAGCGGCATCGCGGGCACCGCGCTGATGGACCGGAAGAGGGGCGGATTGGCGCTTATTCTTGGTCTTCCGGATGGTGCGGATGATGCCGCCATCGCTCGCCGCGCCCGCGACCTTGGGCTGGGGCCATCACCCCTGTCGAGCTGGTATGCGGATGCGAGCCGCTCCCGGCCTGGGCTGCTGCTGGGGGTAACGAACGTGACGCCGTGGTCGGCCGCTACCGCTTGGCAGGCACTGCAGGCCATCATCGGTGAATTTACGCAAGCTTGACGTCCGGTAGCTCACGAAGAAAGGCTGTTCGTGCTAAGCACGGAAGCTGGATTGCGCGGCTCGGCTTCTTGTATGTTGCGCAGCACATAGAGACGAGGCGTCTCTTCCCTTTGTTGGAGAACTACACCCGAACGACCTGGAACTCGCCTATACAGTCTTTATTGGGTATGTTCCGTCCCTCAACGCCATAACCGAAGGGCCAAACCCGGACGCAGGTCTGGAGCACGGCGACTGGAAATCGCACACCCGCTTCATTGTTTGCCTCTCCGGCTATCGCAATTTTGATAATATTGGATGGAGAAGGAGCGCTGGTGCGCGAACGATATGGCGCCGCCGATCTACCACCAAGGAACTGGACGGAAGGAACTAAAGTGGGCTCTCGACGTTAACGCGCG
The DNA here is from genome assembly GCF_009176305.1 of Martinezella dioscoreae. Classification (GTDB taxonomy): domain Bacteria; phylum Pseudomonadota; class Alphaproteobacteria; order Rhizobiales; family Rhizobiaceae; genus Rhizobium; species Rhizobium dioscoreae. The sequence goes on along the minus strand of NZ_BLAJ01000015.1, from coordinate 2,727 downwards.
AACGATTTTGTGGGGAGACTGAAACCCGTTGCCATCGGGTGGGAGGAGCTCGATGAACAATTCCGGAGCGCCCAGCGGTCCTGAATCGATTTCTGCGCCTGAATGGCGACAAATCGTCCATAGCGCGGTCGATACGGCGATCATTACGACCGACCTCCAAGGCAAGGTGACGAGCTGGAACGAAGGCGCGCACCGCATCCTGGGCTGGACGGAAGCTGAAATGCTGGGCCAGACGCTGGAGCGTTTGTTTACTGACCAGGACCGCCAGCGAGACATATTGGCAAATGAGATGCGCGACGCGCTGGCATACGGCCGTGGCGGCGGCCAAGAAGGATGGCGTATATGCAAGGATGGGAGCCGCATTTGGGCGTCTGGCGCGATGACCCCTATCAGGGCCACCGATGGGGTGCAGAGCGGATACGTGAAGATCTTGCGCGATCGGACCTCTCAGCGCAAGGCTGAAGAGGTCGCGGCCGAAGAGCTGGTGCGCACGCGCGAGCGAGGAGAGCCTGGCCTGGATCGTCGCCAGCAAGTCCTCCTGGGTCGTGGTGGAGCGTCCGCTGATGGAGACGATCGCCGTCGCGAGCGCAAAGAGATTCTTCACGCGGTGACGCATCTCTCCCATCAAAAGCTCTTGCTCCGCCTGCGTCCGGCGCCTTTCCGTAATATCCCTCGCGATCTTCGATGCGCCCACGATCATGCCTTGCGCGTTGCGGATGGGTGAAATCGTGAGCGAGATGTCGATGAACGATCCATCCTTGCGCCGTCGCACTGTCTCGAAGTGCTCGACGCGCATGCCACGCTGGATCTCGGCGAGGATCGCTGGCTCCTCATCGAGCCGATCCTCGGGGATGAGGATGGTGATGGATTTGCCGATCACTTCCTCCGCCTCATAGCCGAAGAGCCGGGTCGCGGCTGGGTTCCAGCTCTGGATAATGCCTCTTAGATTCTTGCTGATGATCGCATCATCCGAGCCATCGATAATAGCGGCCAGCCAGTCGCGCGGATCGGGTCCGTCCGCTGTCACTTGGTGTATCAGCTTGGCTGGCGGAAAGGGATTTGATGGAAGCTGCACGCTCGCCCGCCACGCGTGGGGTGGCGCGGACGGGTCCGTCATCCAATGGGGGGTCTTCCGCGGAACTTGCCATGCAACACTCCTGAACCACTCTCATCACCGCCAAAACAGAGGCAAACGCAAGAAATCATGCAGCTCTGCTTTTTTATAGCATCTCTTCGCCGGCGGACACGTCAAAACACCAGCTGCTTCGCAAGTGAGAAGCGCCGGTTTTTGAAGTATCTCCCCACTAACATAGGGCACCGTTCACATCTTTGAATGGCGTTGAGTTCCGGTGATCGCTCAGACCATAGACAAGGATCTCCAATTTTTGAAGAAGTCCGACGGAAGATGGCCTCAGTCGATGACCGGTGACCTCCCGCCGAGGGCTGACGGCTGGCTGTCTCGTTCGTGGCGCATCTGAAAGACCGGATAGATGAAGGCTCGACGGTCTACTGGTGCGAACACGGATCGAGCTTACCATTGGCCTGTTCCCATCGCCGCCCGTCGACCTCACATGTTCGTTGCGAGACGATGGAGGATACAATGTGATCCAGTCGGGGGTGTCTCCGCTAGATTTCGTGAATATGGTGGACATCGCGGTGGCACACCGGCTGTCGCTCATAAACTCGTTACCAAACGTCGCCCATCGATGTTATTCGATACCAAAGGCGAGGACATTCAATCGTTCGAAGGTCCAGCGCGACGAACCGGAGTTCACGATGATCCCCGCAAGGGGGGAACCTGACCGCCATTCCGAGGTTAGACGCGATCGAGAAAACGCGGGGCCCAATGCGTCAACTTGTTCTGATTGTCGAGGACGAGCCGCTGCTCAGGATGCTGGCGGTGGATCTGGTTGAGGAAGCTGGCCTCGAAGCGTTGGAAGCCACCAACGCGGAGGAGGCCATTACTCTGCTCGAGCGCACGCCCGATACTCGGATCCTTATGACCGACATCGATATGCCTGGAAGCATGAACGGCCTCGAGCTCGCTTGGACAGTGAGCCGTCGCTGGCCATCGATTTCCACAGTGTTGGTCTCGGGCAAACAGCCCCTGGCGGCGAGAGAGATGCCTGAAGGTAGTGTCTTTTTCGCGAAACCCTACGAGCCTCGAAAGATGGTTGACCTGCTCTCGAAGATGGCGAATTGACCGCGGCCGCTTAGCTTTCAGCAACGCGCGAATTGCTGCGGCCTTCCCGCCTTCCAATATGCGTCGGAAATCAATCGGAAACCAAAGCTCTGTTCGTCTGACCTCAAGTTGTTCTCGGGGCCCAGTTCTTCTTCCATCACCATATGCAGGCTTCGAGGATCACAGTGCACGCAGGACGCCTTGTGCGATGCATCCAATGCGCAGCCGGCGAAATGGCCGATCAATTGCAACGCCATGATGGCCAAGTGCCAACGCGTGCTGATGAAGGCTGTCAAATTTGCAACACATGCTGGGACCTTTAGTTTTCGGGTTTCTAATGGATGGACAGCCACCGAATTGATGATGTTATGGAGCGGGCTCCGTTTTGGTGGTAGGTGATGCGATTTACGGACTTTCGGCGTTTCAGGATGCTCCGATCGCGTGCCTTGCGTGGTAGTAGTGGCGCGTCTGAGCTTTACGAACCTTGGGTCTATGACGCCTTTGATCGGTTTGAGCGTGAGATGGAAGCGTTCTGCCGCCGCTCG
>NZ_BLAJ01000014.1 GCF_009176305.1 Martinezella dioscoreae | reverse complement strand
GGCGCTTCAAACGAAATTTTGATAGGGAGGCACCAGTTTCGCGCAATTATCCTGCACGCCGAATTCTTCAGGGGGTATTAAAGCTCCGCATCTCACTATCATGCGGGCGCGAAACCCAAAGTCATGGATAAGCGGGTGACATGGCGCGTCAGAGCCAAAATGGACCAGCAATCAGAAATATACAGGCAAGCACCAGAGCAACAATTGCCAAGGCACTTTTCCATTCTGGTTCAATATTATGAAGATCCTCGTCCATCGCGTCCATCATCCCTTCGTAGCCCGCCGATCGAATTAATTCTTAAAGCTACGCGAATGTCTAGAGCGTGATTTCGCCATATAGGTGCATCCCTATATCTTTTCTTTCCCGCTAAGGCGCATTGGATGGTCGGCGGCCACGCTACTGAATACGGTGCTTCTTTACGGGCAGGAATGACATCGCCTCGTATGCAAGCTTTTCGAGCTTTTCCAACTCCGGCAGGTCCTGCCCGGTCAACCGCTCCCGGATCGCAGCCATCATCCACCCGGCTGCGGCAAAATCATTCGCATCCTTGAGGGTAGCGAATTCTCTAAGGCATGCCTCTACGGCCGGTTGAGCACTGGGTTCGTCCCTATATTTCGTGGCTATCAATTGCTTCGCATCCAGAAAGCCTTGGGTGATCCGGTGCCGGTGTTCCTCATGGTCGACGATCACATTTAGCGTGAACAGTAACGTCTCAAGCAGCTATTGGGCTTCATCGTCACGGCGATACATTCATATCTACCGTCAGTTTGCTCCGCCCGTAAAAAATAGCTCCCTACGGGCTAATCCGGTATCCTCGAAATTGAGGGGCGCGTCGACGATGCGGCGCTGATGCTTCGGTTGCGGATGATGCCGCTGACGAGCAGCGTGTACGAGGAGATGGAGCCGTTGACGGGATCGTTTCATCCGTCGCGCGGGCGGTCCTCGGCTGTCGTGACAATGGCTTGCGATCGTGTGGTCATTTGCCTCAAACGCTTGGTGAATAACCACGTGGAACGGCGTCGTAAACACCGAGAATGCCAATTGGATAGGTATCTAGTTAAGGTGTCAATTGTTGGGCTTTGTGTCCTGTCTGGACGCGTCATGGGCAAGGAAGAGGCAAGATCGACGAAGTGCAAGCGGGAAGGTTTCCCGCTCTCTTGTTTTCGGTTGCGATTGCCTTGACCTGATGGCCTCATGTCCGCTGCAGGAAATCCGCGATCAGACCTGAGATCGTCTCCGGCGCATCTTCGAAGCAATAATGGCCCACGCCTGAAAGGTGCTTGATTGGCGCCGACGGGAAGAGGGCGGTAAAGAGCGGCAGGAAATGCTCGCCATGCAGCGTCCGGTCCGCCTCGCCCCAGATGGCGAGCGCCGGTTTGCTGCGGATGATGCGCTCGGCGGCCGGATCGGGTATCTCGAACTGGTGGGCACCGCTCGCAAAGCCCTTGGCCCAGCCGAGCGCGCCAAGGCAGTCGGCCGCGGTGGCAAAAGGAGTGCCATAGGCTTCGAGCCAGGTGCCGTTGATGATGGCATTGTTTTCGAAGCCATTGAGCTTGAGCGTGCTGAGAATGTTGTAGCCGAGATTGTTGAGCACCGGCTCCAGCGTGCCGTCGGCCTCGGCCTTGATGATCCATTGAAACCACGGCGATACGGCGGCGTTCGCTACCGCCCGATCGATAACATCGGCCTGGCCGAAGGACGTTGGTCCATTAGCCGAGATGATGCGGCGAATCCTGTGAGGATGACGAGCGGCAAAGCCCATGCCGACCGGGCCGCCGAAATCATGCATGACGAGCGTGATGTCTGTGAGGTCGAGCGCAAGCACGAAGGTCTCCAGATTGGCGATATGATCCTGCAGCCAATAGCTACGGACGGCCGGCGTTTCGCTTTTGCCAAACCCCATTTGGTCGGGAACGACGACGCGGTGCGTGCGGCTCAGTGTCGAGATGAGATGGCGAAACAGATAGCCCCAGGTCGGCTCGCCATGCAGGCAGAGGATGGTCTCGCCGTCGCGAGGTCCCTCGTCGACATAATGCATCTGGAAGCCAGGTGCCTCGGTGAAATGCGGCGCGAAGGGGAATGTACCGGCGAATGTTTCATTGGCAGGAATCACAGTGGTTCTCCAAGGTGGTTTTAATTTGAAACCTTAATCCCATTATCTCTTGCGGTTTTATTTTGCAACCAATACATTGAACTCCTGATCAGACGTCTGATCGCGGTCGTGACGGCAGACATGAAAATAGCCGAGGGCAGGGTGGCATGGCCAAGAGAGTGAGTCATAAGGATTCGATGTGCGGGGTGGCGCGGCCACTGGATGCGATCGGCGACTGGTGGTCGCTGCTGATCATCCGCGATGCCTTCGATGGACTGCGGCGGTTCGGCGAATTTCAGAAGAGCCTCGGGCTTGCTAAGAACATCCTCTCGGCCCGGCTGCGCAATCTCGTCGCGCACGGCATCATGGCTACCGTGCCGGCCTCCGACGGTAGCCCTTATCAAGAATATGTGCTCACACAGAAGGGGCAGGGCTTGTTTCCTCTGCTGGTCGCGCTTCGCCAATGGGGCGAGGATTTCTTTTTCGAGCCCAATGAGCCGCATGTGATGCTGGTCGACAGAGCGACAAAGCTGCCGGTGCGGCGGCTGGAACTGCGGGCGCAGGATGGGCGGATGCTTATGGCTGAAGATACGATGATCGTAGCGCCGTCGCCTGAGGAATGAGGCTGGCGCGCCCGTCGTCAGGAAATAGTTCGGTCACGGCCGAACTATTTGAGACTCCATGTCGGTTACACTGAAACTCTCAAAGGAGAGTTGCAATGTTGACGAAGACAGCCGAATCCCGCGCGGCCGATGGCGACCGCGAGCATATCGAAATCAAGCCCAGCGTGCTTTATGTCGGCACTCCCGTCGTGCTGATTACGAGCCTCAACCCTGATGGCACGACGAATATCTCGCCGATGTCCTCGGTTTGGGCTTTATATGATCGTATCGTCCTTGGCCTGACATCGACCAGCAAGGGGCGAGAAAATCTCCTGCGCGAGCGCCAACTGGTGCTGAATTTCCCGTCACCGGAGCTGTGGACTAAGGTCGAGGCGATCGCACCGACGACCGGCCGCGATCCCGTTCCCCCGCATAAGGAAAAGATCGGCTATCGTTTCGAGGCCGATAAATTCGACGTGGGCGGCTTTACGCCGCAGACAGCCGATCTCGTGCGGCCTCTGCGCATCGTTGAATGTCCGATCCAATTCGAGGCGGAGGTGGTGGCGGCGTATCCTCCCGGCGGGGATTGGCCCTCGGAGCGTGCCGAAGGCTTCTCCATCATCGAGGCGAAGGTTCTTCGTGTCCACGCGCACAAGGATATCGTCGTCGCCGGCACCCATCATATCGATACCAGCAGATGGAGCCCGCTGATTTACGTGTTTCGACATTATTTCGGCATCGGGCCGGATCTCGGCCGCACGTTCAAGGCCGAGAGATGATGCATCCAATCGCAACGACGCCCAACTGAGAAATTGGGGCCGCACATGAAGTTATGGCCCATCACGCGAGTTAACTCACGGCCGTTCGGTCAGCTCGTCCCAGAGTAGCGCGAACTCAATGGAACTCCGTCAATCTCATGCGTGTGATGTCCATAATTCAGCCAGCCTTTGCCTGTGGTTAACCACCCTTCTGAACGGTCCACCACAATCGCGCGTAATTTTGTTTGAAGCGCCGAAGACGCCGACCGGTGACGCCCTCGATCTTCGGCGAATGACCGGCAATCAATGAAGATTGACGTCTTGCATAGGTATCGAGCGATCCAGTTCTCGCCCAAAAAATGCTTTTTGACTCTCAGTTTATTGTTGAAAGAGCGACTGCCGCGAACGCAGTTAATCCACCGAAAATCAGCAGGAGCTTCATCATGATGAGTTGGGCAAGCTTACGCTTTTCTGTTTCCGTCACGCTCTTCTCGCTTCAAAAAATAACTGCAAAAGAACTACTACGCCGCAATTGGTATAACGGCGCCGCTTAATGTGCGAAAAATAGCACTAAAGACACTCCTTGCCTATAGGTGCATCGCTCGGGATGATGTCGGGGGTGCGCAGGCTCGCATTTCATAAAAAGTCGATGCTCCTACGTGCGAAAATCAATAACTGCATCGTAGTTCTGTTTGAGGCCGGGGGGTCATTGAGTATTTGCACCCCTGCCGGAAATGCTCTCTTTAACTACTCTCGGCCGGGCTCTTAGGACCAAAAACCAAGCGCCTGGTTGTCTCGCTGGCCAAAGTTGGGGTGCAACCTGCGGCGGCTCAATTCGGGGTCCGCTGTATCCGTGCGGAATTTCCAACGCTCCTTAAGCGTCTCAAGTTTGGTATCTTTCATTCGAATAAGTTTAACCAATAACAGCGCCAAAAAGACTCTACATTAGGCGCAAATGGTCCTATAGAGAATGGCACTCGTAAAGCGCTCGGATACGCTTTAATTGCATTACGTTGCTTGAGGCAATCGATGCAACAGGTGGAAACACATTAACGAAATGAACGGTTTAGATGAAAATTGATTTTTCCAAGGCGTCGCTAAAAGAATTGAATGAAATCATTGCTGATGCAGTCACGGCTCGAAACAAGATCATCTCGACACGCAGGTCGCAACTTCTCGCCGAGCTGAACGAGCTTGATAAGCTATCCAAAGCAGGCTTAGGGAAGGCCGCAAGAGAAGTGCCTAGTTCAAAGGCTATCTATAAAGACGACAAAGGAAATTCATGGCGCGGCAGAGGTCGAATGCCTCAGTGGCTGAAAGATAAAATTGATGGCGGCGCAAATTTAGAAGATTTTGAAGTCCACGCGGGCTAGATCACATACCCATAAAATAGTTTTAGATTTGAATATAGTTTGTGCTTCACTGTTTCTGATGGTGGGACATTAGTGATGGCGCCCTTTGATTTGACGGATTTCGAATGGTCGGTAATTGAGCCTCTCCTTCCGACCAAGGTTCGTGGCAAGGCGCGCGTTGATGACCGACGGGTGCTGAATGGTATTCTCTGGCGACTGAGAACGGGTGCGCCTTGGGCGGACATTCCTGCTCGGTATGGACCCTATATGACCTGTGTAAACCGCTTCAACCGATGGCGCCATGCGGGACATTGGGCACGTATTCTCAACGCAATATCAGACGCTTACGATGGCGATATCCAGATGATCGACAGCTCTTCCATCCGCGTTCACCAGCATGCCGTCAACGGTCAAAAACAGACGAGAGATCCGGTTGCATGGGTCGCTCGCGCGGGGGCCGACAACTAAAATCCATGCCCTCGTCGATGCCGATGGCCGCCCAATCCGACTGAAGCTTACAGCCGAGCAGGCTCATGGCGGACGTTCGGCCGTCGATATGTTTGAAACTGTCAGGCCTGGTCAGATACTCCTGGCAGTATTTGGAGTTGCCGCGGCTGCGGGGTGCCAGCCTCATGCGGCCGCCAGCACGCTGATCGGGATGTCGTCGTCCTCGTCGCCGCGCTCGAAGGCCACTTGGTCGGCGAGCTGGCGGAGTTGGTTGAAGTCGGCCGGGCCGTCGAAGGAGATACCACCGAGGCGGATGGCGACAGAAAGCGGCGCGCCGTCGGCGCTGAAGGTAGCTTCGGAGAGGCGCGTGCGGACGCGGGTACCGATGTCGCGGGCGTCCTCGATCGTGGCGCCAGGCAGAAAAATGCCGAGTTCGTTCGTCGCAAGCCGCGCCACGAGATCGTCACGGCGAACTGAGGACTGGACGATCAAGGCAAGTGATTGCATTACGGTGTCAGCCCATTGTGGCCCGTAGCGGCGGCCAATGTCGTCGAGCGTGTCGACGATGACGGCGATGACAATGCCGCCGGCATCGGTGGCAGCATGCTTGCGCCGGTCGATAAAATGCTCGACGGCCGCGGCAAAGGCAGTTCCATTCAGCGTCTTCGTCACGCTGTCGTAGCGAGCCGCCTGGGTGACCTTTTCCTGCATCTGGCGGAGGGCGCTGTTGTTGAGCTGCAGGGAAAAAAGCAGCGGAAAGGCCACAAAAGCGGAAATAAGCGCTGCACCGACAAATCCGACCAAAAATGGCCGATCTGGGATCAGTAGGTATAATAGAAGTAAAAGACCAACGGAGCCGACCACGGTGCATAGTGCGCCGAGTGTGGCCCTCCGCAGGGCTTTGAAGATGGTGGCAGAGGGATGTCGCTGTTGTAGAATCATGTCGGAGTTATCCCCCTCCTCTAATGCTAGGTCAGCTAAGCAGAGGCTCGAAAAAACCGGCTTAAGAAATTCTGTAAAATTTGTTGCTTTGCACAGTATGTTGATTTGCGCTTAGAGCTGATCGAGGTGAGCTCTCTGCGCAAATAAAAACGCCGGCCCTAAGAGCGGGTTGACCGAGAGTTGTAGCAACAATTTCCAGGAAATATTATTCACACTTCCGAATGCCGGAACACGATAGATCCAAAAATCGTAGTCCGATCAAAAATGGACGGCGACAGTCAACGTCAATGGCCTTAGCCTAGGGCAATCGAAGGATCGCGACGATGAAAGGTGGTAGGACAACTCGGTCTATCCAGTTCTTTCAGTGTCAAAGGAATCTGTACCATGGTTGCCATTCCCCCTGTTGATCGACCTGATCTGGTCCTCAGTAGATGGCATCTCGCTGCAAGTTGTTCACGGAACAGCGCGACCCAGCGCGCTATGAGACAGGTTCGAAGAAACAATGACAGCCCGTGACGGCGCTTCACATTTGCAGACGAGTCTAACCGCAGTAAACCCCGACACCAATTATCATGGATTGTGCTTCGGCACCGCCGCTCCTGCGGACAAGATGGGCCTCCTCAGCCTTCGAAGATTTGTCAATCTCGCTTTAACGTCATCCGTGCTTCCGGAGGGGACTGCCCGCCAGTAAGTTCTTTCTGATATTACTAGTGTTTACGCGTAATCGTGGCGGCGCATGGCTGCAAAAAATTATGTAAATTCTATGTTTGTTGACTAATATGTTTGTTGCGAGCATGCAACACATAAACTGTGATGGTTAATATCCCAAAAATAGTCAATGAGTTTGCAGTGCAAAGGCTTGCGCTCTCCGATATTAACCGTTTCAGGAGAATAAGTATGAATCCGTTTTACAAATAAACGTGATTTCGTCTACATCATGTAGATGAACAAGATTTATAAATGGTATCTACGAAGTATAGTTTGGGGAAGGGATATTAGGCGTGGCTTATAAGACGCGATTGATGGCGGCAATCGGCATTTCGATGGCCATGAATTCTTTATCGAGTGGCTCTGCTGGCGCTATGACATTGCAGCAGGCGATCGACAAGACAATGAAAACCAATCCCCAGATCATGCAGGCCGCGCAAGATCGGGAGGCAACCGAGTTCCAATTGCGTCAGGCGAGAGGGCTTTACCTGCCCTCAGTCGACCTCGAGTCCGGTTATGGTCGCCGTAGACTGTCAGATGTCACATCCGGAGCCTTGTCGCGTACTCACGATTACCTGAATCCTGCTGATGTAAGCTTGACTATTACTCAGACGTTGTTTGACGGCGGTGATCGCAAGGCACAGAAGGACAAGCAGGCAGCTCGTGTCGACGGTGCATCCTTTCGGGTCCAGCAGCGCTCGGAAGCCTTGGCGCTGGAAGTGACCCAGGACTATCTTGAGTATCAGCTGCAAATGGAGATCGTTGCGGCTGCGGAAAAGAATGTCGCCTTCCACAAGCAGATGGTTGGCAACATCGAGGACAGTATCAAGGGTGGCGCGCTCACGGATGCCGATCGTCTTCAAGGTCGCGAGCGCCTGCAGGCGGCCAACGCCCGCCTTCAGGAGGCAAAGAAGGAACTCGACGCGACGAAGATCCGTTTCCTTCAGGTCGTCGGTGAGCCGATTAGCAATGCGAATCGTCCCGCTTCCGTTGCGCGTTACCTGCCTAAGACGTTGGACGACGCAGTCTTCATCGCCCAGAAGAACAATCCGCAGATCTCGTCGGCCAAGGCTGATGTCAATGCTGCCGATGCCGACGTCCGCGGCTCCAAATCTGCGTTTCTGCCGCGGCTCGACCTCGTGGGAAGCGCCCGCATCGGTGACGATGTCGACGGCAACAAGGGTAACACAAGCGACGTCCAGGTCGGTGTCGTCGCCAAGTGGAACCTCTACCATGGCGGCATCGATACCGCCCATCAACAGGAGCTAGTTCGTCGCGCCGCCGAACAGCGCTTCGCACTGAGCCAGACTTACCGCGAGGTCGATGAATCTGTCCGCTCAGCGTGGAGCGAGCGCGCCAACCAGGGACAGCTGGCTCATATCCTGGACGGCCAGGAAAAGACCAATGCCCAGCTCGTAACGTCCTATCGCGAGCAATTCAAGGTCGGTCAGCGCTCGTTGCTGGATCTGCTGGATGCCCAGAACACTCGCTTCAACACGGAGGTGTTGGCCAAGACGGCGGAAGTTGCGTCGCTCTTTGCCGAATACAAGATCCTTGCAGCGTCGGGCAGCCTATTGTCGACGATGAAGCTGAAGCCGGTCGATCAGGCGACGCCTTATGCCCGTGATCAGTTCGCTGTTTCGTCGAATACGGCTGATCCCGGATACACCAAATACGACTCGCATCAGAAGCCCGGCTTGCCGATGGATCTGCTCGAGCCGATTCGTTAATCGTTACGAATTGGATAGTCCATGTTGAACGTAGCACCTGACGTGTCTGCGAGCGTCTCGCTGCAGACTTTCAAGTCGGCATTCAAATCGGTCGCTGCGTTTTACGGTCGCCCGAACTCGGATACTGTACTGTTTTCAGGCGTTCCGGACGAAATCCTGGAAGCGATGGAGCTGGACGATGTCGAACGGTTGTCGGAACGGATCGGTCTGCAAGTCCTGAAGCATACGGAACGAGATTGCCGGCTCGGCAATTTCGACTGTCCCGCCATCGTCACCTTTGCTGATGGTGGCGTTCTGCCATTGCTCGAAATGACCGACGGCGGTTCTTACGTCACCGATATTGTACCGGTCGCCGGCACGGCAACCCGTTTAACGCGGGAGGAGCTTACCGCGCTTAATCCGCAAGCGGCATTTGCCTTCACCCTCTACTATCAGAATTCGTCAGAAGAAGCGCGCGTCGGCCATGCCATGGAGATCGAGAAGCGGCACTGGTTGGCAACGGCGTTGGTACCGTATTGGCGCACCTACGCCCGCGTCATGCTCGCGGCGCTGTTCATCAACGTCATCGCGTTGGCCTCACCGCTTTTTACCATGAACGTCTATGATAGGGTCCTGCCGAACAAGGCGTTCCCAACGCTCTGGGTGCTGACCGCCGGCATCTCATTGGCCTATCTCTTCGATTTTCTGTTGAAGACAGCCCGTGCATCTCTGATCGACTATGCCGGTCGGAAGGCGGACCTGCGGCTGTCGCATCTGATCTTCGACAAGATCCTGAACTCGACGCTGGCATCCCGCCCGATGTCGACCGGAGAATATGCCAATCGCGTGACGCAGTATGAATTCGTGCGTGAATTCTTTACCTCGAACACGATCGGCGTGCTAATCGACAGCCTCTTCGTCGTGATCTTCCTGATCGTCATATATTTGATCGCTGGCTGGCTCGTGATCATTCCGGCTGTTGCTTTCGTCCTTTCGGTGACGATCGGTCTTGTCGCCCAGGCACAAATTGGCAGGCGCATGGCGACGGCGACGAACGAAGCCTCTCGGCGCCAGTCCCTGCTTGTCGAGACCATTTCGACGATCGAGACCCTAAAAAGCTTGCGCGCAGAGGCAACAATGCTGCGCCGCTGGCAGGAGCTAACGAAATATTCGAGCCGGACCAGCGAGGACATTAAGCACATCTCGTCAAATGCCATGAACATGACGATGTTTTTGCAACAGATGGTCAGTGTACTCATCGTGGTGGCAGGCACATACGAATTCGCCGACGGAAAAATCGCCATGGGCGCGATCGTCGCAACCGTCATGCTGGCGAGTCGCGCGGGAGCGCCCTTCGGACAGATTGCGATGACCCTGGCGCGCTTCCGCCAGGCTACCATGTCGCTGCGGATTCTCGACAAGATCATGGAGCAGCCTGATGATCGACCGTCCACCGTCGGTTTCGTCAACCGGGAGATTCGCAGCGGCGCATTCAGCTTCCAGAACGTTTCCTTCCAATATCCGGGCTCCGATCAGGCTGTCATCAATCAGCTCTCCTTCACCGTTGCGCCCGGCGAAAAGATCGGGATCATCGGCCGCATTGGTTCGGGCAAAACGACTCTCGGCCGGCTTCTCGATGGGCTGTTCCAGCCGGCCAGCGGCCGTGTACTGATCGATGGCGTCGACATCCGCCAGTATCACGTGGCGGAGGTGCGCTCCGCCGTCGCTGTCGCCGGCCAATCGTCGGAGCTGTTTTCCGGTACCGTGAAGGAAAATCTGCTGCTTGGCCGAGCCGATGCCACCGATGATGAGCTTCTGGCCGTATCTCGAATGACCGGCGTAGATGAATTCGTCTCCACGCATCCCCGTGGTTTCGATATGCCAGTTGGCGAGCGCGGCGCGAACCTGTCGAACGGCCAGAAGCAGGCATTGACCATAGCCCGCCTGCTCCTGACCCAGCCGAAGATCGTCTTCCTCGACGAGCCGTCGGGCGCGATGGATTTGGCAAGCGAGCGTCATCTGATCAACAAGCTGACCAATGCATTCGGCCCGCAAACGACACTGCTAGTAGCAACCCATCGCCATAGCATGCTGGAGCTCGTTGACCGGCTGATCGTCATCGACAAGGGACGCATTATCGCCGACGGGCCGAAAAACGCCGTGATCGAGGCGATGCAGCGCAAGGCGGTGCAATGATGCGTGCCTCTCACCGCAATACTCCCGACAATCCTCCGTTATTCGCCCGGCTGATTCTTGGCCTCTGTGCCTCGATGATCGTTGCGTTCGTTGCCTGGGCGGCCTTCGCTGACATTGACGAGATCGCGCGCGGCGAAGGAAAGGTGATCCCGGTATCGAAGACGCAGATCGTGCAATCGTCCGAGCCTGGCATTGTCCAGCAGATCAATGTCAATCTCGGACAGGTCGTCCACAAAGGCGATATTCTGATCCAGCTTGACAATACGACGACGGCATCGACGCTCGGAGAATCGGTTGCCAAAGCTCGAGCGCTCGGTGCCAAAGTCGAGCGTCTGGCCTTGGAGGAGGCGGGCGCTTTCGACGCGCAGTTCGTCTGTCCGGCTGATATTCTTGCTACCGCAAAAAACGTTTGCGACAACGAGGAAAAGCTCTTCGAGGCGGATAGGGCTTCCTACAAGAACAAGCTCGATGTTCTCGATCAGCGCCTGAAGCAACATCAAAACGAGCTAGATGAAGCCCACGCCAACATAGATCGCCTAACGCAGAATATCGCCGGTGCCCAGAAGCAGTATGATCTGCTGAGACCGCTCGGTGAAAAAAAGCTCGTTGCGCAAACGGAGGTTCTCAAGGTCCAGCGAGACCTTGTCGACCTGCAAGGACAGCTCAAAGTCTATGTCGAAAGTCTCGATCGGCTGCAGGCGGCCGTCAAGGAGGCGACATTACAGGCTACCGACCTTGGGCTGCAACTGCGCCAGCAGGCGTTGACCGATAAGGGACAGGCACTGTCGGAACTTTCCGTCGTCGATGAGACGATCCGCGGTGCGTCCGATCGGGTCAAGCATACCGATATCCGGTCTCCGGTCGATGGCATCGTCAATACGCTGGAGGTCAACACGATCGGCGCCTACGTTGATGCCGGAAAGGTTATCGCCGGTGTCGTCCCGACAGCGGACACTCTTCTGATCGAGGCAAAGATTTCGCCGCGCGACGTTGCTTTCGTACGGATCGACCAGCCGGCGGTCATCAAGATCTCGGCTTATGATTTCTCAATCTTCGGGGCCTTGGACGGTAAGGTCGTCAATGTCTCCGCCGACAGCCTTGTCGAAAAGGACAAGAACGAGACTTACTACCTCGTACGCATCAAGACCGACAAATCGGCGCTGGAGCGTGACGGCAAGCACTATCCGATTATTCCCGGCATGGTGGCTTCCGCCGAGATCATGACCGGCCGCAAGACCATCCTGGCCTATCTGATGAAGCCGATCAACAAAGCGCGCTCCGAAGCGCTGACAGAGCGGTGAGGGTGGTCATGCGCAAAGGAGGCGGGAAAGACGAAGCCGCTATGATAGCACGAGAGGAGGCGTTGCCATCGGTCGATGGTGATGAACTGGAGCCGCGTTTCCGCGCCGTAACCGGCGGCGGCGAGCGTCGCGGCATTCGTCTGGAGCGTATCTATTGGGATGGTCTCGGGCGGATGTCGGAAGCCGGTGGCATCAGCATCGGCGAACTGGTTTCCAATACGGCGGCTGAAATGCCGGAAACCGGCAATCTCACATCCTTGCTGCGCGTACTGAGCTTCAAATGGGCGCTGAACCGGCTTGATGCCGTCGAGCATGTGGCATCGTTGACCAATCTCAACGCCGTCCTTCAGGCGTCGCCGACACCGGCAGTGGTGTTGACGCAAGAGCGCGGGATCAAGCTCTTCAACGATGCCTTCCTGAAGATGTTACGCCATCGGCTAACGCTGATCGACGATGTTCAGCAGACGGCGCGCACGTTGCGCCTGTCAATTGACACTCAGGTTCAAGAGGTACTCTCCGTTTTATCGATCAATCGCGGCAAGACGCTGAACACTGGCTTCAAGATCGGGTTCGGCTCGCAATCGCTGACGGGCCAGATCAATCTGGCGTTGGCACCGACGCACGAGGCGTTGATGCTGATCGGTTATCTTTCCGTCCACTGAGGCGCCATCCCTTTCGCTATGCGTGACACTCGGCCCTGCTAAACTGGGTGGATTCGGTTAGTTGACCTCGCCTTCGCCGGGAACCACCTTAGCGAGCGGCATCGCGGCGGCAACCGCTTGCGCATGGGGATCGCGCGAGCCATGCAGATAGCCGCGGCCAGCCACGATCGAATAGAGCGGCAGATATTCTGCAATGCGCTTGTCGGACAAAACCTCATCGCGCATGTTGTCGAGGATGAGGTTGTTTCCGTTGACGGAGACCGACAGGACGGCGTGATAGAAATGCCGCTGCTGATCGAAGAGAACGACCAGCGCCATTTGGTCGAGATCGACGCCAGCATTGTAGAGTGCTGCCATCTTCAATATCGCATAGTCCTCGCAGTCGCCCTGCTGGTGCGACAGGGCCTCGCTCGGTTTCGCCCAGTAATCCGCCACGTGATAGGTTTCCATGTCGCTGGCGTAGCGGATGGCATGGTTGACCGTGTAATTGATGTTATTGATCTTGTCGCGGATCGAGGCGCTAGCAATCTTTGTTTCAGCCGCGGCTATGGCGGTTTCGGCTGCGTTGCATCCACCCGCACCGCAATCGAGCGATTTACCTGACCGGATTTCGGCGAGCGGGCCGGCGAAATTGTTAAGCGCGGCAAGATGTTTGAAGGGAATGGCGACGGTTCCGAATACCGAGTCGCCTAAAGGAACGTTGCTTGGCTTTGCGGGACGTACCGGCTCGGATGCGGTCAGGTCATTATGCGGAAGACCACCTGGCGCAGCGACAAGACTCTGGTTCAGCGTAGCGAGGTCGACGCCGCTAATCGCCTTTGCGGCGTTTCCTATGGTGGGCGCAAAGAGATCGATGGCCGTATCCACCAGAGGGCCCTGAAGCAGCTTGACGACTGGGCGCACGGTATCGCCTGTCGCCGCCATGCTAGCGGTCGGTGATGATAGACCGAGAGCGAAGGAGACTGCAGCAAGCGCTGCAAGTATATTTTTTTTGTTCTTGGGTTCCATTGGTGCACTATTTCCCCTGTTTGAGAGAATAGTGCGCGATACTTCTGAATATGGCGTTCGGAAACGTAGATAAATTAAATATAAATTAAGCGATCAAATAAGTATAAAGTTCTACAAGATCCAGTTAGAAAGTATTAAGGCTGATGCAGCCAAGGCTGCCAAGTAAGTTCAATCCTAAGACCGCATCGGTGAAGTGGCGCCATCGTGATGGTGACCGCGCCGCAACGACGTGCAATGTGCTCTATGGGATTGTCCGGCTTCAGAACGATTGCGAGGGCTGTGTGGAAACCTTCAATTTGCCGCCCTCGATCGTGTTGATCACCATCTTGCGCTCCACCATGCCGGAGGCATTAAAGCGGAAAAGTCCGGTGGTGCCGCGAAAGCCAACCTTGTTTGTCAGATTGGCGCTAGTGATGGCTTGCGGCCCCTGGGAACGGACGAGGCCGGAGGCGATCGCCATGGCGTCGTAGCCATAGGAGCCAGAGGTCGTCAGCGGGTGATTGAAATGGCGCTGGTAACGCTCGGCAATGAGCCCGCCGCTCTGCGTATCGTCGGTCGCGACGAATGCGCCTGCAACAGCCGGAGCTGCATATGCTGCTTGCGGCCAGTTGTTGGTGCCGACCAACGTCTGGCCGGGAATGGTGGCGCTGCGCACGGCACTTGCTGCCACGCCGACTTCTGACGTGTTTCCGAGAATGACTACGATTTCGGCTGACTGGATCAACGGCCGGTTCTTGGCAAGGATATCGGCGGCCTGATCGCTTGCGCCGTAACGACCTAGCCCCATGAACGTGTTGCCGCTGTTCCAGATGGCGCTGCCCAATCTCGTTGTTTCGGATTGAGAAAAATCTGCGGGCACCAGCGCCGATACCTTCTTATGACCCCCGGGACCTGCCGCCTTGACGCCCTCGGTCGCGCTGTCGATTTCGCCCGAGGCGAGATTGAAGACGTCGCCGCCCGTTGTCGCCGTCGCACTCGCAAGGTTAAGCAATGGCGGGCGCTGTGCGGGAGGAATGGCGGCAATGGCCGCAGTCTCGGCCGGCGGCAAATAGCTGACGATCAAAGCGGCATTTCGGCCTTTGGCCGCCGCGACCTGTGCGGCAACGCCAGCAAGACCCGGACCAACATCCTTGACGCGCAGCCGAACCTGATTGTTGCCGAGTTCGCCGACGCCAAGCACCGCCCCATCGCGTATGTCGCGGGCTGGACCTTCGTAGAGACCGGCCGCGCCCTTGCGCAGCAGCAATGTGATTTCCGTGCCGCTGTCGCCACCATAGGTCTCTTCAATGGCGGTGGACGGCATTTTTATGTCGTCCTTCTTGCTGTTGTTCTCAAGTCCGACACCGTCCATCTGACAGCCGGCGATGCCGGCACAGAGGACGAGGGCCGCACCGCGTGCTGGTCGCCGATGCAGTCTGCGCGCTAGCCGCTCGGTCAAAAGGTCCAACGAAAGGCTGATCGCAAACGGCACAACTACTCCCCCGATTCTCCATGGCAGGCCGAAACAGCCTATCGGGCCGCATTTGCACACCGCGGCTGACGTAAAGTCAAGCGGTATACTTAACGACTTGTTCTTTGGTTAAGTTAACCATCGGTAAAATAATTCTGCAGTGCTGCATAACCGGCTATATCGATGAGGTTAAGGAAGTATTGCAATCGTCCTGCTCCCGTAATTGATTGCGGCAAATTGATAGACACCGGGAGCCAGACCCATGGACGACTTGCGCATTTCGACCGTAGACCACGAAGCTGCTTCGCATGATTTCGCATCAAGCGGTCGGGACGAAGGCATTGCAGCCGATGCTGGCCCCGGTTATGCGCCGACGTTGTCGCAGAATGCTGATGTCGCTGCATTCGAGGTGGCACAAGCCGAGGAACAACAGGCGAATGGCAAAACGGGGCGGCTAGGCGCGAGCGAGCCGCAAAATGCTCCCGCCACGGCGCCGATCCAGATCGTGCCGGATCAGGGCAACGTCGTCCATCTGCCGCCGAATACTTCTATCGACGACATCCATGTCGAGGGACGCAACCTTGTTCTCATCCAGGCCGACGGAACGCGCATTGTCATCATCAACGGTGCTCTGCATGTTCCGACCTTCCTGATCGGGGAAGTGACGCTGCCGCAGCAGGCCGTCGTCGCGGCATTACAGCAGCAGGGCATCAATGTCGCCGAAGGTCCCGATGGTTCGGTTCACGCCGGCAATGGCGCGGACTCCGGTCACCAGTTCACGGACAGCCAGGCCGGGAATCCGCGCACTCCGCTGAATCTGATCGGCCTTCTCGGCCCTGGTGACTTAATCGGAGGCGGCAACGGCGGCAATCTCTCCGGCACCCAAACCCGTGTTCCCTTCATCGATCCGCAGGCGACTGAAACGGCCTCGTTGGTCGAGCGCGGCAGCAGCACCGGCGCCTTCCTTACCTCAAGCAGCACCGGCCGCTTCGGCTTCGGCGGCAACAATGCCTCGATCACCACTGTCACGCTGGTTGGCGAGGCAGAAATCACCAGCAGCGGCACACAGCAGCTGTCGGGCCTGACCTCGGGCGGTGTTGCGGTTGTTGTCACCCAGAACGGCCAGACCGTCACCGGCGTCGCCAATGGCGTCACGGTCTTCACGCTGGTATTCAACGCCTCGACCGGCGAGTACACCTTCACCCAGCTGGCTGCCCTCGACCATCCACGCGGTGCCAATTCGGCCAGCGATGTGCTTGAACTGCAATTTCGCTACACGGTCTCCGACACGAGCGGCCACACGGTTTCGGCTGTCGCGGGCGTCGACATCACCGATAGCGTGCCGGTTGCGGCCGTCGGTACGACGGGTTCGGTCACCGAGGCGGCGCTGGCTTCCGGCAACGCAGTCCTGACCCATGATACCGGCGCCGCGACGGCCACCGGCTCGCTCAACATCTCCTGGGGCGCTGATAGCGCAAACACCGACAAGGGCGGTCTCGGCGATCGCTCGGTCGCCTTCACCAATGCCACGGTTGCGGCGACGGGTGAGGACAACGGCGTGCTAACCTCACATGGCCTCGCCGTGCACACGGCGATTTTGGCCAATGGTACGCTGGTGGGTTACACTGGTGAGGTGGCTCCGACGGCAACCTCCGCATCCAACGTCGTCTTCTATGCGACGGTCTCCGACACCGACAACGGCCACTATAATTTCACGTTGGTGCAGTCGCTCGATGATGCCAAGGGTTCTGACGCAATCACGCTGACCTTCGGCTATACTGCCACCGATTCCGATGGTGATACGGCCACGAACAGCTTCACAGTCACGGTCGCCGACGACAAGCCCGTCGCCTCGACCGGCGATGTGGGCTCGGTCACCGAGGCGGTGCTGGCTGCCGGCAACGCAGCCCTGACCCATGATACTGGGGCCGCAACGGCCACCGGCTCGCTCAACATCTCCTGGGGTGCTGACAACGCCAATACCGACAAAGGCGGAGCCGGCGACCGCTCGGTCGCCTTCGCCAATGCCACGGTTGCGGTGACGGGTGAGGACGATGGTGCGCTGACCTCGCATGGCCTGGCCGTCCACACGGCACTGCTCGCTGACGGTACGCTGGTGGGTTACACTGGTGAGGTGGCTCCGACGGCAACCTCCGCAGCCAATGTCGTCTTCTACGCCACGGTTTCCGACACCGACAATGGCCACTATAATTTCACGCTGCTCCAGTCGCTTGACGACGCAAAGGGCTCGGACGCCATCACGCTGACCTTTGGCTACACGGCCACCGATTCGGATGGGGACACGGCCACGAACAGCTTCACCATCACGGTCGCCGACGACAAGCCCGTCGCCTCGACCGGCGATGCTGGCTCCGTCACCGAGGCGGTGCTGGCTGCCGGCAACGCAGCCCTGACCCATGATACCGGCGCCGCAACGGCCACCGGCTCGCTCAACATCTCCTGGGGTGCTGACAACGCCAATACCGACAAAGGCGGAGCCGGCGACCGCTCGGTCGCCTTCGCCAATGCCACGGTTGCGGTGACGGGTGAGGACAACGGCACGCTCAGCTCACACGGTCTTGCAGTGCACACGGCACTACTCGCTGACGGTACGCTGGTCGGCTACACCGGTGATGTTGCTCCGACCGCTGTCACAGATGCAAAGAGTGTGGTCGGTTCGAATATCGTCTTCTATGCAACGGTTTCCGACACGGACAACGGTCATTATAACTTCACGCTGGTTCAGTCGCTCGACGACGCCAAGGGCTCGGACGCCATCACACTGACCTTCGGTTACACGGCCACCGATTCCGATGGCGATACCGCCACGAACAGCTTCACCATCACCGTCGCCGACGACAAACCTGTCGCCAGCGACGTCACGGTCGGAACAGGTAGTCTTTACGACACAACACCGACTGAGCAGATGCCGCTCCGCCCACTCGTCGAGTCGAGCGAGGGGTCAATCCCGTCGGAAGGTGCTACCGACAGCGTCAGCGGCGGATCGGGCAGCCTGTTCACTGCCGGTGCTGACGGCTTTCAACAAATCAGCTTCACAGATCCGACCGGCCTCAAGGGCATCTATATTGATGCCAACGGAGTCGCTCACAAGGAGGGCCTGTCCTATAGCACAACGACGGACAATCTGGGCAATACCGTTTACACCGCAACCGGCAAGGAATCGGGCCAGGTTCTCTTCACCCTGAGCGTCGGTGCGGACGGCAGCTATACCTACGTGCAATCCGGCGCGTTCGCCGATGCCAAGGGCTCCGACAACGAGAATTTCAAGATCTCCTTTGAAGTCACCGACGGCGACGGCGACAAGGCGATAGGCTCGCTGACGCTTAACGTCGCCGACAGCCTTCCGGTCGCTAACAACGTGACGGTCGAATCGGGCAGCCTCCATGACACCACGTCGACGTCCTCGGAGACGAATCCATCTCCCGTCCAGCTGCTTGTCGAGCAGCCGAGCGAAGGCTCGCCACCGGCGGATGGCGCCAAGAGCGACTCCGTCAGCGGCGCAGCGGGCAGCCTGTTCACCACCGGCGCCGATGGCTTCGCGCGACTGACCTTCACCAATCCAACCGGTCTCAAGGCCATCAACATCGATGAAAACGGTGTCGCTCACAAGGAAGGTCTATCCTACAGCACCTCAAGGGACGACTCCGGCGACACGATCTACACCGCGATCGGTAGGGATTCCGGCCACGTCATCTTCACACTGACCGTCCATGCCGATGGCAGCTATACCTATGTTCAGTCCGGCGCCTTTGCCGACGCCAAGGGCTCTGACAATGAGAACTTCAAGATCGGCTTTGAAGTCACCGACGGTGACGGCGACAAGTCGACGGGCTCGCTGACGCTCAACGTCGCCGACAGCCTTCCGACCGCAAGCACCGTCACAGCCGAGCATCTCCTCAACGACGATATGTTCACGGGCGGCAACCCCGACAAGACCGATGAATATAACAGCGTCAGCGGCGCATCGGGCAGTCTGTTCAACACGGGCGCGGATGGCTTTAAGAAGGTCGCGATTGCTCACTCGGATCTGCCGACGCTGACCACGATCTACACCGATGCGGATGGCGTTGCGCATCAGGAAGCCGTGAGCTGGAGCAAGGCGCAGGTCACTGATGGCAGCACCACCTGGGTTGCGAGCAGCGCACATCATGAGACCGTCGCCACCTTGATCATCAATGCCGATGGTTCCTACACGTTCTCGACCGGTGCGCCGCTTGCGCATCCGACCGCGCAAGCCGATGAAGAGACCTTGTCCCTGACCTTCAATTTCACCGTCACCGATGGCGACGGCGACAAGGCAACGGGCTCGCTGACGGTTGGCGTCAAGGATGACGTGCCGATCGCTCACACGGTTGACAATACGGCCTCACCGGTCAACGACGATGCGCAGACCGGCGGCAACCTGGACGGCAACGGCGCCGACACGAACAGCGTCTCGGGCGCTGCCGGTGCCCTGTTCAGCGCTGGCGCCGACGGTTTTTCCAGCGTCTCGATCGACCAGTCCAGCCTGCCGGCATTGAAGACGATCTATCTCGATGCCAATGGTTTCGCGCAGCAGGAAGACGTGACCTGGGGCAAGCCGACGGTTTCCGGCGGTGCGACGACTTGGGTTGCCTACAGCGCCAATCACGAGACCGTCGCCACGCTGACCATCAATGCAGACGGCTCCTATAGCTTCAGCACCAGTGCGCCGCTCGTGCATCCGACCTCCGGCACGACGGAAGAAAGCTTGCCGCTGACCTTCACCTTCACGGTGACGGACGGCGACAACGACACGTCAACCGGCTCGCTGACCCTGCATGTTACGGACGATGTGCCGCTGGCAAACACCGTCACCGTCACCAGCGTGACGTTGAACGACGATGCCCTGAAGGGCGGTAACCCGGACACGGTCGGTGTCGCCGACACCGATAGCGTCAGTGGCACGAGCGGCACGCTCTTTACGGGCGGCGCGGACGGAGTTCATCAGGTAACGCTCGGAGCGACCACGGATTTCAGCGCCATCTATACCGGCAAGGACGGCTTTGCCCATGTCGAGTCGGTCGTCTGGGGCAGCCCAACGATGGCGGCGGGCGGCGAGACGATCTGGGTCGCGACGGGCAAGGACAGCGGCCAGACGGTCGCGACGCTGACGATCGGCACGGATGGTTCCTACAGTTTTACGCTGAGTGCACCGATTGCTCATGGCGCGAGCCTAACTGCGGAAAATACGCAGGATCTGACTTTCAACTTCACTGTTACCGATGGCGACAGCGATACGGCCAGCGGCGCGCTCACGGTTACCGTCAAGGACGACGCACCGATCGCCTATAAGGTTGATGTCACCTCGACGCCACTTAACGACGACGCACAGGCACATGGCAACCTCGACGGCGGCAGCGCGGACGTCAACACGATCAACGGCAATGCAGGAGCCCTGTTCTCCGCTGGCGCCGATGGCGTCAAGAGCGTGTCGATGGACAGCCTCCCGACGCTGAAGGCGATCTATCTCGACAGCCATGGCATCGGCCACCAGGAATCCGTGACGTGGGCGTCGTCTTCGACGAACGGCGTGACGACCTGGACGGCAACCGGCGCCTCCAGTCATGCCACCGTTGCAGTTCTGACGATTGGCTCGGACGGTTCCTACAGCTTCACCACGGATGCGCCGCTCGTTCATTCGACATCGTCGACCACCGAAGACAGCTTGACGCTGAATTTCGGCTTCACGGTCACAGATGGTGACGGCGATGCAGCGAAGGGTTCGCTGGCGATTGCCATTACGGACGATGTCCCGGTTGCTTCCGGCACGACCATCTCGGTGAGGGCAGACGAAGGCGATATCTACAACGCCCTGTCGCAGGGCAACAGCCCGCTCGACGGCACGCATGACGGATCGTCCTCGCAGCCCGCTCTGATTGGTCTCGGCTTTGCCGCCACCGTATCTGGCTCCGTTGCGTCCACCGTCTCCTTCGGTGCCGACGGCGCAGCTGTCGGCGGCGGCTTCAGCTTCACCTCCAACGCGACATCGACGCTCGCCGCGCTGCATCTGACTTCGGGTGGCGAAGCGCTCTCCTATGCCGTCGTGAACAATGTGATCATCGGCTATGTCGATAACGATCACCATAGCGGCTTCAATCCGCTTTTCGACCGGCCAGTCCTGTCGCTGACGTTGTCAGGCGACGGCAGCTTCACCTTCCAGCAGTACGACCAGCTCGACAATGTCGCCGACGCCGGCAACGACCTGCGCTCCGGCAATGGTTCGATCTCGGCCATCGATTTCGGCTCCGTCATCCAGGCGACCGACGCTGATGGCGACAGCGTGACGCTAAAGGGTGCCCTGAACGTCACGATCGTTGACGACGTGCCGAAGGTAAGTCTTGGCCTGACGGGCTCGATCACGATCGATGAGAGCGGCAGAGGCGATGACGACGTCAGCGCCAGCAATTCGATCAGAGGTTTGTTTGCCGGCATCACGGGCGGCAACGATTCTCATATGTCGACGGTCTACGCGCAGCATGGCGTCGTCTCTCCGTCGGTCTCGATGGGCGCCGACGATGCGACGGGTGCGACAAGCAGCCTGACACTCCATATCGACAACGCCGACTCCGGCCTAACGACGACGGCAGGTCAGACGATCACGCTCTCCCAGCTCGCCGACGGCACGGTTGTCGGCAAGATCGCGGACGGCGAGATCGCCTTTGCGATCCGCATCGATGACAGCGGCAAGGTCAGCATCGCCCAGTACATGGCGCTTGCCAACCCGAATACGTCGAAGTCGGACGGCGATACGGTCGATCTCGCAGGCAAGCTTTCGGCAGTGCTGAGCGCGACCGATAGCGACGGCGACACTGTCAGCAAGTCCGTTTCCATCGGCAGCAGCATTCGCTTCGATGATGACGGCCCGTCGATCGGCAACGCCGTCTCAACGAAGACACTTGCCGAGCACAGTCTTGTCACGAATTCGGGCACGATCTCGCCTTCCGGCGTCAGCACCGGCGCGGTTGCGCTCAATTTCGCCCTCGGCGCCGATGGCCCGGCTGCTCATGCCATTACCTTTGTTGCCCGTTCGAATGGCAGCTATTTCACCGCGAGCTACGGCAACAATCAGAGCCTCGATGCGACCAAGCTCAGCTCCGGCGGCCATGCGCTGTCCTATGCGGTCAGCAGCGACGGCATGACGCTGATCGCCTACACGGGCGGCAATGCCGCCGATCAGTCGAATTGGGTCTTCAAGGTCGACCTGTCTCAGGACAGTGCTCACGCTAGCGGCGCCTACAACTTTACGCTCTACAAGGCGCTCGACGACGTCAACGGCCAAGCCAACCTTTCGGATATCAAGCTGACCTTCCAGGTTGCCGGCCATGACGGCGACGGCGACACCACGACCGGCACGCAGAGCTTTTCGGTCGATGTCACCGACGACAGCCCGTCCATCTCGGCCTTCGTGGTCGACAAGAGCCAGGCGATCACCGTGGACGAACACGGCCTGACGGCGTCCTCCCCGGTCAGCGCCACGACCGGAACGCATTCGATCGTCACGGCGGTCGTCAATGCCGGCGCCGATGGCCTTTCCTCGCAGGTCTATTCCCTGCAGGTCGGCAACAATGGGAATTCTGGCCTCTCGACTATCGACAATCATGCGATCACGCTGCAGCAACAGTCGGCAGGGACGGTCAACGGCGTCTACACCGGCTCCGACGGCAAGACCCACATTGCCTTTACGATCTCCATCGACGCCGGCAGCGGCGCACTCAGCGTCACGGAAAACGTGGCATTGAAGGACATCGTCAACAACAACGCGGTCGACCACCTGAACCTTGCCACAGGCTCCCTGAGCGCAGTGGTGACGGTGACCGATGGCGACGGCGATACGGCGAGCAAGTCTGCCGACCTGTCCGGCGTCATCACCTTCAAGGATGATGTTCCGAGCGTCGGCAGCGTGACCCTCGGCAGCGTCGGTGAAAATGGACTGGCGGCGACGCATCCGACTGCCACGGGATCGCTGGCGATCAGCTTCGGCGCCGACGGCGCCAAGAGCGTCGCCTTCAGCAACGCATCCGCGGCAAGCAACGTGACAGGCCCGAGCGGCCTGTCGTCGAACGGCAAGCCGCTGGCCTATGCCTTCATCGGCAGCCTGCTGGTGGCCTATACCGGATCGCTGCCGACAGCGGCCGACGCGGCCAACGTCGTCTTCACCGTGGCACTTGCGGTCGCAGGCTCTGGCTCGTATACGTTCACGCTCCTCCAGCCGCTCGATCATTCCGGCGCTATCGCTGCCAATGGCAGCCATGCGATCGACCTGACTTTTGGCTACACGGCGACGGACGGCGACAATGATACGGCAAGCGGCAGCTTCACGGTCGA
Organism: Martinezella dioscoreae; assembly: GCF_009176305.1. GTDB lineage: Bacteria > Pseudomonadota > Alphaproteobacteria > Rhizobiales > Rhizobiaceae > Rhizobium > Rhizobium dioscoreae. The sequence continues at coordinate 58,406 of NZ_BLAJ01000014.1, read as the reverse complement.
AGTGAACGCGGCCGGCACGGTAACGGGTCATACGATCGACTATTCCGCCATCTCGTCCGGCGTTACTGTCAACCTGTCCGACATCAGCCAGACGGTGGGCGCGCAGACGATCGCCGCCAACATGGCAATCGATGCCGGCGCTACCCATGTCGTCGGCAGGGACAATGTGGCCGGCATGACGCATGTCATCGGCACCAGCGGCGACGACACGCTGATCGGCGGCGCTGGCGACACGCTGACCGGCGGCGCGGGTAACGATACTTTCGTGGCTGCCGGCGGCACGGTCACCGTCACCGATCTTCACGACAAGGACATCGTCAAGGTTCTGAACGGCGCGACCGCCGCGATCACCGCCACCGGCGATTGGACCGCAACGAGCTACACAGTCAACAACGGCACGGCGACGATCAATGCCAACGGCCATGACATCGATCTATCGTCCGCCGGCGGCAATGGCTGGACGCTGACCAATGCCGGCAATGCGACCGGCGTAACCCTGGTTGGTTCGAACCACGGCGACACGATCATTGGCGGCTCTGGCGACGATATCATCAGGGCCGGCACCGGCTCTGACACCATCGACGCTGGCGCCGGCAACGACAAGATCTATCTGTCTGCCGATATTGCCGATGCGGCGGCCTATGGTCCGCGCAGTTTCGAGCTCGGTTCTGGCATTAAGATCGATGTCTCGCTCGACCACATGTCCGGCACCGGCGACAGCGTCAACGGCGGCGTCGGCGACGATACGCTCTATCTGCAGGGTTCGGGCTCGAACGGCTACGTCCTCGACTACCGCTCGACCTCCGGCCTGCAGCTTCAGGGCGTCGAACACATCGTTGGCACCGACAGCAACGACCTGATTGCGGTCTCCAAGACCTATATGAGCGATGCAGCCGGCGGTGGCGTGACCATCGACGGCGGTGCGGGTGACGACGTCATCTTCGGCGGCGCTGGCAACGACACACTGATCGGCGGCGCTGGCAACGACATCATCGTCGCCGGCACGGGCAACGACACCATTCTCGGCGGTACGGGTAGCGACAAGATCTACTACACCGTGGGCTCCGGCAACGACCGTATCGACGGCGGTGCGACCCTGGTTGGCGGAAAGGAAACCGACACCGACGAACTGCATATCGTTGGTGATGGCAACGGCCACACCTACGCGATTGGCGAGATCGCCTTGAGCGATACCGGCAACATCGTGTCGGCTGACGATCATGCCGATCTGACCATCGGCATCAGCGGCGGCGGCAGTATCCGTGCCGACGGTATCGAGGACCTATACCTCGATCTTGGCGGTAGCGCTGACAACACGGTCGTCTTCGGCAATGTCAGCGATACGGCGCTGGCGCCCGACACGATCGTCGTCAACAGCGGCAACGGCAACGATACGTTCGACATGACCGGCCTCACCGGCAATGTACACATCGTCATCAACGACAGCGATCCTGTTGCAACCGCAGGCAGCGACACCGACACGCTGAAGCTTGCCGGCAAATGGGCCGACTGGACGGTTACGCACACCGGTGTCGACGACGGCACCGGCAGCTACACGCTGACGAACGGTGCGGAGACGATCACCGTCACCAATGTCGAGCAGTTCACCTTCATGGGTGAAAACGGCGGTGCCGGCGGTACGCTGTCGCTCAGCCAGCTGATGAATGTCGCGCCTGTCGCCAACAGCTTCACCGCCTTGAGCGCGGTGATTGAGGACAGCTCGAGCGAGACAGTCGAAGGTTTCATTCTGCACGGCAATCATGCAACGGATGCGAACACCAATAAGTTCGATACACTGACGGTTGTCGGCATCAATGCTGGAACGATGCCGTCCGCGGTCGCCAATGTGACGGGCTCCAACCCGACCGTTGTTGACGGCACCTACGGCAAACTGACCATCTACGCCGACGGCACTTACAGCTATACACTCGACGACACGAAGGATGCGACCAACTCCCTCAGCCAGGGAGAACAGGTCAAGGAGATCTTCGACTATACCGTTCAGGACGCCCATGGGGTCCAAAGCTCCGCGACGATCACGATCAACGTTATAGGCACGAACGATGCGCCGATCGCCGTTGCCGAGGCGGCTTCGGTGACCGAGGACACGGCTGTCACGGCGACCGGTAACCTTCTTGCGGGAGCCAGCGACGCCGACCATCTGGACGTCCTTTCGGTCGCCAAGGTCGGTGACGTTACCGACGGTCATGCAGGCGTTGCGGGCACCTATGGCACGCTGACCTGGGATAGCACGAGCGGTGAATACACCTATGTCCTAAACAATGCAGATCCGGCCGTGCAGCATCTCATCCCGAACGAGACGCTGACCGACACGTTCACCTTCACGATCACCGACAATCACGGCGCCACCAGTACCCAGACGCTGATGGTGACGATCAACGGTTCTGACGATTTCCCGGTCATCATCGGTGTACAGGATGCTGGTGGCCATGCCGCTGCCCCGAACCTGCTGGTCGACGGCGATTTCGCCCATGCAACGGCATCCGCCTGGACGAATGGTGGTGGCTTCATCTGGGCAACCGAAGGCACCGGCTGGACGATATCCGGGACCGAACCGGGGCAGACCGGCGTGCGCCTCGAAGAAATTGCGAGCAACTATAACGGCGTTACCTCCTCCAACGGCGCGCCGATGGTTGATCTCGGTGCTTCTCCGGGCAATATCGCGATCTCGCAGACCGTTCACGGACTGACTGATGGTGCCAGCTACGTTCTCAGCTTCGAATATGGCACGCCGGCCAACGGCACCGCAGCCGTACAGGTCTGGTGGAATGGAGAGCTGGTCGATACGCTGACCCCCACGCCCGGCGCAGGGCCTATGTCGATCATTACTCTGCCGCTGACGGCACATGGCAGCGACAATACGATCTCCTTCGTCGAGGTCGGCACTGCCAGCGACAACACCGGCACCTATCTCGCGAACGTTTCGTTGACCGCCGCATCGGCAAATTCGCTGCCAGTCATCGCCGATGCGATGAACGAGAACGACACCCATAGTTTCACTTTCGGCTCGGCTCAGTTCAACTACGGCGCCGATGGTCAGGGCACCACGGGTGCGCTCACCTTCGACACCACGCATGCGGTGGTCTCCGCTCCCCAGGGTATCACTCTCGGTATGCCGCAGTTGAGCTTCGATGGTTCGACTATCACAGTGATACCGGGCACGGCCTTCGACGCGCTTGGCGCCGGTGAGATTGCCAAGATCAGCATTCCCTTCGAAGTGACGGATCGCAACGGCAGCGTCACCTCCGGTGTCTACGAGTTGACCGTCACCGGCACCGATGACGCGCCTGTTATCCTTGCATCGAGCCAGACAAGCGGTTCGGTCGTAGAACAGGGCTTCGATGCGAGCGGTCATCCGGTTGGGATCTCTACGGTTTCGGGCATTATGGCAAGCAGTGACGTTGATCATGGCGATACCGCCACCTGGTCGATCGTCTCGGGCCAGACGACTGCGTCGTCGGTGCATGGCACCTACGGCACGCTGCAGATGGATGCGAGCTCCGGCAAATGGACCTACACGATCGACGAAAAGGCGGCCGACTCGCTGCAGCTCGGCGATCAGAAGGTCGATAGCTTCACGGTCGAAGTCGCGGACGGCCATGGCGGCATCGCGACGCAGCAGGTCAACATCACCGTCAACGGCTCTAATGATGCACCCGTAATCAGCGGCGCGGCAACCGGTTCGGTCGCGGAAGCCGGCGTCAACGTCGCAGTCAGCGCGGGCACGGTCTCGGGCTCTCTGACGGCGAGCGACGTCGACGACACGTCCTTCACCTGGTCGGTTGTCGATCCGAAGAACAGCGCTAACAGCGCCGGTTCCGAGGTCGGAGCCTATGGTACGCTGAGCGTCGATCAGACTGGCAAGTGGACCTATGTTCTGGATCAGTCGAAGGCCGATCCTCTGACGGCGTCGGATCAGAAGCACGATGTCTTCACGGTGCAGGTCAGCGATGGCCATGGCGGCGTCACGACGCAGACGGTCGATGTGACAGTCAACGGCACCAACGATGCACCGACATTTACCGGTGATACCGGAAGCATTCTGGAGGGGAGCACTGCTCCGATCAGCGGCGCGATCGTCGTTTCTGACGTCGATGCAAACCAAAGCTCCTTCACGACCGCGTCTTCAAACTCGATCGCGGGCGCACACGGGACATTCACCTTCACCAATGATGGTTCCGCGACTGGAACTTGGACCTATGCGCTGAACAACAATGACACGGCGGTTCAAGCGCTGACGGCTGGCGCCAAGCTGACCGATACCCTGGCCCTCACCTCGGCCGACGGAACGCCGCACAACGTTACCGTCACGATTACGGGCGTCGATAACCCACCGGTGTTCGGCACGGGAACGACAACGGGGTCGGTGACGGAGGATGCGTCTTACAGCGTAGGTCCAGAGCTGATAACGAACGGCAGTTTCCAGAGTTATTACTTCTCCGGAATCCACAGCTATCCAACCAATTGGTCTCTCACCGGGTCAGTCTACGATGTGAATGGCGGCCGGCTTGATTCCACGTCGGCAATGCTTGTCTCAAATACCAGTTCCATCAACTCGCTTTCGCAGACAATATCGACGGTTGCTGGACAGACATATCAGCTCAGCTTCTACATGCAGGATTTTGCCACTAGCCTACCCGGCGGGGCAGCGGCAATTTTCGATGTCACGACAGGATCTCAAACGCAGGCCATCAGCTATACGTACTCTAACTCCAGCAGTAGCCCCTACCTACTCTATACGGTCAACTTCGTTGCAACGGGCTCGAGCACCGTCATCAAATTCTGGTCTCCTTACCAGCCGTTTGGCTCATTCAATATCGATGATGTCTCGGTAAAGGCGATCGCGGGAACACCGGGTATTGAAACGACATCGGGGGCGATCACGTTTAACGATGTCCACACGGCCTATACCCACACCGTAAGCTACACGGTGCCCGCCGGAAGTAATTACTACGGCACATTTGCGGCAAGCGTTGATAATGCAAATAACAAAGTAAATTGGATATTCAGTGTCAATGATAATGCCATCCAGTCGCTAGGGGCCAATGATCATATTAATCAGACATACACGCTGACGTTGAGTGATGGTCACGGTGGAACGGTTACAAAGGATGTGGTCGTAACGGTCAACGGTACGAATGACGCAGCCTCGATCTCCGGCGCGGCGACCGGCACGGTCACCGAAAACGGACAATTGACGGCTGGGGGCACGCTTACGGTTACCGATGTCGACCACGGCGAGAATCATTTCCAGACCCCGTCTTCGCTGTCGGGAACATACGGCGCATTCAGTTTCGATGCGAATAGCGGCGTGTGGAGCTACACGCTCAATAATTCGGCCGCAAATGTGCAGGCGTTGACTGGAGGTCAGACTGTCACGGACAAATTAACCGTGACGTCGGTAGACGGGACAGCCTCTCAGGATATCGTTGTAACGATCAACGGGACGAATGATGCGCCAGTGGTGGACCTAAACGGTAGCTCCATGAGCGGTGTTAATGCCTCGGTCAATTACACAAAGGGCGCAAACGCTATTATCTTGGCGCCGAATGCCTTTGTCACGGATGTTGACTCAGCGAATTTCGCCAATGGAAGTCTCACGATCAGTTCGTCAGGTTCTTCGGACAAGTTGAGCATCAAGTCTCAAGGCCTGATAACTTTCACCGTGAATGGCAGTAATGGGAGCGTATTTTATAACGGCAAAACAATCGGCTCCTACTCGAACAATGGGTCAACCCTTACGGTTGCATTTAATTCGAATGCTACTCCGACAGCAGTAACGGCATTGCTTGAGAGTATTCAATATAATTCGAACTCCAGCACGGCTGGTAACAGGATAGTTAGTTTCTCTATCGATGATGGTGACGGCGGAATTTCAGCCGCAGCCCAAGTAACGGTCAACTATACGAACAAGCCTGCCGGCATGTCCGGAGAGTCCATCAACCTTGCACTTGCAGATCCGTCGCATCACGTCGGCGCGGTCACGGTGAGCGTCGCCGGCCTTCCGGTGGGTTGGGTGCTCAACGAAGGCACGCATAATGCCGATGGCACCTGGACCGTGGAGACGAACAATCCGTCCACGCTGACGGTGACTTCGCCCGATGGCGTAACCGGTGCGGTGGTTCTCCAGGTCACTGAGGCTTGGACCAATGCCGATGGTTCGACTGGAATGGCCACCATGGCCGATAATGTCGAAGCCTATGCCAAGGGTTCGCCGATCTTTGCCTGGTCGGGCGATGACACGCTGACAGCATCGAGCGGCAGCGACGTGCTGGTCTTTGCAAACACCATCGGCACAGACGTCGTGCACAAGTTCGATGTGGCGCATGACAAGATCGACCTGATCGGCTTTGCGGGCTTCAACAGCTTCGCCGATGTTCTGGCCCATCTGTCCAGCGATGCCTCCGGCAATGCCGTCATTACACTCGGCAGTGGTGAGACTATCACCCTGGCAGGTGTCAGCGCCGCGGCGCTGACTGCTGACGACTTCCTCTTCAACGAAGCGGTCGTCACGCACAATAGCGGAGACATGGTGATTGCCGACGGTGCGTTGATGCCCTTCAGCGGTACGCTCGACAACACCGGCAGCATCCATATCTCTTCGGCTGGCAGCGAGACGGACTTCGAAATCGTCCAGCAAGGTCTCACGCTGACCGGCGGCGGCAAGGTGACACTGTCCGACAGCGCATCCAATGTCATCTTCGGCAGCAGCGACCACGTTACGCTGACGAATGTCGACAACACCATCTCCGGCGCCGGCCAGATCGGCGACGGCCACCTGACGCTGGTCAATGCGGGCACGATCATTGCCGACGGCAGCCACGCGCTCGTCATCGACACCGGCGTGAATGCGGTGAGCAACACCGGCACGCTGGAGGCGACCGGGGCGGGTGGTCTCCATATCCACAGCGATGTCGTCAATAACGGCCTGCTGTGGGCGAATGGCGGCGACGTCAATCTCGACGGCAATGTTAGCGGCACCGGCACCGTGCTGGTGTCGGGTCACGCAGGCCTTGAAATCGGCGGCTCGTTCAACGAGGCGATCACACTTGGCAAGGACGCTCAGGCTACGATCACGATCGACCACGCGGCCGCCTTCACCGGCACGATCGCCGGTCTCGACGGCAACGACGCCTTGCGGTTCGGCGACATCTCCGCCGCGACCGCCAGCTTCTCCTATACGGAGAACGCAGCGAAGACCGGCGGCGTGCTGACCGTCACCGATGGCACCCATACCGCCTCGGTCGGTCTTACGGGCGAGTATTCGGCCGGTGACTTCTCGCTGGGTCACGACGGTACATCTGCCGAGATCGACTTCAGCGGGATCGGCCATCTCTACGGGACAGACGGCAACGACACCCTGACAAGCGGCGGCGGCTACACCATGACCGGCGGCGCCGGTGCGGATACCTTCGTTCTCGATGCCAAGGCCCTGCACAACCTCAACATGGCGGATGTCATCACCGACTTCAGCCCGAAGGGAGACGGCGACAAGCTGGATGTATCGAACCTGCTCAATGCGCTGGTCGGCGAACATCCGGGCATGACCGAGGCGAGTGCGGTCGCGTCGATGACCGCCGAGGTCGATACTGCAGCGAATTCGACGAAGATCAGCGTCAACACTGGTTCGGAGACCCATGTGGTCGCCACGCTGCAGAACTACGCGCCGACGGGCCACGATGCGGTCCACGTGCTGTTTAACAACCATGAGGAGCAGCTTGCGACCCATGCCCAGACCGCCGGCGCCTGACGGCTTTGTGTCGGATCTGTATCTGGAAGCAACGCTTTTCATCGATGGCGCTGTCGTGCATTCTTTCCTCCGTCCCGGACAGGATCGAAGGCGCGGCGGCGGTCAACGTTTCGAAAAGGACCGTCTCGTTTAAGGAGGGGGCACAGGCAGTTTCGAAGTCTTTCGAAACTCGCCGGATGGAAACCGGCTTTTGGACAGGAGGCCAGCACACTAAAGTCAGGAAGTCAGGCCGTGATACCGTTCCGATGTCGCTGTGCGTGATGAACGTCTTCCGGCCAGCGGAGTGGGAATGGAAGCCCGTCCATCGCCATGTCGATACGCTGCAGTCTTCCTCATGGTCGGGACTATCCCACCAGCTTGAGCTCCTTATCCTTCGCGCGGCAAAATTCGATCAACCGCTTTGAGGACATTGGTCTTGCCAGAGCGTAGCCTTGCAACAAATGGCAGCCAAGCTCTTTCAAGATCTTCGCATGTTCCATCGTCTCTACGCCTTCGGCGACGATGTCGATGTTCTGCGATCGACCGATTTCGATAATCGAAGAGACCAGGCGGCGCTGAGATGTAGATGTCACGATCGGTTTGACAATTTCCCGATCGATTTTAAGCCGTCGTGGCTCAAATCTAAGCAAACTGACGATACTGGCATGTCCGGTGCCGAAATCATCGATCTCGATTTCGATCCCGAGCTCTTTGACGGCCGGAATTATCTCGTCGAGAGCTGGTTGAAGATCGTCAAAAGAGATGGTTTCAAGCAGCTCAAAACACAGGCGACCCGTGACTAAAGGAAGCTCAGCCAGTTCAGCAAGCAGACTTGGCTGCGCCAGTCGACGGGCGGAAATATTGACCGAGACGCGGGGGATGCGCATTCCCAAGCTGTCCCATCTTGTAAGCTCGAACAGCGCCTTTTGCAGGATCAGCCGATCCATGTCGCCGGAGCGTCCCAAATTTTCCGCGACCGCGAGAAATTTATCCGGGGTGAGCAGACCTTTTTGCGGGTGATCCCAACGCGCAAGTGTTTCGACGCCCGCAATATCCAATGTGTCTGCATGAAACTGCGGTTGGAAGAACGCAACCAGTTCATCGCAATCGAGCGCATGATTGAATTCGTCCGCCAATTCCTTCGTATGGATGGCAGCACTGCGAAGCTCCTCGGTGAATATGGCCGCCCGGCCCCGACCCCTCTTCTTCGCTTCGTATAGAGCCAAATCGGCGTTGAGACGCAGCTGACTGAGATCTCGCTGTGCACGTTCAGTCTCCCACGCCACGCCGACGCTTGCTCCGACCACACACTCTAAACCGTCAACGAACAAGGGCAGCTTGAGTGTATCGACGATCTGTTGAGCCAATTTAGTTGCCCTCGGCGCGGGATCGGCGCTCCAGCTAGCGAAGATGAACTCATCTCCGCCGATCCGAGCCGCCACGTCGTTTGGGCCGGCCAAGTCGACAAGGCGCGAAGCTGCCGCCTGCAAGACCGTATCACCTCCGGCATGTCCCTTGGTGTCGTTGATCTCCTTAAATCGATCCAGGTCGATATGAATCAGTATCAGACAATCTTTCGGACTCGGCCTCGGCGGCTGTGAGATCATCTGGTCAATAAATCGGCGATTGGGAAGGCCCGTTAGCGCGTCGTGCAAAGACAGGTGCTCGAGCCGTTGCCGTGCTCGAACAAGCTTTTTCTTGTGAAGGCGAAGCTTTTCGATGGTCCTTTGGCGTGATTTGGTCAGAAAGCCTATCCAGACAATCGGTGCAAGGACACACACGGACAATAAGCAAGCATAGAGCTCGAAAGTGGCCAATCCCCTGTTTTGACCCCATCCGTCCCGAGGTACTGCGGCAAGTGTCCATCGGCCATAAGTCATATCAACGGATGCTACGACCGGATTCTTCGAAAAAGTATCGAGGTCGCCGAGAAAAACTTGTTTGGGTATCGTCGGTTCCGGTGTGTCGCTGATGGCAATCTCGAGATCGGTAGATACCAGACCGCTATCTTGGTAGAGCCTCGGTATGTCTACGATTCCGGAAACAAGACCCCAGAAGATCTGGCTTGTTCCGTCCGTGATATAAACTGGGCATCTGACAACGAAAGCCCTTCCGCCTTGAAGGAGGTCCACAGGGCCTGTCAGGACAATATTATGAGTATTGCGCGCCAGCATTGCGCTATCGCGTTGCTTTTCGTTCGTTCGATAGTCGAGACCGATCGCTTTTTGGTTTGGTTTTTCTGGATAAACCCACTTGACCACCATGCCGGGGGCTGCTGCGAAGCTTCGCAACTGTGAATCTGGCTGCAAAATCTCCGCGGCGAGTTTCGAAAAGGCACTTTGGTCCATTGCCGGGTTGACTGTTATACCGGCCGCCAGTCCTTGCAGCAGCTTCACATTGCTGTTGAGGTTCGTCTGAAGCCGAGATGATATGGTAGCAAGTTCGCCGGCAACCACCGAGCGCTCGTCGGCGAGTGATCGTTCCAGCCGCCAGTTGGTTGCAACATAGACGACGATTACTGCGATGATCGTCGCAAATATTGCCGGAGCAAATGCGCTAGCATGGTTTACTGCAGAACTCGCGAAGCCACGCAATATCTTTGGATTTTTTCGAAACTTCATCAGGTTGCCGGTATATGAGACGCGCCTGCATCCTTGCACAGCTTCTTTAAAGCAACGCTAAGGTCCACCACTAACCTACTGTCGAGGAAAGCTGTCCGCTTTCTTAAATTGGAAGTCTGAATATTGTTATCACAGGGATCCGAGCTGTCACGAATACCACTTCCAGAAAAGCACCCGATTGCCAAAGATCCTTACCCCAGGTTTTTCCCGCTCCCGACTTGGGAACGGTTACATTTGTTTCAAACCATGCGCTCTAATGGTCGGAACGTATCATCATTGCGGTTGTTTTGCTGTTGGTTCGACGCGGAACTGAGCCGGTTTCGGAGTGCCTGCGCCCGACCAAGTCGCTGTCACACCAAAATCCCTTGCCAAGGAAGGCCGTCCATTCATGAACCCCTCGAGCTGGACCATCGAAACGCTTTAAACTAAGCCGCCTGCTGGGGTGAGTTGGGTTTAAAATCCGCGCTGAATGGCAGCTCATAATCGGTGATGCGCTCTTAAACAGCAAAAGCAGGTGGATGATTGGCATCATTCCAAACGATCTAGGATTCCTCGGGCGCGCTCCGCCCATCGGCCGGAGAGGTGCCTTCAAGAGCAAACAACAATTTTATTCAATTGTTGAACGTCGGTGTTGCAGATTTTACACGCATATCTAAAAACGAGCGTGTGAATCGCTCATGTGCTTGCTACTTTTTGCTGTACTTTTTTAGAAATCTGCTATTGAGCGGATTAGGCCCATGATCGGCTACGCCACCCTGTGGTGAACCTTCCTGATTTTCGACCGACATGCCGATTGAGCAAGGTACGTGCGCCTTGCGCAAGCGGATGGCTTTGACCTGGTAGTTTGTATGCCCCCCGCAATTAAGTCTTTCTCCTTCAAGAGCTTCACCGCTATCGCGTTCCTTTCCTCGGCGCTGGTTGCATTTTCGGCGGCCGCGCAGGAACAGCCTGCTCCGGCTGCAGCTAATACGTCGTCCAACACCGGTTCTGCTCAGGCCTCCCCTGCCGCGGCAAGTGAGCAGCAGCCCGCGCCGCAGGCACGCGTTCAGAAATTCGATGATTGGTACTATCGCTGCATTGACGGCAAGGCGGCGGATGGCTCTCCAGCGGAGAGCTGCGAAGTCGCGCAGATCGCCACGGTCAAGCAGGGCGATCAGGACGTCAACGTTTTGACGCTGGCGATTGCCAAGGTTGCGGCGCCCGCCACGACGGACAAGAAGGCGGCAAAGCAACCGGCCAGTGAACTGGTGCTGACGACGCTCGTGCCGCTCAATATGTTTCTGCCAGCGGGCATCGGCATCGATGCAAGCGACAAGCCCGTCGTGCAGCTTGCCTACCGCAATTGCAATCAGGCGGGATGCTGGGCGCAACAGAAGCTGGACGCCAAAATGGTGTCGGCTCTTTCCAAGGCCGCCGATGGCACCGGCCATGTCCAGATGATGAATGGTCAGAAGGTCAACATCAAATTCTCGCTGAAGGGATTGTCGGCGGCGCTCGATGCGCTGCAGAAGGCCGCCTCCAACTGATCCGAGCGAGCCTATGACCTCAATCTCGCGCGCGGCGACCGCCATCGGTGGACTTTTGGCAGCGGTCCTCGTGGTGTCGACCGCGGCCGCCCAAACTCCGAATGACGACTTCGCGCGCCGTCAGGCGCAGGAAGCCGAACAGCAGCGGCTGCAGAACTTGGGTCAGATGACCCCAAAGCCTTCTGCGGCCGAAGGTCAGCAGCCGGCGAAAGCCGGTGGCGGCAAGTCTGGCCCGTGCTTTGCCATCACCCATATCGAGGTCGAGGGCGTCAAGCAGTTTTCTCCCGGTGCGATCGACAAGGTCACGGCGCCTTACGCGAACCGCTGCGTCGGCGTCGGCGAGATCAATGGGCTACTCCGCGACCTGACGCATCTCTATCTCGACAAGGGTTTTGTCAGCTCTCGCGTCTATGTGCCGGCGCAGGATATCGCCAAGACCAAGGTGCTGCGCCTCGTTGCCGTCGAGGGCACGCTTGCCGACATCTACATCAACGGCAAGCCGGTTTCGGGCTTCGGTGCGGGAGGCTCCGGCGTGATCGCCACGGCTTTTCCCGGCATGAAGGGTAAGATCACCAATCTGCGCGATATCGAGCAGGGCCTCGACCAGATCAATCGTCTGACCTCCAACAACGCCAAGACGGCGATGCTGCCCGGCAAGACCGACGGCACCTCCATCCTCAACATCGAGAACAAGCCCAGCCATCCCTGGCATCTGTCATTCGGCAACAGCAATCTCGGTGAGGCACAGACCGGCTATTCCAAGAGCTCGGCCTCCATGGGATACGACAATCTTTTCGGCATCAACGATCAGTGGAATTTCGGCTACGAGCATACCGGCCCCGATTACCCCTGGCGCGATGATGGCCATGGCAAGAGCAACAGCTATTCCGGCAATGTCAGCGTGCCCTATGGCTATTGGACCTTCTCGGCGAACGGCTCCTGGTATGAGTACGACAGTTCCGTTCCCGGCAATTTCGGGCCGCTCAATACGTCAGGCGACAGCAAGCAGGTTGGCATCGGCGCCGATCGCGTAATCTTCCGCGACAAGGATTCGATCACGACCTTCAACAGCGGCCTGACCTACAAGGAAACCAACAATTTCCTGCTCGGCAACAGGATCGAGGTCGGCAGCCGCAAATATACCGTCGGCGATCTCGGTATCTCGCATTCGCGCCGCATGCTCGGCGGCCTCTGGGTCTTCGACCTCTCCTACAGCCAGGGGCTCAACCTTTTCGATGCTGTCGCCCCTGGTGATGCCGGAGCAGGGAATGCCGATCCCCGCTTCTCGAAGTTCACCGGCACGATCACCCTGACGCGGCCGTTCGAGGTGGCAGATCAACATCTTGAGATCAATTCCATCGTCACCGGGCAATATTCTCCCGACAATCTGTTCGGGGCGGAGCAGATCTCGGTCGGTGGTTATTCCTCCGTGCGCGGCACGCGTGAGACCATGCTTTACGGCAATAACGGCGTCTTCATCCGCAACGATCTCGTCTGGCGGACACAGCCCTTTGCCGATAATGCCGAGCTGGCAAAGATGCTTGGAGAGTTCAGGCCCTATGTCGGTCTCGACTACGGGCGGATCGCGCGCCAGGCCCGCTACCAGATCGCGGGCGGCGACATGCTCGGCTGGACGGTCGGGGCCAAGCTCGCCGGCGGCAATCTCAATTTCGATATGGGTTACTCGGATGTCTTCGGCGGCACGGTCGACCGCCGCGACTCCGGGCTTCTGTTTGTTAGCACGTCATTGAAATGGTGATCATATTTTGAGGGAAATCATGAAACGGGTTGGAAAAAAATTGAATGGGAAATGCTCCACGACATCGCTCTCCATGACAGCGCTTGTCTGCTGCGCAGTCGTGCTTTCGAGTTGTGGCGGTCGTGAGGCTCATCCGATCGCGTCGACCAGTACCGGTGATGGCGGGTTGGATTGCAGTGGTATCAGCCGCGAATTTGCAGCGAACGAACGCCAGATTCTCTCGACGGTCAAGGAGCGCTCGCAAGCCCAGGGCAAGAACGTGATTCTTGGTGCAACTGGCGTTCTTCTCTTCTGGCCGGCCCTGTTCTTCATGGACCCAAAATCGCCGGAGAAGATAGAGATCGACGCATTGCGTAATCGCAATCAGGTGCTGACGGATCTTGCGCGTTCGAGAGGGTGCGCGGCGCCGAAATCTCAGTTGGGAGAACTTTACAAGAAGCTCGACGGCGGCGTGAAAACCGCGCCGGCTGCAAGAGGCGGCTGAGGAGATGAAGATGGATCTGCGCTTGATTTCTGTAACCGGTGCCTTGGGAGCTCGGCTGATGCGGTATATCTCCGGCGGTATCGCCCTTGTTTTCGCGATGTTGCTCGCATCCTGCGTCACAACGGATCCACGGCTTGTGGCTGCTCTTCAAAAGACCTCCGTGCGCGAAATCCGCATCGAGACAGCGCCCGATGTCAAAATGACAGGCCTCTTCACGGACGGTAAACCCGATCCGCAATTGGCCACGGTCGTACGCGTGTTGAAAGGGACCATGGAGAAGGAACTGATCGGGTTACCCGGTGGTCCAACGCGAGGGCGGTTGGTCGTCAGCCTCCATGTGGTCGATCTGGCCACGAAGGCTGGACGGGTTCTTATTCACAGCGACAGTCGCATTGCTGGGATGGTCAGGCTGGAAGACGCCAAGACAGGGCATCTCATTGCCGAGCAGCCCATTGCGGCGGGTAACAGTGGCATGCGTGGGGAGGGGCTCGGCATATTTGTGGCCATGGCCGTCAACGCAGCTTCGGCCGCAGGCCCCGACGATATTCTGGCGCAGCGGTTGTCGAACGCCTTCACCCAACAGGTAAAGCAGTGGTTGCTGACGACGAAATAGCGGCAAGACCGGCCATGGCGCATGTTCTGCCGCAATGATCATCGTAAGCAACCGATTTTATTTGGAACAGGGTTATCCCGACCAAAGCCGCAATTGACGCCGGTCTCGTGGCGCCGGTGCCTCTTTCCAACAGCCAGTTACAATTATGGCGAGATTGGTTTGCCGCCTGCATAATTATGAGGGCTTGTAATGAGTAGAAAGTTCGCGTCAGTTGAATCGAAACTCGCAACTGGAGATGGGAGAGCCGCAGGCCGCCTCCTAGTGTCGCTTGTGCGCCTCGGGCGGCAGTCCCTCGCCGTTACCCTCAGCGCCCTCTTGTTTTTACAGCCAGCGATCGCGAACGCTCAGTCGGTATCGGCAAGCACCACTGCACCCGTTGCCAACCAGCCCAGCGTCGGGGCTGCCCCGAACGGCGTGCCGCTGATCGATATCGTCACCCCGAACGCGGTAGGTCTTTCACACAACAAATATGACAACTTCAATGTCGGCACACAGGGTCTGATCCTCAATAACTTCAAAGGCGAGCAAGGCATCTCGAACCTCGGCGGGGTGACGCCAGGCAATCCAAACCTCAATGCCTCGAACCCGGCTTCCGTCATTCTCAACGAGGTTACGTCAGGCAACCGCTCAGCTCTGAATGGCCCGACGGAAGTCTTCGGTGGCCGGGCCGACGTCATCATCGCGAACCCGAACGGAATCACCTGCGCGGGCTGCGGCTTCATCAACACGCCGCATGCGACGCTGACGACCGGTGTTCCTAATATCGGCGCCGACGGCAGCCTGACCGGTTTCACCGTCAATGGCGGCGATGTCACCTTCGAAGGGGCAGGCGGCAATTTCGCGGCTGCTCCTGCCGCTGTCGATCTGTTCGACGTCGTCTCCCGCCAGATCCATGTCAACGCGCCAATCTACGGCAAGACCATCCGGCTGACGGGTGGTGCCAGCCAGTATAACTACGCGACCGGAGGGTCCACGGCGCTGACCGCCACATCAGGCACGCCGGAATATGCGATCGATGGCACTGCGCTGGGCGCCATGCAGGCCGACCGTATCAAGGTCGTCGTCACCGAGAAGGGCGCCGGGGTCAAGATGAGCGGCGATATGGCCGCCAATGCCGGCGAACTATCTCTATCAGCCGACGGCAAGATCTCGATCGGCAATGGGTCCGCACGCGATGGCGTGACCATCACCTCGAAACAGAAGGTCACTGCTGCCAAGGTGACCTCGAGGCAGAAGGTTGCGGTCCGGGCTGATCAGGGCATCACCCTGCAATCGGTCGCAGCCGATAGCGACATCGTCCTTGCGAATGGTGCCGGTCTGTTGAGCGTGTCAGGCGATATCAACAGCGGCACAAGCGTGCAGATGAGTTCAGGCGGCGGCATTGCTGCTGGTAGCGTCACCGCTGGCAACGGTGCGGCGACACTTGTCGCCACCTCCGGCGATATAGCGATTGTCGGCGCTGCCAATAGCACAGGCGACCTCAATTTGACCGCTTCGGCCGGTTCGATCTCGGCCGCCTCGCTGCTGAGCAACCAGAGCATCGCATTGAACGCCGGCTTCGATATTGGTGTTTCCGGCAATGTGCTGGCGCAAGGCAATGTCAGCGCCACCGGCCGCTCGGTTTCCACCGGCATGGTGGTCTCGGGCATCAATATTGCTGCCACCAGTGCCGATCCGAATGGCAATGTCGTCCTTGGTAGTGTCGGCTCCCTGAGCCTGACGGCAACCGGCGGCACGATAGCCACTGGGAATCTGCAGTCGGCTGGAAGCCTCAACACCAGTGCGACCGGCAATATCACGGCGGGGAATATTCAATCAGCCGGCAATCTTACCACGACCGCGACCTTGCTCACGGCCGCTAACGTTACCTCGAATGGTGGGCTGACCGTCAACGCTGCGATGAACGCGAGCGGTCAGATTCTCGGAGCGGGCGATATCCTGATCTCGGGGGCTGGCATTCAGGCGACCGCCATCGCGTCCGGCGTCGACTTTGCCTCGACCGACGCCGCTGGTGGCAAAATCGTCCTAGGTTCGGCCGGCGCAATCGATCTGACAGCTGCCGCCGGAATCATCACGGTCGGCACGTTGCTATCGGCCGGCAACCTGACCGCCCAAGCTTCCTTGCTGCAGTCTAACAATCTCACCAGTCACGGCAACGTCAGTATTAACGGCGGCATGCGAGTCACCAACCAATTGCTCGGAGCCAGCGATATCACCATCAATGGCAACGCCAATGGTGTCAGCGCTGGTCTGCTCGCGTCTGGAGTCAATTTTGCCGCGACCAAGGCCGCCGGCGGCAATATCGTGCTGGCGGGTAACGGCGATCTGACGATCAACGACAGCGCCGGCGCCATCCAGGCAGGACCCGTGCTTTCAGCCGGTGTAATCAACATCACCGGTCAGACCATCACTGCCGATGCGATCACCGGCAGCAAGACCGTCACGCTGTCCGGCGCCGCCAGTGCGACCGCCGGAAGCGGCAGCGTGAAGATCAGAGGTCAGGTCCTCGGCGGCGGCAATGTCGGCATCACCGGCTCCAGCATTGCAGCCGACGCCATTGTCTCAGGCGTCGATATCAGCGCCACCAATGCGGCAGGCGGGCGCATCACCCTTGGCCCGACGGTCACGGGAACTGGCAATCTGACATTGACGAGCGCAGGCGCGATCAGCGCCGGAACGCTATTGTCTGCGGGTGATCTCGTTGCAAACGGCGCATCGATAACGTCAGGCAATATCTCCGCGCACCACGACATGACGCTTACCGGCGTGATCAGCGTCAGTGGCCAGATCCTGGGCGCCGGCAACGTGCTTATCTCAGGCCAGAGCCTATCGGCGCAGACGCTTGTCGCCGGCATTGACTTCAATGCCACCAATGCCGCCGGCGGCAATATCGTCCTTGGTCAGACCGGGAATTTGATGGTGAACGTCAATGGCGCCATTGCGGCGCCGACCATACAGGCTGCGGGTGCCATCGACGTCAGCGGTGCATCCGTCACCGCAGCTTCGATCACCGGTCATAAGGATATCAGCCTTTCCGGTACGGCAATCGGAGGCGTGAATGTTGCCAACCAGGTACTTGGCGGCGGCAACATCGGCATCTCCGGCTCGAGCATTAAGGTCGGCACCGCGGTTTCGGGTATCGACTTCGCCGCAACGGCCGCCGCCAATGGGAATATCGTCCAGACGACAAGCGGCAATCTGACGCTCGCCTCTGCTGGCACCATTGAAACTGGCACACTGCTCTCGGCAGGCAGCCTTAATGCGGCCGGGTCTGCCATCACCGCCGGCACCGTCACGGCGCATGGCGATGTGACACTTAGGGGTGCCACTAGCGTTACCGGCCAGATCCTGGGCGCCGGAAACGTGCTGATCACGGGTCCAAGCCTGTCGGCCCAAACGGTCGTTGCGGGTATCGATTTCGGCGCAACCAACGCCGCCGGCGGCAATATTGTTGTTGGACAGTTCGGGGATCTGACGGCTCAGTTGAGTGGCGCGTTCTCGGCATCGACGATGCAAGCCGCCGGTGCCGTCACCGTGAATGCCGCGACTGTGACGGCCGATACCATCACCGGTCATCATGACATTACCCTTTCCGGGGCAACAACCGTCAATCAGCAGATTCTGGGCGGCGGCAACGTGGGCATCTCCGGCTCGAGCATCAAAGCCGGCGCCATTGTGTCAGGCGTCGATTTCGCTGCGACGGCAGCCGCCAACGGGAGCATCGTCCAGACGACAAGCGGCAACCTGACGCTCGCTTCTACCGGTGCGATCAATACCGGTACATTGCTCTCAGCCGGTAATTTTTCCGCCAGCGGTGCGACCGTGACCGCGGATGCTGTCACAGCGCATGGCGATATCACGCTTGATGGCGTCACCAGCATTGCTGGGCAGGTTCTCGGCGCCGGTAACATCCTGATCACCGGGCAGAGCCTGTCGGCACAGGCAGTTGTCGCCGGTATTGACTTCGACGCGACCAACGCCTCTGGTGGTAATATCATCCTCGGCAGCGCTGGGGATCTTACCGCCCGGCTCAATGGCGGGCTCTCTGCATCGACTATGCAGGCCGCCGACGCCGTCAACGTCGATGCTGCTGCCGTGAGTGCCGGTGCGGTCACTGGTCACAACGACATTGTCCTATCCGGCGCAATTAATGTCAGCGGTCAGATTCTTGGCGGCCGCGATATAACAATTTCAGGCGCGAGCATCGCGGCCGGGGCAATCGTTTCCGGTGTCGACTTTACGGACACCGCTGCCGCCAACGGCAACATCGTCCAGACGACAGCCGGTGACGTTTCGCTGACGTCGACGGGCGACGCCACCATCGGTACGGTATTGGCAGCGGGCGATCTGACCGCAAAGGCGGTTAACTTGACGGCCAGCGGCATCACCAGCCACGGCGATGTCGATCTCAAGGCCAGTGGCACGACGACCGGAACCGGTCGTATCTCTGTTAGCGGCCAGCTGCTGTCGGCCGGCAATCTCTCGATCGATGGCGCTGGCCTCAACGCTGGACTTCTGGTCTCCGGCGTGGATTTTGCGGCGACCGCGGCCAACGGCGGAAACATCGTGCTTGGAGGGGCCGGTAAGACGGACCTCACCGTCTCCGGCAATGCCACGGCAGGAACCGTCCTGTCGTCGGATGATATCACGGTAAGGACGGCCAATCTCCAGGCGGGCAGTGTTACAAGCCACGGCAATGTCGGCATCACCGGCAATGTCGATGTCAGCAGCCAGATTCTGGGCGCAGGCGACCTCACCATCAATGGTGGCAGCATCAGCGCGCCAACCCTGATCTCGGGCATCGACTTTGCCGCCACCAATGCCGCCGGCGGCAGCATTGTACTGGCGTCGTCGGGAGCCATGAATCTGACAGCCTCCGGCAACATCACGGCCGGAACGATCCTTTCTGCGGGAGATCTCGCGGCAACAGCCACAAATCTAACGGCTGCCAGCATCACCAGTCATGGCAAAGTCGATATTTTTGGCAATCTCGCAGCCACCAATCAGGTGATTTCCTCGGGCAATCTCACAATAACCGGCGGCAGCATCAGTGCGCCTGTCTTGATTTCGGGTGTCGATTTCGCTGCCACCAATGCTCGTGGCGGCGGTATAGTTCTCGGAATTGCCGGCGATATGAATTTGACCGCCTCTGCGGGCATCATCGCCCAGACCATGCTGTCTGCCGGCGCTATCAATGCCAGTGGGTCTGCGATTGCAGCCAATGCTGTGACCGGGCATGACGATGTCACCCTTACCGCCAGCAACAGCGTCAATGTCTCGGGCCAGCTCCTCGGTGCCGGCGACGTCTTGCTCACAGGTTCGACAGTCCAACTCGGTCAGGCAGTCACCGGCGTTGATTTCGCCACCACCGCGCGATCGTCAAACGGCGCCATCGCTCTAGGATCAAGCGGCAATCTGACCATTAACGCCGAAAGTGCGTCGGCCAGCATGCTGATCGTCGCAGGCAACCTCAATGTGGCCGCGAGTGCTTTTACGGGCGGCAACATCACGAGCCACGGTGCGGTCACGATCGGCTCTTCTACCAGTCCCGGCACAGTGAGGATCAACGGCCAACTCCTGGGCGCCAGCAACGTCTCGATGACCGGATCCGCCGTCAGCGGCAACGTCATCGCGGCCGGTGTCGATTTCGCCGCAACCGGCCAATCGGGCGCCGGGAATGTCATCCTTGGTTCGGCTGGCAATCTAACGCTCGCGGCCACGGCAGGCGACATATCTTTCAACAGCCTGGTTGCTGCCGGGACGATTACGGCCAACGCCGCGAACAATATCAGCGCCAATGCCGTCGCCCATGGTGATCTGTCGCTCACAGCGGGTAACGCGATTACGCTCACTGGCCAATCGCTTGCAAGCCGTAACGCCAATCTATCCGCCCGATCGATGACGATCGATACACTGGTCTCCGGCGTCGACTTCGCGGCCACCCATGCTGCGGCTGGCGGTAGCCTGATGCTGCAGCGTACGGGCGCGATGACGCTGTCGGCCTCGAGCGGTAGTATCAGCGCCAATTCGTTGCTTTCGGGCGGCAATCTTGCCGCTACGGCGACGCAGAACATAGGTTACAACAGCCTGCAGAGCCTGGGGAATGCTGCGCTCACAGGCCCTGGCGCCATTGCCTATACCAGCACCACCCGCGTCGGAGGCAATCTGACGCTCAATACAGGCGCCCTGGATCTCTCGGGCAGCAGGGGAAGCCGGATCGCCGCGGGCGGCACGTTGATCGTCAACGCCTCATCCGCCAATCTGTCGGGAAGCAATCTCGTCTTCGGTGGCCTGAGCCTCAATCTTTCCGGCGGCGCTGATCTTTCCAATGCGCAAGTCAGCACCGTTACCAATGCTGGCGGTTCCGGTGACATCACCATCTCGGCCGCTGGCCTTGCCACCACCGCGGGTACTTCGCTGCTCGCCGCCCATGATCTGACGCTGAACCTGCCGTCGCTTGGTAATACCGGCCAATTGGCGGCCGGCAACAATCTGACCTTCAACGTCGCTGGCGACTTCTACAACAGCCCGTCTGGTCTCGTCTTTGCCGGCAACAATGCCAACCTCTTCGTCGGCAGCACGCTCACCAATGACCAGGGCGCTATCCTCGCAGATGGCGGGATGACCATCCAGGGACAGACCGCTGGCCAGCGCAATGCCGCAGTCGCCAATGTGTCCGGCCTTATTCAGGCCAATGGTGACATGTCGATACTGACCAACAATCTCACTAACAGGCGATCGACGACGCCGACTTGGGTGACGGGTCAGTTGGTCTCTTCCGGTGCCGTTGTCGGGACCTTTGCGCTCAATCCAGCAGTCGCAGGTCAACCCTTCGCCTATCTGGAATCGACCGATCAGAATATGTTCCAGCTTTATGCAGGGGTCGATCCGGGGCAGTTTTCCGATTACCAGCCGCTGCTGTATTCGGTCGCAACCCTTGCTGACGGCACCTCCTATCACGCCTGGACCTGGGTCAGCGGCAGTGGGCCGACCGAAGTTCGGCCGATCTTCGACTGGATCAAGGCTCGCGTCCCTAAGGATGCCAACGGCAATCCGATCCTCGATCCCAACAATCCCTCGCGTTATTTCATCGTCGATGAAGTCGTGCGCAACGGTTCGGATACGAGCACGACCTACACTTGGGATCCGACGGCCAATATCAGCCAGTCGGTTTATGAAGACCGCTTCACCAGTGCGCTCAGTCCTGAGGCCGTGATCCGCGCCGGCGGCAGTCTCACAGTCGATGCGACCAACCTCACAAACTCCTACAGCCGGATCGAAGCCGGCGGCAATGCGTCGCTCACCGGTTCGACGCTCACCAATGAAGGTGTCGTTCTCAATCGCACCACGACGCTGACCTGTAGCGCTCAGAGCGCCTGCTCGGCCTACAACACCGATGGCACTGCCGATCCTTCCCGCAATATCGCCAACGGCACGTCGATCGTGTCGGGATCGCAGGTTGTCGGCGGCGCGGCTGGCACGCTCAAGGCGGCCCGCGCCCTGAGTCTCAATTTCGGCACGGTCATCAATACGTCGCTCGGTTCGACGGGCGGCGGCGCGGCCGTTAGCGCACCTTCGACACCGAACGATCCTCTGTCGGCCCTGAACGGCATGACGGCCGGCGGCGCCCTGTTCAATGTCAATGCCGCGCTTGGCGGTTTCACCTCAAATGGCAGCGCCAATGTCGGTAGTGGTCCATCATTGACAGGTACCGGTACAACGATCGGCGGCGGCCCGACCGTCAACGGCAGCGGCCTGACGGCAGCCGTCGGCGCTTCGGTGAGCGGCAACGGTGTGACGGTCGTGAGCGGCCCTTCGATCAGCTCGGGTACCCTGATAGCTGGTAGTGCTGCGATCAATCCTAACAGCCTGATGGGCAAGCTCACCGCAGCGATCGGCAATAGCGGCAACCTGGCCCAGGTCCTGGAGGTCAACGGCGCGAAACTCGCCTCGCTTGCCAAGCCGCAATCGGGTGGCGTCGGCGGCACGGTGCCGGGCCAAGTCTTCCTGTTCGAGACACGGGCGGCCTTCCTCGACGTATCGAAGTTCTACGGCTCGAGTTATTTCATCGACCGTGTTGGCTATACGCCTGAAACCAAGGTTCCCTTCCTCGGCGACGCCTATTTCGACAATCAGCTCGTAGACGAACAGATGCGGCAACTGGTCGGCGATGGCCTTGGCGCGGGATCCTTCATCCCCGGCAATAACGCCACCGACCAGATGAAGACGCTGCTCGACAACGGCGTCGCATACGCCGAGGCGAACGGGCTTGCCCTCGGCCAGGCACTGACGCCGGAGCAGGCGGCATCGCTGACCCAGTCGATGGTGATCTACCAGACCCAGATCGTCGACGGCGCGCAGGTGCTGGTGCCGGTCGTCTATCTCTCGGCCGCCGATAAGGCGAAGGTCAACGCAGGCGGCGCCGTCATCGCCGGCAACAGCATCAGCATCGATGCCGGCTCCGTCAACAACTCCGGTGCGATCGCCGCAGCGGATGGCATGACCATCAATGCGACCGAGATCAAAGCCAATGGCGGCACTTTCCTGGCCGGCGGCAACATGAATCTCAATGCCACCAATGGCATTACGCTTGCCGCCCAGACGATGACGATCGGCGGCCAGAATGTCGTCAACACCAATGCCGGCGTGTCGGCCGGCGGTGGCCTGCAGATCGCGGCGGGTGGCACGCTGAGTTTGCAGGGCACCAAGATCACGGCAGGTGGCAATGCCCAGCTTTCCGGCACCAATGTCAATCTCGCCGCCGTCAAGGTTGACGCGAGAACCGCTGGCGGTTCCGCTGACAATGGCGGTCAGCAGAATGCGACGGGCGCCCGTGTCAACGCCGGTGGTAGTCTCACCATTGCGGCCAACAACGACATCAATGTCATCGGCTCCTCTGCCAAGGCCGGTGGCGATCTCAGGGTCAAGGCCACCGATGGCGCGGTTAACATCGTGTCCACCGATGTCGCCCGTCGCACCAGTGACGGCTACACAAAGACGACCAGTACCGATCAGCAAGCCTCGCAGCTTTCGGCCGGCGGCAACCTTCAGGTCAATGCCAATACTGGTGTCTTGATTTCCGGTTCCGACCTGACAGCCAAGGGCGATGTTGGTCTGACCTCCAACGGTGACATCAACATCACCACCTCGCAAAACCAGTCGAATTCGACTTTCGGCAAAAACTCCTCGTCCGAACTCACGCATAACGGCTCGACCATTAAGGCCGGCGGTGATCTCGTCGCCAAGTCGAACAGCGACATCAACGTCATCGGTTCGACGATGGCGGCCGACGGCATGTTTGGCATCCAGGCCGACAAAAACGTAACGATCGCCGAGGCGACCGATAGCGCTACCCTCGATGTCAAGAGCTCGAGCAAGAAGAGCGGCTTCTTCGGTTCGACGAAGGAGAATGCCTCCGGTCATCTGGAGACCACGACAGCGGCTGGCTCGTCACTGTCAGGCAAGGACGGTGTGACGATCATTTCCGGGGGCGACACCACGGTCTCCGCCTCCAAGGTGACGGCAGGTGATGATACTCATACCGCCGATCTCAACGTCAAGACTGGCGGCAACCTGATTGTCTCCGCCGGCAAGGATACGGAAACGGAGCATGATAGCGCCAAGCGCAAAGGGTTCCTGCGTAGCGGCAGCTCCAGCTATGACGGCTATAACGAGACGACCGTCGGCTCACAGCTCTCGGCCTCCGGTGATGTCAATCTCGATGCCGGCAAGGCCGCCGTGATCGTCGGCTCGAAGGTCGATGCCGACGGCTCGCTGAATGTCTCCGGAGAGAGCGTCAGCATCATCGGCGCCCAGGAAAACCACCAGTCCGACAGCAAGCGCAAGGATTCCGGCCTCTTCGTCGGCTCCGGCGGCGGCTTCATCTCGCTCTACGGCAAGAATGAAAAGCAGGGCCAGCAAAGCTCCACGGACAATGTCGGCTCGACATTGTCCACCGGTAAGGATGTCAATCTGACGGCGAGGGTAACCGATCTCAACATCATGGGATCGTCGGTCAGTGCCGGCCAGGACATCAAACTCTCGGCCGCTCGCGATGTCAACGTCACGCCCGGCGCCGAAAGCTCCTCACAATCCGAGCAGCAGAAGAAGTCCGGCTTCGGTCTTGCCTTTTCCGCCGGTAATGGCGGCTTCTCGATCGGCATCGGCGCGCAGTCGACGAAGGACAGCAAGGCGCAGCAATCCGACACCAATGCGGTTTCCAAGCTTTCGGCCGGACATGACCTCAACATCTCGGCGGGCAATAACGTCAACCTGCAGGCGACCAGCGCCTCGGCCGAGCGCGACGTCACTCTCTTCGCCGGCAAGGACATCAATCTGCTCTCGGCCAATGATGTCTCCAACTACCAGGAGGTGCACGAAAAGACCTTCGCCGGTGTAACCCTCTCGGTGACGAGCCAGGTCGGCAAGGCGGCTGAGAGTATCATGAGCTCGGCCGAACGCCTGTCGGACAGCGGCGGCGTCAATGCCGTCACCAACA
This sequence comes from Martinezella dioscoreae, assembly GCF_009176305.1. Taxonomy (GTDB): domain Bacteria; phylum Pseudomonadota; class Alphaproteobacteria; order Rhizobiales; family Rhizobiaceae; genus Rhizobium; species Rhizobium dioscoreae. Next base: position 33,155 of record NZ_BLAJ01000014.1, on the reverse strand, counting down.
CGGCGATTGCTGGCCTCGGTTTCTATCAGGCCTATAAGGACCTGAAGAATGTCTATCAGGGCTTGACCAGCACGGATCCGAAGCTTGCAACCGGTCTTTCCTTCAGCATCGGCCTCAATGCTGGCGTGAGCCATCAGGAAAGCAGCTGGTCCTCGTCATTCTCGACCCCGGTTGTGACGGATATTCGTGCCGGCCGCTCGATCACTATGACAGCCGAGAAGGGCTCCATCACCAGCGATGGCGCGCAGATCCTCGCCGGCTACGACAAGAACGGTATCCCGACGATATCGGGCGATCCGCTGACCGGCGATATCTTCCTGTCGGCGGCAAATGGCGACATTAATCTCAATGCCGCCACGGGCACGACGGATTCGACCAGCTCGAACAACTCCTGGAGTGTCGGCGTCGGCGTCAACTTCGGCTGCAGTACAAAAAATGGCTGCGAGGAGACCGGCGTCGGGGTCAACGCTTCCTATGGCAAGGGCGGTTCGGAAACCTCCGGCACCAGCCACATCAACACGCATGTTAACGGCACCGGCGATGTCACCATCGTCGCCAACGATCTCGCACTGAAGGGGGCGACGGTTACCGGCAATTCGGTCGGCATCGATGCCCGCTCGCTGACGATCGAAAGCCAGCTTGATACGCAGAAGGCCAAGGCCGATCAGTTCAATGTCTCCGGCCAGATCGGCTTTGGCAACACCGGCGTCTCCGGCACGGTGCAGAAGGCCAAGGGCGATGCGGTGCTCGTCTCCGAACAATCGGGCATTCATGCAGGCACCGGCGGTCTCAACATCGATGTCAGCGGCCAGACGTCGCTTGTTGGCGGGCTGATTACCAGCCAGGCGACGGCGGACAAGAACTCCTTCTCCACCGGCACGCTGACGGTTGCCGATATCGACACGCATTCGACCTGGAAGGCCGAAACCTATGGCGGCGGGATCGGCACCAGCGGGCTCACCATCGCTCCGCCCGTCAAGGCCGGCGAGAAGGAGACCGGCAAGGCCTATTCGGCCATCGGCGGCAATATCGGCATCGCGATCACCGATCCGGCGCATCAGGTGCAGGACATCTCCACGATCCGCCGCGATACCGAGAACACCAATAGCTCGCTGCCCGGTCTGCCGGACCTGCAGAACATCCTGCGCCAGCAGTATAAGACGCAGGCCGATCTGCAGGCGGCGCAAGCGACAATGGCGGGGCTGGTGGGCGATATCGCCAGTGAGTTCTACCGGCAGGCCGCGGAAGGCCGCGACCAGGCTGGAATGGACTATTGGAAGGAGGGTGGAGCCGGCCGCGTGCTGCTGCACACGATCGGCGCCGGCATTCTCGGCGGCGTCAATGGCTGGGAGGGTGCGCTCAAGGGGGCTGCCGGTGCTGCAACTTCAGCGCTGCTGACACCAGCCATTGCCGATCTGGTCAAGGGCATGCTGAAGGACAGCACCTTGTCCGATCAGGACAAGCAGGCGCTTGCAGCAGCTATCGGTTCTAGCCTTAGTGGTCTCGCGGGAGCAATCGGTGGTGGTGAAGGTGCCTCGTATGGCGTCGCGCAGTATCAGTATAATTATCTCGACCATGCCGACAACGATGCGTTGAATGCGGCAAAGGCAGCGTGCAAAGGCGGGGATGATGAAGCCTGCAAGGAGAAGGCACGGCTGGAGGCCAAGGATAAGCAGCAGCAGGACGCGATGATTGCGTGCAAACCAAGTGGTTATCAGGCTGAAGGATGCGGTGCAGTTTTCGCTAGCGTGGTAGCTGCGTTGTCGAGTTACAGTGGTACGGCATCATCTTGGTTTATATCCGCAGATGAATACCGCTCAGAACTCGATGAGCTCAACAGGAGCGGCGGGTTCGAGCAAATATTGAAGATCATGGCTCCAGAAGGATTTGATAAACTCTCCCCACAAGAAAGGAGCGACGCCGTCAAGCTTATTACGGTGCTTACCGGGGATCCATTTGGCGTGACCGCCATCCCATCGCTTATTGCAAAGGCCAGCAACGGCGATCCGCTTGCACTTGTTCAAGTGTTGACGTTTTTGTCAAAGTTTAAGACGAACAATGTGCTCAAAAACCTAGGTAACGAGGAACGAACAGGATCTGGTGAGGGAATTTTCCCCGGAATTGCACGTGGAGAGTATGTGCCCGAAAATCCTGCCGTTGGCCAAAATCAGTTGTCTTCGTGCGTTTCTGCCTGCGTTAGAATGGGTAGTAACATCGAATTGCCGGAAGCATACATTCGACAAGCTCTTGGGGATTCTGGCGACGGTGCCTTCCTATCTAGTGTACCTCAAGCGCTCGAACAGCTTGGGTTCCGAGGAAATGCGACTTTTGCCAGCGAGACGACGGCCAACGCTATCTCAGATGCCTTGGCCAAAGGTAATGGAGTAATAGTTACCGTAAAGGTGCCTGGAAGCGTTCAACCACACGCAATAATTGTTGATTCCATTTCGAACAATACCGCCTATATACGTGATCCTTGGCCTCTCGGCGCAGGTTCTAGTTACTCTGTACCCAAAAGCGCGCTGGAGAAAGAAATGACCGGTAGAGCAGTTTTTATACAATCGGCCGACTAACTTGGATTAAGCAAAATCTAACAAAGGCGTAGTCATGATGCTGAAATTGAAACAAATATGTGATATATATCTCGCGTCTTCCGTCGGCGGAGATCATGGCTGTCTTCAAGGATTGAATTTGTTTACGATTGCTGGGTTTATCGACCGGCAGAAGGTTTATCGTGAATATCTGCGGGTAGATCTGCAACGATTGCACGCTGTTTCGACCGTCACGTGTTTACGTCAAAGTAATATCGTTTCCTTCAGCGTTCCTATTGAGTACCGAGATAGCGAGAACATTCCACAGGAGAAGGCAAGAGCGATTGCTGCTGACTTCTTGAAGGATAGCGATGAACAGCTCACTCATAGTGCGGCCACGGAGTTGTGTCCTCCTGTTTTCTGGGCATTTCGGATCAGCAAGAGAGCTGTTGATCCAGATGTCGAGGAACGAGTCGGATCGAAGCATATCTATATTGATAGAATTGATGGCAGAATTTGGAGCTATCAGGAGGTTTTGGAATACAATTATGACTATAACAATCTGCTATGAATGTTATTTTTTCCACGGGTTAAATATTGAGTCAGTTGAATGTCTCCGACCTGACCTGGGCCCTTAACTGCGATATCCAGGCGCCATCATGATCATTCGGTGCCATTCGAATAGCCGCGCCTCGGCTATAGGATCAAGCGGGCGGCGGTAGAGGCCTGCCATCATTTCGGCGATGCCAGCTTCGGCCGGCCGACTGTGGAGAGGCGCCGCTGCAAGCCATTTTTCTAGGTCTGCGTGCCGCCTCTTCGGTCTGTAGTCTGCCGCGACAATAAAGCTCCTCAAGAGGCTTGAGATTATTATATTATATAATATATTATAATGTATATTGTTATGGACTACGGAGCCAGTCATGTCTGTCATCAAGGTTTCTGAGAGGTTATCGGTCTCGCCGCAGCCGACTGTCGATGATATCAGATCACTGCGTGGCCGGGGATTCAAGACGCTGATCAACAACCGCCCGGACGGCGAGGACGCCGCCCAGCCCGGCACGGACGTCGAAAGCCAGGAGGCCGAGCAATGCGGCCTGTCCTACCTGTACATCCCGATCACCCTCGCTACGATCACCGAAGCCGACGTGCGTGCATTCCAGAAGGCGCTCGACGCCTCCGAAGGCCCGGTCTTGGCGCACTGCAAGTCGGGCACGAGGTCACTCAGCCTCTATCTGATCGGCGAGGTCCTCGACGGGCGAATGGCCGCGGAAGACGTCGCCGAGTTTGGACGCGCCAGCGGCTTCGACACCAGTGCCGCTGCCGCCTGGCTCAAGCAGAACGCCGCGCGTCGGCCGCAGGTGAAGGGTTTCTTCGACAAGCGCACCTGGAGCGTGCAGTATGTCGTGTCCGATCCCGAGACGTCCAAGTGCGCCATCATCGATCCAGTGCTCGATTTCGATGAGAAGTCCGGAGCCACCGCAACCATCAATGCTGATGCGATCCTCGACTATGTGCACGACAGCGGTCTAACCGTCGAGTGGATCCTCGACACTCATCCGCATGCCGACCATTTCTCCGCAGCCCATTATCTTAAGGAGAAGACCGGCGCCCGGACGGCGATCGGTGAACGCGTCGTCGATGTTCAGAAGTTGTGGAAGGGCATCTACAATTGGCCGGACCTGGCCACCGACGGTTCGCAATGGGACCGGCTGTTCGCCAACGCAGAGATCTTCAAGATAGGCTCCATCGATGGGAAGGTTCTGTTCTCGCCAGGCCATACACTTGCCTCAATCACCTATGTGATCGGCGATGCGGCGTTTGTTCACGACACGCTGTTCATGCCCGACAGCGGCACGGCGCGCGCGGACTTCCCTGGAGGCGACGCCCTCGTCCTTTGGAAATCAATTCAGGGCATTCTCGCCCTTCCGGAAGAAACACGCATCTTTACCGGACACGACTACCAGCCATACGGTCGTGCCCCGCGCTGGGAAAGCACGGTGGCCGAGCAGAAGAAGACCAACCAGCATTTTGCCGGTATGACGGAAGAGCAGTTCGTGGCGCTCCGGACCAAGCGGGACAGGACGCTGCCCATGCCGAAGCTCATCCTGCATGCCTTGCAGGTTAACATCCGCGGCGGGCGCCTTCCAAAGCCGGAGGCCAATGGCAAGCGCTACCTCAAATTTCCCCTCGATGCGTTGCAGGGAGCCGCATGGGAATGAGGACCGAATCGAAGGCGGTGATGAAAGCGGGGCTCTCCCCCGCGGGGATGGCCGGCCGGGCCGGAGAGGTCGCCGATCTCCTAAAGACCTTGTCGCACCAGGCGCGTCTGATGATTGTCTGCTCGCTCGTTGAGGGAGAGTTCTCCGTCAGCGAGCTCGAAGAAAAACTCGACATCCATCAGCCGCATCTTTCCCAGCATCTGACCGTACTGCGCAGCTCGGGAACTGTCGAAACACGGCGGGAGGGAAAGCAGATATTCTACCGCCTAACCGAGGAGAAGGCCGCGCAACTGGTCTGCGCCCTCCATGACATCTTCTGCGTGAAAGAAGACACATGAGCGCCTATTCTCAATCTCTGGCTGGAGGCATGCTGATCGGCGCTTCAGCCGCCATGCTCCTTCTTCTAAACGGCCGGGTCGCGGGGATCAGCGGCATAATCGGACGTCTGGCCCAAGGCGTCGGGCTGGCTACAAATCTCGCCTTCGTGCTCGGGCTGCTGCTTGGCCCGTTGGGCTACCTACTGGCATTCGGCGGGTGGCCAACCGTCGAGATTACCGCGAACTGGCCGCTGACTATCGTCGCCGGCCTCCTCGTCGGCTTCGGCTCGCGCATGGGATCCGGATGCACCAGTGGCCATGGTGTAGTCGGGCTTGCGCGCTTGTCGCCGCGATCGATGATGGCCGTCGCCACCTTCCTGTCAACCGGCGTGATCGCGGTCACGGTTCTTCGAGGGCTCGGACTATGAACAGAAACATCTACCAGTTCCTCGCCGCGCTCTTGTCCGGCATAGCCTTCGGCTTCGGCCTGTCGCTTTCCGGCATGCTGAACCCCATACGCGTCCAGGGTTTTCTCGACGTCTTCGGTAACTGGGATCCAAGTCTTGCCTTCGTCCTCGGCGGCGCAGTCATCGTCGCCTTCATCGGCGTGCAGGTCATGAAGCGGCTAAGACATCCCGCGTTCGACGACAGCTTCCATGTACCTGGGAACCGGAAGATTGACTCGCCGCTCGTCGTCGGTTCCGCCTTGTTCGGCCTCGGCTGGGGGATTGGCGGCTTCTGTCCCGGCCCTGCCGTCGCCTCCCTGTCGATTGGTATCCCGCAGACGGTGCTATTCGTGGTTGCCATGCTGATCGGCATGACATTCCACGACCGGGTTTGGAGCAGTAGGGCATGAGCTTCTCCATTTTGCCGGCCGTTGGCTCCGGTGGAATCGTTGGCTTCATGTTTGGCCTGCTCGGTGGCGGAGGCTCGATCCTGGCGACGCCGCTCCTGCTCTATGTCGTCGGCATCGCGCAACCTCATATCGCTATTGGTACCGGCGTGCTTCGGCGGCGTTTAGCGGCCCCTGCCAAGGGTCGTTCAAAAATATTGCCTTTGAACATGGCCATGGCCGCTTACTTTTCCAATTACCTATCGTGTGAAGTCCGGCCTCAATAACGAATGTTTGGAGTAGCAATTGCTCAACCGCGAGCGGCTGGGTGCCGTAACATAGTCGCGGAATGCGCGCCGAAGATGCATGTTGCGCAATTTTGATGTTATTCTCTGGCTGTAAAATGCTCCTCATGATAGAGGGAATTGAAAGGCACTTCCGCGTTTGACGAGAAAGCGCAAGCACGGTGCTGACATTGGGGCGTGGGGCAGTCAGTCTGCGAAGACGTGTTGGGGATGGGATGGAAACGAAAAAAATTGCTGTGCCTTTCGTTGAGCGACGGCGTTGCTTTCTTTTCCTAACCCCTCGAGCCTGGCCGACACCACTGATGAGCGCATCGGCTTTGGCGATGGCGGCCTTTTTTACTCTGACGGATGGTTATCTTACATCGGCCTGGGCTGCGTGCGGCCCGGCCGCGACAGCTCCTTGCAGCGCCGAAGGTGGTGCCGGCGTTCCAAACCGCACGGGAAATGGCGGCGCCGGCAACGGCGATGGCGGTGGTACAAGTGCCTTCAACCCAAGCACCGGCAACACTGACGTTATTTCCGGCAACGCAAGCACGAACGGCGCGGGTGGAAATGGGGCCGTCGGCGATGTTCCCGGAGGGCAGGGCGGCGCAACAGGAGCCTCATTTGCCTTCGGTGCTTCCGTCGTGATTGGCGCTGACTTGGCCGGCGTTAATGGGACGGCTGCGCCGGATGGTTTTAATTTTGCAAGCGGCGGAGGCGGTGGCGGAGCCGCTCTTTTTTCCGGTTCAGACGTCTTCATTGTCAGCGGCGTCACCGTGTCTGGGGGTTTGGGTGGTCGGGGTGGCACGGCAAGCAGTGGCGTGGGCAATGGCGCCGGCGGTGGTGGTGGTGGCGCAGGTATAGTATCGGCTTTTGTCGGGGCCACGGTTTCCAATGAAGGCACCATCGTCGGAGGGAATGGAGGAGACGGTGGTAGCGGCGGCTTTGGCGCCGGTGGCGGCGGTGGCGGTGACGGCTTGCTCGTCTTTGGTGACGCGACGCAGGTTACCAACATCGGCTCCATCACCGGCGGCATGGGAGGCAGCCCCGGAACGGCTTCTCTGGGCGGAACCGGTAGCGCCGGGGCGAGTGGCGCGGGTGTCAATCTTGGCGGCTTCGGCAGCTTTCTGCAAAACATTGGCACAATCACGGGCGGGGCGGGAAATGGCGCAGCCGCGGGCGCGGGCGTTATCAGCTGGGGACATACTTTCATTACTAATGGTGGCACCATCGCTGGCGGGCTCAATAGCGACGGTGTGACCCGCGCCGCGGCCATACAGTTCAATGGCACCGGAAACGTCCTTCAGCTATTGGACGGCTCGAATTTCATCGGGAATATCGTAATCGCGCCAGGCGCGGGTGCGGTTATCTCGCCACTGCGCAGCGGGCTAATTCTAAACAATTCAATTGACCTGCAAGACGGTATGTCGACGATCGGCTTTGACACCAGCGGGGCTGATTTTGTCGACGCGAGCACCATCTCGGGAGCCGGTAGCGTAATAAAATCCCGCAATGGACGATTGACCCTTACTGGGTTGAACACCTATCTGGGCGGCACGACGATCAGCGGTGGGACCCTGTCAGTCTCGTCTGACAACAACCTCGGCGCGCTTTCAGGTGCCTTGACATTCGACATGGGCACGCTGCAGGCGACAAGTTCCTTTACCACCGCACGCGATATTGTCCTGGACAACAATGGAACGCTTCAGACCGACGCCGATCTCGAACTGAGCGGCGTCATCAGCGGTTCCGGGCCGCTCACGAAAACGGGTGGCGGCAAACTGACATTGTCGGGCTCTAGCACCTATATCGGCGCGACGACCGTCGCGGATGGCATGCTTAGCGTCGAAGGCTCCCTTGCCAATACCGCTGTGACCGTGGCTAGCGGTGCCACACTCGGAGGTTCAGGCTCGATTGCCGGATCCGTCACCGTGGCGGATGGCGGCATAATCGCGCCGGGGTCGAGCCCCGGCACCCTGACGGTGGGTTCGCTTTCATTTAATGGCGGTTCCATTCTCAATTATCAGCTCGGTCGCCCGGGCGTAATCGGCGGCGGTGTCAATGATTTGATCGAGGTCACTGGCAACCTTACCCTGGATGGCACGTTGAACGTCATCGACGTCGGCGGCTTCAGCGCTGGTGTCTATCGGTTGATGAACTATGGCGGGGGACTGACGGATAACGGCCTGGCCCTGGGCGCTCTACCCAGCGGCGTCAGTTCGAGCGACCTCTATGTCCAAACCAATATTGCAGGTCAGATAAATCTCATCTCCAGCGTCGGCGCCACACTCGGCTTTTGGGACGGTGGCGATGTCGCTCGCCACGATGACGGCACCATAACCGGCGGCAGCGGAAGGTGGGACGCCTCAAGCCGCAATTGGACCGATGCGAATGGCGCGATCAATGGCATTTGGCGGCAGGATTTCGCCGTATTTGGGGGTAGCGCCGGTACTGTCACCATTGACAATTCCGCTGGTGCCGTTGGTTTCAAGGGCATTCAGTTCATGAGCGATGGCTATGTGATCGACGGAGATACCCTGACCGCCAGCGACGCGGCGACCACGATCAGGACCGACCCGGGCGTGGTGGCGACTATAAACGCCCAAATTTCTGGAAGCGGCGGGTTGGTGAAGACGGATGCGGGGACACTCATCTTATCAGGAGTAAACACCTATGCCGGCGGAACGAGCATTCTGGGCGGCGTCGTGCGGGTTTCCTCCGACGCCAATCTGGGCCTGACGGCGGGCGCGCTCACGTTTGACGCAGGCGTGCTTCAAACAACCGCAGCGTTCGACACCGCCCGCAACATGACGCTCAATGGCGGTGGCGGCACGCTTCAAACAGACTCCGACCTTACGGCGAGCGGTGTCATCAGCGGCGGTGGCGCGCTCGTCAAGACCGGCAGCGGCACGCTGACGCTGACGGGCGCCAACACCTATGCCGGCGGCACGACGATCAGAGACGGAACACTCCTGATTTCTTCGGACTCTAATCTTGGTACCGAAGCCGGTGGACTAACCCTCGACGGCGGCAGCCTTAGAAATACATCCGATATTGCAACCCTGCGGACAGTTAGCTTGGATGCCGGTGGCGGCACGCTTCAGACGGATGCGGATCTTCGGGTGGACGGAGTTATCACCGGTGTGGGGGAACTCGTCAAAGCGGGGGCCGGCACGCTCACGCTGAGGGGAACCAACAGCTATGCCGGCAATACGATAATCAGCGACGGAACCTTGAAGCTCGGCGTTGGCGGCGCATCAGGCTCAATTGTGGGCGACGTCGTTGACAATGCAACGCTCGCCTTCGACCGTTCCGACGATCTTGTCTTTGCCGGTAGGATCAGTGGCGGCGGCAACATACGGCAGCTTGGCTCTGGCAGCATCAACCTTTCGGCCGACTCGAGCGCCTTTACCGGTACAACAACGATCTCCAGCGGCACGCTCTTCGTCGATGGTAAGCTCGGCGGAACGCTCAACATCGCTTCCGGCGGCAAACTTGGCGGCACCGGCACCATCGGAACAACGACTATTGCTCAAGGCGGCACCATCTCTCCCGGTCATTCGCCGGGAACCCTCCATGTCAATGGCGATATCACATTTGATGAAGGCTCGACCTATGCTGTAGACATCACCCCGAGCTTGGCCGGGGACTTGATCGGAGCGACGGGTGCAGCAACTATTCATGGTGGAACGGTTGATGTGGTGAAGTCCGCCGGTACTTTCACTCCGGGCAGTCGTTGGGTCATCCTCTCGGCTGATGATGGGGTGACGGGCACCTTTGAGCAGCTGACGCAGAATATGCCTTTTGTGAATTTGTCGCTCTCCTACGATCCCGAAAACGTTTTTGTCGACGTCACGCGCAACGCGGTCAGGTACTGTGATGTCGCCCGCACATCCAATCAGTGCGTGGCGGCCAATGGATTAGAGAGTAGCGGGCAAGGCAATTTGGTCAACCAGGCCTTGGCGGCGATTCCGGACGCGAGCGACGCACAGCGGGCACTGGACGCGTTATCAGGTGAAATTCATGCCTCGCTCCAGGGGGCGATATTGGAGGACAGCCGCTTCATTCGCGAGGCGGCGATTGATCGATCGCGCGCTGCCTTTTTGGACATCGACTCGGCAGGTGCGCGGCCATCCGGGCCGGACACGGCCCCGGTTAGAGGAACTGCCGTTACCGCCTGGGCGCGTGGCTTCGGCTCCTGGGGGCGATGGGACGGTAATGGCAATGCAGAATCGTTCGATCGTTCGATTGGTGGGTTTCTGTTGGGCGCTGACGTGAGCGTTAACGATGATTGGCGCTTCGGCTTTGTCACCGGCTATGACCATGCCTCCAATGATCTCGCAAGCCGCGCCTCCAACGCTGGCGTCGACACATACCATATCGGTGCCTATGGTGGGTCCGAGATTGGCCGCTTGGGTTTGCGTTTCGGAACCGCTTATTCCTGGCACAATGTCGATACGACCCGGTCTGTCGCTTTTCCGGGCTTTTCCGAAACGGAAAGAGGTCGCTATCACGCAGCCACCGCCCAGATTTTCGGCGAGGCTGGATATCGGCTCGAAGGGGAGGCGCTCTCGTTGGAGCCGTTTGCTGGTCTCGCTCATGTAAATTACAATAGCAACAACTTTACAGAGAAGGGCGGAGATGCGGCTCTCAACGGATCACGCGGCGGAGAGGACGTCACCTATTCGACGCTAGGCCTCAGGGGGAACACCCGATTTGCGCTCGGGGATGCCGAGGCTACGGCACGCGCCATGGTTGGTTGGCGTCACACCTTTGGCGACAAAGTGCCGACCGCGTCACTCGCATTTACGGGCGGCAATCCATACACGGTAGCTGGCGTGCCGATTGCTGAGGACGTGGCCGTCATCGAGACCGGTCTTGATCTCAATCTTACTAACGGGGCGATGCTGGGGCTCTCATATTCCGGCTCACTGGCTCGCAACGCGCGAGAGCATGGATTGCGGGCCGATCTGAAGGTGAGATTCTGAAATCCGTTTTATGGACAGGTATACGTCGCTTGTCATTTGAGGTGCGATTTCCGGCGAATGATAGGGCTGGCTCCCAGCCACTCGGAAATGGCGCGTTCGAAAAGCTTGATCCTAATCCGACATATATGACGTGACCTGTCCTGCTACACTTGGCGGATTTTCAATCTCGTCCGACGGCTCAGGGTCGTGTGATCGGGAACGGCGAAATCCAGCCCAATAAGCTGCGGCTGTAAACAGAATCTCGGCGCAACGTGTCCAGCTTTCCTGAGTGATGTGGCGCCAATTACCAATTGTTCGTAAGCGGGTAGGCCATCCCACGTAGCGCTGGAGGGACAGAACGCTCATTTTCTGCATGAGTCATGCGGAGAGTCCTATGAGTGATACTGTGAATCAGACCCGAGCCTTCGAGCTTTTGACGGCGACACCAATCGCGACGCGCCGCAAGCCGAGAGACTGGCCGCATGATGAGAAGGCCCGTTTGGTTGCCGCAACTCTGGAGCCGGGGGCGAATGTATCAGCGATTGCCCGTGGAGCGGGTCTGGATCCCTCTCAGCTTTACGATTGGCGTCGCAAAGCAATCGCCTCGGGATCGATTGCTCCTCTCTCGAAGTCAGTTGATACACAGGTTCGGTTTGCACAGGTCGAGGCGGTCGCCGGTTCTGCGGTTGAGATTGTCATCGGTGATGCTGTAGTGCGCGTAGGCGGCGATCTTGCGACTGAACGTCTGGTGAAGATCCTGCGGGCGGTTCGTCAGGCATGATCGCGTCTGGTGTTATTGTTTATGTGTCGTGCCAGCCTGTCGACTTCCGCAAAGGTGCGGCATCATTGATGGCTCTGGTCAGAGATGGTGGCCTCGACCCGTTAAACGGCGCGCTTTATGTCTTCCGGTCGAAACGGGCGGACCGTGTCCGGATCGTTTGGTGGGATGGCAGCGGGGTCTGCCTTTATTCGAAAATTCTCGAGGAGAATGGCTTTTGCCGGCCGGCAGCGACGGCGGGGCGTATCCGCCTCAACCATGCTCAGCTCATGGCACTTCTGGCTGGTTTGGATTGGAAGAAGATCCGCCCAGCAACGATCAGGAGACCGCGCTCCACGGGCTGAACAACGGGCAAGATACGAAGAAAGCAAGCGGCCGCAGCGGGGAGAAACTACGACTGTCGACGGCTGATTACTCAGCTGCCTCGGAGACATTGATCATGTTCCTTGCATGGCAGTCGCTGTCCTGATCTGCCTCGGCAGCCAGCAAACGGCCCTTGCCCTCGTCCGCCGTGGAAACGGCAGGGCGGATGAGGGAGGGGGAGCCAAGCCGCGCCGATGGCCCAAGTCTCGGCATAGGCTGCGGCTTCAGCCCTATAAGACAGCGACGAAGGAAATCTTCACGCCACCTCGTAATCAAGCCGCCTTCGAGGGCTCGTCCGACGAGGTGGGCGACACGGAGAGTTTCACGCCGAGCGCTCTGGCGACACCGATCAGCGTCGAAAGCTTCGGATCGCCGTGCTCACTCAGGGCTTTATAGAGCGCTTCCCGCGTTACACCTGCTTCCTTGGCAACAGCACTCATGCCGATGGAACGAGCAACATCGCCAAGCGCATGAGCAATCAGCGAGGGGTCGCCATCCTCAAAAGCAGCTTCGATATAAGCGAAGCGTTCCTCCGGCGTTTTCAGGTAATCCAGAACATCAAAGCGGGTCGTTTCTAGCACCATGTCAGATCTCCTTCGCCATTTTCTTCGCCTGGGCAATATCGCGCGTCTGCGAGGACTTGTCGCCGCCACATAAAAGAATGACCAAGGTGCGGCCCGTATAAGTCAAATACAAACGATATCCTGGTCCGTAATCGATCCGCATTTCACTCACACCATCACCCACGGCTTTGATATCGCCGGGATTGCCGAGCTCAAGACGCCGGATTCTGACGGCAATGCGCGAAGCGGCATTTCTGTCTCGGAGAGCCTTGAGCCATTCTGAAAAAACGGTGGTTTGGCGGACTTCGATCATCTGTGAACTATAATTCACGCGCCAAAGAAAGGCAAACTAAATGTGAACTAAAGTTCACAGAAGGCCCCTGCCGCAGTGGGGAGAAGCTGCGGCCTGCAACAGCTGGCGTTACTCAGCCGCCTCGGGAGGTCGATCATGTCGCCGTCTTCGGCGTCATGATCGTGCCGGTGGCATTGCCGTCACGATAATTGAGACGGATCATCCCGATGAATCGCCGGTAGATATGGGCGCGTGCCAAAAATCGGGATTGGTGTTCCAATTGATGGCTGGGGCGAAATCGTACGCTTTGGCTCGTCACGGCTTAGATTGATCGAACTGCCGGCGAAGGGCCTGCCATTCCTCCCAGACATGGGAAAAATCAACATCCTTGTAGCCAGGCCTCTCTTCCACAGCTTCCGCGGCACCCGTTGGCACAGCGATGGCGGCAGCGCTGTCGCGCACTTTGCTCCGCTATCAATGACTATCGGATTCGCTTCGGCATCCTTCATAGAGGGCCCAGGCAACGTCAACCGTCGCCAGAAGAACAGCGCTCTCGCTCCATCCAGCTGTAACCGCAGTTCGAACGACTTCGCTGATGATGGGCTGCAAGCGACGCTGGCATTCTCTGGCTAAATCGTCAGCGTCTTCTGATTGAGAGGCCGGAGAAAAACTTAATTCCATCGTTGTTGACTTCGCGTAATGTCAGCTTCATGTTTCTCGATGCGCAAGCTGCCCCCAGTAAGGAACCTGGTGGCGTTCCTTACTCATTTCCGCAAGAACCATTGTCGAGAACGGACCTCAAGGCAAGCAGCATGTTGCGAAGAACTGCTGCAAGGCCGGTTCGCACATCGCGACGATCGATCGTGATCGCAGGTCGTTGCCCCCACGCATCGAAGCATGCCTGAAACAATTCAGTACTTGTAGCAAGGTAGGTGACGTAGCTTCGGCTGACTGGATGTTGGCTCCATTCAAGAGCGGGTAAGGCCGCCGAACGCGCATATCGTCTCGCCTGCACCCATCATATCGACACCAGCAGATGAAACCCGCTGTTTTACGTGTTTCGACAGTGTTTCGGCATGGGGCCGGATCTCGGCTGCACTTTCAGGCCGAGAGATGACCCATTTTCGGCCGGAACGGCCCCGGGGCGAGCGGGTATCTATTTGCCGGCATCGGCCCCGCCGATCAGCAGGTCGAGACCGGTTTCGAACAAGGCTTCATGGCCTTTGGCGCGATAGACCGCCAAAGCTTTGGCAAGGTTCGGATGGCTTTCGGCGACGGCATCAATTGCCGACCCATCCCTGGAGGTGGCTTCGTCCGCCTGCTCCTCAAGCACGCACCCCACCACGTAGCGACTGATCGCGATCTGTAGCCCCAGAGCCTTCTCGGGATCAAAACCGGCGGCATGCAGGCATTCGAGCTGCGCTTCGATTGCATCGAGGTGCGGAGCATCGATCTCGGTTCCCGCATGAACGCGAGCGCCGTCGCGCCAAGCCAGCAGGGCCGAGCGAAAGCTGCGGGCATTGGCGCGCAGGAATTCCTGCCAGGTCTCTCCGGCAAGGGGCATGTTTCGGGAGTGATTTCGCCTCAGCATCTCGGCATTCATAGCCGCAAGAAGGGCCTGCTTGCCCTTGAAATGCCAATAGAGCGCAGGCTGCTGCACGCCGAGGCGCTGGGCGATCAGCCGCGTCGACAGGCCGTCGATGCCGACTTCGTTCAGAATGGTCAGCGCCGCATCGACGATCTGGCTTCGATCGATTTTCATCGTCTCTCCGATTGACAGTCTCTCTCGTATAATTTATCGGCGATAAAGTCCCTTATCAATGATAAGTTTTCGCTATGAACAAGATGCTTTTGACTATCTTGGCGGTCGTCGTTCTCGATGCCGCCGGCACCGGCCTTGTTATGCCAATCCTGCCGGAGCTTCTGCTGAGCGTGGCGCATTCGCCCGAACTCGGTTGGCGCTACGGCGCTTTCCTGTCGCTCTATGCGGCATTGCAGTTCCTCGCCTCTCCGATTCTCGGGACGCTGAGCGATCGTTACGGCCGTCGACCCGTGCTACTCGCTTCGTTGGCGGGTGGCATGATCGACTACGCCTTCATGGCATGGGCGCCAGGCTTCTGGTGGCTGTTCCTTGGCCGTGCCATCGCCGGCCTGACCGCAGCGAATGCCGCGGTTGCGAGTGCCTGCCTCGCCGACATCACGCCGGAGCAGCGCCGGACGCGCGCTTTCGGGCTTCTCAGTGCCTGTTTCGGCATCGGCTTCATCCTGGGGCCTGTCATCGGAGGATTACTCGGGACGATTTCGCTACGTGCTCCTTTCGTCGCGGCCGCGATTCTGGTGATGATGAATTTCGTCGTTGCGCTTGTCGCGCTGCCCGAGACAAGAACGGTGAAGCCCGAGCAGATCGATCCGGCGGCCTTTCATCCGCTGGCGGCGCTGCGCTGGATCGGTGCGTTTCCAGCGCTGGTGCCGCTGCTCTTCATGTCCCTCCTCCTTGCCATTGTCGGCGAGGTCGGCGGCACCGTCTGGGTGCTCTATGGTCAGGACAAGTTCGGCTGGGATACGGCGACCGTCGGCCTGTCTCTCGCTGGTTTCAGCTTGTTCCATGCGCTCGCCCAGGCTTTTGTCGCCGGTCCCTTGAGTGAGCGCTGGGGCGAACGCTGCGCGCTGATGGTCGCGATTGTCTGCGACGGCGCGGCTTATGTCGCCATCGCTTTCGTCACACGGGGATTTCTCGTCTTTTTTCTGTTTCCACTCTTCTGCCTCGGCGGGGTCGGCCAGCCGGCGCTGCTGTCCTTGATGACCAAGCGCGTGGGTCCGGACGAACAAGGGCGTTTGCAAGGTGTGCTGACCAGCCTGACGAGCCTCGCATCGATGATCGCGCCTCTGGCGATCAGCGAGATCTACTTCGCCTCGAGGCATGTCTTTCCTGGACTGGTCTGGGTACTTGGTGCTTCGCTTTATCTCCTATGCGTGCCGGTTCTCTTCGCAAACCGCCAGCGGGCAGATCGACAGAAGGACGGAGCGCGGCACCGGCAAGGGGAGCCGCGGTGAGCGGCACCCTAGCGAGCTAAGTGAATTGGCAAGCGAACAATCCTGTCTATGCAGGCGTGTCTATGCAGGCACGCCGGTAATGGCAGCCGCTTGCCCACGTCAGTTAACGGAATCGTCCGGATCGGAATCCTTGACCTTGGTAAAGAGGCTCTTCAGCGCACTGGTCTTTGCCTTCGCTGCCTTATTGGCCTTGATCGCCCGCGTCGCCGCCTTGGCCTGTTCCAGCATCATCTCGATCTGGATCTGCTGGATTTCGGTCAGGCGCTCCCACTGACGATTGAGGAGGTGGTCGACCTTTTCATGCAGGTGACGGATTTCCAGTTCGGCTTTTAGGTTGACCTTGTAGTCGTTGAGGGCACGCAGGCGGTCCTTTTCTTCCTGGCGGCGCTGGCTCATCATGATGATCGGCGCCTGGAGTGCTGCGATGGTCGATAGAACGAGGTTCAGCAGGATAAACGGATAGGCATCGAAGGCCTGCTTTTCGCCCATGGCAAGATTGATCCCCATCCAGACGGCGAGAAACAGACAGAAGGAGATGATGAAGGTCCAACTGCCGCCGAAGGACGCGACGCCATCGGCCATGCGGTCGCCGATCGAGCGGTGGTCCTCATAGTCCTCTTCGATGTTTTCCGCCAGCGTGTCATGTGTCTTCAGGCTTTCGACGACCTCGTCCTCGAGGTTGGAAAGCTCGCCGCGCTCCACCGTCAGCAGCTCGGCGATATATTGAGCGCGATAATCGTCCATGACCTTGCGGCTGATATAATCGTCGGCACGAAGCTCCGGATGCTTCAGCCGCATGAAATCCGCGAGCGACGGGCGGAGGTCATCGACATGCACGGCATCTTTTTTCTTGAGCACCTGACCGGTGATGGCGTCGACCAGCTTGACGGACTTGGCCTTCGCCTGGGCAAGGCTTTTGGTATAATCGTCCATCTCCACCACGGTTGGGCTTTCGCCCTCACCCGCGTCGAAATCGACGATGCCTTCCGCCGGCTCAAAGGTCTTCGTTTCTGTCATCTAAGGGGCCTTCTTTGACGTTTTCTCGCTCATTTAGCCAATAATGCGAACAGGAATATGACTGTTAGAAGACAATGGAAATTGTCGCCGACATGGACCGCAGCCGCCTATCCGCAACTTCTCTGGTATTTGCTCCTATCAAATTTTTAGCGCCATTATCCTAAGCAACGGCAAACGCGATACGCCGTTCCCGCAATCCCTTGCGTCTGTCTCGCCCGCCACCCCGGAAAAGCAACCCTTCCGGGCGAATTCGTCAACAGTTTCGAAAGCGTTGCGTGTTTCTGCAGAAATTTCTACCCATTCGATCAGGTTTTGATTTTTCACCCCTTGACCAAGGCCGGCCGATTTCTATTTGCCGCGGTGCAGCAGACATTCGCGCGAGCGAATAAATGTTAAAGTTTCAATGAATTATCGTCAGCGGGTTGGGGGCCTGCTGTCACGGATCTTTTAAATGCGTGGAAAGGATCGCTATGCACAATCCCCCGGCAGAAGACTTGGAGTCTATCGCCCGACGGGGCGGCCGATTCAAGCGAATGGCTGTCAGGATACCCACCTACCTGACCGATCTTAAGGAAAACCCGGCATGGCTGCCGATGTTCCTGCTGGCCAGAACCTTACCGTTTCGACGGATGCATTGGCTGGCCACCAAGCAGCCCGTCAGGCTTCCCGTTTCCGGCGCTTCGATGTTTGCCGGCACCGAGCGCAGCGCCGTCGTCAACGCTCTGCGGACCGATGGCATCTATCCGAGCCTGATGCTGCAGGATCATATTCATCGAGAAATCGCAGAATTCGCCGCCAACACCGCCTGCTTCGGCAATTTCGACAGGAAGCTCGAATTCGTCGCAGGCGAACATAAGGAAGCGGAGGCTCGTTTTGGGCGGCCGATTCTGAGCGGACACTTCTTCGAGCGCTCGCTCGATTGCGAAGCGGTCATGGCGGTCCAGCGCGATCCGCTGCTGATCGACGTCGCCCGCCAATATCTCGGCGGTCAGGCCAAGGTGATCACCACCCGCATCTGGTGGAGCTTCCCGACCCAGGCTTCCGAAGCCGACCGCAGCCTCGCTTCGCTCGACAAATACCACTTCGATCTCGACGATTGGCGGATGCTGAAATTCTTCTTCAATCTTGTCGATGTGGATGAGGGCACTGGTCCGCATGTCTTCGTCAAGGGAAGTCACAAACGCCGCCGGGTCCGTCATCAGCTGACCTTGCTGGTCGGCCATCCGGCAAACGAAGTGCTCGATTATTATGGCGAGGCGAATGCACTGACACTGACCGGCAAAGCCGGGTCG
Source organism: Martinezella dioscoreae (assembly GCF_009176305.1). GTDB lineage: Bacteria > Pseudomonadota > Alphaproteobacteria > Rhizobiales > Rhizobiaceae > Rhizobium > Rhizobium dioscoreae. Next base: position 14,643 of record NZ_BLAJ01000014.1, on the reverse strand, counting down.
GGCTTCGTCGAGGATCCCTTCGGTTTCCATATGGGCACCGTGCCGACGCAGAAGCCGCGGCTGATGATGGAGGTGGGTTTCGGGGTCTCGAAGCCGTCGCGCCGCCGCTTCCACGGAGAACCCGTCCTGCGTTAAGGCATCTCGCGCAGAAGTACGCCGTGGTTTTCAGACGACGACATGCGCAGAATGAAAATGCGCATTTAGCCGGCATCATGGAGCGCCGCTCGTATTGGCGCTCCCGTCTACCGATCTCAGGCTCAGTGCGTGAACCGCCTGGCAATCAGGTGGTCGAGCGCGATACGCCCAGGCCCGCCTGCGATGATCACCAGAAAGCAGGTTGCCCATGTGCCATGCGTCGGCCAGGCATCGGGGTAGACGAAGATCTCGATGACCAGAGTCATGCCGAGCAGCGCCAGCGCCGAGAGGCGGCTCGCCAATCCGATGGCCAGCAGAAAAGGAAAGAAGTGCTCGCTGAAGGCGGCGATATGGGCGGCGATCCAGGGATCGACCAGCGGTAGCTTGTATTCCGTCTGGAAGAGATAGACGGCATTGTCGGTCACGTGCCAGCCATCCACCTTGGTTTGGCCGGATTGCCAGAAGACGGCGGCGATCGACAATCGCGCTATCAGAGCAATCAGGTCATGCGGAATGCGGTCGAGAAGCTTCAGGCCGCTATAGAACCTTTGGGGCAAGGTTTCGCGTTCGGCCGTAGCGGCCGTCATCATCTGGTTCTGCATCTTCGTTCCTCTTGGCGTTCAGCGAATGGCCATAAAAGCGCCTGCCGTGAACGCACCGGCGAGGTTGGCGGAAAGATCGAAATTGGCGGCTTCGGCGAGAGCCGTCTCATAGGCCTGACCAAGGGAGGCGCCCGAAAACAACACTTCCAGAAAGGTTGCGCCACCCGGCGGCAGGCGATGCACCTCGACGATCATCTGCGGGCGAATGACGAGGGCATGCTCGCCCGTCCAATCGCTAATATCTTCGAGTTCGATCTCGCCGGTGTTCATCGCCCAGATGGTGACGGCTGGATAGGCGGAACGTGTGACCGAGGCGGAAGGATGCGGCACGAAAGCCAGTTCCGCCAGACCGGCCGGCTCGATGGTCGCCACGAGCGCCGCATCGAGCGGCACGGCGTCCGTCGCATGATAAGCCCGCCCCCGGAGCGCCTCCAGTCGCATGACATCGGGCAGATAGGGGATTTCCTGCGCCGGTTCGAAACTCCCGGCGAAATCGGGGAAGTCATCGCCATAGGCAAGCAACAGCGGCGAGCGCGGCGGATGCAGCCGGATGAACTCATGCGCCATGGCGGCGAAGAATTCCTCGCCGACGATCCTTTCCGCAGCCGGAAAGCGCGAGGCGAGCGCGCCGATCAGGCCGATGGCGACATTATTGCGATAGACACCGAAACGCCGTGCCGGCTGTGGGCCATTCCAGGCCGTCAATCCATCGGGCACCGCGAGAGCGGGATCGATGAGTGCTGCGGCGAATTCGCTTTGCGTGACGAGAGACATCGGTCCCTCCTCAGGCTGCTCTGCGTGCCGCGGCACGCTTCAGGATGGCATCGGCCGCTTCGGCCTCAGCCCTTAGAACCGGCCATTCCGGCACGTCATTATCCCATTCGACCAGGCTGGCTACTGGACCGATCCGGCCGATGAGCTCTTCATAGAGCGCCCAGACGGGATCTTTCACGGGTGTATCGTGGCTGTCGATCAAAAGCGGGGCACCGGCATCGTCGACGGTTTCCGAATGGCCGCTCAGATGGATCTCGCGCACCCATTGCACCGGGAAGCGCTTGAGATAGGCGCGCGCGTCCATGTGGTGATTGATGGCGGCGACGAAGACATTGTTGACGTCGAGCAGCAAGCCGCAGCCGGTACGTCTGGCGACCTCGGCCAGAAATTCCGTTTCCTCGATTGTGCTCTCTTCGAACAGAAGGTAGGTAGCCGGATTCTCGAGCAGCATCTGACGGCCGAGCAATGTCTGCACCTGATCGATATGGGTGCAGATCTGCGCCAGTGTCGCTTCGGTATAGGGCAGGGGCAGAAGATCGTTGAGAAAGGTCGTGTCGTGGGTCGACCAGGCGAGATGTTCCGAAAAGCTCTCCGGCTCGTAGCGATCGCAGACGATCTTCAGGCGAGCGAGATGTTCGCTGTCCAAAGGCTGCATCGAGCCGATGGAGAGGCCGACGCCGTGGATGGACACGGCATAATCCTGGCGCAGTCTGCCAAGCTGGGCATGTGGCGGACCACCAGCGCCCATATAGTTTTCCGCATGGACTTCGAAGAAGCCGATTGGCTGCGAGGCGCCATTGATCGCGGCAAAATGCTCCGGCTTGAAGCCGACGCCGGCGCGACGGGGGAGTTCTGACGGTTTCATTGCGGGCCTCCGGGTTGGGGCAATTCCAGCAAAGTTACGAAGCGGTTTATGTTCGGAAGGCGGGCGACGCCTGTAAAAGGCTGCGTCGCCCACGCGTTTGCGCTGCCCAGTCAGACCAGGGTCAAACCGGGGCCGGACCCTGCATCAGGGTGCCGTGGCCGTTCGGCGTCTTGATCGTCTCGCAGGTCCCGGCGGGAACCAGCTTCCACGAGTTGCGCTGATAGTCGACTTTCGACGTGCCGGCGCAGGTCGTGCCGGGGCCGGCGGCGCAATCGTTCTGACCCTTGAGGGCAACGCCGTAGCATTTTTCCTTGGCATCGGCGGCCGATGCTGTCGTTGCGCCGGCAACCAGCGTCACCGCCGTTGCGACCGATGCGGCCAGGGCGAGTGCGGACATCTTGCTCATGACAAACTCCTTACGAGAGATGATTGACGATCAATCCGGTTTTCGGATCAGGCCGGGGTCAACGAGCCGTGGCCCTTCGGGGTCTTCATCGAGGTGCAGGTCCCGGTGGGAACGAGCTTGAAGGACATCTTGTCGTAGCTCATGGTCGACTTGCCGGCGCAGTCATGCTTGCCGGCGGCGCAATCGTTCTGACCCTTGAGGGCGACACCATAGCATTTTTCCTTGGAATCGGCCGCCGAAGCCGGGACGGCGACGGATGCAAGTGCCGATGCGATCGAGCCAGCAATGGCCAGGGTGAGGATGCTGTTCTTCATGGATCTGTCTCCTAGATGGATGCGAGCCGTCATTGGCTTGCATCGAGATCTACGGAGCGTCTCGAGCGGATGTTACAGCCGCGTCGGAATTTTTTTCAAGATGGCGTCACTTATAGTGCGCCGGCTATCTGCTGCGCCGGGCGATAACCTAGCAGGTATGGTGGTGAGGCTGGCATGCGCATGGGTAGCAGATGCATTTTGCGGAGAATCCGCCACGGAGGCGAAAGGGCTTGAAAAATAGTTGCCGTTGCCGGTAACGAAGGCCTGCGGTCCCGCGTAGAGGAGATGTCGGATGAATCATTCGGCGCGCGAAGAGGAATGGGCAGTCTGGATGCGCGCGGCGATCGGCGGCGATGCGCAGGCCTATCACCGTTTCCTCACCGCGGTCGCGCCGCATCTGCGCGCCATGGCGCGCCGGCGCTGCGATCAGCTGGGTGCGCCGGTAAGCGAGGCCGAAGATGTAGTACAGGAAGTGCTGCTCGCCATCCATCTGAAGCGCGGCACGTGGGATTCATCCCGCCCGATCGGACCCTGGCTGTCGACGATCGTGCGCAACAAGCTGATCGACAGCCTGAGACGGCGCGGGCGGCATATGAGCGTACCGATCGACGATGTGATCGATTTCCTGGAGGCGGAAGAGCATACCGACGCCTTGGACCGGTTCGATGTCGATCGTATGCTGGAGCTGCTGAAAGACCCGCAGAAGACGATCGTGCGCTCGATTTCCGTCGAGGGAAGCAGTGTCCGGGAAACGGCGGACCGGCTGAAGATGACGGAAGGGGCGGTGCGCGTGGCGCTGCACCGCGCGTTGAAGATGCTTGCGGCTTTGTATCGGAGTGAGACCAGTGAAAACCGATGACCTCATCAATCTTCTGGCGCAGGACGCGCCGGTCCGGATGCGGATCGGCAAAGTCCTGACCCTGGCGGTCGTCGCGGGCATCCTGATCAGCGGCGGTATCTTCTTCGCCATGATTGGCTTTCGGGCCGATATCGATACAGCGATGGAGACCGTCCGTTTCCTGTTCAAGTTCGTCGTGACCATCGCGCTTGCCGCAACAGCCTGCGCCGTCGTCTTCCGCATCGGGCGGCCGGGCGCTTCGCTGCGCCTGTGGGGCTGGACGCTGCTCTTGGCGCCTGTCCTGCTGCTTGCCGCCGCAGCCGTCGAAATGGCCGTCATGCCGGCTGACAGTTGGAGCGCGCGGATGATCGGACATAATGCCCGTTTCTGCCTGACACTCATCCCGCTGCTTTCGATCGGGCCACTTGCCTGCTTCCTTTACGCGCTGCGCTATGGTGCGCCGGAAAAGCCGGGGGCGGCCGGCGCCGTTGCTGGCCTTGCCGCCAGCGGCATCGCCGCGACCTTCTATGCCTCCAATTGCACGGATGACAGCCCGCTTTTCGTCCTGCTCTGGTATCCTATTGCGATCGCGATAGTGACCGCTGTCGGATATGTCCTTGGCAAGCGCCTGTTGCGCTGGTGAGGCGATAGAAGGCGTGACGCCTAAACCAGCGAAATCGCTTCTAAAGGATGCGTTTCGGCCAATGATGCAGTATTGCGCGGAAAACCTTGTGGCGGCAGGCGGGTTCCTGACCTATTATGTCTGAATGAAAGTGACTTTCAAAAAATCGCATTTTCCCCGCGTTAAAGTGTTTGCATCCGTGGCAAATTCGATTATAGAGGCCCTGCTTTCCCCGTAGGGGCACTTTCGGCCCGGCGGCTGTTGGGAAATAGTTCAATGGTAGAACAGCGGACTCTGACTCCGTTAATCTTGGTTCGAATCCAGGTTTCCCAGCCAAATTTCTCTAAATCTCCTTAATTTAGTGATTCGCCATTCGTCTCGGAGATTGGCATCAATGATTGCCTTATGCCTGTGATAGCGATCGGCTCCCGCGCCAACATCAGAGCTAGCGGTTGTATCAAACAACGCTTAGAAAGCGAGTAGCCGAGCTAGATGGTCGCTGCGTGACACACGACCTGACGGTATTCCATTTGCTCGGTAACCTAGCATCAAGAACGTGCAACATGGAGGTTTCACCCGAAACTTGCTGGGCAGTATCGCGTTCGATCTCCAGGCTGTGATTGAAGCAGCCGGTGCGCCGCGAGCGACGCGCTTTATCTACGCTACGAAGACATTGCGGAACTTCACGGAGAATATGGCGGCCTCACTTGATGGTGCCACAGGAAGGGATCTGAACTTGGTGCCCGAAGAGCTTATACATCCGATGGATACCGTCCACATCGATCACTGGTTCGAGCATCCAGGCTGAAAGAGATGTGGGGTTGCTTCGGATACGATATCGGCGTGGGCGAAACGCCTTGCCACAGCTATGAACATGGATGGGATGACTATCCCAAGCCGAAATATGGAGTGGCGTTTTAAATGCTCTGCCTGACCGAGCGAAGTTGCAGCTAGCTTATTCTCTATTCTTCCGGCTGTTTTAGGCGAATTATTTACTCGACTCGCGCGAATTTGCGGGCATACTGCCTATCAGCGCTCAGGTGTAGATGGACGCCATGGACGAGGATCTTCCATATATCGAACAGGAATGGAAAAGCGCCTTGGCAGTCGTCGCTGTGGTGCTTACGTGTATAGTCCTGATTGTCGCTGTATTCTGGCTCTGATCTCCAAAAAGGATCAGTCTGCCAAATTGGGATGGATGGGTTGCAGCTTTGAGTAATTCTATAGTTGCCGGGCGCAATCTTTGGCCGACCTTGTTGATGATGGTCGTCCGCGCCGAGCCCTTGGAGGTCACCAGGTGGCATAGAGGTGACTGTCGACCGTTAATCAAATCTTTTGTGAGTTTCGGTTGAAGTTGCTCTCGCAACTAACTTGAACTACAAAATGGTCTGCAATCGCCCTTATATAGGCGCATTTCGAAACGCAGTCGCCGCGGGAAGCGCCCATTAAACAACAAGGATAGATTGAAATGATCCTTCTTATTTCGGCCATCGTCTTAGTGGCTGCATCGATCTTGTCGATCCTCCTTTTAGGTGACGATTCGAGGCCGGGTCCTGTAAGGCGTGTTTTTGTGAAGGCCTTCATGCGATTGCGTCCCCTCTTATCGCTGCCACTCTCCGTCTTTCGCCCAGTTTTCTCCTATGCAAAGTGGGCCCTTATAAGCCGCTACCGTACCCCTATAGAAGACGACCTTGAGGCTCCATTTCGCAACAAGTACGAACGGTATGATGTCTAAGTATTGACACCCGCCGAACACCGACTGTGTCTTCGCCGAGAAATGGATTTGCCGATGCGCGAGGCGAGTTGCGCTACGAAAGATTTCCTGGAGGTACGTGCTCTGGCGGTAGATGCACGCGTCGAACCATTCTATTCGAGGCGCTGACGCCGGATGAGTTCGCTATTGCTGTAGCCGCATTGCGCCAGATGCAAGAGGAAGCCCGTCAACCTGAGCGTCATTGGGTTGCGCAGCGCGGACGAGAGTGCGACGAGGCGGAAAGGGCACAACGGAAATATGATGCAGTCGAGCCTGAGAAGCGGTTGCTGGCCATTCGCTGGAATGCGGATGGCAAGAGAAGCTGCGTGCAGTCGGGACAATTGAGCGGGACTATGAACGGTGGCGGTCCTGACGAGCCCTTGGCCCTGAGCGAGGCAGATCATGACGGGCTACCGGCACTCGGAAAAACCTGTGTGGCACTTGGCATGCCCCATCGACTAAGGCGTTCGAGCGAAGAGTATCTTTCGCTTTGTTATCTGGAGGCTCTCGGTCAGAAACGGTTGCAACAATATTGGGCTCCACGTAGGCGCTGGGGTATTTCCAAGGGTTACAACCAACGGTACCAGCCCAATCCTCCAATGGCCAGGCGAAACCTATTCCACCTAGGAAGCTGCTGCAGCTTTTGGCATTACGCCGCAGACCATCTTCAAATACTTGGTACGTGGCCTGGTTCAAAGCCGGCATCTAGTGAAAGGACAACAGCGGCAGATCGGATTGACCGAGGGCCAGATCGAAATTCTGCGCACTCGCACTCAACGCAATAGACGATCGAGGAAACAGACGCCATGAAATCGTTGGTGATGTCAGGATGACCATCGCGTTGCTGGGTCGTTTCGCCCGTCACCGCCATTTCCTTGAAATCGGAAGGACAGCTTTTTCTAAGAACATCACAGCGAATTAGCCCGAAACGACGAGGCGGACGCGAAAGAACTTGACCAGGACAACCGACACGCTCAATACCTGAGAACGAGTCAATCCTCGACGCCAACCTTAGGGGTAGCCCTTAGAGCAATCAACAATCTTTAAAGTTTTGGTGCTAAATCGGACAGAGTGGTGAAAACTGGATTCTGTTGTAGGATAACGATCAGCCGTAATGCAGCACGAAGCAGCCGGTACGACGTTTTATAACACATTCATCAACTACCGCAGTGGCTCGTTTTGCTCTGAGCCGATTGGCTGCCCGACGCTCCGCACGTCAATTGTTGAAGTAAGTTGGAGCGGGGCTGAAATAAATCAGTGACCGGAGAGGGAACGTATCCTTTATGTTCAAGGACGCGAATAGTTCGTTTTTATTCGACCGTTTGGCTGCAGCAATTTCTCGGTCCGGTGGCTCACGGTCTGCCCGCAACAGCGCGCGGGGAATTTAGACGTGTTCGATAACGCAATTAAGCCGCCCCGATCATTTCTGATGGCGGTGCTATCATCACTAAAAATGGCATTCCTGGGGATCGGAGCGACCAGCGCGCTTGTCAATATCCTTGCATTAACCGGCTCGTTTTTCATGTTGCAGGTCTACGACCGGGTGATCCCGGCGCGTAGTCTGCCGACTCTCGTCGGCCTCGGTATCATTGCGGCGACCCTCTACGCCTTCCAAGGATTTCTAGAGGTGGTCCGCTCAATGCTCTTGGTTCGTTTAGGACTGTCAGTCGATGAGCGCTTTGGAACAACAGTCTACGATTCTCTTGTCCTGTTTCCCGCGCGCATGCAGATGCAAGGAGATGGTCTCCAGCCCGTACGCGATCTTGACGTCGTACGTTCTTTTCTTTCCGGGCCGGGACCGACCGCTCTATTTGATATTCCGTGGATGCCTTTTTATCTCGGTTTGTGTTTCCTTTTTCATGTCTGGATCGGAGTCACGGCGCTTGCCGGCGCGTTGATACTTGTCGGACTTACGATCCTGACCGAACGGATGTCTCGCGAACCGGCAAAAGAGGCAGCCAAGATAATCTCGGAGCGCATGGCGCTGGCCGAAGAAACACGCAGAAACTCTGAAGCTGTGCTTGCAATGGGCTTCGGTCATATGCTTGGCACGAAGTGGGATGAGATCAATAGCCGCTATCTAGGCAATCATTTACGCTTCTCAAACCTAACCATTACCCTCGGGACAATTTCGAAGATCTTGCGAATGATGCTGCAATCAGCCGTCCTTGCCGTGGGTGCGATGCTCGTCATTCGCCAGGAGGCTTCGGGTGGCATCATGATTGCGAGCTCCATTCTCCTCAGCCGAGCATTGGCTCCGGTGGAATTGGCAATTAGCCAGTGGAAGGGCTTTGTTGCCGCCAGAGATAGTTGGTCGCGCCTCGTAAAGCTCGCCGACCTGATGTCTGTCGATGGGCGCGAGGTCGCTTTGCCCAAGCCGGTGAAAGCGTTGAAAGTGGAAAATCTGCATCTTGCGGCGCCGGGGTCCAAGAACTCGATCGTACGAAATATATTCATGGAGCTCCAGGCGGGGGATTCTGTTGGTGTAATCGGCCCCAGCGCATCCGGCAAATCCACACTCGCGCGGGGACTCGTCGGCCTTTGGCCACCGGTTGCAGGAGCGGTTCGCTTGGACGGAGCAGCACTGTCGCAATGGGATCCGCATGCGCTTGGCAAACATATCGGATACCTGCCGCAGGATGTCGCACTGTTTAGCGGATCTATCGCCGAAAACATTGCCCGGTTTGATCCGGATGCGACCTCGGACAAGATCATTGCTGCTGCGAAGACGGCGGGCGTGTACGACATGATCCTGCAATTTCCTAACGGCTTTGAAACGAAGATTGGCGAGCAAGGGTCGTCGCTGTCGGGCGGACAGCGGCAGCGTATTGCGCTGGCCCGCGCGCTCTATGGCGAGCCGTTCCTGATCATTCTCGACGAGCCGAATTCGAATCTCGACGCTGATGGAGAGTTGGCGCTATCGCGAGCTATACTGAGCGTCAAGGCCCGTGGAGGCATTGTCGTCGTCGTTGCGCATCGTCCCAGCGCGCTTGCTGCGGTCGACAAGGTTCTCGTGTTGACGAATGGCCAAATACAGGCTTTCGGGCCAAAGGATGAGGTTCTCAGGAGGACGACGCAACCCGGACCCCCGGGGCCTCAACCCGTCCGCCTGATTGTCGGCGGTGAGGAGATGGCACAATGAACGGCGCTCTTACGCCGCTTGCCGAACGCGCCGTGCGCCGGCTCACGCTGGTTGCGCTCGCCGCCGTTATCCTTCTTGTCGGCGTCCTTGGAGGATTGGCTGCCACCATTCGTCTTCAGGGTGCCGTTATCGCCACTGGGACGCTGGTTGTTGACAGCTATGTCAAGCCCGTCCAGCACCAAAAGGGCGGTACTGTTGGTCAGGTGTTCGTCAAAAACGGCGATCTCGTTGCAGCTGGCCAAATACTCGTGCATCTTGACGATACGCAGGCCCGTGCCAATCGTGCCATTATCTTAAAGCGTCTGAAGGAACTTTCGGCGCGTGTAGCTCGGCTCTCGGCAGAGCGAGATGCGAAAGAAACAATCACCTTTCCAAAGGACCTTCTAAACGAACAAGATATAGCCGAAGTAGCGGCGATACTTGATGGAGAACGGCGGCTGTTTGAAGACCGGCGCTCATCCAAAATGGGGCGCAAGGCGCAATTGGCTGAACGGGTTCGTCAGCTTTCGAAGGAGGCGGATGGGCTGGGTGCTCAGCAGGAAGGTAAACGACAGGCGATCGATATCATAAATACCGAACTCGCCAGTCTTCAGCCACTGCTCGAGCAGGGTATCATTCCCGCGACGCGAGTCTATAGCTTACGGCGTGATGCTGCTGATCTCACCGGCCAGCTTGGCAGCCTGGTCGCCTCTGCCGCTCAAACCAACGGAAAAATTGCCGAAACCCGGTTGCAGATTATTCAAGTCGATGACGATCAGAGAACGGAGATATCGGACCAATTGCGTCAGGCCGAAAGTGATATCGGCGAATATTCTGAGCGGCTTGTTGCTGCCGAAGATGAGCTAAAACATGTTGATATTCGCGCACCTCAGGAAGGGATCGTTCATCAGCTTGTCGTTCATGCTGCCGGAACGGTTGTCACGCCTGGTGAGGCGATCATGCAGATTGTGCCCGACAAGGATGCATTGACGCCGGAACTCAAACTATCACCACGGGATATCGACCAAGTGGCTGTAGGGCAGGAGGTGATGGTTCGGTTTTCGGCTTTCAATCAACGGACCACGCCGGGATTGGCAGGCCGAATAACAAGTATCGGGGCCGACCTGACAACGGATCAGCGTACTGGGCAAAGCTATTATGATATCAGAGTTGCTATACCTTCGGCCGAATGGGCTCGATTGGGTAATATGGTACCAATAGCAGGCATGCCGGTGGAGGCATTCGTCCAGACGGATCAGCGAACGATGCTAGCCTATTTGACAAAACCGTTGTCCGACCAGGTGGTTCGTGCGTTTAAAGAACAGTAACGATGTGGAAATGGATGGCGCTCTGAAATCAAGGATTGTGCCAAAGCTGATGCCACCCATGCTTGCAGATTTTCCTTTCCTCGTTTATTCATCGCAGTGAAACGGCCACTAGGGCGTCACGATCTCGGAGACGTATTGAATGCTAACGATCACCTATCCGGTCTCGGTGTTTGGAGACGATGCCGACGCCTTGATCTATGGACAGTATTGGGCGCAAACTTCACTGGATTTTTCGTTCCCGACGAGTGGCGCGCAGTATGGAAGCTATAGCACCGGAGAGCAGCTGACATTTCAGCCACTCAACGTCACCATGCAGGCTGCGGTGAATTCTGCGTTGGCGCAGTATGCCTCCGTCTCGAATCTTTCCTTCAACGAAAAAGCTGATGCGGGAAGTGCCACAATTCGGTTTGGCATGTCGGATGAGGCGCAAGATACCGCCTATACGTATTTTCCATCGAATTCTGATCTTGGTGGCGACGTTTGGTTTGGCACGCAGACCGGCACAAGCGCGATGACTGATCCGATCAGGGGCAATTATGCATGGATTTCTACTCTACATGAGATCGGACATGCACTGGGTCTCAAGCATTCCTTCGAGGGCTTTCCGAGGGTGAGTATCTGGCATGACAGCATGGAATTCACTGTCATGAGCTACCGGTCCTATTTTGCAGCATTGCCGAGCTTTGGTTATACAAACGAAGATTTTGGTTATGCGCAGTCACTGATGATGTATGACATCGCAGCCATCCAGAAGTTGTACGGTGCTAATTTCGCGACGCATTCTGGAGACACGACTTATACCTTTTCACCCACGACCGGCGAAATGTTCATTGATGGTGTCGGGCAGGGAAAGCCTGGCGACAATCGCATTTTTCTCACCATTTGGGATGGTGGTGGCAACGACACCTATGATTTCTCAAACTACACCACAAATCTGTCTATAGATTTGCGACCGGGCAGCTGGTCATTGATGTCCGCCGCACAAAGCGCCTACCTCGGGGATGGCAACTTCGCGCACGGCAATGTCTATAATGCTCTGCAGTATCATGGCGATAGCCGCTCATTGATCGAAAACGCAATTGGCGGATCCGGCAATGATACGATTATCGGCAATGACGCAAACAATACACTAAAGGGTGGCACCGGTAACGACTGGCTGGACGGCGGAGCTGGTTTTGACACGGCCGTATTCGACTTCAGGCTAGCGCAGGCGACAGTCGATTACGGCTATCGCGCAATGATAGTCAAGGGCGGCGGAGCGGTGGAAAGCTTAGTTTCAATTGAGAAGCTACAGTTTTCCGATAGAGCGGTGGTTCAAAGCGACAGCCTGGTCGATGATATGTTCTATTACACCCACAATCGTGATGTTCTCAATGCTGGCGTTGATGCGGATCAACACTATGATCAACATGGTTGGAAGGAAGGGCGTGATCCGAACAGTTTCTTTAGTACGTCCGAATATTTGGCGAAATATCATGATGTTGCGGCTGCCGGAATCGACCCGCTACAGCATTATGATCAATTCGGATGGAAGGAAGGGCGTGACCCCTCTGACCATTTCCACACGGCGGAATATCTGCGTATTAATCCAGATGTCGCCGCAGCAAAGATTGATCCGCTTGAGCACTATTTGAAGTTCGGTATGTATGAGGGTCGTGCTGTCACGGCGAATGATCTGCTAATTAATGGAAAATTCTACTACCAGAATAACGCGGATGTAGCGGCCGCCCATCTTGATCCACAGCAGCACTATAACCAGTACGGCTGGCATGAGGGGCGAGATCCTGACGCATTTTTTGACACCTCAGCATATTTGGCGAGGTACAAGGATGTAGCGGCTGCTGGAATCAACCCATTTCAGCATTACTTGGAATTTGGCTGGCATGAGGGGCGAGATCCCTCCGCAAAGTTTGACACCGCGGGATATTTAAAACTTTACCCGGATGTCGCCGCTGCCGGCATCGACCCCCTTGTGCATTACTTGGAGTTTGGCGTCTTTGAGGGTAGGACCTATGTAAATGATGGGATACTCGGCTAAGCTATACACAGCGCGCGAAGTCGGTACTTGTGCGGAGTAGTAGCAGATGCCATGAGATCGGGTCGCAGTGAAACGCTGTGGCGGGTTACGGTATCTCAGCACAGATCAAAGTTCACGTCACCCCGTCCAACCGTAGATGTTAAATCACTGCACGCCAATGTCCTTATTGCCGAGGTGCAAGGGATCAGAACTTTTCTCAGATTGAAAGTGAGCGTCCGGGTTCGAGGTTTTGACTGGAAGTGGTCGTCGTGGCTCTTTGCCGGCTCCGATCGTGGTGCCGATGTAAGCGCGATTTTCGCAGCACGTTGACGCTGACCTTGCCCCCATATGTGGAACGTGAGTGTCCGGAGATTACCGGAAATCCTGTCCGGACTTTGCCGAAACCCGCACCATGCTGCCGATGTCGGAGAAGCTCCAGTTGCGCGCGAAGAAGCCCAATTATGGAGTCTCGCTTGATGACCTCGGCTTCCTGGCTCTCAAGTTTCGCCGCCTGTTCGGCGACGAGTGCGCGCAAAGCAGTGATCTCGTCCTGACTGTCCAGCGGCGCTGTTTCCATACCCGCGAAACTAGCCGATTTGCCTCTGACGCGCCAGCATTAAGCCTCGGATGCCTTGACCTGCCACTGAGAATTTCCTCCAGAATGGATTGGAGTTCGGCGTGTTAAAGGACGGACGAATGAAGAAGCAGAGATTTACGGAAGAGCAGATTATTGCGGTGTTGAAGGAGCAGGAGGCTGGCGCGAAGGCAGCCGATCTTTGCCGGAAGCACGGGATTTCAGAAGCGACGTTTTATAATTGGAAAGCCAAATACGGCGGCATGGAAGTCTCCGAAGCGAAGCGTCTGAAGGCGCTTGAGGACGAGAATACCAGGCTAAAGAAGTTGCTGGCTGAACAAATGCTGGATGCAGCCGCACTCCGCGAGCTTCTTGCAAAAAAATGGTAGGGCCCGCCGCCAAGCGTGAAGCCGTCACCCACCTGAAGGCCGTCATGGGCCTTTCGGAGCGTCGGGCCTGCCAGATCATATCCGCCGACCGCAAGACGATCCGTTATCGGTCCAGTCGACCGCCGGAGGTCGATCTGCGAGCGAAGCTGCGCGACCTCGCCAACGAGCGGCGGCGTTTCGGCTACCGTCGGCTGTTCATCCTGCTTCGGCGGGATGGAGAGCCGTCCGGCGTCAATCGCATCTACCGTCTTTATCGCGAGGAAGGGCTTTCCGTTCGCAAGCGAAAGGCCCGGCGGCGTGCTGTCGGCACGCGTGCACCGATCCTGGTCGAGGCGAAAGCCAATGCCCGCTGGTCGCTGGATTTCGTCCACGACCAGTTCGCCTGCGGCAGACGATTCCGGGTCCTCAATGTCGTTGATGACGTGACGCGCGAATGCCTGGCAGCGATCCCGGACACGTCTATCTCTGGTCGACGTGTCGCCCGAGAACTGACGACGCTGATCGAACGACGCGGCAAGCCCGGAATGATTGTCTCCGACAACGGCACCGAACTCACGTCGAATGCCATTCTCGCCTGGTCGAGGGATCACAAGGTGGAGTGGCACTACATCGCGCCGGGGAAGCCAATGCAGAACGGCTATGTCGAGAGTTTCAACGGTCGGATGCGTGACGAGTTGCTCAACGAGAGCCTCTTCTTCGGCCTCAATCATGCCCGCGGCGCCATTGCTGAATGGGCGGACGATTACAACCATTTCCGGCCGCACTCATCGCTCGGATACAAAACCCCGGCAGACTTTGCCGGGACCATCGCCGCAACCGGCTCCAACGCTGCGCAAGATGAAAGCTTCGCGTTTCCGCCGGTTGCTCACACCGCGCCACTTGGCGTATTCAAAACCGCCGGGGCT
>NZ_BLAJ01000013.1 GCF_009176305.1 Martinezella dioscoreae | reverse complement strand
TCCTCTGGCCGCAGCATTCGCTGTCCTCAACGCCATGTGGTACGAACTGGTGGATGATCAAGCGAAAGCGAAAGCCGCGCTCACTCAGGAAAAATGAGCGAGCGTCCCATCCTTGATGGAACTTTGCCATATGATCGGCACGCCGGACCAAAACCGGCGTGCCGCGCTCGCAAGAGCGAATGGCGATAACCGGGATATAGGTTCCTGGGTTTATGGCTGCCGAGTTGGTCAAACAGCTTTGTCATGCCGTCAATTACGGGAGTATCGGCTGGTTCAAGGCATTCATGGCTCGAAAATATTGGGATATTTGGTTTTCTTAGAGATGAAAAATGCGGTAGATAGCTCCACATAGCGGGAATTGTATGCAATGATATGCCATCAATGCCGGCCGGAGTTTCAGCTCAGGTCTGGTCTCGTGCGGAGCATGAAATGAAAGACTGGCATCCCGATCTCAGCCGCTCCTCCAGCCCCCGCTACATTGCCATAGCCGACTTGATCGAGATGGATTTGCGCAGCGGCGTTCTTGCCGCCGGGGACAGGTTGCCGCCGCAACGCGCGCTTGCCAAGCGTCTCAGCATCGATTTTACGACCGTTGCGCGCGGCTATGTCGAGGCGCAGAAGCGTGGGCTTGTGGATTCCCATGTCGGACGCGGGACGTTCGTGACTGGCAGGCAGGAGAGGGAGCGCCGAAGTTTTGCTCTCGACGCCGCTTCCGATCCGCGTCGTGCCTCCGCGATCGATTTTTCGATGAATCTCCCGCCGGAACCGAGCGATCCGGATCTTCTGGCCCGCATGCAGGAGGGCATGTCGGCCGTAGCGGTCGATCTTATTCCCTTGCTGCGGTATCAGGGATTTGGCGGCCTGGCTGTGGACAAGGAGGCCGCCGCAATCTGGCTCAGCCGCCGGGGCCTCACCCCGACACAGGAGCGCATCTTCATAACACCCGGCGCGCACCCGGCCTTGCTGGCGATCTTTGGCCTCTTGGCCAAGCCAGGCGAAACCGTTCTCTCGGAAAATATTACCTATCCCGGCATGCGTTCGATTGCGGCGCAGCTCCGGCTCAATCTCTCGGGCCTGGCGATGGATGAGGAAGGTGTCTTGCCGGAAGCTTTTGAAGACAGCTGCGAGCGCCTGCGACCGAAGGCGCTTTACCTCAACCCGACACTGCAAAATCCGACGACGCTGACGATTCCGCAGGCGCGGCGCGAAGCGATTGCCGCAATTGCCCGCAAATATCGTGTGCCGATCATCGAGGACGATGCCTATGGCTTCATTCCGCTGGATGCGCCAGCGCCAATGGCTGCAATCGCCCCGGATCTGACCTGGCATATCGGTGGATTGGCAAAGTGCATCGGTGCGGGGTTGCGTTTGGCCTTCGTCGTGGCGCCGGATACCCGGTCGATATGGCCCTTCGTGAGTGCGATGCGAAGCAACAATGTCATGGCGTCGCCGCTCAACATGGCGCTTGCGACGCGCTGGATCGAAGATGGCACTGCCGATGGTATTCTGCGTTTCATTCGTACGGAGGCCGCCGCTCGCCAGGAGATGGTCGCTGACACATTGCCATCAGGCAGCTATCGGGCTGACCCCATCAGCTTTAACATCTGGCTGCCGCTGGGTAACGGCTGGACGCGTGCCACCTTCGGCAGCCATATGCGCAATGCAGGTATCGGCGTTGTCGCAAGCGACGCATTCACGGTAGACGGCGTGGCACCTGAGGCCGTGCGCGTTTGTCTCGGTGGCCCAATAGGCCGCGAGGCCTTGAAGGGTGCCTTGAGTTTCATGGCGCATGCGCTACAGGGACCGCCGGAATTGGCCGCCTCCTTCTTCTAGGCCATGTTGACAAAGTGAGGTAGCCATATCTTCGCCGCTGCAATCGCCAGGAATGCGGCGAATGACGTTTTGGTCTTGTCGTAGCGGGTTGCGATCCTGCGGAACTGCTTGATGCGATTGAACATCCGCTCGATGCGGTTTCGATCCTTGTAAGCGTGATAATCACAAGCAGGTGGATTCTTGCGGCCTGCTCGCGGCGGAATAATCGGACGTGTGCCGTGAAATAGAAGCTCCTGACGGATGCTGTCGGCATCATAGCCCTTGTCCGCGAGGAGACGACGAGGCCTATTCACCGGCATCGCCAGAAGATCGGGAACGGCGAGATAATCTGAGGTCTCTCCGCCGGTCAGGACGAAGCCGAGAGGGCGTCCTTGACCGTCTGCTCTGGCGTGGATTTTTGTCGTAAAGCCGCCGCGTGATCGACCAAAAGCCTCCTTATGAGTCCCCCTTTAGCGCCCGCTGCCTGCGAGTGGCCGCGAACTGTGGTGCTATCCAGCATGTGCTGCCAATCATCTGTGAGGCCAAGTTCTACAAGCGTTTCCAGGAGCGCGTCCCATACGCCTTGTTCAGCCCAGCGACGAAACCGCACGTAGACAGAATTCCACTTTCCGTATCGCTCATGCATGTCACGCCACGGGCAGCCGACCCGAAGCACGTGCAACATACCGTTTATGAACTGGCGGTTATCATGCGAAGGACGGGACTTCCGACCGCGCTCAGCAGGAAGAAGCGGCTCCACGATCCGCCATTCCGCATCCGTAAGGTCACCTCGTGCCATCACTGCCTCCTAAAAAGACAGCCTTGAATCAGAACTCAGCTGATTTGAGAAGGCACTTTGTCAACATGACCTAGTCTTCTGGCGCAACATCGCTATTGATGGGAGCGGCGCAGGCTCCTTACCGAGCCTATTCTCTTCATTTGCCGAAATTGCCACTGCGTCATTCTGCCGAATGGACGTATAGAATGCATTCATTATATTTAGAATGAATGCATGCAATCTGATTATTGATTGCCTTCCCTTGGAAGATTGATTCAGGAGTGATGCTGTCATGGATGCCGATTATCCCCCACTGAGCCCGCTGCAGACCGGCCTTCGTTGTCGTTGCCCGCGTTGCGGGCAAGGGCGCTTGTTCGATGGATTCTTGACCCTTCGCAAGCAGTGCGAAGCGTGTGGTCTCGACTATTCCTTCGCAGATCCCGCCGATGGGCCGGCTTTCTTTGTCATCTGCTTTGCATGCATCCCAAGCGTCCTTCTCGGTGTCTGGCTGGAGGTGGCGTTCTCGGCGCCAGTGTGGGTGCAGTTTCTGGTGACTGGCCCCTTCATGCTGGCGACCTGCATTCCGCCATTGCGACCGTTGAAGGGATGGCTGATTGCGAGTCAGTACTTCTACAAGGCCGAGGAAGGCAAGCTTGTTCGTCTGCCGCAGGCGGACGGGCCTCACGCAACAAGTTGAGGCCTGCTGTCGCTAGAGAACCAGAGCAAAGTTTGCCACGGATGGCTACGAGGCGATCAGAAGAGGATCGCCAAACCGACGTCCTCGGACTGACTTTCTCGGCGTGGCATGGCGCGACCCTTTTCGTCGCCTGCGTTTCCGAAGCCTCCGGATATCAAATTGGACGACGATGGATGTTGCTTGATTTCAATTTTCCTGTCCACTTGACGGATATCCTACAAGTCAATAAGTTGCACGCCATGTCCCGAGGAGCTTGGGTGTCATGGTGGGAAAAGTCATTCAGCCTTTGACGCGCGCACCCTTGCTGCATGTCTCCGTGCAGGAGAGTTTGCGCAGCTATATTGCCGATAACGGTCTCGAGGCGGGCACGATGCTGCCGGCGGAGGGCGAGCTCGCGGCGCAATTGGGTGTCAGCCGCAATTCTCTGCGCGAAGGCATCAAGGCGCTGGAATCTCTCGGTGTACTGGAGACGCGCCGCGGCATCGGCATATTCGTCAAGGCATTCTCCTTCGCGCCGCTGCTCGACAATCTCGCCTACGGGCTCGGCGATGCGCTGCGGCACATGGAGGAGGTGCTGGAAATTCGCCGCACGCTCGAGGTGGGCCTGATCGGCAAGACGCTCGACATGATCGGGCCGCAGGATCTGGCGGAACTGCGTGCCACGACCGACCGTATGCGCGCTCACGCCGAACGCGGCGAACCTTTTGCCGAAGATGATCAGCTCTTTCATCGCCTGCTTTTTCGCTGCCAAGGCAACGAGACCTTCGTTCGGCTGATCGATGTCTTCTGGCTCGCCTTCTACAAGGCGTCCCGCTTCTTCGATCTGGACGATGTCGATCCCATGGCCACCTGGCGTGACCATGAGGCAATCGTCGATGCGCTGGAATCCAGAAATCTCAAGGAGGTGCGCATGCGCCTCGACCGCCATTACGAGGGAATTTCGCAGGTGATCGCCAACAACAAGAAGAAGTAGCGATCGCAACCACGGGAGGAGGATCATCATGAGGAAAGCTTTTCATCTGCCGGCAATCGCGTTGGCAGCTTTGCTATCGGCCACTGCGGTGCCCGTCTTGGGTGGCCTAGCAGCACCTGCCGCCGCCGCTACCATGTCCGGGGGCTTCGATGTCGGCCCAGGCGGCTTCCAGGGCAACTTCAATCCGCTGGCGGCAACCGCCGGTCTCACCTGGCTCAGCACCTACTTTGAGCCGCTGGTCAGCTACGATGAAAAGCTGCAGAAGATCGTCGGTGTGCTTGCGTCCTCCTATGAGGTGAGCCCGGATCAGTTGACCTATACGTTCAAGCTTGCCGATGCCACGTGGCATGACGGCAAGCCTTTTACGGCCAAGGACGCCAAATTCACCGTCGATCTTGCGGCCAATGCCAAGACCGGCTCGATCTTTGCCGCCCGTTTTAAACTCCTGTCATCCGTCGAGACGCCGGACGACCATACGCTTGTCATCAAGCTTTCCGCGCCTTCCGCGAGCCTGCTTGATACGCTGGCCAAGATCATGGTGCTGCCTGAGCATGCGCTTGCCGCCGTGCCCGTCGATCAGCTTGCGAAGAGCACTTGGTGGTCGACCTCGCCGATTGGGACGGGGCCGTTCAAGTTCGTCAAATATGTGCAGGATCAATATGTCGAGCTGACAGCTAATCCCGACTATCGCGGCGGCAAACCCGTTCTCGATCGGCTGATCAACCGCTATTTCGCCAATCCGGCTGCAGCGATCTCGGCGCTGCGGGCAGGCGAGATCCAGTTCACCTATGTCGATTCTAACGATGTACCGACCTTCAAGGACGACAAGTCCTTCAAGATCATCGAGGGCGATTCCTTCGTCGTCAATTATCTTGGTTTCAACCAGGATTCGCCACTGTGGAAGGATCTTCGCGTCCGGCAGGCCGTCATGTACGCCATCAATCGCGATGCGATCATCAAAAGCCTCTATGGCGGAGCGGCAAAGCCCGCCAATTGCGCTTATGTCGCCAATCAGTTGGTTCCGGACGGCATCGAAGCCTATCCCTACGATCCGGCCAAAGCCAAACAATTGCTCGACGAGGCCGGCTGGGACAAGATCAACGGCAGCAAGCCGATCACCTTGCTGACCTATTATAACACGCCGCTTGCGACGAACGTATTGGCGGCCGTGCAGGCCATGCTGGCGCAGGTCGGCATCAATGTCGTGCCGCGCGCCGTCGACGCGCCGACGTATAATGGAATCGTGCTGAACCCCAATGCCGACGTATCGCAATTCCAGCTCGTCTATGCCGGCCTTCAGAACGGACCCGATCCAAGCAACATCAACACCGGGCTCAACGAAAAGCAGATCCCGCCGGCGGGCGCCAATGTGGTGCGCGCACGCATGCCCGATCTGAGCAAGGCGCTCGATGCGGCGATTGCCGAAACGAACGCCGGCAAGCGTGATCAGCGCTACCAGGATGTCTGCAAGGTCATGAACAAGGATCTACCCTGGGCGACCATGTGGGTGGCGAACCGCTATGGCGTCGTTTCGTCCAAGGTGAAGGATTTCATCTGGACACCGGCGCCCGGCGGCGGGCCATACATCGCGCATCCGGAAGCGTGGAAGCTCTCAAACTAGGTTTTGAGCCGGCTGCAGGCTCTGCGGCCGGCGCCTTCCTCGAAACGCAGGTTCGATATGCTGCACTATGGTCTCAGGCGTCTTATAATCGGCATCGGCATGCTCGTCGCCTTGAGCATACTGGTCTTTGTGTTGCTGCGGTTGACGCCGGGCGATCCGATCGATGCCTATATCGACCCGAGCACGCCTCTATCTCCCGCTGCTATGGCCGATTTGCGTGAGCGCCTCGGGCTGGATCGGCCGCTGCCGCTGCAATATGTCGGCTGGCTGCTGCAGGCGCTGCAAGGCAATCTCGGCTATTCTGTTAAGCGGCTGGATCAGCCTGTTCTGACGCTGGTTCTGTCTCGCATCGGTCCGACGGTGGTGCTGATGGGCTCGGCCCTGATCATGGCGATCGTCGCCGGCATTGCGGCAGGCGTCATCGGTGCCGTCAGGCGCAATTCGGTCACGGATATCTCGCTCTCCGTGCTGGCGCTTGCCGGCATATCGAGCCCTGCCTTTCTGAGCGCGCTTCTTGGTCTTTATATCTTTGCGGTGCGTCTCGGCTGGCTGCCCTCGGGCGGCATGCTGACGCCCGGCGAGGACTTTTCCATCGGCGACCTGCTTTGGCATCTTATCCTGCCGGCTTCGCTTCTGGCGATCGCGCAAGCCGCGCTCATCATGCGCTATATGCGCGCTTCGCTGCTGGAGGTCCTCAATCAGGATTATGTGCGCACCGCGCGGGCCAAGGGCGTGTTCGAATTCTGGGTTATCGTCAAGCACGCTCTGCGCAATGCGCTCCTGCCTGTCGTAACCGTCATCGGCTCGACCATAGGTCTTGCCATCGGCGGTGCGATCTTCGTCGAAAGTGTCTTCAACTGGCCGGGCATGGGCCTGCTTCTCGTCGATGCGGTCACGTCGCGCGATTATCCCGTCATCATGGGGGCGACGCTCGTCATCGGCGCCTGCGTCATCATCGTCAACCTGCTGACCGATCTCGCCTACGCAGTGATCGATCCCCGCATCAAGGTGGGCTGAGCGATGCTGGCGCGAACCGAACGACCAAGCCATGGGCCACTTGCCCGAGCATTCGATCGCTTCCGGCTGAACGGGGCGGCCCTTTTCGGCGTCTGCGTTGCCGTACCGCTGCTGCTGCTGATCGTCACCTATCCGCTATGGTGGCGATTCCAGCCCAACGACATCGATCTCCTGGCCATGAACGCGCCGCCCAGTGCGACGCACTGGTTTGGAACGGACGGCGTCGGGCGCGATGTCTTTGCCAGAGTGCTCGAAGGCGGCCGTATATCGCTGATGGTCGCGGCAGGTTCCACCGTCATTTCGGCCATCATCGGTTTTCTGTTCGGCTTCGTGTCTGCCTTTGCCGGCCGCTGGGCGGATGCGCTCAGCATGCGCTTCGTCGATCTGGTCATGACCTTGCCGCCGGTGATCTTCCTGCTGGTGCTGGCCTCCATCACCGGCACGGGCATCTTGCCGACGATAGCAGTCATATCGCTGCTCTCCTGGCCGCTGCTGGCCCGTATGGTGCGTTCCAGGCTGCTGGAACTGCGCGAACGCGATTTCGTCACTGCTGCGCGCGGCATGGGGGCAGGGCTGCCGCACCTGCTGCTGCGCCACGGCATGCCGAACTGCATCGATATTCTGGTGGTCTACGCCACGACGCAGGTTGCCAATGCGATCCTCTTGGAGGCCGGGCTTTCCTTTCTCGGGCTCGGCATTGCACCACCCGCGGCGAGCTGGGGCAATATGCTGAATGCGGCCCGCTCCACAGCCGTTCTCGAACAATATCCGTGGCAATGGCTGTTTCCCGGCGCAGCTCTGGTGCTTGCCGTCCTTGCCATCAATTTCATCGGCGACGGGCTGAGGGATGCCTTCGATCCGCGCGCCGAGCTTCATTGAACCCAGGAAAGAAAGAGACAATGAGTAAATTCAAGGGCGTGGTGCCTCCCGTTGTAACGCCGCTGAACGACGATTTCACGGTGGATTACGCATCCTATACAAGGGTGCTGGAGCATCTGATCGATGGCGGCTGCCACGGCGTCTTCGTGCTGGGCTCCACCAGCGAAGTCGTCTTCCACGACGAAAAGACACGGCGCGAGATCATCGAGCATTCCGCCAAGGTCGTGAACGGGCGGGTGCCGCTGCTGGTCGGTGTCATCGACCCCACGACAGACCGCGTAATCGCGCATTCGAAAATCGCCAAGGCGGCCGGCGCCGACGCCGTCGTCGTCACCGCTCCGTTCTATACGGTGACCAGCCAGTCAGAGATCTTGGACCATTTCCGCTATATTCGGGATGCCGTCGATGTACCGCTCGTCGCCTATGACATCCCGGTCTGCGTGCATGTGAAGCTGCAGCGCCAGACCGTGGTGACGCTCGCCAAGGAAGGGACCGTCATCGGGCTAAAGGATTCCAGCGGCGACGACGGCAATTTCCGCTATGCGCTGCTCGATCTTGCCGATCACGAGGATATCTTCCTGATGACGGGCTCCGAAATCGTCGTCGACAATGCGCTTCTGATGGGCGCGCATGGCGTGGTGCCCGGTATCGCCAATGTCGATCCGCATGGCTACGTGCGGCTATGGGATGCTGCGCAACGCGGCGACTGGGCTGCGGCGCGGCGCGAGCAGGAAAGGCTTTGCCGCCTGTTCGAGATCGTCTGGGTCGCGCAGGGCCGCGTCAGCGGCGGTGCGGCCGGCATCGGGGCCTTCAAGGCAGCGATGAAAAGCCTCGGCATCATCGATACCGCTATCATGCCCCGCCCGCGCGCGGCGCTGAATGCGGAGGAAACGGCCAGGATCGATGCGATCCTGAAGAATACGGGGCTGCTGTAGGTATGATAGCGCCGGCTGCCCAACCCGTTCTCGATATCAGGGGGCTCAGGACCGTCTTCCGTACCCGCGGCGGCGAGTTGACCGCTGTCAGAGATATCGACCTGACCATCGATGCCGGCGAGACGCTGGCGCTGGTGGGTGAGTCCGGTTCGGGCAAGTCGGTGACGAGTCTCTCGGTGATGCGGCTTCTGACGCGCAATGTCGGGAAGATCGCAGCTGGCAGCATCCGGTTGCGGGACAGGCAAGGCATCGTTAGCGATCTCGCCACGCTGGATAATCGGCGTATGCGTGAGGTCCGCGGCGGCGATATCGGCATGATATTTCAGGAGCCGATGTCGAGCCTTAATCCGGTCCTGACCATCGGTGATCAGATTGCCGAGCCGATCCGCATTCATCGGCGGGCAGATCGTGCTACCGCGATGCGTGAGGCGATCGCGCTGTTGGAAAGCGTCGGAATTCCCGATGCGCAACGCCGCGTCAGGCAATATCCGCATGAACTATCCGGCGGCATGCGGCAGCGCGCGACCATTGCCATGGCGCTTGCCTGCGATCCGGTGCTGCTGATCGCTGACGAGCCGACGACGGCGCTCGACGTCACGATACAGGCGCAGATCCTCGATCTCCTCCAGCGGCTGCAGCGGGAGCGCGGAATGGCAATCCTGTTCGTCACGCATAATCTCGGTGTCGTGGCGGAGATCGCCGATCGCGTCGCCGTCATGTATGCCGGCCGGATTGTCGAGGAAGGGCCGACGGAAACAGTGTTCCGCAATCCGAGGCATCCCTATACTCGCGGCCTTTTGGCCTCCATGCCGCGGCTCGGCGAGGCGACACGGATGCGGCAGGCAGGCGAGCCGCTATACGCTATTCCCGGTGTGGTACCCAGCCTGACGCGCATGCCATCCGGCTGCGCCTTCGCGCCGCGTTGTGCCCACGCGATCCAGGCTTGCGGCGCGGCGGTGCCGCCTCTCGATGCTGTCGATGCAAGCCATGCGAGCGGCTGCATCCGCTGGCGGGAGATTTAGATGACCGAAGCGCTCGTCTCCGTTCGCGATCTTGCCAAGGACTATGTGTCCCGCGGCGCAAGGATTTCCATCCTTCGTGATATCTCCTTCGATATCGGAAAAGGCGAAGTGGTGGGGCTCGTGGGAGAGTCCGGCAGCGGCAAGACGACGATCGGCAGGTCTATCCTGCGATTGATCGAGCCATCGGCCGGCAGCGTGCGCTTCGACGGCACGGAAATGACCAGGCTCGACGCCGGCGATCTGAGGCGCATGCGACCGCGCATGCAGTATATTTTTCAGGATCCCTTCGCCAGCCTGTCGCCGCGCATGACCATCGGCGAGATCCTGTACGAGGGGCTGAAGATCCAGCGTATCGGCAGCCGTATCGATCGGCTGGATCGGGCACGCGCGGCGCTCGAACAGGTGGATTTGCCGGCGGACGCGATCAATCGCTATGCCCATGAATTCTCAGGCGGCCAGCGCCAGCGGATCGGCATTGCGCGCGCGCTTGCGCTCGGGCCGGAATTTCTGGTCGCCGACGAACCCGTCTCGGCACTGGATGTCTCCATTCAGGCGCAGGTCATCAACCTGCTGCGCGGCCTACAGCAGCGCCTCGCGCTTACCATGCTGTTCATCTCTCATGATCTTGCCGTTGTCGAATATCTCTGTGATCGCGTCATTGTGCTTTATCTCGGGCGGATCATGGAGATTGCTGCAAGCGCTGATCTGTATGCCCGGCCACGCCACCCCTATACGCGCGCGCTGCTCTCGGCCATTCCCTCACCGGACCCGGACAGTAGGCGCGACCGGCAAATCCTGAAGGGCGATATTCCAAGCCCGGCAAATCCGCCGAGTGGCTGCGTCTTCCGCACGCGCTGTCCCTTCGCGCTCGAGGCCTGCGCGACGACGGTTCCGCAATTGCGGGAGATTGCGCCGGGGCAGTTCAAGGCCTGTATTCGCGACGATCTCGATTGATCCCGCTTTCGGGCTGATACGGGTCTCGCGACGCGGCTGGCTATGTCGCACTGCACATTTGACCAAACAGGCCACCTTTGATGTCAAAAAAGTATCGGTTGGACGTACAAGGCGTAGTAGCGGCAAGCGGCTATGAGGGGTAGGGTTACCACATAAAAGATGCGATGGCCTCTGGGAGGAGGCGCCGTAACCGTAACGAATGCGGACGGACGAAAGGAGGTTTGCCGATGAATCCCGATTTGGAAGTGGTCGCAATCGGCAGCGGAGAATCCTTCAAAGCGTGGGAGCACGGCTATCCCTACCGCACGGTGCGTTGGCATTTCCATCCCGAATACGAAATCCATCATGTCGTCGCGACAACGGGTCAATATTTTATCGGCGACTTTATCGGCGAGTTCGAGCCCGGCAATCTAGTGCTGACAGGACCGAACCTCCCGCATAATTGGGTGAGCGACGTGCCTGCCGGTGTCACCCTGCCGCTGCGCTGCCGCGTCCTGCAATTTTCCGAATCCTTCTTTGCCGATGCGAGTAAGGTCTTCCCCGAACTATCGGCTTGCGCCGGCATATTGGAGACGAGCCGCCGCGGTGCGCTCTTCACGCCCGAGACTGCGACAATCGTGGGCCCGATCCTTGGCGAACTGGTCGAGGCATCAGGTATCCGCCGCATCGAACTCTTCATGAATATTCTCGATGCGATGAGCCGTGCCGAGGGCACGCGTACGCTCGCCAGCGCCGGCTATCAGCCGGACCCATCCGGCTTCATGTCGGCGGGCGTCAATCAGGCGCTGGCTTACATCAATGCGCATCTGACCGAGCCATTCAGCGAATGCGATCTGGCCGAATTGACCGGTCAGAGCCCGAGCGCCTTTTCGCGCAGCTTCCGCCGCCATACCGGTATGGCGCTGGTTCAGTATGTCAATCGGCTGCGCATCAACTTTGCCTGCCATCTGCTCATGAGCAAGGCCGAGATGACGATCACCGACATCTGCTTTGCGGCAGGCTTCAACAATATCTCGAACTTCAATCGGCGTTTTCTGGATCAGAAGGGCATGGCGCCCTCCCGGTTCAGGTCGCTCTTGGCACAGCACGCACGCGCGGTGGAGGCCGCCTAACACAAGGGAGGACAGGGAGGAGAGACAAAATTCAGGGCAAGCGAACGGGCAGGCGCCTTTGCCGTCCGAAGGAGAAAGCTTGTCCGAAATTGCCGCCGCGTCGGTCACATGACCGCTCTCGGCGAACCACCAAACAAGAGCATCGCGTGCGGACAGCCGTGATGATCGAGGGAAACTATTACCATTTGGAACGGAGAAATTCCAATGAACCATTTCGCACTGAAAATCGCAGGCGCTGCGCTTGCGGTCGGTCTTCTGGCCGGCACTTCCGCCTTCGCGCAATCGACCAAAGTGACGGACGCGACCGTCGCCTTTCTGATGCCTGACCAGAGCTCGACACGCTATGAGGAGCACGATTTCCCCGGCTTCCAGGCGGAGATGAAGAAGCTCTGCGCCGGCTGCAAGGTCATCTATCAGAACGCCAATGGCGATGCCTCGCGTCAGCAGCAGCAGTTCAATTCGGCGATCTCGCAGGGCGCAAAAGCCATCGTGCTCGACCCGGTAGACTCGACGGCCGCCGCCTCATTGGTGAAGCTCGCGCAGAGCCAGGGCGTGCGTGTCATTGCCTATGACCGTCCGATCCCGTCGGCTGCTGCCGACTATTATGTCTCCTTCAACAATGAAGAGATCGGCAAAATGATCGCCAAGTCGCTGGTCGATCATCTGAAGGCGAAGGGCGTGAAGGCTGGCGATGGCGGCCTTCTTGAGATCAACGGCTCGCCGACGGATGCTGCCGCCGGCCTCATCAAGAAGGGCATTCATGCCGGTCTCGCCGACGGCGGCTATCCGGTGCTCGCCGAATTTGACACGCCGGAATGGGCGCCGCCGAAGGCGCAGCAATGGGCAAGCGGTCAGATCACGCGCTTCGGCAAGAAGATCCTCGGCGTCGTCGCCGCCAATGACGGCACGGGTGGCGCAGCTGTCGCCGCCTTCAAGGCTGC
This sequence comes from Martinezella dioscoreae, assembly GCF_009176305.1. Taxonomy (GTDB): domain Bacteria; phylum Pseudomonadota; class Alphaproteobacteria; order Rhizobiales; family Rhizobiaceae; genus Rhizobium; species Rhizobium dioscoreae. Next base: position 78,083 of record NZ_BLAJ01000013.1, on the reverse strand, counting down.
CGGCTACGATCCGGTACCGCCGGTAACGGGCAACGACGCGACCATCGCCGGCCTGCAGCTCATCATTTCCGGCGATCAATATAATACGATCTCCAAGCCGAGCGAGATCGTTGCCGCAGCTGCCGCCAATGTTGCGATCGAGCTGCTCTCCGGCGAGACGCCGAAGGCCGACACGAAGCTCTTCGACACGCCGACCAAGCTCTTCACGCCGGCCCTGGTCACGCAAGAAAATCTGAAGGCCGAGATCATCGACAAGACGGTCAACGGCAAGCCGATCCAGACGCCGGAACAGCTCTGCAACGACCGTTATGCCGATGGCTGCAAGAAGCTCGGTATCGGCAGCTAAGGCTGCGCCTCCCAGTCTCCGGCCGCTTCGCCGGCCGGAGGCAAACGCATCCGATAGCATTTCAACCCGAGAAGGTGGCGAGTCATGAGTGACGCTTCCGATCATAGAGCCCCGTCCGGCGAGCTTGTGCTCAGCCTCAAAGGGATCTCCAAACACTTCGGCGCCGTCTCGGCACTGACGGATATCAACCTCGATGTGCATGCCGGTGAAGTCGTGGCGCTTGTCGGCGACAACGGTGCCGGCAAATCGACGCTCGTCAAGGTTCTGGCCGGCGTCCATCAGCCGAGTTCAGGCACGATTACATTCCGCGGCAAGCAGGTGACGCTCAGCGACCCCGCAACGGCACTTGATCTCGGTATCGCCACGGTCTTTCAGGATCTCGCCCTTTGCGAAAACCTCGATGTCGTCGCCAACATCTTTCTCGGCCGGGAGCTGAGCCCGATGAAGCTCGACGAAACCGCAATGGAGGTTCGCGCCTGGACGCTGCTGAATGAGCTCGCGGCGCGCATCCCGAGCGTGCGCATCCCCATCGCATCGCTTTCGGGCGGCCAGCGGCAGACGGTGGCGATCGCCCGTTCACTGCTGCTCGAGCCGAAGCTCATCATGCTCGACGAGCCTACCGCAGCGCTCGGCGTCGCACAAACCGCCGAAGTGCTGAACCTCATCGAGCGCGTCCGCGACAAGGGGCTCGGCGTCATCATGATCAGCCACAATATGGAGGATGTGCGCGCCGTCGCCGACCGTATCGTCGTGCTACGCCTCGGCCGCAACAACGGCATCTTCTATCCAGATGCCTCGAACCAGGAACTCGTCAGCGCCATCACCGGAGCCACGGAAAACGCCGTGTCGCGACGCGCAGGGCGGCGTCAGGCCCAGCAGGAATTGAGAGAAGGGGGCCAGCCATGAGCCAGGACAGCAAGCAATCGACCATGCTGCTCGATCGCAGTGACGTCCGCGTTAACCATGATACCGGGCTTGGCGCGACTATTCGCTCCTCCATCGACAAGGTGCGCTCCGGCGACTTGGGCTCGTTGCCCGTCGTCGTCGGCCTCGTCATAATCTGGACGGTGTTCGGCACGCTGAACCCGACCTTCCTTTCCAGCAACAACCTCGCCAACCTGCTGTTCGACGCCTCGACCGTCGGCATCATTTCGCTGGGCATCGTCTGCGTACTGATGGTCGGCGAGATCGACCTTTCGGTCGGCTCGATCAGCGGCTTCGCCTCGGCCATGGTCGGCATGCTCTGGGTCAATGAGGGTTGGCCGGTGGCGTTGGCGATCCTGGCGGCGCTGGTCGTCGGCGGTGTGATTGGCGTGATCTATGCCGTGCTGTTCAACCGCTTGGGCATGCCGAGCTTCGTTGCCACATTGGCAGGTCTTCTCGCCGTGCTCGGCATGCAGCTCTATCTGCTTGGCGCCACCGGCTCGATCAATCTGCCCTATGGCTCGGCGATCGTAAATTTCGGCCAGCTCCTCGTCATTCCTCGACCGCTTGCGTATCTCTTCGCGCTTATTCCGGGTGTGGTTCTGCTGGCGACCGGCTTGGGCACTGTGCGGCGACGCAGGCAGGCGAACCTCTCCGCGCCCTCCGTCGGCGGCCTGCTGGCGAAGGCGGCTGTCATCACCGTGGCCCTAGAGTTCGTCGCCTTCTACCTCAATCAGGATCGTGGCGTTCCCTGGATGTTTGCCTTGTTCGTGGTGCTTGTTATCGTCATGGACTACGCGTTGACGCGCACGCAATGGGGCCGGTCGATGTCCGCCGTCGGCGGCAATCGCGAGGCAGCGCGCCGCGCCGGTATCAACGTACGCAGGATCTATACCAGCGCCTTCGTGCTTTGCGCCATGTTTGCGGCGCTTGGCGGCGTGCTAGCGGCGGCACGTCTCGCCTCGGCCAGCCAGCAGGCGGGTACAGGCGACGTCAATCTGAATGCGATTGCGGCGGCCGTCATCGGCGGCACCAGCCTCTTCGGCGGCCGCGGCAGCGCCTATTCGGCCCTGCTCGGCATCATCGTCATCCAGTCGATCGCCAGCGGCCTCACCATGCTCGATCTGTCGTCGGCGCTTCGCTACATGATCACAGGCGCAGTTCTTGCCATTGCCGTCATCGTCGACTCGCTCGCCCGTCGTTCCCGCGCCTCGCATGGGCGCGGCTGATTTCTTCAAGAAGGTAAGGATTGTTATGAGACAGGATTTTGCCGGCAAGGTCGCCGCCATCACCGGGGCTGCCTCTGGAATTGGCCTGGAATGCGCCAAATCGCTATTGAACGAGGGCGCCAGCGTCGCCCTCGTCGACCGGGCCGAAGACAGCCTGAAAAGCCTTTGTGCAGAACTGGGGCCGAACGCCTTTCCCGTCGTCGTCGATCTTCTGAACCCCGAGAGCGTAGCGGCGATGATGCCGCAGATTCTTGGCAAGTTCGGTAAGCTTGATATCTTCCATGCCAATGCCGGCGCCTATATCGGCGGCGAGGTGGCGGAAGGCGATCCCGATTCCTGGGACCGGATGCTGGATCTGAATATCAACGCGGCGTTCCGGTCCGTCCGAATGGTGCTGCCCCACATGATCGAGCGCAAGACCGGCGATATCATCATGACCAGCTCGATCGCCGGTCTGGTGCCGGTGGTGTGGGAGCCGATCTATACGGCATCCAAGCATGCCGTTCAGGCCTTCACGCATACGGTTCGTCGTCAGGTCGCCAAGCACGGTATCCGCGTCGGTGCCGTGGCGCCGGGGCCGGTGGTAACGGCGCTGATCAGCGATTGGCCACAGGCAAAGCTTGACGAAGCGATTGCCGCGGGCGGCCTCATGGAGGCGACGGAAGTGGCGGAAGCGGTGCTCTTCATGCTATCGAGGCCGCGGAACATCGTAATCCGGGATCTGGTGATCCTGCCTTTGAGTACGGATCTCTGATGACGGCACCTTATTTCATCGGCATCGATGTCGGCACCGGCAGCGCCCGGGCCGGGGTTTTCGATGCGCATGGCCATCTGCTCGCCGCCGCCAAGCGGCCGATTACCATCTGGCACGAGGCCGGCAGCATCGTCGAGCAGTCGAGCGAGCAGATATGGAGAGCCGTCTGCGACAGCGTCAAAGAGGCTGTTGCAACGGCAAAGATAGCGGCCGGTGACGTTTCGGGCATCGGCTTCGATGCAACCTGTTCACTGGTCGCCGTCAAGGCGGATGGCCAACCCGTGGCTGTCGGACCATCGGGCTATGCCAATCGCAATATCATCGTCTGGATGGATCATCGTGCGGCCGGCGAGGCGGCGGAGATCAATTCCGGCAATCATGCCGTGCTGCGCTATGTCGGCGGCCGGATCTCGCCCGAGATGGAGACGCCGAAGCTCCTGTGGCTGAAGCGAAACCTACCGCAATCCTTCGCGGCAACGGATCATTTCTTCGATCTTGCCGACTATCTGACCTGGCGCGCGACCGGCTCGCTGCAGAGATCCGTGTGCACGGTGACATGCAAATGGACCTATCTCGCCCACGAGAAGCGCTGGGATGCGCAATATTTCAAGGATATCGGCCTTGGTGAGTTGGCCGACGAAGGCTTTGTGCGGATCGGCACCGAGATCGTCGAGCCGGGTACGGCACTCGGTGGCGGCTTGAACGACGCTGCCGCCGGCGATCTTGGCCTCATCGTTGGTACGCCGGTCGGCGCGTCGCTGATCGATGCCCATGCGGGCGGCGTCGGGACGCTCGGCGGGCAGGGAGCGGACGGCAAAGCCAATGTCCGGCACAGGCTCGCCTATATCTTCGGCACCTCCGCCTGTTCGATGGCGTCGAGTGATGACGCTGTCTTCGTCGATGGCGTTTGGGGACCTTATTATTCTGCCATGGTGCCTGGCCTCTGGTTGACCGAAGGCGGGCAATCTGCGGCAGGGGCGGCGATCGATCATCTCGTTACCATGCATCCGGCAAGTGGTGAGGCGCGTGCCAGGGCCGAAGCGGAAGACTTGTCGCTCGTCGCCTGGCTTGACCGGCAGGCCATGAAGGCGGTCAAGAATGCGTCCGACGCCGTGAAGCTCGCGCTGTCCATTCAAGTCGTGCCGGAATTCCTCGGCAATCGTTCGCCCTATGCCGATCCCAACGCTCGCGCCGTCATCTCCGGCCTCGGGCTGGAAACCGGTATCGATGATCTTGTCGCGCTCTATGTCGCCGGCCTTTGCGGCATCGGCTATGGCCTCAAGCAGCTGCTCGAAAAGCTGGCTCAGGACGGCATTGCCTGCGATCTCATCATCGCCAGCGGCGGGGCTGCCCAGAGCGGATTGGTACGTCAGCTTTTGGCGGATACGACCGGCAGGCCGGTCGCTGTCGCCGATACGGAGGAACCCGTTTTGCTCGGTGCGGCCATGCTCGGCGCCACGGCCGGCGGCCATTGCGGCTCGCTTGTGGGAGCCATGGCTGCCATGTCACGGCTGGCGAAGAGGTTCGAGCCGGCGGATGGTACCATCAGGGCGTTGCATGAACGGCGTTACGAAGCTTTCGCGCTGCTGCAATCGGCAGATCGCAGCATCCGCACCTTGATGGCGTCGTAAGTCTGGCGGGAACGACATTTATCGCTCCAATTCATAAGTCTATACGACGATGGCCCTCTACCGCTTTGTCAATTGCAGGCTAGATTGCCCTCATGCAGCGGAGCCGTCACGGTTCATCGCAGGAAAGGATGGTCATCATGGATATCACGAGGAACGGTGCGCAGCCCTCCGGCAAAGGCCCTTCGGACTGGTTCACCGGTACAGTCCGGATCGACCCGGTCTTTGTGGCTAATGACGCGCGGCGCGCCGCAGCGAGCAGCGTCACGTTTGAACCTAGTGCGAGGACGGCATGGCATACCCACCCGCGCGGCCAGACCTTGATTGTCACCGCTGGCCTGGGTCTCGTTCAGCGCGAAGGCGGCCCGGTCGAGGAGATCCGCCCCGGCGACGTCGTCTGGTTCGAACCGAATGAGAAGCACTGGCACGGTGCTTCGCCGACGACAGCCATGACCCATATCGCCATCCAGGAACACCTTGACGGCAAGGTGGTGGACTGGCTGGAGCATGTGACGGACGAGCAATATCACGCAAGGTGAAGATGCCGACCCCGCGGCCGGCCAGCACCGAGCGGATCGCTCGCAGGCAATCAACTCTTGCCATAAGTCAGCCTCACGAGGTCAATATAGATGGAACCCTGCCGCTTCCACGGCACGTCCTAACGATCGAATGCCTCGCGACGCAACTGACCTCGCGATGGCAGCAGCACGGATGGGGAAATATCATGCTTCGGCTTGTGATTGGCGCGGCTCTTGCGCTTGCAGCGCTCACCTGGTCCAACGCGCAATGTATGCAGATGCCGACGGGTTTTCCCCTACTGTCGGGCAGCGTATTTGCCGCCGATTGAACTCGGCGTAATCAGGCAGATGTCGCCATAGCGGCGGTGCTGGCCGTCGGCAGATAAGTGTTCAGTTGCATTGCCGCGTACTGTCGATGCACTGGCACGAATCGAGGATATCCGATGACCTCTGTTGAGCGTCCCATGCCGAGCGAAGCCGGCATCCTGCAGTTCATGGAGATCTGTGAGTCCTTCTATCCGCCGGATGCGGTAACGGCCTCCATTGCACAGCAGCGCCAATGGTATGACGCGCTTTGCGCTCGTTTCGATCGCCCTTTACCGGAGGGCATGCAGACCGCGGATGATCTTGTATCCGGAACGATTCCCGTCAGGCGTTACAAGCCCGCCAATATCCGTACGACAACGAAGCTTCTCTATCTCCATGGTGGCGGCTTCGTTGTCGGTTCGCTCGAGAGCCATCATGCGATCTGCGCCGAGATTGCCGATCATGCCGGCGCGGAACTGGTCTCGGTCGATTACCGGCTGGCGCCGGAATATCGCTGGCCCGCCCAGACGGATGATTGTTTCAACGTCCTCAAGCAGCTGCTCGCCGAGAAGAAGCCGGTCGTGCTGATCGGCGACAGCGCCGGCGGTAATCTGGCGGCAGGGCTGGCGGTGCGGGCGCAAGCGGAGGGGCTTTCGGGAGTTGTCGGCCAGATTCTGATCTATCCCGCGCTCGGCGGCGATCTCGTCTCCGGCTCCTATGAGGAGATGGCCGAGGCGCCGGGCCTGACGACGGCCGATGTCGCCTATTACCGCACCGTTCTGCAGGCGCCAGAAGGCGATCCGGTCGCAGAACCGCTTGCCTTAGCCACCATGGCCGGCCTTCCTCCCGCGTTCATCACCGTCGCTCATTATGATCCGCTGCGCGACGATGGGCGCAATTATGCGGCTCGGCTCGCGCAGGCAGGGATCGAGGTCTGGTTCCGTGAGGAGCCGCAGATGGTGCATGCCTGGCTGCGGGCACGGCATATGAGCGAAGGTGCGCGGGCCGGCTTTGCCGCCATCTGCGCAGCGGCAAGCCGGTTTGCAGGGTCGCGCTGAACTACATCAGGTCGCGGGCGATACGTTTCTCCTCGAAGGTCTTCCGGAAGATTTCGGTCTCGCCCTCATAGGCGACGACCGAGGCGCTGATTACCCAGTCCTTTGCCGTGCAGGATAGGGACGATGTCGCCACTGTGCGGACGAACCAGCCGGGGCGGCTCATGTCGCAGGTCCATGTCGAGATGCCTGTCATCGATAGCGGATCGTCCGGCGCGATCGACCAGACCTCTTCGCGCAGCTGCCGCGTGGAAAGTCCGGTGCCGGGATGTTCGGAGAGGCCGGTATCCTCATGAATTTCATAGCGGGTGACGCCGGCTGAGAGATCACGAACCACCTGCCGCTTCGTCGAGCCTGGTGCGTGTTCGATATATTTCGGCAACGGATCGGGATTGTCGGGCTGCTTGATGTCGATGATCTCATGCGCACCGAGCTTGGGCAAAGCAAGGCCGATGGAGGCGATGTCGATCGTCAGGCCCGGATCTTCCGGTGGCGGCAGCACCATCGGCCAATAGGCTGTCGACAGCGACAAGCGGATGCGGTGCCCTTTGCGGAAACGATAGCCGCAGGCATCGAGCGTCACTGTCACTCTGACCTGCTGACCCTTAATCAGCGGCTCCGGCGCGGCATTGCCGTTGCGATGGGCGAGGTTGAGCACGCCGAAGGAAACGCGCGTTGCCGTGCCGTCCGGATGGATATCGACGAGCCTTGCGCAGAGATTGGCGGTTTCGGCGTCGCATCTGAGCGTCAAGGTGACGACGGGGCGGCCGAGATAGTCGTGATCCTCGATCAGCGGCGCGGTTTGGAAGGTCAGCGAGCCGGCATCGTCGACGCGTTGATCGATCGCCATTTCCGCATCCGGCTTCAGGGTGAACCATTCGCCCGAGGCCGTACCCGTGTCGAGCGGCGAGCGCAGATAGACGGGATGTTCCGGTGCGTGCGGGATTGGCATGCCTTCCATCAGTGTGCCGAATTGCTCGACATAGAAGCACTGCATCTCGGGCTGCTGCCATTCTTGCTTCGCGATCCAGAAGCCGGGGTCGAAATCGCGGCGTTTGGCGGGCTTTATGGCATCGAGAATATAGGCGCGCACCGATGGCATGGCCTCGGCGCCGTTGCGTTCATCGCGCAGCCAACGGTTCCACCACGCAATCGCTTCTCCATGAAAATCGACCCGCGGCTTCGGCCAGGCGAAATGCGGATATTTGTGAACCCATGGGCCAATCAGCGCCTTCGCCTTGTCCCCGAGCCCTTCGACCGCCAGCAGCGGCGTGTTGCGATAACCGTCAGCCCAGCCGGCGATGACGATGGCGGGGATATCGAAGCCTGCAAAATCTTCGCAGATCGAGCCATGCCGCCAGAAATCGTCACGACGCTGGTGCTGGAGCCATTCTTCCATGAAGAAGGGTTCCTGTTCCAGGCGCTCCAGCCACATATCGCGCCAGTCGTCGCCAACGATGGCCGGGTCGGGTGAGCGCGATTGATAGCCGAGCATGGTCGCCGCCCAGGAGAGTTGGGCGGAGAGATGGCAGCCGTTCTTGTAGTGGATATCGTCGTTATATCGATCGACCGTGGAGGCGATCGAAATGACAGCCTTCAGCGCCGGGGGCTTCAGGGCTGCGACCTGCAGGCAGTTGAAACCGCCCCAGGAAATGCCCATCATGCCGACCGAGCCGTTCGACCAGGGCTGCGCTGCGATCCAGGCAATCAGCTCGCAGGCGTTCGCAAGCTCGAGCTCTGTATATTCGCCATCGATGACGCCGCTGGATTCGCCGGAGCCTCTGATATCGACACGCACGCCGGCAATCCCGGCTGCGGCAAAGATCGGGTAGGTAGATTCATCACGCGGGCTTGTTCCGTCGCGCTTGCGGTAGGGCAGGAACTCGAAAACGGCAGGCACGGGATCGCTCTCCGCCCCTTCCGGCATCCATATGCGCGCGGCAAGCCGCGTTCCGTCCTTCAGGGTGATCCATTGATTTTCGATGGTGGTGAAGCTGCGCTCGGCCATGATCATATATCCAGAAGAGGTTTAGGCATTAAACCATACACGGCTGCCGATGTAGCCATTGGACATATCGTTGCCGATATCGTCGACATATCCCTTCAGCGTCTTCGAAGAGGCCATGATGTAGTCGTTGAAGACGGGCAAAATCAGGCCACCATCGTCTCGCACCATCACTGCCAGCTGTCGATAAAGCACCTTGCGTTTGGCTTCATCGAGCTCGGATCGCGCCTGCAGCACCAACTTGTCGAAGTCGGGGCGCTTGAAGCGCGTATCGTTCCACTCGGCGGTTGACAGATAGGAGGTGGAGTAGCGCGAATCCTGCGTAGGACGGCCGCCCCAGAAGGATGCGCAGAAAGGCTGCTTGTTCCAGACATTGGTCCAGTAGCCGTCTTCCGGTTCGCGCTTCACGTCGATCGTGATACCGGCCTTGCGCGCGCTTTGCTGGAACAGGATTGCCGCATCCACCGCGCCTGGAAAGGCTGCGTCTGACGTCAGCAGCTGAACGGGGCGGTCGAGACCCGATTTCTTGAAGTGGAAGGCGGCCTTGTCTGGATCATAGGGGCGCTGTTCGATATCGGTCGGCGCGAGCGCGTAGTTGGAATTGACCGGATAGTCATTGCCGATCGTCCCGTAGCCGCCCAGAACCTTGTCGAGGATCGACTGGCGATCGATCGCATATTTCAGCGCGAGCCGAAGATCGGCGTTGTCGAAGGGCGCCGTGTCGCAATGCATCAGGAAGCAGTAGAAGCCCTTGCCGGCATTGCGGACGATCTCGACGGTCGGTGCCCGCTGCAGCATCGGCACGGTCTTCGGGTCGACATTGTTGACGAAATGAACCTGACCGGAGGCGAGCGCTGCAATGCGGGCGGTGTTGTCGTTGATGACGAGGATTTCGACGCTGTCGACGAAGCCCCGGTCAGAACGCCAATCCCTAGGGTTCTTCTCGAAGGTGGCGCGAACACCCGGCTCGAAGCTCTTCAGAATGTAAGGGCCGGTGCCGACGGCCGCCGCCGGCTTGTCGACGCCGCCCTTCGGCTGGATGATCAGGTGGTAATCGGTCAAAAGCAGAGGCAGATCCGCATTGCCCTCGGAAAGCGTGAGGACGAGATCGCCCGCCTTTTCTTCGATGCCGGTGATCGAGGCCATAAGCCCAAGAGCACCCGACTGCGAATTCTTGTCCGCATGCCGCTTCAATGTCGCGACAATGTCGGCGACCGTCATCTTGCTGCCGTCGTGAAACTGCACGTCGTTGCGGATCTTGAAGGTCCAGACGGAAGCGTCAGCCGAGGGCGTCCAGGAGGTTGCCAGCGAGGGCAAGGGAGCGCCGGTCTTCGGATCGGATTCGAGGAGCGTATCGCCCCAGAGGCGGCCAATGACGAACAAGACGGAGGCACTATAGGTTGCCGGGTCGAGCGCATCGCTGGTGGCGCCGCCCTTGAGGCCGAGTTTCAGATGACCACCACGCTTCGCTTCCTGTGCTTGGGCATCGCGGGGCATTAGAAGGCCGGAGGTGAGGGCCGGCAATGCACCCAGCGCGGCTGCCCCGCCGAGGAAGTGGCGGCGGCCTATATTCAGCTGAGAAGATTGATCTTTTTGTTGCGTCATGACAGTTCCCTCGTTTCCATTTTGTAGGTGAGAACGTAGAGGCCGGCTCAGCCCACGCAATTTCGCGACTTGACGCATCTTTAAGCAAGTTTACGCTAGCAGTCTTGAATAGGGAGCTACCCATGCCTCACCTGGTGGAGAACCTCAAAATTGCCTGCGCAACGCAGCGTTCCATTTCGCATCTATGCCGTGCAATCGATATCAACCGGCAACAATTCAACCGCTATATCAATGGCCAGACGAAACCGTCTGCTCACAATCTGGCGCGCATCGCCAAGTATTTCGATCTCGATGCAGCCGACTTTGATCTCGCTCCCAGGCTCTTTCGCGAGCGGCTTCGCAAACCGGCCCTGGACCTCAATCAAAGCTCCGATTTGTTAAAGGCGTTCCCCGGAGATCTGGCCGCGCTCCGACGTCATATCGGCTATTTCCAGACCTATCATCGGTCGCCATCCTGGCCGGGAATGGTCGTCTGTTCCTGCAGTCGTCTTATCGAGCGGGGCGGGCTCGTGCACGTCAAGTCGATGGAGCGCCTGCGGGACCCAGGAAACGGCATTCAGCAATTTTCCAAATATGTGGGTTTGGCAGCCTTCTATCGAAACCGCATCTTCATCACCGAGCGTGTCGTCGGCCCGAATCCCATACTGTCGCAGACGATCCTTCTGCCCTTCGACGAGTATCAGCGCGTCTATCTGCGCGGGACGACAATGGGAGTTTCCTGGCGAAAGGAAAACCTCCCCTATGCCTCGCGGATGATCTGGCGGCATGTGGGTGCCGAGCCTGATCTGCGAGAACTTCTGTCGCGCTGCGGACCGCTGCCGCTGTCATCGCGGCAATTGCCGCCGACGGTACGCTCGTTTCTTACGGATCCCTCGGCCGAAGTGTATGCGGTGCCAGCCGAGTATTGACGACACCGATTGCCGAAGGGCTTTGTTAGCCTTCGCGGGTGCTCAACAGCGAAAAACCCAAGATGCAAGAAAAAGTTGTGCTTCTACGGAATATATTAAGGATCGCTTTATAAGAATAGCAGTCATCATATCGTTTAGTGACGCATACTTTGACATTTTGGGGATGCCTAGATGCTTTTCTCTGCGAGAATGGATGCAGATCCCAGCGCGTGTGCCTATATCAACGATCTGCTTCGCCAAGAAGCAAAGATTAATTTGGACCGCGACGCTGACATTCCCGATGCTGTTTCAGTCAACCGGGTCTTGAATTTCATCAAGCGCTTGTGGAGCGAAACCGGGGAGGAGCTGGATGTCAATGTCTTCTATCGCCATCGCACCCTCGATGCCCTCGGCCTTGCAATTTCCAATCACGAAGACCTCTCAGTCTCTCCGAAAATCATAGAGCTCCGTGGCGGGGAGGGCGCGGCGCCGTTGCTGCTATTTGCCGGCGGAGCAAGCTGCTTCCTGGAAATGCAGCAATTGATCAAGGAAATTCGCTTTCCAGGACCGATCCTTGGCGTTGCGTTGACGGCCTTCAATCGCGATCGTCGATATCCGGCAACGGTGGAAGACGAGGTCCAAAGCACGCTGAGAGCGCTGCAGGCAGCAGGGATCAGCGAGCCATATCGATTGCTCGGTTATTCGTTTGGCGGTGTTTTTGCCTTGGAGCTTGCTCGCGCCCTGAGAGCGCAGGGGCAAAGAATTGCATTCCTTGGCATGCTGGATACCCCGTTTGGCGAGCAGGAGTGGCCGCTGATGATCTGGGGCAGGTTCATGTGGCAACGCTGGAGGCGAGCCCGAACCAGAAAGAAGAACCTGCGGAAAGCCGATTCTCAGCCACGCCGTCAAGCATCGGCTCAGGCCAGCAGGTCGGTTATCGAGCGACGAGAACTCCTCGCAAAAAAACTGAAGCCCCTTTCTTTCCGTTACGCCGATCCGCATTCGGCCTATTATCCGGAGCTGGCGCCGCAATGGATGGGCGATTATCCGCCGCTCTACGATGCGGCTGCCAGACAACTCCTGCGTATGAAGGGTCTTTATAAACCGAGCCGTTATGACGGCGAGCTGACCTTCTACCGCAGCCTGCAGGGCTCACCGGTCGATTGCGATCCCAAGACCATATGGGGGCGTTTTCTTGCGCATGCGAACTGGGTCGATGTTGCCGGCAACCACCAGAGCATGATTGTCGGCCGTAACGCCGGTACGCTCGCCCGCGAACTCAGCGCGCGCCTGACGCGCTGAGCTTTCAATTTCCGGCGCTCTCCATCTTCCGCGTCGTCAGCACGCGCTCCAGCCAGCCGATCTCCATTTCGGGAACGGATTTCAGCAGCAAGTCGGTGTAATCGTCGAAGGGCGGGGACAGCGCTTGCGATTTCGGGCCGAAGCGAACGAGCTTGCCACGATGCATCACCGCGACGCTATCGGCGATGGCGCGCACGATGGCGATGTCATGGGTGATGAAGACGTAGGAGAGATGCGACTCTTCCTGCAGCTTCAGGAGCAGTTTCAGAATGCCTTCGGCAACCAGCGGATCGAGCGCCGAGGTCGGCTCGTCGCAGAGTATGAGTTCTGGCTTGGCTGCGAGCGCACGCGCGATGGCGACACGCTGTTTCTGGCCGCCCGATAGCTCGGCCGGATAGCGGTCGATGAAACCGTTGCTCATCTCGATCTGATCGAGCAGTTCCTTCACGCGTGCGGTCTTTGCTGCACCATGCAGGCCATCGTAGAAGGTCAATGGACGGCCGATGATATCGCGGACGGTCTGACGCGGGTTCATTGCGGTATCCGCCATCTGGTAGATCAGCTGGATACGTCGCAGCTCCTGCCGCGAGCGGTCTTTCAAGGCAGGCGTCAGCGGCTTGCCGTCAAAGGAAATCCGCCCGTCGCTAGGCGGCAGCAGGCCGGTGATGACGCGGGCAAGCGTCGATTTTCCGGAACCAGACTCGCCGACGACCGCTAGCGTTTGGCCTTTAGGAACGTGTAGAGAAACATCGTGCAATACTTTGAAACCATTCGAATATTGTGCGCTGATATTTTCCACTTTTAAAAGTGCGCTCGTCTGATCGGCGGCTTCTGCACGTATCTCCTGGCGGACGTTGACGAGAGCGTGGGTATAGTCCTGTTGCGGCTCCTCGATGATCTGCTGGACGCTGCCATATTCCACCGTCTTGCCGTGCCTTAGCACCATGATGTCGTCGGAAATCTGGGCAACGACGGCAAGGTCATGGGTGATGTAGAGCGCAGCGGTATGTGTCTCCTCAATGGCGTGCTTGATCGCTGCCAGCACATCGATCTGCGTGGTGACATCAAGCGCGGTTGTCGGTTCGTCGAAGACGATCAATTCCGGATTGGAGCAGAGCGCCATGGCGGTCATGGCGCGCTGCAGCTGGCCGCCGGAAACCTGATGCGGATAGCGGTCCCCGAAGGTTTCAGGATTGGGAAGGCCAAGCACGCGGAAGAGATAGAGGGCGCGCTTTCTTGCCTCCTCCTTCGTCATCAGGCCATGCTTCACCGTTGCTTCGATGACCTGATCGCCCAGCCGATGCGCCGGATTGAAGGCGGCCGCTGCCGATTGCGCGACGTAGCAGACCCGTGCCCCGCGGATCCGGCGGATGCCGGACTTGCCGAGCGGCAGGATGTCGGTGCCGTCGAGCAGCACCTGGCCGCCGGTAATCTCGGCGCCGCCACGGCCGTAGGCGAGGGCGGAAAGGCCGATGGTGGACTTGCCGGCACCGGACTCGCCGATCAGCCCGAGCACCTTGCCTTTCTGCAAGTCGAAGGAAACGCCATCGACGATGGTGACGCGTTTCGGCGGCTCGCCCGGCGGATAGCTGGTTGCCTCTATCTTGAGATTACGGACGGAAAGAAGCTCAGGCATCGCCACGCCCTCCTTTGAGGCTGGAGGTGCGCCTTAAAAGCCAGTCGACCACCAGATTGACACAGATTGCCAGCGCCGCAATGGCGGAACCCGGCACGAGCGCGGCTGAAATGCCGAAGATGATGCCGTCCTTGTTGTCCTTCACCATTCCGCCCCAATCGGCCGATGGCGGCTGAATGCCGAGGCCGAGGAAGGATAGGGTGGAGAGAAACAGGATCGAGAAGGCAAAGCGCAGTCCGAATTCCGCTAGCAGCGGCGACAGCGTATTCGGTAGGATCTCGCGGAAGATGATCCAGATCTTGCCTTCGCCGCGCAGCTTAGCGGCTTCGACGAATTCCATGACTGCGACATCGAGCGCCACGGCGCGGCCGAGACGATAGACGCGGGTGGAATCGAGGATGGCCATGACGAGGATCAGCACGATCAGGTTCTGCGGCAGGACGGCGAGCACCACGAGCGCGAAGATCAGCGTCGGGATCGACATCATCAAGTCGTTAAAGCGCGAAAAGATCGTGTCGATCCATCCGCGCGAGACGGCGGCGGTAAAGCTGAGGATGATGCCGAGCGAGAAGGAGATGATCGTTGCCGCCAGTGCGACGAAGAGCGTCGTGCGGGTGCCATAGATCAGACGCGAGAGGATATCGCGGCCGAGATTGTCGAGACCGAAAAAATATTGCGCATCGGCCGGCTGCCAGACGTTGCCGACGACTTCCGTCTCGCCGAAAGGGGCGATCCAGGGCGCGAAGATCGCGCAGATAAAGGCGATCAGAATACCTGTCATGCCGACCCAGGCGGTGATGGGAATGTCTCTCAATCTCATCGCGGATGCCTCAGACGGGGGTTGGCGATGATGGCGAGAATATCGGCCGTCATGTTGAGGAAGATGTAGACGGCGGCGAAGATCAGGCCGCAGGCCTGGACGACAGGCATATCCCGCACCGTCACCGCATCGACCATGTACTGGCCCATGCCCGGATAGACGAAGACAACTTCGACGACGACGACGCCGACGATGAGATAGGCGAGGTTCAGCGCGATCACATTGATGATCGGTGCCAGCGCATTGGGGGCGGCGTGCTTGACGATGGCGCGGAAGGCGGAGAGCCCCTTCAATTCCGCCGTTTCCATATAGGCCGAAGACATGACGGAGAGAATGGCCGCCCGCGTCATGCGCATCATGTGAGCGAGTACGACAAGGACCAGAGTTGCGGTCGGAAGCGCGATTGCCTTCAGCCGATCGACGAAGCCCATGCCGTCGAAAACTGTGGCCGGAAAAGTCGCGATACCGAATTTGACCGAGAAGAACATGATGAGGAGATAGCCGATGAAGAATTCCGGCAGAGAGATTGCCGCCAGCGAGATGACATTGATGATCTTATCAGGCATTCGGTTCCTGAAATGGACGGCGAGCATGCCTAGGCAAACCGCCAGCGGCACCGAAATCAACGCCGCAAAGCCGGCTAGAAACAGCGAATTGCCGAGCCGCTTGCCTATTTGCTCGCCAACCGAATTCTTGCTGGCCCAGGAGGTGCCGAAATCGCCCTTGACGGCATTGCCGAGCCATTCGACATAGCGGGTGACGACGGGCCGATTGAGGCCAAGCTCCTCGCGGATATTCGCGACCGCCTGCGGCGTTGCCGACTGGCCGAGATAAGTGGTTGCAAAATCGCCGGGCAGGGCCTCGAGCCCGCCGAAGATAAGGACCGAGACGGCAAACAGCAAAATGATGCTGAGCACGCAACGCTCGATAATGAGGGATAGCAGCGGAAAACGCTGCTTGAACCTCAGCCCGGGCAGAACGGTGCCGGGAGGTGAATTGGACATGGCCGATGCCTCGCACTGAGAGCGGTTCCATGTTTTACAGGAATCGCTGTGCCGCTCTCTCTTGTTGTTTTACGCAATTCCGAATGGAAAACAGCTGCGCATTTTCCTGAAATTGCCTGAAACGTCGGGAGGACCGCGAAAGGCTTTCGCGGTCCCGGCTGCGTTGGAGATCAGGGCGTTCTCGCCCGCTTCAGGCATCAAGCGTCCAGCCAGACGCGGGTCGCGACATAGCCGTTCGACATGTCATTGCCGATATCGTGGACATAGCCCTTCACCTGCTTGGTGGAGGCATTCACGAAATCGTTGAACATCGGCAGGATGACGCCGCCTTCGTCGCGCACCATCATTGCCATGGCGCGATAGAGCTCCTTGCGCTTGGCTTCGTCCAGTTCGGAGCGGGCCTGAAGCAGGAGTTTGTCGAAGTCGGGGCGCTTGAAGCGCGTGTCGTTCCAGTCCGCCGTCGAGAGATAGGCGGTGGAATACATCTGGTCCTGCGTCGGCCGCCCGCCCCAGTAGGAGGTGGAAAAGGGCTGGACGTTCCAGACGTTCGTCCAGTATCCGTCGCCCGGCTCGCGCTTGACCTCGATATTGATCCCCGCCTTCTTGCAGCTTTCCTGATAGAGAACTGCGGCATCGACGGCGCCGGGGAAGGCGACTTCGGAGGTGCGCAGCAAGACCGAACCGCTATGGCCAGACTTTTTGTAGTGGAAGGCGGCCTTGTCGGGATCATATTTGCGCTGCTCGATGCCTTCGGGGAAGAGCGCATAGGTGCCGTTGATCGGGAAGTCGTTGCCGACCTTGCCGTAGCCGCCAAGAATCTTCTTGACCATCGTCTCGCGGTCCATGGCGTATTTCAGTGCCAGGCGCAGGTCGTTGTTGTCGAAGGGCGCCTTGTCGCAATGCATGATGAAGACGTAATGGCCGCGGCCGGCGGTGGCCAGGATTTCGACGTTCGGCGCACGCTTGAGAAGATCCACGGTCTTCGGATCGACACGGTTGATGTAATGGACTTGGCCGGATGAGAGCGCGGCGATGCGAGCCGTCGCATCGTTCATGCAGATGATTTCGACACTGTCGACGAAGCCGCGGTCGGTACGCCAGTCGTCCTTGTTGCGCTCGAAGGTGGCGCGTACGCCGGGCTCGAAGCTGACCTGCTTGTAAGGGCCGGTGCCGATCGAGGCGAGGGGATCGTCATAACCGCCATTCGGCTGGATAACGAGGTGATAGTCGGTCAGAAGCAACGGCATGTCGGCGTTGCCTTCGGTCAGCGTCAGGATGAGATTGTCGCCATCGGCCTTGATCTCCTTGATCGACTTCATGACGCCCAGCGCGCCGGATTCCGATTTCGCATCCGTATGGCGCTTGAGCGTGGCGACGACGTCGTCGATCGTCAGGTCCTTGCCGTTGTGGAATTTCACGCCCTTGCGGATCTTGAAGGTCCAGGTGGCGGCATCCTTCGACGGCTCCCAGGATTCAGCGAGCGAGGGAACGGCGGCGCCTGTCAGCGGGTGAGATTCCACCAGCATGTCGCCCCAGCAGCGGCCGATGCAGAACATGACCTGTGACAGGAATTTTGCCGGATCCTTGGAATCGGTTGCAGCACCGCCTTCAAGGCCAAGCTTCAGATGGCCGCCGCGCTTCGGTTCGGCTGCCATTGCACTTTCGGTAAAGAGCTTGTCGGCGAGCGTCAAAGTCACGCCCGCGGCCATTGCGCGTCCCATGAATTCGCGGCGGCTAAGCCCGCCGGCGGTAACGCGGCTGGTCAGATATTTCGTATAATCGTTCATTCCCCTGTTCCTTCTTCTTGCCGTGTTGACAAAGCTCCCGAGCAAGCCACTTCAGGTCACGGTTCCTCTTCCGCCTGAAGCCTGTTGCCCCGCGAGCATGCGGGAAATTCAGCGGTTGCTGCCGCCTCCTACCTTCCTTTCCAGATGGGGGCTCGCTTCTCTGCGAAAGCCCGTGCGCCTTCCAATTGATCTTCGCTCGAATAGAGGATGTCGACCGTTGCAAACTGCCGTTTGGTGATCTTGTTCATGGCAGTCTGAAACGTCGAACCCTCCGCTTCACGAACGATTTCCTTGATCGCTGCGTAGACGAGCGGCGGACCGCTTGCGAGCAGGCGGGCGAGCTCCCAGGCCCTGTCCATCAGCTTGTCGGCCATGACGATCTCGTTGACGAAGCCCCAGCGGTGCGCCTCTTCGACATTGAGCCACCGGCCGGTCAGCAGCATGTCCATGGCGATATGATAGGGGATGCGCTTCGGAAGCTTGATCGATGCCGCATCGGCGACGGTGCCAGAGCGAATTTCCGGCAAAGCGAAGGTCGCGTGCGAGGCGGCGATGATCAGATCGGTCGACAGCGCGATTTCCAGCCCGCCGCCGCAACAGATGCCGTTGACGGCGCAGATGATCGGCTTGTTGAGATCACGCAGCTCCTGGAGGCCACCGAAGCCGCCGACGCCATAATCCCCGTCGACGGCATCGCCGGCGGCGGCCGCTTTCAAATCCCAGCCCGCGGAAAAGAATTTCTCGCCGGCGCCGGTCACGATGGCGACGCGCAGATCCGGGTTGTCGCGGAAGTCGCGAAAGATCAAGCCCATCTTGCGGCTGGTCGCCAGGTCGATGGAGTTCGCCTTGGGCCGGTCGATGATGACCTCAAGAATGCCGTCTTCGGAGCGGGTTCGAATGGGGTCTTGCAACTTCCGCTACCTCCTTCGCCGGATGAGGGCATCCGCCGCAATGGCGCCCCGAGATTCTGCTAGAACCATCAATGGATTAATGTCTAGTTCTTCAAGATGTGCGGCGTTCGTTACGACATATTCTGCCGCTGATAGGACGGCGTCAGCAACGATTTCAAGGCTGCTGCCTGCGTTGCCGCGATAGCCTTCAATCAGTTTCCGGACCTTCAGGCGTGAAATCCGCTCGAGAACCTCGGCTTTTGTTATGGGGAGTGGCAAAACGACGGAATCCTCAAGCAATTCCACGAGAACTCCGCCCGCGCCAACGGTTAGTGTCAGGCCGACGACCGGATCGCGGACCGCGCCAACGATCAGCTCCGCGATAGGGCGATCGATCATCCGCTCGACAAGGAATCCGTGTGAGAGACCGGCCATGCCTTCCGCTGCGTCTCTGACGGCATTCCTATCCCATAGGTTGAGCTTAACCGCGCCGACATCAGACTTGTGCTCGACGCCGAGCGCCTTGAGCGCCACCGGAAAACCGAGTTGTTCCGCCCAATCGGCCGCTTCGCTCGCCGTGGCGGCGGTCCTGCCTAGTGGGACGGTGAGGCCCGCAGCGGCAAGCTCTGCCTTGGCGGCGGCTTCGCTTAGGGTCTCGACCTCGCCTTCGGCAATGGAGGCGTTAAGGAGCGGCAATGACTGTGGCCTATTCCAGGCCTTGGCAATGCCGCCGGCGATATCCGCCGCCACTAACGCCTCACTGATGCCGCAGAGCGGCACGATGCCGCTTTCGATCAGCCGCTGTGCGATCGCCTCCGGCATGTTTTCGGGCAAGGTCGCCAGAATGCCGGCGCGGGCACCCGTCCGCTTCGCGGCCGCGGCAACCGCCGCAACTGTAATCATCCAGTCCGCGCCATCGCAGCGATCCTCGCGCGGGAAGTCAAGCACGAGCATATTGAGGGCATAGTCGCCCGCGAACATGGCGCTGAAAGCCTCTGTCTGCTGGCCCAGATCGCCCCAGACGAAGGTGTGATAGTCGAGCGGATTGGAAAGCGTCACCATCTGGCCGAGGCTCGCGCGCAAGGCGGGTAGCTGTTCGGGTTTCAGGGCACGGAATTCGACGTTGCGGCCAACGGCAGCATCCGCCATCAGCGACGCCTCGCCTCCCGAACAGCTCATCGACGAGATCGCGTTGCTCTCGAGCGGGCCGGCGACATGCAGGAGTTTCAACGTCTCGATCAGCTCCGGCAGCGTCGAAACGCGGCCGATGCCGAGGCGGTCGAGAACGGCGTCGGCCACTGCATCGCTGCCAACAAGTGAGGCGGTGTGCGAAACGGTGGCGCGTTGAGCCTGTTCGGATTTGCCGACTTTTAGTGCGACAATGGGCTTCTTCAGCTCTCTGGCGCGCATGGCGAGCCCTTCCAGCGCCCTTATATCGCCGAAGCCTTCGATATGCAGGCCGACGGCCGTGACACGCGGGTCTTCAAGGACGGCCCCGGCAAGGTCCGACAGGCCTGTCTGCGCCTGGTTGCCCGCCGTCATCAGATAGCTGATGGGCAGGCCGCGCCTCTGCATGCTGAGATTGATGGCGATATTGGAGGACTGGGTGAGGATCGCCACGCCGCGCTCGGTTCTGACAATGCCATGCTGATCGGGCCAGAGCAGGGCGCCGTCCAACCCGTTGATCATGCCGTAGCAGTTCGGCCCGACGATGGGCATGGTGCCGGCAGCTTCAACGAGCGCGCGCTGCAGATCCGCCCCGTCTGCCAGTTCCGCAACCGCCTCGCTGAAGCCTGAGGCATAGCAGACGGCGCCGCCGGCGCCTCTGGAGGAGAGCTCCCTCACGATATCGACGGTAAGCGCCCTGTTAACGCCAACGAAGGCGGCGTCCGGCGCGTCAGGCAGGTCGGCGACCGAGCGATAGCAGCGGCGGCCAAGCACGCTTTCCTGTGTCGGATGCACCGGCCATATCTCGCCGGCAAATCCCATGCGGTCGCATTGCTCGATGACGCGCCGTGCCTCTCTGCCGCCGAAGACGGCGATCGTTTTGGGTCGGATCAGGCGGTCGAGCGAACGCTGGGTCATGGGCTCATGCTCCGAACGGCCGAAGCAGGTCGCGGCTGATAATGTGCCGCTGGATTTCCGAAGTCCCGTCCCAGATACGCTCGACGCGGGCGTCGCGCCAGAAGCGGGCAAGCGGCAGATCGTCCATCAATCCCATGCCGCCAAAGATCTGGATTGCCTCGTCGGTGACGTGGGCAAGCATTTCCGACGCATAGAGCTTGGCCGAGGCAATCTCGCGGTTGGCCGGGATGCCAGCATCGAGCTTCCAGGCGGCCGACAGCGTGAGCAGATCGGCTGCGTCGATCTCGGTGATCATGTCGGCGAGCTTGAACGACACGCCCTGATTGGCGCCGATCGGCTTGCCGAATTGCTTGCGCTCGGCCGCATAGGGCAGGGCCAGATCGAAGACACGGCGCGCCCGGCCGACGCAGGTGGCGGCAACCGTCAGGCGGGTTCCGTAGAGCCACTGGTTGGCGAGATCGAAGCCGCGATGCACTTCCCCGAGCACCTGAGACTTCGGCAGGCGGCAATCGGTGAAATTCAGGATGCAGTTGTGATAGCCGCGATGGGAGACCGAGTCATAGCCTTTGACGATCTCGAAGCCCGGCGTGCCGCGATCGACCAGGAAGGCCGTAATCTTCTTCTTGACGCCTCGATGGGTATCCTCCTCGCCGGTGGCAGCAAAAACGATGACGAAATCGGCGACATCGGCATGCGAGATGAAATGCTTCGTGCCGTTGAGCACGAAATCGTCACCATCCTGCCTTGCCGCGCATTTCATGCCGCGCATGTCGGAGCCGGCGTCCGGTTCGGTGATCGCGAGTGCATCGACCCTTTCCCCGCGCACCGCCGGCAAGAGGTAACGCTCGCGCTGCTCGCCCTCGCAGGCCATCAGGATGCCGGATGGGCGTCCGAAGAAGACCGTAAGTCCCATTGAGCCGCGGCCGAGCTCACGTTCAACGAGCGTGAAGGTGACGTGATCGAGCCCGGCGCCTCCGACCTCCTCCGGGAAATTGCAGGCATAGAAGCCCAGCTCGATGCATTTGCGCTTGATTTCCAGCCCAAGATCGGGCGGCACGAAGCCGGTGCGCTCGACCTCGTTTTCGTGTGGATAGATCTCCGTCTCGACGAAGTCCCTGACCGTCTTGACGATCATCTCCTGTTCTTCGCTGAGCCCGAAATTCACGATTGCTTCCTCCTAGCGTTTTTGTCCCACATGACGGCCGGCTCCCTCCGGCATGGCCAAGGCTGCATGCGCGGCAGAAATCGGCCTCAGCTTCGCAAGCACCTCCTCCGGTGCGGCAACGGCTTTGCTTGCTTTCGCGTCGACATGCAGCAGCATTTGTTCCGCCGTAGCGATTATTTCGCCGCTGGCGCTGTCGTGCAGCGCGTGGAACACATGCAGCCGCTTTTCGTCGGATGCGAGGATCTGCGCCGTCGAATGGATGGCCTGTCCGAGCTTGGCCTCGCCGAGATGGCGGATATGAGTCTCTACCGTGTAGTAGCTATGGCCGCGCTCAACATAATCGAGATCGACACCGATCAGGCGCAAAAGTGCATCCGACGTATCGCCGAACACCTGCAGGTAGCGATGCTCGGTCATATGGCCGTTATAGTCGACCCAGGCCGGGCTGACCTTGGTATCGATCAGGCGCAGCGGCTTGGTAATGTCCAGCCCCTGCTTCGCTCCGCCACCTGCGGCCCAAAGCTGCTGTTCGAAATCCTTCAGCAACTTGCCTGCGCCCCAGCCCTTGCCGCCATGGCCGCCTTTCAGGCTCTGGAGAATGCCGACCAGGTTCTCGTCGCGGATGCGCTCGAGTTCGCGGATCGATAGGCCATCGGCCTGGTCGTCCGACTGCTGACCGATCTTTTCGACAAGTGCGTCGTCGAGATCGACGACGTCCATGAGCTTCGTCCAATTCCACTGCAGGGCAGGGCCGAACTGCGCGAGGAAATGCCGCATGCCCGCCTCGCCGCCGGCGATGCGATAGGTCTGGAACAGGCCCATCTGCGCCCAGCGCAGACCGAAGGAATAGCGAATCACATCGTCCAAGGTCTCGACGGTGCAGATATCGTCCTTGATCAGCCACAAGGCCTCGCGCCAGAGCGCTTCCAGCAGTCGGTCGCCGACGAAAGCCTCGATCTCCTTGGCGATATGCACACCCCTCATGCCGATGGGCGGCAGGCGGTCCATCGCCGCCTTGATCGTCGCTGCACTGGTCTTTTCGCCACCGACGATTTCGACGAGAGGCAGCAGATAGACGGGATTATAGGGGTGAGCGACGAACAGGCGCTCAGGATGACGCATGTCGCGTTGCAGGTCGGTCGGTAGCAGCCCCGAAGTGGATGAGCCGATCAGCGCATCGGGCTTTGCGGCCGCATCGATCTGCCTCAGCACGTTGCGCTTGAGATCCAGCCGCTCGGGCACGCTTTCCTGGATCCAGTCGGCGCCCTCGACAGCTGCTTCCAGCGTCTCCTTAAACGCAAGCTTGCCGCGCGGCGGAAGCGGGGCACCGGTCAGCATCGCATAGGCCTTTTCGGCGTTATCAAGAACTTCGCCGACGATGCGGGTTGCCTCAGGATGCGGGTCGTAGACATCCACATCGATGCCTGCCAGCAGGAAGCGGGCGATCCATCCGCCGCCTATCACGCCGCCGCCGATACAGGCCGCCTTGTTGATCTTGGTCATCGTGGCCTCAGCGCTTCGTCAGTTTCAGCTTCTTGCGGACATCTTCAGGGCCGATGATGCGCGCACCCATGCCTTCGACCACCTGCACCGCCTTTTCGACGAGCTGCGCGTTGGTCGCGAGCATGCCCTTGCCGGCGTAGAGATTGTCTTCGAGGCCGACGCGGACATTGCCGCCGGCAAGGATCGCCGCTGCCGGATAGGCCATGGCGTTGCGACCAATGGAAAAGGCCGAGAAGGTCCAGCTTTTGGGAACGTTATTGACCATCGCCATAAAGGTGTTGAGGTCATCGGGCGCCCCCCAAGGGATGCCCATGCAGAGCTGGATGAGGACCGGATCCTCGATCAAGCCCTCCTCGGCAAGCTGCTTGGCGAACCAGAGATGACCGGTATCGAAGGCCTCGATCTCCGGGCGCACGCCGAGATCGGTCATCTTCTTCGCCATGGCCCGCAGCATCGAGGGCGTGTTGGTCATGACGTAGTCGCCAAGATTGAAGTTCATCGTGCCGCAATCGAGCGTGCAGATTTCAGGCAGGCATTCGGCCACGTGGCTGACGCGCTCGGTGGCGCCGGCCATATCGGTGCCCTTGGCATTCAGGGGCAGGGGACTTTCGACATCGCCGAAAATCAGGTCGCCGCCCATGCCGGCGGTCAGGTTCAGCACGACATCGACATCGGCGGAACGGATGCGGTCCGTGACTTCCCTATAAAGTTCGTTGCGGCGGCTGGCAGCGCCCGTTTCCGGATCGCGGACATGGCAGTGAACCACTGCCGCCCCAGCCTTGGCGGCGTCGATCGCGGAGTCCGCGATCTGCTTGGGAGTGATCGGAACATGGCTGGATTTGGTAACCGTGTCGCCGGCGCCGGTGACAGCACAGGTGATGAAGACATCGCGGTTCATCGCAAGAGGCATTTTTGTTCTCCCTCGTATTGAGGACATTACGAGCCATGAGACGCATTCATGCTTTGCATTATCGGAAGCATTCGATACAGTTTCGGAACACGTAGAGGAATGCGGGATGCTGACAGCGGCCAATGAGACACTCGACATTGACCTCCTGATCCTTCCGGAGACGAACCTGATTTTGATCGCGTCGGTGATCGAACCTCTGCGCGGGGCCAATCGCATTTCCGGAGCCGAGCTTTATCGCTGGCGGCTTTTCACGCCGGATGGCTCTCCCGCTGAGACGACGAGCCTTATCCCGGTGCCAGCTTGCGCAAGCTTTCGGCCGACATCGGATGCGACGCCACTTTTTGTGCTCGCCAGTTACAATTGGCGGCGCAACGCCACGCAGGCGCTGAAAATGCAATTGTCGCAGACCGCACGCCATCGCTCGATGGTTGCCGGCATCGAGTCCGGGACGTGGCTGCTTGCCGAGGCGAGCCTGCTCGATAATGTCTCCGCTGCCGTCCACTGGGAGGATTACGACGATTTCGCGCTCGCCTATCCGCAGGTGCGCGCGGTCAAGGACCGCTTCGTCATCGACGGCAAGCGGATCACCACGGCAGGCTCCCTGCCGACTGTCGATCTCATGCTGGAGATTATCCGGCGACGGCAAGGCTATTCGTTGGCGCTCGAGGTCAGCCGCCTGTTCATTTATGAGCCGGCGAGCACGCAGAGTGTAGCAGAACTTTCGCCATCGACGGCCGGCCTGCGCATGCGCGATCCGCGCGTGGCGCAGGCAATCCGCCTGATGGAGGACCATATCGAGCAACCGCTGGTGCTCACGCGTCTCGCCCGCCGTGTTGGTGTCAGTGCACGCCATCTTCAG
The DNA here is from genome assembly GCF_009176305.1 of Martinezella dioscoreae. Lineage (GTDB taxonomy): Bacteria > Pseudomonadota > Alphaproteobacteria > Rhizobiales > Rhizobiaceae > Rhizobium > Rhizobium dioscoreae. Next base: position 52,865 of record NZ_BLAJ01000013.1, on the reverse strand, counting down.
GCGCTTTTTCAGGAGAGCATCGGCGCGCCGCCGCATGTGCATTATCTGGCGTTGAGGCTCAATGCAGCGCGGCGCAAGGTCATCGAGACGAAAGCCTCCTTCGCCGAGATTGCAGCCATGACAGGTTTCAATTCGGCATCGGCCTTTTCGCGTAGCTATCGTGCCAGCTTTTCCGAAAGCCCATCCGGCACGCGCCGAAGGCTGCGCCGGCGCGTCACGACTGCAGCAGAGCCGACATAGGGCGAAATGCCTCGCGCACCATTTCGGCCAGTTCCCGGATCGCCTCACTCGAATGATAGGGGTTGCGGCGAAGCACGACGCGCGATGAATCCACAGGCGGGAAACCGTCGTCACTCGTCAGTTCGCGGCAACCGTTCGGAATGTTGCTGCGCGATAGCGTGGTCACGGCTAGCCCCGCGGAGACGGCGTTCTTCAAGCCCGAGCTCGTATCGGCGATGAAGGCGATACGATAACGCCGCCCGATTTGCTCCAATGATTTCAGAGCGAAATCGCGACACCATGTCGAATCCCGATAAACAGCGATTGGCATTGGGGTCGCCTCATGCACACGGTGCACCAGCGACGTCACCCAGACCGTTGGGTCGACACAGAGAACTTCGCCTTTGCTCTGGTTGTTCCAGTCGAAGACGACGGCCAGATCCAGCTCATCCTTTTCCAGCGCGGCCAGGTTATGTGCCGTGTAATCGCAGGAGACGGTTACTTCGACGGCTGGATGCCTGATTGCGAAAGCGGCCAAGGCGGCAGGAAGAATGGTCTGGCTATATTCCTCCGGAATCCCGATCCGGACCGGCCCGTCGAGCGGTTTGGTGCGGATATTCGCCGCCGCCTCGTTCAGAAGCTCGATCACGCGCTGCGCGTAGGGAAGCAATTGGGTGCCTGCCCGGGTGAGAACGGCCCCCCGGGCACTTCTTTCGAAGAGCGTTTCGCCGATCGTATCCTCAAGCCGCTTGATCTGGGCGCTGACGGCCGATTGCGTGCGGCCGATCCTTTGAGCGGCTGTGGAAAAATTGGACGTCTCGCTGATGACGAGGAAGGTCCGCAGAAGGTCGCTCTCAATGGGTTCACGCATTGGGGTCACAAATATTTCTGATAGCTACTATCTCTACTATTCGTTTGCCTGATGTCAAATATCGGCGCACACAGGGGGCGTTCCTTCGTTCCTCGAGTCCATACATGACATTCCAGTTCCCGGCCCGCTCCGCTTTTGCCAGCGAATATGAGAGGGGCGTTATACTTGTGGCGACAGCGATGCTTGCGTGGAGCTGCAGCGGCATCTATGCGCGCCTGCTGACTACGGACATATGGACGGCGATCGCCTGGCGTTCGCTGTTCGGCGGCTTGTTCCTGCTGATTCCCAGCTTTTTCCTCGAAGGTGGGTTTTCCAGGCGGCAATGGGCATCGATCTTTCATCCTGCCGGGCTGGCGATGCTGGCCTGCCAGACCATCAGCCAAGCCTGCTTCATCGGCGCGCTCTACACGACCACAGTTGCGAACGTGACGATGATCTATGCGACGGCACCGTTCATTGCCGCCTTCCTCAGCTGGACTATGCTGAAGGAGCGGGTCGCGAAGCGCACATTGGTCGCCGGCGGTATCTGCCTTATCGGCGTTGCTGTTATCGTTGCCTCGTCGATCGGCGGTGGTACAGGTGTCGGCGATCTGCTGGCGCTCGGCATGACTGTTACCTTCGCCCTCATCATCGTCATCCCGCGCATGGATCCGAGTATCCCGATCCTGCCGTCGAGCGTCGTCAGCGGGCTTTTGACCTTCGTGGTCTTTGTGCCGTTTGCCTCGACAAGCTCGGTGGACGTTCAAAACTGGCTTCTGCTCGCCGCTTTCGGGGCGACGAATTTTGCGCTCGCTTTCGTCCTTTTCCTGTTCGGATCAAGAAAGATGCCTGCCGCCGACGCTGCGCTTATCAGCTCGATGGAGATCGTGCTGACACCTTTCTGGGTCTGGCTCTTCTTCTCGGAGATGCCGCCGGTTGCCACTTTTGTCGGCGGGGCGATCATCTTCGCGACGATCGTCTGGCATACCGCGATCGATCTGCGGCATGGCCGTCGTCGTCGCACACCTATCAATGGGCTATAGCCATAACCTCTCGTCTCAGCAAAGATAGCGGCTTCAGCCTCGACTTCATAAAGCGATGAAAGTGACATGACCTCCAACGATCCCTTGCTCCAGCCCTATCAGCTCAAGCACCTGACACTGAAGAACCGCATCATGTCGACAGCGCATGAGCCGGCCTATTCGGAAGGCGGCATGCCGACGGATCGTTACAGGCTCTATCATCGCGAGAAGGCAAAGGGCGGCATCGCGCTGACGATGACGGCGGGCTCGGCGATTGTATCGGCCGATTCGCCGCCGGCCTTCGGCAATCTCCATGCCTATCGCGATGAAATCGTGCCCTGGCTGAAGAAGCTTGCCGACGACTGTCACGAGTTCGGGGCTGCTGTCATGATCCAGCTGACCCACCTCGGCCGCCGCACCGGCTGGAACAAGGGCGACTGGCTGCCGGTGCTGGCGCCATCGCCGATCCGCGAGCCGGCGCATCGCGCCTTTCCGAAGACGGCTGAGGATTGGGATATCGAGCGGATCATTGGGGACTTTGCCGCGGCGGCGCAACGCATGCAAGCCGCCGGCCTGGACGGTATCGAGATCGAAGCCTATGGCCATCTGACCGACGGCTTCTGGTCACCTGCAACGAACCGGCGTGAGGACGAATTCGGCGGCTCGCTTGAAAACCGCATGCGTTTCTCGGTGATGGTGACGCAGGCCATCCGCAAGGCTGTCGGCCCGGATTTCATCGTCGGCATGCGCATGGTGGCTGACGAGGACTGGGAAAAGGGGCTCTCGCGGGAGGAAGGCGTCGAGATTGCCAGGCGGCTGGTGGCCTCCGGCAATATCGATTTCCTCAATATCATTCGCGGCCATATCGATAGCGACGCGGCTCTCAACAATGTCATTCCCATCCAGGGCATGGCATCGGCACCGCATCTCGATTTTGCCGGCGAGGTGAGGGCAGCGACGAAATTCCCTGTCTTCCATGCCGCCCGCATCGGCGATGTCGCCACCGCGCGTCACGCGATTGCGGAAGGCAAGCTCGATATGGTCGGCATGACGCGCGCGCATATCGCCGATCCGCATATCGTCAGCAAGATCATGACGGGCCAGGAGGCCAATATACGCCCCTGCGTCGGCGCAACCTACTGTCTCGACCGCATCTATGAGGGTGGCGAGGCGCTCTGTATTCATAATGCGGCAACCGGCCGCGAGGCCGAGATGCCGCATCGGATCGAGCGCGCGGCGGCGTTGCGCAAGGCTGTCGTCATCGGCGCCGGGCCTGCGGGCCTGGAAGCGGCGCGTGTGCTGGCTGAGCGCGGCCATAAGGTCGACGTGCTGGAGGCGAGCAGCAAGGCTGGCGGACAGGTGAATCTGCTCACGCGCAACCCGCGCCGCAAGGAGATGATCGGCATCATCGATTGGCGGCTGGCGGAGCTGGAGCGGTTGGGCGTCACGATCCACTACGACGTCTATGCGGGAGCTGATGAAGTCCTGGCGTTCGAGCCCGATCTCGTCGTCGTGGCGACGGGCGGTATCGCGCAATCTCCAGAGCTGGAGAGCGGCGACAGCCTTGTGACCTCCTCCTGGGACATTTTGGCCGGCGCGGTGAAGGCCGAGGGTCAGGTCCTGCTCTATGACGACAATGGCGGACATCCGGGCATGTCGGCGGCCGAAGTCATCGCCAATGGCGGCGCCGAGCTGGAACTGGTCTCGCCGGAGCGCTTCTTCGCGCCCGAGATGGGCGGCATGAACCATGTGCCCTATGCCAAGACCTTCGCCGAGAAAAATGTAAGAGTCACAATCAATACGAGGCTGAAATCGGTGCGGCGCGATGGCAATGCGCTCGTCGCTGTCCTCGGATCGGATTTCTCGGAAGAGACGCAATGGGAACGCAGAGTATCCCAGGTGGTCGTCGAGCACGGTACCGTCGCGAATGATGAACTTTACCTGGAGCTGAAGCCCTTATCGCGTAACTTGGGCGCGGTCGATTATCCGGCATTGATCGCCCGCCGCTCGCCGCTGCCCGTCAAGAACGAAGCCGCTACCTTCGATTTGATCCGCATCGGTGACGCGATCGCGAGCCGTAATATCCACGCGGCAATTTACGATGCGCTGCGCTATTGCTCGCTTCTGTGAGCCGAGCGGACGGTCAGGCTGCGCTCGAATTTTTACCAAGAATATTATTTATATCAATGCGATGTAATAAATACCTTGGGTGATAAATGAAGTTCTGGCGCCGCGATGAGACTGTCGGGGCCGCCTTAATTTTGAAACAAAATGTAACAAGTTATAACACCCTGTTACCGGCCGAATCGTTATATTCGGGCATGTGAGTGAACGAGAGGTGTTTGATGCTGGCTACCCATGCGCCGTCCCCTTCGCGGACCGATGTCCTGATCTGTCTGGATAATCAACAAATTGCCTCGCGCATCAGTTCGCTTCTATCACAACAGGGATTGACGGTCGCAGCCATACCGACGGCCGGCCTTCAGGAGTGGTTCGATCCAACCGGTTGTCACCTTGTGGTGACGCATACCGCGATGATCGGAGACGTGCGGAGGCGGCTGAACTTGCCGGTCGTCAATATCGAGACTTTCATATTCGAGCGCCCTGATCATGTGACCGAGGGGGCTGCGCGGCAGTTCGACGGCAACGCCTTCGTCAAGCGCATTTTTTCCGTTATGAACGGTACGCAAAGGCGCGCGGCTGAGTGATTTAAGTCAGCGGTTGCTGTCTCCTATAATCGCTGCTGGCTGGCCTTGTCGAAGAAATGCAGGTTCGGTGTCTTGAGCGAGATCTGAATTGTCTGGCCCGGCACGAGTTCGGCTCGCTCTCTCATCACCCAGGTTAATTCCTTGCCCTCAAGATCGAGCGCGACATGCGTTTCGGAGCCGGTAGGTTCGACGACGGTCACGGTTGCGCTAACGCCGGCCTCCGTGGCAAACGAGATATCTTCTGGACGTATGCCGAGAATGACCTCCCGACCCTCCGATTGAGCCGGAGCGCTGGCGAGTTGGATGCGTGTGCCGGTTGGCAATATCAATTCCGGCGATGCACCGCCGGTAAGCTTGCCTTCAAGAAAATTCATGGCTGGAGAACCGAGGAAACCGGCCACGAAGACATTTTTCGGCCGGTCGTAAAGTTCGAGCGGCGAGCCGACCTGTTCGACCTTCCCGCCCTGTAGCACCACGATCTTGTCGGCCATGGTCATGGCTTCGATCTGATCGTGGGTCACGTAAACGATCGTCGTCTTCAGGCGCTGATGCAGCGCTTTGATCTCGGCCCGCATCTTGACGCGCAGCTTGGCGTCGAGATTGGAAAGCGGTTCGTCGAACAGGAAGACCTTGGGATCGCGCACGATGGCGCGGCCCATGGCGACGCGCTGGCGCTGGCCGCCGGAAAGCTGGGCGGGCTTGCGATCCAATAATGGTTGCAGGCCAAGTATCTTGGCGGCCTCGCCGACCTTCTCGTCAATTTCGGCACGTTTTGCGCCGGCAAGCTGCAGCGCGAAGCCCATGTTCTGCGCCACCGTCATCTGCGGATAGAGTGCGTAATTCTGGAAGACCATGGCGATGTCGCGATCTTTCGGCGGCAGGTCGTTGACGATCCGGCCGCCGATCGAGATTTCACCGCCGGTGATGTCTTCCAGCCCGGCGATCATGCGCAGCAATGTTGACTTGCCGCAGCCCGACGGGCCGACGAGAATGACAAATTCGCCGTCCGAGATTTCCACATCGACGCCGTGGATGATGTTTACCGCGCCGTAGGACTTCCTGACGTTCTTGATGGTCAATCCGGACATGAGATTCTTTCCCTGAAGATCGATCAATGCTTCTTGCGGATGCGGAGCGCCTGGTATGGCTTGCCCGGCAGTTCCACGCCGAAGGCCGCATCCGCCTTGCCGCCGCGCACGATGGCGCCATGGCGCGTCGGATGCGGGACCGGCGCTTCCACCTTCTTGGCAGGCGTAATCGTCATCTCCCATGTGTCGATGATGTCGACATCATAGTCGGTTCCATCCTTGGGCAGACCGGTGGACCAGATGACTGGCTGGTGCTCGCCGAGATAGATGTAGCTGACATCACCGTCGCGCGCGCCGGAAACGCGCGTCCACGGCCATTCGCCATAGGAGGACATGGGTTCGAAGCCGTTGACGACATCCTGCTCCAGGAGATCGCGCAGGAAGCCGATGCGCTTCCAGGCCTCGCCGCGCAGTTCGCCGCCCTTCGCCCACCAGATGAGATCCTCCGGATGCGAATAGGTTTCGCCGTGGCCGGCATAGCCACCCCGCGTCACCGTGATCCAGAAGCGATGCACCAGCTCCTGTGCTGTCAGGTTGCCCCAGGACTGGATGATGTTGCCTTCATATTCCGGCTCGTCGTTGACCACAGGCTTGCCGTAGGCATCGCGCCATTCCTGCGTGCGCTTCACATCCCAGTTCTGGATGCAGGTATGGGTGACCCACGGCTTGCGATGATCGAAGTTCATTGTCGGCTCGCCGTTGTGGATCGACTTCAGATGGCCATAGGGATCGTTCTCTTCGAGAATGTGGAAGTAACGGTCCCACTGCTGCAGCGGCTTGGTGTCGAGAAGGAAGTCGTACTCGTTGGCAAGCGCCCACCAGACATTGCGATAGGCAGAAAGGCGCGCCGCGAGATAAGCGACGTAGCGGAAATCCTGCTTAGCCGACATATCGGCATAACCCCAGCGATCGTAGGGGTGGAACATGATGATATCGGCCTCGATGCCGAGATCGCAGAGGGCCGCGACCTGGCTCTCGAAATGGCGAAAAAGAACGGGGTTCGGCCGATCGAAGTCCTCCTTGCCGTCCGCGCCCTTTTCAAAGCAGGCATAAAGCGGCTCGTTGACGTTGTAGGGGTAGTCCTTGGGGAAGACGCCCATGCGGATCTTGTTGAAGCGTGATTTCTTCAGCGTTTCGAGCGTCTGGGCCTGCATCTCAAGCGGCTGGTGCGTCCAGGCATAGCAGGTCGTGCCGAAGGAGAGGAAAGGCTTGCCATCGGCATAGGCGAAATGGAACTTGTTGCGGACGTGCACGGGGCCGTGGTTGCCTTCCGACGGCTTGGTGGCAACGAAAGAGCCGGTCTTGCTGTCCAGTTCCGATGTCTTCGAGCGCGTGCGGAACGACCATTCACCCTCATTATCCGGCATGAAGCGAACGCGATAGACGCCGTTGCCGTCGTAGAAGCCGGGCACGCGGACCTCGCGGCTGTGCTGGCTGAAAACGGCATCGAATGCCACATCGAGATAGGGATTGCCACCGGAAGGGCCGTTGAAGGCCGCTTCGAACACTCCCCATTTTTCGACGGACGCGTTGGACATGATATTCTCCTCGGAAGATGGATGAATGGTCCGACCGCTCAGCCCTTGACCGCACCGGAGGTGAGGCCGGAGACGAAGTAGCGCTGGAAGATCAGATAAACGATGGTGGCCGGCAGCACGGTCATGACGATCGCCGCGTTCAACTGCCCGTAATCATTGGAAAACTGGCCCTGGAAGGACATGAGCCCAAGCGGCAGCGTCCACATATGCTGATCCTGCAGCAGCACGAGCGCCATGGCGAACTCATTCCACGTCGAAACGAAATCCAGGATCAGCAGCGCCGCGAGCACCGGCAGGCAGACGGGCAGGAATATCCGGCGAAAGATGGTGAAATGGCTTGCACCGTCGATCAGGGCCGCTTCCGACAATTCCTTTGGAATGCCTTTGAAGAAGCCGTGCAGAATGAAGACCTGATAGGGCACGCCGAAGGCGATGTAGGGCAGGATCACGCCGGGATAGGTATCGATTAAGCCCAGCGAATTGACCAGCGTGAACAGTGGCGCCAGCATGACCTGAAACGGGATCATCGTGCCGAAGACGACAAGGAGCAGCAGGATCTTGCTGAACCGCAGGCGTATCTTGGCAAGCGCATAGGCCGCCATCGCCGAGAGGATGAGACCGAGCGGGACCTTAATCACGGTAATGATGGTGCTGTTCAGGAAGGCGCTGGCGAAATTGCCGCGGCCCCAGGCGCTCGAATAATTCTCGAAGGCGGGCTCAAGCGGTGGCATGAAGGCGCCGGTCGACGTCACATCAGCCTGCGTTTTCAGCGAGGTGAAGACGATGAAGACGAAAGGCGCGAGCCAGATCGCAGCGACGACCAGCAGTGCGATCCACAGGCCGATCAGGACAGGATCGCGCTTGCGCTTTGCCGGTGCAATCGTTTCGAAGTCGTCCGACATGGATGTGGCCGATGCTGCCGTCATTGTTCGGCCTCCTCATGCTTTTGCGTCCAGCGCAGGTAGGGAATGACGACGATGATGGTGATGAGCAGCAGGACGACCGAGATCGCGGCACCGCGGCCGAAATCGAAGATCTGCATGGCTTGTGTGAAGGCCCAGAGCGCCAGCATCTGCGTCGATTGCGCCGGCCCGCCGCCCGTCAGGCCATAGACGATGTCGAAGGCCTTCAGCGACGAAATGACCGAGAGTACAAGCACAATCGTCAGCGTCGTGCGCAATGCAGGCAGGGTGACGTAGCGGAAGATGTTCCAACGCCCGGCGCCGTCGATGCGGGCGGCTTCGACTAGCGTCTGCGAGACGTTCTGCAGGCCAGCGAGAAACAGGACCATGGAAAAGCCGACGGATTGCCAGAGATAGGCAATGAAGACGGAATAGAGCGCGATATCCTTGTCGCCGAGCCAGTCCTGGATCCAGTCCTGCAGGCCCATGGAAGTCAGGATTTCGGTGAAGAGACCGAAGAAGGGATCGTACATCCATTTCCAGATGGTCGCGACCGCGATCGGGGCGATAATGACAGGCAGATAGAAGATGGCGCGGAAGGTATTGCGGGCAAAGAGCTTCTGGTTGAGGCTCAGCGCGAGCAGCAGCCCGACCATGGGCGGAAAAATCACGCACATGATCGTCCAGATCACCGTGTTGCGGAAGGCAACCCAGAAGACGGGGTCCTGCGTGAAGATATATTGATAGTTCGCCAGGCCGACGAAGGGGCGTTGCGGATCGAGGCCGTTCCATTTCTGGAAGCTCAGCACCACCACGTTCAGCATCGGGTAAAGCGCGAAAATCGCGTAGATCAGCATGGCCGGCGCAAGCAGGATCGCTGCCTGGACGCTGGGATCATGTGTTCGGTTACGGAATGACATTTCTGATTGCTCCCGGCGGCAGCTGACGCGTGGGCATGAAGGTGAGGGAGGCCGTCCGCCGCGATTAGCAGCCGGAGTGACGGCCTCACTCGATTGATCAGGTGCGACCGGCGATGAAGGTCTGCAGCTGCTTGGCGGCATCGGCCGGCTGAATGTTGCCGGAGGCGACGTCGTTGATCACCCGGAAATATTCGGTGGTGACGTCGAGCGGGAAGGCCTGGTCACCATTCATGTAGACCTTGTTGTAGGTCTTGAAGATCTCAAGCCACTTCGCCTCGAGCGGCTTCTGGTCCGTGTACTGGACATTCTTGTTGACCGAGATCGAGCTGATCTGGCCGACGAGATCCCGCTGCACCTTCGTCGACAGGAAGTAGTCGAGGAACTTTGCCGCAAGATCCGGGCTCTTGCTCTTGGTGCTGATGTAATTGTACTCGGCAAAGCCATAGAGGCGATTGGTGTTCGTCGGGAACGGCACGACGCCGTAATCGTCGAGATTGACCTTGCTGCCGCTCAGCTGGCTGACCAGCCAGTCGCCTTCGAGCATCATCGCAGCACGGCCGGCGACGAACAGCGTATAGGATTGCTGGTTGCTGATGCCCATGAAAGGCTTCAGCGTATAATCCTTCGTCCACTTGGCGAATTCGGTGAAAGCATCGGTTGCGCAGGGCTCCTTGGTCCAGTCGGCCTTCATGGCCATCAGCGCGTCATGCTTGTCGGCGCCGCACTTGGTTTCGAGCAGCACGTCCATCAGGCGCATGACGTGCCAATTGACTGAACCGCCGAAGGTGAAGGCCGGAATGCCGGCGGCCTTGAGCTTGTCGGCTGCGGCAAGCAGCTCTTCATAGGTTTTCGGCTCCCCGGTGATACCAGCCTTCTGGAAGAGCTTCTTGTTGTAGTAGATCGCTTCGCCCTTGAAGGTGAAGGGAACACCGTGCTTGCCGCCTGGATAGAGATCGGCAAAAGCGGCGGCGGACGGGAGCAGCTCGTCGTTCCACTTGTACTGGCTGTAGTATTTGTCGAGCGGCAGCGAGAGGCCAGCCTTCACATATTCGCCGCCGAGGCCAAGGCCGGCCCAGCTGAAATAGATGTCCGGGCCTTTGCTGGAGCCTGCGGCCACGCGAAGGGCGGTCTTGTGTTCATCGACGCCGCGCTGGACGATTTCGACATGGGTGCCGGGATTGGCGGCCTCGAAGTCTTTCGCTATCTTCTTCAGCGCGCCGTTTGCCGCGCCATTGTCGAAGTTTAGCGTCCACAGCGTCAGGTCTTCCGCGGCAACATTGGTTGCTGAAAAGGCCGCCGCTGCCATAGCAGCAGCGCCGAACCAACGCGCGTATTTGAAGTTGCCAGCCATCTCCCGTCCTCCTCTGAGCAAAGCTGAGGGCGGTTTTGACAAATCGTTGTCAACATGTCAACTGGTATGATGAGCTTATCAGCGGTATCACATGAAGTGATCGTGAAAACAGACCATGACGACGACGGCCGACGCCGCGCCGGGGTCCATATGTCCCAAGGCTCGATCGCCCAGGCGCGACGACCGGCCTTTTGCCGCGACCATATCCTTGGTTGCTTCTGCGCCCGCTTCGCCCGCTTCAAGGGCGGCGGCCAAGCAATCGGCGAGTGAAAGCCCTCGATCCATGGCCGCGCGGCAGGCTGCGGCAGCGGGTGCCCAAGCATCCACCATGGTCTTTTCGCCGACCTCCGCCTTGCCCCGATCCTGAATGCCCTTGGCAAAAGCTGCGAATATTTCGACCATATCGTCGTCGCTCAATGACGCCTTTCCCTTGGCGACCGCGCCTGCGCGCATCAAGGCGGTCGCATAGAGCGGTCCGGACGAGGCGCCCACCGCATTGAGGAAGGACTTTGCAGCCGTGTTGAAGACCAGCGTCGGGTTGGATGTCGATGATTCCAGCTCCGAAACCGCCTTGGCTGCGGCAGCGAAGCCGAGCTCCATGGCGATGCCGTGGTCGGCGTCGCCGATCACGCCGTCGAGTTCGCAGAGACGGTCCTTCTCGCGGGCCATTGCTTCGGCGATCCGCACGAAAAGCGATTTCAGCTCTTCTGTTCCGATTATGGTCATGACAGCGCCTCGCCGGAGCGGAACATGGCGCAATCGCAGGGGTGATCGATGAGCCGCTGCAATTCGTCATCGAGATGCATGAGGGTGATCGAGGCGCCGGTCATTTCGAGCGACGTGCAGTAATTGCCGACCAGCGACAGGTGAATGACGACGCCGGCATCGTCGAGCATGGCCTTGACCTTGCGCATCATGATGTAGAGCTCCATCAGCGGCGTCGAGCCTAGCGAATTGACGAGCACGGCGACCCGGTCGCCGCGCGCCGGCTTCATCTCATCGAGAATTTTGCCGACGAGTTCGCTCGTCACCTCGTCCGCCGATCGCATCGGCCCGCGGGCGACGCCGGGCTCGCCATGGATGCCCATGCCGATTTCCATTTCGTCGGCGCCGATCTCGAAATTCGGCTTGCGGGTTTGTGGCAGAGAGCAGGGCGAGAGCGCCACCCCCATCGTATAGGTGCGTTCGTTAGCCCACCGCGCCACCCGTTCCACGTCGTCGAAACCGTACATCAGGTCGCAGGCTGCACCCGCGGCCTTGAAGATGAAGACATTGCCGGCAACCCCGCGACGGCGCTCCTTCTGGTTGACCGGCGCAGAAGCGATGTCGTCCGTCGTCAGGACTGTACGCACCTCGATATCGTCCATGGCAAGCATTTCCGCCGCCATGTCGAAATTCATGACATCGCCGGCATAATTACCATACATGAACAGCACGCCGGCGCCGCCGTCGACGGCCTTGGCACATTCGATGATCGGATCGGGCGGCGGCGAGGCAAAGACATTGCCGATGGCGGCGGCATCGGCCAGCCCCTTGCCGACAAAACCGAGAAACGTCGGCTCGTGCCCGGATCCGCCGCCGATGACCAGGCCGACCTTGCCGGCCCGTGGACCATGCTTTGCCACGATCGAGCGCGGCGATCCCTCGACAGCGCGCAGATGGCGTGGATGAGCCGCCAAGATGCCGGCCAGCATCTCATCGACGGCGGCGGCACCCTCGTTGATCAATTTCTTCGTCTTCACGCCGAGACTCCCAAATCATTGTGATTGTTGGGACTAACTTGCGCGTCTGCGATTGAAGGTCAATCCATCAAGGCCGTCGAAACGGTGCCATAGGCATCAAGCAGGAGCCTCTTGCTTCCGGTCTGTTCCTTCAGCTGGAATGGCTCCAGCTTCACCAGTTGCGGGATGGGTGTGACATTGACCAGATGGAGCGACCGCGATCCGTCAGATTGCACTGTGATGAAGCTGAGTATCGCGCTCGGATCGGATGACAGGCACTCTTGCCATTGCTTGCCGGCGAGGCGGGACAGCTTCGCGACCGTGTTGAACAGCGGTCGTTTGGCGCGTGCCGCCGACGGTTCGTTCTCTCCGGCGATCAGTCCGAAAGATCCTGTCAATGCCGAAAGCGTCAGGCATTCCAATTCGGCATCGAGAACACGGGCAGCGTAGGCCAACGCAAAGGCTTCAGCAAAGCGGGCATTGTGCCGCGGATCGGTGTTGGCCATCGCGATGCGGCTGCCATGGGAGTTGTCCATGGTCCGGCTGCCATAGGGATTCTGTCGCATCGGTATGGTCGAGGGACCGATACGGTAAGGCTTGTCGCCGTAGATGGCGCGTATGGAACGCGTGATGAAGGGCAATGCTTCCAGCGTCTGCATGACGCTCAGATCGTCGGCCGCATGTACGATGGGATTGGTGCAATGTGTAATGAAATCGAGACTGTCGGCGGGCACTCGCTTGCGATTGAGTTCGGTGAAATAGCTCAGCATGCCGCCGCCAATACGCACATCGGGAAAGGTGGCGTGCGCGGCGACATAGACTTCCTCAAGAGGCGGGCATTCGGGCCATTTGCTGCCCGGCGGCGTCGATTGCCGGTCCACGGAAGGCGAGATCATGATTGCATCGGGCTTGAAGCCGGCCGCTCGCATCCAGCCTGCTATTTGCTGTGTTTCAACAAGAGCTGGCTGGTGACAGGGCAATGCGATTTCCAGCGTTGATCTGCCGGCATGAATCGCGGCAACGGCTGCGAAGCGTTTGAACGCATCAGCGCCATGGCCGGCATCGGGATCGAAGTGAAACAGCAGTTCCTGCGGGGCAATTTCATCTAAGCGCTCGCGCGCAGCCAGCGTCGCATCCGCTTCCTCCGGCGTAACGACAAGGCCGATCGATGGCATGGTACCGGATTTTGTCCCCGCGCTTAGGGTGATCGCGGCATCCGACGTATGGGAAAAAGAGGGTGGAGAACGCCGCTTATCCCCGATGGTCAGAACGATACGTTGCCGTATTGGCTCGCCGGCCGGAATGCGATAGGGCCAGGGCAGGGCAAGCGGGCGAACATAGGTCTTGTAGGACGCATCCGACCAGTTGCGCTGGTCTTCCATTTCGAATGTGTCGCCTTCCATGCGGCATTCGGCCGTGACGTTCGACGTTACGCTATGTGTAATCGCCCGCATGGCCTTGAAGGGCTGCCAGGGTTCGATCAGATCGGGAAAATGTGTGTTCTCGCGGCTGCCATCGACATGCTCGACCGATACAGGCATGCCGGCGACGCCGACGATCGGATGCAGGATGCAGAAGCCGCAGCGGTTGGTTTCGAAGCCGGTCGTCGAGAGCGCTATTGCCTCGAAGGTCAGGGCTTCATCGGCCTCAGCTGTTATCCGCACGTCAATCGCAAGTTCGGTATTCTCAGGGCCTCTGCAACGCGCAACATAGCTGACCAAAAAGCCATCCTGCTGCTGATTAATCCGCAGATCGTCGATATCGGGCGCATAGGTGCCCCAATCACGATCGCGAACCAGATAGGAAACGGCTCGCAAGACTTCGATGCCGTCGTAACGAATGGCTCGGAGATTGCCGTCCTTAAAATCGACCTCAAGCCTGCCCGCTGTCAGTCGCACCGGCGGCGTTTCGAGCTCGCGCGTGCCGTAAAGCTGGAACGGATCGATCTCGCTCTTCATTGCAGCATCGCTCCGATATCGACGGATTTCCCGTTGGCGGCACTCTCATAGGCTGCTTCGACAAGCGCCAGGGTCTTGAGATTGTCAGCGCCTGACGTGGAGGTTTCGCCACCACTGGCAAGGCGGTCCGTCCAATGCTGCTGGATCGCCAGGACGCTCTCCTGAATATTGTGCCAGGGACGCGAGGCCCAGGACAGAAGCTGGGGTGATGCATCCGATAGGGTCACGCCATCGGCACCGCTGACCTCAAGCCGATATCCCTGCGAGAGGCGAATGCTACCCTTCGTGCCGTCGAGCTCGATCAGCGTTTCAGGGAATGGCTCGGTCGCAAGCTTGGAGGCATAGCTGACATCGACGATCGACGTCGCGCCGTTTTCATGGTCAAGCAGGATGGTTGCGACATCCTCGCCCTTGATCTTCGGATTGACCCGTTTGGTGCGGGCCGTCAGTGAAGAAACGTCGCCGAGGATGAAGCGGGCGATGTCGAGCGTATGAATGCCGAGATCCTCGATGATGAACCGTTCGCCTTCGGCCAAATAGGGCTGCCCCGAAAACACATCATAGCCGGAGCGGAAGGAGAAGCGCCCCCAGAAGGGCTCGCCGATCGCGCCGGACTGGAGGGCACGCTTGACCGCCTGAATGGGCGTTTGCCAGCGGAAGTTCTCATGCACCATCAGCGGCACGCCGGCTCGCGCACAGGCCTCGACCATTGCCTTGGCGTCACTCAACGTCTTTGCGAAAGGCTTCTGGCAGATCGCCGGGATCTTATGCGAGGCAGCCATCTCCACCAGGGCGCGATGGCTTTGCACCGTCGTTGCTATATCGACGAAGTCAAAGCCGCCATCGGCGAACAGGGTGGCTGCGTCCGTGTAGCGGCGTTCGATACCGAACTGGTCGCCGACGAGTTTCAGCCGCTCCGGATCGCGGTCGCAGATCGCGGCGATGCTGGCGCCTTCAACGTCTTGCCACGCATGCATCTGATTGATCGCGAAGAAGCCGCAACCGATCAATGCGCCCTTGAGTTCTGCCATTTCAGCCTGCCTTTGCCATTTGCATGAGAGTTACGCGCTGCTGGAGGCGCCGCTGCGCCTGATCCACGACAACAGCGATGATGATGACCAATCCTTTGATGACCATCTGCCAGAAGGATGAGACGCCCATCATCACGAGACCATCCGAAAGGATGCCGATGACGAAGGCGCCGATGATCGTGCCGCCTATGGTGCCGCGGCCGCCTGACATAGAGGTGCCGCCGAGCACCGCTGCCGCGATCGCGTTCAGCTCGAAGCTTTCGCCGGTCGCCGGATGCGCCGCCATCAGCTCCGACGATATGACAATGCCGACGATGGCAGCGCAGAGCCCCGAGAACATATAGACGAAAATCTTGACCACATCGACGCGGATGCCTGACATGCGCGCAGCGCGCTCGTTTCCGCCGACGGCGAAAATGTGCCGGCCGATCGGTGTCGAGCGGGCGACATAGGCGGCGAGTAGCGCCAGTATGATCAGGATCCAGATGGAAACGGGCAGACCAAGCATGCGGCCGGCGCCGAAGACATCGAAGCCTGTCGTATCGTATTCCGGTCGGCCCACCAGGTTCGGAAAGGTCTGCCCGTCGGACGACAGGAGCGCGAGGCCGCGGGCGATATAGAGCGTTCCGAGCGTGGCGATGAAGGGTGCGACGTTGAGCTTGGTGATGAGCAGGCCGTTGATGAGCCCGATCAGTAGCCCGACGGCCAGCGTGATGAGAATGATCTCGTAGATGTTGAAGTAAACGGTATAGCCGATCGGCAGTTCGACGCCGTTGAGGATAAGAGCGCCTGCCACCATGCCGCAGAGGCCGACAATTGAGCCTACCGATAGATCGATCCCGCCGGTGACGATCACGAAGGTCATGCCCATGGCGAGAAAGGCGTTGAGCGCGACATGCTTCGACATCAGGATGATGTTGGCGGTCGAGGTGAAGTTCGGTGCAAAGATCGCAAAGAAGATGACGACGGCAAACAGCGCGATGAAGGTCCTGAGCTTCATCAGCGTCAAGAGAACGGAGCCGTTCGAGCGATTGGTCGCAAAGGCGGAGGACGTGTCTGCGGTCATGACGCGAGTTTCCCTGTATGTCCATGTCCCTTGGCGGATGCCGCGATGATGGCCTCTTCCGTCGCTTCGCTTCGGTCGAGAACGGTCACGAGCTTGCCGTTGCTGAGCACTGCGATGCGGTCCGAAAGTGCCATGACCTCTTCAAGGTCCGATGTTGAAAACAAGATTGCCAGACCCTTGCCGGCGAGCCTACGCATGGTGCGGAAGACGTCGGCCTTGGCGCCGACATCGATGCCGCGGCTCGGCTCATCCATCAAAAGCACCTTCGGATCGGTCATCAGCGCTTTGCCGATGACGACCTTCTGCTGGTTGCCGCCGGACATGGAGGTGACCTCGAAATCTGGATTGGGCGCCTTGATCGAGAGATCGCGGATCATCTCGCGAATGGCGTTCTTTTCGGCACCCGGATCGATATGGAAAAACAGCCGGGCGAAGCGGCTGAGGCTCGCAAGCGTTAAATTGCTGGCGATGGACAGGACCTGCACCAGTCCCTCGCGCTGACGGTCCTCGGGGATCAATGCCAGGCCTTGCCGGATGCGCCGGGTGGTGTCGCGGGCGCGAACCTCGACCCCATCGATGTAGATCCGCCCGGTCGAGTGCATATGCCGGCCCATCACACATTCGAAGAATTCGCTACGCCCGGCACCCATCAGGCCGTAGATGCCGAGGATTTCGCCGGCGCGCACCGATAACGAGACATGATCGACGGCAAGGCCGCCCGTGCGCCGCGGCAGGCTGATCTCCTCGGCACGGAAGGCTTCTTTGCCGATCGCATGGCCGCCGTCCCTGGCGAAGTCCTTGGCATCCGATCCGATCATCGAGCGGACGATCCATTTCGTATCGATATCACGAACCATCGCCTGACCGGTGATCTGCCCGTCGCGCAGCACGGTGATGTAGTCGCCGATCCGCATCAGCTCTTCGAGCCGGTGCGAGATATAGACGATCGCGACGCCTTGTGCCTTCAGTTCCGCAATGACCTTGAACAGAATGTCGACTTCTGCCGCTGATAGCGCCGATGTCGGCTCGTCCATGATGAGGATACGGGCGTCAAGCGATATGGCCTTGGCGATCTCGACGAGCTGCTGCTGCCCGATCGGCAGATCCTCCACCATGGTTTCGGCGCCTATGCCGGCATCGAGCCGATCCAGAAACGCGTTGGCCCTTTCGATCTGTGCCTTATGATCGATACCAAAGATGCCGCGGGTGATTTCGCGCGTGGCGAAGATGTTCTCGGCCACCGTCATGTTGACGAAGAGATTGAGCTCCTGGAAGATCATGCCGATTCCGCGGGCCTGTGCGTCAGCCGGGCTGCCGAAGGAGACTTCCTCGCCCTCGAGCAGGATGCGGCCCGAAGTCGGCCGTTCGACGCCGGCGATGATTTTCATCAGGGTAGATTTGCCGGCACCGTTTTCGCCGACGAGCACATTGACCGCGCCGCGGTGCAGCTCGAGGTTGGCGTGCCTGACGGCGACGATGCCGGAATAGACCTTGGAAACGTCCTCCAGGCGCAGGATGATGTCGTTGCTTGGGGTTCTGCTCATGGTCATTGCCCCAATGTCAAGGCTGAAGGCGTGATCAGGGGAAGCTGGCCGGATGGGGGCAGCGGAAACGCGCCCGTTACGGTGATCGTCTTTCCAATCAGCTCGTTGCGAGGCATAGCTGCCAGAAAGGACGAGTTTGCCTTCTCATTGAAGGCTTTGCCGAATTGAGCCCACTCGATCTGGTTCCTGAATTCGTTGAAGTCCAGGAAATCCAGAGCGTCGCGTAGCGCCGTGCCGCGGATCGCAGGGCCGATCTGCACCTTCGCGTCCGCCTTGCCGTCGCCATCCACATCGACGTCGAGGGTTCCGGCGCGAGAGGCTGTGTCGGCAGCCACGATCTTGCCGCTCAGTTTGAGGGCATAAGTCCACGGCGATGAAGCCTGTTTTCGCGGGTTTCCGTATTTTGCGCCGGCATCGTCCGGATTGGCGGCTATGGCTTGCAGCACCGTCTTAATGTCACCCGCGCGCTTCTCAATAGCGGGCAGTGCCTGGGGTTGCCAGATCGCCTCCACCTTGGCTGCGGGGTCGAAGGCACTCTTTGCCGCCGCTGCCGCCTTCTCCTCGGGCGTCGGCGTTTTGATAATCTTGCAGCCGGGCAATGCCGCCGCCAAAACAAGGGCCACGAGCGCGCCTCTGGTCCTCAACATGCAATGCACCTCGATCTCGCAGGAAAGACATCGGGAGAGCGCGGTTCCGCGCCCTCCCACTTAGTGGTCCGCCATCAGTTCTTCAGTGCGAAGGTTTCGAGCTTGTCGGCGTTGTCGGCATTGATGAGGACGCAATCCATCAATTGCTTCTCATCCTTCGGCGCCGTCTTGTTCTTGATATAGGCGTCGGCCTGTTCGACCGCCTTCTGGGCCTGGGCGTAAGCCGGCTGCATGACCGTCGCCTTGATGCCGCCCGCTTTGATGGAGTCGCGCACATCGTTCGAGCCATCGAAGCCGACGACGATCACATCCTTGCGGCCGGCAGCCTGCAGCGCTGCAATCGCGCCCATCGCCATAGTGTCGTTGCCCGAGATCACGCCCTTGATGTCAGGATTTGCCTGCAGGATGGTTTCCATCTTGGCATAGGCTTCGGTCTGGCTCCAGTTCGCCGACTGCTTGGCGACCAGCTTCAGGTCGGGATAGTCGTCGATGACGTCGTGATAACCCTGCGAGCGGATACCGGCATTGGTATCGGCTTCGCGGCCGACGAGTTCGGCATAGTTGCCTTTCTCGCCCATCAGCTTGACGAATTCCTGGGCGCCGAGCTGTGCGCCCTGGTAATTATTGGAAACGATCTGGGCGACGGCGATGCCGGTGACGTTGATTTCGCGATCGATGAGGAAGGAGGGGATGCCCGCATCCTTGGCCTTCTTCAAGGCGGCGACCGTCGCATCCGCACCGGCATTGTCGAGGATGATGGCTTTGGCGCCGCGGCCGATCGCTGTGTCGATGACTTCCGATTGCTTATTGGCATCGTCGTCATGTGTCATGACGAGCGTGTCGTAGCCCAGCTCCTTCGCCTTGGCTTCGGCGCCGACGGCCTCTGCCTTGAAGAATGGATTGTCGAAGGCCGGCGTGATGATGGCGATTAGGTCGGCCGCGAAGGCCGGCATCGCCGTGCCCAGCGCTAGTGCGGCGGTAAAGGCTGCAAGTGTCAGTCTGCGTGTCAGTTTCATGGTCTCCTCCCAGTTATGAAACAGGCCCTGTTCCCGGCAGGGCAGCAAGGGGAGGGCATTGCCCTCCCGGGGGACGTCGATCAGGTGATGCGACGGATGCTTTCTGCGATCTCCTGCGGCTCGAAAACCTTCTTCCAGTCGTCGCGCATGAGGGCAGGAATGCCGAATTCGATCGCCTTGTTGCAGGCGTCGGAGAACACGCCGTCGACTTCCTTGAAGATGACCGCGCCGAGCACGTTCATGTGGCCGAGCAGGAAGTCGCGGGCGGCTTCCGCCGGAACGCCGCGGGCGACGCACTCATCCATAGCCTGACGCATGACGACGAGCAGCGAGGCGCAGACCGTTTCTGAAAGGCCCGGCTCCAGCATCGCCATCTGCTCGACGGTGACCCGGTGCGAACGCATGACCGGCGCCCAGATGACCTTGGCGATTTCCTCGCCGAGCGCATAGGCGCTTTCCGGACCTTGCATCAGTGCCGAAACGATATGCTGCTTGGCAAAGAGGCCGCCGAAATGGTCCTTCTTGGCCTGCATGTCGGTCTCGTCGTTGAAAATCGGCGGATGGCAGGGATGAGTGACGAAATAGGTGAGGTCCTCGCGCTGCGGCAGATGGCCTGCAAAGGGGGCGGCGGCGTCGAGCGCGACAACCATCGTGTCGGGCTTCAGCTTATCGACGATGCCGGCGGCAACCTTGTCGATCGCGGTATCCGGTACTGCTAGGATCACGACGTCTGCGCCGTCCAGTGCGGCATCGACGGAGACGCAATCGATGGAAAGGTCATCCTTCAGGCGGGCCTTGCCGGCATCGCTGACCTCGACATGGCGCACATCGAAGCGCGAGCCTTTCAGGTTCTTGGCGAGCCGGTAGCCCATTTTGCCGCCGGCGCCGAAAAGAGCAATTGCAGTCATCTTAGTACCTCGTTCACTTTCAATGTGTGGTATCGCAAGTGGTATGATGAGTCAATGAGTATGCCAACATCATGCCGAATAATGCCGCAGCTATGATCCCCTCCCGTCGCGGATCTGCGCGAAGTAATCGTCGGTGCCGACCTGCCCGCCTTTCAGCGCGATCTGCAGGCCGTTGGTGGACGCGTGGCTGCCATGCGCGGTGCAAAGCGGCGAGCCCGGTGTCTGCGGCAATGGCAAGAGCGTCGTCAGGGCCTCGACGCGCAATTCCCTAAGCGCGTGGCTCGACGTGTCACCGCCGGCAATGACGGCGCGGCCGAGGTTTTCCTGCTCGATCAGACGTCGCAGGATCGTGCCGAGAACCTGGCCGAGACGATGCCGGGCGCCGGGAATGCGATCGATATCGCCGCCGCGGTCGGCGGATGGGCCGAGAGCCGTATGAAGAATGACGCTGCGTCCGGCCTTGAGGCTGGCCACGCCCGCGGTGACCGCGGCGTCCAACGCCTGCTCGCCATTTTCGCCGAGAAGAGCCAAGGGATCGAGATCGATGCCGTCAAAACCGCCGGCTGTGGCACGCCGGATTTGCCGTTCGGTCGTCGGCGATACGCTGCCGGAGACGACCGCGAGGCGGTCGACCTTGCCGGGAGGAGCAAACTCCGGCTTTTCTCCGATCAAACCTTCGTTGCGCCAGGCATTGAGAAGGGCATATTCGACACCGGACGAGCCTGCGACAAAAGCATTGCCTTTGCCTGCAAGGCGCCACAGCTGATGTCCTGCGGCAGCCTGGGTTTCCGGACCGTCGACATCAAGCAGCAGGACACCCTCCTTGCCTCTCGCCAGAGCATCGAGCCGCGCATCGGCATCGGCTGCCTGGATCGTGATGAGATCGGCGAGGCTGACGGGGAGGGACGTCTGCCTGCTCAGATGCAAGGTGAGATCGGCCTCATCCATTGGCGTAACGGGATGCCGGCTCATGACCGGATGCCGGTCGATGCGAAAGACTTCGCCTTGGTAGGCCGCGAAAAGGTGGCCGAAAGCGGTGTAGCGTTTCAGCTGCGGCGCTCCGACCACAACGGGCACGACGGGTTGTGCAAAGAGCGCTTTGCCGATCTCGATCGCCTTGCCGATGTTGCCGATGACGGGACTGGAATCGAAGGTCGAGCAGACCTTGTAATGGCATATCGCGGCATCGAGGCTCTTTAGCCATTCGATTGCAGGCGTCAGATGCTCATCCATCCATTGCGGCGTTTCGCTGCGGCTGGTGCCGGCAATGCCGATGGCGCGGCAATCCTTGAACCGCTCCAGCATGGCTTCACCTGGAATGCCGAGGAAGAGAGCCGTCGGCACGCCATTTGAGGCAAGCGCCTCCATGACGTCGGTGGAGCCGGTGAAATCGTCGCCGTAATAGCTGAGAAGAAGGTTGGACATTGCTGTTAGGCGTCCTTGCCGTCACTGAATTTTGCGATTGAGGCGGCAAGCTCCGGATGATCCCTCGCATAGTCGGCAAGCGGTATGTCCGAAACCGCTGCCTGCCAGGCCTGCTGGATGGCGCGAACGCCGGCCGCCGGTCCGAAGGGATGGCTGACGATGCCGCCGCCGCAGAGATAGAGAAGGTTCGTTGTCCGGCCGGTGCGCTGGTAGGTTTCCGGCGCCTGGCCGCCCCATTGACCGGAGCCGGCGACAGGAAGCGGACAGTCTGTGGGATCGAAGAGCGGCGTACTGATGGCCTTGAAGGATTCGACGAAGCTATCGTCCGGTTCCCAATATTTGACCCTGATGCCGTTGATTTGGAACTGGTCGACACCGAGCAGGCGCCAGAACTGCTGGTACACCTTGAAATCCATGCCGGCGCCGGGATGGCGCGTCAGCACATCCCAACCATTGCGATGCGCATGCAGGACGAGGCTGGAGCGCTTGCGCAGGAAGCTCATGCCGCCGAACCCGATAGAGTTTATGTTGACGACGGCGCAATTGCCGCCGGCCTTCAGCACGAGATCGTGGTTGCGCATCATCTCATCGGGATCGGCATGCGAAATGCCGAAGGCATACATGACCTTCTTGCCCGTCTTCTGCTCGTGATCGAGGATCAGCGGCATGATGGCTTCGACGCGCTCTTTGAGCGGCGAATAGGCCGGGCTCATCAGCTTCTCGTCATCCTTGATGAAATCGACGCCCGAGCCGATCAGCTCGCCGACAAGCGCGGCCGTTTCCTCTGGCCGAAGACCGAGCGCAGGCTTGACGATCGTGCCGATGATCGGGCGACCGCTGACTCCGGTGAGACGCAAGCTGCCGGCAACCCCGAATTGCGGGCCGGGATGCGCATCACGGAAGGCCTCCGGCAGCTTCATATCGACGATGCGGATGCCGGTCATGCCCTTGATCGAGAAGACGCCACCGATCGCGATCGTCATCAGCGCCGCAAGATCGGTGCCGATGGCATCCAGCGGGAAGGCGATGTCGACATCGGCGCAATGGATCGGGCCATGGCCCTCGGCCACCTCCGGCCAGGTGGGGCGATCGGCGTCGACAAGGGGGCGGATCGCTACGACACGGGCGGCCACGCGCGCTTTGAGCTCTTCCGTCTCGCCCGGCACAGCGACGAAGGTGCCTGTCGATTGATCGCTGGCGATCTTACGAGCCATCGCCTCGATGCTGCCGGGCGTTTCGATACGGTAGGTGATGGTGATGGTCATGAGTGGATGAATGCTCCTCTCGCCGACGATTTTTCGCGTGGCGCAAACTGGTGATCTGGTATAATGAGTATTCCAACTTCTGCAACGATTTTTTTGTCCGGTTGCAGATAAGGCGACTCGTATGGGCTTCCGCCATGGCGGCCAAAAATGCATAAGGGAGGAAAAGCTTTGGGAAAGCGGGATTCCATGAGCCAGCCAGTCGAACAAATTGTACGTCGAAAGCTATCCGATGAAGTATTCGACCGATTGGAACGGTTGATCACGTCGGGAGAGCTCAAGCCTGGCGATGAGATGCCGTCCGAGCGTGTTCTCATGGAACGCTTCGGTGTGGGGCGTCCGGCAATCCGCGAAGCCATGCAGGCACTTGCCAATATGGGGCTGGTCAACATTTCCCACGGCGAGCGTGCCAAGGTGCTTCAGTTGACGGCGAAGTCGATCTTCCGGCAGGTCGACCTCACCGCAAAGATCATGTTGTCGCAATCCTCCGATTCGCTCGAACAGCTGAAAAGCGCCCGCATCTTCTTCGAGCGCGGCATGGCCCGCGAGGCGGCCCAGCGCGCGAGCAAGAAAGATGTCGCCGATCTCAATGAGATCATCGAGCGGCAGCGCGCGTCCCTCGGACATGCGGAGGACTTCATTTCTGCCGATATGCAGTTCCACACGCGCATCGCTCAGATTTCTGGCAATCCGATCTTCGCGGCTGTCAGCGAAGCGATGCTCGCATGGCTGAAAGCCTATCACACCGACATGCTGATCTGGACCGGCAAGGAAAAGTTCACCCTGGTCGAACATGAGGAAATCCTTGCGCGCCTGGCTGAAAACGATGCAGATGGCGCCGAGCAGGCAATGCTCAAGCATCTGGAAAGATCGCGCGCGCTCTACACAAAATGAACATCCGTTCTCGCCCCCGCACCGGCACGGCGCCTGGATGCCCCCTGTCGTAATTCCTCCCAAATCCCTATGGAATCTATTGGTATTCAAATGAGGTGTGCGTGATGATTGATTTCTTTCAGCGAAACATGGCGCTTTTCCTGGCCGCTCTGATGACAGCAGTGGCCGTAACACTTTACAATCTAAGCTGCCTTCTGCTCAGGCATCATCATGCGCTGCTGCACAATCTGCATCATGCGGCAGGCGCCCTAATCCTCCTTGCAGGCTTCTACACCATGATCCGCTACATGCAGGCGCTGCCGGATGATGAAGGCTAGAAATACGCCAAACCCCGAAATTCGAGCCGGCAATTTCAGATAGAGTTCAGCCTGCGCGGCTATATCCTCGCCCTGTCCCGATGCGAAATCGGCGACGCCCTAACTAGGTGTTGCCAATTTCAAACCGGGAACCAGTTTCACAGCTAGTTCGTCGCACCACTCCGGTGCAAAGCCCCCATGAACAACTGAGGATATCAAAACGTGGCTGATGTTTGTACGCAAGGCGTGGATACGGGCTTTGTTGCCCTAGGCTATGCCAAGATTGCAATTCTGGGCATCGTGCAGGGATTGACCGAGCTGCTGCCGGTTTCGTCCACTGCCCATATGCGCCTGGTGCCGGCCTTGCTTGGCTGGCAGGACCCCGGTTCTGCCTTCTCGGCTACGATGCAGCTAGCAGCACTCGCCGCGATCGTCTCCTATTTCTGGAGCGACGTTCGTTACGTCACATTTGGGTCGCTCGATGCCATCAGGCAAAGGGACTGGAGTTCTCCCTCCATACGGCTTGCGATCGCCATCGTGATCGCGACCGTACCGATCGTGATCGCCGGTCTGCTGCTGTCATCCTCCCTGAATGCCTGTGGCACCTCTCTCCGCAGCCTTTGGGTGATCGGTATCGCCTGCCTGGTCATGGGCTTGTTGCTGGCGATCGCCGAACTCTACAGCCGCCATCGGAAAGACATTGAGCAGATGACGCTGATCGATGCTCTGTTCGTCGGCATCACGCAGGTCGGCGCGCTTGTTCCCGGCGTTTCTCGCTCTGGTTCGACGCTGACCGGCGCGCTCTTCCTCGGATTGAAGCGTGAGGAAGCCGCCCGATTCTCCTTCCTGCTCGGCTTGCCTGCCATTGCGCTCGCCGGCTTGAAGGAACTGTATGAGCTCCATAAGGCGCATATTCCGATGGAAGCCTGGTCGGTTCTGCTCGTCGGCCTGATCGTCGGCAGCATATCGTCGTTTATCACCATCTGGGGGCTGATGCGCTTCCTGGAGCGCTTTTCGACCTGGCCTTTCGTCATCTACCGAATCGTGCTCGGCGCCGTCATTCTTTTTGGCGTACTGACCATGGGCTGGGCCTAAGCAAACTGACTTTTAGCGTGCTGCGGACTTAAAAGGTGGCGCTGCTCTGGAGAGCAGCGCCTTTTTCGTTGCGGAGCGACTATCCGAAGACCAGGCCGCCATCGACGATCAGGTTCTGTCCGGTAACGGCCCGTGCCCAGGGGCTTGCAAAGAAAAGAACCGCATCGGCAACCTCGTGGGGCGTGGTGACGCGGCGCAGCGGCGTATTCGCGGCTATGATGTCGAATACAGCTTCCGGAGTAGCGCCACTTGCATCCGTCGTGCGCAGAAGGCCGCCGGAGACCATGTTGACGGTGATTCCCAGTGGCCCGAGTTCGGCGGCAGCCGTGCGGGTGAGCGACAGCAATGCCGCCTTGGCGGCTGTATAATCGTGATAGGGCACCACGGGGTTTTGGAAGAGATTGGTACCGATCGTAACAATCCGTCCAAAGCCTGCCTGCGCCATCGCCGGCCGCGCCGCTTGTATGAGGTTCAAGGCGCCCTCCAGCGCGGTTTCCAGCTGCCTGGTCATCTCGGCCCAGCTCAAGGCATCCAGCTTCGAACGTGCGTCACCGTTGAAGCTGAAATCAGCCAATGCATTGTGGACGATGGTCGTCGGTACGCCGAAATGCCCGGTCACCTCGAAGACGAGCCGCTTGGTGTCGTCGAGGTCGCGAATATCGGCTTGAAAGGCCTTGGCATGATCGCCGAGCTTTGCTGCGAGCGCCTCCGCGCTCTCGCGGCTGGCGCGATAGTTGACCGCCACTTTCGCACCTTCCCGGGCGAAGGCCGTCGCTATCGCAGCACCAAGGCCGCGTCCCGCACCGGAAACGATGACAATCTGATCTTTGAGTGAGAGGCTCATTTCTCTGCTCCTTGTCTGTTTGGCCAGAGCGCATGGAAATGCTGCACAGGCCCGTGGCCGCTTCCGACGGAAAGCTGGCCTGCGGCAGCAACCGCGGTGGCGAGATAGGTCTTGCCGACGGCGACAGCTTCGGGAAGCGACAGGCCCTTGGCGATCTCTGCCGCGATAGCGCTGGAGAGCGTGCAGCCTGTTCCATGCGTATTCTTGGTCGGCAGCCGCTCGGCCTCGAACCAGGTTATATGATCGCCGCTTGCGAGCACATCCGGGCTTTCATCCCCTTCGAGATGACCACCCTTGACGAGGACTGCCGAAGGCCCGAGCATGGCCAAAGCAAGCGCCTGACGCGCCATGTCTTCGCGGCTTTTCGCCTCCACGTCATGCAACAGCGCAGCAGCTTCGGGCAGGTTCGGTGTAACGACGGTAGCCAGCGGCAGCAGCCGCGTGGTCAGCACGTCAACGGCATCGGCAGCCAGTAGGGCGGCGCCACCCTTGGCGATCATGACCGGGTCGAGGACGACGGGTACATCGCGATGTCGCGCCAGAATGTCCGCGACGGCACTGGCGATGGCGGCATTGGCGATCATGCCGATCTTGACGGCATCCACATGGACGTCGGCAAAGATCGCATTGATCTGGTCTGCCACGAAATGTGGAGGCACCGGATGGACGCCGGTGACGCCTTGCGTGTTTTGCGCGGTCAAGGCAGTCAGCGCTGCCATTCCATAAACGCCGCGGGCGGAGAAAGCCTTCAGGTCGGCTTGAATGCCAGCGCCGCCGGAGGGATCGGAGCCAGCGATAGATAAGACATTGCGGATCATTGGCGAGCCTCCTTGATGGCGTTCGCGATGACAGTTGTCGCAGCTTGCGGGTCCGGTTGGCCGCATATGGCCGAGACGACCGCGAGACCATCGGCTCCGGCCGAGTAAACGCTTGCGGCATGCTCTGCCTTGAGGCCGCCGATCGCGACTGATGGAACGGGGCATAGCCTGACGATGCGGGCAAGCCCGTCGAAGCCGATCGGCTGCTTGTGATCGAGCTTGGTGGGCGTGGCAAAGACCGGGCCGATCCCGGCATAGTCGACGATGCCGGGATCTATGGAGGAAGCGAGAGCTTCCGTTTCCACCGAGAGGCCGAGGATCATGTCCGGCCCGATCAGGCGGCGTGCTTCGGCGGCATTCATATCCTCCTGTCCGATGTGGAGGCCATCGGCGCCAATGGCGATGGCAGCCTCGACATTGTCGTTGACGATCAGCCGGACATTTGTTCCGTGCAGGATTTGCTTGAGGGCGCGGCCCGTCTCGATCATGGCGGCTGTCGGTGCATGCTTGTCGCGCAGCTGTACGATGGTTGCGCCGCCGGCAATGGCTGCACGGGTGGTTTCAATCATGCCGAGGTTGGCACACAGCACCGGGTCGAGGACGAGATAGAGCGAGAGATCGAAGTCTTTCATGCCGCCGATATTCCTGCATTGCGATCCAGCACTTCCGGGCTAAGGCCGGCGAGGGCGTCGAGGAAGCGCCAGGAAAAGGAGCCTGGCCCGTCTGCGGCCGCTCCGGCTTGTTCGCCGGCGACAGCGAAGACCGCGAGCGCCGCAACGGTGGCATCGAATGGATCATCCGGCATTGCTGCGGCAAAGGCGCCGACGAGGCAGGTCAGCGAGCAGCCGAGGGCCGTCACCTGCGGCATGAATGACGAACCGCCGGCGATGCGCTTTGCCCTCCGCCCGTCGGTCACGAAATCCGTAACGCCGGTAACTGCAACGACGCAGCCATGCTTTCCTGCCAATTGCCGGGCGGAATCTTCCGCGTGTTCGACGGCGTCGCGGCTATCGACGCCCTGGCCGCGGCTCGTGCCGCCGGCAAGCGCGATGATCTCGGACGCGTTGCCGCGAACAATCGCTGGCCGCAGCTCCAGCAATTGGGCTACCGCCTTGCGACGAAACTCTGTCGCATAATGGGCGACGGGATCGAGGACCCAGGGCTTGCCCGCCTCGTTTGCCGACCGGGCAGCCTTCAGCATGCCCGCAAGCCAGCCGGACGAGAGCGTGCCGATATTGATCGTCAGCGCGCCGGAGATAGCGGCAAACTCGCCGGCCTCCTCTTCGGCATGTACCATTGCCGGCGATGCCCCGGCGGCAAGCATCACATTGGCCGCGATATTCATGGCGACGAAATTGGTGATGCATTGCACCAGCGGAGGGTTAGCCCGCATGGTGCGAAGCAAATTGCCTGCAGTTGTCTGGTCTTGCATATCGCCCCTTTCAGGCGGGCGAGACGCACAGGGACGACGTGCTGGTGCTTTACGAGGTCCCGAGCGACTCCCTCCGCCAGCATGATCTGGTTCAGGTTCGAAGGGTGCTTCTCAGCCCGCCGGATGGCGGACGCCCCTGTCTCTCATCTCTCTTCTTTTCGCAGACAAAGACGGCGCTGTCACCAGCAAATCACAAAAGCCATGCTGGCGAGTGAGATTGCCTGCTTTCTCGGCGACCCATGCAATGGATGCATAGGTGGAGTGATCCCTTAGCTCTGCAAAAACCTGTGGGCTTCGACTATATGTTTCTCATCGAAGCGACGGGAGCGCCAAGCACGGCCGCTCAGCTTCGAAAGCCCAAGGAAAGGGGATCATCATGAACGTAGCACGCTCTTTCAATAACTGGCGCAAGTATCGTCAGACGGTCGCCGAACTGGGCCGTATGTCCACGCGCGAACTGCATGATCTGGGTATCGATCGCGGCGAAATCCGCAACGTTGCCCGCGCAGCGATCGCTCGCTAACGGCCGCACCGGCTCCTAATAAAGCTGAATTATGTCAGCGCCTGTTCCCCTTGAGCAGGCGCTTTTGCTTTATGAATATCACCGTTCCTTTTCGCCGCGCTTGCTGAAGATTGCATCAATTTAGCTCTCTGCTTTTCGCATGGCGCATAACTGCCTTGCAAAGAAATGCCTATGAACTGAGCAAAAGACTGGTATGTTCTTCTTATCGAAGGGATGCATCTCCTCCCGCATCCCTTCGCTTCGCAGACGTCCTTATCCTCCTCCCAGGGACGGCTGCAGGAATAGCGGAACTCCTCCTCCCATCCGCTGTTCGGTTCTTGTAAAAAGCCTGCCGCTCCTCCTCCCGCGGCAGGCTTTTTCGTTTCATGGACCTCCAGAAGATTTGGCAATGACCTAACTCGGTCGAGAAGCTGGCGCTCCAACCCAAGCGGCAAGAGCGCTTCCGCATTAAAGTGTGCGCATTCTCCTCTCGCAAAAATGAAGAGTCGCCCCTATGTGCGACCTATGTAGCGCGCTACATCGAAGACCAACCCCAACGTGATTCCCCGAAACAGGAGGATGCCCATGACCGGTTCTGCCGAATATACGCCGCCGAAAATCTGGACCTGGAACAAGGCCAATGGCGGCCAGTTCGCCAATATCAATCGCCCGATTGCCGGCCCGACTCACGAGAAAGAACTGCCGGTGGGACGTCATCCCCTTCAGCTCTATTCGCTTGGAACGCCGAATGGCGTGAAGGTCACCATTATGCTCGAAGAGCTGCTGGCACTTGGTCACAGCGGCGCGGAATATGATGCCTGGCTGATCAAGATCGGCGAGGGCGATCAGTTCGGCAGCGGTTTCGTCGATGTCAATCCGAACTCGAAGATCCCGGCTTTGCTCGACCGCAGCGGTCCGAAGCCGGTCCGCGTTTTCGAATCGGCCTCGATTTTGATGTATCTCGCCGAGAAATTCGGCGCCTTCCTGCCTACCGAGCAGCCGGCTCGGGCCGAATGCATCTCCTGGCTGTTCTGGCAGATGGGCAGCGCGCCCTATCTCGGTGGCGGCTTCGGCCATTTCTACGCCTATGCGCCGACGAAGATCGAATATGCGATCGACCGTTTTGCCATGGAGGTGAAGCGTCAGCTCGATGTCCTCGATCGTCGCCTGGCTGAAAGCGAATATATCGCCGGCAGTGACTACACGATTGCCGATATTGCCATCTGGCCGTGGTACGGCGGCTTGGTCAAAGGCTGGCAATATGGCGCGGCCGAGTTCCTGCAGGTGCAGGATTACAAGAATGTTCAGCGCTGGGCAGAGCAAATCTACGCGCGTCCTACCGTCAAGCGCGGCCGCATGGTCAACCGCATGTCGGGCGATCCGTCCGAGCAGCTGCGTGAGCGCCACGATGCGAGCGACTTCGAGACGAAGACGCAGGATAAGCTGGAAGCCGCTGGCTGATACGACAATTCCCTTTTGCTGAAATGAGCTCGCGGTCCTCCGGATCGCGAGCTTTTTATTGCTCTTGCCACCGGCGTTGCTGGTCTCGACAAGTCAGCCTCGCTCCACCTTACGAGGCGTAATGTTCCGCTGCCGAGGGTCCGCCGCTCGGCATAGAACGCGGAGCGATCCTGCGAAGCGTTTTCGACTTCGGCGAAAGAGGAATGCTTCTCCATGCAGCAAATTGCTGACGACTGTACCCTGGATGAGAACGTGACCGCGGGTGCGTCGTCGCAACAGCGAGGCGAGGCGAGGGGCGCGCTTCTGAAACATCTGGTGTCGGGCGGCGACGAACGGCTGGATTGCGATCCGGTCAACGGGCTCAACATGTATGGCTATGGCCCCTCGCCCCGGCCCGAAGATCTCGCTTTCGGTTCATCGACGGCATCGACCATCTCCGGCGCCGCCTTTGTCGCGGTCGAATCCTATTACGCGGATTTGACGCAGGAGATGGAAACAAGCTCGCCGAAGGCTATCTACGATCGCGAAATCGGGCGCGTGCGTGACTATCTGCTGCGCTTGCTTGGCCTCAGCCAATCGTCGCAGCCGCGGATCGATGCCATCCTGGCCACATCGGGCACTGACATCCATCTTTTTTCGGCCGCGCTGTTGGCGGGCGAGGACGAACGTGCCCTGATGACCATCACGCTGATGGGGAACGAGACAGGCAGCGGCGTCATGACGGCGTCTGCCGGGCGGCATTTCATGAGCCGCGTCAGCAGCGAGCGAGCTGTTGTCAAGGGTGAGGAATTGCGGGCGGGCGACGCGACGCGCAACGCCGCCATTGCTGTGCGCAACAAGGATGGCTCTCTTCGCACCGAGAGCGAGGTGGAGGAGGAGTTGCGCGGCCTCATCGAACTTGCCCGCGCAGCCGGCCTCAGATGCCTGCTTGTGGTCACGGACGTTTCGAAAACCAGCCTGCTGGCCCCGGGCCTCGGGACCGTTCTGCGTCTGAAGCAGCGCTTCGGTCCGTTGCTGGATATCATGATCGACGCCTGCCAGTTTCGCCTGTCGGCGGCGACGATCCGCGCATATCTCGCCCATGGCTTCATGGTCGCGCTCACGGGTTCGAAATTCCTTGCCGGACCGATTTTCAGCGGGGCGCTTCTCTGCCCGCCCCAAATGTCGGAACGCTTCAAATCGTGCGCACTGCCGGCGGCCTTGGCAGATTATTGCGGAAAGGCAGAGTGGCCGGAGGGCTGGGCCGCCCGCGATATATTGCCGGAGCGTGCCAATCTCGGCCTGCTGCTGCGCTGGAAAGCCGCGCTGTTCGAGCTCGAACGCCTCGTCGGTATAGCTGAAGATCGTGTGGTCGCGGTCTTGTCCGCTTTTGCCGCGGCAGTCTCTGATCGTCTTGCGAACGATCCGGCTTTTGAGCCTTTGCAGAGCCGGCCATTGGACAGGCGTGAACTGTGGGGCGCATCATCGGCTCTTCGCTGGGACGAGATTCCCTCCATTTTCTCGTTCTACCTGCGCAATTGCACGGATGGCGCGATGCTGACTGCGACGGAAATGGCGGCGGTCTACAAGGCGCTGGCCATCGACGGTGATGGAGTTGCGTCCGTGCGTCTCGGGCAGCCCGTTCGCTGCGCGGATTTTGGTGATGTACCGGCAAGTGCCCTTAGAATTTGTTTGAGCGCGCCGCTGGTCGTGGCTGCTTCCAAGAGCGATGAAGCGCTTGCGACGGTGATCGCGCAAGCGATGCTGGTTCTGGATCGCACCGCCGAGGCAGCGGCTCGACTAAGCGCCGGTTCCAACATCAAGGAGATGCGCCGCAGTGCCTGAAGCACGTGGTGGAAACCCGCTTCAGCTGGCATAGTCCGCTCTTGGCGATGGATCACGAACCTCGGCGCTCGTCCCCGTCAAAACCAGCGAAATCGCCTCTGACGATGCCGTGCCGCTGGAGCTTGTCGTAGAAAGTCTTCCTGGGAATGCCGAGCGCTTCGATGGTGCGGCGCACATCGCCATTGTTCTGCGACAGGGTTTCGCGGATGAGTTCGGCTTCGTAACGTTCTACTCGAACCGGCAAGGGCAAACCTTCGTCCGCCGCCGGTACCTCGTCGGATTTTGCCGTTGTTGCCGATTCGAGGCCGAGCACGAAGCGCTCGGCAAAATGCGAGAGTTCGCGAACGTTGCCCGGCCAGTCGTGCTGCTGCAGATAGCGGCGCACTGCTGTGGATAGGACCGGCACCTCGCGCTTGAAGCGGCCGGCGGCGCGATCGGCAAAATGGCCGAAGAGCAGCGGGATGTCATCGCGCCGTTCACGCAGTGGCGGAATGGAAAGTGTGACGACGTTGAGACGATAATAGAGATCCTCGCGAAAATCGCCGCGTTGGCGAGGATCGGCGAGATCGACCTTCGCCGCCGCCACGACGCGAAGATCGACAGGACGGACTTCGTTGGTGCCGAGCGGCGTTACCTCGCGCATCTCAAGCACGCGCAGCATCTGTACCTGGATCGGCGGTGGCATACTTTCGATCTCGTCGAGAAACAGGGTGCCGGAGCTGGAATATTCGATGCGCCCAACGCGCTTCTTCTGCGCGCCGGTAAAAGCGCCTGGCTCATGGCCGAACAGCTCGCTTTCAATCACGGTTTCGGGCAGGGCACCGCAGTTCAGCGCGACGAAATTACCCTTCGCGCGCCGGCTCCAGCGATGCAGCAGGCTCGCCACCACTTCCTTGCCGCTGCCGGTCTCGCCCGTGACAAGCACATCGACATCCGTATCGGCGATCTGCCGCAGCGTATAGCGCAGCCGCTCGATGGCGGGTGTCTGGCCAATCAGGGGCAGATCGCCTTGCGCCTGCTCCGCCGCTTGCCGCAATGCCCGATTCTCCAGGATGAGCCTTCGTTTCTCAGCCGCGCGTCGCACGCTTTGCACCAGCCGGTCCGTGGCGAAGGGCTTTGCGATGAAATCATAGGCGCCGTCCTGGATCGCCTGCACCGCCATCGGAATATCGCCATGACCCGTCATGAGAATGACCGGCAGATCGGCGTCGAGCGTCTTGATGCGGGCAAAGAGCTGCAGTCCATCCATCTGCGGCATGCGGATATCGGAGACGACAACACCCGCAAAATCGGCGTCGAGAACAAGAAGCGCTTCGGCTGCGGCAGAGAAGGCGGATACTGCGAAACCAGCCAATTCCAGCGTCTGTTTCGTCGCCCTCAACAGATCCTTGTCGTCGTCGATGAGGAAAACGGGGAAACTCTCATTCATGGTGTGGCCTTGCGCAAATGGACGGTGAAGCGTGTGCCGCTGCCATTGCTCTCGACATCGATCCGGCCGCCATAGTCGACGACGATATCTTTTGAAATGACGAGACCAAGGCCGAGACCCTTTTCCTTGGATGTATTGAAAGGGGTAAACAGCGAATCGAGGATCGTCGCTGGAATACCGGGGCCGTTGTCCGAAACTACGACCTCGACCTCATTCGAAGTTTCGCGCACCGACACCTCCACCTTGGCCTGATCGCAGCCTTCCAGAGCTTCAAGAGCATTCTGAAAGAGGTTGATCAGCACTTGTTCCAGTCGGATGCGCGTGCCGACAACACCAAGGCCCGTTGGCGGCAACTCGATCTTAAGCGCATCCAGGCGACCCGCAAAGCGGCTCCTCAGCAGAACCACGGCTCCTTCGATCACGCTTCTGAGGTCGACTGGCTCCGGTGCGGTCCTTCCCTTGCGGGCGAAGGCTTTCAGTTCTTCGGTGATCGTGCCGATACGCTCGGTCAGCGCCGCGATCGCAGAAAGGTTTTCCTTCACCGGCTCTGTCTGCTGCCGATCAAGGAAGACATTGGCATTCTCCGCATAGGCGCGGATTGTCGCGACCGGCTGATTGATTTCATGCGCGACGCCGGCGGCGACCTGACCCAGGATGGCAAGGCGATTGGCTTGCACGAGATCCTGCTGCACGCCTTGCAACTTGGCTTCCGTCGCACGGTGGTCGGCAATTTCCGCCTCCAGCCGGTCGCGGGCCTGGCTGAGATCCTCCGTGCGCTCAAGAACCCGGCGCTCCAGCTCCTCACGCGCGATCCTGTTGACAGCGATCTGCATGGCGGAAACATCGCGGCGACGCAGCAGGAAAGCGGCGAATGCGAGGATCGGCAGAAGGACGGTCAAGGCAAGGAAGCGCGTCTCGCGCACGGACGAGGCGATCGCCTGATCGGTCGGGATCAGGTAGCCAAGCTGCCAGGGTGTTGATGGAACGGCGACCGTCAGCCGCAAATATTCCGCAGCGCTGCTTCCAGGCAAAATGGCGCGCACGATGGTTGCATCCGGGCCGACTTTTTCGGGGTGGCTGACCGGAAGGGGCGAAAGCGGTGCCGCGCCGAACTGCAGGCTTTTTCGAATGGCGTCGGCTTCCTCGCGCGCAAGAGGGGTGGTCGTCATGAAGCGCCATGAGGGCAGGCTGGTGATGAGCACGACACCGCGTTCGTCGGTCACATAAGCGGGGCGGCCGGTCTCGCTCCAGTCGGCCTCCAGCTGATCGAATTCCATCTTCACCACAACGACACCAAGCGCAGAGCCGACATCGCCAACGCGTCGGGAAATGTAGAGGCCGGGACGATTGCTGACCGTGCCGAGCGCGTAATGCTCGGCGGTTCCCGTTTCCATGGCTTTGCGAAAGTAATCGCGGAAAGAATAATCATTGCCGACGAAGCTCAGCGGCTCGCGCCAGTTGCTGGAGGCCATAGCAACGCCGTCCTTGCCGGTGACGTAAAGGACGGATGCGCTGGTGCCGGAGACGAGACTTTCGAGCTTGCGATCCAAGGCGACGACATCGTCGATGTGCTTGTCGGCGAGCGCATCTCGCACCTGCTGGTCGTCGGCCAGCAGCAACGGCAAGGCGCGCGGACGTTCGAGGACCGCGCGCAGCAGGGCAACCTTGAGGTTCGCATCCGTGTGCCCCTGCCTCTGCAGCGTTTCTATTGCCGAGAGCCGTCCATAGAAATTCGCGCCATAAAGGCCAGCCGCAATGATGGCCGCACTTAGAAACGCGAACACGAACCAGACCCGGCGGGAGCGCCGGCCCAGTTGCTCGGGCGTTAGAAATCGTTCGTTGGCCGGGCGCTGCAGCATTGCCGTATTGTGCATGATTTCGCGCGCACCGCAATTCGATCTGTGCGGATAGTCGCACAGATCGATGATCTTGGATCAGTGTCGGAAATTAAAATTTCAACAAAAGCAATATGTTAAAATCAAGGCATGCATCTGGCACAGTCATTGCAGAGAACGACGGAACAGTCGGAGGCTGTTGAATTCTAGTCGTCGCCCGGAGGGCCGAGAGATCGGTTGGGCTTAACGGAGGACATCATGATTGCTCCCATCGCTGCCGCGGAAGCGCGCGCCAAGGTTCCTTTTTACCGGCACCTCTATGTGCAGGTTCTGACCGCCATCGCCGCCGGCATTCTGCTCGGTCACTATTATCCGCAGCTCGGCACATCGTTGCAGCCGCTCGGTGATGCCTTCATCAAGCTGGTGCGCATGGTCATCGCGCCCGTCATCTTTCTAACGGTCACGACCGGCATCGCCGGCATGTCGGACCTGAAGAAATTCGGTCGCGTCGTCGGCAAGTCGTTCATCTACTTCCTGACCTTCTCGACCCTGGCGCTGATCGTCGGTCTTATCGTTGCTAACGTCGTGCAGCCGGGCGCAGGCATGCACATCAATCCGGCGACGCTGGATACCAAGGCCGTCAACAACTATGCGGCGCAGGCCCATGACGCGTCGGTCGTCGGCTTCCTGATGAACATCATTCCGGATACGATCGTTGGCGCTTTCGCCAAGGGCGATATTCTCCAGGTGCTGTTCTTCTCGGTCGTTTTCGGTATTGCGCTTGGCGCTGCCGGCGAACGCGGACGCCCGGTGACGGATTTCCTCCAGGCACTGACCACGCCGATCTTCCGCATGGTTGCCCTGCTGATGAAGTTCGCTCCCATCGGTGCCTTCGGCGCCATGGCCTTCACTATCGGCAAGTATGGTATCGGCACGATCGCCAATCTGGCCTTCCTGATCGGCACCTTTTACGCCACCTCGCTGCTGTTCGTTCTCGTCGTGCTCGGGGCCGTCGCCCGCTATAACGGCTTCTCGATCCTGGCGCTGATCCGCTACATCAAGGAAGAGCTGCTGCTGGTGCTCGGCACCTCGTCGTCTGAAGCCGCATTGCCGGGCCTGATGAACAAGATGGAGCGTGCAGGCTGCAAGCGCTCCGTCGTCGGCCTCGTCATCCCGACGGGCTATTCCTTCAATCTCGACGGCACCAATATTTATATGACGCTGGCAGCATTGTTCATCGCCCAGGCAACTGATACGCCGTTGTCGCTGGGGGATCAGGTCCTGCTGCTGCTGGTGGCAATGCTGAGCTCCAAGGGTGCCGCCGGCATCACCGGTGCGGGCTTCATCACGCTTGCCGCCACCCTTGCCGTCG
Source organism: Martinezella dioscoreae (assembly GCF_009176305.1). Taxonomy (GTDB): domain Bacteria; phylum Pseudomonadota; class Alphaproteobacteria; order Rhizobiales; family Rhizobiaceae; genus Rhizobium; species Rhizobium dioscoreae. Next base: position 15,887 of record NZ_BLAJ01000013.1, on the reverse strand, counting down.
TGCCTTCGGTTCCGATCGCCGGCATGGCGCTGATCCTCGGCATCGACCGATTCATGTCGGAGTGCCGCGCCTTGACCAATTTCGTCGGCAATGCGGTCGCCACGGTCGTTGTTGCCCGCTGGGAAAACGAACTCGACCAAACCAAGTTTGCCGCCGCCATGGCGGGGCAATTGAGCGAAGAAATCGAGGTGCCTGCCCTGCAGGCAGCCGAATAAACTTCGCATGTCCTCCCAAGGATGAAACGGCCCCTTCGGGGGGCCGTTTTTTCGTTCGGTGCCGTTCGATCACAGTTTCGTGTAGCACTCTCAGATGGCTGATCCTTCCGCATTATCAACAGCCGCCTTCATAAAACTGTCACTGCAGCGGCTCACAGCATCATACGGACAGTTGTGAATTTCGACGAAACCCAAGCGAGCAGGAGAGCAGCGTGTCACAGACGATTTTTGTGAGCGCGAGCCGGCCAGTTTCGAGGGGCGTGTGCGTCGATCGACCGTGTCGCGAGTAGCGCGCATGGCTTTCTCACTTTCAGCGCAGCAAAAAGCCTTGCGACGGTCGGAGAGCTTTCTGTCCGAGCTTGCCGGTCATGCCGACGAGTTGCTGCACGGCCAGGTCCATGAGCAATATGCCGCCATTTGCTACAGGAAGGTGCCCGAAGGCGACGATGCCGAGATGCTCGTCGTCACAAGCCGGGAGAGCGGCCGATGGGTCGTTCCCAAGGGTTGGCCGATCAAGGGCAAGAAGCCGCATGAGGTTGCCGCCATTGAAGCTTATGAAGAAGCCGGCGTGCGCGGGAAGGTGAAGAAAAAGCCCTTTGGCTATTTTACCTATCTGAAGCAGCTTGCCGACGGCAGCCGCGTTCCCTGCATTGTCCAACTGCATCTGCTGGAGGTTGACCAAACGCTCCAGGACTTTCCGGAGCGAGGCCAACGCCGCGTCGAGTGGGTTTCCTTCATCGAGGCAGCCAATCGTGTGCGTGAACCGGAACTCAAGGGGCTCCTGCTTGCGGCCGGGCGGAAGGTGCGCAAGGCAAAAGGCAAGAAATGATCTTCGTTGTTACAGGGTGACGTTCACAGCCGGGCGGGCGGCGGCTGACGTCGCAGGACGGCGTGCAGTGCCGTTCATTCCTCTGTAACCGTGACGTGTTGTCGCTATCACAGAATATTAAATCGCGACATTAGCCGAGAGCCAGGCGATTGGCAGCTATGCGCTTCCGTGCTTGCCCTCGCCGCATTGATGCCTATATTGACGCAGCGTTCGGCCGTGTCTGTTTAGGTCGATATGCCTCATGGCTGCAATAGCTGCCTTCACCCGGCAACGAATTGGCCGGCGGACTTTGGAAGGAGAAATTTCATGTCCATTACTCCGAATAATATCGATAGTTCAAAGGTTTCTACGGTTCCTGATGGTGAGATTGCTGCTGCTGTGCGGCAGGCGCGTGAAGCCATCGGTTACACGATTGACGACCTCTCGGAGACCTGTGGTCTGACCAGTGGGGAGATCACGGAAATCGAGGCTGGTGCCGAGGCCGATCCGGCGAAACTTCGCCGCATTGCGACCGCATTGCAGGTTCCGCCATCGACTTTCTTCATCGTCTGAACAAGCGGCGCACTTCGGTGCGCCTCTTCAATTCAGCGGCTCGCGTTTCGCATTGGCTTTCCATGCCGATCATCGCAATCGAAGAGCGCATCATCTCGCTTTCGCAGGCACATGCGTCTGCAACTGTATGAGCAACGTCTTGTGACGGGCTTGCAATGGTTCCGGCACCGAAAGCTGCCGGAATGGCAGTCGCAGGTGGATTAGGCGACATTTGAAGTTGCCTATGCAGCTATAGATGTAGGTGCGGCTGCTGCATCGAAGAGATGCAGCTTCGATCACAGGACCGTTCGTTGGCCTTTTAAGCGAAAATTTCCATATTTATACATTGAAAATAAGCCAATATCGCCTGGTTTTATGAGTATTTTCGCTTTCTGTTGTCGCGATACTGGTCAAATTCGTTTCAAAGTTTTAATCTATACGGGTCAATTGCGTTTTATTAGTAGTACTTTTGCCGATACAACATATCGCTGCTATGCAGTGGGATGGGTTTGACGGCGTTTATTGGGACAGATCGGCATGGGACGGAATGATAAGAGTTTTGGCGCCGACCTCGATAACGGCGCACAGCTTGTTAATTCGGTCCCTGATGATGTTTTCACTCCTCGAACGAATGTAGATAGCCGCCTGGCCTCGCCGCCGGAGCCGCAGGCGGGAGAGGGGGGGCAGGACCGAACGCCGGCCGAAGAAGACAAGCTCGCAGCCCTGGATAGGATTGCTCGGGATATGACCTTGCTGGCCACACTGGTGACGAGGCGCCGGCATGCAAAATCCGAAAACGCCGCCGATCAAGATCAATCAACCTCATTCGACGCCTCGGATGAACCCGCAGGGCTGGCATTCGCGCCGCTCGGAATTGCAGCGCAGGATGGGGATGAGATTCACTCCATCAATTCGATCGCACAGGCCATCGAATATCTGATGACGAAATGGCCGATACGCTACGGCGATGCGTTTGAAGAAGCACTGCAGGCTTGCGTCGACGGCGTCAAAGGCAGGGTTTCACCCGAACAGGTTCGCTCTGCCTTCCTCAAGGCGGCTGGCGCCGCCCGCATGCGTGTAATTCCCTGAGGCGATTAAAGCCTGTCGGTTTGTTTGAATTGGCAGCCATGCGAACAAGCAGGCGTCTTGGCGCATGCCGGGATAAAAGCAACTGCCTGGCGAGTTGCGCTTATGGCAAGCGAGGAGGCCCGACCGCTGCTTGAAGCAAGGCAACCAGGCCTCCCGACCATCGCAAATTGGCGGTTGCGATAGTTCCAAAGATGTGGCTTGTCGCCGCTACATCGTCCATACGGAAAGCGGCGCGGGAGGTCTGATTACGCCCGGCGTCGGAAAGTCGATTTCACAGTAAGCCAATGCCTAATGCCATCAGGCCGCATGTTTCGGAATGCTCCAGCGGCAACATGATCGCTCTGCCTGTCTTCCTGGGCGCCGTTGCGGAGATTGACACACCAAATCTATGCAGGCCGTGATTTGCCAGCATGCTCTTCATCATATGTCCGTTCATAGGGAGAGGAGTTGGGCGCAGTTGGGAGGCCTGACGTTCCTTCTAGGGGTCCGCCCCGTCAGGCCTCCCAGCGCAGCAGATGAATATCTGCGGTAGCGATAAAAACTCGCAGAACGGCGTCCTGCCTGTCTATATCGAAAGCGACACATCACACCCGATTGCGTCACTTGGAAGCCGCCGCGGCCGGCGGCCTTTACGAACGAAGCGAAATTTCCGCGCTTCGTTTCATACATTCCGCGTCCCCGGCAGACGCGAAGCCATCCATCTCATTCTGGTTGTAATGTTTTTGCCGCCGCGATTCCGGCATTTTGCGGTGCGTCAAAGTATAGAATCAATATGCTCTCAATACATATTGCGACAAAACTATACAAATAAAGATTGTATCTCGAAAATATTTATTAGCGACTACGTATTTACAGCTATAATCACGTCTATATTATGGCCCCAACGTGAACTTTCGCAAGTTACATGTTGAATCTCGTGAATTCCTTCGAGGAGAATTTTCGAATGCGCAAGTTTTTGGGGACTACGGTTTTCTTGTTGGCGACGGTTGCGGGAAGTACCGTCTATGCAGCAGATCTCGCAACTTCCACACCGCCTCAAGCTCCCGTCGAGGCGGCGCCGGTATTTTCGTGGACCGGTTTCTATGTCGGTGTGAATGCCGGCGGCGGTTTCGGTGGTAACGACGATGTCGGATTCCATTCCTTCGGAAGTTACCTTGGCAGATTTGGCAAGCTTGAAGGATCCGGTTTCCTCGGAGGTGGCCAGATCGGCTACAACTACCAGTTCGACCCCAACTGGGTAGTCGGCCTTGAAGCCGATTTTCAGGGTGCTGACATCAGCGATTCCTTCCGAAACGGCACCGCAAGTGCATCTTCCAAGATCGACTGGTACGGCACTGTTCGCCCCCGCATCGGTTACGCCTATGACAATACCTTGTTCTACGGCACCGGCGGTCTCGCCTATGGGCATGTCGACTACAAGGGCGCCTTGGCTGGCGTAAGCTTTGACGATGACAAGACCAAGGCCGGCTGGACCATCGGTGCCGGCGTCGAACACGCTTTCACCGACCATGTGACGGCAAAACTCGAATATCAGTATGTCGATTTTGGCAGCAGCAAATTCGGAGGGGATACCCTCAATACCAAAGGCAGCCTTGACTTCCATGCCGTTCGGGTCGGCCTGAACTACAAGTTCTGACCAAGTTTTGCCTTAAAAGACAACATGTTAATCTGTCGGAGAGGATAATAACATGGCTTTGATTGGCATCAACCTAATCAACAATGGCACGACTACGATTGATAGTAGCAATGCCGGCACTCACTCGGATAGCATCCAGCTCAATCTGGTTGCCAACGGTACAGTGATTGTTGACGGCGTTGATGTCGATATTAGCAGTATCGTCGGCATCGGCGGGGCTTCAAATACAACGATCAAAGCGGTTAGTGGTGCGAATGTGACGATCAATGCCGGCCTCGCCAATGTCGGGGCCGCTTCGACCTATACTTATGCGATAGGTGCCAATTCGAGTATTACCGCGGATGTGGGCCTGCTTACTGCCGATCTTTTGAACGGGGCTACCGTGGATTTTGCCGATGCAAAGGGTAGTGGGCTGTTCGCCTACGATCCAGGCGGCATCAATTTGAGCCTCCCAACCCCGCCGAACGTCGTAAACGTTCAATCGGGAGATAGGATCGAGGTAGTAGGCTCGAACGTTGTCTCTCAAACAGGGAATACCGTCACCTTCTTCGGCGGTCTCTTGAACGCGGTACCATTCGGCTCTTATACCATACCCATGGGTGTCACCTACACCTACGATGCCAACGCAGACAGCCTGACTTTTACGAGCTGCTTTCTGCGCGGCACACTCATCCGCACACCCGAGGGAGATACTCCGGTCGAGGATTTGCGGGCCGGCGATCTTGTGGTTACCCACAAAGGCGTTGCGGAAATCAGATGGGTCGGACGGCGTCGGATTGATCCGAAGGCGATCGATAAGCCACGCGATACCCTTCCGGTTCGCATACAGGCGGGCGCCCTTGCCGAAAACGTCCCTTCCCGGGATCTTTACGTTTCGCCCGACCGTTGCATGTTTCTAGAGGAATCGTTGATTCCAGCAAAGTTCCTCCTCAACGGTACGACGATCACGCAGGAGACGACTTTGGTGCCGTTCGAGTATTACCATATCGAGCTCGAACAGCATTCGATCATTCTTGCCGAAGGCGCACAGACCGAGACATATCTCGCTCTCGGTGGCCGTATGTCCTTCCTTGAGCCCGGCGTACTGCGGTTCGGTTCCTTTGCAAGTACAGCAACGCGCACCTGGAACGACTGGTGCTATCCGCCAGTCTATGCCGGTAGAGTGCTCCAGCAAGCTCGTATATCGATTGAAAGGCGGGCGGTGGAAATGGGCTATCGCGTCCGCGAAGCTGAAGCATCCTGAGAGAAGAATAACGCCGTCATAAGACGATGCTGTTTCGTCCTATTTACTAAATGGAGATCGGGTTAACGGACGAGCTTCGATCAAGAGCTGTCGGTTGGTCTAAAAACACGCGGATTTTTCTCCATCCTGCGTCCTTCCCATTCTGAGTATCTGCCGTTTGGCCAGTAAGACTCGCTTATCTGTTGTTTTACAAGGGGATACTCATCAACTTCGCCATCAGCTTGGCGGTATGGATAGCTGTCGATCTTATGGTCTATAACGCTCTCCCCGGGTGCCCCGGTGGTGCGCGGGTCAGGGTGGCGAAATAATCGAGCATTGCTGCAGAGCCTGGGCATCTCGCGCTGCGTAGCCGATTTCAATCCGAGCGAAACCGCATTCTCAAACCTTAAAGTCTTCTCAAGAACAGCAGGCGAACGACCCACCGGCAGTGTTTAGACGATAAGCGAGGTAACCCGAGTCTCCGTGTCCGACGGACGCTGCAACTATCTGACAGCGCGTGTGATTCCGCTTTGAAAGTCAACTACGCTTCCGAGAAAGCAGAAAATATCTCAGTTAGACTATGATCATAAAGATTTTGTCGCGTTTTATACTGTCATGACGGGATTGGTGTGGCAGGGGCGGGATTGCCTGGACAAGAGTGCTGATGGTCTTTGCATGCTCTGGGGTTCCCCCCGTTACAGCGTTGGGAAGGAGATGTGCGAAGGGCGAATCGAAGCTCCATCGTCCTACGCGATGAGGGTCAGCATAGACTAGTTCTGAACTCGTTTACTTCAACGGAGCAAGAAACATGGCGGAAGGCAATTATAGTGCCACCACTGCGAGTGGCGTACAGTATAATCTGACCTATAACCCTGGCGTACTCGGGGTAGGTGCAAACTATGACCTCACCATCACCAACCCGGACAGTACGACAACAACACTAACCAATATCGCGCCAGGCAATGTTGCGACGCCGGTTAATGGCACCAGTTCGCTGTCTATCCTCTCGATCCTCGGGAACACCAACTATGTGGTGGCCCCCGGCGCGACGGCAACCGTCAACATTACCGCCGCGCTGTTAGGCTCGTCCACGGTCTATGTGGGGGGCAACGCTACCATCAATTCTGGTATTAGCTTGCTGAGCGGCATGACCGTCATCGTTGACGGCGGCACCGCCACCGCTGCCGGCGGCTCGGTCCTCGGAGCGCTGAGCGGCTTGACTGTCGACATCGAGAATGGCGGCTCGTTCACCAACGGAACGGCCTTGATAAGCGCGCTGAACGGCACGACCATCAACTTCGGAGCCGGTGGGGGCACCTTCGTCGCGAACGCCGGTGGGGCGGTTCTCGATCTTTCGTCGACGACCATCAATAGTTTCGATGCCGCGACGGACAAGATTGAATTCCAGGGGCTGGCCGGATCGGTGGATCACTACACCATCACTTCGAGCGGCGGCTCCCAGACGATCAGCCTTTTCGACAGCAGCAACAATCCGCTCGGAAATGTCAGCGTTGCCGGCACCAGTTTCACGACCGGCACTTTCATCGCCGGCCAGGCAGGTCCGCTGACAATCACTGCGAATGGTGCGGCAATAGACATTACTCCGGTGGCGACGCCGTGCTTCGTTTCCGGAACGCTTATCCTTACCGCGCGCGGCGAGGTCGCCGTCGAAGATCTGAGGGTTGGCGACCTGGCGATCACGGCGACCGGCGAAGCCCGTCCGATCATTTGGATCGGCAGCAAACGGGTCGAACGGCCGGTGCGCAATGAGTGGCCCGTCCGGGTTCGTGCCGGCGCATTCGGCGATAACCTGCCCGCTCGCGATCTGCTGCTGTCCGGCGGCCATGCGGTCTGCGTGGACTTGATGGGCGAAGTGTTCGTACCGGTCGGCGAGCTGGCCAATGGCGCGACGATCGTCCGCGAGGAGTGGCCCGAGGTCACATATTGGCACGTGGAACTGGAAAGCCATGATGTGCTGATGGCTGAGGGCATGGGCTGCGAGAGCTACATGGAAGTGGGCAATCGCGCTTTCTTCGGCAGGGCTTATGGCCGCCTTGTCGAGGTCGACGCCGCTCAGCGTGTGGCCGAGAGCCTGACCCGTTATGCTCGCCCCTTCGTTGACCGTGGCGTCCTCGTCGAGGCGATCCGCGAGCGGTTGATCGCGCGGGCGGAGGCACTCGGCTGGAGCCGGGCTGCGGATATGGACCTGCATATGCTGGTCGACGGCAAACGCGTGGAGGGGCAGATCGACGGCGACCTCGCACGGTTCATCTTCCCGGCGTCTACCAAGACGGCGAGCCTGGTGTCGCGGACCTTCTCCCCCGGTCGAGAGGTCCGTGCGCTCGGCGTGCGGTTCGAGAGCCTGCGTATCTTCGATGGTCTCAAGACGGATCGCGACGTTGCCTTGAACGGCCTCGTCGGCCTCCATCCGGAAGAGATCGCTGCAGGTTGCAATTGGTCCTGGACCAATGGTCACCTCGTGCTGCCGGCCACACTGTGGGCCGATTGCAAGGGCCACGTGATCCTGCGCCTGACAGGCTATGCGGAAGCCGGCCAACCTTGGGTGGCGCCGGAAGAAACAGACGTCGCGGGGCTCCGCGCCGCTTGAGGAAAGCCCATCTTGCGGCGGTCCACCTTTGGACCGCCGACAGAGTGAGGAGCTGTTCAGCAGCCGGAGAGGGATGGGATCGACCTATCCGTCTCCGGCAAGAACCGGCGGAGTTGCGAGCGCCGACGAACCATCGCGGAAATCCCCTTAGCCATCGCGATCAACCTGACCCAACAAACCGGGCGAGATTTCATGAACATTTTCCGCAGCAAGGAAGAAATGAGAAACGTCGTCAGTGAGGCAGACGTCGCGCGGGATTCGAGACTGTGGCAGAAAGCGGCCGACCTTTATGATGAGCATTTGCAGACCAATCCCGGGGACACGGGGATTTGGGTTCAGGCGGGCAACTGCCTCAAGGAAGCGGGTGACTACCGCGAGGCAGCCAAGCGCTATCAGAAAGCTCTCGAGCTCAACCCGGATGATTCCGATATTCACCTGCAGCGCGGGCACTTGCTGAAGCTCACTGGACGCATGGGTGAAGCAATCGAAAGCTACAAGCGCTCGGTGGAGTGCAACCCCGGCAACCACGACGCCGTCATCGAACTCGTGGCAGCGGGCGCCGCTGGCGACGTCTTTTCAGATTTCAGCGCCGAGAGCGAAAAAGCGCTAAAGACCATCTGGCTCGACGTCACCGACCTCATGGAATATGCTCAGCACAATAAGAGCCTGAGCGGAATTCAACGCGTCGTTGCCAACCTGGTCCTTCATATCGAGTCCGGTATGTTCGGAGATTACCGCGTTATCCCGGTGATCCCCGAGTATGATCGCCATCGTATTCTCGCCGCGAGCCCGGCGGCACTTGCGACGCTTGTTCGCCAGTTCGATGTCCCGATTGTCGATCGCAGCATGGTCGATAAGGCAATTGCCGCCGTCTTCGACGCGCGCTTCGAAGTTTGGCCGACGCAGGATGATATATTCGTCGTTGCGGGCGCTTTCTGGATCTATCCGCATTACGATGTCATGCGGAAGCTTCGTGAAAAGGGCATGCGCTTCTGCGTATTCATTCACGATCTCATCCAGATCCGGAATCCGGAATATGTCCAGCAGGCTGCCGTCGACAAGTTTCAAAGACAGCTGATCGACGTATTGTCGGTTTGCGATTTCGTTCTGGCGAATTCGGAGTTCGTCGCATCCGAAATCAGGGCCTATTTCAAGGAGCGTCTCAACTTCGAGCTGCCCGTCAAGGCAATTCCGCTCGCAACGGAGCTGCGGAAGACACAGAAGAAGACCAGGATCCTTAATACCAACATCCTCGGCATGGCAGAGGAGGAATATGTCCTCTGTGTTGCAACCATCGAGGTTCGCAAGAATCATATGTACCAGATCCGCATCTGGGAACGTCTGATCCGCGAACTGGGCGAGAAGGCACCGAAACTCGTCTGGGTGGGCAAATGGGGTTGGCAGATCGACGAATTGCGGCACCATCTGGCCGCTCACGGTTATGTCGGGGACTGGCTCTACATCTTCAACGACATCTCGGACGACGAGCTGGAATATCTATACCGGCATGCTCTGTTTACGACCTATACAAGTTTTGCCGAAGGCTTTGGCCTGCCCATTGGCGAGAGCCTGAATTACGGCAAGCCCTGCATCGCCTCCAACGCCACCTCGATGCCCGAAGTTGGAGGGCATTTTGTGCGTTACATCAATCCTTACAACATCGAGGACGGCTACAACATCTTCAAGCAGGTCATTGTCGATCGCGAGGATCTGGCCGACTGGCAGCGCGATATCGAGCAGAATTTCGTGCCAAAATCGTGGGATGCGTTCTGCTCCGAGCTGTTCTCGACGGCGATCGACATGAGTGTTGGGCTGGGAGATCAGCCCGGCCGTTTGAATTGCCGCCTGCCTCGCAACGAGATCATCGAAGGCGGCGACACGGCGCTATTGCGGATCGCCGCTGAAGGCCGGCGGATCGTTACCTTTCGCGCAGCGCGTGACTCTGGCTGGTTCGCTATGGAGGATTGGGGCGTCTGGGCAAGCCAGCGCCGCTCCCGGCTTGTGTTCGATAGCGAACTCGCCGAGGGCCAGAAAGTGCGTATCTACCTGGAGGTGATGTGCCCACCTGGCAGCCAGAACATTGTTTTGATCACCGATGCCGGAGGGGAAACGTCTTCCTTCCAGGTGATCGACCGGCCGACCTACATTTCGTTCGAAGGTGTTGTCGGACCGCAGGGGAGGGTGACGGTCAACCTGCTGACGAGGGGCAGGTTCGGCGATACGGGCGCTCGGTCATGCCATCTCGGGCTTTCAGCCGTGGCGTACTGCGATGGGGCGGCCCCACTGGAACGAGTGGGTTTGTTGGAGAAAGTCATGCTCCAATCGCAGCTAGGCCGAAACTGATCGATGCAGTCCCGTTAGGCGGCTTGGCCCGCCTCAAAATGTAATTTTGATCATCTCGATTCCCGAGATCAGTGCTGTGAGTGGAGGGTTGTTTATGGATGGAAGTTTAGAAACGATATGTCAGTTCCTGTATGGGAACGATATTCCTCCATCTCATAAAGATCATATTAGGAGACATGGTATTTCGGATGGAGAACTATCTTATTCAAAAATTCGCTCTGTTATAGGTGTTTTTGATCGTCAGAGCTTAAACACACCGATCATTGTCAGATTTGGACCAGAGGATATTTTCTACGCTGATCTTGGATCATTTAGCTTGGCGGTAGACAATGCCGATAGGGCAGTCGGCCTTTCGATACTGCATTCAGGTATATATGAGCCTCATGTCACTGCCTTTTGTAAGTCAGTGATCAAGGAGGGAATGCATGTCGTCGATATTGGTGCAAACATCGGGTATTTTACGCTGTTGTCCTCAAGGCTCGTTGGACCATCGGGTTCCGTGACAGCAATAGAGCCGAATTCCGAAAATAGCCGCTTGATACTGTTGAGCATCGAGCGAAACGGAATTGACAATGTAAAGCTTCTGCCTGTCGCACTATCCAGTGCAGAAGGGGCCGCCTATTTCTCTACGCATGTAGGTTCCAATGGCGGGTTGCTGCCGGAAACCTCGGCTGTTTTAAGCAGTCCTTATTGTACGGTGGTGCCGGTTTTTCGCCTGGATCAGCTTGTCCAAAAGCGCATCGATTTCATTAAGGTTGACGTAGAGGGCGCAGAGTCCAAGGTTTTTGACGGCGCTTGGCCTCTTATAGAGCGCGATCGGCCCATCATATCGACGGAGTTCTCGCCGGAGATGCTTCAGCGCATATCTGGGGTGGATCCACTGAGCTATTTAAAGAGGTTTACAGATATTGGTTATCACATTGGTCTTCTCGATCGAGCGGACCCGACGGGCGCACCGAAAGACATAGGAGACGCTGGCATATTCTTACAGAATTACGGAGCGAATACTCGCCTTGAAGATCTGGCGCTGATCCCCCGTGAGCGGCTTTCAAACTGAAATATGGCTCAATTCGTGAAGCACATTGATGTGTGGTGGCGTGCCGGAGACGCGGAAGGCGGCGGTGTTTGAAGGCGACATTCCTCTGACGTAGGTGCTGACCAGTGAAGACTAGGGACGGATAATCTCCCCGGAGGATTATGCCATTGATGGAATCTACGAAAATGATCAGCGAGAATGACCAGAACATGGTTTTCGATCAGTCTACAGATGGCGGCGCCGACGCGCGGTTCATTCACCAGGAAACAGCGCATGATAGGTTGCTCGCGGATAGAGGAGGGCCACAAAACATCGATTCGGTTGCATATTTAGCAGCAGCCGTCGAAAGTTATCAGTATGCGCGGGAGCACATGCGAAAGGCGGCTCGCTTCGATGGTCGCGAGGAACTTCTCCGCTTCAGCCTCGACAAGATACAATTCGATGGCCTGACGCTCGAATTCGGCGTCTTCTCCGGACACACGATCAACATCGTTGCCGAAACACTGAAGCATAAGACCGTCTACGGCTTCGATTCCTTCAAGGGACTTCCTGAAGATTGGACGGAGGGAGTCAAGGCGGGCGCCTTCGCACGGGAGGACCTTCCGACCGTTCATCAGAATGTCAAGCTTGTCGTCGGAGGGTTTGACGAAACGCTACGCACCTTTCTGGCCGGTCATCCGGGGGATATTTCCTTCCTACACATCGATTGCGATCTCTATTCTTCGACAAAGACAATTCTGAACGAGGCGCGCGATCGCATCGTTTCTGGCACCGTCATTCTGTTTGACGAGTACTTCAACTATCCGGATTGGAAGCGGCACGAACACCGGGCGTTCCAAGAATTTTGCTATGAGAACGGCGTAGTATATGAATACATCGGATTGGTCCCCGCCTTTGAACAGGTCGCCGTCAGGATTCTGAGCACAGGTGCTGCGAACTCCCCGCGGACATATTCACATCAAGGCGGCCGAGGCAAGGAAATTCCGGAAAGCAATTCGACTGCAGTGGAGTCGAGGCACGAGTACAAATTTCGGACACCGGAGGAATTGGCGGTCTCTCAAACCGATGTCAAGCGGATCCTTGTTATCGGCTCATGCCTTTCGGAGGCGTTGTATTCTCACGCCCATAAGATTTTTCCGCATGCACAGGTCGATCACATTCTCTACAACTTCCCTGGGCGTGACCTCAGCCCGCTGCCGGCGGCACTCGACCAGTACGAGTTTCAGCTTATCTATCTGCCTTTGCGGACAATTGTACCTGAAACGATGCTCGCCAATATCTCGCATGAAAGCGAAGAGCCTTTCATTGCAAAGTTCGAAGAGGCCAAAACTCGTCTCGTCCAAACTTTGGACGCGCGCTGCTATATAGTCAAAACTCCAACCTTCTGACGTTCATTGCCGAGTTCCTCACGCCTCAACAGAATCTGATTGGCCGGCTTCTGCCTCGCCATGATTTTCGCAATCCGACTTATTTTGTCGAGCAGCTTAACAAGTTCATCCACGAATTGGCGCGGCAGCGTACCAACACTTATGTCCTCCAGACGGATGCGATAGCTGCCACCTTCGGCAGGAAGTACATTCAGGAGGATTTCATCTGGTCCTGGAGCCATGCGTCCATTGCCAATGACTGGGACAGCATGCATGATACCAAACGCATCGTCGTTCCCGCGAAACTTTCCGATCTCTATTCGTTCAATACACAGGATTTCATTCTCGCCATATGGAGCGAGATCGACGCAATGTATCGGACGATCAGGCAGCAGGACAGCGTAAAGCTGGTGATCATGGACCTTGATGACACGCTCTGGCGCGGTGTTGTCGCCGAGGATGGCTTTCATCCCTATATTTTGGAGGGCTGGCCGCTGGGCATGATTGAAGCCCTGAAATATCTCAAGCATCGGGGTATCATTCTTGCAATCGTCAGCAAGAATGAAGAGGCGACGATAAAAGACCTCTGGCCGAAATTCCTCCTGGGCCGCCTGGATCTCGAAGATTTCGCGATCCGAAAGATCAATTGGCGACCAAAAGCAGAAAACATTGAGGAGATTCTGACCTATACAAATCTTCTGCCGAAGAACGTCGTATTCATCGACGACAATCCCGTCGAGCGCCAAGCGGTGCAGGCAGCCTTTCCGACAATACGAACGCTAGGGGCGGAGCTCTACTCCATTCGGCGCATCCTTCTTTGGGCTCCCGAATTGCAGGTACCTTATATCAGCCAGGAATCCAGCCGGCGCACGCAGATGATCCAGGATCAGGTGAAACGCGAAACGGCCAGGTCGGAAATGAGCCGAGACGACTTCCTCGCATCTCTGGGCGTCAAGGTCTCCATCCGCGAGATATCGGATATTACCCATGGCAGTTTCCCGCGGGCATTCGAGCTGATCAACAAATCCAACCAGTTCAACACGACAGGTAAGCGCTGGAGTACCGAGGAATGCAGCCACGCATTCGCACAAGGCTGGAAGTTCTCGACGTTTGAAGTTCAGGACAACTATTCGTCCTATGGATTGGTCGGGGTAGCGATCCTGAACGGATCATTCTTGGACCAGTTTGTCATGAGCTGCCGGGTTGTTGGGCTCGGCGTGGAAAACGCGGTCATTGGTTTTCTCTGCGAGCGCAGCGGCGTGAGAAGCGGACGTATCATTGAAACCGAAGCCAACTTGATCGCCCGGGATCTCTTTCGGAAATGCGGATTCTACGAAGAGGGATCTAACTGGGTGACGGACGGCGATCTCAACGAGAAGCCCGGGCACGTGGCGGTCGAAGTCAGGCCCGACTGACCGCTCGGAAAGTGACGAAGACCTGCCCCGGGGGGAAGTTTGGCGACATCGCCAGGCCCAATACGGCTGAGGGCTTTATCCCGGCGGCTATCCTGACGGAGCCAATGGTGGGCAAGGCTTATCGCCGCGTCCGACGCGCGTCTGATCGAAATTGTTACGTCGAACGGCCGACGTTTGATCGCGAGGACTGCAAGTTGCCAAACCGCATTTATAAATGGATTTTGCAGGCGATTGCATTTCTGCTGATCGCCACTGGAGCGCACGCCGACAACGTCCAGACGGCAACGAATACCGCAGCCTTGTCGGCGATGAATGTATCCGGCGGCCCTCCTGCTGTCATGCGCCTTGGCTACGCGGCGGCGGGTGATGCTCCGTCCCTTCTTTACATAGCATCATCTTCACCCTGCTCGATGAATTCCGGTTCCGGCGATGGTGGTGCGCAAGTGCCGAGTGCCGATGGGAAATGTTGGATCGCCATATTTCCGGCAGAGGGCGCGGATGTTCGAGAATGGGGGGCGAAAGCCGACGGATCTACCCTCGCGACATCCGCATTTAACGCCGCTTTTGCTGCAGGCAATGTTTGCATCCTCGTGCCGCCATCGACAAACGGGTTTTTCGTAGATGTTTTGATGATTCCGCAGAGTGGGTGTCTGAAGGGTTCCAAAATTTCGCCCGGCAATTTTAGTGCCGGTTTCGCAGGGACTTCGTGGATAAAATGTGCGGGCGCAGTGTCTACTGCTTGCGTCACATCCACGGCTAGCGACAGCCTGCATAGTCCGGGCATCATTGAAGCCATAACACTCGTCGGCGGGCCGGCAACTCCGAACGCAGGGTCAGTTGGCTATAGAATGGCGGGCGGATACAACTCGACTATCCGTGATCTGAATGTCTATGGCTTCGACACCTGTACGGCATGGGGGCCGAATCCAGTTAGCATCGCGTCACATGTTTACAATCTCAATCAGGGCCGTTGTGCGTCGCACTATTCGGTCATCGACGGCTTCCCCGAGGTGTACTTCGTCGGCGGTCGATGGGGAATGAACGGCGGCAATAATTTCTCGGACGCTGACGATTTCGTCCTATTTACGAATACGACAGCCATAGGCGCTGGGGGTGGACCAAATACAATCATCTTTGATGGCATTCAATTTAATCCAGGTGACGGCGGTGGTGTCGGTTGTGCCTTTAAATGGGGCGGCTTCACAGGCTCCGGCGGCGCGCAACAAGTTTTCAAGATCACGAACTCGCATGTCGAATATCATATCTACACCGGCTCCAATCAAAAGGGGGTCTTCTGCTCCGATGCAAGCGTGCCCCTTATCCGACAGCTATGGATTGATAACACTGACGGCGACAATGGTCTTACTGGCGGTTTGTTCAACTTCAACCCGGCGACCAAACTACAAGGGGTCCATATCAAGGATACAGTGTGGAATTGCACCGGTACGAGTATCGATTTCGGCGCATCGACAACTGCTCTCGAGGCGAACTCCTTTGCGCACAATACATGGTGCGGCAACGTATCGTGGACGGGCGGTAAGCAAACCTCCCTGTTTCTTGCTCAGAATACCAACATCGGCTCGATGACGATCAATG
>NZ_BLAJ01000012.1 GCF_009176305.1 Martinezella dioscoreae | reverse complement strand
TACAGAGATTATCAATACTTTGTCGGCCTCCCATGTGATCGACGGGGGCCCTTATGGCGAGCCACGAAATCCTCGGAGGAAAGGTCAACGTCTACCGGCGCGGGGGGCTGACGTGGCATTGCTCGGCCTCCGTAAAGGGCCGCCAGTATCGCACCAGCACCAAGGAAACGGGGCTTTAGCAGGCGAAGGCATTTGCCGAAGACTGGTATCTCGGCCTGCGCGGCAAGTCAGCGGCGGGCATCCTGAAATCGGAGACCACCTTCGCCGAGGCTGCCAAGAAGTTTGAGCAGGAATATGGTGTGATCACCGAAGGCCAGCGAAGCCCCAAATGGATCGAGGGCCACGGTATCCGCCTGCGGCTGCACCTCGTCCCGTTCTTCGGCAAGATGGGGCTTTCCGAGATCAATGCCGGGACCGTTCAAGACTACCGCGTGCACCGGATCTCGGGATCGGTGACTGGCAAGCCTCCGGCTCGCAGCACGCTTCACGACGAAGTCGGCACGTTGCGCCAGGTCCTGAAAACGGCGATCCGCCACAAGTGGCTCACCCATCTTCCTGATCTGTCGCCGCCTTACAAGACACAGGGCAAAATTACGCACCGGCCTTGGTTCAGCCCGGTCGAATACAAGCAGCTTTACGAGGCTACGCGCCAGAATGCCAGGAGCCGAAGAACCCGCACTTCCGTTGGGAAGCCGAGCAGTTGCATGAGTTCGTCCTGTTCATGGGTAACACGGGCTTGCGCCCGGATGAGGCCAAGCAGCTCCAGCATCGCGACGTGACCATTGTCGAAGATCCCGATAGCCGTGAACGCATTCTTGAAATCGAGGTGCGCGGCAAGCGCGGGATCGGTTGGTGCAAATCTATGCCGGGTGCGGTGAAGCCCTATGAGCGCTTGCGCGACCGGCTAAAGCCGGTTCGCGGGAAGGATAAAGAGGGCGGCGAGATCGTCGTTAAGGCTCCGCAACCGACCGATCTGCTGTTCCCCGGCAATTATCTCAAGATGTTCAATAATCTTCTTGAAGCGCAGAACCTTAAGTTGGACCGGGACGGCAAGCCGCGAACAGCTTACAGCCTACGTCATACCTATATCTGCCTGCGTCTCATGGAAGGTGCTGATGTTTATGCGATTGCCAAAAATTGCCGCACCAGCGTCGAAATGATTGAAAAATTCTACGCGGCCCACATCAAGACCTCGCTTGATACCGCGTTCATCAATTCCCGAAGCCCAAGCGTGGCAGTCGCGGACGGAAGGTGCCTAGGACGGCGGGACCGCCGTCCTACCACGAATGCCGGGTCCGCAAGGTTTGGTAAAGACACCCGAACGGGTGTCGTCACAAATCGCTTGCCGATTTGTCAGCCCGCTTGGCGGGCCTTAAAGAGAGAAAAGTCCCTATCCGGTCACCGGGTCAGAAATCCCATGATCGGAATCTATTATCAATTGAAAGCCTTCTCACATTAGCAGAACCTTGACGAACCGCATTGGTTCACCAATAATTATAGTGAACCAAGGAAAGTTAGGTGCCATGACAGCGTTCACCGTTCGCGTCTCAGATGAGACCGCCAGCAAGCTTGACCAGATCGCGGAAAAGCTCGACCGCTCCCGCTCGTATATGGCCGCTCAGGCGATTGAGGACTATGTCGCTCGCGAGGAGTGGCAGCTCGCAGAGATTGAGGCCGGGTTGGCCGAAGCCAACCGGGGCGAATTTGCCAGTGATGATGATGTGGCGAAGGTTGTCGGCAAGTACGTCAAGTCAGCCCGTCAATCATGAGTCGGAAACGCATCCGCTGGACGCTGCGAGCGTTGCGGCGGCTTGATCAGATTGGCGAGTATATCCAGAAAGACGATCCGGGCGCTGCTGCGCGTGTTGTCGCGCGCATTGTGTCGGCTGTTGATATGCTGGCGGAGTTTCCGGCGACGGGGCGTGCCGGTCGTATCAAGGGCACGCGTGAAGTGGTGCTAGCGGATATTCCCTATATCATTCCCTACCGGGTCGGCCAGGACATCGAGATTCTGACCGTCATGCACGCTCATCAACGGTGGCCTCTGGAGCTGTAGCCGCCTTTCGGATTGCGGAAACTTCTGTTTGAAATGAAGCGCGCCCGCTCAAACGCTCACAACCGTGCCAGCTTCAGATTATGTTCGAGCGCAAGCCGTAGCGCTGCTTCTCCTGCTGGTGTCGATTGAGTCTCGTTCCCGTTTGAGATATGGCCATATTCGCCCATGAGGTCCAGTACGAGGATGCTTGTGTAAAGGCGGAAAAGCGCATCGTCGGCCTGTCCGGCATGTCGAAGCCAGGCAGACACGTAACTTTGATCCCACCACAGAGTAAACGGCTCGCTACCGAAGCGATTCAGGACACCCTTGATGACCGGAATTCCAAGATTGGTCGCTCGTCCCAAACCTGTACTTCGATAAAGCGCTCAGTTGGGCCCGGCATCCCGTGTTCCTTCACGATGGTTTTATCCTCTTCAAAAGTGAATACGCGCCCATGGCATGGACGTCGGTCGGCGGTAAGATCTTCCCGGATTACATAAGGAAGGCTTGCCATACTATCCGGATAGGTGAAGGTGAGCACCTCAGCCGGAAAAGCGACAAGTGGCATGACAAGCGCGTTTGGCCGTGTGAGATCGAGGCCGTCGTCGAAATTGCCAAGGAAGCAGTAGACCGGCCGTTCGCGTCGAGTATTACCTAAGAGACGGCGGCGTTCCCGGATAAGCCATTCTTCGGTTTCGCAGCGCCGTGCAAGATATGTCGGCTTGATCTTTCGCACGCCGGCTTGCCGAATGCGGTCCAAAACCGCCTCCGCCTCATCCGGCGCCAAGTCGCAAATGTTCGAAAGGGACTACCCGGATCATAGGTGTGGGTAATTACACTTGGAAATAGAGCCTCTTTCATCACTACACTTTACCCAATCGTTGGAAAAAGTCGAAATCAGAAAGACAGGTGCAAGAATCCTCCTGCACCCCTGCCTGACCGGCGATGTCTGGGGGAAGCAACGGCAAGGGGCCACGCGGCAAGCGCGCAAACGCAGTGCGCAGCCTCGGGAACCGCCCCTTGCCTTTGGGGGGGGGGGAGCGAAGCGCCAAATCAGTCAATAATGTCGATGATCTCATAGCTCTTCACGAAGGCGCCGACACCATCGTTCAGCAGTGCAAAGATGCTGTCCCGTGAGATGGGCAGCGTTTCGATCTTCTCCAGTTGCATCGGCCACCAGTCATCCGCGTAATCGCTCATAACGTCGCGGCGCAGCTCGTGAAGCGCCTCGCGCGCTTCCTCTTCATCGTGAAAGAAGATATCCGGAATGCCAGTGTGCTTCCATCGATCTTCGTCACTATTGGCGCGCGAATAGGTGTAGAAGGTGAATGACTTGTCTTGAGACATGCGTCGTCTCCTCGTGTTTTCCGAGGCCTTACGTGGCCATCGCGGCGGATATCATCGGCATTCCGGCCCTCTCGCTACTCGCAAAGTATGAGTTCGCGGTCAATTGTAGGATTCTACAATGTTCCTCGATGAAAACGGATCGTGCCGAGGTTCGCTTCCGTTCTTACACGACGCCATAAGGGCTCTGGTTTGGATTGTCTTTGTGCCCAAATACTGACGCTGCCAGTCACTCCGCATGCAATGCGATATCAAAGATTGGTCACGCGGAGCTTTCCTGTGGTAGCTTGATCCTGTGCCGGTATGGCGAAATTGGTAGACGCGGTGGACTTAAAATCCGCTGCGTTATGAGTGTGGGTTCGAGTCCCGCTACCGGCACCAGCTAGAGACCGGGAACGCCATATTTCCAGATGCTGTAAGCTTCACGGCTATCCCGCTGGACTTGTTTTTCCGTTTTTGCCTCGCATTCCCTACAAAGGTTGCGATTGGCGATCCGGGCGTGATGCAATTCCCTGTCGTGGTCTTGTCGGTTGTCGGCCTGTTCCGCCTTGCGCATGTGCCGCTTGATAGCATCGACGTGCCCTTGCAAGCTCATATTCGCTCTCCGGTCGCGTCAATTGATGGCCAACGGTATCTTTTGAAACCCTTGAAGTTGCCGGATTGGTCATACTCCACCTGAAAATGCCCTCGCATTTTGTCGGGGCTGATGGATGTGGAGCAAAGTCATGTTTTGGACTAGCTATCCCGGCCGCTTCCTTGAGCAAGCCTGTAATGGCGGTGATGTTCTCGTTCGTCTTGCTGTCAACGTCGGTGCTAAGGCTGGTTAGGTTCCAGCCATCGGTGAGGGTAGGGGTGGCTTTGATCGCGCCCATGCCCGCTGAGATCGTGATCGCGTATTCCTCGGTCTTGTCGGGCAAATAGAATGCCTTCACGTCGCAGATTACGGTCTTGTCGGTCTTGGTTTCAACAAGGGCCAGATACGGTGCGGGCCGTCAGTAGCGGATACCAGATTGGTCGCGCGACGTAACGCGCTTGACCTGTAATCCGGCACAAGAAGTTACCAGTAAGGGAATATGCATCAGGAATATCAATGCACGCATAACGAATCCCTTGAAATGGTGGGAAGGTGAATAACGCGGCGGCACTAAGTATTTAAAGCTATGAAATGCTGTAGGAATGTAACATTCCGCATCCAGCGATTGAATTCAAGTCGAGAAAAAGAATCTATTCTCAGATTTTACACGCCGCGTTCCAAGAGCAGCAGAAGAACAGACGGTGAAGAGAATGACTGATATTAAAGCGGCTGTTCGGCACCTATTTCCATCCTGATCGACCGTCGAAAAGCTTTCTCGGCCAACTGGCGCAGCCTTTCCGCAAGGAAGGCATCCGCCAAATCCTTGGGCGCACGAAAAAAAAGCGGCTGATGCGGCAAAGCGCAATGCTGCCGTAACCCATGAGCCGTACCCCTGTCCGCGATCTCCCTTTAGCTGCAAAGGACGTTCCTATGATTGCCATTCGCATGAAGCGGCTCCCTCACGGGATTGCTGCGCTTGCAGTCCTGCTGATCCTGTCGGCCTGTGCCTCGCAGATCATGAAGAGCTATATCGGCGCGCCGATCAGCAGCGTGATGCTGGATTACGGTCCGCCGGATAATGTTTATGATCTGGGGCCGGGCGCGCGCGCCTATCAGTGGCGCAAGCAGAAGACGCAGGTGGTGCCCGGTCAATCCAGCGGCGAAATCCGGGATACGCGCCGCGGCAAGCGTTATGAAGTCACCGAAACGCCGGGCTATGTCGAGCATACGGAATGTTTCTACACCTTCTATACCCGAGGCTCCGGTTCCGATTGGTTTGTGACGAGTTTTCGCCAACCTCCGCTTGAATGCGAATAAATACCTCCGGCTGCCTTGCGGAAGTCGGATGATTCCGCTGCTCGCAAGGGATCAACTCAATCCCGGCCTGGTTTGTCAATTTTGCCCCATCGCCAACGCCATGGGGCATCGCTTTTCCACCAGGCAACGGAAATCAGCAGTGCAGTCGGTAAGATGATCGCCGTGGCATAGCCGATTGGATGACTATCCGCATGAGGTCCACCGACGAAGATAATGGCCATCAGCACCAGCGCATAGATAACAAGCGCGATCCAACCCTGCCAACGGCAAGGCAGGCCGGCTCCGTAGCCGTATGCTTTGACATGGAACCAGGGGGCTCGGTTTCTCATACTGCCGATCCTTCGGCGGAGCGGTCATCATTCCGCTGTGCTTCTTCACCAGCATTGTTGGTCAACTTTCGAGCAACGGCAAGGCCGCCGATCATGCGAGACGCAGTGACTATGACTGGTTCGATTGCGTGCGAATGAAGCGGCTGATTTTCATGAATAAGAGCGGCGAAGGGACCGATTCGGGGTTTGATCAACCATCCTCCGCCGCTCTCCGTCGGGCACGTCCTGGCTTGAAAAGGCGTGCCGACCTCTGCAAATCGGCGATCAGAAGCGATAGTTCAGGCCGGCCTTGATGACATGGTCACGCAGATCGGTCTTCGACTTACCGCTCGATGTCGTCGTGGAGACGTCGTTGGTCATGACGTAGTTGTATTCGATCTTGGCCGACAGCCCGCCGCCGAAGCCCTGTTCGATGCCACCGCCGACGAGATAGCCCTGCTTCCAGCCGCCGGAGGTGGAAACACCCCTGCCGCCTTCGAACTTCGTCATCGTCAGACCCGCCGTGCCATAGACGAGCGTGCGATCGAAGGTTAGGCCGGCCTTCGCCTTGGCAGCACCCCGGAAGCGCTCTTCCACCCTGCCGTTTGGTACGCGTATCTCGTTGTTTCCGAGGTATGAGCCCTCCAGCTCGGCGCCGACGATGCCTGGTCCTACCTGGAAATTGTAGCCGGCTTGCACGCCACCGGTCAGGCCCTTGCCGCTGGCGAAAGGGTTGAATTTCGGCGAGGCGATACCGCCATGGGCGCCGAAATAGGCGCCGCTCCACTGGAAAGCCGGCGGCCGGTCATAGCCCGCATCCGGGGCCTGATAGGTGGTGAGATCGGCTGCGGAAGCGTTGGACGCGGCCGTCATGGCCAGAGCCGCGAACAGAATAGATTTTGCGCTGAGCGACATTGCTAACTCCATACGAAACCCATGCGCCATCCCTGGGCGCTCGCAAGGTCTCTGTTTGCGTTGGAGAACCGGACATCGGTTCCTGCTGTTCTCCGGTGCTGTCCGTCTTGGGAGCGGATCAACGTCAGGAGATGCTGGTCATTTTGCCGGTGAGAATTGCGGGTACATTGCAGAATTCGGAAATATTGAAAAATTATCGAATATTTTTATAGGGTTGAGCAGAGTTTTTTAATCATTTTTTAAGGATGGAATGCTGTCCGGCCCTGAGGGCTACCGTCGCGGAATGCCGGGCGAAATGGGGCAGATCGGCATGATATGCGCCATGCCGCCTCCTTCCATGCTGCTGATGACAGGAATCCCGATCGCACCATCTTCGGGATCGCGGGCGCCATCCTCGGCGACCATTATCTGTATTCGAAAGGTCTACTCGCAACGCCGGCCGGTGGCGCGATCGAAGAGATGCAGCGCGCTGGCATCGAAGGCGAGCGTGAGCGTTTGCCCTTCGGCAATCTCGGTGCGCGGCGGCAGGCAGGCCATCAGCCGCTGCGAACCGGTTTGCGCCGTAACGATAAGCTCGGGGCCTGTGAGTTCCGCGACCTCGCAGATGGCCTCAAGCTTGCCACCTTCCTCTAGGCGCAGCGTTTCCGGCCGGATGCCGATCACCAGCTGCTGTCCTTGGTTGATCCCAGCTTTCGTCGCCGGCATCGGCAGCGTGATCGATGTTCCGTCGATGCGCAGCAAACCGTGATCGGCAGTCGCGTTCAAAAGGTTCATCGGCGGCGCGCCGACGAAGGTCGCGACATAGAGTGTTGCCGGATGATTGTAGATTTCGTCCGGCCTGCCGAGTTGTTCGATCCGTCCGTCCCGCATCACGGCGATGCGGGTTGCGAGTGTCATCGCTTCGATCTGGTCGTGCGTCACGTAGACGACGGTGGTCTTCAGCATCTGGTGCAGGCGCTTCAGCTCGGTGCGCATCTCCATGCGCAGCTTGGCGTCGAGATTGGAGAGCGGCTCGTCGAAGAGGAAGACTTCCGGCTTGCGCACCAGCGCCCGGCCGATCGCCACGCGCTGGCGCTGGCCGCCGGAAAGCTGGCTCGGCTTGCGTTCCAGCAGCGCTTCGATCTGCAAGAGCTTCGCCGCCTCGCGCACAGCCCTGTCGCGCTCGGCGGCAGGCACCTTGCGCATCTCCAGGCCGAAGCCGATGTTGCGATGGACCGAGAGGTTCGGATAGAGGGCATAAGACTGGAACACCATGGCGATGTCGCGGTCCTTCGGATGCACGCCAAGCACGGAACGTTCGCCAATGCGGATATCGCCGCTGGTCGCCTCGGCAAGCCCGGCGATGATGTTCAAAAGCGTGGACTTGCCGCAGCCAGACGAGCCGAGCAGCACCAGGAACTCGCCGCTTTCGAGCGAAATATCAATGCCTTTCAATGTCTCCACTTCGCCGTAGCTCTTGCGGATGTTCTGGATTTCGAGCGCGCTCATGAAAGGGCCTCCTCGGATGCGTTGGCCGGGCCATAGCTGCGCGGCAGAGTGGAAATGGCGCGAGACGCGACCGCGGTCCCGGCCGAAAGGCAGGCCGCAGGTGGCTCGCCGCGGGCAAGGGCGGCCAGAAAGCCGGCATTGAAGACATCGCCGGCGCCGATCGTGTCGACGACCGTGACCTTTGGTGCTGCGGCCGAAACGAGCTTGCGGTCGGCATCGACGGCGATCGCGCCGTCCGGACCGCGCTTGACGACGAAGATCGCGCCTTCTGGCATCAGTGCATGGAGCGCGCGCGCAGCCTCCGCGGGATCATCTATGCCGGCTAAGGTCGTCGTTTCAACTTCGTTCATCAGCGCGATTCCGCAGCGGGAGAGCCAACGCCGCGTGGCATTGCAATTCTCCTTGGTCCAGCCGTCGAGCGGCCAACCGGTATCGAGCGCGACTGTGATTCCATGCTTGTCGGCCCAGTTGAACAGCGCGTCATAGTCGCGTGTAAGATCTTCGGTCAGAAAGGCGCCGCAGAGCAGTGCATAGCCGCCGGCAAGCTTCTCGCCATTGAGAACCGTAAACACGTCATTGAGATTGAACCTTGGCAGGTGGCCGCGCGTGGTGAAGAAGGTGCGCTCGCCATCGGGATGGGTAATGCCGACCGAGAGCGTCGTGCTCTCCGGTCGTACGGGCCACTTGCTGCTGCGCGCGCCGAAGGCTTCGCTGAGCCAGCGGCCGAACTGATCGTTGCCGACATTAGCCGCGATCTCGTAATCAACGCCGAGACCCTCCCAGGCAAGGGCGCTATTGCCAGCCTGGCCGCCGACGCGCAGCTCGTCGTGATCGACAATGATCTCGGTGCCGGCTTTCGGCCACGGCGCTGCCGGCCCGAGGATCAGGTCGATATTGACGTTGCCGATGACTGCAAGCGGCTTCATTCATTCGCTCCGGGTGATCTTGGTGGAGCGCACCGGCGTGCCGGCATTCTCCACCCGCTCGTCGGCAAAGGCGATCATCAGCGACTGGGCGACAGGCAGCATCTGGAAGATCGCCGCAAGACCGGTTTCCGGCTTGAAGCGCAGGGTGACGCAACCGGGAACCGGTTCTTCCCCGGAGCCATCGAAGACGATCACGGGCGCACCGGTTGCCACCGCGGAAACAGCCATGGCCGTTACGAGACCAGCCGTCGCATCATTGCCACGGAAGAGAACGACGCCGATCGAAGGCCCGAGCATTTCCATCGGGCCATGGCGCAGCTGGCCGCCTTCGAGCGAGAAGCACGGGCGGCGCGAAAGTTCGGTAAGTCCGAGCGCCAGAGCCTCGGCAATACCCTGTAGATGCCGACCGGAGGTTACAACCGTCGCCACATTGGCGAGAGCCGCAAGCGCCGGCTTGATATCGAGCGTTTCGGGCGCGCGAAGCACGGAAAGCGCAGGCGCCGGATCCTGACCGAGGGCGGCGAATACAGCCAGATGCAGCGCGAAGGTGACCGTGAGGCTGCGTGTAGCGGCAAAGGCAAGCTCCGTGCCGCCGGCGCCGACAAGAGAAGGCGCCGTCTTGGCGAGGAAGGAGCTACTCTCCAGTGTCAGGCCGAAGGTCTCGGCAGTGCCGCCCGTCTCGTTGAACCAGCGCAGCACTTCGGCGCTTTCGCCGGATTGCGATGTCATGAAGATCGTACGGCCCTCCAGCGATAGCGGCTGGCCGAGCTGTTCGGAAAGCGGCAGGGCGATCGCATCGATGCCGGCGGCGCGATAGAGCGGCTCGACGGCGCGATTGACCGCGTGGGAACCGCCCATGCCGAGCAGCAGCAGCCTGCCGGTGCGTTTCAGCGAGGCGGCGGCCTTGGCGGCCATGTCGGCGGCCGTCTCGAAGGAGGTAAGCGCATCGCTATGCTGGCGCGCCATTTCGTGGTCGATGGCGGCAAGGCCTTCGGGGCGGGTTTTCTCTTGGGTCATGGTCATCCCTTTACGCCGCCATTGGTCAGGCCCGAGATAAGGGCACGTTGCATGACAAGGCCGATCAGCACCGGGGGCAGGGCGGCTAGCACGCCGGCAGTCGCGATCAGTCCGTAATCCGAGACACGACCGCCGGCGAGATCCGCGATGGCGACGGTGAGGGTCTTGGCGCGCTGGTCTGACGTGAAGAGCAGCGCGTAGAAGAATTCATCCCAGGCAAGCAGGAAGGCAAAAAGCGCCGAAGTCGCCATCACGGGCATGGCAAGCGGCAGCGTGATGATTCGCAGCGTCTGGAACAGCCCGGCGCCGTCGATCATTGCCGCAGCCTCGATCTCCTTCGGAATGGAATCGAAGCCGGATTTCATCAGCCAGGTCGTGAATGGCGCGAGAATCGTCAGATAAACAAGCGCCAGGCCGAAAACGTTGTTGAGCATGCCGAGATGGGCAAGCCCCATATAGAGCGGCACGGCAAGCGCCACCGGCGGCAGCATGTAGGTGGCAATGACCATGGAGAGCGACCATCTGACGGACGGCGTGCGCGACACAGCCCAGCCGGCCGGGATGGCGAGCGCGATGGCGGCAATCGTCGCCATGCCTGCGACTTCGATGCTGTTGCGCAGCGACGAGGTGAAGGCTGCACCCTCGCTGTTTTCCAGCGTGGACAAGAGCACTTTGTAGCGCGAGAAGTCCGCCGTCTGCGGCCACCAGCGCAGCGGCTTGGCGGCGAGATCGGCAGCCGGCGAAATGCTCATGATGAAGAGCCAGGCGATTGGCGCCAGGATCACGACGGCGAGCAGGATGGCGCAGACATAGATGAAGCAGGTGAAGAGCGGGCTCTGGCGTTCCATCAGGCGGCACTCCCTGCGGTTTTGCGGACAAGGGCGGCATAGGCGGCGGCAAGCAGCGTGACCAGCAGCGTGACGATGAGGGCAAGCGATGCGCCCGACCCCGCTCGCTGGAAGGAAAAGGCTTCCTGATAGACGAGGATCGATAGAGTGCGCGTGCTGTTTGCCGGCCCACCGCGTGTCATCACCCAGATGATATCGAAGACCTTGAAAGCCTCAATGGTGCGCAGCACCAGCGCCACCATCAGCGGTCCCACAAGATAGGGAAGGATGACGAAGCGGAAGCGCTTGAAGGGGCCGGCGCCATCGACCAGCGACGCGGCGGTGATATCGCGCGGTACCGCCTGCAGGGCGGCAAGTGCAATGAGCGCCACCAGTGGGAAATTCTTCCAGCAGTCGGCGACGATGAGTGCTGTCAGCGCCGTGCCCGGTTCGCCGAGCCAGGAGCGGTAGGCGTCGATGAGGCCAAGCTGGGTGAGGGCTGCGTTGAGCGCGCCATATTCGGGATTGTAGATCAGCCGCCACAACGTCGCGTTCACGACGGTCGGCAACGCCCAGGGCAGGATCATTAGTGCACGCAGCACGCCGCGACCCCTAAAATTCTGATTCAACAGTAGGGCAGCCAGCACGCCGAGCACCATTTCGGCGGCAACGGAGACGATCGCGAACCACGCCGTGGTAATCAGGGTGCGCTGAAAATTGGAGTTCGCCAACATCTTCGCGTAATTGTCGATACCGACGAAATTGCCGCCGGTTCCCACAAGCTTCGCATCGGTGAAAGAAAGGCCGACCGTGTCGACGAGGGGCCAGCCGATGACGGCGATCATCACCACAAGCAGTGGCAGCATCAAAAGCCAGGCGCGAGTTGTCATGGAGGTGCCGGACATGGCGGGCCCCTTCTTTCATTCTTCATGGAGGAAATTAGAGGCGGGCGGCGATTGGCGCCGCCCGATGAGATTATCAGAGACCGCTATTGTCGGCAGCAGACTTCAGTGCGTCTTCCGGAGAAGACTGGCCGAGCAGCGATTCCTGGATCGCCTGCTGAAGTGCGGTTGACAGTTCCTGATATTTCGGCGTCGTCGGACGCGGATACATGGCAGCGAGGCCGACCTTTGCGGCCGCGATCAGTTCTTCCTGACCCTTGGTGACGGCCGGATCACTGTAGGACGATGCCCAGATCGGCAGGCTAAGCTTCGCATACTGGTTCTGCGTTGCCTGCGAGGTCATGAAGGAGATGTATTTCCAGGCCTCGTCCGGATGCTTGCTGGCAGTAGTGATGCCGAGACCCATCGAGCCGTTCACCGCCGAAGCCTCGCTCTTGCCGGCAACGCCCGGTGCCGGCACGACGCCGACCTTGCCTGCGACCTTGCTGTCCTTCGGGTCGTTCGCCATGTTGTACATGTAGGTCCAGTTCAGCGCGAAGGCGGCGTCGCCGTTTTCGAAGACCTTGCGAACGTCTTCTTCAAGGAATTCCTTGGAGTTCGGGTTGGTCAGGCCGGACTTGTAGCTGGTGACCATGTATTTCAGGGCGTCGAGGCCGCCACCGGTCTGGAAGTCCGGCTTGCCATCCTTGATGAAATCGCCCTTATAGGCGCTGACGAGCGTGGCGTAGTCGCAGATTGCGGCTTCGGCCTGTGACCAGCTCCAGGCAATCGGCGTTGCCAACAAGCCCTTGTCCTTGATGATCTTGGCCTGCTCGTTCAGTTCGTCCCAGGTCTTCGGTGGCGTCTTGATGCCGGCCTTTTCCAGGATTTCCTTGTTATAGAACAGGTACTTGGTATCGAGGATCCACGGCATGCCGTAGTACTTGCCGTCATACTGCACCGTCGTCCATGCACCCGGCAGCACGTTCTTCTTCGTCTCGTCCGAAATGCGCGATGAAACGTCGACCAGAACCTTGTTGGTCGCGTATTCGGCCGGCCAGATCACGTCGAAGAGCACGACGTCGTAGCCGCCGCCAGATCCCTGCGCCAGCACCGTCTTGTCGTGCAGGCCTTCATAAGGGACGAATTCGAGGTTGACCTTGATGTCCGGATTGGCCTTGGAGAAGGCATCCGTCATCGCGCGCACATCGGCTTCGCTATAGGCAGCCTGCGCCATGAAGAGGGCATTGATCGTCGTTTCGGCAAGGGCGTGCGAGGCGAAGGATACGCCGATCAGCGCTGCGCCCAGCAATGTCTTGTTCAATGATTTCAACATTCCATCCTCCAGTTTTTGACAGTCACGCGATTTTTCCAAAGGCGGCTGACGTCGCCATCGGTTGTCGAGCAGGCAATTGGCCGGGCTGGCTGCCGAACATTGATCGGAGCGTCGCTTAAGTTCCCTGGTGAAACTCTGTGGTTTCTTTTAAGTCAATTGTCTTGACTAATTTGTTCTTCAATATTCTATTGCTGTCAAGAGGGCAAAAGCGGATGCACGATATTCGCCCGATCAGGGCTACCAGCGGAACGAACCACGAGGGGACCAGCGCCCATAACCGGCGGGTGATCATCGACGCCTTGCGGCTCAATGGTGCGCTCTCCCGCGCAGATCTCGCGCGCGCCACCCGCCTGACGAAACAGACCGTCTCCAACATCATGGAGGAGCTGGAAAACGACGGTCTCGTCACATCAAGGGAAACGGTGCGCCGCGGCCGCGGTCAGCCCTCGACGCCCTACGGTCTTGTACCGGAAGGCGCCTGCGCCATCGGCCTGCAGATCGACCGTCACATCACCCGCGCCATCGCCGTCGATCTCGTCGGCAATGTGCTGATACGCAAGGAAGCGAACCTGCCGGGAGGTGGACCGGCGACAGGTACGCCCATCGTCTTGCAGCTCGTGGAGGACGTGCGCAGCGAATTGAAGCAGCGAGCGGCTCAGGCGGAGAAGCGCCTCGTCGGCCTCGGTGTCGCGATGCCAGGCCCGTTTGGTATCGAGCAGGAGGATGCCGACAATCCCTGGATGATGGGCGCCTGGCAGCGCTTTCCGCTGCTGGAAACGTTGTCGGTCGGAACCGGCCTTAACGTTACCCTGCAGAATGACGCCGCGGCCTGCGCGACCGCCGAGCGCATGGTCGGCGCCGCACATGGCCTCGACCATGCCGTCTGCCTCTATGTAGGCTATGGTATCGGTGCCGGGCTCATCCTCGGTGGTGAGCTCTATAGCGGTGCGCATGGCAATGCCGGCGAAATCGGCATGGCGCTGCTGACATCAGGCGGGAAACAGACGCAGCTGGAGCATCGCGCATCATTGGCTTCACTCTACGATCACCTCGGCCTCGATCCGATGGCGCCGGATATCTATTCGCTGATAGACAAACGGGCCGCTGCCGACGATCCAGATATTCTCGCCTGGATCGAAAGGGCGGCGATCGACCTGCGCTGGAGCGTGCAGCTCATCGAAACCATCTTCGATCCGCAGACGGTGATTTTGTGCGGTGGCGCGCCCCCGGCGCTCGCAACTAGGCTGATGGCCGCGATGCAGCCGCTCCTGCCCTCCAATGCCGATCGTCCCGATCGATTGCTGCCGCGCCTCCAGCTCGGCATGACCGATCCTTGGGCCGTGGCGCGCGGTGCGGCGGCAGAGCCGATCGGCCATGCCTTCGATCCGCGCTTCCAGGCGATCCTGAAATCCTAATATTTAGAGATGTCTCGGGCTGGCGCCGAGGCGCGCAAGCACCTTGTTGGGAATGCCATAGCGCTGGATGACGTCACGGCCGTTGCGCAGGCCGCAGATCTCGCGATGGATGAA
Source organism: Martinezella dioscoreae (assembly GCF_009176305.1). Taxonomy (GTDB): domain Bacteria; phylum Pseudomonadota; class Alphaproteobacteria; order Rhizobiales; family Rhizobiaceae; genus Rhizobium; species Rhizobium dioscoreae. The sequence continues at coordinate 92,463 of NZ_BLAJ01000012.1, read as the reverse complement.
CATGGCCCAGACGGCTTGCGCCGCGATATCCACCAGCCGCTCGTGTTCGACGCCCTCCTTGCCCTTGGCCTCGCCCTCCTGCAAGGCTGCAAGCGCCGCTTCCACCTTCATGCCGTGATGCCCGAGCGTACTGGCGCGTTCCGACATCATCTCATATTCGAGAATGCCGAGGCCGGTCTCGTTTGTCTGCGATGGATTGAAATTGCGCGGCGGGCGAACTGTCATATCGGGTTCCGCAAGCTGGCGATCTGTCTCTTCGCCGATTCTACACAATTCCAGCCCATTCCCCAAGCGCATGGAGGTTGCGTCATCTTGCGGCTGAGCACATGAATCCGGAAATGCCGGGATTTTCCTGCCCGCCGTCCGTTTTCGGGTGGTTGGCGACGGTCATTTGAGGTCCAATGGGGGCATAAGCGCTCCATCAGAGGCAATCTCGCCCGATGCCATGAGCGCAATTCAAAGAAAGGATATCGGCATGACCAAAGCCTCGAAAAATGCGGAAAAGCAGTATGTCTATCGGATCATGGACTCGCCCGTCGGCGCGTTGAAGCTCGTCGGCAGCGATGATGGACTTGCCGCGATCCTTTGGGACAATGATCGCCCAGGCCGTGTGCCCTTGCTCATCGTGACTGAGGATGACAGCCATCCGGTGCTCGTGGAAACCGAGCGGCAGCTCCGTGAATATTTCGCCGGCGAACGACAGGTTTTCGATCTGCCGCTCGATTTTGCCGGAACTGAGTTTCAGCAGAAGGTATGGCAGGCGCTGCTCGCCATCCCCTTCGGCGAGACGCGCAGCTATCGCCAGATCGCGACCGAGATCGGCTCGGCCAAGGCGATCCGCGCCGTCGGTGCCGCCAATGGCCGCAACCCGATCTCGATCATCGCGCCCTGCCACCGCGTGGTGGGATCGGCTGGTGATTTGCGCGGGTTCGCCGGCGGTCTCGAACGCAAGGCCTATCTGCTGCGGCTCGAAGGGGCTGATGAGAAGACATTCGATTTTGCCGCTTGATCTCGCGGCGATTGTATGGCGCATTGCCTGCCGTAAATCCCTTCTCCCTCGGGGAGAAGATGGCCCGAAGGGTCGGATGAGGGGGCTAATCGCCTCGACTCATAAGCCTTTATGCTCCGGGCGAATCCCCCTCATCCGCCTACCGGCACCTTTCCCCTCGGGGAGAAGGAGGTGCGCGGCAGTGGGCTCTTCCCATATGAAAACAGCCCATCCGGCATTTCGGATGGGCTGCTTTCATTTCGTATATCCAAGCTCAGCGGCCGACCGTGAACGTCATCAGCCGGCCGCCCCGTTTCAGCCCTCGAGCCACTTCACCTGCTCTGGCGTCAGCTTGATGTCGAGCGCCGAGAGGCTGTCTTCCAGCTCGGCGATCGTGCGCGGTCCGATCAGCGGTATCACAGGGAAGGGCTGTGCGACGACATAGGCAAGCGCGATATGGATCGGGTTGCGGCCGAGCTTCTGCGCCAGTTCGATCGCCCGATCGCGGCGGCCGAAATTGCGGTCGGAATACCAGACGCGGACCAATTCCTCGTCGTCGCGCTTGTCGCGGCCGGCGCGGTCGGTAAAGAAGCCGCGGCCCTGGCTCGACCAGGCGAAGTTCGGGATCTGCTTGGCATTGAGCCAGGCCTTCCACTCATCGTCCGAGGCGGCGATGCAGCCGGCCCAGATCGGGTCGAGCATTTCCGCCAGCGAGAAGTTGTTGGAAAGGGCAGCCGGTGCCGTCTTGCCGTTCTTCTCGGCATAGGCGATCGCCTCGTCGAAGCGGGCGCGCGTCCAGTTCGAGCCGCCGAAGATGCCGCGAATACGGCCGGCTTTCACCTCGGCATCCATGGCATCGACGAACTCGCCGACCGGAACGTCGGTATTGTCGCGGTGCATGAAGTAGATATCGACATAGTCGGTCTTTAGGCGGTTGAGGGACTGGTCGAGCTGCTTGGCGATCACATCCGGATAGCAGAGTGGTGAATGCGCACCCTTGCCGATCAGCACGATCTCCTCGCGCGGCACGCTGCGGCTGGTGTGCCAGTCGCCGAAGATGCTCTCCGTCTTGCCGCCACCATAGACATAGGCAGTGTCGAAGGCATTGCCGCCGGCTTCATAGAAGGCGTCGAGCGTCAGCGAGGCGGCTGCGAAATTTGGGAAGAATTCGAAGCCGAGCGTAACAAGCGATGCCGGCTTGGATATGCCGGGAATGCTGCGCTTCGGAATGCTGTTGCCCTTGGTGACGGTCCCGCCGGCGATGTTCTTCGTGCGCTTCGCTGCTTTCTCGATACTATATTCAAGGCCGATCGATGCGCGCCATTGGTCGAGCACTTTGAGGTTTCCGATCGAATCGGCCCAGCTGATGCCGGGATAGGCGAATTCCTTGTTTCCGGCGCGGATGGCATCGCCGGCCGCATCGACTTCGAAGGAATAGAGCCAGCGATCTTCCTTGACTTCGATCGTCTGGGTCTCGCCGCCCTTGATGACTTCGATCTTGCCGACACCGCCCTTGTGACCGGAGGCAAACCAGAAGTCCTTGACTTCGATACGGCCTTCGGAGCCGATGATGCGCAGCGTGTTGTCCTGATTGGCCATGATGGAGCAGGACACTTCGGCAATGATGTCGTTCGGGAACTTCAGGACGGCGGAGGCCCATTCGTCAACGCCGGTCTGACCGAGATGGCCGACGCCCGATACCTTTTCCGGATCGAGGAACGGCTTGCCGTCGACCGCGCCGGCAATCAGGCGGGCCATAGAGACCGGATAGCCGCCGACATCGAGAATGCCGCCGCCGGCAGTCTCATTGGCAAACAGCCGGTGTTCCGGATTGACCTTACCCATGTTGAAACCGAAGGAGGTGCGGATGATGCGCAACTCGCCAATCACGCCGCTCTTGACGAGCTCGATCAGTTTCGCCGTCTGCGGATGGACGCGATACATGAAGGCTTCGCCGGCGAAGACACCGGCCTTCTTGGCCTCGTAATAGATAGCTTCGGCATCGAAGGCAGAAAGCGCGATCGGCTTTTCGACGAGCACATGCTTGCCGGCACGGATCGCCTTGATCGCCCATTCGGCGTGGCCGGTATGCGGCGTGGCGATGTAGACGGCGTCGATTTCCTTGTCGGCGAGCAGGGCTTCATAACCATTGGCGATGCGCGCGCCCGGGAAACCGTCGCCGAGACCCGGCTTGTCCGGGTTGCGGCTGGCGATGGCCACCAGCTTGCCGCTGCTGGAATGGGCGATACCATCGGCAAAAGTCTGTGCGATCCTGCCGGGGCCGATGATGCCCCAGCGGATTGGTGTCTCAGTAGTCATGGAACGATCCTTTCTAAATCTGCATGCTGTCTTGGGAGGATTGGCAGCGCCTATCGCAATCGGTTGCCGGCGCTGTCGAACAGGAATGTCTTTGTCGCCGAGAGCGCCACGGTGAGCTTGTCGCGGTTGCCCGTGTTGCGGGATTCCTCGCGCTCGATGACGATCTGCTCGCCGCCTTCGATATTGGCGTAGATGTAGCTGGTATTGCCGAGATGCTCTGCGACATCGACATCGACGGTCATGTCCACATCGCCGCGTCCGGCCTCGAGAAAATGTTCCGGGCGGACGCCGAGCGTCACCGGCTGGCCGACTTCCACCTTTGCCGAGGAGGCGGGCAACGTCAGGCGGATGTTGCGCTGGCCCTTGAGCACGACGGCGATGCGGCCCTGCTGATTGTCAGCCACTTCGGCCTGCAGGAAGTTCATTTTCGGCGAGCCGACGAAGCCTGCGACGAACTGGTTGGCCGGGTCGTCGTAAAGGTCCAGCGGCGCGCCTACCTGCTCGATATTGCCGCCGCGTAGCACGACGATCTTGTCGGCAAGCGTCATGGCTTCCGTCTGGTCGTGGGTGACGTAGATCATCGTCGTGCCGAGCTTCTTATGGAGGCGCGATATTTCGACGCGCATCTGCACGCGCAGCTCGGCATCGAGGTTGGACAGCGGCTCGTCGAACAGGAAGATCTGCGGCTCGCGCACGATGGCGCGGCCGATGGCGACGCGCTGGCGCTGGCCGCCGGAAAGCTGCTTCGGCCGGCGTTGCATGAGTTCCGTAATCTGCAGGATCTCGGCGGCCTGCTTGACGCGGCGGTCGGTATCGGCCTTCGGATTGCCGTTCATGCGCAGCCCGAAATTGAGGTTCTGCTCGACGGTCAGATGCGGGTAGAGGGCATAGGACTGGAAAACCATGGCGATACCGCGATCGGCCGGTTCCACGTCATTGACGATTCGGCCACCGATCTTGAGCTCGCCGCCGGAAATATCCTCCAGCCCAGCGATCATGCGCAACAGCGTGGACTTGCCGCATCCGGACGGCCCGACGAAGACGACGAATTCGCCGTCCTTCACCTCGAGATTGGCGCCGTGGATGATTTCCAGCGAACCATAGCGTTTGACGATATTGGTGAGAGAAAGTTCAGCCATACGGATCTCCCGGAATTATTTGATTGCGCCGGCGGCAATGCCGGCGATGAAGTGGCGTTGCAGGAGAACGAAGATGATGAGAATCGGCGCCGTCAGCATTACGGCACCGGCCATGATGCCGCCCCAGGAGACCCTTGTGAGGCCGATCAGCGTTCCGAGCGCGACAGGCGCTGTCATCATCCCCGGCCGGGAGTTGATGAGCAGCGGCCAGAGATAGTTGTTCCAGGAAGCCAGGAACAGGATGATGGCGAGTGCTGCCATCGTCGGCCTTGCGAGCGGCAGGGCGATGCGCAGGAAGATCTGCCATTCCTTGACGCCCTCAACGCGGGCGGCATCAAAGAGTTCGCCCGGCATCATCGAGAAAGCCTGACGCATGAAGAGAACGCCGAGTGAGTTGAAGAGCGGCGGCACGATCAGCGCAACCCATGTGTTCGCCAGCCCGAAATCGCGCGCCACCATGATGAATTGCGGAATGATGACGACGGAGTAGGGCAGCGTGATGGTGCCGAGGATGATGCCGATGACGCCCGAACGGCCGGCGAACTGATAGCGCGCTAGCGCCCATCCGGCCATCGATGTCAGCAGCACCGACAGGAAGGTGTAGATGACCGCAACGACGATGGAGATCGTCATCGCGCCGACGAAGTTGGTGTCGGCCTGCAGGTTCCGGAAGTTGTCCATGAAACCCGTCGACGGTGTCAGGATGATACCGGGACTGAAAATGCCGTAATCGGGCATGGTGGAGAAGACGAACATCATCCAGAGCGGAAACAGCCAGATGATGGCGAGCGGCGCCAGCAGGCCATGCAAGGCGATCGAGCGGATCAGAGTGGATCTGGATTTTGATTTCATTTCGGTTCGCGCCCCACCCAGAGATTGAGAAGAGAGATGACGACCGCAAGCGCCGCCATCGTATAGGCGATCGCCGAGGCATAGCCGAAGTTGGTCGACTGGAAAGCCTGGCGATAGAGCAGCAGACCGAGCGTTTCCGTCCCGCCGCCGGGGCCTCCTCTGTTGGTGATCAGATATGGTTCGGTGAAGAGCTGCATGGTGCCGATGACGGACAGGACCACGCAGAACAGGATGATCGGCTTCAGGAGTGGCAGTGTGATATGGATGAACTGCTTGAAGCGGCTGACGCGGTCGAGGGTTGCGGCCTCATAAACATCCTCCGGGATCGATTGCAGCCCGGACAGAATGATGATGGCGTTGTAACCCGCCCAGCGCCAGGTGACGGCGATAACGATGAGCACCATGGCGGCGTGGGAATCGGCGAACCACGACACCGGCGCGATGCCCACACTGCCGAGCAGCTTGTTGATGATGCCGAAATCGACGTTGAACATCAGGCGGAAGACCGCGGCATAGGCGACCTCGCCAACGACGACGGGCGCGAAGAAAGCGAAGCGGAAAATGCCACGGGCCTTCAACAGCGGTGAGTTCAGCAGCACCGCCATGACCGTGGCGAGTGTGATCATGACCGGCACTTGGACGATCAGGATAATCAACGTGTTTTCAAGCGCGTTGTAGAATGCCGGATCACCGAACAGCCGCCCCCAATTGAGCGACAGATTGAAGGTCCACGGATTAACACGGGTATTCTGGAACGAGATCAGAAACGAATCGATGATCGGCCAGACCCAGAAAGCGGCGAATACCAGAAGATAGGGTGCAAGGAACGCATAGGCGCTCCGGTTTCGCAACCGCATGAAAGCCTTCTCCTTTATGCGCAGAAAAATGATGCGTAACATCACATCCCCGCCGCCCTCTAGAGCGTGACGCCGAAAAGTGTAGGCGATTTTCGGACGACGCCGCGCTCTGCTTCTTTGATTCTAGAGCGGCGGGGATGCCGGGCGCGGCTTGGGAGGCACGCCCGGTGGTGTCAATCATTTCGCGAGCGGCAGGCCCGTCGCCGAGGCGATCTGCTGGGCCGCGTCGTCGAGCGCAGCCTTGCCGTTTGGATATCCGCCGGCAAGATATTTCGTCTGAACGGCTTTGATGATCTCATCGGCGTCGCTGAAATACTGGGTACCTGGGCTCGGGTGGATTTTCGGCAGGGTGGCGAGGATATCGGCCCAGACCTTTTGCCCACCCCAATAAGGCTGCGGTTCGTTGACGAAGGGATCCTTGACCGCCGTCAACAGCGACGGCACGAGACCGAAGGACTTCAGCATCGTCACCTGGCCCTCATTGGTGCCAAGCGTGTATTCAAGGAATTTCCAGGCGGCTTCCTTGTGCTTGGAGCCACTGGCGATTGCGAGCGAGGAACCGCCAAGATTGGCTGCATGCGGGCCGTCAGCCGTCATGCTCGGCATCGGATAGACGCCCCATTTGCCGGCGAGATCCGGCGAGGTGGAGCGGACGGTGCCTTCATACCAGCCGCCATAGAGCTGCGATGCCACCTTACTTGCAGTGTTCGCCTGAATTTTCTCGTTCCAGTTCGCCGCGGTCATCAGGCCCGCGTCCTTGATCTCCTTCACCTTGTCCAGTGCCTTGACGCAGCCGGGCTGGTTGACGGTGATGCTCTGGCTGTCGCTCGAAAAATAGCCGCAACCCTGTTCGTTGGCGAGCATACGGAACCATTCGCTGTCGCCGTTTAGATCGGCCTGCGTCATGACCACACCAGGATTAGCGGCGGAGATCTTCTTACCGGCGGCGATGAAATCGTCCCAGGTCTTGATCGTTGCCGGATCGACGCCGGCCTTTTCATACATGTCGCGGCGATAGAACATGGTGACCGGACCGGAGTCCCACGGCATGGCGTAGGCGGCATCGCCGACTTCAAGCTCGGCGCGCTTGAAATCCGGGAACTGCTTCTTCAGCTCGTCGTTGTAGCCAAGCTTCGTGAGATCGGTCAGGCAGTCCGGAAAGCGGTTCCAGAAGATCGAAGCCTTGTGGTTTTCGATCGACATGACGTCAGGCAGGCCGTCGCCGCCGGCGGCGCAAGCGGCCAGCATCTTGTCGAAGACCTGCGGGTTGCCGATGTCTTGAACCTCGACCTTGATGTCAGGATATTTCTTGTTGAACCCCTCGACTGTGGACTTCAGCGCCGATGCGGCGATGTTCCAGCTCCAGACCGTAATGGTGGTTTGCTCAGCAAAGGCAGAACCGGAAGCGAGCAGGGCAGCAAGGGCCGTCGCTCCAGCAAGTTTTAAACGCATTGAAAATCCTCCCTTTTCAATTGCCGTCCTCAAGAGAACACGCTTAAACTAGCTGTCGGTACGCTTCTGTCTCCTAAAAAAGGAACATCGACTTGGCGAAAAGTAAGGTGGGTCAACGGGCGGTTTATCAGCCGGGGGCGAGCAGTGTCGAAGGGCTCCCAAACGTCCTGCAGATGTTTCATAACCACCCGTTGCCGATGGCAAAGCCGCATTGGCACGCGCAGGTGGAAGTCAATTACATCGTCCGCGGCACCGTGCATTACCGCATCGGCGATCACGAGCTTACTTTGAGAGCCGGCGAGATCTGCCTTTTCTGGGGTGGCCAACCGCATCAGCTGGACGAGCTGTCGGAAGATTCGATCTATGCGGGCGCGCATCTGCCGCTTGTGCATTTCTTCCGCCTGCGGCTGCCGCTCGATATTTCCGGTCGCCTCATTCGCGGGCAGGCGCTGATAAGCTCGGCGACCGATGCCGCAGACGACGAAAATTTCGCCCGATGGCATCGTTATGTCATGTCCGAGGACGGCGCCAAGGCCGAACATGCCGTCGCGGAACTTCTCCTGCGCCTGGAGCGCATCGCTTTCGAGCCCTATCGCATGGTGCCGGAGAAGCAGGAAAATCTGACCAACGATCAGGCCCATCCGCAATCCTCGCGCAGCCTGGCGCGCATGTGCGATTTCATCGCCGATAATTTTCTGCACGACATCGATACCGTCGATATCGCCAAGGCGGCGCATCTCCATCCGAAATACGCGATGAACCTCTTCAAGAAATCCACCGGCATGACGTTGGCGAAATATGTGAACCTGCTGCGCCTGTCGCGCGCCCAGGCGATGCTGATGCGGGACGGCGCCAATGTGCTGCAGGTGGCGATGGATAGTGGCTTCGGCTCGATCAGCGCCTTCAACAAATCCTTCCGCCATATTGCCGGCATGACGCCTTCCGATTTCCGCCGCGACATGCGCGTGCTGTCGGCAATGAATGTCGAAGCCATCAAGCCTTCGATGCATCGACCGCCACAGCAACATTATCGTTCGTGAGACTTGCAGTCATGGGCGATCTCGCGCATTGCTCCTCACCGATTGAGGGAGGAGTATCTCATGCGGCAGTTTTCAGCTTGTATCGAATGGTTGTTTGCACGCGACGGCGATGCCTTTGCCGATCGTGTCCGGCTGGCACATGCCGCGGGGCTCGATGCGGTCGAATTCTGGCACTGGACTAACAAGGACCTGGACGCGATCGCGGCTGCCGTAGCCGAGACCGGCATTGCCGTGTCCGGCCTCGTCGCGGAGCCGATGATCGCGCTGACGAATCCGGCAAACAAAGAGGCGTGGCTGACGGGGTTGCGAGAGTCCGTTGCTGTCGCCCAGCGTCTCGGCGCGCCGGTGCTGATCGCGCAGGCCGGCGATGATCTGGCGGAGTTTTCTCGTGCCGACCAGAGGGCGGCCATCGTCGCCACCCTCCGTGCCGGTGCCGATATTCTCGAAGGATCGGGCGTGCGGCTTGGCCTCGAGCCGCTGAACACAAAGATAGACCATGCCGGCTACTATCTGTCCTCGACCGCGGAAGGCCTCGATATCGTCGATGAGGTCGACCGCCCGGAAGTGGGCATCGTCTACGATCTCTATCATTCGGCCGTCATGGGCGAGGATACGCGTGAGGTCGTCGCCGATCAAATCGACCGCATCATCCATCTCCATGTTGCCGATCATCCCGGCCGTAACGACCCCGGCACTGGCCATATCGATCTGACGAAGCGGCTGGATTGGCTATACGCCCAAGGCTATCGTGGCAGGGTGGGTCTGGAATACAAACCGGCGACGCAAGATCCGGCGGCCGTTCGCGCTGTCGTGAAATCGCTCGGCGGTTAGAGCGATTCCAGGAAAAGTGCGTAGCGGTTTTCCCTCAGGAACTGCGTAAAACAAGGAGATAGAGCATTTTCGCGATTCGAAGAAAAGCGAAACGGCTCTAGACCGGCTCCAGCATGGCGAAGACGGCAACGAGCCCGATGACGACAATGCCGATGCCGATCTCGGCGATGCTTCCAAGCCGGAGGGCCAGCAGCGCGCGAGCCGGCTTGCGGCCGATCCAGGGAACGAAGACGTAGCGGTTGATGATGGCCAGCATCGCCATGACGGCGACCAGCGCGATCTTGATGGCAAGCAACTTCTGATAGGACGAAGACCAGTCCGTCGGCAGGCGTTTCAGGATCAGCAGCGTATTGACGATACCGGAGAGGATGACGAGCGCGACTGCTATGTGCCCGGCATTGGAGAACCGGCGCAACGCCACTTGCGCTTCCGCCCGGCATTCCGGCCGCCCGAGAAGCTTGAGGATAGGGATCAGCGGCACCAGCGCCCCCAGCCAGCCACCACCTGCAAGCACATGCAGGATATCATTGGCCCGGTGCGCCTGCCGCGCCCAGCCTTCCAGCATCGAGGCATGCCCGGTCAGTGACAGCGAGGCGAGCCCGAGGCCGGCGCCCAGGGTCAGCCCATGGCGGCGCCGGCTCTGCGGCAACAGCAAGGTGCAAACCATCACGATGGCCGCCAGCACTTGTGCCTGCCATGCAATCCCGACCGTGGTTTCGAAAACCACGTCATGCATCATGTCGGCATTGAGCGCATCGCTCCAGCCGTTGCCGATATTCGCCGTCGTCACCGGCAATGCGGCCAGTGCCGTTAAAACCGCAATCGCAACAATCAGCAAAAGCGGTTTTGCAGCTATACGCCAGACGGTGTCGGCAAGCGCTCTCGGCACGAACAGAGATAGATAGGCACAGGCGCCCCATAGAAACATCAGGGACGCGTCATGCAGGAAGCGGCAGAGTTGGAGCGCTGTCGTCGTTTCCATCAGGGTTTCACGATAAGTTTACAGGCGCCATGAATGGGACGTTCCAGTTTGAGGCATGTTGTTTGCGTCGGCAATCCGGCAGCCAATATGCTGAAGCTGCCCGGCACTCATGTTTTTTTCGGGTTGAACGGCGGGAATTTCTCGCGCCAACGTGGTCAGCGCGATAAGATTGCGGATACGCACTGTCAACTTTCTCCATGCATAAAGGCGCCGTTCGGGACGCTTTGCCGCAAGGCGGGTTGGTGTCGCAGGCCGAGGTCTGCCGTGGAACCATCATCAGCGATGATTTCCGCCTTTCTGGCAAAGAATCGTCGCTTTTGAGTCCTTTTTGCAGACACAGTTGAGGCGTTCCGGGGTGTACGCTCGAAAGGCAGTTTCATGGCGGCATCCAGGATACGCGAAAAAATGGCCAATGGCTTTGGCCACCGTCGGCGCCGGGAGTGGCTCGAAAATCTCGACATGCCCACCTACGTCATCGGTGATGTCCACGGCCGTTACGATCTCCTCAGTGCACTGGAGCGCAAGATTTTTGCAGACGCGGCGGGGCTTCCCGGCCGAAAGCTCATCATCATGCTGGGGGATTTCATCGATCGTGGTCCCGCGTCGGCGCAGGTGGTCGGCCGCCTCATGGCGCCGCCGCCGAACGGTTTCGACCGCATATGCCTCACCGGCAATCATGAGATGGCGATGCTAGCCTATGTCGATGGTGAGATATCGCTCGAGGATTGGGTGGCGCTTGGCGGTGATGCGACACTCGCCTCCTATGGCGTGGATATCCCTCGTCTACAGCAGTTATATCCCAAGCGGAAGAAGCTCGATACGTTCATCCGAACCTGGCTGCCGGACGATCATGTCAATTTCCTGCGCCGCCTGCCGATCTTGCTGGACACGCCGAAAGCTTTGTTCGTCCATGCCGGCATCGATCCGGATCGGTCGATTGCCGATCAGCAAGACGACGACCTCGTCTTCATCCGCTCCCGCTTCTACGACAGCGCACAGCCACTGCCGAAGTTGATTATCCACGGCCACACGCCAGTCCAGCGGGCCGAAGTCAATGGTCTCAGGCTCAATCTCGATACTGGAGCCTTCTACAGCGACCGGCTGAGCGCGGCCCGGCTGTGGCAGAGCCGCATTCACATCACCTCAACCTGATAGCCGGCTATAGATTGCCGATGCAGAGGTATTTCATTTCCAGATAGTCGTCGGCGCCGTGGCGCGAGCCTTCGCGGCCAAGGCCGGATTGCTTGATGCCGCCGAAGGGTGCCGTTTCCGACGACATCAGGCCGGTATTGATGCCGACCATGCCGTATTCCAGCGCTTCCGCCACGCGCCACACCTTCTTCATGTCGCCGGCGAAGAAATAGGCCGCAAGGCCGAATTCGGTATCGTTCGCTTGTGCGATGACATCCTCGGCGGTGTCGAAGCGGAAGAGCGGTGCAACTGGACCGAATGTTTCCTCGCGGGCAACCTTCATGCTTCGGTCGACACCGGTCAGGATGGTCGGAGCGAAGAATGTGCCGGTGCCTTCTATGCGCTTGCCGCCGAGCACGACGCGAGCACCCTTTGAGACGGCATCCCGCACATGGTCTTCGGCCTTGGCGACACCCTGTTCGTCGATCAGCGGCCCAACGGTCACGCCCGGCTTGAAGCCGTCGCCCACGTTAAGTTCGCCGACCTTCGCGGCAAGCTTGGCGGCAAAGGCGTCGTAAACGCTGGATTGCACATAGATGCGGTTGGCGCAGACACAGGTCTGACCGGCATTGCGGTATTTCGAAGCCATGGCCCCCTCGACGGCGGCGTCGAGATCGGCGTCATCGAAGACGATGAAGGGCGCATTGCCGCCAAGCTCGAGGCTGACCTTCTTAATCTGGTCGGCGCACTGGCGCATCAGGATGCGGCCGACCTCCGTCGAGCCAGTGAAGCTGATCTTGCGCACCTTCGCATTGCCGCAGAGTTCGCGGCCGATGGCCGGGCCGTCAAGGCCGACGATGATGTTGAGGACGCCAGCGGGAATGCCCGCTTCTTCGGCAAGCACGGCCAGCGCGATCGCCGTCAGCGGCGTCTGCTCGGCGGGCTTCGAGACGACGGTGCAGCCGACGGCAAGGGCCGGCGCGATCTTGCGGGCGATCATGGCGGCCGGGAAGTTCCATGGCGTGATCGTGCCGACGACGCCGACCGGCTGCTTGATGACGACCATGCGCTTGTCGTTCGAAGGCGCGGGGATGGTTTCGCCATAGATGCGCTTGGCCTCCTCCGCGTACCATTCGACATAGGAGGCGGCGTAGAGGATTTCGCCTCTGGCTTCCGGCAGCGGCTTGCCCATCTCGGCCGTCAGGATGGCGGCCAGCTCATCGGCGTTGGCGATCATGAGATCGAACCATTTGCGTAAGGTTGCTGCTCGTTCCTTGGCAGGACGGGCGGCCCAGGTGACTTGGGCGATATAGGCGGCATCGATGGCGGCCGCCGTCTCGGCAGCGCCCATATCCGGCAGCGAGGCAAGCACTTCGCCGGTCGCGGGATTGATGACATCGAAGGTCTTCGTCGCCCCGCCGCCCGTCCATGCGCCGTTGATATAGCCGGCGGCGCGCAGGAGGCGCGAAGAGAAGGGAACATGCTTGGTCATTGCTGTTGTAAAGGACATGCTATGCACTCCGATAGATTTTGCCCGGCAGGCTGCACGGACGGATAAGGGAAATACGCGGGTCGGCTTCGTTAATGCGAGGCGCTCGCCTCGATCAGCGATGCTTCGAGAATGTCGAGGGCTTCGCTGAAGATGCCGTCCTGAATGGTGATCGGCGACAGGAAGCGGATGACATTGCCAAAGACGCCGCAGGTCAAAACGATCAGCCCCTTGTCGAGCGCGATCAGCCGCACCTTGTTGGCAAAATCCGCGCTCGGCAGCTTGGTCGCCGGATCATTGAATTCCACCGCATTCATGAAGCCGGGGCCGCGGATATCAGCAATTTCAGGCGCCTTGTCGCGCAGCGATTCCAGCCGCTGTTTCAGGCGCGAGCCGAGCTGGTTGGCGCGGTCGCACAGACCCTCGTCTGCGATAACGTCGAGCACGGCATGGGCTGCGGCGATGCCGAGCGGATTGCCGCCATAGGTGCCGCCAAGGCCGCCTGGAGCGGGTGCATCCATGATCTCGGCGCGGCCGGTGACGGCGGCAAGCGGGAAGCCGCCGGCGAGGCTCTTTGCCATGGTAACGAGATCGGCCGCCACCTCATGGTGACCCATCGCAAACATCTTGCCGGTGCGCGCAAAGCCGGTCTGTACCTCGTCGGCGATCAGGAGAATGCCGTGCTGGTCGCAGATCTCGCGAAGCGCCTTCATGAAGGCTGACGGCGCCGGATAGAAGCCGCCTTCGCCCTGGACGGGCTCGAGGATGATCGCGGCCACGCGCTGCGGATCGACATCGGCTGCAAAGAGCTTTTTCAGCGTCGCCAGCGACTGCTCGACACTGATGCCGTGCAGCGGCACGGGGAAGGGCGCATGGAAGACATCGCCCGGCATCGGGCCGAAGCCGATCTTGTAGGGCGTGACCTTGCCGGTCAGCGCCATGCCCATGAAGGTACGGCCATGGAAGCCGCCGCCGAAAGCGATGATGGCGGAGCGGCCGGTGGCGGCGCGGGCGATCTTCACGGCGTTTTCGACCGCTTCCGCGCCTGTCGTCACGAAGATCGTCTTCTTGGCGAAATTGCCGGGGACGATCGCGTTCAGCCGCTCGGCCAGATGAACATAGCTCTCATAGGGTACGACCTGGTGGCAGGTATGCGTGAAGCGATCGAGCTGTTCCTTGACGGCAGCAATGACGCGGGGATGACGATGGCCCGTATTCACCACGGCGATGCCGGAGGCAAAATCGATATAGCGATTGCCTTCCTTGTCCCAGATCTCGGCGTTTTCAGCGCGGTCGGCGTAGATCTGCGTCGTCATGCCGACGCCGCGAGAAATGGCGGCGTTCTTCCGCTCGGTCAGGATCATTGCAGGGGCTCCCAGGAAGGCGTTTTCGAATTATCTTGCAGAAGTTCTGCAAGTTATTTAGAAAACTCCTACATTTTTCCTGCAAGATTTCAAGCGGGATTTTGTGCGGGTGACAAGAATGTGCGAAAGGCTCCCATGGAGCGCCGCGCGGCTTTTAAGGCGCGCTAAGCCGCGCAATCCATGCTAAACGGATCGAAAGACGAAAATCAGGGATATTGGCAAATGAGCAGCATCGAGCCGGAGCGCTACCCCGTGCGCTACAAGGTGGCGGAAGCGGCGCGTCTTGCCGGCGTATCGGCCTCCACCTTGCGCCTATGGGAAAGCCAGGGGCTTGTCGTCCCCTCCCGCTCCGAGACCGGGCACCGCCAGTACAGCGCCGACGACGTGGCGCGGCTGAAGCGCATCTCCTGGTTCCGCGCCGAGCGTGGCCTCAATCCGGCGGCGATTCGCGAAGCGCTCGAGATGGAGGAGGGCGGTGCCGCCGGATCGGAGAATGGCGAGCAACTGGCCTCTTCGGATATCGGCCGCAGACTTCGCTCGCTGCGCCACGCCGCCGGCAAGACGCTGGAGCAAGTCGCCGCCGACATGGGCATGACGTCGTCGACGCTCTCGACCCTGGAGCGCACCTCGCAGGGTGTCAGTTTCAAGACGCTGCATGACCTCGCGGATTATTATGGCACAACGGTATCGCGCCTGTCTGGTGAGGAGCGCGAGGATGTTCCCGCACTCATCCGGTCAGGCGAATGGCGTTCCTGGCCAGCGACGACGCCGGGCGTCACTGTCCAGCTTCTTGCCGAAGGACCGACGATGATGGATTGCCATCGCTTCGTGCTCGCGCCAGGTGCGACAAGCGAAGGCGCCTATCGGCACGAGGGAGAAGAGTTCATCCATGTTCTCGCCGGTCGCCTGGAACTGGTGCTCGACAGCGATCAATTCTTCGATCTACTGCCGGGAGATTCGCTTTATTTTGAAAGCCGCCGTTATCATTCCTGGCGCAACCGCCATGATGGTGAGACCATATTGCTCTGGATCAATACGCCGCCGACTTTTTGACAGGCGCCGGTATGGTTCTCACCCCGTCTGTTCTATAGAACGGACGAAAAGCGAATTCAGAAGGACAGAGCCGGGAGAATCTCATGGCTGCCACCATCCGTTATCACGAAGGCGATATTTCCACTGAGGATGCCGCACGCTACACCGGCGCTATTGCCATCGATACCGAAACTCTCGGCCTCGTTCCACGCCGTGACCGGCTTTGCCTCGTGCAGCTTTCGCCCGGCGACGGCACGGCCGATATCATCCGTATCGCCGCCGGTCAGAAGCAGGCGCCCAATCTCGTCGCCATGCTCGCCGACCCGACGCATCAGAAGATCTTTCATTACGGCCGCTTCGACATCGCCGTCCTGTTTCATACGTTTGGCGTCACCACGACCCCGGTCTTCTGCACCAAGATCGCCTCGCGCCTCTGCCGCACCTATACCGACCGTCACGGCCTGAAGGACAATCTCAAGGAGATGTTGGACGTCGATATCTCAAAGGCGCAGCAGTCGTCGGATTGGGCCGCGGAAACGCTGTCCCCGGCGCAGCTCGAATATGCTGCCTCCGACGTACTCTATCTCCACGCGTTGCGCGAGAAGCTGACCCAGCGCCTGCTGCGCGACGGCCGCATGGACTATGCCGATGATTGCTTCGCATTCCTGCCGACGCGTGCCAAGCTCGACCTTCTCGGCTGGGAAGAGGCGGATATCTTCGCGCATAGCTGATTGCTTCGCTTGCGACAGGAATTCCTGAGCCGGTGCTGCGCAAGCGGCATCGGCTCCTTTATTTAGGGATATGTTAAGGACTTGACTGCTATTTTGCGGATGATTTCCAGGTCTGCGCGTTCGCGCCTCGCCAATTCGGCCACTCGGCGCTAGGAAGTCCACAGGCCGCATGAGCGGACCTCGATTGAACCTGCTTCCCGCTTCCATCGTCGCCTTGCCAGACAAAGGAGCATGTCATGTTGCTTCCCGTTGGTGCCGTGTCCGCTGTGGGTGTATCCATTGAGAAGCCGATCGCCGCAACGGCCGAGACCTCCGGGCTTCAGACGACGGCAACGCCGCTCGCCGTTCTGTCGAGTACCGTTAATGCCAGCGTCGAGGGCAAGCTGAACATGCTGCTGGTCGCGGCTCGCGAACGCATGCTCGACAGTCTGCTTTCCGCGATCGATGCCGCCAGCAAGGTGGTGAATGTTTCCCGTGAGCCGGGCGAAAGCAATGCCGCCTATGCCCAGCGTGTTGCCGCCGCAATCCGCAGCCTGACGCCGCCACAGCTCGCCACCGCGCAGCAGCGTATGGATGGGCAGATAAGGACGCCGGTGCCATTGCCGGTTCTGGCAGCGGCGTTGCAGGACCCGGAAAGTCCGCAGGCGGTGCAGCTGGCTCTCAGCCTTGAACAGACGTCGGTAGCCGAGCCGGATGCCGTGCTGAAGGCAGTCGTCAATTCCTATGGGCAGAATGCCGGCCAAGTGGAAACGCCAGCCTCCCAGACACCCGTATCAGCCCCGCTGCAGAAGGCGGCCGAGCTAGCCGCCGTGGCAACGGCGCTCGCCGCTGCTGCAGACGAACCGGCTTCCGCTATCCCGACACCTGCGCCTGCTGTGGCTACACCGGCGACGGCCCAGCCCGCCGCGCAGCCAGCACCTGCGGAGCAGCAGACGCCGCAAGTGGGCATCCCCGCACAATCTCAACCCGCGCCGGCTTCCGCACAAGCGGCCCAAGCACAGCCGACCCAAGCGCAGACGGTCGCGCAAAACGGCCCCGCCGCCCCGCAAGCCACGCCTGCCGCTACGGCGGCCGCCACTGTCCAGCCTTCCGTACTCGCTTCTCTTGTCGATGATCTGACTGCAAGCGCGCTGCTGACGGCAATCGCAGCCGAAGTCGACCTCCCGACCGAAATTGCATTGATCCGGTCGCCGCTGACGCCGCCGCCGGTGCCGCGCGATATCCAGCAGATAGAAGCCGACATCAAACAGGGCCTGCAGGTCGTCATCAGTCCGCCCGCGATGGCGGCCGATCCCGACCTTTTGCAGATCATCAACAATCCCTCCTCTTCCGTGGAGAAGATCATCGCCCAGGCGTTGACCGGCAATAGCGCGACGCAGGCATCGTCAACGCAGCCGCCGATCGTTAACGAAGGCTCCAATCGCCCGGTCGCAGTGGCGGCCCTGCCGGCGTCATTGGCGGAAGGGCCCGAAACATCCGGTGCTCTTCCCATCGCTTCCGGCAAGCCGCCGTCGCAGACGTCGCCTGCAACGCCGGTGGCGGTATATGAGGCTGCGGAGCAGGCGACGATGTCGGCGCCCCTGCCACTCGGCGTTCCCTTCGTCGTGGCTAGCTATTTGCCGGTCGACACTTCCGCCAAGAATAGCGAGTCGAAGCTGCTCAATCGCGTCGATCCCGTCGGCGATGAGGAGGGCGGACAAGCTCAGGACGAGGAGAACCCGCAAGATCAGGATGAAGAGCAGGCCCATGCAGAGGAATCGTCGGCACAGGCAGAGGGCGAGGTATCCGACGAAGCGGAAGCTGGCCCGGCCTCTGCGGAGGACGATAACGTCAGACCGGAACTCGTTGCCTTGCCGCAGCCTCTGCGCGACCCGCTTCAAGACCACGCCTTCGATTTCTATCGGCGCATGGTGACCTGGGAATAAAGCGCCAAAATGGAATAGCAGGCGCAGACGTCGCAGAGCGGACAAAGAAAAACCCGCCGGATCGCTCCGGCGGGTTTTTGTTTTCAGGCTTCGACCGAGGATTATTCGGCGTTGCGGTTCTTCAGAGCCGCACCCAGGATGTCGCCGAGCGAAGCGCCCGAGTCGGAAGAACCGAACTGAGCAACGGCTTCCTTCTCTTCTGCGATTTCCAGAGCCTTGATCGACAGCATGATCTTGCGGTCCTTCTTGGAGAAGTTGGTGACGCGAGCGTCGACAACCTGACCAACCGAGAAACGCTCCGGACGCTGTTCGTCACGGTCACGCGACAGATCGGCGCGGCGGATGAACGAGGTGATGTCTTCGTGGTTGACGAGCTTCACTTCGATGCCGCCGTCGTTGACTGCGATGACTTCGCAGGAAACGACTGCATTCTTGCGCAGGTCGCCGGAAGCAGCAGCTTCACCAACCGAGTCCTTGCCGAGCTGCTTGATGCCGAGCGAGATGCGTTCCTTCTCGACGTCGACGTCGAGAACGACAGCCTTGACGACGTCACCCTTGTTGTACTCTTCGATGACCTGCTCGCCCGGACGATTCCAGTCGAGGTCGGAGAGGTGAACCATGCCGTCCACATCGCCGTCGAGGCCGATGAACAGGCCGAATTCGGTCTTGTTCTTGACTTCGCCTTCGACTTCGGTGCCAGCCGGATGGTTGCGGGCGAATGCTGCCCACGGATTTTCCAGCGTCTGCTTCAGGCCGAGCGAGATACGACGCTTGGTCGGATCGACTTCGAGAACGACGACTTCGACTTCCTGGCTCGTGGACAGGATCTTGCCGGGGTGAACGTTCTTCTTGGTCCAGGACATTTCCGAGATGTGGATCAGGCCTTCGATGCCCGGCTCCAGCTCGACGAACGCACCGTAGTCGGTGATGTTCGTGACCGTACCGGAGATCTTCTTGCCTTCCGGATACTTGGCCTGGATGCCATCCCACGGATCGCTCTCGAGCTGCTTCATGCCGAGCGAGATACGGTGGGTTTCCTGGTTGATGCGGATGATCTGTACCTTGACCTGCTGGCCGATGGACAGGATTTCCGACGGATGGTTCACACGGCGCCATGCCATGTCGGTGACGTGCAGCAGGCCGTCGATGCCGCCGAGGTCAACGAACGCACCGTAATCGGTGATGTTCTTGACGACGCCGTCAACAACCTGGCCTTCTTCGAGGTTCTGAACGATTTCAGAACGCTGCTCGGCACGGGACTCTTCCAGAACCGTACGACGCGAAACGACGATGTTGCCGCGGCGCTTGTCCATCTTGAGGATTTCGAAGGGCTGCGGGTTGTGCATCAGCGGGGTGACGTCGCGGATCGGACGGATGTCGACCTGCGAACGCGGCAGGAAGGCGATAGCGCCGTCGAGATCGACGGTGAAGCCGCCCTTGACCTGGTTGAAGATGACGCCTTCAACGCGCTCGCCAGCTTCGAACTTGGCTTCGAGCTTGATCCAGCTTTCTTCGCGGCGAGCCTTTTCGCGCGAGAGAACGGCTTCGCCAAGCGCGTTTTCGATACGCTCGACATAGACTTCGACTTCATCGCCAACCTTGAGCGTGCCGTCCTTGGCGCGTGCACCGAATTCCTTCAGCGCGATGCGGCCTTCGACCTTGAGGCCAACGTCTACAACGGCGACATCCTTTTCGATGGCGGTGATGATGCCCTTGGTGACATAGCCTTCAGCCAGATCGTTCTTGGCAAAGGATTCTTCAAGAAGGGCCGCGAAATCTTCGCGAGAGGGGGAAGTTACAGACATAAAATCTCCTGGCGTGTCCCGATCATGCAATCTGGACACTGATGCGCCGGTGGTTCGCGTTGAACAGGCCTGACCCCAGTCCGCCTCCCTTAAGGAAGCTATCCGGCGCTTGGACGGAATGTCAGGCTATCTTGAAATCGGCAGTTTCCGGCGCGAGGCGCGCGAAAGCCGCTCAAATTTTCAGGCATTTCGGCTCAGAGCAGCGTCGATGATCGATTTTGCCGTCTGAAACGCCGCTTCTATACTCATTTCTGAGGTATCTAGCAAGTACGCCTCTTCAGCTGGTTTCAAAGGGCTGTCGGTGCGGCCCATGTCGCGCTCGTCGCGCCGCCTCACATCCTCGAAAATGGCATCGTAATCGGCACTGCCGCCGGCCTCGATGATCTCTTCGTAGCGCCGCTTCGCCCGGACTTCGACCGAAGCCGTCACATAGAGTTTTACCGGCGCATCCGGGCAGACCACGGTGCCGATATCACGGCCGTCGAGCACGGCGCCCGGCTTCTTCTGCGCAAAACGGCGCTGCGCTTCGACCAGAGCGCGGCGCACGGCCGGCATGACGGCGATCTTCGATGCGGCCTCGCCGATCTCGTGCCGGGATAGAATGGCTCGATCGAGCCCGGCGAGATCGACCTTGCGCGCCATGCCTTCGGCAATTGCTTCGTCGTCGAGCGGCAGTCCGGCATCGAGCAGGGCCTTGGCGGTGGCGCGATAGGTGAGGCCGGTATCGAGATGATGATAGCCATAGGCCTCGGCGATCCGACGTGCCAGAGTTCCCTTACCGGCAGCCGCTGGTCCGTCGATGGCGATGATCATGTCTTCTTCCGTCCCTACCCGATATCTCGTTTTTTGCTGTAGCGACGCACCAGATCGGCCATCTCGGCGGCATCTGTTCGATCGATTGCGCCAAGACCTTCGGCCACGCCCTGTCGGTCAGCCAGCGGCCGGTTCTGGCTCACCTTCCATTTGCCGTCAATCGTCTCGATGTCGATTTCGATGCCGACAATGCCCTTCAGCTGGGCGGCAATGAACTCTGGCGGCGCATCTTCCACCGCCCAGGGCTGCGCACGATCGCTCTCGTTCTCGCCGGTCAACGCGCCGATCTGCGCGCGCAGCCAGGCGGGGTCGTCGATCGTTCGCGCGCTCCCGCGCACCTGCACGATCGCATAGTTCCAGGTCGGCACCACTTTGCCGGTCTCCCGCTTTGTCGCATACCAAGAAGGCGTGATATAGGTATCGGCGCCCTGGAAGACGACGAGCACGGGCGCGCCGGCCGCAATCTCCTTCCACTGGCTGTTCGCCCTGGCAACATGCGCCTGCAGCGTTCCCTTCGGCGAGAGCTCGGCATTCAGGTGAAATGGCACGGCATTGGCGATCAGCCCGCCGTCACCAGCCGTGATGAGCAGCCCCAGCGGATGCGCGCGGATCAGCTGGTGCTGCGTGTCGAGATCGTCTTCGCGGTGATGGGGCGGCTGATACATGGCGTCGGTCCGTTTGCTGTGCCATTCCCAGGGAACCCTGCCGGGAAACCCTGTGTGACAAGGCTTCGAATGGCCAATGGCACGGTCTACCGGGCTTAAGTTTCGATCGTCGCGCCCAATCTTGTTATCATAGCAAAAAAATCCGGAAAGCTGGTGGCGATCATGGCGGAATCATCGATCGTGACAGGATGTTCGCTCGCAAGTCCCATGACGAGAAAACTCATGGCGATGCGGTGATCGAGATGGGTACTCACTTTGGCACCGCCGGCGTTGCCGAGACCCTTGCCGTCAGGCCTGCCTTGAACCGTCAGCATATCTATGCCTTCGATGCAGTCGACACCGTTGAGCTTCAAGCCCTCGGCGACGGCCGAAAGCCGGTCGGATTCTTTCACCCGAAGCTCGTCCAGCCCCTGCATGATGGTCGTGCCTTCTGCAAAAGTAGCCGCGACGGCCAGCACGGGATATTCGTCGATCATCGACGGCGCGCGCTCGGCCGGCACGGTGACGCCCTTGAGCGCAGAGGAGCGCACGCGGAGATCGGCGACATCCTCGCCGCCCGTCATGCGTCGGTCGAGCATCTCGATATCCGCGCCCATCTCCTGCAGCGTCAGGATGAGGCCGGTGCGCGTCGGGTTCATCAACACGTTGCGGATGGTTATGTCGGAGCCGGGCACGATCAATGCCGCCACCAGCGGGAAGGCCGCGGAGGAGGGATCGCCGGGGACATCGATCGTCTGGCCGGTGAGCTTGCCCTGACCCTCAAGGCGAATGGTGCGGACGCCCGCCGCATCGATCTCGACCGAAAGCGCTGCGCCAAAACCGGCCAGCATTTTTTCCGTGTGGTCGCGGGTCATGACCGGTTCGATGACTGTTGTCATGCCGGGCGCATTGAGGCCCGCCAGCAGCACCGCCGATTTGACCTGCGCCGAAGCCATCGGTACGCGATAGGTCAGCGGGCTCGCTACACCTGGCCCATGTAGGGAGACGGGCAGCCGGTCGCCCGTAGCGGCGCTGACCTGCGTTCCCATGCGGCGCAGCGGATCGAGAATGCGGCCCATCGGCCGTTTCGACAGCGAAGCATCGCCGACGAAGGTTGTTTTGAAATCGTAGGAGCCGACCAAGCCCATGGTGAGGCGGCAACCGGTGCCGGCATTGCCGAAATCGAGCGGTGTCTCCGGGGCCAGTAGCCCGCCATTGCCGGTTCCGCGGACAATCCATTCGTCGTCGATCTTGCGGATTGTGGCGCCTAAAGCCTGCATGGCCTTGCCGGTATTCAACACATCCTCGCCTTCGAGCAGGCCGGTGATACGGGTTTCGCCTGCGGCAAGGCCGCCGAACATGAGGGAGCGATGGGAAATGGATTTGTCGCCGGGAATGCGTATCGTGCCGGAAAGGCCGGCCGAGCGTCGTGCCACGGCTGGTTGGGGAAGGGTATCGTGCGGCATGGGCAATTCCTTTGCGATGCCGGTATTCCATCCGCATTCTGTGCTGGCTGCGTTGCTCTTGCGCCAGATGTTCTGCGGTTCACGCCAGCTGGTTAGCACAGGCCCGTTCCCCAGTCATCCCGCCATGCGCAAAAAGCACGTGCGAGGCGGCTTGAAGTTTAGCTTTGACAGAAACGGCCGCAACGATTAAGGGGACCGGCTGATATTTCCCTTAAAACGCCGGCTTCCCCGGCATTGCCGAATTTTCATTCGGCCATTCATGAGGCTTTGACAGTGGCGAAAGCGGAACTTGGAACAAAACGTACCGACCCCGATACCGGCAAGAAGTTCTATGACCTGAACCGGGACCCGGTGGTCTCGCCCTATACCGGCAAGTCCTGGCCCTTGTCCTTCTTCGAGGAAACCTCCGCTTCCAAGGAAGTTCCGGAAGAAGACGAAGTGGCCGAAGTCGATACCGAAAACACGGAAGTCGAGCTGGTCTCGCTCGAGGATGCCGACGATGCTGCCGGCGGCGATGACATTCCGGATATTGGCGATGACGACGTCGAAATCGGCGACGATGATGACGACACCTTCCTCGAAGCCGACGAAGATGAAGATGATGACGACATGAGCGACATCATCGGCGTCACCGGCGACGAAGACGACGTCTGATCTGAAAGACAGTCGGCCCGGTGAAAGAAAAAATTTCCCGGGCCGAATTTTTCGGCTTGCTATCTGTGAAAACCACAAGTAATAAGCCGCCACCCCGACGGGCGAAGCGCTCGGAAGGGACCCAGGGCCGGTCAAACGGCACCATCTTGATGGGGCTATAGCTCAGCTGGGAGAGCGCTTGCATGGCATGCAAGAGGTCAGCGGTTCGATCCCGCTTAGCTCCACCAAATTTTCCTAGAAGAATCAGTTGCTTATGAATTCGTAATTTTTGCCCGTCTCCTTTTGCATCTGCGGGGAAGCACGGGGGAAGCGCGAACTAATCTCGTTCTCGAGAGGACGGTACTATGACGCTTATCATCACTACAGCGACTGGTTTCGATCGAGATCTGGGCGACGGCTTCAAGCTGAATGTTATGGCGTCCCCGTCACCCCATCCCACCTTATTCGTCCCTGCTGGACATAGTGATGAAGAATCCGGAGGGTGGCTTCTCGGCGAGCTTGAAACAAATCTTCACATCGTAATCCAAGAGAAGACTGCGAAAATCGCACCTTATAGGGCCGAATACCCGAGCTGGTGGCTTATTTTGCCTGACCATATCGCTTACGGGATGGATGATTTTGAACTTTCGTTGTTTGTGGCTCAAACACAGGTCACACATTCCTTCGACAAGGTTATTCTGCTTGATCCGAGAAACCATTTGAGAGCCGTTGAAATATAGAAAATTGCTGCAAACTGGAGACGCCACGATGCTCGACGAAACGAGAGAATACGTGCTCGACCACCGCGACAAGCTGCTGTTCCAGATCAAGCAGGCCAATTACCATCTGCTACGCCTAGAGGCTGACGCGATCAAAATCATCAACAACAGGGCATCGCTGCCGGCGGCCGATATCGCCATCATTACCGAGGACTTGGCCCACCACCTGAAAAGTCAGATCGAGCCGCTGGGCTGGGCAATCGACCATATCGACCATGAGCTAGAATATCTGGACGGCGATGATGAATTTGAGCCGTTCATGGGGCGCAGGGCCTGTTCGGGTAACGCCTGAATATCTTTTACTCGTTCGTCCTATCGACGGCTGGCGCTGACGCGAAACCGGTAACTGTAGCAACCCGCTCGGATGTCAAACCGGAAGGCCGCATCCCGTTCTAAGCTTAGGCCGGATTGCCTTTAGAGCCGCGATAGATGTGACCGAAGCCGGATACGTTTCTACGTGAGGATGAAGCGGCCAACATACTTGACTGTTCGTCATTACTTGTTTCAATTTACAACCCAAAATCGAACCTTATGATTCTTGGTTAACACCTTCTTCACTGATGGGCCGGGCAGAAAAGGGTCAATTTTTAAGCCGCGCTGTTTTCCGAGACTATTCCAGAATGAACATAGGTCACAACTTGAAGTCAACTATTTGGGGCAAGCATAGTTGACTTATAAGGCAACCGAACGCATATTGTATCAAGCCGTGGATACGGGGCGCCTTGTAGCAAGGGAACCTCTTAGGCAAAGCGCATCCGTGCGAAGGCTGTTCGTAACACCTGATGTCAATAGGATTCTGGATGGTGATGATGAAAAATTCAAACATCTTCCTATGGTGGAAACGGAAGCGATCATCGGCCGGTTTTGTGCGGGCCATTTGGTCACCGCAAGCCTCTCTGGAAATGGGGCGGCAAAGCCCGATTTTGAGAGACTTCAGGGCCTAGACGAAGTTTGGGCCATTTGCGCCAGAAAGCCAAAAATGTGGCAGGTGCGAATTTTTGGCCGCTTTATTTCCAAAGGAACCTTCATAGGTCTCGGCTTGTACGAGCGCATACTCCTGGGGTGGCGCGAAAATTACAATGCCGTCGCATCTGATATTCCGGCCCTTTGGAACGAGGTACTTGGTAATTGCGTTCGATATGACGCAAATACAGTTGATGAATATTTTGGTGGGGTTTACCGCGATGTCGATGACAAAGACTGACAAGATTGCGAAGGAATATCAGCGCGAAATGCTGAAATCAGCTTTCGCTAGCCTTTTCTGGTCTGTCATATCCAAGAAAAAACAGGATGGCGGCAGCCTGAAAGGCCTTGCTGACAAGCTTTCGATAAACAAGTCAGCGGTATCCAGATGGTTTTCTGGTAAAAGCCCGAATTGGGAACTGAACACCATTGCGGATATAGCGGATGCGCTTGAACTGGATATCCGAATTGCAGCGGTGGACAGAGCCACTGGTCAGATGTTCACGTGCTCAGGTGAGGTGGTGAAAATCCATGCTGCAATTAGCACGAGGTCAAATGTCGTAACGATGGATAGTGGGCTACGTGTTTGGTCCAGCACTACTGGTAACCCGGTGGAACTTCGTGGGACGAAAGTCGGTGCCTGAGATAGACCCTTTCAAGCCTCATGGCTTCACAATCTTCTGTGAAGATCTGCGCGAGGAGACTTCTGGCCAAACAACGTACGTTGGAGTGTACGGCGATGCCATGTTCATTGGTCAGCCGCTCCCAATCCAACTCAATCAATTATGTATGGCGGTTCATTTATTTGATGAACCAAGAGATCACCCCGCGCACATCGTAATTAAAGTAGCCCATCCTGGCGAAGATTTTGATAATCCTACTATTTCTTTTGAGATCGAGCCAGAATTTAAGCTCCTGAGCCTTCCCGAAATAGGAGATCATCCTATTCGACCTCGGGCGCATGTAGTTGTTAAGATGGGGGGAGCACCCTACCCAATCACTCGGTACGGGCGAATTCGTGTAGCTGCTATATGGAATGGCAATTTCGTACCATTAGGATCACTGGCTATCGCGCCATCGCCAGAATCCAACGATGCAAACGAGCGAATACCCATTAAAATAAACTAAATTCTAGGACCGGAACCCGCTTCGGCGGGTTTCTTTTTGTGCGACCCACTTTTCAATGTCCAAGCCCTCACGGCTCCACAACCGGCATCTGGAAAATGCTCTTATAAGGCTTCCCCTGCATATCCTCAAGCTTTGAGCTACGAAGTCTTCAGGACGCTCATCGCGCGGAAAAGCGTCCTTAGTTTATTGCTCCCTCAAACGTCCGCGAAACTCTCAACCTACTATCCCAATTCGCTAGATACTCGCGCGCCAGTTCGCGGCTGTCCGTAAACGTCACATTCTCTGCATTCCGCTTCTGTGCTGCGGTCGTGTAATTGTACGAGCCGCCTATGGTCAGGTGTCCGTCAATCACGATGATCTTGTTGTGGGCTATCGCCGGCTCGAAATCGATCCACACCGGAACGCCGGCGGCTTCGAGCAATGTCGCGCCGGAATATTTCCTCTCATTCGTCTTGTCGAGGATCGCAAGCACCTCGACGCCCCTGCCTGCAGCTCGTTACAGCGCGTGGATAATCGGAAGGGACGTAAAGCCGTAAGCCTGAACGTGAAAGGATGACCGAGCTCCGTCGATCGGAGCGATGATCTTGGTCTCGCACTGTTCGCCAGGTGTGAAGCAGACGGAGATTTTCGCCGCAACTGGCTGCCCGGCAAGTGTGCTTGAGGCGGTCACGAGCAGAACGATAAGGGTTGTGATAGATCTGAAACGCGGAAATCCCTGCATTAGAGGCCCAGGCGATGAATTGATTTCGCGTAGACGCCCAAGCTTGTACCCCTGCCTTCCACTACAATTTGCATGCCTGGCTTCAGCGGTTGCCGTAAGTCATTCGGCACGTAACAGAGACTGTCGAAGAACCATGGCAAATCGCGAAGTTCAATCGGCGAATAGCATCCTCTACCACCGCGGCTGTCTGCTTTCGTCACGGTGTAGATCAGTTCAACATGGTGGCCTGCAATTGCTGCAACCAGCATCGGCACCCCCGCCAGTATTGGCGCACTTCCCAGGAAGTAGCCTATAAATGGAACGATAAATATCCCAAGAATCTTTTGGAGCGCCCCGACTTCCGGACTCGTCACAAATTTACCAGTTACGAATCCCGTAGCGATAATGCCGGCCGCCACGCGGAAATAGCTCGAAGTAGTCGTCCAAGCCTTCGATGGCACGTACCCGTATCCAAATTGATGCGCGAACGCGCTTATTAGGGAAAGAACCAGCGAAAAGAGAAGCACAAGGCCCAGGCAAGCGAGCATCCAGCGAGCCGATCTTTTCTTTGTTGTGTCGTTCATAGGATCGCCTCTGCCTCGGGCCATGCGCATCATTTCTTGCACACCCTCAGTTGCACTAGCAAGGCCTCTTTCTCATCAGTTTCGCTAGACTTGACTCTTCCCCAAAATGAGAACATTTATAGAACATATTAAGGGAGACGCAATGAGCACCGCCGAAAAATTCATCGTGCTGCCGTATCGAAAGAATCGCGGGAACCTTGTTCCAGGCGAGATGCGACAGGCTTCGAACGCCGTCAGTGCCGAGAAGATTGCCACGGCTATGTCTGCCCGGTTTATCGGTGTTGCGGCTTACGCCGTCATGGTCGACGAGGAAACCGGCGATATGTCGTCGCCGCGTCTGCTGGCGAAACACGGCGAAATCGCCGACCTGAACGCCGCCTGAGATAGATTGAAAATTTGATGAGAAAGGGCCTGCTGCAATGCGGCGGGAGCGGAGACGTGCGCAACGCTGAACCTGCCACTTCCCCACCAAACATGCTTGCAGATCATAAGGGGGAAACGGTCGATTTCATCTGCGAGGATTGCGAGATTCTGAAGTGGCTGAAACCATCGGCTCTCTTGGAGCAATACGGTAACCAGACGATGCCGTCGCTCCCGCCGCTTGTCGCGAAGTCGCTGGGATGCAAGCGCACCGAGAACGCCTTCTATGACCGATGCAAGATGCATTTTCACTTCTCGCCAGGCGAATGGGCGAAGCGCATGGGGTACATCGATCCCCGAGAGCAGAAGCGCGGACAGCTTCGCTTTTCCGACCTGAGCCGATGGCATAGGCTTTACGTGCATGCAGCTGCGGACGGAAAAACGAGCTCGATCGTGAGCGACTTGAGAAATCGGCGGGAAAGGAAGCCTTGATTTCTGACGCCGCCGGCAAGCTTGTTTGCAAAAAATGCGGCGTAAAGGGTTCGGCAAAGATCATCGTCCGCTCGCCCCCACGGGATTAGGGGGAAAGACCATGTGCAATCTTTATAATGTGACGACGAACCAGGAAGCCATTCGGCAGCTCACCAGGGCGATGATCGACAACATCGGCAACCTTGAGCCGGAGCTGGATCTCTATTCGGATCAGATGGGGCCGATCGTGCGGAACACGCCGGCCGGCCGAGAGCTGGCGAAGGTTCGCTGGGGCTTGCCGTCGTCTCAGAAGGCGCAGCTGGACGCCGCCACGAAGCGAGCCGATAAGCTGCGCGCCAAAGGCAAGGAAGTGAACTAATCATGCCGCATATAGCTCTTCGTTCCTTCATGGGTCGTGCAGAAGCGGCCGCCGCGAGGGCCGGTGCAATATTCGCCGCTGTCGCAGGAACAGTCGCCGGTCTCCGTCGGCGCCATTTCGGTTGAGCCCGATCCCATCAGACCTGCCGCCATCCCGAGGCCTCCAGTATAGGCTGGACAGGATTTCTTACTGCCGCTGACAGGTCCGTCGTTGCAGACGAAGGTATTGCCCTGGCAATGGTTGATGCCGCCCTTATGACCGCTGCAGGGCGTATTTTGTGCATGCGCAATGAATGGGGCCAGCAAGAGTGCTGTAGCAAGGACGATAGTCGGTTTTCCCATTGCTTTCCCTAACTTGAACCGCACGATGTCTGTCTATGTCGTCGGTCGTAGTGCTTGCCGGCTGCCCCGAGTACAGTCGATGCAGCCACAATAAAATTCTTCCCTTGCGATGCCCAACCAGCCTCAACATCTCTTTCGCATACTCCCAAAGGCTGTGTTAATGATATATTAAAATTCAATTTGACGTAGCAATAGATTATGCGATGGTATCCTCGGGCAACTGAGGGGTTATCCGTGAAAATAGAATTTCTGACTCGACGCGTAAGCGCCGTGGCGATTTCGATTGCGCTTGCGAGTTGCACCACAACCCAAGCAGAATTTAGCAAGAAGCCGGCGGCGGTAAGCAAGGCAGCGCTATGTAAGACAGTGCTCGAAACACAAGATCCTGTGTTTCAGCAACAACTCTTAACCGAGCTAAACCGGCGCCGGATAAGCATCCCTGAGTGTCAGCAAATGGTCATCCAACAGAGGCAGGCAGCTGCAGCTTTAGTCGCCGTCGCCCTGGTTGGAACTGCGGTGGCAGTTTGCGCCAACAATAATTGCGGGGGTGGATCATATTACACGCCCGCGCCGCGATATCCGGGCAACTGCTATTCGTATTACGACCGGGCGACCGATGGAACTTTATGTGGCAACCGAAGCGCTATGTCCCGGCCCGGCGGTTGGTGATGGTAGGGGCTGCTTTTAGTCCAATAATCGAATCGACGGAGGAAGATAATCGCGACCCAAGCGCGATTCATTTCTTTAATCAACATAAAGGAATTCAAGCACTTTT
This sequence comes from Martinezella dioscoreae, assembly GCF_009176305.1. GTDB lineage: Bacteria > Pseudomonadota > Alphaproteobacteria > Rhizobiales > Rhizobiaceae > Rhizobium > Rhizobium dioscoreae. The sequence continues at coordinate 62,490 of NZ_BLAJ01000012.1, read as the reverse complement.
CGAGCTGACTGGTATACCTCGACGCGATAGTAAAGGGCCGCTGAATGCCTTGCAACTGACTGAAAAAGCAGCCCATTTGAATTTTGACCCGGTAAAGGGGAAATTGCGGTGACCGCCCGACGGCGCGGCGAGCGAAATAGCCACATTGCAGCGCACAAAATCTGCTAGGGAGGAAAACGAATCGTTTTACCGACAAGCGTAAGGATGTGCCGTGTTCGTTTTTTCGAAACTTGTCTGGATTTTCGGTCAGCCGCTGTCGCTGGCCTTCCTGTTTGTCCTGCTGGCATTTATCGCCGCACTGCTGCGCTGGCGCGCTACCGTCATCACCTCGGCGCTCTTGTCGGCGCTGATCCTGTTCGTCTCGCTGTATACGACGGCCGGCGCTTATGTTGTTCAGACGCTGGAAGAGCGTTTTCCGCACCCCGCAGCCGATCCCGCCGATCTCAAATGCATGATCGTTCTGGGCGGCGCCACGCAAAACGAAGTGACGACGGCGCGCGGCGGCTATGAGCTTGATTCGGCCGGCGATCGGCTGATAGAAGCGCTGCGTCTCGCGCAGAAATACCCGCAGTCACGCATCGTGATCTCGGGCGGCGATGGCTCGATCGGCGGCACCTATGAGGGCGATGCCGTGATTTCCGAACGCTTCTTCACTGCACTCGGCATTCCGACAAGCCGCATGGTCGAGGACAAGACTTCACGCACAACCTTTGAGAATGCGGTCAATACGAAGGAGCTGCTGGCGCAGAACGGTCTTTCGAATTGCCTGCTCATCACCTCGGGCTTCCATATGCCGCGCTCGATGGGCATCTTCCGCAAACAGGGCATCGATGTCGTGCCTTGGCCGGTCGATTATCGCAGCACCGGCAAGGAAAGCCTCGGCCTCGATTTTACCCAGCCATCACGCAATGCCCAACTGCTGGCGACGGGCCTGCGCGAATGGGTCGGTCTGGTCGGCTATTACGCGGTCGGCCGGACCTCGGCAATCTATCCCGGACCATAATATTATGTGGCCGGACCGTCGCCACATGTCCGGGCCGAATGACGTGCACGCACCGCAAATTCTATTTCTGAGATATGGTGACGAATTTGACGCCACGCACCCTGACGGTGATTTCGCAAGCGGCTTCGCCATCCTTGCGGTCGCAGAAGCGCGGATGCATTTTCATGACCAGCACCATGTTGCCGAAACGCTGGATGAAATCGTAGCCGTAGATCTTCGCCGTGGCGACGAGCAGATAGCCGCCCTCGGCCACTTGGACGTAGAAATTGTAGGGGCAGCCTTCGTCCGTGCAGTAGGGGCCTTTTTCGCCCTTGCAGGTGATCTCGCCCTCATTAATGACGATATCCATCAGCTTGTCGTTGTTGATGTCCTGCTGGGTAGCGAAATGATCGCCGAAGCTCACCTGGCCGTCGCAGCTTTTGGTGAAGTGATCCTTCTCGAAGGCCACGGGGTCCTGCAGGATCGATTGCTGCGCCTCGGCCACGGCAGGCATGATCACGAGAGCGAAGAGGTTGAGGATTACGATCAGCAGGGATTTCACGGGGGATTCCTTTTCGAAGCGCCGTTACGGCCACGATAGCAACCGCAGCCGCTGCGACATCTTTGCACGCGCCTGCTTGCGCGGCCCTTGCCGTCGTGATTCATTTCGGAAAAATTGCCGGCCTCCCGTTGGAGTTTTCGATGTCGCTTCTCTCGTTTCTTGATTATGCCGGCGTCGCCCTTTTTGCCGCAACCGGCGCGCTCGCGGCTTCGCGCAAGCAGCTCGATCTGATCGGCTTCCTGTTCCTGGCGGCCGTCACCGGTATCGGCGGCGGCACGTTGCGCGATATCGTTCTGGGCCGGGTGCCGGTCTTCTGGGTGCTGAACCCGACCTATATCATCATCTGCGCCATGGTCGGCGTTCTGGTCTTCTTCACCGCTCATCTCTTCGAATCGCGCTATCGGCTGCTCATCTGGCTCGATGCCGTGGGGCTATCGGCCTACTGCGTGATGGGAGCGGCCAAGGGTATGGCAGCCACGGGCTCGCCCACCGTTGCGATCGTCACCGGCGCGCTGACGGCAACCTTCGGCGGCATCCTGCGCGATCTGCTTGCGAATGAACCTTCGGTCCTGCTGCGCCCGGAAATCTATGTGACGGCCTCAATCGTCGGCGCCGGCGTCTTCACCGCCGCCAATGCGACGACGCTGCCGCTTTATGTCTCTGCGGGATTGGGCGTGATCGCGGCCTTCGCGGTGCGCGGCGGCGCGCTCTGGTTCGGCTGGACCTTTCCGACCTATCACCACAAGCCAGGCCGGCATCCGGACGATGTGATGTAGACGCGAGGCATCAGGAATTAGGCAGTGGGCAATAGCGGGACGCTATGAAACAATTCTATTTCCTATTGCCTCTGCTTACGGCGCAGGCGGATCACCACGTCGACATGGGCGATTTCCATGCCCTGCGGCGGTTCGGGCAGATTGTCGATCGTCAGGTTGCTGATCGGGATATCCAGCACTTCGTTGTGGCCTTCCACGAAAAAGTGATGGTGGTCGGAGACGTTGGTGTCGAAGTAAGTCTTGGTGCTTTCGACGGCGAGCACGCGGATCAGGCCCGCCTCGGTAAATTGATGCAGCGTGTTGTAGACGGTCGCGAGCGAAACCGGAACGCCGGCGGCAACGGCTTCCTCGTGCAGTTCTTCCACCGTCAGATGCCGGTCGCCCTTGGCGAAGAGGAGGTCTCCCAGTGCGATCCGCTGTCGGGTCGGTCTCAGGCCGACATTGCGCAGCCTGGTTTCGATCGCGATTTCGGCTTCTTCCGCCATTCAGGGACTCCGGATTCCTGATCTCTATAATTCTTTACTAAGCCATATAACTTTTGCCTTGATTGCTTTCAATAGTTTCCATGGGGTGGGAAGGTGCTCAAAAGCCGGAAAAATCGGGCTTTTGCCGCATTTGGCACTGGTAGCAGCTCTGGCGTTCCTGTATGCGACCACCACATAGGAGCTACTGTGTTCGATCGAACGGCTGAATGAGAGTGTGATGGTTACGCTTCATTTTCTGTCGATCTTGCACTAAAGCTTCACATCCATCGGCATTCATGCGGGGGAAACGGAATTTTTATGACGACGAGACAATCCAGCTTCAATTACGAGGAAATCCTGTCCTGTGGCCGCGGCGAACTGTTCGGCCCGGGCAACGCACAGCTTCCCCTGCCACCGATGCTGATGGTCCATCGCATTACAGATATTTCCGAAACGGGCGGAGCCTTCGACAAAGGCTATATTCGCGCCGAATACGACGTGCGTCCCGATGATTGGTACTTCCCCTGCCATTTTGCCGGCAATCCCATCATGCCGGGCTGCCTCGGCCTCGACGGCATGTGGCAGCTGACCGGCTTCTTCCTCGGCTGGCTCGGCGAGCCCGGCCGCGGCATGGCGCTTTCCACTGGCGAAGTGAAGTTCAAGGGCATGGTTCGTCCGGACACGAAGCTTCTCGAATACGGCATCGACTTCAAGCGCGTCATGCGCGGCCGCCTCGTCCTCGGCACCGCCGACGGCTGGCTGAAGGCCGATGGCGAGACCATTTATCAGGCGACGGACCTGCGCGTGGGCCTGTCCAAGGACAAGGTTGCCTGAACTGCGGCACCGCCGCCTCCACAAAGACAGATGTTTTAGAAAAGGTCATCGACATGAGACGGGTAGTTGTTACGGGTCTGGGTATTGTCTCTTCGATTGGAAACAATGCTCAAGAAGTGACCGCCTCGCTGCGCGACGCCAAATCCGGTATTTCCTTCTCCCCCGATTTCGCCGAGCACGGTTTCAAGTGCCAGGTCTGGGGCGCGCCTAAGATCGATACGACCGACCTGGTGGATCGCCGCGCCATGCGCTTCCTGTCGCAGGGCGGTGCCTGGAACCACGTCGCCATGAAGCAGGCGATCGCCGATAGCGGCCTTGAGGAAAGCGATATCACCAACGAGCGCACCGGCATCATCATGGGCTCCGGCGGCCCGTCGACGCGCACGCTGATCGAAGCTGCCGACATCACCCGCAAGAACAACAGCCCGAAGCGCATCGGCCCCTTCGCCGTGCCAAAGTCGATGTCGTCGACGGCCTCGGCCACGCTTGCGACTTGGTTCAAGATCCACGGCGTCAATTACTCCATCTCGTCTGCCTGCTCGACCTCGGCGCACTGCATCGGCAATGCTGCCGAAATGATCCAGTGGGGCAAGCAGGACGTCATGTTCGCCGGCGGCCACGAGGATCTCGACTGGACCATGTCGAACCTCTTCGACGCCATGGGCGCCATGTCGTCGGACTTCAATGAGAACCATCCGGAAACCGCCTCGCGCGCCTATGACGCCAAGCGTGACGGCTTCGTCATCGCCGGCGGCGCCGGCGTGCTGGTTCTGGAAGAGCTTGAGCATGCCAAGGCACGCGGCGCCAAGATCTATGCCGAAATCATCGGCTACGGCGCTACCTCGGACGGTTACGACATGGTCGCGCCGTCAGGCGAAGGTGCCGTGCGCTGCATGCGCCAGGCGCTCGCCACCGTGAAGGGCGATATCGACTACATCAACACCCACGGCACATCGACGCCGGTGGGCGACAGCAAGGAAATCGGCGCGATCCGCGAAGTCTTCGGCGACAAGATCCCGCCGATCCAGTCGACCAAGTCGCTGACGGGCCATTCGCTCGGCGCAGCGGGCGTTCAGGAATCGATCTACTCGATCCTGATGATGCAGGAGCGCTTCATCGGCGAAAGCGCCCATATCACCGAACTCGATCCGGAATTCGAAGGCGTGCCGATCGTGCGCAAGCGTATCGACAATGCCAAGTTCGATATCGCTCTTTCGAACTCCTTCGGCTTCGGCGGCACCAACGCCACGCTCGTATTCCAGCGCTATAACGGATAAGGCAATGACGGGAATTATGCAGGGTAAGCGCGGCCTCATCATGGGCGTCGCAAACAACCATTCGATTGCCTGGGGTATTTCAAAGGCACTGGCCGCCGAAGGCGCTGAACTGGCTTTCACCTTTCAGGGCGAAGCGCTCGGCAAGCGCGTCAAGCCGCTCGCAGCCGAAGTCGGCTCGGATTTCCTACTGCCTTGCGATGTCGAGGATCTCGCTTCGGTCGATGCCGTCTTCGACGCCATCAAGGAGCGCTGGGGCAAGCTGGATTTCATCGTCCACGCCATCGGCTTTTCCGACAAGAACGAGCTGAAGGGGCTCTATGCCAACACCACGCGGGAGAATTTCACCCGCACGATGGTGATTTCTTGCTTCTCCTTCACTGAGGTTGCCAAGCGTGCCGCCGAACTGATGACGGAAGGCGGCAGCATGCTGACGCTGACCTATAATGGTTCGACGCGCGTGATCCCGAACTACAACGTCATGGGCGTCGCCAAGGCGGCACTCGAGGCTTCCGTCCGCTATCTCGCTGCGGACTACGGCCCGCGCGGCATTCGCGTCAACGCCGTTTCCGCCGGTCCGATCCGCACGCTCGCCGGCGCCGGCATTTCCGACGCCCGCGCCATCCTCTCTTGGAACCAGCGCAACGCGCCGCTGCGCAAGTCCGTCACCATCGATCAGGTCGGCTCGTCGTCGCTCTACCTCCTGTCGGATCTGGCAGCAGGCGTGACTGGCGAAGTCCATTTTGTGGATGCCGGCTATAACATCACCTCGATGCCAACGCTGGAAACGCTGTCAAGCGCAGACACGGAGTAAGCCTTCGATCTCAGTCGTGTCCTCCCGGTTTTGGCCGGGAGGATCAATTTCCGGATATCCTTTCAGAGGATTCCCGATGACGTCCATCGACGACGCAGAACCTTTGGCATCGACCGGTCGTCTTATCCTTCGCCGCTTTGTGCCGGAGGATTTTGCCGCCTACAGCGCCTACCGCTCCCTGCCGGAGATATATCGTTTCCTCTACCGCGATCCACCTTCGCTTGAGGTCTTGCGAGAGCGTTTCGATATCCGCCTGAGCTCCCCTTTCTCCGAGGACGGAGATACGCTGTTATGCGCTGTCATACGGCGGGAGGATGGCGCTTTGGTGGGTGACGTTAGCCTGACATTCGCAAGCAAGGTCGCACTTCAGGCCGAGCTCGGCTATACCTCCAACCCAGCCTATGCCAGGAAGGGTTATGCCACCGAGGCGGCGGAAGCCATGATTACCCTCGGTTTCGAAAAATTCGGCTTCCACCGGATCTTTGCACGGCTGGATGCGAAAAATGCCGGCTCGGTCGGTGTCGTCGAACGGCTCGGCCTGCGCCGCGAGGCGCTTCTGATCGAGAATGATCGCTTCAACGGTATATGGGGCGACGAATGCATCTACGCCGTGCTGAACCGCGAATGGGCCGCAAGAGCGTCGAAACGAAGCCCCTGAGCCCCGCTCAAAAAATGGCGGCCATCTGACCGCCATCATTCCTTATTTCTTCGCCCAGAGCACCTTGTAGCGGGCGTTGCGGCAGGTCTCGCCGAACTCCTTGAAATTCTCCGCCAGCACTGGTTCGTAGGGCAGGCCGCGATTGGCGACCAGCATTAGCCGTCCGCCACCGCGCAATGCCGAAGCGGCGGTCTTGATCATCGCCTGGCCGAGCGAAGGTTCGGCGGCATGGCCTTCATGGAAGGGCGGGTTCATGATGATCAGGTCGTACTTGTCCTTGACCGGCTCGCTCGCCAGATCGTGCCAGAAGAAGCGCTGGGCAACCTTGGGGCAGTGCGACAGCAGATTGGCGCGTGCGGCCTCCAGAGAGCCGTAATGGGCCTCGTAGAGGTCGATGCGTTCGATCCTCGGCGACTTCATTGCCAGCTCGACGGAGAGGTAACCCCAGCCGGCGCCGAAATCGGCAGCATCGCCGGTAAAATCGGTTGGCAGGCGGGAGGCAAGCAGCTCCGAACCGGCGTCGATACGGTCGTGGGAGAACATGCCGGGCGCTGTGGTGAAGCTGTCGTCGACGAGCGTCGCCGGCTTCGCGAGCTGCGCCGTCAGCAGCTTGATATCGGCAGGGCGGGTAAACCAGAAGGCAACGCCGTGATATTTCGGCATGTGCTCGATCGCAAGACCGAAGGCCTCAACGCGCTTGCGCAACGGCTGGATGCCATCTTCCTTGCCGCCGGCAACGACGATGAGGCCGCCTTCTCTCACGCGCGTCAGGGCTTCGGCGATATGATCCTCGTTTTCGCCCTTGTGCTTACCGCAAAGCACGAGCGCGCCGTCATAGCCTTCGCCTTCGATCTCCGGCGTCACGTTGATGCGCTGCGCCTGCAGCTGGCGATAAAAGGGACGGAAGCCCTGGACGGCGGAAAGCTCGGCAGCAAATCCCTCCGGCAGCGCAAAGCCCGCCTCGGCGCCGAGGAACAGGATCCGCTGACCCTCGCCGGGCGCGTCGACGGTGCCGGAGGCAAAGGGATGAAACAGGGTCTTCAGGGCATCGCGGCTCATGGGCGTGGTCTCGTTATGGGAATGGGTTTCGTCTGTCGGATGTGCGCCATCGTCGTATTCTGGGCTTGTCCCTCACCCTAACCCTCTCCCCGTTGGGACGGGGAGAGGGGACGACAGAGCCGGAAAACATGCCGCTTGGTGTGGAGGCCGTTATCGAGCACAGTCATGTCCCCTCGCCCCGAATGTGCGGGGAGAGGGCTAGGGTGAGGGGCCAGGCACGCAGCTTCCACGATCCAGCCAAACCAACGGGCGTTCAATATAAAAAGGGCGCGGAAAAGATCCCGCGCCCCGGAGCTTGGATGAAGGCGCCGGCTTATTCGGCCGCGTCGTCCTTCTTCTTTTCGGCAACGATTTCCTGGCCGGTGGCCTGGTCGACGACCTTCATGGAGAGGCGAACCTTGCCGCGCTCGTCGAAGCCGAGCAGCTTGACCCAGACCTTGTCGCCTTCCTTGACGACGTCCTGCGTCTTGGCAACGCGCTCGGAAGCGAGCTGCGAGATGTGGACGAGGCCGTCACGGGCGCCGAAGAAGTTGACGAAGGCGCCGAAGTCGGCGGTCTTCACAACCGTACCTTCGTAGATCTGACCGACTTCCGGCTCAGCGACGATCGAGTGGATCCACTTGCGGGCCGCTTCGATTTCCTTGCCGGAGGAGGAGGCGATCTTGACGGTGCCGTCGTCCTCGATGTTGATCTTGGCGCCGGTCTTTTCGACGATTTCGCGGATGACCTTGCCGCCGGAGCCGATGACTTCGCGGATCTTGTCGACCGGAATGTTCATGACTTCGATGCGCGGTGCGAATTCGCCGAGCTGGCCGCGGCTCTCGGAGATGGCCTTGGCCATTTCGCCGAGGATGTGCAGACGGCCGCCCTTCGCCTGGTTCAGGGCGACCTTCATGATCTCTTCGGTGATGCCGTCGATCTTGATGTCCATCTGAAGCGAGGTGATGCCTGCTTCCGTGCCGGCAACCTTGAAGTCCATGTCGCCGAGGTGGTCTTCGTCACCCAGGATGTCGGAGAGAACGGCAAAGCGCTCTTCTTCCTTGATCAGGCCCATGGCGATGCCGGCAACCGGCTTTGCCAGCGGCACGCCGGCATCCATCAGCGCCAGCGAGGTGCCGCAGACGGTCGCCATCGAGGAGGAGCCGTTGGACTCGGTGATCTCGGAGACGACACGCAGCGTGTAGGGGAACTGTTCCGCCGACGGCAGCATCGGGTGGATGGCGCGCCATGCGAGCTTGCCATGGCCGATCTCGCGGCGGCCCGGAGAACCCATGCGACCGGTTTCGCCGACCGAGTAGGGCGGGAAGTTGTAGTGCAGCATGAAGTTTTCTTTGTACATGCCGGTCAGGCTGTCGACATACTGCTCGTCCTCGCCGGTGCCGAGCGTGGCAACGACGATCGCCTGCGTCTCACCGCGGGTGAAGAGCGCAGAACCGTGCGTGCGCGGCAGCAGGCCGACTTCGGCGAGGATCGGGCGAACCGTCTGCAGATCGCGGCCGTCGATGCGGCTCGACGTGTCGAGGATGTTCCAGCGAACGATCTTCGCCTGCAGGTGCTTGAAGATGGCGCCGACTTCTTCGGCCGTGTACTTGGCTTCGCCTTCTTCCGGCAGGAAGTGTGCCTTCACCTTCGCCTTGACGGCGTCGACGGCAGCGTAGCGATCGGCCTTCTGCGTGATCTTGTAGGCGTTGCGCAGTTCCGCTTCGGCGAGACCGAGCATTTCCTTTTCGAGCTCGGAATAGTCTTCCGGCTGGAAGTCGCGAGGCTCCTTGGCGGCGACTTCGGCGAGCTTGATGATCGCGTCGATGACGGGCTGGAAGCCGCGGTGACCGAACATGACGGCGCCGAGCATGATGTCTTCAGGCAGTTCCTTGGCTTCGGACTCAACCATGAGAACGGCTTCCTGCGTGCCGGCGACGACGAGGTCGAGGCTCGATTCATCCATCTCGTCGAGATGCGGGTTCAGCACGTATTCCCCGTTGATGTAGCCGACGCGGGCGCCGCCGATCGGGCCCATGAACGGGATGCCGGAGAGCGTTAGGGCTGCGGAGGTCGCGACCATGGACAGGATGTCCGGATCGTTTTCGAGGTCATGCTGGATGACGGTGACCACAACCTGCGTGTCGTTCTTGTAGCCTTCCGGGAAGAGCGGGCGGATCGGGCGGTCGATCAGGCGGGAAACGAGCGTTTCGTTTTCGCTCGGACGTCCCTCGCGCTTGAAGTAACCGCCGGGGATCTTGCCGGCTGCGTAGGTCTTTTCCTGATAGTTGACGGTAAGCGGGAAGAAGTCCTGGCCCGGCTTCGGCGCCTTGGCGGAAACGACGGTCGCAAGTACGACGGTCTCGCCGTAGGTGGCGACAACGGCGCCGTCGGCCTGGCGGGCAATCTTGCCGGTTTCGAGCTTCAGCGGGCGGCCTGCCCACTCGATTTCGACGGTATGGATATCGAACATATCTTGTCCTTGCACTATGCGGGAAAAGGCGCCGAGGCCGACGAATTCGGCAGGGCACATCTTCAACCGCACGAAATGTGACGCATCACGGGCAAGACAACGAGAGGCTTTCGAAGGTCGGCCGAAGCGTGAAGCTTCGGCTGAAAGCATCCGGCAATCCTGCCCCATGACAGGTCAACGGTTGTTGTTGGCAGCACCGGCCCATCCGGCCTGCCGGCGGTTTCGCATCGCACCGGCGTAAGGCGCGAGGGAAACTGGTCTCAAGGGTTTATACCCTTCATAAGCATCCGGCGGGCGTCCAGGTGAACGCCCGCCGGAAATTCCGTTAGCGGCGGATACCGAGGCTGTTGATCAGCTTGGTATAACGGCCTTCGTCCTTCTTCTTGAGGTAGTCAAGAAGCGAGCGTCGGCTGGAAACCATCGTCAGAAGGCCACGACGGGAGTGGTTGTCCTTCTTGTGGTCCTTGAAGTGTTCCGTGAGGTTGTTGATGCGCTCGGTCAGGATCGCAACCTGGACTTCCGGAGAACCGGTGTCGCCTTCGGCGGTAGCGTATTCCTTGATCAGCGCAGCCTTGCGCTCAGCAGTGATCGACATCGGATGGTCCTTTCTATGAGAGGAGATTGAAGTCGCCAAACGCCGGGATGTCGTCCAGCATTGGCCGCGAATGCAATCAGGCATGCCTGATGCTGGCGCTGCCTATAAACCAAATGAGCGCCAATGGAAAGAGGGTTCTCCCCGGGGCGCCTTTCAGCGCCCCGCCATGGCATCCCGGATCATGGCATTGTAGCCTTCCGGATCCTGCAGCATGGCGAAATGGCTGGCATCCTTCAGGATGACGAGCTTGGCGCCCGGGATTTCCTTCGCCATCATCTCGGTATGGTCCAGCTTCACCGCTTCGTCATGGTCGCCGATAGCAAGTGTCACTGGCACCGTGATCTTGCCGAGGTCGGCTGCGGTCCATGCCGGCTGCGTCTCCCACATCTTCGAGATCTGTTTGACGAATGCCTCATATTCGTTCGGGGTCGGCGACAGCTTCCGGTAATAGTCGCCAGCGACGTTGATGTAGTCGTTGAAAGTCTTGTTGCTCATTACATCGGGTTTCACGCCGTCGATGGTGACATTGGCGGCCTGGGCGACCACGCGCGTCAGCTTTTCGGGATGTTTCATCGCCATGTCGATGCCGATGATGCCGCCATCGGACCATCCAACCAGCGTCACCTTGCCGACCTTCAGATAGTCGAGCAACGCGGCGTAATCCGAGGTCATCAGATCGTAGCCGAAAGGCTGCTGGCTGCGCGTCGAGCGGCCATGCCCGCGGCTGTCGGCGACGATGACGAGATGATCTCTCGCAAAATCGGCAACCTGAGCGCCCCAAACATCGGCATTCCCGAGACCGCCATGAATGAAGAGGATCGGGTCACCTTCGCCATATTCGGCATAATACATCTTGATGTCATTGACATCGGCTATGCCGCTCGCCTTCGGCTGCGGCATTGGCGGGAACGGCGGCAGCCCGGCCCACCGTTCGGCGGATTGGGCGTTCGTCACCGTCAGGAACAGGGAAAGGAATGCAACTATTCCGAATGCAACGCTGCGCATGTTTGCCCCCTTTGGATGGGCCATGATGGCCCGTCGGGGAACATATCGTATAGCCATCGCCCGCAATAGCCGCTATTTGCGGTTGATTGAGGTCAGCCGAACACGCGCTTCGGACGGAACTCGCCCTGGCCGATCTCGCCGATCGCAATCAGCTTGCCGCGTGCCGTGGCATAGGCCTCGGTTTCGGCAACCGGCGCATCGCGGCCGCGCACCAGGATCGGGTTGCCCATCTTCAGGCGGTGTGCCTGGTCGTCGCTGATGACGAGATGCGGCAGCGAAGACAGCGCCTCGGCCGTGTCGATCAGCAGCGCATCGAGGGCTGCAAGCCGCTCGTCCGTATCTTCGATCTCTTCCAGCGCCACGAGATCGGCAAGCGGCACCATCGTCTCTTCGGCGAAGGGAGCGACGAAGCTGCGGCGCAGGCCGGAAATATGGCCGTAGCAGCCGAGATCACGGCCGAAATCGCGGGCAAGCGCGCGCACATAGGTGCCCTTGCCGCACTCGACCTCGAAATGCGCTGTATTGGCGTCCGGGCAAGCGAGCAGCGTCAGGCGGAAAATCTCGACTTCGCGTGAGGGGATCTCGACCGTCTCGCCTTCGCGAGCAAGGTCATAGGCGCGTTCGCCTGATATCTTGATGGCGGAGAACTGCGGCGGGACTTGCTGAATGACGCCGGTATATTTCGGCAGAAGCGCGCGAATATCTTCTTCGCTCGGACGCTTGTCGGAGGTGGCGGTCACTTCGCCTTCAAGGTCGTCGGACGCGCGTTCTTCGCCCCAGGTCACGGTGAACTCATAAATCTTGCGGCCGTCCATGACGTAGGGAACCGTCTTGGTGGCGTCGCCAAGTGCGATCGGCAGCATGCCGGAGGCGAGCGGATCGAGCGTGCCGGCATGGCCCGCCTTCTGGGCCTTGAACAGCCACTTGATCTTGGAAACGGCTTCGGTCGAGCCGAAATCCACCGGCTTGTCGAGGATGAGCCAACCCGAAATCGGACGGCCCTTGGGTTTGCGTGGCTTGGACATTCTCTGTCTCTGTTATTGATCTTGGTCGTTATCGTCGTCGAGATCACGGCTGACCTCGGGCGAGCGCAGAAGCGCGTCGATCTTCTTGTAATTGTCGAAGCTCGTATCGTCGCGGAAGCGAACTTCCGGCATGTACTTCATCTGGCGAAGCTGCGGGCCGAGACGGCCGCGGATGTATTTCGCATGGCGGTTCAGCGCTTCGATGACGGCGCCGTGGTCGGTAACGCCAAGCGGCGTCACGAAGGCGGTCGCGATCTTCAGATCGGGCGACATGCGCACTTCGGAAATGGAGATCACGGTGCGCTCGATCAGGTCGTCGCGCACTTCGCCGCGCTGCAGAACCTGCGTGATCGCTGAGCGCACCTGCTCGCCGACGCGAAGCATGCGCTGCGAAGGCGCGGAAGAAGTTGGTCTGGTCATGGTTGTTCCGTTAGCAGCGTCCTTTGGACGCGATAAAGCGGGTCAAATGACTCGATCCGGCGCAAAGGTCAAGGCTGGAGAGGGTTTGCGGCCTGCCAGAAGCCGAGAATCCTTTCGAAAGCGGCATCCTGAGCGTCCTGATCGGCAAAGGCGGATGCCGGGATGTAGGTGACAAAGGTTTCGGTATCGAATTCAATCCGTCCGCGGCGGCGGCTGATATTCAAGATCTCGCTCCAGCCAAGCCAAATCGATGTCTGCGCCGAATTCCAGGCGGCACGTTCGGGCGTGATCGTGACAGTGACGGTGACATCAGGGCGCAGGCGCGATTGCATCACCCTTAGGCGTCGGCGTGTGGCCACCTAAAATAGAGCAAGATCAGTGCGTAGCAGATCAGTGTCGGTACGAGCCAAATGATCGCCATCTCACCCAGGCCGATCGATCGCGACAGCCCGAACACGGGAATGAATACATATTCCCGAAGAAGATGGAAAAAGACGGGAAGCGCTACGCCGACCGCGATCGCCGACACGAAGAACCAGGCCGTCTCGCTCTGTGCATTCCTTGGACGGCGAAGGGCAAAACGCTGTCCTGCCTGGCGCATCACGGCGACATGTTCCGCCGGCTGGCGAACGAAGGAGACGGTGAGGGATTGATCGCCTGCAAGCTCTGTCGTGATCTCCATGGCGTACCCATTTAGCGGCATTTAAAAAAACCGCCGGTTTCGGCCGGCGGTTTTGATATCTAGCAAATCGAAGGATTGCTTACAGCGTACGGGTGATGTGCTCGACGCGGAAGCATTCGATCGTATCGCCGACGCGGATGTCTTCGTAGTTTTCGAAGGCCATACCGCATTCCTGGCCCATGTTGACTTCGGAGACTTCGTCCTTGAAGCGCTTGAGCGTCTTGAGCTTGCCTTCGTGGATGACGACGTTGTCGCGAACCAGGCGAACGCCGACACCACGCTCGACCTTGCCTTCGGTGACGCGGCAACCCGCGACCTTGCCGACCTTCGTGATGTTGAACACCTCGAGGATCTCGGCATTGCCGAGGAAGGTTTCGCGGCGCTCCGGAGAGAGCAGGCCCGACATCGCTGCCTTCACGTCATCCACCAGATCGTAGATGATGTTGTAGTAGCGGATCTCGATGCCTTCGCGCTCCGCCAGCGTGCGGGCCTGAGCATTGGCACGGACGTTGAAGCCGATGATCGCTGCGTCGGATGCACCGGCGAGCGAGATATCGGATTCGGTCACGCCGCCGACGCCCGAATGGACGATGCGCGCGCGCACTTCGTCGGTGCCGAGCTTTTCCAGCGCGCCGGCAATGGCCTCGATCGAGCCCTGCACGTCGCCCTTGATTACCAGCGGGAATTCCTTGATGCCCGAGGTCTGCAGCTGCGACATCATCTGCTCCAGCGAGCCGCGCTGACCGGACTGGCGAGCGGCTGCCTTGTCGCGGGTGAGGCGCTGGCGGTATTCCGAGATTTCGCGGGCGCGGCTTTCGCTTTCGACGACGGCGAACTTGTCACCGGCCTGCGGTGCACCGGAAAGGCCGAGCAGTTCGACCGGCATGGCCGGCCCTGCTTCCTTCACATGCTCGCCCTTGTCGTTGACGAGCGCGCGAACACGGCCCCACTGATCGCCGGCGACGACGATCTGGCCCGGACGCAGCGTACCCTTTTGCACGAGCACGGTGGCGACGGAGCCGCGGCCACGGTCGAGCTGGGCTTCGATGACCGTGCCTTCGGCCGTGCGGTTCGGATTGGCCTTGAGATCAAGGATTTCCGCCTGCAGCAAGATGGCTTCGAGCAGCTTGTCGAGGTTGGTGCGGTTCTTCGCGGAGACTTCCACGTCGAGCACTTCACCACCCATCGATTCGACGAAGACTTCATGCTGCAGCAGTTCCGTGCGGACCTTCTGCGGATTGGCTTCGTGCTTATCGATCTTGTTGATCGCCACGATGATCGGAACACCGGCCGCCTTGGCGTGGTTGATCGATTCGATCGTCTGCGGCATCACGCTGTCGTCAGCCGCCACCACGAGGATCGCGATATCGGTCGCCTGGGCGCCGCGCGCGCGCATCGCCGTAAAGGCGGCGTGGCCGGGCGTGTCGATGAAGGTGATCTTCTGACCGTTCTGCTCGACCTGATAGGCGCCGATATGCTGGGTGATGCCACCGGCTTCGCCGGCGACCACGTTCGCATGGCGGATGGCGTCGAGCAGCGAGGTCTTGCCGTGGTCGACGTGGCCCATGATGGTGACGACGGGCGGACGCGAAACCAGTTCGCCTTCCTCGTCGGCAACATTGAAGATGCCCTGTTCAACGTCGGATTCCGAAACGCGCTTGACCGTGTGGCCGAATTCGCCGGCGATGAGTTCTGCCAGATCGGCGTCGATGACGTCGCCCGGCTTCATCATCTGACCTTCCTTCATCAGATACTTGATGACGTCGACGGCGCGTTCGGACATGCGCTGCGACAGTTCCTGAATGGTAATGGTCTCGGGCAGCACGACTTCACGCGAGATCTTTTCGCGTGTTTCCTGCATCTGGCTGCGGCGGAACTTTTCCTGGCGGCGGCGCATGGCCGAAAGCGAGCGGCCGCGTGCGTTGCCGTCTTCGTCGACATCGGCGGTCGTGACCGTCAGCTTGCCGCGGCGGCGTTCTTCGTCGGTCTTCGGACGCGTGGTGACCGGCTTTGCCGGCTCAGGCCGGGTGATCTTGCCACGGACCGGAGCACCACGGGACGGGCCACGGCCTTCCTCATCCTCGTTGCCCGGGCGACGGCGATTGGCCGGCGCTTCCGCGGCGGCTGCGCCGGGGCGGGCGGACTGGGGGGCGGAAGCATCCGGACGGCGTACAACGGCCGGCGCCGGAGCAGGCTGCGTAGCCGGCTTCGGAGCGTCAACCTTCGCCTCGACTGGAGCGGCCGGGGCCTGTTCGGCGACCTTGGCTGCTTCTGCGGCGCGAGCGGCCTCTTCTGCAGCGCGACGGGCAGCTTCGGCCTGTTCGGCGACGCGGCGTGCTTCTTCTTCCTGGCGGCGGCGAGCTTCTTCCTCGGCGCGACGAACGGCGTCTGCCGCATCGCGGGCCTGTGCGTCAGCCAGCGCGCGGCGGCGAGCATCCATCTCGTCGGCCGACAGATGGTTCAGAACCACCGGACGCGACGAGCGCTCCTGCTGCGGGCGCTGCTGATAGCCCTGGTTGGATTGTGCCGGCCGCTGCTGCTGGCCGCCAGGCTGATGAATGCGCGGAGCCGGCTGCGGCGGGCGCGGCGGCTGCGGCGTCGGTTCGGCGACGCGCGTCACCGAGGGCGCCGATGTCGTTACCGGCGTGATTGGCTTTTCGTCTTCAGGACGTAGCGGGCGGCGCTTACGGGTCTCAACCACGACCGCCTTGGTGCGACCGCGGCCCATGTCCTGGCGCACGGTGCCCTGGTTTACGCCTGAAGGCTTCAAGGTGAGGGTCTTCTTACCCGAAACACTCAGCGTCTTGTCGTCTTGATTGTCGGTCATTCCGTTCCTGTTCCTTCGGACAGGGCACGGAAACGTCCGTCAGACCCTGTCGTTCAATGCATGTACCTTAATGAGGCGTCCGGCAAAGGCCGGTGACCGCGTCATTGTTTTCGCCGGCCAGCGCCGCCCGTTGCCCGGGACTGACCGCCGTTGCGGTACCGTTCGAGCAGGTTTGCGCGCTTCACTACACCCTCACCCGCCTGCCCTGCAAGCGCTGCGGCATGGATAAAAGCATTCTGGCCCATCAGTTCGTCCATTTCCGCCTCCGTAAAGACACGGAAGGACGGTATTTCCGCTTCGGTCTCCATGCCGAGATGCCAGGCCTTCCTTGCCTGATCGATCTTGCGCACGCCATCGGCGGCGGCGTTCATCGCATGGAACACGGCAAGTGCCGACCCGTTGCGAACGGCGCCATCCACCTTCGACGAGCCGGATACGAACTGGCCCGCCTTGCGTGCCATGTTCATCATCCCGGCCAGTTGCGCCGCTAGAAGGCGGTCGACGGTGGCGCCGAGATCGCTCGGCGCGGTCACCTCCGCCTTCAGAGCGCGGGAGAACAACTTCTTTGCCACTGCCTTGTCCACGAGCGCCCGGTCGATCTTGACCCAGCATCCGCGTCCCGGCAGCTGCCGCTTCAGATCCGGAACGACTGTTCCGTCCGGAGCGGCGACGAAGCGGATCAGCTCATCCGGCGATCCGCTTTCGCGTGTTACGATGCACATACGGCCATTTGCGCCGTCACCCGAAAGATCGTCGTCTTCGGGCGCGGCCTTCGGCCCCTCTGCGCTCATCATGCTTCCTGCTCGGCCTCGCCTTCACCTTCCGATACCTCTTCGGCTTCGGCGGCGAGATCGGCTTCGGTGATCCAGCCGGCCAGCAGGCGGGCCTGCACGACCATCTGTTCGGCTTCGACGCGCGAGACTTCGAGCTTGGAGAACAGGCCTTCGAACTTCTTCGTTTCGCCGTTCTTGCGTTCGCTCCAGCCGACGAGATCGTCGGCGGCGCAGCCGGCGAAGTCCTCGATCGTCTTGATGCCGTCTTCGCCGAGGGCGACCATCATCTGTGCAGTCATGCCGTTGATCTGGCGAAGCTCGTCGGAAACGCCGAGCGCCTTGCGCTTCTCGTCCATCTCCGCTTCGAGCTTTTCGAGATATTCGCGGGCGCGCGTCTGGATTTCCTGGGCGGTATCTTCGTCGAAGCCGTCGATCGAGGAGATTTCGTCCAGATCGACGTAAGCCAGTTCCTCGACGGCGGCAAAGCCTTCCGAGGCCAGAACCTGGCCGACCATCTCGTCGACGTCGAGCGCGTCCATGAACAGGTTCGTACGCTCGTTGAATTCCTTCTGACGGCGTTCCGATTCCTCGGCTTCCGTCATGATGTCGATATCCCAACCGGTCAGCTGCGAGGCGAGGCGGACATTCTGGCCGCGGCGGCCGATGGCGAGCGAAAGCTGCTCGTCCGGCACCACGACTTCGATGCGCTCCGCATCTTCGTCGAGAACGACCTTGGCGACTTCGGCCGGCTGCAGCGCGTTGACGACGAAGTTCGCCGGCTCGCTGGACCAGGGAATGATGTCGATCTTTTCGCCCTGCAGCTCGCCAACGACGGCCTGAACGCGCGAACCGCGCATACCGACGCAGGCGCCGACCGGATCGATCGACGAGTCGTTCGAGATGACGGCGATCTTGGCGCGCGAACCCGGATCGCGGGCGACCGACTTCACCTGGATGATGCCGTCGTAGATTTCGGGCACTTCCATGGTGAAGAGCTTGACCATGAACTGCGGATGCGTGCGCGACAGGAAGATCTGCGGGCCGCGCTGCTCGCGGCGCACGTCGTAGACATAGGCGCGGACGCGATCGCCATAGCGGAAGTTTTCACGCGGGATCATTTCGTCGCGGCGGATGATGCCTTCGCCACGGCCGAGGTCGACGATGACGTTGCCGTATTCGACGCGCTTGACGGTGCCGTTGACGATTTCGCCGACACGGTCCTTGAATTCGTCGAACTGGCGGTCACGCTCGGCTTCGCGCACCTTCTGCACGATGACCTGCTTGGCCGACTGGGCGGCGATGCGGCCGAAATCCATCGGCGGCAGCGGATCGGCAATAAAATCGCCGAGGGCTGCGTCCGGGTTGCGGTCGCGGGCCAGTTCTAGCGGGATCTGCGTGGAATAGTCTTCGGCCTTTTCGACCACTTCGAGCAGACGCTGGAGGCGGATTTCACCCGTCTTCGGATTGATATCGGCGCGGATATTCGATTCCGTGCCATAACGCGAGCGCGCGGCCTTCTGGATCGCATCCGCCATTGCGGCAAGCACGATCTCGCGGTCGATGACCTTTTCGCGCGCCACTGCATCTGCGATCTGCAGAAGTTCTAGCCGGTTCGCACTGACTGCCATTGTTCTTAGTCTCCGTCTTCCTGCCTTTAGGTTTCCCGTTCCGTCAGGCGGTTCGTTGATCGGTTATTCCTGGTCGTCCGCTTCGTTCTGGTTCGCTGCCTCGGCTTTCGCCAGCTTATCGGCGCGCAGCGCGTCGCGGATGAGATCGTCCGTCAGGATCAGCTTGGCCTCGGCCAGCGTGCTGAACGGAATGGTCACCTTGGGCTCCTCGCCATAGGCGACCTGGTCGCGTTCGATCGTGAAGCCGTCATCGTCGACGGCGGCGATCTTGCCGCGGAAACGCTTGCGGTTATCGACGAGGATCGACGTTTCGCACTTGACGATATGGCCGATCCAGCGCTGAAAATCCGACTTTCGCACCATCGGGCGGTCGATACCCGGCGAAGACACTTCGAGATGATACGCCTTATCGATCGGATCTTCCACATCCAGGACCGGAGAAATGGCCATGGAGACCTCTTCGCAGTCCTCGACGGTCATGGTGCCGTCGTTGCGCTCGGTCATGATCTGCAGTGTCAGGCCGTTCAGATTGAGGAGGCGCACGCGCACCAGACGGAAGCCCATGCCCACAAGCACGGGCTCGATGATCGCGGCGACGCGCTGATCAAGGCCGGTTTCGACGATCAGCCGGGGTTCATTGGTATTGTCTGCGTTTGTCACGTCCGACAAGCATTCACTCCGCATTGTTCATGCATTGGGAGATCGCGCTAATAAAAAAGAGCGGGTCCTTGCGGCCCACTCTTCATCACACGATCAAGAATTTGATGCGGATATAAGCCTCTTTCCGGCAAATTGCAAGGCATTCGCGCCGAAAGCCTTTTCCGCAGCTATTTCAGCACGCCGAGCATGGAGCTATCGGGATAGCAGGTGGGCTTCATGCCGCTCTTTTCCTGCCATTGACCGATCGAGCGCCGGGTTTTGTAGCCGGGCAGGCCGTCCGTGCCGCCGACATCGTAGCCCTTGTGCTCCAGAACCTTCTGCATATTGGCGACATCCGAGCGCAGCATCTTGCCGACATCGCCCCATTTTTCCTGAAAAGCGCCGCTGCCATTGGCGATGCGGTCGGCAAGATTGCCGATATAGAGGCCGTAGAGATCGGAATTATTGTATTCCTTGATCACGTAGAAATTCGGCGTGACAATGAATTCCGGTCCATCGCGGCCGGCCGGGACCAACATCATGCCGCTGGCGCGCATTTCGTCCGCCGGGAAGGCCTTGCCGGAAACCGGCTTGATCCCAAGCGAAGCCCATTGCGAGATCGGCTTCGCTAGATCAGGTCCTTCCTGCGCGCAGGACACATTCTGCGGAATGGTCACCTCGTATCCCCAGCCACGGCCGCGCTGCCAGCCCTTCTGAACCATATAGTTGGCTATGGAGGCCAAAGTGTCCGGCACTGAGGTCCAGATGTTGCGATGGCCGTCGCCATCGAAATCGACGGCATATTTCAGATAGTTGGTCGGCATGAACTGGGGCTGGCCGAGCGCGCCGGCCCACGAGCCCTTGAACTGATCCGGCGTCACATCGCCATGGTCGAGGATGCGCAGCCCAGCGATCAGCTCATTGCGGAACATGTCCTTGCGCGTCGACATGAAGGCTTTGGTCGCCAGCACCTGGACCGCCGAATTCGGCAGCTTGGCGGCGCCGAAGCCGGTCTCTCGGCCCCAGATCGCAAGCAGGATCGGTCCCGGAACGCCATAGGTCTTCTCGATCCGCCGCAGCACCGGCCCATATTGCGAGGCGAGGCTCCGCCCGGTCGCGGCGAGCTTCTGCAGCCGTCCCTCATTGAAATAGGGGGCGGGCGAGGAGAATTCCGCCTGTGTCTGTGCCTGCTCCTTCGGCTTCGGGAAACCCGGCGGCTCGAGGTCAGGCAGATCCCAGTTCAGCATCACGCCGGCAAAGGCGGCCTGGAAGGTCTTTTCGGAAATCCCGGCCTTTCGCGCTTCCAGCCAGAGATCCTTCTGAATCCAGGTTTGAAACTGCGCTTCGACATCGGCTTTCGAGGCGGCAAGCGCAGGGAGGGGGAGAAGGGCGAGGAGGAGGAGCAGTCGCAGAACGTGCCGCGAGATACCCCCCTCTGTCCCTTTCGGGACATCTCCCCCACAAGGGGGGAGATTGTTGACGGTGGGCTTTGCGCCATACCGGAGGTCTGAAGTCTCTGCGATTGCAGTGCGAAATTGTTTGTCGAAGACGGTGCTACGAGCGACCAATCTCCCCCCTTGTGGGGGAGATGTCACGAAGTGACAGAGGGGGGTGCGCACTCTCCTCATGAACCTGTCCTTCATTGCAGCAATCAAATCGCCGTCCGCGCCCTCAGCGCCGCCGCCAGCGTGCCTTCGTCGAGATAATCGAGCTCGCCGCCCACGGGCACGCCATG
Organism: Martinezella dioscoreae; assembly: GCF_009176305.1. Lineage (GTDB taxonomy): Bacteria > Pseudomonadota > Alphaproteobacteria > Rhizobiales > Rhizobiaceae > Rhizobium > Rhizobium dioscoreae. The sequence continues at coordinate 41,286 of NZ_BLAJ01000012.1, read as the reverse complement.
GGCAAGGCGGGTGATCTTGACCTCGAGGCCATCAAGCTGGTCGGTTATATAGTGTGCTGTTGTTTGCCCCTCGACCGTCGCATTGACCGCGATGATGATCTCTCGGATGCCGCCTTCGCTGACGCGCGCGATCAGCCCACGAATGTTGAGATCATCAGGCCCGACGCCGTCGAGCGGCGACAGGACGCCGCCGAGGACATGGTAGGCGGCGTTCATCGCGCCTGATCGCTCCAGCGCCCAGAGATCGGAGACGTCCTCGACGACGATGATGACGGACTGGTCGCGGCGATCGTCGGTGCAGACAGTGCAGGGGTCGACGGTATCGACATTGCCGCAGCGCGAGCAGATCTTCACCTTGTCGTAAGCGTCGGCCATCGCATGCGACAGCGGGCCGAGCAGCTGGTCCTTCTTCTTGATCAGATGCAGCGCCGCGCGGCGCGCAGAGCGCGGCCCGAGGCCTGGTACTTTCGCCAGGAGCTGGATGAGTTTTTCGATTTCGGGGCCGGTGACTCGCTTTGCCATGGGAGGCTTTTAGCTCATATGCTCAAGGAACGGAATCACGGAAGGAACGGTTGACCGATGAAAATTCTGGCCGTGTGCCGCGGCGCCCCTGAAACGCTGCCGGGCAAGAAGGCGAAGACGGGGATCAATAAGCACGCCGTCAGCGGTGCCGTCATGGTCGATGAGCTCGGGTTGCTCGGTGATGCCATCTGCAATCGCAAGCATCATGGCGGCCGTGATCAGGCCGTTTATATCGAGGGCTCGCTGACGCTGGACTGGTGGGCAGCCGAGCTTGGGCGGCCGTTGGAGCCCGGCACCTTCGGCGAAAACCTCGTCATCGATGGCCTGGACAATTGCCAGGTCGCCGCCGGCGATCGATTCATAGCCGGCGATCTTGTTTTGGAAGTGACTTCGGCGCGCATTCCCTGCTCAACCTTCGCGGCGAAGATGGGCGATCCGCAATTCGTCAAGCGATACATCCAGGCGAGGCGACCCGGCATCTATTGCCGCATTCTTGCGAGCGGCACAGTGAGCGCTGAAATGCCGGTCACCTACCTGCCCTATGCCGACGAGAGGGTGACCATGCCGGAAATGATGGCGACATTCGGTAGGCGATTGTCACCGGAGGATCGGGCGCGCTATCTGGCGGCGCCCATTCATCACAAGCTGCGTGCGCTCATCGAAAGCGACGCAGCAGTCTAAAATCACCGCATGGCAATCGCGACGGCCGCGCCCGCCATGGTGCCGGCGCTGGCGCGATTGGCGATACGCACGGCGCGGCGGCTCTTGAGGAAGGTTCTGGCTTTGGCTGCCAGCATTGCCCAGGAGAGGTCGATGACGACGAGCACCGCAAACATCGTCGCCACCAGCTCGGCCCAGCCCGAAATCGTCACGCCATGCAGATCGATGATCGAGGGTAGCAGCGCTACGTAAAACACCATGATCTTCGGATTGCCCATGGTAACCGTGAAGCCCGCGAGGAAAAGGCGCGTTGCCGATTGCTCGTCCGGCAGTTCCTCTCCCGTCGTATCCGAGGAGGCAAACCACATCTTCCAGGCAAGATAGAGCAGATAGGCAACGCCCAGCCACTTGATGACCACGAACGCCAAATGAAAGGTTTCGGCGATGGTCGCAAGGCCGGCAACGGCGCAGGTCAGCCAGATCGCCTCGCCGAGCCACATGCCCGAGAGGAAGGGCAGCACGTTTCGCGCGCCCTTCGTCAGCACGCGCGCCACAAGTGCAGCTATGTTCGGTCCCGGCGATCCCGCCGCAATGAATAAGGCACCGGCAAAAACAAGCAGCGTCGACAGGCTCATCGCATTCCCTCCGAGCAGGCAGACCAGACGATATCTGGAAGAGGAGCGCCAGAGATAGCATTCCGGCGCGGCCTTTCCAAATACGCGATTTATGTTCAGCCAAGCTCGGCGCGAAAACGCTCGAAGATCACCTTGCCTTCCGGCCAGTCGCCCAGTCCGGATGCCGCGTTGATATGCCCGTGCGGCCCGACATCGACGAAGGTGCTGCCCCAGCTTTCGGCGCTGCGACGTGCATGATCGAAGGAGCCGAAAGGATCGTCGGTGCTGGCTACGAGAAGGGACGGAAAAGGCAGCTGCTGCCGTGGCGGATTGGCAAAGCTGCCGGCTTCGGCAAGATAGATTTCGCCCTTGGGATCAGGCGCGGCCACCATGAACGCGCCAAGGATCGCCGTCTTCTTGATGGGCGCCCAATGGGCGATGAGCTGGCACGCAAGGCTGTGCGCGATCAGAATCGGCGGCGTTTGCGAAAGGGAGATTTCGCGCTCGAGCGCGGCAATCCAATCCGAAAGGATCGGTCTGTCCCAGCTCGACGGCTGGAAGCGCCGCATGGTCGGATCGTCCCGTTCCCACAATGTCTGCCAGTGACTTTCTCCCGAACCGCCCAGTCCCGGTAGCGTGATGATGTCGCGCATCTCTATCCTTTCTCCATGGTTCTACACGGAGAAAAGCTGGCATGCCGGGATGCCGATTGACATTGCAATCCATCGGATAAAACTTGTCCCAACCGATGAATTGAAGGCGAGCAATGGATACTATCGAAAGAGGACTGGATCCGACAGATCTATCGATCATCGAAATCCTGCAGCAGGACGGGCGAATCTCGGTATCGGAGCTCGGCCGCCGCGTCGGCCTTTCGCAGCCGGCGGCATCGGAGCGGCTGAAGCGGCTGGAGGAACGCGGCGTGATTGCAGCCTATCGTGCCGTCATCGATCCCGCTGCCGTTGGGCTCGGCATGATGGCAGTCATCCGCCTGCGCACGACGCATGAGCATATTCGGCCCTATCTGAAGCAGTTTTCGGAAATGCCCGAAATTATCGAGGTCCTGAGGCTGACTGGCGAGGATTGCTTCCTGCTCAAGGTTCTCGTGCCGACACCGGCTGACCTTGAAACCATCGTCGATTCCATTGCCCGCCATGGTGTGGTGACGACATCGCTGGTGCTGCGGAACGAACCGATAAAGGCGATCGGCCGCGATCTCATTCGCAAGGCGGCCGCACGCTGAAAGAAATAGTCCAACCTCAGAACGGCAGCTTGAAACCGGGCGGGATCGGCAGACCGGCGGTCAGCTCGCGGGTCTTTTCGGCGGCGATCGCCTCAGCCTTTTCCTGAGCATCCTTGTTGGCGGCGACGATCAGGTCTTCGAGGATTTCGACATCGTCTTCCTTGAAGAGCGAGGGATCGATCTTGAGGCCGACCATCAGGCCCTTGCCGTTGACGGTGACGGTGACGAGGCCGCCGCCGGCCTTGCCTTCGACGCGGATGTCGGCGATCTCCGACTGCATCTTCTCCATCTTCGCCTGCATTTCCTTCACTTTGCCCATCATGCCCATGATGTCGCGCATCGTCTTTGGTCCTTCTTCTCCAAGTCTCTGTTTGAGCGGCAGGATATGTCGTCATGGTCGTCAACCGCTTCAAGCCGAAGCGGTTCCGTCGGCATTCATCCTAGCCTTAGAATTCGATGTCGTCGCCGGGTAGAATATCGCCATCGACGGATTCGGCGATTGCCGGCGGAGCAGCCGCTTCGTCCTCTTCGTCCGTCTCGGGTGCCCGCACCCGCACGTCGATGACCTTTGCGCCCGGAAATTGCGCCAGGATCGCCGCGACATCGGGGTCCTGCCGTGCATCGGCGACGCGCTGCTTCTGGGCGTTCGCTTCTGCTTCGACAAGCGTCGGCTGGCCCTCCTCGCGGCTGAGGCTGACGATCCAGTGGATGCCGGTCCATTCCTTCAGCTTGACGGCAAGCTCATTCAGCAGCGTGCCGGGAGCGCCCGGTGCCAGGCTGACATCGAGCCTTCCCGCCTCCAGCCTGACGGGGCGCACGAAGGTACGCACCAGCGCCTTCATCTTCGGATCGCGCTTCTGGCTCGCAAGTTCGGCGATATCGGCCATCGAATTAACAGGCACAAGCGGCTTCGGCGCTTCAACCGGTTTCTGCTCGATGCGGCCGACAGGCTGCACGTCCGGCTGTGTATTCGGAACGGAGCGCAGCATAGCGACCGGTGCGGAAGGCGTAGGTCTTGGCGCTGGCGTTTCCACGGCACGCGCCATGGCATTGCCCTGATAGGACACTGCTCCGCCGCCACTGCCGCCGCTCGTAGACGACGAGGGGCGGGAGCCGCCATTACCGTCGGAAAATTCGGCAAGCCTGCGCGCGGCATCTTCCGGTGCCGGCAGATGAGCGGCATGGGCCAGCCGGATCAGCACCATTTCGGCGGCGCCGGCCGTGCGCGAGGCATTTTCCGTCTCGGCAATGCCCTTGAGCAGCATCTGCCAGATACGGGAAAGTGCCGTCACCGCCACGCCTTGCGCGAATTCCGCCGCTTTCGTGCGCTCGACTTCGCTGAGCGACGGATCGTCGGCGGCATCGGGCACATATTTGAGGCGGGTCACGAGATGAGTGAAATCGGCAAGGTCGGTCAGCACGACGACGGGATTGGCGCCGGCCTCGTACTGGCTGTTGAATTCGGCAAGTGCGGCCGAGACATCGCCTTTGACGACATGGCCGAAGAGATCGACGATGCGGGCGCGGTCGGCAAGCCCGAGCATGGCGCGCACGGCATCGGCGGCAACGAAGCCGCTGCCATGGGCGATCGCTTGATCGAGCAGCGACAGACCGTCGCGCGCCGAACCTTCGGCGGCACGCGCGATCATGGCGAGCGCTTCCGGCTCGGCCTCGATGCCTTCCTTGCCGGCAATGGTGGTGAAGAGCCCGACGAGATCGGAGGCGCTGATACGGCGCAAGTCGAAGCGCTGACAGCGCGACAGCACCGTGATCGGCACTTTACGGATTTCGGTGGTGGCGAAAATGAACTTCACATGCTCGGGCGGCTCTTCGAGCGTCTTCAACAGCCCGTTGAAGGCGGCCGTCGACAGCATGTGCACTTCATCGATGATATAGACCTTGTAGCGCGCCGAGACCGGGCGGTAGCGCACCTGCTCGATGATTTCTCTTATATCGTCGATACCGGTGTGCGAGGCGGCGTCCATCTCGATGACGTCGACGTGCCGGCCTTCCATGATCGCCTGGCAATGGTCGCCAGGCTCACGCAGGTCGATGGTGGGCCGATCGATGTCAGTGGTCTTGTAGTTGAGCGCGCGGGCAAGGATGCGGGCGGTCGTGGTCTTGCCGACACCGCGCACGCCGGTCAGCATATAGGCCTGGGCGATGCGGCCGGTCTCGAATGCGTTGGTCAGCGTGCGAACCATCGGCTCCTGGCCGACCATGAGGTCCGTGAAGTCCTTGGGTCTGTATTTGCGGGCCAGCACCCGGTAACCGGTGCCGGTCGAGGCGGCATCTTTTGCTTGTCGCTCGGTGTCGCTCATCGCCCTGCTTATTGCCCGGTGCCCTGCTTGTCGCCCGGAAAGCCGGGTCCTGCTTTCGGAAAGGGTGGGAGGCTGGCACGAATGACCCGTGCCGGGCTCGTTAGGGCTGCTTCCTTCCGGACCTGACCCGGTTGGCGAGTGGCTCGTCCACCACCAACCTCCCGGATGCACATATCGACAATATCGTCATCAAAAGCAAGCCAAGGTCAAAAAAAACTGCTAAACATTTGATAAAACATTGGAGGATGCCCCCTTGAACGAGTTTACGCTCGACGATCGTCTGGCGAATGACAGCGTTTCCGTCACCATAACTGGCCTGTGCGACGTCAGGCTGATGAAGGATCGCCGCTGGCCATGGCTCGTGCTCATCCCGCGCCGGCCCGGCAAATCGGAGGTCTTCGAGCTGACTCCGCTCGACCGGATCTTGCTGACCTTCGAAACGGATAAGGTCGCAAGCGCCCTGAAGACGGTGACGGCTGCGACAAAAATCAATGTCGGGGCACTTGGAAATATCGTCCGTCAGCTGCATGTTCATGTCATCGCGCGGTTCGAAGGTGATGCCAACTGGCCAGGCCCCGTCTGGGGCTACGGCAAGGCGGAACCCTATTCGGACGAAGACATGAACAGCCTCATAGCCAAGTTGCGGGAAACGCTTTTACAATGAGCCATTCCATCTTTTCCTCGGATGCGCCCCATCCGGAAGCCAGCAGTCTCACCGCTTTTGCGGAAAACCAGCTCAACCGGGATGCCGAGCATCGCGACGAGGAATCGATCAAGCAGGCGCTCGCCAAGGAAGGCACGCACATCCTGGCCTTCGCCCAGGATCGGCTTGTCCTGAAGCATGATGGCCAGGTGCTGGACCCGCTGTTTGCCCGCTATGAGTTGAACGACCTTGATCCGAATTGGGATGAGGCCGTTCTCCTCGGCTATCGCAAGACCGGCGAGCCTCGGCTTGCCGTGCCTGTGCGCGTCAATCCAGACGAGCTTGCCAGCCAGTACAAACCGGCTGACATGCGCGCGCTCTGGCGCGATCTTCTGCTGGAAGGCGAAATCCTCGGCGAAGCCGCGCAGGGCATGAGCCTCATTCGCTGGAATGGTGACAACCGTTTCTGCGGCCGGTGCGGTTCCGTCATGGAAAGCCGCATCGGGGGCTACAAGCGGGTCTGCACGGCCTGCGAACATGTGATCTTCCCGCGCACTGATCCGGTCGTCATCATGCTCGGCATCGATGAGGAGCGGAATCGCTGCCTGCTTGGCCGCAGCCATCACTTCGCGCCAGGCATGTATTCCTGTCTCGCCGGCTTCGTCGAGCCGGGCGAAACCATCGAGAATGCAGTGCGCCGCGAAACACTCGAGGAATCCGGTATTCATATCGGCCGCGTGCGCTATCACGCCTCGCAGCCCTGGCCCATGCCGCATTCCCTCATGATCGGCTGCTATGCTGAAGCCAAGTCGATGGAAATCCATATGGATGAGGCCGAGCTTGAGGATTGTCGCTGGTTTACTCCGGAGGAGACGCTCGCCATGCTCGATCGCGTCTCGGCCTCCGGCAACACATCTCCGCCCAAGGGCGCCATCGCCCATCGCCTGATGCGCGACTGGGTGGAATGGAAGCGCTAGGACTATTGTGCCATGGCCCGCTCGGAACGCTTGCTGACGCTGTTGCAGACGCTGCGGCGCTATCGCCGACCGGTCAGCGGTGCCGTTTTGGCGGAGGAGACCGGCGTCAGCCTGCGCACGCTCTATCGCGATATCGCCAGCTTGCAGTCGCAGGGCGCCATGATCGAGGGCGAGCCGGGCATCGGCTATGTCCTGAAGCCCGGCTTCATGCTGCCGCCGATGATGTTTTCGCAGGATGAGATCGAGGCGCTGGTGCTGGGGTCGCGATGGGTAGCCCGCGCTACCGATTCGCGCTTGGCAGCAGCCGGCGCCGACGCGCTTGCCAAGATCGCCGCCGTGCTGCCCGCCGACCTTCGCGATGAGGTCGACCAGGCGGCAGTGGTCGTTGCCACGCGGCGTGTCACCGAAGACAAGGCCGATCTTTCCCTCATGCGCAAGGCGATCCGCACGGAGCGTATGGTGCAGCTGACCTATGGCGATGTGAACGGCGCCATTTCCACCCGGCGTATCTGGCCCTTCGCGCTCGGCTATTTCGACAATGCCCGCATCATCATGGCCTGGTGCGAGCTGCGTCAGGACTTCCGCCATTTCCGCGCCGACCGCATCGTCGATTTTGCGGTGCTGGAGGCGCGCTATCCGCGCCGGCGTGTCGCGCTTGCCAGGGAATGGCATGCCCGTGAAGGCATGGTCCACAATTGATCCGCCAAAGCATGCCGCGCAAAAGTGTGCAGCGTTTTGCGACAACGACATGCGTAAAATCAAAGACCCAAAGCACAGGAGGCGAATCTGAAAGATCGCGACCCGCTTCCGTGTGATGCTACTGCCAGAAACTGTCAGTAGATGCGGCTATGATGGGTCCATCCAATCAGGAAGGAGGACCGATCATGGCAGGCAACGTTTCCATCATTTCGCAACATGTGCATCGCGGCGGCGTCGAGGCGCTTAAAGGCAAGCATCAGTCATGGCCGGCTCGTCTCTCTGAGCTCGCGCTTGGCTATTTCAGCCGCCGCTGGAATCGTCTCGATATCGAGGAAGCGCCGAGTTCCGTGATGCGGGATCTCGGTTTTCTCGATGGCCGTGCACCTTACCGTGAGGAAGAGCGGATGTATTAGAGCAGCTCCAGGAAAACTGCGTGGCAGTTTTCCGTCAGGAATTGCGGGAAATAAGAGGTAGGGCGGTTCGGAGATTCCGCGAAAGACTGAACCGCCCCGGAGCATCCCACGCGAAGTTCGCCGCGACTTTGCGATAACGATATCGGTAAAATCGGAAATTCAAGCGCAAGACACTGATCCGAAGGCTGCAGCAGGCTTCGGAAACGTGGCTTCGCACGCACTCATCATGACAGACAAAGCCATCCTCGGCGGGCTGAGCTCCGTCCGCCGGGCTACAGCCGCATGCCCCTAAATCCATCAAAACAAGAGGACTATTCAGATGACCAGCCCCAACCTCATCATCTTCTATGTCAAGGACCCCAGCGAAAGTACGCCGTTCTACCGCGATCTCTTCGGCCGTGAGCCGGCATTCGCGTCACCGAACTTCGTGGCTTTCGCGCTCGACAACGGTCTAAGTCTCGGCCTCTGGCGCCGAAGCAGCGTCGAACCCCAGCCCTCCGCCATCGGCAATCGCGGCGAACTGGGCTTCATGGTCGAAGGCGCTGGCGCCGTCGAGCAGCACTATAGGGATTGGAAGGCACGCGGCCTGCCGATCGCGCAGGAGCTGACGACGATGGATTTCGGCCCGACTTTCGTCGTACTCGATCCCGACGGCCATCGTCTTCGGGTTTGTGAGCCGGATAAGTGACTCTCTGCCCTGCTTGCCCCTCACCCTAGCCCTCTCCCCGCTCGCGGCAGGGCTATCGCATATGGAGGCGGACGAGCACCATAAGCTCCTTCTCCCCTTGGGGAGAAGGTGGCCAGAAGGGTCGGATGAGGGGCTTATCGATTTGAATTCATGGATTTTTTGGTCTTGGCAGCCCCCTCATCCGCCTGGCGGCACCTTCTCCCCGCTGGGGAGAAGGAGGACAGCGGCGACCTCCGCTCATGTGCGATACCCCTCTCCCCGCTCGCGGGGAGAGGGGACGACTTCAGATCCTCGCCAAGCCCAATGATGGAAGGTAGGCTGCAGCTGCGTCTATCAGCTTCTCCCCGCAGGCGGGGAGAAGGGGACCGGCCTTCGGCAAGCTCAAGAGGCCGGATGAGGGACTTGAGTTGATAGGCAAAGACTATTTCATAATAGCAGCTTGCGGAGCCTCCCGTCCTTCGTTGGTGTTGACTTCCAGCATTTGCAAAAGACACTGATCAATGCACCCAAAGCCACCGGAGGGCCAATTGCTCCATCATATTTCATTCGGTGTATCCGATATCGAGAAAGCCGCTGCCTTCTACGACGCGGCTTTCGCGCCGCTCGGCTATGTCAGGGTTTGGGAAGACTTGACCCCCGGCGATCCCGATCAAGCCATTGGATATGGTCCCGCGGGTGGGGGTGACAAGTTCGCCATCAAATTGCGCGCTGGCGAGGCTCGTGCGCCAGGCGCGGGCTTCCACCTCGCCTTCGCCGCGGCAAACCGCGAGGCAGTCGCTCTTTTTCACGAAGCCGCGCTCGCGCACGGCGGAAGGGACAATGGCCAGCCGGGTCTTCGGCCTCATTATGGCCCGAGCTACTTTGCAGCTTTCGTCATCGATCCTGACGGGCATCGAATCGAGGTCGTTACCAAGGTCGAAGGATAGCAGCCGGATAGAAGTCCTGGTGGTTCGGCCGCCCTCGTGGTTCGAGGCCTCAGCCCTCTATGGACTTCCGCACCTCACCATGACGGCTAACCTTCTACGTCAATAGCGACCTTCGCTCCGCCTCATCCTGAGGAGCGGAGCTCGATGAGCGAAGCCTCGAAGGACAAGCCGGCTTCTGGCGCCACTAGACCTAGAGATCGCCCCGCATCGGGTGACCCTTGTAGACGCCGAGGATGCGGACCTTTTCGGAGAAGAAGCGCAGTTCCTCCAGCGCTCGGCGCACATGTGGATCGGAAGGATGACCTTCGATATCGGCATAGAATTGCGTCGCCACAAAACGGCCGCCGAGCTGATAGCTTTCGAGCTTCGTCATGTTGATGCCGTTGGTGGCGAAGCCGCCGAGTGCCTTGTAGAGCGCGGCCGGAATGTTGCGGACGTTGAAGACGAAGGTCGTGACGATTTTTTCGTCCGGCGCACTGCGCTCGGCCCAGTCCTCGTCGCGCGACAGGATGACGAAGCGCGTCATGTTGTTTTCGGTGTCTTCGACATTCTCGGCGATGATTTCCAGCCCGTAGAGATCGGCCGCAAGCCGGGGCGCCAGTGCCGCCATGCTGCGATCGCCGGTTTCCTTCACCAGCTTGGCAGCACCCGCCGTATCGCCTGCAATGACAGGCTTCCAGCCGTTCTGGCGCACGATGTTGCGGCATTGGCCGAGCGCATGGATGTGGCTGTGCACCGTGCGGATCTCTTCCTTCTTCACGCCCGGCAGAACCATCAACTGGAAACGGATCGGCATGAAATATTCGCCGACGATATGCAGTCGCGATTCCGGCAGCAGATGATGGATATCGGCGACTCGCCCGGCGATCGTGTTCTCGATCGGGATCATGCCGAGATCCGCATCACCATTATCGATGGCGGTGAGGGCATCCTCGAAGGTCTGGCAGGGCAGCGGCTCCATGGTCGGGAACATGTCACGGCTGGCCATGTCGGAATTGGCGCCGTACTCGCCCTGGAAGGAGATCTTATTGGTCTTGGTAATCATGGGACTGCCCTTGGGGGAATGCCGTCAGAGAGAGGCGGCGGAGAGGATGCGTCTGGCCTTTTCGAGGTCGGCGGGAGTATCGACACCGAGCGGTATCGTGTCAACGATCTCGACATCGATGCGCATGCCGGCCTCCAGCGCCCTCAGCTGTTCCAGTGATTCGCGCCGCTCCAACGTCGATGGGCCGAGGCTCACGAATTTCGCGAGGGCGGCGCGGCGGTAGGCATAGAGGCCGATATGGTGATAGAGCGGCCCTTTGCCATACGGTGCGGTCGTGCGGGTAAAATAGAGCGCGTGCAGACGGCTGTCCGAGATCGGTGAGCCGACGACCTTGACGACGCTCGGCGCGGTCTTTTCTTCCTCGTCCTTGATCTCGACCGTCAGCGTTGCGATGTCGACGGCCGGATTTTCGAGCGGGCGCAGCGAGGCGCGGATCGTCTCAGGATCGATGGTCGGCAGGTCGCCCTGTACATTGACGATGATCTCCGCGCGACCTTCGGGATCGACGGCCTGCAGGGCTTCGTAGATGCGGTCCGAGCCGGATTGATGGTAGGTGCGCGTCATGACGACCTCGAAGCCGGCATTGGCGACGGCGGCATAGGTATCCGCATGGTCGACGGCGACGACGATGCGACCGATCGCCGCCTCGCGCGCACGCTTGGCAACCTGTACGATCATGGGCAGACCGCAAATATCTGCGAGCGGCTTGCCTGGCAGGCGCGTGGAGGCCATGCGGGCGGGAATGAGGACCAGCGTCTTGTCTAAATTTGAATCACTCATTGTTGGGCCTTCTATTCCCGAGGGAAAAGTGTCAAAACGTCTCATGGTGGAGACCGTTTACAGAGTTGCAAGAAACAGCCAAAAGACATAGGTTTCGCGCGAATTCAAGATGGGCCAGCGGAGGATGCTGGCGGCGAGGGGAGCATAGCAGATGAATTCATCCTACGTGAACATGGGAGTCGGGGCACTTCTGGCCACGCTGTTCGTGTTGAAGTCCGTGTCGCTCGCGTCAGGATTTATTTTCCATTCAGAGGCACCGGAAAAGCCCGGTTTTGCCATCGTCGCGACCGAGGAGCCGGCTGCTGGCGGTGACAAGGGGGCTGCTGCCAAGGCGGAAACGCCGATCGCTCAGCTGCTGCAGAAGGCGGATGCCAAGGCCGGCGAAGCGATCTTCAAGAAGTGTCAGGCCTGTCATTCCGGAGAGAAGGGAGGGCCAAACAAGGTTGGCCCTGATCTCTGGGGCATTGTCGACCGCCCGGTCGCAGAGCACGAGGGCTTTGCCTATTCGGCTGGCATGAAGGACTTCTCCAAGGGCGGTTCGGAAAAGTGGACCTATGACCACCTCTATCACTTCCTGGCCGCTCCGAAGAAATTTGTCGCCGGAACGGCGATGGGCTTTGCCGGCCTGCCGAAGGAAGAGGATCGCGCCAACGTGATCGCCTATCTGCGCACGCTCGCCGACACCCAGGTGCCGCTGCCGGATCCGAACGCACCGGCCGCGACGAACTGAGGCAAATTCTCGGACCAATTGAAAAACGCGGTCGCCAGGCCGCGTTTTTGTATTGATCGTTCAGATTGAAAGCCGGCGTGAGCGCGTCCGCTGATCGAGGTCGAAGACCTTCAATCCATCCTCGGCGCTTGGCGGCATGCGCCAATCCTCGGCGATCAGCGCCTTTCGCGCATCGCGCAGGCCGGCCTCCCAATGTTCGCGCATGGACAACGCAGAAAATTCGTAGTCCTTCGAATGCGAGCGGAACTGCTTGTTGCGATAGATCAGGTGGATGATCGTCACGCCGTAATCGGAGCAATGCTGCTCCAGTTTTTTGATTTCCGGATCGGCCTTGGCCTCTTCGGGAAGGCGGGCATAAAGATCTGAGATGGTCCGCCGCAGGCGATGACGCTCGAGAAAGAGGTCGGTGTTGAGCCGGGTGCGGCTGGAATAGGTAATGTCCTTGCGCCGCTCCTCGACTTCCTCGAGATCCTGCGGCAGCGGGCCGACGGCGCTGAAGAGATCGACCTGAAAGACGACCGTATCGATATCGGCACCATTGCGCAGCACGTAGCTGAGCGGCGTGTTTGAGACGAGGCCACCGTCCCAGTAATGCTCGTTGCCAATCTTGACCGCCGGAAAACCGGGCGGCAAGGCGCCGCTCGCCATCACGTGCTCAGGCCCGATCTTGATGTCCCTATTGTCGAAGAAGGCAAAATTGCCGGTGCGCACATTGACGGCGCCGAGGCTTAAGCGCACCGGGCCATGGTTGATTCGGTCGAAATCCACGTGATCGATCAGCGTCTGGCGCAGCTGCTCCGTATCATAGATGCTGGTCGCGCCCGCCGAGCCGCGTGTCTGAAACCAGGCCGGAATCTGCCAAGGGGAAAAGAAGCCGGGCACGCCGAAGGTCGAAACCCACCAACTGCTGACCGAGCGATAGAAGGGATTGGTCTCGCGCCGATCTTCCATCAGCAGATCGACGGGAAGATGCACGGTCACCTTGTTCCAAAAGGAACGCAGAGCCTCAAGCCGTTCGCCGGGCACGTTGCCGGCCATGATAGAGGCATTGATCGCGCCGATCGAGATGCCGGCGATCCAATCCGGTTCGATATTCTGTTCTCTGAGTGCCTGGAAGGCACCCGCCTGATAGGAGCCGAGCGCGCCGCCGCCTTGAAGCACAAAGACCTTCTGCGAATAGGCTGACGCGGGGTTGGTGACTGGAGCTGCAATATTCATGTGCCATCCTTTGCTGCGCTCCGGGTGGGAAGGCCGGGATGCGCAAAATATATGACCATTTTCCTGCCTGCCTCTCCGTAAGCGGAGAGATGCCATTGTTGTCGGCGGGGTCGAGCTTCGGCTATCCGAGCAGATAGGCCCAAAGCGACACTGAGAACGCCCCGAGCGCTGTCGTCAAGGTAATCGTCGAGGCCGCGAGACTGTGGCCGACCCCGAAGCGATTGGCAATCAGCCAGGCGTTCACACCTGTAGGAACTGCGGCAGTCAGCACGAGTGCGGCGCGCCATTCCGCGCTAAGGCCAAGGAGGTGGCCGGCTGCTAGCACACAGGCTGGCAGAAGGAATAGCTTGAAGGAGGCGATCACACTGGTGATGCCGAGATTGCCTGACATTCCGTATTGACGCAGCGCCATGCCGAGCGAGATCAACGCCGCCGGGCCGGCGATATTGGCAATGCTGTCGATAGCGGTTCCGAGCGTCGCGGGAATGGGAAGGCTGGTCAGATGAACGACGAGGCCGCAGAAAAGGCCGATAACGAGCGGATTGCGGACGAGATTGCTGCCGACCTGCCGCAGCAGCTCGGGGGTGCTGCGGCCGGCGCCGGCATTTTCCTTGCGCTCGGCCTGTTCCATCAGCAGCGTGCCGGCGATCATCATGGTCGGCAGGTGCACGGCGATCAGGATCGACATCGCCATGACGCCATCCGGCCCGACGGTGCGCCCGACCAGCGGCAGGCCGATGAAGATCGTGTTGGCGAAGGCCGAGGAAACGCCGGCAAGCACGCCTATGCGAGCATCCCGCCCGAAGAACCGGGTCGCGACAATATGGCCGGCGGTCCAGGTGATGGCGACGCCGGAGAAATAGGCGATCCAGAGCCGAAAAGGCGATGCGCCGCGAAAATCCGCCTCCGCTATGGTCTGGAACAGCAGGAGCGGCACGGCGATCTTGAAGACGAACTCGCTCATCGCCTCGCCGACCTCGGCCTTCAACAGGCCGGTGCGAACGATCATCCAGCCGACAAGAATGAGCAGGAAGACCGGAAGAACATCGGTGAGGATTTCGGACATGCCGGGCGAGGTCGTGAAAAAAGTGTGACTCTGGAGGGTGATCCGGGAGTTGTAGCAGTTCGCCGACGTGTGAGAACCCACAAAAACAAAAAAGCGGGCATTGCCCGCTTGTGTGTCCGGTCTCGCCGGAAAGTCCCCCCGGTGCACATGCCGCCAGTTCATCCGTGGTCGGCCCGCGTACCGGTGAGGCGGAAGGCATCATTCCTTCCCAGACTGGCTCGGAAGTCTTTCGAGCTTCCCATCCCAGCCGCTTGATAAGCATTTAAAGATAGAAAGTGACAGGCAAATGACTGATTGGAATTAAGTTGGCAGCCTCGGCGCTGATTTTTCTTCCAAACTTCGGAAAAACCGATATTACCGGATACCGGCTATCACCAATACCGGGATCCTCCAATAGATGACTCGTTTCGACGTACTGACCGTTGGCAATGCCATCGTCGACATTATCGCCCGTTGCGACGATCAGTTCCTGATCGACAACAAGATCACCAAAGCCGCGATGAACCTCATCGACGCCGAACGTGCCGAGCTCCTTTATTCGCGTATGGGCCCGGCTCTCGAAGCCTCCGGCGGCAGCGCCGGTAATACGGCTGCGGGTGTTGCGAATTTCGGCGGCAGGGCAGCTTATTTCGGCAAGGTCGCAGAGGATCAGCTCGGAGAGATTTTCGCCCATGATATCCGCGCCCAGGGCGTGCATTACGAGACCAAGGCGAAGGGCACGTTCCCGCCGACTGCCCGCTCGATGATCTTCGTCACCGAGGATGGGGAGCGCTCCATGAATACCTATCTCGGCGCTTGCGTCGAACTCGGTCCGGAAGACGTCGAGGAACAGGTCGTCGCAGATGCCAAGGTAACCTATTTCGAAGGCTATCTCTGGGATCCGCCGCGCGCCAAGGAAGCTATCCTCGAATGCGCCCGTATCGCCCATGCCAATGGCCGGGAAATGTCGATGACGCTCTCCGACAGCTTCTGCGTCGGTCGCTACCGCGACGAATTTCTCGATCTCATGCGCTCCGGCACCGTCGATATCGTCTTCGCCAATCGCGACGAAGCCCTCTCGCTCTACGAGACCGACGATTTCGAGAAGGCGCTGAAGCTCATTGCAGCCGACTGCAAGATCGCCGCCGTGACGACAGGCAAGGACGGCGCCGTCATCGTGCGCGGCAGCGAACGCTATGTCGTCGACGCCCATCCGATCGAGGAACGTGTCGACACGACCGGCGCCGGCGATCTTTTCGCCGCCGGCTTCCTGTTCGGCTATACGCAGGGCCGCAGCCTGGAAGATTGCGCCAAGCTCGGCAACCTCGCCGCAGCGATTGTCATCGAACAGATCGGCCCGCGGCCGATGCGGTCACTCTCGGAGGCCGCGAAGGAATTCGGCCTGCTCTGACGGAAATCCGTCCGCGCATGATCGTAACAGCCGCCCGCTGCCGAGAGCGCCGGGCGGTTTTTACGTTTGACACGGCTGCCTAAAGTGTCGCGCAAAAGCGTGTAGCGGTTTTGCGAGAACGACATGCGCAAAATCAAGGACCTAAAGCACAGGGAGCGAATCTGAAGATCGCGACGTGCTTGTCTTATGACTGTGCCTGCTTCTTGTGAGAAAAAGAAGCGCCGGAGAGGACGGCCATCCTCTTCCGGCGATGGGGGATGGATCGGAGACGCGCAGGCCGCCATTCTGATGAATGCCGGGCCGAACTAAAGTTTGATCGCCCCCATCTTTTCCAATCGTCCTGAACGGATACCCGAGCTCTAGGCTCGGATGACAAGCATGGGAGACGGAAAAGATGACTGAGATTATCATCGGTGCCGATATCTCGAAAGATCATATCGATCTGTACCGACTATCAGATGGCGACAGGCTGCGCGTGAGCAACGACGGCAAGGGATTTGCCGCCATCCTTGGCTGGATCGGCAACACGCCTGTCGCGCGTGTGGTCTATGAGCCGACCGGTGCCTATCACAGGGCATTCGAACGCTTCATGCTCACCCGTAGCCTGCCAGTTTCCAAGGTCAATCCGCGTCAGGCGCGACGGTTTGCCGAGGCGATTGGAAAACTGGCCAAGACAGACCGTGCGGATGCCGGGATGCTGGCGCAATTCGGCATGCTGCTGAACCCGCGCCTCCTGTCGCCGGATGCCGCTTCTTTCAGTGAGCTCAAGGAGTTGCATGCCGCACGTCTGGCGCTGGTGAAGGATAGGACGGCTGCTAAGAACCGAGGCAAGAACATCACCCAGCCGCTGCTCAAACGGCAGAATACCGCCCGCCTGAAGCAGATCGAAGCGCAACTCGCCCAAGTAGAGCAGGCCATCACCGACCACATCGCAATCGACGAGAGCCTCAAGGCGCGCTTTGATATCCTGGTTTCCATCCCCGGTCTGTCGAAGATCACAGCCTTTACCCTTCTCATCGAAATGCCGGAACTGGGGAAACTCGATGAGAAGGCAGCCGGCAAGCTTGCGGGCCTCGCGCCAAGCGACAGGCAGTCCGGAGTGTGGACCGGCCGCGCCTTCATCGTTGGTGGCCGCGCCATCGTCCGGCAGGCTCTTTACATGCCGGCCCTTGTCGCCACTCGCTTCAATCCTGATCTCAAGGCCAAATACGACACGCTCAGAAAAGCTGGGAAACCGCCCAAAGTCGCCATCACCGCTATCATGCGAAAGCTCGTTGTCCTTGCAAACGCACTCCTGCGAAAACAGCAAAAATGGACACCAAAACCCGCTTGATTGAAACGGATACTTTAGTGCCAGAAGAGCGTTGCGGTCCCGCCCTCGTAGAAGATGAGGATGCCGAGAGCGATCAGGACGAACGGCACGATCCTGTGGCCGTGGCGACGGATCGGTGCACCCAAGGTCGGATGATTGACGAGCGAGTGCGCGGCACCAAGCCAGATGGCCGTCAGCACCGCGAACATGCAGCCGATGGTGAGGATCTCATAGGCGGAACGTGTTGCGAAGATCGGCGTATAGATGCTGATATTGTCGCCGCCATTGGCGATCGTCACCAGCGCGACCGCCACAATGTTTCCATGTCCCGCCGAAGCTTTCGCATGATCTTCCGGATCTTCGCCGGTCTCGATGCCGTTCCAGAGCTCCCATAGTCGCCTGAGGCCAAAATAGATCGGCGCAAGGCCGAGCAGGCCAATATAGGCAGCGGGAATGACGAGAACCAGAAACGAGGCGAGGGCACTGAAGCCATAGAGCGCGCCGATGCCGAGATATTGGCCAATGACGATCTGTCTCAGGCGGAATTTCCGATCGGCGAAAAAGCCGAGAAGGACGAATATGTCGTCTATGTTCGTCGATGCGAACATGACGATGGCAACGCCGAAAACGCCTAGCACGTAACCCAAGATCGCCGGTCTCCCTATCCGATCCCGGATACAGCATTGCGTAGCGAAAGTCGCGTGGCTGCGTTCGGCGCCAAGCGAGCGGTCGTTACTTGAAGGCTTCGCCGGGGTAAGCGCCCCAGATCTCGGATTGCGCCACCCATCCCTCGGTGCCGTCGGCGGTGACGAGGCACCAATCGCCCGTGCATTCCTTGACGCTCATCATCACGCCGGGCTGAAGCTTGGCAATGACGGCGGCGGACGGTTGGGATTCGCGGCGCATGTTGACGAAGACGGCCTTGCCCTTGCCTTTCATCCAGGGAGCGGCAATGGCCGAGCGCTGGCCCGACAGCAGAGATTGGTTGACCCAGCCTTCGGTGCCGTCGGCATCGCGCACGCGCCGCCAGTTATCATATTCCTGGATGATTTCGACCGGCAGACCCTGCTTGAGATAGAGCCACGATACGGCGTAATCCGCGCTCGGGCCGATGCGCAGATTGACCCGCTTCGATTTCAGTGTGACGAAGCGCGGCAGCGGTAGGCCGCTCGGCCCCTTGGCGGCCTGGGCGGCGGCAAGATCGGCCGACACAGCGGCCATCATCAGGCCGATTGCGAAAATGGCGCAGGACTTCAAGACGTTGCCACGCATGGGATTTCCGTTCGTTCGTCATCACAAAGGCGCGCCATTCCGGCGACCTTTCGCTCCGGTGAGCGGCAAATCCTCGGATCGCGTCAGCGAGTTTTGTTTGTCTTCGCCTGCGGGTCTGGTAGAAATGCCCGGAACGGGAAAATTATCCTGCTTCTTGGTTAAGAACATCTGAACAAGGCATCGCCGCTCGCCATGACGACGAAGAAAAAACCGAAGGTCTATGTCACGCGCAAATTGCCTGACGCGGTGGAGACGCGCATGCGCGAGCTCTTCGATGCCGAACTCAACATCGATGATCGCCCGCGCACGAAAGACGAATTGATTGAGGCCGTCCGCTCTGTCGACGTGCTCGTGCCGACAGTCACCGACCGCATCGATGCCGAGATCATCGAAGAAGCCGGCCCGCAGATGAAGCTGATCGCCAGCTTCTCCAACGGCACGGATCATATCGATGTCGAAGCCGCCGCCCGCCGCGGCATCACCGTCACCAATACGCCCAATGTGCTGACCGAAGATACCGCCGACATGACCATGGCGCTCATCCTCGCCGTGCCTCGGCGGCTAGCGGAAGGTGCGCGCGTGCTGACGGACAGCCCCGGCGAATGGGCCGGATGGTCGCCCACCTGGATGCTCGGCCGCCGCATCCACGGTAAGCGCATCGGCATCGTCGGCATGGGGCGGATCGGCACGGCCGTTGCCCGCCGCGCCAAGGCTTTTGGCCTTTCAATCCATTATCACAATCGCAAGCGCGTCAATCCGGCGACGGAGGACGAACTGGAGGCGACCTATTGGGACAGCCTCGACCAGATGCTCGCTCGCGTCGATATCGTCTCGGTCAATTGCCCGTCGACACCGGCGACCTATCATCTGATCTCGGCCCGCCGCCTGGCGCTGCTGCAGCCGACGAGCTATATCGTCAACACGGCGCGCGGCGACGTCATCGACGAGACGGCGCTGATCAAGATCCTGCGCGAGGGCAAGATTGCCGGCGCCGGCCTTGACGTGTTCGAGAACGAACCCGCCGTCAATCCGAAGCTGGTGAAGCTCGCCAACGAAGGCAAGGTGGTGATCCTGCCGCATATGAGCTCGGCCACACTCGAGGGCCGAATCGACATGGGTGACAAGGTCATCATCAACATCCGCACCTTCATCGACGGCCATCGCCCGCCCAATCGCGTTCTGCCGTTTCGGTGACTGAAGCATGCTGATTCGCCCGCCGAAACGCGGCTGAATACCCGGCTGCAAATTTGATCTCACTTCCCTCTCGCCGGTCATGTGCATGTCACAAAGCCGGCCCAGAGGTGACCACAAACATAAATCAGGAAGGGCGGAAATCATGGCGCGGGCGCTGCCGCATGAGCGGGTGCAATATGTGGTCGAGGGCGGCTTCAAGCTCTCGGGCGAGATCGAACCCAGCGGCAACAAGAATGCTGCGTTGCCGATCATCGCCGCATCGCTTCTGACCGATCAACGTGTCGAGCTCAGCAACGTGCCGCGTATTCGCGATGTCGAGGCGCTGGTGGAGCTGATCCAATCGGTCGGTGCAAAAGTGCGTTGGCTGGGTAAGAACGAGCTCGAAATCGAAGCGCGGGAGCTTCGTCCTGCCAATCTCGATCCCGATCTTTGCGCCCGCATCCGCGCCTCCATCCTGCTTGCCGGACCGATGTTGGCGCGTTGTGGCGAGATCACCCTGCCGCCACCTGGCGGCGATGTCATTGGTCGCCGGCGTGTCGATACGCATTTCCTGGCGCTGGAACAGCTCGGCGCGAAGATCGAGGTCAACAGCGTCTATAGCTTCCGCACGGAAGGATTGCGCGGCGCCGATGTCTTTCTCGACGAGCCCTCCGTGACGGCGACGGAAAATGCTCTTTGCGCCGCCGTTTTCGCCGAGGGGACGACGATCCTGCGCAATTGCGCCTCTGAGCCGCATGTTCAGGATCTCGCCCGCTTCCTGATTGCCATGGGCGCCCGAATCGAAGGCGTGGGCACCAATATGATGACCATTCACGGCGGGCAGCGGCTGGACGGTGCATCGCATCGCATCGGTCCCGATCACAATGAGGTTGGCTCGCTGATCGGCCTTGCCGCCGTCACCGGTTCGGAAATCACCATTCGCCGTGCAGGCGTCGAGCATCTGCGCTCCACGCTGATGACCTTCGAGCGCCTCGGCATCCGCTGCCAGATTGACGGTGACGATCTCATCATCCGCTCCGGCCAGGAAATGAAGATCCAGCCGGATTTCGGCGGTCATATTCCGAAGATAGAAGACCAGCCCTGGCCCGCCTTTCCGGCCGATACCATGTCGATTGCCATCGTCACCGCCACGCAATGTGATGGCGTCGTGCTGATGTTCGAGAAAATGTTCGAAAGCCGCATGTTCTTCGTCGACAAGCTGATCGCCATGGGCGCCCGCATCGTGCTGTGTGATCCGCATCGCGCCATCGTTGCCGGCCCCTCCAAGCTGCGCGCCGCTCAGCTCGAAAGCCCTGACATTCGTGCCGGCATGGCCATGTTGATCGCGGCCATGTGCGCCGAGGGCACGAGCGTCATCAACAATGCCCAGCAGATCGAGCGCGGTTATGAGCGCATCGAGGAGCGGCTGAACGCCCTGGGTGCCCGCATCACCCGCATCCCGCCGCGCGAGGCGTGACGGCTCCATCCACCGGCTGAGGATGCGTTAGGCAATCGCCTTGCGCATCTCGATCGACGTCGTCCGATCGAACCCGGCGTGGCGATTTTCGGCCGTCTTCCGAAAGCCCCATGCTGCGAAGGTGGCGTGATTGTCGGTGAGCTCGATCCGCGTTTCAAGCCGCAACGCCTTGAGGCCAAGCTCTCGCGCCGCTGTCTCGGCCAGGCCCAGCAGTTGCTTGCCGATACCTTTACCTTGCGCCGCCGGCACCACGGCGAGCTTGCCGACATAAAGGCTCTCTGCCTCCGGCCGGCAGAAAATGCAGCCGACCAACTGTTCGCCATCGAGCGCCACATAAGCGATCTCGCTAAGTGCCTTCGCTTTCAGCGTTTCGGATGTCAGCGCCAGCGCCGAGGAGGGCGGATCGATGCGTCCGTTCATATAGGCGAAGGACGTCAGGATCAGATCCAGCAACGCATCCCAGCGATCGAAGCCATCATCGAGGCGACGAAGCGTGATATCGCTCATTCAGCAGCAACCCGGGCGCGTTTGCGGCGATAGCGCACGGTTTCGAAGCGCGATGAAAGCCCGTCATAAAGCAACAGGCGACCGATCAGCGGCTCGCCGATGCCTGTGATGAGCTTGATCGCCTCCATCGCCATGAGCGTGCCGATGACGCCGGTCAAGGCGCCAATGATGCCCGCCTCGGCGCAGCTCGGAATGAGACCCTCCGGCGGTGGCGCCGGGAAGAGATCGCGATAGCGAGGATTGAGGTTACCGTCCGCATCGCTCTCGTAAGGCTTCAACGTGGTGACAGATCCATCGAAGCGCCCGACAGCACCTGTCACCAGCGGCAAATGCGCTGCTTCGGTGGCATCGGCAGCCGCATAGCGCGTATCGAAATTGTCGGAGCCGTCGATGACGAGATCGAAACCGGCGAGGTGCCGCGCAGCCGTATCGGCACTGAACCGTTCCTCGAAGCGGATGGTGCGCACATGCGGGTTCAGCCGCGTGATGGCGTCTGCCGCGCTCTGGGTTTTCAGTTCGCCGATCGTGCCCGTATCGTGAATCACCTGCCGCTGCAGGTTGGACAGCGAAACGCGGTCATCATCGGCAATGCCGAGCGTGCCGACGCCGGCGGCCGCAAGATATTGCAACACCGGCGCACTAAGGCCGCCGGCGCCGATGACAAGCACACGCGCCGCCTTCAATTTTTGCTGGCCAGTGCCACCGACCTCCGGCAGGAGGATATGGCGGTGATAGCGGGCGATTTCGTCTGAGCTCAAAGGATCCATGGCAAAAGTCTAGCACAATCGAGGGCGAGGAGGCGCTAGGATTTCGTAATGCCGCCATGCGCCACGGTAAAGAATTGCGCGCGCTCGCCAAGAGCCGAGAACATGGATTTGTCCGTGCCGGTCATGAAGGCCTGGCCGCCGAGCCCGTCGATGAGATCGAAAAGCGCAGCACGCCGTCCCTCATCAAGATGGGCGGCGATCTCGTCGAGCAGCAGGATCGGCGCATAGCCTGTGAGATTGCCAACTAAACGCGCATGGGCAAGGATGAGGCCGACGAGAAGCGCCTTTTGCTCACCGGTCGAGCACCGCTCCGCTTCCATATCCTTCTCGCGATGCCTCACCAGAAGATCGGCCCGATGCGGCCCATCCAGTGTGCGACCGGCGGCCGCGTCGCGGTAACGCCCCTCGCGCAGCATATCGGCATAGGTGTCTTCGAGATCGACGGCCGGCCGGTCGAATTGTCCGTCGAGGAAGCCGGAAAGCTCCAGTGCCGCCGATGGAAACGGCGTCGCCTCGCGCGTTTCGGCGATCAGTCGCGAAAGGAGGCCGAGCATTTCCTGCCGCGCGATCGCCATGGCGATGCCGAGGCTTGCCATCTGTTCCTCGATGCCGCCGAGCCAGGATGGATCGAACCGGCTTTCGGATAAAAGCTTGTTGCGGCTGCGCATGGCGCGCTCGAAATCGCTGGCGCGGCGGCCATGGGCGGGGTCAAGCGACAGGACTAGTCGGTCAAGGAAACGGCGGCGTTCCGAGGAGCCGCCGGTAAAGAGGCCATCCATGGCCGGCGTCAGCCAGAGAACGCGCAGATGATCGGTCAGTTCGTCGACCGTCTTGGCTGGAGTGCCGTTGATTCGCAGCCGACGGGCGGCTGATTCGTCGGTCGTATCGATGCCGGTGCCGATTTCGACGCTGCCATCCATGCCCTCGAGCTCCGCGAAGATGGAAAAGCCGCCTGGCGCATCGACCCGGGTGACATCGGTATAGGCGGCGCGACGCAGGCCGCGGCCAGGCGATAGCAGGGAGACCGCTTCCATGAGATTGGTCTTGCCGGCGCCGTTGTCGCCGGTCAGCACCACGTGCCGCTCGTCAAGCGTCAGCGCCGCCGCCGCATAGTTGCGGAAGTCGGTCAGCTTGAGGCGCGAGATGGAAACCTTGTTCGGCATCTGTCTTTAAGATTCGCAATCGATGGCCGAGGGGTATGCCGAACCCCGCGCAAGTGCAAGGTTTTTGCCGATGGTTTGAAATGTAAGCGCCGTCACGGGCCACCCTCGTCCTTCGACGGGCGCAGGATGAGGGTTGGAGTGAGGCCGCAGGCTGAGGGAAGCTGTGGGCAAAGCGAGGGGATGAGCCCTCATGGTGAGAGGCCAAGGGGCCGTCTCGGACCACGAGGGCGGGTGATTCGCCCGCCATTCGGCATCCTTGTCTTTTGAGGAGATCTATTTGAATTCCTGCCGATATTGGCATTAACGCACGGCACTACCTATATCGCCATGCTCGGGGAGGTTTGGGATGAAAGGGGGCATCAATTGGAATTTGCAAAAGCACTGCTCGTGCATACGCGCGCCGATTGGGCGCGCGTGAAAACGGGCGAATCGGGCGATCTCGTCTATCGCCGCGAAGATGGCCTTGCTTATGCGAAAATCGCGTCGTCAGCCCGGTCGGCCGATCTTGCAGGCGAACGCGATCGGCTGCTTTGGCTGCAGGGCAAGGGTGTCGCCGTCCCAGGAGTTATCGATTGGCGCGAGGTGGAGGAGGGTGCATGCCTGATCATGACAACAATTCCCGGCATACCGGCAGCCGAGCTGGATGGAGATGCGCTGCTGAAGGCCTGGCCATCGATGGCGCGGCAGCTGAAATCTCTTCATGAGCTGCCGATTGATCGATGCCACTTCGATCGCAGCCTGTCGCTGATGTTCGCAAAGGCAGCGGATGTGGTTTCGCGAAATGCCGTAAACCCAGATTTCCTGCCGCCGGAGAATCAGGATAGGCCGGTCCGCGAACTGCTTGATCGCGTCGAGCGCGATCTGCCGGTTCGGCTCGATCAGGAAGCCATCGACAGGGTTCTCTGCCATGGCGATGCCTGCATGCCCAATTTCATGATCGATCCGCATAGCCTGCAATGTACCGGGCTGATCGATCTAGGCCGTGTCGGCAAGGCCGATCGTTATGTCGATCTCTCGCTGATGATTGCCAATGCCGAGGAAAGCTGGGTGACGCCCGAACAACGAGAGCGAGCCTTTTCGATCCTGTTCGAAACCCTGGAAATCGCAGAGCCGGACCGCGAACGTCTCGCCTTCTACCTCCGGCTCGATCCGCTGACCTGGGGCTGATTCGCGCATGCCAATAAAAAATCCGGCCGAATCATCGGCCGGATTCATGTGAAACATTTTGATTCGCGGCTCAGTCGCTGAACGTGTCGAAGAAATCCTTCATGCGGGCGAAGAAGCCTGTCGATTCGGGATTGTTGTCCTTCGAGGAGATTTGCTCGAATTCCTGCAGCAGTTCCCGCTGCCGTTTGGTCAGCTTCTGCGGCGTCTCGATCTGGATCTGGATATAGAGATCGCCGACCTGGCTGGAGCGCAGCACCGGCATGCCCTTGCCCTTCAGTCGGAACTGCTTGCCGACCTGCGTCCCCTCGGGAACGGTGACGCGCGATTTGGTGCCGTCGAGCGTTGCGACATCGAAGGTGCCGCCAAGTGCCGCGGTCGTCATCGATATAGGCACCGCACAATAAAGATCGGCGCCATCGCGCTGGAAGAACTCATGCGGCTTGACGGAGAGGAAGATGTAGAGATCGCCCGCCGGTCCACCGCGCAGACCAGCCTCGCCTTCGCCCTGCAGGCGAATGCGCGTACCATCTTCGATGCCGGAGGGAATGTTGACGGAGAGCGAGCGCTCCTCGGTCACGCGGCCCTGGCCGTGGCACTTGGTGCAGGGATCGGGGATGATCTGGCCGCGGCCATGGCAGGTCGGACAGGTGCGCTCGACCGAAAAGAATCCCTGCGCAGCGCGCACGCGGCCGGAACCCTGGCAGGTGCCGCATGTCTTCGGCTGCGTGCCGGGCTTGGCGCCCGAGCCGGAACAGACGTCGCAGGTGATCGAGGTCGGAACCCGGATCTGCGCCGTCTTGCCGCTGAAGGCCTCCTCCAGCGAGATTTCCATATTGTAGCGAAGATCGGCGCCGCGCTCGCGGCCGCCGGAAGAACGCCCGCGCGAGCGGCCGCCACCCATCATCTCGCCGAAAATGTCCTCGAAAATATCGGAGAAACCGCCGCCGCCGAAACCGGCTCCGAAGCCGCCACCGCTGCCCATGCCGCCATGCTCGAAAGCGGCGTGGCCATAGCGGTCATAGGCTGCGCGCTTCTGCGGGTCCTTGAGCGTTTCGTAGGCTTCGTTGATTTCCTTGAACTTCCGCTCGGCATTGCTGTCGCCCGGATTCTTGTCCGGATGATATTGCATTGCCAGCTTGCGAAAGGCGCTCTTCAGCTCTTTCTCGTCCGCCGTCTTGGAGACGCCCAACGTCTCGTAAAAATCCGCTTTTGCCATATTAAGGATTAGAACCCCGGAAATGGATTTCCGGCTGCCAAAAGGCAGCCGGATCTAAGTTTCCTCAAACCTTTCGGTTCGCGCTTATGCAGACCGCTTGCGGTCGTCTTCGTCCTTGATTTCCTCGTAATCGGCATCGACGACATCGTCCTTGCCGCCTGCTGCCGAGGCATCACCGGAACCGGCTTCCGCCTGCTGGGCCTCATAGATCGCCTGGCCGAGCTTCATGGAAACCTCCATGAGCGTCTGGGTCTTGGCCTTGATGTCTTCGGCATCCGGCTCGGAAGCTTCGGTCGCCGTCTTCAGCGCTGCGATCGCGTCGGAGATCGCGGTGCGATCGGCTTCGCTGACCTTGTCGCCGTAATCCTTCAGCGACTTCTCGCTGGAGTGGATCAGGCTTTCGGCCTGGTTCTTGGCTTCAACGCCTTCGCGACGCTTCTTGTCTTCAGCGGCATGGGCTTCCGCATCCTTGACCATCTTCTCGATGTCGGCATCGGAGAGACCGCCGGAAGCCTGGATGCGGATCTGCTGTTCCTTGCCGGTGCCCTTGTCCTTGGCCGAAACCTGAACAATGCCGTTGGCGTCGATATCGAAGGTGACTTCGATCTGCGGAACACCACGCGGTGCCGGCGGCAGGCCGACGAGGTCGAACTGGCCGAGCAGCTTGTTGTCGGCAGCCATTTCACGCTCGCCCTGCGAAACGCGGATGGTCACGGCCGACTGGTTGTCGTCGGCGGTCGAGAAGGTCTGCGACTTCTTCGTCGGGATCGTCGTGTTGCGTTCGATCAGACGGGTGAAGACGCCGCCCAGCGTTTCGATGCCGAGAGACAGCGGGGTCACGTCGAGGAGCAGAACGTCCTTGACATCGCCCTGCAGAACGCCGGCCTGGATGGCGGCGCCGAGTGCGACGACTTCATCCGGGTTGACGCCCTTGTGCGGCTCCTTGCCGAACAGCTGCTTGACGACTTCCTGTACCTTCGGCATGCGGCTCATGCCGCCGACAAGAACGACTTCGTCGATTTCGGCAGCGGTAACGCCGGCATCCTTGAGCGCTGCCTTGCACGGAGCGATGGTGCGCTGGACGAGATCGTCGACTAAGCTTTCCAGCTTGGCGCGGGTCAGCTTCAGCGTCAGGTGCTTCGGGCCGGTTGCGTCTGCCGTGATGAAGGGCAGGTTGATTTCGGTCTGCTGCGAAGAAGACAGTTCGATCTTGGCCTTTTCGGCAGCTTCCTTCAGACGCTGCAGAGCGAGCTTGTCGCCCTTGAGGTCGATGCCGTTGTCCTTCTTGAACTCGGCAACGAGGTATTCGACGAGACGCATGTCGAAGTCTTCACCGCCGAGGAAGGTGTCGCCGTTGGTCGACTTCACTTCGAAGACGCCGTCGCCGATTTCGAGGATGGAGATATCGAAGGTGCCGCCGCCAAGGTCGTATACGGCGATGGTCTTGCCGTCCTTCTTGTCGAGGCCATAAGCGAGTGCTGCAGCCGTCGGCTCGTTGATGATACGCAGAACTTCAAGACCGGCGATCTTGCCGGCATCCTTGGTTGCCTGGCGCTGAGCGTCGTTGAAGTATGCGGGAACGGTTATAACGGCCTTGTCGACCTTTTCGCCGAGGTAGGATTCGGCGGTTTCCTTCATCTTCTGAAGGATCATTGCGGAAATCTGAGCGGGCGAATAGCCCTTGCCGTTGGCTTCGACCCAGGCGTCGCCATTGTCGCCCCGAACGATGTTGAAGGGAACAAGGTGCTTGTCCTTCTCGACGGTCGGATCTTCGTAGCGGCGGCCGATGAGGCGCTTGACAGCGAAGAGGGTATTTGTGGGGTTGGTGACAGCCTGGCGCTTGGCCGGCTGGCCGACGAGACGTTCACCGTCGTCGGTGAAGGCAACCATGGAGGGGGTGGTCCGGGCGCCTTCGGCATTTTCGATCACTTTTGCGTCCTTACCGTCCATGACGGCGACGCAGGAATTTGTCGTTCCAAGGTCGATACCAATTACTTTTGCCATGTCATTCTCTCCTTGAAGCAAGCTATCGGAACCCCTGTCAGGCATTCCATTGACAGCCCCTTACGGGATGGTCTTGAGGATTGCGCAGCCATGACTGCGGTGATGCCGCGTATATAAGTAGCGGTTTTACTGACTGCAAGGCAGGAAATAGCCTGAAATCCAGCAAAACAAATGGTTTGTCGCCCAAATTCCATGTGGTCCCGTATGCGCCGGGGATCAGCGGATTTGACACGACCGCGTATCAGAGCAGCCTTGCCGCGGCCATGCAAGCGTCTGCTGCATGATTCCTTAAATCGGGATCGATTTAGGGAAAAAATTATGCAGCAGATATGAAGGGCTGCGGCGGCCTTTGCGCGCGATATATGACGCGCGGCGCTGTAGGCGCAAAATTGCAATTTTATCGGCCGAGGATGACGTCGAGCAGCGACGAGCGGTGCGACCGTGTGGTGGCGACCGGAGCGCCGCTGTCGCCGACATCGGCAGGCGGTATATCGCTATCATAGGGGTTGGAGCTGTAGGGATTGGTATCGTCGGCAAGATTTGCAGGCGGCAAATCCTGCGGATCGTCGTTGGCGGCGGTCTGGTTGACGATCTGCGGCTGGATCGGCTGCTGCGACGGCCTTTGCTGCAAGGTCGGCTGCTGCACCGGCTGTCCACCATCGGCGACGCCGGAGATGATGTTGCCGATGGTGGTCGGCTGGTCGCTGTTCGGCGCCGTCTGCGCCATTGGCAGGCCGTTGTCGATGATCTGGCCGCCGCCGAAGATCGGCGTCGGCGTAATGCCCTTGTGGGCGGCGACCATGAATTCCTTCCACGCTTTCGCCGGCAGCCCGCCGCCAGTCACCTTGCGCATCGATTTGCCGTCGTCATTGCCGAACCAGACGCCCGTGGTCAGATGGCTGGTGAAGCCGACGAAGAGCGCGTCGCGAAAGGATTGCGTCGTGCCTGACTTGCCGGCCGCCTGCCAACCGGGAATGCGCGCCGCCTTGCCGGTGCCATTGGCGATGACGCCCGCCATCATGGCGTTCATGTTCGTGACGATATCCGGGTTCAGGACGCGCTCCGGATTGTCGGTATTGGCCTGGTAGAGCACCTTGCCGGAAGCGGCCGTCACCTTGGTGATGACATGCGGAGCCACTTTGTAGCCGCCGTTCATGAAGGTGGCATAGGCGGAGGTGAGCTCCAGCAGAGATACTTCCGAGGTGCCGAGCGCGATCGAGGCATTGGCCTGCAGGTCGGATTCGATGCCGAGCCTGCGGGCAACCTTGATGACCTGGTCCGGCCCGACTTCGGCGACGAGCTGCGCGGCAACGGTATTCAGCGATTTAGCCACCGCAGTTGCCAGCGTCACCGGGCCGCTGTAGCGCTGCTCGTAATTCTCAGGCGCCCAGTTGCCGATCTTGACCGGCATGTCGTTGCGGATCGAATTCGGCGTCAGGCCCATCTCAAGCGCCGCGGTATAGACGAAGGGCTTGAAGGCGGAGCCGGGCTGGCGCTTAGCCGTCACGGCACGGTTGAACTGGCTCTGCGCATAGTCGCGGCCGCCGACGAGTGCGCGGATCGCACCCGTCGCATCGACGGAGACGAGTGAGGCCTGCGAGGCGTTGAGCTTCTTGCCTTCCTTTTCGAGCACGTCGCTCAGCGCCTTCTCGGCTTTTTCCTCCAGCGACATGTCGAGCGTCGTGTCGACGATCAGATCTTCCTTGACGTCGCCGCCGATCAGCTTCGGCAACTGGTCCATGACCATGTCGGCGACGTAATTCTCGGCACCGCTCCAATAGCTCTTCGATCGGGTCGGCGGCTGCGCCATCGCCGTCTTGATGTCGGATTCGCTGATGAAGCCCTGGTCGTGCATCGCCTGCAGCACGAGCTGCGCGCGGGCCTCGGCGGCGGCCGGATCGCGGGCCGGCGACAGTCGCGAGGGGGCCTTGACCAGACCAGCGAGCATGGCGGCTTCGCCGAGATTGACGTCCTTTGCCGATTTGTTGAAGTAGCGCCGCGAGGCAGCCTCGACGCCATAGGCGTTGGAGCCGAAATAGACGCGGTTCAGGTACATCGTCAGGATCTGATCCTTGGTGTACTTGTGCTCCAGCCACAGCGCCAGCAGCACTTCCTGCACCTTGCGTTCCAGCGTGCGGTCCGGCGAAAGGAACAGGTTCTTGGCGAGCTGCTGCGTCAGCGTCGAGCCGCCTTGGACGGCATGCCCGGTTACCACATTGGTCACGACGGCGCGGGCAAGGCCGATCGGGTCGAAGCCGAAATGCGAATAGAAGCGCCGATCCTCGATGGCGATGATGGCTTCCGGGATATAGGGGGACATGTCGCCGAGCGCGACCGCTTCGCCGCCCGTCGTGCCACGATTGGCGATCAGGCTGCCGTCGAGATCGTTGATCTTGACGTTCGGTGGCCGCTCTGGGATCGACCACGTGCTGGCGCTCGGCATGCGCGAGCCATAATAGGCGACGAGACCGGCAAGGCCGATGCCGGCCCAGAGGCAAAGCACGAGGCCCCAGTAGATCGTCGAACGGATGAAGCCGAAAAAGCCGCGCCGCGGCCGCGCACGACGTGCCGGTTTGCGGCGGTTGCTGGCACGGGTGCGGCGAGGCTTTTCGACCACGGGTTCATCCTCGTCGTCTTCATCCTCGTCTTCGTCGGGTTCCGGCTCTTCATAGTATGTTTTGGAAGAAGACGAATATTTCTTGGCCGAGCGCCTGTTGCCGACGATGCGCTCCCCGGCATTGAATCCGTCCTCGATGCGTTCTCGGCCGCTGGAAAAGGATGGTTCTATCCTCTGGCGTGATTTCTTCTTATCTGCCATTGCCGGCCGGTCGTACCTCGGTGCCCTTGTATTCCATGTCTTCTATCAGGCTGATTACGGGAGCGGTAGAAATCCTTAAGCTTGATCCGTCGCCTGGTCGGCGCGCGACCTCGAAAACCCTCATTGGCTTTCAAGGCGGAGCAACCCGCTATTCGTCCACGCACCGCTCGTGAAGACATCAAGTCCCGCCTGAACTGTAAATGCGGCGATTTAAGGAGGGATTAAGAACATTCCGATTCGCTTGCCGCTGCCTTCGCCCGGCGCCTGCCAAGCGTGTGCAGGGAACTTTTCGCCATCCTGAGCATTATCCCCTCACAAAAACGATAGAGGGCGAACCCATGAGTTCATTGCTGAAGATAGAGGAAGTTGAAGAGAGCAAGTTGCGCGAGGTCTGGAGCGTCGAGGATTTCGTCCGGCGTCATCGGATTTGCAAGGAGGAGGAAGCCCGGCTGAAAAAGCTGTTCGGCGACTTCGCAACAAAGCAGGAATTGCTCTCAAACGCGCAAAGGCCGCCCCAATTCCGTTGATGGGTCGCTGAAGGATTTGGCAGGCCGGCGCGATGTTTCGTGGGCTGCTGCGACCGAGCGATTCGCAGCGGAGGAGGCTATGCCGATGTGGAAACGTTTCGAATTGTGGCTGGTCGACCAGATTGACCGGATATTTGGCCTCGAACGGCTCGCACGCCGCGCCGGTTTTTCCCCGGATGAGGCAAGGCGGATCGCACGTGAAAAATAGA
Organism: Martinezella dioscoreae; assembly: GCF_009176305.1. GTDB lineage: Bacteria > Pseudomonadota > Alphaproteobacteria > Rhizobiales > Rhizobiaceae > Rhizobium > Rhizobium dioscoreae. The sequence continues at coordinate 9,739 of NZ_BLAJ01000012.1, read as the reverse complement.
TCGCCCGTGCGGCTTCCGTTATCCGCGACCATGCCCGTTCTCCTGAAATCTCAGGACAGCGCTTCGCTTGCCTTCATACGGAGCGAGGCTGCGATCCAAATGCGTCGATACTTCGCGCGGCGCACGCAATCTTCCATATTTTCGAATGGGCTGATCAAGGTTATAGTATTGACATGTGGCCGTCTTGCAGGGCGGTTCCAAGCAATTGGTAGCGCGTGAGGAGGAGTGTTCATGCGACACATCAAATGGAGCAATCCAATTGAGATCGGTTTTGCTCAGGGTACGTTCCAGGTCGTGACAGGCCCGTCCGAGGCCCTCAATTGCATGGCCAATCTCTGGCCTGACCGGCGCGGTCCGCTCTACGTGGCGGCAAGAAGCCTTTGCCGGGCTGCCATCGACGGCCGCAAGTCCGCCGAAGAGGCACGGGAAATGTTCATCTCGGCGACGCGGGAAGCGCATCTCAAGATGCATTGAAGCATGCCGCTACCACCGCGGATCAACCGCCCAAATCTTGCGAACCGGCGGAAGCGCGGCAGAAGGCGAGAGTTTTGAGCGCGTTTCCTCCACGAAAGCATCTCTTGAATGCAGCTCCCCCATGATGGTGAGCGCATTCTCCTCGGAGGCGATGCAATCTCATGAAAAGGCCGGCGACTTTCGAAGTCGCCGGCCTTTGGTTTTTCAGGCGGTCGCAGGGCTGGCCGTCAGCGGTTCGAGCCTCTCACGGACATCCGACAATTGGGCTCCGACGCGGGGCATGGATCCCTGTGGTCAGGGCTATAAGGCCCCGGCTCGCCTGCATTCGGCCGCGGATTGGCCTGCGGCGGCGGCTGCTGCGGCTGTGGTTGCGGTTGAGCCTGCTGCGGTTCCGGACGCGGGCGGTTGTCCGGACGATTATTGTCAGGGCGATTGTTGTCGCGCTGGCGATCCGGCCGGTTACCCCAATCCTGGTTGTTGTCCGGGCGCTGTCTGCCCCAGTCGCGATTGCCGTCGCGTTGCCTGTCCCAGTCGCGATCACGGTCGGGCCGGCGATCCCAGTTGCGGTCCGGTCTGTCATTCCAGTCCGATCCGCGATCCCAATCGCGATTGCGATCCGGGCGACGGTCCCAATTGCGGTCCGGCCCGTTATCCCAGCCTGGAGGATTGCGGTCCCAGCCGCTGTCGGGGCGGCGATCGACCCAGCCCGGGCCGCGCCGCCAGCGGTCGCGGTCACGATAGAAGTCGCGACCGCGATAATAGCGACCCCAGTAGTCGTCGAAGTTGAAGACCACCGTCGGGATGCCAAGCGGGCGGTAATATTGCGGACCGACATAGATGCGGCGTGACTGATAGGTTGCCTGGATATAACGACCCGCAACCCATCCGCGGCCGCCATAGAAGGAAACATCGCACCATGGCGTATCGTTAAGGCAGCCGTTGATCTGAAGCGGCACACCGACGGGGATCATCGTCACTGCCGGATAGGCGGTACTCGGACCGGACCGCATGTTGACGTTCGCGGTGGCAAAGCCTTCTGCCGCTTCCGCGATGGCTGGCAGCGCCACGAGCGCCGCCAGAATGCCCGCCGCAAGAATCTTGAACCTCATAGATTACTCTCCCTTTGCGCACCCAAGCCGCGAAATCGCCGGCTGGTGCCTGTTCCGCTGTCGTGCGCCTACCCCGGCGCTCTTCGGTAAGACTTTCCAATTTCGGCAAGATAAAGGCCTGGCGCTGCACGGAATCTGATAGGATTCCATGGTGCCTCTTCAATCTTTACATGTGTTGTAGAAGTAATTGCATGAATGCAGCTTGAACGGCATCAGTTCGAAACTGAAAAGCTGCGAGTCTTTTTGACAAGGCTCACTTGCCTTCCTCGGCATTACCGGCGTAGCAGCGTCGGCTGCCTCAAGGTTTTTTCGAACAAACTAAAAAGCGGCCTTGAAATTGACACCTTGGACGCCGATATACGATCCAGTCATGCAGCCGATGGGCGCTGGCGCGCTGGAAAGCGAGCCGTTTGGTCCGTCGATATCATGGAAGCAGCGTTAACTCTTCGTTGACCTTTCATAATCAATCTGGCTGCAGTTCCGCCCTTGCCTTTGACCACGGATGTACTGGCACTGATGCGAAGGCGGATGGCGAAAGGCCGGATCATTCCGGCCTTTTTTGTTTTTGGTTATGGCGTGTTCGCGCAAGCGTAGCACGCCATTTTCATTTTCGCCATTTCCTTGCGCTCAAAAGAAAACCGCCACAGATTCCCGCGGCGGTTCTCGGTTTAAGCGATAAGACCAGGCGTAGCCCGGTCAATGTGCTTAGTTCGTCTTCTTGGCCGCAACCTTGATGGCCTCGGCTTTGGCTCTGGTCGGCCCTGCGGCAATGGTCGCCTTGCCGGCTGGCACATAGCCTGCGCCGATCGCGACGTTCAGCGAGATATAGTCGAGGGCGCTCTGCTGAATGGCTTGCGCCAGGCTCTGCTGGGCTGCGGTCACGTTGCGCTGTGCGTCGAGAACGTCGAGCAGCGAGGATGCACCGTCCTTATAGCTTGCCGTCGAGAGCTGCAGGGCTTCCTGATAGGACTTGACCTGAGCCTGCAGCGCGGCGACCGTCTGTGCGTCACGCGCAACTGCGGATAGCGCGTTTTCAACCTGTTCAACAGCTTCTCGCACCGTCTGCTGCCAGGCGAGATAGTTCTCACGGCTTGTCGATTCAGCGCTCTTGACACCAGCGCGCAGGGCGCCGCCATCGAAGATCGGCAGGTTCAGCGACGGGCCGAAGGACCAGGTGGTCAGACCACCGCTCGCCGATGAGGTATGGATGTAGGTCGGCGAAATCGAGCCGCTAAGCGTGATCGACGGGAAGAGCTTGGCTTCGGCAACGCCAATCTGGGCCGTCGAAGCTGCGAGGGTGCGCTCTGCCACGCGAATATCCGGACGGTTACGGATCAGGTCTGCCGGAACGCCGCTGCGGACGCTGCCGCGGAACACCGGCTGTCTGCCGCTACCCTGCATCTGCGCGATGATCGTCGATGAAGGAACGTTGAGCAGCGTTGCAATATGATGCACCTGCTGGCGATAGCTGATTTCATAACCAGGCACCAGAGCCAGCGTCTGATTGACGAGGCCTTCCGCCTGAACCACATCAAGACGTGATGCCGCACCGGCTTCGAGCTGGAACTTGGTCAGCGAAAGAGTATCGCGCCGCGATTTCAGGTTCTCCTGCGCGATCGAGATGAGCCTCTGATAATACCGGGCATTGACGTAGCTGTTGGCGAGATCCTGCAGATAGGTCAGGCGCTGGACGTCGACGGTCGAGTAGGCGGCGTCGAGCGAGGCGTTGGCGCTTTCCGTTGCGCGGCGATACTGACCCCACAGGTCGAGCAGCCAGGAAGCCGAAGCAGTGCCCGTCGTCGTGTTCCGTCGTCCAGCTGAGCTTGATACTCTCGAGCCACCCTTCTGGCCGCTGGTCGTGTTGTCGCCGGAGACAGTAAGGCTCGGGAGGCCGCCTGCACCTGCCGTGACGACGGCAGCTTCTGCCTGGTTGATACGTTCCAGTGCCTGCTGGATGGTAAGGTTCTGGGCAAGTCCCTGTGCGGCGAAGGCATTCAGCTTGGAATCGCCGAAAGCAGTCCACCATTGCGAGCCGGCGATATCGCCGTTCGCCTTCGTACCGCCCTCCGAGAATTTGGCCGGGAGAGGCATTTCCGGTGGCTTATGGTCTGGGCCGCTGACGCAGCCTGCCAAAACAAGCAGCAGGGCGGGGGCGGCAGTACGAATGGAAACCATCACATTGTCCCACAATTCAATTTACTGATCAGTTTTTTTTCGGGATCGGCGTGACCCCATATGCTGGCGCTCCAGTCTTACGCAACACAAACAATGACCCGAAGCGGTCGGCGTCAATCTAGCAATGAGTTTTGCAATAGCACAGTGGCTTTTACGAATTCTCGGCTGCGAACATATGTGGGATCGGCCGAAATATCAGCGTGCCGTTAAAAAAAATCTAAGGTGTTGCAAAAAACATACCCTTTTGCGCACCACTCAAGGCTGCAGCGTAGCCAAAAATAGGCCAACGCCGCAACTCTAGGGAGTTGCTTCGCAGAATCGCTCCAGTCGAAAGTCCGTTCGGACTGTCCTTACGGGAAGTAGCGAGCGAGGCTTGCGCGAACCCGGTCAAGCGGTGTCGCGCCGCGATCGTCAGGCACGAAAGACATGCCCGTGATTGCTTCATAGGCGCGGATATAGACTTTGGACGTCTGTTCGATGAGGTCGCTCGGAATCTCCGGAATCTCGTCCTTGTAAGGATCGCAGCGCTCGGTGACCCAGGCGCGGACGAAATCCTTGTCGAAGCTTTCCGGGCGTGCCCCCTTTTCGAATCTGTCCTCATAGCTGTCGGCCAGCCAGTAGCGGCTGCTGTCGGGCGTATGGATCTCGTCGGCAAGGATGATGGTGCCGTTTTCGTCGGTTCCGAATTCATATTTGGTATCGACGAGGATCAGCCCGCGCTTGCGGGCGATGTCCTGCCCGCGTGCGAACAGGGCAAAAGCATAATGTGTCAGCGTCTGCCATTGCTCTTTTGTCAGAAGCCCGTGCTCGACAATCTGGGTCGGCGTCAGCGGCTCATCGTGTCCGCCGTCGAATTCCTTGCTCGTCGGCGTGATGATCGGCTCGGGCAGGATCTGGTTGTCGCGCATGCCATCCGGGAGCGTGATGCCGTACATCTCGCGCTGACCCTTTTTATAGAGCGTCAGAACCGATGTGCCCGTGGTGCCGGCGAGATAGCCGCGAACGACGACCTCGACGGGCAGGATATTCAGCCGCTTTCCGACGACGACGTTCGGGTCCGGATAGTCGATGACATGGTTCGGGCAGATATCGCGTGTCTGTTCGAACCAGTAGCGGGCCGTCTGCGTCAGCACCTGACCCTTGTAGGGGATGCAGGTAAGGATGCGGTCGAAGGCACTCAACCGATCGGTACTGATGATAATGCGGCTGCCATCGGGCAGATCGTAATTCTCGCGCACCTTGCCGCGATAGTAGTTGGGCAATTCGGGGAAATGGGCTTCGGAGAGAATTCGCAACGCGTCCACCAACAGGCTCGTGCATCCGCACGGCGGATGCTTCTTGAGCGGACCCTTAGCGCATTGCAGCCGGAATCGGAACGGTTTTCACATATAATAATATGGAAACGGCTCCATTCGTCGGGGCGCGGGCGCGAAAAGTGTCAGCCCGGCCGGCGCCAGCAACCGTTTTCACCTTGCTCGAGGATCGGTGTCGAAAACACGCCGACGATCCTCTCGCTCCATCGCTTCCCGTTGAGATCGACACGATCCCGCCAGCGATCGGATTGCAGCATGGCCGCGCCGATCACGACAGGCTCGATATTGCAGGATGCCAGGAGAGCAAGCCCGGACACGATCGACGCGCCGCTGGAGATGACGTCGTCAATGAGTGCCACGCGCTTGCCTTGCAGCAATGGCAACATGCGCGGATCTATATAAAGACGCTTTTCCTGGTTCGGCGTGGTGATGGAGGAAAGCGTGACCGACAGTTCGTCGCGATACCAGAACTTGCGCGATGTCCCGAGCGGCACGTAACGCGCATGGCCACGTGCGCGGGCAACTGCTGCTGCCAGCGTCAGACCGAGGGTCGGCAAGCCGGCGACGACATCGATATCATAAGCTGCTATCCGCTCCACAAGCGCCTCCGCCAGAGCTTCCAGCACGGTGAAGCTTGCCTGGTTGACGATCAGCGATGCCAGCGCATGTTCGCCATCGGCAAGGACCCGGATCGGCAGACGCAGCTGACGCCCGTCCGGCAATTCGGCGACATGAAAATCCGTGCGCTCCGCCATGGGATCGAACGTGTCAGGCGCATGCAGCTCCTGCCAGAAGTCATGGGGTTGCATGGCAGCCTGCCTCTATCTGTTGATCTTCATTCCTGCGCGCCGGTGCAACCCGAGGATCTCTGCCTCGGTCAGGGCTCTAGCGGCCCCCTTCGGCAGATCGCCGAGCGCGATATCGCCGAAGGCGACGCGCACCAGCCGCAGGCATTCGATGCCGAGCGCCTCGAGCATGCGCCGTATCTGACGGTTGCGACCCTCCTTCAGCTCCACCTCGATCCAGCCATTGCGATCGCCGCTGCGCAGGAGGCGGGCGGAACTGGCGGTCAGCAGTTCGCCATCGTCGATGATGCCGCGTTCCATGCGCGAAAGCTGCTCGTGATCCATGATCCGGTCGACCTGCACATGATAGGTCTTGCCGACATGGCTGACCGGATCGAGCAGGGCCTGCGCCAGCACCGTATCATTGGTAAAGAGCAGCAACCCCTCGCTCGCCTTGTCCAGTCGCCCGACCGGAGCGAGGTGGCGGGCATCGATCTCCTTCAGGCAGTCATAAACCGTCGGTCGCCCTTCAGGGTCATCGCGGGTGGTCACCAGCCCGCGCGGCTTGTTCAGCATGAAATAGAGTTTTTTCTCCGCAGCGATTTCCGTGCCGTCGACCGCGAATTTCGAATGTTCGAGATCGACCCAGACGGCGGGATCTGACACTTTGCGCCCGTCCACGCTCACACGGCCGGCAGCGATCAGCGCCTCTGCCTGGGTGCGGGAGCAATAGCCGAGCTTGGAAAGCGCCCGCGGCAAGGTCACGCGCTTGCCCTCTGGCTCCGGCCTGCCTTTCGCCGCCCTGCCGGATCTCTGCGGTGATTGCCGTTGGCTCACCCGTCTTGCCTCATATGCTTGTTGCCGTGGCCCGGCATGGCAGCCGGTGGAGCACAATCCTTTCGCATGGCAGCGAACCGGACGCAAATCGCATTGTCGAGGCAGGATCGGAAAGACCGATCTGAAATGCAGACAGGGCTCGCATTTCATGGATGCGAGCCCTGTCGCGGACCGGAGCGGGCGATGGGGTCGGTAGACGGCAACATGGCTGCCGCCATTCGCTCCGGAGGAATCGCGATTGCAGAGAAACTGCACTGCTTCTTTTGCTGGGATTTTTCAAAAGAGGGGAAATTTGTTACAGTTTGTAACGCCGGCCGTTTCCCTGTTGCCAAGACCGCCTCTCGCCCCGCATGGAAGAGCCATGGTTTCCGCATCGCTGCTTCTGGTCGAGGACGACCGCGAGATTAGGGCGCTCCTGGAAGAGTTCCTGAGCCGTGAGGGTTTTTCCGTGCAGGCGGCCGACAGCGCCGCTGCCATGGATCGCCTTTTGTCCAAGGGCTTTCCTGATCTGATTATCCTCGATCTGATGCTGCCCGGCGAAGACGGCCTGTCGGCATGCCGTCGTATCCGCGCCCGCAGCAAGGTACCGATCCTCATGCTGACGGCGAAAACGGAAGATATAGACCGCATCTTCGGCCTCGAAATGGGGGCCGACGATTATCTCGGCAAGCCTTTCAATCCGCGCGAGCTCCTGGCGCGCATCCGCGCCATCCTCCGCCGTTCCGGCCCGGAGCGGCCGGAAGATATCAGCCGTCCGTCGAGGAGAAAGAGCTTTGCGGGGCTGACGGTCGACCTTGATGGCCGGGTGATCGAGATGGACGGTGAGCGCGTCGTGCATCTGACGACGGCCGAATTCGATCTGCTCGTCTGCTTCCTCGAAAGGCCCCGCCGTGTGCTGTCGCGTGAGCAACTGCTCGATTGGACGCGCGGCCGCGGTGCCGATCCTTTCGATCGCACCATAGATGTCACGGTCTCCCGCTTGCGCACCAAGCTCGGCCATTGTCTGCCCGATGGCGCCCATATCATCACCACCGTGCGCAACGCCGGCTATCTCCTCACAATGGACGTGAAAGATGTCTGAGCCATGCTGAAACTCGGTCTCGTCGCCCGCATCATCATGATCGTCGCCGTGGCATTGTTCATTATCCAGCTTGCGGCTTTCGTTGCCGCGCAGCTCAAGCCGGATACGCCATTCAATCCGGAACTGTCGCCGGCCATGCAGGTCAAGACGGCGGTCCGTCTTCTCGATGCCGTTCCGCCTGAGGCGCAGCCGATCGCCGTGCGGGCGCTGCATGCCAATGGTTTGGCGATACGGCTTGCCGATGCGCCGGCAGCCGGTGAGAAGAGCGAGACTTCGGATCTGACGCTTACCGGCAAGCTGGCGCGTGAATTCGTCAACATCGCCTTCGGCAACCGCTACTTCAACATGCGCTCGCTGTCGGAAAGACCGCAGGGCTGGTTCTCGGTCGGTGCGCCGGACCGGATCATGGAAGTGTCGATCGGCGTCGCCGGCGGCAAGATTGCGGTCTTCAATCTTCCCGAGACCCCGACCGTGAGATTGCGCGGAATTCCCATCGGCCTTATCTCGGGCATTCTCGGCATGCTGGTCGCAGTCATCGCCATTGCCGCGGTGGCGCGCGAAACCCGGCCCTTGACGCGCCTGTCGCGAACCGTCAACTCGATAGGCAATGGTCTGCAGCCGGTTCATATTCCTGAAAGAGGCGCCTGCGAGCTGCGCATGCTGATCAAGGCGATCAACGCCATGCAGCTGCGCATCGCCGCCCTGGTCAGTAATCGTACCCTGATCCTCGGAGCGATCTCGCATGATCTGAGGACCTATCTCACCCGCTTCCGCCTGCGCATGGAAATGATGCCGGACACGCCGCATCGAGAGCGGGCGATCGCGGATGTCGAGGCCATGCAGCGGCTGGTGGAGGATGCGCTCGGCTTTGCCCGCAGCACCGTCGTTTCGGAAGGCAAGACCATCGTCGATCTCGATGCGGCCATTCGAGGTCACCTTGCGGAGCGGCAGGACGGGCAGGGCCTCGCGGGTTTTGCGCCGATCGGGCAGTCGATCGGGGTGACGATGACCGAGACCGCTCTGGTACGGGTACTCGACAATCTTATCGACAATGCGCTGCGCTATGGTGGCCGGGCCGATATTGTCATCGAGCGTCGTGGCGACCACGCCGCCATCGTTGTCGGCGATCGCGGACCGGGTATCCCGGAAGAGCGACGCAAAGAGGTCCTCGAACCCTTCGTGCGGCTGGAGGAATCGCGCAATCGCGATCTCGGCGGCAGCGGGCTCGGCTTGGCGATCGTCCGCCAGATTCTCGATGCGCATGGCGGCACACTCTGTCTGGAAGACCGCGAAGGAGGCGGCCTGAATGCCGTCGTCCTGCTGCCGCTGGCGGTAATGGAAAAAAGAGCGGCCTGAAGACAGGCGTCGCTTAAGCGTCGATCGCGCCCGGGCACGATCGACGCGGTATGCAAGGCGGCCCACTCAATGGCAGGTCAGGAAGCTCTGCAGCTCTTGCCGGCTCAAGACAATGCCAGCCGCCGCCTTCTGCGGATCAGGATGCGTATAGGTGAAGCTCGGCAGGTCGGGCAGATCCAATGCCTGGCGCATGCTCATAATACCGAGCGCACGGCGGCCGTTAGCGCTGTCGAAGCTGACTTCGATAATGCTTTCCGGTCTTGTAGTATGCATTGTTTCCTCCCTTCCCCTTTATATCTAGCCTCAACCATAGCAGAAACCTTAGGGAAAATCTTGGTTTTTCTGAGGCTTGCGGTCGAGGGATTTGCCCCGGAAACCCGATCTGTCGTTCGGTTGCTTGTAAGGAAGGGCTTTAATGGATGCGTAGGGCGCATAATAGGGAGAACGTCTTCAGATTCTGACGCCAGAGCAAAATTTGACCTTCCGGACAAGATTTTTGCAGCTTTTGAGGCAAAAACCACCTGTTTTCCGTCGCGCCCCACAAATCCCCTTTTAAATTCAATAGCTTACAAAAATGTCAGAATTTTTACAGTTGGAGTGTTGACTATG
>NZ_BLAJ01000011.1 GCF_009176305.1 Martinezella dioscoreae | reverse complement strand
GGCCTATTTTGAAAAAAATCAAAAAACAAATAACTAATTGATTCTTATGTGAGTTTTGTGAAGATGCCCTGTAGTCATCGAAAATAGCCTGCAAAAACACCCACAGATATCCTGGATGAAGCGTCGGGCCGCCTGCACGATGACGGAACAAGCCGCAAAACCGCTTTTCTGCGTCCCATCTTCATCAGCGACCCTGCCATTTTATGGGAAACAGCATATGGATCGCCGCAAAAAACGCCCGGTTGATTTGACACCCCTGTCATAAATATGCACATCTTCGCCCCCAGCCTGCGGCTCGCATGAAGGAAGCGGATCACGATCGGCATGATGACGGACAAGATGATGCTCCGATCACTCGGTAACGAGCCGCCTATCCTGGCCGATGGCCGGCGGGCGCCGGATCGGCGCGAAGTGTCTCTTCGTTGGCTTTCCGGCACCTTTCTGACAGGCCTGACGTCGAGTATCCTGATGGGCGTGGCCTTGTTTGCCGCACTTGACGGCCGCCAGCAGCTGGCGATCCCCGCGGAAGCCTACGCGACATCGGACAATCATAATGCCACCGACGACCAGGTCACCCGCGGCGGCCGGCTGATTTCCACCGCGATCGCCTCGAAGCCGTCCGACCGCAATATTCTCGAAGTTTCGACCGTTGTGCGCGATGGCGACAAGGAGGTGGTGCGCCGCCAGCCCTTCGCTCATGTGAAGATCGCGCTCGCCACCAATCGCATCGCCAGCGAAAGCTACCCCCCCTTCGATCCGCTGGCGATCTTTTCCGCCGACGAAAACATACCGCAGCCCGCCAACAAGACCGGCGCCATCTACGGATCGGACGTCGAATCCGAAGTCAGCCTGAAGACGATTGCCTTTCCCACCAAGGATATTCCCTTCCAGCTCGCCGGCTCCATGTCACTCGATGAGGTCGAAGAAAATGTCCGTTCCAACGGTTCGGTGCTGGCGGACGGCAATACCCAGCTTTCGGCGCTCTATTATGTCGACCCGCGCCGTTTCGCCAATGACGATCCCGACGTCGATCTGACGGCGGGCCTTGCAGCCCGCATCGTTGAAGAGAACATGTCGGTCTCCGCTCCGGAAGCCGTGACCGCGCAGACGGAAGAATTTGCCGACGACATCATTCCCGTCCGCGAAAACATGTCGATTGCCGCGGCGCTGACCGGATCCGGTTATCTGAAGGCTGACGCGGACGATGTCGCAGCCAAGATCCAGCCGCTCTTCGGTTCGTCCGATGTCTCCGCCGGCGACGTGTTGCGTATCGGCATCCTTCAGAAGGGTGAGCAGGCGAAAATCATCCGCGCCAGCATCTATCGCGGCACGAAACATCTGCTCACCATCGCGCAGAACGACCGCGGCGAATTCGTCGCCGGCAGTGCACCGCCGATGCTCGATGCCATCGCCACGGCCTTCGATAACGACTTGCCAGCTGTTGCGGCCGGCCGCGACCTGCCGAGCGTCTACGACGGCATCTACCGCGCCGCCCTTTCCTACGGCATGACCAAGGAGATGGTGGCGCAGATCGTCAAGCTGCTTGCGAGCAATGTCGATTTCCAGGCGCAGCTGAAACCGACGGATTCGCTGGAAGCCTTCTTCTCGGTCACCGACGACAAGGGACAGGCGACGGCCGATTCCGAACTGCTCTACGTCAACGCCCGGTTCGGCGACAACGTCACCCGCTTCTATCGCTTCGAGGATCCGACCGATCATTCGATCGACTACTTCGACGAGAATGGCAAGAGCATCCGGCAGTTCCTGCTGCGCAATCCCGTTCCCACCGGCGTCTTCAAATCCGGCTTCGGCATGCGCCGCCACCCGATCCTCGGCTTTGCGCGCATGCATACCGGTGTTGACTGGTCAGCCCCGCGCGGCACGCCGATCATCGCTGCCGGCAACGGCATCGTCGAAAAAGCCGGTTGGGATTCAGGTGGTTTCGGCAATCAGACACTGATCCGCCATGCCAATGGCTACGTCTCCTCCTACAATCACCAGAGCGCGATCGCCAAAGGCGTCGTGCCGGGCGCAAAGGTGGTGCAGGGACAGGTGATCGGCTTTATCGGCTCGACGGGCCTGGCGACCGGCCCCCACCTGCACTACGAGCTGATCGTCAACGGCACGAAAGTCGATCCGCTACGCATCCGCCTTCCCGGCGGCAAATCGCTGGAAGGCGACGCACTCGCCAAGTTCCAGGAAGAACGCAAGCGCATCGATACGCTGCTCACCGACGAGAAGACGAAGCAGATCGCCAGCAAGTAGCCTCGGCCGCTCGGCCTATTTCATGCTGAGCTATCAACACTACGCTACGGCCGATAGCAAAATGGCGGCCCGAAGACCGCCATCTGTGTTGACTCGGTCGGCCAGCTTACGCCGCTTCGTTTACCGCCTGACGCGGGCGGAACAACAGCCGGTCCGAACCGCTGGTGACCTTGACGAGCGAGCCATCCGGAATCTGCCCGGACAGGATCTGCTCGGCGAGCGGATCCTGGACATATTTCTGGATCACCCGCTTCAGCGGCCGTGCACCGTAGACCGGATCGTAGCCCTTGTTGGCCAGCCAATGGCGGGCATCGTCGTCGAGTTCGAGCGTGATCTTGCGTTCCGACAACAGCTTCAGCAGACGTTCGAGCTGAATGTCCACGATCGCGCCCATCTCATCGCGCTTCAGGCGATGGAACAGGATGATCTCGTCGATACGGTTCAGGAATTCCGGCCGGAAATGCGACCGGACGACTTCCATTACCTGCTCGCGCACCAGATCGCTGTCATCGCCGTCCTTCAGCTGGGTGAGATATTCGGCACCCAGATTGGAGGTCATGATGATCATTGTGTTGCGGAAATCGACCGTGCGGCCCTGTCCGTCCGTCAAACGTCCGTCATCCAGAACCTGGAGCAGGATGTTGAAGACATCGGGGTGCGCCTTCTCGATCTCATCGAACAGCACGACCTGATAGGGCCGGCGGCGGACGGCTTCGGTCAATGCGCCGCCTTCCTCATAGCCGACATAGCCGGGAGGGGCACCGATCAACCGCGCCACGGAATGCTTCTCCATGTATTCGGACATGTCGATACGCACCATTGCCGTCTCGTCGTCGAAAAGGAAGCGGGCAAGCGCCTTCGTCAACTCCGTCTTGCCGACACCCGTCGGACCGAGGAAGATGAACGAGCCGATCGGCCGGTTCGGATCCTGCAGGCCGGCACGCGAGCGGCGAACGGCACGCGACACAGCCTGAACGGCGTCACCCTGGCCGACGACCCATTTTGCCAGCTCGTCTTCCATCCGCAGCAGCTTGTCGCGCTCGCCTTCCAGCATCTTGTCCACGGGAATCCCGGTCCAGCGGGAAACGACCTGGGCGATATTGTCGGCGGTAACGACCTCCTGCACCATGGAATCGCGGGCACTATCCTGCTCTTCCGCGGCGTGCAATTCCTTCTCAAGATTGGGGATCACGCCATAGGCAAGCTCGCCTGCACGCTGGAATTCACCCTTGCGCTGGGCAATGGCGAGTTCGTTGCGGGCATCGTCGAGCTGCTTCTTGAGATCGGCGGCAAGACCGAGCTTCTGCTTTTCCGCCTGCCAGCGCGCGGTCAGCGCATCGGCTTCCTCTTCCAGCGAAGCAAGATCGCCCTCCAGCCGCTTCAGCCGGTCGGCGGAAGACTGGTCGGTTTCCTTCTTCAGCGCCTCACGCTCGATCTTCAGCTGGATGATGCGGCGATCGAGTTCATCGAGCTCTTCCGGCTTGGAATCCACCTGCATACGCAGACGCGCCGCTGCCTCGTCCATCAGGTCGATGGCCTTATCCGGCAGGAAGCGATCGGTGATGTAGCGGTTCGACAGGGTTGCAGCAGCCACCAGAGCGGCATCGGCGATGCGCACCTTGTGATGCTGCTCATATTTTTCCTTCAAGCCACGCAGGATCGAGATCGTGTCTTCGACCGTCGGTTCCTCAACCATGACAGGCTGGAAGCGGCGGGCAAGGGCCGGATCCTTCTCGACATGCTTGCGGTATTCATCGAGCGTGGTCGCGCCGACGCAGTGCAGTTCGCCACGCGCGAGCGCAGGCTTCAGCAGGTTGGATGCATCCATCGCACCGTCGGCCTTGCCGGCACCAACAAGGGTGTGCATTTCATCGATGAAGAGGATGATCTCGCCATTTTCCGACTGCACTTCGTTGAGCACGGCCTTCAGCCGCTCTTCGAACTCGCCGCGGAATTTCGCACCGGCAATCAGCGCGCCCATGTCGAGCGCCATCAGCTTCTTGTCCTTCAGCGATTCCGGCACGTCGCCATTGACGATACGTAGCGCCAAGCCTTCGACGATCGCCGTCTTGCCGACGCCGGGCTCACCGATCAACACAGGATTGTTCTTCGTACGGCGGGACAGGACCTGAATCGTGCGACGAATTTCATCGTCACGGCCGATCACAGGGTCGAGCTTGCCTTCGCGAGCCTCGGCGGTGAGGTCTCGGGCATATTTTTTCAAGGAATCGAAGCTTTGCTCCGCATTGGCGGAGTCAGCCGTGCGGCCCTTGCGGATATCGTTGATGACCTGATTGAGGGCAACAGGGGTCACGCCGGCATTCTTCAGGGTTGCCGACGTGGAAGCCGAGGGTTCGATCGCCAAAGCTTGCAAGAGACGCTCGACGGTGACGAAACTATCGCCCGCCTTCTTGGCCGCATCTTCTGCAGTCGTGAAAACCTTGGCGAGCGGCTGTGAGAGATAGACCTGGCCGTCACCGCCGGAAACCTTCGGCAGCTTGGCAAGCGCGGCATCATTGGCGATACGGGCAGCTTTGGCATCGCCGCCGGCACGTTCAATCAACGAGGCGGCCATGCCCTGATCGTCGTCCAGAAGCACCTTGAGAACGTGCTCGGGCGTGAACTGCTGATTACCCTGTGCAAGCGCATTGGTTTGGGCGGATTGCAGAAAACCGCGTACCCGCTCGGAGTATTTTTCAATATTCATATGAGACCTCCATGAATCGCTCTGCCCGGACCCGGCACAGACCGATGATTGAGATTGAGCCCCCTCTAGAGGCGAGCCCCGCCTTACCGCCATTGAGATTTGCAGCAAGACAACTGGAGGAGATATGGGAGGCTATTTGAAGAGTTTAAAGGGTGCAAAACGCGAAAAAAGCGCGGGGTTTGGTTGGCAAATCGCGCCGACTTATTGGCCGGTTCCCTCAGCTAAACCCAGCTTCGACGGTCGATGGTAGCGAATCTTTCTCTCTCGCTACCTGATGACCATTCAGCCCTTTCCATTCGCCCATAGCAAAACGGCAACGGCAGCGCATCTCGCACTGCCGTTGCCGTTTCAATTTCTGCCGACTGCGCCCGAAAGCGTATGGGCCTTATTCCGAGGTTGCGTCCGCCAAGGCCGGAGCTTCGCCCGAAGCGGCTTCGCCCTCACCGTCGCCACCGGCAGCGCTGCGGCGCGGCTGGCGGCGCGGGCGGTTACCGCCGGCACTGCGGCGGCGCGGCTGGCGCTCGGTGGCGGCCACGGCCGGAGTTTCCTCTTCGATCGCCACTTCGGCCGGAATCCCTTCGATCACCGGCTGCGGACCGGTGCCATTGATGACCTCGGGCTCGCTGGCCGGAGCGGCAGCAACCGCTGGAGCAGCCTGCTGCTGGCGACCGTGGGGCTGAGCCATCTGCGGCTGATCGTCAATCTCCTGCGCATCGATATCGTCGATATCGCGCTCGGCATTATCGCGGTCATTGTAATTGTGATGATCGTCGCGCTGGTAGCGCTCCTGCATCTGCGCCTGGGCGCTGGCAATGATCCGATTGTAGTGCTCGGCATGCTGCAGGTAGTTTTCCGCCATGACGCGGTCGCCGGAGCTTTGAGCATCGCGAGCCAAGGCCGCGTACTTCTCGGCGATGTGCTGTGCGGTTCCGCGGATTTTCACATCGGGACCGGAGCTGTCGTAAGTCCTGGTCAGCGGGTTCGAGCCCTTGCGGTTGAAATTGTTGTTGTTATTTCCGCCGCCGCCGTTGTTGTTATTACCACGCCCCCGACCGCGCTTGTTTTGCTGTCCTGGCCTCATAGATCCTTCACCTGAATTCTCTTCGTTGGGATAAAATCATACACGGCACCTGCCGCCGCGGGTCGGATACTTCCGAACCGGGGCCTGCGTGCCGCAAGCAAACTGCGCTTTAGCGCTCGTCTGCCGCTCGACTACGTCAGATTAACTGATCACGCATTGGGTTATCTTCAACCTTTAACACTCTTATCAGAGAGCGGATCCCCGAGGCTGTCCAAGATGAGCGAATCGTCTCGTTCATTCCCAGCCGCCCAACGCGTGAGCGCAACCTATATTGCTTCCTCAGGAAATCCAAGCTTTTTCTTTGCGATAACAACGGGGTTCCACAAATCCGCTGCAAAATGTCACGTTAATGTTGAAATTCAAACACAAGAACCCGGTCGTTCTGGCCGTAGTCCCGAACCGCCTCGACAAGGGAAAATCCTGCTCCTTCAAAAACCGAAGTCACCGTTTCACGCTGATCGTAGCCGATCTCCACACCAATCATACCGTTCTGATATAGAAATCGAGCCGCATCCTTTGCGATCGCCCTGTATGCATCCAGCCCATCAAGGCCCCCATCAAGGGCCGTGGGAGGATCGAAATCCTTTACTTCTGGAGCGAGAGTGGAAATGACACTAGACGCAATATAGGGCGGATTTGAGACAATCACGTGAAAACGTTCGTGGATGGCTTCAAACCAGCTCCCTTGCACAGTTCTGAACCGCGCCGCCAGGCCATTTCGCTCCGCGTTCCCGCGAGCGGTTTCCAGCGCTTCGCTGGAAATATCGGAACCAACGCCCATTGCTTTAGGGCATTCACGAAGCAGGGCCAAACAAATGGCCCCGGTCCCCGTCCCGATGTCCAGTATATGGATATTGCCGATCTGGGATTCAAGACGCCTGACATGTGGCAGCATCGTATCGACGAGAATTTCCGTATCGGGCCGCGGTTCGAGCGTTGCAGCCGAAAGCCGCAGCGAGAGACCATAGAATTCCCGCTCGCCGAGAATGCGATAGACCGGCTCATGATTGAGCCGACGATCGATCGCCGCACGTATCATCACCACGTCATCCTCGGATACGGGCTCGAAACCGTGCGTCACGAGGCCGGTCGCAGAAAGATGCAGAAGGCCGCCGACAAGAATGCGTGCTTCCGTGGCGGGATCGTCGAGATCGGCCCCGGCAAATCGGGCGCGCGCCTCCTGCAGGAGCTCGGATGCGGTCGGCCCCTGCCCGCCACTCATGCCTGTTCGCCGAGCTGGGCGAGCTGGCTCGCCTGATAATCCGCCAGCAGCGCATCGACCACCTCGTCGATCTCGCCCACCATCATCCGGTCGAGCTTGTAGAGCGTCAGGTTGATGCGGTGATCGGTGACGCGCCCCTGCGGGAAATTATAGGTGCGGATGCGCTCGGACCGATCGCCGGAGCCGACCTGGCTCTTGCGGTCGGCGGAACGCTCGCTGTCGGCCCGCTGGCGCTCCATGTCGAACAGGCGAGACCGCAGGACCTGCATGGCTTTAGCGCGGTTCTGATGCTGCGACTTTTCCGAGCTGGTGACAACGATACCCGAGGGAAGATGGGTGATGCGCACGGCCGAGTCGGTCGTGTTGACGTGCTGACCACCGGCACCTGAAGAGCGCATGGTGTCGATGCGGATATCCTCAGGCCGGATCTCGATATCGATTTCTTCGGCTTCCGGCAGCACGGCGACGGTCGCCGCAGAAGTATGAATACGCCCGCTCGCCTCGGTTTCCGGCACACGCTGCACGCGGTGAACGCCGGATTCGAACTTCAATCGGGAAAATACGCCCTTGCCGCTGATGGTGGCGATGATTTCCTTGAAACCACCCGCTTCGCCCTCGCTCGCCGAAAGCACTTCCACCTTCCAGCCATTGCTGGCGGCAAAACGCTCATACATGCGGAAGAGATCGCCAGCGAAAAGGGCCGCTTCCGAGCCGCCAGTGCCGGCGCGGATTTCCAGGATCGCGCTCTTCTCGTCGGCGGCATCCTTCGGCAGAAGCTCGATCTGGATCGCCTTTTCCAGCGTCTCGATTCGCTCCCTGACCTCGGGCAGCTCCATTTCGGCAAGATCGCGCATGTCGCGATCGACGGATTTATCGGAGAGCATGGTTTCGAGATCGGCAGCCTCGGCAAGGGCACGCTCATAATCGCGGATTTTGGTCACAACCGGCTGCAGCTCGGAATATTCGGAAGCAAGCTTCACATAGACATCCGCGGCCGGACCGGCGGACATGCGCGCCTCGATCTCGCCGAAGCGGCGTTCCAATTCGCGCATTTTTTCAACAGGGAGCTTCGCCACCCTCTACTCCAATTCTTCTTATTATCTCTGCTTTGATGTTGTGATGCGCATGATCCTGCCTGCAAAACCGCTTTATGCTTTTCAGGATCGCGCGCTAAAGCGGAATATTGTGGCTCTCGGCAAAGTGCACAAGGATATCCCGCATGGAATTCGTCGGCTGCTTGTCATCGAGTGCGGCTTCCATGACCTCGGACAAGGCCTTGAGGTCAAGCCCGAGCAGCATTGCTTTGACCGGCCCGATCGAGGCCGGCGACATCGAAACCGAGCGGAAACCGATGCCGAGCAGGGCCATGGCCGAAATCGTCTTGCCCGCCAGTTCGCCGCAAAGCGTTACCGGCGTCTTGTTGCGTTCGCCAGCCCGCACAATATCGCGCAGGATACGCAGAAACGGCCGCTCGAGCGGATCGAAGCGATCCGAAACGCGGGCATTGCCACGATCGACCGCCATCGAGAACTGGAACAGGTCGTTGGAGCCGACCGAGACGAAATCGACCTCCGCCATCAGCTCGTCCAGCTGCCACAGCAGCGCGGGCACCTCGAGCATTGCGCCGAACTGCAGCTTGCGCGGCAGGCCGTGCCCGAAGCGCGAAAGGTGCTGCACTTCCTTTTGCAGAAGTTCACGCACGGCTCGGATCTCGGAGACTTCCGTGACCATCGGCACCATCATCTTCAATTCGCTGTCGGCTGCCGCCCTGAGCATAGCCCTGAGCTGCGTGCGCAACAGGCCTGGACGATCGAGCGAGAGGCGGATGGCGCGCCAGCCGAGCGCGGGGTTTTCTTCCTCATGCGCTCGGAAATAGGGAACGACCTTGTCGCCGCCGATATCGAGCGTGCGGAAGGTGACGATACGGCCACCCGCCTGCTTCATGACATTGCGATAGAAGGCTTCCTGTTCATCCGCCTTCGGCATGGTCGAGGCGATCATGAACTGCAGTTCGGTGCGGAACAGACCGATGCCCTCGGCTCCGGATTCCGCAAGTTGCGGCAGGTCTACCAGCAGACCGGCATTCATCAGCAGCGAAATGCGCTGCCCGTCCTTTGTGATCGGCTCGACGGAACGCAGAGCCCGGAACTGCTCCTGCCTACGGGCACGGAACCGGACCTTCTCTTCATAGGAGCGCTGATGATCAGCCATCGGCCGCAGGTGTACATGACCACCGTCGCCGTCGATGATGACCGGATCGCCGTTTTCGGCCAGCGCAACGACACCTACCGCCTGTCCGACGACCGGAATGCCCATGGCGCGTGCCACGATGACGACGTGGCTCGTGACAGCGCCCTCTTCCAGCACCAGGCCGCGAATATTGGCGCGGGGATAATCGAGCAGTTCAGCCGCGCCCATCGCACGCGCGAAAATGACCGCATCGTTCGGGAAGCCTTCCGCGCTGGTACGGCCTGAATGTCCAATGAGCTGCCGCAAAAGCCGGTTCGCCAGATCTTCGAAATCGTGCATGCGTTCGCGCAGATAGGGATCGGTCAGGCGCATCATGCGCGCCTTTGTGTCACTCTGCACCTTTTCGACGGCGGCTTCAGCGGTCAGGCCGTTGCGGACGGCTTCCTCAAGCTTGCGCACCCAGCCCTGGTCGTGCGCGAACATGCGGTAGGTCTCAAGCACCTCGCGATGCTCACCTTCCATGGACACGTCACGGCGCGACAGCATGTCGTCGATCGAAATGCGCAGCGAACCGAGTGCCTCGGCGAGGCGGCCGATTTCCTTGTCGGCATCCTCGTTCAAGAGATTGGTGACGACGATGCGCGGCTCGTGCAGCACGACATAGCCGAGGCCGATGCCTTCATTGTAGCTGTCGCCATCGATCGTAACGGAGCGAGTGAGATCGAGTTCCAGGCCAGGCTTGGTGATCTTCTTCAGCTCGCCGGTCGCGATCATCTCGGCCAGCACCATGGCCGTCGTTTCGAGCGCCTCCAGCTCTTCCTCGCGATAATTGCGGCTCGCCTTGTTCTGGACGACGAGAACGCCGAGCGAACGGCCGGTGCGCAGGATCGGCACGCCGAGGAAGGAGTGATAGATCTCTTCGCCGGTTTCCGGAAGGTAGCGGAAGGCCGGATGCGATTGTGCATCGGAAAGATTGAGCGGCTGGGCGGATGCGGCAATCGTGCCGACCAGGCCTTGCCCCATCTTCAATTGCGAAAGGTGGACGGCCTCTTTATTCAGACCCTCGGTGGCATAAAGCTCAAGGACACCGTCGGCGCGCAGCACATAGACCGAGCAAACCTCGGCAACCATATTGCTGGCAATCTGGCGGACGATCCGGTCAAGGCGCTCCTGCGGCTCCAGCGGCTCCGCCATCAATTCGCGTAGCCGCTTGAGCAGAACGCGTGGACCGCCGGATAGGTCTCTCATTGCGCCACTAGCTCCCGAATCAAGATGTCATGCCCGTCTTGCCCACGTCAGGGCCGGCCGAAACTCGCCTCCGTCACGGTCCGTCGTCAGCAGTCGTGACTCAACTCTTATCCAGACCGTAGCAGGAATGCAAAGTCCTGACTGCGAGTTCTGCATAAGGACCGTCGATCAGGATGGAAATCTTGATTTCTGACGTCGTAATGGCCTTGATGTTGATGCCTTTTTCGGCAAGTGCCCTGAAAGCGGTCGCAGCTACGCCTGCATGCGAGCGCATACCGATGCCGATGACGGAAACCTTGACCAGACCTGATTCGCTCTGGACGACGTCGTAGCCGATCTTTTCCTTGTTTTCGCCAAGAACGCGCAGCGCCTTCTCGACGTCGCCCGAGGGCACCGTGAAGGTCATATCGGTCTTGGAGCCGTCTTCGGAAATGTTCTGAACGATCATGTCGACATTGATGTGGTTTTCGGCCAGCGGCCCGAAGATCGCAGCGGAAACACCCGGCCGGTCGGCAAGACGACGCAGCGAGATCTGAGCCTCATCCTTGGCATAGGCAATGCCGGTGACTACTTCCTGTTCCACGATTTCTTCCTCGTCACAAATCAGCGTTCCGGGCGGGTTAAGCAGATCGCCCATGCCCGGAGCATCGGGATCCTCGAAAGAAGAGCGCACGAAAGTGCGGACCTTGAACACCATGGCGAGCTCAACCGAGCGCACCTGCAGCACCTTCGCACCGAGAGACGCCATTTCGAGCATTTCCTCGAAGGCGATCTTCTTGAGGCGGCGCGCCTTCGGCTCGATGCGCGGGTCGGTCGTGTAGACGCCATCGACATCCGTGTAGATATCGCAGCGATCGGCCTTCACGGCGGCGGCGATCGCAACGGCCGACGTGTCGGAACCGCCGCGGCCGAGCGTCGCGACGCGATTGTCGGGACCGAGACCCTGGAACCCGGCGACGACGGCGACCTGCCCTTCCTTCATGCGGCGGATCATGTCTTCGCCGTCGATGTCGAGAATGCGGGCCGCACCATGCGCATTGTCGGTGCGGATGGGGATCTGCCAACCCTGCCACGAACGGGCGTTGATGCCCATGGCCTGCAGCGCAATCGCCAGCAGGCCGGAGGTGACCTGCTCGCCCGAAGCCACGACGGCGTCATATTCGCGTGCATCGTAGATCGAGTGATTGGCGCCGGAGACTTTCGGCATGTTCTGGACCCAGCCGACCAGTTCGTTGGTCTTGCCGGACATGGCGGAAACGACGACTGCCACTTCGTGACCGGCATCGACCTCGCGTTTCACATGGCGTGCAACGTTCTTGATACGGTCCAGATCCGCGACGGAGGTCCCGCCGAATTTCATCACGATGCGTGCCATGTGCCTCTACCAGTACCCTGCGCCGGGCGGCCGAATGCGGAAAGCCCGACATGCAAAATCGCCCTTCCGGTTCGGTAGCCGGAAAAGCGTGATCTCAATGGGGCCGTCTCTTAGCGAGTTTGTCGGGCAGGCGCAATAGCATCGGACGCCAGAGGCGACGAAAAGTTTACTCTAAAAATCCACTTTTAAGGTCGACCAGAGCTTGTCGAGAATGCCCCCTTCCTTGGGGATATTTTCTTTGTTGAGGAAGGTGGCGACAAGCACGCCGCCTTCCGGCCGGCCGGTCGCGACGATCTCATATTCCATGACGTCGTCGTCCGTGGTCGTCTCGGCCTTCACGCCCTTCAGCACGGTACCGCTCGGCAATGTGCGCTGGGTCGCTCGCTTGCTGATTTTCGCGCCGCCATTGATGCTCTCCTGCACCATCTGCTGGAGTACGACATCGGTATAGCTGGAAGGGTTAAGACCCTTATAGACCTGCACGATGATGCCCGTGCCGATCGGCGTCATCAGCGCATATTGCTGCACGCCGTCGCCGAGATCCGTCTTTGCAACCGTGAACTTGCCATCATGATCGAAGGAGAATTTGCCGCCGGTGAAGGTCACCGTCTCGCTGCGCTGCAGCTCCACCGGGACCTTGCGGCCATCCTTCATGGTGACTTCGAGCGTATCGCCGGGATTGATGCCGACGCTGACTCCGTCGATCGTCAGGCGAAACCCCTTGCCGTCCCCGGCGCATGCATGGCTGGCCGCAAACCAGCACATGGCGACGACCGTCGCGAGACGGAGTGGTCTCATGAGGAGCTCCTCTACAGGCCAGTCGATCGCAATCGATCCCGGTTCCGAAAGTCCATTTCACAACCCGGCGATTGATCGGCCATAAGATACCGCCATGTCAACCTCCGCACCGCAATTCGCATCGCGCAATCGAGATACCCCACAGCTGATCGAAGGCCGCAGGCCCTTGACATCGCGCATCGATCGTCCGACTTCACCCTTCAGGTAGAATTATTGCTTGCAGTCGTGCGAACCGCAGAACGACGCAAATGATGGAGTGAGCCATGAGCGAAACGGCAAAGAGCACGATCGACCAGAGCGAAGTGGACCGTTTTTCCGCCATGGCGGCTGAGTGGTGGAGCCCGACCGGCAAGTTCAAACCGCTTCACAAGTTCAATCCGGTCCGTCTGGCATATATCCGCGACCGCGCCTGCGAGAATTTCGACCGCGATCCGAAGAGCAGCCGACCGCTTGAGGGCCTTCGCGTGCTCGACATCGGCTGCGGCGGCGGTCTGCTGTCGGAACCGGTAGCGCGCATGGGCGCCACCGTCATCGGCGCCGATCCCTCGGAAAAGAACATCGGCATCGCCTCGACGCACGCGAAAGCCTCCGGCGTTCCCGTCGACTACCGAGCCGTCACCGCCGAGCAGCTGGCCGAAGCCGGCGAAACCTTCGATATCGTGCTGAACATGGAAGTGGTCGAGCATGTCGCCGACGTCGAATTCTTCCTGTCGACCTGCGCAAAAATGGTGCGTCCCGGCGGCTTGATGTTCGTTGCGACCATCAACCGCACCATGAAGGCGGCAGCCCTTGCCATCTTCGCCGCCGAAAACGTGCTTCGCTGGCTGCCCCGCGGTACGCACCAGTATGAAAAGCTGGTCCGCCCGGAGGAAATCGAAAAGCCGCTTGCCGCAAGCGGCCTCGATATCATTGCCCGCACAGGCGTCTTCTATTCGCCGCTGCAGGACCGCTGGAACCTCTCGAAGGATATGGACGTCAACTACATGCTTCTGGCGAAGCGAGCGAACTTGGGCTGATCGTGCATCTGCGAATCCGCCTCAGACCTTCAATGTCAGCACGTGTGCCAGCAACTCGCTCTGGCCCACGGCGTTGCGAGCAACGATCTCTTTAATGCGAAGGCGATCGATCTCCTGAGGCCGGCCAGCAGGCCCATAGGGCTGCTTGAACGAGAAGGCAGCCGGGCCGGCACCATGATCGTGCAAATGTTCCAGGCGCTCGACGCCATCCCTCCATTCCGGAATGGTCCCGTGATCCACCCACCAAAGGACAAGCGGCGGCCAGCTCTGCCTGAGGTTCCAGTGTCGCGCGCCTTTCAGGGCGTCGGCATGCACGCCGCTATAGGTGAATGCCATCAGCGATTCGATATCGGCCCAGAGCGACAGTGACGATGGCGCCGTCTGAAAGCCGCTGCCCTCGATGAAACGCGGAAAGACCTGTTGACCCCAACAGGGAACGCCCGGTTCGCCGGAATAACCGGATCGACCGATAAAGCCATCAGCCCGGGCAGCAGCCTCGAAATTCGCCGCCTCGCGCAGCCGAAATCCCTCGACCTCAGGACTCTCGTAGGCCGCGACATGCAGCCCGAAATTATACATGGCGAGATGTTTGCTGCCGGTCGCCGGCATCAGTTGATATCGTCTGGCAACACGGGAATGGCTGCGATCTCGATACCCTCCTCGACAAGGGCCTGCGCCTCATCAGGCGTCGCCTTGCCGATGATCCCACGCGCATCTGCTTCGCCGTAATGGATCTTGCGGGCCTCTTCCGGGAATTTGGCGCCGACATCCTCGGCATTGGCCTTGATGGCGTCGACCGCTTCCTTGAGCTTGGCCATCGCCTCCTTGCGGGCGGCATCCATGGCAAGCGTCTGCATCTCGTCCTTCTTGCGCGCGGTCGAAACCGAAGGCGCCATCAGCTGCTTGGAGATCGCAGCCGAATTACAGACCGGACAGGTGAGAAAACCGCTTGCGACCTGGCGGTCGAAATCGGCACTTTCGGAAAACCAGCCCTCGAACTCATGGGCATTGTCACAGGTAAGCGAATAACGGATCAAGCAGCGACGCCTCCAGCCGCCGGCGTCGCGATCTTCTCCAGCGAAAATTCGCGCGCATTCTTCAGGTTCGGTATCTTGTCATGGGCTGATTTGACGGCAGCGATATCGATCTCGGCGATGACCACGGCCTCGCCCGTGCCACCGGCGGATGCCAGCACCTTGCCCCAGGGATCGATGATCATCGAATGGCCGAAAGTCTCACGGCCGTCCTCATGCTTGCCGGCCTGCGCGGCGGCAATGACGAACATGCCGTTTTCGATGGCGCGGGCGCGCAGCAGAATTTCCCAATGCGCTTCACCGGTCTGCTTTGTGAAGGCGGCAGGTACCGTCATCACCTCGGCGCCAGCAACGGCCTGGGCGCGGAAGAGCTGCGGAAAGCGCACATCGTAGCAGATGGAAAAGCCGAGTTCGGCGAACGGCAGCGATGCGATGCGCGCCTCCGACCCCGGCCGATAGACGGCGCTTTCGCGCCAGCTCTCGCCATTGTCAAGATCGACGTCGAACATATGGATCTTGTCGTAGCGATTGATGAGCTTGCCGTCGGGACCGAAGAGGAAGCCACGATTGGCGATCTTGCCGTCATCGAGCGCAATGGCAGTCGAACCGATATGCAGGTATATGCCGAGCTCTTCTGCCAGTCCGGACGCCGTCTTGACGATGATATCGTTCGGCTCGTCACGCAGCACAGCGCGCAGGCCCGGACGATCCTTCTGCACCGCGCCGGTCATCTCCGGCGTTTGCACATAGACAGCACCCTGCGAAGCGGCGTCGCGCACCAGGCGCGCCATATCAGCCGCGTTCTTCACCGGATCGACACCGGAACACATCTGGACGGCGGCAGCCTTGAAGCTCATCGGTTTCTCCCTCGTAAAGACAGGTCAGGCAGCCAGCATCGGATCGAGCTTGCCGGCCCGGTCGAGCGCATGGATGTCGTCGCAGCCGCCGACATGCTCACCATTGATGAAGATCTGCGGGAAGGTCGCGGCGCCGTTCGACTTCGCGATCATCTCCTGCCGCAGTTCGGGCGAATAGGTGGCGTTGTGCTCGACATAATCGACGCCTTTGGATTCGAGCAGAGATTTCGCACGGGCGCAATAGCCGCAGAATTCACGCGTATAGATGACGACGGATGCCATGATCCACTCCGGAAAAGCCTAGATTGATTGTCATATAAGATGGCCGACGACCCTTGCAAAGGTCAAAACCGTGACATCGGCCGCACCTGCTTTCTTCAGTGCGCGCGTGGCCGCGGCAACCGTGGCGCCCGTGGTATAGACATCATCGACCAGAACGACGCGCCGCCCGAATATATCGGCCGCCCGATGCTCGGAGACGGCGAAAGCACCGCGCACATTGTCCTGTCGCGCCTTCGCCCCGAGACCCACCTGCTGGCTCGTGCGTTTGACGCGCAGGAGCGTTGCGGCGAGCAGCGGCTTGCCTGAAAGACGGGCAATGTGGCGAGCAAGCTCGGCAGCCTGATTGTATTTGCGCGCAAACAGCCGCGCCCGGTGCAGCGGCACCGGAATGATCGCATCGCAATCCGCAATCGTGCCGTCGCTGGCACGCAGCATCCAGCCGGCCATCATCGGCGCGAGATCGGTGCGATCGCGATACTTCAGGCTCAGAACGAGATCCCGGACGATGCCGTCGTGAACGGCGGCGGAGCGCAGGCGGTCGAAGACGGGCGGATCGGCAATCGCCTCTGCGCTGAGGATGCCAGCGCCAAGATCATGGGAGAACGGACTGCCGAGCACCTCGCAATAGGGCCGCTCGATAAAGCGAATGCCCGACCAGCATGCCGCGCAAAGACCGCGATGCGCGCCGAGGGAAACGCCACAACCCGGGCAGGCCGGCGGATAGACCAGATCGGCAAGAGCCATCCAGGGTCTTT
Organism: Martinezella dioscoreae; assembly: GCF_009176305.1. Classification (GTDB taxonomy): domain Bacteria; phylum Pseudomonadota; class Alphaproteobacteria; order Rhizobiales; family Rhizobiaceae; genus Rhizobium; species Rhizobium dioscoreae. The sequence goes on along the minus strand of NZ_BLAJ01000011.1, from coordinate 105,615 downwards.
TCAGCCCGGCGCCCAGCATAGACAAGGTGATTTCGCGTCCCATCATCCCCATATGATTGACACTAGCAATTCCGGGAAAAGTGTATAGCGGTTTTCCGTCCGGAATTGCGCAAGAGAAAACGCGCGTGCCCGGCACGCGCCGCCGAATTGATGATAGTGCAGGAAACCACCATGGAAATCGTGTTCGACCAATCGCTGCTTGCAGCCCGCAAGCGCCGGGCCTTGAGACAAGGCGACCCGAAAGCGGCATTCCTGCTCGACATTGCCGCCGGCGAACTGGCGGAGCGGCTTGGCGTCACCGAACGCCATTTCGACGAAGCCGTCGAGCTGCATGGCACGACCGGCGTAGCTGCGCATCTGGCTCTGGCAACCGGCAAGATCAGCCATTTGAAAAGGATCGAAAGCGAAATGGGTTTTGCCGCTCCCGGCGAGACCCTTATCGAAGCGCCGCCGGAAGAACTGCCGCTGGAGCCGGAATCGGTCAATCTCGTGCTTTCGCCGCTTAGCCTGCATGTCACAAACGACACGCCCGGCGTCTTCATCCAGATCCGCCGCGCGCTGAAGGCGGATGGTCTTTTCCTGGCGGCGATCCCCGGCTCTGGAACCCTGCAGGAATTGCGCGACGTGCTGCTCGCGACCGAAATCGAACTGACGGGGGGCGCAAGCCCGCGCGTCATCCCCTTTGCCGATGTCCGCGATGTCGGTGGCCTCCTGCAGCGTGCCGGCTTTACCTTGCCCGTCATCGACGCCGAAACCTATACGGTGCGCTACGACAATCTCTTTGCCCTGATGCGCGACCTGCGCGCCATGGGCATGACCAATCCGCTGGTCGACCGCAGCCGCAAACCGCTGACGCGTGCCTTCTTCCTGCGTGCGGCCGAGCTTTACGCCGAACGCTATTCCGATCCGGACGGGCGGATCAGGGCGACATTCTCCATCATCTACGTCTCAGGCTGGACGCCGCACGAAAGCCAGCAGAAGCCGCTGCGGCCTGGTTCGGCCAAGGCGCGGTTGGCCGATGCGCTCAAGGTCGAGGAACACAAGCTCAAGCAATAGGCGGTCGCGTCAGTTCTGGGACGCCGCCGAATTCTGTATCGTATTGGACAGGAGGTTGAATGTGCTTGAGAGGCTGCCTCCGAAGGCGCCGACACCGCTGATGATCGCAGCCGACATCAAGGCTGCGATGAGACCATATTCAATGACCGTGGCACCGGTCTTATCGGTGAAAATACGCCGAACGGAACGCATAAGCTCGAAGCTCCCAGCATTGGACAACTGATGAATCCGATGCTCGTCATGGCATCCGGCAGGCTATGCTCACGCGCCAGAGCGTTTGTGCTTCTTTAAGTCGCAAAAACGCTCTATCTTTTTGTTTCTACGCAATTCCGATGGGAAACCGCTACGCACTTTTCCTGGAATTGCTCTATTGGCAGCCGCTGTCGGCACCATAACCCTGGACGATACAAACCGAACCCGGCTCCTGCTGCAGAACACTACGGCGGATCGTATACCGCTTGCCGTTTTCCGTCTGCGGGATCGAACCCGTGGTAATATTGTCAATATCCGGCGCGCTTGCAAGCACGCGTGACTTGGATTTGTCTGATAGCATCGGGGTCAGAATAAGCGAAAGCGCGACCGCCGCCGTACCGAACAGCAAAGCGATATTCAACGCGCCCGTTCTGCGCGACGTGGAATAGGACTGCTCTTTTTCCTGAACAGCTTTCCAGAAATCGTCGTCCATTGTGTCAAGCCTTCTCTAACGCACCCAACAACCGCTTGATTGAGAGAATTGAATGCCAGAAGGTCATAAACGATCCCTTAATATCCACATGCAAATTAATGAGACGTAAAATTCCGGGACAGTGCATGATTCGCATTATCAGGCTGATATTAAATGGCTAATTCTCGTTAACCATATTTGCGACGTATTACCTTGACGCATTTCAAACCGTCACTGCGTGAACCTAAAAAAGATCCGCCCCACGACGGGACATCAAATTCGGTCCGGAGAGGCACGCACTGGACGAAAATTTCATCGATACATCAAATAATAGAGATTGACACTTGCGCGCCATGATATATCGCCAAGCTACATTTTGTTATCCTGGGTTGCGTGAATTTACACATGGCAGGTTTGCTCAAGGCGGTTGGCGGTTTGGTGATTGGTATTGCGATCCTGTTCGGGATTGCGACGTTGTTTAGTGGAAGTGCAGCGGGCGTAGCGGCGGGGCTGATAGGCGCCCTTTCCTACGCTTTTAACGGCGCCGTGATTTTTGCCCTTGGACTGATGCTCGAACATTTGGAGGCAATTCGCCGCGAATGTGACAGGCAATCTGACATGCTGACGGATTTGCTCCGCAAAATGCCGAAGACGGATGCGTCCCCTCGAGAGCCCGGCGTCTCCCAACTTGATCAGCTTGCAAAATCAAGTTTCAAATCCAGAGATATCTAGACACGGGGGGCGCGACACCGCCCGATACCGGCGCTGCCTCAGCCCTTGCCGTAAAAAGCTAAAGCAGATCCTGCAGGAACGGGATCAGCGGCTCATCGGCCGGCGGCATCGGATAGTCGCGCAGGGCCTGCGGCCGTACCCATTTGATCGCCTGCCCTTCCCGGCCATGCGGGATTCCTTCGTAACGCCGGCAGATATAAAGCGGCATCAGCAGATGGAAGGTTTCGTAAGTATGGCTGGCGAAGGTCAGCGGCGCGAGACAGGCGATTTTCGTCTGGATGCCAAGCTCTTCCTGAAGCTCGCGCACCAAGGTCTCCTCCGGCGTCTCGCCAGACTCGACCTTGCCGCCGGGAAACTCCCAGAGGCCGGCGAGCGATTTTCCCTCGGGGCGCTGCGCCAGAAGGATACGGCCGTCAGCGTCGATGAGCGCGCAGGCGGCCACGAGAACGATCTTTCGGCCAGCCTCGTTCATGCAGCCTCCGGCGGTCGCCAATAGCAATAACGATAGGCTTCGCGGAAACCGAAACGAACGTAGAGCGCCAAAGCCGGAGCATTGTCGGCGCTGACCTGCAACCAGGCGGTCTTGGCGCTGCGCATCCGGGCCCAGCGAAGCGCCGAAGTCAGGATCTCGGCTCCGAGGCCCTTGCGCCGATGCTGCTGCGAGACGGCAACCGACATGACGCCGGCAAGATCGTTGTCCTGCACGCAAAGCGTTGTCGCCACCGGTCCGGCATCATCATTTTCGATGACAAAGAGGCCCGATGGCGGCTTGATGCCGCTCACCACCTCGGCCAATGCCGGCTTCAGAGCCGGATCAGCCTCATCAACGATGAGGCTCGCATCGACAAAGCGGCCGACATCGTGGCTCGGCAGATGATCCAGCATATCAGGCAATTCGAGATCGACGAGATTGGCGGTCATGACGATCGTCTCGTCGAAACACGTCCAGCCGCGCTCCCGTAGGAGATCGATGAGCTTCGGCGAGGCGAGCGGCGTCTCGCGCACGACCATAGGCCTGCCATAGGCTTCGAACTTGCGCTGCGCTTTTGCCAGCCGGATCTCGAGATCGCGATGATCGGAGGGATCGAGCGGCACGACAGAATTCAGCCGCTTCGACGGATGACCCGCCGTCAGCCGGATTTGCCAGCTGCCATCATATTGCACCGACGAGGCGGGCCAGGCCCGGAAACCGACGGCTTCCAGCCTGCGCACCAAGGGCAGCTTGTTTATCGTGGACTGCGCATGCATCAGCTAGGTATCAGCTCCGGTAGTCGCCATTGATGGCAACATATTCCTTGGTAAGGTCGCAGGTCCAGACCGTTGCGCGGCCATTGCCGAGGCCAAGATCGACCTTCACGGGAATATCCTGCTGCTTCATGACATTAGAGGCGGCTTCTTCCGAATAGGAAGCGTCACGCTCACCGTTGACTGCGACGCGGACATCGCCGAACCAGATGGCGAGCTTGTCGCGATCCGCCATTTCGCCCGCCTTGCCGACAGCCATGACGACGCGGCCCCAATTGGCGTCTTCGCCGGCGGCGGCGGTCTTGACCAACGGCGAATTGGCGATCGAAAGCGCGATGCGCTTGGCAGCCGCGTCGTTTTCGGCGCCCGTCACCGTAATTTCGAGCATCTTGGTCGCGCCTTCGCCGTCGCGAACGACCTGGATGGCAAGATCCTTCAGCAGCTCGTTAAGTGCCGCCCGGAAACCGATAAGCTTCGGATCGTCGGCGCGATCGATATGCGCCTGACCATCAGCCGCGGCAGTGCCGGTGGCGAACAGCATCAAAGTATCGGAGGTCGAGGTATCGCTATCGACCGTCATCGAATTGAAGCTCGGGCCGACGCCTTCGGACAGCAGCGTCTGCAGCACGGCAGAAGAAATATCGGCATCGGTGACGACGAAAGAGAGCATCGTCGCCATATCGGGTGCGATCATGCCGGCGCCCTTGGCAATACCGTTGATCGTGACCTTGACGCCGCCGATCTCGGCGGTGCGGGTCGCGACCTTCGGATAGGTATCCGTGGTCATGATCGCCTTGGCGGCCTCGAACCAGAAATCGCTTGTCGCATCCTTCGCCATCGTATCGAGCACACCGGCGAACTTGCTGGCGTCAAGCGGCTCACCGATGACACCGGTGGAGGCGAGATAAACTTCGTTTTCACCGCAACCGACGGCAGCCGCCGCGGACTTGGCGGTCAGTTCCGTCGCCTGGCGTCCCTTGAGGCCGGTGAAGGCATTGGCATTGCCGGAATTGACGACGACGGCGCGCGCGCTGCCGTGCGCCAGGTTCTTCCGGCAGAAATCGACCGGAGCCGAAGGGCACTTCGAGCGGGTGAAGACGCCCGCTACGGCGGCCGGCTTGTCGAAGACCATCAGCAGGACGTCGGTCCGGTTCTTGTACTTGATGCCGGCGGAGGCCGTGGTCATGCGCACACCGCGAAGGGCGGGCATGGATACAAAGGTTTTGGGAGCGAGCGGAGAAACGGAACCGGACATGAGACCCACCTGGACGAGCATGATGCCGAAAAGTGTAGGCGGTTTTCGGATTACATCATGCTCTGCTTTTTAATTCTGGAGCGGATTCAGATTTTAGGTCGTATCGACCTAAAATCATCCGGCTCCAGTGAAGGGCCCGGAAAATCCGGGCCCTGATTGTTTGACTGCTGTCAATTACTGCTGCGGCTGAGCGTCGGGCGCTGCCGCACCGTCGGCAGGCGCAACTGCATCGTCGGCCGGTGCTGCATCCTGCTGCTTCTGCGCGTCGTCATAAGCCTTGCTGAGCGCCGGATCGTTGATGACGACCTTGGTATCCTGCTTGGCCTTGTTCAGGAGTTCAAGATACTTGTCGCGCATGACGAGCTGACGAACCTGGTCCTTGACCTGGTCGAACGGCGGAGGAGGAGCATTGCGCTTGTCTTCAACCTTGATGATGTGCCAGCCGAAATCGGTCTTAACCGGGGTCTTCGTGTAGGTTCCGACCGGAAGCGCGAAAGCCGCGTCCTCGAATTCCTTGACCATGCGGCCATGGCCGAAATAGCCGAGATCGCCGCCGTCAGCCTTGTTTGGATCCGTCGACTTTTCCTTGGCAAGTGCGGCGAAATCCTTGCCGGCATCGAGTTCCTTGATGATCGCCTTGGCTTCATCCTCGGTCTTCACGAGAATGTGGCGGGCATGAACCTCTTCCTGCTTCGGCAGGGCTGCGACTTCCTTGTCGTAACGAGCCTTGACTTCATCATCCTTGATGGCGTCGGCGACGTGAGCCTTGAAATAGGCATTGTGCAGCTCGCGGTCGCGCAGATAGGCCATGTGAGCCTGGAAGTCCGGCGTCTGATCGAGCTTCTCGGCAGCGGCCTTCTGCGACAAAAGCTTCACATCGACCGAAGCCGAGAGTGCTGCGACCTTCTTCTGGTCATCCGGAAGCTGGCCGAGCTGCGGATCGAGATTGGCGATTGCCAGATCGAGTTCGGATTGATGGATTTCGACATCGCCGACCTTGGCGACAACGGGGTCCTTGGCATCGGCCGCGAAGACCGGAGCCTGGAAGGTAACGATTGTTGCGAAAGCAACCGCAGCAAGCTTGTTATACTTCAACATAAAATAACCCTTCGGTGATCTCGACCGGCTCGACAGATGTGAATCCGGCGTGAAAAAGCCTTCAGCAGGAGAATGTGGCCTTTCTGTATCGGCCAAATCCCGTTGACATCAATCGACCCCCCTCTTATCTGTCACGCAACCTCGCGTCCAGAACAGTTTCCGGCCGTTTTGTGCTATACTCCCGTTTTTTTCGGGAATGGATCAAGCAGGAAACGGCAGGATGAAATCTCAGAAAGGACCAGTCACATGGTCAGCCTAGGTGGAATTGCCCGCAAGTTGTTCGGCTCGTCCAACGACCGTCGGGTTAAATCGTTCCAGCCGAAAGTAGCCGCAATCAACGCGCTCGAGCCGGAGATGCGTGCGCTGTCCGATGAAGCTCTGGCCGCCAAGACGGTTGAGTTCCGCCAGCAGCTCGCGGACGGCAAGACGCTGGACGATATCCTCGTGCCGGCCTTCGCGGTCGCTCGTGAAGCGTCGCGCCGTGTTCTTGGCATGCGACCCTTTGACGTGCAGCTCATCGGCGGCATGATCCTTCATTCCAATGCCATCGCTGAGATGAAGACCGGTGAAGGTAAAACTCTGGTTGCCACCCTCCCGGTCTATCTGAACGCGCTGGCCGGCAAGGGCGTCCATGTCGTTACCGTCAACGATTACCTGGCGCAGCGCGACAGCGGCACCATGGGCCGCCTGTACAGCTTCCTCGGCCTGACGACGGGCGTCATCGTCCACGGCCTGTCGGATGAACAGCGCCATGACGCCTATGCCTGCGACATCACCTACGCCACCAACAACGAGCTCGGCTTCGACTATCTGCGCGACAATATGAAATATGAGCGCGCTCAGATGGTTCAGCGCGGCCATAGCTTCGCGATCGTCGACGAAGTGGACTCGATCCTGGTCGACGAAGCGCGCACGCCGCTGATCATCTCCGGTCCGCTCGACGACCGCTCCGATCTCTATATCACCATCGACGCCTTCATTCCCCGCCTGGCGAAGGAAGACTATGAAATCGATGAAAAGCAGCGCTCGGCCAACTTCTCCGAAGAAGGCACCGAGAAGCTGGAAAACATGCTGCGCGAAGCCGGCCTCTTGAAGGGTGAATCGCTCTACGACGTCGAGAATGTCGCGATCGTCCACCACATCAACAACGCGCTCAAGGCGCACAAGCTGTTCCAGCGCGACAAGGACTATATCGTGCGCAACGGTGAAGTCGTCATCATCGACGAATTCACCGGCCGCATGATGCCAGGCCGCCGTTATTCGGACGGCCAGCATCAGGCGCTGGAAGCCAAGGAGCATGTGCAGATCCAGCCGGAAAACCAGACCCTGGCGCAGATCACCTTCCAGAACTACTTCCGCATGTACGAAAAGCTCGCCGGCATGACCGGTACGGCATCGACGGAAGCAGAGGAATTCGGCAACATCTACGGTCTCGACGTGATCGAAGTGCCGACCAACCTGCCGATCCAGCGTATCGACGAGGACGACGAGGTCTATCGCACGCACGCCGAGAAGTATAACGCCATCATCAATGAGATCCTCGACGCTCACAAGCGCGGCCAGCCGGTGCTGGTCGGCACGACGTCGATTGAGAAGTCCGAACTTCTCGCCGACCTTATGCGCAAGCGCGGCTTCTCCAATTTCCAGGTTCTGAACGCGCGCTACCACGAGCAGGAAGCCTACATCGTCGCCCAGGCCGGCGTTCCGGGCGCAGTGACGATCGCCACCAACATGGCCGGCCGCGGCACCGACATCCAGCTCGGCGGCAACCTCGAAATGCGAGTCGAGCGCGACCTGCACGAAATGGAACCCGGTCCGGAGCGCGACGCGGCCATTGCCCGCATTGCCGAAGAGATCAAGGAACTCAAGCAGAAATCGATCGCTGCCGGCGGCCTCTACGTCATCGCCTCCGAGCGCCATGAAAGCCGCCGTATCGACAACCAGCTGCGTGGCCGTTCCGGCCGCCAGGGCGACCCGGGCCGCTCGAAATTCTACCTGTCGCTCCAGGACGACCTGATGCGCATCTTCGGTTCCGACCGCATGGATGGCATGCTGCAGAAGCTCGGCCTCAAGGAAGGCGAAGCGATCGTCCACCCCTGGATCAACAAGGCGGTTGAACGCGCCCAGAAGAAGGTCGAGGCCCGCAACTTCGACATCCGCAAGAACGTTCTGAAGTACGACGACGTATTGAACGATCAGCGCAAGGTCATCTTCGACCAGCGTGTCGAGCTGATGGAATCCAAGGACCTCTCCGAATTCGTCGGCGACATGCGCCACGATGTCATCGAAGATCTCGTCGCCAGACATATTCCAGAGCGCGCCTATGCCGAACAGTGGGATGCCGACGGCCTGAAGACGGCTGTCGCCAACTTCTTCGATCTCGACCTGCCCATTCATGACTGGGTCAAGGAAGAAGGCATCGGCGAAGACGACATCCGTGCGCGCCTGACGGAAGCGGCTGAAAAGGCTGCGGCCGAAAAGGCTGAACGCTTCGGCCCTGAGATCATGACCTATGTTGAGCGCTCCATCGTGCTGCAGACGCTGGACAATCTGTGGCGCGAGCACATCGTCAACCTCGATCATCTGCGCTCGGTCATCGGCTTCCGCGGCTACGCCCAGCGCGATCCGCTGCAGGAATACAAGGCCGAAGCTTTCGAGCTGTTCCAAGCACTGTTGAACAATCTGCGCCAGGCCGTGACCGCGCAGCTTTCGCGCGTCGAACTGGTGCAGCAGCCGGCCGAGCCGGAGACGCCGCCGATGCAGGCCCGTCATATCGACGCGACAACGGGCGAAGACGAATTCTCACCATTCACGCTTGCAAGTGAGAGCGCTGTGGCACCGGAAAATCGCGATCCGCGCAACCCGGCAACCTGGGGCCGCGTCGGCCGCAACGAGGCCTGCCCCTGCGGCTCCGGCAAGAAGTACAAGCACTGCCACGGCGCCTTCGAAAGCAGCGAAGTGGTCTGAGCCTCGCAAACCGACAGCAATGAGCAAAAATGCCGCCTTCGGGCGGCATTTTTGTTTGCAACGATCAGGGACTACAACAATTCGCCGATAGGCGCCGCCGACAACCATTTCAGCACGCCCACCGCGTTCAGACAGCGGAATGCGGATCCTCATTGTAGAGATGCACCGGGTAGCCCGGTCCAATGACGTCAAGCACCCGATCGAACCAGGCCCTAAGCGCGGGGTAGTCGGCAAGATCCAAGCCGCAATCCGCCGCCCTATGGGCATAGGCGTAAACCGCGATATCCGCGATCGAGAACTCCTCACCAACGAGGAACGGCGTGTTCTTCAACCCGCGCTCGAGCGCTGCAAGCGTACGAAGGCTGCCGGCGCGCTTGGCTTCCGCCAAAACGGCATTGAGCTCGAGCCGTCCCGTGAGCGTCCAGAAGCGCAGCGTACCGATGACCGGTTCGACATGATACTGCTCGAAAAACAGCCATTGCATGACCTTGGCATGTCGATAGCGATCCGCCGGAAGAAACCGCGTGCCTTCAGCAACATAGGTGAGAATAGCGTTCGATTCCGCAATCGTTCGCCCATCCTCCAGTTCGAGAACGGGGATGCCTCCTGCCGGATTGAGATCGAAAAAGGCGTCCGTGCGCCCCTCCCCCTCGAAAATGGACACCAGGCGGGTCTGATAGGGAATATCGAGCAATCCGAACAGAACCCTGGCCTTCCAGCCATTCTGCGACGGCAAATAATCGTGAAGTGTGAGCATGAAATCCTCCTCCAATAGACCCTGGATTCTACATGCCGACCAAACCTCCGCCACCCGTTTCCTGCGACGGCTCTCTGAGTGGTGCGGGCATGAACTCCTCGCAGCCAACGGTTGCTTTTGCACTCACCCGACAGACAACCGACCGCATGCATGACCCCTGACATTTAACTATCGAAAGAACCGATTCTTAACTCTCCTCTGCCAAGACTAACGCGAGTTTGGGATCATACTTAAAGTATTGCGTATCGATCATGGCGGTCTTTCAAACAGCGGAAAGAATGTTGCCGTCCGCATTGCGGGCCGCGCTATCGCCGTATCTACGCAAAGTCGCCGCTATGCTTACCGGCCGGGACGAAAAGGCAGTTTCACAGCGCATGGCGCTGATCGCCTTCACGATCCGCGTTGCAGGCGCCGCCCTCGCCTTTCTCTCGCAGATCATCCTGGCCCGCCTGATGGGGCGGTTCGAATACGGCATCTTCGTCTTCGTCTGGGTGCTGATGATCCTGTTCGGCAATCTCGCCTGCCTCGGCTTCCCGACCGCCATCATCCGCTTCCTGCCCCAATACGATGCCAACGGCAATCATGATGCCATTCGTGGCTTGAATGCCACGGCACGCCTGTTCGTGGTCGCCGTTTCGGGCAGTCTGGCACTGATCGGCGCGCTGCTGCTCTTCGCCTTCCGCGGCATGGTCGAACACTATTACGTCATGCCGGTTTTCCTCGGTCTGATTGCCGTGCCGATGATCGCGCTTGGAGACGTTCTGGACGGTACGGCCCGCGCCAAACACTGGCCGATCATGGCTCTCAGTCCGACCTTCCTCATTCGCCCGACGCTGATCCTGCTCTTCATGGTAATCGCCATACTCGCCGGCGCGCCACGCGATGCCGTTACCGCCATGGCGGCGGCGCTTGCTGGCGCCTTCACCAGCGTCCTGCTGCAATATCTTGCGGTGACGCTCCGTCTGCGCCGCCATTATCCAAGCGGCCCGAAAACGACTGAATTCAGCACTTGGACAGCCGTCGCCCTGCCGATTTTCCTAGTCGAAGGCGTGGGCTACCTGCTCACCAATTCGGACGTCATCGTCGTCGGCATCTTCCTCGATCCGGATGAAGTCGCCGTCTATTTCGCGGCGGCAAAAACGATGGCCCTGGTGCTCTTCGTCTCCTTCGCCGTCAGGGCCGCCATTGGCCCGCGCTTTGCCGCCATTCTTGCTGAAGGTGACCGGAGCAAGCTCGCAGCCTTTGCCACGGAGGCGACGCGCTGGTCCTTCTTTCCGGCGCTTGCCCTCGGCCTCGTGGTGCTGGCGGCAGGGCAACTCCTGCTTTCACTGTTCGGCGCGGCCTTCACCGAGGGCCAGATCGTGATGGCGATCCTGCTTGCCGGCATTCTCGCAAGAGCGCTCGTCGGCCCTGCTGAAGTGCTCCTGACCATGGCGGACAAGCAGATGCTTTGCGTCTATCTCTATGCTGTGGCGCTCATTGCCAATGTCGGCCTGAACGTTGCGCTCATCCCGCATCTCGGCATCGAAGGAGCGGCGATTGCCGGAGCGGTCGCCATGGCGATCGAAGCCCTGCTCCTGCACATCGCCGTGCGCCGTGCGCTCGGCATCACCCTATTCGCCCTTATCCGGCGTCCTGCAGCGCCATCGGCAACGAGGGCCCTCTGATCATGGCACGTCCACCCTATACCGAAACCACCGACAGCCAAGTGAACGCCCTGACGCATACGCTCGCAGCGCTGCATTTCGAAGCGCCGAAAGCCGAGGCTCGCGTCGAGGTCGGCCGGGCCGGCCGCGAATTCTGCCTCTATCCCGGCAAGCTCGGCTACGAGCTGCAGGATGAGCTGGACTTCCTGTCCAACCGTGCCATGGAGCCGAACGTCTTCTTCTCCGGCCGCTTCCTCGCGCCCGCCATGCCCCGCCTTGAGGATCGGCAGGTGCGGCTGGCACTGATGCGCGACAACAGCAGCACGCGCAGCCGCATCCGTCTGCTGATGCCCTTCACCATCGACAAGCCGGGCTTTGCAATAGGGCCGTCCATTATCCGGGTCTGGTCGAACTCGTTTGGCCCACTCGGCACACCCTCGCTCGACGCCGAGGATGCCGGCGAAACGCTCGACAACCTCCTCGAGGCGCTCTCCCGGCCGGAACTGCATCTGCCGAGCACGCTCGTATTGCCGGATGTTCGTCTCAACGGTCATTTCGTCCAGATGGCCAAGGTCATCGCCATCGGCCGGAACCTGCCGATCGCCGTCGCCAACCCATTCCAGCGTCCGATGCTCCAGAGCAATGACGACGCGCTTACCTATCTCAAGCGGACGATTTCCAACGCGCACTTGCGGGAAATGCGCCGGCAGTGGCGGCTGCTGGAAAGCCTGGGCGAAGTCACCTACAGCGTCGCGCGCCAACCCCGCGATATTCATGGGCGCATGGAAGAATTCCTGGCGCTGGAAGCAAGCGGCTGGAAGGGAAAGAAGCGCTCGGCGCTGGTCACCGATCGTCACCATGCCGCCTTCGCCCGCGAGGCAATTTCCAACCTCGCAGCCATCGACGCGGTGCGCATCCATACCATCGATCTCGACGGCAAGGCTATCGCCTCGATGATCGTACTCATTATGGGCGGTGAGGCCTATACCTGGAAAACTGCCTATGACGAGGCCTATGCCCGCTTTTCGCCGGGCAAGCTGCTGATGGGCGAGCTGACGGAATGGCATCTGGACGATGCCAACGTCGTCCGCTCCGATTCCTGTGCCGTGCCGGATCATCCAATCATGAGCCGCTTCTGGCACGAGCGTGAAGAGATGGGCACGCTCATCATCGGCCTGACACCGAACGGCGACCGCGACGTCCGCCAGGTTACCACGCAGCTCCATATGTATCGCAGCACCCGCAACATGGCGAAGCTGCTGCGCGAAAAGATCCTGTCGCTTACGAAGCGCTGACCTCGGCGATCGCCCGCTCGCGCAGCAGGCGGCGGATCACCTTGCCCGAGGTCGTCAGCGGCAGAGCATCGACAAATTCGATCTCGCGCGGATATTCGTGCATGGAAAGCCGGGTCTTCACCCATTCGCGGATTTCGGCCGCAAGTGTCTCGCTCGGTTCGCGGCCGGGCACGAGCACGACATAAGCCTTGACGATTTCCGTTCTGACCGCGTCCGGCTTGCCGACGGCCGCCGCCATCTGCACCGCAGGATGGCCGCCGAGGCAATCCTCGATCTCGCTCGGGCCGATGCGATAGCCCGACGAGGTGATGACATCGTCATCGCGGCCGACGAAGGAAATATAGCCATCCGCATCCTGCCGGCCGATATCGCCGGTCAGCAGCCAATCATTGGCGAATTTCGCCTCCGTCGCCGCCTCGTTCTGCCAATAACCCAGGAACATCACCGGATCGGGCCGCCTGATCGCGATCTGCCCCGTCTCGCCCACGGGAACCTCATGGCCATCAGCATCGACGATCGCGACATGATGGCCGGGGGCAGGCTTGCCCGTCGCCCCGCCGCGGCTGACGCCGAACGCCTCGCTGGAGGAGAGCACGAAATTGCACTCCGTCTGGCCGAAGAATTCGTTGACGCTGACACCAAGCGCGGACCGCGCCCATTCGAAGGTTTCACGGCCGAGCGCCTCGCCTGCAGACCCTATCGTGCGCAGCTTCAGATCATAATGCGCCCGCGGATTGTCGACGGCCTTCAGCAAACGCAGCGCCGTTGGCGGAATGAAGGCATTGCGCACCTCCATCTCAGCCATGATGCGGAAGGCCATGTGTGGATCGAACTTCTGCCCGGGGGAGGAAACGACGGGAACGCCGAGCATCAGGCTCGGCAGCAGCGCATTCAGGAGACCGCCGGCCCAGGCCCAATCCGACGGCGTCCAGAGCCGGTCGCCGGCTTTGGGAAAGCCCTCATGGGCGAATTGCATGCCCGGAATATGCCCCGGCAGCACGCGATGGCCATGCAGCGCGCCCTTGGGTGGGCCGGTCGTGCCCGAGGTGAAAATCATCAGGGCCGGATCGTCCGGGCCGGTATCGGCGACCGCAAACAGCGGCGGATGCGCCGCCACCAGATCGGCAAAGCCGGAAACGCCCTCTTCGCCGCCATCGATGCTGATCACTTGCGCCAGTTCCGGCAATCGGTCCCGGATCGGACGCAGCCGTTCGAGGCCGAACCGGTTGGTGACGATGGCCGATGCCCCGGCTGCCCTCAGCCGGTATTTCAGCGCCTCGGCGCCGAACAGCAAGGCCAGCGGCAACGCGATCGCGCCCATCTTGTAGATCGCCACATGCGCGACGACTGTCTCAAAACTCTGCGGCAGCAGCAGCGCCACCCGATCTCCCGCCCGCACCCCGAGCGCGACGAGCGCATTGGCGAAAGAGGCCGAGCGATCGCGCAACTCACCATAGGTCATGGAAAAGTGATTGCCGTTGGGATTGAAATGCTGAAGGCAGATCCGGTCGGGCTCGCATTCGGCCCAGGCATCGCAAACAGCATGTCCCATGTTGAATTTCGCCGGAATCTCCCAACGAAAGTCACGATAGAGGGCTTCATAAGTATCACGCGGGGGCAATTTCATGCGCAGTTCCAGAAAATGGTGCGGTGCAGCTAACACCTGTCGCCTCTGGGGTTCAAGGAAACATTTGAAATCACCGTCTTCCCCCGGGCGCGAATCGCCTTATTTATTGAGGAATACTTCGAAGCTCTTCACGAATTCATGCGTCGACCGACGGCGACTTTGCCCGTCGATTTGCTTTTCGCGGCGCACCCATCCCATCGCCCTTCTGACGATGGGCCTCCTTGTAGCGAATGATCGAATGGACGGAGAATAGCGATGGAATACGTAAAGCTCGGCAGGACCGGCCTTGAAGTCTCACGCATCTGCCTGGGTTGCATGACCTATGGCGATCCCAACAAGGGCACGCACGCCTGGTCATTGAAGGAGGAGGACAGCCGCCCGCTGCTGCGCCAGGCGATCGAAGCCGGCATCAACTTCCTCGATACGGCCAATACCTATTCCAACGGTTCGTCGGAGGAGATCGTCGGCCGTGCCATCAAGGATTTCGCCCGCCGCGACGATATCGTGCTCGCCACCAAAGTCTTCAATCGCATGCGCCCCGGCCCGAACGGCGCCGGTCTGTCCCGCAAGGCGATCTTTGACGAGATCGACAACAGCCTTCGCCGCCTCGGCACCGACTATGTCGATCTCTACCAGATCCACCGCTGGGATTATACGACGCCGATCGAAGAAACGCTGGAAGCGCTGCATGATGTCGTCAAGGCCGGTAAGGCCCGCTATATCGGCGCTTCCTCCATGTATGCCTGGCAGTTCGCCAAGGCGATCTACACCTCCCGTCTCAACGGCTGGACGGAGTTCGTCAGCATGCAGGACCACCTGAACCTGCTCTACCGCGAGGAAGAGCGCGAGATGCTGCCCTTCTGCGAGGACCAAAAGATCGCCGTCATTCCTTGGAGCCCACTTGCTCGCGGCCGCCTGACGCGCGACTGGGACGAGGCGACAGCCCGCACGGAGTCTGACGAATTCGGTAAAACGCTTTACACCCAGGCACTCGAAGCCGACCGTAAGATCGTCGATGCCGTCGGCGCGGTCGCCAAGGCACGCGGCATCCCGCGCGCGCAGGTCGCAACCGCCTGGATCTTGCAGAAAAGCGCCGTCACTGCCCCGATCATCGGCGCTTCCAAGCCCGGCCACATCACGGATGCTATCGCCTCTCTGGAAGTCAAATTGACGTCGGAAGAAATCGAAACGCTGGAATCACCCTATGTCCCGCATGGGGTTGCTGGGTTCAAGTGAACCGGGATTTTGGAGCTGCCCAGGTTGGGCTGGTGATATTGCGGCTGGCTGCCTGGCCCCTCACCCCAGCCCTCTCCCCGCGCGCGCAGGGGTATCGCATATGGTGCGGATGAGCATCCTAAGCTCCTTCTCCCCTCGGGGAGAAGGTGGCCCGAAGGGTCGGATGAGGGGGCTATCGATTTGAATTCATGGATTTTCGTGCGTTTAGCAGGCACCCCCTCATCCGCCGGACGGCACCTTCTCCCCAAGGGGAGAAGGGGACGCGACAACAACTTCGGGTCATATGCGATTGCCCTCCTCGCGCGCGGGGAGAGGGTTAGGGTGAGGGGCATTCACATCCTCTGAAGCCGATTGGCCACGCGGCAAATCGCGCAAAAGTGACTTCACGAACCGGTCATAGTTGGGGCTTAACAGATCGAGGTTCCTTCCCCCCGAGGATGATATCCAATGATCACTGTTCCCTTCGAAGCACGGCGATTTCAATCGACCGCGGCCTATTACCTGCGCTATCGCATTCCCTATCCTGACAAGCTGATTACCCGCGTCGCCGAACGCAGCGGCCTGAAATCAGGCGATCATGTGCTCGATCTCGGCTGCGGCCCCGGCCAGCTTGGCATCGCCTTCGCGCGGCTGCAGGGTGCCGCCGTCACCGCCATGGATCCGGAACCGGAAATGCTTGCCGAAGCCGAGATCGGCGCGAAGCAAGCGGGTGTCGATATCACCATCCGCCAAGGCTCTTCCTACGATCTCGGACCTGACATCGGCAGGCTGCATCTCTGCGTCATGGGCCGCTCCTTCCACTGGATGGACAGGCCGGCGACGCTTGAGGCCCTCGATAAGCTGATCGAGCCGGGCGGCGCCGTCGTGCTTTTCCACGATAAAGGCATTCTGGCGGAGCCGAACTGGCGCGGCATCCTTGAACCGCTGATGGAAACCTATTCGCCCGAGCGCAGCGCGGAGCGGCAGATGCGCCGGAGCAAGGAATGGGCGCCGCATGAAGCCATGCTGCTCGCCTCACCCTTCCGCAATCTGGAACGGATCGGCATCGTCTCGGAATATACCAGGGATATCGAAGAGATCGTCGGCCGCATCTTCTCGATGTCGTCGACCTCGCCGCAGGCACTGGGCGACAAGGCCGCCGATTTCGAAGCCGCACTTCGCGCCGAACTGCTGGCGGCCGCACCCGACGGCAAATTCAGGGAGGTCGTCGAGGCGAACGGGCTGCTCGCCTTCCGCGACTAGGCAAGCTCAGCCGTTGCTTTCACCCGGCGGCGGCGACAGCTCCTGCCGGGTCGCCGACAGAAACTCTTGCGATAGCTCAGAATTGTCCATCGCCCGCGCCAGAATGACGGCGCCCACCATGGCCGAAAGGCTGGCAAACGCCTTGCGCCGGCGCTCCTCCGGCGTCTCGCCGGGAACGATCTCTTCCAGCACTTCGACCAGCCCTATCAGGCCGCCGGTGAAGGTGGATTGCATCTTGGGGCCATGGCGGCTGACCTCCTGCGTCAGCGCCGCAAAGACGCAGCCTGTCGCGTGCTCGACGACATTGCGATGCGAGAGATAATGGGCAAGCAGCGCTTCCAGCGGCTGTTCGGGCGAGCTTGCAGCCACCTGCTTCCAGCGCTCCAGCGAGCGGGCCACCAGCGCCTTGCTCGCCTCGCAGGCAAGCTCGTCCTTCGAATCGAAATGGCCGTAGAAGCCGCCATGCGTGAGCCCGGCCGCCTTCATGATCTCTGCGACGCCGATGCCGTCGAAACCCTTCTCGCGAAAGAGCTCGCCCGCCACGGCAAGGATCTTCTCGCGATTCTCGGCGAATTTCTCGCGGCTCACTCTCATCAAAAAACTCCATCAGAGCATCAAGAAAACTGTATTGACAATTTATATGATGACCATCATCAATACGCAACAAATATGATAGCAATCATGTAAATGCCTTTACACAAACGTTCAAGCCGGGAGAACGGCGGGACGCTATAAGCGGATGTGGTCCCCAGGCCGTCCGCGATCGAGCGCTCGTAAGCCTCCCGGTCCAGCCGCCAAGACACGCAACCTGATTGGAACGCAGCTCATGGTTTCCACTGCCCTTGCCTCGACGCTCGCCCGGCGCAACATCCATTACGGATGGGTCGTCGTCGCCGCCACTTTCCTCACCATGCTGGTCACGGCCGGCGCCATGGGCGCGCCCGGCGTGCTCATCAAGCCGCTGGAGGACGAGTTCGGCTGGAGCACCTCCTCCATTTCGTCGGCGCTTGCCGTCCGCCTCGTGCTGTTCGGCCTGATGGGTCCCTTTGCCGCCGCCTTCATGAACCATTTCGGCGTGCGCAAGGTCATCGTCTTCGCGCTGGCGACCATCGGCGTCGGCTTCATCGGCTCGCTCTTCATGACGCAAGTCTGGCAGCTGCTGCTCTGCTGGGGCATCATCATCGGCTTTGGCACCGGCCTCACCGCCATGGTGCTCGCCGCAACCGTCTCGACCCGCTGGTTCACCAAGCATCGCGGCCTCGTCATCGGCATGCTCTCGGCAAGCTCGGCCACGGGGCAGCTCGTCTTCCTGCCGCTGATGGCGGAGCTGACGACGCGCTATGGCTGGCGCACCACCGTGCTCTTCGTCTGCGGCATGATCGTCGTTGCCGCCCTCGTCGTGCTGCTCCTGATGCGCGACCGCCCCTCGGACGTCAACCTGCCGCTGGTCGGCGAGATCCACATCACGCCGCCGCCGGCCGCCACCAAGGACCTGAAGGCCGCGCTTGCCTCGCCGATCGCCATTCTGCGGGAGGTTTCCACCACATCCACTTTCTGGATCCTCTTTGCCACCTTCTTCATCTGCGGCCTATCGACCAACGGGCTGATCCAGACGCATTTCGTCACCCTCTGCGGCGATTTCGGCATCGTGCCTGTCGCGGCCGCCAGCGTGCTCGCGGTCATGGGCATCTTCGATTTCTTCGGCACGATCGGCTCCGGCTGGCTCTCCGACCGCTTCGACAATCGCTGGCTGCTCTTCTGGTATTACGGCCTGCGCGGCCTGTCGCTGGTTTACCTGCCCTTCAGCGACTTCACCTTCTACGGCCTGTCGATCTTCGCCGTCTTCTATGGCCTCGACTGGATCGCCACCGTGCCGCCGACCGTCAAGATCGCCGCCGACCGCTTCGGCCGCGAAAAGGCCGGCCTCGTCTTCGGCTGGGTCTTCGCCGGCCATCAGCTGGGTGCCGCCACCGCCGCCTATGGCGCCGGCCTCACCCGCACGGAGCTCAACACCTATCTCCCCGCCTTCTTCGTCGCCGGCGCCTTCTGCCTGCTCGCCGCGCTCCTGGCGATCACCCTGCAAAAGTCCGGCTCCACCACCAAGAGCCCTGCCATGGCGCACTGAGCTTCACGCGGCAAAAGCCCATGGCGTCCACCCGCGCCATGGGCCAAGCCGCAACCCTGCGGAAACACTCGCAATATCTGCCGCTCCCCGCTTGCGCGCCCCGCCGCTCACATGCTAGACAGCCGCCTCGTCAGTACCCCGTTGCCCCATTGGCGGAATTGGTAGACGCGCTCGACTCAAAATCGAGTTTCGAAAGAAGTGCTGGTTCGACTCCGGCATGGGGCACCAAAAATCTCCAGATAAGTCAATTACCAAGACTTCAACGGTTGATGCATCCATCCGCTACAGCGCCTAATGTGGAACACGTGACTGCTTAGACGACCTCCGAACACGGATAAGCCGGGGAAGTTCGGAGGTCGTGTGACTACTCTGATTACGCTATTTTACTGAAGACGCGTAGGCTAGTTCAGCCTGCGCTTCAGCGCGAGCTTTGTGGCGACTAAATCACTCGTACCCTCGACATACGGTTGCATTGCGCGTGTGTAACGATAAGGTGACCTTGTCGAAAATCGGACATCGGGGTACGAAGTGCTAGCCTGCGGCAATTCAATCTGCCCAACAGAGATCACGCGAGAAATTCAGCATTTTACTTCAAGTACCAGCCCGGCCAGGGTCGCTACAAACGCAGGTGATGGGTTCATAAAATCATTGGGCAACCCTATGGGGAGCGCGGCGCTGGTTTCGGAATTGGTCGCCGCTGAGTTGGCTGTTTGGTTTGGACTAGCCATTCCTCCGTTCGCTGTTATTCATCAATGCGATATCGAGATCATTATGCGCAAAAATGGTCAACCGATGATAGCGCCCCTTTTCTTCTCATCAGCGGTTGAGGGCACGCCGCGTGACGGAACAGATGCATTCCTGCGGCGTCTTCGAGATAAAGATTGTGTGTCAAGGCTCGTTGTTTTCGACACTTGGATCAGAAACTGGGATCGTTACTATGGAGGGGACGCCAATTCGGACAACCTCCTGTACGTACAGGCGTCGGTGCATAAATATGATTTAGTGCCAATCGATCACTCAAATTGTTTCATTGGCGGCGACCCGGTATTTCCAGACGGCGCTGCGCCGAACGATTGGATCGAAGACGGGAGTGTTTATGGGAAATTTCCCGAATTTGACGACTTTATCACTAGCGACGGTGTTACGGCAGCGCTTGACAGGCTGACAACATTAGACCGTAATTTCGTAACTGAAGTTGTTAACTCCGTGCCATTAGCTTGGGGTTTAGGACCGTTAGCTCGAGTGGGGTTGATAGATTTCATCTGCGCTCGCGCCACCTACCTTGTAGACACCTTAGCGCCGAAGCTGATAGACGAGCCGCCTTTTCCGGGATTTTGAGCGATGAAAGACAGGCAGGGATACTTCTCAATCATTCAGTATTCAGAGCACCCTGAACGCGCAGAATACATCAATATTGGTGTGGTTTTGTTCGCGGCTGAGGCTCCATACGTTTTCTGCAAGTTCGGCGAACGCCCGAAGCGTATAAAATCAGCATTTAATGTCAGTCCCGGCGTCCATTTTGAGCTTCTTCAGAACTCATTCTATAACAGGCTCCTCTCCGAATTTAGAGACGGTTGGAAGAGAGAGAATATCGATAGATTCATCTCGCAAAGATCAGGAAAAATACGACTGTTTCCATTGAGGTCCATTCTCATCAGCAATGCTAGAGCTGATTTGGATAGTGTCTTTTCCGATTTGGTCGGTGAGATACCTGCCAAGCCTCGCAAGCAGCGAGCTAACGCTATGCTGGCTAGTAAACTCAGAGAGTTTGGTGTTGACACCTTGCTTGAGAGGCCCGATCCCGTCCTCCTCGAAGGCGGTATAAAAATTGAAGCGCCGTTTGGCTATCAGAATGGAGCGTTCAATCTGCTTCAGGGCCTCTCGCTGGGTGACGATCCAGACAAGGCTCTAAGCAAGGCGAGTCCTTCCATGATCGAGGGAAATCTGCTCTTTAGCCAAACGCTGCAAGAGAAGCGCCTCGTAGTGGTTGCCGATGGTGCCGAGATGCATGATGAGAGCTTCATCTCGCTGCTAAGTTCTCAAATGGAGCAGCACAAGGTACGCTTCTACACCATGGCCGACATGCAGCCGCTTGTCTCAGATATCAGAATTAATTACGCGCTGCATCATTGACTGGAGTTGAGCACTTGGGGAACATTTTAGTTTTCCCGAGTTTGCGAAGCTCTTCATCTTCCTCTCGGGAGGCTAGGGCGAAGCGTGCCAATGAAGGCACATCGACTAACGTTTGCGCACCCCCCATCACGAAAAATTTTGCCTTTCCGCCACTTCCATCAGTCCCTGACCATTTACAGCCATAATCCTGCCCCCTAAAGGTTTGCAACGCAGCAAAAAGGGGGCCTTATGCTTCGTAGACTGTACGACTGGACCATGTCGCTCGCCGGCCGCAAATCGGCGGAAATCTGGTTGGCCGTGATCGCCTTCGTCGAGAGCTCCATCTTTCTCGTTCCGGCGGACGTGCTTTTCCTGCCGATGTCTCTGGCGAAGCCCGAGCGCGCCTGGCGCTATGCGCTGACGGCGACGGTTGCCTCCGTGCTGGGCGGCATTGCCGGCTGGGCGCTCGGCTACTACGCCTTCGAGACCATCGCCAAGCCGATCCTCGAATTCTACGGCAAGCTCGACGCCTTCAACCAGATGAGCGCCGGCATCACCTATGAATGGGTGCTCCTGCTGCTGGTTACATCGGGTCTGGCCCATCTGCCGCCGATCAAGGTGGTGACGATCCTCTCCGGCGTCGCCCATATCAATCTCGGCCTGTTCATCGTCTCGGCCATCGTCGCCCGCGGCGCCCGCTTCTTCCTCCTGGCCTTCCTGCTTCGCCGCTATGGTGAATCCATCCGCCACTTCATCGAAAAGCGCCTGGGCCAGATCACCATGGCCGTCGCCGCCGCTCTCATCGCCCTCTATGCCGTCTTCCATTTTGCTTTGGCGAGCTGACAAGGAGCCCTCAGCATGTCCATGACTTCGCCTTCCCCCCGCGCCGGCCTCGGCTATGGCGTCCTGCTGACGATCGGCATGATCGTCGTCATCGGTTCGGCGCTCGGCTTCCAGTACATTGGCGGCTATATCCCCTGCGCACTCTGCCTCGATCAGCGCCAGCCCTATTATTATGGCATCCCCGTCGCCATCATCGCCGTGCTGACGGCAGTCGTCGGCCTGCCCTCCTGGATCACCCGCGGGCTGCTGATCATCGCCGGTCTGATGATGGTAGTCGGCGGCGGTATCGGCGTCTATCACGCCGGCGTCGAATGGCACTTCTGGGAAGGCCCGACCACCTGCTCGACAACGGCCAGCAGCGTCACGCAGAATGCCGGCGACCTGCTCGGCCAGCTGAACACCATCAAGGGGCCGTCCTGCACGGAAGCAGCCCTTCGTGTCGCCGGCCTTTCGATGGCTGGCTGGAATGTGATCGCCAGCGTGATCCTGGCTGCGATTGCTTTTGTGGGGGCAAAGAAGGCTGCGTGAATCATTGGGCGAGTAGCCGTGATCTCTCGTATGCCGCGGCTCTGATACCCCCCTCTGTCCCTTTCGGGACATCTCCCCCACAAGGGGGGGAGATTGGTGGGAATGTGTCGCACCTGCAAAGCAAAGTAAGCTCAACGACAGCAGATACGATGTCGATTTAGGTCGGGAAGGTACCGCAAGTTACCGATCTCCCCCCTTGTGGGGGAGATGTCCCGAAAGGGACAGAGGGGGGTGCCGCACTCACCTCAAACTCGGACCTAAAGAAGCACGTCCTTACGGCTGCAGTTCCGAATCCCAGTAGAGATAGTCGAGCCAGCTGTCGTGCAGATAGTTCGGCGGGAAGAGGCGGCCGTTATTGTGCAGGTCCTGCACGGTCGGCTGGTATGGCTTCTGCGCCGGGAACATGCCGGCCTGCTTCGGCAGCTTGCTGCCCTTGCGCAGGTTGCACGGCGAACAGGCGGCCACGACGTTCTCCCAGGTCGTCTCGCCGCCGTGGGCGCGCGGAATGACGTGGTCGAAGGTCAGGTCGTCATGGGAACCGCAATACTGGCATTCGAACTTGTCGCGCAGGAAGACGTTGAAGCGGGTGAAGGCGGGATTGCGGGACGGCTGCACATATGTCTTCAGGCATACGACGCTCGGCAGCCGCATCGAGAAGCTCGGTGAGGACACGCACTGATCGTATTCTGCGATGATGTTCACACGGTCAAGAAAAACCGCCTTGATCGCGTCCTGCCAGGACCAGAGCGACAAGGGATAGTAACTCAGCGGTCTGTAGTCAGCGTTCAGCACGAGCGCCGGCAAGGACTGCGGGGAGACTGCAATCGTCAAGGAACCCTCCTGATCGATTCGGCATCTGCACCTGTATATTAGGCCGGTTGTTACAGGATTGTGAAGTCCAATAAATTCAGTGCATAAAGGCGATTTCGGGACATAGCCGATTAAACGATAGGCAGCGCATCCCGGCGCGTTTTCACGGCATAATAAGCCCAGAAAAGTCGGGCCGCGACCGAGCGCCAGGGCGCCCAAACCGCGGCTTCCCGGGTGATTTCCTTGGCCAAGGGCCTGACTTCATGGCCGAAAGCCATGCCGACGGCCGCCTGAAGCGCGACATCGCCGGCCGGAAACACATCTGCGTGACCGCCGCAGAACATCAGGTAGACCTCGGCCGTCCAGGGCCCGATTCCCTTGATGGAGGTCAGCTCGGCGAGCGCCTTGTCAGGTGATTCGGCACTGAGCGCATGGAGATCGAGGCTGCCTCCGGCAACGGCTTCGGCCACGCGCGCCAATGTCTCGTGCTTGATTCGCGACAGGCCGAAGGTCCGCCAAGCCTCCGGCGCCAGTGCTACATAGCCTTCAGCCGTCACCTGCCCCATGCCGGCGATCATTTTCCCCCAGATCGCGTCGGCACTGGCGCGGGAAACGACCTGCGACACGATGATATGGGCAAGCCCTTCGAAGCCCGGTTCGCGCAGCCGCAGCGGCAGCGCGCCGGCCTCTGCGGCAACGGGCCGCAGGCGCGGATCGATCTCCAGCAGCGCGGCCAGTCCCTGTTCGATATCGCGCTCGTCGCGAATGATCTGCATGACGCCTCGTGGTCCCCGGTTCAAATTCGTGGCAGAAGAAAGCATGATCGAGATTCCCCGTCAAAAGCCGAAGTTCCGTTTTGCCCCGAGCCCGAACGGCCCGCTGCATCTTGGCCATGCCTTGTCGGCGATCCTCAATCACGACATGGCGGCAAAGGCAGGCGGCGATTTCCTGCTGCGCATCGAAGACATAGATCAGGCGCGCTGCACACCCGATTTCGAAAAAGGCATCTATACCGACCTCTCCTGGCTCGGCCTCAGCTGGCAGCAGCCGGTGCGCCGGCAGTCCGAGCATTTTCCGGCCTATCAGACAGCGCTGCAGACGCTTGTCGAGCGCGGCCTCGTCTATCCCGCATTCCTGACGCGCGGCGAGGTCAAATCGCGCGTCGCCGCTTTCGAAGCGGATGGCAAATCCTGGCCACGCGACCCTGACGGCACGCCGCTCTATCCGCTCGATGACCGCGAGCGCAGCGATGCCGAGCGGCAGCGCCTGCTTGTTTCGGGCATGAAACACTCCTGGCGTCTCGATATGAAAAGAGCGCTGGCGGCAGCGGACGAACCATTGTACTGGCGGGAAAGCGGCGATGGCGAGACGGGCACTATTCCAGCCGATCCCGCCGCCTGGGGCGATGTCGTGCTGTCGCGCTCCGATGCGCCCTCGAGCTACCATCTTTCGGTCGTTGTCGACGACGCCGCGCAGGACATCACCCATGTCGTGCGCGGTCTCGATCTCTTCCACGCCACCTCGATCCATCGCCTGCTGCAGACGCTGCTCAGTCTGCCGGAGCCGCTTTATCACCACCACCGGCTCGTCCTCGGAGAGGACGGCAAGAAGCTTTCCAAGAGCATGGGCGATACCGGCATAGCCGAATGGCGCCGGCAGGGCCTCTCACCGGCGGAGCTTCGCCGCCGCATCGGCCTCTGATTCCGCCGCTACCTTTTCCGATGACACCTCCGCAGCAGGGCGGCTCGCCGCCTTGCCGAACAGCAGGCGGCGCACGCGGAATTTCATCAGCGCCGCATTGATCTCCGCCCCCATGATGAAGATCACGGCCAGCATATAGAGGAAGATCAGCACGATCATCACCGACGCCAGGCCGGCATAGGTGGCGGTGTAATTGGCGAAGGTGGAGAGATAATAGGCGAAGAGCACCGCGCCGATCGACCAGAACACCAGCGTCAGTATCACGCCGGGAATGACGTCGAACAACCGCCTGCGTCCGGCCGCCAGCCACAGATGCAGGATCAGCAGGCCGGCCAGGAGCAGAAAAATCGTGCCGTAGATCCGCCAGCTGAAGACGATGTCGAGGATATCGGCAAGCTTCGGCAGCCATTGCCTGGTGTAATTGAGGGCGAGCGGCACCGCGACAAGCAGAATGCTGAGGATGGCGAAGATCAGCACGGCAATGAGCACGTAACCGAGGCTGGCGAGGCGGTTGAAATACCAGGGCCGGGTTTCGGGCACGCGATAGGCGCGGTTCAGCGATATGCGCAGCGCCTCAACGCCGTTCGAGGCGAAATAGGCGGCCGCAAGCACGGAGATCGTCAAAAGGCCGCCGCGCGGGATGGTTAGCACCTGCACCACCTGATCGGCGAGCGGCTTGGCGATCGCCTCCGGCCAGGTGTCGAAGATCAGATGCACAGCCGTCGACGAGAACTGGCTGGCGCCGAGAAAGCTTGCGAGTGCCGTGCCGAAGATCAGGAAAGGGAAAACCGCGAGCAGCGTCGACAGCGCCACATGACTTGCCATGGCGAACCCGTCATCCTCGACGAAATGGAACACTGCGTCGTAGATCACCTTGTAAGTCGTCCGCAGGGCTGTCGGCATCCCATCTCCGCTTGACGTCGGCGCTCACCTGCCGGTTGTCGATTGTATCGGGTTCCTGAATATGGGAAACGAGTCCCGGTTTGTACAGGAATCATCTTTCCATGACGGAACAACGCACGATCCTCGTCACTGGTTGCTCCTCCGGCATCGGCGCTTATTGCGCGCGAGCGTTGCGCGGCGATGGATGGCGCGTCTTTGCAACCGTGCGCAAGGAAGACGATCTCGCCTCGCTCGAAGCCGACGGCATCGAAGCGCTGCTCCTCGACTACACAAAGCCTGAGACCATTTCCGCCACCGTAGCGACAGTGCGCGAGCGCGCGGGCGACCGCATCGACGCCCTCTTCAACAATGGCGCCTACGGGCAGCCGGGCGCCGTGGAGGATCTGACGACCGATGTGCTGCGCGAACAGTTCGAAACCAATTTCTTCGGCTGGCACGAGCTGACGCGCCAAATCCTGCCGGTGATGCGAAAGCAGGGACACGGCCGCATCATCAACTGCTCCTCCATTCTCGGGCTGGTTCCCTATCGCTTCCGCGGCGCCTATACCGCCTCGAAATTCGCGTTGGAAGGGCTGACGATCACGCTCAGAATGGAATTGCAGGATAGCGGCATCCATGTGAGCCTCATCGAGCCCGGCCCGATCGCGACGCGTTTTACGGCCAATGCGCTCGCCAAGATCAACGAGCATATCGACCTCGAAGGCTCGCCCCATGCGGTGGAATATCGCAGGCAGCTGAAACGGCTTGATGGATCAGGTCCGATCAATAAACATAAATTGGGTCCGGAAGCAGTCTATGATGTGCTAAAATCGGCTTTGAACGTGAGAAACCCGCGCCCGCATTATCTGGTAACGACACCCGCCAAGCAGGGCGCCTTCTTGAAAAGGCTATTGCCGGCTAACCTTTTCTATCGTCTGATGCGCCGGCTGGACTAGAGCAATCCCACGAAAGGCGCGAAGCGTGTTTTCCGCGTGGGATTGCTTGAAATGATGACCTTGAGTGACTTGAAGCTTCGACGGAGCGCTGAGCCACTCTGAAGACAAGGGTGGAGGAGCCATGTCTACCGTTACCTATGTTGCCGCCATCATTGTCATGGGACTTGTCGCGATCGTTCTCATTCGCGGCCTGCTGAACATGATGAAAGGTGACAACCCGAACCTTTCGAACCGGCTGATGCAGCTGCGCGTGCTGCTGCAGGCAGTCGCAGTGATCCTGATCATGCTGACGCTCTGGCTGACGGGCGGCGGCCGCCCGGCCTAAAGCAATTCCAGGAAAAGTGCGAAGCGGTTTTCCGTCCGGAATTGCTTAAAATAAAGGGTTAGGGCATTTCGCGATTCAAAAAAGGCGAAAGGCTCTAACCACAGGAACCCGATGGTCAAGCTCAACAAGATCTACACGAAGACCGGCGACGACGGCACGACGGGCCTTGCCGCCGGCCCGAGGCGGCTGAAGCACGACCTGCGCGTCGAAAGCTACGGCACGGTCGACGAGACCAATTCCGCAATCGGCGTCGCCCGGCTGCACACGTCGGACATGCCCGAGATCGACGCGATGCTGATGCGCATCCAGAACGATCTGTTCGATCTCGGCGCCGATCTTTCGACCCCCGAAACAGACGAGCCGCCCGCCTATGAACCATTGCGCATCATCGATCACCAGGTCGAGCGCCTCGAGCAGGATATCGACCGGCTGAACACCGATCTCGAGCCTTTGCGATCCTTCGTCCTGCCCGCCGGCAGCCCCGCTTCCGCCCATCTTCATCTTGCCCGCACGATAGCGCGTCGCGCCGAGCGCCTCATGGTGGCGCTGTCGCGGGAGCGAGGCGAACGGGTGAGCCCGGCGGCGCTGAAATATATCAACCGCCTTTCCGATTTTCTCTTCGTCGCGGCACGGCACGCCAATGATCGCGGCCAGGCCGATGTTCTCTGGGTTCCCGGCAAGAATCGATAGCGGCGCGAATTCGATCACCGAAGGCAGACATATTGACGTTGACGTAAACGTTATTTATGCCTTTCAAGCAATTCGTCTCTCGGCGGCCTGGAAGCGTTGTAATTGGGAAAAAAACGCGTATCCATGTCGCCATTCGACAAATGGAATGGCGCTAAACAGCGCATGTTCTCGGGCGGTCATGTTGAAGGAAGGATTCCATGAAGATTCTCGTCCCCGTTAAGCGGGTTGTTGACTACAACGTCAAGATTCGCGTGAAGCCGGATGGTTCTGGCGTTGAGCTTTCGAACGTGAAGATGTCGATGAACCCGTTCGACGAGATTTCGGTCGAAGAGGCGCTGCGTCTGAAGGAAGCCGGCAAGGCCGAGGAAGTGGTGGTCGTATCGATCGGACCTGCCAAGGCTGAGGAAACTCTGAGAACGGCGCTTGCCATGGGTGCGGATCGTGCCATCCTCGTCGAGACCGACGATGCCGTCGAGCCGCTCGCCGTCGCCAAGATCCTGAAGGGCGTCGCTGAAGCCGAACAGCCGGGCCTCATCATCGTCGGCAAGCAGGCGATCGATGACGACTCCAACCAGACCGGCCAGATGCTGGCGGCGCTCCTCGGCACGGCGCAGGCAACCTTCGCCTCGAAGATCGAGATCGGGGATGGCAAGGCTCAGGTGACGCGCGAAGTCGATGGCGGCCTGCAGACCATCGAGGTCAAGCTACCGGCCGTCGTCACCACCGACCTGCGCCTGAACGAGCCGCGCTACGCCTCGCTGCCGAACATCATGAAGGCCAAGAAGAAGCCGCTCGACAAGAAGAGCCCGGCCGATTTCGGCGTCTCGACCGAGCCGCGCCTGAAGGTGCTGAAGACCGAAGAGCCGTCGGGCCGCAAGGCGGGCGTCAAGGTTGGCTCGGTTGCCGAGCTGGTCGAAAAGCTCAAGACCGAAGCCGGCGTGCTCTGAGGATAGGAAAGGATAAGACCCATGGCCATTCTTCTTCTGGCTGATCACGACAATGCCCACCTCTCCGACCAGACCGCTAAGGCGTTGACGGCTGCCACAAAGATCGCCGGCGACATTCATATGCTGGTCGCCGGCGCAGGCGCCAAGGCTGCAGCGGAACAGGCGGCAAAGCTTGCCGGTGTCTCGAAGGTGCTGGTTGCCGAAGATGCAAGCCTTGCCAACAATCTGGCGGAACCGCTGGCGGCCCTGATCGTATCGCTTTCCGGCTCCTATGACGTGATCATCGGCGCGGCCACTTCGGTCGGCAAGAACGTGCTGCCGCGCGTTGCCGCCCTGCTCGATGTCGCCCAGGTCTCGGAAATCATCGAAGTGGTTTCCGCCGACACGTTCAAGCGGCCGATCTATGCCGGCAACGCCATCCAGACGGTGCAGTCGACCGACGCGAAGAAAGTCATCACCGTGCGCACAGCCTCGTTCGCCTCCGCCTCTGAAGGCGGCTCGGCCGCGATCGAGACGGTGTCTGCAGCTGCCAATCCCGGCCTTTCCACCTTCGTCGGCGATGCCTTGTCGACGTCTGATCGTCCGGAACTGACCTCTGCCAAGATCATCATCTCGGGTGGCCGTGCACTCGGCTCGGCGGAGAAGTTCAGGGAAGTCATCCTGCCGGTTGCCGACAAGCTCGGTGCCGCCGTCGGCGCCTCTCGCGCGGCCGTCGATGCCGGCTATGCGCCGAACGACTGGCAGGTCGGCCAGACGGGCAAGGTGGTCGCACCGCAGCTCTATATCGCCTGCGGCATTTCCGGCGCCATCCAGCATCTGGCCGGCATGAAGGATTCGAAGGTCATCGTCGCCATCAACAAGGACGAGGAAGCCCC
Organism: Martinezella dioscoreae; assembly: GCF_009176305.1. Taxonomy (GTDB): domain Bacteria; phylum Pseudomonadota; class Alphaproteobacteria; order Rhizobiales; family Rhizobiaceae; genus Rhizobium; species Rhizobium dioscoreae. Next base: position 76,001 of record NZ_BLAJ01000011.1, on the reverse strand, counting down.
GATCTTCCAGATCGCCGACTACGGCCTCGTCGCCGACCTCTTCGAAGCGCTGCCGGAATTGCAAAAGGCGCTCTGATCGCGCCGATAGAGTTTCTCGCAGTTGCGAGAGACTGGAAAATCGTCTTTTATAGGTCTATCAATCTTTGCCGGGCTAGAAATGGCCCGGCAAATTTGAATTAAAAGCATAGCGCATCGCCAGGAGCGCGCCGGGGAGTTGGCAATGAGTTCGCTGAAGACGATCGGTATTATCGGCGCGGGCCAGATGGGCTGCGGCATTGCCCATGTGTCCGCCATGGCCGGCTACAAGGTCCATATCTACGATCTCTCGCAGGATCGCATCGAAAGCGGCCTTGCCACCATCAACGGCAATCTCGCCCGCCAGGTCGCATCCGGCAAGACAACCGACGAAGAGCGCAAGGCAGCGCTCTCCCGCATCACCGGCTCGGCCGATCTCAACGATCTCGCCCAGGTCGATCTCGCCATCGAGGCGGCGACGGAAGACGAAAGCGTCAAGCGCAAGATCTATGCGCAGGTATGTCCGGTGCTGAAACCCGAAGCGCTGCTCGCAACGAACACCTCGTCGCTCTCCATCACCCGCCTTGCCTCCGCAACCGACCGTCCCGAACGCTTCATGGGCATCCACTTCATGAACCCGGTTCCGGTCATGAAGCTCGTGGAGCTGGTACGCGGCATCGCGACCGAAGAATCGACTTTCTCCGCTGCCAAGGACTACGTCTCCTCGCTGGAAAAGACGATCACCGTCGCCGAAGACTTCCCCGCCTTCATCGTCAACCGCATCCTGCTGCCGATGATCAACGAGGCGATCTACACGCTCTATGAAGGTGTGGGCACCGTCGATGCCATCGACACCGCCATGCGGCTCGGTGCGAACCACCCGATGGGGCCTCTGCAGCTTGCCGATTTCATCGGCCTCGACACCTGCCTCTCGATCATGCAGGTGCTGCATGACGGGCTCGCCGATTCCAAGTATCGTCCCTGCCCGCTGCTGGTGAAATATGTCGAAGCCGGCTGGCTCGGCCGCAAATCGGGCCGCGGCTTCTACGACTATCGCGGGGAAACGCCGGTTCCGACGCGGTAAGATACCCTCGCCCCATTGGGGAGAGGGTCGCGCGACAGCGCGGGGTGAGGGGGCGTTACCGGCAAACGGTACTGTTTACCCAGCAACGCGCTTGCTATGACACACCCCCTCATCCGCCCTGCCGGGCACCTTCTCCCCCAGGGGAGAAGGAGAAAATCAAATACCCGCCGCAGCCTTCACCAGGTTCTTGGCATCCTCGCTATCCCAAGCCGCCGGTCCGTTCATGGCCGACAGCAGGCAGCCCTTGTCGTCGATGAGCAGCGTCACCGGCAAACCAAAGGCAAGGCCCTGCTTCTTCAGCACGTTGAACACGCCCATAGTGTTGTCCCGGTAATAGCCGAGCTTGTCGATCGCATATTCTGTGCGGAAGGCCTTGGTCTTTTCGTCGTCGCCCGTATCGATATTGACGGCAACCACTTCGAACTTGTCGCTGCCGGCGCTCTTCTCGAGCGCGTTCAGTGCCGGCATTTCCTCGCGGCACGGCACGCACCATGTCGCCCAGACATTCAAGAGCACGGTCTTGCCGGCGAAACTGCCGATCGACAGCGGCTGTCCCTCTGCCCCCTTGAAGGAAACACCCTGAAGCGAGATCGGCGCCGGCGGCACGCTCATGGCGGCGACCTGGCCCTTGGTGAAAGGCGTCAGGGCAGCGGCGCGATCTCTGGCCGACCCGCATTGATCGGCCGAAGCCGTTTCACCAATGCCATTGCCATACCCCGCCTCCTTCACGTATACCGCTGCCGCACCGGCAATAACCCCGGCGACGGCAGCAAGCATAACGAGTTTCATGGACGGCAGACCGAACGGCTTCTTTGCTGTCATTTCATTCTCCAGGTGGGCATCTCATGACTGACGGCACGGACACCAAATCCTCCAACCAGATGTGGGGCGGGCGTTTCGCTTCCGGCCCCGCGGCAATCATGGAGGAGATAAATGCCTCGATCGATTTCGACAAGAAGCTGTTTGCTCAGGATATCCGCGGCTCAATCGCGCATGCGAGCATGCTCGCCAATCAAGGCATCATTTCAACCGAGGATAAAGACAAGATCGTTCACGGGTTGAACACGATCCTGTCAGAGATTGAAAGCGGCAATTTCGAGTTTTCGCGCCGCCTCGAAGACATCCATATGAATGTCGAGGCGCGGCTTGCGACCTTGATCGGCCCGGCCGCCGGCCGCCTGCACACCGCCCGCTCGCGCAACGATCAGGTGGCGCTTGATTTTCGCCTCTGGGTTAAGGAAGAGCTGCAGAAGTGCGAACAGGCGCTGACCGATCTGATCGCAGCTTTCCTTGATCGCGCCGAGGAACATGCCGAAACCGTCATGCCTGGTTTCACCCATCTGCAGACGGCACAGCCCGTCACTTTCGGTCATCATTGCATGGCCTATGTCGAAATGTTCGGCCGTGACCGCTCGCGCGTGCGCCACGCCATCGAACATATGGATGAATCGCCGATCGGCGCGGCTGCCCTTGCCGGCACGGGATTCCCGATCGACCGCCACATGACGGCCAAGGCGCTCGGCTTCCGCGAGCCAACCCGCAATTCGATCGATACCGTCTCCGACCGCGACTTTGCCCTTGAATTCCTGTCAATCGCAGCGATCGCCGGCATGCATCTGTCGCGGCTTGCCGAAGAGATCGTCATCTGGTCGACGCCGCAATTCGGCTTCGTGCGCCTCTCCGACGCCTTCTCCACCGGCTCTTCCATCATGCCGCAGAAGAAGAACCCGGATGCGGCCGAGCTGGTGCGCGCCAAGACCGGCCGCATCAACGGCTCGCTGGTGGCACTGCTGACGATCATGAAGGGCCTGCCGCTCGCCTATTCCAAGGACATGCAGGAAGACAAGGAACAGGTCTTCGATGCGGCCGAAAGCCTGGAACTGGCCATTGCCGCCATGACCGGCATGATGCGCGACATGACGATCAACACCGCCCGCATGAAGGCCGCCGCTGGCTCCGGCTATTCCACCGCCACCGATCTCGCCGACTGGCTGGTGCGCGAAGCAGGCCTGCCTTTCCGCGATGCCCACCACGTGACGGGCCGCGCCGTGGCGCTTGCCGAAAGCAAATCCTGCGAGCTGGCTGAGCTCTCGCTTGCGGACCTGCAAGCGATCCATCCGGATATCACCGACAAGATCTTCGATGTCCTGACGGTCGAAGCCTCGGTTGCCAGCCGCAAGAGTTTTGGCGGCACGGCGCCTTCGGAAGTGCGTAAACAGATCGCCTTCTGGCGCGCTCGCAACTGAGAAAATCGCCGAAAGTCGCAACCAACAATCAGGGTGCACAAGACCTGGAAACTTCGCTAAGAAGAGTGACTTCCGCGTTTGCCGCCCAAGAGGATTTCGATGCAGATCAACATGCCGCACATCATCCGCCTGACCGTCGTGCTTTCGGTCGTCGGCCTTGCCGTTGTCGGATGCGGCCGCAAAGGCCCTCTCGATCCGCCGAGTGCTCATGCGACCAAAGGCGGCGACGTCTCCAAGCCGACGAAGGAGCCGGGTACGGAGGACAAGAAGTTCTTCCTCGATCCGCTTCTCTGATTGGGCAACGACCGTGAATCATTTTGAGTATCGCGACGGCATTCTCCACGCCGAGGATGTTCCGGTTCCAGAGATCGCCAAGGCGGTCGGCACACCCTTCTACGTCTATTCGACGGCAACGCTGGAGCGCCACTATCGCGTCTTCGCGGCAGCCTTCGGCGATGTCGACGCCATGGTCTGCTACGCCATGAAGGCCAATTCCAACCAGGCGGTGCTGAAGACACTCGGCCGCCTCGGCGCCGGCGTCGATGTCGTCTCCGTCGGCGAACTGCGCCGCGCACTGGCTGCAGGCATTCCGGCAAACCGCATCATGTTCTCCGGCGTCGGCAAGACCGCGCAGGAAATGGATGTGGCGCTCGAAGCCGGCATCTACTGCTTCAATGTCGAATCCGAGCCGGAACTGGAAGTGCTGAACCAGCGCGCCGTCCGCGCCGGCAAGGTCGCTCCCGTTTCCTTCCGCATCAATCCCGATGTCGATGCCCGCACCCATGCGAAGATTTCGACGGGCAAGAAGGAAAACAAGTTCGGCATTTCCTGGCAGCGCGCCCGCGCCGTCTATGAACGCGCCGCCAGCCTGCCCGGGATCAAGGCTACCGGCATCGACATGCATATCGGCAGCCAGATTACCGAGCTGCAGCCGTTCGACGACGCCTTCAAGCTGCTGCGCGATCTCGTGGAGACCCTGCGTGGTGACGGTCACGACATCCATCACGTCGACATCGGCGGCGGCCTCGGCATCCCCTATCGCGACGACAACAATCCTCCGCCCCTGCCGGATGCCTATGCCGAGATCGTCAAGAACCAGCTGCGCGGCCTCAACTGCCGAATCGTCACCGAGCCCGGTCGCCTGATCGTCGGCAATGCGGGCATTCTCGTGACCGAAGTCATCTATGTGAAGGATGGCGGCGACAAGAGCTTCGTCATCGTCGATGGCGCCATGAACGACCTCATCCGTCCGACGCTCTATGAAGCCTATCACGAGATCCGCCCCGTTGTGACGAGTGCTGCCGATATCAAGCGCATCAAGGCCGATGTCGTCGGCCCGGTCTGCGAGACGGGCGACTATCTGGCACTCGACCGCGAGATGGCGCTGCCGAAGCCCGGTGATCTGCTGGCCGTCGGCTCAGCCGGTGCCTATGGCGCCGTGCAGGCCGGCACCTACAACAGCCGGCTTCTGGTTCCCGAAGTGCTGGTCAAGGGCAATGAATTCCACGTCATCCGCCCGCGCACAACCTACGAGGATTTGATCGGCCTGGATTCCATCCCGGCCTGGCTCGAAGGTTAATCGGCTTCATCGGCAATTTCGGGCAGGACCGCAAAAGCTGCTTTGCCCGATCACGTTTCGGCGAAGTGCGGTGAAAAAACAGCCTTTTGCGCCCGTTGCCCTCGTCTTCGCCACAAAGAATGTTATCTTTGATTGAATGGCGTCTCGCCGGGCGCCGCGTGCGCGAGTGTGTGGGACGCCGCCCCATCCCAACGGGCCACTAGAGCGGATGATTTTGGATCGAATCGATCGAAACTCTGAATCCGCTCTAGAATCAGGGAAGTAGAGCATGACGCCGTCCGAAAACCGCTTACACTTTTCGGCATCATGCTCTGGCCATCAACGTCAGATCGGGAGAAGACCGGACCGATGACCAGCCCCAGCAACCCTAAGAAGGGCGCTTTCGCCACCCGTCCGGCGCTGGCGCGCATGGTTGCGGTCAAGCGTCTCTTTGCGCAGCTGGTGCTCGCCAGCGAGCAGCTTCTGCCACGGCTGCTGTTGCCGGCATCCATTCTGGCTCTTTTCCTGTCCGTCGCCTGGTTCGGCATTTTCCGCATTGCGCCGGATGTCCTGCGCTTTCTGCTGCTTGCCGTTTTCGCGGTCGGCTTCGCCATCTCCCTCTATCCGCTGCGCCGCCTGCGCTGGCCGAACACCGTCGAGGCGGACCGGCTGCTGGAGGAGCGCAACGGTCTCGCCCACCAGCCTGTCACGGTGCAGGAAGAAGAGCCGGCGCTCGATAGCCCCTTTGCGCGCGCGCTCTGGCGCGAGCACCAGACGCGTATGGCCGAACGCATCGCCGCCTTGGATGCGGGCCTGCCGAGGCCGGATATCACCCGCTACGACCGCTTCGCATTGCGCGCAGTCCCGGCCTTGCTGCTGGTAACAGCCTTCAGCTTTTCCATGTCCAATAGTGGCGGCTCGCTCGGTGATGCCTTCACGGCATCAAGCTCGACATCGGGCAACCCGGATGTCCGTGTCGATGCCTGGGTTACCCCGCCCTATTACACCGGCGAAGCGCCCGTCTATCTGACGGGCAATGTCGACAATGCCGGCAATAGCCTGAACGTGCCGCAATTCTCCGAACTCACTGTGCGTGTTTCGGGTGCTGCGACGGATGAGAAAGTGCTGTTCCAGGCAGCTGGCGCCGAAAAGGGCGTCGAAATTCCCGAGCAAGCCGCTGACGCTGACAAGCAAGGCCCCGCTGGCGCAAAGCCTGCAACGCCTCCTGCCGTACCACCGGCAGCGAACGGCACCGGCAATATTCCGGCCGCGGACGGAATGGTTGCCCGCACCCATGTTCTCAAGCTTGAAAAGGGCGGCGAGCTGACCGTCAACGGCAAGTCCTGGTCCTTCAATGTGGTCGTCGACAAGCCGCCGGAGATCACCTTCGACGGCATTCCGCACGCGACGGCGAGCGGCGCATTGGAACTCGGCTTCAAGGTCAAGGATGACTACGGCGTCGAGGAAGCCCATGCCGAGATCGTGCCGGTGGAATCCGATCCGGCTGCCAAACCCCTATACGGCTTGCCCGAATACAAGCTGGAACTTCCGCGTCGCGACCGCCGCAATGGCAAGGGTCTGGCGAGCCACGATCTGACGCAGGATCCGCTTGCCGGCAAGCGCGTCCGCATCACCCTCGTCGCCAAGGACGGTGCCGGCCAGACCGGCCGCAGCTCTCCCTACGAGATGGTATTACCGTCACGCAATTTCAGCCAGCCGCTTGCCGCAGCCGTGGCCGAAGAACGCCAGGTCTTCGCGCTCGACACGCGGAAGATGCCGGAAGCGATCGAGCTCAACAAATCGCTGACCATACGGCCCGAAGAGACAATCCCCGATCTCGGCAATTATCTCGCCATCAAGTCCGCCCTGACTCGGATGAAGCTCGCGAGCAACGAGGCATCCCTGAAGGATACCGCCGATTATCTCTGGCAGATCGCGCTCGGCATGGAGGACGCACAGCTGACCGATGCGGAAAAGGCCTTGCGCGACGCCCAGCAGAAGCTTTCCGACGCCCTGCAGCGCAACGCCCCCGACGCCGAGATCAAGAAGCTGACCGACGAGCTGCGCAAGGCGATGGACGCCTATATGAAGGAGCTGGCCGAGCGCATGCGCAACATGCCGGCCCAGCCGAACCAGCGCTCCGCCAATATCCTGCGCCAGCAGGACCTGCAGCGCATGATGGATCAGATCGAGAATCTCGCCCGCTCCGGCAATCGCCAGGCCGCACAGCAGATGCTTTCCGAACTGCAGCAGCTCATGAACAGCCTGCAGGCCGGCAAGCCCCAGCCGGGGCAGCAGCAGAACCAGGCCAACGACAAGATGCGCGAGCAGATGGACAAGCTCGGCCGCATCATGCGCGACCAGCAAAAGCTGATGGATCAGACCTTCAAGCTCGATCAGGCCATGCGCGACCGCATGCAGCGCGGCGATTCCAACGAGGACGGCGATGGCTTGATGGATCAGCCCATGCCCCGCCTCAACGACCCGATGCGTCCGGATATGGGCCAGCGCAATCAGGGCCAGCAGGATCAGCAGCAAGGCCAGAACCAGCAGGATCAGAAGGGCAAGGACCCCACTGATGGCATGACGGCCGATCAGCTGCGCGACGCGCTGAAGCAGCTGCGACAGCAGCAGGAGGATCTCGGCAAGCAGCTCGGCGAACTGCAGAAAGACCTCGGCTCGCTCGGCATGAAGCCGAACCAGAATTACGGCAAGGCGCAGCAGGAAATGAAGGGCGCGTCCGGTCAGCTTGCCGAGGGCAATGGCGAAGGCGCCGTTCAGGGTCAGGGGCGCGCGCTGGATGCCCTGCGCAAGGGCACTCGCGAGATGATGAACCAGCTCATGGCCCAGATGCAGCAGGGTCAAGGTCAGGGGCAAGGTCAAGGCCAGATGCCGGGACAGATGGGCCAAGGCGGTCAAAACGGCCGCGACCCGCTCGGCCGGTCACGCAATGACGGCGGTTTCTCTGACAACCCCAACGACAACATGGTGCCAGACATCATCAACGCAGAGCGCGCCCGCCAAATCCTCGACGCCATTCGCGAGCGGCTGAGCAACAATCCATCGCTCAGCGAAGAACGGCGCTATCTGGAACGTTTGCTGAATCTGGGTCAGTAAGGCCGCTTTAAGCCTATTGCGATGACGAAAATGGAGCCAGCACGAGGCCTACCCGCGCTGGTCAACGGCCAATGTCAGGCAGCCAAGGCCCGGGCAACAGCCTTGCGGATGTCTGGCAGCGCGAAGGGCTTGGCAACGACGTCGACGATCTTTTCCATGAGGTCGTCGGCGCGCTCGCGCTGCTCGGCATAGCCGGTCATCAGCAGGATCTTCATGCCCGGGCAGGTTGAATGGGCCTGATGGGCAAGCTCGATGCCATCCATCACGGGCATGCGGATATCCGACAACAGGAGATCGTAGCCGCCCTCTTTCAGCTTTTCTAAGCCTTCCGCTCCGTCGGCCGCCTCTTCGGTCTCGTGACCGTCCAAGCGCAGCGCGCGGGCGACGAAGGTGCGAAGTGAATCTTCGTCTTCCGTGATCAGAATTTTTGCCATGGTCCGTGCTCCTGGTCCGTCATGTTCCGCGACCGAAATCACCAGAATTCCGTTTGCGATAGGTAAACGGCCGACAGGCGATCAAGCTCCGTGGTTAACGGTTCGTCATCGCCGGAGCAGAATGGGACAGGCGGACAAGCCGCCGGCATTAACTTAAGATCAGGCCTCGGCGTCGCCCGTGACGACACCGACGAAGGGCAGTTCGCGGAAGGCGTAGGCGACATCCATGCCGTAGCCGACAACGAAATAATCGGGGCATTCGAAGCCGACATAATCGGCTTCCAGCTCTTCCTGGCGCTTGACGCTCTTGTCGAGCAGGACGGCCAGCGTGACGTTGCGGGCGCCACGCTCGTAGAGCAGCTCCTTGGCGAAACGCAGCGTGCGGCCCGATTCCAGAATGTCGTCGATCAGCAGCACGTCGCGATCCCGAACGTCGCTGTCGATGTCCTTGACGATGCGCACGCCCTGCGATGTCGTGCCGGCGCCATAGCTCGAAAGCGTGATGAACTCGACCTCCGGGGCAAGCCCGGTCTCATGCAGCGCCCGCAGCAAATCGGCTGCGAAGATGAAGGAGCCCTTGAGGATGGCGATGACAAGGAGGTCCTTTGTCGGCCCGCTGGCAATTTCCTTGGCCAGGGCATGATTGCGCTCCGCGATCTGCTCGGCAGTGAAAAGCGGCTCGATATTCTTCCCGCGTACGACAGGCATTGATTGGCATGCTCCATGGCTGCGCGGCCCCTGGCCGCCGATCAAGCTCTACAGCGCCGCACGTCGTATACGACACGACGCGTCAAGGTCGCTGTAGCACTCTAAAGCAGTAGCCCGTAGCACACTCAGCGGCTTGGACACACCCCCTATGGCATGAAGGAAAGCAGGACATCCGGCGTTTTTCCACCAGGATGCTGTAATCTTGTGGAGAATCCGCGGCTTTCATGCGGTCCGAGGCGATCGACCGGCGTGTCAACGACGATGCTTCTGACCAGCTGACCACCGGCAAAAAGATCGGCGCGCACCTGCGGAACCGAAAGCGTGGCACCGCTGACATTCTCGATGATGCCGTTCAATCTCAAGACGGGTAGCCCGTTCTCATCCCTCGGCGTCAGTGTCACATGCGAGAACTGCAGCGGATCGGATGTCGCCTCGGCCGATGCGCCGGAGAGACCGAAAAAACCGCCCGAAAGGCCGAAGATCAAGATTGCAAGGCAGATGATGAGCGCCACGAAGCTGCGCCGCGATGCCTGCTGCAAGACTTCCTCAGTCACCCGCAGAACGGTGAGGATGCGCGAAAGTGTAGTCTTGCGCGCCACTGGCTGAGGTCTAGGTTGGTTACGCCCGCCATAGCGCATATTGACGCCCGATGCTGGCCGCCCGCGTGCGGCGGAAACGGTCACGAATTCGGCGTCGACAATATCGGGTTTCGGCATGACGTAATGCACCGGGCTCGACCCCGCTCCGCGTTCGGGCGGAATGAGGTCATAAATAAGCCCCGTCTGTTGTTGACGGTGGCGAAAAGCGCCCATGATGGCCTCCCGTTGCGGTGATCCACATGGTTTCGACGCCCGTTGCCAATCTGGGCATTGAAACGAATCCTGCCCAGTCGTAAATTTTCTTGGTTAATGCTTCGCAAAGATCGCCATGAATAGGGCGCCTTTCCAGAAAAATTTACCGGCTGTTAATGCCATTGGTTAACAAGTCGCCTGATTGAACCCTGCGGAAGACTGGACTGCCCGTTGATTCATTTTGAGAACGTCGGTTTGCGCTACGGCATGGGTCCGGAGATCCTCCGCGACCTGAGCTTCGACATACCGAGGAAATCGTTCCAGTTCCTGACCGGCCCTTCCGGCGCCGGCAAGACGACACTGCTGCGGCTGCTCTTCATGTCGCTGCAGCCGACGCGCGGGCTGATCCGCATGTTCGACCGGGAGATTTCCTCGATCCCGCGCAATGAGCTGCCGCTGCTGCGCCGCCGTGTCGGCATCGTCTTTCAGGATTTCCGGCTGCTCGAGCATTTGACGACCTATGAAAATGTCGCCCTGCCGCTCCGCGTGCGCGGCAAGGACGAAAGCTCCTACCGCACCGACGTCCTGGAACTGCTGAAATGGGTAGGCCTCGGCGAGCGCATCAATGTGCTGCCGCCGGTTCTCTCCGGTGGGGAAAAGCAGCGCGCCGCGATCGCCCGCGCCCTCATCGACCGCCCGGAAATCCTGCTTGCCGACGAACCGACGGGCAATGTCGACCCGCCGATGGCACGCCGCCTGCTCAATCTCTTTCTGGAACTCAACCGTCTCGGCACCGCCGTCGTCATTGCCACGCACGATCTCGCTTTGATGGACCAGATCGAGGCGAGGCGCATGATCCTATCGGGGGGGCATCTCGATATCTATGACTGATCCCCGCCCCCGCAGGACAGCCCCGACCACCGGAGCTCCGCAAGCACGGCAGGCGCCTGCAGCACCCGCAGAACGCAAACGCCCGGAAATGCGCGTGCGCCCGACGGGACCGATCGTGCCGTCCTCCAACATTCAGGGCAATGCGCTGATTGTCGTCATCGCCATCATGGCCTTTCTTGCCTGCCTGACGCTCGGTGCGGTCAGCATGGTGCGTTCGACGGCGGCAAGCTGGGAGAGCCAGATTTCCCGCGAGATCACCATCCAGATCAAGCCGGACGACAATCTCGACATGGAAAAGTCGCTCGCGAGCGCCCGCGACATCGCATTGAGCTTCGTCGGCACCAAATCAGGCCAGATCGTCGACGAGGCGGCGACCGCGCGCCTGCTCGAGCCGTGGCTCGGTGCCGGCCTCGATATCAAGGAACTGCCCGTCCCGCGCCTCGTCATCATCACGATCGACGAGACGCATCCGCCCGATTTCGAAGCGATGCGCAGCCTGCTCAAGGCACAGATCCCGCAGGCGACCCTGGACGACCATCGCACCTGGGTCGATCGGCTCGTGTCGATGGCGCACACCACCGTTCTCATCGGCACCGGCGTGCTGCTGCTCGTCTTCACCGCCATGGTGCTGACGGTGGTCTTCGCCACGCGCGGCGCATTGTCGGGCAATCGCCATATCGTCGAAGTCCTGCATTTCGTCGGCGCAGAAAGCACCTTCGTCGCCAATGAATTCCAGAAGCATTTCCTGAAGATCAGCCTCAAAGGCTCGGGAGCCGGCAGCGCGCTCGCCGCCCTCTTCTTCGCGACAGCCGGCCTTCTGCAGAGCCATACGATCGCGACACCGCAAACCGATCAGGCAACGGCATTGTTCGGGACTTTCTCCGTCGGCGCGCTCGGCTATGTCGGCATTCTCGCCACCATGATCATCATCGCGCTGCTGACGACGCTGACGGCGCGATTCACCGTCATGCGCACGATTTACGAGATCGATCTGGTCCGTTCCGATCCCGGGCGGACGGATAGCGTACCGAATTGACGCCTCAGCGATGTTTTTTTACCGTTTGCCAGCCCGTTCATTGCCGCAATTGGCGTATAATAGCGAATCATGAGCATGGATCTGACGACTCGCAAGTCCGTGAGTTTGCAGTCGCTGCGGGCCCGACCCCGCGGTGATAGACCCGTGCGCCGCAGCCTGTTCCGCCGTCTCTTGCGCTGGGGCGGCTTCGCTTTCATCTTCCTGGTAGCCATCGTTTTCGGCGGCTTCCTGCATTTCGCCGATTCGATCACCACCTTGAAACCGCCGCTCGACCCCAAGGCCGATGCCATCGTCGTGCTGACGGGCGGCTATCAGCGGATCGATCAGGCGGTGGAGCTGCTGCGCACCGGTGCCGGCAACCGCCTGCTGATCTCGGGCGCACATCCGACCACCACGCCAACGCAGATCCGGAAACTGACGCAGAGTTCCGCCAGCCTGTTCAGCTGCTGCGTCGACATCGGCTATGACGCGCTCGATACGATCGGCAATGCCCGCGAAGCGGCAAAGTGGATTCACGCCAGGGGCTACAAGAGCGTTCTCGTTGTCACGAACAACTACCATATGCCCCGCAGCCTCGCAGAATTGAAATACGTCGATCCCTCGACCGATTTCATTCCCTATCCGGTCGTCAACTCCGATCTGAAGACCAAGAACTGGTTCACGGACCCGAATGCGCTGCGCACGATGATCGCGGAATATGCCAAGGTGCTCCTTGCCGGCGCCCGCAACATCACGGGACTTGGACGTCCGACCGGCCTGCGTTCGCGTCAGCCGATCGAGGACGACGACTAAGGCCTGTCGCGCAAAACCGCGCACGCACCGACTTTTTATTGACGTCGTAATCGTGTAGGCAAACCTTTGGATGCCGGTGCAAGCCGGTGCATTGGAAAAGCCTCGATGATTATCCTGCGTTCGATCCTGTTCAACACGGCCTTCTATGCCAATCTGATCATTCGCATGATCGTGCTGGCGCCGATTTACTTCCTCATGCCGCGCAAGGCGGCCTATGCGATCCCCAAGGCATGGGCGAAATCCAGCACCTGGCTGATGGAGAAGATCGTCGGCACCACCTTCGAGATCGAGGGCTTGGAAAATATCCCCAAAGGCAGCTTCATCTTCGCGCCCAAGCATCAATCCTTCTGGGATACATTTGCGCTGCTGCCCTATCTCGACGATCCGGTCTATATCCTGAAGCGCGAGCTGATGTGGATCCCATTGTTCGGCTGGTATGCCGGGAAACAGCGCATGATCCCGGTGGATCGCGGCGCCCGCGGCAAGGTCATGTTCGATGTCCTGAAGCGCACGCGCGAAGAGCTCGCCACGGGTCGCCAGCTCATCATCTACCCCGAGGGCACGCGACGGCCGCCGGGCGCCGAGCCGGTCTACAAATACGGCATCGCCCGCATGTATCGCGACCTAGGCATCCCCGTCGTCGCCGTTGCCATGCATCCGGGCTTTTTCTGGCCGCGCCGCACCTTCCGCAAATATCCCGGCCATATCAAGGTGCGCATCCTGCCGCCGATCGAGCCCGGCATGGACCCGGATGCCTTTTTCGCGCGCCTGATCGAGGAGACGGAAAGAGCAAGCGACGAGCTGCTGGTCGAAACGATCGCCAACAACCCGAACCTGCCGGTTCCGCCGACGGCGGCGCAACGTCTCGCGGAAATCGCCAAGGCAAAACCCGTTACCGCCGCAGTCTGAGCGAACTCTCAACGCCAGGCGACAGGTTCAGGATGCCTTTCGCATCCGCTCCACTTCGCCGGCAACCTGTTCGAGCCAATGATCGCGGATGCCCATGTCGCGCAGATGCGTCAGCGTATTGAAGAGATAGGCGTCATTCGGGCCGGAACGCCCATTGGCAGCTTCCACCACGTGCGCGGCCTCGATTGCATCCAGCGAGCCGGCATATTGCCGGTGATTGCGATCGACGACATAGGCGACGGCGATCACGCGCCGCCTGTCGGCGAGCCGAATCGGCAAGTTCTTTTCCAGATAGACGTTGGTGACGAGTTCGCGCTCGCGCAGATAGGTTAGCACCTCATCCCAATCGGAGGCCGGAACCCGGAAGGCCATGCCCCGGCAGGAGCCGCCACGATCGAGCCCGAGGACGAGGCCGGGGTTTTCTTCCGTGCCGCGATGGACCCAGGAACGGACGCAGAGTGAGCGACGATAGCCAAAAATCAGGGCCTCGGCCCGCTCGTCATAACCAAAGCCCGGATTCCACATGAGGGATCCGTAGCCAAACACCCAAAATTCGTCCATATCCAACGCCAAATCACTGTGAAGCTTCAGTCCAACCATTGGAGAACAACATGGCAGCGTCAAGCCAGAGCGTAACGACCGGTCGAGGCAAGCGTCTGTGGCTCATCCTTTTTGGGCTTGTGGTGGTTCTAGCCGGTCTTTACACTGGCGGTTGGTACTATGCGACCAGTTTCGTCAGGACCAATGTCCTGAAGGCGCTCGGCCAGCAGAACAGCGCCGGCATTGCCGGCAAATGCGAGAACATGGCCTTCAACGGCTTCCCCTTCTCCATAGGCCTGACCTGCGACACGGTGACGGTCGACAACCCGACGCGCGGCGTCTCCACCAATTTCGACAGGCTCAGCGCCTCCGCACCGGTCTTCCAACCCAACCATGTGAGCTGGAGCCTGAAATCCCCCGCGGAGTTGCGCACGACGGAAGGCCTGACCGTATCGGCCGAATGGGCCGATCTGCAATCGAACCTTATCGCCAAGGGCCGCGGCGTCGCTCAGACTCAGACTGTCATCGAAGGGCTGAAGGCCGGCATCGTCTCCTCCGTCACCGGCCAGAGCCTTAATGTCACCGCTGCCCACACGGAGATGCACGCCAATCAGAATGGCAGCGATCTGGATTTCGCGATCGGCGTCGAAAATGCCAATGCCGTCATCAAAGACTTCCCGCAGACATTGCCCACCGCATCGACCAGCGCCAAGGTGACGCTGTCCGGCAAGGCCGGCCTGCTCGATGGCAGCGACCGGGAGGGGCTTCGCGGCTCGGCAGGCATGCTGCATCAGGCCGTCATCGATATCGGCGATGGCCGCATCATGACGCTTTCCGGACCTTTCAACTTTGACGATGAGGGTTTTCTGTCCGGGCAGTTCAAGCTGGAGATCAATCAGATCGGGCCCTGGGGCGATAGCCTGACCACGACGCTTCCCGCCGCCAAGAACATCATCAAGACGGCGACGAAGATGCTGAAGGCGCTGGCCAATGGCGCGGATAAGGTCTCCGTCGATCTCACCGCCGATCGAGGTCGCCTCTCACTCAGCGGCTTCATCCCGCTCGGAAAGATCCCGCCGATCTGAAGCCTATCCTCTGCGGGCGTCGGAGATATCCTTCACAAAGAATATCTCCGGGGTCGGCTGGACGATACGGAGGTCGATGCTGCCAGCTGGCTTGAAGCCGTTGCGGCGGTGCCAGGCCTGTGGCTCGGCTTGCGCCCATTCGCTCGATGTCATCAGATGCTTGGCGCCCTCGTCGATCATGGCGCTTTCCCAGGCGTGGAACAGAGCAGTTCCGAGACCCTCGCGCCGGTGTAGCGGCAGCACGCGGATCATATCCATATAGGGTATCTTGCCCCAAAAGCGGCTGAAGCGCAGGAAGCCGAGGAGTTTGCCATCCCGCTCGGCCACAAAATATTCACCGAACGCAATGCAGCGCCCAATCCAGTCTTCACTGGCGTCATCATGCTCAAGGAGCCAGGACAAATCTTCGGAACGCGCGCGCCTGACGATCATAAGCGCCCCTCCGTCGTATAGGGATGCCTATTCCTTCACATCCAGCGCATGACGGCCGAAGTCCGGCACGTCGACGTCCTGGCCGGCTTCGACGATTGAACGGCGGATGGCGCGGGTGCGGGTGAAAAGTTCGAAGATCTTGTCGCCGTCGCCCCAGCGGATGGCACGCTGCAGCGATGCCAGATCCTCGGAGAAGCGCGACAGCATCTCCAGAATGGCATCGCGATTGTGCAGGCAGACGTCGCGCCACATGGTCGGATCGGACGCGGCGAGGCGCGTGAAGTCACGGAAGCCGGAGGCGGAATATTTGATGACTTCCGATTCGGTCACCGTCTCCAGATCGTCGGCGGTCCCGACAATGTTATAGGCGATCAGATGCGGCAGATGCGAGACGATCGCCAGCACCTTGTCGTGATGCTCCGGATCCATCTCGTCGACACGGGAGCCCAAGGTTTCCCAGAAGGTGCGCAGCGTCTTGATCGCGGTCTCGTCCGTGCCCGGAACTGGCGTGAAGATGCACCAGCGCCCCTTGAACAGCCCAGGAAAACCGGCATCCGGACCGGATTTCTCCGTACCTGCGAGCGGATGGCCCGGAATGAAATACACGTTGGACGGCATATGCGGCTGCATCTGCGCAATAACCGACGCCTTGGTCGAACCGACATCCGTGACGATGGCGCCCGGCTTCAGATGCGCCGCGATTTCTTTGGCGACGCTCTCGGAGGCGCCCACAGGCACGGAAACGATAACGAGATCGGCGCCTTTCACTGCTTCGGCCGACGACGGCGTATAGCGGTCGCCGAGCTTCAGCTCCTCAGCACGCTTCAGCGTCTCGGCGCTGCGTGTCGAGATCACCACTTCCTTTGCGATACCGAGGCGCTTGATGTCGTGGGCGATGGAGGAGCCGATCAGGCCGATGCCGATCAACGCAATGCGATCGAACTGGATGTTGCTCATGCCTTGCGTCCCATAAACTCGGTCAGAGCGTCGATGACGCCGAGATTGGCCTCTTCGGTACCGATGCTCAGGCGCAGCGAATTCGGGAAGCCGTAGGCGCGCACAGCGCGCAGGATATAGCCGCGGCTCGTCAGGAAATCATCGGCCTCGGCCGCACGCTTGCCGTCGCTATCGGGGAAATGGATCAGGACGAAATTCGCAACCGACGGCGTCACCCTGAGGCCCAGGGCTTCGAGCGCAGCCGTCATCTTCTCGATCCAGAGCGTGTTGTGTGCCACAGCCTTTTCCGTAAAGGCCAGATCGCGAATGGCAGCCGCTCCGGCGGCAATGGCGGCGCTGTTCAGATTGAACGGAGCACGCACGCGGTTGATCGCATCGATGATATCGACAGGCCCGTACATCCAGCCGATACGAAGGGCTGCCAGGCCATAGACCTTGGAGAAGGTACGGGTCATGACGACATTCTGGTTCGCCGAAACGAGCTCAAGGCCGGCTTCGTAATCGTTGCGGCGAACATATTCGGCATAGGCCGCGTCGAGCACGAGAATGACATGCTTCGGGAGGCTCGCCTGCAGGCGACGGATCTCGCTGACCGGCACATAGGTTCCAGTCGGATTGCCGGGATTGGCGATGAAGACCATCTTGGTCTTCTCCGTGACTGCCGCGAGGATCGCGTCGACATCGACGGTGCAATCCTTCTCCTTAACGGTGACCGGCGTCGCGCCGGCGGCCATGATCTGGATCTTGTAAACCAGGAAGCCGTGTTCGGTGATGATGCCTTCGTCACCGGTGCCGAGATAGGTGTGGCAGAGCAGGCCAAGCAACTCGTCCGAGCCGGCGCCGCAGAGGATATTGGCCACATTCAGCCCATGCACATCGGCGATCGCCTGGCGCAATTCCTTGGCCTGTCCGTCCGGATAGCGCTCGAGATTGCCGGCAGCGCCCCGGAAGGCTTCGATGGCCTTGGGGCTGGCGCCAAGCGGCGTCTCGTTCGAGGAGAGCTTGAACACGCGCGCAACGCCCGGCGCATGCTCCTTGCCCGGCACATAGGCCGCGATATCGAGGATGCCGGGACGCGGGACGGGCTTGCTCATTTCCATGCTCATGGGATCGACCTTGGGAAGCGCCGGAAAATTCCGGTTTATGACACCCCGTCGCATTAATGCGGATTGACAAATTTGTCGAGTGTCGGCGCTACGACGAAAGCGTCACGCGCCATCGCGCGTCGTCGGTATGCCACGCGGTGCCAGCACCGGCACGAAGACGCGGCGCGAGGCACGAACGGCAACGGGCAGGCCCTGATAAAGCCGTTTCTGCGCCTCGACGATGATGACGCCGGAAAACGCCGGCCACAGGGTGCGGCCAACCCGCTCGAATGCGCGGCGCAGCCGCAGCACCGTGCGCAGCTTCGAGGGCGGAAAGAACAGCGCTTCGGCGGTCGCGCCGGGCGTGAAGTTTGTTTCGCGCAGCAGCGACGTCAGCTGGCCGCGCGAATAGGGCCGGCCGGAGCCGAACGGCGTATGCTCCATGCGCGCCCACACGCCGGTTCGGTTCGGCACGACAATAACAAGCCGGCCGCCGGGCGCCAGAACGCGCCAAAGCTCTTTCAGCGTCTCGCGCGGGCTTTCAGCGAACTCCAGAGAATGCACCATCAGCACGCGGTCGATCGAACTGTCGGGCAGCGGCAATTCCTCATCGAAGATCAATGCTGTCGTCGAGGCCGACCCCATAGGCCAGTTCACCGCGCCCTGCCCCGCCGGCATGAAGGCGAAAGTGCGTTCGGTATCGGCACGAAAACGATCGAGATAGGGCACGGCATAGCCAAGGCCGACGAGCCGCTCCTCCGGCATACGTGCCCAGATGGAAGAAAGCGCCATGGCAATCGACTGCTCCGCCAAGC
Source organism: Martinezella dioscoreae (assembly GCF_009176305.1). Classification (GTDB taxonomy): domain Bacteria; phylum Pseudomonadota; class Alphaproteobacteria; order Rhizobiales; family Rhizobiaceae; genus Rhizobium; species Rhizobium dioscoreae. The sequence goes on along the minus strand of NZ_BLAJ01000011.1, from coordinate 57,506 downwards.
GACCAAGCTCGGAATGATAAAACTGGCGGAGATCGACAATATCGGTATGCATCGAAACAAATGTTATCAGCCGAACGTTGGACTTCAAGGCCGAACGGCTTACATTCTCTACTCACGGAAAAGATGAGGACGATTTCGATCATGAAACCATTGGAATTAGAGATTTTTATCTGCCGTTCCGACAATTACGGCGTCTTGGTCCATGATCCCGAAACCGGATTGACGGCATCGATCGACGCTCCGGAAGCAGATGCGATCCTGAAGGCCGCTGATCGTCGTGGCTGGACCATCAGCCATATCCTGACCACGCATCACCATACCGATCACGTCGAGGGCAACCTGGCGCTGAAGGAGCAGTTCGGCTGCGAGATCATCGGCCCGATCAACGAGGCCGTCGCCATTCCGGGCCTCGATCGCGCCGTCGCTGATGGGGATACGTTCGAGTTCGCCGGCCATACGGTCAATGTCATCGAAACGCCCGGGCATACCGCCGGCCATGTCTGCTATCATTTTGCCGACGACAAGCTGCTCTTTGCTGCCGATACGCTGTTTGCGCTCGGCTGCGGCCGCCTGTTCGAACGGCCGGCAGCGGATATGTGGGCCTCGCTGCAGAAGCTCGCCGTGCTGCCGGATGAAACAGCCGTCTATTTCGGCCATGAATATACGCTCTCCAACGCCCGCTTCGCACTGACCATCGATCCCGACAATGAGCGGCTGAAGGCGCGCGCCGCCGATATCGAGGCATTGAGAGCGGAGGGTAAGTTCACCATCCCGACGACATTGGCGCTTGAGAAGGAAACGAACCCGTTCCTGCGCGCCGCCGATCCGGCAATCCGCCGCCATCTGCTGATGGAAAGCCGCAGCAACGAAGAAGTCTTCGCCGAGATCCGCAAGCGCAAGGACAATTTCTGATGCAGGCAAAAGAGATCATCGAAACGCTTTCCATGCAGCGGCATCCGGAAGGCGGCTGGTACGTGCAGACGTTTCGCGACGAGAACGGCGGCACGAGAGGCCACTCCACCGCCATCTACTATCTGCTGGAGGCGGGCGAGCGCTCGCACTGGCATCGGGTGCACGACGCCGCCGAGGTCTGGCACTACTATGCCGGCGCCCCCCTCGCTTTGCATCGCTCGGCCGACGGCAAGGCGAGTGAAAAACTCGTTCTCGGCATGGATCTGGCAAAGGGCGAGCGCCCGCAGGCGATCATTCCGGCCAACTGGTGGCAGTCGGCCGAAAGCCTCGGGCAATTCACGCTCGTCGGCTGCACGGTCGCACCCGGCTTCGAATTTTCGAGCTTCGAGATGGCGCCACCTGACTGGAAGCCGGCCTCAGACTGACCCTTTTCTACCTTTCATTGACATCACGCAGGATGCGGCCAGACAGCGCGCAGCGACGGTCTTGAAAAAGCGACGCGCTGTGTCAGCTTTACACGGGGAAAGTGAAAATTGATTCATCCGGAGGAGGTTTTTTCGTGCGTTTGTTGTTTCCTTTGCTCGTCGCAGCAGGCTGCGTCATGAGCGCCCCTGTCTTTGCCCTTGATGCTCCGGCCTCGCCGCCGGCCGACAAGCCACTGAAGAACTTCGTGACCGCGGTAGAGAAGGATGGGTCTATCACCTTCCGCCTCTATGCGCCGGCGGCAAAAGCGGTTTCGGTCACTTTGGGCTCGCGCGATCCCCTCGCCATGCAACGCAGCGACGATGGCACATGGAGCGCGAAGACGGAGGTGCTGAAGCCGAACCTCTACGAATATTACTTCAACGTCGACGGCTTCCGCAGCATCGACACCGGCACCAATGCGCCGAAGCCGCAACGGCAGGTCAATACCAGCCTGATCCTAGTGCCCGGCAGCATTCTTGATATCCGCAACGTGCCGCATGGCGACCTGCGGCTGGTGACCCTGCATTCCAAGGCGCTCGATTCGGAACGGCAGATGTATGTCTACACGCCGCCCGGCTACACCGATTCCTCCAAGCCGCTGCCGGTGCTCTACCTCTATCACGGCTTCGGCGATACCGTGGGGTCCTGGGTGCTCCAGGGCCGCGCGCCGCAGATCCTCGACAATCTCCTTGCCGAAAAGAAGATCGAGCCGATGATCGTCGTCATTCCGGATACGGAAACCGACGTGCCGAATGCGATCGCCGAAAACTTCCCCGCCGCCGATCGTCGCGCGAATTTCTATCCGGCCAATGCCGAGGCAGCCGATCGCGAGCTGACGGAAGACCTTATCCCCTACATGAAGAAGCATTATCGGGTGCGAAACGAGGCGAGCGGCCGCGCCGTTGCCGGCTTGTCGCAGGGCGGCTATCAGGCTCTCGTATCCGGCCTTTCACATCTGGATACCTTCGGCTGGGTCGCAACCTTCAGCGGCGTCAGCACGACGACCGTCCCGAACAAGACAGTCGATGCCGTGCTGAACGAACCGGAAAAGATCAACAAGGCGCTGCATAATTTCACAGTGACCGTCGGCAGCAAGGATCAGATCGTCGGCAAGGACGTAGCCGGCTTGAAGGCGACGCTCGACGCCAAGAAGATCAAGCACGAATACCATGAATACCCCGACCTCCAGCATGAGATGGATGTCTGGCGGCCGTCGCTCGCGGCCTTCCTGGAAAAAGTCTTCAAGAAATAAACGGCAGCGAGGGCGGCGGAGCTATTCCGCCGCTTCCGCCTGCGTCCGCACGACATCATCCCGGCGCAGGATCATGCGATGGGCGGCCAGCACCGCACCTCCCGTCACGAGCAGGCAAGCAAGCGCAATGCCCCAGCTCGGCTCGGCAAAACCGAACAACGTCAGGATCAGCGTCGAGAGCAGCGGTGCGGCATAGCTTGCCGCGCCGAGGATCTGGATATCGCCGTTCTTGACGCCATAATCCCAGGCATAGAAGGCGGCTCCGACCGGAAAAAGGCCAAGGCCGAGAACGGCGATCCACTGGGAGATGCTCTCCGGCCAGATCGTCTCCTCCAGGCCAAGGTGGCAGAAAAAGGAGAGAATCGACGTGACCAGACAGAAGATGGTGACGACATCTGTGGAAACGGCCTCGAAGCGGCGCGTTATCAAGGAATAGCCCGACCAGGTGAAGGCACAGAGAAACGCCGCGCCATAGCCGACGGCATAGGCGCCTTCGAAATGAAAGCCGTTGCGGCCGACGATCAGAACCGTGCCCGCAAGCCCCATCAGTGCGCCGACAATATGATACCAGCGCAGCCGCTCACCTGGCAGCAATGCGGAGCCGACGACGATCAGCAATGGCCAGAGATAGGCAATCAGGCCCGCCTCCACCGCCGGCGCGTGACGCAATGCCGTGAAATAGAGAAAGTGGTAGCCGAACAAGCCGGCAATACCTGTGATCCAGACCTTGGCCGGCTGGCGCAGCAGCTGCAACCGCTCGGGCCTCAACAGAAGAACGATGATGCCCGGAATGCTGCCGATCGCAAAGCAGACGGCGAGCAGCTGGAAGGGTGGCATCTTGCCGGAGGCAACGGTCAAAAGCGCCAGAAACGACCACATCAGAATGGCTGAAAAGCCTGTCAACGTCGCGCGAAATTTCATCCCTGCCCCCAGCTTATCGCCGCGGACGTCCCCAGCCCGCCAAAGCAATTCCACGAAAATGTACAGCAATTTTCGTGAATTGCGTAGAAACAACGGCGAGAATCGTCAAGCGTTTCCGTGAAACAGCAGCCGGTCTAGCTGCCGTATTTTACGGCCGTAATCGTCACCGTTCCGTATTGCGTCGGGATGCGGACGTAGACCGGGGCATAGACATTCATCGTATCCGCCTTGGCGAACCAGATCTCCATATTGTCGCTCTTGGCGAGGTAAAGATAATCCTTGCGGGTGCTCTTGTAGCCGCTCTTCGGCGTGAAGCGCACGCCACAGGCAATGGTCTTGCCCTTGAAGCCATCGGTCGAGAAAGGATGCGATCCCTTTGGCGACAGCTTCAGATCCATGCGCATCTCGCCATCGAAGACGGCCAGCGTCTGGTTGCAGAGGTTCAGGCTGGGCGTGATCGGGAAGATCATGCCCGATATCGGATCGAGCACGGACTTCAAGTCGCTTTCCGTGATGGGGACCCAGGTGTCCGGACGCTTCGGCTCGGGCGTGATCGTATTCGACGTCACATTGCCGTTGGTATAGGCGACATCATAGGTGCGCTCTTTCTTCCCGCTCTTGTAGAAGAGCGTGTAGTGGGTCGCCTGCAGCTTACTGTCGTTGACGACCCCAGTCACATCGGTCTTCGCATCGATCGAGGTAACGAGATCCGCAAGGCCTGCCGAGGTGATATCGCCGCGAATGGTGAACTGTTTGCCCGTGACCTCGGTCTTGAAATCCGCCCTGGCGATCGGCAGGCCGGCCAGCGAAACGCGATAGCGCGTTTCATGCCGCAGCACGTCGGCCAGTGCCATCGACGGCATTGACGCGACGATCGCTGAAATAAGAAGCCACTTCCGAATTTGAACCATGATCAGGGCCTTCAACGAGGATCAGGCAAGTTATATAGTTGCTTTGCTCGCCTGCTGCGAGCGTCAGACAACAGCAGCTTTTTGACGGAATTGCGGGAAAACACAAGGTTTGGCTTGACGGGGCCAGCCTCTCTGACTATAGAACCGCAACTTTCCAATTATGGCCTGTTGGATTGCGCGCCGGGTTTTGCCCGGTATGTCTATCCGATGGCCGAGAAAAACAAAAGTAGGTGTACCATGTCCCGCATGTGCGAATTGACCGGCAAGGCCGTCCTCGTGGGCAACAACGTTAGCCACGCCAACAACAAGACCAAGCGTCGGTTCCTGCCGAACCTCTGCCAGGTCACGCTGATTTCCGACGTTCTCGGCCAGCGCTATCGCCTGCGCGTTTCCGCTGCAGCGCTGCGTTCGGTCGAGCATCGCGGTGGTCTGGACGCTTTCCTCCTGAAGGCAAGCGAAAACGAACTCAGCATGCGCGCTCGCCTGCTGCGTCGCCAGATCGTCAAGAAGTCCGCTGAAGCTGCCGTTGCTGCCTAAGCGGCGCTAGCATTTCGCGATTTCATACCGGCTAAGAGGCTTGTACGGATCATATCCGGACAAGCCCTTTTCCATGTCCGGTTTCTTTCAACTGGTGGCATCTCCCAGGATAAAAAAATGCTGACGATACGTCATACCCTTATCTACGTTCTGCTGATGACGCTGGTCGTCGTCGCTTCCAACATCCTCGTGCAGTATCCGCTGCAGGTCAGCCTCGCCGGCATCAATCTCGCGGATATCCTCACCTGGGGTGCCTTCACCTATCCAGTCGCCTTCCTCATCACTGATCTGACCAACCGCCAGTTCGGCCCCAAGGCCGCGCGCAAGGTCGTCTTTGCCGGCTTCGTCGTCGGTGTCGCGCTGTCGTTCTACACGGCCCAGCCGCGCATCGCGATCGCCTCCGGTTCGGCCTATCTTGCCGGCCAGCTGCTCGACATCTCGGTCTTCAACCGCCTGCGCCGCATGGCCTGGTGGCGCGCGCCGCTGTTCGGTTCGCTCATCGGCTCGATGCTGGACACTCTGATCTTCTTCTCCTTCGCCTTCGCGCCCTTCTTCGTCTTCTTCGGCCCGAACGATCCCTTCGCGATCGATTGGGCTCCGATCCTCGGCGCTTTCTCCACCTCGGCCCCGCGCTGGGTATCCTGGGCGATCGGCGATTTCTCAGTCAAGGTGACCGTCGGCCTCGTGATGCTGCTGCCCTATGGCGCGCTGATGAACATGCTGAAGCCGATGTCGCAGGCGCCGACTGCCTGACAGCCAAATGATCCGCTGCGCGACTCAATATGACGCGCGGCACCATTTCCTGATAAAGAAGGATGGCCAGCGGCCGAGAACCAGACCGCTCGCCCGCTCTCAATTCTGGCTGACGATATTGTCATCATGCAGCTTGAACTCCAGCATCAGGCTGCGCTGCAGAATTGAATGGTTGTCATCCGAGACCATGACAAGATGCAGGGAGCCATCGGCAGCGTGGAAGACATCCAGGCCCTCCATATTGTCGATCTGATCTCCCGAGCCAGCCGCGAAAATCACCTTGCTGTCCACGACAGCGCCCGGCTTGATGTGAGCACCGACGATGCGGCGGATACGCACGCCGAGGCCATGGATCAGCCCGAAGCGCCGCTCCAGCAGCAATAGGTCACCATCAGGCAGAAAGACGCCGTCGCTGACATTGAAGCCGCCATGGCGTCTCACGGTGAAGCGCCCCTGAAGCGGCCCGTCCAGAACGGCGGCGAACAGATTACCCTGATCGTCCAGACTGTCTTCGGCGACGATGACAGCCCCGCCGGCAAGCGGGCTCGACTGCGGCGCGATCATCAGTGCCTCGAGGCTGCGATTGGACCGCAGTTCCCATCTCGGGATAGGAACGGGCATGCTGCCATCGGGCGGCGAAATCTCAAAGCCTGGATCGGGATAGGCATCGACGCGGTGATATTGTTCATAGCTGACGAGGACGTGATTGCCGCGCAGCGCCAAGCCTTCGGCATCCATGACCCCATCGCCCGCATCCGTCTCGCCGAAGCGGTCGATCATAGGCGCAATCCGCGCATCGCTGATCCCCTTCAGCCGCCCCTCCTGGTCGCGTTCGATGGTGCCGGTGAACCAGTGGCCGGTATCCAGGACCGAAATGAACCGCCGTTGATCGTCACGAAAACGAATGGCCGAAACAGCGCCGAGAAACGCATTGTCCGAGCTGAACTCAAGACCGCCGAGAAATTCCAGCGCGCCGAAGCGCGTTTGATCCGAGCCTCGTTTGAAGGTGGAAATGACCTGGGCCTGAATTGCCGCCTTGCCACGCTCGTCGGCGTCATTTCCGGAACCGCAGCCCGAAAGCAGACCCGCGACCATCGCAATGAAACACACGGATTTCGCGGCAACCGGCCAGCGTCGCGAACCGGCGATCTCGTCCGAAAACGACACCGGCCATAAGGCCGATGCCGATAAACGCCACAGCGGGCTCAGCTGGCGCGGCGCATGCGCGAGCGCGGCATGCTCGTCTGATCCTCGAAAAGCGAGGCAAGCTGTTCTGTCATGGCGCCGGCCAGTTCGTCGGCATCGACGATGGTGACGGCGCGGCGATAGTAGCGCGTGACATCATGGCCAATACCGATGGCAAGCAATTCCACCGGCGAGCGCGTCTCGATCTGGTCGATGACGGCGCGCAGATGCCGTTCCAGATAATTGCCCGGGTTGACCGACAGCGTGGAATCATCGACCGGCGCACCATCCGAGATCATCATCAGGATGCGGCGTTGTTCACGGCGTCCGAGCAGGCGGTTATGCGCCCAGATCAGCGCTTCGCCGTCGATGTTTTCCTTGAGCAGGCCTTCGCGCATCATCAGCCCGAGGTTGCTGCGAGACCGTCGATAGGGCTCGTCCGCGGACTTGTAGATGATGTGGCGCAGGTCGTTCAACCGGCCCGGGGTTTGCGGCTTGCCGCTGGCCAGCCACTTTTCACGCGCTTGGCCGCCCTTCCACGCCTTGGTGGTAAAGCCGAGAATCTCGACCTTCACACCGCAGCGCTCGAGCGTGCGGGCCAGAATATCGGCACAGGAGGCGGCAACCGTGATCGGACGACCGCGCATCGAGCCGGAATTGTCGATCAGCAGCGTCACCACCGTGTCGCGGAACTGCGTATCGCGCTCCATCTTGAAGGACAGCGCCTGCATCGGATCGATGATCAGCCGCGGCAGGCGTGCCGGATCGAGATAGCCCTCTTCCAGATCGAAGTCCCAGGAGCGGTTCTGCTGCGCCATCAGGCGGCGCTGCAGGCGGTTGGCGAGCCGGCCCACGGCGCCCTGCAGATGGGCAAGCTGCTTGTCGAGGAAGGCACGCAGGCGCTCGAGTTCGGCCACGTCGCACAATTCCTGCGCCGTCGTGGTTTCGTCGAACTCCTCCGTATAGACGTGATAGTCGACCTTCTCGTTGAAGTCGGCGAAAGGCGTGTTCGGGCGACGGGTTTCGCCCGGCGTTTCCGAATCTTCCTCGCCCTCTTCGCTCATATCGTCGTCGGAGATCTCGCCGCCGTCTTCGGTCGCACCGTCTTCCATCTGCTCGTCGGAAGCTTCGCTATCTTCGGCTGGGGCGGCGTCGGCGCCTTCGTCTTCCTTGACGTCGTCGTCGTTCTGATCCTCGCCGCTCGGCTTGTCCTCTTCGCTCTGCTGGTCGTCGCTATCGGGTTCCGACTGCTCGTCGCCATACTCCTCGGCCATTTCCATAGCCGTCAGCATGTTGCGGACGACACGGGCGAAGCTCTGCTGGTCGTTGATGGCAGACAGCAGATTGTCGAGTTGACCGCCGGTCTTTTCCTCGATGAAGGGGCGCCAGAGATCGAGCACCTTGCCGGCAGTTTCCGGCGGCTTCTGGCCGGTCAGCTTCTCGCGCACGATCATCGCCATGGCTTCACCGATCGGCGCATCCTCGCGCCGTTCGATGCCGGAGAAATTCGCCTTGGCGTATTTCTCCGTATTCATGGAGTTGAGGTTGGCGGCAACACCGCTCATGCGCAGCGAGCCGATCGATTCGACACGCGCCTGCTCCACAGCATCGAAGATCGAGCGGGCGTCCGCGCCTTGCGGCGCCATGACGGCATGCACGCGGGCATCGTGACAGGCAAGCCGCAGGGCCATCGAATCGCCAAGGCCGCGCGTCACCGCGAGCTCATGGGCTGTCGGCCGCTTCGAAAGCTCCGGCAAGCGGATGCGCTCGCCGGTCATACCCGGGCGTTCATTGGCAAAGGCCACCTCGACCTCGGCATCGCCGGCGATCGAGCGGACACAGCCGGTGATCGCCCGGCGCAACGGCTCCATGTCCACCGGGGCGCCCGGCTTCGCTTTGGAATTATCTCCGCGACCTGACATGATGTGTCGGCTTTTCCTTAGGCTTCGAGCACGATGTTGGCGGCACTTTCCTTCAGCTCGACGCCGAACGCGCGCTGATAGTGCTCGGCAACCAGCGGCCGTTCCAGCTCATCACACTTGTTGAGGAAGGTGACGCGGAAAGCAAAGGCGACATCGCCGAAGATTTCCGCATTTTCGGCCCAGGTGATGACGGTACGCGGGCTCATGACGGTCGACAGATCGCCATTCATGAAGGCAGCGCGCGTCAGGTCGGCAACGCGGACCATCTTGGAGACGGTGTCGCGGCCCTTGTCGTTGCGGAAGGACTTCACCTTCGCCAGTACGATATCGACTTCATTGTTGTGCGGCAGGTAGTTCAGCGTCGTCACGATCGACCAGCGGTCCATCTGCGCTTGGTTGATCTGCTGCGTACCGTGATAGAGGCCGGTCGTGTCGCCGAGACCGATGGTATTGGCGGTTGCGAACAGGCGGAAGGCCGGGTGAGGACGGATGACGCGGCTCTGGTCGAGCAGGGTCAGACGGCCCGAGGATTCCAGCACGCGCTGGATGACGAACATCACGTCCGGGCGGCCGGCGTCATATTCATCGAACACGAGCGCGACATTGTGCTGATAGGCCCAGGGCAGGATGCCGTCCTTGAATTCGGTGACCTGCAGGCCATCCTTGACGACGATCGCATCCTTGCCGACGAGATCGATACGGCTGACGTGGCTGTCGAGGTTGATACGCACGCACGGCCAGTTGAGGCGCGCGGCGACCTGCTCGATATGGGAGGACTTGCCGGTGCCGTGATAGCCCGAGATCATCACACGGCGGTTATGAGCGAAGCCGGCGAGAATGGCGAGCGTGGTCTCGCGGTCGAAGAGATAGTCCGTGTCGAGATCGGGCACGTAGGCACTGCCCTGGCTGTAAGCGGGCACGCGAATGTCGGAATCAATGCCGAAGACTTCGCGGACCGAAACTGTGGTATCGGGGATCTCGGAAATATCAAGGTCAATCTTGCTCATCATGTCTCCAGGGCGGGTGGCTCTCACCCTGCCATATCAAACTCAGCCGATTTATCCGAAACGCCGCAGCTTGTTGCCCGCATCCGTCCGGTCGGAACAGCGGCGATACTTCTCCGGGACTAAAGCAAAATCTCGGCGCGATAATATGATCGCTTGCGAGCATCCTTGAACAGAGTCCCCGGACAAGAAACGCCGCGTCCGGAAAGTTGACCGAGGTGCAGCCAGCCAAATGCGCACCCTGCCGCGGTTGCCCGCAGCTTCAGCCGATTTGGACCATACCTGATTGAAGGCGGAGAGCAAGGACGGGAATTAACAAAAACCGTTCTGCTTCAATAATTGATAGGCCTGAATAACTGCGCGGAAGCGCTCTTCCGAGCCGCGGTCGCCGCCATTGGCGTCGGGATGGTGCATTTTCACCAATTCCTTGTAGCGGCGCTTGATTTCCGGAGCCGAGGCATTGGCGCCGAGACCCATGGTGTCGAAGGCTTTCGCCTCCAGCGTTTTCAGCTTGCGCTGCTGCGGAAAACGCGGGCCGCGACCTTGGCCGTCGCCTTCCCTAACGAAGCCGAAGGGGTCGCGAACGCGGGAATAAGCGCCCGAGCGGATATCGGAATGAAGCGGGCTGTTCCTGGCAGCCTTGTTCACGCCCACGGTCCAGGTCGGACGGTGGCCGGTGATGGCTTCCTTCTGATAGCGCGCGATTTCCCCGTCCGAGAGGCCGGAGAAATAATTGTAGCCCTTATTGTATTCCTTGACGTGCTCGAAGCAGAACAAAAAGAACTGCCCTTCAGCATTGCGCCCCACCGGGGCGCGATGCGTACCGTGCTTGTCGCAGCCGTCCCACTGGCACGTCGGCGGACCCTGTTCGGGCTCCTGCGCGCGCTTGCGGCGGGTGCGGATGCGATCGAAATATTTTGAATCAAGTCTCATGGCGTCCTAATTATGGGGCCTTGGATACCCCACAACAAGAATTGACAAACAGGAATGTTATAGGCTTTGTGGGAGCCTTTTTTTTCGCAAGCGAGGTCGACGCGGGAATATGGAAACGACACTGCAATCCCGCATTGAGCGGAAGCTCACCGATGCCTTCGCGCCCGAGCGCCTTGCCGTCATCAACGAGAGCCACCTGCATGCGGGTCATCAGCCCGACATGACCGGGACGGGCGAAACTCATATAAGAGTTCGCATCGTGTCCGCCAAGTTTTCCGGCATGCCGCGCCTCGCGCGCCACAGGGCGATCAACGAGTTATTGAAGCCGGAACTGGAGGCGGGGCTGCACGCGCTGGCGGTAGAGCCGGCAGCTCCGGGAGAGACGGTGCGCTGGTAGGGCGCTGGGGACGCCTTAAGCCGGCTTCGCCTCTTCCGACTCCGCGGGACGGATGCGCAGCTTGGTGATGCGGTTCTTTTCGCGCTTCATGACGATGAAACGCTTGCCGTAGAACGTGAAGGCCTGCCGCTCTTCAGGGATGGTCATCGATTCGTGGATGACGAGGCCGGCAATCGTCGTCGCCTCTTCGTCGGGCAAATCCCAGTCGAGCGCGCGGTTCAGATCGCGAATCGGCACGACTCCGTCAACAACGATCGAGCCGTCGGCCTCCTGCCGCACGCCCTGGATATCCAGATCGTGCTCATCGGCGATGTCGCCAACGATCTCTTCCAGAATATCCTCCAGCGTGACGATGCCCTGCACCTCGCCATATTCGTCGACGACGACGGCGAAATGCTGCTTGCGACGCAGGAAGGCGTTGAGCTGGTCCTCGAGATTGGTGCTGTCGGGCACGAACCAGGGCTTTTGCGCGATCTTGACGATATCGAGATTTTCCGGCTCGACATTACGTTCCGCGAGCGCCCGCAGCAAGTCCTTGGCATGCACGACGCCGATGATGTTGTCGATCGTGCCGCGCCAGAGCGGCATGCGCGTATAAGGGCTGTCGAGGATCGCACGCACGACCACTTCTGGCGGATCATCGGCATTGATGGCGCGCATTGCCGTACGGTGAACCATGATATCAGACAGTTCCAGCTCGCCGAGATCGAGAACGCCACCCAGACGGTCGCGGTCGGCCTTGACCACGGAACCCTCGCGGTGAAGCAGGTCCACGGCGCCGCGCAACTCCTCATGCGCCGACAGCATCGACACTTCCCGGGAGAGATTGACGCCGAAAATGCCCAGGATCTGGCGCACGATGGCATTGACGACGCTCGACACAGGCCCAACGACGATAACGAAGAGGCGTATCGCACTGGCGACATTCAGCGCGAAGCGGTCCGGCGTCGCAATGGCCCAGCTCTTCGGCAGAACCTCCGCGAAAATGACGAGAATGACGGTCATGGCGGCGGTAGCGATCGCCACGCCGGAATTGCCGAACAGACCCAGGAACACGCTGGTCGCAAGCGAGGACGACAGAATATTGGCGAGATTGTTGCCGATCAGCAGCGCGCCGATCAATCGGTCGCGACGTTCTATCAAGAGCCGCACGATGCCGGCACGCCTGTCGCCGTTGGCTTCCAATGTATGAATACGGCTGCGCGAAGCCGCCGTCAGCGCCGTCTCCGAGCCGGCAAAGAAGGCGGAAAGCAGCACCAGGGCCACGATCGATATAATCTCGGGCCAATATTCCCACAAAACAGCCAGCGTGCCCTCGACGGTCATCAGGGATGTTTTTCCTTCAGGAAACTCAGGACTTCGGAAGACGGTACATCGTCCGCAACGAAGGACTGACCGATGCCACGCGTGAGGATGAAGGTGAGCTTGCCGCTCTTGACCTTCTTGTCCTGCGCGATCGCATCCATTAGCGCTTCGGCCGGCGGCAGCTCGCCCGGAATATCGCCCATCCGCGTTGGCAGGCCCACGGCCTTCAAATGCGCCTCGACACGCTTGGCATCATCCGGGCTTGCCAGATTGAGGCGCGCGGAAAATTCATGCGCCAGCACCATGCCGATCGCAACACCCTCGCCATGCACCAGCCGGCGGCTGTCATAGGCAGTGGCGGCTTCCAGCGCGTGGCCGAAGGTATGGCCGAGATTGAGCAGCGCGCGAGGGCCGTTTTCGCGTTCGTCGGCAACGACGACATCGGACTTTGCCTGGCAGCTGGTGGCAATCGCCTCGATGCGAGCGGCACCACCCGAGAAGACATCCTTCCAATTGGCTTCCAGCCAGGCGAAGAAATCCGGCTTGTCGATCAGGCCATATTTGGCGACTTCGGCATAGCCGGCGCGAAATTCACGCTCGCTCAGCGTATTCAGCACATCGGTATCGGCAAGCACGAGATCAGGCTGATGGAAGACGCCGACGAGGTTCTTGCCATGATGGGTATTGATGCCGGTCTTGCCGCCAACGGACGAATCCACCTGCGACAGCAGCGATGTCGGCACCTGGACGAAACGAACGCCGCGGCGCACGATGCCGGCAGCAAAGCCGGAGAGATCACCGATGACGCCACCGCCAAGTGCGATCACCGCATCGTTGCGCTCCACACGCGCCGTCAGCACCGCATCGCAAACGGTAATCAGATGCTCGAAGCTTTTTGTCTTTTCGCCAGCGGGCAAAACGAGGCTGGAAGCCTGGATACCGGCCGCTTCAAGGCTCGCAACCAAAGCATCGAGGTAAAGCGGCGCGACATTTTCATCGGTGATGACGGCGGCCTTGCGCCCCTTCAGCCGGACTGCGATCTCCTGGCCCGCACGCGCGATCAGGCCGGGGCCGATCAGGATGTCATAGGCACGCTCGCCGAGAGGCACGCGCACGAGACGCTCAGCGGAAGCCGGTGTGATCGCATTCATGGTATTCTGCTTTCTGCTTTCTTTCCCTCGGCAATCGCGGCAAGGACTTCCCTGACCATGATATCCTTGCTTACGTCGCGGGAAAGAACCGTGATATCGGCTTCCGCATAGATCGGATAGCGCGCATTCATCAGGTTCTCGAGGGTCTGTTTCGGATTCTCGGTCTTCAGCAACGGCCGTGTGTCGCGCTTGTTGACGCGGTCCCACAAGACGTCGAGGTCGGCCTTCAGCCAGACGGAAAGGCTGCCGCGCTTGACATGCAGGCGCGTGCTTTCGTTGATGAATGCGCCGCCGCCGGTCGAGACGACACGCGGGCCGCCCTTGAGCAGCCGCTTGATGACACGCGTTTCCAGCGCCCGGAACTCCTGCTCGCCATAGGCGGCAAACAGTTCGGCGATCGTCATGCGCGACACGCGCTCAATCTCGATATCCGTATCGACGAAGGGAAGGCCGAGCTGCTGCGCGACTGGCCGGCCGATCGAGGATTTTCCTGCTCCCATCAATCCCACGAAGACGAGATTGCGCTGACCGAGCGCAGCACGCGCCCTGTCTTTAAGGCTCTCGGCAAGGGTCAGGACTTGTTCACTCATCGGCCCATTCACAATTTCTTTGGAAACGGTATCGTCAAATGCACCGGTAGCGTCAAGACGCCGCTATCGTAAACATGTCTGCAATATCCTTCAGCTAACCCTTGAAGGACATAATTATTGCGCATCGCCGCGCCAATGAACGGCGAAGGAGAGTTTTCGAATGCCAACCCTATTTCGCTTCCTTGTCATCTGCGCGGTCATCGCCGGATCGATATATGGAGCAATGTGGGCTCTGGTGCTCTTCGTCGATCCCCAGCCACGTGATGTGACGATCCGCATTGCCCCCGAACGCCTCAATCCTCCGACGACAGGCTCGCTGAAACCATGAGCGCGCAAGCCGAAAATATACGAGCGGGCAAGAGAGATCTGGGGCGAGTGCATCTGGAAGCCTTTCTGGAAATGATGAGCGCCGAGCGGGGTGCTGCCATCAACACGCTGCAATCCTACGAGCGCGATCTCGACGATCTCCATTCATTCCTATCCGGGCAAGGAGTTCGTCTGACGGAAGCCAGCTCCAGCGACCTGGGAGCCTATCTTTCCAGCCTGTCGAGCCAGGGCTTCAAACCGTCCTCCCAGGCACGCCGGCTCTCTGCCATGCGGCAATTCTATAAGTTCCTCTATGCTGAAGGTCTGCGCACAGACGACCCGACGGGGATCCTCGATGCTCCCAAGAAGGGCCGCGCCCTTCCGAAGACGATGGGCGTCGACGAAGTGACGAGGCTTCTGAGCCAGGCTGAGGAGGAGGCCGCGGCCGACGGACCGGACCGGCTGCAGCGCCTGCGCATGCTGGTGCTCCTGGAAATGCTCTATGCCACCGGCATGCGTGTAAGCGAGCTCATCTCTCTGCCGGCGAAGGTGCTGGATCAGGAAGGCCGCTTCCTGATGATCCGCGGCAAAGGCAACAAGGAGCGGCTGGTACCGCTGTCGCAGTCGGCCATTTCGGCGCTGAAAAGCTATGGGCGGCTGCAGGCCGAGATTGCGGCAAACGCCAAGAACCCTGCCACCGAAAGTCCGTGGCTTTTCCCCGCCGCGTCCAGGCAGGGCTATCTGCCGCGTCAGGTTTTTGCGCGCGATCTCAAGGACCTTGCCATTCGGGCGGGCCTGACGCCTTCGATGATTTCACCGCATGTGATGCGCCATGCCTTCGCGAGCCATCTTCTCGCCAACGGCGCGGACCTGCGCGTCGTGCAGGAACTTCTCGGCCATTCGGACATTTCGACGACGCAAATCTACACACATGTGCTGGAAGAACGCCTTCATCAGCTGGTCCAAACGCATCACCCCCTTGCCAAACAGGCAAAAAAACAGGATTAGGACCGGCACACAGGCTGAAGCCGCCATCTCTCGTCACGGGCAAAAGGATCGGAAACGCACCTCATGCACAATTATCTGGACTTCGAAAAACCCATCTCGGATCTCGAAGGCAAGATTCACGAGCTCAAGAAACTGGCGAGCGAAGACGAAAGCATCGACACGTCCGAGGAAGTCGGGCGGCTTGAAATCCGCGTCCGCGAGGCGATGGCCGACATCTATTCCAAGCTCAACGCCTGGCAGAAGACGCAGGTCGCCCGCCACCCGCAGCGCCCGCATTTCGTCGATTATGCCAGTGCACTGTTTACGGAATTCACACCGCTCGCCGGCGATCGCCAATTCTCCGAAGATGCCGCGATCCAGGCAGGTTTTGCCCGCTTCCGCGGCCAGCCGGTCGCCCTCATCGGCCAGGAAAAAGGCAACGATACCAAGAGCCGCCTGAAGCACAATTTCGGCAGCGCCCGGCCGGAAGGCTATCGCAAGGCGATCCGTATCCTCGAAATGGCCGACCGCTTCCAGTTGCCCGTCATCACGCTGGTCGACACCGCCGGTGCCTATCCGGGCGTTGGCGCCGAAGAACGCGGTCAGGCCGAAGCGATCGCCCGCTCGACCGAGATGTGTCTCGGCGTGAAGGTGCCGATCATCTCCATCGTTATCGGCGAAGGCGGTTCCGGCGGCGCCATCGCGATAGCCGTCGGCAACCGCGTCTATATGCTCGAGCACTCGATCTACAGCGTGATTTCGCCCGAAGGTGCGGCCTCGATCCTCTGGCGCGATTCAACGCGCGCCAAGGAAGCAGCAACCAACATGAAGATAACGGCCGATGATCTGAAGAGCCTCGGCGTGATCGACGGCATCATCTCCGAGCCCGTCGGCGGCGCGCATCGCGATCCGAACGCGGTGATAAGCTCGGCCGGCGAAACGATTGCGACCGCGCTTGCAGAGCTTTCCAGCCGTTCGGGCGAACAATTGCGCAGCGACCGCCGCCAGAAATTCCTCAACATCGGTCGCAATCTCTAAGCGGCATTCGGAAAAAGTGATCGCTGAAAGCGGGAATGAGGCCAAACCTTGGCCACATTTCCGTTATCGAAGCTTTTATGGCAAAGAAAAGCTTGCCGACGCGCTGCGGGCACGTCATAGGCTGGTAAGGAATTTTCAAGTATAAGCCATCTATGATTCCGTTTCATGCTTCGAGGGGAGTGGCGAAACAGATCGAGCTGCCACTCTTCGCATTTATGGACCAAGTCAGAATGCGCATTCGTCACCTTGCCTATGTTTCCCTGATGGCACTGGCCCTCGCCGGCTGCAACGACGCGCTGGATACCGCGTCGATTGACCTGTCGAAGGTGAAGAACAAGGTCGAACAGCCGCTTCCAAGCCATATCCTCGCCGACATGGCCAAGAAGGGCATGGACCGCAACTCGCCGATCATGATCCGCATCTTCAAGGAAGAAGGCGTGATGGAGATCCTGAAGGCGAACCAGAACAACCGTTTCGAAGTCATAGCGGATTACAAGATCTGCGCCTGGTCCGGCCGTCTGGGCCCGAAGGTCAAGGAAGGCGACCGGCAGGCGCCGGAAGGCTTCTACATGCTGACGCCGGCTAACCTGAACCCGAATTCGAAATATTACCTCGCCATCAACACCGGCTTCCCGAACCGCTACGATGCAGCCAATGGCCGCACCGGCAACAATCTGATGATCCACGGCGCCTGCTCGTCGTCCGGCTGCTATTCGATGACCGACCAGCAGGTACTGGAAATCTATGCCTTCGCGCGCGACGCCTTCAAGGGCGGCCAGAAGGCCGTTCAGCTCGAAGCCTTCCCCTTCCGCATGACGGCGGAAAACATGTGGAAGCATCGCCTCAGCCCCAATATCGAATTCTGGAAGATGCTGAAGGTTGGCTACGACAATTTCGAAGTCACCAAGCGCCCGCCCGAGGTCGAGGTCTGCGAGAAGAAATACGTCTTCAACCAGCAGGCCAGCGGCCCGTTCAACGCCAGCGGCAAATGCCCCGTCATGACCACGCCGCCTGCCCTGCAGATGGCGCTTGCGACCTATGACAAGCAGTATCAGGCCGACTATGCAGCTGCCTCGAAGAAGTTCGACGGCATGGCCTGGTACGACCCGACCGAAGCCGAGCGCAAGGCCGTCGTCGCCAAGCAGCGCAAGGGCCACGATATCGCCTATGCTCCCACAGGCACCGCCCTTGCCGCCGGCAAGATGATGAAGGTCGCCGATCTCGAATCGATGATGGCGAACCAGTCGGCCCAGCAGATCGCGCGCGGTGGCACGGCAGTAAGCCCGACGGGCAACCCGACGACGGCAAGCATTCGCGTGGCTACGGCAAGTCCTGCGACAGGTGCTCCGATGGCACCTGCGCAGCAGCCCGCGGCCGGCCCCGTCATTGCGGCCAATGTTCCGGCAAATGTGCCGATCCCGACGGCAAACCCCATGAACCCCAGCCTCAACGCGCTCGCCTACGCGCCAGCGCCTCCTGTCGAAACCGCGCAGACCGAGGCCAAGAAACCGCCTTTCTGGAAGTTCTGGGCCAAGAGTGAATAGTCCGGATACCGAGATCTACGATCTGCGCGGCCTGAAATGCCCCTATCCGGCGATCAAGACGGAGAAGCGTCTGCGCGGCATGGCAAGCGGCGCGACCTTGACCGTGGAAACCACGGATCCGCTCGCCGTCATCGACATCCCGCATCTCTGCAACGAGAAGGGCCACACGCTTCTCGTGAACGAGAAGACGGATGGCGGCCATCGCTTCGTGATTCGCAAGGGCTGACTGTCTGCGACCGGGACCATTCTCATGGTTCGAGGGTCGCTACGCTCCCGCCTCAAAACAGGCCGCTTGCATATGGCATGCGAGTGCCACGGATTCCTTCTCCCCTCAGGGAGAAGGGCTATCGCATATGGAGGCGGACGAGCGCCGTAAGCTCCTTCTCCCCTTGGGGAGAAGGTGGCCCGAAGGGTCGGATAAGGGGGTGACCGCTCCCAATCGATCGGCTTTGTGCTGTTAGCAATCCCCCTCATCCGCCTGTCGGCACGATCTCTCCCAAGGGGAGAAGGGGTTGCGTGGCGACCATCTCATATCCGATTAGCTTGGCCCTCACCCTGAGCCCGTCGAAGGGAGAGGCGGGTTGCCAAATCTCAAAGGCTGAAACTAGAACCGCATCCCCGGCACGGCGAGCGGATTATCCTCCAGCGCTGCCCTATCAGGCGTATCGACGCGCGGCTTGCTGAGGAAGGCGTCGAACAGGCCCTTCACGAAATCTTCCGGCAAATCCTTCGTGATGATGACCATGCGCGTGCGGCGGTCTTCGGGGTCAGGCCATGCCGGCAGGCGCACCGGCGCATGGAAGATATTCTGCACGCCATGCAGCACGACAGGACGCTCCGGCCGGTCGGACACTGCAACGATCGCCTTCATGCGCAGGAGCTTCTCGCCATGCGCCGAACGCAGCAGGTCGATGAACATTTCGAGCGCCATCGGATCGATAGGCTGGGTCTCGACGATCGAGAACGACCGGATCGAGCTGTCATGCCGCGTGACGTCATGGGCGTGCTGATGCCGGTGGCCGTGGTGGTGCCCATGATGGTGATGGTGGTGTCCACGATCGCCATGATGATGGTCATGATCATGGTCGTGGTGATCGTGCTCATCATGGTGATGATGATCGTCGTCCGCCTCCAGCTCGTCCTGCAGCCAGCGGCCGACATCGGCGATCTTGGACGCCGGGTCGTAGAGGCCGTTGACCAGAATGGCGGCGCGTCCCGCCTCGTCGCTATCGGCATTCAGGATCTGCGCGCGCGGATTGAGCGCCCTCAGCCTGCTCTCCAGCTGCGCTTCCGGCACGGCGCCGGCAATCCCCGTCTTGGACACGATCAGCCGGTCGGCGACCGCCACCTGCTTGCGCGCTTCTTCGTGATTGTCGAGCGTCTGCAGCCCGTTGACCGCATCGACGACGGTAATGACGCCATCGAGGTCGAAATTGTTGGCGATGATCGGATTGCCCATGATCGACTGCATGACGGGAGCAGGATCGGCAAGGCCGGTCGTTTCGATGACGACGCGCTTCAGCGGCCGGATACGGCCGGTCTGCATCGCGTCCATCAGGTTCGCCAGCGTATCCACCAACTCGCCGCGCACCGTGCAGCACAGGCAGCCATCGGAAAGCTCGATGATGGAATCGCCGGAGCTTTCCACCAGCAGATGATCGATACCGACATCGCCGAACTCGTTGATGATGACGGCCGCATCGCGCATGGCCTCATCCTTGAGGATGCGGTTGAGCAGGGTCGATTTACCCGCACCGAGGAAGCCGGTCAGGATGGCAACCGGCACTCTTAGCTGCGAAACACTCATGATTCCTGTCCGATATTAGAAAGTGGGCCGCGGCATCGGGACCGGCACATTGGACGCGCTGCCGGAGATCGCGATCTTGTTGTCCCTGGTCGCCTTGTCGCCTCTGGCCGTGACATCGTCCTTGTCGCTCTTGGCGGCCGTCGCGATATCCTGGCCGCCGATCAGACCGGCATAGACGAAATTGGGCTCGTGATCCATTTCGTGGATATAGGGTGATTGTACCTTGGTGCGACCGAAGGGATCGCGGGTCTCGCTGCGCGCCTGCGCGCCCTTTGTGCTGCAGATGTCGGCGGTGACATCGGCGACGTCGGCTGCAAGCGGCGCATCGGGCCTGAGGGTCGCCAGCGTGTCGCGGGTGGACAGCTGGTTCTGGAAACCCTTTTCCAGGAGATTGGCAGAATCGTCGGCGCGCGCCGCCAGGCTATCGGTGCCGAGAACGACCGAGATCAGCGTGCGGCCGTTGCGGGTTGCCGAGGCGATCTGGTTGAAGCCGGCAGCGCAGATGAAGCCGGTCTTCATGCCGTCGGCGCCGTCGAAACGGCCGATGAGCATGTTGATGTTCGGCACCTGCTTGACGCCGTTGGTGAAGCCCTCGAGCGAGAAATAGCCGGCATATTGCGGGAACTCGCGGCGCAGCGCCACGCTGAGAATGGCAAGATCGCGCGCCGTCGTATACTGTCCCTTGCCGGGCAGACCGTTCGGATTGATGAAATGCGAGTCGCGCATGCCGAGGCGCGCGGCTTCCGCATTCATCCGCGCCACGAAGCCCTGCTGCGAACCGCCGACCGTCTCTGCGACCGCCATGGCAAGATCGTTTGCCGATTTGACCAGCATCATCTTCAAGGCGTTGTCGAGCGTCATCTTCTGGCCCGGCTTGAAGTACATCTTGGCCGGCGGCTGTGCGGCAGCAAGCTTCGACATGACGACGGGCGTATCGAGCCGGATCTGACCGGACTGAATGGCCCGGAAGGTCACATAGGTCGTCATCAGCTTCGTGAGCGAGGCGGGATACCAGCGGCGAAACGCCTCCTGCTGGTCGAGAACGCGTCCGGTGCTGACATCGACGAGAATATGCGGATTGGCTCCGGCCATTTGCGCGGTCGACAGGAAAAGCATGGATGTTGCTGCGGCCATAGGAACGAGCCGCAGGGCGGCATACAAACGATTCTGCTTCGTCGGCACGATCTATCCTTCAGAAGTCCGGAATTTTCTCGAAAGCTTCGTCTATTTAACCTATATGGCTAGGAGAAGGCAAAGGCGATTGACGACTTTATTTCCCGATGGCACGCCGCCAAGGCCACGATAAGCTGGCCAAGGCTGTGCCAAGGACCCGCAGGTTGAACCAGAATCGATATTGAGCAGCAGGAAAATCAGCATATGCCGATCTTGAACAGAGCCGCAGAACTCCAGGGCGAAGTGACCGAGTGGCGCCGCCATATCCATGCGCATCCCGAACTCCTCTATGCGGTCGAGAATACGGCCGCTTTCGTGGCTGAGAAACTGCGCGCCTTCGGCGTCGACGAGGTGGTGACCGGCATCGGCCGCACCGGCGTCGTCGGCCTGATCCGTGGCAAGGGCGAAGGGCGCACGATCGGCTTGCGCGCCGACATGGATGCCCTGCCCCTCACCGAAATCACCGGCAAGCCCTATGCCTCCCAGACTCCCGGCAAGATGCATGCCTGCGGCCATGACGGCCACACCGCCATGCTGCTGGGCGCTGCGAAATACCTCGCCGAGAACCGCAATTTCAACGGCAACATCGCCGTCATCTTCCAGCCGGCCGAAGAAGGTGGCGCCGGCGGCGACGCCATGGTCAAGGACGGCATGATGGAGCGCTTCCAGATCGCCGAAGTCTATGGCATGCACAACATGCCGGGCCTGCCCGTCGGCCATTTCGCCATCCGCAAGGGCGCGATCATGGCGGCGACGGATGAATTCACCGTCTCCATCAAAGGCGTCGGCGGCCACGCCGCCATGCCGCACAAGACGATCGACCCGATCGCCATCGGCGCGCAGATCGTCTCCAATTTGCAGCTCATCGCCTCGCGCAGCGCCGATCCGCTGAAATCGGTTGTTGTCTCCGTCACGACATTCAACGCCGGCAATGCCCACAACGTCATCCCCAACGATGCGAGCTTCACCGGCACAGTGCGCACGCTCGATCCCGAAATGCGCGACCTTGCCGAGCAGCGCTTCAAGCAGATCGTGACAGGCATTGCCGCAAGCCATGGTGCGGAAGCCGAGATCGAGTTTCATCGCAACTACCCTGTCACCTTCAACCATGCCGACGAGACCGATCACGCGATTGCGGTGGCCGAGGAAATCGCCGGTGCAGGCAATGTCATCCCGAATATCGACCCGATGATGGGCGGCGAGGATTTTTCCTACATGCTGCTCGCCCGCCCCGGCGCCTTCATCTTCGTCGGCAACGGCGACAGCGCCGGTCTGCACAACCCGGCGTACGACTTCAACGACGAAGCCATCGCCCACGGCATTTCCTACTGGGTACGCCTCGCCGAACACCGCCTCAACGCCTGAGGCTCCATCAATGCCCCGCGCAGCCTTCAAAGCCGCGCGGGGCGCACGCTCAAGACAGATTGTCTCCACGACGCAAAAGGGCTTGGCTTCGGGCCTTGGCTTTTGTATGGATCATGCCGAGTGGTCTCGTAGCTCAGCAGGATAGAGCATCAGATTCCTAATCTGAGGGTCACGCGTTCGAATCGCGTCGAGATCACCATTATACTCAAGCACTCAGTATCGCTCTTAGTCCGCGTTTCGAGCTGGCGAAGGTTGCGGCGATCACGATCTTTTCATGCGTTTCGCCTCGAGAACGGAGTATCCCGTGAGCCCCCAAGGCAAGCGTACATGAAACGACGCCGTTGCCGCGTCCTCCTTCTCCCCTCGGGGAGAAGGTGTCGACAGGCGGATGAGGGGGGTGTTGCCAAGGGTGCGAAAACCCCACATTCAAATCGGTCAGCCCCCTCATCCGACCCTTCGGGCCACCTTCTCCCCGAGGGGAGAAGGAACTTTCGCCCATATGCGATCACTCTGCCGTGAGCCCATCGGGCGCCGCGTAAACGCGAACTTAAAAGGCGGATATCACCCCACCGCAATCCTGTTCCTCACCAGCCGCACGCCGGGAATGGATTCCGCGACCGCGGTTGCTCGCGTCACCTCCTGATACGTCGCGACCGAACCGTGCAGGCGGATTTCCTGGCCTGCCGCAATCACGGTGACATCGGAAGCATCGATTCCGCCGGCAACGGCGAGCGCATTGGCAACCGCGGATTCCAACGCCGAGCGCCTGGCCTGGTCGTTTTCCAGATAGAGCTCCATGCCGTGAAACGTTGCCGCCTTGAAAACCATTCGTTACCTCCGCAGTCGAGTGGTCGGAAAACGCAGCAGTTTGCATTTGGTTCAATGGAGATTGAAAAAAATATGACTAATTCACACGGTCGCTTTTCGCGTGTATCGCCGGGGGAGCGGTTGCATGGCTCCGGACTTGCCGCTCCGCCCAATCCCCTGTAGAGCCTTGGGGAACAGCAGCAAATGCGGATACCTGAATGAACACCGGCAGCACGGCGCGTCGTCGCCTGACGATATTGGGTTCGACCGGCTCCATCGGCCAGAATACGCTCGACGTCATTGCCCAGCTGGGCGGACGTGAGGCCTTCGATATCGCGGCCATCACCGGACATGACAATATCGGCCTGCTGGCCGCGCAGGCCAAGGCCTGCGGTGCCGCTTTTGCCGTGACGGCCAATGAGGAGCGCTATCGGGATCTGAAGGATGCGCTGGCTGGATCGGGCATTGCCGTCGGCGCGGGCAAGAATGCCTTGATCGAGGCGGCTTCGATGCCCTCGGACTGGGCGATGGCGGCGATCGTCGGCACGGCCGGCCTGGCGCCGACGCTGGCAGCCGCCCGCCGCGGCGCCGATATCGCGCTTGCCAACAAGGAATGTCTCGTCTCCGCCGGCGATCTCTTCGTGCGCGCCGTGGCCGAAGGCGGCGGCCGGCTGATCCCCGTCGATAGCGAGCACAGCGCGATTTTCCAGGCACTGGAGGACGATCAGCAGCACGCGGTGGAGCGCATCATCATCACGGCATCGGGCGGCCCCTTCCGCACCTGGACACGGGAGCAGATGGCCAATGTCACGCCGGCGATCGCGCGTGCCCATCCCAACTGGTCGATGGGCTTAAAGATTTCGATCGGCAGCGCCTCCATGTTCAACAAGGCGCTGGAGATGATCGAGGCTAAGCACCTGTTCGACGTCCGGCCCGACCAGATCGAAGTCGTTGTCCACCCGCAATCCGTCATTCATTCCATGGTCGGCTATACGGACGGTTCCATTCTGGCGCAACTCGGCTGTCCCGACATGCGCACCGCCATCGGCTACGCGCTGACCTATCCCGCTCGCAGCAGGCTCAATGTCGACCGGCTGGATTTCACCAAGCTCGCCCGGCTCGATTTCGAGGCGCCGGACGAAGTGCGCTTCCCGGCACTGCGCCTTGCCCGCACAGCACTGGAGCGCGGCGGCCTGCAGGGCGCCGTCATGAACGCCGCCGAGGAAATCGCCTTCCACGCCTTCGTCGATGGCCGCATCGGCTTCCTGGAAATGGCCGATATCGCCGAAGCCGTCATGGACGAGATGATTGCAACCGGCAGCGCCGAAACCATGGATGCGGTCTTTGCCGCCGATGAGGAAGCGCGCGGCCGCGCCGCCGCACTCGTCGCCCAGCGGGAAAAGGCTGCGTAAGCATAATCTTACAATAGATCGCAGCGTTCCGCATTCGTTACGCAACCGCATATACGGCGGTTGCCATTCCCGGCGATGATGCTAGAGAGGAATTCCGGCTTCACTTTCAAGGGAATCACGATGCCGGACTTTTCCACGATCATTCTTTTTGCCGCCGCTGCGCTGGTGCTCACCGCCACGCCCGGTCCCGACATGCTTCTCATCGCCTCGCGCAGCGTCAGCCAGGGCCGCTCCGCCGGCTTTCTCACCTATGCCGGCATTGCGCTCGGAACCTATTGCCACGCCATGGCGGCAGCCTTCGGACTGTCACGGCTCTTTCTCACCGTGCCGGTCGCTTATGAGATCGTGCGTTGGGCAGGCTGCGCCTACCTGCTCTATCTGGCCGTCAAGACGCTCCGCTCCCAGGGTTCTGCGTTCACACCGTCAGCCGGGCTCAAGCGCCTTTCGGGTAAGCGCATCTTCGTCGAGGGCCTGGCAACCAACATTCTTAACCCGAAAATGGCCCTGTTCGTGCTTGCGCTCTTCCCGCAATTCGTCGATCCCAGCGGCTCGATGATCCTGCAGATGGCCTTGCTCGCCACCATTCTCAACGGAATCGGCTTCCTGGTGAACGGCTCCGTCATCCTGCTTGGCAGCCACATCCGCGGCCGGTTCTCGGCGATCAAGCGCCTTCCGAAGCTGCCACAATATCTACTGGCGACGGTATTTGCCGGCCTCGCCTGCCGCCTGGCTTTGGGAAGCCGCGGCTAACGCCGGCACAAACAATCATTGCGGAAATCGGCATCGCACCGATATTCCGCAATGAAGCGCATTTTGATTTTCAGGCAGGCGTGGTCCCTTACGCAACGGCCCTTGCGAGCGCACAGCGAGACCAAAGCGCGTGCAGCGCACCGACCAGCTGCTCGATATCGCCATCGGAATGCAGCGGCGTCGGCGTGATACGCAGGCGCTCGGTCTTCTTCGGCACAGTCGGATAGTTGATCGGCTGCACGTAGACGCCGGCGTCCAGCAGCAGATCGGAAATCCACTTGCACTTGGCAGCATCGCCGACCATGACCGGAACCACATGGCTCGGGTTCGGCATGTGCGGAATGCCAGCCGCATCGAGCTGGGCGCGCAGCTTGCGCACGCGATCCTGATGGCGCATGCGTTCGAACTGGCTGACCTTGAGGTGTTGGATCGAGGCGACGGCACCCGCAGCCAGAGCCGGCGGCAGCGACGTCGTGAAAATGAAGCCCGACGCAAACGAGCGGATGAAATCACAGAGCGCGGTCGAAGCGGCGATATAGCCGCCCATGACGCCGAATGCCTTACCGAGTGTGCCTTCGATGACGGTCAGACGATCCATCAATCCCTCGCGCTCGGCAATACCGCCGCCGCGCGGGCCGTACATGCCGACGGCATGCACTTCGTCGAGATAGGTCATCGCGCCATATTTGTCGGCGAGATCGCAGATTTCCTTGATGGGCGCGATATCGCCATCCATGGAATAAACGGATTCGAAAGCGATCAGCTTCGGCGCCTTGGGATCGGCAGCCTTCAGCTTGGCTTCGAGATCGTGCAGGTCGTTATGCTTCCAGATGACCTTGTCGCACTTCGCATAACGGATGCCCTCGATCATCGACGCATGGTTGAGCGCATCCGAGAAGATGATCAGGCCGGGAATGCGCGCGCCGAGCGTGCCGAGCGTCGCCCAGTTGGAGATGTAGCCCGAGGTGAAGATCAGGGCGGATTCCTTGCCGTGGAGATCGGCGAGTTCCTGCTCGAGCAGAACATGGTAGTGGTTGGTGCCAGAAATATTCCGGGTGCCTCCCGCACCCGCGCCACAGTGATCGATCGCCTGCTTCATCGCCTCGATCACTTTCGGATGCTGGCCCATGCCGAGATAGTCGTTGGAGCACCAGACAGTCACTTCCTGCGGGCCATTCGGGGTATGTCTGACAGCGCGGGGGAAATTGCCACGGCGGCGTTCGAGATCTGCGAAAACCCGATAACGGCCCTCATTGTGCAGGCCTTCCAGCTCGCCTTTAAAAAATGCTTCGAAATCCATCATATGCTCCAGTACCGTGCGACCGTTTTCGAGAATGCCGGTTCACACGTCAACCCCTCCGCATTGCTTTCGCGCCCACTGCGGCAAATGGCCCCTAATTTTGAACAATTCCAGACAAGAATAACCATTCACGTCAAATTGACAATCGAAACCATGCTGGAAACACTCTCTCCGGAGCGGAGGGTAAACCCTGCCGCTCCGGGCTTGTTCATGGCGAATCTAGGCGGCAGCCACAGCGCGCTTGGCCATAACCTTGATCAGATTGGCGCGATATTCGGCCGTGGCGTGCAGGTCGGACAGCAGCGCGGATGGGTCCACCGTCACGCCGGTAACCGCGTCCGGCAGAAAGTTCGCCGCAAGCGCCTGCTCCAGTTCGGTATGGCGGAACACGCCGTCCGCACCGGCACCGGTAATGGCAACGCGCACGCCCCCCGCCCCCTTGGCGACGAAGACACCCGTCATCGCATAGCGTGAAGCCGGATTGGGGAATTTTGCGTAAGCTGCCCTTTCCGGTGCGTCGAAGGCGATGGAGGTGATGAGCTCCGCCCCTTCCAGTGCCGTTTCGAACAGACCCCGGAAGAAGTCGTCAGCCGCGAGCTGGCGCCGGTCGGTGACGATGGTGGCATTCAGCGCCAGCATTGCCGAGGGATAATCCGCCGCCGGGTCATTATTGGCGATGGAGCCGCCGATCGTCCCCATGTGCCGGACATGCGGATCGCCGATCATGCCGGCAAGGTCGCAAAGCGCCGGGCAGACCGCACGGATCGCTGCCGAAGAGGCAACCTCCGCATGGGTGGTCGCCGCGCCGATCGTGACCCTGCGGCCATCGACGCGAATTCCCTTGATCGAAGGGATATGCCGGAGATCGACGAGATCGCTCGGCGATGCCAGACGCTGCTTCATGGTGGCGATCAGCGTCATGCCGCCGGAGACATATTTGCCTTCGTCGGCATCAGACAGAAGCTTCACGGCTTCGTCGACCGAGGAGGCGCGATGGTAATTCGTTGCGTACATTGTCCTATCCTCCTCTCAGCCAACCGCCCGCGCCGCTTCCCACACCTTGAGCGGGGTTGCCGGCATGGTCAGCCTGTTGTTGCCGATCGCATCGGTGATGGCGTTCATCAACGCCGGCGGCGAGCCGATCGCACCCGCCTCGCCACATCCCTTGATCCCCAGGGGATTGTTCGGGCATGGCGTATTCTGATGCGAAAGCTGGAAGGACGGCAGATCATCGGCGCGCGGCATGGTGTAGTCCATGAAGCTCGCCGTCAGAAGCTGGCCGCTCTCGTCGTAATGTACGCCTTCCAGCAGCGCCTGACCGATACCCTGCGCGATGCCGCCATGCACCTGTCCCTCGACGATCATCGGATTGATGATGTTGCCGAAGTCGTCGGCCGCGACGAACTGCACGATCTCGGTTTTGCCCGTTTCCGGGTCCACTTCGACCTCGCAGATGTAGCAGCCGGCCGGGAAGGTGAAGTTCGCCGGATCGTAGAAGGCGGTTTCCTTCAGGCCTGGCTCCATACCGGCGGGCAGATTGTGGGCGGTATAGGAGGCGAGCGCCACCTGGAACCATGGCAGCGCCTTGTCGGTGCCTGCCACTTTCACTTCGCCGTTCTCGATGACGATGTCGCTTTCGTCGGCCTCCATCAGATGCGCGGCGATCTTCTTCGCCTTCGCCTCCACCTTGTCGAGCGCCTTGACGACCGCGGACATGCCGACGGCGCCGGAGCGGGAACCATAAGTGCCCATGCCCATCTGCACCTTGTCGGTATCGCCGTGGACAATGGAGACGCTGTCGATCGGCACGCCGAGGCGATCGGCGACCAATTGCGCGAAGGTCGTTTCATGCCCCTGTCCGTGGCTGTGCGAGCCCGTCAGCACTTCGATGGTTCCGACCGCGTTCACCCGCACTTCGGCCGATTCCCAGAGGCCGACGCCGGCCCCGAGCGATCCTACCGCTTGCGATGGCGCGATACCGCAGGCCTCGATGTAGCAGCTCATGCCGATGCCGCGTTTCATGCCGCGGGCGGCGGCTGCTGCCTTGCGGGAAGGGAAACCTGCCCAATCCGCCTGCTGCATGGCGGCGTTGAGTGAAGCTTCGTAGTCGCCGGCATCGTAGTTCATGATGACGGGCGTCTGATGGGGGAAGGAGCGGATGAAGTTGATCCTTCTTAGCTCCGCCGGCGAAACGCCGAGTTCGCGCGCAGCCGTTTCCACCGTGCGCTCCAGCAGATAGGTCGCCTCCGGCCGCCCTGCCCCGCGATAGGCGTCGACGGGCACGGTATTGGTATAGACCGTGCGGACATTGGCATGGATTGCCGGGATATCATATTGGCCCGACAGCAGCGTCGCATAGAGATAGGTCGGTACCGCCGAGGAGAAGAGCGACATATAGGCGCCGAGATTGGCGATCGTGTCGACCTTCAAAGCCGTCATGCGGTTCTGTGCATCGAAGGCCATCTTGACCTTGGAGACATGATCGCGACCATGCGCATCGGTGAGGAAGGCTTCCGTGCGATCGGCCGTCCATTTCACAGGCACGCTAGTCTTCTTCGATGCCCAGAGGCAGACGATTTCCTCCGGGTAGATATAGATCTTCGAGCCGAAACCGCCGCCGACATCGGGCGCGATGACGCGCAGCTTGTTTTCCGGCGCGACATTATAGAAGGCGCTCATGACGAGCCGGGCCACATGCGGGTTCTGGCTGGTCGTGTAACAGGTATAATGGTCTTCGGCCGCATCATAGATGCCGAGCGTAGCGCGCGGCTCCATGGCATTCGGCGAAAGCCTGTTGTTATGAATCTCGACTTCGGTGACATGCGCGGCCTCGGCAATCGCCTTGTCGGTCGCCGCTGCATCGCCCAGTTCCCAGTCGAAGATCAGATTATCGGGCGCTTCCGGATGGATCTGTGGCGCGCCGGCTTTCAGCGCATCCACCGCCTCTACGACGGCAGGCAGTTCCTCGTAGTCGACTGCCACGGCTTCCGCCGCATCGCGTGCCTCGCCAAGACTGTCGGCCACGACGATGGCGACGGCATCGCCGACATAGCGGACGGTATCGACCGCCAGCGGCCGCCACGCGCCCATCTTCATCGGCGATCCATCCTTAGAATGGATCATCCAGCCACAGATCAGGTTGCCGATGCCATCATCAAGCAATTGCTTGCCGTCGAGCACGCCGATCACGCCCGGCATGGAGAGTGCTGCCGATGCATCGATGCCCTTGATCTTCGCATGCGCATGCGGGCTGCGAACGAAATAGGCATATTTCATTCCCGGCGTCACCATGTCGTCGGTGTAGCGCCCCTTGCCCGTCAGAAATCGCTTGTCTTCCTTGCGCGCCACGCGCGCGCCAATGCCTTCAACGCCCATCACATCCTCCATTGGGGTTCCGGGCCTGGCAATCCGCCAAGATCACAGCCCGGGCGTTTAGCCAGACGGTCTCGGTGGAATTTATTCGGCCGCTTGGCTTGCGGCGTTCATCGCGGCATTGGCTGAAAGCACCGCCTTGACGATGTTGTGATAGCCGGTGCATCGACAGATATTGCCTTCGAGTTCACTGCGCACCGTCTTTTCGTCCAGCTTGCCGCCATGACGATTGATCATATCGACCGATGTCATCACCATGCCCGGTGTGCAGAAGCCGCATTGCAGACCATGATGTTCCTTGAAGGCGGCCTGAACCGGATGCAGCTCGCCATTGGCGGCCAGACCCTCGATGGTTGTGATCTTGGAGCCGGAAGCCTGAACGGCCAGGATCGAACAGCTCTTCACAGACTTGCCATCCATATGGATGACACAGGCGCCGCACTGGCTGGTGTCGCAGCCGACATGGGTTCCGGTCAGGCCGAGTTTTTCCCTGATGAAATGGACAAGCAGCGTGCGATCCTCGCACTCGCCGCTGACCGAACGGCCATTCACCGTCAAAGTCACTTTTGCCATATTTTCCTCCTCGCCTCTCCTCCAGAGGCAAGGAGCATCATTTGACTTTTTCGCAATCCAATCAACCTCTACTTTAGAGAGGAGGCTGATTTTATGCTCGCAAAGGACTGTTTTACTCTCCAGGCGCAAGGCCGCCTTTATTCAGCAATAAAAAAACTGACGTCCGCCAATAGACAATCATATTTTGCACGATATTTTCTATCATTGCAGGACTGTAAAGACAGCCCATCGTGGTGGAGCTGAAGAATTGGGACGACGTTGGCCGGGGTTCGGCTTAACTAACGTTGGAGAGAGTAAATGAAGAAAGTTCTTATGCTCGCATTGGTCGGCTTGTCTATCGCAAGCTGCACGCCGACAGAACAGGGCGCTGGCATCGGCGCAGCATCCGGCGCGATCATCGGCGGCGCGGTCACCGGCAACGTCCGCGGCGCGGCAGTCGGCGCAGCAATCGGTGGCGTTTCCGGCGCCGTCATCGGCAGCGTCCAGGAACAACCCGGCCAGTGCTACTATCGCGACCGCTACGGCCGTCGCTACATCGACGATTGCCCGCGCGGCGGCTATCGCGGTGGTTATGGCGGCGGTTACGGCGGCTATTGATCGGTTTTTCATAGAATTTCGGAGATCCCGGGCTACAAGTCCGGGATTTTTTTATTCGGGCTGCAAGACCTTTGATGTCGGTCCCGCTGTCGAAGAATGGCTCCAACCCGCTTTTTTTAGCTCGACTGAACAGGTGGAATTTCGCCGCGAAACGCGGACTTTTTGCCCGCAAGAGGTTATCTTTTCCCCGTTTTTGACTCCAAAACGGTACACCTGAGGGACTTTTGCCTCTATGGTGGCCGCGCGTTAACTCCCGGGAAACGTCAAACTGAGTAAGTTCTCATGTAACCGTAAAGCGGCGTATGCATAAAAGAACTGAACCGAGAAAGAGTATTGCGTATCGGCGGGCAGGAACCGTGGCAGCGGTTGCGGCAATGCTGGCGCTCGGTCCGGTGTGCGCCAAAAATGCCTTTGCATTCAAACTTTTCGGCATCAAGCTCTGGGGTGAAGACGAAACGGCGGATCAGGTTTCCGATCCCGTCCGCTACACGGTGGATTTCAAGTCCGATAATCTCGACAAGGACCTCAAGGAAGCATTGAGCGATAGCTCAATGCTGATCTCCGACGAAAAGAAGCCGGTATCCGGCGACCTTGGCGTCGTCGTCAAGGCGCGCGACGATCGCGACCGGCTGATAGCAGCGCTTTACGAAAAGGCCCGTTACGGCGGCGTGGTCACCATTGCCGTCAACGGCACGCCTCTCGACGCCTTACCGCCGACGCCGACCTTCAGCCGCGCCAAGCCCGTTGCCGTCACCATCAGCGTCGATCCCGGCCCGGTCTTCAAACTCGGCAAGATCAACCTGCTTGGCGACGCCGCGAGGCTGGACCCGGCCAATTATGGCCTCGTGCGGGGCGGCGATGCCGGCTCATTGACCATTCTGAAGGCAGGCGACAAGATGGTCGTCGACTTCAAGAACGAAGGCCACCCACTCGCCAGACTGGACGAGCGCCAGGTCGTTGCCGATCATTCGACCAATACCGTGGATGTCTCGCTGAAGGTCGAAAGCGGCCCCGTCGCTCCCTTCGGCAATGTCGGCGTTACCGGCCAGAAGTCGGTCGATCCAGACTTCATTAAGCGCTATGCCCGCATCAACGAAGGCAAGCCCTACTCGCCCGACGAGCTGAAGAAGGCCTCGGACCGCCTGAGAAAGCTCGGCGTCTTTTCAAGCGTTACCATTCGCGAGGCCGACAAGCTGGCGCCGGATGGCAGCATCCCGACGACCATCGAGGTGTCGGAAGGCAAGCAGCGCTTCTTCGGTGTCGGCGCACAATATTCCACCATCGACGGTTTCGGCCTGCAGGGCTATTGGGGACACCGCAATCTCACGGGGCGCGCGGATTCGCTGCGCATCGAGGGCTCCATCTCCCGCATCGGCGAAACGACCGATGTTGGCCAGTTCGATTACACGGCCGGCATCACCTATGTCAGACCTGCGACTTTCTATCCTTCGGCGACCTTCACGGCCGGCCTCAAGATGCAGAGCCTGCATCCGGACGCCTACGACGCCAACACTGCGACGGCAAGCGGCAGCCTTGCCTATGAAATCAACGATCAGGATACGGTATCTGCCGGCGGCGAGGTGTCCTATGAATCCGATACCACCGATGCTTTCGGAAAACATAATTACCTGACGGTCGCGATCCCGCTCGAATACGTCAGGGACACGCGCGACAACAAACTGGATCCGACCGAAGGTTATCGTGCCTCCATCAGCGCCAAACCGAGCTATGAAGCAATGGGCGGCACGGTTTTCAGCTCCTTCGAGGGCTCGATTACCGGTTACAGGGGCATAGGGGCCAACAACAACGTGGTCTTCGCCGGCAAGCTTGCCGCAGGCTCGTTGCTGGGCGCAAACAGCATCGAGGACATTCCCGCGACCCGGCGTTTCTATGCCGGTGGCGGCGGCTCGGTGCGCGGTTACAGCTATCAGGAAATCTCGCCCTATAACTCCCACGGCGACGAAACTGGCGGACGCTCCTACGTGACCGCCTCCTTCGAAGCGCGGGTGAAGATCACAGACACGATCGGCGTCGTGCCCTTCGTCGATATGGGTAGCGTCACAGACAGCGTCTTGCCCGACGCGTCCGATCTGCGCATTGGCGCTGGCGTCGGCTTGCGCTACGCTACGCCCTTCGGTCCGATCAGGCTCGATGTCGCCGTGCCGTTGAAGAAATATGACAATGGCACATCTTATGGCATCTATGCCGGCATCGGTCAGGCCTTCTGATAAAGCGCAGAGTTGTCGCGGGCCTTTCAGCACACGGTTACGAAATTGAGGTTACTGTCGCTTTCATGAGCATATTGATTCGAATCCTCGGGAAATTGGTGCGCTGGATCGCCTATGCGGTCGTGGCAATCCTTTTGCTCGTGATCGTGGCTGTGCTCGTCGTCGGCCTCGTACCCTCCGCAACCGGCTATGCCGTCGATCAGGTGGCAAAGCTCGCATCTACGCCGGATCGTACCATCGCCATCGCCGCGCCCTCAGGACTGCTGAACGGCAATCTGAGGGTCGGTTCGATCACTGTGTCCGACACGAAAGGCCGCTATGCCAAGGTGCAGAACCTTGCCATCGACTGGTCTCCCCTGTCCTTGCTGACCGGCACCTTCCATGCCGATCGCGTCGCAGCCGATGTGGTCGATTTCGGACGGCTGCCGGTTTCGACGGTCGCATCCGCACAGGCAACGCAGCCGGCAAGCTCCAGCGGTTTCTCCCTGCCCATCGCCATCGATATCGGCGCCATCGCCCTGCCTGATCTTCGCATCGGACAGGCCGTTGCCGGGCAGGACTTCGTTCTCGCCGCCGACGGCAGCGTCAAGGCAAACAACAGCAGTATGGGTCTGACACTCAATGCCTTCAGGCACGATGTGCCGGATGCCAAGCTTTCCGCCGATATCGCCTTTGCTCCGGCCGACAATCAGCTGAAACTGAAGACACAGATCTCCGAGCCGCGCGACGGCATGCTGGCCGGGCTGCTGCACCTGCCGGGCGGCCCTGCCGTCAATATCGATCTTTCCGGCGATGGCCCTCTCTCCAACTGGGCCGGCAAGCTGCAGGCGTCACTCGACGGCAAGCCGACAGTCGCCATCAGCGGTCACCACAGCCTCTCCAACGACGGCCTGCATCATATCGATGTCAAAGGCGGCGGCGACGTCGATTCCCTCCTGCCGCCGACCATGCGTGCGCTCTTTGCCGGCCAGACCACCATCGATCTCTCCGCAACCTTCGACGGCAAGGGCAAGATCGATATCCAGACTGGCAATCTCGCCACCGGCAGCGCCGTGCTTGCCGCATCAGGCACACTCGATCCCGCCGGCAACAACAGCCTCAATGCCAATCTCATCGGCACCTCCGGCCCCGTCGATTTCCGCTGGCCTATGGAAAACGGCGAGGTCCGCGCCCTGATTTCGCGGGTTGACATCGCGCTGACGGGTGCGGCCCAATCGGTGAAGATCGACGCAAAAGCTGCTCTCGATAGCGCCAGCACGCCGCAGGGCAATATCGGACAGATTAATCTCAGTGCCCGCAGCGATGCCTTCAATCTCACCGGTATGTCCGGCCCGCTGCAGCTTCGCCTGGTTGTCGGCCAGACGGCCTTCGTGAGCCCCGACCTCAATCGCCTCATCCGCGCGCCGATTGCGCTGACTGCGCCGCTGCAGCTCTCGCCCGATACGATCGGCTTCAACAATACGACATTGGAAAGCGCCAGCATCGGCGGCACCGTCAACGGCAAATATACGCTGTCGTCGAAGGCGCTGACGGGCAATTTCAAGCTTTTCGCCCTGCCCGGCGTTCTGCCGGATGGTGTCTCGGACAAGTTCGAAGGCACGATCTCCCTGGAAGGCCAGGTCGCCGGCACGGTGCCGACCAAGATGACGCTCTCCAATCTTGCGGTGAAATCCAATGTCGCCGAAATCAATGGCAATGTCGCGCTCAACGACCAATCGCTAACCACAGATCTATCCGGCAAGGTACTCGACCTTTCCAAGCTCGTCCCGAACGCACAAGGACAGGCCGATATCGGTCTCAAGGCCAAGGGACCGCTCTCTGCACTCGGCATCGACGCGACCGTCAAGGCCGTCAATGTCAAGCTGGCGGGACGGCTGCTCGATACGCTCGATATCGGCGTGACCGGTACCGCCGATCCCAAGGCACCGCAGGCAAATATCCAGGCAAATGGGGCAATCGACGGCAAGCCGATCCGCATCACCGCCGACGCCGTTTCCAAGGATGGCCGCACCAGTATCCCATCGCTGGCAGCCGAAATCGGCACCAACAAACTGCAAGGCAAGCTGGATCTGTCGCCGAGCTTCGAGCCGACAGGCGCGCTGACCTTTGACCTGCCGGATCTCAGCCTTCTGGCCGCGCTTGCCGGCCAGCAGGCCGAGGGTGACCTCAAGGGCTCGCTCGACATCGCCAGCACCGGCGGCAAGATCGGCCTGAAAGTCAATGCAAACGGCAGCGGCATCCGCCGCGACGATCTCGTCATTAGCAAGCCGGCCGTGGCACTTGCCGTCGATGATCTCAAGGCCCTCTCCGCAAATGGCGCCATCCGCGCCGATACGATCGCCTCCGGCGCCAACCGCATCGCCGATCTCAACCTAACCTTCACCCAGCAGGGCAGCCGCACGGATTTCGATCTGAAATCCACATACGACAACGCGCCGCTGACGACACACGGCAGCGTCGAAACGGCTGGCGGCCAGACGACGGTGAGCCTCGACTCGTTTGCAGGCGCGCCGCGCACGATACCGGTGAAGCTCACATCGCCGACGAAGATCGTCATCAAGGACGGCATCGCCTCTCTGAACGGCCTGACCCTTCAGACCGGTGGCGGTTCAGTGACCGTTGATGGCACCGCCGGGCAGGTCCTGAACATCAATGCGAAGATAGCCAACCTGCCCGCGAGCCTGGCCAATGTCTTTGCGCCGACGCTTGCGGCAGAAGGCGTCATCTCGGGCACGATCGCGGTCACCGGCAAGGCCGCCTCACCGGCCGTTGTCTTCCAGACCAACTGGTCGGGAGCAGCAACAAGCCAGACGAAATCCGCCGGCCTCGCCGCGCTCGGCATCAAGGCCGACGGCAAGTTCGCCGATAATGTCGTCACCATCAACACCAACCTGACCGGCCAGAGCGGCCTGGCGTTGAATGGCGGCGGCACCGTCGCCATTGCCGGCAACAAGGCGATGGCGCTGAGGTTTGCCGGTAGTCTGCCGTTCGATGCCTTGGCAGGCCAGCTGGCCGCCCAGGGCCTGGTCATGACGGGTACGGCGAA
This sequence comes from Martinezella dioscoreae, assembly GCF_009176305.1. GTDB lineage: Bacteria > Pseudomonadota > Alphaproteobacteria > Rhizobiales > Rhizobiaceae > Rhizobium > Rhizobium dioscoreae. The sequence goes on along the minus strand of NZ_BLAJ01000011.1, from coordinate 20,963 downwards.
AATCGACATGCAGATCGGCGGCACGACGGCAGCACCCGCCATCACCGGCTCGATTACCACCGACGGTGCCAAACTGGTCGATGTTCGGCGAAACCTAACGCTCAACGGCCTTGCCGTCACCGTAACACTCGACAGCAGGCAGGCGGTCATCTCGCGGCTGAGCGGCAACCTCACGAGCGGCGGCAGCGTTTCCGGCAGCGGCACGGTCGGCATTACCCCGGATAGCGGCTTCCCTGCCGATATCCAGATGAAGTTCAACAATGCGACCTATGTCGACGGGACACTCGTCACCGCGACGGTCAACGGCACGCTCGGCATCAAAGGACCGCTGATGACCGCGCCGATGCTGACGGGCAATCTTAGGATCAACAAGGCATCGATCACCGTGCCGCAGAAGCTGCCGGCCTCGCTGTCTGAGATCAACATCAAGCACAAGAATGCGCCGGCTGCGGTCAATGCCCAGTTCAAGGATCAGAAACCGGAGGCGCCGCGCAGCAAATCGACCACCCTCGGTATCGATCTGCAACTCGAGGCACCCTCGCAGATTTTCGTGCGCGGCCGCGGCATCGATGCCGAACTCGGCGGCAACATCACGGTGCGCGGCACGGCAGCAGAACCAATCGTGTCCGGCGGTTTCACCATGCGGCGCGGGCGTCTGACCATCTTGAGCCGTCGGCTTGACTTCACCGATACCAGCAAGATCACCTTCGGCGGAGATCTGACGCCGGCACTCAACATGGAGGCGACGTCGACGGCAGGCTCCACCACCATTACGGTCGACGTCACCGGGCTGGCGACCGACCCGCAGATCGGCTTCTCCTCATCGCCGGCCCTTCCGCAGGACGAGGTGCTGGCACAACTGATCTTCGGCCAATCCATGTCGAAACTATCGGCCATGCAGATCGCCCAGCTCGCCGACGCCGCCAGCCAGCTGGCCGGCGGACGCTCCACCTCGCTCTTCGAAGGCCTGCGCAGCCATCTTGGCGTCGACGATCTCGACATCTCGACGGATGCGAACGGCCAGGCACAGGTTGGCGCCGGCAAGTATATCAACAAGCGCACCTATATCGAACTGCAGCAGGGCGCTTCAAACAACACCAAGGCCATCATCAATTTTAACGTCGGTCGCGGCGTGAAGCTGCGCGGTGCGGCGGGATCCGACGGCGCCGGGGAAGCCGGCGTCGTCTACGAGCATGAATATTGAGAAGATCTCGCGCTTTTCTGCTCAGGCCAATGCGCGGCCACCTCGCCCTTCGAGGCTTTGCCGCTTTCGCCGACGCTCAATCGTCAAAGCACCTCAGGGTGAGACGGGGAGAGTTTTGCCGCCACGCATAGAAGATCAGCCCATGCTGAGGTGCGTAGGCTCCTGAGTCCGTCCAAGGGCTGTAGCCTCGAAACACGAAGCATCTCGTCGAACAAGGCGAGATTGCATTAAGATCGTCCATGCGCTTGTCATTCTGCGCAATCGGATTGATCAATCTGTCGAAACCCAGTCGATTTTGGACAATTTTTCATCTTTTTGCTGTCATCCAGACAATCGATAATGCGCGCCAACATAATTCAGACCGGTTCGGCTCTTCATGGATTCTCCGAACTGGTCTATCTCATTTTCATGCCGTCCCGGGCAGAGCCGCTACTGGCTCTTCCGGAAGCGCTCTAACCCTCGGAGCAATGCCGATGAATACGCAATCCACTCCCGTTACCCTGATCGGCGTCCCCCTGGAAGAAGGGTCCGGCCGCCGCGGCGCCGGCATGGGTCCGACGGCGCTCCGCATCGCAGGCATCGAAACCACACTGACCGAACTTGGCCATCGCGTCACGGATAGCGGCGACCTGCATCCTGTTCCGGCAGCGGATCTTCCGGACCATCCCCACGCTCACAATCTGAAAATTGTCGGCGCTTTCACGCGTGCGCTGGAAGCGAAGGTCTATGATGTCGCATCGTCTGGCGGCTTCCCGCTGATCCTCGGCGGCGACCACAGTCTCTCCATGGGCAGCGTCTCCGGCATGGCCCGCCATGCGGCGGAGGTCGGCCGCCCGCTCTTCGTGCTCTGGCTCGACGCCCACTCCGATTTCAATTCGCCCGCCACCTCCCCCTCGGGCAATATTCACGGCATGCCCGTTGCATTCTTCTGCGGCGAAGCCGAGATCGAGGGTGTTCTGCCGGCCGGGCGGCCGCTGGTCGACCCGACGAAGGTCTTCCAGGTCGGCATCCGCTCCGTCGACCCCCGCGAGCGCGAGGAAATCCGCGAACACGGCGTCAACGTCTTCGACATGCGTTCGCTCGACGAGCAGGGTGTCGCCGCCATCATGCGCAAGGTGCTCGATACCGTCAGCGAAGCCAACGGCCTGCTGCATGTCAGCTTCGATGTCGATTTCCTCGATCCGGATATCGCGCCGGGCGTCGGAACCACCGTGCCGGGCGGCGCGACCTATCGCGAAGCGCATCTCATCATGGAGATGCTCTCCGACAGCAATCTCGTCTCGTCGCTCGATCTGGTCGAGCTCAACCCGTTCCTCGATGATCGCGGCAAGAGCGCCCGCGTGCTGGTGGAAATGGCCGCAAGCCTCTTTGGCCGGCGCATCTTCGATCGACCGACCCGGGCGGCCTGAGGCGCTGTCCGGCCGGCAGAGAAATCGAACACGCTTCGCCAATGAGCGAACCAGTCCTCACTGGGACCACCCTCGTCCTTCGACAAGCTCAGGATGAGGGTGGAGTGAGCCCTTCGCTGATAGAGGTACGTTCTTTGGCAGCAAAGGGAGACGATCAGCCGTCATGATGAGGCGGCGCGTGACCGCCCTCGAACCACGGGGGCGGGTGGCCGCTCTCCCTTTACAACCTCCATACTTCCAGCATCTTGCTTTGCCAGCCAATACTATCGAAACCGCTTGCATAGGTTTAGGTTTAAGCAATCTTCTTGCCCTATCGTGCCAATAACGCGCCGCATTCGGCGTCACGGGTTCAATGGGAAGAACGTTCATGGCCACGATCAATTCCACCAGCTTCAGCGGCGATACTCTGGAGATCATTGCCTTCCGGCTGCATGATCAGGAATTCTGCGTCAAGACCACCACGATCCGCGAAATACGCGGCTGGGCACCCTCGACGCCGATCCCGCATGCGCCGGCCGATGTCATCGGCGTCATGAACCTGCGCGGTTCGGTGATCCCGATCATCGACCTTGCCTACAAACTCGGCATGCAGAGCACGGTCGCCAACGAACGCAGCGCCATTGTCGTCGCCGAAGTCCACAACATGGTCATCGGCATGCTGGTCGACCGCGTCTCCGACATCCTGACGATCGCCTCCAGCCAGGTGCAACCGGTGCCGGAAGTGACCGCCTCCTTCGATCGCGCCTATTGCGAAGGCATCATCGCCACGGAGAATGGCATGATCTGCTTCCTGAACCTCGCCAAGATGTTCAAGGAAAACGAAACAGATGAACTTGCCGCATAACTTCGCCGCATAGTCCTTTTTAAGAAACCGCCGCTCTCTTGCGGCGGTTTTTTATTATCTCCTAATTTTAGCTAGTTATATTTTATTTAAATTATAATTTCTAATGAGCTAATTTTTACTCAAAATTAAAGGAGGAAACTCCATCATCGATTGTGAAGCGAGGAAAGAAAATACAATCTATACATTCCGACCATCCCTTGCGGAACGTCGTCCTTCGGCGTGCCGACGAGCGCGGCCGCCCGCTTCGAAGCCATTAATCGACGCCCGACAAAGGCGAGCTTTCTAAGAGGGAATGGGAATGTTCAGTCTATCATCCGATGCCAGCCGCATTCTTTCCGCCGTTTCCAAATCGCAGGCCATCATCGAATTCGACATTCAAGGTAAGGTTCTGACCGCAAACGAGAATTTCTGCCGCACGCTGGGCTATGAGCTGAAGGAAATCGTCGGCAATCATCACCGGATGTTCTGTGATCCCTCCTATGTCACAACCCCTGCCTATCAAGATTTCTGGGCGCGTCTCGGCCGCGGCGAACATGATGCCGGCACCTACAAGCGTCATGCCAAGGGCAATCGCGAGATCTGGATACAAGCCTCCTACAATCCTGTCTTCCGCAACGGTAAGCCGATCAAGGTCGTAAAATTCGCTGTCGATGTCACCGAAGCCAAGAAGAAGGCAATCGACGATGCGGGCAAGCTAGAGGCGCTCTCGCGCTCGCAGGCCGTCATCGAATTCCTGCCGACCGGCGAAATTCTGACCGCGAACGAAAACTTCTGCAGCGCAATGGGCTATGCGCTCGGCGAGATCACAGGCAAGCATCACAGCATCTTCTGTGATCCTTCCTATGCCCGCACCGAGGAATACAAGCGCTTCTGGCAGCGCCTAGCGCAGGGCGAGTTCATCGCCAACGAATTCGTCCGCTACGGCAAGGGCGGCAAGGAAATCTGGATCCAGGCGGCCTATAACCCCATCGTCGACGCCGACGGCAAGGTCTACAAGGTCGTGAAATTCGCCACGGACGTTACCTCGCGCATGAGCGCCATCAACGAAATCGCCGGCGCCCTTCGCAGCCTGTCGGAAGGCGACCTGACGAAGACGCTCCAGCGGTCCTTCGTGCCATCCATGGAGCAGCTTCGCCACGATTTCAACGCAACGATCGAGAAGCTTTCCGAAACGCTGACCACCGTCGGCCACAATGCTAGCGCCATTGCCGCCGGCTCGCGCGAGCTCGGCCACTCAGCAGAAGCCTTCTCAAGGCGTACCGAACAGCAGGCTGCATCGGTGGAAGAGACGGCGGCGGCTCTGGAGGAAATCACCACGACGGTCACCGATTCCAGCCAGCGTGCGGAAGAAGCAGGGCGTCTCGTTGCCGAAACCAAACGCGGCGCCGAAGAATCCGGCACAGTGGTCCGCAATGCCGTCGCCGCCATGGATCAGATCGAGAAATCCTCGCGCGAGATCACCAACATCATCGGCGTCATCGACGATATCGCTTTCCAGACCAATCTGCTGGCGCTGAACGCCGGTGTCGAAGCGGCACGTGCCGGCGAGGCGGGCAAAGGCTTCGCCGTCGTGGCGCAGGAAGTGCGCGAGCTTGCTCAGCGTTCGGCCAGTGCCGCCAAGGAGATCAAGGCGCTGATCACGACATCAAGCCAGCACGTCAAGAATGGTGTCGGCCTGGTCGGTCAGACAGGCAGGGCGCTGGAGCATATCGTTACTCAAGTCGCCGATATCAACACCAACGTCGCCGCCATCGTGAAGGCTTCGAAGGAACAGACGATCGGTCTTCGGGAAATCAACTCGGCGATCAATTCGCTGGATCAGACCACTCAGCAGAACGCTGCCATGGTGGAGGAAAGCACGGCGGCAAGCCTCCGGCTCGCCAACGAGGCGGATGCGCTGCACATGCTGCTTGCGCAATTCCGCCTCGCCGACTCGATGATCCGCGATATGGTGATGCGGCGCGCAGCTTGACCGCCAAACTTGCTGAAAAGCACGAGGCCGCCCCGAACTTCGGGGCGGCCTCGTCGTCTTGCGGAGGATCGTTTAGCCAAACAATGCGTAGGTGCTCTTGATCGTCACCCATACGCCCCAGAGGAGCGGAATGCCGACGAGTGCCCAGGCGATCAGCGCCTTGCCATCGAAACCGCCCGTGCCGATGCCGAAAGAGCCGGTGGGGCCGGCATTGGCGGCGGCGGTCTTTGCCTGCAGCGCCGCCACCTCCTCGTCCGACATGAACCATTTATCCGAGAGCGGCTTGACCAGCGAATTGGCGATCAAGCCCAGAGCCAGCATGCCCGCAAGAATATACATGGTGAAGGTGTAAAGCTGGGCGCCTTCCACGCCTGCCGCCTTCTGCGCCTCGCGGATATAGTTGACGACGACAGGCCCGATGATCCCGGCCGTCGCCCATGCCGTCAGCAACCGGCCATGGATCGCACCTACGAACTGCGTGCCGAAGATATCGGCGAGATAAGCGGGAACAGTAGCGAAACCGCCGCCATACATCGATAGGATGATGCAGAGAGCGCCCACGAACAGCACCTTGCTATGAATACCGGCCGCCCAGGGAGCCAGGACATAGAGCGCGATGCCGATGACGAAGAAGCAATAGTAGGTGTTCTTGCGGCCGATCTTGTCGGACAGCGACGCCCAGAAGAAGCGCCCACCGATGTTGAAGAGCGACAGCAGACCGGCAAAGCCGGCGGCTATGGCAGCGACGGTGGCGATCTGATCCTTGCCGAGATCGGCGAATTTCACATCCGGCAGGCCGATGAGGGCTCCGCCGAAAATCTCCTGCAGCATGGGCGAGGCCATGCCGATGACGCCGATGCCGGCCGAGACATTCAGGCACAATACTGCCCAGATCAGCCAGAACTGCGGGGTTTTGTGGGCATCGCGGAGATGCACATGCTTGGTGGTGATCATCGAGCTCTTGGCGGCAGGCGCCGTCCAGCCCTCAGGACGCCAGCCGGCCGGCGGCAGGCGATAGCCGAAGGCGCCGCCCATCATGAAGACGAAATAGATCGCCGCCATGACGATGAAGGTCTGCCAGACGCCCACCGATCCATCAGTGCGGAAGTGGTTCATCAGCAGGCTCGCAAGCGGCGCCCCGATCATCGCGCCGCCGCCGAAACCCATGATCGCCATGCCGGTCGCCATGCCGCGCCGATCCGGAAACCATTTGATCAGCGTTGACACGGGTGAAATATAGCCGAGACCAAGCCCAATACCGCCGATGACGCCGGCGCCGATCCACATGATCCAGAGCTGATGGAAAATGACGCCAACGGCCGCGATTAGGATACCGCCGCACCAGCAGCAGGCAGCGACTACGCCGGCCTTGCGCGGCCCGACTTTCTCGAGCCACCCGCCCCAGATGGCGGCGGAGGAGCCGAGCAACACGAAGAACAGCGTATAGATCCAGCCGAGATCGCTTACGCGCCAGTCGCAGCTCGTCGTGAACAGGGCGGTCAGAAGATTGAGGCTGGCGCATTCTGCAGGGGCTGGAGTCGGCGTACCGAGCGCCTTGGAGAGCGGCAGCCAGAAAACGCTGAATCCATAGGCCATGCCGATGCAGAGATGGATCGCCAATGCCGCCGGCGGCACCAGCCACCGGTTGAAGCCCGGCTTGGCGATAATTCGCTCACGGTCGAGCAGACCCGCCGTCGCCGTCCCTCGGGAAATATTCGTATCCGCAGCCGTCATGAACAACTCCTCCTTGCTTCAAAGACCGGCACCCTTCCTCAAAGGAACCGCATTCGACGATAGAGCCTCCACTCTCCATCCCAATGCGCCATCTGTGTTAGTATTAAGCCGACTTAATTTCCTCGGCCGGCGCCGGCCTGTGGATCAGCGAGGCCGCCTCCAGGACCAAAGGATTCAGCCCACTGTCGCCATGATCGATGATCGCGAACAGCTGTCTCCGCATGCGCGGCTCCCAGAATTTGTTGATATGCGTAGCCACACCCTGCACCGCCTCGCCCGCCGGCTGTGTCTTGAAGAAGGTGGCGATCTGATTCGCCATATAGATAAGCTTGGTCTCGGTCTTGCCATGAGGTGTTTCGTCAGGCGACATCGGCGATGCTCCCCGGGATGATGCGATGCGGATGGGTGAAAATCTCGAAATCGTCGCCGCGCACCAGCGCCACCAGCGTCATGCCGGCCTCCTCGGCCGTACGGATGGCAAGCGCCGTCGGCGCGGAAATCGCTACAAGGACGGAACTGCCCAATATCGCCGCCTTCTGCACCATCTCGACGGAAAGGCGACTGGTGACGGCGACCACGCCATCCGCGCCCTTATGACCGGACCGAATGACCGCGCCGCATAGCTTGTCGAGCGCATTGTGCCGGCCGACATCCTCGCGCACGGCAAGCAGACCCTCGGACGGAATATAGAAGCCCGCGCCATGCACGGCATGCGTCTCGCGATGCAGCGGCTGGGCATCATTGAGGAGAGCGATGGCGCGGACGATATCCCTCTGCGTCAGCTTCAAAGCAACTTTCGAGACATCCGGCACCTTGCGAACTGCCTGTTCGATCGATTCGATGCCGCAAAGGCCGCAGCCGACGGGGCCCGCCATATGGCGGCGACGCAGCCGCAGGGCATCCGCAGCATCATCGACGAGCGTGATCTGCACGTCGATCCCCTGCCCGTCCTCGATCGGCTCGATCGCAGCAATCTCACTCATATCGGTGATGATGCCCTCGGTGAGGCTGAAGCCGACAGCGAAATCCTCGATATCGGCGGGCGTACCCATCATGACCGCGTGCGAGGTGCCGCCATAGGAAAAAGCGATCGGTACTTCCTCGGGGACAATTCGGGAGCCGGACCGCACCAACCCGTTGCGGCGGGCGGTCTCGGGGACGGGGGTGGTGGGCGTGAATTTGGTCATTATCCGGTCTCCCCTTCTCCCCCTCGGGGAGAAGGTGGCGCGAAGCGTCGGATGAGGGGGGCGAGGAGCGACGGCTCCGAGCGTCCTGAGCGCGAGCGAAGGGCCATTCTTCCCGCGCGAAAAGACCCCCTCATCCGCCCTGCGGGCACCTTCTCCCCAAGGGGAGAAGGAGAAAGCATCCTCAAACTCACTCCGCAGCCTCCATCTTCCCAACGATGCGCCGGGACTGCCGGGCCTGTTCATCATACTCGACCTGCCACTGCGATGGACCATTCGAGGGCGAGACCTGCACGGCCGTCACCTTGTATTCCGGGCAGTTCGTCGCCCAGTCGGAATAATCCGTGGTAATGACGTTCGCCTGCGTGTCCGGATGATGGAACGTCGTATAGACGACACCGGGCGCGACGCGGTCGGTAATCAACGCCCGAAGCGTCGTGTCGCCGGATCGGCTGCTGAGCCGCACCCAATCGCCCTCGCGGATGCCGCGCTGCTCGGCATCGTGTGGGTGGATTTCCAGGCGATCCTCCGCATGCCAGACGACATTCTCGGTACGCCGCGTCTGGGCGCCGACATTGTACTGACTGAGGATACGCCCGGTCGTCAGTAGCAGCGGGAAGCGCGGGCCGGTGCGCTCGTCCGTCGGCACATATTCCGTGCGAATGAACTTGCCCTTGCCGCGCACGAAGCCATCGACATGCATGATCGGCGAGCCGAGCGGCGTCTTCTCGTTGCAGGGCCACTGCACCGAGCCCATCTTTTCCAGATAGTCGTAGGAGACGAGCGCGAAGCTCGGCGTCGTCGCGGCGATCTCGTCCATGATTTCGGACGGATGCGTATAGTTCCAGCCGAGACCCATGGCCTGCGCCATCTTCTGTGTCACTTCCCAATCGGCATAGCCGTTGCGCGGGGTCATGACCTTGCGCACGCGGTTGATGCGGCGCTCGGCATTGGTGAAGGTGCCGTCCTTTTCCAGGAAGGTCGAACCGGGCAGGAAGACGTGGGCGTAGTTGGCGGTCTCGTTCAGGAAGAGGTCGTGGACGACGACGCATTCCATCGCAGCAAGGCCGGCCGCAACATGCTTGGTGTCCGGATCGGACTGGAGAATGTCCTCACCCTGGATGTAGATGCCCTTGAACGTGCCTTCGACGGCGGCATCGAGCATGTTCGGAATACGCAGGCCCGGCTCGTTGTTGAGCTTCACACCCCAGAGCTTTTCGAAGATATCGCGGGTCGCATCGTCAGAGATGTGGCGATAGCCCGGCAGCTCGTGCGGGAAGGAGCCCATGTCGCAGGAGCCCTGCACGTTGTTCTGTCCGCGCAGCGGATTTACGCCGACGCCCGGACGGCCGATATTGCCCGTCACCATGGCAAGGTTGGCGATCGCCATGACGGTGGTCGAGCCCTGGCTGTGCTCGGTGACGCCGAGACCGTAATAGATCGCGCCATTGCCGCCCTTGGCAAACAGACGAGCAGCACCGCGTACGAGTTCCGGAGAAACGCCGGTGTATTTTTCCGTTTCCTCCGGGCTGTGCTGCGGTTCGGAAACGAAGGCAGCCCAATCCTCGAATTCGGACCAGTCGCAGCGCTCGCGGATGAATTTCTCGTCGAACAGGCCTTCCGTCACGATCACATGCGCCAGTGCCGTCAGAATGGCGACATTAGTGCCTGGCTTCAGCGGCAGATGATAGCTGGCTTCGACATGCGGCGTGCGCACAAGATCGATGCGGCGCGGATCGATAACGATGAGCTTGGCGCCTTGGCGCAGCCGCTTCTTCAGGCGCGAGCCGAAGACCGGATGGCCATCCGTCGGGTTGGCGCCGATGACGATGACGACGTCGGAATGCTCGACGCTGTCGAAATTCTGCGTGCCGGCGGAGGTGCCGAACGCCTGGCCGAGGCCGTAGCCTGTGGGAGAATGGCAGACGCGGGCGCAGGTATCGACATTGTTGTTGCCGAAGCCTGCGCGCACCAGCTTCTGCACCAGAAAAGTCTCTTCATTGGTGCAGCGCGAGGAGGTAATGCCGCCGATGGAATCGCGGCCATACTGATATTGCAGCCGCTTGAACTCGGTGGCGATATGGGCAAAGGCCTCATCCCATGTCACTTCACGCCAGGGATCGCTCACCTTCTCGCGGATCATCGGGTTAAGGATGCGATCCTTGTGGGTCGAATAGCCATAGGCGAAGCGGCCCTTGACGCAGGAATGGCCGCGATTGGCCTGGCCGTCCTTCCAGGGCACCATACGCACCAGCTCCTCGCCGCGCATCTCCGCCTTGAAGGAGCAGCCGACACCGCAATAGGCGCAGGTGGTGACGACCGAATGCTCCGGCTGGCCGATCGAGATCACAGATTTCTCGGTCAGTGTCGCCGTCGGGCAGGCCTGCACGCAGGCGCCGCAGGAAACGCACTCGCTGTCGATGAAACTCTCATGCATGCCGGGCGAGACCCGCGAGCCGAAGCCGCGGCCCTCGATCGTCAGCGCAAACGTGCCCTGCACTTCCTCGCAGGCGCGCACGCAGCGCGAGCAGACAATGCACTTCGAAGGATCATAAGTGAAATAGGGGTTCGACTCGTCCTTCGGCATCCATTTCAGATTGATGTCGCCGTTGTTGCGCGCCTTGACGTGGTTGTCGCCCTCATAGCCGTAGCGCACATCGCGCAGGCCGACGGCGCCAGCCATGTCCTGTAGCTCGCAATCACCATTGGCGGCGCAGGTCAGGCAGTCGAGCGGGTGGTCGGAGATATAGAGTTCCATCACGCCGCGGCGGATGTCCTTCAGCCGGCCGGTCTGCGTGTGAACGACGAGGCCGGGTGCCACAGGCGTCGTGCACGAGGCCGGCGTGCCGTTGCGGCCTTCGATCTCGACGAGACAGAGGCGGCAGGAGCCGAAGGCATCGACCATATCGGTGGCGCAGAGCTTCGGCACCTGAATGCCTGCTTCCATCGAGGCGCGCATGATCGACGTACCCTCGGGCACCGTGATCTGGCGACCGTCGATGGTGAGCGTCACCATGGTTTCGGATGTGGAGGCCGGCGTGCCGTAATCGATTTCTGGAACGAGGGACATGGGTCTTACTCCGCCGCTTCAATCAAGGGAGCCGGAGAAAAATCCTCCGGAAAATGGGTCATCGCGCTCATGACGGGATAGGGCGTGAAGCCGCCGAGCGCGCAGAGCGAACCGAACTTCATGGTGTTGCAGAGATCGGCAAGCAGCACCCGGTTTTTCTCCGGCTCGATCCCTCGCGCGATCTTGTCGGCCGTCTCGACGCCGCGCGTCGAGCCGATGCGGCAGGGCGTGCACTTGCCGCAGCTTTCGACCGCGCAGAATTCCATGGCGAACCGCGCCTGCTTCAGCATGTCGGCGGTATCGTCGAAGACGACGATGCCGGCATGGCCGATGAGACCGTCCTTGGCCGCGAACGCTTCATAGTCGAACGGTGTGTCGAACAGGGCGCGCGGGAAATAGGCTCCCAGCGGACCACCCACCTGCACGGCCTTGACCGGCCGCCCTGTCGCTGTGCCGCCGCCGATCCGGTCGACGATATCGCCGAGCGAAAGACCGAAGGCCGTCTCGTAGAGGCCGCCATGCTTGACGTTGCCGGCGATCTGCAGCGGGATCGTGCCGCGCGACCGGCCCATGCCGAAATCGCGATAGAAGGCAGCACCCTTGTCCATGATGACGGGGACCGAGGCGAGCGAGATCACATTGTTGATGACGGTGGGACAGTTGAACAGGCCCTTATGCGCCGGCAGCGGCGGCTTGGCACGCACGATGCCACGCTTGCCCTCGAGGCTGTTCAAGAGCGCCGTTTCCTCGCCGCAGACATAGGCGCCGGCGCCGGTGCGGATTTCCATGTCGAAGGTTTTGCCTGAGCCGAGCACGGATGCGCCGAGAATACCGGCCTTGCGCGCGATTTCCACGGCTTCCGTCATCGCGGCGATCGCATGCGGATATTCCGAACGCGTATAGACGAAGCCCTTGGTCGCGCCCGTCGCGAGGCCTGCAATCGCCATGCCCTCGATCAGCACGAAGGGGTCGCCTTCCATGATCATCCGGTCGGCGAAGGTACCGCTATCGCCCTCGTCCGCGTTGCAGACGATATATTTGCGTGTCCCCGGCGCATCGAGCACCGTCTTCCACTTGATGCCGGTCGGGAAACCCGCGCCACCGCGGCCGCGAAGGCCGGAATCGGTCACTTCCTTGACGATATCGCCAGCAGCCATGCCGGTGGCGCGGCGCAGACCTTTCAGGCCGCCGTGCGCTTCGTAATCCTGAAGCGAAAGCGGGTCGGTGATGCCGCAGCGGGCAAAAGTCAGGCGGGTCTGTTCCTTGAGGAATGGGAGGCTTTCGACCTCCCCAAGACAGAGCGGATGCTCGCCGCCTTCGGCGAGCCCGGCATCGAATAGTGCGGGAACATCCTTGGCCTTCACCGGTCCATAGCCGATGCGCTTGCCGTCGATCTCGACTTCGACCAGGGGCTCGAGCCAGAACATGCCGCGCGAGCCGTTGCGCACGATGCGCGCATCGAGCCCGCGCTTGGCAATCTCCTGCGTGACGGCTTGCGCCACCTTTTCCGCACCCAGCGAAAGGGCGGCGGCATCGCGGGGAATATAGATGGTGATCGTCATTGGCGCGCCTCCTTGACAAGGTCTTCGGCGCTTTCGTCGTCGAGCCGGCCATGCAGCTCGCCGTCGAGCATCGCAGCCGGAGCGCAGGCGCAAAGCCCGAGACAGTAGACCGGTTCCAGCGTGACACTGCCATCGAGCGTGGTCTGATGGAAATCGACGCCCAGCAACTGCTTGACGCGCTCCGCCAGCGCATCGCCGCCCATCGACTGACAGGCCTCGGCGCGACAGAGCTTCAGAACATGGCGGCCTGCCGGATGATCGCGATAGTCATGATAGAAGGTCATGACGCCGTGCACTTCAGCGCGGGAAAGGTTCAGTGCCTTGGCGATCAGCGGCAACGCATCCTGCGGCACATAACCGAATTCTTCCTGGATCCCATGCAGGATCGGCAAAAGCGGCCCCTCCATCGATTTCATGCTATCGATGATGGTGCCGGCCCGGGTTGCGACATCGCCCGCGGCCTGATTCAAGCTCATTAGCAGCCTCCCGCGCATAGCTCCGAAGATCGAAGGCGAATCTTCGGAAAAGGCCTATGCGGCATTTCCTCCTGGCGCGCGATCGACACGCCATGCCGTTAAGGTCGCAGGGAGAAGGCTGGGGATCAATAAGGCAGTCTCGTTGCTCGATAGAAAATTTCTATCGATTCTCGTCCTCTTCCGCGAGTAGTCTCGCCTCATGCAGCAAGGCAGAGACGAGCGGCGTAAAGGGCTCGCGATGCGTGGCGACAAGGCCGACAAGGTGCTCGGCGTCAGGTTCAGTGATTGGGATCTTATGAATATCCGCCGGAAAACCGAAGGAATCAGCGATATTCTTCGGCATGATGCTCGCCCAGCGCCCGGTCTGCACATGCGAAAACAGCACGATCATCGAATTGGATTCCAGCGTCGGCCTCGCCGTTGCGCCTGCCTCGGCAAGATGCCGATTGATGATGCGGCGATTCTGCATGTCAGCAGTCAATAGACAAAGCCGAAGATCGCCGACTTCCTTCCAGGTGACGGTCTTGCGCTCGGAAAACGGGCTGCCCGCCGCGGTGATCAGGTGATAGCGCTCGGCATAGAGCGGCACGCTGGTGACGCGGCCGAGCGGCTCGTTCTCCAGATAGGTGATGCCGGCATCGATCTCAAGATTTTCCAGCAGGCTCAGAACCTGCAGCGAATTGCGCGACAAGATGGAGAAGGTGACATCGGGATGCCTTTCCTGGAAAGGCGTAGTGATTTTCTGCACCATGGCAAGCGCCGTCGGAATGGCGGCGATCCGGATATGGCCGGCAAGGCCCTTGCGCGCCGCGCGCATCTCCTCGCGCATCGTGCGGCTGTCGCCGACGATGCGACGGGCCCATTCCAGCACGCGCTGTCCCTCGGGCGTCAGTCCCTGAAAGCGCGAACCGCGGCTAACAAGCATCACGCCAAGCTGGTCCTCCAGCTGGCGGATGGCCGCAGACAGGGTGGGCTGCGTCACGCCACATTCTTCCGCGGCGCGGCCAAAATGCTTCTGATTCGCCAATGCTATGAAGAATTCCAGCTTGTCGATCATCCCGCTCTCCCGCGACGAAAGAGTTAGACCGACAGCATGGCGAGCGCAACATACAAAGCGGCCTCAGGGTTCAGCGATCGGTCTGACAAAACGCCTTCTGCAGCGACTCAACGACGGCGCAGATTTCCGACCGCGCGACGGCATAATGGATGAGTCGCCCTTCGCGGCGCGTATCGACCAGCTTGTCCAGGCGAAGGCGTGCCAAATGCTGCGACACGACGGCCTGCGGCAGATCAAGAAGAGCCTCGAGCTCCATCACCGTTTTCTCGTGCTTGGCAAGCGTGAAGAGAATTGCCAGGCGGGTCTCATGCGATAGTGCTTTCAGCAGGGCGCTCGCCTTTCGCGCCGTGTCAGTCATTTCCTCAACATCACGTTCCGCTGCACCGCCCTGCGGTAGAGACGACGACATATGACAGCCTCTAGTAAGAAATCCCCCAGAGGTATGCTTATAATATTATCAAATCAGAAGCTGATTCAAAAAGACACGGAAAACCAAAAAAGGTCCGTTTTATCAGCAGATAAGCTGCCCGCCATTGATCTCGAGCACCTGCCCGGTGATGTAGCCGGAAAGCAGGGGCGCTGCGAGAAAGAGATAGGCGGGCGCGCAATCTTCGGGCGTTCCCAGGCGCTGGAGTGGGATCGATTTGCGCGTCTGCTCCAGCTTCTCTCTCGAGGAATAGCGCTCATGAAAATCGGTTGATATCGTGCCGGGAGAGACGCAATTGACCCGTATGCCATCAGGTGCCAGTTCGCGCGCCAGTGCTTTCGAGTAGGTTGCGACAAAGGCCTTCGAGGCGGAATAGATCGCCGATCCCGGGCTGCCGCCGGTCCGTGCCGAAATCGAAACCGTATTGACGATCGCCGCCTGCCCGGCTGCCCGCAGCAGCGGCAACAGTCCTCTCGTCACCTCCATCACGGAAGTCTGATTGAGATGAACGATCTGCTCGTATTGTTCGTCCGTAAGCTCGCCGGCTGGGAATCGCCCGACCATGGTGCCGGCATTGTTGACAAGCACGTCGATGCGGTCGAAACGCTCGCCGGCAGCGCTGACGAAATCGCGCGTGCCATTGCGGGCGGCGAAATCGCCGGCAATGAGAAAGGCGCGGCGCTCGGCTTCCGCTTCCATCAGAAAATCAGGCAAATCGCGACTGCCATCGCGGCCAACATGAATAAGGACATGGGCTCCGCAATCGAGAAACTGGCGCGCGACCTCCAGCCCGATGCCACGGCCGGCGCCGGTGACCACGACGTTGCGATTTTCGAATAGCTTCGGATGAAACACGATGACCTCCCAAACCGCACTATTCGCGCGCCGGTAATTGCGGAATTTTCACTTTATCATATGATGACGAAAAAACGAAAGAAAGGGAGCGAAAACCATGTTCCTGTCCGGGCGTCAGACAGAGATCCTCGAAATCGCCAAGGCGGAGGGCCGCGTGCTGGTGGAAGAGCTGGCGATGCGCTTCTCGGTCACGCCGCAGACCATTCGCAAGGACCTGAACGACCTCTGCGACGGCCGCGTGCTATCGCGCGTGCATGGCGGCGCGATCTTTCCCGGCGGAACCGAGAACGTGAAATATGAGGCGAGACGCTCCATCGCCGCGCCCGAAAAACAGGCGATCGGCCGCGCCGCAGCAAGCCTGATCCCCAACAACAGCTCGCTTTTCATTAATATCGGCACAACGACGGAAGCCGTCGGCGAGGCACTCCTTGGCCACCACGAACTGATGGTCATCACCAATAATATCAACGTTGCCAATAAGTTACGTATTTTCCCATCCATCGAAGTCGTGATTTCCGGCGGCGTCGTGCGCGGCTCGGATGGCGGTATCGTCGGTGAAGCCGCCGTCGACTTCATCAAGCAGTTCAAGGTGGATTACGCTGTCATCGGCGCCTCCGCGATTGACCCCGACGGCGCGCTTCTGGATTTCGATTTTCGCGAAGTGAAAGTCGCGCAGGCCATCATCGCCAATGCGCGGCACGTCATTCTCGTCGCCGACAGCACCAAATTCGAACGAACCGCTCCGGTTCGCATCGGCCATCTATCGCAGGTTCATACCTTCGTAACGGACGAATGCAGCATCGAATCCGTGCGCTCCATCGCCGCGGAACATGACGTGCATCTTGTTGAAACCTCTCGCAGACCAGCTTGATCGGCGCGCTTTCCGTCAAGAAACGTTCGTTTGACATTCGTATCTGTTTCGCTTTAGATGGATTAGTTTCGATTTTCCATCTTCAGGGGATGGCTGACCTTTGCGGAGGGGCGGGTGAGCGAGCAGGTCTACGATATTTTCGTTATCGGCGGCGGCATCAATGGCTGCGGCATTGCCCGCGATGCCGTTGGGCGCGGCTATAAGGTCGCGCTCGCCGAGATGAACGACTTCGCCTCCGGCACGTCGTCGGGCGCCACCAAGCTCATCCATGGCGGGTTGCGCTATCTCGAACATTACGAATTCCGTCTCGTGCGCGAATCGCTGATGGAGCGCGAAGTGCTCTGGGCGATGGCGCCCCATATCATCTGGCCGATGCGCTTCGTCCTGCCCTATCACAAGGGTGGCATCCGCCCGGCCTGGCTGATCCGCCTCGGCCTTTTCCTCTACGACCACCTTGGCGGACGAAAGCTGCTGCCACCGACCGCGACGCTGGACATGAAGAAGGATCCCGCGGGCAAGCCGCTGAAGGCGCTCTTCACCAAGGCTTTTGAATATTCCGACGGCTGGGTCGACGATGCCCGCATGGTGGTGCTGAATGCGCGCGATGCGGCCGATCGCGGCGCAACGATCATGCCGCGGACGAAAGTGATCTCCGCGCGCCGCGAAGGCGCGGTTTGGGCGATCGAAACGGAGAATACGATCAGCGGCGAGAAGCGCCAGTTTCGTTCGCGCATGCTGGTCAATGCCGCGGGTCCCTGGGTCGATCAGGTGCTCGCCGGTGCCTTCGGCAAGAACCAGGTACACAATGTCCGCCTCGTCCAGGGCAGCCATATCGTCGTGCGCAAGAAGTTCGATGATCCCCGCGCCTATTTCTTCCAGAACCCGGACAACCGCATCATCTTCGCCATCCCCTACGAGCAGGACTTCACGCTGATCGGCACCACGGATCGCGACTACAAGGACGATCCGAAGGATGTGAAGATCACGGCAGAGGAGACGTCCTATCTCTGCAACGCCGCCAGCGAATATTTCAAGGAGCCGGTAAAGCCCGAGGATATCGTCTGGACCTACTCGGCCGTCCGCCCGCTCTATGACGATGGCGCATCGAAGGCGCAGGAAGCCACGCGCGATTACGTGCTGAAGGTCGAAGGCGAAGAAGGCCAGGCACCGCTGCTCAATGTCTTTGGCGGCAAGCTCACCACTTATCGCCGCCTCGGCGAACATGCGCTGGAGAAGATCGGCGAGGCCATCGGCCTGAAGGGTACGCCCTGGACTGCCGGCAGTTCGCTGCCCGGCGGCGACTTTCCGGTTCGCGGCTATGAGGCCGAAGTCTCCAAGCTCAAGTCGCGCTATTCTTTCCTTGCCGATCCGCATGCCCGCCGCCTCATCCGCCGCTACGGCACACGCGCCGCCATGATCCTTGGCAACGCAAAGACGGTCGCCGATCTCGGCCGCTATTTCGGAAGCGATCTCTACGAGGCGGAAGTGCGCTACCTGATGGAACAGGAATGGGCGTATAACGCCGCAGACATCTTGTGGCGGCGCTCCAAAAAGGGTCTTTATCTTTCGAAGGAAGAAGCCGCAGCTCTCGACGGCTATATGGCAGAGAGCCACGTCCACGCCTGAGTCGCCAATTCACTCTCCGGGATCGAGCAGCCGCGGGCCTGCGCCTTCTTCGGAAAGCACATCCCACGGATTGCGCAAGGGACAGCTATCGAGCGAAAGGCAGCCGCAACCGATACAGCTGTCCAGCTGATCGCGAAGTCCCTGCAGGCGCTTGATGCGAGCGTCGAGATCGTCCTTCCACCGCTCCGAAAGCGCCTTCCAGTCGGACGCGGTCGGCGTGCGCCCCTGCGGCAGCGATTGAAGAGCCGCCTGAACCTCGGCAAGCGGAATACCGACGCGTTGGGCCACCTTGATGATGGAGACTCGCCGCAGCACTTCGCGCGGATAGCGCCGTTGGTTGCCGCTGCTGCGATGGCTCTCGATCAAGCCTTTCGCCTCATAGAAATGCAGCGCCGATACGGCCACGCCGCTGCGCGCCGCCACCTCGCCAACAGTCAGCAGCTTCGGAAATTGAGCCGGATCGATTTTTCCCATTTTCGCTATTGACCTCAACTTTACTTGAGGTTTTATAACCCTGGCTCCGAACCGCGTAAAGCAGGAGCAAGACATGACAGAAAGAACCCGGCTGGCGATCATCTACGGCAGCACGCGTCCCGGCCGGCTGTGCGACCGGGTGGTCAATTGGGTTGCCCGCGAATTGGCACACTATCCGCTTATAGACATCGATCTGGTCCATCCCCTCGAATTCGATCTGCCTTTCGCACACAATCGCGAGCATCCGGGCGTCGCGGCCCTATCGGAGCGGCTTTCCGATGCCGATGCCTTCATCGTGGTCACGCCGGAATACAATCACAGCTTCACGGCCTCGCTGAAATTCGTCCTCGATCTCGTCTATGAGCCCTGGCATGGCAAACCTGTCGCCTTCGTTTCCTATGGCGGAGTTTCCGGCGGCCTGCGCGCGGTCGAACAGTTGCGGCTCGTCTTTGCCGAACTCCATACCGTCACCGTGCGCGATACTATCAGCTTCGCCAATCCGTGGGGCAGATTTGCCGAGGATGGCACATTGGAAAACCCGCTCGATGCCAGAAAATCGCTCGTTGTCATGATCGCGCGGCTGACTTGGTGGAGCAACGCCCTGAAACCGGCGCGCGCCACGCGCCCCTATCGCTCCGCCGCCGCCTGATCCTTATCCCAGTAATCCGATCTCTCGTTTCTGGCAGGTGCGGGAGATCGGTCCGACGCCCGGACCCGGCACCACGGGTCCGGGCGTCCTGCCTTCAAGGATCACGCTTGCCGAAACCGTCGCAATGACCTAACCCAATAGAAGGAGATCTCGGGCGGATACGCGAATGGAGAACGCCAAGCGGCTGGGAGGAGCGGATTTCGTGCGCGCTGTCGCATGTCTGATGGTGCTTGTTCACCATCTCGTGCTCCGAATGAATTTCTACAAAATCCCGCCGGATCTGGACATGACCTTCATAATCGCGCGCTTCGGCAATCACGGCGTCTCGGTCTTCTTCGTCCTCAGCGGTTTCCTTCTTGCACGTCCCTTCTGGCTGGCACTGGATAGAGCTCAACCCCTACCTTCGCTGAAGATCTATGCCATGCGCCGCGCCGCACGCATCCTGCCGGGTTTCTGGTTTGCCCTGACGTTCGGCTTCGTGATCAGCTTCACCATCTACGGCTTTCCGCTCGATGCAGAACTGGTCGGCCGCTATATCGCCGGTTTCTTCCTGATGAGCCAATGGCACTGGCGCACCTTTTTCCCGGTGCAAGGCGATGGGCCGCTATGGTCGATCCCCTTCGAGACGACCTGCTATGTTCTCATGCCGATCGGCTTCCTGCTGTTGTTTCATCCGAAACTGAGAACCCGTTCCATTCTTGTCAGCCGTGCGCTCTGGATCGGCATTATCGCAATATCTCTGGTCGGCCATTGGCTCGTGGTCACCTATCTTCCAACCGACAATGTCGGGCGCGGATGGCAATATGGCTTCCAGGGCGGCGCCAAGGAATGGATGCCGCGCTACAACCCGATCGGCTTCTTTGCGATATTCGCGATCGGCGCGCTCGCCGCCGGCATTCAGACACTCCTCCCAGCCCGACGCTCAGCGATCTATGACATCATCGGCGCACTCGCGATCATCATGGGCGCGTGGCAGTTGCCGCAGTCGATCGGCGGTGCTGCGGAGGGCTACGCCTGGCTCGGCATTCCCTATCAATTCCCGCTGCTTCCCCTGGCGGTCGCGATTGCGCTTTGCACGCTTCCCCAATCGCTGCTGCTGGCAAAGCTGCTCGACAATCCTGTCAGCCGTTATGTCGCCACCGTCTCCTTCGGCGTCTACATCTGGCAGGATATCGTGTTGACCTTGATGCCGCAGCTCTTTCCCTCATCCTTCGGCGCAGGCTCGGATGACGTGCTGGGCGGCTGGATCGTCTCAAGCCTGGTTGCAACCACCGTCATCTTCGCCATCGGCACGCTGAGCTATGTCCTGCTCGAACGCCCCGTCATCCATTGGGCACGGACACGGGAAAACAAACAAATGCAGCCCGTAGCTGCGTGATATAGGGCAATCGCATGTGAGGTGCGTAGACACCACAAACTCCTTCTCCCCTCGGGGAGAAGGTGGCCCGAAGGGTCGGATGAGGGGGGCGACCGATTTGGATGCGGGGATTTTCGTGCTCTTGGCAACACCCCCTCATCCGCCTGACGGCACCTTTGTAACTTCCCTTTC
>NZ_BLAJ01000010.1 GCF_009176305.1 Martinezella dioscoreae | reverse complement strand
ACCCCTCAAAGGCCCGCCTAACGCCGGCTTTGTGCGTCTTGCCAACGCCTCATGCCTCCAAACCAACAGCAAGCCCTCGCAACAAGCCAAACAATGCAACACGGAACCAAGGCCTGAAGTCCTCGCAGTACCACCTTCCAATGGCCACAATATCAATGGCGCAGAGGCTACCCGCCGATGGCGATTGCAATCATAGCTCACAAAAAGAGATCGAAGCCTGAATTCTATTGCTCCGGCTGAAGAATGCAGCATTGCTCAGGCACAGGTACAAGCACGACGGCATCTCCGGCAGCCATCGGCTCCGACAAGGCGCCATTGGCGACGATAGCACCGGCCGCTGTTTCGCATTGGTATTGATAGGCACGGCCGAGATAGGTGCGTGTTCCCAGAATCGCCGGCAGGCCGCTGCCTTCGCGTCGAACCGAAAGCCCGTCCGCGCGGCAGCCGAGGACAAAACTGTTCGGGATCGGCCCGAAATCGTCTTGCGACAGAGTGATCCTTGCGCCGCCCGCAGCCTCGGCTGTCACCACTGCGCCCGCCCGCCCGACGACTTGCAGCGGCAGCAGGTTTTCGAAGCCGACGAAGCGGGCGACGAAGCTGTTGGCGGGCTTGCGGTAGAGGGTTTCGGGTGTATCGAGCTGCATGATACGGCCGGCATTCATAATGGCGACGCGATCCGAGATTGAGAAGGCTTCCTCCTGATCGTGGGTCACGTAAAGCGAGGTCGTGCCATTGGCGCGCTGCAACTGGCGTATCTCGACGCGCATATCGACCCTGAGTTTAGCATCAAGATTGGATAGCGGTTCATCGAACATCAGAAGCGGCGGCTCGATGACGAGAGCGCGGGCGAGCGCGACGCGCTGCTTTTGGCCGCCGGAGAGTGCGCCGGGCAGGCGATCGCCGAGGCCGGAAAGGCCGACACGCTCCAGCATGGCGGCTGCCTTTTGCCGGCGTTCCTGAGTCGGCGTGCGGCGCTGCTTCAAGCCGAAGGCGACGTTTTCGAGTACCGTCAGATGCGGAAACAGCGCGTAGTTCTGGAACACCAAGCCAATATCTCTGGCATGCGCCGGCAGTGTTGTCAGGTCGCGGTCGCCGAGTTTGATCGTGCCGCTGGTCGGCTGCAGGAAGCCGGCGACCAGTCGCAAGGTTGTCGTCTTGCCGCAGCCGCTGGAGCCGAGCAGCGAGACAAGTTCGCCGGCGGCGACGGACAGCGAAAGATCCTGCAGGACGGCCGTCTTGCCGTAATGGGCGCTGATGGAATTAATGGAGAGCGATACGGTCACGGGCGGCTACTTTGTCAGGAAGGTGAGGCCCAGGGTAGCTTCGACGATCGCCATGACGGCGACGGTGACGAGCATCAGCAGCACGGAAACCGACGCGATGGTCGGATCGAAGAACTGCTCCATATGGGCGAGGATCTGGATCGGAAGGGTGGAGATGCCCGGGCCTGTCAGGAAGACCGAGACCGAGACATCATTGATCGAGGTGATGAAGGCGAGGATGAAGGCGGCAATGACGCCGGCGCGGATATTCGGCAGCACCACTGTCAGGAAGGTCTTCAGGGGTGGGCAGCCGAGGCTGATCGCCGCTTCCTCGATCGAGAAATCGAAGCTCGCGAGACTGGCGCTGACGACGCGCACCGAATAGGGCAGCACCAGCAGCGCATGACCGATCAAGAGGCTCGGGAAGATCGGCAGCCCAAGCCCGATCGTGATCGATTTCATCAGTGAGAAGCCGAAGACGATTTCCGGAACGAGGATCGGCAGGACGAAGAGCGTCGAAAGCCAGCGCGGCAACTCGACCCTGTAACGGCTGATGGCGTAGGCGGCGGGAATGCCGATCAGCAGCGACAGTGCAGTTCCGAGGAAGGCGAGCTCCAGGCTGGTGATCGCCGTCGTGCGGAAGGCCTCGATCTGAAAGATATTCGAGAACCAGTGCAACGTCAGGCCCTGCGGCGGGAAGGTGAGATAGGTTGTGTCGCTGAAGGCGGCACCGATGATGATGACGAGCGGCGCCAGCAGGAAGAGGAAGACGAGGGCGGTGAAAGCGATGAGCGCGGGATGGACCGTTCTTGTCATGATCACACCGCCATCGGGTTCAGCCGTCGCGCGAGCCGGCTCATGATCGCGACAATGCCGATCGTGACCACCACCATGGTGGCGGCGATCGTCGAGGCGCCGACCCAGTCGAAGGTGACCATGGCGCGCTGATAGAGGAAGGTGCCCATCATCATCTGCTTTTCGCCGCCAAGCAGCTGCGGCGTGGCGTAGGAGGTGAAGCTGCCGGTGAACACTAGCACCGCGCCGACGATCAGGCCTGGCGTGGCAAGCGGCAGGATGACCTGTCGGAAGGTTGCGGCCGGCGTGGCACCGAGCGATGTCGCCGCCTGGATGAGATCCTGCGGTATGCCCTCAAGCACGCCGACGAGCGTCAGGATCATCAAGGGCACGAAGAGATAGACCATCGCGACAATGACAGAGCCCTCCGTGTAGAGCATCGAGAGCGGCTCGCTGATGACGCCGATCGACATGAGGATGGTGTTGAGAATGCCGTTCTTGCCGAGAATGATCAGCCACGCGAAGGAGCGCACGACGACGCCGGTCAGCAGCGGAAAGACGGCGGCGATGATCATCACGCTTTTGGCGCGGCCTGGCATCTGCGCGATCACATAAGCGGCGATGAAGCCGATAAACAGCGAGATTGCCGTCGTAATGAGAGCAATCTCGATCGTCCTGAACAGCACCGTGCGGCGAAAGCCGCTGGAAAAGAAGGCGACATAGGGGGAGAAAATCCCCTTGGGTTCGCCGAAGGTCGCCGCAATCGTAATGACGACGGGAACGAGCAGGAAGAGCGTTACGGCCAGAATGGCCGGCGTCGCCAATCCCCATTTCATCAAATGCTTCATCAACTACATTCCGTGAGAACGCCGCAGACTATGCGGCATGCCCTGTTACATGCCGAAGATCTCGTTCCAGCGATCGACCCAGTCCGGTTGCGCCTCGATCAGCTTCTGATAGTCGATGCGGCTGAGCTTGGCGATCATTTCGGCGCCGTAGGTCCAGAGCTTGGCCTTTTCCGGCGGCAGCACCACCTTGGTCGAGACCGGCGCATCGACGCCCTGTTCGGCTTCCGCTTGCTGCACGTCCTTCGACAGGATGAAGTTGATGAACTGGTGCGCGAGCTCGACGTTTTCCGAGCCCTTTGGAATATTGACCGTGTTGAGGACAGCGATATCGCCCTCCTTCAGATCGGCCCAGGCCATCGTCGGAACGGCCGATCGTAGGGATGACAGAACAAAATCCTGCGTGATCGCCACCTTGGCCTCACCCGTCGAGATCAGGTTCACCAGTTCGGAGCCGGTATTGTAGTTCTTGACGACGTTCGGCTTCAGCGCCTCGATGGCTTCGAAGGCCTTGTCGGCATCGGCATAGGGATCGACGCCGGCATGCTTGCCGGCTTGGAGCACCGTCAGCGGCCCTCCCGTCGTGGTGATACCCGGCAACGAAACGGCGCCCTTCAGGTCGTCGCGCCACAGATCGTTCCAGGAGGAAACCGGTGGGTTCACCTTCGCTGTATCATAGACGATACCGATGCGGCCGATCGTGTAGGCGGGGCCGTAATTGCCTTGCGGTGCCTTGGCGATATCGTAGAGATCGGCAAGGTTGGGGAGCTTGCTGCGGTCGACTTCCTGGAAGAGGCCCTGCTGGATGCCGAGCTGCGAATAGCTGTCTGTGAGATAGATGACGTCGACGCCCTTACCCCCGCGCAGCTTCAGCTTGTTGAGGCGGTCGGCATTGTTGCCGGTTTCGAAAACGACATCGCAGCCGCAGATCTTCTTGAAGGGCTCGATGATGTTGGCCTGCATCTTCTCGCCATTATAACCCCACCAGGAAATGGTCAGCGTCTTTGCCTGAGCGAAGGCCGGCATGGCGGTTGCCGCGGCTAGGAAAGCAAATCCCGCGACACGGGCAAGGGTGAGGCCGTTCATTCTCGAAATCCTTTTGGTCAATGAAATCGGGCATATGTTTCAAGCTTGCAGGATACTATTTTTCGAGCACCGGCTTTACAAGCCCAACAAATGGGCAGGATGGCGGTTTTTGCCTTTGGTGGGATGAATATGTTGCGCTACGCTGCGACGTCCAGCCATTGCAAATCTTCAATATCCGCAAGTCCCTTTCGGGGAGAAGGGGTAGCGCAGCAATGCCTTCATTTCACATATGATTGCTCCGCCGGTAGGTCAGGCAACTTTACACGCGGATCGGTCATCTCTACCCTCAATCGACCGAATATCCCTTAGGCATGCGTCCCATGACATCCCCGAAAACGACCCTTCCGGACGATCTGCTCATCAATGCGGCGGACGAAGTGCTGATCCGTCAGGATCTGACGCTGACCGCGCTCGGCCGCCGTCCGGCGGATCGCTTGCTGCGTGTCGGCAGGCTTTTGGATGTGCATAGCCGCAGCTGGCTGGACGACCAGGAAATCGTCGTCAAAGGCCGGCGGATCGCCTATGTCGGTCCGGCCGGCAGTTATCAGGGTGAGGTGAGCGAGCGTGTGCACGAGCCGCATCTCGCAGCTGTTCCCGGTTTCGGGGAAGCGCACAAGCATATCGAAAGCTCGCATCTGACGCCGGAATGGGAAGCGGCTCTGGTCATGCCGCATGGCGTGACCTGGACCTGCGAGGCGAGCCATGAGTTTTCCAATGTGAACGGCGCCCGCAATCTGGAATTCTGGCTGGAAGCGCGCCGCCGCGGCTCGCCGATGAAGATATTTCCTCTGCCGGGATCGGCCGTGCCGCCGACGGCTTACGAATGGGGCGGCGGTCACTTCGGCTATGACGAGCAGAAATCCTTTTTGAACAAAAGTCTGATGGTGGCCGGCCTCGATGAGGTCATGGATTGGCCCTCGGTCAGCAATCCCGAGAATCCGGCTTACGATCGCCTTTGGGGCATGATCCGGGCCACCTTCGAACAGCGCGGCGTGGTCGAGGGTCATGGCGCGGGCCTGCGCGATCTGCCGTCCATCAATGCTTTTGCCGGCGCCGGACTCGCTTCCGATCACGAGGGCTGGTTTCTCGACGAGATCTGGGAGAAGCTGACGCATGGCCTCTTCATCGAGCTCAGGCCGCATTCCCTGCCCGAGGTGATCAAGGGGTTGATCGAGAAAGGATTGTCCGACTGGTCGCAGATCGCCTTCGTCACTGACGATCGTAGCGCCAGCGACACGCTGAAGATCGGCGCGACAGACTATAATGTCCGGCTGGCAATTGAGAATGGGCTGTCGCCGGAAATTGCCATTCAATGCGTGACGATCAATCCTGCCCGTCACATGCGGCTGACACCATGGGTCGGCTCGATCGCGCCAGGCCGTTTTGCCGATATCGTGCTGCTGGACGATGTGAAGACGCTGTCGATCGCCAGGGTCTGGGCCGATGGCAAGCCGGTATCCGAAGGCAAGGCCTTCGTCGGCGTTCGTCCGGAGATCAACTGGCCGGCATGGGCAACGCAGACGGTCCGCATCGACCGGACCGTCATGGCGGAAGATTTTCGCATTGCTGCCCCATCGGATGCGGCCACGGCCAAGGCTGCATTGCTGCGTCCCTTCCACTGGGCCGATGATTTCATCACCATGGATCTGCCTGTTCGTGATGGCGCCGTTGAGCGCGATCACGATCGCAACATCACGAAATTCGCCATTGTCGACCGCTTTTCCGGCGAGGCCAAGGTCGCCCGCATGTTCTGGCTGGGCACTGGTCCGCGCACGCCGGATACCGCGCTCGGCGCCACGCTCGGCCACGATAAGCACAATATCTGGGTGGTCGGCTCCTCCGATGAGGCCATGGCCATGGTTGCCAATGCGCTTAAGGAGCAGCAGGGCGGCTGGGTGCTGGTCTCGGGCGGTAAGGTCGTCGCCCGCGTCCGCTATGAAGTCGGCGGACTGATGACGGCGCGCTCCGCCGAAGAGCTGGATGCGGAGATGCAGGCGCTGTATAAGGCCGGCGCCGAGATCGATTGGATGTATGAGCCAACCTTCTCGCCACGCTGGTGGCCGGGCTTTCCCGAGCGGCTTTCCTTCGCGACGCTCACCTGCGCGCCCTGGCGCTGGGTTCTGGTCGCGCCCTCCGAAAGGGCGCCGGAAGGTTTCGTCAATGTCGCAACCGGAGAAACGCATCCGATCGTCTGGTGATGGATATCCGGCTTGCTTATTGTGAATATCCCTCGCCGCGCCTTTGATCGTTGATGAGCTGTCCCACGGGGTGGATTGCGATCGGTGCTTGACGGCCGAAGCCAGCTCCTTAATTATCCGTTTGGTTACTTATGTCGAGCCGCAGACCGCGGATGGGTGGGGTGTACCCATCCGCGCTTTGAGCGGGTGCAAACCGGGCGGAGGAGGCTCTGGTGATCACAGTTGATAGTGACAGGTCGCGGACGGTGTCGGCATTTTCCACACTGGGATGTGCGGAATTCGAATTGAGCGAGGCCCTCGGATTGGCCGCTAATCATGGCATCGGCGCCATCGAAATCCGCGCCCTTGGCGGCACTGTCGATCTGGTTGCCTATTTCACCGAAAGGTTCGGTTCTCCGGCCGGCTTGGCCAAAGTGCTGCAGGCCTCTCCCGTTAGCGTCTGCGCCTTCAATACTTCGCTGCGTCTTGTCGGCGCGACAGCGCAGGCGAAGGAGGAGTTCCTGCGCTATCTTCCATGGGCGGAGGCCGTCGGCGTTCGTTCGCTCCGGGTTTTCGACGGCGGCGAAACCGCCGACAAGGGCGAGCTGGCCGAGGCGCTGGCGACGCTGCAATGGTGGCGTGAGACTGCGGAGCGTGAAGGCTTTCATGCCGCTATGGTCGTCGAGACACATGATTTTCTTGCATTGCCGGACGCTATTCCACGCTTCCTTGAAATAGCGCCCGATTGCGCTCTTATCTGGGATACGCATCATACTTGGCGCAAGGGCGGGCAAGATCCCGTCGAAACCTGGAAGCAGGTTCGGCGCAACACGCACCATCTCCACATCAAGGACAGCGTTTCCGTGCCGGGGCCGAGACTGCCCTACAGTTACGTGTTGCCCGGTACCGGCGAGTTCCCGATGGCGGCACTGCGGTCAGCGCTCGATGCCGATGGTTATGCCGGCATCATGAGTCTGGAGTGGGAAAGGTTGTGGCACCAGGATCTGCCGCCTCTGGATTTGGCCCTGCAGGCGGCGCGGCAAAGTGGCTGGTGGTCCCAGACGGCAAGTGCTGAATAATTGTTGAAGAGCATTAATATTTTAGTTTAGTTGTGCGGGAGAAGCTGCGCGGAGATTGACTTTTGCAGCGCTAGTTAATTAGTGTATTAGCAATTATTAAATAACTATCTCGTAGGCATATCCGTGCCGGGTTGACTATGGTCTTCGGCGCAATATTTCCAGCTCGATGAAGGGGGCCTCAATGATTGAGGTTTGAGGGTGTCTGGAAGATGGAAGAGGCGGATTATACACACAGGAATCCGATGTTTCGGAGCGAGACGCGCCGTTCATCATCCGCTGTTTCCTGCTCCTGGATGTTCCTCGATCGCCGCGTCGCCCCGAAAGGGAAATCCGATGAACGGTAGTGCAAGCCGCGAGGAGGAGGGGCATGGAGCCCTGATCTTGAAGGCGATCGCCGAAGGTGGCCTGGGTTTTGCGGCGCAATGGATTCATGATGCCGGAAATGTCGGCAAGGTATTCTACGCGGAAAGCCTGGCGCGCGTAACGGACTCGGACGGCACCGTGCACACGGCCGGCACCTTCGTCTCGCTGCTCGAGCGGCAGGATCGCTGGTTCGATCTCGATCTGCGCATTCTGGATATGGTGCTGTCCGATCTGACTGCGGATGAGGCGCTGGTTCTCGGTTTCAATCTTTCCGCCACCAGCCTGTCGCGCCGCGATCGGTTCGCCGATGTATTCGGCCGAATCAGCCGCCGCCCGGAGCTTGCTTCGCGCCTCATCATCGAGGTCACCGAAAGTTATCCCGTGGTTGGCGCATCCATCGAACGCATGAAGATGATCCGTGACCTCGGCTGTCGTATCGCCATTGACGATTTCGGGTCGGGTTTCGCCACGCCGGCATCGCTGTTGCAGGTGCCTGCCGATATCGTCAAGATCGATGCAGCCTTCGTGTGGGATAACAGGCAAGGGCGCGACGGAAGCGACAGCCTCTCCCATCTCGTCGGTTTTGCCGCCTGCTTTGCTCCCTTTGTCGTCGTCGAGGGTATCGAAACCAGCTCCCAACTCGATGTGGCGCGGGAAGCGGGCGCAACGCATGTACAGGGCTTCCTGCTGTCGAAGCCGGTTTCCTTGGCCCAGCTCCGGCGCTATAAGCGGAAAGCCGTCTTGCGGGGGGTGGAATGATTTTCCCGCCGAATATGACCGCGATCTCCAAACCTTATGCGTGGCGTATGTCCGCCGGTCTTTCGCCGAAGACTGCCATCAGGGCCTTGCAGGTGAGGTCATGATGAAGCAGCCGGCTTTCACATCGGCCTATCAGATCTCGGCTGCCCGGGCTGCGAGCGAGCTCAAGACAAAGACATTGCTGCGCGCTTTTTTGAGTCGGCTTCGCATCGTCTTTTCCGGGAGCGGCGAGCTGGTCGCCACATTCGTCGGCGGAACCGAGCCGCATGTCCTTATCTGCGATCAGGCGGCAGAAGCGATTGGCCGCGTCAGCATAGATGCCGAGACCGGGCTCTACGTCCTGTGCGAGCTCGGCGGTCATGCTGATGATGTCGTTATCGTGACTGCGAGCGAAAATCGATTGATCGAGGAGATCACCCTCCATCTTGGCGATGGCCGTTTGCTGCAGGGAGCGGTCGATACCGCCGTCAGCAGCCTCGTTGGCCAGACGATGGAGGATGTCGAGCGCAAGCTTATTCTCCAGACGCTGCAGCATTGCGGCGGAGATCCCACTCATACGGCGTTCATGCTCGGCATGCCGCTCGTCACTCTTTGCAACAAGCTGGCGGTCTACTTCTCGGACTCCGCCGGCGAACTGCCGCAGACCGCTGCGGATATGGGATACGGAGCGAAAAGCTACCGGCTGTGATTGCGCACGCATTTCATGCGGTCGCATTGTACCCCGGTTACCAAACCGGGATCGCGCCCCTGGAACAGGGCGCAAATCGAAACGGCGCGCTGCCCGGCTGCGGGTATCGCGCATGATGCAATTCGAGCGGGGCGGCGCACGAGGAACCAAATGAGATCCGGGAAAAGATCATGGATTCTTTCAGCGAAAGAAAAGACCCCGCCCCCCAGAAGACGCCTGCTTTGTTCGATGGCTGCGTGAAGATCGTTTCGGCCTATGTCAGCCATAATGCCATCCCTGTTCACAGCCTCCCCAGGCTTATCAAGGATATTCACGAAGCGCTGCAAACGTTGGATGGGTCGGCTTCGATCGTCGATCGAAGCAACCTGGTGCCGGCGGTGGATTTGAAGAAATCGGTAACAAATGACTACATCGTCTGCCTCGAAGACGGCAAACGCTTCAAGACCCTGAAGCGCCATTTGCGCGTGCATTATGGCATGACGCCCGAGGAATACAGACAGAAATGGGGACTTGCTCCCAACTATCCGATGGTCGCGCAGAATTACGCCAACCGTCGCTCGGAACTTGCCAAGATTTCCGGCCTCGGTGCGAACGGCAACAAGAGGGAAGGCGTCGGCTGAAGCAATCCGCAAACAGGCGCCTCATGCGCTCCTGACGGCTCGGCTTCGATGCTCCGTGGGAATGCAGGCGGATCTCGCGAACGCTTTCGATGCGTTTTGCGATGCCGGCCGCAGTGCCGCGTCTGCCGGCGGAATGCTGCAAATGAAATGACGCCCCGTCAGGGGCGCCATAGTCTTATCGAAAATGTTCGACGCCTTTATCGCGACGATTAGAAGACCTGGCGCAGCACGACGAACAGCACGAAGGCAAGCGCGATCGAAGCTGGCAGCGTCAGGATCCAGGCCATCAGCATGTTGCGAACGGTCGACCATTGCAGGCCGGAACCGTTGGCGGCCATGGTGCCGGCGACGCCGGAGGACAGGACGTGCGTGGTCGAGACCGGCAGGCCGAGATGGTCGGCAGCACCGATCGTCAGCATGGCGACGACTTCGGCGGCAGCACCCTGGCCGTAAGTCAGATGCGTCTTGCCGATCTTTTCGCCGACGGTGACGACGATGCGCTTCCAGCCAACCATCGTGCCGAGGCCGAGTGCCAGTGCCACGGCGACCTTCACCCAGAGCGGAATGAACTTGGTCGCGTGATCGACGGCGGCGTGATAGTTCGTAACGGCCTTCAGGTCGTCGGCGCTCATCGGCAGCAGCTTTTGCTTGTCGATCAGCTTCAGCGATTCACCGATCAGGTAGATGTCGTTACGAACGTTGCTGACGAGGCCGTTCGGCAGCTTCTCGACGCTCGGATAAGCGGCGATCTCGGCGCTGGTGGCGTGAATGTAGGCCTGAAGTGCCGGCGTGGTCGCATCCGACCAGATCTTGCTCTTGACAGCATCGCTGACCGCAGCCTTCGGATCGGCCGGAGCGGCAACGCCGGGCTTCACATACTTGCCAAGCACGGTCTCGACCTGCGTTGAGGCAGCCTTGTAAGCCTCGAGATAGTTGACATCGGGTGTGCGGTTCAGCGCAAAAGCCGTCGGCACCAGGCCGATGAGGATAAGCATGATGAGGCCCATGCCCTTCTGCCCGTCGTTCGAGCCGTGAGCGAAGCTGACGCCGGTGCAGGTGAAGATCAGCAGGCCGCGGATCCAGATAGGCGGCGGCGTATTGCCCTTCGGCGCTTCATAAAGCTCCTTATTGCGGATCAGCACCTTGGCGACCAGCAGCAATATTGCAGCTGCGGCAAAGCCGATGATCGGCGACAGGAGCAGCGACATGCCGACGCTGCTTGCCTGCGACCAGTCGACACCGCTGGTGGCGGAGCCGGCGGGTGCCAGGAACTGGTTGGCGAGGCCGACCCCGATGATCGAGCCGACGAGCGTATGCGAGCTCGAGGCCGGCAGGCCGAGATACCAGGTGCCGAGGTTCCAGATGATGGCGGCGGTCAATAGGGCGAAGACCATGGCGAGACCGGAGCCGGAGCCGACTTGCAGGATGAGTTCGACCGGCAGCAGCGCCAGGATGCCGAAGGCGACGGCGCCCGACGAAGTGAGAACACCGAGGAAGTTGAAGAAGCCCGACCAGATGACGGCGAATTCCGCCGGCAGCGAGCGCGTATAGATGACAGTGGCGACGGCGTTGGCAGTATCGTGGAAGCCGTTGACGAATTCGAAGCCGAGCGCGATCAGCAGCGCCAGGCCGAGCAGGATCCACGGAACGGCGGCAGCTTCGGCGAGGTCGCTGCCAAGGGCATAGCCGACATAGGCAAGGCCGGCCAGCACGACGACACCGAAGATCGGCAGAAACCATTTTGCCGAACTACCGGCGCCGTGAATTGGATGGTTGGCATTGCCACCCTCCGAAGTGTTTGAAGCGAGGTCGACCATCCCAAACTCCTTTATGGCAATTGATATCGTTGGTGTAAGCCTCCTTCATGAAACTCTCGTGACGCGCGAGTAGGTTGCGGCTGGCCGCAAATACCGGCAACAGGACGCTTTCTGGGCTGCGGTCAGGCGTTTGGTCTGATCTTGATTTCGCCGTCAAATGGCCTTTTTCGGTTCAGCCGGCGTTCATACCTCAAGGGGTTAAATCCCGCATGTAAGGGACTTGGATAGAGGGCCATCAAAATGAGATCGTCCGTGATTGCCATCGCTGCCTTGTTTGGCAGCCTGGTTGTATCTTCGGCAGAGGCAATGCCTATCCCAGCCGTTGGGACAGCGGCCTCAGCGCCGATCGTGAAAGTTGACTATGCCTGCGGTCGTGGCTGGCACCTGACGCGCTGGGGCGAATGCCGCCCCAATCGCTGGGGTCCGCCGCCCCGGCGCTGGGGTTACTACAGGCCGCCACCGCCGCCGCCATGGGGTTGGCACGGCCATCGCCATCATCGCGATGGCTGGCGCGATGACCGTTGGCGCGATCGCCCGCGTTACTGGTAAGATCAGAAACACCGCCGCACTTCGCGGCGGTGTTTTGTTAAGGCCAGCTCGAGGAACAGTGCGCAGCGGTTCCTAAGATTGAGCTTGCGGCCGCAATGCGCGCGCGCCTAGCCATAGCCCTGCAAGTACGAACAGGCTGGCCGATAAGATCGCAGCAAGGCTTTTCGCATGAAGCGCGATATCGGCAAGCTTCGGCCGGATGAGATCGGCCGTATTGAAATTCTCGCCGCTGAATTTGCACAGGATGAGCGAGAGGTTGTTGCGCACGAGTGCCAGATCGATATCGGAGACGAGGTCGTCGACCGGTTCCTTTTCCACTTTCATGGCACGCATCTGCAGCAGCACTGCTTTTGCAGCCGCAAGATAGGCGTGCGAACATTCGTTGAAAGGGCTTTCCTCGTCGCTGACGCTGCCTGGCATCACGCCCCATAGGCAATAGGCACCCTGGATCTGCGCGAAGTTCAGGAGACGGCGGAAGGTTTCGTCGGTATCCGATATGCTCTCGGCAAGCGAAATGATCCGCCCGTAATAGGGAGAGATCACAGCCATCTCGCCATGGGTGAGACTGGGAATCGGAATGCCGGCCTGGCTGCCGGAGGAGCCGCTGCCATGTGCGGCAACCGAAACTGGCCAACCTGCAACGATGAGACAGAAGATTGCAAACAGGACGCCACCTGGATACAGGCGTCTCCCGCGCATGTTGCCATGCGCGGGATGCGATCTATTTACCACACTAAACCCGGCGTAGGGCCGCATTGCCGTAACGTGTCTGCGGCAACTGACGTTCCGCCCAGGCTCCGAAGGCAAGGCCGAGCGTCGTCCAGAGAATGGCGTGCATGCCGAGCGAGGTGACGCGGAAGCGCCAGAGCACGACGGCGGAAAATTGCTCGGGCACTTCGTTGATGGGGGGAAGCAGATATTGGATCAGCGCGATGAAGACGATGTAGCCAATGCCGGCAATGATCGCACCGTTCCAGGAACCATATCGCGCTGCCAGCCTGCGACCGAAGCCCACCGCGACGATCATGCCGACGACGGAGGCAACGATCATGATGAAGAACAGTTCCGTTCTCGCGCCGATCGTATCGGGATTGCCGACGGCCGGTGGGTTTGCCGGATACTTGAGATCGGGCACGAGCGAAATCGTCACGAAAGCGGCGAGCGCGAGCAGCGCTGCCGTGCCGCGCGCACCCAAGGGGCTGATGCGGCCGTAGATGAAGGAGAAAACCAGCGCGAACAATCCGCCGATTGCGGTGGAAAAGATCACGCTGCCGGTGAAGAGGCCGATGCCCGCCTGCGTAGCGCGGCTGACAATCTCTGGTTCAGGAGCTTCGCCGGCCGCCTGCGCGGCCTTTTCTTCAAACCCGATGGCCCAGTCGACCAGCGGTTCGCCGAAGATGTGGGCAAAAGCAAAAACGAAAATACCGGTCAAGGCCCCGACGATCATGCCGCGGAGCAAAAGACGTCCAACCATGTGCTTGACCCCTTAGTGGCAGGGGAAGCCGAGCAGGTGGCGGGCATCATGCACGAATTCGTGCACATACATGCCCGAGAAGAGCGAGGTCGCGCCTTCTTCTGCGCCGATGAAATAGATCGCAAGCAGCATCAGCAGGCCGGCAAAAATAGCCCAGGGCAGGATTTGGCCGAGCGGAATCGGCTGTGGAACTGCGGTTGGGGCGAAAGTGGTGTCGGACATTGTATTTCCCTCTTTAAGAAAAGCGCGTTCCATTTGCGGAAGGGTTCTTGCGGGAAGGGTCTGGCTCTCGGAGGGCGGAACTCGTCCGTCTTCGATTACAGTGGCGCGACCGCGCCGGGATTCCACCGGCTTCCACACCCGCAAGTGCAAGTTTATAGCTATCTGCAAATATAATTGTCAATCAAGCGCCACTGCGATGCTAAATCGCGACAAGAGCGCACCGGGGGATGGAATAGAGGAAGTTTCATGAAAACGCGTTTGAGCTGGATTTGCCATGGGGCAACGCAAGCCAATCGGAATGGCTGCTTTCCGGATGACGAACCCTTGGAGGCGAAGGCGGCTCAGCAGGCTCAATCCTTATCCTTCAGGCTGGGGGCGATCGATCGGGTCTGGGCGAGCCCGGCTCTGCGCGCGCGCCAGACCGCCGCGGTCCTCGGTCTCGACGCTATCCCGGATGTCGCCTTGCGCGAATGCGATTATGGCGACTGGCGGGGGCAATCACTAGCCGAACTGCATGAAAGGGATGCGGAGTCCCTCGCGCTCTGGATGACGGACACGTCGGTCGCGCCGCATGGCGGCGAAGCCCTCTTGTCGGTCATGAAACGTGTCAGCGAATGGATGGGAAATCATATCGAGGATGCCGGCCATATCGTCATCATCACCCATGCGAGCGTCATTCGCTCTGCCGTTCTGCAGGCCTTGCAGGCGCCGCCTGCGGCATTCTGGGCTGTTGATGTCGAGCCGTTCGGGATTGTCGAAATGACGAGCGACGGCCGGCGCTGGCAGCTTCGCTTCCCGAAGATATCGATCTAAGGTCTGTGGGATTCACATTGGCTTGATGTGATTCAAGCCTTTGATGGACCGCTTATTCTGACTGACACCCAATGGGCGAAGATGGCGTCGTATTGTCTGCAACCAACCGATCCGGTACGTAGCGGCAGTGACAAGCTGTGTTCGGCAGGCGCTTACGATTCGCTGGTTTCGTTATTTCTTCTTTCCTTGATCATGATGCCATTTGATGGCGAAGAACATGCCCGTGCCCAACACGAGAACTTTGAACGTAATGAAGACTATAGGGAACCAATCCATTATTTTGAATATTTCCAGGCTATTACTTGACACTATCTATCGTGAGGAGCGCTAACTCAAGACTGCTGCTTCAGCACCTTCATCTTTTGTTCAAACCATCGCCGAATCCAACTTCGATCATAACATTCCCATCCACACGGCATTAATGGTGCTATCACCCATCTCGCCGCAGCCGCCCTTAATTCACGATGAATCTCCACAGACCTTAGAGTAGTTTCAGCAAAAGCGCGGTTTCGCGTCGGAAATTACGTGAAAGCAAAGGGTGGCGATCAACGAGCCACTTTTGCCCGCTGCCGCTCGAAATAGACGAGATAGACTGCCAGCCCTAATGTCATGGCGGCCAGTCCGTACCAGGTGATGGCATAGACGAGATGGCTGTTGTGGAAGGTGATCTGCGTCAGCCCGCCCACGGGCAATCCGCCGGGATTTTTCGCATCGTCGGCATCGATGAAGTAGGGCGCCACGTTCTGCAGCCCCCGGGCCTCGGCGATGGCTGCCACGTCGCGCGAATACCAGCGCTCCTCCGCCGGCACGTTTGAACGCAGCAGCGTGCCTTTGGGCTCGCTGATACGCAATAGGCCGGTAACGGTGGTCTCACCGGAAATCTCGCCTTCGGCGCGCGTCGCCGGATTGCGCTTCTCGGTTGGCACGAAGCCACGGTTGACGATGATGATCGTGCCATCTGCAAGCTTTAGCGGCGTCAGCACCCAATAGCCTGCGCCGAGAGCGGTCGAGGCATAGACCTGCACTTGCTTGTCATTGAGGAAAGTGCCGCTTGCCTGGACATGCTTGTATTCGGAGTTTTCGGCCGTGACGTCCGCCCACTCTGCGGTGCTGGGAGCCGGAACCGCCGGAGCATGCACGCGTGCATCGACCCGGGCGATCAGATCCAGCTTCCAATGCAGCCGCTTCACTTGCCAGGTGCCGAGACCGATGAGGAGGGCCGTCAGAAGCAGAAGCAGCGACACCCAGATGACCAGGGTCAGCGTCGTGCGCGGCTTGCCCTGAGAGGTGTTCGAGGAAATATCGGTCATGGCGCTGATCTCCGGGGAGGCGCTGCCGCATGATTTCGGGAGGTTCAATTCTCTTCGCTGAAGATCATGCGCGGTCGGGAAGATTTGGCTGCGGCTTTCGGCATTTCAAGCATGCAACGCGCAGCACCCGGCGGATTTCACGCCGGAAGAGGGCGGGCCTTCGCCTGAAGGCCCGCCGTTCGAATTTACGGCATGTTGCGCATCATCTCGGGCGACATGGGCATCATGTTCGCGTTGAGGTGATGCATGACCCAGAGCGAGCCGGACAGCGCGATGATGACGATCACGATCGTAAAGATCAGCGCCATCATGTTCCAGCCGCCTTCTGAGCGGGTGTTCATGTGCAGGAAGTAGATCATGTGCACGACGATCTGGATCGCACCGAGGATCATGACGATCGCTCCGGTGACGGCCGGATCGGGGATGACCTTGGCCATGACCAGCCAGAAGGGAATGGCGGTCAGGATGACGGAGAGGATAAACCCCGTCATGTAGCTCTTGAAGGTGCCGTGCGCCGCCTCGTGGCCGCCATGGTGATCGTGGCCGTGGGCGTCGCCGGAATGATGCGAATGGTTAGCGTTCGAGCTCATCCGAGAACTCCCATGAGGTAGACGAGAGAAAACACGCCGATCCAGACGACGTCCAGGAAGTGCCAGAACATCGAAAGGCACATCAGGCGGCGCTTGTTTTCCGGGATCAATCCATAGCGGCCGACCTGCACCATCAGCGTGATCAGCCAGACGATACCGGTGGTGACGTGCAGACCGTGCGTGCCGACCAGCGTGAAGAAGGCGGACAGGAAGGCACTGCGCTGCGGGCCGGCACCGTCGAGGATCAGGTGATAGAACTCATAGAGTTCGAAGAAGATGAAGAGGGCGCCGAAGATGCCCGTAATCGTCAGCCACATCAGCGTGCCCGACTTGTTATTCTTCTCCATTGCCAGCATGGCGAAGCCATAGGTGATGGAGGAGAAGAGCAGCATCGCCGTGTTGAGGGCGACGAGCGGCAGCTCGAAGAGGTCGGCCGGCGACGGGCCGGCCGCATAGCTGTGGCCGAGCACGGCGAAGGTGGCGAAGAGGACTGCGAAGATCAGGCAGTCGCTCATGATGTAGATCCAGAAGCCCAGCATGGTGCTGCCTTCCGGATGATGCTCTTCCGTCATGTAGAAGGCGGGTGTTTCGCCATCCTTGGGAGCGTGTGCGGTTGGGGTCGTCATAAGTCTTACACCTGTCCTGCGAGCTGTTTCGTACGCTCGTTCTCGGTCTTAACGACCTCGTCGGCGGGGATGTGGTAGTCGCGCTTGTAGTTGAAGGTATGGCCGATCGTGATGACGATCATCGCGACGAAGGTGATGGCGGCAAGCCACCACATGTACCAGATCATCCCGAATGCGAAGCCGATGGAGAGAACGCCGAGGATGATGCCCGTGCCGGTGTTCTTCGGCATGTGGATCGGAATGAAGCCTTCGGTCGGCCTGACATAGCCGCGGTTCTTCATGTCCCACCACGCGTCGTGATCGTAGACGATCGGCGTGAAGGCGAAGTTGTAGGCCGGCGGCGGCGACGAGGTGGACCATTCCAGCGTGCGGCCGCCCCAGGGATCGCCGGTATGATCGCGAAGCTCTTCGCGCTTCATGAAGCTGACGGCCAGCTGGATGAGGAAGCAGGCGATGCCGATGGCAATGAGACCGGCGCCGAAAGCGGCGATGATGAACCAGATCTGCAGCGACGGATCGTCGAACTGGCTGACACGGCGGGTGACGCCCATCAGGCCGAGGATATAGAGCGGCATGAAGGCGAACCAGAAGCCGATCTGCCAGAACCAGAAGCTCATCTTGCCCCAGAACGGATCCAGCTTGAAGCCGAAGGCCTTCGGGAACCAGTAGTTGACGCCCGCGAACATGCCGAAGAGCACGCCGCCGATGATCACATTATGGAAGTGGGCGATCAGGAACAGCGAGTTGTGCAGCACGAAGTCGGCCGGCGGAACGGCGAGCATGACGCCGGTCATGCCGCCGATGGTGAAGGTCACCATGAACCCGACGGTCCACAGCATCGGCGGCTCGTAGCGGATGCGGCCGTGATACATCGTGAACAGCCAGTTGAAGAGCTTCGCACCCGTCGGGATCGAGATGATCATCGTCGTGATGCCGAAGAAGGAGTTGACGCTGGCGCCCGAGCCCATCGTGAAGAAGTGGTGCAGCCAGACGAGGTAGGAGAGGATCATGATCACGCAGGTGGCGTAAACCATCGAGGCGTAGCCGAAGAGGCGCTTGCCGCAGAAGGTGGCGACGACTTCCGAGAAGACGCCGAAGGCCGGCAGGATCAGGATGTAGACTTCCGGGTGGCCCCAGATCCAGATGAGGTTGACATACATCATCGGATTGCCGCCGAGGTCGTTCGTGAAGAAGTTCGTGCCGGCGTAGCGGTCGAGGGTCAGCAGAGCGAGCGTGGCGGTCAGGATCGGGAAGGACGCAACGATCAGGATGTTGGTGCAGAGCGACGTCCAGGTGAAGACGGGCATTTTCATGAAGGTCATGCCCGGCGCGCGCATCTTGACGATGGTGGCGATCAGGTTGATGCCCGAAAGCGTCGTTCCGATACCCGCGACCTGCAGGCCCCAGATGTAATAATCGACGCCGACGTCGGGACTATAGACGATGCCGGAAAGCGGCGGATAAGCCAGCCAGCCGGTTTTCGCGAATTCGCCGATGAAGAGCGAAATCATGATGACAATCGCGCCCGCCGTCGTCATCCAGAACGAGAAGTTGTTGAGGAACGGGAAGGAAACGTCGCGGGCGCCGATCTGCAGCGGCACCACGAGGTTCATCAGGCCGGTGACGAAGGGCATCGCCACGAAGAAGATCATGATGACGCCATGCGCCGTGAAGATCTGGTCGTAGTGATGCGGCGGCAGATAACCTTCGGATCCGTTGAAGGCGATCGCCTGCTGCAGGCGCATCAGCAGCGCGTCGGAGAAACCGCGCAGCAGCATGATCAGCGCCAGCACGACATACATGATGCCGATCTTCTTGTGGTCGATGCTGGTGAACCATTCCTTCCAGAGGTAGCCCCAGAGGCGGAAATAGGTCAGCAGGCCGAGGACGGCGATGCCGCCGATGGCGACGCCGATGAAGGTCACGACGAGGATCGGCTCGTGATACGGGATCGAGTCGAGCGTCAGCCGACCGAAGATGAATTTATAGAGGTCCGGGTTGGAAAACATGGATTGCCTCTGTCCCTTATGAATGTCTTGTTATTGAGCGCACCGGATCAATGACCCTGATGCTGCGCCGAACCGGTCGACGAATCGGAAGAAGAGCCGTTGCCCATATCCATGCCCTGCATGGAGTTGTCGCCATGCTGCATGGTGTGGCTGGCGCTGCCGTCGGCCTTGACCGGCGTAACTTCGGCCGAGGCACCGTCGCGATTGTCATAGATCAGGCGCTCGCGATTTTCGTGGCTTTCCTTGCCGCCGCCGCCCTTGGCGTCGATATGCATCATCTCGCTCATGCACATCTTGCTCGGATCGGCGCACATGTTGAGGATGGCGTTGTAGAGACCATCGTCGACGGCGTTGAAGTAGCGCACCGGCTCGCGTTCGCTGGGCTTGGCAAGCGCCAGGTACTCCTGGCGGCCGAGCGCCGTGCCCTGGCTCTTTGCCTTCTGGACCCACTGGTCGAAACCGGCCTGATCCAAACCGTGGAACTTGAAGCGCATGTTCGAGAAGCCGGCGCCGCTATAGTTGGCCGACAGGCCCTGGAATTCGCCGGGATGATTGATGACGGCGTGGAGCTTCGTCTCCATGCCCGGCATGGCGTAGATCTGGCCTGCCAGCGCCGGGATGAAGAAGGAGTTCATCACCGAGGAGGCTGTGATCTTGAAGTTGATCGGGCGGTCGACGGGAGCCGCCATCTCGTTGACGGTGGCGATGCCGTATTCCGGATAGAAGAAGAGCCATTTCCAGTCGAGCGCGACCACTTCCACCGTCAGCGGCTTGACGTCGGCGCTAAGCGGCTTGTCGGCGGCGATGCGATCGAGCGGGCGGTAGGGGTCGAGCTGATGGGTGCTGATCCAGGTCACCGCGCCGAGCGCGATGATGATGGCAAGCGGAGCGGACCAGATGACCAGCTCCAGACGTGTCGAATGATGCCACTCCGGCTCGTAGGTCGCCTCGTTGTTCGACTGGCGGTATCTCCAGGCGAAGAGCAGCGTCAGGAAGATCACCGGGATGATGATGATCAGCATCAGCACGACCGAGACGATGATGAGGTCTCGCTGCTGCATAGCGATATCGCCGGAGGGAGCCATCACCACCAGATTGCAACCTGAGAGCAGCAAAAACAAAGGGATGACGGATAAACGGCTGAAAATCTTCGATAGTCTTGGCACGTCTTAAAGCTCTTTTTGTTTCGACCCTACCGCGACTAAAGGACGGCGGTCATGAACGATATGAGGTGTTTCGTCGCACCGCAGCAAGCTTGAGTGCATTGCGGTATGGAATGCTGTCCCACGTATCGGGAAAACCCTCAGAAATCCAGAAGGTTTTCTATCAGGCAGTTCGCTTTTGCCGGCGCTAATATACCTGGATCGGAACAAATGGCCATCACCGGCGGTTTTTCTTCGTCCGGAACGCGGCGCCAAAGGCAGATAATGGCTCGACCGATTGCTAATTTGCGAATTATTTCATGCTGGATACTTGATATGTTCGCACGTTTGATCGACATTTTCATTACGCGCGAATTCGTGGAGGAATTCGTGCTCGGAGAGGGAGGCTCCCGCGCATGGTCAGCGTAACGCATGAATCACTGAACCCCACATCTTCAACTCTGGAGAGCGATGCCCGCAGCATGCATGCGGGGGGCTCGGTCGCACCCGGCAATATCGCCATCGGCGTGATCATTGGTCGCACGTCGGAATTCTTCGATTTCTTCGTCTATGCCATTGCATCCGTACTGGTCTTCCCGAAGCTCATCTTCCCCTTCGCCGACCCGCTGCATGGCACGATGCTTTCCTTCCTGGTCTTCGCGCTGGCCTTCATCGCCCGCCCGATCGGTTCGTTCATCTTCATGGCGATCGACCGGCGCTACGGGCGCGGGGTAAAACTCACGATCGCGCTGTTCCTGCTTGGCGGCTCGACGGCTGCGATGAGCTTCCTCCCCGGCTATTCGGAAGTCGGTGTCTACGCAATCATCCTGCTTGCCATTTTCCGCATCGGTCAGGGCCTTGCACTTGGTGGTGCATGGGACGGCTTGGCTTCGCTCCTGGCGCTTAACGCACCGACAAACCATCGTGGCTGGTATGCGATGATCCCTCAGCTCGGCGCCCCGATCGGTTTCATGCTGGCAAGCGCTCTGTTTGCCTATTTCGTCACGAGTCTCACGACGGCGGACTTCCTGGATTGGGGCTGGCGCTATCCCTTCTTCTGCGCCTTCGCCGTCAACGTCGTCGCGCTCTTTGCCCGTCTGCGCCTGGTCGCCACCGAGGAGTTCGGCACGCTCTTGGAGCGTCATGAGCTTGAGCCCGTGAAGATGACGGAGCTGCTGCGCGTGCATGGCCGCGATGTCCTGATCGGCGCCTTCGTGCCGCTGGCAAGCTTTGCGACCTTCCACCTCGTGACCGTCTTCCCGCTCGGCTGGGTGACGCTTTACAGCGAGCAGACTCCCGGTTCGTTCCTGCTGGTAGAGTTCCTCGGCGCGATCTGCGGCATTCTCGCCATCATCTGTTCCGGTATGCTCGCCGACCGGATTGGCCGCCGCAATCAGCTCGCCATCGGCGCGGTGCTGATCGCCTGCTTCGCCTTCGTGGCACCCTGGCTGCTCGATGGCGGCGCGACTGGCCGCCACATCTACGTGGTTCTCGGCTTCACGCTGCTCGGCCTCTCCTTCGGTCAGGCGGCGGGCGCCAGCGCTTCCCGCTTCAGCCAGAACTATCGTTACAGCGGCTCGGCCCTGGTGTCGGATCTCTCCTGGCTGATCGGTGCCGGCTTCGCGCCATTCGTGGCGCTTGCCCTCTCCAGCCAGTTCGGCCTCGTCTACACCAGCCTCTATCTGCTCTCCGGCGTCGTCTGCACGCTGGTCGCCATCTTCTTCAGCAAAACGCTGGAGACGCGCGACAACTAAGTCAGATTCGCGAAATGAAACAAGGCTGCGGCATGAAAGTGCCGCAGCCTTTTTCGTTCAGGCTGAATGCAGGAGCCACGCGATCAGCGGCGCCGCTAGCACGTTCGTCAATCCCACCAGCACCATGACGAGACCGGCGATCGATCCTTCCTCGCGGCCGATCTCATGCGCCTTGGCGACGCCGATGCCATGGGCCCCCATGCCGTAAAGCGCACCACGGGCCATGCCCGACTTCAGTGGCAGCAGCCGTAGCAGTGCCTGGCCGACCATGGCGCCGAACAGGCCGGTGATGACGACGAAGACGGCTGTCAGATTGGGGACGCCGCCGATATCGCCTGAAACCACCATGGCGAACGGCGTGCTGACCGAGCGTGGCATCAGGCTGAGCCGCAGGCTCTCGTCGAGGCCGAGAAGGCTTGCAAGCTCCCAGGCCGAAACCATGGCCGTGGCGCTGCCGACGATTACGCCGAACAGCAGGACCGGCCAATACCGCTTGATGAGGCCCCGCTGCTCGTAGATCGGCACTGCAAAAGCCACTGTCGCCGGTCCGAGCAGCGCGAGCAGCCAGCGGCTGTCATGCATATAATCCTGGTAATTTGCGTGCAGTGCCAGTGCGAGCACGATCAAGATAGCAGGTGCAGCCACCAGCGGTGACAGCCAGAGCGAAGGCCGATGCCGATAGAGCGTCTTGGAAAGATAATAAAGTCCGATCGTCGCCAACGGCCAGAACAGGCCGGCTGCGAGACTTTCAATGCTGGACATGGCTTGAGGCCCCCTGGCGCATCATCAGCCGGTAGCCGAAATCGATCGCTATCGCGGTGACACCCATGACGATGATGGTGCCGGCGAAGATCACCGTAAGCACTTTCAACCCGATGATGCCGATGAATTCGCCATGATCGAGCAAAGCCAGCACCGCCGGCACGAAGAACAAGAGCATTTCGGCGAGAAACCACTCCGCGCCACGCTTCATGCTCGCCAGCTTCACTTTACCGCTCGTAAACAGTACCAGCACCAGCAGCATGCCGGCGATGGCGCCGGGTATTGGCAGATGTGCCAGGCGGACAATGGCTTCGCCCGCTTGCCAGAAGGCAAGCAGCAGCAGGATCTGAGCGAGGCAGCTCAATTTCGGATGATTCTTT
Organism: Martinezella dioscoreae; assembly: GCF_009176305.1. GTDB lineage: Bacteria > Pseudomonadota > Alphaproteobacteria > Rhizobiales > Rhizobiaceae > Rhizobium > Rhizobium dioscoreae. The sequence goes on along the minus strand of NZ_BLAJ01000010.1, from coordinate 113,562 downwards.
GGATTGATACGCATGGAAGGCTCGGGAAAATCTCTTGACCCGACAATAGGCGCTTCCTCTCCATGAAGAAAATGAATTGATTTCATAAAATCAAGTCCTGTAAGGAATACTTATGGAGCTTCGGACACTGAAAGCCTTCGTCGAAGTGGTGCGCCAGGGCGGCTTTTCGGAAGCCGCTAAGATGGTGTTCACCACGCAATCGGCCGTCAGCAAAGCCGTGCGCCAGCTGGAGGACGAGCTTGGCCTGCCGCTGCTCAACCGCATTGGCCATCGCGTGACCCTGACCGATGCTGGTGAGGTGGTCTATCGTCGGGCAATTGCGATCCTTGCCGGGCGCGACGATCTGCTGGCGGAATTGTCGGAGCTTCGTGGGCTCGCGCGCGGCGCCCTGCGGCTTGGCTTGCCGCCGATCGGCAATGATGCCCTCTTCGCTCCGGTGTTCGCCGTCTTCCGCAATCGTTATCCGGGCATAGAGATCAGACTGGTGGAGCAGGGCGCCAAGCGGCTCGAGGAAATGGTACTGGCCGATGAGGTCGATCTCGGCGCCTCGCTGTTGCCGATGCCCGATGTCTTCGAGTGGCAGACCGTGCGCTGCGAGCCGATGCATGTCCTCCTACCGTCGGCGCATCCTCTCGCCGGGCAGCAAACGGTGCCGCTGGCGGCACTCAAGGACAATCCCTTTCTCCTCTTCGAAACCGGCTTCGCGCTGAACGGCATCATTCTCGACGCCTGCCGCGCGGCTGGCTTTGCGCCTGACATTGCCGCGCGCTCGAGCCAGATCAATTTCATTGTCGAACTGGTCGCTGCGGGCCTCGGTGTAGGTTTCCTGCCGCGGCTGATCGCCGAACAGCGCCAGCGTTCGGGCATCGCCCATGCGCTTGTCGTCGAACCGGGCATGGAGTGGAACATGGCCTGGATCTGGCGGCGCGGCGGATATCTGTCACATGCCGGTCGCGCCTGGCTCGACCTCGCTGCTGAGATAGCGGCGAAATCTTGACTCTATTCTCAAACTTTTGTGATAAGCGGGAACGACCGTAAACTTGAAATAAACGGTCAGGAAAAATATAGGCTATTCCATTGCCGCTGCAGGCGGTGGTTTCCAAGCGAGAGGACTTAATGACTTTTTCCTTTTCACATCTCACCAGTGCGCTGGCGCTCGCCGCGGGCCTTGCGGTTGCTCCGATGATGGCGAATGCCGCCGATTCCGAAGGCATCGTCGTCTACAACGCTCAACATGAAGCGCTGACGCAGGCCTGGGCGGATGGCTTCACCAAGGAAACCGGCATCAAGGTCACGATCCGCAACGGTAGCGATATGCAGTTTGCCAACCAGATCGTCCAGGAAGGTGCTGCCTCTCCCGCTGACGTCTATCTGACGGAAAATTCCCCTGGCATGACGCTGGTCGATGCCAACAAGCTCTTCGCTCCCGTCGATGCCGCCACGCTCGCCCAGGTGCCGGAAACCTTCAAGGCTGCCGATGGCAACTGGGTCGGTGTCGCCGCGCGTTCCACCGTTTTCGCCTATGACAAGACCAAGCTGAAGGAAGCCGATCTGCCGAAATCTCTACTCGATCTCGCAGATCCCAAGTGGAAGGGCCGCTGGGGCGCTTCGCCGGCCGGCGCCGATTTCCAGGCGATCGTCAGCGCGCTGCTGGAACTGAAGGGCGAAGACGCGACCCGTGCCTGGCTGAAGGCGATGAAGGAAAATGCGAGCTTCTACAAGGGCAACAGTGTCGCGATGAAGGCTGTCAATGCCGGCGAGATCGAAGGCGCTGTCATCTATCACTATTACTGGTTCGGCGATCAGGCCAAGACCGGCGAAAACAGCAAGAATGTCTCGCTGCACTATTTCAAGAACCAGGATCCGGGTGCATTCGTCAGCATCTCCGGCGGCGGCGTCCTGGCATCCAGCCAGCATCAGAAGGAAGCGCAGGCTTTCCTGAAGTGGATCACCGGCAAGGGCGGTCAGGCCGTTCTGCGCGATGGCGATTCCTATGAATATGCCGTCGGCAACGGCGAAGCTTCCAATCCGAAGCTGGTGCCGATTCCCGACCTGCAGGCTCCAAAGATCGAGCCTTCGAAGCTGAATAGCAAGAAGGTCACCGATCTGATGACGGAAGCTGGTCTCATCTAAGGCGAAAGCCCGTCCCGCAGCGCCTTTCGCGCGCGTTCGGCCGGGCTTTGCTCTTGCATCGCAGTCGCATGCCCTGCTAGGGGCATGGGATGGCCTTTAAGGCCGACCGATCGGGCAATCGCCGTCAACGGCGGTTGCCTTCCTATTTCAGGGCGTGAAAGGCAGCTCGGATTTGCTGCAGAAAAACACATATGCCGGCGAGCCTGCCGCCATGCGAATGCCCCCGTTGACGGCTGCCCCCCGCAGCCGCGTCCGGCATGCCTCCGTTGTCGCCCTTGCTTCCGTCGTCGCGCTTTTGAGCCTCGTGCCCCTCGGCTTCATCGTCTGGATCACGATCGACACAGGCTGGGCCGAAGTCATAGCGCTCATCTTCCGCAATCGCGTCGGCGAGCTGCTCGTCAATACCGTCCTGCTCGAAGTCTGCACCATCCCTCTTTCCATCCTGCTGGCGGTCACGCTCGCCTGGCTGACGGAGCGCACCGATATTCCGGGCGCGCGCCTCTGGTCCTGGCTTGCGGCGGCACCGCTTGCCGTGCCCGCTTTCGTGCACAGCTATGCCTGGGTCAGCCTCGTGCCGAGCATGCGCGGGCTCTGGAGTGGCGTGCTGGTCTCGGTGCTCGCCTATTTTCCCTTCCTCTACCTGCCGGTCGCGGCCGCCCTGCGCCGGCTCGATCCGGCGATCGAGGACGCCGCCGCCTCGCTCGGCCTCGGCCCCTGGCGCGTTTTCTTCCGCGCAATCCTGCCGCAGCTTCGCCTCGCCATCTGCGGCGGCTCGCTGCTGATCGGCCTGCATCTCCTGGCGGAATACGGCCTCTACGTGATGATCCGCTTCGATACCTTCTCGACGGCGATCGTCGACCAGTTTCAGTCCGCCTATAACAGCCCAGCGGCAAACATGCTCGGCGGCGTGCTGGTCTTCTGCTGCCTGCTGCTGCTCGGCATCGAGGTGCTGGTGCGTGGCAACGAGCGCTATGCCCGTATCGGCTCGGGTGCCGCCCGCCCCGCCGATCGCCGTCGTCTCGGCTGGTTCGTCGTTCCCGCGGTCGCGCTGCCCATCGTCACGGCTGCGCTGACCCTCGGCATTCCCTTCGTCACCTTGGCGCGCTGGCTTTATCTTGGCGGTGCCGACGTCTGGCGGATCGATACGGTCGGCTCGGCCTTGCTGCAGACCATTCTTCTCGCGATCGCCGGAGGCCTTCTTGCCACCATTGCAGCAGCCCCCATGGCATGGCTGTCGGTGCGTGCGCCCGGCCGGCTGCAGCGCATTCTCGAAGCATGCCACTATTATGTCGGCTCGCTGCCCGGCGTCGTCGTCGCCCTGGCCCTGGTGTCGATCACCGTCCGGCTGATCCTGCCGCTCTACCAGACCTTTGCGACGCTGCTGCTCGCCTATGTGCTTCTGTTCCTGCCGCGTGCCATGGTCGGCCTGCGCGCCAGCATCGCCCAGGCGCCCGTCGAGCTTGAGCGTGCAGCCATGGCGCTCGGCCGCACGCCAGCGCAGGCGGTGCGGCAGATCACCATGCGGCTTGCCGCGCCCGGCTTTGCCGCGAGCGTCGCGTTGGTCGCGCTTGGCATCACCAACGAGCTGACGGCGACGCTGATGCTCTCTCCCAACGGTACGGAAACGCTGGCGACGAAATTCTGGTCGCTGACCAGCGAGATCGATTATGTTTCCGCAGCACCCTACGCCTTCATGATGGTCGTCCTGTCGCTGCCGCTCACCCTTCTCCTTTACGTGCAATCCAAGCGAACGGCCGGACAATGACCTTTCTGGCAATCAAGAACATCAGCAAACGCTACGGCCCCGTGCATGCGCTCGATAATATCGATCTCACGGTGGCTGCTGGCAGCCGCACCGCGATCGTCGGCCCGTCCGGTTCGGGCAAGACGACGCTGCTGCGGATCATCGCCGGCTTCGAGGTTCCCGATGCGGGCCAAGTGGTGCTGCAGGGCGAGACCCTGGCCGATGGCGAAGCCATCGTGCCGGCGCACCGCCGTGGCATCGGCATCGTCTCGCAGGACGGTGCCCTGTTCCCGCATCTGAGCGTATCGGAGAATATCGGTTTCGGCATGGAGCGCGGCGCGCGCGACCGCGATCAGCGCATCAATGCTCTCATCGATATGGTCGAACTCGACCGCGGCATGCTCGATCGCCGCCCGCATCAGCTCTCCGGCGGCCAGCAGCAGCGCGTCGCGCTTGCCCGTGCGCTCGGCCGCAAGCCGCGATTGATGCTGCTCGACGAGCCTTTTTCCGCTCTCGATACCGGCTTGCGCGAAAACATGCGCAAGGCCGTCGCCCGTGTCCTGCAGATCGCCGGCATCACCGCGGTCCTGGTGACGCATGATCAGGCGGAGGCGCTGTCCTTTGCCGATCAGGTTGCTGTCCTGCGCGAGGGCAGGCTCATACAGGCCGGCACGCCGCAGGCGCTCTATCTCAGCCCCAGGGATCGCGAGACTGCGCTCTTTCTCGGCGATGCCATCGTACTTTCGGCTGATCTCGACAAAGGGTCTGCCAAATGCGTCCTCGGGCAGATTGCGGTCGATGCCGATAATCGCCAGGGACGCACCGACATCATGTTGCGGCCCGAGCAATTGCGCCTCGAGGCCATTGATGAGGCCGGAGCGGGAGCTGCCTGCATCGGCAAGGTCACGGAAATCGAATTCGGCGGTGCCGTCTGCGCCGTTACGGTTGTACTCTCCAATGCCAACGGCTCCGAGACCTTGAATATCAAGAGCTCCGGCGTCGGCCTGCCCGAGGTCGGCAGCATGGTTTCAGTGAGCGTCATCGGAAAGGCACATGTCTTCAACAAGCTCACGGCCTGAGCGTCATTTGGGTTGAAGCAGGCGATGCTTTCGGGAAGATAGAGCATGTCGCGCAAAAGTGTGCAGCGGTTTTGCGACAACGACCTGCGTCAAATCAAGATCCTAAAGCGCAAGAAGCGAATCTGAAAGATCTCGGTGCGCTTTAGGCACGCCATCATCATGCGCCATGCCGAAGGAACCTTACCATGTCTTTTCCCGACGAGATCGAGCCGGATCTTCCTTTCCTCACCTCGCTTCGCCGCAATCTTCATGCCCATCCCGAACTCGGCTTCGAGGAGGAGCGCACCAGCGGCATCGTCGCCACTTTGCTGGAAGAGGCAGGGCTGACGGTGCATCGCGGCCTCGGCAAGACCGGTGTCGTCGGCACGCTGCAGGTCGGCAATGGCACGCGTCGCATCGGCCTTCGCGCCGATATGGATGCACTCGCCATGCCGGAAAAGGCCAATCGCCCGTATAAATCCACCATTCCGGGCAAGATGCATGCCTGCGGGCATGATGGCCATACAACCATGCTGCTCGGTGCCGCTCGTCATCTGGCGGCCACGCGCAGCTTTTCCGGCACGGTGCATTTCATCTTCCAGCCCGCCGAAGAAGGTCGAGGTGGTGCCAAGCGCATGGTGGACGAAGGCCTTTTCGATCTCTTTCCCTGCGATGCCGTTTACGGGTTGCACAATATGCCCGGTCTCGCGGTCGACGAGATGGCCGTTGTCGAAGGGCCGCAGCTTGCCTCGTCGGACAGCTGGCGCATCACCTTCCGCGGTACCGGAACCCACGGCGCCAAGCCGCATCTCGGCAAGGACCCGATCACGGCGGCAGCAACCTTCATTTCCGCGCTGCAAACCATCGTCGGCCGCGTCGTCGATCCGCTGCAGCCAGCCGTCGTCAGCGCTTGCTCGCTACAGGCGGGCGATCCCAAGGCGCTGAATGTGATACCAGATACGGTCGAGATCGGCGGCACGGCGCGCGCCTATACGCCTGAGGTCCGCGATCAGCTGGAAGAGGAGATCGGTCGTCTGGCGCATGGGACTGCAGCCATGTTCAACATTGCCGTCGACTATCAATTCGAGCGCCGCATCCCGCCCGTCGTCAACGATGCCGATGCCACGGCGCGGGCGCTGCAAGCTGCGACGACTGTTTTCGGCGAGAATGTGCTGACCCGCTTTCCGCCATCGACAGCCGGCGACGATTTCGCCTTTTTCGGCCAGAACGCCCCCGGCTGCTATGTCTGGCTCGGCAATGGCCCCGCCGTTGACGGTGCCCTGCATCACAATACCGCCTATGATTTCAACGACGAGGCGATCGCCTCCGGCGTGGCCTTCTGGACGACACTGGTCGAGCAGGAATTGAGAGAGCAGTGAGACGATTCTCAACGTGCCTCACTGCAGTACATCCTGTATCACCGCAGCTTGAGAGTTTGAGATACGATATTTCTCCGTCACTTCTCAGCGGCCGGCTTCCCGCATCAGCGCATCGAAGACGATCCGGCGCGCCCTTTCCGCGTCTATCTCCGCGGCGAAATGCGCATTGAATTGCCCATGCGAGGCCCGCGTTTCGACGACGGTGCGCCCGCGCGTATGCTGCCCCTGCAGTTCCGCGTCGATCCGAGCATGCCGAAGGGTGGCGATGTCAGGTTCGACGAAAATGGCGGCCGCTGTTGGATCGTAGATCGCCATGGCCGGTCTGCCGCGGCTGACGGCGATGTTGATGTAGCCTTCCAGCAGGTCTGCAAGCAGTTGCGCCTTTTCTCCGGCTATCTTCCGGATATGGGTGACATCTTCCGGCCAAGCCAGCACCTTGCGGCAGATATCGAGATCGACCATACGCAATGGCAGGCCATGCGCAAGGGCGATCCCAAGCGCCTCCGGATCGGCAAAGGCATTGAATTCCGCCGACGCCGTGTGGTTGCCCGAGGTGACGCCGCCACCCATCCAGGTCAACTCGTCGATGCGGGCGGCGAGATCCGGCCGTGCCAGCGCCAGCGCCGCGATGTTCGTAAGCGGTCCGAGCGCCAGGATGCGCTTCGGGCCGTTTCCGTCGGAAAGCCAATTGCTGAGGGCGTCAAAGGCATCGCTCGCCGGAAGCGGGTTGGCCGGCGGCAGGCTTCTGCCCGCAGTGGGAATGCCGGTCTGGCCGAGAATGCCCTGTGCCGTCTCCAGCTTGCAAAGCACGGGCAGCTCACGTCCGGTATGGATCGGAAACGTCCAGTTGAAAACCGCAGCCGCGCTCGCGGCATTAACCTGGACATGAGACAGTGGCGCATTGCCGCTGACAAGCGAAACACCGTCGATGACAAGATCCGAATGCGCCACCACCAGGATGGCGGCGATGTCATCGAATCCCATATCGGTATCGATCCAGATTCCCATGCCTTATCTCATCGACGGTATGAATTGACGCGACGGCCGTCTCGGCCCGTCGCTTCGGATGACGGCATCCCTTGCCATCCGGCGAGATGGACGCGGGGCGCGCAAGGACGCGCACCCGCAGATGGCTTAGCTGGCGAGGGCGTCGAGGATGCGGATCCAGGAGCGGATGCCCTTGTGATAGGAGCGCAGCTCGTATTTCTCGTTCGGCGAATGGATACGGTCGTCGGAGAGGCCGAAACCGACGAGCAGCGATTCCATGCCGAGCATCCTTTGGAAGTCGCCGACGATCGGGATCGAGCCGCCTTCGCCGACAACGATAGCGGGCTTTGGCCACTCGTTGGAAAGTGCCGTCTTTGCCTTGCTCAGCACCGGCGAGTCGTAGGAAAGCTGGATAGCCGGCGAGCCGCCATGCTCATGGAATTCCACCGAGCAATCCCCAGGGATCTTCGAGCGTACATAGGCGCGGAAGCTCTCGCGGATCGCCGCCGGGTTCTGCTGGCCGACCAGGCGGAAGGAGACCTTCGCCGATGCTTTGGCGGCGATCACGGTCTTGAAACCGGCGCCGGTATAGCCGCCGGTGATGCCGTTGACTTCCGCGGTCGGCCGCGCCCAGATCAGCTCCATTACAGAACGGCCCTTCTCCCCCGAGGGAATGGACAGGCCGACTTCGCCGAGGAATTTTTCCGTCGTCATCCCGAGCGTTTCCCAGGAGGCCTTGATATTAGCCGGCGTTTCCTCGACGCCGTCATAGAAGCCGTCGAGCGTTACGCGCCCGGTCTCGTCATGCAGGCCGGCGAGAATATCGGAGAGGATGTGGATCGGATTGGCGGCGGCACCGCCGAACATGCCCGAATGCAGGTCGCGGTCGGCGGCGTTGATAATGATCTCCTCGCCGACAAGGCCGCGCAGGCTGGCCGAGATGGACGGCGTTTCACCATCCCACATGCCGGTATCGCAGACGAGGGCGAAATCCGCCTTCAGCTCGGCGGCATTGGCTTCGAGGAAGGGCTTGAGCGAGGGCGAGCCGGATTCCTCTTCGCCTTCGAAGAGGATGGTGATGCGCACCGGCAGTGCGCCCCTCGTTTCCTTATAGGCGCGCACCGCTTCGACGAAGGTCATCAGCTGCCCCTTGTCGTCGGACGTGCCGCGGCCGGTTAGGACCTTGCGGCCATCGCCCAGGTCCTTGATTTCCGGAGCGAATGGGTCGCTTTCCCAAAGCTCGAGCGGATCGACGGGCTGCACGTCATAGTGGCCGTAGAACAGCACATGCGGTGCATCTGCGCTGCCGGCATCGTGATGGGCGACCACCATCGGATGGCCGGGTGTATCGCGCAGGGAGGCCTTGAAGCCGATCGAGTTCAGGTAGGTGGCGAGCCATTCCGCCGCCTTGCGGCATTCCGCCTTGTAGTCCGGATCGGTCGAGATGGACTTGATGCGCAGCAGTTCGAAGAGATTGTCGAGGCTGGAAGGGAGGTTCTGATCGGCGCGGTCGAGAACGGGCGATAGATCGGTCATATCCGACTCCTTACATGAGATTTGGATGGACGATAGACCAAAGCCCGCCGGGTTTCGAGGCGTTAAAACTGAAAATTTACCGTAGCTTGCGTCTTTCGATCGAGGCACGCTCTTATGTGATTAGTTGCGCATGTAGTTTACAAGTTTTTTAGATTATTAGAAATAACGTCAATCCAGAAGCGTATTCTGGAGACGCGTAATGTTTTCAGTGATTGCATGTATTCGTGACGATCATGACTTCAGGCTTATTATTGTAGCGGCGATCATCTGCCTTATCGGCAGTCTTGCCACCATGCTCCTTTTTTCGCGTGCGCAGGAATGCCAGTCGCATCAGCGCCGCTATTGGATTGTTGCTGCGGCTTTTGCCAGCGGTGTCGGCATCTGGGCAACGCATTTCATCGCCATGCTCGCCTATCAGAGCAGTCTTCCGATCTCCTATGGCGTTTCACTGACGGTGCTTTCGGTGGTCTTTGCCATCGTCGGCTCATGGCTCGCGATTGCCGTTGCCTTCGAATGGGATAATCGCGTTTCCTTTGCGGTCGGCGGCATGCTGATGGCGTTTGGAATAGCCGCCATGCATTTCACGGGAATGCAGGCCGTCGAGGCCTCGGCAGAGCTCTCCTTCGATATACCGCGCGTCGTCGCTTCCATCGCCATTGGTGGCGTCTTCTCCTCACTGGCTTTCCTAGTGTTTCGCAGCTTTCCTGGCTTCAGGCGTATCATGGCTGGCGCTCTTCTTCTGCTGCTTGCGATTTGCTCCCTGCATTTCACCGCGATGAGCGGCGTCACGCTGACGCCCGAAGTGACCCTGCCGGGTGCTGCCCTCGCCATGGATCGAAGCATCCTTGCCGGCATCGTCATGGCTGCCGCGATGGGGCTGATCCTCATCGCTCTCGGCGCCATCTTCATCGATCGTCATTTGACCGACCTCCGGGGTTTCGCCAATGCTTCGCTGGAAGGGCTGCTCATCGTCCGCGACGGTCGGGTGATCGACGCGAACGAGCGGTTCTTCGCCATTTCCGGCTGGTCGGCGCAGCAGGTGATCGGTGTCGCGCCAGATGTCTTTCTGAGCATCGACATGGATATCCATACCGAAGCCGCCATTCCGCTGGAAACAACGCTGTCGGGGTGCGATGGCAAGGCGATCCCCGTCGAGACCGTGCGGCGCTCCATCACCTATCGAGGCCACGAATGCAGCGTGCTTGTCGTGCGCGACCTGACTGAGCGTCGCCAGGCGCAACAGATGATCGAGCACCTGGCCCATCACGATATATTGACCGATCTGCCCAATCGCTCGCTGTTCGATCAGCGCATGCGCCAGGCACTGCAGATGGTAAACCGCAGGGGCGGCGAAGTCGCGATCTTCTGCCTGGACCTCGACCGCTTCAAGGCGATCAATGATGTCTTCGGTCACGCCGAAGGAGACCGTATCCTCTGCAAGGTCGCCGGCATCCTGCAGCGCGCAATCGAGGATGGCGATACGGTGGCAAGGCTCGGGGGCGATGAGTTCGCCATCATCCAGCCGAAGCGCCGGCAGCCCGAAGGAGCAACCCGCCTTGCCGAGCGCATTCTCGCCGAATTCGGCATGGAGATGGATACGGCGCGCGATCCGACGGCTGTCGGCGTCAGCATCGGCATTGCCATCTATCCGCGTGACGGCACGAGCGCAGAGCAGCTTTACGCCAATGCGGATATGGCGCTTTATCGCGCCAAGCATGCGGGCCGTGGCCATGCCTGCTTCTTCGATGCGGAAATGGACAAGGCCGTGCGCACGCGCCGTCAGCTAGAGAACGATCTGCGCCAGGCCATTCTCCGCCGGCAGCTCTTTCTGGAATATCAGCCGATCTACGACGTCGGCAGCGACAGCGTCAGCGGCTATGAGGCGCTATTGCGCTGGGCGCATCCGGATCGCGGCGTGATCGACCCGGAGACGTTTATTCCCATTGCCGAGGAAAGCGGATCGATTGTGGCGATCGGCGAATGGGTGCTGCAGCAGGCATGCCAGGAGGCGACGCGCTGGAGCGAGCCCGCGAATGTCGCGGTCAATCTCTCACCGCTGCAATTCATGGTCCCGACCCTTTACGACCAGATCGAACGGATCCTGCGCAAAACCGGCCTCGATCCGCAGCGCCTCGAACTGGAGATCACAGAGGCTGCCCTGATGCGCGAGCGCACGGCTGTCATCGCGACCCTGCAGCGGCTGCATCGCCTCGGTGTGCGCGTGGTCATGGATGATTTCGGCACCGGCTTTTCCTCGCTCAGCAATCTGCGCGCCTTCCCCTTCGACAAGATCAAGGTCGACCGCAGCTTCACCGGCGCCCTCGAACACGATCCGGCAGCACGCTCGATCGTCCGCGCCATCATCGGCCTCGGCCACAGCCTGAACATGCCTGTCGTTACGGAAGGTGTGGAAACGGAAACCCAGCGTCGCATCGTCATCGAGGAAGGCTGCGCTCAGCTTCAGGGAATATTCTTCGGCAGGCCGGATGTCGGACCCAGCCAACATCAAGCTGCGCTGGATAAGGTGGTCGGACGGGGCTAGGGCTTTTTGCCGCTTTGACGCGTGCAGCCATTTCATGCAATCCTAGGCGGAAAACCGTTAAGTCCTTCCATGGAATGCCCTAGAGCTGCTTGGCATTCTCTAGCACACGCCGGATATATTCCAGCAGCAGTTCGCGCTCGAATTGACGAAAGTCTTTGAGGAGATCCGTGTCCGCGGCCATGGCGGCTTCGATCGCTTCCGCCTGCATGGCTGCGGCCTTGTTCGTCAGGAAGACCAGTTGCGCCCGCTTGTCCGAAGGATGCGGGCGGCGCTCCACCAATCCGTCCCGTTCCATGCGCGACAGCGTATTGGCCATTGTCGCCTGTTCGATGTCGACCCTATCGAGCAGCTGTTTCTGCGTGAGCCCATCCTCGGACCACAGTTCCAGCAGGATTGGAAACTGACCGGGGGAAAAGCCGAGCTTCGCCGCGCGTTGTTGTAGCGAGCGAGCGAATCCCTTTGCCATCTGACTGGCAAGGTAGGCGGCGGAGTCCATCCGATTAAATCCCATGATTGCAAATATGCCGACAATTCAAGGTCAAGACAATCGGCAATTATTCAGGTAGAGACCCCTGAAATCAGCAACTTCAGTCGATTTTTTCACGTTCACTGGTTGTATTTTTTGCATGAAAAAGCCGCCATGGCCTGGAGGGGACGCCATGGCGGCTTTCGAAAGGGGGACAAAGGCCCGGAGAGGGGATAGGCCTTTGTCCAAGTCTGACATGGCGGGGGACAGGCCGGTTGCCAGACCCGCGGCGTATCAATCGCCGGTGAGTATGATTTGAGGTTTCGAATGTGGTTTTTCAAGGGAATGCGCAGATTAGATTGATTAAAAGTTAGTAACGTTTCGGTGAGAGATTTGGCCTTCCCACCAAAGTAATTCCAGGAAAAGTGTATCGCGGTTTTCCGTCCGGAATTGCGTAAAAACAAAAGATAAAGCGTTTGCGCGATTTGAAGAAAAGCGGAAGCGCTCTAGCCTGCAAAACTGAAGTTTATATGGACGTTGGAGGTACGTCACGCTATCCATGCTTCCATGAAAAAAGGTGATCATCTCTTCCTCGTCGACGGCTCCGGTTTCATATTCCGGGCCTTTCACGCCCTGCCGCCGCTGACGCGCAAGTCGGACGGATTGCCCGTCGGCGCCGTCTCGGGTTTCTGCAACATGCTGTGGAAGCTTTTGACTTCGGCGCGCGATACCTCCGTCGGGGTGACGCCGACCCATTTCGCCGTCATCTTCGACTATTCGTCGAAGACCTTCCGCAAGGACATCTTCCCGGAATACAAGGCCAATCGCTCGGCGCCGCCGGAAGAGCTGATCCCGCAATTCGGCCTCATCCGTGAGGCGACCCGCGCCTTCAATCTGCCCTGCATCGAGACTGACGGCTTCGAGGCCGACGACATCATCGCCACCTATGCCCGTCAGGCGGAGGCAGCCGGCGCCGACGTGACGATCATCTCGTCCGACAAGGATCTGATGCAGCTCGTCACACCCATGGTCCACATGTATGACAGCATGAAGGACAAGCAGATCGGCATTCCCGATGTCATCGAAAAATGGGGCGTGCCACCCGACAAGATGATCGACCTGCAGGCCATGACCGGCGACTCCGTCGACAATGTCCCCGGCATCCCCGGCATCGGCCCGAAGACGGCGGCGCAGCTTCTGGAAGAATTCGGCGATCTCGATTCCCTGCTCGCCCGCGCCGGCGAGATCAAGCAGCAGAAGCGCCGCGAAAACATCATCGCCAATGCTGAACTCGCGCGCATTTCGCGGCAGCTGGTGACGCTGAGGACCGACGTGCCGCTGGAACTTGCGCTCGATGCGCTGGTGCTCGATCCGCAGGACGGCCCGAAGCTGATCGGTTTCCTGAAGGCAATGGAATTCACGACCCTGACGCGGCGCGTGGCGGAGGCCTGCGACTGCGATGCGGCGGCAATCGAGCCCTCCATCGTCAAGATCGAATGGGGCGAGGGCGCTCATGGGCCCGATCTCGATGTCGGCGAGAATGTCGATCTCGTCGCCGGCAGCGTTGTCGAAGCCGAAGGGGCATCGGTCCCGGCGCCATCGGCCAAGGCGCGTCTGGCTTTGGATGGCACCACTGCGCCGGAGGATCTCGCCAATGCGCGCGCCGCAAGTTTCGCGAGCGCGCCGATCGATCATTCGAAATATGTGACCATCCGCGATCTCGCCACGCTCGACCGATGGATCGCGGATGCGCGCGAAACCGGCATCGTCGCCTTCGATACGGAAACGATGTCGCTCGATGCGATGCAGGCCGAAATCGTCGGCTTCTCGCTGGCGATCGCCGATAATCGCGATGATCCGACTGGCGCTTCCATCCGCGCCGCCTATGTTCCGCTCGGTCACAAGACCGGTGTCGGCGATCTGCTCGGCGGCGGCCTGGCGGAAAACCAGATTCCGCTTCGCGATGCACTGCCGCGCCTGAAGGATCTGCTGGAGGATGCCTCCATCCTGAAGATCGCGCAGAACCTGAAATACGACTATCTTCTGATGAAGCGTTACGGCATCGAGATGAAATCGTTCGATGACACGATGCTGCTCTCCTATGTGCTCGACGGCGGCGCCAACGCCACGCATGGCATGGACAGCCTTTCCGAGCGCTGGCTCGGCCACAAGCCGATTGCCTACAAGGATGTGGCCGGCAGCGGCAAGTCCAATGTCACCTTCGACCTCGTCGATATCGACCGCGCCACAGCCTATGCCGCTGAGGATGCCGATGTGACGCTGCGTCTCTGGCTGGTCTTGAAACCACGACTGGCGGCAGAAAAACTCTCAGTCGTCTACGAGCGGTTAGAGCGGCCTCTGGTGCCGGTGCTTGCCCATATGGAAGAGCGCGGTATCACCATCGACCGGCAGATCCTTTCTCGCCTTTCCGGCGAGCTGGCGCAGGGCGCCGCCGCGCTCGAGGACGAGATCTACAATCTGGCCGGCGAGCGTTTCAATATCGGCTCCCCGAAACAGCTCGGCGATATCCTTTTCGGCAAGATGGGATTGGCCGGCGGCAGCAGGACCAAGACCGGGCAGTGGTCGACCTCGGCGCAGGTGCTGGAGGATTTGGCCGCGGCCGGCTTCGAACTGCCGCGCAAGATCGTCGACTGGCGTCAGCTCACCAAGCTGAAGTCCACCTATACGGATGCGCTGCCGAGCTACGTCCATCCCGAGACGAAGCGCGTTCACACCTCCTATTCGCTGGCCTCCACCACGACAGGGCGCCTGTCGTCCTCCGAGCCGAACCTGCAGAATATTCCGGTGCGCACGGCAGAAGGCCGCAAGATCCGCACAGCCTTCATTTCGACGCCGGGCCACAAGCTCGTCTCCGCCGACTACAGCCAGATCGAACTGCGCGTCCTGGCGCATGTCGCCAACATCCCGCAGCTCAAGCAGGCCTTTGAGGACGGCATCGATATTCACGCCATGACGGCCTCTGAAATGTTCGGCGTGCCTGTGGATGGCATGCCGAGCGAGGTGCGCCGCCGCGCCAAGGCGATCAACTTCGGCATCATCTACGGCATCTCCGCCTTCGGTCTCGCCAACCAGCTGTCGATCGAGCGCTCGGAAGCCGGTGACTACATCAAGAGGTATTTCGAGCGCTTCCCCGGCATCCGCGATTACATGGAAGGCACCAAGCAGGCCGCTCGCGACAAGGGCTATGTCGAGACGATTTTCGGCCGCCGCATCCATTTCCCGGAAATTCGCTCCTCCAACCCCTCCGTCCGCGCCTTTAACGAACGCGCCTCGATCAACGCGCCGATCCAGGGTTCGGCGGCTGATGTCATCCGCCGCGCCATGATCAAGATGGAGCCAGCACTGGCTTCGGCCGGCTTGGGCGATCGCGTCCGCATGCTCTTGCAGGTGCACGACGAACTGATCTTCGAAGTCGAGGATGCCGATGTCGAGCGCACCACGCCGATCATTGTCTCGGTCATGGAAAACGCTGCCATGCCGGCGGTTGATATGGCCGTGCCGCTGAAGGTCGATGCGCGCGCCGCCCACAATTGGGATGAGGCGCACTGAGCGGAAGCGATCTGGAACCGGTCAAACCGGAATCCGAGCCGGAAGACATGGTGGCCGTCGCCTTATCGACGATAGGCCGCATGCCGATTATGGCGTGCGGCAGGCCATGCCGAAGGGCGGAACCGTCAGCTGGTTCTTCTATTGCGGTGAATATTCCGACGCCGAAGACTTTTACCAGCCTGTTCACACAGCCCACCTAAGCGAGCTGTTGCCTGGCGTAGTCAAATACCTCCGGCTTCCGGTCGGAACGCGGTTCATCATCGACGATCAGGGTTATGAGGATGTGTGGCGGGTCGAATGATCTTCGATTGTCGCCATCAGACTATTTGCGGACCAGCGTTTCCAGGACGGAAATAATGGCGCGTTCGGCCTCTTCGAGCGTGCCGCTATTGTCGATATCGGCGACGTCGTAGCTGCCCTGAACGGTCAGTGCGCTTCTCTCCAGACGCTTCAGCACATCTTCGCGGCTCTCGCGTCCGCGCGCCATCAGTCGTTCGGCCAGCACTTCGCGGGACGCCGTGATGTTGATGACCTTCAGCCGCGGAAATGCGGCCTGGAAGCGGTGAAGCGCCGAGCGCGAGCCATTGGCGATGACCAGATTGCCGCGAGCGAGTTCATCGGTGACTTCAGCCGGAATGCCGTATTTCAGCCCATGCGCCTCCCAGGAAACGGCAAAGGCGCCGGCTTGCTCCATTCCATCGAAGTCAGCTTCGGAAACGCTTCTGTGGTCTTCATTGCCGGCATCGCCGTCCCGCGTGATGACGCGGCGGACGAAATGCACGTCAGACCGGCCGGCAAAATGCCGGGCGGCCAGATTCATCAGTGTATCCTTGCCGGCGCCGCTCGGCCCGACAACGACGGCCAGCGTGCCTGCTGTCGCATCCGTCAGGCCGAGGTTAGCCGGCTTGATCTTGGTTTCCGGGCTCATGCGACCCGCCGCCCTTCTCGCCAGACGGAGCGCGTGACCGGCACGCCGTGATCGCGGCGAACGCGCACGAGATCCGCCCGCAGCCCTTCGGCAATGCGGCCGCGGTCATTGAGACTGACCGTCTTTGCCGGCGTCGCCGTCACCATGGCAATCGCCTGCGGCAGCGAAATGCCCTCAACCTCATCAGCCAAGATGAAGGGTGCATGCAGCAGGCTGAGCGGCACATAGTCGGAAGACAGCACGTCAAGGACGCCGAGTTCGGCCAGATCGCGGGCGGCGATATTGCCCGAATGCGACTTGCCGCGGACGATGTTCGGCGCGCCCATCAGCACGCTCATGCCGGCGCCGTGCGAAGCCTTGGCGGCATCGATGCTGGTCGGGAATTCGGCGAGGCGAACGCCGTAGTTGATGGCTTCGTCGACATGGGCAAGCGTCGCGTCGTCATGGCTGGCAACGGTGATGCCGCGATCGGCGCAGACCTTGGAGATCGCGTCGCGATGCGGCGTAGCATACTTGGCCGATTCCTCCTGGCGCTTGGCGACGAACTTGGCAAAGGCCTCGTCGCTGAGCCCGCGCTTCTTCTGATAGTAGAAGATATACTGATCCATGGTCTGGAACTGGCGCTGACCCGGTGCATGGTCCATCAGCGAGACCAGACGCACGTAAGGGTCCTTCTCGAAATCCTGGAAGTGGTCGAGCACGTTGTCGGAGGAGACTTCGCAGCGCAGATGGATCAGGTGATCGGCGCGCAGGCGATCTTCGCTTTGGGCGGCCTGGATGGCATCGGCCATATCACGCATCTCGCCCTTTTCGAAACCGCCGTCCTCGTCCGAGCCCATGCGTAGGCAGTCGAACACGGTCGTGATGCCCGAGGTGACGATCTGGGCATCATGCGCCTGGATCGCCGCCGTCTTATTCCACCGCACGCCCGGGCGCGGGGAATAGTGCGCCTCGAGATGGTCGGTATGCAGCTCGACCAGACCAGGGATCAGAAAATCGCCCTCGAAATCTTCGCCGATATCGGACTTGCCCTCGGAAATGGCGGCAATGCGACCGTCGCGAATCAGCACGGAACCTTCGACGATCTTGTCTTCGAGGACGATGCGGGCGTTGGAAAGGACGGTTTCTTTGGTCATATCGGCTCTTTCATATTAGGCGCCGGCAAGCGGCAGCCAGGAACGGACGGTAAAGGGAGCACTACGCTCTTCTTCGACGAAGACGGCGAGGCCGGAGATATCGAGCGGCTTGCCGGTATGTTCGGCGAAGCGCTCGGCGAGGATTGCCTGCAATTCGGGCTGACGCTCGGAAGGTACGCGTCCCGTCAGCGTCATGTGGAAGCGGAATTCGTCGTTGACGTAAGGATAGCCCCAGCGCAGCAGATTGGCGCGCTGCGGCTCGGTCAGGCCTTCCGGCTTGCGTCGCGCGATATCGTGATCCGACAGCGGCGCGCGGAATGGCTCGAAGGTCTTGACGACGCGCGAGGCGAAATCCTGCAGCGGCTGGTAAACGGAACCGGGAACGAGCGCAAAGAAATGGCCGAGCTGGCCAAGCACCAGCTCCGGAATGGTGAAAGCCTTGGTTTGCGAGGCGAATTCGGCGGCGACTTCGAGGAGATCGCGCTCGGTCACAGAAGCGGCTAGCTCGAACGGCGCCTTCAGCGTGGCATGGAAGCCGTAGCGGCGCGGATCGGCCGTCAGCTCGGCATGACCTTCCGGCAGCGGCGCCATGGCCTTGTCTGAAAAAATCTCATTCGAAAATGCATCGCGGCCCAGCCAGCGGGCGGCGAGAGATGTCAACGGATCGTCTTTGGGCGGCGTGAAATAGAGAGCATAGCGCAAGGCTGCATTCCTTGGAAAAATCGGCTGCGCGAGACACTGTTGGGTGATTTGCGACAAACCGCAAGAGCAGCAAGGCAGCAACAGTTCGAATCCGGCTAAAGCCAGCTTGACCGCTGCGGTCTTGCCGGCCTGCGCTATCGGATTCCCGTGACAGAATGATGATGCGGAACGATTTTTTCCCGTTCTTTTTTATTTCGTTCGCGTGCCCATCAGCCGAGAGCGCAGGGCGTTGGATGCGGCGTCGAACAGGAAGACAACGATGAGGATCAGCAGCACCATATAGGCGACGTTTTCCCAGTTGGCATTGGTGCGCATTGCTTCCCAAAGTTTGAGGCCGATGCCGCCCGCGCCAACGGCGCCGATGATGGTCGCGCCGCGCACGTTCGATTCCCACTGGTAGAGCGTCTGGCTGACGATGACGGGCACGATCTGCGGCATGATCCCGTAGCGATGCACGAGAATGGTCGGCGAACCGGTGGATTTCACGCCTTCGCGCGGCTTGTTGTCGATGTTCTCGAGGCCCTCGGAATAGAGCTTGCCAAGCGTGCCCGTCTCGGTGAGGAAGATCGCGCCGCTGCCCGCGAGCGGGCCGGGGCCGAAGGCGCGCGTCAGGAACAGCGCCCAGATCAGCATGTCGACCGAACGCAGGAAATCGAAGAAGCGCTTGAGGATCTGGTTGACGAGTCGGCTCGGCGTGATGTTGCGAGCCGCCAGGAAGGCGAGTGGGAAGGCCGCGAGCGAGCCCAGCAGCGTGCCGAGGAAGGCCATGACGATGGTCTGGAACAGCTTGGTCCAGACGTCGCCATGCTGCCATGCGCCATTGTTCCAGATATTGTCGAAGGCCAGCGAGAGATTGGACTGAGCAGGATCGAGCCGCGGCCCCGAAACGATCAGGCTGATGACTTCGCTCGCCGGCTTGTCGAAGAAGGGCGAATGCGTATCGAAGACGAAGTTGGCCCAGCCGATGAACCGCTTGCGGATCTTCACGCGGTCGGTGGAAATGCTGGCGTCGCCTGCAAAGCCGAGATTGACGAGAATATTGTCGTCATAGACGGTCATCCAGCTTGGAACGGGCTCGGAACCGACGATTTTCGGCACATCGCCGGCAATATCGATCGGAATCGTGATGCCATGCGCGGTCACGATGGCCTGCGTCTTGGTGACGGTTACCGTGCGGCTTGTGCCGCTGACAGAAACGGTCATGCTGCCATCGGGATTGGTCTTCACCCAGTCCGGGTTTGGATTATCGCCCAGGGGCGAAAAGCGCGGATATTTGATGCTGATCTTGTCTCCGGAGATGCGGAATTCCGGCTGCACGTCATAGCTCACCCATTCGCTGAGATAGATGCCGACGCGCTCCCAATGCGCTTCCGAAATGACCTTCGGCAGGTCGAAGAACCATACGGCATAGATGCCGTAGAGGATGACGCCGATGAAGATCATCAGCGCGCCGAAGCGCTGGCGGAAGGACCGGTGAAGAACTTCCGGGTAACGCGCTTCGATTTCCTGCATGCGGCCGGCGTCGATGACGGACATGGATAACCTCAATGCTGCAAAAGGAAGGCATGCTCGCCGACGAGGCGGCGGCGGAGCCATGCGGAAAACTGGTCGACGGCGATGATCGTCAGGAAGAGAAGCAGCACCAGCGCCAATGTCTTGGCGCCGAAACCGCGTGAAATCGCAAGTTTGAGCTCCTCGCCGATGCCGCCGCCGCCGACGGCGCCGATGATGGTTGAGGCGCGAACGTTGATCTCCAGACGCAGCAACGCGTAGGACATGAAGTTCGGCAGCACTTGCGGCAGGGCGGCAAAGCGCACGCGCTCGCTCCAGCTCGCGCCGACGGCACGCATGCCTTCGTCAGGCTTCATGTCGATATTCTCGACCACTTCGTAGAAGAGCTTGCCAAGCGCGCCGATCGTATGCAGGCCGACGGCGATGATCGCGGCGATCGGGCCGATCGACAAGATCGCCGAAAACAGGCCGGCGATGACGATTTCCGGAAAGGCGCGCAGAAGTTCCATGATGCGCTTCGTCACCAGCCGGATCGGATGGGATGGCGACATGTTGCGGGCGGCAAAGAAGCTCAAGGGTACGGCAAAGACGAAGCCGATGATGGTCGATACCAGTGCCACGTTGATCGTGATGATCATCAGCTCGAAATATTCGGGGATATAGAAATCGCCCCAGACATAGACGCGACCGAGCGGGAAATTGAATTCCTCGCCGCCGGCGCCATTGGCCCCGTTCGGGCTCGGCAGGTCGAAGAGCGCGCGGTAGACGTCGGCCCAGTCCTTCGGAATGAGCCAGCTCAGGAAATCGAAGAGATGCGGCAGGCGGTCAAAGAAATGCCCGGCGTTGTTTTCGTCGGCGAAGCGCACCGAGCTGACGAAGGCGACGAGCAGGATCACGAGACCGATGCCGGTGTAGAAGCGGCGCTTGGCCACCATCTTGCTCCAGGCGTCGCCGATCTCCTTGGCGCTCTGTGGCGCGCTCTGCATGTTCGGGTGCGTATCGGCGATCGTCATGAAATCCTGCCCTTGTGAATCGCAAAGGGGTGTGAATAGCAAAAGGGCGGCCGTTGCCGGCCGCCCAATTATAGGAATGCGGATCAGCCGCCGATGGCAGCCTTACGAACGTCGATGACGGCGTTGTAGAAGTCCGGGGTAACCTTGACGTAGCCCTTGAAGTCGCCGCCTTCGATGGCGTTGAAGCACTTGGCGTCAGCCGTCGGGAGCTTCATGAAGAAGTCCGTCAGCTTCGTTTGCCATTCGGTGCCAAGAGCGTTGCGAACGACGAGCGGGCCGTTCGGGATCAGCGGCGAACGCCAGACTTCGACGAGCTTGTTCGGATCTACGGCGCCCTTGTCGACTTCCTTGCGGAAGGTACCGGAGGTGAAGCCGTCCTTGAAATCGCCAACGCCCGAGGAGTCGTCGACAGCAACATCGACCTTGCCGTCGTAGGCGGCGAGCAGGTTGTTCTCATGGCCGCCGTTAAACTGGGTCGAGCCGAAGAACTTGTCGTTCGGCATGCCGGTGGTCTTCGGAATCTGCGTCAGCGGAACGAGGTAGCCCGAGGTGGAGTCCGGGTCGGCGTAGCCGAGCTTCTTACCCTTGGCGTCCATAATCGTCTTGATGCCGGAGGACTTGAGGGCGAGGCCGATCGAGTAGTAGCCGGTCGAACCGTCGGTCTGTTGCGTCGTCAGGATCGGGGTAACGGCCTTCGGGTCCTTGATGGCGACGGCTGCGTAGCCGGAAGCGCCGAGTTCGGCGAAGTCGAGCGTGCCGCCGAGCAGGCCCTGGATAACGCCGTTATAGTCGGCGGCCGGGAACAGCGAAACCTTCTCGAAACCGAATTCCTTCTTCAGGTGGTCGGAAAGGCAGGCATAGTTGCGCAGGCGGTCGGCTTCGTTTTCGCCGCCGAGAATGCCGATGCGCAATTCCTTGAGGTCTGCTGCGTTGGCAGCAGCGCCGACTGCGAGCGCAACAAGCGCCGTAGCGGCAAAGAGTGCTTTCTTCAACATGGGTTCGTCTCCTGATTAACCGGTGTCCCCGGATGTCTTCGGTCTGATAGAAGAAATGCGCCCTTGACGCGGGCCTTCGATCCCGGCCGTCCCTCTCAGAGACCGGCCAGTGCCAGCGGTTGCGGGCCGGCAGATTCAGTCGCCGCGGCTTGCACGGCCGGATCGGCAATGTTGATCGATGTCGACGTCATGGTCTCGTCGATGCCGGCGCCGTCCTTGTCGGTGCCGTAGATTTCCTTGACGGCCGCTGCCGTCAGATCGGTCGGCTTGCCGTCGAAGACGACTTTGCCGGCCGCCATGCCGACGATGCGTTCGCAGTAGTTGCGCGCCGTATCCAGCGTATGCAGATTGGTGATGACGGTGATGCCTTCGCGCTCATTGATATCGCGCAGCGCATCCATGACGATCTTGGCGTTCAGCGGATCGAGCGAGGCGATCGGCTCGTCGGCCAGCATCATCTTCGGCTGCTGCATCAGGGCACGGGCGATGGCAACGCGTTGCTGCTGGCCGCCGGAAAGCGTGCCGGCCATCTGCAGTGCCGTCTGCTCGATGCCGAGGCGCTCCAGCGCCGCAATCGCCTCGATGCGCTCCTCGCGGGTGAAGACCGAAAGGAGACTCAGCATCGTCGAACGATGGTTGAGGCGGCCGAGCATGACGTTGGTGAGCACGTCGAGGCGCGGCACCAGATTGAACTGCTGGAAGATCATGGCGCAATCGCGCTGCCAGCTGCGCAGTGCACGACCGGTCAGCTTGGAGACTTCGGTGCCGGCGAAATGGATGGAACCGGAGCTCGGATCGGCCAGGCGGTTGATCATGCGCAGCAAGGTGGACTTGCCGGCGCCCGAACGGCCGATGACGCCGACCATCTGTCCCTGCGGTATGTCCAAAGTCACGGAATCGACGGCGAGCTTGTTACCAAACCGGCGTGAGACATTCCTGAGTTCGAACATAGTGCTTCCCTTTCGCGGCTCCCGGGCTGCAGAAATTTCAGCGGTACCGGTGCTAGAACGGGCGCGTGCCCCTGTCTCGAAAGGAGTTTCGAGGGGGCTGGCGCCAACCACAAGGCAACCGATTAGTCCCGCTTCATGAAGCTCCAATGTCAGTTTTGTGTAACTGCTGTTACAATTCCCGGCGATTTTGCAAGATTAGCCGGCTGAGAGCTTTCCTTTAAGTTTAGCCGTCAAACATGCCGGTCGGCAGACCGTCTATGCTGAAGCTGTTCTTCTCGCGCCGGTATTCCTCGATGCCGTCGGGACCCTTGGCTTTCGCCCATTGGTCCAGGCTCGGCCGTTCGCCTTCATAGCTGAAGAGCGGTACGCCGAAACCACAGGACGTTTGTACGAGATCGAAGTCCAGCCATACGATCTGCCGTGCGCCGAGCGGTTCTTCGCCCTCATAGTGATCGTGCAGCAATTCGCGATATTCGGGTGTCGATCGATGGATGATCCGGCCGCGGCCATAGAGGCGCAGGATCATCGGCGGCCCTTCGACGGCGCAGAACATGATCGTCAGCCGTCCGTCGGCCTTCATATGCGCAGCGGTCTCGTTGCCGCTGCCGGTGCGGTCGAGATAGATGGCGGTGTTCGGAGAGATGATGCGCAGGCACTGTGTCTCGCGGGGCGAAACATTGACACGGGAATCCGATGTTGCGGATGCCGTGAAGAAGATGTGTTGCCGCGCGATGAAATCGCGCAGCCGATCGTCGATGCTGGAAAACTGCTTTGCCATGAAAACTCCTCTCGATCCCGCATTGAAAGGACCGGCTAAGCTGGATCGCTTGTCAGCGCCTTGCAAGTCCGATGAGGGTGGAAACCGTTCTCAGGCTTCGTAGCGATCCAGAAATTCCTCCGCCGAAAGGGCGCGGAAATCCGCAAGCGCTGTGCGCAGGCGATCGTGATCCCAATCCCACCATGAAAGCTTGTCCATGCGCGCGCCGACCTCGGACGTGAAACGCTCGCGGATCAGCTTGGCCGGCACACCGCCGACGATGGTGTAGGGCGCAACGTCCTTGGAAACGACGGCGCCGGCTCCGATGACGGCACCATTGCCGACTGTCACGCCGGGCAGCACGGTCGCGCCATGCCCGATCCAGACGTCATGGCCGATGACGACCCGGTTGTCGCGCCGCCAGGTGAAGAAATCCGTCTCCATATCGGCATCCGGCCAGTAGTCGGCGGCGCGATAGGTGAAGTGGTGCAGGGTCGCGCGCCATGTCGGATGGTTGGTGGCATTGATGCGCACGGCGGCGGCAATGTTCACGAACTTGCCGATCGTCGCGCACCAGACCGCACCGTCCTGCATGATATAGGAATAGTCGCCGATCTCGACTTCATCGATGCGGCAGCGGTCGGAGACTTCGGTATAGCGGCCGAGCGTCGAATTGTTGACGCTGGCCGACGGGCTGATGAAGGGCGTTTCGCCCAATTTGCGGCTCATGCGGCGACCTTCCGCGGCGAGAACTGCGAGACGTCGAGAATTCGGCTGCCGACGGCTTCGCGCACTTCCTCGTCATGGAAGATGCCGAGAAGGGCGACGCCGGCCTCCTTCTTCTGCTCGATCATGTCGACGACGACGGCCCGGTTACGGGCGTCGAGCGACGCCGTGGGCTCGTCGAGCAGCAGGATGGCGTGATCGGTGATGAAGCCGCGGGCGATGTTGACGCGCTGCTGCTCGCCGCCGGAAAAGGTGGCGGGCGGCAGCTGCCAGAGTTCCCTGGGCAGGTTCAGCCGTGCGAGCAGTTCCGCTGCCCTGTCGCGGGCATCGGTCACGCTCACACCGCGGGCGAGCAGCGGCTCGGCAACGACATCGATAGCGGCAACGCGCGGCACCGTGCGCAGGAACTGGCTGACATACCCCATGGTCTGGCGGCGGACATCGAGCACGGTGCGCGGATCGGCTGTCGCAAGATCGACGATCCTGCCCTTGTGCGTGACAAGAATCTGGCCGCTGTCGACGGCATAATTGCCATAGATCATTTTCAAGAGCGAGCTCTTGCCGATACCCGACGGGCCGCCGAGCACGACGCATTCGCCCGCGGCGACGGAGAAGGAGACATCGGCGACAACGGGCAGGCGAATGCCGTCGCGCAGATGCATGGTGAAGCTTTTGAAGACTTCGGAAACGACGAGTGGGGTTGCCATATTTCTTCCTCAGACCTGCAGGATCGAAGAGACCAGCAGTTGCGTATAGGGTTCGCGTGGGTCATCGAGCACGCGGTCGGTAAGACCATGCTCGATCACCTGGCCGTCCTTCATCACCATCATGCGGTGCGACAGAAGACGGGCGACCGCGAGATCGTGCGTGACGATGATCGCCGAAAGGCCGAGATCGTTGACGAGACCGCGGACCAGATCGAGCAGGCGGGCTTGCACGGACACGTCGAGGCCGCCGGTCGGCTCGTCCATGAAGACGAGGCGCGGGCCGGTCACAAGGTTGCGGGCGATCTGCAGGCGCTGGCGCATGCCGCCGGAGAAGGCGCGGGGCTGGTCGTCGATGCGGTCGGCGTCGATCTCGACCCGCTCGAGCCAGTCGATGGCGGTATTGCGGATGTTGCCATAGTGGCGGTTGCCGATCGCCATCAGCCGCTCGCCGACATTGGCGCCGGCGGACACCGTCATACGCAGGCCATCGGCCGGGTTCTGATGCACGAAGCCCCAGTCGGTGCGCATCAGGAAGCGGCGCTCGGCCTCGTTCATGCGGAAAAGATCGCGATAGGTCTCGTCGCGCATGTGGTATTCGACACTGCCCGTCGTCGGCAGCAGCCGGGTCGAGATGCAGTTGAGCAACGTCGTCTTGCCGGAGCCGGATTCGCCGACGATAGCCAACACTTCGCCGGGCCAGAGTTCGAAGGACACATCGCGGCAACCGATGCGGCTGCCGTAGAATTTCGAGACGTCCTTGACCTTGAGAAGGGGTGAGTCACTCATTCGGCAGCCTCCTTGGATGCGAGCCCATTTGGCGCCAGCATAGGCCCGGCATGGCCGTGGGCGCGACGATCCTCGCAGAAATCGGTATCGGAGCAGACGAACATGCGGCCGCCCTTGTCGTCGAGGATCACCTCGTCAAGATAGACCTGCTCGGCGCCGCAAAGCGCGCAGGGCTTGTCGAAGCGCTGCACTTCGAAGGGGTGATCCTCGAAATCCAGGCTGACGACTTCGGTATAGGGCGGCACGGCATAGATGCGTTTCTCGCGGCCGGCGCCGAAGAGCTGCAGCGCATCCGACAGATGCATTTTCGGATTGTCGAACTTCGGCGTCGGTGAGGGATCCATGACGTAGCGGCCGGCGACCTTGACCGGATAGGCGTAGGTGGTGGCAATGCGTCCGTTGCGGGCGATATCCTCATAGAGCTTCACATGCATGAGGCCATATTCCTCAAGCGCATGCATCTTGCGCGTCTCGGTCTCGCGAGGCTCCAGGAAGCGCAACGGCTCCGGGATCGGCACCTGATAGACGAGCACCTGGTTCGGCCCGAGCTTGGCTTCCGGAATGCGGTGGCGCGTCTGGATGATGGTCGCCTCGTCCGTGCGGGTGGTGACGGCGACATTGGCGACCTTCTGGAAGAAGGCGCGGATGGAGACGGCGTTCGTCGTGTCGTCGGCCCCCTGGTCGATGACCTTCAGCACATCCTGCGGGCCGATGATCGCCGCCGTCAGCTGTACGCCGCCGGTGCCCCAGCCGTAAGGCATCGGCATTTCGCGGGAGGCGAAAGGCACCTGATAGCCGGGAATGGCGATCGCCTTCAGGATGGCACGGCGGATCATCCGCTTGGTCTGTTCGTCGAGATAGGCGAAATTGTAGGTGGCGAGTTCGGTCATTCGGCTGCCTCCGTCATGGGTTCCATGCCGCGATCGCGAGCGGCCTCGAAGTCGCGGCGCATGCGCCGCACCAGGTCGAGCTCGGCCTGGAAGTCGACATAATGCGGCAGTTTCAGATGTTCGACGAAGCCCGTCGCCTGCACGTTGTCGGAGTGGGAAATGACGAATTCCTCGTCCTGAGCCGGCGCAACGATGTCTTCGCCGAGCTCCTCTGCCCGCAGCGCCCGGTCCACCAGCGACATCGCCATCGCCTTGCGCTCGCTTTGGCCAAAGACGAGGCCGTAGCCCCGGGTGAACTGCGGCGGTGCCTTGGCCGAACCTTTAAACTGGTTGACCATCTGGCATTCCGTTACCTGGATGCGGCCGAGCGAAACGGCAAAGCCGAGTTCCGGCACCTCAAATTCGACCTCTACTTCGCCGATGCGGATTTCGCCGGTGAAGGGGTGGGTGCGGCCGTAGCCGCGCTGGGTCGAATAGCCGAGTGCCAGCAGGAAGCCTTCGTCGCCGCGGGCGAGCGCCTGCAGGCGAAGGTCCCGGGTCATCGGGAATTCCAGCGGCTCGCGCGTCAGGTCGCCGATCTCGTGATCGACAGGCATGGTGCCGTCGTCCTCGATCAGGCCTTCCTGGTTGAGGATTTCCGAGACGCGCATCACGCGGCCATCGTCCGCCGGCCTCTGCATCGGCTCGTCGACAGGCTCGTCCGTCAAAAGAGTGGGGTCGAGCAGACGGTGCGTATAGTCGAAGGTCGGGCCGAGAAGCTGGCCGCCCGGCAAATCCTTGTAGGTCGCGGAAATGCGGCGTTCGATCTTCATTGCTGATGTGTCGAGGGGCTGGGAATAACCGAAGCGCGGCAGCGTCGTGCGGTAGGCGCGCAGCAAGAAGATCGCCTCGATCATGTCGCCGCGCGCCTGGCGCACGGCGAGTGCGGCCAGCGTTCGGTCATAGAGAGAGGCCTCGGCCATGACGCGATCGACCGCGAGTGCGAGCTGCGCCACGATCTGGTCGATACCGATTGCCGGCAGCGAGCGGTCGCCGCGGCGACGGTCGGCCAGCAGCCGGTGAGCATTGGCGATGGCGGCTTCGCCGCCCTTAACGGCAACATACATATGTCACAACTCCGTCGCGGTGATCTTGGTGGTGCGCGGCAGGCAGATGAATTGCCGGCCCGCCGTCAGGATGAGATCGACGCCGCGCGGGAAGAGCGCGCGATTGTCGTTCCAGATGCGCAGCAGCGCATCCGGCAGCCCGATCGGGGCGATCATGGTCACATCCTTGATGCCGGGGCCTGACAGCGCCAGTTGTTTGCCGCCCACCAGGCTTTCGATTTCCAGAACGATCGTGGTCGACCGATCGGGATATTCCTGAGTGCCGATGCCGAACTGGCTGAAGGAGGAAAGCGCCATGCCGGCTTCGATGAAGGCGAACTGCGCCTCCAGCCGTTCCGAAATGACGGGCGCTCCGGTGTGGAAGGCCAGCCATTCCGCCAGGCTTGATCTTGCCAGGCTGTTGGAGAGCCAGACAGGCGTGTCGTGATCGCAAAGGGTGAGGCCGATGGCGCCTGCGGCAACACCGAGCGGAGCGGGCGGCGCGACGTCAGCGTCAACGGTTTGCAGGGTGCCTGGACGTGCCATGGCATCCATCGTCATCTTGAAGACGCTTTGCGCGTCGAAGACCGGATCGGTGAAACCGCCGGTCAGGGCCTCGTTGCCGAAGGTCGGAGTGCTGGAAAGGCTCATCAATCTTCTCCGCGAACCATGGTGAAGAAATCGACGCGGGTTGCCGCCGTCTCTTCGGCGCGCTTGCGGTCATATTCGGCGATACGCTCGGTAACCGGCTGCAGAAGAGCCTTTTCGACGAAATCCTTCGTGGCCGATTGCTGCCAGAGTGCATCGAAGATGGCCGAAAGCCGGGCCTTTTCCCGATCCGTGCCGAGCGCGTGCGCGTGGCCGATCGTGTTGGATGCCAGCCGGACGGTAGCGCGCGTCACCGTGACTTCGCCGAGGTTGAAGGGGGAGCCGCCGCCGCCGATGCGGCCGCGCACCATGACGAGCCCTGTCTCTGGTCCGCGCACCGGCTGTACCGTCGGCTTGCTCGGCAATGCCTCCCAGGCAGCCTTTAGCTCGTCGCGTTCTGCCTGCGCCAAGAGATCGGCGACACGCTTGCGTTCCCGACGCTCTTGTGCCGCAGCTTCCTGCCTCTGTGCTGAATTCATCGCGCCTTCCTCTAAATGTCTATTGATATAGACAACCATACAAGATAGTTTTATATTTATTAGTGAGTCGTGACAAGCGTATGACAGGGCGAGTGGGCGAGATGGCAGGGCAGAAGATACAGAGGCAGACGGGCGTGGCGCTCTGGCGGCAGATTGCCGACCGGATTCGGACCTCGATCAACCACGGCGACTTCGACGAGACGGGCATGGTGCCGCCGGAAACGGTGCTGGCGCTGCAGTTCGGCGTCAACAGGCACACGATCAGGAGTGCGCTCGCAGCACTGGCGCAGGAGGGGATCGTCCGCGCCGTGCAGGGGCGCGGCACGCTGATCGAGCGCAAGGAGCGGCTGAGTTTCCCGATTTCAAGGCGCACGCGATTTTCTCAAGGGATCGGCGACCAGGTACGTGAGACCCGCAGCGTGCTGCTTGCATCGGGCGAAGAAGCTGCCAGCGCCGAATTGGCCAAACAGCTCAAGCTCAAGACAGGTACGCCGTTGATCCGGCTGGAAACGCTGGGCCAGGCGGATCATCGTCCGGTATCGCGCGCAACAAGCTGGTTCCCGGCGGATCGTTTCGGCGATATCGCCGAGATCTATCGGACGACCGGATCGATCACCAAGGCATTCAAGGAGCT
Source organism: Martinezella dioscoreae (assembly GCF_009176305.1). Taxonomy (GTDB): domain Bacteria; phylum Pseudomonadota; class Alphaproteobacteria; order Rhizobiales; family Rhizobiaceae; genus Rhizobium; species Rhizobium dioscoreae. The sequence continues at coordinate 84,199 of NZ_BLAJ01000010.1, read as the reverse complement.
TGGTGTGCCCGATTACGTCCGCGTCGTCACCGAGATCACCGCGACGCATGCCGACGAAGGCGACCTCACCGATCTGCAATTATCCCCGGGCGCCATCGTTCTCGTCGCCCAGGCGCTCAATGCGGATCTCGATAATGTCCCGGTGCAATATTCGATTTCCCGCTTCGCCGCCGATAGAGTGCGCTTCACCGTTGAGAATTGATGCCGCACTAGGGAATCGGCTGAAAATCGTTCGGCGGCCATTGCTGTGCGGCATGCAGGATGCGGATTATGCGCACCGTCTCGCCTGCGAGATCGTAAATCAGCAAATAGTTTCGATGTACGACAAGCTCTCGTGTCCCGGACACGCGGCCGGGCCCGCCCGTCATTGGATGGGTAATCAGCTGTTTCGACCGTTTGGCAAAGAGTTCGTCTAGCGCGAGTGCTGCGGGGACGTTCTCCGCCTCGATATAGGTATAAATTGCGCGTCGGTCAGCCCTTGCTTCGGGAGTCCAAGCAAGTTTCACGAAGAACGCCCGCTGAGTTTGCGGCGTGTTTCTTCTCGCAAGGCGGCAAATTCAGCGTCCACGTCGTCGTCAGGAATGAGGTTGTCGGCATTAGCGGAAGCAAGACCGGCCTGAACCTGCTGGCGAAACCAAATGTCATATTCGGCGGCATCTTGCTGGCGCCGCACATAATCGCGCATGAAAGCCCGGAGCAACTGCGCACCGGTTTGATCATGCGCTTTCGCAGCCTCGCTGAAAGCCGCCTTCAACTCTTCTTCAACTCGGAAGGTAAATGTCGCGTCGGTCATGTCAGTCCATGTGTTACATACGCAGTGCAATGTAACACATATTGCGGCATTTCCCACCCCTCATCTCAGGCATATGAGGGGTGTTTTCCGTTCAACAGCTCAATGCGCGCCGGACATGTCGCCGAGGACTTCCTTCGAGGCGACGGTGGAATCGGCCTTCAGCTTGTAGACCATGGGTACACCGGTCGCGAGGTTGAGCGCCAGGATCTGCTCCTTGTTCAGCCGGTCGAGGACCATGACGAGCGAGCGCAGCGAGTTGCCGTGCGCCGCGACCAGCACATTCTGGCCGGCAAGCACGCGCGGCAGGATTTCCGTGAGATAATAAGGCCAGACGCGGGCGCCGGTGTCGCGCAGGCTTTCGCCGCCGGGCGGCGGAACGTCGTAGGAGCGGCGCCAGATGTGGACCTGCTCTTCGCCCCACTTGGCGCGGGCGTCATCCTTGTTGAGGCCGGAGAGATCGCCGTAGTCGCGCTCGTTCAGCGCCTGATCCTTGATCGTTTCAAGGCCGGGCTGGCCGATTTCATCGAGGATGATCTTCAACGTGTGCTGCGCGCGCGTCAGCGCCGAGGTAAAAGCGATGTCGTACTTGATACCGTAATCGGCCAGAGCCTTGCCGCCGGTCTTGGCCTCTTCGATGCCGAGCGCCGTCAGATCGGGATCCTTCCAGCCGGTAAAGAGATTTTTCAAATTCCAGTCGCTCTGCCCGTGGCGAACGAGAACGAGAGTGCCGCTCATAAATTTCTCCTTAATGAAGCAATTCCAGGAAAAGTGTGTAGCGGTTTTCCGTCCGGAATTGCGAGACAACAAAAGGCTGGAGCGGATCGGCAGTTCCAGGCCGATCCGCTCCAGGATCGGATCAACGTGTGGAAAGCCCGAGAACATCGAGCATGGAATAGAAGCCGGGTTTCTTGTCGCGCGCCCAGAGTGCTGCCTGCAGCGCGCCGCGCGCAAACAGCGACCGGTCGCCGGCATTGTGCGACAGCGTCAGCCGTTCGCTTTCGCTGGCGAAGATCACCGAATGATCGCCGACCACGCCGCCGCCGCGCAGGGTCGCAAAGCCGATCGTGCCCGCCAAGCGCGGACCGGTATGGCCGTCGCGCACGCGCACGGAATTGTCATTAAGATCGATGCCGCGGCCCTTCGCCGCCGCCTGGCCAAGCAGGAGTGCCGTGCCTGAGGGCGCATCGACCTTGTGCCGATGATGCATCTCCAGCACCTCGATGTCCCAGTCGTTCGAAGGCAGTGCCCGCGCGGCCTGTTCGACGAGCACGCTCAAAAGATTGATGCCAAGGCCCATATTGCCCGATTTGACGATGCGCGCGTGGCGTGCGGCAGCCTTGAACTTCGCCTCGTCCTCGTCTGAACATCCGGTCGTGCCGATGATATGAACGATGCGCGCCTGGGCGGCGAGACCGGCGAAGGTGACGCTGGTTGCCGGCGTCGTAAAATCGATGACGCCTTCGGCATGCAGGAAAGCGGCAAGCGGATCGTCGGTGACGGGAACGCCGATCGACCCCAGTCCGGCGATCTCGCCGGCATCCTTGCCGATGAAGGCGGAGCCGGGGCGGGCGACGGCTGCATGCAGGGTTACGCCGTCGGTGGCGTGAATGATGCGGATGAGAGCCTGTCCCATGCGGCCCGCCGCGCCCACCACCACCAGCTTCATCGCATCGTCGCTCATGTCGTCTCTATCGTCTATTTGCGGGAATTGCTTGAAATCGCCGGTAGCTGCAGGTTGTTGAGCCGAGCGTAGAGGCCATTGTCTGATGTCGCAAGCGTCTCGTGGTTGCCTTCTTCGACAACGCGGCCGTTCTGCATGACGACGATCTTTTCGGCGCGAACAACCGTCGACAGGCGGTGCGCGATGACGACGACCGTGCGGCCGCTCATCGCTTCTTCCAGCGCCTTCTGCACGGCCGCTTCGGATTCCGTGTCGAGCGCCGAGGTCGCCTCGTCCAGAAGCAGGATTGGCGCGTTGCGCACCAGCGCGCGGGCGATCGACAGGCGCTGGCGCTGGCCGCCGGACAGCGTCACACCGTTTTCGCCGACCGGTGTATCGTAGCCCATTGGCTGCGCTTCGATGAAATCATGGGCATAGGCTAGGCGCGCCGCTTCCTCGATCTCGGCATCCGTCGCATTCGGGCGGCCATAGCGGATATTGTCGCGGATCGTGCCTTCGAAGAGATAGGGCTGCTGCGAAACATAGGCGAGCTGTTCCCGCAGCGACTGTTTCGTCACATGCGCGATGTCCTGCCCGTCGATGAAGATGCTGCCAGCCTTCGGATCATAGAAGCGCGGGATGAGATTGATGACGGTGGATTTGCCGGCACCGGAAGGGCCGACGAGCGCGGTGGTCTGCCCGCCTTCTGCGGTGAAATTGACGCCTGAGAGGACGGATTCATCACCATAGGCGAAATGCACGTCGCGGAACTCGATCCTGGCCTCGGTCACGTTAAGCGGCTTGGCATCTGGCAGGTCGCGCTGGCGCGGCTCCATGTCCAGCAGCTCGTAGATCATCCGCGCATTGACGACCGCGCGCTCCAGCTGCACCTGCAGCTTGGCGAGGCGGCGCGCCGGGTCATAAGCGAGCAGCAGCGAAGTGGCGAAGGAGAAGAACACACCCGGCGAGACATTATCGTAGATCGACCGGTAGGCGGCATAGGCAAAGAGGCTGGCGATCGTGAAACCGGCGACGGTCTCGATCAGCGGTCCGTTGCGCTCCGAAAGGCGGGCGATGCGGTTCTGCCGGTGCTCTGCAGCGGTGATCAGCTTGTTGATCTTGCGTTCGAGCTCCTCTTCCATCGTAAAGGCCTTGACGATGGAAACGCCTTGAATGGTCTCCTGCATCGCGCCGAGCACATGGCTGTTCAGGACCACCGCATCGCGTGTGGCTGCGCGCAGGCGCTTGGAAATATAGCGCAGCGCGAAGAAGAGCGGCGGCGCGATGACGACGAATGCAATGCTGAGCACCGGATCCTGAAAGACCATGACGCAGAGCAGGGCGACGAAGGTCAGAAGGTCGCGCGCCGTCGACGTGATCGTCAGGTTCATGACATCGCGGATGCCCGAGACGTTCTGGCTGATGCGGGCAGCGAGCTGCGCGGAGCGCGCTTCGTTGAAAAAGCCGACCGACAGCGTCATCAGATGCGAATAGAGGCGACGCTGATAGCGGGCGATGATGTTGTTGCCGATCTTCGACAGGATGACTGACTGGAAATATCCCGCAAAACCGCGCACCACGAAAACGAGGAAGATGCTGAAGCAGATTTTCCAGGCATCGACGATATCGCGGGCGATGAAGGCGCTGTCGATGACAGATTTGACGATATAGCCGATGTAAGCAGTCGAAAGCGCAACGAGGATCAGGCAGGTAATCGCGATGGCATAGCCGCGAATATGATCGCGGCCGTTCTCGGCGATAATGCGCTTCAGCATGCCGGTGATGGCTTCGCTGTCGACGTTTTTGCTTTTCGGGTCAGGCAATTTCAATAATCGGCTTCCTGTCTTGAACCAAGCGAGCCGCATCTGGCACGTGCTTTCGCGGTTCTATTAAAGACTTAGCACGGCTTTGGCTAGACGTGGCCTGCCGGGCTGGTTAAGGCCGATCGCGGAGCCGCGCCCATTATAGAGGATGCTGGCCCCTTCAAAAAGTATGGTGCGCCGGGTTTCAGCGCACCATGAGCTGTTTGGCAAGCAATCAACGCCGCCAGCGACGGCCGTCCGTGGCAAGGCCAAAGTTTGTCGGTTTGCGGGCATAGATCGCAAGGCCGGAAAGCGCTGCCAGCGGATTGACGACCACATGGGTCGGAATCGTCTTCATCAGTTCCGTGTGCGGTGCCTTGTCCTCGAAAGCGGCGCGAAATTCCGGCTTCTGCAGCGCCGGCAGGATCTTCTGCGGAATGCCACCCGAGAGATAGACGCCGCCGCGCGCCATGAAGATCATGGCGATATCGCCGGCGACGCGGCCAAGATAGGTGACGAACAGCGTCAGCGTCTCCTCGGCCTGCCTGTTGGTGCCGGCAAGCGCATGGTTGGTGATGTCAGCCGGCTCCTTCAGGCTCGGTTCGATGCCGTCAGCCGCGCAGATCGCATGATAGAGGTTCTGCAGGCCGCGACCACAGATCACCTGCTCGGCCGAGATGCGGCCTTCGATGGGTTCCAGATGCGGCCAGATCTGCAGGTCGCGTTCCGTGCGTGGCCCGAGATCGATATGCCCGCCTTCGCCCGGTACCGGCACCCATTGATGCTGGGTATGGACCAGAGCGCCGACGCCAAGCCCGGTGCCTGGCCCGAGCACGGCGCGTGATGCAACCGCGTTACCGGATGCTTTGCCGATAGTCTGGCGATGCTCGTCGGAAATCTCGGCGATCGCGAGCGCCTGTGCCTCGAAGTCGTTGATGACGAGCACGTCCTCGATGCCGAGATTGGCGATCATCGTCTTCGGACGGATCACCCAATCGCAATTGGTCAACGGAATCTCGTCACCCTGCACGGGACCTGCCATGGCAAGAATTGCCGAGCGGGGCCGAACCTTGCTGTCTTCAAGGGCGAGTTTGATCGCATCGTCGATCGTGGCGAAATTCGCCGTCTGCACGACCGGAAAATGCTCCTGTTCGGAGTCCGCATCGACGAGGATGGAGAAACGCGCATTGGTGCCGCCGATATCGCCGATCAGGATTGGGAAAGGCAGGGGGGCGTCGCTGTGATTGAGCTCGGGCATGGCCAGGTCCGTGGTCTGCCGCCGGCAAGGCGGATTAATGGTTCAGGGTTTTGATCAGCCGCTCGGCAGTGGATTCGTTGAGCGCCATCGGAATGTCGTAGAGAACGGCAAGCCGCGTCAATGCCTTCACGTCGACGTCGTGCGGCATGGGGGTGAGGGGATCGATGAAGAAGACGAGCATATCGATCTCGCCGGTGGCGATGAGCGCGCCGATCTGCTGGTCGCCACCGAGCGGGCCGCTTTTCAGCCGGGTGACCTTGAGGTCCGGGCAGGCATCCAGCACGCGGCCGCCTGTCGTGCCCGTGGCGACGATGTTCCAATCGGCAAGGGCGGCTTCGTTACGCCGTGCAAATTCTGCCATCGCATCTTTTTTCTGATCATGCGCGATCAATGCAATGCATTTGCTGCCGGCCATGAAATCCTTGCTCCGCTCGATGTTTTCAATCGATTTACCCGCCTTCTATACCAAGGGGGCGCGTTTTGAAAGACGCCTCCGGCAAGGACGGTGCAGGACTTACTGCTGCGGAATCTGACCGGGCGGCGTATCGCCCGAAACCGGCATTGCGTCCGTCTCCGCTGAAACGTCGGCAGCTTTGGCGCCGGAGGCGGCGGGGCGTGCGGAAGCAATCGAAGGTGCCGCCAATACGGCCTGGCAGGCCTTGGGCAGATCGGCAACCATGACTTCGCGCGGCTTTTGGGGCGGCTTGTCGCTGGGCTTCGGCTTGGCCCAAGGCTCAGGCCCGAACCACCAGGCGAGCGACTTGTCGCAGCCATCGCCGGAGGCGACCGGCGCCTGTCCTGTGCAGCCGACGGAGCCTGCGGGGCAGCGGAGACGGATATGGAAATGCGAGTCGTGCCCGTATTCCGGCCGCAGCTTGCCGAGGTTGGTGCGGTCGCCCGTCCATGTCCCGCACATCTTCTTCTTGATCGCCGGGTTGACGAAGATGCGCTCGACCTCCGGATAGCTTGCCGCGCGCATCAAGAGGCGGGCATGTGCCGGTGTCCAGACCTTGTCGTTGATCGTCAGGAACTTGTCCTTGGCGAGCATCGTGGTGAAAGGCAGGGCTTCGCGCTCTTCCACCGTCATCTTGCGCCGCGGCATCGGCGTCAGCCAGACGTCGGCGTCGAGACCGATCTGATGCGAGGCATGGCCGTTGATCATCGGGCCGCCGCGCGGCTGCGAGATATCGCCGACAAGCAAACCCGGCCAGCCGTCATTCTTCGCAGCATCGCGCGATAGGCGCTCGAGCAGGCCGATCATCTCCGGTCGTCCCCAGCGACGATTGCGCGATAGGCGCATCGCCTGCCATGTCGGGCCGTCCGCGGGCAGGGCGACCGCGCCGGCAAGGCAGCCCTTGGCATAGAAGCCGATCGATTGCGGCGGTCCCTGCGTCGGCAGCGTGACCGCGCCGAAAACAGCCTTGGCGCTGCCGGGGGAAAGGGTAGCCTGCTGCGCCAGCGCATCGCCGGCGACAAGGCCCATCCCGATCGAGGTGGCGAGAGAGAATTTGCCGATCGTTCGAAAGGCGCGAGCCAGAAGTGAAGCCATGCATATCCTTGAAAGGCGGTCGGCATTAGCCGAAGTGATTTGCCGTGAGACTATCCTGAAACAGGATGGAAGTGAATCCGCGCCAATCACGGATGGCCACCGGTCGGCCGCCTTTGCTTGCATAGACCTTTGCTTCGGATGGATCAGTTCGCCAGGATTTCCGCCGTCTTGCGGATACGCGACAGCCGCGGCAAGACCTTCGTGCAGGCGAAATCCTGCATGTCCTGCGAGAAGGTCGTCACCGCATCTTCGGCAACAATGACGGCGTAGTTTGCCGCGAAGGCATCGCGCACGGTTGCTTCGACACCGAAATTGGTGGCGACTCCGGTCAGGATCAGCGTCCTGACGCCGCGACGGCGAAGCTGCAGGTCCAGTTCCGTGCCGTAAAAGGCGCTCCACTGGCGCTTGACGATGGCGACATCAGGCGTCAGCGCTGCCATCTCGGCCGGAGCCTCGAGCGCGGCCGGCGGCAAACCTCCTGGGGGAAGCGCAAAGCTTTCGTCTGTCGGCTGATTGACAGCATCGGCATAGTCTGCGGAAAATCCAACCGTCACGAAAACGGTCGTTCCGCCATCGGCCTTCAGTTTGTTTGCGATGGCGACCGTATTGGTGACGATCTGCTGGGCGGAGTAGGGCGCGAGCGGCCGGCTCAGGACGAGGCCTTGCAGGTCGATAGAAACGAGAGCGGTAGTTTTGGGGTCGTAAAGTGACATCGGGCGGTAGCTCCATAAAATATGAGGATATCCTCACAATGGAAATATGAGGATGGCCTCACAAAAATCAAGTGAAGAATTGAAGACGCGCACGCCGAAGCGGCAGCGCGGCCATGATCGGGTCGTCATACTGCTGGAGGCGGCCGCAAAGGTTTTCGCGCGCAAGGGCTATGAGGCGGCAACGATGACGGAGATTGCGGCCGAGGCAAATTCCTCTATCGGCTCGCTCTATCAGTTCTTCCCGACCAAGCCCCTACTTGCCGAAGCACTGCATATCGAACGCCTGGAGCGATTGAAGGCCGGGCTTCGAGGTATGGCCGAGCGGAGCACCGGCCTTTCCGCAGCCGATAGCGGCGAGGCGATCTTCCATGCGCTCGGTGCTTTCATGGAGGAATATCCGGAGTTTTCGGTACTGGCCGGTCGCCGCGATATTCCCAGGGAGCGCAAGGCGCGCTCACGGGCAGAGCTGAAGGAGCTGATCGCCGGCATCCTGCGGCAGGCGCAGCCGCCTATATCGGACGATATCGCGCTGATGTCGGGTATCGTGCTCGAACTGCTTCGCATCGTCGTCGCCGTCGCCGCCGAGCCCGATGCTGCCGAGGATCGCCGCGTCGCCGGCGAATTGCGGCTGATGTTGCGCAAACGTCTTGAAGAAGCTGCGGCAAAGGGTTGATTCCCGGAAACAGTCTTCGGCCTCTTTACAAAGAGGTGCGTTATTGCGTCCTGTTTTTTGCCCTCATTTGCCTTATGCTGATTCTCCAGAAATCATCGGGAGATCATGAATGGCGTTGTCGCGGTTGAAAGCAGGCTTGGTCGTTTCTCTTTTTTGCCTGCTGGCAGTGCCTCTAGCCACGAAAGCCGAAGAGCCGCAATTCCGCATCGGCACGGCCATTCTCGGCGACTTGAAATATCAGCCCGGCTTCAAGCATTTCGATTATGTCAATCCGGATGCGCCAAAGGGCGGGGAGCTTAAGCTCTCGGACGAAGGCACGTTCGACACGCTCAATCCGGTGCTGTTTAAGGGCAACCCCGTCAGCGGATTGTCAATGGTTTTCGATACGCTGATGAAATCGTCCAATGACGAGGTTGCCACCTCCTATGGCTTGCTTGCCGAGGGGGTCTCCTATCCCGATGACATATCGAGCGCGACCTTCCGCTTGCGCGCCGAGGCGAAATGGGCCGACGGCACACCGGTGACCCCCGATGATGTGGTTTTCAGCTTCGATCGCACCAAGGAGCTCAATCCTCTCGCGACCAGTATCTATTCCCACGTGACGCGAGCCGAAAAGACGGGTGACAGGGACGTCACCTTCTACTTCAACGAAAAGAACAATCGCGAACTTCCTTTTATTGCCGGCCAGCTTCTGATCGTGCCGAAACATTGGTGGGAGAGCGCCGGCGCCGATGGAAAGCCGCGCGATATCTCCCGCACAACACTCGAGCCAGTCATGGGATCCGGACCGTATAAGATCGTCTCCGTGCAGCCGGGATCGTCAATCCGATATGAACTGCGAGATGACTATTGGGGCAAGAACCTGCCGGTCAATATCGGCCAGAATAACTTCGGGGCGGTTTCCTACACCTACTACGCCGATAAGGATGTGGAATTCGAAGCCTTTCGCGGCGGGAATACGGATTTCTGGCGGGACCAGTCGGCAAGCCACTGGGTGACTGCATACGACTTTCCCGCCGCCAAGGACGGCCGCATCAAGCGCGATGAACTGCCCAACTCGCTGCGTTCGGTCGGCATCATGCAGGCGATGGTGCTCAATCTCCGGCGCGATCAGTTCAAGGATCAGCGTGTACGTGAGGCGCTGAACTACGCCTATGACTTCGAGGAGATGAACAGGGCGCTTGCCTTTGGCCAGCTGAGCCGCGTCAACTCTTTCTTTTTCGGCACCGAGCTTGCCTCTTCAGGGCTGCCCACGGGCGAGGAATTGAATATCCTCAACAGCGTCAAGGATAAGGTGCCGCCTGAAGTCTTCACCACCCCCTACACCAATCCGGTAGGCGGCGACGCGCAGAAGGCACGCGACAATCTGCGCAAGGCGATCGCGCTTTTCAAGGAAGCCGGTTATGTGTTGAAGGGCAATCGCATGGTCAACGAAAAGACCGGCCAGCCCTTCACGATGGAAATCCTGCTCGGCAGTCCTTCGCTGGAAAGATCAAACCTGCCCTACGTTCAGAACCTGCGTCGCATTGGTATCGATGCGACCCTCAGAACGGTCGATTCATCGCAATACATCAACCGCATTCGTAGCTTCGACTATGATGCGACCTGGAACGTGTGGGGCACGGCGCTGCCGCCCGGCAGCGAACAGATCGATTACTGGGGTTCGGCATCGGCAAACCGCCAAGGCTCTCGCAACTACGCCGGCATTTCCGATCCGGGTGTCGATATATTGATCGGTAAGCTTGTCTCTGCCGCGACCCTCGAAGAAAAGACTGCTGCCGCCAAGGCGCTTGATCGCGTACTCCTCGCCCACCATTACGTTGTCCCGTTGTTTTATGGGACGACGAACAAGATCGCCTATTGGGACAAATTCGAGCATCTGCCCGAGCTGCCCTATTACTCGATCGGTTTTCCCGATGTCTGGTGGTCGAAAAGCGCCGGAAAGTGAGCCTCTCTTGCAATGAGGGGCTCGCTGGCTCCAAATGCTCGAGGCTGATTCGGATGGTTTCCAGCTGAAATGATTGCGCCGGTCTCGATCCGGCGGAAGGGACTATGATTTGATCGACGGACGGATTGAGGCGAGGCGGAACATACCCCTGCTTGCGGGAGCGGCGGACTGATGGGCGCTTATATTCTGCGACGCCTCCTGCTGATGATCCCGACCATCGTCGGCATCATGGCGATTTCCTTCACCATCGTGCAGTTTGCGCCGGGCGGTCCCGTCGAGCAGGTCATCGCGCAGCTGACCGGCCAGGGCGACAATGCCAATGGCCGCCTGTCGGGTGGCGGTACGGACCTGGCTGCACAGCAATCCTTCGATGACAGCAGCTCGAAATATCGGGGCGCGCAGGGGCTCGATCCCGAGCTGATCGCCAAGCTCGACAAGCAGTTCGGCTTCGACAAGCCGCCGCTCGAGCGCTTCGGTCAGATGATGTGGAATTATATCCGCTTCGATTTCGGCGAGAGCTTTTTCCGCAATACCACCGTCATCGATCTCATCGGCCAGAAGCTGCCGGTGTCGATCTCGCTCGGCATCTGGATCCTGATCTTCTCCTATGCCATTTCCATTCCGCTCGGCATCCGCAAGGCGGTGCAGGACGGATCGACCTTCGATGTCTGGACGTCGGGCATTATCATCGTCGGCTATGCCGTCCCGAGCTTCCTGTTCGGCATCATGCTGATCGTGCTGTTTGCCGGCGGCTCCTTCTTCGACTGGTTTCCGTTGCGCGGTCTCGTTTCGGATAATTTCGCCGATCTCAGCTGGTGGCAGAAGATCCTCGATTATCTCTGGCATCTGGTGCTGCCGCTGATTTCGCTGTCGCTCGCCGCTTTCGCCACCACGACGCTGCTGACCAAGAACTCCTTCATCGAGGAAATCAAGAAGCAATATGTCATCACCGCCCGCGCCAAGGGCCTTTCCGAACGGCGCGTGCTCTATGGCCATGTCTTCCGCAACGCCATGCTCATCGTCATTGCCGGCTTTCCCGGCGCCTTTATCTCCGCCTTCTTCACCGGCTCGCTGCTGATCGAAAATATCTTCTCGCTCGATGGCTTGGGGCGCCTGAGCTATCTCTCTGTCGTCCAGCGCGACTATCCGGTGGTCTTTGCCACTCTCTTCATCTTCTCGCTGCTCGGCCTCGTCGTCAGCCTCGTCTCAGATCTAATCTACACCTGGATTGATCCGCGCATCGATTTCGAGCGGAGGGACGTGTGATGGACGCAGCCAATCAGCAGACGCTTCCGACGACGGTGAAGCCGCCCCGCAAAGGCCTTTTCTCGCCCACCAACATTCGCCGCTGGGAGAATTTCAAGGCAAACCGCCGCGGCTACTGGTCGCTCTGGATTTTCCTGGTGCTGTTTGTCGTCAGCCTCGGCGCGGAGTTCATCGTCAACGACCGGCCGATCCTCGTCTTCTACAAGGGAGAGATCCTAGCGCCGGTCTTCGTCGATTATCCCGAGGAGAAGTTCGGCGGTTTCCTGGCGCAGACAGATTATCGCGCCCCGGATATTCAGGATGAGATCAATGCCCATGGCTGGATGATCTGGCCGCCGATCCATTATTCCTATCAGACCGCCAATTCCAACCTTCCCACAGGAATGTCGGCGCCGACGGCGCCTTTCTGGGCGATGAGCAAGGAGACACGCTGCTCAGGCTATCCTGGCGGTATCGCCGATCCGAATTGCAACTGGAGCAATTTCAATTGGCTCGGCACCGACGATCAGGCGCGCGATGTGCTCGCACGCCTGATCTACGGCTTCCGCATCTCGGTACTGTTCGGCCTGGCGCTCACCATCTGCTCGGCCGTCGTCGGCGTCTGCGCCGGCGCGATACAGGGCTATTTCGGCGGCTGGACCGATCTTTTGATGCAGCGTTTCATCGAAATCTGGTCATCCATGCCGGTGCTCTATATCCTGCTGATCATCGCCTCGGTGCTGCCGCCGGGCTTCTTCATCCTGCTCGGCATATTGCTGCTGTTTTCCTGGGTAGGGCTCGTCGGCGTCGTGCGCGCCGAATTCCTGCGGGCGCGCAATTTCGAATATGTGCGCGCCGCCCGCGCGCTCGGCGTCAACAACCGCACCATCATGTATCGCCACCTGCTGCCGAACGCGATGGTGGCGACGCTGACCTTCGTTCCCTTCATCCTGTCGGGCTCGATCACCACCCTGACCTCGCTGGATTTCCTAGGCTTCGGCATGCCGCCCGGCTCGCCGTCGCTGGGTGAAATGATCGCCCAGGGCAAATCCAATCTGCAGGCTCCCTGGCTGGGGCTCTCGGCCTTCTTCACCATGTCGATCATGCTGTCGCTGCTGATTTTCATCGGCGAAGCCGTGCGCGACGCCTTCGATCCGAGGAAGACGTTCCGATGAGGAGTGCTCGCAATTGGTCAGCGCACAAGATAAACTGCAGTCGGCGACGACAGGCAATGGATGGATGCGATGAATAAGGTGGTACTGGAACATTATCCGGCGTCTAGGTTGCCGGACGATATTCGCGGCGATCTGCCCAAGGAAGCATTGGTGCGCGTTGTGGTGGAGGCGGAAGAGAAGTCTTCCACCGACAGCCGTTCGCCATTTGCTTCGCTCTCTCCGAAAAGTGCACAGTCCGCGAATCTCAAGGCTCTCTTACGGGATCGCAGGGCGCACCCCGATAGATACGCCGGAACTGCCACGACTGAAGAGATCGTTGCCCGTATTCGTGAACTGCGCGATGAGTGGGATGATAGATGACCGCACCACGGGGCATCTATTGGGACACGAACGTCGTTGTCGCGTTGATGGAGCAAAGCGGCATCGTTCACGATCTTCTCTGGGCCATCTTAGAGGTGATCGAGAAGAAACCCGTCTACGTCTCCACCAGCGCGCTGACCTTTGCCGAATTGAAGGTCAAACCGTTACAGCAGCAGAATTTCGAGCTTTTGAGAACCTATGAAGAATGGTCGTCGTCGCGTTCCTGGCTGGACATCTGGTCCATCACGCCGCCGATCCTTGATGGTGCGGCCTTGCTGCGGGCAACGCGTGGCGGTTTGAAATTGCCGGATGCGATCCACCTCGCTACCGCGCTTCATAGCCGTTGCACTCACTTCCTGACTGCGGACAAGGGCATCGGCGATATCACAGACCTTGTCCATCCTGTCTCGGGGCCGTTGGATATCACCCCTTTGACGATCCTTCGCCCCGATGAGCCCACTCTGACATCCCTCCTAAAAAGCATGGCCGAATGACCGAATCGCTGCTGTCAGTCCGCAATCTCTCCGTCGCCTTTCATCAGGGCGGGCAGACGTCGATCGCCGTCGATGGCGTCTCCTTCGATATCCGCAAGGGCGAGGTCGTGGCGCTGGTCGGCGAATCCGGCTCAGGCAAATCGGTCTCGGCCAATTCGATCTTGAAGCTCTTGCCCTATCCGGCTGCAAGCCACCCTTCCGGCGAGATCCTGTTCAAAGGCAGGGACCTGCTGAAGGCATCGGACAACGAGCTGCGCGCCGTGCGCGGCAACGACATCACCATGATCTTTCAGGAGCCGATGACCTCACTCAATCCGCTCCACACCATCGAGCGGCAGATCAGCGAGATCCTGGCGCTGCATCAGGGCATGGTGGGCGAGCCGGCCCGCAGCCGCACGCTGGAGCTCTTGAACCAGGTCGGCATCCGCGAACCGGAAAAGCGCCTAAAGGCCTATCCGCATGAGCTGTCGGGCGGCCAGCGCCAGCGCGTAATGATCGCCATGGCGCTTGCCAATCGTCCCGAACTCCTGATCGCCGACGAGCCGACGACGGCGCTCGACGTCACCGTGCAGGCACAGATCCTCGAACTGCTGCGCGAGCTCAAGGGTCAGCATGGCATGTCGATGTTGTTCATCACCCACGATCTCGGCATCGTCCGCAAGTTCGCCGACCGCGTCTGCGTGATGACCAAGGGCAAGATCGTTGAGACCGGCACGGTGGAGGATGTCTTCACGCGGCCGCAGCATGATTATACCCGCCATCTCCTCGCCGCTGAACCACGCGGTGAACCGCCCGCAAGCGATACGAACAAGCCCGTGGTCATGGAAGGCAACGATATTCGCGTCTGGTTCCCGATCAAGGCGGGCTTCATGCGCAAGGTTGTCGATCATGTGAAGGCGGTCGATGGCATCGATCTGAAGCTCCGCGCCGGCCAGACGCTCGGTGTCGTCGGCGAATCCGGCTCAGGCAAGACCACGCTCGGCCTCGCGCTCGCCCGGCTTATTTCCTCCAAGGGCCGTATCGCCTTTGTCGGCAAGGATATAGCCGGCTATTCGTTTCGCGAAATGCGGCCGCTGCGCAATCAGCTGCAGGTGGTCTTCCAGGATCCTTATGGATCGCTCAGCCCGCGCATGTCGGTCGGCGAGATCATTGCCGAGGGGCTCAAAGTGCATGAGCGGTCGCTTTCGGCCGATGAGCGCGACAAGCGCGTCTGCTGGGCACTGGAGGAGGTCGGCCTCGATCCGTCCACCCGCTGGCGTTTTCCGCACGAGTTCTCCGGCGGCCAGCGTCAGCGCATCGCCATCGCCCGGGCCATGGTGTTGAAGCCACGCTTCGTCATGCTCGACGAGCCCACCTCGGCGCTCGACATGAGCGTGCAGGCGCAGGTGGTCGATCTGTTGCGTGACCTGCAGCAGAAGCACGATCTCGCCTATCTCTTCATCAGCCACGACCTGAAGGTGGTGAAGGCGCTCGCCAACGAGCTGATCGTCATGCGCTTCGGCAAGGTCGTCGAGCAAGGCGCATCCGCCGATATTTTCCGGGCGCCGAAAGAGGATTACACCAGGGCGCTTCTCGCTGCCGCCTTCAACATCGAGGCGGTGTCAACCGCCGCCATCCAGCAATAGAGACCACCATCATGCCGGCCAAAAGCCCCGTTCTCGTCGACCTCAAATTCAACCCCGAGACCGTCGCCAGGGCACTCGAAACCGCTTTTGCCGATCGCGGCAGCATCAATCTCGCTGACCCCGCCAGCAAGGGGCTGGATCTGAGGCATGTCGACTACGCGCTGCTGTGGAAGCCGGATGCCGATCTTTTCGAGCGCGCCCCCAATCTGAAGGTCATCTTCTCGGGCGGCGCCGGTGTCGATTCCATGATGTCGATCGCTGGCCTGCCCGATATTCCGATGGTCCGTTTCGTCGATCGCAGTCTCACGACGCGGATGAGCGAATGGGTAGTCATGCAATGCCTGATGCATCTGCGCGATGTGCAGGGGCATTTCAGGAATCAGCGACAGCACGTCTGGGTGCCGCAGCATGGTCCGGAAGCCGCTGACGTTACCGTCGGCGTCATGGGCCTCGGCGTTCTCGGCTGCGATGCAGCCGCGAAATTGAAAGTTATGGGCTTCAACGTCATCGGCTGGTCCCGCAGCAGGAAAGAGATCGACGGCATGGAAACCTTCGATGCTGGCGGGCTCGATGCGTTTCTGGCGCGTACCGACATTCTCGTCGGTCTGCTGCCGCTGACCGCAGAGACGACAGGAATTTACAACGCTTCGCTCTTTTCCAAGCTGCATCGCAACGGCCCGCTCGGCAAGCCGGTCTTCATCAATGCCGGCCGCGGCAAGAGCCAGGTTGCGGCCGATATCGCTTTGGCTGTTCGCACCGGCGTCCTCGGCGGCGCCTCGCTCGATGTCTTCGCCGTCGAGCCTCTGGCTGCGGACGATCCGCTTTGGGACCTGGAAAATGTCATCATTACGCCGCATGATTCCGCCGTGTCTGACGAAAAGGCACTGATGCGCTACGTCGAAGAGCAGATCGCCCGCTTCGAACGCGGCGAACCGCTGCAGCATCTGGTAGATCGCGGTCGGGGTTACTAAGTCTATCTTCGGATGGCGGTGGTCGGGGCCTTATGCCGCGGCTGGCGCCGGCAAAATGCGACCCATTTGCCCTGGTATCAATTTTCTTTCAGCGACTGGACTTTCGCTCAACATTTTTTGATAACAGGGCGCTACAACCGCATGCCGGCACGCCGCTGGCGAAAAGCATGACGTCCGCAGGGCAGGAGACGGGGCAGGAACGACATGACCAAGACGGATATCGCCACCCGCGTCTATAACCATACCTGGAAGCTTGATCCGATCATCCGCAGCCTGATCGATACGGATTTCTATAAGCTCCTCATGCTGCAGATGATCTGGAAGCTCTATCCGGATGTCGATGCCACCTTCTCGCTTATCAATCGCACCAAGAGCGTTCGCCTCGCAGAAGTGATCGACGAGAAGGAATTGCGTGAGCAGCTCGACCATGCCCGCACGCTCCGCCTCTCCAAGAAGGAGATGATCTGGCTGGCGGGTAACAGTTTCTACGGCCGCGCCCAGATCTTCGAACCGGAATTCCTCGCCTGGCTGTCGAATTTCCAGCTGCCGGAATACGAGCTCTCGAAGCGCGACGGCCAATATATTCTTGACTTCCACGGCTCGTGGAAGGAAACGACGATGTGGGAGATCCCCGCGCTCGCCATCATCAACGAGCTTCGTTCGCGCTCGGCTCTAAAGGCGCTCGGCCCCTTCACGCTCGATGTGCTCTATGCCCGCGCCAAGGCCAAGATGTGGGAAAAGGTGGAGCGGCTGCGCGAGCTGCCCGGTTTGCGCATCTCCGATTTCGGGACGCGCCGCCGTCACAGCTTCCTCTGGCAGCGCTGGTGCGTCGAGGCATTGAAGGAAGGCGTGCCGCACGCATTCACCGGCACGAGCAACGTGCTGTTGGCCATGGATTCCGATCTCGAAGCCGTCGGCACCAATGCCCATGAGTTGCCGATGGTCGCCGCAGCACTTGCGAAAAATGATGAAGAGCTCGGAAAGGCACCCTACAAGGTGCTGCGTGACTGGAACCGCCTCTATGGCGGCAATCTGCTCGTCGTGCTGCCCGATGCCTTCGGCACGGCTTCCTTCCTGCGCAACGCACCGGAATGGGTGGCCGACTGGACCGGCTTCCGCCCCGACAGCGCCCCACCCATCGAAGGCGGCGAGAAGATCATCGACTGGTGGAAGAAGATGGGCCGCGATCCCCGCCAGAAGCTACTGATCTTCTCCGACGGCCTCGATGTCGATGCCATCATCGACACCTACAAGCATTTCGACGGTCGAGTCCGCATGAGTTTTGGTTGGGGCACCAACCTTACCAACGATTTCGCCGGCTGCGCGCCCACCGAACTCAAGGGCCTCAATCCTATTTCGATCGTCTGCAAGGTCATCGAGGCAAATGGCCGACCGGCCGTGAAACTTTCGGACAATCCTCAGAAGGCGACGGGCGAGCCTGCGGAAGTCGAGCGTTATCTGAAGTTCTTCGGTGCAGAGGATCGCGTCGATCAGGAAGTGCTGGTTTAAGGCGTTTTCCGTCCGCAATGCGTAAAAGGTCTAGTGGCGGATCGCCGCTTCCATCCGGGCGACACGGCGAAATAGCGTCCAGCGGCCATTTTCCCAGCGATATTGATCCGGCGAAATACCGTAGGGCACGTCGCTGAGATCGGCGCTGATCAGCTCCAGAAGCTGCAGGCCCTCGATATCGTTCTCATGCGTGAAGAACACCTTGTCGCGCGACAGGAAGGCGGCGATCGGCGCGGCGCCACCGGATTGCTCCTGCACCTGCGCCCAGAAATTCGGCAGGAACGCAATGCTGGACTCGAACTGGCCGTCCACCTCGACATATTGGAACCGGCTGCGTTTGGCGATTTGAACGCCGGTCTTAGCAAGGAATTTCTGCAGGTTGGCCTGTGCCGTTTCGGCGAGTTCTCGGACATCGATACCCCAGTCGTCGAGTGCTTCGGCCATCACGTAGTTGACCGTCGTCTCGCCGTTGACGACGAAGAGCTTGATCAGGTTTTCGGCCTCATCGAGGTAGACGAATTGCGGCGGATTGGGCTCGTCTTTGGCGGCCTGCATCATCTGCTGCCGCGCAACCTCGACGAAATCGCGCGCTTTCAGAACCGGCAGGACCTTGGCGAGCTCGCCGCTGTCGACCATGGCTTCCGTCATGTTGAGATAGTTGAGGAGCGCCTGCGCGCGTGCCGGCCCGCGCTTTTCGCGCAGCGCTAGCAGCGCATTGCTCAGGAATTTCGTCATCGTATCGCCGTTGCGGCTGTGCAGCGTCAGACTGCCGGCGGCAGCATCGTAATCGACGCGGATCAGATCTCCGAAGAACGGCAGGCGTTCCTGCAGATAGGCGGCAAAGGCTGCTTCATCCTGCAAGGCTTCGTCGGGAATGTTGAGATCGAGGGTTTTGGCAATGGCCGCGCTCTCGGGCTCCTGCATCGGATAGGGTTGGCCGGGGCGCATTTCCGCGCGCTTGCCTCTGCCGAAGAGCCTTTTCAGGAAATTGAACACGCGCATCCCCGAGTACCGAACGGTATTGCTGTAGAACCTAGCGCGGCAGCCGTTGCGGGGCAATGGCGGCATGATGGGGGTGGGGGCCGTAAGTGCCTGCTTGCCCGTACAAAAAACGCGTATAGTCTGCAGGAGCGGGCCGAATGGTCAGATTGCGGGAAGGGCAGCGCAGATGAGAAATGTCGGGGGCGGCAGGTGGACGATCGGAGGCCTGTTTTTTTGTCTTTTTGCATTGGCTGCACCTGTGACTGCGTTCGCGCAGAATGCCGCTGCCCCACAGCCGGCCGCCCCGCCGCCCGACAAGGTTCGCGAGCTGATCCAGCTGATGAACGAGCCGGATGTCAGGCAATGGCTTACTGCGCAGCTCAATAGTCAACCGACACCCGCCAGCGATAAACCCGCAACCATCAGCGATCCGACGCCGACCGACGGCAATCAGATGTCGGTTCTATCAGGCATGCTCGGCCATACGCGGCATCACCTTGAGCTAGTCTCCGGCGCTGCGATGACGTTGCCCTACGAGGTCATGACCGCATCGGAAAAGCTGGAAGGCGAAGGCAAGTCGGTCGGCCTCGTACGCATCATCATTCAGATTGTCCTACTCTTCTTCCTGGGGTTGGCGGCCGAACTCGCCGTTGCACGCTTCATCAACACCAGGCATATGCAGCGCACCGAGAGGGCTGCCGGTACAGAGACGGAATTGCAGGCAGCGCGCTTCCAGTTTCTGGGCGGCGTCGTGCCCGCCATCATCCATGGCCTGGTGACGCTCGTTCCGCTTCTTGCCTTCGATTGGCCGCCAGCTATTGAAAATTTTGCCATCGCTTGCGTCATTGCGATGGTGTCGATCAGGCTGGCGATCTCCATCGGCAAGCTTGTCATGGAATTGATAGCGATGCGTCGCGCCAACGACGTTCTGGATGAGGACGGCGGTGCCGCCCGCATCGCCGAACGGCGGCGCGTCGCATCCTATTGGTATCGACGCTGCACGCTGTTTGCTATCTATTTTGCCTGCGGCTGGGCGATCATACAGGCCGTCACGTCGCTGGACTTTTCTGTCGGGGCGCGCGACCTCATCGGCTACACCCTCGGCATCGGTCTGTTTCTGATCGCTACGGCTGCCGTGTGGTCGAGGCCGCTTCCGCCGGAAAAGCGTGGAGCGAAGACGATTTCCTGGCTGCTGACGATTTTCTTCGCGGCGCTATGGTGTCTCTGGGTGGCCGGTTTCGATGGCCTTTTGTGGCTCGGCATCTATGCGATATTGCTGCCGCGCGTCCTCTCGGTATCGACGAAGGCGATCGAAGCCTTGCATGATGCCGCCGACGGCATCTTCGGTACCGGCAAGATCGCGGCCGTGTTGCTCGACCGCGGCTTGCGCGCGCTGATCATTACCTTTGCGGCTTTATGGCTCGGCCACATGCTGGGGGTCGAGGCGCATGCGATGATGAGTGGCAGCGAATCGAATGTCGGCCGCATCGCTCGCGGCATTCTGGGCGGCATCATTATCCTCCTGGTTGCCGATCTCGTCTGGCAGTTGGCAAAAACCTATATCGACGGCAAAGTCATGCAATCCCTGCCGGCCGCCGGCGAATCGGATGAGATGAGGGCGAGCCGCGCCCGGCTGCAGACGCTGCTTCCGATCTTCCGCAACATTCTTGCCGTCGTCATCGGCATCATTGCGGTCATGATGGTGCTGTCGGGCCTTGGCGTTCAGATCGGGCCGCTGATCGCCGGCGCCGGCGTTGTCGGCGTCGCGGTAGGCTTCGGCGCACAGACCATCGTCAAGGATGTCATCAGCGGCATCTTCTACCTCTGGGACGATGCCTTCCGCATCGGCGAATATATCGAAAGCGGCCATTACAAGGGCGTGGTGGAATCCTTCAGCCTGCGTTCGGTCAAGCTGCGTCACCAGCGCGGCCCGCTGGCGACGATCCCCTTCGGTTCGCTCGGTGCGGTTAACAACATGAACCGCGACTGGGCAATCGATAAGATCATCGTCAAGGTGACCTACGATACGGATCTCGTGAAACTGAAGCGCATTATCAAGGACATCGGCCAGCGCCTGCTCGACGACGAGGAGCTGAAACCGAGCATCATCCAGACGCTGAAGATGAAGGGCGTCGAGCAGTTCGGCGATTTCGCGATCGAGATCAGGCTGGCCATCACCGCCAAGCCCGACGAGCTCTCCGTCATCCGCCGCAGCGCGCTGGCTTTGATCAAGCAGTCCTTCGACGAGAACGGCATCCAGTTCGCCTTCCCCACCGTGCAGGTGGCAAGCGACAAGGACGCCGCTGTCGCCGCTGCCCGGCAGCTCATCGAGATGCGGGCTGCAAACGTGGATGGCGCGCAGCAGGCGAGCTAGAGCATTTCCGGCAAAAGTGCGAAGCGGTTTTGCGTCCGGAATTGCGTGAAAACAAAGAGATAGAGCGGTTCAGAGATTCCGTGAAAAGCTGAACCGCTCTAGTGCTACAGTTGTAAATGGCCTCGTTTTCTGTAGTGGGCGAGCATAGCCTGCGCCTGATGGGTTCGTCGCCAGAGAGACCAGGCGAGAATGAAGGCCCGTTTTGCGGGCTTTCGCATGATCAGCCGAGCGATGAGTGTGCGGATTTCGGCGATGGTGGGGATGAGGCTGAGCTTGCGCGTCAGGCAGCGATTGGCGGATTTGGACTCGTTTCGTTCGGTTTGCCGCAGGCCGAGCGGCGTAGATCGGCGCCGAGCTTGGCGAGGAAGGCAGCGGCCGCCATGACGAGCGTCATGTGGCGATGCCAGCCATGCCAGGAGCGCGCCTCGCAATGGTCAAGGCCGAGATCGTCCTTGGCGCGCTGGAAGCATTCCTCGATCGTCCAGCGCAATCCTGCCGCCCCGGCCAGTTCCGGAAGCGTAGCCTCGGCGGGCGCAAAGACCAGATAGTAGCTGAGGGCGCGCGGATCCGTTCGGCTTTTGCGGATGAGGACATAGCGGGCATAGCCTTCCTCGACGACATAAGGCAGGGCAATCCGGGCCCAGTCGTAGAGACGCAATCCCTTGGCGCCTTCGCCGGCCGGACAGGCGGCCCAGGCCGCAGCGGGCAGTTCCTCGGCCATCTCTTTCGGGTCCGTCTGCAGCAACCCCTGATCGGTCAGCATTCGCAAGGTATGGTTGGAGCGCACCGCGAGCACATAAGGCTGTCGGCGCTCCTCAAGCATGCGGCGCGTCTGGTAATCCCCGCCATAGGCCGCATCGGCCAGAACCCAGGCGCATGGCACGCCGCGATCAAGCGCTTCAGCCAGCATGGCGCGTGCCATTGCTGGCTTAGTCAAGAACTCCGTCTCCTGTGGAATCCCGGCCGCCTTGCGCCGCGCCTGGTCTTTCGCCCAGGCCTCCGGCAGATAGAGCCGCCGGTCGATCAGCGTCTGGCCAAAGCGGCTGGCATAGGCGACAAACACGCCGATCTGGCAGCTCTCGATGCGGCCGGCGGTGCCTGAATATTGCCGCGCCACCCCGACCGAATGGGTGCCTTTCTTCAAAAAACCGGTTTCGTCCACCACCAGCACCCCCGATCGATCGCCGAGCGCCTCCATGGCGTAGTCGCAAACGATGTCGCGCAACCGGTCCGCATCCCATTGCGAGCGCCCCAGCAGTGCCTGGATCCGCCACGGGCGCCCAAGGCCGGCCTGCTCGGAAAGAAGCCAGCCGGTCTTGCGCTCAATCCCCGATAAAAGCCCGTCGATAAACGCCCCGCAGCCCTCTCGCGCTTCAGAACGGCGGAACACCACGCCGAGACGCGCCTTCAGCGCCGACAGTTCCCCTTCCCAGGAAATCCCCGAACCCGACCATTCCGAAACCGACATGCCGCATCTCCTTCAAGAAATCCCTTGAAGAGAATCATGATTTGATTTCATTTACAACTGTAGTACTAGATTCGGTCGGGTCTCGGCGCTGCCGTGCTGCCGCGTACGATCAGCGTGACGCCGATCATCTCGCGCTCTGCGGGTACGGCATCGTGGAGAACGGCCTGCACCGCGCGTTCCGCGATCTCGGCAAAGGGCTGGGCCATCGTCGTCAGGCCCGGCTCCACCATGCCGCCTTCGGGCACGCCATCGAAGCCGATGACGGAGACGTCTTGCGGTACTGAGAGGCCCCGTGCCCGCAGCCAATTGATCGCCAGAAGCGCGATATTGTCGGACATGGCAAGGATCGCCGTCGGCGGTTCCTGCGCGGAAAATAGGTAGTCAAGCCCGGCTTCGACGCTTGGCTTGTCGTTGAGCGTCTCAAAGATCGGCACGTTTTCGCGCCCAATTCCGAAGGCTTCGAGTGCCTGCCAATAGCCGAGTGCGCGATCGCGCGAGGTGGAATACATCGCCCGCCCGATCCCGGCGATGCTGACCGGCCCGACATGATCGTCCGAAAGCTCGGTCGCGAGCACGCCGAAACGCCTGTGGCCGAGTTCCGCCAGATGCCGGGCCGCAACGGCCGCACCACCAAGATTGTCGACACTGATCGAGGGGATCGACGCATCTTCGTCATTCAGAGCGAGGGCGACGAAGGGCAATTGCCGCTCGCGCGTCAACTGAACCAGCTTTTCGCCGCCTTCCACGCAGAGCAGAATGAAGCCGTCGACCAACGCGCTCTTGATGTTCCAGTCGAGCTTGTGCCGATCCTTGGCCGAGACCAGGGCGAGACCTGTGCCGCTGGCATCGCAGACCTGGGACACAGCGGCCAGGAGCGCCCTGGCCCAGGGATCGTTGAAGAAATAGGAAAGCGGCTCGACGACGGCGACGCCAATGGCATTGACCTTTCCGGCCCGCAGCAGCCGGCCCGTCAGGCTCGGCCCGGCATAGCCAAGCCGCTTGGCCGTCTCGAGCACATGCTCGCGCACTTCTTCGCGCACCACTTCGGGCCGGCTGAAAACATTGGAGGCGGTTCCCTGCGATACGCCTGCTGCCTTGGCGACGTCCGCGAGCCTGATGGTGCCTTTGGCCAATGAAATCCTCCAATTGTTTCTGGCGGATACTAGCAATGAAGTTGTATCGGTTCAATTCTTCTTGACAGCGGATTTTTGAAGCGTAGGATTGAACCGATTCAAGAAAGTCGCGTAACCTGGAATTGAATCGATTCAAAATAAGGACAAACCAGTGCTGACCAATTATCTCTTCAAGGATCTCTATGATGAACGATGGGGTGATCCCTGCAATCCGAATGCCGTCGATCCGCCTTCAGAACGTGGAGGCGGGGCTGACAAACAGAGCGTGCTGAGCCGGCTGGCGCAGTTCTTCCGCGGCCGGAAGCGACCATCGGCGTGGTCCTTCACGATTCCGAGCGAGATATCGGCCGCGGAGAGCGAAGCAGAGATCCAGCATCGCACCGGGTTAGAAGACCCGAAATTCCTGGCCATCGCTAAAGCCCTGTCGCGGAATTGCTAGAGCAACGCCATGAGTTGCTCCGACGGCGGCCTCAGAAGTTTTCCTTGTAAGGACGCAGATCGAGTTCCTGTGTCCAGGCAGAAGGATGCTGCCGGTGAATATGCCAGTAGCTCTCGGCAATGGCATCGATGTTCAGCAGCCCATCGGCATCCGCATCCGGCCGGCGCGAACGTAGCCGCTCGCCGTCTATGCCGCCATCGATGATGGTGTGGGCGACATGAAGGCCGAGCGGTCCGAATTCCCGCGCCATGCTCTGGCTGATCATTCGAAGACCGGCTTTGGCAGCGGCGAACTGGGCGAAACCCGCCTTGCCGCGCAGGCTCGCGGAGGCGCCGGTGAAGATCACGGTGCCGCGGCCGAGCGGCGCCAGATGCCGCGCGGCCTCACGGCCGACGAGGAAGCCGCCAAAGCAGCAGACACGCCAGAATTCCTCGAACTGAGCGGCCGTCAGATTACGAAAACCGATCTGGCGATTGATGCCGGCGTTGAAGACGACGAAGTCAGGCGCGGCAATATCGTCTCGAGCGGTAAAGGCATGATCGAACAGCCGGATGACCGCAGCTTCATCCGTGGCGTCCGTTTCGATCGCCTCGGCACTGCCGCCGGACGCCTGGATGGCAGCCGCCACCTGATCGATCTTTGCCGCCGTCCGGCCGGCAATGACGACATGATAGCCCTTGTCCGCGAGAAGCCGGCAGAGCGCCGCCCCCAGCCCCTGTTCGGCTCCTACTCCGACGATGATAGCGCTCGGCGTGCTCATTCGGCGGCCTCCCTGGCATCCAGCGTCGGATAATCGGTGTAACCCTCGGCGCCGCCGCCGTAGAAGGTCGGGCGATGATAAGGATTGAGCGGGGCACCGAGGCGAATGCGCTCCGGCAGGTCGGGATTGGCGATGAAGAGACGACCGAAGGCGATGGCATCGGCATGGCCGGCGGCAAGTGCTGCCTCGGCAGTATCCGGCCGGAAATTGCCCGCGGCGATCAGCTTGCCGGACCAGGCGGGTCGAAAGAGTTCCGCAGCCGAGGGCACATTCTTGTGGTCTACTTCGGCTTGGCCGGCACCACTGGCGCGCGGCTCAATCAGATGCAGATAGGCGAGGTTGAGGCGGTCCAGTTCGCGAATGACATGGCCGTAGAGGCGCAATGGATCGTCCTCGCCGCTGTCATTGGCGATGCCGAAGGGCGAAAGGCGCACACCGACGCGATCCGAACCCCAAACTTCGGACACCGCCTCGACCACCTCAAGCAGCAGCCGCGTACGATTCTCGATCGAGCCGCCATATTGGTCAGTGCGCTGGTTGGTGCGGGCCTGCAGGAACTGTTCGATCAGATAGCCATTGGCGCCATGAATCTCGACGCCATCAAAGCCCGCCTGCTTGGCATTGGCGGCAGCCTGGGCGTAGACGTCGATCAAAAGCGGCATCAGGTCGATATCGATCGCCTGCGGCGTCTCGAAGGGAACGCGCTCGAAGGAAGCGGTAAACGCATCACCCTTGGCGCCAATGGCTGAAGGAGCGATCGGCGCCGCTCCGCCCGGCTGGTGTGAGGAATGGGAGATGCGGCCGACATGCCAGAGCTGCAGGAAGATCTTGCCGCCCTTGCAATGAACCGCATCCGTCACGGCCCTCCAGCCGGCGATTTGTTCGGCCGTGTGGATGCCCGGCGTTGCCGGCATGCCCTGACCTGTTCGGGAAATCTGCGACCCTTCGGAAATGATGAGCCCGCCCTCGCTGGCGCGCTGGGCGTAATATTCGGCATTCAATGCCGAAGGCACATTGCCCGGCTGGCTCGCCCGCATGCGGGTCAGCGGCGCCATGACGACGCGATGCGCAAATTCATAAGGGCCAATGGAAAGAGGCGAAAACAAAGTGGCTGTCATAAAATTCTCCTGCCTGGAGCCAAAATTGCTCCCCGGGGCGGAAGGGCCTGTCAGCGGCGATTCGGTCTCGGGAGTTCGAATAAGATGATGATCATCATTTATCCGAACGATCGGACGTGCGCAACTGAATCTGCCGTCAGGCTGAAATCGTTGCAAGAAAGCCGAGCAGGGCGGCGTTGAACTGCGCCGGACGCTGCAAGGGGGCAAAATGGCTGACGCCGGGCAGAAGGATCAGCTTCGCGCCTGGAATGTGCCGCACGAGATAATCGGCATGCTCCCGCTTAATGAACTCGTCATGCTCGCTTTGCACGATGGCGACAGGCACATTGATCTCCGTGAGATCTTTGACCGTGTAGTTCGGCTCGGTCCGCTGCATCAGGCCAACCGCTTCGACGAAAGCATCGAACTCGCTGGGTGTGGCGGAGAGGGCGGCATAATCCTTCGTATGGCGGGAGAAGCAGCGCTCAATGATCGGCGTCGCCACGAATTCCTTGGTACCGCTCGGGTCCATGTTGCAGGCAAAGAAGAAGACACCGGAAACGCGTTCCGGATGGGTTTTTCCAAGCACCATGCCGATACAGGCGCCGTCGCTCCATCCGGCGATTGCCGCCTTGTCGATCTTCAGCCTGTCCATGACGGCGAGAACGTCTGTGGCCATGAGCTCGTAGGTATAAGGCCGCTCGTCGCGTGTGCTGCGGCCATGGCCGCGGCTGTCGATGACGATAGGCTGATGGCCAGCGTCGAAGAGCGCGGGTACTTGGTAGCCCCAATTGCCGCTGTTTCCGAGCCCGCCATGCAGGAGGATCACCGGAGCGCCGCTGCCGTAGGACGCATACCAGATACGCGCGCCATCATGATCGACATGGCCTTCCACCTCGGTATGCGGCAAGGGAGCGGCCCCTTCGGCTTCGAAGCGGTGAAGCTCGTCGTCGTGAAATTCCATACCGACCTCCCATTGCGCCGTCTCTCCCCGACAGCCACGTGGCGAGACTAGTCGATCCCAACGCGTCTTTTCAACAGGCTACGGTCATATCGTTGCCAGATGCTCGAAAAGATCGCGGGCCGGCGACGGAAGCTCTTCGAGGGAGCGTGCGCAGAGTGAAAGCCGGCGCGTTGCCCATGGGTCGGTGAGGCGGAGGGCTGCAATTTTCGCGGATCGGCTGCAGCGACGCGCCGCCGTTTCGGGCACGATGCCGAGGCCGATGCCCTGGCCGGCCATGTGGCAGATGGCTTCAAATGTCCGCATCCGCACCCGCATTTTCAACCGGCTGCCGAGTCGGGCCGCCTGCGCGTCGATGTGATCCTGCAGCGCTCCGCCGGCAAGTCCGACGAAATGCTCATGCAGGATCTCCGTGAAAGCGATCTGCTTTGCCGCTGCCAGCGCATGATCGCTAGATATCACCACCACCAGCCGGTCGATCGCGAAGGGTCGCAATGTCAGGCCGGAGGTATCGGCCGCGTCCGACAGGATACCGATCTCGGCCAGCCCGGCCGAAACGGCCCGGGCGATCTCGATGCTCTGGCGCTCCTTGAGATCGATGTCCGTTCGCGGGTTTCTGGCCATCCATTCGGCAAGGCGCGGCGGCAGGTATTCGACAATCGCCGCGGTGTTGGCGAGAAGCCGGACGGTTGCGCGCAGGCCGCTTGCGTGCTCGCCAAGCTCGCCGCGCATTTGCGTGAGCTGCCGCTGGATCAACCGGGCATGATGGGCCAATGCCTCACCGGCGGGCGTCGGACTCACGCCGCGTCGCCCGCGCTCCAGAAGCCGTACGCCGCCATTTGCCTCCATGTCACGCAGCCGCTCGCTGGCGGCCGGCAACGAAAGCCCGATATCGGCGGCTCCATGCGTGATGCTGCCGGCATCGACGACGGCGAGGAAAAGGCGAAGGTCGGTCAGATCGAAGCGCATGACGTGCAGATTACCGCATGTCCAGTCTTCGGAATAGCCGAAGGCTGGCTTCGCATCATCCGCATTGTGCCAGTCTTTGTCTCTGCTACTGAAAGGGAATGATGGATCATTCGATATGGCTTCTCGCGGCGATCTTCGCGACCTTCTTCATCGCCGGCATGGTCAAGGGCGTCACCGGCATGGGGCTACCGACCGTGGCGATGGGCGTGCTGGGCACACTCATCTCGCCGCTAACGGCAGCGAGCCTCCTGATCGTGCCCTCCTTCGTCACCAATGTCTGGCAGCTTCTAGCCGGTCCGAGCTTCGGTGTGCTTGCGCGTCGTTTCTCTCCGCTGGTCAGCACCATCATCGTCGGAACCTTCGCCGGCTCATATCTGCTCGCCGCTGGCGATACGCATATGACCTCGGCAGCACTGGGAGCGGCCCTCCTTCTTTATGCTGGTTACGCCTTGCTTGCCCGCCAGCTTCGCGTGCCGCAGACACTGGAACCGCTGCTATCGCCGGTCATCGGCATGGTCACAGGCCTCTTGACGGGCGCGACCGGCGTTTTCGTCGTGCCAGCCGTGCCCTACCTGCAGGCGCTCGGGCTGGAGAAGGAAGTTCTGGTCCAGGCGCTCGGCCTCTCCTTCACTGTCTCCACCGTGGCATTGGCCGCCGCGCTTGCCTGGCACGGCGCATTCCATGTCGACAATCTCGCACTCTCCACCCTGGCGATCGCCCCGGCGCTTGCCGGTATGTGGGCCGGCCAGGTCATCCGCAATCGCGTCAGCCCGGCCACTTTCCGCCGCGGGTTTCTGGTCTGCCTTCTGCTGCTTGGCGCCGAGATGATCGTCAAAGCCGCTTTTTGAGGCGGTCTCATATTGCTGGGTTGCCCTGCAGGTACCCATATGCTTCCGAGTTTGTTTCAAGGTAAGGCCTGACCGATCGATGGAAAGAGAGCAGCAAGAGATTTCCGATGACCGTCCGCCGGCCGATGCCCTGCTTGTTGTCGACGTGCAGAATGCTTTCGTGGAGGGACCAAGTGCGGTTCCCGGCCATGCCACCTTGAGAGCGATGGTCGAACTCCTGCTGGATAAGGCGCGGTCGGCATGGGCGCCGGTGATTTTCCTGCAGAACGATGGTCCGCCCGGTGCACTGGATGAGCCGTTTCAACCGGGGTGGAAACTCCATTTTCCGCCGCTATCTGGCGAGGTGGTCATCAGGAAAACGGAGGATGATGGCTTCGACGGCACCGATCTTGACGCTATTCTGACCGCTTTCGGCGCGAAGCATCTGGTGATCTGCGGCGCGCTCTCGGACATGTGCGTTGCCGCAACGGCGCGGGCGGCGCTTGAGCGCGGTTATGGTGTGCTGCTGCCGCATGATGCGCACGCCACTTATGATGTTCCCGCCGGGCCTGGCTCGCAGGGCGTGCCTGCAGCCATGGCGGCAAGGGCAGCCGAATGGTCGCTCGGCGACGAGATTAGGATTTGCGCTTCGGCACGCGAGGTTCGTTTCAAACAGCGGGCTTAGCCGCAGCCCTGCTTCATCACAACAGGCCACCCTTGAATGTCGGATCGAATCGTAATAATTGAAGTTACATGAAACGCGATAGCCGACTTTCTTCCGTTCTCCACGCCCTGCTCCACATGGCCGAGCAGGATGGACCATTGACCTCCGAAGCCCTGGCGCAATGCATGCACACCAATCCTGTCGTCGTGCGTCGTACCATGGGGCTATTGCGCGAGGTGGGCATTGTCCATTCCGCCAAGGGGCACACTGGCGGCTGGACGATTGCGGCCGATCTCAAAAGCGTCACGCTGCGCCAGTTGCATGAGGCACTCGGCGAACCGGCCGTCTTTGCCATCGGCAATCGCAACGAAACGCCGGAGTGCCTGGTCGAGCAATCGGTCAATTCCGTCCTCGATGATGCTTTTGCCGAAGCCGAGGCCTTGCTCCTCCAGCGCTTTGAAAACGTCACACTTGCCGATCTCGCCGCCGAATTTGCGCGGCGTCACACGCAATGGCGCTCAGAAAGGGCTTTATCATGACCTATGACGTCATCGTCATTGGGGGCAGCTACGCGGGAATGGCGGCCGCCCTCCAGCTTCTTCGTGCCCGCCGCAAGGTGCTTGTCATCGATGCAGGCAAGCGCCGCAATCGTTTTGCCCGGGAATCCCACGGATTTCTCGGCCAGGATGGCGTCGACCCCGCCGAGATCGCCCGCAAGGCGCGTGAGCAGCTTTCCGCCTATCCGACGCTGACCTGGATCGAAGGCACGGCCGAAAAGGCTGAGGGCGAGAAAGATGCCTTTGTCGTCACCACCGCTGACGGTGCACGCCATGACGGCCGGCGCCTTCTCTTCGCAACCGGCGTCTCCGATGCCTTGCCCGAGATCGAGGGACTGGGCGAACGTTGGGGCAAAAGCATCTTCCATTGCCCCTATTGCCATGGCTACGAGCTCGATCAAGGCCGCATCGGTTGCATCGCCACCGGCTCGATGTCGCTACATCAGGCGCAGTTGCTGCCGGAATGGGGAGACGTGACGTTCTTCCTCAACGGCAGCTTTGTCCCCGATGAGGTGCAGCGCGCCGATCTCGCCGCTCGTGGCGTGACGATCGAGGAAACCCCGGTCGCAAGGCTGGAAGGAGAGGCCGACGTGCGGCTCAGCGATGGACGCCTGCTGCCGTTTGCCGGGCTCTTCACTGCGTCGCGTGTGTCGCCCTCAAGCCCGATTGCGGAGCGGCTTGGCTGCGCGTTGGAGGAAACGCCTTTCGGGATCCAGATCCAGACAGACGCCATGAAGGAAACGACCGTGCCGGGCGCCTTTGCCTGCGGCGATGCCGCTCGCTTCCCGCATTCGGTGTCGCTTGCCGTCGGCGACGGCGCCTGGGCAGGTGCGCAATTACACCGGTCGCTGGTGTTTTAAGCTTCGGTTCGAAGGACTATTCGTCTGCCGAACACCGGCGTTCTTGTCCTATTCCGCTTCCGGCACCTTCAAGATAATTGTTTCGTCCGGGCCGATGGATCTGCCGTCCTGCGCCCGTATGTCGAGCTGCACCGGCTGACCCGTCGCCCGGTCCACCAGCAGTGAATGCTCTTCCGCCGGCGCGAAGAGATGGCGCTCGCCGAACTTCCGCAATGCCACCATGACCGGGAAGAGATCCTTTCCCATCGCCGTCAGCCGATATTCCATGCGCGAGCCGCCTTCGCTTGTTGGTACAAGCTCCAGGATGCCGCTCGCGACAAGCGTGCGCAGGCGCTCGGTGAGAATATTCTTGGCGATCCCCAGGCTCTTCTGAAACTCGCCGAAGCGGGTCAGCCCATCGAAGGCGTCGCGCACGATCAGGAGCGACCACCAGTCGCCGATCACGTCGAGCGAACGCGCGCTTGGGCAATAGTCACCCTTCAGGCTTTTCCGCGCGACCATCGGCTCAGCCTTTCCGGTCTTTTGTTCGCAAGAATGGTTGCATGATTAAACCAATAATGTTACTCGATCGTTGGTTTCATTATTAAACCGAAGAATCGGGAGTTTTGCAATGACGATCGATCAGGACGCGCCGCCGGCCGGCAGCGCGGAGGACATTCTGCGCCCTCACTCCTCACGAAAGGGTTGGTTTAAGGGCGCCGAATACTCCGGAGAGGCCAATTCGCCTTTGACGCGAGCGACGATTTTCCTGTTTGCCGTCGCGAGCGGCCTCGCTGTCGCCAATGCCTATTTTGCCCATCCGCTTCTCGATGTCATGGCTGATGATCTGAAGCTGTCGCGCACGGCTGCCGGCCTCATCGTCGGCGCAACACAGCTCGGCTATGGGCTCGGCCTGATCCTGCTGGTGCCGCTCGGCGACCTTGTCGACCGGCGCAAGCTCATCATCGTGCAATCGCTGTTGAGCGTGGCGGCCCTCATCAGCGTCGGCTTCTCGTCCAGTGCGGCGATGCTGCTCGCCTCCATGGCCGCCGTCGGCTTTCTGGCCGTCGTGACACAGGCGCTGGTCGCCTATGCGGCGAGCCTCGCGCACCCTACCGAGCGCGGCCATATCGTCGGCATGGTCACAAGCGGCATCGTCCTCGGCATCCTGTTGGCGCGCAGCGTTGCCGGCACGCTGACCGATTTCTCCGGCTGGCGGACCGTCTACATCGTCTCCGCCGTGCTAACATTGGTAATCACGCTTCTCCTCTGGCGCGTGCTGCCGAGGCAAGAGAAGCCGAGGCGCGGACTTTCCTATGTCGGCCTCATCCGCTCGTTGGGCACTCTGCTGATTGAAGAACCGGTCCTGCGCATCCGCGCCGTGATCGCCATGCTGATCTTCGCCAATATCACCACGCTGCTCGCCCCTCTGGTGCTGCTGCTGACCGAGCCGCCTTACTCGCTGTCTCACACCGAGGTCGGCCTGTTCGGCCTGGCCGGAGCGGCGGGCGCGCTCGGCGCCGTCAGGGCAGGGCGCTGGGCCGACCGCGGCCATGGTCAACGCACGACAGGCATTGCACTGGCGCTGATGCTCGTTGCCTGGCTACCGATTTCAATGCTGGATCGTTCGATCCTCTGGCTCATTCTCGGTGTCCTCGTCATCGATTTCGGCCTGCAGGCGGTGCACGTCACCAATCAGGGCATGATCTATCGTGTCAGGCCGGACGCGCAGAACAGGTTGACCGCCGCCTATATGATCTTCTACTCCATCGGCAGCGCAGTGGGATCATCGACAGCGACGATCATCTATGCTCATGCCGGCTGGCCGGGCGTCTGCATCTCGGGTGCTGCCATCAGCCTGACAACGCTGCTCTTCTGGGCGCTGACCTTGCGGGCAACGCCAAAAGTGGCGACCCAGGGCGTCGGCTAGCTTTCCAGCGCTCAGGCTTGCTTGATCAGAATCCCCGGCAACTGTTCTTCCAGCAAGGAGAGAACCGCCAGAATCCGCGGCGGAATCGGTCTTATCGCCGGATAGAGCGCATTGAGATCGAAGCCCGGCACTGTAAAGCCGGGCAGCAGACAGATCAGTCTGCCATCGGCAAGATCCTCGGTGCAGACCGGCTCCTGCAGCACGCCGATACCGGCGCCATCGAGCAGCAGGCGGTGCAGCGGCCGCCAATGGCTGGTGCTCAAGGCGATATCGACGGCGGCAAGTTCGGACTGTCCGTCCGGGTCGATCAATGGAATCCGGCCGTTGTTGAACAGGCCGGAGACCCGCAGGAAGGCGTGGTCGGCAAGTTCGTCGGGCATCGTGGGCGTCCCATGCTCATCGAGATAGGCAGGCGATGCCACCAGCACGCGGCCGACATGGCCGAGCTTGCGGGCAATGAAGCTGCCCTCGTCGAGATCCCCCAGGCGCAGCGAGATGTCGACGCCCTCCGTCACGGGATCGACGATCCTGTCGTTGAGGATCAGGTCGATTTTGAGCAGCGGATGATGCTTGCGCATCTGCAGCAGGATCGGCGGAAGGATGATCTCGCCGACGCCATGCGGCGCGGCGATCTTGAGCGTGCCACGCAGTGACTGATCGCCATCCACGACTGTCAGCGCATCGTCGGCACTTTCGAGCACCTGCTTGCTGCGCTCATTAAAGGTGGCACCGACATCCGTGACGGAAAGCTTGCGGGTGTTTCTAAGCAGCAGCCGCGCGCCGAGATATTGCTCCAGCCGATCAATCCGCTCGCTGACGGCAGGCTGCCCCATGCCGAGATCGCGGGCGGCGGCCGACATGCTGCCTCTTTCCACCACCCTGACATAGACGCGCATCGCCACCAATAGATCCATGTGCGCCAATATATCGGATCAGCCGATAAATGTAAGTGGATGGTGCCGCCTAGTGGCAGAGCCTTCGATCACCGAAAACGACGCGTGTTTCCGCACCCAATCGCAAATCACAGGTCAGGCTTATGAGCGACATCAGGCTTTGTATGTTTCAATCGGGCACGCAGCGCTGCAAGGCCCACGACATCAGGATGAATCAGGGTGGCGGCGCCGATTACGAAATCCCGGTTCCCTGGTTTCTGCTGACGCATCCGAAGGGCAATGTCATCATCGATGGAGGGCTGGCGGGCGAGGGTTTAGGCGATCCGCGTGGCTATTGGGGCGATGCGGTCGACAGCTACCAACCCTTCATGACCGAGGAGCAGGGATGCGTTGCGCAGCTGGCGAAGCTCGGCATATCCGGTGAAGATATCCGCTTCGTCGTGCTTTCTCATCTGCATTCCGACCATAGCGGCGCGATCGGCCGCTTCCCCAACGCGACCCACATCGTCCAGCGCCTCGAATATGAATATGCCTTCGCGCCGGACTGGTTCGCCGCCAGTGCCTATGTTCGCCGGGATTTCGATCGTCCCGGCTTGAAATGGCACTTTCTGGAGGGTGCCGCCACCGATGGCTACGATCTCTATGGTGACGGCGTGCTGCGGATGATCTTCACGCCGGGCCATAGCGTCGGCCACCAATCCTTCCTGGTACGGCTCCCGAAGACGGGGGCAATATTACTGACCGTCGATGCCGCCTACACGCTCGATCACTGGAACGAAAAGGCTCTTCCTGGCTTCCTGGCTTCCGCCGTCGACACGGTGCGATCCGTCGGCAAGCTTCGCACGCTTGCCGAACAGACCGATGCGATGGTGGTGACGGGGCATGATCCCGAAGCATGGCCTCGGTTCAAGCATGCCCCGGCCTATTACGATTGAAGGCGTATCCTGTCGATCAGCCCTGGCCGCCTGATGGCGCTTGTTTCGTATCGAAGAACTGTGCCCGATGTTGGCGAACCCATTCCTCGATGCCTGTCGGCTTGAAATCCTCAAGGCCGGCTTGCGGCTTGAACGGCACGGCCAGCATCGCATCCGCCTCTTCCCGATGCGATGCGAAGAAGCGGAATTTCGAGGCGACGCGGCGCCCCGTTCCTGGCCCCATCGCAGCGTCGACATCCCGCTCGAACTCGTCGAGCGGCTGTTGGCGATAGGCGATGAGGCGACCGAGTCCAGCACCGATCCGCGAGACGAGTTCGTTTCCATCAACGCTTTCCGGCCCGGCAATGCGATGATCGCCAGAGGTGATGCCACGTTCCAGAAGGGTAATGGCGGCCCGGGCGCAATCATCGACCGAGGTCCAGGCGATACGCTGGGCTTCGGCAATCGGCGGCGCGAAGATCCCTTCGCCAACAATGTCTTTGCGCGCTGATGGCTTCAGGAGATTATCGAGATACATGGTCGGGCGGACGATTACGAAGGGCAGGCCTGACGCGCGGACCACATCTTCGAGCATTGCGTTGGCAACAAAGCTTGGCTCCTGGCAAGGTGCCGGGCGGCTGGCGCTGGCGAACTTGAGAATAAGGGATTTCAGGCCTTGGTCGAGAGAAGCGGATATCGCATTATCCGCCTGGATGCGCATGTCGCCTTGTGATCCGATCGGAATCTGCAGCACGGCGTGGGTGATGCCGGTGCTGGCGGCGCGAAGCGAAGCCGCATCGCGAAGATCCCCCTCGACCAGCTCGACGCCGAGCGCCGAGAGTGCGGAGGCGCGTCTTCGGTCTCGCACAAGTGCGCGGACCTTGAAGCCGCGCCGAAGTGCTGCGTGAACGACTGCGCTGCCTTGGACCCCCGCGGCGAGATAGACAAGGATGGGCTGGGACTGATCGATAGTGGACATGGTACGGCTCCTTCGAACATGGTCTGCTGAGGGAGCATCGTCAAATGGCTACCGTGCAGACCCGAAACGCGCACGAGGCGCAGGGACTGTCGGGGTATCCGCGCAAGCGCGGAACAGAGCTTCTCCATGAGGGAGAAGGGCCTGGGCCTACCGAGACCAAGCCAGCCATTTTCGACGACGGGAATTTAGGACGCCTTCCTCGCCGCCGTCAATCGAAAGATGAGCGAGTGACGGTTGGTTGCGCCAAGCATATCCTTATGGCCGGGGCAGCAGCGATCTGATCCGCTCGGCATCGTCAGGCGTTGCCGGATTGTAGACGATCATGCTGAGATCCGTCCGGCCGTCGACCGAAAAGGCCGAATACTCGAATGCCAGCGGGCCGAGGATGGGATGGCGTATATGTTTGACGGCTTCGGTATGGGTGCCGGGAACGTCGTTTTCGCGCCACATGGCCCTGAATTCCGGGCTGATGCGGCAAAGTTCCGCCACGAAAGGCTCGATTTCACTCGATGCGCCTGCGCGCGCGGCATCGACACGGAATGCGCCCAGCGCGAAACGGGCGACGCTTTCCCAATCATATTGCACGGCGCGCGCACGCGGATCGAGAAAGATATAGCGCAAAATGTTGCGTTCTTCCGGTGGCAGCGATCCGTAATCGATCAGCATCACCGGTGCTGCCCGGTTCCAGGCGATGACGTCCCAGGTGGCGGTCCGGATAATGGCGGGGCTCGGCTCCAGCGCATCGAGCACGCGCTGCAGCCGCGGCGTAACGCCATCATTTTTGCGGTAACGCGCTTCTGGCGGACGCCCAAGGCCAAGCAGGAACAGGTGCTCGCGCTCCACTTCCGTCAGCATCAGCGCGCGGGCGATCCGATCCAGCACGTCGGCGGAAGGCGCGCCGCCACGGCCCTGTTCCAGCCATGTGTACCAAGTCGGGCTGATGTTGGCGCGCTGCGCCACTTCCTCGCGCCGAAGTCCGGGCGTGCGCCGCCGCTCGCCGACAAATCCCAGGGCGGATGGGTCGAGTTTCGCCCGCCGATCCCTCAGATAGGTCCCAAGCACGTTTTCGGTTTCGATAAGATCGGTCATCCTGTTAGTGTCTTTACTATGATAAGGTCACTACTTTACCAGAATAAACGATAGGCACAGATTTGTCTCCGACGAAATAAGGAGACAGTGCATATGCGTATATTCGTTACCGGTGCGACCGGAAATGTCGGCTCGCATGTCGTCAGGGAATTGATCGGGGCGGGCCATCAGGTGCTCGGCCTCTCGCGTTCCAAGGAAAAGGCGGTCGCGCTCGCCGCCGCCGGCGCCGAAGTCCTTCACGGCACGATCGAGGATGCGGAAATCCTGAAAAGCGGCGCCTCGCAATCCGACGGCGTTATCCACCTTGCCTTCAACCACGACTTCACGAGATTCGTCCAGAATTGCGAGGATGACCGCCGGGTCATCGCAACGCTGGCCTCCGCGCTTGCCGGTTCCGCCCGCCCGCTGGTCATTACGTCGGGCACGCCGATCGCCAACACGGTGCCGGGCGAGCCGGCCAGAGAGGATAACCCGATTGCAGGTTCCGACATGCATCCGCGGGCAGCCTCCGAAGAAGCCGGAATCCTGGCAAGCGAGGTCGGGGTCAATGTCTCGGTCGTCCGGCTGCCCCAGGTGCATGATCCGGTCAGCCAGGGCCTTATTACGCCCTTGATCCAGATATTCCGGGAAAAGGGTGTCTGCGCCTATGTGGGAGACGGGCTCAGCCGCTGGCCGGCGGCGCATTTTTCCGATGTCGGCCGTCTTTACCGCCTCGTCGTCGAGCGCGCCGAACCGAATGCCAAATATCACGCGGCCGCCGAGGAAGGCGTGCCCATGCGCGATATCGTCGAGACGATCGGGCGGCGCCTGAACCTCCCGGTCAAATCCATCGCCAGGGAAGAGGCGCAGGATTATTTCGGCTGGCTCGCCCTGTTTGCCGGCCGCGACATGCCGGCCTCCAGCGCCAAGACCCGGCAGAAGCTGGGCTGGGAACCCAGCGGCCCGACGCTGCTTCAGGATCTTGCAGAGCTGCAGGTCTCCGCCGCGTGATGCCGGCGCCATCGACCACGATCCGCGGGATGGTCGATGGTCCGACGGACCATGTATTCGAAGACCCGGCCGACCCTTCGGCCGGGTTTCGTCTTTCAGGCTGCGATCCAGAAAGCTTCAAAGTCAGACATACGGCGTCCCGGCAAGAGCGGCGTCGACACCGGCAAAGCCGCGCTCCATGACGCTAAGCAGAGCGGCTTGAGGATCTCCTTTTTCCCGAAAGACGCGCAGCGCCTCGCCATAGGCGGTCACCAGCGTCGCCATCAGCATTGCGCCCGCGAGATGTGCATCGGCATCGGAGCGCGGCCGCCCCGCCGCGTCGGAGAGCATTACCGAGAGATCGTCAGCAAGCGTCACCTGCAGCCCGCGTGCATATGCCGTCAGCGTCGGGCTCTCCGCCACCATGCGCCAGAACTGGATGGGTCGTTCCGTAATCCTAAACAGAGGATGCTGCGTTTCCTCTAGGTCCCGCATCAGCGCCTGAAAGGCGCGGACCGGCGGCACTCGGCCGCGATGGGCGATCGCCTTGCGCACCAGTTCCCGTACCTCATCCTCGCGATCGAAGACCAGATCCTCCTTGCGGCGGAAGTAGTTGAACACCGTCTTCCTGGCGACATCAGCTTCGTCGGCGATATCGGCGACGGAAACTTTGTCGAAGCCATGTTCGACAAACAGGCGTGTCGCGACGTTGGAGATCGCTTGACGCGTCATCTCCTTCTTGCGGTCCCGGAGTTTGATTTGGTTTGACATGACGATATTTATACCATAAGTAAATTTATACAGAGTGTAAAAATTGCATTGCAATCACGAAATCGGTGAAATTGGCACAGGTTTTATGACTGTTCCCGTGACTGGACCATCGCCGCCCGAACACGGGTGGGCGTTTTTCAGCGACTCGCGCCGGCTGAGATGGCCCGAAGCCGGAATGTCTGACGCCCTTGCGGCGCCGTTCGCCTGAGGAGTGCTGCCTTGATTTATGATGTTCTGATTGCCGGCGGCGGACCCGTCGGCTTGTTTCTCGCCTGCGAGCTGCGTCTCGCCGGTCTCTCCGTATCGGTGCTGGAGCAGGCCGAGGATCCGCGCTCGCCCTTGAAGCGCCTTCCCTTCGGCATGCGCGGCCTTTCCTCGCCAACCATCGAAGCCTTCTATCGTCGTGGTCTGCTGGATGATGTTGCCGCGCCCAAACCTGCCAAAGACGGCTCGGGCGATCGCGCTTCACTGGCCGCACACTGGATGCACCAGTCGCGCCGCCCAGGCGGCCATTTTGCCGGCATCCAGTTCTTTTACGACAATATCGACACGTCCAAGTGGCTCTATCGTTTGCCAAGCCCGGCCGGCACCAGCTTGATGGTCGAGATGGAAAGCTTCGAAGCTGTCCTTGCGGCGCGTGCGGAGGCCATGGGCGCCGACATCAGGCGCGGCTTCGGTGTCGAGAGCTTCGAGCAGTCGGATGAAGCTGTTGTCGTTCGCGCCGGAGACGAGACCTTTCGCGGGCGCTGGCTCGTTGGCTGTGACGGCGGCCGCAGCACTGTCCGCAAGGCTGGCGGCTTCGAGTTCGTCGGCACCGATCCCGAATTCACCGGCTATTCCGCCGAAATTGAGATGGTGGACCCGGACAAGCTTCGTCCCGGCCGCCATTACACCGCGACGGGCATGTACACCTATGCGCCTCCCGGGACGATCAC
Organism: Martinezella dioscoreae; assembly: GCF_009176305.1. Lineage (GTDB taxonomy): Bacteria > Pseudomonadota > Alphaproteobacteria > Rhizobiales > Rhizobiaceae > Rhizobium > Rhizobium dioscoreae. The sequence continues at coordinate 44,875 of NZ_BLAJ01000010.1, read as the reverse complement.
GATGGTCGACTTCGATGGCGGCGCTTTCCACCGGACCCAGCCGATCACGCTCGACCATGTGCAGGCAGTGCTGCGGCGCATCTCCGTCACCGACGTCACTCTAACGGCGCTCAAGCTTGCCACCACATGGACGGACCGCGCCTATCAGGCGACCAGCTATCGCAGAGGGCGCATTTTGCTTGCCGGCGACGCCGCGCACATCCACTCCCCCTTGGGCGGCCAAGGGCTCAACCTTGGACTTGGCGATGCGATGAACCTGGCATGGAAGCTTGCCGCCACCATCCATGGTGACGCGCCTGACGGATTGCTTGATACCTATTCCAGCGAACGGCATCCTATTGGTGCGCAGGTGCTTGATTGGTCACGCGCGCAAGTCGCACTCATGCGGCCAAGCCCGAGCTCGCGTGCCCTCGAAGCCATTATCCGCGATCTGATCGAGACGCGCGACGGCGCCACCTATTTCGCCGAGCGCGTCTGGGGCGTTTCTCTCCGCTATGAACTTGGCGGGAGCCATCCGCTCATCGGCCGCAGCGCTCCCGATTTTGAGCTCGCCGATGGGACAAAGCTCGGCAATCTCCTCAGGACGGGCAAGGGCCTGCTTCTGGATTTCAATGCTCGTGCTTCCCTTGAAGCGCTTGCAAGCCGCTGGAGCGACCGGATTGCCTATGTCGCCAGCGACGCCAGGGATCGGTTTGGCTTGAGCGCCTTGCTCGTGCGGCCCGATGGCGTCGTTGCCTGGGTCTGCGAGGCAGAGCCTGACATGGATGCCGCTGCCGAAGCGGCGTTGCGATGGTTCGGCGAACCGGGACGCATCGGCGGCTCTCAGCGAAACCTTGCATCAGCCGTCCTTGACAGCGCCACCAAGCCATAATTATACAATGTATAAATATGGAAGTGCGAAATGATCACTGGTCACGTTTTTATTGCAACCAGCCTGGACGGGTTCATCGCTCGCGATGACGGCGGCATCGAGTGGTTGCTCGAGTATGACGCGTCCGGCGAAGACCATGGCTACAATGATTTCATCAGGGACATCGACGCCATCATCATGGGCCGCGGCACCTTCGAGGCGGTCCGCGACATGAAGCCGTGGTTCTACACACGCCCGGTGCTCGTCCTTTCGGCCGATTTGGCGGAGCAGCCGGTTCCGGCTGAGTTGGCCGGCAAAGTCCGTTTCACGCGGAAGTCGCCGCAGCAGGCTATGGCCATGCTCGCAGCGGAAGGCTGCCGCCGTGTCTATGTGGACGGCGGACGGCTTATCCAGTCTTTCCTTCGGGAAGGCTTGATCAGCGATCTGGTGATCAGCCGCGTTCCCATACTGCTCGGCAGCGGCCGCCCGCTGTTCGGCCCGGTCTCGCGCGACATCAATCTCACGCATGTAAGTACCCGCCCGTTTCCCTCCGGGCTGGTACAATCGACCTACACAATTGCACCATGACCAAGCGAAGCCGAGGCAGGCCACGTGCCGACGAGAACAGCGTGTCGCCGGCAAGGATCCTTTCGGAGGCCTTGGCTCTGCTTGAGGGCGAGGGTTTTGAAAATCTGACGATGCGCGCAGTCGCCATGCGTGCGAACGTCAACCCGATGACGATCTATCATCATTTCCAGGATCGGGACGGATTGATCAAGGCATTGGCGGAGAGCGTCTATGCCGATGTTGCCATGCCTCCGGAAGGAACGGTTCGGTCGCGGATAGAGGGCTTGCTGGGAGCGTACCGGGCAAAGGTGCTGCGCCATCCCGGTCTGACGCTTGCCATCTTCAACCGGCCTGCCGTGTTCCCCGACCATGCAAGGCGGATCACGGAGAGCCTGACGGATCTGTTGGAAGAGCTTGGCCTTTCCCCATCGCGCGCGCTGCTGTGGGTGCATATTCTGGTCGATTACACCCATGGTGCAGCCCTTGCCGTCGCCATAGAAAGTGAGGGCGATGGTTTCCAGTCGACATCAGCCGACGTGGAGCAGGCGAACTATCAACGAGCGATCTCTGAGCTGTTGGATTGCCTGGAGGCGTAATGCAAGCGGGAGAGAGTGGATGAAAATGGCGGACAGGGAGGGATTCGAACCCTCGGTACGCTTTCACGTACACACGCGTTCCAGGCGTGCGCCTTAAACCACTCGGCCACCTGTCCTTTGGCGTTTCGCACCCGGTCAGGAAGCAAATCGTCGGAACGGCCGCGATATATACCGATGAATTCCTGGCAATCAACCTGAATCTGACAGATTTTTGACTTGTTGGCGCAAAACTCTGCATCTCCTCCCCATTGCGCTTATTTTGCACGCAACTTATCTAATGAAATAGATGAGGCGGCATAAGACCGGTCGGCCCGCGAAGGCTGAACATAGTGAGTATCGGGAGGAGTTTATGCGTTTCCTGTTGCGTTTTGCCAGCCTTGTCGCGCTGGTGGTGGCTGTGATCGCCGGCACCATCGATTCCATACAATCCGTTGCGGCTTCCGCCGTGGTCATGACCCCGATGGGCGATGCGTGGAATGATGTCAGCCCTTCGTCGCTCGCAAGCCTCCGCTCGGCGATCGCCTATTACGTCCATCCCCGTTTCTATGACATGGCGATGCAATGGCTGCTGTTTCAGCCGGCCTTCGCCGTCTTCCTGGTGATTTCCCTGTTGCTGTGGATGGTCGCCTACAAGCGCCAGCCTGCAGCCGGCCGCTTCAGCGCGTGAGGGGTTCGGCGCGTGACTTTCGGCCTGTGCCATTCAGGGAATTGAATGGCGTCGGAAGGAATTGGCGGTGGCTCCATCGCAATGCGGGAGCTGCAGAACTGGTGGTTGCGGGGAGCTGAGCGGCAGCTGTTCTGACCAATAAAATTGCAGTTTTGGCCCGAAATTGTTTAAAAAACGGGTCGTTTGGATGGGTTTTCACCAATTCCCACAAATCTTTACCAACTGAAAAATTTCTCGTGAATTTTTCGTGCAGCCATGCAAGGATGCGCGCCAGCTTGGCCTCGGGGGAGGCCGGCAGTTCCGCAGACTTGCCCGATCAACGGGCTTGCGGGAGGACCCAACAAGATAGAAACAATAGGGCTGCACCACATGAAAAAATCCCTTTTGACCCTTTTCGCCCTGGCTGCCATGTCGGCAACGGCGCTTGCGGCCGATATCAAGCCGGCAATCGTCTACGGAACCGGCGGCAAGTTCGACAAGTCCTTCAACGAAGCTGCCTATAACGGCGCTGAAAAGTTCAAGAAGGAAACCGGCATCGCTTACCGCGACTTCGAGCCGACGGGCGACACCCAGGGCGAACAGGCGCTGCGCAACTTCGCCAGCAAGGGTTTCAATCCTGTTATCGCTGTTTCTTTCGCCTGGACCTCCGCGCTGCAGAAGGTTGCTGCTGAATATCCGAAGACCGAATTCGTTCTGATCGACGATAGCCTCGATCTGCCGAACGTCCGCTCCGTCAAGTTCAAGGAAAACGAAGGTTCCTACCTCGCCGGCGTCATGGCTGCCATTGCATCGAAGTCCGGCAAGATCGGTTTCGTCGGCGGCATGGACATTCCGCTGATCCGCAAGTTCGAATGCGGCTATGAGCTTGGCGCACGCGCCACCAATCCGAAGATCGAAGTCTTCCAGAACATGACCGGCACGACCGGTGCTGCCTGGAACGATCCGGTTCGCGGCGGCGAGCTCACCAAGAACCAGATCGACCAGGGCGCGGACGTGGTTTACGCGGCTGCCGGTGCCACCGGCCTCGGCGTGCTGCAGACGGCTGCTGACAACAAGAAGCTCTCGATCGGCGTTGACTCGAACCAGAACTACCTGCATCCGGGTTCCGTTCTGACCTCCGTCGTCAAGCGCGTCGACCTCGCAGTCTACAATGCCTTCAGCGATGCCAAGAACGGCAAGTTCACGGCCGGCACCCAGGAACTGGGCCTGAAGGAAGACGGCGTCACCGTTGCCATGGACGACAACAACAAGCCGCTCGTCACTCCGGAAATGCAGACTGCGGTCGACAAGGCGCGGACCGATATCGTCGCTGGCACCATCAAGGTCCACGACTATCTGACCGACAACGCCTGCCCGAAAAACTGATATGAAATAAGGGCGTATGACGGAGCAAAAACGTCATACGCCCTTTTCTTATCCGGAAACCGGTTTCTGGAGCCCCTATAGTGAACCAAATCTCCGCCATCGAGCTCGTGGGCATCGACAAGAAGTTCGGTGCTGTCCACGCCAATAAAGATATCAACCTGACCGTCGCCAAGGGCTCGATCCACGGGATCATCGGCGAAAACGGTGCCGGGAAATCGACTCTGATGTCGATCATCTACGGCTTCTATCATGCTGATAGCGGCGAGATCCGCATCAACGGCAACCCGATCGCCATTCGCGACAGCCAGACGGCGATCGCAGCCGGTATCGGCATGGTGCACCAGCATTTCATGCTGGTCGACAATTTTACCGTCCTTGAAAACGTGATGCTGGGCGCCGAAGGCGGCGCACTTCTCGCCAAGGGCGTCGCTGCCGCGCGCGCCGAGCTCAACCGGCTGGAGAAGGATTACGGCCTGGAAGTCGATCCGGACGCCTTGATCGAGGAACTTCCCGTCGGCCAGCAGCAGCGCGTCGAAATCCTGAAGGCGATGTATCGCGGCGCCGAGATCCTCATTCTCGACGAACCTACCGGCGTTCTGACGCCGGCCGAAGCCGACAATCTCTTCCGCATCCTTCGCGTGCTACGCGACCAGGGCAAGACGATCATCCTCATCACCCATAAGCTGCGCGAAATCATGGCGATCACCGATACGGTATCGGTCATGCGCCGCGGCGAAATGGTTGCCACCCGCAAGACGGCGGAAACCACCGTCGAGGAATTGGCCGAGTTGATGGTCGGACGCCGCGTGCTGTTGCGTGTGGAGAAGGGCGCTCCCAATCCGGGCGAAATCCTGCTTTCGGTGCGCAATCTTACCGTCAAGGACGGCCGTGGCGTCACCATGGTCGACAATGTCTCCTTCGATGTCCGCGCCGGCGAGATCGTCGGCATCGCCGGCGTCGCTGGCAACGGCCAGTCGGAATTGCTTGAGGCCATCGCCGGAATCCGCAAGCCGGCTTCGGGCGAGATCCTTCTGCACGGCAAGCCGATCGGCAATGCCGATCCTGCAGCACTCCGTGACCTTGGCCTTGCCCATATTCCGGAAGATCGCCATCACATGGGCCTCGTCCTCAAGTTCGAGGAATATGAGAATTCCATGCTCGGCTATCACCGCGACCGCAAATACGGGCGCGGCGGCATGCTCGATCTCGATGCCATGCGCAAGGATGCCATCGAGAAGATTGAGAAATACGATATCCGCCCGCCGAACGCGCGGCTGAAAACAGCCAATTTCTCCGGCGGCAACCAGCAGAAGATCGTCGTTGCCCGCGAGATCGAGCGCGACCCGAAGGCGCTGCTGATCGGCCAGCCGACGCGGGGCGTCGATATCGGCGCCATCGAATTCATCCATCGCCGCATCATCGAGATGCGCGACGCCGGCAAGGCGATCCTGCTGGTGTCGGTGGAGCTGGATGAGATCCGTGCGCTTTCGGACCGTATCCTCGTCATGTTCGCCGGCCACATCGTCGGTGAAAAGTCGGCTGAGGCCGGTGAACAAACACTCGGCCTGATGATGGCCGGCATTGCCGCGTGAGGCGTATATGAGCACGGCTTCCGTTCCGCTCCCGAACTGGATCACCTACGGCCTGATCCCTCTTCTCAACCTGATTGTTGCCTTCCTGATTTCCGGCCTCGTCGTCTGGTTCATCGGCGAGAGCCCGCTCGATGCGCTCGTGCTGCTGCTGCAGGGCGCTCTCGGCAGCGGCGAAGGCATTGGCTTCACGCTGTATTATGCGACGAGCTTCATCTTCACCGGCCTTTCGGTCGCCGTCGCCATCCATGCCGGCCTGTTCAATATCGGCTCGGAAGGTCAGGCCTATCTCGGCGGTCTCGGCTGTGCCCTCGTGGCGCTGACACTTGACCGCTACGTGCCCTGGTACGTGACCATGCCCTTTGCGGTTATCGGCGCGGCGATTTTCGGAGCGCTCTGGGCCTTCATCCCGGCCTGGCTTCAGGCCAAGCGCGGCAGCCACGTCGTCATCACGACGATCATGTTCAACTTCATCGCTTCGGCGATGATGAACTTCCTGCTGGTGCATGTGCTGATTGTGCCCGGCAAGATGGCTCCCGAGACCCGCACCTTTCTGGAGGGCGGCCAGCTGCCGAAGCTCGGCTGGTTGATGGATCTGTTCGGCTCGACCATCGGTGCTGCGCCGCTCAACGTCTCCTTTCTGATCGCGCTGGTCATGTGCTTCCTCGTCTGGGTGCTCATCTGGCGCACCAAGCTCGGCTATGAAATGCGCACGCTCGGCCTCAGCCCCACCGCTGCGGTCTATGCCGGCATTCCCTATGCCCGAACGGTCATCATCGCCATGCTGCTTTCCGGTGGCCTTGCCGGCATGATGGCGCTTAACCCCGTCATGGGCGCTTCCGCGCGTCTGCAGGTGGAATTCGTGCTCGGTGCAGGCTTCGTTGGCATTGCCGTGTCGCTGATGGGTCGCAATCATCCACTGGGCATCATCGTGGCGGCGATCCTGTTCGGCATTCTCTATCAGGGTGGCGATGCGCTCTCTTTCGACATGCCGAACATCACGCGCGACATGATCGTGGTGATCCAGGGTCTCGTCATTCTGTTTGCCGGTGCGCTCGAATATATGTTCCGACCTGCGCTTGTGCGCATCTACCAGACATTCGCCAGGACGTGAGGATCGGACGATGGATTATTATGATCTTCTCATCAGCATACTCGGCTCGACCATCCGCCTGTCGATTCCGTTGATTTTCACCGCGCTGGCGGGCCTGTTTTCCGAGCGCGCCGGCATCTTCGATATCGGCCTCGAGGGCAAGATGCTGGCGTCCGCTTTTGCCGCCGCCTGCGTCGCCTCGATCAGCGGCTCGCCGTGGGCCGGTCTTGGCGCCGGTGTTCTCGTCTCCGTCCTCGTCGGTCTGCTGCACGGCTTCGCCTCGATCACCAATCGCGGCAATCAGATCGTCTCGGGCGTCGCGATCAACTTCCTGATGGCTGGCCTGACCATCGTTCTCGGGCAAGCCTGGTTCGGTCAGGGTGGCCGCACGCCGACTCTGCCTGCTACCGCCCGCTTTTCCGGTATCACCCTGCCGGGCGCTGATGCCCTTCGCGACGTTCCGTTCATCGGGCCGCTCTATGCGAATGTCATCTCGGGCAACAATATTCTGACTTATCTCGCCTTCCTGACGGTGCCGATCTCCTGGTGGATCCTCTATCGCACCCGCTTTGGTCTGCGGCTGCGTGCGGTCGGTGAAAATCCGGGCGCGGTCGATACGGCCGGCATCTCGGTCGAGTGGCTACGCTATCGCTCGCTGATCGTTGCCGGCATTCTCTGCGGCTTCTCCGGCACCTATCTCGCCATTGCCCAGTCGGCCGCCTTCATCAATAACATGTCGGCGGGCAAGGGCTATATCGCTCTCGCCGCCCTGATCTTTGCAAAATGGAAGCCGGTGCCAGTCATGTTCACCTGCCTCCTGTTTGGCTTCCTCGATGCCTTCGCCAATTTTATGCAGGGCAAGGCGGTTCCAGGCATTGGCGAGGTGCCGGTACAGATTTTCCAGGCGCTGCCCTATATCCTCACCTGCATCCTGCTTGCAGGCTTTATCGGCGTCGCCAAGCCCCCGAAGGCCGGTGGCGTGCCCTATACCAAGGAGCGCTAAACCCATGTCGCATGATCTGTTCGAGGCCGCGCGTGGCGCGATGGCGTTCGCGCATGCTCCCTATTCGAAATTCCCGGTCGGCGCGGCGATCCGCGCCGAGGACGGCAAGATCTATATCGGCGCCAATATCGAAAATCTCTCCTTCCCACAGGGCTGGTGCGCCGAACCGACGGCGATCGGCCAGATGATCATGGGCGGCGCCAAGAAGATCGTCGAGATTGCGGTCATCGCCGAGAAACTGCCGCTCTGCCCGCCTTGTGGCGGCTGCCGGCAGAAGATCGCCGAATTTGCCAGCAAGGAGACGCGCATCTATCTTTGCGACGAAACCGGCGTGAGGAAGACCATGACCATGGACGAAATGCTGCCCTTCAGCTTCGAAACGGAGGTGTTCGGATGAGCGCGGCCGTCGATATCCTCACCGAGAAGCTCGGCGAATTGAAGCCGCGCTATGGCATCATCCTGGGCTCCGGCCTCGGTTCTCTCGTGGATGAGATCAAGGACGCGCTGCGCATTCCCTATGCCGATCTGCCCGGCTTCCCGGTCAGCGCCGTTTCAGGCCATGCCGGTACGCTGGTCGCAGGCAAGCTCGGCGATGTCCCGGTCATCATGCTCTCCGGCCGGGTGCATTATTACGAAAAAGGCGACGCCAATGCCATGCGCGAGCCGATCGAAACCCTGAAGGCGCTTGGCGTCGACACGCTGATCCTGACGAACTCGGCCGGATCGTTGCGGGAAGAGATGCCGCCGGGATCGGTGATGCAGATCACCGATCACATCAACTATTCCGGCATGAATCCGCTGATCGGCGAAGAAAGCGACAGGCGCTTCGTCGGCATGACGAGCGCCTATGACACCGACCTCATCATGCGCATGCGCAAGGCGGCGGAAAAGGCCGAGATCAAGCTGTCGCACGGCGTCTATATGTGGTTTTCCGGCCCGAGCTTCGAAACCCCGGCGGAGATCCGCATGGCGCGCATCCTGGGTGCCGATGCTGTCGGCATGTCGACGGTGCCGGAAGTCATCCTGGCGCGTCTTTTCGGTCTAAGGGTTGCCGCTGCCTCCGTCATCACTAACTATGGTGCTGGCATGACCGGCGGCGAACTCTCGCATGAAGAGACGAAAGACATGGCTCCGGTCGGCGGCGCACGCCTCGCCGCTATCCTGAAAGAAATGATCGCGGACGAAGGAGATACAGAATGACGGGCCATTCCCTGAGAGAAACGGCAGCCGTTGCGCTTTCCCTTCTCGATCTCACCAATCTCAAGGATGACTGCACGCCGGCGCAGATCGAGGCGCTGTGCGCCCGCGCGCAATCGCCCTATGGCAATACTGCCGCCATCTGCATCTGGCCGCGCTTCGTCGCCCAGGCGCGTGGCATTCTCGGCACCGATCACGCCGTAAAGATCGCGACCGTGGTGAATTTCCCGGGCGGCGACATGGAAGTGGCAGATGTATCAGCCGAAGCGCGCGAGGCGATTGCCGACGGCGCCGACGAGATCGATCTGGTCATTCCCTATCGCGCCTTTCTGGCCGGCAATGAGCAGGCCGTCACCGATATGGTCGCGGCCGTGCGCGCCGAATGCAAGGGTCCGATCCTCCTGAAGACCATCCTTGAAACCGGCGAGATCAAGGATACCGCGCTGATCCGGCGCGCGTCGGAACTTGCGATCGATGCCGGCTCCGATTTCATCAAGACGTCCACGGGCAAGGTCGCCGTCAACGCGACGCTCGAAGCTGCCGACATCATGCTGCGGGCCATCCGCGCCAGCGGTCGTAAGGTCGGCTTCAAGCCTGCCGGCGGCATCGGTTCCGTCTCCGATGCGGCGCTTTATCTGAGCCTCGCCGAGACCATCATGGCGCCCGATTGGGCCATGCCTTCGACTTTCCGTTTCGGTGCATCGAGCCTGCTCGACGATATTCTGAACGTGCTGGCCGGCGGCGAGTCCAAGACGGCCTCGTCAGGCTATTGATCCATGATCCCGCAGGAGATCATCCGGCAGAAGCGTAACGGCGCCACCCTTTCGTCCGCCGATATTGATGCGTTTATCGGCGCATTGGGCCGTGGCGAACTGGCCGAAAGCCAGATCGGCGCCTTTGCCATGGCCGTCTGGTTTCGCGACATGACGCGCGAGGAGACGGTGGCGCTGACGCTGGCCATGGCCCGCTCCGGCGATATGCTCTCCTGGAAACATATCGGCAGGCCGATCGCCGACAAGCATTCGACCGGTGGTGTCGGCGACAATGTCTCGCTGATGCTAGCGCCCATTGCGGCCGCCTGCGGTCTTGCTGTGCCGATGATTTCCGGCCGCGGCCTCGGCCATACCGGTGGCACGCTCGACAAGCTGGAATCCATTCCAGGCTACGGGATCACGCCGGATGCGGCCCTTTTCCGCAAGGTGGTCGAAGAAGTCGGCTGTGCCATCATCGGCCAGACCGGCGCGCTGGCTCCCGCTGACGGCAAGCTCTATGCGGTGCGCGATGTGACCGCGACCGTCGATTCTGTACCGTTGATTACAGCGTCCATTCTGTCGAAGAAGCTGGCGGCCGGGCTGGAAACGCTGGTGCTCGACGTCAAGATCGGCAGCGGCGCCTTCATGACTTCGCTTGAGGAAGCGGAGACGCTGGCGCGTTCGCTGGTGGAGGTGGCGAATGGCGGTGGGGTCAAGACTTCGGCTCTGATCACTGACATGAACCAGCCTTTGGCCGATGCCGCTGGCAACGTCGTCGAGCTTCGTAACTGTCTGGATTTCCTGAAGGGCAACAAGGCAGGCATGCGGCTCGAAACGGTCGTGCTAGCCTTCGCATCCGAAATGCTCGTTCAGGCCGGCATTGCTGCGAACGCTGCCGAGGCGGAGGGCAGGGCGCGCGAGGCTTTGGCATCCGGCAAGGCGGCGGAAATCTTCGGCCGCATGGTGCACGCGCTTGGTGGCCCTGCAGATCTGCTGGAACATCCGGATCGCTATTTGGCGAGTGCGCCGATTCAAAAGCCGGTTCTCGCCGTGGCCGATGGTTGGCTTGGCGCCTGCGATGCGCGAGGGATCGGCATGAGCGTCATCGATCTCGGCGGCGGTCGCCGTCGTCCGCAGGACAGGATCGACCATCGCGTCGGCTTCAGCGACATCCTGCCGCTCGGTACGAAGGTGAGCAAAGGTGACCGCATCGCCACCGTACACGCGGCGGACGAGGCAAGCGCGGAGAAGGCAGTGGCCGATCTTTCGGCCAACTATCGCCTCGTGGAGACGTCGCCGGCTTTGTCGCCCGTCATCCTCGGCATGATCTGACGGACGCAGCCAGATAGGCGTAAGCGGCGCCCATGAGGTCGATTGTCTTACTGCTTCAGCAGCAAATTGCCGTTCTGAACCCCGAAAGAGCTCAGCTTCTTCATGAAGCTCATGCCGATCAGCGTCGTGCTGAGCGCACTATCCTTCGCCACCACGGCATCGACATCGCGGACCCGGATCGTGCCGATCTCCAGACGGTCGAGTTTGATGTGGGCCACCTTGGACGTGCCGTTCGCGGTTTGAATCGGGTAGCGATAGTCGAGATCGACGCTGCTGAAGCCGAGGCTGCGCGCGGTGCTTTCGTTCATCGCGACGTAGGTTGCGCCGGTATCGATCATCCCGTGCACAGAGCGGCCATTGATGGTGAAATCACCCTCATAATGTCCGCCCGCATTGGCGCGCAGCTGAACACTGCCATAGGAAACAGGAATCTCCGCTTTCGACGGCGCCAGCGAGACCGCTTCGACAGGCACGGGCCTTGCGGGGTGCTCGTTATAGCTTTCCACCAACATCGGCACCTGGGTCGCCGCAACGGCGATGACACCGGCAAAGGCAAGAACACGAACGAGCATCGGCAAGGCCCCTCCTGCGGGCCATGCCATCTATAGGCCAAGTGTGCTGAAAGGACGCTAATGCAATCAATAAAAAGCCCGGCAGTTGAATAACGGCCGGGCCTTATAAGAGTATAGCAGCAGATTTACTTCGTTCCGTACATACGGTCGCCGGCATCGCCGAGGCCGGGCACGATATAGCCCTTCTCGTTCAGGTGGCTGTCGATGGCGGCGGTGAAAACAGGCACGTCCGGATGTGCCTTGCGGAAATTGGCGATGCCTTCGGGAGCCGCCAGCAGGCAGAGGAAACGGATATTGTGCGCACCGCGCTCCTTCAGCTTCTCGATTGCGGCAATCGAGGAATTGCCGGTTGCCAGCATCGGATCGACGACGATGATCAGGCGTTCTGAGATATCCTCCGGCGCCTTGAAGTAATATTCGACCGGCTGCAGCGTTTCGTGATCGCGGTAGACGCCGATATGCGACACGCGGGCCGAGGGCACGAGATCGAGCATGCCCTCGAGCAGACCGTTGCCGGCGCGCAGGATCGAGGCGAAGACCAGCTTCTTGCCCTCGAGGATCGGCGCATCCATCGGCTGCAGCGGCGTCTCGATGGTCTCGATGGTTAGTTCGAGGTCGCGCGTCACTTCGTAACAGAGCAGCGTCGAAATCTCGCGCAGCAGCCGGCGGAAGCTTCCCGTCGACGTGTCCTTCTTGCGCATGATTGTGAGCTTGTGCTGCACAAGCGGGTGATCGATGACAGTGACGCCGTCCATGGTTTCAGCCTTCCAGTAATTCCGTGATATGAGATGGTTCTTCCACGGAAATCGCCTCTGGTGCAAGAAAATAGGCCACTTTTGGAGATTTCATCCCCAATATGGGGCCTTAACTGTGCATTTGGAGCTTCGCCAGCAGCGTCGTCCGCGTCGCCTCGTCCACGAACGCCGCTTCGATCGCCGTGCGGGTCATGGCATCGATCTCGTCGTCGCTAAAACCGAAGGCTGACGACGCCAGCTCGTATTCGCGCTTCAGCGATGTGTGGAAGAAGGGCGGATCATCGGAGCTAATCGTCACCTTCACGCCGGCGTCACGCAGCCTGCGCAGTGGGTGCGACTGGAAATCCGGGAAAACGTTGAGTGCAACGTTGGAGCCGGGGCAGACTTCCAGCACGGTGCCGAGATCGGCAAGGCGCTTGACGAGATCCATATCCTCAATGGCGCGCACGCCATGGCCGATACGCTGCGGGCGCACCAGATCCACCGCGTCGGCGACGCTGAATGCGCCGCAGACCTCGCCGGCATGGATGGTTATGCCAAGCCCCGCCTCGCGGGCGATGTCGAAGGCGCGGGCGTAATCGGCGACTCGGCCCATGCGCTCCTCGCCGGCCATGTTGAAACCTGTTATCAGCGGATTGTCGCTCTTGACGGCATATTCCGCCGCCTTCATGACGCGCTCAGGCCCAAAGTGGCGTTCGCCGGTTACGATCAGCCGAGCCTCGATGCCGGTCTTTGCCTTGGCGGCACGGATGCCGGCGGAAACGCCTGCCATATATGCGTCGGCGCCGAGGCCGATGCGATCGCCATGATCGGGCGAAACGATGAGCTCACTATAGATCGTGCCGATGCCGGCCAGCTCTTCCAGATAAGTTTCCGTCAGCAGCGCATAGTCTTCCTCGGTGCGATAGACTTCTGAAACCTTGTCGTAGCAGAGGAGGAATTCGGCAAAATCCTTCCAGAGGTAAACACCGTCCTTGAGGAAGGCGCTGGTGTCGACCCCGTATTTCTCTGCTTGTGCGAGCGTCAATGCCGGTGGAGCTGCGCCTTCCAGATGGCAATGCAGTTCCACTTTCTTCAAATGCGATGTCAAAGGAAGCTCCTCCCGTGCGGCCCCGCCGCAATTCCCAGATGTTTCGCAACCGTCTCGCCGATATCGGCATAGGTCTGGCGGACGCCGATGGCGCGCGAGCGAATGCCTGGCCCGTAAGCCATGACGGGCACGCGCTCGCGTGTGTGATCGGTCCCGCGCCACGTCGGATCGCAGCCGTGATCGGCGGTCAGGATGACGAGATCGCCCGCCTTGAGTTTCTTGTGCACCTCCGGCAACCGCGCATCGAAGGCTTCGAGTGCCGCGGCGTAGCCCGGCACGTCGCGGCGGTGACCATAGACCATGTCGAAATCGACGAAATTGGTGAAAACCAGATCGCCATCCTCGGCTTCGTCCATGGCCTTCAGCGTCGCATCCATCAGCGCCATGTTGCCATTGGCCTTGATGACCCTGGAGATACCCTGATGGGCGAAGATATCGCCGATCTTGCCGACGGCATGCACCGTGCGCTCTGCCTTGACGAGACGATCGAGCAGCGTCGGCTCCGGCGGCAGCACGGAGAAATCGCGGCGGTTTCCGGTCCGCTCGAAGGTCACTGCGGTCTCGCCGACGAAGGGGCGGGCAATGACGCGGCCGATATTGTGAGAATCGAGCAGGGTGCGCACGATCTTGCAGAGGCCGATCAGCCGATCGAGCCCGAAATGCTGTTCGTGTGCTGCAATCTGGAAGACGGAATCCGACGAGGTGTAGCAGATCGGCTTGCCGCTACGGATGTGCTCTTCGCCAAGCTTGGCGATGATATCCGTGCCGGATGCATGGCAATTGCCGAGAATCCCTGGCAGATCGGCGGCTTCGCAGATGGCCTTCACCAGCTCCGGCGGAAAGGCATCGCCCTCTGCCGGAAAGTAACCCCAATCGAACATGACGGGCGTACCGGCGATCTCCCAATGACCCGATGGTGTATCCTTGCCGCGGGAGGTTTCGCTGGCGCAGCCATAAAGGCCGTAGAGTTTTTCCGGCAGAGGCATGCCGGCGGGATAATTGCCCGTCGCCGCCTTGGCGATCTCCAGCAGGCCGAGGCCGGACATGATCGGCAATGTCAATGGACCCTGACGCAGGCCTTCGCGATCAGCCGCGCCAGCGGCGCAGAACTCGGCGATATGGCCAAGCGTATCGGCGCCCTCGTCACCATAGCTTGCCGCATCCGGGCCGCCGCCTACACCGAAAGAATCCAGAACGAAGAGAAAGGCGCGCGCCATAGATCACCCGATAGAATGCCGTCACCCGGCAGGTCTTCCGGGTTATTGGACGTCACCCATATAACGGAGGCATCGACTTGGCAATTTTCCGTTTGGAAGCACCCGTCAGGCGCCTTTCCTCGGCGTTTTCAGCAATCGCTGCAGCTGATCGAAGTGCCGACGCGCTGCCGGTAGTAATATTGCCGGCTGATGGTGATCTGGTTTGTGCCGCTTGGCAGGAAATTGGCACCGAAGCTGAGGAGCTGATAGGGCAGGGCAAGCTCGCTACGGACGAGGAATGTGCTCGCCTGGTTCATGTTGGCCGGCACCGTGACCGTGGAGCCTGGTGTATACGGTCTGGTTCCGTCCTGCGCCCAGGACCAGGCGACGGTCGCCTTGCCGGCCGTGTCGATCGCAATGCCGGTGATCTTCAGCGTCAGGCCCGTCGTGCTATAGGGCGCGAAGATCGCGCCGGCAACGGAAGGCATGCCCGCAAGCACGGACTTAGTGACAGACGGCTGCTGCGAGACGATGTCCGCGATGGAACCTGCAGAACGGCTGGCACGTTTCGAGGCATTGAGGCCGACGGTAAGCTCGAATGCACCGAGATAAAGCATCAGCAATACGGGAAAAAGAATGGCGAATTCGATCGCGCCGACGCCATCTTTGTCGCGAGCGAAGCGTCTCAGTACGCCAAGGCGCGTACTTTCTTTCCCGATCATGCTCTTGAGGCCGCTCACGGATAATTCTCGTTCTGAAAGGCTGCGGTTGCGACGATGAGATAAACCGACGCCGAGCCGTCGGTTGGATGTACGTTGGTAAGATAGGGGCGCAGTAGATCCGTTATGATCTGCCAGCGATAATAGGCGCGCACCATGTTCAGCGATTTGGCGCCGCCGGGTGTAAAAGTGAATCCGGTGGTGCTGAGATCGGAATAAGGATCTGTCGACGACTTGCGGGGGATCGTCGTCGGCATGGATGCGAAGCTCGAATAGCTCTCCACATCAAGGTAAAGGTTCGCCGGCGTCTGTACTTCGGTGGAGGAGCAGGTAATGAGCACGGCAATCTCGTTGCAGAATGCCTGCCGGAACTGCTGCGACGTCGTATTGGCTGCCGTAATCTGTCCGGTCCGGATCTGGCGCGACAGAGTATCGACGGCGTTTGAGACGACTTGCTCCGCGGTAAAGGCGACAAAGGTCTCGATAATGGCAAAGACGATCAGAAAATAGGGGATCGCAAGCAAGGCAAATTCGATCGCTGCTGTCCCGTCTCGGGAACGCACGAATTCACGCAAGCTGCCCCGGGCACGTTGCCGCGTGCGGGCTGTATTGGCGTGAAGGGTATTATCTGGCGTCATGGGAAGTCCGCGGCGATTTACACGCGGACGACACTAGAATTGCTTTCTTGATAATCCGTTTCTCTTCTCTCTTCATATTTAGAGGAAACAAGGATTATCGTTTGCTGCTCAATTCTTTGAAAGTACTTTAGAATATTTGAGTTATCGAATGTTTCTATTGTCCGGCTGCAGCTGTTGGGGTTGTCGTCGTATTGTTCTGCTGGGCGTGCTGTTCGCAATTGGGCGTGCATGACAGCACGGCGCGATCCGTCTGGCGGAAGACACGGACTGTATTGCCTTCGTCGATCGACACCAGAATCTGCTCGTCCACGATGGCATTGCCGTCGGTATCGAGCAGGATGATATTCGTCGTCCCGAAGCTGCGGCCGGTCAGTACGATGGTTTTCGGATCGGCGACCGTGGCATCGGCGACTTGCGAATTACCGACGATGACCTTGCTAACGGGGCGATCCAGCTTCAATACGCGCGCGTGATCCATATAGACGCGCAGCATGCTTTCTCCGGCAGCGTGGGAAAGCTGCGGCATTATGCCGGCCATGGCGACAATGCCGGCAAGGAATGCTGTTCTGCCGCCGATTGGCATGGCTTGGCCTCTTGGAAAGCGATAGTGAAAAGAATTTCCCGATAGAATGAGAAAGAATGGTGAATGAACGATTAAGCTCGCCTTCTATCATGTAATTATGGCGCAGATGTCCCATGCGGACCCTCCTCGTCGCCTTCTTCCGCAGATCGTGTATTAATTCGAGGCGAATCGTATATCGTACTAATATTCATACATCTAATAATTTCTATTTAGCTGAAGATTTTCTTTAAAAACGTACAGAAGAACATGCAAGTCACATTAACTATTCTATTTTCGCTTTTGTATTTACTGCGCATTAACCTAATTCTTTAAAGCGATGGAAACGGCGGGAAGCTACCGTGCAACTCATCCGATCAACGGCAACAGTTGGCGGACGTGCTGTCAACAAAGTGGAGTTAAACTTATGTCCAAGCTTTTTTCGCGTTTCCTGAAGGATGAATCCGGCGCGACCGCAATTGAATATGGCCTGATCGCCGCCCTGATCTCGGTCGCCATCATCACCGGCGCTACGACGCTCGGTAGTACGTTGAATAACACCTTCCGAAATATTTCGACAAAGATGACTTCGGCTTCCACTCAGTCGAACGGGTACTAAGGTGTAATAATAACACCCTGAAACCAACCCTGCTTCTGCAAGGTTTGGTATTGCTAACGAAAACCGTTCTCTCTGCGAGCGGTTTTCGATTTTTTTATCTTGGTCGCAAAAGGCGGTTTATCTTCAATGCTTGAAACGGCAACATTGCTGATCTTCCCGCTCTGCATGTCGATCGCGGCGATCTCGGATCTGCTGACCATGACGATCCCGAATCGCGTGTCGTTGGTGCTTGCGGTCTCCTTCTTTGTGCTGGCGCCGATTTCGGGGCTTTCGGCCCCTGAAATCGCCATGCATCTTGCCGGAGCGGGCGCTGTGTTCTTTGCCTGCTTTACGCTGTTCGCACTGAACATCATGGGCGGCGGCGATGCGAAGCTGCTCGCGGCGGCTGCGCTTTGGTTCGGGTTCGATTCTTCACTCATAGAATTCCTGGTTTACGTGGCGTTCATCGGCGGCGCAGTCACCGTTTTGGTCATCATGCTGAGATCGCAGGCTATCACCATCATGGCTATGGGCTTGCCCTTGCCGCATTCATTGACGGGTGCCAAAAAAATCCCTTACGGAATCGCCATCGCGATTGGCGGGATGCTTGCTTTCCCCTCCTCGGCGGTTCTTCTGGCGGCAGCGACTTAAAAGTGCTCTGAACCTTCATGGAGGAGTATAGGCGATCTTTTTGCAAGAGAGGCCTAATATACACCAAGTAATCATGGTTAAATAACAATAAATGTAACCAGCCATTAACCATAATTACACCAATTATCGGTCATTCTGCAGGGCGAAGAATCCTGTTCCTCAAGGAATGACCATGAAACCCGCTCGCATAATGATACTCGCAGTGGCAGCCGTCGCGGCCGGGATGGCCGGTTTGCTCGCGATGCGCCTGGCTGGTTCGCGCGATATCGTTCCCCAGCAGATTGCGGCGGTGGTGGAGAAGGAGGCGACGATCAATGTCCTCGTTGCCGGTGCCAATCTGCCCGTCGGTTCGCGTCTGAACGAGCAATCAATCCATTGGATGCCCTGGCCCGAAAGCGGCATCGTCAAAGGTCTCATCACCGAACGCGAGCGCCCTAATGCGCTGAAAGATCTGACCGGTGCCGTTGTTCGCCTGCCGATATTCGAGGGCGAGCCGATCCGCGAGGAAAAAGTCGCCGATTCCAACAGCCGTATCCTTTCTTCGTTGCTACCGGCGGGCAAGCGCGCCGTCGCCACCGAGATTTCCGTCGCCACCGGCGCAGGCGGTTTCATCCTTCCGAATGACCGCGTCGATGTCATCATGGTGCGCAAGGGTTCGCAGCAGCAGCTCGTCACCGAAACCGTGCTCAGCAACGTTCGCGTCCTGGCAGTCGATCAGCAGATCGAGGAAAAGCAGGATGGAAGCAAGGCCGTCGTCGGCGCAACCGCGACGCTAGAGCTGACGCCGGATCAAACGAAGGTCCTGGCGGTTGCCCACCAGATGGCCGATCGCCTGACGCTGGCACTGCGCTCCGTTGCCGACGCGCAGCAGCCCGATACGACGGCCGCCGATTATCTGCTGGCCGGCGACAATGGCGGCAGCATGATCCAGGTCATCAAATCGGGAGCGATCGTAACCGACGGCCCCAGCGGGCCGAAACCGCAATGAGAAGGGGCGAGACCATGTTAAAGACAAGCAAGAAAGCCAGCCTCCCCCTTGCCGTAAGCCTCTCCTTCTCGGTCGCCTTTGCTGGCCTGCCCTTGGCAGATGTTCCGGCCTTTCTGCGCACGCCCGCGGCTTTTGCGGGCGGCTCGGACAGTATCGTCACGATTGCCGGCCTTGGCACGAAGCGCACCTTGAAGCTTGGTCTCAACAAGGCGCTTGTCGTCGATCTGCCGGCCGATGCCCATGACATCCTTGTCTCCGATCCCAAGATGGCGGATGCGGTGACGCGGACCTCGCGCCGCATCTACCTTTTCGGCAAGACGGTCGGCCAGACCAACATCTTCATCTTCGGCGCCGACGGCAAGGAGATCGTCAGCCTCGATCTCCAGATCGAGCGCGATATTGCTGGCCTGCAGGATAATATCAAGCGCTTCATCCCGGATTCCGATATCAACGTCGAGATCATCTCCGACAACATCGTCCTCACCGGCATCGTGCGCACGCCGCAGGATTCGATCCGCGCACAGCAGCTCGCCCAAGCCTTCCTCAAGGGAGGCGAAGCGACGACACGAAACCAGACTGCCTCCGGCAGCGGCGACAACAACGCAGTCGCCATTTTCGCCGAAGGACGGCAGACCTCGCAGATCGTCAACATGCTGCAGATCGAAGGCGAGGATCAGGTGACGCTCAAGGTGACCGTCGCCGAAATCAAGCGCAGCGTCCTGAAGCAAATTGGTTTCGACAACCTGGTCAGCAATTCCTCCGGCCTGGGCGTCGCTCAACTCGGCAACATCGGAAACAGCGGAACCACGAATTTCCTGGGAGTAAACGGCGATCCCACCAACGCTACCGGCGCGGGTGGTATCTCGACCCTCTTCAAATACGCGCTCGGCAAATACAATATCAGCACCTATCTGAATGCTCTCGAGCAGGCAGGCGCCGTGCGCACCTTGGCCGAGCCGACATTGACCGCCATTTCCGGACAGGCTGCTACCTTCAATTCCGGTGGTCAGACGCTCTATTCCACGACTGACAAGGATGGCAACACGACGATTACGCCCTATACCTATGGTATCACGCTGGCCTTCACGCCCGTGGTCCTGGCCGGCGGCCGCATCAGCCTGCATGTGCAGACCCAGGTCTCGGAACCGGTCGCATCGTCATCCACCCCGACCTACAACCAGCGTGCCGCCAATACTTCGGTCGAGCTGCCATCCGGAGGATCGATCGCGCTTGCCGGCTTGCTAAGCGATAACGTGCAGCAGACGACCTCGGGAACGCCGGGTGCATCGAAGATTCCGATCCTGGGTGCCCTGTTCCGTCAGAAGAGCTTCCAGCGGGATGAGAGCGAGCTTGTGATTATCGCGACACCCTATCTCGTGCGCCCCGTAGCGCGCGACAAGCTTGCCCGCCCCGACGACAATTTTTCTCCGACGAACGATGCCGGTGTCTTCTTCATGAACCGTGTCAACAAGATCTACGGCCGCAAGGATGGTCCGCCGGTCGCCGATGCCGATTTCCACGGCACAGTCGGCTTCATCTACAAGTGAGGAGCGGGACCATGACGCCAGCCTTTTCAACGAGGTCAACGAGAGAGCAAGAGATGGCCAGCCTCGAACGCAATACACCCGGCGGTGCCCGGCCTCGTTTTTCAAGATCGATGCTGATCCTCCCGACATTGGCGCTGATATCGGCCGTCAGCAGTTGCGCGGGCTCCCCAGATGGCATGACGACGAGCGCCATCAGGGATGACTATCGCCAACGGCATCCCATCGTGCTCACCGAAAAGGAGCATAGCGTCGATATACCGGTCGCGGCCAGTGACCGGCACCTGACAACAGGCATGCGCGATACGGTTCGCGGTTTCGTTCAGGATTATCGCGCCCATGCAAGCGGCACGGTGGAAATCCTGTCGCCGCGGCAATCGCCAAATGCCTTCGCCGCATCGGCGCTCAACTCACAAATCCGTCGGGAGCTGGTCACGAACGGTATTCCGTCGGCGCGAATCGTCAACAGCTATTACCCGGCGGGCGGCCCGGGCGATGCTGCGCCGATCCGCCTGCGCTTTACCGCAACGACGGCGGCCACCAACGCCTGCGGCCAGTGGCCGGACGATCTTTCCGACAACGCATTCGACAATCAGAACTATTATAATTTCGGCTGTGCGACCCAGCACAATCTGGCAGCGCAGGTCGCTAATCCGACCGATTTGATTTCGCCGCGCGCGATGACACCGATCGATGCCGATCAGCGCAGCAAGGTCATCAGCGATTATCGCAGCGGCTCAACTCCGACCAGCACGGCGACGGTCGGCGGCTTCGGTAGCGGAAATTGAACGCAAGAGGCTGGCGCAACAGGATGAGATCATGAACGCCATCGAATACGATATCGGCTCGACTGCCCCGGAAGCGGAGGAAGCTTCGCGCTCGGGCAATCTCGACAATCTGCGGCCGCTGCCGCGTATTTCCATACATGCTTTTTGCGAAAGCGAGCAGCTGCAGCAGGTGATGGATCAGTGCGCCAACGATCGGCGCATGTCCAAGGTCAGCCTGCGGATCACCAGCGGCGGTGTGGCGGCTGCGGCGAACATGTTCGCCTCGGCGCCGACCCCGAACCTGATCATTCTGGAGACGCGCGCCAACCCACGCGGCCTCCTGGCGGAACTCGAACCGCTCGCCGCCGTCTGCGATCCGAGCACCAAGGTCATCATCGTCGGCTATCACAACGACATCGGTCTTTACCGCGAACTCATCCGCAACGGTATCTCAGAATATATCGTACAGCCGACCGATATGATCGATCTGATGACGGCGGTGGCATCGATCTTCATCGACCCCGATGCCGAACCGCTCGGCCGCAGCATTGCCTTCATCGGTGCCAAGGGTGGGGTGGGCGCATCCACCATCGCCCATAATTGCGCCTTCGGCATCTCCAGCCTCTTCTCGACCGAAACCATTCTCGCCGATCTCGATCTGCCCTACGGCACCGCCAATATCGATTTTGACCAGGACCCGGCTCAGGGGATAGCCGAGGCCGTCTATGCGCCGGAACGCCTCGACGAGGTTTTTCTCGACCGGCTCCTGACCAAATGCTCGCAGCATCTGTCGTTGCTCGCCGCGCCCTCGATGCTGGACCGCGCCTATGATTTCGAAGGGCAGGCATTCCTGCCGGTGCTCGACGTTCTCCAGCGCAGCGCGCCGGTGGCGGTTCTCGACGTGCCCCATGTCTGGACGGAATGGACACGCTCGGTGCTTGGCGCGGTAGACGAGGTCGTCATCTGTGCCGCGCCAGATCTCGCCAATCTTCGCAACGCCAAGAACCTGATCGATGCTCTGCGAAAGCTTCGGCCGAACGATAAGGCGCCGCACCTCATTCTCAATCAGGTCGGCATGCCGAAGCGTCCGGAGATCAATCCCTCGGAATTCTGCGCGCCGCTGGAAACGGACCCGATTGCCATCATACCCTTTGACATCAACCTGTTCGGCAATGCCGCCAACAGCGGGCAGATGATCTCCGAGACTGATCCCAAGTCGCCGATTGCGGAAACTTTCTCGCAGATATCGCACATCGTCACCGGGCGTGTTGCTTTGAAGAAGGCAAGAAAGGGCGGTTTGCTTGGCCTTTTAAAGCGGAAGTAACCCTATGATTTCGCATGGATTCCGAAACCAATCGTTCGTGAAAGCCATGCAGCAGCAGTAGAATTGGATCGAAGACATGTTTGGCAAGCGCGGAAGTGAAGGTCCTGCAAAGAGCGGCGGCGCAATGCCTCCGCCGGCACCGGCGCGTGCACCCGCTCCCGCTGGCGGGCCAATGGCGCCGGCTGTGCTCATAGAGCCGTCCCGTGATGCCGCGCAGCCACGTCAGCAGGTCGCTCCGCCGCCGATGCAGACGCCTAGCCGGCGTCGCGTGGCGCGTACCGAAGAATATTACGATACGAAATCGCAGGTCTTCTCCGCGCTGATCGATACGATCGATCTCTCGCAGCTCTCCAAGCTCGGCAACGAGGCGGCGCGTGAGGAAATCCGCGATATCGTCAACGATATCATCACGATCAAGAATTTCGCGATGTCGATCTCCGAGCAGGAGGAATTGCTCGAGGACATCTGCAATGACGTGCTTGGCTACGGTCCGCTGGAGCCGCTGCTCGCCCGCGACGACATCGCCGACATCATGGTCAACGGCGCCGGCCAGACCTTCATCGAAGTTGGCGGCAAGACCGTCGAATCCGAAATCCGCTTCCGCGACAATTCCCAGCTTCTATCCATCTGCCAGCGCATTGTCAGCCAGGTCGGCCGCCGCGTCGATGAATCGAGCCCCATCTGCGATGCGCGCCTGCCCGATGGTTCGCGCGTCAACGTCATCGCCCCACCGCTGGCGATCGACGGTCCTGCACTCACCATTCGTAAGTTCAAGAAGGACAAGCTGACGCTCGAGCAGCTCGTCCGCTTCGGCGCCATCACGCCAGAGGGCGCGACGCTTTTGCAGATCATCGGCCGCGTGCGCTGCAACGTCGTCATTTCAGGCGGTACGGGCTCGGGCAAGACGACGCTTCTGAACTGCCTGACCAACTATATCGATCGAGACGAACGCGTCATCACCTGCGAAGACACCGCCGAACTGCAATTGCAGCAGCCGCACGTGGTGCGCCTCGAAACCCGTCCGCCCAACATCGAGGGCGAGGGTGAGATCACCATGCGCGATCTCGTCAAGAACTGCCTGCGTATGCGCCCCGAACGCATTATCGTCGGCGAAGTGCGCGGACCCGAGGTCTTCGACCTGCTGCAGGCGATGAACACGGGTCACGACGGCTCCATGGGCACGATCCACGCCAATACGCCGCGCGAATGCCTGAGCCGCATGGAATCGATGATCGCCATGGGTGGTTTCAGCCTGCCGGCCAAGACCGTCCGTGAGATCATATCCAGCTCCGTCGACGTCGTCATCCAGGCTGCCCGCCTGCGTGACGGTTCGCGCCGCATCACCCAGATCACCGAGGTGATCGGCATGGAAGGGGATGTGATCATTACCCAGGATTTGATGCGCTACGAAATCGAGGGCGAGGATGCGAACGGCCGGATCATCGGGCGGCACGTCTCCACCGGTATCGGCAAGCCGCATTTCTGGGATCGTGCTCGCTATTATAACGAGGAGCGGCGTCTGGCAGCCGCCCTCGATGAGATGGAACAGAAGGCGCAATAGGGCTCGCGATGTTTGGTATCGATCCGATAGTGCTGCTGATTGTCCTGCTGACGGCGGTCTCCGCCGCCGCGGTCTGCTACGGCATTCTCTATTCACGGATCGAGACACAGAAAAAGGCCGATAGCCGGGTCAACCGGGTCAAGCAGGCTGAGACCGATCGCGTCAAGGTCAAGGCTGCGCGCGATCGCGTCCAGGAAATGTCCAAGCGGCGCAAGTCGGTGCAGGACACACTCAAGGACCTGGAGCGGCGACAGAGCGAAAATACGAAGAAGAAGCAGTCGCTCAAGGCGCGTCTGGCGCAGGCCGGCCTGTCGTTGACGCCGTCGCGCTTCTACATCTTCAGCGTGCTCTTCGGTCTTTTCGTCATGCTGGTCTTTTTCATCGTCGGCGCGCCGCCTCTTGTCATTTTGGGAATGTTCTTTGCGTCTGCCTTCGGCCTGCCGCGCTGGGTCATCGGCTTTCTCATCAAGCGCCGGCAAAGCAAGTTCCTCGAAGAGTTTCCGAACTCGCTTGACCTCATCACGCGCTCGCTTCGCTCGGGCCTGCCGCTCAACGATGCAGTGCGGCTGGTGGCTGGCGAGGCGCGAGAGCCTGTCAAGACGGAGTTTCGGCGGGTGGTCGAGGCGCAGCAGGTCGGTCTTAGCATGTCGGACGCCTGCGCCCGCATCGCGAACCATATGCCGCTGCAGGAAGTAAATTTCTTCTCGATCGTCATCGCCATTCAGGCGCAGGCGGGCGGCAACCTGTCGGAAGCCCTGGGCAACCTCTCGAAGGTGCTGCGCGAACGCAAGAAAATGAAGGCGAAGGTCAAGGCATTGTCGATGGAGGCCAAGGCATCCGCCGTCATCATCGGCGCTCTGCCCTTCATCGTGATGCTGCTCGTCTATCTGACATCGCCGCAATACATGATGATCCTGTTCACCGATCCGCGCGGCCATCTGATCTTGCTTGGAGCCGGCATCTGGATGTCGCTCGGCATCTTCATCATGCGCAACATGGTCAATTTCGAGATCTGAGCGGAAGGAGCCGCGTCGCCCATGTCCGATCTGGCAGCCAATTTGACCGATCCTGGCACCCTTCTTGCCGTTGTGGTTGCCATCGCCGTCTTCGCGACCTTCTACACGATCGCCATACCGCTGCTGGAGCGTGGCGATCTCAGCAAGCGCATGAAGGCCGTGTCGACAGAGCGCGAACAGATTCGCGCCCGTGAACGCGCACGGCTGAGCGCAGAGGGCGGCAAGGCATCGCTGCGCAGCCACAACAATCGAAACGTTAGACAGATCGTCGAGCGGTTCAACCTGCGCAATGCGCTTGTCGATGCCAATACCGTCAATCGCTTGCGGTCTGCAGGCCTGCGTTCTGAAAATGCGCTCAACATGTTCCTGGTGGCGCGATTCCTGCTGCCCTTCCTTTTTCTGGCAGTTGCGATCGTCATCGTCTTCGTTCTCGGCTGGTTTGCCGCAAAGCCCCTGCCGATCCGGCTGCTTGGCGTCATCGGCTTCGCCTATCTGGGCTTCTACGCGCCGAACATCTATATCTCCAATCTGGTGACCAAGCGCCAGAAATCGATCAAGCGCGCTTGGCCGGATGCGCTCGACCTGATGCTGATCTGCGTGGAGTCTGGCATTTCAATCGAAGCCGGCATGCATCGCGTGTCCGAGGAAATGGCCGAGCAGTCCCCGGCACTCGCCGAGGAAATGGTGCTGACCACAGCCGAGCTTTCCTTCCTCCAGGATCGCCGCACCGCCTTCGACAATCTTGCCGCCCGCACCCAGATCGAACTCGTCAAATCGGTCACGCAGGCGCTCATCCAGGCGGAACGCTATGGTACGCCGCTCTCGCAGGCCTTGCGTGTCATGGCACAGGAAGGCCGCGACGAGCGCATGAACGAGGCGGAAAAGAAAGCGGCCGCACTGCCGCCGAAGCTCACCGTACCGATGATCGTCTTCTTCCTGCCGGTCTTGATGGCGGTCATTCTCGGCCCGGCGATCATTCAGGCAATGGACAAATTCTGAGCCGCCGACTTGCTCGCGGCATGCGGGCATGGTTATCTTCCACGCAATATCGCCGACGGGCGTCAGGCGCATCGTTCCGGAAAGGCGCCGGGCGTTCGTGTAGCCCATATTGGGAGGTCTCGCATGTCATCCTTGGCAATATTTTTCAGTGTCATCGCGGCAGTCTTCATCGGAGCGGTGAGCCCCGGCCCAAGCTTCGTGCTCGTTTCGCGCATCGCTGTTTCCCGCTCACGCAAGGCAGGTCTTGCCGCGGCCTTCGGCATGGGAACGGGCAGCGTCATTTTCGCGACCTTGGCCCTCTTCGGCTTGAGCGCATTGCTGATGAAAGTCGAATGGCTATATCTGGCGCTAAAAGTCGCCGGTGGCCTCTATCTGATTTATGTCGGCATCCGCATCTGGCGCAGCGCCGCGGACGATCTTCCCATCGATGCACCAACGACGCCGGCTGCAGGCGGTGTGATGCGCAATTTCCTCTTTGCGCTCGGCACGCAGCTCAGCAATCCGAAGACAGCCATTTTCTACGGCAGTATCTTTGCCGCACTTCTGCCGGCGGCTCCGGCTCCCTGGCTGCTGTTTACGGTTCCGCCCGCAGTCTTCCTGGTCGAAGTAGGCTGGTACACGGTGGTAACGCTGGCCTTTTCTTCGAACCGGCCGCGCGCCATCTATCTCGGTGCGAAACTATGGATAGATCGGGTGGCCGGCGTTGTGATGGGCGCCCTCGGCGCGCGGCTTGTCGCCGAGGGGTTGCCGCGCCACATCTGGCGTTAAGGCCTACGGCTACCGGGCGTGCGCCTCAACCCCTCCGCTAGAGCAGTTCCAGCAAAAGTGCGAAGCGGTTTTGCGTCCGGAACTGCGTAAAAATAAGAAGATAGAGCGTTTTCGCGATTCGAAGAAAAGCGGAAATGCTCTAACGAGTGCCGTTTTCGAAAGTTGGGTAGGGAAGCCGTTGCGGCTCTCCCGCTCTATTGCTGGGCTACTTTCCTGTTATCGCCACTGGCGGCAAGCTTCTGCCAGGAGTTCTGCTGTGCCAGCATGCCACGCAGATAGGCGACATTGGCGTTTGCCTGCTGCGGCGTCAGTTCCTGGCGAGCGATTTGTTCGGCTTCCGCAAAGCGGCCCTGCAGGCCGACGACGAGCGCCAGATTCTGCCGCACGCGGCTGTCGGCGCCCGGCTGGGCGACGGCCGTGCGGAGATAGTTTTCCGCATTCTTGAGATCGCCGGTCAGGACGTAGGACATACCAAGATTGGAAAGGACCGTCGGCTCGTTGGGGGCGAGCACCAGCGCATCCCGATATTTGGCCCGTGCATCGCTGGAACGTCCGAGCTGATCGAGAATGGCGCCCTGCGCGGAAACCAGCCGCCAGTCCGGCCGGTCCGGCAGCTGTGCGCGGTCAATGGTCGAGAGCGCTTCGTCGAGCTGCCCTGCTGCCGCCTGTGCCTTGCCGTAGGCGGCCAGCACGCCGCGGTCGGTCGGATTGGCGATTGCCACCTGCTGCATGACCGCAAGCGCCTGGTCGTTGCGGCCGCTCATGCGCAAGGCGTTGGCGTAGTTGACGCCTGCATCGCGATCTTTGGGATTGGCGTCGTAGGCCTTGCCGAACGTCGCGGTCGCCTGCGCGAGATCGGTGCTGTTCATCGTATCGAGAGGCTGCGACGTCTTCGGAATCGAGCCCGTCGTCATCCGGTCTTTTCCGGTCGTCGAGCAGCTTGCGAGCGCGAGCGCCAGAAGCGCTGCCGAAGCTCCGCGGAAAAGAAAGGTTCTGAATGAAGACGTAGCTGAGACGGCGGGCATGTCGCGTATCCCTGAATTCCTTATACTTGCGCCCGGCCTAGAATCGGAACAGGGAAAGGTTCGACGCAATGTTCGCTCCAGCAATAATCTGTTAACCCTAACAGACAGTTAACTCTTGATTCTTCTCAATCACCGCCAAAGGATAGTCATGGCCCCCTTTCAATTCATCGAGCGCGCGACGCCCTTCAATTCGAAGGGTGGCGCGACCCTGCCGATCTTTGCCGTTACCCCGGCGCATATCGAGACCGGCACCATCGATCCCATCGCGCTCGATTGGGCACGCAAGGCTGGTTACAAGGCAGAGAGCGGTTCGTTGCTGCTGATCCCGACCGCTGAAGGGCATCTGGGCGGCGCTCTCTTCGGCCTCGGCTCCAACCCGTCCGAACAACCCTTCCTCACGGGCAAGCTGGCGCGCAGCCTGCCGGCCGGCGATTGGCATATCGAGACGGCGCCGCTGACGGCGAACCGGCTCTCGCTTGGCTTCGGCCTCGGCAGCTATCGCTTCGACCGCTATAAGTCGGAAAAAGCCGCGATGCCGACGCTGATGATCCCGCGCGATGCCGATGCCGCCGATATCAAGCGCCAGCTCGCCGGTGTCTTCCTTGCCCGCGATCTCATCAACACGCCGACCAACGACATGGGTCCGGAACAGCTCGAAGCCGCCTTCCGGGCGCTTGCCGAGCACTACAAGGCAGAGATGTCCGTCATCATCGGCGATGATCTCCTGAAGGAGAATTTCCCTCTCGTGCACACGGTCGGTCGCGCCAGCGCCGATGCACCACGCCTTCTGGAACTGCGCTGGGGCAAGAAGGGTCATCGCCGTATCACCCTGGTCGGCAAGGGCGTGTGCTTCGACACCGGTGGCCTCGATATCAAGCCGGCATCCTCCATGCTGCTGATGAAGAAGGACATGGGCGGTGCCGCCAACGTCATGGGCCTGGCGCTGATGATCATGGACGCCAAGCTCAAGGTCGATCTTCGCGTCATCATTCCGGTCGTCGAGAACTCGATTTCATCCAACGCCTTCCGTCCTGGCGATATCTACAGGAGCCGCAAGGGCCTGACCGTGCAGATCGACAATACGGATGCCGAGGGCCGGCTGATCCTCGCCGATGCGCTGGCTTATGCCGACGAAGATGCGCCGGACCTGATGATCGACATGGCAACGCTGACGGGTGCAGCCCGCGTTGCGCTCGGCCCCGACCTGCCGCCTTTCTTCACAGACGACAGCGAGCTTGCCAGCGATCTGACCGAGGCGAGCCTGGAGACGGATGATCCGCTGTGGCGGATGCCGCTCTATATGGGCTACGACAAGGACATCCGGACCAAATTCGCCGATATCACCAATGCTCCATCAGGCGGCATGGCCGGCTCCATTACGGCTGCCCTGTTCCTCAAGCGCTTCGTGACAAAGACGCCAAGCTGGGTGCATTTCGATATTTTCGGCTGGGCGCCGAGCGAACGCCCGCATTCCCCCGGCGGCGGCGAGGCACAGGCGATCCGGGCTCTGTATCATCATATCAGGCAGAGTGTGCGGTAGGCCGTCGCTGCAGGTAGGCGAGCTTCTCTGTCCATCGCCCACGTGGCACCCCCTCTGTCGCTGCCGCGACATCTCCCCCCTTGTGGGCAGGGGTATCGCATATGAGCGGAGATCGCCGCTGTCCCCCTTCTCCCCAGCGGGGAGAAGGTGCCGCCAGGCGGATGAGGGGGTGCCCGCCAAGACCACCAAAATCCATGAATTCAAATCGATAACCCCCTCATCCGACCCTTCGGGCCACCTTCTCCCCAAGGGGAGAAGGAGCTTATGGCGCTCGTCCGCCTCCATATGCGATAGCCCTGCCTAAAGGGGCGAGATCGGTAACTCGTTGCATCCTTCTGCCTCAAGGCAACATCGTAGCCGCAGAAATTTCAGCTATTGTTTCATCGGTAATGGCCACAAACTCCAAACGATCTCCCCCCTTGTGGGGAGATGTCACGAAGCGATAGAGGGGGGTGCACTCTCAACGAACTCTGTGGTCACCGCTCCGAAGACTAACCAGTCAAAACTCCCTTGAAACCGCCATGATCTTGGCCGAGACTGGAACGGCAGCGTAACGAATTCCGGGGTTGCCCTTGCCGCTTGAACTCACCGCCTCACAGGCTCTCGGCCTCTGGCATGGCGTGACGCTCGCTCAGGTGCGCCGCGAGGATCATGACTTGACGCTGCGGCAGACGGCGATTCTGCTGCAGATCTATCTTGTGCCGCCTCCTCATACCGTGCGCGGTCTGGCCGCGACCCTCGGCGTTACCAAGCCGGTCATCACCCGGGCGCTTGATACCATGGGCGTGATGGGATTGGTCGACCGTGTCCGCGATGAGC
Organism: Martinezella dioscoreae; assembly: GCF_009176305.1. Lineage (GTDB taxonomy): Bacteria > Pseudomonadota > Alphaproteobacteria > Rhizobiales > Rhizobiaceae > Rhizobium > Rhizobium dioscoreae. The sequence goes on along the minus strand of NZ_BLAJ01000010.1, from coordinate 14,735 downwards.
GCGATCGTCGCAATGTCATCATTAAGCGAACGGTCACCGGCGCGCTTTATCTTGAAAAACTCGGCGATCTCATCATAGAGCACGGCCGAAAATTGTAACCTCAGGAATTTCACCATGATGCTCGACCGCCGTCTTAATGCTTTCAGGCCCGATCTCGCCGAGGTTTCTCTTAAGGGCAAAGTCGAAGCCGAGCGCTTCGTCGAGGGTATTGCTGCACGCGTTGCCGTCCCCGTCGTTGCGCTACGGCCGAAGCCGGATCTTGCCTCGGGCATCGATACCGAGCTCTTGATGGGCGAAGAGGTGACGATATTCGAGCGTCGCGACGGTTGGTGCTGGGTCAAGGCTCTGTCAGACGGTTACGTCGGCTATCTCCCGGAAACGACGATCAAACAGGGAGCGGCAGCGCCGACCCACGTCATCGTTCCGCAGCGCACCTTCCTCTATCCTGAGCCGGAGCTGCGCAAGCCGCACGCTGCAGTGCTTTCCATGGGCAGCCTCGTGAATGTGACCGGCACGGCGGAGGCCCGGGGCAATCACTATGTCGTCCTGGAGGATGGCACTGCCATTTTCGCAAAGCATGTCCAGCCGATCGGCTACAACGAGGGCGGCGATTTCGTGGACGTTGCTTTACGCTTCCTCGAGACGCCCTATCTCTGGGGCGGCCGCTCGGGCCTCGGCATTGATTGCTCGGGGCTGGTGCAGCTGGCGCTATCGATGACGGGCCGCGCCGCACCGCGCGATACCGACATGCAGGCCGCAGGCCTCGGCCAGCCAATCGAGCGTGAGGAGCTGAAGCGCGGCGACTTCGTTTTCTGGAAGGGGCATGTGGCGATCATGGAAGATCCGGAAACCATTGTTCACGCCAACGGCCATACCATGACCGTCGCGCGGGAGAATTTCGCTGCCGCCATCGAACGCATCGGCTGGCTCTATGAGCGGCCGACCGGCTACCGCCGTTTCATCGACTGACCGCGCTGCGCAACCCTGTTGCCGCAACGCCCACCAGCATTCGCAATCGGTCGGTTTACGGAGTGCGAGGGCGCGCGATCCAGATGCCGGCGACGATGACGATGCCGCCGAGCGCCTGCAGCAGGGTGACGTTTTCGCCGAATAGGAACCAGGCGAAAACGGCGGCCGCGATCGATTCTAGGAAAATGACAAGCGAGGAGAAAACGGTTGGCAATCGTCCGAGCGCCACCGAAAGCAGTCCCTGTCCGCCGGCGTGGCTGATCAGGCCGAGCGCGAGAAGCACGCCCCACCCCGAGATCGACTGCGGCAGGATGCGCGGCTCGAAGAAGAAGGCGATCAGGAACAGGATCGCCGAGGTTATGATACTTAATTCGAAGGTAACGCGCGCGGCATTGGTCCCCGGGCGTGCCGCGCCGACTGCCAGGAAATAAAGGCCGAAGAAGGCGCCGGTGATGATGGCGAGCGCATCGCCGACGGCTCGGTCCGGATTGAATGCCAGGCTTTGGACGACGAGTGCCGATCCGCCCGCAAGGCAGATGAGAAGCCCGAGAAGCGTGGCGCGGCTGACACGCTGTCTCAAAAGAAGCCAGCCGAAGATGACGACCCAAAGCGGCGCCATCGTTGCGAAGAAAGTGGCGTTGGCGATCGTCGTCCGCATGATCGAGAGATGCCAAAAGAACAGGTCGCCCGTGAAGGCAATGCCGGCGAGGATCGTCGGTATCGTAAAGCTGGCGCGGGGTGCATCGGGTTCGGTAGCCTCGCCATATCGCATCCATATCCAAAGGATCGGCAGCGCCAGAAAGACACGCCAAAAGGCGCTGGCGAAAGGCCCGACATCGGCAAGACGCACGAGGCTCGGCGAAATGCTCATGGCCAGCGCCGCGAGGATCATCGCGACGACGCCAAGAAGAAAGCCTTTCGTATCTTCGCTTTCCCCGAGGCTCGCGCTGCGCATATCGTATTCGGTGTCCGGCTGTGACATTCTCGTGCCTTTGCAAGTCAGGTGATTTGTGGCGCAAAGCTAGTACATAGGGGAAGAGGATTTGGCTCCATTTTGATGGCTTTCATGCAATTTTGTTTCCTCTTTGCGGTAAGGATGTATTGAAATGCGCAAACCCGCCGATCTCGATGAGTTCGACCTGGCAATTCTCGAGATTCTCCAAAAGGACAGTACGGTTCCGCAACGGGAGATCGGTGAACGGATCAACCTGTCGGCGCCGGCCGTGCAGCGGCGTATCAAGCGTATGCAGGAAAGCGGCGTCATCCAGGCCAATATCGCGGTCGTCGATCCGGCGGCAATAGGCCTGCCGATCACCATCGTGGTCGAGGTCCATATCGCCAACGAGCGGTACGACCTCATCAACGCGATCAAGCGCAGCTTCCTCGAAGCGCCGGAAGTCCAGCAATGCTACGGGGTCACCGGCGAGGCCGATTTCGTGCTCATCATCGTCGTCCCCAGCATGTCCGCCTATGAGGAGGTGGCCCGGCGTCTTTTCTACGACAATCCGAATGTCACGAAGTTCAAGTCGCTCGTGACCATGGACCGGGTCAAGGTCGGCCTTTCGCTGCCATTGTCGCTGGACTAGCTGGCTGTCTCCAAGTTTGCTTCATGACGGCCGTTTCGGCCAGTTCGTCACGCCGCCGGTCCAGTCCTCAAAAGCCTTCGAGAGACGAAGTACCAGCATGTCGTCGAAGCGCGGGCCGATGATCTGCATGCCGATCGGCATACCGGAGCGGGAGAAGCCGCAATTGATCGATGCCGCCGGCTGCTCCGACATGTTCCACGGAACGGTGAAGGCGATGTGCTCGAACGGCCGCACAGGGTCGTTGGTGGGCGAAGCCCATTCGGCGGGATAGGAGACGATCGGATTGGTTGGCGAAAGCACGGCATCCACCTCCGCGAAGAGCTTGGCGCAGCTCTTGCGCATCTCGTAGGTCTGGTTGAAGCCGCGAACGGCATCGACGCCGCTGATACCGGCGCCGCCCTTCGCCCAGCTATAGATATAGGGCAGGATGCTGTTGCGGCGTTCCTCGCTCAAAGCCGTCATATCGCCCCAGAAGCGTGCACGCCAGAAAGCATCGAGTCCGTCAAGCATCTGCCTGGTCAGCACCGGCGAGACGTCGATGATGATGGCGCCTGCTTCCTCGAAGCGCTTGGCGGCAGCAGCGACCGCATCGCGTATCTCGTCCTCGACCGGCAGGCCGCAGCCAGCATCGAGCATCAGGCCGATCTTCATGCCTCGGATGTCGATGTCGAGATTCATCCAGTCGATCTCATTCGGCGGCAGGCTCGTGCTGTCGCGCCAGTCGGGCCGTGAGAGCGTAGCCATGGAAAAGGCCGCATCCTCGACCGTGCGGGTCATCGGTCCGGCGCATCGCCCGAGATAATAGGGATCGATCGGAATACGGCCATTGCTCGGCTTGAAGCCGAAAATGCCGGTCCATCCTGCCGGCAGGCGTATCGAGCCGCCGATATCGGTACCGATATGCAGCGGTCCATAACCGGCAGCGGCAGCGGCAGACGCACCGGCGCTGGAGCCGCCCGGATTTTGGCTGGGGTCCCAGGGATTGCGGCTGAGCTTGTGAAAGCTCGATAGGCCTGATGAGAGCATGCCGTAATCGGGGCAGGTGGTTTTCGCGAAAATCACCGCGCCATCCTCGCGCATCCGGGCGGCGATGGGCGCGTCTTCGGCAGCGGGAACGAGCTCGACCGCCGCCGTGCCGAGCGGCACCGGCTGACCTTTGGTGGCGATTAGCTCCTTCAACGTTACCGGAATGCCGTCCAGGGTTCCAAGCGGCGTACCCTTCGCCCAGCGCTCCGTGGAGGCCGCGGCTTGCCGGCGAGCATCCTCCGGATCATAGGCGTAAAGAGCGGCGATTGTCGGCTCCCATGCCTCGATATGCGTCTCGAGTGCCAGCCAGTATTCGCTGGGAGATAGGCTCTTGTTGGCAAATTGGCGCCGGAGGTCTCGGATGGAAAGATCGGTAGGTTCGGTCATGATCTATACTCTTCATGTCTCAATCAGCGCGTCGCCTCGCGGGGGTCGAGGAGATCACGCAGCCCGTCGCCGAGCAGGTTGAAGCCGAGCACGGAGAGCGCAATGGCAAGCCCCGGCAGCAGGGCGAGCCACGGCGCAACGTGGAAATAGGTCTGCGCATCGGCCAGCATCCGACCCCAGGTCGGCGCGGGCGGCGGTACGCTCAAACCCAGGAAAGCGAGCCCAGCCTCAGTCAGGATCGCAAGGCCGAGCTGGATGGTCGCCTGGACGATGATACTGCCCATGATGTTGGGCAGGACATGGCGCAGCGTGATGGAAAGCTGCGTATTGCCGATGGCGCGCGCCGCCAGCACATAGTCGCGGCTCCACGCCTGCAAGGCAGAGCCGAGCGCGACGCGGGCGAAGACCGGCACCATGAAAACCGCAATGGCGATGATTGCCGTGGAGCGCCCGGTCCCAAGAAATGCACCAAGGATCATGGCCGAAAGGATCGGTGGCAGGGCGAAGATCACGTCGCAGGCGCGCATAACCAGCGCCTCGAACAGGCCGCGTTGGGCGGCGGCGGAAACGCCGATGATCGTTCCGAGCGTCCCGCCGATCGCAACCGCCGATACGGAGATTGACAGCGAATTCCAGCAGCCTGCCATCAGCATCGACAGGACATCACGGCCGATCTGATCGGTGCCGAGAAGTCCGAAGCCGAAGGGTGGCTGCAGCTTGTGGAGGATCTGCATCTTCGCCGGCGGCACCGGTGTCCAGAACAAGGAGACGATGGCGACGCCGACAAGAGCAAGGATGATGAGGGCGCCGACGATCAGATTCATCCGCCGCAGCGCCCGAAAACGATGGCGGGAAGACGTCGCAGCGATTTTGGTCTCGACTGCAGTCATCGCGCACCTCCTGCTCGCAATCGTGGATCGATAGCGAGATAGGAGAGATCGACCAGAAAATTCACGACGATGACGAGGCCGGCAAAGAACAGCACGACATCCTGCAGAACGATGACGTCGCGCTGGCTGAGTGCCTGATAGGCGAGGCGGCCAAGGCCGGGCAGGGTGAAGACATTTTCGATCAACACGGCGCCGGCGACGAGAAAGGTGAATTGCAGCCCGAGAATGGTCAGCACCGGTACCAGGGCGTTCGGCACCACATGTCCCCACAGCACGCGGCTGCGTGACAGGCCCTTGGCGATCGCCGTGCGGGCAAAATCCTCATGCAGCGTGTCGAGCACGGCCGAGCGCGTCACGCGGGTCAGCACTGCCGCCTGCGGCAGCGCAAGTGCGATCGCGGGTAACACCAAAGATTTCAGGGAGGGCCAGAATCCGCTTTCCCAACCGGGAAAACCGCCGGCCGGCATCCAGCCGAGCGAGGTGGCGAACAGAAGAACCAGCAACAGGCCGACCCAGAAGCCCGGCACGGCGATGCCCATCTGCGAAAACAGCGTGGCGATGATATCGAAGACGCCGCCGCGTCTTGCCGCTGCCGCAACGCCGAGCGGTACGGCGACAAGAACCGACAACAGGATGGCAAGCAGCGCAAGCGGCAGAGTAACGGCAAGCCGCTCGGCAATCAGGCCTGCGACCGGAACGCCATAGGTATAGGACGTGCCGAGATCCCCCGCCAGCGCGCCGGCGAGCCATTGGCCGTAGCGGACAATCAGCGGCTGATCGAGACCCATCTCATGCCGGAGCGCGGCGAGCGTTTCCGGCGCCGCCGATGTGCCGAGCGTGATGGCGGCCGGGTCGCCCGGCAGCAGCGCCATGACGGCAAAGACCAGCAGCGAGACGGCAATCAGCGTCAGCACAAGTCCGAAAATCCGGCGGGTGAGCAGTACGATCATAGCAAGTCCATGGCCAGGCTAATTCGGCTAAGAATACGGAGTTGGTGCGGCCTTTGACTCCTCCTTCTCCCCATCGGGGAGAAGGTGCCCGATAGGGCGGTTGAGGTGGACGAGGGATGAAATCCCGAGTGCCTTGAGCGCAAGCAAAAGGCAGTTTTCGGCGTCGCAGCCCCATCATCCGACCCTTTGGGCCACCTTCTCCCCGCTGGGGAGAAGGAGTTGGTCGTCGTGCGCGAAAGAAATACCAAGATCATGCCCAATCAAACTGTTGGAGCGGTCAATCTTCCCAGGAGACGTTGGTCAGCACGTTGGACGGGATCGGTTCGTTCTCCCAAAGCCCCTTCAGCTTCTTGTCCCAGACGCCGAGCTTCGGCATGACGAAAAGAAAGAGCGCCGGCACGTCCTCGGCAAGAATGCTCTGCGCCTCGCCATAGAGCTTATTCTGCTCGGATACATCGGACGTGAGCTGGATCTTCTTCATCAGCTCGTTGAAGGCGGGATTCTTGTAGTTGAAGTAATAGGGGTCGCGCGAATAGATATCGATATCCAGCGGCTCGGCATGGGCGACGATGGTCATGTCGTAGTTGCGGCCGGTGAAGACGTCCTGCACCCATTTCGCCGGGAATTCCGTCGGCTCGATGTTCATCGTCACGCCGATATCGGCAAACATCGCCTGCATCACCTGGGCGCTACGCGGCGCATAAGCCATCTGCGGCGTCTTGATGGTAAAGGTGAAACCGTTCGGATAGCCGGCCTCTGCAAGCAGCGCCTTGGCCTTGGCGGTGTCGTAGGGCAGCGTGCCGGTCAGGTCCTTATAGCCGGGATCGTTCGGCGTGTAGTGACTGCCGATCGCGGTGCCTAAACCGGACCACGCGCCTTCGATGATCGTTTTCCGGTCGAGCGCCATCATCAGAGCCTGGCGCACGCGCTTGTCGTCGAAGGGCTTGCGGGTGTTGTTCATGCCGGCCACGACCTTGAGTTCGGTATTGCCGACCTTGGTCGTCAGCCTGGCGTCGCCCTCGAAGGAACTCATGAGCTCCGGCGCGGCGAATTCCGGAAAGGCATCGAGATCGCCGGCCTTCAACGCCGCCGCCTCAGCCTGCGGATCGGAAATGAAACGGAAGGTTACCTTCTCGAGCTTCACGTCGACCGACTTGTTCCAGTAATCCGGGTTCTTGACGAGGTCGACATGGTCGCCCTTCGCCCAGGAGGAGAATTTGAACGGGCCGGTGCCGATGGGCGTCGTCTTGTCGTTGGCAGAGGACTTCGGCCCGACCATCACGGAGCTCGGCCAGCCTAGCCAATAGAGAAGGCTGCCGGTTGGCGAGGACAGATGCAGGACGAGCGTTTCTGCATCCGGCGTATCGATCGAGGCGATGGTCGAAAAGAAGCGCTTCTGCGGGTTGACGGAGTCGGCGCCACGAGCGCGATCGAGCGTGAACTTGGCGGCAGCCGAATCGAAGGCTTCGCCGTCATGAAATTTCACGCCGGTCTGCAGCTTGAACGTATAGGTCAGGCCGTCAGGTGAAATCTCCCAGCTCTTGGCGAGCTGCGGCACGATCTTGCCGTTTTCGTCGATGGCAACCAGGCCTTCGAAAATGTTCTGCCAGGTGACCTGGCCGATCGCGACGGGCGCGGCGATCGTCGGATCTAGACCTGTTGGCTCGACGCTCATGCCGAGATTGAGTGTCGTCTTCGCGGCTTCAGCCTGTGTCAGGCCCATCATCAGCAGGCCGGCAGAAACTGCGGCGCCATAGGCAAGCCGGCGCGCGACGTCGCCCAGGCTCGGGCGTGAAAACTTGGTCATGTCGGTTCCCTTGCTTTTGCCCGCACGTCCGGCTTCCCTTCCGGCCTGCGGTCTTTTTCAGGATAGTGTCATCTCATCGGCGCACACACAATTCCGAAAATGTGTGCTCGGTGTAGCTGAAATCGCTACACTCTTTTCGTGGTTACAGCGTTTCGTTCAATCATGCCTCCTCCTGGCGGAAAGTTGCTGATGCATGAAGCGCTCGATGAAATCGAGCAGCTTGCCGGCGGCGAAGGAGAGCTGGCGATCGGGCGCGACGCAGAGATCGACCGGCGTCCGCACCCCCATGCCGCCCGCAACGGGCCGTGCGACGAGCTGCCCCGCCTCGATCTCCCTTTGAACGGTGAGTGCCGGCAGCATGGTAATCGCCGCGCCGCGCAGCACCAGCTCCTTCTGCATTTCAAGCGAGCCGGTCTCAAAGACTGGATCGAGCCTCAGCCCCTCACGTTCGAAGAGTGCGTCGAAGGCCTGTCTTGCGCCGAAGGAGCGATCGGGGACGGCAAGCGCGTGGGCCGAGAGTTCCGCAAGTGTGATCTCGCTGGCGGCAGCAAGCGGATGGGAGGAAGAGGCGATCACCTCATAGACGAGCTCGGAGCGCAGGCGCACCTTTGTGCCGGAAAGCGGCGGGGCAAACAGCGTCACCGCAATATCGGCCTCGGCATTGTTGACGGCTTCGATGGCGCCGCGAGCGCTGGTAATGGTCACTTCGAAGCGTAGGCCGGGATAGCGCAGACTGAATTCGGCCAGCGCCGGAGCAAGGATATTGGCGACGGACGCGCCATTGGCAAAGATACTGACGGTCCCGCGCTGCAGGCCTTTCAGGTCTTCGATCAACTGGTGAACATGGTCGAGCTCGCGCAGCGTCCGGCCGGCGCGTTCCGCCAGCAATTCGCCGGCAGCCGTCAATTTGATGCCGCGGGCACTGCGTTCGACCAGTTGCGTGCCGAAATGATATTCGAGATTCTCGATCTGGCGGCTGATGGCCGTCGGCGCCACGTTCAGGTTTTCAGCCGCCTGGCGCATCGAATTGGTGCGCACCAGCTCGTCGAAATAGATCAGCGCGCGGATCTGCATGCGCGGGAGCTCCCGTTAGATGGCGGACTTGGCGAAGCGATCCCGCCACGCCACTTGCCCGCCTTCGACCGGCAGCGCCGTCGCTTCGTAGACGCCGCGGGCGATGGCGCGCGCCATGATAATGGTGGCGAGGTGGCAGAGCTCCATGAAACCAGGCATATCGTCGCGCGTATGCCTGCCGGTGGAAGCGGCAAATACGGTATCGCCGTCGAGCGGCAGATGCGTCGGTAAAAGCGCACGCGCAAAGCCGTCGTGAGCGCAGATGGAGAGGCGATGCGCCTCAGCCTTAGTCAGCTGAGCGTCGGTGACGACGACGCCGATGGTCGTGGCGGTGATGTTGGTGCCCTTCAGCCGCAGGCGTGAATCGACCACCTGTGGCATGCCGAGACCGCCAAATTCGCCATTCTGCTCGAAGGGAGCCGCCCAGAAATGCGGGCCGTCGCCGATAGTGGCGGAACCGAGCGCATTGACGGCGACGATGGCTGCGATTCTGTATCCTCTGCTGCTGACGGCGCTTGCCGAGCCGAGGCCGCCCTTGACCGTTGCCGTCGTGGCACCGGTGCCGGCGCCGACGCTTCCAAGCGCAAACGGCCCTTTGTTTGCAGCCTTGAAGGCGGCATATCCCATGTCGCGATAGGGCGAGTGCAGCCCCCAATCCTTGTTGCCGCCATTGATGAGATCAAACAGGATCGCCTGTGGCGCGATTGGCACCAGCGCATCGCCAACCTTCAAGCCGCGGCCCATCTCCCTCAAGCCTGCCTGCACGCCGCCTGCCGCATCGAGTCCGAAGGCCGAGCCGCCTGAGAGCACGAGACCATCCACAGCATCGACCGTCATTGCAGGATCCAGCAATGCGGTATCCCGCCCACCCGGGGCGCCGCCGAGAACGGTGCAGGAGGCGATAGCCGGCTCATCGAAGACGATGGCGGTGACGCCGGAGCCGAGCGTAAGGTCGGTGGAGTGACCGACAGCGACGCCTTCGACATCGGTCAGGAGATTGAGGAGGTCAGCCAATGAAAAATCCTTCGCCGTTTACAACGCGAGGTCGCCATGGCGATAGGATCGTAAAGACGGGGAAAAGACAAGATGGGTTTGTTCAACCCGAGCGGTCGGGGACCGGAGGCTTTGAAGCTTCGGCGTTTCACGGGGGAGCCGGCGGAAGCTTCCTTCGCAGGACGCGACACGATGGCCTCAAATAAAAAAGCCCCCACCCTGATTCTATCAAAGGGTGAGGGCTGGGGACGGGAATGAGTAAAAGCGCAGGTGATCCGACCCATCAAACATGGATCGGTTTTGCCTGCTGGCGGGAAAGAAGGTCGCGGATCGCAAGCTTCACTTCGTCCGCATTTCTGAAATGCTGCTCGTCCAGATCATGGACATGATATTTTACAGCGATGAACTTGAGCCGATCCTGATCGGGAACGACGATGCCGACGGGGACGCCGGCGTATTCGATGACTTGCTTCTTCATAAATAGACTCCCTCTGCGCAAGCACAGCGCAGACATGGCGAATTGACTGTTTGATTCCGGTAAGGAGGACGAACGTCACATTCGACAGCACGGGCGGGAGAGCGCGCCCGAGCGGTCATTGCCAAGCACGGACCGCCTAGGGATCGAAGCAATGACTTTTCTATTCAGCATGTCACTTCCTCAATTGGCGTTGTACTTGTTAGGGGCCCCGTTAGGGGGCACCGCGATCGATGTACTATTATCCACTACATTAGTAGATAATAGCGATTGCATCCTCAGAAACATATTCCGAAAGATGTCAAAATGTCGACGATCGGGAAAATAAAATTCCGAGTCTTGCGGGTTGCAGGGAAGGTTGTCTTAAAACCTTCGGATTGCTACCCGTGTCGGTACGGCTCGCCGATCACCGAGCAACAGATAGGAACTGGCGCGAGATTCGACAATGCCCCGGCAGCATTAAAATTCACGCGCCGCTAAAACACCTCAATGGTTAATGGCGTGACGAGAACGTCAAAATCTATCCTCAAGCACCTTTTCCAGGGCCTTCACGAAGAAATCGGCGCTCTCGGCTGCGAGGCATAGCGGCGGCTTGATCTTCAACACATTCAAGTGATCGCCGGTCGGCTGCATGATGACCCCGAGATCGAGCAGGTGCTCGCAGATCGCAGCCGTTTCTTCGGTCGCCGGCGTCAGGCTTTCGCGGTCGCGCACGAATTCCACGCCGAGATAAAGCCCCGTGCCATGCACGGCGCCGATCAACGGGAATCGATCCATGAGAGCGATCAGCCCGGCCTTCAGCCGGTCACCGATGACGCGGGCATTTTCCTGCAGATTTTCATCCTTGAGGATATCGAGAACGGTGAGACCGGCGACGCAGCTCACCGGGCTGCCGCCGGCGGAGGAGAAGAAATAGCCTTCCTTTTCCAGCGATTCGGCGATCTCGCGGCGGGTGATGACGGCGCCGAGCGGATGGCCGTTCCCCATGCCCTTGGCGATGGTGATGATGTCGGGCGTGACACCCTGCGTTTCGAAGCCCCAAAAATGCTCGCCGAGACGGCCGTAGCCCACCTGCACTTCATCGGCGATGCAAAGGCCGCCGCGTTGGCGCACTGCGTCATAAACGCCTGCGAGATAGCCATGCGGCAGCGCGATGCCGCCGGCATTGCCATAGACCGGTTCGGCGATGAAGCCGGCAAGGCCGTCGCCCTTTTCGTCGATCGCCCGCAGTTTCGCCATGACGTCGCCGAGATAATGCGGAGCAGAATCCTGGCCGCGGAACGGCCCGCGATAGGTATTCGGCGAGAGGACGGGGTGCACCCAATCCGGCCGCGTCGTCAGCGCCTGCGGATTGTCGGCAATCGAGGTGGAGACGGCTTCACTCGCAACCGTCCAGCCGTGATAGGCCTCCAGCAGGCAGAGCATGTTTCTCTTGGCCGTGTGCGCCCATGCAAGGCGGATCGCCAGATCGTTGGCTTCCGAGCCGCTATTGACGAGGAAGACACTGTCCAGTCCCTCAGGTGCCAGCGTTGCCAGCCGCTCGGAGAATTCGGCAACGGCGGCATAATGGAAGCGGGAGTTGGTATTGAGGCGAGACCATTGCTGGGCGATCGCTGCCGTCAGGCGCGGATGGGCGTGGCCGAGCGTCGTGACGTTGTTGACCATATCGAGGTAGCAGCGCCCTTGCGTGTCGAACAGGAATTCGCGCCAGCCGCGCTCGATCTGTGGCGGGAATTCGTAATAGTGCTTCTGCGGCTTGGCGAAACGGGCATTGCGCAGTGACAGCAGCGCGGAAGCGTCCGGCCGCGGCGCCTCACAGGCCGGGTTCAAAAGAGCGGCGGGCGAGGGGGAGACGGCCGACCACCCCTCTGCCTGATCCGCCGTCGCAAAAAGCGGCGGCACAAGGCCGGGCACGCGGCAAAGCTGAATGCGCAATCCTCCAATTGCCGAGCCCTCGCTGCCGATCGTTCCTATTGTCGCGCCTTGCTCGATAGCCGCTCCGTCCTCGAGAGCACTTTCGATACCGTCGAGATGCAGGCTGATTTCTTCACCGACCAGCACGAAATGCTGGCCCTGCCGTTGCAGAAGGCCAGGGAAGGGAGCCGCAACCGTCGCGCCAGCCGGCAGGCAGATATCGCAATGCAGGGCGAAATTCTGTGGCTGCCTCATGTTAAGCGGCGCAGCAAGGGAGAGGCGGAATTCGCCGTAGCGGGTCGCCGCAGCCCCGGAAGCGATTGCCGTCTGGGCAAGCAGCCGCCAGTCCATATCAGGCTTCTGCCAGTTGCCGTCCGTGAAGTCAGGCCCGGTGGCGGAAAGATCGATGGCGGCAATCTGCGAGGAGTCGATGTCGGGTAGCAGCGGCGACCAGCCGTCAGTCACGACTGGGGCGACATCAAAACCGATCGTCCGCAGGATCGCCGCTTCCATCACATCCGGCTGCGCCTCGGTTGCGACATCGAAGATTTCGCGCTCGAAATCGAGATTGCCGCGCACATAGTCGTTGTCGGGGTCGATAGCGAGCTGCTGTTCGGTGCTGGCGGTGAGGATGACGGCCCGCGCGACGATCAGCGGCCACAGGGCTTTGGCTTCGACTTCCTCCAGTGGATAGATCGCATGATAGGCACTGATTGCCGGAAGGATGTGGAAGGGGTTGCCGCCTGCATGATGTAGCAGCGACGCACAGGTGACAGCAAGATCGCCGACCAGCCAGCCCTGGATGATATCGCCGAAGTCGATGACGCCATCGGGCACGAGCTGTCCGCGCGCATCGGGATGGCTGACGACATTGTCGTCGGTGACATCATGATGCACCGGCTGAACACGCAATTGGCTCGCGAGCGGCTGGATGCGCTTGACGGCGGCGACCATTGCCTTGGCGATGCGGTCGCGCGCCTCGTGATCGGTTATGGCCGACAGCAGCTGCACGGCAACGGGTCCTGCCCGTCGCAGGTCCCATTGAAGGCTGCGGTGCAGGCCGGGATGATCGAAATCGGCAAGATCGCGTGCAAGCCTAGCCGAAAGCGCGCCGAGCCCGGCCACGGAGGTCTGCGGCAGGTAGTTGCGCCGCGTCAGTGTCTGGCCGGGGAGAAAGCGGAGCAGCCGGACGAGGTAATCCTGCTCGCGGAGAGTGATGGCGAGGATATCGCGGCCATTCAGTGAGGGGATGACCTCGGGCACGCGCGGCGCATCCGGCTTGGCGTGCAGATGGCGGATCGCGGCATTCTGCGCCTCGAGCTCGACCAGCTCGTATTCGGCCCGGCAGATCTTCAGCACATAGGCGTTCTCGCCGGCATCGATGCGATAGTTGCGGTCCTGCTGGCTGCCGAGCTCGGTCAGTGTTCCGCTCAGACCGTAATGCGTCTGCAGGATCTCGGCCGCCTCCTCCGGTGTAACGTCCGGTCTCGGCAGTTGCATACGGTTCACGAGCGTGGCGTCGGCCATGGCATCCCCCGGATGGTTCATTCGCATCGACACTAAACCATTCCATCCTAAAGAAAATTACCCAAAACAGATAGGGTAGTCGAGCAGCGAGGAGGAAGATAGGCCGCAGAATGCAGCCGGCTAGGCATAACAGCCTATTCGACCTCGATGGAATAGCTGCAACCGGCTAGCGTCTTGCCCGGATGGGTGTCGACAGTGGAGACGTTCAGCGAGATGCGCGTTTCCAGCACGGTGTCCGAATTTTCCTGCTGGTCCTTGCGCGACAGGACGATCTTCTCGCCGAGAAACTTGTTCGGCTGGTCGACGGAAGCTGTGACGCCAAGCTGCTTGGCGAGCGGATGCGGATCCGCCTCGTCAAGCACGGCAAGCGGCCCGGTGGAGGCGAAGGCGATCCTGTTCGTCTGCCGCCCGAAAACGATCATAGGCATCGAAAGCTGGAATTCGCGCAACAACGGATTATCCGACGGCAGCTCGCTGATGCCGAACTGTTTCATGGCCGTGGCGCGTTCCGGTCCGGTCAGCCACAGAGCGAAATTGTTGTAGCTTGGCACGTCATAGGTCGTGCATTCGATCAGCTTGGCAAGATCGATCTTGGAAGGGTCCTGTTCTGCCGTTTGGGCATGGGATGCCGGCGCAAATAGCAGGAGCGCCGCCAGCAGCAGCGCGCCGTTGCGGTAGAATGACATGTCCTCTCCTCGATCTCCGGGCGATTCGATACCGGTGGTATCAAATCGCGTGTCGGAGCGAAAAGGGAAAGAAGCCAGCCGAAATCGCGTGCTTGCGCCTCACCCCATGCGCTCGGAGGCATAGGATCCCGGGCTTGCCGGGAAGACGACGGTGCGGTTGCCGTTGAGGAAGGTGCGATAGTGGATATGCGCATGGATGGCGCGCGCCAGCACCTGGCTCTCCACATCGCGGCCGATCGAGACATAATCCTCGGCCGACTGCGCATGCGTGATGCGCGCCGTGTCCTGCTCGATGATCGGACCTTCGTCGAGATCGGCCGTCACATAATGCGCCGTCGCCCCGATCAGCTTCACGCCGCGCTCATAGGCCTGCTTGTAGGGGTTCGCCCCCTTGAAGGACGGCAGGAAGGAATGGTGGATGTTGATGATGCGGCCCGACATCTTCCGGCAC
>NZ_BLAJ01000009.1 GCF_009176305.1 Martinezella dioscoreae | reverse complement strand
AAATCTCTCTTTTTAAAAAAGAAGACCACAGAATTTGGAATCGTGCTAAGGGTGGCTCGGCTGTATTATCGTTTAGACCAACAGACCGGATGTAAATCTCGGATATGAGATTTGAATTCCTCGAATCACAAATGTCGAGATGTCCCGGATCTACACCTATGCTGCAGTCCCCCAGTGCAAAGGGCCCGGCTGAAGGCGGACCGAACGAGGGTATCGGCCGGGTCCTCTGAACCGCCGCTTTCGCAAAAAAAGCCCGATGTTAAGTCGGGCTAAGCTTGGTGGGAAAGTATCAAACTGTATCGCCTATCAAGGCTATAATGGTCTGAAATGAATGCCCTGCCCGGTGGGGCCAGGCAGGGCGGCTACGTGGCACTGTTGCGCGAGTCGGGGCCGAACTGGAGTTCAGTAACCTGCGCAGAGTTAAAGTATCACCTTGTAGTGGCTTTGTGAATAGGAGAATAGTCTCAGCATAAAGACAGTATCCCTCACATTACGGCTCGTCAGGTAGAAATATAGCTTGCATATTAATACGAGCGTTACCTCTTGTGCCACCGTCTGATAGATACATTTGGATAAAGAGAGTTTGATGGGTCGCGATAGCATTGCTTCCGAGTGCCTTGACGCGCTCGACTGGGGTCAAAGGCTTTGATCGGCGCCCATCAATTCGAAAGATCAGATTCGGCCGCCGAGCGCATCATCAGTAGCACGCCGGCGCTCCCTATTTGAGCAAGGCAGACAGGGCGCTGTATGCGGAGCATTTCCTCCCGCTCCTTTCCGCCCTTTTCACGCCGGCGCCCATCGAGCGCCTCCTACGGCCGTTATTGCTTCGAAGATGCCCCAGAAACCACCTCGAGCCTGATTGCGGTCTTCCTGCGGTGGAGCTGGGCGGCACGATCTCAAAAGTCGAAACTAAAGAGTCGAGGGCCATCCGCTCCGGCCGGCAATGCCGTATCGGCACAGCCTCTTTCATCATGGCGGATCTCGCCCAACTACAAGCCGACGATCGGAACTTGGCAGCGGCCGATTGACATTCCGTATCGTTGTGACACCGTTCCGCGTGATTGCCGACCCACCGTACCGAGGTAAAATGACAAAGCGATCGCAAGCCGTTATCACCACAGCCGACGAACGCCCGCGCGACGGATGGAACGATCCCGTCCACGGCTCCATCTCCTGGCACACACTGCTCAGCAGCGACATCACCCCCACCGACAGCATGAGCGCCGGCATAGCCGAACTAGCCCCCGGCGGCGAACTCAAGCCGCATCGCCACGACCCAGCGGAAATCTACTTCATCTTCGAAGGAACCGGCATCGTCTGGATCGACGGTCAGGAAACAACGGTCAAATCAGGCACAACCGTTTTCATCCCCGGCAGCGCCGAACATGGCATCCGCAACGAATCGTCAGCCAATTTGAAGTTCTTCTACGTCTTCCCGACGGGGTCGTTTGCCGACGTGGTTTATCGATTTCCGGAGAATCGAGACACGCCTGGCTGACTTTCAGCAGATCACCGTGATCGACAGCGGTCTGAAACAAAGGGCGAAATGGCGGAGAGGATGCCAAGAATTATCCCGGCAGATTCTCATCACTCAGATACCTTTAAAAATAGGGCAATTAGCGGCTCATTGATGTAGTAATTGTTGCGCCCACTCTGGTGTTTGCTCAAAATTCCGGCATCGGCGAGCGCATCGAGATAGCGAGCCGCCGTCTGGCGCGTAACATTCAGCTCTTTCTGCACGTAATCGATCCGCGTGTAAGGATGCCGGAATAAGTTGTTGAGCAGATCCTGCGAGTAGATTTTCGGAAATTCCGTTCGGAGTCGCTTTTTTGCTGTCGCCATCTGCTGGCGAATATTCTCGACCAGGTCCAGCGTCGTTTTAGCGGTCTCATCGACCGCTCGCAGCATGTAGATAAGCCAATCCTTCCATTCACCGGTATCGCGCACATATTGCAGCAGGCGATAATACTCACCCTTCGAGTTGTTTATGGCGCGGCTGAGATAGAGAATGGGAATTTCGAGGAGACCCACTCGTGTAAGGTAGAGAACGTTCAGGATACGCCCTATGCGGCCATTGCCATCCGGGAACGGATGAATGCTTTCGAATTGATGGTGGATCAATGCCATTTTGATAAGCGGGTCGAGCGTTGAGAGCGCATCATCATTTACGAAACGCTCAAGCCCGCTCATTGCTAGGTTAATGTCGCGCTGGTCCTGGGGAGGCACATAGACGATCTCACCCGAGTGATCGTTTCGGAGCGCTGTGCCTGGCGTCTGGCGAAAACCATCCGTGCGCCGTTTGAGAAGCTGAAACATACCGATGATAGTCGCATTCGTAATCAGACCTTCGGTTTGCCGAAGATTGTCAAAGCCGAATTTGAGGGCATCTCGATACAGAGCAACTTCTTTTGCTGCAGGAGACTCCAACCCCTCTGGAAACAGGTCCGCCTGAAACAATTCGTCCTGGGTGGTGACGATGTTTTCGATCTCCGAGCTTGCTTTTGCCTCTTGCAATGCAAGCGTGTCGATCAGAATTCCCTGATTGGGTATTGCCGCGGCTCGCCCCTTCAACTCAGCGAGTGATCTGTTCGCGGCGGCGAGTGCCTTGAAAACTTCGATGGTTTCTAAGCCATGAAGCGATGTCAGATCAGGAAGCTGATAGGACGGATTTAACATGTGCGACTCGATATGTTAAAAAAACCCTATTTCTTTAACATATCCGTCGCAATCTGTTAAATCTGCCTCTATGGTTGCCCATGCGAGTCAATCCAAGATCTGAGTTGAATGCGAGAAAGAGATTCTATGTGTTTCCGACGGGATCGTTTGCGGAGGTAGTCTATCCGTTTCCAGGGAGTTGAAGCGTTTTAGGCTATTGCGCGGCTGCCTGTTCAGTTCACTTGAAAGTGACGGGTAGCGAAAGCCAAAATGGCGGAGAGGGTGGGATTTGAACCCACGATACCCTTGCAGGTATGCCGCATTTCGAGTGCGGTGCATTCGACCACTCTGCCACCTCTCCGGTTATGCTGGTCGGCGCGTTTCTCAGCGCGGGGGCTACATAGCGACAGAAGAGAGGGATGGCAAGGGCGAATGTGAAAGCTTTATGATCCTTTTGCCTTGACAGATCAGGGGCGCTTATATATCCCGTGCGACGCAATAGGTGTGGATAAGTCCGCCCCTTGCCCGCCCTGCTTCACGCAGGGTTTCACCGGCAGAACTTTTTGAAGGCTCAAGCCTTTGGAATCCCTGCTAAGTTTCGACTGATAAAAAGACGGCCGCTCGCCCTCGAAGCGAGAGAGCCGGAACGAACATGAAAGGATAAAAAATGTTCGCAGTCATCAAGACCGGCGGTAAGCAGTACCGTGTGGCAGCCAACGACGTGCTGACCATCGAGAAGCTCGAAGTCACCGCCGGCGACACCGTAGAATTCACCGAAGTCCTCGTTATCGGCGAAGGCGCCGACGCTGCGATTGGTGCTCCCTTCGTCAAGGGCGCTTCCGTCAAGGCCGAAGTGGTCGAGCACAACCGCGGCAAGAAGGTCATCGCCTTCAAGAAGCGCCGTCGTCAGAACTCGAAGCGTTCGCGCGGCCATCGCCAGCATCACACTGTTGTCCGCATCACGGACATCGTGGCTGCCAAGTAAGTAACGGGATCAAGGTTTAAAGGAGAACTCCAATGGCACACAAAAAAGCTGGCGGTTCCTCGCGCAACGGTCGCGATTCCGAATCCAAGCGCCTTGGCGTGAAGAAGTTCGGCGGCGAAGCCGTCATCGCAGGCAACATTATCGTGCGTCAGCGCGGCACGCAGTGGCACCCGGGTTCCAACGTTGGCCTCGGCAAGGATCACACGATTTTTGCGCTTACGGCGGGCAACGTGAACTACCGTACGAAGGCCAATGGCCGCGTGTACGTGTCTGTAATGCCGAAAGCGGAAGCAGCGGAATAAGCCGGTAGCGCTCTAAAACAGCCGGCGTCTCATCGACCCGGCTGACCGCATCAGGTTCAGTCCAGAAAACAGGGGAGATGGGGCGCCATCTCCCCTTTTTCTTACCCTCAACCAAGGAGGACTGAACCATGCAAGGCGAATTGTTAAGGGAAGACCAATCGAGGTCTCCCGAAGAACGGCTGAGGCCGGAGCGGTTAAGGACCGATTGCCCTGTCTTACTGTCGGAAAGGCTCG
The DNA here is from genome assembly GCF_009176305.1 of Martinezella dioscoreae. GTDB lineage: Bacteria > Pseudomonadota > Alphaproteobacteria > Rhizobiales > Rhizobiaceae > Rhizobium > Rhizobium dioscoreae. The sequence continues at coordinate 133,119 of NZ_BLAJ01000009.1, read as the reverse complement.
TTCTGCGCGCGCCCCACGAAGAAGACATCGACGCCCTTGCCCATCTCGCCAACAACGCCCATGTCGCCACAATGGTATCGCGTATGCCGCACCCGTATACGACCGCCGATGCCGCCGATTTCGTGCGACGCACGAAGCTTGGCGAGATTGGCAAGTGCGTCTATGCGATTACCAAAGCCGACAACGGCGCCTTTCTCGGTTGCTGCGGGGTCGAACCCACCGGCGACCCGAACACGGTCGAGATCGGTTACTGGCTGGGCGAGCCCTATTGGAACCAGGGCTATACGACGGAAGCGGCCCATGCCCTCATCGACATGGTCTTCCGCACGCGTGAGAATGTGGCGCAAATCGATGCCCGTTGCCGGGTAACGAACGTCGCATCGAGGCGCGTCGTGCAGAAGTGCGGCTTCCAGTTCCAGGGATCCGGCCTTGCTGCGTCGCTGGCGCTCGGCAGCACCGTGCCGGTCGAATGGTACCGGCTCGACCGCAAGACCTGGATCTCGCTGCGCAGCTGGGGAGGCATGAGATGAACGCTCTCACCCTCACCCGCCGCGATACCCGGATTCTGACGCCCGGGCCAACGCCGGTCATCCAGACCGGCCGACTGACGCTGCGCCCGCACCGGCTCAGCGACGCCGATATGATTGCGGAATCGCTTTCGGATTTCGCCGTCACCCGCATGCTGGCCCGCGTTCCCGCGCCCTATGACCGGCAGGATGCGCTCGACTGGCTGGTCGAGCACACCTCCGGCCTCGGTGTCGATTGGGAGCTCGCCATCACCGAGCGGGATGATGCCCATATCGGCTGCGTCGGCATCGAGCTTCGCCACGGCCGCTGGCACCTCGGTTATTGGCTGAACCGCTTCTACTGGCGGCAAGGCATCATGACCGAAGCGGTCAAGGCTGCGCTCGAACGTTTTGCCCGCCGCATGCCCGAAGTCGCCGTTTATTCCGGCGTCTTCGCCGACAATCCGGCGTCGCTCAAGCTGCAGCAGAAGCTCGGCTTCGAGATTATCGGCTGCTCGGAGATCTACAGCTTTGCCCGCAACACCATGGTTCCGCATATCGAAACCGTGCTGAAGCCGGGCGCGCTGCGGCTCTCGCAGGCGGCCTGAGCCATGAGAATAGGCCATCGCCGGCCCGTCCGGCGATGGCCGTCATATCAATCATGCAGTTCCGCCCCTTTATGGCGCTGGAGCCGCACGATATTCTTTGACCTCAGCCCGAAGCGCCTATATCGAAGGCGACATGACGGGCAAACGGCCGCTCGATGTTTCTTTTAGATGCAGAAGGAGCGGCAGACATTGAAAAGAGCGCATAGGCTTTTGTGAATCCCATTCGATCCGAGGGGATATGCGCCGACACCGGGTGACGGACGTAAGATGAAATTTCTCGATGAAGCAAAAGTCTATATTCGCTCAGGCGACGGCGGCGCGGGCAGCGTCTCCTTCCGCCGCGAGAAATTCATCGAGTTCGGCGGCCCGGATGGCGGCGATGGCGGCCGCGGCGGCGATGTCTGGGTCGAGGCCGTCAATGGCCTGAATACACTGATCGATTTCCGCTACCAGCAGCACTTCAAGGCGAAGGTCGGCATGCATGGCATGGGCAAGAACCGCGCCGGCGCCAAGGGCGACGACGTGACGCTGAAAGTGCCCGTGGGAACGCAGATCTTCGAAGAAGACCAGGAAACGCTAATCTGCGATTTGACGGAAGAAGGCCAGCGCTTCCGGCTGGCCGCAGGTGGCAATGGTGGCTTCGGTAATGCCTATTTCAAATCCTCGGTCAATCAGGCGCCGGACTGGGCCAATCCCGGTCTTCCGGGCGAAGAAAAGACCATCTGGCTGCGGCTGAAACTCATCGCCGATGCCGGCCTCGTCGGCCTGCCGAATGCCGGAAAATCGACGTTTCTCGCAGCCGTCAGCCGTGCACGGCCGAAGATCGCCAATTATCCCTTCACGACGCTGCATCCTAATCTCGGCGTTGCCACCATCGACGGCCAGGAGTTCATTTTGGCCGATATTCCCGGCCTGATCGAAGGCGCCCATGAGGGCGTCGGCATCGGCGACCGCTTCCTCGGCCATGTCGAGCGCACGCGCGTGCTGCTGCATCTGGTCTCCGCCCAGGAAGAAAAGGTCGGCAAGGCCTACAAGACCGTGAAGCACGAGCTGGAAGCCTATGGCAACGACATCACGGACAAGCCGGAAATCGTTGCCCTCTCGCAGATCGACGTGCTGGACGAGGAAACGCTGAAGAAGAAGACGCGCGAGCTGGCGCGGGCCTGTGGCAAGACGCCCTTCCAGATTTCCGCCGCCACCGGCCGCGGCATGACGGAAGTGCTGCGCGCGCTACGCGACGTCATCGTCGAAGCCAATGCCGGCGAAGCGGACAAGCCGGCAAAAACGCCGAAGCTGCGGCATCGCGACATGCAGTCCGCCGATGATGTCGGCGTTGATGACGAGGACCATCAGGGATGACTGCCCGCAAGCCGCTCGATCGCTACCGCCGCATCGTCATCAAGATCGGCTCGGCCCTTCTCGTCGATCGCAAGACCGGCTTGAAGAAATCCTGGCTCGACGGCATGTGCGCTGATATTGCCGCACTGAAGGCCAAGGGCATCGATGTTCTGGTCGTCTCCTCGGGCGCGATCGCGCTCGGCCGCTCCGTGCTCGACCTGCCCTCCGGCGCGCTGAAGCTGGAGGAAAGCCAGGCGGCAGCGGCCGTCGGCCAGATCTCGCTGGCCCGTGCCTGGTCGGAAAGCCTGTCGCATGACGATATCGTCGCCGGCCAGATCCTGCTGACGCTCGGCGACACGGAAGAGCGCCGGCGCTATCTCAATGCGCGCGCCACCATCAACCAGCTTCTGAAGATTGGCGCCGTGCCGATCATCAACGAAAACGATACGGTCGCGACCAGCGAAATCCGCTATGGCGACAATGATCGCCTCGCCGCCCGCGTCGCCACCATGACCGGCGCCGATCTGCTGGTGCTGCTATCGGATATCGACGGGCTCTACACCGCACCGCCGCATCTCGATCCGCAGGCGAAATTCCTCGATACGATCGCGGAGATCACGCCCGAGATCGAAGCCATGGCCGGCGGTGCCGCCTCGGAGCTGTCGCGCGGCGGTATGCGCACGAAGATCGATGCGGGCAAGATTGCGACCGGCGCCGGCTGCGCCATGATTATTGCTTCCGGCAAGACCGACCGGCCACTCAATGCGATCGAGAGCGGCGCCCGCTCCTCCTGGTTCGCGCCGTCGGGAACGCCCGTCACCGCCCGCAAGACCTGGATTGCCGGGCAGCTGCAGCCGGCCGGCGAATTGCATGTCGATGATGGCGCGGTGACCGCGCTTGGCGCCGGCAAGAGCCTGCTGCCCGCCGGCGTGCGCCGCGTCGTCGGCCATTTCGGCCGGGGCGATACCGTCGCAGTCATCGGCCCCTCCGGCCGCGAGATCGCCCGCGGCCTTGTCGGCTATGATGCCGAAGAGGCCCGCCAGATCACCGGCCGCAAATCGGCGGAGATCGAGGCGATCCTCGGCTATGCCGGCCGCGCCGCCATGGTGCATCGCGACGACCTCGTCATGACGGCATCCGTCAAGGCAAAGGCCGAGAAATCGAAGAAGGATGAAGCTCATGCTTGATACTGTCGCACAAAGCCCCGACATCGACGCGCTGATGAACGATATCGGCCGCAAGGCCCGGGCTGCGTCGCGACCTCTGGCCTTCGCGTCGGCTGAAAGCAAGAACAAGGCGCTGAATGCCATGGCGGACACCATCCTGGCTCGCAAGGATCATATCCTCGCTGAAAACGCCAAGGATCTGAAAGACGTCGAAGGCACGGATATGCTCGCCTCCTTCGTCGATCGCCTGACGCTGAACGACAAGCGCGTCGCCGAAATGGCCGAAGGCATCCGCGCCATCGCCGCCCTGCCCGATCCAGTGGGTGAAGTCATCGCCGCCTGGGACCGTCCGAATGGGTTGAAGATCGAGCGCGTCCGCACGCCGCTTGGCGTCATCGGCGTCATCTTCGAAAGCCGGCCGAACGTGACGGCCGATGCCGGCGCGCTGTGCCTGAAGGCCGGCAACGCCGTGATCCTGCGCTGCGGCAGCGATTCGCGCCGCTCCTCGCAGGCGATCCATGAGTGCCTGGTCGAAGGATTGAAGGCCGCCGGCCTGCCGGAACATGCCATCCAGCTCGTGCCCGTCAGCGATCGCGCCGCCGTCGGCGCCATGCTGCGCGGCCTCGAAGGCAATATCGATGTTATCGTGCCGCGCGGCGGCAAGAGCCTCGTCGCCCGCGTGCAGACCGAGGCGCGCGTGCCGGTCTTTGCCCATCTCGAAGGCCTCTGCCACATCTATATCGATGCCTCGGCCGATCTCGACATGGCGAAATCCATCGTCGTCAACGCCAAGATGCGCCGCACGGGCATCTGCGGCGCCGCCGAAACGCTGCTGGTCGACAAGAAGGTCGCTTCCACCCACCTGAAGCCGCTGCTTGACGGACTTGCCGCGGCCGGCTGCGAAATCCGTGGCTCCGCCGATGTGCTGCAGCTCGTTCCCGGCCTCAAAGCAGCAACGGAAGAGGATTGGACGACCGAATATCTCGCGGCCATCATCTCGGTCGCGCTGGTCGACGGCATTTCCGGGGCAATCGGCCATATCGGCAAATATTCGTCGAACCATACCGAAGCCGTGATTGCCGAAGACCCTGATGTTGTCGAGCGCTTCTTCACCGAGATCGATTCGGCGATCCTACTGCACAATGCCTCAACGCAATTTGCCGATGGCGGCGAATTCGGCATGGGTGCGGAAATCGGTATCGCCACCGGCAAGATGCATGCGCGCGGGCCTGTCGGCGTCGAGCAGCTCACCTCCTTCAAATATCGCGTTCGCGGCACCGGACAGATACGGCCCTGACGTGCTGAAAGAAGAGGTTGATCAACGCTATCTGCGCATGCCCCATGCCGAGCGCGGCATGGTGGTCGGTCTTTTTGGCGGCTCGTTCAACCCGCCGCATCGCGGTCATGCGCTGGTCGCCGAGATCGCCATTCGCCGGCTTGGCCTCGATCAGCTCTGGTGGATGGTAACACCGGGCAATCCGCTAAAGAGCCGCAATCATCTGGCGCCGCTTGCCGAGCGCATCGCGCTGAGCGAGCAGATCCTCCACAATCCGCGTATCAAGGTGACAGCGTTCGAGCAGACGCTGGGCATGAGCTATACCGCCAATACGCTGGCCTATGTGAAGGCGCGCAACCGCCAGGTCCATTTCATCTGGATCATGGGCGCCGACAGTCTGAATACGTTCCATCGCTGGCAGAAATGGCAGGAAATCGCGCAAACCTTCCCGATCGCCGTCATCGACCGGCCGGGATCAACGCTCTCCTATCTCTCGGCCAAGATGGCAAAGACCTTCCATTATGCCCGCGTGGATGAAGATGACGCTCGCGTGCTCTGGAAGAAGCGTGCGCCGGCCTGGACCTTTATCCATGGACCGCGTTCGGCACTGAGCTCGACCGCCTTACGCGCCGCTCAATAATTCCGCCAAATTTTCGGGAAGCCTGAAAAATAAAAAGCCCGACGCGGGAGGAGGTGCGTCGGGCTTTTGAACCTGATCAGCAACTGGGAGGAGGAGAGTTGCTGATCCATATCGAACGGCATTGGGAGGAGGAGATCGCCGTTTCGATGAATATGTTTTACCAGATTTTACCGATTGATAAATGGGCGATTGCGCAATGCAGCAATGCATATGACGCATGGCTATGAAAATTTTCTGCCCAAAAAACGCTTCTTTTGCGAATTTCTCACCGTTTGATTTTCAGTATCGGGCTTAATTCGGCGAAAGAATGGCGCAAGATCCCACGGTTCGTAACGTTACGTCGTACTTCGTGAGCGTTCGCCAATCCGCTGGGCAAATTCAGTCATGCATTTTTGTAATGCCCAAAACCGCTTATATGCGCTGCGTCGCGGAAAATCCATAAAATTCGTAGGTTTACGCGATCATATCGCGATGTATTTTTGCAAATACATCCCTAGTCAAGCCTCGCGTGTCGTTATATCTCTCAAAATATGTCGACATCTTTGGAGAGAATTAGGATGACCACCAGCCGACGCCAATGGATCAAGCTCGCAACCGCCGCGGTATCAGCAGCATGGCTGGGCCTTTCGGTCATTCCGGCACCGGCCCTCGCCGCCGACAAGATCGTCGTCTTTGCCGCCGCCAGCATGAAGAACGCGCTCGACAACGCCGATGCCGCCTTCACCAAGGAAACCGGCAAGGAGGTCACTGTCTCCTACGCGGCGAGCGGACCGCTTGCAAAGCAGCTTGAAAATGGCGCGCCGGCCGATGTTTTCATCTCCGCCGACACGAACTGGATGGATTATGTCGCCGGCAAGAAGCTGATCAAGGACGATAGCCGCATCAACCTGCTGGGTAACAAGCTCGTTCTCGTCGCCGCCAAGGACAAGGCGAAGCCGGTCGAGATCAAACAGGGCTTCGATCTTGCTAACCTGCTTGGCGACGGCCGCTTGGCGATCGGCCAGCCGGAATCGGTACCAGCAGGCAAATACGGCAAGACGGCGCTGGAAAAGCTCGGCGTCTGGGCTTCAGTCGAAAAGAAGGTCGCTGGCGCCGAAAGCGTGCGTGCCGCCCTTGCGCTCGTTTCGCGCGGCGAAGCGCCTTACGGCATCGTCTATCAGACCGATGTCTCGGCCGATCCTGGCGTTGCCGTCGTCGGCACCTTCCCCGCCGACAGCCACCCGCCGATCGTCTACCCGATCGCCATCACCAGCAGCAGCAAGAACCCGGACGTACAAGCCTATTTCGACTTTCTGAAATCGGCTAAGGCTGTTCCATTCTTCGAGCATGAAGGCTTCACGATCCTGAAGCAGTGAGCGTCATCACCGCAGGTCAGGTATGAAAAGTTCAAGCCCTCAGGCTCACTGACTCGTGGCGAGCCTGAGATGTTTTAAGGGGCGGGTATTTGGAAGCGTTGGGTCTGAGCAGCGACGAATGGACTGCAATAGAGCTGAGCCTGCGCGTTTCCATTGTCGCCATGCTGGTCAGCCTACCCTTCGGCGTTGTCGCTGCCCTCCTGCTCGCACGCGGCCGGTTCTGGGGTAAATCGGTCCTCAATGGCGTTATCCATCTGCCGCTGATCCTGCCGCCCGTCGTCACCGGCTTCATCCTCCTGATCCTCTTCGGCCGAAAGGGCCCGATCGGATCTTTACTTGATCAATATCTCGGCCTCGTCTTCTCCTTCCGCTGGACTGGGGCAGCACTTGCCTGCGGCGTCATGGGTTTCCCGTTGATGGTCAGAAGCATCCGCCTGTCGATCGAAGCCGTCGACCGCAAGCTGGAGGAAGCCGCCGGCACGCTGGGCGCCAGCCCCATCTGGACCTTTCTGACGATCACGCTGCCCTTGATCCTGCCCGGGATCATCGCCGGCATGATCCTCTCCTTCGCCAAGGCCATGGGCGAATTCGGCGCCACCATCACCTTCGTCTCCAACATTCCCGGCGAGACCCAGACGCTGTCTTCGGCGATCTACACCTTCACGCAGGTTCCAGGCGGCGATGCCGGCGCCATGCGGCTGACCATCATCGCCATCGTCATTTCCATGGCGGCGCTGCTCGCCTCGGAATTCCTCGCCTATCTCGCAGGCCGCAGGGTGGATTTCGAATGACGCTTTCAGTCGATATCCGCCACCGCCTCGGCGCCTTTTCCCTGGAAGCCGCATTCACGTCCGATGGCGGCGTGACGGCCCTTTTCGGCCGCTCCGGCTCCGGCAAGACGTCGATCGTCCGTATCATTGCCGGCCTGACACGCCCTGATTACGGCAGCGTCAGCCTGGACGATACGGTGCTCGCGGACACCGACAGACAAATCTTCGTGCCGCGTCACCGCCGCCGCTTCGGCTATGTCTTTCAGGAAGCGCGCCTGTTTCCGCATCTATCCGTGCGGCAGAACCTCAATTACGGCCGCTGGTTCGCTCCGAGGAACGAGCGCAGCGAAAGCTTCGATGGTGTCGTCGATCTCCTCGGCATCGGCGCACTGCTCGACCGGCGCCCGGCAAAGCTCTCGGGCGGCGAAAAGCAGCGCGTCGCGATCGGGCGCGCCCTGCTCTCCTCTCCACGGCTCCTGCTGATGGACGAACCGCTGGCAGCACTCGACGAGGCCCGCAAGGCGGAAATCCTTCCCTATCTCGAGCGGCTTCGCGACGAGACCAATATACCGATCATTTATGTCAGCCATTCGATCTCCGAAGTGGCGCGCCTCGCCAACCGTGTCGTCGTCATGCGCGACGGCAAGGTCGAGGCGATCGGCGCCGCCGTCGACATCTTCAGCCAGCTCTCAGGCCCACTGGCGGAAGACCGACGCGAAGCTGGTGTGCTGCTGGAAAGCCGCGTCGAAGCGATCGACGATAACAATCATCTCACCGTCGTCGCCCTGAAGGCGGCAAGATTGATCGTGCCGGGACAGGTAGCCGCGGTCGGCAAGACGGTGCGTGTCCATATTCCCGCCCGTGACGTCATGCTGGCGACGACGCGGCCGGAGGGTCTCAGCGCCCTCAATATCCTCGGCGGCGAAGTGCTGGGAATCGGCACGGCGGCTGACGGGACGGCTGAGATCAGGGTCGATTGCGGCGGCGACATCGTCACTGCCCGCATCACGCAATTCTCAGCCGAACGGCTGGGGCTGCGCATCGGGCTGCCGGTCCATGCGGTCATCAAGACCGTGGCGCTCGAACATTAGTCAGGATTTTTTCGAAGAAGCGTCCGCCAAGCTGCGATTGGCTTCGAGCCAGTCCAGGTCATCGGCTATTGCCGCGCGCAGCGTCGTTTCCATGCCGCGGAACCGCCGCAGCAACTCCTCGCCAAACGGCGTCAGGGCGGCGCCGCCACCCTTTTGGCCGCCGCGTTGCGATTCGACGACCGGTTCGCGGAACATGTGATTAAGTTCGCTGATAAGCAGCCAGGCCCGGCGATAGGACATGTCCATGGCGCGGCCGGCGGCCGAGATCGAGCCGGTCTCCTGAATATGCTCGAGAAGCTCCATCTTGCCGCGCCCAAGCCGATCCTGCCCCGAAAAGCTGATGCGGAGAATGGGCTTCAATGATGACTGCGGAGCGTCGGTCATGGCACCTGTAACGGTTTGGTCTCAATGGTTTATAGGCGGCTTTCGCGCGCCTGTACATGCCGGGGAGAATGGACGGAAGACGGTAGCGGCCTATCTGATTTCCAATACAACGGCGCACTTCCAAACAGGAGTGCCGCGAGTTCTTCATCGTCGCACGGATGGGAAAAACAATGTCGGCTTATATCATCTCCGATGTCACGGTAAGCGATGCCGAGGCCTTCCAGATCTACCGGACCCGCGCAGCCGCCTCCATAACCCGGTATGGAGGGCATTATCTTGTCCGCGGCGGCCCGATCGAAAAGCTGGAAGGCGACTGGTCGCCGCAGGCAATCGTGATCGTCGAGTTTCCCGACATCGAGCGAGCCAGAGCCTGGTATCGCTCACCGGAATATGCCCATGCCCTTGAAGTTCGCGACCAAGCGCTCAGCCGCAACCTCATTCTTGTCGACGGAGTGACCCCGGAAAGCTGATTTTTGGCATCTGCCGCGTATGTTCACCCATATCTGGTGCAAAAGAGCCCCGTTCAGACGCAAATCCTTGTCCCGAACGGCCGAAGTTACAGGCCTGCGTCTTGAAACCTTAATGCTTTGATGCCTATCTTTATAAGGTGATCGACTCAGATCACTCACGTGCATGTTCTGTTACTCAAGGAAGGAAGAGCACTGACAACAGTACACGCCAAGGGAAGAACGCCTGTCGTTATCCCGAAGAGCTCGGAACGTGGCGCCGATGCCGCTGCCCGCGCCCTGCAAGCCGTCCTCGCAAGCCTCGAGGATTCCAAGGCCGAAAATATCGTCACCATCGACATTGCTGGCAAGTCTGCGCTGGGAGACTACATGGTCGTCGTCTCCGGCCGATCGAACCGCCATGTCCTGGCGATTGCCGACCATCTCATGACCGATCTCAAGGACGAGGGCTTCGGCAATGCCCGCGTCGAGGGTCTCGATGGCGGCGACTGGGTGTTGATCGACACCGGCGACATCATCGTTCATGTCTTCCGACCCGAGATCCGCGAGTTCTACAACATCGAAAAGATGTGGGCAGCACCCGATCTCGATGAAGGCACGCTGCACTAGCGGTGCTACCGCATTTCCGGGAAAACTGCGTAGCGGTTTTCCGCCCGGAATGCGGAAGGATCCAAGGGCGCCTTCCCGGCCCCCCTGTGCAGGTTTAGATCGCCGGAGATGAACCTCCGGCAAGAGTTTCGTTCTGTGCCGCCATGACGGCGGATTTGCGTGGGAGCGGGAATGCGGATAGGTCTTTTTGCGGTGGGACGGCTGAAAGCCGGCCCGGAAAAGGATCTTGCGGCTCGCTATCTCGACCGTTTCGCCAAGGCCGGACCAGCCATCGGCCTGGAAATGGCGCGCATGACCGAGGTTGCCGAAAGCCGCGCATCCAATAGCGAGACCCGCAAGCGTGAAGAAGCGAGCCTCTTGCAAAAGGCGCATCCCGAAGGCGGTGTCCTCATTCTTCTCGATGAGCGCGGCAAGGCGCTCGACAGTGAAGCCTTCGCCGGCATGCTCGGAACATACCGCGATCAGGGCAAGCGCGACCTGACGATCGCCATCGGCGGTGCTGACGGCCTCGACCCCGCCCTCTACGACAAGGCCGACATGACCATTTGCCTGGGCAAGCTGACCTGGCCGCACCAGCTGGTGCGCATCCTGATTGCCGAACAGCTCTACCGAGCCGTGACCATCCTCTCCGGACACCCCTACCATCGGGTGTGATTGCTCCATCCGTTTTGAAAACAGTTTGGCTTTCGCCGTTTTTGCGTTAACGAAACGCTCACACAGGCGTGTTTTGATTCCCGCCCTGAAAATGACGATGCTTCCTGGATGATCGCGGCAAATCAGCTTATTTTCGCGCGATCCGAAGGGACCAGGCCGAACCGACTGGATGAGAAAAGCCCCGCCCATGCTTTCGCGTATCGTGCTGCCAGCTTTGGCGGCAATGCTCGGCGTGGGCGCCTATATGGCAGGCCCTTTCTCCCGGGAGGACGTCGCCATCGCGCAGGAAGCGGATGCCATCGCGCCGCAAGCGCCTGACGATCGCCCTTCCGCGACGGCATCGGCACCTGCACAGGAAATCCCTGACCCGGCAGCAGACCTTGCGCGCAAGCGCGATGAGACGCGCGCGCAGCTCGATACGCTTTCCAAGACGATCAGCCTCTCGTCCGGCAAGACGAAGGAACTGGAAGACAGCATCGCCTCTCTCGACAAGAGCACCGAAAGCCTACGTCAGGCGCTGATCGACAGTGCAGCCCGTCGCAAGGACCTGGATCGCAAGATCCAACAGAGCGAGAAGACGCTGACGAACCTCGCCGTCAGGCAAGACAAGATCCGCGCCTCGCTGCACGAGCGCCGCGCGCTGCTGGCCGAGGTTCTCGGCGCGCTGGAGCGCATGGGACGCAATCCGCCGCCGGCTTTGCTGGTAACGCCGGACGATGCGCTCGCATCGGTGCGCAGCGCCATTCTTCTCGGCGCCGTCGTGCCCGGAATGCGCAAGGAGACGGACAAGCTCATCGCCGATCTGACCGATCTCAGCAAGTTGCAGGCCGATACCGCCGCCGAAAAGGCGAGCTTCACCACCACCATGACCAACAGTCTGGAGGAGGAGCGGCGTATGGATCTGCTGATTGCGGAGAATGATAAGCACAGCAAGGAAAACGCCACCCAGCTTGAGGCGGAGCGCAAGCGCGCGGAGGAGCTGGCAGGTCAGGCAACCAGCCTAGAAGGGCTCGTCGCCTCGCTGGAAAGCCAGATCGGCTCGGTGCGGGACGCTGCCGCAGCTGCCCGCGCGGAAGAGGCGCGCCGCGCGCAAATGACCGAACAGCAGCGCGAGCAGGCGAAAGCCCTCGCCGAGAGCGGTGTGCCCGATAAAAACCGCATTACGCCCGCATATGCATTTTCAGACCTAAAGAAAAAGTTGGAGCTGCCCGTGGCGGGCGATATTCTCCGCCAGTTCGGCGACGACGATGGCACCGGCCACACCGCGATGGGAATGACCGTCGCGACCGGCCCGGAAGCACTGGTCACGGCTCCCGCCGACGGCACGGTCGTCTACGCCGGCGCGTTTCGCAGCTACGGACAGATGATCATCCTGGACACGGGCGACGGCTATCACATGGTGCTGTCGGGCATGGACGCGATTAAGACGCGCCCTGGCAGATTCGTCTTCGCTGGCGAACCGCTTGCCACCATGGGCCAAAAAAGAGTCGCGAGCGCGACTGCATTGGCGCTGGAAACGGATCGGCCAACGCTTTACATTGAATTCCGAAAAGATGGAAAACCAGTCGATTCTCGGCCCTGGTGGACCTCCAAAGACACTGGAAAGGCACGCAATGATACGTAGGGCTTCTCTTGTTCTCGTCGGCGCATTGATGGGTGCGACCGCGATGGGCGTTATCTACTCGGCGGTAGCGCCGGCGGAAGCCGCTGGCACTTCCACCTATAAGGAATTGTCGATTTTCGGCGATGTCTTTGAGCGCGTGCGTGCGCAGTATGTGACCCCTCCCCAGGAAGACAAGCTCGTCGAAGCCGCCATCAACGGCATGCTGTCTTCACTGGACCCGCATTCGAGCTACATGAACGCCAAGGATGCGGAAGATATGCGCACCCAGACCAAGGGTGAGTTCGGCGGTCTCGGCATCGAAGTGACGATGGACAACGATCTCGTCAAGGTCATCACCCCGATTGACGATACGCCGGCTGCCAAGGCCGGTGTCCTTGCCGGCGACTATATCACCGCCATCGACGGCCAGTCCGTCCGCGGCCTGAAGCTGGAAGATGCCGTCGAAAAGATGCGCGGCCCGGTCAAGACGCCGATCAAGCTTACCCTGATGCGCAAGGGCGTCGACAAGCCGATCGAGCTCACCGTCATCCGTGACGTGATCGCCGTTGCCGCCGTCAAGTCGCGCGAGGAAGGTGGCGATGTCGGTTATATCCGCATCATCTCCTTCACCGAAAAGACCACGCCGGATCTCGAAGCCGCGATCGCCAAGATCAAGAAGGATATCCCGGCCGACAAGCTGAAGGGCTACGTCCTCGACCTGCGCCTCAACCCGGGCGGCCTGCTCGACCAGGCGATCAACGTTGCCGACGACGTGCTTGAGCGCGGCGAGATCGTTTCGACCCGCGGCCGCAATCCGGACGAGACCCGCCGCTTTAACGCCACCCCGGGCGATCTGACCGACGGCAAGCCGATCATCGTGCTCATCAACGGCGGTTCGGCCTCGGCTTCGGAAATCGTCGCCGGCGCGCTGCAGGATCTGCGCCGCGCCACCGTGCTCGGTACCCAGTCCTTCGGCAAGGGCTCCGTGCAGACGATCATTCCGCTCGGTGACGGCAACGGCGCCCTGCGCCTGACGACAGCGCTCTACTACACGCCGTCGGGCCGTTCGATCCAGGGCACGGGCATTACCCCCGATGTCAAGGTCGACCAGCCACTTCCCGACGATCTGAAGGGCAAGCTGACGACGGAAGGCGAATCCAGCCTGCCGGGCCACATCAAGGGCCAGAGCGAGACCGACAAGGGCTCCGGCTCTTCGGCCTACGTGCCGCCGGACCCGAAGGACGATATCCAGCTCAACTACGCACTCGACCTGCTGCGTGGCGCGAAGACCGATCCGGCCTTCCCTCCGAACCCCGAAAAGGCGGTTTCCTCAAAGTAAGGACTGGCGCCGGGCTGGAAACAGACCCGGCGCTTTCACGATGAGGGAGCGGGACGAAGTGTAGCGTTCCGGTCGTCTCCGCCGGCCTCAATTCCGTATGAATCCGACGTCTCTCAGAAACAATTTTGTTCATGTTTTAGCGCTTTGAGTGCCGCGGGCATTTTTCCGCTTCTTCGTGAGCGATATGCTCGAGGCCGATAGAGTTTTCCGCTTGGGGTGGATTGGAACTTGGGAACGGATTTGCATGCACCGTTGGGACAGAACCGCGGCCCCGGCCGCCAGCGGCGCTCCATCCCCTTTGGACGCATTCTCGGCGGCTTCTGCCTGATCGCGATCGCCGGCTTTTCTCTCTATTCGGCGCTTTTGCGCGATCAGCTGCAAAAGACCCGGCCGGTCGAGACGGCAAAGAAGGAAGATCCGGCTCCTCCAGCCGAAGCCAAGCCGACTACGACCGAGCAAACCGGACAGACCGGACTAGCCCAGGTCGATCCGCAATCCGGCGCCAATACCACACGCATCGTTACCGGCGATGGGTCGGTCGTCACCATGTTCAGCCCGAACAACCGTGATGGCAGCGGCCCGGTCCTGATCAACGCCAATCAGGTGGGCCAGGACCCGCGCATGGCGGCAACGCCGAATGACAGCCTGCTGGAAGACTCCCCCTTCGGCAAGCTGCCGATCACATCGCCGAGCGGCCTGCGACCGATGGATCAATATGCGCGGCCCTGGTCCGGCGCGCGCGGTACCCGCGTCGCTATCGTCGTCAGCGGCCTTGGATTGAGTCAGACTGGCACCCAGCGCGCCATCGAGAAGCTGCCGGAAGAAATCACGCTTGCTTTTGCCGTCAGCGGCAACAGCCTGCAGCGCTGGATGCAGGAGGCGCGGCGCGGCGGCCATGAGATCCTCATCCAGGTGCCGTTCGAGCCCTTCGACTATCCCAGCAACAATCCCGGCCCGGATACGCTACTGACCTCGTTTTCGGCTGCAAGGAACATCGATAACCTGCACAAGGCGATGGGCAAGATCACCAATTATACCGGTGTCATGAACTATCTTGGCGGCCGCTTCCTCGCCAATCCCAGTGCCATGGAACCTGTGCTGCGCGATATTGGAAAGCGCGGCCTGCTATTCCTGGATGATGGCTCTTCGGCGCAATCCAAATCCGGAATGCTCGCCAAGACACTGGAAGTGCCGCATGCTTTCGCCGATATCCAGCTCGACGGAGAACTGCAGCAGGACGCGATCCTCAAGAAACTCGATGAGCTCGAGCGTATCGCCCGCCGCAACGGTTCCGCGATCGGCGTGGCCTCGGCGTTCGACGAAAGCGTCGATGCCATCAGCAAATGGAGTGAGGAGGCCGCCATGCGCGGCATTGAAATCGTCGCCGTCTCGGCGCTTGCCGACGACCCGAAACATCCCTGACCCCTGGCCCGGTTCGCCGGGCTGATCCCTGGAGAGAGAAATGAGCACGCCCCACGCGCCCGTAAGAGCCGAAGACCTGCCCTACCGCCCTTGTGTCGGCATCATGATCCTGAATCGGGAGGGCTTGGTTTGGGCCGGCCGCCGCATTCCGGACGGCAATTCCGAGTATGACGGCTCACCGCAGCTTTGGCAGATGCCGCAGGGCGGCATAGATGAGGGCGAAGATCCGCTGAAGGCCGCCTATCGCGAGCTTTATGAGGAAACGGGCATGAAAGCCGTGACCTTGCTCGCGGAAGCGAAGGATTGGATCAATTACGATCTGCCGCCGCAGTTGATCGGCATCGGCCTCAGGGGAAAATACCGCGGCCAGACGCAGCGCTGGTTCGCCTTCCGCTTCGACGGTGACGAGAGCGAGATCGCCATTAATCCGCCGCCGGGCGGTCATGAACCGGAATTCGATGCTTGGGAGTGGAAGCCGATGGCCGAGCTTCCCGGTCTGATCGTTGCCTTCAAGCGATCGGTCTACGAGCAGGTGGTTTCGGAGTTCAGCCATCTGGCCGGCCTGAAGGCTGAAGACTGAACGAAAAAACCGGCCGCAGTGCGGCCGGATTCTGAAGCAATTCCAGGAAAAGTGCGTAGCGATTTTCCGTTTGGAATTGCCGGAAAACAAAAAGATAGAGTGGTTCAGAGTTTCCGTGAAAAGCCGAACCGCTCTGGTATCGATTATTCTGCGGAATCGGCGGAATCAGCGTTGAGCTGGCCATATTTGGCTTCGCCGATTTTTCCGAGCAGTTCGAGCTGGGTTTCGAGGAAGTCGATATGGCCTTCCTCGTCCGCCAAGAGCTCTTCGAACAGCTTCATGGAAACATAATCGCCGGCATCGTGACAGATATCGCGGGATTTCTTGTAGGCGGTGCGGGCATCGTATTCGCCGGCAAGATCGGCTTCCAGCACTTCCTTGACGTTCTGGCCGATGCGCAGCGGCGCCAACGTCTGCAGGTTGGGATGGCCTTCAAGGAAGATGATGCGGGCAACGAGGCGATCGGCGTGCTGCATTTCCTCGATGGATTCTGCGCGCTCCTTCTTGGCAAGCTTGGTGTAGCCCCAGTCTTCGAGAAGTCTGTAGTGAACCCAATATTGGTTGACTGCGCCAAGCTCGAGGAACAGCGCCTCGTTAAGCCGCTCGATGACTTTTTTGTCGCCTTTCAATGTCCGCTCTCCTGTTGTCTTCATGGAATTTTTTCAGGCGGGACATGAAATCAAATATTTCCGCTTCCGTCGAGTGGCGGCGGGCATGATAATCTTGGGTTGTCTGTATAATGATATCAACGACATTCGGGAAGCAGCCGCAGCAACGGCCGCGCTTTTCCATGGCGTGATAAACCTTGGCGGGAACGATGAGCTGCCAACAGTCCTGATCAAGGAGTTCGTTGATAACGTCCCGGATTTCCTTGTCGGTGATGTAATTACAACTGCAAACCAGCATTCTTCGCTCAGCCCGTCAAACATGACACCTGCTGTCTTGTTATCTGCTAAAGAAGACGCTCTTTGTCAAGAAAGAAACGATTCGAATCTGGTCCGCCCATGAGGTCATTGGCCTCCGCCGGGGATGCGGAGGCCGGAATTTCAGTGAAAATTGCGGCCTCGCGGCATGACTCTGGCCGTTTCGGCACCATTGCTGCGGCCTTCCGCCGCTGCCCCTGCAGCGGCTCCACGCGGCAGAGGGGACTTCTCCTTCTGTCTGACATCCATGGTCGGCCGCAGCGCCTCATCCGCTCGATCGCTGACGCCAAAACGCCGCGCCTCGCGCTGCAAAATACCAAGTGCCGGCGTCATATCCTCGATATGATCGACCACCACGTGGATGACGCCGCTCTCGCTCTGCAGCCGGCCACGGATCTTCACCAGCCGCGCCCCCATGACGATGGCGCGGTATTTCTCAAACTTCTTCGGCCAGACGATCGCATTGGCGACGCCGGTTTCATCCTCCAAGGTCATGAAGATCACCCCCTTGGCCGAACCCGGCCGCTGGCGCACCAGCACCAGGCCGGCGATCGTCACCATCCGCCCATTCGCCACCTTTGGCAGATCCCGGCTTTGCACGATGCCTTGCCGCGCGAAATCGGCGCGTAGGAAGGAAACCGGATGTGCTTTCAGCGATAGCGACAGATAGCGATAATCTTCGATGACCTGCTCGCCGGGCAGCATTTCCGGCAGCGCAACCACCGGCTCGACCTGCAGCTCCGCATGATCGCCGAGATCGAAGAGGGGAAGCTTTTCGGCAGCGCTGCTGGCATCGAGCGCCCGCACGGCCCATAGCGCTTCCCGTCGGCTCAAGCCGATGGAGCCGAACGCATCCGCATCCGCCAGGCGTTCGATCTGCGCCTTGGCAAGACCGGAGCGAAGCCAGAGGTCACGCACGGACCGATAACCATCGCCACGACGCTCGACGAGCTGCTTCATCTCGTCTTCGGACAAACCCTTGACCTGCCGGAAGCCGAGACGGACGGCACATTGCGTCTTGATAATACCGCGCATCGACGCGTGGCGCGGCTCGACCGCATCCTTATCGAAGCGTCCCCGCTCGAGCAGGCAATCCCAGCTGGAGCGATTGATATCCACCGGCCGCACCTCGACGCCATGCTCGCGTGCGTCACGCACCAGCTGCGCCGGGGCATAGAAGCCCATCGGCTGGGCATTGAGGATGGCCGCACAGAAGACATCCGGATAATAGGCCTTGAGCCAGGAGGAGGCGTAGACGAGCAGAGCGAAGGAGGCCGCATGGCTTTCGGGAAAACCATACTCGCCGAAACCTTCGATCTGGCTGAAACAGCGTTCGGCAAAGTCCTGAGGATAGCCTTTCGCGACCATGCCCGAAACCAGATCCGTCTTGAATTCATCGACCCTCCCCGTTCGCTTGAACGTCGCCATGGATCGGCGCAGCCGATCGGCTTTGGCAGGCGAAAATCCGGCTGCAGTGATGGCGATCTGCATCGCCTGTTCCTGAAACAGCGGAACCCCCAAAGTTCGCTCCAGAACAGCCTTCAACTCCGGACGATGATATTCGATCGGCCGCTTGTGAAGATCGTCATCCCGCCGCTTGAGGTAAGGATGAACCATGTCTCCTTGAATGGGGCCGGGACGGACGATCGCTACCTCGATGACCAGATCATAGAATTTACGGGGCCGAAGACGCGGCAGCATGCTCATCTGCGCCCGGCTTTCGATCTGAAAGACGCCGATCGTATCGGCGCGACAGATCATATCATAGACCGGCACGCCATCAGGATATTCCTTGCTCCCAAGGTCGGCGAGCGCCTTCTTCACGTCGTAATGCAACAGCAGTAGGTCGAAGGCCTTGGCAAGGCAGGTCAGCATACCGAGCGCCAGCACGTCGATCTTCAATATATTGAGATTGTCGAGATCATCCTTATTCCACTCAATCATATAGCGATCGTCCATCGCCGTATGCATGATCGGCACGACCTCATCCAGCCGATCCCGCGTGATGACGAAGCCGCCGACATGCTGGGTCAGGTGCCGCGGAAATCCCATCAGCGTCGAGGCATAGGAAAGGACGTTCCGTGTCGTCTTGTCCTTGAGATCGAGGCCGGCAATCTTCGCCTCGCGCTCGGAAAGTTCTTCCGTCGACCAGCCCCAGACGCCGCTCGCAAGAGCCGATTGCACATCTTCCGACAGGCCGAAGGCTTTCGCCACTTCGCGGCCGGCCGAACGTGCGCGATAACTGGTGACCGCCGCCGTCAGCCCGGCATGCTCCTTTTTGTAATGCCTGTAGATGAACTGGATAACCTCTTCACGCTTCTCGTGCTCGAAATCGACATCGATGTCAGGTGGCTCCTCGCGTTCCGTCGAGATGAAACGCTCGAAAAGCAAGCTTGTTATTTCAGGATTGACCTCAGTAATCCTGAGGCAATAACAGACGGTCGAATTGGCTGCCGATCCGCGTCCCTGGCATAGGATATTCGCACTGCGAGCAAACTCCATGATGCGGTGCACCGTCAGGAAATATGGCTCATATTTCCGCTCCCTGATGAGCTTGAGCTCGTGCTCGATCTGCATCGAGACCTTTGACGGGATCCCTTCAGGAAAGCGCCATCTGGCCCCCTCCCAGGTCAGTCTCCTCAGCGTTTCCGCAACGGTCTCTCCAGGAACGCTTTCGTCGGGATAATTATGTTTCAGCTCGTCCAGCGAAAAAGAAAGCCGGCTAAAAAACTTCTGCGTATTGGCGATGGCCTTCGGATAATCCCTGAAGAGGCGCGCCATCTCGGCAGCATCCTTCATGTAGCGCTCGGCATTCGCCGCCAGCCTGAAGCCGGCTTCGGCGATCGGCACATGCTCGCGGATCGAAACGACGATATCGGCAAGCGGCTTGCGCTCAGTCGAATGATAGAGCGGCTGATTGCTGGCGATCAACCGCACGCCGTTGCGCTGCGCCAGAATGGAAAGCGTGGCGAAGACCATGCGGTCCCGCCCGTCATAGGCCGGCGACAGGACCATGTGGAACTTCCGGCCGAATCGCATCCATAACCGCTTCAGGCATTGCTCCAGCTTTTCCTGCCCTTGTTGCGTCTCGACACTTTCAGCATCGGGAATAAGCGCCAGCATCATCTCGTCGCCCCATTCCGTCAGATCGGCCTCTTCGAGCTGGCAGGAACCCTTCTCGGCTCTGAGATTGCCAGCACTCAACAGCCGGCAGAGATGCGCCCAGCCCTTACGGTTTTCCGGATAGGCAAGAATGTCAGGCGTGCCGTCCGAAAACACCAGGCGCGCGCCCGGCTGGAAAGGGACCGGCTTCAGAAGCGGCTTTTCTGGCTCGCCCTTCGCTCGAAGCGTTAGATTCTTCTCAATGCCCTCCTTGTATTTTTCCCAGAGAATCTTGGTATGCGCATGCGCCTTAACGACGCCGGCAACCGAATTGCGGTCGGCAATTCCAAATCCCGACAGTTTCAGGATGGCGGCCTGCGCCACGATTTCCTCTGGATGCGAGGCACCTTCGAGAAAGGAGAAATTCGTTCTCACCCCGATCTCAAAGAAGGGCACGGGTTCGTGGAAGCTCGGACGCGCGTTCATGCGAAGACTCCATGCATGTACCAGTCGGGCGTCGTGCCGCCTCGGCCATAGAGCCCCTTTCGGAACAGCCAGAAACGATGGCCTTCCTCATCTTCGACCTGGAAGTAATCGCGGTCAGGTTCTTGCCTTTCCTCGAGCCACCATTCCGCCGAAAGCCGCTCCGGCCCTTCGGCCCGGCTGACCCGATGCATGATCCGCCGCCAGCGAAATTGCCGGGGCGGGCCATCGGGCACTTCGGCAGCAATGGTTTCGACCAGTTCCGGCATGCGAAACAGCCGCAGCGGCCGCTCGCCGCGGAAGAAGCCAGACCCGGCATCTTCCTGGACTGTCCGCCGCCTCGATGCGAGGATAGTCATGGCCGGCAGCGGTCGCACGGCTCGTTCGGGGATATGGCTCTGCCGCAGCTCGAACCCTTGCAGGCAGTCCGGCCCCAGCCGGGCGGCCACGCGATCCACAAAGGCGGCAAGCGAGCCTTCCTGACGATCTCCTCCGACAAAATCGCCTTGCATGGCATCGAAGGGCGCATGCTGAAGCACATTCAGGCGGATGATTTCGAAACCATAGCCGACATCGAGATCGTCATGAATGGCGCCGAAGCGCTCAGTGAATAGGCTGGCGATCCGGCTCGGCTCACGCAACGGCTGCGATGCGCCGGCCGCGATGCGGAAGACCGCGCCATCCACACGGAAGAGCAGGAGCTCGAAGGAGCGACCGCCGATGCCGCGGGCTTCCAGCCCCGGCTTCAGGCTTTCGGCAAGCTGGCGGGCAAGCTGAAGAATATCCTCTTCGGCCTGCACCGGCTCGGCCAGCCGGCGCTCGGCCGACAATTGCGCGACCGGGCGGCGCGGCGAGATCGGCTCTTCGACCAGACCGACGGCCTGATCGAGCCGCAGCAGCAGCTGCGCGCCGAACCGGCGGGCAAGGGGCGCTCGTGGTGCGGCCAGAAGATCGCCCACCTGCTTCAGGCCCATCTTCTGCAAGGCTGCAATAGTCTCCTCGCCAAGCCGAAGACATGCGACCGGCAGCGATGCCAATGCCTCTTCCATGGCCTCCGGCGGAACGATACGGCTCTCGTCAAAGCGGGCAACGGCCCAGGAGAGGCCGGGTGCGGAGGAAATGGCGCCGCGCACATCGAAGCCCAGCCGGGAAATCCGGATCAAGACATCCTCGAGCAGCGCCTCTTCACCGCCGAAGAGATGGGCGCAGCCGGTAATGTCGAGAAACAGCCCGTCCTTGCCGTCGATCGCCACCAGCGGCGTATAACGGTCACACCAGTCGGCGATCGCTTCCAGAAGCTTGCGATCCGCCGCCGGATCCTCCTCGACGACATCGAGATCGGGACAGATCGCCTTTGCCTCGGCCACGCCCTGCCCCTGTTTCAAGCCGATCATTTCAGCCCGTTCGTTGAGCGCGGTCAGCCGCATGGCATTGTTGAGCTTGCCGGCACAGGCGAGCGGCGGCGCTTCAAGCCTGCCTGTCGAACGCCAGGACAGACCCCAGCGCTTGCGCGCGATCCGGTCGGTCGGCAGATGCGGAAAGGTCAGCGCCAGAATGCGCTGCGTGTTCGCCGGGAAAGGCAGGGTGCTGAACATCGGAGACAGGGGCAAAGCGGCGGTCATGGGCATTCCACTCCAGGGTTATGGAAAGGGGTGCCGGGTTTCGGCTCTTTTCCAAGGTCAGACGAAAGGCCGGATGACCGATGCTGCCGCCAAGCACCGATCCGTCCGGCAGGGGCCGCGCCTGCGCCGGCGCGGGTTCGACGGAAAAGCGGAAGAGGGCGCTGCTTGCTTCCTCCTCGCCTCCCTGTCGCAATAGAAACAAGGGCCGCCCCGCCGCCTTGGCCCTCAGCGCCAACCGCCGGCTTTCGGTCAGGCCGAAACGGGCGGGATTGCCGCGTACTTCCAGTATGATGGCGGCAAAGGCAGCACTGCCAAGCGCCGCCTCCGCCACCCAGAGCGCATCGTCCAGCTTGCGGGGCGACGCCTGCAGAAAAGCCTGAGGCTCCAGCCCAAAATCGCTGATGCCGATGGCATAGGGCAGGCCAGCCTCCATCGTCGCGACCGTATCGCCGATCCACAGAACCGGAGACTTGGCCGGGACCGTATCCGAAGCTTGCGCATGCAGCCGCGCGGCAAGCGCCAGGGCAAAACCACTGGCCACACCGGCATCGCGGAGGCCGAGCGAGCGGATTTCCGTCAGCGCATCGAGCGGCAAACCGCCTTGCAGCGCCGCATCGAGCTCGTCGACACCGATCGGAAGGAGCGATTGTTCACGCATAGGCTGGATATGCAGGGATTTCGCAATACCCGCCATCTGCCTCGCCGGCTTGTCTGCCAGCGTTTCATGCGCCGCAGCCGCCAGTGCCGGGATCGGCCTGCCTTCCAGTCGGGCAATGGTTTCACGCAGGGCGAAAAGCGTTTCCCGCGCCACGGCAGCCTCGGCCATGACGTTCACTCCAGATCGATAATGTTCCTGTTATGTTCTTATGGATTCCAGAGCTTGCAGAAAGAGTCAACACCATTTCATGAGAAAATATTCCTCTGCCGCAATCTACACTCGTAAAAGCGGCGTAAAGTCTCTATATGACCAGCCAAGGAAGGAATATTCATGGCTCGCGTCGACCAGAGCGAAGATTGGCGGGATCGCCACTCGCCCTCCATCAGTACATTCGAATCCCTGGCAATGGAGGCTTACAGCCACCTGCCAGACGAATTCCGTTCGCTCACCGGTGATCTCGTCATCCTCATCGAAGATTTCCCGGATGACGAGGTATTCGAGGACATGGCGCTGGAAACGCCCTTCGACCTGCTCGGCCTCTTCGAAGGCCGCGGCATCTCGGAGCGCTTCACCGCCCAGACGGGGGACATGCCCAACAAGATCCGCCTCTATCGCCGGCCGATCATCGATTACTGGGCTGAGAACGAAGAAACCCTCGGCGACATCATCACCCATGTCCTGATCCATGAGATCGGCCACCATTTCGGCCTGAGCGACGAGGACATGGAGCGCATCGAGGCGAGCGCCGAGGAAGCGACGGATCGCTGATATCGGTCCCGGCCGCAAGACGATCGGGAAGAATGAGAATTTCAGCCGGTGCTTACTGCTCGGAAAGCTTCATATCCGGATCGTAATCCTTGCCGGCCACGTCCTTGACGACAGCCTGACCGCATTCCATCCGCCCGCTTGCTGAATTGAAGCCATAGGTCGGCGAGCCGTATAACTCCCAGCCCTTGTTCAGCGCCGCGCTTACCTTGTGGCAGAAGGATGCGTCATCGGGGCCGGTGAGAAAGCGGTAGAGTTTCATCAAGGCATCTTTCTTGTATTTAGCAATCAGACATCGCTACGGGGCGTTCCGGCGGCGCCCGAAGAGCGCTGCTCGATCAGGCGAGCTTTATGGACGAGTCTCTCTGCCTGGACAAGATGCAGCCGCTCCACCATCCGCCCGCCGAGGTTCACGACATTGAGAGTGGCGGCATCCGGTGCGGCGAAGGCGGCGATGATGGATTCCGCCTCGGCAACAGCGGCCTTGTCAGGGCCAAAATGCCGGTTGGCGGCTTCGATCTGGCTCGGATGAATCAGCATCTTGCCGGCAAAGCCCATGGCAACCCCCTGGCTGCATTCTGCCTCGAATTCTTCGGTATCCTTGAAATCGTTGAAGACGCTGTCGATGGCCTCGAGGCCGTAAGCGCTGACGGCCAATATCACTTGCATCAGCCAGGGCACGAGATAGGGACGGCCGGGCTGCGTCAGGACGCCCGTTTCCTTCCTGAGATCGTTAAGGCCGACGACGAAACAATCGAGCCGGCTGCCGGCCGTGCGGCCAGCCTCGGCGATCGCCGCCGCATTCAGGATGCCGCGCGGCGTCTCGATCATCGCCCAGATGCGCAAGTCTTCCGGCGCATCGGCTTCCGCAAGCCGGTCACTGACACCAGTCACATCCTGCGGCTCACCCACCTTCGGCAGCAGCACCGCATCCGGCTCCAGCTCCACGACCAGCGCCATATCCTCAGCACCGAAGTTCGAGGAACGCGCATTGATGCGGATGATCCGCTCCTTGCCGGGAAGCGGGGAGGCGGCAAAGAAGGCCCGCAGATTTTCCCGCGCCTCGGCCTTTTTCTCCGGCGAAACGGAATCCTCGAGATCGAAGATGACGGCATCGCAATCCAGGCTCGAAAGCTTGTCCAGGGCACGACGGTTGATGGCGGGAACGCTCAAGACGGAGCGGCGCAGACGGGCAGGGCGGGAAGGGGAGGTTTGGCTCTCGGATTGGCTCATTGTGCCGTTTTGCCGCGCTTTTAATCGACAAGCAAGTCAACAAAAAGCCATGCTCCTCTTGCAGATGGCAGAGATGAAGACCACATTGCTTGGTGTAGAGAGGTCTCGACCATGCAGAATATCCGTTCCCTGTTCATCGCGCTTGCCGGTATCACCGTGTTTGCGGCCATGGCGCTGCTGACCGTTTCGGTCACGCTTGCTGTCGGTGCTATACTGACCGTGCTAATGGCGGCCCGCGCGATCTCGCTGCGCATGAAGCCGGCACCGGTGCGCGCCAAGGCGAAGACGAACGGCCAGCGCGAAATGCGCATCTGGAACGACGGTCGCGGCACCATCATCGATCTCTGAGATTGAAACAGGGCAGGGCGGCCTATTGCCGAATCCCTTGATCATGTGTCCAATTCAGGCCACGTGCTGAAGGGCAAAGCGTGCAAAGGGCCGCGTTTGAGAGCATTTCCAAGATTCTCCTTCATTTCGGGCCGGATTTGCTCTATTGGCAGGATAATTCGTGCTTAGACGAGAATGAAGGCAGGACCCCCATGGACAAGTTCGTGAAGTTGACCGGTGTCGCAGCACCCCTCCCGGTCGTCAATGTCGATACCGACATGATCATCCCGAAGGATTATCTGAAGACCATCAAGCGCACGGGTCTTGGCAAGGGCCTTTTCGCTGAAGCCCGCTACAATGAAGACGGTTCTCCGAACCCGGATTTCGTGCTGAACAAGCCGGCCTATCAGAACGCCAAGATTCTCGTTGCCGGCGACAATTTTGGCTGCGGCTCGTCGCGCGAGCATGCCCCCTGGGCACTGCTCGATTTCGGCATCCGCTGCGTCATCTCGACCAGCTTCGCCGACATCTTCTACAACAACTGCTTCAAGAACGGCATCCTGCCGATCAAGGTCAGCCAGGAAGATCTCGACAAGCTGATGGACGACGCCTCGCGCGGCTCCAACGCCATTCTGACGATCGATCTGGAAAACCTCGAAATCACCGGCCCGGATGGCGGCTCACTGAAGTTCGAACTTGACGAGTTCAAGCGTCACTGCCTGCTGAACGGCCTTGATGATATCGGCCTAACGCTGGAAAAATCCTCCGCGATCGACAATTTCGAAAAGTCGAACGCCGCATCGCGCCCTTGGGCCGCCTGATCGATTTCATCACTATTTCGCGTTTCGAAGCCGGGCCTTGTGCCCGGCTTTTTTCATGCCAAAACGCCCGCCGCCTGCAGAGAGAGGGAACTATCCGCGGCTGCGGCACCTCAGGGAGCGGAAAACGCAAATCCCGGAAACGGGACACCATCTTTCCCAACCGTTGTAATATGATCGACAAGAAGGGGGTTCATACAGGCGTGCCGAGACCTTCGGGCCTCTTCTCCCGCCCTTAAATCTTCTCCACGCAAATGGAGCCTCTCCATGACCTCCCTTCCCATTGTTGGCGCCGCCATGACGCTCGACGACGTCGAAATCCATCGTAACTGGTTGCTCGAAAAGCCGCGTGACCTGGAGCTGCAGAGCTTCGTTGAAGCCGAAATCCTCAACGGCGACTGGGCTCCGCTGGCCGACCGCGCCCGCAAGCTGCTTGACGGCCATCAGGGCCGCCTCGGCATCCACGGCCCGTTCTGGGGCTTTGTCATCGCCTCACAGGACCCGGACGTCCGCGGCGTCGTCACAAAGCGCCTGCTGCAGGCACTCGACGTCTGTGCCAATATCGGCGCCACGCAAATGGTCATCCATAGCCCCTATACGTCGTGGTCCTACAACAACCTCGATAACAACAAGGGCGAGCGCGAGAAGATCATCGAATATACGCATCTGACGCTGAAAGAGGCCGTCAAGCGCGCCGAAGACATCGGGCTCACCATGGTCATCGAGAACATCGAGGACAAGGATCCCCATATCCGCGTCGGCCTCGCCGACAGCTTCAATTCGCCCGCCGTCGCCGTTTCCATCGACACCGGTCATGCCCATTACGCCCACGGCTATACCGGCGCTCCGCCGGTCGACTACTACGTCCACGCCGCCGGCAATCGCCTGCAACATGTCCACCTGCAGGATGCGGATGGCTATGCCGATCGCCACTGGAGCCTCGGCGAAGGCAACATCCACTGGCGCGCCGTCTTTGCCGCTATTGCCAAGCTTAACAGCAATCCGCGCCTGATCATCGAAATCAAGGACAAGTCGAAGATCCCGGCATCGGCCGCCTACCTCGCCTCGCTCGGGCTGGCTGAGTAAGGATAAGCAACGCGAGCCACCCGCCCTCGTGGTCCAAGGGCGGGTGACTGGTCTCAAAAGCCCGAAAACCGTACCGTTTCGACCCCTTCCTCGCTTGAAAAGCCGCATTTGCAGGTCTAAAAACCCCGCAACTTTTTCTTTCGCGGAGGCTTTCCCATGACAGTTCGCAATCTTTTCCTCCTGCCGGGCGATGGCATTGGCCCCGAGGCCATGGGCGAAGTTCGCAAAATCATCGCCTATATGAACGAGGCAAAGAATGCCGGCTTCGTCACGGATGAAGGCCTTGTCGGCGGCAGCGCATATGATGCGCATGGCGCTGCCATCTCCGAAGAGGACATGCAGAAAGCGCTTGCCGCCGACGCCGTGCTCTTCGGCGCCGTAGGCGGCCCGAAGTGGGATAGCGTTCCCTACGAAGTGCGTCCTGAAGCCGGCCTGCTGCGCCTGCGCAAGGATCTGCAGCTCTTCGCCAACCTGCGCCCGGCCATCTGCTACCCGGCGCTGGCATCGGCCTCGTCACTGAAGCCGGAACTGGTCGAGGGTCTCGACATCCTGATCGTGCGCGAGCTCACCGGCGGCGTCTATTTCGGCGAGCCGAAGGAGATCATCGACCTCGGCAACGGCCAGAAGCGCGGCATCGACACCCAGGTCTACGACACCTACGAGATCGAGCGTATTGCCGGCGTTGCCTTCGAACTGGCGCGTACCCGCAACAACCGCGTCTGCTCGATGGAAAAGCGCAACGTCATGAAGTCGGGCGTGCTCTGGAACCAGGTCGTCACCGCGACGCATAAGGAAAAATATGCCGACGTGCAGCTCGAGCACATGCTCGCGGACGCCGGCGGCATGCAGCTCGTTCGCCAGCCGAAGCAGTTCGACGTCATCGTGACGGACAACCTGTTCGGCGACATGCTGTCCGACGTCGCCGCCATGCTCACCGGCTCGCTCGGCATGCTGCCATCCGCTTCGCTCGGCGCGCCCGATGCCAAGACCGGCAAGCGCAAGGCGCTCTACGAGCCAGTACACGGCTCCGCGCCCGATATCGCCGGCAAGGGCATTGCCAACCCGATCGCCATGATCGCTTCCTTCGCCATGTGCTTGCGTTACTCCTTCGGCCTCGTCGCTGAAGCCGATGCGCTGGAAAAGGCGATTGCCAACGTGCTCGACAGCGGCATCCGCACCGGCGACATCATGTCACCTGGCAGCCGTCAGGTCGGCACGACAGAAATGGGCGACGCCATCCTCGCCGAATTCAAGGCCCTTTCGGCGTAAGCCAGGTAGATCGCCTGGTATATTTCACGTGAAACACGAAACCCCGTTCCGCGAAGAACGGGGTTTTTTCTTGTGAACGGGATAGGCGCGTCTCAGCTCGAGATCGCCGCGACGCTCCGTCCTGATTTTCTAAAAAACTGTAACAACAACCTGCTATCAATCGGACCGATTGGAAATCGACATAGGCACTGATTATGCAGGCGATCTTGACGTCTCTCGACAGGCGTTGGCGGCGAAGTGATGCTGCTTTTGCACCATCCCATTGGAAAATATGCCTTTTTCTGACCGCCAATATCGTCCTTCTCTCGGCTCTCCTGTTCGATTGGCCTGTCGGCGCCACCCTTAAAAGCCTGTCACCCTGCCTTCGCTTCGTCGGCGGAATGTTGACGGATTTCGGCGATTCCGGATGGATCCTTCTCATCAGTGCCTTCCTGTTTTTCGAAGGTTGGGCTGGCAGCAGGCTGCTGTATTCGCAGCGCTGTCGCTGCCAGGCACTGCGCATCTGCCAGATCGGCGGCTATCTCCTGACGACCGTGGCGCTTTCCGGTATCCTCGCCAATTTGCTGAAGCGCACCATTGGACGCGCCCGCCCCACGCATTTTGCCGATTGGGGACCCTTCGGCTTTTCGCCCTTCAATGGCCGCGCCAGCTTCGAAAGCTTCCCCTCCGGCCATGCGACCACTATCGGCGCTCTATTTGTGGCGCTTGCCTTCCTGTTTCCTCGCTATCGCTATATCTTCGCCGCCTGCGCCTTATGGCTTGCGATCACCCGCGTCATGGTCGGCGCCCATTATCCGAGCGACGTGGTGGCCGGTCTGGCGCTCGGCGGCTGGTTTTCCTTCGTAACGGCGATCATCTATTCCCGCTACGGCTTGCTTTTTCGCATCAACGCCGCCGGCTGGCCGACGCCGCGCTTGCCACTATTCAAAAGCGGCAAGACGCGACAGGCCGATTCCTGAGCCGATCACGGCTGCTGCGCAAAGGTTGCCAAGGCCCTCGCACATTCATATATCTGGCAGAATAGGGATGACCGAAGACGGTCAACCCGATTTCGTTTGCGATGAACACCATGGATGCCGGGCCAATACGTTTAAGCGAAAGGCAGATGGGATTGATCTCCCGGGCACTTGCCGAACCGCGACGTGTGCAGATCTTGAAGGAGATCGGCACACGGAGCGAGCCCATGCCCTGCAGCCTCCTAAACGAGTGCCACGCCGTCAGCGCCGCGACAATGTCCCATCACATCAAGGAACTCGAGAATGCCGGGCTCATCGAGATCCAGCGCGAAGGTAAATTCGCCAATCTCGTGTTACGTCGCGACACTCTGAACGCTTATATGGCGGAACTTTCCAAGATCTGACAATTCCTTACACGCCATCAGCATTTCTTCTCGTGGCTCTTGTATCAATTAGATGATTATCTAAATATCAAAGTGACGGTGCGATCGGTTTTCGGGTCGCATGCGCCAAATGATTCGATGATTGTAAAATTGTCTAAGTTTTTCGAAGGAAAGTGACATGAGCAAACTGGCAGGCAAGGTCGCGATCGTGACTGGAGCATCCAAGGGCATCGGCGCCGGCATCGCCAAGGCAATGGGCGAAGCGGGCGCGGCCGTTGTCGTCAATTACGCATCGAGCCGCGAAGGCGCCGACAGGGTAGTAGCCGAAATCACCGCCAAGGGCGGCAAGGCGCTCGCCGTGCACGGCGACGTTTCCAAAGCCGAAGACGTCAAACGCCTCTTCGCCGAAACGAAACAGGCATTTGGCCGCGTCGATATCCTCGTCAACAATGCCGGCGTCTACCAATTCGCGACCATCGAGGAATTCACCGAGGAAGAATTCCACCGTGAATTCAATATCAACGTGCTGGGCACGCTGCTGACCACGCGGGAAGCCGTCAGGTATTTCGGCCCGGAAGGTGGAAATGTGATCAACATCGGCTCCAACGCCGTCAGCATGAACTTGCCGACTGCCTCCGTCTATACGGCAACCAAGGCCGCGGTCGATTCCATTACCAAGATCCTCGCCAAAGAGCTCGGGCCGCGGAATATCCGGGTCAACAACCTGGCGCCGGGCGGCGTTGAAACAGAGGGTGTCGTTGCGGCAGGCGTCATCGGCAGCGACTTCGAGAAGCATCTCGTCTCCCAGACGCCCCTCGGCCGTCTCGGCCAGCCGACCGATATCGCTCCGGTCGCCGTCTTCCTCGCTTCGCAGGATGCCGCGTGGGTGACCGGCGAAACCCTCTATGTCGGTGGCGGTCTGAAGTAGCCGCTATTCGCGGTGCTGCCTTCCGAGAGGAGGCAGTTTGCCGGGCGCGACACAACCGCGCGCCTGGCCAATACATTAGCAAGCAATTGCCAAACCACCTCATTTTCCTATTTAGTAAAGACGTTCGGGTTTTCCGCTTAGCATCGCAGTTGATCGTGCCGCGAAGCGACAGCTCGGCTGTGAGATTTAAAATGATCCTGTCTTCAATGCGATCCCACGCAGCAGCTGATGTCATCGAACTCCCCTAAGATCCGCCGACGATCGCTGTCGTGAACAACAAATGGAGGACGTCTTTATGAATACTGCCAATACCAAATCGAAATTGGGCACTCGCACCAATCTCAGCGAAGAAGCGACGCGCGATGTTTCCGCGGCTCTGACCGCGCTGCTGGCGGATGTCTTTGCTCTCTATTTGAAGACTAAGAATTTTCACTGGCACATGAGTGGCCCGCATTTCCGTGATTATCACCTGCTTCTCGACGAGCACGGCGATCAGATTTTCGCCATGACCGATCCTATGGCCGAGCGTTGCCGGAAGATCGGCGGAACGACCCTCCACTCGATCGGCCAGATCGCCAAGCTGCAGCGCATTCCCGACAACGACGCCGAATATGTCGATCCGCAGGACATGCTCGCCGAACTGGCTGACGATAACCTCAAGCTCTCCGCCGAAATGCGCGCCGTCCACGACGTTTGCGACGAATATGGCGATGTCGCCACGGCCAGCCTTCTGGAAAACTGGATAGACGAGACCGAGCGCCGCACTTGGTTCCTGTTTGAAACCACGCGCAAGTCCAACCGCTGACACCGAAACGGCACGCCTTCCAATTTGATAAGTTGAAGGCTGGTTTCGACGCCTCCGATTTCCTCGCTTCCGCACCGATACAAGCGAGGAAATCCTTGACTCCTGTGGAAAACATCTTAGAACCGGCGACGGAAAAGGAAGACTTCCATGGTTCGCTTCGAACAGCTCGATAGCTTCAGTCACCTGGCGCAATGTGCCGGGCGGGATGTCTATTTTCCGGTTTCTTCCAAAACCAAGGCCAAAACGACGACGAAAACCGTCTGACGTCTCTGGCCTGCCGCTCTCTCCCCGGCTCGGCCGGGGACAGGAACCGGTCGTTATGGCTGCGGTTCCCCCCTCGCCAAAGAGGAGAGAAGAGAAAGAGAGCTTGAGAAATGGGTTTCAAAGTTGCAGTAGCGGGCGCGACCGGGAATGTCGGCCGCGAAATGCTCAATATCCTGGCCGAACGCGGCTTCCCGGCCGATGAGGTCGTGGCACTCGCATCGGCCCGCTCGCAGGGAACCGAAGTTTCCTTTGGCGACCGGACGCTGAGGGTTTCCAACCTGGAGAACTACGATTTCTCCGACACCGACATCTGCCTGATGTCGGCCGGCGGCGACGTTTCGAAGAAGTTCTCGCCGAAGATCGGCGCCCAGGGCTGCGTCGTCATCGACAACTCTTCCGCGTGGCGTTATGACGCCGACGTGCCGCTGATCGTGCCGGAAGTGAACCCGGATGCCGTCACGCAGTTCACCAAGCGCAACATCATCGCCAACCCGAATTGCTCGACCGCGCAGCTCGTCGTCGCCCTGAAGCCGCTTCATGACTTCGCCAAGATCAAGCGCGTCGTCGTCTCGACCTACCAGTCGGTCTCCGGCGCCGGCAAGGACGGCATGGACGAGCTGTTCAACCAGACCCGCGCCGTCTTCGTCGCCGATCCGATCGAGGCAAAGAAGTTCACCAAGCGCATCGCCTTCAACGTCATCCCGCATATCGATGTCTTCATGGAAGATGGCTACACCAAGGAAGAATGGAAGGTGCTGGCCGAGACCAAGAAGATGCTCGACCCAAAGATCAAGGTCACCTGCACGGCTGTCCGTGTGCCCGTTTTCATCGGCCATTCGGAATCAGTCAACATCGAGTTCGAAAACGAGATCACCGCCGATCAGGCTCGCGATATCCTGCGTGAAGCGCCCGGCTGCCTCGTCATCGACAAGCGCGAAAACGGCGGTTATATCACGCCTTACGAATCCGCCGGCGAAGATGCGACCTATATTTCTCGCATCCGTGAAGACGCGACCGTCGAGAACGGCCTCAACCTCTGGGTTGTCTCCGACAACCTGCGCAAGGGTGCCGCGCTCAATGCCATTCAGATCGCCGAATTGCTCGTCAATCGCGGCCTGATCAAGCCGCGCAAGCAGGCTGCATAAGGATCTGTAAACCAATTTACGGTTTATCAACCCTCTTTGGGTAAGCAGGTTAGAACGGAAGCCCCGCCATTTCGGATGAAAGGCGGGGCTTTTCTGAATGATTTTGGCGGCGATGTTTCACATGAAACGAAAACATCACTCGCTAAAACATGATGACATGATGGTCGGATGCTGGCATGGTCCGGTGGCGACTAAACGCGCGTGATCCCCTGGCTTTCAAGGGTTTACGCGCCATTGAAAACGGTTACCGCGTTCGCACCGCGGTAAGATTTCGGGGACACTGAATGCGCTTCACAAAATCTGGAATGGCAGCTCTCGTGGCGGGCGGATTGCTGCTGGGAATGCCGCTTGCGGCAAACGCCGCATCTTGCGGCAACACTTCCGCCGGATTCGAGAATTGGGTGCAGGAATTCAAACGGGAAGCGCAGGGACAGGGTGTTAGCCCTTCTACCCTCGACAGGGCCTTCGCCAACGTTCATTACAACCAGCCCACCATCCGCGCCGACCGCGGCCAGAAGAGCTTCAAGCTTTCCTTCGAGGAATTCATGAAGAAGCGCGGCGGCCAGACGATCATCAATCGCGGCAAGAGCATGAAGCAGGCCAATGCGGCCCTCTTCGCCAAGATCCAGAAGCGCTTCGGCGTTCCCCCAGGCCCGATCATTGCCATCTGGGGCATGGAAACCGGCTTTGGCAGCTATATGGGCGACCAGCATACGCTTTCGGCCGTCTCGACGCTTGCTTATGATTGCCGTCGTTCCGCGTTCTTTACCGAGCAACTCTACGCGGCCCTGAAGCTCGTCGGCGAAGGTTATCTCAGCCCGTCAGCACGCGGCGCGGCTCATGGCGAAATCGGCCAGACGCAGTTCATGCCGAAAAACGTAGTCGCCTTCGGCGTCGACGAAGATGGCGATGGCAGGGTCGATCTTGTCGGCTCGCGCGCGGATGCACTGGCCTCGACCGCCAACTTCCTGCGCGGCCATGGTTGGCAGCCGGGTGCCGGTTACCAGCCCGGCGAGCCGAATTTCTCCGCCATTGCTGGCTGGAACGACGCGAAGGTCTATCAGCAGGCGATTGCCTATATCGGCCAGCAGATCGACGGCAAGTAAGCCTGATCTCGTGAATCAAAAAAGGCGCTGCGACCAGATGGTCTGCGGCGCCTTTTTCGTTTGATCCACCTGCCGTCCTGCCAGGCGCCTGACTCCTAAACCTCAGGCCTCTTAAATCTCAGGGCGGATGAAATCGCGCGTGGCCGGATCCATGACCCACAGCTCGCCTGTCGAAATATCGAACCATGCGCCGTGGAGATTGAGCTTGCCCTCCTCCTCACGTGCCTTGATTTCCG
Source organism: Martinezella dioscoreae (assembly GCF_009176305.1). Classification (GTDB taxonomy): domain Bacteria; phylum Pseudomonadota; class Alphaproteobacteria; order Rhizobiales; family Rhizobiaceae; genus Rhizobium; species Rhizobium dioscoreae. The sequence goes on along the minus strand of NZ_BLAJ01000009.1, from coordinate 99,202 downwards.
GAAAGCTGCGCAGATTGTCGAGCGAATTGCGGATCGAAATGCGCTCCAGCGCGGTCTGGCGCTCGGTCTGCGTCATGATGTCATTGCTCTGGATCTGTTCGGCCGCGGGCTTCAGCAGCGCCATCCAACGGCCGATGAAATCGCCCGGCGACAGCGGCTCCGCGTTCGGATCAAGTGCGGCGCGAATGCCGCCGCAGCGGCCATGGCCCATTACGACGATATCGGAAACCTTGAGCGACAGAACGGCGAATTCCAGCGCTGCCGAAGTCGCATGGAAATTGCTGTCCGGCTCGTAGGGCGGTACCATATTGGCGACGTTACGGATGACGAAGAGTTCGCCCGGTCCGGCGTCGAAGATGATCTCCGGCGCCGAACGGGAGTCACTACAGGCTATCACGAGGGTCGATGGGCTTTGGCCAAGCTCGGCGAGAGTGCGATAGCGTTCGCGCTCATCGACGTAACGCCCGCTCATGAAGTTGCGATAACCGTTCAGAAGGGTGTCGGGAAAGCTTTGCATGATATTGGATTACAATGCACTTCGGCCGATGGCAACTGCTGCGCTGCAAAAAGCTCCCGCCGCTTTCAGCCGTTACTTTTTCTTCCGCTGCGCCGGGTGGACGAGATGCCTCAGCTGCACCATCGCCATTGGCGTCGACAGGCTTGCGGAATCGACGGCAAGCGTCAGCTCGTTGCTGCCGCGTTTGACGGCGCGCGCCAGCACTTCAAAGACGCTGGCCGTCGTCAGCTGTAATGCCCGCTCCTCATCTATGCCGGAAAGCAGGCGCGACAGGAACACGGCAGACAGGAGATCGCCCAGTCCATTCGGCGCGCCTTCGACGCTGCGATGCTCGGCAAGCAGGGCGTTTCGGCCGCTCAGATAGAGATTGCCGATGCCGCCGGCCATCATCGGCACGGCAGACGTCACCAGCATGCGCGACGGGCCAAGCGCAAGAGCCGCCTCCATGATGGCGTTGTTATCCTCGAGAGGCGCTCCCGCAAGCCAGGCAAGCTCATAGCGGTTCGGCGTTGCAAGCGATGCCAGCGGGATCAGGTGGTCGCGGATCGCTTCCGCCGTCGCCTGCGGCACATAGAGCCCGCCGGCATCGCCGATGACGGGATCGCAGGCATAGAGAATATCCGGGTTTTTCTCCCGCAGCGCCTTTACCAGCCTTGCAACGGAACGCGCCTGCGCAGCATTGCCGAAATATCCCGACAGAACAGCCTTGACCTCGGAAAGCCAAGGTGCGGCGATGAGATCGTCGATCGCATGGTCGAAATCCGCCTCGTTGAAGGTCAAGCGCGTCGAACGTCCATGACCGGGATGCCACGGCAGAACGATCGTCGGCAGCGCCCACACCGGATGGCCAAGCGTCTCCAGCGCGAAAACGGCGGCGCGATTGCCGACGGACCCTCGGACGACGTGGCTGGAGATGACGATAACGGCGCCGGCGGACAGTTGCGACATGATGCTAGCTTTCAAGTTCAGGGCTTCAAACTGCCATGGCGCCGTTGATGATCCCTTTGGCGGCACTCTGTCAACCGCACTTCACAGAGTCATGAAAACCTCTGTTGACGAGTTGATTCCGCCAATGTCACACCGATGATATCCGCTTTGCATCGAGATCGCGCGTTTGGGCAAGATTTTTAAAGAAACCGGCCAAAATCAGTCCGAAAGCAACCAAATTCGCATTCTTTTTGCCAGTTTTTTCGCTAAACCTTCTGCTACTGTCGTCAAAATTCGAAGATCGGGAGGAATTCCATGGCGCCTAAGACCAATCCGAAACGGGAAAAACAGATCGAAGCGGCACGCAAAATTGCCGCGGCAACGGGTGAAGCGCATCTCGATCCCGAAATCCTATTCGGCCGGGCGAGCAATGACGACATGGAGCTTTACAGCCCGGAAATGCTGGCCCTTGCCGCAACCCATGCGGCTAGGGAACTGGCAGCCTGGAGCGGCACGGTTCCCCGCGTTAACATAGAGCAGGTCGCCGGCATCGAGCCCGGTGGCATTGCCGTTTCAATTCTCTCGATCACCGACCATAACATGCCCTTCCTCTATGAATCGATCATGGGTGAAGTGACCAGCAGCTATCGCGATCTCTACATGGCGGTGCATCCGATCCTAGTCATCGAGAAGGGCAAGCAGCCGGGCCTTTATTCGGCCGATCAACCGAGCGACCCGGCCCGTCGCGTCAGCCATATCCAGCTTCATCTCTCGCCGCTGACGACAGCGCAGGCGAGCGATCTGACCAAGCGGCTTCAGACCGTGCTCGATCAGACGCATCTTGCCGTTTCCGACTGGAAGCCAATGTTGTCGCGCCTGGATACCGTGATATCGGAACTATCAACCTATGAGGCCGCCGGCCGCCGCAAGAACGATCGCGACGAAGCGCTCGCCTTCCTTGCCTGGCTACGGGACGGCAATTTCACCTTCCTCGGCATGCGTGAATATGTCTATTCCGGCAAGGGCGCCGATGCGAAGGTCGAGCGGGATCGCGGCACCGGCCTCGGCATCCTCTCAAATCCGGATGTCCGCGTTCTTCGGCAGGGCAAGGACGCCGTCACGACGACACCGGAAATCCTCGCTTTCCTCGACGGCCCGGATTTCCTGATCGTCACCAAGGCCAATGTCAATTCGATCGTCCACCGCCGCGCCTATATGGATTATGTCGGCGTCAAGCGCTTCGACACGGATGGCAACGTGACGGGCGAGCTGCGCATCGTCGGCCTCTTCACCTCCACGGCCTATACCAGTGCTGCCGCAGAAGTGCCGCTACTGCGCTCGAAGGTGCAGAAGGTCAAGGATCATTTCGGTTTCGATCCCACAAGCCATTCCGGCCGAATGCTCGAAAACACGCTGGAATCCTATCCGCGCGACGATCTCTTCCAGATCGACACCTCATTGCTGGCAAGCTTCGCCGAGCAGATCAACGACCTGACCGACCGGCCGCGCGTTCGCGCATTGCCGCGCATCGACCATTTCGACCGTTTCGTCTCCGTCATCGTCTATGTCCCGCGCGAGGAATATGATTCCGTTGTCCGCGAGAAGATCGGCAATTACCTGAAGTCGGTCTATGACGGCCGCGTCTCCGCTTATTACCCGGCTTTCCCGGAAGGTGGCGTGGCGCGCGTGCACTTCATCATTGGTCGCAGCGCCGGCAAGACGCCGCATGTTCCGCAGGCCAAGCTGGAGGAGGCGATCCGTGCCATCACAGCCCGCTGGGACGAACGCTTCGCCATGCTGGCCGGCCCGAAGGCGCCGAGCATCTCCGTCAGCCAGGCTTTTCAAGAAGCCTTCTCGCCGGAAGACGCCTTTGCCGATCTGCCAGATATCATCGCCACTGCCGGTGTTGAGCCGATCCGCATCGGCTTCTATATCCGCAAGGACGAGGCAGGCGACATTCTCTCGCTGAAGATCTTCCACGGCGACGGCAACCTGGCGCTGTCGCGCCGCGTGCCGCTGCTCGAAAATCTCGGTTTCAACGTTATCAGCGAGCGCACCTTCGATATCTATGTCACGGCCAAGGACGGTTCGACCGGCCATGTCGTGCTCCATGATATGGAGCTCGAAACCCGCAGCGGCCTGACGATCGATCTCGCCCGCCATGGCGCCGCCCTGGAAGAAGCCTTCCTTGCTGCCTTCGGCGGCACGATCGACAACGACGCCTTCAACCGGCTGATCGTCTCTGCCGATCTCTCCGCCCGCGAAACCAATGTGCTGCGCGCCTATTCCCGCTATCTCAGACAGGCCGGCATCGCCTATTCGCAGGATTATATCTCTGCGACGCTGGATAAATATCCTAGGATTGCCGCATCGCTCTTCCGATTGTTCCACGATACGCTCGACCCGAAGCTCAGCGACAAGAACCGCACGAAGAAGCTCTCCGAGCTGCACGCGAGCATCGAAGCCGAGCTTGCCGACGTACCGAGCCTCGACGACGACCGCATCCTGCGCCGCTACGTCAACGCCATCGACGCGACGCTGCGCACCAACTATTTCCAGAAGAATGCGGACGGCACGCCGAAGGCCATGCTCGCCTTCAAGCTCGATCCCAAGCTGCTCGACGGCCTGCCGGAACCGCGCCCTTTCCGCGAAATCTTCGTCTACGGCGTCGAAGTGGAAGGCGTACACTTGCGCTTCGGCAAGGTGGCGCGCGGCGGCCTGCGCTGGTCGGATCGCGCTGAAGACTATCGCACCGAAGTTCTAGGCCTTGTGAAGGCACAGCAGGTGAAGAACGCCGTTATCGTCCCCGTCGGCGCCAAAGGCGGCTTCTATCCGAAGAAGCTTCCGGTCGGCGGCAGCCGCGACGAGATCTTCAACGCCGGCCGCGAAGCCTACAAGACCTATATCCGCACGCTGCTGTCGATCACCGACAACATCTCTGGCGCCGATATCATCCCGCCTGCCGACACCGTACGGCTTGACGGTGACGACCCCTATTTCGTCGTTGCCGCCGACAAAGGCACGGCGACCTTCTCCGACACTGCCAATGCATTGGCGCAGGAAGCAGGTTTCTGGCTGGACGACGCCTTCGCTTCGGGCGGCTCGGCCGGCTACGACCACAAGAAGATGGGTATCACGGCCCGCGGTGCCTGGGAAACCGTGAAGCGGCATTTCCGCGAAATGGACATCGATATCCAGACGACGCCCTTCAGCGTCGTCGGCGTCGGCGACATGTCCGGCGACGTCTTCGGCAACGGCATGCTCCTGTCGCCGAAGATCCGCCTGCTCGCCGCCTTCGACCACCGCGACATCTTCATCGATCCCGATCCGGACATGGACAAGACGCTCGCCGAGCGGCAGCGGCTCTTCAACCTGCCGCGTTCGAGCTGGCAGGATTTCGACAAGTCTGTCTTGTCGAAGGGCGCGATGATTATTTCCCGATCGGCAAAATCGGTCACGCTGACGCCGGAAGCCGTCGCCGCCATCGGCATCGACAAGTCGGTCGCAACCCCCTTCGAGATCATGACGGCGATCCTCAAGGCACCCGTCGACCTGCTCTGGTTCGGCGGCATCGGCACCTACGTCAAGGCGCCGTCCGAAACCGATTCGGAAGTTGGCGATCGCGCCAACGATCCGATCCGCATCACGGCGGACGAAGTCCGCGCCAAAGTGATCGGCGAGGGCGCCAATCTCGGCGTCACGCAGAAAGGCCGCATCGCCTATGGCCTCAAGGGCGGCCGGTGCAACTCAGACGCCATCGACAATTCGGCCGGGGTCAACACCTCCGACGTCGAGGTCAACATCAAGATAGCGCTTGCCAACGCCATGCATGACGGCCGCCTGACACGCCCCAAGCGCGATATGCTGCTCGCCTCCATGACCGACGAAGTGGCAGCGCTCGTCCTGCGCAACAACTATCTGCAATCGCTGGCGATCTCGCTGACCGAGCGCAAGGGGACCGGCAATGGCCTGGAACTCAGCCGCTTCATGAGCGTGCTGGAAGCGGCAAAGCAGCTCAACCGCAAGGTCGAAACCCTGCCCGACGATCAAACGTTTGCCGAGCGTTACGCCAATGGGCGGCCGCTGACGCGCGCCGAAATCGGCGTGCTGCTCTCCTACGCCAAGATCGTCCTCTTCGATGCGCTTGTTGCCAGCGACCTGCCTGACGATCCCTATTTCGCCACCACGCTCAGCCGCTATTTCCCGGCAAAGATGCAACGCTCGAATTCAACGGACATCGAAAGCCATCGTCTGCGCCGCGAGATCATCGGCACGGCGCTTGCCAACGAAGCGATCAATCGTGGTGGTCCGGGCTTTGCCGTCAGCATGATGGATGCAACGGCTGCGTCGGCGGCCGAGGTGGTCAAGGCCGCCGTCATTGCCCGCGACGGCTTCGATCTCGACCGGCTTTGGAACGAGACGGATGCACTTGACGGTAAGGTCGGCGGCCAGATGCAGAACCGCGTCTATGGCGAGATCACCGAAGTCTATACCGTGCTGACGCGCCTGCTATTGAAGACGGGGGCCGCCAAGGGTGAAATCGAGGAAACCGTTAGCCGGCTTCGCGCAGCTCTGAAGAAGCTGAGACCCGTCTTCCTCACCCATATCCCGGCAGATTTCGCGGCCGAGATCGCAGCCCGCGAAGCGGAATATCTGGCAGCCGGCCTGCCGGAGAAGCTCGCGTCGGAGATCGCCACGATCTATGCGCTTGTCCTCGTGCCTGAGATCATGCAGATCGCCGAACGCACCGGCGATACGCTGAACCGCGCGGCCGAAAGCTACTTCACCGTATCGCAGACCTTCCGCGTCGGCCGCCTGCTGCTGGCCGGCAGCCGGATCGTTACCGGCGATCACTACGAGAGCCTGGCGCTGGCGCGTAGCCTCGACCAGATCGCTGGCGCCCGCCGTGACATTGTCATCTCCGCTTTGTCCAACCATCCGAAGGACAAGCAGCCGGTTCAGGCATGGCATGCGGAAGACCGTATCCGCATCAATCGAATCGCCGAAGAGCTCGGCGGCCTCAGCGAAAGCGGCGATCCGAACCTCGCCCGCATCACCGTCGCTGCCGGCCTGCTCAGCGATCTTGCGAACGGCCGGGCAAGATGAGACAGTCCGCCTCGTCCCCGTCACGGGATGAGGGAATGAGGGCTGGATCTGGTGGCGACCGAAATTGTTGACGATAACGTGCCGGCCAAAGTGCCGGCACGCGGTATCTGGGGCTGGATGTTCTTCGACTGGGCGGCTCAGCCGTTCTTCACGGTCGTTACCACCTTCATCTTCGGCCCCTATTTCGTCGCGCGGCTGACGGCCGATCCCGTCTCCGCCCAGACGACATGGAGCAACATGGCGACGATCTCCTCGGTGATCATCGCCATCCTCTCCCCCGTCCTCGGCTCGATCGCCGATCAATCTGGCGCCCGCAAGCCATGGATCGCCTTCTTCGCCGTCATCAAGATCGCAAGCCTTTTTTGCCTCTGGGGCGCAGCCCCCGGCTCGCCGGTCATCTATCCGGTGATCTTCATGATCCTGGCGTCGATCTCGGCCGAATTCTCGATCGTCTTCAATGATTCCATGATGCCGCGGCTGGTTGGTAAGGATGATGTCGGCAGGCTGTCGAACGCCGCCTGGGGGCTCGGCTATCTCGGCGGCATGATCGTGCTGATCACCGTCGTGGCCTTGCTCGCCGGCAATCCGCAGACCGGCAAGACCATTCTCGGCCTCAGCCCGCTCTTCGGCCTCGACGCCACGCTAGGCGAGGATGCACGTATCACCGGGCCGATTTCGGCCGTTTGGTATTTCATCTTCATTCTGCCGATGTTTCTCTTCACGCCGGATGCCGCACGCGGCTTGCCCTTGGGCGCCGCCGTTCGCTCGGGCCTGCGCGAGCTATCGGCGACCTTGGGCGAGCTGAGGCGCCGGCGCGGCATCAGCCTCTTTCTTGTCGCCCGGATGATCTATCAGGACGGCGTCAACGGGCTCCTGATCCTCGGCGGCACCTTCGCGGCCGGCATGTTCGGCTGGGCGACGATCGAGATTGGCATCTACGGCATCATCCTCAACATCATCGCCATTTTCGGCTGCTTTGCCGCCGGCTATGTCGATCGCTGGCTGGGCTCGAAGACGACCGTTATCATTAGTCTGACGCTGCTGCTCGTCGCCACTTTCGGCATCCTCTCAACCGGCCCTGGTTTCACGCTCTTCGGCCTCGTGCCGCTCTCCACCGTCAGCGCCGGTGGTCTGTTCGGTACGGCGGCGGAAAAGGCCTATATTGGCTACGGCCTTTTGATCGGCATCGCCTTCGGGCCTGTGCAGGCCTCCTCGCGCTCTTATCTCGCCCGCAGCGTCAACCTCTCCGAGGCCGGCCGCTATTTCGGCATCTACGCGCTGTCTGGCCGCGCCACCAGCTTCATGGCGACTTTGTTTTTCTCACTGGTGACCTATTGGAGCGGCTCTGCCCGTCTTGGCATGGCGACGCTTGTCATCTTCCTCGCCGGTGGCCTGCTGCTTCTGTTGCCGACGCCTTATCCGGCAGATAAGCCGAGGTAGGGATATCTCTGACTTCGGTTGTGGATATCCAGAGAGAGATTAGCCCTCATGGTGAGGAGGCCCGAAGGGCCGTCTCGAACCACGAGGGCGGATGGTTAGCTACGTGGCCACCCTCATCCTTCGACGGGCTCAGGATGAGGTGGAGCAAGCGCACGACTTAGTGGCGGAAATGGCGAATGCCGGTGAAGACCATCGCGACGTTGTGCTCGTTGGCCGCGTCGATCACTTCCTGGTCGCGCATCGAACCGCCGGGCTGGATGACGGCGGTGGCGCCGGCAGCGATCGCCGAGAGTAGGCCATCGGCGAAAGGCAGGAAAGCCTCGGAAGCAACGGCAGACCCGCGGGTCAGCGGCTCTGCAAGTCCCATGGCCTTGGCGGCTTCCTCGGCCTTGATGGCGGCAATCCGGGCGGAATCGACGCGGCTCATCTGTCCGGCGCCGATGCCGGCCGTCTGGCCATCCTTGGCGTAAACGACGGCGTTCGACTTCACATGCTTGGCCACACGGAAGGCGAATTTCATGTCTTCCAGCTCCTGCGCCGTCGGCGCGCGCTTGGTAACGACCTTGAGCTCCATGTCCTCGACCAGCGCGTTGTCGCGGTTCTGAACCAGCAGCCCGCCGGAGACGGTTTTTGCGGTGAGGCCAGCGGCGCGTGGATCGGGCAGGGCGCCAACCGAGAGCAGGCGGAGATTCGGCTTGCGGGCGATGATCGCCTTAGCTTCCTCGCTCACTTCGGGCGCGATGATGACCTCTGTGAAGAGCTTGACGATCTCTTCGGCCGTTTCGGCATCGAGCAGGCTGTTCAGCGCAATGATGCCGCCGAAGGCGGAGGTGGAATCGCAGGCGAGAGCGCGCTTATAGGCTTCCACCAGGCTCGGGCCGGTGGCAACGCCGCAGGGATTGGCATGCTTGATGATCGCGCAGGCCGGCCCCTTTTCCGGCAGGAACTCGGCGACAAGCTCATAGGCCGCGTCGGTGTCATTGATGTTGTTGTAGGACAGCTGCTTGCCCTGAATGAGCGTTGCCGTCGAGACGCCGGGGCGGTTTTCGCCAGTTAGGTAGAAAGCCGCCTTCTGGTGGGGGTTCTCGCCGTAGCGCATCTCCTCGCGCAGAACACCGCCGATGACGCGGTGGCGCGGCGTGGCGATATCCAGCGCTTCGGCAAACCAGTTAGAGATCATCGCGTCGTAAGCAGCGGTGCGGGCAAAAGCCTTTGCGGCCATGCGCTTGCGGAAATCGTAGGTCGTCTGGCCGGCATCGGCGGAAAGCTGAGCCAGCAGCTCGGCATAATCGGCGGGATCGGTGAGCGTCGTCACATAGGCGTGATTTTTGGCCGAAGCTCGGATCATCGCCGGGCCGCCGATGTCGATATTCTCCACCGTTGTCGGATAATCGCCTCCGGCTTTGCGCACGTCCTCGAAGGGGTAAAGATTGATGACGGCAAGATCGATGCCTTCGATACCGTGCTCCTTCATTTCAGCCTGATGCTCGGCATCGTCACGAATGGCGAGCAGGCCGCCATGCACCTTCGGATGCAGCGTCTTGACGCGGCCGTCCATGATCTCAGGAAAATTCGTCACTTCCGACACGTCGGTCACCGCAAGGCCGGCTGCAGCAATCGCCTTGTGCGTACCGCCGGTCGACAGCAGGCGCACGCCCTGTTCGCTCAGCGCACGCGCCAGCTCGACGATGCCGGTCTTGTCGAAAACGGACAGAAGCGCGGTTTTCACCTTCACCTTGTCGGGAGCGGGAATTTTCTTGGAAACGACGGCCATGGGCTTTCTCCGGTCTGGCATAGGGAGATGTGGCGTCCGGCAAAAAAGGGTGCGGGACGGATAATGCCGCCCCGTTAGCATAGCTCACGCGCTTAGCCTATGGCCGATGCGATAAAAACCAGCGGATTTCCGGCTTTTCCGTGATCCGGAAGACAATCTCAAGCTGATCGGAGGAGCGCATGCCTGAGGGATCGGCAAAGAAGATATCTTCCGCGACCAGCACCTCGTTACCGGGGGAGGAGAAGATCCAGGTCTCTCCATCCGGGGCGATCAGCAGCGCGGCATCCGTCTCGGTCTGCAGCAGGCTGATGGAGGGGTGAATGTGAAAACGGGCAGAAGCAATGCCCTCACCCTTCGGCTGATGCTTCTTGCCCTCCGGCACGAAGAACCGGTCGCGGCCGGCGACGATCGTGCCGCTGGCATTCAGACTGATCTCGCGCTCATGGACGTAGCCGAAGGCGGAGAGATAGCCGTCATGCGCGGCACGGACATAGTCTCGCCCGTCTTCGGTCTCGGCGCGCTCGACGATGACCTTCTTGACGCCGCTGACCATGATCGGCCCAAGCGATTTCGATTTGGAGAACTGACAGGACGAGGTGTCGTTGAGCGTGACGGTCGAATGCGCCGCAGTCGCCCGCGCCGCCTGCATGAAGCGGTCACCCGCAAATTCAGGCGCGCCGGAATTGATGATGAAGCGCGACTTGCCAGACGACATCTCGAAGGAAAGACAGCCGGCATGCGCCGTGCGGCTGAGATCGACGGAGCCAGCAGAGCCGGCATCAACGATGACGACGGCCGAGCCGGCGGCCAAACGATGATATTTCGTGTGCGGTAGTGCCTTGAAGGTCTGGCCGGCCGTCTCGTCATAGCGCAGCACCGACATCAGCTCGTTGGCAAGCGTCGAGGTCGCACCGTTGAACAGCGCCAGATCGCCATCCTGATGGCGGAAGAAACGCAGCGCCGGATACATGCGGTCGATGCCGGGGATGAGCCGGATCGGTACGTCATGGCCGAGATTGACATAGGTCTGGCGCAGCGGCAGCAGATCGAGCAGCAATTCCAGTGACGCCCGCGGATTGCGGGAGATATGGCCGCCATCCTGCAGGATTTGCCGGTCGATCTCCCGGTCGAGCGCCTGACCGGCCCGTTTCAGCGTGAGGGAACTGCTCGGCATGGCGACCGAGGCCACGGCAAGCGCGATGCGCACACGGAACCGGGTGATGCCGTCAGGCGAGGACGCAACGATCCGACGCAGAAAGCGCACATGGAAGACGAGCATGCGCATGAAGCGGCGGTAGAAACCGCTATCCGTGCCCTGCAAAAGTACGGGCGAATGCGACAGAAGCGCGATCAGCCGCTGCGCCGCTATATCGGGTGACCAGGCAAGGCCATGCAGCCGGCGGCCGTGGACGGCAATCCAGTCTGTGAGGATCGATCGCGCCATGGCCGAGGCCTGATCGCTCTTTTCCGCCCGTAAATGCCGCAGCCAGCGAAAATTATGCAGCCTGGCGGCAAACGCAAGCGACGGCAGCTCCAGTGAGAAGGGCGATGCACCTTGTGTTTCCAGAACGCGCCCGGCGAGCAGAATGCGGCCGTTCAGAAGCTCCTCGACGAAAAAGGGATCGACGCTGCGCAGATCGGTCGGTGCCACGATCAGGCGCTCCGGCACACGCATCGTGTGGCGGGTAAGACGCAATCGCGTCAACGCCGCGCGGCGCGACATCCGCCGCCATGCTTCCCGCATGTATGAACTCACTAAACCCTGCCGCAGATCTGCATATTTGCTTCTGCTTACTCTCATTACCCGTGGTTAAAAAGAGGTTACAGATATACCAATTAAAGACATGTTTGCCGGTTTTTTAACCGGCCGGTAAAAACGATTCGAGGTGGGGACTAATGCGTGCGGCGAAGCACGACGGCAAAGAAGCCGTCGAGGCCGGAGGCGACGCCATCGGAAAGCGGCAGCATGTCCGGCGTGGTGCGGAAGGCTCCAAGCGGCGAAATCGCCGTTTCCAGACCCGGCCAATCGCCTGATGCGATCGGCACGCGCTCGACATTGCCAGTATCGGCAAGCAGGCGTGCAACCAGATCCTCACCCTCTTCGGGATCGAGCGAGCAATTGGAGAAGACCACCACACCGCCCGGCTTGACCAAGGTCAGGGCATGGCGAAGCAGGCGTTCCTGCAGGGCGGCCAGCTTGGCGATATCCTCCGGTCCCTTGGTCCACAGCACGTCCGGATGGCGGCGCGTCGTTCCCGTGGAGGAGCAGGGGGCATCGAGAAGAGCCGCATCGAAAAGTTCGTCGGGTTGATATTTGCTCATATCGGCAACGACGGTTTCTGCTTCGAAGCCAAGCCGTGCCAGATTGCCGGACAGCCTCTTCAGGCGATTGGCGGATTGATCGAGAGCCGTGACCTTAGCGCCGGCGAGAATGAGTTGCGCCGTCTTGCCGCCAGGTGCTGCGCAGAGATCCACCACCCGCTTGCCGGCCAGCGAACCGAAAAGTTTTGCTGGAATGCTGGCGGCAGCATCCTGAACCCACCACTCACCCTCATCGAAACCTTCGAGAGAGGGAATGGAACCTTCGAAGGCGGCAAGCCGCACGCCGCCGGTCGGCAGCACCACGCCGTTCAACCGCTTCGCCCAGCCCTCGGCATCGGATTTCACGGTGAGATCGATAGCGGCCGGCTCAAGCTGCGTGTCGGAAATTTTGCGCGCGGCTGGCGCGCCATAGGCCGCTTCCAGGCGGGACAGGAACCAGGCGGGCATGGCCGGCACGTTCGCAACCCGCTCAAGGATTGCCTGCTTCTCGCGACCGATGCGGCGGAGAATGGCGTTGACCAGCTTGGCGAAGCGGCGATTGCGGGGATCGCGATTGGCCTGCTCCACTGCAAGATCGACAGCGGAATGATCCGGCACGTCGAGATAGAGGATCTGGGTCGCACCAACGACGAGGACATGATGCAGGGCACGGGCGCCCTCCGGCAGCGGCGAATCGAGCAGCGACGAGATCGCCGCCTCGATGCGCGGCAGGTGGCGCAGCGCGCTGTTCAAGATAGCGCGTACCAGCGCACGGTCGCTATCGCTAAGTGTCGTATAGGCGGCGCTGCCGCCTTCGGCATCCAGCATGCCGTCGAGCGGCGTCTTGCGGTCTAACACGGCCCCCAGGATCTTCGACGCCGCCGCGCGGGCCGCAAGGCCGGGCTTGAGTGGAAACGAATCAAGCGGCCGCGATTGCTGAGGCCGCTTGCCCGATCGTTTTCCATCTCTATCGGAAGCTTTGTTTTTCGTGTCAGAACTCAAGACCAGGGACCCTTCGGCGGTTGCGAACCACCGCGACCCGTATTCGGCACGGAGCGCGATTTGCGCCCCGGATTAGCAGTGAAGGACGGTCCCGTCGAGCCAAAGCCCGAAGATGGGCCAGAAGACGGTGTCATCGGCGAAGCACCGCCGCCACCGTAACGGGCCATGTCATGCAGCGCGGCGATGCGGTTTTCCGTGTTCGGATGGGTGGAAAACAGATTGTCCATGCGCTCGCCTGAGAGCGGATTGATGATGAACATATGCGCCGTCGCCGGATGGCCTTCAGCCTCTTCGTTCGGAATATGCGCCGCGCCGCGGGCGATCTTGCCGAGCGCGGAGGCAAGCCAAAGCGGATTGCCGCAGATTTCCGCGCCGCGGCGGTCGGCAGAATATTCGCGCGTGCGGCTGATCGCCATCTGCACCAGCATGGCGGCCAGGGGGGCAACGATCATCGCGACAAGGACACCGATCATGCCGAGCGGATTGTTGTTGTCGCGGCGGCCGCCGAAGAAGAAAGCGAAATTGCCGAGCATGGAAATAGCACCGGCAAGCGTCGCTGTGATCGTCATCGTCAGCGTGTCGCGGTTCTGCACGTGGGCAAGCTCGTGCGCCATCACACCGGCCACCTCCTCCGGCGTCAGCGCGTGCAGCAGGCCGGTGGAGGCAGCGACAGCGGCATTTTCCGGATTACGGCCCGTCGCGAAAGCATTCGGCTGCGGGCTGTCATAAAGATAAACCTTCGGCATAGGCAGGCCGGCATTGCGGGCGAGATCGCGAACGATGCGGTAGAATTCCGGCGCGCTTCGCTCATCGACCTCCTGCGCACCATAGGTGGACAGCACCATGCGGTCGGAATTCCAGTAGGAAAAGAAATTCATGCCGGCGGCGGCGACCAATGCGATCAGCATGCCCGATTGGCCGCCGATCAGATAGCCGACGCCCATGAAGAGCGCGGTCATGAAGGCAAGCAGCATGGCAGTACGCATGAGATTCATCGAGGGGTCTCCAACACGATCGGCAGTCCGAACCTTTTTCTTTGCGGCCGGACGCACTATGATTTGGCTATTCCTCCCTCCATTTCAATATTTCGGAGGTCGCGCGAGACCATGCAAACCGCAGATAACGACAATAGACTCGACACCGAAGCCGGTGAAATCACCCGCAAGCCGCTCTCACCCGCGGCCAAGCGCGCCCTCGCCGAAGCAGAAGAGCGCCGCAAGGCGCAGGAAGCTCAAGCACAGGCCGAACTTCCCCCCGAAATCGGCGGCCGCGGCGGCGCCGACCCCGCACGCTTCGGCGACTGGGAAATCAACGGCCGTGCGATCGATTTTTGAGTTTAGGTTAGCCGTAATTCGATGAGAGAATAATGCCTGTAGGTTTCTCTCAAGGTCTGTCCCTTGATAGGAAACGCGCAAACTGGAGCCGGACGGGCCACCGCCCTTTGGCTTGGTGCGCGTGGTATCCGGCCAATGATGATGCAGTCGAAATCGCACCCTCGCCGTCCTGGTTCAAGCAAAAGCCGGTCGCGCCCAACGCGCCGATGAAGAAATCCACCGATCCGCGCTCCCTGGTGTTGCTGTCTCACGGATCGGGCGGCCTTGCCATTGGCCTGGAATGGCTCGGACATCGCCTGGCGCAGGCCGGCTTTGTGGCCCTGGGCATCGATCATCACGGCCACACAGGTTCAGAACCTTACAGAGCTGAGGGATTTCTCTGTCTCTGGGAGCGGGCGGCCGATCTGACCGCCTTGCTCGATGCCAATGACTGGAGAGAGGTTTTGGGCGGGGCTATCGAAAAGCATGCCTACGTCGCGGGTTTCTCCGCCGGCGCCTATACCGCGATGCTGCTCGTCGGCGCGCGCGTTGCGTACTCTCAGTTCGAACCGGATAACCCTCAGAAGAGCCCGATACGAGGACCGAGAGAATTCCCTCATTTGGCGGATCACATTCCCTCGCTTCTCCAAGATGAGATATTCCTGGAATCATGGAATCGACGACGGGACAGTTTTAGGGATGATCGATTAAAAGCCGCTTTGGCGATCGCGCCAGGTCGGTCGGTTCTCGGCTTTTCCAAGGAAAGTCTCGAGGAAATAACAGCACCAGTTCAGGTCGTTGGCGGCGATGCGGATGTCATAGCGCCGGCCCACGAATGCTGCACATGGCTCCACGAGAATGTGCGCTCGAGCTCCCTTGAAATCATGGGCGGCGGGGTGGGCCATTATACGTTTTTGCCTGAACCCACGCCGCAAGGCCTGAAGGCCGCACCAGCTGTCTTTACCGATGTTGCTGGCTTGGTGCGAGAAAACGTGCACAACTATGTTGCTCAAATGGCAGTTGCTTTTTTCAGCACTGCAAGATGAAAGATTTAGGCGAGAGCCAAGCTCTCGCCTAATGTCAAATGACTCAGTGCCCCTGGCTCAACCTACGCCGCATCCGCCTTGTTCTGCCTGTTAGCGATCAGATCGTCGACGACAGCAGGATCGGCGAGCGTCGAAGTATCGCCAAGCGCGCCGAAATCATCTTCGGCGATCTTGCGCAGGATGCGGCGCATGATCTTGCCGGAGCGTGTTTTCGGCAGGCCAGGGGTAAACTGGATCTTGTCCGGTGAGGCGATCGGGCCGATTTCGGCGCGGACATGCTTTATCAGTTCCTGTCGCAGCGCTTCAGTGCCTTCCATCCCGACCATCAGCGTCACGTAGCAATAGATGCCCTGGCCCTTGATGGAGTGCGGATAGCCGACGACGGCCGCCTCCGAGACATGCTTGTGGGATACGAGCGCCGATTCCACTTCTGCCGTGCCGAGGCGGTGACCGGAGACGTTGAGCACGTCGTCGACGCGACCGGTGATCCAGTAATAGCCGTCCTCGTCGCGACGGCAGCCGTCGCCCGTGAAGTACTTGCCCTTGTAGGTGGAGAAATAGGTCTGGATGAAGCGCTCATGGTCGCCATAGACGGTGCGCATCTGGCCGGGCCAGCTGTCGGCGATGACGAGATTGCCGTCGGCCGGCCCTTCCAGCACGTTGCCTTCATTGTCGACCAGCTGCGGCTGCACGCCGAAGAAGGGCAGCGTCGCCGAACCGGCCTTCAGATCGGTCGCGCCCGGAAGCGGTGTGATCATGTGGCCGCCCGTTTCCGTCTGCCACCACGTATCGACGATCGGGCAGCGGCTGTCGCCGACCACCTTGTAATACCATTCCCAGGCTTCGGGATTGATAGGCTCGCCGACGGTGCCAAGGACGCGCAGGCTGGAGCGCGAGGCACGCTTGACGAAATGATCGCCGGCGCCCATCAGCGAGCGGATCGCCGTCGGCGCAGTATAGAAGATATTGACCTCGTGCTTGTCGATGACGTCCCAGAAACGGCCCTGATCCGGGTGGTTCGGCACGCCTTCGAACATCAGCGAGGTCGCTGCATTGGCGAGCGGCCCGTAGACGATATAGGAATGGCCGGTCACCCAGCCGACATCGGCCGTGCACCAATAGATATCGCCGGGATGATAGTCGAACGTGTATTCGTGCGTCATCGCCGCGTAAACGAGGTAGCCGGCCGTCGTGTGCAGCACGCCCTTCGGCTTGCCCGTGGAACCTGACGTGTAAAGGATGAAGAGCGGGTCTTCCGCCTTCATCTTTGCCGGCGGGCACTCCGCCTTCACCTTGGCGGTTTCCTCGTGATACCAGACATCGCGGCCGGGCTCCCAAGCAACCTTGCCGCCGGTGCGCCGCACGGCGATGACGGTCTTGACCGCGACCTTCTGCTTGGCGGCGATCTGAATGGCCTTATCGGTGTTTTCCTTCAGCGGGATGGACTTGCCGCCGCGGACACCTTCATCGCAGGTGATGACGACGGTCGAGGCGCAATCGACTATACGGCCGGCGAGCGCTTCCGGCGAGAAGCCGCCGAAGACGACCGAATGCACTGCGCCGATACGGGCACAGGCCAGCATCGCATAGGCGGCTTCCGGGATCATCGGCATGTAGATGGTGACGCGGTCGCCCTTCTTGACGCCGTGCTTCTTCAGCACATTCGCCAGCCGGCAGACCTGCTCGTAGAGCTCGTTATAAGTGATCTTCTTGTCGATATAGGGGTTGTCGCCTTCCCAGATGAAGGCGACGCGATCGCCATGCTTCTTCAGATGCCGGTCAATGCAATTATAGGAAACGTTGGTGACGCCATCCTCGAACCACTTGATCGAGACCTTGCCGGTAAAGGACGTATTCTTGACCTTGGTATAGGGCTTGAACCAGTCGATGCGCTTGCCGTGCTTGCCCCAGAACTTGTCGGGATCCTCGACGCTCTGCTCATACCATTTCTGGTACTTCGCCTTGTCGATCAGGGCGCGCGCCTTGACCGGTTTCGTCACGGGATGGATCTTCTCCGACATTGTTTCCTCCTCAAATCCTCGCACGCCGATTTTGTAACCGCGAGTGCTCTTTCCGCGCAATAAATAGCAGGTCAAACTACGACAGCAATTGGACAAAGTGCATTTCATGCGCAAAGAATTGCAATTCCGCGACACTATCGCTATATAGGGCCGTATTTCCCGGACAATGTGGTGTTACACCCCGGACCGCGACACCGGCGCGGACTGACAGAAGGACTATATCCATGGCTCAACAATTGCTCATGCCGAAGGCAACCGCCATCTGGCTTGTCGACAATACGGCCTTGTCATTCGACCAGATCGCGCAGTTCTGCAAGCTGCATCCGCTCGAAGTGAAGGCTATTGCCGATGGCGAAGCAGCGCAGGGCATCAAGGGCCTCGACCCGATCTCGACCGGCCAGCTGACCCGCGATGAAATCGCCCGTGCTGAAGCCAACCCGAACCATAAGCTGAAGCTTTCCGAGCCAAAGGTTCGCGTGCCGGAATCCAAGCGCCGCGGCCCGCGTTACACGCCGGTCTCCAAGCGTCAGGACCGTCCGAACGCTATCCTCTGGCTGGTGCGCAATCATCCTGAACTGAAGGATGCGCAGATTTCACGCCTCGTCGGCACCACCAAGTCGACCATCGAGCAGATTCGCGACCGCACGCACTGGAACTCGGCCAACCTGACGCCGATGGATCCGGTCACGCTCGGCCTCTGCAGCCAGATCGACCTCGACATGGAAGTCGAAAAGGCATCAAAGGGCCGTCCGCTGCCGACCGCCGCCGAACTCGGCGCAACCCTGCAGCCGGCTCAGGAAACCGAAAAGCTCGGCTTCAGCTACGATCGCGAAGAAGAGAAGGAAAAGGAAATCGACGCCGACGCTGTTTTCGCCAAGCTGAAGTCGCTGAAGTCGACCAGCCGCGACGACGAGGACGACGATCAGTTCTGAGATCCGGCATAGCGGATAAGAATGCAAAGCCCCGGCCAAACCGGGGCTTTTTTTGTTTGTCGGAGAGCATTGTAGACGTCGTCTCCCAGCAGGCGTTGAGAGGACAATTCCATGATTGCCATCTCCAGGCACCGAGGGATTCCGTCAAATCTCCAATCCGAGCCAGTCCTGTGCTCCACACACCAAGGCCTTCCGCACCTTTTGTTTTCGGCAGAACTACCGCGCCCCAAAAATCGCCGAGCCGACCCGGACGCTTGTCGCGCCGAAAGCGACGGCGATCTCGTAGTCGCTGGACATGCCCATGGAGAGCTTTTCGACACCGGCCTGCTTGGCAAGCTTGGCCAGCAGGGCAAAATGCGGCCCCGGATTTTCCTCCGCCGGCGGAATGCACATCAGGCCCTCGATCGAAAGCCGAAGCTCCTTGCGGCACAGCTCGACGAAAGCGAGGGTATCATCGGGCGCGAGCCCGGCCTTTTGCGGTTCTAGCCCGGTGTTGACCTGCACATAAAGCCTCAGTGTCTTGCCCTGCCGCTTCATCTCGTCGGCGACAGCGCGCGCGATCTTTTCCCGGTCGATGGTCTCGATGACATCGAACAGCGCCACCGCATCTGCGGCCTTGTTCGATTGCAGCGGCCCGATCAGATGCAGCTCGATCCCGGGCGTCTCCGCCTTCAATTCCGGCCACTTGCCCTGGCTTTCCTGCACGCGGTTTTCGCCGAACACGCGCTGGCCGGCCGAAATGGCGGGCCGGATCTGATCGGCAGCGAACGTCTTGGAAACGGCAACGAGCTGCACCGAGCCGGGAGCTCGGCCGGCCTGACGCTCGGCGGCTGCGATATGGGAACGGACTTCGTTCAGGCGCTCTTGAAGTTCCATCTTTTCGCCTCGATATTTGGCTTGCTTCTCAAACTTTGCAGTAATGAGGCTCGCAGGCTTTGCCAAGGGCGAATGCACCCGAATCCGGCTTTGCTTTGCAAGATAAGGCACTTGCTGCACCTGCTAAACTTGACGCTTGGGTGGTTTCGTGGTGAAGGTCACGCCTTAATCCCCATGATTTTCCGGAATACAAGAACAGATGACTAGCGAACGTTATAATCCGCGCGACGCCGAGCCCCGCTGGCAGGAAAAATGGAACGAAGAAAAGGTCTTCGTGACAGACAATGCCGATCCGCGTGAGAAGTACTACGTTCTAGAAATGTTTCCCTATCCGTCAGGCCGCATCCACATGGGCCATGTGCGCAACTACGCCATGGGCGATGTCGTTGCGCGCTACAAGCGTGCCCGCGGCTATAACGTGCTGCATCCGATGGGCTGGGACGCCTTCGGCATGCCGGCGGAAAACGCAGCGCGCGACAACAAGGTGCATCCGAAGGAATGGACCTACCAGAACATCGCCTCGATGCGCACCCAGCTGAAGGCCATGGGCCTCTCGCTGGACTGGAGCCGCGAGTTCGCGACCTGCGATGTCGATTATTATCATCGCCAGCAGATGCTCTTCATCGACATGATGGAAAAGGGCCTGGTCTACCGCAAGAAGTCCAAGGTCAACTGGGACCCGGTCGATAACACCGTTCTCGCCAATGAGCAGGTCATCGACGGGCGCGGCTGGCGTTCCGGCGCGCTCGTCGAGCAGCGCGAGCTGACGCAGTGGTTCTTCAAGATCACCGAGTTCAGCCAGGAACTGCTGGATGCCCTGGATACGCTGGATCATTGGCCGGAAAAAGTGCGGCTGATGCAAAAGAACTGGATCGGCCGCTCCGAGGGCTTGAGCGTTCGCTGGGAAATTGTGCCGGAAACAGCTCCCAATAGCGATCGCGAAATCACCGTCTACACGACCCGTCCGGATACGCTGTTCGGCGCCTCCTTCCTGGCGATCTCGGCCGACCATCCGCTCGCCAAGGAAGCGGCGGCCAAGGATCCGGCCATCGAGGCCTTCTGTGAGGAATGCCGTCGCGCTGGCACCTCGCTGGCAGCCCTGGAGACGGCCGAGAAGAAGGGTATGGACACCGGCATCCGCGTCCGCCACCCCTTCGACCCATCCTGGGAACTGCCCGTCTACATCGCCAATTTCGTGCTGATGGACTATGGCACGGGCGCCATCTTCGGCTGCCCGTCCGGCGACCAGCGCGATCTGGATTTCGCCCGCAAGTACGGCTTGCCGGTCGTTCCCGTCGTCATGCCTGCCGATGGCGATGCGGCGAGCTTCACCGTCGGCGATGTCGCGTATGACGGCGACGGCGTGATGATCAATTCCCGTTTCCTCGACGGCATGAGCACCGACGAAGCCTTCGAAACCGTAGCAACGAAGCTCTCCGAGACCAGCCTCGGCAATGCACCGCAGGCCGAGCGCAAGGTGAATTTCCGCCTGCGCGACTGGGGCATCTCCCGTCAACGCTATTGGGGCTGCCCGATCCCGGTTATCCACTGCGATGATTGCGGCGTGCTGCCGGTGCCGAAGAAGGATCTGCCGGTCAGGCTGCCCGACGACGTGACCTTCGATCAGCCGGGCAACCCGCTCGATCGCCACGCGACTTGGCGGCATGTCGCCTGTCCGCAATGCGGCAAGGACGCCCGTCGTGAAACCGACACGATGGACACCTTCGTCGATTCGAGCTGGTATTTCGCGCGCTTCACCGCCCCCTGGGAAAGCCAGCCGACGGATCCCAAGGCCGCCAATCATTGGCTGCCTGTCGACCAGTATATCGGCGGCATCGAGCACGCGATCCTGCACCTGCTCTATTCGCGCTTCTTTACCCGCGCCATGCGCGAGACCGGACATCTTGACGTGAAAGAACCCTTCAAGGGCCTGTTCACGCAGGGCATGGTCGTGCACGAAACCTATAGCCGCGGAAGCGGCCTCACGCGCGAATGGGTGTCCCCAGCCGATATCAAGATCGAGGAAGTGGACGGCCAGCGCCGCGCGACCCTGCTGTCGACGGGCGAGGACATCGCCATCGGCTCGATCGAAAAGATGTCGAAATCGAAGAAGAATGTCGTCGATCCCGACGATATCATCGCCTCATATGGTGCCGATACGGCACGCTTCTTCGTACTCTCCGATTCGCCGCCCGATCGCGACGTCATCTGGTCGGAAGCTGGTGTCGAGGGCGCGCATCGTTTCACGCAGCGCATGTGGCGTCTGGTGTCCGAAGCCGCCGACGCCCTGAAAGCGGCCGAATCGACTCCAGCTAAGGAAGGCGAGGCACTGGCGATTTCGCAGATAGCCCATCGCACGCTGAAGGCCGTTCAGGGTGATTACGACAAGCTCGCCTTCAACAAGGCCGTGGCGCGCATCTATGAATTCGTCAATGCGCTGGCGGCACCGCTGACGAAAGTGGCCGCCGGCCAGGCGGATGGCGCCTATCGTTCTGCCGTCCGCGAAGCCGTCGAGATCCTGATTGCTTTGGTTGCACCGATCACGCCTCACCTGGCCGAGGAATGTTCGGCCGCCCTCGGCAACACGCATATGGTCGCGACTAGCCCATGGCCGGTCTATGACGAAGCTCTCGTCATCGAGAACGAGATCATCTATCCCGTTCAGATCAATGGCAAGAAGCGCGCCGAATTGACAATCGCGCGCGATGCAGATCAGAATGCCGTGCAGCAAGCCGTGCTCGCCCTGGATGCCGTTACGAGCGCATTGAATGGTCAGGCGCCAAAGAAGATCATCGTCGTTCCACAGAGGATCGTAAACATTGTCGTCTGATAGTCTTTTCAAATTCGCCCGCATCGCCGGCGTTGCGTCTCTTGTGGCCGTTGCCAGCCTTCTGTCGGCCTGCCAGGTTCGGCCGCTCTATGCCGTCAGGACTGGCGTCACGCAGAAGCTGTCGGAGGTTTCCTTCTCCGACGTTGGCTCGCGCGTCGGTCTACAGGTGCGCAATCAGCTGATCTTCATTGCGGGGCGTGGCGCAGGCGAGACCAAGACGCCGAAATACAATGTCGATCTGAGCGTCAGCTCCGGTACTGGCGGTGTGCTTTATCTTCCGTCTTCGAGCACGTCGGCCGCAGGCCGCACGACTGTGACCGTCTCGTTCACATTGAGGGAGATCGGCACCGGCAAGGTCATCAAGTCCGGCAGCCGTTCGGTGACGTCGCTGGTCGATTTCCCCACGCAGGAATTCGCCAAGCAGCGCGCAATTCGTGATTCGGAAGACCGTGCTGCCCGCGAAGTCTCCGAGATGGTCGCAGCCGATATCGCTGCCGCACTCAGCCGCTGATAAAGAGCGCGGCATGGCAGAGATCAAGTCTCACGAATTTGATGGATTCCTGCAAAACGCCGCGCGCAATTATCGGGTCTTCGTAATCTACGGCCCGGATCGCGGCCTCGTTTCCGAACGTGCCGCACAGATTGCCGCCAGGACCGGCGTCGATCTCAATGATGCCTTTTCCCTCATCAAACTCGATGTCGGTGACCTGCAGAACGATGCGGGTCGCCTGCTCGACGAAGTCAACGCCATCGGTTTGTTCGGCGGCGAAAAGCTCGTCTGGATTCGCGGCGCCGCCAATGAAAAAGCATTGGTCGATTCGCTGCAGATCATTGCCGAAAGCCCGCCGGAGGCAAGCTTCGTCATCATTGAAGCCGGCGATCTGAAGAAGGGCGCAGGTCTGCGCAAAGTGGCGGAACCGACGCGCTCGGTCGCAACCATTCCCTGCTATGCCGACGATGCCAGAGCGCTGAATGGTCTGATCGATACGGAACTGGCAAATGAAGGGTTGCGCATCGCCCCCGCAGCCCGCCAGGCATTACTCGAGCTTCTGGGCGGCGACCGGATCGCCTCTCGAAACGAGGTGCGCAAACTGGCGCTTTACTGCCGCGGGCAGGGCACAATCGAAGAGAACCATGTCATGGAGATCATCGGCGATGCCAGCGCGATTTCCACTGACGATGCCGTCGATGCCATCTTGAAGGGGGATTCCGAGGCCTTTCTGCATGCCATGCAAAAGATCGCCTCCTCCAAAACTCCGATGTTTCTCGTGCTGCAGAGCTGCCTCCGGCAATTTCAGATGCTCGATACGATGCGAGCCGAAATGGATGAAAAGCGCGTTGCCCCGGCACAGGTCATGCAGACACATGGGCGCCATCTGCATTTCAGGCGTAAGCCGATCATTGAACAGGCCCTCAAGACCTGGTCGGGCCCTGCGATCGCCCGCGAGATGAACAGGCTGCAATCCGCCATTCTCCAGACACGCCAGCGTGCGAGCCTCGAAGACACAATCGCAACACAAACCCTGCTTGCGACCACATTGCAGTCGGCACGCAGAGCCTGATGTTTCACGGGAAACGGACTTGGACAGGCATCCGCCATCCGGACGCCGCAGCCTATCCCATTGTTTTTACAGGACTATAGTAACCTTCCGCACAATTGTGGAGAAGCAAACAGCGGGAACCATTTGACGTTCCATACAGAGCAGAGCCGTCTTAGCGGCGCTCCAGAAGCCGGCAAATTTCCTCGAGTTGTTCCAGCGTCTTATAGCTGATCTTCACCTGGCCACCATTGCCGCGATGATTGATGGAAACATCGAGACCTAGCGTGTCAGACAGCGTACGCTCGAGCGCCAGCGTATCGGAATCCTTCTCATCCCTGCGTACGCCAGCGGGGCGGGGGTCGTTCTGAGCCTTGATGTCATTTTGCGCGAGACGTTCGGCATCGCGAACTGACAAGCCCTTGGAAACAACAGTTCGCGCCAGCGCGGTCGGATCGGAGGTCGAAACGAGAGCGCGGGCATGGCCGGCGGAAAGCGAGCCTGCGGCAAGCATATCGCGTACCTGGTCAGGAAGCTTCAACAGACGCAGAGAGTTGGCGACATGGCTGCGGCTCTTGCCGATGATTTCGCCAAGATCGTTTTGTGTATAGCCGTGTTCTGCGATCAGTTGCTCGTAACCGAGCGCCTCTTCCAAAGGATTGAGGTCCGCGCGTTGCACATTCTCGACAATGGCGATCTCAAGCGCGGTCTTATCATCGACGTCGCGAACGATCACTGGAATTTCGATCAGACCCGCAAGCTGTGCCGCTCGCCAGCGCCGTTCACCGGCAATGATCTCATACCGATCGGAAGAAATGGTGCGGACCACGACCGGCTGCACGATGCCGTGCTGGCGAATGGAGCTGGCGAGATCATGCAGCTCGGTCTCGTCGAAATAGCGGCGAGGATTACGTGGATTGCGGCTGATGAATTCGATCGGCACCAGCCGATCGGGATTGACGGCCGGTCTGCCGGCATCCACGGGCGTCGGCTGATCCATCTCACCGATGAGAGCCGCCAGTCCGCGCCCGAGACGCCGCTTCGAAAGATCATCATTCATCGCCGATACTCACTCTGGAACAAATACTACGTCATATCAGGCGGCAGCTTTTCGCTGCCGCTCTCTTTGGATTACTTCCGAAGCGAGCTGCAGATAGGCCTGGCTGCCCGCGCACTTCAGGTCGTAAAGAATGGCGGGCTTGCCGTAGGACGGCGCCTCGGACACGCGAACGTTGCGTGGAATCAACGTATGGTAGACCTTCTCGCCAAGATGAGTCCGTACATCGGTGACAACCTGCTGCGCTAGATTGTTGCGGGAATCGAACATGGTCAAGACGATTCCCTGGATATCGAGGGACGGGTTGACCGTGCGCCTTACCTGATCGACCGTCTCCAGCAGCTGGCTAAGGCCTTCCAGGGCGAAAAATTCGCACTGTAAAGGCACTAAAACAGAATGCGCCGCGGCCATTGCATTCATCGTCAGAAGGTTAAAGGAAGGCGGGCAGTCCACCAGAATATAGGAAAAGGCGAGGGCGTCCGACGCATTCAGCGCGCGCCGCAGCTTGAAAACGCGGTCCGGTTGCTGCGCGATCTCCATCTCAACACCAAGCAGATCCATGGTCGATGGCACGATGAAGAGATTCGGAACGGCCGTCTCCTGAACCGTATCCATGATCCCGTGGCTACCCACCAATAGATCGTAGGAAGACAGCTTGCGGTCACGCCGCTCTATGCCCAACCCCGTGCTGGCATTGCCTTGGGGATCGAGATCGACAATCAGGACGCGCTCACCAATGGCGGCAAGAGCTGTCGCCAGATTGATCGCGGTCGTGGTCTTGCCGACGCCGCCCTTTTGATTTGCGATGGTAATAATCCGGTTTCGCTCGCCGATCATCTGCCGCACATCCAATTATGGTTAATTCAGGCGTCGAAGGCGACTAAGCTCCAGAATGACGGAATCTCGCTCAACGACACTCTGATGTTTTACCAGATCGAATTGCCAACGACCACGGGCTTTCTGCAGCTCGCGTTCGTAATCCCGGCCTTTGTGCAGGAAGAGGCGCAGATTTTCGTTGCGCTCGAGCCAGGGGGCTGCGTAGTCCAGCAAGATTTCAAGCTCCGCAAGAGCCCGCGCTGAGATAACGTCGCAGGTCTGGATCGCTGCCGGTGCCTCTTCGATGCGAGTGGCATGAACAGCGCCCCGGGCCGCGCATTCCCGCAGGCAGACACGCAGAAAAGCAGCTTTTTTCTGATTGCTTTCAACCAGATCGACGTGCCCCGCACCTTTTTCCGCCAGCAGGATTGCCGTTATCACACCGGGAAATCCACCACCACTCCCCAAATCGACCCAATGATCCGTCGCCGGATGCAGCTGGAAAATCTGCGCACTATCCGCGATGTGACGGCGCCAGAGATCGTCAATCGTGGATGGCGCAACAAGGTTGATGGTCTTCGCCCATTTCTGGAAGAGCTGCGCAAAATGCTGCAACCGTTCCTGTGTTTCACGTGAAACACGCACACCGTTCAATTCCATGCTACGGACTCTCTAACCTTGTAGTATTGTCAGGAAACGAGCTTCTGGTCTTCCGGCACGCTCATTTTCCTCAAATAAGCCAATAACAAAGAGATAGCCGCCGGCGTCATCCCGTCGATTCGCGAGGCCTGGGCGATATTCTTCGGCCGCGCTGCTTCCAGCTTCTGTTTCAGCTCATTGGACAACCCTGAAAGAACCGAAAAATCAAATTCCGCCGGAATGACGCGCTCTTCTTCCCTGCGGGCCTGAACGATATCGGCTGTCTGGCGATCCATATAGACGGCATAAGCCGCCTCGATCTCGATGGCTTCAGCTACGTTACGCTCGATGGACCGCAATTCCGGCCATAGGCGCGACAGGTTCTCTACGGATTGACCAGGATGAGAAAGAAGCTCATAGGCCGAACGCCGCTGACCGTCCTTGTTAAGATGCATACCTGCCTTTTCGGCTTCGTTCGGTGTTACGGTTAGGCTTCTCAGCTGGTCACGCGTCTGTTCAAGCCTCTTTACATATTGGCCGAAACGCGCTGCACGGCTGAAACCGACGCAGCCCAAGGCCAGTCCGACGGGCGTAAGGCGGACGTCAGCATTGTCAGCGCGGAGCGACAAGCGATATTCCGCACGGGACGTGAACATACGATACGGCTCCGCCACACCCCGAGAGGTCAAATCGTCGATCATCACACCGATATAGGATTCCGTTCGGCTGAACTCGATGGCTTTGCCACTGCTGGCGAGACGCGCGGCATTCAGCCCGGCGACGAGACCTTGGGCCCCAGCTTCCTCATAGCCCGTCGTGCCGTTGATCTGGCCCGCTAGGAAAAGTCCCGGAATCTTTTCCACTTCGAGGGACAGCTTCAATTCGCGCGGATCGACGTGGTCATACTCGATGGCATAGGCGTGCTGGAGAACGCGAACTCGTTCCAGACCCGGAATGGTCTTGATGAATTCATCTTGAACATCCTCGGGTAGGGAGGTCGATATGCCGTTTGGATAGACCGTGCTGTCATCCAATCCCTCCGGCTCAAGGAAGATTTGATGACCGTCCCGTTCGCCGAATTTGACGATCTTGTCTTCTATCGACGGGCAATAGCGCGGTCCGACACCTTCAATCTGACCAGAATACATTGCCGAGCGCTTCAGGTTTTCGGCAATGATCCTGTGGGTTTCCGGCGTGGTTCGGGTTACCCCGCATTCAATCTGCGGATTCACGATGGAATCGGTCATAAATGAGAAGGGTGTTGGATCTTCGTCCGCCCCCTGACGTCCGACGGAATTCCAATCGATGGTCGTTCCGTCGAGGCGAGCAGGTGTTCCAGTTTTCAATCGCCCCAGAGCAAGGCCGTGTCGCAGCAATGTGGCAGAAAGCCCAAGCGAAGGCTCTTCGCCAACACGGCCCGCCGGGATCTTCTTGTCGCCGATATGAATGAGACCGCGAAGAAAAGTGCCTGTGGTCAGAACAACGGCGCCGCAGTGGATGGCTCGCCCGTCCTTCAGGATTACCGCGGCCACCCTGCCGTGCTCGAAGGTAAGATCGAAAGCATCGCCTTCGATAACATCAAGATTGTCGATTGCGCGGATTTCCGCCTGCATGGCCAGACGATAGAGCTTGCGGTCCGCCTGAGTGCGCGGACCGCGTACGGCGGGACCCTTCTTGCGGTTGAGCATACGGAACTGGATGCCGGCAGCATCCGCGACACGGCCCATTAAGCCGTCGAGAGCGTCAATTTCCCGGACCAGGTGGCCTTTGCCGAGACCGCCAATGGCGGGATTGCAGGACATGACGCCGATCGTGTCGCGCTTATGTGTTATCAATGCCGTGCGCGCACCGAGGCGTGCGGCCGCAGCCGCAGCCTCGCTGCCCGCATGCCCGCCACCCACAACGATCACATCATACGCTTTATCGAACATCATCAGGTCCCTCGGTCGTGCCGCTTGTTTGGCACACCAATTTCAGGAGTCAAGAAGGTTTCACGTGAAACGTCTGGTGAGAGTAAGAGTATATGACTCTCTGTTTCACGTGAATCATTTTCCTATGCAGAATTCTGAGAAGATCACGTCCAGCAAATCTTCCACATCGACGCGGCCGGTGATACGTCCAAGGCTTGTGGCCGCCTGTCTTAGGTATTCGGCTCTGATATCCAGGCCGCGATCTTCCGAACCTAGTGCAGCCTCAATTGCATCAAGGCTCTCTGCAAGCAGGGTGCGATGACGCAGCCGACTCGGCAAAGCGAGGGATAGCGCCCCGGAACGGGCCTGCAGATCCTGCCGCAGAAGGTTATGCAATTCCGTCAGGCCTGAGCCGGTGGTCGAGGAGATCAGCAAATCATATTGATTGGTTTTCTCGGCGTGAATATCGGCTTTCGTACCGACAGTCAGGACCTTGCCGGCAAAACCCGGAAAACTCCGCTGTGCCTCACCGCCAATCTCGGCCAGAGACAGAACAAGGTCCGCATCCGCAACCGTCCGCAGTGCCCGACGAATGCCCTCACGCTCCACCACCTCATCCGTATCCCGCAACCCAGCCGTATCATAAAGCTTAACGGCATACCCTTCGATATTCAGATCGACATGCAATACGTCACGGGTCGTGCCGGCGATATCGGTGACGATCGCCACCTCGCGCTTTGCCAAGGCATTCATGAGAC
Source organism: Martinezella dioscoreae (assembly GCF_009176305.1). GTDB lineage: Bacteria > Pseudomonadota > Alphaproteobacteria > Rhizobiales > Rhizobiaceae > Rhizobium > Rhizobium dioscoreae. The sequence goes on along the minus strand of NZ_BLAJ01000009.1, from coordinate 70,399 downwards.
TGGACTTGCCAGCATTTGGCGCGCCTGCAATGACCACCTTCAAGCCATCCCGGATGATCTCGCCGAGATCGGCGCCTGCGAGATGGCCGGAAATTTCAAGACGCAGCCGCTTCATATCGGCCCATACCATATCGGAGACCGAACCAGGCACATCGTCTTCATCGGCGAAATCGAGTTCCGCCTCGATCAGGGCGCGTGCCCGCGTCAGCCTGTCGGCCCAACCGTTATAGAGGCCCGACAGCCCGCCGGCCGCATGCTCCAGCGCAAGCCGGCGCTGCATCTCCGTTTCCGCGCCAATGAGATCGGCAAGGCCTTCCACCTCCACCAGATCCATCTTTCCATTCTCGAGTGCGCGTCGCGAAAACTCGCCATGTTCCGCCATTCGGCAATGCTCGAAGGTCGAGAGCTCTTTCAGAAGCGCGTTCACCACTGCTTTACCGCCGTGGACATGAATCTCAACGCAATCTTCGCCCGTAAAAGAGGCTGGACCAGGAAAAATCAGGACAAGGCCGCGGTCTATCACCAGACCGTTACGAGTCCGAATCGTTCTCAGCGCGGCCTGCCTCGGCTGCGGCAGCGTACCGGCAAGGGATTCGGCAACACGGAGCGCCTGATTTCCGCTGATACGGATCACAGCAACGCCGGCCGGTAGACCGCCGCTGGACAAAGCATAGATCGTCTCGTTCATCGTCAACATAAGATTGATCCGCATCCGAATCGATTGCCGAGCGACCCTTCATCTCGACATTCGATCCCGCAAAACAAAATCGGGCTGCAATTCGCAGCCCGATCATAACACCATGGAAGCACCGCTAAAGCGGCAATATGACGAATCCGGCTAAGGATTACGTATTCATCGAATCGAAGAAATCCGGGTTGTTCTTTGTCTGCTTGAGCTTGTCGATCAGGAACTCGATCGCGTCGGTCGTGCCCATCGGCGCGAGGATACGGCGAAGAACGAAGATCTTCTGCAGATCCTGGCGCGGCACCAGCAGGTCTTCCTTGCGCGTACCGGACTTGAGGATATCCATAGCCGGGAAGATGCGCTTATCGGCAACCTTGCGGTCGAGCACGATTTCCGAGTTACCGGTGCCCTTGAATTCTTCGAAGATCACTTCGTCCATACGGCTGCCGGTATCGATCAGCGCCGTCGCAATAATCGTCAGCGAACCGCCTTCTTCAATATTACGCGCAGCGCCGAAGAAGCGCTTCGGACGCTGCAGGGCGTTGGCGTCCACACCACCGGTCAGAACCTTACCGGAAGAGGGGACCACGGTGTTATAGGCGCGGCCAAGGCGGGTGATGGAGTCGAGCAGGATGACGACGTCACGGCCATGCTCGACCAGACGCTTAGCCTTCTCGATGACCATTTCGGCAACCTGGACGTGGCGCACGGCCGGCTCGTCGAAGGTCGACGAGATGACTTCGCCGCGCACGGAGCGCTGCATGTCAGTCACTTCTTCCGGACGCTCGTCGATTAAGAGAACGATCAGATAACAATCCGGATGATTGGCGGTGATGGAATGGGCGATGTTCTGCAGCAGGACGGTTTTACCCGTACGCGGCGGGGCGACGATCAGGCCGCGCTGGCCCTTGCCGAGCGGCGCCACGAGATCGATCACGCGGGGCGACAGATCCTTCGAGGTGGGAACGTCGAGTTCCATACGGAAACGCTCGTTCGGATAGAGCGGCGTCAGATTGTCGAAGTGAACCTTGTGACGGATCTTTTCCGGATCGTCGAAATTGATGGTGTTGACTTTCAGCAGCGCGAAATAGCGCTCGCCTTCTTTCGGTCCGCGGATCGGTCCCTCGACTGTGTCGCCCGTCTTCAACGAGAAGCGGCGGATCTGGGAGGGGGAAATATAGATATCGTCCGGACCGGGAAGATAATTAGCATTCGCGGAACGCAAGAAACCGAAGCCATCCTGCAGAACCTCGACGACGCCCTCGCCGATGATTTCTACGTCTTGGCTCGCCAGCACCTTCAGGATCGCAAACATCAATTCCTGTTTGCGCATCGTGCTGGCGTTTTCCACCTCGAGCGATTCGGCAAAGGCCAGAAGATCGGTCGGGGATTTATTTTTCAGTTCCTGAAGCTTCATTTCAGCCATGAAGGGAATTACTCATTTTTTTGGAGGGGGAAGGCAATGTTGCTCGTATTCAGAACCGCGATAGGGGCGCTCGCGGGCGACAGAATGGATACATGCCACGAAGAGAAGATGGCGGGAAAATAGCGACTCACTTTCTGAACCGCAAGGGGGGGCCGCAAAATGAAAGAAATTTTACGTCGCCCCTAATACAGTCCCGCCTCATGCAAACGGCTTGACGACCACGAGAATGACGATCGCGATCATCAGAAGCGTCGGCGCCTCGTTCATGACACGCCAGTATCGGGCAGAATGCTTGTTCTGGTCGCGAGCAAAGGCACGCACCGCAGCACTGAAATGGCCATGAACGCCCGAGAGGATCAAGACAAGCCCGATCTTGGCATGCAGCCAGCCGCCCTGGAAATCATAGACCGACCAGGCCAGATAAAGCCCGAAAATCCAGGTCAGAATCATCGCCGGGTTGATGATATAGCGCAGCAGACGCTGCTCCATCACCTTAAAGGTCTCGGATTGCTGCGAGCCGGGCGCGGCATCGGTGTGATAAACAAATAGCCGAGGCAGATAGAACATGCCGGCCATCCACGAGATGACGGCGATGATGTGCAGCGCCTTGATCCAGAGATAGAGATCGGCCGGATGCCAGGCGAACAGACCGATCGCCAGCACCGCAAAGATCAGGATCATGAAATAGGCCCGTCGTCCGGCCTTCTGGCCCGCCGCGGAATCCGTCTGCTTTTCCACCGTCATCACTTCCTCCATCCCCGCACACGTTCGACCAGCGCCGCCACATTGGCCGGATCGGCCTGGGGCGTGATCCCATGCCCGAGATTGAAAATCAGTGGGCCATTTCCGAGCTGCTGCAGGATATCGTCGATACCATCATCCAAAGCCTTGCCGCCGGCAACCACGCGCATCGGATCGAGATTACCCTGCACCGGTCCATCCTTCTGCAGTTCCCGAGCAAAGGCCAAAGGCACCGACCAGTCGAGGCCGATCGCATCGGCGCCCGTCTTCTGCCGATAGGTTTTCAAGAGATAGCCCGCACCCTTGGCGAAGGCGATGATCCGAGCCTGTGGCCGCCGCGACTTGATCGACGCGATCATCTTTGCGACCGGCTTGATGGCGAAAGCCTCGAATTCCTTCTCACCAAGCACACCGGCCCAGGAATCGAAGATCTGCACGGCATCCGCACCGGCATCGATTTGCGCCACGAGATAATCGGCTGATATGTCGGCAAGCAGCATCAGCAGATGTTCGAAGGCCTTGGGATAGCGATAGGCAAATAGCCGCGCAGGGGCCTGATCCGGCGTGCCGTGTCCGGCGATCATATAGGTCGCAACGGTCCAAGGAGCGCCGCAGAAGCCGAGAAGCGTGGTTTCCTGAGGCAAGTCCTGCCGCAGCCGGCGCACCGTCTCCATGACAGGCTCCAGATACGCCGTGATGCCCTCCGGTTTCAAAGCCATGATGCCCGTCTCGTCGATCGGGTCCATTTCCGGCCCATGTCCTTCGGTGAAACGCACATTCCGCTTCAGCGCATCGGGGATGACGAGAATATCGGAAAAGAGAATGGCCGCATCAAAGCCATAACGGCGGATCGGCTGCAGCGTCACCTCGACGGCGTGATCCGGCGAATAACAGAGATCGAGAAAGCTTCCCGCCTTCGCACGCGTTTCACGATATTCAGGTAGATAACGGCCTGCCTGTCTCATCAGCCAGAGCGGGGGAGGGGTGAGCGTTTCTCCGCTCAAGACCCGCATGATCTTCCGGCGTTCATCAGTCACAGACGTCGTCCTATATAAAACCAAACATATATTGAAAGGTTTCTATTTCTTAGAGTCGGTGAGTAGCAAGGATTAAAGTTCATCCCTTGCCTGTCCAATTTGTCGCGCCTCGCGCATAAATTTGGAGAGATTTCGAGATCGCAAGCCAATATGTGGATAAGAGAGGTGATTTTTCAATCTTTTGAGGAGGTTGAGGAGAAATTCGGCTTTTCGTCTTCTGGGGACAAGTCGGGGATGAGCGAGGTGTTGTCGATCTTATCCACATTGCCCACAGCCGCCGTGAAAGCCTCCTCTCGAAAATTCCAAATGTGGAAAACTCGGCCGTTTTCCACTTGCCCAAGATGGCCCCCTTCTCGTACCTCTCTTTTCTCCCGAGATATCAACAGGCGATGGAAAGTAGCGTGGAAAACCGAACTAGCTTCTTTCATCTGCATCTGATTTCTGACTCAACGGGCGAGACTCTCATCTCCGCCGGCCGCGCGGCCTCTGTGCAATTCCATGCTAGCCAGCCGATTGAGCACGTCTATCCGCTGATCAGAAATCGCAAGCAGCTTCTGCCTGTATTGGAAGCGATCGATCACAGCCCCGGCATTGTCCTCTATACGATCGTCGATCGCGAACTTGCCGATTTCATCGCCGAGCGCTGCAGGGAGATGGGCGTACCATCCGTCAATGTTCTCGAGCCGGTCATGAATGTCTTCCAGACCTATCTCGGCACGGCCTCGCGTCGGCGCGTCGGCGCGCAGCATGTGATGAATGCGGATTATTTCGCCCGCATCGAAGCGTTGAACTTCACCATGGATCATGACGACGGCCAGATGCCCGATGACTATGATGATGCCGATGTCGTCATCATTGGTATCAGCCGCACCTCGAAAACGCCGACGAGCATCTATCTTGCGAATCGCGGCATCAAGACGGCCAATATTCCGATCGTCCACGGTGTGCCATTACCGGAAAGCCTGATCAAGGCGACAAAGCCGTTGATCGTCGGATTGGTGGCGACGACGGACCGGATCTCGCAGGTTCGCGAAAATCGCATCCTCGGTACGACTCCTGGCTTCGACCGCGGCGACTACACCGATCGGGCCGCCATCTCCGAAGAGCTGAAATATGCCCGCTCGCTCTGCGCCAGACATAACTGGCCGATCATCGATGTCACGCGTCGTTCGATCGAAGAGACTGCTGCCGCGATTGTTGCCCTGCGACCCAAGCTGCGCTAAGCGCTGCACATGATTATCTCGGAGGCAGCCGTCATGACCTCGCCCCTTATCCTCGCATCGTCCAGTCCGTTCCGCCGGATGCTGATGGAAAATGCTGGGCTGCATTTTCAGGCTATTGCTGCCGATATCGACGAGCGCGCGATCGAAGCACCCCTGGAAATGGGTGGTGCCAGCCCGGATGCTGTCGCGCTCGTGCTGGCAAAGGCGAAGGCAAAAGAGGTGAGCGATCGCTTCCCCGGATCGCTCGTGATCGGTTCGGATCAGACCATGTCGCTGGGTGCGCGGGTCTTTCACAAGCCGAAGTCGATGGCGGAGGCGGAAAATCATCTGCGGACGCTATCGGGTAAAACCCATCGGCTGAACAGCGCCATCGCTTTGGCGCGCAACGGCGACATCATCTGGGAACATGTATCCCGCGCCGATCTGACCATGCGTGAGCTGCCGGCCGATTTCATCCATCGACATCTGAGCCGCGTCGGGGAAAAGGCATTGTCGAGCGTCGGCGCCTATCAGCTTGAGGGCGAGGGCATCCAGCTTTTCTCGAAAGTCGACGGCGATTATTTCACCATCGTCGGTTTGCCGATGCTGCCGCTTCTGGAAAAACTGCGAGAGTTGGGGACGATCGATGGATGATTCACGTGAAACACAAAGCGTAAACGCTTTCGTAACGGGTTATCCGGTTCGGCATTCGCGCTCGCCCTTGATCCACGGTTACTGGTTGAAGCAGCTCGGGCTTGCCGGTAGCTACCGGGCATACGAAGTTCCCGTAGAGGCTTTCGAAGCCTTCGTCTCATCCTTGAAGGACGGTTCCAGCGGCTTCGTCGGCGGCAACGTCACCATCCCCCATAAGGAAGCAGCCTTCAAGCACGCCGATAGGCCCGACGAAATTTCGGAAGAATTGGGCGCGTCCAACACCCTGTGGCTTGAAAATGGCAAGTTGCATGCAACGAATACCGATGGCCGCGGCTTCACAGCGAACCTCGACGAGCGTCATCCCGGTTGGGATCGCAGTGATCGTGCAGTCATCCTCGGAGCAGGAGGTGCCAGCCGCGCTGTCATCCAGGCGGTGCGCGACCGCGGCTTCAAGGAAATCCATGTGGTCAACCGCACGGTTCAGCGAGCGCAGGAACTGGCGGATCGGTTTGGCGCGAGGGTCCATGCGCATCCGATGGCCGCACTCGGCGAGGTCATGCAGGGTGCCGGCCTCTTTATCAATACGACCTCGCTCGGCATGGATGGCGAAGTGGCACCCCGGATCGATTTCTCTCCTCTTGTGGAAGGCGCCGTCGTCACCGACATTGTCTATGTACCGCTGAAGACGCCGCTTCTCGCTCAGGCCGAGGAACAGGGCTTCGCCATCGTCGATGGTCTTGGCATGTTGCTGCACCAGGCCGTGCCGGGCTTTGAAAAATGGTTCGGAAAGCGTCCTGCGGTCGATGAAACCTTGAGGACATTGATCATCGCCGACATGGAAAAGCACTAGCATGATCAGGATCGGACTGACAGGATCGATCGGTATGGGAAAGTCGACCTCGGCGAAACTCTTCGCTGAAGCCGGAATCCCTGTGAACGATTCCGATGCGGTCGTGCATGATCTCTATAGTGGCGAAGCCGTTCCCTTGGTCGAAGCTGCTTTCCCCGGGACAACGGCTGACGGCAGGGTCGATCGGCAGAAACTTAGCCAAAAGCTGGCGGGCGATCCCTCCGGCTTCAAGCGTCTCGAAGCCATCGTTCATCCGCTGGTGCGCGATCGCGAGCGTCTGTTTCTGGAACGTCAGCGCGAGGCCGACGCCGATATGGTGGTGCTGGATATCCCGCTGCTCTTCGAAACCGGCGCCGACAAGCGATTAGATAAGATCGTCGTCGTCAGCTGTGATCCACAGATTCAGCGGGAGAGGGTGCTTGCTCGGCGAGGCATGACGGAGGAAAAATTCAACATGATTCTCTCCCGCCAGACGCCGGATGCGGAAAAGCGGGCACGCGCCGATTATGTCATCGATACCGGCGGAAGCATCGAGGCGGCCGGCGAACAGGTCAAAGAGATCATCGCGGATCTGCGGCGCAAACAGCAGAGCAAGAAATAGGAAAGCGAAGTCCCGATATGCGCGAAATCATTTTCGATACGGAAACCACCGGCCTCGACAACAGGGCAGACCGCATCATCGAAATCGGCGGCATCGAGCTCTTCAACCATTTTCCGACCGGTAAGACATTGCACATCTATATCAATCCGGGCGACCGCAAAGTGCATCCCGATGCTCTGGCCGTGCACGGCATTACCGATGAGTTCCTGACGGGCAAACCGCTCTTCGAAACCGTCGCGGACGAAATTCTTGAATTTTTCGGCGACGCCAAATGGATCGCGCACAACGCCACCTTCGACATGGGCTTCGTCAATGCGGAGTTCGCAAGGCTTGGCCGCCCGCCGATCTTGCCCGACATGGTGATCGATACGCTCGCCATGGCGCGCCGCAAGCATCCGATGGGGCCGAATTCGCTGGACGCGCTTTGCCGTCGATACGGCATCGACAATTCGCACCGCACGAAACATGGAGCGCTGCTCGACTCCGAACTGCTGGCCGAAGTCTATATCGAGATGATCGGTGGCCGGCAGACGGCGCTCGGGCTCGGCAGTGCTGTCGGTTCATCGGCGCGCTCGCGCCAGAGTGAGGATGCTGGGGAGGTGGTCGTCGATATCTTTACTCGACCCAATCCATTACCCATTCGGCTGAGTGAGGAAGAGCTTTCGGCTCATGCTGCACTGGTCAGCAAGCTCGGCGCGAAGGGCATCTGGTCGAAATATCGCACGTCCGAGTAAATTGCTTTTCTCGCGTACGAAAAGAAAATGCCCGGATTGGTGTCCGGGCATTTCTGTTTCCAAGAGGCGAAAATCTTAGTTCGGAACAGCCGAAACCTGAGCGCGGGCCTGTTCTTCGGCCATGCGCTGCGTGAACATCTGCGCAAAATCGATCGGGTCGATCATCAGCGGCGGGAAGCCGCCATTGCGCGTGACGTCGGCGATGATCTGGCGTGCGAAGGGGAACAGCAGGCGCGGGCATTCGATGAAGAGCAGCGGCAGCATGTGCTCCTGCGGGAAGCCGGTCACGCGGAAGACGCCGCCATAGACCAGCTCGGTGTGGAAGAGAACGCGCTCGCCATCCTTGGCTTCGGCGCTCAGCGTCAGCACGACGTCGAAATCGGAATCCGACAGCGGGTTGGCGTTGACGTTCACATTGATATTGATGTCGGGAGCATTTTCCCGGGCCTGGAGCGAGCGCGGAGCACCCGGATTTTCGAAGGAAAGATCCTTGGTGTACTGAGCAAGGATGCTGAGGCTCGGGCTGGCTGCACCGTTGCCGTTGGTCTCGTTGGCCATGGGGGTGTCCTCTCACGTCTCGATGGGTGTCGCCATCTAGCATTTAGAAAAGGGGCTTACAACCCTTATGGCTCCGGCGCTCCGGAGGCCGTTGTCTAGTCTTCCAGCCGCTTTTGATCCGACCAGGGCGAGTTGCGGTTCGGCTCCCGATGGAAATCGCCTTCGTCGAGATCGACGACGTTTCCGGGTTTGTTCGGCCGGCCTTGCGGTCCGGCGCCCGGGCTTTGCCCGCGGCGGAACGCCCGCGAATTGCCGACGACGACGATGCGCTTGCGCAAAACCTGCCAGGCGAGATCACGTACGGCCGGGATGAAAAGCAGCAAGCCGATGATATCGGAGATGAAGCCGGGCAGCATCAGGAAGAAGGCGGCAACGACGATCATGGCGCCATGCACCATCTCGCGGCCGGGATCGCCGCCGTTGCGGCTTTCGGCCGAGATGCGCTGGAGAATACCGATGCCCTGGATCCTCAAGAGAGCGGCACCGAGCAACACGCTGAGGATGACAAGCCCCAGTGTCGCCCAGACGCCGATCAACTTTCCGACGACGATGAATCCGGCGATTTCAGCCAGAGGCATCAGAAAAACGATGATAGGAACAAGTGATAGGCGCATGTTACGGTGGTCCTGAGAGCGGGTTTCTTCGCGTAAGCGTTGGTTTCTCGCATATAATAAAGAAACCGGGCCGCTATTTGAATGATAGATCGATGCGGACTATATGGGGACTGATCTTTTAATTTTAACGGTGGTTCCGATACGAGATGGGTGCAAACGACTTTGTGACGATCTTTTTCCTGGTGGCGGCGGTGCTGATTTTCTTTCAGTTGCGCAGCGTTCTCGGCCGCCGCACAGGAAATGAGAAGCCGCCGCGCGATCTCTATGGTTCCGCAGATCCGGCCAATGGCCCGACGCCGCCGGATGCCGGCAAGGTGGTGACCTTGCCGCGCCGCGATGGCACCGAAGAGGAAGACCGTTTTGCCGCCATCGATGCCTTCACCCCGGCCGGCACGCCGCTTAATGATTCGCTGCGCGAAGTGAGCAAAGCCGATCCTTCCTTTAATCCGAAGGAATTCGTCAACGGTGCCCGCATGGCCTATGAGATGATCGTCATGGCCTTTGCCGAGGGCGATCGCAAGTCGCTGAAGGGGCTGCTGTCGCGTGAGGTCTATGAGGGCTTCGATGCCGCCATCGCCGATCGCGAAGCCAAGGGTGAAAAGGTCAAATCGACCTTCGTCGGCATTGATAAGGCCGATATCGTCACTGCCGAGGTGAAGGGAACGGATGCTCTGATCACCATGCGCATCATCAGCCAAATGATCTCCGCCACCTACGACAAGGCTGGCACCTTGATTGATGGCGATGCTGAAGCTGTTGCCGAGATCAGCGATCTATGGACCTTCGCCCGCGACACGCGTTCGCGCGATCCGAACTGGAAACTCGTGGCGACCGAATCGGAACAATGACGAGCCCATCGCAGGAATTCAGGCTGGAGCCGGTAACCTTCGCCGATCTGAAGGGCTGGGAGGAGGACGATCCTTCCAGCCTTTTTCGCGCGATGAAGGACTGTCGCACTCACATCCGCGATGTGAAGCCCTATCGCGCGGGTGCGGTGGGACTGACAGCCGACGATCTCCTGACGCTCCTCGATGCCGCAGAAGGGAAGGAACCGCGCAGTGCGGCAGAAGCCCGTGCTTTTTTCGAGGAGCACTGCCAGCCCTTCTTCATTCGCCGAGATGGCGGTGCGACCGGCTTCGTGACCGCCTTCTTCGAGCCGGAAATAGAAGTCTCGGCCGAGCCGACCGAAACCTACCGCTATCCATTCTATCGCCGGCCGGACGATTTGATCGATCTGGATGACAGCAATCGACCCGCGCAACTTGACTCATCCTACATGTTCGGACGGCTGCGAAACGGGATAATCTCCACCTATCCAGACCGCGGCGAGATCGATCGCGGCTATCTCGAAGGCAAAGGGCTGGAAATCGCCTGGGCGAAATCCAAGGTCGACGTCTTCTTCGTGCATGTACAGGGCGCGGCGCGTCTGCGCTATCCGGATGGGCGCCTCGGCCGCATCACCTATGCCGCCAAGGCTGGTCATCCCTTCTCGGCCGTCGGGCGTTTGCTGATCGACCGTGGGCTGCTGGATCGCACGACGATCTCCATGCAGACGATCCGCGACTGGCTCTACGCACATCCGGAGCAGGTCGATGAAGTCCTCTGGCACAATCGGTCCTATATTTTCTTCCGTGAGGCCGATGTCAGCGATCCCGCTCTCGGGCCGATTGCAGCGGCGAAGGTGCCGCTGCTGGCTGGCCGGTCTCTTGCAGTCGACCGGCTCATTCACACTTTCGGTTTTCCCTTCTTCATTCGGTCTGAAAGCCTGACCCATCTCGATGCCGGCAAGCCCTTCGCCCGGCTGATGCTGGCGCTCGATACGGGTTCCGCTATCGTCGGGCCGGCGCGCGGGGATATCTTTACCGGTTCGGGCTACGATGCAGGCGAGCTGGCCGGCACCGTGCGCAACGATGCCGATTTTTATATACTCATTCCGAAGGCGGCGGCGCAGAGGTTCGGCTGATGGCCCCGGAACGGAAGGACAAGGAACGAAAGCTCAGCGCGGAGGATCGCATCCTCTGGGGTAAGGTCGCCAAGAGCACGCGCCCTATGCCAGGACGCGTGGCTGATATCGAGGCCTTCGAAGCCGCACTGCAGGCAGAAGCCGAAAGCGAGGAACGCACCCGGGCTGCAAAGACGAAACCCGTATCTCCCTCGGCTGAAACGCAGGAAGCCCCGGCGCCGGCCAAGCAGCCCGCCGGTCGTCATCATCCGCTCGAACGTCCCGTCAAACGCAAGATAGCGAGGGGTCATCTGGCGCTGGAGGCGAGGATCGACCTTCACGGCCTCTTCCAGAGCGAGGCCCATGGCATGCTTCTGGATTTCCTGATGCGCGCCCATAGCCGCGGCCTGCGCCATGTGCTCGTCATAACAGGTAAGGGCAGCTCCATGGGCAGCGAGGGGGCGCTGAAGCGTGCCGTGCCGCTGTGGTTCTCCAAACCTGAATTCCGGTTCCTGATTTCTTCCTACGAGACGGCAGCGCAGCATCATGGCGGCGAAGGTGCGCTCTATATTCGCCTGTCGCGCCTGAAAGGGGAGAAGCCTTGACCCCGTTCGGCGAAGCGGTTCGCAAGCTGCGCCTGCGCAAGGGCGTCTCGCAGAAGCAGATGGCGGCTGCGCTGAACGTGACTCCGGCTTATTTATCCGCCTTAGAACACGGAAAGCGTGGTCTGCCAACCTTCGATCTCCTGCAGCGCATCGCCGGCTATTTCAACATTATCTGGGACGAGGCCGAGGAATTGTTCCTGCTCGCACGATTTTCCGACCCGCGCGTTGTCGTCGATACATCCGGGCTTGCACCGGAATATACGGCCTTTGTCAACCACTTGGCGGGCAAGATCCGCAACCTTGACGCGGCAACGATCCGCGAACTGTCAAAGGTTCTGGAAAATGCCGGAAAAACCGGCTGAAAACCGCCTTAATCCCCTGTTTTATACCTGATTTCGGGGCCTTCCGTTTGGAACTTCAGGGTGAAACATCCTATATTCAGGCTAGGAAAAACCGCTGATTCGCAAGGGATCGGCGATATTCTCTAAACGCTGGAAAGACTTCAATAAAATGACCGATATTACCGATAATGGCGGCAATGCCGAATATGGTGCAGATAGCATCAAGGTTTTGAAAGGCCTTGATGCCGTGCGCAAGCGTCCGGGCATGTATATCGGTGACACGGATGACGGCTCGGGTCTGCATCACATGGTTTATGAGGTCGTCGACAACGCAATTGACGAAGCCCTGGCCGGCCATGCCGATATCGTGACGGTGACGCTCAATCCCGACGGCTCCGTTACCGTCACGGACAATGGCCGCGGCATCCCGACGGATATTCACAGCGGCGAAGGTGTTTCGGCGGCTGAAGTTATCATGACCCAGCTTCACGCCGGCGGTAAGTTCGACCAGAATTCCTACAAGGTCTCCGGCGGCCTGCACGGCGTCGGTGTTTCGGTCGTCAACGCGCTTTCCGTCTGGCTGCGCCTGAAGATCCGCCGCCAGGGCAAGATCCATGAGATGAGCTTTACCCACGGTGTTGCCGACGCGCCGCTGAAGGTAACAGGCGATGCCGGCGAAGCCACCGGCACCGAAGTCAGCTTCATGCCGAGTGCCGAAACCTTCACCATGACGGAATTCGATTACGGAACGCTGGAGCATCGCCTGCGCGAACTCGCTTTCCTGAATTCCGGCGTCCGCATTCTCTTGACCGACAAGCGGCATTCCGACGTCAAGCAGGAAGAAATGCTCTATGACGGCGGCCTGGAAGCCTTCGTCTCCTATCTCGATCGCGCCAAGAAGCCGCTCGTCCAGAAGCCGGTATCGATCCGCAGCGAGAAGGACGGCATCACTGTCGAAGTGGCGATGTGGTGGAACGACAGCTACCACGAAAATGTGCTCTGCTTCACCAACAACATTCCGCAGCGCGACGGCGGCACCCATATGGCCGGCTTCCGCGCGGCTCTCACGCGTCAGATCACCTCCTATGCCGATTCGTCTGGCATCACCAAGAAGGAGAAGGTGACGCTGACGGGCGACGACTGCCGTGAAGGCCTGACCGCCGTGCTGTCGGTTAAGGTTCCCGATCCGAAGTTCTCCTCGCAGACCAAGGACAAGCTGGTTTCCTCTGAGGTTCGTCCGGTCGTCGAAAGCCTGGTCAACGAAGCCCTCAGCACTTGGCTCGAAGAACATCCGTCCGAAGCCAAGGTTCTGGTCGGCAAAGTCGTCGAAGCTGCTGCGGCTCGCGAAGCCGCCCGCAAGGCGCGCGAACTGACGCGCCGCAAGGGCGCACTGGATATTGCCTCGTTGCCCGGCAAGCTTGCCGACTGCTCCGAGCGCGATCCCGCCAAATCCGAAGTCTTCCTCGTCGAGGGTGACTCGGCAGGCGGTTCGGCCAAGCAGGGCCGCTCGCGCGAAAACCAGGCCATCCTGCCGCTGCGTGGCAAGATCCTGAACGTCGAGCGCGCCCGCTTTGACAAGATGCTGTCGAGCCAGGAAATCGGTACGCTGATCACCGCACTCGGCACCGGCATCGGTAAGGATGAATTCAACGCCGAAAAGCTGCGCTATCACAAGATCATCATCATGACGGACGCAGACGTCGACGGCGCGCATATCCGCACCCTGCTGCTGACCTTCTTCTTCCGGCAGATGCCCGATCTCATCGAGCGCGGCCATCTCTACATCGCCCAGCCGCCGCTCTATAAGGTGACGCGCGGCAAGTCGGTGCAATATGTCAAGGATGAGAAGGCGCTGGAAGAGTATCTCATTGGCCAGGGCACCGAAGATACCAGCCTGCGCCTCGGCAACGGCGAAGTCCGTACTGGCCAGGATCTGCGCGAAGCGATCTATGATGCGCTGCGCCTGCGCACGCTGATCGATAATCTGCATTCCCGCTACAATCGCGCCGTGGTCGAACAGGCTGCAATCGCAGGGGCCCTCAACGCCGAAATGGTCAGCGATCCCACGCGGGCGGAAGCGCTCGTCAACGACGTTGCCAAGCGGCTCGACGTCATCGCCGAGGAAACCGAACGTGGTTGGAGCGGTGCTGTGACCGGCGAGGGCGGCCTGCGCTTCGAGCGCACGGTGCGTGGCGTCAAGGAAGTCGTCTTCCTCGACATGGCGCTCATCGGTTCACAGGATGCCCGCCTGATCGACCAGCTCGGCTCGCGGCTGAAGGAAGTCTATGTCACACCGCCGAAGCTTGTTCGCCGCGATGGCGAGACGGAGATTTCCGGTCCCCGCCAGCTACTGGACACGATCTTTGCCAGCGGCCGCAAGGGGCTGACGCTGCAGCGCTATAAAGGTCTTGGCGAGATGAATGCCGAGCAGCTCTGGGAAACGACGCTTGATCCGAACGTGCGCTCGCTGCTGCAGGTAAAGGTCACGGATGCGACCGATGCCGACGGTCTGTTTGCCCGGCTCATGGGCGATGAGGTCGAGCCGCGGCGCGAATTCATTCAGGATAACGCGCTGAGCGTTGCCAATCTCGACATCTGATCGTTTACATCACATGCAAAAAGGGCCCGCCGGATGTTTCGGCGGGCCCTTTTCTTTTCATCGGTTACTTGGCGATGAAGGTGCCGTTGAAAGCAAGTTCCGAAAGTGGTTTGCGCTGGCTCGGCACCTCGCGCTCGCGCAGCTTTTCCGGAAGCTGGTTCTTGTCACCGATCTTGCCAATCGCGACGGCCGCTTCGACGCGGAAGCCATCCGGAATACCGAGGACTTCATAGGATTTCTCGACGTGGAAGCCAGTCATGCCATGGGCTTCATAGCCGGCTAAATGTGCCTGTATTGCCAGGAAACCCCAAGCCGTTCCGGCGTCGAAGGAATGGCTGTAGCTCGGCTTCTGTTCGGCCGAACCAAGCTCGCCGCTGTGGGTGCGGGAAATGACGAAAAGCAGCGCGCCGGCGGATTTCACCCAACCTTGATTGAAGTCGATCAGGACGCTCAAAAACCGATCCCAATGTTCCGAGCCGCGCAGCGCATAGAGGAAGCGCCAGGGCTGCAGGTTCGAGGCGGAAGGTGCCCAATGCGCTGCTTCCAGAATGGTCAGCAGGTCTGCTTCCGGCATCGCCTCGTTGGAATAGGCGCGCGGCGACCAGCGGTCGAGAAAGAGCTTATCGATCGGATATTGGGATTCGCGGCTGTTGCTTGATGTCATGAGGGCTTCTTTCCTTGGAGATGATTGGCCGCGGGCGGTCGAAGCTGGCCGTTGGCTGGTTATGAAAGGGACGGAAACTTAAACTGGAGCAGTCCAGCTCACGTCAAGCTCCTCGCGGAAGGCGAAGCGCTTGAGGTGGTCGGCAACGACGTTCTGCATGCGCTCAAGGTCTTCGGGCTTTTCGACCGTCAGCGTCATGACGAGGGTGCCGGGCTCGGCTGCCAGATCGAGGAAAGTTTCCGCGCTGAACGGCACCTTGCCGACAGCCGCATCGAATTCCACGCTGAAGCGATGGCTCCAATGCTTGCAGAGCTGCTGGAGATAGCGACTGGCATGGTCGGTCCTGACGTGGGAAACGGATTTTGCCATGGGATTTCTCCGATAAACCTGTTCGCAAACGCGTTGTTTGATACATAGAGGCATCTACATTCGCCAGGTAGACAGTCTGTTTCAAGTTTGCGTTATTCCGGTGAAATTCTGTTTCGCTATGCTGAGCGTCGATAGGAACGTGTGCGACGCGGAGATAGAGTCTTGCTGGTAAATGGAAAATGGACTGAGGATTGGCAGCCTGTCCAGGCCAAGGATGAGAAGGGCGGTTTCGTTCGCCAGATTTCGAGCTTCCGCAACTGGGTGACGCCGGATGGCCGGCCGGGGCCGACGGGCGAGGGCGGTTTCAAGGCGGAAGCTGGCCGCTATCACCTCTACGTCGCGCTGATCTGCCCCTGGGCGTCGCGTACCCTGATCGGCCGCAAGCTGAAGGAGCTGGAAGAGGCTATTTCGGTTTCCGTGGTCGAGCCGGCGCTCTCCAATCAGGGCTGGCGGTTCGGCGATTATCCCGGCGCGACAAAGGACCCTATAAACGGCGCTACCTATATGCATGAAATCTACACGAAGGCCGATCCTCACTTTACCGGCCGCGCCACGGTGCCAGTCCTATGGGACAAGCAGAATGGCACGATCGTCAACAACGAGTCCTCAGATATCCTGCGCATGCTGAATGACGGCTTCGGCGATCTTGCCCGCAACGAGATCGATCTCTATCCGGCCGGCAAGCGGGACGAGATCGACAGCTTCAATGCCCGGATCTATCCCGCGCTCAACAACGGCGTTTACCGCGCTGGCTTTGCAACGACGCAGACTGCTTATGAAGAGGCCTTCAATGAGGTGTTCGATTGCCTCGATCAGGTCGAGACGGAATTAGAGGGCAAGGACTTTCTCTTCACCGGGCATCCAACCGAAAGCGATATCAGGCTCTTCGTCACGCTCGTCCGTTTCGACGTCGCCTATCACGGCCTGTTCAAATGCAATCTCCGCCGGCTGTCGGACTATGCCAATCTCCAGTCCTTCTGTCGCCGGATGCTCGATTGGCCGGGTGTTGCCGAAACGGTGAATTTCGATCATATCAAGCGCGGATACTACTCGATTTCGACGCTCAATCCCACCGGTATCGTGCCGCTCGGACCGGCGCTGGACGAGCTGTTCTGATACTCGACCGAGTTCCAAAACCGGTCTAAGGTCCCCTCGTTCGATGGATCAGGGAGGATCGTCATGAACTGGGAAGAGTTCCGGCAGTGGTCGGAGAAAGCGGCACATTGGGGCGCGGATTACCGCGCGTCGCTTCGTGACAGGCCGGTCCGGGCGAAGATGGCGCCGGGCGAAATATCGGCGCATATAGCTGATTCTCCACCGGAATCGGGCGAAGCGATGGAGGATATCTTCAAAGATTTCGAGGATATCCTGGTGCCCGGCATGACGCACTGGCAGCACCCGCGCTTCTTTGCCTATTTCCCAGCCAACGCCGCTCCCGTCTCGGTGGTTGCCGAATATCTGGTCAGCGCCATCGCCGCTCAATGCATGCTCTGGCAGACGTCACCTTCCGCCACCGAGCTTGAAACGAAAGTTGTCGATTGGCTGCGGCAGGCCCTCGGTCTGCCGGAAAGCTTCACCGGCGTCATTCAGGATTCCGCCTCGACAGCAACGCTTGCCGCCGTCCTCGTGATGCGCGAAAGAGCGCTGGACTGGCAGGGCAACAAACGCGGACTTGCGGCCAACAAAGCGGTGCGCATCTATTCGACCGATCAGGTCCATACGTCCATTGACCGCGCCATCTGGATTGCCGGGGTCGGGCAGGAAAATCTGGTGCGGATTCCCTCTGGTGGTCCCAACAAAGCCATGGATCCGAAAGCAATTGCCGATGCGATCGAGCGTGATCGCGCTGCTGGACTGCTGCCGGCCGGCGTCATCGCCTGTGTCGGCGGCACCAGCGTCGGTGCCTGCGATGATATCGCCGCTGTCGTTAAGGTGGCCCATGCGCATGGGCTCTACGTCCATGTCGATGCCGCCTGGGCTGGCTCGGCAATGATCTGCCCGGAGTTCCGCACCCTGTGGCACGGCGTCGAGCATGCCGATTCCGTCGTCTTCAACCCGCATAAATGGCTCGGCGCGCAATTCGATTGCTCCGTCCAGTTCGTGCGCGAGCCGGAGACGCTGGTCCGCACGCTGGCGATCCAGCCCGAATATCTCCGCACGCATGGCCATGACGGTATCATCAATTACTCGGAATGGTCGGTGCCGCTTGGGCGCCGCTTCCGCGCGCTCAAACTTTGGTTCCTGTTGCGCTATCACGGCTTGGAAGGATTGCGGACGATGATCCGAAATCATGTCTCCTGGTCGCAGAATCTGGCTAAGCGTCTCGCCGCCGAGCCCGATTTCGAAATCGTCACCGAACCGTTCCTATCGCTGTTTTCCTTCGATCACAAGGCGCCCGCGGGTATCGATCAGGAAAGCCACACCCAGGGGCTACTCAATGCCATCAACAATGATGGCCGCATCTATCTGACGCAGACCCGCGTTGGCGGCAGGTTGGTCATCCGCTTTCAGGCCGGCCAGTTTGAGGCGACGGCTGATGACATCGATATGGCTTTCGATGTCATCGTCGAAATCGCCAGGTCATTATCCCCGAACTAGAAAAGCTGTTTTTCCGGCGCGAAGAGCCGAACCGTGCTAGGCTCCTCAAAATCGATTGGTGACACTGGTGAATAACTCGTTCATATATGGTGCCAGCAATTTTATCGTAAGAGTAATCTCGTCTTTGAAGATGCAGGGAAGGAAAGTCCATGAAACTGTTGCGTGTTGGCGAAGTCGGTAAGGAAAAGCCGGCGCTTCTGGATAGCGACGGCAAGATCCGCGATCTCTCCGCCCACGTCGCCGATATCGGCGGTGAGGCCATTTCGCCGGCAGGTCTTGCGAAGATCGCAGCCCTTGATCCGAAAAGCCTACCTGAATTGCCGGAAGGCCGCCTCGGTGCCTGCGTTGCGGGCACCGGCAAGTTCATCTGCATCGGCCTGAACTTCTCTGATCATGCCGCCGAAACCGGCGCGACCGTGCCGCCGGAGCCGATCATTTTCATGAAGGCAAGCTCGGCCATCGTCGGCCCGAACGACAATGTGCTGATCCCGCGCGGCTCCGAAAAGACCGACTGGGAAGTCGAGCTTGGCGTCGTTATCGGCAAGACGGCAAAATATGTCAGCGAAGCCGATGCGCTTGATTATGTCGCCGGTTACTGCGTTTCCCACGACGTCTCCGAGCGCGCCTTCCAGACCGAGCGCTCCGGACAGTGGACCAAGGGCAAGTCCTGCGACACCTTTGGCCCGATCGGCCCTTGGCTGGTCACCAAGGATGAGATTGCCGATCCGCAGAATCTCGGCATGTGGCTGAAGGTCAACGGCAAGATGATGCAGAACGGCTCGACCAGGACCATGGTCTATGGCGTTGCCCATCTCGTCTCCTATCTCAGCCAGTTCATGTCGCTACATCCCGGCGACGTCATCTCCACCGGCACGCCTCCGGGCGTCGGCATGGGCATGAAGCCGCCGCAGTACCTGAAGCCGGGCGATGTCGTTGAGCTGGGCATAGAAGGCTTGGGCACGCAGCGCCAGACCTTCCTGGCCGACGCGTAAGGCGTGCGAAGCTCAGGAACTTTAACCTTTTGAGATCATTCTTGATGCCGGGGAAGCAATTCTCCGGCGTTTTTTATCGATAAGAACCAATTGTAGTTATGTTGCTCTGCAGCAAAAACTGCTAGGTTGGATTATAGGAAGGATAATGATCGCGCACGAGGAACCGTCATTATCCTGCTGCACAGCGCGACCGGAGGAGCGCCGCAGTGAAGGCAGCGACACGCAAGGCGCGTGCGCTTCAATGATTTAGGTGATCTGCGCGGCCGAATGCCCTCGCATCACGAAAGGTAAAGCCCCCATGTTTTATCAGTTTTACGAACTCAATCACGCCGCTCTCGCACCCTTTCGCGCCGCGGCGGACATGATGCGCCTGGCCTATGCCAATCCCCTTAATCCCCTTTCGCATACGGTATTCGGCCGCACCTTGACGGCCAGTCTCGAAGTTTTCGAGCGCACCACCCGGCGCTACGGCAAGCCGGAATTCGGCCTTCCGGAGACGGTGATCGACGGCAAACCGGTCTCGGTTCACGAAAAGATCGTCTGGAAGAAGCCCTTCTGCAATCTCATCCATTTCGAGCGCAGCCTGCCCGCCGGCCACAGCGCCGATCCGCGCATCCTGATCGTCGCGCCGATGTCGGGCCATTATGCGACGCTGCTGCGCGGCACCGTGGAAGCACTGCTGCCGGGTGCCGATGTCTACATCACCGATTGGATCGATGCCCGCATGGTGCCGATGACTGAAGGCACCTTCGATCTCGACGACTATATCGATTACATCATCGAGATGCTGCACCACCTCGGGCCGGATACGCATGTCGTCGCCGTCTGCCAGCCGTCAGTGCCTGTCCTGGCCGCCGCTGCTGTGATGGAAGCGGCGGGTGATCGCCTGGCACCCTCATCCATGACGCTGATGGGTGGCCCGATCGATACCCGCATCAATCCGACGGCGGTCAACCAGCTTGCCAAGGAAAAGCCGCTGGAATGGTTCGCCGACAATGTGGTCATGAACGTGCCCTGGCCGCAGCCGGGCTTCATGCGGCCGGTCTACCCCGGCTTCCTGCAGCTTTCCGGCTTCATGTCGATGAACCTCGACCGACACATGATCGCGCACAAGGACTTCTTTGTGCACCTCGTCAAGAATGACGGCGAACCGGCGGAGAAGCACCGCGATTTCTACGATGAATATCTGGCGGTCATGGATCTGACGGCGGAATTCTATCTGCAGACGGTCGATCAGGTCTTCATGAAGCATGCGCTGCCAAAGGGCGAGCTGATGCATCGCGGCGAGCGCGTCGATCCCTCAGCTATTCGCAACGTCGCGCTTCTAACCGTCGAAGGCGAAAACGACGATATCTCCGGCGTCGGGCAGACGCATGCGGCGCAGACCATCAGCACCAATATCCCCGACCATATGCGCATGCACTACCTGCAGCCGGATGTCGGCCACTACGGCGTCTTCAACGGCTCGCGCTTCCGCCGCGAAATTGCGCCGCGCATCCTGGCCTTCACCCGCGAACATGCCCGCACCGGCCGGTCGGTGGTCAAGCGGGTCATCAAGGGCGGAAAATCCGCTTGAAAGAAGTAAGATCAAATAGATAGGGCAGTTCGGAACTTGTTGATGAGCCGAACTGCCCTACTATGCAAAATATTAGCTTTTGTTGAATTATCCGCGCCGATTCAAGCACTTGTCCGATTCCATCAAGCGATCCCATTGAAGCCTCACGAACAGGTTACCATCTCGAATCCGGCGGTACCGCAGAGATGATCGGGCCGTTTACCGCGCCGCGCGTCCTTGGAACGCGCTGAGATGCAGGTAGAGCTTTAAAAACCGCGCAGAAGCCTGACCATTGACCGGCGTCGGTCGAGGGGCAATGCGCAGTGCGAGGATACCTGACAATGAACCAATCTGCATTGCTTCGCCCGGATTGGACTCCGGCTACTATTGCCCTGATGGTGCTTGGCTTCGTGGTCTTCTGGCCGCTTGGCTTCGCCATGCTCGCCTATATTCTCTTCGGAGAACGTTTGCGGGAATTCAAACGGGATGTGAATGAAAGGACCGACGGCATGTTTGCTGGCTGCGGACGCTATCGCAATCGTCATCGCCATTCCTTTTCCTCCACCGGCAACGTCGCCTTCGACGACTGGCGCCGGGCAGAGCTTGAGCGCCTCGAACAGGAGCGCCGCAAGCTGGACGAAATGCGCGCCGAATTCGATGCTTATGCTCGCGAACTGCGCCGCGCCAAGGATCAGGAAGAATTCGACCGCTTCATGCGCGAGCGCAACAGCGTCAAGCGCAATGACAATGGCGGCTCGCCAACCGAGTTCAAGACGCCGTGACGGGAGTTCCGTCACGAGGTCAAAACCGGCATCGCTCGATGCCGGTTTTTCTTTGCCAGAAATCCCCGCGAATCATATAAAACTGCCTCATGTTTCCGCTGCTCTCCAGACCCCGCAAACCGCAAGCCAAGGTGGCCGCACCGGAAACGCGTACGCTCGATGTTGCCGGCCGGTTGATGCCCCTGACGATCCGCCAGCACGAGCGCGCCACCCGCATCACGCTCCGGATCGAGCCTGGCGGGCGATCGCTGAAGATGACCATCCCGCGTGGCCTGGCGGCACGCGAGGTCAATGCCTTCCTCGATAGGCATCAGGGTTGGCTGCTGACCAAGCTCGCGAAATTCTCCGTCGACAACAGCCTGCGCGGCGGCAGCGAAATCCTCCTGCGCGGCGTGCGCCACCGGATCGAGCACACCGGAACCTTGCGGGGCCTCACCGAAGCCATCGTCGTCGAGGGCGTTCCGGTGCTGCGCGTCAGCGGCATGCCGGAACATGCCGGCCGCCGCATCGCCACTTTCCTGAAGAAAGAGGCCCGCGCCGATCTGGAAAAGCTTGTGGCTGTCCACGCCAAGGCCATCCGCGCCAGCGTCACGTCCGTCACCATGAAGGATACCCGCAGCCGTTGGGGCTCCTGCTCCTCGCAAGGGAACCTGAGCTTCTCCTGGCGCATCGTCATGGCGCCGCCCCTGGTCATCGATTACCTCGCCGCCCACGAAGTCGCGCATTTGCGCGAAATGAACCATGGCCCGCGCTTCTGGGCGCTCTGCCGCAAACTCTGCCCCGATATGGACGAGGCCAAAGCCTGGCTGAAGCGCCACGGCAGCCAGCTGCATGCGATTGATTTTGATTGAGCTGCATAGAGGTGCGCAAGGCAATCGCATATAGGCAGGTTGGCCCATCATCCGTCCTCTCACAGTTCGCTTCGCTCAACTGTTCGAGTCCACCTTCTCCCCGCACGCGGGGCGAAGGAGTTTTGCCAGATTGCCCCTCTTCCCGTCAAAACGGGGAGAGGGCTGGGTGAGGGGCACTTTCTATTTCATATACGATGGCCTTGGAGCCACGCAAAAATCCCGCCAACGTCGCCTTTAGGCTCGACTCTTGCGAAATTTCGTGTCACTCCGCTGCCATGAACCCCGATATCAAAATTTGTGGTCTGAAGACGCCGGAGGCGGTGGATCGTGCTCTTGAGCGCGGTGCTACCCATATCGGCTTTATCTTCTTTGAAAAAAGCCCGCGCTATATCGAGCCGGATCTCGCCGGCGAGCTTGCCGAGCGCGCGCGCGGCAAGGCGAAGGTTGTCGCCGTCACGGTCAACCCGACCAATGACGATCTCGATGAGATCATGTCGCTGGTGAAGCCGGATATGCTGCAGCTCCACGGCAATGAGAGCCCCGAGCGTGTCTTGACCATCAAAGCGGTCTATAATGTCCCCGTCATGAAGGCCATGTCGGTGCGAGACGCCGACGATCTGAAGCGGGTGGAATCCTATATCGGTATTGCCGACCGCTTCCTGTTCGACGCCAAGCCGCCTGTTGGTTCGGAGCTGCCGGGCGGAAATGGCGTATCCTTCGATTGGAGCTTGATGAGTTGGGTCGACGATCGGGTGGACTATATGCTGTCCGGCGGTGTCAACAAGGACAATGTCGCCGAGGCACTGGCCTCCACCAAGGCCAGCGGTATCGATCTCTCCTCGGCGCTGGAAAGTGCGCCTGGTGTGAAGGATCTCGGCAAGATCGACCAGTTTTTCGACGCTTTTGCAGAAGCATGTCTGCCGGAACCGGCAGCAGGGAGTAGAAAGTGAACCAGACGCCTAAACTCAATTCCTTCCGCTCCGGCCCCGACGAGGATGGCCGTTTCGGCATTTACGGCGGACGTTTCGTAGCCGAAACGCTTATGCCGCTGATCCTGGATCTGCAGGAGGAATGGGCGAAGGCGAAGGACGATCCGGCCTTCCAGGCAGAGCTGAAGGCTCTCGGCACGCATTATATCGGCCGCCCGAGCCCGCTTTATTTCGCCGAGCGCCTGACGGCCGAGCTTGGCGGCGCCAAGATCTACTTCAAGCGTGAGGAGCTGAACCACACCGGCTCGCACAAGATCAACAACTGCATCGGCCAGATCCTGCTCGCCAAGCGCATGGGCAAGACCCGCATCATCGCTGAAACCGGCGCCGGTCAGCATGGCGTGGCCTCGGCGACGGTTGCCGCCCGCTTCGGCCTGCCCTGCGTCGTCTACATGGGCGCGACCGATGTCGAGCGCCAGGCGCCGAACGTCTTCCGCATGAAGCTCTTGGGCGCCGAGGTTGTTCCGGTAACGGCCGGCAGCGGCACGCTGAAGGACGCGATGAACGAAGCCCTTCGCGACTGGGTCACCAATGTCGACGACACCTATTATCTGATCGGTACGGCCGCCGGCCCGCATCCCTATCCGGAAATGGTTCGCGATTTCCAGGCCGTGATCGGCACCGAAGCCCGCGCGCAGATCCTGGAGGCCGAAGGCCGCTTGCCGGATCTCGTCATAGCGGCTGTCGGCGGCGGCTCGAATGCCATCGGCATCTTCCATCCGTTCCTGGATGACGAGGGCGTCAAGATCGTCGGCGTCGAAGCCGGCGGCAAGGGCCTGCAGGGTGATGAGCATTGCGCCTCCATCACCGCCGGTTCGCCCGGCGTGCTGCATGGCAACCGCACCTACCTGCTGCAGGACGGCGACGGCCAGATCAAGGAAGGTCATTCGATTTCGGCCGGCCTCGATTATCCCGGCATCGGCCCGGAACATTCCTGGCTGAACGATATCGGCCGCGCCGAATATGTGCCGATCATGGACCATGAGGCGCTCGAAGCCTTCCAGACGCTGACGCGCCTCGAAGGCATTATCCCGGCGCTCGAGCCGAGCCATGCGCTCGCCGAAGTGATCAAGCGCGCCCCCAAGATGGGCAAGGATGAGATCATCCTGATGAACCTCTCCGGCCGTGGTGACAAGGACATCTTCACCGTCGGCAAGATTCTGGGAATGTGAGGTAGACGCCATGACCGCACGTATGGACAAACGCTTCGCCGCTTTGAAGGCTGAAGGCCGCCCGGCACTCGTCACCTATTTCATGGGCGGCGATCCCGATTACGAGACCTCCCTCGGCATCATGAAGGCGCTGCCGGAAGCCGGCGCCGACGTTATCGAACTTGGAATGCCCTTTTCCGATCCCATGGCCGACGGTCCCGCGATCCAGCTTGCCGGCCAGCGCGCCCTGAAGGCCGGCCAGACGCTGAAGAAGACCCTGCAGCTCGCCGCCGATTTCCGGAAAGTCGATGCCGATACGCCGATCGTGATGATGGGCTATTACAATCCGATCTACATCTACGGTGTCGAAAGGTTCCTCGATGATGCGCTGGCTGCCGGCATCGACGGCCTGATCGTCGTCGACCTGCCGCCGGAAATGGATGACGAGCTTTGCATTCCGGCGATCCGCAAGGGCATCAACTTCATCCGCCTGGCAACGCCGACCACCGACGACAAGCGCCTGCCGACGGTTCTGAAGAACACGACCGGCTTCGTCTATTACGTCTCTATGAACGGCATCACCGGTTCGGCGCTGCCGGATCCGTCGCTGGTGTCGGGCGCCGTCAAGCGCATTAAGCAGCACACCGAGTTGCCGGTCTGCGTCGGCTTCGGCGTCAAGACCGCCGAGCACGCTAAGCTGATCGGCGCTGCCGCCGATGGCGTCGTCGTCGGTACCGCGATCGTCAATCAGATTGCCACCAGCCTCACGAAGGATGGCAAGGCAACGGCAGACACCATCCAGGCTGTTGCCACCCTGGTGCGCGGCCTGTCGACGGGAACGCGTTCCGCCCGCCTTGTTGCCGCCGAATAGTTTCCCCATATAGGCCTCTCAGCAATCCCCTGCGGATTGAGGGAAAAGCCCTATGGGCATTTGGTGACGGCTAGGATATCGATTAATTCGGTCGATTAGGAGTTTCGAATTGAACTGGATCACGAACTACGTCCGCCCGCGGATCAATTCCATGCTGGGCCGTCGCGAGGTTCCGGAGAATCTCTGGATCAAGTGCCCGGAAACGGGCGAAATGGTCTTCCATAAGGATCTGGAAGAGAACAAGTGGGTCATCCCCGCATCCGGCTTCCACATGAAGATGCCGGCCAAGGCCCGTCTTGCCGATCTCTTCGACAATGGTGAATACGAAGCCCTGCCGCAGCCGAAGGTCGCGCAGGACCCGTTGAAGTTCCGCGACTCGAAGAAATATACCGACCGCCTGAAGGACAGTCGCCTCAAGACCGAGCAGGAGGATACGATTCTTGCCGGCCTCGGCAAGGTCCGTGGTCTGAAGCTCGTGGCTGTCGTGCATGAATTCAACTTTATCGGCGGTTCGCTCGGCATGGCCGCCGGCGAAGCCATCGTGAAGGCTTTCGAGCGCGCTATCGCCGAAAAGTGTCCGCTGGTCATGTTCCCGGCTTCGGGCGGCGCCCGCATGCAAGAAGGCATCCTGTCGCTGATGCAGCTGCCGCGCACGACGGTCGCCGTCGACATGCTGAAGGAAGCTGGCCAACCCTACGTCGTGGTTCTGACCAACCCGACGACCGGCGGCGTCACGGCCTCCTACGCCATGCTGGGTGACATTCATCTCGCCGAACCCGGCGCCGAAATCGGCTTTGCCGGCAAGCGCGTGATCGAGCAGACGCTGCGCGAAAAGCTTCCCGAGGGCTTCCAGACCTCGGAATACCTGCTGGAGCACGGGATGGTGGACATGGTCGTCAAGCGTCATGACATTCCGGACACTTTGGCGACGCTTCTGAAGATCCTGACCAAGGCGCCGGCAAACGACGTATCGGTCAAGAACAAGAATGGCGCGGCACTGGCGATAGCAGCGAGCGCCTGACATCATCGATTGCCGACGGGCGGAGGTGCGGGATGACGTCTATGGATCAGTCCGCAATGAGCGAGGCAGCACGCGAGATCGAGAAGCTCATGGGATTGCATCCCAAGGGCTTCGATCTGTCTCTGGAACGAATAACCCGCCTGCTCGACGTCCTCGGAAATCCCCACCAGAAATTGCCGCCGGTGATCCATGTCGCCGGCACCAATGGCAAGGGTTCGGTGACGGCCTTTTGCCGTGCGCTGCTCGAAGCGGGTGGCTATAGCGTCCATGTCCATACCTCGCCGCATCTCGTCAACTGGCACGAGCGCTACCGTATCGGCGTCAAGGGTGGCCGCGGCAAGCTCGTCGACGATACCGTGTTCGCCGATGTGCTCAGGCGCATCGCCAAGGCGAATGAGGGGCAGAAGATCACCGTCTTCGAAATCCTGACGGCCGCGACCTTTCTCCTCTTTGCCGAGCATCCGGCCGATGTCGCGATCATCGAGGTCGGACTTGGCGGCCGTTTCGATGCCACCAATGTCCTTTCCGATCCGGCCGTTTCCGTCATCATGCCGATCTCGCTCGATCACCAGCCCTATCTCGGCGACCGCGTCGAACTGATCGCAGCGGAAAAGGCAGGCATCATGAAGCCGGGCCATCCCGTCGTCATCGGCCATCAGGACTATGATGCCGCGCTTGACGTGCTGATATCGACAGCCGAGCGGCTTCGTTGCCCGACCGCCGTCTTCGGCCAGGATTTTTCCGCCCATGAGGAATATGGCAAGCTGGTCTATCAGGACGAGTTCGGTTTGGCCGATCTGCCGCTGCCGCGGCTGCCGGGCCGTCACCAATATGGCAATGCCGCTGCCGCCATCCGCGCCGTCAAGGCCGCTGGTTTCGTCGTCACCGAAGCGATGATGGAAAAGGCGATGACATCGGTCGAATGGCCGGGCCGCCTGCAGCGGCTGACGGAAGGCGATCTGGTGGCAAATGCGCCCGAACGCGCCGAGATCTGGATCGATGGCGGCCACAATCCTGGCGCCGGCGAAGTCATCGCCGAGGCCATGGCCAATTTTGAAGAGCGTCAGCCGCGGCCCTTATTCCTGATCATTGGAATGATCAACACCAAGGATCCAATCGGCTATTTCAAGGCTTTTGCCGGTCTTGCGGAGAAAGTCTATTGCGTGCCGATTCGCGGCAGCGAAGCCATGGTCGATCCGGTCATCCTGGCGAATGCCGCCTACGATGCCGGTCTGATCGCAGAGCCCATGTCGACTGTGGGCGAGGCGCTGGATGCGATCAAGGCTATGACTGTGGCGAATTCGCCGGCACCGCGCATCCTGATCGGCGGTTCCCTCTATCTGGTCGGCGATGTTCTTGCCGACAACGGCACGCCGCCGCGGTAATTCCGGCGGGGTTGTTACTCACCACCTGCTCTCTTGCTTCGAGACGGCCCTGCGGGCCTCCTCACCATGAGGGCCGCTCCTCAACTGGTTGGCAACTCGCTCCACCTCATCCTGAGCCTGTCGAAGGATCGGGGCGGCGGCCCATGAGCAAGTGCAAGCACAACACCGTTGTTGAGGCGCGAAGCCTCGAAGGGAGAAGATGGCCCGTGCTCTCCGACCAACAAAAAACCCCGCCGAAGCGGGGCTCTTGTTCCATACAATCGATACCGATTAGGCTGCGCTGGAGATCCAGCTCTGCAGGGCCGTCTTGGGAGCGGCGCCGACCTTGATGTCAGCGACTTCGCCAGCCTTGAACATGGCGAGCGTCGGGATCGAGCGAACGCCGAACTGGGCGGCCAGTTCCGGATTCTCGTCGATGTTGAGCTTGGCAACCTTGACCTTGCCTTCGAACTGCACGGCGAGCTCTTCCAGAGCCGGGGCGATCATCTTGCACGGACCGCACCATTCGGCCCAGAAATCAACGACGACAGGCTCTGCAGACTGCAGCACTTCGGTGGCGAAGTTGGAGGTATCGACTTTAACGGTAGCCATAGGCTGCTCCTTACCAGGATTTACGGGTTGCTAGATATGTGATGGTGCGGTGCCCAGATTTCAATATCTGGTATTTCACTTTGTCTCGAGCTCCGCAAGCGCCAATGCAAGCACCTCGTCCGACAGCGTGTAGATCGAGGCATTTTCGGTATAGACCAGCATGCAGTCGATGCGCTTTCCCGGATAGAGCGGCGAAAGGATCTCGCGATAGATGGCAAGCTGCGCCTTATGCGCGAAGGGGATGTTGCTTTCCCAGTCAGGCGGCACGCGATTCGTCTTATAGTCGAGGATGACGACGCGGTCGTCCAGATCAGCCAACCGGTCGATGCGGCCGGAGACGGCATAGGATTGGTTGCCGAGCTTCAGCGTACCCATGATCGAGACTTCGGCTTGCGCATGGGTGCTGAAGGTGCCCTGCAGGTCAGGATGCGACAGCAGCGCCATGACGGACTTCACCAGCGCCTCTTGCTCGGCCTGAGGCCAGAAGCGCGCCGCTCGTTCGGCATAGCGACGGGCGGCATCGGCGCGCTCCTCGGGCGCGATTTCGGGCAAGGTCTGCAGCATGCGGTGAATGAAACGGCCTTTCTGAAGGGCGCGGTCGGTTTTGGTTTTCTCGCCGAAAAGCGCCGAAGTCACCAACAGATCGTCGGCTTC
Source organism: Martinezella dioscoreae (assembly GCF_009176305.1). Lineage (GTDB taxonomy): Bacteria > Pseudomonadota > Alphaproteobacteria > Rhizobiales > Rhizobiaceae > Rhizobium > Rhizobium dioscoreae. Next base: position 41,337 of record NZ_BLAJ01000009.1, on the reverse strand, counting down.
CTCGTCGATGACGGTGCCGACGCCGGAGGGGCTGAGCGGCCGCGGTAGGCTTTTTTGCGGCGGCAATGGCCGGCTGAGACCCGCCGGCAGGCCGACGCGCTCCGAACGCTTCTCATGCTCTCTTGCGGTCTCGAATTCGAGCTGAACCTGGGCAACCCGCCAGCTCAAGCCCTGCCAGTCGCCATCCGGGCCGGTGAAGGTCTTCTGCGTGCAGTACAGTTCTTGCCCGCGCAGCGCCGCGGAAATCATCGCATGCCAGGTATCGGCATTCTCGCGGATGCCGCGGTAGCCGCAAATGATCAGGCGGTCGGCGGCGCGTGTCATGCCAACATAGAGCAGGCGGCGATATTCCTCCTCCGCCAGTGCCTGCAGCCGCGCCGTATCGGCCTGCGTCAGCGAATTGGCGAGCGCCGAGATCGGCACCCAGACCGGCAGCGGGATTTCGTCCCTATCGGCTTCGATCAGCCGCAGCTTCGGCAGATGCGTATGGGTAAAGGCCTTGCCGCCACCATCGACGAGGAAGACGATCGGTGCCTCCAGCCCTTTCGAGGCATGCACCGTCATGATCCGCACTTCGTTGCGGCCCTTGTCCTGCTCGCGCTTGACCGTCGGTGCTTCCAGCTCCAGCGTCGAGATGAAGGATTGCAGGCCGGGCAGGCCGCTGGTTTCATGATCGAGCGTGAAGGTCAGGAATTCGTCGAGAATATCGCTGACTTCGGTGCCGAGCCGCGCCAGAAATTTCCGCCTGCCGCCGAAGCTGCCAAGCACGCGGGCATAAAAATCATGCACGGGCAGGCTCTTGGACAGAGCAAGAAAGGTTTTCAGCCGTTCGACCACCTGCCTGAAGCGGTCATGGCCGTCGGCGGCAAATCTCTGCAGATGGCTCCAGACGCCTTCCTCGTCATCGCGATAGGCGGCGACCGCAAAGACATCCTCTTCGCTGAGGTCGAACAAGGGGCTCTTCAGCAGCGCACAGAGCGAGAGATCGTCCTCCGGCAGCAACAGGAAACGGCCAAGCGCCAGAAGATCCTGAATGGCGATATGGCTCGTCAGCACCAGACGATCGGCGCCGGCGACGGGAATGTTGCCGCGCCGCTTCAGCGCTCGGGTCAGCGCGTTGACGAAGCTGTCGCGCTTGCGCACCAGCACGAGAATGTCGCCGGCCTCGATGAAACGCGCCTTACCCTTCTCAATGATCGTTTCCCGGCCGATGAGATTGCCGATCGTATGCGCCATCCGCCGCGCCAGGATGGCAGCAGGTGCGCTCTCCGGGGTCGAATCGAACGGTGCCGTCCAATCCTCTTCCTTGGCGGCCGGCTCCGGCGCGATCATTTCCCAGAGATCGACGGCGCCGGGGTGGCCGATGCGGCTGGAACGATGCACGACAGGCTCGTTAACGGCGCTAAGCCCCCGGGCATTCTCCGGACTGGTAAAGACATGATCGACGGCGCCGAGCACATCGGCCGTCGAGCGGAAGGACAGCGGCAGGCGGATCGATGAGAATTGCTGGCCGCTCGCCGCCACGCGCCGTCTTGTGCGGTCGCTCTCCTCGGAGAATCGTTCGGGCCGGGCGCCCTGGAACGAATAGATCGACTGCTTCTCGTCACCCACGGCAAAGATCGTGCGCAGCGTCGGCCGGGCGCTGTCACCGGAGAAGAAATCCTCCGCCAACGACTGGATGACGCTCCACTGGATCGGGCTCGTATCCTGCGCTTCGTCGACGAGAATGTGATCGATGCCCTGATCCAGCTTGTAGTGGATCCACGGCCCGACATCCTTCTTGGTCAGAAGGTCGGCCGTGCGGGTGATGAGGTCTTCGAAATCGAGCTGGCTGCGCCGCTTCTTCAGCTCCTCATAGTCGCGATTCAGACGATCGGCGAGAATGAGCGCAGCATGGGTGGCCCGATACATCCGCATCAGCTTCAGCCGGTCGCGGCTGGCAACGACATGGGCGCGCGCCGCAGCCACGGCATCGGCGAGGGCAGGCGCATCGGCGAGCATTGCCTTGACGAAGAACTGGCTGTCCGATTTCGGCTCGCCCTTGGCGGTCAGCATGGCCTTTTCGAGGATCTCGGCGCGAGCAAGCGGATCTGCCTCGCGCTTGGCAAGGCGCAGCGCATAAGCCACTTCCTGAGCCTTGGCACCGCCCTTCTCGTCGGCAAGCGTTAGGTAAAGCTCCAGCGTTGCACCAGACAGACCGGGCAACGGCCAATATTGCTCGGCAATGCTCCTTTCCGTCTCACCGGGCGAAAGGCCAAGCCGAGCAAGCAACGCAGTTTCGACACCGCCGTTGCGTTCGGCCGTCTCGGTAAAGCGGCGGATCGCATTGCGATTGGCAATGATATCGCCAAGTAGCGTCTCAAGTCCCGATTCGTCACCGAGATCGAGGACATAATCGAAGGCCCGCGCCAATTCGGCGTCGCCGTGGGGCGTCGTGGATGTCAGCAGCGCACGGCGCGCATCGTCGAGCAGGACTTCGGCCGCCCGATCATCGAGTACGGAGAAGTGGCCGGCGACATTGGCCTCGAGCGGGAACTGATGCAGCAAGGCCTCGCAAAACGCGTGGATGGTCTGGATCTTTAGTCCGCCTGGCGTTTCCAGCGCCTTGGCAAAAAGCCGCCGCGCCGCTGCGAGCTTGAATAGATCCGGCTCCTTGCCCTCGATATCGGCAATACGCGTCTTCAGCTCGTCGTCCGGCATGGTTGCCCAGGCAGCGAGCCTGTCGAAGACGCGGTTGGACATTTCGGAGGCCGCGGCCTTGGTATAGGTAAGGCAGAGGATCGCCGAGGGCCGCGCGCCGGAAAGAAGCAGGCGGATGACGCGTTGCGTCAGCACATGCGTCTTGCCGGAGCCGGCATTGGCCGAAACCCAGGCCGAGCGTTCGGGGTCGGAGGCGATCGATTGCTGAATCGTCGTCCAGCTGATCCAGACGCCGGGATCGTCGCTTTCGGGCAGGATGGCGATATCATCGGCGGGAAAATCACTCATCGCCGCCGCCTTCCTGCTCGGTCTCGGCCGTCGACCATTCCGAAACGCGGGCGAGGTGATCGTAGTCACCGCCATATTCGAACTGCTGGGCCGGGATCAGCCGCGAGGAAAACCCCTTCTCGCCCGATTGCAGCAGCGAGACGAATTTCACCAGCTGGTCCATCGATTCCTGCGCGAGATCCATAGCCGACTTGGTTTCCGTCTTGCCGCCGCGGCTGGAATGTTCGTTGTTGACCTGGTCGACCTTGAAGCGGTCGCCGGGCCGCAAGCGGACATAGAGCAGGTTTTCGGGCATGAGTGCGCCGATATTGCGGAAGGCACCGGCTTGCAACGCATAGGCTTCCAGCGCCAGCTGCGGATCGAGAAGCGCGCGCGCCTGTGGCGGTGAGGGATTGTAGCCGGTCTTGTAATCGATGAGATCGGCGCCCTTGTCGCTCTTGATGTCGATACGGTCGGCAACGCCGGTCAACCGAATGCCGATCGGCTCGATCTCGACGCCGGCCGGCACTTCCGTCGCCGTTTTGCGAACCGCCGACCGCCGGCCCGCTTCCCAGTCAAGGAAGGCGCGCGCCACCTCGCGAAAACGCGGGCGCCAGACGCTGTCGATATGGACGGGCAGCCGCTCGGCATCGAAGAGCTCGGCGATGATCCGATCCATGGCCAGCGCCGCATCCGCCGTGCCGGCCACATGCCCTTCGCGGACGAAACGATCGATGATCTTGTGATAGAGCGTACCACGTTCGGCTGGGCCGGGATCGCGATTGAACGGCTCCACAGGATCGAGCCGCAGCACGCGCCGGGCATAGATCGCATAGGGATCGCGCCGCAACCGGCCCACTTCGCTAAAGGAATAGCTCTTCGGCTGCAGCTCTGCAGGCGGCTTCGGTGCCGGGCGCAGCGCCGGCGCCTGGTTTTCTCCTTCGTCGATCATCCCTGCCCAATGGCGATACTGGTCGCCGCGCGCCTTCATTGCGTCCTCTAATTCTTTGCCGCCAAGCGCTATCAGCCGCTGCAGCCAGCGCGACGCGACTGTCGGTGTCGAGCCCTGACGCAGCGCGCGGGAATAGATCAGATCGCGCGTGCCGTTCGCCATTTCGAAATCGTGCGCGAGCTGGCCGATGCGGCGCTCCGGCGGCTCCAGGCCGATCTCTGTCTTCATGCCGCGCGAAATGAAGGGATTGTTTGCCGTCTGCCCCGGCCAGGATCCTTCGTTCAACCCGCCGAGGATCAGCGTGTCGACGCTCTGTAGGCGTGCTTCCAGCGTACCGAAGATGAAGAGGCGAGGATGGCTGAGCGCCCGCGGCTTCACCGCTTGGCCGACGCAGAGCGCGGCCATGATATCGATCCACTGCACGCCATCGGCCTCAAGCTGACCTTCGGTCTCAATGATATCCCGGAGTAGGCTGGCAAGCGTGTCCCCGGCTTCGCCCGCCCAAAGGCCTGCCAGGCTGCCACGCTCGTCGACGGCGACGGCTTCCAGGGCACGGCCGGTGCGCTCCGCCCAATCCGAAAGTGTGAGGAGGCCTTCTGACGCGGGCAGGGAAAGCGTCGATACCAGAGGTTCGCATGCCGCGGTCACTCGCTGGGCCAGCGCCCGCGCATGCTCGATGGTCTCAGGCGGCAGCGCTTTGCGCCATTGCGGCGTATGGCGGTCATTGGCCTGCTCCGCCACGCGGTCGTCAAGCAGGGCTCCCAGCCGACTGATCTCGACGTGATCGACGCCGCCCCTGAGCGCAAGAACCTCCAGCGCATCGACTCCTGGCTGGTGTATTTCCGCCGACAGGCCGAACAAGGCGAGGGGATGCTTGAGCAGTGAGACGACGGCAACGGGATCGCCAGGGCGAAGGGATGCCTCCAGCAGCAATTGCAGCAACGTACCCTGTGGCGTGGCATTCAGCGGCGTCCCGGCCGAATCGTCGGCGGTGATGCCGAAACGGGCAAGCTCGGCCGTCACACGCCGGGCGAGATTGCGGTCGGGCGTGATCAAGGCCGCCTGGCTTTCACCGCCGTTGCGCCCCGGCTTATCCAACGCCAGCCGCAAGGCGATGGCGATCGCGGTCGCCTCCTCGCGTTCATTGGCTGCTTCGATCAGCGCGACATCGGCAAATGCGCCCGAGATCGCATCGGGAGCGAGCGTCTTGCGCCAGCTTCCCCAGCCGCTCGTCGCCTTGGCCGGCGCCAGCGCTCGAGACAGGATCTGCGCCCGCATCTGCATGGTTTCAGACGCATCCGCGACAGTTTCGACATCACGCCGGGTGACCTGCAATCGTTTCAGCAGCAGCGAAAGACCATATTGCGGATGGCTGCGTGTGGTCGGATCGGCTCTCTCGCCAATCGATGTCTCCGGCGCCACCAGCTGCCAATCTTCCTCAGGCATCGAAAGATCGAGGCCGGGGAGCACGATGACACCTTGCGGCAGGGCGGCAACGGCTGCGATCAGCTCAGCCGTTGCCGGCACCGAGCCCGTCGAGCCGGCAATGATGACCGGGCCGGGATGGCGCATGGTGGACATGCGCTGCGCTTCCGCACGCAGAATGGCGTTGCGGTTGCGGGTGGGCGATGATTTGCCGAGTTCTTCGAGGCGCGCCGGCCAGAAGGCGCTTGCGATCGCCAGAAATTCGGCCGTCAGCTGCCACCAGAGCGCATGATCCTCCGCGCTGAGGCTGGCAAGCTCGCTCCATTCGCGATCCTCGGTCTCCAGCGAGTCGATGAGCTCGGCGAGATTGCGTGCGAGCCATATGGCATCCGCTGGGCTCGCGGGTGCGACTAGCGGCGAATCGGAGTGAATGTCGCGGACGATCTGCGGCAGCTTGTTGCGCCACGCAAGGATCAGCCGCGCCAGCTCAAGAAGTCGCGCCGTATTGGCAAGCGGTTGCGCGAGATCCGCCGTTTCGGGCAAGGCTTCTTCGAAATAGCCGCTGTCGTCATCGGTTTCTCCAAGAGGGCGAATGACCGGCAGGATGGCGGAGCGGCCGCCGAGCAGATCGACGAATTCCGAACGCAGCACGCGCGCCGCGCGCCGCGTCGGCAGGAAGATGCTGACCTTGGCGAGCGACAACGGGTCGCTCGGATCATGGTGGAAATGCTCGGTCAGCCGGCCATCGCAGAGAGCCGACGCCAGCGTTTTCAGGAAGGGCAGGCCTGCCGGAATCGTCAGAATGCGCTGCCGGTGTCCGCCTGCCATAGGCTCACGCAAACGCCCGGAAATTCCGGATCGCTTCCTCCGCCTCGCCGATTGCTTCCGGCGTACCGACTGTCAACCAGTGACCATCCATCAGGGTGCCGTAGAGCCGGCCGCGCTCGATGGCCTTGTCGAAGTAGATATTGACGTTGAAAGCATCATCAGGCGCATCATCGAGGAAAGAGGGGCTCATCGCAATTGCGCCGGCATAGACGACGCCGTCGCGTCCGACATCGCGGTAGCGGGCGAGCCTTCCGTCTTGCGCCATGGCGAAGTCATTCTTGCCGTTATGGCCTGTAGTCCGTTCTAGTTCGACGCAGAGCATAGCCATGTCCATGCGCTGCTCATCGTAGAATCCGGCTAACTTTTCCAGATTGGTGGGATGGCCTGGCTTCTCACCGATCCAGAACAGATCGGCGTTCATAACGAACACCGGATCGCGGCTCAGAAGTTTCAGGCCTTTGACGAGGCCGCCGCCATTGTTCATCAGCGCGTCCCGCTCGTCGGAAATCAGGATTTCAAGCCCGCGATAGCTGCGGAGATGCGCCTCCATCTGGTCGGCATGGTGATGGACGTTGACGACGGCCCGCGCGACCCCCGCCTGCACCAATGCATCCAGCGTATAATCGATCATCGGCTTGCCGGCGATCTTCACCAGTGGCTTCGGGATGGTGTCAGTGATCGGTCGCATGCGGGTTCCAAGCCCCGCGGCCAAAACCATGGCTTGCTTGATGGTCATTTCGTCTCGAACTTTCGATTCATATCTTCTTTCCATAGCACAAGGCCGGAAAGCCGTCGCCAGTCTTGGTTCGGTAGAGCAGTTCTGCTTTTCTTCGCCGCCACGCGTCGAGTCGTTTCCAGCCATTGCCGCCAATCCGGCCGTCAGAGCGATCGCATCTGAGCCAAGTGTCCTATCGAAGGTGTTGTCGCGAAGTCAGTACCAATTTTTAATGGATTGATACTCCACTTCTCGGCTAGCAGCGATGGATTATCCTCCGAGCCAAAAATCCAACGGTCGTATAAAGGATCGGATGCTTTGGTGAGATACTCCGGTGTAAGCGCCGAAATTTCCGGCAGGCCGAGATCCATTTCATCGCGCGTTGTCGCGCCAAAATTCAGAGTAACGGTACCATCGGCTACGCTGAAAGCCCGCTCCATTGCGCCGTGGCGTGCGCGTTGCCATACTTGAGCGTTGACCACTCGATAAGAGGCAAAATACTGGGCATCGCCAAATCTATTCGACAGATCGCATAAAGCTTTCCGTAAAGCCTCGCTATCACCATCAACGTTTAGCCCTGTGACAACGAGCGTCCAGCCATTGATTGGTGGGCACACAAAAACGGGAACTCCCTTCGGGGGATAGGCATGAGTTTCTTCGAGCCCTCGTCGCCATGTCGCGCCCTGCACCTGGGTTAGTCCGAGTTGATTAATGACCGCAGTCGTATCACTGGTGCTAATTGCCAACCAACCAGTCTTGTAGCCGAAAGGCTCTGGCTTATCAGGACTGGCCAAATCGTCTCCAAAACCGCGCTTTACCAAAAACATAAAGCCGGAAAGCCAAGCAATCGAAAATAACGTCCGGCGTCCTAAAAGCATGTTCCGATTTTGCCTATTGCAAAGTCTCCATAACTCAAACCTGGCCAATGCCGGCCTTTTCGCACCATTCTCGCAGAGGTGCGAGCGCTTCGTGTTCGAGAGCGATGGCGAGGTAGGCGAGTGTGCGCGGCATGTGCTTCAGATATCCCGGCTTGCCGTCGCGCTGCAAGAGCCGGACCCAGAGACCGGCAAGCTTGCAATTGCGCTGTGCCGACATGATCGCCCAGCTCTTCAGGAATTTCGTCTCGTCGAAGTCGCCTTGGGCATGACGAAGTGCGAGATAGTCGACCAGAAGCTGGTCATGCAGGTCGCGTTCGATCGTCACGCGCGCATCCTGCACCAGCGAGGCGACGTCGTAGGAGGTCGGCCCGATCATCGCATCCTGGAAGTCGATGAGGCCGATACGCTTTATGCCCTGTTCATGCGCCCGCCAGATGATGTTTGGCGAATGCATGTCACGCAGCAGCAGGTTCTTTTCCGCATCTTCGAGCTGATCGATCAGCTTGTCCCAGATCGCGAGATAGTCGGCCCGTTCCTCATCGCTTGCCGGCGTGCCGCGCTTCCAGCGCAGATGCCAGTCGAGCAGCAGCCGCGCTTCCATCTTCATGGCGGTCCGGTCGAAATCCGGAATGTGATGGATGTGATCCGGCGTGACTGGAATATCGCCGGGAATCGAAAGGCTGTGTAGGTGCGCAAGGCAGGCAACGCTGGCCCGATAGCGCTCGGCAATCGGCTTGCCTTCGGCATCGAGAACGCCATCGGTGCCGAGGTCCTCGATCAGAAGAATGCCCTGGTCGTAATCGGCGGCAAAGATTTCCGGAGCGGCAAAGCCGTTTTGGCGGAGGATATTGGCGATCGCCACGAAGGGATAGGCATCCCAAGCGAGATGCGCGACCTTCGGATAGGGTTTCCCATCGAGCACCGGCGGCCCTTCCGGGAGGCGCGGCCAATCCATCAGGATCACGCGGCTGCCGCCATCCTTTGGATAGATGGACTCATAGGCACGCAGCGAGGCATCGCCCGTGAGGAAACGTCTGGCGGAACCGCGATAGCCATGCGAATCGAGAAAGGCGCGTATAGCCAGTACGCGCTCGATGCGTGCGATCCGCTTGGCCGGTGCCGTGATGATGGCGCGCCGTCCTTCGCCTTCATGCGTTAGCTTGAGGTCGATGCGCTCCTTCGGCAGCTCGCCTTCGGCCATTTCAGGCCATTCCACAAGGCAGATGCCGGTCTGGAGGGCCTCGTCGAAGCCGAGTTCCGTTAATTCGCTGGGATCGCCGAGGCGATAGAGATCGAAATGCGAGACGGGGATACGCAGCTCGTAGGATTGCACGAGCGTAAAGGTTGGGCTTGGCACGTCCAGTTCGGAATCGTCGGCCATGGCGCGTAGTAGCGCGCGTGCCAGCGAGGATTTCCCCGCGCCGAGATCGCCTGATAGCGCCAGACAGTCGCCGACCCTTAGGGCCAGCGCCAGATCCTCGCCGAGCTGCGCCGTGGCGGCGTCATCTGCGAGGAAAAGGGAAATGCTGTTGTCGGAGGCTGTCATTCTGCTGCGACGGAGTGAGGCAGCTCGGCTGAAGGAATCCGGCAGGTGACCGTCGTTCCCTTGCCCGGCTGGCTTTCGATCGAAACCTCGCCTTCATGCAGGCTGACGAAGCTTTCGACGATGGAAAGGCCAAGGCCGGCACCGCTGCGCTTGCCGCCCTTGCCACCGGAGGCGAAGCGGTTGAAAACCGTGTTGATCAAATCCTCGGGAATGCCGGGACCCTTGTCCGAGACGGAGAAGACGAAATCCGTGCCTTCGCGTCCGCATCTCAACGAGATCGTCGATCCCTCGGGCGCGAAATTGGCGGCATTGGTCAGAAGTTTCAGCAGGATCTGCTTCAGCCGCTGCTGATCGGCAACGATAGAGCCGAGGTGCGCCGGCACGGTGATTTCAAGCATCACGCCGCTTTCCTGCAGCCGGTCGGCGATCTGCATCGAGACTTCGTCAAGCAGGTCGGAGAGCACGATCTCGGAATAGTTCAGCCGCATGATGCCGGCGTCGAGCGTGGCGAGATCAAGGATGTCGTTGACCAGCGTCAGCAGCACGGAAGACGAGGTCGAGATATGGTCGATATATTCGGCCTGCCGCTCGTTCAGCGAGCCGATGCCCGGCGTCTTCAGGAGGTCGGTAAAGCCGATGATATTGGTCAGCGGCGAACGCAGCTCGTAGGAGACGTGCTGGACGAAATCGTTCTTCAGCTCGTCCGCCTTCAGCAACGCTTCGTTCTTCTCGGTCAGGGCGCGCTCGGCGCGCACGCTGTCGGTCTTGTTGACAAATGTCAGCATGGTCTGTGCATTCGGCAGAGGAATGACGGCGTAGTCGAGTACAAGATTGGAGTAAAGTTCCAGAGTGCCCTGCGATGAGGGCCGCTCGTCGTTGAAACTGGTGATCTGCTCGGCAAACCGCTTCCACCCGTCCGGCCGGTCGTAAGAAGGCGCGCACGCCTCGGCCAGGGCTTGAATATGCGTCCCGGGCTTCGCCTGTGCCTCTGTGATGTTCCAGAGAATGCGGAAGGCCGGATTCGACAGGCGGATGCGGCCATCGGGACCGAAAACGGCGACGCCTTCGGACAGATGGTCGATGGTTTCGCCCTGAACCTTGACCAGGGTGTTGTAGCGGGTTTCGAGATCGACCTGTTCAGTCAGGTTCTCGAACACCCATGTCGCACCCCCTTGAGGATGCGCCGTGGCGAAGACCCGGAGAATCTGGCCGTTGGGCAGATGCCAGAGATCGGTCTGTGTATCGAGTGCGCGATAGACCGAAAGTACGCCGTCCTTCCATGTCTTCCAGTTCAGCTGCTCGGGCAGCTTCTTGGCGCTGCGCAGCCTGTCCAGAAGCTCGCTGTTGTCGGGTCGCTTTTCGAGGAACGCGATGTCGAGTTCCCACAACTGGACGAAAGCCTGATTGTAGAATTGCAGCCGCCGCTCGCCGTCGAAGATCGCAACCGGCGTTGCCAGATGATCGAGTGTTTCGGCATGGCTCTTCAGCGTGCGTGCGAGCTCCGCTCGAACGCCTTCTGCCTCGGAGACGTCGATGGCGATGCCGGCGGAACCGTTCGGAGCCTTCACATCGACGACATCGAAGAAAGTGCGGTTGCCATGCACGACGGTTGAAATCTTGTCGTGGAATGGCGACTCCGGCGTGGCTGCCGCACGAATGCGCTCGCGGGTCACGGTCGTCAGGAATTCCCGTCCCTCGCGCACCGCTTCATCGGTCGAAACCGCTTCCACGGCCTCGCCATAGGCCTGATTCACCCAGGTGAGCTTGCCTTCCGCATCGCGCTGCCAGACCGGCAGGTCGATGGCATCGAGCAAATTCTGGAAGGTAGAGATCGAGGTCATCAGCCGGTCGCGTTCGATCTTCAGCTCAGCGAGTTCGGCGCGCAGGTTGTTGAGCGCGATGAAGCGTACAAAAGCGCGCCCGCCGGAAATGCGGCCCTGCGCCTCCAGAATTTCGTCGCGATTGGTCTCGACCACCATGTCGAAGCTCTGGCCGCTGCTGCGCAGCGTGTCGATAGCCTTGTCAAGCTCGCCGGCCGACCATGATTTCAGCCAGCGACCGAAGGCGAGGAATTCATTGTCCTGCGGCGCGCCGGTCTCGACCGGAAGCTGTCCGAGCAGTTCGGGCCGCGCATTCGGGCCATCCCAGATGACGATGCGGCGGTTCTTGTCGGCAATCAGCGCCTGATATTGCGAAATACGCTGGTTGGCATCCGAAAGGGCCGTGCGGATCTCGCGGCTTTCGCTTTCCATGTTGCCGCGCTGTCGGACCATCCACATGGTCGAGAGGAGTGCGGCGGAGATCACGCCAATGATGACGGAGAAGATGGCCATTTCCGAAGAGGTGAAGAGGCGCATGCTCGCCTGCGCGGCATCATTGCTTTGAGCGAGAACGGGACCTGCCAGGCCGGTCACGAGACCGCCGAAAACGCTGAGCTGCAGTAAGCGGCTCAGGCGCACCAGCCAACCTTTGCCCAGCTTCGCTTTTGCCGAAAGCCAATATGCACCGCCCTGCCGCAACCGCGTCGCCACTCGATGTAGCGCTGGTTGATGCAGGTTGTCTTCCCCTTCAAACATAAGAGGTCTGTCTCCGTCCTATAATGTGCCGCATCCTGACAAGACATCCCATTTTCATGGCTCCGGGCACGCCCGGTTCGTCACGAATCAAGTGTAAAAACAATACTGCCTAGGAGAATCTGGGGGAAGGGAGCTGGCTAAAAAATAAGCCCCGGCATTTGTCAATGCCAGGGCCACAAGATGTTGTGGATACTGTTTTAATAATCAGTATCTGTAGTGGTCAGACTTGAATGGGCCCTTCGGCGTCACGCCGATATACGCAGCCTGCTCTTCCGAAAGCTCCGTCAGCTTCACGCCGAGCTTGGCAAGATGCAGACGGGCAACTTTCTCGTCGAGGTGCTTCGGCAGTACGTAGACTTCGTTCTTGTAGTGCCCGGGCTTGGTGAAGAGCTCGATCTGCGCCAGCGTCTGGTTGGTGAAGGAAGCCGACATCACGAAGGATGGGTGGCCGGTGGCGTTGCCGAGGTTCAGCAGGCGGCCTTCCGATAGCAGTATGATACGGTTGCCCTTGGCAAACTCGACCATGTCGACCTGCGGCTTAATGTTCGTCCACTTGAGGTTCCGCAGGGCGGCAACCTGGATCTCGTTGTCGAAGTGGCCGATGTTGCCGACGATCGCCATGTCCTTCATCGCGCGCATATGGTCGATGCGGATGACGTCCTTGTTGCCGGTCGTGGTGATGAAGATGTCGGCCGAGGAAACGACGTCCTCGAGCTGAACGACTTCATAGCCGTCCATGGCGGCCTGCAGGGCGCAGATCGGGTCGACTTCGGTGACCTTGACGCGGGCGCCGGCGCCGGAGAGCGAAGCGGCAGAACCCTTGCCAACGTCACCATAGCCGCAGACGACGGCGACCTTGCCGGCCATCATGACGTCGGTAGCGCGGCGGATACCGTCGACCAGCGATTCCTTGCAGCCATACTTGTTGTCGAACTTCGACTTGGTGACGCTGTCGTTGACGTTGATCGCCGGGAAGGGCAGCAGGCCCTTCTGGCTGAGCTGATAGAGGCGGTTGACGCCCGTGGTGGTTTCTTCGGTCACGCCCTTGATGGCGTCGCGCTGCTTGGTGAACCAGCCGGGCGTTGCCTGCAGGCGCTTCTTGATCTGTGCGAAGAGGATTTCCTCTTCTTCCGAATGCGGATGGGAGAGTACGTCCTCGCCGGCTTCGGCGCGGGCGCCGAGCAGGATGTACATCGTGGCGTCGCCACCGTCGTCGAGGATCATGTTGGAGAGACCGCCATCCGCCCACTGGAAGATCTTGTCCGTGTAGGTCCAGTAGTCCTCAAGGCTCTCGCCCTTGACGGCGAAGACCGGAACGCCGGAAGCGGCGATGGCCGCGGCGGCATGGTCCTGCGTCGAGAAGATGTTGCACGATGCCCAGCGCACCTGAGCGCCGAGGGCCACCAGCGTCTCAATGAGAACGGCCGTTTGAATCGTCATATGCAGGGAGCCAGTGATGCGTGCGCCCTTCAGCGGCTGCGCTTCGCCGAATTCGGCGCGGCAAGCCATCAGGCCTGGCATCTCGGTTTCGGCGATTGCGATTTCCTTGCGACCATAGTCGGCAAGGCCGATATCGGCGACGATGTAGTCCTTTTCAGCGCTCATCAATGAGTCTCCAGCCTGAACGATGCAATCGCGCCGCGGGCAGACGCCTCAGCCGAATGCAACAAGAATTGCACGCTATAGCGTGTAGGAATGATGCCGTGTAGCAGGCTTCAGGGTGGAAATCAATAATGATATAAAGAAGTCTTTATGTCTTTATATCCACAGGGGAGGAGGCGGAAAAGCCTAGATTTCCTCGCCGAACTTGTTGGCGACGAGCTGGTCGAGCGCCTCAAGCGCTTCGGCGGCCTGATTGCCGCTTGCCGTGACAAGCACGCTGCAGCCGGGGCTGGCGGCAAGCATCATGAGGCCCATGATCGAGGTGCCGCCGACGGTGGTGCCGTCCTTTGAAACGGTGATGGCGGCGTCGTAGGCTTCGACGGTCTGCACGAATTTCGCCGACGCACGGGCATGCAGACCCCGCTTGTTGATGATCAGGAGTTCCCGGGAAAGCTCGGTCATGGGGGCGGTGTTTGCCTCGTTATTTGCCACTGAGCACACGGCTGGCCACGTTGATATATTTACGCCCGGCCTCTGAAGCTTCCACCAGGGCCCTTTCCATGTTGTTGTCGCCGCGCACGCCTGCAAGCTTGATCAGCATCGGCAGATTGACGCCGGCGATAACCTCGGTGTGGCCGCTATTCATGACGGAGATTGCGAGATTGGAAGGAGTGCCGCCGAACATATCGGTGAGGATGATGACGCCGTGCCCGTCGTCGGCACCGGCAACGGCCTGCAGAATATCCTGCCGCCGCTTGTCCATGTCGTCTTCGGGACCAATGCATACCGTTTCTATGAACTTCTGCGGACCAACGACATGCTCGACAGCATGCCGAAACTCTTCAGCCAGCTTGCCATGAGTGACAAGCACAAGTCCAATCATGATATTACTGCTCCCATCGCATACGCAAACAGGTGGCCCATATCGCAATGCAGCAATGTCGTCCACCAGTGGGGGGACATCTTGGCGATGAAAAGACGAAGTGCAAGCTTAAAATACAGGATTTACGCGCCTATGCGGGCCTAAATGGCCGATTCACCAAAACTTGCGCCGGTTTTCGCCATTATTACGGCAAGCGGATTCGCAGAGGTTGCAGCCAATCGGATCAACGGCAACCGAGCAGACGCGGTAATATCGATCTGCTCATCCTCGGGTGGTAGTCTTTCCGCGGTTGCCGGGTCGACAGGGCGAACGGCAAAATGCATTTCGGCCTCGGAAATATAAGGCATGCGAACGATACCGGTGTAGCGGATTTCCATAAGCCCTGCGATCGAGGGCGGGCATTTCGCAATAATGGAGCCGTTCTGTTCGGCAATCAGCACGCGGTCGTCTGCGACCAGGCTTGCCGTCAATCCCAGCGGCTTGGCAGCCGCAAGGCAGGAGAAGGCGAGGGCGGATTTGCCGCTGCCCGAGGGGCCAAGGAACAGCAGCCCTATCCTGCCAATGACGATCGCCGTTGCGTGGGAATTGGTCGCCTCACCCGTCATGCGGCCGCTCACGCCGTCGTCTGGGCTGGCAGCGACAGGATGAAGCGGGCGCCAAGCAGCGTCGAGCCATCGCTGTCGACGATATTCTCGGCGCGCAGCGAGCCACCATGCGCTTCGGCGATCTGCCGGCTGATCGACAGGCCGAGGCCGGAATTCTGCCCGAAACCTTCGGATTCGGGCCGGTCGGTATAGAAACGTTCGAAGATGCGGTCGATATTTTCGGCCTGAATGCCGGGACCATTATCCTCGATATAGATGACACAGCGCGTCCGCGTCCGCGTCAGCCGCACGGTGATCTTGCCGGTTTCCGCGGGGACGAAGGATCGTGCGTTTTCGATGAGATTGGTGACGATCTGGCCGATGCGCAGGTCGTGGCCGTCGACGGAGAAGTTCGCCTTATTGCCTGGCTTGCGGTCGATAATATAGTCGATCTCGACAGATTTCTTGCTGTGCCCGACCTGTCTGGAAATATCGATCATGTCGCGCAGCAATACTTCCAGATCGAGCGACTTGGCATCCGAACGTGCAAGCTCGGCATCGAGGCGCGATGCATCTGAGATATCGCTGATCAGGCGGTCGAGGCGGCGAACGTCATGCTGGATCACATCCATCAGCCGCTTCTTGGAATCGTCGCTCTTGGCGAGCGGCAGCGTTTCGACGGCGCTGCGCAGAGATGTCAGCGGATTCTTGAGTTCATGGCTGACATCGGCCGCAAAGCTTTCGATCGCATCGATGCGATCGTAGAGCGCCGATGTCATATCCCGCAGCGCGATCGACAGATTGCCGATCTCGTCCTGGCGAGCGGAAAAGTCCGGAATCTCCTCGCGCTCCTTCGCCCCGCCGCGGCGCACGCGGATGGCCGCAGCCGAGAGCCGGCGTAGCGGATTGGCGATGGTGGAGGACAAAAGCAACGACAGCACGACGTTGACGAGCGTCGCGACGCCGAAGACGCGCATGATCGCGAGGCGCTCGGCATGAACGATCTTGTCGATATCGCCGGCCTGGGTCGACAGCAGCAGCACGCCGAGCACGGCGCGGAAGCGCTGGATCGGCACGGCGACCGAGACGATCAGTTCGCCCTTCTCCGTGGTGCGGACCACGGCGCCGCGCACGCCGGTCAGCGCATTCATGACCTCGGGATAGATGGAGCCGTCGCCGCCGGGCGCTTCCTTATAGACAGGCAGGTTACCCGGCTGCAGCATCTTGTTGAGCAAGCCGCTGAACCAGTCGGACCAGCTCTGCTTCTCGTCGTCGACGGGTGGCAGATCGTAGCGCAGCACCTGGCCGCGGGAATAGAGATGGCGGCTGTCGAGCAGCAGGTTCGCGTCGGCATCGAAGATGCGTGCGCGCGTGCGCGTCGGCGAGATCAGCCGCGTCAGCACCGGCGCCACCTTTTCCGGATCGATCGGGAATTCCAGATCCTCGTCGTTCGGAACGGGCGTGATGCTCTGGCCGGCCTGCAGCTCCAGCAGCTTCTGCGGATCGATGGTGATGGAGTTGGTGTCGACCGATGCCGAAGCCGAGACGGCACCGGCGATGATCTCGCCCTGCGTCAAGAGGCTTTCGACACGGGCATCGATCAGGCCCTCGCGGAACTGATTGAGATAGAGAATGCCGCCGACCAGAACGACGAGGGCGGCCAGATTGAAGAACAGGATGCGCCGCGTCAGGCTCGAAAAGACGGCATTGCCGAAGATGCGGCGGATCAGGACGAAGGGATGAGTCCAGCGCCGGCGCGCGATTCGAGCGCCGCTCGGGCTTTCCGAGTCGTCTATGTCCCTGTCCTGCACCAGCTGTGCCAAGCCTACGGCCCTTTCGAAGAACGGGGTCGGCGACCCCGTCCGCATGCTCTTAATCCATTGTCCGCCGTATGGTCCAGTTAACTATCCGTATGGTCTCGCTAACTATTATGCTGCTTCGCGGAAGCGATAGCCCACGCCATACAGCGTCTCGATCATATCAAATTCGAGGTCGACCATCTTGAATTTCTTGCGCAGCCGCTTGATGTGGCTGTCGATCGTGCGGTCGTCGACATAGACTTGCTCGTCATAGGCCGCATCCATCAGCGCGTCGCGGCTCTTGACCACGCCGGGGCGCTGGGCAAGCGAATGCAGGATGAGGAACTCGGTGACGGTGAGCGTCACCGGCTCGCCCTTCCAGGTGCAGGTATGGCGTTCCTGGTCCATCACGAGCTGCCCCCGTTCCAGCGAGCGGGCCTGCTGCACAGCACCCGGTTTGGCGGCGGCTGCGCCGCCGGCAGCGTTTGCGGCGTCTCGGGCGGAGGCACGGCGGAGAACAGCCTTGACGCGTTCGACCAGCAGGCGCTGCGAGAACGGCTTGGTGATGAAGTCGTCGGCGCCCATCTTCAGGCCGAAAAGCTCGTCGATCTCTTCATCCTTCGAGGTGAGGAAGATCACGGGCAGATCGGACTTCTGCCGCAGGCGGCGCAGGAGCTCCATGCCGTCCATGCGGGGCATCTTGATATCGAAGATCGCCAGTTGCGGCGGCCGGGCAAGCAGGCCGTCCAGCGCCGAAGCTCCGTCCGTGTAGGTTTCTACCTTATATCCCTCTGCTTCCAAGGCAATCGATACGGAAGTCAGGATATTGCGGTCGTCGTCAACGAGCGCGATTGTCAACATGGTGTTCGTCTCCGTCATCAGTGCGCGTCTCCCGGATTTGGAATCCAGCCCAGGCGGTCTGCCAGCTCGGTCGGCGGTAACCTGGCGCGCTTATGGGGATAAAGGTGGAACAAATTGTGGCAAAGATAAAGGGGAGGATTGTTGTGAGGAAAAACCCTTGCGCAGAGGTTGTGTGACATGACGTCCCTCCACCCTCTATTCAAACGATTTAAAATTGAGGAAATTTATTTAAATCGATTAAATAACTGATATCATTAAATATTTCTCGCTTCTAGCTCTTGTGCTTTTAAAAAGAGCCCTCTACGCTTTAGTTAGTTCTAACGGCCAAGCCCCTTTGTAGAGGAAAAAGTGATGGAGCAATTCGGCGTCCGCAATCCCGCGACTGAACTGGGATCGATCGGCCTGGGAGCCGCCGCCAGTGTGCGCTACAACCTCATGGAAGCTCACCTTTACGAAGAGGCGATTCGCCGCCGCGAAGCCGATCTGACCGCCCATGGCGCGCTCAGGGCCTTGACCGGCCAGCACACCGGCCGTTCTCCGAAGGACAAGTTCGTGGTGCGCAATGCCGCCACGGAAGACCAGATCTGGTGGGATAACAACAAGCCGATGTCGCCGGAGCATTTTGAGCTCCTGCATGAGGACATGCTGGCCCATGCCCGCGGCAAGGATCTCTTCGTGCAGGATCTGATCGGCGGCGCCGATGTCGACTATGCTTTGCCAACGCGCGTCATTACCGAATTCGCCTGGCACTCGCTGTTCATCCGCAACCTGCTGATCCGCCCGGATCGCGCGGCGCTGGAAAGCTTCGTGCCGCAGCTGACGATCATAGACCTGCCGAGCTTCCGCGCCGATCCGGAGCGCCATGGCTGCCGCACGGAAACGGTGATCGCCTGTGATCTCGTCAATGGCATCGTCCTTATCGGCGGCACCTCCTATGCCGGCGAAATGAAGAAATCGGTCTTCACCGTCCTGAATTACCTGCTGCCGGAACGCGGCGTCATGCCGATGCATTGCTCTGCCAATGTCGGTCCCGAAGGCGATGCCGCGATCTTCTTCGGCCTGTCGGGCACGGGCAAGACGACGCTGTCGGCCGATCCGACCCGTACGCTCATCGGCGATGACGAACATGGCTGGGGTGAAAACGGCATCTTCAACTTCGAAGGTGGCTGCTACGCCAAGACCATCCGTCTTTCGGCCGAGGCCGAGCCGGAAATCTACGCCACGACGCGCCGCTTCGGCACCGTCCTGGAAAATGTCGTGCTCGACGAGCATGGTAGGCCGGATCTCGATGACGGTTCGCTGACGGAAAACACCCGCAGCGCCTATCCGCTGCATTTCATCCCGAATGCATCGGAATCCGGCATCACCGGTCATCCCGAGACGATCATCATGCTGACGGCCGACGCTTTCGGCGTCATGCCGCCGATCGCCAAGCTGACGCCGGATCAGGCGATGTACCACTTCCTGTCCGGCTACACCGCCAAGGTCGCCGGCACGGAAAAGGGCGTCGTCGAGCCGGAAGCCACCTTCTCGACCTGCTTCGGCGCTCCTTTCATGCCGCGCCATCCGGCTGAATATGGCAATCTCCTCAAGGAGCTGATCGCCCGCCACGGCGCCCGTTGCTGGCTGGTCAACACCGGCTGGACCGGTGGCGCCTATGGCAAGGGAAGCCGCATGCCGATCAAGGCGACGCGCGCTCTGCTCGCGGCGGCTTTGAAGGGCGACCTCGATAATGTCGAATTCCGCACGGACGCGAATTTCGGCTTCGCGGTTCCGGTCGCGGTCGACGGTGTCGATACTGCGATCCTCGATCCTCGCTCCACCTGGGCCGATGGCGAAGCCTACGATGCCCAGGCCAAGAAGCTAGTACAGATGTTCGTCACGAACTTCGCCAAGTTCGAAGATCATGTGGACGGCAACGTCCGTGATGCCGCTCCGGGGATGCCGGTCGCTGCAGAATAATCATCCAGAGCGGAATGACTCACGTGAAACCCGGCGACCGATTCGCCGGGTTTCGTTTTATCCGGTAGTGGTTTTCAACCGCGCATCAATGTGGGATAGACAGGCGCGGAGAAAATCATGGCCAGCGAAGCGCTTTACATTAACGACCGGATCACGATTGCCGGCTGGGAGCTGACGGAACAATTCGTTCTGGCGGGCGGTCCCGGCGGCCAGAACGTCAACAAGGTCGCAACCGCAGTTCAGCTTTTCTTCAACGTTCAGAATTCCCCATCGCTGACGGATCGCGTCAAGGCGAATGCGGTTAGACTTGCCGGTCGTCGCGTCTCCAAGGAAGGTGTTCTGATGATCGAGGCCAGCCGCTTCCGCAGCCAGGATCGCAATCGCGAGGATGCGCGCGAGCGGCTGAAGGAACTGATCCTCGAAGCGGCCGCTCCGCCCCCGCCGCCGCGCCGAAAGACCAAGCCGACGAAGGGATCAATCGAGCGCCGGCTGAAGGAAAAATCCGGACGCTCCGAGGTCAAGAAGATGCGCGGCAAGGTCGGCGGCGACTAGGGTTGGCTTTCGGGCTGCAGTTTTGAGTTGGCTGAGTAAAATGAGGCTTGTCAGGCGAGTACGGCGTTGCTGTAGTTCTGTGCCTGGACTCTCATCCTGGCCTTCTCTCGGCATGCGGGAGAAGGGACGACAGCGTGAAACAATAAGTCTCCCTTTGAGGCGGCTAAGTTGAGGCAGATTAGACCCCCTCGCCCTGCCGGCGGGGAGAGGGTTGGGGTGAGGGGCCATGCATGAAGGCGCGGCAATGGCGCACTGACCTGACCAGTGTTGCGCAAAGGAAGTATGGATGCTGCTCCCCAACGGAATTCGCCATCTGCCCGGATATCTCGGCCGTCCCGCCCAGGAAGCGCTCGTCGAGACGATTCGCGGTATCGTGGCCGAGGCGCCGCTGTACACACCGGTCATGCCGGGTACCGGCAAGGAAATGTCGGTGCGCATGACCAATTGCGGTTCGCTCGGCTGGGTGACGGACAAGCAGCGCGGCTATCGCTATCAGCCGACGCATCCGGTCACCGGTCGCCCCTGGCCGGCCATGCCATCGCAATTGCTGGATTTCTGGCACGATATAGCAGGCTATGAAAAGCCGCCGGAAGCCTGTCTCGTCAATTTCTATGGCGACAATGCCCGCATGGGCCTGCATCAGGATCGTGACGAACAGGATCTCAAGGCGCCCGTACTATCGATCTCGCTCGGGAACACCTGCCTCTTTCGCGTCGGTGGCCTCAACCGCAATGATCGCACGCTATCCTTCAAGCTGGCGAGCGGCGATATCGTCGTTCTCGGCGGCGAGGGAAGATTGTGCTTTCACGGTGTCGACCGCATCTATCCTGCAACCTCGACATTGCTGAAGAATGGTGGGCGGATCAACCTGACTTTAAGGCGTGTTCAGCCCTGAGCCTCAGAGTTTCCTCAACGCCACCTGCTCGATCAGATGATTCTTCCCCTTCTGCAGGATGAGGTCGGCGCGCGGCCGCGTCGGCAGGATGTTCTGGCGCAAATTCTTCAGGTTGATATTCTTCCAAAGCCCCTCGGCAATCGCCAAGGCCTCGTCCTCGCTGATCGAAGCATAGCGATGGAAGAAGGAGTTGGGGTCGCGGAAGGCCGTCTCGCGCAGCCGCATGAAGCGGGCGACGTACCAATTGTGGATGAGCTCCTCCTCGGCATCGATATAGATGGAGAAGTCGAAGAAATCCGAGACCATCGGCACGATCTTGCCGTCAGCAGGCAGATGCCGCGATTGCAGCACGTTGATGCCTTCGAAGATCAGGATATCCGGGCGATCGACCGTCTTGAATTCGTTCGGCAGCACGTCATAGACGAGGTGCGAATAGGAGGGCGCCTGCACATTCGGCTGGCCGGCCTTGATCGCCGAGAGGAAACGCAGCAGTGCCGCCGTATCGTAGCTTTCCGGAAAACCCTTGCGCTGCATCAGGTTGCGGCGCTGCAGCTCGGCGTTCGGATAGAGAAAGCCGTCCGTGGTGACGAGATCGACCTTCGGGCTCGATGGCCAGCGGCCCAGCAGCTCCTTCAGGATACGGGCCGTGGTGGATTTGCCGACAGCGACCGATCCGGCGATGCCGATGACGAAGGGCGTCTTGGCGATATCGGAAAGACTGAGGAAGCGATTGCGCTGCTCGAAAAGGATCTGCGAGGATTCCACATGCGAGGACAAAAGCCGTGACAGCGAAAGATAGATGCGCCGGACTTCGTCGAGATCGATCGGGTCGCCCATGGAGCGCAGCCGCGTCACTTCGTCGGCGGTCAGCGTCAGCGGTGTGTCGGCCCTGAATTTCGCCCATTCTTCCGAGGAGAAGAAATAGTAGGGCGAATAGGCTTTCGCCTGGAAAATATCGAGCGTCTCGTGTGTTGGCTCGGTCTTGGTCGCTATCGTCATCGGTTTTACCGGCTTGCCTTCTCTTGAAGGCCGGATTGACTGGTGCGCCTCTCGAGCTCACCCATGACATTCTCTAACGGAATGCCGGCAATCTTCAATACGACTAAAAGATGATACAGCAGATCGGCCGCCTCATAGGTGAGGTTGTCGCGATCATTGACGACCGCCGCCATCACCGCCTCGATCGCCTCTTCGCCGAGCTTCTTCGCCGCTTTCGGCTGGCCGGCAGCAAAAAGCTTTGCCGTCCAGGATTCGCCCGGCGAGGCCTTGGAGCGTTCCTCGACGATCCGTTCGAGGTCGGAAAGGGTAAATCCGCTCATCGCTCGCTGTCTCCTAATCCAGCCGCATGGGAATGCCGCGCTCGGCCATGTAGCGCTTTGCTTCGCCCACCGAATAGGTGCCGAAGTGGAAGATCGACGCCGCAAGTACGGCCGTCGCATGACCTTCCTTGACGCCTGCGACGAGGTCGTCGAGATCGCCGACGCCGCCGGATGCAATGACGGGCACGCGCACCGCATCGGCGATCGCCCGCGTCAGCTCCAGATCGTAGCCGACTTTGGTGCCGTCCCGATCCATGGAGGTGACGAGCAACTCGCCGGCGCCGCGCTCCACCATCCTGCGGGCAAAATCGACGGCATCGATGCCCGTCGCATTGCGGCCGCCATGGGTATAGATCTCCCAAGCGCTCAGATTGTCGCCTCCGAGCGCCTCGGTGCGTCGCCGCTTGGCATCGATGGAAACGACGATGCACTGGTTGCCGAATTTGTCGGCCGCCTCGGCCACGAAATCGGGATTGTTGACTGCCGCCGAATTGATCGAAACCTTGTCGGCGCCGCAAAGCAGCAGCTTGCGGATATCGGCAATAGTGCGCACGCCGCCGCCGACCGTGACCGGCATGAAGCATTGTTCTGCCGTGCGGGCCACCACGTCGAAGATCGTGTCGCGATTGTCGGAAGAAGCAGTGATATCTAGGAAGCAGAGTTCGTCGGCGCCGGCAGCATCATAGGCCTTGGCGGCTTCGACGGGATCGCCGGCATCGACGAGATTGACGAAGTTGACACCCTTGACGACGCGGCCGTCCTTGACGTCGAGGCAGGGGATGACGCGGGCTTTCAGGGTCATTGCGCTGCCTCCTTGGCCTGTTTGATCAGCGCCAGTGCTTCCTTCGGATCGATCCGGCCATCATAAAGCGCGCGGCCGGAAATCGCACCTTCCAGTTTGCGGGCATCCGGCTGAATCATGCGGCGGATATCGTCCAGCGAGGCAAGCCCGCCGGAGGCGATGACGGGGATGGAAACGGCATTGGCCAGTTCGAGCGTCGAGTCCCAGTTGATGCCAGTCAGAACGCCGTCGCGGTCGATATCGGTGTAGATAATGGCGGCAACGCCAACGCCCTCGAATTTCTTGGCGAGTTCGATGACGCCGAGTTCGGAAGCCTCCGCCCAGCCCTCGACTGCCACTTTGCCGCCTTTGGCATCGATGCCGACGGCGATGTGACCCGGATAGCGCCTACAGGCTTCGACGACCAGCGCCGGGTCACGCACGGCAACCGTGCCGAGGATGACGCGGGCAAGCCCGCGCGACAGCCAGTTTTCGATATGATCGAGCGTGCGGATGCCGCCGCCGAGCTGCACCGGATTTTTCGTCGCCTTGAGGATGGCGTCGACCGCAGCGCCGTTCACGGTTTCGCCGGCGAAGGCACCATTGAGATCGACGACATGCAGCCATTCGAAGCCCTGGTCTTCAAAGGCTTTCGCCTGAGCGCCGGGATCGGGATTGTAGACGGTCGCCTGCTCCATGTCTCCGAGCTTGAGGCGCACGCATTGGCCGTCTTTTAGGTCGATAGCGGGAAAAAGAATCATGATGTCTGTCCTTGGAGCGCGAGCCTTATGGCTTCCAGCGCAGGAAATTGGCGATCAGGGTAAGGCCGAGTTTCTGGCTCTTTTCCGGATGGAACTGAGCGCCGGCAATGTTGTCTCGACCGACGAAAGCGGTCATCGGCCCGCCATAATTCGTCGTCGCGATCACGTCGTCGCTGTGGTCGGCGGCCAGATGGTAGGAATGGACGAAATAAGCGTGCAGGCCGTCAGGCCCGGTCTCAATCCCGTCGAAGAGTGCGTGCGGATGGCGAATATCCAGTGTGTTCCAGCCGATCTGCGGGATTTTCAGGTCGGGATCGCTCGGCGTCATTTCCTTGACGTCGCCCTTAATCCAGCCGAAGCCTTGCGTGATCGTCTTTTCCAGCCCGCGCGATGACATCAGCTGCATGCCGACGCAGATGCCAAGGAAGGGGCGGGCCTTGTGTTCCACGACGTCGATGACGGCTTCCGTCATGCCGGGAACGGCATCGAGGCCGCGACGGCAATCGGCATAGGCACCGACGCCGGGAAGCACGATGCGATCCGCGGTGGCGACGCGCTCGGCGTCATCGGTGAGGTCGATCTCGGCGTCGATGCCCGCCTCGCGGGCCGCCCGCTCGAAAGCCTTAGTAGCTGAGCGCAGATTGCCGGAACCATAGTCGATAATCGCGACGCGCATGGTCAGCGTCCTCCATCATAGCCGGGAAGGCCGAAGCTCGGGCCTTGGCGGCTGGTATTCGTGTTGGTGGCCGAGATATCCCAATTTTTCACATGGATATTCGGGTTGGGCGCCTGCGCTAGTTCGGAAAAATGGATTTCCTCTGCTGTCGCCAAATCGTGTGCCGAGACGAGGTTTTCAACCGTCCAGCCGCGGGCGAGGAGATGATTGCTGATCGCGTGCCGGCCCTCAAGAGCCGCAAGGACATGCACGCCAAGCAGAAGTGCTGCCCCTGCGGCGAAAAAGCCCGGCTGCCGCATCAGCTCCAGCGCGATGCCCTGCAGCAGAAAGGCGGCGACCGCATACAGCCACAGCCGATGAAAGAGCATCCAGAGCGTCGGAAATAGAAACGCCGTCCATGAAAAGCCGTCGCGGATGAATCGCGTGTCATCGCGATACCGATCCGATGCTTCGGACCGGTTCGTCGCTCCGGGCGGAGTCAAAATCAGATAGCTTGCCATTTCCTCAATTCCCCAGTTCGGGGCTCAGGCGAGCGTGCCTTTCGTCGAAGGCACGCGGCCTGCCTGCCGCGGATCGATCTCGGTTGCGGTGCGCAATGCGCGCGCAACGGCCTTGAAGCATGTCTCGGCTATATGGTGATTGTTGGCGCCATAATGGTTGAGGATATGCAAGGTGATACCGGCATTCTGCGCTAAGGCCTGGAAGAATTCGCGCACCAGCTCGGTATCGAAGGTGCCGATCTTCGGGGCGCTGAAGGAAACGTTCCAGACGAGAAAGGGCCGGCCCGAGAGATCGACGGCCGCCTTCGTCATCGTCTCGTCCATGGCGAGGTCGATCGAGGCATAGCGGGTGATGCCGCGCCGGTCGCCCAGCGCCTTGGCAATGGCCTGGCCGATCGCGATCCCGGTATCCTCGACGGCATGGTGATCGTCGACATGCAGGTCGCCCTTGGTGTCGATCTCCATATCAATCAGCGAATGTCGCGACAGCTGTTCCAGCATATGGTCGAAGAAGCCGACCCCCGTCGAAATCGTCGATTTACCGCTGCCGTCGATGTTGACGGAAACGGAGACCGAGGTCTCGTTGGTTTTGCGGGAAACGCTTGCCGTGCGGCTCGCTGCGGTCTCTGCCATGGGCTGCTCCATCGGAATACGGCCGTTCCTTATCAGGCGTATCGGGAAATATCCAGAAGTTACGCGCGGGGCTTATGCGTTTAGCCGGCTTGACGGCATCATTCGGGCGCGGTTGCCATTTGCAATCGCAAAAACCCCTCTTACATAGGTGCTGACGGGGCCGATACGCGGCCCGGCAGAAAGCCCGCCGAAACGGGGGCAAACAGGTGTTAAATGACGACAATCGTGACTATTCGCAAGGGTGGCAAGGTGGTGATGGCTGGTGATGGCCAGGTGAGCCTTGGCCAGACCGTGATGAAGGGCAATGCGCGCAAGGTTCGCCGCATCGGCAAGGGCGATGTCATCGCCGGTTTCGCCGGCGCGACCGCCGATGCCTTCACTCTCCTCGAACGCCTAGAAAAGAAGCTCGAACAATATCCCGGCCAGCTGATGCGTGCCGCCGTCGAGCTTGCCAAGGACTGGCGCACCGACAAATATCTGCGCAACCTCGAAGCCATGATGCTGGTTGCCGACAAACAAGTGACGCTCGCCATCACCGGAAACGGCGATGTGCTTGAGCCCGAACATGGCGCCATGGCGATCGGTTCCGGCGGCAATTATGCGCTCGCCGCCGCACGCGCGCTAATGGATAGCGACAAGTCAGCTGAAGACGTCGCTCGCCGCGCTCTCGATATTGCTGCCGACATCTGCGTCTACACCAACCACAATGTGGTCGTCGAAACGCTCGATGCCGAAGCCTAAGACGTTCCTCTCTTGATAGTTTCCAGCCCTGATAGGGAACATACGAAATGACCACTTTTTCCCCCCGCGAGATCGTTTCCGAGCTCGATCGCTATATTGTCGGCCAGCACGAGGCCAAGCGCGCCGTGGCGATTGCCTTGCGCAACCGCTGGCGTCGCCAGCAGCTCGAGCCTGAACTGCGCGACGAAGTCATGCCCAAGAACATCCTGATGATCGGCCCGACCGGTGTCGGTAAGACGGAAATCTCCCGCCGCCTTGCCAAGCTCGCCGGCGCCCCCTTCATCAAGGTCGAGGCCACGAAGTTCACCGAGGTCGGCTATGTTGGCCGCGATGTCGAGCAGATCATCCGCGATCTCGTCGAAGTCGGCATCGGCCTGGTGCGGGAAAAGAAGCGCGCCGAGGTGCAGGCCAAGGCACATATGAGTGCCGAAGAGCGCGTGCTCGATGCGCTGGTTGGTGCCACCGCCTCGCCGGCAACGCGCGACAGCTTCCGCAAGAAGCTGCGTGATGGCCAGCTCGACGACAAGGAAATCGAGATCGAAGTGGCCGATACCGGCTCCGGCATGCCCGGCGGCTTTGAGATTCCCGGTATGCCCGGCGCCAATATCGGCGTGCTCAACCTCTCCGAAATGTTCGGCAAGGCGATGGGCGGCCGCACGAAGAAGGTGCGCACGACCGTCAAGGATTCCTACAAGGAACTGATCCGCGACGAGTCGGACAAGCTGATCGACAATGAGGCGATCCAGCGCGAAGCCGTGCAATCGGCCGAGAATGACGGCATCGTCTTCCTCGACGAGATCGACAAGATCGCCGCCCGCGATGGTGGCATGGGTGCCGGCGTCTCCCGTGAAGGCGTACAGCGCGACCTGCTGCCGCTTGTGGAAGGTACGACCGTTTCGACGAAGTATGGTCCGGTCAAGACCGACCATATCCTCTTCATCGCATCGGGCGCGTTCCATGTCTCGAAGCCTTCGGACCTTCTGCCGGAACTGCAGGGCCGCCTGCCGATCCGCGTCGAGCTCCGTCCGCTGACCAAGGAAGACTTCCGCCGCATCCTCACCGAGCCGCAGGCGAGCCTCATCCGCCAGTACAAGGCACTGATGGAAACCGAAGACCTGAAGCTCGACTTCACCGATGATGCCATCGACGCGCTCGCCGATGTCGCGGTGCATCTGAATTCGACCGTCGAGAATATCGGCGCCCGTCGCCTGCAGACGGTCATGGAGCGGGTGCTCGACGAGATCTCCTACAATGCCTCGGACCGCGCCGGCGTATCGGTGACCATCGATGCCGCTTATGTCCGCGAACATGTCGGCGACCTCGCCAGTAACACCGACCTGTCCCGCTTCATTCTGTAAGCGGGCCGGCAAAGGCGATCTAAACAGTAGACACTCGACAACGGGCCGTTAACTTTTTAGTTAGGGGCCCGTTTCCTTATGTCGGATGGCTTTATTCGGCCAAGATTATCCGCCAGTCCGTCGCACGGAAACATCGGTTGAAACTTCGACGGGGCAGCCATCGTGCGACGCATACTGATCACTCTCCTTCTGGCGGTCGCCAGCTTCTCCTGGATACCAGCCCATGCGGATGCGGCGACCACGGTGCCTCCGGGCAACCGCAATGCCGAGCAGCCGCCGGTTCCCGGCGCCTCCGTCCGGCGCACGCGCGGCACGAATTCGACCTTCGAACGCAAGTACCAAAAGGTCCGCGAACTGCTGGCGACCGATACGAAGCTGATGTCGAAGATCAAGTCGACGGCGCGGGCCTACGGCATCGATCCGATCCACATCATCGGCGCGCTCGTCGGCGAGCATACCTATAACGTCGATGCCTATGACGGCCTGCAGTCCTATTATGTCAAGGCTGCCTCCTATGCCGGCCAGAGCTTCCGCTTCGCTTACAACGGCGAAAACGTCGATGATTTCGTTGCCCGGCCGCAATTCGATGCCTGCAAGGGCAAGGGTGATTCCTACAGCCTCTGGACCTGCCGCGAGGATGTCTGGGAAGATGATTTCCGCGGCAAGACAGTTGGTGGCAAATCCTATCCCGACAATCGCTTCAGCGCCGTCTTCTTCCAGCCCTTCTATGCCGGCCAGACCTTCGGCCTCGGTCAGGTCAATCCGCTGACGGCGCTTGAACTCTCCGATCTCGTCAGCCGCACCTCAGGGATTCCGAAGCTGGATGAAAAGGATGCCGGCGGCGTTTACAAGGCGATCATGGATCCGGATCTGTCGCTCGCCTTTGTCGCCGCCTCGATCCGCAAGTCGATCGACGACTATCGCTCGATCGCCGGCATGGATATTTCGGGCAATCCGGGCATCACCGCGACGCTCTACAATCTCGGCAATTCCCGCAAGCGCGCTGCCGCCCTTGCCGCCAAGAACCGTGGTTCCTCGCAGCCGGTCTGGCCGGAGGAAAATTACTATGGGTGGCTCATCAATGATAAGCTCAGCGACCTAAAATCGCTTTTATAAGCGCGCAGCGCGACGTTTTATCGTCTGGATTTTGCCGGCGGCGTTCCCCATATCGGATGGGCACGCCGTTCCAGCGGCTTAGATTAAGCAACGGCTGCTTTTCGAGGAGAATTGATCTGATGGACATGATTCCGGAAGCCTTCTCCCCGCCGGCACCGATTCCGCGCACCGTGCCGCCCTCTCGTTTAACGATCATCCGCACGATCCTGCGCAATCCGCTCGAACTCTGGGGCGAGCCCTCCTACACGCTGCCCTGGATCAAGACCAAATTCTTCAACGAGCGGACGCTGATCGTCAATGATCCCGGCCTGATCAAGCATGTTCTGGTCGACAATGCCGCCAACTACCGCATGGCCGATATCCGCCAGCTCGTGCTCCGGCCGATCCTGCGCGACGGTCTGCTGACGGCGGAAGGATCGGTTTGGAAGCGCTCGCGCAAGGCGGTGGCGCCGGTGTTCACGCCGCGTCATGCCCAGGGTTTCGCCGGCCAGATGCTGAGCCAGAGTCTAGACTATGTGAAGAAATACGAGGATGTCAGCAAGGAAGGCGCGGTGTTCGATATCGCTGCCGACATGACGGAGCTGACCTTCGCCATTCTGGCGGAAACCTTGTTTTCCGGCGAGATCGTCACTGAAGGCGAGCATTTCGCCGATGAGGTCAATGAGCTCCTGCATCGCATGGGCAGAGTCGATCCCATGGATCTTTTGCGTGCCCCCGCCTGGGTGCCGCGCATCACCCGCATCGGCGGCCAGCGCGTGCTCGACAAGTTCCGCGGCATCGTCCGCACCACCATGGACCAGCGGCTGGAAAAAATGCGGAGGGACAGAGCCAGCGCACCCGATGATTTCCTGACGCTGCTTCTCGAAAAGGCCGGTCCGGATGGACTGACCATGGAAGAGATCGAGGACAATATCCTCACCTTCATCGGCGCCGGTCATGAGACAACGGCTCGTGCATTGGCCTGGACGCTCTATTGCGTCGCCAACAGCCCGCACATTCGCGAGGCCATGGAAGAGGAAATCGACCGGGTACTCGCAACCGATGCGGAGCCAGTCGCCTGGCTCGATCTCATGCCGCATGTCCGCGCCGCTTTTGAGGAGGCGATGCGCCTCTATCCGCCGGCACCCTCGATCAACCGCGCCGCGATCGCCGATGACGAATGGACAAGCGCCAAGGGCGAGCGCGTGACGATAGAGAAAGGCATTACCGTCCTGATCATGCCCTGGACGCTGCATCGCCATGAGCTTTATTGGGAAAAGCCGCGCGCCTTTATGCCGGAGCGCTTTCTTCCGGAGAATCGAACAAAGATCAATCGCTTCCAGTACCTGCCTTTTGGCGCAGGTCCCCGCGTCTGCATCGGCGCCACATTCGCGCTTCAGGAAGCGGTCATCGCCCTCGCCGTGATGATGCGCCGCTTCCGCTTCGATCTGACCGAAGAAACCAATCCCTGGCCTGTGCAGAAGCTGACCACGCAGCCGCGCGGCGGTTTGCCGATGCGGGTTACGAGACGATAGAACTGTTTTTGCCGCCTGCCAGCTAGCGGCTCGGCCCGGAAGGGTGCAATAACGGCATCGCATTGCATTCAAGAGCTGGATATTGCCGTGACATCTCATTTCCTGCTCGGCATCGATACGGGTGGAACCTACACCGATGCCGTTCTCTTCCATGAAACCGATGGCGTAATCGCCAAGGCGAAATCGCTGACCACGCGGCATGATCTGGCTGTCGGCATTGCCGGCGCCGTAGATGCCGTCATCGCCAAGGCCGGCATTCCCGTTTCGGCCATCGGCCTCGTATCGCTGTCGACGACGCTTGCCACTAATGCGCTTGTCGAAGGGCAGGGCGGTCGCGCCGGGCTGGTCATGATCGGTTTTGGCCCCGAGGATCTCAAACGTGATGGCCTTGCGGAAGCGCTGGGCTCCGATCCCGTGCTCTTCCTCCCCGGCGGTCACAATGTTCATGGCAATGAAAATCCGCTCGATTTGACGGCTCTGCGCGACGCGTTGCCGGAACTGGCGAAATCGGTCTCCTCCTTCGCTGTTGCCGGCTATTTCGCGGTCAGGAATCCGGCTCATGAAATCAAGGTGCGCGACTGCATCCGCGAGCTCTCGCATCTGCCCGTCACCTGCAGCCATGAGCTTTCTTCAAAGCTTGGCGGCCCGCGCCGCGCCCTGACGACGCTGTTGAATGCCCGCCTCGTGTCGATGATCGACCGTCTTGTCGGTGCCTGCGAAGGATTTCTGACGACGCGCGGCATCTCTGCGCCGATGATGGTGGTGCGCGGCGATGGCGCCCTCATTTCCGCCGATGAAGCCAAGCTGCGGCCGATCGAGACCATTCTGTCTGGTCCCGCCGCAAGTCTTGTCGGAGCTCGCTATCTTACCAGCCTCGACAATGCCGTCGTTTCCGACATCGGCGGTACCACCACCGATGTCGCCGTCATGGAAGATGGCCGGCCGCGGCTCGATGCCGATGGTGCTGTGGTCGGAGGCTACCGCACCATGGTTGAGGCAGTCGCCATGCGCACCTACGGCCTTGGTGGCGATTCCGAAGTCAAGATCAACGATCGCGGCCTTATCGCTGCTTTCGAACTCGGCCCGCGCCGCCTGCTGCCGCTGAGCCTTGCCGCTCATACGCATGGTGCCGTCGTGCTTGAGGTCTTGGAGCAGCAGCTGCGGGCGACGCATCTCGCCCGTAACGCCGGCCGTTTCGCGCTCCGCACCGGCGTACCCGATCATCTTGCAAGCGGCCTCACCGGGCCAGAGCAGACGCTGTTCGATCGCATCGGCAGCGTGCCTGTAGCACTCGATAAGCTTCTGGCGATGACGTCGCAGAAGGCGACGCTGGATCGGCTTGTCGCGCGCGGTCTTGTGCATTTGAGCGGCCTGACGCCTTCCGACGCCATGCATGTGCTTGGGAGGCAGGGGCAATGGAACGCTGAAGCGGCCCGCCTCGGGCTGGCCTTGGCGATGCGGCTGAAGGATGGCTCTGGCCGTCCGATCGCCGAATCCGTCGAGGAGCTGGCGAAGAAGATCGTCGATCGCCTCACTCGCCAGTCGGCCGACGTCATTCTTGCCGCCTGCTTGGCCGAAGATGGCGTAGCCGATCTCGATCCAGCAAAATCCATCTCCATCGATCGCGCGCTTCGCCGCGCGCCGGGGATCGCCCGCTTCGCCATTTCGCTCGATCGGCCGCTGGTCGGCCTCGGTGCTTCCGCTCCGGTCTATTACCCCGCCATTGCCGAGATGCTGGCGACCGAGAGTGCCATTCCCGGCGATTCGGATGTGGCGAATGCCGTCGGTGCTGTCGTCGGCCAGGTCCGCACCAGCGTCACCGTCTTCGTCACCATGCCGGAGGATGGCATTTATGTGCTGAATGGTGCCGGTGAGAGCCTGCGCTTTACCGACGAGAGCCACAGTTTCTCCGATGCCCGCGCGCGGGCGATGGAAGCTGCAACGGCGCAGGCAAGGCTGAATGGCGCGGTCGACCTCGTCGTGACAGTGGATGAGCAGGTGGATGCACCCGAGGTGGAAGGCAGTCGCAAGCTGATCGAGGCCCGGTTCGTGGCAACCGCCACGGGCCGTCCCCGAATCGCCATGGATTGATTATTTCCATAAAGGCATAAATCTTTCGAACTATTGCCAAATTGACAGAAGTGAAACCGTGAGCAAAGTGGCAACATGTTAAAATTGAGCCGTAGCACGGCCTTGAGGAGTATATGGCATGAGCCGCATTGAAAAACACGGGCTTCAGATCGAACAGGTCCTCTACGATTTCCTCGTTAAGGAGGCGCTTCCAGGTTCGGGCGTGGATGCCGACGCCTTCTTTGCCGGTTTTTCCAAGATCGTCCATGATCTCGCGCCAAGGAACCGTGAGCTTCTCGCCAAGCGGGACCGCATGCAGGTAGCGCTTGACGATTGGTACCGCAAGAATGGCGCGCCCGTCGATCTCGCCGCCTACGAAGCCTTCCTGCGCGAGATCGGCTATATCGTGCCCGAAGGTCCGGCCTTCACGATCTCGACCGCCAATGTCGATCCGGAAATTTCAGAGATTGCCGGCCCGCAGCTCGTCGTTCCCGTCATGAATGCCCGCTATGCCCTGAACGCGGCCAATGCCCGCTGGGGATCGCTCTATGACGCTCTCTACGGCACCGATGCCATTCCGGAGACCGCTGGCGCCGAAAAGGGCAGGGGCTATAATCCCAAGCGCGGCGAGAAGGTCATCGCCTGGGTTCGGGATTTTCTTGATTCCACCGTTCCGCTTGATGGCGCAAGCTGGAAGGATGTCACAGGCTTCGCTGTGAAGGATGGCGCCTTGGCGGTTACGACCGAGGGCGGCGCCGTAAAGCTCGCCGATGGCAGCCATTTCGCCGGCTATCTCGGTGATGCCGCTACCCCCACCCATATCCTGCTGAAGCAGAACGGCATCCATATCGAAATCGTCATCGACACGAGCACCGCCATCGGCAAGTCCGACCCGGCCGGCATTTCCGATGTCCGCCTGGAATCGGCGATCACGACGATCATGGATTGCGAGGATTCGATCGCAGCCGTCGATGCCGAGGACAAGGCGGAGGTTTACCGCAACTGGCTCGGCCTGATGAAAGGCGATCTGACCGAGGAAGTCGCCAAGGGCGGCAAGACCTTTACCCGCCGGCTCAACCCCGATGTCACCTATACGGCGCCGAATGGCGGCACGTTCGATCTGCATTGCCGCTCGCTTATGCTGGTGCGCAATGTCGGCCACCTGATGACCAATCCGGCCATTCTCGACCGTGATGGCAATGAGGTGCCGGAGGGTATCATGGATGCCGCCATCACCGGCCTGATCGCGCTCTATGACATCGGCCCCAGTGGCCGCCGCAAGAATTCCCGCACCGGCTCCATGTATGTCGTCAAGCCAAAGATGCACGGGCCAGAAGAAGTCGCCTTCGCGGTGGACATCTTCTCGCGCGTCGAGGATCTGCTTGGGATGCCGCGCAATACCATCAAGATGGGCATCATGGACGAGGAGCGCCGCACGACGGTCAACCTCAAGGAAGCGATCCGCGCCGCCCGCGAGCGCGTCGTCTTCATCAATACCGGCTTCCTCGATCGCACCGGTGATGAAATCCATACTTCGATGGAAGCAGGCCCAATGATCCGCAAGGGCGATATGAAGCAGGCGGCCTGGATCGGCGCCTATGAGAACTGGAACGTCGATATCGGCCTGGAATGTGGCCTTTCCGGTCATGCCCAGATCGGCAAGGGCATGTGGGCCATGCCGGATCTGATGGCGGCCATGCTCGAGCAGAAGATTGCGCATCCCAAGGCGGGTGCCAACACCGCCTGGGTGCCATCCCCGACGGCCGCGACGCTGCATGCTACCCATTATCATCGCGTCAATGTTGCTGATGTGCAGAAGAGCCTGAAGAGCCGCGCCCGCGCCAAGCTCTCCGACATCCTCTCCGTGCCGGTCGCCTCGCGGCCGAACTGGACGCTGGAGGAAATCCAGCGGGAAATCGACAATAACAGCCAGGGCATCCTCGGCTATGTTGTGCGCTGGGTTGATCAGGGCGTCGGCTGCTCCAAGGTTCCAGACATTAACAATGTCGGCCTCATGGAAGACCGCGCCACGCTGCGCATCTCGGCGCAGCACATGGCCAACTGGCTGCATCACAAGGTCATCACGGAAGCGCAGATTCTGGAAACGATGAAGCGCATGGCGGCTGTGGTTGACCAGCAGAATGCCGGCGATCCTAACTACGTTCCCATGTCAGGCAATTTCGACGGCTCCGTCGCCTTCCAGGCCGCTCTCGATCTCGTCCTCAAGGGGCGCGAGCAGCCGAATGGCTATACCGAACCGGTCCTGCATCGCCGCCGCATCGAGCTGAAGGCAAAGCAGGCGGGGTAACTTCATCCCGTCGGAGGTCACCTCGATCGTTCGAGGCCTTGTCCTCTGCGCTGACGCTTTGACTGCAAGGCAACTCGCGATGAGGTGGAGGGGCTCTTGCGGCCAGCGGAAAAAGTGAGCCCTCATTCCGAGGCGCGCAGCCAAGGGCGGAGCCTTGAAGGATGAAGGCGAGTCCTGACGATTGGGATCGATCCAAATCCCTCAAGCAAAAAAGCCGCCGGATCAGTATCCGGCGGCTTTTTCAATTCGAATGTCCAGTGATTACTGGATAACGATAACCTTGGTGCTGCGGCCGGGAAGAACGCGGCTGTAGAGATCGATCACGTCCTGATTGATCAGGCGGATGCAGCCCGAGGAGGCAGCGGTGCCGATCGAAGCCCATTCCGGCGTACCGTGCAGGCGGAACAGCGTGTCCTGGCCCTTTTCGTTGTAGAGATACATGGCGCGTGCACCGAGTGGGTTGGAAAGGCCCGGGTTCATGCCGCCATCGACATACTTGGCGATTTCTGGACGGCGGACAGCCATTTCCTTCGGCGGATGCCAATTCGGCCATTCCTGCTTCCACGCGACGTATGCGGTGCCGGACCAGGAGAAGCCCTGCTTACCGACGCCGATGCCGTAACGCATCGCTTCGCCATTGCCGAGGATATAATAGAGGTGACGCTCGCGTGTATTGACGATGATCGTGCCTTCCGCTTCATCCGTCTTGTATTCGACGATCTGACGGCGGAACTGCGGCTTCACCTTCTGGATCGGGATCGCCGGCAGCTGAAAGCCATTGTCGGTCGTCACGCCGTAGTCGCCATCGAACGTCTTGATGGTTTCGGTGGCCGAATTTGCGGTGGCGGCCGGCGCTGCTGCGGCGGTGGTGGCATAGCCAGCCGATGCGAGCATTGCGACAAGGCCGAGTGCGGTCATAGCATTACGGATGCGCATGGAAGTCTCTTGAATTTTCGTGGCGGGAAATGGATGGCTGTAAACCATCTTTGTCTAAAGTTTATTTTCCATTAAACTTGGCTTTGCAAGCTGCTCTGGCCCTACAAAAATAGGGCTGGCGCGCAAATTAGAAGGACATGGTTTTTTTGCAACAACGCCAAGCCTGTCCCCGAGACAATTCATGACGATTTTGAACGTTTACAATAACAATCCGTTAATAGATGGCCGGCAGTCGGAACGGGCCATGCTTGTACGCAAAGGCGTGCAACTATTACTGCACGAAATGCGTCACGCCGTGCTACCGGAGCTGCCGCTCGCCAGCGGTCGCCGCGCCGATCTCGTCAGCCTTTCGGAGAAGGGCGAGATCTGGATCATCGAGATCAAGACCTCGATCGAGGATTTCCGCGTCGACCGCAAATGGCCCGAATACCGGCAGCATTGCGACCGGATGTTCTTCGCGACGCACAAGGATGTGCCGCTGGATATCTTCCCGGAGGATTGTGGGCTGTTTCTGTCGGACGGCTACGGCGCCCATATGCTACGCGAGGCGCCGGAGCATCGCCTGCCGCCGGCGACGCGCAAATCGGTAACGCTCAATTTCTCTCGCGCCGCCGCCCAGCGCTTAATGCTGGCAGAATGGGCGACGGGTAAAGATTTTGCCTTCTCCCCTCGGGGAGAAAGCGCCCGAAGGGCGGATGAGGGGGGTGAGACGCCTTAGCTTCGAGCGCCTTTGAAGCTTGCACTTACAGCGTCCTCTCCCGATACAATAGTATGCTCTATTTCGGCGCCCGCTTGGCAAGGATGCGCTGTAAGGTGCGGCGATGCATGTTGAGGCGCCGGGCCGTCTCGGAAACATTGCGCTCGCACATTTCATAGACACGCTGGATATGTTCCCAGCGCACGCGGTCAGCAGACATCGGATTTTCTGGCACTTCGGCCTTCTCGCCGGGGCGCTGCGTCAGCGCGGCATAGACGTCGTCGGCATCGGCAGGTTTGGCGAGATAGTCGAGCGCGCCAAGCTTGACGGCGGTGACCGCAGTCGCGATGTTGCCATAGCCCGTCAGCACCACGATATGCGTGTCGTCCCGCCGCTGACGGATGGCTTCGATCACATCGAGCCCGTTGCCGT
Source organism: Martinezella dioscoreae (assembly GCF_009176305.1). Classification (GTDB taxonomy): domain Bacteria; phylum Pseudomonadota; class Alphaproteobacteria; order Rhizobiales; family Rhizobiaceae; genus Rhizobium; species Rhizobium dioscoreae. The sequence goes on along the minus strand of NZ_BLAJ01000009.1, from coordinate 4,470 downwards.
CGCCGAGGCGAAGGTCGACCACGGCATATTTCGGCGGGGTCGCCTTGGATTTGGCAACGCCTTCCGCCACCGATTCCGCCGTCTCGACCACAAAGCCGCGTGCCTCCATTGCCCTCGCCAGCCGGCGTAGAAAGGGACCATCGTCATCGACGATCAGCAATGTAGCATCCGGGCCGATATGGGCCTCGGCATCCTTGGCCCCGACCGGCGGAGCAGCACTTTCCTTATCCGTCATGTTATCTTCTATCCCGGCGACCATCCGCCTGCGTATTCAACCGATTTTGACGATGGCAGTTTTAAGCCGCGAAAATCATTTTGTCGAATTACTGTCGATTAATACGCGCGGCCATTCGACGCGGACGCGCGCTCCCGGCGTTTCCGGATCGCGATTGCCGAAGGAAAGTGTGGCGCCCGAGCGCTCGAGCAACGTCTTGGCGATGAAGAGCCCAAGCCCAAGGCCGCCTGCCGTGTCATCCCGCTGGCGTGAGGTGACATAGGGTTCGCCGATCCGTGCCAGTATTTCAGGCGAGTAACCGCCGCCATCGTCCTCGATGATAATAGTCAGAGTTTCGGCGGTGTATTCCACCGTCACCGTCACAGTCTTGCGGGCATAATCGACCGCATTTTCGATGAGGTTGCCGAGGCCATACATCATGCCGGCATTGCGTGACAGAACAGGTTCGCCCGCCCGCGGGCTCTTCTCGATGAATTCCAGGTTGATCCCGAACTCGCGGTGCGGCGCGATCACTTCTTCCATCATCGACGACAGCGTCAGCCGCCTCATATGCGCTTCGTCCTCGGAGGAGAGCGTCGTCAGCCGCCTGAGAATATCGCGGCAGCGCTCGCTCTGGCTGCGCAGCAGCGCCACATCCTCCCGGAAACGGTCGTCCTCGCGCAGTTCCCGCTCCATCTCCTTGGCGACGACGCTGATCGTCGCAAGCGGCGTGCCGAGCTCGTGTGCCGCCGCCGCCGCCAGCCCGTCGAGCTGCGACAGGTGCTTTTCCCGCTGCAGCACCAGCTCCGTCGCCGAAAGAGCATCCGCAAGCTGGGAGGCTTCCATGGAGACGCGATAGGCATAAAAGGCGGCAAAGGCCATGGTGGAGGCGATAGAGCACCACACGCCCAGCTGCATGACGCTATGCACGCTGACCGAAACGCCCTCATACCAGGGCAGGGGGAAGGGAGAGAATGCCAGACCGGTAATGCAGATCATTGCAAGTACGATGAGCGGCATACTGTAGCGGATCGGCTGCGATGCGAAGGAGATGATGACAGGCACGCAGACGAGCGCCGAGAAGGGATTGGCAAGCCCGCCGGTGATCAGCAGCAGTCCGCAGAGCTGCAGGAGATCGAGGCTGAGCAGCGCAAAGGCTGCCGGCGGCTCCAGTCGGTGCGTGGGCGGATAGCGCAGCGTCAGGAAGAAGTTGATCCAGGCAAGGCAGGCGATCAGTACGCAGCAGGGCAGCAGCGGCATGGGAAATTTCAGCCAGAAGGCGACGATCATCACGGTTACCGTCTGACCGCCGACCGCAAGCCAGCGCAGGCGCACCAGCGTCTGCAGTCTCAGCCGCCGGCTGGTATGATGGCCCTCCTGCGCCTTCATTTCGGCTTCGGAGAGCTTTTCCAGTCCCCGGAAGAAGCGTGCCATCGTCATGTCCCCCTTGGCTTGGCGCGTGTCGTCGGCAAGGCCTCGGCCGGATCTTCCGGCCAGGGGTGCCTGGGGTAGCGGCCGCGCATATCGGCGCGCACATCCTTCCAGGATCCGGCCCAGAAGCCCGGCAGGTCGCGTGTCGTCTGGATCGGGCGATGTGCCGGCGATGTCAATTCCAGCACCAGCGGCAATCTGCCGCCGCCGATGGCCGGATGCTGCTTTAGCCCGAACAGCTCCTGCACCCGAATGGTCAACAGTGGTTCCTCGCCATCATATTGAATGGGATGGCGGTGGCCGGTCGGCGCCTCGAAATGCGTCGGTGCCATTCGAGCGAGGTCGCGCTGCAGCTCGTGCGGCACGAGAGACATCAACCCGTTGGAAAGGCTGCCCGCGGAGATATCGGAGAGGCCGCGCGCGTCGGGCTGAAACGGCATGAACCATTCCTCAAGCCGAGCAAGCAGCGCCTCGTCGCTCATATCGGGCCACGGATCGCCGATCGTCCGATGCAGGAAGCCGATCCTGTCCCGCAGCTGCGTGGCTTCCTTGGAAAACGGCAGGACACCGATCCCGAGTTCCCGTATGCCGTCGGCCAGCGCCTTGGCCGCCGGCTCGCCGGTGGGCCGCGGCAGAGGCGTCTCTTCGAAGATGATGGCACCGAGCCTTGTCACCCGCCGCGCCCGCACCTGCCGGCTCGCTCTGTCGAAAAAGCTCTGGTCTTCGGTGCGAATTTCGCCCGGCAAATGCTCTTCGACATCGGCGCGGGAAATCTCCGCCGCAGCAAGAACGCGCGCGTGCGCCGCACGTCCCGTCAGGTCCGCGACGACAAGCATCTGGGAGCCGGCAAGCCGCTCGGTCTCCGGCAACTCTGCGCCGCGCCCATTGGCCATGACGAAACGTCCCCGCCCGCCACGCTGCAGCGCGATGCGGTCGGGAAAGGCATGCAGCAGCAGCGCGCCGACAAGCGGAGGAATAGAGGAAGGGGTGCCGCCGTTGCCACCGGCCGCTTGAGCGAGACGCCCGGCAAGACGACGCGCGGCCTCGGCCCGTTCACCCTTCTCGGTCTTGAAGCGCCGCAGCCGGTCTTCCACGTCGATGCTCTGCCCACCAAGCCCCTGTTCCGTCAGCAGTACCGCAAGCAGCGCCGCTTCGCGCGCCTGGCCGAATTCGCCAGCCGAAATCACCATCGCCGCCAGTCGTGGCGGCAGGGCGAGCTCGCGCATCAGCCGTCCGCGCGCCGTCAGCCCGTTTTCCGCGTCGAGCGCACCCAGCTGTCGCAGCAGGGCTCGTGCTTCGGCAAGCGTGGTCGCAGGCGGTTGATCGACGAAGGCAAGCGTCGCAGGATCTTGCACGCCCCAATGGGCCAAATCGAGTGCCAGGCCGGAAAGATCGCTCGAAAGGATCTGCGGCGGCGTGAACGCCGGAAGCGCCGCGGTCTGCCCCGGATGCCAGAGCCGGATGGCGATGCCCGGTTCGGTTCGTCCGGCGCGGCCGGCGCGCTGATCGGCCGAGGCGCGCGACACGCGCACCGTCTCGAGCCGCGTGATACCAGTGGAAGCCTCGAAAACGGGCAGGCGCTGCAATCCGCTGTCGATAATGATTCGCACGCCATCGATGGTGATGGAAGTTTCGGCGATCGAGGTCGCCAGCACGATCTTGCGCGTGCCCTGCGGCGCTGGCCGAATTGCCGCATCCTGTTCCTTCTGGCTGAGATTGCCGTAGAGCGGCGCAATCATCGTCTCCGGCCGGAAGCGGCCCTCCAGCCGCTCCACCGTGCGGGTGATTTCCGCCTGCCCGGGCAGGAAGGCGAGGATGGAGCCCTGTTCGCGCGCGTGCGCATCAAGTATTGCCCGCGTCACCGTATCCTCGATCCGCTCTCCCGCTGGCCGATCCTGATGACGGATATCGATCGGGAAGCTGCGACCCATGCTTTCGATCACGGGCGGGTGGTCGAGGAGTGCAGCGACACGCTCCACATCGAGCGTTGCCGACATGACGAGAATGCGCAGATCCTCTCGCAGCGCCGCTTGCACATCGAGCGCCAGCGCCAGGCCGAAATCCGCATCCAGCGAGCGCTCGTGGAATTCGTCGAAGATGACGGTGGAGATGCCTGAGAGTTCGGGGTCGTCGAGGATCATCCGCGCGAACACACCTTCCGTCACCACCTCAATGCGCGTCTTAGGAGAAATGCGGTTGTCGAGCCGCATGCGGTAGCCGACTGTATCGCCCACCTGTTCGCCGAGCAGTGAGGCCATGCGGGCAGCAGCGGCTCTTGCGGCCAGCCGCCGCGGCTCCAGAAGAATGATCCTGTCATCGCCGCGCCAGGCTTCGTCCAAGAGATAAAGCGGTACCAGCGTCGTCTTGCCGGCGCCGGGCGGCGCGGAGAGCACGGCACGCCGCTCTTCAGCGAGTGCCGCACCGATATCGGCGAGCACATGCGAGACAGGCAGCCCCGGCAATGAAGGTACTCTATATGTCACGCCTGCCCGCTCCGCATATGTTTATGGGCGAAAGCTGGCGTTTGCCGGTTCGACCCCGCCTGTGCCCGCCTTTTATCGAGAAGCACCATATCTGCTCCCTTCAATCTCTCGATGTCTATTAGGTCCTGGGTGTCCGGCTGGCAATGCGAGCCGGATCCAATGCTTGCAATAGGCGCAAGTGGCCCTTTAGGAGCGCTTATCTGGATGATTCCGGCAGATGGCGTAAAATGAATCCTGAAATCGTGACCAATCGCGAAAAAATCTCCAAGATTTTGATCGCGTTCACAAATCCGCTTTTTAATTCAATCACTTACAAAAATGTCAGAATTTTTACAGTTGGAG
>NZ_BLAJ01000008.1 GCF_009176305.1 Martinezella dioscoreae | reverse complement strand
CATTCGTGGCCGCATCGAGAAGATCTTCGGCACCTGGAAGCGAAGCTATGGTCTGCGCCGAATGCGCTAGCGAGGCCTGGCGAAGGCAGGTGTTCAAATCCGCCTGACCGCCATCGCCTACATATGAAACGCAGTTTGAAGATCGTTGCAGCAGTTGGGTAGGTGACAAACGTCACGCCCTGCCAACGGTCGCCGGTCCAAGTCGGGCGTGCCGATGCGCCTAGCAGGCTTTCTATTCCAAGACAATGCAGCAAATTCAACTGGAAAGCATACCCGCGCACAGGTCTCTCAAGCAAATTTCTCGGAGCTATCGGTTCGGGCCGATTTCATAATCAGAGCCAGTTGTCGAAAGAATCCAGCCTGACTACCGGTCAAGGACGGGCAGCCGAACCGTTTGCGGACTCTCTACCGCCATTTGAGAATCCAGGACTTAAATTCACTGCACACTCTTGCTGGGATTGGTCTGGAGAGTGTCTTGAGCAAGCACAAGGCTTGCTGGCGGCGATCTGTCCTCATCACCAGTAATGACGGCGGACAGATATTCGAGAGCGTTCGAAATTCCGTTCATCGTGTAAGGCTTCTCGATAGCGCCAATCGCGCCCGCGAAGTCCGGCGGCAGCTTCTTGATATTGCCGCTGACGAAGACGAACGGGATACTCCTTTCAGCCAGCGCTCGCCCAAAATCGATTCCCCTCGGACCGTCCTGCAACTGGATGTCCACAAATGCAAATTCCGGTGGAGACGTTTCCAAAAGTTCCAGTGCTTGAGCGCCACTTGCCGCCTGTCCGACAACCGTATGACCGGCAGCCTCGATCTCCCATCGGAGCTCCATCGCAAGCAACATTTCGTCTTCAACGATCATGACTTTCAAAGCAGTATTTCCTTCTAGCTTTCAACCCGTAAAGTGAGGTCCACGGTTGTGTGCCGCCCCTCGCGCTTTCGATCTATCATGGCACCAACTTGCAGCGCCGATCTGTCAAGAATCAGCCGGCCCAATTCTGAGCTCACCTCATCGGGAGACACGGGTTCTGATATGTCCTCCACCCTGATAAGAAGGCGGTCGTTGAAGCGCTTGACGACAACATGAATGTCGCCTCCGCTGTCCCTGATCCCACGGCGGAGGGCGTCGCCGACCAGCTCGTTCACGATAAGTGCAAGCGGCGACGCCTTTGCCGCCGGAACATAAGCCGTCGAAATATCGAGTGTCAGTCGTATATCATCACGCTTGATAGCTCCGAGCAGGTCCAAAACGAGCTCATACACGAAATCACCCAAATCAAAGCGAGTGACGTCGTTGGTTGTAAAAAGCTTACGTTGGACAATGCTTATTGCTTCGATTCGGTTGAGCACGGACATCAGGGCATTTTGCTGGCCATGGTCCCCCGTCAACCTCAATTGCATCTTGACGATCGAAGCCATGGTCAGAAGATTGTTTCTGACACGGTGATCGACTTCGTGAATCAACACGGTCTTTGCCGCAAGTGCGGCGCGCAAATCGTTGGTGCGATCTCTGACCTCTTCTTCGGCTTGATGACGGGCTGATGCCAGATCCGCTTCCCTGCTTTTGATGTTCGTGAAGTCGAGTTGCGAAGCGAAGAAATAAATAATCCGACCTTGGCGGTCCCAAACGGGGCTGATGAACAGTGCATTCCAGAACGCGCTGCCATCCTTCTTATAGTTCAAAATGTCGACGGAGACACCGCGCCCGCCGGCAAGTGCATCGCGGACGGCAGCGACAGTCTCCCGACTCGTCCCTGGACCTTGCAAAATTCGACAATTGCGCCCGATCAACTCGTCGTTCGAATATCCCGTTAACCGTTCGAAGGCTCCGTTGCAAAAGATGATCGGATTGTCAGGTTGATTGGGGTCAGTAATAATCATCGGCATACGCGTTGCCTTGAATGCCGCGGCGAAAGGGTCTTCGCTCGAATGAGCCGCTACAAGCCGTTCACCAGCTTGCCTTGCCTCTTGCTGATCCTGATCTCGGTCCATAATACTCGATCCCTTGCCTATAGGAGCGAAATTGGGGATAGCCGATTAATTTCAACAGTATTGCCCTTCCGATTGCGCGAACAAATCCTCTGATACGTCACCCCGATATGTGACTAACGCTAAGATTAATCCTTAGCTCCTCTCTCAATCAAGTGTACATCCGGGCTTTGACTTTTTTTGAGGCGCCCCTGTATTGGCCTTTCGATCAGAATTATTCCGTCTCCACCCGAACACTACCGGGTCTACTCTCCGTTGAACTCCACAACCGAAATGACTAGAACGAATTATTGTTCCAAACAAACGATTTGCGGCCTCTCCCCTTAGCAGTCGATCAAACGCAATCAGATGCCGGCAAAAGACCCGAGCAACCTTCCAAGAAATCCCTTAAAGAGGACATGTCCCTCGATAGCCGCCAGGGATATGCATTCGCCGTCGCCGCCGATCACCGGGCTATGATCCGTCTCATCATCACCCTCGACGAAGTCACCCGGCTCGTAACGATTATTGCCATCCGAAAACGATCCTTTCAGAACCTGCGTCACCTCGAGATCCGTATGCCCGTGCGCCGGCATGTGCTTATTCGCTTTTACCTTCAGCAGGATCACGTTTGCTTCTGGTGCGTGAGGCACGCGAATACGGCTAAGCCTGACTCCCGGCCCTACGGGGCGCCAGGGACCAACTTCGCAACCAGCCAATGGGCTCGGAAGAATGATGCCATCGACGGAAGCCCGTGATCGACGCGGCGCGATATGGCTGGGATTCCCGTCTTGATCCAAACGCGCAAGCGTTTGTTCGAGAGCTCCAGGAGAAAGCGCCTGTGGTTCCGTCCGGATCAGCATCTCCCCGCCAACGGCCTCGAACGTAACTACACGCCTCTGACAGAAGGGGCAGCCACTCAAATGAGCGGCAACGACGAGTGAAGGACCGGCCGGCAACGTGCCTGCAGCAAAACGCAGGAGAGTCTGATCGCTGGGATGATGCTTATTCGTCATAATGTTTCTTCCAGCATGTCCCTAAGTTTTCCAAGTGCACGCCTGATACGAGACTTCACAGTGCCAAGCGGCAAATCCAATTCCCTTGCAATTTCAGAGTGAGGACGATCACGGAAAAAGGACAATCTGATGATCTCTTCCTGTTCGGAACTCAGCGCTTGAAGCGCGGCGCGAACCTTTTCCTCGTCCGCCCTGATAAACAAAATCTCCTCAGGCGTGGGTTCAGCGGCCTGCATGACCTCAGTTTCGTCACCATACGACTGATTTGACGATTTTGATTTCCGCTGAAAATCAATCCGCAAGTTGCGGGCGATCGTGAAAATCCATGTCATCGCATTGGCACGCGCCGGATCGAAATAAGTCGCCTTGCGCCAGACCACAAGCATCGCCTCCTGGGCGATTTCTTCGGCAGTTTCAGCCGTCGAGCCCGAGCGCATCATGAACGCCTTGATCTTGGGCGCCGCGAAATTGAAGAGCTCGGCAAAGGCCTGACGATCCTGACGGATTGCTATCGCCAGAACAAGTTGATTGACCGCTTCTCGCGACAATGGATCGTGCTCGTGCAAAGTCGTCACCGCTCGTCTCCTTTCGAAGGAGATGATGCTGTTCTGTTTGCCACGGCTATCGATAGGCGGTGCTGAAACATACATGCGCTTTCTACGATGGGCAATGCCGCATGGATCCCATGATCCGATCCAGAAAAATCCACGTATCAGATTTGAAGAGCAGGAACAAAGGTTTCGGTTTGGGAAACGTCGTGCAGGAAGCGGGCGAGAAGAGAGATCATGATGCCGCGAAAAACAGTGAACCAACAAAAGCCTTTGCTGAAGGCCGGCCTCGCGGTGACCCCGGTCATCTTAACCCTTGTTCTCGGACAGTGGGCGACCTTGCCGAACATTGAGGGTTGGTATGCCGGCCTTGCCAAGGCCGCATTCAATCCACCGAATTGGATCTTTGGGCCGGTCTGGGCAAGCCTCTATGCACTTATGTCCTTTGCGGTCTGGCGCATATGGATACTTCCAGGTGATCAACCGCAAAAGTCGGCGGCGCTCATTTGCTTTTATCTGCAACTGGCGCTCAATGCCGCATGGTCATGGGCGTTCTTTGCGCTTCATAGCCCGCTACTTGGGCTTATCAACATCGTTCCGCAATGGATTTTAATCCTCCTCACAATCCTCAAGTTTCGCCTCCTCGACCGGATCGCTGCTTACAGCCTTGCGCCTCTCGCTGTTTGGGTTGCCTTCGCGATAGCGCTCAATTTCGAAATTTGGCAGCTAAATCGCTGAATGTGCAAGCTGTCGCCAACAACAACGCATACCTGATCCTCAGCCATGTGTAAGAGATCCGAGGAGGCGCGCCGTTACCGCTTGCCCACAACCGGCGGCAATGCCTGAGACGATCGTACCCCAACATAGATCGGCCAAGGTCAGAACAGTCGACCAGTTCCTGAGTGTCGCCTGATTGGTCAAATCATAGGTAGCATAAGCCGTAAGGCCGAGCATCGCCCCGCACACTATAGCAGTCTGGATCGACTCCCCGATCAGCCCCGGGCGAACAGCGAGAACCGTAAGTCCAAACGCATAAATCAGGTAGAAGGCGATGGCAGGCGCGAGCCGGAAGTCAGCTGTAAGCATGTCTGCCATTACAGGCCGGTAAAGACGATCTGTCATGCTGTTCAACCAGATAAAATCGATAACGACGAACACGACCAATGTGACAACATAGGCGACGACATAAGTTTTCACCACATTCTCCATAGCGGCCTTCCTTCGGTCGATCAGCGGATGCGTGTCCAATCGACGCCCCGGCAAATCAGGCCGGCAATAACACAACCCCTCGTGGACATGCGATCGCCATCCACTTTCACTGTAATCCGGTAGCTCAAATCACGTTGGGGATCGAAAGCCTCGCCGGAATAGAAGCCATCTTCATCGGGCTTGATCGTCATCACCAGCTTGTCACCAGCCCTTTCGCTTGGCGTTCCCGGCTTGATCCAGGTATTTGTTGCACAGATGTCCGATCCGCAGGGGGCAACTCTCACTTTGGCGTTGCCATCTGCCCGAGCCCATAGGCCCTCGATTCCGGCCGCTTGCGCATTAGTTGCGGACGCTGCGGCCAGGTAAACAATCGCTCCAATCATCGCTCTCATACCTGGATCTCCTTTTAACCGCCGACCTTCATGCGTGCTCAAGTGTATAAAGTCCGACGTCGATGCTCCCCTCCTCAAAGCCGGCTTCGCAATAACAAAGGTAGTAGTGCCAAAGGCGCCGGAATCGCTCGTCAAAGCCTAGGGCCGCAATGGCAGGCCAGCGCGCATGAAAACGGGTGCGCCACTCAAGAAGTGTCCGCGCGTAGGATTGGCCAAAATGCTCTCTTGCCGCGAGCTTGAAGCCCGCTTTTGCAACAGCTTCCTCCAATGCGGGATCGGAGGGCAGAAAGCCACCGGGGAAAACATACTTCTGGATGAAATCCGAGCCGCGCCGATAGGCATCAAAACGCTTTTCATCAATTGAGATCACCTGCAGCACAGCCTTGCCACCTGGTCTCAAACAACGTTTCAACGTTGCGAAGTATTCCAGCCAATAGGCTTCGCCGACTGCCTCGAACATTTCGATCGAAGCGATCCGATCGAACTGACCTTTAAGATCACGGTAATCTTCCAGGCGCAGGTCCACCAGCTCTGTCACGCCGGCATTCGCGGCCGCCTGCCTCGCCCAGGTAAGCTGTGAGGGTGACAAAGTGATACCGGTCACCTTGGCGTTGGCACGGGCCGCCATGAATACGGAAAGAGCACCCCAGCCGCAGCCGATTTCCAACACACTCTGGCTAGGATCGAGGGCAAGATTTTTGAGAACTTGCTCAAGTTTTTTTTGCTGGGCGGCTTCGAGAGTGAATGTTGAATCGTCAAAAATTCCCGACGAATACAGCATCGTGGGGTCGAGCCATTGGCTGTAGAAATCGTTGCCGAGGTCGTAATGTGCCTCGATATTGCGACGGCTGCCATGCTTCGTATTGGCGTTGAGAAGATGTTTTGCCCTATTGAAGAACCGCATCGTGGTGCTGCCTTCGATAGCCGGCGCTAATGCTTCGATGTTTTTGGCCGCGAAGCGGATGACTGCGGTCAAATCGGGAGTCGTCCAGTCCTCATTGATGTAGCTCTCCGCAAAGCCGATATCTCCCGCAAGCATCAGGCGAGGCAACAGGCGCCAACGCCGCATGTTGATGATAGCCTCCGGCCCTGGTTCAGCGCCGGACTTTTCAACGATCTGCCCTGATGGCAACGAAATCCTCACGTGGCCGTAGCGAACGTCGCGCAACAAGCTCATAAGAAGGCGGCCGACAAGACCAAACCTCTCAGTCCTATGGGACGCACGCATCGAAGCGCCGGAGAATTCGTCAAAATGGCTCATGAACTTCAACCTTGGAATTGCGTGTTTTCCCGTCAGCGGGAGATGGACTAACAAACGAAACAGGACTTTCGGGAGGAAGGGGGCGTATGCGCAAACCGATACCTTTCAGCCAGATCTTGAACGCTTCCCAATGAATGCCTCCGACAACACGAAGTGTGAGAAAAGGGATGGCAAAAAATGCCTTTAGCAATGCGCCGTCCGTAAGCTCGCTGCGACGGGCGATATGCCTGGCTGTGAGTATCGGCCCATCGCGATCGAAAGTCTCGATTCGGATGGAAAGAACGTTGGTTGGGGGCGACACGCGGAACTCATACCGCAAATCCATGTCCATAAAGGGCGAGACGTAGAAGGCCTTGTCGCATCGCTGAATAATTTGCGATCCGTCGTTCGCCTCCACCGGGATCATATACCCATGGCGCTCACCGAACGTATTGTCCACTTCCCAGAGGATGGCTTTGAGCGACGCATCCTTCGAGTAACAGAAGAACACACTGAGCGGATTGAAAGCCCAACCGAACAGTCGCGGCATCGTCAGCAACCGCACCGGACCGCCATCCGGCTCAACCCCAACGCGACGCATACTCCTCTCGACCTGCTTCTTCAGATCGTCCCCTGATCGATCGCCCCTATCCTTGCTATAGAAAGAAAAAATGTTGAAACGATCTATGGAAAGAAGGCGGAGCCGCCGATCGATCTGGTCAAGCTCATCAAGATCGAGCAGCAGAGAATAGATCCTGTAGATCAGCTTGTGCTGCTTCGGCCTTACACGAGCATGCGTGACCAGGCCGGAAAAGAGTGCAGATTGAAGGTCCGCGCTCATGCGGTAACCTCCACGTCCAACGACAGCTCGGCGAAGCGATCAATCGGCTTGCGCACGATCCGGGAACTTTCCTGCGGCACCTGCCAGGGTCGCCGCAAGCCGCCAAGATCCTCGGCAACCGCAAGGCCCGCCTGAATGCCGTCCTCGTGAAAACCCGCGCCGAAATGCGCGCCGCAGAACCAGGTATTGCGGACACCTTGAAGCGACCAGATTTCCTTCTGTGCGCGATCGGTCAGGAGATCGAAAACGGGATGTTGATATGTCTCACGGCAGATGACGGTTTCCACCTTCGGCGCCCGTCGCGGATTAAGCGTGACGAAGGTCGGCGGTGCCGCTCCTAACGGCTGCAGCTTGTTCATCCAATAGGTAATGGAGGGCTGAATTGGCCCATCTCGCGTATCGGCCACATAGTTCCAACTCGACCAGGCCGCCCGCCGTTTTGGCATCAACGCCACATCGCCATGCAGGACCGCCTCGTTCCGCGAATAGCGGAAGGCACCCAAAATACGTCTTTCCTCGGTGCTTGCGTCCACAAGCATTCGAAGCGCCTGGTCAGCATGGGTGGCTATCACCACATCGTCGAAGAGTTGATGGCCGCCGGTGCCGTCCTCAAGCTCTACGCGCTGTGATCCGCGCCTTATCGACTTTACTGGCGTCGACAACCGGATGCGGTCGAAAAAGCTGTTGGTCATGCGGGCAACATATTCGCGGCTGCCACCCCTTACAGTGCGCCATACAGGGCGGCCCCATAGATTGAGCAAGCCATGATTGTTACAGAAGCGGACAAAACTTGCCGCTGGATAAGCGCCGATCTCCATAGCCGGGGTCGACCAGGTCGCAGCCGCCATCGGGTAGAGATGGTCGTCGCGGAAGGCGCAGCCGTAGCCGTTGCGGCAGAGATACTCATCAAGCGAAATGCCGTCCATGTCGGGCAAGTCCCGCGGAGCATTACGGTAGAAGCGCACCAGATCGCGCATCATCGACCAGAAACGCGGGCTGACGATATTCGATTTCTGCGCGAAGAGACCAAGCCCGGTGCCGCCGGAATATTCATAGGCACCGTCGTCGATCGAAACGGCAAAGGACATGTTGGAGGCAGCCGTCGGCACGCTGAGCGCGCGGAACAAAGCCGTCAGATTGGGATATGTAACCTCGTTGTAGACGATGAAGCCGGTATCAACAGAGACAGGCCCTGAGGTGCTTTGGAAGTTAACCGTGTTACTGTGGCCACCGACGCGATCGCTGGCCTCGAAGACGGTCACATCGTGCCGCTTCGAAAGGAGCCAAGCAGCCGAAAGTCCCGAAATACCGCTGCCTATGACCGCAATGCTCAGGCGGCGGCCGCCTTTTCGATCGTAGTGACCCATAAAACCCTCGTCTCCCGCAATAAGCTCTTGGCTTTCAAGACAGATACGGAGGGCGGCGGCTGCTGGTTTCGCACAAAGAGAGATTTTTTCGAGTAGCACGAAACCGGTTCAACCGACCGTCCGTAAATAATGCATAGAGACACAAGAGCGCATCAATGCGAGCGAACGGATGGATTGGTTTCTTTTAGCTCTCGTGGTTGTCGGCATATCGCTGGCGATGGCCGGCGCCTGGATCGTGCAGCGGACAACCGGTATGAGTGGGTGGATCGACACCATTTGGTCTGCGGCTGTGGGCTTGGGCGGCATCTTCACTGCTTGCTGCGCAGACGGTCCGTTCTCGCGCCGGATGATGGTGATACTCATCGTGGCAGCCTGGGCGCTGCGGCTCGCCTGGCATATTGGAGTTCGCACCAAAGGCGGCGGAGAAGATCCGCGCTATGCCAAACTGATGAAGGACTGGGGCGCCAGTGCCGGCTCACGGCTCTTTATCTTTCTGCAGGTTCAGGCGCTTGCGGCTTTCGTCCTCGTATTCGCAATCTATCTCGCGGCGATGAATGACAAGGCCTATCCGGCAGTAACGGATTGGCTTGCCGTGTTACTTGCCGCCACGGCTCTCGCCGGCGAGACAATTTCGGACGCACAGCTCGCCCGATTTCGTCGAAGGCCGGAAGCCAGGAGTGAGGTGTGCGAGACGGGGTTGTGGCGTTATTCCCGCCATCCCAACTATTTTTTCGAGTGGCTGTTCTGGTGTTGCCTTCCACTATTCGCCGTCACAAGCTCGCCTACGAGTTTTCTATCGCTGCTCGCACCGGCGTTGATGTATTGGCTGTTGGTGCATGTATCCGGAATTCCCCCGTTGGAAGAGCATATGCTGCGCTCGCGCGGCGATAAATTTCGCGCTCTACGGCAGCGCGTGAACGCCTTCTTTCCAGGCCCCCGCAAAACCGAATTCGTTTCCCAAGGAGAATAGTCTATGAATATGCTGGCATTTGCGATCAACGCCGCAGAGCGCACACCGCTTACGGACAGCATGACGCTGGCTGGAATAGATTTTCTCTGTGCACGCACGAAACACCGCCTATCGACGACTTCGCAAGATGCTGAAAATATGTTTGTCGAGGCAATGGGCAATTTTCCGATAGCGACGCATACCGATGAAGCCAATCGCCAGCATTATGAAGTCCCGGCGGAATTCTTCAGCCTGACCCTCGGGCCTCAACGAAAATACTCCTGCTGCCTTTATCCGAACCCCCATACAACGCTGGCGGAAGCCGAGACCTATGCACTTGCCGAAACTGTAGAGCATGCCGAAATCAAAGATGGAAACAGTATCCTGGAACTGGGTTGCGGCTGGGGTTCACTGTCGCTCTATCTTGCACAGCAATTTCCCAATTCGCGAATTACATCGGTTTCAAACTCCGCCTCACAACGCGAATACATTCTCGCCATGGCGCACAAGCACGGTCTTGGCAATCTTACCGTCATCACGGCAGATATGAACGGCTTTACGACCGAGGGACGCTTTGATCGTGTGATCTCGGTCGAGATGTTCGAGCATATGTCCAACTGGCGCACCTTGCTGGAGCGTGTCCGCGCATGGCTCAATCCGCAGGGCAAGCTTTTCCTCCATGTCTTCACCCACAAGGACCGCTCCTATCGCTTCAACCATCAGGATCCGGCCGACTGGATTGCCCGTCATTTCTTTACCGGCGGTATTATGCCGGCACATGATTTGCCGCATCGCTTTGCCGACCTGTTTTCAGTCGAACTGGAATGGCGCTGGTCCGGGACGCATTACCGCCGGACGGCGCTCGACTGGCTCGCCAACTTCGACCGCGAGATCGATCGTATCCAGCCGATCTTCGCTAAAGTCTATGGCAGGGACAGCGCGCTCTGGCAGCGCCGCTGGCGGCTCTTTTTCCTGGCCACCGCAGGCCTGTTCGGCCATGATAAGGGTCATGTCTGGGGGGTAGGCCACTATCTTCTGAGGCCGGCGGAATGAGGCAGCCGGCGCTGGATCCAAGGACTGGGGCAACGGTTACCATTGCCTGGATTATCATAGCCAATAAACCCTTCTATCCATTTTATGTCTGGTGGCTGGTTGGCGATGGCGTAGCGACGTCAGCTATAACGCTCGCCGCGATTCCCTTATTTTTGGCGATCCCATTGGTGGCCAGAAAATCGCCGTTCAGTGCTCGGTTGGCGCTGCCGCTGATCGGCACGGTCGATACAGTATGCGAATCCGTCCTTTTCGGAAGAGCGTCTGCTACGCTCCTATTTCTTGCACCCTGCATGGTGCTGACACTGGTTTCGTTCCAACCCGATGAGAAATGGTGGCAGCGGGGTGTCGCCTGCTTCATCTTCATCTGTTTCGCGATATGCTGGTGGAGGCTTGAAGAGCCCGTCTTTCCGTGGACCAGCGATCAAATCGCTACCCTGTTGACTATCAATGTTTTCGCAGTCGCCAGTCTGATGACGTTTATCGGCATACGTTATGCCGGGACATCGCCCGAAAGCACGTCTTTCTAAACGAGCTGGGCTTAGGCGTAGCGATATAGAGTTCTTCAGCAATCGCAATATTCGAAGCTCTTGAAGGGATGCGAACTTTCAGTGCAACAGAAAAAAGGCGAGTTCGACGCGCGTTTGAAACTGCGAACTTTTGACGGGCTTGGTTTGCAGACGGCGTCATGACCAGATGGGCGGCGATCCGATAAAGGCCTTGAGCCTGTCCGTGAACACTCGAACCTTCGCCGATGGCTCATGGAGCGCGCGCAGGAGGTGGATGCCCGGAGGCTTGCCGTTCCATGCCTCGTCGTCCAGCGGAATGCGGATCAGTTCGCCTGCCTTGATTGACGGTCCTGATACCCAGGCCGGAAGCAGGGCGATCCCCATTCCAGCGATCGCCGCACTGTTCAATGCCTCGAAGTCGTCCGAGCGGAAGGCGACGCGGTCGCACACCTTATCGCTGGCCGGGCTGCCCAGGAGATCCGACCAGCCCAGCAGATCATTCCCGTGAAGCTTGTCGAGCAGTCTGTGCCTTTTAAGGTCGTCTGATGACTGTGGCATCCCCAAGCGCTCGAGATAGACCGGGCTTGCGGCCAAGACCCGCGTCAGAGGCGCGATCTTTGTGGCGATCAGCGAGCTGTCTTGAAGCTCACCCATGCGGATGACCAGATCGAGTCTTTCGGCCACGGGATCCGCGAGGCGCTCCGTCAGATCGAGTTCCACCCTGAGAGCTGGATATTCGGACATCAACGGACCCAGGATCGGAATGACGTATCGTTTGCCGAACGTCGGGAAACAGGCAATCCGCAGGGTGCCACCGACAGAACCGTCGAACGCGGCAACTTCGGCATGGGTGTCGGCCAGGTCATCGAGCAGACGCTGGGCACGGTCATAGAGATGCCGGCCCGCATCGGTCATGGAAAGGGCCCGGGTGGAACGAACCAGCAGTCGAACGCCAAGATCCTGCTCGAGCGCATCGATCTGGCGAACGATCGCCGAAGGGGTTACCGCACGCCGACGGGACGCAGCTGAAAAGCTCCCGGAGCGGACAACCTCGACGTAGACGGCCAGATGTTCGGCAAAACGTGGATCTCTCATCTTTGCCTACAGCGCAAAACGGTTTCGAGCATTGAGATCGTTATCATCAAAGAACATCCGGAGCACATTCCTTCTCGTCAACAGGGCGCTTGTCTAGCCCGTCACTCAACAGAAGGAAGTACAACGTGGTCAAGGTTCTCGAAACAATTCTCTCGCGGTCGGCATATTCGGCCGACATCGATGTCCCCTTCGAAAAGGTCGACATCGCAGATTGGCTCTTCACGCTGCCGGAAGCCGAATATCTGCGCTGCTGCGCGCCGGATCATATCGCAGCCGGTATCACGTGGACGGATGATGGGCGTCGCATGTCGATCAACGTCGAACAGATCGGCTCCGGACTGGTCGTCCAGCACTATGTCGCCGAGGCTGCCGAGGCTGCCTATTGCCGCATGAACTCCATCTCGGATGTGTTCACGGCGAACGGCCGCACGCAGGTCAACGTGGTCTGGGAACTGATCGCCGAGAAGATCGACGAAAACCGGACGCGCTACACCAATCGTGTGACGGCGCATCCGACGGATGCTTTCATGACCTTTTTGGAAGAGCACGGCGTAACTTACGAGGACGCAGCCGCCGCCCGGCAGGCGGCCGGTGGCGATCACAATCGACGCGAGACGCCGCTCTTTGCCGCAAGCATCGCACGGCGTGCTCTCGCCAGGTAAGGATGGACCAATGAAAGTGATCATCTTCGACGACTTTGGTGGGCCGGATGTGCTCCGGCTCGCAGAGGTTCCTTATCCTGAGCTCCGGCCGAGCGACATCCTCGTGAAGGTCATGGCGTCTGGCGTCAATCGGGCTGACCTCCTTCAGCGCGAAGGTCATTATGGCTCGCGCGCCTTTGGAGACAGTCCTATCCTCGGCCTCGAGGTCGCCGGGGAGGTCATCGCTGTCGGCGAGGCCGTCTCGGAGTTTTCCGTCGGCGACCGTGTCATGTCGATCGTCGGCGGCGGAGCCTATGCGGAAGTCGCCAGAGCAGACAGTGGCCTGTCTGTCCACATACCAGCCGGTATGTCCTATGTAGAAGCGGCGGCGGTCATGGAAAGCTTCGTTACCGCCTACGAAGCTCTGTGCCATCTCGGCCAGATACGGCCAGAAGAAAGCGTGCTGGTCCATGCCGCCGCCGGTGGGATCGGATCCGCTGTGGTCCAGCTTGCGGTGGCGATGGGAGCCAGAGTGTTCGCAACTGCCTCCGCAAACAATATCGATAAGGTTCGTTCCCTTGGCGCCGAGGCTGTGTGGGATTACCGCCGGCAGGATTTCGAGGCGAAGATCATCGATGCGACTGGATCCTGCGGCGCCGATCTAATCATCGACTTCGTTGGCGGAAGCTATTCGGCACGCAATATCCGCAGCCTTGCTGAAGGCGGGCGTTTGGTGCAGGTCGGGCTGCTGGGACGGGACGACAACGCGATCATTCCGCTCGATACGGTGCTCTACAAGCACCTGAAGGTGATCGGGACTGTTATGAAGTCCCGCGCCATCGAGGAAAAGCGCGCCATGGTTCGGCGTTTTGCGGACAACGCGCTTCCGATGTTCGGTGATGGACGGCTTCGGCCACTCGTCGGCGAAGTCTTTCCACTTGATAGAGCCGCAGATGCCCATCGCCGCATGGAGGCGGGTGGTGGGTTTGGGAAGGTGGTTCTTGAGGCAGGATGAACAAAGGAAAGGGGTGAGCTCTTGATGGGAGTCGAACACACGACCCTTCCAACCTAGATCACCAGCCGCTGAAATCCACGAGATTGTCCTACGCGGTTATGCCTGCCTGCGGCCCAATGAAACTCCAATTGAGAGCGCATCGCCGATGGGTTATCGCGGCCGCGACACGACGGCAAAGAGACCTAACCCGTAAGTCCCGTCAGCCTATTCGTGGAGCGACGACCGGAGACCCGCCAGCGCCTGATCGACCGCCGCCATCACATCTGCCGGCAGCGGTCCCTTGGCCAAGGCTCCGGCGTTTTCTTCGACTTGAGCAACCGTGCGGAAGCCGGGAATTGGCAGGGTGCGCGGCGAACGCGCCCACAACCAGGCAAGCGCACCCTGTGTGAGCGTGCGGCCCCCCTCGGTCAGCAGATCGCGGACCGCCTCCAGGCGCGCGGCGAATTCGGGAGCAATCCTGCCGTCCTTGAAGTAGACCATCCAGTCGAGGCTCGCACCACGCACATCCTTTTCTCCGACTGCCTTGTCAGGCGTGAACTTGCCGCTGAGCAACCCCATGGCGAGCGGACCGCGATTGATGGAAATCAGACCATTACGCTCGATGACATCGATCATCGCCGGGACCGGCTCGAAGACGTTCATCGTATGCTGAACCGAAACGAACCCTGAGCGATGCACGTGACGTGCGGCGCGGTCCGGATGATCCGTACTCCAGCCGAAAGCATCGATCTTGCCTTCGGCCTTGAGCGCTTCAAGTGTCTCAAATACCTCGTCAGAAGCTTCGAGCGGAAAATCGTTAAGATGGAACTGCAGCAGATCCAGACGATCACGGCGCAGGCGACGCAATGACGTCTCAGCGGACTGCCGGATAAAGGCAGGATCGGAAAAGGCGCCCGTGGCTTGCTTGGTCTTCTCGTCCGTCGCGAAGCCGAATTTGGTGGCGATGGTGATATCGTCCCGATTGCCGATCGCCCTGCCGACCACCTCTTCGGAATGCCCAGCCCCGTAATTCGAGGCGGTGTCGAAGAAGCGAATGCCGAGATCCACCGCCCGGTCGATGGCACGGACCGATTCATCATCATCGACGTCACCCCAGCCGAGCGGCACATCGCCAGCATAAAACGGTCCGCCGATCGCCCAACATCCCATGCCCAGGCGTGGAATTTCCCGGCCATTCCAGAGCGCCATTGTGGTCGTGCCATCGGGTTTGGTCAGCATGTCGTCCTCCACGATCATCTATCGTTGCAGGCAGACATAGGGCGAGATGCCAGGGCGATAAACAACCAAATCTGCAGGGTATTTTTCATCGATGAAAAACGGCTGGCGGCTGCGCAATACAAATCCGGGAAGCTCTACATGGTATAGAACGCACTCTGGCGTAAATAGCGCTGCCGTCCTCGCTGCCATTGTCTTCATCGCGCTTCGACAACGCCAGCCTCCGGTCAGCGCTAACAGAAGACATGCGCGGCGTCGGGATCGAACTCCAGATGCACGTTATCGCCGCGGCTAAGACCCGAGATGGCTTCGTGGCCGAAGGGCAGGCGCACGGACAAGGTTTCGCCGGCGGCGATCCGTGTCGTCACATGCACGTTGTTGCCGAGGAAAGTGATATCGTTGACGGTCGCGCTGAGGCCCTTGCTCACACCCGCCTCGCGCCCGAGCCGGATGCGTTCCGGCCGCAACATCAACGCCGCTTTGCTCCCCGACGCCGGCCGGCCGTGAACCGGGATGCTGTCGAAGATGATCTTGTCGCCGAGTGAGATCGTCGCCTGGCCATTGTCCGATGAAAGCAGATGACAGGAAATGAAGTCGCTGTCGCCGATGAACTCGGCGACAAAACGAGTGCGTGGATTGGCGTAGAGTTCCGGGCCGGTTCCTATCTGATCGATGATGCCTTTGGAGAAGACGGCGATGCGATCGGACAACCGCAGAGCCTCTTCTTGGTCGTGGGTCACATAGAGGATCGTTACCTCGGTTTGCTCGTGGATCCTTTTGATCTCGTGCTGGATTTCTTCGCGCAATTTCTTGTCGAGAGCCGACAACGGCTCGTCCATCAAAAGCACCGGCGGGTCATAAGCGAGTGCCCTCGCAAGAGCGACGCGCTGCTGCTGGCCGCCGGACATTTGCGCGGGCTTGCGATCCTCGAAGCCTTCCAGCCGGACAAGGCGGAGCATTTCCCTGACACGGCTGTCGACCTCTGCCTTGGGCTTGCGGCGCACCTTCAACGGAAAGGCGATATTCTCTCCGACGGTCAAATGCGGAAATAGCGTATAGCGCTGGAACACCATGCCGATATTGCGCTTGTGCGATGGTGTCGACAGCAGCGTCTCGCCGTTCAGCAGGATATCGCCCTTGGTGGGGTTCTCGAAACCGGCGAGGATATAAAGCGTCGTGCTCTTGCCCGAGCCGGAGGGGCCGAGAAAGGTCAGGAACTCGCCGCGCTTGACCTCGAGATTGACGTCGTGGACCGCGACGACGGGACCATATTCCTTGCGGATGCCTTTGATTTTCAGGAAGGATTCGCTCATTTTTTTAGAACCTTGCGCACGATCGCGGCCAGCGTCATCAACATGACCGTCAAAAGAATGAGAAGTGTGGAGGCAGCAGCGACGACCGGCGTCAGGTCCTGCCGGAGCGTCGCCCAGACTTTGACGGGCAGCGTTTGCAACGTCGGGCTCGCCATGAAGATCGCAACGACCACCTCATCCCAGGACGTCAGGAACGAGAAGACGGCAGCCGAGAACAATCCGTGGCTGATGGCGGGCAGCGTGACCCTGATCTTCGCCTCGAGCGGAGACGCGCCGCAAAGCACGGCGGCATCCTCGATCGACTTGTCAAAGCCTTCGAGCGCGCCAGCGATCGACAGGATGGAAAAGGGTAGCGCCAGGACCAGATGGCACAACACGAAGCCGACTAAGGTGCCGCCCAGCCCAATTCGCAGGAAGAAGGCGTAGAGAGCGACGGCGAACACGACGACGGGGAGGATCATCGGCGTCAGGAACAGTGCCTTCAGCGCATCGCGAAACATGAACTTCCCGCGCACCAGGCCGAAGGAGGTCACAAGACCGAGCAGCACCGAAAGCACCGTGACGATCGAAGCGATCTTGAAGCTCGTCCAGGCGGAAGCCAGCCATTGCGGATCGGAAAGCAGTTCCGCGTACCAGCGCCAGGTCCAGCCCGGCGGCGGAAAGATCAGCCATTGCGATGAGCCGAACGACAAGGCGGCGATGAACAGGATCGGCAGAAGAAGAAAGGCCGCGGTCAGGACGGTGATGGCAAGCAGCACATATTTCCACCAGCCGAGACGATCGAAATTCAGCAACATCTCAGCGTCCCCCCGTGCTTTGAACGCCGAAGAACCGCAGCTGGACGGCATAAAGCGTCAGGGTGACGACCAACAGGACGAAGGCGGCCGCGCCGCCCATGCCCCAATTGACGAGCGATTGCACGAACTGGGCGATGAGTTCGGCGAGCATCATGTTCGCGGTGCCGCCAAGCAGCGACGGCGTGACGTAGTAGCCGAGCGACATGACGAACACCATCAGGGCTCCTGCCATCATGCCGGGAGCGGCAAGCGGTATCAGAATGCGAGTGAGGCACTGCAGACGGCTGGCACCGCACAGTGCCGCCGCCTGCAGCACGGCCGGATCGATTTTCTTGATGACGCCGTAGAGCGGCAAGATGATGAAGGGCAGCATGATATAAGTCATGCCGATCGTCACACCGGTCAGGTTATTGACGAGGGCAAGCGGCTTGTCGATCAGGCCCATGCCGATCAGCATCTTGTTGATCAATCCCGTACGCTGCAAAAGCACCATCCAGGCATAGGTGCGCGCGAGCAGGTTCGTCCACATCGACAGCAGCAGGATCGCAAAGACGACCGAGGACCAGCGCGACGGCATGATCGCCAGCGTCCATGCCACGGGAAAGCCGATCAGCAGCGATAGGACGGTGACGACGCCCGACACGATGAACGTGTTGGCGAAGATCTTTAGATAGGTTTCTGAGCCCAGCAATTCGGCGTAATTGCCGAAGCCGAAAGCCGGCTCCATCACGCTGCGCAGAAGCAACGCGATGACCGGAAAGATGAAAAAGATCGCGACGAAGGCGAGGGCCGGCGCGACCTGCGCGAATCCGGTCGACCCTGCCGTCTTGCGCGCCGGTGCGGCCGCGTCCGCGACGTCTACGTATGTCGACATGGCAATCCTTTCCCACCATGGGCGCTGTTGAGCAGCGATCGCTAGGCACAGGCCTGGACCTCGCATTGCCCCACCGCGGAGATTTGTCCGCGGTGGTCTGGTCATCTCCGCCGCTTACTGCGCCTGCCAGGCGTACCACTTCTTGCCGATCGCATCCCTGTTCGCGGCCCAGTAATTCATGTCGGCATTGACCTGACTGGCGGTCTGCTGGTCCGGCAAGGTCTTGGCTATTTCAGGGTCCATCAGTTTCGCCGAGCCGAGGTTGGTCGGCGCATATCCGGTGGCCTTCGCCAGATCGGCCTGCGACTGTGCCGAGGTCGCGAGCGCGATGAATTTCATCGCCGTTTCGAGGTTCGGCGCACCCTTGGGGATGACAAGGGCATCCGCTGCCGTGATGTTCTGGCTCCAGGAGGTCTCCGTCTTGACGCCGCTGTTGGCAAGCGCGGTCATGCGGCCATTCCAGAGACTGCCGAAAGGCGCTTCGGCCGAGGCCAGCAGCTGCTGCGATTGCGCGCCGCTCGACCACCAGACAATATCGGATTTGATCGTATCGAGCTTCTTGAAGGCGCGATCGAGATCGAGCGGATAGAGCTTGTCGGCGGGAACGCCATCGGCCAAGAGCGCCGCTTCGATGACGCCGGGCGCGGACCATTTGTAGAAGGTGCGCTTGCCGGGGAATTTCTTCGTGTCGAAGAGATCAGCCCAGGTCTTCGGGCAGGCGCTGACCGCATCGGCGTTGCAGCCGATAACAAAGGAATAATAGAAGCTACCGACGGAATAGTCGCTGACGAAGCGCGGATCGAGCTTGGACTTGTCGATGACGGAAAAGTCGAGCTTTTCGAGCAGACCCGCCTTGCCGGCCTGCGCGGCATAATCACCCTCGACGTCGACGACGTCCCAGCTCACCTGGCCGGCTTCGACCATTGCTTTCAACTTGCCGTAATCCGTTGGGCCGTCCTGCATGACGCCGATACCGGTCTTTGCCGTGAACTGGTTGGCCCAGGCGACCTTCTGCGCATCCTGCGTCGTTCCTCCCCAGCTCGTGAAGACCATGGTGTCGGCCTTGGCGGGCATGGATGCGGCCATCATGGCGGCAAAGGCCGCGAGTGCAATTCCTGCTTTCATGTTCCCTTGTCCTTGTTTTCGGTTTTTAGAGGCATGCCTTACGCACCCGCCGTTCATCCCAATGGGGAGAAACCGGCGGGCTTCATGATCTTGTTTTCCGCTTGTTCGATCAGGTCGCGGATCTTCGGCAGGAAGGCCTGCCATTTGGGGTCGGCGGCCAGCCGCCCGCGCCGGGCCTCGCGATCGTCGAGGCTTGCATAGGCCCAGATGTGCACGATCTCGTTGATGACACCGATTTCCGAGTAGAAGTAGCCGACCAGATCGCCGAGATGGGCCTTTTGGATGGCAATCCCTTCCTCTTCCACCACCTTCAGATATTGCGGGGTCGTGCCGTTCTTCAGCCGGTAGGTGCGGATCTCGTAAAACATCGGTCTCATCTCATGACGAAGGGATCGGGAATCGGATCGTCCGATGTGCGCAGCCAGATCGTCTTGGTGCGCGTATAATCGAGCGCCGCCGCAAGCCCGCCTTCCCTGCCATGGCCGGAAAGGCCGAAGCCGCCGAAGGGCGCGATAGGCGATACCGCGCGATAGGTATTGACCCAGACGACGCCGGCGCGGATGCCCTTCATCAGGCGATGGGCGCGTGTGAGATTCTGGGTGAAGACACCGGATGCCAGGCCGTAGCGGGTATCGTTTGCAAGCCTCAAGGCTTCTGCCTCGCTCTCGAACGAGACAACCGACAGAACCGGCCCGAAGAATTCCTCGGCCAATGACGGCGAGTTGACGCCATCGCAATCGAGGATCGTCGGCGGGAAGTAATAACCCACGCCGTCTGGCTTTTGGCCACCGGTGATCCGCCGAGCGCCGCTCGCAATGGATTTCTCGAGGAGAGCGGCCACATGGTCCTGCTGGCGCTTCGTAGCTAGCGGGCCGACCTCGGTCGCCATGTCGAGCGGTGAACCGATGCGGATCGCCTCGGCCTTGCGCTTGAGGATCGACAGAAAGGCATCCTTGACGCTGGCCTCGACGATCAGCCGCGAGCCGGCAACGCAGCTTTGACCAGTTGCCGCGAAAATGCCGGCGACTTGCGCATTCGCGGCGCTCTCGAGATCGGCATCGGCAAAGACGATGAAGGGTGATTTGCCGCCCAGTTCCAAGGAGGTCGAAGCAAGGTTCTCGGCCGAATTGCGGATGACATGGCGTGCCGTCTCCGGTCCGCCGGTAAAGGCGATATGCGCGACCTTGGGGTGCCGCCCGAGTACCGCGCCGCAAGAAGGGCCGAAACCGGTGATGATGTTGACGACGCCGGCCGGAAAGCCGGCTTCATGAACCAGGCGCGCGAATTCCAGTAACGGCGCCGGACCATCTTCGGACGCCTTGACGACCATGGTGCAGCCGGCGGCGAGTGCCGGTCCGATCTTCACCGCCGAGAGAAAAAGCTGACTATTCCAGGGCACGACCATGGCTACGACGCCGACTGGCTCGCGGCGCAGCCAGACATCCATGTCCGGTTTGTCGATCGGCAGGTAGGAGCCCTCGATCTTGTCGGCGATGCCGGCATAGTAGCGATAATAGTCGGCGACATAGGCGATCTGCGCCGAGGTCTCGCGGATGATCTTGCCGGTGTCGAGCGTCTCCAGTTCGGCAAGTTTCCGCGCATTGGCCGCGACGAGATCTGCGAGCCTGTAGAGAAGCTTGCCACGCTGCGTCGCCGTCAACTTTGCCCAGGGGCCTTCGTAAAGCGCCTTTTCGGCGGCATCGACGGCGCGGTCGACATCAGCCTCCCGCGCTTCCGGCATTTCTGCCCAGACGTCGCCAGTCGCGGGATCGATGCTCTGGAAGCGGGCTTCCCCATCCAGAAATTCGCCGCCGATGTAATACTGGAAGCGCTGCATGGCGTTCACTCCGCAAATGCCGGCATGACCTCGGCGATGAAGCGTTCGAGCGATGCCTTCTTGCGCTCGAACGACATGCCGGTGTCGATCCAGAAGGAATATTCGTCGTAGCCCATCGCCTGATAGGCCTTCAGTCGGGCAATCACGGTTTGGGCATCGCCGACGACGTTATTGCTGCGCATGACCGCATCCGACAGCATGGGATTGGCGCGAATGTCTTCTTCCGGGATGCGCTCGATCAGGCCCTGATGGATCGGCTTCTCGTTCTTGAACCAGGCGAAGAAGTAGTTGTAATAGACGCTGAGCTCATGGGCGGCCTGCGCGATGTCATCCTCGGACGAGCCGACATAGGTATGACGCAGGAGCATGATCTTCGGTCGCTCGATGTCCGGGTTCTTGGCGCAGGCGTCATTGAACCGCCCCATCAGCGCCTCGACTTCATCGTCACCTTGCCAGAGCGGCGTCACCTGGACATTACAGCCATTAGCGACGGCGAATTCATGCGAATTCGGGTCGCGCGCGGCAACCCAGATCGGCGGATTGGGCTGCTGCAGCGGCTTTGGCGCCGAGGTGGTCGGCGGGAATTTGAAGAACTCGCCCTCATGGGCGTAATCCCCCTGCCAGATGCCTTTGACAGCCGGGATCAGCTCGCGCATGCGCTGACCAGCGCCCCAGGCGTCGAGACCCGGCAACAATCGCTCATATTCAAAGGAATAGGCGCCGCGGGCAATGCCGATATCGAGCCTGCCGTCGCAGATGATGTCGGCCATGGCGGCCTCGCCGGCAAGCTTGATCGGATGCCAGAAGGGCGCGATTACCGTTCCGGTGCCAAGCCTTACCCGCGATGTGCGCCGCGCCAGATCAGCGATGGTCACAAAGGGATTGGGCGCGATGGTGAAATCCATCCCATGATGCTCGCCCGTCCAGATCGCGTGCATGCCGCCCTTGTCGGCGATCTCGCACAGCGCGACGAACTCCTCATAGAGGCTCTTATGCGTCTGGTTCGCGTCGAGGCGCTCCATGTGAACGAAGAGAGAGAATTTCATGCCCGCACCGCCTTTCCGGAAACCGGTCGCACCATGCCGGAGGTCTCGTCGCCAAAATAGACCCCGAAATTGCCGATCTGGCTTTCCAGCGCGAAGCGGGAGACGATATCGGCCGTGGAGCTGGTCTTGAAATGCGCGGTCTTGAGCGCATCCGGCTTGAGGAACCGGCCCTCGCGCGGCTCACCTTGTGAAGCAAAGGCCCGATAGACGATGTGATGCTTGCCATCGCTCCTGCCTTCATAGACGGAATAGAGAAAGCCGACGGTCACGGTAAGGCCGGTCAGCGTCCGTAAATACTGACCGAGAATATCGGCGGGGCTGCCCTCCCTGCCCTCGCAATTGGGAAGAGCCAGAACATCGTCCCCGAGCAGCAGGATCTCGCCGTCGCGCTCGAGAACGGCACCCAGCTCGATATTGCCCTCCGCCGCAGCGGAGACCGCCTTGCTCGCCAGGATCGGGGTGAAATAGCCGCCACGGGCATAGCCCAGCCCATTGCGGCCGCTATTGTCGAACGAGACGATACGTCCCATCAGGACAACGTGATCGCCTGCTTCGATCACTTCGCTCATGGCACATTCGAACCAGGCGGCGACATCGGCGAGGATCGGACAACCATCCGCCCCGGAAGTCCACTCGACGGCGGCAAACCGGTCTTCAACGGGTCGGGCAAAGGTGTTGGAGACGGCCTTCTGCGTCTCCGAGAGTACATTGATGGCAAAGTGCTTCGCGCTCGTCATGGCCGCGAAATTACGCGAGGTCTTGGCGAGGCAAACAAGAAGAAGCGGCGGCTCAAGCGATACCGACGTGAAGGAATTCGCCGTAAAGCCGATCGGCAGACCAGCCTGATCGCGCGCGGTGACGACCGTCACGCCCGTCGGAAACGCGCCGAAGGCGTCGCGCAGCGCCCTTGGATCGAAATCTTGTGCCGTCATCTTGCGTCCTCCCCGCATGAAAGCCACTCGGCAAGCAGCTCATTGACGATAACTGGCGCGGTCAGGTTCACCATATGGCGGTGCCCTTCGACGATCCGTGCCCAGCCTTTGGGTGCCGCCGCCGCCATCTCCTCCGCCATCCGTGGCGTCGAGTTCGGATCGTCGGATCCCGTCAGGAACAAGGCCGGTGCCCCGACATCGGGCCAGCGATCGGCATAGGTCTCATCGCCACCGGCGAAAGCCGCATAGGCCGTGGCATAGGCTTTCGGATCGACAAGGCTCAACCAGTTCCGCGTGAGTTCCCGCCCGACTTCACTTCGAGCATCATCGCCGAACCAACGCTGCAGCGGGCCCTCCTTGTCGACACCTGAAATCGGTATCGCGGCTGCGCGTGCCAGCACGGCCGCCTTGGCCTCGGGATCGCGCCGATAGACGCCATTGAGATAGGCGACCCTCTTGATCCGCTCACCGAAGGTGGCGGCGGCCCCTCCGGCAACGAGCGCGCCCATCGAATGGCCGGCGACATTGACCTCACTGAACGCCATCTCATCGAGAAAGCCGCCGAACCAGGCGACAAAGACCTCCAGCTTGCTGCCCGGAGGCAAACCAACGCTTTCCCCATGACCCGGCATATCGACGGCGATGACGCGATGGCTTCTGGAAAAAGCCTCGATCTGTGGCATCCAGGCTTCAAGCCGCATGCCCACACCATGGATCAGCACCAGCGGCTCACCTTTGCCGACTTCATGATAGGCTGTGCCGCGCGCCGTGTGCTTGCGAGGCAAGCCTCCCACATTCAGAAGATCGGCCTTGTTCTGATCCATCGTTTCCATCGCCGGCATCCAGACGCCCAATCTCTTAAACGCCGGCCGGATTGGAGACGTCCTGTCCCAGATCCTTAAGATCCTGATAGCGATCGCCGATGCGATGATGCGGCCGACCACCGATCGAGGCACCAAGCGCGATGACGATTTCGTCGGCGGCCGGTGCATCGGGTATCGACGTCTGGATTGTCAGATAATGCGAGCGGCGACCTTCGTCATTCTTGTCCATGAGCGGGATCATGATCGGCGCATTGGCCGGTCCGCGCGTGTTGCAGAAGGCGAGATAGGATTTGGCGCCGACGGCATGGCGATAATGATTGCCGAAGCGAAGAGTGTGGATCAGCGCGGATGCATGCTCGATCTCGCCATCGAGACCGACGACGGCGGATTTGCCGTAAGCCTCGACGGCCTCGCCCGATCCGACCGCATCGATGATCATCTTGGTGAGCAGTTCGCCGAGAACGGGTGCCGCGGCATGAATCTCGGGCTTCAGATCCGCGACGAAGCCACGACCAGCCCAAGGGTTTTTGACGATCGCGCATGCCGAGAAGAGCTTCAACGGCGTGGCCGCTGCCCTACCCCCTTCAACAAGCGTCGTTTCGATCTGCAGGACGGTTTTTCGGATCTGAAGGCTCATGGCTCGCTCTCGTCTAGGATTACATATGATGGTATGCCATAATACTGAACTGTCAAGCAGCTTCGAGCGACCGGACTAAAAAACCTGCCGTTGTCAGAAATAATCAACTCTATCAGTAGCTTATGGAGGGGCAGAGAAAGGTGCCCGCGAAAGCGATGCTTGTCGCCGCGGATCTTAAGCCGCCGATGTTCCGCGTCCGTATTCGTTATTATGGTATACCGTCACACCGAAGGCGTGCCAGTGTCAACCCGCTCCGGGAGGCAAACGACAATTTGATGGGGCGTGACGGCTTCTCGCATCGTCCGACGTGGCGCAAGCCGGCTCCTCATATGGCGAGATTTTCGCGGCCGTTAGCCCTGGCGGATGAGGGCGCCGATCACATTGACGACAATGCGCGCGGCGGTCAGGGCCGAAAGGCCGTCGATATCGGCGGGAGGATAGAGCTCCACCAGATCAAAACCCGCGATGTCAGCCCGCCGGCCGAGGCCGGCGATCAGGTCGATGATCTGCGTATAGGTGAGGCCGCCGGGCGTGCGAGCCGCCACGGCCGGCATGATGCCGGGATCGATGCTGTCGCAATCCAAGGTGACAACGACCCGAGCACCCTTCGGAATGTGCCGGAGAGCGGCCTCGACCCCTTGGGCATGGATCTCGCGGGCCGTGACAAAGCGGCTGCCATAGCGTTGCGCTGTCTCGATATCCGAAGGGCGGGCACTGCCGACGCCACGCAGGCCGACCTGCACCATTCCGGCGACATGCGGCATCTCGCTTACCCGCCGCATCGGGCTTGAATAGCCGTAGCGCTCGCCATGCAGCGTGTCGCGCCAGTCGATATGGGCATCGATCTGCAAGATCCAGACCGGCCCCTCATCCGCAAAGCCGGCGATGAACGGGATCGTGACGGAACAATCGCCGCCAAGCAGGATCGGAATGGCCGGCAATGCAAGCACGCCGCGCGTCCTTGCCTCGATCCGATCGCGGTTGCCGGCATTGTCGTGCATGACAGTCTCGACGTTTCCGACGTCGACGCAGCAAGCGGGCTTACCAGCAAACAACGGGCCGCCGAGATCGAAATCCCAGTGATCGACTAAGCCGGCGTCATCCTGGCTGGCGTCCCGGATAGCTTCCGCCGACAAGGCATGCCCGCTGCTGTCCCTGCCGGGATAGGTACTGCCGTGACCCGCGCCGAAGATCACCACACGCGGCGGACCACCGTCATCGAGGCGGTCCGGGAAGCCGAGAAAGGAAGAGGAAGCCGGCATCTTCATGGCCTTCTTGGGAAATCAATCGATCGGCTGCCGCCCGGAAAGCACGGCCTGGGCGATGGCGCTTGCGCTGGCGACATGATCCATCGCCGCCTGATAGGCGCCGTCGCCGTCGCCGCGCCTGATAGCATCGACGATACGCGCCATCTGCGCGGGTCCTTGAACATCGCGATCTTGCGTCTTGATCGTCATGGAGCGCAGGTGATTGATGCGCACGGTCAGAAGGTTGACGACGCCCCAGGCCACATGGCGGTCGACCATGCTGAACAGCGTCTGATAGAACGACGATGTGTGGGCGAGCACACCGGCCATGTCCTTCTCGCGGTAGCTATGCCTTATGTCCTCGAGCGACTTGTCCAGTGCATCCGCGATCGCGGGGTTGTTCTGCTCGGCGCAAAGCCGTGCCGCCATCCCTTCGAGCGCGGCGCGGATCTCGTAGATCTGCTTGGCTTCGTCATGATTGAGCTGCGCGACGATCGGCCCCTTGTTCGGAAGGTTGGCGACGAGGCCTTCGGATTCGAGATGGCGCAGCACCTCGCGCACGATCGTGCGGCTGACGCCGAGCTGAGCGCAAAGATCGCGTTCGACCAGGCGGTCGCCCGGGCGGAAATAGCCGCTGATGATCGCCTCTCGCACCTTGTCGAGGGCGAGCTCCCGCAACGTCTTCGTCGGACGCTCCACGCGAATCGCGGCGCCATGCGCATCGTCATTCATTTCCAGACCCTCGATCTTCGGATACCATAATATGGCGTACCAAAATCATCCATTGTCGAAATGAAGTCAATGCGGGAGAGCGCCCGTCAGAGCAAGGCTTGCTCGTCAATGCCGAAATGCTCCTTCAACACCTTCCAACCTTTCGGCGTGACGTCAACGGCCCGGGACGAAGGCGCCCGTCGTATGCAACCCTTCGCCAAGAGGAACTTGGTCAAATGAACGCCAAGCGGTCCAGCAAGATGATGTTCTCTCTCCGTCCAATCGAGGCATTGCCGGGCAAGCCCATGGCGCGTGGGTCTGATGCTGGCCGTGTTCATGCCCATGCGGTCGAACCACTTCGCACCATCAGGCGTGAGTTCGAACCGCTTCTTTTCGGCCGCGACAAGGAACCCCTGCTCCACCAATCCATGGGTTAGGGCGATCCCAACGCGGCCGGCTAGATGATCATAGCAGCAACGCGCGAACCGAAGCTTCCGCGCATCCCGGGTCAACGGCTTTCTTCGCACGGATTGCGCCGGACCGATGGAGGCGAGGGTCTCGAGCGCCAGCGCGACATGGGAACCGGCGAGACGGTAATATCGATGCCGCCCCTCGGCTTCCACGGCCAGCAGCTCGCCGGCCAATAATTTACCGAGATGCGAACTGGCTGTCTGTGCCGTCACGCCGGCCGCATGGGCGAGCTCGCCGGCTGGCCGCGCCCGGCCATCGAGGAGCGCCGACAATATGGCCGCCCGCGTGGGATCGGCAATCAGAAAGGCAACGGCTGCTATGTTCGGCTGGGTCGTCATGTCTAGGCCTCTCCACATCAGGCTGCATCATAACACCGATATAGTTCGCATGCTTCGACCCATGTCGAAGCATTGGGGCAGATCGCCATCCTAGACTGACCGCTCAAGCAATTGCCGCGGAACGGACCCATGACAAAGACCATCCTAGCCTTTTTCACCGACACCCATCTCGGCCAGAAGCTGGTCACCAAGACCGAAATCGCCGGCGACAAAATGGGCTATGAGAATACACCGCGACAGCACGAGCAGCATCTGCGCCTGGTCCTCAGCGATATCGCCCGCCGGGGCATTTCCAAGATCGTCTTCGGCGGCGATATCGGCACCGCGTGCTCGGTCGGCGGCTTTTTCGAGCATCTGCGCGCCCATGCCTTCGATGTGTCGCTCATTCTCGGCAATCACGATAGCTACGGCGATGTCGCGCCGTACCACGACATGAGCGGCGCTACCGTGGCTGGGAAACTTTGCTACTCGCAGCAAGATCCGCATCTGAAACGGATTTTCCTCGATACGTCCGACAACGTCGTCGGCGACGGCCAGCGCCGGTGGCTCGCCCGCGAACTCGAAGGTGTGAGACAGGCCGCGATCTTCCTGCATCATCCGATCCTGCCGCTCGACACGCCGATAGATCGAACCGGGGCAGCCCTGCGCGATCGGGACGAGGTCAGATCGCTTCTGATCGGCATGGATCGCCGGATATCCCTGTTCTGCGGTCACTACCACATGACCGACGAAGGCCGGGAGGCAAACATCACGCAATATGTCTCGCCAGCGGTCTCCTATCAGATCGTCAAGCAATCCGAACGTCTCACGGCCGATACGGGGACATTCGGCTATCGTATCCTGGAGATGGACGAAGAAGAGATCAAAACGCAGGTCGTCTTATTTTCAAGGACCTAGCCTGCGCGGACGGCTTGCCGCGCCACTTCGCGGCAACAGGGGGAAAAGCATTTTCACTTCAGAGCGATGGCGCTATATCGTATCGAAGCGCCGCGGAATCGCCAGCCGGTTTGAAGGATATCACAATGAGCGTGCTTCTCTCTCCAGAACTCACGGTTTGTGGCATTGAGGAGTTGCCCGATCAATGCGCGCGAAACGTCACCCATGTGCTTTCCCTCCTCGATCCGGAATATCCCGAGCTCGATGTCTTCCACTCCTATGCCGAGCATCATCGCACGACGCTTCGTTTTCACGATATCATCGCGACGGCTCCGGGGCGGGTCATGCCCCGGCCGGAACATGTCGAAGCCATCCTGAAATTCGGCTCCGAGTTTCAGGCGCGACAATATCCCGGGGCTTCGAGTCATCTGCTGGTGCATTGCCACATGGGCGTATCGCGCTCGACCGCCGCCATGCTGTCCTTGATGGCGCAAGCAAACCCTGATGAGCCGGGTGAGAGCCTGTTTACTCGTCTGGTCGCCATCCGTCCGCAGGCCTGGCCGAACTCCCAGATGATCGGATTTGCCGACGAACAGCTCGGCCGAAAGGGCGATCTGACGGCCGCGCTTGCCCGCCATTACGGTCGCCAGATCAAGAGCCGGCCCGATTTCGTCGACTGGATGACGCATCTCGGACGTCAGGCAGAACTCAATATGGCGATCCCCGCGTAAGGATCGCCTCCCCCGCCTGAAGACCGACAGCCGGCACGATAGCCTCGTTACCCATCTTGACTAGCCCCCACTCAATGCGCGGGAGCCGGTTCTGCTTCTGTTTCCGGTGCATCCTTCTTGTGATGATCGGCGGCGAGCAGCATATAGACCGCCGGCACGACGAAGAGCGTGAACAGCGTTCCGATGGCAAGACCGGCGGCGATCACCAGGCCCATGTTGAAGCGGGCGACAGCTCCTGCTCCGGTCGCCAGGATCAGCGGCACGACGCCCAGAACCATGGCGCCCGTCGTCATCAGGATCGGCCGCAATCGGATGCCGCAGGCACCTTCGATCGCCTCGCGCTTGGTCTTTCCCTCGGCCTGCAGCGTGTTTGCCACCTCGACGATCAGAATACCGTGCTTGCTGATCAGACCCATCAGCGTCACCAATCCGACCTGCGTATAGATGTTCATCGACGCGCCGCCGATACCGAGGCTGATGAAGGCAAGCGCGCCCGCGATCGACATCGGCACCGACACGAGGATGATGAACGGGTCGCGGAAGCTGTTGAACTGCGCCGAAAGCGCCAGGAACACGATGATCAGGGCGAGCGCGAATGTGGTCGCCATGCCGCTCGATTCCTGCACATATTGCCGCGACTGCCCGCCATAGTCGACCGAGTAGCCCTGCGGCAACGTCCGTGCCGCGATCGACTTCAATGTATTCAGCGCATCGCCGACGGCAACACCAGGCGCCGGCACGCCGGAGATCGTGGCCGAATTCAATTGCTGGAAATGCGCGACCGAGCGCGGCGTAGCCTGGAGTTTCGCCGTCGCGATCGCCGAAAGCGGGATCTTGTTACCGTTCACGTTCGCGATCGGATAGTTCATGATCTGATCGATGGTCTGGCGCGACCGTTGCTCGACCTGCGGGATGACCTGATACGAGCGGTTGTCGATACTGAAGTAGTTGACATAGCCGCCACCCAGCATGGAAGCGAGCGCCGAACCGACATTGTTCATGGACAGGCCGAGGGCCGAGGCCTTGCTGCGATCGATCTGGATCGAATATTGCGGATTATCGACGTAAAGATCCTTCGTCAGGAAGATGAACTCGCCGGATTTCTGCGCTTCCTGCAGGAAGGCGGTGGACACCTCGTTGAGCTGCTCGAAGCCGCTGGTGCTGCCGATGGCGAACTGCACGGGCAGACCGCTGGCGCCCGGCAGCGGCGGTATCTGGAAGACCACGGACTGTCCGCCGGCGATCTTCGCCAGATCGGCCTGCACCAGTGGCTGCAGCTGGTCCGCCGTTCTCGTGCGCTGGTCCCAGGGCTTCAGCACCATGCCCTCGAAGGATGTGCCGGGCACCTCGACCTGCAAGGTCTTGTCGGTTTCGGGGAAGCTGCGGAAGATCTTGGTGACCTGATTTGAATTCAGCAGCTTTTGCTGAAGCGTCGCGTTGGGAGGGTTCGTCACCTGCGCGGCCAGGAAGCCCTGGTCCTCGTTGGGAGCCAGCTCGGTCTTGGCGCTGGTATAGAGGAAATAGATGCTGCCAAGCACGATCACAGCAAAGACCAATGCCACCGGTACCGTGTTCAGGCTGCCGTGCAGCATGCGCACATAGGGCCGATGGATTTCCGAAAAGCGGCGGTCGATGAAGTCGGAGATACGCTCTTCCCAGCCACTGCGGTCGGTCAAATGCGGCTTCAGGATGCGCGAGCACATCATTGGCGTCAGCGTCAGCGCGATGATCATCGACACGGTAACGGCGCCGACAAGCGTGAAGGCGAACTCCGTGAACAGCGCGCCCGTCAGGCCGCCCTGGAAACCGATCGGAACGTAGACGGCGATCAGCACCACCGTCATGGCCAGGATCGGCCCGACGAGTTCATGCGCCGCGTCCAGCGCCGCCCTCATGGGCGTCGATCCCTCTTCGATGTGACGGTTGACATTCTCCACCACGATGATGGCATCGTCGACGACGAGCCCGATCGCCAGAACCAGGGCAAGCAGCGTCAGAAGATTGATCGAGAAGCCGAAGATCAGCATCATCGCGAAAGTGCCGACCAGCGACAGAGGTATGGCGACGACGGGAATGGCAACCGATCGCGGTGAACCGAGAAAGGCGAAGACCACGAAAATGACGATCACGAGAGCCTCGACCAGGCTCTTTACGACTTCATCGATGGAGGTGGTAACGAAAGTGCTGGAATCGTAGACGATGTAGCCTTCAAGCCCCTGCGGCAATTGCTGCTGTATACCTGGAAACACCGCGCGCACGCCGGCGATCACTTCGAGCAGGTTGGCTGTCGGGGCGATCTGGATGCCCATGAACACGCCGTCCTGCCCATCGAAGCCGATCTGGACGTCGGGATTCTGGGACCCGAGGGCAACGGTCGCGACATCCTTCAGCCGCACGATCGTGCTGCCGATCTGCTTGACCACCATTTCCTTGAATTCATCAGCGGAATGCAGGTCGGTCTGCGCCGTCAGCACCGTCTGTGTCATCTGGCCGCGGGTGGTGCCGATGCCGGAGATATAGTTGTTGGCGCCAAGCGCGGTCCAGACATCGCCGGCCGACAAGCCATAGGCGGCAAGCTTGTCCGGCTGCAGCCAGGCTCTCAAGGCGAATGTTCGCGCGCCGAGGATTTCGGCCGTCTGAACGCCGTTGACCGCCTGCAATTTCGGCTGGACGACGCGCGTCAGATAGTCGGTGATCTGGTTGCTGGCCAGAACGTCGCTTCGGAAGCCGATATACATGGCGTCGATCGACTGGCCAATGGAGACCGTCATGATCGGCTGCTGCGTGCCCGTGGGCAATTGATTGAGAACGGAGGATACCTTGGCGTTGATTTCGGTCATCGCCGCATCGGCGCTGTAGTTAAGCCGAAGGTTGACGGTGATCGTCGACGTGCCGCTCGTGCTCGTCGAGGTCATGTAATCGATGCCGTTGGCTTGGGCGATAGCGTTTTCGAGCGGTGTCGTGATGAAGCCGGCGATGACGTCGGGCGCCGCACCGGGATAGGTGGTCGTCACCGTGACGACGGCATTCTGGGTCTGCGGATATTGCCGCACGGTTAGCGAACGGAACGACTGGTAGCCGATCACGATAATCAACGCGCTGACCACCAGAGCAAGAACGGGGCGCTTGATGAAGATATCGGTGATATTCATCGCCACACCTCAGTTGGGATTTGCCGGGTTCGCGTTGGGATCGTTCGACGGCTGCACCTCGTTGTTGATGATGACAGGCGAGCCGTTATTCAGTTTCAGCTGGCCGGAGGTCACCACCACTTCGCCCGCGTTCAACCCTTTGGTCACCGAGATCTGGTCGCCCCGGGCCTGTCCCGTGCTGACGAACTTCTGATTGGCGACGAGCTGCGGCTTGCCATCCGCGCCGTTGCCCTTGTCGGTCACCACATAGACGACATTGCCGTAAGGGTTGATGGTGACGGCTGTCTGCGGCAGGGAGATGTATTCCTTCGGATCCCCGACCACCACAGTTATGTTGCCGAACATGCCGGGCAACAGCTTGCGATCGGGATTGGGGAAGGTTGCCCGGATGGTGATGTTACGGCTCTGGGTATCGACGAGCGGGCTGATCGCCGTGATCTTGCCGTCGAACGTCTGATTTCCATAGGCATCCACCGTCGCTGTCACCGCCTGTCCGACCTTCAGCTGCGACAGGGCCTGTTGCGGCATCGAAAAATCGAACTGGATCGGATCGAGCGACTGCAAGGTGACGACCGCGGTTCCTGCAGGCAGATACTGGCCGAGGCTGACCAGCCTGATGCCAAGGTGGCCATCGAAGGGAGCGCGGATCGAATATTGATCGATCAGCGCCTGCTGCGACGCGACCTGCGCCTGCGCCGCCTTCCAGTTCGCCAGATCGCTGTCGACCTGGCTTTGCGCGATGGTGTTCGCCTTGATCAGCTTGGAATCGCGCTCATAGGCGATCTGCGCATTCGTCATCGACGCCTTGTATTGTTCCAGCGTCGCGATCTGCTGATCGGCAAGCAGCTGCACGATGAGATCGCCCTTCTTGACGTCCTGACCATCCTCGAATCCGATCTTCTGGACAATGCCCTGGACCTGCGCCGAGAGATTGGCGCCTTCGACGGCATTGAAGCTGCCGATCGATTGCAGCGTCGTCTGCCACGGGCTCATAGCCGCCGTGATTGTCGAGACTGTCTGCGGTGGCGACTTGAGATTAGCCAGATAGGCCGCGATCATGCGGTTCTTGAATGCCTGGAAGCCGAAGATCCCGCCAAGGATCAGGCCTATGATGATCAGCATGATTATCATGCGTTTTATCATGAGTGTCAGCTCTACTCTTCGGGAACAGGTCGGGAGGAATTCTGATGGCGTCGGCGTGACGGGATTTCACAGCAATCCTCCCGGAAACCCGCCGGCACCGAAGCAGTCGCAAGCACATGACAGCCCGCGGCCAATCTTTGCATCGGAAGCGACTTTTGTGGGAACTGGCAGGTTCGGTCAGCCAAATTCCTTGGCCAAGGCCTTCATTACGCGGTCGTGCAGGTCGCCCACTGAAGACAGCGGTGACCTTGCAATGATTCCAGCTGGCGGCGTTCCGTGCGGCCATCCTCTGTAAACCTCACCAGTCAACCGCCATTGGCCTGCCTCTGCATTCGATCAAGGATAAGTTGTTATTATCCGATCCACAACAGCCGATTTCATATGCCTGAGCGCATATTTAATGGAGTCTTGAATAAAAGCAATCATAGCCCCGCGCACGCCCCCCATCCCAGATCACCATGACCTCGGCAACCTTGGATGGGATGCGTGCTCAGCAAGCCGTTTCAGTCCTCAGCCACGCCGGGCCGCGTCGATCGCTGCCACATCGATCTTCTTCATGGTCATCATCGCATCGAAAGCGCGCTTCGCCTGATCGCCGCCCTCGCGAAGCGCCTCCATCAGAATACGCGGCGTGATCTGCCAGGAGACGCCCCATTTGTCCTTGCACCAGCCGCATTCGCTTTCCTGGCCACCATTGCCGACAATGGCGTTCCAATAGCGATCCGTCTCTGCCTGATCCTCGGTGTAGATCTGAAACGAAAAGGCTTCATTGTGCTTGAACACCGGGCCGCCATTCAGGCCGACGCAGGAAACACCGGCGACCGTGAATTCCACGACCAGCACATCGCCCTGCTTGCCCTCCGGATAGTTTCCCGGCGCGCGGATGACGGCGCCCATGGCGCTATCTGGAAAAGTCTCGACATAAAACTTGGCGGCGGCCTCCGCGTCCTTGTCGTACCACAAGCAAATCGTATTCTTTGCCATTATCCCGGTCCTCCTGCTCTCCATTTCCCGATCATTGAAATAGGCGCGCAATCGCATTTCTCCACCCTCATCAATGCCATTTCGGCTGGGCAATGAGTTGTTTCCTGTCGTAGCCTCTACATCCGACGGGCGGTTTGAAGGCTCGGCCATGTCGGCCTGCCGTTCACTTCGTGAAACATTCGCATATGGAAGGCGAAATCATATGAGGAACATCGGCTCGCAGATCGAAACGCCGCGGCTGCTGCTCCGCCCTTCGCTTCTGTCCGATACCGCCAACTTGTTCGAATTTCTCGGCGATAAGGAAGCCATGAGGCACACTCATGTGGACGCGACACCTGCCGCCTGCCGTCGCAGGATCGCCGTTCATGAATGGCAACGTCGACGCGACGGATATGCACCCTGGACGGTGATCAGAAAGGATGATGCAAAAATCATCGGCTGGGGCGGCCTATACGACGATCCGTTTGAACCAGGCTGGGGCTGCGAAATCGGATATTTCTTCCATCGGGATGCCTGGGGCTGCGGATATGCATCGGAATTGGTCACGGCGGCGTTACGGCTGGCGGACCGGGAACTGCGGATTCGAGAGGTCCGCGCCTTTGCCCATCCTGACAATGCAGCCTCAAGGAAAATCCTGGAGATGGCAGGCTTCAGAATGGTTCGCTTCGTTCCAGAGATGAACCGCCTCCTCCTTTCCAGACCCGGACGCGAGGATGACACGGCCAACCGGAGCTGATGAAAAATACGTCTTCTGTCGGAAATGCATGGCGGGCAAAGTTTACAAATGCTCGCAGCGCAAAATAATATGACTTTTTTCCTCTTGTTTGTAACCGGGCGACGAGGCTATATCACGCGGGCGATTTCGTCCGATCGCGCTGACAATAGCCACCGGGATATATTTCGTGACCATATTGAAATCAGTTTTGACCGTTTCAGCTCTTTGCGCGGCGCTCGCCTCTGCCGCAGCGACAGCCTCCGCCGCTGCGACCAACTATCCGCTGACCATCGACAATTGCGGCACCAAGGTCACGTTCCAGAAGGCTCCGGAGCGCGCGATCGGGCTTGGACAGAACAGTGCCGAAATTCTTCTTTTGCTCGGCCTCGAAAACAAAATGGTCGGCACCGCCTTCTGGCCCAACAAGGTTCTGCCGCAGCTCGCGGAAGCCAATTCCAAGGTCAAGCTGCTGACGGTCGAATTCCCGACCTTTGAATCGATCCTCTCGGAAAATCCTGACTTCGTCACTGCCGCGCTGCCGACCCTGATGGGACCGAGCAGCAAGGTGGCAAAGCGCGAGGACTTCGAAAAGCTCAATATTCCCACCTATGTTTCCCCCAGCATCTGCCCGGCCCAGGGCGCCTCTCAGGATAAATACGGCAATGCCGCCCGCAGCCAGGTCTGGAACATGAGCACGCTCTACCAGGAAATCGACGAACTCTCGCAGATTTTCGATGTCCGCGACAAGGGCCAGGCGCTGATCGCGGATTTCAAAAAGCGGGAAGAGGCACTGCGCGCGAATGCGCCGAAGGATGGCAAGAAGCTCTCCTATGTCTTCTGGTTCTCCAGCCCGTCGCCATCCGCGGATGCCTATGTCGGCGGCAAAAACAGCCCCTCGGGTTATATCGCCGACCTGCTTGGCGGCCGCAATGCCATTACCACCGAAGCGGAGTGGCCGACGCTTGGCTGGGAGAACATCATAGCCGCCAATCCGGACGTCATCGTCGTCGCCAGCCTCGACCGCAATCGCTGGGAGCTCGACAAGCCTGAAGCCAAGATCAAGTTCCTGACCACCGATCCCGCCGTCAGCCAGCTAGCCGCGGT
Source organism: Martinezella dioscoreae (assembly GCF_009176305.1). Taxonomy (GTDB): domain Bacteria; phylum Pseudomonadota; class Alphaproteobacteria; order Rhizobiales; family Rhizobiaceae; genus Rhizobium; species Rhizobium dioscoreae. The sequence continues at coordinate 107,752 of NZ_BLAJ01000008.1, read as the reverse complement.
CAAGAACAAGGCGATTGTCGTCATGGACGGCCAGGCCATGAATCCGACCATCCGGACAATCTATGGCGCCGAGCAGGTCGCCCAGCAGCTGAAGGCGCTTGGTCTTCTGAAGTGACCGACGTGTATCGAACCCTGAGGCAGCTCGCCATCATCGGCCTGCTGCTTTTTGCCTCTCTCGCGGCGATCAGCCTGACGATCGGCGTCAGCGTCGGTATCGGTGATCTACCGATCCCGCTTTCGACGACCTTCCATGCCATCACCAACAGGCTGGGATGGACGGGGATCGAACTTAACCGCATCCACGAAACGGTGATCTGGGACTATCGCCTCAGCCGGGCGCTCGTGGCCGCTTTCTGTGGAGCGGGCCTGGCGCTCTCGGGCGCGATCATGCAGTCGCTCCTTCGCAACCCGCTTGCCGAACCCTATGTGCTCGGCATCTCGGCGGGCGCTTCGACCGGCGCGGTCGCGATCGTCATACTCAATATCGGCGCGGGCGCGGTTTCCCTTTCGGCTGGTGCCTTCGCCGGCGCGTTCGCGGCCTTCTTCTTCGTCGCTCTGCTTTCGAACGGCACGCGAGGCGGCGCCGACCGCACGATCCTTGCCGGTGTCGCCGCCTCCCAGCTGTTCAATGCTGCGACATCCTATATCGTGACGACGTCGGGAAACGCGCAGCAGGCACGGGATGTGATGTTCTGGCTGCTCGGCAGTTTCGGTGGTGTCCGCTGGCCGGAATTCATGCTGGTCGCGACCATTGTCGGTTTCGGCCTGGTGGCTTGCCTGCTCTATGCACGCGTGCTGGATGCGTTCGCCTTTGGCGACGAGGCCGCGTCGTCTCTCGGCGTCAATGTCGGGCGGGCGCGGATCTGGCTCTTCGCGCTGACCGCAATGATGACGGCAACGATTGTCAGCATGGTCGGATCCATCGGCTTTGTCGGTCTCGTCGTGCCGCATGCGGCCCGCTTCTTCGTCGGCCCGCTCCACATCCGGCTGCTGCCGGCCTGCGCCATTGTAGGAGCGATCTTCATGGTGCTGGCGGATATCGCCTCGCGCGCCCTCATCCCTCAGCAGGTTCTGCCGATCGGAGTGGTCACGGCGCTGGTGGGCGTTCCCTTCTTCTCTATCATTCTCTACCGGTTCCAGCGCGCATCATGAGCATCAAGGCCGACAACGTCATCTGGAAAATCGGCACAAAGACCGTACTCGACGGGGTCTCCTTTGAGGCGCCCGCGGGCAAGATGCTCGGCCTGCTTGGACCGAACGGCTCCGGCAAGACCTCGCTCCTGCGTCTGCTTGCCGGCTTGAAACGGCCGAATTCCGGTCGCATCACGCTCGAACAGAAGGATCTGCGACGGATGTCCCGCCGTTCGATCGCAAGGCGCATCGCCTTCGTTGAGCAGCACAGCACCACCAACGCCAATCTCAAGGTCATCGATGTCGTGAGGCTCGGCCGGTTTCCGCATCGCTCGATGTTTTCCGGCTGGACGTCGGCAGAAGACGAGGCGGTCGAAGATGCTCTCGCACGCGCCGGCATGAGGGCAAAACGCAACGACCGATGGCAGAGCCTGTCGGGTGGCGAAAAGCAGCGCGCCCACATCGCACGCGCCTTGGCACAGGCGCCGAAGGAACTGATCCTCGACGAGCCGACCAACCACCTCGATATCCAGCATCAGATCAGCCTGATGCGGCTGGTCGCCGGCCTGCCGGTCACCAGCATCATCGCTCTTCACGATCTCAATCATGCCGCCATGTTCTGCGATGAATTGATTGTCATGCAGCAAGGCAGGATAGTCGCCTCCGGCACCCCGGAAGCCGTGCTGACCGAAGATCTGCTGAGAACCGTCTTTGCTGTCGAGGCAAGGATCGAAGCCTCTCCTCACCAACCCCGGCCGCATATTCACTATCTGCGATGAGGAAATCCGGAACGCCCCTGATTGCCCTTGCCTCACCATGGAACCGAGCGCATCTTTCGCGATAAGCTCGGCAGGCTCGAGCGTTTCGAAGGGCATCGCAAGAAGATCGCAAGGCGCCGGTCCTGGACACGCGGCGGATGGGGGAACACATGACAGACAGGCTCAAGGGCAAGATCGCCATCATTTCGGGCGGCGCCACCGGCATGGGCGGTGCGGCCTCCCGCCTTTTCGCGGCCGAAGGCGCGAAGGTCGCGATCATCGACAGAAATGGCGATGCGGCGGCACAGACCGCGCGCGAAATCCGCGATGCCGGCGGCATCGCCGATCATTGGGTTGCCGATGTTTCGGATGAAGCGGCCGTCAATGCCGCGGTCAAGGACATCGAGGGCCGCTTTGGCGCCGTCACCGTACTGTTCAACCATGCCGGCACCATCGTCATCAAGCCATTCCTCGAAACGACGCTCGAGGAATGGGAGTGGCTGCACGGCGTCAACGTCCGCTCGATGTTCCTGATGACCAAGGCGGTGCTGCCGGGCATGATCGCCGCCGGCGGCGGCTCCATCGTCTGCACCTCGTCGATCTCCGCCGTCGCGGCGACCCCGATGGAGGTGCTCTATGACACGACGAAGGGAGCGGTGCATATGTTCGCCCGCGCCATCGCCGTCGAATTCCGCGATCGCAATATCCGCTGCAACGCCGTCTGTCCCGGTTTCATCCGCACGCCGCACGGGCTGCGCGAGGTTGCGGAGCTGAAGGCTCTCGGCGTCGATGTCTCGGATGCGGCGATCGCGGCCCAGCAAGGGCGCATCGGCGAGCCCGAGGATGTGGCACGCGCCGCTCTCTATCTGGCCTCCGACGAGTCCAACTTCGTCAACGGCATCCACCTCTTCGTCGACAATGGCTTTACCGCCATCTGACAGAAAGGCATCCGCATGCGATCATGCGAGCAAATCGATATTTTTCAATAGGATATGACTGTCAATTTCATGACACCGATGGTAAGGGAGCTTTACGAATGACTTCACTGCCCCGGGTGTCCTTTGAGTACAGCTTGGCAACAGACCGGAATTGACGCGCCGCCGTTGACGGAGAGCGCGCGGGCGGTGCTGCGAACCATCGCGAGCAGCGGCCCCGCGACCAGACCGCAATTAAGCGCGGCGCTGATGTTTTCGAAACCCACCATGTCGGCGGCCGTCAGCGAACTTGAACGGCACGACCTGCTCGCGCCGGTCGGCATCAATCGTGGCTCGATCGGACGAACCTCCGTCACCTACGGTCTAGGACCAAAGGCGGGCTTCGTCGTCGGCGTCGATTGCGGCACGACCCATATCAACGCCATTGCCCGCGGCCTCGACGGGACAACACTCGCGACCGTCGAAATGCCGCTTGTCGACAAATCCGCCGATGAACGGTTTCGTCTGATAGAAGATGTCGTCGCACGATTGCTTTCCCAGTTCGAAGCACGATCGACGCCGTTGCGCGCAATCGCGATCGCCCTGCCGAACATCATTTCCGCATCGCTGGAGAGAATGTCTGGCCGCGAAACCTTGATACCCGTTCTGGAACATTTTCAGGCCATCTACGCCGCGCCCGTATTGCTTGAAAACAACGTCAACTGCGCTGCCCTTGCCGAATATCACGAAGGATCGGCAAAACAGTATTCCTTCGCGATCTACATGCAGATCGGCGTGAAGACCGGCATGGGCATCGTGCTGGACGGCCGGCTTTTCCGGGGCTTTAAGGGTGGCGCCGGCGAAATCGGCCACCTGCCCTTTCCGTGGTCGCAACATGAGCGGCCGAAATGGCAGCAAGTGGAAACCTATATGGGATCCACGGCCCTTCTCGAGCGCGCGGCGCTAGATTGGCCCGAAAACGAAGGTGCGCCGCCGAAAAGCACCAGCGAGCTTTTTGCCCGCATGGAACAATCCCGCACGGCGCGCGCCATTGTCGAGCAGCACGCCCGCGATGTCGGAAACCTGGCCGCCGCCTGCGTCAGCGTGCTCGATCCGCAACTGATCGTGCTTGGCGGCGGCGTCGGGCAGAACCCGCAATTGCTGCCGGGCGTGAGGGATGTGGTGAGGGAATTGTGCTGGCCTGTGGAAGTGGTCAATGGCCAGCTATCGAACCAGGCGACCGTTCTTGGCGCCGTGCGCCTCGCCATCGACTTCGCCATGGCGAGACTTTTAGGAGAGGAAGGCAAGGCCGCCTTCCTTTATCCGAATGCGCTGACCGTGGGTCGCATCAGCATCTGAGAGGTTCACATGTCGCGTTTGGTATCGGTCTGACGGTAGCGGAATTCGCAGACCGGCAGGCCGGCATCCTCCGAGAGCGTCGCGATCAGCAACTGCGCGGGAATTGCCTGCAGAATGGCATCGCCAATGCCTTCGGAGAAGGCCGGCACATGGATGACGACGAGATTGTCGGCATCCGCGATATCGGTCCGCGCGGTGACGAGGACGGAGGGAATGCCGAAGCCGGCGAGATCGCGCGCCAGCTTCACCTCGCGACCGTTGCCGAACAACAGCACGCCGCTATCCCTGTCGTTCGGCTCCATCGGCCCATGGAGAAAGTTCAGCGTATCCCAATCCTGGGCGGCGACGCGCGCGGCCTCGCGGATCAGGAGCGCGGCATAGCCGGCCGTGCCGAGTGCCGTGCCCGCACCAACGCAATCGATTGACGTCTTGCCGGCCAGCAACTTGGCTCCCTTGTCGGCCTGGGCGCGCGTTTCGGTTAATACGGCCTCGGCGCGACCTGAAAGCTCCCGCCAATTCGCGCCGGACGGGCGACCGGCCTTGTCGATGAGCAAGGCCGCGCTCAGAAGCGATCCGAGATAACTTGTCGTATTCGGACCGCTATCCGCGCCGCTCTCGGTTGCGATCATATGCTTCACGACCCGCGAAATCGGCGTGCAGTCCGCCTTGGCGATACCATAGGAATGGGCGTTGGGACGGAGCTCCATCGCGCGCGCCGGCTCTTCGCTGCGGCCGGAGGCGGAAAAAGCGATATAGGCCTCGCCGGCATCGACGGATGGGTCATGGAGATCGGTACCCGGCAGGGCGAAGGCGCGTAGGCCCTGCGCGCGCATCTGCGCGGCGGCGACGACGGCCGCATAGAGGCTGGCGCCGATCCCGACGAGGACCGTCGGTCCACGCCTTACCGGCTCCAGGTCGAGCGTTTCGAGCCGTTTGGAGACGGTATTGAAGCAGGTATTGAGGGCAGCGGGCTGCAATGCGATCGCTTCGCGGTAAGGCACTCTGTCTGTCATGATCATTCCCATTTCGTTACAAGGAATGGCGGCCGCGTAAGTAGCGGCCGCCTGAGGATTGGCCGATCTCAATCCAGCTTCATGTAGTCGGCGAAGCGCGCCGCATCGTTGATGGTGACCTTGTCGAGTTTGTTCTCGCCAAGGCCCCATTTCTCGAAGATCTTGGCATAGGAGCCGTCGTCGATCATCGACTGCATGGTGGCCGCCAGCGCATCGCGCAGCTTCGGATCATCCTTGCCGACGAGCATTGCCTGGTAGCCCACCGCATATTGGGCACCGGTCACGAGCTCCAGTTTCTTGTTACCCGCCGGCTGATGCTGGAGGCTGTAGGCCGCGACGCCCGTCGTATCCATGGAAAGATCGACGCGACCGCTCTGCAGCGCGATCTTGATCTGGTCGTTCGAGGGAAACTGCATGACGTTGAGCGGCTTATCGGCCGGGCAAAGCGTCTTCTGCTTGTCCAGGAGCTGAAGCGGGATCGAGCCTTGGACCGCGCCGGCATTGAGCCCACAGGCGTCCTTCAGCTTGTGCACGCCCTTCGGATTGCCCTCCAGCACGATGATGCTGGTGCCCTCGAGCATGTAGTTGACGACATCGACGATCTTCTCGCGCTCGGCAAAATCGCCGAAGGCGGACATGCCCATATCGAAACGGCCGGCCTGGATGCCGGGGATGATGCTGGCGAACTGCGCCGGCACGTCGGTAAACCTAACGCCGAGACGCGCGCCCATCTCGTCGCGAAGATCGCGTTCGAGGCCGATGATCGTCTTATTGTCCTCGCCGTAGAAATCGTAGGGCGGTGTCTGCGGTTCCGTCCCGACCTTGATCTCCCCCGAGGACTGGATCTTTTCGGGCAGCATGGCGTGCAGTTTCTGGTCGACGCCCGCGCCCCAGGCCGTGGAGCTCGCGAGCATGGTCGCCAAGGCGAAGGTGATTGTCAGCTTTGTCTTCCCTGTCATTGTCATTCCCCTTTTTTGCTCGTGCACGTGAAGGACGTGCGGCCTTGTCGCGGTGCCTGCCAGTCAGTGCATCCGTCTCAAAAACGCCTGGGTTCTTTCCTGCCGCGGATTGTCGAGCACGTCGCGCGCCGGCCCTTCCTCGACGACGACACCCTGATCCATGAATACGATACGGTCGGCGACGTCGCGGGCGAAGGAAAGCTCATGCGTCACCACGATCATCGTCATGCCGTCCGCCGCGAGCTTGCGCATCACGTTCAGCACCTCGCCGACGAGTTCGGGATCGAGCGCGGATGTCGGCTCGTCGAAAAGCATCAGCTTCGGGCTCATCGCCAATGCCCGGGCGATCGCCACGCGCTGCTGCTGGCCGCCGGAGAGCTGATAGGGATAGGCGCTGCCGCGGCCTTCGAGATCGACCATCTTCAGGAGCTCCCGCGCCCGGGCCAGAGCCTCCTCGCGCGACTTGCCGCGATTGAGCATCGGCGGCTGCGAAATGTTCGTCAGCACGTCCTGGTGAGCGAAAAGATTGAAGCGCTGAAACACCATGCCGATGTCGCGCCGCTGCACGGCCAGCTCCTTGCCGCTCATCTCGTGCAGGGCATCGCCGCGCTCGTGATAGCCGATCAACTGCCCGTCGACGAGAATGCGGCCCGCCGTCATTCGCTCCAGGTGGTTGATGCATCTGAGGAAGGTCGATTTCCCGCTTCCCGAGGGACCGAGCAGGCAGACGACCTCGCCCTTGTCGACGGAGAGATTGATGCCCTTCAGCACTTCGAGCGAACCGAAGGATTTGTGGACGTCGATCGCCTCGACGAGGGCCCTTGCCGAGGACGATGTTGCAGGAGCACTCATCCGTTTCTCCCTTCCGCGCCCATGAGGCGCAGGGCGCCTTGCAGGAGGCCAGGCGCCTGGTTCGTGGATTTTCCAAGCCGGCTCTCGATGACGAGCTGGATGGCGGAGGCGATCGTGGTCATCACGAGGTACCAGATGCTGGCAACGATCAGCAGTTCGATGATCAGGAAGTTCCTGGCATAGATGTTCTGCGCGCGCGTCAGCAGGTCCTGGGCCGCAACGACGGAGACGAGTGAGGTCGTCTTCAGCATCGAGATCGTTTGGTTGCCGATCGGAGGGATGATGACGCGAAGCGCCTGGGGAAAGATGATGCGCAGCATCGATTGGGCGGGCGTATAACCGAGCGCCTTGGCGGCCTCATGCTGGCCGCTATCGACGGCGAGCAGTCCGCCGCGAATGATCTCCGCCATATAGGCCGCCTCATTGAGGCTGAGGGCAAGAAGCGCCGCGACGAAAGCCGTGACGATCGAGTTGGTGTCGATATGAATCGATCCGACATCGATACTCGGTATGAAGAGCTGGATGTTGAACCAGAAGATGATCTGAACCAGCAGCGGCGTGCCGCGGAAGAACCAGATATAGAGGCTCGCGAAACCGGACAGCACCGGATTGGACGCGAGCCGCATCGTGGCAAGGATGGCGCCGGCAACGATGCTGATGATCATCGACAAGACGGTGAACAGGATGGTCAGCTTGACCCCATCCAGGATCGTCTCGTCGAAGATATATTGCGGTATGGCCGACCAGGCGATGTGACGGCTGGTGGCGACCATGAACGCCAGCAATACGACGACAGCGATCAGCACGACCGCGATCAATCTCTGCCCCCAGTTTCGTGCGGGAATGATCTTCCGGGAGGTCATGCGGCTCTCCAATCATCAGCGGTTTTCAGCTCGCCGTCGAGATGCGGCGGCGGCAAGGTGGCCGGCAGGTCACCACGACTGAGCTTGCGGGCGAGCACCAATGCCCCCGCCACCGGCGGCTCGTCGAGAAGGGTCAGCGTCAGATCGGGCAAGCGGTCACTGAGGGCGGTCTTGAAGGCCGCCAGAAGCCGCGGCTGACGGGCAATGACGCCGCCGCCGGTAACGACATCGCCACGCGGCGCGCCACGTTCCAGCAATTGCGCGGTGAGCTTGGCAAGGGAGGCACCCGCCTCCGTGATGACCTTGTTGGCATATCGCGAACCGGCATCCGCCGCCTCGAATACGAGCGGCGCGAAGCGGCCTATGCCGGCTGCCGATCCGATCTCGCCCAACGCCCGCCCGATCTCTATCGGCGACGATATCGCAAGGGCCTCGATGAGGCTGCGACCGAGGAGATCAAGCGGTTGGCCCTGGTCTAGCGCAAATCGGATGGTCCGGGCCGCTTCCCGCACAAGACCGCTCGCGCTTCCTTCGTCGCCCAGATACCACCCCCACCCGCCGGATGCGATCATCCTGCGCGCGGCATCGCGCGAGACCGCAATTGAACCGGTGCCGCTGATGACGGAAATGCCAGTCGACTTGCCCGCCGCCGGCAGCAACAGCTCGGAGTCGTTGAGGACCAGCACGGCGCCGGGCAAGTGCCGGGCGAGCCTTGCTTGCAGCCCAAGCCGATCCTCGTCGCTGTCGCAGCCATGCGCGCCGACGACCGTGATCTTTGGGATGGCTCCGGTCGTCGCCACAAGCAGCGAAACGAGGGCCCGCGCATCCGCATCATGATCGACGCGAGCGCGCCATTCAGCCGTGTGGACGACTCTTTCGCCAACGGTTTCGCCATTCATCTCGGCGATGAGCTGCGTTTTGGTTCCACCAATATCAATTCCAGCAATCATGCGTCCCGATCCATTTGTTAGGTAACTTACCTAATTATAAGAGACGCGCAAGCACTATTTCGCGGTTCTTCAGATCGGTGGATGATCCCGAGGTCGAGTTGACGCGTGGCGACGCGTGGCCGGAGCGATCGGTGCGCCGCCGAATTTAGATGGGGGCGCAACCGGTCGGCCCCGGACCTCGTCGATGAGACGTGATAACCATGATTGGTGATGGGGTCAGATGGCGACTGCGTATGACGCCTGCTCGGCCTGAAGATATGCGAGCATGCGTGCGATCCCCTCCTCCAGACCGACCGTGGGGGTCAGTCCGTAGGAGCGTTGCAAGGCTGTGTCGCCGCAACGGTAAAAGACACCTTCCGGATGATTCGATCGCCCGCTGACAACCGGCTGCCAGCCGATCCGCCGACTGATCGTCTCGGCGAGTTCGATGAAGGAAGTCGCGGTGCCGGTCGATAGATTGAGGCTTGCCCCGTCTGGAAGCAGCTCCCTCGTCCGCCAGATGAAGTCGATGCAGTCCGAGATGTGGATAAAATCCCGGCACTGACGGCCCGAGCCCCAGACGAAGACCTCGGGCGCGCCCTTTTCCGCAAGCAAGCGGCGGCAGATCGCCGGGAAAGGATAGGCAAGATCCTGGTCCTCGCCATAGCCGCTGAACGGCCTGTAGGCGATGGCCCGCCGGCCGTAGCGTTCGACATAGAGTTTCATCAGATATTCGCCGGTCAATTTTGCCCAGCCATAGCTGAGATCGGGGACACCGACGGCGGCGTCGAAATTGATCATCTCCTCCGACAGCAGCCGATGATTGGCGACGGTCTGTAGCGACACCGGATAGGCCGCGCTGGAGCTGAAAAATATGACCGAACCGGGTTTGGCTCGCGATGCCCATTGCCACAGTTCCGCATCGACCGCCAGATCCTTGGCGACGTCGAGCGCGCGCGTCTCGAGCGTCAAGCGACCGCCGACGAGCGCGGCCAGATGGAAGACATAGTCGAAATGTTCGGGAGGCCGTGCGAAGAACGTCCGGCAATCCTCTTCGCAAAAGGTGAAGCGTGAACGCCGAAGCCGCTGCCACAGTTCCGGATGCAGCGCGCCCGTTCCCGCGACCAGGGAATCGACGCAGACGACATCCAAGCCCTCGGCAAGAAGCCGCCGGACAAGATGCCGGCCCACGAAACCGCAACCACCAGTCACCAATGCGCGCACCATCGTCTCCCCCAACCACTATGCGGAAAAATCGCCCCGTCCCAGATAGATATCCACCATGCGGCGCCCCCATTCCGCCCTGCTCGGCGCGATGCGGCGGCCAAGGGCCAATGCCCCTTCGCTCAGCCGCCGCATCAATCGATCGTCATCCGTCGCCATCAATTTCTCGGCCAGCGAATCCGCATCGCCGCTATCGAAAACCAGGCCGGCGCCATTCTCCTCGACCTCCGCCGCGATCAACGCATTGCTGCTGACGATGACCGGGATGCCGGACATCAATGCTTCGGCGGCGACCAGGCCGTAAGGCTCCGGCATGCGCGACGGCATGACGAAAACGCGCGCTGTGCCAGCGATCTCGCTCACCTCTTCGTCGCTTAGCCAGCCAGGCACATGGCAATGCGGCAACAGCCGCCGCATCTCGGCTAGCAATGGCCCACGCCCGATCAGCGTTGCCGTCCTGCCCGTCTTGTTGAGCGCGTCCGCCAGTGTCTGAACCCCTTTTTCCCAGCACATGCGACCGAGGAAAACAGTGCGGCGGTTGCGCCACGCCTCGACGGGCGCCGGCGTCAATGGCTGCGTCGGCGTGCGCAGCGTCGTGAAATGCCGGAAGGGGCCAGTGCGTAGAAATGCCTCCATGCTCTCATGCGCCAGGACGATGCCCACCTGGCTCCAGAACCTCTCGCCGACCCCCTGCTGTGTCAGGGTGCGGCGGAAGCGCCAAAGCTTATGGAGATAACTGCGCTTGTCGCAATTGGTCGTCAGACAGGCGAGAGATAGCGGCTTGATGTCGCAAACCTCGCCGCTGCGGAAATTGATAAGGCCGCCATTCGGGCAGGTCAGGAAGAAATCATGCGCCGTGACGATGACTTTGACCCGATGCCTGGCAAGCGCATAGAAAATCGAGGGCGAGAGGATCTGCGACCAGCCATGTACATGGACAACGGTTTCCTCATCCGATTCCCGAAGCAGGCCCTCCATCGCCTCATAGGCCCGCCGATTGTAGTTCTTCGCGAGGATATCGACGGTCGCCGGGCCTTCCCGAAGGGCGCGCTCGCCCAGCGCGACCGTGCGGATGTCGGCAAAGCGCTGCTTGAGGCCCTCGCCATCATCACCGACCAGCATGGCGCATGTCAGCCCGGCATCCCTGCTTGCCTCGAGACATTGCAGCGCCACCTTGGTCGCGCCACCGCGAACGATCGAAACATCATTGACAAGTATGAGACGCATGAGACCAGCAACTCGCCTATGGCATTAACCCGACGCGGCGAAAGAAACCGTCCTCTTACGTTTCGCGCCCGATACATAAAGCGCCCTAACGCAGCGCTTTTTCAATTCATCCATTCGCACGAGAGCATCCCGCTTTCAGGTTGAATCCACAGGATCTCTTCGATGCATGAAAGGGAAATGCCGGTAGCGCATGCTTACCAAGCCATGTGCTCCAGCTTGCTGTTTTTGCAATTGCCAGGACGCTCTATTCAAACCGGAGCATTAGCGCGCGAGTTGGTCTGGCGACTGGACGGGGATTTCAAACGGTAGGAAGTGTTTGAGATTGGCTGTGATCACGACGAGCCTATGAACACTTGCCGTTCCTGCGATGACTGCATCCGCCGCGCCTGGATCATGCCCGGCAATGACCGCCTTCGCCTCGAGCCTTCCGGATTCAAGCGCAACATCCTTGTCGACGGGCAGGATGTGATCACCATACCCGGCAATTAGCCCTTGTAGCCAAGTGTGAATCCCTGCTGCCTTTGTCTTCGCACCTTTTGCTTCCAATAACCGAACGCCCTTTTCGATCTCGTGGATAGTCAACGCAGAAAGATAGATTGCGTCCCGCCGATCCTGTTCATCCACCCATTCGGCAAACGTGTTCGATGCACTTGCCTTGGAGGGGGCGAACATGGAGATCGCGTTGGTGTCGAGAAGAAAGCTCACAAATCGACCTCACGAGAGGGAGCGGGATTTCTTGAGAAAACATCATCGCTAGGATCGAAATCACCCGGAAAGGTCTTCAGATATTGCACCAGGCTCGGCCGGCCGCTCCGGATCGCCTTTCTTGCCGCCTCGGCCACCCCCACGCTAACGACGACGGCTGCAGCGCGCCCGTGGCGCGTAATCGTCACGAACTCACCGGCGGCAGCCTGATCGACGACATGGGAAAATGACGCCTTGGCATCCTTTAAGCTGATCGTTGTCATGGCGAATCCCTAAAAGGTCACATATGACCTCTTTTAGGGATGCATTTGTGCAAAATCAAGGCATGGAATAGCGATTGTAGTGAAGTTCAGGCTGCCGCTCTCAGCCCCTCGCCTTCTTCACGGCGATCTCCATTTCCTTGAATGGCCGGCGGAAGGTCGGCACGCGCTCCGCGACCTCGGGGAATGCGCCGAACGGCCTGTGCGGCTCGGCCTGATACCAGAAGGCGACCGAGGAAATATCGTCGGAGCGTCGGTTGGCATGGCCGTGCTCGATCGTCACGCGGATGTGCTTCTGAAAGATCGCCGGATCTTCGATATGCCAACGGTAGAGCGTCACCGGCTCGGTCCAGTTTGGACCGCCGGCGGCGATGATGCCATGATAAGGCGCGCTGTATTCCTGGGTCGGGCACCATGCCGTATTGAAATAGTCCTCGGTGCCGGTGCCGTGCAGGGTCGGCGGCCAGGCGTCGTTGGCACCGGATGCGGATTCATCTCGCGGTTCGATCAGCCCCGCCTTCGGCCCGATGCGCGGATCGGGCTTGCGCACCGTGTCCCGCACCGAGAGCCCCTGTTCGCCGTCGATGAAGATCATGTCATCGCCTTCGCCGTACCAATCCCACACCTCGGAGCGGCGGCGTGAATAAACGCTGTAGAGAACGCCGACATAGTGACCGCGGCCTTCGGCCTCGAGGATCGTGTAGTTTTCCTTGCCGTCGACATTCTCGCCGCCGAAGAGATATTCCTCGTTGGTGAGGCCCGCGTCGCTCATGCCTTGCGGCTGAGACTGGCGATATTGCGCGTGGAAGCGTCCCATGTCCTCCTCTAGCGTCTGATGAAGCTCGAGATCGACATAATAGTAGAATAGCAGGTCGTGTTCGGCCTCGTTCGTCACCGTGAGCTTCATGTGCGAGCCGAAGGGCATGGGGAAGTAGCAGTTGAACGCCTTGCCGTCTTCGGGACTCGCCTGCATCGGCAGGCTGGCGTAATTCGCCGTGCGGCCGTGACCCATGCCGAAGAAATCACCGATCGGTGCCTCGATGCTCGGCGCCGTCTCGCCATCCCAGTAGGCGCGAAGCACGATCTTGCGCAGGAAATTCTCGCTCTCGCAGGCAAGCGTCGCCCAGATATGGGTGATGATGCCGGCGCCCGAGTGCTCGGCGATCACCTCCGTCTTTCCCGGCTCGATATGGAAGCGGTCGTCGTTGCCGCCGGTGCGGTCGTAGCTCGAAAAGCGGCGCGTCCTTGCTTCGCGCAGTTTAGCCAGCCCACGCAAGGGTGAAAGGCCGAGATTGCTCATAGATGTCTCCTGTCTTGAGGAAAACGGCTATTTCAGGCCGCTGGTCTTCAGCGAGTCCATGATCTGCCGCTGGAAAATCACGAAGAGGACGAGGGTGGGGATGGCGACGATGGTGGAGGCCGCCATCATGTAGTTCCAGGAAGCCGAATACTGGCTCTTGAAGTTGGCGATGCCGACCTGCACCATCCAGAGGTTCGGATTGGAGGTGATCGTCAACGGCCAGAGGAAGGAATTCCAGTTGGCGAGGAAGAACAGGATAGCGAGCGCCGACATGATCGGCCGGCTCAATGGCAAAATGACGCTCCAATAAATCCGCCAGTAACCCGCGCCGTCGATCACCGCCGCCTCCTCGATCTCGCGCGGCAATGAAAGATAGTACTGCCGCAGCAGGAAGATGCCGAAGGCGTTGAAGATCGCGGGAATGATGAGGCCCGCATAGGAATTGATCATGCCCATCGCCTTGACGATGATGAAGAGCGGTACGATCACCACCGGCAGCGAGACGAGAAAGGTCGAGAAGATCGCCAGGAATATGATCTCACGGCCTGGAAAGCGCAGGCGCGCGAGCGCATAGCCAGCCATGGTGTGGAAGAAGAGCGCGACGATCGTCACCGTCGCCGACACAAGGAAGCTGTTGAGCATGTAGCGAATGAAGGGTACGCCCGTCAGCACATAGATGAAATTGTCGAGCGTCGGCGCTTCCGGTATCAGCGATGAGGAGAAGGATTCGGCTGCCGGCTTGAAGGCGATCGAGACCATCCAGAGCAACGGAAACAGCGTCATCAGCGCCAGGATGGCAGCGATCAGCATCCACAGGCAGCGTACCAGCGTTACCTGCGATCGCGCGAGATAGGCGTTGGAGGCATCATTCGGCATGATCGAAACGTCCTCCGCGCGTGACGGCGAAGAAAGTGGCTGTCACAGCCATGAGCGCGATGACCAAGATCGAGGACATCGCGGCCGCATAGCCGAAGGCGCCGAAAGAAAAGGCTTGCTGATAGATGTAGACGATCAGCACCGCCGTCGAATTGGCCGGGCCGCCCTTGGTCATGACGTAGATGATGTCGAAGGCCTGGGCACCGGCAACGGCGGCAACCATCGACACCATGAGAACGAAGAAACTCGTCGGCTTCAAGAGCGGCAGCGTGATATATCGGAAACGCTTGACCGGGCCGGCGCCATCGATCATCGCCGCCTCGTAATACTCCTTTGGTATGTCCTGCAGGCCACCTAGGAAGATCAGCATATAGAAGCCCATCAGGAACCAGACGCTGACAAGCACGACGGTGATCAATGCGAAATTCGGATCGCCGAGAAATGAAATAGCGGGAAGACCGAGGTTCGCCATGGTCTGACCAACGACGCCGATCTTGTCGATCACCATGAATTGCCAGACAAGGGCGACGACCACGAGGCTCACCATGTTTGGCGCGAAGAACATCGACCGCATGACGGCATTGAAACGGTTGGTCTGCTGCACGAGAAGCGCCAGCCCCAGACCGGTCACGTAAAGCGAGGGCACGAGCATGACGGCATAAAGCGCCGTCACCCTCGCTCCCTTCCAAAACAGGGGGTCGTGCCACATGCGGATATAGTTCTTGGCGCCGACGAAATTGTAGCCACCGAAGCCGTTGACTTCATAGACGCTCAGGGCGAGCGACAGAAGCATCGGCACGCCGAGAAACAGAAAGAGGCCGAGGGCGTCGGGCAATACGAAGAGGTAGCCCGCGATCCACTCGCGATGCCGGGCGGAAAGGCCTTTGCGCCTGCCATTCGCATGGCTTGTCGTCGCATCTGCAATTGTCGTCATGATCTCGTCCCGGAAGGAGAGACGGCCGCTTGAGCGGATTGCCGCGGCGGCCGACGTTTCTTTTAAAGGATCGGCGCGCCGCTATAGGAACCAAGGAACGCGTCGAGCTGCTGCGAGGCCGAGGTTGCCGCCGCCTGAGGATCGGCGCCGCCGAGCTGCGTCTGCTGGATCGCATCGGAAATGATCTTGTAGACCTCTGGCGGCACGCGCGGTTCGGCACGCGCGCCCGGATAGACATCGGAGGCGAATTTGCCGATCATGCCGGTCTTGAAGGCATCGCCGCCGGCGGCAAGAGCGCTTTCGCGCGGTGGCATGTCCGACTTGCCTTTGGTGCACCAATCGGCGACGCGCTGAACGGAGCCTTTATCCTTGGAGGCCAGCGCCCAGGCACAGAACTGTGCCGCCGCATCCGGATTCTTGCTCTTGGCGTTGGCGACGAAGGCCCAGCCGCCGCCGACGGTCACATATTTGCCATTTGGCGGTGTCGGCAGGCGGAAGACGCCATATTTGAAATCCTTGGCGTTGCTCTGCAATTGCGAGATGCCCCAGATGCCGACATTCTGGATGGCGCAATAGCCCGAGGCGAGGTTGGCGACGGTGTCATTGGCGCCGCTGCCCATCACCTGGCGCGGAGCCGCCCCCGAGTTGACGGCATCCTGCCAGAACTTCAGAGCCTGCACGGTGGCGGGAGAATCGAAGGCGCTCTTGCCGTCCTTGCCCTGGAATTCGCCGCCTCCCTGCCAGAGGAAGGGATACCAGGTGAAGTTCTGATAGTAGCCCGGCTGGGTCTCGAAGAGCACGCCGAAACGCTTCGGCGTCGTCAGCTTCTTGGCAAGCTCAAGCAGATCGTCCCAGGTCTTCGGAACGTCGTTTTCGTTGAGCTTCGCCTCTTCGAAAGCCTTGACCGAATAGTACATCGCCATCGGCTCGACTTCCATCGGAATACCGTAGATCTTGCCATCGACCATGCGGTTGGCGATCACGCTTTCGGGAAAATCCTCCTTGGCATCGATATGGGGCGTCAGGTCCTGCAGGACGCCACCATTGTAATAACGCAGGAAATCGCCCGGCGAGATCAGGAAGATGTCCGGCCCCTCGCCAGAGGCGAATGCGGTCGCGAGCTTCGGTCCATTGATGTATTCCGCGTTCGGCACATATTCAAGTTCAACCTTTTGCGGATGGCTGTCGTTCCAGGCCGCAACCGCTTTCTCGAACCAGTCGATCTGGCTCTGGACCGGGCCGCCCGGCGCGTAGAACTGCCAGAACTTCAACGGCGCGCCTTGCGCACGGACGGCCATGCGCGAAATGTAGGGAAAACCGCTCAACCCGGCAGCCGCGCCGGCGGCGAGGATCGCGCCGCTCTTGAGCACGCCGCGACGGGTGGCGGGGGCGATGAACTTATCCTTACCAGTCATGACTTCCTCCCATTTTGCGTTGCCGTCACCACTCTCCTCCCGGGTGACGGAGCCTCAATTCATGCGGTATCGTAGGCGTGTAGATTGCAGGGGATCACGTCCGAACGCGCGGGCCCGGCATAAGCTCCCGAAAGCCGCTCCAGCAGCATCTCGGTCGCGCGGTGGGCAAGCAGCGACGGCGTGTTGCCGACCCTTGTGATCCGCGGCCTGACATATTCGAGCTGCGGCTGGTCGCCGAAGACGGCGACGCCGATATCCTTCGGCACGCTGATGCCACGATCGAAGAAGGCGGCGAGCGCTCCCGCCGCCATCAGGTAGTTTCCGAAGAAGATCACCGACGGCAGGTTGTCGCCATGGCTTGCCAGAAGCCAATCGACCGCCTCTTGCCCTGACGGACCAAGATAACTTCCTTCCCGCCGCAGTTCGGCGATCGGCTCGACGCCGTTGTCACGCAAGCCCTGCTCGAATCCGGCGGCGCGCGCCATGGCCTCGGCGAAGAAGGACGGGCCGGTCAGATGCGCTATGCGACGATGGCCCTTCTTCGCCAGATAGGTTCCCATCTGATGGCCGCCGCCGAAATCGTCGATCTTGACACTGTCGACCGCCTTGTTTGGCAGGTCGCCGATGAACACGGTCGGCAGATCGATTTCAAGCAGCGCGTCATGCATGCCGTGCAGCGCGAAATCGCCGACGATAAGACCGTCAATGCGCCGGCTACGGATCTGGCGGAGATAGTGCTCGCCGTGCTCCTGTGAATGGCCTCCGGGAACATCGGTATTGAAGATCAGGAGATCGACCCCGATCGCCTCGAGATCGGATTGCGCCGCCTGCACCATCTCCGGATAGAAGGGGTTGCGGATATCCGGGATCAGCATGGCAACGAGATTGGTGCGGCCGGTCCTGAGGCTTTGGGCGAGCGGGTTCGGCACATAACCAAGCTCCGCGATTGCCTCTTGAACGCGCTTGCGCAAATCCGCCGAGACACGGTCGGCATGATTGAGCACATGCGACACTGTGGTCGGCGACACTCCGGCACGTTTGGCAACTTTGGCGATTGTGGTCATGCGCGCAGGCTACGGCATTGTAAATCGATTTGCAAATGCTTTTGCAAATCGATTTACCAGGTGCCTATCCGGTGACATCAGCACATATTCCAGCGCTCCGGCACCACCCACCCTTGCCGTATCGACCGGCTGAACCAAATAGAGATTGCCGCCCGCTCTTCGGATGCAGGCCGCGAAAGTCACCACCCGATCGCATCAGGCAATGAATCAGTCCGCCATCAGCAAAGCGAACAAGGCGCTCCATACACGAATCATCGCCGGTATCGGCGGCCTTCTGGCGGGCGCACTCTCGCTTGGGTATTCGATCTACCAAACCCGCGAAGAAGCGGAAGTGGCACAGGTGGCGCCTGGCAAACCCGTCGATGCCGGCCAATGGATGGTGACGCTTCATTCCGGCGGCGTCGCTGCCGAAACGCCGGATGGCCGACACCTTCCCGATGGCAAGAAAGCGCTGACACTCGATCTGACCCTTGAGAACATGACGGCGGAAAGCTCGAATTCCTATCGGGATACGCTGAAGCTCGAAAATCTCGAAAATCCGCCGGTCCCGCAATTCTATCTCGTCCGGGACAATGATTTGCTTTGGGACCTTCAGCCGATGATGCCGGAAAAGGTCAAGGTCGTCTGGCAATTGCCCGCGACGCAGGCGCTTCCCAAAGTGCTGAATGTCGCGATCGTGGGAACCACTTACAAGCCGAAGGACAATCTCTATGCCGCGCCGGGCTGGTTCAATCCGAACGACGTGGCGCGCGTCGGCTTGCCGCTTTCGGCGGGGCAAGGAGCAAATCCTTGACACGTCTCTTGCTTTCCGTGTTGCTCGTCGGCGTGGCCGCCCTGCTCCTGGCTTTCCTGCAATCGACGACACCGAGCTACGCCGTTCTAACCGGTCCCATCGAAACGTCGGGACCGCAGAAGGACACCGTGTCGAGCAAGACGTTCAGCGTCAAGGTCGCCAAGTTCCTGCGCGCGAAAACGATCGCATTCACCTCTTACGGCAAGCCGGTCGAGCGACAGACCGAAGGCGTCTGGCTGATCGTCAGTGTCGAGCTGCAGTCGAAATATGACACGATGACCATCCAGGCCGCGGCGATTGAAGGAGCTTCCGGCCGCTCCTACCGGCAGACCCATCGTGCCGATGGTGCCCCTCGCCTTCTGCCATCCAGGGACTTGCAGCCGGGCCTGCCGACCTCAGGCATCTTCATCTTCGAACTGCCGGAAGACGAAACGAGCAATATGACACTGGTGCTTTCCAGGCAGCCATCACCTCAGCTGGATTCGGAAATTCGCGTCAAGCTCGACGGTGGAAGCGTCGAGACCCGCGACCGCGCGGAGATCGGTAATAATGGCGTCTAGACGAGAACGACGGCTTTGGTTGGCATCTCTGCTTAGCCTGCCCTTCTTGCTCGCCGGCTATTATGCCATCAACGCATGGCGCAACGCCGAGGATTACATCAAGCGAAGCGAGCTGCGCGTAAGCGGCAATATCGGCGGGCAGACCTATGCCAAGGCCTCCTGGACACTCGACCAGGCAAGGGTGATCGGCGACGGACGTGACGGGAAAATGACCTTCCCCGGCCAGATGCGCCTGGTGATCGTAAGGCTGGCCGCGAGAGCCGAAGACGATATCGGACAGTCCTGGGCTCAATGCAGCCTGACCCTGACGGACCCGAAGGGCCGTCGCTGGCAGCCCCTCAATTTCATTCTCTCCAAGGATCTCAGCCGCGACCTCGATCCACAGGCCACTCCCATCGATGGCTGCGATACCGTATCGCGCCAGCCGCCCTCCAAAAGCGCAAATACGCTCATGGAGGAAAAATTCGTCGTGCCGGCCGACGCAATCCCCTCCTTGTCGGCACAGCTGAGCTTCGCTTCGACGAGACCGGACGCCATATCCTTTCCGCTGCGGCTGAATTAAAGCAGAGCCACGAGAGGCTGAACCGCTGCGTGCTTCAGCTTCCGCCGCGGCGCCATTCCCGCCCCTGCGCGAAACCGATTTCCAGAGCCGCGGCAAGCAGGCAGATCTTTATCGGCATGATGAGGACGCCGTCACCCGGCGCGCTGGGACTGCCGAAGACGAGCGAAATGGCCTGCGCGATCATCTGCCACAAAGGCAGATCGTGCGGACCGATCAGCCTGGAGAGGCCGTACCAGGCCCAGGCCGAGCTCCAATCCAGCAGCCGGTAAAGCAGAATGACTGATAGCATCAGCCCGAGACCGGAGCCGAGTGTCAGCCCGACACCCTCGGCCAAGGCACGATAGCGTTTTGCCGTGCCCGCGATGAAATGCGAAATGAAATCACGGATCGCCTTTGGCAGCGACCGCCAGCGCGAAACCGTGCGCGCCAACCGGCCCTCCGTCAGCGGGCGCTCGCCATTGATGTCGTAGCCATAGACCAAGGCTGCGAGCGTCAGCCAGACGACGGGATAAAGAGCATAAAGGAACAGGCCGCGCATTTGCCTGGAAAAGGAAAGCGACGCGTCCTCCGCCGTCGGCGGAAAGATGGTGGCCGCCGCGGCATCGCCGACCGGATTGAGAAAGCCGAAAAAATGCCCGATCGTTTCGGGGAGCTTGGCGACCCTGGAACGGATGTCGCCTTCCCAGGTCGAAATAACAAAGAGACCGATGAAGGCCCAGTTCGCCTCACAAACAACGATGATGACAGCCCAGACAGGCGCTTTCGAACGCGAATGCATGAATTTGGCAAAGCGCCTGACCGCCCAGGCGATGGCAACCGAGACGAGGAGCCAGGCACTGCTGCCGAATTTCAGAGGATTATAATCCTCCCCGAACGGCATCAGGTCGAGCGATAGCCTGGAATATTCCCTCACCGTGTCGCCGAGAAATCCCCAGGCGGCATAGTAGGCGAAGAATGGCACGAGGGTCAGCGCGAGTATCGAGGTAAAGCTGGGCGTCGCGGCGCCGTCGCCGGTATCGGTTTCCGGCGAGGCAGCCGCAGCGCGCGAGGCGGCGTCAAGCGAGGCCAACCCGGGTCGCACGGTCTCGAACAGCGCGACGATAATGACAAGCTTCAGGAGAACGACAAGGGCCAGGGTAGACAGCCCGGCCAGCGCATTCAGCCGGCCGATCATGACCGCCAGTTCGTTGAGAAGCGAATTTCCGATCAGGCCGAGCAGCCACAGCGCCATCAGCTGCGGCCAGAAGCGCCACAGCAGTCGCAGGGTGAGCGACGGCAGCCGGAACGAAAGCCGGAGCGGCGGGCGGGTATCCGGAGAGAGAACCGTCATGACGCGCATCGTAGCAATCGAACCGTCAGTCGCCAAGACGCCTCTACAGGTTGCCAGGCGAACGGATCGCCCCGCGCCTGCCGGCGAATCCGATCAAACCTTTCGCACCTTGCGCCCGGTTCTGATGCCAGCCGGTGCGGCAACCGACGCACGTTTGACAAGCGAGCATTCGAGCTTGGTGATCTGGTAGCGGCGCTCTCGCGGCAAGACGGCCGTTTCCAGATGCTCGATCGCCCATTGGCCCATTGCCGTGTGAGGAAGGACCGAGGTCGTCAGGGGCGGCACGAGATGACGGCAGATGTCCTCGTCGTCATAACCCATGACCGACATGTCCTCCGGAATGTGGAGGCCAGCCTCCTTCAGCGCTTCGTAGCAGCCAATGGCGGTGCGGTCGTTCTGGCAGAAAATCGCCGTCGGGCGCTCGCGGAGCGCAAGTAGTTTCATGGTGCCGGCATAGCCGGCGCTCGCCGACCAGTCACCCTCTATGACAAGCTCCGGATCGAATGGAATGTCGGCCGTCGCCAGGGCGCGACGATAACCGGTCAATCGATCCTGGGCGGCCTGCATCCACGGTTCGCCCGTGATCGTCGCGATGCGATGATGCCCATGTGAGATCAGATGCCGGGTCGCGGTCTGCCCGCCGGCGATTTCGCTCGGAACGACGGACGGAAAGGCATAGTCGGACGTATAGCAATTCAGAAGAATGATCGGGATATTGAGATCATAAAGATAATCCGGCACCTCCACCTCGCGGGTGAAGATCGTCATGTAGATGAGCGCCGAGATGCCGCTGTTGGTGAGCGCCTTGATCGCTCTCGGCTCCATGACAGGATCACTCATGGTCTGTGCGACGAGCAGAACGTTTCCGGCATTCCAGCAGGCCTGGCGCGCTCCTTCGATCGCGACAACCGCCTCCGGACTGGTTGCAAGCTGGTCGACGGCAAAGCCGATGACGCCATCGAGCCTCGACGGAGACAGCAGCGCCGGCGGCGCGGCAAGCACCGGCGCGACATAGCCAAGCTGGCGGGCTGCCTCGATGACCCTCTCACGGGTCTGCTGCGATAGCCGCATGCCCGGCGTATTGTTGAGGACAAAGGATACTGCGCTTTGCGAACATCCAGCCGCCTTGGCGATATCGGTCATCGTGACCCTCGTACCGGAACGACGGCCGCTTCGCTTCGTTGCCCTGTTGTCGGTGGCCGTGCGATCGCCGTTCGCGGCCGATATCTTCTTCACTGCGTCTCATCTCCCCTGAAGCGAAAACGGCCTACGATCCCCACGGCCGCCTTCATGCGCTAATTTTTATTATCATCAATTGCACGATCTCGGCAACCGGCGCGGACAGGCATACAATCGCCACCCACATCTTTAAGCGCGAGATCGCTGGCAATTGAACCAAATAGCTAGATTTTCGAGAGTCCGCCGCTTCGCGCGCAGGCAACTGTATTACTAATACTATTTACTAATTGAAATTAGTCGTATACCGTCGGTGTCGTGGTGGGACGTGCCTTATCTCGCTTGGCGAGAAAACCCTGGGAGGGGGCTCAGGACGGCCTGCCGCGAGTTGCAACCAGATCCCGCAGGCGGATCTATGGGAGGACGATCATGAAATACGTAACACGGGGCGCTGCCGCCTTCGCGGCAGGGTTGCTGCTGAGCTATGCGACGGCGACCTATGCCGCGGACAAGCCCACTCTCGCATTTGTGGTCAACGGCGCGTCCGACTTCTGGAAGGCGGCCGAAGCCGGCGTCAAGAAGGCTCAGGCCGAATTGCCGGACTTCAACATGGAATTGAAATATCCTGAACAATCATCGGTCGCGATCCAGCAGCGATTGATGGAAGACCTCGTGGCGGCCGGCGTCAAGGGCATCATGGTTTCGGCCGTCGATCCCAAGACATCAACGGAGGGGCTGAACAAGATCGGCTCGGAAACGGCGCTGTTCACCACCGATAGCGATGCACCGGATACGAACCGCGTCGCCTATATCGGCTCATCGAACGTCGATGCCGGCAAGCAGGCCGCCGAGATCGCCAAGAAAGCCATGCCGAACGGGGGCAAATGCATCGGCTTCGTGGGACTTCTCGGCGCCGACAATGCCAAGGAGCGCATTCAGGGCATGAAGGATGGCCTGGCGGGCACGAAGATCGAATTGACCGACGTGCGCGGCGACGACATCGACCAGACGAGAGCGAAGAAGAATGTCGAAGACGCGCTCGTCGCGAGCCCTGACGTCACCTGCATGGTCGGCTTCTACTCCTACAACACGCCCCGCATCTATGAAGCACTGCGCGAAGCCGGCAAGCTCGGCCAGATCACCGTCGTCGGCTTCGATGATGATCCGATCACGCTCGGCGGCGTCAAGGAAGGAACGATCGCCGCGACGGTGGTGCAGCAGCCCTATCTCTGGGCCTATCAGGGCATGAAGCTGATGGCCGCCTACCTGAAGGGCGACAAATCGGGTATTCCCGCCAACAAGCTGATCATCATCCCGACGAAAATCATCGGCAAGGACGACGTCGATGCCTATGCGGCCAATCTGAAGGCCATGGCTGGCAATTAAGGCCAACCAGCAGCGCCGGTTGCGAGGACCGGC
Organism: Martinezella dioscoreae; assembly: GCF_009176305.1. Taxonomy (GTDB): domain Bacteria; phylum Pseudomonadota; class Alphaproteobacteria; order Rhizobiales; family Rhizobiaceae; genus Rhizobium; species Rhizobium dioscoreae. The sequence continues at coordinate 84,129 of NZ_BLAJ01000008.1, read as the reverse complement.
GCTGCTCGAATGCAGTTGCTCGCGTCGTCGCGGCTCTCGAAGCCACATCGCACAGGCATGATATTCGTTATGAACCAGCGCTCGGATAACTTGGCATCGGCTGAAACCACGATGCCCTTTCTCAGCCTTTCGGGAATCGGCAAGACCTATCCGGGCGTGGTCGCGCTCGATAATTTCTCGATGGACGTCAGCGCCGGCGAGGTGATCGGTCTTGTCGGCGAGAACGGCGCCGGCAAATCGACGCTCATGAAGATCCTTGGCGGCGTCGTCAGGCCGGATCATGGCAGTATTCGGCTCGATGGAGCCGAGCACGGGGCCTTCACGGTCGAAAGCAGCATCGCCTCCGGGATTGCCTTCGTCCATCAAGAGCTAAACCTTTTTGAAAATCTCGATGTCGCGGCCAATATTTTCCTTGGCCGCGAACCATTGCGCGGCGGCGCCCTGAAACTGGTCGACCGCGCCCGCCTGCGCGAGATGGTCGCCCCTCTTCTGAAGCGCGTCGGCGCCAATTTCTCGCCGGATACGCCGGTGGCGTCACTATCGCTTGCCCAGCAGCAGATGGTCGAGATCGCCAAGGCGTTGTCCATCAATGCCCGTCTCGTCATTCTCGACGAGCCGACCTCGAGCCTGCCGCTTGCCGAGACGGAAAAGCTGCTGGCCGTCATATCCTCGCTGAAAGCCGAAGGCATAAGCGTCATCTTCATTTCGCACCGCCTGCACGAGGTCGAACGTGTCGCCGATCGCGTCATCGTTCTGCGCGACGGGACGCTTGTCGGCACATTGGCGAAAGACGCCATCGACCATGATCGCATGGTGAAGCTGATGATCGGGCGGGCATTGGCCGCGCGCTCCGTGGAAGCGGCCCGTCCGCCGGGCGATATCGCCCTGAAGATCGCGGCGGTCCGCACAGCCGCCTATCCGGCGCAGCCCGTCAACCTGGATATCCGTTACGGTGAAATCCTGGGCCTTGCCGGTCTCGTCGGCTCAGGCCGGACGGAACTTGCCCGCGTCCTGTTCGGGGTCGACCATAGCTATGGCGGCACCATCGCCCTCAGTGGACAGGACCTGAAATTGCGATCCGCCAGGGACGCTGTCGCCAACGGCATTTTTCTCGTGCCTGAAGATCGCAAGCTGAATGGCATCCTGCTCGATATGCCGATCTCGCAGAACATATCGTTGCCCAACCTCCCGGCCTTTGCGCGCCGCTCCATGGTTTCGCCGGAGCGGGAAAATGCCATGGCCGAAACGCAGCGCAGGCAGCTTGCCATCAAGACGCCATCGATCGCGACCCGCACGGGCACGCTTTCGGGCGGCAACCAGCAGAAGGTCGTACTTGCCAAATGGCTGGCGATGCACCCGAAGGTGCTGATCTTCGACGAGCCCACCCGCGGTATCGATATTGGCGCGAAGAGCGAAATCTACAGCCTGATGCGCAAGCTTGCCGATGCCGGTGTGGCGATCCTGATGATCTCAAGCGACATGGAAGAGGTGATCGGCGTCTCCGACCGCATCGCCGTCATGCATGAGGGTCGGATCTCCGGCATCCTCGAAAAGGATCAGTTCAGTCAGGAAAACGTGCTTTTGCTGGCCGTCGGCAAAACGCTACACTAGAGTGGTTCAGCTATCCAAGGAAACCTGAACCGCTCTATCTCATTGTTTTTGCGCAATTTCCCGCGAAAGATGCTTCGCACTTCGCTTGGAATTGCTCTAACGGCCGCGGCCAATGGGAATTGATATCGATGAGTAAGAAAGATCTGGGCCTGCTTTTGTTGATTATCGTTGTCGGCATTGTCGTGACGATCATCAATCCGCGCTTCCTGTTGCCGATCAACCTCGCCAATACGTCGAACCTTATCGGCCTTTTCGGGATATTGTCGATCGGCCAGGCTTTCGTCATCATCACCGGCGGCATCGAATTGTCCGTCGGCTCGCTGGTTGCCTTGCTCGGCGTCCTGTTCATCGATTTCATCGCCGTCCAGAACATGCCCTGGGCGATCGCCCTGCCGCTGATCCTGATCCTTGGCGGCATTCTGGGAGCGATCCATGGCTGGCTGATTACCCGGCTCAACCTCCAGCCTTTCGTCGTCACTCTTTGCGGCCTCCTGATCTATCGTGGCGCGGCGCGCTTCTACACAGCGGACGGCACGGCAGGCTTCGCCTTCGGCCAGAACTTTCCCACCCTCGAATTCCTGACCGCCGGCCGCTTCTATGGCGTGCCGAACACCTTCATCGCGCTCGTGATCATCGCCGCCGTCATGTGGATCGTTCTGCATCGCTCCGTCTACGGCCGCTATCTCTACGCCATCGGCAAGAATGAGGAGGCGGCGAAATATTCCGGCATCCGCACCAGGAAGATGGTAACGGTCGCCTACATCATATGCGGCGTGCTGACGGCGCTTTCAGCGATCTATTTCGCCATGTACACCCGCTCCATTTCGCCGGCGAGCCATGGGCAATTCTATGAGCTCTACGCGATCGCCGCGGCGGTGCTTGGCGGCTTTTCGCTGCGTGGCGGTGAAGGATCGCTGATCGGCGTGGTGCTGGGCACGATCCTGCTGCAGGAATTGCAGAACCTCGTCAACCTTTTGGGTATCCCCTCCTCGCTCAACTTCGCCGTCATGGGCGGCGTCATCCTGATCGGCGTCTTGATCGATCAACAATGGAGCGCCATCCGGGCGCAACGGCGCCTCGCGTCGGCCGCACGCCAGGCGGAAACGCGCCAGCCCGCCGAACAACCGCAGTCATGATGCCGCCACCGGCCGGATCGACCCGAGGACGTCCTGTACGATCGGTAAGGCCATGCCACATGCCCGTGAATTTCAGGAAGGCGCCGACCTGTTGCAGACGAGGCATCCGTAAGCATGCATGATGATCCCATGCGTTTCGCAGCGCCTGAGGTCGCTCTCGGAAAAGGTCGAATGGATCGCCGCGCCGCTTGCCCTGATATTGTGTGGTCCGAATGCCGACACAGCATTCGCAAACGCATCAGGCGCGGCATCAGCCAGTCTTCCTTCGGCTCGTAGCCCAGCTTTTCCCAATCGACTTTCGATTCCGCGGCGGTGATCGCCCGAATTACAAAATTCCGATCCGCGGCAAATGTCGCGACGTGCCAGGGCATTTCGGCGATGTCGAATCCCACCGCCCCAAGTCCCAAGACCGCGTGATCTCGCGATGCGATCCAGGATGCAAACGCTTGATCCGACCTCCTTCGCGCCAACACCGAAGCAGCAATGGCGAGAACTTCCACGAAGACGTCGGTGAATCCGTTCTGCATCTGAATCGCAGGCAGCTCCGGACGACCCTCGCATGTTATTCGGTTCGCCATGGCTTTGAGATGGCTCCATTCACTGCTGCGTCACCGATGGACAGGACTCGGCCTTGTTGTGCTCAGGTCATCCACTTGCGGTGCTCGACGAAACGCTCCGCCAAAAGGTCGATGAACAATCGCACTTTCGTCGGCAGATGGCTACGGTTCGGATAGATCGCGCTGATCGTGAATTCCACGGCGCGATAGTCGGGCATGACACGCACGAGACGGCCAGCGGCGACCTCTTCGAAGACGATGAAACTCGGAGCGAGAAAGATGCCCTGCCCGCTCGCCAGGAGAAAGCGCAGCGTCTCCGCGCTGTTGGAGACGACATTGCCAGAAATCTTGACGCCCACCTGCTTGCCATCGGCATCCTCGAAACGCCATTCGTCGCCATACGGGTAATAGGTATATTGCAGGCAATTATGCTCCGCGAGGTCGGCCGGAACCTTCGGCATCGGATGTGTGTCACGATATTCGGGCGAGCAAACGAGCATGTGCCGCCAGGGCGCGAGCTTGCGCGCGACGAGTGTCGAGTCGGATGCGGGGAGGGTTCGGATCATCAGGTCGTAACCCTCCTCGACCATGTCGATCGACCGTTCGCCGACGTTGAAATCGAGCGAGATCGCGGGATATTGGGTCATGAATTCGTTGACGACGGGAAGCAGGAAGCGGACTATTGCGCCGCTGGTATAGAGCTTAAGCGTGCCTCGCGGCATGGTACTAAGCGCGCCGGCGGCCCGATCGGCCTCCTCGAGATCGGCCAGTATCTGTGAGGAACGCTCATAATAATATTTGCCGGTTTCCGTCAAACTGATCCGGCGCGTCGTCCGGTTCAGAAGCCGCGCACCCAAGCGGTCTTCCAACGATTGCACGTGATTGCCCACCATGGTGACGGACATGTTGAGCCGGCGGGCGGCGGCGGAAAAGCCGCCACATTCCACCACCCGGCCAAAGACTGTGAGGCTGGTCAACCGATCCATATTGTCCTCGGATTATCCACTGTGACTTGATGATCCTTCCCGATTTGAGGAGATTATCAGAAGGACGGTTCGGATGCATCTTCATCGCATCAAAATGACCCCGGGCAAAGGGGTGGCGCATTGAAGGAAACGGACGATGGTGGAACTCCCCCGCAACGAAGCGTTCAAGAACGCGAGCCAAGCCGACGCTGCTCCGGCCAACGAGGTCGCAAGGTCTCCCACGAGCGAAGCCCCGCGGGGTGTGACCGTCGAAGCGCCTGTCGCTTCGGCCACGCCCAAGACAGGCGGAAAGCTCATCAAGCGCGGCGTGCTGATCGCCGCGCTGCTGGCTGGCGTCGCGATCGCGGCGGATTTCGGCTATCGCTACTGGACGGTCGGGCGCTTCATCGAATCCACGGACGACGCCTACGTGAAGGCCGATTACACCACGATCGCGCCGAAGGTCGCCGGCTATATCAAGGATGTGCTTGTCAACGACAATGATAAGGTCAAGGTCGGCCAGGTGCTCGCCCGCATAGACGACCGCGATTTCCAGGCCGCACTTTCCCAGGCGAAGGCGGATCTGAAGGCCGCGGATGCGGCGATTTCCAACATCGATGCGCAGATCCAGCTGCAGCAATCGCTGATCGGGCAGGCCAAGGCGACGGTCGACGCGTCGCAAGCCTCCCTGGATTATGCGATATCGGATGCAGCGCGTTCGGCTCGGCTGATCACCAACGGCGTCGGCACACAGTCGCGCGCCGAAGAGACGGCATCGGCCAGAAAGCAGGCAGCCGCCGCCGTCGAGCGCGATCAGGCCGCGCTTGTCGCTGCTCAGAACAAGGTGCCGGTGCTTCAGACCCAGCGAGATCAGGCAGCCGCCCAGCGCGATCGGGCCGCTGCGGCCGTTCAGCAGGCCGAGCTCAATCTTTCCTATACCAACATCGTCGCCGCCGTCGACGGCACGGTCGGCGCCCGCTCGATTCGCGTCGGGCAGTATGTGACATCGGGAACGCAGCTGATGGCGGTGGTGCCGCTGCACTCGGTCTATGTCGTCGCGAACTTCAAGGAGACGCAGCTCACCTATGTACGTCCCGGACAGTCGGTCGAAATCAAGGTCGACAGCTTCCCGGACGTCACCATCAAGGGCCACGTCGACAGCCTCTCGCCGGCAAGCGGGCTCGAATTCTCGCTGCTGCCACCGGACAATGCGACAGGCAATTTCACCAAGATCGTCCAGCGCATACCGGTGAAGATCGTCATCGATGACGATAACCTCGTCGGTCTGCTGCGCTCAGGCATGTCGGTGGAGCCGGAAATCGACACCAAGGCCATCCAGACATCGACGACGGACGCACAAGGATTATCCAGCCACGCTGGATGATCCTTCCCGATCTTCATCGATTATCACCTCTGTATCGTCATGAGATTATTCCGGCATGAGCCGGAAGGAGACGCGCCGTGGCTACCCTTCAGATCGCCGCAAACAACAATTCAGCCGTATCCGCTCCGGTTGCCCGGCCCGCCATGAGCCCGCTGCGCATGTGGACCGCCGTCGTTGGTTCGACACTTGGCGCCTTCATGGCCGTTCTCAACATCCAGATCGTCAATGCCTCGCTTGCCGACATCCAGGGCGCGATCGGCGCTGGAACGGACGATGGCGGCTGGATCTCGACCTCCTATCTGATCGCCGAAATCGTGGTCATTCCCCTTAGCGCCTGGCTCGCCCGCGTCTTTTCCGTGCGCATCTATCTGCTGACCAACGCCCTCCTTTTCCTGCTTTTCTCGGTCGGCTGCGCCTTTGCCGCCAATCTGCAGCAGATGATCGTGCTGCGCGCCATACAGGGCTTCTCCGGCGGAGTGCTGATCCCGATGGCCTTCACGATCATCATCACCTTGCTCCCCAAGCCCAAGCAGCCGATCGGCCTCGCGCTCTTCGCCCTTTCGGCGACCTTCGCGCCGGCGATCGGGCCGACCATCGGCGGCTACCTCACGGAAAACTGGGGCTGGGAATATATCTTCTACGTCAATCTTGTGCCCGGCATTCTCATGATCGGCATGCTCTGGGCCTCGCTCGATCGCGCGCCGATGAACCTTTCGCTGCTCGCCAAGGGCGACTGGCCCGGCATCATCACCATGGCGGTTGGCCTTGCCGCGCTGCAGACCGTGCTTGAGGAAGGCAACAAGGACGACTGGTTCGGTTCCCCTTTCATAGTCCGCCTCTCTGTCATCGCCGCGGTCTCCTTGACGCTCTTTCTCATCATCGAGCTTCGCGCCGCCCATCCGCTCCTCAACCTGCGCCTGCTGGCGCGCCGCAATTTCGGCTTCGGCATCGTCGCCAATTTCCTGATGGGTGTCGCCCTCTATGGCTCGGTCTTCATCCTGCCGATCTACCTGACGCGTATTCAGGGTTACAATTCCGAGCAGATCGGCATGGTGCTTGCCTGGACCGGCATTCCGCAGCTCATCCTGATCCCGCTGGTGCCACGGCTGATGAAACGTGTCGATGCCCGCCTGCTGATCATCGTCGGCTTCGCGCTTTTTGCCGCTTCGAATTTCATGAATGTTCACATGACCGGCAACTATGCCAGCGATCAGCTCTTCTGGCCGAATATCGTGCGCGCCGTCGGCCAGGCACTCGCCTTCACGCCGCTGACGGCGATCGCCACCGCCGGCATCGAGCAGGAAAATGCCGGTTCCGCCTCGGCGCTCTTCAACATGATGCGCAATCTCGGTGGCGCGGTCGGCATCGCCGCGCTGCAGACCTTTCTCACCAAGCGCGAGCAGTTTCATTCCAACATCCTGACGAATTCGGTCTCGGCATTCGAAGAGGCGACCCGTGCCCGCGTTGTCAATCTGACGAATTACTTCATGAACCATGGTGTCAGCGACCAGGCGCTTGCCACGCACAAAGCGATCGTCGCCATCGCCGCCAGTCTTCGCAAGCAGGCCAACATCATGGCTTTCAGCGACACGTTCTTCCTGCTCGGCGTCGCGCTGGTCATCGCCCTCGTCGCGAGCCTGCTTCTGAAGAAACCCGGCCACCTTTCCGGCGGTGCGGCACACTGAGCGCCGCATCTCAAAGAGGAGGAGATAGCCATGACCCTGCTGCACGACATGCCCAAGACCTCGATCATCAATTCCAGGACGGGCCATATTGGCGTCAATACTGCGGCTACCCTCAGCCTGATCGAATGGCTGACAGGCGATGAATGCCACGCCCTCGACGAGGCCGGCCTCGTCGCCGGGCTCGGCCGCCGCCTGCGGGCCCTCGGCCTTCCCATCGATCGGTTGACGCTGCACCTGACGACGCTGCATCCCGAATTCATCGGCCGCACCTTCGCCTGGGCGCCCGGCGAGCCGGTCGAGATCCATGATCGCGAACATGGCTCGCGTCTCGCGCTTGCCAACACGCCGCTCATGAAGGCACAGGAGATGCGCGAACCGCTCGTCGTCGGTCCGGGTGAGAGTCCGCATGGGCGCTGGCAACACATCGACATATTTTCCGGCCGGGGGCTCGTGCAATTGATCGTGGCGCCGCTTTGCAACGCCGACGGACCGATCAGCTGCGCCGTCTTCGCCACGCGGCGGCCAGGCGGCTTCACATCCGGCGAGCATGACCTGATCGAGCGTATTCTGCCGGCATTGCGCAACACGTGCGAACTTCGCGTCCTAAGGCAATGCGAACTCAGCCTTCTCGACACCTATATCGGCCCGATGACGGCGAGCCGCATCCTCGCAGGACACATTCGTCGCGGAGAAATCGAATCCATGGAGGCCGCACTTCTGCTGTGCGACCTACGCGGCTTCACCGAGCTTTCCAATCGGCTGCCAGGCGGCACCGTGCTCGGGCTCTTGAACGCCTATTTCGACAAGGTGATACCGGCGATCACCCGCGAAGGTGGAGAGGTGCTGAAATTCATGGGCGATGCGGTTCTGGCATTCTTTCCAGGCGTCGATGCGACTGGAGCCTGCGATGCGGCGCTGACCGCGGCGAAGACAATTCTCGATGAAATAGGCGGCTTCGAATATGAAGGCATTCGTGTCAAGGTCGGTATAGCGCTGCACTATGGCGAGGTGAGCTACGGCAATGTCGGCTCCGGCAACCGCCTGGACTTCACCTTGATCGGCCCTGACGTCAATATCGTCAGCCGTATCCAGAACGTCTGCAGCGAGAGCGGCCAAGCGCTCCTGATATCAGGCCCATTCCAGCAAAAGGCTGATATCAACGATGCGATCTCGATCGGGCGGCAGCCGCTGAAGGGCTTCGCCAATGCGATGGAGCTGTTTGCGATCGCATGCTGACGCCGCCGATGAGAGGAGAGAGGTTGGGCCATCCGAGCATTCGGTCGATCCGTCGATTGCTTGGATGGGGTTTCCTCTCCGAATTTTCCCGCCAAACATGTGTTGCATTAAATCAACAACCAGTTTTTCCGTTTTCGAATGGCTCCGGGTCGGATTTACAAACAATCTGAATGTATATAGCTCTGTCGTCAGGACCTAATTAGCTTGCGATCTGGTGGGGTTGTTGTTTCAGCCGCCAGCTAACGAGGTCCTATCGGGGTGGGGATAGTACCGGCGGTCTATTGCAGATGCAGCGCCTGGTTTGGCTTCCTGTTTGCGGGGAGCACTTCCATGGCAGCCTATTATGCTCGCTCCTTGGATTACGTAGAAATAATTACGACAAGGAGTTTACAATGAACATCAAGAGCCTTCTTCTCGGCTCCGCTGCCGCTCTGGCGGCGGTATCCGGTGCCCACGCAGCAGACGCGATCGTCGCCGCCGAGCCGGAGCCGCTGGAATACGTTCGCATCTGCGACGCATATGGTGCTGGCTACTTCTTCATTCCCGGTACCGAAACCTGCCTCAAGGTCGGCGGCATGGTCCGTACCGAAGGCAAGTGGTACGATGCCTACAATGCCAACAGCCACAACGGCACTCTCTGGCATACCCGCGCTCAGCTGAGCCTCGACACCGCGACCGACACCGAATACGGCCCGCTGAAGACCAACACGGTCATCCGTTGGGATTGGCAGGAAGGCAACTCGACCTCAAGCAAGCTGCTGTTCGCCAACATCAGCCTCGGCGGTTTCCTGGTCGGTAAGGCCGATTCGCAGTATAACTACTACATCGGCTATGCCGGCGACGTCATCAACGACGACGTGATCTATGACGGCCCGTACGAACTCAACCAGTTGACCTACACCTACGATGCCGGCAACGGCTTCACGGCTGTCGTCTCGGTTGAAGACTCGAACTCCAGCGGCTCGGGCGCTGGTTATGGCGCGAGCTGGGCAAGCGACGACAAGGCCAACCACTACGCTCCCGACGTCGTTGCCGGTGCCGGCTTCAAGTCCGGCGCATGGGGCTTCAAGGTTGTCGGCGGTTACGACTCCATTAAGTCGGAAGGCGCCATCAAGGCTCGCGTCGATGCTGACTTCGGCGTCTTCTCCGCCTTCTTGATGGGCGGCTGGAACACGGACGGCGACAACCTGAACAAGTACGCGGGCACCAACCTGGCTCGCTCTTCTTGCCCGGCTAACGATGCATCGAAGTGCGGCTGGGGTGACTGGGCTGTCTGGGGCGGCGTTGGCGTTCCGATCAATGAAAAGCTGAAGTGGAACCTCCAGCTCGCCTACACCGACTCGAAGATCTTTGCGGCGACCACGAACGTCAAGTGGAACCCGGTCAAGAACCTGCTCATTGAGCCGGAAGTCTCCTACACCAACTTCGATTCTGTGAACCAGGATCAGTGGGCTGGTATCCTGCGCTTCCAGCGTAGCTTCTAATATGGAATTACCCGGCTTAGCGCCGGGTATGAGAAGCCTGAGGTCCAATCCCTCGGGCTTCTTCCATCGATCGGTTGACGTCCGATCAAAGCCGGAAGGATCCGATTTCCCCCCGCTTCTTCTTATCCCCATGCAAGATCAACGCTGATGACGTCAATCCGGCGCGTAGAACCCCGCCTGGTGGGCAGCCCGATCCAGCTCCTCCCGGAAATCGGGATGGGCAAGCGCGATCATCGCCCTCGCCCGCTCCGCCACCGATTTTCCCTTGAGGTTCACCCAGCCATATTCCGTGACAACGATATGGATATCGTTGCGCGACGTCGTTACTGGACCTGTCAGCGTTGGAACAATACGCGAAAGCGTTCCCTTGGCCGCCGTCGCATGACAGGCGATGATCGAGCGGCCGCCGCGTGAGCCATAGGCGCCTCGGACGAAATCCACCTGCCCGCCCGTGCCGCTGAACTGCCGCCCATTAACGAATTCGGAATTGCACGCGCCATTGAGATCGATCTGCAGCGTGGCATTGACCGACACCATGCGGTCATTCTGGGCGATGACGAAGGGATTGTTCACATAATCCACGGGATGTGCTTCGACATCGGGATTATCGTTCAGGAAGTCGTAAAGCGGCTTGTCTCCCAGCGCAAAGGTGAAGATGGTTCGCCCGACATGTATCTGCTTGCGGCTATTATCGACCACGCCGGCCCTGACCAGAGCGGCAAGTCCTGATGTCATCATTTCGGTGTGGATGCCCAGGTGGCGGTGCTGGGATAGACCGGCGCAAACAGCGTCCGGCAACGCACCGATGCCCATCTGCAGGCAATCGCCGTCGTCCACGAGTCCCGCGACTATGGCGCCGATCGCATCATCGACTTCCGAGCGAGGCGCGGCAGCGAGCGCCGGCAGGCTTGCGTCGTTCTCGACAAGCGCGGTGACGCTTGAGATCGGGATCATGCAATTGCCCCGCACATAGGGCATGCTGGGATTGACCTCGAGGATCAGCCGGGCACCGGGCTTGCGGGCGACCGCCAGGGCATAATCCGTGCTGGCGCCGAGACTGAAATTCCCGTCCGCATCCATGGGCGAGACGGTGGCAATCAACGTATCGACGCCCACATGCTCCACCAGGGAGCGCGGCACCTGGCTGAAATGGCACGGCACGATTTCGGCGGCCGGCAGCATCTCGGCCATTCGCCGCTTATCCAGGGCGCGATCCACCGCTCCATGAAAATAACTCATGGGAATGATGCGGTCACGCAGGTCGAAGTCGAGCACGCTCGAGCCGGCGACGCCTGTACAAAGCAGGTAGTAGAGCCGGACATTGTCCACCGCGCCGGCCCGCGCGCGCTCGGCCAATGCCGCGAGAATGGCCGGCGGCTGGCCGGCAGCGATCGGCATGGCGATCTTCGCGCCCGATGGTATCAAGGCAACGGCCTCATGGGCAGAGCTCACGCGTTCGCGGTATTGCGTCTGATGATTAGCGGCCATCGAGTCCTCCCCTTGAATGCCACCGTCAGCACAATTTGGCATCCACTGCGGGATCGCGATCGACCCTCCTCCAAGGTCGCCGCGAACACTTCGCTGCAGTAGGACGCGCTTACATAAAAGCGCCGAACCCGCTGTTCGCGCAAGACCCGAACAGCACATCCACACCGACAAAAGCGAACTCGGCCTCAACCTGATTTAGGTTCGAGGCCAAGGATGAGGGGAACGACAATCTTCCCTCTTCGCTTCGATTGATGCCCGAGCTTGTCAGGCCTTAACGTCGACTGTGCCCATCATGCCGAGATCTTCATGTTCGAGGATGTGACAATGATACATGCGCCGTCCCGGCGAATCCTGTCGTAGCAGGATGCGTACTGTCTCACCGGCGGCAACGTTCACAGTGTCTTTCCAGGCGTGGTAGGACGGCTTGGTGACCGCGCCATCTCTTTCGCGTTCGACAAGCTGGAACTGCGCCCCATGCACATGAAACGGATGGTCCATGTCCGCCTGATTGACGATTTCCCACAATTCGACCTGTCCAACCTTCGAGACTTCGTCAATGCGCTTCATATCGAAGCTGGCGCCGTTGATAAGGAACTTCATCTCCATGCCTTCCATGGATTCCGTCAATACAAAGCGACGCGTGACTGCCGGCTCTGCGAGGCGGTCAATGGTGCGCAGCTTCGCGCGAAGCGGCGGCGCGACAGGCGCGGCTTCCTCCGAGACATTTGCCGTCAGCAAGGTCATGCCGGCCTCTTCGGGCTTGCCCGGCCCCATCCACCCACGCTCGTAGTCGAGCGTGACAAGCTTCGCCGCTCCAGGTCTGTCGAAGGAGATGATGAGCTCGACGCGCTCGGCGGGAGCGAGCAACAAATCGTCTATGCCGACGGGAGCTTCGATAAGGCCGCCATCCGTTCCAACGAGCACCATGGCGGCATTCTCGAATGTCAGCCGCAGGAACCGCGCATTTGTCACGTTGAAGAGGCGCAGGCGGCGCTTTTCCCCTTTCGCGACGGCCAGGACCGGATTCCTCTGGCCATTGACTAGGATATGATCGCCGACGCGCCCATTCATCAGATCGATCATGTTGCTCGCCGGCATGCTTCCATCTTCGCCGATCCGGAGATCGGTGAACATCAGGATCGTATCGCCATATTCGGCGGGGATCGGGTCATCCTTGGGTTTGACCAGGAAGACGCCCGCGAGTCCGCGATAGACCTGCGTGGCGGTAAGGCCATGCGGATGGGGATGGAACCAATAGGATGCGGCGCTGCCTAGAGGCAGATCGAAAGCATAGAGGCGCTCGCTACCCGAGGCGACGGGCTCCATAGGACTGCCATCCTGATCAGCCGGCACCGGCATCCCATGCCAATGAACCGTCGTCGGCTCATCGGGAATGCCGTTCCTGAAACTGATCTCGACCCTGTCGCCCTCATGCGCCTCGATCACCGGATTTCCGCCGTTATAGAGGAGCGCGGACGTGTCGAGCCCCTCGGCGAAACGAACCGACCCCGGTTCGGCGGCAAGCCTTGCCTTGAACAGACCCGCTTCGCCAGCCTCGTTCATCAAGCGCGGCAACTCACGCAAGGGCCGCCCTTCCGGCAAGACAGGTTTGCCGCCGCTCATCGGCATGTCATGAGCGCCGTTTGCCCCCATATGTCGCATGTCATGCATCATCTGGGCCGCGGCCGGCCCGGAAATCGCCAGGCCCGCCAGCCCTGTTAGAAAACGACGTCGGTGCATCGATTGCTTCCTCTTACTCACGGCAATGTCCCCATTAGGCCGCTCACCGCAGCCTCGCGCTCCTTGGTCCTTGAACCTAAGGCGCCTTCAACCGGCTCTGCGTCGATGGTGATCGTGGAGAGCTTTTCATGACCTTGGTTGCCCAGTTCGCGACCGCCTGCCAGCCCGCTTGTTCGACCACGTGTCCGGGTAGCGGTTGAATGGCGGTCGTCTCGACCTTGACCGTGGGCCCATCGAGAATTCTCATGGGTTTTGATCTCATGGTGCTCAAGGTGGAGGTTCCAACCGTGGTAAGGTCAAGTGCCCCCTGGCGAAAAATATGCTATTGACCTTTCCATGGTTGGAAGGGCCACCTGCCATCGGCGACAATCAGGCGGTGCCTGTCATTGGAGAAGCTTCATGAATATCGGACAAGCGGCAAAGGCATCCGGCGTTTCGGCCAAGATGATCCGCTACTACGAAGAAACCGGCCTCATTCCGGTCGCCGGCAGGACGGCATCGGGCTATCGCGACTATTCGGATAACGACGTGCACATGCTGCGCTTCATCCGCCGGGCACGCGATCTCGGCTTCGCCGTCGCTGAAATCAGCGAGCTTCTGGAACTCTGGCGAGACGAAACCCGGCAGAGCGCCGAGGTCAAGCGCCTGGCTCAGGGCCATATCGAAGCGCTGAAAAAAAAGATCGCCGACCTGCAGGACATGGAGCACACACTCACCATGCTTGTTAATTCCTGCCAGGGCGACCATCGTCCGCATTGCCCGATCCTGCAGCGGCTCGAGACCGATCAGGAGGACGAAAATCTGTCGATCGAGCCTCGAACCGGCGCGATACCCCGGCCCTTGCAGTGATCCCTGCCTGCCAACGTCCCGGTGGCGGACTGCCGGCACAGGACATGGCCGGGATTAAATTCCCACCGAGGCCGCTCGGGCCTCCCCTTCAAGGAATTGCCTGAGGCGCGGCACGACGAAATCGAGGAAGACGCGCACGCGCTGCGGCATGCGCGCGCCGCCGAGAAAGACCGCATGGATCTGCTCCTCATCCGGCTCGACGACATCGGCGAGCACCTCGATGAGACGGCCGGCCGCGATGTCGGCGCGGACGTGATAGTCCCCCATGCGGGCAAGCCCCACACCCGCCAGCGCCATGCGCCGCACGGTTTCGCCATTATTGGCGAGCAGCGAACTCGTCATGGCGCGATCGACGATGCGGCCGCTTTCCCTTACCGGCCAGACGGGCGCGAGACGGCGGAAATTGAACCCCAGACAATTGTGCCGCGACAGATCATCGACGGTCAGCGGTATTCCATGGCGATCGAGATAGCTGGGCGCGGCGACGATCTTGCGGCGCGCAATGCCGATGGGGCGCGCTATCATGCCTGACGCCGGCAAGGCCCCGACCCGAAAAGCGACGTCGGTACGGTCGAGATAAAGATCGACGATTTCATCCGACAGCGAGAGATCGACGACGACATTGGGATAACTCTGCCAGAATTCCGGCAAGAGCGGTTCAAGGCCGAGCACGCCCAAGGCAACGGAAATGTTGACCCGTACCGTGCCGCCCGTCGTCGTCGCGCCCTGCGCAAGCTCCTGCTCGATCTCGTCGAGATCATGCAGCAGGGCCTGGCTGCGCTCATAGTAGACCCGCCCCTCCAGGGTCAGCGATAGCCGTCGCGTCGAACGTTCGACAAGCCGCACGCCGAGCCGGGATTCGATGCGTGAGATCAGTTTGCTGACGGTGGACGGCGTCATGCGCAATAGGCGCGCCGCTTCGGAAAAACTGCCTGCTTCCACCACCCGAAGAAATACCTGCATCTCCCCGACGCGATTGTCCATGGAGCACCTATTTTTGATTTGGTTTCACAAATAATGTGAAAAGCTACCCAATTATCAAGTGCGGATGCTCTCTCTATTTCATAGGCCGAAGAAATCGCGCCTTCAAATCCGGCGCGGCATCCATTCAAGGCGGCCAAGGCCGTCGAGATTTTCAAAAAGGAGTTTTCGATGCTCACCATTACCGCCCACGGCGCTACAATTCCCGCGCTCGGCTTCGGCGTCTTCCGCATGTCGGACGCGGAAGTGGAGCGTGTCATCCCGGCCGCGCTCGAAGCCGGCTTCCGTCATTTCGATACGGCGCAGATCTATCAGAACGAGGCAGCGCTCGGCAGGGCCTTGCAAACGGCTGGCGCAAGACGGGACGACCTCTTCCTGACCACCAAGGTCTGGGTTGACAATTACAGCAAGGAGAAGTTCGCCGCTTCGGTTGACGAGAGCCTCGACAAGCTGAAGACCGACCGTGTCGATCTCCTGCTGCTGCACTGGCCGGGCGACAAGGTGCCGGTCGCCGACCAGATCGAAATGCTGAACGCCGTCAAGGCCGCCGGCAAGACCCGCTTCGTCGGCGTCAGCAACCAGAATATCGCGCAGATGCGGGAATCGGCCAGACTATCCAGCACGCCGATCGTGACCAATCAGGTCGAGATCCATCCCTATCTGCCTCAACACGCCCTTATCGCGGCGGCGAAAGCGAATGATGTCGCGATCACCGCCTATTACGGCATGGCCGACGGTGCCGTGCCGAAAGAGCCAATATTGCAGCGGGTCGGCGCCAGATACGGCAAGAGCGCCGCGCAGGTCGGGCTGCGCTGGCTGATCCAGCAGGGCCACATCGCGCTGTCCAAGACCGCCAATCCCGAGCGCGTCAAGGAGAACATCGCGATCTTCGACTTCAATCTCGACGAGGCGGATATGATCGCCATCGCCGCTCTCGCCCGCCCGGATGGCCGCATTGTCAGCCCACCCGGCCTCGCGCCCCAATGGGACGCCTAAGGAGTTTCAACATGGACGCCAAGATTTCGACGGCCGAAAAGGCCCAAACACCCTCTCACGCCCGATGGGCTCTTCTCGCGCTTGCGATCGGCGCCTTCGGTATCGGCACGACCGAGTTTTCGCCGATGGGACTTCTCCCGGTCATCGCCAAGGGGGTCGATGTCTCGATCCCGACGGCAGGCCTCCTCATCAGTGCCTATGCGATCGGCGTCATGGTAGGCGCCCCCTTCATGACGCTCGCCTTCAGCCGCTTCGGCAAGCGCACGGCGTTGATGCTGCTGATGAGCATCTTCACGATCGGCAATCTCATGTCGGCGATGGCGCCGGGCTACTTCACGTTGCTGCTTGCCCGGCTCGTCACCAGCCTCAACCACGGCGCCTTCTTTGGCCTGGGTGCCGTCGTGGCGGCAAGCGTGGTAACGAAGGAAAAACAGGCAAGCGCGGTCGCCGCCATGTTCATGGGGTTGACGATCGCCAATATCGGCGGCGTGCCGGCCGCGACTTGGGTCGGTCAGGCGATCGGCTGGCGCATGGCCTTCGCTGGAACCGCCTTGATCGGTGTCGCCGCCATCGCCGCGCTTTGGATCGCTCTTCCGAAAGGCGAGCGCGGTGCCATGCCTGATATCAGGCGGGAACTGGCCGTGCTCACCCATCCTACGGTTCTCATCGCCATGGCGACCACCGTCATGGGCGCGGGCGCGATGTTCTCGCTATACACCTATGTCGCTCCCACGCTTAACGAACTCACCGGCGCTTCCAATAGCTTCGTGACCCTCGGACTGGTGCTGATCGGCATCGGCTTCACGATCGGCAACTGGCTTGGCGGTCGGCTGGCCGACTGGTCGCTCGACGGCGCGACCAAGATCTTCCTGGCCTTGCTTGCGGCGATCATGTTCGCGCTGCCATTGGCAATGATCACCCACGTAGGAGCCGTCATTGGCCTGCTTCTCTGGGGTGGCGCGGCGTTCGCGATCGTTCCGCCCGTGCAGATGCGCGTCATGGAAGCGGCGGCGGAAGCGCCAGGCCTTGCCTCCTCCATCAATGTCGGAGCCTTCAATCTTGGTAACGCCCTTGGGGCCGCAACGGGTGCCGCCGTCATCAGCCTTGGTTTTGGCTATGCGGCGGTCTCGATCGCCGGAGGTCTGCTGGCCGCCGCCGGCCTGGCGCTGGTATTGATCGGCACACGCAAGCCGTCGTCGCTGCCGGCAAATTGTGGCGCGTGATCAATCCACTGGTCCCCATATCGGGCGTCGAAATTTCTCGATGCCCTGCCCGCTAAAATCAAGCCGTCCACGGTCTTTTGCCGCGGACGGCCTAACTCAATTGAAACAGCCTTGCTCAGGGCAGTTTGATTTCGAGCGTGATCATGTAGTTGCTATAGTTCGGAGGAGCCGGCGGCGGATTGGGGTTGGTGGCCGAGAAGATCGAATAGTCGCTTATGCGCGGAGGCGTGGATGGCGGCTTCACGTCCGGCCTCCAGGAGGCCTTGATCGTTATCTTATCCGTGGCGCGATAGGAAAGATTGAGCTCGCGGTTCCTGCTTGTGCCATCCTGGGAATGCTTGCCCTCCAAGGACCATTTGTCCCATGATGCTTTCAGGCTCTCCGCTGTCTGGGTGCCTCTGCGTTCATAGCTGCCACTCAGGGACGAATTGTTACCCTTGGTCGACAGCTCGTAGAGTTGATCCTGAACCTTGCCGTTGAAATCGGTCGTGATCGTGGCGCTGCCTTCGGTCTTACCATCCGACGACCGTGCCTTGATGTCGAAGATGATCGTCTTGTTGCCGACATAGACGCCAACGTTCGGATTGAGCCCATTCGTCTTGAAGCCGATGTCGCTCTTCGCCTTTGAATCGAGAACGATGGGACGCTCGGGCGACTGGAAATATTTTCCAAGCAAATCCTGCTGGGGTCTGGTCGGCGCGACAGGCTTGCCCATGGGGTCGAAGGCACCCATGACCGTGCAGCGCTGCCCGCTCACCCAGCTGTTGACGGCAAAGATCAGATGTCCGTCATCGCCAATCGCCGCTACGCCCTGATGCAGGCTGTTCCTCAGGTTATAGCGACCGCAGCAGGATAGGGCGCTGTCGCTTGCCGCTTCGAAGGACCGGCCGGAAAAAACGACGCCGGACGGCAGTCCCGATGCCGCACTGCTGCCTAGAATCGGGCAACTGGAGAGCGGTATCAGCCTGTAGCTGTTCAAATCCGTTTGCGACGTCTGGCCCGCCGGCCTGGTGAGCGGTGCTAATCCCATATCTGATCTGCCGTTTCCTGATCTGTTGACGAAGGATGAAAAATGAGAGCGATGCGATTTATGCGTGTCCCGCCGGCTGAGTTAGGTCGGCGAATTTTTTTGTCCAGTCGCGGGTTTTGTTTCTGATCGGTCGCGCGCACTTGCCGAATTAGCCCACGTTTCTAATTTGTCTGATGAATTAAGAGCCTTCGTATTGCCAGCGCAGGTTGCTTTCGGATAGACCCTTTCCATCTCTCGTGTTCAGATTTCCTGGAGCGCCGAAATGCGTCTTGAACCGCAGCAGCGAATTTATGTCTGCTTCTTCCTGTTCGCGGTCTCGATGGGCGCGATGCTTTCGCGCCTTCCCGATCTGCAGGATGCCTTGCGCATCGACAAATCCGAGCTCGGCCTGACACTGATCGGTGCGGCGATCGGCGCGCTCATATCACTCACCTTCGTCTCCCCGATCGTCGCACGCCTCGGCGCGCGCAAGACGGCATTCATCACCGTGCTCGGAACCTCCGCATCCCTCGCGCTCGTGCCGTGGATGGGCTGGGCTCCGCTGGTCTTCGCTGTCCTCTTCTGCGAGGGATTGCTGGCAGGTGCGCTGGAGATCAATCTCAACGTCGAGATCGATCGCATCGAGGCCCAGCTCGGCCGCGGCGTCATGAGTCGGGCGCACGGGTTCTGGAGCCTCGGTTTCTTTGTGACGGCACTCGTGTCGTCGGTGATCCGGCAGGAGGGCGTGCCGATGCACGTGCATCTCGGCCTGACATTTATCTTCGTCCTCATCGTCGGCTCGATTACCATTGCCGGCATGCGCAACGCGCCGGCCCGCCCGACCGAGGATCATGTCGAGACCCATCACATCGCGTTGCCGACGCTCGGCCTTTTGCCGCTCTGCGTCATCGGCATCGCGGCATTCCTGGTCGAGGGTGCCGGCATCGACTGGTCGGCGATCTACATGCGCGACGTCTTTCACGTCGAACCCTTCGTCGGCGGCCTCGGCCTGACGCTGTTCACCTTCTTCATGGCACTGACGCGATTGTTCGCCGACGGGTTCGTCGATCGCTACGGCTCCCGCTGCGTCGCGCTTTCCCTGATGCTCCTGGCGATAACCGGGCTTTGCGCCGTCTGGCTCGCACCTCACCCCAACGTCGCGCTTCTGGGATTTGCCTTCATGGGCGCCGGCTGCAGCGCGGTCTATCCGCTTGTGGTCTCGGCCGCCGCCCAGCGCACTGACCGCCCGGCCCATGTCAACGTCGCGGCCCTCGGGCAGATGTCCTTTGTCGTCTTCTTCCTGGCGCCGCCCTTGCTTGGATTCATTGCCGAACACGCCGGCATTCGCACCGCCTATCTGGTGTGCATCCCGGTCATCCTGGCCGGCCTGATGGGTGTGGGTTCGCTTTCCGGACGCCGAAGCGCCTTTGCGTAAGGACTCAGCGATCCAGCGAGAATCGGCTGGATCAAATCAGCCAGCATCCGTTATCGGCTGGCGAGGGGGAAGGCTATACGCTTCCCCCTCTTCCGCTGCCAAGCGTGGGGCATCGCTTGCCCGCGGGTGCCTCCACCAAGTCAGATGTATCGTCCGCTTAGCGTAGTGAGCGGAATGCCGCCCTGACTTCGTTGGTGAAGATCGCCGGCTGCTCCCAGGCCGCGAAGTGCCCGCCATTGTCAGCTTCGTTGAAGTAGATCAAGTTGCCATAGCAGCGCTCGGTCCAGGTCTTTGGTGCCTGGTAGATTTCGCCCGGAAAGACACTGACCGCGACCGGCAGGCTCGGAATCTGGATGGCATTGAAGTTGTTGGAATGGTCTTCCCAATAGATCTGGGCCGCGGAGGTTCCGGTTTCCGTGAACCAGTAGAGGGAGATGTCATCCAGCATCTCGTCGCGGGTCAGGACCTTTTCCGGCTGCTTGTTGCTATAAGTCCAGGTGGCGAACTTGTCGTAGATCCAGGCAGCCAAACCCACCGGCGAGTCGACGAGCGAATAACCAATGGTCTGCGGGCGGGTGACCATCATGTTGGCATAGCCCGAGCTATCGCGGTAGAACTCCGCCAACTTGTCGAAGCAGGCACGCTCCTTATCCGTCAGATCGGCCGGAGCGGGATCGCCAGCAGCCAGAATATGGGCGATCTCCTTGGGGACGATCCCAGGCATATTGAGGTGGATACCGAGCAATCCCGGTACATTTTGAAGCGCCATGCGCTGGGAGATGACCGAGCCGCAATCGCCGCCCTGCGAGACGAAGCGCTCGTAGCCAAGACGATGCATCAGCGTGCCCCATGCCCGACCAATATGGTCCGAACCCCAGCCGCGCGTCGTCGGCTTACCGGAGAAGCCGAAACCGGGGATCGATGGCACGACGAGATGAAAGGCGTCTTCGGCGCTGCCACCATGCGCTGTCGGATTCGTCAAGGGATCGATCACCTTGAGCATTTCCAGGATCGAGCCAGGCCAGCCATGGGTCATGATCAGCGGCATTGCGTTTTCGTGCCGGGAGCGCACGTGAATGAAATGGATATCCAGCCCATCGATTTCGGTCACGAACATCGGCAGAGAATTGAGTTTCTGTTCCACCTTTCGCCAATCATAACCGTCGGCCCAATATCCGACGAGATCGCGCAGGCGTTCGAGCTGCACGCCCTGGGAGTCGTCAGCGACATTTTCCTTGAGCGGCCAGCGGGCCGTTGCAAGCCTCTGCTTCAACTCGGCAATTGCGCTGTCCGGTATATGGACCTTGAACGGCTTTACACCATCAGGCAAGGCGTCCGATGCGGCAAAGGAGATGGCAGGCTTCAGAAGCGAGGCCGCTCCGGCGACAGCGGCCGCAGTTACAAAGGCACGTCTATTCATTGAGAAGGATAAAGGCGACATCAGGATCTCCATATGTTTGGGAGGTTTGTTGAATGCCGCGATGTTTTGCTTTCGGCGTGTATCCCGGTTGTGTCCTCAACCCAGGCAAATTGTATCCTTCCGTGTCCGGATCGACCGAGGCTACAATGGAATACAGAACTACGCGCTTTGACTTTACCATCGACAAAATGCAGGCCGGAATTCCGGAACCTGCCCAGTTAGCCGGCGAAGAAGAATTTTGGAGACCTCTCCCGAGGCGGCACCATGGAGATTGCGCGGGTTTTTGAAAGTTGTCTTCCGTGAAGATGGAAGCGGTTCGATGGCTGCTTGCTCGGAGCAACGCTCGCCCATCGGCCAAATAGAGGCGGCTATCCCGGCGGGAGGAGAACCATGGATCGCCGGCCGGCCGTCTATGATGAGATCAGGCCGGCAAATTCCACTTAATCGCGTTAGCGCACCTTACGGCGCATAGCGCGTGAAGACGTAATCGTGATCCCTAACGTTACCGACATGGCAGCTGAGACAAGTTTCATGTTGGGCGATATCGACCGGCTTGCCATCGACGAAGCGCCCGAAGCCCCAACCGTGGCTGTCGGGATATTTCTTGGAATCCTTCACCATGACCTGAACCGTCGTCGGCGCTCCCGGCACCGTTGCCGGCGCGAACTCCGTCGATTGCTTGCGCTTGTAGGCCAGCTTGACGAGGATCGAGCCATCCGGGAAAGGCAGCGTGCCCTTCTTGTAGGCCTCAATGGCGATATCATTGCCGAGCACGGCGCGAAGTTCGTCGAGCGGCGGAGCTTCCTGCGCGGGCGCGATGAATTTCCAGTCCCGATAGCCTTCCGGTATGGTCACACCATAGATCGGCGAGGCATTTTCCGGCAGCGTCGCGGAACCCGCCGATTGCGAAGCGGCGACGCCGACGGCAAGGCCTGAGACGGCAAATGCACCGAGGAACGCAAATTTCATTCTGGCCTCCTGCCTGATGGATGATCTCGCGGGAAGATCGCCTGGAATTGTATCCGCGAGATTTCAGGAAACGGCGCGATTGTATCGCAATGTAGCCGGCGAGGCCCATTCGTGTGAGCCGCTCATCGGAAATCGGGTGGCGGCAGCTCCGGTTCGGGCGCTAGGCTCCAGGTTATCGCGGCATTCGCAGGCCTCGAACGCCCTCGAAAGCCCGCCCAGACCGAGGATATGAACATGAACGTATCGATCTCCACTTTTGCTCCGGGTTCCTTGGAAAGCCCCATCGTGGCCCGGGTCGACGCCTATGATTGGCCGTCGCTGGCGGGAGAACTTGACGGCTTCGGCTGCGCCGTCCTTCCGAAGCTTCTCGCACCCGATGAATGCAACGCAATCTCCCGCCTTTATCCCGAGGAGCGTCATTTCCGCAGCCACGTCATCATGGCGCGCCACGGTTTCGGAAGAGGCGAATATCGCTATTTCAACTATCCGCTGCCAGGGCTTCTCGGTGGATTGCGCACCGCGCTCTATCCTCGTCTCGCCGATATCGCAAACCGGTGGAATGAACGCATGGGCCTTGAGGAACGCTATCCCGATGAGCATGCCGCCTTCCTGAGGCAATGCCACGAGGCCGGTCAGCGGCGTCCGACGCCGCTGCTGCTGCAATACGTGCCGGGAGACTTCAACTGCCTGCATCAGGACCTCTACGGCGAACTCGCTTTCCCAATCCAGGTGGCCATTCTGCTGTCCGAGCCGGGGCGGGATTTCACCGGTGGTGAGTTTGTCCTGACCGAACAGCGGCCGCGCATGCAAAGCCGCGTGGACGTCGTGCCGCTTCGACAAGGTGATGCCGTCGCCTTCGCAGTCCATAATCGGCCCGTGCGGGGAACCAAGGGGAACTACCGTGTCAATCTCAGGCACGGGGTAAGCCGGGTCCGCTCAGGCAAGCGCCACACTGTCGGCATCATCTTTCATGACGCCCGCTAAGGGCGCCCCTACCCGATGAAGCCGGCGTAATTTTCTCCGGTAATTCTATGCATGATGGCCGAATATGCCTGGTGATTCTGATCGCCCGCCAGGACGCGCCCCAGCGACGGTTGCGCGAATGCCGCCATCGGCAGGAGGGCGAGCGGCGTCGAGACGGGTGTGAGATGCGAGCCCTGCCCGGCGCGCAATGTCGTCAGCAAGCCGAACATCTCGCCGGTGATACTGGGTCTCGACAATATCGCCATGCGATACTGCCCCGACGAATTCGTCACCAAATAGATATGCCCCGACAGGTGCGGCACCGACACCGAGCCCTGCTGTGAAAACGAGGCGTCGCTGCGCTCGCGTTCGCGGAAGCTCAGGCAGGTCCCGTCTTCATCCCAGGCGATCTCGGTGCAATAGGCGAAAATCGCCTTCGCATCGCCGAAGGACGGACGGAGCGTCAGGTAGGTGCCTTCAAGCCAGGAAACCGAGGCGCGGGAATAGGCACCAAGTTCCTCGGGGGCATGGCCGGGCCTTTCCTTTACGATGGGGGCTTGCGTTCCAGCGGGTTCCCGCAGCACGACGCCCATCGCCTGCTCCAGCCGAATGAGAGTCGCCAGCGTGAAGGGCCGGTGGCCCGAAAGAGCCTTCTCCAAGGTCGAAAGGCTAATGCGCGCATCATTGGCGAGACGCTGCCTGGAAATGCGCCGTCGGGCGATCTCCTCGCGAACCCGCGCCGCCACGGCGCTGTTCTGGCTGTCGGACAAATAGGGGTCGCCCTGGACCATTCACTCGTTTCCTGATTGCGTAATTTTCTTCACAATTCCACACATGGCCGTAACCGGCAAGACCGTTTGCGGCAAGATGCGGACGAAAGAGGGCAAAGCTTACGCTGGCGAGAAAATAGCCTTTGTTCACAATGGCTTCAGTCATTCCACCAGCGAATAAGGAGCCTGTCATGTCAGCCTCGCCACACGTCTCGCGCTACCAGAAACGGCAAAATTTCCTCATCGGATTCGGCCTGCTGCTCTGGTTCAGCAATGCCATCCTGCTGCCGGTCCTCGCCGTCGTTTTCGCGCTCCTGCATCCCCTGGAATCGCGCGCGCAACCCGCAGCCTTCGTCACGCCAAACGAAATGGGCGCGGGCAGCCTTCTTCTTCAGACCAAGGAAGAGGGAAGATATATCGAGGCACCCCGGCTCGCGACCGATGTCGATCTCGACGTCAACGGACCGACGGCACGCGCGGTGCTCACGCAAGCCTTCGAGAACACGACCGACAAATGGGTCGAAGCCCTCTACGTATTTCCACTTCCGGAAGACAGCGCCGTCTATTCCCTGAAGATGATCGTCGGCAACCGGGTCGTTGTCGCCGATATCAAGGAGAAGCAGGCCGCGCGTGCCATATACGAGAAAGCGCGCACAGAAGGAAAGAAAGCGTCCCTGGTTGAACAGCAGCGCCCGAATGTCTTCACCAATGCGGTCGCGAATATTGGCCCGCATGAAAAGATCGTCGTGCAGATCGAATATCAGCAGTCGGTCCGCCTGGCGGACGGTCGCTTCTCCCTGCGGGTGCCGCTCGTCGTCGCACCGCGCTACAGCCCGCAAGACGCATCGCCCATCACGCAGCAGGCAGATCTAAAGGCCGGCTGGGGTCAGTCCAAACAGCGCCCATCGCGTGAGGTCAGCGACAAATCCATCTCGACACCCCTGATGGCTCCTGGCGGCGATCGCACCAACCCCGTCACCCTCAAGGTCAATCTCAACGCCGGTTTCCCGCTCGATGACGTCCAAAGCCTCTATCACGCGGTCAAGATCGACAAGGTCAGCGACACCGAGCGCCGGATCGTCCTTGATGGCGAAGCGGCCGCCGATCGCGACTTCGTGCTCGAATGGAGCGCCGTCGCGAGCAATATGCCAAGCGTCGGCCTCTTCCGCGAACGTGTCGGCCAGGATGACTATGTGCTTGCCTATGTAATGCCGCCGGCGGTGGCGACGCCGCGAAAGGCCGGCCGCGAAGTGGTCTTCGTCATCGACAATTCCGGCTCGATGGGCGGCACCTCGATCGAACAGGCACGAGCAAGCCTCGATTATGCCCTGTCCCGGCTCGAGCCGAATGATCGCTTCAACGTCATTCGCTTTGACAATACGATGACCAAATTCTTCTCCGATTCGGTGATGGCGACGGCCGAGAATATCGCCTCGGCCCGTCGCTTCGTCACCGGCCTGGAAGCCGCCGGCGGAACGGAAATGCTGCCGCCGCTTCAAGCAGCGCTCGACGACAGCCACCGGGCCAGCGGATTGCGCCAGGTCGTGTTCCTGACGGACGGCGAGGTCAGCAACGAGCAGCAGCTTCTCGATGCGATCGCGAAATCGCGGGGACGCTCTCGTATTTTCATGGTCGGCATCGGCTCGGCGCCGAACACGTACCTGATGAACCGCGCCGCCGAACTAGGCCAGGGCAGCTTCACCCACATCGGTTCGGTCGCCGAGGTGAACGAGCACATGCGCGCCCTCTTCGACAAGCTGGAGAACCCGGCTGTCACCGACGTCGCGGCCGCCTTTTCGCAAAAGAACGTCAACCTGTCGCCCAATCTCCTGCCCGACATCTACCATGGCGAACCGCTGGTTCTGGCGGCCCGGATGGGAAAGGCAGCCGGAACCCTGACCGTCAGCGGCGAGATCGGCGATCGCGCGTGGACGATCTCCCTGCCGCTCGACCAGGCAAGCAATGCCAAGGGCATCTCGAAGATCTGGGCTCGCCGCCAGATCGATGACGCCGAGGTCAATCTCACGCTCGGCAAGATCACGCAGGCTGATGCCGACAAGCGTATCCTGCGATTGGCACTCGACCATCATCTGGTCACGCGCCTCACAAGTCTCGTCGCTGTCGATACGAAGCGTCTGCGCCCGGCAAACGCGCCGCTGACACAGGCCGACATTCCATTGCAGCTTCCCGCGGGCTGGGATTACGACAAGCTCCTCGGCATCGGTGCGGCGCGGGATGCGAAAGCCGACAACAAACATCAGCAGACAGCTGATAAGTCGCAGGGTGTGGATGGCGATGCGGAGCTTGAACCCATCTCCGCGCCGGCTCCGGCCAGCGTTTCGCTGCCGCAGACCGCAACGCCCGGAATGCTTCTCATTCTCCAGGGATTGCTTGCCCTTCTGTGTGGAGCTTCGCTGCTGGTCCTCGCATCGCGAAGGAGCCGGGCATGATCGCCGCCACTCGCATCCAGACCATCGGGAGCGCGCCAGCGCGCTCCCTCCTGACTTTCGCGGCCGGCATTCTCATCGCCGCCGGTCTCTTCCTCGCCGCACAGGGGGGTTGGATCTACGCCAAGGCGGCCTTGGCGCAGCTTCTGCTGGAGCGCGCATTCGCCGAGAGCGTGATATCAGGCGCACCGGTCAAGCCCTGGAGCTGGGCCGACACCTGGCCGGTGGCGCGTATCGAAGTTCCACGCCTTGGCGTTTCCGCCATCGCGCTCAAGGGTGCGAGCGGACAGGCGCTTGCCTTCGGCCCCGGTCATCTCGACAATACCCCGCAAGCGGGCCAAGAGGGTACGGCCGTCTATGCGGCGCACCGCGATACCCATTTCACTTTCCTGAAAGATATCGGTGTGAACGACCGTATCCGCATCACACGCAGCGATGGTCGGACCTTCACTTTCCGCGTGACCCGCATGGCCGTTGCCCGCTGGGATGAAGCAGAGATCGACCCCAACGCGCGCGGCGTCCATCTCGTGCTGGCGACCTGCTTTCCCTTCGACGCCGTGACCTCGGGACCGCTGCGCTATCTGGTCTATGCCGATCTCGAAGGAACGACGGGTAAATAGACGACGGCCAGGATATGGAAATCAACCCTACCCGCCGGTGCGGGTAGACGCTTCCGAGTAACGCGCATCCATTGGGGCGAGACCGTTGGCGTTGGTTTGCGTCAGGATACCATAGAGCTCCGGACGGCGGCCTCTTATCCAGCGCTGGCCCGTGCACTTGTCGAGCAAGGCCAGATCGATTTCAGCGCTCACCCTCGCATCGGCGGCCGCCCAGGTTTCGGCTAGGATCCGACCATAGGGATCGAGGATCATGGCGTTGCCGGTGCGCACTTCGTCTTCATCCTGTCCGACGCCATTGCTGAAGACGAGGAACATTCCATTGTCGTGGGCGCGCGACGGCAGCCAGCGCATGAACCATTCCCGACCGTTTGGTCCTCGAAATTCGGCCTCGATCGCCTCCGGATCTTCGTGGCGATTGATCCATTTTTCGACCGGTATCCGCTTCAGCCCGTGCGGACTAACCGAATGCCCGCCGCCAGCCTGATGCGGCGCGATCAAGAGTTCGGCGCCAAGCAGCGCGGTCGCCCGCGCGTTCTCGATCAGATTATTGTCCCAGCAGATCAGGATGCCGGCCCGAATTCCCCAAGGTGTATCGAAGACCGTGAAGGCATCGCCGCTGGAAATGAGGCGATGCTCCCAGGCATGCAGCTTGCGATGGCAATGAATGGGGCCATCCGGCATGCAGACCGCGTAGCTGTTATAGAGCTTTCCGTCTTCACCCACCTCCAGGAAGCCCGCGCCGATCGCGATGCCCTTCTTACGCGCGAGCGCGGCTACCCGGCTGATCGAAGGACCGGAGAGCGGCTCCGCCAGCGCCCGCAGCGCAGAGCTATCGAGTTTCGGAACATGCCAATATCCGCAGATGCACATCTCGGGAAAGACGACAAGCTGATTGCCGGCCTGCACGGCTTCTTCCGTGAAATGCTCCACGCGAGAGAGATTAAAGGCCTTGTCATTGGCCCGATGCTGAAACTGCACGGATGAAATCTTGAGCGCCATGTCGATTGCTCCTTTCGCTATGAAGCAATTTGACCATGCGGCTTCTCTTTCGTAAAATGACTTTATTGATTGAAATTATTCCTGGACAGAATGGAAATAAAGCTCCTCCGATCCTTCGTTCAATTGATCGACACCGGCCACTACGGCAAGGCTTCGGCGAAACTGTTCGTCACCCAATCGACCTTGACCAAGCAGATTCAAGCCTTGGAAGCCGCGATCGGCGGAGCATTGTTCGAGCGTGGCCGCCATGGCGCCAAACTGACGCCTCTCGGAGAACTTCTGCGGCGTGAAGCACGCCCGCTTCTTCAATTGAACGACGATGTCGACCGGAAGATGCATCGCGCCATGGCCGGCCTTACCGGATACCTCGATATCGGATTTGGAATATCGACCCTTGTCGTGGCGCCGCGGCTGATCGCCGGCTTTCGTGCGACGACGCCCGATTGCAGCATCACGCTCAACGATCTGCCATCGCGGGAACAGCATCAGCGCCTGCTCGACGGCAGGCTTGATATCGGCTTCTGCCGGGCGCCGGAGGAGGATAGCGGCCTGGCCTTCATGCCCATTATCGAAGAGCACTTGGCCCTGGTGCTTCCAAGCGGGGTGACAATACCGGCCCAGGATCGGCTGGCGGAGTTGAACGAGCTTGGCTTCGTGGCGCTTTCGCCATCGCGCGGACCGGGACTGGATGATCAGATCAGGCGCTGGTGTTCGCTTGCCCGTTTCGAGCCTCGCATCGCCCAATATGCCGACGACATACTAACTGTGCACGCCATCGTTTCCGCCGGCCTGGGCGCAGCATTCCTGCCCTGGCGTGGCGTGCAGGCATTGGCGGGGTCCAGCCACAAACAGTCTCTCTCCGGACCGGAATCAAGATGGCCGGTTGGGATCTGCTGGCATCGCGAACATGCGAGCCCGCTGTTGGCCCGTTTCATCGATCATGTATCGAAGAATCTGGAATTCCACGGCTCGCAGGCCGATCGGTAATCGAGTTAAAGGCCTAACGCATGGGCATTGTGCGATGAAAGCGACCGCTCTCATCGCCAAGAGTGGGATTATGCATTCCAACCCCATTGTCCGAAAGGCGCTAGACATGAACCTGCTCGGCGTCGTCCGCGGACGGTTCAAGCGCCTTGGTGGTCAAAACGAACCATGCAGCCAAAGCATCGTCGGAGTGCCGAGAATCGCCAAGGCGATCCCCACGGAAACCGCCATCTTGATCGCCTTGATGCGCCGGGTCCTGACGCCGCTCCAATCATAACTCAAAATCACTAACCCCCACAAATCATTGATGATTCGCAAAGTAGAGCCGACTCGGCCTTCGACAAGGGATGGCGATGATTCGTCCACAACGGATATTCGCGCGATGTTTCTACGGAGGCGGTGTCGAAAGGTGGCGCCGTCTTAACCGTGCTTGAGACGCGATGGTAGTTTGCCCTGAATTTCACGCCTTGATCGGCGAAGCGATTACCGCCAGGTATTGATGGCCTTGGAGCGAAACTGGCGATGATCCGCGGATCACATGTGCTTTTATGAAGAACGCGTCACAGCCAAGCGGCCTCGATCCAGAGGCGTTCCCGGCACACGGCCCGCGCTCGGCTTATCTGACCGAGGCGGCCGAACGAGGCATACCCCAACGGGAGGCTATGGAGCGGTCCCTGCATAAGTCAGTCAGTCGCGCAGGCCGCCAGCTATTACAACAATGCCGTGCGGAAGAACGGCCCGGCGGCTCGATTGATCGTCCAGGTCACGGTATCCGGCTTCGCTTGTAGCTCGACACGACGCTATCGGCGCCGCGCCGCCTTGCGAACCAAGCTGGAATATGCGGTTCTACGACCGCTTATTCGGGAGCACGGGGAGGATGGTTGCGATGAAGACAGGGATCGACGCGGTTATCGAAAAGGCGATCACGTCCGGCAAGATCGTCGGCACTGTCGTGATCGTCGTCAAAAACGGAGAGACCGTCTATAGCCACGCTGCTGGTTATGCCGATCGAGAAACCCAAAAAGCCACCGATACGCGGACGATATTCCGTCTCGCTTCCGTGACCAAGCCGCTCGTGGCGGCGGCGGCCCTGGCTCTTGTCGACAAGGGCCGGCTGGCGCTTGGCGACCTCGCCCGAGATTATCTCCCCTATTTCCGGCCCCGGCAGCCAGATGGAGAGATCGCCGATATAACCATCCAGCACCTGCTCACTCACACGGCAGGTCTCGGTTATGGAGCAGATCCCAAGACAACATCGCCCGAGCGGATGTTCAACGCTGGCCTCGCCGACACGGATCTCGACTTCGAGGAGAACTTCAGTCGACTGTCGACCTTTCCGCTGCTGGCCGCACCGGGCAAACTTTGGTCTTACTCGATCGCCATTGACGTTCTTGGAGCGGTCATAGCGCGGATCGAGGCTTGCAGCCTGGAAGAGGCGGTGCGTCTTCATGTAACGGGACCGCTGGGCATGAGCGACACCGGTTTTTCGGTGAGCGATCCTGAGCGACTTGCCACGCCCTACGCCGATGCCACTCCGACGGCCGTCAGAATGAGCGATCGCCATTTGGTTCCGGATGATAGCGGCAACCCGCTTACCTTTGCGCCGACGAGGCTGTTCAATCCGAAGGCTTTCCAATCCGGCGGAGCGGGCATGGTGGGCACGGCGCCGGATCTAATCACCTTCCTCGAAGCCATTCGCGGCGGCGGCGCGCCCATCTTGAAGGCGGAGACCGCACGGGCGGCGCTTCTCAACCAGATTGGCGACATCCCGCGCCCGGGCAAACCAGGAGAAGGATTCTCTTTTTTGGGTGCGGTGATCCGGGATCCCATCTTGGCGGAGGTTCCAATGGCGAAGGGATCGGTAAGCTGGGGCGGCGTTTATGGACACAGTTGGTTCATCGATCCCTTGGAAGGCATTTCGGCGGCGATCATGTCCAACACGGCGGTTGAAGGCTGCATGGGAGCCTTTCCACGAGATATCGTTCGGGCGATTTATGGCGTTTAATGCTTCCGGCGCGAAAGCATCTATCGGTTCCAAGAGCTAGCGGCTCGACGGAAGCTTGATCGTTACGGTCTTGCCCTGGCAGCTGCTGAGCGAATTCTAGACCGAGCTTCGCCGCCATTCTGTGACGGTCTGGAACGAAACGTCGATACCGCGCTCGGCCGGCAGGTCTTCAACATGGCGAAAAACTAAACAGAAAACGGTGACAAAGCCACCCCGCATGGGCGATGATCTCGGCGGGAAAAGGGTGGCGTTCGAAGTGAGCAGGCTGGGCTTCGGTCATGGGCAGCAAATACCGGCTCCTTCAAGACAAAGTCGTTAAGCCGGCGCCAACGAGGGCGACTCACCCACGCCGGTAGAGTGATTCTCGTCGCTAATCTTAGCCGGATATGCGTCGAACGATCGACGGTAGCCGCGCCTTGCTATCAAAAGGTGTGAGTCATCGCTGCGATCGTCTTCGGCGACTTACCGGGGAAAATTGAAGAAAAGCAGTGCATTAAATAGCAAAGGCCCAGGTCCTGGCTGTCACATGTTAACCGGTCATTAACCGTTAATCTCTGGACGGCCTGACAGAATCGTGTTCTACCTTCTGGCGGGCAAAGGTCGGCAAACCGGCGACAGGCCGCCAAGAGGGACAAATGGCGATAGCGAACCGCACGGAGACTATAGCTCCTTCAAAGGAAAACGCAGGCAGCAAGATCGCGCGCCATGCGACTGTGCTGTCTGGTCAGCTCCAGCAGCTCAGAACGCGGATGTATCCGCCGAAATCCGAGAAGATGCTGCGCCAGTTCCTGACCAATGAAGTATCCAAGCTGACCTCGATCCCGGATTCGACCCTGAAGCTGATGTCGAGCGAGGGCCGAGGCCCCACCCCGAGCAGGTTGGAGAACAATCACCGCGTCTACACGCTTGCCCAGATCAACGAATTGCGGGAGCTGTTCGCCAAGCAGAAGCCGGCGGAAGCCCTTCGCTTCCTGCCTCGGCGCCGGCCAGGCGAACATCTGCAGGTGATGGCGATCGCCAACTTCAAGGGTGGCAGCGCCAAGACGACCACTTGCGTTCACCTCGCGCATTATCTCGCGCTGCATGGCTATCGCGTGCTGGCGCTCGACCTCGATCCGCAGGCCTCGCTTTCGGCCATGTTCGGCGCCCAGCCGGAAATCGATGTCGGCGCCAACGAAACCATCTATGCGGCGCTGAGATACGAGGCGACCGAGAGGCGCTCGATCCGCGAAATCATCCGCAAAACCTATTTTGACGGCATCGATCTCATTCCGGGCAACCTGGAAGTCATGGAGTACGAGCACGAGACGCCGCGGGTTCTCGCCCAAAGGTCCGGCTCCGGCGCCATCTTCTTCGAGCGCCTGAAGCTCGCGCTTGCCGAGGTCGAGGAGGATTACGACATCGTCATCCTCGACACGCCGCCGTCGCTCGGATTTCTGACCCTTAGCGCCATCTACGCCGCCACGAGCATGATCATCACAGTGCATCCGGCCATGCTGGACGTGGCATCGATGAGCCAGTTCCTGCTCATGATGGGCGATCTGATCAGCGTGCTCGACGAAAGCGGCGCGCAGCTCGACCAGGATTTCATCCGCTATCTGATCACGCGCCACGACCCGAATGATGCGCCGCAATCGCAAGTCGTCGCGATGCTGCGTCATCTCTTCGGTACCGATGTTCTCTTGCCGACGGCGATCGAGAGCACCGCGGTCGAGGCCGCGGGGCTCGCCAAGCGTTCCCTCTACGAACTCGAGATGGGGCAGATCGGCCGAGACACGCACAAGCGCGCCCGCGAGGCCGTCGACGCCGTCAACGAAGCCATCGTTCATCTCATCAATGCAAGTTGGGGGCGTGAATGAGCAAGAGCCCGAGACGATCCATCGTCGCCAGTTTCGGCCTGCTTTCGGCCGAATTGGAAAGCGGCGAGAGCACGCCAGAACCGTCGCCTTCCAGCCCTGTCCCCGCGCAGCCTGTACGCGTCGGTGCCGGGGTGATCGGCGCGGCGCATCGCGCGATCGGCGATATCCGCGCGGAGCGCGATCGACTGCGCGCCATTGTCGAATCCGGCGAAGGCTGGATCCAGGATCTCGATCCACATGTGATCGATGCCTCGCCCTATCCGGATCGCCTGCCCGACGACGATCCGGGTGATTTCGAGAGATTCAAGCGCTCCATCGAGGAGGAAGGCCAAAAGGTTCCGATCCAGGTTCGACGGCACCCCACCTCGAGCGATCGGTATCAGGTTGTCTATGGCCATCGCAGATGGCGTGCCGCCCTCGAGCTCGGCCGCGCGGTGCGTGCCATAGAGGTCGAGATATCCGATCTCGACCTGGTGCTGGCCCAGGGTATTGAAAACGCGAGTCGTCAAGATCTGACATGGATTGAACGCGCCTTGTTCGCCTCGCGCATGGACGATGCGGGCATCAAGGCGCGCCATATCTACGCGGCTCTTTCCATCGAGGACGCGGAGCTCGCGCGAATGCGGAGCGTCTATCGCACGATCCCGGCGGATATCATCGAAGCGATTGGCAGGGCTCCGAAGGTCGGCCGACCGCGTTGGCTGGAGTTGGCCAAGACAATATCCGCGGCCCCCAATGCCCTTGAGGTGGTGCGCGCCGCTCTCTCCGACGTCAATGACGCCGATGAAACCTCGGACCAGCGATTTCAGGTGGCACTGAAGGCGATCAAGCCTTCGCCCGAGACGCGCAACACCCAGATCGCGATTTCCGATGGATCGGGAGCCAGGCTTGGTGTGTTCATGACCTCGCCCCGGGAGGTTCGAATCTCCGCCGAGGGCAAATTGGGTACGGAATTCGTAAGATTTGTCGAGGAGGAGCTGCCCGACCTTGTCGAGCGTTTCACTCGTTCGAGAGACAAACGCAAACCCTGACAGCTGTCAGGGTTTTCTGATTGGAAAGGAAACCTAGCAAAAGAAAAAAGGCCCCCAAACGTTGCCGTCGTGGAAGCCTTCTCTTCAATGTAGCAACTGAAGAATCGCATTTCCTCGAATCCCAGTCAAGAGTCTTTGGCACCGTTTTTGGTGATCGTATTTCTTTTGCCTCTTGAAGGTGAGGAAAATGCAGAATGGAAGTGTAACGACGCCTTTTGGGCGGCGGCCAATGACGCTTGCCCTGCTTCGGCGACAGATCGCCGTGAACAGGATCGAACCCGGCAAGTCGGTCGATAAATGGAAAGTCTTTCGAGACGTATCCGAAGCGCGGCAAAAACTCGGATTGCAGGATCGCAGCCTTGCCGTGCTTGACGCCCTGTTGAGCTTCCATCCGGAAAGCGAGCTGCGCCAGGACGCCCAGCTTGTTGTCTTTCCATCCAACGCGCAGCTGACCTTGCGCGCTCACGGCATCGCGGGCGCCACGCTTCGCCGGCACCTCGCGCTTCTCGTCGAGGCTGGCCTGATCGTCAGAAAGGATAGCGCCAACGGTAAGCGCTATGCGAGAAAAGGCAGGACGGGCGAGATCGAAAACGCATTCGGCTTCGATGTCTCACCGCTGCTGGCGCGCGCGGAGGAACTCGCAATCATGGCCCAGCAGGTCGTGGCGGAACGGATGGCGCTACGCCGCGCCAAGGAAAGCCTGACGATCTGCCGGCGCGACGTCCGCAAATTGATCGCGGCGGCCTGCGGGGAAGGCATCGGTGGCGACTGGTCGCTAATCGAGGATAGCTACAACGCCATTGTCGCCCGCATTCCTCGTTCACCGACGATCCGCGAGATCGTCTGCATTCTCGAAGACATGGAGCTTCTTCGCCGCGAGATCATCAACCTTTTGGAAACGCAGCAAAAAATTGAAAATTATAGCACCAATGATGCCCAGGATGAGCAGCACATACAGAGTTCGAATCCCGAATCCCTTAATGAACTTGAACCAAGCTTTCGCGCAAAGCTGGAAACGAGGTCCATCGAAAGAGACAGGTCGCGGAAAGAACCGATGCGGATCTTTCCGTTAAGCCTCGTGCTGAAGGCATGCCCAGAAATAAGCTCTTATGGACCGACGGGCGGTATCAACAACTGGCGGGACCTGATGTCCGCGGCTGTCGTCGTGCGATCAATGCTGGGCGTCGGTGCTTCGGCCTACCAGGATGCTTGCGAGATAATGGGGCCAGAAAACGCCGCCGCGACGATGGCGTGCATCCTCGAGCGATCTGGGCATATCAATTCGGCTGGCGCGTATCTGCGAGATCTTACTTCCAAGGCGACGCGGGGTGAATTTTCACTTGGTCCCGCGCTCATGGCATTGCTTCGAGCAAATATCGGCGACGGCGATATCATATCGAGGGTTTCATGACGGATGGTTGCTCGGCTTCCAGCATATCCACGATTGGAGTGGGCCCTTGAACCAGAGCTCGAGCGTTACCGAGTGGGCGGCATGATATGTCATTTTCAGCAAATGGTACGGCCAAAGCCAATCTTTCAGCCATGGCCGTCCATTGGCCGTCGGTGGTCGCCGGCGGCACGCATCCGGGCCGTGGATTACCGGCAGACGCGTTCCTTGCGGATGACCCAGTGGCCATGAACCTTATGCTTCACGGTCTTCACGAAGCAATCATGATGATGAAGATGGAATGGAGCTGCCTGAGAGGGAACGCTGACGGCGACAACGGATGCCAGGGCGATCACCGAAGAGAGAAGAAGGCTTTTCATGTTAAACCTCGTAAGCATTGGGGGTTGATGCTGCGTGTTCACGCATGAACTTGATGACCGATCGAGACTTAACCGAAAATGAATAGCACCCTTACAATTTTGTAATGCGATCTGGAGATCGGCGCCGATCGAAGAGCCGTCCGCGGTGAACGCGAAAGGAGCTTGGTTTGAGGTACATTGGCCAAACTCGGTCCCGGCCGATCGCATTTATCGCCCGATCTCTCCCCGCTGGCCTACCACTCGCCGGCCGCAACTGGAGCCTTGGTAGCAAGCGAGCACGAACTCCCGGGAGATTTATCGGTCCGGGCTATCTGGTGATTGGCGAATCTGGGCGGACATTCATCCAAAAAGCTGACCAAAATACCCGTCCGAAGGCCGTTTTACGCCAATCCCGAGGGCGGGATTGCCGCTCGCGGAACAGCGCGTTTCCATGCCTCGGAAGCTTCAGTCGATACTGTATGCCTCATGGAAGCTAATACCGCGATAGCTTCTCGATGGAAAAATTCTCTTTGAGAATCAGATATTTAGGCGGCGCCAAATTTGGGCAGGAGAAGCGAAGCATTTCGTCCGTCTCGTGCGATATAGCACGCTAACGAGGCCGATTAGTCAAGGAAATTGTCGGTTAGCGAGATCGCTCGATGGCTCGCAGGCGATACCCCATCGTCTCGCGCAGGAGAGCGATGGTCTCGGAAACGCTCGGTCCCTCGATCGGAGGCGCCCGCCGGCGTTCGCAGAACTCCCGCCAGACGAATAGGGTCAGTTCCGCCCCGTCCGTCCCGGTCTCCCCCTCCCCCTCCGCCAATTGTCCGAGGATCCGATATCGGCCATCTCGCCAGAACAGTTTCTCCACCCAATCGTAGATGGGGATGACATGGAAATGAAAGGGAAGTCCGGGAATGTGGCCATATCGGCCGATATAGACGCGTGGAGCGCCCAGCTCTCGTTTCAGGGTCGCTTGAGACAGCGCCAGCAGCGGGCCGATCTCGCGCAGCGCGCCATCGGGTAAATCGAAGAGGTCATTGGCCAATCCTTTGGACGCGACGATGAGATAGCCGGGGAGCGCCGAATTCGCGCGGTGGCTCACAAGCCATCCGTCGCTCTCGCCGATCACAAATCGTGAAGCAGTCGTCATGTCTTCTCTTCGTGTCAGCTGTTATTCGTCAGCTATTTATGCTTCTGGCCAGGCGTGAATAACATTGGCCAGAACCGGCAAGCTGAAGTTTTCCTGGCTTTTCGATGGCCGAAGCTGAGTGGCGAATATATAGGCCCCGCGTTGATTGCGAAGGTTGCGTAGCTGCTGCCGGGCTGGCGGTCGAGGTGAAAGAGACCGCTCCGGCAAGACGATCGCGGGCTCTCCCGTGCGCCCCAATAGATGTCCATCCCTGTCTGCAAGCAGCATCCTGCGGCGGCCGAGCACGCCGACGGCCGGAAAGGTCGTCGGAAGCACCACCGGGCGCGCAATGATACTGCTTTCCGCCGTAAACGAGCTGCCGGAAGAAAGCTCCATGGAACAGCAAGATTCCCGGATTGGACGGGCGAATGAAAAAGTCGCGCGGAAAGTTGGATCGCGAGCGAATGAACGCCAGGCGAACAGGCCTCGATGGACCAGATGGGGCTGCCGCCCATCGTATCCATGCGAGGAACTCGGCTGCTAGAGCAGGCGCGCCGTTCATCCCGAGCACGTCGGTCGGCGCGGCTTGCGAACATTGCCGCGGCTGTTCCAGGGTGTCCGAGTTCGCGGCCACGGGTGATGGAATTCGCGGTAATCAACGCGGCATTGCGACCTGGCGGCAGGATGCGCCAGGATCGCCACGAGGAAAGCCGCGTATGCTCGATGGACGTGTTGGAACTTCGCTGAGCGCGAGTAGCGGTAATGGCGATATTCGCA
This sequence comes from Martinezella dioscoreae, assembly GCF_009176305.1. Taxonomy (GTDB): domain Bacteria; phylum Pseudomonadota; class Alphaproteobacteria; order Rhizobiales; family Rhizobiaceae; genus Rhizobium; species Rhizobium dioscoreae. The sequence goes on along the minus strand of NZ_BLAJ01000008.1, from coordinate 46,628 downwards.
GGTAATGATCACGGGCGGTTGGAGGCGACCTTCAACTTTGAAGTTGGGAGTTCTCTCTCGCTGGAGCGAGCGTGGTCTGGCTTTGGTGGACGCGCGAAAACCCTGACAGCTGTCAGGGTTTTTCAAACAGTGGCCATTAGAAGGGCGGTCTTTGGTAGGTGCGCGTCGCCCGGCGACCGACACAGAGGCGATATACTTCGCGTCACCCCTCCGGCGAGCTTGGGCCAAAACCCTGACAGCTGTCAGGGTTTTGTTCCGGAAGACCGTCGATGCATCGCAATGGCCGGATGAACGGTTGCGCTCACAGTATGCGCGGCCGGCTCGTCCCGGTCGGAACTCCCGTCGCCTCGAAAACTCCGGCCGGGAGTGACGGCGCGTCAATGTCCCATGGATGCCTTCTTGCCGAGCGTCACGTTGCGCAGCGTCAAGGCAAGAGGGATGGCCGCGAGCGAGATCAACGTCAGGACCCAGAAAGCATCGACATAGGAAAGAAACGAAGCCTGGCTCTGAATTTGCTGATTGATCCAGGCGAGTGCCTGTTGATGGGAGGTGGAAAGTGAGCTTCCTTGCGCCATGAAATAGCTGCTCAACTGACCATAGGTATCCTGGTAGGCGCTGTTCGACGGGATGATGTGTTCCACCAGGCGGCTTTGGTGAAACTGTTCGCGATGGGTGATAATGTTGGAAATCAACGACACGCCAATCGATCCGCCGGTATTGCGGGCGGCGTTCAGCAGCGCGGAGGCCTGGTCGGTCTTGCTAGCGGGAATTCCGTCGTAGGAAGCCGAGGTGATCGGCAGGAAGATGAATGGCAGGCCAATCCCCTGCAGCATGCGGGCCGCGGCGAGATACCAGAAACCCACGGCGCCATAGACGCTGGTTACCTGATACATCGACAGGGCGACGAAGCCGGCGCCGATCGCGATCAGATATTTCGGCTGTATTTTCGATGAGAGGAAACCGACCACGAACATCATGACCATGGTGACTACGCCGCCGGGCGACAGCATCAGCCCCGCCCATGTGGCCGTGTAGCCGAGATTCTGCTGAACCAGCTGGGGCAAATATTGCGTCGTGGCGAGCAGCAGCGCGCCGGTTGCCATCATCACCAGAAAGCAGGTGCCGAACTGACGACCGACCAGCATCCTGATGTCGACGGCCGGATTTCGGTGCCGCAGTTCCCAGGGGATCATCAGCAGGAAGGCAAGCGCGCAGATCACTGCCGCCACGACGATGAAGCTGGAGCCGAACCAATCGTCCTCCAGTCCTCTGTCGAGCATCAGCTCCAGCATTCCAAGGAAGGTGGCGACTAGCCCGAAGCCGATCCAATCGAAGCCAGGCTCCCGCCCGCGTTTCTGGGCACGTTCTTGCTTGGCGCCCACCGGCTCCTTGATCAGCATGGCAACGGCGGCGAGCGTCAAGACGCCGACGGGGCCGTTGATCAGGAAGCACCAGTGCCATGAGAAGTTATCCGAAAGCCACCCGCCCAATGTCGGCCCGACCACGGGGGCGACGACGACGGCTACGCCGAACAGGGCGAAGCCCTGCCCCCGCTTTTCAGGTGGAAAGCTGTCGGCCAGAATGGATTGCGCGACCGGCACCATGCCGCCGCCACCGATACCCTGCAGGATGCGGGCAAGCAGGAGGAATTGCAGATTGGGCGCGAAGCCGCACATAACGGAGCTGATGGTGAAGAGTGCGAGGCAGCCGAGAAAGAAAGTCCGACGGCCGAGAATTCGCACGAGATAACTCGTGGCCGTCACGATCACGGCGTTGGAAACGAGGTAGGTGGTGACGACCCAGGACGCTTCGTCCTGGCTGACACCAAGGCCGCCGGAAATATAGTTCAGCGCGACATTGGCGATGGTTGTGTCAAGCACTTCCATGAAGCTGGCAAGCGCGACGACGATCGCGATGATCCAAGGGTTCGGCGCCGATCCGGCGGCAGCGTTCGTGCTCACAACACGTTCCTCAGGCTTTCCCACAAAGAGGGGCTGGCATCGGTGCGCACCGTCGGGACGACGGACATGCCGGGGCCCAACGCGAGATCGCTCGGCACGTCATCAAGCTCGATCTTCACGGGAACGCGCTGGACGATCTTCACATAGTTGCCAGTGGCGTTTTCCGCGGGAAGCAATGAGAATGCCGTTCCCGATCCCGGCTGCACGCTCGCGACATGGCCATGGATCGTACGTCCCCCATAGGCGTCGATCGTCAGCGTTACCGGCTGGCCTGGACGCATATGATCGAGCTGGGTCTCCTTGAAGTTGGCCGTGACCCAGAGCTTGTCCGGCACGAACATCGCCAGATTCGTGCCCGCTTGCACATATTCGCCGTCGCCGGCCGACAACTGCACCACTCGACCAGGCTGAGCCGCCGCCATCGTCGTGTAGGATAAATTGAGCTTGGCCTGGTCGAGCTGGGCTTGATCCTGCTTGAGAGTGGCCTCAACGTTGGCGATCTGGAAGTCATAGGCATCCAGCTGACGCCGCGCGGCGGTCAGCGAAGCCTGATCGGTGTTGAGCGCGGCCTGCTGCTGGTGCAGTTGCGAGGTATATTGCTGCGCTTCCTGAAGAGTGCCGGAGCCGCTCTTCACCAATCCCTGATAGCGGTCGTTCTGCTGCTGGGCGAAGACGAGATTGGCCTCGGCCTGTGCGACCTGCGCCTCGGCTTCTTCCACATTCGCTTGCTGAACCCGCTTCTGCGCCTGTGTATTCTTGATATTGGCGTTCGCCGCTGCGACCTGCGCCTGGGCCTGCTCAAGAGCCGTCTGGTAGTCGCGATCATCGATGCGGGCGATTACCTCGCCACTCGCTACGTGCTGGTTGTCGGTGACCGGGACGGAAGAAATATAGCCGGCTACCCGAGAGGTGATGGCATATTGACGCGCGGCGATGAAGGCATCGTCGGTGCTCTCATAATGAGAGGCGTCGTCCCAATAGAGAAAGGCCGCCACCGCCGCCGCGGCAAGTGCGCTTCCGCCGATCAGGAGCACCCACCGGCGCCGGGAGGGGCTGCCAGTCGCATCCTCATGCCCGGGATCATCCGGCTCCGGCGTCTCGTTTTCGTCGAGGGATAGGGTTTTATCGCCGGGTCGTGGTGCTTCCGCTCTTTCCTGTTCGGCCGGCAGGCCGCCTTGCTCATGATTTACCTTGGCACCGGCGCTCTTCGGCTCCAGTACGATTAATTTTCCGAGGGTCTCATCCTGAGGCGTGCTCATCTTCTACCTCTTCCGTCACTAGGCTTAAATTGAAACGAAACGTTCAATTAAAATATTGACGTAGAACTGATCGGAGTGTTAGTCAAGAGCCGCGGAGGGTGCTAAACCGCGTCCGAGCCAATCAAAAAACAGTGAGGTCCGTCATGCCGCGAGAGATGGCAAAACCCCAGATTATACCGGGGAAGACAAATGCGACGCGACGTGGGCGCCCCCCGAGGGAGAGGGCGGGGGAAGTCGAGGACAGAATTTTGCAGGCCGCGCTCCAGGTCTTCATCGCTCGAGGTTATGAGGGCGCCAGCATCGACGAGATTGCCGAGGTGGCGAGGGCCGGCAAGCCGAGCATCTATGCGCGCTTCATCAACAAGGAGACCTTGTTCAGGGAAGTCGTCATCCGTTGGGCGCAAAAATCCGGCGAGATGGTCGCCTCCGCCACATCGGGCAGCATTCTTGAACGCTTCCAATCCGCGGGGGTCCTGATCCTCCAGCGGGCCATAAGGTCGGAGACCATCGGGCTCATACGCAGCGTGATCGGTGAAGCGACCCGCCATCCGGATCTGGCGACGACGATCCACTACGCCATGCGAGCACACGGAACGGCTACCGCGATGAAACTCGTGGCGGAGTTGGCGGAGGCCGAGGAACTCAAGCCATTGCCCGCCTTCGCGCCGGCCAGCCTTGAAGCCACGACCCGATACTTCATCGATCTGGTGTTGCTGCCGATGATGATCTCTTCGCTATTTCATGCCGATCTCACGCCCGTGAAGACACAAATGGAAGATCATGCACGCGAGGCGGCCACTTTTTTCCTACGCGGCTGCGGCTACAGCGGCGTTTGACGGTCATGGCCTTCGCGAGATCGCGGCAACAGGCCTAGATATTCCGGCGCTGCCTGTAAATCGTTCCTCGCGGGGCCCGCCGCGCGGGTGAGCAGGGCGCGACAGCGGCGTCAAGGCAGCTCCCAGCGAAACGGAGCCCGCCGGTGAGCGTCAGTCAGGTCCGAGCGTGCCGGCCGAAGCGTCTCCGGTGCTGTCCAAGCCGCTCCCGCAAGCGCTCGCGATAGCGCGAGAACATGTCGATGGGCTGGCCGCGCGCTCGACAGCGGGGGTGCCTCCACCGACCGCGGCCCATGGCGGACGCTTGGAAGGCGGCTTGATGCTCTTCATGCCGGATGGGGCGTCAATGCCGGCCGCCGCTCTTGGTGGTGCCGGTTTCCTCGCCGGCTCGCGGGGTCACGTGGCCTTTCCGTGGTGCTGAGATCCAATTTCCCCCGAGATCGACCGATCCGGAGTGTTGGGTCTCCGCTTCCGGGAGTGCTTGGACTCGGTGACAAACGGTCTTGTGCGCTAAAGCGGTTTTCCTCCAAGCGACCAATCGCGCGGCAACTCCATGACTGCGAGTTTGCCCCGCGAGCGCGACCCTCGCCGGACGTCACGCGAGGGAATGCGCATGCCTTCATGTCAGTCTGGCGGTCCAGTTGAGCCGGACATGGCCATCTGTCCGAAATTTCCCCGTGCTGATCGCCAACGTCATATTCCCTCGCCCATTCGCCGCGGCTCCACATGCGGGCTCGATGGGGCAGGTCTGACCGGAGAACGGCTGCGCCTCGCTCATCTTCCCGCAACGGTGCCACGAGACTTTCATCCCCTTCCGGCTTCGCCGTCATTCCTCGCGAGACAAGAAAGTCTCTCCGCGCCGCCCTCCACCGTGTTCCGGCCCCACGGGGTGCGGTCTGATCGTCCCCGGCCTTTGTGACTGCCATCGAGCCGCAATGGAGCGGCTCGAAACAGCAAAAGGAATAGGAAAATGGCTACCATCGGCACCTTCACTTCGACTGAAAGCGGCTTCGTCGGCTCAATCCGCACCCTCGCCCTCAACGTAAAGGCACGCATTACCCGCGTGGAAAGCCCCTCCGACAAGGGTCCGCACTTCCGCGTCTACGCCGGTCCGGTTGAGCTCGGCGCCGCCTGGCAGAAGCGCTCCAACGAGAGCGACCGTGACTATCTCTCGGTCAAGCTGGACGATCCGAGCTTCCCCTCCCCGATCTACGCGATGCTCACGGAGGTCGAAGGCGAGGATGGCTACCAGCTCATCTGGTCCCGCCCGAACCGCGATTGAGATCCGGGGCCCCGCCAATCAGGCGGGGCCTTTTCTCAATTTGCTGGCCGAGGCGCATTCCGCGAAGGAGCGCGTTCGATGTTGATGGCACCCACCCGGTTCTTCCGCCGATAACGGTCGTTTATCGAACGCAGCGCTGACGCATCCGTTGATGAGGCCCGTGCCGGGCCGCTTCAATTTGCTCGCCCCTGACATCGCCGCCCAGGCCGGTCAAGCGGCCCGTGAAGCCGGTTCATCTTCCGCGCCAGTCCGCAAGCGGACCCGTGAAGATACCCCGGCTTCCGCGCCACGCCGCTTGACAGTCCCGTTCGCCGCCGTGGGGCGGGCTTTCGCCCTCCCCTCTCTGTCCCGGGGAATGTCAGAGGCCATTCCCCAGGCAAGACCGGGGAGGCTTCGCCCGAGGGGCTTACCCTGCGGATGGCAACCCTAACCAATGGAGACTGACAATGAGCATCTATACCGAGACCGCGCGTTTCGACACTGGCCGCGCGCTGACTGAAGCCGAAATGCGCCGCATTGCCCCTTCCATTTTCGCGGTGACCGCCCATGAAAGCCGGTCGGAACGCTTCCGGCCTATTCCCACCATCGAGATTCTGCGGGGTCTCGTCCGGGAAGGCTTCATGCCGGTCGGGGCGAAGCAGTCGCACAGTCGCATTGAGGGAAAAGCCGACTTCACCAAGCATCTGATCCGCTTGCGCCGCATCGACGACGGCAAGGTTTACAATGTCGGCGATACCGTTTGCGAAATCCTCCTCAAGAATGCCAATGACGGCACCAGCGCCTATGAATTGATGGCGGGACTGTTTCGGGTTCGTTGCCTCAATTCCCTGGTGACGCGGACCGGCACCATCGATGCCATCAAGGTTCGCCATTCCGGCGATGTCCAGCACAAGGTTATCGAGGGGACCTATCGCGTGCTTGGCGAGGCCGAACGCACGCTTGTCGCCCCACAGGATTGGTCAACCCTGCGATTGAACCGTGATGAGAGGGATATTCTCGCGGACGCCGCCCATGTCCTGCGCTTTGGAGACAAGGATGGCGAGACCACGACGCCGATCAAGGCCGAACAGTTGCTTATCCCCCGCCGTCATGACGACCGAGCCGACGATCTTTGGACAGTCTGGAACGTCGTGCAGGAAAACGCCATCAAGGGCGGGTTGCGTGGTGTTGGCCGCGACGATCTTGGCAGGCGCCGTCGCGTGAAATCCCGCGCCGTGAACGGTATCGATCAGGACATCAAGCTCAACAAGGCGCTTTGGCTGCTCGGGGAAAGGATGGCGGCCTTGAAAAGCGCGCGGTGATCGCGGGAGCGCCGCCGCCCTGGCGGCGCTTCACATTCATGTCCATTCTATCGGAGAAAATACCAATGAACACTGTTCATCCCATCTCCAATTCGCGGGAGATCAACGGGCATGTTCGTCCCATGGCATTGGCCAACGCAATTCACGGGCGCGTTCCCTCGTCGTGGGGTGGCGCGTCCTTCGTCACCTTGAACGATATTCGCGACTGCATCGAAGCGGGTGACCGATGGTTTGAGGAGGAGATCCCGGAAGGGTTTCGCGTTTCGACCGATAGCGGCTTTTCCTGCATCGTGCGCGATCGCCTCGCGTTTTGTTCGGCCCCTCGCCCGATCCTCGAGCTCGTTACACTCTCCAAGGAGGCAGACGAGGCCCTGGCGGTCGCGACATCGAAGAAAAACGACCAGGGCTAAATCGCCTCTTTCCGCCGATTAGCATCGAAGGCGAGCAGCGGCGAAGATCGCGCCAGCGCCCTTGGCGACATTGATGAGGCTAGATTGGTTTGTCGGCGGCTTGCCTGTCCCGCGCCGCTCTCCAAGCCGAGCGCGACAGGTCGAGGGGTGCCCCTCGCGCCCCACCCCTCGATGCTCCCCGCCCGCCCCTGAAAAAGCGGAGCGCGAGGAGCGGGGCAGTCGGTCCCGCTTTCCCTTCGGGCCACGATGTTGAAGCTCCCACGGCTGCCCTTTGTCCGCTCCTCGCGCGTCGAGAATTCCCGAAATCCCGGCCGGCGGCCGGCGCCCTGCTGATTTCTCCGATGCTCTTCATTTTTTTGGGGATCGGCCTTGCTTCTTGGACCGCGCGTCGGTTCGATCAGTCAGGTCTTTCGAACGTCTTCCCGTCGCGATGAAACCTGTTCGCGCCGACGCGGGCCTTCATGTCATCCCGCCGGAACCAAATCGCACGGCCGCACCGAAGTGGCGCGTTCCCGGCCGTGAACACAATCTGCTCGTCCGCTCGCATGCGAAGAACCTCATGCGCCTGGATCAGCGGCCGGGCGGCCAGCTGCTTCGAACGCGTTCGCGATGAACCCTTCGCTTGGGAACCGCGGCTGACCTGATCGATCTCGACCGTGGTCATGCCGCAGCGTTTCGAGATATAGTCGGCGGTCTCGGGATCATTGATCGCCGCGAAGGAGATCCAGCTCGCGCTTTCGAACCACTTGCTCGCGGCGTCGCGGCCGCCATAGGTTTCGCGCATCTGCCCGATCGACTGGTAGATCATCGTCAGCGTGATGCCATACTTGCGGCCGGCATCGCGAGCGGTCTCCAGGATTCGCATGTAGCCGAGGCTGGCAACCTCATCGAGGAGAAAGAGCGCCCTGCCCTCCAGCGCGCCGTCGCGATTGTAGATCGCGTTGAGGAACGATCCGATGATCACCCTCGCAAGGCCGGCATGCGTCTCGAGCGTCTTCAGATCAATGTTGATGAACACATCGGTCTTGCCATCCGCGAGCGCGTCGGTCGAGAAAGTCGAACCCGACACGAGCGCGGCATAGTTGGCGTAGGACAGCCAGTGCGTTTCCTTGACCGCGTTGGCATAGACGCCAGAAAAGGTTTCCGCGGTCATGTTGACGAAGGCGGCGACATTCTCCCTGACGAAATCCGAGTTGGAATTCTCGTAAATGGATTGCAGTCGCTCGCGCAGTTTCGGCTCTGGTTCCGCCAGATTCGAACGAACCTGGCGCAAGGTCTGGTTCGCCGTGTCGGTATGCCCGGATAGGCAGACGTCCGCGATCAGCGCGGTCAACAGCTGAAGCGCCGATGCGCGGAAGAAGTCGTCGCGGACGCCGCGCGGGCCGCCGCTGTCGCTCATGATCCACGATGCGACCGAGGCGATATCCTCTTCCTTGGTTCCGCCATGCCGACCGATCCAATCGAGCGCGTTGAACCCGGTTTCGGGTTCCTTTGGATCGAGAAGGCGGATGAAGCGCGCGGCGGCTTCGCGATGCCCGCGCACCATTGGCGCGACCTCGTTCGAGGGGTCCAGCACGACAAGGCCGCCGGCCCATTTAAGGGCCGTCGGGATTGTCACGGACGTTGTCTTGAAACCGCCCGAACCGGCGAAAACGATACCGTGCGACGATCCGAACGAACCGTCGAAACACAACAGCGATGCCTTGCCGCCGCCGCCCCAGCTCTCGGCGTCGCCCGCGCGGAAGGGACGCGCCGCGGTGCTATCCTTGTCGACGCGGTAGCGTTCGCCGATGACGATGCCGCCGGTGTCGGGAAAAAGCCTCGCCGCGTCCCGCATGTTCATCCAGTCGGCCTCGCCATGCAGCGCCCTGCGCCCTCGGATACGCCTCGGCTCGGCGCGGGCGAAGGCGGCGTTGCCGATGAGCATCACCCGCAGCGCGAAACTTCCCACCATCAATGCGGCCACCGCGCCGATCATCGTTGCGGGGTCGAGATACGCGGCGATGGACCCACCCGCCGGAACCTGACCGACGAATGAGATGAGACGTGTCGTCTCGCGTATCGCCGCGATCAGGATCGTCACCATGCTCCCGGCGGCAACGCCCCAACCCGCGAACTTGATGCCGGTCGCGCCCGTGCTCGCGAACAGGAAGGTCAGGCCGATGGCCGAAGCGGTGACATAGGGCGTCGCGATGCCCACGCGACCCAATGCCAACCTCGCGGCCTCCGTCCTTCCAAAGGCCGATAGCCAATCCTCGATACCGGCCGTGCCGAGGACGGCGAGCATCATCAGCACGACCGGCGCGGCGAGGAGAGCAAGTTTATTCGCCGTCATCGCTGAACGCTTTCACACCGATCGCGATCAGCCGCGCCCGCTCGCCTTCCTCCGACCTCAGCCGGGCGTTCAGTTCGAGCAACGCTCCAAGCAGAAGCGCGCGTTTCTCATATCGCAAGCCAGCCTTGACGATCAGGCCGCCGAGTTCGATTTTCTCGCGTGTGTCCTTCTTGCGGGCATCGGATGTCGTCGTTCTCGCCATCCGATCAAGCCTCGCGACCGCCGCCCTGAGCCGCGCCAGGCGGGACCATCGCGGTCGGCGTACCCGTGGTGCCTTTTCCATCGCCTTTTTCGCCGCCGGTCGTGGCCCCACTCCCGCCATCTTGGCCTGCGCGAAAACGTTGCGCGATATTCTCGAAGGCCGCCTGTAGCTCCGCTTCATCGATCTCGGTTTCTCCAAGACCAGCCTTGAGGGCAATTCGGCCGATCCGCTCGGCTTCGCGGGTTTCCGCGGCCTTGAGCTGTCCCTGGAGTCTGGCGATTTCGTCGCGGATTTTCGAGGAAGGTCTCTTCATTTGCGATCGTCTCCTGGCTGAGAAAGCGTGTCTTTCAAGGCCAGTTTCCGGAACTCGAGTAGCGAAGGCACTACTGTGAATCCTACAATCGCCAAGGGCGATGCTTTGGTGAATGATCCCTGCCGTTCCGAAGGAGCGGGTTCCAAGGGCGCAATTATACGTCGCTGTCGCGACGCTTAGCTTTTCGCCCCGGCGAGGCCCGCTCCCGACGCAAGCATTGGTTTTGTCCGCAACCGGGAGCCCAGACCGTCGTGGCCGTGCCTCATTTCTCCGTCAGCGTCGTCGCCCGCGGCTCCGGCCGCAGCGCGGTGCTGTCGGCGGCCTATCGCCACTGCGCGAAAATGGAATACGAGCGGGAAGCGCGGACGATCGACTATACCCGCAAGCAGGGCCTCCTGCATGAGGAGTTCGTCATTCCAACCGACGCACCGGAATGGTTGCGGTCGATGATCGCCGATCGCTCGGTGTCGGGCGCGTCGGAAGCCTTCTGGAACAAGGTCGAGGATTTCGAGAAACGTTCCGATGCCCAGCTCGCCAAGGATGTCACGATCGCGCTGCCGATCGAACTCACGGCCGAGCGCAATATCGCGCTTGTTCGCGATTTCGTCGAACGGCACATCACCGCCAAGGGAATGGTGGCGGATTGGGTCTATCATGATGCGCCGGGCAACCCGCACGTACATCTGATGACGACGTTGAGGCCGCTGACCGAAGACGGGTTCGGTGCCAAGAAGGTCGCGGTTCCCGGGCCAGACGGCAATCCGATCCGCAACGACTCTGGCAAGATCGTCTACGAACTCTGGGCCGGAAGCCTCGATGACTTCAATTCCTTTCGCGACGGATGGTTCGCCTGCCAGAACCGGCATCTGGCGATGGCCGGCCTCGACATTCGCGTCGATGGCCGTTCCTTCGAAAAACAGAGTGTCGAAGTGGAGCCGACCATCCATGTCGGCGTCGGCGCGACGGCCATTGACCGGAAGGCGGAGCGGGCGAAAGCACAATCATCGCCATTGTCGCCAAAGCTCGAACGGATCGAGCTGCAGGAGGTGCGGCGAAGTGAGAACGCAAGACGCATCCAGCGCCGGCCGGAGATCGTCCTCGAGCTGATAACCCGGGAAAGGAGCGTCTTCGATAGCCAGGATGTCGCGAAGATCCTGCATCGCTATATCGATGATGCCGTTCTGTTCCAGAATCTGATGGTTCGTGTCCTGCAGAGCCCCGAAGCGCTCTGTCTCGAAGGCGAGCGGATCGCGTTTGCGAGCGGCGCCCGGGTGCCGGCCAAATACACGACGCGCGAACTGATCCGGCTGGAAGCCGAGATGGCCAGCCGTGCCATGTGGCTGTCGGCACGATCCTCGCATGGTGTTCGGGAAGCCGTGTTGGCGGCGACGTTCAAGCACCATTCCCGACTGTCGCAGGAGCAGAGGACCGCGATCGAGCATGTCGCTGGATCCGAGAGGATCACAGCTGTCATCGGCCGTGCTGGCGCCGGCAAGACGACGATGATGAAGGCGGCGCGCGAGGCGTGGGAAGCCGCCGGCTATCGTGTCGTCGGTGGCGCGCTTGCCGGCAAGGCCGCCGAAGGGCTGGAGAAGGAAGCTGGGATTGCCTCGCGCACGCTTTCGTCCTGGGAGCTTCGCTGGAGCCAAGGCCGAAACCAACTCGACGCAAGGACGGTTTTCGTTCTCGACGAGGCCGGCATGGTGTCGTCGCGGCAGATGGCGCAGCTGGTCGAGACGGTGACGAAGGCCGGCGCCAAGCTTGTCCTGGTCGGCGATCCCGAACAGCTTCAGCCAATCGAAGCGGGAGCCGCGTTTCGCGCGATCGCCGACCGTATCGGTTATGCGGAGCTCGAGACCATCTACCGCCAGCGCGAGCAATGGATGCGCGATGCGTCGCTCAATCTCGCTCGCGGCAATATCCGCAAGGCTATCGCTGCCTATACCGCTCATGATCGAATGATCGGTTTGACGCTGAAGGACGAGGCAGCCGATAGGCTTATCGCCGATTGGAGTCGGGACTTTGACCCGACGAAGACGACATTGATCCTCGCCCACCTTCGGCGTGATGTGCGAAAACTGAACGGCATGGCACGGGGCGAGCTCGTCGAGCGTGGCATCCTTGGCGAAGGTTTTGCATTCCGGACGGAGGATGGGCACCGCAACTTCGCGAGCGGCGACCAGATCGTCTTCCTGAAGAATGAAGGATCGCTCGGTGTCAAGAACGGCATGCTCGGCAAGGTTGTCGAAGCCGCTCAAAACCGCATTGTCGCCGAGATCGGCGAAGGTGAGCATCGCCGGCGGATTACCGTCGAACAGCGCTTCTACAGCAATCTCGACCATGGCTATGCCACGACGATTCATAAGAGCCAGGGCGCCACCGTCGACCGAGTGAAGGTGCTCGCGTCACTCTCCCTCGATCGGCATCTGACCTATGTAGCGATGACGCGTCATCGCGAGGATCTCCGCATTTATTACGGCACCCGGTCCTTCGCATTCGCCGGCGGCCTCGTCGAGATCCTATCACGCAGACAAGCCAAGGAAGCCACGCTCGATTACGAGAAGGGCAGCCTCTATCGCCAAGCACTGCGTTTTGCCGAAGGACGCGGCCTGCATATCGTCAACGTCGCCAGAACGGTTGTTCGCGACCGGCTCGAATGGACGATCCGCCAGAAACAGAAACTGGCCGATCTTGCCCACCGGCTCCTCACCGTCGGCGCCAAACTCGGCGTTGGTGCCAGCACCAAACCGACCCACTCCCAAAGCAGCAAGGAGGCCAGCCCTATGGTTGCCGGCATCGCGACATCCACGAAAACCGTCGAGCAGGCGATTGCCGAAAAGGTCGAAGCCGATCCCGGCTTGAAGAAGCAATGGGATGACGTGTCGACCCGCTTCCATCTGGTCTACGCGCAGCCGGAAGCCGCATTCAGATCAGTCAATGTGGACGCCTTGCTGAAGGATGAAGCGATCGCAAAAACGACGCTTGCGAAGATCGCCAACCAACCGGATAGTTTTGGCCCCCTCAACGGGAAATCGGGCTTGCTCGCCAGCCGCGCCGACAAGCAGGACCGTGAGCGGGCTGAGCGCAATGTGCCAGCCCTGGCGCAGAGTCTCAGCGATTACATGCGTCAGCGCAGCCACGCAGAACAGCGCTATCAGGCGGATGAAATGGCGGCTCGTCGCAAGGTCTCGATCGACATTCCGGCGCTGTCGCCAAGTGCGCGCCAGACGCTTGAACGGGTGCGCGACGCCATTGATCGAAACGATCTTCCGTCGGCGCTCGAGTTCGCGCTTGCCGACAAAATGGTGAAGGCGGAACTGGAGGGATTTGCCAAGGCGGTCACGGAGCGCTTCGGCGAACGGACCTTCCTGCCCTTGGCCGCCAAGGATACGAACGGGGAAACCTTCAAGACGGTCACTGGGGGCATGAACTCTGCTCAGAAGGAGGAAGTCCAATCTGCCTGGAGCCTGATGCGCGCGGCGCAGCAACTCAGCGCCCATGAGCGGACGGTCGAAGCACTCAAACAGGCCGAGACGCTTCGCCAGAGCAAGACCCAGGGGATGTCGCTGACATGATCATGCCCGTCTTGAAGATGGCGCCAGCAAGGCGACACAACAAACTCATCCAACTTGGCTTGGCCATGATCCCAATGGCCTTGCTGGGAACGACCTTGGTCGCCTGGTCTGGCAACTATCGGATCAATCTCACGCCGAGCGAACCACTCGGTCTCTGGCGTATCGTCAAGCTCGATCGTGCGGCCGCCGTCGGCGATCTCGTGTTCATCTGCCCGCCTCGAACGCCAGCCATGCAGGAGGCGCGCAGTCGCGGCTATCTGCGCTCCGGCTTGTGCCCAGGCGGCGTGGCACCGCTCATCAAGATGGTTATGGCCGTTGCGGGACAACGGGTCGATATCGGCGCCAGTGTGACTGTGGATGGCCGTCCGGTTCCCTTCTCCACCATTGTCCCGCGAGATGGCGAGGGACGGCCGCTGATGCCTTTCGTCGGAGGCATCGTGCCAGCGAGCTGCGTCTTCCTTCATTCGGCTTTCGCTGGATCATTTGATTCGCGCTATTTCGGTCCCGTTCCCGCTGCCGGCATCCTGGGTCTCGCGCAACAGGTTCTGACCTATGCGCCGTGATCATTTCGAACCAACGCTGCTGATCATTGGAGCGATCGTCGCGGGGACAATCGGATGGAGTGGTCATGTCTTGCTGCTCCCGACCGCACTGGCGTTCCCGATTCTTTGGGCGCGGGCGCAAACACGATCGGTGGCGGCGCTTGTTTCAGCCGGGTATTTCCTGGCAGCATCACGTGGTCTGCCACAGGGTGTCGCCGCCTTCTATTCATCGGACATCTGGCCCGGCCTGTTGCTATGGCTGTGTGCGTCGGGGAGTTTTGTTGGCGTGCATGCGGTGCTCTGGACGAAGCGCTCTGGTCCTCGCCCGTTGCGCTATCTGGTGGCGACTGCCCTATTGGCGATCCCACCTTGCGGCATTGCCGGCTGGGCAAATCCTATGACATCCGCCGGGGTTCTGTTTCCCGGTTGGGGATGGGCGGGTTTGCTTGCAATCACAGCCGGTCTCATGGGCCTCGTAACCCGCATGTGGCCGGCTGTCATAATCGCCTTCGCAGGCTTCTGGTTGTGGTCCGCCGCTACCTGGACCGAGCCGCATCTACCCGATGGTTGGCAAGGCGTCGATCTCGAAATGGGACCTTCGCTCGGCCGTGACATTAGCATTCAACGCCACCGTGATCTGATTGCGACGGTGAAGGGTCGTGGAGCTGATGACCGCCCAACGATCGTGCTCCCAGAGAGCGCCTTGGGTTTCTGGACGCCGACGGTCGAACGGCTCTGGGTCAATGCTCTTCAGGATACGGACATTACCGTCGTCGCTGGCGCGGCCACCGTGGACGCGGCTGGCTACGACAACGTCCTCATTGCCGTCTCCGCAACTGGCGGCAGGCTCCTCTATCGCGAACGGATGCCGGTGCCGGGCTCGATGTGGCAGCCTTGGCAGTCATGGTTCGGTAAGAGCGGCGGAGCTAGAGCCCACTTCTTCGCAAATCCCATTGTCGATCTTGGGAATGCGCGAGGCGCTCCCCTGATCTGCTACGAGCAACTGGTCGTCTGGCCGGTGCTGCAATCGATGCTGGATGACCCCGACCTGATCATCGCCGTCGGAAACGGATGGTGGACCAAAGGCACGTCGATCGTCGCAATCCAACGGGCAAGCACGATCGCCTGGGCAAGGCTCTTCGCCAAGCCGCTTGTTTTTTCCTTCAACACCTGAGGCCCGAGGAGACGTCATGTTGGATGCTGCGTTTATCAAGGAATGCGCCGATCCCTCACTCAGGCCCGCTGTCGTCGAGCAGTTCGTGGCGGCCGCCGGCTCGACGGATCCCCTCGCCGTGACGATCAAATCCGGGCGCCGGTTGATCCTCGTTCCGAAGGCGAAGTCGGCCGACGAGGCGATGGCGATCGTGAGGCAATATGTCGGCCAGGCGGTGGTTCGCGTCGGCTTGACGCAATTTCCCGCCGGCGTCGGCATCAAGGATGCAGCCGACTTGCAACCGGACCTCGTGGAGCCTTGCGAAAACCTTCGCAAGGGAACTGCGATGTTTGCCAAGGTTCTGAGGATCGTTGCCAAGTGGTACGGCAATCCTAAGAGCGACGAGGTTTTCCCGCAGATATTCGAGGACGCGGTCTATGCCTGGAAGACGGGCGAATTTGAGGGAGAGAGCGTCTTTCAGGCCGAGGATCCGGGCGGCGTGGCAGCAGAGCAGCCCACTCGTGCCAGCCAGCGAGAAGCGACGACGGCCGATCAACCTGTCGAGCCGGTAGCTTCTCAATCGAACCTGCAGGACGCTGGTATTCGGATCGACCTTTCGCGGATCGATGGGCAGCGTTAGCGCTCGGCGGGGGGACGATTATTCAAGTCGGGCCAGATGCAGAAAATTTGTGTGATCCAAACGCATTAACTTGGTGTCGTCCCTTGATGTCCCTGCGCGACGAACCCCTATAATTTGAGAGGCGCCATCTACGGAGATTGGCCGAGGCTATGAATCAGCCGTACTTTAAATTAAATTAAAATCAGTCAGACATACGCTTTAAATTAGCCGACCGATCGTCGAAATGGCGCTGACTGACACGCGTGTTGTGCTAATTGCCGGCCCGCAGCAAGCCGGAAAGACGACTCTCGCACGACAAGTCTCTGGCTCAGATCGTCCATTTATCACCCTCGACGACGTTGGTACGCTGAATGCAGCAAAGACCGATCCGATCGGCTTTATCCGAGGCATCAAACGGGCTGTCGTCGACGAGGTGCAACGCGCGCCCGAACTGATACTGGCTATCAAAGAAAGTGTTGACCGCGATGACGAACCCGGACGGTTCTTGCTTACAGGCTCGGCCAACCTTGCCACCGTTCCGGCGATTGCAGACTCGTTCGCCGGCCGTATGGCCGTTGTCCCACTGTTTCCATTTGCCCAATCTGAGATCCGGTCCACCCCGGGTCGTCTGCTGGATCGGCTGTTCGCCGGCGAGGAGCCTTCCGCCGGCGAGGACACGGTGGTTGGTGACGACCTGATGGCGACAGTGCTGCAGGGCGGTTACCCAGAAGTTTTGCGTCGGCCGACGGCCGACCGGCGAACGGCTTGGCTGGAAGATTATGTGAAACTGATCCTCGACCGCGACGTACGTGAGATCGCCAACATCGATCAGTTGGACCGGTTGCCGCGGTTGCTCGAAGTTCTAGCGGAGCATGCTGGACAATTGGTCAATCACAGCAGTTTCGGTGCGGCGCTTGGATTGTCGAGCATCACCGCACAGAAATACGTCGCGATCCTCGAGTGTCTCTTTCTAATCACGACACTTGTCCCATGGTCCAACAACCGCTTGAGCCGGCTCGTCAAGACACCAAAGCTTCACTTTCTGGACACAGGCTTGCTTGCGACTTTGCGAGAAGACGACGCGGTTGCGTTACGTGACAACAAAGGTCGATTTGGCGCTCTGCTTGAAAGCTTCGTGGTTTCAGAACTGCTGAAGCTGGCGTCATGGTCAGGCCGGCGTTTTTCCTTCTCCCACTACCGGACGAGAGACCAAGATGAAGTCGATATCATCATTGAGGATCGGCGCGGCCGGGTTGTTGGGATAGAAGTTAAGGCGTCAGCAACGGTGAAATCTGACGATTTTCGCGGGTTGCGCCAGTTACAAGAGGCGGTTGGTGATCGTTTCGTGAGAGGGCTCGTCCTACACGACCACGACCGAGTGACGCCATTTGGAGAAAAGCTCCAGGCAGCACCGCTATCTCTCCTATGGACAATGTGAGCCGCGAGCAAGCGGCGTCTCTCGCCGAGACGCTGCCGCGGGCATTCCTTCCTTCTCAGCAGATGTCTATCGTAAAGTCCCGCGAGATTTTCGTCAGTCAAGATCGCGGCTTCACTTCTCCTCCGGCAACCGTTTCAGCAGATCGGACGCCTCTGTTTCCAAGACCCTCGCCAAGCGATCCACCACGACGATACTGGCCTTGTATACGCCGCGTTCCAGGGAGCTGATATAGGTTCGGTCGATTCCTGCTCGATGCGCGAGTTCTTCTTGCGACAGGCCCTTGGCCAGACGCGCAGCTTTCAGATTTCGTGCGAACACCTCTCGAATCTCCATGATCGAGAGAGCAACCGCTTGTGGAGTATTTCACCACGGAGTATACTCTACAACGCGGTTCCACATGTGGAATCAAGGCCCTGCGCGGCGCCAAATGGTGCTTATGTTCGGCGGTGAACGACAGAAAAATCAATTTCCCTCGACTGTCAGAAAATTGGTAATCGATCGCAAGCATGCATGATGCCACTAAGCCTCGGTTCCTGGCGACCGCGAAAATGAAGCAGGAGGAAACAAGGATGATTGAGGCTGGCTCATCCGAGGCAGGCGAACAGGCCGCCCGTGACTCTCGCTACCGGTCGATGCAAGAATCGGAGCTGGAAGCATTGGCCGTTTCCGCGATCCTTGAACACCGTCGCCTTCTTGTCGCGGACGAGGCTGTTTACGAAGAATGGACCCGTGCGTCGGCGGACCCGTCGGTCTCCGCCGATGTTCTTGCCAGTCTGCAAGACGAATATCTCGCGCGCCAGAAGAAAGCCGAGGCACAGCAGCGAGAGCTTTCGGAAATCATCGACGTTCTGGGTTATGTTCCCGAGGTTCCGCTCGACGAGGAGACGTGACGGTTACACCAATCCGTGATCCTTCGCGATCGCGACGAGTTGTGGAACAGTCGCGGCCCCGAGCTTGCGACGGGCTTTATCAAGATAATGCTGGACCGTTCTCGCCTTGATCCCCGTCAGCCTGGCGGTTTCTGGAGCGGTTTTGCCTTTCGCGGCCCACATCATGCACATGGCTTCCCGGGGAGAAAGCAATCGTTTTGGTGCAAGAATGGTAGAGGCGGCGATGATTTTCAGGCCGTAGTGGACCGCGAGCACCGCATGAACCGCCTTTCGCGGATCCCGGAGTTTCGAAATGTCGGCCGATTGTGCCGAGGACGCGAAGGTCAGCATCATCGTGGAGCCGAAGCTTCCTTCAACGGGTATCGTCACGCCGCTGCGAATGCCGTGTTTGATTGCCTGGTCTCGAAAGCGCCTGAGTTCAGAGGATCCACGCGCCGGCCAATCATCTGCCCTCCAGCTAAACATGTCCATGCGACGTTTGGCTTCGATGATGACGGGATCGATTAACGCATACCGGCTTTTGAAATAAACGCCCTGCCATTCCTCCGAATACGAATTGCATGTTCGGATTTGCAGGCCCTCTTTCCGCAGAAATGCGAAGCGCTCGAAGCCACATGAATGGGCAAATGTCTTCAGGGCGCTCTTGATCATGCGTTCGTCGTGGGCGATCTCAGTCATGTCGATGAGAGAGCGAAGATCACTATCCATGAAGTTGTCTCCAGTCCGATTGCGTCAGTCCTCCCTTTTGTCTGTTCGCACGGCGCCGGGTACCGCAACGCCAGATCATCGCGGCGACCACGGCCTCCCGCCGTGCTCGCATCACCCGGTGTTTGTGAACGTTTTATGATAACAGCATTCGCGCTTAACGGGTACTGATTTTTTCGTTTCAAGTTCGGCGGTGTCCTGAACCGAACCTCGGCCCCGACGGTAGAACACGGCAAGCGGTTCGCTCGTGGCTCGGCTCCTTGCATGGTCCCAAGCAACACGAAGCCCGACGCTTGCGCCACCTGCGGCAGCTGTCCGTCGTCCTCGGAGGGGACTTGGTGAATCCTCATATTGCCCACGCTCCCTTGGGCGGCGATCTTGGCGATCAGGCATTCCGTCGGACTTGGATGAGGCTCATTCAGGGCCCTCGGCACGTTCGATCACCGGATTCGAGAACATTTCGATCGTGACAAGGAAGATCATTGGTAAGCGACAAGCCATTGGAAAACGACGAGCTGAGAAGGGGCTTCGTCAAACGCCGCGCCGCCCGAGCCATGGACCGATGACGGGGTCGGGCGCGGAGGAAACATCTTTCGGTCGAGGCCGGTTGTCGTCGACACTGAAAACACTGAAGCGTGTGCGGCACGGTGACGAGTTGGACTTGGTCCTCGCGGAAATTCGCCAGGCCTATGGCTTCGCGCATGCGACATTCCTTGTCGTCCGTGCCGGAATTTCTCCCCTTTGCTATCCGTACTTTCGCACGACCTATCCGCCCGAATGGACGGACACCTATTTGCGAGAAAACCATTTCGAGATCGATCCTGTCATCGCGATCAGCCGTACCGGCCTTCTTCCGGTCGACTGGCATGCCCTGCGCGTGCCGTCAGAAAAAAGTAAGGCGTTCTTGAGGGACGCGAGAGCGTTTGGCGTCGGCAGACATGGCCTCTCCGTGCCCGTGAGAGGGTCACGCGGAGAGCGTTCCCTCTTTTCGGTAACGTCAAATGCGAGCCGGTCGGACTGGCGGAGACTTCGCGATTCGAGCATCCACGAATTGCAAATCCTGTCCCATTATCTGCATGACAAGGCTTTACCTGTCTCCGGCCTTCGCGCCTTTCGCGAGCACGCCGTACTATCCCGCCGCGAGCGCGAGTGCCTGCGGCTTGTCGCGCTCGGTGAGCTTCCCAAGCGCATTGCCGCCACGCTGGGGATTTCCGAAGGCACGGTACGACTTTATCTGCGCCTGGCCAGGCGCAAGCTCGGCGCCAGGACGCTCCATCAGGCGGTCGCCAGGGCCAGTTTCCTGGAGATGATCGATGTATGAGCCAAATGCCACTCGGCGCCAATCCGACAGCCTTCGCTTGCTCGTCAATCTAACAAAATCGGCCGATTGCTCCGCCATCCCACCTCGATGACATCTGTGCATCACGGAGCCGCCGTTTCAGCCTGCTGACGACGACCCAGTCTAAAGCCGTGATCGCATCGTGACGCGGCTGCTCCTTTCGACCCGACGGGAAGGATTTGAAACATGGTTGATAGGCAAACGATCGAGGCTTGGCGAAAGGCGCCCCGCCTGAACGCGTTCGCGCCGTTTTTTGAGCGAACCGCTCGAGGTCTTGGCGGAATGCCTGACCTCGCCACTCCCGAACCCGACTTATCGCTCCTGGAATTCGATCTTGACTGCATGGCGTTCTGGGACACGCACCGCCGCCTTTGGGGGAATTTCGACCACCATTATTTCGCGAGCATTCCCTATCGCCTGGAAGAGGAGTGCCGATTGGGCGCCGCGATGCTCGTCCTTGCCCTGCACGCATGGGGACGCAGGCGGCAAGCCGCTGCCGTTTATACGCTCGGGGCCGGAGCCGGCACGCTTTCGAGATCGCTGGCAAGGCTCGGCGACGGGAGGCTGAAAACGCTCTGCTGCAGTCCCACGGACGGAAATCGCATCAGTTTCTTCGCGCGGCGCGGAAGCGAGCATGCCCATTTCCATCACGGTCCGTTCTTCGAGCTCGACGACGAACGATATGCGACCGATGAAAATCTCCAGCCATTCCGGGACGGCTATGATCTACTTTTCGAAGATACGACCTTTCAAATGTACGGTCGTGACCGGAAGGAGCAACTCGCCGTCATCGCGCCTCGGATCAGACCCGGCGGCCTGCTTATACAGGTGCAAAAGATCGCGCATCCGGACGTCGATGCCTATCTGGAACGCGAGCGCCAGAAGGACGAACAATTCAAGTCGCGCTATTTCTCGAAAACCGAGATCGTGGCCAAGAAGCACGAGGTTCTCGACACCATGACGAAGTTCCAGGTGGACCTGGAGACGTCGATCACCGCGCTGGGATCCTATTTCAGCTATTCCGTCGTCACTTGGAATAGCGGCAATTTCTACACGATCGTTTCGTCCAATTCGGCCGCGTCACTGCGAGAGTTCGTCACCTCGATGGTGAAGCCGGCGATTCCAGAGGAATTTTGCTACGAGCAACTGCCTCTTATTTTTGCGCACGAGACAGCGTCGCCGCTCGATGAGCGGTGGGCGTGGCGGACTGCTCGCCCTGCGGTGGATTCTGACAGTGCCATATGAGGGGTCAAGACAAGGAAACGGATACGCATGGATGCGAGCGGCGACGGCCATTTGACCCCGGCGGACCTGAAGAGGACCTTGTCACATGTGATGCCAGGCCTTGACCAGTTCTGGAGCCGCGAGCTTAACGATTACGCAAGAGCTGTTTACGAGGTCGAGCGCCACCGCGCCGGTTGCGCTATTCGCGACGATGCCATGATCCGGCTGAAAGCGTGTGTCGAACGGGCGGCACTGAGGTCAGGTGCCGATCGCGCGCGGGCGCGAGAGGCTGCGGATCAATTGGCCGCGGCTCCTGTCATGCAAACCGGACCACATTGCCATCTGCTGATAGAGCCCGATAGCTTTTACACACATCTGTTCAGCCTGCTTGGTCTTAGCGCCTATCGGCTTCGATGGCATATCTGGTATGGCGCCTCCACCGTCAAATTCATCGAGAAGGCGAAGAAGGGGCCCGGGTGGCTCAATCTTGAGAACGAAGCGATCAATGTGTTCGGCCTGCCGCGAAGCCGAATGGACGCCTACAGCCTATGTGGATCGAATGGCGCCTACAATTTCCTGTTGTCGGGAATCGAAAGGAGCGAAGCGGCCAATCCGTCTGCGGCGAGGTTGAAAGCGATCCTGCCGAGCGAAGGCTTCGCATCGGCCGCCGAGGCGATCAAAGCCGGGAATCAGGCACTATGGACGCGGTTTTTTCCGGAGCCGGTTCAGTTGCTTCAGATTGACGACATCGATGTCGCGGATCTCGTGGCAGATCACCTTGAAGATACGGGCTCATGGCTTTCGAAGTGCATCGGTGGAGATGGCGGATGGGCTTCCGCCATCCTGGAGGCGATCGATGAACTTGACACCGGGCCATGGACAGGATGGATTCGCAGAACGACAGACCTGTTCTGGGGATTGGCAGACGGCAAGATCTATCCCTTGCAGTTGAAAAATGGCGATCTGTCGGACATTAAGGGATCCCGCTCCGACGTGCCATTTCAGCCCAGCTGTATCGCGGAAGCGCTTCGGGAACGCAGAATCGTGCCCAGCCTGTTTGTCGCGTTTCTGGTGATCTCAATCCTGCCAGGAACACGCGTTCTCGGTGGATGTCGTCAGGTCGTCTACTATCCCCTCATGCGCCATGTTCTTGCGACAGCGCTCGGGAAGACAGGTGAAACTGATCTGTTGAACTCCCTCCGCGCCGACGCCTGTCCAGGAGTATGGGGACATCGCGTGCTGAAACCACATAACGGTTCTCCCTTTGCGGCCTTGGAGAACGAGACCGTGATGGGTCTGCTGGAGATCTATGGTAAACAGTCGCTTACGGACGCATGCGGTGATCTCGCGAGTTTTACCGGCGATCCGATTTGGGCGGAACTGAGAGAGCGCGCGAGAAACAGGGGGCTTCATGCTCCGCCGCCGGAGTGGCAGTGGGCACGGTGGTCGTAACAAACCGCCTCGGAGAAACTGAAACATACGGCCCCCTCACCCGTTATAACTGGCCCTACTCTACTGGAGATGGATATGTCGTCGAACGCACGGAGGCTAATGATCAGGCGCCTAACAATCGACGACGTCGAAGTCTTCCGCCGCATTCGCCTGGAGGCACTTTCCTGCGAACCGTCCGCATTTGCGAGCGTCCACGAAGATTGGGTAGATCTTTCGGACGAGGAGTGGCGCAACCGGTTGAACGAGCCGGCTTTCGTCGCTTTCATCAATGAGGAGCCGGTTGGGATGATGGGCCTCTCACGTCATCGCCCGAGGAAATTGGCGCATCGCGCAACCCTCGTGAGTGTTTATGTGCGAAAGAGTGCGCGCGGATCCGGCGCCGCGGCCGATCTTCTGACCACGGTTTCAGATTATGCAAGAAGTCTTGGAATTCTGCAGTTGGAACTCGCGGTCAACGCCGAGAATACGGTCGCGGCGCGATTCTATCGGCGCCATGGCTTTGTCGAGGTTGGTCGAATTCCCGGCGGAGTGCTCGACGACGGCAGGGCAATCGACGACATCATCATGGTGTGGCGACTGGGCGGATGAGCACCCCTCAGGCCACCCTCGACCAGCTGGCTGGCAGACCCGCGGCAAATCTTCTCACGTAAGATGGACTTCGAAGCTCACGTGATGGAGCAAATGCTGGTCCAGCCTTAAAGAAACGGGGCAAAGGTCAGGGGCCAATATTTTTCGCGCCGAGCCATTTTTCATCAAATACCTCGCGCGAAATCGGAACGTCGTGGGATGCTAGGCAACCAACCAGTTGAATGCCGCTATTGAAGATCAGAGATCTCCTGCCACCATCAGGTCTCATCGCGGCGATTACGCGCGTCGAGCTTCGCCGTTGAGAGAAGCAGCCTTTTATATACTTGCCAGTAGTGCGAATTTTAATCAGAACTTTCGACTGGCGCGATCTCTCCACCCACTCGCGGCATATAGTCCAGATCCGGCACCTTAAAGGCCGGTGATGCAGGATCCCATTCCAGTCGTCTCGTAGTGCGCGAGAGATCGGGAGCGCTGACCACAAAGCGCTCATCATAGCGAGCATACAGAGTGTCGAAGAAGCCGCTCAATCGAAGCGGGCTATCGGGACCAGGAAAACTATCGAGCAGGCTGTTTCGTCTAGTCCCGTGCATTTCGACCAGACCGAAGCCTATCGCCTCGTAACGGCTTACATCGTCGCGAATGCCGCGCCGGCCGACGAGTTCGCGCAGCGCATTATGAAAGCGGACGATACCGGCAACCGGTTCGCCACCTTCCGTCATAGCGACGTCGTTGGCGGCAAGCGTCTTGGCACCTTCGCTTGCCTGCTCCGCATCTGCGGCGACTTCGGCGGCATCGTCAAGTGCAGTTTCAATCATTCGGTTTGCACGTAGCAGGACGAGGTAGCCTAGAACCAGTGCCGGATACGTGATGTGCAGATTGGTACACTCACCGATCGTCTCTTCCATGCGGTTCGTCAGGTTTCGGAATGCACCGGTCACTCCCTTGCATGAAACGGCCAGAACCGGGCCAATACCCTCGCGCGTCACCACGACGTCGACGTTCTTGGTCTTCAAGCCGCCAAGGACGGTCCGCTCGCCACCTCCTGCCGAAGCCGGTTCGTATTCGAGAAGAGGGGGCTTTCCGGAACGGCGCTTTATACGAAATGGTGGGCGGGGTACGATATCGTCTGGATCAAAGCCGCCTTCGATGACCAATCGACAGGCTACATACCAATGCAGCGGCTTGATGTGGCTGGCGCTCTGGGTCTTGCCAGTGAATTCCGCAAAAGCCGCCAAGGCATCAGACTGATTGGTCCATTGGCAGGTCTTCGCCTCCAGATTACTCGGCATAATGCCTCCAACGATGAAGCGTGTTGATCGCATCTTCCAATGCGTCGTTGTGGGCTTCAGCGGCTCTGGCCTCCACTGGAAAGAGAATGCGCGAAGCTTCCCGGGGCTCCAGCTTCAACATTCCGCCGCCGAGCGCGTGCCCTTCAAGCTCGCAACTCAGCCGCACGAATGGGGTTGTCCATTGCGGCAGCAACTTGGCTGCAAGCGCACGATCACGGACACGCACCGAGTGAACGCTGTTGGTGCAGGTCACACCGGCGAGGTTTTGCACGAGGTTCGCGGATCGACCCGACATGTAGCTCAGGACGAAGTCCGGTATCTGCACATCCGGCACGGCATACCACGGCGTGCGATTGCGGCACTTGTAGCCGAGGCGGGCTTCACGGCCGGCACTGCTGTTCAGATAGCGCTGCACGCTCGACGGCAGTTCCTGTCCGCGCGTCAGTCGAAGGAGAAGAACCTTATCATCACTTTTGGTCCAAGCTTCGACAGTTGCCTCGGTAATCTGGCTGCTCGGCATCGCCCGGCCGTTGCGCAGGCTGGGATGAAGAAATGCAGCCGGAATTCCCAGCCGCTTGGCCTCCGATGGCCGCAGATGGAAAAAGTCATTGTCTCCGCTCACATACCCGATACCAATGGAGGCTATATCGCCGAACCGTTTGCTTGTCGGATCCTGGATGGCCGTCGCATAGATGTCGCGAACATTCTTCGACAAGAGGTACGGTCTCAGGCGACGCGACCAGGTCGTGCGCCATTCATCGACGTCGACGAAGATATCAGGCTTCGGCCTGTGTTTGTCGGGCTTGAATGTCTCGCACACTGTCAGGCCAATGCGGGACGTTGAACCGCCGTGGCCTTCGGCATAAAGCAGCCAGCAATCTTCCGAAAGCGATGGAAATAGCTTTCGCCGGATAGCGATGATGTGAACCTCAGCAAAGGAGCCGACAAGGTATTCCAGGAGAGGGGCGGCATATGGCGCATGCCCGATTTCTGCCGGCACGACGAAAGCCATCCGTCCGTCCGGCTTCAGCAGCGAGGCGCTTGCCACCAGGAACGGCGCCCAGGACGATGTCAGGCCGGAGAAGTGCGCGCCATATTGCGAACACAGATCCAACGCGCGGCGTCGGACGTCGCCCTTGAAACTTTGATAGCGAATAAATGGAGGATTGCCCGCTGCGCATTCGAAGCGCTCGCGCGTTTCGGCAGCCCAAGCGAAGAAATCGCCTTTATGAACCAGCGCCCAGGGTGCGGCCGCAATGGCAGCTTGAGCGGAAAGCGGGTTTTGCTCGATGCCGACGGATTTATGGTGGACGGAAATGAATTGGCCGTCGCCGCATGACGGATCTATCAGCCGGTCGGACGGCCGACGAAGCACCCAACTCACGAGAGCCTGCGCGACATCGCTTGGCGTGAAATACGCGCCAGATTGTTTCTGGCTAAAAATAGTCGACTCACCCTTTATCATCGCCCTACCTTGTCCCACCCCATCCGCTGTTTCAACTGAGCATGTCGCCCGCGATGGGCAGAACATACAAAGAACATCGAAGAGATGCAAAGGCTGCTGATGGCGAGTCCGCAAGCTCACCCGATCTTTCTTCCAGACAGATCATTGCTTCAGGCAGAGATATGTTGAGAGGAAGGTCCAGGGTTGGGGAAACCGGTGTAATCCTTCTGCAGGTCGGCAAACACATCTGCCGGTGTGTGGTACCCGGTGTTGTATGGCTCGGAGGCAGCCGCGCCGCTTGCTCGTGTGCCGAGCGCAAAAAGTGAGCCGCGACAATCGTAAGGGCGACGGGCTGCAGCGATGTGTTCGGCCGATTGTGTTTTAACGGTCTACGCCCCCGGCTTCCTGAAGCGAACACCAACTCCACCACCGTTCTCTGGGATAAATTCTATTCCGGCCGCCTGAAATGCGGCGATGATGCTGCCGATATTATTGTTGATAGGCATATGAGCGCCGCGTTCAAAATCAGCGATCGTTTGCCGAGACACGTTTGCTGCTTTTGCAAGCTCCGCTTGGCTCCAGCCCAACATAGCTCGTGCCCCGCGGCATTGCTCAGTTGTAAGAAGAAAATTATTCAAGGCACACTTTCTGATTGACTTCTATCATTTTGTAGGAGAGGCTACGGTCAGCGATCGAACAAGTGCGGCAACACCTGTTCGATCTGACCACAACCTAAGCTGTCAGGAGCTCGGATCATGGCTGATTCCGACAATAGCAGAACTTTGTCTATGGTCACGCAAGGAGACCTCCATTCCTTCGTGTCGGCGTCTTTTCCCACACATCCTGGGCTTGCAGCCCGACTTATGGGGCCATTGGATATCCAAAATGACGATCTCGCCTTTGCCATTTGGGAGCAATGGTGCGCGGCACGGCACCGGTTGATCGAATCATGCGTGCGGCAGCAGGGTCTCGAAAAGAGGCTGTTCGAGATGGTTGGCACGCCGTCCGACGCGCCTGAGGCGTGGAAGGCGGCCGACCGAGAGTTCGGATATAGCGCGGCGGTTCGGGAAGAGGAACGCGCGGCTGCCATTGAAGACGAGCTGGCAGAAAGGCTGTGGGATACGCCCGCGGAATCAATCGTCGGCGCGAGCCTCAAGCTCGATGCCATGCTCGCCAGATGGGAACCATCCGCTTCAAGCGATGAGGATCCCTGGCCACAGCTCCGTTCTGTCATCGCCGACTTGCTGAAGATTGACGCCGAAATGTCGTCCCGCGGTAGCGTTCGTCGTCAGGTCACGGCCGCGATGCAGGGAGCGACGCTCGGTGTCTAGCACCGCGCGTCTGCCGCAGGTCGGGTTCGCCGCTTCGGTTCCTCTCTAGGAATTTATCGGTTTTCGTTCCCCTCCGCTGACGCGGAGACGCCTCTGCCTCGTGTAATCGGAGGATGCCGCTTCGGGGTTGCTCATCGGGACGGCCGGCCGGGCCAGACGGTGCGAGCCGGATCCCTGAGGAAATCATCTCAATAGACATGCGTGGTGGGATCGCTTCCACCGCGACGGCCTCGGCCGCGCCAAAATTAAGAAAAGGGAACTTCATGATGAAACTCGGAAATCCATTGCGTCGGCTCATCCTGTCCGCGCCGCTGATCCTGTTTACGGTCTGGAGCGTGCTGGCTGGCCCGGCACAGGCGCAGGAGCTGCGGATCGCCACCTCGTACAAGCTGATGACGCTCGATCCGCATTACGCGAACCTCAACGAGAACACATCACTGCTGTCCCATATCTATGAGCGGCTGGTCTATCAGGATGAGCATCTTGACCTCAGGCCTGAGCTCGCGGTTTCCTGGCGCGCCGTTTCCGACACGCAGTGGGAATTCAAGCTTCGCGACAATGTCCGCTTTCATGATGGCTCGCCCTTCACGGCGGACGATGTCGTCTATACGATCGAGCGAATCCGCGATGTCCTGAAGCCACCGAGCGGCGGCTTTCGGTCCTATCTGACCGGAATCAAGTCAGTTTCGGCAAGAGATCCCCTTACCGTTGTCATCGACACGGACGGCAATCTCCCGAACCTGCCTTTGTCCCTCTCCTCAATCTTCGTGATGCACAGGCCGGCGCAGGGGTTCCAGACCACCGAGGAGCTCAATACCGGCCGTCCGGTTGGCACGGGACCCTACATGTTCGAGAGTTGGAGTTCCGGCGAGACGCTGAGGCTTTCCAGGAATGATGGCTACTGGGGTGGAAGGCCCGCCTGGTCCGCGGTGACGTTTCGGGTCATTGAAAGCCCCGCCGCACGCGTGGCGGCGCTGGCCACCGGCGATGTCGACGTGGCGGACGCCATTCCCGCGCGCGATGTCGCCTCCCTAAAAAATCGCGGCGTCCGGATCGCCAGCATTGGCGCCGCGCGCGTTAATTTCCTGCAGTTCGACGTTGGCAGAGATACGCTCCCAGGCGTCACCGGAAAGTCCGGCGAACCCATTCCCAACCCCTTTAAGGACCCATCCGTCCGCCGGGCGCTCGCCATGGCGATCGATCGCGGTATCCTGGTCGAGAAGATCCTCTCGGGCTACGGCACGGCCGCCGCGCAAGTCTTTCCGGCGGGCCTGCCGGGCACATCCGCGACCCTGAAGCCCGAGGCGCCGAATTATGACGACGCGAAAGCGCTTCTAGCGAAGGCAGGCTTTCCGAACGGCTTCAACGTCGTTCTGGCCGGACCCGCCGGCCGCTATCCCGGCGACGCCGAGAGCCTTCAGGCCATCGCCCAGAGCTGGGCTCGCATCGGCGTCAGCGTCCGGCCGGTCGCCTCGCCGTTCTCGGTGTTCAATACCCAGAGGGCGGCGGGCGATTATGCCCTGTGGTA
Organism: Martinezella dioscoreae; assembly: GCF_009176305.1. GTDB lineage: Bacteria > Pseudomonadota > Alphaproteobacteria > Rhizobiales > Rhizobiaceae > Rhizobium > Rhizobium dioscoreae. The sequence goes on along the minus strand of NZ_BLAJ01000008.1, from coordinate 17,615 downwards.
TGGCGGCAGCTCGGGCGAGACCGTGAATGTCATCCTCGATGCGCTGCTTGCCTCCCCAAATCCCGGCCGTGGAACCGGAGCCCTGAACTTTGGACATTATCGTAACGAGACCTTCGACGCGATGCTCGCCAAGGCGGAAAGCATGCAGGATGGGCCGGAGCGGAACAAGGCACTTGCCGCCGCGACGGAGTTCGTCATGGCCGACCAGCCGATCATTCCGCTCTACCACTTCCATCACATCGTCGGTTACGGGCCGCGTATCGCCTCCTATGTGATGCATCCCCGTGGCTGGACGACCGCGATGCAGGCGCTCGCGGCGACGGAGTAAGCATCATGGCCTTGGTTTCAGTCGCATTCGGCAGGCTTTCTCAAGCCCTCCTTCTCCTCCTCGCCATGTCGCTGATCGGATTCATCGGGCTTCACAGCGTCGGCAACCCGGTGTTCAGCATCGTCAATATGGAAACCGCCACGCCCGAGGATATCCGGCGCGCGACCATCGCGCTCGGGCTGGATCAACCGATCTGGCGTCAGTATCTCCTGTTCCTGGACAATGTCGTGCATGGAAACTTCGGCACGTCCTACATCTATCACCTGCCGGCGTTCGCGCTGGTCATAGCCAAGCTTCCCGCGACGCTCGAACTCGCCGGCGTGGCGATGCTCATCGCGGCTCCGGTCGGCGTAGGAGTGGGGCTCCTCGCCGGCCGGAGGAAGGGTACGTCACTCGATAAGGCCATCTTGAGATCAAGCGTGTTCGCGCTCAGCGTTCCATCATTCTGGCTGAGCATGATGCTGATCCTAGTCGGCGCCATCCTGACGGGCTGGTTCCCCTCCGGCGGCCGGGGTTCGACCGTGGTCGTCCTCGGCGAGGACTGGAGCGTGTTCACCGCGAACGGCCTGTGGCATCTCGCCCTCCCCGCCCTGGCGCTCGCCATCCCGAATATCGCGCTGATCGCCAGGCTGTCGCGAGCAGGCACGATCGAAGTCGAAAACCTGGACTTCACCCGGTTCTGTCGCGCCAAGGGCCTTTCCCCGCGACGGATACTGTTTCGCCACACGCTTCCCAACATCAGCGTGCCGATCGTGACCATCATCGGCCTGCAGTTCGGCGGCATGCTCGCCTTCGCGGTGGTGGTGGAATCCATCTTCGCGTGGCCGGGCGTCGGCAAGCTGCTGATTGATTCCATCCAGCTCCTCGACCGGCCGGTCGTGATGGCCACCCTGACCTTCATCGCCGTCGCCTTCGTCGTTCTGAACGCCCTTGTCGACCTGTTCCAGGCCGTGCTCGACCCGCGCGTGCGCTTGTCTTCATAAGGTGATCCATCGTGAGAACTGAAATCCTAAACACGCTGAAGAGGCGTCCGCGTCTTCAAGTCCTGACCGCCGCCAACATCGTGCTCGCTGTCTATATCCTCGTCGCGGTCGCCGCACCGGCGATCGCACCACAAAACCCTTATGATCCGCTGCAGATCTACGGCTGGGAGGCGTCCTCTCCCCCGGGCACAGGCGGCAGTGGCGGCTATCTTTACCTGCTCGGGACTGATGGGCTCGGCAGGGATATCGTCAGCTGCATCCTCTACGGGTTGCGCATCAGCCTCGTCGTATCGGTCACCAGCGCCGCCATCGCCGCATTGATCGGGCTTACCGCTGGCGTCTGTGCTGCCTTTTTCGGCAAGTGGGTGGATATCGCGATCATGCGGCTGGTCGACCTGCAACTCAGCCTTCCGACGATCCTCATCGCCCTGATCGCCATCGTCACACTTGGGCCTGGAATGGACCGGATCATCCTGGCCCTAATCATCGCCCAGTGGGCGACCTATGCGCGGCTGGCGCGCGGCATCGCCTTGAGCGAGGCGGGCAAGCCTTACATGGATGCCGCGCGCTTGCTGCGGATGCCGACCTCGCGGATCATCTTTCGCCACCTGCTACCGAACAGCATCGCGCCTGCCGTGACCCTGATACCGATCGAGATCGGTCACGCCGTGGCGCTCGAGGCGACCTTGTCCTTTCTGGGCCTTGGAGTTCCGCTCGACAAGCCATCCCTGGGTTCCACCGTCGCGAACGGCTTTCAGTATCTCCTGACCGGCCAGTACTGGATCAGCCTTTTCCCCGGCCTCGCCCTATTCGGGCTGATCGCCAGCATTAATCTGGTCGGCGAGGATATTCGCCGCCGTCTTGACCCGAGGAGCCGCGCGGCATGAGCGAAGAAAACATGAAGACTCCCCTGCTTCGGGTGCGCAATTTTGGCCTTCGTTACCGCTCGGCGTCCGGGCCGGTCACAATCCTGACCGATGTGAGCTTCGAACTCGATCGTGGCGAGATCCTCGGCATTATCGGCGAGTCGGGAGCGGGAAAATCCACGCTGGGTAATGCCGTGCTCGGCCTGCTCGCACCGGAATTCCAGCAATCGACCGGAACGATCGAATTCGATGGCAAGTCCATCGACGCCATGACAATGAGTGAGCGAGATGCCATTCGCGGGCGGCGGATATCGGCTATTTTTCAGGATCATACATCCTCGCTCGATCCGCTAATGAGCGTCGGGACGCAGATCCAGGAGACGATCCTGGCGATCGACCCCTCCCTTTTTCGGCGCCAGGCCCGCGCGCGTGCGATCGATCTGCTGGGCCGAGTTGGAATTCCCGACCCGGAGTGGCGATATGGCGATTACCCGCATCAGTTTTCGGGTGGCCAAAGACAGCGGATTGTCATCGCCATCGCGCTTGCCGGCTCTCCGGACATCATCATCGCCGACGAGCCGACATCGGCGCTGGATGCCACCGTCCAGAAGCAGATTCTCGGATTGCTTCGAACCCTCGTCGATGAAACCGGCGTCTCGGTCGTCCTCGTCACGCATGACATGGGCGTGGTTTCCGAGATCACCGACCGAGTCCTTGTCATGAGAAAGGGCCAAGTGGTCGAGCAGGATCGTACCACGGCTATCCTGGACGTGCCGCGAAATGACTATACGCGGAACCTGCTCGCGGCCGTCCCGCGGCTGCGGATCGCCGTGACGGCTGTGAAGACTGATAATGACACGGGTGGGATTGTTTCCGTCGAGAACGATAACGAGCGAGACATGTTTCTCGTGGTTGAAGGTCTTTCCAAAACCTTCCCGCCGCCGGGCCTGGCGTGGCGCCTTGGCCGGAACGGCCCGAAGTTCGCGCTGCGTGACGTCAATGTCCAACTGCGGCGCGGCACGATCACCGGCATCGTCGGCGAGAGCGGGAGCGGCAAGACGACGCTTGGCCGTATCGTCGCTGGCCTCGACACGGCACAAATAGGCAGGATCATCATCGACGGAAGGGAGTATGACCCGTCGAGGAATGGCCGGCGAGGCGGTCTTCTCGGCCGCGTGCAGATGATCTTTCAGGACCCGGCCATGTCGCTCAATCCCAGGATGACGATCGAGGAGACGCTGCGCGAAAGCATCCGATTTGGCGGAGTTTCGCGTCACGAAGGCGAGCCCGACGATCTCGTGAGGATGATGGATCGCCTCGGCCTCGCCCGAAGCCTGCTCGGCCGATATCCGCACCAGCTTTCAGGCGGCCAGAAGCAACGCGCCTGCATAGCGCGAGCCCTGCTGGCTCAGCCGCAAATTATCGTGGCGGACGAACCGACATCGGCTCTCGACGTCTCCGTGCAGGCGGAGATCGTGACGTTGCTGAAGGACACCATCACCGAGCGGGACATCACCATGATCTTTATCTCCCATGATCTGGCCGTCGTGCAGCAGCTCTGCGATTCCCTTTACATCTTCAGGAATGGCCAAGTGGAGGATGCCGGCCCTTGCGATGCCGTCTTCTCGCGTTCCCGCAATCCCTACACGCAAACGCTCATCAGCGCGCGGCCTCACCGCTTCATGGCCTGAGCCTCGATTGTTGCAACGGCTGAGCGCCGGTGCGCGCTTCAATATTGGTTTTTGGAAATTGGCGGCATTCGCCGCGATAAAAGGTGACACATGAACAACAGCTTCACGTTGGCCGTCACAGGCCAATCGCTCATAAAGCACGACATCCACGATATAAGCGCTGCAGCCTTCGGGCAGGTTCGCTCGCTACTTCATCAGGCCGATCTCTCGTTCACCAATTTCGAGGGGACGATCCTTGGTAATCACGGCGGTTGGCCGCTAAAGGGTTCGTTCTTCGGATGCAGCAAACCAGCCGTCCTGGACGCTCTCCGATCCATGGGGTTCGGCGCGCTTTCGCTCTCGAACAATCATGCCTTCGATCTTGGCCCGCCGGGCGTGTTGTCGACGCTGGAAGAGGTGGAGAAGCGAGGCTTCCTCCATGCCGGTCTTGGTCGCAACGGTCAGGAGGCCTCGCGTGCGGGTGTCGGGACAATCAAGGGCCGGCGTGTCGCGATCATCGCGATGGATGGCGGTCCGGGTCCGGATTTCATGTATGCGGCGGATGCGGACAACGGCCGTCCCGAGCGCCCCGGCGTGAACCGGCTCGGACTGTCACAGGTGATCGAGGTGGACGAAGAGTCGTTCCGACGGATCGGCGTCATCCGGGATAGGGTCGGCTACACGCCGATCGACCTTGCCAATGACAGCCAGCCGGACGATCCACGGCGTCTTTCTCCAGATCGCGAGATCGGTATCGGTCGCGCCGTGTTCACGCGATCCAACGGGTTCGGCCGCGGCGTGACGATCGATGAGCGCGACATGGCAAGAAATCTCGCGGCGATCGGCTCCGCCGCGGCCGACGGCTCCTTGGTGGTCGCCTATCTGCACCATCATCACTGGGCCTCGGACTGGTACCAGGTTCCCGAATGGGTCGGCGGCGTCGCCCGGCAATGCATCGACGCGGGAGCCGCCATGTTCGTCAGCCACGGCGCGCCGGTTCTCCAGCCCCTGGAGATCTATCGGGCCAAGCCGATCTTCTACAGTCTTGGCAATTTCATCTTCCATGTTCGTTCGGAAAAATCGACTTGGACGGCACCCGAGGTCTGGGAGAGCGTGATCAGCTTGTGCTCTTTCGACGGTGACAACAATCTTACCGCCATAACGCTTCATCCCGTCATCATCGGCGGCGACGAGGGACTGAAGGACCGACTGCTGGAGCGTCGGCTGGTGCCACATCTGGCAACGGCGAAAAGCGCCGAGAGAATCTTGCGGCGGTTTTCCCAACAATCGGCCAGCCTTGGCGTCGATATCGTGATCGAGGGCGATATTGGCGTCGTGCGGCTCGAGCCGAGGACATCAGGGTCGGAGGTCATGCGCGATCGCTTCGCTATCTGACGCCATGCCCAAATGCAGCGATCGGCCGTGCCACGAATGAGAATGCCGAGGATTTCGACGGCACCTCCTTGGGCCAGCCTGGATGGGATGAAAAACATGCAAGTTCGAGACGAGCTCGTCAGTCGATTTTTTCGTTATGCCGCGATCGAGAGCCAGAGCGACGGCCGTTCCCAATCGCTGCCATCATCACCCGGACAACTCGAGCTCGCCGTCTTGCTGGCAGAGGAGTTGCGTACGCTCGGGCTCGATGATGTCCAGGTCGACGAGCATGCGATCGTGACGGCGGTGAAGCGCGGGAGCAGACCGAAGGCTCCAAAAGTTGGCTTCATAGCCCATCTTGATACAGTCGACGTCGGTCTCTCGCCGATCGTCCGACCGCGGGTTCTTCGCTTCGAGGGAGCGGATCTTTGCCTCAATCCTCGCGAGGACATTTGGCTGCGCGTCGACGAACATCCGGAAATTCTCCGTTGGGCAGGCGAGGAGATCATCTTCGGCGACGGCACCAGCGTCCTGGGCGCGGATAACAAGGCGGCGATCGCGGTCATCATGACACTCCTTGCCCGGCTCGATGCAAAAGGCGAGCACGGAGACATCTTCGTTGCCTTCGTACCAGACGAGGAAATCGGGCTGCGGGGATCCAAGGCGCTCGATCTCTCCCGCTTCCCTTGCGATTTCGCCTATACGATCGATTGCTGCGAGCTAGGCGAAGTAGTCCTTGAGACCTTCAACGCCGCATCTTGTGAAATCGTCTTCACGGGTGTCAGCGCTCATCCCATGTCGGCGAAGGGCACCCTCGTCAATCCCCTGCTAATGGCCATAGACTTCATCGGCCACTTCGACCGTGGCGATGCACCGGAATGCACTCAGGATCGGGAGGGTTTTTTCTGGTTCAAGGATCTGATCGCAAATGACAGCCAGGCGACGTTGATCGCCCTGATCCGGGACTTCGATGAGATCGGATTCAATGAACGCAAACGTCGGATCTTGGAGATAGCGGATTTGGTCAACTCGCGATATCCGACTGGCGATGTTCGCTGCCAGCTGGCCGATACCTACCAAAATATCGCCAGCAGCCTTTGCGATGATAACCGCGCCGCTGAGCTGCTTTTCGAGGTTCTCGCCGAGCTCGGGATCGAAGCGAAGCTCCTGCCAATGCGCGGCGGCACCGATGGCGCCGTGCTTTCCGCTCGAGGAACACCGACTCCGAACTTCTTCACCGGCGCGCACAACTTTCATTCTCGCTTCGAGTTTCTACCTCTGCCGGCCTTCGAACGATCATTGGATGTTGCCCGCGGGATATGCCTGCTGGCCGCCAGGGAAAATGGATCGGACGGCAGCTGAAGGAATCGGGACTCGCAGGACCTCGTTTGGCATCGGCACCTTCTACGGAAAATTCAGCGACGTAGGAACGAGACGGATCCACCGAAATCATTGATGTTCCGCTTGACGCTCCGTCGAAGCTTCTCCTATCCCTGATAGGGGGCCGGGAAGATTATGTCCTGGTCCACCAGGACGTTGAATTTGTAGCCCGGCCGGATTTGGATCGTCGGCTGAACATTGAGGCTCTTCGAGATCGTCTGTTCCGCGACCCGGCCGAAGCTCTCGGCGAAATTTCGTCGCGCGGCATCCGACGCCGTGTCCTGCGTCGCAAGCGTTGAGCTTTCCGGCATCGACATGTCGATCCCAGTCCCGATAATCGCCACCAGCGCCGCTGAACCGAATGTCCTCCAGAGATGGCGGTCTACCTTGTCCCGGAAGCCCCCATATCCCTCGGCGTCGGTGCCTGCCATGCCGCCGATCCGCAAGGTAGACCCGTTTGGGAATATAAGATCCGTCCAGACGACTAGTACCCGTTCCTGACCAAAGGAAACTTTCGAGTCATATCGACCAAACAGCTTGGCGCCCTGCGGGATGAGGAGGCGATAGCCCGTCGCGCTGTCATAGACGTTCTGGCTGACCTGCGCGGTCACGCGCCCAGGCAGGTCGGAGTTGAGGCCGGTGATCAAGGTCGCGGGAATGACCGAGCCGCGCTTCAGTTCATAAGGCGACATCCGCGGCACGACCTGGTTCGGCAGGTAGCCGAGATCCTTGATGTCCTGGTTGAAGAAATCCTCCTTCGACGCCTGGCCGTTCTGGTCGACGTTTTGGCCGATAAGCCCGGATTTCATGGCGGTGGCGTAGAGGTCCGAAGCATTGTTCGCGGCGGCATTCGGCGCCTGGCGACCAGGCTCATTGGTGGAACTCGCCGCCTTCTCGACATCCGAGATGTCGACTTTAAGCGGTGAATCGAGCGCGGTGGCGCGGGCCTGAAGGCGCGCCATCCGTTGGCGCTGTGCTTCACGGATATATTGCTCGTCCTGCTCCCGCTTCAACCGCGCCTTCCACTCCTCTTCCGACTCCAGCCTTTGTCGACGATCTTGCCGCTCCGGTGGCTGACGTTCGACGAGTGGTTCGTGCTTCTCCGTTTTTTCCACGATCACGGGAGTTGGTTGAAACGACTCCTGCTTTTCCGGCTCACCGATAATGCCATCGGTTACACCTCTCTTGAGCTGGTCGCCGAAATTGGTCGCGGGGCTGTTAGACGCCTCCACGATGTCGCCACGTTGGAAGGAAAGACCGCGCAGCGACAGACCGATGACGACGATTCCCACGAACAACGTGATGACGATGATGGCGACGATGATCGGCAGGCGGTTGAGCCGGCGCATGCCGGTCTGATCGTCGGCTTGGCGTGACGTGCCAAGCTGGAGCGATTGGCCCATTTCGATCTCCCTCAGTTGCGCCGCATGATCGAAAGCGGACTGGCCGGCGCGGCGCCGGATCCCGTCGGCGTATAAGCACGGCCAAGAGCGATCGAAGGCGTCGACAGGCGCGCGAAAACCTGTCCATCGAACCGCTCGATTGCATAGGCAAGCTCAACCGGCTTGACGTCCTTCGCAACCTTGCCGTCCGTGACGACCGTGTAGCCCCACCCCTTCAGGGCCGCCTCGAGGGCGGTCGCGAACTCCGAGGTGTCGTTCTCCATCTTGATCGTCGCCACACCGGCCGGACCGATCTGCTCGGCAAGCCGGCTCGCCATGTCACCGGCAATGGCGCTTGCGGCGGGTCCGGTGACGGCGACGGGAGTTGAGCTCGTGGTCAGCGCGTCATCCGCCGTTTGGCAACCGGAAAGTAGCACGACCACGAGCAGGAATCCGAAAAGCTTGCCCATCGATCATCCTCCCCGCCGGATAGTGATCTTCTGCTGTCGCCAACCGACGCCGGAAACGAGGATCGCCTTGTCGATGGCATAGTCGACGGTCATCATGTTATTCTTCATCCGATAGTTCACGATGCGATTTTGGCCGCCGGAAACGACGAACAGTACCGGTGCGTCCTGATCCGAGATCGACTTCGGGAACTGGATGTAGGTCTTCACACCGTCCGAATAGACCCGCTTTGGCCTCCAGGGCGCGCTGCCGCTCACGGAATAGGAGAAGTTCAGCTTATCCGGCGTCGTGCCGGGAATGCCGCCTGTTTCGAGACGGGCATTGATATCCGCGAGCTTGGTCGAAACATCTTCCGGATATTCGAAGCCGACACGCGCCATGTATTGGCTGGGGTGAGACTTGAGCTGAATATGGTAGGTGCGTCGCGATGTCGTGACCACCATCGAGGTCACAAGACCAGATTCGGAAGGCTTGACGATCAGGTGGATCGCCTGGCCTCCGGTGGCCCCCGATGTCGCGGGTTCCACCTTCCAGCGCACCGTGTCGCCCACCAGCACGTCACGGACGATCTCACCACCCTGCAGCTCGATATCGCAGACCTGCAGCGGCGAACAGACGACCGAGGGCTGGGTCTCGCCGAACAGGAAGATGATCTTGCCATCCGGTCCTGTCGTGACCAGGCCAGGTGCCCCACGCCACTTCCGGGAAATATTCGTTCCCCTCACTTCATTCGTGGTCATGCTTTGCGCCTGCGCGCACGCCACAAAGGCGAGTCCGGCCATGCAGCCGGCGGCCGCGATCAATCCTCTTTTTCGCATTGAGATATCCCTATCCTTAAAGCTGAGCCGTCCAGTCGAAATCCCGGACATAGAGGCCGATGGGATTGAGGCGGATCGTCGCCTCATCCTGCGGCGCGGTAAGCGCGACCGTGGCGATGCCACGAAAGCGACGGGTCCCGGTTTCCTTGCCCTTCCGGTCCCGCTCGTATTCCGTCCAGTCGATTTGATAGGTCTGCTTCGAAAGCGCCACGATGTTGTTGACCTCGATCGCGACCGTCGAGGATCTCGCCCTCTCGAAGGGTGAATTGCCGCGGAACCAAGTGTTGATCTTCTCGGTCGACGGATCGGAGGTGCGCAGCAGAGCGTAGGTGCGGTCGATATATTGCTTCTGTACCACGGCGTCGGGCGTGATAGAACGGAAGCTCGTGACGAAGTTGCCGAGCGTCGAGCGTACCACCCGCGCATCGGCATACTCGATTTGTTCGGGGAAGCCGGCTGTTACCGCGGTTCCAAGCTTGTCGACCTCGACGATATAGGGGACAAGCTTCACTTGGGTACTCAGATACATCGCGTAGCCGAACCCGATCACGGCCATTGCCAGGCCAAGGATGCCGACGATCCGCCAAGCGGCGGCGGCTTTCACATAGGAGCCATAGCGTTCGTTCCATTCAAGACGTGCGGCGAGATACGGATTATCAGGTGCGCGGTTCGCTGCCATTTGTTCTTCCCTTGTGATTTATGATCTGTCGTTGCGTTCCGGGGGCGGCTTTGGCGCGCCGTGACCGCCACGCTGTTCATCGAGCTTCGCATTCGCAAGTCCGAGAATGGAGCCGGCATAGGCGCCGGGGGAGCCGATCGCCTTTTCCTTGGCGGCTGAGCCGGCTGCTTGCGCGCCCGAACCGAAGCCCACACCGATACCGCGAAGAGCGGCGCCAGCGACGGAAGAGCCCGCGGCTCGTGCGGCCTGGGCCGCCGCGAAGCCCGCGCCAGCCGCGCCAGCGGCGAGGAACCCGGCGCCGGTGGCGAAGGATGCCGCCTGTCCACCATGGCGGATCGTCTCCATACCGCCGCTGACGGAGGCTCCCTGGACAACACCCTGAAGGATGCTCGGTACATACATGGCGATAATGAAGACCACGACGGAAATGCCGGCGATCGACAAAGTGGTGACAAATCGATCGGAGGATGCGGTCGGAGCATTCGCCAGACCCAAGAGGACCTGCGATCCGATCTTCGCGATCATCACCAGCGCCATCAGCTTCATGCCGACGCCGAAGGCGTATATGAGGTAACGGATGGCGAAGTCTTTCGTGTAGGATGAGCCGCCCAGCCCTAGCATGATCATGCCGGCCAGCAGACCAACATACATCTCGACCATCACCGATACGAAGATCGCCGCGACAAGCGAAAAGCAAATGACGACGACGCCCATCGCTAGTATGGCCGCGATCGCCAGGGCATTGTCCTCGAAAACCCCGAATTTCGCCTGTTGTGACATTTGCGAGGCGACCCGGATACCGGCGTCGAATATTTCGGCGGGCGAGGCTGAGCCACCGCCCGAGCCGATCTGAAACAGGCTGTCGATCACCGCGCGTGCAAACGTCGGCCCTTGCGTGAGGACGAACGCAAAGAACCCGATGAACATGATCCGCCGTACGAGTTCGGCGAACCAACTATCCAGCGACGCGGCCTGGACGGCGAGCCAGACCGCCGCGATACCGACTTCGATCGTCGCGAGGATCCAGAACAGCGATTTCGCCGCGTCCATGATAGTTGTCTCCCATCCCTTCGCCGCGGCCGATACTTGGTTTTCCAGCTCGGTGAGAACCTGTCCTTCCTGCGCTAACGCGGGGGCGGCGCAGGCGAGGCAGGCAAGTCCTGCGATCAGGAACGGGCGCTCAAAATTGCTCTTCACCATCTTGGGCGCATCTCCTGTCCGTCCTTAATCGGTGGCGGCTCCCCGCCGGAGCCGAAGAATTTCTCCCGAAGAGCACGCTGCTCCTCGCTGAGAACAGGTTTGGCTCCGCCCCGGAAACCAGCGATCAACAGGCTCGCGGCGGTGACGGCGAGCAACAGGGCAACGAGGGCAGCGCGGCTCACCAGCGAGGCTCCATTTTTTGACCTTCGGGAATGCTCTTGACCTCGGCGTCGAAGAACTTTTCGCGTCGCGCCTGGGCCAAATCCTTGTCGGTCTGCTCGGTCTGGAGCCAAGTTCCCATCATCGTCATTTGCTGTGAGACGAGACCGCGAAGCTTCTGCATCTGCGCGACTTGCTGGGCGGCGATTTCGTGGCCCACCTGTAAGGCCTTCATCTGCCCATCGGCCGTCTCCGACAACGATCTCAAGGACGACATCGTCTCCTCCTCGCTGTCGAATTGGCTGGCCGTCAGGCTCGCCGCCTTCAGGGAGCTGGCGATGGTGTCGCGGTTGGTGTTTGACCAGGACTGGTAGGTCGAGGAGAACGTCGCGTTGTCCGGCAGGTTGGTTTTGAGATCGGCATAACTCTGAAAACGCTGCTGAAGAACATCGTCGGCATTGCCCATCGAAAAGGCGATGCCCTGACCTTGGTTGACGATACCGCGCAGCTGATTGAGATCGCTTTCAACTTGTCCCCAGATATGATCGGGGAGCCGAGCCGTGTTTTGCAGCATGTTCTGGTAGATCTTGAGCTGGTTTTCGATCTGATCCGCAAGCTGGCTGATCTGCGTCAGCTGGTTGTCGACCTGGATGCCCGAGCTCTTGAGCAGGTCCACCAATTGCGCGTTGTTGGCGAGCTGCGTCCACTCCGTCGCGGCACCGGTGGCGGTCCCCGCTCGAGCTAAAGGCGCGGTTCCGATCGTCAGGGCCGCGGCCGCCAGGCAGGCGAACCATCTATTCGAACTTGAGTAGCGATGTGGCATCGTGAACTCCTCTCGATTCAAGCCAGTGGATCGGCCAGTCATGGCCATGTTCGGATTTCAGCGCGCGGATGCGCTTCAAGTCTTCCTTGCCGGAAGCGCCGACGAAGCTAAGGGCGACCGGTCCGAGCGACATGTCGAAGAGGCGTCGGCCTTCAGGCGTCGCCACGTAATATTCGCGCTTGGGGATCGCGGTGGAGACAATGTCGATCTGCCGCTCGTTAAAGCCCATTCGCTCATAGAACTCCCGCGTGCCCGGCTGTCGAGCGGAACCATTGGGAAGGCAAATCTTGGTCGGGCACGACTCCTTCAGGACGTCGATAATCCCGGACCGCTCGGCGTCCGAGATGGATTGGGTCGCGAGCACCACCGCGCAATTGGCCTTGCGCAGTACCTTCAGCCATTCGCGGATCTTGTCGCGGAACACGGGATGACCGAGCATCAGCCAGGCCTCGTCGAGCACGATCAGACTGGGAGACCCGTCCAGGCGCTTCTCGATCCGGTGGAACAGGTAGATCAGAACCGGGACGAGGTTGCGCTCGCCCATGCTCATGAGCTGCTCGATCTCGAAGGTCTGGAAGGCGCCAAGGGTCAGCCCGTCTTCCTCGGCATCCAGGAGCTGCCCCATGGGCCCATCGACGGTGTAGTGATGCAGTGCGTCCTTTATCTCGCGCAGCTGCACGCCGCTGGCGAAATCCGAAAGCGATCGCCCAGAAGCACTCGCCATCAGTCCGATCTGACGGGAAATGGCATTACGATGATCGGGCGTGATGGTGACACCCTGGAGGCCGACCAGCATCTCGACCCATTCCGTCGCCCACGCACGGTCGGCGTCGCTTCCGAGTTCGGATAGGGGGCAGAAGGCCAGCGCCCGGTCCTTCCCTTCGGCGTCATCGCCGATCTCATAGTGATCGCCGCCGGCCGCGAGCGTCAGCGGCAAAAGCGCGCTTCCTTTGTCGAACGCGAAAATCTGAGCTTGGCCGTATCGGCGGAACTGCGCGGCGATCAGCGCCAGAAGTGTCGATTTACCCGATCCCGTCGGCCCGAAGATCAGCGTGTGGCCAACATCATCGACGTGCAGGTTGAGCCGGAACGGGGTGGATCCGCTCGCGACCTGCATCAAGGGCGGCGAATTCGGTGGGTAGAAGGGGCAGGGGGCGATCGGGCTTCCCGACCACACCGAGTTGAGCGGGATGAGGTCCGCGAGATTGCTGGTGTTGATCAGTGGTTCGCGGATATTGCAATACCAATTGCCTGGCAGACTGCCAAGAAACGCGTCCGTCGCATTGAGCGTCTCTATCCGAGCGCCAAAACCTTCGGCCTGGATCAGCCGGCGGATCGCCTCAGCCTTTTCCTGCAGTGCCTCGCGGTCGCTGTCGAACAGCACGATGACCGGCGTGTAATAGCCATAGGCAACCAGCTGCGATGAGGCCTGTGCGATGGCATCCTCGGTCTCGGCCACCATGGCCATCGCATCCTGATCCATCGACCGGCTTTGTGTTTGGAATATCTGGTCGAAGAATGGCCGGACTTTCTGCTGCCATTTCTTGCGCGTGCGCTCCAGCTTTTGCCGCGACTCCTCCGCATCGAGAAAAATGAAGCGGGATGACCATCGATAGGTCAGCGGCATCAAGTCGAGGCTATTGAGAATGCCTGGCCAGCTCTCCGCCGGCAGACCATCGATCGCGACAACGCCTAGGAAGCGGCTTTCGACCTTTGGCGTCAGGCCATGCTCAAGCTCGGCCGTCGCGATCCAGTCGACGTACATGGGAATATCCGGAAGCCTGATCGGATGGTTCTCGCCCGTGATGCAGAATCGCACGAACTGCAGCAGGTCGTCATAGCGGGCGATCCTTTCCCTTCCCTTCTCGATCGTCTCACGGGTTTCCATTCGCCTGATCGACAATGTGTTCGCGAGATACTGCTCGATTTCACGGATGGCATTCTTGAAAACAAGGAGCACCGTGTCCGCGTAAGACTTCTTCCGACTCTCTTCATCCGAATAGATATATTTGCTGAGGGCGGTCTTCCGGGACTCAAGCGGCCGGTAGGTGAGAATGAGGGCGTGCTTGCTCTCGAAATGCCCCTGATCCCGCTTGAAATGCGCCCGGCGCTCCGCGTCGATCGCGCGCGTGACCGGATCGCGGAAATGGCAGCGCTCTTCCGACGGATAATCGACCGTCGGAATGCGGATGGCCTCGACCTGGATCATCCAGCCGCTTCCAAGCCGCGAGAGGACCGCATTGATCTGCCGCGAAAGGCCGTTGCGTTCAAGATCGGTCGCGCTTTCCGAGTCCGGACCGGCGAAGTACCAGCCGGCCATCAGGCTCCCGTCCTTCAGCAGGAGAACGCCATTGTCGACCAGGCCCGCATAGGGAACCAGATCGGCGAAGGATGGACCGGTCGCGCGGAAGCGTTTGAGTGCCGCCATAGCCGTCTCCTCAATACCGGCGCCAAGGCGACGTGGTCGCCTTATAGTAGGGTCTGTACGAGATATGCCGGATATAGACCTGCCGCATGAATGGGTCGGACTTCGCCATCATCCTGAGAAGTCCGACGATGACGATCCAAACGGCGACTCCAAAGAGCGCGGAATAGACGGTCAGCACAACGAAGATCAGGATGACCGCGGCCAGACCGGTGAGCAGCACTAGTTCGCGGTCGGCGCCCATCAGGAGGTTCGGACGCGAGAGTGCACGGTGAATGCGGTTGCGCTGCAGGCCAGATACGGGCTCAGTCATGAGTCCTCTCCCCGTCCAAGCGTTGTCCGTTCGATGTTAGCTGCGCGTCCGGCAATCCGATCGAGGCACCGGTCGCGCCGAACAGGCCGACGATGTTGGTGGCGCCGAGCAGGATGCCGGCGACGAGGACGACATAGACCAAGCGCCGCGCGAAATCGTTGAGCTCGCCGCCGAAGATCAGCATTCCGCCAGCGATGGCCACGGCGGCCAGTGCAATGGCGCCGGCGACCGGACCGGTGATCGATTCCTGGATTTGCTGCAACGGACCTTCCCAGGGCAGGCTGCCGCCAGAACTGGCGAACGCTGGGGTGACGCTAGCAAGAGCGAAGGATGCGGCAAGCAGCGCAACGATGAAACTCAAGTTCTTACACGACATGATGTGCTTCTTCCTGTTCTTCGCTAAGTTGGTCGGATTCAATTTCATATCGGCCGTTGACGAAGCGCTCGACCTGGATGACGTCACGAACGCGCCGCCCGCGCGCTGTCCGTTCGATGGAGATAACGAGATCGACGGCTTCGCCGATCACCTCGTTCATGGGCTGCTGGCTTGCTTCCGCCGTGAGCTGCTCAAGACGACGCAGCGCCGACAGGGCGGTGTTCGAGTGAATGGTTGCCACTCCACCCGGGTGACCGGTGTTCCATGCCTTGAGCAAGGTGAGAGCGGCACCGTCGCGGACTTCGCCGACAACAATCCGATCGGGACGCAGGCGCATGGTGCTCTTCAAGAGCCGTGCCATGTCGACAGTGTCACTGGTATGAAGAAGAACGGCGTTCTCCGCCGTACATTGGATCTCGGCCGTATCCTCCAGAATGACGAGCCGATCCTCTGGTGCGCATTTCACGATCTCGTCGATCACCGCATTCGCGAGCGTTGTCTTGCCAGACCCGGTACCACCCGAAATGATGATGTTCAGCCTGGAGGAGATCGCGCTTCGAATCGTGAAGGCCTGGTCCTGTGTCATAACGCCGGAGCACACATAATCGTTGAGCGGGATTAGACGCGAAGCGCGTCGGCGAATCGTGAAGGCAGGCTTGGCGACCACCGGCGGCAGCAGACCTTCGAACCGGTGACCGCCTATCGGTAGCTCTCCGGAGATGATGGGTTGCTCGGCGTCGACTTCGGACTGGAGGGCATGGGCAACCGTGCCGATCACCATTTCGGCGGCGGCCGACGACATCTCGCCGGCCGGAGCGATACCGTGCCCAAGCCGTTCGATGTAGAGCTTTCCGTCCGGATTGAGCATTATCTCGACGACGGTCGGATCATCTAGCGCGACGCAGAGCTGATCGCCGAGGGCTTCTTGAAGTTTGCGGACAAGCCGGGGGTGAGAGCGAAGCTGGTTCACCGATTTCTCCTTACATCGCATGGTTGCTAGGGGTGAATTCCGACTGGTAGTTGGAAGGGCGGAGCTTCTGAAACATCTCCTCATTGGCAGGTAAGATGCCGGCTACCGCCATGGTACCACCGATCTTCCTGGGTCGGCCGAGGCGCTGGAGCGGCCAATCGACACGAGCGAGGATCCGCTCGAAGCGGACGTCGGTCACCGTGACGATTTCCGAGAAGTTGTTCGCCATGCACCATTCGATGATTCCCGCGAACATGGTCAGCGTTGCTTCATGCACTGAACCCGTTTCCCTTCCCTCCTTAAGTGCGGTGTCGACGCAAAAGCGCGAGCTTTCGATCATTGCGCGGTGGGCATTTAGCCGGCCATTCGGGAGAAGCGAGGAAAAGACCTCGGTCACCATGGTCGGACCGAGGGCCGGGAGCAGCCTTGCACATCCGGCCACTTGGCCACAGGCGGAGATTGCGAGGACGTAGGTTGGCCCATGAGCGTCAAAGTCATCGGACTCGCATTCCGCGGTTACCTTGACGTCCCAACCCAGGCGACCGGAGAACACGCGGGCACGGAGTTTGTGATGCATGTGGAGGAGATGCGTCTCCTGGATCGTCCGGGGCGTCGAGAACGCGACAACTCGCATGAACTTCTCCGTCGTTGTTTCTTCCGCGGAGAAATCAGCACAGATTGGAATCGTGTGGCAGTTGTAGAATCCTACAAATCGGTAGCGGCCTGGGTCGGGTGACTTGGGAAAGATGCTGGAAGATCAATATTTCAACAGCGTTTCCGTTGAATGTGGTACCAGAGCCTGCCCGCAAATTTCGAGCCATGCGATTTGTGGCGGATTTCGCATGGGCGCGAACTGATGGCGGCCACGGTGGTCGTTCGGGCCATGCTGGGGGTGAGCAATGCAAAGGTTGCTGTTGATCGACCTCGCACCTCAAGTGTGAGTCCAAGCTGCAACAGTTTTCGACAATCGACCGCTTGGCCCAGCCGGCGCTGGATCCCTTTCCTCCGTTCGAGTTATTTCGATAGGGCAGGATGATTTGAGCGGACATGGTGGCCGTCTCATCCGAAGGACACGTCATGACGGCGCAGATTGTCGCGGCATGGGCCGCACGGAACGGTTTCGATTTGCTCGATGCATGGAGGTATCGTCGCAGTGACGATGCACGCACAATCACCATCGAGATCAAGAGGCTCTCGGTGGTGTTGATCGATGAGAGAACAGGTTCGCGCCCGCGGATCGTTTCCGCATTGTTCAAGGATCTGGTGTTCGGGAATCCGAGCAGCAAACTCGACCGGCTCCTGCTTGATCGTTGACAAGCGGGTGGCCGGGATTTCCATCTCTGTAATTGTTACGCTATTCGACCATGCGCAGCTGTGGACACTCCGAGATTACATTGAATC
>NZ_BLAJ01000007.1 GCF_009176305.1 Martinezella dioscoreae | reverse complement strand
TGACGAACTCGGCCTAGTGCCTGACAAGCTGCGACGATTGCGAGGTTTCCACTAGGAGGCTGGTCAGCCTGGCGACACGCCTTGATGCGCCGAAGCTAGCGACACCGCTTGTCTTGGGGGCGCTTCCAAAGGCTCGTCCGCAAATACCTGCCAACGTGCCGGCTGTTGCATCCGCATTCAGACAGTCGGCTTACCGTCACAACAGTCGATAGGAGCCGTATGCGGTAGTGCCGCACGTACGGATCTGACCGGGGGACGATGGGTAATCATCGTCCCTACCAGTACCAGTGAAAGCGACAACGGGGCTCGGAGGCATTTTCTTCATATCAGCGCAAGCATTCGATCGAGTCGCGCTTCCCAGCTAAAATTTAGAAGCCTGGGATCATGCAGTCCGATAGCCTCAGGTGGTGAGGCCAACAATTTTTCGGTGTTATAGATCCAATCCATCGGATCACTCGCTATGGCAACTTGATCCTTGATATCAGCAAGCGCGCCTATGGCTGTAGAGATGATGGGTCTCCCTGCCGCCATATACTCATATAACTTCATCGGGAAAACGCCCGACATGTAACCTGTTGTTAGATTAGGAAGAACTGCAATATCTGTCCCACGCAAATAGTTCGGTAGAGTGTCATAGGACCGGTACCCAAAAAAATAAACGTTCGGGAGTTCTTTCAAGCGGCTAACAGCTGGACTCTTTTGACCCTCTGGCTCGTCTCCGATGAAGATCCAATTCCAGCCGGGTCGAGCAATGGCGCATTGTTCAACGAGCGAGAAATCGAGCTTGTAGTCGGACAAAACGCCTGTGTAGCAAAGTTTCGGTCCACTAATGTTGGCCAACTCGGTAGGTATGGATCCAGCATGTCTCGCCTGCGCAAAATGCGCGATATCGGCGACGTTGCGCTCGTAGACACTGCGCTCTCCGGCCACGGCCCTACAGTGAGACTGAAGATAAGGGCTTGTCGTAAAAACACGATCCGCTCTTTCGAGAAGCGCCACTTCCGCTTTTCGAAACGTATCGGCGTCCACGCCAGGGATGGCGGCAAGGTCGTCGACGCAGTGGTAAATAGTGGACCGTACCGGCAAACCATCCATGATGCCGTCAATATAGGGGTGATAAGTCCAGACAATAACATCATCACTATCGCGGTTGAGTTTCAGCCATTTGCGGATCGCCGAGCCAAGTAGCCACCGATTGAACGCTCGAACAAATCTGTTCTTATGGCCGAGCGGAATTGTCAGCGGCGCATAGACCCAGAGCGTTTGGTCCACTTTCTTTGGGGGAATGAACGCTCTCTTCAGGCGGTCCCATATGCGTAACAGATCACGCGCATTGGCTCTGGGGGCACGAATTCCGGGTGACTCGATGTAGAGGACTTGATGGCCCCGCTTGGCCAAGCGGTCGGCGATATGCTGCTTGTTCGTCCGGTAAGGTGCTGCCCAATCAGCTGTCGAAAACATGACAAATGTCATTCGTTTATCGCCACCGGTCACGGTAACGGCTCCTTCGACAGTATATCGACGATTCGCGCTGCAGCATTGCCGCCCCCGTAGGGATTGGGTCTTCCAGCAAGCATTGTCTTGCGGCGAGACCGCAGCCAAGAACTAGCCAGGGAGACAATATTTTCCCGCGCGATCGGCACTAGGCGAGAGAAGCCGGCGCGTACCCCCTCTGGCCTCTCGGTTGTCCTGCGCAACACGATGACTGGCACTCCGAATGAGGGAGCCTCTTCCTGTAAACCTCCTGAATCTGTCAGCACCAATTCCGCAGAAGAGAGACAAAATAGAATATCTGCGTAGGGCAGCGGATCCCCCAGCACGACATTCTCAATCCCGTTGAGCCTTGGCATCACCAGCGCGCGGACGTTTGGATTTAGGTGCACGGGAAAAAAGAATGTGCGATCTGGGAAGCGGTCGGCCAACGCGGCAATCGCATCAACAATGACATTGAGGTCATGCGCAAGGCTTTCCCGGCGGTGGCACGTCACGAGCACGAACCGTCCCTGGCTTCGCGCTACCAGTTCCCTGACGGCGGGCGATATATCATCGGTGGTCACTCTGCCTCGAAGCTCTTCCAGCGCATCGACGACCGTGTTGCCCGTAACGAAGACCTTGGATGAAGGGACGCCTTCTTTCCGCAATTGTCGCGCCGATCGTTCTGTCGGCGCAAAATGCAGGGTAGCCAACGACGTAACGAGCTTGCGGTTCATTTCCTCCGGAAATGGGTTGTAGCGTTCATAGGTCCGCAGACCCGCTTCCACATGAGCAACTGGAATCTGTGCGTAATGTGCAGCCAATGCTGCCGAAAGAACTGTCGTCGTGTCCCCCTGCACAAGGATGATGTCCGGTCTTGCAGCTTGAAAGATCTTTTCGCATGCGCCGATCGCAGCCCCTGTCAACGAGGCAAGCGTTTGATTGGGCTGCATGATGTCCAGATCGACATCCACGGAAAGCCCGAAGCTGGTCAATGTCTGGCGCAACATCTCACGATGTTGTCCCGTTGAGACCACTGTACAGCGAAAAGCCTCCGGACGCGCGTAAAGAGCCTTGATAACCGGCGCCATCTTGACTGCCTCTGGGCGCGTGCCGACGATGACCATGACATGACGCACGCCAATTTCAGCCATTGACAAAATCCGCCAATGCCAGGGTGGCGCCGCGCCAACGGACCGAGAAGGCGAGACCTGACGCGGTTTCAACCGCGGTACCTTCCGTCAGTCCGAAGCCATTATTCATTTCTCGCATCGTTAGGCGCATCTTGGCCGCAATCCAGTCCAAGGTATCCTCTTCATTGAGCCAAAGGATCGGACGACCCGCCATTTCCAATTCGATATGGTCGATAAACTCCCGATGCCGCGACAGGCGATGTTCCTCAGAGCCCCACCCGTAGTCATAGCGCGGCGAAAATGGATGATCGAGATAGCCGAACAGGTTTCCGGCTGTAACCGCCACCGTGAATGCCTGCTTGTTGATCGCCAAAGGATCCCCTTCACTCAGAATACAATCACCATGCAACATGCACTGTTGGCTGTGCGTCACAATTCCTGATCCGTCACCCGGTATCGTTCCCCCCTTGGCCATAAGCATTTCCGGATCGTTGGCGATGATACCGCCAACGAAACCTTGCAGCCCCGCGCGCTTAAGCGCTTCCGGCACATAGGCGGGGTTCTGGTGAAAGGGCGATACAGCATACCGCACGGTCAAGCCCGGCAGGCGCTGTTCGAGCCAGTCTGAGGAGGTTCGTGCTTCTATCTCGCAGGCTTCTCCTGAGCCTCCCCAGCGAGGTGCGTGCGTCACAGAGTGCGAGAGAACGGCGCCGCCGGCATCCAGAACCTCCCTCATTAGCGCGACGTGCTCCTCCTTGTCTTCCTGAGCAGTCTTGACCGCCAGAGAGAACGGCAGGCCGCGAGAACGGTAGAGTTCGAACAACGGCCGCGCCGATGCAATGTCTTCATCGCAATCCAGGCGCATCGTCACTGCCGCGTCATATCCGTGCGGAATTTCCCCAATGACCGGAATGCACGGCCTGTCGTTGTGCCGCCAATCCGCGAGGAACGCCTCGATCACGGCCCATTCGGCGCTGTCGACCGGGCCTACTGGACGATTCCACCACAGGATGGACGCAGTCTCGTTCTCAAGTAAGGTGACGAACGGCAGATCCTCCGCAATACCAGGTGCAGAAGCGACCGCGAGCGTCGTTGCGCTGAGGACTTCACTCGCCATCGCGATAGACCACGATCCGCCATCGGCCGTAATCCGTCCGTATCCTAGATTGTTCCATTCGTCGGCATAGTCAAACCGCAAGAAAGGCCGCGACAAAAATGGTGATGTATTCGCCAGGGGATGCTTGGTCCAGTTGACCACTGCAGATGATCGCGTTGTCGCGTAGATTGGCGTCGGCGGGCATGCCGCCGCATCGGCCCATCCGGAAGCTACGGGGCCTGACGCAGCCAGCCCCACCAAGGACGCGACTTTGTCGGGCAAGTGACCAAATAGAAGAACCTTGGCGTTTGACCTAGAAGCTGCGGCAACAAGGGGCGCTTGATCCACCCGGGGCGAGATGAAGACATAAACATTGCCGTCCCCAACTTTCGGCACCGGATCTTCGGATGCCACCGTTACCAGACCGCGGGTTACCGATCGGCGGAATGCTTCCGCGACGATTTCGGAGGTGAAATCATTGGGTTTACCTGCAAATATGGTGATCATTGATCCGATGCCTCTTCTGGCACGAAATGCCTGAATTTCTGGCGCAGGCCGACCAGCTTTAGGTCAGCTGGCGTGATGAACTCGACTTGGACATTGTCGGACCACCACGAGGCAATACGTTCCCGGATTGCATTGGTGTCGGCGGTATCCTCTGGCACAAGCCGAAACACCGGTTTGCCACGAAGCATCTGAATCTGGAATTCGCGAATGCCGCCGACGCGATCAAGCACGTCCTGGATAAAGTGGGTGGGGAGTGGCGTGCCGCCCAACATGATCACGTCGTGAACTCGACCAACCATACGGGGAATGACAATCCCGTTCGGCTGGTGCGCAAGGATGGCGTTGTCGCCGGTGCGATAACGCAACAGCGGCATCATCCTGTTGAAAAGTGGAGTTATCACCAACTCACCACTGCGGGCACCTTCAGGGATATCCGCCAACCCTGTTTCCTCTTCCAGCCGCAACTCCGGCCATGCGAAAAACTCGTAAAATCGCATATCGGAACTCTTTGGATCGATCTGGTAGGCGATCACGCCGGCTTCCGCCAAGCCATAGCGATCAATCACCTGGCATTGCAGCACCCGTTCGATGCGCTCTCGCTGCCGCGCCTCGAGCAACTCGCCGGAAGATTCGAAGATCTGGAATCCTTTATCCTTGCCGCGGGTCGCCTCGACGTGGGCTGCGAGCTGATCGGCGGTAGATGGATGGGCATGCGCCAGATGTGGCCGGATCGACTTTATTTTACGCCATATCTGTTCGAGTTCCTCGCTTGCGAATGTTGCGAAAAAGATATTGTCACGATTCATGGCAAAGCACTTCACATGCTCACGCATGCGGTCCCGCCACGGAAATACCTCCGGAAATTTCGAGGCGAAATGCAGCTCGCTCCGCCAGTGCGTGTTCCCGACGCGACGGCGGCTTTCCTGGGTGATGGCCGAAGACCAGTCGGCCGCCTCCTGATCATAATAAATATGAGCGGACGGTCCTGTCGAGCCACCAGTTTTGGCCACATGAATCCGCATACCGTCCCGGTCCTCGCGCATCAGTCTTTGACCCTGTTCGCGAATGATATCCTTCGTTAGGTATGGCAAATCCTCGATATATCGGGGGTCCGCAGCCACCTTCACCGGATCGAAGCCGATCGAACTGAACAGATCACGATAATACGGCACCTTGGCGCCGGCAAAGGCGACTGTTTCGGCAAGGCGCGCCACCGCACGCGCACGTCGCTCTAAAAACGGCCGGTCTATCTCTTCTCTGATCCATCTTGTTTTGCGGCGAATATCGCGAGCCTCATAGCGCTCGGTGAGGGGGTAGACGATGGTCGTTGCCAAGGCCCCGCGAATGCCGTTCCGAAGAGCGCTAAAAATCATTGTCTTTCAGCCTTTGAAATTCCGCGTCAAATGCGCTTTGGTAAGGGCAAGTAGACTCGCCTGTCAACGCGCAGCCGCCAGCCTGTGGTAGAGTTCTAGCAACGGCTCGACGGCGTGATTCCAAGTAAAATTCTTGTTCACATAGTGCCGCAGTTGCTCCGATGGCGGCGTTTCTCCTGCTTTTCTCAATGCGGTGGCAATCCCCTCTACATCGTCGCTGTTGACATATAGAGCATGATCCCCAAAATACTCGCGGGTGGAGCCTTCACCTGTGATCACAAGCCGTGCACCTGCAGCCGATGCCTCCAAAGCAGCAAGGCCTGGCGTTTCCAACGTTGAAGGTAGACAGAAAACCTCGCAAGCAGCATATGCAGACCGCAGCAACGGACTATCGTGATCAAGTGCGCCCAAATGGCGAACATTCGGACCTGCTTCAGCGAGACAAGCCTCACCATATTCTGCGTCTCGGATATGACCAAGGAGTATCAATGGCTTGCCGGCCTGCTTTGCTGCGCGGATCAAAGCCAACTGATTCTTGCGTGGCTCGATATTCCCGACATTGAGCACAAACGGCCCGTGAATCTCGTAGGCGGAGCGGAAAAGCCTAGGGTCAACCGGCTCTCCGAACCACGGATCGCAGGCATTGCGTACCGTTTGGAAGCGTTCGCGCGATAGACCAAGTATCGTGGAGATACGATCGCTTTCTACATCGCCATTGGTAACGATTGCATCGGCCAAGGAAAGCTGTGCGGTGATTTCGGCGATTGGATAGAGGTGCATGGTTTCTTCCGTCAGCCAGAGGCTGGCAGAAATGACGAGAGGAATGCCCCGCGCCTTCACGTAGTTGCACAGATGTACGGAGCCGCCCATGCACGAGAAAAAATGAAATAGCTCCGCCTTGTCGAGGCCGCTACGCCAGGGATCGTACCGCACGACATCCGCGCCGGCCTTGAGCAGATATTGTTCATATTTCAGCAGCTGGATTTCGCCACCGCCCGGTGTCTCGAATGCCCAGGGATAAGTCGCATAGACGATCTGCATCAGGCTGCTCCCAAACCTTCGATAGCAGTCAGGATAAGCCTGCCGTCAGCCTTTGTCCGCAGTTCCTCAAGGCGTTTCTTCCGGAAGGAGGCGTGGCCAGAGTGGTCGCCATCTATAAGAAAAGCCGCGATCGCCGCCGCCGCTGCTGCCTTGTCATCTTCCCGAATTAGCAATGCCGCAGACCCCAACACTTCCAATATTGCGGGAACGGGAGTGACGAACATCGGTTTATCAAAGGCCAGCGCATCGAGGGCGGGCACGCAGAACCCTTCGTGAGACGAGTGCGCGATGCAGGCTGTCGCCATTTCATAGAGCCCCTTCAATTGGCGATCCGATATCCCATGATGGAAGGTGACAGGCACACCATGGGTTTCCTCGATCGTATTTGCGAGCGCCTTGACAAGATCGACGTAGGGGCCGTTTGCAGGGCCCCCGACGATATCGAGTGCAATCGGTATCTTCAGTGCCGCTAGCTCTCCGGCGATATCGACAATGTCGAGGACGCCCTTATGTGCAACGATGCGCCCAACGTACAGAAGATTTTGCTTATCCGACGCAGCTCGCAGACCTTCGGCCTGAACAGCATTCCACCGGTCCGCGCCGATGAGCGGCGGGCAGATGACGATCCGGTCCCTGTGATGCGCTAAAGCATCCGCATCGAACGCCTCGAGCAGACACTTCGCCGTCGCTTCCGAATTGACCATGATGACATCGAACTTAGCTAGAAGTGGACGCTGTTCGAGGCCCAGCCGGCAATTTTCGATTGTTCGCTCGTCAACTCGATCAATCAGATCAGGCGGTGTGATATTGTGAAAATAAACAATCTTAGCATTCGGTAGCGCGATAATATCCTCAAGCGCAGGATCGAAGATCGAATGATTGAAAAAGATGACATCCTGCGGCTGGACTGCCGTCCAGAATGCCGATCGGCTTTCAACAGGGTGAGGCTCTTGAACGTCTGTGTGTTCGGCCCAAAGCCGAACGTGGTGCCCTGCTTTCTCCGCTAGAATGGCGATCTGCCGCGCGAAGCTGCCGACGGCGTCGTTTAAAACGATATCCCGGGCATGAATATGCACTGTGCTCAACGCTGTTCTTTCTGTATTATGGGTCAGCTAACCGCAGTTGCAGGCGTTTCCGCACCATCAATCTTCTGCGCCCGCACGACAGCTTCATCGGATTTGATATGCCCCTGCTCTAGCCGCACGATGCGTGTGCAAACACGTTCAAGCATCTTCATGTTGTGGGATGCAATGATGAGGATCTTCGAACGAGAAACCAAATCCTCCATGCGCCGCTCGGCCTTCTTGGAAAAGGTTTCATCAACGACGCTCAGCCATTCATCCAGAAGAAGGATCTCCGGTGAGAACGCCGTCGACACTGAGAAAAGTACGCGCATCAGCATGCCCGAAGAGAACGTGCGCAAGGGCATGCGGCGCATTTTGTCCTCTAGGTCCGTGAACTCCCAGATCGAATCAACAAGCTCTTTCGTTGGTTTGATACCATCCACGCGGAGCAAGAGCCTGATGTTGTCCTCGGCAGAAATTTCCATATTGGCGCCGATTGCAAGCCCGAGCAAAGGCGTTATTTGACCGGTGACGGAGATGTTGCCGCCGGATATTGGAAAAATACCCGCGATTGTCCGCAGCAGTGTCGTCTTGCCGGAACCGTTTGGTCCGTACAGTCCGATGCGTTCCCCAGCTTTAACCTTAAAGTCGATCTCGTGAAGGGCGCGGATGACTGTTGTTTTCTCCGTAGATCCGCCCGCGGCGGACAACAAAAGCCTCTTCAAAGACTTGTCGTTCAGATCGTAGATCGGATAGTCAAGCGTGACTTTCTCAAGCGTGATCGTAGCCATTGTTCAGATCCAGAAAGCCGCGTTGCGCAGGCGCGTTAGCGCAAACCAGCTCAGTAGGGCAAGAATTGCGAAGAGTCCCAGCGACACGATGAAACTATCCCAGGGCATCGCGTCGTTCAACAATGGCTCTCGCCAGATCGCAAGCAAATGCACGACGGGGTTATAGTGCAGCAGATAGTCGCGACCCGCGACCACATGCGGTTTCCACATGATCGGCGAGGCAAGGAAGGCCAAGTTCATAAATGACTCCACCAGCGGCTGCACGTCTCGATAGCGCGTGGCAAGCGTTCCCGCCACGAGCGATAGGCAGAGCGTCACCGCCATGAAAATGATCAGCCCTGGAATAGCCATGAGGAGACCGGGGAACGTAGCCCCTCCTAGAAAGATGAAAAGAATAATCGGAACGAGGATGTTGTGGGCGAGAAACAGTAGATGCCGGAAAAAGCACTGGACATAGAAGACATAGGCAGGCAGCCCCCGATCCTTGATGAATCCACCCGCACCCAGTAGCGTCGTCGTCGCATTGTTGGTCGCGCCGGACAAAAAGTTCCACATAACGAAACTAATTGCAAAATACGGCAAGAAGTCGGGAACGGAGACGTTCGATATAGCGCTGAAGACAAATCCAATGCAGCCTACGAAAATTGCCGTCTGTAGCGTAATCCAAAAAGGGCCGATCACCGATCGCGCATAGCGGTGCCGCACATCGTACCAAGCCAGGAAATAGGCCAATTTGATGTTGTTATACACCCCAGGCGGCGATTTCTGTATCCGCAAGGACTCAGTCGATTCAGACCACGACGGATTCAACGGGCTCGTCGCCTGTGTCTCAACTAACATATTAGTTATCCTCTTCTCGAGATCAAAAGCATCCCGTCGTCTATCCCACAAGCTCCAACTAATAAGCAAATGGGAACAAAAGAAGGCCTAAGCTTTCCTGCCTTGATGCAGAAGCGATCAACCCCCGATCACCGCCAGCCGCTGCAGGCAGTGAGCTAAGGAGTCGCGCCAGTGCGGAGCTTCAATTTCCAGCACGCTGGCGATCCGATTGCAATCAAAACGTGAATTGGCAGGCCGCCTTGCCGGCGTCGGATATTCGGCGGTCGAGATTGCCGTCACACGGTCGGGCACTGCCCATCCGTGCGCTGCCGCTTCGGCGAAGATTGCCTCGGCAAACCCGTGCCATGTCGTATATCCGCGACCGGCGAAATGGAACGTGCCCGCGACGTTGCGCGAGCGAGCCTTCGCTATCTCAACGATCTTCAAGCACGCTAAGGCAATATCGCCCGCATAGGTCGGATTGCCATGCTGATCGGCGACGACGCGCAGTTCCTTCCGCTCCCGGCCAAGGCGAAGCATGGTCTTGACGAAGTTGCTTCCACTCTCGTGAAAAACCCAGGCAGTACGAAGGATGGTGGCTGCCGAATAGACCTCGCGCACTCGCTTCTCGCCTTCGGCCTTGCTTAGGCCATAGGTGCTGATCGGCGATATCGCATCGTCTTCGGTATAGGGCGTCGTTTTGTCGCCCGAAAAGACGTAGTCTGTAGAGATATGAACAAAGGGGACATCAAGCTCCCTTGCGGCCCGTGCGATGATCGCTGGGACATCCGCGTTCAGACGCATCGCTGAGGCAGCCTCGCTCTCCGCTTTATCCACAGCGGTATAAGCCGCAGCGTTTACGACTGCTGACGCTCCCGACTTCATGATCGCCGCATATGTCTTGTCGAGATCTGAAAGGTCGAGCTCGCCCCGACCCCACGCAACCCATTCGAGGCCGCGTTCCTTGGCCAGTTCCGCAAGGGCTGTAGCAACCTGTCCATTCTTCCCTAAGATCAAGAGCGTCATTTGGCTTTAGCCTTATAGAGGGCCTCGGCAGCATCCTTGTGCGGGCGCCACCACCACTCGTTGGAAAGATACCACAAGATGGTGGCATGCAGGCCGTGGTCGAAATCATATCTCGCTTTCCAGCCGAGTTCGGTTTCAATCTTTGTTGCATCTATCGCATAGCGGTGATCGTGACCGAGGCGGTCGGTGACATAGGTGATCAGGCTCTCATACCCTCCTTGCGGCGCAGGAGGTCCCAACTCGTCCAACAAGGAGCAAATGGTGCGAACGACATCGACGTTGCGGCGCTCGTTGCGCCCACCGATATTGTATTTCTCACCAAGGCGTCCCTTCGTCGCCACAAGCCACAGAGCGGAAGCATGATCGTCCACATGCAACCAGTCGCGGACGTTGTTTCCGGCACCGTATATCGGTAACGAGCCATGCTCCAGCGCGGTCGTAATCATGCGCGGGATGAGCTTTTCCGGAAACTGGAACGGACCATAATTGTTTGAACAATTCGAAATGACAATCGGCAGGCCGTAGGTATGATGCCAGGCATTGACCAGATGGTCCGATGCAGCCTTCGATGCGGAATATGGCGAGTTTGGCGAATAGGGCGTCGTTTCCGAGAAAAGTCCCTCGTCACCCAACGTACCATACACCTCGTCTGTCGAGACATGCAGGAAGCGAAATTCCTTCTGCTCGGCCGCTGGGAGCGCCGACCAATAGCTGCGAACGGCCTCTAGAAGCCGGAAGGTGCCGACGATATTGGTCTCGATGAATGGCGCCGCCCCGTCGATAGAGCGATCAACGTGAGACTCCGCCGCGAGATGCAGAATGACCGACGGGCGGTGACGTTGCAGGATTTCACCCACCAACTCGCTATTACCGATGTCACCTTGTATGGTCGAGAAGCGCGGATTGGATTTGATGGAGTCGAGCGAGCGAAGATCACCAGCGTACGTCAACAGATCCAGATTGACGACATCGTAATCTGTTTCGCCAATGAGATATCGACAGACTGCTGATCCTATAAAACCCGCTCCACCAGTGACCATTGCTGTTTTGCGCATGAAAAGCTCTCCGCACTACCTTGTACTCAAGGGAGTGTCCCTATATCGGATCTTGACCGACGTCAAAGCTGCTAGCGTGATCGCCATCTCCAGGAAAGGAAAAAAATGAACTTCAAGGCTATTCCTCAGGCTATCCCCGATGTCCTGCTCTTGGAACACAGGGAATTCGGAGACGATCGCGGCTCGTTTACAGAGACGTTTCGGGCCTCCGCGTTCCAGGAACTTGGGTTGCCGCAATTTGTACAGGATAATCAATCACGCTCCTCAAAAGGAGTCGTTCGCGGCCTGCACTATCAAGTCAATCCTCACGCGGTGGGAAAATTAGTCCGCTGCGTTCACGGGCGGATATTCGACGTTGCCGTGGATCTGCGGCTGGGATCGCCGACTTATGGTAAATGGGTGGGAACCCAGCTTGCCGGCACAGACAATCACATGTTTTATGTTCCAGAGGGCTTCGCCCATGGCTTCATGGCGCTGGAGGATGATACCCTCGTTTCCTACCGGCAGACGGGATACTGGGATGCCGCGTCCGAGCGGTCGCTCCTATGGAACGATCCTGACGTCGCGATTGATTGGCCCAAACTTGGCGTGTTGCTTTCGCCAAAGGATGCCACCGCCACGCGCTTTGCTGACGTCGATCACAATTTCAGCTACTAGACGGCAGACGAGTCCAATTCCGCTTATAGAGAAACTATCGCGGAATTAGGCTCAGCAGGTACTTTCCATAGCCGCTCGACACAAGTGGATGAGCCAGTTGTGCGAGCTGCTCGTCATCGATGAAGCCCATGCGCCAGGCGATTTCCTCAATGCATGCGATCTTCTGGCCCTGGCGTTTTTCGATCGTGTGTACGAATTGGCTCGATTCAAGAAGACTATCATGGGTTCCGGTGTCGAACCATGCATTACCGCGACCGAGCTTCTCGACGAAAAGCTTTCCGTTTTGCAGATAGACGTCGTTGACCGTTGTGATCTCAAGCTCACCGCGGGAAGAGGGCTTGATACCTTTTGATATCTCGATGACGTCGTTGTCATAGAAGTAGAGCCCGGTAACGGCGAAGTGACTTCTCGGATTCTTCGGCTTCTCGACGATGGAGATCGGGGTCATCTTATCTTCAGCAAACTCGACGATCCCGTAACGCTCTGGGTCGCTTACCGAATAGGCAAAAACGGTCGCACCGGAACTGCGTTCGCTCGCTTGCCGCACGCTCGTGCCCACGCCGGTGCCATAGAAGATATTATCTCCAAGCGCGAGGGCCGCACACGCACTGCCGATAAAGCGCTCTCCAATGATGAAAGCCTCGGCAAGACCGCGTGCCTCCGCTTGTATCGCGTACTCGAAACGCATACCAAGCGTTTCACCGGATCCCAGCAATTCCTGATAGAGGGGCAACGCACTTGGTGTTGAGATGATCAACACCTCTGTGATTCCGGCGATCATCAGCGTACTAAGCGGATAGTATATCATCGGCTTGTCATACACTGGCAGCAACTGCTTGCTGACTGGGATCGTCGCTGGGTAAAGCCGTGTTCCCTTGCCGCCGGCGAGGATGATGCCCTTGTATTTCGGCTGAAGCATTTACGTTAACCACTTTTCGGCCCCAAGGCCGCTGAGAAATCAGTTATAACAAACCCGCATAGATCAACTTGCAAATCTTTTCAACATCTATGGGCTGACGATATCGTGCCCGCGAGGAAGTTGGAAACTTGCCATCAAGTTATCAAGAGTGTAACTGGGTTCGCTTCAAATGCGGCTACCAGCAGCAGTTTTTATTTGAATCGTTCAACGCAAACGCTGGAGCAAGATCGATAGCTATGAGCGTTCTCCGAGTTTTGGTCGCTAACCGTCCTTCAAACGTCGCCTCGACCTACGTGTCTCGATCGATATCGGCTCGACTATTGGAGCCGTTGCACTATCTGCACGATGCAGGAACAGCGGATTTTTTAGTCGATTTTCCGAGCGAACTTCGAAAGAGATACACGCCTGACTGGGTATTCTTCAATAAGGCAATTGACAACGATTCCATCGAGTACGCGCTTGAAGCCAAGATGCAAGGCGCTCGCATTCTTTACGATGTTGATGATCATGTGCTTGCTTACCCGGCCTATAGCGGTGCAAAGCCCACACAGGCGAATATCGATATCATCCTTAAATTTCTTTCGCTTAGCGATGTCGTAAGCGTAGCAAACCCTCGACTCTTGGAAATTTACAAACCTCTTTGCTCTAAGATTCAACTTCTGCCGAACGGGATATATACCGAGAGATATGCATCGTCACCTCCCGTGGCACGCGAAGACGGGAAGCTTCGTATCGGCATGGTCAACGCCGATTTTTTGAAGATCGTAAATTTCAAACAAGATTGGCTCCGATCAATTGATGCTGTCAGGGACAGATATCCTGATATCGAGTTCACGTACTATGGAGATTTTTCACCTGATGAACTGGGACTACAGGACTGGAAATGGCTTGGAAGTGTTGATTTCGAGACCTATCGTCGCTCGCTTTTCAAAGGCATCTTTGATATCGGCCTGGTTCCCTTGGGGGGGAAGGAGGATGAGGGAAGTTACGAGTTCAATCTTTGTAAAAATCCCTTCAAGTTTATCGAATTCGGAGCAGCCGGCATTGCGGGTGTCTATTCAAGAGTCCCGGTTTACGAAACGGTAATAGACGACGGTGTCCACGGCCGTCTGGTCGAGAACGAGCGTGATGCATGGATAAATGCCATCACGATGTTCATCGATAATCCTGACGCGAGGCGGAAGCTGGTTGAAAATGCGGCTTTGCGAGTGGAAGGCGCACTCCATATCAAGTATGCGGCTTCAGCCTTGGCCTCGATGCTACGATAGAGTGACAGAAAAACTCAGAAGCTCGCCTTTTTCAATAGCATGCACCCGTCTACCAAACAAATATCGAGATCAACAATTGCGCAGTTTCGCAAGTTAAAAAGGGGAAATCGGCTTAGTTCGATATTAAACAATTTGTGCAGTATGATGTTGATAGGCCCGAGGTGCGTAAAAAGTAATACTTTTTTATTGTGCTTGGGTGCAACTTCCGAGCTGATGAAGGTCAGTACACGCTTTCCCATTTCGCAATGGCTTTCTCCGCGAGGATACGCTCTTTCAAGATCGAGAGGGTTGAAAAAGTCCGGAAACTCTGCGTCAAATTCTGATCGTGGCCGCCCGCCCCAAGCTCCGCCATTCGTTTCCTTCAAGAGGCTCGTAAGTGACATTGCATCAAAGCCGGCCAGTCGCGCCGTCTGAATTGTGCGCTCGGTGTCACTTACATAAACCGCATCGAATACACCAAACGATTTTAGTGAATCCGACAATGCAATTGCTTGTCGTTCACCCTCCTCGCTAAGCACATCCGCGTCCGTGCCAGTGAGCGAGCCAGCTATATTACCTTTCGATTCCGCGTGCCTGACCAGCACAAGCTTCAATGCAGCCATAATCACAATTTTCTTCAAGTGCCAATTTTTTGGCAGCCGATCGACTTGTATCGTGCCTTTCGTATCATTATGGTTCTCGTTCAGGAAGTATCATTGCCGTGAATCTTTGAAGTGACCCACCTGCTATCAGTAATCATGCCAGCCTGGAATCGAGCAAGTGTGATAACTCGCGCGCTCAGTTCACTTGTCGAGCAGGATATCGGCCAGCTAGAGTTATGCTTGGTAGACGATGGAAGTACCGATGGCACCGGAGACGTAGCCAAAGCATTTTTGTCGAGCTTTACCAACAAGATACAATTACGATACCAGAAAACTGCGCATGGCGGCGTTAGTGCTGCTCGAAATGTGGGTCTGCAAATGTCTACTGGCGAGCTTATCGCATATCTGGACAGTGACAATACGTGGAGACCGAACTTTGCGTCGACGGTCGTAAAAGCATTTTCGGACAATAGCCAACAGAAGACGGCTTATTCTAGGCTTCTTTTTCTTGACGAAGTCGAACAACAGTCAGCAACCCTTTTCTTTCCTTTCGAAAGGAAGTCTATTTTATATCAAAACTTCATTGATATGAATGTCTTCGTCCATCGTCGGGAGTGCATTGAAAAATATGGTATCTTCGATACCAAGCTTGCGAGGCTCGTCGACTGGGATCTTGTTCTCCGATATACCAAAGACACGGCCCCGATGGTTGTTCCGGAGACACTGTGCGAATACTATGTCGGCAGGCCAGGATCTGGTCGCATCTCCAACACGGAAAATATGAAACGTGCGATGCACCAGATCATTACTAAAAACATTGCTGAAATTGCTGAGCTCGACTTGCATAAGCTGATCCTCTCCGGTCACCCCCACAGGCATGCCACTCTCGTGCAGCCAGCGTGGGATCGCTATTATCGGGAAATATTGCACAGCTTGATGCCAGACCATTCGCTTGCTATTAACTAGGCTCCTAACGATCAGTTGGTGAACGAGTACGATAGAGCATTCAGCAAGCTTTGCATTTTGATGAATGGGCAATTTAGTTGTATGGCGCGACAAAGCATGACGATAACCTGTAATATTTGCGGAGCAGCCAAGTGGGGCGATATGAATGGCCGCATCGCGGTGAGGTGCGAATTTTGCGGATCGCTAGAAAGGACTCGCGCAATTAAGCTCATTATCGACAAATTGCGCATGCCGTCGGCAACAAGCAAGATACTTCATCTGGCACCTGAAACTGGACTTCTGAATTATCTTTCTAGCGTATCGCCCGAGGGATATGAGGCGGTGGATTATAATCCTGAAAATTTCCCGTCTAAGAAGGTCCGTAAATTCGATATCATTAAGGACAGTCCCAATCTCGCCGAAAACCACTACGATTTGATAATACATTCACATGTAGCAGAGCATATACCTTGTACGCTCGCATACATGTTCTTTCACCTATCGAGGTCACTTCAGCCAGATGGATATCACATTTTCTGTCTGCCCCTAATCGCCGGCCACTATGAGGAAGATTTCGGTCCATTGACCGAAGACGAGGCTTTGCGGCGCTTTGGTCAGGGTGACCATGTTCGACGTTTTGGTATCGACGATCTTGACCGCCACCTGGGGCTGATAATGAGGCTAGAGCCGCAATACTCGCTTTCGAAGTATGCTAGTGAAGCGGAAATGGACTCCTGTAACATACCACCCTCAGAGCGATCGGGGTTCAATGGTAGCACGATTTTTGTTGCCCGAAAGGCGGACTACCTCCTTCAGTGACGCCCACGCCACCAATGTTTCTTGGCTGTCGCACGAGACCCGACCCGAGATTGATGGATTTTCCATCGAGAGTTCTATCTGACTCATATGCGGAACAGGCCGGACCTCGGTAGAAATCAAAATCGTGTCGTTGCTTAACATTGTTACGTCGTTAGGTACGGTCGGCGCCATGCTTTTCGGCCATCACTTCAATCATCGCATTTAGGATGGTGCCTGCTCTATCGTCGAAGCTATGATTTTGACGAATATAGTGCGCAGCAGCCGAAGATCTGCCCGGATGTCGTCGATGTGTTTGACGAGCCTCCTCGATAGCCTCCGCAATCGGCTTAGCGGAAGAAAACATGGTACAAAACTGTGCGAGTTCGGGCGGCATTCCCCTCACGTCATCGGTCACCACGTTGCCCCCACAAGCCAGTACATCAAAGATGCGGTTTGAAATAAACCCCTCATTTCGCATGGCATCCCAGTGATC
Source organism: Martinezella dioscoreae (assembly GCF_009176305.1). Taxonomy (GTDB): domain Bacteria; phylum Pseudomonadota; class Alphaproteobacteria; order Rhizobiales; family Rhizobiaceae; genus Rhizobium; species Rhizobium dioscoreae. Next base: position 218,614 of record NZ_BLAJ01000007.1, on the reverse strand, counting down.
ATTCAGTATAATTTCGGCGTTTGAATAGTATCGCGGAAGATCTACATTGTCGATTTTGATCCCTTTAATCCAACGTTCGGGTGCGATTCCGCCCCACATCTCACCGAAGATGTCGAGAGTGATGTCACCCTCAATAGCTTGTTTTACGACGGCTCTCTCCACCAGTCTGGAATTGGCAACATACAGGCGGGGGAATGCGACGCCACTATCCTTCTCCCTAGGGTAAAACCGGCAAGTATCTGTGCATTGCAGCAGAGGTTCAATCTTAACAGGTCTGGAACGATCATCATGGGGAGACCAAATGTTCGAAGCAGCGAAAATACGGTCGAATTGCAAAAGCTCGCCGGTTGAGATTTTGTCCGGATGACTGATCACCCAAATGAGGTTGACGGCATCGGCGTCTGCCGAGAACTGTGAAATACCACGCAAGACGAGATTGATGTCATTTGGCATTGCGTTGGCATGCCAGCAGTCTAGGAAATCTATACGCGCGCGCACACCCTTGCGTAGGAATGCGGCAGCCAATGCGACTGCAAAGTGGTAGTCGCCCCAATGATCTTTCAGAGTACTGTTTGGACAACCGATTTTGATGGCAATCGTTGTATCCGTGGGCAAAAGTTCAGCGTAATTCCTGACTGTTTCTCGCCCGCCCACTTCGCGTGGTCGCCAGACTGCGTACCCCGTGTCAGTCCATGGAGTGTAGTCCGGGATATATTCGCCTACTTCAACTCCATCCTCGGAATAATGCATGAAGTCGTCTGCTAGATTGGCGTTCTTCCATCTTTCGGAGAAAATCTGGCGATTGTATTCAATGTGATCGCGGCGGCCGACTGTTTTGCTTTCATGGTGGATTATCGTGACCTCTGGTGAATAGGCAAACAAGTGTTCACCCCCTCCGAGACGCAAACATAGGTCAACATCTTCCTGACCGTTGATAAATATCGGGTCAAATCCCTCAACGGATGCAAAATCGCTCGCGCGAAACGCAACACATGCGGCCGTTAACGCGCGGAATCGCTTTGGCTTTTGTGATGGCTCATAGTCTCCTGGTTTGCCCGCATAAATTGGATAGCCCATCGGAGTGCGATCAGAGAACACAATTCCGATGGCCTGAATTAAACCATCGGGATAGATAAGCTTGGGTTGTACGCCTTTCACGTTCGGATCGTTCAAGGGCCGTGTCAGAGACCGTAACCACTCGGGACAGACCTCAGTATCGTTGTTAAGGAATACGACCCGCGACCCACGCGATGCGGCGAAACCAATGTTGTTACCGAGGGCAAAATTTAAGTTTGTAGCATTGTGAATCAATTTTATCTCGGTATGTCGCGCAGCCCATTGCTCAAGACGTCGCCTCGTTTCGGAATCGTTTCCGTTGTCAACGATGATGAGTTCGAAATCCTCCCCTGCTTCGTGCCGAAATATTGATGTCAGGCAGGTGTCTGTCAGATCCATTTGTCCGTAGACACACATTATAATCGACACCAAGCGATCATGTCGCCTGGTGAGATCCCGGCGCACCGATGTCCATTTAGGTTCATTACAATCTTTACTTGAGTCCTTCAGACTATCTCTATCAAGGTTTGCCATCACGCTTCTTTCAGCCCCAACGACATTCATGCCGCGCAGGGAGCCTTTTGCCACTACAACAACTCCATTGCACTTACTTTTTATCTGAGGGAACGTCAGCGGCCTACCTGCTTCACCATAAAGCGTATCCGATGCGACCGTCCCATGGCTGAACTGGGTTGACGTCGGCGGATCTGTTTGCGGCGCCATTGCAGGGCTTAAGCTTGGGTACGAACTCTGGGTGGTCGGCCGGTGCCGAGGGATTGAAGCGCATCGGCTTGCAGTGGGCGTAGATTTCCTCGACCGCAAAAGGGAGCGTACGCCAGTCGTCTTTAAGGATGGCCTCAGTCAGCTTAGGAAACGCCATCGAGATCATTTCGATCGATCGGATGCAGACTCCGATCAAGCCGCCCCATCGTTCCGAGATGATTTCGCCCCTTGATCTCGGGATGATCTCGCCTACTGTCTAGAGGGTCTGGTTGTTGTCAGCTCATTCAGGCGAAGTGTCAAGCTTTGCGCGGCAGATTTCGGCGCAGACTATCGCCGCTCAGTTCGATCCGATGGGCATTGTGGACCAACCCGTCGAGAATGGCGTCGGGGTAGGTTGGGTCGCCGATGACACCGTGCCAGACCGATATGGGAAGTTGGATGGTAAAGATGGTTGCGCTTCTTTCGTCGTCGCCAAGGACCTCGTCGAGAAAATCAACGCCTTCGTTCAGGCCTACAACGGCAAGGCGTCTGGTCCGCCACAAGCGAGGCAATCCTCGAAAAGGTTGAACGATTATGTAAAGCTATTTGCAGGACACGACACTAGGCGCAACGCTCGTTTTGGAGCGTCAACCATAACAGTGCCAGGACCGCGTCATCGATTTTGTCCTCGTCGATCTCTATTCTGCTATGCTACCACGCGTGAGATCCTAAGTCCCGCGGCCCACCTCGGATGGATACAACGAATGCGCGTTCTACATTTTTTCAAAACTTATTGGCCCGATACGTTCGGCGGCATCGAGCGAACGATTCACGCTCTAGCCGAAGGAAGTAGTGAACACGGCATCAAATCCAATGTGCTATCGCTGAGCAAGGTACCGAAGGATCGTGAATTCGGGAACCATATGGCCTATAAGGCCAGGCTTGACTTCGAATTCGCATCGACAGGATTTTCTCGTGACGTATTCTGTCGCTTTCGTGATCTGAGTGCAGCCGCCGATATTGTCCATTATCACTTTCCCTGGCCTTGGATGGACGTTGTGCACTCGTTTATAGGCCCTGGAAAGCCTACGCTTGTCACATATCATTCCGATGTCGTCAAACAGAAGATCCTGTTGCGGCTTTATCGACCGCTGATGAAGCATTTCCTCGAGAGCGTCGACCATATCGTAACGACATCTCCTAACTATCTGGCATCGAGTGGCATTCTCCAGCAATTCAAGTCCAAAACTAGCGTCATCCCGCTCGGTCTGGACGAGACGAGCTACCCGGCTGCGAACGCGGATGCCTTAACCCGATGGCGTCGCGATTTGCCGCCGACATTCTTTCTGTTCGTCGGTGTGCTTCGCTATTATAAGGGTGCGCACATCCTGTTGGAGGCGTCGCGGATCTCTGGCTTGCCGGTAGTCATTGTCGGCGAAGGCCCGATGGAGGTCACTCTCAAGGAGACGGCTCGTCAGCAAGCGCTTAGCAACATCTTCTTCCTAGGCGCCTTGCCAGATATCGATAAGGCTGCCTTACTCGAACTCTGCCTCGGCGTAGTCTTCCCGTCGCATCTACGCTCAGAAGCCTTTGGCCTAACGTTGGTGGAATCGGCCATGTTCGGCAAGCCGATGATCTCTTGTGAGATTGGAACGGGCACGAGTTATGTTAATCTTGATGGCGAGACCGGCTTGGTTATTCCGCCCGCCAATCCTGCGGCGTTGGCGGCGGCTATGACACGGCTGGCAAACGATCCGGTTACTGCCATTGAATATGGCTCCAAGGCAAGACTCCGATATCTGCAGATGTTCACCGCGAAGCGAATGGTATCGGAGTATGCCGAGCTTTATCGAATGTTAGCGGAACGCAAAGATATGGTTTTCGGGCAGCATCCCCTTGAAACGCCCGTCTACCCAAAACTCTGATACCGTTGCAGGATAGGTCCCCACATAGCAGCCATCGCTCTGGAGCGGCTGCGTGATCTCGCCGCCGAGGGCCACTTTCAGGCCATCCTGATCCACCCGCGGGATCGGCTGAGCAGCAAATATGCTTATCAAGTCCTGTTGACGGAGGAGTTCGCCTGCCATCGTGTCGGGACGATATTCCTGAAGGCACCATATTCCGGCACGCCCGAAGATCAGTTGATGCTGCAATTGCAAGGCATGATTGCGAGCATGAACGGGCACAGATTCTCGAACGATCCCGTCGCGGCAGGGTAAACGCTCATTTCCCTGCACATTGACGCGGGCGATTTTCATCCCGCGAGTTCGAAGGGAAAGTTGATCAGGCGACCGCGGCTTGGGGAAAATTGAAGAGTGGCAGATCAGAGATGTCGGCGTCTTTGGCGCGCTGCTGCAATTCACTGAGAACATGGCGCAAGTAGGCCAAGGTTCGACGCCGGAAGCCCGGCATGTCAGCATGATGCTGTAGACGGCGCTGGCCCTGGCACCTTCCATGGTGACGCTGAGGAGCCACGATTTTCTGCCCGTTGCAAAAATCCTGATATCACGCTCAAGAAGGTTGTTATCAATCAGCACTCTGCCGACTTTGGTGTAACGGGTCAGATAATCCCATTGGTTCAGGGTATAGGAGATGGCATCGCCGAGCTTGCTGTCCGGCAAGACCTTCGGCTCGATGTCATCAAGCCATTTCTTGAGGGCATTGAGGATGGGGATGCTGTGTTGCCGACGAAAGCGCGAATGCAGTCGACCTGCGTTTCACCCTCATCATTCGGCTTTTCGTCCTTCGCCAGCCTTTCTCCAGTAGAGCTGTTCAAAGAACTTGAGCCCCTGTTCCGGCGCTCCGCCATCTTTATTCCTCGTCTAGAGGGCGTCGACGAAGCGCTTTCGTGAATGGGCCGTGCCTCCAATATGTGTTGCCCCTCCAGAGTGCGCCAGGCGGAATAGCCGTAGCTCATGAGTATGCCACAGTAATCGCCAAGGAAGATCTTGGAATGGATTTGGCCGCGGCCCAGCTGATAATCGAAGAGGACGATTGGCTCGTCACTCTCGACGTCGTGTCGATGGGCCTACATATACGACGTGTCGGCGGCCTCTCTATCCTTTTGCTTTAGGACCTGAACCGTCGTCTCATCGCCATGGATGAGAGGCTGCGATCGAAGCCGCAGCTTCAGCGTCATAAATGCGGGAGAGATGCATCTGGCTCGAGCCGATCACCTAATGTCCCAATGCACCCCGGCTGACGGGAACACCGGCGCCCTCGAAGACTTGGCTCACGCGATAGAACGGTGTGCCGTCGACATATTTATGAACGAGGCGAAGGCCGGCGTCGAAGCCGTGGCAATGCTGCTAGGCAAGGGCTGTGCAGGCATTGTGGCAATGATGACCGGCGTGTTGACGCCGGCCCGTTCGCAATTCCGGCATGCATACTTGAACCGGACATTCTGCAGGACCTTGGCGTTCACCTCGACATGAAGCTGCTCGGTGACGGCTTCACCCGTACGATGCGTCTGGCAATGGCAGCCTGGGCTGGCCTTCTGATTGTCGGAAAGCTAATATTCGACACGTTCTTGGGGAAGGTTTTCCGGCAAGGGTCTGCGGTCGCGCTTCTTGCCTTCAGGCTTTTGCGCGGACGGCAGGCCGGTGTCCGGCAGGTCGATGACATAGCCTTCTTAGCCCTCGCCATCATCCTCACCGGCAATCTGTTCGGCCTCATTGAAGAGGCGCTCAACGTACTTTTGACTACGAGGCGCATAGCGATGCATTCACGCCAGCGCCGCTCTTCCTCGAGTTTGACCATGCGCTGCAAAAGCGCTTCCTTCTCGGCCTTGAGTGCGCCCCGTACTTTCCGGTTTCGTCAAAGGCTCTTCCCCATGCAGGGTAGCCAGCGCCGTCGCCAGGTTGCATTCTACGGCCGCAACCGGGACAAACGCCGATGCTCAAGACCTGCCTCCTTGACTTGCTTGATCAATTTCCTCAGCAGATTGGCATTGACCCCATTATCTAACGTAAGTCGCGACACCGACACTCGCGGCTCAAGGCTCGCCGCGGCAAGGCGCACTTTCGACGCCGTGTCATATCGCTGACGCCCGTTTCGCAAATCTTCCTCACCCTCAATTACTTGGCGTCGACCTCCTCCTTTAAGTGGACGCTTCATGCGGCACGACTCTCAATGACAAAACGTGCACCGAAATGAACGATTACGCGGCAAGCGCCACCGCGCCAAGGTTGGCGAAGTCTCGCTCCTCCTTTGCGACGCACCCTGTAGCTATCGTTACATTCGCAAGACCCGCCATGCGCCAGTACCCCGGGAGATCGACACCGTAGAAGCGGAGGTGGTGCGACTACGCACGACAAATATACCGCGGATGGTCTGAGTATTGGCGCGATTGCCCTGCTGTTATATGCCATCGAAAACATCATGCTTTGTGACCAAAAGTTGCTGCCAAATTGCCAGACAACCTCAAGCGCCGGCTGTCGAATTTTCCGTGCTTGCCAGAATTCGTCATAGTATTGCCGCCCAGCTTAGAACTTCGCAAAGCGATTGACCTTTGCCGCCTCATCCATCTCCTTGCGACGGAAATAGATCGCACGTCCGCAGCGAATTGGGCTATGGCCCTGGACAATGATGATCTGCTCGTCCTTGCGCATCGACTGGGTGATTTCGTGCGGCATGATCAGCGGCCGGCGCTGGAAACTGACGCTTTCGGATTTGCGGCCGCCGGTATTTGATTTGCTCCAACCGATATCGCGCGTACGCCCCTGCACTTCGACGGTCATGTCTCCGCATTGAGCGGAGACATTGCGAGCCGTGTCGAGCGCCTTGATCGCGGCGTAGGACGTGAATGCGCAGCCTTCGATCCAGGAGGTCGCTCCATCCTTTCCGAAATGACGCTCGAGCTGGCCGACGGATTGATACATCAGCATCAGTGTGATGCCATACTTGCGTCCGCGGTCGCGCGCTTCTTCAAGAATGCGCATGTAACCCAATAGATCGACCTCGTCGAGCACGAAGAGCGCTCGCTGGCGGAAGTCGCCGTCTGCCCGGACCATGGCATTGATCAGCGAGCCGCTGATCACTCGGCCAATGCCCGGATAGGAGCGGAGGATCGATGCAGGGATATTGAGGAAGACGTCCTTCCGACCGGAAGCGATGTCGCTCGATTTGAATGCATTTCCGCAGACGAGCGCAGCATAATTGTCGAGCGACAGCCATTGCGTATCTTTGGATGCGGTCGAATATACCCCGGAGAAGGTCTGCTCTGTCATATTGGTGAAGACGCCGAGCGTTTCGCGGATAAAGGCGGACGCGGAATTTTCCTGGATGTCGCGCAGCATGGCAAGCACCGACGGTTCTGGCTCGGAAACGATCAGGCGCAGGCTACGCAGGTTGCGGCGGCCGGCGTAATCGGGCGATAGCATCACATGCGCCAGAAGCCCAGTTAACAGATTGTGCGCCTGGTTCTGGAAATAGGAGCCAGTCGAGGTGTCGAAGCGTAGGCTCTCCGACAAAAGCATATGGGCGATACCAACAATGTCCTCTTCCTTACGCGTCGATCGCTCGATCCCATCAAGAACGTTGAAACCCATGACTGGATTGGCGGGATCGAGTACCATGACTTCGCGACCGAGCGCATGGGCGCGATGTTCGAGAACTATCGGCGCGACCTCAGTTGATGGATCGAGACAGATCAGCGGCCCCCTATAGCGTAGCGCCGTCGGGATGACGTTGCTGGTCGTCTTGAAGCCGCCGGAGCCTGCAAAGAACAACATATGGGTGGAATCGAAATTCTGATTGAAGGTCATGAGTGGCGCCTTGCCACCTTGCCCCCAAGTCCCGTGATCGTTCGGATCGAAAGGCAACTTATGCACGTGGTCACGGTCGACGCGGTAGCGTTCACCGATGACGATCTCCCCATCCGAGGGGAAGAGCTTAGCCACTTCCGGCATGGGCAGCCAATCGGCATCGCCGAAAATGCCGTGCTTGGCGCGCTTGATCGGATCGGAAACGACGATCGAGATGCGCGCGGAGATCGCGACGATACCAAATCCGAGAATGGTCCCGGCAACCGCAAAGGCGTCGAGATAACTGAGAGCCTCGCTCCACATGACGACGCCATTCTCCACCCATGGAACTAGACGGCCATATTCCCTCAGGACGTAAAAGCCTGCCACACATAAAAAGCAAAGAAGGCTCACAAAAGCGATCGGCCGGCGACGATGTAGCGGCAACGCCGAAACCGTCACAAGTGAGGCTATAGGTCCGAGAACGAGATCTGGAAGAGGACCCACTCGCAAGAACCAATAGGCGATTCGTGCTGGCATGCCGATCGCCAAATCCTGCCACTGCCATTTAGTGATACAGAGTGTCAGCGTTGTCACTATGATCGGCACCAGCATGAGAAGCAAGCTCGGATGAATTTTGTTCTTCAGCGCCATCAATAGGCCTTCTTGGGCGGTAGTGTTTTTCATTCGCGTAAGGCATTTTTGAACACCGTCCTTCTAATCTGCTGATGATCTGCTCACTGCGCAGGACCGGCTCGGGTGTCTGCGTTGTTCAAATCTTCTGCTCTGCGGCCGGGCAGTGCGCTAAGCGAGCAACATTGCGAGGCGGTGTTGACGGAGTTGATACAGCTGGTTCGCGCCGACGGGGACGAGGCGGCGAGCAACATCAAGGGCCGCAATGGCACCTATCAAATTGCCAATCTCCAACCGATATCCCTGGACTAATGCTCCCTACCGCGTGACGGCAAGTGAGCTGGTTCAGAACCTCCAGGAAACCACTCGATTGCGTCGTTGGAGATCGCCGCGAGTTTCAAGAGGCTACCCTCTAAAAGAGTTCGAATTGCGTAGAAAATGACGAGGTTCCGGGCAGAAATGCGAACAAATAAACCATCGTTGGTTGACCGAATGATGGCGCAGCCGTCGCCAAAGTTCAGAAACCTGCTGGCTCTTTCGGTGGCCGCAGATCGGCTATCATCCCGAATCTGCGGGCAAGCCTTCTCAGCAATAATATCCGCAGTGCTGATAATTTGGTGTCCTTGCGCGCAGTCGAACCATTTTTCTCGCCCGTTGGGGATTATGAAAGGGCATAGCTCGGCAGCGTGTCCGCAAATCTGCTCAAGCCATATATCGGAATCCGGTAAGGTGACGTAGGTTTCGGCGATATATTCCAACATATCGATCCCGTGGCCTTTAAGTTGGCGTTGCGGCTAATTTCCGGCGCTTCGTTTAGAATGGTGCTGATGGAGTCAGTCATGGATCTGTTCCTCGTTCGGCGAACGCCTCGTTGATCGCACGTCCCAACCCCTCAATCTCCCAAATGCCGTGGCTGGCGGTAGGGCAGACCCGCAAGCCAGCCTTGCCCTTTGCGACCGTGGGAAAGAAGATCGCCGAGGTGTAGAAACCTTTGTTGAGAATATGGGCAGCCGCACGAATGGATTGTCTTTCATCGCCGAACTCTATGGTGCGGATTGGTAGCTTTGAGCCGGCTTGCTCGCTGACAACCATCCTGTCGAAAACAGCTAACCGATCCGCAAGCGCATCCTGGCGCAACTTGAGCTCATCGGTGCGGTGCAGCGTCTGGGACGCCATGGCAGCGCCGATTGCCGCTAAATTAAGCGACGCGGAAAAGGCGTAAGCGATCGAGAAGCGCCGGAACAATTCCTCCTGCCGAGGAGTGCCGAGCATCAGCAAGCCACCCGATGCTCCAAAGCCTTTGCCGAGCGATGCAGCAATGATTGTACGCTCGCCAAGGGCTGCGCCGACCTGGGATCGTACAAAGCCCTCCCCAGACTTCCCGAACAAGGAAATGCCATGGGCATCGTCGATATAAAGAAATAGGCCGTACCGATCCTGGAGTGCTAGAAGGTCCGCAATCGGCGCGCTACCGCCCATGGAATAAACGCCATCGCATACATAGGCTACGCGATCGTTGCGCCGGCAAATATCCTCCAGTGCGTTCAGGTCGTTATGAGCAATCGTTTCGACCGGTGTTTCATTGGCGACGACCGGCTTGTGAAACGCAATCGTCGCATGGGCTAACCGGTCGAAAACGACCACCGGTCTTTTGTTGTCAGTGAGGTATCCGGAGGCGAGGAGCGGTAGGGCTCCCATATTGGCGGCGAGGACGGTCGTGTAGGTTATAACCCGTGCAGCAAACAAGTCAGAGAGCGCTTCTTCCAGTTCGCCTAGCAGGCTGAAATTAAGTCTCGTTCTTGCGCAGGACCAATGGAGCGCCTTGCATCGCTGCACCGCGTCTATTGCGCCTTCAAGGATGAGCGGATGATTGTCGAGGCCGAGATAAGAGCAGCGAACGAAGTCAGTCACTTGTCTCTTCCGAGGCGCCGTGGGCAGCATGACGGAGCGATCCTTATCCGGATCGACGTATAGCGCCATGACCCCCTCCTGCTCGGCCGCAGCAAGGTTTTGGTCGGCGGAAACAATCACGCTGTGTGTATTGCGGTAGGGTCGCGACACAGCGTTAGCGGTGGGCGGATGATGATCATCGCTCATGGGAACATCCAAATTGTTGGTAGTGGAACAATGATACCGCAGAAGATGGATATCTGCTGCAGCACATCGCATCTCACTGAGGATGCGATGCTATTTTATTGCCGTGGAATGGGTCCGCGAACAACGATCGTTCCGGTAATATTGTTTGAAGGTTCTGTGACGCCAATGTTTCGAACGCGAGAGGCTTGAGAAACACAACAGGCGGAACGTCAAATTGATGCTCAACGGAGTCTCTCCGCAATCTCGGTGCCCTACGAAGCCCTATCTGCCCACTGACGCTCATCCAGCGCATAACCGGTAGCTCGCACCGTGCGGATAACATCGCGACCTAGCGCAGCTCGCATGGTCCGCCGGAGGCGCCCGACATGAACGTCGACGGTGCGGGGCTCCACAAAGGTACCTCGCGGCCATGCAGCCTCGATGAGATCGTCGCGGCTGAAAACGTAGCCTGGTTTTTGTAGAAAATGCTGGAGAAGGCGAAATTCGATCGGACTGAGTTGGACATCCATGCCGTTGCACTCGACGCGCCTTCTATCGAGTTGCATCGTGATTTCCGCATAAATAAGCGAATTGCCGGAAGCTTTTTCCGTGCGAGATCTTGCGTTGTCGTCTGGCGATAAATCTGAGAGATAAGATAGAAAACGCTCTGGGTTGAACGGGCGTATGAAAATTTCGCTCACGCCGGTTTTGAGCACTTCGAGATAAAGTTGTTGATTGCCTGCTCTCACGAAGACCGCGATCGGCAGCGCTGTATCGGCCAGTGTCTCTCTGATCTGGCTGACGAGATCACCGATGCGGAAGGCATCGCTATGATAGTCTATTATCACGGCCACCAAGTCATCGGATTTGATGCTAGCGAGAGCCTCCTCCGCTCCTTCCACCAGTGAAGCTTCAAAACCTCTCATGTTGAGGATCTGAGCGAGCAGAAGGTAGAATTCGTAATCCGTGGAGCAAATGAGGATGAGTGGCTTCATTGATGATAACCTTTCGATCAGTGGGCGGCAGCACGCAGAAGATGAGAGGGTCGGAGACTCTGCATAACCTTCGAACATTTTGACGCAACAAAAAATACCCGCAAGAATTGCGATATTTTCTGCTTCTTCCGAAAATCGCAGTAATTTACCTGTCATAAATGTGCATTGCACGTAAAGAGGGAAAATGATATTTGTTCGATCACAATTTTGTTGCATCAAAAAAGGAGGCGCTCGCGAGCGAATTCGGTTGGCTCGCCCAAGATTCACGGTTGGTGTACGTTGAGATAAAGTAGGAAGTGGCCAGGGATCACACGACATATGCGGCATCCGCGGTCGTGACTCACTTGTGAGAACAAAGTCCGGCCAAATTTCGTCCCGTGCCGGACATTCACGGGAGAGCTTCCTATGACTTTTGCGAATACATCAAAATTTCGCCAGGCGTCGCCCTGGGATGATGATATCTCTATTTGGTCCGGCACGGACATGGCAGCCGCGGTTTTAGCCGCCAAGGCAGCCTACGGTCCCGGTGCCACGCTTGCTGTGGCTTGGTGCGCTTTAGGCGCAAAGGTAGATGGGCGGGCTACCGACGCCCATTTCTGGTTTCAGGTTTTTTGCCTACTAAGTGCCGGCGAACCTGGGGAGGCGCGTCTTTCGAGTAGCGAAGACTCCGTAAATCCAGGTGGAAAACTGCATTAGTCTAGGTTTGCTGTAGTCACAACTGGTGGGGCAGAACCGATAATCTTTGTACTTCTCGGTAACGCCCCACCGCTCGGGTATCGGCTGACGCTAAGCGAAGAGAGTGCGGATAGAGGGGAGTTTCCGAAGTGGAGCAGCAGCGTATGACGATCCGATAAGTGCCAAGTGTCTGGAGACAGATCGCGACGTGGCGGACGGAGCAAAGAACGCCGATAAGCGATTGACAACAGGGCTTAGAGCTTTTGCCGCAGCTTTTCGATATGCTCTTCACAAATCGCTTTTACCAATTGCTGCAGTGCGTCCGTACGTTCGCCAAGCCAGACAAGCGCTTCTTCGGTGATCTTGAAATGCTCGGAATATCGGGCTTTCACGTAGGCGTGATTGATGATGTTGAACCAGGCAGTATAGCGCTGCCGATCTTGTGGCCAGATCTCAGCAAGCCGCCGATCACGACCTTCCGCAAGTGTCCTTAAATGGTTGAGGTTGTGTGAGGCAGGGCTATAATTCGTCAATGTCAGCAGCAGGGTCGAATAGGCCTGTTCAATCGCTTGATGGAGCAGGAATGCTGCTTCGTCCATGTCGCCCTCGCTTGCGTAAAATCGAACGCCTTTGAGAAATTTTTTTGCCCTTTGAAATCTCTTAAAATGCTGTTGACTAACGCGATATTCCTCCGCCGGCGTGAGCGATTTTGGTTCGGCAAGTTCCTCGTCGTCGAGTTCATAGAGAACGATGCCGTCGCGACGGATTTCGCTGAAGAAATAATTGCCGAGTTTCAGTGCTGTGTTGACCTCGCGAAGCGAATGCACGTTGAGGCTGACTGGCGGCTTGACGATGCGGGGAAAGCGGTCGGCCGCCTTGCGCCAGTATGAGCCGAAGTTGGTAAGCTTGCGATTGTTGACGATTACCAGCAGATCGTAGTCGGACTTATAGCCTTTGCCGATGTTCTCTTCATCGACCCAATCGCCACGAGCATAGGAGCCGAAAAGAATGATCTTGAGGATGCGGCCCTTCTTCTTGAAATCGGCGGTACCTTCTTTCAGCGCATCCTCGAATTCTTCATGCACGATCTCGACAATTCGCGACAATTCCAAGCGTTTGCGTTCCGGCAGATGATCGAGGCTGAACTTCATGGAGAGCGGGACCCTTTCTGATGATTCCAGTTGTAGGTACGATCCGACTACAACGCCAGTCCGATATTGATTCTATGCCAGCGGATAGGATAGCAGAAGAGATCTTTCAGCCCTTGGATCGAATTCGGATTTCGAGGGCGCCTGCTCAATGATCTGCTCTGCGCAGGTAATGGTAACTCCGTTGTTCCCTTTATGTTCTTAGATTGCAAATAAGAAGTCAAGTTTGACTTCTGAGCATTAAGGCACCGATATCTTTGGGAACCGATATCTTTGGGAAATGTCCGTTCGCCGGAGTCCTTCGGCATCCACCCATGGATTGATCCGACGCTTTAAGAAGGTAGCGGCGCGCGACAAAAGGGGTAATTTCTGCATCGTTACGAGGCCTCATTAGGCAAGAGAGGTCCGCCTTCGAGCCTTTCTGCTCGCAGACGGACCTCTCGCGGAGGTGCACCGGGGTGCGTAGGCGTCTAGCGTTCATTCAATGAACCATCGCTGAACGCTTATCTTCTAAACGTCGCGGCATCCCATGATCATGCACAATGTTTTGGTATCGTCATCCTGCTTCAGCGAACCCAGTTGTTCCACCGCTCCAATAGCTCCGAGGCATGATCGTTTATCCATTTGGCATCTGGAATGACGATACTGTCGCGCACGTCTTCGGCGCTCGGCATCTGGTCGCGAACTGCTTGCGGCATCATCATAATCGCCGCGCTGCTCGGTGGCGTGCACAGCAATGTCTCGCAAACCTTGGCCTGGATGTCCGGGGAATCCAACCAGAAGGCGATGAGCTTCAGAGCATTGTCCCGATTGGGCGCCCCTTTGATAACTGTGAGACGATCGCCCACCAGAAATGCCGCCTTGTTCGACCAGGCGATTGAACGTCCCTCTGCCTTGAGCGCGCTTGCCCTCGTTAGCCAGATCTGTCCGATGCTGTAATCGTTCTCACGGAACCCCTGGACGCTCTGATCCCCGGTTTTCCACCAGAGCGAGATGGACGGCCGCAATGCGTCAAGTTTCCTGAGGGCGCGATCGACGTCGAGCGGAAACAGGTTCTCGCGCTTGACCCCATCTGCCAAAAGGGCAGCCGCCATGACGCGCCACGGATCATCGAAATTCGGAAACGAGCGTCCGCCCGGAAACTTCGAAGTATCCCACATATCCGCCCAAGTCACGGGCTGGTTGCCTTTGAAAGCCTGCGGATCGTAGGCCATCAATGTGGCCGTCGAAAACAGCCGCACGCCGGCCGGGATGCAGGCATCGGGAACAAGATCCTGGCGGTCCTTAAACTGGGCGCAAAAACCGTCAAGCGGTTCGGAAATCGCGAGATGATCCTTTGAGCTCACCTGGATTTCTCCATCGGGGTAGAGATCCCAGCTGACATTGCCAGTTTTCACCATCGCGGTCGCCTTGGCGCGCATCTCCGCGTTGGTTGCCGCTACGGAAACGACCTGGATACCAGTCTTAGCAGTGAACGGCTCGAACCACCATTTGCGTAGCGCCGCATCATAGGCGCCGCCAGTCGTGGCGATCACGACCTGCTCACTGGCAAGTGCTGGATTGGGCATTTCTCCCAGAAGAATGGCTGCGCAAAGCATAGCGATGCCGCTCAGCCGGATGGCTGCTCTTATTGTCATCAATGTTGCCCTCTTATTATCCCGCCTACAGCGGGCGTTTTTGCCGCAAGTGTTGCTCCCGGCGGCTGTTCAGGAGATGTATGGACCCCATCAAAAGCAGCGAGACGGCAACAATGATGACCGAGACGGCGGCAATGACAGGTGTCAGGTTGAAATCGATGTCCTCGAACATTTTCCGGCTAATCGTCTTCCCGCCGGTATCGGAGATGAAGAATGCCACGGTCGCCTCGTCAAAGGAGGTCAGGAAAGCAAAGACCGCGGCGGTCGCGACGGCCGGCGCCAGATTTGGAAGTGTCACGGCAAAGAAGGCTCTGAGCCGCCCCGCTCCGCAGCTCAAGGCTGCCAGTTCCAGCAGCGGGTCCATTCTTTCCAACGCTGCGGAAACGATGATGACCACAAAAGGTACCGCCAGCACCGAATGGGCAAGGACGAATCCCGTCAGATTCCCGGTCAGTTGCAAAGGTGAGAAGACCAGATAGAGCGCCACGCCGAAGACGATTGCCGGCACGATCATCGGCCCAAGGCATAGGGCCTGGAGCAGCGCCTTGCCCGGTAGTTTGCCACGTACAAGAGCAACCGCCGCCATCGTCCCGATGATCGTCGCTACCACAGTGGTTAGTGCGGCGATCTGTAGGCTGAAAATGGTCGAGCGCAGCCAGTCGACATCGGACAGATACGCCTCGAACCAGCGTAGGGTCAGTCCCTGCGGTGGGAAGGTGATATAGGAGGCGTCGTTGAGTGCCAACGGTATCACCAGCAGCGTCGGAAGGATGAGAAAGAACAGCACCGCCGCGATCATCAGATTGGATGTATGTCGTGCCATCCATGGCCAGACCGAACGATACTGGCGAACCTCAGACGATGGTGTTGCCAATCGCTGCGTAAAGGATTCAGATTCAATGGACACTGTTCAAACCTTTGCTGAAAGAAAGCGCGCGGCGAAAGAGCAGCACCAGCACCAACGTCGCGGTGAGCAGGATGACTGACAGGGCGGCCGCAAATGGCCAATCCAGAAGGACGATCGTCTGTTGACCGATCAGGGTCGCCATCATCAGCGCGCCGGGTCCACCGACAAGGGCGGGGGTGATGTAAAATCCGATGGCAAGAATGAAACAGATCACACAGCCGGCGAAGACGCCCGAGAGGCTGAGTGGAAAGGTCACGCGCCAGAAGGTGACGATCCGGCTGGCGCCCAGATTTCGTGCTGCTTGCTCATACGCGCTCGGCACCGAACGCAAGGCCGAATGGATCGGCAGGATCATGAAGGGCATCAGCACATGCGTCATCGCGAGAATGACAGCGCCCTCCGTATAGAGCATTTTCAACGGCGTCGAGATAATACCGAGTTGGATCAGCCCGTCGTTGATGATGCCGTTGCGACCTAGCAGTACGATCCAGGCATAGGAGCGGACAAGCACCGAAGTCCATAGCGGAATGAACAAGCATGCCGTTCCGAGCTTTACCCACTTGCCGCGCATGCGCGCGATCGCATAGGCGGTCGGATATCCGATTGCAAAACAGGCAACGGTTACGATCGCTGCGATGCGGAAGGTTCTGAGCAGGACCTGAATATAAAGTGGACTGTCGAACACACGTTGGTAGGGAGCAAGTGGGGCTTCCCCGGAAAGGCTGATGCCGATAAGCCTGACCACCGGATAGACGAAGCCTCCCGCCAAGAGGAGGAGCAGTGGCAGGATCAGCAAGATGGCCAATAGCGGCGAATAATGCTGGCTCGATCCTGTGAGGATCCAACTGCGGAAAGTGCCGGTTGATTGTCTCGCGAAGGATGATGCCACGGATTAGACCTCCGCTTTTGCAAACAGCCGTAAGGCGTTCGCTTCAGGGATGACGTCAACCAAGTCTCCCTGATGAAGGCCTGCCGCTACATTTCCGACGGGCATCTGGATCTGGAGGAGGCGGTCATCGCTGTTCTGGGTTCGTACGAAGAAGAGGAAAAACGAACCGGCGAAAACAGTTGCATCTATGGTGCCCGTCAGAATGGCGCCGCGGTCGCGACCGTGAGGGGCTAGCGACAACCGTTCGGGGCGAACCGCGATACTGACAGCTTGGCGTGGGGAAAAGGGGCTTGCCGCGTCTTCGGCAGCCGCCGCAGCAACGACATTGCCGCCTTTTGGCCGTATCATGTACTTCCCGTTATCTTGACCGAGATATTCGCCGTCGAGAAAGTTCATGCGGCCAATGAAGTCTCCGACAAAGGCTGAGGCAGGCGAACGGTAAAGATCGAGCGGCGATCCCACTTGAGCCAGGCGACCTTTTGCGACCACCGCAACGCGATCAGACATTGTGAGTGCTTCCTCCTGATCATGCGTCACATAGACGACGGTCGCCCCAAGGCGTTGCTGCAAGCTCTTGATTTCCAATTGCAGCGCTTCCCGCAGTTTCTTGTCCAGGGCCCCAAGTGGTTCGTCCATCAAGAGAACGGGCGGCTCGAAGACGATCGCCCGAGCGACGGCGACGCGTTGCTGCTGACCTCCGGAGAGTTGATGGGGATATCGATCGCCATAGCCGTCGAGATGTACCTGCGCCAGTACCGCCTCGACCTTGCGGCTGATGAGATCTTTGTCCATTCGGCGCATGCGCAACGGAAAAGCAATGTTGGCCGCCACCGTCAAATGCGGAAAAAGCGCATAGCGCTGGAACACCATACCGATGTTGCGCCTGTTTGGTGCCACATAGGTAACGTCGCGCCGGCCGATCATGATCTGGCCGTTGCTCGGGCTCTCGAAGCCCGCAATCATCGTTAGTAGCGTCGTCTTGCCAGAGCCCGAAGGACCAAGGATCGACAGGAATTCACCTGCCCGGATGGCAAGCGAAATGCCATCCACGGCAAGCGATGTGTCATATCGCTTTTCAAGCCCTTGCAGCGTAAGTGCTTCACCAATCAAAGTCCCTCTCCATATTGTTGTCGTTATGAACGTTGTCGTTTGCGCCGGCGCTGCAACTCACTCGCCGATCGCTTGGCTTCTGGTCCGGTTCCCGAATTGAACTTTGGGAAGACGGAAATTTGCGAACGTGGTATGACTTTTAATGTCACATAATGTTTGCAAGCACGTCGCTTTTCATTTTTGTTGCAACAAAATGAACGTTTGTCAAAGGAAATTGGAGAAATTTTCAATGGAAATCGCACTGGAAGACGAAGAACGCCATCGACATCAGCCCAATCGATTGGGCGAAATGGCGTATGGCAACATGAAGGAGCGACTGATCCGGGGCGCTTTTTCCCCTGGAGATAAGCTCACGATCCGTGCGGTTTCGGAAATGCTGGATGTCAGCACGACGCCCGCTCGTGATGCCATCAACCGGTTGGTGATTGATGGGGCGCTCATTTACTCCGGCCCGAAAACCGTTATCGTTCCTCGCTTAAGGTTGTCGGATCTCGAGGAGATCACGCAGATGCGCCTGGCCTTGGAAGGGCTGGCGGCAGCGCTGGCCGTCAAGGCCGCAGGAGAAGCGACGATCGAAGAGCTTGAGCAACTTCAGACAAAAATTGAGGCCGCATTAGACGAAAAGCGTTATTTTGACGCCCTCTGGCATAATAAGGAGTTCCATTTCGCGATCTACCGTTTGAGCGGTATGCCCTATCTTTTGCAGACGATCGAGACCCTGTGGCTGCGGGTTGGTGCGTCATTTAATGGCCTCTACCCGGAATTTTCCGAGACCCGCCACGGTGCTCGCAACCATCGTGCCGCGATAGAGGCGCTCGTTGACAAGGATGCCGCCGCTACCCGCGCCGCCATCGAGAACGACATTCGTGATGGATTTCGCCAGATGAAAAAAATCACCGCTGACCACGATCAAAGGAATCTCTCTCGTCGCTAAATAATTATGTTGCACTTTCCCTCTCTCCATGTTTTTTTGTTGCAACAAAAATGTGAACGGGATGCGAACGCGCATCTCGACGTGGAGAGGGCAAGGCATGCTACATCAGGATTTTCCATCATTTCGGCGCGCAGCGCTCAGATCGCGCTCGCAATATTTCTTCGAGCGAGGGCAGATCGTGTTTCCCGATGGAACCACGCGTGTCACCATCGAGCGCGATCCTCTGCCGACGTATATTTCCCGTGGCGAGGGTGCCTATCTGATTGATGTCGACGGCAATCGGCTCCTCGACCTCAATAACAATTTCACGACGCTGATCCATGGTCACGGTTACCTCCCTGTCGCCGACGCGATCGCAGATCTGCTGCAGAAAGGAACCTGTTTTTCCAATCCAACGGAACACGAGTTGGGATTAGCGGAATTGCTCGTGCAGCGCATTCCCGCGATCGAGCAGATCCGCTTCGTCAATAGCGGCACCGAGGCCGTCATGTTCGCTATCAAGGCTGCCCGCGCCTTCACCGGGCGGTCGCGCATTGCCCGCGTCGAAGGAGCTTATCACGGTGCCTATGATTGGGCCGAGGTAAGCCAAGGCGCGTCGCCCGCATCGTGGGGCCTCCCGGACGCTCCCGCATCCACGACCTCTTATATCGGTGCGCCGCAAAGTGTGGCCGAAGAGGTCGATGTGATCCGTTTCAATGATGTCGAAGGCCTGGAGCGAAGGATGGCCGCGTCTGGTGGCGACCTTGCTTGTATCCTGATGGATCCCATGCCGAGCAGGGCAGGTTTGCTCGCTCCTGAGCCAGCCTTCCTCGAAGCCATTTCCGATCTGGCCCGACAATATGGCGTTCTCGTCGTAGCCGATGAAGTGCTGAATCTGCGTCAGGGATATCGCGGTGCATCGGCGCGTTTCGGGCTGGTGCCGGATCTTATCGCCGCCGGGAAGATTATCGGCGGCGGCTTCCCAGTCGGCGCGGTTGGTGGTCGCAAGGAGGTGATGGCAGTGTTCGCAAGCTCGGGCGCAAGGCCGGCGGTGCCACAGGGCGGCACCTTTTCGGCCAATCCGGTGTCAATGGTCGCAGGAAGAGTGGCTATGGAGGCACTGACATCGGCAAGCTTCGAGCGCCTGGATGAAATGGGTGCACGTGTGCGTGACGGCCTTTCTGCCGCGATCGTGCGTCATGACGCACCATTTATCGTCACCGGCTCGGCTTCGCTTTTCCGCATCCACCCCAAGCGACACGTTCCCCGTGACTATCGCCAGGCCTTCCCGACACCGGAACAGAACAGTTGGATGACCAATCTGACAAGCCACTTCCGTCAGCACGATATCCTTCTGCCCTTTGGAGCCGCCGCGTGCCTCTCCACGGCAATGACGAATCCCGATCTCGATCTGATCGTCGAAGTCTTCGGCGATTTCCTTGAAACCTACGAAGCCGATTTTGCTGGAGCAAACGCATGACCTCGATATCTTTAGAAACTGCCGCCGAATGCCTGGCTCGCTCACTGGTGCGCCACGACGTCACCCATATATTTGCCCAGAGCCTACCATCCGCTCTCATCCTGGCTGCTGAAGCGGTAGGCATTCGCCAGGTCGCCTACCGGCAGGAGAATATGGGCGGCGCCATGGCCGATGGCTACGCTCGACGATCCGGAAAGATCGGCGTGGTGGCTGCCCAGAATGGTCCTGCTGCCACGCTGCTGGTGCCGCCCATGGCCGAAGCGCTGAAAGCGAGCGTTCCGATCGTAGCACTTGTGCAGGAGGTTGAGCGCGATCAGATGGATCGGAACGCGTTCCAGGAGCTCGATCATATCGCGCTCTTCCAATCCTGCACGAAATGGGTGCGCAGGGTCATGGTCCCGGAGCGAATCGAGGACTATGTCGATGCCGCCTTCACTGCTGCTGCCTCCGGTCGACCCGGGCCGGTTGCGTTGCTGTTGCCTGCCGATCTGTTGCGCTCGGAGCTTGGTCTCAAAACCCCATCACGATCTCTGAATCTTGGCCATTGGCCGCTTGATCGGTCGTGCCCTGATCGCGCGAGTTTGCAAAAGGCAGCGGAGTTGATCGCTAATGCTCACAATCCCGTAGTCATCGCTGGTGGCGGCGTCCTCGGCAGTGATGCGTGCCATGAACTGGCCATGTTGCAGGATCTGGCTGTACTCCCAATTTTGACCACCAACATGGGCAAGGGTGCCGTTAATGAATATCATCCGCTTTCTGCTGGCGTCTTAGGATCACTCGTGGGTCCCCGGTCACTTGGGCGCCATACGGTTGCTCTCGTCGGCGAGGCAGACCTTGTCATTCTGATTGGAACCCGAACCAATCAGAATGGCACGGATAGCTGGCGGCAAATTCCTGCTGGTGCTCAGGTGATCCACATTGATGTCGATCCTCAGGAGATCGGCCGCAATTATCAAGCGCTGCGCCTGGTCGGGGATGCGCGCGA
Source organism: Martinezella dioscoreae (assembly GCF_009176305.1). Taxonomy (GTDB): domain Bacteria; phylum Pseudomonadota; class Alphaproteobacteria; order Rhizobiales; family Rhizobiaceae; genus Rhizobium; species Rhizobium dioscoreae. The sequence goes on along the minus strand of NZ_BLAJ01000007.1, from coordinate 197,664 downwards.
GACGCTCAGAGAGCTTGTTCATGCCCTGAACGGGCAAGATTTATCCCTGCGTCGGGACCAACGGACTGCTATTAGCGACCGTATAGCCGAGTGCTGGCGGCGGTTCGATGAGGATCGGCATCAGCTCATGCATGCTGCTGCCTCGCCGATCCGCCCGGAACGAATCATGGCAGAACTGCAGGCGTCATTGACACCGCAGACGACCGTCGTTGCGGATGCAAGCTATTCATCGATGTGGGTCGTCGGCCAATTGCGATCGCTTGACTCAGGAATGCGGTTCCTGACGCCGCGCGGTCTTGCGGGGCTGGGATGGGGCCTGCCTCTGGCTCTTGGCGCAAAGGCAGCTAGACCCGAGCATCCGGTGGTCGCCATCATTGGCGACGGCGGGTTCGCCCATAGCTGGGCGGAGATGGAAACCATGGTTCGCTCCGAACTTCCCATAACCATCATCCTTCTCAATAACGGTATCCTCGGTTTCCAGCGGGATGCCGAGACCGTGAAGTTCGGGCGCTTCACATCGGCGTGCCATTTTGCACCTGTCGATCATATGAAGATAGCTCAAGCCTGCGGATGCCCGGCGGTTCGCGTTGAGGATCCAGCCGAGCTCACGGCTCATCTACAGGGTGGTCTGGCAGGCAAGGGGCCGCTGTTTATCGAGGTCATGACAGATCCCGAAGCTCATCCCGCTTTGTCCTTGTTTGCCGGCTTGGATGAGGCTGCGTGATGCCAGGGCCGTCTCGCATCGCCGTCGTGACAGGAGGCACGAGCGGTATCGGATTGGCGACGGCGCGAAAGCTATTAGCGGCGGGGCATCGTGCCGCCGTCTTCAGTCACAGCGCTAAAACTGTGACTGACGCAACTGCCGTGCTTTCCGCGGAGTTCGGATCTGGACGGGTCCTGGGCCGAGTTGTCGATCTGTCGGATCCTGCGGCTGTTGCCGACTTCTTCAAAGAGCTCTCATCCAGCTGGGGAAATGCTGAAATTCTCGTCTGCAACGCCGGGATATCGCCCAAGGGCCTTGCTGGTCCTCGGCGGTTCGAGGATATCGGGCTGGAGGAATGGAACGAAGTGCTGGCCGTTAATCTGACCGGCGCCATGTTATGTTGTCAGGCAGTCGTCAGGGGAATGCGAGACGCGGGATTTGGACGCATCATTTTGATCGGATCGCTCGCGGGGCGGACACGCCCTCGCATTGCCGGCGGCGCTTACGCAGCCAGCAAGGCAGCACTGGCCGGTCTGATGCGCGCGCTTGTCGGGTCGTGCGGTCCTTTCGGCATAACCGTTAATCTCGTAGCGCCCGGCAGGATCTTGACGCCCCTGACTGGCGATCCCAATACGCCAACCAATCGGGACGCGGTTGCACGCATTCCTTCTGCCAGATTGGGAACGCCGGAAGACATCGCCGCTGCCGTTGCCTTCCTGGCGTCGGAGGAGGCGGGTTTCGTGAACGGTGCTATCCTCGATATCAACGGGGGCGAATATGCGCCAGCCTAGTGCCGTAACACGGTCCGGCGCGTCCAACTTCGAGCACTCCGATGCGGCGGCGAAGCTCGAAGTGGCCGCCTGCGACGAAGTCATTATCTGGACCTCCGATGCAGAGCTGTTCCTGCCGTTTAGTTATATTCTGAAGACGGAAGGCTTTATTCCCTCTTTGGCTTGCAGTGCCAACGATGTTCTGGCTTCCTGCGCGAACCGCTTACCGTGTGCCGTCCTTTTCGATTGCACCCACGAAACCCAGGATGCCGTTTCCTTATGTGGTGAAATCAGGCGATCCACGACACACGACGAGGTCCGTCTGATTGCACTCTTGCGAAGCGAAGCGCAGCCGCTTCACCTGGCGTTGCTGCAAGCCGGTGTTGATGACTGCCTGTTCAGGCCGCTTTCACCGGAGAAGTTGCTGACATCTCTCAGGCAGGCGACGGGAGAGGCCATGGAAACGGTCAACTCGAAAATGGTTGCGTCACCGGCTCTTGCTGACCTGGAAGTCGATGTTGCCAGTCGCCGAATACACTGCAACGGTCGCGACTTTGCGCTGCCACCCATTGAGTTTAATATTCTACGTCACCTGATGAACAGGGAGGGACAGCTCTGCAGCCGTTCCGAACTGATTGCTTCGGCTTGGCCGCCTTCCGCCGAAGTCACGCCGCGAACGGTGGATGTTCACATTGGTCGCTTGCGCAAGGCACTCGGGGAGCTGCCCGGATGTGGTGCTGCCATTCGCACCGTCCATGCAGCGGGCTATGTGTTCAAGCCACGGGGCTTGCGAAGGAATGGGTCAAGCACATCAGCATAGTCGCTTTGTTTGGACGTTTCTGGGTTTTTATTGATTATTTTAATTCAGTTTGATTCGGCTGCGAAGGTGATCAATCACCGCGCCTGAAAGCTCCGTAACTTCTCGAAAATCTCTGGCGCGATCTCAAATTGACGGGCCTTACCGCGCCCCATGGAATTCTTCACGAACGTCTCCGTCAGGATCCCGCGCTTCACCAGCGGCTCGATTGTCTCCGTCACGCCCATGCGTGTGAGCTTGGTAATTTCGACTATATTTGAGATAGTTAGCGCTTGGTGAGCTTGGTTCATGATGTAGAGAACACTCATCATACCGACCTGTTTCAGCCGCGATTGCGGTGTCTCGTCCTCCTGCGGATTATCCATGATCTCATGCAGGATGAAAGCTGCAAACGAAAGACTGTGCCACTGCGTGGTTAGGGTACTTGTCATCTTTTTAACTGCATCATATAAGTAAGTATAAATTATCAACGACGCCTGATTCGTCGTCGGACGGATCGTTTGATATCGCCACATCGAAGGATCATGCTGATGAAACGCCTTCTGGTTGGAACAATCTTCGCCATTGCCGGCTGCAGCCCTTTATACCTCATTTCCGAGCGGCTTGCGCGCGCCGATGATTGGGGATGTCAGGTTATCCTGTGCCTTTCCAATCCGGGTGGACCGACACAATATGCCGCCTGCCGTCCGCCGATCAGCAAGCTCTGGCAGGAGCTTGCCAAGGGGCATTCCTTTCCCACCTGCAGCGGTGTCGGCTTCAGGGCATCGCGTCCTGGTTACGAGCCTTATTTCTGCAGTGACAGCTATCGCCTGACGACACGCTATGGCGAGCGCGGCCAACAGGAGACCTGCGTTTCGCGAACCCTTTCCAAGGTTGACGGTGGTTATTGCGCTTCCGGCCGTGATGGTAGCGCTAGAGACGACGGGCTGGTGATATCGGCGCGTTGGCAGCAGGATGGTCGGCACGTTCAGTGCATGGGCTATCCGACGGCGCGGCCGAATGTGCGATCCGAGCCCCATTATGTCGATGTGACCATCGACGGCGTTGGAAGCCAGCGGGTGTGGTACTGATCATGGCCGTCTCCTTCACCGATCTTGCCCAGACCTGTGCGCCGGCGATTGCGATCGAAACGCTTGCAGCGGTTGTCAGTCTCGAAAGCCAGTTCCAGCCTTTTGATATTCGCGTGCGAGGAAGGTCATCTCTCCATGAACAGCCAAAGAACAAAGCCGAAGCGGTCGAAACCGCAACGGTGCTGATGGCGGAGCATAAAGATGTCCAGCTAGGGCTTGGCGGCATTGGCATCGCCGAATTGCGCAAATTTGATCTCAGTATCGCGGATGCCTTCGATCCGTGCCTCAACCTCAAGGCAACGGCGACACTGCTCGATGGTTATTATCGTTTGGCCGTGCGCGCCGGCGCGACATTGCAACAGGCTGAGCGCGTGATGCTGCAATCCTACTACGGGCGCTCCGATCCTTCGGTCGAAAAGATGGCTCAGTATGACGATCAGGTCCAAAGCGAGGCCAAGCGGCTCTCGAAGACCCTGTCCACCATAGCGATAGGGCAGAGTGCGCGGCGGCCGACGGTTTCCCAACTCCAGACCAATGATCTGTCCTTGAACGGTGAGGAAAAGCCTTCGCCCGAACGGTCGGCGAAACTACCGTCTTGGGATGTCTTCCATGTAGCGCGGCAATCATCCGCGCTGGTCTTCCAAAATGATCAACCGGAGCAGTCTGAATGATGTCGAGGATCAATATTCGTGCATTTGGCGCCACCGTTGCGATGGCAACTGTCCTTTCGATCGCCATGATCGAGCCAGCCTTCGCACAGAGCGCCGGCGGGATTGAGACGGTTCTGCAGAATATCGTCACCTTGCTCACCGGCAACGTCGCCAAGCTCCTGGCAACGATCGCCGTCATCATCGTCGGTATCGCCTGGATGTTCGGCTATCTAGATCTTCGCAAGGCCGCCTATGTCGTGCTTGGTATCGGCATTCTCTTTGGCGCCTCGCAGATCGTCAGCACGATTTCCGGGGGCTGAAGGTAATGGTGGAGAGGGTTTCGCTTGAGGAAGATACCCTGTTCCTGGCCTGCACTCGGCCGGCGATGATCGCCGGGGTGACGATGGAGGCCATGGGCGTCAACATTATGCTGACGACAATCCTCTACATTGTAGCTGGCTCGATTGCCTATGGGCTTGTCGGTGTGGTCTTTCATTTCATTTTTCGCTCGCTCGTCAAGCATGACCACAACATGTTCCGCATTCTGCTGGCTTGGATCGAAACCCGTGGTCGTTCGCGCAACGGCGCCTATTGGAGGGGTGCTTCGCTGACGCCGTTGAGGCTAGTGCGACACTATGACGAAAGGGACCTTGGCCATGCCTAATGTGTCCCGTCTCAAATCCCGTGAACTCGAGCCGGAAACCTTCATCCCCTATGTCCGGCACGTGGATGAGGCCGTGGTCGCGCTCGATTCCAGGGCTTTGCTAGCGATGATCGCTGTGGAGGGCGTATCGTTCGAGACAATCGATGCTATCGACCTGAACAGTCTGCAGGGCGATCTCAACACGCTCTACCGCAACATTGCGGACGAGCGTCTTGCAATCTGGACCCACATCATCCGCCGCCGCGATAACACTTATCCCGACGGTGGATTCACCAATCCCTTCTCGGCAGCTCTGAATGACAAATATCGCGAACGGATGGTGAGAGAAGACCTATTTCGCAACGATCTCTATCTCTCCCTGCTTTGGCATCCCGGACGCGATCCGGCCGAGCGGCTTGCAAATTTGCTGTCACGGCTTCGCAAGGCCCAACGAGCTGCGGTCGAGCTCGATGAGGACAGCCTGAAGCGTCTGCGGGACAAGGTCACCGATGTTACCGCGGGACTGAGACGCTTCGGCCCCCGTGTGCTGTCACTCTACCATCGGAACGGCATCCTGTTTTCCGAACCGAGCGAGGTGCTGCATCAGTTGATCGGCGGCCGCCGAGAACCGATCCCATTGACGGAAGGAAGGGTCTCCTCGGCGATCTATTCCGATCGTGTGATCTTCGGGCGGGAGACCGTCGAGATCCGCGATGAAGGGACAAGCCGTTATGCGGGCATGTTCGGTTTCAAGGAATATCCGGCGAGAACCCGCGGCGGTATGCTGGACGGCATTCTGACGGCACCTTTCGAGCTGATCCTCACCCAGTCCTTCGCGTTCAGGTCCAAAACCGATGCCCGCACTATCATGGGCCGCAAGCAGAACCAAATGGTGAGTGCGCTCGACAAGGCAGCCTCCCAAATTGAAGAGCTTGATGCGGCAATGGACGAGCTGGAATCGAACCGTTTCGTGCTCGGCGAACACCATCTGACCCTCGGGGTCTTCGCTTCATCTGTCAAAGACCTTGCTGACAATCTTGCGAAGGTGCGCTCGCATCTGACCAATGGTGGCGCCGTCGTGGCGCGTGAGGATCTAGGGCTGGAAGCTGCATGGTGGGCACAATTGCCCGGTAATTTTCGGTATCGGGCCCGTTCCGGTGCAATCACCTCGCGGAATTTTGCAGCACTTTCTCCGTTTCATTCCTATCCTATGGGCAGGAAGGACGGTAACGAATGGGGACCAGCCGTCGCCATGCTGAAGACGGCGTCGGGCTCGCCGTTCTATTTCAATTTCCACTATGGTGATCTGGGCAACACCTTCGTCTGCGGTCCGTCGGGTGCTGGCAAGACGGTACTTCTCAATTTCATGCTATCGCAACTCGAAAAGCATGACCCGCACATGGTCTTCTTCGACAAGGATCGTGGCGCCGACCTCTTCGTCCGGGCTGCCGGCGGTACCTATTTGCCGCTGAAGAACGGGCTTCCCACCGGATGTGCACCGCTGAAAGCCTTAGAGCTGACACCGGAGAACAAGATATTCCTGGCACGATTTATCGCCAAGCTAGCCGGAGCGGTGGCGCGTGATTTTGCGGTCAGCGATGTTAGCGATATCGCGCTGGCGATCGATGGTCTTGCTGATCTGCCGAAAGAGCAGCGCACGATCGGCGCTTTGCGCACCTTTCTCAACAATACCGATCCGGAAGGGATCGCGGCGCGCCTGCGTCGGTGGGAAAGAGGCGGGCCGCTTGGTTGGGCCTTCGACAACGAGGCCGATGAGATCGGTATCGGCGCCAAATTTCTCGGCTACGACATGACCGATTTCCTCGACAATGAGGAAATCCGCAATCCCTTGATGGCTTATCTTTTCCATCGGGTCGAACAGTTGATCGATGGCCGACGGATCATCATCGTTATCGACGAGTTCTGGAAGGCGCTGCAGGACGAGAGCTTTCTTGATCTTGCCCAGAATAAGCTCAAGACCATTCGCAAGCAGAACGGCTTGATGCTCTTTGCCACGCAAAGCCCGCGAGACGCCATCAACTCACCGATCGCGCATACGATCATCGAGCAGTGCCCAACCCAGGTTTTCCTACCGAATTCCCGCGGTGATCGAGACGATTATGTCAGTGGCTTCAAGCTCACCGAACGCGAATTCGAGTTGGTTGCCCGCGAGCTCTCCGCCGAAAGCCGGCGCTTTATCGTTAAACAGGGTCACAACAGCGTTGTCGCCGAGCTCAATCTCAACGGTTTTGGCGACGAGCTCGCAATCCTCTCCGGGCGAACGGCAAACGTGGAACTTGCCGAGGCGATCCGGGCAGAGCTTGGCGATGACCGGGACGAATGGTTGCGGATATTCCAACAGACGAGGAGTGCAAGCTGATGGCGCAGAGCAGAATGATTCCCATGACAGCGATAGTACTTTTCCTTTCTTCGTATGCCGCCGACGCACAGGGTATCCCTGTTATCGACCAGACCGCGATTGCCAAGCAGATCGAAAGCATAACCCAACTGAAATCGCAGCTCGATGCGCTGAACCAGCAACTCCAGCAGGCCCAGCAGCTCTACGGTTCGCTAAACAAGCTGACCAACATGGCCGACGTCGCCAGCCTGTTGAACGATCCGGCGATCCGCAAGGCGTTGCCAGGGGACTTTTCTGCCGTCGAAAGCCTGCTCAGGGGCGCAGGTTCAGGCACGCTTGGCCATGCCGCCTCAAAGTTCTTGACCGACAATTCGACCTACAAAACGAGCGCTAACGACTTTTATGCTCAAGAACTGTCGCGTCTTCAGAACAAGAATGCTGGGCAGATGGGCCTCGGCCAGCAAATTTACGATACCGCGACCAAGCGGATCGACGGGATTGATCAATTACGTCGGCAAATCTCTTCGGCGAGCGATGCCAAGGACATCGCCGATCTGCAGGCGCGGCTGCAGGCCGAAACGGCCTTTCTCCAGACCGATATGCTCAGGATGCAGGCGTTGCAGATGGTGCAGCAGGCCGAGGTTCAGGTCGATGAACAGCGCAAGGCCGAGGATTGGCGCAAGCGCATGGATACGATGGGAGCGGCCCTTCAATGAAGTTTCTTGTTCTCCTCACACTCGGTGTTTGTTTGTTCGGCTGCTCGAAGCAGCCCGAGCATACTTATTCGGTCGATGAGTTGATGGCCAACCAGACGCTGCTGTCGGATCTCATCGCCAAATGCAAAAGCAATCCCGGCGAGTTGCGAGCCACGCCGAACTGCGTAAATGCCGAGGCGGCGGATTGGAAATCCCGCCTGGAGCGCATGGGCAAAGCGCTTGGAGGCTGAGGTATGTATCAAATCTTTGCCTTCGTCGATGGGCAGTTCAAGGCGCCGTTGGAGAACTTCATATCGTCAGGTACGTCGAATATCGCCAGCTGGGTCACCGGGCCATTGACGGCGGCATTGACACTTTATGTCATCCTCTACGGCTTCCTGATCCTGCGCGGATCAGTCCACGAACCGATCATGGATTTCGCCTTTCGGGCAATAAAGCTTGCCATCATCCTAATGCTGGTCACGAATGCTGGCGAGTATCAGACTTATGTCGGCGGTATCTTCTTCGACACCTTGCCCAAGGAGATTTCACAGGCGTTGAACTCCGGCACGATACCAAGCGCCTCGACCTTCGACAGCCTATTGGATAAAGGTCAGAAATGCGCTCACGAGATCTGGGCGCGCGCCTCGTGGGGCGTCGACATCGTCACCGGCTTCGGTGGCATGCTGGTCATCTTGGCAAGTTTCGTGGTTGCCGCGATCGGTTATATCGTCTCGCTTTATGCGCGTCTCGCACTGGCGATCGTGCTCGCTATCGGCCCGATTTTCGTAGCGCTCGCCATGTTCCGCTCGACACGCCGCTTTACCGAAGCCTGGATCGGGCAACTCGCCAACTTCGTTATCCTGCAGGTACTGGTCGTGGCGGTTGGCTCGCTACTCATTAGTTGCATCGATTCCACCTTCACAATGATCGAGAGCTACAGCGACGTACTCATGCGACCGGTTGCGCTCGGCGCCATTTGCCTTGCCTCCCTCTACGTTTTTTATCAGCTTCCAGGCATCGCCTCGGCGCTTGCCGCGGGCGGAGCGTCGCTCACCTACGGCTATGGCGCGGCACGCGACGCCCATGAAGGCACGCTTGCCCGAGGTGCTACCTACATGGCGCGAGCGACTGGTCGGGGTGCACGTGCCGTTGGCCGCAGCTTTCGTTCCCAAAGAGCCGGCTGATGTGGAACTTCAAGCAAATTACAAGATGGTTGACGATGATCCGAATATTCGTGCTTTTCTGTATGGCATCAACACTCGGCGGCTGCGCGTCCCATTCCTATCCCCTGCCTAAATGCGACGGCTATTCGCGCCGGCCGCTCAATCGCGCCATGTGGCAATGGGACGGCGATAGTGGGTCCACGCCGCAACCGCCTCGCTCTTCATCGGCACAGTCCGGTGGCAAGCCGCCTGCCTACGTCGAGGAAAAGCCGGATATCGTTCCCGCCGCCTTCGCGCATTTTGATGTCGGCCACTCCTATCGCCGATGCGGAGGGCCGCGGTGATGGTGACGACGGACAGTCTCAAGGATTATTTCGACAAGGCCCGGCGCTTCGACCAGGATCGCATGATCCAGATGGAACGTTCGGCTCGGATTGCCTGGTTCGTAGCCACCGGGGCCGGCATTCTTGCGGCGATTTCTATCGTTGCAATCGCAGGTTTGACACCGCTGAAGACGGTCGAGCCTTTTGTCGTGAGAGTCGACAATTCCACCGGTATTGTCGATGTCGTTTCGGCACTCACGTCGACCGCGGGCACCTACGACGAAGCTGTGACCAAATATTTTGCCGCTCGCTATGTTCGTGCCCGCGAGGGTTATGTCTGGAGTGAGGCGGAGGAGAATTTTCGCACGGTTTCGCTACTCTCAACGGCGCCGGAACAGACCCGCTTTGCCGCGATTTATCGTGGTGGTAATCCGGATTCCCCGCAAAATATCTACGGTCGCGGCGCCACGTCGCGGATCAACATCGTTTCCATCTCGCTGATCAACGCCCATGTCCTGTCTGTTCGCTATATGCGTACCATCACCCGCGGTGACGAGACCCATACGACCCATTGGGTGGCAACGCTTACCTTCTCCTATGTGAATGCTCCAATGTCCTCGACCGATCGGCTGATAAATCCGCTCGGCTTCGCCGTCAGCGACTATCGATCCGATCCGGAGGCCATCAATTGAAACATCTGAAACATCATTGTTTGATCGCACTGCTCCTGACTGCTGGCTGGTCATCGGCAGCCCTTGCGCTGGAAACGCCGCGCGGGGCCTCCCAGGACAGTCGGATACGCTTCGTCGACTATCAGCCTTACAATATTACCAGGATCGTGGGCTCGTTGCGCTCCTCCGTCCAGGTGGAGTTTGCCGCCGACGAGGAAATTGCCCATGTGGCGCTTGGCAACACTGTCGCATGGGAAGTGGCGCCAGCCGGCAATATCCTCTTCCTGAAGGCGCGAGAGAACCAGCCGGTCACCAACATCTCCGTGGTCACGACACGTCGTGACGGTTCGACGCGCAGTTACCAGATGGAGTTGACGGTCCGAGATGGTCCGGTTGCGGCCGGCCAGGATACTTACTTCTATGTCAAATATCGCTATCCAGCCGATGATGCCGAACGCCGTCGTCAGGAGGCGCTCGCGCGAACCCAGGCAGCACAAGCCGGACAAGCCGACACAGTGCTGGCTTTGCACGAGCAATATGGACCGCGCAATTGGCGTTATTCGGCGCAGGGATCAGGGGCCTTGGAACCGAACGCTGTTTATGACAACGGCAAGATCACGGCCATCGCCTTCTCCGGCAATCAGGAAATCCCGGCAATCTATATGGAAAACTCCGACGGCACCGAAAGCCTGGTACCCAAGTCGGTTTCCGGTGATCTCGTGCTCGTTCACGCGATCGGCCGCAAATTCATTCTGCGGCGGGGAGGAGACGTGCTCTGCATCTTCAACGAAGCCTACGATCCGACCGGCATCGATCCCAACACCAATACGATCTCGCCTTCGGTCGAGCGCGTCGTGAAAGCGCAGGCGGCAAGCGCTGCAACAGGAGGAGCCCATGGCGGATGAGGCGGAAGACCGTATCCCAGGTGAGCGCGCCGAGACGGATGTCAATCAGCGAACTGAGGGCCGTCCATTCCTGAAGCGCGGTGGCGTGGTGCTAGCGATGGTCGCCTTTGTTGGGTTTTCGTTGTGGTCGATGCGTGACCGGCAAAAGGCTGAGACGAAAGAGCCCGACCATGTCGTTATTCGCCAGACGGCTGACTTCGAGCCGGCGAAGGAAGAGGTAAAGCCGGCCACACCCCTTCCTGAGGTGTTGCTACCGACGCCTGCGTCAAAGGAGCAGGTCACACCCGCTGAAGACCCCTTGTTGGACTCCGCCCGCCGTGCGCCCGTCATGGCCTATAGTGGACAGCAGTCATCATCGCAACGACGCGACACAGCAGCCGCGATGTCGCAAGATCCAGGTTCCAATTACCTGCCCGTTCCTGGCAGCTTTGGGGGCGCCCAACCTGAAACCGAGGGCCAGCGCTTCAACAGGATGTTGACGCCGACCCAGCTGGAAGGATCACGCGCCGGCACGCTCGGCAACCGCGACTTCATTGTCGCTATGGGAACGTCCATTCCGTGCGTGCTCGAGACGGCGCTTGCTTCCGATCAGCCGGGCTTCGCCAGCTGCGTCATCAATCGCGATGTTCTTTCCGACAACGGCCGCGTGGTCCTGATGGAGAAAGGAACTCAGATCGTCGGAGAATATCGAGGCGGCTTGAACCGGGGCCAGAAGCGCCTGTTCGTGCTTTGGAATCGCGCAAAGACGCCAGAAGGTGTGATTATTACACTCGCCTCACCCGCGACCGACGCACTCGGGCGGGCGGGCATGGATGGTTATGTCGACACGCATTGGTGGGAGCGCTTCGGCAGCGCCATCCTGCTCTCCATTGTCGGCGACGCAACGACCTATGCCGGCAGCCGGCTGCAGGATAGTGACGTTCAAGCGCAGAATACGACGACTTCTGGCCAGCAGGCAGCAGCGATCGCCGTCGAGCAATCCATTAATATCGCGCCGACATTGACAAAGCATCAGGGCGAACTCGTCTCGATTTTTGTAGCCCGTGATCTCGACTTTTCCGACGTCTATAGCCTGCGTGTTACCGAACCCCGCAACAGGATCCTCGATCGGGCGGTATCGGGGGATTTCGGGCCTCAATCGACGCTGGTGACGAAGTAGGGCGGAAGATGGCGGAAGCTTCAGATGCTCGCGTGGTGCGTGAATTGCTTTTGCCACTATCTCGCTTCCTGAAGGATACGTCGCTCTATGAGATCGTCGTCAACCGCCCGGGTGAAGTGCTGACCGAGGGAACGGAGGGATGGCAGCATCATGCACTGCCGGATCTTAGTTTCGAGAAGCTCATGCGCCTTGCCCGGGCCATTGCAAGCTATTCGAACCAGGCAATCGATGAGGCCCGGCCGGTCTTGTCGGCCACCTTACCCGATGAAGAGCGGATTCAGATCGTTGTTCCGCCGGCAACGACGAAGGGCACGGTCAGCATCACGATCAGGAAGCCGTCGTCAGTGACGCTGACGTTGGATGATCTCGAAAGGGGTGGATTATTTTCCAATGTCTCCTCGCCGAACCGCCATGTTGAATCCTCCAATACCAGGTTAGACAAGATCCTTAAGGCAGGCAACTACGCGACGTTTCTGCGCGCGGCGGTTCTTGAGCGAAAGAACATCATCATCTCGGGGGCGACCGGATCTGGCAAGACCACCCTCTCGAAGGCATTGATCCGGCATATCCCGGAGCATGAGCGGATAATCTCGATCGAGGATACGCCGGAGCTGGTCATCTCGCAGCCCAATCACGTCAAGCTTTTCTATTCGAAAGGAGGGCAGGGGCTGGCGAAAATCAGCGCGAAAGATTTGCTCGAATCGTGCCTCAGGATGCGACCCGATCGCATTCTTCTACAGGAGCTGCGCGACGGCTCAGCCTTCTACTACATCCGCAATGTCAATTCAGGACACCCTGGATCGATCACAACGGTGCATGCCGATTCCGCGGCCCTGGCATTCGAACAACTGACGTTGCTCGTCAAAGAGTCGGAAGGAGGTCGTGACCTTGAGCGCGGCGATGTTCGTAGTTTGCTCAAGGTCGCGATCGATATCATTGTCCAGTGCAAGCGGATCGATGGGCGATTTCGGGTGAGCGAGATTTTTTTCAAGCCGTGATCGAGCGGAGAAATGATTGGTTCCTGCATTTTGGTTTGTTCGCTTCAGCCGAGGTTCCTTGTAAACGGAAAACAGGCCTAACCAGATTTAATCCGGTGCCTTGTCTTCCTCGGCTTCGGCGAACGGCCTCGTTCATCGGAAAACTGGACCGGAAAAAGGCCGATGTGCATGCGAAATTCGGGGTACGTGAGCGCTCTCCAAGGCCGCATGCCATGTTTGGTCACACGGCCTCGTAGTTGCCCGCGGATTATGCAATGAAAATAGAGAGCATTGGGGTACAAATATTTGAATTTCGTGGTGGTGATCCGGTTGGGTCGCAGCATCACCAACTTGGTATGACGCTTTTCGTGCGTTGTTGAGCGAAAAGCCGAGTTCCTCAGTCGCGAAGGGATTCTAATTGGATTTCTATAGCGCCCCCTGTTTCTAATCGATTTTCGATGCGAAACCTGCGGTTCGATGAGGCGCATGTCCGGTATAATCAATTTTCGATATGGTTGATCGAATCTAAGCGTGTTTCGATAAGGATAATTGATTTCCGATCTAAGCGATTTTCGATATCATGTCTCGAAAATAATCATTCTTCGATGATGTAACTTTTTTTCGATGAGGAAGGAAGTCGGCATGACAGCTAATCCCGCAAATCTGGGGGTCTTCCAAGAGCGTATTGTGCCAACGGATACGGTTCCCGTTGGGTATGCAGCTCTTGTCCAGAAATACGGGATTGCAGCCCCTGTTCGTCTCCCCTCGTGCGTCGCGAAGGGCTTCGTCTATGGCTCGAGGAGAGCACATGAGGATTGGACGATCTTCGACAAGCGCTTCGCTCCAGAGGACAGCTTACTTGGACATCTGTCTTTCGCACTGAGGCACGAGACGATCGATCTGTTGATCCTAAAAAAGCTATTTCACATCGTCCCGGCCAGTCAGATCGCAGCGCTGATCGAAGCCGAACCGACGAGCAGCGTGACGCGCCGGATCTGGTTTTTCTATGAATGGCTGACAGGTACACGCCTTGACATTCCGGATGCGGAACGGGGGAACTATGTTGAAGCGCTTGACACCGCGAGCTACTTCACATCGTCCCCCGTGAATTCGCCCCGTCACCGCGTGCGAGACAATCTCCTTGGCACACCAGCATTCTGCCCCGTATTAAGGCGTACCGAATATCTCGTCGACACGGTCGCCCACCGCTGGGACGCTGAAGCCAAAGAGCTCATCGGAAAGATCGGAAAGGGGATCGTTACGCGCGCGGCAAGCTTTCTGCTTCTGTCGGATAGCCAGGCATCCTACCAGATCGAAGGCGAACGCCCGCCGCGAAGCCGCCTCGAGCGTTGGATGAGGGCTGTTGCTCAAGCGGGAAAGCGGCCGATCACAGTGGACGAACTCGTGCGCCTCCAGCACATTGTGATCGAGGAGAGCCGGTTCATCAAGCGCGGGCTGCGAGACGCCGGCGGCTTTATTGGCGATTGCGACTGGAACGACGATCCTCTCCCCGAATTCATTTCAGCCCGGCACGAAGACATTAGCGATCTGCTCGGAGGGATCATAGCCTCAGGAAGCAGGATGGCGGAGAGTGGGGTCGATGCCGTACTTCAAGCCTCGGTCATGGCCTTCGCCTTCGTCTTCGTCCATCCCTTCGAAGACGGAAACGGTCGCCTGCATCGGTACCTCATACACCATGTTCTGTCTGAGCGCGGATATACGCCCGCTGGCATGATTTTTCCCATTTCTTCCGTACTTCTTGAACGCCAGGAGGAGTATGGCGAGCGCCTGCGCGGTTACACCGGACCGCTGTTGCCCTTTATCGAATGGGTGCCGACACCGGAGAAAAACGTGAGTGTCCTCAACGACACTGCCGATCTTTACAGGTTCGGGGATTATACGAAGTTGACGGAATTTCTCTATGCTTGCGTCGTACAGACGATCAGGCATGACCTGCCAAATGAGATCGATCACCTCGCGCGCTTCGATGAAGCGAAGGGACGCATTCAGGATTTCCTTGAGATGCCGGACGGGATGATCTCCAGTCTCATCAATTTCATCCGTCAGAACGAGGGTACGCTTTCCAAGAAGCGGCGCAGTCGTGAATTCGAAAAGATGACGGACGAGGAGGTAACGTCAGCGGAAGCGGTGGTTCGCGACGCCTTCGACATCAGCCTATCGAATGAGGATGGCGCGCCCAAAGGCCCGCTCGGCTAGGCTCAGCCTTTCCAATAGGGCCAGCACGTCGATCGACGGTTCAAGCGGTAATGGGGGGGCGGCACGAAGGCGCGCACGATTCGCCCGCTATAGGGGTCTCGACGAAGCGGCCTAGCCGAAGGTTAGAAGCTGAAACGGACATGTCCAATTACGAGAGTGCAGTGTTATTTAAGCAATTGGCTCCTGGCTTAAATAGGGGCTGAGCTAAGTTAAGCGCCCTTAAATGGCGGAGCGATACCATTCTGGGCGGGTAGCTGTGTCAGCGAATGGCTTCTTCGGGCTCAGCGGACGATGCTCACCACCGATATGGAGGAAGGTATTCGATCGGCGTTTACAAGGTCTGCTAGACATCACCGCTTTGGCAGAGGGTGCATTTTCGGAACCGAATACTTCCTGCATGCGCAGGACGCGGATTTGTCGGGAACGATCCTGGCCCGATACGACATAGATCGAACGTTTTGTCGCCAATCGCGAAGAAGGGTGATCTCAAGGCGCTGAGTTTGCTTGTGATGAAATGTTGCCTAGATCATCCAACGATGAACTTGAATTCCGCCTCGCGTCAAAAACGACTTCTCGCCGGCAGCGTTCGAACTTTTCCACCACCAAACGCGCTAGTTTCTACGCTTTTCACGCGGGGGCAATCAGTCGCTCTTCGTGCGTCGTAGCTCGGCGGGTATGGACGGCTTTGGAGGCCTCGGTGCCCGACCTGAGAGATAGGTGACGAATTGTACCGGAGATATGGGTGGTAACACTTTCGGCTTTTTGGCGGGAGGTGTTGATGCCGTGGAGAGAGCCTTCGGTGATCGAGGAACCTCTACGCTCTGTCGCCCGGCTGCTGGAGGCGAAGGCATGAGCGATGTGTGCCGGGAGTTCGGGATCTCGCCCAAGACCGGCTACAAGGTTTTCAACCGCTACAAGGACGATGGCCTGGAGGCGCTGACGGATCGGTCACGGCGACCTGTGCGCTATGCCAACCAGCTACCCGAAGCAGTCGTGCAACTATCATGCTCACGCTCTCACGGCCGCTTCTTGCCGTTCCCCTTTAGAGATCGTCAAATACTCCCCCTTCAGCCGCATGTGACACCAGCAGGCGAAGGCGGAGCTTGCGAAGGCCAGGCTTTCGCCGATCGCCAGGCGGTTGTTGGAGTTGCTGAGGAGCGTCAATGAGAAAAAGAAAAGGCAGGCGATATAGGCGTGCCATGCGGCGCGCGGAATAATGCCGGCCGTGCGGGCGCGCCAGACGGCGCGGATGAAGGTGGCGAGCATAAAGCCCATGATTGCCGCACCGAACAGGCCGTAACGTACTAGGATTTCCAGATAGCCGTTGTGCAGCAGCGTGTACTGAACATGCGAGTAGCGCGTCTCGGCCCAGCGTTCGAGCCACCGATTGCCCCAGCCGAAGATCGGCGCCGATGAAAAGACTTCCCAGCTGTTCGACCAGAGCTGCAGGCGTTCGTCCATCGACACCGGTGTATTGCTGGAGCTGATGGCGTTTGAAACCACGCCGCCCATCTCATGGCCATTGGCCACATTTTCGACCATGGAAAGGGCTGCCGATACAGTTGGGCCGGCCGTTTTGTCCAGATTGTGCCTGACGCCATAGATCCCTGCGATCAACAGGGCCGCGACGGCGATAATAATGATGGCACCGCTCCTCAGGCGCAGGTAGGTCAGCGTAATGAGCGCAAGGACAGGCAGTGTGATGCCGAGTGCCAGCCAGACGCCTTTCGATTTGGCACCGTAAATGGCGATGAAACAGAGCGCGAAGATGAAGGGCGACGCGATATAGGCGAAGCGGGCGATCCGGCGGTCGCTCGATTTGTTCGTTAGGTAATGCAACAGCCAGAATAGGGTGAAGATCACGATCATGCCGCAGGCGACGGCGCCGTGGATCTGGTTGTTCATAATCAGCGGGCGGATGGTTTCGCCGGCAAAGACCTCGCGCAGATGCTGAGTGGCGACCAGCATGACGAGCACCACGGCGAAATAGGCCGCGACGATCTTTTCCATCAGCTCTTCGTAGAGCAGGAAGGCGACGCCCATGATGGGGAAGAAGAAGGGGAAGGCATAGAGCCAATCCGAAGCGCCGATATCGTGCTGCGGCGTCAGCCAGAAGGTGATGAAGAAACGCGCCATGACATAGAAGGCCCAGCCCATGCAGAGCCAGCCGATCCAATCGGTGCGCGGCCGTATCGGCGCCTTCATATAGTAGTAGAGGGCGATCAGAGAGAGGAGCGCGGTGGCATACCGGTAGGCGTCGCTCTCGACGACGGTCGGCGAAGCGACAAGCAGCCAGAGAATGCCGCCGATGATGGCGAGCGGCTTCGTCATGTTGCTTCCTGCCTTCGTGACGCCGATCGGTTCGGCTGCAAGATCAGCATGCGGTTTGTTGATGCGCGAGTCGTCCAATGTCGTCATCCGCCTTTGTCCAGAATCGGTTCACCATCCGGCATTCCTCGCCCCGTCACGGGCCGTATGGTCGCAAAGGGGCAGGAATACGGCAATTTTCCCGCGCCGTTGTGTCACTGATGCCGATTTCGCTGATTGTTTGTCAATGAGCAACTCCGTCGCGCCGGACCACTTTCAATACCGTCAGGAAAATGATCTTCAGATCGAAAAGAAAGGAGCGTCGGTGCAGATAGTCCTCGTCCAGCGCCACCTTCTCGGGGATCGGCAGCTCGTCGCGGCCGTTGACCTGCGCCCAACCGGTCAAGCCCGGTAGCAAAGCGTCGACGCCACGTTCCGTGCGCAGTGCGACGAGATCGTGCTGGTTGAATAGCGCCGGGCGCGGGCCGACGATGCTCATCTCGCCTCTCAGGATGCACCAAAGCTGCGGCAACTCGTCGAGGCTCGACTTGCGCAGGAAGGAGCCGATCGGCGTCAGATAGATCTTGGGGTCCTTCAACAGATGGGTCGCAACCGCCGGCGTATCCGTACGCATGCTTCGAAATTTCGGCATGCGGAAGATCTTATTTTTCCGGCCGACCCGATCCGACCAATAGAGGATCGGACCAGGTGAGGTCAGACGCACTGCAAGTGCGACGATCAGGATCGGGATGAAAAAAACGATGGTCGCGGCTAGAGCGGCGAGAAAATCGAAAAGGCGCTTGGCGATCGTATAAAACATCGTCTCTTGTCGTTGCATCACCCTCTGTTCTGAGGGTGATCAAGGTCGTCAGTGTTCCGTCCATCTCATATCGCGATTTCAAGCACAACCAGTCCCGGCAAGATTCCCCGCCCTTGTTCTAAGCAGACATCCCGTGCAAAGCATGTCCCAATTAATCATGGTGCGGAAAAGTGGAGGCAGCTGGCGGATGATCCTGGTGACGGGTGCGACGGGTTTTGTCGGACAAGCTCTGTGCACGGAGCTTTCCCGCCGGCGAATGGAGTATCGGCCGGTCAGCCGCAACTCCCGCCCAGGCTTCGTCGCCATCGGGACGATGGATCGCGATACGGATTGGACCGATGCGCTTGCCGGCGTCGATGTCGTCATGCATCTGGCGGCCCGCGTCCATGTCATGAACGAGAGCGCCGCCGATCCCTTGGCTGCGTTCCGAGCCGTCAATGTCGATGCGACCGTCAACCTGGCGCGACAAGCCGCGGCCGCGAGCGTAAAACGCTTCGTCTTCCTGAGCTCGATCAAGGTCAATGGCGAGGAGACGGCGGAGGGGGAGCCTTTCAAGGCTTCCGATATACCGAATCCGGAAGATGCCTACGGCCGCTCGAAACTGGAGGCGGAGGAGGCCTTGCTCGCGATATCAGCGGAAACGGGCATGGAGGTCGTCATCATCCGGCCGCCGCTCGTCTATGGTCCCGGCGTTAAGGCGAATTTCGCAAGCTTGATGAGGTGGGCTGCGCGGCCGTTTCCCTGGCCGTTTGGGGCGGTTCGAAACCGCAGGTCGCTCGTTTATATCGGCAATCTCGTCGATTTCATGCTGCTCTGCGCCAGCCACTCTGCCGTCAGTAATCGTGTATTCCTGGTCAGCGATGGCGAAGATCTTTCGATTGGCCAGCTGATCTCCAAACTATCTCTGGCTGCAGGGCGCAAGGCTTGGATACTACCGCTGCCGCCTGCGCTGCTTGAGGGACTTGCCGCAATTCTGGGACGTCGAGCCGCCGCGCGGCGATTGCTTAGCTCGCTTCAGGTCGATATTGGCGAGACGCGGGCGCTCACCGGCTGGTCGCCGCCTTACTCCGTCGAAGAAGGGTTGGCGGCAACGGTCGCCGGCGGGGATAAAGGCGCGCTGAGCTAGCGTTTCAGCCTTACAGACTCCAGACTGAGTGACCTTCCAGCAGAGGATTACTCCGATCGAGAGCTGCCTTCACGTCGACGACGACGCCGTTCTCGCTCAAGAGATCGAGGATAGTGGCTGCACCTTCCGCCAGATAGGATTTATGGGGAACGGCAAGCACGACGGCATCAAGCTTGCCGAAATCCTTCAGCTCCATCAGGCGAATGCCGTATTCCTCCTCGGCTTCCGCATGGCTCGCCATCGGATCGTGCACCAGCGGCTCCAGGCCGAACTGATGCAGTTCGCTTATAATGTCGGGAACGCGGCTGTTGCGCAGGTCAGGCACATTTTCCTTGAAGGTCAGACCGAATATGCCGATGCGCGCGCCATTGATCGGCTTTTTCGCCGCAACCAGCATCTTGATGAGCTTCTGGGCAATGAAGGCGCCCATTCCGTCATTGATGCGGCGGCCGGAGAGGATGACTTCGGGATGATAGCCGAGCTCTTCTGCCTTGGCAGTCAGATAATAGGGGTCGACGCCGATGCAGTGGCCGCCGACCAGGCCGGGAGTAAAGGGCAGGAAGTTCCATTTCGTCCGTGCCGCCTTTAAAACATCGGCGGTGCGGATATCCATTTTCTCGAAAATGATCGAAAGCTCGTTCATCAGTGCGATGTTGACGTCGCGCTGGGTGTTTTCGATCACCTTGGCGGCCTCGGCCACCTTAATACTCGGGGCGCGATGAATGCCCGCCTCGACCACGGCACCATAGATGGCGGCGATCTTTTCCAAGGTTTCCGCATCATCGCCGGCGACGACCTTCACGATGCGCTCAAAGGTGTGTTCCTTGTCGCCAGGGTTGATTCGTTCCGGCGAATAGCCGACATGGAAATCCTCGCCCTGGCGCAGCCCGGAAACTTCCGCCAGCACCGGGCCGCAGACCTCTTCGGTAACGCCGGGATAGACGGTCGATTCATAGACAACGATCGAACCCTTGCGCAGGACTTTGCCGACGGTGCGCGAGGCGGAAATCATGGGCCGCAGGTCGGGCTGGCGGTTCCGATCGATCGGCGTCGGCACGGCAACGATGAAGATATCGCGATCCTTGAGATCCTCGATCTCGCTGCTGATGTGCAGTCCGCTCGACCGCAGCCGTTCAGAAGAAATCTCCCGGGTATCGTCCTTGCCCGCCTGCAGCGCAGTGACGCGAGAGGCTTTGATGTCGAAGCCGACCACATTATGGAATTTTTCGGCAAGCGCAATCGCGACAGGTAGGCCAACATAACCGAGGCCAATGACGGCAATTTTTTCGTTCAACACAACATACCTCGAACACTCCGCCTGAATTAGCCCGAATTTGAAGCTGATGTCAGCGCCTAATATTTGCCCTCGGGATCATTTCAGCCGCAGTCGCATGAATGTGATGACCGGTCGGTCACTTTGAAACAAGTGTGAAACGGCGGCATTGCGGCATTTCGTGACAAGAGTTTCAGGTGGGTGATGGGACGTCTATCGAAACTTTCTGATTTCGAACCTATTTATTGGGAGTGACTTCATTTCTTTGAAAGCGTATTCGCAATGCGAAACAGCTATCTCAAACATCTGCGCACACAGCGCGAGCAGCTTGAAGCCAAGCTTGAGCTGCACATTGCCCGCTATTGTTTTGGCGAAGGCGAGGTGGACGACGGTACCGAGGCGGAGCTCCGTCAACGCATCGCGGAAATCTCCGACGAGATTGCCGCTCTCGAGGCCGAACGCGCGGAGTAAGATTTGCGCGCGCCACCTCACTTTATCGTCATGCTAGGTCCTTGCTTTCCGAATTCGTCATGCGTGCATCGGCGCGGAACGCTTCCATACCAATCTTGTGTAGATGGCGGTATTGCGCGGTATCAGGCGGGATCCGGCTCGCCTCGATCAAGGCGCCGAGCAGGAACGCACGATCGGCCTTTCGCAAGCCAGCCTTGATGATCAATCCGCCGAAGATCATCTTTTCGCGCGTTTCGCGCTTGCGATCTTTTATCATGTCACGCTGCTGCCTGCGTTCGAGAAGCATAATCCGCTGATCTAGCCTCTTAAGTGGATGCGCCCGTTTTCCTTTTTTCACCGTCGCGAAATCGCGCTGTGATTTCGGCGAGAACCTCATTGAGCTCGGCGTCGGAAATGTCCAGTTCCGCGAGACCTGCCCTCCGTGCCGCGCTAGCGAAACGTTCATTGGCCTTGGCGACCATCCTCTTGCGCTTCTCCCTGAGCAGCTCGATCTGCGTGTCCATCTCGGAAGCCGTGCTTCTTGCACGCATGCCCTGTCCTTTCTTTCATCGGGATCAAATCTAATGGAATCTTTTATACTGCATTAAATGCAGTAGTCAAATGGACTGAAATAATATAGGAAAGTGGAATTCATCCTAGAAAACCGGCCTATTATGGGCCTTTTCGCCAGGTCTCTCGATATCTATGCGGTACCGATGTGCTGGAAAAGGAAGAGTCAAATTTGGCTATTATGTTTTTGAGAGCGAAAATGATCAGCCGCGGAGCGGGACAGAGCGTTGTCTCGGCTGCTGCCTATCGGCATCGTACCAAGATGACGGATGAGCAGGTAGGGACTAAGTTCCGCTACTCCGCGAGGGCGGACGAACTCATCCATGAGGAACTCGCTCTGCCTGACGATACACCGGCATGGTTGCGAACTTTAATCGACGGACGATCGGTTGCCGGCGCCAGTGAGGCGCTCTGGAATGCTGTCGATTGCTTCGAGACCCGGTGTGATGCACGGTTAGCCCGCGAGATTATCCTTGCGCTTCCAAACGAGCTCGGCAGGACTGAGAATATCGCGCTGGTGCGCGATTTCGTTCGCGAGAACCTCCTGTCGTGCGGAATGGTTGCAGACTGGGTCTATCACGATAAGAAGGGAAATCCGCACGTCCACGTTATGACCACACTGCGTCCGCTGACCGCGGAAGGGTTTGGGCCGAAGCAGATCGCTATCGTCGACGACACCGGCGAGCCTCTGCGCCTCAAAAGCCCAGATAGGCCGAAAGGAGCAATCATTTACCGTCCGTGGGCAGGCAACAAGGAAACGATGGAGGAGTGGAAGCTTGCCTGGGCTCAAACGGTAACGCGCCATCTGGCACTTGCCGGTCACGATATTCGCATAGACGGCCGCTCCTATGAGGAGCAGGGATTGCGGGGAATGGGGCAGCGTCATCTCGGTCCTGCCCGCACGGCGCTTCTACGCAAGGGTGCCAATGTCTATTTCGCCCCGGCGGCGTTGGCGCGGCGTTACGAGACGGCGGATCGCCTTGCTGCCGACCCCGGTCTACTGCTTAGGCAACTCAGCAATGAGCGCTCGACTTTTGGTGAAGCCGAGATCGCCCGTGCCCTGCACCGCCACGTTGATGATCCAATCGTCTTTGCCAATATCCGCGCGAAACTGATGGCGTCGGACGATTTGGTAATGCTGCGGCCGCAGCAGGTGAGTGCGGAAACTGGTGGGGTAGAGCTGCCGGCGGTCTTCACGACGCGCGCGACGATCAGAACCGAATTCCATATGGCGCGGTCGGCATTCAATCTCTCGAACATGGGTGGTTTCGCGGTATCGTCATCCCAAGTTGATGCCGCCATAGGTGAGATTGAGGCGGCTCCCGACAGGGTCATCCGCCTTGACGCTGAGCAGCTCGATGCGGTTCGGCATATCACGGCCGATAGCGGCATTGCCGCGGTCGTCGGGATTGCGGGCGCTGGCAAATCGACATTGCTGAGTGTGGCACGTCTCGCCTGGGAACGAGACGGCAGGCGCGTCCTCGGAGCAGCGCTCGCCGGCAAGGCGGCGGAGGCATTGACTGGCAGTTCCGGGATCCGTTCGCGTACGATTGCCGCTTGGGAGCTTGCCTGGAAAAACGATCATGACCTACTTCAGAAGGGCGATGTCTTGGTCCTAGACGAAGCTGGCATGGTATCGTCGCAACAGATGGCACGTCTCCTCAAACGCGTCGAGGATGCCGGGGCGAAAGCGGTTCTTGTCGGCGACGCGATGCAACTTCAGCCGATCCAGGCGGGGGCTGCCTTCCGTGCCGTCGTCGAGCGCATCGGCTTTGCCGAATTGGTCGGCGTTCGCCGCCAGAGACACGAATGGGCGCGAGAGGCGTCTCGTCTATTTGCCCGTGGAAATGTCGAGGAAGCCTTGAGTGCCTATAGCGCCCATGGCCATCTCCTTGAAAGTGACACGCGCAATGATGCGGTTCAACGCATCGTCTCCGACTGGGTCAGCGCCCGCCTTGATGCCATTGCCAAGGTGGAGGCCGAAGGTCGTAAATTGCGTGGCGACGAGTTGATGGTTCTCGCCCACTCTAACAGCGATGTGAGACGCCTCAACGACGCGATCCGTGCGATCCTGTTGCAACAGGATGCGCTTGGGGAGGGTAGGTCGTTTCGTACAGAGCGCGGCATACGTGAGTTTAGCGAGGGAGACCGGATCATCTTCCTCGAAAATGCACGGTTCGTCGAACCCAAAGCCCCTCACTTAACTGTTCAGCACGTCAAGAACGGCATGTTTGGAACGGTCATATCGACAGCGGGTCGAGGCGGGGTACCATTGCTTTTGGTTCGGTTGGACAGTGGTCGGGATGTCATGTTCTCCGAGGAGACTTATCGCAACGTCGACCATGGCTACGCTGCAACGATTCACAAGACTCAAGGATCGACCTTCAACCGCGCTTTCGTGCTGGCAACAGGCATGATGGACCGACACCTGACATATGTTGCCATGACGCGTCATCGCGAGCGTGTCGATCTTTATGCGGCAAGGGAAGATTTTCAGCCAAAGTTCGAACGGGCCAAGACGACACGCGTCGAGCATGCCACTGGCATCACCGGCGAGGTTGTTGAAATCGGACTTGCGAAGTTTCGCAAGCGGGACGACTCTGGTCCTTCTCCTTATGTCGACGTCAGAACGACCGATGGAACCACGCATCGCCTTTGGGGCGTCAATCTGCCCAAGGCGCTTGAGACGGCCGGCGTCGGGGTCGGGGATATAGTGACCATGCGCAAGGAGGGGACTGAAAAAGTTACCGTTAAAATGCCCGTTGTTGATGAGGAAACGGGGGCGAGGCATTTCGAGGATCGCATTGTCGGCCGCAATATTTGGACGGCATATTCAATTGATAAGGCCGAGGCTCGGATGGAGCAAATTGACGCCGAACACCGCCCGCCGACGCTCTTTGCGCAATTGATTGAACGGCTGTCGCGCCCCGGCGAAAAGACGACGACGCTCGATTTCGAAAACGAGCCGTCTTATCAATCCGTAGCTTTCGATTTCGCACGGCGGCGCGGCATCGACACTATCGCGGAGTATGGTTACGCCGTCGAGTTACAGGTGGAGCGCCTATCCAATTGGCTCACGGCAAAAAGTGATCATGTGGCGCGGCTCTGGCGACGGGCGAACGTGCCCCTGGAGGTGCCAGTCGCAACTTCAGGGCGAAATGCTGCTATTCACGCAACACACGACAAAGACGCCTTGCCCGTTCCAACGGCGGATGCTTCCGATCTATTACCCGCGGTGAACTCCCTAACCCGATCGTTTGCAGAAGAGGCGCGTCTCGCCCAACTCGCATCGCCTGCGATGTTGCCGGCGGTCACGAAATTCAATGTAAGCCTCGACGAGGAGGCTCGAACACGCGTAATCGAGACTGAGCATTACAAACAGGCGAGAGCAGCACTCACCGCGACGGGATCCGTGATCTGGCGCGATCCCGCAGCCGCCGTGGCGATGATCGAAGATCTGGTGCAAAAGCAGATCGACCCTGAGCGTATTGCGCGTGCCGTCACCACAGAGCCAACTGCCTATGGCCCTTTGCGCGGTAGCGGCAGAATGATGGATAGGCTGCTTGCCGGTGGTCGCGAGCGTAGGGAAGCTCTGCGGGCGGTTGAAGCAGTTGGTGCTAATGTACGCTCTCTGGGGCGATTTTACTTGAGCGCTTTTGAGGACGAAAAAGCGGCGGTCATGATAGAGCGGGAACGGATGGCAATACCTATTCCGGCGTTGACGAGAACCGCTCAGACAGCGCTGCGACACATTTCGTCCGAGACGGAGAAGAAGCCGCGCGAACTGGCACGATTGGTCCGGTCGTTGTCGGCAGATGTCCGTCAGGAATTTTCTCTCGTTAGCAAGGCACTTGATGCTCGCTTCGGACCCGGTGTCATTTTGCGCAATGAAGCTGATGCTGCCAAGATGGTCTCAAAGTCTCAGCAGACGGACTTCAAGGCCATCCTGGGCCAATTGCGCATGGTCCAACGTGTCGTCGCTACAGATAGGGCAGAAGAGATTATCGCCGAGCGCCAACTTCGAACGATCAACCATGCCCGTGGCGTTGATCGCTGAGAGCATCCGGAGATTTTAGAGGGAACGATAGGCTTATATCCGGACCGACCGGCGCCGCACGGCGATGTTTCGCTTCTCCAGCGCGCAAACGTCTCGACATTGGAGGTCATTCGGCGCGATAAGGTCGGAGACGATCGAAGCGAGCGAGAAAGCAATGAAGCCGAGCCTGCCCACCCTTCTGAGCATCAATGGCGGCTATGTCGATACCGCGGGGTTTCTTGCCCTGCATGGCCTGTTCACGGCGCATGTCACGGGCAATTTCGTCACGCTCGGCGCTTCCCTGGCGCTTGGAACGTCGGGCGCTCTCGCCAAGCTTCTGGCGTTGCCGGTTTTCTGCGTCGTCGTCATTCTCGCCCGTCTCCTTGGCGGCGATCTCTCGCGGCGCAATCTGCCGACGCTGCAGATCATCCTCTCGCTGAAATTGCTGCTATTAGCGTTCGCGGCGATCCTCGCTTTGCGCTTCGGTCCGTTTGGCGATGGAGACGGCTGGCAGCCGCTTCTGACGGGCATGACCCTTGTCGCCGCCATGGCTATCCAGACGACGGCGCATCGCATTCACCTCGGCTCGACACCACCGACGACCATGATGACGGGCACGACGACGCAGATCATGATCGACATCGCCGATCTGCTCCATGGTGCCAAGCCAGAAGAAAAGGCGGCGATGCAGGCGCGGCTTCGCCGCATGGGAGCGGCCGTCGGCGGCTTTGCCTTCGGCTGCGCGCTGGCGGCGGCGCTTTTCCTGATCGTCGGCATGGCTTGTTTCCTGCTGCCGCCGGTTCTGGCGCTTGCGGGAATTCTCATGCATAGCGGCAAGGCGGAGGTGAAGCCGGCTTAGCTTTTTCGCCTGCGTCCATTCTTGAGACTACCAATCTTGCTCCTTTCTCCCGCCTTGCAAGTCGGCTACAGCTCTCTAAGTGTACGCGTCGGATCGAACCGGTCCGCCGCGTTCGAGGCGGCAAATCCTTGTGAGTTAAGAAGGGATGGTCATGGCAGGAGAAACGGTGCTTGTGGTCGGCGGAGCCGGATATATCGGTTCGCACACTTGTCTGGATCTGGCGAATAAGGGGTTCAAACCCGTCGTCTACGACAATTTCTCCAATGGGCATCGCGAATTCGTCAAATGGGGTCCGGCCGAGGAAGGCGATATCCGCGATCGGGCGCGCCTCGACGAGGTGCTGGCCAAGCACAAGCCTGCCGCTATCCTGCATTTCGCCGCACTGATCGAGGTCGGCGAATCGGTCAAGGATCCCGTCGCCTTCTACGAAAACAATGTCATCGGCACGCTGACGCTGCTGTCCGCAGCGCAGGCGGCCGGTGTGAAGGCTTTCGTCTTCTCCTCGACCTGCGCAACATACGGTCTACCGCAGAGCGTGCCGCTGGACGAGAGCCACCAGCAGGTGCCGATCAATCCTTATGGCCGCACGAAATATATCGTCGAGCAGGCGCTGGCGGATTATGACCAATACAAGGGGCTGCGCTCCGTGGTTCTGCGCTATTTCAATGCTGCCGGCGCCGATTTCGAGGGGCGCATCGGCGAATGGCATACGCCGGAAACCCATGCGATCCCGCTCGCCATCGATGCCGCCCTTGGTCGCCGTCAGGGCTTCAAGGTCTTCGGCAGCGACTATGACACGCGCGACGGCACCTGCGTGCGCGATTACATCCATGTGTTAGACCTCGCCGACGCTCATGTGCGAGCCGTGCAATATTTGCTTGATGGCGGCGATTCCGTCGCGCTCAACCTCGGCACCGGCACCGGTACGACGGTGAAGGAATTGCTCGGAACGATCGAGACCGTGTCGAACCGGCCGTTTCCGGTCGAGTATGTCGGCCGCCGCGAGGGCGATTCGACGACGCTTGTCGCGAATAACGACAAGGCTCGCGATATTCTTGGCTGGTCGCCGCAATATGACCTGACCGAGATCATCCAATCCGCCTGGAATTGGCATGCCAAATCCAACCAGCACTAAACGGCGTTCTGTCGCTGGTGTTGAGGGCAAACGCCCGAATGTCCTGCTGATTTCAGCCGACCAGTGGCGGGGAGATTGCCTCTCCGCCGTCGGGCATCAATGCGTGAAGACGCCGAATGTCGATGCGCTCGCGCGGGAAGGCGTGCTCTTCCGGCGGCACTATGCCGGAACGGCCCCCTGTTCGCCGGCGCGCGCGACGCTCTATACCGGTCTTTACCAGATGAACCATCGTGTTTGCCGCAATGGTTCGCCGCTGGATGGCCGTTTCGACAATGTCGCGCTCGCGGCGCGGCGGGCCGGCTATGACCCGACGCTGTTCGGCTATACCGACACGGCGCCCGATCCGCGCAGCCGCGATCCCCACGATCCGCATCTGACGACCTATGAGGGAGTACTGCCCGGCTTCACGCCGCGGCAGCTTTTGCCCGAGCACGAGAAACAATGGCTTTCCTGGCTGCGGTCGCGCGGCCATGCCGATGCCGTCAGCCGGGATATCCATATTCCCGTCGGCGCCGAACCCGGCGAGATTTCCAGCAACGCACCCGCCTATTCCAAGGAGGAGACGCAGACGGCCTTTCTGGCGGGCGAATTCATCCGCTGGCTCGGCGAACAGGATCAGCCCTGGTTCGCGCATGTTTCCTTCCTAAGGCCGCATCCGCCTTTCTCGGTGCCGGAGCCTTATAACCGTATGTTTTCGCCCGCCGACGGCCCGACCTTTGCGCGCGCCGCCGATCGCGAGACGGAAATGGCAGCGCATCCGCTGCTCGCCTTTGGCCTACCACTGATCGGCAAGAGCGGCTTCATCTATGGCGGCAAAGGCTCCATTAGCGACTGGACGTCACAAGACTTTGCGGCGATCCGCGCGATCTATTACGGCATGATTGCCGAGGTCGACGCGCAGCTCGGCCGGATCTGGCAGGCATTGAAGGATGCAGGCGCCTGGGACGATACCATCATCGTCTTCACATCAGATCATGCCGAGATGATGGGCGACCACTGGATGCTCGGCAAGGGCGGTTTCTTCGACGGCAGCTATCATGTGCCGCTCGTTATTCGCAATCCCGGCCAGCTTGCCACGCACGGCCGGCAAGTGGAGCATTTCACCAGTGCTGCGGATATTTTCCCGAGCCTGTGCGACCGGCTTGGCATCGCCCCGGCAAATCATGTCGATGGCGAAAGCCTGCTGCCGTTCCTTTCCGGTTCCGAGCCGGAAAACTGGCGCGACGCGGCTTTCTGGGAGTTCGATTTCCGCGATATTGCCGAGGGTGTCCCCGAGCAGCATTTCGGCTTGCGGTCCAATGCCTGCAATCTGGCGGTCGTTCGCGACGAGCGCTTCAAATATGTCCATTGCGCCGGGCTGCCGCCGCTGCTCTTCGATTTGGCGAAGGATCCGGCCGAGCTGTCCAATGTCGCCGAAGACGGCGCCTATATGGCGATCAGGCTTACCTATGCCGAAAAGCTGCTCTGCCTACGGGCGGAGCATCTCGACCAGACGCTCGCCTATACGGAACTGACGGAAAAAGGGCCGGTCTCGCTCCGGCCCTGAATCGTCTTAGCCGAGTGCGCCGAGATAATTCATCTTGCCCACCGCCAGGCCGCGGCTGCGCAGGATGTCGTGCGCCGTGGTGACGTGGAAGAAGAAGTTCGGCAGCGCGAATTTCGCCAGGTAATCTTCGCCCTTGAAGGTGATCTTGTTGCCTCCCGGCGTGATCGTCACTTCCCGGGTTTCGCTGCCTTCCATGGTGGCCGGCGTGATCGTCGCCAAAAAATCCTGCGTCTTCTTCAGACGCTCCCGCAAGTCTGCGACGGTCGTCTCGTTATCTTCGAAACGCGGCGCATCGATCCCGGCGAGACGGGAAA
Organism: Martinezella dioscoreae; assembly: GCF_009176305.1. GTDB lineage: Bacteria > Pseudomonadota > Alphaproteobacteria > Rhizobiales > Rhizobiaceae > Rhizobium > Rhizobium dioscoreae. The sequence continues at coordinate 168,103 of NZ_BLAJ01000007.1, read as the reverse complement.
TGGTGAGCTTCGCCGTATCCGAGGCGCGCTGGTACTGGCCGGAGAGCGGCAGCATGTCGTCGATCAGGCGCGCGGAAACGAGTTCCTCCGCCGCAATGCCTTTCTCCGTGGCATAGGCTTCGATCTTGTCGAGATAGGCCGAAAGGTTTTGCAGGCCGCGTTGAAAGATGGGGACTGAGAAACTGTACATCGAGGGCATGCGTTTTCTCCATTGCGGGCCGCGGCGCGGCTGGTGGGTTTGCCGACATTCTATTCCGTTTCCATGTCGATGGAATAATCGTTCCACGGTATCGGCGCTCATATGTAGGTTTTGACCGCCTATTCTTGCACCAGCGGACACGAGAAAACTCGTCGTCGTGAGGTCCCGTTTCGGGGACTAGAATTTGCTGTTGACCTTTCCCTTGAAAAATGGAATGAATATTCCGGATAGAGAATTTTACGGTTTGTTTGTTCCGTTTTTCGATGTGGTCGCCATGGGAGTGGCGGCTGAATTGACTAGAGGCCCCGCAGTCGAAACTGGGGGCTCCGGCATTTAGGAGGGGTGTGGCCGGGCACCTTATCTGGGAGGAAAACATGAAGAAATTTATCCTTGGCTCCGCGATGGCTCTTCTGCTGTCGACCGCTGCCCACGCCCAAACCATCGGCGTTTCGATGGCGCTCTTCGACGACAACTTCCTGACCGTTCTGCGCAACGGCATGCAGGACTACGCCAAGGACAAGGGCGTGACCCTGCAGGTCGAAGACGCGCAGAACGATATCGCCAAGCAGCAGAGCCAGATCCAGAACTTCATCGCCAGTAAGGTCGATGCCATCATCGTGAACCCGGTCGATACCGACGCGACGGCTGCGATTTCCAAGCTGGCCGCCGATGCCAAGATCCCGCTCGTCTACGTCAACCGCGAGCCGGCAAACGTCGACAGCCTTCCGGATAAGCAGGCTTTCGTCGCTTCGAACGAACAGGAATCCGGCACGCTGGAAGCCAAGGAAGTCTGCCGCCTGCTGGGCGGCAAGGGCAAGGCCGTCATCATGATGGGCGAGCTTTCCAACCAGGCTGCCCGCATGCGCACCAAGGACGTTCATGATGTCGTGGCGACTGACGAATGCAAGGGCATCAAGATCGTTCAGGAGCAGACCGCCAACTGGCAGCGCACCCAGGGTGCCGACCTGATGACCAACTGGCTCTCCAGCGGCATCGAATTCGATGCCGTCATCTCCAACAATGATGAGATGGCGATCGGCGCTATCCAGGCACTGAAAGCTTCCGGCAAGTCGCTGGACAAGATCGTCGTTGCGGGTGTCGACGCCACGCAGGACGCGCTTGCCGCCATGCAGGCTGGCGACCTGAAGGTCACGGTGTTCCAGGACGCCGCCGGTCAGGGCAAGGGTGCAGTCGACGCCGCACTCAAGCTTGCCAAGGGCGATAAGGTCGAGAAGAAGGTCTACATTCCCTTCCAGCTCGTCACGCCGACCAACGTCAAGGACTTCGTCAAGAAGAACTGAGGACGAGAATGATCGACGGATGCGGGTTTTATCGCCCGCATCCCTTGAAATCCGATCTGCCCGGGAGGGAAAAATGGTTGTGAGCCCATCCACCATGGCGGCGGTGCGCGCCAGCGGCGTTGTTCCCAATGCCGCCTATCTGTTGAGCGCCGAAGGCATCCGCAAGGAATTTCCCGGCGTGCTCGCCCTCGATGACGTTTCCTTCCGCCTGAAGCGTGGAACGGTGCATGCGCTGATGGGCGAAAACGGCGCGGGCAAGTCGACGCTGATGAAGATCCTTGCCGGTATCTATATCCCCGATCAGGGCGAGGTACGCCTCAAGGGCGTCGAAATCCGGCTGAAGTCACCGCTCGACGCACTGGAAAACGGCATCGCCATGATTCATCAGGAATTGAACCTGATGCCCTTCATGACGGTTTCGGAGAATATATGGATCCGCCGCGAGCCGAAGAACCGTTTTGGGCTCGTCGACCATGCGGAGATGAGCCGCAAGACCGAGGAGCTCTTCCAGCGCCTCAACATTTCCATCGATCCTGAAATCCAGGTGCGCGAGCTTTCTGTCGCCAGCCGCCAGATGGTCGAAATCGCCAAGGCGGTCTCCTATAATTCCGACGTGCTGATCATGGATGAGCCGACCTCGGCGCTCACCGAGCGCGAGGTGGCGCATCTATTCCAGATTATCCGCGACCTGCGCGCCCAGGGCATCGGCATCGTCTACATCACCCACAAGATGAACGAGCTGTTCGAGATCGCCGACGAGTTTTCGGTGTTCCGCGACGGCAAATATATCGGCACGCATGCCTCCACCGATGTGACGCGCGACGATATCATCCGCATGATGGTCGGCCGCGAGATCACGCAGATGTTCCCGAAGGAGGAAGTGCCGATCGGCGAGACCGTGCTGTCGGTCAAGGATTTGAGCCTCGACGGCGTCTTCTCCAATGTGTCCTTCGACGTCAGGGCCGGCGAGATCCTCGGCGTGGCCGGGCTTGTCGGATCGGGTCGGTCGAATGTTGCCGAGACCATCTTCGGCGTGACGCCTGCTACCTCCGGCACGATCGAGCTTTTTGGCAAGAAGGCCGAGATATCCTCGCCGGCGGCTGCTATCCGCCACGGCATGGCCTTCCTGACGGAGGACCGCAAGGATACGGGCTGTCTTCTCATCTTGAGCGTACTCGAGAACATGCAGGTGGCCGTGCTGCACGACAAGTTCGTGCGCGGCGGCTTCGTGCAGGAGGGCGCGATCGAAGAGGCCTGCGAGGAGATGGCACGCAAGCTGCGCGTCAAGACGCCGAACCTCGACGAGCGCATCGAAAATCTATCGGGCGGCAATCAGCAAAAGGCCCTGATCGGCCGGTGGATGCTCACCAATCCCCGCATTCTGATCCTGGACGAGCCGACGCGTGGCATCGATGTCGGCGCCAAGGCCGAGATCCATCGTCTCGTTACCGAGATGGCGCGCAACGGCGTCGCCGTCATCATGATCTCGTCGGAAATGCCCGAGGTGCTTGGCATGAGCGACCGCATCATGGTCATGCATGAAGGACGGGTCACGGGATTCCTGGATCGTGCGGACGCAACTCAAGTGAAGGTGATGGAGCTGGCCGCGCAGTGACGCCGCCAATCATCGCAAGGGAGGATTGAACCATGGTTAGCAAAGTTGCAGAGGCGACCGCCCCGGCGGTCACACGGCCAAGACGTCGCCGCGTGCCGCCCGAACTCGGCATCTTCCTGGTGCTGATCGGCATCGCGCTCCTGTGCGAGATCCTCGGCTGGATCTTCGTCGGCCAGAGCTTCCTGATGAACCTGCAGCGCCTGAAGATCATGATCCTGCAGGTCTCGGTCATCGGCATCATCTCGGTCGGCGTGACGCAGGTCATCATCACAGGCGGTATCGACCTCTCGTCCGGCTCCGTCGTCGGCTTGACGGCCATGGTCGCTGCAAGCTTTGCCCAGTCGTCGACATGGGCAAGGGCCGTCTATCCCGCACTGACCGACATGCCATTCTTCGTGCCGATCGGCATTGGCTTGCTGATCGGCCTGCTTGCCGGCTACATCAACGGTCAGCTGATCACGAAAACGAAGATCCCGCCCTTCATCGCGACGCTCGGCATGATGGTTTCGGCCCGCGGCCTGTCGAAGCTTTATACCAAGGGCCAGCCGATCTCAGGCCTGACCGACCAGTTCAATTTCATCGGGTCGGGAATTTGGCCGGTCGTCGTCTTCCTCATCATCGCGGTCCTCTTCCATGTCGTGCTGCGCTACACGCGCTATGGCAAGTTCACCTATGCGATCGGCGCCAATGTGCAGGCCGCGCGCGTATCGGGCATCAATGTCGAGGCGCATCTGGTCAAGGTCTATGCGATTGCCGGGCTTCTGGCCGGCCTTGCCGGCATCATCACGGCCGCCCGCGTGCAGACGGCGCAGGCCGGCATGGGTGTGAACTACGAGCTGGATGCGATCGCGGCTGCGGTCATTGGCGGCACGTCGCTGACCGGCGGCGTCGGTCGCATCGCCGGCACGGTGATCGGCACGGTCATCCTCGGTGTCATGATCTCCGGCTTCACCTTCCTCAATGTCGATGCCTATTACCAGGAAATCGCCAAGGGGTTCATCATCGTCGCGGCTGTTGCCATCGACGTCTACCGCCAGAAGAAGCGGGCCAAGCGCTGAAATGCCCGACACATCGTCAGCGTTCTAACATGCTCTCAAGGCGGGGTTTTTACCCCGCCTTTTCCATTTGACGATGCCATTCCATGCAAATGCAAATTTTTTTCATTTGGGTATGGCGAATCCTGTCAGCTTTTCTATTCTGGCCGCTTTCCATTCGCTCACTCGAGCGCTTCATCCGGGATAGACAATGCAAGCCGTATTCGATGGTCATAACGACGTTCTCCTGAGGCTCTGGCATCACGCGCGCGACGGCGCCGACCCGATCGCCGAATTCCGGGACGGGACGTCGAGCGGTCACATCGATGCTCCGCGGGCCAAGGCCGGCGGTTTGGCCGGGGGGCTGTGCGCCATCTATATTCCCTCGGGCGATCTCGTTTTCGCCGATCCTGATAGCAATGGCCATTATGCCACGCCTTTGGCGGCTCCGCTGGAGCGCGCGCCCTCTCTCGACATCGCGCTGGACATGGCCGCGATCGCGCTGAGACTCGACCGCGCCGGCGCCTGGAAGCTCTGCCGGTCCACGGCCGACATTCGCGACTGCATGGAGAAAGGCATTTTCGCTGCTGTTATGCACATGGAAGGCTGCGAGGCGATCGATGCCAATCTCGTCGCGCTCGAAACCTTCTATGCCGCCGGTCTGCGCTCGCTCGGCCCCGTCTGGAGCCGCAACAATGTCTTTGCCCATGGCGTGCCTTTCGCCTATCCGAGTTCGCCGGATACAGGACCTGGCCTCACCGAGGCTGGTTTCGCGCTGGTGCGCGCCTGCAACCAGCTCGGCATCCTCGTCGATCTCGCCCATATAACCGAAAAGGGTTTCTGGGATGTGGCGAAGACGTCGGACCAGCCGCTGGTTGCAAGCCACTCCAATGCGCATGCGCTGACGCCGGTCGCGCGCAACCTCACCGACAAGCAGCTCGACGCCATCAAGGAGAGCCGCGGCATCGTCGGCCTCAACTATGCGACCGCGATGCTGCGCGACGACGCGCGCTCGGATGCCGACACGCCAATCGAGGCGATGGTTCGGCATGTCGATCATCTCGTCGGGCGTCTCGGCATCGATTGCGTCGGCCTCGGATCGGACTTCGACGGTGCGACGATTCCGGCTGAAATTGCCGATGCGGCAGGCAACCAGAAGCTGATTGAAGCCCTTCGCAACGCTGGTTATGGTGAGGCCGATCTTGTAAAGCTGTGCAGGGAGAACTGGCTTCGGGTCCTGGCGTCCGCCTGGAAGGAAGGTAGCCGGTGAAGTGCGTGCCGATATTGCGTAAAGTTTGTTAAGAGGGGAATGAAAACAATGATGATGACCAAGATGAACCGCGGTTTGCGCGCACTGTCTGCCGGCGCGGCTCTCTCGCTTCTGCTGATGGCGGCGCCGAATGCATATGCCGCCACGCCCAAGGACACGCTGGTCGAGGGTTTTGCTTTCGACGATATTCTCAGCATGGATCCGGCCGAAGCCTATGAGCTGTCGGCTGCCGAAATCACCGGCAACACCTATAGCCTGCTCGTCCGTCTCGACATTAACGATACGTCCAAGATCAAGGGTGACCTTGCAGAGAGCTGGTCGGTCTCCGACGATCACCTGACCTATACGTTCAAGCTGAAGCCCGGCCTGAAGTTTGCGTCCGGCAATCCGATCACCGCCGAAGACGTTGCATGGTCCTTCGAGCGCGTCGTCAAGCTCAACAAGAGCCCGGCCTTCATTCTTACCCAATTCGGCCTGACCGGCGACAACGTAACGGAGAAGGCTAAGGCAACCGATGCGAACACCTTCACCTTCACCGTCGACAAGCCCTATGCGCCGAGCTTCGTGTTGAACTGCCTGACGGCGACCGTCGCCGAAGTGGTCGACAAGAAACTGGTCCTGCAGCATGTGAAGCCGGCAACACCGACCGCCGACTATAAGTACGACAACGACTTCGGCAACAGCTGGCTGAAGACCGGCTTTGCCGGTTCCGGCCCGTTTAAGCTGCGTGAATGGCGCGCCAACGAGGCCGTCGTGCTGGAGCGCAACGACAACTATTATGGCGAAAAGACGAAGCTGAACCGCGTCATCTATCGCTTCATGAAGGAAAGCTCGGCACAGCGCCTGGCGCTGGAGAACGGCGATATCGATATCGCCCGCAACCTGTCGCCGACCGATCTCGAGGCCGTCGAGAAGAACCCGCAGCTTGCTTCGACCAGTGCGCCGAAGGGCACCATCTACTACATGAGCCTCAACCAGAAGAACGCCAATCTGGCCAAGCCAGAAGTGCAGCAGGCGTTCAAATATCTGGTCGATTACGATGCCATCGGCAAGACGCTGATCAAGGGCATCGGCGAGATCCACCAGACGTTCGAACCGAAGGGCATGCTCGGCTCGCTGGATGAGAATCCGTTCAAGCTCGACGTCGCCAAGGCCAAGGAATTGCTGGCCAAGGCGGGCCTGCCCAATGGCTTCTCGATCACCATGGACGTGCGCAGCATCGAGCCGGATACGGGTATCGCGACCGCCATCCAGCAGACGCTCGGCCAGGCCGGCATCAAGGTGGAAATCATCCCGGGCGACGGCAAGCAGAAGCTGACGAAATATCGTGCCCGTAATCACGATATCTACTTCGGCAACTGGGGCCCGGACTATTGGGATCCCCATTCCAATGCCGATACCTTCACCACCAACGACGACAATTCCGATACCAGCAGCAACAAGACGCTCGTGTGGCGCAACACCTGGACCGCTCCCGAACTGGAGAAGCAGGCCAAGGCGGCGCTCTTCGAGGGCGATGCTAGCAAGCGCGGCGCAATGTATCAGGACATCCAGAAGAAATTCCTGGAAGCAAGCCCCTTCATCATCCTCTATCAGCAGACGGAAGTCGCCGGCTATCGCAAGGACGTGAAGGACTTCAAGCTTGGTCCGAGCTTCGACAACAACTTCGTCTGGCCGATCTCCAAGTGATGATCCGGCAGGACTAGGTCTTTGAGTACTGTCGAACGGAAAATGCAGGTGCGGCCCAAAAAGGGCCGTGCCGCTCCCTTTTTCATGGGGCTGCTGCGATTCCTCGTCGTGGCCGTCACCACCTATCTCGGCCTTCTGGCCGTCACCTTCTTCATCGGGCGCGTCATACCGATCGATCCGGCGCTGGCGATCGCCGGCGATCACGCGCCGCAGCAGATATTGGAACGTCTGCGGCGCGAGATGCATCTCGACGAGCCGCTTTATCTGCAGTTCTATTATTATCTCGTGAGCGCTCTGAGCGGCGATTTCGGCACGTCGGTTCTGACGACGAATCCGGTCATGGATGACATCAGGCGCGTCTTCCCAGCGACAATGGAGCTCGCGACGGTCGGCACGATCATTGGCGCCATCTTCGGGGTTCCATTCGGTGTGCTCGCCGCGGTGCGCCGCAACAGCATCATAGACCAGATCGTCCGCGTGATTGGCCTCGTCGGCTATTCCGTGCCGGTCTTCTGGCTGGCCATGGTTTCGCTCGTCATCTTCTATGCGAAGCTGAACTGGGTCGCCTATCCCGGCCGCATCGACATCGCCTATGAATATACTTTCACGCCGGTCACCGGGTTCTTCCTGCTAGACAGCGCTATGCAGGGGCAATGGGACGTCTTCTGGGACGTGTTCCGCCACATCATCCTTCCGGCGTCGCTGCTCGGCTATTTCTCGCTTGCCTATATCAGCCGCATGACCCGCAGCTTCATGCTGAACGAACTAGGCCAGGAATATATCGTTGCGGCCCGCGCCAAGGGCCTTTCCGAGACGCGGGTGATCTGGGGGCATGCCCTGCGCAGTGCCGCCGTGCCGCTGATCACGGTGATCGCGCTTTCCTATGCCGGGCTGCTCGAGGGATCCGTGCTGACCGAGATCGTCTTCTCCTGGCCGGGCATCGGCTTCTATATCACCAGTTCGCTGCGCAATGCCGACATGAATGCCGTTCTCGGCGGCACCATCGTCGTCGGCACGGTGTTCATCGGCATCAATCTGATTTCCGATCTTCTGTATCGGACGCTCGACCCAAGGACCCGACGTAAATGACTGTCGAGACCACTCAACCCAGCTTGAGGGACTGGCTGCTCTCCGACCGGCCGCAGTCGCGCCGGCAGGCGAGATTGGGACGTGCCTACGTCACCTGGCGGCAGTTTTCCGCCAATCGCCTGGCCGTCATCGGGCTCGCGATCATCATCGCGCTCGTGCTCGTGGCGGCGCTCGCCGATGTCATCGCTCCGCATTCGCCCGTCATCGGCGACTTGACGAATGCCTATCTGAAACCACCGGGCACGCCGGGCTATCTTCTCGGCACCGACGATCTCGGCCGCGATATCCTTTCGCGCCTCATCTACGGTTCGCGCTGGACACTCTACATCGTCATTCTGGTCGCGATCATCTCGGCGCCGATCGGGCTGATCATCGGCATGGTGTCGGGCTATCTGGGCGGCTGGGTCGATGTGATCCTGATGCGCATCACCGATATCTTCCTTGCCTTTCCGAAGCTTGTGCTGGCCCTTGCCTTCGCCGGCGCCCTCGGCGCAGGCATCGAAAATGCCGTCATCGCGATTGCTATCACCTCCTGGCCGCCCTATGCGCGGCTGGCGCGCGCTGAAACAATGACGGTGCGGCGTTCGGACTATATCGCCGCCGTGCAGCTCATGGGTGCCTCGCCGCTGCGCATCATCTTCCGCCATGTCATGCCGCTCTGCATCTCCTCGGTGATCGTCCGTGTGACGCTCGACATGGCCGGCGTGATCCTGACGGCCGCCGGTCTCGGCTTCCTGGGGCTCGGCGCGCAGCCGCCGCTGCCGGAATGGGGCGTCATGATCGCGAGCGGCTTCAAATACTATCTCGATCAATGGTGGGTGGCGGCCATGCCCGGCATCGCGATCCTCATCGTCAGCCTCGGCTTCAACCTGCTCGGCGACGGCCTGCGCGATGCGCTCGATCCGAAGGAGAGCGGGCAATGACGGCACTTCTGACCGTGGAAAACCTTAAGGTTCGCTATCCGACCCGTACCGGCGTCATCGACGCCGTGCGCGGCGTCTCTTTCACGCTGGGTCGCGAGCGGCTTGGCATCGTCGGCGAGAGCGGTTCCGGCAAATCGCAGACCGGCCGCGCCATCATGGGACTGACGCCGCCGCACGGCATCGTCACAGCCGACAAGCTCGATTTCAGCGGCATTGACTTGCTGTCGATCTCGGCCAAAGAGCGGCGCTCATTGCGCGGCAAGCGCATCGCCATGGTGCTCCAGGATCCGAAATACTCGCTCGATCCTGTCATGACCATCGGCAAGCAGATCACCGAGACGCTGCGCACCCATGAGAAGGTGAGCAAGGCCGAGGCTCGCGATCGCGCCCTTGCCATGCTGGAAGCGGTGCAGATCCGCGATCCCGCCCGTGTCTACGACCTGCATCCGCACGAGGTTTCGGGCGGCATGGGCCAGCGCGTCATGATCGCCATGATGCTGATCGCCGGGCCGGAGCTGCTGATTGCCGACGAGCCGACTTCGGCGCTCGACGTCACCGTTCAGCTCGATGTCCTCAAAATCATGGACAAGCTCGTCTCCGAGCGTGGCATGGGGCTGATTTTCGTCTCGCACGACCTGCGGCTGGTGTCGTCCTTCTGCGATCGCGTAATCGTCATGTATGCGGGTAAGGTGGTGGAAGAACTCAAAGCTGCCGAATTGAACAATGCCCAGCATCCCTATACGCGCGGCCTGCTGAACTGCATGCCGGTCATTGGCGAAAACAGGCATCCGCTGCCGGTGCTCGACCGCAAGCCGGAGTGGGCGGCATGACGACAGCACTCGCAGTTGATGGCCTCAGTGTGGTCTATGATGGCTATTATGCGCTCGACGCCGTCGGCATCGACGTGAACAAGGGCGAATCCTTCGGTCTGGTCGGCGAGTCTGGCTCCGGCAAATCGACGCTGCTGCGCGCCGTTGCGGGCCTTGCGCCCGTCACCGACGGCAAGATCCACGTCGGCGGCGAACAGCTGAAGGGCGCCCGGCGCAGCAAGACCTTCTATCGCCAGGTACAGATGGTGTTTCAGGATCCCTACGGTTCCCTGCATCCGCGCCAGACGATCGACCGGTTGCTGCTTGAGCCTTTGTCGATTCATGGGATCGGCGACACGGAGACCCGGATCGCCAGGGCGCTGGATGAAGTCGGCCTCGGAAAGGGCTTCCGCTTCCGCTATCCGCACCAGCTCTCCGGCGGCCAGCGCCAGCGCGTCGCCATTGCGCGCGCGCTGATCGTGGAGCCGTCGATCCTGTTGCTCGACGAGCCGACTTCGGCGCTCGATGCCTCGGTGCAGGCCGAAGTGCTCAACCTACTTGAGCAGGTTCGCAGGGATCGCCATCTGACCTTCGTTATGGTCAGCCACGATCTCGGCGTCATCACCCATATGTGCGAGCGTCTGGCCGTCATGCGCAACGGCGCGGTCGTCGAGAGGCTGACCGCGAAGGAACTGGCTGTCGGCGATGTGAAGGAAGATTACACGCGCAATCTGATGGTCGCCAGCAAGGGGTTCGTCCGCGCCTGAGCGGCGGCTTGTGCCTCACCGGCGCGTTAACGAACTGGGCGCGTAAACACGACCAATCGTATAGACTATTGACACCTGCCGCAATTCTGTCATGATCTCGTTAATGGCAGTTAACTTTCGTGATCCCGACAAGGGGCCAGACGTTAAGTGGAGGCAGGCATGTTTTTCATGGGTGGCATGACCATGGGCTATCTTCATCCGCCGGTTCCGGCGAAACGGGAAGGTGCACGGTCCGCTACTCTTTCTGACGAAAACTGCCGCCGCCAGGCCGGACCTGCCGAAGAGCAGACGGCCGATACCAGCGCCATCGAGCGCAGCTTGATTTGGGCCCGCCGCATTCTTTGCTGAATTGGCATTGCCGATCTTTCGGGTCCTCGACTTCAGATGGTTTAATTTTTCTCGGCTCGCGTTCTGGACGGAAATTCATCTCTACCTAATTGATAGGAAATGTATGAATATCCGTCCCGGGCTTGGCCTGAGAGACATATAAGAAACGAACGGAGGCAACACATGGCGAATTTGGGTATTTCGAATGCGCATGTGAATCAGTTCGATGGTTCCAAGCGCGCCGCCAAGACGCGGCAGAAGATTCAAACAGCGATTCATGTCGTCCTGTTTTCGGCTGCATTCCTGTTTGTCGCGGCCATTGTTTGTGGGCTTGTCGTCTAAGGCGACGTTTGGCCGGTGGCGGCTTTGTTCCGCCGCTGATGTGGGGCCGATGCGGCCCATCTCTTGAAAATCGGGAAGTTTGCGGGTCCGGTCAATCACGACTGGTCGTTTTTCTCCTTGTGCAGCTTCCGATCTCGTTTCATCGGCAGAGTTTCGCCGGGCAAGGAAAATTTGCTCGGCCGATGGAATGTGCCGTGTGGAACAGTAAACTTTATCTCAAAATATGGCGCGGCGAGAAGGCGATGAATGCCGTGCTCGACCAGCTGGTGGATGACGAAAACCGCATCATCCGGCTGTTCACGCCGCCCTTTGCCAAGTCGGCGCGTGATCCGGGTTACATCAAGTCCTATCCGCCTGGTGTGGGCGAGAATGGCGGCCAGTATACCCATGCGGCCACCTGGGTCGTCATGGCGCTGGCCGAGATGGATCGCGGTGACGATGCCTGGCATTGCTTCGATATGCTGAACCCGATCAACCATGCACGCGATCGTGATCAGGCCGATACCTATCGTGTAGAGCCCTATGTGGTTGCTGCTGATATCTACGGCGAAGGACAATTGACGGGCCGTGGCGGCTGGACCTGGTACACGGGCTCCGCCGGCTGGCTGTATCGCGTCGCTGTCGAAGGCATTCTCGGTATCCGCGTGAAAAACGGACGACTTTTCGTCAAACCGGCATTGCCCTCGAACTGGGATGGCTTTACGGCGGATATCGAGCTGCCGGGCGGAAATTACCGTATTTCCGTCTCAAAAGCGCCCGATGTGGCGGGATACTCGGTCACTATCAATGACAGGGCGGTCGCCCATCCCGAAGAGGGCTATCCGGTCGGACAGTAGCGTTTCTGCACTGTTTCGCTTCGACGATCGGGGCCAAAGGGGGAACTCTTTGGCCCCGATTGCATTTGAGTGTCGGAACAGGAGAGTTTTATGAATTCGAGGGCGAATATGAGCTCGGTGTCGGCACAACGAGTGAGTTTGCCGAAGCCGGTCTCCCAGAGGGATACCCGACTGGATGTTCTCAGAGCCCTGGCTCTGATCATGATTTTCATCAACCATGTGCCGGGGCAGATCTTCGAGGATTTCACTTCGAAGAATTTCGGCTTCTCCGATGGTGCCGAAGCCTTTGTGCTGATCTCCGGCATATCGGTCGGCCTTGCCTATGGAACGAGATTTCTTCCGGGCAATCGGCTGAACATGGCATGGAAGGCGATCAAACGTGCCTTCACGCTTTATACCGCGCATATGATCACGACCTTCGTGACGCTGGTGCTCTTCATTTCTGGCGCGTGGCTTTTCCACCAGAAGGGCTTGCTCTGCGAAGTGAATATCCTTGCCCTGCTGATGGACCCGGCGCGCGGCATTCCCGCGCTGCTGACGCTCGGGCACCAGATCGGCTACAACAACATTCTACCCATGTACGGTGCCTTGTTCCTGATGCTGCCGCTGATCATGCTGCTGGAAGCAAGAAGCCCCCTACTTCTGCTCGCAATTTCGGTTGGCGTCTGGCTGGTGTCCGGCATCTATTACATCGCGCCGCATACGACATTGCTTGAGGGCTTCTGGTTCCTCAATCCGCTATCCTGGCAGCTGCTTTTCGTCATCGGCTTCGTCGCCAGCATGCATGTCAAGCGCGGCGGGCACATCCCTGCCCATCCGGTTCTGATCGGGCTGGCCTGCGCCTATGTGCTCGTGTCTTTCATCTGGGTGACCGACAAGCTGTGGATACTCGGCGACTACCTCGCCATGCTCGGTCTGCCGACCGTCGTCACCGGCTTCGACAAGACTTTCCTGTCGCTGCCGCGGCTGCTGCATGTTCTGGCGCTTGCCTATCTGATCGTCAGCATCCCCGCCATTTCGGCGTTCCTGCGCCGCTCGGCCAATCACCCGCTGACGATCCTCGGGCGGCATTCGCTGAACATCTTCGTTGCCGGCACCATCCTCGCCATGGCTGGTCAGGTCCTTCTCTACGTGACCAACAAGAGCCCCGTCGTCGGCGCCATCTATGTCGTCTTCGGCATCGCTGCCCAGTTCCTCTATGCCTATCATCTCGAGCACAAGCGGCTTCAGCTTGCCGGCCAGCGCGCGGCGAAGAAGCCTGCCGCACCGACTGCAATGCCTGCGCATTTCGGAAAGCCTCACTGAAGGTTGCTGCCGCGCTGCGTGCCTGTGCTGTTCGGTGCATCGATCTTCGTGCGATTGCCGAGAAAAGCAGGCCCTACCGTCAAAATTTACCTTAGTGTTATGCGCAGCTAGCTCCCAAGCGCGTCTAAATCAGAACGGGACATGATCGCCCAGATCTTCAACCTGTACCCCGAGAGCCTTCGCAAGGGCCCTTCTTCCGCTATCAGGCAACCTTGTAAGGCTGCTGGCGATCGCTTCCTGCCACGATGGCCCTCTCGCGCACGCCTCTTCGTAGGCATCGGCTAAGACGTCGCCTTGGCGTGTCTCCACGAGGGCCTCGAAAAGCAGGGAGGCCTGAGATCGATCCTTGTCTGCCTTGGTGCGTCCCAACGCGTCTGTGAGCCGTCTCGATGCTACGATGAGTTTGTGGACGGCAAACCGCTCGGGAACCGGAACTAACACGCTTACACCTTCACGATGAAGAAGCACGGTGCGGACAGGTTCGTAGATCAGGTAGTCCAAGAATCGTAGGCTTTCCGCCGACGCGCCTCCGAGGGCGGGCATGGGCGATGGTTTGCCGGAATACTCGTCAGATCCCCGGTTGCTCGTGAGAAACTCTACTCGATAGCCCTTTGCGTTCACGAAAGCGACGACCTTTGCCTGATCCGATTGGTGCGGGATCGCTCGGAAGCTGGGATCAACCGACTGGAGGACTTCCAGCACGGGTGGCAGACTATCCCCAACTTCTGCCGAGATTGCAAAATCCTGCGCGAAATCGGCATCACTTGTCTGCATTGCCGACGAGGGCAGCCGAACACCAAGAAGGCCCGCATAGGTACCGAATGCCACAGATCCGATCAGGACGGCCCGCAGTCGGAACAATCCGGCGTCCGCAAGGGCCTTCGTGATGTCTCCAGCGAATGGGTCTGGACCGGGAAGACCAGCGCGACGCAAGGAGCTGACCATGCGCCGGCGTTCCTTGATGTTGTCCTTGATCTGCTTGTGGGCGTTCACCCGCGCCGTGATTTCTTCGTCGCTGTGCGGGCCGACATAGCGTCGCTTGTCGCCGTTTGGTGTAGGGAGATCGAAATACCAGTAGTCGCGGCCCTTGACGGGAACCGTGACGAAACGCCCCTCCAGAGGGAAGTCCGCATGGAACTGGCCATCGAGTGCGCGCTGTGCGAGTTCCGCGAACATTGTTCGGTATACAATATCGATTTCTTTCATCGATATATTCCTCTGAAGCGTTGCGTCCGCGCGGTCGTCAGCTGGTAATCATTTCCTTGAACGCGATTTTGCGACGACATAGTTATAATGTTTCCGTAGAAAGATTATAACTCATTTTGCCGGCGTCAACGATTGCATCAATTATAATTTCTTCGCGAAAACATTATAACCAGAGCAGAACTCCGGTTGGCGCTTGTTTCACAAATATCGTTCGCCCACAGCCTCAACAGCAAAAAAGCCGGGAGAGCATCGCTCTCCCGGCTTTGATCTTGGGCCCCTTGCGAAGATCAGGCGGCTTCGCTTTCCGTTGTGTGTGCCTTGCGGACTTCCTCGTCCGTCAGGATACCGCTGGCGCGCAGCAAGGCGGCGAAGCGGCCGTTGCTCTGGCTGAGCTCGTTGAAGCTGCCATTCTCGATGATGCGGCCGTTGTCCAGGAAGAGGACCATATCCGCCTCGCGGACCGTCGACAGGCGATGCGCGATGATGAAGGTCGTGCGGTTCTGGCGCAAGTTGTCGATCGCCGTCTTGACCCGGTTTTCGGTTTCGACGTCGAGCGCACTGGTCGCTTCGTCGAGCACCAGGATCGGCGCATCCTTGAGGATGGCGCGGGCGATCGCGATACGCTGGCGTTCGCCACCCGAGAGCTTGTTGCCACGCTCGCCGACGCGGGTATCGTAGCCGCCTTCGCGGGTTTCAATGAAGTCGTTGGCGGCGGCGGCCTGGGCTGCGCGGATCATTTCCTCCTGCGTCGCACCTTCACGGCCGAGGCGGATGTTGTCGCTGATCGAGCGGTTCAGCAGGCCGGCATCCTGGAAGACGGTGGCGATGAAGCGGCGCAGCGACTTGCGGGTCACCTTGGTGATGTCGTGACCGTCGACGAGGATCTGGCCCTTCTGCGGATCGAAGACACGCTGCAGCAGGTTGACGAGCGTCGTCTTGCCGGCGCCCGTCGGGCCGACGATGGCGACGGTCTGGCCAGCCTTCACCTTGAAGGAGATGTCGTGCAGGCCCTGCGACGAGTTGGCGAAGCCGAAGGATACGTCGCGGAACTCCACTTCGCCCTTGACGTCCTTGATTTCGGCAAGGCCGGCCGGCTCTTCGCGGTCGCGAACCGAATCTTCCAGCGTGTAGAAGTCTTCAAGCTTGGCGCGAGCTTCGAAAATCTGGTTGGCGAAGTTGCGCAGCTGCTCCAGGCGGCCGATCAGCACGTTGGCAAAGGCGATGAAGGTGATGAGCGCGCCAAGGCTCAGGCTGCCGTCCTGGACCAGAATGGTGCCGATCATCAAGATCGCCATCATGGCGACAGTCGAGGCCGTGCGATTCAGCGCGCCGGCAAGAGCCCACCAGTCGAGCACCGGATACTGAGCCTGCAGCAGGCGCTCGGTGAAGGACTTCAGTGCCTTGGTTTCGGCTTCGATGCGGTTATAGCTGTGCAGCACCGAAACGTTGCTGATCGAGTCGCTCACATGCGAGAAGACGGTGTTGTAATGGCTCTCGACCGAGCTCTGGCCATCCTTTGTGCGGTTCATGACCAGACGGCCGATGATCCAGTAGAAGACGCCGAGCAGGACGAGGACCGCGGACAGTCGCAGGTCCATGGCCATGGCGGTCGGGATCATGATGACGAGCGCGACGGCGGTCGTGAGGTGGTTGCGCATGAATTCCAGCCACAGGCCGAACAGCGCTTCGCAGGCGCGAAGCAGCGTGTTCAGCGCGCTTGCGGTGCCGCGCTGGCTATGCCAGGACAGCGGCATCGAGATGATGCGGCCGAATGCTTCGGTGAGCAGGGAGGCGCGGCGGCCATGCGCAAGGCGGTCGGCCTCGCGGGACACAACGATGAAGGCGACAGCACTGAAGACGGCGAAGCCCGCCCACAGCATCATCGTCGGCGTGACGGCTTCTTTCTTGGCAATGGCGTCGAAGATACGGCCGAACAGGACCGGTTCATAGATGGTGGTCATCGCAAGCGCGATGTTTGCGACCACCACCATCCAAACGCGGTAGCGATACGCGCCAAGATACTTCAGGGCTCTTGCATAGACTTTGAACAGTGACACGTCAGGCACCCTCTTTGCATCAGCAAAACTCGGAATGCTGCGACACTACAGATCGGTACCTGAACCGGCGATTAACGGAATCTGAAGCTGTTTTTTCAAGGGAATTTCCCGCCTGACGCGTGCTGTCGCAGCGAGGTGCTATCGGCCGCCGCAGAAATGTGACAATTTGGGGACGACCCTGCCGCGACATCATCCGTTACTATTAAGTCACGCCGAGCGCGGCCATTCACGGTTGAATGGTAAAAAAATCGCCAAAGGCGTTCAATTTCGCGCCGGCCTGAGTATGTTGCCGCCGATTAAGCGCGCTATGGGGCCAGGCGAGCAAGGTGGCAATGCTCGTCCGCCAATAATTCAGGCTGCGAGGCCGAGGGGTAAATGTGAATATCCATTCGCTAATAGAATTGCTTGTGGTTATCGAAGAATGCGAGCGTACAAAGGATGTCGTGGCCGAGCTTGAGCTTGTGCTCCGTTCCTACAAATTCGATTTCTACGGTCTGCTGCGGCAGACGAGGCCGAATGTCGATATCGCCAACTTCATGCTGGCAGGCCGCTGGCCCGATCAATGGCCGCTGACCTATGTCCGCAAGAGATACATGCTCGTCGATCCGGTGGCGCGCTATGCCACCAGGGCACAGCGCCCCTTCCGCTGGAGGGATGCCGTGGCTGCGCACAAATCGGACCCGCTCCGGCGCCGGATGGAGCAGATGATGGCGGATGCTCGTGCCAACGGGCTTATCGACGGCTATATTTTTCCGATTCACGGACGAAGCGGTCTGCTCGGCAGCATGACGATCGGCGGTGAGGCGGTGGATCTTTCCCCGACCGAGCTTTCGCTCTTCGATGCCGTGGCCAGAAAGGCCTTCTGGCGGCTGCTAGAGCTGCGCGACGAAGCGCAATTGCTCGAGGAACAGGAGAAAGCCGATCTGAAACTGACCAAACGCGAGATGGAGGTGCTCAACCATCTGGCCGACGGCATGACGTCGATCGAGATCAGCCGGCTGCTGACGATCTCCAATCATACCGTCGACTGGTACATGAACAGTATCCAGGACAAGCTGAAGGCCAGAAATCGGCAGCACATTGTTGCCATCGCTTTCAGAAACGGACTTATTCCGTAACGGCAACTATTTTGATGTCGGATGTCGCAGGAGAAATTGAACTTCCTGTGACAAGAAGTTAAGAATTCTCTTCGCGGGTGCAGCATTGCCCGTTTCGATGCCGTGAGGAGACAGCATTGCCCATATCCAAGATCCTGGTTGCCAACCGTTCCGAAATCGCCATCCGCGTATTCCGCGCCGCCAACGAGCTTGGCATAAAAACGGTGGCCATCTGGGCCGAGGAAGACAAACTCGCGCTGCATCGCTTCAAGGCCGACGAGAGCTATCAGGTCGGCCGCGGTCCGCATCTTGCCCGCGATCTCGGGCCGATCGAGAGCTATCTGTCGATCGACGAGATCATCCGCGTTGCCAAGCTTTCCGGCGCCGATGCCATCCATCCAGGTTACGGCCTGCTGTCGGAAAGCCCGGAATTCGTCGATGCATGCGATGCCGCCGGCATCATCTTCATCGGCCCGCGCGCCGATACGATGCGCCAGCTCGGCAACAAGGTGGCCGCCCGCAATCTTGCGATCTCGGTCGGCGTGCCTGTCGTGCCGGCAACCGATCCCTTGCCTGACGATATGAAGGAAGTCGCCAAGATGGCGGCCGAGATCGGCTATCCGGTCATGCTCAAGGCCTCCTGGGGCGGCGGCGGCCGCGGCATGCGCGTCATCCGCTCCGAGGCCGACCTTGCCAAGGAAGTGACGGAAGCCAAGCGCGAGGCGAAGGCCGCCTTCGGCAAGGACGAGGTCTATCTCGAAAAGCTCGTCGAGCGTGCCCGCCATGTCGAAAGCCAGATTCTCGGCGACACGCATGGCAATGTCGTGCATCTGTTCGAGCGTGACTGTTCGGTTCAGCGCCGCAACCAGAAGGTCGTCGAGCGTGCACCGGCCCCCTATCTTTCCGATGCGCAGCGTCAGGAACTGGCCGCCTATTCGCTGAAGATCGCCAAGGCGACGAATTATGTCGGTGCCGGCACCGTCGAATATCTAATGGATGCCGATACCGGCAAATTCTACTTCATCGAAGTCAATCCGCGCATTCAGGTCGAGCATACGGTGACCGAAGTCGTCACCGGCATCGATATCGTCAAGGCGCAGATTCATATTCTCGACGGCTTTGCCATCGGCACGCCGGAATCGGGCGTTCCGAAGCAGGAAGACATTCGACTCAACGGCCATGCGCTGCAGTGCCGCGTGACGACGGAAGATCCGGAGCACAATTTCATTCCGGATTATGGCCGCATCACCGCCTATCGTTCTGCGTCCGGCTTCGGCATCCGTCTCGACGGCGGCACCTCCTATACCGGCGCGATCATCACCCGTTATTATGACCCGCTGCTGGTGAAGGTGACGGCCTGGGCGCCGAACCCGCAAGAGGCGATCGCCCGCATGTACCGTGCGCTGCGCGAATTCCGCATCCGCGGTGTCGCGACGAATCTCACCTTCCTCGAAGCGATCATCACGCACGAGAAATTCCGCGACAACAGCTACACGACGCGCTTCATCGATTCGACGCCGGAACTGTTCCAGCAGGTCAAGCGCCAGGACCGCGCCACGAAGCTTCTGACCTATCTCGCCGATGTCACGGTCAACGGCCATCCGGAAACGCGCGGCCGTCCAGTACCTTCGCCCAAGGTGGCGCAGCCAGTGTTGCCCTATATAGACAGCAATATCCCCGACGGCACCAAGCAGTTGCTCGACAAGCTCGGCCCGCAGAAATTCGCCGAGTGGATGCGCAACGAGAAGCGCGTGCTGATGACAGACACGACGATGCGCGACGGCCATCAGTCGCTGCTTGCGACACGCATGCGCACCTATGACATCGCCAGCATCGCCGGCACCTATGCGCGCGCCCTGCCGCAGCTTCTGTCATTGGAATGCTGGGGCGGCGCCACCTTCGACGTCTCCATGCGCTTCCTGACGGAAGATCCATGGGAGCGTCTGGCGCTGATCCGCGAGGGCGCACCGAACCTGCTGCTGCAAATGCTGCTGCGCGGCGCCAACGGCGTCGGCTATACCAATTATCCCGACAATGTCGTGAAATACTTCGTCCGTCAGGCGGCCAAGGGCGGCGTCGATCTCTTCCGCGTCTTCGACTGCTTGAACTGGGTCGAGAACATGCGCGTGTCGATGGATGCGGTTGCCGAGGAGAACAAGCTCTGCGAAGCGGCGATCTGCTACACGGGCGACATCCTCAATTCGGCGCGGCCGAAGTACGACCTGAAATATTATACCGATCTCGCCGTCGAGCTGGAAAAGGCCGGCGCTCATATCATCGCGCTGAAGGATATGGCGGGCTTGCTGAAGCCGGCCGCGGCCAAGGTGCTGTTCAAGGCGCTGCGCGAGGCGACCGGTCTGCCGATCCACTTCCATACGCATGATACCTCGGGCATTGCCGCTGCGACCGTGCTTGCCGCCGTCGATGCCGGCGTCGATGCCGTGGATGCCGCGATGGATGCGCTGTCGGGCAATACCTCGCAGCCTTGCCTCGGCTCGATCGTCGAAGCCCTCAAGGGCTCCGAGCGTGATCCGGGCCTCGACCCCGAATGGATCCGCCGCATCTCCTTCTACTGGGAAGCCGTGCGCCATCAGTACGCCGCCTTCGAAAGCGATCTCAAGGGACCGGCCTCGGAAGTCTATCTGCACGAAATGCCCGGCGGCCAATTCACCAACCTCAAGGAGCAGGCCCGCTCGCTCGGGCTTGAGACCCGCTGGCACCAGGTGGCGCAGGCCTATGCCGATGCGAACCAGATGTTCGGCGATATTGTCAAGGTAACGCCGTCGTCCAAGGTGGTCGGCGACATGGCGCTGATGATGGTCAGCCAGGACCTGACGGTCACCGATGTTGAAAACCCGGCCAAGGATATCGCCTTCCCGGATTCGGTCGTCTCCATGCTGAAGGGCGATCTCGGCCAGCCGCCGTCCGGATGGCCGCAAGCGCTGCAGAAGAAGGCGCTGAAGGGCGACAAACCCTATACCGTCCGCCCCGGTTCCCTGCTTGCCGAGGCCGATCTCGATGCGGAGCGGAAGGTCATCGAGACCAAGCTGGAGCGCAAGGTCGACGATTTCGAATTCGCCTCCTACCTGATGTATCCGAAGGTCTTCACCGATTACGCGCTGGCCGCCGACACCTACGGCCCGGTCTCGGTGCTGCCGACGCCGGCCTACTTCTATGGTCTCAAGGAAGGTGATGAGCTCTTTGCCGAGATCGAGAAGGGCAAGACGCTCGTCATCGTTAACCAGGCGATGACGGCGACCGACGAGAAAGGCATGGTGACGGTATTCTTCGAGCTCAATGGCCAGCCGCGCCGCATCAAGGTGCCGGATCGCGCCCATGGGGCTTCCGGCAGTGCCGTGCGCCGCAAGGCGGAAACCGGCAATGCCGCCCATGTCGGCGCGCCGATGCCGGGCGTCATCTCCACGGTCTTCGTCTCGCCCGGCCAGGCGATCAAGGCCGGCGACGTGCTTGTTTCCATCGAGGCCATGAAGATGGAGACGGCGCTGCACGCCGAAAAGGATGGCACGATCTCCGAGGTGCTGGTGCGCGCCGGCGACCAGATCGACGCCAAGGATCTGCTCGTCGTCTACGGCGCATAATCCAAGCTTCGCTGAGATATGAAGGCGGCCGAATCTGGCCGCCTATTGCAGACGGGAGCTTTGGTCGCGGGTATCCGAGATCGGCTCTCCATGTGCGAACGCGACGAAGAATTCCATAGCTTTCGTGTCGGATCATGGTAGCCAGGTCGAGGAGGCGGAGGCATGACGAGAGCATTTTCCTTGCGGGCGGCGACAGATGCCGATGTCGATGCAATTCGGGCGCTGACACGCGAGGCCTATTGTAAGTGGGTGCCTCTCATCGGCCGAGAACCACTGCCGATGACGGCAGATTATGCCGAGGCCGTGCGCAAGCATCGTATCGATCTCTTGGAGGCCAATGGTGAGCTTTTGGCGTTGATCGAGATGGTGCCGAGAGAGGATCACCTGTTGATCGAGAGCGTCGCCGTCTCGCCGCGACATCAGGGAAAGGGCATCGGCAGGAAACTGCTAGTTCATGCCGAGCAGGTTGCGGCCGAGCTCGGCGTGAGTGACATGCGGCTTTACACCAACAAGCGTTTTGTCGAGAATGTGCAGCTCTATCTCCGACACGGTTATGCGATCGACCGCGAGGAGCCGCTGAAAGATGGTTTCCTTGTCCATATGAGCAAGCGCATCTGATCGGCGCCAGCTACCTCCGTTTTTCGATCAAGGCAGCCCAGACTGCAGCCACTAGCGCGAGTACCGCGGATGCCAGCATCAGGGCGAAGAGCGCATGTATCGTTGGCGATCGTGCAATGAACAGACCGCCGATCGAGCCGATGAGCGCGCCGCCAGCAATCCGCATGGCAGCGGCGAGGCCTGCGGCTGTGCCGACCATATCCGACCTGACCGACATGGCGCCGCTATTGGCGGCCGGCATGGTGAGGCCGTTGCCGATGCCGATGAAGATGCAGGGGCCGAAGAGTGCCAGAACCTCAACCATGCCCGATAGCGACAAGGCAAGCCCGATTGACAGACCAATGCAGGTCAGTAACCGCGCGATGACGAGGATCGTGCCGAGCGGGATTCTTGCGCCATGGCGGCCAGCCACATAGCTGCCGAGAATGAAGCCGGCCGGAACGAGGCCCATGTAGAAGCCAAGCTTGGCGCTCGAACCGCCGAGCGCATCGCCTATCGTCAGCGGCGCTCCGCCGAGAAAAATGTAGAGCACGCCCATCGAGCACGCCATGCAGAGCGTATAGGCCCAGAACCGAGCCGAACGCAAAAGCAGGGCATAGGAGGCAAGATAGTTTCTGCGCGCGGCTGACGCCGGCGCTTTCGATCCCTTCAGTTCATGCAGGGACAGAAAGAGGGCGGCAATGCCGAAGATCGCAAGGACGATGAAGCTTGCCCGCCAGCCGAAAAGCTCGTCCAAAGATCCGCCGAACAAGGGGCCGACCATGGGCGCCAATGCCCATCCCATGGCGAGATAGCCGAACTTGCTGGCAGCCTGGCGCTCGTCTGATGTTTCCTTGATGATGACGAGGGCGACCGAATAACACGGTCCGATACAGGCCTGCATCATGCGGCATAGCAGGAAGATGTCGATATTCGGCGCGAGAACGCAGCCAATCGAAGCGATGATGAAGATCGAGAGCGCCGTCAAGACGACAGGCCGACGGCCGAACCGGTCGGATATCGCGCCCCCGACCGCCTCAAGGGCCGCGGTGACAATCGAAAAGCCGGCAACCGATAGATTCACGAGAGCGAAATCGGCATGGAGTGCCGCTGCGATCTTCGGCAGCGACGGCAGGATCATGTTAACAGGCAGCACGGCAAGTGCCGAGAGCAGGATGAGGGTTATCAGCCGCGGCGGTGCGGCGGCTCTTTCGGTCGCCGTGTCGTCGGTTGGTTGCTTGGATGGATGATCGATGCGGCTTTCGGTGCGCGTCATGGCCTTGTCCGTCGTGTGAATGGGAAGTCGAGGGGAATCTGACGGGGTGCGGCCCGGATTTCAGGCAATAAAAAAAGGCCCCGTCAGGAGCCTGCTTACCGCGCATGGGTGCTTTCGCCGGATGGTTACACCATCCTGCCCATGCGCCTTCCTACCACTACGAGAACGAGTGCCGTGTTCATGGCATTAGAGCTAGCCGCAAAGCGGCCAAGCGTCAATGCGCGGCTTTGTCCAATAGCGACGAGCCCCGTTTTAACCTCAGCCGGCGGCTCAGATGCGGCTCAGATGCGGCTCAAATATCGTAGCTGAGCCCGGAATTCAGTGTCGAGATGAATTGCTTCGTCCGCTCCTGTGCCGGATTGGAGAAGATGTTGCGAGAAGAGCCTGTCTCGACGATGTTGCCTGCTTCCAGGAACACGACGTTGTTGGCGATCTTCGAGGCGAGGCGCAGGTCGTGCGTCGCCATGACCATGGTCGTGCCTTCGTTGGCGAGCTTGCCCAGCACGTCGACCACTTCGGCCGCCAGTTCCGGATCGAGCGCCGAGGTCGGTTCGTCGCAGAGCAGCACGCGCGGCGAGGGGGCGAGCGCCCGGGCGATGGCGACACGCTGCTGCTGGCCGCCCGAGAGCGTCGAGGGCCAGGCATCGATCTTGTGTGCCATGCCGACCTTGGTCAGAAGCTCGACGGCGCGGGCGCGGGCCTTGTCCTGAGGCCAGCGCAGCACGGTCGTCAGGCCCTCCATGACGTTCTGGATTGCGGTCTGATGCGGAAAGAGCTGGAAATTCTGGAAGACCATGCCCGTCTGGCGGCGGATCTTCTGGATATCCTGCCAGGACGGCTTCTTACCCGGCTGGAAGGTAGCCGTCTCCTCGCCGATGCGGATCGTTCCGGCGGTCGGGATTTCCAAAAGGTTGATGCAGCGAAGCAGCGTGCTTTTGCCGCCGCCCGAAGGTCCCACAAGCGCCGTCACCGTTCCCTCGGGGATCAACAGGCTGATATCCTTGAGGATGACAATGTCGCCGAAGCGCTTTTCGATATGCGAAAGCTCGATCATGCCTGTGCCTCCAGCGTGCCGCCAGAGCGGGCGAAGCGGCGTTCGAGGTAGCCCTGCAGCGTCGAAAGAAAGGTGCTGAGCACGAGATAGATGATGGCGGCCTCGATATAGAGGATCAGCGGCTCATAGGTCGTTGCGACGATGCGCTGCGCGGCCTGAAACAGCTCCGGCACGGTGATGGCTGCGGCAAGCGATGTATCCTTGACCAGCGAAATGAAGGTGTTCGACAGCGGCGGCACGGCGACGCGGGCTGCCTGGGGGAGGATGGTGCGGCTCATGGCTTGGCGCCAGTTCATGCCGATCGAATAGGCGGCTTCCCACTGGCCCTTTGGCACAGAGGAAATGACGGCGCGGATGATCTCGGACGTATAGGCCCCGACGCTCAGCGTAAAGCCGATGATGGCTGCCGGAAAAGCGTCGAGCAGGATGCCGAGGCTCGGCAGGCCGTAGAAAATGACGAAGAGCTGCACCAGAAGCGGCGTGCCGCGGATCACCCAGACATAGAAGCGGGCGATGGCGACGAACGGCGCCGGGGCAAACAGCCTGACGACGGCGGTGAGCAAGCCGAGCAGAAGGCCAAGCACGAAGGTTATCAAGGTGAGCGGGATGGTGAAGACGAGCCCCGCCCAAAGCAGCGTGCCCAGTGACTCCCACATCAGTTGCAGCCAATGCTCCAAGGAGAAGCCTTTCGATAACAGAATGCGTCCGGAGGTGACCCCGGACGCATCTTTTTCACAATTTGGCGTTTCTGCCTATTCCCCTTACTTCGAAACGTCCTGTCCGAAGTATTTTTTGGAGATCTTGTCATAGGTGCCGTCAGCCTTGATATCGGCCAGCGCCTTGTTGATCGCAGCAAGCAGCTCCGGCTCGCCCTTGCGGATGATGACGGCGGAGAAATCGGCATTGGCCTGCTGGGCGACGATCTTCACCGGCGCGTCGGGCTTGTGCTTCTTGAAATCGAGGAAGGAAAGGCTGTCGTTGATCGTGGCGTCGGCGCGGCCGGTCAGCACGAGCTGGATCGACTGGTCGAAACCGTCGGTACCGACGAGTTCGGCGCCGGATTCGGTTGCGAGCTTGCCGAAGTTGCTGGTCAGCGACTGTGCGGCTTTCTTACCCTTGAGATCGGCGAAATCCTTGATATCGGTATTGCTGTCCTTGACGATCAGCACGGCCTTGGAAGCGATATAGGGCTCGGAGAAGTCATACTTCTTCTTGCGCGCTTCGGTGACGCCGACTTCGTTGATGACGGCGTCGTAGCGGTTGGCATCGAGACCGGCGATCAGGCCATCCCACTTGCCTTCCAGGAACTGCACCTTGACGCCGAGCTTGGCGGCAATCGCCTCGGCGATCTCGACATCGAAGCCGGTCAGCTTGCCGCTCTCGTCATGAAAGGTGAAGGGCGCATAGGTGCCTTCCGTGCCGACCTTGAATACGCCGGCCGACTGGATCGCCTTGAGGTTTTCGCCGGCATGGGCGGGGAGCAGGAACGCAGCCTGCACGAGGGCGGCGGCGGCAACAGTCTTCAACCAGTTCATCGTTCTCTTCCGTTTCTGGAGCGGTTTCATTCAATGTCGCATACATCGCAGAAAAATTGCATCGCGAAAGCGTAGAAAACTGCGAGATAAATGGGCAATTGCGAATATTTTTCTCAAAGAACGGCGGATCGAGCCATCAAGAGAGGCGAGGCTTCCATCTCGGTCGATAATTGCTGACCAATGTGGCGGTGCAGCATAGTGACAATTCTCGATGTTGCCCTACTTCTCCCAATGTTGCTCCATTTTTCTCAATGTTGCCTATTGCAGCATCTGGTTGTGTCTTTGGTGCGGCATTATTCATGCAGGGCATGCGCGCTATCAATGTCTCCAGTCGGTTTGCCGGGAGACGCGGGCGGCGATCAAAATGCGTTTCTATTAGGAATTGCAGTGCAGGAATTGATCTGACACAGCCCGAAGAGGTGACGAATTGTCCATCATTGCGCGCTGGCGGCCTTGGCCGGTTCGTGAGCTTCACGTCGTGGCTGCGTCAATTCTTCTGAGCGTGTCAACATTCATGCCGACCTTTGCGGCGGAAATGACCGAGCGGCCGTCGAAATGGGTCGGCCGCGTTGCGGCCAACGATGCGGCTTTTGGCTGGCCCGGCAGCGGTTTTGCGCTGCGTTTCGAAGGCACTTCGCTCTCGGCTACCCTCTTTGATACCGGGCAAAACAGCCTGGAGATCGAATTGGACGGTGTTCCCCAGCGCCTTGATCTGCAGACGGGGCAACACCGATATCAGCTTGCCGATGGCTTGCAGCAAGGCGTCCATAGCGTTCGCGCGACCCGCCGCACCGAAGGATGGATTGGCGATACCACATTCGTTTCGGCCGAAACCGACGGGTCGTTCCTTCCAGCGGAGGCATCGACCGAAGAGATTGTGGCAATAGGAGACTCCATCACTGCAGGCTACGGTGTCGAGGGTGTCGGTCCCGGATGCAAATTCACTCCCGGAACTGAAAATCAATATCTGACATATGCCGCTCTCGCCGCGCGTAGCCTTGGGATGGAGCTTACGACGCTCGCGGTTTCGGGAATCGGCCTTTCGCGTGCTCGCAAGGGCACGAAAACCATGCTTGACGTCATCGACAATGGGACGCTGTTGAGAAGCGGTGCGCCCGGTCTTCCTGACGAGCGCGTTTCCACGGTCGTCATCAATCTGGGGACGAACGATTTTTCGGACGGCAAGAATCCCGACGATTTCGGCGGGGAATATGCCAAGCTTCTCTCCAAGCTCAGATATCAATTTCCAAAAGCGTATTTCTATGCCGCGCTCGGGCCGATGATGCCTCAGAAGGATTTCGATACGGCCGAGAAAGCAATCAAGGCCGTCGTCCAGACGAGCGTCGCGAAAGGCGAAAGCCGCCTCCGATATCTGAATTTACGCGTTAAACCGAAGGATTTTGGATGCAACTGGCATCCAAGCCGCAGCACCCAGGCGGCGATGGCGGATGTGTTGGAACAAGCAATCAAAGCGGATCGAGGCCGTCATGGTTAACGAGCAGGTGCTTTCCATTCCGCGGTCAAACTCGAAACAGCTGGACTCCCTCCAGTTTCTCCGGTTTGTGGCCGCCTTCTCCGTTGTTCTCTTTCATTTCGGACGCACTCTCGTGCTCGAGTACCAAGTCGATCGCAATTATTTCGACATGGGTGCGGCCGGCGTCGACATTTTCTTCGTTCTGAGCGGCTTCATCATCAGTTATTCCTCCGATCCGGGACGCGGGCTTGTCTATTTCGCACGCAAGCGCGTTGCGAGAATAGTTCCGCTTTATTGGTTGCTGACGCTGGTGATCGTCTTGATCGCGCTCGTGAAGCCCAACCTGCTCAATTCGACTGTGGTGACCGTCGACACGGTCATCAAATCTCTACTTTTCATCCCTTATCAGAAAAGCGGGGGCGCCGTACAACCGATCCTTTTCCTGGGCTGGACGCTTTGTTACGAGGTGTTTTTCTACCTGATCTACGGCGCCTGCCTGATCTTTGGCGCCAGGGCAAGCTGGTTCGCCTCCGCAGCCATCTTCTTCCTGATCGCGCTGCATGCGATTTGGCCCGCGGGATCTATCGAATGGCGTTTCTATACAAATCCGATATTGATCGAATTCGTTCTCGGCATGATGCTTCACAAGGCATATTCGGCTTACAGCGCCATCAGGAGCGGATCGAATGTCGCCGCCTTTGTGCTCGTTCTCCTGGCATGCGTGGCTTACTTCTTCATCGTGACACTCGCCGGCCCCAGTCTCTTTGCCTCAAGTCTCTTTGCGGTCCTCTTCGTCTCGGGCTTCCTGCTCATGCGGCTGCCGTCCGGGAAACTTTGGGCCATTCTGGTTCTGCTGGGAGATGCGTCCTACTCGCTCTATCTCGTTCATCCCTACACGTTTCAGCTTCCGGTTAAATTGCTGGGCAAGCACCTCTCCCTGGCCGTTGTGACGGGAATTTTGGCGCTGGTCACGCTTTGCACGATCGGGATCTCGGTGGTGCTTCTTAAGTTCTTCGAGCGGCCGATGCAGGCTCTTCTGATGCGGCGGCCGAAACCCATCGAGCCGACTGTCGCTCCGGTGGGGTAAAACCCAGCGTCTCGCTGCGGGTCGGCGACCATCAAGCCGCGGCCGTTCGACGCTTCATTCGTTCGCTGATAATGATGATGAAGCCGGCGCTGAGGATTAGGATAGCGCCGATGAAGGTGTTGGCGCCGGGGATGTCGCCCCAGATGAGGTAGCCGAGCAGGAAGGCCCAGACGAGGGAGGTGTATTCGAACGGTGCCAGCACCGAGACGGGTGCCTTGCGCATGCCTTCGAAGAGGGCGAGCTGACCGGCGCCGGCGATGATGCCGGTCAAGGCGAGCAGGACGATCTGGAGCGGCGTCGGCGTGTGCCAGTGGATGATCGCCATGCCGGCGGTCAGGATGATGAACATGATGTTGGAGACGGCCATCTGGATATGGCTCTTCTCGTGCAGCGCCGTCTTGCGTAGGAGCACCATGCCGCATGCCCAGAGGACGGCGGCCTGCAGCGCCAGATAGACCGGCCAGGAAATCGACAGCCCCACGGGATTGGAGGCGATCACCACGCCGCAAAAGCCGACGCCGACCGCCATCCAGCGGGCGAAGGTGACCTTTTCGCGCAGCACGATGGTTGCCAGAATCGTGCCGACGATCGGAGCGGCGTAGTAGAGCGTCGTTACCTCGGCGAGCTGCAGATAGGACGCCGCCGAATAATAGGAAATCCAGGCGATCAGGATGATGATGCTGCGCACGATCATCGGCTTGATGATCGGCGAGCGCGCCACCTTATGGACGAGCGAAGGCCCTTCGAAGACGAAGCAGCCGGCAAGAATGGTGCAGCTTCGGATGAACAGGACCTGCCAGACGGGAATGGAGGCGACGAGCAGCTTCACCGCCGAATCGTGGGCGGTGAACAGCATGTAGGCAAACACCGTAAGCAGGATGCCATAGCCGATGGAGTTTTTCACGGGGATGCACCAGAGGATGACCCGGCTTGGGCCGACCGAAGAATCTTTCAGGTCTCAACCGATAGGAGCCTACTTTTTCGGCGTCAATAGAACATTTTGTTGATGGCGTGCACATGTGAATGATTTATTCGGGTTGTGGTGTCTTTGCCTCCGCTTTAACAGACGGAGATGAAATGTGACCGCTTCGACTTTTTCGATCGTTGAGATTTCAATCGATTTAAATAGACTGCGGCGCAAATTTGGAGGAATTTTCATGGACAACGGGACGAGAATGGAGGGCTTGAAGGAGCGTAGGAGCCCGTTTTTCACCAAATCGCGTGCTGCGGTGTCGCTGGTGTTTCTCATGAACGGCTTCATGGTCGGATGCTGGGCACCGAAAATTCCCGAATTCGCCGAGCGGCTGCAACTGACGAAATTCGAGCTCGGCCTGATGATCCTCATCTTCGGCGTCGGCTCCCTCGTCATGATGCCGCTCGCCGGCGCGCAGATCGCCGTGCGCGGCTCGCGCGTCGTCGTGCAGGCCTTTGCTGTGCTGCTGCTGCCGATGATCCTGGCGCTGACGCTGGCGCCGAATGTCTGGACGGCGGCGATCGCGCTTTTTCTCTTCGGCGGTTTCATCGGCGCCATGGATGTGGCCATGAATGCCAATGCCGTCTCGGTCGAAAAATCCATGCGCCGGGCGATCATGTCCTCCTGCCATGCCTTCTGGAGCCTGGGCGGCCTTTTGGGCGCGGCGATCGGCGGGCTGCTGATTTCGCGCTGGGGCATTCTCGGCCATGCCGAAGCCTCGACTGCGATCGCCGTGCTTTTCCTCGCCATTGCCTGGCCTATGGTGCTTGGCGATCAACCGCATCATGATGAGGCCAAGCCGAAGGCAAAGCTGCCGATGATCCCGCTGCCCTGGCTGCTCGGCATCGTCGCGCTCTTCTGCATGGTACCGGAAGGCGCGGTTCTGGATTGGAGCGCGCTCTATCTCAGCCAGGAAAAGGGCGCCTCAGTGGCGCTCTCCGGCTTCGGCTACGCCGCTTTCTCCGCCACCATGGCGACCATGCGTTTTGCCGGCGATTTCGTCCGCGATTGGCTAGGGGCCGTCAGGACGCTGCGGGTCTGCACGGTCTTCGCCATCGTTGGCATGCTGGCGGCGGCGCTGGCGCCGAACGCGGAAATCGCCATTCTCGGCTTTGCGCTCTGCGGCATCGGCATTTCCAACATGGTGCCGATCGCCTTTTCGGCTGCCGGCAATATTCCGGGCCTGCAGCCGGGCATCGCCATTTCGGTCGTCACGACGCTCGGCTATTCCGGTATGCTGGTTGCGCCGTCGGCGATAGGCTTTGCCGCCGAGCATGTCGGCTTCTCGCCAGTCCTGATGGCGCTACCGGTGCTGCTGCTTGTGGTGCTGGCATTGTCATCGCTGGCGCGCTACGCCGACGGCATCGGGGACGCCAAGCACTAATTTCGTCGCTTTTGCCCGGTAACGGTTGAGGTCAGTCCGATCAAAAGAGATTGTCGTGGCGGTTGACAACGACCGCTGCGTGATCCACCTGAAAGACACCCATTTTCGAGGCCTGCGAGAGCTTTCCATGTCGTCCGCCACCGATTTCGATCCGAAACCGCGCCGTTCCTCCGTTGCCGTCGATGTCGGCGGCGTGATCGTTGGCGGCGGTGCCCCCGTCGTCGTGCAGTCCATGACCAATACCGACACGGCAGATATCGATTCGACCGTCGCCCAGGTCGCCGCCCTCTACAAAGCCGGCTCGGAACTCGTGCGCATCACCGTCGATCGCGATGAAAGCGCTGCCGCCGTGCCGAAGATCCGCGAGCGGCTGCTGAGCCTCGGCATGGACGTGCCGCTGATCGGCGATTTCCATTATATCGGCCACAAGCTGCTCGCCGATCATCCGGCTTGCGCCGAGGCGCTGGCGAAATATCGCATCAATCCCGGCAATGTCGGCTTCAAGGACAAGAAGGACAAGCAGTTCGCCGAAATCATCGAGATGGCGATCCGCTACGACAAGCCGGTGCGCATCGGCGTCAATTGGGGCTCGCTCGATCAGGATCTTCTGACCGCGCTGATGGACAAGAATGCGGCGGAAGGTTCGCCGCTCTCGGCCCGGCAAGTGACGCGCGAGACCATCGTACAGTCTGCGCTGATTTCGGCGAGTCTCGCGGAAGATATCGGCCTCCCGCGCAACCGCATCATCCTCTCGGCCAAGGTCAGTCAGGTACAGGATCTCATCGCCGTCTACTCCATGCTGTCGGAGCGTTCCGACCATGCGCTGCATCTCGGGCTCACCGAGGCCGGCATGGGCTCGAAGGGCATCGTCGCCTCGTCCGCCGCCATGGGCTATGTGCTGCAGCATGGCATCGGCGACACGATCCGCGTTTCGCTGACGCCGGAACCGAATGGCGACCGTACCCGTGAAGTGCAGGTGGCGCAGGAACTGCTGCAGGTCATGGGCTTCCGTCAGTTCATCCCCGTGGTTGCGGCATGTCCCGGCTGCGGCCGAACGACGTCGACGGTCTTCCAGGAACTGGCGCAGAACATCCAGAACGATATCCGCAAGAACATGCCGGTCTGGCGCGAGAAATATCCGGGCGTGGAAGCTCTGAACGTCGCTGTCATGGGCTGCATCGTCAACGGTCCGGGCGAAAGCAAGCATGCCGACATCGGCATTTCGCTGCCCGGAACCGGCGAGACGCCGGCCGCGCCGGTGTTCATCGATGGTCAAAAGGCCATGACCCTGCGCGGCCCGAATATCGCCTCGGACTTCGAGGCACTGGTGACCGACTATATCGAAAAGCGATTCGGTCGGAAGAACGTCGCGGCGGAGTGATCCGCCGCTTAAAGCCGAGGCTGATTAGATATTGCTCGTCAGCAGCTTGATGCCGGCAAAGCAATAGAAGCCGGCCATGGCGCCCTCGATCCAGCGGCGGGCATTGCGATATACTTTGAGCGCATGCGATGTCGAAAATAGGATCGCATAGCCCATAAACGCCAGAAAACCCGTCGTGCCGCAGACGACGATGATCAGCACCGCTACGGAAGCGGGCGCGCCCTGCGGCATGCCGAGCGCGATGATGGCGAGCCATGCGAAGATCGCCTTGGGATTGGTCACGTGGATGCCGTAGCCACGCAGGATCAGCGATTTGAAGCTAGGCGCCTTCTGTTCCATCTTGGCTGTTTGCAGCTCGCCATGGGCGCGTACGGCACGGAATGCCTTGTAAGCGAGATAGAGCAGATAGATGCCACCGAAGATCTTCAGAACTTCCAGCGCCATCGCATAGGTTTGCAGTAGCGTTGCAAGGCCTGCCGCTGCGGCAATCGCCCAGGTCATTGATCCCCCGAAAATCCCGAGCGAGATCGTCATGCCGGCTTTGCGGCCATGGGTCATCGAGGTGCCGATGATGGCCATGATGGCGGGGCCAGGGCTAACGACGGCAATGATGTAGGCGATATAGGCCGGCAGGATCTGCGGCAGATAGGCAAGGGTTTCGTGCATGGAAGATTTCCCGGGGATGTCGGCCGTCGCGGAGAATTCAGCGTCTAAAGGCCAATACGGAACGGGACTGTGTCATAGATTGCGGCCGAAATCACCCGGCGCAGTTATGGATTCTTGTGATGGTGACATTTCATGGCTGAATGAATGGCCATGGCTGAGCGTGGCCATGGGCCGGTAGCCGCTGCCGAGCGGCTGGCTCACCCTCATGCAACACAATTGACGGTATTTCGGAATCAGCTCTTTCGGTTCGCGATGAAGCGGGCGGTTTCCGTCAGGATGCCTGCCTTGTCGCCATAGCCAGACAGCAGGTCAGCCGCTTCCTTCACCAGCCTTGCGAGCGTCGTTTCGGCCCATTCCTGCCCGTGCAGAGCGACCAGCGTGCCCTTGCCACGGGCGGCATCCTTGCCGGTTGCCTTGCCCATGGTGGCGGCATCGGCGGTGAGGTCGAGGAGATCGTCTGCGAGCTGGAAGGCAAGGCCGATCTTTTCACCGAAGATCCGGAGGCGCTTGCGGTCTTCGGCCGAAGCACCAGCGATGATGGCGCCGGCCTCGCAGGCAAAGCGGATCAGCGCGCCCGTCTTCATCGCCTGCAGCGTGGTGATACCCTTTTCGTCGGGCGCTTCCTTCTCGGCCGCGAGATCAAGCGCCTGGCCGCCGGCCATGCCGCCGATGCCGGCTGCGCGCGACAGCGCCAGCACGAGCGCCATTTTCCGATCCGCCGGCAGCTCCGTCTCGGGGGCGGCGATGATGTCGAAAGCGTAGGTCAGCAGGCTGTCGCCGGCAAGAATCGCCGTGGCGTAATCGAAGGCGATATGCACCGTCGGCTGGCCACGACGCAGATCATCGTCGTCCATGGCGGGTAGATCGTCATGGACCAGCGAATAGCAGTGCACGCATTCGAGTGCGGCGCCGACCCTCAGTGCCGCCTCGGCATCGCCGCCGAGAAGGGTCGCCGATTCCATGACCAGGAAGGGACGCAGCCGCTTGCCGCCGTTCAGGACGCCGTGGCGCATCGCGCTCAGCAGCCTGTCGGGGCGGGTGATCTCGTCATGGAGGCTGGTGTCGGCCAGCAGCCGGGTCAGCAGTGCTTCGGTCCTACCGGCATTGACCTTGAGGCGTTGTTCGAATGAGGTATCGGTGCTGTCCATGGCCGCTGTTTGGCATGAGAGGCGGTTGCTGGCAACGAGAATTGTCAACAGCCAGGTGGGGAATTGCGTCGCACTCTGGTCATCGCTTTGCGTAGACGGTATGACGAATGCAGCATCAGAGCGTTTCCCGGATATATCAAGGCGTGCCGGGATGGAGCGATCGTGGACGTCAGGCATTTGGACATATCGACGGACAGTGAGGAGGAGGAAGCCGAGGTGCCGCGACGCTCCTCCCTGTTGGCACGCTTCAGGGACCGTCCGTTCTGGCAGCGCATCGTCCTCGTCCTGATCGGCTTTTTGCTGCTCCCCTATGTCTTCATCGTCTTCTACCTGCTGCCGTTCATCCATCCCGTCTCCACCCTGATGATAGGTGATGCCGTCGCCTTTCAGGGATATGACCGCCGCTGGGTCCCGCTGGAGAAAATCGCGCCGGTGCTGGTGAAATCCGTCATGGTCTCGGAGGACGGGCAGTTCTGTTTTCACGGCGGCGTCGATTGGGGGGAGATGCGGGTTCTCGTCGAGGAGACGCTGAGCGGCAAATCCACCCGCGGCGGCAGCACGATCCCGATGCAGACGGTGAAGAACCTGTTTTTA
The DNA here is from genome assembly GCF_009176305.1 of Martinezella dioscoreae. Taxonomy (GTDB): domain Bacteria; phylum Pseudomonadota; class Alphaproteobacteria; order Rhizobiales; family Rhizobiaceae; genus Rhizobium; species Rhizobium dioscoreae. Next base: position 133,469 of record NZ_BLAJ01000007.1, on the reverse strand, counting down.
TGGAACGGCCGCTCCTTCGTGCGCAAGACGCTGGAATTGCCTTTGGCGGTCTCCGCCTCGGCCGTGTGGTCGAAACGCCGGATGATGGAAATCTATCTGAATGTTGCCGAATGGGGACCGGGCATTTACGGCATCGAGGCGGCGGCACGCTATCATTTCAAGGTGCCGGCCTCCAAGCTTACGGCACGTCAGGCGGCGCTTCTTGCCGTCTCGCTCCCCAATCCGATCGATCGGGTGGCAAGCAAGCCGGGACGAGGCCTCAGCCAACTCGCCTCGCTCATCCAGCGCCGCGCACGAAATGCCGACGCATATATCAAATGCCTTTATGACTGATATCAGAACTTGTCGTTCGATCGGCTTGTCGTCATCTGGCATCCTTGGCCGTGACGTAAGGGCGGGTTTGAATCATTTCAAATAATTCTTTCCCTTCGGATTCCGGCGCTGAATAGGAAACAATGATCGTGGACAAGCTCACTCTCTATATCGGCAACAAGAACTATTCGTCCTGGTCGTTTCGACCGTGGCTTGCTCTTGAAGGATGCGGCATTCCTTTTGAAGAGGTGCTGATACCTTTCGATTTTCCAGGTGGAAATCCGCGCATTCGTGAGGTGTCGCCGACGGGCAAGGTGCCGATGCTGGTTCACGGTGGTTTCAAGGTATGGGAATCCTTCGCCATCATTGAATATGCGGCCGAGCTTTTCCCGGATGCCGGACTTCTGCCGAGGGATCGCCAGGCGCGTGCGTTGGCGCGATCCTATAGCATGGAGATGATTTCGGGCTTCAGTGCCCTGCGTAACAGTTGCCCGATGAACATGCGCCGTCCGATCGCGCGCCGCGAGCTGCCAGATGCGGTGACGACGGATGTGGAGCGCATCGAAACAATCTGGCGCGAGGCGAGAGCCGTTTCAGGTGGGCCTTTCCTGTTCGGAAGCTTTTCCGGCGCGGATGCCATGTTTGCCCCTGTTGTCAGCCGCTTAGAGCGGTACGACATTGCGGTTGCGGCGGATACGCGGGACTATATGGCTGTTATGAAGGCGCTGCCTGCCTGGCAAAAATGGGAGGAAGCGGCATTGCAGGAAACATGGACCGTGCCGGAGGATGAGGACTGATTCGGCGTCGAATATCCGCGAATCTGGCGCGGCCGGCAAAAAATGCTATTTGGGACTGGTCAAAGCCCGGCAAGCCATGTATAAGCCCGCCCAATTTCCGAAATTGATGCATGTCTGTTTCGGCCGCCTTGCTGGCCGTGGACATGTTTCGTCCGTACATGGAGTAACGAGAATGGCTGTACCGAAGAGAAAAACGAGCCCGTCCAAGCGCGGTATGCGCCGCTCTGCTGACGCCCTGAAGGCTCCGACCTACGTCGAAGACAAGAACTCCGGCGAACTGCGTCGTCCGCACCACATCGACCTGAAGACCGGCATGTATCGCGGCCGTCAGGTTCTGACGCCGAAGGAAAGCGCATAATCTAGCGCTGCCTTAATGGCATGGATGAAAAGGCTGGCGGTTCGCCGGCCTTTTTGGTTTTGATCGGGGGTGCTGAAGTGGATTATACGGGGGGAAAAACGCCGCCTCGCGGTATGGTGCGGCTCTGATATTCCCCTCTGTCCCTTTCGGGACATCTCCCCCAAAAGGGGGGAGATTATTGGGAGTATGCTGCCCGCTCTCACCAAACCGATAACTGCAGTTCCGCGGATTCGATATCCGCTTGAGGCGCGAGGATTCAGCAAGTTACCAATCTCCCCACTTGTGGGGGAGATGTCACGTCAGTGACGCAGGGGGTAAAACTCTCCAAGAATTCACGAGCGCGTTGGCATGCATCAAAGGCTATCTAGCTTGTTCTGCATGGCGCGGAGCTGTTCCTTCAATTCGTCGATGTCCTTGGCTTCGGCCTTGCGGCTTTCCTTGGCCGGCGGCTTCATGAAGGGTGAGAACATCTGCATGGCCTGCTGGAACATTTCGGTGTTGCGGCGGACCTGTTCCTCGACCATCTGCATGGGCAGTTGCAGGTTCTTGCCGAGCGGCGTTTCGCCGAATGCGCGATTGATCTGCTCGCGCATCTGCGTCTGCTGCTCGGTAAAGGCGCGCATCGAGTGCTCGAGGAAGCTCGGCACTACCATCTGCATCTGGTCGCCGTAATAGCCGATCAGCTGCCGGAGGAAGGAAATCGGCAGTAGCGTGTTGCCGGTCTTCGATTCCTGTTCAAAAATGATCTGTGTCAGGACCGAATGCGTAATATCTTCACCGCTCTTGGCGTCCTGGACGATGAATTCCTCGCCCTTCTTCACCATCTCCGCCAGGTCGTCCAGCGTCACATAGGTGCTGGTGCCGGTATTGTATAGGCGGCGATTGGCATATTTCTTGATTACGATCTGGCCCTCATTTTTTGCCATTATCAGTCTCCTGGCCCCGTCTGATTGTATGGAATATTCCTCCACTCCGGAGTGTAGACGCAAAAGAAGCTTGGTGACAATCGGTTTGTGCGATGCGGCAAGGCCTTTCCTTTGATTGGATTTTTTGAACGCGGTGACAGCTTCGTGAAATCTGCTCGATGAAAATTCTTGCTGTTTGACTCAGAAGCAAAGCTTTGACAGTTTCGCCTCATATACGTGTCCATTCTGTGAGGAGGCTTCCATGAGCAGTTCATCCATCGTCGTCGCCAGCGCTGCCCGCACCGCTGTCGGTTCGTTCAACGGTGCTTTCGCGACCGTTCCGGCGCATGAACTTGGCGCGGCCGCGATCAAGGGTGCGCTGGAGCGCGCCGGTGTCGATGCCAAGGAAGTCGACGAAGTGATCCTCGGCCAGGTACTTCAGGCTGGCGAAGGACAAAACCCTGCCCGCCAGGCCGCGATGAAAGCCGGCATTCCGCAGGAGGCGACCGCATGGGGCGTGAACCAGCTTTGCGGTTCCGGCCTGCGTGCCGTGGCGCTCGGCCTGCAGCAGATTGCAACGGGTGACGCGAAGATCATCGTCGCCGGCGGCCAGGAATCCATGTCGATGGCGCCGCATGCCGCGAACCTGCGCTCCGGCACCAAGATGGGCGACATGAAAATGATCGATACCATGATCAAGGATGGCCTGACGGACGCCTTCTACGGCTATCACATGGGCATTACGGCGGAAAATATCGCCCGCCAATGGCAGCTTTCCCGCGATGAGCAGGATCAGTTCGCCGTTGCCTCGCAGAACAAGGCCGAAGCTGCGCAGAAGGCCGGCCGCTTCAAGGACGAGATCGTCCCTTTCACGATCCAGACGCGCAAGGGCGACGTCACGGTCGATGCCGATGAGTATATCCGCCATGGCGCGACGATGGAGGCCATGGCGAAGCTGCGCCCGGCCTTCGACAAGGAGGGTTCCGTCACCGCTGGCAATGCTTCCGGTCTCAACGACGGCGCCGCAGCGGCCGTGCTGATGACCGAGGCGGAAGCCTCGCGCCGCGGTATCCAGCCGCTGGCCCGCATCGTCTCCTGGGCGACAGCCGGTGTCGACCCGCAGATTATGGGGACCGGGCCGATCCCGGCCTCCCGCAAGGCGTTGGAGAAGGCCGGTTGGTCGGTCAACGACCTTGATCTTGTCGAGGCCAACGAGGCGTTTGCCGCCCAGGCCTGCGCCGTCAACAAGGACCTCGGCTGGGATACGTCGATTGTCAACGTCAATGGCGGCGCGATCGCCATCGGCCACCCGATCGGCGCCTCGGGCGCACGCGTCCTCAATACGCTGCTGTTCGAAATGAAGCGCCGCGGCGCCCGCAAGGGGCTTGCCACGCTGTGCATCGGCGGCGGCATGGGCGTCGCCATGTGCTTCGAAGCGCTTTAAAATCAAAAAAGTAGAGCAAGATGTCGTCCGAAAACCGCGGGACATTTTCGGCATCACGCTCTGAGGCGTCTTGAAGGGTATTTCCAGAAGAAGTGGTGAAAGCGGAGCGGGCTACCCGAGCTTCGGGCGTCCCGCCTCCGCAACAAAAAGGGGAGTGGCACATGAGCAGAGTGGCATTGGTAACCGGCGGTACGCGCGGCATCGGAGCCGCCATTTCGATGGCGCTGCACAATGCGGGTTACAAGGTGGCGGCAACCTATGCCGGCAATGACGAGAAGGCCCGGGCTTTCCACGATGTGACGGGTATCTCGGTCCACAAATGGGATGTCACCGACTATGAGGCGTGCGGCAAGGGAATTGCCAAGGTCGAGCACGATCTCGGCCATGTCGACATCCTGGTCAACAATGCCGGCATCACCCGTGACGCCATGTTCCATAAGATGACGCCGCAGCAGTGGCATGAGGTCATCAACACCAATCTCACCGGCCTCTTCAACATGACGCATCAGGTCTGGCAGGGCATGCGCGACCGCAGCTTCGGCCGCGTCATCAATATCTCTTCGATCAACGGCCAGAAGGGGCAGATGGGCCAGGCGAACTATTCCGCCGCCAAGGCAGGGGATCTCGGCTTCACCAAGGCGCTTGCCCAAGAAGGGGCCGCCAAGAACATCACCGTGAACGCGATTTGCCCTGGCTATATCGGTACTGAGATGGTGCTGGCGGTGCCGGAGAAAGTGCTGAACGAGCGCATCATCCCGCAGATCCCCGTTGGGCGCCTCGGCGAGCCTGAGGAAATCGCCCGTATCGCGGTTTTCCTCGCCAGCGACGATGCCGGTTTCATCACGGGATCGACCATATCTGCCAATGGCGGCCAGCTCTTCGTATAAGCAATTCCAGAAGAAGCGCAGGGCAGCTTTTCTCATCCGAAGTTGCGTAAAGGTAATGAGATGGAGCGGTTCGGAACTCTTGCGAGAGGCTGAGCCGCTTCAGACCGTTATGGAGCGGGATGCCGAAAAGTGTCAGGGGATTACAGCGGATTCAGATTTAGGCCGACTCATCCGGCTCTAGGGGTGGACTAAGAGTTCCCATTCCCGGCGTGCAATCATCCCCGGTTTGAATTTGCTTGCTGTCGCTGCCGTGGCTTGAATTCCAGAACGACGGCTTCAAGTGCGCCCTGCTGCTTTTCCTTTCCGCGTGCTCTTGCCGCGCTGGCGAGGGCGTAGAAAGTCGTGCCGATGAGCACGAGTGCTGCAATGCTTGCGATGATTGCGGCCATGATGCCGTTCCTTTCTCAAAACACTGCCACCTTCCCCCGGGCGATGCCGCGGGAAGACGATTTTCCTGAGGGAACGGTTGTTCCGTGAGTTTGTTCCAGAACGCGTCCTGACCGGCCGTAAAGGACGATCGGTCAGGCGATGCTGGCTTTAGCGGCAGCGAGCTTCGTAACGGTGACCATACCGATCGCGGTAGATGCAATATCCGCGACGATCTTCCGAGCGTCCGATGAGGTTGCCGACCACACCGCCAGCGACTGCGCCGACAGCGGCGCCACCCCAGCTATGCGTGGCTACGCCGCCAATCAGCGCGCCAGTACCGGCTCCGATGGCCGTGCCTTTTTCCGTAGACGTGCACGATGCCAATGCGCCGAGGACGGCGATCGCGAGGATGATCTTCTTCATGGTGTAGCTCCCTAGTGTTGCGAGGTTTGAACAACAAACCGCGGATCAAATCCGTCCCATCAATAACAGAATAAGGACAATGACGAGAACAAGCCCGAGACCACCCGATGGGCCATACCCCCACGCCCGGCTGTAACCCCAGCTGGGTAGTGCGCCGATCAGCAGCAGAATCAGTATCACAAGCAATACCGTACCAAGCATGATGTGTCTCCTCCATGTCGATCGCGTGAATATCCCGCCAATATCGCTTCCGATCCGACGTTATCCTTCCAGCGCTCCAGCTCAAATCCGTATCCAGGAACAGGCTGAGTTCCGCAATTCTGTGCAGATAAACTTGCGTGCTCGATAATTGTTCCGGCTAAGAAATAAAAATGCGAGTAGGCGGGGGCCTGGGCTCTTAGGGAAACGTTAGTGCGGCAACGTCATATCGCCGTCGCCGGAGCGATGGGAGATCCGTTTGTATGGTTAAAATATGATTAAAATACAATGGCTTGTGGTGAACGAAACGGGAAAGGACCGATGTCTGTGATTCGTCGGCGATTCGTTCTCTATTTGGACTTGGGCTAACCGCGAGCCTCCTCCAGGTACGCCATCAAGGTGCCGGAAGGGCGAAGTGGAGCCCAGGTGAACCGCATAGATGGTGCTTTCGCCGGCCGATTGGTTAATTTGCTGCAGGTTTGTGGGAGGTTCGTCTATTCATGGCAGTGCTATTTCGCGATGCTGTTCCGACGAAATACAATACGTAGCCGTGAACGAATACGATACCTGCCTCTATCCGCGATTCGTCACCGATTCGTTCCGGCTTTGATCGATGTGTTAATGGCTGCAGCTATTGCGTGTATTTGCTGATTCGTTATAGCTGCGCTCGTTAAAAGGTTAATCACAATCGCAGATTCGGCCGGAATTCGGGTCTCAACCATTCAGAGTCCGGTATGTCCGCGGCCGGGAAACACTAAATATTGTGGAGAACAGAAACGGAACCGCCTGGAATCCGCGATTCGTCTCCGATTCGTTCCGGCTTTGGCCCGGATGTTAACGCGATCCCTTGATTCACGCGAAACTTCATTATTTACAGACCATTAACCATAATGCGATCGGAAATTTCGCTGGCTGAGCATTCTCCGCTTGACTCCTTTTGCGCTGGAAAAGTTACGTAAACAAGATTCAGCATTTGGTGTGAATCTTTTCATTGAAATCCATATGTAGTCGTGAACAAATAAGGAACGTAGTGGAGTCAGCGATTCGTCTCCGATTCGTTCTCAAGCTGTTCCGGAATCGCCGGGACTCGCATGGGATGCAGCCGAAATGTAGCTTATGGTTGAGGCGATCAAATATGAAATCGGTTGTTGTCGTATCTGTTTTTTCATTCGGGTCTTGCCTTTGTCACATATGGTCGTCATCTGTTCGTTTCCTCCAGGAGGAACATGCTGATCGGAAGACGGTAGTTTCTCGCCCATGCACGGACCTATGACTCAGACTTCGCAGCCCATGATCCTGAGCGGACGCGGCGTAACCGCGGTGCTCGGACCAACCAATACCGGCAAAACCCATTATGCTATCGAGCGCATGGTGGCACACGGCAGCGGCGTGATCGGCCTGCCGCTGCGGCTGCTTGCCCGCGAGGTCTATACGCGCGTCGTCGAAAAGGTCGGGGCACACAATGTCGCGCTCGTGACCGGCGAGGAAAAAATATCGCCACCCAATGCGCGCTATTCGGTCTGCACCGTCGAGGCCATGCCGCGCGAGACGCGCGCTTCCTTCGTCGCCATTGACGAGGTGCAGCTTGCCGGTGACCTAGAGCGCGGGCATATCTTCACCGACCGTATCCTGCATCTGCGCGGCCGCGATGAAACCCTGCTGCTTGGTGCCGGCACCATGCGGCCGATTCTCGAACAGCTTCTGCCAGGAATTACCGTTCTCGAACGGCCCAGGCTGTCGCATCTCTTCTACGCCGGGCAGAAGAAGATCACGCGCCTGCCGCAGCGCACGGCGATCGTCGCCTTTTCCGCCGACGAGGTCTATGCAATCGCCGAGCTTATCCGCCGCCAGCGCGGTGGCGCGGCCGTCGTTCTCGGGGCGCTCAGTCCACGTACCCGCAATGCGCAGGTGGCCCTCTATCAGGAAGGTGATGTCGAATATCTGGTTGCGACAGATGCGATCGGCATGGGGCTCAACCTCGATGTCGATCATGTCGCCTTCGCCCAGGACCGCAAGTTCGACGGCTATCAGTTCCGCAACCTCAATCCGGCCGAGCTTGGCCAGATCGCAGGTCGTGCCGGCCGTCACCTTAAGGACGGCACTTTCGGGGTGACGGGGCAGGTGGACCCGTTCGATGACGAGCTGGTGCGCCGGATCGAGGGACACGAATTCGATATGGTCAAGGTGCTGCAATGGCGCAGCAAGGATCTGGATTTCGCTTCGATCGCGGCGTTGCGTGCAAGTTTGGAAGACGCGCCTCGCGTGCAGGGCTTGACGCGGGCGCTGCCTGCGGTAGACCAGCAGGCGTTGGAATATCTGTCACGCGATCTGGAGATAGTCGATCTTGCCAGCAACCCGGCTCGGGTTGAGAAATTGTGGGAGGCCTGTGCGCTTCCCGACTATCGGCGCATCACGCCTGCCCAGCACGCCGATCTCATTGCCGCCCTCTTTTCCGATCTCGTGCGCTATGGCACGGTGAAAGAGGATTTTCTGGCCGAACAGGTGCATCGCGCCGATCGGACGGACGGCGAGATCGACACGCTTTCGGCGCGAATCGCGCAGATAAGGACTTGGACCTATGTGTCGAACCGGCCTGGCTGGCTTGCCGATCCGACACACTGGCAAGAAAAGACGCGGGAAATCGAAGATCGATTGTCCGACGCGTTACATGAGAGGTTGACGAAACGCTTTGTTGATCGCAGGACATCTGTGCTCATGAAGCGCCTGAGAGAGAATGCGATGCTGGAAGCTGAAATCAGTGTGAATGGAGATGTCTTCGTTGAGGGACATCATGTGGGACAGTTGACCGGATTCCGGTTCACGCCTATCGCAGGGACCGAAGGGCCTGATGCCAAGGCTGTCCAGACGGCCTCGCAAAAGGCGCTGGCGCTGGAATTCGAGGCACGTGCCGCACGTCTGCATGCGGCCGGCAACGGCGATCTCGCGATTAGTGCCGATGGCCTCGTGCGCTGGCTCGGCGATCCCGTCGCGCGCCTGTCAGGCAGCGATCATGTCATGCGTCCGCGCGTCATCCTGCTCGCCGACGAGCAGCTGACCGGCAATGCGCGCGATCATGTCGCTGCTCGTATTGAACGCTTCGTGAATCACCACATCAGCACCGTCCTGAAGCCGCTGGACGATCTCCAGCGCGCCGAAGATCTGCAGGGCCTTGCCAAGGGACTGGCCTTCCAGCTGGTGGAGAATCTCGGCGTTCTGTTCCGCCGCGACGTTACGGAAGAAGTGAAGTCGCTGGATCAGGACGGGCGTGCCTCGATGCGCCGTTACGGCGTTCGCTTCGGCGCCTACCATATTTTCGTGCCCGCCCTTCTGAAACCCGCTCCGGCCGAGCTCATTACGCTGCTCTGGGCACTGAAGAATGATGGCCTGGACAAGCCCGGCTATGGCGATCTGATTCCGGTTCTAGCTGCCGGCCGTACCTCGGTCGTTACCGATCCTGGATATGAGCGCACATTCTACAAGCTTGCAGGCTTCCGGTTCCTCGGCAAGCGCGCGGTGCGTATCGACATTCTGGAGCGCTTGGCGGACCTCATTCGTCCGCTCCTTCAGTGGAAGCCTGGCCAGGCTTCGCGCCCCGACGGCGCCTATGACGGCCGTCGCTTCACGACGACGACCGCGATGCTCTCCATTCTCGGCGCGACGCTTGAGGACATGGAGGAAATTCTCAAGGGTCTCGGTTATCGCGCCGATTCGGTGAGGGCGGAGGAGGCTGCGGCCTTCCTCGCTCAGCAAGATGCGGCTGCAACGCCCGCCGCACCAGCTGAAGAAGCCGCAGCCGATAAGGCCGATCATGATGATGCCGACGCTGCGACCGAAGAGCCGGCTAAGGAAACGGAAGCTGTTACCCAGGAAGCAGCTCCGGCTGCGGATGCGTCGGCTGAACCGGTTTCCGTAGCGATTGAGGCCGCCGAGGCTACCGAAGCTGGTGCCGTTGCCGCGGAAGCGGCAGAGACCAAGCCGGTTCTGCTCTGGCGTCTGGGTGGTCGCAATGACCATCAGCAGCGCCAGGGTGGCCGTGGCCATGGCGATCGTCGCGGCCAGCAGGGCGAGGGCCGTGGTCACCAGGGCAATCGCCGCGGCGGCGGCGAGCAAGCCGCTGGTGAAGGCAATCGCGAAGGCGGTCGTGATCGTCGCGACGGACGCGACAATCGTGAAGCTCGTGGCGGCGATAAGGGTCCGCGCGGCAATCGCGAAGGTGGCCGTCCGCAGCATCAGGGCAACCGTGGCGAACGCGGTGATCGTCAGGAGCGCGGCGACCGCAACAATCGCGGCGCATCGCAGCCGCTGCGCTTCGAAGCCAAGCCGCCGCGCAAGGAAAAGCCGATCGATCCGGATTCTCCTTTCGCCAAGCTCGCTGCCCTCAAGGAGCAGATGAAGAAATAGGCCATGACGGACGAGAAACAGCCATTTTCCGGTTCGCGCCAGCGCATCGACAAATGGCTGTTCTTTGCCCGCATGGTGAAATCCCGTTCGCTGGCCCAGCTCTATGTGCAAAACGGCAGTGTCAGGGTGAATGGTGAGCGGATCGCCCAATCGAGCTTCGGCGTCAAGGCAGGCGATCGGATCGAGCTCTCGCTGGAGCGTCGCGATATTGTGTTGATCGTGCGGGCGTCCGGCGAACGCAGGGGGCCATTCGAGGAAGCCAGGCTGCTTTACGAAGATCTGACGCCGCCGCCGGATGAGACAAAACGTCTCACCCCGTTCGAGCAGGCGTTGCGCGCACCGGGCAGCGGCAGACCCACGAAACGAGATCGGCGCGCAATCGACCGCCTCACCGCCGACGACGATTAGAAAACTCTGCCTGTCGCAGGCGGTTTTCAAGATTGTTTGTCCTTGAAATTGGCTGGCAAAGTGGATACCTCACGATCAACCTGCCGGTAACCCGCCGGACGGCGCGTTTGTGCGTGACGCATTCGTGTGCCCGTTCGGCTCCGCGGAGAGGTGCGACGTTCCAGGTTGCGCATCCGCGGGAACTAGAGACATTCCTGGAGTGCTTCATGACATATGTCGTGACCGACAATTGCATCCGCTGCAAATATACCGACTGCGTGGAAGTCTGCCCCGTCGACTGCTTCTACGAAGGCGAGAACTTTCTCGTCATCCATCCCGACGAATGCATCGATTGCGGTGTCTGCGAGCCGGAATGTCCTGCCGAGGCGATCAAGCCCGATACGGAGCCGGGTCTCGACAAGTGGCTGAAGGTCAATGCGGAATACGCCGCCATCTGGCCGAACATCACCGTCAAGCGCGACCCGATGCCGGAAGCCAAGGAAATGGACGGCGAGCAGGGTAAATTCGAGAAATATTTCTCGGCCAACCCCGGCGCGGGCGACTGATCGAAGGTCGTGACAGGCCAGCGATAAAGGTGTAGTCGATATCGCAGAAAGCGAATCATTGCCGTTGGGCCGCTGGTCGGTCAACGTGGCCATTTTGGCGCGCGTGCAGCAAATTATTGATTTCCTCAGATTTTTGTGATAGGTTCCTCATACTGATCCACTGCGGCATTTCGCATGCCCAAAACCATCACGAAAGCAAATCACCAATCCGTACGCGGTTTCCTTGACATATCAACGTATTGTGTTGTCGGGTCCCGGATCGCGATGGATGGGTTTCTGTTTGCATAAGTCTGGCTGGACCAGGATGAAGTGACCCGACGGTACGTCCGTCTCATCCGGGCCTGACTGACCCGGCACCCCGGCCCTAACGGGGCGCGTAACAGGGAGTTTTTGAAAAGAATGACGACCCAGCAGAAAAAACCTTCAGCAGCACGCCACGGCTTCAAGACTGGTGAAGCGATCGTTTATCCGGCCCATGGCGTCGGTACGATCACTGCGATCGAAGAACAAGAAGTCGCAGGCATGAAGCTCGAGCTGTTCGTAATCGACTTCGAGAAAGACAAGATGCGCCTGAAGGTGCCGGTGGCCAAGGCCATGAGCATCGGCATGCGCAAGCTTTCCGAGACGGATTTCGTCGAGCGTGCATTGAAGGTCGTGCAGGGCAAGGCCCGCGTAAAGCGCACCATGTGGTCGCGCCGCGCGCAGGAATACGATGCCAAGATCAATTCCGGCGATCTGATCTCGATTGCGGAGGTTGTTCGCGATCTCTATCGTGCCGAGAACCAGCCGGAGCAATCTTATTCGGAGCGCCAGCTTTACGAAGCTGCTCTTGATCGCATGGCGCGCGAAATCGCGGCCGTCAACAAGATGTCGGAAACCGAAGCCGTTCGCCTTGTCGAGACCAATCTGAACAAGGGCCCGAAGCGCGGCAAGGTCGTCGACGACGACGACTCGCAGGACGAAGCCGCATAAGGCCAAGACGCCACCATTGCTTCAAAAACCCGGCCTTCGTGCCGGGTTTTTTTCTTTGGAACCTTTTCCGTTCTGCCGCGTTTAAGCCTCGTGTTGGCGGTCGGTGTGGGTACTCTCCTGTGGAGAGGGGGTTCCATACAGGCCGTATTGTAGACATTCACGAGGACCGGCCTATGCGTTTTCACTCGAAGCTCCCCGGCGATCTGAAGATGCTTCAATCGTCAGACCCGTTCGATGAGATCGAACTAGACTAGTCATCGATAATCCGGCCAGCCGGATATCGGTTTCCAATTCGCAATTTCATTCATTGATTTCCATCCGAACAGCGATGTTCGGAAGCGATGCTTGCTGCCCTTTTCGTCGACCGCGGCATAGAGACGATTTGAGGCCGAACCTAGGAGATGCATATGACGAATATGTCTGCAGATCGGCGCATGATCAAAGTTGCGATGGCTGCTCCCTATCTCGATCGCGACGAAGAACACGATCTCGCTATTCGCTGGAAGGATCACGAGGATCGTGGTGCCCGCAATCAGATCGCAACCGCCCATATGCGCCTCGTCATTTCCATGGCGGGGAAATTTCGTAATTTCGGATTGCCGATGAGCGATCTAGTGCAGGAGGGCTATGTCGGCTTGCTGGAAGCGGCAGCCCGCTTCGAACCGGAACGGGAGGTTCGGTTCTCTACCTATGCAAGCTGGTGGATCCGCGCTTCGATCCAGGACTATATCCTGCGCAATTGGTCGATCGTACGCGGCGGCACGAGTTCCGCCCAGAAGGCACTGTTCTTCAATCTGCGCCGTTTGCGCGCCAAGCTTGCCCGCAGCAATTCCAGCGTCACCGTCCAGTCCATCCACGAGGAAATCGCCGTCACGCTTGGCGTCAGCCTCGCCGACGTGCAGACGATGGATGCGCGCCTTTCCAGTAGCGACACCTCGCTGCAGGCGCCTTCGATTGCCGGCGATTCCGAAAGCGCCGAACGCATTGATTTTCTCATCAGCGACGAACCGCTTCCCGACGAGCAGGTCTCCGACATGATCGATGGCGAACGCCGTCGCATCTGGCTGGCATCGGCTCTGAAGCATCTCAACGAGCGCGAGATGAAGATCATCCGGGCGCGTCGTCTTGTCGAAGATGGCGCAACGCTGGAAGAACTCGGGGCCGATCTCGGTATTTCCAAGGAGCGCGTGCGGCAGATCGAAAGCCGCGCCCTGGACAAGCTCCGCAATGCGCTTGTCGATGCGGACCCGCGCATGGCAAGCTACGCCTGAGGCAGATCTTCTCCCGGCTGGGAGCGATCTATTCCGAGATAATTTTGACCCTATCGCCCGGCGCAATCGTCGCCCCGGTTGGTAGGGCATTGATCAGTTTGAACAGGTCGAGCTTGCGATCGGTGCCCATCATGCGGGCAGCGAGCGTGGTGATGGTGTCGCCAGGCTTGACGGTGACGACACGCACGCGCAGCGGCTTCAGCGAGGCCGCCTCCTCCGGCGTCATATGCCGGAAGCTCGCGCGCAGGACATTTGCGGTCTGATCGAGCTGGGCGATATTTCCTTTCGGCACTGCCGTCAGGAAACGGAAGATTTGCGTGCGATCGCGGATCACCGTGACATCGAAATCCCAGCGATCGGCGGAGGCGCGCGCTGTCGCGGCCGGCATGCCATTTACGGTGATCGACTGAATCGAATTGGGATCGAGGCCCGTGACCCAGCCGCTGGAAATATAGTTCGTCAGATTCTGGTTTTGGGTATCGGCAACGCCATCGAAACGGATGGCGATATCGCCCGGGCCAGTCGCCATGACGGCTTCAACCTTGTTGTCGATGCGGAAGTCGGGCGGCACGTCGAAGCGGATGCCGAGGCCGCCATGCAGGAAGGTCTGGCCGCGCACATAGCCTTCCTCGGGGCTGTCGCCATAGAGCAGCCCATCGATGCCGTTCAGGTAATAATCGCGGCCGATGTCGCCGACCTTGCCTTCCTCGCCGAATTCGCGGGCATGCGCCTTGGCAAGATCGATCCGCTGCGGCGTGCTCGGGTGGCTCGAAAGGAAGTCCAGGCTCTGGTCGACGTCGGAATTGGCCGACATGAAGCGGCTGTAGTCTTCCATCGCGTTCAGGAAGCGAGCGGCGGCATAAGGATCATAGCCGGCTTGGCCGAGCGTGCGGATGCCGATCTCGTCGGCCTGCAGCTCCTGCTGGCGCGAGAAGGCGGCAAGGCGCAGCTTGCCGCGGGCAAGCGCCTGCTTGCCGGCCAGATCGCTCGACAGGACTTCCGAAACGACGCGGCTAGCGATGACTTCGGCCTCCTCGCGCTTCTGCCTTTCGATGCCGTGGTTGGCGGTGACGTGCGCCATTTCATGCGCCAGCACGGCAGCGACTTCTGAAGCGTCGTTGGCGAGCGCCAACAGGCCGCGCGTGACATAGAGATAGCCGCCCGGCAGCGCGAAGGCGTTGATCGAGGGAGAGTTGAGAATGGTGATGCGGTAGGACTGCTGCGGATTTTCCGACACGCTGGTCAAGGCGCCGGCGATGCGGGCGACGAGCCGCTCGGTCTTGGCGTCATTATATTCGCCGCCATAGCTTGCGAGGATCCGCGGATGCTCGCGAGCGCCCATCTGCGCGCGCGGGTCGTTCTTCTGGACTTCGGAGACGATCTGCGGATTGGCGGAGGGAGAAACGCTCGGCTGGTAGGATTGATCCAGCACCGTCTGGCAGCCGTTCAACATCGCCGCGGCCGTAAGGACGGGGACAAAGCGGCGCAAACGGGCTGCGACGGTCGCATCGATCCTTCGTTGTGCTCGCTTGCTCTGCTTCAGGACCTGCATCCTACTCATTTCGCTGTCATGCCGGCTCGGCGCCAAATCCGGTTGATCCTTACCGGGCCGATCATCGTCGTGCGCCGACAAAGGTTACTTCCGCCCCCATCGATCCGCATTTACCCGGACGGTCTCCACCCCTTGCTGTAGCCGATTTTGGCACCGGTTGCATAGCGAGACTCCGTTTAAATGTGGCGGCGTTGTATTTTAGCAAGCATTCCCCAGGACTTTCAGCCGCTTGCCGCGACGAAATTAAGGCAAAACCGGCGGCAAGATGCTGCGACGCAATCAATGTTGCAGAAATGTGGTCAGTGCCGGAATGCCGTCCGTCTTCAGGAAGGTCCCGATGGGAGCGGCGAGCTTGATGGCGCCGCCATCGATGAAGACGGCGTGGTCGGCAAGGCGCCGCACTTCGGCCGGATCATGCGAGACGATCAGCACCGTATTGCCGGTTTCGCGATGCAGGGTTTTCAGGAGTTCGACCATGCCGGAGCGCAGGCCGGGATCGAGGGCGGCGAAGGGTTCGTCGAGCAAAAGGATCGGCTTGTCGCGCACGAGCGCCCGCGCGAAGGCGGCGCGCTGGCGTTCGCCGCCGGAGAGTGTCCCCGGCTTGCGCGTCTCGAAGCCGGGCAAGCCGACGCGCGCCAGGGCTTGCGAAACCCTTTGCCGGTCCTGCGCCGAGAGCCTCAGCGATGGGCTGATGCCGAGACCGATATTGGTGAAGAGGTCGAGATGAGCAAAGAGGTTGTTGTCCTGGAAGACGAGCGACACGGGCCGTTCAGCGGGATGCAGGCCGGTTACGTCCTGTCCGGCAAGCAGAACGCGGCCTCGATCCGGCGGTTCGAAGCCGGCTAGCAAATTGAGGAAGGTCGATTTTCCTGATCCCGACGGGCCGGCGACGGCGATGATCTTGCCCTGTGGCAAATCACAGTCGAAGCGGAAATCATGGGTGCCGAGGCGCAGCTCGACACCGGCCATGGCAATGCCCTGTTCCTTCATGTCGCGGCCGTCAGCCATGTCGTCTGCTTTCGTCATCGCGTGCACCCTGGCCGGCCGTGCCGGCAATGGTCAGGAGAAGACATACCAGGCCAAGGATCAAGGCATATCCATCGGCATCATTGGTGCGGTAGCTGCCGAGCTTGCTATAGACCAGCCAGGGCAAGGTCATCAGGCTGTCCGAGCCGAAGAGGGCAACCGCGCCAAGATCGCCGAGCGACAGCGCCATGGCGAAGGAAAGTGCCGTGAAGAGCGGCTTGCGCAGGCCGGGCCAATCGATGAGGCGAAGGCGGGAAATGCCGTGAAGGCCGAGGCTTGCCGCCAGACGTTCGGTGCGACGGACATGGACCGCATAGGCTGGCTCGATGACACGGATGACGAAGGGCAGCGCCATCAGCGCGTTGATGACGACGATCAGAATGGCCGCAAAGCTGCTCGGGTCGCCCAAGGGCCGGAGTGCCAGAAACCAGCCGGTCGCCAGCACGATGGGTGGGACCAGCAGGATGAGGGAAGAGCTTCCGCTCAGCACGATTGCCAGGCCGCGGAGGCCGAAGGTCTTGCGGCGATCCGCCGATATCACCGTTCGGGCTCGGATGATCCCAAAGGATGTCAGGACGGCCAGGAGCCCGGCGACGAGCGCAATCGCCAGGCTGGTGGCAGCCGCCTGCAGAAAGATCGGCTGGCCGGCGAGCCTGAAGAGGTTCGCCTCAACGCCGGTAACGACGACCGAGGCGAGCGGCAGGCCGAGAAAGAGCGTGGCCGCCGACAACACAGCGGCATCGATCCATCGACGGGCAGGCGCCTGCCCATCGATGCGCCGCGGGGCGCGGCCGCTGGTGAGGCCATGATCGTCAGGGGCACGAAACAATGTCATGGCGCCGAGGATGACGAGAGTGACGACGATTTGCAGAAGCGACAGCATGACGGCGCGGCCGGGATCGAAATCGAAGCGCAGCGCTTGGTAGATCGCCACTTCAAGCGTTGTCGCAGCCGGACCGCCGCCGAGGATCAGGACCAGTGTGAAGCTAGTGGCGCAGAGCATGAAGATCAGCCCGGCGATGCCGGGAATGAGGCCACGCAGGATGGGCCATTCGATGAAGCGGAAGACCGAGGCGGACCGCATGCCGAGTCCGCCGGCCACAAGCCAATATTCCGCAGGAACACGTTCCAGCCCGGCAAGCATCAGCCTGCTGGCGAGCGGCATGTTGAAGAAGACATGCGCAAGCAGGATGCCGGCAAGACCGTAGATGCTGATAGGATGCGACAGGCCGAGAGTTGCGAGGGCCTGATTGAGCAGACCTTGCCGGCCCCATATGCCGAGCAGGCCGAGCGCGCCGATCAGTACGGGCAGGCCCATCGGCACGGCCATCAACCGGATGAGCCAAAGGCGGCCGGGAAAGCGCGGCTGGCGCGCCAATGCGCGCGCGACCGGAATGGCGAGCACAACGGAAAGCAGCGTCGAGAGTACCGCCTGCAGCAGAGTGAAGCGCAGGACGCGCAGCAAGTAGGGATCTGCCAGGGGATTGGTACCGCCGGAGTCGATGCCGGCGGCGAGCAGAATGAGCACGGCGATCCCGACGAAGAGCACGATGCCGGCGAGGCTGACTGCCCCGCCGGAAATGGCGCGTCTTCGCTCTGGTGCCGTGAGTGTCGTCAAGGCATCAGTTGCCGCTGGTGGCGGCCAGCCATTCGTCGATCCAGGCCTTGCGGTTCTTGTCGACATCGGCGGGGCTCATCAGGAAGGTCTTCGAGGGCACCACGAGCTTGTCGAAGGCGTCCGGCAGCGGCTCCGAAGTGGCTGAAACCGGCATCATCCAATTGCTTGTCGGGATGATGTCCTGGAAGCCCGTGGAGATCATGAATTTGAGGAAGTCGCGCGCAAGCTCCTTGTTCGGCGAGGACTTGATGAGGCCGGCGACCTCGATCTGGATGTAATGCCCTTCCGAGAAGTCGGCTGCCTGATAGCGGTCGGTCTTGTCCTCTATCATATGATAGGCAGGCGACGTCGTATAGGAGAGCACCATCGGCGCTTCGCCCTTTGTGAAGAGGTCATAGGCTTCCGACCAGCCGGGGGTGACAGTCAGGATGCGGCCCTTGAGCTTTGTCCAGGCATCGGCGGCCTTGTCGCCGTAGATCGACTTGACCCAGAGCAGCAGACCGAGACCCGGCGTCGAGGTGCGCGGGTCCTCGATGACGATCTTCTGATTGGGATCGCCTTCGACGAGATCCTTCATGCTCTTGGGGGGATTCTTGACCGTCTGGCTGTCATAGATCACGGCGAAATGGCCGTAGTCGTAGGGCACGAAAACATCGTCCTTGAAACCGCCGGGAACCTTGAGGGCCGAGGTGTCGACGCCGCTGGCATCGAAGAGGCCGGTATCCTTCGCTTCATCGATGAGATTGGTATCGAGGCCGAGAACGACATCGGCCTTGGTGCCCGTCCCTTCCAGCTTCAGGCGGGAGAGAAGCGCCACGCCATCGGTGACGGCGACATAATTGACCGTGCAGCCGCAGGTCTTCTCGAAAGCGGCCTTGACCTTGGCGCCCGGCCCCCAGTCGGCGGTGAAGCTTTCATAGGTGTAGATGGTCAGCGTCTTGTCGGCTGCTTCGGCCGTCTGGGCAGCAAAAAACGACGTTCCGGCGGCAAAGGCCAGGCCTGCGAAGAATGACAATAGCGAACGGTGTTGCATGACAGCGCCTCCTTTTTGGTTTCGTCTTGAAGGGGAAAAGGGCGCTATGATTTCGTCACGCGTCTAATCCCTCCGCCGGTGTTAGCCGGATCAGGTTCCGCGGGTTGGCCGGTGAAAGCCTCTCAGCCGAAATGTCCGAAGGACATAAGGCACCCCGTTAGAGCGTCGGCAGATTTAGCCTTGTGACGAAGGGATGACAAGGGAAATGATGCCCTTGCCGATTGCAGCATGGAGGATTTACTCGGCAGCCTCCGCGACCGCCGGGCTTTCGAATTTCTTCGTCGCCCCCGGAAGCTGCACGTTCTTCAGCATCAGCGCGGTCAAAAGGCCGAGAAGGCAGATGCCGGCGGCGGTCACGAACAGCGGGCTGAAGGCGCTCGCATAGGCATTGGCGACCGCCTCGCGGGTTGCTTCCGGCAAAGCCGCCATCATCTTCGGCGTCAGCTGCTCGATATCGGATACGCCTGATATGGAGATACCAACATTGCCGAGTTTGGCGGCGATGATGGCGCCGTAGATGGAGATGGCGATGGAGGCGCCGCCCATGCGCGAGAGCGTGACGGCACCCGTTGCCGCGCCGACGTCACGGGAAGCCGCTGCATTCTGCACGCCGATGACGGGCACCTGCTGCGCAAGGCCGATGCCGATGCCGTGCAGCAGCATCAGGCCGCCGATGATGACGATGGGCGTACCGGCAGGCAGGAAGGCAAGTGAGCCGAACGCGATGGCGCTGCAGGCAGCACTCGCGACGGCGAAGGGCTTGTAGCGCCCTCTCGCGGCAATTAGCCGGCCGGCCGATAGTGAGCCGCAGACGATGCCGCCGGTCAGGAGAATGAACAGCAGCCCGGCCATCGATGGCGAAAGGCCCGTCGTCGTCTGCAGGAAGAGCGCAAAATAGTTGACCATGCCGATGGCCACGGCGCCGCTTGTGATCGAAATGATCAGCAGAAGGCCGAATGTCGGGTTACGGAACAACGTCATCGGCACGATGGGCTCCGGTGCGCGACGCTCGATGAAGACCCAGGCGATAGCGCAGATCACGCCGAAGGCGATGATACCGAGGCACTGCGGCGACAGCAGAGATCCGAAGAGTTCGCTGCCGTCGGCGGCAAGCACGATGCTCGTCGTCGTCAGCGCAAGAACGATTGCGCCGGCATAGTCGATCTTCGGGCGTCGGGCCGGTTTGCGATAGGGAAGCATGGTAGCAAGGCCGGCCAGCACGATAAAGCCGATCGGGACGTTGACGAGGAAGATCGAACGCCAGCCGAAGAGATCGCTCATCGTGCCGCCGAGAACCGGGCCGATGGCGCCGGAAGCCATGAGCACCAGGCTCGAGTAACTCTGGTAGCGAGCGCGTTCCCGCGGCTCGAAAAGATCGGCGTTGACAGCGAAGATCGAGACCATGATGCCGCCGCCGCCGAAGCCTTGAAGGACGCGGGCGGCGATCAGCGTATCCATCGAGACGGCCAGGCCGCAGACGGCGGAGCCGATCGTGAAGATCGCGATCGCCGTCATCATCACATATTTGCGGCCGAAGAGATCGCCGAGCTTGCCGTAGACGGGCATGACGGCGGAGAGCGAAAGAAGATAGGCTGATCCGATCCAGCCGAAGCGCTCCAGATGCCCGAATTCGCCGACGATCGTCGGCAGTGCCGTCGAGACGATCTGGTTATCCAGAGTTGCCATGAACATGGCGGTCATCAGAAACAGGAAAAGAATAAGCCGCCGCTTATGATCCGCCACGAGCGGCGTGAAGCTTGTCTGCATGTCCATGGGGCAGGAAATCCGAACTTGGCCGAAACGTTGCGCGGTCGATCGAATGCGCGGGACGCCCGGTTTTCACAGTTGAGATATATGTGCCATTAGCATATAAATGTCAACAACAGGTGAATGCTGTTTGCATGTTTTATTTCTTTACCGCCTCTGATATGGTGGAAAGATGACATCTGCGACGAATACACGTGAAATTGAAGCCCAGGCTCTGACCGACGACGAGAATCTCCTGCGTATCGGCCATGCGATGACGCGCATGCGCCTACTGACAGGTCGCCGCATGATCGGCAGGCTTGCCATTCAGAGCGTCGCGCCGGGACTCGAGCTGTCTCATCTTGACGTGCTCGATGTTGTGCGGCGGGCGGAAGAGACGGGCGAAGTCACCGTCGGCACGATTGCCGAGATGCTGCGGATCGATCCGTCGCGGGCGAGCCGCATCGTTGCCGACATGGTGACGCGCGGCGTGTTGCGACGCAAGGCGTCGCAGGCGGATGCGCGGCGCATCGTGGTGGTGTTGACCGCGCTCGGGCAGCGATTGCTGTCGGAGATCCAGGCGCAGAAATATTCCGTCATCGGCAGCATCTTCGCCGATTGGACGCCGGAGGAAATCGAGAATTTCTCGCTGCTGTTCGACCGCTACGTCAGCGGCTACGAGCGGGTTTTCCAGGCGCGCATCAAGGAAACGGACGACTGAGCGGTTGTCGCGGTTGTTCTTGAGCATGGCGCTCTTCCCTAGGGATACGACTTTGCGCTATGGGCTTGCCTCATGAGCCAGTCCACCACCTTCACCATCCTGCTTGGCGGCGAGCTTCGCCTGACGGAGCGATTGCGCGATGCGGTTTCCGGCAGCCGTTTCATCGCGGCCGATGGCGGCATGCGCCATGCGCTCGCGCTCGGGGCGGAGCCGGAGCTGTGGGTCGGCGATTTCGATTCCACGCCTGCCGATCTGCAGGGGGCCTTTCCGAATGTTCCAAGGCAACCCTATCCGGCGGCGAAGGCAGCGACTGATGGCGAGATCGCCGTTTCGGAAGCGATCGATCGCGGTGCCACGAGGCTGATCCTTGCCGGTGCCATGGGCGGCGAGCGGTCGGATCACGCGATCCAGCACCTGCTTTACGGCGTGCATCTGGCCGAAAAGGGCTTCGATATCTTCCTGACCTCCGGTGACGAGGAGGCGGTGCCGCTTCCGCCGGGTGAACTCACGCTGGCGCTGCCGGCTGGCTCGCTGTTTTCGGTCCTCGGATTCAGCGACCTGACAGGTCTCTTCATCGAGAATGCCCGTTACCCCTTGCACGATTTTCATTTGCCCTTCGGCGCGTCGCGCACCATTTCCAATGTGGCGGAAGGCGACGTGCGCTTCTCGCTCGGCAGCGGGAGGGCCATCGTTCTTGCCCGCCCTTATGACCTTTCCGGAGTCTGATCTTGGCCCCTCCCATTCTGAAACTCGACGACATCTTCCTGAGCTTTGGCGGTGCGCCATTGCTCGCCGGTGCCGACCTGCAGGTGGAGCCGGGTGACAAGATCTGCCTTGTCGGACGCAATGGTTCCGGCAAGTCGACGCTCCTGAAGATCGCCGCTGGTCTTGTCGAGGCGCAATCGGGCGAAGTCTTCCGTCATCCGTCATCGACCGTGCGCTATCTCGAGCAGGCACCGGATTTTGCCGGTTACAAGACGGTTGCCGCCTATGCCGAAGCCGGCCTCGGGCCTGGTGATGATCCCTATCGCGTCACCTATCTGCTCTCTCATCTTGGTCTGACCGGCGAAGAGGATCCGAAGAATCTTTCCGGCGGGGAAGCACGCCGTGCAGCGCTTGCCCGTGTTCTGGCGCCGGAGCCGGATATCCTGCTGCTCGACGAGCCGACGAACCATCTCGACCTGCCGACCATCGAGTGGCTGGAAGGCGAACTGCAGAAGAGCCGCAGCGCACTCGTGCTGATCTCGCACGACCGTCGCTTCCTTGAAAAAGTGTCGACCGCGACCGTTTGGCTGGACCGCGGCACCTCGCGCCGGCTGGATAAGGGATTTGCCCATTTCGAGGCCTGGCGCGATCAGGTGCTGGAAGCCGAGGAGCTGGAGCAGCACAAGCTCGGCAAACAGATCGAGCGCGAGGAGCACTGGCTGCGCTACGGCGTGACGGCGCGGCGCAAGCGCAACATGCGCCGCCTCGGCGAGCTTCAGGATATGCGTTCGCGCTACCGCGGCCATAGAGGTGCTTTGGGCACCGTACAGGCGGCTGCTTCCGATGCGCAGGAAAGCGGCAAGCTGGTGATCGAGGCGGACAAGATTACCAAGGCTTATAATGAGCGGGTCATCGTCGCGCCCTTTTCGATCCGTGTGCATCGCGGCGATTGCATCGGTCTCGTCGGCCCGAACGGCGCGGGCAAGACGACGCTTCTGAAGATGCTGACGGGTCAGCTGGAGCCTGATAGCGGCACGGTGAAGCTCGGCACCAATCTGGAGATCGCGACGCTCGACCAGAAGCGCGAGGAGCTGAACCCGGAAGATACGCTCGCCAACTATCTGACCGATGGTCGCGGCGAGAACCTGCTCGTCAATGGCGAGCAGCGGCATGTGACCGGCTATATGAAGGAATTCCTCTTCCAGCCCGAACAGGCGCGCACGCCGATCAAGAACCTCTCCGGCGGCGAGCGCGCCCGGCTGATGCTGGCGCGCATCCTGTCGCGGCCCACCAATCTCCTGATCCTCGACGAACCGACGAACGATCTCGATATCGAGACGCTCGACCTGCTGCAGGAAATCGTGTCCGGCTTTGCCGGCACGGTCATCCTCGTCAGCCACGATCGTGATTTCCTCGACCGTACCGTGACCTCGACGATTGCGCCCGCCGATCCCGAAGATCCGGACGGCCGCTGGATCGAATATGCCGGCGGCTATTCCGACATGCTTGCCCAGCGGAAGGGCGCTATCGAGGAACGCAGGCGGGCTGAAAAGGCGGCCGAAAAGCCGAAGTCGGCCGAAGCTTCGGCGTCGGCTTCCGAGGCTTCGAAGGGCAAGGGCAAGCTTTCCTACAAGCAGAAATTCGCGCTCGAAAACCTGCCGAAGGAAATGGCCAAGGCGGAAGCTGAGATTGCTGCTCGCGAGAAGAAAATGGCCGATCCGAACCTCTTTTCCAAGGATCCGGCAACCTTCAACCGCCTTGCTGCGGAGATGGAAAAGCTGCGCGAAAGCCTGACCAGGATGGAAGAAGAATGGCTGGAGCTCGAAATGCTGCGCGAGGAGCTGGAGGGCTAAGGCCCATATCCGCTCATCCTATGCGCGTCTTTACTATGCAGAAAAAACAATCGGTTGCGCTCGGTCGCAGCCGGTTCATTCCCTGTTGTCGAATCCGATAAACCGTTTATACATTAACGCATGCTGCCGGACGATGGGCCGGTTGATACCCCCGGGCCGACGTGGCCCGTGGCGCATGTTGGGGAAGTCCGAAGCGGCCTGATTGGATTGCGCCTGATGGCGACAGGTTCTTCGTAGAAAGTTGCAGACAAATTTCGTGAGCGCTTACCGTGATGACGGCGCCTGATGCCGCATGCGGTTTTTCGAGGGGGCCTTCATGCCGATGCTGCCGCGTGCCGTGTTATTCAGCTGTGTTCTTGCCGTTTTTTCGGGCGCCCAGGCGCTGGCGCAGGGTGCGCCGCCGGCTCCGCCCGTCACGGTTGCCAAGCCCATCGTCCGAGATGTTGTCGACAGCGACGAGTTCATTGGGCGCTTCCAGGCGGTCGATGAAGTTTCTGTGCGCTCGCGGGTCGGCGGCTATCTGCAGGAAGTGCATTTCAAGGATGGCGCCATGGTCAAGCAGGGCGACCTGCTTTTCGTCATCGACCAGCGGCCATTCGTGACCGCACTGAACGAATCGACGGCGTCGCTGGAAGTCGCGAAGTCGTCACTGACGCTCGCCGATGCACAATTCAAGCGCGCGCAATCGCTGTCGACAACGGGCAGCCAGTCGGCGTCGACCCTCGACGACCGCCGCCGCGATCTCGTTTCCGCCGAAGCGAATGTGCGTGGCGCGCAGGCCGCTGTCGATCGCGCCAATCTCGACATGGATTTCACCAAGATCACCGCACCGCTCAGCGGCCGCATCGACCGCCGGCTGATTTCCGTCGGCAATCTCGTGCAGGCCGATCAGACCGTGCTGACGACCATCGTGTCGCTCGATCCCATCGATTTCTATTTCGACGTCGACGAGCGCCGGCTGCTCTCCTATGCCGATGAGGCTCGTAAGAACGGCA
This sequence comes from Martinezella dioscoreae, assembly GCF_009176305.1. Classification (GTDB taxonomy): domain Bacteria; phylum Pseudomonadota; class Alphaproteobacteria; order Rhizobiales; family Rhizobiaceae; genus Rhizobium; species Rhizobium dioscoreae. Next base: position 108,930 of record NZ_BLAJ01000007.1, on the reverse strand, counting down.
GTGCCCTCCAGCAGGGCGGCGGCGGGCTGGATGTGACCGTGACCATCGCCGATTCCCGCCAGAAGCCGTTCAAAGGCAAGCTCGATTTCGCCGAAAACCGCGTCGACAACGAAACGGGCACGATCCGTGTCCGCGCCCGCTTCCCGAACCCTGATTTCATCCTGCAGCCCGGCCTGTTCGGACGCGTTCAGGTACAAGGCTCGAACAGCTACAAGGCGATCCTGATCCCCGACGAAGCTATCGGCTCGGACCAGAATCAGCGCGTCGTCTATGTCGCCGATACCGCCGGCAATATCACGCCGAAGCCGGTGCGCCTCGGGCCGAAGCTCTATGGCTATCGCGTCATCCGTGACGGCATGACCGGCGACGAGACGATCGTCGTCAACGGGCTGATGCGGATCCGGCCCGGCGTCAAGGTGACGCCGCAGCTGATCGAGCTGCCGCAGCAGGCGACGAACGACGAGCCGCCGGCCCAGGCCGATGCACAGGGGACCAGCCAATGAGGTTTTCCCACTTCTTCGTCGATCGGCCGATTTTCGCATCGGTCCTCTCCATCGTGCTGCTGATCGTCGGCGGCATCGCTTATTTCCAATTGCCGGTAGCGCAATATCCCGAGGTCGCGCCTCCTACCATCGTCATTCGCACCTCCTATCCCGGTGCCGACGCCCAGACTATCGCCGATACGGTGGCGACGCCGATCGAGCAGGAGGTCAACGGCGTTGAGGACATGCTCTACATGTCCTCCTATTCCAGTGCCGACGGCTCCATGTCGCTGACGGTAACCTTCAAGCTCGGCACCGATCTCGACAAGGCGCAGGTGCTGGTGCAGAACCGCGTCGCCATCGCAGAGCCGCGCCTGCCCGACGACGTCCGCCGCATCGGCATTACGACAGTCAAGAGCTCGCCCGACCTGATGATGGTCGTGCATCTCTTGTCGCCGAATAATCGTTACGACCAGCTCTATATTTCCAACTATGCGCGTACGCGCATCCGCGACATTCTCGTCCGTCTGGACGGTGTTGGCGACGTGCAGCTCTTCGGCGAACGGCAATATTCGCTGCGCATCTGGCTCGATCCGGAAAAGCTCGCGGCCTACGGCATGACCGCCGGCGATATCGTGCAGGCGCTGCGGGATCAGAACGTGCAGGTTTCGGGCGGCGCGATCGGCGGGCCGCCGGTTTCGGGCACCAACGCCTTCCAATACACCGTCACGACCCAGGGGCGCTTTTCCGACGCACGGCAATTCCGCTACGTCATCGTCAAGGCAACCGGCAACGGGCGTCTCGTGCAGTTGCAGGATGTTGCGCGCATCGAGCTCGGCGCCCAGGATTACGTCACCAACAGCTATCTGAACGGCAGCCCGGCGGTGGCGCTCGGCGTCTTTGCCCGGCCCGGCACCAATGCGCTCGCCGCCGCCGCCGATATCCAGAAGACCATGGAGGACTTGTCGCAGGATTTTCCGCAGGGGCTGGAATACCGCATCATCTACAACCCGACGGAGTTCATCGCCGAGTCGATCCACGAGGTCTACAAGACGATCTTCGAGGCGGCGGTTCTCGTCGCCATCGTTGTGCTGGTTTTCCTGCAATCCTGGCGAACGGCGATCATTCCGATTGTCGCAATCCCCGTTTCGCTGATCGGCACTTTCGCCTTCCTGCTCGCCTTCGGCTTCTCGCTGAACATGCTGACACTGTTCGGCCTGGTGCTCGCCATCGGTATCGTCGTCGACGATGCGATCGTGGTGGTGGAGAATGTCGAGCGCAACCTCGCACTCGGCATGACGCCGAAAGAGGCGTCACATGTGACCATGAACGAGGTCGGTACGGCCGTGCTGGCAATCTCGCTGGTGCTGATTGCGGTCTTCGTGCCGACAGCCTTCATTCCCGGCATTTCCGGGCAGTTCTACCGGCAGTTCGCGGTGACGATCTCGGTCGCGACGGCGATTTCCTGCTTGAACTCGCTGACGCTCTCGCCGGCGATCGCCGCGATCGTCCTTCGTCCGCACAGCCACGAGAAATCCAACAATATCTTCGCGCGCTTCGGCCGTGCCCTGGGTGACGGGTTCAATCGGGGTTTCGAGCGAATGAGCCGCGGCTATTCCTGGATCGTCCGCCACCTCGTCACGACGTGGGCGGCTCTCGCCTGCGCGCTTCTCGTCTTTGCCGGGCTGCTCGCCGGCACATGGTATATGGGCCGGATCGTGCCACAGGGCTTCGTTCCCACCATGGACCAGGGCTATGCCATCGTCGTCGTGCAGCTGCCTGATGGAGCCTCGCTGGCCCGCACCAACGCCGTCATCCAGAAGGCGACCGATATCATCAATAAGACGCCCGGCATCGCCAATGCGGTTGCCTTTGCCGGCTTCAACGGTGCAACCTTCACCAATGCCTCGAATTCGGGTGTCATCTTCACGCCGTTCAAGCCATTCGAGGAGCGGTTGAAGAGCGGCGACACGGCCACCAAGATCATCGGCCAGCTCTTCGGTAGCCTGCAAGGCATCGAGGAGGCTTTCATCATCGCCATTCCGCCGCCGTCGATCCGTGGCATCGGCAATTCCGGCGGCTTCAAGATGCAGATCATGGACCGGGAAAATGCTGACATGCGCCGCATCCTGCCGCTCGCCTATCAGATGATGGGTGTTGCCGCGCAGAATAAGGGCGTCAGCGGCGTCTTCACCACCTTCTCGGCCAACAGCCCGCAATATTTCCTGGCGATCGACCGCGACAAGGCGCGGGCGCTCAACGTGCCGATCCCGAATATCTTCGAGACGCTGTCGATCAATCTCGGCACGTCCTATGTCAACGACTTCAATGCCTTCGGCCGCGTTTATCAGGTGCGGGCGCAGGCCGATCAGCAATATCGCATGGACCGCGAGGATATTCTGGCGCTGAAGGTGCGTTCGGCGACCGGAGCGCTCGTACCGCTCGGCACGCTGGTCGATATCCGGGATACGACCGGGCCGACGCTGGTGCAGCGCTATAACATGTATGTCTCGGTCCCCCTTCAAGGTAATCCGGGGCCGGGTGTCTCTACCGGCTCGGCCCTCGATATCATGGAAGGGCTGGCGAAGAACCTCCTGCCTTCGGGCACGACTTTCGAATGGACGGAGCTTGCCTATCAGGAAAAGCATACCGGCAATACCGCGATCTATATCTTCGCCCTGTCGGTCATCTTCGTCTTCCTGGCGCTGTCGGCGCAATATGAAAGCTGGATCCTGCCGCTTGCGATCATTCTCATCGTGCCGCTGGCGGTTCTGGCGGCGCTGATCGGCGTGCATCTGAGGGGGATGGACAACAATATCCTCACGCAGATCGGGCTTATCGTGCTGATAGGCCTTGCGGCCAAGAACGCGATCCTGATCGTGGAGTTTGCCCGACAAGCGCAGGCTGAGGGAAAGAGCGCCGTCGAGGCGGCCATCGAGGCCAGCCACCTGCGTCTGCGTCCGATCTTGATGACGGCCTTCGCCTTTATCTTCGGCGTCGTGCCGCTGATGATTGCCACAGGCCCCGGCGCGGAAATGCGGCAATCGCTCGGTACGGCCGTCTTTTCGGGCATGCTCGGCGTGACGCTGTTCGGTCTGTTCCTGACGCCGGTTTTCTATGTCGTTCTGCGCCGGCGGCGCAAGCAGGCGGAAGCCGCGCAGGAGCCCTCGGCCACCGATGCCGCGGCACAATGATGCCTGACCAAGCGGCTGGGTGTTTCACGGGAAACGCTCAACCGCCCTATCCCATTGTTTTTACGGGTTTCAGGCAGGAAGCTGCTGCGAGCTTTCGGGGGGGGCCTGAGAGCGTTTCAGTTTTTCACGGAATCTCTGAGCCGCTCTATCTCTTTGGCTGTACGCAATCCCGGACGGAAGACCGCTGCGCACTTTTCCTAGAATTGCTTTAGAGATGCGGGTTGCGAGGCCGGTATTTCTTGACCAGCTGCTGGTTGGTTTCCTTGGCGCCCGGCATGTTGGCGCTGAGGTAGACGGGCGGATTGCCATCCTTGCAGAGTTCGGCAGCGACATCGGCGAAGATGGCGTTCAGGACCGTCGTACCGACTGCTGTCGAGGCCGGCCCGACCTTCAGCTCCGTGCCCGGCAGATCGATCATGGCATCGCCCGGCGGCAAGCCGTTGTCCAGCACGATATCGGCGATGTCGGCCAATCTCCGGCGTCCATTGGCGATGGCGGCCGAATAGGCGAGCGATGTGATGGCGATGACCGTCGCGCCGATTTCGCGGCCATAATCGGCCGCCTCGATCGGCGCGGCGTTGACGCCGGAATTGGAGGCGATAATCAGCACGTCGCCCGGCTGCATGCCATAGCGTTCGAAGACCGGGCGGATAAGCCCTTCGGTGCGCTCATAGACCGAGCTGATAACGGCGCCTTCATGCAGCATGGCAGAGCCCACCAGCACGGGGATGGTGAAGGCGAGGCCGCCGGCGCGATAATGCACCTCCTCGGCCAGCATGTGCGAGTGGCCGGTGCCGAAGACATAGACGCGGCGATCGGCGCGTGCGGCCGCGCAAATGGCGGCCGAAGCCCTCGACATCGGCTCGGCCAGCGTTTCACGCAAGGTTTCCAGCCGGCCGATGAGGGCGGTGAAATAGCTGTCCGTGACTGCGGTCATGCCGAGCCTCCTTTTCAAATTTTAGGCCGAAGGCTGGCCGGAGATCCATGTTTCGGTGACTTCGATGGCGTCGTTGATGTGGACGAGATCGGCGCGGGTTCCCGGCGTCAGATGGCCGCGGTCGGCGAGCCGCAGGAAGCGGGCGGGATAGGACGTCGCCATGCGCAGGGCCTCAGCCAGCGGCAGCTCGAGAATATTGACGCCGTAGCGGATGGTGGAGGCCATATCGACATCGGAGCCCGCCAGCGTGCCGTCATCGAGCGTCAGCTTGGAGCAATAGCCGCCCTTGGTGCGATAGACCGTGCGGCCGTTCAGCGTAAAGCTCGGAAGATCGGTGCCGACGAGCGACATGGCATCCGTGACGAAGAACAGCCGGCCTTCACCGCGCTTTGCACGCAGCGCGACGCGTAGTGCTATCGGATCGACATGATGGCCGTCGGCGATGATGCCGCACCAGGGGGCAGGGTGATCGATCGCCGCACCGACGAGACCGGGTGCGCGATGGCCCATCTGGCTCATGGCGTTGAAAAGATGGGTAACGCCGCGCGCACCGGCATCGAAACGCGCATCGGCGGCTTCCGCCGTGCAATCGCTATGGCCGATGCTGACGATGACGCCGCCTTCGGCGAGTGCCTGCACCTGCCGCTCGGTGACCTGCTCGGCGGCAATCGTCACCAGCAAGGTGCCGATCGCCTCACGGGCGCGGATGAAGGTCCGGACGTCGTTGTCTTCGACCGGGCGCATCAGCTCGGCAAGATGCGCGCCCTTGCGGGCCGGCGCCAGATGGGGGCCTTCCAGATGCAGTCCGGCGACGCCGCGATTGGCTTTCACCGCCTCGATCGCGCCCTCGATCGCCGCCGCGCTCGCGGCCGCGACATCGGTGATCAGCGTCGGCAGTAGCGATGTCGTACCGTAGGGGCGGTGTCCTGCGGCGATCATAAACATGGAGTCGGCCGAGGGCTCGTCATTCAACATGCGGCCGCCGCCACCATTGACCTGCGCGTCGATGAAGCCGGGAGCAAGCACACCGCCGTTCAACGCGATCGTTTCGGCATTGTCGGGCACATCATTGGCACCGGTAATGGCATGGATACGGCCATTACCGATCACCAATGCGCTATCCTCGTGAAACCGATCGCCATCGAAGATGCGGGCGCCGGTAAAGACCTTGTAGTCCATCACATGGTCTCCGTTACCTTGAGGAGATTAGCCGGCTTGTCCGGGTCGAAACCCTTGCGACGCGTCACCGACTCGATGAGACGATAGTAGCACAGCAGCGACACGAGCGGATCGAGCAGGCCGTTGCCCGTCGTCGGCATGCGCAGGTTTATGCCGGCAAGCGGTGCGGTCGAGAAGGAGACGGCTGTGGCGCCGAGCTTCTGCAGGCGTTCGAGCGCCTGAGCATTGTTGGCAAAGGCAGCATCGTCGGGCGAGAAGGCGACAATCGGGAAGCCCGGCTGCACGAGGCGCATCGGGCCGTGCATGAGTTCGGCCAGCGAGAAGGCTTCGGCATGAAGGCTGGCTGTTTCCTTGGCCTTTAGAGCTGCTTCCAGCGCGATAGCGAAGGCGGGGCCGCGGCCGCCGGTATAGAGCGAGGAGGCATTGAAAAGCACATCCTCGGCAGCCTTGCCGTCGATGCCCGAGGTGGCGGCAAGCGCTTCCGGCAGTTTCGCAAGGCCGTCGATCAGGGCCTTATCCTGCGAAATCGCTGCCGTCACGCCGGCAAGGGCGGCAACCGAGGCGATGAAGGATTTTGTCGCAGCGACGCTCTGTTCCTTGCCAGCATTGAGGCCGAGCACGATGTCGGCTTCCTTGGCGAGCGGGCTGTCGGTGACGTTGACTACGGCGATCGTGGTGGCGCCGCCCTTCTTGGCAGCGGCTTGCAGGGCGATAATGTCAGGGCTGCCGCCGGACTGGGAGACGGTGAAGTGGATGCCGCCCTTCAGATGCAGTGGTGCGCCATAGACGGAGGCGATCGACGGGCCGACAGAAGCGACGGGGACGCCGCAGGAGATTTCGAAGAGATACTTGAAGAAGGTGGCGGCATGGTCCGAAGAGCCGCGCGCGGCCGTCGTGATCAGCGATGGACGACCGGTCGAGAAGAGCTTCGCGATCTCGGCGAAAGCTGGCTTTTCCTTTTCAAGCAGCGTCGCAACCACCTCGGGCGATTGGCCGGCTTCCGTCAGCATCAGGGATTGGGTTTCGCTCATAGGTCATCTCCAATTCTCAATTCAGCAACAAAATCATAGGCATCGCCGCGATAATGCGAGCGGGTATATTCAACGACGCGCTGGTCGGCCAGGCGGGAGACGCGTTCGATCAGAAGCGCCGGCGCGCCGGCCTTCACAGTTAGGATCGAGGCGGAGGTCGGGTCGAGCGTCACTGCGGTCAGCCTTTGCTGGGCACGCACCGGTTTGAAACCCTTGGCAGCAAGGGCGTCATATAGCGATCCTTCGGATATGGCATCTTCGCCCAGAAACTTGATGGGAACGACGGCGCGCTCGATAGCGAGTGGCTGGCCATCCGCCAGGCGCAGTCGGTCGAGCCGCAATACGGGCTCATCAAGGCTGAGGCCAAGCAGGAACGATTCCTCCGGCGCCGGTGCGCTGACGGTGCGTGACAGGATGCGCGCCGCCGGTTCGCGGCCGCGCGAGCGCATGTCGGCGGAGAAGGAGGAGAGGCGCCAGAGCGGTTGCTCGATGCGCTCGACATGCTGCGAGACGAAGGTGCCGCTGCCGTGGCGGGATTCGATGACGCCCGAGGCGAGGAGATCGCGATAGGCGGTACGCACCGTGACGCGGCCGATTTCCAACGCTCCGGCTAGGTCTCGCTCGCCCGGCAACGCCGTGCCCGGCTTCAGCAAACCTTCCTGGATGAGGCCGGTCAGCGCCTGCGCCAGGCGCTTGTAAAGCGGTCCGCTCGCGGTCTCGTCGCTCAAACCGCGATTATTCAATTCGAGGATCAAACTGGTTCTATCCATGGTGTTTATGTAGAACCTATTTAGAACCAATCCACAAGGTGAATCTGGTCGCATCGCAAAAAAGAATCGGCCGGGCGCTTTGGACGCCCGGCCGACTTTCAAATGAGCAGGCCATGCCCAACTCAGTTCTTGGTGAAGATGTAATCCGTTTCCTGCCGCAATACCTCGCCCGGGCGGAGCACGGCATTGGGGAAGCCTTGGTGGTTGATGGCGTCGGGCCAGACCTGCGTTTCCAGGCAGAAACCGGCAAACGGGCCGATCTTGCGGCCGTCATGGCCGGGAACCGGCACGTCCAGCTTGAAACCGGTATAAAACTGCACGCCGGGCTCGGTGGTGCGCACCTCGAGCGAGACGCCGGAATTGACGCTGCGGGCAAGGACCACGGACCGCTTGGCGGTACGCTCGGTAGAGAGGCAGAAATTGTGGTCGTAAAGCGCCTGCTCGCTTCCTTCGAAGCGCTTCATCGGCGCCATCTCGCGGAAATCGAAGGCGGTGCCTTCGACGGAGCGGATCTCACCGGTCGGCACCTGTTTGTCGTCCGTTGGCGTATAGTGATCGGCGGCGATCATGATGTCGTGGCCGAGGGCATCGTCGCGGCCGTCGAGATTGAAATAGGCGTGCTGGCAGACATTGGCGAGCGTCGGCTGGTCGGTTGTGGATTCGTAGGTGACCGACAATTCGCCGTTGCCATGGACCCAATAGGTCGCCTGTATCGTGCAATTGCCGGGATAGCCGGCGCGGCCATCGGGATCGACGATCTTCAGGACGACGCGGTCGGTACTATGCTCGACGATGGTCCAGTTGCGCTTGGCGATATTGTCCTTGCCGCCGTGCAGGTGGGTGACGCCTTTTTCATTGAGCTCCAGCTGATACTGCTTACCATCAAGCGTGAAGCGACCGGCGCCGATGCGGTTGGCGCAGCGGCCGGGCGTGGCGCCGAAATAGGAGGAATGGAGGGGATAATCGGCAAAATTGTCGAAGCCGAGCAGGAGCGAGGGCTCGTGGCCATCAAGGCGAAGGTCCTGGATGACCGCGCCCCATGACATGATATGAGCCGTCAGGCCGCCACCGACGATCTTGGCGCGATAAACGGTATCCCCATCGGCCGTCGTCCCAAAATGTTCCCGCTGCAAAGTGCTTTCCGTCATATCAGCTCATCCATTGCTTTTGAGTATGCGAGGTCAGACCCTGCCTCCATTCGCGCCGTTCCGCAACCAGTTCGATGGCGAAATTTAGGGGTAAGCAGAGGGGGATCAAGGCTCCGTCCGGCTTTCTTTCGAGACGCTACGCTGCGCCCGAAGTATGCAATGCCTATGACAGAGCGGGCGGTTTCTGTAACGGCCCCTCACCCTAACCCTCTCCCCGCTTGCGGGGAGAGGGGACGACAGAGGCAGACAGTTGCCTCTGGTTCTAGAGGATCCTTGTAGAGCCCCTCTCCCCGTCAAAACGGGGAGAGGGCCGGGGTGAGGGCTAAGCGCGGAGGAAGCCTGATGTTAGCGCGACAATTCCCTTGTCGCCTTCTCCAACCCGCCGAGCGTCAGGGGATACATGCGGTCGCTCATCAGCCGGCGGATCATCGAGATCGAGGTCGTATGGCCCCAATAGCTTTCCGGCACGGGATTGATCCAGACGCATTTGCGGAAATGACCGGTCATTCGCGCGAGCCAGGTCTCGCCGGCCTCCTTGTTCCAGTGCTCCACCGAGCCGCCTGGCTGAGTGATCTCATAGGGGCTCATGGATGCGTCGCCGACGAAGACGACGCGGTAGTCTGGACCGAAGGTGCGGATGAGATCCGTCGTCGCGGTGATATCGACGCGCCGGCGGCGATTGTCCTTCCACACGCCTTCGTAGAGGCAATTGTGGAAATAGAAATACTCCATGTGGCGGAACTCGGATCGCGCGGCGGAGAAGAGTTCCTCGACGACGCGGATATGGTCATCCATCGAGCCGCCGACATCGAAGAACATCAGAAGCTTCACCGCGTTGCGGCGTTCCGGCCGTGTCCGGACATCGAGATAGCCATGCTCCGCGGTGGAGCGGATCGTGCCGGAAAGATCAAGTTCCTCGGCTGCCCCCTCGCGAACCCAGCGGCGCAGGCGCTTCAGCGCTACCTTGATGTTGCGAGTGCCGAGCTCGACGCCGTCGTCGAGATTCCTGAAGTCGCGCCGATCCCAGACTTTTACCGCCCGGCGATGGCGCGAGGTTTCCTGGCCGATGCGCACGCCTTCCGGATTGTAGCCGTAGGCGCCGAAGGGCGAGGTGCCTGCCGTGCCGATCCATTTCGAGCCGCCCTGATGCCGGCCCTTCTGCTCGGCCAGCCGTTCGCGCAGCGTCTCCATCAGCTTGTCGAAGCCGCCGAGCGCCCCGATCTGCCGTCTTTCGTCTTCGGTCAGATGCCGCTCGGCAAGTTTGCGCAGCCATTCCTCGGGAATGGCGGTCCGCTCCATTGCTTCTCCATCGGCATTGCCGCCGATCGCCTCGACGCCGCGAAAGTAATCGGCGAAGACCTGATCGAAGCGATCGATGAAGCGTTCGTCCTTAATCAGCGTCGCGCGGGCCAAATAGTAGAAGGCCTCCACGTCGTAATCGGCAATCCCTTCTTCCATTCCCTCAAGCAGCGACAGGAATTCCCGGAGCGTCACCGGAACTTTCGCTTGCCTCAGCTTCAGGAAGAAGGGAATGAACAAGCCTCACGTCCTTTCCTGGCCAATCTCCTCCAGATCATACGGCGTGGTCTGGTAGATCTCATTGATCCAGTTGCCGAAGAACAGATGCGCATGGCTGCGCCACCGGTTCTGCGGAGGAATTTCCGGGTCGTTATGCGGGAAGTAGTTGTGCGGCATCTTGATCGGCACGCCCGCATTCACATCGCGGAAATACTCATCCGCCAGCGACGTGGAATCATACTCCACGTGATTGAACATGTAGAGCCGGTTGCAGGCTTGTTCGTGCACGAGACAGACGCCCATCTCGCTCGAGTCCATCAGTATTTCCAGGCCGGGCACTTTTTCGATGTCTGCCCGGCGCACTTCGGTCCAGCGGGACACCGGAATGGCGAAATCGTCGGAGAAGCCGTTGAGATAGACCGAAGAGGGCTTCAGGTTCTGGTGGCGATAGACGCCAAAAGCCTTCTCCGTAAGCGTATATTTCGGCACCTTGTGGAAATGGTAGATCGCCGCCATCGCCCCCCAGCAGACGTTCATCGTCGAATGGACGTTGGTGGTCGTCCAGTCTAAGATCTCCCGCATCTCGTTCCAGTAGGTGACGTCCTCATATTCCAGCAGCTCGATCGGTGCGCCGGTTATGATGAAGCCGTCGAACTTGCGGTGCTTCACTTCTTCCCACGTCTCGTAGAAAGCAAGCAGATGCTCCTGCGAGGTGTTCTTGGCCTTGTGACCGCCAACGCGCACCAGCGAAAACTCCACCTGCAGCGGCGATGCGCCGACCAGGCGCGCCATCTGGATCTCGGTCTTGATCTTGTTCGGCATGAGGTTCAGAAGCCCGATTTGAAGGGGGCGGATATCCTGTCGGAACGCCACCGTTTCGGTCATCACCCGCACACCCTCGTTCTGGAGGGTTTCAAACGCGGGGAGCGTATCGGGAATCTTGATGGGCATCGTTTCACTCGCCAAATACAAAAAAACCGGCCGCGATAAGAATCGCTACCGGTCCGCACGCGGCCCTTTAGCGACTTATTTAACGTGGCTGCAAGCCGGCCGGCCAAATCACCACGAGGGAAATTTCATAAACCCGACATCTCCGCGGGTCAATGGGGCAAGCGTCGGGGAAAGTCTGGGGTTGAGCTTGGAGGCGCGATGTGGCCTACAGATATTCAAGGAGGGCTTCCATGCCGTAACCCAGGCGATGCCTGGCAGCTTCGATCGGTAGCCAGAAGAAGCGGAAGCCGATCGGGTCGCCACCGTCGAAAGGCGTCATTTCGTAGTGAAGCCAAGTGGCAGGCGCTCGTTCGGAGATATGGCAGCGGAAATAGTGCCGTTGGTGATGGTAATCGCGGCCGTTCTTTTCGAAATGGTAGTCGTGAACGCCCAGCGAATAGAGTTCGTGTGGCGCAAAACCGGTCTCCTCCTCGAATTCGCGCGCCGCGGCCGCTACGATGTCCTCACCGGATTCGACCGTGCCGCCAGGAACCTGGATCTGGACGGCGGGAAAATCTGGCTCACCGAAAACAAGCAGATGCCCATCCCGAACGGCATAGATTAAGACCTTGACGGCATCGGGTTGCATTATCTTCCCTGCCCTCGCGCCATGAAGGCCAGCCGTTCGAAGAGATGGACATCCTGCTCGTTCTTCAGCAGTGCGCCATGCAGCTTCGGCAACGCGTTCTTCGCATCGGCGCGTAGCGTTTCGGGATCGATATCGTCTGTAACAAGCAGGCGAATCCAGTCGAGCGCTTCGGAGGTCGAAGGCTTCTTCTTCAGGCCAGGCACGTCGCGGATTTCGAAGAATTGCGTCAGTGCCGCATGAACGAGCGCCTGCTTGATGCCGGGATAATGCACCTCGACGATGCGCTTCAGCGTCTCCATGTCGGGAAAGCGGATATAGTGAAAGAAACAGCGGCGCAGGAAGGCGTCCGGCAGTTCCTTCTCGTTGTTCGAGGTGATGATGACGATCGGGCGGATCGCGGCCCGAATGGTCTCCCCGGTCTCGTAGACATGGAATTCCATGCGGTCGAGTTCCTGCAGGAGATCGTTCGGAAATTCGATATCCGCCTTGTCGATCTCGTCGATCAGCAGCACGCACTTCTTCGGCGAGGTGAAGGCCTGCCAGAGCTTGCCTTGGCGGATATAATTCCTGACATCATGAACTCTGACGTCGCCGAGTTGGCTGTCGCGCAGGCGTGAAACCGCGTCATATTCGTAGAGACCCTGCTGGGCCTTCGTCGTCGATTTGACATTCCACTCGATCAGGTCGAGACCGAGCGCGGCCGCCACCTGGCGTGCAAGTTCGGTCTTGCCCGTACCGGGTTCGCCCTTTACGAGAAGCGGACGCTCCAACCTTATGGCGGCATTGACTGCGACCATCAGATCCTTGTCGGCGATATAGTCGGCGGTTCCCTGGAATTGCATCGGAAGGCTTTCTCAATCTTTCGAGCGCAAGCTAATTGCTGACCTTATTCGGTTCAAGACGCGAAACCGTGTATATAGGAATGTGATCCCACCGATCTATTGCAAGGGTGGACATGAGGGCGGGTCATGATTAACTGACGGGACGCGTCGCAGGGAAGTGCTGATGGCAGTTGAAAAGCAAGCCAAGCCGAATATCCAGGGAAATGAACAGGTCGGATACGATTTGAGCCTTTTCTTTCGGCTGAGGATGATGTTCTCCGCTTTCTGGAATTCGGCTGTTCGCATCAAGATCATTTCCCTGACCATCGCGCTTTTCGTGATCATTCTGGTCACGGCTTATGTCCAGGTGCTGCTCAACAGCTGGAATGCGCCCTTCTACGATTCGCTGGCAAGGCGCGATATTTCCGCTTTCTTCCATCAACTCGGCGTCTTCGGCATCATCGCCGGCTCGCTGCTGGTCCTCAATGTCGTTCAGGCCTGGCTCAACCAGATGACCGCGCTCTACATGCGTGAGGGGCTGGCGCGCGATCTGGTCGATCAATGGCTGCAGGCCAAGCGTGCGCTTCGTCTTGCCTCCTCCGGCCTGATCGGCGTCAATCCCGACCAGCGGTTGCATGAGGACGCCCGCAATCTTGCCGAAAGCTCGACGGGGCTTGCCATTGGACTGGTACAGGCGACGATCCTGCTTTTGAGCTTCATCGGCGTGCTCTGGGAGCTCTCCAGCGGCATGGTCTTTCACCTCCGGGGCATGAGCTTCTCCATTCCCGGCTACATGGTCTGGGCGGCAATCCTCTATGCCGGATCCGCCTCTTTCCTCAGCCAATTTGTTGGCCGGCGTCTGGTGAGATTGAATGCAGACCGCTATTCGAAGGAAGCCGAGCTGCGCTTCGCGCTCATGCATGCCAATGAGCATATGCCGGCAATCACCATCGCCGGAGGCGAGGAGAACGAGCGCCGGCGGATCAATCTCGACATATCGGCCGTGCTTGCTGTCATCCGTCAGCTTGCCATCGCCAATACCAATCTCACCTGGGTTTCGGCCGGCTATGGCTGGCTGGTGCTGATCATTCCCATCCTCGTTGCCGCGCCCGCCTATTTCTCCGGCGGCCTGACCTTCGGTCAGCTGATGGTGGCCGTCGGCGCCTTCAATCAGGTCAATTCCGCGCTGCGCTGGTATGTCGCCAATTTCGGCCCGATTGCCGAATGGCGTGCGACGCTGATGCGCGTGACCGATTTCCGCAAGGCACTGACGGAAATGGACGATAAAATGCCGATGCCGCACACCCTCGTCTTCGAAAAGGCGGCGCCGGGCACGATGGTCTGGACCGATCTGGAGATTTCGACGAAGACCAGCGACGAGGCGACGGAAAACGGCTTCCGGATCGCGGAGGGTACGGTCACGATCAATGCCGGCGAGCATGTGATGATCAACGGCGATCACGGCGTGAATCGCAGGCTGCTGTTCGAGGTGCTGGCGCATCAATGGTATAGCGGTTCCGGCACGGTCAGCCTGCCGCCGATGGACGACATGCTGTTCGTGCCGCACACGCCCTATGTGCCGACCGGCACCCTCAGGGAGGCAATCTGTTTTCCGGACGATCGGGACGCCTATGACGATGCCGCCGTCGATGCCGTCATCGACAAGGTAGGGCTTGGCCGTCTGAAGAGCCGTCTCGATACGCAGGCTCGCTGGGATCGATTGCTCGATACCGAAGAGCAGAAAGCCGTCGGTTTTGCGCATCTGCTGCTTGCAAAGCCGAAATGGGTCGTCTTCGATGATGCCCTGGAAGGGCTGGAGGCCGAGGTTCAGGCGAAGGCCTTTGCTCTGCTGGCCGAGCTGGAAGATGCAACCTTGATCTATATCGGCCGCTCCGACGCCTTCATGCACGCCATGTCGCCGCGCGTCCTGCATCTGCAGTCTCTGGCTCCGCATGAGCACAGCACCGATATGCAAACGCCTTCCGAAACTACCGGTACGGCGCAGGTGGATGAGAAAAAGGCCAGTGCGCCGTAACCAGGTGCGCCGCAACTAGGGCGGCACGGTAAGTCTTCGCGCAGTCACTGCCCCTCCGGCTTCAATTTTCCCAAAACGCAAAACGCCCCGTCACCAGGACGAGGCGTTCTTCATGCAAGCAGGTGGCCGAGGCTCAGTCCTTGGCGCGCTCGACGTAGGAATTGTCTTCCGTTGCGATGACGACGCGGGTGCCGGCGTTGATGTGCGGCGGAACCATAGTGCGCACGCCGTTCGAGAGCATGGCGGGCTTGTAGGACGAGGACGCCGTCTGGCCCTTGACGACCGGCTCGGTCTCGGTGATCTCGAGCGTAACGTGGCGCGGCAGTTCGAGCGCCAGCGGAACGCCTTCATGGATCGACAGGATGCAGGTCATGCCTTCCTGAAGGTAGGCCTTCTGGTCGCCCATGGTTTCGGCATCGACGACGACCTGGTCGTAGGTGGCCGGGTTCATGAAGTGGAAGCCTTCGCCGTCTTCATAGAGGTACTGGAAGTTCACGTCTTCGACGAAGGCGCGCTCGACCTGCTCGGTGGTGCGCCAACGCTCGGACACCTTCACGCCGTCGACGATGCGGCGCATGTCGACCTGCGTGACCGGCGTACCCTTGCCCGGATGAAAGTTCTGTGCGGTGAGAACGACGTAGAGCTTGCCGTCGACGTCGAGAACGTTGCCCTTGCGGACCGAAGAGGCGATGACCTTGACCATAAGACTTCCTTGTAACGCTGCCTTTTGCGTCGTAGAGGGACTGTCGAAATGCTCTCCGAGACGCAGCTTTTGTTTGCTTGGGGGCGCAACTACCCTAAATCAACGGAAATAGCCACCCCCAAGGCGGCCGGTGCCCTGAAGAAAGCTAGGAATGAAGCCAAAGACGAGCAAAGCGTCCCCCTGGTGGACCCGCAATGTCCATGCGGACCGGCGGCCGTTCCTGATCGGCCGCAATGCCATCCAGGCGGCGCTGCGGACTTTCTTCACGCGCAACGACTTCATCGAGGTGGATACGGCGACGCTGCAGGTGTCGCCCGGCAACGAGGCTCATCTGCATGCTTTCGAGACCGAGGCGCTGACGACCGACGGCAAGGCATCGCCTCTTTATCTGCATACATCACCCGAATTTGCCTGCAAGAAGCTGCTTGCGGCGGGTGAAGAACGCATTGCCTGCTTTGCCCATGTCTATCGCAATCGCGAGCGTGGGCCGCTGCACCATCCGGAATTCACCATGCTGGAATGGTATCGGGCAGGAGAGAGCTACGAAATCCTGATGGTGGATTGTGCCGCGCTGCTGGCGCTGGCGGCCGAGACGGTCGGGGCGAAGAAACTCAGCTACCGCGGCGCGGAGATCGATCCATTTCTCCCGCCCGAGCGAATCAGCGTCGCGGCCGCCTTCGAACGATATGCCGGTATCGATCTCTTCGCCTCCATCGGTCTCGACGGATCGACGGATCGCGAGCGCCTGGCGGCGGATATGCGCAAGGCGGGCATTCGCGTTGCCGACGACGATCTGTGGCAGGATCTTTTCAGCCGCGTATTGGTGGAGAAGATCGAGCCGAATCTGGGCTTCGGACGCGCCACCATTCTCGACGAATATCCCGTTTCTGAGGCGGCGCTTGCGCGGCCATCGGCCAGGGATCATCGCGTTGCCGAGCGTTTCGAGCTCTATGCCTGCGGCGTCGAGCTGGCCAATGCTTTCGGCGAACTCACCAATGCCGAAGAGCAGCGTCGTCGCTTCGAGATCGAGATGGCGGAAAAGCAGCGTGTCTATGGCGAGACCTATCCGCTGGACGAGGAGTTTCTGGAGGCGCTTGCCGTCATGCCCGAGGCGAGCGGCATCGCGCTGGGCTTCGACCGGCTCGTGATGTTGGCAACCGGCGCCTCACGGATCGAGCAGGTGCTGTGGGCACCGGTCGCGGAGTATGACGCATGAATGTGGTGCGCCCGATCCGGACCATCGGAGAGCTTGAGCGCGCCAGGTTGATCAATGGCGATCAGGCGATCGCGCTCGAGGCGGTGGCGGAGCGGTATGCCGTTGCCCTGACGCCGACCGTGACGCGCCTGATCGACCCCGCAAACCCTGCCGACCCCATTGCCCGGCAGTTCGTGCCGGATGCCGCCGAACTTACCGTCACTTCGGAGGAACGCGCCGATCCGATCGGCGATCACGCGCATAGCCCGGTCGAAGGCATCGTACACCGCTATCCGGATCGCGTCTTGCTGAAAGCCGTGCATGTCTGCCCGGTCTATTGCCGCTTCTGTTTCCGCCGCGAGATGGTCGGGCCGCAGGGACTTGGGACGCTGGATGGGGATGCGTTGGACGGCGCCTTTGCCTATATCCGCGAGCACAAGGAGATCTGGGAGGTCATCCTGACCGGTGGCGATCCGCTCATTCTCTCGCCGCGCCGGCTGGAAGAGATTCTCGGGCAGCTTGCCGAGATCGACCATGTGAAGATCGTCCGCTTCCATACCCGCATCCCCGTCGTTGACCCGTCAAGGATCGATGCGGCGCTGATTGCGGCTTTGAAGGCGAGCGGCAAGACCATCTATGTGGCGCTGCATGCCAACCATCCACGCGAGCTGACGGAGGAGGCGCGCGCCGCCTGCGCCCGGCTGGTCGATGCCGGAATCGTGCTTATCAGCCAGTCGGTCCTTCTGAAGGGCGTCAACGACGATCCGGAGGTGCTGGCGGCGCTGATGAAGGCTTTCGTGGAGACGCGGGTGAAGCCCTATTACCTGCATCATCCGGACCTTGCGCCCGGAACCAGCCACTTCCGCCTTGGCATCGCCGAAGGACAGGCAATCGTTGCGGCGCTACGTGGCCGCATTTCCGGCCTTTGCCAGCCCACTTACATTCTCGATATCCCCGGTGGCTACGGCAAGGCCGATATCGGCCAGAGCTCCGTCCGTGAGCTGGGTGAAGGTTGCTACTCGATTTCAGACTACCGCGGCGGCGAGCATATCTATCCGTCGCAAAGCTAAAGTGCGTACTTATGGTCTTATATTGAACTGACGCTCTGATTGTGATTGTTATTTTCGAATAAAACGTAGTGGCGAATTTTGGTGCGTTAACCTTTTTTGATACCTCGCTCTTCCAAAAATCGACATGGCATAATATTAGAAAAATATAATATTTTTGCGGAAGTCATCCTTTATATGGCTTACGGAAGGTAAATTTTAATCAGACAAGTGTTGAATATAGCAATTTTCCACGAAGTATAAGTTGTTTGTATTTACCACGTCGCTTAGCGGAATGTTCTATTTTGCCTGTTACTTCTTGGTGAAGGATAAGACGGCGTAACTGCGGTTATGCTTACCATTGCCAGAAGGGACTAGATTATGAACAAGACGATTCGCGATTTGCTGGCCAAGTTCGGCGCGCTTCCCGTTGCTATCGATCAAATCGAAGACGATGCCGATCTTTATGCGACCGGCCTGTCTTCTTTCGCTTCCGTCCAGTTGATGCTCGGCATCGAGGAAGCCTTCGACATCGAGTTTCCCGACAACCTGCTGAACCGCAAGTCCTTCGCCAGCATTGCCGCGATCGAAAGAACCGTCGGCATGATCCTCGATAGTAGAAAGGTCGCATAATGACTGCGGCGGTCGCTTTACTCGAGGTTGGGTCGGGCGAAGGAGCGGCGGTGCGCGCCGCCCGCGTCGCAGCGATCGCCAGCCAGCACGCCGATGCCGTCGATGCCGAAGGTCGGTTCCCACGCGAAGCCGTCGACGCGATGCGCGCCGAGAAGCTGCTCTCCATTCAGATCCCCGCCGATCTCGGCGGTGAAGGCGCGTCGGTGACCGAAATCGCCGAGCTCTGCTCGATCCTTGGTCAGGCTTGCGCTGCAAGCGCCATGGTCTTCGCCATGCACCAGATCAAGCTGTCGAGCCTGGTCGAGCACGGCGTCGATAGCGATTGGCACCGTGACTTCATGCGCCGCATCGCCAGGGAACAGCTGCTGCTCGCTTCGGCGACGACCGAGGGCGGGATCGGCGGCAATCTGCGCAACAGCATCTGCGCCATCAAAGTCGAAGGCGATACCTGCACCCTCGAAAAGGATGCGACCGTCATCTCCTATGGCGCCCATGCCGACGCCATTCTGATCACCTCGCGCAGCCATGCCGAGGCGGCGTCTTCCGATCAGGTGCTGACCTGCTTTCTTAGGGATCAATACGAGATTAAGCGCACGGTCGAGTGGAACACGCTCGGCATGCGCGGCACTTGCTCCGACGGCTTCCTGTTCAAGGGCGTGGCGCCGGCCAAGCAGATCCTGCCGAAGCCGTTTGCCGAGATCGCCGCGCAATCGATGCTGGCAAGCTCGCACCTGCTCTGGAGCGGTGTGTGGTATGGCATTGCCGCCGATGCGGTTTCGCGCGCACAAGCTTTCGTTCGTGCCGCTGCCCGCAAGTCTCCCGGCGCACCGCCGCCCGGTGCGCTGCGTCTCGCCGAAGCCTCCAGCATGCTGCAGATGGTGAAATCCAATGTGGTTGCCGGGCTGAAGGCCTATGAGGAGGCGAAGCTCGATGCGGACCGCCTGTCGTCGATGGCTTTCGCCGTGGCGATGAACAACGTCAAGATCGCATCCTCGGAGATGATCCTGCCGATCATCAATCATGCGATGCTGATCTGCGGCATCATGGGCTACAAGAACGGTACGCCCTACAGCCTCGGCCGCCACCTGCGCGACGCGCACTCGGCGCAATTGATGATTTCGAATGACCGCATTCTCGGCAATACGTCGACCATGCTGCTCGTCCACAAACAAGATACCAGCCTGTTGGGGTAACCGTCATGGATATGCAAACATCGTTTCTCGACCGTCTTTTCGAATCCGGCCTGCTGATCGACACCGGCGTTGATGGCCTCTACGGGCGCAGCGGCCAGTTCGAAGATGTGATTTCCGCCTTCGAGCGGCTGATCGACAGATTCGGCGGCGCCGATGGCGCCGAAGCCATCCGCTTTCCGCCGGGCATGAACCGCGCCTTCTTTGAGACGAGCGGCTATATGAAGAGCTTCCCGCAGCTGGCCGGCACCGTGCATAGCTTCTGCGGTAACGAGCTCGACCATATGAGCTTGCTGAAGTGCATGGAAGTCGGCGACGACTGGACGAAAGACCAGCAGGCGACCGATATCGTGCTGACACCTGCCGCGTGCTATCCGCTCTATCCGACGGTTGCCAAGCGCGGCGCCATTCCGGAAGACGGCGCGCTTTACGATCTGCAATCCTATTGCTTCCGCCACGAGCCTTCCAAGGACCCGGCCCGCCAGCAGCTCTTCCGCATGCGCGAATATGTCTGCATGGGCAGCGAAAAGCATGTGACGGATTTCCGCCAGAGCTGGATGGATCGCGGTGTCGAGATGATGAAGGCCGTCGGCCTCGACGTCACCATCGATGTCGCCAACGACCCGTTCTTCGGCCGGGCCGGCAAGATGCTCGCCAACAACCAGCGCGACCAGAACCTGAAGTTCGAGCTGCTGATCCCAATCACCTCGACCGCCAAGCCGACCGCCTGCATGAGCTTCAACTACCATCAGGATGCCTTCGGCACGAAATGGGGCCTGAACTTTGCCGATGGCCGCGTCGTGCACACGGCCTGCGTGGGCTTCGGCCTGGAGCGCATCGCGCTGGCGCTGTTCCACACCCATGGTCTCGACACCAAGGAATGGCCCGAGAGCGTGCGCAAGGCACTGTGGGGCTGATCGCACCCATGGCTTCCGTGTTTCAGGGACTGGACCCCGCCGCCTACAAGCCACATGCGCTGCACGACAGTGAGCGCATGTGGCCTGAGACCAACTGCTACATCGATCTCTGGATCGAGGTGCTTTCGAGCCTGAAGCTGCCGCCCGAAGCCATGCTCGGCTTCACGGTGACACAGGATTTCGAGGGCGATCAGTTCACCTTCTTCAAGGTGCCGCTCGAGGATCTGGAAGCGCTCTATGGCGTGCGCTGCACCGAGCTTGCGATTTACGACAAGGTTGAGAACCATGTCGCCGAGCAGATCGGCCGCGGCCGGCTCTGCCTGGTGGAGATGGATTCCTTCTTCATGCCGGACACGCAAGGCGTCGGCTATCGCCGCGAACACGGCAAGACGACGGTCGCGATCAACCGGCTCGATATGGAAGGCCGCACGCTCGATTATTTCCACAATGGCGGCTTCTTCCAGCTGTCGGGCGAGGATTTCGACGGACTGTTCCAGCTGCATCTGACGGACGAGGACCTGCCCTTCCTGCCCTATACGGAATTTGCGAAATTTCCGGAGAAGGTACCCGCTGACGCTGGAATCCGCGAGACGGCGCGGCAGCTTCTGTCCTTCCATTTCCGCCGTCGCCCCAAGGCCAATCCGATCCGCGCCTTCGCCGAGGTCTTCCCGGCGCAGGTGGAGGCGATCGCCGAACGGCCTTTCGGCTTCTTCCATAAATATGCCTTCAACACGCTGCGTCAGCTCGGCGCCAATTTCGAACTGGCCGGCAGCCATTTCGATTGGCTCGCGGCTGATTTGGGTAACGCGGCTGGCGAAGCGCGGAAAATTTCCGAGACGGCAAAATCGGTGCAGTTCCAGCTTGCCCGCGCCATCACGCGCAAGAAATTCGAGCCGCTGCGCACGGCGCTTGATCCCGCCGCCGATGCGTGGGATTCCATGATGAGCGAACTTGAACGGAAGCTTTGACGGGCTTCCGTTTGATCCGCGATACGGCTGGGTTATTTCTGAACATATTGGGGCGGGGGTAATCCCCCGAAGATGTCATGGGCGGGCGCTTGGCGGATCTCGGCGGCGGAATGCGGCTGAGCGAAGGTTGGAATCTGGTACTGACGGAGGCAGGCACCTGCCTCTTACCGTCCGATGTGCCGCTGACCTCAGGTTTCATTCCCGCGCCCGTGCCGGGCACCGTGGCGGAGGCGCTGGAAAAGGCCGGGCGTTTCGACCGGACAAGGCCGCAGCCGCTTCATGATCGCGATGCCTGGTACATCTGCCGTCTGGTGGATGTGGAGGCGGGCGAGGCGGTCCTGCGACTGGAGGGGCTGGCGACGCTTTGCGAAGTCTTCCTCAACGGCCAGCAAATCCTTGTGTCCGAAAGCATGTTCGAGGCCCATGACCTTGACGTCACCCTGCTTGGCGGTGACGAGCTGGCGCTCTGCTTCCGTGCGCTGGAGCCGAAGCTTTCCGAGCCCGGGCCACGCGCCCGCTGGCGGCCGCAGATGATCACGCCCCAGGGCCTGCGCATGGTGCGCACGACATTGCTCGGCCATATGCCAGGCTGGTGTCCGGATGTTCAGGCCGTCGGTCCGTGGCGGCCGATCTCGCTGCTGCGGCCGAGCGCGCCTGTCATTCGTGATCTCTCCTTGCGGCCGGACCTGCTTGAGAATGGCGAGGGTAGGCTCTATGCCTCGCTCTCGATCGAGGGCACGGTTGAGGAGCTGCTTTTGCGCTGCGGAGAGACGGAGCAGGCCTTCGAAAAGGATAGCGCCGGCCGTTATACCGCAATCCTCAAAATTCCCGATGTGGTGCCCTGGTGGCCGCATACGCATGGCGTGCCGCAGCTCCATGATATCTCGCTCGTCGTCGATGGCGTGGAGCATGCGCTCGGAAAGACCGGTTTCCGTCGGCTGTCGGTCGATCGCGGCGCCGATGGCCAGGATTTCGCTCTTGTCGTGAATGGCGAGCGGATTTTCTGCCGCGGCGCGGTCTGGACCACTGCCGATATCGTACGCCTGCCTGATGGCCGCGACGATTATGAACCCTGGCTACGGCTGGCGGCTGAAGCCGGCATGAACATGATCCGTATCGGCGGCACCATGGCATATGAAACGCCGGAATTCTTCCGCCTGTGCGACGGACTTGGCCTGCTGGTCTGGCAGGATTTCATGTTCGCCAATTTCGACTATCCGAAGAATGACAAGGCGTTCAACGCCCATGTCGAGGCGGAGGCTTCGCAGTTCCTGAGCGGCACTCGGCTGTCGCCTTCGCTGGCCATCCTTTGCGGCGGCAGCGAGATCCATCAGCAGGCAGCCATGATGGGCCTGCCCGAACAGTTCTGGAAAAGCCCTGTTGTCGAGGAGATCATCCCGCCACTGGTGCAATCGTTGCGGCCGGATGTGCCCTATGTCGTCAACTCGCCCTCGGGCGGGCCGATGCCGTTTTCGCCAAATGCCGGCGTCACGCATTATTATGGCGTCGGGGCGTATATGCGGCCGCTTGCCGATGCGCGCCGCGCCGACGTCCGCTTCGCCGCAGAGAGCCTGGCTTTCGCGCATGTGCCGCAAGCCCGTACTCTGGGGCAGCATCTGCCGGTTCCGGCAGTCCATAGTCCGCTATGGAAAGAGCGGGTACCGCGCGATCGCGGCGCATCCTGGGATTTCGAGGATGTGCGTGATCATTATCTTCAGGAGCTTTACGGTTTCGAGCCCAACCGATTGCGGCGGGAAGACCCGGATCTCTATCTCAACCTCTCGCGGGCGGTGACCGGTGAAGTGGCCGAGGAGACCTATGCGGAGTGGCGCCGCCGAGGTTCCGGCTGCAATGGCGCGCTTGTCTGGACGCTGCAGGATCTGCTTCCCGGCGCCGGCTGGGGCGTGATCGATTCGACCGGAGAGCCGAAGCCGGTCTGGTATGGGCTGCGCCGTGCCTTCCGGCCAGTACAGGTGCTTCTGATGGATGAAGGTACGAACGGTCTCGACGTACACGTCATGAATGAGAGCGATGCAGCGCTTGACCTCACCGTCGAAGTCTCCTGCCTGCGTGACGGGCGTCAGATCGTCGTCGGTGGCGGCCGCGATCTGGTGCTCGAAGCCCGCGCCAAGCAAAAGATAGCCTGCACTGATCTGTTTGGCGCCTTCTTTGACACGACCTATGCTTTCCGTTTCGGTCCGCCATCACATGATGTCGTAGTGGCTCGGCTGACGAACTCGGTAACCGGCGCGGTGATCGCTGAGGCCTTCTACTTCCCGCTTGGCAGAACGAAAGCTTTTCACGATGCCGAGATCACTGCATCGGTTCTTCAGGAAGGTGAGGATTGGTATTTGGAGCTGATCAGCGACCGGCTGGCACAATCGGTGCAGATCGATCTAGAAGCCTATCGGGCCGAGGACGACTGGTTCCATCTTGCGCCGGGCAGCCGGCGGATTCGCCTGTACCGGCGGGAGGGCGTTCCGGCTGATGTCATTCCATCCGGTCAGATCCGCGCCATCGGCAGCCGGCGGATCGTCGAGGTGTAGTTGATGGCGGCACGAGGAGTTATCTCGCCCGCCAGGGGCGAGATAACTCTTCACACCAGCTCTCCTACAACGTCATCCCATCTGGCCCGAACAGGTGGCAGCGCTCGGGATCGATATGAATGCTAACCGTCTCGCCGGCGCGGATGGCTTGCTGATCTTCCAGCGCGACCGTCAGCGCCTGGCCGCCATGTAGCGTGACGTAGAGGATCGTCTGGCCGCCGAGATGTTCGACGAGATCGACGCGGGCATTGCCGAGCGCCAGGCCGCGATCGCCGACATTCAGGTGCTCCGGGCGGGCGCCGAGGGTTACCGGCTGTCCCGGCTGGAGGCTGCCTAGCCGGCGCGGCAGGCGCACCGTCTGGCCGGCGAGATCGATGACGGCGGAGCCGTCGTCGGAGGCGACGATTTTCGCATCGAGAAAATTCATCTTTGGCGAGCCGATAAAGCCGGCGACGAACTTGTTCTTTGGCTTGTTGTAGAGGTCGAGCGGCGCGCCGACCTGCTCGATCTTGCCGCCGTTCAGCACCACGATCTTGTCGGCCATGGTCATGGCTTCGGTCTGGTCGTGGGTGACGTAAATCATAGTGTTGCCGAGGCGCTGGTGCAGGCGGGCGATCTCGACGCGCATCTGCACGCGCAGTTCCGCGTCGAGGTTCGAAAGCGGCTCGTCGAAGAGGAAGATGTTGGGCTCGCGCACGATGGCGCGGCCAATCGCGACGCGCTGGCGCTGGCCGCCGGAAAGCTGCTTCGGCTTGCGCTGCAGCAGCTGCTTGATCTGCAGGATCTCGGCCGCCTTTTCGACGCGCGGCTGGATGTCCTGCTTCTTCATGCCGGCCGTTTCCAGGCCGAAGGCGAGATTCTTGTAAACGGTCATATGCGGATAGAGCGCATAGGACTGGAAGACCATGGCGATGCCGCGCTTGGAGGCGGGGACATCGTTCATGCGGCTGCCGTCGAGATAGAGGCCACCGCCGGAAATCGGCTCGAGGCCGGCGATCATGCGCAGGAGCGTGGACTTGCCGCAGCCGGAGGGCCCGACGAAAACGGTGAACTCCCCCGGCTCGATCTCCAGGTCGATCCCGTGAACCACCTGAAGCTCGCCGTAGCGCTTGATAACCTTCTGCAGCGATACGCTTGTCGCCATAGGCGCTCCCTCCTTGTTAGTCCTGATGGCTCGCGGGGCAACGTTCATGACGGCCTCCAACTCTTGTATTTCTTGGCTTCCGGCCCGACGGGGAAGCGGACTTCGGTGCGCGTTTCCGACGATTCATAGAATGCCGTGACCAGTTCCAGTGCCTGGCGGGCATCGGCCGTCGTCACCGGCAGCGGTCCGCCGGACACTAGCGCGTCGTGGAACAGCCTCATCTGCGTGTTGAAACGGTTGGGAATAGGCGACCAGTCGGCGAGCAGCGCATCGATCTTCGCGCCGATCTCGTCATTGGCGGGGACGATCTTCCAGGGGTCCTGGCCGGGGCTGTAGGGCTCGTGATTGCTTTCGATCAGGACGTTTTCGAAGGCGAGGCGCAGGCGGCTGATCTGCTCCTGCGAGCCGAGCGTTGCGCTGATGGTGGCGAGCGCGCCGTTTTCCATCAACAGGCTGGCGCTGGCGCAGTCCTCCACCTCAATATCGTTGACGCGGGTGGCGACGCGGCCGAAGAGGCCCGCGATCGGCCCCATCAGATAGGTCAGCATGTCGTGCAGATGGATAGAGTGCGTCATCAGCACGCCGCCGAGTTCGGTATCCCACTTGCCGCGCCAGGGAACCGCATAATAATCGGCGCCGCGCACCCAATGCGTCTCCGACGTGGCGACATAGGGCTTGCCGGCAATACCCGAAGCGATGATGCGCTTGGCCTTCTGGATGCCGTCGCCATAGCGATACTGGAATATCGGCATCAGCCGGCCCTTGGCGGTCTTTTCGGCCGCGATGACCGCATCGACATCGGCGAGCGATCCCACAAGCGGCTTTTCGCAGACCACGTGTTTGCCGGCGGCAAGCGCCTGCATGATGAGCTGGAAATGCGAACCGGGCGGGGTGCAGATGTCGATGATGTCGATAGCGGGCATGTTGAGGACTTCCGAGAAGTCCTTGAGGCGTCTCGCGATGCCGAATTCGTCGCCGACGGCGTTCAGGCGTTCCTCGTTGAGATCGCAGAGGACGGCGACTTCGAAGCGATCCGGATGCGGCAGATAACCTTCGACGATGTGGGAGCGGCCGATGCCGAGGCCGATGATCGCGACTTTCTTGATGTCGGACATGACGCAGTTACCTCTGAGCGTTCTTGAGCGATGTAGCCTCGGCAAGCGCCTGCGCCTTCAGCGCCAGCTCCATGGCCTTGAAGCAATGTTCCTGGCCCATAGCCGTCTCGGTACGGTCTCTGATGTCGGCTACAAGCTGGCGGCCATAGGGCAGCTCCACTCCGCTGCAGTCGATATGCTGCATGCCCTTGCGATCGGTGAGGAAGAGGTGATCGGTGCCGGGCCGGCCGGCGACGTCGATATATTTGCGCAGCTCGATTGTCCCTTCCGTGCCGACGATGAAGAGGCGGCCGTCGCCCCATGTCGACAGACCATCCGGCGTGAACCAGTCGACGCGGACATAGCCCGTGACGTCAGGCGTCCTCACATGGAAATCGCCATAATCCTGCAGGCCCGGCGTTTCCGGATTGGCGCGGTTGGACACCGTCGCCGACAGCACCTCGGCTTCCAGCGAGTCCGCGAAGAACAGAAACTGCTCGCACTGATGCGAGGCGATGTCGGCGATGATGCCGCCATAGCGCTTACGGTCGAAGAACCAGTCCGGCCGGGTGGGTTTGCGGAGCCGATGGGGGCCGAGGCCGGTCGTGTGGATGACCTTGCCGATGGCGCCCGCCTTGACCAATTCGCCGGCCTTGACCGTCGATGCCGTCTCGAAATGTTCGGAATAGAGGATGGAGACGATGCGCTTGGTCTCGGCCTGCACTTTTCGCACTTCAGCGAGCTGATCCAGCGTCACCATGCCGGGCTTGTCGAGCATCACGTCCTTGCCGTGGCGCATGGCCTCGATAGCGAGATCGGCGCGCTCACTGGAAATCGCGGCGCTAACGATCAGCGCGATGGAGTGGTCCTCCAGGATTTCGCGCTTGTCAGCGATGCGTTTCGCTTGCGGGAAGCGTTCGGCAAAGGTGGCGGCGAGATCGTTCTCCACCGCATGGAAGGCGACGAGTTCGGCGCCGGCCCGCAGCATGACGTTGACCTGGCCGTAGATATGATCGTGATTAAGGCCGATGGCGGCGAAGCGCAGCGCGCTCATGCGACATTTCCTTTCGTGGTTTTGTTGGTTCGCAGTCCCAAACCTTGGGTATTCGGGACTGCGGGGTTCATAATCAGCGTTTGAGGCCGGCGGTCGCGATGCCGTCGATCAGCAGCCTCTGAAAGAAGAGGAAGATCAGGAAGACCGGGATCAGCGACAGGCTCGACATGGCAAACAGGCTGCTCCAGTCGGAACTTCCGGTGGAGTCGACGAAGGAGCGCAGGCCGAGCTGTACCGTGTAGGTGTTGATGTCCGAGAGGTAGATCAGCGGCCCGAAGAAATCATCCCAGGTCCAGATGAAGGAGAAGATGGCGGCCGTCGCCAGAACGGGAAGCGACAGCGGCAGCATGATCCGCCAGTAGATGCGCCATGGGCTGCAGCCGTCCATCATGGCGGCCTCGTCCAGCTCGCGTGGAATGCCGCGGAAGAACTGCACCATCAGGAAGATGAAGAAGGCATCGACGGCCAGGAATTTCGGTACGACGAGCGGCAGCATGGTCTTCACCCAGCCGAGCTTGAGGAAGAGGATATATTGCGGGATCAGCGTGACGTGATAGGGCAGCATCAGCGTGCCCAGCATCAGCGCGAACCAGAAATTCTTGCCCCAGAAGTTCAGCCGCGCGAAGGCGTAAGCCGCCAGCGAGCAGGAAATGACGTTGCCGATGACCGAAAGCACGGCGATGACGGCCGAATTCCAGACGAATTTGCCGAAGGTGACCTGGCCGCCGAACCAGCCGCGGGCATAGGAGCTGAAATCGAATTGCGAGGGGATCAGCGAGGCCGTGCCGAAGATCTCGTTCTGGTCCTTGATCGAGCCGGACAGCATCCACAGCAGCGGATAGAGCATCACGATCGACGCGGCGATGAGAGCGACATGGATGAGGACGGAGAGGAACCACGGGCGCTCGCGCGGCGGCTTCATGTCCTCGGCAAAATGGGTGAGCTTCGCGTCAGTCATCGTAGTGGACCCAATAACGAGCGGAGAGGAAGGAGAAGGCGGTGAAGATCGCGATGATGATCACCAGGATCCAGGCGAGTGCGGCGGCATAGCCCATGCGGAAATAGCCGAAGGCTTCCTGGTAGAGATAGAGCGTGTAGAACAGCGTCGAATCGATCGGCCCGCCGGTGCCGGAGGAAATGACGTAGGCCGGCGTGAAGGCTTTGAAGGCATCAATCGTCTGGACGACGGCGTTGAAGAAGATCACGGGCGTCAGAAGCGGCAGGGTGATCTTGAAGAAAATCCGTGCCTTGGAGGCGCCGTCGAGGCTGGCGGCTTCATAAAGATCGGTCGGGATCTGGCGCAGGCCTGCGAGGAAGATGATCATCGGCGAACCGAACTGCCAGATGGCGAGAATGACGAGCGTATAGAGCGAGTAATCGGGATTGGAGATCCAGCTCGGCCCGTTGATGCCGAAGGCGTACCAGAGCAGGGTATTGACGATACCGTCAGCATCGAAGATCTGCCGCCACAGCACGGCGATGGCGACGCTGGAGCCGAGCAGTGACGGCAGATAGAAGATGGCGCGATAGACCGGCAGGCCCTTGATGCCGCGGTTGAGCAGCAGCGCCACCAGCAGCGCGAAGGCGAGCTTCAGCGGCACGGAGCAGACGACATAAAACAGCGTCACCTTCATCGACGACAGGAATTTGTCGTCCGCCGTCGCGATCCGCACATAGTTGTCTATGCCGACGAGATTGGGAGACTGCAGCAGATTGTAGTCGGTAAAGGATAGATAGAGCGAGGCGATCGCCGGTCCGAGGGTTAGTCCGAAGAAGCCGATGAACCACGGCAGAAGAAAGAGATAGCCGGGTGCGTTGCGCGCGAATGCGCTCGGCGCCTTGTAGGAGGTCTCCACGCGCAACGGCGCGCGCGCGCCGACGGCCAAGCCGCCGGCAACGCTCTTGCTGTTTGTACCCACGGTATCAGCCTCGCGTAATGTTTGCTGCTGCCTGTTCGGTGAACTTCGTTCCAGCGTCCTGTGCGCTGGTTTTGCCGAAGGCCACCTCCTCGGCGATCTTCTTCAACAGGAATGCATTCTCGCCGGCGCCGTTCGGTGGGGATGGCGGCAGCGCTCCGACGTGCGGCGTCAGCCGGCCGATATAGTCGACCACCTGCTTGCTGACGGGATCCAGATCCGGCGTCAGGAGGTCGCGGATCTTTTTTGAAGGCGGAACGCCGCGCTCGACTCCGAGTGCCTTCGTGCCTTCTGGGTCTTCGACCAGATAATTGACGAAGGCGACGGCGGCATCCTTGTTTGCTGACGTCGCCGAAACCGACATCAGCATCGACGGCTTCAGATACTGGCCGGGCTTGCTGTCGGCATTGGCCGGATAGGAGACGATATCGAGCTTTTCCTTGTTCAGACCTTGAATGGCAACGAACTGGTTGGAATGGGCGAAGCTCATCGCTGCTTTTTTGGTGACAAGCATATCGGTTTCGAGCGTCTGCTGATCGAGCGCCTGCACGTCGGCCGGAACACAGGCGCCAATCTTGCGCATGTGACCCCACAGATCGAACCATTCGGTCGCGTCCTTCGCTTCGAAGGCGAGCTTGCCGTCCGTCGTATACAGCGCCTTGCCGCGCTGGCGCAGCCAGCATTCGAGCGCCGGCTCCCCGCCGCTTGCGTCGGCCGTGCCGTAGAAACCGCGACGCTTCTTGGCAGCCGTGACCTTGGCGCAGGCATCGCCGATCTGCTCCCATGTCATGGCGTCATGTGGCGGTTCGACGCCGGCCTCGGTCCAGGCGGCCGTGTTGACGACGACCATGAAGGAGTTCACGCCGAGGCTGACACCGTAGATCTTGTTGTCGACCTTGCCGGAATCGATGTTGGCCGGGCCGAAATCCTCGATCGCCAAGCTCTTGCCGAGATAGGGCGTCATGTCGAGCAGCGCGCCGCGGCGGGCATATTCGAAGATG
The DNA here is from genome assembly GCF_009176305.1 of Martinezella dioscoreae. Lineage (GTDB taxonomy): Bacteria > Pseudomonadota > Alphaproteobacteria > Rhizobiales > Rhizobiaceae > Rhizobium > Rhizobium dioscoreae. Next base: position 78,829 of record NZ_BLAJ01000007.1, on the reverse strand, counting down.
TAACGATAATCCATCTGGATGAGGTCGGGCGCGTTGCCGCCGCCGGTCTGGGTGGCCAAGCGCGTCCAATAGCTGTCCCAACCGAAGGATTCGCCGGCGATGGTGATATCCGGGTTCTTGGCCTGATAGGCCTTTACCGCCGCAAATGTCCGGTCGCTACGCTCCTTCGATCCCCACCAAAGAAGGCGCATCGCGGTTGCCGCATTGGCGCGTGAAAGTCCCATACCGCTGAATGCAAGCGTGGCTGCCATGCCGGCTAGCAACTGCCGGCGATCGATCGTCAACGTCATCCTGGTCTCCTCCCCAGTGAACCGATGATTTACGAACTGCTTTGCATGATATAACTATTTGGTTACAAGTTGGATAGAAACGCGACCGCTGTCAAGCGCCAATCGTGCGGCAATCAAAACGATGCATGCCGGAACCGGCAGCATCCGTCGCTAATGCTACCGTTCGGAAGGAGATCGTCCATGGCGGTCAGGGCGAGACAAGAGCCTGAAAATAAAGCGCAAGCGGATGCCGGCAAGACCTTGGGCAAGCGGTCGAGAAAAGCGTCTCGCAATCCGCAGCGCACCCATGCCACGATCCTGGACGCGGCGACGGAGGAATTTGCCGCGCATGGCTTCGGTGGCGCCAGGGTGGATGCGATTGCAGCGCGGGCACAAACGAACAAGCGGATGCTCTATCATTATTTCGGCGACAAGGAGGGGCTCTATCTCGCCGTGCTGGAGGCGACATATGCGACGATCCGTAATGCAGAAAAGCAGCTGGATCTGGCGCATCGTCATCCGGAAGAGGGGATGCGGGAGCTGGCCTTGTTCACCTGGCGGCATTTTCTAGCGCATCCTGAGTTTCTGAGCCTGCTTGCCACCGAAAACCTGCATCATGCGCATTATCTGCAGCGCTCCGACAAAGTCTCGGCCATGCATTCGCATCTGATCGACGAACTTGCAGACGTGCTGCGCCGTGGGGAGGCGCTTGGCATTTTCCGGCCGGCGGTCGATCCCATATCAGTCTATCTCACGATCGCGGCACTCGGCTTTTTCTATCTGTCGAACCGGCACACCTTGTCGACGATTTTCGCGCGGAAGCTGATGGCACCGGATGCGCTAAATGAGTGGGGTGAGCATATCGTTGCCGTCACGCTCGCTTCGATCCGCGCGTAGTGTTCGGCAGTGCGGCGGTTCGAGAAATTTTCAAAAGGTGATTGACAACGCCGGAGGTAACGCGCGATCTTGTAACCATATGGTTACATTGCTTGGGCGACTAAGCATTTGCTTTCCTGGTTCTGGAGGGAATCGGGCATGGAGGAGATAGCGTGTGCCTGTCGTTACAATGCGGCGTGGCCGGAGATTTGAAGAACCGCTTCTGCAATGAACTGAATAGCCCCTCACCCCAGCCCTCTCCCCGTTGAGGCGGAGAGAGGGGGCGACAGAGCAAACCAGCTGGCCGTTACTGGTTTCGTGCTGGTCATGGGCTTGAAAACTCCTTCTCCCCGCAGGCGGGGAGAGGGCTGGGTGAGGGGCCACGCATATTGGTGCCCTATGCAAATAGACTTGCCTGACCATCACAGGAGCCGACCAGCATCATGACCGAACCATTGACCATCAGGCTTGTCGAGGCCGAGACATTCGAGCGGCCGGTCAAGCTGCGGCTTCCTTTCCGTTTCGGTGCAGCAACCTTGCGCGAGGCGCGGCAGATCTTTCTGCGCGTGCGAATCGTGGATGTGCAAGGGCGCTCGGCCGAGGGTATGGCCGCCGAGTTGATGGTGCCGAAATGGTTCGATAAATCGCCCGATCTTTCCAATGCCGACAATGAAAACCAGCTGCGGCGTTCGCTGGTCCTGGCGCTTAATTCCTTAAGAGGTGCTGGTGCGGGAACGGCTTTCGGCCTGCATGCCGCCGTCGAGGCCTCACATCATGCCCAAGCGGCGGCGGAGAAGCTGAACGGGCTTGTCGCATCATTCGGCCTGGCACTTGCCAACCGGGCTATTCTCGATGCGCTCTGCCGGCTGGAGGGATTGACCGTCGCGGAAGCGATCAAGGCGAACCGCCCCGGCATCGATACCTCCACAGCACGTGATCTCTCGGGCTTCGATCTCTCCGGTTTCCTCTCGACATTGGAGCCTTCGGCAAGCCTTGCCGCGCGCCACACTGTCGGTCTGGTGGATGCGATCGTGCGCGCCGATATCCCGGCAAGCGAGCGGCTGAACGACGGCCTGCCGGAAAGTTTCGAAGAGGCGATCGACGCCTATGGGCTGACGTTCTTCAAAGTGAAGGTGTCGGGCGTTCCCGACGCGGATATCGACCGCCTTTGCCGCGTCGCTGCCGTCATCGATGCCAAGGTGCCGAACTATTCTGTGACGCTCGACGGCAACGAGCAATTTGCCTCTGCAGAGGCTGTTGCCGATCTGCTTTCCCGGGTGAAGGAAGAGCCGAGGCTGGCAAGATTTGCCTCTTCGATCCTATTCGTTGAGCAGCCGATCGCCCGCGCCCATGCCTTCGAGAAGCCGGTGAAGGCGCTTGCTGCCTTCAAGCCGGTGGAGATCGACGAATCCGATGCCGATATCGATGCCTTCGTCACGGCGAGGGGGCTTGGCTATACCGGCATCTCCTCGAAATCCTGCAAAGGCTTCTATCGCTCGCTATTGAACCGCGCGCGCGTCGCCAAATGGAGTGCCGAGGACGGCATTCCCTATTTCATGTCGGCCGAGGATCTGACGACGCAAGGAGGCCTTGCCGTGCAGCAGGATCTGGCGCTCGCATCGCTCATCGGCATGACGCATATCGAGCGCAACGGTCATCATTATGTCGACGGCATGGCCGGCGCGCCGGAGGCGGAGCAGGCCGCTTTCGCCGACGTGCATTCCGATCTCTACCGCATCAGCAATGGCCGCACGCGGTTGCGGATCGAAGCGGGGCAGCTTGCGATCGGCTCCGTCATCGGTGCCGTCGGCCTTGGCTCGTCGGTCGAGCCGGATTGGGCGGCGATGGAAAGGTCGTTGACATAGGATTTTGCGTCCGACGCCTTGTCGCGCTTGGCCCCTCACCCCAACCCTCTCCCCGCTAGCGGGGAGAGGGTTGGGGTGAGGGGCACGCCGCCGAAATGAATTCAGGCCGCCGAGGCCTCATTATCGCTATTTGCAGATTGTGGAGGAGCAGATGCAGTCATCGAAGAAACGCTATGTTCTGGTCGGGACGGGTCATCGCGGCACGACTATGTGGGGCAAGGATCTGGTCGAGCGTTGGAGCAACGAGGTCGAGCTCGTGGCGGTCTGCGATCTCAATGCCATGCGGGCAAAGCGGGCTCTGGAGTATATCGGCGCATCGGTGCCCATCTATACCGACTTCGACGAATTGCTGCGGACGGAAAAGCCGGATCTTGTCATCGTCTGCACCCGCGATTCCACCCATGACGATCTGATCGTCAAGGCGATGGAGGCTGGCGCCGATGTCATCAGCGAGAAGCCGATGACGACGACCGTCGACAAGATCAAGCGCATTCTCAATGCCGAGGCGCGTACCGGCAAACGGCTTGATATTTCCTTCAATTACCGCTTCGCGCCGACCGCTGCAAAGATCAAGGAGCTGATCAATTCAGGCATCATCGGCGATGTCACCTCGGTCGACTTCCATTGGTATCTCGACACCAGCCATGGCGCCGATTACTTCCGCCGCTGGCATGCTTATGTCGAAAATTCCGGCAGCCTTTTCGTTCATAAGGCGACGCATCATTTCGACCTTCTGAATTGGTATCTGGATTCCGATCCGGAAACGGTCGCCGCCTTTGCCGATCTCAAGCATTACGGCCGCAAAGGCCCGTTCCGCGGCGAGCGCTGTCGCACCTGTCGTTACAAGGGCGAGTGCGACTATTATCTCGACATCAGCGCAACGCCGCTGCTCGAGAGCCTCTATGAAGACCCCTCATCCGTCGATGGGTATGTGCGCGACGCCTGCGTCTTCCGCGAGGATATTGACATCCCCGATACGATGGTCGCCTCCATCCGCTATCGCAGTGGTGTCAACGTCTCCTATTCCCTGAATACCTATATGCCGATCGAAGGTCATCACATCGCCTTCAACGGACACAAGGGCCGCATCGAGCTGCGCCAATACGAGAAGCAGAACTGGACAACGCCGCCGGCCGACGAGATCGTCGTGATGAAGAATTTCGGCGATGTCGAGCGCATATGGGTGCCGCACTCCTCCGGCGGGCACTATGGCGGCGACGACCGGCTGCGTAACATGCTGCTGCGCTCCGGCCCGAATGACGAACTCAAGCAGCGAGCAGGTTCGCGGGCAGGGGCGATGTCGGTCCTCTGTGGCATTGCCGCGCTACAGAGCAGCCAGACCGGCCAGCAGGTGTCGGTTGCCGATATCTGGGGCGAAGATGGCGGGTTGAATTTGCTGGAGCCGCGGCCTTAGGGCCGCGGTATTGAGCTTTCGGGTTTCGAGATCAGCTGCAGCTCGGCAGCTGCTGCGCGTAGATCCGCGTCATGCCGTTGAAGCGCTTGGCGCCGGCAAGAGCGGTTCCATTGCCGCGCCACGCTCCCTGCAGATAACCCTTGGCGCCGGAATAATAGGCGAGATAGAGATCGTAGGAATCGTTCAGGGCAATGCCGGTCTGCAGGTGCGTCTGGTAGTGATACCAGCCGACGAAGTCGATGGCGTCGGCGAAATTGGTGCGGCTTGCCGTCCAATTGCCGGTTTCGCGCTTGTATTTGTCCCAAGTACCGTCGAGCGCCTGCGAATAGCCGTAAGCCGTCGTCGGGCGTTTCCAGGGAATGAAGCCGAGCAAATAGCGCCGCGGCGGGCGGGCGCGCGGCCGGAAGCCGGATTCGGTATAGATCGTCGCCATCAGGATCGGCACCGGCACGCCGTATTTGCGTTCCGTGCGTTCGGCAGCGCGCTGCCAATTGTTGAACCAGCCATCGCGCTGATCGAAGATCGCGCAGATGTTGCGGGTATGGCGGGGTGCGGTGGCGCAGCCCGCCAGCACGCCGAGCAGCATTACGGCCAGAATGGAAAGAACGCGGGTACGCATTACTAGAACCTCTTCATTGCTGCGCCGTGCGTCTTTCAAAAGCACGAGATATGCAGCAACAACCTACCGGCGCATGATCCTTTCCAAAAGTTCGAGGCAGAGCTTTTGGCGGACCGACGCTCATGAGATTGCTAGCGCGGAATGATTAAAAACGGGTTGTTTGCCTGTGCCGAAATGGGGCGATTTCAGGGTGTTTTCATGGATTTGCTGCGCCGCATCATGCCATCAGCGCCATATCCTCGCGGCGGATTTCATAGAGGAGCGGCTTGCCCTCGATAAAGCGGATGGCTTCATCCACCGCCATCTCACCGAGGCGGGTCCGCTCCAGCCCGACGGCACCGGCAATATGCGGCGTCAGGAAGACGTTCGGCAGCTCGTAAAACGCCGAGGCGGCTTCTGGAATTTCCGGATCGGTGACGTCGATGATCGCGTCGATATGGCCAGTTTTCAGCACGGCGATCAGGGCCGCTTCATCGACCAGTGCGCCGCGCGCCGTATTGATGAACGTTGCGCCCTTCTTCATCAGCGATAGGCGTTGCGCATTAATCATATGGCGTGTGGCGGGCAGCGAGGGTGCATGCAGCGAGACGATGTCGGCCGATGCCATCAGTGCATCCAGCTCGGCTTTTTCAACACCGAGGCGCGTCGCTTCGGCCGCATTGACCATCGGGTCATAGAGCAGGACGCGGTAGTTGAAGGGCGCCAGAAGTTCGATCACCCGCCGGCCGATCCGCGAGGCGCCGATGATGCCGATGGTGCGGCCGTAATTGCCGATGGCGTCGGCCTGCATTGGTACCGTCCGGTTGCGGTTGCGGTCGGCGACGTAGAAATCGCGAAAGCGGAAGACCTTCTTGCCGGCGAAGATGATGGCGGCAAGCGTGAATTCGGCAACCGGCAGGGCATTGGCCTGTGCCGCGTGGCTCACCAGGATACCGCGATCGAATAGGCTGTCGCCCACTAGTCCTTTCACCGTGCCTGCGGCATGAACCACCAGCTTGAGATGCGGCGCCTGTGCGAGCGCGGCACCATCGATCGTCGGCGCCCCCCAGCCGGTGATCAGAATTTCGGTTTCCGCGAGCAGCTTGGCCGCACGCGAATCGTCGAAGCTTTGCATCGGTGCGGCATCGAGTACGCGGCCGATAGAATCGAGGCGCTGAATGAGCGCCTCGGGCAGGACGTGCTGTGTGCGCGACGGTAGCATGGCGAATGATATCGCGGGGCGGCCGGAGAGGGATGGCGTCATGGCAGGCGGCCCGGCGCCTCAATGGCGCTGACCGTAACGCCCTTGTCTCTGATGAGGGCGCGCAGTGCGTCGATATCGGGTTTGGCTGGCGGCCTGCTCCAGGCGTGATCGACGGCAGCTGGGTCTTTCTCCGCAAGTACGGCTGAGACGAGAATGGTCTCGCCAGCAGGAATCGTGCCCCGCAATTGCGGCACCAGCGTTTTGGAAACGATGAGGTTGGTGTTTGGGGGCGCTTTCTGCGCGATGCCTTCACGTGTGATCGTCGAGCCGAGGTCGAGAATGCCGCTGAAATCCTCTTCGCCGACGGCATAAGCGGCACCGGTTGCGGAGGAAAGCGTGTCGGCTTCGAAGTCGCGCCGGGCACTGGCAAAGCCGCCTTCTGCCGTCTGTAGCGGCCGCGGCGTAGTGATCCTGTGCAGGCGGATGTGCCAGGGCGTTGCGGGGATAAGCCAGGTCTCCACCGTCACATCCAGATAGGGCGACCACTTGGCGTAAAGCGTATCGTCGGCGAGCTTCGCCTCTTCATTGGTTTCGCGCACGCGGTAGTGCAGGCCATCGTCGCTGAAGGCGAGCATGCTGTCGAAGGCGCCGCCGGCAAAGATGCGCTCATCGCTTTCGACGCTAAAGCCGTAGCGGGCGGAATAGGCGAATTTCGAGTATTTCTCGGCGCCGAAGCGCATCTGCTGGTTTTCCTGTCCGGAGGAGAGTGCAACGACATTATTCTTGCCGCGCATCAGGACCATGCCGGGGTGTCTTTGTGGGATGATAGCCGGCTCACTCTCTGGTGGCTTTTCTTCCGCAGTCCAGAACGGATGCGTTTCGGGAAGTGCCAGCGGCAGGAAGGCCTTGAAGGCCCAATAGGGTGAGCCGGCGGAATTGTAATTCTCCGACATCAGCAGGTTGGGATAGGCAAAGCCGATCGGCAGGGTGCCGTCGCGATGGGCGATCGGCTTGTCGGACCACCAACGCAGGTGCCGGAGGCACAGGCCCTTGATTTCGCCCCAAGGCAGCGCCTCGACATCAGCAAAAGCGAGCGCCGACCAGAAGCCGGCACATGCGAAGCGATAGGTCAGGCTGCGGCCGAAGGGGATCGTAGCACCATCGGGCGCGAACCAATGGCGGAAATCCCTCGCGAACAGGATGGCGCGCTCGCGGTAGCGCTCGGAGCGGTCGTCATTGACGAGCTTAGAATAGATCAGCCCGTAAAAGTGCATGGCGAAGGGAATGTAATGATCGATACGGCGGACATTGCCGTCGCGATACCAGCCGTCACCGATGTAGAAACCGTCGAGCTCGTTGAGGTAGCTTTCCGTCAGGCTGCGGTCGAAGGTGGCGCCGAGCCGGTCGAGCGCGATATCGACGAAGATGCGGAAGAACTTCCAATTGTTGTCGGCGTAGTCGAAGGTGCGGGCGTGCTTAAGGTAGGCGATCAAATTGTCACGAGCACGTTGGTCGAGCGGCTCCCAAATCTTCTCCGGCACGAGCGCCAGCGCGAAGCCGAGGGCGGCCAGTTCGACCATGCGCTGGTCGCGGCCGTTGACCGTGCCCCAATATTCCGGATGCTTCGGGTCGACGCCATTGGCGAGGCCTTCAGCGTAGCGGCCCCAGTGGCTGAAGTCGCCACTACCGGCGCCGAGCGGCGCCAACCCCCAGAGAGGGCGGGCGAAACCTTCGAGATCGGCGGCTGCCCGGTCGAAATGGGCGCCTGCGCCATCGATGCGGACGCGGGCATTGCCCTCGGAAAAATAAGGCAGCAACGGATCGAACAGGTCGGTCAGCGCGCGGCGCATGTCCGTAAGGGTCTTCAGCGGGTTGCCGGCAAGCGGATTGGCGCTGGCGGGGTCATAGATCATCGGTTCGGCCTTCTCGATCGTTTCCGCGGCGGGATTGAGTTTCAGGTTTCGGGTGGCAGCGTGCCGCCGGCGATCGGCGGGACGCCGTGGCAGATGTGGCGGGCCGGCGCATCGCGGTCGCGGAAGCGTGCGATCATTAGGCCGATGGCTTCCCGGCCGAGGGCTGCGCGATCGACGCGCATGGTTGCCAGCCGCGGATTGGTCATCAGGGCACAGGGAAGATCGTCGAAGCCCACAATGGCGAAATCCTCCGGCACCCGCAGGCCGGCTTCGGTGACGGCGTCCAGCACGCCGACGGCGATGAAATCGTTCATACAGAAGGCGGCGGTATAGCCTTCGCCTGCGGCAAGGATCTCGGCGGTTTTGTCATGGGCTTCCTGGCTGGAGCTGCCGCGAAAATTCATCGGCACGATGCGGCCTTCAGCGCCTTCCACCGAAGCGATCGCCGCCTCGAAGCCGCGGATGCGCTCGCGGATCGTCTGGCGATGCGAGCCGGTCAGATGCAGGATGCGGCGGTGGCCGGCATCGAGGAGGCGCCGGGTGGCGTTGTAGGCGCCGAAGAAATTCGAGGGTGAAACGCCGTCGAAGCGCAGCTTCGGGTCGGTGCCGTTGACGAGCACGGTCGGCGTGCCGCTGGTCTCGAGCCACCGGCAGAGCTCTTCCGAGGGGTCGATGCCGACGAGAAAGAGGCCCTCGGCACCGGCGGTCTGCAGATATTCCTTCACCAGTTCCGGTTCCGTCCTTGCCTCCCGAATGAGACGGATGTCGAAGCGCATGCCGCGCTCGGCAGCGCACGCCCTCAGGCCCTCCAGAATACCCTCATAGAAGACGCTCAAGCCGCCGGTGACGCTGTCGCTGGCGATCAATGCAAGGCCGCCGGCCGCCGTCTCGGCTGCGGTCTTCAGCGGGTAGCCGAGATCGCTTGCCACCTTGAAGATGTGCTGGCGGATCGTCTCGCTGATGCCGGGTTCATTGGTGAGGACCCGCGACACCGTCGAGACGGAGACGCCGGCGGCAGTGGCGATGTCGGCCTGCCTGATGCGTTTGGAGCGAATATCGTTCATGTCGCAAACGCTATGCAAACTTATGCAAATTTGCAATAGAAAGATTTTTTATTGCACAGTGCAATGAAGTTGCATATCGTCGCGTTGACTTGTCCGCTGAAGGCGTCGGGGAGATCGCCGCGGATGACAACGCAAGAGAAGGAGGAATCTCATGCGCATGAATCGTCGTTCTTTCATGATCGGAGCTGCCGGAACCGCAGCTGGCCTTGCCCTTGGGGGAAGCGCAATGCCCGCCTTTGCCGACGCGACGCAGCTCCGGGCGATGTGGTGGGGTTCGCCCGATCGCGGCAAGCGCACGGTCGCTGTTGCCGAACTGTTTCACAGCAAGAACCCCGATCTGTCCGTCATCGGCGAGAGCATCAGCGGCGACGGCTATTGGGCGAAGCTTGCCACCGGCATGGCCAGCCAGAACATCGCCGATGTCTTCCAGCTCGAGCCAAGCACGATCTCCGACTATTCCAAGCGCGGCGCCTGCATGCCGCTCGACCAATTCGTGCCCTCGACACTGAATGTCGACAGTTTCGGCAAGGACGTGCTGAAGCTGACCACGGTCGACAACAAGCTTTATGGTGTCGGTCTCGGGCTGAATTCCTTCGCAATGTTCTATGACGAGGACATGTTCAAGAAGACGGGGCTCACGCCGCCCGGTCCGACGACGACATGGGCCGAATATGCCGATCTCGCCGTGGAAATGACCAAGGCTGCCGGCAAGCGCGGCTATTGGGGCGGTCCTTATGGCGCACGCTATAATTATGTGCTCGATGTCTGGCTGCGCCAGCGCGGCAAGAGCCTCTTTACGGAAGAGGGCGGGCTCGGCTTCGGTGTCGACGATGCCAAGGAATGGTACAGCTACTGGGAAGAGCTGCGCAAACGCGGCGGTACGGTCTCCGCCGATGTCCAGACGCTCGACCAGAACGTTATCGAGAGCAATTGCCTGGCGCTCGGCAAATCGGCCATCGGCATGGCTTATTCCAACCAGCTCGTCGGCTATCAGCTTGTTGTCAAGAGCAAGCTCGCCGTCACCATGCTGCCACGCGAGAAGAAAGATGGTCCCTCCGGCCATTATTACCGTCCGGCGCTGATCTGGAGCGTCGGTGCCACCAGCAAGAATGGCGAAGCGGCCGCCAAGTTCATCAATTTCTTCGTCAATGATGTCGATGCTGGCAAGATCCTCGGCGTCGAACGCGGCGTGCCGATGTCGCCCGCCGTACGCGCCGCCATCCTGCCGACGCTCAATCCGGTGGAGCAGCAGACGGTGCACTATATCGAGCTGTTGAAGGATCAGGTCGGCACCTATCCCGTGCCGGCGCCGCTCGGCTCCCAGGAATTCGACGCGAACGTCGCCCGCCCCGTCGCCGACCAGCTCGCCTTCGGTAAGATCACGGTCGCCGAGGCGGCGAAGCGGCTGGTGGAAGAAGGTGCGGCGAAATTGAAGCGGAAGGGTTGATTGAAGCTCATCGGAGGCTTTCCTGTAACGGGAGAGGCTGTACCCCCCTCTGTCGCTATCGCGACATCTCCCCCACAAGGGGGGGAGATTGTTTGGAGTTTGCCGCCGCTTTTATCCAAGCAGTTCATTTCGATTTCAGCGGGCGTGATATTAGCTTGAGGCAGGTTAGAATTCCGCGCGACCAATCTCCCTCCTTGTGGGGGAGATGTCACGAAGTGACAGAGGGGGGTGCGGACCCTCCTCAACCTCCACTGCCAATGTTTACTTCCCATCCCAGGGCTTCAGTGCATCCTGCTTCATCCTGCGCTGTTCTTCCGGCGCAAGCTTGTAATCCCCCTTATAGGGTGCGCTTTCGAACGAGCCATAGGTCGGATTGGCGATGGCTATCCAGTCGTGGCCGAAATGCGCGGCATTGGCCTCGAAGACCTTCTGGCGCTCTTCGACCGTACCCTTGTAGTCGTCAGTGAAGTCGCCGAAATTGTCGCCGAACATCAGGAGAATGCGATAGTTCTTGGCGATGAAGGCGCGGCGCGTGCCCTTGGCAGAACCCCAGTCCGGCTGCTCCTTGGCGCTCAGGAAAGTGTCGACATTGTCGCCCATCGGAAAACCGAAGCGCTTCATTTCTTCAACGGTCGGACCTTCCTCATCGGCGGTGCGGTTGGTGACGTAGAAGACCTTTACGCCTTTTGATGCTGCATATTGGGTGAATTCCACCGCGCCGGGAATCGGCTTGTCCTGTTGGGCATTCACATACTGCGTCCAGGTTTCCGGCTTGAAGCTCGTACCCGCCGTGACATTACGCGCCTGATAAGGCGACGTATTGAGCACGGTATCATCGACATCGAGGATGATGGCGGGCGGAAAGTCCTGGAAATTACCTGTTTGCTCGACCGGAGCTGCGGTCCAGTTCTTGTCGGCCAGCGCTTCGTCGAGCCTGATACGGCCGAGCGCATAGGCACCAAGCGCGTTGGCCTGCGCCTCCACCGACGTCTGATCCCAAAGAACGGCATTGAGATTGTCGTCGGGCATGGCGGCCGGCAGATCGGCGGCCAAAGCCGGCAAGGCAGACGCGAGGCCGATCACGAATGTCAGGCGCCCTAGATATCTATTTTCCACTCCGTTCTCCTTTATGAAATTCCGGAAATCAACTCGTCGCATTAACGATTTTAAACAGGCATCAAAGTCTTGACCCGGGTAAGGATAGTTTGCGCGTAGACGGAATGTGTCAAGTATATGACAGCTGGCGGATCGGGTTCAGTTGATTTTGATTTGCGGTCCCTGCCTGTGCCAAGCGCCTCCATGCGGCGGCGTTTTTGACAAAGGTCATGCTGGAGCTCTGAAACGATAAAATGCCGGGATCCTTTCAGACCCCGGCACCGCCGCATCTCCAAGTGCGGTTGCTTATTTCTTCGCGTCGGCCCAGCTCTTGACCAGTTCGTCATAATTGACGGTGATCGGCTTTTCCTTTTCGTTGGCGATCTTCAGCTGCGGAGCGAGATGGCCGTTCTTGACGGCATCGGCGTTCCAGTAGGCAAGATCGTGCTCTTCGGCGAGCTTCGGTCCGATGTCGCCCTGAACGCCTGCGCGTTCCAGGCGCTGCATGACACGTTCCTGATCGGCGCAAAGTGCATCCATGGCTCCTTGCGCATCCTTGGCGCCGGAAGCGGCATCGCCGATCGCCTGCCACCAGAGCTGTGCGAGCTTCGGATAGTCAGGAACGTTCGTGCCGGTCGGTGACCATTGCACGCGGGCCGGCGAGCGGTAGAACTCGATCAGGCCGCCGAGCTCCGGCGCGCGCTTGGTGAAGCTCTTATCGCGGATGGTGGATTCGCGGATAAAGGTGAGGCCGACATGGCTCTTCTTCACGTCCACCGTCTTCGAGGTGACGAACTGCGCATAGAGCCATGCGGCCTTGGCGCGGTCGACCGGGGTCGACTTCATCAGCGTCCAGGAGCCGACGTCCTGATAGCCGAGCTTCATGCCGTCCTTCCAGTAGACGCCATGCGGCGACGGCGCCATGCGCCACTTCGGCGTGCCATCCGAATTCATGACCGGCAGGCCGGGCTTGACCATGTCGGCGGTGAAGGCCGTGTACCAGAAGATCTGCTGGGCGATATTGCCCTGTGCTGGAACCGGGCCGGATTCCGAGAAGGTCATGCCTTGGGCTTCCGCCGGAGCGTATGCCTTCAGCCAATCGAGATATTTCTGGATCGAGTAGACGGCGGCCGGTCCGTTGGTATCGCCGCCGCGGGCAACGCAGGAGCCGACAGGACGGGAATTGGCATCGACCTTGATGCCCCATTCGTCAACCGGCAGACCGTTCGGCAGGCCCTTGTCGCCGTTGCCGGCCATGGAGAGCCAGGCGTCGGTGAAGCGCCAGCCGAGCGACGGGTCCTTCTTGCCATAGTCCATATGGCCGAAGACCTTCTTGCCGTCGACATCGCGACCGGTGAAGAACTGGGCGATATCCTCATAGGCCGACCAGTTGACCGGTACGCCGAGCTCATAGCCATACTTGGCCTTGAAATCGGCCTTGTTCTTCGGGTCGTTGAACCAGTCGTAACGGAACCAGTAGAGGTTGGCGAACTGCTGGTCGGGGAGCTGATAAAGCTTCTTGTCGGGAGCAGTCGTAAAGCTGGTGCCGATGAAATCGGCGATATCGATGCCCGGATTGGTGACGTCCTTGCCCTCGCCAGCCATCCAGTCGGTCAGGTTGCGAACCTGCTTGTAGCGCCAATGCGTGCCGATCAGGTCGGAATCGTTCACCCAGCCGTCATAGAGGTTCTGGCCGGTCTGCATCTGCGTCTGGATCTTTTCGACGACGTCGCCTTCCTGGATGACGTCGTGGGTGACCTTGATGCCTGTTATGGCGGTGAAGGCCGGGGCCAGAACCTGCGATTCATACTGGTGTGTCGTCAGGGTTTCCGACACGACCTTGATTTCCATGCCCTGGAAAGGCTTGGCCGCATCGATGAACCACTGCATTTCCTTTTCCTGGTCGGCGCGCGAGAGCGTCGAGAGATCGCCGATCTCCTTGTCCAGGAATGCCTTGGCTTCGTTCATGCCGGCATGCGCCGTGCCGGCGAGCGCCAGCAAGGCAACTGCCGTTGTCGTCAAGAGATGCCGTCGCATATATTCCTCCCTACAGGTTGCGAGTGCATTGTCAGCCAGCCGGATTTCCGGCCATCTGTATCGATTTGCCTTACTGCTCCGCATGACCGGATGGGCAACGGGGCGGTAACGGTTTGAATTTCCGCGTCAGACCAGACGGAAGACGCCGATGGCGTAGATCACGGAAAGAGCAAGAGCCCACCACAGGCTTGGGCCTCCCAGACCCAGCCAGGCGAGATGGATGAAGGCGGCGCCGAGCAGCGAAATGAACAGCCGGTCGCCACGCGTCGTTTCGAAGCGCAGGATGCCGAGGCGCGGATGGCCGCCGGGCGAAACATACTCCCACACAGCCATGCCGATCAGCAGCAGCAGGATCGTCGCGAAAAACAGCGCCGTCGGCAGCGTCCAGGCCATCCAGGAAAAGTCTGTATTCATGGCGGTTTTCCTTTAGACGCGGCCGAGCGCGAAGCCCTTGGCGATGTAGTTGCGGACGAAATAGATGACGAGCGCGCCGGGAACCAAGGTCAGGACACCGGCGGCGGCAAGCAGGCCCCAATCCATGCCGGCGGCCGAGACGGTGCGCGTCATGATGGCGGCGATCGGCTTGGCGTCGGTCGTGGTCAAGGTGCGGGCGATCAGCAGTTCCACCCAGGAGAACATGAAGCAGAAGAAGGCGGCGACGCCGATGCCGCTTGCGATCAGGGGAATGAAGATCTTGATGAAGAAGCGCGGGAACGAATAGCCGTCGATATAGGCCGTCTCGTCGATTTCCTTCGGCACGCCGGACATGAAGCCTTCGAGGATCCAGACCGCCAGCGGCACGTTGAAGAGGCAGTGCGCCAGCGCGACGGCGATATGGGTATCGATCAATCCGAAGGCCGAATAGAGCTGGAAGAAGGGCAGTGCAAAGACCGCCGGCGGCGCCATGCGGTTCGTCAGCAGCCAGAAGAAGACGTGCTTGTCGCCGAGGAAGCGGTAGCGCGAGAAGGCATAGGCTGCGGGAAGGGCGCAGGCGACCGAGATCACCATGTTCATGACGACATAGGTGATCGAGTTGATGTAGCCCTTGTACCAGGACGGATCGGTGAAGATGATCGTGTAGTTGCGCAGCGTCGGCTGGTGCGGATAGAGCGTTAGGCCGCTGACGATCTCCTCATTGGTCTTGAAGCTCATATTGACGAGCCAGTAGATCGGTAACAGCAGGAAGACGATATAAAGCGTCGGCACAAGCCACGCCCACCGCCCCTTTTCGCCGTGACGGCGGGCAACCCGCGCGCTTGTCGCAGCAGTCGCGTTCGCGGCGGCGTCGGAAGCGGCCATCTTGTGCATCGCGGCGTTATCGGCCGTGGTGGAGAGGGGTTTGCCGCTCATCGGCTTTCTCCCGCATCGTAATTGGTCATGACGGTGTAGAAGACCCAGGACAGTAGGAGCACGATCAGGAAATAGATCAGCGACATGGCCGCGGCCGGGCCGAGGTCGAACTGGCCGAGCGCCATCTTCACGAGATCGATCGACAGGAAGGTCGTGGAATTGCCGGGGCCGCCGCCCGTCACGACGAAGGGTTCGGTGTAGATCATGAAACTATCCATGAAGCGCAGCAGCACGGCGATCAGCAACACGCGGTTCATCTTCGGCAGCTGAATGTAGCGGAAGACGGACCAGCGCGAGGCGCCGTCGATCTTGGCCGCCTGGTAGAAGGCATCCGGAATGGAGGCGAGGCCGGCATAGCAAAGCAGCACGACGAGGCTCGTCCAGTGCCAGACGTCCATGATGATGATCGTCGCCCAGGCGTCCGCCGGATCGGAGACGTAATTGTAGTCGATGCCGAGATTGACGAGGACATAGCCCATCAAGCCAATGTCGCTGCGGCCGAAGACCTGCCAGATCGTGCCGACGACGTTCCAGGGGATCAGCAGCGGCAAGGCCATCAGCACGAGGCAGACGGGAACGCCGATGCCCTTCTTCGGCATGTTGAGCGCGATGAAGATGCCGAGCGGCACCTCGATCGCCAGGATGACGAAGGAGAAGATCAGGTTGCGGATCATCGAATCCCAGAAACGACCGGAATGGAGGATCTCTTCGAACCACTGTGTGCCCGCCCAGAAGAATTGATTGTTTCCGAAGGTGTCCTGCACCGAATAGTTAACGACGGTCATCAGCGGAATGACGGCGGAAAAGCCGACGAGCAGCAGAACCGGAATGAGCATGAACCAGGCTTTGTTGTTCCAGGTCTTGTCCATCGTCAGGCTCCCATCTCGATGCGCCAGGAGTCGGCGTAGATATTGATGCCGGCGGGATCGAAGGCGATGTGCGGCTCGGCCGGCACCGTCTGGTCCTCGCCGATGACCGCCACGATCTCCTGGCCGTCGAGTTTGGCGCGGACCACCTTGCGGCGGCCGAGATCCTCGACCTTGGTAACTGTGGCGGGCATGCCCTCGCGGCCGATGCGGACGAATTCGGGGCGAATGCCGAGTTCGGAACGGCCGGCCCGCTTTTCTTTCGGCGCGCCGGGCAGCGCGATCATACGGTTGCCGATACGCGCGCTATTGCCTTCGATTTCGACAGGCATGACGTTCATGCCGGGCGAACCGATGAAATAACCGACGAAAGTATGGCGCGGGCGCTCGAAGAGATCGTTTGGCGTGCCGATCTGCACCACTTCGCCATTGTACATGACCACGACCTTGTCGGCGAAGGTCAGCGCTTCCGTCTGGTCATGGGTGACATAGACCATCGTGAAGCCGAAGCGGCGGTGAAGCTGCTTCAGCTGCGAGCGCAGCACCCACTTCATATGCGGGTCGATGACGGTCAGCGGCTCGTCGAACAGGATGGCGTTGACATCCGAGCGCACTAGACCGCGGCCGAGCGAGATCTTCTGCTTGGCATCGGCCGTCAGGCCGCGCGCCTTGCGGTGGGCGCTGTCGGAAAGGCCGATCATCTCGATGATCTCATCGACCTTGCGCTTGACCTCTGTCTCCGGGACATGCCGGTTGCGCAGCGGGAAGGCAAGATTGTCGTAGACCGTCATCGTGTCGTAGACGACCGGGAACTGGAAGACCTGCGCAATGTTGCGCTCCTGGGTCGACAGCCGCGTCACATCCTTGCCGTCGAAGAGGATGCGGCCTTCGGAAGCCTGCACCAGGCCCGAAACAATGTTGAGAAGCGTGGTCTTGCCGCAGCCGGAAGGGCCGAGCAGCGCATAGGCGCTGCCGTCCTCCCAACTGTGGTTCACTTCCTTCAGCGCATAGTCGGCGTCGGATTTAGGATGATCGTTGTAGGCGTGCCTGATGTGGTCAAGATCGATGCGGGCCATAGTCTCTCCTCAGGCGGCTTGTTGCAGGGCGGGGGTGACGGCGGCGCCATCGGTGTCGAAGACCATGATGTGGCGCGGATCGATGTAGACATCGATCGCATCGTCGACATCGATATCTTGCACGCCCTGTGTCAGCATCACCCAGCGCTGACCGGCAAAATCGATATGAATGAAGCTCTCCGAGCCGGTGATTTCGGTCACCATGACACGCGCCGGGGCGGCGACGGCTTCCGGCGTCTGCGGCGCGAGCGCGAGATGATGCGGCTGAAAGGCGATTGTGTAGCGGCCATCCGGCCGATCCTCCAAGCCCCTTGGTACGGGCAGGCGAATATTGCTGTCGAGCAGGAATTCCCGGCCGCGTTTATCGAGCGCGATTGTATTTAGCGGCGGATCAGCAAAGGTGGTGGCGGTAATCAGGTCGCGAGGATTGCGGAAGACATCGATCGTCGGCCCGAATTGCGTGATGCGGCCTTCCGCCAGGGTCGCCGTATTGCCGCCAAGGAGCAACGCTTCGGAGGGTTCAGTGGTGGCGTAGACGAAGATGGCACCGGATTCGGCGAAGATTTTCGGCAATTCGGCGCGCAGCTCCTCACGCAGCTTGTAGTCGAGATTGGCGAGCGGCTCGTCGAGCAGCACGAGGCCGGCATTCTTGACGATGGCGCGGGCAAGTGCCGTACGCTGTTGCTGGCCGCCGGAAAGGCTCAAGGGGAGGCGATCAAGGAAGGGGCCGAGGCGCAAAAGATCGGCTGCCTTTTTTACTTCCTTGTCGATGGACGCCGCGCTCTTGCCGCTCAACCGCATCGGCGAGGCGATGTTGTCATAAACGGTCATGGCGGGATAGTTGATGAATTGCTGGTAGACCATGGCGACGTTGCGGCGCTGCACCGGCTGGCCGGTGACATCCTTGCCATCGACGTGGATCGTGCCAGTGGTCGGCTTATCGAGGCCGGCCATCAGCCGCATCAGCGACGTTTTGCCAGACAGCGTTGGCCCCAGAAGCACGTTCAACGTGCCGCGCTGCAGCGTCAGATTTGTTTCGGCAATATGGGTTTCGCCGCCGACAGACTTCGATACGCCCCTGAGTTCAAGCACGATAGATTCCTTCCATGCGCCGCATATCGATGCTGCCGCGAGGATCGCGAAGAGACTGATCCGTCCGGAAATGCCGTCGCCGGGCGGTGTCTATTGCTGAGATTATGGTTGTCGGGAGGTGGATTGTGCCGATCTGCCTGCGGAAACATCGCATCGACTTGAATGGTGCCGCGCGAGGTCAATGGAGGTGCGGCCGATGCCGCAAACCAAGCCGTTTTCCGTATTGATCTGATTTTCGGACAATTATTCCTCCCCTTGTTTCGATTTGCATCCCTCACGCGAAAACCGAAACAAGAATGACGATAAATGAAGATAAAGGAATGTCAAACGAAAACTGACCGCGTTTCAGTTTCGCTTCATGAATCTCATCTCTGGCGTGCTTTAGCGATTTATTCTCAATCCGGTAAGCAATTGATTGGAATTGCAAATGGAGGCTGCTGTCCCTTTCGATGCGTCCACTCGCATCATGGCCGGCCGGAGCCTGATCGCCCGTCCGAACAGTCGTGCGTTTCGGAGCCTGGCACTGAGTGCGAGGCAGGATCTGCAATATCCGGCGGTGAATAGGGAAGGTGATCGATGGCAGGATGCGGGATGGAGCTCATGCCCAAGCTCCATTCACGGGCGTCTGCCCTGCCTGCTTATCATTTGCTCGAAGCGATGAAATCTGCCATGTGCGCGCTCGCGCCGTCATCGTTTACCGACGCAGAACCGCCCCTCAAGCATTATGAGGAGCGGCAGTTTTCGAAATGGACGGGACTTAGCGCGCCGCCCAGTTGGCGCCGCGGCGGAAGATGGTCTTCATCTGCGGGACGTCGAATTCCTTGGCCTGATGGCCGAGCGAGGAATAGAAAGCGCGGCCCTGGCCGTATTTGCGCTTCCATGCGACCGGCATGACGACGCCGTCGATCCAGTAGGCATGATCGCCGGTGAAGGTGGTGGTCGCCAGCACCTCGTTCGAGGGGTCGACATGCATGTAATATTGCTCCGACGTGTAGGGGAAATCGGTAATCCCCTCCATGATCGGATCGTCCGGGCGGGTGATATTGACCGTATAGTCGATGATATTGCCGGGATGGGCGACCCATTGGCCGCCGATGATGAACTGGTACTCGACGCTCTCGCGGAAACTATCGCCAGCACCGCCATGATAGCCGGCTATGCCGACGCCGCTTTCGATCGCAGCGGCGAGGTTCTTCACCTCCTCCTTCTCGATCTTCGACATGGTGACGATCGGCACGATCAGGCTAAGATCATGGATCGAAGGGTCGGCAAAGGCCTCGGTGCTGTTTTCGAGATAGACCTTGAAACCGTCCTCTTCCAGCATGTCGCGGATGATGTGGGCGCATTCCTGCGGTTCGTGGCCGCTCCAGCCGCCCCAGACGATAAGTGCTTCACGCATGATAATCCTCCTGAAATTACTTGGTTAGCGGCCGATCTGCCCATCCACCAGGGATTCGGACAGAGGGGCGGGACGCTCCGTTTGCGTCGTGATGGCGACCGTGCGACCCGTATCGGAAGCCGTCTGGAAGGCTTCCATGACCTCGAGCACATGCAGCGCGAGGCTGCCATTGGCGCGGTGGGGACGGTTCGAGCGGATGGCGTGCGCCAGATCGGCGACGCCGAGCGAACGGTAATTGCCGTCGGCATAGGGCGCGGTGATCTCGCGCTCGGCAAATTCGCCGCCCTTCTTCAAAAACTCCACCGGGCCGCCGAAGCGGTTGGGATCGGGCACGATTAGCGTGCCTTCGGTGCCGTAGACTTCGAGTGGAACATGCTTGTGGCCGGCGACATCGAAGCTCATGCCGATCTGGACGACCGCGCCATTGGCAAAGGCCATGACACCGGCGACGTGTGTCGGCACATGCACGGGGATGCGTTCCCCATTACGAGGTTCGCTGGTGATGATGCGTTCCTTGCGCGGCGTGACGGCAAAGCCTGCGACTTGGGAAACGGGACCGAGCAGATTGACGAGATCGGTGATGTAATAGGGACCCATATCGAGCATCGGGCCGCCACCGACTTCATAATAGAAAGCCGGATTCGGATGCCAGCGCTCATGGCCGGGGCACATGAAGGTGGCGGTGCCACCGACCGGGATGCCGATCGCGCCCTCGTCGATGATGGCGCGCGCCGCCTGGTGACCGCCGCCGAGGAAGGTATCGGGGGCAGCGCCGATGCGCAGCCCCTTGGCGGCAGCGGCATCCGCCAGCTTCTTGCCTTCGGCGAAATTGATGCCGAGCGGCTTTTCCGAATAGGTGTGTTTGCCGGCTTCGAGCGCCTGCAGGCCGACGGCGACATGCGCCTTCGGAATAGTCAGGTTGACGATGATCTCGATCGATGGGTCCGCCAGCAACGTGGCGATGTCGACCGCTTTCAAGCTGAATTCAGCGGCCTTTGCCTCGGCGAGCTCGCGATTGAGGTCGGCGACACCTTTGATGTCGAGAATGGGAAAGGATTTCATGGCGGTGAGATAGGCGCCGGAAATGTTCCCGCAGCCGATGATGCCGATGCCGACCTTGTTCATAAGATTCCTCCAGATGAATTGTCTTTGCTGTCTTGCGAAATCACAGGGCCGGTGCCGGCCCCGTCGTTCCCCAGGGCGATTCGTAGAGTTCGCGCAGTGCCACGACGGCGGCGCCCTGCGCCCAGGTCTCGTCGGTCGACTGGTCGAAAACCAGTTCGGTCACACCCCTGATCGACGGTGGAATAGCCAGTGAATAGGCCTCCCGCAGGCTGTCGAGGAAGGGCTGGCCGAGCGCCAGGCTCGAACCCACGAGAATGACGCGCGGCGGGGCAAACAGCGTGACGATGTTGGCGAGCGCCATGCCGCAGGCCTCGCCGGCACGAATGGCCGCGCTGATGAGCGAGACATCCTCGGCATCGATCAGCGTCTTGGCATGCGCCATTCCGCGTCCGAGGCGGATGGCTTCGGCAAAACGGCCGCTCGGCTGATCGCCGAGAATGGCGCTCTCGCCGGCAAGGCTTGCCAAACGAATGATGCCCTGTGGTCCCATGCCGAGAACGAGGTCGCCAAGGTTATGGCTGAGGCCGCCGGCGCCGCGAAAGAGCTGGCCGCCATGCAGAACACCCAGGCCCAGCGTCTGCTCTAGCGATACCAGTACCATGTCGTCCAGGTCTCTCGCCTTGCCGAACCAGTGGTGCGCGAGCGTGATGGCATGTGCATCGCTTTCGACGATGGTGGTCACGCCCAGCCGCTCCGACATTTCCTTGGCGAAATCGACGCCGGCTTCTCGGAAGATCGGGCTGGTGCGGACATGGCCGGTGCGGTGCTCGACGACACCGGGCAGGCCGAGGCAGACGGAATCGATCTCGTCCAGCGCCAGATTGGCGTCAACGACGCAGCGGCGCACGCCATCCTCGAGGAGATCGGCGATAACGCCGATCGGTTGGCGGTCGACGCGCAGCGCCAGTGTCAGCGTCGAGAGAACCTCGCCGCAAAAGTCCGTCACGACGAAGACCATGCGATTGGCGGCGATTTTCGCACCGACGACGCGCGCGGCATCCGGGTTGAGCTCCAGCATGACGC
The DNA here is from genome assembly GCF_009176305.1 of Martinezella dioscoreae. Taxonomy (GTDB): domain Bacteria; phylum Pseudomonadota; class Alphaproteobacteria; order Rhizobiales; family Rhizobiaceae; genus Rhizobium; species Rhizobium dioscoreae. Next base: position 57,116 of record NZ_BLAJ01000007.1, on the reverse strand, counting down.
GGGGCCGGCCGCGGCTGGCCGCCTCGCGCAGGTCGCCTTCGGTGCGGGCCAGGATCAGCCCGTCATCCAGCAGCGAGGCCGTGATTGCCGAGACTGTGGTCGTGGAAAGCTGGGTGCGGTCGCTGATTTCGATACGTGCGATGGAGCCCGCCCGCCGGATCGTATCCAGCACATTGAAGCGGTTTATCGCCCGCATAAGCTCGGGATCTGCTGTTTTCATGAGAATGGCGCCGAATGACGGACCCGCTCGGCTGCGGCCTGATATTTTTAACGGAATGCGAATTAAATAGCCTATGGCCATTGCCCAATGTCAAGCCATTTTGCAGACGGTCTGCCGAAAATTTAGCGTTGGCGGTTGACATTTCAGCAAAGCTCCGTTGAATTATTCCGCATAAGGGAAAAAATATCTGAGGCTCTTGGTTCCCTTGGGAGGAGAAAATCATGATCCATCTACGCGGGGCCAAAGCCCTTCGCATCGCGGCTGTCGCCGCCACGACTGGACTGGCGATTCTCGCCGGCGCGACGGGCGCTGCTGCCGATACCGTCGTCAAATGGCTGCATCTGGAAACCGATCCGAATTATGTCGCCGTCTGGCGCAAGATCGCGGATCAGTATGAGGCCAAGCATCCCGGCACAAAGATAGAGATGCAGTTCCTGGCCAATGAGGCGTTCAAGGCGAAGCTGCCGACATTGCTGCAATCGAAGGACGCGCCCGATTTCTTCTTCAGCTGGGGCGGTGGTGTCTTGAAGCAGCAGCAGCAGACCGGCGCGCTGCTGGATCTGACTTCGGCAATGAACGCCAAGGATGGCGCTTGGCTCAAGAGCTACAATCAGGCGGCCATCAAGGGCCTGACCTTCGACGGCAAAATCAGCGCCGTTCCGTATAAGCTCGGCACGGTTTCCTTCTTCTATAACAAGGCGCTGTTCGCCAAGGCTGGCGTCGATGCGAGCTCTATCAAGACCTGGGACGATTATCTGGCCGCAGTCAAGAAGATCAAGGCTGCCGGTATTGCGCCGATCGCCGGCGGCGGCGGAGAGAAATGGCCGATCCATTTCTACTGGAGCTATCTGGTGATGCGCGACGGCGGTCAGCAGGTCTTCAACGACGCCAAGAACGGCAAGGGCAACGGCTTCAACGATCCGGCTATCATCAAGGCCGGCGAACAGCTTGCAGAGCTCGGCAAGCTCGAACCTTTCCAGCCCGGCTATCTCGGCACCACCTGGCCGCAGGCGCTCGGCGTCTTCGGCGACGGCAAGGCTGCAATGATCCTCGGCTTCGAAAATACCGTTGCCAACCAGCGCACCAATTCCGGTGACGGCAAGGGTCTGGCGGATGACAATATCGGCCGCTTCGCCTTCCCGGCCGTGACCGGCGGTGCCGGCCTTCCGACTGATACGCTCGGCGGGCTGAACGGCTGGGCTGTCACCAAGAAAGCCCCGCCCGAGGCGCTCGATTTCCTCGCTTATCTCACCAATGCCGAAAACGAGCGCACCATGGCGCAAGCCGGCATGATCATCCCGGTTGCCGTCGGTGCGGAAGATGGCGTCAAGGGTCCGCTGATGCACGAGGCTGCCGACCAGCTGGCGCATTCGACTTGGCATCAGAACTTCTTCGACCAGGATCTCGGCCCCTCGGTCGGCCGCGTCGTCAACGATGTGGCCGTCGGCATCGTCTCCGGCCAGATTTCGCCGAAGGATGGCGCGCAGCAGGTCCAGGATGCCTTCGAGCAGGACCAGCTCTAGCGCCCTCCGGCGCCGGCCTCTCCCTTGTGCCGGCGCCGGTTCTTCTTTGAATTGCAACTGTCGAGACTGCCCATGACCGATGTCAGCGCCACGACCGCCATGCCTTCCGTCGCAAGAGTAAGACCCGCAGCGAAACGAAAGTCGCCGGCGGCGCGTGGCCGCCTGCCCGTCATTCTGCTGTTCCTGCCACCGGCGCTGCTGCTTTTCACCATTTTCGTCATCCTGCCGATGGGTGAAGCTGCCTGGTACAGCCTCTATCGCTGGAACGGCTACGGCCCGCCGACCGAGTTCGTCGGGCTGCGCAATTTCCAGGTTCTCTTCAAGAATGGCGCCTTTCTGACGTCGCTCAAGAACAATGCGCTGATCATCGTCGTGTCGATCGCCATCCAGGTGCCGCTTGCCATTTGGCTCGCGACGATGCTGGCGCACCGCATTCGCGGCGTAGTGCTTTTCCGGCTGATCTTCTTTCTGCCTTACGTGCTGGCCGAAGTGGCTGCCGGTCTGATCTGGCGCTTCGTCTATGACGGCGACTACGGCCTGTTCGCCGCGATCGCGCATTTCCTCGGCACGCCGACGCCCTACGTGCTCGCCGATAAGGATCTCGCGATGTATGCCGTGCTCGGCGTGATCGTGTGGAAATATTTCGGTTTTCACATGATGCTCTTCATCGCCGGTATGCAGTCGCTGGACAAGAGCGTGCTCGAGGCGGCCGAGATCGACGGCGCTACCGGCTGGCAGAAATTCCGCTACGTGACGCTGCCGCTGCTCGGCTCGACGCTGCGTCTTTCTGTCTTCTTCGCTGTCGTAGGATCGCTGCAGCTCTTCGACATGATCATGCCGCTCACCGGCGGCGGCCCGTTCAACTCGACCCAGACGATGGTGACCTTCCTCTACAATTTCGGCGTCACCCGCATGCAGGTCGGACTCGGCAGCGCCGTCGGCGTCGTTCTGTTCGTGATCTGCGTCACCCTCGCCTTCGGCTATAAACGGATATTTATGCGCAATGACTGATCTGGCCTCATCCGTTCGACTGACCACCGGCACAAAGATCTATCTCTATGTGTCGCTGACCATCATTGCCGCGATCGTGCTGATCCCGCTGCTGACGACGGCGCTCGGCGGCTTCAAGACGCTCGGCGATCTCCGCACCAACCCGTTTGGTCTGCCGGCCGAGTGGCATTTCGAGAATTATACCGGCATTCTGTTCGGCGACCGCTACTGGCGGCAGATGATGAATTCTCTGATCATCGCCGTGCTGACAGTGTTCCTGACGCTGTCGGTCTCGGCCATGGCCGCCTTCGCTTTCGCGCATGTGAAATTCTTCGGCTCGAATTTCCTGCTGAACTATTTCCTCATTGGCCTGATGTTTCCGGCCGCCACCGCCATCCTGCCGCTCTTCATCCGCATCCGCGATCTCGGCCTGCTCAACACCTATTGGGGCGTCGTGCTGCCGCAGGTGGCGTTCGGCCTCGGTATGAGCATCCTGCTCTTCCGGAATTATTTTCGAAACCTTCCGGAAGAATTGTTCCAGGCGGCCTTTGTCGACGGTTGCGGCTATATCCGTTTCTTCTGGCATATCTCGCTGCCGCTTTCGCGGCCGATCATCGCGACCGTCAGCATCATCTCCTTCGTCGGCAGCTGGAACAGCTATATCCTGCCGCTGATCATGCTGAACTCGGATTCGATCTATCCCTGGCCGCTCGGCATGATGGTCTATAGCGGCGAATTCGGCACGGAATGGGAGCTGGTGCTCGCCTTCATCACGCTGACCATCCTGCCCACGGTCATCGTCTTCTTCCTGGCGCAGAAGCACATCATTGCCGGTCTGACTGCCGGCGCCGTGAAATCCTGAGCCTTACTGGAGCGCAAACAACATGGCATCCGTCGAACTGCATAACATCCACAAGGCCTATGGGGCGCTGACCGTCATCCACGATATCTCGCTTTCGATCGAGGACGGAGAGTTCATCGCGCTCGTCGGCCCCTCCGGTTGCGGCAAATCCACGCTTCTGCGGATGATCGCCGGATTGGAGGAAATCACCGATGGCGATGTGTCGATCGGCGGGCAGGTGGTCAACTCGATGACGCCGCGCGAGCGTAACATCGCCATGGTCTTTCAATCCTACGCGCTTTATCCGCATATGACGGTCGCCGAGAATATGGGCTTCAACCTGAAGCTTTCGGGCGAGACCAAGCAGGTGATCGAACAGCGGGTCAATGAAGCCGCACGCATGCTCGATCTCACCAAGCTGCTCGACCGCAAGCCGGCGCAGCTTTCCGGTGGTCAACGCCAGCGCGTCGCCATGGGCCGCGCCATCGTGCGCAATCCCGCCGTCTTCCTGTTCGACGAGCCGCTCTCCAACCTCGATGCGAAGCTGCGCGTGCAGATGCGCTCCGAGATCAAGGCACTGCATCAGAAGGTGCAGACGACCTCGATCTACGTCACCCATGACCAGATCGAGGCGATGACGCTGGCCGACCGGATCGTGGTGTTGAACCAGGGCCGCATCGAGCAGCAAGGCACGCCAATCGAACTTTATCGCAAGCCGGCCAATCTCTTCGTCGCCGGCTTCATCGGCTCGCCGGCCATGAATTTTCTCGATGGCGTGGTCGAAGGCGTCGAGGGCGTTCCTGCCGTGCGGCTGAAGGACAGCACGCCGATCCGCATCGCTGGGGAACGCAAGGTGAAGGCGGGCCAGAGCGTGAAGGTTGGTTTGAGGCCCGAGCATCTGAGCCTTGCAAGTGCCGGTTCGCCCCTTACCGGTCAGACGCTGTTGGTCGAGCCGACCGGCGCCCAGACACACGTGCTCTTCGACCTTGCCGGCGAACAGGTGACGGCTGTTGTCGATGGCGAGGCGCCGGTGCGCTATGGGCAGCCGCTGAATGTCTCGGTGAGCCCGGAGCAGGTCTATGTCTTCGACGCCGCGAGCGGCCTGGCTCTTTAGGTTCTCACATCGATGGAATCGACGCGATCGGCATAGAAGGCCATGTAATCCTTGATCCGGCTGACGGATGGATAGGGGTTTTCATAGCTCCATATGGCATTAACCGAGCGCTCGCCGCCGGCCGGAATGCTGTAATAGGAGCATTCGCCCTTGTAGGGGCAGTAGGTTTCGTGGCTGGTCTTTTCCAGCGAGGACATGTCGACATCCCTGCGCGGGATATAGATGACGGCTGGATAGGATGCTTCCTTGAGCGAAAGGGCCTCATGCGTATCGGCGATCACCTTGCCGGCGACGGAGACGATGACATGGGCCTGCTTTTCCTCGATCGTGATTGGATGATCGGGACCGGGGATCTTGACTGCTCTTTCGGACATTCTGGCTCTCCTCAACTTTGGTGAATGTCAGATGAGTTTGGTTCTGCTGCCGCTTATGTGGTCTACCCCTCACCCTAGCCCTCTCCCCGCGATGCGGGGCCATGCACGAAACTGCAGCAGAACCAAACTCGCCTGACAATCTCAGTTCAAAGGGATATAGGAAGCATCCTGCCGATTATCAGGTCCCTTGCGACCCCGGCGTTTTCAAGGCCCCCCAGCGTAGGCCATCCATGAGGAGGCGTACGAGGCGGCGGGATCGGTCATACCATTCCGGTGAATCGGGCATGGAATAGGTGCCGGAAAGTGCCTGCAGCACGTCGGTACTGTCGACGTCGGTGCGGATCGCGCCGGCGGCGACTGCGCGGTCGATGAGACTTGCGAGCGCGACCGGCACCTTGCCGTAACTGTCGGCGAAGAGCTTGGAATTGCTGTTGAAAAGGATGCGCAGACTGTCGGCCATGCCCCGCTTCGTCGCGATGTAACCGACGAAGCGATGCATCCATTCCTCCAGAGCTTCATCCGGTGGGCGCTCGCGTGAAAGTTCTTCGGCGGCATCGCACAGTGCTTCGACTTCGTGATGATAAACCGCTTCCACCAGGTGTTCCCGGCTCGGAAAATGGCGATAGAGCGTGCCAATGCCGACATCCGCGCGGCGAGCTATGTCTTCCAGGGAGGCGGCGGTGCCATGGCTGGCGAAAGCTTGTGCTGCAACTTCGATCAACTTGCCATAGTTGCGTCGCGCATCTGCGCGCAGACGCCTGCTTTCATTCGGCAGCATGGGTTTTGGTTCCGGCAACGGCTTGCGCGCCAATTTCTGCTCCTTGCAGGTTACCATGTGAGGATATCCGGCATCGCGTCAGATGGCGCGCGGCGATATCTTCTCCATGGCGAAATACAGAAGGATTGTTATCGCATTCGTCATCGAGGCGCCATTGCCGCCCGCGGGAATCGGGTTTGCAAGGATCGGGAAGGACGTTCGTGCGGATTTCTGGCTGGCTTATGGAGACGGCGCGCCGAAATGGCTCGGCCCAAAGCCCGGTCCCAAATTCGGTCCGAAATCCGATCCTGAATTTGGCCCGAAGCTCGGCCCCTGCTCGAAGTTGGCGAAGGGGGCGGAGGGATTGCCGCGAGCCGGCGGAACGTCGAGGTAGCTCATGATGTTCTCGACGTGGTTGACCTGTGAGCGCAGGCTGTCGAGCGACTTGCCGGTCAGATTGGTGCCGGCGGGCAATTGCGCTGTCAGCGGATTTTCGTAACGGCCGTTGACGCGCAGTTCGTAATAGAGATGCGGGCCGGTGGAGTAGCCCGTCGAGCCGACATAGGCGATGACCTGGCCCTGGGTGACGCGCTGGCCGACACGAAGATCCGACGGCGTTGCTGAAATATGGGCATAGGTGGTCTCGTAGCCGCCGTCGTGGCGGATGCGGACATATTTGCCGTAGCCGGTTTCCCAGGAGATCTTTTCGACGACGCCGTCGCCGGCGGCCTGGATGGGGCTTCCCATCGGCGCACGGAAATCGACGCCGTTGTGGAATTTCTTCACACCGAGAATGGGATGGATGCGCCAGGCAAAGCCGTCACCAAGCGTGCCATTCGGCACGGGCCGGTGCACAAGCGACTTCGCGATCGAGTGGCCGCTCTCGTCGTAGAATTCCGAGGGGCCTTCGCCTTCATTCTTATGCAGATAGAAACGATGCGTGTCGCCGTCGGCATGGAATTCGATGAACATCAGTTCGGTGCGGCCATCTTCCGCCTTGCGGAAGAGCAGGTCGACGCTGTCGGGAGCATCGTCGATGCTGGTGAGCGAAATGCCCTTGGCCTTGGCGAGCTTGATGAGCTGCGAGGCATATTCCTTGGTGAGGCCGGCTCTTTCGAGCTTGTCGCTGACTGCCCGCTCGTCGCTCTCGTCGACACCCTTCAAATCGACCGCGGCGACCTCCGTCGAGGATGGAGCTTCGGCCTGGCTTTCGCTGTAGAGCGTGGAAAACAGCCTGTCATTGGCCATCGGAACAAAGCCATTGGCATCATCGCGGGCAACGACGCGCTCTGGCGTCTTGTCGCCGCTGAGGCGCGCCATGATCAGCTTCGGGCGGGCATTGGGGCCTTTTTTCTCAAGCAGCAGTTCCAGGCTGTCGCCGGGGGAAACGGTATCGGTCTCCAGGGCGCGCTGCAGCTCGTCGCCGGCGTCGCTGCCGAGGCCGGCAGACGCCAGGATATCCTGAAGATCCTGCTTGTCCTTCGGCATGGATACGAGCCTGTGGAACTCGCGCCCGGCTTCGCCGGTCGTCGCGCGCGCTACGCTGACGTTCAGCGGCACGCCGCGAACCGGAAAGCGAGAGCGGCGCACGGCATCGTAATGCGTGGTCTGCGGATAGATGCCGTGGCGGATATCGGAAAGCGAAGGCGGCGAAAATGCCACATTGTCGGCGCGTTCGTCGCCATAGGAGGCACTCATGGCGCCCCCGCCGTCACGTGCCAGGGCGGTTTCGTCGGATTTGAAGACCAGCGTCGTGCGATGATAGGTGAAAATGCGGGTTTCGCCGCTGGATAATTTTTCGGCCACCTGCGCAAAGCGGGCGCCGTCGAAGCGCTGTTTTGCAGCCAGCCGGCTGGCTTTGCGCATGGCTGGTTGAGAGCGCGCGAGCTGGGCCGTGCGCACCGGCGTCGCCCGTTCGATCGTGTGACGCGCCAGCAGGGGATAGAGCACGGTGGCGAGCAGGCCGAAGGAGGCAGTGCCTGCGAGACCGATGACGATCAGGTGGCGAAGATGGGCAGAGCGCGGCAGAAAGGGAATATGAAAATCGTGATGCGGCCGCGCCTGGATCGCAGCCTCTGCAGGAAATTGAACGCGCAATGGACTTTCGGCCATGAAGTGAGGAACCCTGCAGATTGCGGTGGGCCCAAACTAGGGCAAATCATGGCAAAATCTAGGCAAATATTACGAGTCGGTTAACTGCCGTGATCATCCACAGGGCGAGATTTGCGCGTTCAAGATGATTCGTCAACCGAAGATGGTGTCGTAGAGCAGTTTGAAGTTCAGTGCCAGGATGATCGCGGCAACTATCCACGAGAGAACCGCGACGCTTCTGGGGATGACGAAACTGCCCATTTTCTCGCGATTCGTGGCAAATTGGACCAGTGGAATGACGGCAAAGGGCAATTGCATTGATAGCACGACCTGGCTCAGCACGAGCAGGTTCGCAGTGCCCTTTTCACCATAAATGGCGGTCACGCACACAACCGGAATAATTGCGAGGCCGCGGGTCAAAAGTCGCCTTGCCCAGTGCGGAATCCTGAGCCGGAGAAAGCCTTCCATCACGATCTGGCCGGCAAGCGTCGCCGTTACGGTCGAGTTGAGGCCGGATGCGAGCAACGCGATCGCAAAAAGGGTGGAGGCGATACCGAGGCCGAGCAGCGGCGACAACAGCTCGTAGGCCTGACCGATCTCGGCGACGTCGGAATGGCCGCTGGTGTGGAAGGCGGCAGCTGCGACGATCAGGATCGCGGCATTGACGAAGAGCGCCAGCATGAGGGCGACGGTGCTGTCGATGGTTGCCCATTTGATCGCATCGCGACGGCCCTCTTCAGTGCGTTTGTAGGCGCGGGTCTGGACGATGGAGGAATGCAGATAGAGATTGTGCGGCATGACCGTCGCGCCGATGATGCCCATGGCGATATAGAGCATCTCGTGATTGGTGACGATTTCGGGCGAGGGGATGAAGCCTTGGAGGATCGCGGCCACCGGCGGTGCGGCCGCGGCGATCTGGATGGCAAAACAGATGGCGATGACGGTCAGCAGCGCGATGACGAAAGCTTCGAGGTAGCGGAAGCCCTTGCTCATCAGCAGCAGCAACAAAAATGCGTCGAGCGCGGTGATCAGCGCGCCGCCGATCAGCGGAATTCCGAAGAGCAGCTGCAATGCGATCGCCGTACCGATGACTTCGGCAAGATCGCAGGCAATGATGGCGAGCTCGCAGGCGAACCACAGTGCCAGATTGACCGGCCGTGGATAGTGATCGCGACAGGCTTGGGCGAGATCACGGCCGGTGGCGATGCCGAGCCTTGCGGAAAGCGCTTGCAGCAGGATCGCCATCAGGTTCGACAGCATGATGACGGTGAGAAGCGTATAACCGAACTGCGCGCCGCCGGCGAGATCGGTCGCCCAATTGCCGGGGTCCATATAGCCGACGGAGATCATGTAACCGGGGCCGACGAAAGCAATCAGGCGCCGAATCCAGCTGCCGCCATGAGGAACCTTAACCGTGGCATTGACTTCGGGAAGGCTCGGACGATCGTCCTCGTCGCGGCTGGCAAACTGCCATGCGCGCCCCTGTACTGCAGCTTCCTGAACTTGCGTCATGCGGGGCTCCGGGAGGATCGTGCTATGAGACCACTAAATAAATATGACCGATAACAAAATTATGCAATAGGCTATATTTCAATGGTCATTGCATCGCTTCCAGCCGAGGCTGTGGCCTGCCGGTCGTTTGCCTAAAGCATGTCGCGCAAAAGTGTGCAGCGGTTTTGCGACAACGACATGCACAAAATCAAAAACCTAAAGCGCGGGAAACGACTCTGAAAGATCGCGACGCGCTTTAGGAGACGGGTGTCGGGGTGGGCGGCGCTGGTAATGCCTGCGTCTGTGAAGGGAAGGTTGGATCAACCAGGAGGTTGCGAGCGGCGAGACGGTGTCTTTTGCCCATGGCGGGCCGATGCGTCTTAGAGCGTGAGTGCTGAGGCTTGGCGCAGCTCGCTTAATCTTGTCCGGGCGGCCCTCCGCCACCGAAGCGGCGGAAGACGGTCGCCGGTCAGAACCTATTCGGCCGCGTCGTGCTTGGAAATGGAATCGCGGACGACGCCATATTGGCCACCCCAGCGATCGGTCATTTCGTGGCGAATATCCCACAGATCGGGGAAGAAGCGATGGCGCGTGCCGGCCTGTAGCAGCTCCACGGGACGACCTTTCAACGATTTAGAGCCGAGGCCGATGGAGCGCTGAATCAGATAGATGTGATTGGCGCGGAATTTCTGGAACAGTTCGTCATACTCGACCAGCGCTTCGGCCACCACGTAGCTGTCGCCGTGATCGTATTTATCGTCATAGATATCCGCGACCGTCAGGCCGGCGGCATCGAGATAGTTCGCCTTGAAGGCGTGCCAGAGATCCGGTGGCATGCGCAGCAGAAACCCGAAGCCGGGCGATTCCTGGCCGCTGCCATTGCCGAGCTGCAGGCGGATCTGCTGATATTCCTTCGGGGACATGGTTTCCAGAAGATCGAGCTGGGTCGTCATCATGCGCATGATCCGGTGCACGCGGCCCATAAGGGTCACGACGCGATGCGTGTTGCGCTCCTCCATGAAGCCGATGACATCGACCAGCGTATAGGCCATCAGCTTCATCCAGAGTTCTTCGACCTGATGGACGATCTGGAACTGCAGTTCGTCGCCGTTGACCATGCCGTTCAACGGCTTTTGACAGGCGAGCAGCTTGTCGCACTGTAGGTAGACGCCGTAGTCGCGCATTTCGGGCGCCTCGATGCGCGCGTAATAGTCTTTCTTCTGCATCTTCGTCCCCTTTGTTCCGGCCTTCGGCCGTCCAGCATATTTGCTCGCTTTCAAGGATACGAAATTCAGCTTGAACATTGTTCCTATTTGTCATCCATTTTGGAAAAAATAGAGTACGATCGATCATCTTTGTGGCTATGGAGAGAACGATGGAGTTGGATGCCGTAGATCGTAAGATCATTACCGCGCTGGAGGCTGATGCCCGCCTCTCCTTTGCTGCGCTTGCCGATCTGGCCGGTCTCAGCAAGACGCCATGCTGGAAGCGCGTAAAAGCGCTGGAGGAAGCGGGTATGATCCGGGGATACAGGACGCTTCTCGACCCGGCCAAGCTCGGCTTCGGGCTGGAGGCTTTCGTGCAGGTGTCGATCGATGTCGAGCGCTTCGATGCCTTCGAAGCCGCCGTACGCCGCCATCCGCTGATCTGGCGCTGTCATGCGACAACGGGCGAGGCGGATTATCTCCTGCATATTCTGGCGACCGATATGGCGGCGCTCGACCGGTTGCTTCGGCAGGAGCTCAACCGGCTGCCGGGCGTCCGGCATACCGTGACGTCGATGTCGACGCGGGAGATCAAGTCGGACATTTCGTTGGCCGAGGCCATGCTGCATGTCGGCGAATAACTATCGGCCGTCGTCATATGGCGTCGAGCCGACGACACGGCGTATCAGTCGTTCGCCGACATCGACAAGGGAAAAGGAGTTACTGGATCGGAGCGATCACATCGGCGGCACGGTGCCGTTGAGGCCGACGGCAACCCGGTCGGCGGAGACGGTGGTTTCGCCGGTTTGCTCGCCGGTGATGAAGACGCCGGCACCGGGCTTCAGATCTGCTTTCGTTGCCGATGTCAGTGTTACTACGGGCGTGCCATCCGGAATCTTGATCTTGCGTTCGCCGCCCTTGTAGGTGAGGGTCAATGTCGGGCCGCTGACGGACGTTACGGCATTGGCGACCGTGGCGTTGGTCATCGAGCTGTTCGGCGCTGAATCCCAGGGGCGATCGCCTTCGCCGGTTCCCTTCATCGAGGCCGGGAAGATGACGACTTCGATCGCGCCATTGATGCCGCTGTCGGTCGGCTGCGAGGCGATGCCGACGAAGTCGCCGGGCTTGATGTCGCTGACGGCGGCCTTGACGACGCCGCCGACGTTCCAGCCGGATCTCAGCGCGACTGTCACGTCCTTGCCGTCGCGGGACTTGACCTTGAGCGTGTCGCCATCGAGGCTTTCCACGGTGCCACGCACCCTTACACGCTCGGCAGCCTCGGCGCTTTGCAACGCGGCAAGCATGGGGACGGAGAGCATCAGCGCAGCCGCGATCAGACGTTTGCGATCCATGGGTGGGGTCTCCCTTGAAATATCGGCCGCGCGATGCGCCGGTCGTGCTTGGTAAGAAGGTTGGAATTGGTCGACGGAAGCCGCGGGGCGGCTTCGAAGCCATCTACATCGCGATCCTATGCGCCGCTTCCATCACCCGCCATTCAAACAAGCGTGAGATTGCTATCCCGTTCGGCGCGGGCAGAAATTCCTGGAAAAAGCCCATTTTTTCGCAGAACATCAAGCATTGCTTAACGTTTACCGTTAGACTGCGCTGGTTATCTCGAATTCCCTATCGCGCTTGTCGCTGGGCTGGGGAGATTGGAGAACGAAATGACCGCGATTCGTCCGCTTTTGATCGGAATCCTCCTGATTCTGGCACTGGTTCTGATTGCGCTCAGTATCCTGCTGGTCGATCCTGCCCAGCCTGTCCGGCAATCCGATAGCCTCATTCCGCCGCCGACAGAGTCGCCGCAGCGCCCCTAAGTTGGCGCCGGGAATGGTCAGCTTGCGGGCGTAAAGCGCGCCACAAGGCTGTGACGATCACCGGGATAGGTGAGGCGGACATGGGTTATCGGACCGGCGGCGCTCCAGGTGCGCCGTTCGACGACGAGGCATGCCGCACCCTTCTGGATATCGAGATTGGCGGCGGCGTCGCCTTCGGCCGATATGGCACGGATCTGATGTTCGGCGGTGCTCCACGGCACCTGGTTGAGGAGCCAGGGGCCTGGCGGCAGCGTTTCGAAGTCTGCCTTCGCCGCTTCCGGCACCGCGTCGAGATTGATGACGCGATTTTCCAGGCAGAAGGGGCGCGGACCGGCATAGTGGATGCAGGTGATCTCTATCACCGGGATAGAGCCGACGAACTGCAGCCTGCGCGCGTCCTCCGGCCGCCCACGCCGCTCGGCACGCTTTATCAGCCTGTGCGAGTAGGGCAGATTGAGTGACAGGACCTCGGACTTGATGTCGTGAATCTCAAGCACGGCGGATTGTGCCTGCGGATGCGTGACGAAGCTGCCCGAGCGCTTTCGCCGCTCGATCAAGCCGGCACGCGCAAGCTGGGTCAGCACCTTGTTTACCGTCATGCGCGAGCAGTCATACTGCTCCGCCAGGTCCATCTCGAACGGGATGCGATGCCCTGGAGGCCAGGCGCCGGAAACGATCCGGCCTTCGATATCGCTCAAGATGCGCTGATGGAGGGTCGCCTCTTTGCTCGTGGTCATGCCACCCATCTGTTCCGTGTGAGACATGGGATTTCCCGCAAGTTATTTAGGGGTCAATCGATGGGAGGAAAAGCGGTTTTTAACCGATAAGTTCAGCCATCGCCTTGCGGAATCGCGTGGTGATTGCCTCTCTCCTCAGATGTCGGCCCTCGTCCACCTGCTTTTTACCCAGGGCCCACACGCCGTCCACGGTGACGCCGCCGGCGAAGGTCCAGTGATCGAGAATACGGTCGCCGGAGAGATAGGGTACCGCACTTACATCGAGCGAAACGATATCGGCGTGATTACCGACGGCGAGGCCGGCCGGTGCCTTGAGAGCCGCGCCACCGCCCGCCAGAGTGCCGTCGAACAGCATGCGGGCGGTCGAACCGCCCGTCGTGGCAATGACGTTGCGGGCGCGTAGCGCCAGGCGCTGCGAATATTCGAGCTGCCGCAACTCCTCCGGCACGGAGATGAGAATATTGGAATCGGAACCGACGCCGTAGTGGCCGCCTTCCTCCAAGAATAGCGGTGCCGGGAACACGCCATCGCCGAGATTGGCTTCGGTGATCGGGCAAAGGCCGGCGATCGCGCCGCTTCTAGCCATGCGCCGCGTCTCATCCTCGGTCATGTGCGTGGCATGGATCAGGCACCAGCGCTCATTGACGGGCGCATTGTCGAGCAGCCATTGCACCGGCCGGGCACCCGACCAGGCGATGCAATCCTCCACTTCTTTCACCTGCTCGGCGACATGGATGTGGATCGGCCCATCGCCGGCGATCGGCACGAGCTTTGCCAGCTCTTCCGGTGTCACGGCCCGCAGGCTGTGCGGCGCGATGCCGAGTTCGGCGCCAGGCAGGCGGCTCGTGACCGGGCGGCAGCCGGCCATAAGGGCTTCGAAGCTCTCGATCGAATTGATAAAGCGGCGCTGGCCGTCGATGGGAGCGGCACCGCCGAAGCCGGAATGAGCGTAGAAGACGGGCAGCAGCGTCAGCGCAATGCCGGTTTCGGAGCTGGCGGCGCCAATGCGCTCGGCCAGCTCGGCGATATTGGCATAATGGCTGCCATCCTTGTCATGATGCAAATAGTGGAATTCACCGACGCGGGAGAAGCCGGCTTCGAGCATTTCCATATAGAGCTGTGCGGCGACGGCCTCGACATGGTCCGGCGTCATCGACAAAGCGAATCTGTACATGACGGTGCGCCAGCTCCAGAAGCTGTCATTGGCCGGGCCGCGGACTTCGGCAAGGCCGGCCATGGCGCGCTGGAAGGCGTGGCTGTGCAGGTTCGGCATCGCCGGAACCAGAACATCCTGCCTGTCGTCGCCGGCTTCGGGAGCGACATCGGTCGCGATCTCGGCGATGCGGCCGCCTTCGAGGGTCAGCCTTACATCCTCGTGCCATCCGTCGCCAAGCAGTGCCGAGCGTGCATGAAGTCTCGTCATGGTCTCACCCTTTCCTTTCGGACATGGAGTCCAAAATCCCTCTTGTCAGCCTTTCGATTATGTATATACATTATGAGCCAACGAGGAAAGGCGTAAAGCTGATGGGTGGGAATAATTTTTCCGAAGATGGCAAGGACGGCGATACGGCAAGCCGCGTCTGGCGCAACGCTCGCCTTGCAACCTTGAAAGAGGGCGAGGCCCGGCTCGGTACTATCGAGAAGGGCGCGATCCTGACCAAGGGCGGCCGTATCGTCTTTGCCGGCAGCGAAGCCGATCTGCCCGATACATCGGGCGCCGAAAGCATCGACCTCGAAGGGCGCTGGGTGACACCCGGGCTCGTGGATTGCCATACGCATATCGTTTATGGCGGCAATCGCGCCCGCGAATTCGAAATGCGGTTGGAAGGCGCGAGCTACGAAGAAATCGCCCGTGCCGGCGGCGGTATCGTCTCCTCCGTCAATGCAACGCGGGCGCTGTCGGTGGATGAGCTTGTCGCTGTGGCCTTGCCGCGCCTCGATACGCTGCTATCCGAAGGCCTAACGACAATCGAAGTAAAGTCAGGTTACGGCCTCAACATTGAATCCGAACTGAAGATGCTGCGGGCCGCGCGCAAGCTGGAGACAGTCCGCCCGGTTCGCGTCGTCACCTCGTATCTCGGCGCGCATGCGGCGCCAGCGGAGTATAAAGGTCGTAATGGCGACTATATCACTGACGTCGTGCTGCCGGGCCTCAGCCAGGCCCATGCCGAAGGTCTTGTCGATGCCGTCGACGGCTTCTGCGAAGGCATCGCCTTTTCGACGGCGGAAATCGCGCGCGTCTTCGATCTTGCCAAGTCGCTCGGTATTCCGGTGAAGCTGCATGCCGAACAGCTTTCCAATCTCGGCGGTGCCAAGCTTGCCGCCTCCTATGGTGCTTTATCAGCCGATCACGTCGAATATCTCGATGAGGATGGCGTCAAGGCGATGGCTGCGGCGGGTACGGTTGCCGTGCTGCTGCCCGGCGCCTTCTATGCCATCAACGAGAAACAGAAGCCGCCGGTTCAGGCCCTGCGTGAAGCGGGCGTCTCGATCGCCATTGCGACCGACTCCAATCCCGGCACTTCGCCGCTGACCTCGCTGCTGCTGACCATGAACATGGCGGCCACCCTTTTCCGCCTGACGGTCGAGGAATGCATCGCCGGCGCCACCCGCGAAGGCGCGCGTGCCCTTGGTCTTCTGAGCGAAACGGGGACGCTCGAGGCCGGCAAGTCGGCCGATTTTGCCATCTGGGATGTCGAAAGCCTGGCGGAGCTGGTCTACCGCATCGGCTTCAATCCCCTCCATGCACATGTCTTTAAGGGAAAGAGGTTCAACCGATGACTGTCGTTCTCCATCCGGGTTCCGTCTCGCTGCAGCAGCTGGCGACGATCTATTGGAGCGGTGAGCCGGCTAAGCTCGATGCGTCCTTCGATGCCGGCATCGCCAAGGCGGCCGCCCGTATTGCCGAAATCGCTGCCGGCAATGCGCCGGTTTACGGCATCAACACTGGCTTCGGCAAACTGGCATCGATCAAGATCGACAGCGCCGATGTCGCGACGCTCCAGCGCAATCTCATCCTCTCGCATTGCTGCGGCGTCGGTCAGCCGCTGCCTGAAAACGTCGTTCGCCTCATCATGGCGCTGAAGCTCATTTCGCTCGGGCGCGGTGCCTCCGGCGTGCGGCTGGAGTTGGTGCGGCTGATCGAAGGCATGCTCGAAAAGGGCGTCGTCCCCGTCATTCCCGAAAAGGGTTCCGTCGGTGCTTCGGGCGATCTCGCGCCGCTCGCGCATATGACCGCCGTCATGATGGGGCATGGGGAAGCCTTTTATGCCGGCGAGCGGCTTTCCGGCGCGGCGGCGCTCGAAAAGGCCGGCCTGACGCCGGTCGTGCTCGCCGCCAAGGAAGGGCTGGCGCTGATCAACGGTACGCAAGTCTCGACCGGTCTTGCGCTTGCGGGTCTCTTCCGCGCCCATCGTGCCGCCCAGGCCGCCCTCATCACCGGCGCGATGTCGACGGATGCTGCGATGGGCTCCTCCGCCCCATTCCATCCCGATATTCATACGCTGCGCGGCCATAAGGGTCAGATCGATACCGCCGCAGCCCTTCGCGGGCTGCTGGCCGGTTCCGTGATCCGCGAAAGCCATATCGAAGGCGACGAGCGTGTGCAGGATCCCTATTGCATCCGCTGCCAGCCTCAGGTCGATGGCGCCTGCCTCGACCTCCTGCGCTCTGTCGGCCGCACGCTTGAAGTCGAGGCCAATGCCGTCACCGACAATCCGCTTGTCCTGTCTGACAATTCTGTCGTTTCCGGCGGCAATTTCCATGCCGAGCCGGTTGCCTTTGCTGCCGACCAGATTGCGATCGCCGTTTGCGAAATCGGCGCGATCGCACAGCGCCGCATTGCGCTGCTCGTCGATCCCGCGCTCAGCTACGGCCTGCCGGCCTTCCTCGCCAAGAAGCCAGGCCTGAACTCGGGCCTGATGATTGCCGAAGTGACCTCGGCGGCGCTGATGTCCGAAAACAAGCAGATGTCGCATCCGGCCTCCGTCGACTCGACCCCGACCTCCGCCAACCAGGAAGACCATGTTTCCATGGCCTGTCATGGCGCGCGCCGCCTGCTGCAAATGACCGAAAACCTCTTCGGCATCATCGGCATCGAGGCGCTGACCGCCGCCCAAGGCGTCGAGCTGCGCGCGCCGCTGACGACCAGCCCGGAACTGACCCTTGCCATTGCTTCGATCCGCGCCGCCGTGCCGTCGCTGGAAGAGGACCGCTACATGGCGAACGACCTGAAAGCCGCCAGCGAGCTTATCGGCTCCGGCGTGCTCAATGCCTCGATTTCAACCAACATCCTGCCCTCCTTGGAGATGTGACATGACCAACCCACGCCATAATATCCGCGAAATCCGCGCGCCTCGTGGTCCGGAGCTCAACGCCAAGAGCTGGCTGACCGAAGCGCCGCTGCGCATGCTGATGAACAATCTCGATCCGGACGTTGCGGAAAACCCGAACGAGCTGGTCGTCTACGGCGGCATCGGCCGCGCCGCCCGCACCTGGGACGACTTCGACCGTATCGCCGCGACGCTGAAGACGCTCAACGAAGACGAGACGCTGCTGGTGCAGTCCGGCAAGCCGGTTGCCGTGTTCCGCACCCACAAGGATGCGCCGCGCGTGCTGATCGCCAACTCCAACCTCGTGCCGCATTGGGCGACCTGGGATCACTTCAACGAGCTGGATAAGAAGGGCCTTGCCATGTATGGCCAGATGACGGCCGGCTCGTGGATCTATATCGGCACGCAGGGCATCGTGCAGGGCACTTACGAAACCTTCGTCGAAGCCGGTCGCCAGCACTATAACGGCAATCTCAAGGGCAAGTGGATCCTGACGGGTGGTCTCGGCGGCATGGGCGGGGCACAGCCGCTGGCGGCCGTCATGGCCGGCGCCTGCTGCCTTGCCGTCGAATCAGACGAAACCCGCATCGATTTCCGCCTGCGCACCCGTTATGTCGACGAGAAGGCAAAGACGCTCGACGAAGCGCTTGCTTTGATCGACAAGTGGACGAAGGCTGGTGAAGCCAAGTCCGTCGGCCTGCTCGGCAATGCCGCCGAGATCTTCCCTGAGTTGGTGAAGCGCATGAAGGCCGGTGGCCCGCGCCCGGATATCGTCACCGACCAGACCTCCGCTCACGACCCGCTGAACGGCTATCTGCCGATCGGCTGGACGGTCGCCGAACACAAGGCCAAGCGCGAGAGCGATCCGAAGGCCGTCGAAGCTGCCGCCCGTGCCTCTATGAAGGTGCATGTCGAAGCCATGGTCGCCTTCTGGGATGCCGGCGTGCCGACGCTCGACTACGGCAACAACATCCGCCAGGTCGCCAAGGAAGAGGGTTTCGAAAACGCCTTCGCTTTCCCGGGCTTCGTGCCGGCCTATATCCGCCCGCTTTTCTGCCGCGGCATCGGCCCCTTCCGCTGGGCTGCCCTTTCGGGTGATCCGGAAGATATCTACAAGACTGATGCCAAGGTGAAGGAGCTGCTGCCCGACAACAAACATCTGCACAATTGGCTCGACATGGCGCGCGAGCGCATTTCCTTCCAGGGTCTGCCGGCGCGCATTTGCTGGGTCGGTCTCGGCGATCGCCACCGCCTCGGACTTGCCTTCAACGAAATGGTCAGGAACGGCGAGCTGAAGGCGCCCGTCGTCATCGGCCGCGACCATCTCGACTCCGGCTCGGTCGCCTCGCCGAACCGCGAAACGGAAGCCATGAAGGACGGCTCGGATGCCGTTTCCGACTGGCCGCTCCTGAACGCCCTGCTCAACACCGCGTCCGGCGCCACCTGGGTATCGCTGCATCATGGCGGCGGCGTCGGCATGGGCTTTTCCCAGCACTCCGGCATGGTCATCTGCGCCGACGGCACGGATGATGCGGCCAAGCGCCTGGAGCGCGTTCTCTGGAACGACCCGGCGACCGGCGTCATGCGCCACGCCGATGCCGGTTACGACATCGCGCTCGACTGGGCCAAGAAGCAGGGCCTGCGCCTGCCGGCCATCCTGGGGAACTAAGATGAAGCTGCTGCGCGCCAGTGACCACAAGCGCATGCCCTGGAAAAACGGCGGCGGCGAAACGGTGGAGATCGCCGTTTCGCCCGACGGCGCCGGGCTTGCCGACTTCGACTGGCGCGTCAGCATGGCGACTGTTGCCACAGATGGGCCGTTCTCGGTCTTTCCCGGCATTGATCGCACACTATCCATTCTCGAGGGTGAGGGCATGACACTCTTCATTGAGGGGCGCGCGCCCGAGCGTCTGACGCAGGCGAGCGAGCCGCTGCCCTTTGCTGCCGATGCGCCGACTTCGGCGACGCTGATCGACGGCACGATTACCGATCTCAATGTGATGACGCGGCGGGGCCGTTTTACGCATTCCGTGCGGCGGGTTGCTATAGATGAACATAGGGAGGTCGCTTTCGAGACCGGGACCAATCTGGTTCTTTGCCATCGCGGCAATGCCGAAATCGATGGCATGGCGCTTGATGCTGGCGATTGCCTTTTGATTTCCAACGACAGCGCCGGGGGGCACTCGATCTCGGGTAAGGCGCAGCTGTTCCATATCGCCATCGCGGCAATATAGTCAGCTATCTGCCGTTCCTTGACTTGACACCTGTCCAGCTCGGTCATCCTATTTCTATCTAGTAGAAAGAGGATAGCTGCATGAGCGACGATCAGATCCCCGCCGATAGCAAGCTTACGACTTCCAAGCGCCGCTGGGCGGCGGAGGGCAAGTTTCTGACGGGGCGTATCAGCCGGCCGGAGACGGAGCGGCTGCCGCCGGGGCAGCATCTCGTGAAGAACTGGCCGGTGCTGGATCTCGGCGTGCAGCCGCAAATTTCTCTGTCGAGTTGGCGGCTCGATGTAATCGGCTTCGTGGAAAATCGACTCAGCCTCGATTGGGCCGCTTTCCAGGCGATAGAGCAAAGCACCCGTGTCAGCGATATCCACTGCGTGACGACCTGGTCACGCTACGACAATCGCTGGGAAGGGGTTTCTACACGCGATCTCCTCGATCTCGCCATGCCGACGGCGGAGGCGCAGCATGTGCTGCTGACGAGCTATGACGGCTATACTACTAATCTGCCGCTTGCGGATTTCGCGGCTGAGGATGCGATTCTGGCCACCGCCTGGGAGGGCCAGCCGCTGACCGGCGAGCATGGCGGCCCGATGCGTCTCGTCGTGCCGCATCTTTACTTCTGGAAGAGCGCCAAGTGGCTGAACCGCATCGAGCTCATCGGTGCCGACAGGGCCGGCTTCTGGGAGAAGAACGGCTATCACATGTATGGCGATCCCTGGCGGGAGCAGCGTTACTCGGACGATTGACGCTCTCGGCGCTTTGCGGGTGAGTACCCTGCACTGGCCCTCCCGAATCGCGGTTCTTATGTCACCGTGGCAATTTTTGATGGCGACGTCTGGGTTTGTGGCTTTGCAAGCCGCCATGATGGGCGTATTCAATGATCGTATGATTGTTGCCGGGAGTACTCGGCTTCCTTGAACGCCAATATCCGAAATTTCATCTCATGACCGTTGCCAGGACCATAGAAGAGCCTTCCGAAGCAAGTTTCGGCCGGCAGTCCCGCATCATCGCCTTCGTCGTCGCCGTCTCCTTCTTCATGCAGATCCTGGACGGCACCATTGTCACCACCTCGCTGCCGCAGATGGCGACAACTTTTGGAGTCGAGCCGGTGTCGATGAGCATCGGCATCACGGTCTATCTTCTCACCATGGCCGCCTTCGTGCCGCTGGCCGGCTGGGCCGGCGATCGCTATGGTGCACGGCGGGTGTTCCTGGCGTCAATCACCATCTTCACCGTGGCATCGCTGTTCTGCGGTCTTTCGGGGAATTTGACCGAGTTCATCATTGCCCGCGCCGTGCAGGGTGTCGGCAGCGCGCTGATGACGCCGGTCGGCCGCATCATCGTGCTGAAAAACGCGCGCAAGTCCGATCTGGTGCATGCGATGTCGATGATCACCTGGCCGGCGCTGACGGCGCCTGTCATCGGCCCCGTCCTCGGCAGCTTCATCACCACCTATCTCAGCTGGCATTGGAACTTCCTGATCAATATCCCCATCGGCATTATCGGTCTGGGTCTCGTCCTGCGCTTCGTGCCGGATCAGCGGGAGGAAAAGGTCGCCCGCCTCGATTTCGTCGGCTTCCTGCAATCGGCGGCAGGGCTGACATTCTTGCTTGCCGGCCTTGAATTCGTGGTGCAGGGCACGACGGGGCTGGCGCCCAGCATAGGGTTGATCGCTGCAGGCGTGGTGTTTTCCATCATCGCCACCCGGCATTTTATGACGGTTGATGCGCCCTTGCTCGATCTCTCCGCCTTCAAGGTGCAGACCTTCGCCATGTCGACGCTTTCGGCCGGCACGGCGAGCCGTGTGGCGATCAACGCCACGCCGTTCCTGATCCCGCTGCTCTTCCAGGTCGGCTTCGGGCGCACGGCGATCGATGCCGGCACCTATCTGCTCTTCTATTTCGCCGGCAATCTCGGCATGAAGGCGATCACCACGCAGATGTTGAGAATCTTCGGCTTCCGCAACGTGCTCGTGGTCAACGGTCTGATCTCGTCGGCCAGCATTGCCGGATGCGCGTTTCTGTCTCCGTCGACGCCGGAGTTATTGATATATTGTCTGCTATTCATCGCCGGGCTTTCGCGGTCGATGAATTTCACGGCGCTGAATACGCTGGGGTTTGCCGATATCCATGCCGCGCAGCGCAGCTCCGCCTCCACATTGTCGAGCATGCTGCAGCAGGTTTCACTGCTGCTTGGCGTTGCCGTCGCTGCTGCGGTTCTCAATCTCTCGCGCACGATTCATGGTGGGGAAACGCTTTCGCTTGTCGATTTTCGCTGGGCTTTCCTCATCGTTGGCCTTATCGGTGGCATCTCCGCATTGCGTTTTATCAGCCTGCCGCACGATGCCGGTGCAGAGGTATCCCGCCATAAAGTGAAGACCTGATCAAAACCTTCAAATTCTTAACGATATTGACAGGCAAGCCGCTGTAATGTGGGCTGCCAGTTCCCATATGCAATCCGCGTCAACTCCCACAGGAGGCAGTCCCATGCTGCTCAGAACCCTCGCCATCTCCGCTCTCGTCCTCGGCATGTCCAGCGCCGCCATGGCGGAGCAGGCTCACAAGCATCATCCCAAGCGCGTCAATGTCGAGGCGTTCCAGGCCGATGTTGGCAATGTCGACCATTCCAAGGACGCAATTCTCCCGGACGGCACCATCAACACCGATCCGTCGGTGACAGGTCCGATCCGCGCCGGCGACTCCATTTCCCGCCTGCAATGCGCTGCTGCCCCTAACTCCGTCGGCGCTCGTTCGAGCACCTATAGTGCAGGCTCCGCTTCGCTTTGCCCGTAACGGCGTGATGGCTCGAGCTGGTCTTAAGCCAGCTCGATATCCGTCTGCTTGAACCGGTCGCTTTTCGACAATAGCGGCTGGCGATAATAGCGAGCGCAGGCATAGGTCATGCAATCGTCAAGGCTGAGGCGCGCCATATGGTCGCCTTGGCCATAGCGCTCGTAGGCTTCCGTCGCCAAGGTGGCGGCGCGGGGCGGCACAGCAAGCAGCTGAACGTTCATAAGCTGCAGAAACGTGCGGACAGCTTCGCCGGCCTCGGTCGGCGACAATCCCAAAGTATCGGAGACAAGGATTGCGGCATTCGCCGCGACAAGCGGCGAAGTCATTCGCGCTGTTGCCGGCTGCATGCGGATGGCGAAGGCACGCGCCTCCTCCTCGTCGGTCATCATCGCCGACAGCACTGAAGCGTCGATAAACATCAAATCTCTTCCGCTATGCCGGCGCTTTCGCTTTTGGCGATGGCCTTCTGTTTGAGATTGCGGCAGAAAGTGACCGCGACGTCGGCAAGCGCCGGCTTGGTCAGCTCCTCATCCAGCGCCTTCTGCAAGGCAAGCCGCACGGCTTCCGTCTTGGTCGTGGCCTTGGTCAGCGCCTGATAGCGCCGCGCCAATCGATCAATGGCATCGTCCTTGATGTAAAGCGGCATGGAATATCCCTTTAAATTCTACGGATATCCTTAAGCTCTCTGCGCGAGGAAGGCAATCATGTGCGCCGTTGGCTGTATCCTATTTTCTGCGATATTTAGATGACGATCATCATCTAACGTGATAGGAATGGTCCGAAGATATGGTTTGCTGTCCGTGAGGAGATGTCATGTCCGCTACCGATCCCATCGTCATCGTTTCCGCTACCCGCACGCCGCTGGGCCGTTTCCAGGGAGATCTCTCGCCCTTGCAGGCGCACGAGCTTGGCGCGCATGTCATCCGCGCGGCGCTGACGCGTGCCGGTCTTTCGGCGGAGAAAGTGGATGAAGTTCTGTTTGGCTGCGTCCTGCCTGCGGGGCAGGGACAGGCGCCGGCCCGACAGGCTGCGCGCGGGGCCGGCCTGCCGAATGCCGTCGGCGCCACCACGATCAACAAGGTCTGCGGTTCCGGCATGAAGGCCACCATGCTGGCGCATGACCTACTTCTCGCTGGTTCGGCCTCGATCGCCGTTGCCGGCGGCATGGAATCCATGTCGAATGCGCCGTATCTGCTGGCCAAGGCTCGCGGCGGCTATCGCATGGGCCATGACCGCATCTTCGATCACATGATGCTCGACGGGCTCGAGGACGCCTACGAGAAGGGCCGTTCCATGGGCGATTTCGGCGAACTGGCGGTTGAGGCCTATCAGTTCAGCCGCGACGATCAGGATGCCTATGCGGTCGAGACCTTATCGCGCGCCCGTGCCGCAACGGAGAACGGCGCCTTCGAAGCCGAAATCACCCCGGTTTCCATCATGGCGAAGGGCGGCCCCATTACCATTGCCAAGGACGAGCATCCGCAAAAGGTCTCGCCGGAAAAAATCCCGACACTGAAGCCCGCCTTCCGCAAGGATGGCACGATTACGGCGGCCAGCGCCTCAGCCAATGCCGATGGTGCGGCCGCGCTTATCCTGACACGCCGCTCGGTTGCCGAGCGCGAGGGATTGCCCATTCTTGCCGAGATCAAGGCGCATGCGACGCATTCCCAGGAGCCGGCCTGGTACACCACCGCGCCGATCCCGGCGATCCGCAAGCTGCTCGATAAGACCGGATGGAAGATCGGCGATGTCGATCTCTTCGAGATCAACGAGGCCTTCGCCGTTGTCGCCATGGCAGCTGCCAAGGAGCTCGGCATTGCTCGCGATCGTCTCAATGTCAACGGTGGCGCCTGCGCGCTCGGCCATCCCATCGGTGCCACCGGTGCGCGGCTGATCGTGACGCTGCTGCATGCGCTCGAGCGTCAGGGTGCAAGGAAGGGCGTCGCAGCCCTTTGCATCGGCGGCGGCGAGGCAACGGCGATTGCTGTGGAGCGGGTTGGGTAAGCGAATTCGGGCAAGTCAGGTGCATCTGCCGATGCCGCGCCTGCGAGTATGCCCCTCATCCTAGCCTTCTCCCCGCTTGGCGGGGAGAAGGGACGACCGCGCCAGACGGCGAATTTGCAGGCAGATCGTAGGCTATTAGATCAAAGCCCCCTCTCCCCGCTGGCGGGGAGAGGGCAGGGGTGAGGGGCCGCGTGGGTGCGGAGAAGGCGAACAAACGCGGTCGATGTCCTCATTTCACCAACCGCAGCCGGAGTGCGTTGGCGATTACCGAGACCGAGGACAGGCTCATCGCCGCTGCAGCGATCATCGGCGACAGAAGCAGGCCGAAGACCGGATAGAGCACGCCGGCTGCGAGCGGCACGCCGAGCGCATTGTAGCCAAAGGCGAAGGCAAGGTTCTGCTTGATGTTGCGGATGGTCGCTTCCGAGAGGTGGCGCGCCCGCACGATGCCGTTGAGATCGCCCTTCACCAGCGTGATGCCGGCGCTTTCCATGGCGACGTCGGCGCCCGTGCCCATGGCGATGCCAACATCGGCTGATGCAAGCGCGGGAGCGTCGTTGACGCCGTCGCCGGCCATGGCAACGATGCGGCCTTTGGCGCGTAGTTCGTCGATCAGTGCCTTCTTGCCTTCCGGCAGCATGTCGGCGCGTACTTCGTCGATGCCGAGCTGCTTCGCGACGGCAGCGGCGGTCTTGCCGTTGTCGCCGGTTGCCATGACGATGGTCAAGCCGCTCTCATGCAGCGCCTTGATGGCGGCGGCAGTGGTCGGCTTGATCCGGTCGGCGACGGCGACGAGGCCGGCAAGCTTCCTGTCGACGGCGACGAACATGACGGTCTTGCCTTCGCCGCGCAAGCGCTCCGTCTCGGCCTTCAAGGCCTCGATCGAGACGCCAAGATCGGACATCATCGCCGCGTTGCCGAGGGCGATCGCGGCTTCGCCGGTGTGGCCCTCGACGCCTTTGCCTGTCACCGCCGCAAAGCCGGAGATCTCGACGAATCGCGCCTTGCGCTCCTCGGCGCCGGCGACGATCGCTTCGGCAAGCGGGTGTTCTGAGCCGCGCTCCAGGCTGGCAGCAAGCGAGAGCAGGCGGGCCTCGTCTGTGCCTGTCGCGGGGACGATGTCGGTCAGATTCGGCTTGCCCTCGGTCAGCGTGCCTGTCTTGTCGACGATCAGCGTGTCCACCTTGGCGAAGCGTTCCAGCGCCTCGGCATCGCGCACCAGTACGCCCTCATGTGCGCCTCGGCCCGTGGCGATCATGATCGACATAGGCGTTGCCAGCCCCAGCGCACAGGGGCAGGCGATGATCAGCACGGCGACGGCGGCAAGCAGCGCATGCGCCAGCCTCGGCTCCGGCCCGACAAAGGCCCAGACGGCGAAGGCGATAATGGCGGCCGCGACCACAGCCGGCACGAAAACGGCGGAGACGCGATCGACCATCGTCTGGATTGGCGCGCGCGAGCGCTGCGCCTTGGCGACAAGCTCGACGATGCGCGAGAGGGTGGTCTCGGCGCCGACCTTTTCGGCTTGCATGATGAGTCCGCCGTTCCTGTTGATGGTGCCGCCGGTCACGGCGTCGCCCTTGGCCTTTTCGACTGGCAGAGGTTCGCCCGTAATCATCGATTCGTCGACAGTTGATTGCCCTTCGATGACGGAGCCATCCACAGGGACGCGCTCGCCTGGGCGCACGCGTAGCCGGTCGCCGGCCTGGATTTCGTCGACAGGCACATCGGTTTCGCTGCCATCGGCGCCGATGCGCCGTGCTGTTTTCGGGGCGAGATCGAGAAGCGCGCGAATGGCCGAGCCGGTGCGTTCGCGGGCCTTCAGCTCGAGTACCTGGCCGACGAAGACCAATGCGACGATGACGGAAGCCGCCTCGAAATAGACGGGGACGCTCTCACCATGGCCTCGGAAGCTCATGGGAAACAGGCCGGGGGCGAGCGTGGCGATGACGCTATAGAGATAGGCGGTGCCGACGCCGAGACCGATCAGCGTCCACATATTGGGGCTGCGATTGACGAGCGAATTCCAGGCGCGGCGGAAGAAGGGCAGCGCCGCCCAAAGCACGACCGGCGTCGCGAGCAGAAGTTCGACCCATGTGGCAAGAGGTTCGCCGATCCAGTCGCGAATGGGCAAGCCGATCATCGGACCCATGCTGATAACAAGCAGCGGCAGTGATAGGGCAGCGCTGATCCAGAACCGGCGAGTGAAATCGGCAAGCTCCGGGTTCGGGCCGTGATCGGCGGCGGGAACACCCATCGGCTCCAGCGCCATGCCGCATTTCGGGCAGTCGCCGGGATGGTCGCTGATGACCTCGGGGTGCATCGGGCAGGTATAGAGCGTGCCCTTCGGCACCGGCTTTGGCGCCGGTTTGTTACCGTCGAGATAGGAGGCTGGATTTGCCTCGAACTTTGCCTTGCAACTGGCCGAGCAGAAATAGAATTTTTCGCCCTCGTGCTTTAGGAAGTGGCGGGCGGTGGCACGGTCCACCGGCATGCCGCAGACCGGGTCTTTCGCCGTGAGGTAGTTTTCCGGTGCAGCCTGGAACTTTGTACGGCAGCCGTCACTGCAGAAGTGGAAAGTACGGCCGCGATAATCCAGCGATGGCTTGCCAGCATCGGGATCGACGGTCATGCCGCAGACGGGATCGCGGATCACCACATCCTGAATGTCGGCATCATGATGATGGTGATGACCGTGGCCATGATGGCCGTGATCGTGCTCGTTGTGCTGTGCCATGTCTTACTCCTTTGCCCGAAAGGGCGTCGGAAAGCCTTATGAACCTTCCCATCGCTGGAAGGTCAAGACGGAAAATAGTAATTGCCATCCACAGTTCACAGGGTTGCCTTCCTATCTCGCCGCGGACGGCGATGATAAGTTCCGTTAGATCGATGCAATGATGTGATTCCAATGCGATATGATCTGACCACGCTGCAACTTGCCACGCTTCTGCCTGCCATCGTCAAGGCGGAGGATATGTTGGCGCGGCTGGATGAGCGTGTCTTGAGGCATGCGGTGGCGGATGGTTTTCGCGAGCGGGGGCACTTTTTCGATGCCGCTGGTGCGCTCTGGGTCGGCGGCGAACTCGTGCATGTGGAGGATCTCGTCCTGCATGATGCGCGCATGGATACGCGCACACCGACGCACGAGTTGACCATCGCCCATGCGGTGCTGCGTAGCAGGCGCCGCCTTTGGACCGCCGATCCTTCCTGGGGCCTGGAGGCGGCGGGTCTTGCCGTCCTGCGCGGTGACGTCGGCGAAACCGAAGACATCATTGCGCCGCGTTCGACGCCTGCCCCGGCCATGGAGCCGGACGAGCCGGTGGATGGGGAAGACGATTTCGGCGTTGATTTCGCCGAGATCGACGCGATCCTCGCCCGATCCGACAAGATCCTGAATGGCGGCGTTCCGGAAGCTCGGCAGCCGACCGTTGACGTTGACGATCCCCTTGCACTCATCCGTGATGAGGATTGGGATGAGGATGAACGGCTGGAGAGCTGGCGCGCTGTCATTCGCGAGGCGGATCTGCTGCCGCCCGCTCTCGGCGCGGCGGTGCTTTTCGATGCCTGGGAGCGAATAGAGCCACTGCGGCGGCAGCATTGGCTCGGCGGCTTGCTGGTCAGCGCCTATCTGCGCAGCCGGGGCAAGGTCACATCCCATCTCTTTTGCC
Organism: Martinezella dioscoreae; assembly: GCF_009176305.1. GTDB lineage: Bacteria > Pseudomonadota > Alphaproteobacteria > Rhizobiales > Rhizobiaceae > Rhizobium > Rhizobium dioscoreae. The sequence continues at coordinate 28,930 of NZ_BLAJ01000007.1, read as the reverse complement.
TGAATGTCGGCCTGAAAGCCGTCCGTCACGACCGCCGGCGTGCGCCGGATCGCACCACGCGGCTGACAGCCTTTCTCGAAGCCATGGCACTTTCGGCCGATTCAGGTCTGAAGGAGCTCGATCGCCTTTCGCTTGCCCGGCTGCAGATGGAGCTCCGGCTCAAGGATCGGCGGTCCAACAGCAGCTTGCCCGAAGTCATCGATATCGTGCTGTCGCGGCCCATCGTTTCGGCGAAGATGATCGCGCGTCATGTCGGCGTCACCTCCAGAGGTGCGCTCAATCTGGTGGCCGAACTCGGCCTGCGCGAGATGACAGGCCGTGGTCGCTACCGTGGCTGGGGCGTGCTTTGAGGCGCTGCAGCGGCTTGTGCGGGTAGATGCATCCACCTTGCAACCACAACCCTAGTTTTTCGTCCAATGTTACAGTTTGTTACGCTAAGTGGCGCTAAAATGGACAAAATTTAATGGCCATACCAAATTCCTAAGCGGCGCGATGCAAGCTAAGGTCGCGCCATGAATATCGGGGGATCGTCGATCACCCCGAGCTTTGAAGGAAGGTGCGTGAATGGCTCGGACGTTTCGGGTCGTCGTGTGGTTGGCTGTGATTGGCGTGGTTGGGTACGGCGCCTATGCGATCCGCGATCGTTGGCTTGGGCCGGCAGAGAAGCTGCTCGGCTATCAGAGCGCGGCTGCGCCAGGCGAGCAAGCCCAGGGTGAGCGCCGCGGCGGCCAGGGGCAGGGCGGCGGCAGCGGCAGACGGCGCGGCATGTCGCAGTTCGGCGGACCGGTTCCCGTACTTGCTGCCGATGCGACGACCGCCGATGTCCCCGTCTACATCAACGGCGTTGGGTCGGTGAAGGCGCTGAATACAGTGACAGTGCGCCCGCAGGTCAGCGGACGAATTGTCGAAATCAATTTCGTCGAGGGCCAGGACATCAAGAAGGGCGACGTCATCGCCCGCATCGACGATTCCGTCTATAAGGCACAGCTCGATCAGGCAATCGCCAAGAAGGCGCAGGACGAAGCTTTGCTCGCGGGTGCGCAGCGCGATCTAGCCCGCTACCAGATGATGGTGAAGAGCGCATCCGGTACGCAGCAACAGGTCGATACGCAGACTTCGCTGGTGGCCCAATATACCGCACAGGTCCAGGCGGATGTGGCTGCTATCGAGAGTGCGCAAGCAACGCTCGATTATACGACGATCAGGGCAGCCTTCGATGGGCGCACCGGCATCCGCAACGTCGATGTCGGCAATCTCGTCAGTTCGTCCGATGCGACCGGCATCGTAACGCTCTCGCAGATCAAGCCGATCTCCGTGCTGTTTTCCATTCCGCAGCAACAGCTTGCCCGCGTCAATGCGGCCAGTGCGGCCGGAACGCTTTCCGTTCAGGCTTTGGGCAACGATGGCGAGACGGTAGTCGACAATGGTTCGCTTGGAGTGGTCGACAATCAGGTCGATCCCACCACCGGCACGGTCAAGCTGAAGGCGAATTTCCCCAACGACAAGCTGGCGTTGTGGCCCGGTGCCTTCGTCAATGCCCGCCTGCTTGTGGAGACGCTGAAGGGCGTTACCGTCATTCCGAGCGGCGCCGTGCAGCGCGGACCGAACGGAACCTTCGTCTATATCATCGGCCAGGATCAGACTGTTGCGATGAAGCCGGTGAAAGTGCGCCAGCAGGACGATACGCTTGCGGTCATCGCCGATGGCGTGACGCGCGGCGACAAGGTGGTGACGACCGGTTTCGCGCGGCTTCAGAATGGGTCGAAGGTGCAGATTTCGGCCAATCCGGATCAGGCGTCGCCGGCTGCTCCGTCAACCGACAATAGCGGGCAGCCTGTTGCAGAGAACGACCAACAGAATGCTGCTCCAGGCACCGCAAACGCGGGCGAACGTCCGCATCGCCGCCACAATGGCCAGGGTGGTCAAGGTGGGCAGGGCGGTGCCGGCGGTAATAATGGCCATCGCGGCCAGGATGGTCAGCCTGGCGCCGCTGGCGAACAGGGTGCGGATACGGGCGGCGGCTCGGCCTCCAACAATTCCTCCGCTACGCCGACGCAGCAACAATGAACGTCTCGTCGCTCTTCATCTCCCGACCGATCGCCACCTCGCTCCTCGGGGTGGCGGTGCTGTTGGGCGGCATTCTCGGCTTTCTCTTCCTGCCGGTCGCGCCCTTACCGCAAGTGGATTTTCCGACGATACAGGTGACGACGCAGCTTCCAGGTGCCGATCCCGATACGATGGCGGCGCTTGTGACGGCGCCGCTGGAGCGGCCGCTCGGCCAAATCCCGTCGCTGGCTTCGATGACCTCGTCGAGCGCCTTTGGCATCAGCCAGATCACGCTCCAGTTCGATCTCGGCCGCGATATCGATGGCGCGGCGCAGGATGTTCAGGCGGCCATCAATGCCGCCGGATCGACCTTGCCGCGCACGCTTCCCTATCCGCCGACCTATTCGAAGGTGAACCCCGCCGATACGCCGATCGTGACACTGGCTCTGCGCTCCAACAGCTATTCGATCCGCGAGCTCAGCGATTTTGCCGATACCATGATGGCGCAGCGCCTGAGCGAAGTGTCGGGGGTCGGCGACGTCAATATCCAGGGTGGCGTCAAGCCTGCCATCCGCATCCAGGCGGATCTGCCGCGTCTTGCCTCCTATGGACTTGCCCTGGAGGACATCCGTACGGCGATCACCAATGCCAGCGTTGCCGGTGCGAAGGGTTCGCTCGACGGCACGCAGCAAAGCTTCACGCTTGCCGCCAACGACCAGATCGTCGATCCGAACGTCTATAAATCGGTCATCGTTGCCTACCGCAACAGCGCGCCGGTGCAATTGAAGGACGTCGCAACCGTCGTCGAAGGACTGGAAAACAACCGTGTCGGCGCCTGGTATCAGGGCCAGCCCGCCGTCATTCTCGATATCATGCGCCAGCCGGGCGCCAACGTTATCCAGACGGTCGAGAATGTGCTGAAGCAGATCCCGAAGCTGAAGCAGGCGATGCCGGCCGGCGTCTCCCTTGATATCGTCAATGATCGCACCGAGACCATCCGCGCTTCGATCCATGATGTGCAATGGACGCTGGTCATCAGTATCGGTCTCGTCATCCTCGTCGTCCTGCTCTTCCTGCGGACGATGACGGCGACCTTCATTGCCGGCGTCGCGCTGCCGCTGTCGCTGATTGCCACTTTCGGCGTCATGTGGTTCGCCGGCTTCAGTCTCGACAATCTCTCGCTGATGGCACTGACCATCGGCACCGGCTTCGTCGTCGACGACGCCATCGTGATGATCGAGAACATCGCGCGCCATATCGAAGAGGGCGAAAATCCGATGCAGGCGGCGCTGAAGGGTGCCGGCGAAATCGGCTTCACGATCATTTCGCTGACCGTCTCGCTGGTTGCGGTCTTCATTCCACTGCTGTTCATGACTGGCATCGTCGGGCGCATGTTCCGCGAATTCGCGCTGACGCTCACCATTGCCGTCGTCGTATCGGCCGTGGTCTCGCTGACGCTCACGCCGATGATGTGCGCGCGCATCCTGCGCAAGCCAAAAGAGCATCAGGGCGGCTTTCTGGCCGGTGCCGACCGTTTCACCGACTGGATGGTTGAAGGCTATCGGCGCAGCCTTGTCTGGGCGGTGGATCGCAGCCCTCTCATGCTGCTGATGACGGTGGTGACGCTGGCTGCGACGATCGCGCTTTATGTCGTCATCCCCAAGGGCTTTCTGCCGGCGCAGGACACGGGCCTCATCACCGCCGTCGTCGAAGCCGAGCCGACGACCTCCTTCGAAACCATGAAGCAGATCCAGGCTGATGTGACCGACCGGCTGCGCAAGGATCCGGATGTTGCTGGCGTCGTTGCCGTCATAGGCGCCAGCGCGAGCAATCTGACGCTCAACACCGGCAATCTCAGTCTCGTGCTGAAGCCGCGGAGTGAGCGTAACGCGTCCGCCGATAATATCATCGAGAGGATGCGCGGCGAGGTGACGGGCTTGCCCGGCATCCACGTCACCTTCCAGAGCGTGCGCGACATCTCGATCAGCACCAGGGCCAGCCGTGCGCCCTACCAATATACCCTTACGGGCACGGACACGAATACGGTGGTCGACTGGGCGCAGAAGCTTGTCCAGCGGCTGCAGGAAAGCCCGAAGCTGACGGATGTCGCCTCCGAAGTGGAGATGGGCGGCGGGCGTATCTTCGTCGATGTCAATCGCGAGACTGCTTCGCGGCTCGGTGTATCGATGCAGGCTGTCAGCGATACTTTGAATGATGCATTCGGCCAGCGGCAGATCGCGACGATCTACGGCCAGGCCAACCAGTATCGCGTCATCCTGGAGGCGGCACCGCTATTTCAGTCGGATCCGAAATCTCTCGACAAACTCTATGTCGCCGGCGCCAGCGACACGCAGGTGCCGCTCAACGCCTTCACGACGGCGAGTTTCACGACCGCGCCACTGGTCATCAGCCATGATGAGCAGTTCCCGGCTGTGACGCTCAGCTTCGATCTCGCCAAGGGGGCGTCGCTCAGCGATGCCGTCGCCGAGATCAAGGTGGCGGAGCGAGATATCGAGATGCCCGATAATATCCAGCGCAAATATTCGGGCGATGCCGAAGAATTTGCATCCTCGCTTGCGGGTGAACCCTGGCTGATCCTGGCGGCGGTCGTGACGATCTATATCGTGCTCGGCCTGCTCTATGAGAGCGCCGTGCATCCGGTGACGATCCTGTCGACGCTGCCTTCGGCCGGTGTCGGCGCGCTGCTGGCGCTGATGCTGTTCGGGCAGGATCTGTCGATTATCGCGCTCATCGGCATCGTGCTCCTGATGGGTATCGTCAAGAAGAACGCGATCATGATGATCGACTTCGCGTTGGAGGCGGAGCGCAAGGAAGGCCTGGAGCCGCGCGAGGCCATTCTGAAAGCCTCGATCCTGCGTTTCCGGCCGATCATGATGACCACGCTCGCGGCACTCTTCGGCGCGCTGCCGCTGGCACTCGCCCAGGGCACGGGGGCGGAGCTGCGCATTCCGCTTGGGATCACCATCATCGGCGGTCTCGTGTTGTCACAGCTCCTGACGCTCTATACGACGCCGGTGATCTATCTCGCCTTCGAGCGCCTGCGCGCCAAGATCGTCGGCCGCACTAGTGGCATGCCGAGCGCCGAGATGAAAGAACTGGCGGGTGGCGAGAGATGAACATCTCCGAGCCGTTTATCAAACGCCCTGTCGGGACGACGCTTCTGGCGATCGGGCTGATGATCCTCGGCATCGTTGCCTATCGCTTTCTGCCGGTCGCGAGCCTGCCGACCGTCGATCTGCCGACAATCGTCGTTTCCTCAAGCCGCCCAGGGGCCGATCCGGCCAGTATGGCGGCGAGCGTGGCCGCCCCACTGGAGCGTCATCTCGGGACCATTGCCGGCGTTACGCAATTGACGTCCGTCAGCTCGCTCGGCTCGAGCACGATCATCGTCCAGTTCGATCTCTCGCGTAGCGTCGATGGTGCGGCGCAGGATGTGCAGGCGGCGTTGAACGCGGCTGCGACGGACCTGCCCGGCGATCTGCCCACTCTCCCGTCCTTCCGCAAGATCAACCCGGCGGCGGCCCCGGTTCTTATTCTGGCGCTGACCTCAGACAATGTCTCTCCGAGCGCTATTTATGATGCGGCGGATACAGTTGTGGTGCAGCGCATCTCGCAGGTCGATGGCGTCGGCGGGGTGACCGTGAGCGGCGCCGACCAGCCCGCCATCCGCGTCCGGCTGGATCCGGACCGGCTTTCTGCGATGGGCCTGTCGCTCGATGCCGTTCGCACGGCGATCGTCAACGCCAACGTGCTCGGGCCTTTCGGTTCGATCGACGGTGCCGGTGGCGCTTTCTCCGTTGCCGTCAACAGCCAGTTGAAGACGCCGGAAGCCTACGGACGGATCATCGTACAGAGCGGGGATGGCACCGCCGCTCGCCTCTCCGACATCGCCACTGTCGAGCCTGGGGTGCGCAACAGCCGCTCGGATGCCTGGTATGACGGCAAGCCAGCCGTGCTGCTCAACATCACCAAGCAGGCGGATGCGAACGTCATCGCCACCGTCGATGGCGTCAAGCAGCTGATCCCCGAACTGCAGCGGCTCATTCCTGCCGGTGTGAATATCTCGATCCTTTCCGATCGCACCACCACGATCCATGCCAGCGTCAACGACATGCAGTGGACGCTGCTTGCCACCATTTGTCTGGTCATGGCCGTCGTCTTCGTGTTCCTGCGGCGCACTACCCCCACAGTCGCTGCCGGCGTCACTGTGCCGCTATCGCTCGCCGGCACTTTTGCCGCGATGTGGCTCTTCGGGCTGTCGATCGACAATCTCTCGCTGATGGCGCTTGCCGTATCCGTCGGCTTCGTCGTCGACGATGCCATTGTCATGATCGAGAATATCTATGCCAATCTGGAAACGGGCATGAAGCCGATGCGGGCAGCGCTCGAAGGCGCCAAGCAGATCGGCTTTACCGTCATCTCGATCAGCCTGTCGTTGCTTGCCGCCTTCATTCCACTATTTTTCATGGGCGGCATCGTCGGCCGCTTCTTCCAGACCTTCTCGCTGACGCTCGGCTTTACCATCGTCGTTTCGACGCTCGTGTCCCTGACGCTGACGCCGATGATCTGCGGCCATCGCCTGCGCCAGCACGATATCGATGCCCGGCCTGGCCTGTTCGGCCGCATCGTCGAGGGCACGCTGGGTGCGATTACCGGCTTTTATGGCCGGACGCTGCGGGCGGTGCTGCACCACCGTTTCCTTTCCGTGGTCGTCATCATCGCTTGCGTGGTCATGTCGGGCTATCTCTACGTCAAGGTTCCGAAGGGCTTCATTCCGCAGGATGACACGGGTTTCATCCAAGGCGGTACGCAGGCTGCGACCGATATTTCCTATCCCGCCATGGTCAAGCTGCAGCAACAGGCGGCGGATATCGCTTCGAAGGATCCCGCCGTTTCCGGTATTGGCTCTTCCGTCGGCGGTGGCGGCTTTTCCAGCTCCATCAATCGCGGCCAGCTTTTCATCTCGCTGAAGCCGGAACCGGAGCGTGCGCCAACGGCCGAGGTCATAGACAGGCTGCGCAAGCAGCTGATGGCTGTTCCCGGCCTCAGCACTTTCCTGTTTTCGCCGGGCGATATCCGCGCCGGCGCGCGGCAGTCCCAATCGCAGTATCAGTTCACGCTCTGGGGCGCGAATTACGACGAGTTGGTGGAATGGGCGCCCAAGGTGCTGGAGCGGATGCAGGCCCTGCCGGGATTGACCGATGTCGCGACCGACAGGCAGCCCAACGGCCTGCAGGCGACGGTCAATATCGACCGCAGTCTCGCTTCCCAGCTCGGCGTCAACATCCAGTCTATCGATTCCGCGCTCAACAATGCCTTCGCGCAGCGGCAGATCTCGACGATCTACACGCAGCGCAACCAGTATCGCGTCGTGCTGGAGGCGGACCCGAACTATGCGCTCGATCCGCATGACATTTCGAAGCTCTACGTGCCCGCCTCCGGCGGTACGCAGGTGCCGTTGAGCGCAGTGGCGTCGATCGACCGCACGCTGGCGCCGCTGGTGGTCAATCACCAGGGTCAATATCCCTCCGTCACCATCTCCTACAATCTGGCGCTCAACACGCCGCTGCAGGTCGCCAACGATGCCATCCAGAAGGCGGTGCTGGACATGCACCTGCCCGACACGCTGCATGCGGATTTCGCCGGCGATGCGGCGAGCGTCACCCAATCTTCCGGCAGCCAGCCGCTCTTGCTGCTGGCGGCACTGCTGACGGTCTATATCGTCCTCGGCATCCTCTATGAGAGCCTGGCGCATCCGCTGACGATCATCTCGACGCTGCCGTCCGCCGGCCTCGGCGCGCTGCTGGCGCTTGCGATCAGCGGTACCGAGCTGACGATCATCGCCTTCATCGGCATCATCCTGCTGATCGGCATCGTCAAGAAGAACGGCATCATGATGGTGGACTTCGCGCTGCAGGGCGAGCGCATACTCGGCCTGTCTTCGGAAGAGGCTATCTATCAGGCATGCCTGAAGCGTTTCCGGCCGATCCTGATGACGACGCTGGCAGCATTGATGGGCGCCATCCCGCTGATCATCGCCACCGGCCCCGGTTCGGAGCTGCGACGCCCGCTCGGGATCACCATCGTCGGCGGCCTCGTCGTGTCGCAGGTGCTGACGCTCTATACCACGCCGATCATCTATCTGATGCTTGCCAAGCTGCATGCGAAATGGTCGCCGAAGGCGCAAGCTTCGGCACCGCCAATATCGCCGCAATCAACTTGAGGGGTTAGAGCGTGATGCCGAAAAGCGTCATGGGATTTCGGACGACAGGTCTTAGGTCGACTCGACCTAAAATCATCCGGCTCCAGGTGCATGGATGGACCGGATCAGCCCTTATAGTCCCACGGATCGACGATAGTTATTCCGGTATCCAGGAAATCGGACACATTGCGGGTGGCACGGCTTGCTCTTCGCGACGCTACAATTGCGGCGATCTGAGCATCGAATTGGCTGATCGGCTTGCCGGCCCGACGCCGCGATGTTGCAATGAAGGAATAAGCTCCCGCGGCTTCGCTATCGAAGGGAAGAACTCTTCCGGCGAAATCCTCTTCGAATATGGGGAGAATAGCAGCTTCCAATTCGCTTCGGCGTCGGCCCGCAGGCAACAGCCGGAGACTGTAAAGGATTTCCGCCTGCGTCGTTGCCGTCGTAAAGACGGCGAGAGGAGGCTGGGCGGCGAGCCTCGCTTCAACCATGGGCGATGGTGACGGTGCCAATAGGTCAGAAATGACATTTGTGTCGAGAACGATCATGGATCGATATCGACCGGCCGGATTGGTTCACGTGGAGCCATAATCCAGCACGACCCCACCACTTGCAGCCATGCGGCGACGGATAGTCTCGGCCAAATTGGGTTGACGCTTTTCTTCCGCCGACAAGGCCGCCCGCAGAATGTCTCGCGCCTCATCCTCCATCGATCGCCCATGTGCGGCGGCGCGAATGCGGAGCCGGGTCTTTAAATGATCGTCGATGTTGCGGATCGTCATACTGGCCATAGAAATACCCTGTCATCAATGATTGCACATTAATCATTGATAACAAATTTGGTAATTCAAGACGACACATCCGGTGCCTGATCGAGATCTCCACTCGCTCTCTTTCGAGAGAGAGCGAGTGGAGAGGCCTTAATGCGCCACGTCAGGGTTGGTGGCCTCCGGAGCTGCCGTCGACCGAACATTGCCCTTGAAGACACGGCGGACGGAGACGAAGAGCAGCGGGATGAAGAAGATGCCGAGCACGGTTGCCGAGATCATGCCGCCCATGACGCCGATGCCGATCGAGTTCTGGCTGCCGGAACCGGCCCCGTTGGCGACCGCCAGCGGCAGCACGCCGAGGATGAAGGCAAGCGAGGTCATCAGGATCGGTCGCAAGCGCTGGCGGGATGCTTCCAGCGTTGCGTCGATCAGGCTTTTGCCCTGGTTCTGCTGCTCGATGGCGAATTCGACGATCAGGATGGCGTTCTTTGCCGCCAGACCGATTGTTGTCAGCAGGCCCACCTTGAAGTAGACGTCGTTCGACTGACCGAAGATGGTTGCGGCCAGCAGCGCGCCGAAGATGCCGATCGGGACCGACAGCATGACGGCAAGCGGGATCGACCAGCTCTCGTAAAGGGCGGCAAGCGCCAGGAAGACGACCAGGATCGAAATCGCGTAGAGCTGGCTTGCCTGGTTACCCGAAAGCTTTTCCTGAGCGGACAGGCTGGTCCATTCGTGGCTGAAGCCCGGCGGCAGGCTTGCCATGATCTTGTCGATCTCGTTCATGGCGTCGCCCGAGGAGACGCCAGGCGCCGCGGAGCCGAGGATTTCGACCGCGGACGAGCCGTTATAGCGCTCCAGACGCGGTGAACCGTAGGTCCATTCGCCGCTCGAGAAAGCGGAGAATGGCACCATGTCGCCGCCGGAATTGCGCACATACCAGCGGCCCAGGTCTTCGGGCTGCATGCGGAAATCCTTGTCGGCCTGGACATACACCTTCTTGACGCGGCCGCGGTCGATGAAGTCGTTGACGTAGGTGCCGCCCCAGGCCGTCGATAGCGTCGTGTCGATATCCGAAAGGCCGATGTTCAGTGCGCTCGCCTTTTCCTGATCGATATTCACGGAATATTGCGGCGTGTCTTCCTGGCCGTTCGGGCGCGTTCCGAGCAGCTTATGGTTCTGTGCGGCTGCCCCAAGCAGCTGATTGCGGGCTGCTATGAGCGCATCATGGCCAGCGCCATTGATATCCTTGATGAAGAAATCGAAGCCGCTCGAGCTGCCGAAGCCGGGGATTGCCGGCGGTGCCAGCGCGAAGACGCTACCGTCCTTGATCTTGGAAAAGGCTCCCATGGCGCGACCGGCGATGGCTTGTGCCTTCGACTGCGGTGTCTTGCGCTGATCGAAATCCTTCAACCTGACGAAGACGAGGCCGACATTCTGGCCCTGACCGCTGAATCCGAATCCGGCGACCGCGAATGCGCCCTCGACGTAGTCCTTCTCGTTGTTGAGATAATAATCTCTCACCTGGTCGAGCACCGCCCAGGTACGGGAATCCGTGGCGCCCGGAGGCAGCTGGATCGCGGTCAGCAGAATGCCCTGGTCTTCCTCCGGAAGGAAGGAGCTCGGCAGGCGGTTGAACAGGACGGCTACCGCGCCGCCGATCAAGACGAACACCAGCAGGAAGACGATGCTCAGCCGGATCATGCCGTGCACGCCGCGCTGATAACCTCTCGTTCCCCGCTCGAAATTGCGGTTGAACCAGCCGAACACGCCCTTTTCCTTCGCACCATGTTTGGGCTGCCTGAGAATGGTGGCGCACAGGGCCGGCGTGAGGATAAGAGCGACGATGACGGACAGCACCATCGCCGAGACGATCGTCACCGAGAACTGCCGGTAGATGATACCGACCGAACCGGAGAAGAAGGCCATCGGGATGAACACGGCCGACAAGACCGTGGCGATGCCGATCAGCGCGCCGGTGATTTCCTGCATCGACTTGATCGTCGCCTCGCGCGGCGACAACCCCTCTTCCTCCATCACGCGCTCGACATTTTCGACGACGACGATGGCGTCGTCGACCAGAAGGCCGATCGCCAGCACCATGCCGAACATGGTCAATGTGTTGATGGAATAGCCGAACATCGCCAGCACACCGAAGGTGCCGAGCAGGACGACCGGGACGGCGAGCGTCGGGATCAGCGTGGCGCGCAGGTTCTGCAGGAAGACGAACATGACGATGAAGACGAGCACGATGGCTTCGAACAGCGTCTTGACCACGTCCTCGATCGACAGCTTCACGAAGGGCGTCGTATCGTAGGGATAGACGATCTCCACGTTCGGCGGCAGGGTCTCGCTCATATTGCCGATGGCTGTCCGCACCGCTTCGGCCGTATTGATGGCGTTGGCGCCGGAGGCGAGCATCACCGCGAGACCGGCGGAGGGATGACCGTTATAGGTGGTCGACGTCGTATAGCTGTCTGCTCCGAGTTCCACGGTGGCGACATCGTTGATGCGCACCAGCGAGCCGTCGGACTGGCTTTTCAGGATGATGTTTTCGAACTGCTGCGGCGTCTGCAGGCGGCTCTTTGCGGTGACCGTCGCATTGAGCTGCTGGCCCTTGCGCTGCGGCAAGGCACCCAGCTGGCCAGCCGAGACCTGAGAGTTCTGGGCCTGGATTGCGCTCGTTACGTCGCTCACCATCAGCTGATATTTGGCAAGCTTGTCCGGATCCACCCAGATGCGCATGGCATAGCCGGCACCGAAGATCTGCGTATTGCCGACGCCTTCGATGCGCTTCAGCGTGTCGTTCAGGGTGCTGGAGACGTAATCGGCAAGATCGTTCGAGTTGAGCTTGCCATCCGTCGACACGAAGCCGACGACCATCAGAAAGTTCGAGGTCGATTTCGAAACGGTGATGCCGGTATTTTGAACGGTCTGCGGCAGCTGGGCGGTGACGAGCTGCAGCTTGTTCTGCACCTGCATCTGCGCGACGTCAGGATCGGCCTTGTTGGTGAAGGTCAACGAGATCGAGGCCTGACCCGTCGAGGTCGAGGTCGATGTCATGTAGTCGAGATTGTCGATGCCGGTCATGCCCTGCTCGATGACCTTGGTCACCGAGTTTTCGACGGTTGCGGCGTCAGCCCCGGAATAGGTGGCGCTGATGCTGACTGTCGTCGGGGCGATCTGCGGATATTGCGAAATCGACAGCGTGAAGATCGAAAGTGTGCCCGCCAGCATGATGACGATAGCGATCACCCAGGCGAAGATCGGCCTGTCGATGAAAAAACGAGACATCGTCTAACCTCACTTCTGGACGCCGGAGGCGGCTTTCATATCGGTCTTTTCCAGGCCGGCCTGCTCCGCGGACGGCTTGCTATCGGCGGCAGCCTGCTTCACTTCGCCGGTCGCATCGTCAATCGTTACCGGAGAAACGGTGACTTCCTGACCGTCGCGAACACGCTGGACGCCTTCGACGATCACGCGATCGCCATCGGCAACGCCCTGGTTGACAAGCCAGCTGTTGCCGATGCTGCGTTCCACCTTCAACACCCGCTGCTGCACCTTGCCCTCGGCGGTCACGAACATGGCGATCGGCTCGCCCTTCGTGTTGCGGGTCACGGCACGCTGCGGCACGAGGAAGCTGTTTTCGGCAATGCCTTCCTGAATGGTGGCGCGCACATACATGCCCGGCAGCAGGATGCGATCCGGATTGGGGAAGACGGCGCGCACGGTGATGGTGCCGACCGTTTCCGCAACGGAGGATTCGGCAAATTCCAGTTTGCCGGTTTCCTTGTATTGGCTGCCGTCCTCAAGCGTCAGATGCACGGAAACGTTGTCGCCGCTCGTTTTCAGCCGGCCGTCCGCGACGGCGCGGCGGAATTCGAGCAGGTTGGTGCTCGACTGCGTGACATCGACATTGATTGGATCGAGCTGGCGAATGGTGGTCAGCGCCGTGGTCTGATCGGCAGTGACGAGCGCGCCGACGGTGACGGTGGAGGCATCGACGCGGCCGGAGATCGGCGCTCTCATCTTGGTATAATCGAGATTGATCCGTGCGGTCTCGAGCGCCGCCTTGGCAGAGGCGACATCGGCCTGTGCCTGGACGAGCGTGGACTGCGCGTCATCGAAATCCTGCTTGCTGACCGCGTTCTGGGCGCTCAGGCCCTTGTAGCGGTCGAGCTTGGCCTGGGCGCTGGGCACGGCGCCCTCTGCCTTCTGCAACGAGGCTGCGGCGCTGTCATACGATGCCTGATAAGAGGACGGATCGATCTCATAGAGCACATCGCCTTCCCGGACCTCGCTGCCCTCCTTGAAGTTGCGGCTGCGGATGATGCCGCCAACCTGCGGCCGCACTTCGGCGACGAGGTAGGCGCTGGTGCGGCCAGGCAGTTCGGCGGTGATGGCAACGGATTGCGGATGCAGCGACATCGCGCTCACTTCCGTCTTGACGGCGGGAGCAGTGCTCTGGGCGGAATTCTGCTGGTTGCAGCCCACCAGCAACATCGCGGCGACAATTCCGACGGCGGTCAGCGAGCCGCGGCCAACCGGAAGGCGGGCTGATATCACCGGATATGCGGGTACAGAAGTGGGAGGGGCGAGCTTTCGCACGTTGCTATTTCCTGTTGCCTTATTTATAGTACCAAGTCGTACAGAAAATATTTGTACTGCTTCAAATGTCAATCGTATTCGACTGTTGGGGTCAAGACGGTGTGCTGACAAAGGAACGAGCAGCCAAGGCCGACCAGGTTGCCAAGCGCCGCCCGCGCGGCCGGCCGAAAACCGTGAACGACGATGCGCGCCGCGCGGAGATCGTCGCGGAGGCGCGCGCAACCTTCTATGAGCTGGGTTACGGCGGCACAACCATGGATCTGGTTGCTGCCCGGTGCCGGATTTCGAAGCAGACCCTCTACAGGTTGTTTCCGAGCAAGACCGATCTCTTCGCGGCCATCATCGCCGAGCATCGCGCATCGATGCTGGCCCTGCCGCGGCCTGCAGACGAGAATTTGCCGTTCGACAAGGCGCTCGAACTGATATTCATGATCGACATCGATGAAGATCAGGAGCGCGAACGGGACGCCTTCATTCAACTTGCCATCAGTGAGTCGCAGCAATCTCCGGAAATCGCCAGGCTGCTACATACTTATGGCGCCAGACAATCACAGCAGTTGCTGGCGGATTGGCTTATCGAGCAGCAGCGGCGCGGCTTGATCGAAATTGCCGATGCGGCAAGCGGAGCGCGCATGCTTATGAGCATGATCTTCGATGCGATGATTTCGAGGCCGGGTCGTCCGAAGGATTGGCCGGATCGCGAAACGCGGTTGCGCCATTTGCGCCATTGCATCGGGATTTTTACCGCTGGCGTCCAGCCGCGCAAAGGTGGCTGCTGAAGCGCCGCGATCTTTTGAATTCGCTTCTTTCGTGGGGTTTTGATTTTATGGAGGTCATTGTTGCAAAGCCGCTGCAGGCTTCTGCGCGACATGCTTTTGGTCGGCTGTCCCCGACGATCTTGGTTCACGAAGAAAAATGCCGACATGGCCTGCTGAGCCATACCGGCATCATTCCGTATCCGGCAAAGGCCGGGATTACTTTAATTCAGTGTGCCACCACGTTTGCCGTGTCCGTTCCCTCTTCGAACAAGGGATTGGGCAAGCCATTTTCATACATTTCCTGCAGCACGGCCCCAAGCGCCAAGTCCAGGCACCAGACCGGGAATTCCGCATTCAGGTTTTTGGCGCTTTGCCGTGCATAAGTGATGAGCCGAGCGATTGAGGCCAGTTCCTTGAGCGAGTCGGGATCCTGGTATGCTGCGTCGATCGGAAGTGCTGCTGTCATTTCGTACCCTCTATTGCCCCCGTTCCCGGCAGACGAATCGTGTCTGGCCGGAAACATGAGCAAACCGTAACGGATGTTTTGCAGCTTGGCGCGTGACATGCAGCGTGACACGATGCGTGATTGCTGCAAAATTTTGCTTTTGCAATTTCAAGGCGTGAAATACGGCATGCAAGGAGTAGGGGGCGCTTCGCGTCGACCATTTGCGCGCAAAATCCGCTATGCTTCCACCATCAGCGTGATTTTGGTGCCGCCTGGATGTCAATCTTGGCGGCCCGCTTCGCGCCGATGCCAGGCTAGACGGACTGGAATTTTCGGGGAGAGTTCAGGACCCAAAGAGAGTCGCGATCCTTCGGATTCGCTCCTTGCGCTTAAGGGCCTTGATCTCGCGCATGTCGTCCTCGCAAAACCGCTGCGCACTTTTGCGCAAAATGCTTTAGTTGCGCAAGCCGACCGATGCGTTCGTTGCGCGCGGAAGGTGGTCCGGCAGCGCATCGGAAGTACTTGCCAGCGATTTGATCAATGTCAGCACGGACTGGCGAATGCTTGGATCGTTGATTTTCATGAACGCCTTGTTGAGGCTCAAGCCTTCTTTGGACGTCAGGAAATCCGACAGATCCTCCAGCCCGTTGATTGCGCCGAGGCCGTCGGTGTTCAGCGGCTGCGAATTGTCTTGCTGGAAGAAGAAGGCAACCGGTACGGCGAGCACGCCGGCAATGGCCTGCAGTCGGCTGGCACCGATGCGATTGGTGCCTTTTTCGTATTTTTGCACCTGCTGAAACGTCACGCCGATCTGTTCGGCAAGCCGCTCCTGGCTCATGCCAAGCATAAGACGGCGCGTGCGGACGCGAGAGCCTACATAGGCGTCGATCGGGTTCGGTACTTTTGCACTCACTGCGCAATCTCCTTATTCAAATAGGGCTGGCGGATTACACCATACTTTGGCCCTTAACGACAAAGGGCGCGTGCTCTATCTGCCCGCGAAATGTGCGTTAAATGTGGGTGGAGCTCAACTAAAAGTCTTTTTATATTACGTTTTGTGACTCCGTACACGCATAAACCGCAGAAAAGCTGATTCGCGTCAATGCGGATTGAAGACCGAGGACGGCTTGCAATTATAGACAGGACAGGCCGGGTTATCTTTCGTCGGGACGTAGCTGCGGCTGGCATAGTCGGAGATGTCGCATTGCCCGCGGCCAGCCACATAGCGGTCGTAGAGAACGGGGCCGCCACGGGACGATGGATAGCGCAATATCACCGCGCGTTCGGCGGCAATCAGTTGCTGCACCGATGCGCAAGTCTTGCCGAGCGACTCATAGCGGGAAATTGCCGATGCCGGCCCGGCTATCGCCATCACCGTCAGAATAAGGGCTGCGGCAATGATCCTCATCGATGGTTCCTCTCAGCGAAAGCGCTGAATCTAAAATAGTCGCGATACGAGAAATGCCAAGATGCAATGACGCTTCCCGTTGTGCGGCTGTCTGCTTTTACATTGTTCGGGTGCCGGCAGTCGCAGCCGTCCTGAAGTAAATTGCCAAATGGGGCGACGAGTTGCTTTCAGCTCAATGAAAGGTTGGGCGTGCATGTCTTTTCCGCTTCAGGAGGAAGCGCGTGCCGTGCCGTTATCAATCGGCGCCGGTACACAAATGGAGAGGAGGACTTCATGCGTGCATCCAGCATTCTCAGATATTCCGCGATTTTTTCCCTTGCGATGGCTGCAGCCGGATTTGCTGCCACTGTGGCCAATGCCGCTGACAAGATTTCCATCATGGTGGGCGGCTATGAGAAGCAGATCTATCTGCCGGCCAAGCTTGCCGAAGGGCTTGGCTATTTCAAGGAACAGGGGCTGACCGTCGAACTTCTCAATGAGCCTGCAGGCGTCGATGCGGAAAACGAAATGCTGGCAGGCGCCGTTCAGGGCGTCGTCGGCTTCTACGATCATTGCATCGACCTT
The DNA here is from genome assembly GCF_009176305.1 of Martinezella dioscoreae. GTDB lineage: Bacteria > Pseudomonadota > Alphaproteobacteria > Rhizobiales > Rhizobiaceae > Rhizobium > Rhizobium dioscoreae. The sequence continues at coordinate 12,105 of NZ_BLAJ01000007.1, read as the reverse complement.
CAGGGCAAGGGCAAATTCGTCGAATCCGTGGTGCAGTTCAGCCAGGCACCGGGCGAAGTCGAGCTGGTGTCGGCCAAGCATCCGGAAATCAAATCTGCCGCCGATTTCAAGGGCAAGAGTCTGGGCGTCACCGGCCTCGGTTCGTCGACCAATTTCCTGACGCAGTATTTGGCCATCAAGGCCGGCCTGAAGCTGGGCGAATTCACCTCCGTTCCGGTCGGTGCCGGTCAGACATTCATCGCTGCCATGCAGCAGGATGCCATTCAGGCCGGCATGACGACCGAGCCGACGGTCTCGCGTCTCTTGAAGACCGGCGAGGCCAAGGTTTTGATCGATATGCGCACGATGGACGGAACAAGAGCCGCTCTGGGTGGGACCTATCCTGCCGCGTCCCTCTATATGCAGGAGTCGTGGGTCAAGGATCACAAGGCGGAGGTGCAGAAGCTTGCGAACGCTTTCGTCAAGACGCTGCATTTCATCAACACCCATTCGGCCGCTGAGATCGCCGACAAGATGCCGAAAGATTTCTATGTCGGCGATAAGGACGGCTATGTGAAGGCGCTCGAAAACGGCAAGGCCATGTTCACCGCCGATGGTGTGATGCCCGAAGATGGCCCGAAAACCGTTCTTGCTGTACTTTCCGAATTCTCGAAGAATGTGCAGGGCAAGTCGATCGATCTGTCGAAGACCTATACGACCGAGTTCGTCAAGAACGCTAAATAGCGCGCGATAGCGTTTCCGGCGCCGGCGGTATAGTCCAGCCGCCGGCATCCGCGTTCATAAAATCACAATGTTCCCTCGCAGGGTTGCGCACTGAAAGCTGACTGAAAGGTTGCCCGCGCTAGTCTCGCTGAGCTTCGTGGAGGAAGCGCCTTTCCAGAGCGTCGTGTGGCGCAAGAATAAAACAGGAGGAGACATTGATGCGTCCATCGCGCACCTTTTTTCATACCGTAGCCCTTTCCCTCGTCATGACTGCTGCTTCGCTTGCAGCCACGGCCGCCAATGCTGCCGACAAGATTTCCATCATGGTGGGCGGCTACGAAAAGCAGATCTATCTGCCGGCCAAGCTCGCCGAATCCCTCGGCTACTTCAAGGATGAAGGCCTCGAGGTCGAGCTTCTCAACGAATCCGCCGGCGTCGACGCCGAAAACCAGCTGCTGGCAGGTGCCGTTCAGGGCGTCGTCGGCTTCTACGATCACTGTGTCGACCTGCAGGCCAAGGGCAAGTTCATCAAGTCCGTCGTGCAGTTCAGCCAGGCACCGGGCGAAGTCGAGCTGGTTTCGGCCAAATATCCGGATATCAAGTCCTTTGCCGACCTGAAGGGCAAGCGTGCTGGCGTCACCGGCCTCGGCTCGTCCACCAACTTCCTGACGCTCTATATGGCGTCGAAGGCGGGCCTCTCCCCGGCTGACATCACGCCGGTTCCGGTCGGTGCCGGCCAGACCTTCATCGCCGCCATGCAGCAGGATGCCATCCAGGTGGGCATGACCACCGAGCCGACGATCTCGCGCCTGCTGAAGACCGGCGAAGCCAAGATCCTCGTTGATCTGCGCACGCTGAAGGGTACCGAGGAAGCGCTCGGCGGTACCTATCCGGCTGCTTCGCTCTATATGGATGCCGCATGGGTCGACGCCCATAAGGAAGAAGTGCAGAAGCTTGCGAACGCCTTCGTCAAGACGCTGCGCTTCATCCATACGCATTCCGCCGCTGAAATTGCCGAGAAGATGCCGAAGGACTTCTACGTCGGCGACAAGGAAGGCTACATCAAGGCTCTCGACGCCGGCAAGGAAATGTTCACGGCCGACGGCGTGATGCCGGAAGATGGTCCGAAGACGGTTCTCGCCGTGCTCTCGCAGTTCTCCAAGAACGTCAAGGGCAAGACGATCGACCTGTCGAAGACCTACACGACGGAGTTCGTGAAGAACGTCAAGTAAGCAGTCATGACGCCGCTTCCGGCAGTTTCCGGAAGCGGCGGTCTAAGAGACTTCGCAGTTCACTGGGCTTTGCGTGCACGCCCTAAAGGCACGCGTCAGGATCAGCACCATGCAACAGGATGAACGCCGTACCCCGGCGATCGAACTCATCAATGTCAGCCGCCGTTTCGTATCGCCGACCGGCAAGTCGCTGACCGCACTGCGCGATTTCAATATGACCGTCGAGCGCGGCGAATTCGTCGCGGTTGTCGGGCCGACGGGCTGCGGCAAGTCGACGACGCTCAATCTCGTCACTGGCCTTGCCAAGCCGAGCGCGGGCGAAGTCCGCCTGATGGGCGGCCCGGTCGACGGCATCGACCGGCGCGTCGGTTTCGCCTTCCAGACGGATGCGCTCTTTCCCTGGCAGAATGTCATCGAAAACGTCATGGCCGGCCCGCTGTTCCGCGGCAAGTCGAAGGCCGAGGCTGAGAAGATGGCCAAGGACTGGCTCGCCCGCGTCGGCCTTTCAAAGTTCCTGCACCACTATCCGCATCAGCTGTCGGGCGGCATGCGCAAGCGCGTCTCGCTGGCGCAGACCTTCATCAATGAGCCGGAAATCCTGCTGATGGACGAGCCTTTCTCGGCGCTTGACGTACAGACGCGCACGGTCATGCATGAGGAGCTGCTGAAGCTCTGGGCCGAGCGCCAGGCCTCGGTCGTCTTCGTGACACACGATCTCGAAGAGGCTGTCGCGCTCGCCGACAAGGTCTATGTCCTGACGGCCGGGCCGGCGACGGTGAAATCGGTCTACACGATCGACCTGCCGCGCCCGCGCGTCGTCTCGGAAATCCGTTACGAGCAGAACTTCATCGATTATTGCAAGACGATCTGGGACGACCTGCGCGAAGAAGTCGAAACCAGCTATCGCCGTGCCGCGGAAGCGGCATAAGGGAGGATTGATCATGGCAAACACAGCTCTCGAAGCAGGCAATGCCCCGATCTTCCGCGCCGGCACCTCGGACGCGGAAATCGAAGCCGCAGCACTGAAGGCGCTCGCTCGTCGCAAGTATGTCGTCAAGGCATGGCAGATCGGCATTTTGCTTGCCATCCTCGGCCTCTGGCAGCTCGCCTCCGACCTGCACTGGATCGATCCGTTCTTCTATTCTAGCCCCTATGGCATCGCGCTGCGCCTCTGGGAGTGGATCGTCGACGGCACCGAGAGCGGCTCGCTCTGGTATCACCTCGGTGTCACCATGGAAGAAGCGCTGATCGGCTTTATCATCGGCTCTGTGACCGGCGTCCTTGTCGGCGTCGCCCTTGGCCGCAACAAGCTCGCTTCCGATATCCTCTCGATCTACATCAAGGCGATCAACTCGATCCCGCGCGTCGTTCTCGCGCCGATCTTCGTGATGATCATGGGTCTCGGCCTGGCGTCGAAGGTGGCGCTGGCCTTCATCATGGTGTTCTTCGTCGTGTTCGCCAATGCCTTTCAGGGCGTTCGCGAAGCCGACCGCAACATGATTGCTAATGCCCGCATTCTCGGTGCTTCCAACTGGCAGGTCACCCGCAAGGTGATTTTGCCGTCGGCGATGAGCTGGATTTTTGCAAGCCTGCACATCTCCTTCTCCTTTGCCATCATCGGCGCAATCGTCGGTGAGTTCGTCGGATCGCTGGCCGGCATCGGCTACCTGATCTCGATTGCCAAGGGCACCTATGACGCAGCCGGCCTCTATGCCGCGATCATCCTGGTGATGATCGTCACGCTCGGCGCCGAATATGTGATGACGCTCATCGAAAACCGCATCACCCGCTGGCGTCCGCAGCAGAGCCTCGACACGCATTAAGTGTTGCTTTTCTGGCACCTCCCAAGGCCAGGGGCCGGGCGTTTCGCCCGGCCTTTTTTGTTGTGCCGATGTAGGAACTCTCTCTCCCCGCTCGCGGCAGGGCTATCGCATATGGAGGCGGGCGAGCACCATAAGCTCCTTCTCCCCTTGGGGAGAAGGTGGCCCGAAGGGTCGGATGAGGGGGTTATCGATTTGAATTCATGGATTTTGGTGGTCTTGGCAGGCACCCCCTCATCCGCCTGTCGGCACTTTCTCCCCGATGGGGAGAAGAAGGACGGCGGCGATCTCCGCTCATATGCAATACCCCTGCCGCTTGCGGGGAGAGGGGACTATCCCGCCGTCAGCGCCGCCCGCACTTTCAAACAGCCGGCAGCCGCACGCTGACCAGCAGCCCGCCGCCGGGTGCGTCATCTAGCCTGACCGCGCCGCCCGCGCCATCGACGACTTCGCGGACGATGGCGAGGCCGAGGCCGCTGCCCTCCGGTTCGGTACCCATGATGCGATAGAAGCGTTCGAAAACCTGCGTGCGTTCGGCTTCCGGGATGCCCGGCCCGTTGTCTTCGACCCATAGCAGAGCCGTATCGCCTTCCCGACTGACGCCGACCGTCACGCGGCCGCCCGGCTGCGTGTAGCGCAGCGCATTGTCGACGAGATTGACCAGCATTTCGCGCAGCATGGTGCCGTCGCCTTCGATATGGACCGCCGTTTCATCCGCCTCGAGTCCAAGGTCGATATTGCGCCGCAGGGCTTCCTCGGCGAGCGTTTCCAGCACGCGCCGGGCCGTTTCCGCCAGATCGATCGTATCGCTTCGTGGCCGGCGGCTGCCGGGCTCAGCGCGTGAAAGCGTCAGGAGCTGGCTGGCAAGCCGCGTCACCTGCCGGGTGCTGGACCGCAATGCCGTCAGCGCCTCGTCGCGCCTGACATTGTCGGTTTCACGGGCAGCAAAGCTTGCCTGCGTCGAGATCAGGGCGAGCGGTGTCCGCAGCTGGTGAGCGGCATTCGAGACGAAGCGACGCTGCGCCGCCATCTGGTTCTGCACCCGCTCCATGTGGTCGTTGAGGGCGTGGACGAGCGGCCGAAGCTCATTCTGCACCATGTGAGGGTCCAGCGGATCGAGGCGCTGCCGTCCGCGTTCGCGCACGGCATCACGCAGCCGAAGCACGGGAGCAAGCCCGCGCTGCAAGCCGATGATGGTCACCAGCCCGGCAAGCAGGACAAGCGCGAGCTGTTTGGTGAAATCCGACAGCCACAGCCTGCGGCGCATGGCATACTGGCTGTTATGGGTAACGGCAACGGTGACGGAAATCGTGCTGTCCTGATCGAGGCCAACAACCGGGTGGCTCAGCATGAGTACGCGGACGCCATCGGTCCGAAATGTCATGTCCTCGCCGCTAAAATCCCGTTTCGGCCGTGGCAGATCGGGAAAACCGGCGATGAGGTTCCCCCACGCCGTGACCACCTGATAGAAGACGCGGTCGCCATAGCCGGTGTCGAACATTTCCAGCGCTGCCGGGGGAATATCGATCTGCACGGTGCCGCTGCCGTCGACATGCGTCGCTTCCGCGATGACGCGGGCCGAGGCGAGCAGCGTGCGGTCGGTGACAAGATCGGCCGTCGCATCGGCCGAACGGAAGCTTAGATAAAGGTTGATGCAGATCGCGCCGATCAGGGTCAATACGACCCAGGCAAACAGCTGCGCGCGCAGGCTCGTCGTCAGCGCGCGAAGGCTGCGGCCGACGATTCTCTTCGACGCGGGGGCTTCATCATTGCGCATGGCGAAGGAGGTAACCCAAGCCGCGCAGTGTCGCGATCTGCACAGAGCTGCCTTCGAGCTTCTTTCGGACGCGATGCACATAGATCTCGATGGCGCTGGTATCGGCGAGATCGTCGAAGCCGAAGACGCTTTCCGAGAGCGTCGCCTTGGTGACGGTCGTGCCGGCTTTCATGACGAGATGTTCGAGCACTGCATGTTCGCGCGGCGTCAGCGCCAGCGATTCGCCGGCCAGATAGAATTGCCGCGTGCCGCCATCGAACACCAAGTCGCCGACGGCGATCTCCGGCGCGGCGCGATCGTGGCCGCGGCGGACGGCCGCGCGTATGCGGGCTTCCAGCTCGGCAATCTCGAAAGGCTTGGCGAGGTAGTCGTCGGCGCCGCTGTCGAGGCCGGCGACCCGGCCGTCGAGACTGGCATTGGCCGTCAGGATGATGACCGGCACCTTGTTGCCGCTCTGGCGCAGCCGCTTGAGCAGCGTCAGCCCGTCCATTTTCGGTAGCGACAGATCGAGGATGACAACGGCGTAGGCCGCCACTTTCAGCATGTGCTCGGCATCCTCGCCATCATAAGCGATGTCGACGACATACTGCGCCTGACGCAGCGCCTTGCCGAGCCAGGACGCCAGTTCGCGGTTGTCTTCGACGATCAGGAGCCTCATGAAGCGACTATACAGCAAGTGTCGGATATGGCGAACAATTCCGGCGGTTTTCCAGTCAGTGGATCATCGGTTGGCGAGCCTTAGGCCCATCTCACGGACCTCCGTCAGATAGACCTTGCGCGCATAGGGCGGGGTCAGATTGTGGTCGGCTTCGGGAATGATGGTGAGGCGTATATCCGGAAAATGCTTCAGGCCCGCGCCGTTTTCGCCGAACTCGTCATGCAGGTGATCGAGGCCGATATCATGGGCGCTGTAGATCAGGGACATGTCGACGCCGCGTTTGGTAAGCGTTCGGAAACCACCCAGCACAGGTCCTTGAGCCGCAGCAAAGATGGGGAACGTACCGAGCAGGTGGCGAGCCGTCCGTATCGCCCGCCGTCCGAGCCCGGTCGCCATGTTGCATATGGCGCTCCTTGCATCGATCTGGCCGCCGAAGAGCCGCTTCAGCGTTTCCATCTGCAGGAGTTTGCGCCCGTAGGTTTCGAGCGATCGGGGAGCGAAGCGCAGCGCTTCATCGACCGATCGACTCTCGTCCCAATGGAAGCTGTAGGGATTGACCGTGATGAGGCCGCGGCAGCGCACATCGCGTAACGCTGCCTGAAAGGCGAGATAGCCGCCGCTGCAGCGTCCTACCACATAGGCTGGCAGCAAGCCCCGCTTCTCCAGAAAGTCCAATGCCTCAATAACATCGAGATGCTGGTCGCGGGAATAGAGCACCTGCTCGGGTGCCCCGGAAAGCGGCGGGCTGTCGCCGACATTGGCCGTATCGAAACGCAGCGAGGCAATGCCGTCCTGGGCAAGCGCACGTGCCATGGTGACCGACATCCGGCCCCAGCCCGCATGTCGGTCATAGGCTGTCGTCAGGAGCAGGGCGGTCGCGCCCGTTCGGGCACCCTGCGGCTCGCAGAGAATGCCGAACAGTCGATTGTCCGCGCCGAAACGCAGCGGCGTCTCGCGAAAGCCTTCGCCGATGAGAGGTTCCGCGACCGGCGGCGTAAGATCGGGCGATGCGATTTCAGTGGTGTTGCCCGCGATCGACCGCACCCATTCGGCTATTTTCCGGCGGGCCGCCGTCGGCATGGTGGCGATGGTCGGGTTCGAGACGAGATCGTCGTAACCATCAAAGGAGGCCTGCGTGACCCGGGGGCCGAGCGTTTCGAGATGACGCGCGAAATCGTCGTCTCCCGGGCGGCCCGGGCGTGTCAGTATCAAGCAATTCGGCGTGGCCAGTCGATCAAGCGTCATGAGGTTCAGCTTCCTGACCGCATCGGCGGCGCTATCGGGCATGCGCAGGCTGGCGACGGTGACGCCCTCGGTCTGACGCTGCGCTTCGGAAAGCCCCATGCTTTCATCGATCATCTTCGACCAGACGGTCAGTTCGCGCAGATAGGCGCGGCCAGAGATGACGGGCGCGAGAAAGGCTATGCCGTCGATGCCGGCAAGCCGCTCGGCGAGAGCAGTGGCGATGGTCCCGCCGAGACCCTGGCTGACGAGCATCAGCCGCTCACAGCCGGAAAGCGCTTTCAACTGTGTAGCGGCGGCCAGCGCGGTTTCATGCCACGGCGACAGACCTTCGCCCGCATCGACGATATCGAGCGCATCGCCGGTGCCGGCATAATCGAAGCGCAGACTGGCGACGCCGATCTCGGCAAGATCCTCGGCCAGAATCCGCCAGAACTTGCGCACGCACATTTCCTCGAAGCCCCAGGGGCTGAGAAACAGGGCGGCGGTGTTGCGCGAAGGTGCCATGGCCGATGTGAACAGGCCGACCGTTCCGGCGAATGTTACCGGGGCCGCTGCCGATCTCGACTGCCTTCCTTTGTCTTCTTCCTCGGCGGCTCCCCAACCAGCCATGCTAGTCTCCTCACATTCGGCGTGGGGCCAATAGGGCCAGAGCCTGAGTGGCAATCGGATTGATACGTGCAGGCAACCGCGTCGCGATCTTCTGCATGACCTCGATATCTTCGGCTGGAACGGCTTTCAGCATTCTGAGCGCAATGCCATAGGCCAGAGCGCCGGCGATGATGGCGCCCACGAGACCTGCGACACCGGTCAGCGCCTGAACGAAACCATAGGCTGCAACCGCGCATAGAATGGCAGCAACCGTAACTTTTGCAAGGTTGATGAGCATACCGCGCGTCGATCCTTCGAATTCCATGCGGCATACCGTCATCAGGCACAGGGCGACAAAGGCGAGCAGACGAACCAGCGCCGCACCCTCGCCTCCGAAAAAGGGTACGGCGATGACGCAGCCGATGACCATGATGACGCTGGCGATGACGCCGAGGACGGTGCGTTCGCGCACGCGATCCAGCGAATAAAGATATTGCGTGCAAATCTGCATGAAGACATAGGGCACCGCGGTCAGGGACAGCAGCGCCACCATGCCGCCGCTCGGCGCAAAGGCCGGGCCGAAGATCGTCACGACAAGCTCCGGCGAAATGGCGGCAAGTCCGAAGCTCATCGGCAGGGTGATATAGGCTATGCTGCGCGCCACGCCGGCAAAGACCTCGACCGGCAGCTTGTCCGATGCCCGGGCATGCATCTGTTCGGAATAATAGGGCAGAAGGCTGCCGCTTAATTGTACGGGCAGCTGCAGTGCGAGATTGGCGAGCGAGAGGCCGACGGCATAAAAGCCGACCGCTTCGATGCCCCAGTAGCGCTGCAGGAAGACGAGTTCGATACGATTGAGAAAAATCGAGCTGTTGATGAGTTCGATCGAGAGGATGAGCGACGAGCCGATGAGAGCGGAAAGGCCGACGCCGCAGCTGTTCTTGCGCGCGATCGCAATCCTGAGCGTCGCGATGAACATCGGCAGCTGCCCAATCGCATAGCCGGCGAGCGCGCCGCTGACGCCGAAGAAGATCGCTCCCGCAAGGACGGTAACGAGCTGCAGCGCCGAACTTATTATGGTGATGCGCAGGAACGCGCCGACTTGCTGCTCGCCGATCAGATAGTTCTTGCTGTAGGCGCCGAGAGACTGAAGAACGAAGAATACGCCCGTGATCACAATGACTTCGGATGCATCGCCCGCCCAATGCAGCCGCCCCGTATCCCAATAATAGGCGGCGTAGCCTGCAAGCAGGATCACGGTTGCGAGAATCGTCGGCTGCAGAAGATACGCGGCAAAACCAAGCCGTTCTTCGGTAGAATAGCCGTTCCCCTTCAGCTGGGGCAGAATGCGCAGCAGGGTAACGCCGGCGCCGAGCTCGGCGATCAGTGCTCCCGTCGTCGTCAGCCACAGAGAAAAGGCGATGATGCCGTTGGCCTCGGGGCCCAGCAGGCGCGCCGCTATGATCGAACATGCAAAGCCGGTCGCAAGCAGGGTCAATCCCGCCGCCGCGTTCAAAACCGAATTTGCCATTATGCTCTTCGTCATGAAGATAGACCGCTCCTCAAACTGCCGGAACCTACCGCACATGTCCGGCTTTTCGTGGGGATAGCGTCAGCTCTATTTCATATGCCTTAATATTTAGGGTTTAATGCTGCGCTAAGTTCATTTTTTACTTCGGCTAATATTCTTTCTCTCTGATATTGGCCGCTCGAGGGCTTGTGCGGAGGGTTTCATTGTTCAGCCTTATCGTCTGCACGATCGATCGTTTCGATCAGCTGGAGCGGCTATTCCGTTCGCTGGTGGGGCAGAGTCATAAGGATTTCGAGGTCATCGTCGTCGATCAGAACCTCGACGACCGGCTGCGCGAGCTTATCGACCGCTTTTCCCCCTCCTTCCTCATTCGTCACGTCCGTTCGCCGAAGGGACTTTCGCGGGCGCGCAACAAAGGCATGGCGGTTGCGGAGGGCGATTACGTCTGTTTTCCCGACGATGACTGCTGGTACGAGGCCGATACGCTTTCGACGGCCGCGACTTTGTTTGCCGAGCACCCCGACCTCGCTATCGTCACCGGCCGAACGCTTGATGCCCAAGGTCTTGCCTCCGTCAGCCCGACGGGTGAGACGCAGCTTGCCCTGACCCGGTGGAACTATCTGAGGTGCGGCAATTCCAATGGCATCTTCGTGCGCCGTGCGGCCCTGGTCGATATCGGTGGTTTCGACGAGGATCTCGGCGTCGGCTCGGAATCGCCGTTCCAGAGCGGCGAAGAGGCGGATTTCCTGCTTCGCGCGCTTGGCGCCGGCAGACAAGCGATGTTCTTTCCCGAGCTCATCGTCCATCACGATCAGGTCACGAGCGAATACGGGCCGCGGCAGGTGGAGCGTGCGCGCAAATATGGACGCGGCTTCGGCGCGCTGATGCGCAAGCAGGCCTTTCCCTTGTATTATGTCAGCTATCGCCTGTTTCGCCCGGTCGCCGGCTGGCTGGCGGCGCTGGCGCGATTCAACTTTGATGCGGCCCGCTACAAGCGCGCCTGGCTGGTGGGGATTCTGGAAGGTTACGCTGCCTGGCCGCGCTGGCGCAGGAACTGAGGCGACTTGCCTTTCGGCGTCAGGGTTTCCGCATAAATATCCATATAGCGCTGGGCGACCTCGTCCCAGGCATAGGCACGGGCATCGCGCAACAGCTCCTGTCGCAGGCTCAGGTCGTCGCCCTGTAGGCGCTCAAAGGCGGCGGTCAGCGCATCGGCGGCAGCTTCCGGATTGGAGAAATCCGAGAGCATGAGGGCCGGGTGGGTTTCGGCCATCGCCTTATAGGCCTCGTTGGCGTTCAGCACCGGCAGCAGGCCGGCGCTCATCGCTTCGATCGCCACGAGACCGAAGCCTTCGTACTCGGAGGCCGAGGCGAAGAGCGATGCGCGGGCGATGATGTTGCGGATCGAGCCTTCGTCGATCGAGACATGCAGCGCGACATTGCGCTCCAGATTGCGAACGGCAATTTCCTTTTCCAGCATTGCCCGGTCGAGATCCGATTCGGCGCCGATAATGTCGAGATGCCAGTCGTCATGGCGGCCTGCCAGCACCTTCATGACGTCAAGCAGATGATCGAGTCGCTTGTTGATCGAGAAACGGCCTATCGTGACGATGCGGCGACGTGCTTCCAAAGCGGCGCAATTGGAAAACTTGCCGACATCGGCGCCGTTTTCGATCAGGTGCACGCGGCTTTCGGCAATCTGCGCAAAGAGCCGCGCGTCGGACTGGCTGCAGCAGATGAGAGAGGCATAACCGAGCGCGGAAAGCCGCGTTGCCGTGTTGAACCAGACCTTCTTGATGGCCGCATATTTCTGCGTGTGGAAGAAGCCGCCATGGGTGGTGGCGACCATGGGCCGTCCGTGCATCAGCTTGCCCCAGGCCAGCGCATCGAAGAAGAAATCGACGGCGTGGACATGAACGAGGTCGGCATCGGCCAGATGGCGGAAAACCTTGGGCGCCAGCGGATATCGGCTGGAGCCGGACCAGGGAATGCGGACGATTTCGATGCCGTCGATCGTTTCGCCTTCAGGCAGTTGGCGGTCGGGATCGGAAAACAGGCTGTTGCAGGTAACGACGCGCACGCGATAGCCGCGAGAAACCAGCTGGCGGCACAGATTGGCAACGACATCTTCAAGGCCGCCCTTGTTCGGCAGGAACTGACGCACGACATGCACGATCAGCGGCCCGGCCTGCTTGTTTGCCTGAATATCCGCAACAGCCGATGTCATCGATCCACCCTCGACCCCAATGCCGCGCCATGCACCGGCAATCCGGCGCTGCAGCGCGCCGCCCGTTGATCAGTTGGCAAAGCAGATCATCGGGTCGGTTAAAAAGGGTTTAATTCTGCGCAGAAAGCCGAGCGGTTTCGGACAAGAGGGTTAATGTCGGGCCGATTTGCGGAGTGGGAGGAGCTTGTCTGGTGGATGTGCGGTGGCGCGACACCATGATTGTCGGTTGCTCCTGTGACCTGCCTCTCACTCCCGCCCTCTCCCCGCTTGCGGCAGGGCTATCGCATATGGAGGCGGACGAGCACCATAAGCTTCTTCTCCCCTT
>NZ_BLAJ01000006.1 GCF_009176305.1 Martinezella dioscoreae | reverse complement strand
CTGATCTTCCTCCGCCGTCCGCAGCCAAAATTCCGCCCTCGCGCCGGGGGAATGCACCCCGGCGCCTGAGCCCTGAAGGGCATCTTGCCGCCACGCACTCAGATATCGAGCGTGCTGTCGCGCTCCCACTGCGTGAAGTGCGAGCAGTAGGCGTTCCACTCCTGATGCTTGAGCTTCAGATAGGCTTCGGAGAATTCCGAACCGATCGCCTGCTTCAGCCCCTCGTCCTCGTCATAGGCACGCAGCGCATCGAGCAGATTGAGCGGCAGTCGCGGCGCATTCTTCACGAGATGACCCTCCGCATACATGTCGATATCGTGATGAGGCCCGGGATCGGCCATGCTGCGTAGGCCATCGAGGCCGGCAGCGATGATGACGGCCTGCAGCAGGTAGGGATTGACGGCACCATCGGGCAGGCGCAGCTCAAAGCGGCCGGGACCAGGCACGCGCACCATATGGGTGCGGTTGTTGCCGGTCCATGTCACGGTATTGGGAGACCAGGTGGCACCCGACGTGGTGCGCGGCGCATTGATGCGCTTGTAGGAATTAACGGTGGGATTGGTGATGGCCGCCAGCGACGAGGCATGCTTCATGATGCCACCGAGGAAATGCTTGCCCTCGGCCGACAAGCCGAATGCGGCCTCCCTGTCGGCAAAGACATTGGTCCTGCCATCATTACTCCATACGGAAATATGGCAATGGCAGCCGTTGCCCGTCAGCCCCTTGAAAGGCTTCGGCATGAATGTCGCCCTGAGGCCATGCTTTTCGGCGATCGATTTGACCATGAATTTGAAGAAGGAGTGCTTGTCCGCCGTCTTCAGGGCGTCGTCGAATTCCCAGTTCATCTCGAACTGGCCGTTGGCATCCTCATGGTCGTTCTGATAGGCGCCCCAGCCAAGCTCCAGCATATAGTCGCAGATCTCGGAGATGACGTCATATCGCCGCATGACAGCCTGCTGGTCATAGCAAGGCTTTTCAGCCGTGTCGTATTCATCCGATATCTTGGCGCCATCGGCGGTGATCAGGAAGAATTCGGCCTCGACGCCGGTCTTGACGCGCTTGCCCGCGGCTTCCGCTTCCTTCACGAGCTTCTTCAGCACGTTGCGCGGCGCCTGGGCGACCAGCTCACCCTCCATCATGCAATCGGCCGCGACCCAGGCAACATCCTTCTTCCACGGGAGCTGGATAACGGAGGAGGCATCGGGTACGGCAAAAAGATCGGGATGGGCGGGCGTCATGTCGAGCCAGGTGGCAAAACCGGCAAAGCCGGCACCCTCCTCCTGCATCCCGGCAATCGCCTGCGCCGGCACCAGCTTGGCACGCTGGCCGGAAAAAAGATCCGTATAACTGATCATGAAATATTTGATGCCTTTGTCCTTTGCAAAGGCAGCAAGATCCAGTGTCATTCTCGTTCCCCTTTGGATTTCTTCGAGACACTTCGATGATGCATGCAGCGGCCGGACCTCTCGGTCCGGCCGGTATTTTAAAAGCCTCCCTTGCCCGGGTACCAATTGGTGCCGGCGAGCGGAATCTGCGCCATGGCGGCGGCCTCCATCGTCAGCGCACAGAGATCCTCCGGCTCCAGGTTGTGCAGGTGATTCTTGCCGCAAGCACGCGCGATCGTCTGCGCTTCCAGCGTCATCACCTTGAGATAATTGGCAAGGCGCCGGCCGGCTGCAATGGGGTCGAGCCGGCTTGCGAGCTCAGGATCCTGGGTCGTGATACCGGCTGGGTCCTTGCCCTCGTGCCAGTCGTCATAGGCGCCAGCCGTCGTGCCGAGCTTCTGATATTCTTCTTCCCATTTGGGATCGTTGTCGCCGATCGCAACCAGCGCCGCCGTACCGATGGCAACTGCATCCGCACCAAGCGCCAAGGCCTTGGCCACATCGGCACCAGAACGAATGCCGCCTGAAATGATCAGCTGCACCTTGCGATGCATGCCGAGATCCTGCAGTGCCTGGACTGCGGGGCGGATACAGGCAAGCGTCGGCATGCCGACATTCTCGATGAAGACATCCTGCGTCGCAGCGGTGCCGCCCTGCATGCCGTCAAGCACGACGACGTCGGCACCGGCCTTGACCGCAAGAGCCGTATCGTAATAGGGGCGCGCACCGCCGACCTTCACGTAGATCGGCTTTTCCCAATCGGTGATCTCGCGCAGCTCCATGATCTTGATTTCGAGATCGTCCGGACCGGTCCAATCCGGATGGCGGCAGGCCGAACGCTGATCGATGCCCTTCGGAAGATTGCGCATATTGGCGACGCGATCGGAAATCTTCTGGCCGAGCAGCATGCCGCCGCCGCCGGGCTTGGCGCCTTGGCCCACAACGACTTCGATCGCATCGGCGCGGCGCAGATCCCTAGGGTTCATACCGTAGCGCGACGGGAGGTACTGATAGACCAGCGTCTGCGAATGGCCGCGCTCCTCGTCCGTCATGCCGCCGTCGCCTGTCGTCGTCGACGTGCCTGCGATCGTAGCGCCGCGGCCAAGTGCTTCCTTGGCATTGCCGGAAAGCGCGCCGAAGCTCATGCCGGCAATAGTGATCGGGGTCTTCAGCGTGATCGGCTTCTTGGCGAAACGGCTGCCGAGGACGACGGTCGTATCGCACTTCTCGCGATAGCCTTCGAGCGGATAGCGCGATATCGACGCGCCGAGGAACAGTAGATCATCGAAATGCGGCACCTTGCGCTTGGTGCCGGCGCCGCGAATATCGTAAATGCCTGTCGCCGCCGCGCGGCGGATTTCGGCGAGCGTATGATCGTCGAAGGTAGCGGACTTGCGAGGCGGCGTGTGCGGATTGTGGTAGCTCATGAGGTCCCCTTCGCCTTAGTACGCGTCGGCATTGTCGATATTGAAATTATAGAGCTTGCGCGCCGATCCATAGCGCTTGAATTCCTCCGGCCTGACGCCGCGCACGCCGGCCTTTTCCAGAAGCTCGGAGAGCTTCTGCAGGTGTTCCGGGCGCATCTCCTTTTCGATGCAATCGGAGCCGAGGCTTTTCACCGAACCGCGGACGAAGAGCTTGGCCTCGTAGAGGCTGTCCCCCAGCGCATCGCCGGCGTCACCGAGCACGACCAGATGGCCTGACTGTCCCATGAAGGCCGACATATGGCCGATATTGCCGTAGACGACGATATCAATGCCCTTCATCGAGATGCCGCAGCGCGAGGCGGCATTGCCCTTGATGACAAGCAGGCCACCCTGCCCGGTCGCCCCGGCATACTGGCTGGCATCGCCTTCGATGACGACGGTGCCGGACATCATGTTTTCCGCAACGCCTGGGCCGGCCGAACCGTGGATGGTGACGTTGCCGCCATCATTCATGCCGGCGCAGTAATAGCCGACGGAGCCCTTGATATCGACAGTAACGGGCGCGTCGATACCTGCGGCAACAGCATGATGGCCGCGCGGATTGACGACTTCGAAAGCTGTATCGTTGGTGCCGGCTGCGAGGCCATGAAGGGCGCTATTGAGTTCGCGCAGCGGCGTGACGGATAGGTCGAAAACTGGCATGTAAGATCTCTCTCGATTGCGGCGCTTCTGATCAGGCAGCCTTTTCGTGATCCCAGAAATAGACGGTCGCCGGCTCCGGCTCCCAAATGCGGGCATCCTCGATGCCCGGAAGACTGACGAGCGCGCGATATTCGGAGCCGAAGGCGACATACTGGTCCGTCTCGGCCATAACTGCCGGCTTGCAGGCGATGGGGTCGCGAACGACGCCGAAGCCGGACTTGGTGCCGACGACGAAGGTGAAGAAGCCGTCGAGATCGTCGACCGCGCTTTCGAGCGCCGCCCCGAGATCCTTGCCCTTGGCCATCTCGGCCGTCAGATAGGCGGCCGCGACCTCGGTATCGTTTTCCGTCTCGAAGGTCATGCCCTCGCGCTTCAGCTCGCGCCGCAGGTTGTTGTGGTTCGATAGCGAACCGTTGTGAACCAGGCACTGGTCCGAGCCAGTGGAGAAGGGATGAGCGCCGAGCGTCGTGACGGCCGATTCCGTCGCCATGCGCGTATGGCCGATGCCGTGCGTGCCTGACATGGCGGTGACGCCGAAGCGCGAGACCACATCCTTCGGCAGGCCGACCTCCTTGTAGATCTCGACGGTATCGCCGCTGCTCATGACCCGGATATTCGGGCGCAGACCCGCCAGAGCCACCCTGCCCTCTTCAAGCTTGTCCTTGGCAAGGGTGATGACGGCATGCGTGCTCTTGACCGCCACGGCCACGGGAATGTCGAGCGCCCGCCTCAGCTCATATTCCAATCCGTCGAAATCCTTGACCGGATCAGGTGACTGAACGGTAATCTTGGCCGAGCTGCCATTATCGTTGCCGTAGATCGCGATACCCGCACTGTCAGGTCCGCGATCGGTCATCGTGATCAACATGGAAGACAGAAGCGCGCCGAGTTTCGGCTCCAGCGCCTTATCCTTCAAGAAAAGACCGACAATTCCGCACATGCCCAAAGCCTCCGTTTTCGCATCTGCAAAAATGGCTATCAGGTCCGTTGCGATTTTTCAACTCAAAAGAATAATTTTTTCTTTTAAGGCAAGTCAGTCGGTCTTGCCTCGCTGTGGGTAACTAATGATCGAAAGGTATTTTGCCGGCAGTTTCACCAGCACCTCCGGGCCATGCGGAGCATCCGCATCGAAGAAGAGGCTATCGCCGGGCTGCATGGGGTAAAGCTGGTCCCCATGGCGGTACATGACCTCGCCCTCGAGCATATAGAGGAACTCCATTCCCTCATGCTGGAACGTCGGGAAGACGTCGGAATCCGCCGTCAGCGTGATGAGATAGGGCTCGACGATGACGCCGCTGGAATTGTTGTCGATATGGCCAAGGAGATTATATTGATGGCCCGCGCGCGTGCCACGGCGTTCCAGCTCGACACCCTGGCCCGCCTTGACGAAGACGGCGTTGCGCGGCTCCTCATAGCGACGGAAGAAGGCGGTCAAGGGCACGCCGAGCGCACGCGACAGCGATTGCAGCGTCGTCAACGACGGCGAGATATTGCCGTTCTCGATCTTCGACAGCATGCCGAGCGAGATCCCCGTCGCGGCGGCGAGATCCGTCACGGTGATGCCGAGCTTCTTGCGATAGGCGCGAACTTCGTGGCCGATCGCCATTTCGAGATTGTTTTCCTTCGGCTCGCGAACCGCATGCGGGTTTTGGGAGAAGGCCGAGCGTCCAGCATGGGATTGGTCGTCGGCCGATATCGTGTCTGCCTTGGTTTTCATTCTGTATCCTTTTTTGTCGGCAGGGCCTGCTGGGAAGAACTCTATCTTCCCAGTGAAATTTTCTCAACTGCGACGAAAATCAAACGCGGCGGGTTTCGCTGGGTGCCATGCCATAAAGCGAGCGATAGGCTCTGGAGAAATGCGCGCCGCTGGAAAAGCCGGTGGCGATGGCGATTTCGGAAATCGAAAGCGGACTTTGCTCCAGAAGCCGCCGGGCATGCCGCAGGCGTATCAGCCGATATTGATCTAGGAATGTCGAGCCGAGATGACTAGCAAACAGCCGGTCAAGATGACGCTGCGTGACACCTGCAATGCGCGCCATGGCCGTACGGTCGAGCGGCATCTCGATCGTTTCCTCCATTTTTGCAAGAACGCTGAGCAGGCCCGGATGGTGAACGCCGTAGCGTTCTGCGAGCGAACCACGTTGCGGCGCCGCTGGCTCGCCGACTTCGGTGTGCAGATACCAGTCGCTGACGCGCCGGGCGAAATCGGCGCCCATGTGCTCAGATATTAGCACATGCATCATGTCTAGCGGCGCGATGCCACCGCCGCAGGTGATGCGATTGCCATCGATGACGAAGCGTGCCTGGCGCGGCGCAAGTGCTGGAAAGGCTTCGAGCAGGGCCGGCGCATGCTCCCAATGAATGGTGAAATCGCGCTCGGCCAAAAGCCCGGCGGCGGCAAGCAGATAGGGGCCACCGGAGATGCCACCGATGCGCACGCCCTCGCGTGCGAGCTGGCGGAGGCAGGCGAGAACCGAAGGGTAGTGCCAATCGCGCGGCGAGCCGCCGGCGCAGACGAAGACCGTGCCGAGCTCGGATCCGCGACCCGGGAGAGGGTCGGCCGGCACCGGTACACCACCAGAGGATACCGCCGGGATGCCATCCGGCGAAAAAATCGACAATCGATAGATTTCACGTCCGGCCAAAAGATTCGCGGCGCGCAACGGCTCGCTCGCGGAAGCATAGGACATCAGCGCGAATCCCGGGATCAGGACGAAGCCGATGGACTGACTATTTCTTGCATCGATTGGCGCCATGTCCCTTTTCTATCGAAAGAGGTCCTAATTGGGCAAGTCGGCATTTGCCACTCTGTCATCATGAGCGCATTCACAGCGGATCGAACCATGCGCTATTCGGCTTTCTCTGTTTTCCTCAACGGTCTTCGCGGCAACACCGGCTGGGCGCCCGCCTGGCGCCAGCCACAACCGAAACCGCATTATGACGTCATCATCGTCGGTGGCGGCGGTCATGGGCTGGCAACCGCCTATTATCTGGCCAAGACCTTCGGCATCACCAACGTCGCCGTTCTGGAAAAGGGCTATCTCGGCTCGGGTAATATCGGCCGCAATACGACGATCATCCGCTCGAACTACCTGCTGCCCGGCAACAATCCGTTCTACGAGCTCTCGATGAAGCTCTGGGAAGGGCTGGAGCAGGATTTCAATTTCAACGCCATGGTCTCGCAGCGCGGCGTTCTCAATCTATTTCATTCGGATGCTCAACGCGACGCCTATACCCGTCGCGGCAACGCCATGCGCCTGCACGGCGTCGACGCGGAATTGCTCGATCGCGAAGCTGTTCGCAAAAAGCTGCCCTTCCTGGATTTCGAAAACGCCCGCTTCCCGATCATGGGTGGCCTGTTGCAGGCGCGCGGCGGCACGGTGCGCCATGACGCAGTCGCCTGGGGCTATGCCCGCGGCGCCGACAGCCGTGGCGTCGACATCATCACCGGCTGCGAAGTGACTGGTATTCGTTCCGACAATGGCCGGGTCCTTGGCGTCGAGACCACGAAGGGCTACATCGGTTGCGGCAAGCTGGCGCTCGCGGCCGCGGGCAATTCCACGGTGGTCGCCGACATGGCGGGTTTGCGCTTGCCGATCGAGAGCCATGTGCTGCAGGCCTTCGTCTCGGAAGGCCTGAAGCCGTTCATCGATTGCGTCGTCACCTTCGGCGCCGGCCATTTCTATGTCTCGCAGTCCGACAAGGGCGGTCTCGTCTTCGGCGGCGATATCGACGGATACAATTCCTACGCCCAGCGCGGCAATCTCGCGACCGTCGAACATGTCGCCGAAGCCGGTGTGGCGATGATCCCGGCGCTGACGCGCGTGCGCTACCTGCGCACATGGGGTGGCGTCATGGACATGAGCATGGATGGCTCTCCAATCATCGACCGGACGCATATCGACAACCTCTATCTGAACGCCGGCTGGTGCTACGGTGGTTTCAAGGCCACGCCGGCGTCGGGCTATTGCTACGCGCATCTGATCGCCCGCAACGAGCCGCATGAGACAGCAATGCAGTTGCGCCTCGATCGCTTTCGGCGCGGCTATCAGATCGATGAAAAAGGCGTCGGCGCCCAGCCGAACCTGCATTGAGGACATGACGACATGGCAAGCCTGATTTCCTGCCCTCACTGCGGCGCCCGGCCCAAGGAAGAGTTCACCATCAAGGGCGATGCGAACCTCAGCCGCCCGAAAGCCGACGCCGGCGCGGAAGACTGGTACGATTACGTCTATCTGCGCGACAATCCGAAGGGGCTTCACAAGGAGTATTGGCATCACTCATCCGGTTGCCGCCGCTGGCTGATCGTCGAGCGCGACACTGTTACCCACAAGGTCCATGGCGTCAGCGACGCGGCACTTGCCAAGCTTGGGGGCGGCGCATGAGCAGCTATCGTCTTTCCTCCGGCGGCCTGATCGATCGTTCGAAGACCCTCGCCTTCAGCTTCGACGGCCGGGATCTGACGGGCCATCCCGGCGACACGCTTGCCTCCGCCCTGCTCGCCAATGGTATCCAGCTTGTCGGCCGCAGCTTCAAATATCATCGCCCGCGCGGCATCTTGACGGCGGGTGCCGCCGAACCCAATGCCCTTGTCACGACCGGCACGGGCGGACGAACTGAAGCCAATACCCGTGCCACGATGATCGAGCTTTACGATGGGCTCACGGCGCGCAGTCAGAATCGCTGGCCGTCGCTCGGCTTCGATATCGGCGCCGTCAACGGCTTGTTGTCGCCTTTCCTCAGCGCCGGCTTCTACTACAAGACCTTCATGTGGCCCGCCGCCTTCTGGGAGAAGGTCTACGAACCGCTGATCCGCAAGGCCGCCGGTCTCGGCAAGGCATCCTATGAGCTGGATCCCGATTCCTATGAAAAATGCTGGGCGCATTGCGATCTGCTCGTGATCGGCGCCGGACCCACAGGTCTTGCCGCGGCGCTGACGGCGGGACGCGCCGGAGCGCGGGTGGTTCTTGCAGACGAAGGCTTCGCCCTCGGCGGCGGTTTGCTCGCAGAGAAGAATCCGACGTTCGAAAGCATGATCAATGAGCTCGAAAGCCTGTCGAACGTGCAGTGCCTGCCGCGAACGACAGTTATCGGCTGGTACGACGACAATGTCTTCGGGGCGGTCGAACGCGTTCAGAAGCATGTGGCGACGTCTGATCCGCGACGGCCGGTCGAGCGCCTGTGGCGCATCATCGCCAAGCAGGCGATCCTCGCGACCGGAGCGGAAGAGCGCCCAATCGTCTTCGGCGGCAACGACATTCCGGGCGTGATGATATCAGGCGCAATGCGCAGCTATCTGAATCGGCAGGCGGTTGCGCCTGGCAAGCGCACGATAGTCTTCACGACCAACAGTTCCGGCTACCGCACCGCCGCCGAGCTCGAGGCAGCGGGCGTCGAGGTTGCCGCCATCGTCGATAGTCGCGCCGATGGCAACGATCTCTGGAACGGCAAGGCACAAGTCTTGACCGGCGCTCGCGTCATTGACGCGCATGGCGGCAAGCAGCTGCGCCGTGTGACCGTGGCGAGCTCCTCCGGTAGCCGGGAAATCGAAGCCGACGCGCTTGCCATGTCCGGCGGCTGGAGCCCGATCATTCACCTCGCCTGCCATCGCGGTGCAAAGCCGACCTGGTCGGAAAAGTGTGCAGCCTTCCTGGCCCCTGAAAGACAGGATGGCTTGCTGATTGCCGGCTCCGCAGCCGGCCTTGCCTCCACCGATAGCTGCCTTGGCGACGGGGCAATGAAAGCCGCCGAGGCGCTGGAAGCAATCGGCCTTGGCAAGATCGTCCCGGCCTTTGCGTCAATGGAGGAAGTACCGCCTGCTGCCAAGCCGCTCTGGTTTGTCAAAGGTGGCAAGGGCAAGGCCTTCGTCGACTATCAAAACGACGTGCACCTCAAGGATCTCGGCCTTGCCGTTCGTGAAGGCTATGGCGATGTCGAGCTTGCCAAGCGCTATACGACCAACGGCATGGCGACCGATCAGGGCAAGCTCTCCAATGTCAACGCCATTGGCATACTCGCCGAGGCCCGCGGTGTATCGCCGGCCGCGGTCGGCACCACGACGTTTCGTCCCTTCTATACGCCGGTCACTTTCGGGGCGCTGACGGGCGCCTCGCGCGGCAAGCACTTCCAGCCCGCGCGCAAATC
This sequence comes from Martinezella dioscoreae, assembly GCF_009176305.1. Taxonomy (GTDB): domain Bacteria; phylum Pseudomonadota; class Alphaproteobacteria; order Rhizobiales; family Rhizobiaceae; genus Rhizobium; species Rhizobium dioscoreae. The sequence goes on along the minus strand of NZ_BLAJ01000006.1, from coordinate 229,271 downwards.
CCCTTTACACCAGTGGGCAAAGAAGAATGGCGCGATCTTCGTGGAGACTGGCCTTTGGTATCGCTCCTCCTGGTTTCCGCGCGAGGGTGAAAAAACCTGGCGCGAAAGCGTCGATCGCGAAGTGCTGAACATCCGAAAAAATGCCGGCATCTGCGATGTCTCCACACTCGGCAAGATCGAGATCTTCGGCAAGGATGCCGCCACTTTCCTCGACCGTATCTATTGCAACGGTTTCGCCAAGCTTTCCGTCGGCAAGGCGCGCTACGGCATCATGCTGCGCGAAGACGGCATGATCTATGATGACGGCACCACCAGCCGGTTGAGCGAAGACCATTTTTTCATGACCACAACGACAGCGCTTGCCGCCGGCGTGCTCACCCACCTGGAGTTCTGTGCCCAGACGCTCTGGCCCGAGCTGGAGGTCTGTTTCGCGTCGTCAACCGATCAATGGGCGCAGATGGCGGTCGCCGGACCCAAGTCGCGGTTGATCCTCTCCGAAATCGTCGACGAGGATATTTCCAACACCGCCTTCCCGTTCATGAGCGCGCGCGCGGTCTCATTGTTCGGCGGCAAGCTTGAGGGTCGCCTCTTCCGCATATCTTTTTCCGGGGAGCTCGCCTACGAGCTCGCCGTGCCGGCGGCCTATGGCGAATTCGTCGCCGACGCCATCATGGAGGCGGGTCAAAAACATGAAATTTGCGCCTATGGCGCCGAGGCGCTTGGCGTCATGCGTATCGAGAAGGGTCATGTCACCCATGCCGAGATCAACGGCACGGTAACGCCAGGCGATCTTGGCTTTGCCCGCATGGTTTCGGCGGCGAAGCCTGATTTCATCGGCAAGGCGATGCTCGCGCGCGAGGGTCTCCAGGCCGCCGATCGGCTTCGCCTCGTCGGTGTCAAACCGGTGGACCCGGCAACAAGCTTCCGTACCGGCGCCCATATCCTTGCGGACGGTGCGGCGGCGACACTCGAAAACGACCAAGGCTATGTGACATCGAGCGCCTTTTCCCCCAGCCTCGGCCATACGATCGGGCTCGCTCTCATCAAGAATGGAGCGGAGCGCATCGGCGAGAAGGTCGTCGTCTGGAACGGGCTTAGAAACGAATACACGGATGCAATGATCTGCAGCCCGGTCTTCCTCGACCCGCAGAATGAGAAACTCCATGCCTGATTTGCCGATATCAAAGCCGGTCCTTGCCGGAAAGACCGTCCTGCAAAGCGAGACCATCCGGCTTGAAGCCCTGCCCGAGGGGCATCTCCTGCATGTGCTGGGCGCAACCACGAGCGAAGAGCTTTTGGCCCATCTTCCTGTGGCCGGCCTCAAGCGGAGTTCCGTACGCCCGGCGGGATACCGGCAATGGTTCATCGCCGGTAACGAGCAGCTCGTTCAATCTCAAAGGCAGGCTATCGCCGATGTCCTGGCCGGCCGCGCCTTCATCTGCGACCAAAGCCACGGCCGTATCCGCATCCTGGTTTCGGGCCAGGACGCGCCCCGGATACTCAACAAAGGTACGGCCGTCGATCTGCATCCATCGAGCTTCCCCGAGGGGCGCAGTGCCATGACGCTTTTCGGTCATATCTCTGTGCAGCTTGCGCGCATCGGCATGAACGATTTCGAGCTGACTGTGCTGCGCAGTTTTGCGGAATCGCTTTATGAGGAACTCGAAGCTCTGGTTCGATCTCAGGATGCCGAGCAGCTCGCGCTCTGAACCACATCTCTGGCGCGGACATGGTCGGGCAGGGCTATCTCGCCCGCAACCGCAATACGCGCAGAGCGCGAGGCGCGCCTCAAACACAACGTTAGTAAGAAAAACTTATAATTAGGTCCCTGTTAACCATCTTGAGCTTAGAGATTGTTGATCCAGAGGCACGTCCGCCTTCCCCTGTTTTGCGAATAAATCGTTCATGTCGATCATCCACGCCCTCGGCGCAAATAGCGGTCGCCTCATCAGAATCACCTTTGGTCCGGGCGGACGAGAGCGCCCGCCTGTACGCGCAACGGGCAAAGCCAAACTCGCCAAAGCTCGCATCATGATGCTGGCGGGTGGGCTGTTCGTCTGTTATGTGGCGATCTTTGCCAGGCTTACCTATTTCGATATGGAGCCGCGGACCGACACGTCGGCGATTCCGCCGGATCATGTCAGCGCCGCGCGCCCGGATATCGTCGACAGAAACGGCGAATTGCTCGCAACCGATATTCGCACAGTCTCGATGTTTGCCGAGCCCAACCGCGTGATCGATCCGGACGAGGCAGTGGAAAAAATCGCCTCGATCTTTCCCGATATCGACCGAAAATCACTTTATAAAAAGCTTTCCGACCGCCGCTCGCATTTTGCCTGGCTGCGCCGGCAGCTGACGCCGAAGGAACAGAGCGAGATCCTGGCGCTCGGCATTCCGGCGATCGGCTTTCGGCCTGAGGTCAAGCGTTTCTATCCGGGCGGGCGAACAGCCGCACATATTCTCGGCTATGTCGATATCGACAATCACGGCGTCGCCGGCATGGAGAAATATCTCGACATGCAGGGCCTGTCGGATCTCGCTTCCACGGGCCTGACGAGCCGCGACCAATTGGAGCCGGTACGGCTTTCGATCGATCTTCGTGTTCAGAACGTTGTGCATGACGTGGTGTCGGATGCAATCGGCCGATATCAGAGTCAGGCGGCTGGCGCCGTCATCCTCGACATCCATACCGGCGAAGTGCTGGCCATGGCCTCGGCTCCCGATTTCGATCCGAACGATCCGCAGGCTGATGTCAAAGGCTGGCTGAACCGCATGTCGAACGGCACCGACGAGATGGGCTCGGTGTTCAAGACCTTCTCGATCGCAATGGCCATCGACACGGGCATGGTCAAGCTGACGGATACCTTCGACGCCAGCTCTCCCCTGCATTATGGCGGCTTTACCATCCATGACGACCGCGACGTGCCGCGGCGTGTCCTGTCGATCCCGGAAATCTTCCGCTATTCGTCCAACATCGGCACGGCCAAGATGATGGATAAGGTGGGCATGACCATCCAGAAGAGCTATCTGACCCGCTTCGGGCTGTTGACGAAGATGCAGACCGAACTGCCCGAGGTGAAGGCGCCCAGCCAGCCAAAGGTTTGGAAGAAGCTCAATTCTATCACCATCGCCTTCGGCCACGGCGTCGCCACTACGCCGATGCAGACGGCCGTCGCTGGCGCAGCCCTCATTGATGGCGGCAAGCTGATCGAGCCTTCCTTCCTTCCGCGCACGCAGGAAGAAGCGGAAAAGACCGAGACGATGATCGTCAAGAAGAGCACCAGCGACACGATCCGCTACCTTTTCCGTCTGAACGGCGAACAGGGCACCGGCAGAGCCGCCGACGTCCCCGGCTATCATGTCGGCGGGAAGACGGGCACCGCAAACAAGGTCATTCACGGCGTTTACTCGCACAAACTCAGCTTCAATTCGTTCCTGGCGGCATTTCCCATGGATAATCCGAAATATGTGGTGCTGGCCTTCATCGACCAGCCGCTGACGGGTGTTCACAACCTGAACCTCGCTGCAGAAACGGCGGCCCCCATGGTCCACGATATCATCAGCCACGCCGCGCCGCTGCTCGGCGTCGAGCCCGATTTCGGATCGAACTTGCTCGCCGCCTACTGAGGATTGGGTGTTTGATCCCTAGCTTCGATGGGCAAAGTCACGCCTTTCTCGAAAGCCGCGGCTTGATGAAATGCGTCTTGCCCCAAAAGACAGGGCTCGCCACCTCAGCTTATGTTCCACAATGAATCTATCTGATGCAATTTAAGATTGTATATTTCAAATCACTACCGATACTAGATTTAGCTCTTTCTCGCATCTCCCTCGACGGGCATTTGTATGTTTTGCTGTTGGTCTTGCCCCGACAAGCGGGGCAAGCATATTATCGCGAGGTAGCCGGTGAGTTCTTCACCGATCAGGCAACCTCCCGCGCTAGCGTTTCAAAGATTGGCGTCAGCCGCCGATGGCGGCCGACCGGTGGATGCTCGATTTCCACCAGACGCCCGGATTTCTTCTGCCGTTTCAGCCATTCGCGCAGGGTTTCGGCGCTTGTATGATCAAGGTAGTGCAGGCGCGTGCCGGCAATCCTGATCTTGCGACCCTCGGGAAGCGTTTCCAGCATGTTGAGCAGGGCGGGAACGTCCTTGCATGTCGCCACGCCCACGAGGTCGAGATGGATGGTTTCATCCTCTTCCAATCTGTCGATGGCGAGCTTGCGACGCAGATATGGAAGGATTTCCAATATGGACAGCGCAAGACCGAGTGCCACGCCCACAAGCAGGTCCTGAAGCACCACCATCGCGACCGTCGCGGTCCAGATCCCGACAGGGACCCAGCCGTGATGATCGAAGAGATGCCGGACATGATGAAGACTGATCAGCCGCCATCCTGTCACCAGCAGCACCGCGGCAAGCGCCGTCAGCGGCACCATCGCGAGCAGCTCCGGCAGAAACGCCACCAGTCCGAGGATCCAAACGCCATGCAGCACGGCCGACGCCCGCGAGCGTGCGCCCGCCTGAATATTGGCGGACGACCTGACGATGACACCGGTGATGGGCAGCGCACCAAGCAGACCGCAAAGCCCGTTGCCGATACCCTGCGCAAACAGCTCCTTGTTGAAGCGGGTCCGCACGCCATCATGCATGCGATCGACGGCGGCGGATGAGAGCAGCGTTTCCGCACTGGCGATCACCGCGATGACCAGCGTCGTCACGATGATGCCGGGCTCAACCATCCTGGCAAAGCCATCCAGCGTCGGCAGTGTAATGCTTTCGATAAGGGAGGACGGCACCTCCACTCTTGCGATTGGCAGCTGCATGCCAACCGTCAATATCGTACCGGCCGCAACCCCCACCAGGGCACCGGGTATCAGCATCAGTTGCTTCGGCCTGAATTTCTCCCAGGCGATCATGGCCAGCAAGGAAATCAGCCCCACGAGGAGAGCGACTGCTTCACGCGTCAGCCCCGCGCCCCATACGCGAGCAAAGGTTTGCTCCATGGCGGTGACGTTCTCGATGCCTCCGGCAGCCGGTCTTGCCCCCATCAGCACATGGATCTGGCCAAGAATGATGAGGATGCCGATCCCGGCGAGCATGCCGTGGACGACCGCGGGTGAAATCGCCCGGAACCACGAGCCGATCTTCAGGAATCCGGCAAGGACCTGCAGTAAACCCGCAACGATGAGAACCGGCCCGAGCATGTCGATGCCATATTGCTCGACGAAACCGAAGACGATCACGGCAAGGCCAGCGGCCGGCCCTGATACCTGAAGCGGAGATCCCGCCAAAAGGCCGACGACGATGCCGCCGACAATGCCTGAAATGAGGCCCATCGCCACCGGAACGCCTGAAGCCACGGCAATGCCGAGGCAGAGCGGTATGGCGACGAGGAATACGACGAGCGAGGACGCGAGGTCGCGTGAAAGAGCAGAGCTTGACATCATCGGCCTACTCCGCAGCTTGCGGGATCACATGCGGACGACCACGACCCTTAACCGCGACAGGCAAAGGCCTGTCCTCAAGGATTTCCGTGAAGCGAGCGGCCGTACCGTCATAGACGAGCACCTCCCCCGTCTCGATATCGAAGAACCATCCATGCAGTGTGATGTCGTTGATCGCAAGCTTGGCGGCGACGGAAGGATGCGTGCGCAAGTGGTCGAGCTGAACGACGACGTTTTCCATCGCGATGGCGCGAACCCTTTGACGCTCGGACAGGTCGGCGGGGTAGGCTTCGCAGACGATCGAATGGGCGGCATGACTGTGCTTCAGCCAGGCGGCGACATTCGGCATCGGTTTCAAAAGATCAGGATGGCAAAGCCCTTTCATCGCACCGCAATCGGAATGCCCGCAGACGATGATATCACGAACGCCGAGTGCTACGACCGCATATTCTATTGCCGAGGACACACCGCCATTCGCCGTGGAAAAGGGAGGAACGATGTTTCCGGCATTGCGGCAAACGAAGAGTTCGCCGGGGCCGGATTGCGTGATCGTTTCAGGCATGACCCGGCTGTCGGCGCAGGAAATCATCAGCGCTTGCGGCTGCTGCCCCTCCTCCGCCAGCTTGCGATAAAGTGCCTGATGGTCGGGAAAGACGGCACCGCGAAAGCTGGAGATCCCTTTAAGCAAATCACCCATTGTCGAGTCCTTGTAATGGGCCGGACGGCAGGCAGGGGGCGTACCCATGCCCGGCGGGTTGGAATGCGCGATCATCTCGCAAGCGCGAGATAGGAACTGGAAACGGGAAGAAAATAGCGAGCGCCGAATTAGCGTAGCCTAATTTATAAAAATCTTGTGAGTGGACTGTGAGATCCTTTTAGTTGACCTCCGGCGCATGCGTCACAACGACAGCCCATATGAGACCATTGGACGGTGCTCTTCCAATCGGTAAGGTCCGTCCCTGATCTCCGAGCCTCGCCGACTATGATCCGGATGGCCGCTGCTAGGCCTGCGGATCGCTTCTCGCCGGCCATAAAACCGCTCTGTGATCTTCCCGTCAATTGGGGGGCAGACTAATGACCGCCAAGTCCGAAATCACTGGGGTGATCCGCCCCACCCGCCTCCTTCATGAAGGCGAGCAGCAGCTCGCTCAACCGGCCCGGCTGCTCCTGCTGGATCCAGTGACCGGCGCCGTCGATCAGCTCGATGCCAGCCATCTTCGTCGCTGCCATTGTCCTCATGATATCGAGCGCGCCCGGCGCTGCGTAGGTGCCCCAATCGCTCTTCCCGCCCACGAAGAGTGACGGGACATCGATCGTCCTGCCCGAAAACAGGCGCAACTCGGCATTCAGGTCAGGATCGGAATAGACGCGATAAGTCTGCAGCGCGCCCTGAAATCCGGTGCGGCCATATTCCTCCGTGTATATGTCAAGTTCCGGCTCGGTGAGCCATTTGCAGGTTTGGACCTCGGCGGCGGAAGGCTGGAATGGAGCGACAGTCTCGGGCATCGTCTTGCCGAGATCCATGACATAGTAGGTGGGCATTTTTGCAAGCTCCATGGCGGTTCGCGCCTGCAGCGGATGCGGCTTGTTTCCCGGCCAGTCGGCGCTCTTGACGTAGAAAAATGCGCGAAGAAACGCGTGCAGACCTTGAGGGGGACGCCACATGTCATCATTGGCCTTCCGCGTGCTCAAATATTGCTGATAATACTCTCTGGGCGGATCGAGCGCGGCCAGCGCGGCCGCCAACCTTTGATTGTCAGTGTTCGATTGGACCGGCGACGATGCCTCGCTTTCCGCGGTGTTGAACGGAAATGCCGGCGGGCCAGGGAACGGCGCGCTCATCAGCACCACCGATGGAAAAACGTCAGGTCGAGCGAGCGCACAATAGGCGGCCACGGGCGAACCGAAGTCGTGCCCGACAAGCATCGTCGTGCGCCGATACCCCAGCGCCGAAACCAGCCCGAGCGCGTCGCGCGTCATGTTCAAGAGGCTGAAGGGCGCGAGCGGGGTGTCATAGCCGTTCATCCAACCTGTGGTGCGGCCAAAACCCCGCTGATCGGGCGCCACGACATGGTACCCCGCGTCAGCCAGAACCGGAATCAGATGTCGCCAGCCGTAAGCCAGATCTGGAAAGCCGTGCAGAAGCAGCGCGAGGGGCCGGCCGGGGTTTTCGTAACCGGCCTCGAGAATATGGACATCAAGGCCGTTGACCCCGTGGATCATGCGCGAGCGGCCCCCCTTGGGAAGCGTTCCCCCGCCGTAAGGTGGTGTAGTCAAAGCACTTCCTCCCATGGGGTTTGAGCGAGCCGATCGAAGGGACGCGGCAACCAGACTGGCCGCGCCCATCGCCAAAACGGCTCGTCGGGACATCGATGGTTTGAAATGAACGGGATGATTCATCCGCGGGCCTCTTTCTATGGCGATCACCATAGTATGGCGATCGCCATAGCGGCGTCAAGCGAACCGTGTTATGTTTGTTGCATGCCACGCAAGACTGACGCCCGCGCCAACGCGATTGCAACCGCCCAAAGACTGTTTCGCATCCAAGGCTATACCGCGACTGGATTGACCCAGATCATTGAAGAAAGCGGTGCCCCTAAAGGATCGTTCTACTTTCACTTTCCACGCGGCAAGGCACAGCTCGCAGAAGAAGCAATCGATCAATACGTCGCGAGCCGAATTGCGGTTTTGCGAAATATCTCCGCGAACACGGCCGGCGATGCGGAAAATTTCGTTCGCCAGATTTTCGGAACATTCGCCGCCGAAATGGTCGCCTCCGACTTTCAATATGGCTGTCTGATGCAAAATCTGGCGAATGAACTGCCCGCGCTCGACGCTGAGCTGACCAAAAGGGTCGCGCGCGGATTTGTCGATTCGACCGAGATTATTGCAGAGCATTTCAGGCGGTGTGGCTTCGCTCCCGCGCGCGCATCCTCCACCGCGGCCGCTTTGGTAGCCGCGCTCGAAGGCGCGCGAACGATCGCACGCCTGGAACGCACGCCGGCCGTATTCGAGGCACTGGCGGAGGTTAGTTGCCAGAGGTGCTTACCACCGGCATGACTGCGGGCAGCGTCCCCTCGACAAAATAATATCGCGACACATGCGCTGCCGCACGAACTTGATCGCTCCCGGCGCCACCCATCAAAGATCTGGATGCAGATCCCTGACGGTGCTCACGCTCTCGAGCTGGGACGCGACCGCCAGGATCGTCGACTCCGCCAGCCAGCTGCCGACGATCTGGACGTTGATCGGAAGACCTTCCCTGCTCGTGCCGAACCGCATTGAAATTCCCGGCAAGCCGGTGACGTTGAGCGGCACGGTCGCACCCTGCAGATATGTGGCGTCGACCGCCCGGCCATTGATGACGAACTCCTCCTGGCCGTGCTTGTGGGCCGGCAAGGGCAGCACCGGCGTGATCAGCGCATCGAACTTCTGGAAATACTCGGCGAAGCCATCGCGCAGACGCTCGGCCGCCTGCTCGGCCTCGATGAAATCTGCCATGGAGGTGTCCGGTAGCGACAGCATCGTCTTGGACATCTTGTACATCTGGTCTTCGTGCCCGGCGGTCGCCTCCGCGAAGGCCTGCTTCATCTCCATCACGTGGATACGATTGAAGACATCGAGCGCAAAATCCCTTTCGAGCGCGGGAATGCGCACCGGCTCGACATGTAGCCCGAGACCTTTGAGCGCCTCGGCGGCCGCCTCGACCACCTTGGCTACTTCAGGGTCGATCGGCCCGAAGCCCGGTTCGACCAGCCAACCCACCCGGAGCTGCCGATAGGGCTGACGGCCGATACCGGCGTCGAATTGAACAGTGCTCGTCGCGAAAGCGTCATGGCCGTCAGGACCGGCAAGCTGCGAGAAGGCGAGCGCCAGGTCGCGGATGCTGCGGGCCATTGGACCTACGTGCCAGAAGCGGCGCGGCGCGCGCGGATAAATGCCGGTCATCGGCACACGGCCGTGCGTTGCCTTGATGGACGAGATACCGGTCTGGGCGGCCGGTCCACGCACCGAGATGGCGAGATCGGTGCCGAGGCCGATCGGCGACATGCCCGCCGCAATCGCGGCCGACTCGCCACCGCTCGAACCGCCCGGCGTCCGCGAGAGATCCCAGGGATTGTTGGTGCGGCCGGTAAGCAGATTGTCGCTTTCGATCCAGTAGGAGAATTCGGGAAGATTGGTCTTGGCGAGCAGGATACCGCCAGCCCTCTTCATGCGTGCGACGCTGGTGGCGTCGGCATCGGGCATGCGTCCCTTGAAGATCGGCGAGCCGCGCTGCGTCGCCACGCCGGCGGTATCGATCGAGTCCTTGACCGTGAAGGGGACGCCATGAAGGGCACCGAGCTCATCACCCGCGCGGACCGCGGCGTCCGCCGCCTCGGCCTTTTCCAGGGCGTCTTCGGCGAGTGTGACGATCGCATTGATCTTCGGGTCAACCGCCTGGATGCGATCCAGATGGGCCTTGACGACCTCGACCGCTGAAACCTCGCGGCTGCGGATCATCTCAGCGAGCTTGGTCGCGTCTGAATAGATGATGTTCTCACTCATGGCTTTCTCTCTCTTCCGGCTACGTCCGCTCCGGACGTAGCCAACCTAACGTTCGTTAGGGGGAGATAAACCCTTTCCTTTTTGTGCGTCAACCCCTATCTAACATTTGGTAGGGCAATAACCATTCAATCCTCGCCGCTGAGATGACGATGACGAATTCAAAGGAAGCGATCCTGGCCGCTGCCAGGCAGATCGCTCAATCACATGGCTACAGCGGGCTGAACTTCCGCGATCTCGCGGCCCAGGTCGGGATCAAGGCAGCGAGCATCTATCATCACTTCCCAAGCAAGGCGGGGCTCGGTGCGGCGGTTGCTCGGCGCTACTGGGAGGATACCGAACGGGAGCTCGATACCCTCCTTATAAACGCGGCCGATCCAATCAGCGCGCTACGGGAATATCCGAAAATCTTTCGAAGGTCGCTGGAGAGCGACAACCGACTTTGCCTCTGCAGCTTCATGTCGGCGGAATATGATGACCTTCCAGATGAGGTGACGGCGGAGGTTCAGACCTTCTCCGACGTCAATGTGGCCTGGATCAGAAAGGCGCTCGCCGCCGCCGGCGTGACGCGCCCAGAAGACAGCGAGGCGCGGGCACGTGCGATCTTTGCGGCGGTCGCCGGAGCTCAGCTGATGGCGAGAAGCCGCTGCGACATATCATTGTTCGACGCCTTAATCGAAAGCTACCGAGCCACGGGGCTCCTGCCGGCATAGACGTAATCCGCGCTCGGTTGCCTCATTAGCGTTCAATTCAACGCGCCGCCGGCATTCGTCCAGCTTACCTATGCATGCTCAATCACCGGCTCCAGGCTCCTTGCGGGACGGCATCAGGATGCCATGGGCGCCTCGCTCCGCTTCATACGGAGTATGCCGGCTGGAGCCCGCGGCCTCACCTCTCGAGCGGCAGGATGCACAATTCTGTTATCAATGTCCGCAAGCACTGATCACCTGGTATTTGCGCGGGGGGAATGAGAGGAGCGGCGAGATCGAGCCGCACCCCGAAGCATAGACCACCACGACAATTGCGGATGCCTGGATCACACGATATCGGTGACAAACTCATGGCGGCTTCGACGGACCTTCTTCAGATGCACGAGCCAATCGCCCTCTGGGGCTCGGTATCCAATCGGCAGCATGACGACGCTGCGCAGCCCTTTCGATCGCAGGTCCAATATCTCGTCGACCGCGGCCGGGTCGAAGCCTTCCATAGGTGTCGAGTCCACCTGTTCGAAGGCTGCCGCGATGACGGCGACGCCCAAGCCGATATAGGCCTGCCGGGCGGCGGCTTGATAATTGGCCTCTGTTCCCTGCGCGGCAACTATACCCAACAGTTTCTTGCGATAATTTTCCCAGCCCTCGTTTCTAAAGCCTCGAACATGGAGTAATCGCGGCGCGATCTCGCCCTGGCTTTTTGTGCTAGCGGGGGTGGTTGCCCCCGATAAGATGGAAAAAGGGCTCTCGATTGGAACCGGGCCCAAACATCGGATGGAGGCAACCATGAACCAGTATATTGGGCTTGATGTTTCATTGAAAGATACCGCGATATCGATCCGGGAGAACGGCAAGCGGATCTGGCGGGGGAAGTGCCCTTCGGATCCAAAACTTCTGGCAGAGATGATCCGCAGGCATGCTCCCCGCGCTCGGCGCGTCGTATTCGAAACGGGACCGCTGTCGACGTGGTTCTATCACGCGTTGACGACCGAGGGGGTTCCTGCGATCTGCATTGAAGCGCGGCACGCACAAAAGGTATTGAACGAGACGCTCAACAAGACCGATACCAATGATGCGGACGGCTTGGCGCAACTCGCTGAAGCGGGTTTTTACAAAGCGGTTCGCGTCAAGTCGTTTGACGCCATGATGGCCCGCACGTTGGTGGCTGCCCGCGCACAGCTTTTGAACATCTCAACACAACTCGGCAATCAAATCCGCGGCCTGATGAAGACCTTCGGCCTGATCATCCCGAAAGCGAAGGGTCGAGTATTTGATGGCGATGTGCGGAAGCTTTTGGATGGGAACAACGAGCTTGCAAAAGTTATCTTGCCTCTTTTGGAGGCGTGGCACGATCTCCGAAAGCGCGCAGCTGATCTCAGTCGCCAGTTGCTGGTGGTGGCGCGTGAGAGCCAAGCTACGAAGCTACTGATGACAATCCCAGGCATCGGGGTTGTCACGGCGGTATCCTACGTTACGGCAATTGAAGATCCAGGAAACTTTCGAACGTCGCGCTCGGTGGGCGCCTGGCTCGGGTTGACAACCCGGCGCTACCAATCAGGCGAGGTCGATTATGACGGCCATATCTCGCGCAGGGGTGACAATCGCTTACGTGGGTTGCTTTACGAAGCGGCGACAACGCTGCTGACGAGAACCAGTGCCAGGACCGAGAGCAGTCTCAAGAGTTGGGGACTTAAGCTGCGCGAGCGACTCGGCTTCAAGCGGGCCGCTGTGGCCGTGGCCCGGAAACTCGCGGTCATCATGCACAGCATGCTCAAGACGGCAGAAGTGTTCAACGCATCGGCTGGCGCCACCGTATAGGAGACGCCCAGTCGTCGTCCCTCAGCGCGCCATCTAACTCTGGGCGCTGAGCGTCCCTGCTGCGGACGTGGGCAGGATCATTCCGCTTCTAGTGGCTGCAGCTCGTTGAGACTGCGTCTCGAACATAGGAAGATCCCACCTGCGAAGACCATTGTGCGGCGGCATTTGCCGACCGCGGAGACAACCCTGCGCCCAGCACTGGATAGCTCAGTACGACATGGCCGGAGAGGGCAGATCCACTCAATCGGTTCGGCCGCGTTGCCTGTCCCGCAAGCCGGCAAGGTCGTTCAATGCCAAAACCAGCTTGACGGATGGAATGCGATTAGACAACCTCATTGGTGAGGTCGAACATCATGTTGACGCGAGCAGCAGTGATGTCGTCCCAGGCCGCAAAAACCAGCAGGTGCGAGCAGTCGGTGATTTGCGCCTGATCCCAGGCCGCGGCTCGAATTCTCGTGCGGACGTCCGGGTTGCTTACGACAATCAGCTCGAAGGGCTGAAGCCCGCTCGACGTGGGTGCTAGGCGCACCGCCTCGACAATGCGCGAGAGCGTGTCGGGGGCGACGCTCCTGCTCGGGTCGTATTTCTTGGTCGCATAGCGCCATTCCAGACGTTCATTCACAGTCGTCATCGTGGTTTTCCTTTTCGTCTCGTATCCGGACGGCAATCGCATCGCTGCCGTGTCGAAACAGAGGTAGCCTCACTGTGGAGCTAGGAAAATTAGGGTTCGTCGCATTATAATGCTGCAATATGTGCAGCAATCCTGCTTCTCTGAAAGCGATTTGGAGGCGATCCGATAATCATGTATCTCGAACAAGCGCGGACCGACGAACTTGCAGCACTCGTGGCTGTTGCCAGGGAAGGCTCATTCGTCGCGGCAGCCGCCATGCTCCGCCGACACCCGACCATTGTGTCCAAACGTATCGCCGCGCTGGAACGACGCCTCGGCGTGCGTCTGCTCGAAAGAACGACACGGCGGGTTCGACTAACGGAAGCCGGTGCCCAGCTCGCGGAACGCATTCTAAGTGCAACCAACGCCATTTTAGAGGCCGAGCAGGAGGCGGCCGCCGGCGGTATCGAGCTCAAAGGTCGGCTGCGCCTGGCCTTCCCGGCGGCGATGGGCCGGCAATGGCTGGCGCCTGCGATGCCAGCTTTTGCTCGCCGATATCCAGGCCTTGACATCGAGGTCGACTACGCCGAGCGGCATGTCGATCTCATCGGCGAAGGATTTGACGCAGCAGTACGCCTTGGAACGCTCGGTGACAGCCGTCTTGTTTCACGCAAGCTGGGCGACCACCGGATCGTTCTCGGCGCATCACCGGATTATCTCGATCGCCACGGGATTCCCGCCTCTCCGCGCGCGCTCGTGGATCACAACCTCCTTCGATATACCGGGCCAGTGCTGGTGCCGGAGTGGCGCATGCGGAAGGGCCCGCTGCGCGAGACGATCCTGCCTTCCGGAAGCTATCGATCGAACGACATCGACACGCTGCTCGAAGCGGCACGGCAGGGAATCGGCATCGTCGGCTTCGGCGAGTGGTCCATGGTCCGTGACTTCGCTGCCGGGACGCTCGTCCGGCTCCTACCTGAGTGGCAGTTCGAGATCGATGGGGGGATCCATCTTGTCCGTCCGTCCGCGAAATTCACGCCGGCACGAACTGAAGCGTTTATACAGTGGATCACGACACTATTCGCTGGCGGGCTTCCATGGGAGAATCAGAGTATATGCAATGAAATGCAGGTTCCGACCTGCTGATCGGGCGGACTACCGAGTGATCCCGCGGCTTTTCCGTTTCGGGAAGATGCGGCTTTACGATGCAGCGCTCTATCACCACATCGGCTGCTTCTCGGACATGGCCCCATCACCTTGATGGCCTTGCTCGGACGACCACTCGATTTCATCGAACGCGTGCCGCCGCAACAGCATGAAAATCGCTTCGTTTATGTCGCGTCCGTCGAGGAGGCTTGGATTGTCGCACAACACATCAATCGTCCGTCGAGTGACACGTCTCGCGACCGCCTCGGATCTGGTAAACTTGCGAGCCCAAACCATTAACGCTTCGCGAAAATTGGGATCATCTGGAATAGATGCGTATTTCCGAAAGGGCATAATACCGCTCCCTCGGTCTTGCAGGCGGGAGCACGTCTAAGCCCTCCGTCGCCACCGCCTACGTATTCGGTTGGTGCCGATACTTCATCTTACGCTTCGAGAAAGACGAGTCCACCAACTTCTATGAACGCTAGCGAACAAAGCATTCGGGAGCTCTTAGGCCTAAGTCCCTACTTGATCGGGACTTTCGTCCGTATTCACGAGCAGTGCTCATGGCATACTACATTTAGGGCGCGGGTTAGCGCGCCGCAGCTGTACATGAATCGGAATGGAAAGACATGAAAAGAATCGTAATCGCAGCGTTGGCGCTCGCCACGACCTTGGCCGCGTCCCCGGCATTCTCTCAGGTCTACTTTGAATACGGAGTTGGGCCTCGCTACGACTATGATGCGCCGCCGCCGCGTTATTATCGTGCTCCGCCGGCCTACGCGGATGATGGGTACTATGACGGCCCACGCTACAGATATCATCGCCGGTGCTGGACCGAGAGACGCTACAGCTACCGCCATCATCATCGGGTGGTGGTGCGCGAAACCGTCTGCGATTAGTTGGCGCGAAAGACCCAGTTGTGATTCCGCGTGCCCGTCTTCGGATACGCCTGGCGGCATTCACAAAACCGCAGCACAATGACAGATTGAATCGTGCAAGTTACTGAACTCAAGTTCACAGCCGACATGCGCGATAGTGCTACGCAGCCGCCCTGCCTGGGCCCACCGGGCACGGCAATTCATCTTAGACCACTGAAACCTTTCCCAATCGCCGCCCGGTGGCGTGGTCTATTCCAGGGCGGTTCGGCGCTTCATCCAATCAGGAAATCGCCCTTTGTTTTTTTTCGCAATTCCGGACGAACACCGCTTCGTACTTTTCCGGGAACTCTAACGGTTCGCCGACTGACCGGCCGTGCCTATGAAAGGATTGCGCTTCAGCGCGGCAAGCACGGCCCATGCCGTCGCTCCTATATGGGGAAGGCGGAAGTACTTGAAGTCAACGGAGGCGGAGTCGGGCCCAACCTTCAGGCCGGTCGATAGCTCAGCGTTGACCGTGGCATAGAGCAGCCCGTCGGGGGCAACTTGCCTGGAAATCGTTTCGAACAAAGGTTCGGCCTCTTTCGCGCTGCCGCTCAGACGAAACACGAGGGCGGCCTGGGCAGTGCCCTCAAGCCAGATGCCGTCGCGGTCGTTGTTGAAGTCGAAACCACCATCAACGCCATGATTGCGTTTCGTCCATTCCAGGACGCGCGCGCGCCTGAACGCGTAGGCCGGCACGGCGATGAGCGGCCACAATTCGGCGTCGAGACCCGACATCCTCGTATTCGGTGCGGCGCTGTCGGGCAGGCTGCCGACAAAGAAACGACCGTCCTCGAAATCCCACATGGCCTCCAGAAACGCGCGCGCTTTCTCGGCGTGATGCATCCAGTCGCCCATGGGATCGAGCTCGGCAAGCCAGCGATCCGCCGCATAGACATCGAGGTTATGTTCCGTGGATTTCCAGCCTATGCGTTCCGGTGAGGGCTCCTGACCAAAAAAGCCTCCGAAATAACCGGGATTTTGCGGATCTGCGGTGCTGCGATGGATCCAGTCCATGATTGTCCGAGCGGCATCCAGATAGGGCCTTCGGCCGGTCTGTTCGTAGGCGGTCAGCAGTGCCAGCGCCCCCCAGGCCGTGCTGCCCGTCGCGCTGCCGACCTGATAGTCGTCTTCAATCCAAGACTTGCTAACGGGGCTCCAATAGCCCGGAAGCAGCATGCTGCCGTTATCCTCAACCGGGCCGGCGCGATAGGCGTTTCGCAGCCGCCCATCGTGATAAAATCGATCCGTCTTCAACGCGAGCACCAATGCATCGGCGACCCGGCTCGCTTCCGATTTTCGGCCACAGGCATATAGCGCCATGACCGCCAGTGCGTTGTCATAGGTGAAGCCCGCATTCTCGAGCGCGGGATGGAGCGGGGAAGCATCGGCCAGAGGCTCGTAGCTGCGAAAGACGAAAGGCTGCGCCGGCTCGCCGCTCATATGAGTAACGAGGCCGGCGCAAAGCCTTGCGGCGAGTTGAACATGCCGTTCCTCGCCTGCCCATGCCCCATTTACCCAACATGCGACGACGGCGCCAGCCAGAAAGGCCCTGAAAAAGCTTCGCATATATCACCCTGGGTCTGTCGAATGGTCCTGCCCGCCGATCAGGAAAAGGCGCGCCACAAGAGCATCTGCATCGATTTGCGCAAGTCTCCCCGTTCCGCGACGTTGTCGGGCGCGCTCCTGAAAAGCAGCCGCAGGATGGCATTGTGCTGCTCCGGCGTCGGCATAAGGCAGAAAGCCGTCGACGATGGCGCCGCTCTGACCGAGGAGGAAATCCAGCCGATTTCCGGGATGAACACCGCCTCGTCCTCCGCACCGGTCGGGCCGTGTTCCGCCAGCGTCACGCCTTCGGTGGACACGGCCGTTATCGTCACGTCGGCGATGTGCCCATTGGCCCGGTGCCGTCCGCGAAGCCGGACTTCGATCGGTTCCTCCTGGCCGAAACGCGGCAGCTCGATGCAACAAAGCAGGCTCGTGAACGCAATGATCATCGCCACTGACGACCAGACGAGATTAAGGCACTCGCGTGCGGAAAATTCGACGGGTGCATCCCAACCATAGACGACCCGGACGACGGACAGCCCCGACATGGCCGCTACGAAGCCGAAAAACAGCGCGGTCGGGCGGTGAACGCGGATCGCGGACCTGTCCCCTCCCTTCTCCGTCACCTTGAAAGGGCGGCCAAACGGCTTACGGATCGCCTGGAAGAGAGTGATGGTGATCGGCACAGCGGTCAGCGCATGTGTAACCTCGGTGAAGAGCGGCAGCGTGCGCCTTTCGGATATCCATGTCGAATAGGTCCAGAACAGGAAGAGCGAGCTGAGGCCGTATTTCATGAAAAGCAGTTCGTCAGCCTGCAGCGCCGAAACTCCGGTCAGCCAATAGACGGACGGCGCCAGCAAAAGGCAGAGGATGAAAGGCTTCGACAGCCAACAGAATAGCCCGTGCAGATAATGCAGACGCTGGATGAGGGTGAAGTTGCCGCGCCAGAGCGGACCGTTGCGCAGCAGGCCGATCTGGATCGTGCCGAGGCACCAGCGGGTCCTTTGGGTGATGTATTCGGGAATGCCTTCGGCCGACAGGCCGACGCTCAACTTCTCGTTCAGCCACCGGGTCACATAGCCCCGCTCCATCAGGCGGTAGGTAAGCAGCATGTCCTCGGACAGCGCATCATGCGGAAAGCCGCCGATCTCGTTGACGGCGGCGCGACGCACAACGAAGCTGGTGCCCACGCAGAACGCGCATCCGACGGCATCCTTGGCGGGCTGGAACGTGTCGAAGAAGACACGCTGGTCATCGACGAAGGAGCGTCGGATGCCGAGATTGTGCTGGATCGGATCGCTGTTGAAATAAAATTGCGGCGTCTGCACGACGGCGACCTTCCCGTCCTTGAAGAGACCGATAACTCGGTTCAGGAAATTTGCTTGAGGGGCGAAATCCGCATCGAGAACCATGATGAAATCGGAAGTCTCGGCGAGCGCGTTCGTATGATTCAAGGCATTGTTCAAATTGCCGGCCTTGGCATGCTTGTTATCCGGACGCGTCAGGTAGTTCACACCGACGCGTGCGCAATAGTCGCGCACTTCCTGGCGACGAGTGTCGTCGCAGACGAAAACACGAAGCCTGCGATAGTTCATCGCCTGGGCGGATATGACCGATTTTTCCAGGACATTCAGTGGCTCGTTATAGGTGCAGATGACAACGTCGACGAAAGGAATGTCGGCCTTGGCCGCCAGTTCCTTTTCACCGAGATCGGCCTCCCTCTTCCAGTCAGTCGTTCTCAGAAGGATCAGGATCGAACCGATGGCGTAAAGCACCGACACCGCCTCGAAGAGGAAGTAAACATAATTCCAGAGCACTTCGGCGGAAAACTCGAAGGGCGGAAGCGTGTCGAGGGCGCGCCACGAAAGATAGAGCCCGAGCGACAAGAGCATGAGCAGACTGAATGCCGCCCGCTCGAACGGTTTCTTTGGGTTTGCGAGCATCGCGAACAACATCGCGCAAGCGGCGATGACAAGATCGAAGGTCAGAACACTGAATAAGTCGTCGTCGGAACTAAAGAACACGGTCTGTTTCTCCCTGACTTCAGCCTGGATGCGATCGGTCACGGGCCGCCGGGTGCCGCAGCGACTTGCGTCAGCTTTTCACCGGCGCAGCTCTCATTCGCTCGTTAAGGAGCTCGACGGCATGCGCCTCGGCACGCCGAGGCTGGGGATAGAGGATCCTCCAGCTGGCGCGGATGTCCCGAGGGCCCTTTGCAAGGCGCTCCTCCAAATTGAGCACGCCGAACTGTTCGGCCGACCGCCGGACGAGACCGGTCAGTTTTGTCTCAGCCGCGGGCCATTGCGCGGCGGATGCCTGGGCTACGCCAATGAGCGATGTCGATGCCTCGCGTATATAATGCTGCGTTTTCTGAAGCCATTCCTGGGGCATCGTCACGTCGACCCACGTGCCGACAGAGCAGAACGGACTGCCTCGCAAGTCTGCCGTGCCAGGCTCGGTCAGGCGGATGTACGCATAGAGCTCGCGACGCTCCGTCGGCGGGAAAGGAACGGCGTAATCGAGATCCACCCTGTCGGTCGTACGCGGAACCAGACGCTCGACGACGCCGCTTGCCGCTTGAGGCCAACCTTCGGCATTGACATCAACCTTCGACCCCACGACGAGGGCTTGCGCCTGCCGCTCGGAAAAGATTGCGACGACAAAGGCGTCGCGGCAGTCGAGCGTTTCAGCGAGCGTGTCGCCAGCCGTGACCTCGCGTCCGGATGCAGCCACCGGCTTGTAAAGCTGGCTCGTCGAGGGAACGTGCAAATCGGCCCGCGCCAGCCTGTCGACCCGCGATGCCTCCGTCATCACGAGCGAGCCGAGCTCGGTCTCTTTCGTGCGCATCGTCGCGATCTGCAACTTGATCTGCAGGAGGTCGGCCTTGCGCGTGCGGATTTCCTGCTGGAGATTTTGCAGCGACTGCAGGTCGGCGCCAACATAAACACCCTGTCGGGCAAAATCGAGTTCCGAGGCGAGCTTGGCCACGGCGAGCTTGGCGGCTTCAAGCTTGGTGTCCTCCAGACGAACCGTATCGGCGACCTCGCCTTCGCTGCCGGCGGCGATACCCCGAGCCATGAGCCTGAGTTTGCGCGCCGCCTCGGCTTTCGCGATGCGGGACGAGTAGGTCACCATCTCCAGAGCCGCCTCGGCGGCCTTGAGATCCGCGGTGATCCTGACGAGGAGTGCCGCCTGCTGGCCGGAAAGATCGTTTTCAAGGTCGCCGATACGCTGGGCGTAGTCGCCGACGATCGAATTCTTCTGTTCCATCTCGTTGCGCAGCGCGGCAAGCTGAACCTTCAAGCCGATCAAGGTCGAATTGTCGACGCGATCGTTCTCGACCGTTATTTCGCCCGCTGCGCCGAGCGACGTCACCTTGCCGCTGATCGGCGTTGTCAGCGGCACGAGCGGTGCGTTGATCACAGCGCGAGTAGAAGTCGATGTGAAGAATGGAGGGAATGCGGATGAGGCAAATACTGTACCCATTACACCAAGTACAGCGTAAGATGCCAATCTCACCGATGCATCATTATTTCTGCCATCTTTGCTTTTTCTAAAGAAAAACATAGCCATAGATCCTTTGATGAATGCGCTATATTATTCCTCCCGAAAGAATGCAGCGATCGTTGCACGGTTTTTTGTGCGCCGCAATATCGTTAAGATTGTGCTAACGGCATGGTCCGCAGATGCCCAATATTTGACCAGCAATCTGAAGGGGCCATCTTACGAATTGGGATCAGCCTTTCAGTCCATCCCGCTACAATAGCAGCCGTTATATCCGCTACGGTGAGAAGCGAAGTCCAGCGCGCGCAAGTGAAACACGTGGCATTATTTGTGCATCCTTGGCTCCTGGGAGCTTGGCGAAACCGACCATTCGCAACTTATACGATTAATTATCTTGCTAAATACCACCATCGTATGATCTACAGCTTCGAAACTCATCATAAAGAAGTAGATGAAACGCAGCGTCGGCGCGGATTCCCCCCAGATTTCCACCTTCTGCTGACGGCGCTACTCCAAAAGGATGATCAGATCCGTAAGCCGGTCTTCCGCCTTAGTACTGGAATTAGGTTTCAAATGAAAACATGCGTCACTCTCCGCATCCAGCCGGATGGCTTTGCATGTCGGTCGCAAGCCGGCTAGATTGGTATTGGCTTGGCGCCAGGAGATCGAGGCTTTGAAGGAGCCGCTTGGAGGGGTGTCTGGTCATCGTGAAAGAGCGTTTATCGTGGGGCGCCTTTCTTAAGGGCGGTCACCAGCTTCGCCGAGCCGGATTCGCAAAGCGGGCGGGGAGGCGGCAACTCCCAACTGCCTGATTCGCATGCAGCGAAGACAAGCTGTGGATGTTCTTTGCCGGCACTCATGTTCCGCAATGGACGTCCATAGGAAAGGTCAAGGATAAGGAATGGTCTGTCGCGCAGCCCCGCATCGACCATCTTGGCACGTGCGATACCACCCTAATTCGCGGAGGCGTCATGCCCGCTCTCGGCTCGTCGAACCAGGCGAGCGACCACCTCAGTCCGGTTCTGCGCCTGCAACTTACGCATTATGTGTTGCAGATGCATCTTCACCGTATGCCCCGACAAATTGAGTTTTCCTGCAATAACCTTGTTCGAGCAGCCACATTGCAACTCCGCGAGGACCTCCGCCTCCCTGGGAGTGAAATCGGCGATCGTCCAATATTGCGTCCTTTCATCCAGGTTTTTCTCCACCTCGTTTCTGGCCGGAACATGCTCGCTTGATTCATCTGCAACAACGCCTAACAGCTGCGGGCAGAATGTTCCTCCCGCCAGAACGAGACGAAGGCCGGCAAGGGCGATATCAATGGGAAGTGAAGTCGAAAAGAAACCGCGGATGCCCATTTTGAGCGCCTGACGGACTATGTCGACATCATCCGTACCTAAGAGCAGGGTGATGGGAGCCTGGGGAAAGCGCGCGGCAATCGCGGCGAGATCATTACGCAGGCTTGCACTCTCGACACCTCTGCCGGCCAGATCCAGCGCAATCAAACGTACCTCGGCACCAAGGGCTCTATCGAGACTTTCCGTCGAGATCATGTCGACAAAATTCCAGCCGGCGAATTCACGCTCAAGAAGCTTCACCACAGTCGTACGCGCCAATGTGGAATGCTGAATAACGACAATAGTTGGTATATTGCGCCCCATATGACGCTTGGATTTGGCACTGTTGGACACTTGACCGCTCCCCGGAATATCTGCAGCCCAACCGCAACCCAGATTATTTCCGCTCTCGTTTCATGTCATGACATGAAAAAGAGGTACTATCGATATCAATAGTCTTATCTATCACGAGAGTTGTTATAGAGTGCAATGGCTCAAGGACAGTCAACCTTTGCATGTATATCGCACTGAAATCATTATTCACTAATATATGTTGCATCGATTCACTTCGTTGAATTCATATGCAGAAAGCGTGTCAACAAAGCTATCGGTGACATTAAAAATACATATGATATTCGAGAAATACATCACAGGAAAAACAGACAGAATATCATTATCTGTCAATGAGATTCAGTTCAAGCACGTCCTTCAACTTAAAGCAGCCTCAATACTGTATTGGCACCTATAGGTTCCGATCAGACACAACAGCCTAGAACGATCGAGATTTATAACAACATAAATTGGGTTACGAGGGGAATACTCGGCGTCTCGGTGACCGGGTATTCCGCGCCATGCCTCTCCGAGAGGCAAGGCCAAACGGATGAAGCAATCCAGCATATGGTTCTTAAAGGCGCGGAGAATGGCTTCATGAAGTTGAGCCTTCACAATGCCCGCAAGGAGACTATCTGTCAGGTATGTACGAAGCCCAGAATGTCGTCTACGAGAGCCGAATGGGCGTCCGTAAGATTGCCGCCGCCACCGTGGCCGCCGACGCCGGCCAATTGAAGTGCATGCTGATCGTAGAGAACATGGTCGATCTGCTGGGCGTCCGCCGTCCCACCGGCAGGAACTGCGATATTGATGGGATGGAAATAGGCGAGATTAATGTCGACCATGCTGCCGGTCGATGATCCAACGCCACCACCGCCAGCTTCATGGCTGCCGGTAAAAATCGTCCCCGATGACATGTTGAAGCCACCACCGTTGCCGCCGATGCCGGCAATCTGCATCGTGCCCTGATCAAAAACCGCATTGTTTGTCTGATGGGCTTCGGCCGAACCGCCTGCGGCGCCTACCGCGATGTTGATCGGGGAGAAAATGGCCACGTTCACATCGACCATGCTGCCGACGAAAACTCCGTTGCCGCCATGCCCCGCATAATTGTCACCGGTAAACGTAACCGCGGTTCCCGGGTTCATCGTCGAGTCGTGGATCGCGACATTATGATCGCCGCCGGAGCCACCGATGCCGCCCATCTGGGTTGCCCCCTGCAGGAACAAAGCGTTGTTCGATTGATCGGCGTGAGCCTCAGCGCCATGGCCAACCGCCACAGCCGTGTTCACGGGAGCAAACACCGCAACATCAGTGCTCACGAGACCGCCAAAAAAGAGGCCGTTGCCACCGGTGCCGGCATGACTGACGTCGCCGCCGCCAATCGCAATATTGCCACTTCCGCCATTCCCGCCGATCCCAGCCATTTCGGTGGGATGCTGGTTGACCAGCGCATCGTTACCCTGGAAGGCGTCCGCGCTCGAATGAGGTCCCGCAATGGCAGCATTGGAAGGCACGAAGACGGCCAGCGCGTTGCTGTCGATCACGCCTTCGCTTATCCCGTCGCCGCCGCTACCAGCTGAGTTGTAGTTCGGACCCGACGCGACATCCAGTGGAAGCCAGGTTGGCACCAGAGCCAGGTGCCCCGCTGCCGAATTGGAGGTGAGGTTTTGATCGGTGCCTGTTTTGGGTAAGTCTTCCAATAAGGGACGGGTGTCCGTCATAACCATCTCCATTGCAAATCAACCGAACATCCCACAAGGCGAGCAACTTATGCAGACAGGATTTTTCGGACATTGTGCACCTGAACGTGAGAAAAGCAGAGCCTGTAATTCGTCTACATCCTGCCGGCTAGCGTCCTAGCCATTTGGCTATCATGGATCGAGCGCCCCGCGATGAGAATTCGAGGGCGCCAAACCGGCCTTGCAGCAGAGACCCGAATGCCGCCTGTTTGCTTGAACCTCCTTTGCTTCGAAAGATCAGGCGTGTCGATCGGGCCGCAGGCCCGATCATGACCATCTCATCTGGTGCCGACCACGACGCGCCGAGGTCAAATTGCGCTCATCTCCAAGCATACGCCTGAAGGAGCGTCACCGAATATCTAGATAGCTCCCAGATTTGACCGCGGGTAATATTCACCCGCGGTTGTATTGCGGGCGGTGAGACGCTGGAGACCCATGCCGTAGAACCACACGGACGAAACGAAATCGAAGGAGGAACATCAATGCCTATCCCACAAATATCTGACACGATCCATTTCAGTGACCCGGTTGCCGGCGACGCGAGCGCCGGCAACGGCGGCGATGGCAACAGCCATGGCAATATTGACTACAATCCGGTTGCGTATGTCGCCAATACGCAAACGGTCGACGGGGCATCCATCGATCTGCACAACGGCGATCACGTGGGGCAGATGGCAGATTGGACCGCCGGCAGCGGCGGACCTGGCGGCTTTGCGCAAGCCCAGAATGGCTTCCTAGCGGCGGTCACGAATAGCGGCGCGGGAGGCGCCGGAGGAGATTCTCACTCCAACGGCAGCCAGGGAAGCGTGAGCGGCGGCGACACGGCGGCGGTCAGCGCGGATACCACGGCGACACAATATACTCAGCTTCTTGCAGATCAGCATGCCACCATTCTTGCTGGCGTC
Organism: Martinezella dioscoreae; assembly: GCF_009176305.1. Classification (GTDB taxonomy): domain Bacteria; phylum Pseudomonadota; class Alphaproteobacteria; order Rhizobiales; family Rhizobiaceae; genus Rhizobium; species Rhizobium dioscoreae. Next base: position 204,713 of record NZ_BLAJ01000006.1, on the reverse strand, counting down.
GGCGGCAACGGCGGCAACGGCAACTTGGCTCGCGGCGGCGACATCTCGGCAGCGCTCGTTCACACGGACCCCTCAACGACGACAGTGAACAATGCTCTCGATCATTTCTCGAACGACTTCGGCCATATCGATCTCAGCCATCTTGGCTCATGAACCCCAAACCCAGAGGGTCGCCGGCTTCACTCGGCGACCCTCATAGGTTGCGGAACCCATCGGCAGCCTCGTCTTGTCAGTCTCACGCGGAGCGAGATCGGATAATGGCAACGCTTTCTGTAACGCCATCGCGCCAACAGACACAGCTCGTCATCGCGCTCCGGGCTTGCGCCGGAGCACTTGGGCTGGTTTTCCTCTATAGCTGTGGCTACAATCTCTTCCTTCTGGCGCCTTCCGTTTATCTCCTGCAGATCTATGACAGAGTTCTGTCGAGCCGCAGCGCCGACACGCTTCTGATGTTGACAATAGTCATCGCCGTCGCCGTGGTGGTTGGCGCAACGCTGGACATTGTGCGCCGGGCAGCCCTCTCGCGCATCGGCAGCTGGCTGGATCACAGGCTACGGCCCATGGTGCTTACCGCATCATTCGAATATGCCGCACGCGCCGATGCAGGAGCCGCCACGGAGTGCTTCAGGGATCTGACCACCTTACGCCAATTCCTCGATTCCCCGGCAAGTTCCCTGTTTTTTGACCTCCCATGGGCACCGATCTTCCTGCTCCTGCTCTTTCTTGTTCATCCGCTGCTTGGGGCGCTCGGTCTTCTGAGCGCATTAGCGCTTCTGCTGTTTGCCTGCCTCACGGAGCTAGCGACGCAAGAACCGCTTGCCAGCGCCAATCTTGCCCTCTCCAGAAGCTATCTGCGGTTCGCGAACGCCCTAAAAAACATCGAGGTGATCCGGGCGATGGGCATGGAATATGGTGCCGCGCTAGTGGTCTATCGCGATGCGGAAATGGCAAGACGAGCACAAGACATCGCGATGCATCGGACGGAGATCATTCTTGGTTTTTCCAAATCGATCCGAACACTGGCGCAGATCCTGTTGATGGGATCCGCGACCTGGCTGGTGCTCTCGAGCAACAGCAGTCCCGGTATCATCTTCGTCGCCAGCCTGCTGCTCGGGCGCGGACTTGCGCCGATCGAGGGCGCGATAGGCGCATGGCGCTCCCTAATGTTTGCTCGCAACGCCTTCAATCGCCTCAACCGCATGCTGATCGCCGTTGCGTCGGAACGCGATGCCCGAACGGTGCTTCAGCCGGAACCCAATGGCCTGGTTCTCGAAGACGTCGGCTATATTCAACCATTCGCCAACAGGCAGATACTAACCGGAATCACGTTGCGCATGGCGCCTGGCGATTGCGTTGCCCTCATCGGCCCTTCCGGATCGGGAAAATCGACGTTAGGTCGTGTTATTGCGGGCGTCGTGCAAGCAACAAGCGGGTGCGCCCTTCTTGGTGGGGTAGATGTTTCGGCTCTGCGTCTTTGCGGAGGCGCCTACCACGTCGGATATCTGCCGCAGGACATCGAGCTTTTCGGCGGGGCAATCAAGGATGTGATCGGCCGGCTGGATGGAGGAGATCCCGCCAGGGTAATCGATGCAGCCAAGCTGGTTGGATTGCACGAGGCGATCATGCGGCTGCCAAAGGGGTACGAGACCGATATTGGAGAAGGTGGTAGCCTGCTCCTTCGCGCTCAGCGCCAACAGCTGGGGCTGGCACGGGCCGCCTATGGAAATCCATCCCTCATCGTTCTCGATGATCCGAACTCTAGCCTGGACTATGATGGCGAGCGCATGCTGCACAAGGCAATTGAACGCATGAAATCCAGGGGCATGACCGTTGTTATCATAACTCACCGCATGGGTATCCTACCAGTTACCAACAAGATCGCCATTATGCGCAACGGGACGGTGGCTGCCTTCGGCGACAGCGAGCAGATTTATGAAACCTATCTTCAACCGCCGTCGCGAACGGGAACATAGAGGGGACTGGGACATGACCCTTGTGCAACTGGATGCAACGCTGGCGAGATTTTCAAGTTCGTCAAAAGTGAGCCAGCGCTTTGCCGAACGATCGACGGCGACAGACAAGCAACAGACAGCTTACGCGCCGGTGCTCGGCACGAAACAGCGCGGACCCGCTCCCCCTTCGCCCATGCCGCGGCTCAGGGGCGTTATATGGACGGGGAACCTGTTGATCGGAGTCTTTATAGTCGGATTGGGAATCTGGTCGGTGCTGGCGCCGCTGAAAAGCGCCGCAGTTGCATCCGGCGTCATCGAGCCGGAGTCCAGCCGCAAGACCATTCAGCACCTGGAAGGCGGTATCGTGCGACGGATACTCGTCAAGAACGGCGATGCCGTGACGGCAGGGCAAGTCGTGATAGAACTCGACGACACCAAGTCCCGCTCGGAGCGCGACAATATTCAAGGGCAACTTTGGGACGCCGAAGCAAGCCGCGCCCGCCTGCTTGCCGAGCAGACGGGCGCCGATCATATCGCTTTTCCGCAGGACCTCAGGTCGGCAATGGACAGAGATCTCTCAGTCGGCGCGATTCTGACTGGACAGCGGAAAATCTTCGAAGCGCGTCGTCAGGTCATGCAGGCGGAAGTTGGCATAACCAGCGAGAAGATCGCACAGGTGCGGCAGGAAATCGTAGGGCTTGGCGCGCAGAAGACAGCACTGACCGACAGGGCGGCAATCTCGCAGCAGGAACTGGATCAGGTTACGGCCCTCAACGCCAAGGGATTGGAACGAAAAAATACTGTCCTCAACCTCCAGCGGGAAAAAGCGGACCTCGCCGGCCAGCGGGGTCAGGTGGAGGCCCAGATTTCGCGCGCCTACCAGGTGATCAGCGAGGCACAGGCCGATCTCGCAAAGCTCGAGAGCGACCGGCTGAGCGAAGTCGCGCAGGGTATGCGCGACACGGAAAGTCAGATCATGCAGTTGCGCGAGCGCTTGTGGGCGATCGACGATCAGCTTTCAAGGACCGATATCCGGGCGCCCGAAGACGGAACAATCATGAACCTGCGCATCCACACCGCCGGCGGAGTGGTCGGCGCGGGCGAGCCGCTCGTCGATCTTGTGCCGCGCAGCGATCGCCTCATCGTGTCCGCCCACGTCAGACCGGAAGACATCAATCTCGTCCGTGCGGGGCTTGAGGCGCAGGTTCACCTCCTTCCATACAATCAGCGGCGCGTTCCGTTGCTGAAAGGCCGGGTCGAGTATGTATCGGCGGACCGCCTCACCGATGCGCAGAGCGGCCAGCCATACTTTGCCGCGACGATCCGAGTGACGGACGAGCGGTTGGCGAAAATGAACGATGTCGAATTGGTCGCAGGCATGCCTGTGCAGACACTGATCGAAACGGGCAAAAGCAGCGTGGCATTCTATGCCATCAGACCACTTATCGACAGTTTCCACAGAGCATTTCGTGAGGACTGAAGCGGTGATGGGCAAGAGAAAATTCGACGACGATCAGATTACCGGCATACTGAAAGAGCACCAGGCTGGGGTGACGGTTGCTGATGTTTGCCACAAGCACGGTATCAGCGAGCCGACCTTCTATCGGTGGCAATCCCTTCATTTCGGAAATGCCGGTCTCGATTCCAAAAGAATGAGAGCACTGATGGAAGAAAACCAGAAGCTCAAGAAACTTTTAGCCGAAGCCATGCTCTCGGCGGCAACGCTGAGTGAGATGCTGGCGAAGACATCGAATGGGCGAAACTAATCCCCAATCATGGAGTGCGGCCGCGTTCGGTCCATCTCTACGCGATAAACCATTGCGATTGCATTCATCCTTCAACGAAGGCGGCAAGCTCGTCGGGCGTCCCTTGAGGAAAGGCCTCCTTCAGATAATCTAGGAATGCCGAAACACGCGCGCTGAGGAGCCGACGCGTTGGATATAGTGCCCAAAGAGCGGTTTGAAGCCCCTCTAGCTCACCCCAGCTCACCAGCCTGCCGGTAGCCAAATCCGGAATGGCGAGCGATAGGGGTAGACGCGCCGCTCCCGCCCCCGCTCGAACGGCATCACGAACCATAATGAACGAGGAGACGCTCAGAACTGGCCTTGCCGCGATGCTCAATTTTCCCGCTGAGGTCATGACCTCCCACAATTCAGCTTGGGCCATCGATCCACGAGTGACGGCGGCAACGGGGTCGCGGCCCATCGGGCGCGGTAGATCGGGGCTTGCCACGACCACCAGCCGATCATGCAGGAACACGCGACCAACGAGGCTTTCGTCCGGCTCCGGATTGACGCGAATGACCAGATCATAAGCCTCCTCGATCATATCGACTGCCCGGTCTTCCGTCGTGATCTCGAGCTGAACTTCGGCGTGTTTCAGGACGAATCCCGCCGCAAGCTTCCCCATTGCCGTCTGGGAGAACAGCAAGGGTGCGCTGATCCGCAACCGCCCTCGGGGGCTATGTCCGCCCGACGCGATAGCCTTCGCCGTTTCGTCAAGCTCGGTCAGGAGTGCGCCTGTTCGCTCGAAGAGTGCGCGCCCTTCCTCCGTGAGCTTTAGCGTCCGTGCACCGCGCTCGAACAGACGCAGGTCGAGACTCGCCTCAAGGTCGGCCACACGCCGCGACAAGGTTGCCTTCGGTCGGCCAGTGGCGCGAGCAGCCCTGCCGAACCCGCCGTGGCGAGCGACCAGATTGAAATCGGCGAGAGCGAGCAGATCCATGTGTTTCACCAACGAGACAGTCTGTCCAAATATGACGTCTATCGGGCGCAATTTGGATCATTAAATTGATAACTGTCAACTGAACACCTCAACGGAGCAATCCCAATGACCATTCTCGTTACAGGCGCCACCGGTCGTGTCGGCCACCACGTCGTGGATCAACTCATCAAGCGTGGCGCGAAGGTTCGCGTGCTGACCCGCGATCCCTCAAGGGCCAATGTCTCGGCCGGCGTCGAAGTTACTCAAGGCGACCTGCTCGACATCGATGCGCTGCGCAACGCCTTCCACGGCGTAAGCACGCTCTTTTTGTTGAATGCCGTTACCGGCGATGAATTCACCCAGGCGATCATCACGCTCAACATCGCCCGCGAGGCGGGCGTCGAACGGGTCGTCTATCTTTCCGTGTTCGATGCCGATCGTGCAGTGAATGTGCCGCATTTCGCCGTCAAGTTCGGTGCTGAGCGCATGCTCGTCCAGATGGGCTTCAGCGCCACCATCCTGCGCCCGACATACTTCATCGACAATGAGCTGATGATCAAGGACGTAATCCTCAATCACGGCGTCTACCCGATGCCGATCGGCGATAAGGGTGTCGCCATGGTCGACGCCCGCGATATCGCCGAGGTCGCCGCCATCGAACTGATCCGCCGCGACCAGGCTGCCCGCAAGCTACCTATCGAGACGATCAACCTTGTCGGCCCCGACACGCTGACCGGCCCGGATGTGGCCAAGATCTGGTCGGACCTGCTCGACCGCCCGGTTGTCTACGGCGGCGACGATCCCAGCGGATTCGAGCAGAACATGGCAAGCTTCATGCCGAAGTGGACGGCCTATGAGATGCGTCTGATGGCCGAACGCTACGTCACCGATGGCATGATCCCCGAGCTCGGCGACGTGGAGCGGCTGATCACGATCCTGGGTCGCCCTCTGCATTCCTACCGGGCCTTTGCCAGTGAGATCGCTACCGCGGCCTGAGGCCCGACAGCCAAACCGCTCCGGAGAGGGAGTGGGCGCGACGCGCCTCTTCCTCCCATCCGGCCTCCGCACCCAATGCGATATGACGAGCATACGCGAGTCACCGATCAATAACAGGAAGCAGGAACATCAATCCGTGCCAAGGGCAGGACATTGCCATTGGGCGTGATCGCGTGGCGACCTTCACGTCAGCTCGCCTCGGCCCAGGCCACCGCGTCGGCGCCTGCGGGGATCCGCACGGGGCTCGAGGGATCGTTCACCGCGCGCCTCACGGCTTCGGCGACATCCCGCGAATGGGTGACCGGGCCCGGCAGGCTGAAGCGGGCCATGAAGCCTTTGACGAGATCGGCATAGGCCTCGTGGTCGAGACCCCGCATTCGGGAGCTGCCATTCTCGGCGAAGCGGGTCTCGGGCGCGCGCCCGGGTAGCACGATGTGCGCGCGTATGCCGAACTGTGCGACTTCCAGCGCCATGGACTCGGTAAAGGCGTTCACCGCCGCCTTGCTCGCCGTGTAGGCTGCGACTAGCGGGAGCGCCCGCAGCGTCACGGACGACGTAACGTTCACGACGACCCCTCCCCTACGTTCCCTGAGCTGCGGCAGCACCGCCTGCGTGACGGCCATCGTACCGTAGAGGTTCGTCTCGAAGACGTCGTGGATCGTCGACATGGGCATGACCTCGAACGGCGCCGCGGCGCCCACGCCTGCATTGTTGACCAGGGCGTCGATTGGCCCGGCAGCCTCGATGGCCTGATGGATGCTGTCCGGATCGGTCACATCGAGCGCGAGCACGCGCACATTCTTTGAAGAGGGCAGCACATCCTCGCGCGGCGTGCGCATTGTCGCGATGACCGTCCAGTCGCGGTCGACGAAATATCTGACGGTCTCAAGTCCGAAGCCGGAAGAGCAGCCGGTAATCAATATGGTCTTCATGCAGGTCTCGCAGGTTTGATTGTCTACACGAAGACGATAGACCCACTTGCCTGGACCATCTATAATCAATAGTCCAAGTTTGATTAGTGAAAGTCCGACATATGATCGATCCACTGGCGGAGGTCGTTGCGCTGCTCAATCCGAGCGCCCGACATGCGAAGCGCGTCGTCGGCGCCGGGAGTTGGCACATCCGCCGTTCGGATACCGGGCAGCCCTTCTATTGCGTCGTTCTTGAGGGCTCCTGCCGCCTCGCGATTGACGGGCGCGAGCCGATCGAAGTGCGCTCAGGCGACTTCATCCTGGTCCCCGAGTCCTACGGCGTCGCAATGTCCAGCCTCGTGCCACCCCCGACCGACTTCCCTGAAGCGGTGGCCATTGCGCTTGGCTCGGGCGAATTCAGGATCGGCGATCAGAGCGAACCGCCCGATCTGACGATGTTGGCGGGCCATTGCAGCTTCGATTCTGCCGATGCGGGCCTGCTGGTGTCGCTGCTTCCCAGGTCGTGCATGTCCGCGGCCAGCCTCGGCTTACCACCCTCGTCGAGCTCGTCAGAGACGAATTCCGCGACCGGCGGCCGGCACGCGACGTCATCCTCACCCACTTGCTCGAAGTCCTGCTGATAGAAGCACTTCGCTCGACGGCGGCGACACCTGCATCACCCGGCCTCGTGCGCGGGCTCGCTGACGAACGTCTTGCCGTGACGTTACGCCGGATGCACGAGAGCCCGACCAAGGTCTGGACGGTCGCACAACTGGCGAAGGAGGCGGCTCTTTCCCGCTCGGCCTTTTTCGAACGTTTCAGTCGCGCCGTCGGTCTTGCGCCGATGGCCTATCTTCTGAACTGGCGCATGGCTCTGGCTAAGAACATGCTCCGGCGCAGCGAAGCTGGCATCGCCGAGATCGCGGAACGCGTCGGCTACGGCTCGGCAAGCGCGTTCAGTGTCGCCTTCACCCGCCATGTCGGGCTGCCGCCCGCGCGCTATGCGCGGCAGCAGGACCTCCCTGCGTCCTAAGGGCCAAGAAGCTCGGCGCTACGCTCCAGATGGCTGTCGGCGCATGAGCACCGTCCCGCCTCAAGCGTTTCGCTCGACGCAGGCGCCCGCCAGGATGAAGTCGACGCCGGCAATGAACTGTTGGCGATCGTCATGTTCGCTCAGCTGCGCCGCCACCCGCCGAAGAAATGGACGCGCTTCGGGATCATCCTGAATCCAGCCCGTGGCTATGGTTTCCAGCCACGCCTTACGATCCGTTCCGTCCGGAAGCGTGCGGGCGTTGGCCGCGTTCTGGCCGGCCACACCGAGGATGTAGTTCGTCAGCGCGGAGGCGCAGTCGAATTGTGCATCCGCAGGAACACCAAGCGGCTGGAGCCATCCGCCGATGCGTTCGAAGATCTCTCCAACCGCGGAATGCCATGGTTCGCGGGAAAGGTGAGCGCCGGCCCAGGGGTGAGCGTCAATCGCATCGAATACCGCAAGCGCGATGGCGCGGATCGCTGCTCTTGGCTCCTCTTCCTTGGCCACTTTCGCCAGGGCGCGGACGAGAACGTCTCCCGTCGCGGCGGCGAGCAGGTCGTTCCTGTCGGCGATATGCCAGTAGATCGCCCCGCTGCCCGTCGCCAGCTGTGTCGCCAACGCTCGAAATGTCAGAGCGGCCTCCCCGCGCGCATCGAGAATCTCGACCGCCGCCTTGACAATCCGCGCCTTGGAAAGGGCGTCCGCGCGCCGCGTGGTCTGATGAGCTCGTTTAGACATGCGCCTATGATGACATATCTGGAACGCCGTTCCAATCCCTGCTATATGGAACAATGTTCCAATCATCTCGAGGTGCCATCATAACCACTCCCGTTACCATTGTTGGCGCAGGCCTGGGCGGCCTGACCCTCGCCCGCGTGCTCCACCTTCACGGCATCACCGCCACGATCTTCGAAGCGGAGCCCTCCCCGCACGCCCGCACTCAAGGCGGCCAGCTTGACGTTCACGAACATGACGGTCAGCGCGCGCTCGCTGCCGCCGGCCTGACCGACGCATTCCGCGCAATCGTTCACGACGGTGGCGACGCGACGCGCGCCCTCGACCGAAACGGCAATGTGCTGCTCGACCAACCCGGAGACGGCCGACGTCCCGAGGTGCTCCGGGGCGACCTGCGGCGGATCCTCATCGACTCCTTGCCTGCCGGGACGATCCGGTGGGGGCGGAAGCTCGCCGGAGCCAGGCCGCTTGGCGCCGGTCGTCACGAACTGACGTTCACCGATGGCTCGGCTGTAGAGACCGCGTTGCTCGTGGGAGCCGATGGCGCCTGGTCAAAGGTACGCCCGCTGTTGTCAGACGCGAAACCCGGCTATGTCGGCGTTTCCTTCGTCGAGACCTACCTGCATGACGCTGATCGGCGGTTTCCCGCAACGGCCGCGGCGGTCGGGGCCGGCGGAATGTTCGCGCTCGAACCGGGCAAGGGGATCACCGCGCACCGGGAGCCGACAGGCGCTCTCCACACCTATGTTCAACTGATGCGACCTGCGGCTTGGTTTGCGGACATCGACTTCAACGACGCCGAGACTGTGAAAACCCGGATAGCAGCCGAATTCGACGGGTGGACACCCACTCTCACCTCATTGATCACCGGCAGCGACACGGCGCCGGTCCTGCGAGCGGTCAACGCGCTCCCGGTTGGTCATCGATGGGATCGTGCGCCAGGAGTGACGCTGCTCGGCGACGCCGCGCATCTGTCGCCTCCGGCCGGCGACGGCGCAAACCTGGCGATGCTCGACGGGGCCGAACTCGGCGAGGCCATAGCCGCTCAGCCTGGAAACATCGAGAATGCGCTGACCGTCTATGAGGCGGCGATGTTCGCGCGCAGCAAGGCCGCTGCCATTGACGCGCGCCGAGTCCTGGACCTTTGCCTGGGTGAGCATGCGCCCTTCAGCCTCATCGACTTTCTCAACGCCGCGTCATAACCGCGGTGCTCCAGAGAAAAGGCCACAGAGAACCGGCGTGCGTATTGGAGTTCTCGGGACTTGCTCGCCTAATCTGCCGGAGCCACGACGCGTTATGCCTGAACCCGCCTCAAAGAGTCTTGCGCCATGATCTGGACATTGCGGGGGAAGCCGAACGTTCCCAAGCGTTCACACAAGCAGGTGGAGGCGGACGGTCATCCCCCGGTGGAGATATCGCCTGCCGTATCGCTCGGAACGGCGGTCCGAAGTTTTAGGGCGACAGAGCTTTAAACCTGCATCTCTTTTCCCACCACTCGCGGGTGTTCATGTTAGCGGCGTTGAAGGACACTATCTGAAATTCGGCGGGCCTCAGGAAGCAAGTCGGTCGACAAACGCCGCAGGCGAGGCCAAAACGGCTAGGCAATCAAGGACCTGATCCGTTCAGCATCCTCTGGCGTCGCCGGATTGTAGACCACCATGCTGAGATCAGTCCTACCATCGACAGAAAACGCCGAATATTCGAAGGCGAGCGGGCCGAGAACCGGATGGTGTATATGTTTGACCGCCTCGCCATGGGCGCCATGAACTTCGTTGTCGCGCCACATCCTTCTGAAATCGGGGCTCAGCCGGCAGAGCTCGTCGATAAGAGGCTCCACCTCAGCCGCCGCCCCCGCACGCGCGGCGTCCAGCTTGAACGCGCCCACCACAAAGTGCGCCACGCTCTCCCAATCATGTTGCATCGTGCGGGCGTGCGGATTGAGGAATATCATGCGCAACAGATTGCGCTCATCCGGTGGCAACGCTCCATAATCGGTCAGCAGCACGGTTGCTGCTCGATTCCAGGCGACGACGTCCCAAATGGCGGTTCTGATCAGGGCCGGGCTCGGGTCCAGCGCGTCCAGCACGCGCTGCAGTCGCGGCGTCACGCCATTGTTCTTCTGGTAGCGGGCCTCGGGCGGGCGGCCGAGGCCGAGCAGAAAAAGGTGCTCACGTTCGGCATCTGTGAGCATGAAGGCCCGCGAGAGGCGATCGAGCACCTCGGCTGATGGCGCGCCGCCGCGCCCCTGTTCGAGGCAGGTGTACCAGGTCGGGCTGATGTTGGCCCGTTGCGCGACTTCCTCGCGGCGCAGACCGCGAGTCCGGCGACGTTCCGAGGAGAACCCCAGAGCTGCGGGATCGAGCTTGGCACGGCGATCGCGGAGATAGCGCCCAAGCATGTTTTCGATAGGCAGATATTCGCTCATCCTGTTAGTCTTTATACTACCATAAGGTCACTACTTTACCAGCATACGCCGTTGCGGTTGATTTGTTCTCGACCGAAATCGGGGACTTGTTCATGCCTTCACCTCCACTCTCGTCGAAGTCTTTACGCATTGCCGTCCTTGGTTGCGGCAAAATCGGCAGCACATTCGCGTTCCAATTGGCTCGCGCCGGCAACCACGTCACTGTCATCGCTCGGCCGATGTCGGCCCGGCTTCAGCAGTTGCGGCGCGACAACGGCATCGTCACCGTCACGGGTGAGCGCGCCGACGTACAAATCGCGGACGTGCTCGACGAGGAGACACCTTACGACCTCATCATCGTGACGGTCATCGACTATCAGGCCGATGCCGTGCTGCCGGCTTTGCAGCGCAGCGCCGCCAAGAGCATCCAGTTCATGTTTGTCAGTTTCGAACCGGAGCGGCTGCGCGATGCGGTCGGCGCCGAGCGATGCTCGTTCGGCATGCCTTTCGTGCAGGCGATGATTGACAAAGACGGCAAGCTCAAGCCCACTATTTCGAAATCTCAAAAGACGATCATGAGTGAGCAGCGCTGGGTGGACGTGTTCAGCGCCGCCGGACTACCTGCGGCCCACGAACCCGATATGCCCCTCTGGCTGCGTTGCCACGTTCCGCTATGCATCGGGTTCGAAAGCGTCGCGGTGGCGGGCGAGCGGCGCGGCGGCGGTGCCTCCTGGGGCGAAGCAAAGCTCGTCGCACGCGGGGTGAAGGAAAGCTTCGCGCTGATCAAAGGGCTTGGCTACCCAGTCTATCCGAAGTCGAAAGTGCGCCTCAGCGGCCTTCCAATCTTCATTTTGACTTTCATGCTGTGGATGTTCTCGCGCGTGAAGTCGATGCGCGAATTGCTCGCGACCGGGAAAGAGGAATGCAAGGCGCTGATCGACAGGATGGTAGAGGCGGCACCCCGGGCGAAACCCGCCATCAACGTCTCCAGAATTGAGGCAATCAGGCCGGCGTAGGCCCGGCTGACGGCTTCTGTCCCCACTTCGAATTTAGGAGACTTCTGTCATGAACGTATTTGTCACCGGCGCAACGATGGCGGGTTCAGCCGCCATGTCGAGCTGCCCGTCCGCCAGACGGCGGGCCTACTCTGATCCACCGCGACCGGTAGGAGCATGCTTGTCTTGATCATAACGCGCCCGGTTGTTCTCGATCTCGTCGATATGCTCTCCCGCCCATGCACCCAGTGCGCGGACCGGCACAGCCAGGGATTGTCCAAGTTCCGTCAGGGCATATTCGACTTGCGGTGGGACCGTCGGATAGACCGTCCGGCTCACCATCCCGTCGCGCTCGAGCGCCTTCAGGGTGCGTGTCAGCATCTGCTGCGAGATGCCCCCGACCGTCCGTTTGATCTCGTTGAAGCGATGCGGCCGCTCGACCAGTATCCTGACGATCATCACTGTCCATTTGTCGCCGACGATGGCGAGCACTTTGCCGACCTTGTGGCATTGGGCGCTGACGGCCGGCGAGGCAGGCATATCCATGTGACCAGGTCCTAAAAATATGCGTTCTTGGCGGAGCACCTGTGGTCACATAGATAGTCCTGGTCACAAATCAAGACCGGAGATATCCAGTGAAACTTCTTCATCTCGACTCCAGTATCATGGGCGCAAACTCGGCAAGCCGGGTGCTCTCTGCCGCTATCGTCGAGCGGATCGTCGAAACACATGACGCGGTGGACGTCACCTATCGCGACCTTGCCAGCGAACCGCTCCCGCATCTCACCCTCGACGCGTTCAAGGTGCTCGACGCCGGCACTGACGTGCAGCAATTCCTCGACGCGGACGTTGTGGTGATCGGGGCCGGCTTCTACAATTTCTCTGTTCCCACCCAGCTCAAGGCCTGGATCGATCATATCGTCGTGCGGGGAAAGACCTTTGCGCGCGGCGAAAACGGGCCGATCGGTCTCGCCCAGGGAAAGCGCGTGATCGTCGCGCTGGCGCGCGGCAACGTCTACAGCGATGGCTCGCCCTATCACTCGTTCGAACATGCCGAGACGCTGCTCCGCTCCGCATTCGCATTCATGGGTGTCACGGATATCGAGTTTATTATCGCCGAGGGGCTCGGGCGCAGCGAGGAGGTGCGTCGGGCCTCGATCGCGGGCGCACTTGAAGAGGTGCGCAAGGTCTCCCCAAACCCCAAAGCTCCGGCTCCACTCGGAGCTTGAGAGCACAGACGCGAATGCACGGCATGCCTGGCTTTCGCGCCGTAACGGAGGAATCGCTGCTTCAATTGCTCGGACGAAATTTCCTGATGGCAGATCTCTCGGCCGGGCATGTCGGACAGGATCGCGGACATGCCGTTGTCGGACAGATCCTCGCGGCCAACCGCGGGGATCCTCCTGCCGGCCGGCGACCAAAACGGGAACCATGTTGAACGTGTCCGCTCCACCGTTAAGGGAGTGACGAGAAGGACTGCTCACTACCAGACGCTAGGCGACGTCCAGCTTCACCCGCCTCGACCTGCCGGCGGCCATATTGCCGGGGCGAGCAGTTCATCACCCGCTTGAAAGCGGTACTGAAGGACTTTTCGGATTCGTAGCCAAGCGCCAACCCGATCTCGGCAAGCGACTGACGCGTCGAGGTCAGCCTGTCCGCCGCCTGCATCATGCGCCAGCGCGTCAGATAGTCCATCGGCGAAAGGCCAACCCTTTCCTTGAAGGTCACCGCGAAGGCGGTGCGCGACATCCCAGCCTCCCTGGCGAGGGTCTGCACCGTCCATCGCTGGCCAGGTGCTCCGTGCATTGCGGCGATGGCCGCGCGCAAACGCTTATCCGCGAGCGCGGAGAGCCAGCCTGCTTCCTCGGCCGTCCGGTCGGACAGGTAAAGCCGCAGCGCCTGCACCAGCACGATCGTCGCCAGTTGCTGCGCGACGATGAAATCGCCGGGCTGTCCCTCCGACAGCTCCTGCCGCATGCGCTCGACGCACCAATTCAGGGTCGCGCTGCCAGGACGATCACGGATGTGCAGGAGTGGCGGAAGGACGTTCAAGAGCAGCTCCGACTGGCCCTCCGACAGCGTGAAGTAGCCGCCGATGCTGAGATAGTCTCCACCGCCATTGTAGGTGAGGATGCGCCCTTCCGGCCGTGGCGGCAGGACCTGGCTGACAGGGACCGGCGCGACCGACAGGTCGCTGGCGATCTGGAACGGCCGGCCACGCGGCAGCAGGAAACATTCGCCGGCGCTGACCTGAACAGGAGACTCGCCTTCCACCGATATCCAGCACGAGCCGGTCACGACGGCGTGGAACTTGATCCCCTCATGCGGCCCGAAGCTGATCGCCCAATCACCGCCCGCATCGAAGCCGCCCGACACGTAGCTACGCAGCTTCAGAAGCGAGAGCACATCCGAGAGTGCATCCATTCGTGACTTCCTGAACGATCGAAAACCATATTCGAACTATGCGGCATGGATCGTTCCTGAGCAACCGCCTAAATTGGGTTTGAAGTCAATAGAGGAGAAGCGCCATGCGCATATTCGTGACCGGTGCCACCGGCTTCATCGGGGCCGCCATCGTCCGCGAGCTCATCGAGGCCGGGCACGAAGTCACCGGGCTCGTGCGTTCGGCGGAAGCCGCCGCACGCCTTGAAGCGGCCGGCGCGAAACCGCAGCGCGGTGGCATCGAGGAGCTCGAAAGCCTCGCACGCGGCGCGGCCCGGGCGGACGGCGTGATTCACACCGCCTTCTTCCATGCCATCTCGCACGCCAGTCTCGCGACGCGCCTGCGGGTCATGCTCGGCGGCAGCCCGACCAATATCGTCAAGCGGTTTATGACCGCCGCCGTCGAGGCGGACCGGCGCGCGATCGAGACGCTCGGCAACGCGCTGCGCGGAGATCAGCGATCGCTGGTCATTGCCTTTCCGACAATGGCGATGGTTCAGGGACGGCTGGCGGTTGAAACGGATCCCGCCGATCCGAATGCTGTGGGCGGTCTCAGGGCTCGATCCGAGGGGGCAGCCCTGGCGCTCGCAGCCCGCGGCGTGAGGGCCACGATCGTTCGGCTACCGCCTTCGGTACACGACGAAACCCGGCAGGGCCTCGTCACCCAGTTGATCGCTATCGCGCGCAAGAAGCGGGTCTCCGCCTATGTCATCGGCGATAGCGAAAACAGGTGGGGCGCTGTCCATCGGCTCGACGCATCGCGCCTCTTCCGCCTCGTCCTCGAACAAGGCGAAGCCGCCACCTGCTATCATGCGGTCGCCGAAGAAGGAATCCCGGTGCGCGCCATCGCGGAGGCGATCGGCAGCCACCTCGGAATCCGCGTCGAAGGTTTGTTTCCGAAAGACGCACACAAGCATTTCGGCTGGCTCGCGCCCTTCGTCGGCGCCGACAATCCGGTGTCCAGTGAACTCACGCAGCGGCGCCTGAGCTGGCAACCGACCCATCCGCGGCTCATGGACGATATCGGCGCGGCTCTCCGCAACGCCGACGCGCGGGCATCATCGGCCCTCCCCTGAAGCGAACCCAAAGGTACAAGCACACTCACATTCCTGCATGACTTCGGTCGCGGAACATCGCGCGCGCTGAAGAACGCCGCTGCTCGGCCTGCGGACAACAAAGGAAAACCTCCGATGCGATTGACCAAACTACTGCCCCTTGCCTTCACTCTCGCGCTCGCTTTTGCCAAGCCGAGCCTGGCGACGCCTGTCGCCTCCGGCGTTCCCGGGATGCTCTTCGACCATGATGTGCCGGTCACCATGACCGATGGCCTGCAGCTGCGCGCCAACATCTATCGCCCGGAAAAGCCGGGCCGGTACCCGATCCTGATGCTGATGGGCCCCTATGGCAAGGATACGAGCCTCGCGGATGCGCCCGCCTACAAGACGTCGTGGGCGAAGCTGATCGCAAAATACCCTGATCTCTGCAAAAAATCCTCCTGCCGCTACATCCGCTTCGAGGCGCCCGATCCAGAACGCTGGGTCGCGAACGGCTACATCGTCATCCATGCCGATGTCCGCGGCGCCGGCGCCTCACCAGGCGTGCTCGATCCCTTCTCGCCGCGCGAAACGCAAGATTATGCGACGCTGATCACCTGGGCAGCGCGGCAGCCCTGGAGCTCGGGAAAGGTCGGCCTGCTGGGCACGTCATTCCAGGCGATAAATCAGTATCAGGTTGCCGCCTTACACCCTCAGGGTCTTGCGGCGATCCTGCCGTGGGAGGGAGCCTTCGATCAGTATCGTGAGATCGCCTACTATGGCGGGATCCTCAACGTCGCCTGGGAATATTGGTGGACCCATCAGGTGGTGCCCAACCAGAATGGCAACGCAGAAACGCCGCTCATCGACTCCATCGATGGCGGCAAGGATACGGGGGCGCCTCTCCCTCCTGATGTCTTGAAGCAGAACCGCGTCGATCCGGTCGAGGCCTTCGCCAAGCATCCGTTCGATGATGCCTATTATCGCGAGCGAATCCCCGACGGAAGCCGCATCACGGTGCCACTGCTAGATGTCGCCAACTGGACGGACTGGAGCACGCAGGGGTTTCGCTCTGCCGCCAGCAAGCAGAAATGGCTGCGCATCCAGACCGGCGATCATCTGACGCCCTTCTATTCAGACGAAGCGCTGGCGCTGCAGAAGCGCTTCTTCGATCACTTCCTCAAGGGCGTGAACAACGGATGGGAGAAGGAACCGCGGGTGGCGTTGCAGATCCGTCGTCCCGACGGAACGGCGTGGCGCGGTGCCGCGGCGTGGCCGCTGCCTGGAACGCAGTGGCAGCGTTATTATCTCGACGCGGCAAACGGATCGATGGACCCCGCGCTCGGAACCGCCGCACCCGCGGAGAAATCCTATCCCGGCCTGGGCGAAGGGCTGACGTTCACCTCCGCGCCGTTCACTGAGGAGACGGAGTTCACCGGCCCGATCGGTGTCAGGCTCTGGGTCGGCTCCTCCACAGCGGACATGGACATCTTCGCGGCCGCGCGGCTGATCGATCCGCAAGGCCGCGACGTCGCCTTCATGGGCAACAGCGACCCGAATGTACCGCTCGGCCTCGGCTATCTGCGCGTGTCGCACCGAGCGGTCGATCCGGCACGCTCGACCGAGTATGCTCCGTTCCATCCGCATCTGACGTCGGAGCCGATGACGCCCGAGCAGCTTTACCCAGTGGATGTGGAATTCACCGAACCGACGAGCATCGTCATTCCGAAGGGCTATCGTCTGGCTCTGACCATCCAGGGCAAGGATTTCGGCTACGGCCCGGGCGCAAACATCGTTCGCGCCAAGGACTACGATCTTCCGAACTCCAGCAACTCCGGGCTGTTCTTCGCCGCGCATCCTAACCGCGACGCCACCCTCTATGGCGGGACGGATACGCTGGCGACGGGCGGAGAGCATGCATCCTATCTGCTGTTACCGCGCATATCGACCCGCCGATGACAGGATGCGATCAACCGCGTTCAACCCGCTGTCGTTTCGCGCTAAATCGGGCTCTTCCTCACCTTGTCTTACCAGCGAGGCTGATCACCGCGCATAGCAGATCAAGCGACACTGTTCGACCGAGCCCATCCGCGCCTGACAACCCATGCGATCGGCAACCCAAGACCGAACATATGGATCAGCAGGGCCGGCACGAAGGGCATCGGGGTCACCGATGCGGGTGTCGTGAAGGCGCTGAGCGGCAATACGACAAAGCCCATGAAGAAGAACAGGATGATGCCGAGCACAGGACCACCGATCCACGTCCAGCGGTTCACCACCGGCACTTGCCAGACGACCAGCGCGTAGACGACGGCTGGAACGACCGACACGAAAAAGTGGAGCAACGTCCCGAAGACGAAGCCGGTCGCGCCCGCATAGGCAGCCATGCCCATCAGGCTGCTGGCTGCCAGTTGCATCTCAGGTACGATCCCAACGCCCCGGGACAGTTGCAGGATCAGAACGGGCACGAGAACGATCACGCCGGCAGTCAGTCCAGCGCTGAAACCGACTGAGACGGCGCGGGACAAATTGTGCTCCAGACGCGTTGTTGAAGACGTCGCCTTGTCGTTTGTTTGATATTTCATGGGCATGGGGCAGCTCTCTGGATTAATCTTACGAGACGAATTGAACTTGATCGCGTTGATGAGTGGAACTTCCTCACCTCGCGGACACGTTGGTGTCACGCGAGCTTGCGAGGTGGGATGGAGGTCAGGCGGCTCCGCCCAACAGGAAACCACGGCCGTTCTGTCGACGTGACATCGCCTGAAGACCTGGCTCAGGCGCGCAACGCGGCGGCGACCAGGCTCTGCATCGAAGTGGTCGGACGACCGATCAACCGCCCGAGCGCACCACCGCCGTCGAACAGCGCACCGCGCGAGGCAGCGGCGTCGGCATCGGCCAGAAGAGCGGCGAGGTCGCCTGGCAGGCCGGCGCCCGTCAGGACATCACGATAGGCAATCTCGGACAGGTCGTTGTAGACGACGGCCTTGCCCGACTGGCGCGAGACCTCTGCGGCAAGCTCGGCAAGGGTAAAGGCTTGGTCGGCTGCAAGCTCATAGGTCTTCCCGGCATGCCCATCGGTCGCCAGCACCACGGCTGCAGCCTCGGCATAGTCCTGCCGGGCCGCTGACGAGAAGCGCCCATCCTTTGCGGCACCGACGAAGGCGCCGTGCTCTAGTGCTGCGGGGAGCGCCATGAGGTGATTCTCGGTGTACCAGCCGTTGCGTAGGATCACCGCGGGCAGTTCCGAGGCCGCGATGACCTCTTCTGTCTGGCGATGCTCGATTGCGAGCCTTGCCGGCGACGTGTCGGCGTGCAGCATGCTGGTATAGGCGATCAGCGAAACTCCGTTCGCTTTGGCTGCCTCGATCACAGCGCTATGCCGCGGAAGACGGCCGCTGACCTCGGTCGAGGAAATCAGCAGCAATTTCTCCACGCCGGTCAGCGCCGGACCAAGCGTGTCGGGCCGGCTATAATCCGCCTCGCGCACGATCACCCCGCGTTCGGCCAGATCCCTGGCCTTTGCCGGATTGCGAACCGCCGCGACGATCCGGTTGGCGGGAATGGTTTTCAGCAGCGCCTCGATCACGAGGCGGCCAAGTTGTCCTGTTGCTCCAGTTACTGCGTACATCGTTCAGTCCATTTCGTGGTTGCAATGAATTCGATGGCCTGTACATAACGGCCATCGTTACCACGGGAAACCACGTATCTTGCGGTTACCTTCATTTTCCGGTAACCAACTGGAAACTGCCGTTGAAGGAAGGGTAATGGTACTCAAGGTACGAAAGAAGGTGGAGACGCCCCCGGGCTGCCCCATGTCGAAATGCATGGATCTCCTTGGCGGCTGCTGGACGCCGGAGGTGCTCTGGTCCTTGAGCGAAGGCCCACGCCGGTTCTCGGAATTGCGCCGGGACAATCCTTTCATCTCGGCGAAGGTGATGACGAGCAGGCTGCGGGATCTCGAACAGCGCGGCGTCCTCACGCGCAAGGTTTTACCGACATCACCGCCCACGGTGGAATACGAGTTGACCGAGTTGGGGAAGGAACTCCTCCCCGCGATCAGATCCATCGTAGAGGTCGGCACGCGCCTGCTGTTGCGTGATTCTACCCCCTAGCGCCGTTGACGGCGGATGCTCACTTGCAGCCGGTGACATCAGGGAACGCGCCGGCGTTGAAGGACGCCGCCCCCTCCAATCTGACGATGCGGCACCCGCTTGACCGCCTGCTCTGCCCAAAGGATGGGACCGATTGCGTTAATTGCGCGATGCCGCAGCTTGACCGCAAGATCTCGAAACGAAGTTAAGCGTCGGCTCTTGCGTTAATGGCAAGTTTCAGCGCTGGATTATCGTTTGCTTGATCGGATAGCGAAGGTGGCCGGTTCGTAGAATTCGGTGTGCTCCACACTGCTTGCTAACCTTCAGGCTGATCAGTCTTAAGGCCGAGCGCGAATTTGATCCCGGGCGGGATGAGGCTTCATCTCGCCCATCTACGTTTTTGACCTGACCATTACTCAGTTGGAGGGAAGATAGGAGCGTCCCTTCAGAAACGCGACGAACGCGCGCAATGCCGCTGATTGATGGCGCCTGCTCGGAAAGTAGAGATAAAGCGCCTCCAGCGGCGAAGACCATTCGGGCAGGACCCGTGACAACTTTCCAGCGGCCAGGAGGTCGGACACGCTCGCAGCCGGAGCGCTGACAATTCCTAAGCCCCTTACAGTCAGCTCGATCTGTGAGGCGAGATCGTGAACGATCGTGGCCGCGGGCGGCGCGATCTGTACGGTCTCGCCTGCGGATTGCAGGATCCATGGTATGATCAAGCCGGTTGTCTGACTGCGGCACACCACGGCGCGGTGACTGAGCAGATCGCTTGGGAGATTTGGCATCCCTCGAGCATGAAGATAGGCAGGTGAAGCGACGAGAACGGCTTCTGACTTGGGCGCGACTGGCACTGCCACCATGTCCTTCTCGAGGCAATTACCATAGCGTAATCCTGCGTCGTAGCCTTGCTTGACGATGTCGATCATGCGCGCCTCGACCGCGATCTCAAGCTCCACCTCGGGATAGGTGTCCTGAAAAGCCGCCAGTGCTGCGGCGATGAGCAGGTCGAAGGGCGCGCGCGGCATGGTGAGGCGCAAGGGGCCAGCTGGCCGACCACCCCGCCGTGCGGCCTCCTCCGCCGCTCGCCTCAATTGCGACAGGGCAGGAGCCGCCGCCAGGAGATAGTCGGTACCGACTTCCGTCAAACTCAAACTGCGGGTCGAGCGGCGCAAAAGCGGCGTGCCGAGACGCTCCTCGAGGCTTCGGATCGCCTGGCTGGCCGCGGATGGAGAGATACCGAGACGCCGCGCTGCTTCGGAAAAGCTACCAGCTTCGGCCACGGCGACAAACACAGCCACGCCTTCGAGGATATTTTTCTGTCGCAAGTGATCCACCTTGAAGTTTTGCTTCATACTTCATGTGTGATTTCAGGCCTAATCGCAAGCATCTGCTCGGCGTACGGTTGCGCATGCCTATGATCCAACACCATCCCGTCGAAGGTCCGATCCTGATCGGGCATCCCGACCAACGGTCCATCCCCCTCGTGACCGACGCGGCCGTCCTGGCGGGCGCAGCGGGGGGAATGCTCTCATCAACGCTGGTTTCCCGCACCTTCAGCACGCCCCGTCAGACAACGCATTACATCGAATGCGGGCCGGCCGACGGACCGCTGATGATCTTCCTCCACGGCTGGCCGAGCATAGGTCTGATGTGGTGCGCCCAGATGAACGCCTTCGCCGCCGACGGGTGGCGCTGCATCGCTCCTGATCTTCGCGGCTTTGGCAGCTCTTTCGCACCTGCAGCCAACGATGCCTATACCATCGAGGAAATCGTGGCGGACATGGCGGAGCTCCATGACCACCTTGGCCGCGAGGCTGCAATCTGGGTTGGCCACGACTGGGGCAGCATCGTAGCCGGTGCCTTG
Organism: Martinezella dioscoreae; assembly: GCF_009176305.1. Lineage (GTDB taxonomy): Bacteria > Pseudomonadota > Alphaproteobacteria > Rhizobiales > Rhizobiaceae > Rhizobium > Rhizobium dioscoreae. Next base: position 183,547 of record NZ_BLAJ01000006.1, on the reverse strand, counting down.
GCCGCGCATGAGCCGAAACGCTGCCGTGGCGTCGTACTGATCTCGTGGGCGTATTTTCCCGACGGGAACGCCCTGCCTACGCTCGTTGCGCTGGTCGATCGAACGATTTACCCCGCCGACCAATATCCGGACGGCCAATGGGATTACTATCGGTACTACACGACGCATTTCGATACGGCGGTGGCTGACCTCGACGCGGACGCGGAAGCATCGTTGGCATCGATCTTTCGATCGGGCAGCCCTGCCGCCGTCGGCGAGGTTTCGCCATCCGCGAAAGTCACGCGCAACGGTGGGCGCTTCGGCGCCGCACACCGAGCCCCGCCCACCCGGCCCGACCTGGCACTGTGGCCGCCGGCGGACTTCGAAGAGCTGGTGCACGCGTTCAAGCTTCGCGGCTTCCTCCCTACCTGCGCGTTGTATCTGAACGGTGATGCCAACACCGTCTACGCGCGCGAGGCGCCCAATTGGGGGCCGACTGTCGCAGCCGGTGCTGTTCGTTAACGGCGACTTCGATCAGATCTGCAGCATCAACGGAAATCGTCAGGGCGACCCGATGCGTGCAGCCTGCCGAGACCTTACCGTGGCGAGTATGCCCTGCGGGCATTGGCTGCCGTTGGAGCGCAAGGAAGAACTCATTCAGGCCATCCGACACTGGCTCCAGAGCAAAAAACTTTAATGGCGGTATACGAAGCAGCTTGAACGAAGACTCAAGCGAGCAACGGTGCTGTATTCGACAGCCCCGTGGCGGTGCTCCACTTTCTCGCCAATCAAGAATACGACGCCCCAGCTAAACTGAGCGAATCCCGCAGACGATCGCGGTGCGCAAACGGGCCATTACCGCTCCGCTCTTCTTTACGGACTTCAGCCAGGGCAGCATCTCACTCATATGTCGTCGCTCAGGCGCATCTGGGGCCGACCATGCCCAAGGAGCTGTCCCTTCATCGCACTCAAGGCGGCGGCGCGACTGAAGCGCGAAGGATCAACTGGCACTCCATCTTCAGCCTCACTGGTGGCTTCTTCGGCTGCATTACTTTTTCCAAAAGCTCGGAGACCGCCCAACGACCCATATCCTCGTGCGGCAGCTTCAATGTTGTAAGCGGCGGCAGGATTTTTCGGGCAAGACTTTCATCGTCGAAACCGACGACCGAAATGTCGTCGGGAATCCTCAACCCACGCATCCTGATCGCATCATAAGCGCCCATCGCGACCCGGTCGGAAAAGCAGAAAACCGCCGTCGGCGGCAATGGCAGATCGAGGAGCTGCAGCATCTTTTCCCGCCCGAGATCGAGGGACCAGGCTTCTGAAAGGATCAGTTCCGGATCGACGGCGATATCGTAGGTGGTCAGCGCCTGGCGATAGCCGCTCAGGCGATCGCGCGCCGCTTCAAGCCGCTGCCTGCCGGCATCGATCATGGCGATGCGGCGATGGCCGGCCTTGATCAAGACTTCCGTCGCCGCATAACCGCCGGCATGATCGCCTGGAATGATCGAAGAGAACTCGGCCCGCTGCTGGTGGCAATTCAAAAGGACGGCTGGATAGTTGCCAAGGTTGGAAGGCAGGATCGGCGCTAGCTGGGTGATGAGCGTGGCGTAGATTACGCCGACGATCTGGCGCCGTCCGAGATAGTCGAGAATGGATTCGGCGAATTCGACCTGTCCGCCCGTCACGACGGTGAACGCCGCCAAGCCCTGCTCTTCCGCCGCGCTCCGAACACCTTCTATCAGCGGCGCAGCATGCTGCGAGGCCATGAGATCGTCTATCAGCAAAACGATGATGCCGCCGATCGGGTCATTGGCCGGCGCTGTCTTCTGGTAGCCAAGTTCCGCGGCGACAGCCAGCACGCGTTCGCGCACTTTCTCCGAGACCCTCTTGCCGGGAGCCTCGTTCAGCACCAGTGAAACCGTCGCATGCGAAACGCCGACCTGCGAGGCGATATCGGACATGGTCGGTCGTTTCGTCGTCTTGTCGTTCACTCGGTTTCTTTCTCGGACTCAAGGGCAGTCTGCGCGCACGTTAGGAAATCTGACGGACAATGTGAAGCTACGGCCCTTGCGGAAGTTAAGTTTATAAGTTACGAAACTTTCATGTAACTTATTTTGTGACTTAATCCAACCGAAAAGCTCGTGGCCATGACCATCGCCTCCCGCCGTTTCGCCGATACCCGTTCCGGGCCGCGTGCGCGCCTGTCTCTCGACGGAACCTGGGACTTTCAGCTGGAAGGGCGGACGCCGACTACGATCGCCGTGCCCGCGCCCTGGCAGGCTCATTTTCCGGTTCTGCGTGCCGCGGCCGGCGTGGCAACCTATTCCCGCGCCTTCACCGTGCCGCAGGAATGGCTTGGCCGTCAGGTCATCGTGCATTTCGGCGCCGTGAACTATTTCGCCGAAGTATCGGTCAACGGCCGCGCGCTCGGTTCTCACGAAGGAGGCTATCTGCCCTTCGAATTCGTCATCCCTTTCGATCTGTTGACCGGCGAGTTGCGTCTGGATGTGAAGGTTACGCTGCCAAGCGCCGATGCCCGAGCCTTCCCGGATTTCCCGTTCGACGAGATCCCGCACGGCAAGCAAAGCTGGTACGGAATGCTGGGTGGCATCTGGCAATCGGTCTGGCTGGAATGCCGCAGCGAGGCGCATATCACCCACCAGGCCATTCGCGCCGATCTCGCAACGGGCGATGTCGCTATCGATGTCGAGCTGGCAGCGGCTTTTACCGGCGCCTTGAAGATCACCATTCTGGATCGCAAGGGAGCGGTCGCAGCTTCGAGCGAATTTGCGCTCAACGACAAGGCCCGGATTTCGGCTGCGCTCAAGGTCGCCGATGTCGAAGCGTGGTCGCTCGACGATCCCGCTCTTTATCGGGCCGTTGCCGAGCTATCCGAGGGGGGCAACGTTATCGATGCCGCCGAGGAGAATTTCGGTTTTCGCACCTTCGAGGCAAGGGATGGAAAGTTCTTTCTGAACGGGCACCCCTTCTACATGCGCGGCGCGCTGGATCAGGATTATTATCCCGAGGGCATCTATACGCCGCCGTCGCTGGAATTTCTGGAGGATCAGGCACGCAAGTCGAAGGAACTCGGCCTCAACCTCCTGCGCTGTCATATCAAGGCTCCCGATCCACGCTACTACGATGTGGCGGACCGGTTTGGCCTGCTGGTCTGGACGGAAATTCCAAACATTCAGACCTTCACCGAGAAATCAGCGAAGCGCCTGCTCGATACGATGGAAGGAATCCTGCGACGCGACGGCAATCACCCTTCCATCGTGATCTGGACCATCATCAACGAGGATTGGGGAACACGCCTCGTCGAAAGCGCCGATCAGCGAGCCTGGTTGGAAGGCGCCTATCACTGGCTGAAGAGGATGGACCCGACACGGCTGGTCGTTGACAATTCCGCCTGCATTCCGAACTTCCATGTCGTCTCCGACATAGACGACTATCACTATTACGCCTCGGTTCCGGAAATGGCACGCGAATGGACCGACTGGGTATCGGCTTTCGCCGCGCGGCCCGCGTGGTCCTATTCGCCGAACGGCGATGCGAGACGGCGCGGCGACGAGCCGCTCGTCGTCTCCGAGTTCGGCGTGTGGGGTCTGCCGCATCCCGACAAGCTCAAGCAGGACGGCAAGGAACCTTTCTGGTTCATCAATGGCCTGGAGTGGGACAGCGACGGCGCGACCTATCCGCATGGCGTCGAACAGCGCTTCCGCACCTATCAGTTCGACAAGGTCTTTCCGTCCTTCGGCTCCTTCATCGAAGACACGCAGTGGCATCAGTTCAATGCGCTCAAATTCGAAATCGAGGAGATGCGCCGCCATGCCTCCATTCAGGGCTATGTCATCACCGAGCTGACCGATTTGCACTGGGAAGCCAATGGCCTGATGGACATGCAGCGCAATACGCGCGCCTACCACAATCGCTTCCACGAGATTAACACCGATGTCGTCATCATCCCGCGCATGCAGCATTATGCCGTGTGGGCAGGCGATACGGCGAGCGTGGAGCTCGAAATCTCGACCGGTGGCAAGGCAATCCACGCGGCCGAACTGAGCTGGAGCATCGATGGGACGGACGCTGGAAAAATGGCGATCCCGGCTATTAGCGCGACCTCGGTGCATCATCTACCGGCAATTTCTCTGCCCTTCACCGCCACCATGGCCGGCGGTCAGGTCAGCGTCCAGTTTACGATCACCGCCAGCGGCAAGGAGATTGCGCGCAACAGCTTGGACGTCAGCGTCTATGGCAGCCGCTCCGAGCCGGCTCTTTCCGTCTTCTCGGCCGAACCCGAGATCGCGCACTATCTAGCAGCGCTTGGCTATGCGGTTGTCGAGGCCGGCAAGGCGGACGTGCGGGTTGCGTCTTCTCTCAGTCAGGCCGATATCGACGCCATGGAGCACGGCGCCCATTTTGTGTCGCTTGCCGATGTGCCGCCGCTGCCGTTCGGCAATTTGCGCAACGACCAGCCCAACTGGAATTACCCGGCCGGGGGCGATCGCGGGCAATCCATGCCGCAGATGCGCGTCACCGAACGCAACGGCACCATCTGGAAGGGCAATTGGGTCACCGGCTTCAGCTGGGTGAAGCGTTCGGGAAAATTCGAGCGCCTGCCGGGCGGCCCGTTGACCGATCTCTCCTTCGTCGGCGTCAACCCGAACCGCGTCATCACCGGCTTTCGGCCGATCCATTTCGACGGCTTGGTGCACGCCGGCACGATGGTGGGCTGGATCCACAAGCCATGTGCAACCATTGCCGAGAGGAAGGTTGGCGCCGGCCGTATCGTCGCCACGACCTTCGGCCTGATGCGTGAAGCGGCCGGTGTCGATCCGGTGGCGGCAACCTTGCTTGATTGCATTATCGAGACGGCAGCCGGATAGGTGGCCAAAAGATTGAACCGCCGCATATGACCGGGAGGAGGTCGAGGCGGTCCAGATAGTTGCAAGGGGATATAACGCGGCTCGTTGGCCGCCGCGCGAGGCATAAGGGCCGCTTAGTGAAGAGCGGCCCGGGAGGAAAACAGAAGCAGCCTGGAGGAGAGAGAATGCGTAACCTGTTGAGAACATCGATCGCGGCGTTAGCCCTCATGACTGCCTTTCCGGCATTCGCGGTCGAAAACGTCGTCTGGTGGGACTTTCTGTCCGGAGGCGACGGCGTACGGATGAAGGCGCTGATCCAGCGTTTCAACCAGGAGCACAAGGACAAGATCCAGATCACGGGCACGACGCTCGAATGGGGTATTCCCTACTATACCAAGCTGCAGACATCCGCCGCCGTCGGCCAGGGGCCTGACATCGCCACATACCACCTGTCACGCCTGGCGGCCGCGGTTGCGGCCAAGACCATCTCGCCGATCGATCCGAAAGAGCTCGAGGCCGTCGGCCTGAAGGACAGCGACTATCCACCGAACGCGATCGCCGCCTCGACGGTCGACAATCTGCGCTACGCCGTCCCCTTCGACGTGCATGGGGAAGTGCTCTACTATAACAAGACCATACTGAAAGAGCTGGGCGCATTGGGCGACGACGGCAAGCCTACCGGCATCGACACGCTGGAAGGCTGGCGCGCAGTGCTGGCCAAGGCGAAGGACGCCGGCAAGAACGGCGTCGTCATTTCTTCGTCCAACGGCGATCTGCGCGATATCTACACCCTGTTTGGCCAGCAAGGCGGCCAACTGACCGCGGACGGCAAGTTCCTGCAGGGCGACAATTTCGACAAGATGGAAAAAGCCTACAATGAAGTCGCCGATTGGGTGAAACAGGGCTGGGCGCAGCCCTATATCGACACCGAAACCATCACTCCCACCTTCATCGCCGGACAATCCGCCTTCTTCCTGAATGGCAATTGGGAACTGCCGACCATGGAAACCGAAGTCGCCAAGGGCAACGGTTTCGAATACGGCATGGTCAACATCCCAGCCTGGATGGGCAAGCCCGCCAACTGGTCGGACTCGCACTCCTTCGTGATCCCCAACAATGTCGGCGTCACCATGACCCCGGAAAAACGCGCCGCGGTTCTTGAAGTCATCCGCTGGATGAACGTGAACTCACTGGAATGGGCTGCGGCCGGCCACATTCCGGCCTATCTACCGGTTAGCACCTCGGCCGCCTACAAGGCGCTCAAGCCGCAGGCGGATTATGCCGCCATGGCGCTCAACGCCTTCTACATGCCAAAGACGCCGCTGACGGGCGCGGCTTCGAAATTCGACGACGATTGGCAAAACATGGCGTCGGGACCGCTCAATGGCGAGGGCGATGTGAAGGAAACGCTCGAGAAGTTTCGCGATCACATGAACTCTCAGTGACGTTTTCTTCGACAGCCCCGGGACGCCTCCCTGCCCCGGGGCTGCATCAGCGAGAGAGGTGGGGGATGGCCGCGGTCAGCAACAAGAAACAGGATCATGTGGTTGCCGCGCTGCTTGTCGCACCGGCGGTCGTCGCGTTTCTAGTGATATTTGCCTACCCGACATGGCGGATGGTGGCAATGAGCCTGACCAATGCACCGCTGATCGGCCCCGGCGAATGGGTTGGCCTCGACAATTATGCGCGCCAGCTCTCCTCAACCCAATTTCAAAAGGCGCTTTTGAACACGCTCTACTTCATCGTCCTGACCGTCGTCCCCGGCACGTTTCTGGCGCTGTTCATTGCCATGGGCATCAATCGCCTGAGCGGCCGCATACAGATGCTGGTTCTCGCCTGTTTTTTCCTGCCCTCGATCCTGCCGGTATCGGTGGTGACGCAGATCTGGACCTGGATTGCAAACATGCAATACGGCGTCATCCAGAATATCATCGGTCTGTTCACTGGAGGGAGGCCGCTTCCGGTGTTGCGTTCGCCAACCTATTTCATGCCGTCGGTTGCCGTGGTCACCGTCTGGTGGACGATCGGCTTCAACATCCTTCTGTTTCTTGCGGCGCTGCGCAGCATCTCGCCTGAGGTCTACGAGGCGGCCGCACTCGACAATGCCAGCCGCTGGCGGGTGTTTTCGAGAATAACATGGCCATTGATCTGGCCGGTCACGGCGCTGGTTCTGACACTGCAGTTGATTGCGCAGTTCAAGATCTTCGCGCAACCCTATCTGCTCGGCTATTTCGCTCACACGCCGGCGGATGCGCAGGCCGTTGTCATGACAGTCATCTACGATCTCGCCTTCAAGCAGAACAAGGGTGGCGAAGGTGCCGCCGTCGCCACCATCCTGTTCGCCATCATTCTCATTGCCTCGGTCCTGCAATATCAGTTCCTGCGTGCGCGAGGGGAAAAATGAGCGTTCTCACGACAAGCGCGCGGACAGAGCCGGCCACGGCGAACAGTCATGTCGCTTCGAGAGGTTGGAGCGGGCGCGCACTGACCGCGCTGACGGCATTCGGTGCCCTTATCTGGTTCTTTCCGCTCTACTGGGCAGTCATGACATCGCTCAAATCCGACACGGAGGTGGTCAGTCGGACACCCGGGCTTTTCCCGAAGGCGCCGACGCTCCAACCCTACCGTTACGTGGTCGAGCACTCCAGCATCGTGCAATGGTATATGAACTCGGTCGGCACCTCGGCGATCATCGCGGTTCTCGTGCTTGTGATGAGCGTCGGCTGCGCCTACGCGCTCAGCCAAATCCAGTTTCCCGGCCGCCGCGTGATTTATGGGGCGTTGATCGCCTCGGTGATGGTGCCGGCGGAGGCGCTCATCATCAACCATTTCGTGCTGATGAACATGTTCGGACTCATCAACAGCTGGGGCGGCATCGTGCTGCCGCAGCTGGTGGTGCCATCGGTCATCATCATCCTCAAGCAATTCTTCGACCAGATTCCAAAGGAATTCCGCGAGGCGGCGATGCTCGACAATGCCGGGCACTTGAGAACGCTCTGGAAGATCTATGTGCCGATGAACTGGGGCGTGATCACCGCGCTCGGCATCACAACCTTCATCGCGGCATGGAATAATTTCCTGTGGCCATTCCTGGTCGCGACATCGGACGGCACGATCACCATTCCCGTTGGGATTACCCAGGTGAAGGATGTCTTCGGCGTGCGTTTTGCCAAGGACATGGCCGCCGCTGTTCTGGCCGGCCTTCCCGTCGCCATTCTCTACCTTGTCTTTCAGAAGCAGATCACGCGGGCGATCATGCTTTCGGCCGGAATAAAGGGATAGCAGCCCGCGCGATGGCGTAACGGGGTTGCTGGAAATTTCTCCGACCCTTCGAGGCTATGTGATCAGCGCGATGACGTCAAAACAAGACTGCGGCAGACTCGCCTGAAGTCGCGGGAAAGATCTGCAACCAAGCGTCTTGGCCATGCGCGAGAGGGAAGACGGCGCAGTCTGGCAGACTGTGTTGCGAAACGCCAAGACGCCGAAAGATTATCGACGGCATCGTGTTTGAAACGTGAAGTCGCCGGCTACATGCCCGCAGGTCCAGTTCCTAAGACGAGAGGAACAACGTCGCCGAGTTTCGGGAGGGGCGCGAAAGTTTGTTGTTGCCCGCGGGCGTTGGCATCACCCCTGCCTGGACATCGGTTCGCAGACTTTCGACAGAAGGTGAGCATCAGCTCACCACACCGACGGATACCGTGCCGTTGATCGGATTCGAACCGGTGACGCCTCGCTTAGATAGGTACTGCCGCGCCATGACCGACCTCATCAGACCGAGCCAGCCATCGCGTTCGTACCAATCGCGCGCCAACACAATCAGTGTGTCCCTTTCTTCCAAGCATACCACCCCTTGGGCAGCACAGTTCGCTCGCCGAAGAGGGCTCGGTGAAGCGGCCTGCACCAGGCGCTGCAATAGGCCCAGCAGGATCTATTCGGCGGCCACCACATGCCTGCTCTTCAGCACCGCGATCGAAAGGAGGAGCACGATGGCCGAGCAGATGGCAACGACGGCTACCATCGGTCTCGCCGTGCCATCCATGAACATGCCGCTGACGCCAACCACCAGCGCCGACGTCATGAACTGGACCGTCCCCATCATCGCCGAGGCCGTGCCGGCGATACGACCATGATGTTCAAGCGCCAGTACCGCCGCATTCGGCACGATCATTCCAAGAAAGGCATAGCCCGCAAACAGGAAGGCAGCCATGATGTCTAGGCGATCGACTCCGCCGGCCATCAGGACGGCCAGCGCCACCATCGTCAGCGCATAACCAGATACCGCACCGCGAATCACCTTACGCAAACCAATCCGGCGGGCAAGCCAGCCGTTCATCTGCGACATGCCAATGAAGCCAATGGCGTTCACGGAAAAGACCACGCTGTAAAAGCTCGGAGAGAGCCCGTAATGGCCGATGAGCACGAAGGAGGAGTTGGCGACATAAATCATGTAGCTGGACATGCCAAAGGAAGCCATCAGCACCAGACCGAGATAATACGGGTCCCTAACGAGTGTTCCATAGGCCTTCAACGCCCCGCCGAGGCTGCTCTCACTGCGCGCCGCAACCGGGCGGGTCTCCTCGAGGAAAAAGCGGCCCGCGACAAAGCCGACAGCGCCTGCGAAGACCATGACCCAAAAGATCAGCCGCCAGTTCCCGAACACCGTCACGATGCTGCCCGCGAGCGGCGCCAGGATGGGTGAGATACTGAAGACCAGCATAAGCCGCGACATCAGTTGCGCCGCGGCCGCTCCCGTATGCAGGTCGCGCACGATGGCGCGGGCAATCACGACGCCGGCACAGGCGCCGGTGCCCTGAATGAAACGGAAGGCGACCAGCCAGCTAATATCGGTGGAGAGCGCGCAGCCGATCGCGCCGAGGATGTAGAGCGCCAGACCGACATAGAGAGGCCGTTTACGACCAAACATGTCCGACAGCGGACCGTAGATAATCTGCGACACGGCCATGGCGGCGAAGAAGGAGATCAGGCTTGCCTGGACTGCATGGCTGTCGGCGTGAAGATCCAGACTTATCGTCGGCAACGCGGGTAGATACATGTCGAGGGCGAAGAGACCGACGGCTGAAAGAAGGCCCAGGACGATCGCATGGTGGGAGCCGCTAGCCCTGGGGGATGAAACGTAATCCTTGCTCTGCACGGAAAGACCTTTCCCGCACACGACATTCCCCGGACGAAGCAAGGCCTCATACAAAAAGCATGTGACGGGGATTGAGTGGGCGATTATAGATAGGACGGTGGAACGACGGAAATGGTTCAATGCGGAGCCAGTCATTCCTGTAAAATATTTTGGACAGCATTGTCCAATTAGTCAAGTCCTATATGGTGGTGTCATGAAAACTTCGCCCGCAGCGGTTTCTTCCGAGATAGAGAGTCCGCCCGCCACCAGCAAACGTCAGGCAATCCTGAACGCGGCCGCGGACGTATTTGCCGAAGATGGGTTCGCGGCGGCGAGCATCGATGCCATCGCGGCAAGGGCCGGCGTGTCGCGTCAGACGGTCTACAATCAACTCGGCGACAAGGATAATCTGTTCAAGGTTGTAGTCGCGGAGATCACCGAGAAGTCGAGCGCCGACTTCTTTCGGGTGTTGGACACATTTCCCGTGGCGCCTGTCGATCTCGAAAAGGAACTGACCGAATTTTCGTCGCTTCTCCTACGCAAGGCGGTCTGTGATCCGAATGGTCGCTGGCTACGCAAGCTCCTGGAGACCGAAGGCAGCAGATTTCCCGAACTGTTCGAGACCTGGAAGGAATACGGACCGGGCAAGAAATACCCAGCCATCGCGGCTCGGCTTGCGCAGCTCGCGCTGGCTGGCCATCTCGACATAGAGGATCCGGCACTTGCCGCACGGCAGTACATGGCGCTACTCGCGACAGATCTACGGATCAACCAACAGATCGGCCGTCCAACTGCAGAGGAAGAAATCCATCGTATGGCAAGAGAGGCGACAAAGACCTTTCTGCGCGCATTCGGCAAGCGCTAACGGCATCGCGTCGGGAGACCGAACGTCATTCCGTTGAGGCGCGCGCCCGCGGCATTGCCTCGACAATCGCGGTGCAAGATTCTGTTCTCTATCTCTTCGATATTTTGATCATTGCATCATGATCGGGAACAAGGCAGCATATTCTTTCGTGGCGCAGCAGACCGATAGATTTTTGTAGTTCCTCGAACCGTTACTTATTGCCGGGGATGCACGGCAAAAGGGCTGACACCATAATGGTGACGCGTGCGCAGCAAATTGGCGTCGTGATCGGCCTGGCCTTCGTCACGGCATTGACGACCCTACGGGCAAGTGATCCTCCCTTGCTAAGGCTCGCGCGCGATTTGACATTCGACCAGTATCAGCGCCTGGTGCCCCGGACGTTCGATAACCAGCCCGTCCGGGTCGTCGACATAGACGAGGCGTCGCTGCGGGAGTTCGGTCAATGGCCCTGGCCAAGAAACCGGATTGCCGCCCTTGTCGACAGGCTTTCCGATCTGGGCGCGGCCGCTATCGCTTTCGATATCCTCTTCGCCGAGCCGGACCGACTTTCGCCGCGCAACATCGTTCGCGATGTCATTGGCATCGATCCGTCACTGCTTGGCAAACTACCGGATAACGATGAGATTTTTTCCCAATCGCTGTCGGGAAGGCCGGTGGTTCTAGGCTTCGGCCTCTCCAACGAGGGAGACTATCTGCCGCCGGTCAAGGCTGGGTTTGCCTATACCGGCGAAGATCCCTCCGGTGCGCCGCCGACGATCAAGGCCGCCACGCCTGTGCTGCCGCAATTGGAAACCAATGCCGCGGGGCTCGGCCATATCAGCCTCAATCCGGGCGCTTCATCGGCCGTGGTACGCGCGGTTCCGCTTTTTCTCAGCGACGGCAAGCAGCTTTATCCCAATCTCGCGCTTGAGGCGCTTCGCGTCGCACAGGGAGCCTCCACCTACGTGCTTGACGCCGCGCCGCGCACACCCAATACCCTCACCCGAGTCAAGATCGGCAATTTCGTCGCGCCGGTAACGGCAGCCGGCGAGCTTTGGCTCTATGTCAGCCGCGACACCGCGAAGCGATATATCTCGGCAAGCAAGATACTCGCGACCGAAGGCGCCTCCGCCGATATCAGAACCGCTATCGAAGGCAGTATCGTTTTCGTCGGAACCTCCGCTTCCGGCCTCCAAGATGTCCGCACGACGGCCCTTGACGAGAATGTGCCGGGTGTCTCCATCCACGCGCAGATCGTCGAGCAGATCCTTTCAGGCCGCTTCCTTTCTCGGCCGGACTGGGCGGATGGGCTGGAAATCCTGTCCATCGCCCTCTTGGGCAGCCTTCTGGTGGTCGTCACTACCTTCGTCAATCCGGCCGCGGCCCTCGCCTGCGGCCTGCTAATTACCTTTTTTGCCCTTGTGGCCTCCTGGGCCGCCTTTCTTTATGGAGGGCTTCTCTTCGACCCGCTGGCACCGATCGTCTCTGGATCGATCACGCACTTCGCCGCGACGGCATTCCGCTTTCTCGTGACGGATCGGGAGCGGCGCGACGTGCGGCGGGCTTTCGGCCACTACCTCTCGCCATCGCTGCTCCATCGCATCGAGCATACGCGCGACGCACTACGCCTCGGGGGAGATGAACGCGAACTGACGGTCATGTTCGTCGACGTGCGAAACTTTACCCAGATCAGCGAGGAGATGAGCCCAAGCGCAGTCGTTGCGTTTCTGAACACGCTGCTCGATGCGCTGAGCCACCATGTCATCGCCAATGACGGCACGCTCGACAAGTTCATCGGAGACTCGATCATGGCCTTCTGGAATGCCCCTGTCGATGTCTACGATCATGCCGGCAAGGCCGTGCGCGCGGCTCTCGGCATGCGGGAAACACTCGCCCACCTCAATGGCGACGATGCCTTCGGTTTCGGAGACGCGCGGCGGGTCGGAATAGGCATCGGCATCCATACAGGGCTTGCATGCGTCGGCAATATGGGGGCCGAGACCCGTTTCAATTACACGGCGGTCGGCGATGCCGTAAACATTGCCGCGCGTATCGAATCCGCCTGCAAGGACGTCAATTTCGATATTCTGGTATCCGAATCGACGGCAGGATTGCTGCCCGATTGCGCTCTGCTCGAAGCGGGAGCGCTGACGCTGAAGGGTAAGAGCATGCGAACTAAACTCTTTGCGGTGGTCGGCGACGAACGCGTGGCGAGGTCCGCCGGATTTGTGGAACTACAGGCTGCTCACAGGCAGCTTGTCGATGCCCTTCGGGTACGCTCGACAGGCAGCCGCAAACTTATCAGCGCCGCCAAATTTAAGGCGCGAGCGGCGGCAGCAGGACTACTGCAGGATTTTTACGCCCAGATTTCTCGACGAGGCGGACACTTCGTCGACGAGACCGCGGACAAGGCAGCCGATATCTAGCTGATTTTGCGATTCAGCCTTTTCAGGCTCGGAGACGGCCTAACTCGCTATTCTCTCGCAATTCAGGACCTCAGCGATGGTGATGCCCGCCATCGTGATCACCTTGATCATTATGATCGCCGTCATCGCCTTCATTGTCCTCGTCGCCCCGATGATGATCGCCCCATCCATGCTCGCCCCTGCCATGATGACCGCCGTGATGCTTGCCATCATCATCGTCATGGTTATGCGGTTTGTCGGGCGTATTTGGTGTATTTGGGACATTCGGCGTGGTGGGAGTTTCGGTCGGTGCAGTCGGCGACTCCGTATGTGTCGGCTCCCGCGTGTTAGGTACGCTCGGCGTATCAGGCTGTGTCGGACCGGGATTGTTCGCCGGAGCGCTGCGTGGAGAGATCCCGTTTGGCTGGCTCCTCATCGCCGTCGACAGACCGCAGCCACCGCCACCGACAAAGCCCATTCGCCCTGAAAGCTGCTGATCCCCAGATAGAAACGGCAGAGCTCGCTGGTTGCCCAGCGTTTTGAGAACGTCGCGATTGACCCGGTGAGGTTCGCTGATCTGACCGTTGCGCTTCGCAACGACGCAATCACATTGCTGCTTCAGCTGCCTGCAGCCGCCAGCGCCGCAGAATTGCGCAGCGCCGTTCAACAGGACGACTGCCGTCGTGCCGTTGGCTCCGACATAAAAATCAAACGCTGTTCCGCGCACGCCGATCGTTCCCGCCGGCGTCACGATCTGATAGGCTGAGTGGTTCGAATTTCCGCTCATCCAGCGAAAGCTGCCCTTTGCCGCATTCACGGTCAGCTTTTTCACCGCGCCCGAGTCATCGAACACGAATTTGTCGATGGTAACGGACGATCCGGCTCCGACGGCCAGTCTGGTGCCGTCCCGAAATGTGAACTGTCCGAGACCCGAAATCGAGGTGCGAATTTGCTCGTCCCGATGAACGGGATCATCGGCCGCGAGCGGGCCGCCAGCACCCGTGACCTCGGTTTTGATCAACACCGCCTGACCGACCTTCTCGGCGGCTTTCAAAGACAGCGGCGCGAGCAGCGTGGCACTCAACACAACGGCCACGGCGTGACGAAGATAAAACACCCTCCCCTCCCAAGCTTATTTATATTTTATCATAATATATTTCTTATTACAAATCACGACCTATGGTTATATCCTTGCATATTTTTCAATTCTGGAATTTAATCATGGATGAACCGATGTATAGTTTCGATAATATTGCATTCATATCTTCGAAGCGGAAATTCATAGAATAATTTTAATAACATTATCCGAATCAATTCTTCCATAGCATTAAAAAAAGAGGTGAGCCTATTCAAGGTTGCCGAGATCGAAGGATTTGCGTGAGACTCCTTCTCGACGCAACATTCATCACACGATTGCAGTCCATTGAAGAACCGATCGGTAACGATGGCTCGTTGGCCATGGTCGGTCATCGATTAGTCACCGCTACGGGTCAGTTCCGCATGTCTACAATTCGCTGAAGCAGCGCAGTGCGGGTCGCGGCTGTGTTGATTATTTGAAAGGGACCGATTGCGCCTTTCGCAATGATTCATACGGATACTTTTAATTGTCGGGATATTTTGATTTTCTTCGCTCGCGCGGAAATAGAGACGCAAGCATACGGCCGGCACTGTTTGATCCGCAAATCAGAAAACCTTAATTTAAGTAGGCAGCTTAGTTGCTTCCGATGCTGCGGTTCGGTCCATCTCAGGGGCCTTCCATAGCCAGGCGACCGTTCCGATCAGCAGCGGCAGTATGGACAGTACAGGTTGTCAGCACTTGAAAGGCAATAGAGACCCTATCGTTGCCTATTGCCCGCGCAATGCTCCCGTTTGGTGAAGCAGGAAGCTAGCCTGCCGGAGATGGTCCATCTAGAGCTAGTTGTCTGCTTTCCGCTTCTAACCCAACTGGGAATGTGAAAAGATCCAAAAAAGCCCCTTG
Source organism: Martinezella dioscoreae (assembly GCF_009176305.1). Lineage (GTDB taxonomy): Bacteria > Pseudomonadota > Alphaproteobacteria > Rhizobiales > Rhizobiaceae > Rhizobium > Rhizobium dioscoreae. Next base: position 168,339 of record NZ_BLAJ01000006.1, on the reverse strand, counting down.
GCCATTACGCCCCATGGCTTGCTTAAAACTCTTTCCAATCGGAAACGACTCGACCGCGAACGGCAGCCGATCTACGGGCCGTTTGCGCGACCGGCTCGGCGGAAGCACGACGCGATGGCTCAGCCATGGCGCGCGCGGTTTGTCGCAAGACTGCCGAGCTGGCGGAGGCCGCGGCGTCGAGGCGGAATTGAGATACGAGTTCACGCAGCTTGCTGGCCTCAGCGGCAAGTGCGGCGGAGGCTGCCGTCGACTGCTCGACCATCGCCGCATTCTGCTGCGTCGTCTGATCCATCGTATTGACTGCCGCATTGACCTCGGCAAGGCCTGTCGACTGCTCCTTGGCGGATGCGGCGATGGCGTTCATGTGCTGGTTTATGCCCGAGATGCGCTCACCGATTTCCTTCAATGCGACACCCGTTTCACGCACCAGCTTCACTCCACCATCGACCTCGGACGAAGAAGCATTGATCAGCGCCTTGATCTCTTTTGCCGCGGCCGCGGAGCGCTGCGCCAATTCCCGCACTTCCTGCGCCACGACTGCAAATCCTTTACCAGCTTCGCCGGCGCGCGCCGCTTCCACACCGGCATTGAGCGCCAATAGGTTAGTCTGGAAGGCAATGTCATCGATCACGCCGATGATATTGGAAATCTGCTGGGAGGAACTCTCTATGCGCTGCATGGCTTCCTCGGCCCTGCTGACGACATCAGCCGACCGGGTTGCGCTATGATCGGCGGCAGTCGCTGCCGCTCGCGCTTCTTCCGTCCGATTGCTCGAGTTGCTTACATTGACCGTAATCTGATCGAGAGCGGCGGCCGTCTCTTCAAGCGATGCCGCCTGCTGCTCGGTGCGGCGGGAAAGATCGTTGGCTCCGGAAGAGATCTCCTGCGTGCCGCTGTCAATCGATACAATACTCTCGGCAATCGCGTGCAATGTGCTGCTCAATTGCTGCAATGACGTATTGAAATCGTGTCGAAGAGCTTCGAAATCCGGAGCGAATGGCTCATCGAGCTGGAAAGAAAGATCCCCGGAAGCCAACCTCTTAAGTCCCATGGCAAGACCGGATGTCGCGACTCGCAAACGGTCCGCGGCATCGGTTTCCGCCTGCCGCTGAGTGGCGATCCTGTCGGCTTCCGCCTGCTGACGGTCCCTTGCCGCGTCCGCTTCGAGCTGGCCCTTGGCGATCGCTGCTTTTCGGAATACTTCAACAGCCTGCGCCATCGTCCCTACTTCGTCGCTTCGACCGATGCCGGTACAAACGATATTGGTGTCACCGCCCGCGAGCTTGGCCATATCGGCGCAAAGCGCCAGGATGGGTTTGGACACGGTCCTGCGGAACAACACGAAGAGCATGATGGAGAACAGCACCGTCAGCCCTAGGAGCCCCTGCATGATGCTGCGTATGGAACCTGCTGTGCGCGCACTTTCTGTCGAGATCGACTCCGATACGTTTTGTATCTGATCGCCCGCCTTCTCCATCGCGGTTTCCAAAGCGGAGAATTGCTTCATGAAATCGGGCAATGCCTTTAACGCACCTGCCGGATCCTTCTCAGCGGTCGCGACCATTTTGGTTGCGTTGTCGATATAGCTCAGCAACGGAGATTCCACACCGGCGAGCACCCTTTGAGTTTCCGGATCTGTCGCGAGCGCCTTGTTGGCCTTGATCATCTCGCGAAACGACGTGACATGTTCCGAAAGATCCGAGTTGACCGTTTCAAAGCCAATGCCGGATGCGGGATCGGATGCGAGCAACGCAGCCAGCACATCCGCTCTCAAAGCGTCATGCATCATATCTGCCTGCATGTGATTACGCAGCACCTGAGCCGACCCTGCTATTTTCTCGGCATTCTGCGTCAGGGTCGAGGCGGACCATATGCCAACACCAGTCGCGCCGCCCGCAATTACAAAGATTGCCACGCTTGCAAGGATGATTTTCTGCTGGATCGATGCCATGGAACATATCCCAAGATTTCCTCAAGAGAAGGATGTGGGATTGTGCTTAATTATCCGTCAAAATATGTAGATCCATGGAAATCTATTTCCAAATTATCAAAAAATACAACTACAATTATATTGTCTACCTTGATACATACCGCTAGGCGTTGATCTTCAACGTCAGTGAGAAAGTATACATCAAGCTAGTCCCGATAAGTACTACTATATCGCTCAGCGGATCTTTTAAAGTAACCTTTTCAGAAGTTCGCCACGGAGCGGACCGCTGGATAGGAACTTCCTACTCCTAATAATATGGCGGCAAGGAAGCGATGAGCCGGTCGAAAGGAGCCTTATCGACAAAAAGGATCGTCGTCAGATTCCGGAAACCAAAGATTGAATGAAGTGGCTGGTCCGTTGCCGCGTGGATTTTCGCGGCAAGGTTCCTCATATCGGCTGGTGATCAAGTGTGAATGCTCTCCGGCACGATGAGCAGGCAGCTAATTGTTGCTCAAACCCTGAACGTCTCACTCTTGAAAGGAACCTGACAAGCGTCCATTGCGGAATTCGTTCAGCATGGCGCCTCAAGAGACCGATGTCATTCGCACCGCTGAAAAGCAAGGTCTTGCTCGGACGTCAAGACGGTGGATGATGTCAAACCTTTCGATCATCCCTGCTTCCTTTTCCTGCACCGCGTGGCGCGAGTAGTCGACTGCTCCGTTATTCACCTTTGGCGTTAAGCTTCGCGGCGCGTTGACCGAGATTTGCGTTAAGCTGATCCAATAAGTGGCTGAGAACCCATTGATGAGTTAGAGATATCGGCATTCGCAGAGGTCACGGTGCAATGCAGAGATGGGTGAATCTCGGCACACATGAACACTGAATTGGCCAAACGAAATGCCCCGTACAAAACGTCCGGGGCAATCCTTGCTTCTTGAACCGCGCTAGAGCCGCGGTGCCTCTCCTCACATCAAACCAATCAGAACTCCGACCATTCCTGCTGAAGATGTTTAAGCGCAGCATTGCCTTGCGTGACAGGAGCGGGGCGTGCAGCAAGCCGGCCTGCTGTCGGGGCTGAGGCAGGCCGGGCCGGGGGCCTCGCCCGCGGCTCCATGCGCTCGGTTTCGCCTGTGCGGAATGCGCTCAGAAGCTCGCCAAGACGCTTGCTCTCTTCGGCCAAGCCTGCGCCGGCGGCGTTCATCTCTTCAACCATGGCGGCATTCTGCTGCGTCGCCTGGTCCATATGATTGACGGCGCTGTTGATCTCCGACAGCCCCATGGACTGTTCCTGAGCGGCGGTGGCAATCGCATCCATGTGCTGATTGATCTGCAGGACCAAGTCGGCGATAGCTGCGAGGCCCTCGCCAGTGTCGTTGACGAGTTTCACGCCCTCGCCGACGGCAGCTTCGGAATTGCCGATCAGGGCCTTGATCTCTTTGGCGGCATTGGCAGAACGCTGGGCCAGTTCGCGAACTTCCTGGGCTACAACAGCGAAGCCCTTACCGGCTTCGCCCGCGCGCGCGGCCTCGACACCGGCGTTGAGCGCAAGCAGGTTGGTCTGGAAAGCGATCTCGTCGATCACGCTGATGATCTGGCTGATCTGCTTGGACGAATGCTCAATTCTGCCCATGGCGCTGACGGCATTGCTGACGACCTGGCTGGAGTTTTCCGCTCGCGATCGCGCACCGCGCACCAAGTCGCGTGCGTCGCCAGCCCGCTTGGAGGTCGATTGAACATTGGCCGTAACCTCTTCCAGCGCTGCTGCCGTCTCTTCCAGCGAGGCGGCCTGCTGCTCCGTGCGCTTGGAAAGATTGTCGGAAGCCTGCGAGATCTCGTAACTGCCGCTGTTTACCAGTGACGCGGCGTGGCCGACTTGGGACATAGCAGCGCGCAACTGGCTGACCGATGAATTGAAGTCGTGACGCAGAGCTTCGAACTGCGCAGCCAGCGGCGTTTCGATCTCGCAGCTCAGGTCGCCGGATGCCAGATGACGAAGTCCTGTCGCAAGCGAACCCGTAGCCTGCAACAGCCTCTCTTCGGCTTCCTCCTCGGCTCGGCGCTGCACTTCGAGGCGTTCATTCTCCGATGTAATGCGTGCTTCGGCGGCTTCGGCCTCGAGCGCCTTGTTGCGCAGGGCTGCCTGCTGGAAAACCTGTACGGAACGCGCCATGGCGCCAATCTCATCACGCCGTTCAACGCCACTGATCGATACCGAGAGGTTGCCTTGGGCAAGTTCGGTCATGGAATGAGTTAGCGCGCCGACGGGCCTCGTGACGCGAAGGAGGATGACGCATATGCCCGTGGCGCTCAGCACCACGGCAACAAGGAAGGTGAGTCCATAGGCGATCAAGCTGACGAATGCATCATTCTGGCTGGCGGATGCCTTGGCGACCATGCCGTCCGCGGCCGCCGCCGCGGTGTTCGTGATGGTGAGAAGGGTGGCGTTGCCAAGCGGACGCCAGTCGTCGAGGGGCATGGCCTTCTTCTCACCGGCCGCGAATCTTGCAAGCAATGCATTATGTTTTGCTGCGAAGTCACCGCTGAAATAGGTCGCGCTGCTGACTTTATAGGCGTCCTTGACGACCTGTGGTGTCGACGGATGATTGACCAGAGTGCCGATTTGTCCCCAGGTGAAACTCGCAGCGTAATCGAATTGCTGGATCTTGCTGACGTCCTCGGGCTTCATTGCCTCTCCAGAGGCCAGCGTGTTGACGAACAACAGGTTTGCGGCACCGGCCGTCGCGCGAGTGTACCATGTCAGCGCACGGATCTGAATCAGCGCCGTCATTGAGGGATCACTCGTGCGAATCCGGCTCTCAATGACGGTTGACCCCGTCTCCAACGCGGTCAAGAACTGCTGACCGATGTCCAGCGTCGTAGCCTGCAGCGTCGGGTTGCGATCAGCGAGCTTCTTGGCGACTTCGCTGTCGAGCTTTGAGCGGAATTCGACAACCCGATCATAGGCATTCATGACATCGGCAATCGGGGCTTTGAGCGTCTGGTCGTCAATGTTCGCAAAGACTGATTTCGCGTCAGCCATATATTTGTCGACGATGCCCCTATCCGTTCTTAACAAGGCAAGCGTTGCATCTTGCCCGCCAAGCTCAAGTTTGGCGAGCGACGACCCATCGCCTCGCTCGTTGCGGAAGTTCGCAAGCGTTTGGAAGAGAGCCCGATCTAGCATGGTTAACTTCGAGATGTCGGCATACTTACCTGCATCGCGATAGGCATCAAGCGTCGAAGATCCCGTTAGCACGCACAGAGCGACGCTGAGAAAAAGGAAAATTCCAACAAGTATATTGCGAAGAGAAAAAATCATAATTGCTCACCTACGTTCGGGGTGCCGTGACGCTAACCCGCTTCGCCGAAACCCGTATTTCTGGAGCTCTCGAGGTGAAATTTCTAAAAGAAAAGCAGTCCGTGAGCCATCGAGACGCCGCTCGATCACAGGCGCATCATGCCCTGCCCAATCAGGAGAAAAGTTAGCCCGGCTTTGTTGAAACAGAATTAACGCTTTCCCCTAAAAACACAGGGGGTTTTTGATCAGCCCTGTTAATGTCGTCCATGGTCTCGATTAAACCCGTTTTGCTTCATCTTTCCTGCGTTAGCCAAGAAAGACAAAGTATTCCGAAAAGTTGAAAGTATCTCTGTGAGTTGACGCAAATGCGTGATTGGTCCTTTTCAGATAGAAATCGGCAATAACGGCCTAATCGCCAAACGCCAGCCGCTTAACCATATCGGAGGATCAGCCAAATCACGCCCTAAGCATGTTTCATTGCATGACTACCTGGCGGTCTCGCGGCTGCCTAGACCATCAGCGGGAGTGCTATCGCGGGGAGCGAGGCGATGCCCCGCCGAGTCCCAAGCAACGTTTGATGAGATGCCTGGCGACGACCAAGCGGGAAGATTTGTCGCTCCGAGGCAAGCGTCGCCAACCATCATGAAGGAACCGCCGCGGTCAGGTGTTCAAACCGCCATCGGCGTTAAGGATCACATCCGTGACCTGCCTTGCCACGGGACTAGCCAGGAACGCGACGGCCGCCGCGATGTCCGAAGGCGCCCCATATCGGCCCAATGGGATGAGGTTACGCTGGAATTCAGAATAGTCTCCATTCGCCGGGTTCATCTCGGTATCCGTCGAACCGGCTGGATCAGATTGGCCGTGATATCGCGCGGTCCCAGTTCCTGCGCTAAGCCCCGGGTGAAAGACTGCAGCGCCGATTTCGTCATGAAGTAGACCGCGCCCGTCGCGCCGACGATCCGATCCGCCCCGGCTGAGATCCTCAATTGAGGCGACGACCGCCTTCGCCCGCTCGGCCGAATTCTGAAAGTTCAGCGCGACGTCGGCGCCATGTTCGGCAAGCGTCAGGACGATAGCCGCCCCGATCATGCCGTTTGCTAGGCGCTGCTTGACACCTGCTTCACTTCGTCGGCGGAGTCCGCGCGGTCAATTTATTTCCGTCCGGGTCGCGAAGATATGCGACGAATGACCCGTTTGGACGCTCCGTGGGCGGGCTCTCGATCGCCATGCCCCCATGTGCCGTACCGGCGGCATGCCACGCAAGGACATGGTCGGGGGTCGCGGCGGCTATGCCGATAGTCCCGCCATTGGCCGCGGTCGCCGGCTTGCCATCGATGGGCTTTGTGATCATGAGCCGGCCGCCCTCATGGGTATAGATCAGCCTGCCTCTCGCGTCCATCTCGCCGGGATTGCCTCCCAGTGCAGCGAATGTGGCGTCGTAGAAGCTTCTCGCTCGCTCCAAATCGTTGCTTCCAATCATGACGTGAGTGAACATCGTTTCATCTCCACTAAGGTGTCCAATGGCCCTATCCTACGCTAGCCTAGCCATGCTGAAGGCGCAAACCTCCCAATTGGACAGCCTCTCCCGTTCATTCTGCCCGTATCGGCGATGAAATCCAGATCATTGTCGCTGGCGTATTGCGGCCGCTGATCACGATGCGGGGATAATTTGCAGCTGAATGATGAGCAATTGTTCAAATAGCCGGTTATATCGTCGAGCGGTCTTGTCATCGATCCCGACGTGGCCGACCAATTGGGTAAGATCGGGCAACAGCATTACGTCGCCGCGGCTTCAAGGCACTACCGCTGCTCGGCGAAAACAACGCTGGCATCGCTGACGATGGCGACATGTGAATAAGCCGCCTGTCTAGCCCCCTGAGCGTCTGCGCGCATGATCAATCAAAGCTTTTTCGCACCGTCACCAGAGGAAATCACCGCACGCTACCGGCAGCTGAGCCAAGCAATCCTGTTCGGCTGTGCCGAGCCGGCTGGGCTGTAACGGGCTCACGGAAATTCTCAGGGAATATGCTCCGAGCATGTTTGCTCTTGAGAGGAGCCGAACCCGCGACTTTTACCGAGAATGAGCGGAGTTCCGCAACAAGGCCGTCCTCGTCTCCGCTGTCCCTCCCTTGATGCTGAAGACGGAAGCCAATCCCTAAGGTCTGACAAATGAGGTGTTCGACGGCTGCCACTCGGCGCTCGATGCCAACCGGGCGCAATTCTTCCATAAGTTTCCCGTCGGTCCAGGGTCGCCTCGCACCACCTTGACCGAATGCAATGAAAAGGGCCTCTCTCGGAGGCCCTTTCGGCATTATTCAAGGATGCGAACGACCTTGCGCGTCTTCGGTTGAACGATGACGCGTTTGTGGTTGACGACGGCGTACGCATAAGTCGGATTATCCGGCACCGGCGTGACGACAACCGTCTCTGGAAGCGCGCGGCCCACAACGATCTGATCCTGCACGACGGCCTCGGATGGAGGCAGGGGCTGTTCCTGAACGTAGGTGACCACTTTCTCCGGCGGCGGATCGATCGCTGTACCGGCAATCGCACCGGCCACACCTCCCACGGCAGCCCCGACAGGGCCGCCGACAACCGCTCCCGTCACCGCGCCGCCCGCGGCGCCGGTTACCGTGGAAGACTGCGCGAAGGCCGAACCGGCCAGAAGGCCAAGGGCAGCAACTGAAACTACAAGTCTCGTTTTCATAGCATTCTCCTTTCGATTTTCAGCTCCTATGAGCTGAAAGGAAAATTACTCAGTAAAGAGAATGTTCCTCTTCGGTTACCATCAAGAGCAATCACGAGTTAGCTGCTTGTGACAAGGTTCGTGATCAGTAACGGATTGCGAAACGCCCGCCGGCTAAGCCCCCGAAAAGGCCTGTGAAAGCGCGCGCTATGGGGAGAGTTCGTGGGTGAGATAGGACACGGTCTCAAGCCTCGTGCCGGCGAACCATGCTCCCCTCGGCGAACAGAGCCTTGCTTGTGATCTTAGATGCGCCAAGGGAATACCAAGCAAAGCCGACAAGCCCGACGGTTGCTAGACACGGCGGATTTCAGCCGCCAGGGCATTGACGAGCCCGCTTTCGAACCGACCGAAGAACGCTCCTCTGTCGACGAGCGATCGTCAGCGTCTTGGGTCATGGTTGCGGTTGGTGTGCCGAAACAGCTCCAGCTTTTCCGCGAGTTCGATCTCGGCCACCGGTTTCCCAATAATTGCAAGCACCGCTTGGGAATATTCCGCCGCGATCGCCTCCTGGCCTGTGACGAAGATACTTGGAATCCCCTGTTGGGAAAGCCAGATAGCCGCATTAGGGCCGGTGCGTCCATCAGCGAGATCGATATCCACTAGCACTCCGTCGATACTGCCAAGATCCTGTCTTTTGACGAGGTCGGTGAAGCTCATGGCGGACCCCGCAAAGATATGCCCCAAATCCTCAATCATGGCCTCAAGCTGAAAGATGATCAGCGGGTTGTCTTCAAGACAGAATATGCGCAGTGGATATGCCGAAGATGACATGGCTAAAAGGCCTCCTGGAGGTCAAAGGTCCTTCGGTGACACGCGTGCAAGGGGACCGACTTGAGTACAGCGTAGCCCCTGTGGATGAAACAGGATGGTGGGCGGCGTGCCAAAGAGGTTGTATAACGCCGAGCGGATGTAGCGTGTTCCATATCCGCTCCTTTTGGGTTCCGATACTGGCGGACCTCCTCTCTCAAGCCATTCGAGATCCAGGTTCCCATCTTGTGAGACGGACCATTTCAGACTGATCCGGCCCTCTGGTTTTAAGAGGGCACCGTATTTAAGCGCATTTGTCGCGAGCTCATGGAAACACAAGGCCAACGTCGTCGCGGCTTCGGCACTCAGCAAAATTTCCGGCCCCGCGAAACTAATGCGATCGGCGCCTTTCGCCCGATATGGGCTGAAGGTCAATTCGGCGATATGGGAGAACTCGGCTGCATCGCCATTCGCCTGGAACACCGCGGAATGTACGTTGGCAAGAGCGGCAAGCCGACCGGCGAAATCGTCGGCGAACTCATCCAGCGAAACTGCACGCCGACGCGTCATCTGGAAGATTGAGGAAATGCTGGAAAGAATGTTCTTTACCCGATGGTTGAGCTCACGCCGAAGCTCGCGCTCACGCTCGATGTGATCCCGAACGTCTCGTTGGCGCAGGCGGGCCAAGAGGCTCGATTGAACGCCACTCAGCAATTCGAGCGCCGTTACGGGACGCTGATAGTAGAGCTGCCGCGAGCGGGGCCAAACTGTTGACAGCTCAGCCTGAACGCGGGTCGGAGGAACCATCCGATCCAATAGGATAAGGATAGGCATCTCGGACCATTCTGGCTGCTCGACAAGGTGGCGACCGATCGCCTTCTGCACCTCTGGATCGAGTGCTTCCTGGGTCGCAACCACGACACCGGGCGTTTGTGCCAACAGCGCCCTCAATTGTTCCAAGCCCTCCGCTCGCCGCGCAATGACGTCCTCCTCAGCTAAGAGTATCTCCAAATGTTCGGCGTCGCGCCGATAAGGCGCGATTACCAATACCCAGTCGAGATGGCTGTCATTCGCGGCCACGGGCGATTAGGTCTCCGGAATCGGGTTATATGGGATCACCGTGACGCCGGAACTTTGAATGAACAATTCCCGTACGTCGAGATCGTGCGGTCCGTGCCGCTTCTTCACGACCGTTATGCTGCGCCGCAGCCTACCCTCGTGCTCGGTAATTCGCAGCAAAAGCACCGTGTCGCCCAGAAAGCTTACATCGACATCAATAGCGACCCCTTGTCCGAGCAGACCATGCTGCGCCACTATAAGGATGGTAAGCACGCCAGCTCGCGCCAGAAATTTCAGGAGCGATTGGATGTCTCGGACCGCCTTTTCGCGATGCGGCAATGAATTCAGATATCCCGTGAAGCTATCGATGACGACGACTTTTACCCTTTCACTGCTCACCGCTTGCTGCACGATCTGACCGAACTCACCTGGCGATATCTCATTCGGGTTGAAATCTCGGATGATCAACTGACTATCCTCGTGGAATTGGCGCAGATCCATTCCCAATCCCTCCGAACGCCGGAAGAAAGTCTCTATTCGTTCCTCAAACAGGAACAGGCCTACGCTCTCGCCTCGTTTGAGGGCCGCAGTCGCATAAAGCGAGGCCATGGTTGATTTACCAGTACCCGCCTGACCGATGACGAGCGTGGTTGTTCCCGCTTCCTGGCCACCGCCGAACATGCCATCGAGGGTATCCACACCTGACTTGATCAACTGAGGCTCGATCGCTCTCGCCACGGCGCCCGGTATGATCCGCGGGAACACGACCACGCCCTCGCCTTCTCGGATCGCCATGTCGTGATAGCCGTCCGCGACAGGCACACCGCGCATCTTACTGACCTCGATGCGGCGGCGAACCGCACCATATTCCTCAAGCGATTTGTCGAGACGAATGACGCCGTGAGCGATGCCATCGACCTCTTCGCCTGTTCGATCGGTCTCTGGTGTTTGCGTGTCAAGCAGCAGAGCCACGATGTCGCGTTTGGCAAGAAACGCCTTGAAGGCGATCAACTCACGACGAAAGCGGGGTGAATCGCCGGTGATCAACCGTATTTCCAGCAGTGAGTCATAGACCAATCGGCTCGGTTTGTGTTCCTCAATCGCGGTTTCGATCATCTTCCTTGTCTCGTCCAGACGGAGTTCGGCGGTCTGAAAAATGGACTGGTCGGTCGCTCCCTTGATCGAATCGGAGGCCGCGAGCTCTTCTACCCGGATGCCCTCAAGCGTCCAGCCGTGGGACAGGGCGATCGCTTCCAGCTCCGCCCTCGTCTGAGACAGGCTGACATAAATGCAGCGCTCTCCGTTCGCGGCACCGGCGCGGAGGAATTGTAAAGCTGCGGTCGTCTTGCCCGACCCCGGCGCACCTTGAACGATATAGAGATTTGATGCGGGCAAACCGCCACGGAGAATTTCGTCCAGCCCGGGAATGCCGGAACTGACCACTGCCGGCTTCTTGCTCTCAACCACGTTCACCTCTCGCGTACACCAAATTGACGACGTACAACGCCCGATCACGAGATCGAGTTCCTGGATCGCGGAACAACTATGGGCAAACCACCCGCGTTTCGAAGTGTGGTTAAACGCAAATCAGTGTTTTTGAAGGGGCCAGACGCCCTGCTTTCTTTTTGAGGTGCGTGGAGGCCGCCACCTAAACGGTTTTGGCGCGCATGAGGGGCAGCCATTGCTTGCCCGAAGTCTCAATCCGGGAACAAAGCGATTACACGGTCGTTGGTCTTCATGTCGATCGCGGAGACAATGTCGCGGTTTGTGACGTCAGCTCTCAGCATACGGATAAACCCGAACGCAGCACCATCACGTCGCTAGTCAATAGGCGTTCGGAAGCAAAAGGAGGAAACGCTCATGGATCATAGCAACCACATACGACTGACCGAAGAAGAACTCACACAAGCTAACCTGGAAGGCGCATCCATCTATGGCGCCGATGATCATAAGATCGGTACGGTTGACCACGTGCATGGAGCCGGCAGCAGCAGCAGCGTCGTAATTGATGACGGCGGCTTCCTTGGCATCGGTGCGAAGCCGGTGTCCGTTCGAGTGACCGATCTCGATTTCATGCGTGACGAAAGCGGCGATGTCCATGGCGTGACGTCTTGGACAAAGGACCAGCTGAAGGCAATGCCGGAGCATCGCGATTAAACGCTGGAGGGAGCTTCCGCATGCGGAGCCTCCCTTTCGAACCTACATCTTGGACACAGTCGCCGTCGCCGCACCCAGCGAATTCAGATGGCGCCGGATTATATCAGGTCTCCTTTTTCATCACACGGCCACGTGATTTAAACGCCGACCGCGAGGGCCGCGCCCGAGCGCGCGCCTCAATCTCCGTTTTCCTCCGCCCGGAGCTGATCGATGGCATCCAACGCCTCGTCTGCCGACCATCCCGCACGTAGAGCCGCGGCGACGAGGCGGACCTCCACTTCTTGCTCCAGCTTGAGAAAAGAAACCTCAAGCGCTTCCTTTGCCGTGAGGACGTGATCGTCGGGTGAGATAACGTCAGGAATTCTTGCGGTCTTTGGCACGGCGTTCTCCGTCAAATCGAGGGACAGTTTTCAACAGTTTCAATTCCGCGCTGGGCGGAATTGTTCCGTTTCCGCGTTTGTCCGTGGGTTAAAGATGTCTGGCTTGAACAAACTACTCAGAAGCTCCCAAAATGTTCCACTCGATAGACAACTCGCCGGGGAATATGAGGTCGGCGATTGACGAAGCCTCTGGGCGGACGGCGAAATGGCCAACGGCGACCATGCGCTAAGCTGGCGAGGAAATAGAGGAACACACCTCTTTCAATGGTCATCAGGAACTTTCCGCATGGTGCCTCGTTCTGGCACTGGAAGGGCTCCCCGCCTTCCTTTCGGTTCTCCTGACCGACGCCGATAGCTGCTCGCTCGCGGCTATCGGCATTCCCTCGATACAAGGACGCGGCATCACAGATACCCTGAAGACCAATGATCCCCAGTTCGCCTGCGCTCCTTGGCCCTCCCCTGCCCTTGTCTTCGGAGAACTAGCGGCCGATGCGTTTTTTTGGGTGGCACGGCCGGGCATGAACCAGGCTTTGAGGTCGCTCCATCGCGCGCGGGAAACGGAACTTACGATGACGTCCCGGCTCGATCTCCGCCAAAGCCGTCCGAGCTCGCGCTGCAGGCGTGCCTCAGCCAATCCGAAAAGGCGCGCACTTTCTGGCGCGCTTCGGCGCGGGCTGGCCAGAGTGCGTAGTAGCCGTAGCCGCTGTCGACGATCCGCTCGAATGGAGCGACCAGCTCGCCGCTTTGGAGATCCTGGCGCGAAAAGGCAAGATCGCCCATCGTCACGCCATAGCCGCTCGCAGCAGCGGTCATCGCGAAATCCTGCGTGTCGAAGACTTGATGACGGGCCGCATAGAACGAATAGACGCCTTCGGCCTGCAGCCAAAGGGTCCAGTCGCTATGGCGCGGATTGGAATGCAGCAGAACGCAGTTCTGCAGGTTTTTGACCGCGGGTGGGTCGCCCAGTTTCGATAGAAACTGTGGCGAGCACATCGGCGTCAACTGCTCCCGCAATAGCGGCAGCACGTCCATTCCGGGCCAGTTACCATTGCCGTAGGTGATCAGCATGTCGATATCGCCGACCGAAAAGGTCGGCCTCAGGAACCAGGCGGTATCGATATTGATGTTCAGGTCCTCGTGATGCCTGTGGAGATCAGGCAGGCGCGGCAGGAACCATTTGCGCGCGAAGGTCGGCGGCATGCGGATGGTCAGCGAGCGCACTGTCGTTCGCGTCGCCTCGAACGAGGTCTTCAGCGACGCCAGCAATCCGTCGACGATCGGAATCAGCGCCATGCCGCGCTCCGTCAGCGCCACCTTGCGGGTGTGGCGTTCGAACAGGCTGCAGCCGAAATAATGCTCGAGCTGCTGCACCTGGCGGCTGATCGCGCTCTGACTGAGGTTGAGCTCCGCCGCCGCCGCCGTGAAACTGCCCGTTTCCGCGACAACGGAAAAGGTCTGCAGGGTCTGCAGCGGCGGCAACCTGTTGTGATCGAACCTTGGCTCCATTCCCTACCCGGCTTCTTTGCTGTCTCGAACGGCAAGCATTAAAGCATGTGGATGGAATGGCAACCGATCCGCTCAGGCGATCGCCCGACGCACGGTCTCGATGGCTTGCCGGACCCTTCGAGGCGCCGTGCCGCCCTTGTGGTCGCGGCTAGCGACCGATCCCTCGACCGTCAGCACCTCGAAGACATCCTCGCGAAGACCAGGCGCAAAGGCCTGCATCTCGGCAAGGGAAAGCTCCGAGAGCGTCGGAAGGGCCTTGTCGCGGGCCGCACCGACGATCGCGGCGACCGCATGGTGCGCATCGCGGAACGGAACGCCGGCGCGGACGAGATAATCGGCAAGGTCGGTTGCGGTCGAATAACCTTGAGTAGCGGCCGCGAGCATTCTTGCGTGCTTGACCGTGATGGTCGGGATCATTTGCGCCGTGACGCTGACGGCGGCGCGGACGGTCTCAAGCGTATCGGTCAGCGGCGGCTTCGATTCCTGCTGGTCCTTGTTGAAGGCAAGCGGCTGGCTTTTCATGAGCGCGGCCGAAAAGGCGAGATTGCCCATGACGCGGGCGGCCTTGCCGCGCACCAGCTCGGCCAGATCCGGATTGCGCTTCTGGGGCATGATCGAGGAACCGGTGCAGAACTGATCGCCGACCTCGATGAAACCGAACATCGGCGTGCACCAGAGAATGACTTCCTCGCTGAAACGCGACAGGTGGCCCATGATGATCGAGCCGGCGCTGCAGACATCGACGACATAATCGCGATCGGAGACGGCGTCGAGCGAGTTGGCGAAGGAGGTAGAAAAGCCAAGCTTGGACGCGCTGTATTCAGGATCAATCGGATAACCGGTGCCCGCAAGCGCCGCCGCGCCAAGCGGCGAAATGTTGAGCCGTTCGCGCGCCGCGCCAACCCGGTCGAGATCGCGCAGGAACATTTCGACATAGGCCATCAGGTGATGGCCGAAGGTGACGGGCTGCGCCACCTGCAAATGCGTGAAGCCGGGCATGATCGCATCGGCATGTTTCTCAGCGAGATCGACAAAGGCGCCGATCAGCGTCTTGAGATCGCCGGCGAGAAGATCCAGTTGCTCGCGGGCATAGAGACGAATGTCGGTCGCCACCTGATCGTTGCGCGATCTTGCCGTGTGCAGCTTCTTGCCCGCATCGCCGATAAGCGCGATCAGCCGATCCTCGACATTGGTGTGGACGTCTTCGAGTTCGGTCTTCCATTCGAAGGCGCCTGAACGCATCTCTTCGGCCACCTTGTCGAGACCGGCCTGAATCTGCGCGTTGTCCTCCGCGGTCAGAATGCCCGCGCGCGCAAGCATCTCGGCGTGAACCTTCGATCCGGCGACATCGTGCAAGGCGATGCGCTTGTCTTGATCAAGGCACTCATGAAAGCTCTCGAAATCCCTGGAGACGGCCTCCTTGAACAGCGGCGACCATGTGACTTCTTTCTGATTTCTCATCGCGGTCTTCCCTTTTGAACGAATGCCGCCCTCCCCCGGGCGCACTCCCTATTGAAGCAGCGCCAGCAGGCTGCTGGCGTCGGTCTGATTTTCGAGATCGAGAACGAAGTCGCTGAGGGCGTTGACCCTTGATGCCGGTAGCACCATGCCGGCAAGCGCGGCATATTTGCCGATCACTCGCTCATCACTCAGCGGGTTCTGCGGGCCTCCAAGAGGAAATTCGACGACGAGCTGATGCCGTTCGCCGGATGTCGTGACGATGGTGATCGCCGGCTCGTCCTCGTCCTTCATGGAGGGATCAATTCGCACCGTGATGCGATCCATCAACGGGCCGATCCCCACGGCCGACCACGCGGCCTCCTCAAGCTCGGCCAGAAAGACCTTGCCGTAGCGCAGCCGGGCCGCCAGGGCATAGGGCAAGCTCATCTGGGCCTGTGCGCGCGACTCGATGATCTTGCCGCCGCACATGCCATACTGGAAGCCGCTGATATCGACCTCGATGGCGGCGATATCGTCGGGCTTGAGACCATGACGTTGTAGCATGATATCAAGCGCATCGATGCCCGCATGCGTGCCACGGCAGGTGGCATGCGGCTTGATCGAGCATCGGTTCAGGCGCCAGTTGTGTCCGAAGTCGCGGATCAGCGCCTGCGGATCGCCCTTGCCGGCGCCGAAAGTCGCAAAAAAGCTGCCCCAGCGCTCCACCTCGAAGACGCTATCAGGCCCCTCGAATCCCTGCCGTGCGAGATAGGCGGCCATAAGCCCGCCTTCGGCGGCGCGGCCGGCATGAAGCTTCTTGGTCGAGCTGCCATTGTGGATGAAGGCCCAGGTTCCACCAGCAAAGGAGCAAGCGGAGCCGAGAGCGGAGGCCATTGCATTGACATCGAGGTTCACGATGCTGCCGACGGCAGCGGCAGCGCCGAATGAACCGCAAGTACCTGTCGAATGCCAACCGAGACCGTTGTGCTCTTCATATCCGCCGACCGCCTCCAGCACGCGACGGCCGACTTCATAGCCGAGCAGGACGCTGCGCAGGAGCTCGCTGCCGCTCACTGGCTGGCTTCGATCGCCAAGCGCGGCGACCACAGCTGGAAGGACGACGGCGCCGGAATGATCGCAACCGCCGCTGTCATCAAGCTCGTAGGCATGGGCCGATACGCCGTTGACGAAGGCGGCTGTCCTTGCGTCCGACGCGATCGGTCGTCCCCAGATCGCGGCATGACCGGTCTGGGCCTTGATATCAAGCATCGCCACGACCGCATTGGTTTCGCGAGAGGCCGAGCCGGCGATGGCCGCTCCCAGCGTATCGAGAATATGGAGCTTCGCCTTGTGAATGGTCTCGGGCGGAAAAGCTTCATGGCTCGTCGAGCAGACAAGCTCCGCCAGTGCCTGTGTCAGATTATCGCTCACGGGGCCGTTCCTCATCGACATAGGCTTCGTAGACATTGATCGGGTGATCGCCCGGTGCGGCAGGGCCCTTATTGGCATGCCAGCGCGCGACATCCGCCGCCGTCGCCAGCCACACGTCACCGAAGCTTGTGATATGGGCGAGCAAGGCCTCGACGAGCGCGATCCGGCCTGGCGTTCCGGTCCATTCCGGGCGAAGTTGGATGACATAGCAAAGGCCGTATTTGCGGTAGGCATCGAACTCGGCGATCCAGTTGCCAAGAACCGCCTCATAAGACGGAATGCGGCTTTGCCCTTTTGGAAAGGCCGGGGTGAAATTGAACTGGAAATAGGGCCGATCTTCCAGCTCGATGTGAACCGGGATCTCCACCAGCGACGAGGAATGGCTGTAGGGCACATCGTCTCCGTTCAGCGATGCCGACCAGGTATATCCCGCCTCAACCAGTAGCCGGTCGAAGTGATGCGGCCAGTTGCCGGCAGGCAACCGGAAGCCGGAAACCTCATTCGATGCGATCCCGCTCAACCTGTCACGGCTGCGCTTGAGTAGGTCCACGGCGGCAGGCGCATCCATCGCGTCATAGCGCTCGAAATCCCAGCCGTGGCTCTCGATCTGATGGTGTGGCGCCACGATGTCGCGCAGCAACCGTTCGTGTTTCTCCGCAACGATGCCGGGCACGAACCAGCTGGTGGATATGCCAGTATCGGCAAAGACGTTGCAGAGACGCTCGACGCCGCGCGCGGCGCCATATTGCCAGACCGAAAAGCTCTTGCTGCGCCCTTTGAGATCCGGCGCCTGCACGACGGCATCGAGCCCATCGTCGAAGATCACCGAGACGATCGCCGCGCATGTCTTGCCCTGTGGCCAGAAACCTTCAAATGCCGTGCTGCTCATGCGGCCTTCTCCGGATGTTGTGCGATCCACCACTTTGCGATTTCCGCGCAGTGTGTCGCCCAGACGCTGTCGCCATGGCTGGTGATCGCCTTGAACAGACCCTCGAGGATCGTAAGCCGACCAGGTTTGGCGCAGACTTTCGGATGCAGGATCGTCGTCCAGCAGAGCCCTTCGCGGTGGTAGCCTTCGAATTCGGCGCACCAGTTCCTTTGAACATCGGCGTAACCGGAGATGCGGTCGAGGCCGATGGGAAAATCAGGCTCTTCGCTATAGGCGAGCGCGGTATAATCATCGATATCCCAGCGGCCCGGAATCTCGACCAGCCCACGACCGAACGATGCCGCGTGAAAATAAGGCCTGTCGTCGCCGCGCATAGAGCTCGAATAGATGACGCCGAACTCGTGCAGCAATTGCGCGGTCTCGTCACTCCAGTCGCCGGACGGCGTGCGGAAGCCGACCGGCGTCACACCCATGCGGCTTTGAAAGATGTCGCGGGAGCGACCCATGATGTCGAGCTGCTGCTGCCGGCTGCAGTCGATAAAAACCTCGTGATAGTGGCCGTGATAAGCGATCTCATGCGCATCAAGAAGGATGCGTTCGCATTGCGACGGCCAATGTTCGACCACCCAGGTCGGCACGAAGAAAGTCGCCTTGAGCCCATGAGCCGCGAGCAGATCGAGAAGCCGCGGCAGTGCCCGCCACGGGCCGTAGGCGCCTTGCGTGAAATAGCGGGGATTGGAGAGCAGCGAGCCGTCAAGCATCGCATCGCCCGTCGGGCCATCGACATCGAAGGCAAGCGCCACAGCCGATTGCCGGCCTGCCGGCCACAGGCTTGGTCTTGCCGATTTGATTGCACTCTTCGCAGTCATGGGACTCTGCATGCGCTTCAAGGTGTTTGGGACGCAGCCATCCATCCGCGGGCGCTGAGACACCCCGGCCGATGACTGCCTACGATGGAAAGGGAAGCGCCGCTCTTATTGCGGCGCTTCTTCAAGCTTTACTTGACGCCGTTGATCACGGCTTTCGGAACGGCATTGTGGATGAGGCCCCACTTCTTGAGGATCTCGTCATAGGTGCCGTCCTTGATCAGCCCGTCGAGAGCACCGGCAACCGCATCGCGAAGCGCGGTGTGGTCCTTCTTGAAACCAATGCCAAATGTGTCGTTGCTGAGCAGCGGCTCGCCGACGAGCGTGTAGGTGTTCGGCTCTATACGCATCTGGTAGGCGATCGTTTCGATGCCCTGCACGACCGCGTCATAACGGCCCTGCTTCATGCCGAGACGGGCGGCGTTCGAATCCGCCGTTCCCTCGAACTTGATGGCGGGCTTGCCCTTGCCTTCGCAATTCTCCGCGCTCCAGGCCTTGACGTTATCACCGAAGGAGGTGCTGCGGCTTCCGGCAACTGTCTTGCCGCAAAAGTCGGTCGCCTGCTTGTAGGTCGCGGCATTGGCATTGACGGTGAAGAGGATCGGGCCGCTGGTGATGTAATCGACGAAGTCCATACTGGCCTGGCGCTTCACGTTGTCGCTCATGCCGGAGATGATCATGTCGGCGCGGCCGGTCTGAAGGCCGCTCTGCAGCTCCTGGAAGGCGGAGGTCACGAACACGGTCGTCAAGTTGAGCTTCTTGGCGATCGCATTCGCCAGGTCGACGTCGAAGCCATCGATCGTGCCGGTATCCGGATTGACGAACTCCATGGGCGGATAGATCGGGTTGGTCATGATGCGTAACTCGCCGTCCTTGATGAGGTTCAGGCTCGAGTCCGCGGAGGCGGCGGTGGCCGCGAGCGAAAGCAGGGCCGCCGAAACGGCGAGACGAATGAGTTTCATGCGATTGTCCTCTGATGATCTTGCTTCGGGTTTTTCTTGTTAAAGCACCGCAGAGATGAAGTTCTTCACTCTGGGATTCCTGGGGTTTTCCAATATGTCACTGGGTGTGCCGGTCTCGACGATCATGCCGGCATCCATGAAGACGACACGGTCGGCGACCTCTCGGCAAAAGCCGATTTCATGGGTGACGACGATCATCGTCGTCCCGGAGGCGGCAAGCTCCTTCATGACGCCGAGGACTTCGCCGACAAGTTCGGGATCGAGTGCCGAGGTCGGCTCGTCGAAGAGCATGGCCTTCGGTTTCATGGCGAGCGCACGGGCAATGGCGATGCGCTGCTGCTGACCACCGGACAATTCGCCTGGATAGGCGCCCGCCTTGTCGGCAAGGCCGACACGCCGCAGAAGAACGCGCGCCTCGGCGAGGCACTCCTGCTTCGGCCGCTTCTGCACGCCGACCGGACCTTCGATGATGTTCTGCAGGACCGTGCGATGCGGGAAGAGATGAAACTTCTGGAAGACCATGCCGACGGCCTGCCGCTGGCGGGCGATCTCCCGATCCGGCAGCGGAAAGAGCCGATTGCCCTCGCGGCGATAGCCGGCGATTTCATCTTCGACCGTGACATAGCCGGCATCGATCTGTTCGAGCTGGTTGATGCAGCGCAGAAAGGTGCTTTTTCCCGAACCGGAAGGTCCGATAATGCAGACGACTTCGCCTTTCCTGATCTCGAAATCGATATCCTTCAGGACATGAAACGTGCCGAAGTACTTCTGCAGGCCGTGCGCCTTGATGATCGCGTCCATCAGCTTGCCTCCCCGGTGAGAGCCTGGTTGGCCGCCTGCTGGGCGCCCGCATCCCGCCTGCCCCAGCCCTTGGAGAAATGCCGCTCGATATAGATCTGTGCGATGCTGAGGATGGTGACGACGACCATGTACCAGATGGCGGCGACGATCAGCAGTTCGATGACCCGCGAGTTGACATAGTAGATGTCCTCGACGTTTTTGAGCACTTCCGAATATTGAATGACGCTGGCAAGCGAGGTGAGCTTCACCATGCCGATGGTTTCGTTGCCGATCGGCGGGACGATGACACGCATGGCCTGCGGCAGAACGATCTTCAGCGTTGCCCGCAATTTCGTCATGCCGATCGATTGGGCTGCTTCCATCTGCCCCTTGTCGATCGACAGAAGACCGGCGCGCACGACTTCGGCGGTATAAGCACCCTGCTGAATGCCAAGGCCAAGGAGGGCGGCAACGAAGGGTGTCATGACATCGACGGTGCGGAGCGACCACAATCCGGGAATACCGATCGTCGGGAAGATCAAGGCAAGATTGAACCACAGGAGAAGCTGCAGCAACGCCGGTGTGCCGCGGAACAGCCAGATATAGCCGACCGAGATACCGCGCAGAACCGGATTGTCCGACATGCGCATGATTGCGGCAACGACACCGAGAACGATGCCGACGATCATGGCGCAGAAGGTCATGATGATCGTGTTGCCGACACCCGCCATGACGGCCCTGGTGAACAGGTTCTGTCCGACATATTCCCAGGCGATATCGCCCTTCCAGAAGGCTCTCGCCAGAAGAACAAGCAGGATGACGCAGATCGCCGCCATGATCTTCGTGCCGATTTTTCGCTGCGGCACGATCACAAGCGCATTCACGTCCAGTGGCGCTGAATTCATCAAATTTCGATCCCCTGAGCTCGTTGGTGAGCTTCCGTTTTGTAATGGGAAAAGCTTACGTTGCTTTTGAATTCGGCCACAAACGAGATTTGAACATGCAATTTATGCGCCTTCTGCATAAATCCCGGCATCCACCAGGACGTGACGCCGTCTCGCTGCCTTTAACAGAGACGCGAGGAACGACCGATGCGAAATCTGATCAACCCATTGACGGCAATGCCATACCGGCGCCGTTGCTCATCGGAAGAAGAAGCCGAGGTTGAATGCAAAGGATCTCGCACGATCGCTCACGGATAATGCGTTGATCGTCATTCGGCGATCGCTACCAAGGAAGTGAACTAGTCAATCAACCGGATCCGTCGTAGGGTCGCGGTTCTCAAAGCAAATAGCCTTCCCTTGCGAAACATGCTTATTCCGCGTGCTCTTCCTGTCATATCTCTCATTGGAGAACCCTCATGAACCTCGAGCTTAACGGTAAACTGGCTCTGGTCACCGGCAGCACCGCCGGCATCGGTCATGCCATCGCGGCAACTCTCCTTCGCGAAGGCGCCCATGTCATCGTCAACGGACGAACCCAAGATGCGGTCGATCGCACGGTCGCCGAACTTGCCGCGATCGGAAGTGGCCACGTTGACGGATTTGCCGGCGATCTTGGAACCGAGGCGGCGGCCGATGCGGTCACGAAGCGCTTCCCAAACGTCGAGATCCTGATCAACAACCTTGGCATATTCGAACCCAAGCCATTCGAAGAAATTCCCGATGCTGACTGGCGACGTTTCTTCGATGTCAACGTGCTTTCGGGTGTTCGTCTCGCTCGTCTTTATCTGTCGTCGATGCGCCGGCATAACTGGGGGCGCATCATCTTCATATCGAGCGAAAGCGGCGTGCATATTCCTGCCGAGATGGTGCATTATGGTGTGACCAAGGCGGCTCAGATCGCGGCAGCGCGCGGTATCGCCGAATCCGTTGCCGGCACCGCGATCACGGTCAACAGTGTGCTGCCTGGTCCAACGAAGTCGCGCGGGGTCGAGGATTTCGTCGCAGCGTTGCCCGGATCCGAAGGAAAGAGCTTCGCGCAGTTCGAGACCGAATTCTTCGAGAAAATCCGACCAACTTCACTGATCAAGCGCTTCACAACGCCCGAAGAAATAGCAACCATGGTCGCCTATATCGCGAGCCCGCTTTCCTCGGCCACCAATGGCGCGGCGCTCAGGGTTGATGGCGGCGTGGTGAAGAGCGCGTTCTGACCGTTACGGCGAGAATGCATTGCGCTCGTGAGCAGCTCATCGGCACCCCACCGCCCTGAGCTTCAGCACTTGAATGGACTGCAATCATTGCTTTGGTGCATGCCACCAAAAATGGCTTTCGTCATAAAAGCTGACACATCGAAGCTCGGCGCCAGCGGACGTGGTGCCCTGTTGTCGAGGCTCTACGTGTCGGCTCACGAGCCAATGAGGCCGTTGGATCAAGGCCTGTGGTCGAATGCCGGAAGCTGATTGATCTATCGTTATCTCATACGCGTAGCGGTAGAATCATGGATAGGAGGACAGACATATTCGTCGGCCATTTGCAAAGAATGATTTCGCGGCATTGCAATAGTTGATAACGCACTGCAATATAGCTGTCACAAATCTGTGCAGTTAGGGTTCCGCGCGATGAGGATTTGTATTTATAAGTCGGAAAGAGCACCTGAGCTCACCCTCCTGCTGCGAGAGGGATTGCCTCTCCCGCACGACACGAAGATAGACAAATGGACCAAAATCAAGGTGGTCACCGATCGGGAAATGAGATCAGACCTTTTGATTGAGATTGGCGGTGCCGGATATGCGTTGGTGCGCCTTGGCGCGACTAAACGACATTAGCCAACAGGGGCCACCTTTCGGTCGTATTATCACCAAACGACCGTGGCGCGAATTAAGATAGCCAGCGCGTTCACGTTGGAACTTACATGCGTCCGATCCGGAATTTGTAGCCGTCCGTTTCGGAGCTTCATTGCGAACGCGTGCCGACTATCGGGAAGGCACGCAGGTGTCCGGTTGGAGTCGCCTTCATCTTATTCATGCTTTTGATGGGAGTTGTGCCCTCTTTCCTCTAACACATTGTAATATCGCCACATTCTAGGTGTCTCGACGGCGTCTGCGTGGTAAGCCCGCGCAGTGGCATGAAGTTCGGCTGAAAACCGCAGGATATGCGAGGATTCCCGCCTAGAGAGCGGCTCTCAGTCCGAGGCGCTCCTCAGGTGACAGGCGACTTGCCACGGCAATCAAGAGATTGGTCAAAACATGATCATCCGCCGATCGGTTGTTTTGGCTCTGGTAGAAATCGCTGGTTACGCTGATCCGACAGGCTGTGCTCGGCGATTTGCCGTAGCTGGCAAGAAAGGTCGTGAGCGCTTCCGTCAACTCCTGATTAAGATGATCGGCTTGGGGCACGGAGGTCAACCAGGATTGCAGCTGTTTCTCCGCTCGGCGCCCATCGCGTCTGGCGCGAAGAGCCACTTGCCATCTTCGGTTTGAAGAGCATACCAAGCGCGAGCATATGCCAGGCGACGCCGGAGGTCGGCGCTGCTGTCTAGCTCTGCCTTGAACCGCTCGAAATTTTGGAGCACATGGGAAAGTGTCGGTGCGATCACGGACATTTAAGCTGCCCTTCTGGTAATTCATTCCTTTGTGAATTTACGGGATCAAATACGTCGTCAGATTGTGTGCCAGTAATTCAGGAATAAGATGATTTTGTTTTGCCTCTAAGGAGCTTTGCAGGAAAGCTCAGCGAGAATGGCCGATTGCTTCGAAACGGCAATTCCGACGGCCGCCAACGTCGCCGGCCCAGACAATTAATCCTGCGTTCAGGGTGGTGCGGCTAGTTAAGCGGCAATCATCGCCCCAGTTACCGTCAACTGGGGCGCTGCAACGAAGATCTCAGGCTCCGGGTTGTCGTTTCTGGAACTCTGCATTCGGGAAACGACGAGACAAAAGCGAAAGACACATGTCATCTAAAGATACTGTCAACGATTCTGCTCCAACTCCTCAGATGGCTCATCTGGATCGCGAATTCGGAATTCGCGCCACTCTCTTGTCCAACGATCAGCTGAGAGCGATGGCAGCAAAGTTTGCAGAAACTCGCACGCTTGATCTCCTAAAATTCAGTGGCTTCGATTTCTATCTCCGACATAAGGAGAATGAAAACGAGATCCTACGGGTCTATCGCGCCGCCGCCGCGGATGTCGATGCTGGCGAAAGCATCACGCCGGCTGCCGAATGGCTGCTCGACAACCACTACATCGTCGAAGAGGCAATCCAGGAAGTTCGCCGCGACTTTCCGAAGAAGTTCTATCGCGAACTGCGCAAGATCAATCTCGACGGCACGGAGGTGCCGCGCACCCTCGCGCTCGCCTGGCTCTACATGGCGCATGCGCACAGCAATATCAGCAATGCTGGCATGACCGCGGTCACCGAAGGGTTCCAGGACCGCGAAACCTTGCGTATCGGCGAACTCTGGGCGCTGCCCTCGCTGGTGCGCTATGTCTTGATCGACAATCTTCGCCGGGTGGCATCGCAGATCGATAAGAGCCGCGAAATGCGCGCGGCGGCCAATGCAGCGGCCACCGAGGCAATTTCGCTCGGTGACGCCGGCGCGGCGCAATATCTGGAAACGCTCGCTGCCAATCTCGACGACACGACCTTCGTCACGCAGCTCCACTATCGTCTTCGCAATGCACTCGAACCAACTGAAGCTGCGTTGAATTGGTTGGAGGCCAAACTTTCCGCCAAGGGAACGGATGCCGAAGCCGTCATGTCGGCTGAGCAGACCCGGCTCGGCGCGGCCAATGCGCTGATGGGCAGCATCATCAAGAGCCTGCGCGAGATCAACGACACCGACTGGTCGGAGTGGGTCGAAGAGGTCAGCACCATCGACAAGCTCCTCTGGCAGCAGACGGATTATGCAGAGCTCGATGCCGGATCTCGCAACAGCTACCGCCGCCAGATCGAAAAGCTCGCGAAGCGGTCAGACAAGACGGAGATGGATATCGCCGAGGCCGCAGTGCGGCTGACCGACCGTGCAAAGAATGAGAGCAGGGACGGATCTGCAAGCAACGTTGGCTACTATTTCGTCGGCGACGGGCGCCCGGCACTGGAGGCGGAAATCGGCTTCCGACCGACGCTTGGCCTGCGGTTCATGCGGGTGGTCCGCAAGCTGAACTGGCTCTCGATCGCCGTTCCCGTGCTTCTCCTGACTTTGCTGGCGCTCGTCTTGGTCGAATGGGTATTCGTCGACGCGGGAATGCCGCTGTTTGCGACGATCGTCCTGCTGCTGATGTTCGCGCTCCCAGCATCCGAGGGCGCGACCGGCCTCTTCAATTTCTTCGCCACATTCTTCATCACGCCTGATCGTCTCGTCGGCTATGAATTCAAGAAGGGCTTGCCCGCGGACGCCCGCACGCTTGTCACCATTCCTTCCCTGATCGGCAGGCGTGAGCACGTCGATGAACTCGTCCGCAATCTTGAGGTACATTACCTTGCCAATGCTCGCGGTGAGATCTATTACGCACTCCTGACCGACTGGCCGGATGCCGAGGAAGAACAGACCGCCCGCGATCTCGACGTTCTCGATTATGCGCGCGGCAAGATCGCCGAACTGGAATCACGTTATTCGGAAGAAGGCAGGCAGCGCTTCTATCTCCTGCATCGCCGCCGGCAATATAACCCGGCCGAAGGCGTGTGGATGGGCTGGGAGCGCAAGCGCGGCAAGCTGCACGAGCTCAACATGCTGCTGCGCGGCAGCCAAGACACGAGCTTTATCGCGGGCTTCGATGTCGTGCCGGCCGACGTCAAGTACGTCATGACACTGGACAGCGACACGCGCATTGTTCGTGATACCGTCACGAAGCTCGTCGGCAAGATGCACCATCCGATCAATCGCCCGGTTTTCGACGACAAAAAGCAGCGCGTCGTCGATGGCTATGGCGTGCTGCAGCCGCGCGTGACGCCGTCGCTGACGACGGGCAAGGACGCATCGACCTTCCAGCGTGTCTTTTCGGTCAATCGCGGTCTCGACCCTTATGTCTTCGCGGTTTCCGACGTTTATCAGGACATCACCGGTGAGGGTACCTTCACCGGCAAGGGCCTTTATCATGTCGACGCCTTCGAAGCCTCGCTGAAGGGTCGGATCAGTGAGAACTCGATATTGAGCCACGACCTGCTCGAAGGCTCGATGGCGCGATGCGGTCTGGTGACGGACTGCGAGCTCGTTGAAGATTTCCCCATTCGCTACGAGGTCGAAGTCTCGCGTCAGCATCGCTGGGCTCGCGGCGACTGGCAGCTTATTCCGTACATTTTCGACGAGCGCCGTGGCATTACCGCGCTCGGCTGCTGGAAGATGCTCGACAATTTGCGTCGCTCGCTGACGCCGATCGCCTGGTTCTTCGCTTCCGTGCTCGGTTGGTACTGGATGGATCCTTTCGGCGCGCTCATCTGGCAGATCCTGCTGATCTTCAGCCTGTTCGTTGCCCCGACATTGTCGCTGATCAATGGTATCATCCCGCGAACCAGCGACATCATCCTGCGGGCACATCTCCATACCGTCTGGAAAGATATTGAAAATGCCAATGCCCAGGTGGCGCTGCGCATCATCTTCATCGCCGACATCGCCTGCGTCATGGCGGATGCGATTGTCCGCTCGCTCTACCGCATGTTCGTCAGCCGCAAGCTGATGTTGCAGTGGCGCACCGCCGCAAGTGCGCAGGCCATGGCGCAGACGACGATCCTCGGCCATTACAAGGTCATGTGGCGCGCGCCCCTCCTGGCCATTGTGGCGCTGGTCTTCGCCGCCTCTTCCGGCGACATCGCCTGGTTGGTCGGACTTCCTTTCGTGTTTCTCTGGGTGCTGTCGCCGGCCATCGCCTGGCTGGTCAGCCAGACGGCAGAAACCGAAGATCGGCTTTTTGTGCCCGACCACGTCCGCAACGAATTGCGCAAGATCGCGAGACGTACCTGGCGCTATTTCGACCACTTCGTCGTTCCTGATCAGCACTTCCTGCCGCCAGACAACGTTCAGCAGACGCCGCATGCCGTCGTCGCCATGCGTACATCGCCGACCAATATCGGCGTCTATCTGTTGTCGGTCATTTCGGCGCGTCGTTTCGGCTGGATTTCATTCGTGGACGCGGTCAAGCGCATCGAACAGACGATCGAGACGGTCGAAAAGCTGGAAAAATATCGCGGCCACCTGTTCAACTGGTATCATACGGACACGTTGAAGCCGCTGGGCCGCAAATATGTATCCTCGGTGGATAGCGGAAATTTTGCCGGCCATCTGATCGCCGTTTCATCCGCATGCCGCATCTGGGCGCAGTCTCCTCTTGCCCATATCCACACCGATCTCGACGGCATCGGCGATGTCGCGGCAATTCTGCGCGAGGTGCTTTCGGAGCTTGATGACGATACGCGGTCGAACCGATCCCTTCATGACCGGCTGGACGGCCGTATCGCCGAGCTTGAAGCGGCGGTCGCGACCGGTAAACGCGAGAAGGAATTTTCCTCGGGCCTCATCGAACGATTTGCCGGGCAGGCTCGGGAAATCCGCGAACTTGCCGGAAGCCTTGACAGGGAAGTCAAGACCACGCGGAGCGAGGAAGTCGTTCATTGGGCGGAGAAGCTGGTCGAAACCTGCGAACTCCATCAGGTCGACAAGGCTTTCGATCCCGCCCAGGCACCTGATATCAGCGAAAGGCTGATCCGGATCGGCAATCGCGCCCGTGAAATCGCCTTCGATATGGATTTCAGCTTCCTCTATCGTCCGGAGCGCCGGTTGCTATCGATCGGCTTCCGCGTCGAGACGGAAGAAGTGGATGCCGCCTGCTACGATCTACTTGCTTCGGAAGCTCGTCTGACGAGCCTCTTCTCCGTAGCAAAAGGTGATTTGCCGACGGAGCATTGGTACAAGCTCGGCCGCCACGTCGTGCCCGTCGGCACGCGCGGTGCGCTGGTCTCGTGGTCCGGCTCGATGTTCGAATATCTGATGCCGCCTCTCGTCATGCAGGAGCGCAGCGGCGGGATTCTCAACCAGACCAACAATCTGATCGTTCTGGAGCAGATGAACTATGCGCGCAAGCTTGGCACGCCGTGGGGCATCTCGGAAGCGGCCTTCAACGCCCGCGATCATCAGATGAACTATCAGTACAGCAACTTCGGGGTGCCGACGCTCGGCCTGAAACGCGGTCTCGGACAGAACGCCGTCATTGCGCCCTATGCCTCGTTGCTCGCAAGCCAGTACAATCCGGTCGCAGCCCTCGAAAACCTAGAGCGGTTGCGTGCCGTCGGCGCGCTCGGCATGTATGGTTTCCATGATGCCGTCGATTTCACGGCAAGCCGCGTGCCGGAAGGCAAGCAATGCGCGGTGGTTTACAACTACTATGCGCACCATCACGGCATGTCGATCGCTGCTGTCGCCAACGTGGCTTTCGACGGCCTGCTGCGCGAGCTGTTCCATGCCGATCCTGTGATCGAGGCTGCCGAATTGCTGCTGCAGGAAAAAGCGCCGCGCGATATTCCCGTCATGGCCTCGAAGCACGAAACCGACGCGCCGGCGACCATCCAAGGCGACCTGATGCGTCCGGAAGTGCGGCGCCTCGAAGACCCGGCATCGCGCGAGCGCGAGCTATTGCTGTTGTCGAACGGCCGTTACTCTACCATGCTGACGGCGACCGGCTCCGGCTACAGCCGCTGGAAAAATCTCTCGGTCAACCGCTGGCGCGCCGACCCGACCGAGGATCGCTGGGGATCGTTCGTCTTTCTGCGCGACACCGCATCGAACGAATGGTGGTCCGCGACGGCGGAGCCGCGCTCGATCGCCAACGAGCATGTTCGCGTAAGCTTTAGCGACGACAAGGCGGAGTTCATCAAGACCGTCGGTGAGCTGACAAGCGAAATGGAAGTCTTCGTCGCAAGCAATTACGATGCAGAAGGCCGTCGCCTGACGATCAGCAATACCGGCACCGAGGATCGGGTGATCGAAGTGACCTCGTACATGGAGCCTGTCGCCACGCTCGATGCCGTCGATACGGGTCACCCCGTCTTTGCGCGTATGTTCCTTAAGACCGAAATCGCCGAGAATGGTGACGCGATCTTCGTCGAGCGGCAGAAGCGTGGCGTGACGGATCCCGAGGTCGCCATTGCCCATCTCATCGTCGATACGTCAGGCGAGAGCCTGCAGACACAGTATGAGACGGACCGCATGCGCTTCCTTGGGCGGGGGCGCACGCTGACGGAAGCTGCCGCGTTCGACGCAGGTGCGGAACTTTCCAATTCGAGCGGCTTCACGATGGATACCTGCCTGTCGCTGCGCCGGACGCTTCGTGTGCCGGCAGGAGAAAAGGTCAGCGTAACCTTCTGGACCATTGCCGCGGCCGAACGCACCGAGCTCGAGGCGGCGGTCGATCACTATCGCCAGCCGGAAAGCTTTGCCCAGGGTCTTGTTCAGGCCTGGACGAGAACGCAGAGCCAGCTGCGCCAGATCGGCGTCAATTCGAAGGAGGCGGCCGCCTACCAGCGCTTTGCCCGCTACATCATCTATCCGGACATGGCGCTGCGTGCCGACAATAAGACGGTTCGCGAAGGCCTGAAGTCGCAGTCCGTTCTTTGGGGAGCGACTCTCTCCGGCGATGCACCACTGATGACCTTGCGCATCACCGACGAGCTCGGCACCGATCTCGTCAAGGAACTCCTGCGTGCGCAAGGCCTCTTGCAATCGCGCGGCGTCGAGGTCGATCTTGTCATCTTCAACGAGCGCACCGGTGAGGCGGCTGCCGAAATGCAGCGTACCATCGACCAGCTCTGTGACGCGGCGCGTCACGCCAGCGAGGTTGCCGGCATCCAGCGCAATATCTATGTCCTGCGCAAGGATCTGACGACTCCGGAAGCCTATGACGCCATCATCGCCGCCTCGCGCGTCGTGTTGCGTGGTCGCGATGGCAGCCTCATCGACCAGTTGCAGAAGGCCCGTTCCGTTTCCGGTTCGCCTGCGCTGCTTGGTCAGTGGGGCGATTCCACCCTGGTGCCACGTATGGTTCGCGACACTGTCGGGACGCCCCTGGTCGATGGCAGCGATCTTGCCTTCTGGAACGGCTATGGCGGCTTTGCGGCCGATGGCAGCGAATATGTCGTGCGCCTGTCCGGCGGCGAACAGACGCCGCACCCCTGGGTCAACATCATAGCCAACGAGAGCTTCGGCTTCCATGTCTCTGCGGAAGGCGCCGCCTTCACCTGGAGCCAGAATTCGCGCGATCATCAGCTGACGCCCTGGACCAACGACATGGTCACAAACCGCCCGGGTGAGGCCTTCTACTTGAAGGATCTCGATCGCGGCTCCGTTATCGTGCCCTACGCGTCACTGGCACAGCGCTCAGACACGCGCTTCGAAGCCCGCCACGGCCTCGGCTACTCGGTCTTTTCGACGGTTCAGGACGAGATTTCCCTGGAAGTCACCCAGACCCTCGACATGGAAAAGCCCGTCAAGCTGACGCAACTGCGCATCCGCAACGATGCGGGTGAAGCACGCAAGCTGCGTCTCTACGGCTACGCCGAATGGATCCTTGGCAACAACCCGACCAAGAGCAAGCCCTTCATCATATCGAGCTTCGACAGTGCGAGCGGAGCGGTCTTTGCGAAAAATCCGTTCAGTGTCAGTTTCGGGACGCGCGTCGCCGCATTTGCTGCAAGCGAAGCACCGTCGAGCGTCTCCACCAGCCGCCGCGAATTCATCGGCCGGCACGGAACGATCCAGCAGCCGCGCACGGTTTCGGCCGGCTCGCGGCTCTCCAATGCCGTCGACCTCGATGGTGATCCGGCAGCCGCCATGGCATTCGATCTGACGATCGAGCCGGGCGAAGTGCGCGACATCTGCTTCTATATGGGTGACGCCGCCTCGCAGGAGGACGCCGCCGCTCTCATCGCCGACATCCGCTCCATCGGTTTTGCGGAGGTTCTCGAGAAGACGCGTGAGTTCTGGAAGAGCTTCACCGGCAAGACGCATGTCTCGACACCGGACCAGCGGCTTGACTTCATGGTCAACAATTGGCTGCCCTATCAGACCTATAGCTGCCGCATCATGGCCCGCACCGCCTTCTACCAATCGAGCGGTGCGTGGAACCTGCGCGACCAGCTGCAGGATTCGCTCGCCTTTCTGCTGCACTCGCCTGAGATCGCCCGCAAGCAGATCCTCAATACCGGCCGCCGTCAGTTCCCGGAAGGCGATTTCCAGCACTGGTGGCTGGAAGATAGCGGTGCCGGCGTTCGCACGAACATCTCCGACGATCCGGTCTGGCTCGCCTATGCCGTCGGCCAGTACTGCACGGTGACCGGCGACGCCTCGATCATGGACGAGATGCTGCCCTTCGTCGAAGGCGCGCAACTCAGCCCCGGCCAGTACGACGCCTTCCTGCAGCCACGTGTCTCCGACGAGACCGCATCGCTCTACGAACATGCCGCTCTAGGCCTCGATCTCGCGATCAAGCGCACGGGCGTCAACGGGTTGCCGCTGATGATGAGCGGTGACTGGTGCGACAAGATGGATCGTGTCGGCATCGCCGGCCGTGGTGAAAGCGTTTGGCTGGGGTGGTTCCTCGCGGGCGCCTTGCGTCGCTTCATCGCCTATGCGGAAAAGCGCGGCGATACGCAACGCGTCAGTCGTTGGGCGGATCATCTTGAAAAGCTCAAGGCCGCGATCGAAACGGCCGGATGGGATGGCGAATATTATCGCCGTGGTTACTACGACAACGGCGCGCCTCTCGGCTCCAGCCAATCGGCGGAAGACAAGATCGACTCGATCGCCCAATCCTGGAGCGTGCTCTCCGGCGAGGGAGATGCCGATCGCAGCAACATGGCCATGAACGCGGTCCTCGATAAGCTGGTTGATGAGGAGGGCAAGTTCATCCGCCTGCTGACGCCACCTTTCGTCAAGCCGATCAATGATCCCGGTGTGATCAAGGCCTACCCGCCAGGTGTCCGCGAAAACGGCGGCCAATACACGCATGCCGCCACGTGGACGGCTCTTGCCCTTGCCCGGATGGGCCGCGGCGAGGACGCCTGGCGCGCGGTCGAAATGCTGAACCCCATCAACCACGCGCTCGACAAATCGTCCGCGGAGACCTATCGCGTCGAGCCTTATGTCATCGCCGGCGACGTTTATGGAGAAGGCGACCTCAGGGGCCGCGGTGGCTGGAGCTGGTACACCGGTTCGGCCGGGTGGTTCTACCGCGTCGCGATCGAAGGCATCCTCGGTATTCGCACCGAAAGCGGACGGTTGCATATTAAGCCTGTGCTGCCGGCCGGATGGGACGGCTATTCGGCTGCGCTGGAATTGCCCAGCGGTCGATACGAAATTTCGGTTTCGAGAGTTGATGCGACAGGAGGATATGCGATCACGATCAATGGGACCGCAATCGATGATCCGCGGGAGGGATATTTGCTCGCGGCGTCGTAGGCGAAATCTCGCTGTAATCCAGCCAGCCGCCGAATTATCGAGTATGTATGAATGGGAAATTGGAGGAAGAGCCAATCAGGCCGCCTCCAATTCACCAGCTGCGCGCTCTGAAATAGTGATTGAAAAAATCCTGGAAGGCATCAGGTTGGACACAGTGCCTGAGGGTGCTGATTACGCTGGAAGGGAGCTCCACAAGGGGCGCGCCTCAATCCATCCGCTGTCCACCGGCTTCGAACCGGAGCTGATCGATGACATCCGGCGCCTCGTTCGCAGGCCACCCCGCACGTAGAGCCGCGGCGACCAGGCGAACTTCCACTTCCTGCTCCAACCTAAGAAAGAAACCCTCGATCACTTCTTTTGCCGTCACGACGTAATCGTCATGTGGTGCAACGTCAAGAATTCTTGCAGCCTTTGGCAAAGTACTCTCCAGTCAAGTTGAGCGACCGTTTCAAATGGCTTGAGTGCAGTCCGGACTGCGGCTTAGGGGTTTTCGCCAGTCCGTGCGAAAGTGCGAGGTTTAGCCCCCTCGCCGCTGGCATCGTGCTTACCTTTGGTTTTCTCGGAAGAGGACCGTGATGATCGACGAGCGCCACCATCCGGCAGGAGGCCAGTATCGATAGTCGGATATTCGGTTGATTCGCGCGAACGGGTTGAAGGGCTTTCGCGGCCTGCCGCCGCCGCTCGGCTCGGCGTCAGCGACAGCGCGCCAATTGAACAGCTAAAGCAGGTGGCCGAGACCGGGAGCGTAGTCACAGGAGCAAGGCGCCGCGCCATTCGCCAAGCCCAAGCCCAAGCACTGGCGCAGAAAAGCTGCGGGGCGCACGATCTCTTGCGGCGCTTTTTTCCGGTTCATAAGCAACTCATTTTGCAGGCGGTAGATATCGGGAAGTGGTTTGATCACGCCCCACTCTTCTCGAGGACTTGCGAAAAGGCTATCGCGGCCCTATCGGGCGCACGACCACGGACTGGCCATATCCTTGAACGTCGATAAGATTGTATTCCATAGTCTGCGCGACGATAGCAAAATGCTCGGACGCCTTTAGGCGCTTGAGGTGGGCGATATCTGAAACTCCTCCGAGAGCCAAAGCAGGCACGAATCCGTAACATTCTCCAGTTTCGAGAAATCCGAGCTTCTTAGAAGCTCGCTTGAATAGTGGTTTGCCGACTCCGTCCTCAAAATCCAGCGCCTGATCCGATAACCAGAACGGTACTGAAACCGCATTGGCAGCCGCCGCTCCTGCAGGCTGCCCCTTCACAAAATTCTTCTGCGTCAAACGGCCTTCGTAAACACTGATATTGCCGTATCCATAATCTTTCATCCAAAAGAAAATAACTCCAAAAGCAGAATAAGCAAAAGCATGGCAATTGTTGTGCGAAAAATCTCTGTCAGCACCGAAAATAAGCGCTAGGACTCCCCTCATATCATCGGGATGGCACGATTGAATAAGCCCTTCACGCAACACCGACCGACCAATGTCAAAGCAAAAATCGGCGACTTGGTCCGGAAAAGATTTCCGAAGTGCCAAACGTTCCTCTTCCGTAAACGAGGCGTTCGAAGCCGGTTCTCCAAATTTGCGTATTATGTCTTCATAAAGCTTGTTCATATCAAATATACCTTAGCATTTCTTTAGATGAACTTTCATCTTTTCTTTTCCAAGTCCATTTTCTTTCATTTCACGAGCATAATCCTCGAGAGATTGTGATCTACGCCCCTTCCACTGCGAACCTAGAGAAGAATTAACTCCTTTGTCTCCCAATCCAGAAATATCGCTGGGATCACCGCCGGCGATAATATCAAGCCGATGTGTTGCCGCAAGTTGCGACATCTCGTCAGCAACCTTGTCTGCTGCCTCCTGACCAACAATACCATCCTGTGCAAGCTCTTCCATTCTGCTGCTTTCGTAGTCGCGTCGCGCCTGTGTTTGAGCATTAAGATCTCTAAGCGGTGATGTACCGCCTGCGTCTCGAATAGCCTGCCGCCGTTGGAGCAATGTATCAGCATCGATGTCTTTGAGTGCGTCCATTTGCTCATTAAGTTGTTTATCAAACTCTTCATCGGAGAGGTGCGGCGGCTTCTTAAAGCATTCAACGTCTTTCTCTGGAATTACACGCGTACTCCGCGCTCCATCCTTCCCCTCCTCCTCGGCCTTGCGAGCTCGCTCCGCCTGCCTTTCCTTCTCCCTGATCTCCTCTGCTTCTTTCCTGAGTTTTTCGGCCTTTTTCAGATCGCCCAGTTCCTCCGCAACCTCGGCGGCCCTCTCAAGCATCTTAAGCTTTTTCAAGGGGTTGACGACCTCGACTGCGAGGCCAACGACCGCACCGGCTGCGCCAGCAATACCGTGCTTCTCGTACCCCCCTTCAACTCCCTGCCAAGCCCCGACGGCCTGATCTTTCACCCAGCCACCCGTCGCCTTTGCGCTGCCGACCGGATCGTTCCAGACCTCACCAGCCACATGCGCCGCGCCGCCGGCAATGTTCTTCGTGCCCTGCCAAATCTCTGCGCCTGTCGGAATACTATCATAGGCAGATTGCGCGTCCCGGCCGATCTGAGAGGGATCATGCCACCATTCGCCAACTTTATTGAATATTCCCTCACCGGTGGAAGCTGTACCCGATGTTGCAGTCATCCCTTTCCAAAAATCGCCACCCGTATCTTTGGCGGCATCCCACCAGCTTCTATTCTGGCTATCATTGCCGTCGGGTGGCAGACTCACTTCCGTGGATTTTACATTGACATATTCGCCAGGGCAGTTGCCGTTGTTCAACGTACAACGATCCGTATGGCGCTGTACCGGTATGCCGTTTGCTCGCACGATATTGGACGAGGTCACCGGCGTTACGACGTTTCCCACAGTGCCTGATTTTACACCCAGTCCCGTTCCAGGCTGATCTCCATAAGTTGCTGTGAATTGTGAATCGGAGCGCTTGATAACCTTCCCGTTGGATTTCACATCCGGGGAGTAATTCTGTTTATCGTCGGCCTTGCCCCATACCATGTAGGGCACGGGTGCAGTTGGTGAACGACAAACATCCGGCGACAGGCAAACCGCAATCGCGGAGCTGTCATCGGGAATGAATTCCGGGGGCGGTGGAACGGCTGCCGTCGGGCTTATTCGAGGACCTTTCGTGGCTTGCTTGCTGTTGTCCGACAGCAAACTACTATTGGGATCGATCCGTACATACTCCAGAGGCTCTGGCTCTGGAGGCGTTTCTGCAGGCTGATTGCCGGCCATTAGCTGACACCTTCAGAAAGATTGACAACAGTCATCCTGGGCAGCCCGCGACGCTCCGGCCAGGGAAAGCCGATCCGCCAGGTCAGGAAAACGCGCCCCACACCGGGCCTCATGTCGAAATGGACGCCGTCGAGCACCATGGGGCCACGCGCCGGGCCTGTACCCCGATCGATTTCAATCTGAAGGCCAACGCCAGGCAGGCGACCATGGAACATCTTTAATCCCGGCAGGAGGTGATCTAGCTCAAAGGCTTCGTCGCCCTGCAGCCAGGGATTTGCCACCAAATCCGGATGCGCCGCCTGCCAGAAAGAGAAATCGAAATCATGTGGTAGCAGAGGATGCCTTTCGTTCAGCCAGGCATCGTCATAGGTACCGGCTTTCCGTATCCGATCCTCCCAGAATGGCGAAAGCGGACCGAGACCTGCAGGCGCCGGCCTATCGTCGACGGAGCGAACCGGTTCGTCTGCATCCTCAATCTGCGGCGCCGGCCATTCCGATCTTTCACGGTATTGGTCCTGATCGACAAGCCCGATCCCAAGGGGGTTCCGTTCGAATATCTCGCCGTTCTCAATCCTGCCGCCGAACGCTAAACGCCAATCAATGGGCACATAAGTCACAGGCTCTCCCGTAGTCAGATCCCACCCGTCAAGCGCATCCTCTTTCTCCTTGTCGATCAGTCCACGCCACGTCTTGCGAGTCTTCGCCCGCCAGACACGAGGCCCATGGACGCGCAGGCGCTTTTGCACGGACCCAACTTTCAGGCCGCAGGTCCAGGACGACGCCTCGACACGGCCTGGCGCAAAGGCAGCTCCGACAAAAGTTACATCCGTACCCGGCTTGAATGGCGCCAGATCGGTGCAAGCCATCTGCGGTGCCTCATGCGGATCGCCGTCATAGACATCCGACATGACCAATGGTTGCTGATTGTCGTCCAAGACCAGCGGACCGTCCTTTGTCAGTTTGAACGTGCCTCTGGCGACAACAACCCCTAGCAAATCCCCCGCCAAATTATATTGCCGGAAAGCGAGTGCCGGAAAAGGTGTGCGATTGTCTACCGACATGGCGCCTCAGCCCTGCGCTGTCGTATCCGACGATGTCGGCGAAGCTTCGGCGAAGCCGCCGCCGGGCTTGTTGAGATCGACGACCTTGCCGTTGATCTGCGTCGGACCGGATGCAGTAAAGTTGAAGTGCGTCCCCAGAATGATGACCGTGCCGTCCTGGCGCATGATGAATTTGGAGGCGCCGCATTCTATGACGAATTCGTCGCCCACGATCACTTTCTTGAATTTTCCGACCTTTTCGAGGGACGTCTGACCGACATGCGTCACCTTGCTGACGCCGATCTGCTCGGCTCTTGCAATGCCGATGGTGTCCGATTTGAACGACCCGACGACGGTGTTCATGATGCCCGGAAGTGGAAAGAGGCCGCTTGCCGCTTCGCCCAACCCACTGCCGGAACCAGACAGATTCGTTCCTGCATCCGCCCTCGGATTTGGCCCCGAGACCACGCCTTCGCGGCTGCCAAGCCCACCCAATCCAAGGAAGCCCAAGGCGGAGGAGGCAATAGTGCCGGCGAATGCGGCAAGTCCCTCCCCACCCCCGCCCGCGATCTGACCTGCCTGTGAAAGCAATCCGGCCGTCTGCCCCGAAAGTCCCTGCACCGCCCCCATCAACGCCATGGCCATCGGCCCGGTACCGCCCACAACCGTATTCACCGATCCACCGATCTCGTGCTTCTGGTTACCGCTCACTTCGACCGCGCGGTTGCCGCCGATGGAGGCGACTTCGTGGCGGTCGACGCGTTTGGTACGGTCGTTGCGCACGCGCGTCGTCTGGTCCTTCTGGGCGTGGAAGAACATGTTTTCGCGGCCGGCATCGTCCTCGAAGGTCATCTCGTTGAAGCCGGTGCCCTTATGCGTATTGGAGCGCAGCACCATACGGGTCTTGTTGGCAGGTAGGTCGTAGGGCACGCCGTTGCTCGGGTTCGGCACCACGCCCGTCACCAGCGGCCGATCCGGATCGCCGTCGATGAAGGCGACCATGACTTCCATGCCGATGCGCGGGATGACCTGGCCGCCCCAGGTGCCGCCGGCCCAGCTCTGGGCGACGCGCACCCAGCAGGTGTCCGATCCATCCTTCTTGGCGCGGCGGTCCCAGGGATACCAGAGCTTGATGCGGCCATATTGATCGGGATGGATTTCCTCACCCGAAGGACCGGCAACGATCGCGACCTGCGTGCCGCGGATGCGCGGCCGTTCGGTTGTGCGATGCGGCGTCATTGCGACTCGCGACGGCACCGCTTCGAATTCGTTGGTATATTCCGGCTGATCCGCATTGGTTTCGTAAGAGGGGTCGACCGCATAATGGGTGGCGCGAATGATAACATGCTCTTCATAGACATGTTCGGGATGCGCCACTTCGTAAGGCGTAAATCGCCGGCCGGCCTCTAATATGCGCGATGACGATCGGCCGACGACCCGATTATGGTCTGCCTCGCTCGCCTGCATGCGCAGCTTCTGCGCCCTCTCGGCTTCCGCAACGGATGAAATGCGGGCCGGATATTCGTAAAGCTCGCTTTTCATCGCGCCCGGCATCTGCACCAATGACGGCGTGGTCGTGCCCGGCACCATTTGCGGCGTTTCGAAATTCCAGTCGGCGCCGGCGCGCTGGCCTGGAACATAGGCGTAATGCTTCGCCCAATCGCTGATGTGGTTGCGGTCTGTCGAGCCTTGGGCAAGGCGCACGCGCCCCTCTCCCTGCGCCGATGGAGACGGGCCGGCCCATGAGTTGGCGCCATCGGCGACATGCAGCCGGTGGCTGCCCTCCTCATGCGAAAACCAGTAGAAGAGACCGTCTTCCTCAAAGCGGCGGGTCAGATAATCTAGATCCGTTTCGTTCCACTGCACGGAATAATGCTGTGGCGGCGGCGGTGTGACGACACCGGACACATCCGGGGCGGGAATCCCGTGTTCGGAAAACAGCGTTTCGACGATATCGATGCTGGTCTTGTCCATCCAGATGCGGCAATCCGATCGCTGTGATAGCAGCCACATCTGCGGCTTAATCACCATCGAGTAGGAACGCAGGCCGCGCGTGATCGGCGGCCCCTCCTGAAGCGCGGTGACCAAGCCGTTGAATGGACGGCGAACGCCATCGCCACCGTCTTCATCCTGCTGGACCTCCAGGGATATATCGATCAGGCGACCGATCAGCTCCTCCGGCTTGATGACTTCACGCTTGGCGCGTACGGAGAGGCGGATGTCGAAAAGCGACGAAACGCCTTCCGTGATCATCACTCGCTCCGGCAGGAGTTGGTCCGTTCCAAGCGGTGAGGAAACCCTGAGGTTTCGGGTCGCCTGGATGAAATCATTGGCCGAGGGCTGATCGTTCATCTGCGCTTATCCTACCAATGAGCTTGCCGACCCTACGGTGCCGGTACTGCCGATCTGCTGTTTGCGGCCGCCAACGAGATAGACGATTTGGAACAAAGTGCCGTTCGGCAGCGTCTCGTGCATGCCCGGGCCATAGAGTACCTGCGGGGTCAGGATCTTGCCGATATCGGCGCGGTTCGGCACTGTGCCAAGCAGATAGGCACCGCGCGCCATCAGGACCCGTGTTTCGCCGTCGGTGACGGAATAATTGAATTGCGCAACGAACACCGAATGATGGTTGGTATCCATCTCGCGAATGATATGCGCCTCGTTGTTGCGCAGCCATCGCTGGAGCCAATGCGTCAGCGACATCTCGTTGGCTTTTTCGGAGAACATCCGGAAAAGCGATGCGGCGGCTCCCATCGCCTGACCACGCGCCGCGAATTCGCGCGGGCCGCTTTGATAGGAAAAATAGTCGTAGGACGGCCCGCGGCCTGCACGCTTCACGGGCGGAAGATCGGCCTGCTTCACGGGCTCCATTTGCAGTGCCGCTGACGAAACGGAAAAATCTACCATGGCGACCTCTTTTGAGGGACGTTTGCCGAAACATGCCGATCGCGCCAAAACACGATCTGGCAGCGGACGCGCTTCCGGCGCGCTGATGCCAGCGCGCCGGAAAACGATACTGATGTTAGGCAGCCTTGGTCGTTGCCAGGTCGTAGGATGCGATCATCGGCGACTGCGGCGTCTGCGAGTCGTCGTAAGGCGTGTACTTCACTTCCATCTTGGTGAAGTTGAGCTTGATCGTCTCGACCGGGCGGTCGCCGTTGGAATCGACCGAGTAGCTGGCGATCAGCGTGTTGGTGAGCGTGTACTCGATGTAGGTATCGCCCGGGTTGCCGGTCGTTACCAGATGGATCACGGCCTGCTTGCCGGTGCGGCCCGAGCATGCTTCCTGGAACAGCTTCGTCGACGAGGAATCGCTGACCTTGGTCAGGATAACTTCCGAAACGGTCGGCTCGGAAGCCTCGCGGTTGGCAGCCGAACCGGCTGACGTCTTCATGTTGCGCGAGACATTCCAGTGGATGACTTCGATGTCCATCCACTTCTTGTGCTGCTCGTGGGTTGCGTCACCCTGAATTCCGTCGATCTGCAGATAAATCGGCATGCTCTGAACTCTCCTGTTGAGATTTGAATTCGCCCTGTCGCTGCAGGGCGGGGTTACCCTTCCGTCTAATGCCGCATCCGGGCGCTGTGTTCGTCCGGGGCTGCTTTATTCGCCGTGCCGCCTTCCTCGGGGCCAGCGAATTCGTGGTCGCCCACCGGATCCTCCTCGATGAGAAAGCGGTGATCGTGAAAGCTGATGGTGATGCCGCCAACCTTGCGCCCCTGCGCAACCGCGTCGAGGAAGAAGGTCGAAAGCTCGGGCAGAAGATCGCGGCCAATCATGGTTTCGATGGCACGCGCGCCCATCTCGCTCGCCTTGGCGCGGCCAACCAGCGCCTCGCGGGCTTCGGGGGCGAGCGAAACGATTGTGCCGTACGAGGCGGCGACGCGATCACGGATGCGGCCGATCTGAATGTCGACGATCCCGCTCAACGTCTCGCCGTTCAGCGGCATGAAGGGCAGAACGGTCGTGCGGCCGATGAAGGCCGGCTTGAAGTGTTTCTGCAATTCGGGAAGCAGTAGCGCTTCCAGCGCCTCGCCCTCAGGCAAAGTTTCCGGGTCTGCCGCCAGAGCCGCCAGCAATTCCGAGCCGGTATTGGCGGTCATCACGATGGTGGTGTTCTTGAAATCGATGTCCCGGCCCTCGCCGTCGCGCAGCGTTCCCTTGTCGAAAACCTGGTAAAATACTTCCTGGACGCCCGGATGCGCCTTATCGATCTCATCCAGTAGCAGCACGCCATAGGGACGACGGCGGACGGCCTCGGTCAGGACGCCGCCCTCGCCATAGCCGACATAACCGGGGGGAGATCCGAGCAGCAGCGAAACCTTGTGCTCCTCCTTGAACTCGGACATGTTGATGGTCGTCAGATACTGGCTGCCGCCATAAAGAAGATCGGCCAGCGAAAGCGCCGTCTCGGTCTTGCCGGTTCCCGACATGCCGACGAGCAGGAAGACGGCGGGCGGACGACGTGGGTCGGAAAGGCCGGCGCGGGCGGACCGCATAGCGGCCGAAATCCGTGCGATCGCGTTATCCTGTCCGAGCACCCGCTCCTTCAGCCTTGCATCGAGCGTCTTGACCGTTTCGACCTGATCGGACAAGAGCTTGCCAACGGGAATGCCGGTCCAGCGCGCGACGATCCCGGCGATCACTTCCTTGTCGACCACGCGGGGAACCAACGGCGTTTCGCCAGCAACGTCGGCAAGACTGCGCTCGGCCTGTACGAGGGCCGCGCGATTGACCTCGACGGATAAGCCATTGGGCGGGAAAAGAGCAACGTTGCCGCCGCGCTGGCGAATGCCCTCTTCCACCTGCTGATCATCAGGACCGCCGAGCGCGGCTTCGATGCGATCGGCCTCAGCCGATAGCCTGATTTCAGCGTCGAGCTTGGCCTGTAGCCGTTCGATCTCACCTACCACCTCGCCCTTTTCGCCCTCGATGATCGCAAGACGCTCGACGATATCCGGGGTCGGCGGCTCGGCGGAAAGCGCGGCGGCTTCAACCTCGAGCATCTGCTGCTCGTTGCGCAATTCCTTGAGCGCCTCGGGAACGGTCTGCCGGGCCAGCGAGACGGCTGCCGCGGCGGTATCGATGAGGCTGATCGCCTTGTCGGGCAATTGCCGCGCCGGGATATAGCGCGCCGAGAGGCGGACGGCTGCCGCGAGCGCCTCCTCGCGAATGCGTACCTTGTGGTGAGCCTTGAAGCTGCCGACGACGCCACGCAACATGCGGATTGCCGTTTCTTCGTCGGGCTCAAGCACCTGAACGACCTGGAAGCGCCGGGTCAGCGCCGCATCCTTCTCGATATAGCGCTTGTATTCGCTCCATGTCGTGGCCGCGATCGTCCTGAGCTCACCGCGCGCCAGCGCCGGTTTCAGAATATTGGCGGCATCCCCCTGCCCGGCCTGGCCGCCGGCACCGATCAGGCCATGTGCCTCATCGATGAACAGGATGATCGGTTCGATAGAAGCTCGCACAGCCGCGACAACGCCATGCAAGCGGCGCTCGAACTCGCCTTTCACGCCGGCGCCAGCCTGCAGCAGGCTAAGATCGAGAAGAAGAATCCGTACCGGCTTCAGCATGTCAGGCACGTTGCCGGCCTCAATTTCCAGCGCCAGCGCCTCGGCAACGGCAGTCTTGCCGACACCCGCTTCGCCAACCAGCATCGGATTGTTCTGCCGGCGGCGCATCAGGATATCGATCACCTGGCGCAGCTCGCGATCACGCCCGATGACCGGATCGATACGACCAAGTCTTGCATCCGCCGTCATATCGCGTGTGTAGAGGCGCAGGAATTCGTTCTCGCCGGCGGCGGTAACGGTTTCGGAATTCTCTGACAATGACGATGCGCCATCGGAAGCGGAAGTCGCGTTCAATTTTTTTTCGAGCGCGTTGCGATCAAGGCCGCGCAGCGAAGGCGCCATGCCCCGCGCCATGATTCGCAGCGACTGGTCGTCGCTCAACGCGGTCAAAAGATCGGCGAGCGTGATGTGGCTCCGCCCACATTGGAGCGACGCGACAAGCCATGCCTCGCGCATCAGAGCGAGCAAATTTTGAGAGAGCACCAGTGCGGCACCATCGCCTCTCGGCAGGTCGGCGATGGCGCTATCAAGCTCGGCGCGGAGCGCCGCGGAAGAAACGCTAAGCTCTTCAAACAAAGAGCTAACTTCGGATACATCCAGCAACGACAATATCCAATGTGCGACATCGACATTCGCATGGCGATCACGTGCTGCGAGCGACGCCGCAGCCTCGAGACCGACGCGCAATGCTGGCTCAAGCGTTCTGATCAGACGATTGAGATCGATGTTCGACACCTAGAAGTTTCCTCCCTCTGGTTACATTTCAACCACACGCTCCAAATCGCGGCAACAACTAGGGCGGTTATTTCCATACGTCCAGATGGACTACAAAAAATTTTTCATGTGGTCAAAAAATGGAATCGTCATAAATCTGTTGCAGAATAGACATGGTTGACAAAGGAATATATCGATCTAACTATCACGCCCTCTAACGATGTAGTTCATGATATGGAGTTAATTCCCTGCTGAACGTTCGCGACATAGAAAATCCATTTGAAGAAAACGCGCCTTGCGGAGAAAATATTCGCAATAATACTTCTATGCGCGAAATATACTATAGAATAAAGGATGCAAGAAACCAGGCTCGCGCGGCGGAACGAGGTATATCTCCGGGCGAAAATATTAGCATTTCGCCTCTTTGGACAGATGTCAGCAATCTCGGATTGCAGATTATTTCTTCAAAAAGTAAGGACCTCGAAGTATTAGCATGGTTGGCTGAAGCGGAATTACGTCTGCGCGGTTTCGAAGGGTTGCGGGACGTCTATCATGCAATCGCGTCGCTTTTGGACAAGCATTGGGAGAAATTTCATTCCGTCGGCGTCGACGATATCGAGGAACGACTTGCCCCGCTTTCGGGCCTCAATGGCATCGGCGGCGAAGGAACCATCATCCAAGCGATCAGGTTGTCGCCGCTCATTCCTGGCGTGAAATTCGGCCAGTTTTCCCTCTGGGACTTTCAGCTGTCGCAACGGCCCAACGAAGTGAAGCGGCGTGACGAGTTAAATCAGGCAGTTCTCGATGCAGGCACGACGGCGATGAGTTCGCATCTTGAAACGGTCAATGGCTGCATTGCCGCCTTCGACCGGCTCGTATCCATCCTGAACGAGCGCTGCGGGCAGATGGCACCGCCGAGTTCCAATACGCATAATGTTCTGCAAGAGGCGGCCTTGGCGCTTCGCTCTCTCGCCGGCATCGAATCGTCTGAGGCCGTGGCTGCGATGGAACCGCAGCCGGAGGACGGCGAGCAGGCGCAAACACGTCCGCGCGCGTTGAGCGCTGAACAGATCGGCTCGCGCGAGGAAGCCTTCGAGCTGCTGCTTGCCGTCGCGCGCTACTTCCGCCGCACCGAACCCCACTCTCCGATCTCGATGTCAATCGAGACGATGGTCAGGCGCGGCCGCATGGATTTTTCCGAACTACTGGCCGAATTGCTGCCAGAACAGCAGGCTCGCAACGCCGTGCTGACGGCGGCAGGCATTCAGCTGAAATCGAATAAGAATGGGTGAGAAATACAACCATCCTCTGAACTTTTTGCAACCGGCCCTTTCCAAAGTCGAGTTGCGCCACATCTGTAGAGCGAATTTGCCGCTGGCATGGAAGGAGAAACTTTATGGCGAGTGTTCACGAAAAGCTCGAGCGAGTGCGCAAGCCCAGGGTCCACATCAAGTATGAAGTGGAGACCGAAGGTGCGATGGTCGTCAAGGAATTGCCTTTCGTCGTCGGCGTTCTCGGCGACTTCTCGGGTAACCCGACCCAACCGCTGAAACCGTTCGGCGAGCGCAAATTCGTTCAGATCGATCGCGATAATTTTGATGACGTCATGCGGCGCATGACGCCCGGCCTGAACATTTCTGTCGAAAACACGCTGGAGGGCGACGGCTCGCAGCTTCCCGTCTCG
Source organism: Martinezella dioscoreae (assembly GCF_009176305.1). GTDB lineage: Bacteria > Pseudomonadota > Alphaproteobacteria > Rhizobiales > Rhizobiaceae > Rhizobium > Rhizobium dioscoreae. The sequence goes on along the minus strand of NZ_BLAJ01000006.1, from coordinate 123,514 downwards.
CTGAAATTCGAAAGCATGCGGGATTTCGAACCGGGTTCCATCGTCAGTCAGGTCCCGGCGCTCAAGGCCCTCCTCGATGCGCGCAACCAGCTCCGCGACCTCATGAGCAAGGCCGACCGTTCGGAAGAGCTGGAGCGGCTGCTGGAAGACGTGCTCCAGAACAAGGCTGATCTTTCCAAGCTGATGTCCGAGCTCGGATTGGCCGAAAAGCCCGCCGCAAGCTGATCGTCGTCGGCGATCAGCCTAAGCCGATCGCCCAGTTTCGTTTCAAGCGGCCGATAACGACAGATTTGAACTCCATCGGTATCGCCCGCATTTCCGCAAGGATCGAAAAATGAGCGCTGAAAGCCAACTGAAGACCAAAGAGGCCGAGTTCGCGCCCGAGGAAAATCTGCTGTCGCAGATCGTGGCGGCCACCAGGCAGACCGAGCCCGATCGTGCCCAGGATCTCCTGAGGACGCTGACCGATCAGGCCCTCAAGGGCACCGTCACCTATGACCGCAACCTGACGGTAACGCTCAACAAGGCGATCGCCGAGCTCGACCGGAAAATTTCACGTCAGCTTGCCGCGATCATGCAATCGCCTGAATTCACCAAGCTGGAAGGCAGCTGGCGCGGCCTGCAATATCTCGTCAAGAACAGCGAGACCAGCGTCAACCTGAAAATCCGTGTGCTGAACGCTTCCAAGCGGGATGTTTCCAAGGATCTCGCAAAGGCGGTAGAGTTCGATCAGTCGCGGCTCTTCAAGTCGATCTACGAAGACGAATTCGGCACGCCGGGCGGTGAGCCCATGGGCGCCCTTATCGGCGATTACGAATTCGACAATTCCTTCGATGACGTGCAGACGCTGCAGGCGATTTCGTCGATCGCAGCCGCCGCTTTCGCGCCGTTCATTTCGGCCGCAAGCCCGCGCATGTTCGGCTTCGATGACTATCGCGAACTCGCCCGTCCGCGTGACCTGGAAAAGATCTTCGAAACGGTCGAATATGCCAAGTGGCGCAGCCTGCGCGAGAGCGAGGATTCGCGCTTCGTGACACTCGCCCTCCCCCGCGTGCTTGCCCGCATGCCCTATGGCCCGAAGACCAATCCGATCGACGACTTCGCTTTCGACGAAACCGATCATTCGAAGACCGGCGAACTCGAACATAATTCCTACTGCTGGATGAATGCAGCCTACGTGATGGGAACGCGGCTGACGGATGCCTTTGCGCAGAGCGGCTGGTGCACGGCAATTCGCGGCGCGGAAAACGGCGGCAAGGTCGAAAACCTGCCGATGCACATCTTCTCGAGCGACGATGGCGACCTCGACCTCAAGTGCCCGACCGAAGTCGGCATCACCGACCGTCGCGACGCCGAACTCGGCAAACTGGGCTTCCTGCCGCTCTGCCACTACAAGAACACTGATTACGCCGTGTTCTTCGGCGCGCAGACGACTCACAAGCCGAAGGTTTACGACAAGCCTGAAGCAACGGCCAATGCCGCGGTTTCCGCGCGCCTGCCCTACATGATGGCCACCTCGCGCTTCGCCCATTATCTGAAGGTCATGGGACGCGACAAGATCGGCTCCTTCATGGAAGCGCAGGATTGCGAGAACTGGCTCAACCGCTGGATCGCCAACTACGTCAACGCGAACGACGATGCAGGCGAGGAATCTCGCGCCAAATATCCGCTGCGCGATGCCAAGGTGACCGTCCAGGAAGTTCCGGGCAAGCCGGGCTCCTACAACGCCGTCGCCTGGATGCGCCCCTGGCTGCAGATGGAAGAGCTGACCACCTCGCTTCGCATGGTCGCGCGCATTCCGAGCAAGAACTAGGAGGGGCGGCGCGGCGATCTCCTCGCCGCGCGCCTTCAGTCAGCGCCATGACCGTGACAACGACGGAACCGAGAGCAGCCTGGCCGCGTCAGGTGCATCGCGTGATCGCCATGATCGACGATGCGCTCAACAAGCAGGTCAATGCCATCTTGCACCATCCGGACTTCCAGGCAATGGAAGCGCGGTGGCGCGGACTCGCCATGCTCATGCGTCACACCGGCCGATCGGAAGAGGTGAAGGTCAAGATCCTCAGCGTCAGCTGGGCTCAGCTGACGCGGCATCTGGAGCGAACGACGGAATTCGACCAGAGCCATCTCTTCGAGCTGATCTACAGTCGCGAATTCGGCATGCCCGGTGGAGAGCCGTTCGGTCTGTTGATCGGCGACTACGAGCTTTCTCCACAAGATCGGGTCGGCGGCGATACGGTCGGCGCGCTCACGCAGATCGGCATGGCCGCCGCCGCTGCCTTCTGCCCGTTCGTAGCCGCCGCCGCACCACAAGCCATCGGCCTGCAGGATTTTGACGAGCTCAATCGCGTTCAGGACTTTTCCTGGTTGGCCTATGATCCCACCCGCATCCGCTGGAATGGGCTTCGCGCGCGCGAGGATTCCCGTTTCCTCGGACTGGTCGCCCCACGGATCCTGATGCGCGCGCCCTATGAGGCGTTTTCGCGCGAGCGCGACGATCGGTTCCCTTTCCGCGAAAGCATCGCAGCCGATGGCAGCACCTTGCTTTGGGGCAATGGTGCCTTCGCTTTCGCGATGATCGTCATCCGCAATTTCATCGAAACCGGCTGGTTCGCCGATATTCGTGGGGTGACGCAGGACGCCATCGATGGCGGCATGCTGAGCGCGGAGGAGCTCGCTCCCTATGATCTCGGCATCGAAAGCAACGGGTTGTCGCAACAGGCTCCCGTCGAAATTCGTCTGACCAATGGACAGGAGCAGCAGTTGTGCGAGCTCGGCATAGTCCCTGTCGCTACGACATATCTCTCCTCGTCGGCGATCTTCAATTCCAATCAGTCTCTGCATGCGCCGCCGCATTATTCGAGCGAGCATGCCCGGCAAAATGCCCGCATCGCAGCGATGCTGCAGTATGTGCTGTGCGCCTCGCGCTTCTCGCACTATCTCAAGGTCATCATGCGCGATGACATCGGCAAGCTCGCCGATAGTGCCTCCATTGAACGCAAGCTGAACGATTGGCTGTCAACCTACACGCTCGGCAACGACGACGCCGACCTGTCGCTGCGCACGCGTTTCCCGTTGCGCTCGGCCGGCATCAGCGTCGATGAAATTCCCGGCAAGCCGGGCATGTTCGCTTGCACGGTACGGCTGCAGCCGCATTTTCAGCTCGACGACGTCTCGACAAGTTTTCACCTCATCGCGGAGACGGCGAATGCGACCTATGCATTCTCCCGCCCCGCGAACACGCAAAGGATGTCCGCATGACGCTCTCCGCCAGGATTGCCGAAGCTCTTAGCGAAAACGCGCTCGACGACGCAATTGAGCAGGCGAAGGCACATGTAAAGGCAGCGCCGACGGACAAGGATGGCAGGCATATTCTGATCGATCTTCTGATCCTTGCCGGTGATTACGCGCGAGCCGATGCGCAGTGCAATATCGCGACAACATTCGCGCCGGAAGACATGATGGGCTTCGCTATGCTGCGCAACCAGCTTCGTGCGATGGCTGCACGTTTGGCCTGGTTCGAGGAAACGGCGGTGCCGGAATTCCCGAACGGCCCGACGGCGCTCGATCAGGCGGCCATGAAGGTGGCGATCGCCCATCGCGACCATTCTTCGGATACGGCCGCGGCGCTGCAATCCCTTGAGGCGATCAGGGGCGAACGGCCGATGCGCTGGAATGGCCAGCTTGTTTCGGACCTTCGAGATCTAGACGATCGGATCCCGCATGCTCTTGAGGTCATCATGACCGGCGGCTCCTATCTGTGGATCGACTTTTCCAGGATTGCCGCGCTTCGCCTTGAGCCGATTGCCCGCCCCCGCGATCTCGCTTTCCGCAGGGCCGAGCTTGAGCTCGTGGACGGCGCGAGCGCGCCCGTACTGCTGCCGGCGATCTATCACGGCACGACAGGCGCCAAGCTGCTGCTGGGCCGCGAGACCGAATGGGTCGACGAGCCGACGGGCATTACGACCGGCCGCGGCCAAAAGTGCTTCCTGGCGGGCGACGATCTGGTTTCCTTCCATGATCTGAAGTCGCTGGAAGTCGCTGCAAACTCTGCCGGGACGAGGCGCGCCGCCCATGGCTGATCCGTTGGAGCGCTACAGGCCGCGGGAAAGGATCGTCGCGAGGTCGATCATCGATCGACTGATCGACGGGGACCCCGATCGCCTGCAGGATCCACCGCTGACGGCGGCCGAGCAACTGCGCGAACTGCGCGAATGCATTCGCCGCGATCTCGAAGCTCTACTCAACACGCGCCGCCGGCCGACTGCTCCGCCCTCCATTTACGATGAACTCGGCGATGCGCTGGTGTCCTTCGGGGTCGATGGCATGGTCTCGGCAAATCTCGTCACCGATGAAGCCAAGAGCCGTCTCGCACACCTGATCGAGCGGCGCATCACGCTGTTCGAAACGCGGCTTTCCGATGTGCAGGTGAGTATCCTCAAGAGCCGCGGAAATGGCGAACGAGCCTTGCGGCTGCGCATCCACGCGACCTTCCGCGTGCATGAGGGTATGCCGCCGATCAGCTTTGAATCGACGATCGACCCCTCCACTCAGCGCTTCCTGGTGGAGGCCAATAATGGCTGACGGCTTCCTGCAGCGTTACAACGACGAGCTGGCCGCGATCCGTCGGCGTGCGGCACGTTTTGCCGACGCTTTCCCTAAAATCGCCGGCCGGCTACGCCTGACCGGCGAGGTTGCGGACGATCCGCATGTCGAACGGCTGATCCAGAGCTTTGCCTATTCCGCCGCCCGCGTGCGCCAGAAGCTCGACGACGAGTTTCCGGAACTGACGGATGGGTTGCTGGAAACTCTTTATCCGCACTATCTCGCGCCATTGCCCTCGATGAGCATCGTGCGCCTCACGCCAAGCAGCACGCTAACATCGGTGCAAACCCTGCCGCGTCACACCGAAATCTTCGCGGAGCCGATTGGCGGCGAGAGCTGCCGCTTCCGCACGACACAGGATACGCTGGTCGCGCCGATCGAGATCGTCTCGGCTTCGCTGACTGGCCACCCGATCAGCGCGCCGCCCTCCCCTCATGCAGGTGCGGCCGGTTGTCTTCGCCTGTCGATCCGGGCACGGGATGCCAACAAGCCGCTCAGTGAGATCGGCGTGGACAGGCTGCGGCTTCATATCGGTTCGTCCTGGCAGCAGGCCGTCGCGATTTACGAGCTTCTCGTCAATCACACGCTCGGCATCGCGCTTGCCCACCACGCCGATGATCGAGCGCCGGTCACGCTGCCGGCGGCCGCGCTCCGCCCGGTCGGCTTCGAGCCGGACGAGGCGATCCTGCCCTATCCCAGCTCAAGCTTCACCGGTTATCGTCTGCTGACGGAATTCTTCGCCTTGCCGCAGAAATTCCTCTTCATCGATATCGTCGGCCTGAAGGCCTGGCGTGGCGAAACGCTGGAAATCTTCATTTATCTCGATGAAAGCAGCGTAAAGCTGGAGCGCGCCATCTCCGCCCGGGATTTCGTCCTGAATGCCACTCCGATCGTAAACTTGTTTCGCCAGAGTTGCGAACCGATCGCACTCGACGGTGCGCGCACCGAATATCGCGTGCTTCCCGATGCCAGACGGCAGAAGACGCGGGAGATCTATGCGATCGAGAAGGTGGTCGTGTCGGCGCGCACTGGGGACGAGGAAGAGTGCCAACCCTTCTTCGGTCGCAGCCTGAAGGGCGGAGCCTCTACGCTCTTTTGGCAATGCACGCGCCGCTTTGACGCCGATGACCATACCTCGGACATGGAAATCGCGTTCGTAGACCGCGCTCGCCGGGCAAGCGGTCCGCTTGACAAGATCGCGAGCATAGACGCGCTGTGCCTTAACCGCGAACTGCCGGAGCAATTGCCCTTTGGCGGCGGCCATCCCTATCTGCAGCTGGCTTCCGGCAGCGAGGCAGTCGGCTCAGTCGAAGCCTTGATGGCACCTACGCCTTCCGTGCGAATGAACGAGCAGCAAGGGCGCAACTGGCGGCTCATGTCGCATCTCCAGCTCAATCATCTTTCCATATTCGACAATGATGGCGCCGCGCTGAAGGATATTCTTGCGCTCTATGCTTTCAGGGACAGCCGCGAAACCAGACTGCTCGCGGATGCTCTTGTGCGGGTCGACGCCAAAAGCTCGATGACGCGGCTTGGCGGCGGCGGGATGGTGACGGGCACCGATATCATCCTGGAGTTTGATCCGGCCGCCATCGACAGGCCTTCGGCCTATCTCTTCGGCAGTGTCCTCGACCGGTTTTTCGGGCTTTACACCTCGATCAACAGCTTCACTCGCCTTTCCATCTCGATGAAGGGGCAATCGAAACCAATCGCCGTCTGGCCGGCGCGCGCCGCCGAGCGGCCGCTATTGTGACGAGGGAGATGAACGCAAGCGATGGACCAGTTCCGGCCAAGTGATAGCGAAATGCTTGCCGCGCTGCTCGAACGCGACCCCGGTCGTTTCGAGCCATCGACGGCGTTTCGTGTCGCCCAGCACGCGGCCGGCGATCATTTGACGGTGTCCTCACCCGTCGGCGTTTCGCCGGCGCCGCTTGCCATTAGCGACTTCAAGCGAAAAGGCGCGGCGGGGTCGGTCAAGGCAAGCATGGCCGGTCTGCTCGGGCCACTCGGGGCCATGCCGCCGAGTTACAACGAGCTAGTCATGCGCGAAGAGCGCAATCGTGCTCATGGCCTTTCAAGCTTTTTCGATCTCTTTACGAGCCGCCTTGCGGAGCTTTTCGCCGATGCCTGCGAGAAATATCGTCTTGCGCGCGGATTGCGATGGAGCCGGGACAGAAACGGAAACGCCTTTATCAAGACCCTGTTCGCACTGACGGGTTTCGGTACCGCCCGGCTGAGGGAGCAGGTCGGTCCCGATGACGAACTGATCCTCCGATTTTCCGGATTTTTTTCGGCCAGAAACCGCAATGCGGTCAATCTGCAGGCCATGCTGCAGGAGTTCAGCGGCCTGCCGGTTGCGATCGAATTATTCAAAGGCAGATGGCTTTCCATTCCCGAGGGCGAGCGCAGCCGCATGGGGCAGCCGCAGGGTGTGCAGCTTGGCGTGAACTCGACCGCGGGCGCGGCAGTCCACGATTTCGGCGGCAGTTTCCGCGTCGTGATCGGCCCGGTCGATTATGAGGATTACCGGTCTCTTTCTCCTGGCAGCGCCAATATAAATGCGCTGTTTGCCCTGACGCGCCTTTATGTGGATCCGTCGCTCGATTTTGACATTCAGGTGGTTTTGAAGAAGGAGCACATCCCGTTTTGCCGGCTTGGCGAAAGCAGTGATCCGCCGAGGCTTGGATGGAACAGCTGGGCACGCGTAGCAGCGGCAGACCGCGACAGTGGCGATGCCATCGTTGCGGAGCCACGTAAGGCGCCAGGACAATCCGATCACGGAGGCCTCCATGCGGCTTGAACTGCAGCAGACAGCCGGAGAAGGTTCCAGCAAGGGGTGGTTCTTCGAGCGGGGCAAACGCACGCTCGGCCGATCGCCCGATTGCGATTGGCAGGTTTCCGATCCAAAGCGGCTGATTTCGAAAATTCACTGCGCGATCGAACGCGATCGCGCCGGCTTTTTCGTGCGGGACCAGAGCGCCAATGGCACTCGTGTGGACGGCGCGACCATTTTCGAAGGCGAGACGGCGAGACTTACGGATAAATCCAAAATCGCATTCGGCGACGTCGCGTTCACCGTCGTCATTACTGGGGAAGCTGATCGCGAGATCGACGATCCGGCAGCGGATCTGCGCCTCAGCGACGAAAGGTTGACGATCTCGTCGATCCTTGCCGACATCGCGCCCGGCGGCGGCACGGCAACCGGCGTGCTCGGCCAGCGCAATGGCGACGACTGGATCGCCGCGCTGGCGCAATCGTCGAAAAATGGCAAGTCGCCAAGTAGGAATGTCGACATCGGCTGGAACGGCCCGCCCGATGTCAACGGTATCAAACCGATACTTCCGGATGATTGGAACTCGGACTTCGAGCTGGGCAGCCAACTCGAACATGGCGCGGCAACCCACGTCTCCGTTGCCGTTGCCCGCGGTTCCGGTTCCGAGACGGTCGAAACTGCAAAGGCGATCATTCCGGCCAATGATATGCGCGCCGCCGATAATACGGATCAAGACGCGGACGATGCGAGTTTTGCGTTGCAATTCGATCCGCTGCGGCAGCTCGAAGCGCTCGTTTCGACGCTGGAGCAGACACTCGACGACGAAGCGTCTATTTTCGGAATTGAAGACAGTCGGGCTCATTCATCCGCTTCACTGTTCAGCCGCGAACGGACGGAGCAATTGGCCGACCGCCTTCGATCGCTCATTTCGAGGCAATCCAGGCTTAACGCCGGTCTTGAAAACCTTGTTCGCGAAGCCAATCGGATGTTCGAGCCCCGGATGATCGAGGCGCTTGTCGATGCCTCCCAGCGCAAGGCTCTTTGGCGCGGCAACGGCGATTACTGGAAGGCTTACCGCGCGCAGTTCGAAAGGGGCGGCAGAAGCATTTCGGTCCGCGACCTGCTGGCCGAGGCGTTCAGCGCCCACGCCCATGGCCGCGACGAAGACGATACCGCCAGTTTGGCAGAGAGGACGGGCAACACCCGATGAAGAACGAAAATCGCGTGGCTTGGAGCGAGGGTATGTTCCTTCGCGTGCAGCATTTCCAGCAGGCCGACCGCTGGACGGAGCGGTTAGTCCGAACGACCGCGCGGGGGCTCGCACCCTATCCCTGGGGCATTGCCGAGATCGGCATCGATCGCAGCGCGCTCGCGATCGGCCAGTTTGCTTTGTCGAACCTGCGCGGCATCCTGCCCGACGGCACGCCGTTCGAAGCGCCCGTTGATGCGGATCTGCCGCCCCCCTTGGAACTCGACGATTCAACGAAGAACGCTATCGTCTATCTGGCCCTGCCCAGCCGTCAGCCTGGAAGAGCCGACGTCGCCATGAACGGCAGCGCCATGCGCAACAGCGTGCGCATAACAGCCTCGCAATATGAGGCGCCGGATGCGAATGTGGAAACCGACTTCATGGCGCCGATCGATGTCGGCCGCCTGAACCTGCGCTACCTGAAGACCGGCGACGAACTCGCTGGATACGACTTGATCGGCCTTGCGCGCATCATCGAGGTTCGCTCCGACCGTTCAGTCATTCTCGATCCGGATTACATCGCCCCATCGCTGAATTGCGCGGCCGAAGCGCGTTTGAATGAGCTCATTACCGAATTGCTCGGAATCGTGCGGCATCGGGCCGAAGCGATCGCCGAGCGCATTGGCGATCCGACGGTGCGTGGAACCGCCGAGGTCGGCGATTATTTTCTGCTGCATATTCTCAATCGTGCCGATCCGATGCTGCGGCATATCGCGGCGAATGCTTCGCGGATGCATCCGATCATCTTCTACGAGGAATGCATCCAGCTAGCCGGCGAACTCGCCACCTTCACAACCGATCGCAAGCGGGCGACCGATTTTCCGCCCTATCGCCATGACGATCTGAAGGCGACGTTTGCCGCTGTGTTCAACGATCTGCGCGCCTCGCTTTCCGCGGTGCTCGAGCAGGCCGCCGTTGCGATCGAACTTATCGAACGGCGTCACGACGTGCGCGTCGGCACCATCAACGACCGCTCGCTGCTCAAGGATGCGGGCTTTGTGCTTGCGGTCCGTGCCGAGATGTCGGCCGAGGATGTCAGACGCAAGCTGCCCGCGCAGATCAAGATCGGCCCCGTGGAGCGGATCGCCGAGCTTGTCAATGTCGCGCTGCCCGGCATTCCTGTCAGGCCCCTTCCCGTGCTGCCGCGGCAGCTGCCATACCGGTCAGGCACGATCTACTTCGAACTCGATACGAAGAATCCGCTTTGGAAACAGCTTGATACCTCCGGCGCGATCGCGCTGCATCTCGCGGGCGACTTCCCTGGCCTGGAGATGGAACTGTGGGCTCTCAGAGAATGAATACACCACGCTCAACACCCTGGCACGAGCTGCCGACGATCATCGAGCTGACCGAGGATGGCGCACGCAAGAACGAAGCCGCCCGCAAGGTGGCCGATATTCTCGACGAGGAGCTGGATAAGCAGCCGAACGACAAATCGGCCAATGCAGCCGGCGGCTGGTCCGTCGATGCGCTGATCCGCGGCTTTCGCTTTGGCGGTGATGATGTTCCAACCATCGTGCGCTCGGCCGCACCATTGCTCAATCTCGCTCACAGCCTGCGCAACACCGAGGAACAGCCCGACATTGCCGAGCTCAGGCAGGTGACGATCGATGCGGTTGGGCGCTATGAGCGCGATCTCGCGGGTGCGCGCATCAGCCCGGAACGGGCACGCGCGGCGCATTATGTCATCTGCGCGACCATTGACGACGTGGTTCTGAGCAAGCCTTGGGGCGTGCGGGCCGGCTGGGCGCGATCTGGCCTCGTCTCGACCTTCCACATGGACGTGACCGGCGGCGACCGGGTTTTCGATCTCCTGGACCATTTCCAGCAGAGCCCGGGCACCAACAAGGACCTGCTGCTTCTCATCTATCTCTGCCTGTCGCTCGCCTTCGAAGGCCGCACGCGCGTTTCGCCGCGCGGATCGCTGGAACTCGGGCGTATCCGCGACAGTCTCTACAAGACGCTGCTCGGTCAGTATGGTGTTTTCGAACGCGAGCTGTCGCCGCACTGGCGCGGCGTTTCGGCGCGCCACAAGCCGCTGCGCACGGCTGTCGCGCTTTGGACGATCCTTTCCGTCCTGGCGCTTCTGTTCGCGCTCGGCTACATGTTCTTCACGCTTTCGCTCAACAATGCCTCCGACGCCACCTTCGAGCGCCTGGCCAACCTGCCGCCACGCGATACGCCGAGCGTTCTGATCGACGCGCCGAAGCCGAAAGAAGTCGCACAGACGCCCCCTCCCGCGAAGAAGCAGCCGGAAATACCGCCGCAGGTCAAGCCGCAGCCGACGCCGCTCGACAATCTGCTCGCTTTCCTGCAGCCGGAAGTCGACCGCAAACTGGTCACGCTGTCGAATTCCAATGGCAGGCTGCTGGTGCGCATCAACAATTCCGGCCTGTTCGACACAGGCAGCGCCGAAGTCAGCGCTAAATTCCGCGATCTCCTCCAGCGCATCGGCGGAGCGTTGGCTTCGGAAAAATTCCGTGCCGTCGTCGTCGGCTATACCGACAATGTGCCGATCCGCACGGCGCAGTTCCCGTCGAACTGGCATCTTTCCGAGGCTCGCGCCCGCGCCGTCGGCGATATTCTTGCCGCCTATACTGGCAAGGAGGCCATTCTCACGGAAGGGCGCGCCGACAGCGATCCGCTCGCAAGCAACGACACGGCGGAAGGCCGCGAAGCCAACCGCCGGACGGAGATCCTGGTGCTGACCGACCCAACACAACGTCTTGGCGATGCCGCCCTCAATCCGCAGGCAACACCACAAACGCCGAGCGCTAATGCACCGGCGACATCCGCGACGACGGGAGGAGCTCGATGAATCCGCTTGGCGCGTTTTACACGCTTCGCTCCTATGTCTCGGCCTATGCCGGTCTTCTCGGTCAGCGCTTCATCTCGCTGATCTGGGTCGTGGCGATCTGCGTCGTCATCTGGTTCTACGGTTCCATGGCCGGCTATGGTGGTTTCAAGCCGCTGTCGAGCAGCACCGCCCGGATGATCGCGATCGGCGTGATCATAGCGGGTTGGCTGATCTACATGCTGGCGACGACCCTGCGCGCGCGCAAAAGGGACAAGGCGCTCGTGGAAGGTATTGCCGACGATGCCGCCAGCCAGCAGGCGGAAGTCGGCGAAATCCATAGCCGCCTGAAGGAAGCCCTGCTGCTTCTGCGCCGTATCAGCAAGAAGCGTTTCGGCTATATCTACGAACTGCCCTGGTATGTCATCTTCGGCGCGCCGGGATCGGGAAAGACGACAGCGCTGACCAATTCGGGGCTGAAGTTCCCGCTCGGGGATGCGATGGGCAGTAATTCCGTGCAGGGCGCCGGCGGCACCCGCAATTGCAATTGGTGGTTCGCCGACGAGGCGATCCTGATCGACACCGCTGGCCGCTACACCACGCAGGATGATCTGAACGGTGCGTCCAAGGCCGGATGGGAAGGCTTTCTCGGGCTGTTACGCAAGTACCGCCGCTCGCAGCCGATCAACGGCGCGCTCGTAACGCTCTCGATCGGCGACCTTCTCAGCCGCGATCATGAGGCACAGCTCGAAGAGGTGCGTTCCATTCGCAAACGCCTGTCGGAGCTCGACGAGTTCCTGCATGCGCGCGTACCCGTCTACGTCGTCCTAACGAAGGCCGATCTCTTGACCGGCTTTGTCGAATTCTTCGACGGTCTTGCCAAAACCGATCGTGAGCAGGTCTGGGGCACGACCTTCAATCTCGATGAAAGCTATAAGGGCGAGAACCTGCCCGAGCGTTTCATGGAAGAGTTCGCGCTGCTGCAGCAGCGCGTGGATGCCATGCTGATCGAACGCCTGCAGCAGGAGCCGAATATCGAGGTTCGCGGTCGAATCTTCCGCTTTCCCGCGGAGCTTGCCTCATTGGGAGAGCGCCTGCAGGAGCTGTTGACCGAGCTCTGTGCATCTTCCAGCCTCATCGAATCCCCTCTCGTTCGCGGCGTCTATTTCGCCTCCGGCACACAGAGCCGCGACACGGACACTCCGCACACGCGACGCAGCTATTTCCTGTCGCGTCTGTTCAAGGAGGTCATCTTCGGCGAGGCGTCGCTGGTCGCCCGCGACAGACGCCTCTCGGGCCGGCAAGCCATGATCAGACGGATCGCTTATGGCGCGGCGGCCATCGCGCTCGCGATCGTCTTCACCGGCTGGACGGCAACCTATTTTCAGAACTCGCGCGCGATCGCGGCAGCAGAGCGGCGGATCGACAGTTACGAGAAGCTCGCAAGCGGCATTCAGGTGCGCGATGTCACCGATGCCGATTTTCTGCGGGTCCTGCCGGCGCTCGACAATCTGCGTGCGGTCAACAGCGGCTTCGATGAGGCGCGCATCTGGCCGACCAGTTTCGGCCTCGATCAGGGTGACAAGATCGCCAGCCGCCAGCGCGGAGCCTATCAGCGCGCCTTGAACGCGCTGCTTCTGCCTCGCATGCTGGTAGCGCTTCAAACGGAGCTCAAGCAGACCTCGGATGTTCAGAAGACCTTCGATGCTTTGAAGTTGTATGGCATGCTCGGCGGGCTGGGGCCGGTCGACGGGGATTTCGTCGCGCAGCAATCGGAAGACATGTTTGCTGCACTTTACCCCGGCGAAGGACGCTCGGCCACGCGCAAGGCGCTGGCTGCTCACGCAGAGGCCATGGCAGCGGGCAGCCTGCCCGCGATCGAGCTGGACAATGCCCTGATTGCCAAGGCACGGGAAACGATCCACTCGCAAAGTCTTGCGGCCCGAACCTATGATATTCTCATCCATTCCCGGCAGGCTCGCCAGCTTGATGCCTGGCTCCCTACCGACGCATTGGGACCGCTGGGAGCCCAGATTTTCCAGCGCAAATCTAAATCAACGCTGCGGGAGGGCATTCCGGGAATTTTCACGAGCAAAGGTTATCGTGACGTGGTGCTGCCGATGGTCGCGACCGCAGCCTCCGAAGCGCTCAAGGAACAATGGGTCCGCGGTGACGGCGGCGCGGCTCCTTCGACAATGACCACGGACGCGATTTCCCAGGCGACGCTGCAGCTTTATTTCGACGCATTCCAGCAGCAATGGTCTTCGTTGCTGGCCGATCTTCAGGTGCGCCCATCGAGCAATCTTGCCGATGCGACCGAGACGGCGCGCATCCTGGCGGCCAATCCAAGCCCAGTGGAGATGGCGCTGAAATCCATAGCAGCCGCCACCGACCTGCGCCCCCACGTCGGTGCCGAGATTGCCTCGCTTGACGATGTTCCGGACGCGGCGCTGACGGCCGCCACCACAGGCGCGGTCAGCGCGCCCGATCCTTACGGTCCGTTGCGGGCCGCGCTCGAGGCAAATGCCGTCAATGCGCAACCGTCATCCCAAGACGGCAACGCCAATGGCAACGATAAGCCGCGCTCCCAGATCCAGAGTCTCCAGCCGATCCTCCAGAATATCTACGGCCAATTGTCGCGCGCAGCGAACTCGACGGCGGAAGTGGCACGCGTCTTCGACGCCGGCGGCCAACTCGCCAATGCCAATCAGGACTTGCTGCAGCAGGCCCGCGGGCTGCCGGCGCCAGCCGATGCATGGATGGTGGCGGTTGCCGCAGATATCGGCTCGCTGGCGGTCAAGACGGCCCGCGCCCGCATCAACGATCTATGGGCTGCGGAAGGCGCCGATCTATGCGCCCGCATCGTTACCGGTCGCTATCCGTTCGACCGGAAATCCAGCCAGGACATCGCCATGGCGGACTTCATCCGATTGTTCGGACCGCAAGGCCTGTTCCAATCTTTCTTCAAGAACCGGCTGGATGCATTTGTCGACACGAGCGCTCAGCCTTGGGGCTGGCGTGGTACTTTCGGCGGCGACAGCATTCCGAGCCAGGCGATCGCGCAGTTCGAAAATGCCAGCAAGATCGAGCATGCCTTCTTTCCGGCCGGCAGTGAGAAACCCTCGATATCAATCAATATCAAGCCCGTTTCGTTGTCGGACAATGCCAATTCAGTGATGGTTGATATCGTCGGCGAGCATGTCCTTTATAATCACGGACAAATTGTGCCAAAATCCATAACCTGGCCACCCGCTGGCGCAGTGAACCAGTCCAATGTCAGATTTTTCCCGGGAGATCTGCAACCGGCCATCACACAGACCGGCGACTGGTCGCCCTTCCGCCTGTTCGATGCCGCCAAGGTGACGGTCCAGGCTCCCGATCTTTTCCGGGCTCGATTTGAGGACAAGGGCCAGATGGCGGAATTCGACGTCCAATTCGGCTCGGTGCTTAATCCCTTCCGGCTGCAGGCATTGTCCGATTTCAGCTGCCCGGGGCAATTCTGACGGTCCGCCGATGAACGAGCCGCTCGCCCGCACCCAATCGCCGATGCAAGCAGATGCGGTCGGCTTTTTCGGAAAATTGCCGACGCATGGAGATTTCGTTTCCGCCGCGCTCGGCTCGCGTCTCCAGAGCGAACTCGACCAATGGGTTCACAATGGCCTGATCGCACTGGAAGCGACATCGGGATCGGATTGGCGCCAGCTGTTTCATGCGACGACCGCCTGGCGCTTCGTCGTCGGCAAGGGTGTCTGGGGGCCGTCTGCTGTCGCAGGCGTCCTTCTGCCCAGCCGTGACCGCGTCGGCCGAAGTTTTCCTCTGATTATCGCCGCTCAATTGCAGCGCTTCTCCGGACAGCTGCGTGATCTGTGCGAAGACGATAGCTGGTTTACCGCTGCCGAAGCCCTGGCGGAGACCTCCGACAAGGCCGATTTCGCGATGAGCCGTTTCGTCGAGGGCATCAAGCGGCTTCGCCCGCCATTCATCGACAAGCACTCAAGCGTGATGCAGTCCGCCGCAATGAGCAATGCTCCCGCACCGGGCTCGCTTTGGTGGCGTATCAATCCCGGCACGCGCCAAGGCAAAGGGTTCCGCACCGCGGCCGCTCCCACCGCACAGGATTTCGTCAAGCTCGTCACGGTAGAAGCCCCGAAAATCCCCGTCAGCGTCGAGCCGGATATATACTCTGCCGCCGCGATCGAAGCGCCGCAAACGGCGAAGACTGGGCCCTCGGATTTTGCGATAGCGTACAGCCATGCCAGCCATGCCGGAACGCGTCTCTCATTGAATGCCGATGCGCTTCTTATAAGCGCCGCACCGCATGTCTTCGCGATAGCGGATGGTGTCGGCGATGGCATCGGCGCCATCGAGGCGGCAAGAATAACGACGGGAATCCTTGCCGGTATGTCGCAACGTGAAGCGCTGCAGCCGCTGGTACAGGATATCAAGAGCAAGCTCAGCCATGCCCATGCGATCCTACGCGCCAAGGCTGCCACCGCCGAACGCGAGCCTCCCGTCGCCAGCGTCGTGACCGCAACCTTGCTGAATGGCGAGTTTGTGGCGATATGGGCGGGAGATTCACGCTGCTATCTGCTTCGCGACGGGATGATGCGGCTGTTGACCCATGACCATATCGACATAGGATTGCGGCGCACACTTGGCCGAGCTCTGGGCCTGAAGGATCAATTCGTCTCGGAAGCCGTTGGCGACCAGCTTCAACGCGGCGACAGGCTCCTGCTTGCAAGCGGTCCGCTTTCGCGCACGCTGACCGATCGCGTCATCGCGGAAATCCTGATCGAGACGCCGCTGGAACAAGCGGCCGAGGCGCTGATCCAGGAAGCACTCATCGCCAATTGCCGCGAGAATGTCAGCGCAATCGTCATCGGCGCGACATGAGTGGCGACACCAACGACGAGGGTATCAAAAGGATTGCGGCCAGCTTTGCTGAGCTGCTGCATCTCCTCACCCATGATGGCAATGTCGAGCGACCAAAGGAGGTGCGCGATCTTCTGGTCGATCGATTACGCGATGCATTGGATCGACGCCTGCCATCCCTTCCCAGGGGTGAAGCGGCCTTCATCGGAAATACCTTTCTTGTCGAAGCGATTGTCCACCGCAACGACCGGACCGAAATCAGCCGGTTGCGCCATCGCGATCTCGGCACCTTTCATGCCATGAAAACGATCCCGTCGGATCGGGCGAATGAGCCGACCACCAAAGCCTTGCTGCTGCGTGAAGCAAGCATCGGCATGACGCTGCGCTGTAACGACCTTGCCACTACTCAGTGTGCCATCCGCCTGCCCGATGGGCGCCCGGCGCTTATTATGGAATGGATTGGACCATCCTTGTCTCAACGATTGGCGGAAGTTTCCCTGTCGGAGGCGGATGTCAGGGCGGCGGTGAAGTCCATGCTCGTCGGACTGAGCGCGATCCATCACGCCGGTTATGTCCACGGGGATATTTCGCCGGCCAATCTTCTGCTTCAAGATGGTGATCTCAATCAGCTGAAAATCGCCGATTTCGGGACAATGGTAGAATGTGGAAGCCGATACAGCGATCTCGATATCGCCAAGGCGATGACGCCGGGCTTCACAGCGCCGGAGGTTTCAGGCGATACCGCCATGCAGATCAGCGCCGATCTCTACTCGGCCGGATGCGTCATCAACCTGCTTCTGGACCATTGCGACGAGGCCCAGGAATCAATCGTTCAAATCAAGGCCGCTGCCCGACATCTAACGGACCCCGCGCCTTCCCAAAGGCCGCCAAACGCTATGGCGGCCCTTGCCCTGATAGAGTCGATCTAGTTTCAGCCCTGTCAATTCGAGGAGGAACTACCTGGAAGCGGGGCCGCGGCCGTGGGCGCGCTCTTCTGATAAACGGTCAACAGCTTGGCAAAATCGACCGTGTCCGCATTGCTCGCGAAGATCGTGTCGCCATCCTGCATCTTGAACTGCTGCATCAGCACAAAATTCGATACCTGCTTAAGATTGACGCTGTAGATGACCGGCTTGACCGAAACAACGGTCGGAGCAATGGCGCTCTTGCCTGGACTCGACGCAGCCTGCGAATAGACCTTCTGGTTTCGGAAAAGAAAGAAGTTGCGGGAGTCCGCGCGGTCATCGAGCAGGCCGCCGGCACGGGCGAGCGCCTGCGCCAAGGTGGTCTGGCCAGGCTCAAGTGGGAACTCGCCGACGCTCTTGAAGGCGCCGAGCGCCGTGAACGTCTGCAAAGAGCCACTGACGAACAGTTGATCGCCAGGCAGGAGGCGCACGTTCTGCTTGCTATCCTGAAGGATGCGATCCAGAGGCGCGCTTGCTCTTTGCGAACCGCGCGTCAGCGTCACCGTCGTGTTGGCCGGCGCGGACGATGCGCCGCCGGCGAGCGCAAGAACGTCAAGCACGCGCTCCCCACGGGCTGTCAACGGGAAGCGGCCGGCGGAGCGCACCTTGCCATCGACTGTTACGGCGCTGGACGGCTTGTCGACGACCGTCACGACAGCCTGAGGATTGACCGAGGAGCCTTTGAGGGCGGTGACGATCTTCGACTGCAGGCCTTCCGGCGTGGAATCGATGACGCGCTGCTTGCCGACGTATGGCATGGTGACGAAACCGCGAGAATCGACGGTGAAGCGGCCGAGATTGAGGGACTTGCTTTGGGTGGCGGACAGCAATCCGTCCTCGCCGGTATCCAGCACCGTTACGTCGAACACGTCGCCCGGCCGCAGGCGTGCATCCGAAACGCCGCCCGAGCGTAGGCTTGCCAATCCCTGATCCGTGTACGCATGGGACGATGCGACGATCTGCGCACCCATCGGAGCCTCCGAGAGCGGCACGACCGGAATCTCCCGCTGGGTATCGGGCATCCTTGCGTTGCGAATATTGAGGGCGCTCGGTCCATCGGATGGTCCCGCGCAGGCGCTGAGTGCAACCAAGGGTAAAATCGCCGCCCATTTCCGCATTCCGGAATCTCCTTCGGATGTTAGAAGCAAGGCAGAAATATCAACCAGAAGGCGGGAGGCAATATCCGGACCTAACAAATAGTGAATTGTGACAGTTCGGTTGTTTACCATTGTGTCCAAATGGCAACCGAATAGGAGTTCAGCACCTCTTTGACGGCTCTCTGAACAGCCTCATTCGGGCCGCTTAGCGCCTGAAATACGAATCATCAGAGCGAATTGAATTTCGAAAATCATGCGATGTGTCGATCAAGGAGACGGGCAGCCCAACCGTTTACGCGATTGGATTTTCTAATCGGGCAAATATCGCCGTGCGTGTATTCACAACCTCTGAAGTACTGATCATTCCCGCCTTCCCCCGCATTATGGTCTTGAGAGCGCCTGCTACCAAGAGATGTCGTTGGCCGATCGCTTTTTGCGGCTGAAGGAGATGATGAGATTCGAACGCACGACCATTTGGCCGTTCACCAGCTCCCTGAAATGCATGATAATGTCCTTTATCATCGATATGGGAGAACACGATGATGCGCGTATCGATCTCGAATGAAGATGCTCCGGAACGAGGCAATGTTGCCGTGCAGCGTCATCTCTTTCTTGCCACTTTCCGATCTCACCTCTCACATTCGGAATGAAGGTGAAGGATTCATAATAGTTGATAAACCCCGACCTTCTTCCGTTCGATGGTGTACAGCATGATTAGTGCCGATCTGGGAAAGCAGCGCATGCGAGAGCGTCTGCTCATCCATAAAACCTCCTTGTTCGAAGTCTGGGCCACCCCAGCGGTTCAAGCAGGAGGTCTCTCAAATACCGTGTAGAACTCGTCCAGCCCTCCGCCGCAGGTGGAGGTTTATTATCGAAATAAAAAACCCCGGAAACAAGGTCCGGGAGTTGGGCTGGGAAAAATGCGCGCGGCGGCGAAGAGATCTAAGTCGCGGCTGGCGAAAGAGATGCGAATGTAATCACTGCGCGGCCAAATCAATCGCGAGTTTGGAACCCGGTGGAACAATCCTGACAATGAATTCGAAATCTGCAGGCATGCGATGCTCGTCCGAGCCCAGACAAGCAACGGTCCAATATTCTGGGTCCTCACCAAATATTGTGGACACTTGAACAATCTGCGCTCCTTCCTCCCGATCGTCTTTCCGCGTCGCCCAATAGAAAGCGCTCGGCTTCAATTTCGTCAGTGGGATCATCCCTTGTCTCCCAGATCGAGCAGACCAGCCTGTTGAATATAATAGGACGTTTTGAGATCGTGCAAGTAGGTTGCTCGACGCGCCGGCGTCACGGCCACGTCGTCGGATATCCCACGCCGAAAACAGTCTGACCACGTCCCGCGTGATTAGGCTATAATGCCGACCCTTCCCAGCCTATTACCGATCATTCCGTAGCGGTCATCGCCGGTAAGCCCACTTAGCGCTCGGCGTAATGCGCGATGCCTCTGAGAAATATCTGAAAGCGCTGACGAATCTCCTGCTTCCGCTGGTCTCTTGCTTCGTCGCCCTGTTGTCGCCTTCTGGGCAGCAGCGCTCCAAAGGCGATGTCCATCAGCATGCCGGCGCACAGCACAACATCATTCAGCTCTATGGCACCACGATCACGCTCGGCCTCCAGCCATTCGATTAGGTCTTCACGCGTCCGGAGTATGTTTTGCCCGTAAAGATAGTCCGCCAACTCGGGAAAGAGGACGGACTCTCGCAAGATGAGGTTCAGCAGCGCTTCCCGTTCCTGGTCGCGTCGGCTGTCCAAATCGAGGCGGAACACCTTCACAAGCTTGTCGATCATCGGAAGGCCTTCGTCGGATGGGCGTGGCAGATCGATGAGCAGATGGCGGTTGTTCAACACTACTGCCCCGAACAGCTCGATCTTGCCCGCGAAGTGCTCATAGATGGATCGCTTCGATATGCTCGCTTTGGACGCGACCATCTCGGTGGTCGTCCCCGCAAAGCCGTTTTCTAGAAAAACCGTGTAGGCCGCATCGACAACGAGAGCGCGACGCGCCTCTGGCGCCATCGTTGGCGGGCGACCTCGTTTCTTACGAGTTGGAGGCTGGTCGGTGCCATCGCTCAAGAAGCCTCTCCTCGTTACCCGTCGAACGTTCGCCACAATTATGGTACCTATAAGTACCTATAAATTGCACTGTTGTCCAGACGAAGAGACGGCGCCTGTCATGCATACACTGCCCAAACTCAACGCCCGATACTGGCTTACGCTGGTGCCAGCCAGTACCTTCGGAACCAACACCGGGGATGTTATGTCCGACGGTCTTGGCCTTGGGCATGTGACCGGGCTTCCCTGGATCATCGGCGCTCTGCTTCTAGTATTCATGGCCGAGCATGCGAGCCCCCGCAAAACAGCGCTCTTCTTCTGGGCCGCAATCATCATAATTCGCGCCGGCGCGCCGACCATCGGCGACGCATTCCACGACCACAAGATCGATTTCTCTATATCCGCGGCTGTTGTCCTAGGTTTCTATGTTGTGAGCGTGCTTCTTTATCGAGCCTATTGGCTGCGTTCGGGAGCTACGTCGGTAGGCGTCAACCCGATGTACTGGATTACAATGGTTGGCGGGTGTACTGGGCACGATCGGGGGAGACGCAGTATCATTCAGACTTGGTTTCACGCCGATCGGTACCGCCGTCGTGCTCTTTGCCCTGGTCGCGCTTGCAACGACCCTTTGGAGGCAGGACGGCAAACTAAGCGAGGCAATACCCTACTGGACGACACTAGCCCTTATTCGCACTGGCGGCCAGGCGCGGGCGATGCGCTTGCCCACAAAGTCGACCTGATCCCCAGCACGCTTCTCACGGGAGTGATTTTCGTGGGCATGCTCATCTATTTCTATGTCATCGAAACCGACAACTCGGCCCGCGTGTCCCAAGACGCCCCAGCCTGACATCAAGAGGAGACTCTCATGGCCAATCTATCGAGACGGGATTTTGTTGCAATTGGGACGGCCTTGGCCGGCGCCGCCTCCGTAATAGGTCTCGGAGGCAGGGAGGCCCGCGCAGAGGTTGGAAACGGCTTCGCGGCGGCCGCACCAGACAACTTCGGGAGATCAAATAGCCACAAGGGTCCAGGTCTTCGGAACATTTATGCACTCTGCGAAGTCACCGGCGGTGGCGAACAGGTTTATGGAATTGCGGTTGAATATGACGTCGATATCGATCCAGCCAGTTTAACGACTGACACATACGCTACTGCTGTCTTCCCGGCCGCCGAAGGATTTTTCCCGGGAATGCCGCGGGAACCCGACAAAAACGCTACGACCGCCCCCGCCAAACCAAGGGCGATCGCCACCATCTATACCAATGCAGAGCCGGCGCTGCGTCCTGACCAAAAGAGTGTTGCCGGCCGGTACGTTATCACCGAATTCGAGCATAACCCAGACCTCAGCCTTCCAACCGCAGACAGCGACAAGGTCGCGCTGACACAGGCCAAGAACGTCAGAACAGTGGGCGGGTCGGTCTACGCCGCAACCGGAACTGTATGGACGAATGCCGGCCGGCGCGGAAACAGCGTCGTGATCCGCGGCGTCGACGCCTGGGAGCAGAACCATTGGTGGTGGGACGATACGCGTTCCGCTTGGCTCGAATATAGTATCTATCTGCCGAAGTCGTTCCTGGAAAAAGGCGGCGAGAACAAAGCCTACCCTCTCCTCCTCGCTATCACCCATTCGGGAACGAGCTACGACGGCACATGCGCTCAGACGCTGACTGAACAGTGCATCGCGAGCATATGGACCTTACCGGAGGAGCAAGACAAACATGAATGCGTGGTTATCACGCCGCGCTACGAGCGCACCACGATGAACGACTATTGGGAGCACACTTGCGACGTTGAAAATACGTATCGGCTGGTCGAGTCTCTGCTGAGCAACACATGGAACTACGGCAACCCGAATTTAGACGACCGGAGAGACAAGGTGCTGAAGATCGACCCAAAGAGGGTCTACTGCACCGGATGGTCGATGGGCGCGATGAGTTCCCTCTGGCTGATGGCAAAACATCCAGAGACTTTTGCAGCCGGGCTCATAATCGCTGGCCAGCAGCGACCTAGCGATGTTGTCGCGCTTGCCAAGCAGAAGGTCCTGATTATCACGGGTACCGAGGACAACAAGGCGACACCCTGGAACGAGAAGTGCGTGCCAGTATGGAGAAACGCGGGTGCCAAAGTAACTCGGCCAGCCGAGCAGCTCGATCCAGCACTTATATTCCCAGTCAATAATCAGAAAGTACTGAGCAATCAGATCAACGGTTACCTGAATGAGGACAGCAACATTACATTTCTCACATTCAAGGGTGTCGACCACATGGGTTCCGCGCGGAAGTTTTTCTACATCAACGCTGCTAGAGATTGGCTGTTTAGACAGGTGAAGTCGTAGGCTTCGCGACACAAGGCCGAGCCGAACGCGAAACTCATGCCCGCTGAATAAAAAGTGACCGTTTTCCAGACTCACTTTTAAGATCGCTCATGACCGAGTTGCCCCTGCAACACGGCTCGCCTGGGTCGCCCGGTCGAAGCCCGCCCAACGCCGTGACCCTGCCCAGCCCAAATCTTCCCTTTGGCTAAATGTCGGACCGTATCGAGCCGTGTCTCGCTCTCTTGAAGACGGATCCGCCGGAAGGCCCTGACCGGGCGCTTAAAGTGAAACGGCTATCGCCCATGTGTCCATATTGAGCGGAAACGTATGCGCGTCATTACACGCGGAGGCCACGATTGGACCCATCACTTTCCAGCTATCACCAATGCCGCGCGGAAACTGGATGTCGACACCGCCATTCTCGATGGCGAGGCCATTGTGTTCGATAACAAGGGGTACTCGGACTTTTGGGGCGTTGCAGCGCTCGCTCGTCGGACGCGGCGGCAAGCGAGCCCCGGCGGAAGCGGTCATTTTTGCCTTCGATCCGCTTTATTTCAACGGCCATGATCTCACGGGAATGGAACTTTCCGTCCGCCGGCATCTGCCTGAGGATTCTCTCGATGGCGCCGCAGGCGCAATACAGCTCCGAAGAATTCGAGGCGATGGCGCGGCACTTCTCGCCAAGGCCTGTTCCAGGGTGCTCGAGCGTATGATCGCGAAACACTGGGATCGACCCTATCGCTGCGGGCGAACTGGGGACTGGATAAAGATCAAATGTGTGCAAAGCAAAAGCTTAATGATCGTCGGCTATGAGCAATCAGCCTCCGCCCGCGGGGCATCGGAAGCCTTCTTGTTGCCGGCCACAAGGGACGCGACTGGATCTATGTCGGTGGGTGGGAACCGGCTTCGATGCCAAGGATGCCGCCTACCTCAGGAAGACACTCGACACCCTGAAAACCAGCCGACTTGCCGTGCCGCTCAAGGGAAAGAACCTGGCCTTCGTATGGCCGACCCTCATCGCCGAGTTTCGCGGATCGACGTATGACGGCAACCTGCGTCACGCCTCCTAGCTCGCGGCGGATCTAGAGCATACGATATCATCGCTCGGTTATGCCCTTGTCGGGCTCGCAAGAAGCTTCAATGAAGAGCAGGCCCTCGGCGCAATTGCCGATATAGCTCTGATCGATGTCCATTTGAGCGACGGGAGAAGCGGTCCGATGGTGGCGGACCATCTCGTTCAGGAGTACAACGTTACGGTGATCTTTGCGATCGCGAAGCCGGAGGTGGTCGCTACCAACAAATCAGCCATTGGCGTCATCGAAAAACTCTTGAGCAAAGCCGATGTCGAGCGGGCACTCATCTATCCGTGTGAATTTCGCCCGGGAGAGATCGACCACCACCTAACGGGCTAAAGACTCTCAATCGCTCAAAATAACGACTTCCGGTCGTTTTTTCCCGGGCTCGCATAGCTGGCATGCTTACCGACAATTATTTCTGAGTTCGGTCAACGAACATGGGCGGAATTAAACCTAGCGGCCAAGAGAGGTTCGCGCGGATTGCTTCCGCCTGGTTCATTGGCCAGCCATTTTTGATGAGAGCCGGAACAAACCTCAGCCGCTGGTGTTCGAGCGCGGCAACCAAGGAGGACGCCGCCCGTGTATCATCATGTCAAGAAGCTTATGTATACCGTTCGTGTGGACGAACCGGACCCGAAGTTCGGAAACATGCTGCTGGAGCAGTTTGGAGGGGCAAACGGCGAACTGGCCGCAGCGATGCAGTACTCGATCCAAGGCCTTAACTGCGAAGACGCTGGTCGCAAGGACCTGTTGATGGACATCGGCACCGAGGAGCTCAGCCACCTTGAAATTGTCGGTACGCTCGCAAGAATGCACCTCAAGCCACTGAAGTCAGTGCGCGAAGAAGCCGAGGCCGATCCTCTGATCGCTATCGCTGGAGGTGGTGGCGTGAACCTGTTTAACTCGATGGGTAATCCGTGGACAGCCGATTATCTGAAGATCACAGGCGAACTCGATGTCGACCTCCGAAGCAATATTGCCGCGGAAGCGCGCGCCAAGATCGTTTACGAGCGCCTGATCGATTTTTGTCGCGATCCCGGAACGAAGGACGCTCTTCAATTCTTGATGACCAGGGAAATCACTCACATGCGGGCATTCCAGCTTGCGCTCGAAAGCATGGGAAAGCCGCCGCTCAGCGTCGGCAGGATTGCGCCCACGGCCGGGCTGGTTGATCAGTTCTTCAACGATTCGACCGGGGAAGGCGATCTTGGCGAGGTAGACACGCGCGGCCCCTGGAACGAGGGCGAGCCGTGGAAGTTTGTCGAAGCTCCGGCCTTTCAAGACTTGAGAGGCGCCCCGGACAAAGCCACGAAGATCGCGGCCCGCAGCGCCCCGCCAGAAGCATCAGAGGCGATTGAAGCCGTGCTTCTCGATGAACTACGAGATCTCTTGCATGCGGAGAAGCAGTTGGTGAAGGCGCTTCCCAAAATGCAGAAGAGTGCACGCTCAGTACAGCTGCAGACTCTGTTGGAAAAACATCTGGCCGAGACCGAAACTCAGGTGGAGCGCCTGAACGAATGTCTGCGCATCCTGGGATCATCCGCAAGGGCGAAGCCCTGCAAGGGGATGATGGGATTAGTGGAAGAGGGTGAGGAAGTGATGTCGGAGGGAAAAAAGAAGGACGACGCGCCGGCGGATCTTGCGCTTATTGGCGCCGCCCTGCGCGTCGAGCACTACGAGATCGCCGCCTATACCGCGGCCCGCAACCTCGCCCTTCAGCTCGCTCAGCCGCGCATTGCCCAATTGTTAACGTTATCACTGGGAGAGGAACAAAATGCCGGCCAACTACTTGACCAGGTCGCGCAGCCACTGATGTCGGCGGCAAGAATGCCGGCCAATATTCGATAGGATGGGCTCGATCATCGGCGGAGTGATTCCGTCGATGATCGCTTTCAACGTCCAGGTTGAGAAAAGCAACAGATCACACCGGTTGACGCGCGTTCGTCTTTCCGTCGGCGACTTCTTCGATACAGTCAGCTTCTTCGGCCAGCGTTTTGCTCATCCTCCGCAAGGATTCTTCGTCAAGCTTCTCAATGCCTACGAATTTGTTATGGGCCTGTGACGTCAAGATCAACTCATCGAGCTTAGCTTGAAGTGCCTTTCCGTCGCGGTTTTGCGAGTTCTGGAGAACAAAGACCATCAGGAAAGTGATGATGGTCGTTCCAGTGTTAATCACCAACTGCCACGTCTCCGAATAGTTAAAAATCGGGCCAGTAATTGCCCAAGCCAGAACAAGTATTACGGCGAGCACGAAAGTTGCTGGACGACCAGACCAGTCGGCAATCGTTGTCGCGAATTGGGAAAAGAAATTCGATGCAGTGCTTTTGCTCATATTGGCCTCGCGTTATCCGGCAAGCAATAACGCGAATGACATCACGTACGTTCCAATGGCCGACCAAAATACACATATCCGATCGGTGGCGATGGGCCGCGGGGAGAGCCAAATCATTGTCGTTACCAATGAATGTGCCTCCTAATAACTTCGCTATGCGTCGCTTCCCCTATATTTTCGAGACTCTGAGCTTCGACGTGGTTGAAGCTTTTCGTTTCGTTGCGCAAGCGAAGTAAAGTATCGCGAGTGATTGTCAGCCGCGGATGTTCAAGCTACTCTATCAAGAGTTGATCCAGACTCGCACAGGCGAGCATTAGCCGATCCTCTAGTCATATTGCTCCCCGTGACCAATCTGCTCGCGTGCGATATCGCTGATGGCCGGATCTTCGGCGGGATCTGGATCGGCGGCATTTGCTTTTTCGAGGAACCTTCCTGCTTCGAGGATCGCGACAACGATTTCGCGCGTGCTCCAGCCCGCTTCATTCGCCGATGCAACCAGACTGTCCAAAGCATCGCGCACGACGGACCGCGCTTCCTTGGCGCGGTCAGCCTCTGTGTTGGCGGTTGGTGACGGAAACACAGGATTCGCAGCGCCATGACTGACCACAGGTTTCAGCTCTTCATGATCGCCGGCACCTGTCTCGCCATCCGAGGGGGAGACCACGACATCAAGACCCTCCGAAAGTTTGGTCGCTTGGCTGGCGTTCATGATGCCCATCGGCACCGCTTCGCCCTCGTCGGTCCTCACCTTCACTTCAACGATCTTCTTTTTCTCAGTCATGGCAGTCTCCTTCAAAGGGAAACTTCTCGTGCCGTCGTCGGTTCCAACGAGCGGGAATCGGATCGGGGCTCACAAAGCGACGATTATCGATCCTCCAGCGGAACCTCAAAGCGACCGAACAACCTCCACAAGGTGTTTCATGTCCGTGGTTTCCCGAGATTGAGCACCTTGGCGAAGATATCATGCCGGGCAAGTTCGGCCGCATCGCTCGCGCTGGCGAGGACGAACGGCACGCCTCAGGACTTTAAAAGGAGAGCGACGGGCGTAACCTTCTCGCCATTGAGAGTGACATCCGGCACGGCGGCATCCGGACGTTGGCTCTTCAACAGTTCAAACGCCTGGTGCACGGAGCTCGCCGGCCCCAAGACCTCAAATCCCTCTTTGGTCAAGACGCTTTCCCGCTCTATCGCGATGAAAAACTCGTCTTCGACTACGAGAACGATCCTGCGCATGACCTCGCCATTTTCAGGTTCGCTCACAAGCGTGTCCAGGGGAGATTGATAATTGCTGTCAAACCTTTTGGATCGAAGTTAAGTTCCGCGGTTCCACCAAGATGCCGGCAGGTACCTTCGATCAATTCGGTGTCGTACCCTTTTCTCTTCGGCGGCGGGACCCCAGGGCCACCCGCTTCACGCCACCGGCATAAGAAATCCGAGCGGTCCCCAGCCCCTCCTCCAACGACCATTGAACCTGCAACTCACCGTCCGGAGCGGATGATGCGCCATATTTCAACGCATTCGTTGCCAGCTCGTGGAACATCATGCTGTGCGGTATAATAGATTCACGCGCACGGGGAGCGGTGGGGCCACAGCGCGTTCATGTACGCAGTTCCCATGAGTCTGAATGAAGCGGCGGAAGCAGGTTTAAGCTAACTTTTGCCGCTTTTTCGACTGCTTGGCGGGTTCCACGACGGGCTGCGCCAGGCGGAGCGCACGGAGTTTTTCCGTCTTTTTCTCGCGGCTAGCGGTTTCAGCAGCGGTAATTTCCCTCGCCGCTAAATCGGTCGCGGATATCTTATCCTGAGGCGAAACCCTTGCCTGCTTGAAAAGCTTCTCTTTCGTCACGGTCATGACATCTCCTAACGAGGGATGGCGAAAAGAATCGGTTAGCGTGAACTTGCGACCGCTTTCTTTTTGCGGACGGAAAGCAACCCCTCACGCTGGGCTTGCTTGCGGGCGAGCTTGCGGCTCCGGCGGATCGCCTCGGATTTCTCGCGGGCGCGTTTTTCTGACGGCTTTTCATAGGCGCGGCGCGCTCTCATTTCCCGAAACAGGCCCTCGCGCTGCATCTTCTTCTTCAAAATGCGAAGCGCCTGATCGACATTGTTGTCCCTTACATCTACTAGCAAGATTGCTCCTTCGATTAGTTTTTCTTGATACGAATTGCGTGTGAATTGAGCCAGTTGGACGGCTTTCCTTCTCGCGGGGAACTTTTCTCCAGCAGCGAGGGTGGCGATGCGACAACATCAATGTCGATTTGGAGGATCCGCCGTTCGAAATTCTCGAATTCAAACTGCACGCGATATTGCACACTGCCCTGGGAGTCGGGCAAACGACAGACAATTCGACCGCGCCCCGATGGGCCGGAAGCTCCAAGAACACCGTGTTTCAACAGGATGGTGTCGCCGATCCGGTATTGCCGGTTTTTCATGTCCCGCTCCGTGAAAAAATAAAAGGCCGGGCGTTACCCCGACCTCTCAGCACCATTCACCCCAGCTGCCAGTACATCCGTGGTCAGCAAGAGAGAATGACAATATCAAGCAGCCTGAAGATTGTCGGCCGAACTCTTGCCCGACCTTCGGTCCTGCACGATGTCGTAGCGGATCTTCTGACCATCATTCAGGGAATTCATTCCAGCACGTTCAACGGCGGAAATATGCACGAAAACATCCGTGCTGCCATTATCGGGTTGAATAAAGCCGAAGCCTTTTGCGGAATTGAACCACTTAACGGTGCCAGTGTTCATAACGATTTCCTTTCGAAGCAATCGTTGTTGTTCCCGCGATACCTTGCGGGATGAGATCGATTAGTTGAGAGGGAATCCGAGGAAGAGCACGAGGCTCTTGAGCGACGTCACAAGCAATGGTCGATGGAGGTAACATAGGCTCTATTTCCGATATGACAAGTCATGGCGGAAAATATAATCAGGAAGCAGGCAAATGACTTCCGCAGATGAGGCGTCTGCACAGACTATTCCGACAGTTT
This sequence comes from Martinezella dioscoreae, assembly GCF_009176305.1. GTDB lineage: Bacteria > Pseudomonadota > Alphaproteobacteria > Rhizobiales > Rhizobiaceae > Rhizobium > Rhizobium dioscoreae. The sequence continues at coordinate 94,388 of NZ_BLAJ01000006.1, read as the reverse complement.
CGCCGTGATCGATGAACGCGAAGACCAATTCGGCCGTTGCCATCTTTCACGAAAATGCGATGGGGCCAACGACAAGACGATATGCCCTCCGCCAGGAGCCGGACTTCTCCTGGACCGTCTAGGATGTGTTTACCGGCAAAACCGCCAAGCCCACGACTTGGGAGCTCGACAACTTGCCGGAGAGAGGAGGCGCGCATCTTCTGTGCTATTCTCAACGAAAATGATGCAGCGCGCCGCATTATCAACGGTCGGACGTAAGATCGCTGATCAGTTCGGCACGCCTGGATAGATCTTTCGCGGCATCTAAATGAAAGCCGCATACGAGCCGACCCAGCTAGCTCCGGTTCTGGCATTGTCACAGGCGGAGATAAAAGACTCGCGAGCAATTTCAGGAGCGGAGCGATAGCGAAGGGCGATTTGGCAGGAATATGCCGCGTGCCAATAACGTTGGCCCGAATGTCGCTCAAACCCATTCTGCAGATACCGCAGCGCCCCTCTTGGACCGTTTATGGCCTGGTACAAAAGCCATCCCAGTGAATGAGAACTGGCATCTCCCAAATAAGTGAAAATCCCATATTGATGACGGCGCCCACCGGCTTCCCTCGGCATCGCGGAGAAAACCTCTGCGGTGCCTGCGAATACCATGAATCATGATGAAGAATCTCAAGGAATTCTCTGACATCTCAAGGTCCGACCGTTCAAGCTGGCGAACATGTCCTATTGCCGTGCCTTTTGACCATTAAGATAACCATGCTCGAAGACCTTGGTGCGCGTGCTTCCTTCCGGATAGAGGTTCTCTTCATCGTCCATGTCGCGCATGCCTGCGTCGTCTCCACGCTCACAAGTCTTTCTGACTACCTCTGCGGAGGCTTCCAAATCCGAAAATCCAGTTACTCCCCGCCCGATGCGAATACGGTCGCGCGGGCGTCAAGCTGAGGCCAGCCGGAGGCATGAGAATTTGATTGCGCATCACCTTTTCTCCTCAGGTTAAGCCGGCAGGCAGGCGATGTTTCGGCTCGCTCCTAGGCTGGTTGAGCGTCGACATCGCCGGAGGTCGGCGGCAAGAAGGCTATGGCTGATGCCGTATCAGACAAGGGGGCGCCTCGGCGGGCACGCCGTTGCGAAGGGCGACGGCATACTCTATGGTGTTAAGGAGATCGGAAGCAAAGACAGGCTTCACAAGCACCCCGATGGCGTGAGGATCGGCGGCGACGATTTCCGGATTGGCTGTTGCGAATATAACGGTGACACCGTGCACCTGAGCAAGATCTGCTGCCAGTAACGGACCTGTCTTACCATCGCTGAGATGAACATCGACAAGGGCGATATCGACGTTGGCTCCCATCCGGGACGCATCCTCTCGATTGCCGACCGGCCCCGCAACGTCATAGCCGGACGAGCGCAGGACATATTCCATATCAATGGCGATCAGGGCTTCATCTTCAACCACAAGAATTCGCATGGAGGTCCCGAAGAGGCTCTTGTGCACCTTGCTGGACATCATTGGTCCGGCAGGCGGCGGCGCTTTTAGGCATTACAACATCTCATCAATAGAAAGGTTCCGGATGCCAGGCTATGAGGGTTGCGCATTCTAAATGGACAATCGCCATGTCCAGCGGGAGACTCTACCGCGCGCCCGCTGGAGACATCATCAATGTTGAAACTTCTGGGCCCGGTAGTCATTATACAGTGGAAATAATCATGCGGTTCCTCCGATCGATCCAAGGAGTCGAAACGCGGTCAATCGGAGAGACGGAAAGGTGAATTGATTCTCGCAATCTGCGACAGCGCAAGAGAAGGAGAAGCAATTGTCACAGGAACGCAAAGATGTTCATTCGGCCGCCCTGTCCCTATCGGCTGACGCTTGGCTTGCCGCCATCGTCGAAAGCTCCGAGGACGCCATCATCAGCAAATCCGTCGACGGCGTAATCACGAGTTGGAATAAGAGCGCCGAGCGGTTGTTCGGTTTTCTCGCCGCCGACGCAATCGGACAGCCCATCACCATTATCGTGCCACCCGATCGACTGAACGAGGAAGCGGCCATCATCGCCTCAATTCGGGCTGGCAAGCGGATTGAGCATTATGAAACGGTGAGGCGCCGCAAAGATGGTACCCTTGTTGAGATTTCACTGACGATTTCACCCGTCCGTGACAAGGATGGCGTAATTGTCGGCGCTTCCAAGATTGTCCGGGACATCTCGGAGCGAAAGCGGTTGATTGAGAGGCAAGATCTTCTGTTGCGCGAGATGAGCCACCGGGTGAAGAACCTCTTCGCCATCATGCATTCGCTCGTGTCCCTGAGCGAACGAACAACCACGAACGCTGGCGACCTTGCCGGTGACCTACGCGCGCGTATCAGAGCACTGTCCGTCGCCCACGACCTCGTTTTGGGCAAGGGCGGCGGCGTGGCACACTCCAGCGGTTCGGCCAGCCTCTTTGCGCTCATTCAAGCCATTTTCGCAGCCCACCTGGACTCGGAGAGCGTACGCATCACTGCCAAAGGCAACGACATTGAGGTCGGTGCGGTTGCACTGACGTCGATCGCCTTGGTTCTTCACGAATTGGTCACGAACTCGATAAAGTACGGCGCGCTATCGTCACCGGAAGGCCAAGTCAATGTCGAGGTCCGGGACGAAGATGGCCTCGACTTGAATTGGGTGGAAACCGGCGGCCCCCCTGTTCAGGCGCCGACCGGCACAACTGGTTTTGGCTCGCAATTGGAAAGTGTCGCAGTGGAAGCCCTCAAGGGCTCGATTACACGAGATTGGATGTCGGACGGCTTGCGCATCCGCTTGAGGATCCCGCAAGAGTCGCTTGGTTGAGGACCGCGTCGGAATATGATCCCGCCGCTTTTGACGAGGCCCCTAGCTCAATCGAGCCGGGTCGTCGTCGCCGAGTTCCGGCCAGTCAACATTCAAGCTAACCGTGCGAAGGGCGATTAGGAATTTCGACGATGATGCGCAGCCCATCGGAACGCCATTCTCGGTGGATCGATCCCTTCAATGACGCGATTGTCATGCGTTCAAGCTCCGATCCGAAGCCCGCCGAGCCTTCGGGAAACCCGCGCCGGTGGTCCAACGACCTCTGTCCACGTCAGCACGACACTATCGTTGTATGTAACCTCAATTTCGACGCGCCCCCGGTTTACCGAAAGTGAACCATATTTTATCGCGTTCGTAGCGAACTCGTGCAGAAGCAGGGCAAACGACGTCAGCATCGCGTTGTTCACGCGACCGTCCTGTCCTTTAACCACTATACGAGCGCCATCTTTGTCCTGATGAGCCGACAAGATCGCGTACTTCAGACCAAAAAGACTTGTTGAAGCATCCTCACCAGAGCCGCCTTCGGATTCTTTCAACACAAAGTTCTGAGCGGCGGCCCATGCCGCGACCCGCGCGCGCAATCGTCGGCGAGAGATGAACCTGCCGTTTCGGCGGACCGTTCGCTGACGGAAATCAACGCACTGACGTGCCTTTTGACCATCGAGATAGCCATGCTCAAAAGCTCCAGCACGAGGTGCGGCAATAGCTTATGCTCTTGATCAGATAAACGGGCGACCATCCAGACCGACGACTGCGTTGAGGTATACGCGCTGACAGTGGCCCGATGGCGGTCGCCATGTAATCCGCTCAATCCTACGTCCAGCCGGATTGGCCTCTAGGGTCCAATTTGCCCATCATCTACTTTGCATTGTCACGCGTGATGGCCGTGGTGTCGACAGTGACCGTCGCAAGCACTGAGCTTGTCGGTGACAAGGGCGTTTTCGTCGACAGGCCTTGCTTGTTCGCCAGTCTGACAAGCAACCGTTTGGCCATTGTCGTGCCGCGACGACCTGGACGATTTCATCCTGATCGACGGCTCGCCGTGGCCAAAGCTTCCGACCGATGGATATCAGCACCTCGTCCAAATACCAGATATTATTTCGCGAAGGTTTCCTTCTGCCCAACGGCTTTGCGTGAGCCACACCGAGTTTGCAGCCCCATCGCCGGATCGTTTCATAAGACACGACGATGCCACGCTCGGAAACATGTCCTCGACCAACCGCCGACTTAAGAGGAACCGGAAATAGAGCCAGACTGCACGAGCAATGATCTGTGGTGGAAAGCAGCGGTTCTTGTGACTAATCGTCGGCGAGCTCATCCGCACCCGGTCATCCATCAACCGTTAAGCCTCCCACATCTCATGCCCAGGACATCACCGCTCTTTCTCCGCCCTAGGGATCATGAAACACCTCGGTGAGCCAGTCAATGAAGACCCTGATCCGCGACGATAGGTGACGGTTCTGCGGGTAGAGCACGGAAACAGGCATCGGCGGGGGTCGGAACGCTTCCAGTATTGGAACCAACTGCCCGGCGGCGATCTGATGCGTCATGCGTTAGCGGGGAACCTGTATCAATCCCAATCCGGCCACGCCTGAAGCCTCGATCGCTGAAAAGAGAACTTATGGCGGGCAATCCACGGAGGCGCCGGCTTAACAATAAGTGCAGGTCTCGACCTATCGCCGCTTTCCTGCCACCCGCCCAAAGGGGGGCCGCCGTCGAGCTCACGTTGGCCGTAGATCTGTTCATCTTACTGCTCACGCTCAAGTTGCGGGGCGGACATATCCTCTTCGTACCACAAAGGCGTCTGCATCCGATCCCATTGATCGACATGCAGGACGTTCTTTCGAAGCATGGATCACACTCCGGTCCGCTCACTTACGCTCCGCCTTCCCTTCGGGAACATATCGCTTTCGCCAATAGACGCCGAGGATATTGCCAAGATCGCATACCGTCTGCTTCGAGACGGTGGTCACGAGGGGGAAAGTCTCGACATGACCGGTCCTGAAGCCCTGAAGATGGACGAAATTGCAGCGCGCATTTCCGCGTCAATCGGGAAGCCGGTAAAATATGTCAGCATTACCCCTGAAGAGCGACGTCGGGATTTGCTTGACAGGGGGCTGCCCGAAGACTTCGTCGACGCGCTCGACGAACAAACCGAGGAGCGGCTGAGGCACCCGTCGCTAAGGTGCTGATGGCCACGCATCAGACGTTTGGCGTCCAACCGACATGGTTTGTGGATTTTACACAGGAACACGCGGACAAATTGGGCGGGTGGCGGCCTAAGGAGGCAGATCGAGCGCACCAATCTCGCCTCGCGCCGAGGGGCGGAAGGCAGTGAAAACGGCGCAAGTGGCGCCACGAGACTTCTCGTGAGCCAGATGGTCGAGGAATTGAATACACGTGTGCTGTCAGTTGGATTAGTTTAAAGCCAACCGGCTCCCCAAATCGAATTCTGTCAACAGTTGCCAGATGGATGGCCTTGCGACGAATATCTACTCTTCTACCCGCTCCATTCGCCCGACGAGAAAAATGTAACAGCAAGCCGCCACTACCGCCAGGCCGGAGCATAGAGCGAGCCCAGGCGCGAAGCTCCCACCATTGACGAGATAACCAATTGCGATTGGTATCACGATGCTCGAGAGGCCTCCGAACAGGTTGAAGACGCCACCTGTCAAGCCAATCAATCGTTCCGGCGCCAATGCTGATACGTAGGACCAGGTAATCGAGGCCATTCCCGTTCCGAAGAATGCGATGGCCAAAAGCATGATGATGAGTCCAGGGCTCTCAACGAATTGCGCACCCACGATCAGGACGGAGAGAGCGATACCCGTAAGGACCGGGATTTTGCGTGAGGCGCTCAGACTATAGCCGGCACGAAGAAGCGCGTCCGAGATGAAGCCGGAGACGAGCACGCCCCCAAAACCGGCGAGAAACGGCACGGAGGCATAGAATCCGGCTTTGATGAAATCGAGATGTCGGTATTGAACCAGATACGTCGGGAACCAGGTAAGGAAAAAGTTAGCAGAAGCCAAGTAGCTGAACTGACCGATATAGAGTCCCCACAGCTTCTTCTTGCTGAGCACGACCACAAGATCGGACCAGGTAAAGGATTTGCGGCCTGCCTGTTCCCTCACCAAGCGTGAACTCAGCTCGGGAACGCCACCGCCTTCCCGGATAAGATCGAGTTCCGCGTCGTTTGTCCCTTTGAACTTGCTTGGATCGCGATAGATCGTCGCCCACAAAATGGCAGCGATCAAACCGAGGATACCCGTCAGGACAAACACTGAACGCCAGCCGTAGGCGGCTTCAATCCAGACGAGAACCGGCGTAAGAAAGCCGAGACCCACATATTGCGCGGAGATATAGATGCCGATTGTGGTGGCCCGTTCTCGCTCGGGAAACCAGGTTGTGACGATCCTGTTGTTGACGATATAGCTCGGCGCCTCGAAAACGCCTACGGCAAGTCGAAGGATAAAGAGGCTGACGATCCCGGCGACGAAACCGAGACTGAAAGTTGCCACCGACCAAACGAGGATTGTCAGGGGATAGACGATTCGCGGATGGACACGATCAGCGAGCCACCCGCCAGGGATCTGCATGGCCGTGTAGGTCCATCCAAATGCCGAAAACAACCATCCCATGGTCACCGGGTCGATTTTCAGTTCCGCCGACAAAGACGGTGCCGTGATCGACAGATTGGTGCGATCGAGGTAATTGATCACACCGGTTATAAATAAGAGTGCGGTAATGACATATCGCGTCCGGCTCGCCGACGCATAGTATGTTGAAATTGCCATAGTCTATTCCTCCCGGTCCTCCAATCACCAATTGGTGAAACTTCCATCGCCACGGCGCAGGTGGGGCGGCTCGAAATATTGAAAGTCGAGCTTGTTCAGCGCGTCTTCGTTCACCTCGATCCCCAAACCCGGAAACTGCGGTACGTCATAGGAACTGCCATTCAACTCGGCCTGTGACGGAAAGAGTTCACGCGAATCAAAACCAAGCTGTTCGACCGGTGACGCCCGACACTCCAGCCAAGCGAAGTTGGGCACCGCCGCTGCCAAATGCACGGTCGCCGCCGTGCAGACAGGTCCCAGCGGATTGTGTGGCATCAGGTCGACGTAATGCGCCTCGCTCCAGCCGGCGACCTTCATGGCTTCGGTAAAACCGCCCACATTGCAAATATCCAACCGATTGAATTGATGAATATCGCGCTCGATATAGGGCAAGAATTGCCACTTCGAGGAAAACTCCTCGCCGATCGCGAAGGGTACATCGGTCATTTTTCGAAGCGCCTCATAGGCCTCCGGCGTCTCGTCACGGATCGGCTCTTCGATGTAATCGAGGGTTCCGGAAGGCATCTTCTGGCAGAACGAGGCGGCTTCGGCGACGCTGAGCCGGTGATGGTAGTCGATCCCCAGAACGACTTCCGCGCCCACCTCCTCTCTCGCCTTAATCATCCAGGGAGCGGTGCGCGCGATCGACTCTCGCGGCTCGAAAAGATCAAAGGAGTGTTGGCCCCACGGAACGAAGCGGATGGAGTTCCAGCCCGCATCCTTCAGGATTATCGCCTGCTCGATCATCTCGGGACCGGGATTGGCCGGCGCGGTCGCAAACGCTGGGACGCGCTCGCGATGCTTGCCCCCGAGAAGGTCGTAAACGGGCACGCCGAGCGCCTTTGCGCGAATATCGTGGAAGGCGATGTCCAGCGCGCCAATTGCCGCCGTCAGTACACGACCACCTTCGAAATATTGGCTGCGGTACATTTCCTGCCACAGAGCCCCGGCCCGCCGAACATCGCAGCCGATCAGGAACTGTTCGTAATGACGGATCGCCCCGATGACGGCATGTTCCCTGCCCGTTAAACCGGACTCGCCCCAACCATGAATTCCATCTGAAGTCGTCACCTTGACCAGCAGCTGATTGCGATGACCAACCCGTGGTGTGAAGCACTCTATTCTTTCGATTTTCATGGATATTCGTCCGTTGGGAGAATGAACTAATGTGAGTTTCGTCAAACCGTGACGCCCAGGAAGGTAGGCCGCGCCGACAACGTCGCCCTTCAATGCAAGCGAAGCAGTCAAAGGACGCCAAATGCGCTGGTGCTCTGGATCCAGCCTCTGATGTGAGGTTTGTTATCCGGCCCAGCATCGCTGCGACAGATTTCCTATAAATGTTCGCACAGGATCGGCTCCTCCCTGGATTGCGGGTTAGACCTGACTTGATCTATCAAACTAACATCTGCGACATTTGCCGATGACTGCTTGCCCTCCCCAAGCGTTAAATGCGTTATAGATAGGATCTAGAATGTTTGCAAGCAGGAGAAGACCATGCTTCCGAAGGGCGTGATTATGGACACCGTCGAAAGGTTCGGCAGATCCATCGTGGAAGGTGATTGGCAACCTGGAGAGCAGTTGCCGCTGGAATCTGAACTCGCCTCTCGCTTCGGTGTCGGAAGAAACGCCTTGCGGGAAGCCGTCAAAGTCTTGGCAGGCAAAGGATTGATCAGGACCGCGCGCCGCTACGGGTCCCGCGTCGCCATGAAGGAAGAATGGAACGGGCTGGATGCCGACATCATCCGTTGGAAACTTAAAGATCGCAAATCGCACGCCATGTTTCGACGTGAGGTCGCGCAATTGCGGGAACTTATCGAGCCCGGCGCCGCATCCATGGCTGCTCGAAATGCGACGGCCGAAGAGAAGCAACACATTCAAGCGCTTGCAATGGCCATGCAAGATCTTCCGACGGTCGCGGCAATTGAGCAAGACATCGCCTTTCACCTCGCGGTCCTGCGAGCAAGCCACAATAGTTTGTTACTCGGCATAGGCAGATCGCTGGAGATCATGCTTCGTACCCTGTTCACGGCGGATCTGAGTTTGCACGATCGCGATCTCGTTTATGATCCGAACCCGATCATTCATCTGGCGCTCGCCAATGCCATCATGGGAGGCTTCGCGGACGAGGCCCGTCATATCGCCATGGCGATGATAGCTCGCGGCGCCGAGGGCGCGGACCGTCTCGATCATCGGTCGATTACTGCACCAGAGCCACCCGCGGGAGACCAGCCCAATCCGATCTGACTGCCAGGTGATAAGATCTTCGGATGCACCCACCCGCTTAGAATACGTTATAGATGGGATTTATAAAGTTCGAGCACTCGTGACGATATGCGGGTCCGTCCCGTCGCTTAGCCGATCTGCGTCGAGAATCCGCGCTTGTGTGCAATCTTATCTCCAAGTGCACAAAAGGTCTTCATCTGCTTGTCGGCAATATTCCATCTGCTTCTTGCATTCGGCGAAGCGAGTAATTTCCATTGCGAACCGTGCATTCCTTCGCGCGTCGTAGAACTCTACAATCGTTATCTAGTCTTTTGGCGCCAGATGACAGGCAATCGCGCCGCCACCCCGACGCAGGCGTACGTCAGGGGTGACCGACTAACAGATCTCAGTCGCTTTCGGACAGCGGGGATGAAAGGCACATCCTTCCGGGGGCTCAAGGGGGCTTGGTGGCTAAGATACATGACGACGATCCGGTCAGCCATGGGACGGACGACGGCAAGATTGTGGCTTATGAAGAGATAGGTGAGCCCAAGCTCGTCTTGCAGTTCATGCATAAGATTGAGGACCTGCGCCTGAACAGAAACGTCGAGCGCCGATGTTGGTTCGTCGCAAACGAGAAATTCCGGCTCGCTTGCCAGCGCGCGAGCGATCGATATGGCTGTCGCTGCCCACCGGAAAACTTGTGCAAAAGCGCTTGGCATCATCGGGCAAAAGACCGACGGTGCGCAGCAGTTCCGCTACGCGCTCATCGATCGCGTCATGTCCTTCACGCAAGCCAAACTCGCGGATTGGCTCGGCAATGATGTCGCCGACCCGCCAGCGCGGATTGAGGCTGGCATGCGGATCCTAAGATCATCTGCGCCTCCATCGGGCGGCCGTCTGAGGACGGCCCGAACACGATGACGCCTTCACTGGGGCCATGGAGCCCGATGACAAGTCGCGCCACGATGAACTTGCCGCAGTCGGATTCACCCCCAAGCGCCAGGATTTGCCTCTCCGATGACGAGAGCGACATCCTGCACGACGTGTAGATAGCACTTTGGCTTGCGATCGATCATCCGGTTGAGCCAGGCAGTGGAAACGTCGAAGACACGACTCAGCTGATCGACTTCCAGCGCTTTCTCGCGCTTCTCATTGCACGCCTCCACCATGGACCAGACAAGCGATACTGCCCTCGGCCGCACCGTGCCCTTTGGTCACCATCGCCGGGCGCACCTGTCGGCAGCGCGGTCCTCCCAAATCTCTTCGTCACTCCACGTCACAGACGCTCCGCTCTCGCCACTCACATCCATCGCCATCCGCGCAATGGCGCATTGGAAAGCGTTACTGGCGCCATCACCTGAACTCAGCCTCGTCCCGGATGCTCAGTGATCGTTCGACAACGTGACATCACCCCTTGATCGGTAATCTACTAAATGCCGAAAAGCGCAGGCAGCGGACCGCGTACCACCGATCCGCTGTCGGAGCGTCCATCATTCTTTCACAGCACCGGTCATCGACGAGACGTAGTAATCGACGAAGAAAGAGTAGAGGATAACGACCGGCAATGAACCAAATAAAGCGCCGGCCATGAGCGAACCCCACTCAAAGACATCGCCGCGAACCAATTCCGTCAGTACACCAACCGGAATTGTTTTGTTTTCCGACGATTGAATGAAGGTAAGCGCGTAGATGAATTCGTTCCAGGAAAGCGTAAACGCGAAGATGCCAGCCGAAATCAGCCCAGGCACCGCCAGCGGAAGGATAATTTTGACAAGGATCTGCCAGCGGCTGGCGCCATCGACCAGCGCGCTTTCTTCCAGCTCGAAGGGTATCGACCTGAAGTAGCCCATCAGCAGCCATGTGCAGAAGGGAATGAGGAAGGTGGGATAGGTGAAGATGAGCGCAAGTCTGGAATCGTAAATTCCAAGCTTGAAGACGATGAACGCCAGGGGAATGAACAGGATCGAAGGCGGAACGAGGTAGGCTAGAAAAATCAGCAACCCGATCGAACGAGAGCCGGTAAAACGCACGCGTTCGATCGCGTAGGCGCCAAAAATCGATGCCAGCAACGACAGCGCCGTCGATCCCACCGCCACCAATATCGTGTTCCAAAGCCAGCCCGGATAGGAGGTTTCAAAGAATAGGTACTTGATGTGATCGAGCGTCGGCCCCACGACCCAAAAGGGGCTATAGTTATTATAGTCGGTCAGCTGTGCGTTTGGCTTGATAGCCGTTATGGCCATCCAGTAGAAGGGAAATAGAAGCACGAAGACGAAGACCGCCATCGGCAGGTAGAGCATGACGATACGGCGAGGCAGGCGGTTCAGATAGCCCATCCCTTGGATGTCATCGGTCAGAACGGGATTGGCCGTCTCGGTTTTGATGGTCATGGCGTCCTCCCGGTCTCAGTCTTGTCCACCCTGCTGCCATTTGCGGCGCTGCAGACCGAAAAAGCTGAACATGATGGCGGCGAGTAGGAACGGGATCATGGCCACCGCGATTGCCGCGCCCTCGCCGAGCTGCCCGCCCGGGATGCCACGCTGAAAAGACAGTGTCGCCATCAGATGCGTCGCGTTGACCGGCCCGCCCTTGGTCAGCACATAGATCAACTGGAAATCCGTGAATGTGAACAGCACGGAGAAGGTCATCACGACGGCGATGATGGGGGTCAACATCGGTAGCGTTACATAACGGAAACGCTGCCAGCTTGTGGCGCCATCAAGCGATGCCGCCTCCTGCAGCGAAGCAGGGATTGTCTGCAGGCCGGCAAGCAGCGAGATCGCGACGAAGGGAATGCCGCGCCAGACATTGGCGATGATGACTGAGATCCGCGCATTGGTCGGATCGCCGAGGAAATTGATCGGGCCATGGATCACGCCGATCTTCATCAGCGACCATGAGATAATCGAAAACTGGGAGTCGTAGATCCACCAGAATGCCAATCCCGAAAGCACCGTCGGCACCACCCAGGGCAGAAGCACGATCGCCCGGAAGAAGGATTTGAATGGCAGGTGCTGATTGAGAAGCAGTGCCAACCAAAGGCCGAGCACGAATTTCAGGATCGAGGCGATGAAGGTGTAGAGCAGCGTATTGAAGACCGACAACCAAAATACGGAATCATTGGCCAGGAATTGATAATTCTCCAATCCGATAAAGCTGCCGCTGCGCCCGATCCGCGTGTCCGTGAAGCCGAGCCAGACTCCAAGTCCCAGCGGATAGGTGAGAAAACAAACCAGAAAGATGGCCGCCGGCAACATGAAGAGGAAGCCGAGCATATTGTTGTTCTGCATGAGCGATCTGATCGGGCCGCGCGTCGTATCGCTGGATGTCACGGTCGACATGGCATTATCTCCTGATGGACAGTCGCAGCATGCCGTCGCCGGCATGCTGCAGGTCTTAGCGGGCGATCAAACCTTGTAGTAGCGGTTTGCGCGGCGCTCAGCCTCTTTCATCGCATCCTCCGGCGTCATCTGGCCGGTCACCGCGGCGGCGAACATGTCGACGAGCACGTAATCGGCCATCACACCCGCCGAAGCATAGCCCAGTGGACCGGCATAGCCGTTCGGGCGCAGCGTTTCCGATGCGCGTGCATAGGGTGCATGGACGGGATCGGCGGTCCAGACGGGATTGTTGGCAAAGGCCTTCAAGGGTTGGCAGCAATAGGCGCTCGATCCTTGGATCCAGGCGTTCATCTGGTCGCCTTCCATCATGAACTTGATATAGGCCTTGGCTGCTTCCGGATATTTGGTATGGCTGAAGAGAACCAGCGAGCTCGTCTGGTGCAGTTCGACACTCTTGCCGACCGGACCGATCGGGAAGTTCGTGGTTCTGATATCGGCCGCGATTTCGGCGAGCTTCGGATCTTTTTTAGCTGCGTAATAGACCGAAACGCCGTTGGCGATCAGCGATACTTGTCCGGCAAGGAAGGCCCGGTTGTTGTTGATGTCCTGCCAGCTTTCCGTGCCGGGGATGAAGGTCGCATAAAGATCCTTCGCATAGTGGATTGCCGCCAGCGTTTCAGGGCTGTTGATGGTCACCTTACCGCTTTCGTCCACCATCTTGCCGCCATGGCTCCAAAGCAGCCAATGGGCGTAGTTGTTGCCGTCACCGACCGCCTTGCCATGCGGAAAGCCGGCGGGCGTGCCTTTGGCCTTCATGGCCTTGCAAAGCTCAAGGAACCCGGCGGTGTCCTTGGGGAATTCGCTGAAGCCGGCCGCCTTTACATGGCTGTCGCGATAAACGACGGCATTGCCGATCGCTGTCAGCGGCATGGCGATGAACTTGTCGCCGCGGGTTGCATAACCGCGCACGCCGTCATACCAGCCGCCATATTTGTTGCCGAGGTAGTTGCCGAGTTCCGTCAGGTCGACGAGTTTGTCAGGATACTGATGAGCATCGTCGAACCAGCACATGACCATGTCGGGGCCGGAACCGACATTGGCGGCGACGGCGGCCTTCGGTCGGATATCTTCCCAGCTTTCCTTGTCGATACGAACCTCAACGCCCGTCGTCTCGGTGAATTTCTTGGTATTTGCAAGCCAGGCATCCTCGTCTCCCTTGACGAAGGGGGTCCAGCGAAGCAGCCGGAGGCTCGCGCCCTTTTCGGGCGTGTAGCTGGGTTCGGCTTGAGCGAAAGATGGGCGTATTCCGAGCGGCGCGAGGCCGGCGATCCCGGCCGCTGCCGCCGATGCGGCAAGAAAGTCACGTCTCTTGAATGGCATGATACTCCTCCTTTGAAAACGGGAGCAAATTCCCCCGGCGCCCACCTTCCCGTTTGGTGGACGACGACTATCGCATTCGAACCGGTCGAATGCTTCCGCATCGATAGGTGAGCAGGAAGACTCCTCTTCTTCCGGCTCCCCACCGAAGCGACATCAAATCGTCAATCTCTGACCGCTTTCTGCGTCGAAGAGATGGACATGCGGCACATCGATGGAAATGCGCAGCGTATCTCCGGGTTTGGCACTAATCCTCTCCCGGAAGATGCAATTGACATCGCTGCCGCCGAAGCGAACCGTCATCTGCGTCTCATAGCCTGTCGGTTCGATCACGATGATTTCCGCGGGCAGCCCATCGGCATCGAGCATGATGTATTCCGGACGCAACCCATAGACGAGATCCCGACCCTTTGCGCCGGCAGGCGGATTTGCAATGGGCAGGACGGTACCATCCGACGCGATAAACCGGCCATCGCTCTTCGGATCGAGGCGGCCTCTGATCATGTTCATCGCCGGCGAACCGATGAAGCCTGCGACGAAAAGATTGGCAGGCGTGTCGTAGAGATCCAGCGGCTTACCTACTTGCTCGACGACGCCATCATGCATGACGACAATCTTGTCGGCCATCGTCATGGCCTCGATCTGATCATGCGTGACGTAAACGGTCGTGGTGCCAAGACGTTGGTGAAGCTCCTTGATTTCTGCGCGCATTGCGACCCGGAGCTTGGCATCAAGATTGGAAAGCGGTTCGTCGAAGAGGAAAACCTGGGGATCGCGCACGATCGCCCGGCCCATGGCGACACGCTGACGCTGACCGCCGGAAAGCTGGCGGGGATAGCGGTCGAGAAGTTTGGTCAGACCCAGGATTTCCGCCGCTTTCTTGACACGCTGATCCATGTCCGCTTTCGGCGCGCGTTTGAGCATCAGCGAGAAAGCCATGTTCTGGGCCACCGACATATGTGGATAAAGCGCATAATTCTGAAAGACCATCGCTATGTCGCGGTCGCCCGGTGCCACTCCATTGACGACGCGGTTGCCGATACGGATCTCGCCGGCGGAAATATTCTCGAGCCCGGCAAGCATTCTCAGGAGCGTGGATTTTCCGCACCCGGACGGTCCGACCAGGATCACGAATTCACCGTCCGCTATCTCGATGTTCACGCCCTTGATAACGGGGAACGCCCCGAATGATTTCCTGACATCGACAAACTCGACACCTGCCATAAAAGTCCCTCCCAGAACCTTTCACTTTCCTGACCTGCGGTCATCCCTCCTCCGAGACACCACCGCCGGAACGCATTAATCCAATTTCGACGTCCTATTCCCCGCTGCCGACCGGCATCTTTGTCTCCCTCACATTCATGTCAGTCAAATCCCCTCATGCTGGTCGGATCAGACCGGATTGCCGCTCGCCAGTTGAACCTTGGTCGTATCGTAAATACGTGTCAGATGATGCTCGAAGGCCGCAACGACGGCGTCGCGATCATGGCGAGCGAGCGCCTCGAAGATGGCCAGATGATCGAGGTAGCTTGCCTCGATGGCGCCCGGCTTGGCCATGACGTGGCGGCGGTAATTCATCATGTAAGTGTATAAATCGGTGACGAAGGCGGCCAGCAGCGGGTTTCCGCAGGCCCGATAGATCGCCACGTGGAATTCGCGGTCGCATATCAGGAAACGCATCGCATCGTTACCCCCGAGGCGCTGAGCCTCCAGCAGAGCCTGCACCTTTGCCAGAGTGACGTCATCGATGCGCTCGGCGGCATCGCCGACAACCTTGAGCTCGATATGAAGACGCGCGGCATGGACGGAGTCCAGATCGTAGCCGTCAATTGCATTGGAAGAGGCAATCGTCACGGTAATGTGGCTGAGATCGACCTCGCAGACACGACTGCGGCTGCCATGTGAAACCTCGATGATGCCCTGCGCGGCGAGCGCCTGAATCGCGCCACGCACCGTTTCGCGGCTGACATGGAGAACGTTGGCCAATTCGCGCTCGCCCGGTAGCTCGTCGCCCGGTCGCAACATATTGGTGGCGATCAGGACCATCAGCTTCTCGGCGATGACATCACGCGCCGTTCGGCGGGCGAGACTCCGCGCGATATTCGGCCCCTCGGTCAAGATCGGACTTTCGTCCATCGCTCCCCCCGGTCCACTGGTTGGTCCAGTAGATCAGTTAATTAAAGATCGTTGAGGAAATCAGTCAAGACAAATTCGTTTGCCACCGCCGACACGGAGTCTAACTGTTGGTTCCACGATACCGCCGCTTGGCATGGCCTAACCAGCGAGGCGGCTCGACCGCCGCCTGCCTTTCTCAATTGGATTACAAGTTTGATCACAAGCACCCGTTGAGGCAAACCTCTTGATTGTTTCAGGACGGCGAAGATAAAGCCCGCGCGGAACGGGAGGCGCATTGCATTTGGCAATGTTTTCAGCGCAGGCTTAATCGCTCACTTCGAACCTTCCTGTCCTCAAGCCAATCTTTGCCCGCGGACCCAGGTGATCCGTCCATCGACTATATGAGCGGATCGGCATTACCTGCATTGAAGCAGCTTGCGCCCTCCCTTCCAAAGTCCAACTCGAAACAATCGTGTCTCACTCAGCTTCGTCGCTCTGTTGGAACGAAGCGATCGTCGTCATAGGTGGAGAGATAGCCAGTATATATCGGCACCGCCAACCTGCGAGCCTTGAAATAGGCAAAAGCGTCAGCAAGATTGCCGCTAGCGGTTTCAAGTTCGATCCGTTTGCGAAAGTGCCCAGGCTGGCCGACGGACTCGAGCCTATCAAGTTTGCTTAGCATTTCCCCGCTCAGTTCGTAGAGTTCGCCGCTGACGATCGATCCGGTTCCAGGTTCATCAAACATCATGGGTGCAAACCATTGACCCGCGATCACCATTGGATAGGCCTTTCGCGTCTGAGCGCGGCCACAATAATGCGCGCCTGCCAAGCCTCGCTGATGCAGCACAAAACCCTTCTTCAAGGTTCCGAAGGCGAATACGCGGACGATCTCAACCATGATGCTCTAAAGTCTCTCGGCGAAGGTAAGCCGGATTTGGCACGATATCCGCCGAGACCTCGATCCCGCCCGCCAACGGTGCGTCACCGCGAGCTCCCTCGTCATACCGGATATCGCCTCCCGAGGCCGCCGAACCTGCGGTGTTGCGATCGTTTGCCGATTGAGCGAAAATGTCCTGCCTCGAAATTGCGTGCTCCTGAACTAGATGTTCGACGACAAGATTTGTTGCCTGACGTATTTGGAATGTGGCGCTGATTGTCGTGGTGCTGTTATCCGCCATTGCTGTCTCCTGCTGATAAGGTTCACAGCAAGAGAACGCTTTTTAGCTCTTGGTAGTTTCCGGAAGGTTTCTTGTATACTGCGAGAGCTGACCCATGATTCCATCCGGCCTTACACAGTGATGAAGTAGAGCGCTCTCATATCGCTTTTGTTCGATCATCTAGCTCATCGTCCGGCAAAACTTCGACGGGCTCGTCGGCTTATCAAGCCGTTCCATATGCTGGAAGCGAAGAGGGGTTGCCGATGCGTCGTAGCCTTGCCTATGCCGAGGCACACCGCTACCCCGAGCAGAGAGATCGAACGATCTGGCAGGTGTTCGACGAGGAACGCAGCGGCGTGGTCCATTACGCCGAGCCCTTTGATGGTTTCCACTATGCCCGGCCTCGGCGTCAAAGACCTGCACGGTCCGTTTTGACAGCGACTAATACTCCGTCTGTTGATTATCGCACGAATTTAATTCACTTTTTTATTCTGGACGGATCCGCCCACACCGCAAGAAAATGTTTTCGATCAACACCATAATTGCACTCAGTTGGTACAACGCGAAATGAAAAAGTGGCTCAAATTGAGCTGAAACTCAGCACGCCAACCTCTAGATCAGCCGGACGCGGCGCGCCGCCACGACTCGATAAAGAGGATCACCCCAGGCCAGGTGTTCCTGCAACGCCGAAAAGACCAGGCTAACGTCGTGTTCGTCGTTAGAGGCCACCGCGGCGGCCCTTATCTCCGGCCAGTCCGGCACCTGCATCTCACGCATCACCTGAAGGGCTTCGGCGGTCGGAAGCACCGGGAAGCCGATCTTCGGAACGAGTGTGGCAATCACCTGCCAAAAGGCACGGTAGAGCGGCAGCGGAGCATCCAGATGCGGCGCGACCAACCGAGCCCAATGCAAGCCGGTAACGGCGTGGAGCGCCGAGAAATCCATGGTCGCGGCGAATAGGGCCAGGGCCGTCTCCGCCATGCGTTTCGGTGTCGCTTCATCAATGCGCAAGCGATCGATCACCGGCGGAAAGTCCGGCAAGGCGGCGACTTCGCGTATATTGTGCCAGAGAAGATCGGTTTCAGGCACATAGTCGTGTGCGCCGGCAACATCATTCATAGCAGCGAGAATCGCTGCCGGATCGTCCGTGTCCGGTTTTATCCCAGTCGGATCGGGCAAGGGCAGATAACAGGTTGCCCAGTATCCGAGCGCCGTTCCCACTTCCGCTGGGTCGCTGTTGAGCACCGCGTAAGCCAGCCGCATCAGCGGGTGCAGCGCACTGCCGGCCACACCCTGGATAAGCCGAGGCAAATAATGGCGGATCGCGGCATCGGTCCCGAGCCGTTCGACTTCCGCGACGAAATAGGCGCGATAATCTGATTCCCGCGTCCGGTCACCGAGCGCCACGTCCCAATGCTCACGCTCGATCGGGGCCACGGTTGGCGGCGCGGGAACGAGCTGGTTTGCCACGCGATAAATCTCGTACCATTCGTCGAGACGCTCAGGGGTCGCGCCCATGCGATCGAGCGCCACGAGGACCATTGGAACGTGATTGGCGAGCAGATAGGGAAATTCCACGCTGTCACGCCGAGCCCTTTCCAGAACCTTGTCGAGCGGAAACGTAGGTATGATTGTCATGATGACACTTCCTTCATGCCTTCAAGGTCTCCATCATAGCCGCGCGGATCGAAATGATGCTCCCGATAGGCCGCAAGGTCACGGAGAAAATCGTCGGCCGCCTCGTGAAAGAGACCACCCACAACCGCATCGACGATGCGCGGCAGACCGTATTTCATGCCAGTCACACCGTTACTGATCGGGCCTAGGCTAGCAATGGCTGAACAATTAAACAAATGGATGTGCGACAGCCAGCCATGGGTCGCCGCATTCTTCGGCGTGAGTTCGAAGCCGCGCCCGAGATAGGGATGGGCCGCGATCTCGGCCGATGCCTCGCCATCCGGCGGCGTGAAACGATCGGACCAGAAAGCAACATGCGGCGCAATGCTCTTCAATTCCGCGCGCTGGTTGAAATCGATCGTATAACCGGTTCCAAGCAGGAGATGATCGGCGCTGAACATGCCGCTGTCGCTTTCGATCACAACCCGCGCGGCATCCAATGTCACGGACTGCACCTTGTGGCCCAGCGCCATCGTGAAGCGCGGATCGGACACGACACGGTCGAACTGATCCTGTGTCGGCGGGATCTTGAAGCCATTGTATAGCCGCATATAGCGCCATTTTTGCAGATCCGACAGATCGCCGAAATGACCGAGGAAGCCCGGAAAATTGGTCCAGGCCAACACTTCCGTCCGGCCGAAATTGCGCGAGCGGCCGATCATCGCCACGCTTTTCGCACCCTTTTCCAAAGCCGTCACCGCCCAGTCGAAGCTGGAGGTCGCCGAACCCAGAATGGCGACATCTCGATCCTTGAGATGGCTGTCGTCTGCGATCTCGGCACTATGGGTCCAGTACGACTTGGGCAAGGTACGAACGAAATCGGGGATCATGGGCGCGCCGCCGCCATCAATACCGGTCGCCAGCACAAGCCGATGGCATTCGATCTGTCGCGTTTCACCGTCCGCTTCGAGCGCAAGCCGCAACCAGCCGCCGACTTGCGAGATACCGGCAAGGCTCGTGCCGTTGGCCACATCAGGCTCCGTCACCGCACGATACCAGCCGAGATAGGCCATCCAGTCTTGCCGTGACATCTTGTCGAGGCTTTCATAGGCGTCTGTGCCATGGACGGCTTCGTACCAGGCGCGCGGCGTCAGCGACGGCAGGCCAAAATCCGGCCCCGCGAGATATTTCGGCGAGCGCAGCGTCTTCATGCGCGCGCAGCCGATCCAAGGCCCTTCCCGCCCCTTCCCGGCCTTGTCGATCACCTGAACACCCGCAACCCCACGCCGTTTCAGGCCAAAGGCGATAGCGAGCCCCGACATGCCGGCCCCACAGATCACGACATTATAGCGCGAGATACAAGCAGGTCCTGGCTCCGGTGCTGGAGCCCAGACCCGCCCGAGCGCTTCCGTGGCCTCCATCTCGGCGACGAGCCGTTTTTCTAGCGTTTCAAGTCGCGATATGCTGAGACCCCCATTCATGTTCGATCCTGACATTTTTTTCTTTGACACGGCCTCGCGCCAAGTCCGGCATGACCGCAGTCTCTTAAGCAAGCCGGCCGATGCGCAAAAACGAGGCATATTGCACAATCATCAAGCAAAAAATGAGCGATATTGTTCAATTTTGTTATATTCAGGCCGTTATTGCTTTTTTGTCAAGTGTACTTGAGTGCGTTTTTGTTTGATGTATAGTGGCAATCAATCATGAAAAGGAGAACACTAATGACATTCATGAAGGGGAATTTTCAGAAATTTGCTACCGTTTGCATCCTTGCCCTGACAGCGGGCATGGCGCAGGCCGCCGACAAGCCGCTGGCCGGCATCACTCTCAATCTGGCATCCATGAACGACCAGTTTTCGGCCGTGCTGGCGCAGATCGCGCCCGAGTTCAAGGAAGCGACCGGCGCAGAGATCAAGGTCGACATCATGGATTACGGCTCTCTGCTGACGAAGACGACCGCCGATTTCGTGGGCCACACCGCCGGCTATGACCTGATCACCATGGACATCGTCTGGGCAGGGCAGTTCGCCGCCAATGGCTATACGATTGATCTCAACGACCTGATGAAGCGCGATGCCAAGGAGCTCGATACCGCCGACATCTATCCCAAGCTCATGGAAGCGCTCGGCAACTACAAAGGCAAGCAGGTCGCCTACCCCTTTGCCGGCTATGCCAACGTTCTCGCCTATCGCAAGGATCTCTTCGATGCCGCCGGCCTGAAGGCGCCGGAAACGATGGAAGATCTGGTTGCCGCCGCCTATAAGCTGACCGACCCGGCCAAGAAGCAGTACGGCTTTGTCGCCAACGGCCAGAAAGGCCCGGCGGTCGCTCAGGACTGGATGCAATATAACGCCGAAATGGGCGGCGCCATCCTCGACAAGGACGGCAAGCCCGCGCTCAATTCCGAAGCCAATATCAAGAGCCTGACTGTTTATCGCGATCTCTTCAAGAAGGCAGCTCCTCCCGGTGCCGCCGACTATGACTGGGGCGGCCGCGAGGAAAGCTTCCGCCAAGGGATTGCCGCCACGATGCAGACTTGGTCTGTCGGCGCGCCCGGCTATTACGATCCGAAGACGTCGAAGGTGGTCGGCAAGGTCGATGTCGCGCTTGCTCCGCGCGGTAAGGGTTTACCGAAGATCTACGGAATCGGCGGCTGGGGCATGGCCATCAACGCCGATGCGAAGGACAAGCAGAAAGAAGCCGCCTGGACCTTCATCAAATGGGTCATCAGTCCGAAGATCCAGAAGGAGATGAATATGCTCGGTGCGGGCAGCTACATCCGCAAGAGCACGGTTACCGACAAGGAGCTGAACGCCAAGTATCCATTCCTGCCTGTCCTCAACGAAGTCTTCGAGAACGGCGACGGCGACTATCGCCCGCGCATTCCGGAGTATCCGGAAATCCAGGACATCCTGGGCACGGCAGTCAACTCCGTCCTCGTTGGTACGGTCGAGCCCAAGGCCGCGCTTGACGCGGCGCAGGAAGCAGCCGCCAAGCTGTTCTAAGAACAGGCCCGCTTCACGAAAGACCGTGACGCGGCCTTTCATTTTCGAGGGCGCTGGTCGCGCGAGCTTCAACGGTACGCTGAAAGCAAGATTCCGTTTGCACGCCGGCCCGTTTTCCTCTCAGATCGAAACGCGAAGCAAACGGCCATTCGGTGATGACGAATTACGCGATGAACCTGACCAGCTCCGTTGAAAGCAAGGCGGCCACGGGCTTCTCGCCTGTCCCTTTTGCCACGCGGCGAAAATTGTTCCTGCTTGCCATGGCGCTCCCCGCCGTCGCCTATGTGATCGCGCTCGGCGTCTTCCCGCTCGTAAAAGGCATGTGGTACAGCCTATACGAATACAATCTGCTGAAACCGGCGCGGACGCATTTCGTCGGCATCGACAATTACTTCAACCTGCTGGCAGACGCCGATTTTCGCGGCGCCATCGCCAATACGGTGATCTTCACCGTCTTTTCCGTCGCCATCGAACTCATCTTCGGCTTTGTCATCGCGCTGGCGCTCTGGCGCGACGACCGGTTTAATCGCGTCTGCCTGACATTGATCCTTGTTCCCGTCACCATCACGCCGCTGGTCGTCGGTCTCATCTTCAAGGGCTTGCTGCTCGCCGACTACGGCATGGTCGGCTATTATCTTGCCCAGTGGGGTATCACCGATCCGCGCGGCCTCTTCGCCACGCCGTCGACCGCGCTGGCCACGCTCATCTTCATCGACATCTGGGAATGGACGCCGCTCGTCGCGCTCATTCTGCTGGCCGGCCTAAAGGCGCTGCCCGGCGACCTCCTGGAGGCCGCCGCCGTCGACGGAGCAACCGCCTGGCGCACCTTCCGTTCCATCACCTTGCCGCTCATGCTGCCAGCCGTCATGCTGGCGCTGACGCTGCGCACCATCGACGCCTTCCGCGTCTTTGACAGCGTGTTCGTGACGACCGGTGGCGGACCGGGCAATTCGACCAACATGCTCATGGTCTATGCGGTGAAGGAGGGCCTGAGCTTCTTCAATATCGGCAAGGCGTCGGCGATTTCCAACATCGCGCTTCTCTGTGTGGCGATCATCGCCACCTGCTTCATCCTCATGATCCGCCATTTCGACAAGAAGGCCAACGGCCGATGACGCGACGCTCCATGGTCTTTGACACGGCACGACGCGGCTTCCTGCTGCTGACCCTCGTCTTCTTCCTGCTGCCCTTCCTGTGGCTCGCCATGACCGCCTACAAACCGTCGAACGCGATCTTCTCCATTCCGCCGCATCTCTTCTTCACGCCGACGCTGGACCAGTTCCGCAATGCGCTGCGAATCTTCGATGTCGGCAGCCTCATCGCTTCCAGCCTCTTGATTGCAGGCGGCTCGATGCTGTTTTCGCTGATACTCGGCGTTCCTGCCGGCTATGCGCTCGCCCGCTCGAGACATCCTGCCGCCATGGGCGTTGCTTATTTCTTCATGACGATCCGCATGGTCCCCGCTGTCGCGGCGCTTATCCCGTTCTATCTGCTGATGCGCGATATCGGCCTTATCGGCAGCTTGTTCAGCGTCGTCCTCATCAATTGCGTGCTTAACACCGCCTTCGTGAGCTGGATGATGTATTCCTATTTCCGTGGCCTGCCGCAGGAGCTGGAAGAAGCGGCGCTGACGGATGGCTGCCGGCAGTTCAGCGCCTTCTGGAAAGTATCTTTGCCCGCGGTGCGTTCCGGCATCATCGCCTCCGCACTCTTTTGCGTGCTCTTCTCGTGGAACGACTTCCTCTTCGCCATGTTCCTGACACGGCTCGATTCCAAGCCGATCTCGGTGGCGTTACTTTCGGCCTACGGCACAAAGGATATCACCTGGGGGACGCTGGGGGCGTTGGCGCATTTCTCGACCGTGCCAATCGTGCTCATCGTCCTCGTCCTCAACCGCTATTTCGTGCAGGGACTGACCAAAGGCATCAACTGAGCGGACAAACTCCGACGATTAAAAAGGTGGGCATCTCGCGGGGCCTTTTGGCATTTCGAGCAAGACAAACAAAACGTCCGGAGCGCTTCATATGCTTCCGGTTTTAACGGAAACGCTCCCCGCGAGCACCTTTCTCAAGCCGCTTTCGAAGCCAGATAATTCTTCCAGCCGGCATGCGCGGTAATGTCGATCGCGCCGTTCAGCGCCACGGTCTCGCAAAGGAATCCGGATACCTGGCGACCGCTCTCGAGCGCGACCTTACCGATCCCCAGCGGTTGCGGAATGCGCTCGATGAAATCGGCAAAGCCTGCGAGCGGCAGTGACCAGATCTCGACCTCGATGCCCGGCCCCTTGGCGTTCGGATCGCGAACGAGACCGGGCTTGGCCGGTGTCGTGCCGGTGAGCGCATAAAGCCGATAATCGCCTGTCGTGCGGGTATGGCCACGGAATACGCCGCCGCGCTCCGTCAGTTCATGATTGAGCGGCATGCCGGACAGATGTGCGCCGACAACGGCAATCTCGCGGTGACCGGCCGGAATTTCCGTTGGGGCGCCATAGGCCGGATAGGGATTGAGGTTCATGCCGAGCCCGATGCCGGCGCGATGATGGAATTCAGCCGCGATCGCCGCCGCTTTCGCTTCAGCCATGCCGGGAGCGAGGAAGGTGACACCCGAGGGCAACCCGTCGACGCGGAAACCGTTCGGCACGGCGATCCCGCAAAGCCCCATCAGATTGACGAAATTGGTATAGATACCGAGGCGCGCGTTGAGCGCGATCGGATCGGCGAGAATCTCGCTTTTGCGATAGATCGTCGGCGTCGTCGGCACCAGAAGCACTTCGATGTCATCCCAGATTGGGCGTGTCGCGCATTTCAACTCGGCGATGCGGTGAATGGCGCGGAATGTATCAACGGATGAATATTGCCCGCTGTTTTCGAGAATCGTCTTTGTGACCGGATGGATCGCGTCGCCATGCTGGGCCAGCACCTTATCGAGGCTGAGCGCACGCTCCGAAATCCACGGGCCTTCGTAGAGAATACGCTGGGTTTCCTCGAATGCGGCGAAATCGACCTCGACCGCCACGCCACCCATGGCATCCAGCCGCTTGACGGCTTCCTGGAACAGCCGCTCCGCCTCGCTATCGCCGAAGAAGCGAAGCGCCGCGCCGGCAGGAATGCCGAAGCGGAACTTCGGCGGGGCCGGCCGCATGTCGAGCGCGACATGATCGGCCTCGGGCTTGGAAAAGGGATAGGTCGGATCGTAGCCGGTGATGACGCGCATGACCGCCATGCCATCCTCCACCGTCAGCGCGAAGACGGACACGGTCTCGATCGTCTTCACGCAGCCGCCGCCCGATACGCAGGCATTGCTGACAATGCCCGGCGTCGGCTTGATCCCGACGATATTGTTGAAGCCCGCCGGCACGCGGCCGGAGCCGGCGGCGTCATTGGCGATCGAGAAGCTGGAAAGCCCTGCCGCCACGGAAACACCAGAACCGGAACTGGAACCACCGGAAATATAATCATCGTTGAACACCGACGAACACGCACCATACGGCGTACGCATGCCGACAAGGCCGATGCCGAACTGGTCCATGTTGGTCTTGCCGATCAGGATCGCGCCATTGTCGAAAAGGCGCGTCACGGCCTGACCGGTGCTTTCGGCTATATAGGTCCCCTCTTTCAGCGCATTCGTCGTCGGCAGGCCGATAACGTCGTTGCAATCCTTGATCGAAAAAGGAATCCCCCAGAGAGGACGGCCGTCATAGCCGGCATTCTCCAATTCCTCTGCCGCTCTCAGTGCGTCGGCGCGGGAGACAAGATAGATCCATACATGGTCGTCACCCCGCGCCTCGATCCGGTCATAGATGGCGTTGACGACCGTGGAAGGCTTGAGTTGACCGGACGCATAGGCAGCTGTCAGCGTATGGAAGTCGAGGCTGCCGGTCTCGGCCGGCCAGTGAAAATCAGACATGTCGATCCTCTTCAGGTCGGGATGGGCGCCCTCAGCGCCGAGAGCAGTTGATCCGAGCACGTCACGGTGCCAAAAAGCCCGTTGCCGAAGACGGTGATGCGCAATTGCCCGGCATGACGTGCATCCGTCGTTCCCTTGCACGCATCGGAAACGGCGATGCATTCGAAGCCCATGTCATTGGCAGCACGTTGGGTCGCGTGCAGCAGGCCCTCGGTTGGAACACCCGCCAGCACCAGATTGCGGATGCCGCGCCGCTGCAACCAGGCTTCGAGCCCAGTCGAATAGAAGGCATTGTCGCCCGGATGGTCGAAGATCAAAGCCTCCACCTGCAGGCCGAGCATGTCGGAAAGCTGCCATTCCGACGTCCCGGGCGCAAAGACGGGATCGCCCATGGCGGCGCGCCGGGCAGCAGCCGGGGAAAGCGTCTCGCTGCGGCCGCGCCGGCTCGCAATCACCGGCAGGCCGGCTTCCCGGGCGCATGCGATCAGCTTTGCCGCAACAGCAGCCTCCGGCTCCGCACCGAGTGCGGCGATCGTACCGTTCTGGAACCCCAGGATGAGAAGCGCGCTGTCGGCAGCGCTCCATTGCCCGTCGAAGGGCCAGGAATACGGGGCGGCGGCAACGCCGGGGAAGTTGTCAGCCATGAAGCGCCTCCACGGCGGCGCGGAAGCTCGCGAGATCGGACACTGTCCCCCAGCGGCCGCCGAAGGCTTTCAAGATATCCATCGTCGCTTCGTGATTTGCCGTTTCGACCGCTGCCGTGCAGTCTTCGAGAATGACGCATTCATAACCGCGCTCGAAGCCGTCTCTGAAGGTCGATTGCACACAGCAATCGGAGGTGACGCCGATGACGATGAGATGGGTGATGCCTAGAGCCGTCAGCCGCGCATCGAAATCGGTCGCGTGGAAACCCGACTTGCCCGGCTTGTCGATCACCATTTCGCCAGCGAGCGGCGCAAGCTCGGGAACGATTTCGAAGCCGGGTTCGCCGCGCACGAGGATGCGCCCGGAAGCACCTTCATCGCCGATGCCGAGCCCATGGATGCGGGTGCGCCATTGCTTGTTGGCCGGTAGATCCGACAGGTCCGGCTTATGGCCCTCTCGGGTGTGGAAGACGGCTAGGCCCGCGGCCCGCGCGATTGTCAGGGCCTCGGCAACGGCCGGGATGATGGAGCGCGTATTGTTGACATCCTCGCCCAACTGATCGACCCACCCGCCCGGCGCGCAGAAATCGACCTGCATGTCAATCACGACGAGCGCCGCCTTTGCGGCGCGTTCAGGCGGATTACAGGGCCAGAAATTCATCATGCGCGAAGCCTCCGCTCCTCAACCAGGTCGAGGATCGCCGCGAAGTCGGTGAAATCCGCGCCATAGCGCAGCACCGGCATGCCCGCCGCCCGCGCCGAGGCCGCGCCCACGACGCTATCCTCGACGGCCAGCATGTGCGAAGCATCAAGGCCAAGACGCCCGCTGGCAAGCCGATAGGGCTCGGGATCGGGCTTGCCGTGCACTACATCCTCGCGCCCGATCGCAAAGGCCATCGCGCGGTCGAGCCCCATAGCCTTAAGATTGGCCTCGACGATGCGGCGAGACGAATTGGAAACCGCGCATTGAACAAGCCCGGACTCGGCTAGCGCAAGCACCGTCTCCCGCGCGCCAGCAATCGGTTGCAATTCGGCGGTCCGCTCAATATAGGCTTCGACAATCTCGGCGATCCAAGTCTCCGGGCCAAGTCCCAGCGGATAGAGCGGTGCGAGCGTCGTCCAGACATCGCTCATCGCCACCCCGATGAAACGCGTATCATCGGCAGCAATGTTGACGCCATAGCGCTCCGAAACGGCCATTAGCGCCTTGTGGTGAACCGGTTCGCTGTCGATCAGCGTCCCGTCGACATCCCAGGCGATTGCCTTGATCATGGCTAGTCTCCACGCGCGAAGAAGGGTTTCAGCGACCGGTAGAGATCGCGGTAGTCGGCATAGATCCGGTCGCCGGCGGCGACACCTTCGGGCGAAGGCTGCAGCACCGCGCCAAAACGCACGGAGGCCGCGACATCCTCCCATGCCGCCACGCCTGATCCGGCCGCCGTCACCCAGGCCGCACCAATCGACGAGCCGAAGGCATCCGACAAGACATGGATCGGCTGGCCGCAGATATCGGCGACGATCTGCATCCAGATACGGCTTCGGCTTCCCCCGTCGGAGGCGATCAGCCGTGTTGCCGGGCGCCCCGTTTCCGAAAGAACATCGAGATGATGGCGGAAGCCGCAGGCAATCGCCTCCAACGCCGCGCGCCATATATGGCCGCGCGTATGACCGAGACTGAGGCCGGTGAACGTACCGCGCGCCAGCGGGTCATGTATCGGCGTCTTCTCGCCGAGAAAATAAGGCAGTGCACGCACGCCGTCCGCGCCGGCAGGCACGGCCGCCGCTTCCTGGTCGAGCTGCTTTAAAACATCGTCACCTTCCGAGCCACCGATGAGGGCGGCAAGCCATCTGAGAAGCGAGCCGGAGGAGGCCATGCAGCCGTTCGGCGCATAAAGGCCGGGGACGAGATGGTAATCCAGAAAAAGTTGACGATCTGGCTCCGGCCTGCCGGCAATGGCGATGATATCGCCTGCCCCACCAAATTTGAGGAGGACATCGCCGGCCTGCGTCAGGCCAGCCGCTAGCGCGGAGGCGATATGGTCGGCGGCTCCGCCGAAGACGGGCAGGCCTTCCGGCAGGCCGGTCAGTTGCGCCGCGTCTGCCGTCACCGCGCCGATGACCTCATGCGATGCGACGAGCTCCGGCAGGGCGCCGGGGCGAAGTCCCGACAGCACCACGAGGTCGTCCGCAATCCGGTGATCGTCAAGATCGATGAATCCCGCTTCGAGCGCCCAGTTGCGCTCGACCGTCAGGCGCCCGGTCAGGTGCATGTTGATGAAATCATAGGAGCCGAGGACATGGGCGATCCGGCCATAGACATCCGGCTCATGCGCCTTGAGCCATTGCAGTTTCGGGGCGACCAATTGCTGGGTCAGGCCCTGGCCGGTGCGGCTGAGGAAGCGCGCCTCGTCCAACGCCGCTTTCATGGCTTCGACTTCCGCCCCGCAACGCGCATCGCTCTGCTGGATGCTCGCACGCAGGACGCGGCGCTGGCGATCGAGCAGCACCACAGCCGGCAACATTCCGGTGACGCAGACGCCGGCGAGTTCGCATCCCTCAGGCAAGCGCGTGATCATGTCCCGCACCACGACCTGCGTGTTCGCCCACCATTGCCCAGGGTCGGCCTCGGCAAAACCGGGATGCGGCGAGGACAAATGCGAGGGGCGCGAGGCCGAGGCCAACGGTTTTCCGGTTTCCGACATCGCTACCGCGATCGTCGAGGTCGTCCCGATATCGATGCCGATGAACACGGGCATGGCGAAAGAACCTTTCAATCGCGGATCGCGTTTTCAGTCGCTGCGTCGAAGAAATGCAGTTCTGCCGGGTTGACCGACAGGGCGATCGTCTCGCCAACGCAAAGCGGAAGTGTTGCCGGCACGGAGGCACGCAATCGAGGGCCGGAAAGCGAAACTTCGTCTGCCTCCGCCGTCACCTCCTCCAGCTTGCCGGCCCCGCCAATCTCGAGATGGATAAGTTTCGTGGCGCCGAAATCCTCCATGAAGGCAACCGTTCCTTCCATGCGCCCGAAACTCGGATCAACAGCATCCGCGGTGCTCAACGCCTCGGCCCGAACGCCGACAATGATCTCCTTGCCGACATGACGCGCAAGCGCCGGACGCGCGGCAATGACAGGCTCTGGCACCGGCAGAGTGAACCCTCCGGCGGCAGCAGCCAGACCGCCCTCACTGCCCGCCAGCGTGGCTTTCAGGAAGTTCATCGACGGCGTGCCGATGAAACCGGCAACGAAGAGATTGGCGGGCGTGTCGTAAAGCGCGCGCGGCGTGCCGAGCTGCTGCAAAACGCCGGCGCGCATCACGGCGACGCGGTCACCCATGGTCATCGCCTCGATCTGGTCATGCGTGACATAGACGGTGGTAATGCCGCTCAACTTCTGCAGCCGGGCGATTTCGGCCCGCATCTGGCCGCGCAGCCGTGCGTCGAGATTGCTCAAAGGTTCGTCCATCAGAAACGCCTTGGGCGCGCGCACCAGCGCCCGGCCCATCGCCACGCGCTGTCGCTGACCGCCGGAAAGCTGCCCCGGCTTGCGGCCGAGATAGGCGTCGAGTTCGAGAAGCTTGGCCGTTTCCCTGACCTTGCGATCGATTTCCGTCTTGTCGACGCCGCGCACGGAAAGGCCGAAGCCGATATTCTCGGCAACGGTCATATGCGGATAAAGCGCGTAGGATTGAAAGACCATCGCGATGTCGCGGTCACGGGGCGCAAGGCCGTTGGCGAGCGTATCGCCAACCAACAGGCGACCCGAAGTGATATCCTCGAGACCCGCAATCATTCGCAGCGCGGTCGACTTACCACAGCCGCTTGGGCCGACTAGAACCAGAAACTCACCATCCTCGATGGTGAGATCGAGGTGCTGGATTGCCGCATATCCGTCCGGATAACGCTTTTCCACTCCCTCAAAGACGATGGATGCCATGCTCTCTCCGATATGATGCGGCTTGGGCGGTCGGCTGGCCTGTCAGGCCATATAGACGCCGCCGGTGACATTGACGCCCTGACCGGTCATGAAACGGGCGGAATTCGAGCAGAGGAAAACGACGACATCGGCGACATCTTCGGGTGTTTCCAGCCGCCCGAGCGGCGTCTGGGCGATATAGTCTTCAACGACGCGCTCGGGGCTGACGCCGCGCAATTTGGCTTCCCAATCGATCTCGCGCTCCTGCATGCCGGTCTTGACGAAGCCCGGGCAGACGGCATTGACGCGGATGCCTTTCGAGGCCAGTTCGCGGGCAAGCGCCTGTGTCCAGCCGAGAACGGCGAATTTGCTGGCAGAGTAATGCGCCAGAAGCGGCGCGCCGACCTTCGCGGCAAGCGAGGCCGTGTTGACAATCACACCCTGGCCCTGCGACACGAAGCGGCGCGCAGCGATCTGGTTCGTCAGGAAGATGCCGCGCGTGTTGACGTCGAAGTTGAAGTCCCACTCCTCGTCGGTGATCTCCAGCGCATGCTGCATCGTAGAGACCCCGGCATTGGCAATCAGTATATCGTAGCCGCCCATGAGATCCGCGGCTCGTTCGAACGTCTTTTCCACGGAGGAACGCGAACGAACATCAATCTCCAGCGCATGGCCGGCAATCGATTGTGCGACTGTGTTCGCCGCCTCCAGATTGATGTCGCAAATGGTGATCTTGACACCCTGTTTTGCCAGCGCCTGCGCGATTGCACGGCCTATTCCATTGCCGCCGCCGGTAACGATCGCCTTCAAACCGTCGAGTTCCGCAAACTTCGGATGTCCCACGAGCCATATCTCCGACCAAAACAACACCGCGATCATATAACAACAAAAACTTACAAATCAATCGAAATTTATGTTTGAATTTGTTCGCTTTCTGAGCTAAGCACTGGTTATGTAATGGGAAGGCTGAGCTTCGGTAGCATGCGAACGCAAACACCCGCTCAGCTTATCTAAATGAAAGACAGACCAATGATCACAGGCCATGACGCCGAAACGCTGACCGTCGAAAAAACGAAAGTTCTCGCGCGCACGCGCCGTTCCTTCATTTTGGATGCGCTGGCCGAAACGGGCGCCGTATCCGTAACGGAAATTGCCGCACAGCTCGGCGTGTCTGAAATGACCGTGCGGCGCGACCTGACGGAACTGGAGAAGGAAGGACGGCTTGCCCGCACCCATGGCGGAGCAGTCAGCACCGACCTTACCACAATTGTCGAACCCGGCCTTTCAGCAACCACCTCGCGCCTCAACGAGCCGACCTTTCAGGCTCGCCTTGCCAAGAACGCATTGCCGAAACGGCTGATTGCGGAAGCGGCAGCGCGGGTCGCCTCAGGACTTCGCACCATCGCGCTGGATGTCGGCACGACAACATTCCTGCTTGCCCGGTTGCTCGCCGGCCAGCAGCATGTAAAGTTTTTCACCAACAGCGTGCGCAACGCCACCCAGCTTGGGGAAGGCCTGGCGGAAGTCTACTTGCCTGGCGGACGCATGAGAAACGATGAATTGTCGATCTCCAATGCAACGGCGATTTCCCAGTTCGAAGCACTTTGGTTCGACATCGCCTTTGTCGGCGTTTCCGGACTGACGTCAGACGGTATTTATGATTATTCCTTCGATGATACGGAGATGAAGCGCGTCTATCTCCGCCGCTCGACGAAGAAGGTCGTTCTCTGCGACGCATCGAAATTCGATTGCATGTCGCTCGTTCATATCGCCCCGCTGTCACAATTCGACATGCTGATCACCAATGCATCGCCGCCGCCAGAACTGGCAAAAGCGCTTGAAGCCGCCAGGGTTGAAGTGATGGTCGCCGGCGCATCCTCCTGAAGCATCCGGTTTGTGAAAACCCGCTTTCCCTAACGCCCAATTTCGGAGCTTTCGATGGTTTTTGAATTTTTTGGTGACAAGAAGAAGGTCATCATTGCCATGGCGCATATCGGCGCATTGCCCGGTTCGCCGAATTATGATCCGAAAGGCGGCGTCTCGAAACTCATCGACGACGTGATGGAAGATATTCGCGCGCTGCAGGAAGGCGGCGTCGATGCCATCATGTTTGGCAACGAGAATGACAGGCCTTACGAGTTGAAGGCACCGCCGGAGGGTATCGCTGCAATGACGGCGATCGTCCAGGCTGCGAAGGCGGAACTCAAGATTCCCTTCGGCGTCAATTATCTCTGGGATCCGACGGCAAGCGTCGCCATCGGTGCCGCCACCGGCGCAAGCTTCGTGCGCGAGATCTTCACCGGCGTCTTCGCCTCCGACATGGGTATCTGGGCCCCGGATTGCGCGACGCCGGCGCGGCTGCGCGCCAAGCTCGGCCGCACCGACATGAAGATGCTGTTCAACATCAATGCCGAATTCGCCCATTCGCTCGACCAGCGCCCGATCGAACTGCGCGCAAAGAGCGCGGTCTTCTCATCGCTGGCCGACGCCATCCTTGTGTCCGGTCCGCTGACCGGGCAGCCGGTCGATCAGTCCGGCTTGCGCAAGGTCTGCGAAGCCGTGAGGGATGTTCCCGTTTTCGCCAATACAGGCGTCAACAAGGACAATGTCACCGACATCCTCTCCTGCGCCAGCGGCGTCGTCATCGGCACGCATTTCAAATATGAGGGCAATACTTGGAACAAGGTCGAGCCCGCCCGCGTCAAGCGCTTCATGGACATCGTCAGCGCTATTCGCTGACGATGAGCGTTGGTGCATGGATCAAATTCCAATGGTTTGCCGATAGGCGGGCGGGATCGCCAACGGACGCCATGATTTTCGTCCATGCCCTACAAACACCATTCCGCCCGCCGTCACCATATTGGCAAGATGAAATTCAAGTTGACCAATTGGTCGGAATAGGAGGCCGATCCACGCCGGCGCGGCAGCCTGACGCTTTGGATGACGCCAGCGGCGCTGTCATCCCGGCCGGCGCCGAAGAGAACAATGCGTGGCGGCCAGCCACGCTACTCGTGCCTGCCGATTGAGACTGCCCTGACCTTGGCCCTCGTATTCAGCTTGCGGCTGCGCCAGATGGAAGGTTCGCTGACTTCGGTGCTGCAATTGACGGGGCTAGATCTCGCCGTTCCCCATCATGCCACGCTGAGCCGGAGGGCAAGTTTGTGGCGATCGTCTGATCGGCGGCAAAGCCGCCCGGTTTCGAGAAATGAGCCCGTTCACGTCCTCATTGACAGCACCGGGGCCGAGGTCTACGGCGCTGGCCAGTGGCTGGAGGAAAAGCACGACACCAACTCCCGACGGACCTGGCGCAAACTGCACCTTGCACTGGATGCCGACAGCGGCGAGATCATCGCCCACGTCATGACCGACCAAGACACCGGCAACGGCTCGCAAGTCGAACCGCTGCTCGGCCAAATCGACACTCCGATCCGCCAAATCACGCCCGATGGTGCCTATGGTGGGAAGCCGACCTACAACGACGTCATCAAGCACGGCGCCGATGCTGTCGTCGTCATTCCGCCGCGCAACAATGCGATCAACTGCTCCGATACAGAAACCGCCAGTCAACGAGACCGGCACATCGCGGCGATCAACACGGGCGGACGGATGAAATGGCAAGCTGCGACCTGCCACGGCAAGCGTTCGCTGGTTGAGACCGCGATTGTCGGGCATCGACTGCGGCCACGATCCTTCCGCACGCAGCAGATGGAAGTCGCCATTGGCTGCACCGTGCTTAACCGGATGCTGGCATCCGAACGCCCGAAATCTGTCCGGTGCAAGCCGCCTACGACATAGCCACGGGATCATGGACTGGAATCCGGCCACTCCTTGAGCCATGCACCAACGCCATGTGTCGGAGCAAAAATATTTCCAGCGACCCATCCAAGCGGAATGACCTGTCTTTCTCTTAATGGTCGGAGGGCATAGAAATCTCCCTCGCTGCACTCGCATGTCAGCGCGCTGTTTCGAGAAGGCCCCGTAGCAATTCCATGAAAGCCTCCATTTCAGATCACATTCTTGCGTCTGCCGGCGCGCTTTTCTATCGAGAGGGTATCCGCGCTGTGGGCATCGATCGCATCATCGATGAGACCAAGGTCGCCAAGGCAACGCTCTACCGGCATTTTCCATCCAAGGATCATCTCGTCGCGGCCTATCTTAAGGATCGCCATGAGCGGGTAATCCGCTCTTTGGACGCCGTCTTCGCCGAGGCAGCAAATCCGCGAGATCAGCTCAACCTGATCTTCGAGCGTCTGCATGAAAAAGCAGATAGCCCTGAATTTCGAGGGTGCGCATTTGCGCTTGCGGTCGCCGAGCATGGCGATTCAGAACGCGTCGTTGCCGTCGCGCGCAACCACAAAGCAACGGTGCGTCATTTGTTTGCCTCGCTCATGACGAGAGCAGGCGTAGAAGCAGTCCAGCCGGCCGCCCATCTTTGCCTTCTCTACGAGGGAGCACTCGCGACAGTCGCCGTCGGCCGCGATCCCCAGGCTGTTCTGACCGCCAGAGACTGCGCGCTTTTTGTATTTGACGTCGCGGTTTCTTCGATCAAAAAGGCTGAAAAGGCACAGCATGACAAAGGTAATTGACTATTTCTTCGGCATCGGCTCGCCCTGGTCCTTCATCGGCCTCGATGCGTTTACAGATCTTGCGCAAGCGCACGACATGTTGATCCGCCCGCACGTCATTTCCGTAATCGAAGAGAACGGCGGTATCTATTCCCGCAACAGGCCCGAGGTTCGGCGCGCCTACTGGATGAAAGACCTGAAACGCTGGGCGGCTTTGCGCGGCAAGACGCTCAATTTCGAAAATCGCGCCGCCCTTTCGGACCCGACTCCCGCGGGTTTCATGGTCATTGCGGCCATCGAGGATCGTTTGGATTGGCTAAAACTAACCCGCGCGCTACAGACGGCATTCTGGGCCGAAGCGGCGGATATCGGCCGGAGCGAGGTGCGTCAGGCGATCGCCAGTTCCGTCGGCTTCAACGGTGCGAAGCTGGAAGAACGCGCGAAGACCGAGGCCATCCAGTCGATCTGGCGATCCAACATCGAGATGGCCAAAGCCGCCGGCGTCTTCGGTCTTCCGACGTTTCGCTACGAAAATGAGCTCTACTGGGGGCAGGATAGCCTGCCCTTCCTTGAGCGCCACCTGAATGGCGAGAAGATCGCCGTCTGACGGCGCGTCTGTGAGACTTGGTACCGGCCAACCCGCATCGATGCCTGATCGTGACGGCATAGCGCGATTCCGGCTGTCACGGTCAGCACGGAAAAGGACGTGAAAGATGGGCATCCTATCCCCGAGCTATCGGTCCAATTACAGGCAAGATTCGATAACCGCTCATCGACCTCGCACGCGTTGCGTGACCAGCATGGCCGCGGCGAATCCATCCCACGCCGGCGATCCGAGGGCATCATGAACCCCGGCAAGATCCTGCCTGGGTGAGGATTGCCGATCTTTCCACCCTTGTTCACGGGAGACGCTGCGATGGACGGCTTCAAACCCCACAGCTCTCATTGGGGCGCATTCTACGGACGGTACCGGGGCGACGTCCTCGAAATCCGTCCCCATCCCGCCGACCCGCATCCATCGCCCCTGCTCGGCAACCTGTCCGCAATCGCTCATAGCCCCGCCCGCATCCGGCGCCCGGCCGTCAGGCGCGGCTGGCTTGAAGGCCGGCCTGATAATGCCGGAAAACGTGGGAGCGACGGATATGTCGAGGTCAGCTGGCCCGAAGCGCTCGATCTTGTCGCCAACGAGCTTCGCCGTGTTCACGCCGAAGCCGGACCGCAGGCCATTTTCGGCGGCTCGTACGGCTGGTCCAGCGCAGGGCGGTTTCATCATGCGCAAAGCCAGATCCACCGCTTCCTCAACGTGCTCGGCGGATATGTCAGATCGGTCAATACCTACAGTTCGGGCGCGGCGATGGTCATCATTCCGCATGTGCTCGGTCCTTACGATACCTTCGACCGAAAGAGCGTTACCTGGGAAGCGATAGAGCGCAGCAGCGAGCTGATCGTCGCCTTCGGCGGCATGGCGGTGAAGAATACCGATGTCCACGGCGGCGGCATCAGCCGGCACGTCGTACGCCCGACGCTGAGCAGCGCCCGTGCGCGCGGCGCGCGTTTCGTCCTCATCAGCCCGCTCAAGGACGACATTGCAGGTGATCTCGAGGCCGAATGGCTGCCGGTCATCCCGGGAACGGATGTCGCGCTCATGCTGGCGATCGCCTTCGTGCTCATCAGCGAGGGACGGCACGATCGGGAATTTCTCGACCGCTATACGACAGGCTATCCACGCCTTGAGGCCTATCTGCTGGGACGCGAGGATGGCATCGAGAAGAGCCCGCAATGGGCAGCCGGCATCTGCGGTATCGCCGCCGAGACGATCGTGGATTTGGCGCGCAGCATGGCGAATGCCCGAACGCTGATCACCGTCAGCCATTCGCTGCAGCGTGCCGATTACGGCGAGCAGCCGGTCTGGATGGGGATCGTACTGGCGGCCATGCTCGGCCAGATCGGCCTGGATGGCGGCGGCTTTTCCTATTCGCTTGGTGCGCTCGGCAATATCGGCAAAAGCCAGCTTGCCGTGCCCCTGCCGACGCTCAAGCAGTTTCACAATCCAGTGCCGGATTTCATTCCCGTCGCACGGATCGCCGACATGCTTCTGAACCCGGGCGAACCGTTCCATTACAATGGTCAGGCCCTGCATTATCCTGACATCCGCCTCGTCTATTGGGCCGGCGGCAATCCGTTCCACCACCATCAGGATCTCAACAGGCTTCGCCAGGCGTTCAAGAAGCCGGAGACGATTATCGTGCACGAGACGGCCTGGACGTCGTCTGCACGCCACGCCGATATCGTCCTGCCCGCAACCACGATGCTCGAGCGCGACGATATCGGTGCGGCCGACCGCGATCCGATGATGATCGCGATGAAGAAGCTGATTGAACCGGTCGGCGAAGCACGCTCCGACTACGAGATATTCGCTGATATTGCAGAGCGCCTCGGCAAGCGCGCTGAATTCACCGAAAACCGGTCAAGCCGTGAGTGGCTCGCTTTCCTCTTCGAGACCACGCGAACAGCCCTCGTCGCCGCCGGTCATCCGGCGCCGGACTTCGAAACGTTCTGGGAAAAGGGAGAGCTGCTGCTACCGGTAAGACCCGACGACGGCGGGCCTGCGCGCGCATTCCGGGCCGATCCGAACGCCCATCCGTTGCCGACGCCATCGGGCAAGATCGAAATTTTCTCCGAAACAATCGAGAGCTTTGGTTATGACGATTGCCGCGGCCATCCACGTTGGTATGGACCGGACCCGAAGACGGAGGCGGCGGAAGGTCCCTATCCTCTTTATCTCGTCTGCAACCAGCCCCACTCGCGCCTTCACAGCCAGCTGGACTATGGTGACTTCAGCCGTTCCACCAAGATCGGCGGCCGGGAACCGCTGCGCATCCACCCTGCCGATGCCGCAGAGCGTGGCATTTCGGATCGCGATATCGTCAGGCTGTTCAACGCCCGCGGCAGTTGCCTCGCTGCCGCTGTCATCAGTAGGGATGTAAGACCGGGTGTCATGCAGCTTGCCACCGGCGCATGGTTCGAGCCCGATAACGCTGAAGCTGCGATGGCCATGTGCGTTCATGGAAATCCGAACATCCTCACCCGTGACGCCGGCACATCGCAGCTTTCCCAAGGCTCGACGGGCCAGCTGACGAAGGTCGATGTCGAGCGCTTTACCGGTGAACCGCCGCCCGTACGCATTCTCGATGGAATGACGTTTATCGTCGGATAGACCGTCGTCACGCAATCCCGCTCGCCCGGCACTCGACCGGCGGAAATCCTGATCCTCGTGCTTCAGATCGCGCTGACAAAATAATCTACAAATTTGATGGAAAAAGAACAACCAGTCTTTCTCGAAACCGATCCGCTCACATAGGCTCCTGTTCGTCATTAGCCCGGCAACCAAACAGGACTGCTTCATGAACGACCGTTCTCCTCGCCTTCTTCTTTCCCGGCGTCGTCTGCTGACCGCCACCTCTGCGCTGGCATTTGCCGCCCTGGTCGCAACAGCGAATGTAACCCCGGCATTGGCTGAGGACGGCGCGCATGATGGCGGAGATGTCGTCTTCCTGATCGATTCGCTGGGCGACACCTGGATTCCCAACAACAGCGCGATCTCCAGCTTTCAGGGCCATATCTGGGGCCATGTCACCGACAAGCTTCTTTATGTCGATGCCGACGGCAAGGTAAGCCCGTGGATCGCCGAGCGCTGGGAGCAGAATGACAATGCGACGGAATTCACCCTGCATCTGAAGACCGGCGTGACCTTCTCCGACGGGAGCCCGCTCGATGCAGCAGCCGTCGTTGCCAATCTCGACATCTGGTATGCCGGACGCAAGAGCGAGGGCATCAACCCGATCGGCCTGTTCCCCAAGACCTATGA
Source organism: Martinezella dioscoreae (assembly GCF_009176305.1). Lineage (GTDB taxonomy): Bacteria > Pseudomonadota > Alphaproteobacteria > Rhizobiales > Rhizobiaceae > Rhizobium > Rhizobium dioscoreae. Next base: position 56,017 of record NZ_BLAJ01000006.1, on the reverse strand, counting down.
TCATGCCGAACCCGTCGATGCGACGACCGTGAAGGTTTTCTTCAAGAAGCCGACCCTCGGCTTCATCCCGACACTCGGCTATCACGGCTCTATCCTCATCTCCCCGAAGACCATCGCCTCGCCGGCAAGCGCCCAAGCGGACCTGAGCAGGACCTCCGGCAGCGGCCCCTATGTCGTCGAGTCCTGGAAGGAAGGCGACTACGTCAAGCTTGCCAAGCGCAAGGATTACAACTGGGGTCCTGCCGCGGTCGGCCAGACCGGTCCCGCCCATCTCGATACGATCACCTACAAGCTCGTCTCGGAACCGTCGCTGCGCGTCGCGGCCGTCCAGTCCGGGCAGGCCGACGTTGCCTACAACGCATCGCCGCAGGAGCTCGAGTCTCTCAAGTCGGAAGGCCTCACGGTAGCGACGCCTCGCTATCTCGGCTTCGTCAACGGCTGGGCGATCAACACCAAGCTTGCGCCCTATGACGACGTGAGGGTTCGCCAAGCACTTCAGGCTGGCATCAATCGCCAGGAGATCATCGACACGGTCTATACGCCCGACTGGAAGCTTGCGACGTCGTTCATCCAGAGCAACGTTCCGGGTGCGACCGACCAGAGCCCGCTGCTTGCCTACAATCCTGAAAAGGCAGAGAAGCTTCTCGACGAGGCAGGCTGGAAGAAGGGAACGGACGGCATTCGCGTCAAGGATGGCAAGCCGCTGTCGCTGACGTTGAATTCCAACCCCTACCTCGCGACATCGAAATCGATCGACGAACTGATTGCCCAGCAGCTCGGCAAGATCGGCTGGAAGGTCGATATCCGTGCCTATGACGTCGTCACCTTCGGGCAGAAGGTAAAGTATGGCGGCGCGGGCGTACCGGCATATGAGGTGACGCGCTCCTTCATCGACGCCGGCACCGTCGCCAGCATCCTGACGAATGCCAACAATGGCGAGAACTGGTTTGCGCTCGACGAGAGCGACAAGACCCTCAACGACTTGCGCGACAAGATCGCCGGCGCCGGCTCCATCGAAGCCCGCAAACCGCTGCTCGATGAGTTGCAGAGATACGTCCTCGACCAGGGTTATTTCATTCCGCGGACACAGATCGTCCAGCGCATCTATGTGCAGTCGCCTAAGCTCAAGGGAGCGGTCTACAACGGCGTCGCCTATGCCAGCTACTACACCGCCACGAAAAGCGAATAGTCCGGCCGTTCAACAGACACAGAGGTGATGGGCATGAGAAAAGCCTATTTCGTGTATGCCGGAAAGCGGCTCCTGCAAGCGATCGTCGTGATCCTGTTGTCTTATGTCTTCACCTTTGTCGTCGTCAGCATCCTGCCCGGCGATCCGATTACCAACGTCCTGAACAACCCGCAGAACGGCTTCACCCCGGATGAGATCAAGGAGATCATCGCCGCGCAGGGATTGGACAAGCCGGTCCCCGTGCAGCTCTGGAACGCCTTTTCCGGCTTCGTGACTGGCGATCTTGGTCTGTCGATGCGAACTAACCGGCCGGTGGCAACGCTGATTGCGGAGGTTCTGCCGTCGACACTCGTGCTTGCCTCGGCGGGGCTCGCGGTTGCGCTGTTCCTGGCGGCAATCATCGCCTACGGCACGCAATTTCTGCCCCGGCGGCTTGGCCAGGGACTGCTCCGCGGCTTCCCGTCGCTGTTCCTGTCGGTTCCGAACTTCGTGATCGGCCTGGTGCTGATCCATCTCTTCGGCTTTCAGCTCGGCGTCTTTCGCGTCATCCAGCCCGACAGTTTCTGGGCAACGCTTTTCGCGGCGATCGCCCTCGGCATTCCGATCTCGGCACAGATCGCCGAAGTCCTGATTGCCAATCTCGACCATGAATCCAGCCAGGATTATGCCGCCGTCGCACGTGGACGCGGGCTCGGCCAGATGCGTCTCTTCGTCATGCACCTGCTCAAGCCCTCATCGCTTCCGGTCATCACGGTCGTCGCTTTGACGATCGGCGAATTGCTCGGGGGCTCGCTGATAACCGAGACGGTGTTTGGCCGAAACGGGCTCGGCAGCCTGGTGCAGCGGTCGGTCAGCACGCAGGACCTGCCGGTCCTGCAAGCCGTCGTCTCGCTCGCCGCAGTGGTCTTCGTGGTCGTCAACCTGATCGCCGACCTTACCTATCCGCTGCTCGATCCGCGCGTCAAACTTCTCGGCGGGCAAGACCGCCGTCCGACGACCGCCGACGACAGCTCTCTCCCCATCTCCAAGGGGCTGACCCCATGACACTTGCCTCTGTTTCCTCCACCCCCCGCACGACCGCGCTCAGCCGTCTGACGGGCCTGCGCGTGCCGCCCGTCGTCATCCTTTCGTTTCTGGTCGTTGCTCTGGCGATCGGCTGGTCTTTGGCGCCCAGCCTGTTTACCCATTACGATCCGGTGAACGGCACTCCCGCTCAAAAGCTGCTCGGCCCAAGTGCGGCACACTGGTTCGGTACTGACCATCTCGGCCGCGACCTCTATACACGCGTCGTCTATGGCACGGCTTCTTCGGTGGCGAGCGCACTGATTGCAGTCGTCATCGGCGTCGTCGCCGGCGGAATTATCGGACTGCTGGCCGGCTTCTTCGGCGGCTGGGTGGACACGGTCTTTGCCCGGCTCGTCGATGTGTTGCTGGCCATCCCCAAATTCCTGCTGGCGGTCATCGTCGTCACCGCAATCGGTTTCGACACGACCAATGCGGCAATCGCGACCGGCATCTCAGCCGTTGCGCTGTTTGCCCGGGTGATGCGCTCCGAAGTCATCAAGACCCGACAGGCCACATTCGTCGAATCGTCCTTCCTCCTCGGTGGCTCGCGCTGGCACATTCTGTGGCGTCACGTGCTTCCGAACGCATCGCGATCGGTGCTGCCGCTTGCCGTCCTGCAGTTTGGCGATTCCATCCTGGTGATCGCCAGCCTCGCCTTCCTTGGCTACGGCGATCCGCCGCCGGCCTCCGACTGGGGTCTGCTGATCTCGATCGGCAAGGATTACCTCAAATGGCCCTGGCTGGTTTATGCCCCGGCCCTCGTCACGATCGCAACCGTCCTCTCTGTAAACAGGATCAGCCGATGGCTCCGCAAGACAGACTGACCATGCTTTCAAACCGCCCATCGACCCCGCTGCTGCGGGCCGAAGGATTGTCGGTCGCCTACAGTACCCATAGGGTCGTCAGCAATGTCGGCTTCGAGCTTGGACGCGGCAAAGGTCTCGCGCTGATCGGCGAATCCGGATCGGGAAAATCGACCATCGCCCGCGCCGTCCTGCGACTGCTTCCCGCAGCGGGACATGCCACGGGCCGCGTCGAATTCGAGGGCCAGGAGCTTCTGGGGCTTCCGGAGCGCCGCTTCCGTCCATTCAGGGGACGCAGGATCGGTTTCGTGCCGCAGGACCCCGGCAACTCCTTGAACCCGGTCCGCACCATCGGCGCGCAGGCGATGGAAGCGGCCGCACTGCTCGACGAAACGGACAAGGTGCTTCGCAAGGCACTCGTTCTTGAGACATTCGCACAGGTCGGGCTCGACAATCCCCAGCGCGTCTACGACTCCTATCCGCATCAACTTTCCGGCGGCATGCTCCAGCGCGTGCTGATCGGGCTCGCCGTTCTGCCGCGGCCGTCGCTGCTGGTCGCAGACGAGCCGACCTCCGCGCTCGATGTGACGATCCAAAAGCGGATTCTCGACCTGTTGTCGACGTTGCAGGAGGAACTGCAGATCAGCCTTCTCCTGATCACCCACGACCTGGCGATCGCAGCCGAGCGCGCGGATTCCATCGTGGTCCTCAAGGACGGCATCGTCCAGGAGGCTGGCAGTACCGCTACGATATTCTCCGCGCCTTCCTCCTCTTACGCCAGAAAACTTCACGGCGACGTGCCGGCACTCAACCCGAACCGGTACCGGCCGTTGCGAGAGCCCGGTTTCCGGCATCTTGGCGCCCCGCGTGAAAGGACACCGAAGATCGAGGTCAGCGGCGTAACGAAGACCTTCACCGTCGACGGCAAGGTGCTGACCGCCGTCAACGACGTCTCGTTCGACGTTCAGGCGGGAACGACGCATGCGCTGGTCGGTGAATCCGGATCCGGAAAGACAACGGCGATCCGGCTTCTGCTCGGGCTTGAGCAGCCCGACGCCGGGAAGATCACTGTTGGCGGCGAACAGGTCAATGGTCGATCACCCGAACAGCTGCGCTCTGTCTGGCGGCACCTGCAGCTCGTCTACCAGAACCCCTTCACATCGCTTGATCCGACCTGGAACGTCGAGAGGCTCGTGCGCGAGCCGCTGGACCGCTTCAAGATCGGGACCCATCAGGAGCGGGCACTTGCGGTGCGCAGGGCGTCCGCAAACGTCGGGCTGGGAGAGCATCTCCTGTCCCGCAAGCCCGCCGCCTTGTCTGGCGGCCAGCGCCAGCGCGTCGCCATTGCCCGCTCGCTTGTCCTGAAACCTGACGTGATCGTGCTTGACGAGCCTACCTCCGCGCTCGACGTCAGCGTTCAGGCCGATATTGTCGAGGTACTGCTGTCGCTGCAGGTCAAGCTCGGCCTTACCTATATTTTCGTGTCGCATGATCTGGCGCTCGTGCGCCAGCTTGCCCACACGGTCTCGGTCATGCAGCGCGGACGCATCGTCGAGCATGGCACCGTGGGTGAGATCTTCGACACCCCCCGCCAGGCCTATACGCGCTCGCTGTTGGAATCGATCCCTTCGGGTGCCGCACGTTTCACACGCACCCAACCCCCGCAGCACCGGCCGATCTTCGACAAGGAAAAGATTGCATGACCGTCATCGCCCCCGCCGCGGCGCCGTCCGCGTCATTCCGTCCGAAGAAGCGGCTTGGCTTCAACACGCGCGTCTCGTTCAACGACGAGACCGGGCCTGCCCACGGCTTGCGGGAGGGCATCGAACTTTTCAAGGCGGCCGAACGTCTGGGCTACCAGTCGGGCTGGGCCTATCAGCGCCATTTCGACCATTATCTGTCCTCACCGCTCCCCTTCTTTGCCGCAGCCGGCCAACACACCAGCCATATCGTCCTCGGTTCGGCCGTCATTCCGATGCGCTATCAGGACCCCATCCTGCTGGCGGAAGCCGCAGGCACGACAGATCTCCTGATCGGCGGCCGGCTGGAACTGGCGATCTCGACCGGCTCCAACGCCGCCTTCGATGCCGTCTTCGGCACGGTCGATACCGATGCCCGGACGGAAGCCAAGCGCCGTCAGGCCCGTTTTCTTTCCGCGATCGCAGGCGAAGTTCTGCACACCATCACAGGACCCGGCCAGGGTGCCGCGGAGGGCAGCCAACTGAGGGTGACGCCGCATAGTCCGACCCTTCGCTCGCGCATCAGACAGGGCTCCGCCAGCCTTGGATCGGCGATACAAGCCGCCGAACTCGGCATCGGGCTGATAGCGGGAACCGTACAGCATGATCACGCCGAAGGTGAGAGCTTCGCAGATTATCAGGCGCGCTGCATCGAGGCTTTCCGAGCCACCTGGCGGAGGGAACGGACAAGCGAGCCGCCGCCTGTTGCTGTGGCAGCGTCAATCCTGGTCGGCACCACGCCGGACCTTCGCGAAAAATACGCCGCCTATGATCTCGAGCGTCGCACCCAAGGCATTGCGGCATCGCGGCCGAAGGGCGCGCTTGAGCCGAGCTCGCGGACCAATCAGCCGCCAGGAAGCCAGATCTCACCGGTCTTCCACGGCACGCCGGACCAGGTCATGGAAGCGGTGCTCAGTGATCCCGGCCTTGCCGCGGCCGACGAAGTCGTCCTCTTTCTGCCGCCTGCCTTCGACCTTGCCGAGAACATCCGGCTGCTCACCGATCTTACTGAAACCGTCGCTCCAAGCCTCGGTTGGTCGCCCGACTGGTAAGGCCGCCGCCCGGCCAGATCTTCCGCGGGAGCGATTAGGGAATATTTTCTATAGTTTCAATGGAAATAGAAAGACCTGTCTTCCTTACTTCTTAGCTGCCGCCTAACTTTTGTCCAACATTCGACAATCAGAGGAGCTCCCATGTCCGCGGAATTCATCAGCGTTAGCTTTCCCAACGCCTCGAACGATCTCAATCCCATCCCGGACGCTCCGGTGGATCCCAGCTATCTCGAGCGCTATGCACGCGCGCTCGATGACTACGGCTTCAACTATACGCTGATCCCCTACTCGTCCTCCTCCTTCGACCCATTCACCATTGGCGCCACCGTCCTTGCGCATACGAAGAACATCAAGATCATCGTCGCGCTCAGGCCTAATACCATCTATCCGACGGTCGCGGCCAAATCGCTTGCCACACTTGACCAGTTGAGCGGCGGGCGCGTGGTCGTCCACTTCATAGCCGGCGGCAGCGACGAGGAACAGGCGCGCGAGGGCGACTTCCTCGACAAGGAGCAGCGCTACGAGCGGCAGGAGGAATATATCCGTATCCTGCGGCTTGCATGGAGCTCAACGGAGCCCTTTGATTTCGACGGCAAATACTACCAATTCAAGCAATTCCGCAGTGCCGTTCGCCCGACGCACGGACTGATCCCGATCTCGCTCGGCGGATCATCGGACGCCGCCTACCGCATTGGCGGCTCTCTCTGCGACATCTTCGGACTGTGGGGCGAGCCTCTGGCGGAAACCAAGCAGCAGATCGAGCGGATCTATGCCGAGGCGGCAAAGGCCGGTAGGACCGACCGGCCTCGAATCTGGGTGACCTTCCGTCCGATCGTCGCGGAGACCGACGAACTGGCTTGGGAAAAAGCTCACCGGGTCCTCGATCGCCTTAAGGAAAACCGGGAAAAGGGCCTTCATCGCGCGCCGCCCACCGCCCCTCGCCCCGCCAATGTCGGATCGCAGCGGCTTCTCGACATTGCCGCACGCGGCGACGTCCATGATCGCGCCCTATGGTATCCGACGGTTACTGCGACCAATGCCTCCGGGGCAACTACCGCGCTTGTCGGATCGCCGCGCACGATCGCCGATTCGATCCTCGACTATATCGATCTCGGCGCCGACCTGATCTCTATCCGCGGCTACGACAACTTCAACGACGCCGTCGACTACGGCCGCCACATCCTGCCGCTGGTGCGTGAGGGCATACGCGAACGGGAAGACGCAAAGAAAAAGGCCGCGGCTTGATGATCGCCCATGACACGCCTTTCGATCCAGGCCTGCTGAAGGCGACAACGCGTGCTCTTGCGGACGCTGCCCCGGAGGCGGACCGGACCGGGGACTTCCCATGGGTCGGTATCCGCGCGGTTCATCAAAGCGGCCTGCTCGAAAGCACCGTCGCGGAGAGATATGGTGGCGCCGGCGCAACCCTATACGAGGTCGCGACGATCCTTGCGGCGCTCGGGCGGGGTGATCCGTCGGTCGCGCTCATCAGCGCAATGACGATCTTTAGCCATCTCGGCCAGGCAACAAAAAGCCATTGGCCGGAGGATCTCTATACGAGCCTGCTCGCGCAGGCCAAGCAGCGTCCGCTGCTTCTCAACGCGGCGCGTGTCGAGCCCGAGCTCGGCTCACCCGCCCGTGGCGGCCTGCCGGCGACGGTCGCTCGCCGTACCGCCACCGGCTGGTCGATCACCGGCCGCAAGCGCTTCGTCACCGGCGCGCACGGACTGACCCATTTCCTGGTCTGGGCACACACCGATGAAACACCCGCCCAGGTGGGAACATTCGTCGTTCCGAACAAGCTTCCGGGCATTCGCGTGATCGAGAACTGGAACAGCCTTGGCATGCGTGCCTCCGGCTCTCACGATGTCGAATATACCGATGTGGAAATCCCGCTGGAAAATGTCATCGATCTCGTCGATCCATCCGTTGCCCAGCAGGACAACCGTGCCCACGCAGCAATCACGTTGGCGCTGACCGCGCTCTATCTGGGGGTGGCCGAAGCGGCACAGGAGGCGTTCATCCGTTTTGCCCACGAGCGTGTTCCAACAAACCTCGGCCATCCGATCGCTCGTACCGAACGCTTCGTGACGCTTTCCGGTGAAATCGACCTCCTCGTCTCCGGCGCCCGGCAGATCATTTTCGATGCCCTGAAGGACAAGCAAGCCGAGGCCGAAAAGCACATACGGGCCCGGCTGCTTGCGGGCCGGCAGCTGCGCGACGCGGTACAGATCGCCGTGCGCGGCATTGGTAATCCCGGCCTCGGGAACGAACTGGGACTGGAACGCCATTTCCGGGACATTCAGTCGGTGCTCGTCCATGCGCCGCAGGAAGACACATCCATTTCCATTCTCGGGCGCGCCGCCTTCGAACGTTGGAAGAGCGAAAGGGACGCGCCATTGGCGCCTCCGGCCAGTCTCACCGTATTGAAGACGGCCTGATCATGACACGCTACATCATCATCGGTGCCGGCGCGGTCGGCGCGAGCCTTGCTGCCGAGTTCGAAACGCATGGCATTCCCTATGTGCTCGTTGGACGCGGCGCCCAGATTGCCCATATCGCCGCTCACGGTCTCTCGTATCGACGGGCGGGCGCACACAGTGTGCTCCGGCTCAAGACCGCCGACACAGCTTCGCCGCCAACGCTTCGCCCGGGTGATATTCTTGTCCTTGCGGTCAAGGCACAGGATGTCGAGTCGGCCACGAAATTCTGGGCCTGGCGGCAGGTCGAGGGTAAAGGCTCTGCATCGGAACTGCCTCTCGTAACATTGCAAAACGGGCTCGCCGCGGAAGATATCGCGCTGCGGCGCTTCGATCGTGTCTATGCGGCCAGTATCCGCATTCCGGCGTGCTACACCGTCACCGGCGAGGTCGTCGTCGGAGGCGAGCCAAATGTCGGCATCGTCGCCCTTGGCCGCTATCCCGAAGGGCTCGACGACACGGCCGTGTCGATCGTCGCCGATCTTGCAAAGGCGGGCTACCTCGCCGAAGCACGCCCCGACATCCGGCGATGGAAGGCAGCCAAGCTCGAACATAACGTTACCAATGCGGTCGAGCTTTTCGCAGGTTCTCCCGAGCTTCGCTCAGAGGCCGCAGCCAGGTTGGCCCAAGAGGCACGCGCCGTTCTCATTGCTGCCGGTTACGATCCGGCAGCCCCCTCGGAGTGGACGATCGACATCTCGTCCTGGCGCGTCGCGCCAGAGAGCGGCATCAAGCCCGGCCAGCAATCGACCTGGCAAAGCTTCACCCGCGGCACCTCAAGCGAGGTCGATTATCTGAACGGCGAAATCGTCCGGCTAGGAAGAATTCACGGCGTCGCAGCACCTATCAACGCAGCCTTCCAGCGGGCAGCAGCGAGGCTTGCGATCGATGGCCATTCCCCAGGCACGCGAGATATTGGCGAATTCTATCTCGTCATTACCGAAAGGGCAGCACTGAGCGGGCCTGCGGCCCCGCAAACCGACAGAAAGGAAAGATATGGGAACCCCTAGGATCGCCGCGATATCTGGAAGCTTTAGTCGGCCTTCCAAAACCACAGCGCTCGTGCAGCATGTCGCCGGACGCGCAAGCGATCGCTACGGCTTTGATAGGGTGACTTACGACATGATTGATGTCGGGCCATCGCTCGGTACTTCTCTTCTGGCGCAAAGAACTCGATGACAAGGCACAGCATGTCATCGAGGAGATTGTCGACGCCGATATTTTGATCGTCGGTGCTCCAACCTATAAGGGTACATATCCTGGCCTGTTCAAGCATCTGATCGATCTCATCGCCCCCCATGAGCTCAAGTCGAAACCGATCCTCATCACGGCAACTGGCGGCGGCGATCGTCACGCGCTGATGGCGGAGCACCAGTTGCGCCCATTATTTGGATTTTTCATGCCTCGCGCTGCAGGACAGCGAAACCGGTCATAGCAAGGCTGTTCGCCCTCGGCGGGCTGGGAGCCAAGCCCCCCGAAACCCTTCCGAAACATCAGGGACAATTGAGCTTTTCTTGAGTTTTGAAACAGATGTTGCGATTTTGCATCGTGCGGTTCATGTGTTTCATATTTCAGCAGATCGCATCGTGTTTAATCAATCGGCTTGACGAGGGTTCGTCCGCACGTGCTTCCCGTGCATCCTAAGTCATTCTGCCATATGGTTTTTTCGCCATGATCTTTGTCTACCTACGGAGGTGATGGGTACGACGAAGGCACAAAATTGGGGCAGAGGCTGATTTCCACGCGAAATCGCCACGCAAATTTTCAATGCGACAAGATCAATAAAGCGTTCTACATTTGCGTACAGCGTCGAAGAGCAAACTTCGGACGCGTCAACAAAGGGGAACGTCTCCATGAAAATGCGCATTCGTCATCTGCTGATCGGCGCGGTTGCAGCCGCCATATCCTTCGGTGCCGCTCAGGCGAAAGACCTCGTCGTGGCCACCGATACCGCCTTCGTGCCGTTCGAATTCAAACAAGGCGACAAATATGTAGGCTTCGATATCGACCTGTGGGATGCGGTCGCCAAGGATATCGGCGTGACCTACACGCTTCAGCCGATGGACTTCAACGGTATCATCCCTGCACTCCAGACCAAGCAGGTCGATGTTGGCCTCGCCGGCATCACCATCAAGGACGAGCGCAAGAAGGTCATCGATTTCTCCGACGGCTATTACGATAGCGGTTTCCTGCTGATGGTACCTGCAGACAGCAAAATTGTCGGCCCAGCCGACCTGAAAGGCAAGACGCTCGCAATCAAGACCGGCACCTCTGCCGCCGACTACGCCAAGGCGAACTTCAAGGACACGGAACTGCGCCAGTTCCCCAATGTCGACAACGCCTACATGGAACTTCAGACCGGTCGAGTGGACGCCGCCATGCACGATACGCCGAACGTGCTCTATTACATCAAAACCGCCGGCGGCGGAAAGGTAAAGGCCGTGGGCGAGCAGATGATGGCGCAGCAATATGGCATCGCCTTTCCGAAGGGCAGCGATCTCGTCACCAAGGTAAACGCCTCGCTTGCCAAGCTCAAGAAGGACGGCACCTACACGGCCATCTACAAGAAGTGGTTCGGCGCTGAGCCGAAGCTCTGATCGCCCGGTAGCCTCATGCGCGTCGGTTCCTCCGACGCGCAGTTCACGGGAGTATTCCAATGCAATTCGACTGGTCGGTGGTCATCGACGCACTGCCCGCCCTTCTCGGCGGCGCGCGCTTGACCGTTCTTATCGCCTTTGCGGGTCTTGTCGGCGGCATCGCCGTCGGCGCCGTCGCAGGTTTCATGCGCGCCTATGGCAACTGGCTGCTCAACGCCATCGCCTTCGTCTATGTGGAAATCATTCGCGGCACGCCCATCGTCGTGCAGGTGATGTTCATCTATTTCGCCTTGCCGATGCTGGCCGATATCCGCGTGAATCCCATGACGGCCGCCATCACCGCGATCATCGTCAATGCGGGCGCCTACATAGCGGAAATCGTTCGCGGCACCCTGCTTTCCGTCAGCAAAGGCCTCCAGGAAGCAGGCCTCGCGCTCGGCCTGCCGATGTGGAAGGTGCTGGCCTATGTCGTCGGGCCGATCGCCTTTCGCCGCATGATCCCGCCGCTCGGCAATCAATTCATCGTCAGCCTGAAGGACACGTCGCTTTTCATCGTCATCGGTGTCGGCGAATTGACGCGGCAGGGACAGGAGATCATGGCGGCCAATTTCCGTGCCGTGGAGATCTGGACCGCAGTTGCCATCCTTTACCTCATCCTGACCGGCGTCCTGACTTTCGCCCTCCGCTTCACCGAAAAGAGGATGCGCATCCTATGAGCATCGTGGAATTCAGAAACGTCACCAAGACCTTCGGTCCAATCACGGTGCTCAAGGATGTCAATCTCAACATCGAGGCTGGCGAGGTCGTGGTGCTGATCGGTCCGTCCGGCTCAGGCAAATCCACCCTTTTGCGCTGCATCAATGCGCTGGAGGAAATCGATGGCGGTGATCTCGTCGTCGATAATATCAGCGTGCGCGAGGGACGCTCGCGCGTGCGCCTCATCCGCCAGGAAGCGGGCATGGTGTTCCAGCAATTCAATCTCTTCCCGCAGATGACGGCACTGGAAAACGTTGCCTTCGGCCCTCGCCGCGTCCGCAGCCTCAGCAAAGCCGAAGCGACGGAACAAGCCAAAACACTGCTCGCGAAGGTGGGGCTGGCGGAGCGGGGCCACCACTACCCCTCGGAATTGTCCGGTGGACAGCAACAGCGCGTCGCCATTGCTCGTGCGCTCGCGGTCAAACCGAAGCTCATGTTGTTCGATGAGCCGACCTCGGCCCTCGATCCTGAATTGCGACAGGAAGTGCTCAAAGTGATGCAGTCACTCGCCGAAGAGGGCATGACGATGGTCGTCGTCACCCACGAGATCGCCTTTGCGCGGCAGGTGGGAACGCGGTTGATTTTCATGGAGGGCGGCAAGATCACTGTTGACGGCAACCCGGCTGCTCTTCTCGATAATCCCGAAAATCCCCGCCTTCGTGAGTTCCTCCAGCATGTCCATTAATATTTCCAATCAGCTTACATCAATCACCATGGAAGGTGACAGCCATGGCATTGGCAAGGCGCTCGGTCGCCAGGGCGCTGCCGCCGCGCATCATCATCTCGTTCGCACGCACGCCTGGGCGGTCGTAAGCTCCTTTTGCGATAGCGACCGTGTGCGCACAGCGCTGTCCTTGACCGAAAAGCACTACCCACAACACCTGGAGGAGCTGCATGGCCTTGCCGAAGGGCTCGATCTTCCGTTTGAGAAGGTCTTCGCCTGGAACTGCCGAGGCGATATCTGGACGATGAGTCCGGACGGCTGTACGACCGTGCAGCTCCCGGGCATTCAACCGGTTGTCGCCCATAACGAGGATGGGGACCCGGGCTTGCGCGCCGGATGCGCGATGGCCACGGTGCGGCCCAAGCAGGGTCACACTTTCTCGGCTTTCGTCTATCCCGCCTCCATTCCCGGCCACACATTCGCGATCAACGATGCTGGTCTCGTAGTGACCGTCAACAATATCCGTTCGCGACGGAGCGGTGACGGACTGCCCCGCATGGTCTTGACACGGGCGCTGCTCGACTGTGCGTCTCCGGAAGAAGCTATCGATTTGCTGCGGGCCATGCCGAGATCGGGCGCCTTCCACCTTACCCTTGCCTCCCCTGGCGCAAAGGACATTTTCAGCGTCGAATTCACCCACGAGGATGTATCGGTTGTGCGGCTGATGGCGCCCTCCAGCCATGCCAACCATCTGATCCACGACCGAATGGGGAAGGAAGAACAGGTGGTGACGGCTTCCTCCCAGTCACGACAACGACGCGGGGATGCGATGATCGCATTGGCCGGTGAAGCGGGCGTCGAACCCCTTGCCATTCTGCGCGACACGAACGAGGAGGCGTTGCCCATCTATCGCACGCAACCAGACGATCCCGATAACGAGAACACGCTGGCGACCGCACACTTTGCCATCGGGGCGGACAAGGTGGAATGCACCGTCTATGATGGCCCAGAATCGGTTCCGCGCTTTCGTTTTTCAAACGATGCGCTTTGTTTCGCTTGAGGGTTTTGAATGACGGGCAGCGACCTGCCAACCACTTTTGAGCGTCCGCAGACGCTGGAAGAACTGCGGGCGCTGACCGTCGGCATAAGGCGTGGGGAGACGAGCCTGTCTTTGGGCAGCAAAGCGCTCGATGTCTTATCGCGACTGGTCGACATCCCAGAACAGGCAGCGGTACGGACCATTTCGGAACTGTCAGCGGCGCTTGGCGTCAACCCATCGACGCTCACCCGGCTGGCTCAGCGTCTGGGCTATGGTGGCTTCAACGATTTTCAGGGCATTTTTCGCGAAGCAATCACCGACGACGAGCGCTACTTCTACAGTCGTCAGGCAGGCCGGCTGATTTCCGCACGACAAGGCGATGGCGAAGAGCATGCGGTGCTCGAAAGGCTGGCAACGGAATCGAAAGCCAACATCGACGGCTTCCTTGCCCAACTCGACAACAGGCACCTGCGCGCCGCCGCGGCGCTGTTGGCCCATGCGCCCCGTATTCGCGTCTATGGAGTGCGGCAATTCCATGCCTTCGCAAGCTTCCTCACCTACGGACTGTCAATGCTGCGCGACGACATCGGCCTTCTTGACGCACCGCGACTCGGTGAAGCGGAAGGGATTGCGCAGCTTGCGGCCGGCGACGTGCTTGTCGTCGCCAGTTGCGCGCCCTATACGCGAAATGTAGCGGATGTCGCGACCATTGCCGCGCGTTACGGCATTCGTGTGATAGCTGTGACAGACACCCGGTCGTCACCGCTTGTCGCGCCTTCCGAACATGCTTTTTTCGTGCCGCATGCCAGCAGCTTCTTCAGCAACAGCATGGGTGCCTATGTCGTTTTCTGCGAGGGCCTGCTCAACCTCGTTGCCCGCATTCTGGGCGAAAGCGCCGTCAGCGCCCTTGCGAGGCGTGAAGCGCTGATCAAGGACCTGCGGATCGAAGCGGATAACCCATGACGGCGATCCGGCTCATATCTTCCGACGCGGAATAGATGTCGCATAGGTGTTCAGGGCTTTAAGATGCTGATCTACGCGCTTCAACTCCTCAAGGCCCGCAGACTCGTCCCGCGCTGCCAGCAACCCACATAGGACTTCCGAGATAGCGAGCGCCGGCGTCAACGTGTGAAAGAAGGTCTGGCTTTCGGTCGGACAGAGAATGAGGTCGTCGGCGATGGAAACCAGCGGAGAAACCTCGCTGTCGGTGATCGCAACGATTCCCATTCCCTTGCCGCGGGCGGTTTCCGCCAGTTCAAGCGTCACGCGGGCATAAGGATTGATTGAGATTACGAGCAGAACGTCCTGCGCGCCGGCGCGAATGAGCCCGTCGCCGCCCGTTCCAGCCGGACCATCGAGATGCACGGTTTTTTCGCCGAGCAAGTTCATGACATAGTGGAAATGCCATACCACGGAGTGGCAGGAGCGGAGCCCGAGAACATAGATCCGGCGTGCTTCGTGCAGCCGAGTTGCGGCCGAACCGAGCCGTTCCAGCGAATGGGGCTCGCAAAGGCTGGCAATCTGTGCCGAAAGCCCGCTGAGCATCCGTTCCGCCAAGCCTTCTTTGGCTTCACCGCTCCGATGCCCTCCTTTTAGAGCCGCGCGAGCGGCAAAGCCCTCGCCACCGCCACGGATAATCTCGGCATAATGCACGCGAATGTCGTCATAACCGGACAAACCCAGGAACTTCGCAAGCCTAGTCATAGTCGAGGGCTGCACACCGGCGTTCCGCGCAAGTTCCCGCATGGAGACGAGCGCCACTTCCTGTGGATGCTCGATGATGTGACGAGCCGCCTGTTGCAATTGCGGCGACATACCGTCGAAGCGTTCGACAATATGCGAACGCAGAGAATCGTTCTGCAACACTTGGTTCATGCCGTGCCTCACTGTTTCAATCATGCTGTTCCCGAGACCTGCACGCAAGTCAATGTTTTACAGCGCGCCACTTCGCTCCGCACCGAATTGTCGAGAGAAGATACAATCGTCTCGTTTCGCATAATATAAAACAATCGTTGCACTCGTCCTTTAAATCTGCAATCTGGCTCGTGACGACATTCTCTCCGTCACCGCGAACAGCGCGCAGCCAGGACACACCGATGACCAAAATTCTCCACCGCTCCATCGCATCCGATCTGCCACACGCCGTTGCTGGAGAGGGGGTCTACATTATTGACAGCGAAGGCCGCCATTATCTGGACGGTTCGGGCGGTGCCGCCGTCAGCTGCCTCGGCCACAATCACCCCGAAGTGCTGGAAGCTATGAGGGAGCAAATGGGCCGCATCAGCTATGCCCATACATCCTTCTTCACCACGGATGCAGCCGAAGAGCTTGCCGAGAAACTTGTGGTGCTGACGCCTGAGGGTCTCGATTACGTTTATCTGGTTTCGGGCGGCTCGGAAGCCGTGGAGGCTGCGCTTAAGATGGCCCGCCAGTACTTCGTGGAGATCGGTCAGCCGCAGCGGCGCCATATCATCGCACGCCGGCAGAGCTATCACGGCAATACGATCGGTGCGCTGGCCGCAGGTGGCAACGCATGGCGACGCGCGCAATTCCAGCCCATTCTGCCAGAGACGCACCATATCTCGCCCTGCTACGCATATCGCGATAAGTTGCCGCAAGAAACGCCGGAAGCCTACGCAACCCGTCTGGCAGCGGAGCTGGAAGCCAAAATCCTGGAACTTGGGCCCGATCAGGTCATGACTTTCATCGCCGAACCCGTCGTCGGCGCCACGCTTGGTGCGGTCGGTCCGATCGCTGATTATTTCAAGAAGATTAGGCACATCTGCGACAAATACGGCGTCCTCCTGATCCTCGACGAGGTCATGTGCGGCATGGGGCGTACGGGAACGATTTTCGCGTTGGAGCAGGAAGGTATCGTGCCCGATCTCGTCACCATCGCTAAAGGTCTGGGCGGCGGTTTCCAACCGATCGGCGCAGTGATGCTGTCACGCAGGATCTATAAGGCTTTCGCTGAAGGTTCGGGGCTTTTTCAGCATGGTCATACCTATATCGGCCATCCGATGGCTGCTGCTGCCGCCAACAAAGTCGTCGAAATCCTCACACGGCCCGGCCTGATGGAAAATGTCGCTGTGATGGGTGAGCGCCTTCAGGCCGGGCTCGAAGCCCGTCTCGGCGGCTCGCCCTATGTGGGAGATATTCGTGGACGCGGATTGTTTCGCGGAGTCGAGCTCGTAGCGGAGAGGGACAGCAAGACGCCCTTCGACCCTGCGCGTAAGATCCATGCCCGGATCAAGAAGGAAGCCATGCAGAGAGGTCTGATGTGCTATCCCATGGGTGGCACGATCGATGGCCGCTACGGGGACCATGTCCTGCTCGCTCCTGCCTACATCATCCGCGAGGACGAGATTGATATGATCGCCGACCGGCTGACCGACGCTATTCACGCCGCCGTAACGGCCTGATCTCCGGAGCCCTCGTGATGACAACATCCCCCTGCCCGCCCCTTTCAGACGACAAATGGCCGAACGAAATCACCGACATGCTGCCGGGCTTCGCGGGCGCACTGAACGTCTACCGCACCATGGCGCATCATCCAGCGCTCCTCAAAGCCTGGGCTCCGCTGCGCCAGCACATCGTCAAGGATAACGTCCTTGGTCCAATCCGCTCCGAAGTCGTGATCCTGCGTGCTGCTCACCGGATGGGCTCTGCCTATGAATGGGCGCACCATGTCAGTCGCGCCCGCGCGCTCGGAATGTCCGATGCGCGTATCCGTACACTACGAGGCACGCCGGAGGGAGAGGACGGTCTTATTACTCAGGCCGTCGATGCACTGTTCGATCTGCGTCGCCTGCCGCCCGATCTGGAAAAAGGGCTTTCGGCCCTGCTGGGAAAGCAAGGGGTGTTCGACCTCATTGCCACAGTCGGCTTCTATACAGTGCTTGGCTATGTGCTGATGACCTATGACACTCCGATCGATGAGGCTGTTGCCGGAGAGCTAGCTGAAAAACCATTATCTTAGATCAGGTGATGTGGGGTGCTCCGTCAGAAGCAGATTTTGACTGCCTCATTATACCGATCTCTTGCCCGTTGTACCCTGTGGTCTTTTAGATCGCCAGAACAGAAGTGCTCGGACTGAATGCTCTTGAAAGAATACGAACGCCGGAATAATCACAGGCAACTTTCTAAGGTCATGGGGCAATCTCGTTTTGACCTTACACTCGAAGCGGATGACGAAGGCGCCGACCGCCAAGGGTCAGTTGCGCATAACCCCGCGGCTGTCATAGGTCGTCCACGCTTGAGCACACCGGTGCAAGAGGAAGCCGGCTGCCTCATGCCGGCTGCCAATATTACTTGCTGCCCTCGACGGAAGCCGTAAAGTCGGCAAGATCCTTGTTGAAACGCGCCGCTTCTTCGAGGAAAGGCGCATGGCCGGAATTGTCATAGATCCTCGACTCGATCTGGCCGTTCAGAGACTTTGCACGTGCGATGCTCGCCTCGGGCCGCACCAAGTCGTCTTTGCCGCCATAGATCAATAGAACAGGCACTTTTGCCTTGGGGAGGCCTTTTTCTGCCTTAACCGTCATCAAGGGGACAGTGCGGGTCATCACCCACGACGCCATCGCGGCGTTTGAAAGCAGACGTTCAAATGTTGCCCGGTCCGGCTGCGTCTGAAAGCAGAGGGCAAGAAAGGTGCGCACGGTGTCGAGATGTGTTCGCAGATCCTCAGACCCCAGCCCTGCATAGACCTCCGGGTGCGGTGTGATGAAGTCCGGCTTGAGCTCAATAACACCGTCGACATAAACGACACCACCAATCCCGGCGTCGCCATGAGCGGCGAGATAGTTTGAGAGAACTACGCCACCCAGAGACCAGCCGACGAGGACGGGTTTCTTGGCTTTGCTTTGCTTCAGCACCGCAGCGAGATCGTCTGCCCAACGACCGCCATCCTTGTAGGCGTCCGCGCTATCCGGCTTCCCCGAACGGCCATGACCCCTGAGATCGTATGTGATGGTCCGAAATTTCTGCAGGTCGGGACTGGACGTTTGCTTATCCCAGTTGATGCGACTGCCGAGCAGACCATGGATGAACACGATTGGCCAACCCTGCGGATTTCCGGTTTCCTCGACAGCGATCACCACGCCATCGGATGATTTGACGGTGTATTCCTTGCCGGCAGCCGCAGCTGCGGACGCGGTCGCCACGAGTAAGACGACGGCGAACATGCTTTTCATCGCCCTCGTAAGAGAATTTCCGGTCATCGATTTTACCTTTGTTTGTTGGATCGTGTAATATTTAGCGATCACTACAAACTAGCGACTTGACCTCCCCCGTCAAGCAGTATTTAGTGATCACTATGGATAAGGAAATCAGAAAGCGGCGTGGCGGACCGCGCACATTCAACCGTGAACAGGCGGTCGACATCGCTATGCGGCTGTTCTGGCAACACGGTTATGAAGGTGTTTCGCTCAACGACTTGACGGCCGCGATCGGCGTCGCGCCGCCGAGTCTCTATGCTGCGTTCGGCAGCAAAGCCCAGCTATATCGTGAGACCTTGGATCATTATTCCACAGTGTCGGGCGCGATGAACCTTGGTTTGGCGTCAACGCTTGATGAAACGGTGGCAGCGATATTGCGTCAAGCCGCCGACGCCGTAACCGATCCCGCCGGAGAAAGAGGATGCATGGTCTCGAGCGGCATGCTGCAGTGTGCCGAAGAACACGCCTCTCTCGCGCGGGTTTTGTCCGACCGCCGAGACGCTATGCGGGAAGCTATTGCTGACGCATTGGGACGCTGGCTCGATCCGGCCCGATCCCGCTCCCTCGCTCGCTTTCTGGTGGCCGTGCTTCAGGGCATGTCCGTCCAGGCTCGAGACGGGGCGACGCGTGCGGAACTCGAAGAGGTCATTAAAGAAGCTTTGCAGGTCTCTCAAGCACGCTAGGCCATGTTGACAAAGTGGGGCACGATACATGGAAACGGCTGGTCCGTTGCCGCGCGGATTTTTGCTGCAAGGGTGATGAAGCGTGAATGCTCTCCGGCAGAATGAGCAAGCAGCTAATGGTTGCTTGAACTCTGAGCATCCCGCTCTTGAAGGGGTACGGATCGGCGACTCTTTGATTGCAGAGTGCTTTCTCCAAAACTCGCTTATTTAAGGCCGCTTACCTTAGTCTGGCACTTATTTAAGTGAGGTTGCGCTTGCTTAAAGAGCGATCAAAAATCCTACTCTGGCCATGTCATTGTGATGGAATGCATCACTTCACAGTCCGCCGGCCACGATGCCGCCAGAAGGAAACACGATCAAATTGGGGTGGCGTTCGTCATAAAGTAAGATCATGGACAAAAAGCAAAACAATGCCTATCTTATCGCTAGGTAATACCTGGTAATACGAGGCTGCCATGGCTACTTCTCTCAAGATTGATGACGAGCTAAAGAACCGAGTTCAGAACCTCGCCAGCCAAAGACGGCGCTCGGCACACTGGATCATGCTCGAAGCCATTCAGCAGTATGTCGAACGTGAGGAAGCGCGCGAAAACTTCAAACAGGAGGCTTTGGCATCCTGGGCGGCCTATCAGGAGACCGGCCGACATCTTACCGGACAGGAGGTACGCACTTGGCTGGACACCTGGGGCACCGATGCGGAAGAGATGGTACCTGAGTGCCACGAGTGATCGTTACCGAAGGTGCGGCACAGGGTTTGGAGCGCTGCAGGCGATTTCTGGCGGCTAAGGCGCCGACTGCCGCAAGTCGGGCGGGCCGGGCTATCGAACGCCAGTTCCTGTTAGTGGAATCAACGCCTCTTATTGGCCGCCCGCTTCCGGACGACGCGCAATTGCGTGAACTGGTGATTCCCTTTGGGGACTCCGGCTACGTCGCGCTTTACCGACATGAGCCTGATGGCGATATCGTGTTTGTCCTCGCTTTCCGACATCAGAAAGAGGCTGGCTACTGACACCACTACCCGTATAGCTCTGCGTGTCGAAATAGATTTCAGAACACGGCACTACCAGGCATCTTCTCCGAGCGTGACGGTCCTTTTGTCACCGCCCAGGATTTGAAGACACCATCGAGTTCCAACCTCAGATCATAATGAAGTCGCGTGGCATCATGTTTTTGGATAACGAACCGCCGGCGATTCGACGGTTTAACACGCGTTTTCCCACTCGGTTCGCTGGTCTTCTTGAAGTCGCGCTTGGCGCGGTATTTCGAAAGAATGTTGGTCATGCTCAGCGGCTCCATACACGCAGCGCACCGGCATCCGCGAGACTGCGCCTGACGGTGACAGCTTTGCTCGACGTAATATCCGCCGAGACCTCGATCTCGCCTGCGAGTCGTGCGTCACGGCGAACGCCGTCGTCGTGCGAGGCATCTCCTCCCGAGGGTGATGAACCCGAGGTGTTTTCGCTGCTCGAGGATTGAACGAAAATGTCCGGCCTCGAAATTCCATGCTGCTGAACCAGATGTTCGATGGCAAGATCTGCGGCCTGCCGTGTTTGGAACGTGGCGCTTATCGTCATGGTGCTGTTATCCGCCATTGGTATCTCCTTCTGGTAGGTTCACAGCAAGACAACGCTTTTTTACCTTTGTAGTTTCCCTATGGATTCTTGCATACGGTGTTTATCGAGCAGTAAGCGCTGCCGGCGTGGCTTCTGGCCGAGCAAAGACGTGGGCAAACCTGTTTGATTAACCCGAATTGTCGATAAGACAGAGCTCGCGCGAGGAGGGCTGAGCAACCTCGGCCCCGCGGTTGACCGTCTACGTGAGCTTTCCCTTGCCGTTTACCGACGAACCGGAGCGGTCCTCGTTCTGCCTTCCGGTCCTGCTGATGAATGCAGCCGCGCGCATTCCTGAGTTCGCAGCTGATCGAGAAGAAGCGGTTCCGAGGTCTAGGCCATTGCTGGCGCCAATCATGCTGCTTCTCCGTCAATCCGGGGTCCCGCCCGCGATTTTTTGAGAAAAGCCTCAAGATCAGCGAACACACCGACCAAGCCACGACCTGATGATACCCTATCGATCATGCCGCATTTGGATTTCTTCGAGAAACCGTTGGATTGCATGATCACTGCTTCTTTAAATGGTCACGCAGGCTTGCGACGTCCGCGGGCTTCACCGCCGGTGCGGCATTGCCCCAGCTATTGCGAACATAGGTCAGGACGCTTGCAACCTGTTCGTCGGACATGTTCCAGTCGAAGGCGGGCATGGCGGGGGACGTACTGACGGCATCGGTGCTACCGGCTCGACTTCCGGCGAGGACCACATGGATCAACGATGTCGCGTCGACGGCATTGACGAACGGCGCATCGGCAAGTCTTGGGAACAGTTTTGGTATCCCCTCGCCCGCCGGCGTATGACAGCCGGAACAACGATCTGCATAAAGAGCCGCTCCCGCCTTCATGGCAGGCTCGGATTGCGCGATGGCGGCAGATGCCGCGGTTGACGTCTCCCCGCTGTCCTTGAGGTAGGTGGCGATCGCCGCGAGATCGGAATCGCTGATCTTGGATGTGGACTTGGTAACGACTTCCGCCATCGGTCCGGACGCCAGATCAAACCGGTTCGCGCCCTTCTTGAGGTAGGCAACGATATCGTTCACGCTCCAACCGCCGATGCCTGTATGCTGATCGGTGGTGATATTGGGAGCATTCCATCCCTGTATGACAAACCCTTGCAACGCCTCGCTGTCCTTGTCGCCTCCGAGCGCATTCTTTGGCGTATGGCATGTACCGCAATGCCCAGGCCCCTCCACGAGATAGGCTCCGCGATTCCATTGCTCGCTCTTGTTTGTGTCCGGTTTGAAAACACCTGCGGTGAAGTTCAGGGCGTTCCAGCCGAATAGCGACCAGCGCTGATTATAAGGGAACGGCAGCTGGTTGACCTCGACCTGATTTTTAACCGGCTGCAATGTCTGCAAATAGGCGAAAATCGCTGCGTTGTCCTCCGCGGTCATTTTGGTGTAGGCGGGATATGGCATGGCCGCATAAAGATGATAACCGCCCCTGCCAATCCCTTCGGACATGACGCGCTGGAAGTCTTCCTTCGTGTATTTGCCAATGCCGGTTTCACGGTCGGGCGTAATATTCGGCGTGATCAGATCGCCGAAGGGTGTTTCGATGCTCAGACCGCCGGCGAAGGGCTGCCCTCCTGGCGCGGTGTGGCAGGCAGCGCAATCGCTTAGAATGGAGAGATAGCGGCCCCGGTCGACCACGTTGAACTCCGCGTCGCCCAGCGATTGCGACATGGCAAGTGACGATAAGCCCCCAACTGCTGCTGCCGTCAATCCGAGCCGGAATTTCCAAAGGGCCTTCGTCATGCGCGCACCATGGGGCCTGGATCTTTAAGATAGATGTTCCTGATTGCATCGGCAGCCTTGAAAGCAAGGGCGGCCGCGGTGCCGGTCGGATTGTAGCCGGGATTCTGCGGGAAGGCGGAAGCGCCGACGACAAACAGGTTCGGCACATCCCAGCTTTGCAGATATTTGTTGACGCAGCTGTTGGTGGGGTTTTCACCCATGATAAAGCCACCAACCACATGCGACGACTGATAGGGAACCGTATTCCAATGACCTTTCATCGGGTTCTCCACGATCTGGCGTGGCCCCATGTGCCTGGCGATGTCGGCAACCTTCGACGTGCAATATTGCGCCATGCGAAGGTCGTTTTCGGGAAAATCGAAGGTGATGCGCAAAAGCGGCCGCCCGAAACGGTCGGTATAGGACGGGTCCAGTGAGAGATAATTGTTCCTGGTCGCATAGCTCGAGGCCTCGCAGCCGATCGACATGGCCGAGAGGTAATTCTTCACCGTTGCCTTCTTCCATTCCTTGCCCCAGGTGGGCGTTCCCGGCGGCACGGGCCGATAGCTGATCGGAGCAGCGCCGATCGGCGTGACACGGATCGACCCGCCACCGAAGAAGCCGAGCCCGCTGTGATCAAAATTGTCGTTGTTGAACTCATCGATCCCCATGCCGACCGCGCCGCCGCCGATAAAGGGATTGAAGTTCTTGTCATCGAAGAAGAGCTGCACGCCGTTCGCGGTCTGATAACAATAATTGCGGCCAGTTGTACCTTCTCCGGTTGACGGATCGTAGGGTTTACCGATCCCGGACAGCAGCATCAGACGCACGTTCTCGAAGGTAAAGGCGCCGACAACGACAAGATCCGCCGGCTGCTCCCATTCCTGGCCGGAGGTATCGGCGAAGAGAACGCCAGTCGCCTTTTTTCCGGTCGAGTCGGTCAGCACTTTCAAGACTTCGGAATTCGTCCTCGCCATAAAATTCTTCCGGCGAACAAGAGCCGGAAGAATGTTCACGATAGGACTGGCCTTGGAATAGTTGGCGCAGCCGTAATTGGTGCAGAATCCACAGAAGGTGCACGGCCCCATGGTTACGCCAAGAGGGTTGGTATAAGGCTCGGAAATCAGCGAGGATGGCACAGGAAAGGGACGATAGCCCATCTCCGCCGCGGCCCTGGCGAAGAGAACAGGCCCATAAGGCTGGCGAAGCGGCTTCGTTGGATATTCTTCCGAACGGGGCCCTTCGAACGGATTGCCCCCCTCTTGAATCTGACCGCGGAGATTGCCGGCCTTGCCGGAAGTCCCGACGATGCGATCGAAGGCCGTATAGAACGGCTCCATCTCATTCCAATCGGTCCCCCAGTCCTGTAAGGTCAATTCGTCCGGAATGGCTGTTGCACCGTAACGCTCCTGCAAATAGCTCTTCAGCCGGAACTCCTCCGGCTGAAAGCGGAAGGTGATGCCGGCCCAGTGATTGCCCGCGCCACCCGTCCCGTTTCCCGGATGGAAGGAACCCCAATTGCGCATCGGCAAGGCGGTTTCCGAAGGATTGTTGCGGACGGTCACCGTATTCTGGGCCGTACGCAGCATGAGCTCCTGCCGGTGGACGTAGCGGAGTTCGTCCGGAACGGACGCAATGCTGAAGTCGCGCGCCGTGTCGCGCCATGGTCCGCGCTCGATCGCGACAACGTCGAGGCCAGCGGCCGTCAGTTCGCTTGCTACAATGGCACCGGTCCAGCCAAGGCCGATGATGGCGACATCGGTGTGAGGCAGCTTCGTCGCCATCATCAATCCTTTCCAATGTTCCATTCGGGCCGCCCAGCAATGCCGACAGGCGGCAGATCAAGCGTCTCGTTATGGCGCTCCACGTAGTTTCGGTAGTCGTAATGGGCGCCGGGAAAGCCGAGCATCTTCCAGGAGACCATGTCCTTGTTGCCACCGTAGATCGGATCGGCGAAGAACCCCTCCATGGTGTTGGCATGGACGAGCGAAAAAAAGGACATCGAATCGATGTCCCGCATGGCGATTGTTCCATGCTGAAGATCCGTCAGCACTTGATCGCGCTGTTCGCTCGTCAATTTGGCGAAGGGCTGCTTGAAGGTGGCGGAACAGTGTTCGTTGAGGGCCGCGATGCCGATGCGGTAACGGGCACGCGGAGCAAGCGGCGATTGATCGCCCTGTTCAGGCGTCCCAGGCTGAAAAGGACCTCGCATGTAAAGCCGGTCGAAGTTGCCGAAAAAACCTGCCAGCTGCCGGTCGATATATTCGGTACAGCCTGCCTCTTTTCCGCTGATGCTAAGCTCATCGGCCGGGATCAACTGCTCGGTAATGGCACCGATCGTCTCCGCTTCCTCATCGGTGAAGAAAAACCATCGTCCGGGCGCCGCCGCCGAGGGCACATCCGGCGGACTGGCGTCAAATGGGATCCAGGGACGTTCCCCGCCGATGACGAGAGCGCTCGCCCGTTGCACGGACCCAAGGATGATGGCGACTGCCGTGGATGAGAGGAATGCGCGGCGGGTATGGCCCCGAGCACGTTTGCGTTCCATTGAAAATACCCTCGATTAACCAGTATTCGGGCGGGCTCAAGCGACAGGAGTAGGATCGAAGTGAATTGCCGCGCTCGGCAACGGAAAACATATGGCCGCCCAAGATATCTGCGACGGGCGTTGGAACTTCGGGCAGCTGCAAAAGTTCCAAGTGAACTTACAAGAATGTTGAGGAGAAAGCCATGCTCTCGAAAATCGCGGCGACCGCGCTTATTTCACTTTGCCTGGCGACGGCCTCCCTGGCGCAATCCAGCAATTCCAATGGCGCGGCCAGCGATCAGTTATCTCCCCATCCGGAAACAAACCAGGACAAATCGGTGCAAGGCGACAACAAAGCTGGAAGGAATGGCGCACAGGACTCCAGCAAGAAGACGAAGACGGATTCGAGCAAGAATAGTGGCGGCTGCAACAATCAGGCCAACGCGATGACCTCGACGTCGGCCAACCAGGAGCAAGCGGGTTCGCAGAGCTGCGACTGATCGCTCCCGCTCATTGCCTCATGCGTGGGATCTAGCAACGGACTGCAGTCCAAACAACCAGACCATCATCAACAATGCCACCAGTCTGATCCGAACCATAAGAGCGCGTTGCGAAGACCAATGCGGCGCACGGACCATTCATTAGCGCTCCTGTCGATAGATGAGGGTCGCGGTCTTGGCCGTGCTCGCGACAATTTGGGATTGGGAACATGCCATTTCGCCGCCTGAACGGCCGCCGCCTCGTCCAGAGGCAGGATGCGGCCGGAAAATGCCATGAGGACGATATTTTCTAGCCAGCCGCGCAGCATCTTGCCTGCGAGTGCGTCATTATGTTCGACCAGCCGGACCCCAATCTCTAGCTCGTGCAGAACTACGGATGAAATAAAGCATTCGGCCGGATCTACCGTTTCGTTCCAGACCGCGACATTGGGTCGGCCTTGCCGCTCGCGACCTTGCGGAGCTCGGAGACGACATTGGCATGGAGCAACAATCAGGACAGGTCAACCGGCTTGGCATACTCAGCGCGCCGCGGGAGCGGCAAGTCAACGTCATCCGCTCCTGGCGCGGCCAGCATGTCACCGAGGGTCCGCATTTTGCCGCTAAGCCGCTTGTACTCGTCGAACGACAAGAGGACGTGCGCGGGCCGTCCCCTATCAGTGATGATCACGGGCCCAGCCTGCGCGGCCCGCTTCGCGCGCCCAAGATCCTGATTGAGTTCACGGCCTGAAAGCATGGTGACGGTCATGATAAGCTCCAAAGTTCGTGACCCCGGAATTTGTGGTTGCGCAACTACATTTGATTCGCGGAGGCCGGAATTGCAAGGGGAGTGGAAAAAGGATGGGGTTACGCTGCAAGACTGAGCTTTACCTGCTTGAGGCGACCGTCCACGACGATGGCTCGGACCCGCAAGACCCGATGAGCGCCAATCGGTGACTAGCGCTTCTTGCGCTGCTTGTTCATGCGGGCATTGAGGAGGCTGTTGGCGGCACTTTCGGTCGGCGAACTAGATATCGGCACACCGGACCGTGCGCCCAGCATGCATGGACGTCCAGCTAGGCGAAGGTTGGCGTCTGCCGAGCGGCAGAGGTGCCGCGCAAGGCGGCGGACCCCGCCTCCTTGCCACCTGTCTCTTCGGCAATCAATGTGGTCGACGACGACATGACGAGCGAACGGCGACGTCGGCAGAACCCCTTGTCGGTTTGGCGGAGCTAGCTCAAAACTTGTCGGCTACACGAAACAGCGGTACAATATCCCTGCGACTTTTGCACCTTGCAGAAGTATAGTATCGGACTTCACGAATTCAGCAGGAAAGACATTCGTAACTGGGGTCAGCCGGACGATATCGGTTTGCGTGAACTCAAGGTTTGAAGGTCGGCCATGGCGAAGACGGTCAACAACGGCTCGGGGATTGGTCAGCATCAACAAGATCAGCCATTCCTTGACACCACGGCTTACGGATCCGGACCGGACGACGCGATTTCAGACGCTACCGAGAACGCAGCCATTACCCATCATGTGGCTATGGTGAACGGGGTTTCTATTCCCTATACCGCGACTGTGGGTCATCTCGTCACCGTTGATCCGTCGAGCTCGAAGCCCGCCGCAAAGTTCTTCTATGTGGCCTTTACGGCGGATGGCCTGGACCTCACAACCCGTCCGGTGACCTTCTTTTACAATGGCGGCCCAGGTTCCTCGTCGGTCTTCCTTCTGCTCGGTTCCTTTGCACCCAGGCGCATCAGAACCAGCATGCCGGAGTTCACGCCGCCTCCGCCCTACGCCATGGAGGATAATCCCGATAGCCTGATCGACCGCAGCGATTTGGTCTATATCAATCCGGTTGGCACCGGTTATTCCGCGGCAATCGCACCTTTCAAGAACAGGGATTTTTGGGGCGTCGATCAAGACGCCGTCTCGATCAAGCAATTCATCAAGCGTTATCTCAGCGCCTTCAATCGCTGGAACTCGCCGCGCTTCCTGTTGGGCGAATCCTACGGCACGGCTCGCAGCTGCGTGCTCGCCTGGCTGCTGCACGAGGATGGCCTTGACCTCAACGGCATCACGCTGCAGTCCAGCGTGCTCGACTACCCGGCGAATTTCTCCAACGCCGTCGGCTTGATGCCGACCTTTGCCGCCGACGCTTGGTTTCACAAAAAGACCGGCATCGAGCCGCCGCCGGCGGACCTCGCTTCATTCATGGAGACCGTGACGCAGTTCGCCGAGGGTCCCTACGCCGAAGCACTCAAGGCTTTTCCGAAGGCGGATCCAATCGCGAAGGAGACGCTGAGCCGCTATCTAGGCCTTCCCGCCAATATGCTCGAGGCCTGGCGGCTGAACGTAGAGACTGCCGACCGGCTCGGCCATTCTGCCTTCCTGGTCGCGCTTCTGCAGGATCGGGGTCTGGCACTTGGCGCCTATGACGGGCGAGTGACGGGGATCGACACGGGGATCGCGGCTATCGTTTCGCCTGACGGTGGTATGAACGACCCCACCATGGCGGCCGTGGGCGGCGTTTACACCACTATGTGGAACAGCTATCTCAACAACGACCTTAAGTTCACCGCTACCTCGAACTTCGTTGACCTCAACGACCAGGCGTTCCAGTTTTGGGATTTCAGCCACACCGATCCGACGGGCGCGGTCCAGAAGCCGGACCGCCAGGGTAACCCGACGCTCTATACGGCCGGCGATCTTGCCGCCACCATGGCCGCCAACCCCGACCTACTGGTGCTCTCGGCCAACGGCTACTACGATTCGGTGACGCCCTTTTTCCAGACCAGGCTCACCTTGGATGCGATGCCGCTCGAGGACGCCCAGGTGCGCCGTAATCTGACGATCCAGAACTATCCCTCCGGACATATGATCTATCTCGACAGTGCTTCACGAACGGCCATGAAAGCCGATCTCGCTGCCATGTATGACCGTGCCGTTGGCACGCGCCGTGCGCGTCTGCGCGCCAGGGCAGAGCTGTCGCATTTAGTGCCCAATATCATCCGGCCCTATTTCAAGCTACCTGGCATGGGCACCGGCGCCTTCCGTCCGGCCGCGGCAGGCGCGGAGCCCTGGGAAATGTCGGATCTGTGCCGGGCCTATTCCTGGCCGAGCGACCTCGCCGGCGGCGGCGTGATTGCGATCATCGAGTTCAGCGGCGGTTGGGTCCAGAAGGATATCGACACTTATTTCCGCTCGACGGGCCTGCCGGTGCCGAACATCGTCGACGTGCCGATCGGACCCGGCCACAATGATCCGAACAAGCACTCGGGTGACCCTGCCGCCGATCCCGACCGCGAGGTTGCACTCGACATCGAAGTCGCAGCCGCCGCATATTCCGTCGCCACCGGCGAAGCCGCAAGCATCCGGTTCTACTGGGCGGACGCCAACGACTGGGGCTCGATGGCGACCGCCATCACCGCGGCTGCGGCCGACGGCTGTGACGTCTGCTCGATCTCCTGGGGTTCGGACGAGGCCAACTGGAAGGCGGCGGCCGCGGCAGTGGGCATCGACTATCCCGACAGACTTAGCACGTCGGCGGAGGCAGCCGCGAAGACCGGCATGATCATCTTCGCGGCTTCGGGCGACAATGATTCGTCTGACGGCGGGGCGGACTCGGCCAATGTCGATCTCCCATCCTCCTGTCCGTTCGTGGTTGGCTGCGGCGGTACCATGAAGCCTCACGCCAATGCGGAAGAGACCGTATGGAACGACGACCCCGGTAATCCAAATGGCTCGGGGACAGGCGGCGGCTTTTCCAAGCTGTTCCAGCCAATGCCGACATGGCAGGCGGGGGCGCCGCACGGACCGGGGCGCATGATACCTGACGTCTCGGCTAATGCCGCGCCATCTACGGGATACAATATCTTCGTCCACGGCCGACAAGAAGTAATCGGCGGCACCAGCGCCGTGGCACCGCTTTATGCCGGGCTGTTTGCCGCCTTCGGCCGCAAGCTCGGCTTCGTGACGCCGCAGCTTTGGCTCAACCACACATGCTTCAACGACATCACTCAAGGCGACAACGGTTATTTTCGCGCTCGCATCGGCCCTGACCCGTGCAGCGGCATCGGAACCCCCATTGCGGGCAAACTAGCCACGCTGTTCAAAGCGCCGAACAAACTGCCAGCGCGCGCACCGCGCGGCCAACGCCGAGATCCTGCGAGGAGTGAATTGCGCTCTTGATGGGATCTGAACCGACTACACCTTGTTCAAAATTCTAATGACTGACAATTCTGACCTCGGCACATAACTTCGGATTATGGTGCTTCGTCACGGCCGGCGCGATCACTAATGCCGGACGACCATCGCGGGCACTCTCATTCCACATAACCTAGGTTCTGCGACAGTGATGTTCGTAGGATCGAAAGCCATCTAAAAACGGTGTATCCGCAAACCAAAAAGCTTTTCAGAGACGACGACCACGACCACCGTCATAGCGATAGACAACGTCGATACTGCCGCCGCCTCCGGGGTAAAGTTTGTTCTGAGATAATCGTAGATCTGGATCGGAAGCGTGGCCGTTCCGACATTCTTCAACATGAACGATATAGTGAAGAGGTCAAACGAGATGATGAACGCGAACAGGCAGCCGCCGATGACGCCGGGCTTGATCAACGGCAGCATGATGCGTCTGAAGCGCGTGAATGGCCCGGCACCGAGGCTGCGGGCGGCAAGGCTCCACGACGGTTCATAGGCTTCCATCGCCGCAGACACGTTGATGAAGACGAAGGGTAGCGTCATGAGCACATGCCCGATCAGCATGCCGGCCATTGTCGTCGTGCCGATGCCGATCGCGTAGACAAAGAACAGAAGCGAGATCGCCGTCAGAACCTCCGGCAAGAGCAGTGGCAACAGCATCGCAAGCCGGACACTCTCCTTCCATCGCCCGGCATGCTGCACGTAGAACATTGCAGCCATCGTGCCGATGACACCTGAAATCAGGGTCGACACGGCCGCGATCCAAAGCGAGGTTCGGATGGCACGCCAGAAGACATCGTTGTGGAAGAAGACGACATACCACCGAAATGAGAGACCCTGCGGCGGAAAGGTCAGAAATGCCCCCGCGTTGAAGGAGGCACCGACGACCACGAGAATGGGCAGCAGTAGAAAGCCGTAGATGATGAGGCAATAGCCATTCAACATATGTTTGGACATCAACTCATCTTCCATTTCATGCGGGTAAGCCGCGCGAAGATCACGACGATCACCGCTCCGGCAAGGGAAAGCGTCAGCGCCATGGCGGAGCCGAACGGCCACTGGAACGTGTCGATCAGCGCGTCGACGACGCTGACTGCCATTGTCTTCACCCTCAGGCCGCCGATCAGGGCGGGAGTCACATAGGCACTCAATGAAAGCACGAACACCAGAATGCAGCCCGCCTGGATACCCGGCATGGCCAGCGGCAGGATTACGCGCCTGAAGACCGTCAGCTTTCCGGCGCCAAGCGACCGTGCGGCCGACTTCAACGACGGGTCGATCCCCTGCAGCGCGCTCATCAACGGCAGGATCATGAAGGGCAGGAAGACGTGGACGAGCGCAATGACGATGCCGAGTGCGTTGTACATCAGCCCGACCGGACGCTCGATCAGGCCCAAATTCATCAGCGTCTTGTTGATGATGCCGTTATTCCCAAGAAGGATCGTCCACCCGTAACTGCGGATAACAATGCCGACGAGAAGCGGCGACAGCACGAGCCCATAGGCAAGGCCGCGAAACCGCATCTTCTCGCGCGACAGCTGCCAGGCAACCGGAAAACCGAGAATGAGGCAAGCAAGGGTCGTGACCAGACCGATCAAGAGCGTGTTCGCCACCTGCCGCATGTAGAACGCATCGGTCGCCAGCCTCAGGTAATTGCCGATCGTGAATCCAGGCGCATAGGGCGAGCCGTTGGCCGGGTTGCGCAGGCTCATCACCACAATATTGAGATAAGGCAGAACAAGAAACAGCCCGAGGAGCAATGCCGAGGGCGCGATCAGGAGAAGCGGATAGGCGGATCTGGTACGGCGTATCATGCGATCGTTCCCGGCACCCAGAAACGCTCACTGTCAACCTTCACCGTCACGCGATCACCCGGCTGGAAGCGGCTTCGCGGGAAGGTCTGGACGCTCAACGTTTCGCCGCCTTCGAGCACCAGCCGATAGTCGATCAGACTGCCAGAATAATAGCTCTGCGAAACCGTTGCGATGATGCCCGAGCCATCGCCCTCCGCAGCCGCAAGTTCGATGGCCTCCGGCCGCAGCAATACGGGGATGAAGCCGTCGTTTAACGGCAGGGTACCCTTGACATTCGCCGTTCCAAGTGCGGTTTCGACGACCGACGTACCGTCATCCGTCCTGCCCTTCAGGCGGCCGGGCAATGTATTCACCTGCCCGACGAACTGCGCGACTTCCAGGCTTGCCGGTCGATCATAAACATCAGACGGGGTGCCATACTGCGCAATCTGCCCGCCGAACATCACGACGATCCTGTCCGACATCGTCATTGCTTCGGCCTGATCATGGGTCACATAGACGGTGGTGATGCCCACGCGCTGCTGCAGGTCGCGTATGAAGACCCGCATTTCGTCGCGAAGCTTGGCATCGAGATTGGCAAGCGGCTCATCAAGCAACAGGATACGCGGTTCGATGACCAGCGCGCGGGCAAGCGCCACGCGCTGCTGCTGTCCGCCGGACAATTGGCGCGGATAGCGGTCGGCATATCCGGATAGCTGCACCATATCCAGAACCCTGGCCGTGCGGATCGCGATTTCTGGCCGCGAAATCCTGCGCATTTCCAGCCCGAAGGCGAGGTTTTGCGCCACGGTCATATGCGGGAAGAGCGCATAGTTCTGGAACACCATGCCGATATCGCGCTTTTCAGCCGGCACATGGGAGACATCCTGTCCATCGAAGCGAATGGCGCCGGATGTGACATCCTCGAAACCGGCAATCATCTTCAGCGTCGTCGTCTTGCCGCATCCCGAAGGCCCGAGCAGCGAGATGAATTCCCCCTGCCCTATCTTGACGGAAATGCCGTTGACGGCGCGCGAGGCTCCGTAATGCTTGGTCAGCCCTTCGATGCTCACCTCGGTCATGATCGATCTTCCAGATTGTCTGTGCGGCGTACCGCAAATCTCGCTGCGTCAGGGAAGAATGCTGGACCGCCCCAACAAGGCGATCCTTTGTGGCCTGATGAAGAAGACAAAGATCATTTCATGATCTTGGCCCAGGTCTCGGCAAAGCCTGCCTGCTTCTCGTTCATGAAGTCCCAGTCCCAGGTGAGAATCTTGTCCATCACTTCACCGGAAATCGGCACGTCCTTTTTCAGATCGTCAGGGACGACAACCTTCGCATTGGTTGGCGAGACGAAGAACTGCTTCATCAGCGGCAGCTGGCCGTCAGGTGACAGAAGGAAGTTGGCGTACTGGTAGGCCAGATCCTTCTCGGGACCGTTTGCGAGAATGTTGAGGGTCTGATCGAACATCAAAAGCCCTTCTTCCGGCACGATGACGTCAATTGGAAGACCCTGGCCGCGCAGACGCGCCACTTCGCCGAAATCGAAGGGAGCGACGACGAATTCTCCGGACGCGATGCCGGTGGAAAGGTTGAAATCGGCCTGGATGACCGGGCCAAGCTTTTCCAGCGCCTTGAAGCCGGCATCTGCATCATATTGATCCTTGCCGAAGATCTTGGAAGCCAGCATCAGTTCCATCTTGCCGGCCGTATTGGCAAAATTGTAGAGTCCGATGCGCCCCTTGAACTCCGGGTTGTCCCAGAGGTCCTTCCAGGCTTTCGGTGGCGTCTGGACCATGTCCGTGCGATAGGCGAGGCCGATCGGCGATACCATGGCCACGGCACCCCAGCCGTCGGTCTTCTTGGCAAGCGGATAGAGGTCGGCATAGTTTGGCAACTTCGCCAGATCGAGCTTTTCGAAGAAGCCTTCCTTGCGCAGGCTCGATGCGAATGCCTCATTGGTCATCAGGATCGAATATGGCGGCTTCTGCGGCCCTGCCGCCCGCAGGTTGGCGCTCCAGACACGCCCGTTGCCCGCATCCAGCGTCACCTGCGCGCCGCTTTTTTGAGTGAAGGCCGGTGCCAGCGTCTGGCGCCAAAACTGCTCCCATGCGCCGCCGAGCGTCGGCACGACAAGTGTCTTGGATTGCGCCCATGCCGGCAGGCCAACCATGGCCGCCGCTGTCACTCCACCCATTCCGGCAAGAACCTGCCGCCTGTTCATGTTCATCATCGACGTTCCCTCAAACTGGTTCTGACTTGGTCATGCATTGCGGGGCAGGCGGCATTCCGCTTCTTGCCATCAGATCTTGCTGAAGGCCTGGCTGGTCTTCAGTGAAATGTAGTCGCCGTAGGTGATCGGCTCGTATTTGGCGGCGCCCTTTGCTGCAAAAGGCGGGAGGCATTCAATCACGGTGTCCCTGGACGGATTGAGGAAGAACGGGATGGACTGGCGACGCGTCGTTCCCTTGAAAGCACTGGGCGGATTGGCGACCCTATGCGGCGTGGACAGCCATTCATCGTTGGACCAGCGCATGAAGGCATCGCCGATATTGATGACATAGGCGCCTTCGACATTCGGTGCATCCAGCCAGTCACCCTCCCGGTTTTTCACCTGCAGTCCGCCCGGAGAGGCTTCCGAACGCAGGATGGTCATGAAGCCGTAATCGGTGTGAACGCCGGCACGGAGCTGCCCCGGAAGCGGACTCTCCTTCTGCTCAGGATAATTGATCACCCGTAGCGCCGAGAGGTGTTTTTCAAACGCCGGCTCGAAATAATCCGGGGCGAGGCCTATCGCCTCGCAGAATGCCCGGCGCAAATGGCCCGCAAGCTTTTCCATCTCTGTGAAATAGTCGGCGAAGGCCTGTTCCAGCCCTTCCGGCCTTGTTGGCCATAGATCGCCAGGCAGGCGCGGGCCAAAGTTCAGACTTTCCTTGTAATCGCCCGGCGTCTTGATGCCGAGCGTCGCCGCAAGCGCCTCGTCGGCGATCGGCGAGAAGGCAACTCCACCCTCTATCGATGTTCCCCTTCCCTGCCCGATCTTCCACTCCGGCGGCTCATCGAAGAAATCGCGAGCGAGGTTATAAAGACGGGTTGTCACGTCAGCCCTGACGCCGTGCCCCGTAACGAGAAAGAAGCCGGTTCGACGGCAGGCATCCTCGATGGCAGCGACGACCTTCCGGCCGGCTTCCGCGCCTGCGATGAATGGTGCAATATCGATGACGGGGATTGCGTCCTGCACCTCATCCGGCGCTATGATCGTCTGCATCCTGGATGCCTCCTTCCTTGATCGGCGGTGGCGGTAGCACTGGATGGGTGCCGCCGGGCGATATCGTAAAACAGGGTCAGTCGAGCCCCTTGAACGGGGCATCGCGGAACTCGAGATATTCCTTCAGCGACATCTTCTGCAGATTGCGCATCCACTCCTGCCCATCGCGACTAACATGCAGGGCGGCGATAGCGTGGACGTTGAAATCGAAGGATGTCATCAGGCCAGCGGCCATCTGCTGGTTGTTGATGGAGGACTTGGCGAACTTGATGGCGGGCACAGGCATACGAGCCAGCTTGCGGGCCAGGTTCTCGGTCTTTTCCCTCAATTGATCGGCGGGCACGATCTTGTTGATGAGGTGCATGCGCAAGGCCTCCTCGGCATCGACCAAATCGCCTGTATACATCAGCCAACGCACGTCACGGGTGGCCAGCAGCCAGGGCATGAACAGTGCCGGCGGGCCGGAATTGTGCCGCACCTCCGGCTCGCCGAACTTCGCATTATCGCTGGCGATGGCCAGATCGCAGGCCATCATCAGCTCAAGCGCACCCGCAAGAGCATAACCGTTCACGGACGCGATGACCGGGATCTGTGCCTTCCAGATGTTGAGGAGCGCCTGGGCGTTCTCCGACATGTCCGCATGCCAGTCCTCGATATCGACATCGTAATCGGCGCCTTGAAGATCATAGCCGGACGAGAATGCACGACCCGCCCCCGTGATGATGAGCGCGTTGACCTCCTTGTCGGCGACAGCCATGGCGACGGCGCGGTCGATTTCGCGCACCGTCGTCTTGTTCATCGCATTGAGCTTTTCAGGACGATTGATGATGATCGTCGCGAATTTATCGTGGCCGTCCTTCTCGTAAAGGATCGTCTCGAAGGTATCGGAAGTGCTCATATGCTTTTCCTCTTAGCCGTGTCCTGATCCGGCATCCCTGTTCGTTTCTCGTCATTGGCCGGCGTTGCAAGCAAGGCCGCCATTTTCTTTTCAAAACGCCCGATCGACGCCATCTTAACGGGGCCGAATCCCTTGATCTCTTCCGGCAGCCGGGCAAGTGCGACGGCATGGCCGTGCGTTTCGACGGAAAGCTGTCTCGTGAGATCCTCGATCATCGCCTGATAGTCAGCGATCAGTCGCCGCTCCATCCGGCGCTCTTCGGTATAGCCGAACGGATCCAGCGCCGTGCCGCGGAGGAAGCGCAGCTTTTCCAGAAGCGCAAAGGCCGGGCCGATCATTTTCCGCGGGATGGCGATCTTCGCCGGATTTCCGGTGCGTTTGTCGATCCGCCGTGACAGGATTGGTGGCGCCAGATGATGCTTGATGCTGAAGTCGCCTTCGAACTGCGCTTCGATCGCAGCCTTGAAGCTCCGGTCTCGGTGCAGGCGCGCCACCTCGTATTCGTCCTTGTAGGCCATCAGCCTGAAAGCGTTTTGGGCAACGGCGGTTGCAAACTCCTCGCCGGCCATGAGCCCGTTTTCAACCTGCCGCGCAGCATCGACCAGTGCCCGGTACCGGCGTGCATAGGCGGCGCTCTGATACGCGGCAAGAAAAGCCTCACGGCGCTCGATGATCGAGTCGAGTGTCTCGGCGGGCCTGACCTCGGCTAGATCAGCTCCCGCAGCGCCGGCGACGATATCGGGGGAGACCACCGAGCGCCGACCCCAGCCGAAGGCGGCACGGTTCATCGCAACGCTGGTCCCATTGAGTGCAATCGCTTGATCGATGGAGGCAAGGCTGATCGGCACCAGACCGCGCTGCCATGCATGACCAAGCAGGAACATGTTGGCTGCAATCGCATCGCCCATCAGCGCCGCGCCAAGCTTGGTCGCCGAGACGAGGTGAACGGCATCTTCGCCGGCTGCGCGACGCAACGTTTTGAGCGTCGCTTCCTGCTGGAAATCGATCGCTGTGTTCTGAACGAAAGATGCCGTCGGCGCGAAATGATTGTCGAGGACGGCGTGCGTGCGGCCAGCGCCAAAGGTCGATAGCGCATTGCGACCGGCCGACACTACGATGTCGAAGCCGAGCACCAGATCGCTTTCGCCTACGCCGATACGGACCGACGACAAAGCACCAGCCATCCGCGCCACGCGAAGATGCGAAATGACGGCCCCGTTCTTCTGCGCGAGCCCCGTCTGATCCAGCGTCTGCACAAAAAGGCCATCGAGATGCGCCGCCATTGAGAGGACAGCGCTGACGGTAATCACCCCCGTCCCGCCGATACCGGCCAACAGCATGTTATAGGGCTGCGCTTCGATCTCCGTCAGAACAGGTAACGGCATGTCATCGAACGTCGCTTGCTGGGCTTTCGCAGCCGGCTTTCTGATCTTTCCGCCCTCCACCGTGACGAAGCTCGGACAGAAGCCCTTGATACAGGAAAGGTCGGTATTGCAACTCGACTGGTTGATCTTGCGCTTACGGCCAAACTCCGTTTCCTGCGGCTCGATCGAGATGCAGTTGGAAACGGCCGAGCAATCGCCGCATCCTTCGCAGACCAGTTCGTTGATGAATGCTCGCTTGTCCGAGACCGCCAGCGCCCCGCGCTTGCGACGCCGGCGCTTCTCTGCCGCACAGACCTGATCGTAGACCAGCACCGTCACCCCCTCGATCTCGCGCAGTTCACGCTGCACCTGATCGAGTTCGTCGCGATGATTGACCGTGACATTGCGTGGCAAGCGGCCGCGCCAGAGCTCCGGCCGCTCGGCGACGACAGCCACTCTAGCAGCCCCTTCGGCCAGCATCTGGCCGACGATACCGGGAACAGAGACCTCACCATCGTGCTTTTGACCGCCGGTCATGGCGACGGCATCGTTATAGAGGATCTTGTAAGTGGCGTTGACCTTCGCGGCGATCGCAGCCCGGATCGCAAGCAGGCCCGAATGAAAATAGGTGCCGTCGCCCATGTTGACGAAGATATGCTTTTCATCGGTGAATTGAGAAAGCCCAATCCATGCACCGCCCTCACCCCCCATCTGGGTAAAGGTCGAGGTGTTCCGGTCTTCAAGCCCGATGACCATCATGTGGCATCCGATACCCGTCGAGGCACGGCTTCCCTCGGGCAGTCTGGTCGAGACGCTGTGCGGACAGCCGGAGCAGAAATACGGATCGCGCCTGAGTGCCGGACTTTCCGTCACGCTGGCTGCAACAATTGCCTCCATCTCCCGCGACCGGTTATCGAGATCGTCGGCCTGCGGCTCGAGCACGGCAAGGATGGCGCGCCCGACGGCCACCGCATCGATCTCACCGACGGCTGACAGGAGCGGCCGGCCCGCCGGCCCGAGCTTGCCAAACACTCTCGGCCTCTCATCGGACGGCATGTTGAAGAGCAGAGCTTTGATCTGGTCTTCCATAATCGGACGCTTTTCTTCGATGACCAGCAGCGTCTCGACGTCGGCGGCAAACCGTGCGACCCCCTCCGGCTCGATTGGCCAGACAAGGCCAACCTTGTAGAGCCGGATGCCGAGCTCGCCTGCGCGCCGCTCGTCTACGGCGAGGCGCGAAAGCGCGCCCATCAGATCGAGCCAGGATTTACCGGTCGAGACGATGCCGAGACGCGCCTTGGTGCGCTGCCCCTGCCAGATGGTGCGGTCAAGCCTGTTGTGACGCGCAAATCTATGGACGGCAGAAAGCTTGTCTTCCAGCCGGCGCTCCATCGCATGCGGCCCGTCAGGCCAGCGAAGCGACAGATTGCCTTGCGCATCCGGATAGACGATCGCCGGATGAGCCGGATCGAGATCGACGGTTGCCGTGCATTCGACAATCTCCGTCTGGCACTTGAAGCCGATCCATGCACCCGAATAGCGGCTAAGCGCAAATCCCAGCAAACCGTAGTCGATATATTCGGCGACGCCGGCGGGCGACAGCAAGGGCACCATGACCGATATCAAGTTGTGCTCGCTCTGATGTGGCAAGGTCGATGAGACGGCCCCATGATCGTCGCCAGCGAGCAGCAGCACGCCACCATTCGGATTGGTGCCGACGGCATTGGCGTGCCGGATCACATCCATGGTGCGATCGACGCCCGGCCCCTTGCCATACCACATCGAAAAGACACCGTCGTAGCGGACGCCGGAGAACATCGCCGTCTGCTGCGTTCCCCATACAGCCGTCGCCGCCATGTCCTCATTGAGGCCGGGCTGAAAGCGGATATGGTTCTGGTCTAGATAGGTCTTGGCGCGCGCCATCTCGCGGTCGAAGCTTGCGAGCGGCGAACCGCGATACCCGGAGACGTATCCGGCAGTGTTGAGGCCCTTTGCCAGATCGCGCTGTCGCTGGATCATCGGAAGACGCACCAGCGCCTGTGTGCCGGACACCAGGATTTTTCCATGATTGACCGTATACCGGTCATCAAGGCTCGGACCTTTTTCACTGGGCAATGCGCGGGCCGTCTCGGACAGGTTCTGCATCTACGCGCGCTCCGGCACGCCCGGCAACGGCATATCGAAAACCCGGCCGGGATTGAGAATATTGTTGGGATCGAAGGCGGCCTTCAGGCGGCGCATTGCATTCACCTCGGCGGCACTTCGGCCGAGAGGCAGCCACTTCTTCTTCTCAAGGCCAATTCCGTGCTCGGCGGAAATCGCGCCATCGGCCCGGATCACGGCAGGAAGAATTATGTCGGCGATCCGCTCATGATGGTGAGTGCGGACAAGAAAATGCAAATTGCCATCGCCGAGATGGCCGAAAATATAGATCTCGGCATTTGGATCGGCCGCCGCGATCTCACGGCTGGCAGCATCAAGGAAGGCCTGCATGCGGGACAAGGGCAGGCTGACATCGAAGCCGGAGACGTGGTCCATCGAGAAAATGAATTCACTGGCAGCCTCGCGAAGTTTCCAGATTGCGTGATATTCGCGCGGCGACCCCGAAACAGCCACGTCCGTCACGACGCCGCTTTCGTAGCACGCCATAAGCGCTTCGGAAAAACGCGCGTGATCACCGGCCTCGTCCTGCCCCTGCATTTCCACAAGAACGTACATCCCCGCACCTGCTGCAACAGGTGGCTGAGCACCGGTCTGCGACAGAACCCCGTTATAAACATTCGGAAAAATCACTTCGAAGGCCGACAGCGACGGGCCGAGCGTAGAGCGTAAATGTTTTAGAAGGGCAATAGCGGCACTTAACGACGGCAATCCGCAAAAGGCGTTCGCTTGCGACCGCGGCTCAGGATGCAGCCGCAAACAGGCCCGCGTGACCACGCCAAGCACACCTTCGCTTCCAACGAAGAGCTGATTGAGATCGAAGCCCGAATTGTCCTTGGGTAATCCCTTCAAGCTGGTCAGCACGGAGCCATCCGCCAGCACAACCTCAAGCCCCAGAACCTGCGACCGATACATGCCATAGCGCAGGACACGAATACCGCCCGCATTGGTGGCAACATTACCGCCAACCGTGGACGTGCCGCGCGCGCCGATATCAACACCGAAAAACAGCCCACAGCCTGCCGCAGCCTCCTGTACCGACTGAAGCGTAACGCCGGCCTGTGCGATGATGGTGGCGGCATTCTCATCCACCGGCGACAGGTTCACCATTCGCTCAAGCGAAAGCGACACTTCGTCGACTTGAGGCCTCGCCCCGCCGGCAAGGCCCGTCCTGCCGCCTTGGACCACGACGGGCTGCCCCAGACGATTGCATTCTTCAAGTATAGCGGACACTTCCGCCGTATCCGCGGGCCGGAAAACGATTATCGGGCGCTCGCCGGCCTCGTCCGTTGCGTCACCACGATAGCCATCGCCGACGTCGTCGCCAGCGAGAATGGCCTTACTATCGATCCTTCCGTCGAGCCGGCGCAGCAATTCTGCATGCCGGCCAACAGGCGCACGGGCACCTTGGGCGCTCTCCGCCCGACCAGTCGATCCGC
Source organism: Martinezella dioscoreae (assembly GCF_009176305.1). Taxonomy (GTDB): domain Bacteria; phylum Pseudomonadota; class Alphaproteobacteria; order Rhizobiales; family Rhizobiaceae; genus Rhizobium; species Rhizobium dioscoreae. Next base: position 15,257 of record NZ_BLAJ01000006.1, on the reverse strand, counting down.
CCAATTTCGTTCCCCTTGGTTATCTGGATCGAGGGCAGGTTATCGTCTATCCGATATTTGTCAAACCTATATTCAATTTTCAGTGGCGTTTTCGAAGCGGCCGTGGCATCTATGAAATCGAGGTAAGGGTGACAATCAATGACGCTGAAATTTGATGAGGTCGTGAGGGCTGGCATCGCCAAGCAGGTCGCGGAGAACATAAAATCCGCGATCATGGATGGCCGCCTGAAAATCGACGAGCGGCTTCCCACGGAAGAGGATCTCGCGAGAAGCTTCGGCATATCGCGGCCGACCGTGCGTGAGGCGCTAAAACGTCTGGCAGCGCAAAATCTCATCCATTCAAGGCGCGGCCCGCTCGGCGGAAACTTCGTCAAACGGCCGGATCCGGAAGGGCTTTCCAAGGCGATCACCGCAGCAGCAACCCTGCTAGTCGGCATCGGCGCCTTCGATATCCACGAGATTATTACGGCCCGCCTTGAGACGGAGACGATCTGTTGCAGGCTCGCCTGCGAAAATCACGGCGCTGCCGATCTGGAACGAATGGCGGCGGAGATCGAGATCCAACGCGATGAGACGATCAGTGACGAGGACTTCTGCGCATCCGACGTGCGCTTTCATCGCGCGCTGGTGGATTCCACCTGCAATGGCCCGCTGAAGCTGATGATGTATACGGTGATCGAGTCCTTCATCCCCATAACCAACATGATCGTGTTCCGGGTTCGCGAGCGCCGCAAGGTCGCTGGCTTTCACCGGCAGATCATGGAGGCCGTCGCCAAGCGCGACACCGAGACGGCGACAAGGGCATTGGCGGACCTGCTGGCCTACATTCGCAACAGCTACGCAGCCGCGATGGACGCACGCGACAGGATGAAGGCGGCGCCTCAGACCTGAGAAGGCGAACGGCCGATTTCAAGTGGGAAAAGGGGGACGCATGTCCGATACATTCCAGGCAATGGTCATCGACATGGCCGATGGCAAGCCGCAGACCGGGTTCCGCCAGCTTTCACTCTCCGATCTGCCGGATCATGATGTTCTCGTCGAGGTTCATTATTCGACCGTCAATTACAAGGACGGCCTGGCCCTGACCGGCAAAGGGCGGATCGCCCGGCGTACTCCCATGGTCGGAGGCATCGACCTTGCCGGAATCGTAGTTGAATCCCGATCTGACAAATGGGCGCGTGGCGACAAGGTCATCGTCAACGGATGGGGGCTGTCTGAAACAGAATGGGGCGGATATTCGCGATTTCAGCGCCTGAAAGCGGAATGGCTGATCGCACTTCCCGAAACCTTCAGCCTTTCGCAGGCAATGGCAATTGGAACGGCCGGCTACACGGCGGCGCTTTGTGTCAATGCGCTTGAGGATTGGGGCACGATCCTCAACGACGATCGCGAAATTCTCGTGACCGGTGCGGCGGGCGGTGTCGGCTCGGTGGCGATCAGCCTGCTTGCGGACAAGGGTTACAAAGTAACCGCATCGACCGGTCGCCCTGAAACGCGGGACTATCTCGGATCGCTCGGCGCGAGCGCTTTCGTTGACCGGGCATCGCTTTCAGAAAAGGGCGGTCCTCTACAAAAGGAGCGCTGGGCCGGCGTGGTTGATTCTGTGGGCTCGACGACGCTCGCAAACACACTTTCACAGACCGTATACGGTGGGGCAGTTGCTGCCTGTGGCCTTGCAGCCGGCGCAGACCTGCCGGCAACGGTACTCCCGCATATCCTGCGCGGCGTGGCACTGCTTGGCATTGATTCCGTTATGGCACCAATGTCCAAACGGATCCGCGCATGGCAGACCCTCGCCGAACACCTGAAAGCAGAAAGGATCGAGACATTGGCAAGGATCGAGCCCTTCTCCGAGCTTCCGAGCCTTGCTCAGGATATCGTCGAGGGCAAAATTAGGGGGCGTGTCGTGGTGGAAATCGCAGAATAAGGCTGCTCCAGCGGGCAAGCTATTTGAATATTCGAGAGAGCCGCACCCGAGAGAAAGTGTCCTCACCATCACTCAGAACCAAGCGAAGATACTACATGAGTTTGTCGGCCATTTGGGGCCGGGATGCCTTTGACACCTTCAGGGACGACCTGCCCCGCTTCCGTGGCAAGTCGCGAGATGCTTCGCCATCTCGACAGAATGCGCGAGATGCCGGAAGACGTTACGGACCACCCAACCTTGGACGAGGAACTTTGCTGGGACGAGCCAAAGCCGCCATCGACCGACGAGGTCCATGGCTCGCTGTTGATGGAGATCGGCACTTCGGTACGTTTGAGCTTGCGGTCGACGACGAGGCCGATGAAACCTGCGGCCTGTCCAGGTCGAGGATCTTGCCGGCAAGCAGATTGATTGGGCCTGCCTGGTCCCAATCCGGCGCCAATTTCGATGAGACAATTCGCATCTTCATCAACGCCTTTCCGCTGCAGCAATTGGAAGCACTGAACGAAGACTGCATCAATGAAATGCTCGCGGCAAAAGTCGCGTGATTGCATTGCTCCAACGCAGCGTACCTGCATCGACGCGTTTCAATGAGCGAAGACTAATCTGCTGTTGTTTGTAATGCAGCTTTCGAGAGCTCGCCTTCAGAGGCGGCGAGCTCCAAAAGCCAGCAGACTATAAGGATAGCGCGCCGGCCGGTCGCATAGGCTGCGTTTTCGGCGCTATCTTCGACGGCGCCAGGACCACAGGCATTCCCGCTTCGAGACAGGCGGTCAGGAACGCCTCTCTTGCTATGACAGCAGGCACAACCCGATTGAGCGCGCCGCGGCAGGTCTTCACCGCACGTTCGTGGCGCTCGCCATGCCGCAGCGGCCATTCATTTTCCAGAAAGTCCAGAGCGTCATAGACGCCTGTAAAGGTGCGCTCCAGCCCGCATTGGAGCCTGATCGTCACCGGACGGGTCCACGGAATATCGTTGAGTGGCATCTTCTTCCTCCTTTCCATGCCAAGGACCTCTCCCAGGATCATATTGTAAGAGAGGATTGTCACTTCAAGAGTTTGCCTCAGGCCACGAGGCCCTTGGTCAACTCCAGCGCCTGACGCTCGAACAGCCGGCGGTAAATGCCGTTATTGAGGCGAATGAGCGCCTGATGGTCACCCTCTTCCACGATCTTTCCCTTGTCGAAGACCAAAAGTCGATCCAAAGCTCGTACCGTCGAAAGTCGGTGCGCGATCACCAGCGTCGTGCGACCTTCCATAAGGCGTTCCATTGCCTGCTGGATCTGCACCTCGCTCTCGCTGTCGAGGCTCGAGGTCGCCTCGTCCAGGATCAGCACCGGCGCATCAGCCAGAAATGCCCTGGCGATGGCGACACGTTGACGCTCGCCGCCCGACAATTTGACGCCGCGCTCGCCCACCAATGTCTCATAGCCCTTTGGCAGGTCCATGATAAACCTATGGGCACTGGCCTGCTTCGCTGCATTCTCGATCTCGCGCCGTGACGCGTTCGGTCGGCCGTAGGCGATATTTTCGGCAAGCGTGCGATGAAACAGGATCGGCTCCTGTTGCACGATGGCAATCTGGCTGCGCAGGCTGGACTGAGTGACATGGGCGATATCCTGGCCGTCAATGCGGATCGACCCCGCCTTAACGTCATGGAGGCGCTGGATGAGCTTGACAAAGGTCGTCTTGCCCGAGCCGGAATGGCCGACCAATCCGACACGCTCGCCCGGTTTGATCGTCACCGAGAAATCCTCATAGAGCGGTGCAGGATGCGCCCCGTACTGGAAGGTGACGCGATCGAACAGGACTTCGCCCCTATCGATCTTGATCGCCTTCGCGTTTGGCTTATCCTCAATGCCCAGCGGCGTTTTGTCGAGCAGGACAAGTTCTTCCATATCGTTGACGGCGCGCTGCAGGTTTCGAATGTCCTGTCCGACCGAGCGCAGGTAACCCTGCAGGATGAAAAACATCGCTAGCACGAATGTGATGTCCCCCGGCGTCGCCAGTCCCTGCCGCCACATGACAAGGCCAGTGCCAAGAATGCCGGCCTGCATGGAGACCATCATGAAACCCTGGATCGTGCCGTTCAGTGTCCCGCGCTTCCATGTCCGCCGTGTTCGACTGTCCCATTTGAGCAGCACCTGGCGCAAGCGTTCCTCTTCGCGGTTTTCGGCGCCAAAAGCCTTCACGACCGAGTTGCAGCTGATGGCATCCGCCAGTGCGCCGCCCAGCTTGGTATCCCATGCGTTAGCAAGCTTCGCCGATGGCGACACGTATCCGGTCGAAAGCAAGATGGTCACGCCGATATAGATCAGCGATCCCGCAGCCACGATCAGCCCCATGACCGGCCAATAACTACCGAGCACGACGCTGGCGCCCACGAGCATGACGATCGAGGGTAGTAAGGCTATCAGCAACAGGTCATTGAGCGAGTCGAGCGCCCACATGCCACGAGTGATCTTGCGCACCGTCGAGCCGGCGAAACTATTGGCATGCCAATCGGTCGAGAAGCGCTGCACCTTGTGGAAGCCGTTATTGACCACGTCGGCCATGATGCGCAGCGTCAGACGGATGATCCCGTCGAAGATAAACCAGCGCAGCGTAACGCTGGTCAAGCCAAGGGTGACGACGACAACGAAGGCGCGGATGGCATCGGCCGCCGCACTGCCGCTGGCAATCGCATCGACGATCTGGCCTGAAAACACCGGCACCAGAACTTCGGCTAGCGTACTGACAATTACCAGCAGGATGATGGTGCCCACCAAAGCGGGACGATGGGTCCACTGACGAAAAACAAAGCCGAGCACATTGCGATAAGCATCGGCGCGGAAGTCGAGCTTCTTGCGAGTCATCTTAACCAGTCCGACCGCACATTTCGGCGGTCGGCCCCAAAAATCGAGAGTTAACGGACATTGCCGGAACGGAAACGAGCCGACCTCGGCAAATCAATCGAACTGTGAAGGAAACAAAAACCGCTTCATGCGTGCCCACTGCGGGCCACAAATGGGAATGATCTAATTTCGGTTCATTCCGGACGGAAGCGTTTCGATGGATGCTGGTGTCATGCAACGCCTCCTCTGTTTGATGTGCAGCGATGGAGAGTTTGTATCGGACTAATTCGACTTTGCCAAGTCGGTTTTTCTACTTTGTGGGGAAACATGCGCGAATGCCACACCATTTCGGACAGGGACCCATGCGCGAACTCGTCGCCGCGGCCGGCCGGCACCCTGAAGATCTCATCATGATCACTTGCCGGTCAGCCATGGTGGCGGGCCCGATCGGCACGAGATCGCCGAGACGATCATGTGTGAGCACGAAACCGCCGGGATGCTGGCCGAGATGGCGTGGAGCGCCCATCAGCTGCTGGGCCAGCTTCAAGGTCAAGGCAAGCCTGCGATCCTCTGGATTGAGATTGAGCTCACGTAGGCTACGCTCGGTCACTAGTTCCTTCGGCCACGACCACATGCCCGCCGATAGCGTCTCGATCACGTGCTCCGACCAGCCGAGCGCCTTGCCAACATCTCGAATTGCGCCCTTGGCGCGTGACGGTCGCTCACAGGGCGGCCTTGTCATGGCCGTAGGTCCTGTAGATCCATTGGATCACCTCCTCGCACCGCTCGTGCTCGAAATCGACATCGATGTCGGGTGGCTCGTCGCGCTCCTGGGAAACGAAGCGTTCGAAGAGCAGATTGTTGGCCTCAGGATCGATGGAGGTGATGCCGAGGATATAGCAGACGGCGGAATTGGCGGCCGATCCCCACCCCTGGCATAGGATGCTCTGGCCGCGGGCATAGCGGACGATTGAGAACATCGTCAGGAAATAGGGGGCGTATTTCGTGGCGCGATGATGTATGGAGTTAATCTTTACAGTTTACCTTCATATATAGTAGAGATGCTGCCATGATCGAGAACGCCGACAAATCACCCCTCGCCTCCACAGTTGCCGAAGAGCTCAGAGGCTTCGCAAGCAAGCTGAAGCGCAAGCTGCGCGAGCAGGGCCACGCCGGCGACCTGACGCCAAGTCAGGCGTCGGCGCTCGTCCGACTGGAAAAAGAAGGCCCGATGACCACCTCGGCGCTGGCGCGCGCCGAAGGCATGCGCCCGCAATCGATGGGCACGCTCCTATCGGCGCTGGATGCGATGGGCCTCGTCTCGGGAATGCCCGACCCCTCTGACGGCCGGCAAACCATTCTCTCGCTGACGGAGCGATGCCGCCGCCTGATCCAGGAAGGCCGCGCCGCCCGCCAGGACTGGCTCAGCCGCACCATCGAAGCCAGGCTTTCGCCGGGAGAGCAAAGCCAAGTGCTGGCCGCCATCGGCCTGCTGCAGCGACTAGTCGAGCAGGATTAGACCGTCCTTTCCTTCCTCACACCTTAGGATATCCCATGGCCCTGACCGCATTGGATCAACAGACCGCCCTAATTGTGGTCGACCTCCAGAAAGGGATCATGAGCGCGGCCTTCATCGAGCCGATCGCTCCCGTCATCGAACGCGCCGTCGCGCTCATCCGCGCGTTCCGGCAGCACGATCTGCCCGTCGTCTTCGTTAAGGTTGCCGGCACCGCGCCCGGGCGCGCGGAGCAGCCCAGACGCCACATCGGACCGCTGCCGGACGGCTTTGCGGACTTCATTCCTGATCTCGACCAGCAGCCCGGCGATATCGTCGTGACGAAATACAGCTGGGGCGCCTTCGCAACGACCGACCTCGACGCCCGTCTCAAATGCCTCGGCGTAACTCAGGTGGTGGTCATTGGCGTCGCAACCGGTACCGGTGTCGAGGCGAGCGCGCGGCAGGCCTTCGAGGCCGGGTACAATGTCGCGCTCGCGATCGACGCCATGACCGATACCCGGCCCGAGGCCCATGCCTACAGCATCAAGAACGTCTTTCCCCGGCTCGGCGAAACCGCCACGACGGAAGAGATCATGACCGAACTCGCAAAGCGGAACGCTTAAGGATGACCTTCCTCCACACTCTCTCGCTGCTTGCCGGCGGTGCATTTCTGATGAATGCAATTCCGCACCTCGTCAGCGGCGTTCTCGGCCGGCCCTTTCAATCGCCCTTCGCCAGGCCACCCGGTGAAGGCCTGTCATCGTCGACCGTCAATGTCCTATGGGGCTTCGCCAATCTGGTACTGGCCTATCTGCTTCTCATCCGTTTCGGCAGCGTGAATTGGGATGGCGCCACGGATGTCTTATCTGCAGGCCTCGGGGCTTTCGCCATCGCGCTGTTTTGCGCGCGTCACTTCGGCCGGTTCCATGGCGGGAACGCGCCGGAACGGCAATGATGCTGCGGACCTTCCGGTCGCTCCGACACTACAATTTCCGGCTCTGGGCGGCGGGGGCGCTCGTGTCGAATATCGGCACCTGGGTCCAGCGAACCGCACAGGACTGGCTCGTCTTCGCCGAACTGACGCGACATAACGGCTCGGCTGTCGGTATCGTCATGGCTCTGCAGTTTGCACCGCAGTTTCTGCTGCTTCCCTGGTCGGGTCTTGCCGCCGACAGTCTGAACCAGCGTAAGCTCCTGATGGCGACGCAGGCGACGATGGGCGCGCTCGCGCTGGCGCTCGGTATTCTCACCGCCACGGGCCTCGCGCAGCTCTGGCACGTCTATGTGTTCGCCTTCCTGTTTGGCAGCGTGGCCGCGCTCGACGCGCCGGTCCGCCAAACCTTCGTCGCGGAGCTGGTCGGCGACGACGATCTGCCGAATGCGGTGGCGCTGAACTCCATGTCGTTCAATCTCGCGCGGATGATCGGTCCGGGCGTGTCGGGTGTCGCGATCGCCACTATCGGGACCGGATGGGGCTTTCTCGTCAATGGCGTATCCTTCCTGGCCGTCCTGATTTCTCTGACGCTGCTGCGGCGGTCGGAGCTGCGGCCGAACAGACGGGCGCCACGTGGCAAGGGCCGCTTTGTCGAGGGCCTGCGCTATGTCCGGGGCCGCCCCGATCTCGTGGCGATCCTGTTCATGCTGTTCTTCATCGGCACCTTCGGCCTGAATTTTCCGATCTTCGTCTCGACAATGGGCGTGCGCATCTTCCATGCCGATGCCACCGGCTACGGGCTGTTGTCGTCTATTATGGCGGTCGGGACGATTACGGGGGCATTCCTGAATGCCGGCCGCGACCGCATCGAATTCCGCAATCTGATCGTAAGCGCCACGGTATTTGGCCTCGGCTGCGCGTTGGCGGCGCTTGCGCCCTGCTACTGGCTCTTCGCGGTGGCGCTTGTCGTCATCGGCGTCGCCGCGCTCTCCTTCACCAACGCCACCAACAGCCTGATGCAGCTTTCGACTGAGGCTACGATGCGCGGGCGGGTGATGGCGCTGCGCGTCGGCATCGCACTCGGTGGCACGCCGATCGGAGCGCCCATCGTCGGCTGGGTGGCCGATCATGAAAGCCCGCGCTGGGCGATGGCCATTGCGGCGGCATCAGGGATCATCGCGGCGACGATCGGCATCTTTGCAAAACAAGGAGCAGGTCGGAACTAGGAGCTGAGAGTACCTGCAAGGTTTGGTCGCTCTATCGCCATGTTTTTTTGCGCTAAGGACCTGCAGAGTTCGTCGCTTCCGCACCACCGAGCGTCAGGATGGCTTCACGCTCTACAGCCTGAATGAGCCGCGCGTGTGCCGGGGCCTGCGACCAGAGCAGTCCAAGCACTCGTTCGGGAGCCGGATCAGGGAGGCGGTGTCTTACGATCGACAAGCCTCCCGGCCAAGGCAGCACCCGATCCGGGACGAGCGAAACACCAATCCCGCGGTCAACGAGTACAGCGATTGCATCCAGCGCGTCGAGTTCGATGCGATCGTTGGGCCGGATTCGTTGCTGTTGCAAATAACGCAAAGCCGCAGATGATGAAGAACTGCTAGGATAGCTCCTTCGATAGGCATCGCGCTCCGGTCCAATGTCTCAAGCTCTTGAAGGGATCTGAACCACAACGCCCTACTTGGTTCCAGATGCCGAAGTATTTGATTTCATTTTGGCGCATGAGCTTGAGCTCGGCTTACACTTTGCCCGCCATGTTGCCTTGCAGGCGGTGCATTGAGCCTTGGTGCAGATAGAATAGGATGCCGGCACCCTTCACGTTGACGAGATCCTATGTCTGAACTCGATTGGTTGAGCCAACTGCTTCAAATCATCACGGTCACCGGCCAGCTCGAGGTGCGCTGCGCCTATGGCGCTCCCTGGCGCATTATGTGGAACCGGGCTGCGCCGAACGAAATTCCCTACCACGTCGTCGTCAGGGGCCGAGCGATCTTTGAGGATCCGGAGGCAAGAACCCGGCGGGAGTTGACGAGCGGCGATATCGTGCTGTTACCGCACGGTGCGGCGCATGTGCTGCACGATGGCAGCGGGCAGACGCCCGCTCCTACGCAGCAGCGGCAGAGTACTGCCGGGTGGATGCTGAGCGAGAACGACAGCGACGGCGAACAACTAGATCTGTTGTGTGGCCGATTTTTCATTTCGCCTCCTCACGATCGATTGGTCCGCAACTACCTGCCCCTCGATCTGGTGGCACGGACCATGGATGCCCCAGGAGAAGAGGGTGTCGCGTCCGCAACTGGCCAACTCTCTAATCTGGTGGGGTTGATGCGAATGGAAGCGGCCGGCGATCGACCCGGAGGACGCGCTGTTCTCAATGCACTGTCTTCGGCTCTTTTTACGTTGGTGTTGCGTGCAGCCAGCCAATCAGCAACAGCTCGTGAGGGTCTGCTGGCACTGGCCGGCCACCCGCGCTTGGCGCCGGCAATCAGCGCCATGCTCGCTGATCCCGCCAAGCCCTGGAAACTACCTGATCTGGCAGAGCTGTGTGGCATGTCTCGCGCAACGTTCATGCGACACTTCCGGGACAGGCTCGGTTGCTCCGCCCTCGACCTGTTGACCGATTTGCGCATGAGTTTGGCTGCCAACGAGCTCAAGAAGCCAGCGATCAGTACTGAGACAATCGCCGAAACGGTCGGCTATCAATCTGTTTCGGCATTCCGGCGCGTATTCGCCGAGAAAATGGGAATGACGCCAGGGGAATGGCGCAGGCTCGCGCAGACCGGCGGGAAAAGTGCGAGTTAGCGCCGGCCTGAGGTTTGATCCTTTTAAGCATCATATTGAGGCAATTCAATCTCGATAATATCACATGCGGTCGTAAAATCGGCTCCGTAATCACTTGATGAGGGAGCCACCCGATGAACTACATCAACAACATAGCCTCCGAAGCGGTACCGACGAATGCGGTCATCGAAGCCATCCTCAGCCGCAGCGCCGCTAAATATTACGACTCCACCGCCACACTGAGCGACGATCAGATCCGAGATCTGGTGCGCATCGGCACGTCGGCGCCGACCTCCTTTCACCTTCAGAACTGGCGGTTTATCGCGGTCCGCACACCTGACGCCAAGGCTCGGCTCCATCCGATCGCCTGGAAGCAGCCCGCGATCCTCGATGCCGCGGTTACCTTCGTTATCGTCGGCCAATTGGCCGATGCCAGCGCCGTGCCTGCCCGTCTGGCGCCGGTCGTGGAAGCCGGCATCATGCCGGCCCACCTGGTGCCGGAATGGGAGGCGCCCGCCCGCGGCCTCTATGACAACCAACCCCAACGGCAGCGGGACGAAGCGGTGCGCTCCGCGACCTTCGGTACGGCTGCGATCATCTACGCGGCGCGCTCGCTCGGCCTCGGTTCCACGCCGATGATCGGCTTCGACGCGGAAGCGGTGCATCGCGAATTTGGCCTCGCCGAAGATGAAATCCCGGTCATGCTCTTGACCGTCGGACCCGAGCGGTCCGGCAACTGGCCGCAGAAGCCACGCCTGCCCGTAGCCGACGTCCTGTCCTTCGCATAACCCGCAACTCAATCAACATTTATGGAGACGACCATGACCAGAACGACCGTTCTGACGCCGGAACAGGTGCCGGCTGCATCCAAAGAGACCCTCGATGCTTTCAAAAGAAACATCGGGTTCACCCCAAACATGATGGCGGCCTTTGCTCAAAGCCCGATCGCCTTCAACGCATGGGCTGCCCTACTCGGGTCGCTCAGCAAGGTGCTTGACGTGAGGACTCGAGACAGCATCGGCCTTGCCGTCTCCGAAGTGAATGGCTGCAATTACTGCCTGACGGTTCACAGCTTCACTGCCGAACATATGGCCAAGCTGCCAGCCGAAGAGATCATTCTCGCTCGCAAGGGCCATGCGACCGACTCGAAGCGGGATGCGGCGGTGCAATTCGCGCGAAAGGTTATCGAGACCCGCGGGAAAGTCAGTGACGCGGATCTGAAGGCTGTTCGCGATGCCGAATTCACCGAAGCGAACATCATCGAGATCGTTGCTCTGGTCGCAATGTACACCCTGACGAACCTGTTCAACAACGTCTTCGATCCGGACAAGGACTTTCCTGCCGTTGCCCCGGCCGGCGCGATCTGAGTCCCATCTCTCCTAGTCTCATGAATCTGTAGGATCAACCCCATGAACATTCTCCACATCGACAACAGTCCGCGCCAACAATCCCATAGCCGTCAGCTTTCGGCGGCGATCGTTAAAAGGCTTCTTGAGGTTGCACCTGGCGCGGACATCATCCGACGTGACCTCGGCACTGATCCCCTACCTCAGACCGCGGCCCTTTATGCCGCTGCACTGGCGTCACCGGCCACTTTGGCGGCCCCGCCGGCCGGGTCGCTCGATCTTTCCGAACAGCTTGTGCGGGAAGTCGAAGCGGCGGATGTGGTCGTCATAGGAACGCCGATGCACAATCTGACCATTCCCTCGGTCCTGAAGGCCTGGGTCGACCAGATCTTGCGTGTAGGCCGTACAATAAAATCGACGTCGGTCGGGAAGGTCGGAATGCTTCGGGACCGTCCGGTCCTTATCGGCGTGGCTTCCGGCGGCTTCTTCACCGGCGAGCGCGCCAACCAACCGGATTTTCTGACCCCCTACCTGTCGATTGCGCTTAGCTCGATCGGGCTGAAGAGCCAGCAGTTTTTCCCGCTTCAAGGAACGGCCTTCCTTAACTGGGAGCAGGCGGCAGAGACGAGAGACAAGACGCTTGCAGCTCTCGACGTCACCGCCGTGAAGCGCCTGACCGAAATCCAGGATCAACCCGCAATGGTCGCGAGCGTCGGCTGGAACCATGCCGACCTCGCCTTGCCCAGGCACGCATCGCCAAGCGCACACTGAGGGACCGACAGCTTCCAACGTTTGTTCATCAACCATCCGACGCCGCCGGCCAATCAACATGAGGCTTCAGATGATCTTATCTACGTCTACGCTTCCCAAGATCGGTGACAGGATCACCGGCAATTCGACACCGCCCGATGACCGCGCCATCCGCGAATGGCTGGGCTCAGAGGCATACGGTCAATGGAGCGAACTGCGGACCTGGATCGATGCATCCTATCCCGGAGTATTCGCACCCGACTGGCTTTACGGCGGAAAGAAGCGCGGTTGGTCCTTGCGCTTCAAGAAGACTAGGGCGCTTACTACTTTGGTGCCGGAATATCAGCGGTTCTCCGCCATCGTCGTGATGGGCGGAGCCGAACGCGAGAAGTTCGAGGAGCGGCGTTATTTCTGGCGCCCGCGATTGGTCAGAGCCTACGATGACGCGAAGACCTACATCGACGGGAAATGGCTAACGCTTCCAGTCTTGTCCAAAGATGAGCTGCAGGATGTGACAGAGCTTCTGGCGATGAAGCGTCCGCCGCTCCCACGCTGACTAGCCCGTCATCTGCAATCGTTCCTCTCACGAGCCGACACCGGACCCAAAGACATCTACCCACGGCACCCAAGGAAGATCGAAGTGGTCTTCCGCGCTGTATCACCTCAAATCATCAAAGCATCGAAGGAGACAAATCGATGAAAGCCATCATAGCAACCGACGAAGCCGCCGGCGCGGCCGGCATGTCATTGGCGGAGCACCCGCAGCCGCAGGCGGCGATAAACGACGTCATCGTCGAGGTTCACGCGTCGGGCTTCGTGCCGACCGAACTGAGCTGGCCCTCCACCTGGACCGATCGCATCGGCCAAAAACGAACGCCATCGATCCCGGGCCATGAGTTCGCCGGTGTGGTTACCGCTCTCGGTTATGGTACGACCGGCCTTTCTTTGGGACAGCGCGTGTTCGGCCTGACGGACTGGTACCGCGACGGCACCCTGGCGGAATATGTCGCCGTAGAGGCTCGCAACCTCGTACCACTTCCCGGCGACGTGGAGTTCACAGTGGCTGCCAGCCTGCCGATCTCCGGCCTGACCGCCTGGCAAGGACTGTTGCAACATGGCCGCCTCCAAGCAGGCCAGAGCGTCCTTGTTCATGGCGCCGCCGGTGCGGTCGGTTCGATCGCGACGCAGCTTGCGCGCGAGTTCGGAGCCTACGTCATTGCCACCGGACGTGCCGCCGACCGGCAGAAGTCGGTGGAGTTTGGCGCGAACGAGTTCGTCGATCTGGCAAATGATACGCTCGAGGAAATCGGGAGCGTCGATCTCGTGCTTGACATGATCGGCGGCGAGATCCAGAAGCGCTCCGCAGGTCTGGTACGACCCGGAGGTACGCTCGTTTCCGTAGTTGGCCCGGTTGAAGCGCGACCCGTCGATGGCCGGGCAATTGACTTCGTCGTGGAATCCGATCGCGCTCAACTTAATGAGGTTGTTCAGCGGGTACGTGACGAACGCCTTCGGACGAACATCGGCTACATCTCGACCTTGGATAATGCGGTCGCTGCATTCACTCCCACCGGACGGCGGACAGGGAAAACGATCATTCGCACTCGCGAATGAGAGGCGCTAGCCATCAATATCGTCATTATTTTTCCTAAGCGAACCCAAGCTGAACCATGATGGCCGGAGCAACAACTCCGGCCCTATTCTGCGGACGTATGACGGCTGCTTCTCAATGGATAAAGCCGCCGCCAGTTTCGCGATCGCACAACACGCACCGCAATTGCCAAGCACGTCACCACACAGACGACGGCATTTGAGCACCTCCCAGAAGATTCCCGTTTGGACCACATTTCTCAACATGTGTGAGCGCCCAGCCCTCGCCCCGAGATAAGTATTCCGCCCATTCGGATGGAACCAATTGGCGCCTATCGCGATTTTCTGCCTATGGCCACCGCGCGCTGTTACCTTGCGATCTGGATTATTTTGACATCATGGTATCCGGCTGTCGCCGCCACCATAACCGCACAAGATGTGAATGCCGCTTCCATTTCGTCCGTGCACATCGAAGCACCAAGCCCCAAACCGACCAATCCTGATGCGGCAATCGTAAAACTTCAAATTCTGCTAGATCGAACTGGCGCTTCACCGGGCGCGATCGACGGTTTTGGCGGGGACAACCTCAACAAGGCAATTGCGGGATTTAACGCATTGCAGGGACTTCCAGCTGGCAATAAGCCCGATACGGCCGTGCTCGGGCGGCTCGAAGAGCAAGGCCCGGTCGTTCAGAGTTATTCCATAACCGCAGACGACGGGAAGGACCTGGTACCGAAGATTCCCAAGGACTATGCCTTGCAGGCAAAGATGGATCATCTTGGTTATACCAGCATCGCCGAGAAACTAGCCGAACGTTTCCATATGAGTATTGCCCTCCTCAAGGCGCTCAATCCGACCGCCTCCTTCACTCCCGGTGAAACGATCTCGGTCGCAGCAACCGGCGCTGGAAAGAGCGGTGTAGTGAAACGAATCGAGGTCCATAGGCAATCGGGACAGGTATTCGCATTTGCAGAAGATGGGTCGTTATTGGCAGTCTACCCTGCTACGATCGGCAGCGAGGAGACACCTTCTCCCTCCGGCAAGCACAAGGTCAAAGGTGTCGCGCGATTGCCGACATACATCTACAACCCGACGATCAACTTTCAGCAGGGTCACAATAAGAAGATATTAAAGCTGCCGAGCGGGCCGAATAATCCCGTCGGCACCGTCTGGATTGATTTGACGGAACCAACTTATGGGATTCACGGAACGCCGGATCCGGAACTTATCGGCAAGGTCGACTCTCACGGTTGCGTCCGCCTGACCAACTGGGATGTGGAAGAGCTCGCAGGGATGGTTAAGCCGGGCGTAGTGGTTGAATTTATCGACTGAACATTAGGTTGCGGAGGGAAGGAGCAAAGTGGCCATCCCCTCGCCTGGCTTAAATGCCACTTTTCAAAGATCGACTCATGTTCGACAAAATCCAGTCCGTTGATGTGAAGGGATACGAACCTGTGAGCCCTTTGTTTACTTCGTCAGCGAAGTCGATTTGTCGCTGGTCCATAACCGGACGATTGTGAGCAAAATGCTCAATTGCGCAGCCTCACGGCGGCAATGGCATGTGGCATCAGGAACGCGGCAATCTCTGTGATGACATCCT
>NZ_BLAJ01000005.1 GCF_009176305.1 Martinezella dioscoreae | reverse complement strand
GGCATTGTTTTCTGACGTTTCCCTGAAAGGTGGGAGCTTGGCATGGGGCGGCAGGTCAGGATGATATGCTTTTCGGGTTCGCGTTTTATTGGGTTCGCGGAGAGCCACATAAGGCAATCGACAGGAGACATTTGTGACGACCTATCTGGCAGTGGACATCAGCGACATCGAACCGGAAACGGGCGCGCCCGCAGCTGATCGCCTCGTTTCGGGAGCCCCAATCTTTCGCACATGGAATGTTGAAGAGGCCGATGGCGGCCTTTACGTCGGCATATGGGAGGCGACGCCTGGCAAATGGAAGGTCGTCTATGACGAGTGGGAATACTTCCATATCCTCTCCGGCTACTCCGTTGTAACGTCAGACGATGGCGAGGCCTTTCATCTGCGTGCGGGCGACCGCCTTATCTTGAAGCCGGGCTTCAAGGGGACCTGGGAAGTGATTGAAACGACTCGCAAGGATTATGTGATCCGTCTTTGACGATGCTCTTGAATTAGAACATGAAGTTCGCGTTCATGCGCCCTTTGGCGCGCTTCATTTCCTGCCGTTCCGCGATGGCCGTGATGATTGCCGCAGGTTGTGTCACTGCCGCTTCATTAAACTGTCATCAAACTGAAACAATGCGTCTTTAGAGCCAAGTCTGTCGCCGGGAGATTTCAGGCGGGGAGGTTCGTTTACCATGGGGACCTCGCGCCGATCTTCTGCTCGCCATCCTTTCATTCACTTGAGGAAGTGAGTCTACTATGCTTAACCTGAAACTCCGTTCGCTTTGCCTGACTGCAGGCCTCATCGCGGCTATGTCCGCTTCGGCCTCCGCTGCCGACATCACGGGCGCCGGCTCGAGCTTCATCGCACCGGTTCTGTCCAAGTGGGCTGAAGGCTACAAGGCTGCGACGAACAATGTCGTCAACTATCAGTCGGTTGGTTCGGGCGCCGGCATCAAGCAGCTTCTCGACAAGACCATCGTATTCGGCGCTTCGGACAAGCCCATGAGCGACGCCGACCTCGAGAAGAACGGCATTGCCCAGTTCCCGATGATCTCCGGCGGCATCGTCGTTTCCTATAATGTCGAAGGCGTAAAGCCGGGCGAACTCGTTCTCGACGGCAAGACGCTGGCTGACATCTTCCTTGGCAAGATCGCCAAGTGGGACGATGCAGCCATCAAGGCTCTCAACCCCGATGTAAAGCTGCCGTCCACGCCGATCTCGGTCGTTTACCGCGCCGACAGCTCGGGCACGACCTTCAACTTCACCGACTACCTGTCGAAGGTTTCGCCGGAGTGGAAGGAAAAGGTTGGCTCGAACACGGCTGTTGAATGGCCGGTCGGTTTCGGCGCCAAGGGTTCGGAAGGCGTTTCCACGACCGTCAACCAGACGGCTGGTTCGATCTCCTACGTTGAATATTCCTACGTCGTCGCCAACCACATCGGTTTCGCGAAGATGAAGAATGCTGCCGGCAAGGTTATCGAGCCGAGCCTGGAAACCTTCAAGGCTGCCGCTTCCAACGCCGACTGGGCCAAGGCCAAGAACTTCAACCTGATCATCACCAATCAGCCGGGCGAAAAGAGCTGGCCGATTGCTGCCTCGACCTGGGTTCTGCTCTATAAGAAGCCGGCCGATGCTGCTAAGAACGAAGAGGCACTGAAGTTCTTCAAGTGGTCCTATGAGCATGGCCAGAAGGACGCGACCGCCCTGTCTTATCTCGCGGTCCCGGACAATGTTGTCGAGATCGTTGAGAAGTCTTGGAAGACGGACTTTGGCACGAAGTAATTTGTGCTAGGCGAGAAAGTTGCGGCGGGCAGGGTATTTCCCTGTCCGCCTTTCGTGACAGGACAAGGGGAAATCGATGGCTGACGCGACTCAAATGGCGGGCTTCCAGGCTGTGAATACCTCCGCCGCGACCAGAAAATTCCGAATCCAGGATCGGATTTTCTATTTGATGACGCTTGGCTCGGCTGTTCTTGTCGTGCTTCTGCTGCTGGCAATCCTCGTGGTTCTTGTCATCGATGCCTTGCCCACATTTCAGACCTTTGGCTTGTCGTTTCTCTGGGGCACCAAGTGGAGCGCGCCGGCTGATATTTATGGCGCCGTGCCCGCCGTGGTCGGTACGCTTGTAAGTTCGTTCATCGCCATGCTGATTGCCGTTCCCCTCGGCATCGGCATCGCCATATTCCTGACGGAACTTTGCCCCGGCAGCCTGCGCCGTCCAATCAGTACGGCCATCGAGCTTCTGGCAGGCGTTCCCTCCATTATCTACGGCATCGTCGGCCTGTTCATTCTCGTGCCGCTCATGCAGAACTATATATTGCCATTCCTTATCTCTACGGTCGGCCAGGTGCCGGTGATCGGTCTGCTGTTCCAGCCGCCGGCCCCGGGCGTCGGCCTGCTGACGGCAAGCCTCGTGCTCGCCGTCATGATCCTGCCGTTCATCACCGCAATCTCCCGCGACGTGTTCAGCACCGTGCCGCCGATGCTGCGCGAATCCGCCTACGGCATGGGCATGACGACATGGGAAGTGGCCCGCCACATCCTGATCCCTTATACACGCCGTGGCCTCGTCGGAGGCATCATGCTTGGCCTTGGCCGCGCGCTTGGCGAAACCATGGCTGTGACCTTCGTCGTCGGCTCGGTAAGCCGTCTGCAATCGTCGATCATTTCGCCGTCCACGACCATTTCCGCCCAGATCGCGAACAACTTCGGCGATGCCGACGGTCTGCAATTGTCGAGCCTGATCGCGCTCGGCCTGCTCCTGTTCGTCCTTTCCTTCTGCGTGCTTGCAGTGGCGAGATGGATGATCGGCCGCGGCGACTCGCTCTGAGGAAAAAACCATGGAAAATGCAGTTCGTCAGAATCTCGTGTCGAGGCGTTATACGAAGAACAAGGTGATGATGGCCCTGTCCTTCCTCGCGGCCATTCTCGGCATATTCTTTCTCAGCGTGATCCTTGTCAGCCTGGTTTATCGCGGTGTATCGGCGCTCAGCCTCGACGTGTTCACCATGTCGATCCCGGCTCAGGGCTCGCGCGGCGGTCTGATAAACGCAATCTACGGCACGGTGCTGGTCACCGGCTGTGCCATTCTGATCGCAGCGCCGATCGGCATTCTAGCCGGTACCTACCTGGTGGAATATGCCAACGGCACCAAGCTTGCCGAGGTCGCCAAATTCATCAACGACATTCTGCTGTCAGCACCCTCGATCATCGTCGGCGTGTTCGTCTACGGCGCCGTGGTCGTGCCCATGCACGGCAATTCCGCCATCGCGGGCATTCTAGCGCTGGCGCTGATCGCTCTTCCGGTTGTCAACCGGACGACGCAGGACATGCTGTTACTGGTGCCGAATGCGCTTCGCGAGGCGACTGCCGCGCTCGGTGCGCCGCGCTGGAAGTCCATGATGATGGTGATCTACCGTTCCGCCTGGACCGGTATTCTCACCGGCATTCTGCTGGCCATCGCCCGCATCAGCGGCGAAACCGCACCGCTTCTCTTCACTGCCGGCTATAGCAAATTCATGAATACGGGCCTGACCGGTCCGATCGCCACGCTGCCGGTTGCCATCAACACGCTTGCCGCCGATGCTGGCGAGGATCTCAAACAACTGGCCTGGGCCGGTGCGCTGATCATCACCGTCGCCATCCTTGCCCTGAACATCCTTGCCCGTGTCTTGAGTGGGCGCCGTCAATGACGCAGCCGTCGAACGATAGGAATGAGACCATGAACATGAGCGACAGCAAATTTCAGAGCGTCAACGCACAACAGGGGAAGGACGCCGCTTCCCAGTCGGATCTCGGTGCGCTCGCGAAGCTCGAGGTGAAGAACCTCGATTTCACCTATCAGAACGGCCATCGCGTTCTGAAGAGTGTGAATATGAATATCCGCAAGAACGCGGTCACCGCCTTCATCGGCCCTTCGGGTTGCGGCAAGTCCACGCTGCTGCGCACCTTCAACCGCATGTATGATCTTTACCCCGGTCAGACCGTGGCTGGCGAAATTCTGCTGGATGGCCGCAACATCCTCACCAAGGACGTCGATCTCAACGATCTGCGCGCCAAGGTCGGCATGGTGTTCCAGAAGCCGACGCCGTTCCCGATGTCCATCTACGAGAACGTCGCTTTCGGCATCCGCCTCTATGAGAAGATCTCCAAGGCGGAAATGGACGCCCGCGTCGAGGCGGCGCTGACGGAAACGGCACTGTGGAGCGAAGTCAAGGACAAGCTGCACCAGAGCGGACTTGGCCTTTCCGGTGGCCAGCAGCAGCGCCTCTGTATCGCCCGCGCCATCGCCATTCGTCCCGAAGTCCTCCTGCTCGACGAGCCCACCTCGGCTCTTGACCCGATCTCGACCGCCAAGGTCGAGGAACTGGTGTCGCAGCTGAAGGGCGATTTCACCATCGTCATCGTCACGCACAATATGCAGCAGGCAAGCCGTATCTCCGACAGCACCGCCTTCATGTATCTGGGCGAGCTGATCGAATACGGCGCGACCGAACAGATCTTCCAGGCGCCGAAGGTCAAGCGCACGGAAGACTATATCACCGGTCGTTACGGCTGATACGGCTGGACATTGCCGCACAATTTGCGAAGGCGCGCCTTTCAGGCGCGTCTTTTCGTTTGAGAATGGCGGCCTTGTTCGGCACTCGCACCATTTGGTCAAGAGAAAGCTTATAGGATGGGTGTGCCGAATGAGCCGATCACATCCTCGCGAGCGTGCCCATGCGCCGCAAGGCGTGGATCTGGTCGTCGAGCGTCGGCACAAGCTCGCCTTCATCCGCTGCGGTCGCCGCGTCGGGCTCCCTCGCAGTCTCCATTTCATTGAAGACGATAGTGCAGTTGCGGCCTGCGCGTTTGGCGGCGTAAAGCGCACGGTCTGCGAAAGAGACCAATCGATCCCAGCTGACGGTATCGTGGGGCATGATCGAGACGCCGATGCTGACGGTTGCCGGCACCAGCGAGCGACCAGCAAGCAGCGGCACGCGGCAGAAATCGGCGCGGATGGTTTCCGCCAGCGCTTCGGCCTGCGATTGCTCGTCTATCGGAACGAAGGCGACGAATTCCTCTCCGCCCATTCTGCCGAATGCGCCAGTGCGAGGCACGAACTGACGCGCGATGCGGGCAAACTCGACCAGAACCGCATCGCCTGCCTGGTGGCCATGGCGGTCGTTGATCTTCTTGAAATGGTCGAGATCGAATAACAGGGCGGCAAGCTTTTGCGGTTGTTGCTGCCCCTTGCCGACGAGAATCTCGTAGCTTTCCTGAAGCCCGCGCCGGTTCAGAACTCCCGTCAAAGTATCGGTGATGGATATTGCCCGCCAACGGCGCTCGGCGCGTTCCATGAGAAGCTTGCCATTGAGAACGATGGCGATGATGATGAGCAGCCCGTAGCCAAGCGCCATGTAGCCACGATAGATCATGGCCTCGTCCAGCGAAGGGGCAGCAAGCACCATCCAGAGAGCCGAACCGAAACAGAAGCAGGCGAGCGCCACGAAGACGATGCCGAGTTGTCCGCGTGCCGGCTCCCGTCGGCCGTCTCCGGGATGCACAGCGAAGGCAAGCAAGGTCGCGCCGACTGCGCCGGCTAGGTCATAGACGACGACGCGATTAGCGAAATTGCCGGTGACCCAGGGAAGGCTGACGCCGACGATCCAGATGGCTGGCGGCAGGAATGCCGACCATTCCAGCTTGCGCTTGTCCATGACGCGAAATCCGACGATCCACGCGCTCTCGCCGAGCAGGGCCACGGCATTGCCGATCTGGATCGACCAAATGTCGGGAATGAGGCCTCGGGCAGCCACCAAGGCGAATCCCACAGCGCTGACCGTGAAGCCGAGTGCCCAGATCAAATAGGCTGGGGATTTGCGATCATGCCTCCAGGCAAGAAGGAGAACGGTCGCCAGGGTTATGGCTTCCGAGCACCAGATGGTCAGGCCTGTGGTCATATTCAGCACGATCGGACGTCTCCGCTTTTTGGGGGCCGTCGGCGCGAGCGGCACGACGATTTCCGCGATCGGCTCATCCTTGCCCAATAAGATGGCAAGTTCCTTAAATGAGTTGGTAAATTTTGCCTGTGGTGGAGATCTCCGCCCGATGGGCACAGACCTTCATGCTTCCTTCACCTTGCGACCGCGAATTGTAGTGGGTAGCGGATGGTCCGTCGCTACGGCACCTTGGAATTCGAGGAGCCGTGGTTAGAAATGCTTTGTGAACGCTTCGTGGGGCATGAGTGCTTTTTGACGTTATGCTTTCGGGCGTCTTGAAGTGCAGGGCAGGGACACTCTATGTAGGAGTAAAGGATTTTTACTCCGATTCCCGGCGTTTCCGTCGCCGGGACAAGTTTGATAAAGGACGCACATGAGAAATCCAGTCGATACAGCTATGGCTCTGGTGCCGATGGTTGTCGAGCAGACCAACCGCGGGGAACGGTCTTACGATATTTATTCCCGCCTGCTGAAGGAACGCATCATTTTCCTGACCGGACCGGTCGAGGACCATATGGCGACGCTGGTGTGCGCACAGCTTCTCTTCCTTGAGGCCGAAAATCCGAAAAAGGAAATTGCGCTCTATATCAATTCACCGGGCGGCGTCGTGACCGCCGGCATGGCAATCTACGATACGATGCAGTTCATTAAGCCGGCCGTTTCGACGCTCTGCATCGGCCAGGCTGCCTCGATGGGATCGCTGCTTCTGGCCGCCGGCGACAAGGACATGCGTTTCGCAACGCCGAATTCCCGTATCATGGTTCACCAGCCCTCGGGCGGCTTCCAGGGCCAGGCTTCGGACATCGAGCGCCACGCGCGCGACATCATCAAGATGAAGCGCCGTCTCAATGAAGTTTACGTCAAGCATTGCGGCCGGACCTATGAAGAGGTCGAGCAGACGCTCGATCGTGACCATTTCATGTCTTCGGATGAGGCCAAGGAATGGGGTCTGATCGACAAGGTGCTGACGTCGCGTACTGAAATAGAAGGTGAAACCGCCTCGTGATTATCCACTAGGCGGTGACTTCTACGCCACAGTTCTATCCCATTTGTGATCGAATAGGGGTTTAATGTGGAGCGGAACGCGGTAATAGTACGCATTAATGCTATGTAGCGTTTTTGTGACATAGCATTCGGCATTCGAAGGGGGATTCGTTGCCACGCAGTTCCGGTTTGGTTGCCTGGCCTGCGTTCAGTACCCTGAAGGGCGCCGCGATCTGCAAACGAGGGGCAGGTCCGGCGGGCGCATAGAGTGGACCGCGATTTCAATTTGGAAATTTGCGGCGTGCTGGAAGGAAAGTGATATGAGCAAAGTCAGCGGCAGCAACGGCGGCGACTCAAAGAACACACTTTATTGTTCGTTCTGCGGTAAGAGCCAGCATGAAGTCCGGAAGTTGATTGCCGGACCGACCGTATTCATCTGCGACGAGTGCGTCGAGCTATGCATGGACATCATCCGCGAGGAAAACAAATCCTCGATGGTGAAGTCTCGTGACGGTGTTCCGACCCCGCAGGACATCATTAAGGTTCTTGACGAATACGTCATCGGCCAGCGGCAGGCGAAGAAGATCCTCTCCGTGGCTGTTCACAACCATTACAAGCGGCTCGCTCACGCATCGAAGAACGGTGACGTTGAGCTGGCGAAGTCGAACATCATGCTCGTCGGCCCGACCGGCTGCGGCAAGACCTATCTTGCCCAGACGCTCGCCCGCATCATCGACGTTCCCTTCACCATGGCCGATGCGACGACGCTGACGGAAGCTGGCTATGTCGGCGAAGATGTCGAAAACATCATCCTCAAGCTGCTGCAGGCCGCCGACTACAACGTCGAGCGCGCACAGCGCGGTATCGTCTACATCGACGAAGTCGACAAGATTTCCCGCAAGTCGGACAATCCGTCGATCACGCGCGACGTCTCGGGCGAGGGCGTGCAGCAGGCGCTTCTGAAGATCATGGAAGGCACGGTGGCTTCGGTTCCCCCGCAAGGCGGCCGCAAGCATCCCCAACAGGAATTCCTGCAGGTGGACACGACCAACATCCTCTTCATCTGCGGCGGCGCGTTTGCCGGCCTCGACAAGATCATCTCTGCCCGCGGCGAGAAGACCTCGATCGGCTTCGGCGCGACCGTCAAGGCGCCGGATGACCGCCGCGTCGGTGAAGTGCTGCGCGAGCTGGAGCCGGAAGATCTGGTGAAGTTCGGCCTCATCCCGGAATTCATCGGCCGTCTGCCCGTTCTGGCGACGCTGGAAGACCTCGACGAAGACGCGCTGATCCAGATCCTGTCCGAGCCGAAGAACGCGCTGGTGAAGCAGTATCAGCGCCTGTTCGAGATGGAAGACGTCGAACTGACCTTCCACGAGGATGCTCTGCGCGAAATCGCCCGTAAGGCGATCGTTCGCAAGACGGGCGCCCGCGGTCTGCGCTCCATCATGGAGAAGATCCTCCTCGACACCATGTTCGAGCTGCCCGCCCTGGAAGGCGTGCGCGAAGTGGTCATTTCCGAGGAAGTGGTTCGTGGCTCCGCCCGTCCGCTCTACATCTATGCCGACCGGCAGGAGGAAAAGGCCAACGCAACGGCCTGATCCGTCATCCGTGATCACGAATCGGGGGCTCGTCATCGACGGGCCCCTTTCTGTTTGAAAAATCGCACGGTTTGCTGATAAAGTCTTGGATAAGCTTATGGGAATGCCGTCGAAACCGGTTGTGAAGAGCCCCTGCTGCGGCCATGATGGCATGATTCTGGAGCATGAGGCGGATGGGGCGCAGGCCCGGCGTTTTTTCTTCGGATCTTAGCGTCGCCGGCAGTGTTCGAGTTGTCGGGCTTTGGTGTTTTGTTGTTGCGTTCCTTCTTGCAGACATGCGGGATCGTTGCCTCGTGGCGGGCGTTTCCTGTGACTTGAAATAGGCAGTGTGAAGCTCCACTTGTTTACCAAGTGAGAGAGCCGGCTAACTCCCCCCAGCCGGCAGAGAGCCCGGAAACGGGACGACGGAAAGGAAATGACATGAGTAAGAAAACGTCTGCGACACACGACAGCATTGCCTATCCGGTATTGCCGTTGCGCGACATCGTGGTCTTCCCCCACATGATCGTGCCTCTGTTCGTCGGACGGGAGAAATCCATTCGCGCGCTGGAAGAGGTCATGGGTTCGGACAAGCAGATCATGCTCGTCACCCAGATCAATGCCAGCGATGATGATCCCGCGCCGGATGCCATCCACAAGGTCGGTACCGTTGCAAATGTTCTGCAGCTGCTGAAACTGCCCGACGGCACCGTCAAGGTGCTGGTGGAAGGCCGTGCGCGTGCTGAGATCGACGAATATACCGGCCGTGAAGACTTCTACGAAGCCCTTGGCCATGTCCTGCATGAGCCGGAAGAAGACCAGGTTGAGCTCGAAGCTTTGAGCCGCTCCGTCGTCTCCGAATTCGAGAGCTATGTGAAGCTCAACAAGAAGATTTCGCCGGAAGTGGTCGGCGCCGCCAGCCAGATCGACGATTATTCGAAGCTGGCCGACACCGTCGCATCGCATCTTTCGATCAAGATCACCGAAAAGCAGGAAATGCTGGAAACCACCAGCGTGAAGGCTCGCCTGGAAAAGGCGCTCGGCTTCATGGAAGGCGAGATTTCGGTTCTGCAGGTCGAGAAGCGCATCCGCTCGCGCGTCAAGCGCCAGATGGAGAAGACGCAGCGCGAATACTATCTGAACGAGCAGATGAAGGCGATCCAGAAGGAGCTCGGCGACGGCGAGGAAGGCCGCGACGAGATGGCCGAACTGGAAGAGCGCATCTCCAAGACCAAGCTGTCGAAGGAAGCCAAGGAAAAGGCCGATGCCGAGCTGAAGAAGCTGCGGCAGATGAGCCCGATGTCGGCTGAAGCGACGGTGGTGCGCAACTATCTCGACTGGCTGCTGGGTATCCCCTGGCACAAGAAGTCGAAAATCAAGGCTGACCTGAACAACGCCGAAAAGATCCTCGAAGCGGATCACTTCGGCCTGGAAAAGGTCAAGGAGCGCATCGTCGAATATCTGGCCGTCCAGGCCCGCGCGACGAAAATCAAAGGCCCGATCCTGTGCCTCGTCGGCCCTCCGGGTGTCGGCAAGACCTCGCTCGCCCAGTCGATCGCCAAGGCGACCGGCCGTGAGTATGTCCGCATGGCGCTTGGCGGCGTTCGTGACGAAGCCGAGATCCGCGGTCACCGCCGCACCTATATCGGCTCGATGCCCGGCAAGGTCATCCAGTCGATGAAGAAGGCGAAGAAGTCCAACCCGCTCTTCTTGCTCGATGAGATCGACAAGCTCGGCCAGGACTATCGCGGCGATCCGTCTTCGGCACTGCTTGAGGTGCTCGACCCGGCGCAGAATTCGACCTTCATGGATCACTACCTGGAAGTCGAATACGACCTGTCGGACGTGATGTTCATCACGACAGCGAATACCTTGAATATCCCTGCGCCCCTGATGGACCGCATGGAGATCATCCGTATCGCCGGCTACACCGAAGACGAAAAGCGCGAGATCGCCAAGCGGCACCTGCTGCCGAAGGCCATCAAGGAACATGCGTTGCAGCCGAACGAGTTTTCGGTCACCGACGGCGCCCTGATGGTCATCATCCAGCAGTACACCCGCGAAGCCGGCGTGCGTAACTTCGAGCGCGAATTGATGAAGCTCGCCCGCAAGGCGGTCACCGAGATCATCAAGGGCAAGGTGAAGTCGGTTGCCGTCACTGCTGAGAATGTCCCGGACTATCTCGGCGTGCCGCGCTTCCGCCATGGCGAAGCCGAGCGCGACGATCAGGTCGGTGTTGTCACGGGTCTCGCCTGGACTGAAGTCGGCGGCGAGCTGCTGACGATCGAAGGCGTGATGATGCCGGGCAAGGGCCGCATGACGGTCACTGGCAACCTGAAGGAAGTCATGAAGGAATCGATCTCGGCGGCGGCCTCTTACGTCCGCTCGCGCGCTGTCGATTTCGGAATCGAGCCGCCGCGCTTCGACAAGAGCGACATCCACGTGCACCTACCGGAAGGTGCGACGCCGAAGGATGGTCCGTCGGCCGGTGTCGCCATGGCAACCGCGATCGTCTCGATCATGACCGGCATTCCGGTCTCGAAGGACGTCGCCATGACGGGTGAAATCACGTTGCGCGGCCGTGTGCTGCCGATCGGCGGCCTGAAGGAAAAGCTGCTCGCGGCACTGCGCGGCGGCATCAAGAAGGTGCTGATTCCGGAAGAAAACGCCAAGGATCTGGCGGAGATTCCGGACAACGTGAAGAACAGCATGGAAATCATCCCCGTGTCGCGCATGGGCGAGGTGATCAAGCACGCGCTTGTTCGTCGTCCCGAACCGATCGAGTGGGATGGCACCGTGGAAACGCCTGTGATCGCAACGGTCGAAGGCGTCGACGAAGTGGGTTCTGCCATCGCTCATTGAGTCCCTTCGCCTCAATTCTGTCGAATTGACGTAAATGGACGAAAAGACCGGCATTTTTGCCGGTCTTTTTTTGTGAAAAGCGCATGGCAACGCTTGCTTTTCCTTGATTTGCAGGGCTTTTGGGGTTGCGGCGGGTAAGAGCATTGCTATTTTGCGCCCCGCTTACTGATAAGTTGTTTCATACCAGAGAAAGGGGTGGAAACATGAACAAGAATGAGCTCGTGTCCGCAGTGGCCGAGAAGGCCGGTATCACGAAGGCTGACGCTGCTTCCGCTGTCGACGCTGTTTTCGATACTGTCCAGGCCGAACTGAAGAAGGGCGGCGACATTCGCCTTGCTGGTTTCGGCAGCTTCACCGTTTCTCACCGTGCAGCCACCAAGGGCCGTAACCCGTCCACCGGCGCCGAGGTCGATATTCCTGCCCGTAACGTACCGAAGTTCACGCCCGGCAAGGGCCTGAAGGACTCGGTCAACAGCTAATTCGTTTTCACCCGCTGCGAGGCTTTAGCCTTGCGGGTGGACAAGATTGGGGCCCGCAAAAGCGGGCCCTTTTTATGGTCTCATGCAGCATTACAGCATTACGCGCTGAACGTTCAATGCCGGGCCGGGCGAGTGATCGACAGGAGATGCGAACATTCGCAACGCCGTCAAAGCGGATGGCTCCAGTGTGCGTGGATGACCAACGATATGATGGCCGTCATTTCTTCAGGACGATGTGCGTGGCTTTCGCCGTCGCCTCATGGGCGGCAACCTGAAAGCCAAGCGAAGGCAGGTCGATGCCGGCAAACATTGCCTCTCCCCTCCCGAGCACAACCGGTGAAACGGCATAGTGTATCTCGTCGACCAAGCCCGCCTGGAGATATTGCCGCACCGTGCTGACACCGCCGCCGATCTTGATATCCTTGCCTCCGGCCGCGGCCTTGGCCTGCATGAGCGCGTCCTCGATCCCGCCCGTGACAAAATAAAAGGTCGTACCGCCTTCCATGACGATCGGCTTGCGGGGATAATGCGTCAGGATGTAGGTCGGCGCGTGATAGGGCGGATTGTCGCCCCACCAGCCTTTCCAGTTTTCATCGGGCCATTTGTCGCGAATGGGGCCGAACATATTGCGGCCGAGGATGAAGGCGCCAAAACCGGTATTCGCCAATGCTGCATATTTCGCATCGGCACCTTCGGTTTCACCCTCTTTGCCGAACATCGCCTGGAATGTCTGGGTCAGGAAAAACCACTCGAACAATTCCGGCCCGCGCTTGCCCAAGGGGTCATTCAGGCTTTGCTCCAGTCCAGCCCCAAAGCCATCAATCGAGAGCGAGAATCCTGCGACACGAACTTTCGACATTCTGTCCTCCATCCAATTGCAATTTGCAACTGGTTGTGTGGTAGCATGGCTCGTCTTACATTGCAATCGATTCACCGAAGGAAGCGAATATGGATATCGAGCGGCGGTCGGGATGCCCGATCAACCTGACAATGGAGGTGTTGGGGGATCGCTGGAGTCTGGTCGTCATTCGGGACATCATGTTCGGCAATCGGCGGCATTTTCGCGAACTGCTCAATCGGTCCGAGGAGGGGATTGCCTCCAACATACTCGCCGCGCGTCTGAAGCGTCTTGTTTCACTCGGCTTGATCACCAAGCTGGACGATCCCAGCCACAGTCAGAAGGCGATTTACAGTCTGACGGAACCGGCGATTCAGCTCGTGCCGATGATCGCCATGATCGGCGCCTGGGGTAGGCGGCATCTGCCCGTCAGTGAAGACCTGAGCATCCGTGCCGAACTTCTTGAGAAAGGCGGACCCGCCCTTTGGGATGACTTCATGAACGATCTTAGAAATATTCACATTGCGGACCCGATCGGCGGAGCAAATGGGAGCGTCACATCGCCTGTCTTGATAGGTCTTACAAACGCCTTTCTCGAGGTCCGCGCAAAAATGGAGCGCAAAGAGTGAGATCATTTTGCGCCGCTAACGGCGGAATGCTCCGCTTCGGCGACTTTGCGCAGGAACCGTCCAGAAAAGGTGCAAAATAGCGGCAATCGCCGCTATTTCGGTTCAAGTCGTCTGTTATCGAATCCGTTTCTCTGCTTGGCGGCGTCAGAGCAGCGTCCGGCCGCCGTTGACGGCAAGTTTCTGCCCCGTGATGAAATCCGCCTTGCTCGAGGCGAGAAAGACGACGGCGTCGGCGATGTCTTCCGGCTTGCCGAAATGGGCCATGGGCGTCTGCGCGAGATAGCCTTCCTTTGCCTGCTGGGAAGCATCGGCATGGCGCTCGACCGGAATCCAGCCAGGCGCGATGAGATTGACGGTAATGCCTTCCGGCGCGAGCTCTCTCGCCCAGGAGCGCGTCATCGAGAGCATAGCGCCCTTGGCGGCAGCATAATTGCCGAAATTCGGATTGCCGAGCTCAGCGATCTCGGAACCGATGTTGATGATGCGGCCGGACTTGCGGGCGCGCCAGTCCGGCAGCACGGCTTGCAGCAGTTCCAGCGGCGCCTTGACGAAGAATTCGAGCTGATCGAGGTAAGTCCGCCAGGATTGCTCCATGAGCGGCATATCCGGCTGAGGGCCGGTCGCGTTGTTGACGATGAGATCGACCGGCCCGAGCGCTGCCCTGATCTTTTCCAAACCGTCTGCAAGCTGGTCCTTGTCGATCACGCTGAATTTTGCGGCATAAGCCTGTCCACCACGCTGCCGAATGGTATCGACGATCTTCTCGGCCCCCTGAGTGTCGCTCGCATAGTTGACGGCGACGGCCCAGCCAGCCTCGGCAAGCTCCAAGGCGATCACCGCACCCAGACCGCGAGAGGCGCCCGTTACCAGCGCTACTTTCATGGCATTCCTCCTTGGGCCTGTCCGGCCCTTTTCCTCAATGGTGTCAAGCTTGGGCAGCAGCACATTGATGCTGTCTCTGCATCTATGGAACAATATGTCCATGGTGGCCGAAAGCACGTTCCGGCCATCCATTTCAGATATGGATGTTACCAGCGATGATGAACATGCGGCGCGATCAGGCGCTCGTAGATTTCGCGCGTCGCCGCCATGACATCGGCGGAAAGCGGAGCGAGATCGGCCGCCGCCGCATTGGCCTTGGCCTGCTCGGCATTGCGCGCACCCGGAATGACGACGGTGACGGCATCGTTCATCAGGATCCAGCGCAGCGCGAAGGCTGCCATGCTGGTACCGGCTGGAACCAGCCTGCGCACCTCTTCCACGGCCTGCAGACCGACTTCGAACGGCACGCCGGCAAAGGTTTCGCCGACATCGAAGGCCTCGCCATGACGGTTGAAATTGCGGTGGTCGTCGCTGGCAAATTGCGTATCGCGGGTGATCTTGCCGGACAGTAGACCGGAGGCGAGCGGCACGCGGGCGATGACGGCGACGTTCTTGCGCTTGGCCTCCTTGAAGAACAGATGGTCGGGACGCTGGCGGAAGATGTTGTAGATGATCTGGATGCTGAGCACGCCCGGATATTCGATCGCCTTCAGCGCTTCCTCGACCTTCTCGACGCTGACGCCGTATCCTTTGATCTTGCCCGCCTTCTGCAATTCGTCGAGCCCGGCAAAAACTTCTGGACGATAGAGAACTTCGGTCGGCGGGCAATGAAGCTGCACGAGATCAAGGCTCTCGACGCCAAGATTCTTGAGGCTGCGATCGATGAAGCCTTCGAGATTGGCCTTGGTATAGCCGTCGGCCACATGCGGGCTCAGCCGGCGGCCAGCCTTCGTCGCCACCATCGGGCGCTCGCCGCCGCGCGCCTTTAGCACATCGGCAATGATCTTTTCCGAGCGGCCATCGCCATAAACGTCGGCGGTATCGATGAAGGTCATGCCGGCATCAAGGGCAGCGTTGAGCGCCGCGCGGCCGTCGGCCTCGCTGACATCGCCCCACGCGCCGCCAATCTGCCAGGCGCCGAAGCCGACATCGGTCACGATAAAGGGCGTCCGTCCGAAGGCATGATGTCTCATGAGTAGTCTCCTCTCTTTTATTCATAAGATGATAGCGCAGTAGCAGCCGCCCGACAGGGCCACAAGCGCACATTGGCGATCGAGGATCGCAATCGCGTGACTGAACACGGCAGGACGGGCCGGCTTACGAAACCGTTGGATGAAGTAGCCGGCGCGGTATTCATTGCGCCTCTATTTCCTTAAAAGGAAAGGCCGGATTTCTGACCGCTATCGGAGCCCATGTCCTCTTTCAGCTTCATCCACGCCGCCGATCTCCATCTTGGCAGCCCCTTTCAGGGCCTGGCCCTGAAGGATGCCGCCGTCGCTGCTGTCTTCGTCGAAGCGAGCCGCAAAGCGTTCTCGACGCTGGTGGGCCTGGCGATCGAAAAGTGCGTCGATTTCTTCGTCATTGCCGGCGATGTCTATGATGGCGACTGGAAGGACAACAAGATCGGCTTGTTCTTCAATCGCGAGATGGCGCGGCTGGAGCGGGCGGGCATTCCGGTCTACCTGCTGCGCGGCAATCACGATGCGGCAAGCGTCATCACCAAGACCATCACCTTGCCGTCAAACGTTCATGAGTTTCCGACTAGCAAACCGGGCAGTGTCAGGCTGGAGGCGCTGAAGGTGGCGCTGCATGGCCAGGGCTTTGCCGAACGCTCCGCCAACGACAATCTGGCGATCACCTATCCCGCGCCCGTTTCCGGCTGGTTCAATATTGGCATTCTCCATACCTCGCTGACCGGGCGCGAGCCGCACGCACCCTACGCGCCGTGTTCCGTGGATGACCTGCGTTCGCGCGGCTATGACTACTGGGCGCTCGGCCATGTGCACGATTTTGAAGTGGTGGCGCAGGACCCGCTCGTTATTTTTCCCGGCAATCTGCAGGGCCGCAATATCCGTGAACGCGGTGCCAAGGGCGCGGTGCTGGTGACCGTCGAAGACGGACGCATCGTGCATGAGCGCATCATCGTCGATGAGGCCCGTTTTGCGCAGGCCGATATTGTCGTCGATCCGGAGGACGATCAGGCGGCGATCCTCCGACGCGTGGAGCACGCAGTGCAGCTCTTGGCCCACGAGATGGACGGGCGCATGACAGCACTGCGCGTGCGGCTTTCCGGCGTAACGCCGCTGCAGGGTGCGATAGCTGCCAATCGCCAGCAATGGCGCGACGAAGTGGAAGCTGCCTGTCACCGTATGCATGAGGATATCTGGCTGGAAAAGCTGGAACTGCGCCTTGAGCCGCCGCCGGAAAGATCGGCGGAGGCGGACGGCGCGCTCGATCTGCGCCAGTTACTGGCAGACCATACCGGCGATACGGATATTGCAGCAGAGGCGGCCCGGTTGATCGATGAGATTGCGGTGCGGCTGCCGGGCGGCCTCGGCGCGACGGAACAGCCGCTTGACGACAGCATGGACACCCTCATAGAAGAGGCGCGGCAATTGCTGCTGGCGCGCGGGCAGGGGGCAGGCTGATGCGCTTCACCCGCCTCGATATTCTCCGCTATGGCGCGCTGACCGATCGAGCGATCGATTTTCGTCGCGACGCACGGCTGCATGTGATCTATGGTCCGAACGAGGCGGGCAAATCCTCGGCTTTGAGCGCGATCTCTGATCTTCTCTTTGGTTTCCCAACCGCTGCCGAGCAAAGCTTCCTGCATGAACCAAATACCTTGAGGATCGGCGCCGATATCAGCGCGCGTGATGGTGCAAAGCTGAGCTTCCGCCGCCGCCGTGGCCGCAAGGGGACGCTTCTCGCACCCGACGATAAGGAAACGGCGCTCGCCGAAGATGCGCTTTCGCCCTTCCTTGGCAATTTGAGCCGCGATGTCTTCGAGCGCGCCTTCGGGCTCGATTCGCAGCGACTGCGGCAGGGCGCGACTGCGATGCTGCGTAGCGGCGGCGAGATCGGCAGTCTGCTATTTTCGGCGGCGTCCGGTCTGACGGGCCTGTCACGTCTGCGCCAGTCGCTGGAAGCGGAGGCGGACAGCATCTATGCGGCCAGGCGCTCGAAGGATCGTGGCTTCTACCAGGCTCTCGACCGCTATGAGGATGCCCGCAAGGCCGAGAAGGACAACGAGCTGAAATCCGGCGACTGGAAGAAGCTGCTTGCCGAAGCGGCCGAGCTGGAGACGGCGCTGGAACGCCTGCAGGCGGAGCGCCGCAGCACGCGTGAGGCGCTGGATCGGCTCCAGCGGCTGAAGACCCTGCAGCCTCTGCTGTCAGAAATCGATGCGGAAACTCTTGCGCTCGATGGCCTTTCCGATCTTGCCGCCATACCGGACGGCTTTGCCGATAAACTAGAACAGAGACTGCGGGATAAAGAGGCGAGCGAAGCGGAACTGCGACGCGCGCGGCAAGCCGTTCTGCGCGCGGAAGAGGATCTCTCGCGCATCCAGGTGGATGAAGCGTTACTGCAGATGTCGGGCGATATCACGCAGCTCTTTGCCGATACCGGCAACTACCGCGCCCAGCGTCACGATCTGCCGCGCGTCGATCAGGAACTTGCCGGTTACGACACGACGCTCTCGCAGCTTGCCCGTCGCCTCGGTCTTGCCGAAGCCGAGCTGGAACGGCAGCAGCCGAGCGATATCGATCGCGCGCGTCTGTCCGAATTGGTGGAGCAGGGCAGGCAGCTTGCGCGGCAGATGCAGTCGCTTGCCGAACAATCCGACAGCGAGCGCAGGCAGTTGGCCACGCTCCAGAAGGACAGCCTTAACGGGCGGCTGATCGATCCGCGACCTTATATTGACCAGCTTGAGGCTTTGGGCAGCGATCTCTCCGCCTTGGCTCGCCGTGATGGGTTGGAAACCCAGATACGTCGCACCGATGCCGATCTCCACGAGGCGGCCGGACGGCTGCAGCCACCGGTCGGTGACATTGAACTGCTCTTCTCGGTACCGCTTCCGGAAATGACGGAGATTACGGGACATCGCGATGCGATCGACGCCGCGCGATCGAGGGTGCGCGACGCTACCGGCAAGCTGCAGACCTATGATGAGCAGCTGGCTGAGATAGTGCAAATCCTCGCGGATGCCGAGCGCACCGGGCCAGTTGTCACGCGCGAGCAGATCGCCGCTGCACGCAAGAGCCGCGATGCGCAATGGGCCTCCATCCAGGAAAAGTGGAAGGACGGCGCGGCTCCGGAAGCGAAGATCCTTGCGGCACTGACTGTCAGCGTGGCCGAGGCGGACCGTCTGGCCGATGCCGCCCTGAGCGATGCGGATCGGGTCGCGCGCCACGCCGACTATCGTTTGCGGCAGGCACGTTTGCTGCAGGAGCGGGAGGAGGCTTCCGGTCGGCTCAAGGGCTTCGAGAAGGCGCTGAAGGATACACAGGAAGCCTTCGCAGCCCTTTTTGAGCCTTGCGGTGTCGATGCCCTCGATCCATCGACGATGCTGGAATGGCGCCGCGGAGTGGAGCTGCTGCGACGTGAGCGCAAAGCGTTGCGGGATCTAATCGATCAACGGGATGAGAATGCGTTGGCGGAAAACCGCGTCTTGCCCGCGCTGCAGGATATCGTCGAGGCAAGCGGCTACAAGAGCGGCCGCCTTCCGCCGGCAGCGATTGCGGAAGGCCTGCGCAAGCATCTGCGCCTTCTGTCCGAACGCTGGAGCGAAAGCCGCACGCGGGAAGGGGAGATCGGCGCGGCGCGTGAAAGGCTGAGCCGGTTCGACGACCAGCAAAAGAGCTTGGAACGACAGTACGCCGATTGGCGCGGCGCATTCGCCAAAGCCGTGGAACTGCTCGGTCTGCCATCCGACACGACCCTGGACATGGCCAATGCCGCCTTGAAGGCATGGCAGGAACTGCCCGATGTCCTGGCGGAGCGCGAAAACCGCCTGCGCCGGGTCAATGGCATGCGGCGCGACATGGCGGATTTCGAGCGGCGGCTGGCGACCCTTGGCGCCAATAGCGGCTATGAGCTGGATCATCTGCCGCCAGATGCCGCTGCCGAGGCACTGCATACCCGCGTCAACGCCATGCGCGGCGAACTGAAGAAGCGCGACGCCCTGGAGGAGGAACGGCAGCGTGGGGAAGGGCTCGTCGTCCGCCAGGAGGCTGCGCTTGCCGCCATCGCCGCCGATCTGGAAGGACTGACCGCCGATCTCGGCGGGGTCGAAGATCTGCCTGCACTCCTCTCTCGACTGCGCGAACGCACGCGTCTGACTGCCCGGCTCGTCGAAAGCCGTGATCGCTTCCGCCAGCAAGCCGACGGCAAGACCGAAGACGATCTTCGCGCCGAGCTTGCCGGCTTCGAACGGGTTGCGGCCGATCTCGAAATCGAGCGATTGACGGAGGAAGATCAGCGGCAGTTCGCCGTGCATGGCGAACTTTCCGCACGGCTGGCGGAGAACCGCCGCCAGCGGCAGGCGCTGGAAACAGGCGTTAGCGCCGAATACGCGGTTTTCGAGAAGCTCTCGGCCGAGCAGGATGCAAAGGATCTCGCGCGACAATGGGTCGTGCTGAAGATTGCAGCCCGCATGCTTGCCGGCTCGATGGAGGCTTATCGCGAGAAGCAGGCCGATCCGGTCATCCGGCGTGCCGGTGAGCTGTTCTCGCAGCTGACGGGTGGCCGCTTCTCCCGCCTGGTCGAAGCCCACGATGAAAGCGATGCGCTGCAGTTGCTGGCGGAACGAGCGGCCGGCGAACGCGTGCCGCTCGACGGCTTGAGCGAAGGGACGGGCGACCAGCTTTATCTCGCGCTACGGCTGGCGTTTCTCGAGGATTATTCCGCCCGCAACGAGCCTGCGCCGTTGATTGTTGACGACATCTTCCAGACCTTCGATGACGAGCGCGTTCGGGCCGGTTTGCAGGTGCTGGCCGCAACGGCCGATCGTTTCCAGACGATCCTCTTTACCCATGAGAGAAGCGTGGTCGACATTGCCAAAAGGGAAATCGGCAAGGATCTCGACTTGATCCAGCTCTGACCGGCTCGCAGATCGCGCTACGGCATCGACGGGATATGCAGTTGCGTCGGTATCACGATCCTCGGGTCCGACTTGTCCCGGCTGTAGGCTGGATTGAGCGCGCGGTCGATGAAACCCTGCGTGGCGTGGAGCCGGCGCAGGTTCTGCTTTTCCTGCTCGAAACGCTTTTTCCGCTCGCCGGATTTGTCCGAGCCGCGCGACAGCGATTCATGGTGATAAAGACAGGCGAAGGGCGTCCAGACGATGCGATAGCCGGCTTTGTGAGCCCGCAGACAATAATCCACATCATTATAGGCGACCGCGAAATTCTCCTCGTCGAAAAGGCCGATTTTCCTTAGGCAGTCCCCCGAGATCAGCATCACCGCTCCGGTCACGCAGGTCATGGTGTTGCGTACATGCAGCCGGTTCATCGGTCCGCCGAACTCCTTGGGCTTGTTCAAATACCAGTGACCTGCAAGTCCACCGAAACCGATGACTACACCGGCATGCTGCATCTTGTCGTTCGCGAAGAGCAGTTTGGCGCCGACGATGCCGGCTCTGTCATAGGCGAAGCAGGAGACCATCTCCTTCAACCAATCCGCTTCGATGACCTCGATGTCGTTATTGAGGATGAGATAGTGCTCCCCCGTCGCCGCGCTCAGGCCTCGATTGACCGAGCGCGAGAAGTTGAAGGCTTCCGGTGTGACAGTTGCCGAAAATCGCGGCTCGCTCTGGCGGTAGCGCTTGTAGAGATCGAGGACTGGTTGATCCGTGGAACCGTTGTCGACGACCAGAACTTCGAAATTCGGATAATCCGTCTTTTCAAAGAGATCGCCGAGGATGCGTGAAATGAGATCGAAATTGTTTTTGCTCGGAATGACGATCGAGATTTTCGGCCACGCATGCGGGGCTTCAAAGATGATCCGGTGCAGCGTCGTGGTGAGAGCGCCCTCGACGGCGATCGGCTGCTTTAGCCGCTCAAATCGTTCGACCAGCGCTTTCCTGGCGTTCGTGGTAGCGGCCTCCATGAACTTGCGGGAAAAGGTCTTGCCATTGCGCCGCCACCAATATGCCGGGTAGGGCAGGTGGAGGACGCTCTCCTCGGGGACGCCCTCCAGATAACGCAGCAACAGATCGTAATCCTGCGAGCCGTCGTAGCCCATGCGGAGATAGCCGATCTCCCGGAGGCGGTCGTGGCGGTAGATAGAAAAATGATTGATGTAATTGACGCCCGTCAGCAGCACGGAATCATAAGCAGGCTTCAGCATGACGCCGGTCGGCTTCAAGATGTCGTCGACCACCAGTTCGTCTGTATAGAGGAAATTCGCGTCCGGATTTTGCTCCAGCGTATGCCGGATGAGCTTGAAGGCATGCGGTGCGATGACATCGTCATGATCGAGAAAGGCGATCCATTGCCCTCGTGCCTGGGACAGACCTGCATTGGTAGCGGCCGCGATGCCACCGTTGCGCTCATTCAGCACAAAACGGATATTGTCTTTCGATTGTTGGCTCCGATACCACTGCAGCGTTTCCGGCGACGTCGAGCCATCATCGCTCAGGATGAGCTCGGTGCCTGTTTCACCCTGTTCTTCAAAGGATTTGGCGAGGTCGTCCAGATAACGGGGCGGAGCATTATAGACGGGAACTACCACACTGAGCCAGGTTCCCACCGCCGGTACCGATGCTGTCTCCAGTTCTGCAGCAAGCCTATAGCTCGCCTCGGCATATTGTATCGTCAGGTTAGGCGCGCGGCGCCCCAAGCGCAGTCTGGGCAATTTCAGCCAATACTGGGGCAGCCTGCCGAGATCGACACGTTTGGTTCGTTCCTCGCTTCGAAGAAGGGTTGCAATATATCTTTCAGCCGATTTTTCGGACGCAAAGGCCCTGGCGGCGAACTGGAACGTCGTCGGGAAGCTGGCCGGATCGGCACGCAGGGCGCAGATGGAGCCGACCGAACCGATGTCCGCGGTGATGACGAAACGATGCCCTTCCGGAAGAGAGACCGTATCCTTCTCGCGGAAGCCGTAGCCGCGATTGATATAGAATTTGGGATCTAGCGGCTCGTCGGTTGCGACTACATGGATGACGATCAGCTTCTTTCGCACCGGCGAAAATCTGATCTCGAAAGCCGGATCATCCCCCATGGATTTCCATAGGCTGGGATCGGCGTCAACGGAGATTTCCCGTTCGAGATCGGCGTTCGGTATAATTTTGAGTGTCATCAAAATATTGATTTCTTCTAAATGCGAGCAGAGGCATTGCCTGAGAAATTCCTGGCCTAGCCCGCGCCGCTGAGAGGTTCAAAACGTATGCCTGGAAATGTCGGACTGGCATACAGCCGCATTTTCTCGATCGAATGTCGTGTGGCATCGCGAGCAGAAAGCCGTCGCGCGCGGTCGCCGATGAGCAGGTCGATAGCGGCAAGCCACTCGTCGGCGGTATTGCCGATGTGAAGTTCCCCGGCGACGACGCATCGTTCGAAAGTCGGGCATCGGGAAAATATGGCTGCTGCCTGCAGGCGGCTGATGTCGATCCGCTTGGTATCCGAGCGGCTCGCATTGGTCTTTCCGGACAGAAGAGGAGCCAGAGCGATATCGGCTTGATGATGTGCTGTCTTTGCGAGATAGGCCGGCCACGGGAGCGGCGGAATGATCGCCATTCTCGCCGGGTCGATCCCTTGCAAAGCCCAGCGTCGAGCGAGAGTGCCGGCGGCAAAAACCTCGAAATGCAGGTTGCCGTGTTTTTCCATCGCGGCTTTGACGATCGGCATGAGGAACTCGTGTTCGCGGCGATGGACGCCGGTGGCATGGTAGACCATCCTCAGCGGCGTGCCTCCGTCATCCCTGCCATTGACCACGATTTCTGCTGCATCCGCTGGAAGCGGCGGCAGGATATCTATCCGATGGCTTCTCATCGCGAGCGCGTTTGCCAGGGGTTCGGTCGAAGTCCAGACATGAGTAAGGAGCCTATTGACCCTCGGCATTGGGCGGACCGCCAATTTGATCAGCCTGAACTTATAGAGCCAACCGGCTTCGTTGCCGGTCACGACGGCGGGGATGTCGTCATCGACGAAATAGGCGACCCCGGCAAGCGTGCCTCGCCTTTCCTCCAGCCAGCGCAATTGCGGCTGCTTAATGTAGCGGCAAATGATGACGAAGAGTCCGTCGCTATCGATGGCGTCGAGGGGGTCGTCGAGGCCTTTCATGATGACCGGAATGTGGCCGAGTGTCTTGGCCCGCTCAGCAAGATAGTAGCTGAAGCTCGGATTGGGGTGGCGCGACAAGATGAGCAGACGCCTGGCAACGCGCTCACCATCTCCCGCCAACGCACTGGATGGCCGCGGTCTTGGAAGCAATTGATAGACGATGTCGCGCAAAACTTGCATGGGGCTTCCGCGCAAAATCACGCCAGGCGACTTCGGAGATTTGCGAGGATGCCGAAAACGGCACCCCAGGCAAGGAGCGTCACACCCAAGATCCCGCCGATCCAGAGTGCCCGCTGAGGATACTCCGCCTCGTCGGGCAGGCTGGGCGCCAGGAACGTATCGAGGTAGAGCAACTGCTGCTTGCTGACGAACTTGACCTGCTCCAGCGTCTTCATGCTCGAGGCAAATTGCTGCTCGGCAAGGCTCTGTTCCAGTTCGCGCTGCGACATATCCACGGAAACGTCCGCGAGATTCTGTTCGGATTTGTTCTGCCCGGCGACTTGGCTGTTGAGCTGATCGATCTGCTTCTGCCTGCTGTCGATCTCGCGTTTCAACACGCGCATCTGCGGTGCATCGGCGGAGACGGTCCCAAGCAGCGCGTCATATTTCTGTTGAAGCTCTATCCTCTCCTTCTGCACGGATGAGATCAGGTTCGTGATAACGGTCGACGATCCCTCGACGCTGAGGACGCCTGTCTGGTTGCGCGCAATCAAAAGCTGATCTCGCGCCTTCTGCAGCTGATCCCTAGCATTGTCGAGATTCGCCTGGGCGGTTGCGATGACGTCACGCCAGAT
Organism: Martinezella dioscoreae; assembly: GCF_009176305.1. Taxonomy (GTDB): domain Bacteria; phylum Pseudomonadota; class Alphaproteobacteria; order Rhizobiales; family Rhizobiaceae; genus Rhizobium; species Rhizobium dioscoreae. Next base: position 413,188 of record NZ_BLAJ01000005.1, on the reverse strand, counting down.
GCGGGTGTTGACGTCGTTAACAACGACCTCGGACGCGGCGACAACCTCGCGCAATACCTTCTGAGCATCGGCCGCGGTGAAAGCCCGTGCCTTGACCGTCACGATGCCGCTGTTCGCATCGATTTTGACCGAAACCATGTCTTCCCAGTAATTGAGCAGCTTTTCCGAGCTCGCATCCTTCTTTAGGCGCGCAATCCGATCGATCGAGTCGTTGCCGTAGATCTTTTGAAAGTCGACCCTTTCCTCGAGGGCGGTAACCATGTCCTTGCTCTTGATGAAGTTGGTGACGATCAGGGTGTTCTGGACGATCTGTGCCGGCGGCAGGCCGGTCACCTTGGTAATCTGATTGCTGCCGAGTGCGGGCGTGGAGGTGCGGACCGTAAAGCGCGTTTCCGATTGATACTGATCGGACGCGACACAGGTAAAATAGTAGATCGAAGCAACATTGGGGACGACAATCAGCAGAAAGGTCGATGCCAGCATGACCTTGCCGATGATCTGCTGCATCGGCCGCGGCCGCAGGCCGACGGCCTTGAACAGCTGGCTGCGCCTCGATGTCGAGAAGCGCAGTTTCCGCGCGGTCACCGACAGATTCGTGGCCACGTTCCGGCTACGCTCCGTCGCGCTGAGCTGAAGCGTTTTTGGCGCGTTTTCGGTATCATGAGCCATATTGGGCCTTGCTGTCGATTCCTGATCTTCTATCGATTCAATCTATAATAGGCTTCGATAGCCTGCTCTACCTTATCGAAGACGATAAGTCTGCCATCGACAAGTACAATACCCCTGTCGCAATGTGTATTAATCATGCTCATGCTATGGGACACCATGATGATATCGGAATTCTTGCGCCTGTTCTCGAACGCGATGCGGCAGCGCTCCTGGAAGCGCGCATCGCCGACCGCCAGAACTTCGTCCACGAGATAGCATTCGAATTCGATTGCCATCGAAAGCCCGAATGCCAATCGAGCGCTCATGCCCGAGGAATAAGTGCGTACCGGCGCATCGAGATAGTCGCCCAATTCGGCGAACTCTTCGACGAAGCGGGAGACGCGCCTGACATCCTCGCCGTAAGCGCGCGCAACGAAATGAACATTGGCCCGCCCCGTCATGAAGGGATTGAAGCCGCTGCCGAGGCCCAGCGGCCAGGATACCCGAACATTTTTGCTGATCTTGCCCGAATTCGGCAGCATCGTGCCTGCAATCATGCGGATCGTTGTCGATTTTCCGGCACCATTCACGCCGAGCAGGCCGTAGGAATAGCCGGATTCGAACTCGCAATGCACCCGGTCGAGGATGATCTTCTTGCCGCTCTGTGTCTTGAAGAATTTCGAGACGTTCTTGAAGCTGATCATGGTGCTTTCCCACTCATATCCGGTGATCCTCGACGGATGCCCAGATGAGAGAAAGGGTCGCCCAAGTGACAACAAGCGCAAGCAATATGATCAGCGGTGTGCTGACGCGACGCGGAAATATCGATTCGTCTGGCAGCACCGGCTTGACGAAAACGGCGAGATAGAGCGTCTTGCGCAGAGCTTCGGCTAGCACGGCATCGTAGTTCTTCTGCGCGCTTTCGTAGAGCTTTTCCGCGATCATGCGATCGGTCTCCAGCCTGGAATAGTCCAGCAGGGCCTTTGCAAGGCTTGCATTCTCAGGGCCTGTCAACTCCGATCTCATCTTTTCGATCTGTGCATCGAGACTGTCTTTAGCGAGATTGAGCTGCTGATAGGTCGGAGAATTCTGGGCATTGGATTGCCGCATGACGAAGAGACGCGTTTCGAATTCCAGTTTTTGCGCAAGCAGCCCTGTCAGAAGCGTGCCGCTGTTCCTGGCTTGCATCTGCGGGCTGAGAAGGCCCGATGCGTTTTGGAACTGGTTGAGGGCGATCAGCGTGTCGCCATAGGCCTTGCCGCTTTTCTGAACGTCGGCCTTCATGCTCCGCACGATGTCATTGCGCGCCCGTTCGGAAAGCTCGTTGATGAGCTTTTCGCTTTCCTCGATGATGGCGTCAGCGAGCTTGACGGAATCATCGGGCGTGAAAGCCCTGACCTTCAGTGTGATGATGCCGGAGGTGACGTCTATATAGGCGCTGACATGGTCGTTCCAGTACTTCAGGAACTCTTCGTCGGATCGCGCCGAGCTGAATCGCGACAGGAAATCCGCATCCTGCCGGGTAAACATGGCCCGATAATCGAGTTTCTTGCCGATCCGGTTCAGAATTTCCGTCGAGTGAATGAAGCTGGTGACGACATAGGCGTCCTGCGAAGCCGAGCGCATGTTCAGAGCGCTGGTGGCTCCGCCGGGGTCGCCGGCATCGCTGGTGTCGCCTGCTCCCGACACGGCACGAACGGCAAAACGTGCTTCCGCCACATATTGGTTCGAGGCAATGAAGGCGTAATACACCGAACTGGCCAGAAAAGGCAGGATAACGAGCAATACGAAGCCGATAAGCCTCAGCGGCGGCTTACCGCCCGACTGTGTTTCGGGCTCGTTGCTGTCATGCACCGGGATGTATTCGATGTCCTCGAGATCGGTGCGCGCACGCTGCGCCGGCAGCCTGCGCCGAAACAGCGAAGGCAGGATATGCCGGCTCGTTTTTACCCGCGGAGAGTCCTGAATTATCGCGTCTTCAATGACTGGCTTCGGCATGTCAGCTTGCAATCGTTTCCGGCAGTCCGGGCGCGGTTGGTTTCATCGCCTGACGCACATAGTGGTCGAAAATCAAATCCTCTTCGAGCATGAGCTCGGCAATATGCAATGAACGCAACCTTGTCGCAACGTCTTCAAGGGTGCTGTGTCTGGGTGGCAATGGAAAATCGTCAACTGAAATCCCGATGAGCTCGCTGAGCGCCTGTTGAAAATAAAGACTGTCCGTATCGAAACCGACAATTGCAAAGCGCGAGAGAAGATCGATGGCGCTGGCGACATCGGCACGTGTCACCGTCTGTTCCGGTATGGTCGTGGCCAATTGCCGGGTGACCGGCGATACGAGGACGTTTCTGACGCTCTGAGGCGCCTTCTTCAGGGCGGTCTTGAGAGAGGCTTCGTTTTCAAGGCTCACCTCGGCGAAATGCTCCGCAGCAGGCGCCAGGATGATCTTGTCGCGATCACCGAAGAAGGAAATCTGAGTTTTCGCCATCCGTTTCAGAAGGAATATCCGCAGAGCAAGTTCGTAATAGGGATCGGTAAGCAGAACGATGGCCTTGAATCCCTTGTCGAGAAACTCTTCGTAATTGCGCATCAACAGCCGGCCGCTAAGATAGATTGACTGGATGGCGTTCAGATGAAAGGCCTGAAGGGTCGTTTCGTGACCGAAGCGCTCAACGGATGAAAGCTCGTATTGAAAATTGCGGCCGCAATAGTAGTCGAATTTGACCATTGGCAGCAGCTGTGTCTCGAGCCTTACAATCTTTAACGGAATCGTGTTCGATACCTGAGGCCGGCGGTAGATCAGTAGCCCCGACTTGGCGTCATGGATCATCAGCGACGTACGTTCCATGAGGTCCGGCATGATTGTTGTGTCGAGCCTGAATCCGACATAGCCATCTTCGTGCCGTCCCGAGTCGATGACCGCCTGTTTGAGCTGGTCGCACGGCAGGATCATCAGATCGCCGGCGGCGTCCGAGATTCTGATTTGCGGTTTGTCGGAAAAACCATCCGGGATCAGATAGCCCTCGATAACATTGCCATGATCATATTCGAGGTTAAAAAGCACGGAGTTGCTCCGGCGCTTCTACCAGATCGGCACAGCGCCGAAATTGGTGATGGAATGACGTCATTACGCCCTGCATAGTATCACATCTATCAAGATGCCTATCGATATCGCAGATGTCGGGCCTTTGCATTCGAACCTCGTCAGACTTCGCTGGGCGCTTTTCGTGCCAGCAGCGAGAAGCTTGGGCCGCCTGGATGGCTTAGATTTTCATCTCGGATGACAACGTCATTGAAGCCGAATGTACGCAGCAGCATCAAGATGTCATCCCTGTGCATCCAAAAGTGCCGGTCCTTCATGCCTCCGCAGAAAGACGCATTGGCATTGGCGTGGTGATAGCTACGTTCGTAATAACGCACAGCAATGCCATCTATCAGTTTCGTCTCCACTTTACCGCTGAAAGGCAGCCAACGCACATCGCCCTCGGGCATTGCGTCCTCAAGGACGAAGTGCGTCCAGATGAAAACCGTATGAGACCGCTTTGCGAGCAGACGAAGAAACTCGCCGGGGTCGGCCATATGATAGAGAACCCCCGATGCAAGCGTTAAGTCGTAGATTTCTTCGCCTTCCGTCAGCCACGCTTGAATGTCGCCGAGCATGAAAGAGGCGGTGTCGATGTTCAGAATCTGCTTGGTGACCAGACACCTTAGAAAACAGAGACGGTTCGCTTCGATCGCATCGATCCGCGCCGGGCGATGGCAATTCAGCATATGGGTATGCATCCCTTCAAGCGGCCCGACTTCGAGAACGGTCCTGCCTTCTATCGATCCGAATGTGTGCAACGCCCAATCGATGCGGTCGTCGGCGTAAAGAGGCAGGTTGCCGGCCTTAAGACCGAATTCCGGCGGGAACGCACAGTTCCATCCTTGAAGCGCATCGATGGCATTTTGGTGCGCTGGCCTGCCTTGCTCGTACTGATCGAATATCTCCAGAGGACTTTTCGATGCTTTCTTCTGGGAGCGCTTTGAAAAACCAAGCATTAATACATAACCTTCATTTCAATCGGCATCCCGCCGATCCGGAGAAGTTCTCGCTTTGGCGTATCGCAGCCCCCAAAAACCGCTTTTTGCCTCGCAGCAAGTTGGCGGAATTTATAAGTGCCGGTGGACAATCGAGGATTGCCGAGACTGATTCGAGGAGCCATTGATGCTATCTCGCTGGAGGCAGAAATTCGGCAAGTACCGATTGTTGTGGTCTGTCATTTCTGCATGGGTTGCGGGTCAGGACTCAACTCCTTTATAGGCAATAGCAATCTTATGAAAAGCGGCACAAGTGCGATTCTGTGGAACTTTATGTCGCTGTTCGGGCGCTTTTTTACTATTGCCGTTACTTAACGGCTCCTTTTTATTTTTCAGAAAATTTTAATTTTAAACCGCAAATAATACTCGTCCAAATTGCTTTAACCGCTTTTGCCCCTTATAAACTCGATCTGATGGGGCGCTTCTTTAAACCCGGGTGTGTTCAGATGATCGCACCTGATATTTTTGATTGTATTCCCGGCGTTTGGGCTTGTTGACGCGCGCCCGTTATGCTTTTCAAGGCGTCGATAGATTTGATGCATTCTATGTCGATGTATGCCATCAGGTAATCACGGCAGCTAATTGGTTTGAGGGTTTCAATTGTTTCGTATTGGCGCCGTGATTTGTTGCGTGGTTCTTGCGGGATGTAATTCCGTTTCGAGCGAAGGTCCGCTGGCTGGCGCTATTGTAAAAGATGCCGGTCAATCCAGTGTTGAATTAGGTCGCAGGAATGCCGCAGTTTTCGACATTATCGACATCGACAGCCGCAGTGCGCGCTTGGTTTCTGACTATGTTTCCTCCACCCTCAATCGCCGTTTTGGCATGGGCGGCGGCGTCGGTCCGGTTGTTATCGGTGTCGGCGACGCATTGAAGGTCACGATTTTCGAAGCTGGTGCCGATGGCCTGTTTTCGACGGCGCAATCGAAGCAGGTATCGCTCGATATCGTCGTGCAGCCGGACGGCACGGCGGCAATCCCGTATGCCGGCTCGGTTCGATTCGCGGGCAAGACGCTTGACCAGGCTCGCAAGGCGATCCTGGCGGCGCTGGCTACAAAGGCCGTCGAGCCCGATGTCATCGTGACGAGCATGGGTACGCCGTCGCGCACCGTTACGGTTTCGGGCGCCGTTGGCCGTCCTTCCATGGTGCCGCTGGATCTGACCAGGGAAAAGATCACCGAAGTCATCGCCAAGGCCGGTGGCCCCTCGACGCAACCCTATGAAACCTATGTTACGCTGGTTCGCGGCAGCAAGACCGGCACGGTTCTGCTGAAGTCGATCATCGAGCATCCTTCGGAAGATATCTATGTACAGCCGGGCGACCAGATTTTCCTCGTCCGCGATCCGCGAACCTTCACCTTGCTCGGCTCTGTTCGTGGAGACGGCCGTATCGAGTTCGGGGCGAACGATCTGAATCTGCTCGAGGCTGTTGCCCTCGGTCATGGCGCGATCGACGATTCGAGCAATGCCAAGGGCTTCTTCCTGTTCCGCTACGAAGAGCCTGAAATCGCGAAGATTCTGCTCGGCCCCGCCCGTTTCCAGGAGCTGCTGCGCAAGGGAATGGTGCCGGATGCCAAGGGACGCTATCCGATCGTTTATCGGTTCGATATGTCCAATCCCGACAGCCTGATCGTAGGGCAGACCTTCCCGGTCAAGAGCCGCGACGTCATCTACGTGTCGCGCCATCCTTCCGTCGACATCAGGAAGTTCTTGAATCTTATCGGTACGCCGCTAGGCATCGCGTCCCAGGGAGCAGCAACAGCGGTGAATCTGGGGCAGTAATCCTGGAAAAATGAAGGAGCGGCGGTGCCATCTGGTCTCCCTGTGTTCCTATTCGTCGGCGGATGCCGACATCTGTATGATTGTGACGGATCGTGCCTTGTCGGCAACGGAAATTCATCGCGAACTGACTTGTCGAAAACGCGACAATCGTCGCAAGCAATAGCTGCGATCTTCGACTTGGATTGAAGGGTGTAAGAGATCGCATATTGCATCGGTTGTTGCGCTGCCGCATATTGGTTGCACACGCAAATTTTTTGTCGATAACAACCACAGATAATAACGTGCGCAGCTAATATTGAATTTAGCAGTTTGGTGCACTTCTTCGAGTATTGCTGAGAGAACATGACAGTTGAAATTATCGGACGCGCAAGCGTTGCCCCAGGGGCGAGTTCGATTGAAGAACTGCAGCTTGTCCTCAAGGAGGGGCGTTGTACCGTAAGCCGCATACCAGAGGAGCGCTGGGATCTTGCGCGCTTTTGGCATCCGGCTGTTGGTATTCAAGGGAAGACTTACAGTTTTGCAGCTGGCGTCTTCGAGAATGTCTACGCCTTTGATCCAGCGGTTTTCGGCCTTTCCCAGCGCGAAGCGATGCAGATGGATCCGCAGCAGCGCGTTCTTCTGAATATAGTCTGGCGCGCTTTGGAAGATGCAAACTTGCCGCTCGATGGATTCGAGGGGCAGCGCGTCGGCGTCTATGTCGGGGCATCCTCCCTTGAATATGGCAATCTGACGCTGGAAGACCCCGCCTCGGGCAGTCCGTATTTCATGACGGGCAACACGCTTTCCATCGTTTCCAACCGCATCTCGCACATATTCGGATTGCGCGGACCGAGCATGACGATCGACACGGCCTGTTCGTCGTCGCTGGTCGCCCTCGATCAGGCGGTGAAGGCGCTGGAGAGCGGCGAGATCGATACGGCAATCGTCGGCGGCATCAATATCCTGCTCAACCCCATGTCCTTCGTGGGGTTTGCGCAGGCACGCATGCTCTCCCCAGAAGGCCTCTGCCGCGCGTATGACGATAATGGCCGCGGTTATGTCCGCGCAGAGGGCGGTGCGGCGATCGTACTGCGCCGGACGGACGTTGCGCTTCGCGAGAAGGACCGCAGCTATGCCAGGATCCATGCTGTAGGCGTCAATTCCTCGGGACGCACCAACGGCATTTCCATGCCGTCCCGTGAGGCGCAGGCCGCCTTGCTTCAGTCGATTTATGAAGGCCGCAATATCGATGTCAATCGCATCGCTTTCATCGAGGGCCATGGAACGGGAACGAAGGTCGGCGACCCCGCCGAAATCTGGGCGATCGGCGAAGTCATAGGCCGCAATCGCCGGGCGCCTGTGCCGATCGGCTCCATAAAGACGAATATCGGCCATACCGAACCGGCATCCGGCCTTTTCGGCCTATTGAAGGCTGTCATCGCGCTCGAAAATAATTTCCTGCCGGCGTCGTTGCATTTCGATCATCCGAATGAGTCCATCGACTTCGAGGGATTGAACGTTCGGGTCAACACATCAACGATCGAGCTTCTTCCGGCCAAGCAGGCACGCTTTGCCGGGATCAATTCCTTCGGCTTCGGCGGAACGAACGCTCACGTTGTCATCAGCGATCCCGATCCGATCGCGCCACCGGAGCCGCCAATGCGAGGTGAGGGGATCGTTTTTGCCGTCAGCGCTCATACGGCGTCCGCTCTTTCGACGCTGCTCGAAGACTACAGGACCCGTCTTGAAACTGCCGAACCCAAGGAGGCTCGTCAGATCGTTGCTTCCGCTGCTGCCAATCGCGAACCCATGCGTCATCGTTTTGCTGCCCGCGCTAAGGACAGCGCGGCCGTGCTTGCCGCGATCGATGCGCATCTTGCAGGCAGAAATTCAGTCGGCGAGGCAGGTGAAGCTCCGGCGCAGGCTGCCAAGATCGCCTTCGTCTTTTCCGGCAACGGCTCGCAATGGGCGGGAATGGGTGTTGGTGCCTATCAGGAAAACCGCCATTTCCGGCAATGCTTCCAATCCTTCAGCGCGCTCTTTGAATATTATCTCGGCGAGAAGCTGACCGATGTGCTCGTCGCTTCCGATCTTGCCGCACGCCTGGCCGATACCAAGATCGCGCAGCCGCTGTTGTTTGCAATCCAGGCTTCTCTTTCGGATTGTCTATGGTCCATGGGGGTCAAGCCCGATGCGGTCTTCGGCCATTCGGTCGGCGAAATCGCAGCCGCTTATGCCGCCAAGGCGCTGACGGCAGCCGAAGCGGTTGCAATCGTCGCCAAGCGCTCGCTGCATCAGGATCTCCTCGCCGGCGAGGGCAAGATGGCTGCCGTGGTGCTTGGCGAGGATGCCGCGCTGGCCTTTGCGAAATCCAAAGGTCTCGACAATATATGTATCGCTGCGATCAATGCTCCGAATTCGGTAACGATCTCCGGTCCGGCCGATGAGATAGAAGCCTACAGGGACGCTGCGCGCAAATCCCAGATCGTCGCGCATGTTCTCGATATCAATTATCCGTTCCATCATCCGATCATCGACCGCGCCAAAGAGGCTTTTTTCGCGGACTTGCCCGATCTCGCGCCGGATAGCGGCACGGGGATCTTCATTTCGACGGTAACAGGCGAATTGCGCGACGGGCGCCTGCTGGACACGCAATATTGGTGGCGCAATGTTCGCGATCCTGTGCTCTTCAAGGCTGGTTGTCAGGCCGCGATGGCAATGGGATGCAACCTCTTCATCGAGATTTCGCCGCGCCCGATCCTGTCGAACTATGTGGCGGAGATCGCCAAACAGGCATCGGTTCAGGTCATTGCGATACCGACCTTGCTACGGGAAGCGCCTGTCGCCGACCATGATCCGGTTTCGCAATCATTTGCGCGGGCAGTCGCCAATGGAGCGCCTGCGCTGCGTGCCCGCGGCAGCGCAACCCGCAACGCCTTCGTCAAACTTCCGTCTCTGCCTTTCGAGCCAGTGGAGCTTCGCACCCCTCCGACGACGGACGAGATCGATATCTTCGGTCGGGATCGCAAGAGCCCATATACGCTGCTCGGTTGGCGCGCCGATCTTAATGGTTCGAATTGGAAGAACCATCTCGATGCCCGTCTCTTCCCGGACCTTGCTGAACATGTGGTCGACGGCAAGGCTATCATGCCAGGTAGTGGTTTCGTCGAGATCGCAGTAACGGCGGCGCAACGCTATTACGGGACGGATGAGGTTGAAATCGGCAATCTCGAAATCATCCGGCCGCTGGAATTATCCCAAGATCGAATGGTCGAGTTGTCGACCGTCCTGTCGCCTGAGACCGGAGATATCGAGATCCGGTCGCGCGAACGCCTGAGCCATGACGAATGGACGGTTCACGTGGTTGGACGTTGCCGCAAGCCGCTGGTCGGCGAGGGATACAGCGGATCCCTCGAGCGATCGGGCACAGAGCGCAAATCGACGCTGACCTCCGACGTGACCTACGAAACGGCGGATCGTTTCGGATTGCATTATGGCCCGCATTTCCAGCTTCTGTCGAAAGCCGTGGCATTCGGTCATCATGCGATCGAAGTGGATCTGAAGCCGGCTGCCCCGCCGTCTCATCCCTTCGCCAGCTATAATCTCAACCCCATGTCGGTCGATGCGGCGTTTCACGGACTCGTCGCATTGTTCGATCAATTCTCCGGCGACGAAACCGGTGCTCCCTATATTCCCGTTCATTTCGGCACGGTGAGAGCTTTCGGCAAGGGAAGGCCGATCGTCAAAGCCGTTATCGAGATCGAGCGGTTCAGCGCGAATTCGATCAAGGCCCGTTTCAACCTGTTCGATACAGATGCCATGCCGGTCGTCGTTCTTGACGATAGCCGTTTCCGCCGCACACAGCTGCGCCGCAGGGCAACGCTGGATTCCGTCGCTTTTCATTACGAGGGCGTGCCTTCGGCTCTTTTCGCCGGCGGAGACAGAACCGGCGCCGGCATACGGCGAATTTCATCATACGGCAGCTCCGATGGGAACCATGCACTCAACAATGCAAGTCTTCTTCTTGATGCCGCGATCTATCGGGCCTGCCATGATATCGCGCTGAAGGTTGCGGACCGCAACGGTACCGTCACATTCTCCGGCCTTCCCGGCGATCCCGAGTTCAGGTCTTTCCTCGTCAATTGCCTCTACATTTTGGAGGACGCCGGCATCGCGGAGACGGGAGACGGCAGGTGGCATGTTCCCCTGGAGCCGACGCTGCCGCCGGTGGCGGAGCTGCTGCAGGAAATCTATCGCGAGGACGCCGGGCGCGTGGCCGAGAGTGTCCTCGTTGGCGATGCCTATCGCGAGACGCTCGAGCATCTGGCGACGATACGCCCGCATGTGCTGGGGCGAGAGCCTGCGGCCCAGGGCGCAAATATGCCGGGTGGGGCGACGCTGGAGCATGTGCTTGTACATTCTCCGTTGAGCCAGAGACGGCTTTCGATGTTGGCAGAGGCATTGGCTTCCTCCATCGAGGCAAATGACGGGCCGATCGGGCACGTTCTTGAGGTCGGCTCGATATCGGTTGCGTTCAGTCGAAAGCTGGCAACGATCGCCGCAGCCTCAGGTGCATGTCTCGTGATCGCTGAGCCGCGCGAGCAAGCCCGTCGAGCATTGGAGATCGCCTTTGAGCGTGACGCGCATGTTATCGTTGCCGATCCTGTCAGGCTGACGGATCACCGTGTCGCCGACATCGTGGTCGTCTCCGGCGATCAGAGCCAGCATCTGATGCGCCACAATGACGAGATCAAGCGGATGGTCCGGTCGGTCGCCGCCAGCGGCGCGCAGCTGCTGCTCGTCGATCGCGCACCGAGCGCCTTCAATGATTTCGTCTTCGGTCTTTCCGAAAGCTGGTTTGCCGATAGCCAGTCGCCGGAATTCCCGGTCGGACGGCTCGGTACGCCCCAGCAGATTGCCGATCTCCTCGGAACTCTGGGCTTTGCCAAGCCTCTGATCCAGGAACAGACTTTCCCCGAAGGCGCGCTGATTACGGTGTCGGCTGTCTCTGAGCGGCAGCCGGCAGAGGATATTGTAGCGGAAGCCGTCGATCCGATCCTGATCTTGTCGGAGCAAGGCCGGAAGGGTCTCGGCAAGCTGGGCAAGAATATAACGATCATCGATCTCGACGCATCGTCTCCGGATATTGTCGACGCTCTCGATGCCATTGACCCGGCTACGCGCCGCGTCGTTTATCTTGCGGATATGAAGCGCGGCGATGCAGCGGAACTCTCGTTGTCACGTCTCTCCGCCTTCACACAATTGGCGAACCTGCTGTCCCAGCACGCCGATGGAGCACGGCCTCGAATGGTCATCGTGGCGCCTGGCGGCTCTCCGCTGTCGGCTGGCTCTCTCGATGGTGCCAATGCCGGCCTGTGGGCTTTCGGACGCGTCCTTCAGAATGAATATGATGCCTTTGACGTGCACCTGCTGGATGCCGATATGGCTGGCAGTCGAGCGCTATTGGTGGTCGATACCCTGATGGTCGCGGAAACGGACAATAGGGAATGGTTCCTGGATCGCGCGACCGGAAGGGTCCGGGAAGTCCGAGCTGTGGCTGGTCCCTTCGATGCCATCGAAGCGAGCCGTAGTGATTTCACAGCAGCAACGATCCGCCAGCATGTGAGCGGGCGTCTGGACAGCGTAGCCTGGGAGGAGGCGAGTCTTCCCGTGGCCGACGGGCGCGAAGTTGTCGTCTCCGTCGAAGCCACCGGCCTCAATTTCCGGGATGTCATGTGGGCTATGGGCGTTCTGCCTGAGGAAGCATTGGAAGATGGCTTTGCCGGTGCCACGATCGGCATGGAATTCGCCGGGCGAATTCTTGCCGTGGGCGATGCGGTCGATGATCTCAAGCCGGGCGATAAGGTGATGGGGATCGGGCCTGCAGCATTCTCGACTCATGTGCGTGTCCATCGCGATGGCGTGACAAAGCTGCCGGAGCAGATGGAAACCGTTGCTGCCGCCACTGTGCCGGTTGCCTTTCTGACCGCCTATTATGCCATGGTCGAGCTTGGACGCATTCAGCCTGACGAGACCATCCTGATCCATGGAGCTGCCGGCGGCGTCGGTCTGGCTGCACTCCAGATCGCCAAGCACAGGGGAGCGAAGGTGATCGCCACGGCCGGCACAGTCGAGAAGCGCGGCTTCCTTGAAATGCTCGGCGCCGATCACGTGCTTGATTCCCGCTCTCTGGATTTCGTTTCCGGCGTGCGGCGGCTTACGGGCGGCGAGGGTGTCGATCTCGTTCTGAATTCGCTCTTTTCGGAAGCGATGGAACGGAGCATCGAGCTGGTCAAGCCTTTTGGCCGTTTCCTGGAGCTTGGCAAGCGTGATTATTACGCCGACCGCAAGATCGGCCTGCGTCCATTCCGGCGCAATGTCAGCTATTTCGGTATCGATGCCGATCAGCTTCTGGTCAATGTACCCGACCTGACACGGCGCATATTCAGGGAGATGGGTCAGCTTTTCGCCGAAGAAAAGCTGACGCCGCTGCCGTATCGCGCCTTCGCTTATGACGAGATCGGCAACGCTTTCCGGTTGATGCAGAATGCCGGCCATATCGGCAAGATCGTGGTGCGCCCGCCTGTTGCGCGTGTCGACAGCGTCTTGCGAGCGCCTGAGAAATCTCTGCGCTTCGATGCCGGAGGCGTTTTTCTCGTTGCGGGCGGCATTGGCGGCTTCGGCCTATCCGCCGTCGATTGGCTTGTTTCCAGGGGTGCGCGCCGCATAGCTCTGTGCTCGCGCCGAGGCATTGCCGATGCGGAAACGAAAAAGGCGATAGCCGATTGGGCCAGGCGGGGTGTGGTGACGACGTTGCATGCCTGCGATATCACCGATGCTGCCGCGGTTGAGACGCTGCTTGCCTCGCTTCGCTCCGAAGGAGCGCTCAAGGGTGTCGTTCATGCCGCCATGGTTCTGGACGACGCGCTGCTCGCCAACCTGACGCCGGAGCGCAATCGTCCCGTTCTCGAGGTCAAGATCCGTGGCGCCGAAAACCTGGATCGCTCGACGCGAGACGACAAGCTGGAGCTTTTCCTGCTGTTCTCCTCGGCAACGACCATGCTCGGTAATCCCGGCCAGGCGAATTATGTGATGGCAAACGGCTACTTGGAGGGCCTGGCGCGTGCGCGCCGCGCTGCCGGCAAGCCCGCGCTCGCCGTCGGTTTCGGCGCCATCGCCGACAAGGGCTTTCTTGCCCGCAATATCGAGGTCAATGATCTCCTTTCCAAGCGCATCGGCAAGGCTGCGCTGAAGGCACGCGATGCTCTGGAGCAGGTGGAGCGTTATATGCTGGCGGATAGAGGCGCGATCGATGCAGCGGCGGTCATGATCGCCGAGATCGATTGGAATGCCGTGCGCCTGCTGCCGATCTCAGGCCGGTCGCTGTTCGAGCCGCTGATGCGCCATGCAGGCAGTCATCAGGTCTTCAACGAGGGAGACAACGTCGATCTCAGGGAGCTGATCAGGGGGAAATCGGAAGGGGAGGCTCAGGCCGCACTGCATGCGCTCATCGCTGCGGAGATTGCCGCCATCCTGCGCGTGACGGAAGACACGGTGACGCCTGACAAGGTGTTGAAGGATATCGGGCTCGATAGCCTGATGGCCATGGAGCTCGGCATGAGCTTCCAGCAGAAGACCGGCTTCGATATTCCTCTGAGCGGCGTAGGCGAGGGTACCACCGTGGGTGATGTCGTCAGCCGCTTGCGTGATCGTGTCATGAATCGCAATGGTGATGATGCTAATGGTGACGCAGCGGGTGATGACGGCGTGGTCGAGCGTCTGGCGCGCAGCCATGCCTCAGACCAAGAAAAAAGGGCCGTCCAGTGACCACGTATAATGCCGATGATGGCAATCCGGCGGAGCGGAAGAAGAGCAAGCTGCTCGAACAGATGCGCCGAGTTGGCGAATCCTCCGGCCGCAATCGGACCGAACGGCTGAACCGGCAACCGCAGGCACAGCCACGCCAGGTGACGCGCTTCGAGGATCTGCCGGAATACAAGCGCGTCGCAACGCAGCGCATTGCGGGGGAATTGCTTGGCGTTGCCAATCCCTTCTACCGCTCGCATGATGCCGCTGCGGGCGCGACGACGCGCATCGGCGGGCGCGAGTTTGTCAATTTTGCTTCTTATGACTATCTGGCGACCAATACCGATCCGCATGTCGCCGCACGTGCGAAAGAAGCGATCGACCGCTTCGGAATTTCGGCGTCGGCAAGTCGCCTCGTGGCAGGAGAGCGACCTGGTCACGTCGAGCTCGAGCGCAGGCTCGCCGCAGTCTATGGCGTCGATGCCGCCGTCTGCTTCGTCAGCGGCTACCTGACCAATGTTGCCGCGATCGGCTGCCTGATGGGGCCGCAGGATCTCGTGATCCACGACGAATTCATTCATAACAGTGCGCTTGCCGGCATCAAGCTTTCCGGCGCGGTACGCCGGCTGTTTCAGCATAATGATGTCGAGAATCTCGAAAATATCCTGAAGACGCTCTCATCGGATTTTCGGCGCATCCTCGTTATCGTCGAAGGCATCTATTCGATGGATGGCGATATCGCCGATCTGCCGGCCCTGCTGGAATTGAGGGCACGCTACGGTTTTTGGCTGATGGTCGACGAAGCGCATGCGCTTGGCATTCTGGGCAAGACGGGCCGCGGCACGTTCGAGCATTTCGATCTCGATCCGCGTGATGTCGATATCTGGATGGGCACGCTGTCGAAGACGACCTCCAGCTGTGGCGGCTATATTGCCGGCAGCAGCGCACTTGCCGATATTCTAAAAGCGGAAGCCGGCGGTTTCGTCTATAGCGTCGGTCTCTCACCGGTTCTCGCCGCCGCCGCCATTGCTGGCCTCGATATCCTCAAATCCGAACCGGAACGAACCGAACGCCTCCGGCGTAACGGCCATCTTTTTCTCGAAGAAGCAGAGGCGGCGGGCCTCGATACCGGCCTCAGCATGGGCCATTCGGTGGTGCCCGTGATCGTCGGCGATTCGCTTCGTGCGGCGCAGCTTTCGAACGACCTGCTCGCCGAAGGCATCAATGTGCTGCCTATCATCCATCCGGCGGTGCCGGAAGGCATGGCGCGGCTCCGCTTCTTCATCACCTGCAATCACACCGAGGAACAGATCCGGCGGGCGGTCGCGCTCACGGCCGAAAAACTCAAGAGTTTGGAGGACCGCAATTTCGGTCTTGCCTCGCTGGATATGGACAAGATGATGCAGCTGCTGCCCCTGGCTCAGGCTCCAGGCGGCTCATAAGTTCGGGGCGGTCGTCTCATGCACGTTATCGTCACGGGAGGTTCAAGCGGAATTGGTCTGGCGGTAGCGAAGCTTTATGCGGCCAGGGGCGCTCGAGTTTCGCTTCTTGCCCGCGATGTGGGGCGGCTCGAAGCGGCGCGCGCCGAAATCGCAGCGCTTCCCGGTGTCGACGGCGCCTTCATTCGGGCGGCTTCCGCTGATGTGGCCTCGGCCGGACAGACTGCGGAGGCGGTAAAGCTTTGCGAGGCGTCCTTCGGTCCGTGTGATATCCTCATAACTTCTGCGGGCATCGTCGAGCCCTGCGCCTTCGATGCGATGCCGGCATCGGTTTTCGATGAGCAGATCTCCATCAATGTCCTCGGGACGGCCAATGCGGTTCGCGCTGTTTATAAAGGCATGAAGAGCCGGCGCAACGGCCGGATCATGATGATCTCTTCGGGCGCTGCCTTGATCGGTATCTTCGGCTACACCGCCTATTGCGCATCCAAATCTGCGTTGGAAGGTTTTGCCGAAGCTTTGAGTGCCGAGGCTGGTGCTTCGGGCGTAAAGATTTCAATCTGCTTTCCGCCCGATACGATGACGCCGCAATATCGCCGGGAAATCTCGCTCAGGCCTCGCGAGGCGGAGGTGGTGATGGGGGCAGTCAAACCGTGGAGCGCGGAGGCGGTCGCGGCAAAAATCGTCCACGGACTGGATCGCGGCAAGCGGAGAATCCATTTCGGATTTTCGCTGACGGCGCTTGCATTTTTCGGACCATTGATAAAACCGCCGCTGCTATGGTGGTTTTCGCGCACGACGCGAAAAATATTTGGTGGGGAGGGGGCGCGCGGTCTTGCCGATACCGCCGAGCAACGCTTTGATAGTGATAAGTAATACGAAACAACTACCGGTGTTGCGCTGTCGGTGAAACACGTGCAAGAGAAGGTAAGTCAGGGAATTGGCGGCCCGTTCCTCGCGGATATGAGAAATGTCATAGAGGCGGCGGGCATTTGGATGGCGCAATCTTGAAGCTTCATGATTTTCCAGTTCTCTTGACGCTCGCCTGCTTCGCGTTTTCCTGCGTCATCGTCCTGCTGACTGATCCTTTCGCAATGCCGGCTGCCGTCACCGCCGAGAATCGCCCGAAAAGAAGCTGGCGGCGGGTAGCCTGCGACTGGGCGGCGAGGATTCCGGTTATCATATTGATCTATGTCGCCTTCTTCGCCATTTCCTGGCGCCCGCTCTACAGCACGCAGGCTGTCATCAGCTTCTTCGTCATCTTCACGGGCATATCGAGGGCGAAGTTCGAGTTTATCCGTGAGCCTCTGGTTTTTTCGGACATCGCGCTCGTCGTAGATGTCTTCAAATACAAGGAGATCTTCTACGCGACTTCGCTGAACATCCTCTTCTGGATCATCGCCTTCGCTTATGTTTTCGGCCTCAGCGGCCTCTACATGTATCTCGAGCCGTCGGTTTTGCCTTCGTCGAACCAATTGCTGTGGGTCCTGTTGATGTTGGTGGTCGCCTTCGCGCCATGGCTCGCGCTGTTCAGCAGGGTCGTCAGCGAACCGGTCTGCCGTTTCACACAGAAGTTTCTCGGTAGGGTTGATGTGAAGATCGATACAGTGCGGTTTGGCACATTCGCTTCCGTCGTCTTTCATTTCGTCATCTGGGTTGGTGTCCGGCGCGAGGCGATCGTCTCGGAATTGTCCGGGCGCTTCATGTCGGCGCTTCAGGAGCTTTGGGACCATGGTGAAGACGAACCGCTCATCGTCGTCTGGCAATCCGAATCCTTCATCGACCTCAGACATTTTGGCGTCGACAATATCAAGCTTCCCAATCTCGACCGCCTGCGTGAGCAGGCCGCGCAATGGGGCCGCATGACCAGCGTCTTCGAGGGTGGTTATACGCTGCGAACCGAATTTGCCGTCTTGAGTGGGCTACTGCCCGAAAATGTGCATATCGATGCCAGCTACCCCTATCTGCGCGCCAGCCACTATAAGGATGTGGTCTGGCCGGCGCGGCTGAAGAAGGCGGGCTGGGGGACGCAGTTCATCCATCCCTACGACAAGACATTCTTCCTTCGCCACAAGGCATTGCCGCAGCTCGGCTTCGACCGGATGATGATGCTGGACGAGTTTGATCACAATCCGGAACGCGATGGACCCTATGTCAGCGATCTCTCGCTGACCAAGAGTGTGATTCGGACGATCGACGACGATGGCGTGGGCAAAAATTTCCTCTTCGTCGCATCCATGGCGAATCATGGCCCCTGGGAGCCGGGCCGCTGCGGCGACCTCGTCAATCCGGTGGATATCTATGGCGAGCTCCTGATGCGCGCCGATCATGCGCTCGGCAATCTCGCCCATCACCTCGACAGGCTGGATCGCCCGGTCTGGCTGCTCTTCTATGGTGATCATGCGCCCTTGCTGAAAGCCTTTGCCGATCCTTTCCCCGATCCGCGCACCGATTACGTCATCGTTCCGCTAGGCCGCGCGCGCGCCCATTCGCAAAGGCCGCAGCCACCACAGGAAGAGGCGCCCTGGAATCTGATCGGCACATTGCTGCACTATGCCGGGCTTGCCACCGAGGTCGCGGAATGATGCCCAGTGGGGAAGGGGTCACGCGCCCGCGCGTCTTCCTCTTCCTGCAGGGCCCATCCTCGCCTTTGTTCGTTGAGACTGCCAGGATATTGGAAAAGGCTGGCGGCCGCTGCATCCGCATCAACTTGAATGCCGGGGATTGGATTTCTTGGCGCTGCCGCGGCGCCTCCAATTATCGCGGCGGTTTTGCCGGATGGCGCGCCTATGTCAGGCAGCGAATCGAGGCCGAGAACGTCACCGACCTGATCCTGCACGGCGAGGAGCGCCCCTACCATAAGGTTGCCATCGAGGAGGCGCGGCGTGCCGGCGTCACCGTCAATGTCGTCGAAATGGGATATTTGCGGCCTGACTGGGTGACGCTCGAGCGAGATGGCCTCTCCTCCAATTCGCACTTTCCGGCCGATCCTGCTCATATATTGA
Organism: Martinezella dioscoreae; assembly: GCF_009176305.1. Classification (GTDB taxonomy): domain Bacteria; phylum Pseudomonadota; class Alphaproteobacteria; order Rhizobiales; family Rhizobiaceae; genus Rhizobium; species Rhizobium dioscoreae. The sequence goes on along the minus strand of NZ_BLAJ01000005.1, from coordinate 394,452 downwards.
AAGCAGCGTCCAAGCTGCCGGAACCGGATTGGAAACGCCGCTACAATCAAACTTTCCTGGCGGAAGCCCTTTACGATCTCGCTTATTATCTCCCGACCGTCTTTCTGTGGTTCCTCTATCCAGGCTATCGGCGGCACGGGCTCTACCATCCTCTAATGGAATACGCCGGCTGGCTGGGGAAACTTCCTTTCAGGGGCAGGAGGGCACGAGAGGCAGAGGGTGTGATCAAGGATCTGATTGCCGCCGGCAAGCGCTTCTTCGTCTATCCGCTACAGCTTCAGACCGATTTTCAGTTGCGAGCGCACTCGCCCTTCCATCAGCAGCAGGATGCTATCCGGTTGATTCTTCGTTCTTTCGCGGAGAATGCGGCATCCGACGCGCATCTCGTCCTCAAGCTGCATCCGCTCGATCACGGGCTGGTGGATTGGCGCGCCTATGTCGACCGCATCGGCGCCTCATGCGGATTGTCGGCGCGCATTCATCTGATCGATGGTGGCAATCTCGATCGGTTGATTGCCGCCAGCCAGGGCATGGTGACGGTTAACTCGACGGCGGCGCTTTCCGCGCTGCAGGCTGGGAAGCCGGTCAAAGCGCTGGGAGCGGCGATCTACGATATCGATGGTTTGAGCGATCAAGGTAGCCTGGATCGATTCTGGTGGGAGCCGATACCGCCGTCGCCGGAGCTATGCAGCGCATTTTTTCGCCTGCTGGCAGCGGCGGTACAGGTACGCGGCAACTTTTGCTCGCGCGAGGGCGCGCGCGCCGCCGCCGCTCAGATCGCCGAGAGATTGTTGTCGCGGACGGTCAACCTGCCGGATGCCTACATCGAGCCGCCGCCAAGGCAGCGACCGATAAAATTTCATGTGCCGTAATGAAGGCGCAATGGGATGGAAGAGGAATTGTTGCCCCTGCGAGGGTCTTCAGGCTGAAATTGACAACGAGGCCACTTACATGTGGACTGATACGGAACTCAGCGCAGCGATTCGACACTGGGAATGAATGTGGATAACGGTTTGCCGGGAGCAAACGCCATGGATGACAGCAAGATGGAACGATTCATGTTGAAGGAGCTGCTTGTTATTATAGCAGCCCTCGTGCTTGTTTCCGTCGTGCTTCTGGCCGTCATCATTCTCGGCAACTACTGAGCCACAGATGTCGGGCACACAAAGGCGCTCATCGTGATTGCTGCCTACAGCCGCAGATCATTCAAACTGACAATCAAATATGTGAATAATGGTGGGCGATGAGAGACTCGAACTCCCGACATCCTCGGTGTAAACGAGGCGCTCTACCAACTGAGCTAATCGCCCTTCTGCGAAGCGGGTCGTTGGCCCGCCGCGTTCGGTGGCCGTGATCTATGCGGAACGACGACAAACCGCAAGAGTGTTTGTGAAGATTTTTTGATTTTTTTGAATTTTACACCTCTCCGGCCGTCGTCATCCACATGAGCAGATGTGAGGCTTGCTGGATTGCTCCTGTGCATATCAGGCGCCAATGAAATGCGTGGAGCGGGAACCTGCCATGTTAAATCGCCGGAACGGAAAGTTGCGGGCGAGCTTGTCCAAAACAATTCGCACTCTGTCATCGATTTGTATTCAAACCTGCTTGACACCCAAACACGAACCCCGTAGTTAGCCGCTCATCGAACGGCGAGGGCCGCTTTGATGGGTGCGGAAGCATCTGGAATGCTTGAAATGAAATGCGGGTGTAGCTCAGTCGGTTAGAGTGCCGGCCTGTCACGCCGGAGGTCGCGGGTTCGAGCCCCGTCACTCGCGCCATTTCAAGGCAAATTTCGGATCTGCACCGGCTGAAAGGCCAAACAATGCGCGGGTGTAGCTCAGTCGGTTAGAGTGCCGGCCTGTCACGCCGGAGGTCGCGGGTTCGAGCCCCGTCACTCGCGCCATTCTCTCCAAGCCATTACAATCAAACATCAATTTATTGCGATTGCGAAGAAGCCTTTTCGCGCCAGCGCTGATTTGTCGCGTTGCCGTCGCAACACATTGATATCTACCGCTCGGTAGTACCCTAACAGACAGATTCAAAAGGCTTGCGTGCGCGCTCCGCCTGCGCTAACCACGGCTCTGTTGCAACGCTCTTTCGCTTGCTGGGCATTTGCTCAGATGCGCCGCCCCGGCGCTGATCGCAAGCAGGGATGGACATGATGACTGGACTGCTCAGTTCCTATATTCCGATAGCGATTTTCATTGGTATTGCCGTGGTAATCGGCCTGGCGCTGTTGATCACGCCGTTCGCCGTCGCCTTCAAGGCGCCCGACTCGGAAAAGCTGTCGGCTTACGAATGCGGCTTCAATGCATTCGATGATGCCCGCATGAAGTTCGATATCCGCTTCTATCTCGTATCGATTCTCTTCATCATCTTCGATCTGGAAGTCGCCTTTCTTTTCCCGTGGGCCGTATCCTTCGGCGCCATCGGCTGGTTCGGGTTCTGGTCGATGATGGTGTTCCTCGCGGTGCTGACCATCGGCTTTATCTATGAATGGAAGAAGGGAGCCCTGGAATGGGAGTAGCCCCAAGCAACACGACGCTCGTGGCGCCACAGCCGAAGGGGATCATCGATCCCGCAACCGGCCGGCCGGTCGGCAGCAACGATCCGTTCTTCGGCGAAATCAACAACGAGCTCGCCGACAAGGGTTTTCTGGTCACCTCCACCGATGAGCTGATCAACTGGGCCCGTACCGGTTCCTTGATGTGGATGACTTTCGGACTTGCCTGCTGCGCTGTCGAGATGATGCAGGTTTCCATGCCGCGTTATGACGTGGAGCGCTTCGGTTTTGCGCCGCGCGCGTCGCCGCGCCAGTCCGACGTCATGATCGTCGCCGGCACGCTCACCAACAAGATGGCGCCCGCGCTTCGCAAGGTTTATGACCAGATGCCTGAGCCGCGTTACGTCATTTCGATGGGTTCCTGCGCCAACGGCGGCGGCTACTATCACTATTCCTATTCCGTCGTTCGCGGATGCGACCGTGTCGTTCCGATCGACATCTATATTCCGGGCTGTCCTCCCACGGCGGAGGCACTGCTTTACGGCGTGCTTCTGCTGCAGAAGAAGATCCGGCGCACTGGCACGATCGAACGGTAAGGCAGGGGACAAGGTACTATGAGTGAAGCCCTGAACGAACTCGCCGCCTACCTCACGGAAGTTCGCAGCGCCCTGATTTCCTCGAGCGAGATCAAGTACGGCGAGCTGAACGTGACGACGACGACCGAAAACGTTATCGCCCTGCTGACCTTTCTGCGTGACGACGCCAAGTGCGGTTTCGTCAACATGACGGATATTTGCGGCGTCGACTGGCCGCAGCGCGCCGAGCGTTTTGACGTGGTATACCATCTGCTGTCGCCCAAGAAGAACCTGCGCATTCGCGTCAAGGTTCCCGTCGGCGAAGATCAGCCCGTTCCCTCCGCTTGCGGCGTCTATCCCGGTGCCGATTGGTTCGAACGTGAAACCTGGGACATGTACGGCGTTCTCTTCACCGGCCACCCGGATCTGCGCCGCCTGCTGACGGATTATGGTTTCGAAGGCCATCCGCTGCGCAAGGACTTCCCGACGACCGGTTTCGTCGAGGTTCGTTATGACGACGCCGCCAAGCGCGTTGTCTACGAGCCGGTAGAGCTGAAGCAGGAATTCCGTAACTTTGACTTCCTGTCGCCATGGGAGGGCACCGATTATGTGCTGCCCGGCGACGAGAAGGCGAAACAGTAAGCTGAGGCAATAGGCATTAGCCAATAGGCAATAGGAGAATGGCAAACGGCAATTAATTCCTATCAGGACCTTACGGTGTGGCAGCGCGCCATGGATCTTGCGGTTGAATGTTATGCTCTTACCAGGGGGTTTCCGAAGGAAGAGATTTACGGCTTGGTTTCGCAGATAAGGCGGGCATCCGTATCGATCGCGGCAAACATAGCGGAGGGTTATGGGCGCGAAGTCACAGGGCTTACGTCCATCATCTGAAGATCGCCCAAGGTTCGCTGAAGGAGTTGGAGACGCACCTGATACTTTCGACGCGAATAGGCATCGTCACCTTTGAGCAAGTCAAACCTGCGATGTCCATGAGCGATGAAGTTGGAAAGATGCTGCGGTCTCTCATGCGCCGATTGCAAGACGAGCGACCTGGATATGAAAGCTAACGATTACACTATTGCCTATTGCCCACTGGCTAATGCCTGCAATAAGCGGAGCGCATTGCAATGACAGAACATAACGTTCGCAACTTCAACATCAATTTCGGCCCGCAGCACCCGGCTGCGCACGGCGTTTTGCGTCTTGTCCTCGAACTGGACGGCGAAATTGTGGAACGCGTCGATCCGCATATCGGCCTGCTGCATCGCGGCACTGAAAAGCTGATCGAATCGAAGACTTATCTTCAGGCCGTTCCTTATTTCGACCGCCTCGACTACGTGGCGCCGATGAACCAGGAACACGCCTATGCGCTGGCCGTCGAAAAGCTGCTCGGCATCGATATTCCGATCCGCGGTCAGCTGATCCGCGTGCTCTATTCGGAAATCGGCCGTATCTTGTCGCATCTCCTCAACGTCACGACCCAAGCAATGGACGTCGGCGCGCTGACGCCGCCGCTCTGGGGCTTCGAAGAGCGCGAAAAGCTGATGGTGTTCTATGAGCGTGCCTCCGGCTCGCGCATGCACGCAGCGTACGTCCGTCCGGGTGGCGTTCACCAGGATCTTCCCGAAAAGCTCGTGCAGGATATTGGCGACTGGTGCGATCCCTTCCTGAAGGCGCTCGACGATATCGACGACCTCCTGACCGGTAACCGTATCTTCAAGCAGCGTAACGTCGATATCGGCGTAGTCTCGCTGGAAGACTGTTGGGCCTGGGGCTTCTCCGGCGTCATGGTCCGCGGCTCGGGTGCTGCTTGGGACTTGCGCAAGGCACGGCCTTACGAATGCTACGCCGATCTCGAATTCGACATTCCGATCGGCAAGAACGGCGACTGCTACGACCGTTACCTCATCCGCATGATCGAAATGCGCGAAGCCGTCCGCATAATGAAGCAGTGTGTCAATCGCCTGCTGGGTGATGCCAAGACCGGGCCGGTTTCGTCGCTCGATGGTAAGGTCGTTCCGCCGAAGCGCGGCGAGATGAAGCGCTCGATGGAAGCGCTGATCCACCACTTCAAGCTTTACACCGAAGGCTATCACGTGCCCGCCGGCGAGGTTTATGCGGCTGTCGAAGCGCCGAAGGGCGAATTCGGCGTCTATCTCGTCTCGGACGGTTCCAACAAGCCGTATCGCTGCAAGATCCGTGCGCCGGGCTATGCGCATCTGCAGGCCATGGACTTCATGTGCCGCGGCCACCAGCTCGCCGACGTCGCGGCCGTGCTCGGCTCGCTCGATATCGTATTCGGTGAGGTGGATCGTTGATGCGAGCCTGGCAGGTCTTCATTCCAGCGCTTCTCGTCGCCTGCGGTGCTTCGGCACAGCAGACCGGCAAGACGCAGGGCCTGCCGAGCATCAACCTGCAGAATTCGAATTCGATCAATTCGAATTCTGCGAAAAGTGGAAGCGAGGTTACGTCGGGCGGAGATTCGACCATGGGTGACCTCCTTTCCCGCGGTTACGAGATCAAGGCCGCTGTGCCGAATGGCGGTAAGTTTGTTGTGTTTATGCAGAAAGACCAGTCGGCCTATGCCTGCGAATTCTCGTCTCTGACGAATACGCGGTGTGGGTCCTTAAACTGAGATAAGGCGTGAAAGATGTCCGTTCGTCGACTAGCCGAAGATCAATTCCAGCCTGCCGCCTTCGCTTTCAATGCGGAGAATGCGGTCTGGGCTGAAAAGACGATTCAGAAATATCCTGATGGTCGTCAGCAATCCGCGATCATCCCGCTGATGATGCGTGCGCAGGAGCAGGAAGGCTGGGTCACCAAGGCGGCTATCGAAACGATCGCCGACATGCTCGACATGGCCTATATCCGCGCGCTCGAAGTCGCGACTTTCTATACGCAGTTCCAGCTGCACCCGGTCGGTACGCGCGCCCACGTTCAGGTCTGCGGCACCACGCCCTGCATGCTGCGCGGCGCCGAGGGGCTGATCAAGGTCTGCAAGAGCCGGATCAACGATCACGCTTTCGAGCGCAATGCCGACGGTACGCTCTCCTGGGAAGAAGTCGAATGTCAGGGCGCCTGCGTCAACGCACCGATAGTGGTGATCGGCAAAGATACCTATGAGGATCTGACGCCGGCACGTCTCGAAGAAATCATCGATGCATTCGCCGCAGGCAAGGGCCATGAGATTCAGACCGGCCCGCAGATCGATCGCGTTTTCTCCGCTCCGGAAGGCGGCTTGACGTCGCTGCTTTCGGATGAGGCGAAGGCAAAGAGTGTCGCAAGCAAGACGGCCAAGGCCACTGCCGACGCCGTATCGATCCCGCCGTCGGAAGCCGGCCGCGCAAAAAGCACGGATGCCGAAACCAATCCCAGCCTGAAGACGCCGGCGACGGCGCCGAAGGAAGCAGCCAAGAATGCCAAAGCGGCCGAAACGCAGCCGCTTTCGGGCACTGCAGCCGCGGAACCCGCTGCCGGAAAGCCGTCGCTCGACGACAAAAATCGTCCCGCCGGTGTCGAAAGACCCGCGCAGCCGGACAATCTGCAGCTCATTTCAGGCGTTGGCCCGAAGATCGAAGGGACCTTGCATGAGCTCGGTATCTTCACCTTCACGCAGATTGCCAGTTGGAATGAGGCCGAGCGTCATTGGGTCGACGGCTATCTGAATTTCAAGGGCCGGATCGAGCGCGACGACTGGGTCAGGCAGGCTGAGGCACTCGCTAAGGGTGGCGAAGCGGAATATATCAAGGTCTTCGGCAAGAAGCCGCGGTAAGAGGTGAAGCATGTTACAGGATCAGGATCGCATCTTTACCAATATCTACGGCCTTAAGGACAAATCCCTGAAGGGCGCGATGTCGCGCGGCCATTGGGACGGCACGAAGCAAATCCTCGAAAAAGGCCGTGACTGGATCATCAACGAGATGAAGGCTTCCGGCCTTCGCGGCCGCGGGGGTGCAGGCTTCCCGACCGGTCTCAAGTGGTCCTTCATGCCGAAGGAAAGCGACGGGCGCCCGCATTATCTCGTCGTTAACGCCGACGAGTCCGAACCTGGCACCTGCAAGGACCGCGACATCATGCGTCACGATCCGCATACGCTGATCGAAGGCTGCGTCATCGCCGGCTTCGCTATGGGCGCGAATACTGCCTATATCTATGTGCGCGGCGAATACATGCGCGAGCGCGAAGCTCTGCAGGCTGCCATCGACGAGTGCTACGATGCCGGATTGCTGGGCAAAAACAACAAGCTCGGCTGGGATTTTGATGTTTTCGTTCATCACGGCGCCGGCGCTTACATCTGTGGCGAGGAAACCGCGCTGCTGGAAAGCCTGGAAGGCAAGAAGGGCCAACCGCGCCTGAAGCCGCCATTCCCGGCCAATATGGGTCTCTACGGTTGCCCCACGACGGTCAACAATGTCGAGTCGATCGCCGTAGCACCGACGATCCTGCGCCGCGGCGCCGGCTGGTTCTCCTCCTTCGGCCGCCCCAACAATGTCGGCACGAAGCTTTTCATGATCTCGGGCCACGTCAACCGTCCCTGCACGGTCGAAGAAACCATGGGCATCACCTTCCGCGAGCTGGTAGACAAGCATGCAGGCGGCGTCCGCGGCGGCTGGGACAACCTGCTTGCCGTCATCCCCGGCGGCGCATCGTGTCCGGTCGTTCCGGCGGCCGATATCATCGACTGCCCGATGGATTTCGACGGCCTGCGCGAAGTCAAGTCATCCTTCGGCACGGCTGCGGCGATCGTCATGGACAAGTCGACCGACATCATCAAGGCGATTGCCCGCATCTCGGCCTTCTTCAAGCATGAAAGCTGCGGCCAGTGCACGCCGTGCCGCGAAGGTACGGGCTGGATGTGGCGCGTTCTTGAGCGTATGGCTCGCGGCAACGCCCAGAAGCGCGAAATCGACATGCTGTTCCAGGTGACGAAGCAGATCGAAGGTCATACCATCTGTGCGCTCGGTGACGCAGCCGCATGGCCGGTTCAGGGCCTGATCCGCAATTTCCGTCCCGAGATCGAAAAGCGCATCGACCAGTACACCGCCAACGCGACGAGCCACGGCGCGGTTCTGGAAGCAGCCGAATAAGGATCGAAGATGGCGAAGACCAACGATATCAGGCAGGACAGCGGAGCGACCGATCGTGCATCGGCCGATCTCGGCCGCGCCGCTGCCGATATATTTGGGAATGCGCCGATCATGCCGATCCATCCGCTGATGGCCCATCCGGCCGCGGCCATAGCCGCTGCGACCGCAATCGGTTTCGGCTTTACCTCGCAACTGGCCGGCGCATTTCTTGGCGCTTTCCAGGGTGCCGTTGAAGCGACCACCAAATTGGCCGAAGCCCTGGAAGACGAAAAGCATCAGGCTGAAGCCGTTGCGAAGCCGACTGCTGCGAATGGCGGGGCAGGGGACGCAAAGCCTGTAAAGCCAGCGCCCGTTGTCAAGACAGCTGCGCCGAAGCCAGTCGCATCGGAGCCGGCTGCTGCCAAGCAGAAGGCGGTTGGCTTAAAGAAGGCTGAGCCGAAGCCCGTAGTTGCCGCGCCCAAGGCCGCGACGACAACTGCAAAGAAGACGGCGAAGGCTGAAGCCGCTTCACCGGTTGCCCCAAAGGCGGCTCCTGCGCGCGGCCGCAAGGCGGCTGAGAAGGCTGACGACCTGAAGCGGATTTCCGGCATAGGTCCGAAGCTTGAGCAGGTGCTGAACGGACGGGGCATCAAGCGATTTGCCGATATTGCCGCCTGGAGCGATGCCGATATCGAGCGGATCGACACGGAGCTTGGCTTCGACGGCCGCATCCGGCGCGACGACTGGGTTGGCCAGGCGAAGGCGCTGCTGCCGAAGGGCCGGAGCTGAGATTTTTCCTCGGCTAGATTGCTGCCGGGGAGGGTGAATGAATGCGGGTGAGATCATTGTGGAGATGTCCGCAGTGTTTCGGTCGCAAAGCTGGTCTTGCGGGGACAAGATTCAGCAAAGCTTATTGTGAGCAAGCCGGTGCTATCAGGCGTTTCAGCCGCCCCGATGGCAACCCGGTTTGCGATCATGAAATTGTCTGCGGCCAGGTTGGGCTGGAGACGTGACATAGGACTGAGTGGACGATGGCTAAACTGAAGATTGACGGTAAAGAGATCGAAGTTCCGGATCACTACACGCTTATCCAGGCGTGCGAGGAAGCCGGTGCCGAAGTCCCGCGCTTCTGCTTCCATGAACGACTGTCGGTGGCCGGCAATTGCCGCATGTGCCTCGTCGAGGTGAAGGGTGGCCCACCGAAGCCGCAGGCATCCTGCGCCATGGGCGTGCGCGATATTCGCGGCGGCCCGAACGGCGAGCTTCCGGAAGTCTTTACCAACACGCCGATGGTCAAGAAGGCCCGCGAAGGCGTGATGGAATTCCTGCTGATTAACCACCCGCTGGATTGCCCGATCTGCGACCAGGGCGGCGAATGCGACCTGCAGGACCAGGCCATGGCCTTCGGTATCGACTCCTCTCGTTATCAGGAAGATAAGCGCGCGGTCGAAGACAAGTATATCGGCCCGCTCGTCAAGACCGTGATGAACCGCTGCATTCACTGCACGCGTTGCGTCCGCTTCACGACGGAAGTTGCCGGCATCTCCGAACTCGGCCTCATCGGCCGCGGCGAGGATGCTGAAATCACCACCTATCTCGAGCAGGCGATGACCTCCGAGCTGCAGGGCAACGTCGTTGACCTTTGCCCGGTCGGTGCGCTGACCTCCAAGCCTTTCGCATTCACGGCTCGTCCGTGGGAACTGAACAAGACCGAATCGATCGACGTCATGGACGCTCTCGGCTCGGCGATCCGCGTCGATACCCGCGGCCGCGAAGTCATGCGCGTTCTGCCGAGGGTCAACGAGCAGATCAACGAGGAGTGGATCTCCGACAAGACCCGCTTCATCTGGGACGGCCTGAAGACGCAGCGCCTCGACAAGCCCTATGTCCGCAAGGACGGCCGCTTGCAGCCGGCGACCTGGAGCGACGCTTTCGCCGCCATCAAGTCGGCCGTTTCCGCCACCAGCGGCGACAAGATCGGCGCGGTCGCCGGCGATCTCGCTTCGGTCGAGGAAATGTACGCCCTCGGCGAGCTGCTGAAGTCGTTGGGATCGGAAAATCTCGACTGTCGCCAGGACGGGACGGCGCTTGATCCGTCGCTTGGCCGTGCAAGCTACATCTTCAACCCGAGCATCCAGGGTATCGAAGCCGCTGACGCGCTGCTGATCGTTGGTGCTAATCCGCGCTTCGAAGCGGCCGTCATGAATTCGCGCATCCGCAAGCGCTGGCGCCGCGGCAAGTTCCCGATCGGCGTGATCGGTGAAGCTGCAGATCTTCGCTACTCCTATGATTATCTCGGCGCAGGCCCGGACACGCTGGCCGATCTCGTCAGTGGCTCGCACAGCTTCGCCGACGTCCTGAAGAACGCTCAGAAGCCGATGATCATCATCGGCCAGGGCGCTCTCACCCGTGAAGATGGTGCCGAGGTTCTGGCAAATGCCGCCAAACTCGCTGCCGCCGTTGGCGTCGTCAAGGAAGACTGGAACGGTTTTGCCGTGCTGCACACGGCAGCTGCGCGCGTCGGCGGCCTTGATCTCGGCTTCGTGCCGGGCGCAAAGGGCGTCAATGCCGCCACCATGCTGTCGTCGATGGACGTCCTCTTCCTGCTGGGCGCCGATGAACTCGACTTCAGCCGCAAGGGCGCGAAGTTCACGGTCTATATCGGCTCGCATGGTGATAACGGCGCTCAGAACGCCGATGTCATCCTTCCGGCGGCCGCCTATACCGAAAAGTCGGGTACCTGGGTCAATACCGAAGGCCGCGTCCAGATGGGCAACCGTGCCGGTTTCGCACCGGGCGACGCCCGCGAGGACTGGGCGATCATCCGTGCTCTTTCCGACGTGCTCGGCAAGAAGCTTCCCTTTGATTCGCTGAGAGAATTGCGGGCCAAGCTCTATGCAGCCTTCCCGCATTTTGCCGGGATCGACGAGATTGCGGAAGGCGATAGCGCCCAAATTGCCGCACTTGCGAAAAAAGCCGGCACGATGGGCAAATCGGCATTTGCTTCGCCGATCAAAGACTTCTATTTGACGAACCCGATAACGCGCGCGTCGGCTGTCATGGCCGAATGCTCGGCATTGGCCCGCAACAATTTCCGCGTTGCGGCAGAGTAAGGGCAGAGGACTATGGATTCATTCGTTTCGACCTATCTCTGGCCGGCGCTGATCATGATCGGCCAGTCCCTGCTGCTCCTGGTCTGCCTGCTGATCTTCATCGCCTACATTCTGCTTGCCGACCGCAAGATCTGGGCAGCCGTCCAGCTGCGCCGCGGCCCGAACGTCGTCGGCCCCTTCGGTCTGTTCCAGTCCTTCGCTGACTTGCTGAAGTTCATGTTCAAGGAGCCGATCATCCCCGCCGGCGCCAACAAGACCGTGTTCCTGCTGGCTCCGCTGGTTTCCGTGGTGCTGGCGCTGTCGACCTGGGCCGTCGTGCCTGTCGCGCAGAACTGGGTCGTCGCCGATATCAACGTCGGCATCCTCTACATTCTGGCGATCTCGTCGCTCGAAGTTTACGGCATCATCATGGGCGGCTGGGCTTCGAACTCGAAGTATCCGTTCCTCGGCGCGCTCCGTTCGGCGGCGCAGATGGTGTCCTATGAAGTCTCGATCGGTCTCGTCATCGTCACCGTTCTGCTCTGCGTTGGTTCGCTGAACCTGACGGATATCGTGCTGTCGCAGCAGACCGGCCTCGGCACCAAGCTCGGCCTGCCGGCCTCGTTCCTCGACTGGCACTGGCTGTCGCTCTTCCCGATGTTCATCGTGTTCTTCATTTCGGCACTCGCTGAAACGAACCGTCCGCCTTTCGACCTTCCGGAAGCGGAATCGGAGCTGGTTGCCGGCTTCATGGTCGAATACGGCTCTTCGCCCTACATGATGTTCATGCTCGGCGAATATGCCGCCGTCGTCCTGATGTGCTCGCTGACGACGATCCTATTCCTCGGCGGTTGGCTGCCCCCGGTCGATATCTGGATCCTGAACTGGGTTCCGGGCATCATCTGGTTCCTGCTGAAGTCGTGCTTTGTGTTCTTCATGTTCGCGATGGTGAAGGCCTTCGTGCCGCGCTACCGCTATGACCAGCTCATGCGCCTTGGCTGGAAGGTTTTCCTGCCGCTGTCGCTCGCCATGGTCGTTATCGTTGCATTCGTGCTGAAGCTGACGGGATGGGCATGATGATGTCGATCCTCGCTTCAAGCAGATTTGGAGGTTGAAGATGGCCGGAATTTCCAACGCCGTCAGCTCGCTGTTCCTCAAGGAATTTGTCGGCGCATTCTTTTTGTCGATGCGTTACTTCTTCAAGCAGAAGGCAACGATCAACTACCCCTTCGAAAAGGGGCCGGTCAGCCCGCGCTTCCGCGGCGAACATGCGCTGCGCCGCTATCCCAACGGCGAAGAGCGCTGCATCGCCTGCAAGCTCTGCGAAGCCATCTGTCCTGCCCAGGCCATCACCATCGAGGCCGGGCCGCGCCGCAACGACGGCACCCGCCGCACGGTGCGTTACGACATCGACATGGTGAAGTGCATCTATTGCGGCTTCTGCCAGGAAGCCTGCCCGGTCGACGCCATCGTCGAAGGGCCGAACTTCGAATTCGCCACCGAGACCCGCGAAGAGCTCTATTTCGACAAGGCGCGGCTTTTGGACAATGGCGACCGCTGGGAACGCGAAATCGCGCGCAACATCGCGATGGATTCGCCATACCGCTGAGCGGAATTCTGAATATGCCGCGACGGGCGGCCGATTGTCGCCGTCGCGGTTGAATCTAGACCGGAGTTTTGTCGGACCTGTCGTCCGGCCGAGCTCCATCGGGCAGGGAAACTCCCGGCTGCCCGGGGGAAGACGAAAAAGGCACCAACATGGGTCTGCAGGCTCTTTTTTTCTATATCTTCGCCTTTGTCGCTGTGGCGTCGGCGTTCATGGTCATCTCGGCGCGGAATCCGGTCCATTCGGTCCTGTTCCTCATCCTGGTTTTCTTCAACGCGGCCGGCCTCTTCCTCTTGATGGGGGCTGAGTTCCTGGCGATGATCCTGCTGGTCGTTTATGTCGGCGCCGTGGCGGTTCTCTTCCTCTTCGTCGTCATGATGCTCGATATCGACTTCTCCGAGCTCAGGGCCGGCATTCTGGAATACGCACCGATCGGCGCGCTGATCGGCGTTATCCTGGCGGCCGAACTGATCGTCGTCATCGGCGGCAGCGTCATCTCGCCGACCGTTGCCAAGACCGTCGCCAGGCCGATCCCGGCTCTGACGCAGCGGACGAACACCGCCGCCCTCGGCGATGTGCTCTATACCAATTACGTTTATTTCTTCGAGATCGCTGGCCTCGTTCTGCTGGTCGCGATGATCGGCGCAATCGTGCTGACGCTGAAGCATCGCACGCACATCAAGCGCCAGAACATTTCCCAACAGGTCGCCCGCACGCCCGCGACCGCCGTCGAGGTGGTCAAGGTCAAGCCGGGGCAGGGCGTCTGAGGCGAGGCACGAGGATCAAAGGAACAAGAACATGGTCATCGGACTTTCCCATTACCTCACGGTTAGCGCCATCCTCTTCGTGCTCGGCGTCTTCGGTATCTTTCTGAACCGCAAGAATGTCATCATCATCCTGATGTCGGTCGAGCTTATTTTGCTCGCCGTCAACATCAACATGGTCGCCTTCTCGTCGTTCCTCAACGACATCGTCGGCCAGGTTTTCGCGCTATTCATTTTGACCGTCGCTGCGGCTGAAGCTGCAATCGGTCTTGCAATTCTCGTCGTCTTCTACCGTAACCGCGGCTCGATCGCGGTCGAAGACGTCAACGTGATGAAGGGCTGATAAAGCTATGTTCTTATATAAGGCTATCGTCTTTCTTCCCCTGATTGGCGCTGTTATCGCCGGCCTTTTCGGCCGCGCGATCGGCGCCAAGGCTTCGGAATATGTTACCACCGGCCTGATGATCATCGCGGCCGTCCTTTCATGGATCGTCTTCTTTACGGTGGCGCTTGGCCATACTGATGGCCCGATCAAGGTCGAAGTCCTGCGCTGGATCCAGTCCGGCGGCATCGACGTTTCCTGGGCGCTGCGCGTCGACACGCTGACCTCTGTGATGCTGATCGTCGTGAACTCGGTTTCGACTCTGGTTCACGTCTATTCGATCGGATACATGCATCACGATCCGCATCGTCCGCGCTTCTTCGCCTATCTCTCGCTCTTCACCTTCGCCATGCTGATGCTGGTGACCTCCGACAACCTCGCCCAGATGTTCTTCGGCTGGGAAGGCGTCGGTCTCGCCTCCTATCTGCTGATCGGCTTCTGGTTCAAGAAGCCGTCCGCTTCGGCCGCCGCGATGAAGGCCTTCATCGTCAACCGCGTTGGCGACTTCGGCTTCGTTCTCGGCATCGCAGGCGTCTTCGTCCTCTTCGGCTCGATCAATTTCGATGTGATCTTCGGCAATGCGCAGAGCTTCGCTTCCGGGCAGGGCGGCCAGCCGACCGATATCGTGCTCAATTTCCTCGGTATGCATCTCGATCGCGGCCACGCGCTGACGGCGGTCTGCCTGCTGCTCTTCATGGGCGCGATGGGTAAATCGGCGCAGTTCCTGCTGCACACCTGGCTGCCGGACGCCATGGAAGGCCCGACGCCGGTTTCGGCGCTCATCCATGCTGCAACCATGGTCACCGCAGGCGTCTTCCTCGTCGCCCGCATGTCGCCGATCTTCGAACTGTCGCCGGATGCGCTGACCTTCGTCACCATCATCGGCGCGATCACGGCCTTCTTCGCCGCGACCGTCGGCCTCGTGCAGAACGACATCAAGCGTGTCATCGCTTACTCGACCTGTTCGCAGCTCGGCTACATGTTCGTAGCCCTCGGCGTCGGCGCTTACGGTGCTGCGATCTTCCATCTCTTCACCCACGCCTTCTTCAAGGCTCTGCTCTTCCTCTGCGCCGGTTCGGTCATTCACGCCGTTGACGGTGAGCAGGACATGCGCCATATGGGTGGCCTGCGCCCGCATATTCAGAAGACCTTCTGGATGATGATCATCGGCACGCTGGCGATCACCGGCGTCGGCATTCCGCTGACCCATATCGGTTTCGCTGGCTTCCTGTCGAAAGATGCGATCATCCTGGCAGCCTTCGCCTCGCACAACGCAGCCGCCGGCTTCGCCTTCACGCTGCTGGTCATCGCCGCGATGTTTACCAGCTTCTATTCCTGGCGCCTGATCTTTATGACCTTCTTCGGCAAGCCGCGCGCTTCGCACGAGGTCATGCACCACGTGCATGAATCGCCGAATGTCATGCTGATCCCGCTTTACCTGCTGGCGATCGGCGCCGTTGCTGCGGGCATGTATTTCAACGCCGATTTCGTCGGCCACGCCTACGAGGAATTCTGGAAGCATGCGCTGTTCACGCTCCCGGACAACAAGATCCTCGAGGAAATGGAACATGCGCCTGTCTGGGTTGAGCTCAGCCCCTTCATCGCCATGCTCCTCGGCCTCGTCACCGCCTGGTACTTCTACATCCGGTCGCCGGAAACGCCGCGCCGCC
This sequence comes from Martinezella dioscoreae, assembly GCF_009176305.1. GTDB lineage: Bacteria > Pseudomonadota > Alphaproteobacteria > Rhizobiales > Rhizobiaceae > Rhizobium > Rhizobium dioscoreae. The sequence goes on along the minus strand of NZ_BLAJ01000005.1, from coordinate 378,794 downwards.
TCGCTCAGCAGCAGCGCGTCCTCTACGAGTTCCTGCTGAACAAGTGGTACTTCGACGAACTCTATGACTTCCTCTTCGTCCGCTCCGCCAAGGCGCTTGGCCGCTTCCTCTGGAAGAAGGGCGACATCGGGGTCATCGACACCATCGGCCCGAACGGCATCGCCGCCCGCGTCGTCGATGTCACCAACCGCGTCGTGCGCCTGCAGACCGGCTACCTTTATCACTATGCCTTCGCGATGCTGCTCGGTATCGCAGCCCTCGTTACCTGGATGATGCTCGGGAGTTCCCTCTGATGACCGATTGGCCCATTCTTTCAACGGTCACCTTCCTGCCGCTGGTCGGCGTTCTCCTTCTGCTGTTTACGCAGGAGAACGGCGCCAACGGCCGCCGGAATGTCCTGAACATTTCGCTGGCGACGACTATCGTCACTTTCATCGTGTCGCTCTTCATCTGGATTTGGTTCGACAACGCCAATCCTGGCTTCCAGCTCGTCGAAAAGCATGAATGGCTGACGAGTGGCATCAGCTATCACATGGGCGTCGACGGCATCTCCATGCTGTTCGTCATTCTGTCGACCTTCCTGATGCCCTTCTGCGTGCTCGCGAGCTGGCTCTCGGTCGAAAAGCGCCTGAAGGACTACATGATCGCCTTCCTCGTCCTCGAGACGATGATGATCGGCGTGTTCGTGTCGCTTGACATCGTGCTGTTCTACGTCTTCTTCGAAGCCGGCCTCATCCCGATGTTCCTGATCATCGGCGTCTGGGGCGGCAAGGATCGCGTCTACGCCAGCTACAAGTTCTTCCTCTACACACTGCTCGGCTCCGTGCTGATGCTGCTCGCTATCATGGCGATGTACTGGCAGGCTGGTACGACCGACATCCCGACGCTGCTCGCTTACAAGTTCCCGCCGCAGCTGCAGACCTGGCTATGGCTCGCCTTCTTCGCCTCCTTCGCCGTGAAGATGCCGATGTGGCCGGTTCACACCTGGCTTCCGGATGCACACGTTCAGGCGCCGACGGCAGGCTCGGTCATCCTGGCAGGCGTTCTCCTGAAGCTCGGCGGCTACGGCCTCATCCGCTTCTCGCTCGGCATGTTCCCGAACGCCTCGGAATATTTCGCTCCGCTCGTCTTCGCACTCTCGGTCATCGCCATCATCTACACCTCGCTGGTGGCGATGATGCAGGACGACATCAAGAAACTGATCGCCTATTCGTCGGTCGCCCACATGGGCTACGTGACGATGGGTATCTTCGCGGCCAACCAGCAGGGCGTCCAGGGTGCGATCTTCCAGATGCTGTCGCACGGCATCGTCTCGGGGGCGCTCTTCCTCTGCGTCGGCGTGATCTATGACCGCACCCACACCCGCGAGATCGCGGCTTACGGCGGCTTGGTCAACAACATGCCGAAATATGCCGTCGCCATGATGGTCTTCACCATGGCCAATGTCGGTCTGCCCGGCACCTCCGGCTTCATCGGCGAATTCCTGACCCTGATCGGCGTCTTCCGCGCCAATACGTGGGTTGCGCTCTTTGCCGCGACCGGTGTGATCCTGTCGGCGGCTTACGCGCTCTGGCTCTACCGCCGCGTCATTTTCGGCGCGCTGGAAAAGGAAAACCTGAAGAAGCTTTTGGATTTGTCGCCGCGTGAACAGCTGATCCTCTATCCGCTGATCGCTTTGACGATCCTCTTCGGCGTCTATCCGGCTCCGATTTTCGATGCCACGGCGGCATCGGTGGATCTGCTGGTGAACAATTATACCGCTGCCCTGCACGCTGCGCAGAATGTTGCGCTGTCGATGAATTGATGACGGGACCTATTCGACATGACTGCTGACACAATTCTTGCAAGCCTGCATCTTTCCATTCCGGAGCTCATCCTCGCGGTCGGTGCGCTTGCGTTGCTCATGATCGGCGTCTTCTCGGGCGAGCGGTCGGGACCCACGGTCACCGGTCTTGCCATCGCGGTCCTCGCGGTGGCAGGTCTCTGGATCATCTTCGTGCCGGGCGAGGGGCTTGCCTATGGCGGTGCCTATCTCGCCGATGGCTTCTCCCGCTTCATGAAGATCGTCGCGCTGGTCGGCTCGATCGTCGCCATGTTCCTCAGCATGGGCCAGGCGCGCGAGCAGCAGCTCGATCGCTTCGAGTTCCCGGTTCTGCTCGTGCTCGCGACCCTCGGCATTCTGCTGATGATCTCCGCACACGATCTGATCTCGCTCTACCTGTCGCTGGAACTGCAGTCGCTGGCCCTTTACGTCGTGGCCGCCATCAACCGCGACAGCATCAAGTCGACCGAAGCTGGCCTGAAGTACTTCGTGCTCGGCGCGTTGTCCTCCGGTATGCTGCTCTATGGCATGTCGCTGGTTTACGGCTTCACCGGCCACACGACCTTCGATGCGATCGCGACTGCACTCAGCGCCGAGACCCGTTCGCTCGGCCTCGTCTTCGGTCTGGTCTTCGTGCTTGCGGGCCTCGCCTTCAAGATCTCCGCCGTGCCGTTTCACATGTGGACGCCGGACGTTTACGAAGGTGCGCCGACGCCGGTTACCGCTTTCTTTGCGGCTGCCCCGAAGGTTGCCGCCATGGCGATCCTGACCCGCATCGTCGTCACCGCCTTCCATCCGGTGCTCGCCGACTGGCAGCAGATTATCGTGTTCATCTCGATCGCCTCGATGCTGCTCGGCTCCTTCGCTGCGATCGGTCAGCGCAATTTCAAGCGACTGATGGCCTATTCGTCGATCGGTCACATGGGCTATGCGCTCGTCGGCCTCGCCGCCGGTACCAAGACCGGCGTATCCGGCGTCATGCTCTATATGGTCATCTATATGGTCATGACGCTCGGCTCCTTCGCCATCATCATGGCGATGCGTCGCAAGGATGGCCGTCAGGTCGAAAGCATCGACGATCTCGCCGGCCTCTCCACGACGAATCCGTTCATGGCGGTCGTTCTGACGGCGCTGATGTTCTCGCTGGCTGGTATTCCGCCGCTCGCAGGCTTCTTCGGAAAGTATTTCGTCTTCGTCGCCGCCATCCAGGCGCATCTCTATGCGCTCGCCATCATCGGCGTTCTGGCCTCGGTCGTCGGCGCTTACTACTATCTGCGCGTCATCAAGGTAATGTGGTTCGATGAAGCCAAGGACGAATTCACGCGCACGGCCGGTTCGCTGCGCCTCGTCTTCGGTCTCTCCGGCCTGTTCGTCATCACCTATGTCTTCTTCGGCGGTGCAATCGGCGGAGCGGCCGATCTCGCTGCTGCGACACTGTTTTGATGGCGTCTGACATGAACAGCCGGAAGTCGCTCGCCGACTTCCGGCACGATGCCCTTCAAGAGACGTCGTCTACGAATAGCGTGTGCCTCGAGCGTGCACGTGCCGGCGATCCCGGGAACCTTTGGGTGACCGCCGAGCGTCAGACGGGTGGACGCGGCCGCCGCGGTCGCCCTTGGGTTTCGGAAGCCGGCAATCTCTATGCATCTCTCCTTTTGATCGATCCCGCTCCGATGGACCGCCTCGGCTCGCTGCCGCTCGCGGTCGCGGTCGCGGTGCATCAGGCGGTGCGCGGCGTGCTGCCGTTGGCCGCCGAACCTGCAGAGATCAAATGGCCGAACGATATCCTGATCGGCCGCAAGAAGACCTGCGGTATTTTGATCGAAGGCGAGGCTTTGCCGGATGGGCGTTATGCGCTGGTCATCGGCATCGGCATCAACATTGCAGTCATGCCTGACAATCCGATGTATCCAGTCACCTGCCTCAGGCAGCAGGGCTCGATGGTGTCGCCGGACGAGCTGTTTGCCCATCTTTACGCCGATATGGCCGAGGCGCTCGGTGTCTGGAACCGCGGCAAGGGTGTTCGCGAGATCACCGCGCGTTGGCGCGAATTTGCATGCGGCATCGGGGAAAAGATCACGGTAAATTTGCCGGATCGCTCGATTTCGGGCCATTTCTCGGGAATCGATGATAATGGCTTGTTGATGCTCGAAACCGAGGACGGCAGGATCATGCCGATCGCGGCGGGCGACGTTTTCTTTAGATAATGGTTGGGGATCACATGGCGAAGCAAGACGAACTGGTGTTTCTGCCCCTCGGCGGCGTCGGTGAAATCGGCATGAATCTCGCGCTCTACGGCTACGGCCCGGCGGAACAGCGCCAGTGGATCATGGTCGATTGCGGCGTCACCTTCCCGGGGCCGGATCTGCCTGGCGTCGATCTCGTCCTGCCGGATATCCGTTTCCTCGCCAAGGAACGCAAGAACCTCAAGGGTATCATCATCACCCATGCCCATGAGGATCACTATGGCGCATTGAACGATCTTTGGCCGGGCCTGAATGTTCCGATCTATGCCTCTGCCTTCACCGCCGGCCTTCTTGAAGCCAAGCGCGATTACGAGAAGTCGATGGGTGAAATCCCGGTGACGCTCTTCAAGGCTGGTGATCGCATCAATGTCGGCCCTTTCGAGATCGAGGGCGTGGCCGTCAATCACTCTATCCCCGAGCCGATGTCGCTGATGATCCGCACGCCGCTCGGTAATGTCGTCCATACAGGCGACTGGAAGATCGATCACGAACCCTCGCTTGGGCCGCTGACCGATGAGACCCGCTTCCGGCAGCTCGGGGACGAAGGCGTGCTGGCGTTGATGTGCGATTCCACCAACGCCTTGCGTGATGGCGTTTCGCCTTCGGAAAAGGACGTTTCGGAAAGCCTGCGCAAGATTATCGAGGATGCCGAGGGCAGGGTAGCGATCACCACTTTCTCCTCGAATGTCGGCCGCATCCGTACCATTGCCGAGGCTGCCGAAGCCGCCGGCCGCGAAGTGCTGCTGCTCGGCAGCTCGCTGAAGCGTGTGGTAGACGTCGCCCGCGATATCGGCCTTATGGAAGGTATTAAACCCTTCATCGCTGAAGACGAGTATGGCTATATCCCGCGCGACAAGGTCGTGGTCATCCTGACCGGCAGCCAGGGCGAGCCGCGCGCAGCGCTTGCCAAGCTCTCCCGGGATGAGATGCGCAATGTCGCACTGGCCGCTGGCGATATCGTCGTCTTTTCTTCGCGCGCCATTCCGGGCAATGAAAAGGCGATTCAGGACATCAAGAACGGCCTGATCGAGCAGGGGGTGCATGTGGTGACGGATGCCGAAGCGCTCGTGCACGTTTCCGGCCATCCCCGGCGCAACGAACTGCAGAAGATGTACGAGTGGACGCGCCCGAAGGTCGTTATCCCCGTACATGGCGAGGCGACGCATCTGACCGCCCATAAGGAACTGGCCGAACAGAGCGGCATTGCCCCCGTGCCGCGGGTGCGCAACGGCGATGTCGTGCGCCTTGCGCCCGGTCCCGTCGAGGTCATCGGCGAGGCGCCGCATGGGCGCATCTTCAAGGACGGTATTCTGATCGGCGATTTTGACGAGATGGGCATCGGGGAGCGCAAGAAGCTCTCCTATGTCGGCCACGTCGCCGTCAATGTCGTGCTCGATGCCCGTTATGACATCGTCGGCGATCCCGATCTCGTACCGATCGGCCTGCCGGCCTATGACGACGAGGGCGAGGAGATGGAGGATACGCTCTTCGACGCCATTGTCAGTGCCATCGAGAGCATTCCGCGCGCGCGCCGCAAGGATCTGGACATGCTGCAGGAGGCTGTACGCCGCGCGGTGCGTGCCGCCGCCAATCAGGGCTGGGGCAAGAAGCCGGTCGTGACCGTATTCGTCACGCGTACCGGCGGCTGAGGTCTGAGCGGGGAGGAGAGGGTCATGTTGGGACGCATCAATCACATTGCGATCGCCGTTCCCGATATCGCCATGGCTTCCCGAGCCTATCGCGAGACGCTCGGCGCCACTGTATCCGCGCCACAATCCTTGCCGGAGCATGGCGTAACCGTGGTTTTCGTCGAGCTGCCGAACAGCAAGGTGGAGCTGCTCGAGCCCCTGGGCGAGGCTTCGCCCATCGCCTCCTTCCTCGCCAAGAACCCGGATGGCGGCATGCACCATATCTGTTACGAAGTTGCGGATATCCTGGCGGCACGCGATCACCTGGTTTCCAGCGGTGCACGCGTGCTTGGTAATGGCGAGCCTAAGATCGGCGCGCATGGCAAGCCTGTACTCTTCCTGCATCCGAAGGATTTCTTCGGCACGCTCATCGAGCTTGAGCAGGTGTGACATCAGAGCCGGATGATTTTTGGCGGAACTGGCCTAAAATCTGAATCTGCTTTAAGTGCGCTGATCGGCGCTTTGAAAGACAACTGCTTTGCCCCTATAAGCAGTTTGGAGGAGGAGGCGAGCAGGCTCGTCTCGAAGGGAGCACAATGGCACAGCAGATTGCCGCCGGTTTCGCCGTCTATTTCGTCATCTGGTGGATTACGCTTTTCGCCGTCCTGCCCTTTGGCTTGCGTACTCAGGCCGAGGATGAGCATGTCATTCTGGGTACGGTCGAAAGTGCGCCGACGAAATTTCGTGCTTGGCGGGTCGTGCTTGCTACAACGCTGGTATCGGCCCTTATTTATGGCGCGTGGTATATCGCCTCGCGTTATTTCGGGCTGAGTATAGATTCCATTCCGCAGATCGTTCCAAGCTACAAGTGATCTGTGGCAGCTGTAGATTAAAGGTGCCCGGAGTGCGGGTGCCTTGCGATCGCCATCAATTCGTCACACGCTTGTCATGAGCGTGGAGCAAAGAATTTACAGTCTATGTATATTATTTCAGCAGAAGCACGAGCCGAGTGTTTCGGGCAAATCCGTGGACCGTCGAGGCTGAGCTGAGAAAGCAAAAAAAAACAAGGCTAAAAGCCTTGTTTTAAAGTATCGCGTGATCCTTATCCGTTACCGGGGCAGCGAACGAGCGCGCCTAAGATCTGATCCTCCCAAGACTTGACCGCGAAACGGCAAGAATTTAGCCTTCCTGCCTCTTTTGTGAGCTAAAATTAGCTCAAACATTGAGCTTTGTCATCCTTTTTTTTGCTTTTTTGCTACAGCCGCGCAGAATTTTTCTGTTGACGAATTTCCGTCGTAAATCCTTATAAACGTGCGCTTTTTCGAAACATCGAAAATGGGCTCTATCCCCTGTATTCTCAGGCTTTTGTCAAATTCTTCTATTGAAGAATGCGGGTTTCCTTCCTGCGCCGAAGCAGTTATGAACTGCCTCCAGTACATAATTTGCTAACGATTCCGCCGCCAGCGGAACGTCAAACCATCTGGAACAAGCGTCATGCGTCTGTCTCGTTACTTCATGCCCATCCTGAAGGAAAATCCCAAGGAGGCTGAAATCGTTTCCCATCGGCTCATGCTGCGCACCGGCATGATCCGGCAGCAGTCGCAGGGTATCTATACGTGGCTGCCATTGGGCAAACGCGTGCTGGACAAGGTCAACAAGATCATCCGCGAGGAGCAGAACCGCTCCGGCGCCATCGAGCTGTCGATGCCGACGCTGCAGTCGGCTGAGCTCTGGCAGGAAAGCGGCCGTTATGACGCCTACGGCAAGGAGATGCTGCGCATCAAGGACCGGCAGGATCGGCCTATGCTCTATGGCCCGACCAATGAGGAAATGGTCACCGATATCTTCCGGTCCTACATCAAGTCTTACAAGGACTTGCCGCTGAACCTCTATCATATCCAGCTGAAATTCCGTGACGAAATCCGTCCGCGTTTCGGCACGATGCGCTCGCGCGAATTCATGATGAAGGATGCCTATTCCTTCGATCTGACGCAGGAAGGAGCAGTGCATTCTTATAACAAGATGTTCGCCGCCTATCTGCGCACCTTCAATCGTCTCGGCCTGAGAGCCATCCCGATGCGGGCAGATACCGGCCCGATCGGCGGCAATCTCAGCCACGAATTCATCATTCTCGCCGACACCGGCGAGTCGGAAGTTTTCTGCCACAAGGATTTCGTCAATTTCGACATTCCCGGCGAAGACACCAATTTTGATGATGTTGCTGGCCTGAAGGGGATTTTCGACAAGTGGACTTCGGTCTATGCCGCCACCTCGGAAATGCATGACGAAGCCGCCTTCAATGCCATTCCCGAAGGCGATCGCCTGTCGGCGCGCGGCATCGAGGTCGGCCACATCTTCTATTTCGGCACGAAATATTCCGAGCCGATGGGCGCGAAGGTGCAGGGTCCTGACGGCAAGGAACATGCTGTCCACATGGGATCTTACGGTATCGGCCCGACACGCCTTGTTCCCGCCATCATCGAAGCATCGCATGACGAGAACGGAATCATCTGGCCGGCTTCGGTCGCGCCTTTTGACGTCGTAGTGATCAACATGAAGGCTGGCGACCAGGCCTGCGACGAAGCTTGCGAAACTGTCTATGCCGCGCTGTCGAAGGCCGGCAAGGACGTGCTGTACGACGATCGCGACGATCGCGCCGGAACGAAGTTCGCAACGGCCGATCTGATCGGCGTACCCGTGCAGATCATCGTCGGACCGCGTTCGATTGCGAACGGCGAAGTGGAAGTGAAGGACCGCAAGACCGGCGCTCGCGAAACGATGACGGTCGAGGCAGCGATCAATCGGCTGGCAGGCTGATTGACGATACAAGGGATGAAAGGCGAATGGCGGTGAGCGCGGCAGTGGAACAGCAGGAAAATTCGTTCAAGGCCGGCCCATCGTCTCGCCCGTTTTCCGGTTTCGAACGGCTTGTGGCCTGGCGCTATCTGCGCTCCCGGCGCAAGGAAGCCTCGATTTCGGTCATCGCCGGCTTCTCTTTGGTCGGCATCATGCTCGGCGTCGCGGCGCTGATCATCGTCATGGCCGTAATGAACGGTTTCCGTGCCGAGCTATTCAAACAGATTCTTGGCTTCAACGGTCATGTCGTCGTTCAGCCGATTGATTCGCCGCTAAACGACTATGCCGATCTGGCCAAGAAGTTTTCTGCCGTTCCGGGCGTCACCATGGCCCTGCCGCTCGTCGAGGGCGAAACGCTCGCCTCCGGCCGCAGCGGCTCCGGCACCGGCGCGCTGGTGCGCGGCATCCGCCCGGAAGATCTGACCAAGCTCAAATCAGTCTCCGATCACATCGTGTCCGGCGACATGGTTGGTTTCGCCTCCGGACAGGGCGTTCTGGTCGGTAGCCGATTGGCCCGGCAATTGGGCCTGACGGTCGGCGATCAGATCACCCTTACGGCTCCGGATGGCGATGTGACGCCTTTTGGTGTTAACCCGCGCGTCAAAGCCTATACGATCTCCGGCATCTTCGAGGTCGGCATGTCGGAGTATGATTCCTCCGTCGTCTTCATGCCGCTCGAAGAAGCGCAGGTCTTCTTCAATGCCGAGGGCATTGTCGAGAAGATAGAGCTCTTCATCACCAATCCCGATGACGTCGATCAGCTGCGGCCGAAAATCGAAGAGGCGGCCGGGCGGCAGATCTTCCTGACGGACTGGCGGCAGGTCAACGCTACCTTCTTCTCGGCCCTGCAGGTCGAGCGCAACACGATGTTCATGATCCTGACGCTGATCGTTCTGGTCGCCGCGCTGAATATCATCTCCGGCTTGATCATGCTGGTGAAGGACAAGGGCAGCGACATCGCCATCCTGCGCACCATGGGGGCGACATCGGGCGCGATCATGCGCATCTTCTTCATGACGGGTGCGGCGATCGGCGTCGTCGGAACGTTCGCCGGCGTCATACTCGGTGTTCTGGTTTGCCTCAACATCGAATCCATCCGCCAGTTCTTCTCCTGGATTTCAGGCACGGTGATCTTCAATCCGGAGGTCTATTTCCTCAGCAAATTGCCGGCCGAGATGAACCTCGGCGAGACCATCTCTGTCATTGTGATGGCGCTCACTCTATCCTTCCTTGCCACCATCTTTCCGGCTTGGCGCGCATCGCGGCTCGATCCGGTGCAAGCGCTGCGCTACGAATAAGGATATTCCATTTGATGAAACGCAACGTCGTTCTCCAGCTCTCTGGCGTGGAGCGTCACTACGGGCAGGGCGAGACGCGGCTGTCGATCCTGAAAGGCGCCGATTTCACTTTGCGCAGCGGCGAGATCGTCGCGCTTGTTGCGCCGTCAGGCACGGGTAAATCGACGCTTCTGCATGTGGCCGGGCTGCTTGAGCATCCGGATGGCGGCGAGGTGCTCGTCAACGGTCAGGCCTGCGAAGGCTTGTCTGACGATAGGCGTACAGCCGTGCGTCGCAGCGAAATCGGCTTCGTCTATCAGTTCCATCACCTGCTGCCTGAGTTCTCGGCTCTCGAGAATATCATGATGCCGCAGCTTATTTCCGGGCTCTCGCGTAAAGATGCGAGCGAGCGTGCTTCTCAGCTTCTCGACTACATGCGCATTGGCCATCGTGGCGATCACCGCCCCGCCGAGCTCTCCGGTGGCGAGCAGCAGCGCGTCGCGATCGCCCGTGCTGTCGCCAATGCCCCGCTGGTGCTGCTGGCGGATGAGCCCACCGGCAACCTCGACCCGGCAACGGCGCATTACGTTTTCGATGCACTTGAGGCTCTGGTACGCCAGTCAGGCCTCGCTGCTCTGATCGCCACCCACAATCACGAGCTTGCGGCCCGGATGGATCGCCGTGTCACGCTGAGTGAAGGCAAGGTGGTCGAAGTCTGATTGGCTGTTACGGGACGATCAGGCCACCGCGATAATCCAGCTCATAGGCCTTGCGCTCTTTCACCATGATGGCTTCGTGCCCGATAAAGTGGTCGCACGATCCGGTGCTGTGGTCGATATAGCGGCCATAGACATGTTCGAATTCGAAGCCGCCTAGAAAACGTTTTTCATCCTGATAGAGGCGCAGGAGTGCAGCCTTGATAACCATGCCGGCTCGTGTTCCGTCGATCAGATCGGGCTCGACGATATGGCCGAAATAGTTCATGGCCCAGACCGGCTCGTCGTCGTGCCAGACGAGTTCCTGCCCCGCGAAATCCGTGCCGCCGAAATAGCTGTCGAGATAGCGCCAGCGGCCGCTCGCATAACCGATGTCATGCGAGCCGCTTCGGCAGGACGGCAGCCGCTCGCCGTCACCAACATAGGTCTCGGCTTTGGCGGCGACAATAAAATCGTTCAGCTCGGCAAGATCCGGCATGACCCTCTCCAATTTTGGTGAGCGGCCAAGATGCCATGGATCCGAAGAAGTGTAAAGAACAAAAAGTGAACATGTGTTGTTAATGGCCGAGCCCGCAGGCCTTCTCCCCGATCTCATCCTGCCAATCCTGAATGTTGATGGTCTTGGCGTCGGTCTTCAGCGTCTTGCTGCCTTTCGTCACCTTACCGGTCAATACATTGTAGTCGCAGGTCTGGCTATTATCCGGTTCGAGCGTATCGCGAGCATCGTAAGTGTAGCCGGCCACCACGAAACCGTTGTTGCGATAGGCAAGTGTTAGCGTTTGATGCCAACGATCGCGGCCGATTGCATCGTTCTGTGAGGTGATTGCGATCGAACCGTTCGGCAGCGCGGCGATCGAAGGTTCCTGGCCGTAAACACCGCTGGCTCTACCCCAGATCTTGTCAGGAGCGCTTGCTGCCAATTGCAATAGGGAATGCTCGTTGTCACGCAGATAGATGTAGATGCCGATGGAGGTTTCGGCCTGCTTGTCCGCCGGGGGAGCTACCAGAATGGCAAGGTCCGGTTTCCCGTCCTTGTTCCAGTCGCCGATTGCAGCGTCGACGATGCGCTCGGGTGCAGATGTATTTTCTGCTTGAGCCGCAGTTGCGGTCAAAAGAATGGCGAGAGCGCAGGCAAGTGATTTCATCGTGATCTCCCTGTTTGCCCTTGCATAACGCTCGGTTGTGCCGGCGTCCATCTGAGGGCAGAAAACCGTCCAATGAAATTTCCTGATGTGTCTATTGACTCTCGAACAAAAATGGAACAAAAAAGAAACATAACGAGTAAGGAGCGCCTAAATGACCGACATTATTCGAGACGTTGCAGCATTCACTTCCATCGTCATGTTCGTTGCCAGCTTTTCCCTCATCATGATGGCGATGTAAGTTTTGTCCCCCATTTGCACATGCTGTTCCCATATTTGATGGGAGCAAACTTCTGGACTTTACGGTCCGCAATGCCGAAAATGCCGCTGATTCATTCAGGTGTGCGGAAGGGTATGAAATGGCGGATGCAGGTGGCAGCGGCGCGGCAGCGCCGGTCGGCGAAATGCCGGAATTCGTGCACCTCAGGGTTCATTCCGCCTATTCTCTGCTAGAGGGCGCATTGCCGCTCAAGAAGATATTGGCCAAGGCTGCCGGGGACAGTCAGCCGGCTATTGCCATCACCGATACCAACAATCTGTTCGTTGCCCTGGAATTCTCGCAAAAGGCGATGGATGAGGGGCTGCAGCCGATCATCGGCTGTCAGCTGTCGATCGATATGGAGGATGGCGGCGAGGGCGAGAAGCGCGGGCCGCAGCAGGCTCTGGCGAAGCTGCCATCCATCGTTCTGCTTGCCGCAACCGAGCGGGGATATGAGCGCCTCGTTGATCTCGTCAGCCGCGCTTATCTCGGCGGCGAGGGCAACAGCGCCGTTCACATTGCAGCATCATGGCTGGATGAAATCGGCACGGAAGGAATGATTGCACTCACCGGTTCGCTCACCGGTCCCGTCGATATGGCGTTGAAAGAAGGGCACGCCGCCCAGGCGCTCTCTCGGTTGTTGAGGCTGAAGCAGCTGTTCGGCGACAGGCTTTATGTCGAATTGCAGCGCCATGGCACCTATGATCGTCGTCACGAGCAGAAGATGATCAAGCTTGCTTATGAGCATGACATCCCGCTCGTTGCCACCAACGAAGCATTTTTCCCGACGCGGGATGATTATGATGCGCATGACGCTTTGATGGCGGTGGCCCACAATGCCATTGTCTCGGACGATACGCGGTTCCGCCTGACGCCGGATCATTATCTCAAGAGCCGTGCCGACATGGCGAAACTCTTCGCCAATCTGCCCGAAGCGCTGGAGAACACGGTCGAGATCGCTCGCCGCTGCTCCTTCATCCTGAAGACCCGCAAGCCGATCCTGCCGCGCTTCACCGGCGCCACGGACGATGCGGAGGAGGCGGAACGCGCCGAGGCCGCCGAGCTGCGCGCTCAGGCGATTGAGGGGCTCGACCAGCGTCTCGCCTCGCTCGGCATGGCGCCGGGCTATGCGGAAAAGGATTATCGCGAGCGGCTGGAATTCGAACTGAGCGTTATCGAGCGCATGAAGTTTCCCGGCTACTTCCTGATCGTCGCGGACTTCATCAAGTGGGCCAAGCGTCACGATATCCCTGTCGGCCCAGGCCGCGGTTCCGGTGCGGGTTCGCTGGTCGCTTACGCTCTGACCATCACCGACGTCGATCCGCTGCGCTTCTCGCTGCTGTTCGAGCGCTTCCTCAATCCGGAACGCGTCTCCATGCCGGACTTCGATATCGACTTCTGCCAGGACCGGCGCGAAGAGGTGATCCGTTACGTGCAGGCCAAATACGGCCGCGAGCAGGTGGCGCAGATCATCACCTTCGGTTCGCTGCAGGCGCGCGCAGCCTTGCGCGACGTCGGTCGCGTGCTCGAAATGCCTTATGGCCAGGTCGATAAGATCTGCAAGCTGGTGCCGAACAATCCCGCCAATCCGACCCCGCTCAGCAAGGCGATCGAGGAGGAGCCGCGCCTGCAGGAGGAGGCGGACAAGGAGCCGGTCGTCGCCCGACTTCTCGACATCGCCCAGAAGATCGAAGGCCTCTATCGTCACGCGTCGACGCACGCCGCCGGTATCGTCATCGGCGACCGTCCGCTGTCGAAGCTCGTGCCGATGTATCGCGATCCGCGCTCCGACATGCCGGTCACCCAGTTCAACATGAAATGGGTGGAGCAGGCCGGGCTGGTGAAGTTCGACTTCCTCGGCTTGAAGACGCTGACTGTCCTCAAGACGGCCGTCGATTTCGTTGCCAAGCGCGGCATCTCGATCGATCTTGCCAGCATACCGCTCGACGACAAACCGAGCTATGAGATGCTCTCGCGCGGCGAGACGGTCGGCGTGTTCCAGGTGGAAAGTGCGGGCATGCGCAAGGCGCTGATCGGCATGCGTCCCGACTGCATCGAGGATATCATCGCGCTCGTAGCGCTCTATCGTCCCGGCCCGATGGAGAATATCCCGGTCTATAATGCCCGCAAGCATGGCGAGGAAGAGATCGAATCGATCCATCCGAAGATCGACTATCTTCTTAAGGAAACCCAGGGCGTTATCGTCTACCAAGAACAGGTGATGCAGGTCGCCCAGGTGCTTTCCGGCTATTCGCTCGGCGAAGCGGATCTTCTGCGCCGCGCCATGGGTAAGAAGATCAAGGCGGAGATGGACCAGCAGCGCGAGCGCTTCGTCGACGGAGCCATCAAGAACGGCGTTTCGAAGGGCCAGGCCGACGTCATCTTCGATCTGCTCGCGAAATTCGCCAATTACGGCTTCAACAAGTCGCATGCCGCTGCCTACGCCATCGTCTCCTACCAGACCGCCTATATGAAGGCGCACTATCCGGTGGAGTTCCTGGCAGCGTCGATGACGCTCGATATGTCCAACACCGAAAAGGTCAACGACTTCCGTCAGGATGCCAAGCGGCTGGGCATCGAGGTCATCGCACCTTCCGTGCAGACCTCGTTCCGTCATTTCGAGACGGGTGATAACCGAATCTATTATGCTCTGGCCGCCATCAAAGGTGTTGGCGAATCCGCCGTCGACCATATCGTCGAGGTGCGCGGCGACAAACCCTTCGCCGGCATCGAGGATTTCTGCCTGCGCATCGATCCCAAGCAGATCAACCGCCGCGTTCTGGAAAGCCTGATCTGTGCCGGCGCTTTCGATTGCTTCGAAATCGATCGCGCCCAGCTGATCGCCGGCCTCGACCGCATCATGGGCTATGCCCAGGTGGCGCAGGAAAACAAGCGCAGCGGCCAGCATGACATGTTCGGAAGTGCAGCCTCCGGTCCGGAAAAGATTGTGTTTCCGCCCTATACGCCATGGCTCGCCTCGGAGCGTTTGCTGCGCGAATTCCAGGTGCTCGGCTTCTATCTGACGGCACATCCGCTCGATACTTATAAGAGCGTGCTCGACAAGATGCGGGTGCAGCCGTTTGCCGAGTTCTCCGCCGCCGTAAAGCAGGGCGCCAGCAACGGCCGTCTCGCCGGCACGGTGATCTCCAAGCAGGAGCGCAAGACGCGCACCGGCAACAAGATGGGCATCTTCGTCTTCTCTGATGCCTCGGGCCAGTTCGAAGCCGTGCTTTTCTCGGAAACGCTCAACCAGTATCGCGACGTTCTCGAAGTCGGCAAATCCTTCGTCATTACCGCCCAGGCAGATGAGCGCCCGGAAGGCATCAGCCTGCGCCTGCAGACGGCGCAGTCGCTGGAGGAGAAGTCGTTGCAGATGCAGAAGGCACTGCGCGTCTATGTCCGCGATTCCGGCCCGCTGAAAGCCGTCGCCGCGCATCTGAACGCCAAGGGCGATGGCCTGGTTTCCTTCATCGTCATCAAGGAGGAAGGAATGTGCGAGGTCGAGGTGGCACTGCCGGAGAAATATCGCATCACGCCCGAAATCGCTGCTGCCTTGCGCACGGCACCCGGCGTGATCGACGTGGAGCTGGTCTGAAGCAATTCCAGGAAAAGTGGATAGCGGTTTTCCGTCCGGAATTGCGTAAAAACAAAAAGGCTCTAGCCCTTCTTACCCAGCGCGCCATTGTTGGTAATGGTGATGAAATCGGTCTCGTTGCCGGTTTCCGGTCCCACACCGGTATCGGAAATCGTCAGTGACGACCCGGCTGTCAGCAAATCCTCGATGCGGTGACGGATATCGTCGGGAATGGTGATGCGATTGAGCGCCTGTCCGGCTGCGTCGAACGATTGCGATTGCTCCTCGCTGGTGATGCCGTAGCGCTTCTTCGTCTGCTTGCTCAAATCTTCTTCGAGCGTCATGCCGAACCAGTCGGCCTTTCCGCTGATCCGGTCGATCGCGTTGGCGGTGAAGAAATGTACGCCGAGCGCTTCTTGCGGCTCGGCGATAATTGCGGGGCCTTCGAAGAGCGGCTTGAAGTTCTGGCGGACCATGATCGCACCGTTCGGCGGTTCGCCCTTGCCGGCGGCGGCATAGACCGCCTTCATCAGCGTGGGACTGACAAGGCCGCCCGTCGTCTTGATATCATGTGCCTTCTTGAAGTCTTCGATCGCCTGTACCGTCGCCGGCCCGAGCATCCCGTCGGGTGTTCCGGTGATAAAGCCCATTCCATTCAGGATGCCCTGTAGGTCGCGCACGTTTTCGCGCAGCCCGCGCCGGGTGATGAGGATGCTGAGCGGCGCTGGATCGGCCGGTGGCGCTAGAGTCTCCTGTGCCTTTGGTATCTTGATCGAGGTTACGTCATTCGTCGCGACCTGCAACGGTTGTGCCTGCGGCAGGAAGCTCGCGGTCATGGGGCGCAGTTCGATGCCGGAAAACAGCGCCGGTGGTGGAGCTGGCAGCGGCTGGAACAGCGTCGCGTTTTCGAATGGCTGCGGCACGAGCGGCTGATCGGCGATGACGACATGGACGCCGCGCTCGGTCATTTGATAGAGCGTCTTGGCAAAGGCCTTCGGCATGCGCACGCAGCCATGGGACGCCGGATAATTCGGCACCGAGTTGGACTCGTGCAGCGCAATTCCCGACCAGGTCAGCCTCTGCATGAAGGGCATAGGCGAGGCCGAGTAGAGGTTGGACTCGTGATAGACCTTCTTTTCCAGAATGGAGAAGATGCCGCTCGGGGTCGTGTGCCCGCGCTTGCCGGTGGAAACCTTCGAAGTCGCGATCACTTTGTCGCCGTCATAGACCGCAAGCGACTGCCTGTCCTTCGACACCACAATCTGCAGGGTGCGGGCATCCGGCGCAGCAAAGACGGGATGAGAAAGGGCGGTGGCTGACAACAGCGCGAGCCCCAGCAACAAAAATGGCTTCATAGACACAACCAAAACGCAATACTCGTTGTGCCGAAGGTTAGACTTCGAAGTTTAAGGAAGACTTGCCGAAAACTCATGCCTTTCCGCGTCCATGAAAACGTGAGTTCGCCGAATGCCAGCCCAATACAGCATCGCCGAAGCGGAGCGGCCACACTCTGCTTCGGCGATGAATGAAATCTGCGGCTTATGTGCGATCAGTGGACGTTGGAGGCCACCCAGTTGTGCCAGTCCTGCTCGCTGCCGTGGAAGGCGTTGAGGTCGATCCTGCCTTCGACGCCGTGGGATACGCCGGAGCCGGAATATTGCCAGAACAGCCATTTACGGCCCGGATAGACCTTGGATGGATGTTGAGCCACGGCGCGCAGCCAGAAGGGATAGTCGAGCAGCTCGCCGCTCAGATTGTCGCGATAGAAATCCGGTGCGGTGTAGACGATCGGACGCTGGCCGTAATGCTTTTCCAGCTTGTCCATGAAGACCTGCATCTTGGCGAGAACCTGCTCTCGCGAAGGACGCCGCTTGCAGCTCGACTCGCCGTTCCATTCGACGTCGATGACAGGCGGCAGCGCTCCGGCCTCCTTGGGCACGTTGCGGATGAACCAGTCGGCCTGCTCTCCCGCAGTCCGGCACCAATAGAAGAAGTGATAGGCGCCGTGCTTCAGGCCGGCCTGCTGGGCGGCACGCCAGTTCTTCTTGAACATGGGATCGAGATGATCGCCGCCATCCGTTGCCTTGATGTAGACGAAGTTCGCACCCTGTGTGCGCAGCGTATCCCAGTCGATCTCGCCCTGCCAGCGCGAGACGTCGACGCCATGGACGGCGAGCTTCCGGGGCGAGGTAGACGTACCGAAGTTGATCGGCTTGGCATCGCGGAAGCGATGGCTGTAGATCTGCATCGGCTGCTGCCTCAGGGCGCGGGGCATCGGGTTTGATGGAGAGAGCATGGCGAGCGGCCGCTGCAGCGGCACGGGTGCGTCACCGTCGTCGCTCTGATCGGAAGGCATGATCCCCTCCGGACGGAGGTTCGTCGGCATGGCGACTGCGAGAGCCTGCTGTCGCTCGACGCGCGAAACCGTTTCGCCGATTTCGACCGACGGCACCGGCCTGCTGGTCTTTGCAATGGAACTCGTCAATTCTTTCGAAGGCGGTGCGGCTTGCGCGGCTTCGCGCTCACCTCGGGCGGCGCAGCCTGAAATCGTCAGGCAGGCGAGAAAAATGGTCGATACAGCCGATAGACGCATAGGAACCCGTACGCAAAACACACTCGGCGACGAGTTCACGCCGCCGAAAAGTTACAGAATCCAAGTCCTAATGGAAATTTACCAAAAAAGTTTGAATCCGAGCTTTTTCGCGCGAAAGAATCGCGCGCGTGGCGCGATTATTTGCGACACAGCCAAAAATCACCATGTGGTGACTTGTGCTAAATAATTGTTATTTGTGGTTTTTGTCGCCAAACGTGTAGCCGGTTTCGACTGTCTTATTGCCGAATTTTTCTCGCAGCTTGTCCATGGCTGCTTCCGCCGCAGCCCGTCGCGCAGCCTGCACGTCGATAAGATCGGGTGGATCTGCGCGTCCGGCATCGCCAAGATCGGTGACGCCGATGCCGATGAGGCGAAACTTCGTGCCGTCCGTCTCGGGCTCGAGCAGCCGCAAGCCGGTGCGAAAAATCCGGTCCGCCAATTGGGTCGGGTCCTCCAGACGGCGGTTACGCGTGCGGATCTTGAAATCCGAGGTTTTGAGCTTCAGCACGACGGTCTGGCCGGCAATGCCGCTGCGTTTCAGACGCCGTGAAACCTTCTCGGAGAGATCGCGCAGGATCGGCACGAGATCCTCATGGCGCCCGATATCTTCGAAGAAGGTGGTTTCGGAAGACACGCTTTTCGCCGCTTCGTTGGGATGCACGGTTCGGTCGTCGATCCCTCGTGAGAGACGGAAAAGCCGCTGCCCGATAACGCCGTAACGGCGCATGAGATCGCCTTCCTCCATGGCCTGCAATTGGCCGATAGTGCGGATGCCATCGCTTTCGAGCGTCGCGGCAAAGGCCTTGCCGACACCCCATATCGTCGTGACTGGCCGTGGCTTCAGAAAGGAGAGGGCCTCTTCCTTGCCGATGACGGAGAAGCCTCGCGGCTTCTGCAGGTCGGAGGCCACCTTGGCGAGGAACTTGCAGTACGACAGCCCAACGGAGATGGTGATGCCGATTTCCTGCTCCACCCGCTTGGCGAACTTGGCGAGAATGCGAGCCGGCGGATCGTGATGGAGCCGCTGCGTGCCGTCGAGTTCAAGAAACGCTTCGTCGATCGAAAGCGGCTGAACCAGCGGCGTCAGGTCCTGCATCATGCCTCGAACCTCGCGGCCGACGCGGACGTATTTCTCCATGTTTGGACGGATGACGATAGCCTGTGGGCAGGCTTCCAGCGCCTTGAACATCGGCATGGCGGAGCGCACCCCGTGGATGCGGGCGATATAGCAGGCGGTGGAGACGACGCCGCGCTTGCCGCCGCCGATGATGACAGGCTTATCGGCGAGCTCCGGATTGTCGCGTTTTTCGATGGAGGCATAGAAGGCATCGCAATCGATATGCGCCAACGTCAGCCCATAGAGCTCCCGGTGGTAAACGAGGCGGGGGCTGCCGCAGCTCCGACAGCGCGTGCGCATGGCCGATTGCTCGCTCAAGCAATCGCGACAGAAGCCGGAGATCTTGTCGGGCGCATGGGTCATGGAACGAGAACAAAAATTGAACATCGCCACTTTATGTTCTAAGCTTGCGAGTCTCAAGCTGGAAAACTGCCGGGGAGGTGGGAGTGCAGAATTTAATCGTGCAGCCGTTGACGCCGGACCGATGGGACGATTTCGAGACGTTATTTGGACCAAGCGGCGCCTGTTATGGCTGTTGGTGCACCTATTTCCGCGTCCCGACATCGCAGCGCAAGACGATGGATGCAGCAGCAAAGAAGCAGTTGATCCGCGAGCGAATCTCGGCTGGGCCGCCGCCCGGCCTTCTAGGCTATAATGATGGACAACCGATCGCCTGGGTGCAGGTCGGTCCGCGTGCAGAGCTGCCGCAATGGAACTCGCCGAAAACGGTGTCGCGTCCGCTCGATCCCGCCGATGCGGAAGACAGTTCCGTCTGGGCGGTGAGCTGCTTCTTCATGAATTCGAAGGATCGCGGCAAGGGACACAGCCACCGCATGTTGTCGGAGGCCGTGAATTTTGCCCGTGCGTCAGGCGCGCGGTTGCTCGAAGGCTGTCCGATCGAGCGTACCAAGCAGTCGAAATCCGTCGGTCTCTATGTCGGTTCGCAGCGCATCTTCGAGGCCGCCGGATTTTTGGAAGTTGCAAAGCGCAAGGATGGCAGGCCTCTGATGCGCCTCGTGCTCTGAGGGCAGCTTGGGCGGCGTCAGCGCGCGATATGGGCCTGGATCAGCGGCGCTGCCTGGCTCCATTCGTTGGCTTCTGGAATACCCGCGGCCGCTGCCGGTGCCATGCGGTGGACGATGGAATCCGGTTTCAGATTGATGAGGAGGCACTCCGGAACATGCTCGCTGACCGAATGCAGATTGTGGGCCATATCATCGACGAAGGCGAGGGGCATCTCGCGCCGCCGATGCAGCGAGCGCACGATCGGCCCCTTGGGCTGCAGCGACGCGAGCAGTGGATAGGTAAGCTCGAGTCTGTCCAGCAGTCGCCGCCTCTGTTCCCAGAACTGCGGCGGCATGGCGGTGAGGAAAACGATGTCAGCGTCTTTCGAGAATTCGCCGAGCGTATCGACCACGCGATCGAGTGGTGTCTGCCATTTTTCCTGTGCCTCGAAGAAGGCTCCGATCAGCCGATGAACATCCTTTTCTTCCAGCGCAGAGCTGTTGGCCTTGGAGACGATGTTGCCCGTCAGCCGGAAGGAACGCGGCAGGAATTCATGGCCTTCTGCCTCGATGAAGGTCAGGAAGGGCGCAAAGAAGTGCAAGACGACGTCGTCGACATCGCAAACGATCAGCGGCCGCTCCTGCAGCCGGATATGCGATACGTCGAATTCGATCGGGGCATCCATGATCAGTATTCTCCAGAGGCAAGGCCTGGCGGCGAAAAATGCGCCGATGCAGCGGCGACGGCCTCCGGCGCAATGCCGCTGGCCTCGCAGAAGGCCAGCAATGTCGGTTCGTGGTTCATGAGAAAATCGAGCATACCGGCAAGAAAGGCCGGCTCGTTGATGGCGTTGCGCACCTGTGCCGGCTCTATGCCGGTCAGCGCCAAGAAGCGGCCGAACATATCCGGTTCATTGGCCAGCCAGCCGAGTACGGCAATGGCAGTCTCTTGCGGGTCGGCCGCGCTCTTCTTCGGGTTCTTGAAGTTACTTTGCATTTTGACGGGTGAGTTACCTATTTTTCAACCAAATGCCGGTAGTTTGCGATTCAAGTATTTCTGGAATCGGTTCCTCGCGACCCTATATTTCGAGAGAATGGATGCAATACCGGATGCAGGGACAGCTTTCCATGCCTAAGCAGGTAATGATTGTAGAAGACAACGAGCTCAATATGAAGCTCTTTCGCGATCTGATCGAAGCGTCCGGCTACACGACGATCCAGACCCGCAACGGCATGGAAGCGCTCGATCTCGCGCGCAAGCACCGTCCCGATCTGATCCTCATGGATATCCAGCTGCCGGAAGTTTCCGGTCTGGAGGTCACCAAATGGCTGAAGGAAGACGACGATCTTCACGTGATCCCTGTGATCGCGGTCACGGCCTTCGCCATGAAGGGCGATGAGGAGCGCATTCGCCAAGGTGGCTGCGAGGCCTATGTCTCGAAGCCGATTTCGGTACCGAAATTCATTGAGACCATAAAGACCTATCTGGGCGACGCCTGATGATGGGGAAGAGCTGATGACCGCACGCATCCTGGTAGTCGACGATATTCCGGCCAATGTGAAGCTTCTGGAAGCGCGGCTGCTTGCCGAATATTTCGAAGTGCTGACAGCCGAAGACGGCCTGAAGGCGCTCGCCATTTGCGCGGGCACGCAGGTCGATCTCATCCTCCTCGATATTATGATGCCCGGCATGGATGGTTTTGAGGTGTGCGAACGCCTGAAATCCGATCCCCGCACCGCCCATATACCCGTCGTAATGGTCACGGCGCTCGATCAGCCTGCCGACCGTGTGCGCGGCCTGAAGGCCGGTGCCGACGATTTCCTGACCAAGCCCGTCAACGACCTGCAGCTCATTTCGCGCGTCAAGAGCCTGCTTCGCTTGAAGACATTGAGCGATGAGCTGCATATGCGCAACGAGACTGCGCGCAATTTCGGTATTGACGATCTGATGCGGGCTGGCGACGGCCGCACCGAGGAAGCCGGCCAGGTACTGCTGGTCGATGGCCGCGCCAATTCGCAGGAGCGTATCATCCGCACGCTCAAGCCGATCGCCCAGGTCGTCGCAATGTCCGATCCGCAGGCCGCTCTGTTCGAGGCTGCTGAACGGGCGTTCGAACTGGTCATCGTCAATTCGAATTTCGACGACTACGACCCGCTGCGGCTCTGCTCGCAGCTTCGTTCGCTGGAGCGCACGCGTTTTCTGCCCGTGCTGCTGGTGACGGAGCAGGGCGCAGACGACATGATCGTCCGCGCGCTGGATCTCGGTGTCAACGACTATATCGTCCGGCCGATCGATCCGAACGAACTCGTCGCGCGCTGCCTCACTCAGATACGCCGCAAACGCTATAATGATCGCCTGCGCGCCAGCGTACAGCAGACGATCGAGCTTGCCGTCACCGATGCGCTCACCGGCCTGCATAACAGGCGCTATCTCGACAATCACCTCAAGGTGCTTTTCGACCGTTCCCTGGCGCGGGGCCGGCCGCTCTCGATATTGATTACCGATATCGATCGCTTCAAGACCGTCAACGACACCCATGGCCACGATGCCGGCGATGAAGTTCTCAAGGAATTTGCCGCGAGAATCCGTTCCACGGTACGCGGCGCAGATCTCGCATGCCGTTATGGGGGCGAGGAGTTCGTTGTGGTTATGCCGGATACGCCTGCCGATACGGCCGCCGCGGTCGCGGAACGACTACGCGCTGCGGTAGAAAATATGCCGGTGAAATTACGCGAAAACGGTGTTGCGCTTAACATCACCGCATCCTTCGGAATTTCGTGCCGTTTGGAGACGATCGAGACGCCGGAGCAGTTGATGAAGCAGGCGGACCTTGCGCTTTACGAGGCCAAAAGAGCAGGACGCAACAGGGTTGTAGCTTCAGCGGCCTAGGGATGAATGGCGGAGAAATGCGGCCGCCCATGAATATTGAGGGTATTTTTCAGGTTTTGAACAACAGTTCAAAATTTTTTGTTCTTTATCCTGCGCGCATCGTCGCATAGCCTTGTTTTAAAGAAACGCTGCATACTTATACTTTTGAATTCGCCAGATACCTTCGCTTTTCGGGTACTTTCGAAATATTCTTGTCTTATCGGCATATAGTTTTGTTTTGTTGGCGGCGTGTTGATGAGATGTCTGTTGAAAGTTGACCGATTAACTGAATGTAATTTGTATATTCAAATGCTCTTGAATATCTGTATTCGATCTTTTCTAACAAAGGAGGCACTATCACTTTATTCTTGATAGTTTCTTGAGTTAATTTCACTAAGACTATCGGACATTCCTTTCCACCAAAGTCATGAATTTTAACCATCCGAGCAGACAGGCATTTTTTATCATTAAGAATTTGTTGATTTTCTTTCGGTTTCGCGCGAATTTAGTCTCGTAGATGGACAACCCGCAAGGGTTCCGAGATACCCCATGATGCTCAGGTCCGCCGCATCTCCTGGGTCGTGGGGTCGGTCGGCTGGCAGGCAGAAAGATAACGGTTCCTCGTGCCGTTTTGCAGGCTAGCCGGCCCCCAATTTTATAACGCCGCTCTTCGTTCGTCGAAGGCGGCGTTTTTCTTTTCTGCCGACACGGCAGGCCATTGCTCCACGCGGGAGTTTTCTAACTGACGTCGCAAAATCGGACAACGATCGAGACGATGCCGCCAAAACAAAAAAGGCGCCAACCCGAGGATTTAGCACCTTTTTGTAACCTAAAGTTTAGGAAACTTACTTGATCTTCGTTTCCTTGAACTCGACATGCTTCTTAGCAATCGGGTCGTACTTCGTCTTCGTCATCTTGTCCGTCATCGTACGGCTGTTCTTCGTCGTGACGTAGAAGAAACCGGTGTCGGCCGTCGACAGCAGCTTGATCTTGATGGTGGTAGCCTTGGCCATGGTCGTCCTGCCTTTAATAAAAATGAACGCCGTGGACGGCCAGTGCGGAGGTCCACGGCGAATTCTGGCGCGAAAATACAAATCGCGCCCGAAAAGTCAACCTCTGTTGCCCATGAAAAGCAGGCGTATCCCCGAAAGCAGGACATAAAGGCCGAAGAAAAAGGCCACAGCCCAGGCAAAGCCGCTGGGATTGGCGAGATCCATGGCGGTACCGATCGTCGGCGGCCCTAGAACCATGCCGACGGCGTAACAGAAGACGAAGGCCGCGTTGGCCGCCACCAGATCGACGCCGGTCAGCCGCGTGCCCAGATGGCTGAGCCCGACCGTATACATGCCGGAAACGCAGCCTCCCCAGAAGAGCAGGATGATCGCGAGAATGATCCAGTTCGATGCGAGGGAGGGCAGCAGAAGCGCTCCGACAAGCCCGATCGTGGCCATGATCGACAGCAACGGCCGCTTGTCGCGCATGCGGTCGGCAAGCAGGCCGAGTGGAATCTGGAAGACGAAATTGCCGACGCCCATGACGGTCAGCAGCAGTGCGGCCTGTGATTCGTTGAAGCCGAGACGTGTCGCATAGCTGGTGAAGAGCGAGCCGCCGCCGACGGTGACCGCGCCGAACACGAAGACTGCGGCTGTCGCCGTTGGCACCAGGAAGATGTAGCGGACGAAGTGCAGCTCCGGCTTCTCGTCGACGATCGGGCTCTCGTTGCGGGCGATGAAGATCGGGATGGCAGCAGCCAGAATGATGCAGGCGCCGATGATGAAGGGCATCAAGCCTTCGCTGCCGACAACGGAAAAGAGCAGGGGGCCGGCCGCAAAACCGAGCGAGAACACGGTGGAGTAAAGCCCGAGCACGAAGCCGCGCTTCGAAGGCGGCGAAGCAGCATTGATCCAGAACTCCGACAGTATGAACAGCGTCGTCGTCGCCCCATGAAAGACGATGCGCAGCGGAAACCACAGCAGCAGATTTTCCGCATAATAGAAGCCGAGCGAGCTCAGTGCCGACAGGAAGACGGCCCAGATCATCGTTTGCACGACGCCGAAGCGGTGCGCGAGCTTGGTCGTGACGACCGCTGCCAGCATCGAAGCGACGCCCATCATCGCTGTATTGAGCCCGATCAGGCTTGAGGGAACGCCGCGTTTTTCGAGAATGATGCTCAGAAGCGGCAGGCCAAGGCCGATGGCGATGCCGACGGCGGATACGGACGCTATGGCTGCGACGAGCGAAGGCCAGTGAATTTCTTCGACATGGCCGGCCTTGTCGTTCGTCGGTTCAAGCATAAACTGATTCCTGGAGCATGAGACGGTCGAATCGATCCGGACGCGGAACATAGAAAGGCACGGCTCGGCCAAATTCAGGTGACGGGTCGGCTTTCATGAGATCGGTCAAACCCTCCGGAATGGTCCCCTTGACGCGGGGCATGTTCAGACAAGAAATGTTGCCGATGTCAAGCCGTTGCTGATTAACGAGCTCGCGCGAATGGCGAATATTGGTCGAATCGACGACGATTCCCGATAGAAGAGTGCGATGTGGCAAGACAACTTCGGCCATGGGCGCTGGCCGGCTGCGGGGGCGGGCACCTATCGTCACGAACGATCGTTCCCCTGATCCCATTCCTCCGGGCTGTCATCATGGCCGCCGAAGCCATGCATGCGCAGCGCCCATTGCAGGCCGATGACGCCACCCTTAATCGGCTGGATGATGGCAAGTGCCGCGATAATGGTGATCGGTGCCCAGATGGCGAGATACGCCCAGAGCGGCAGCTTGAAGGTCATATCAGTCAGCATGTAGCCGCCGACGATGAGGTGGCCGAGAACGAGGATCACCAGATAGGGCGGCAGGTCATCGGCGCGCTGGTGGGAAATATCTTCGTCGCAGACCGCGCAACGGTCGACAGGCTTCAGGAAGGCGCGAAAGAGCTTGCCGGTGCCGCAGCGCGGGCAGCGGTTCAGCATGCCGCGGGAAATCGACCGTCCGAGCGGACGTTCGCTCTCGTCTGAACCGCCGAAGCGGATGGGAGAGTCGGATGGGCTGCCCGTCATGAATACGCTTCCTCCGTGCCGGCAGCCGTTCTTTACCTGCGGCCGCGCGGCGGTCTCGTGCCCGGCGCCTTGCGGGCCAGGCTCTTGTTGCGGCGGGTCGCCTTGTGGAAGGAGCGCACCGCCGTCGGCATAGGCTTGCCGTCGCTCAGCATTTCGAAGCGCAGGGCTCCGGCAAGCGGCACGGCTTCCGCCAGTCTCACCGTCACATCGTCGCCGAGACGATAGCCGAGCCCCGTTCTTTCACCCGTCAGCGCCTGATGCGCCTCGTCATAAATGAAGTAATCGGTGCCGAGTGTAGATATAGGGATGAAACCGTCGGCGCCATACTCCGGCAGGGTGACAAAAAGTCCCGACTTGGTGACGCCGCCGACCCGGGCCTCAAATTCCGCGCCGACCTGACCGGCGAGGTGATGGGCGATCAGCCGGTCGACCGTCTCACGCTCTGCGGCCATGGCGCGGCGCTCGAAGGTCGAGATCTCAGCTGCGATATCGTCGAGCGACGCCTCTTCGTCCGGTGTGATCGCACCTTCGCCGAGGCCGAGCGAGCCGACGAGCGCACGATGCACGATCAAGTCGGCATAGCGACGGATGGGTGAGGTGAAGTGGGCGTATTTCATCAGGTTCAGGCCGAAATGCCCGATATTGTCGGGGCTGTAGATCGCCTGGCTCTGCGAGCGCAGCACCATCTCGTTGACCATGGTCTGATGCGCCGTACCCTCGGCTTTCGCCAAGATGCCGTTGAAACTGTTGGCGCGCACGTTGCCGCCCTTGGCAAGCGATATGCCGAGGGTGGCGAGGAATTCGCGCAGCACCTCCTGCTTAGCGAGCGTCGGGCCATCGTGGATACGATAGATCAGTACCTGCTTCCGCTTTTCCAGCGTCTCGGCAGCGGCGACATTCGCCTGGATCATCATCTCTTCGATGAGCTTGTGCGCATCGAGGCGCGGCGGCACGAAG
This sequence comes from Martinezella dioscoreae, assembly GCF_009176305.1. Classification (GTDB taxonomy): domain Bacteria; phylum Pseudomonadota; class Alphaproteobacteria; order Rhizobiales; family Rhizobiaceae; genus Rhizobium; species Rhizobium dioscoreae. Next base: position 351,678 of record NZ_BLAJ01000005.1, on the reverse strand, counting down.
ACGCGATCGACGGTGCCGTCCGGCTTCAACAGGATCTTGCGCTCGGGCATGTCGAGCTCGAGCGGCTGGCGCCGGTCACGGCCCTTTTTAAGAATGTTGTAGGCGTGCCAGAGCGGCTTCAGGATCGGTTCCAGCATCGGACCGGTCTTGTCGTCGGGCTTGCCATCGATCGCCGCCTGCGCCTGCTGATAGGAAAGCTTGGCCGCGCTCTTCATCATGATGCGATGGAAGGTATGGCCGGCTTTGCGGCCTTCCTTGGAGAAGATCATTCGAACCGCGAGGGCAGGGCGATCGACGCCTTCCTTGAGCGAGCAAAGATCATTGGAGATGCGCTCGGGCAGCATCGGCACGACACGATCGGGGAAGTAGACCGAATTGCCCCGCTTCAGCGCCTCGCGGTCGAGCGGCGAGTTCGGACGCACATACCAGGAGACGTCGGCGATGGCGACGGTGACGATCACGCCGTCCGGATTGTCGGGCGAGGGATCCATTTCGGCGTAGACAGCGTCGTCATGGTCCTTGGCGTCGGCCGGGTCGATTGTTATCAGCGGCAGGTTGCGCCAATCCTCGCGATGGGACATGGTGGCCGGCTTTGCGGCATCGGCCTCCGCGATCACGGCGGGGGGGAAGACGTGTGGAATTCCGTGCGCGTGAATGGCGATCATCGAGATCGCCTTTTCCGAGGCGACGGAGCCGATGACCGACAGAACTTTGGCGCGCTGCAGGCCGAAGCGGCCGAGACGCGCCACTTCGACTTCGACCAGGTCGCCGTCTTTGGCGCCGCCGGTATAATCCGGGTCGATCACCATCTCCTCGCCGCGCCGTTCGATCGGCATCAGGCGGCCGCCGCCGCCAGGCGTTTCGCGGAAGACGCCCATGGAGGCGCCCTGCCGCTTGTCGATGACCTTGATGATGCGAGCCGTATAGGCTGGCCCGCCGCGATCGACGGCTGAGAAGATCTTCGCAAGAATGCGGTCGCCCATGCCGGCGACCGGCGCCTTGCCCTTGCCGTTGCGGCCGGCCGGCGAGGAAGACTGCTTGATCAACACGGCAGGCGCGACGCCATTTTCCTCAGCCCATTCGGCGGGACGGCCGATCAGCATGCCATCCTTGTCGCGGGTGGTGATGTCGAGCACGGCGATCGGTGGCAGCGCGCCGGGGCGGATGAGCGACTTGCGGCTCTTCTGCACCATGCCTTCTTCTTCGAGCTCGCGCAAAAGGTCCTTCAGCGCGACGCGGCTCTCACCCTTCAGGCCGAAGGCTTTGGCAAGCTCGCGCTTGGACGCCTGCTGCGGATGATCAGCGATAAAGCGCAGGATGACCTCGCGCGGCGGCAGAACGCCGTGCATGATGGCCATCATCGGCTCTGCACTCTCGCCCCGCTTGATCGCGCGACCAGACTTGCCGGGGCGTCGCTCCGACGATGAAATCTTGCCGCGCGGTTCTCTGCTCACTCTGCACTCTTCTTTTTCGCTGCCGTCTTGGCCGCAGGCTTCTTTGCAGCAGCCTTCGGCTTGGCGGTCGTTTTCGTCGCTTTTGCGCTGGCTGCCGCGGTCTTTGCCTTGGCGGGCGCCTTCTTGGTGGTGCCGCCGCTCTTGCCCGCCTTGGCAGCAATCAGAGCCAGAGCTTCCTCGACCGTGATCGCCTGCGGATCCGTGCCTTTCGGCAGCGTCGCATTGACCTTGCCCCAGTTGACATAGGGGCCGTACTTGCCGTCGCGAACGGTGATCGCGCCGCCGCCATACGGATGCTCGCCCAGTTCCTTCAGTGCTGCCGGTGTGCCGCCGCGTGCCTTGCCGCCAGCTGCCTTGCTCTGCTTTTCGGCAATCAGCGTCACCGCGCGGTTGAGACCGACGGTGAAGACGTCCTCGACGCTTTCGAGGTTGGCATAGCTGCCGTCATGCAGAAGGAAAGGCCCGTAGCGGCCGATGCCGGAAGAGATCATCTTGCCGGTTTCCGGATGCTTGCCGATATCGCGTGGCAGCGAGATCAGCGCCATCGCCTTCTCATAATCGATATCCTCGGGCTTCCAGCCGCGCGGCAGGGAGGCGCGCTTGGCGTCCTTGCCGTCGCCGCGCTGGATATAAGGACCGAAGCGGCCCGAACGCAGCGTCAGCTCTTCGCCCGTTACCGGATCGGCGCCGAGCGCCTTCGGCTCGTTTAGTCCGTTGGATTCGGCTTCCGCGCCGCCTTCCGACGAAAGCTGGCGGGTATAATTGCATTCCGGATAGTTCGAGCAGCCGACGAAGGCGCCGTATTTGCCGAGCTTCAGTGACAGGTTGCCCGTGCCACACACCTGGCAAATGCGCGGATCGCTGCCATCCTCCCGCTTCGGGAAGACGAGCGGTGCCAGCGCATCGTTCAGCGCATCGAGCACATTGGTGACGCGGAGTTCCTTGGTGTCCTCGATCTGGGCAAAGAAATCACGCCAGAAGTCGCGCAGCACGTCCTTCCAATTCAGCTCGCCAGCGGAGATGCGGTCGAGCTTCTCTTCGAGATCGGCCGTGAAATCATACTCCACATACTTGGTGAAGAAGCTTTCGAGGAAAGCCGTCACCAGCCGTCCCTTGGCCTGCGGCACCAGCTTGCGCTTGTCGATGGTCACATAATCGCGGTCACGCAGCGTTGCGAGCGTTGCCGCATAGGTGGAGGGGCGGCCGATGCCGAGCTCTTCCATCTTCTTGATCAGCGATGCTTCCGAATAGCGCGGCGGCGGTTCGGTGAAATGCTGGGTCGAGTTGATCTTCTGCTTGGCGAGGTTTTCGCGGGCATTGATTTCCGGCAGACGACCGCCTTCTTCGCTGTCGTCGCTCTGCTCGCCATCTTCCTTCTGATCGGTATAGGCGGCGATGAAGCCGTCGAAACGAATGACGGAGCCGACGGCGCGCAGGCCGGCCTTCTTGCCGGCGTTATCGGCCAGGATCTCGACGGTCGTGCGCTCGATTTCGGCCGAAGCCATCTGGCTGGCGATGCCGCGCTTCCAGATCAGGTCATAGAGCTTCAGCTGGTCGTCATCGAGGAATTTGCGGATGCGATCCGGCACGCGGTCGAAATCGGTCGGGCGGATCGCTTCGTGCGCTTCCTGGGCGTTTTTCGCCTTGGTGGAATAGAAGCGCGCCTTTTCCGGCAGGTAGCGGTCGCCGAACTGATTGGCGATGGCGCGGCGTGCCGCATCGATCGCTTCCGGGGCCATCTGCACGCCGTCGGTACGCATATAGGTGATGAGACCGACGGTCTCTCCGCCGATATCGACGCCCTCATAGAGCTTTTGCGCCACCTGCATGGTGCGCGAGGCCGAGAAACCGAGCTTGGAGGAGGCTGCCTGCTGCAGCGTCGAGGTGGTAAAGGGCGGGCTCGGATTGCGCTTGACCGGCTTCGCCTCGACCGTGTCGACGACATAGGAGGCGCCTTCGAGCAGGGCCTTTAGCTTGCCGGCCTCTTCGCCGTTGCCGATCGCGCGCGGCTGCAGGCGCTTGCCGTCGGCGGAGACCAGACGCGCTTCAAACTCGTCGCCGCGTGGCGTCTTCAGGATCGCCGAGAGGTTCCAGTATTCTTCCGAGATGAAGCGTTCGATCTCCGACTCGCGATCGCAGACGAGGCGAAGGGCGACGGACTGTACGCGACCAGCCGAACGGGCGCCTGGCAACTTGCGCCACAGGACCGGAGATAGATTGAAGCCGACGAGATAGTCAAGCGCGCGGCGGGCGAGATAGGCGTCCACCAGCGGCACGTCGATGTCGCGCGGCTCGGCCATGGCGTCGAGCACCGCCTTCTTGGTGATGGCATTGAAGACGACGCGCTTCACCGGCTTGCCGTTGATGACACGCTTCTTGTTCAGCACGTCGAGCACATGCCAGGAAATGGCTTCGCCCTCGCGATCCGGGTCGGTCGCGAGAATCAGGCCGTCGGAGGTTTTCAGTGCGTCGGCGATGTCCTTGATGCGCTTTTGTGAGGCGCCATCGACTTCCCACAGCATTTCGAAATCCTGATCCGGCAGCACCGAACCGTCTTTAGCGGGCAGGTCGCGCACATGGCCGAAGGATGCAAGAACCTTATATCCGGGTCCCAGATATTTATTGATTGTCTTGGCCTTGGCAGGCGATTCCACCACTACAACGTTCATCATCAAGTCTCTGAATACGAGGTCGCGCCGGTATAAGACGCGGGAGATACCGGGTTTTTCCGTCTTCCCGGCCTTCCGACATGGACAGGGAAATCGTCGCGGTCAAGAGGCTACTGCATAATTCCTTAAATCGGAATCGATTGAAGGCTAAAATTATGCAGCACCTTTAACGTGTTACAGCGACCTTTGCGCGTCATATGTGACGCGCGGCACTGTAATGCGATTTTTGCGCTTGGCGCGACGATGCGATGCTTAGAATCGGTATGCCCGTCACAGTTTTCAATCCAGCATGGAGATCGACACAAGTCCGCCGGGGTGCCGATGCAGCCGACCAGCCATGTCGAGTTCGAGAAGAACGGAGTGAACGGCAGATATCGATAAGCCGGTGTGGCGGACGATATCGTCGATCTCGACCGGCGTCGGCCCGAGTGTTTCGACGATATGGTCGCGCTCGGCGTGATCGGGCGGCGCGGAGAGCGGTCCGCTTCTTTCAACGGGCGGCGCGGCGGGGCGCGGGCGAAAGAGGTCCGGCTCGGCAAGCGGTCGCAACGCCTCAACGATATCGTCCGGTGACGTGACGATCATCGCGCCGTCTTTCAGCAGGCCGTTCGTCCCTTCGCAGCGAGGATCGAGCGGCGAGCCGGGAACTGCGAAGACAAGCCTGCCGAATTCTCCGGCAAGACGCGCTGTTATCAGCGAGCCGGATCGCGTTGCCGCCTCGACGACTACGACACCGAGCGATATGCCTGCGATAAGTCGATTGCGGCGCGGAAAATCGCGCGCCCGAGGCTCCCAGCCGAACGGCATCTCGCTCACGGCAAGTCCGTTACCGTCCCAGATATCGTTGAGCAGGCCGATATTCTCGGGTGGATAAGGCTGGTCCAGCCCGCCGGCCATGGCTGCGATCGTGCCGGTCGCGAGGCTGGCGCGGTGGGCGGCCGTATCAATGCCACGTGCCAGGCCCGAGACCACGGCATAGCCGGCCTCGCCACAGATGCGTGCGATCATGGCGGTGAATTTGACGCCGCTGATCGATGCATTTCGCGAGCCGACCATGCCGATGGCCGGGCGCGTCGCTGTCGGCACATTGCCTTTGACGGCCAGCAGCGGTGGAGCGCCATCGATCTCGCGAAGGGCAGGGGGATAGTCCGGTTCACCGATGCCGACGAAGCGCGCTCCGAAACGATGCGCTGCTTCCAGTTCTCGCAATGCATCCCGCTCGTCGGCGATGCGGATCGTGCGCGTCGAGCCGCCACGCTGCGAAAGCTCCGGCAGAGCGGCCAGAGCCGCTTCGGCCGAACCATAGTGATTGATGAGATCGCGGAAGGTGGAGGGACCGACATTGTCGGAGCGGATGAGCCTGAGCCAGGCGATCCTCTGTTTTTCGGTCAGCGCAACTCCCGTCCGTCTTGCGCTGCCTGTGTCCATTATCCCTTTGCTCCGATCTTGCCTTCCGTTCCCGCAGTCAGCCGGGCAATATTTGCCCTATGCTTATACCAGGAGATGACGGTCATCAGCGCCATGACAGCGGCGATCTTGTCGACGCCCAATATCCACAATACAACCGGGATGACAAGAGTTGCAACCAGTGCGGAAAGTGAGGAATAGCGCGTGGTAAAGGCGATCGCCAGCCAGACGATGGCGAAAATCAAAGCCATCAGCGGCGCGAGGCCGAGCAAGATGCCGAGATAGGTGGCGACACCCTTGCCGCCCTTGAAGCCGATCCAGACCGGGAAGATGTGGCCGATGAAGGCGGCGAAGCCGGCCAGCACGCCGGCATCCTCCCCGAAGAAATGCGCCGCGATCAGGACTGCTGCGGTACCCTTGAAGGCATCGAGCAGTAGGGTCGCGGCTGCAAGCCCCTTATTGCCAGTGCGCAGCACATTGGTTGCGCCGATATTGCCCGAACCGATATTGCGCACATCGCCAAGACCGGCCATGCGGGTCAGCAACAGGCCGAAGGGGATGGAGCCGAGCAGATAGCCGATGATGAGCGCGGCAAGCGCGGTCTGCAGGGTAAGCTGCCAAGTCCAGAAATCAGCCATCGCGTCTTATTCTCCGTAAACCCTGGCGCTTGCCTCAGAGACTGTGAACCAGCTTACCGGCGACATAGGTTGCAACCGCCCGGCCGCTCATTCTCGCATCCTCGAAGGGCGTATTCTTCGAGCGCGACAAAAGCATGTCTTTTGCGACAAGCCAAGGCTCGTCGAGATCGACGAGAGCGATATCCGCTTTAGCGCCGGGCTTCAGCGTACCAGCGGGGAGCCCGAAGATCTGCGCTGGCCGCGTGGAGAGCGCATCGACGAGCCGCATCAGGCTGACCTGACCGCTGTGATAGAGCCGGAGCGCCGCCGGAAGTAGGGTTTCGAGTCCAACGGCACCGTCTTCAGCCTCGCCGAACGGCAGACGTTTGGTATCGACATCCTGCGGATCATGCGAGGAGACGATGATGTCGATCGTGCCATCCGCCAACGCCTCGATCATGCCCGTGCGGTCATCCTCGGAGCGCAGCGGCGGATAGAGCTTGAAGAACGTCCGGTACTCGCCGATATCGTTCTCATTGAGCGCGAGATTGTTGATAGAGATGCCGCAGGTGACCTTGGCGCCGCGCGAGCGGGCGAGGCGGATGGCCTCTGCCGATTCCGGCACCGAAATCATCGCGGCATGGTAATGGCTGCGCGTCAGCGTCGCGATGCGAAGGTCGCGTTCCAGCGGGATCAGTTCGGCTTCTTTCGGGATGCCCGAAAGGCCAAGCCAGCTTGCAAGCAGGCCCTCATGCATGACGCCGTTTGCGCCGAGATATTTGTCGCGCGTTTCGCAGGAAATGACAGCGCCGAATTCACGCGCATAGGTCATGATGCGGCGCAGAACCTGGCTATCATGGACGCTGGAATGCGCATCGGTGAACACGACGGCTCCGGCTTCCCGCAGCAGGCCGATTTCCGTCATCTCCTCGCCGGCAAGCCCCTTGGTAAGGGCCGCTGCCGGATAGACATTGACGACGGCGGTATCGCGTGCCGTCTTCCGGACGAATTCGACCAGGGCGATATCGTCGATGACCGGATCCGTGTCCGGCATCATGATGAAGGAGGTGACGCCGCCCGCTGCTGCCGCACGGCTGGCGGACGCGATGGTTTCACGATGCTCGCCGCCGGGTTCGCCGACATGCACACGCGCGTCGACGAGGCCAGGAATGGCGACGAGGCCATTGCAATCGCGAACGGTCGCGCTTTTGGGAATGCCGTGGTTCTTCGCATTCTTGCCTGAGGCAACGATCACGCCGTCTTCGACGACGATGGCGCCGACTTCATCGAGATCGCGCGAGGGGTCGATGATGCGGACGTTCTGGAGGACGATCGAGTTGCTCATGCGCCCACTCCCTCGGTGCGGGGGCCTTGGTTCTGCGAAACGAGCAAGGTCTCCATCACGGCCATGCGCACGGCGACGCCCATCTCCACTTGTTCGGCGATGACGCTTTGCGGGCCGTCGGCCACTTCGGAGGCGATTTCCACCCCGCGGTTCATTGGACCGGGATGCATGACGAGCGCATCTTCCTTGGCGGCCTTGAGGGTTTCGGCGTCGAGCCCGTAGAAGTGATAATATTCACGCACCGAGGGCACGAAGGCGCCTGACATGCGCTCGCGCTGCAGTCGCAGCATCATGACGACATCGGCATCCTTCAGCCCTTCTTTCATCGAGTGGAAGACTTCCACGCCCATGTCGGCGATGCCTGCCGGCAGCAGTGTGGCGGGTGCGACGACGCGGACGCGCGCACCCATGGCGTTGAGAAGGAGGATGTTCGAGCGGGCCACGCGCGAATGCAGCACGTCGCCGCAGATCGCGACGATGATGCGCGAGAGCTTGCCCTTGGCGCGGCGGATCGTCAGCGCGTCGAGCAGGGCCTGGGTCGGATGCTCATGCTGGCCGTCGCCGGCGTTGACGACGGAGCAGGAGACTTTCTGCGCCAGAAGTGCTGCGGCACCCGCGCTCGAATGGCGGATGACAAGCACATCGGGTCGCATCGCATTCAGCGTCATCGCCGTATCGATCAGCGTCTCGCCTTTTTTGACCGAGGAATTGCCGACCGACATGTTCATCACATCGGCGCCGAGCCGTTTGCCGGCAAGCTCGAAGGAGGATTGCGTGCGCGTCGATGCTTCGAAGAAGAGATTGATCTGCGTCAACCCGCGAAGCGTCGACGTCTTTTTCTCGCGCTGGCGGCTGATCTTGACCGCCTCGTCAGCCTTGTCGAGAAGATAGGTAATATCCTGCTCGGTGAGGCCCTTGATGCCGATGAGGTGGCGGTGGGGAAAGAAGACCATGAACCTGCCCTCTGGATTTCGTCAGGCGGTCTATAAAGAGGGAGCGCCGATGGGGCAAGCGGCGGCGTGCGCCGAGGCTGCGTGTTCCCCATGCAATTTCGCCCGAATCCCGCTACAGGAGCTATGCCGGTGGGAGACGTAACTTCCAGTTTCCCTTTGCAACCTACTTGCTCTACAAGCGATTCATGACCCAACCGACCCGGACTGACGACCCCTTTGCCGACCTGAACCAGCCGAGCCTCTGGACCGGCATCAATGCCTATCGTTCCGATCCGCTGATCGTCGATCTCACCTCCGGCCTGCCGCGTTCGATCCGGGAAGAGCTGGAGCAGCATGGTCGTTTCGTCACCTCGCACGAGGCGCAGGAACTGGCGCGCATGGCGAACCAGGGCACGCCGCAGCTGCGCACCCATGGGCCGCGCGGCGAGCGTCTGGATGTCGTGGAATTCCATCCGGCCTGGCATGCGCTGATGCGCCGCTCCATGGCGATGGGCCTGCATTCCTCGATCTGGGATGCGCAGGCCGATCCGGAGGCGAAGGGTCACTCGCACAAGGTGCGCGCCGCTCGCTTCTATCTGACGGCTCAGCTCGAATGCGGCCACCTCTGCCCCCTGACGATGACCAGCGCCTCGGTTGCCGCCATGATGGCCTCGCCGGCGGTGCAGAAGGACTGGGCACCGAAGATCCTGTCGCGCAAATATGATTCGTCCAACAAGCCCGCCATGCAGAAGAGCGCCGTCACCATCGGTATGGGCATGACGGAAAAGCAGGGCGGCACGGATGTGCGCGCCAACAAGACAAGTGCCGACAAGGTCAGCGAAGGCATTTATCGCCTATCGGGCCACAAGTGGTTCATGTCGGCGCCGATGAGCGATGCCTTCATCATGCTCGCCCAGACCAAGGACGGCATGGGCTGCTTCCTGGTGCCGCGGCTGCTCGAGGATGGTTCGGCCAACGGCCTGCATTTCCAGCGGCTGAAGGACAAGCTCGGCAACCGATCGAATGCTTCGTCGGAAGTCGAGTTCACCGACACCTTCGGCTTCCTGCTCGGCGCGCCCGATGCGGGCATCCGCACGATCCTGGATATGGTGACGCTGACGCGGCTCGACTGCGCGCTGGCCTCCGCCGGCATCATGCGCGCCTCGCTCGCCGAAGCTGTGCATCATGCGCGCGGCCGCAGCGTCTTCGGTAAGATGCTGGTCAATCAGCCGATCATGACGCGCGTGCTCGCCGATATGGCACTCGATGTCGCCGCAGCAACCGCGCTCGCCTTTCGCCTGGCCGAGGCCTTCGACAAGGCAAGCGGCAGCAGCGAAGATGCCGCCTATGCGCGCGTCATGACGCCGGTTGCCAAATACTGGTGCTGCAAGATCGCGCCGGCGCTGATCTACGAAGCCATGGAGTGCATCGGCGGTAGCGGCTATATCGAGGAGCGCCCGATCGCCCGCCATTACCGTGAAGCCCCCGTTAACGCGATCTGGGAAGGCTCCGGCAATGTCATGGCGCTCGATGTCTTGCGCGTGTTGAACCGGGGCAGGGACCTGTTCGAGACTGTCTTTGCCGGCCTTGCCCGTGATCTCGGGCCTGCCGGCAAGAAGACCATCGATGTCCTGCGCGCCGCCATGGCGCTTTGCGAACAGGATGAGGGTGCCGCCCGCCTGCTGGTCGAGCAGATGGCGCTCGCGGCCGGTGCCGCCGAGCTTTATCGTCTGGGCGCCGGCAAGATCGCCGATGCCTTTATCGAAACTCGTCTCGCCGGTGGCTGGCGCGCCACCTACGGCATGCTCGATTCGCGCTTCGATGCCAGCTACATCGTCGATCTGCTGTATCCGCCGGCGACATAAAACCATGCTTTCGGCTGCGTAGCAGTATCCTTGATTGATGCGATACCAATATTTATTATCTATTGGTATCCGTAGGAGGGCTTCATGGCTCGCAATACATCCGTTTCGCTGGGAGATCATTTCAGCGCCTTCATCGAAGCGCAGATAAAGACAGGCCGGTATGGCTCTGCCAGTGATGTTGTTCGCGCAGGTTTGCGCCTGCTTGAAGAGCACGAGGTAAAGGTCAAGGCTCTGCAGGATGCGTTGATCGCCGGGGAAGAGTCCGGGGAGGTCGCTTCCTTCGATAACGCCGCATTCCTCAAGCGAATGCGCGCGACCTATGGTGAATAGGCTTCGCAAGTAAGGTCTTTCGCCTCTTGCGGTGGCGGATCTTGAGGGTATCTGACGATATACGGTCGAGAACTGGTCTGTAAGGCAGGCCGAGATTTACCATGCTGAAATCGTTGCAGCTTTCGAGGGGTTAGCGTCCGGGGAGAAAATTGGTCGCGCGACTGACATCCGTGACGGCTATTTCAAATATGCCGTAGGCTCTCACGTGATCTACTATCTTTTACGGGATGGCGAGGTCGCGATCATTCGCATATTGCACCGGCGAATGGATATCGGTCGGCATCTTTGAAGAGATGTCTGGCATCCGGAACGGCAGTGTGGTTTGGTCAACATTTCTAATCTGTGGATTCGCGCGATTTGACGGACAAGAGCCCTGATGACTTCATTGTTCGAGGCGATCCGGCTTGCTATTCACCGCTCGGTGACAGATTGGAGTCGAGTCGATGGCCGTCGCAAATACTGCCGTTAAAATCCCGGTGGAAATGCCTGTCGTGGAAAAGCGTGTGCGTAATCGTGCCGCGACGGAACAGGCAATCCTGGACGCCGCCAAACGGCTGCTGGCGGAGCAGGGGTTCCAGAATTTCGGTATCAATGCGGTGGCCCGCGGTGCCGGCTGCGACAAGCAGCTGATCTACCGCTATTACGGCGGCTTGAATGGCCTTGTGGAGGCCATCGGCACCGATCTCGGCAGCTGGGTCACCGATCGCATCCCCGACGATACCGGCGGCATGTTCCTTTTGACCTATGGCGATCTGATGGAGCGGCTTTCGATGCTGTTTCTCGATGCTTTGCGCGCCGATCCCCTCATGCGCCGCATCGTCGCCTGGGAAGTCTCCGAGAATAGCGAGCAGGTGCGCCGCCTGTCCGAGGCTCGATCCAAGGCGCTCGCCGGCTGGATCGAGCGCATGCGCGGCTCTCTCGTGCCTCCCAAGGGCGTCGATGCTCAGGCCGTCAATGCCATGATCTTTGCGGCCATCCAGCATATCGTCCTGGCTGCGGCCGTCAGCGAACAATGCGCCGGCCTTGTCTTGAAGAACGGCAAGGATTGGGAGAAGGCGGCGACGGCCTTGAAGCGGATCGTGCGCGGCGTTTACGGCTGATGCCAGCCGTCGGGCAGGGATATCCACAGGCTCGCTTCGCCATTAACCTTAACAAATGGTTTACATTGCGCCGCAGCGGTTAACTCGTCACTGTCGGAGAACGATTAGTTAACCATCAAGCGTGCGGCCATGGGGTTGAAACCCGCTAAATTAGCATTTCTCGTCACGGCGGCGATGTTCTTCGCCGTCCTTGCACTAGATATAACGCTGCCCGCGATGGTGTTGAGCGCCATGGCGCTGTCGAACTGGCTTGTCCTTTCGGCTGGCACGACGCAATTTCAGCGTCGAAGGGGTACCGCATGAAGTGGTTGTTGATTTGCTGGGCCGGACCGGTCTCGTTTCTCGGGGCATGGTATTACCTGTCGTATTACGACATGAGCTTCGGCATCTTCATGCTGACGCGGCAGATGCATGACCTGGTCTTCGATATCTACGGCAAGATCCTCGGCATTCCACCCGAGACCATTCCGCCGCTGGTGGCGCGCGCCATCGCTTTCGACAGCTTTCTGGTCTTCGCGATCTACGGCTTTCGCCGACGGGCAGCCATCATCGGATGGTGGAAGCGCCGTCAGGAGGCGTCCGAATCGGGCAAGGCGGCCCTGCCGAGCGCCGATAGCCTGTCCAAGGCTCCCTGAAGAATGAAGCTTGCCGCCGCCGAGTCGATGCGCTCGGCGCGCTTGGCCCGCGAGACGTCCATTTCCAGCAGCGCCCGTTCGGCGGCAACGGTCGAAAGCCGCTCGTCCCAGAAGACGAAGGGAAGGGCGGTCTTTTCCGACATGCTGTGCACGAAGGCGCGTGTCGCCTGCGCGCGCGGTCCGGCAGAGCCATCCATGTTCATCGGGAGTCCTATGACGAAGGCCGCCACCTTTTCCTTCTCGGCGAAGGTGAGCAATGTTTCGGCATCCTGGGTGAATTTCACGCGCTTAATGACAGGGCGAGGCGTGGCGAAACGCCGCCCGAGATCCGACATGGCCAATCCAATTGTCTTTGTGCCGAGGTCGAGACCGGCAATCGGCTGACCGGGCAGGAGCATCACGGCTAGATCTTCGATGGTCAGCGTCGTCATCAGGGTACTGCTCCTGTCAAAACAAATTGAAGTCCTAACCGCTTTTCTTTGTTGCGGTTTGAGATATCTCCTAGACACCAGCTTCACATTTCAAATCAAGTCATAAGGAGAAATCCAATGAAGATCACCTGGCTCGGCCACTCCGCTTTTCGCATTGAAACGGCGACGGCAAAAATACTGATCGATCCATTTCTGTCTTACAATTCTTCCTTTGCGGCCGCCGGTCTCAACATCAAGGACGTTGCGCAGGGGGTGACTCATATCCTGCTGACGCATGGCCATGCAGATCATGTCGGTGACACGGTTCAGATCGCCAAGGATACTGGCGCCGTCGTTCTCGCCAATGCCGATCTCGCCTCCTGGCTCGGCACCAAGGGCGTCGAGAAGCTGGAAATGGGTAATACCGGCGGCACGGTCGGCCTCGGCGGCTTCTCGGCCACCTTTACCAATGCGCTGCACTCCTCCGCCCAGATCACCGAAGACGGCGTTTCCCATGCGCTCGGCAATCCGAACGGCCTGATGCTGCATTTCGATGACGAGCCGACGCTGTTCCATATGGGTGATACGGATATCTTCTCGGATATGGCGCTGATCAATGAACTGCATCAGCCCGATATCGGCATCCTGCCGATCGGCGACCGTTTTACGATGGGCGGCGCGGTGGCAGCACTTGCCTGCCAGCGCTTCTTCAACTTCAAGACGGCCATTCCCTGCCACTACGGCACCTTCCCGATCATCGACCAGACCCCGGAAAAGTTCGTAGCCGGCATGGAAGGCTCGAAGACTGCGGTTGCCGCGCCGAAGGTGGGCGAGAGCGTTTCTGCCTGACGATACCCGTTGCGTATGGCGGGCATGGCCTTTATAGCGTGAAGCAAATCCACTTTCGGTGGATAATCTTGCTATCCGGAGAATGCCATGTCCGTCGATCTCGCCACTGTCAAACGCGTCGCCCATCTTGCCCGCATCGCCGTCAATGAAGACGAAGCGCAGCGGATGATGGGTGAGCTTAACGGCATTCTTGGCTTCGTCGAGCAGCTCTCCGAAGTGAATGTCGATGGCGTCGAAGCCATGACCTCGGTAACCCCGATGGCGATGAAGAAGCGTACCGACGAAGTCACCGACGGCAACAAGGCTGCCGACATCGTCGCCAATGCGCCGAATACCGATCAGAATTTCTTCCTGGTGCCCAAAGTCGTCGAATAACGGTTCTTTCGAGCCTTTCCGACCCGTTGCCCAATTCCAGATCTGAAGCGAAACAAAATGAGCGAACTGACCAGCCTGACCATTGCCGAAGCCCGCGACAAGCTGCGCGCCAAGCAGATTACCGCCACCGAACTGACCGAGGCCTATATCTCGGCGATCGATGCAGCCAATGGCCAGCTCAATGCCTATATCGCTGTCACGCCCGACAAGGCGCGCGAGATGGCCAAGGCCTCGGATGCGCGTCTTGCCGCCGGCAAGGCCGGTACGCTCGAAGGCATTCCGCTTGGCATCAAGGACCTGTTCGGCACCGAGGGCATCCACACCCAGGCCTGCAGCCACATTCTTGATGGCTTCAAGCCGCGCTATGAATCGACCGTCACGCAGAACCTCTGGAACGACGGCGCCGTCATGCTCGGCAAGCTCAACATGGACGAGTTCGCCATGGGCTCCTCCAACGAGAGCTCCTATTACGGCCCGGTGATCAACCCCTGGCGTGCCGAGGGTTCGAACCAGCAGCTGGTTCCAGGCGGCTCGTCCGGCGGTTCGGCCGCAGCCGTTGCAGCGCATCTCTGCGCCGGCGCAACGGCCACGGATACGGGTGGCTCCATTCGCCAGCCGGCAGCCTTCACCGGCACCGTCGGCATCAAGCCGACCTATGGCCGCTGCTCGCGCTGGGGCATCGTCGCCTTCGCCTCGTCGCTCGACCAGGCCGGCCCGATCGCCCGCGACGTGCGCGATGCCGCCATCCTTTTGAAGTCGATGGCAAGCGTCGATGCGAAAGATACGACCTCCGTCGACCTGCCGGTGCCGGATTATGAAGCCTCGCTCGGCCAGTCGCTGAAGGGCATGAAGATCGGCATTCCGAACGAATATCGCGTCGATGGCATGCCGGAAGAGATCGAAGCGCTCTGGCAGCAGGGTATCGCCTGGCTGAAGGATGCCGGCGCCGAGATCGTCAACATCTCCCTGCCGCACACGAAATATGCGTTGCCGGCTTACTATATCGTCGCCCCTGCCGAGGCATCCTCGAACCTCGCCCGCTACGACGGCGTCCGCTACGGCCTGCGCGTCGACGGCAAGGACATCGTCGACATGTATGAAAAGACGCGCGCTGCCGGCTTCGGCCAGGAAGTGAAGCGCCGCATCATGATCGGCACCTATGTTCTGTCGGCCGGTTACTACGACGCCTATTACCTGCGCGCGCAGAAGGTCCGCACGCTGATCAAGCGCGATTTCGAGCTGGCCTTCAACGCCGGCGTCGACGCGATCCTCACTCCCGCCACGCCATCCTCGGCCTTCGGCATCGCCGACGAGGACCTGGCTTCGGATCCGGTGAAGATGTACCTGAACGATATCTTCACGGTGACGGTCAACATGGCCGGCCTGCCGGGCATCGCCGTCCCCGCCGGCCTCGACCCGAGGGGCCTGCCGCTCGGCCTGCAGCTCATCGGCAAGCCGTTCGAAGAAGAAACCCTCTTCAAGACCGCCCACGTCATCGAACAGGCCGCCGGCAAGTTCACGCCTGCGAAGTGGTGGTAAGCGCTACACTCGCACAAGCGGGCTTGATGAACGATCTCGTCAAGCTTCGCGGAGTTTAAAGCCAATAGAAAAAGGGCCGTCCGGATATCCGGACGGCCCTTTTTGCATGTGCCAATATTCCGCCCGCGCGCCATCACACTTTGGACCGAAATACGATCATAAATTGCAGCCGGCCGCTTGGTCTCGTCCTCTGCAACCGAATCGGAAGGTCTCTTCATGCTCAAGCAAGTCTCGGCGATCCTGCTCCTCAGCGCGTCCTTTCCAGCGATCGCGCTGGCGGCCGACAATGGGGCCATTCGATCCATTACCCTGTCCTCGGGCGGCCTGGCCCAGGTCTCGCGATCAGCCGATATTAATAGCGACGGCGTGATCCGGATCGAGGTTCCCCTCGATCAGGTCGATGACATCCTGAAGAGCCTTGTGGTCGATGGAGCTGCAGGCTCGGTGGCCGGCATGTCGCTGGCGGGGCCGCGGCCATTGCAGGAGACCTTCAAGGGCCTGCCGTTCACGCCCGAAGCGCTTTCGTCCGTACCGTCGCTTTTGACATCGATGCAGGGCGCAAGGGTGTCCGTCACCAGTGGTGGAAAGACCGTCGAGGGAAGCATTCTTGGCATTGAGACGAGAAAAACCGACGAGAAGGCCCCGACTTACCTGCTGACTGTAATCGACAAGGATGGAGCGGTGGAGACGCTGACACTTGGTGAAGATGCCTCCGTCCGGTTTGACGACCCCGACACGAGAGCAAGGCTCGCCAAAGCAGCAGCAGCCATCTCCCGCGGCAAGAACGATCGCACGCGTGCCATCGATATCAAGGTGAACGGTGTGAAGGACGGCAGCGCCGTCGGCCTGACTTATGTCGTGCCGTCTCCGATCTGGAAAACGGCTTACAAGGTTGTGATCGACGAAAAGAATAGGGCGCGCCTGCAGGCATGGACGGTGCTGGAAAACGCCAGCGGCGAGGACTGGAAGGGCATCAAGCTGACGCTGACCTCGGCCGAGCCGGTGACGCTGAAGCAGGGCCTGCACCAGCTTTATTGGAGAGAGCGGCAGGAAGTGCCTGTCAACACGGCGTCGAACAATGTCCCCGATCCCGATAGCGGCGATCTGTCCAACAGGCGGCGTCTGGCATCGGGCGCCGCGGCGCCTGCACCGGCAGGGGCAATGCAGTACGCGGCCAAAAGGGCAGCGGATGCGCCGGCCTATGAAGCCGACGAATTGGCGCGGCCGGCAGAGCCGATGCAGGTTGCTGCCGGAAACCGGGCGGCCGTGACCGAAAGCGATATCTCCGCCACCTTCGAACTTCCGGAAGCTTACGATCTGGCCAATGGCGATACCTTGTCGGTGCCGATCATGGATGCGGAGGTGGAGGCCGATATGGTGGATATGTATCGGGCCGGCAGTGCCTATCGGAATCCTATCGCTGCCGTGATGCTGAAGAACACCACCGGGGTCAGCATGCCGGCGGGAATTCTGACCCTCTACGATAGCAAGACCGGCTATATCGGCGACTCCCAGCTATCGGCGTTGCCGAAGGACGACACGCGCCTCGCCAGCTTTGCAACCGATCGCAAGGTAACGATCAGCGAACAGCAGACGCCGACGGAGGAGATTGCCTCGCTGAAGGTTGCCGATGGCGTGATGAACGCCACCGTCAAATATCGTCAGACGACGACATACACTGTGTCAGGCGCGCTTGACGGCGAAAGGACCGTCATCATCGAGCATCCGATCCGGGACGGCTGGTCGTTTTCTTCGGCTGAGAGCTTCGGCAAGACCGCAACGCACCAGCGGCTCAAGGTGGTCGTGCACGCAGGCGCGGAAAAGACGTTGACGGCGGTCGACGAGCAGCTTCAGAGCAACAGCTACGCTCTGGTCGATGTCGAGCCGGACATGCTGCTGGGATGGTCGGCCTCGACCAATGACAAGGCACTGACGGACAAGCTCGCAAATCTCGCCGATGCGCGCAAAAGACATGTCGCCATCCAGAACGAACTGGCGAGCCTCGATAGCGAAATCGAGAAAACCGTCAACGAGCAGGAGCGGATAAGACGCAATCTCGGCGCCGTTCCTGACAATAGCGATCTGAAGAAGCGCTATTTGAAGGCTCTGGCGGACAGCGAGGACCAAATTTCCTCGATGAACGAAAGGCGCGATACGGTGCAGCAGGAAAGCGATCGTCGCGGCGACAAGGTGACTGACATCATCAGAACATTCTGATCGCCACGTCGGCAGCAGTTATTGCCGAGAGCCGCCTTGTCGGGCGGCTCTCGTCTTTGTTTTATCGATTGTCCAGCTGCGCCCTCACCAGCTTCAGCCCCTTTTCCGTGATCCGGTAGGGTTGGCCGTCGGTGGACCGGATGGCCTTCAGACGTCGGAGCCTGCGAAAGAGTTCAAGACTAAAATCGGGATAGAGCCAGCCATCCCGTGTGTAGCAGCTGGCGGTCTCGATTTTCTTTTTTTCGGTGCGTTCGAGTTCGATGCGCCCGCCCTGAGCGAGCAGGTGGAGAATGCGCTGTTCCGCGCGTGAAATATCCATTGGAGTCAGAATCCGTAATGCGCCATTGGGCGCAACAAAACGATCCGAAGCTTCCCTTGAGGGAGGTCGGGGCTTCGTTTTTCAGGCCTGGCACGCAAGAGAACTTGCGAGCAAGGCCTTTACCGGGTCTGACAAAAGGTGGACATAAAAACTCCGTCGATGCGCCTCTCTAAAACAGGTTGCGCTCCATAGTCAAGCTTCAACCCGACTTCGCCTTTCACCACCCCCTAAAATGATGAATCCCGCCGCTGGCAAATGCTTTCTATGGGTGCTTTACTGTCTCCAAATGGCGGGGGCCTGATGATCCATATTCGCAATGCCCATGAAGGTGAAACGGCGGTGTTGGCAAGCATCGGCCTGCGCTCCTGGCAGAAGGCGATGAGCGCGATCGGCGGCACGGGTGAACTGCTGGAGAGCGCCAGCGAAGCCTTTGAAAATTTCACCCGCAATCTCTGGCTGACAATATCAGTCATAGAGCTCAACGGCGAAGCTGTGGGATGGGCGGCGCGGGAGGCGCTTGACGAGGCGATTTCCGATTTCTGGATCGATCCGGATTTCGTCAGACGCGGTCTCGGCTCGGCGCTTCTGGCGCGGATCGAAGCGGATGTGCACGGGCAGGGGCTGGAGAAGGTTTCGCTGCAGAGCCATGCGGCCAATACCGATGCCATCGCCTTCTTCAGGGCGCGCGGCTATGAGATCCGCTGGCTGTCGATCGTCTATTCCCCCAAGCTCGACAGCGATGTTCCCACAGTCGGGCTTTCGAAATCGCTGGTCGATGAAAGCGATGGCGCCTATGGCCCGGGCATATAGCACGCAGCCGATGCCGAAAGCCTTGCGCCGCCTCGCCAATTGCTCTACCTCACCAAAGCAGAAAACAGCATTATACAAGAGCTTCCCATGACCATTGTCGACGTCCGTACGCCAGATCCGAAACGCCTCATTCCCGGTGCCACGGGTGATTGGGAAGTCGTTATCGGGATGGAAGTCCACGCCCAGGTACTGAGCAAGTCCAAGCTCTTCTCCGGCGCCTCGACGGAGTTCGGCAATCCTCAGAATTCCAACGTGTCGCTCGTCGATGCCGCCATGCCCGGCATGCTGCCCGTCATTAACGAGGAATGCGTCAAGCAGGCCGTGCGCACCGGTCTCGGTCTGAAGGCCAAGATCAACAAGCGTTCGATCTTCGACCGCAAGAACTATTTCTATCCGGACCTGCCGCAGGGCTATCAGATCTCGCAGTTCAAGGATCCGATCGTCGGCGAGGGCAAGATCGTCATCTCGCTCGGTCCGGACCGTCAGGGCCAGTTCGAGGATATCGAGATCGGCATCGAGCGCCTGCATCTGGAACAGGATGCCGGCAAGTCGATGCACGACCAGCACGCCACCATGTCCTATGTCGATCTGAACCGCTCCGGCGTCGCGCTGATGGAAATCGTCTCCAAGCCGGATATCCGCTCCGCCGACGAGGCGAAGGCCTATATGACGAAGCTGCGCTCGATCGTGCGCTATCTCGGCACCTGCGACGGCAATATGGACGAAGGCTCCATGCGCGCCGACGTCAACGTTTCCGTTCGCCGTCCCGGCGGCGAATTCGGCACGCGCTGCGAAATCAAGAACGTCAACTCCATCCGCTTCATTGGTCAGGCGATCGAATATGAAGCACGCCGCCAGATCGGCATTTTGGAAGACGGCGGTACGATCGATCAGGAAACCCGCCTGTTCGATCCGAACAAGGGCGAGACGCGGTCTCTGCGCACGAAGGAAGATGCGCATGATTACCGCTATTTCCCCGATCCGGATCTGCTGCCGCTTGAGTTCGACGATGCCTTCGTCGCGGAGCTTGCCGAGCATCTGCCTGAGCTGCCCGACGATAAGAAGGAGCGTTTCGTCCGCGAACTCGGCCTCTCGGTCTACGACGCCTCCGTGCTCGTCTCGGAAAAGGCGATTGCCGATTATTTCGAAGCAGTTGCCGCCGGCCGCGATGGCAAGATGGCGGCAAACTGGATCATCAACGACTTGCTGGGCGCTCTGAACAGAACCGGCAAAGACATTGAAGAGACTCCGGTTTCGCCCGCCCAGCTCGGCGCGATCATCGACCTCATCAAGGCGGAAACCATCTCCGGCAAGATCGCCAAGGATCTGTTCGAAATCGTGCTCACCGAGGGCGGCGATCCCGCGGAGATTGTCGAGGCGCGCGGCATGAAGCAGGTCACCGACACCGGCGCGATCGAAAAGGCTGTCGACGAGATCATCGCCGCCAACCCGGATCAGGTTGCCAAGGTTAAGGCCAAGCCGACCCTTGCCGGCTGGTTCGTCGGCCAGGTGATGAAGTCGACCGGCGGCAAGGCCAACCCGCAGGCGGTGCAGGCGCTGGTCAAGGCCAAGCTCGGCATCGAAGAGGAATAAGCGGTGTTCTTCGTCCGCACCGCCAGCGAGCAGGACCTGGAAAAGGTCCGCGCTCTGCTCGGCGAAACCTGGCATGCGACCTATGACCGGATCTACGGGCCGGAAAAGGTCGGCGAGCTGCACGCCTCCTGGCATTCGCTTGCCTCGCTGAAGGCGCGGTTGGCGAATAAGAATTCCGAATTCCTGGTGGCCGACGACGGCAAGACGATCGGCGGCATGGGCTATGCCGCCATGTCCAAAGAGATGACGAAAACCGTCATGCTTCACATGCTCTATGTCAGTCCGGAGCATCAGCGCGAGGGTATCGGCCGCGATATTTTCGCTGAGCTGGAGACCTGCTTCCCGGATGCGGAGATCATGCGCCTTGAGGTCGATCCGCAGAACGCGCCTGCGATCGCCTTTTACCAGGCCCACGGCTTTGTCGAGGTTGGCCGCACGGAAAACTGCGGCAATGGGCAGTCGGGCATTCCGGCGCTGATATTCGAGAAGCCGCTGGCGGGCCACTGAAAGAATAGGCGAGATCATTCATGGAAGCCGGCCGCCTGCTAATCCGCGAAGCGAAAGAGTCCGACCTTCATGCCCTGATCGCGCTCTTCGCCGCCGACACCATGGGCGGTCATGGCGATACCGCCGAGCCTTCGGCCTATGACGACTATGCCAATGCTTTTCGCGTGATTGCCGCATCGTCGAACCAGACGCTTTACGCCGCTGAGTTTGCCGGCGAGGTCGTCGGCACCTTTCAGACAATTGTCGTCACCTCGCTGCACGGTCGGGGATCGTCCGTGATGATCATCGAGTCCGTCCAGACGCGTGGCGACATGCGCGGGCAGGGGATCGGGGCGGCGATGATCAACTTCTGCATCGAGGAGGCGAAACGCCGCGGCATGCGGATGGTACAGCTGACCTCGAATGCGGCTCGCAAGGATGCACATCGCTTCTATGAAAGACTCGGTTTCAAGCCGACACATCTGGGCTTCAAGATGACATTGAAATGAAGCCGTTTGCCTGCTGGAATCACTGGACAAGCAGGATCAGGGGCGGCATAAGCAAACTATCGAATTCTGGTATCGCTTGCCCCTCAGCGGGTATCGAGGAAAAGACATGTGGAATTTCATCGTACAGACCTTCACCTGGTGGAACAGTCAGACCATGGGGACGCGCTTCGCGACTTGGCGGTTTGGCAAGCGTGTCGGCGAGGATGAGTTCGGGAATGTCTATTACGAAGGCGGCACGTCCTCTTACGGCCTTCCAAAGCGCTGGGTGATCTACAAGGGCTATGCCGAAGCCTCCGCCATTCCTCCGGGCTGGCACGGCTGGATGCATCACCGCACCGACGTTCCGCCGACCAAGGAAAACTATGTCGCCAAGGACTGGCAGAAGGAGCATCGCGCCAATCCCACAGGCTCGCCGCAGGCTTACCGCCCGCCTGGCTCTCTCGCCGTTGCCGGCGAGCGTCCGCGCGTGACCGGCGACTACGACGCCTGGACCCCGGGCAGCTGAGCGCGACAGCCGGCTCGTCCTTTGGCCACAATTGGGCTTTAGGCGCGACATATGCCGGCGCGAGCTCGGCGCCTTGACCGAGACCAAGCGGAGACTGGCGGATATGATGTTTTTCACGCGGAGCGCTTCTTTGCGTGCGGTGGCTGCAGCGGGAATCACCCTCTTCGCCGGCATCATGGCAGCCCCTACTGCCGAGGCTGCCCGCATATCAAATCCAGTTGCGGTCTTCTCCGGCCTCGACAAGATCACCGGCCGCATCACCACCTTCGACGTTTATGTCAACGAAACCGTGCAGTTCGGTGCATTGCAAGTGACGCCGCGCGCCTGCTATTCACGAGACGATACCGAGCAACAGAAGGTGGACGGTTTCGTCGAGGTGGACGAGATCACTCTCGATCGCCGTATCCGCCGCATCTTCACCGGCTGGATGTTCGCCGACAGCCCCGGCCTCAACGCCGTCGAGCATCCGATCTATGACGTCTGGCTGAAAGAGTGCAAGCAGAAGTCTGACGTTCCGGCGCCGGATACTGCCGGCGCGAAGTAATCGGTTTCGAGACATTCACAGCAGGATTATGTAGCCCGCAGAAGCCTTTCTCCTGCGGGCATAGTTTCATTCTCGCTCGGTATTTGCCGCCGCTTCACCTATCGCCAGACGATCGGCCACCTCCGACAAGTCGAGTACGATCCGCACGCCGTCTTTGATCTTGTGCCGCAACAAGTCGTTGCGGTCCGGATAGGCTTTCAATTTGCCTCCATCCCGAAAGCCCTGAAGCCGCGAGCGCGAGATTGCCAACTCCGATGCAAGCAGCCGATCAAGGCGCAGGTTTGTCGGGAATTGAGCTGATATCCCGATATCAAGCAAAGTCCAGCCGCTTGCCACACCTATAGCCTCTTTCAGGATGGAGACATCGGGCGGCTCCTCAATACGTTTGGCTTTCCGCCTCAGCCCGTCGAGATCGAATTCCTGCGCGCGTACCCAGTCCGGATCGCTGCGCTGCAGTGCCTCGAGCGTGGAAGGGGCGAGGTCGTGAACGGTCCGGCGCTCGAAGAGCGTTCGGTTCCATGTCTTGTCGCAATCGATGCACTTATAGACAAGCCAGGCATCGAGCCGCTTGCCATTGGCGTTGAGCCTGATCTTGCCGCTCGATCTGAAGGGTTTTGGAGATCCGCAGCCGCTGCAGGCGATCCATGGTTGAGGCGATGTTTTAGGCGTAAGGGTCCAACGGACCTGAAGAATATTGCACATACCGTCTTGGTCTTCCGTCTGGAAGTCCACCAAGCTGGCGGTGAGACAAGCCCGTCAGGGCGCGGTATGGCGATATTGCGGGACGGCTGAAGAGCTGAGACAGCGGTGGCTGCATTAGGCGCGTTTTGACAATGCCAAACCGGTCTCAGGCCATCACCCGATGGACATGAATATGCGTCGGACGGCATTGAACCGTCCCGATGCACTGGGTGATTTGGATGAGACCGGTATTTACGACGGCAAAGTGGAACCTCTATGCACCAACGCTCTTCGCTTGCAGAGATAGCAGACCACAATCAGGATTTGAAGTGGTAAAAAACTTCAGGCGTGGATTGCTTCAGGCGTCACTATTTCCTTTGCGGCGGAACAGACTCAGGATCTTGCGGCCGGCCGCTACGGCACCCGCCAGCACAACGATGAGGCCTTTCTTCAATGCCAGAAGGGCGACGCCAAAACTCTTGAAGAAGCCGAGAACGACTGCAAGCAGGCCAAGCTTTGCCGCAACCTTTACGCCCGCACCGGCAGCGATCATGCCCGCCATACTATAGGCGGCGATCTTGTCGCCATTGGTGAAATCGGCATAGCGCTTGCCGCTATCATATTGCACGGTGTTGATGACGTTGGGGATAGCGGCGTTGATTTCCTGCAGCTGATCCAGTCCGGCGACGAAATCGAGCTCGGTGACGCCCTCGCGTCCCAACACGCGCACGGAATAGTTCAGCGTGTGACCGGCATTGGGATCCTTGCCGAAAATCAGATCGCGCGCCCAGTGGAGGGCATGGGTCGCCTTATCGTAATGTGGCGGTTCTGCCCAGCCGACCAGTGTGATCGGGTCGAAGCCCTGCTGTTCACGTTCGGGATTCGCTTCCTTGATCGCGTCCTGGATCTTCTTCAGAAGATCGTCGTAATCTGTCGATGCTGCATCCTCATCGGAGACATAGCCGCTGCCGTCATAGTCGATGACGGAACCCCAGGAATGTGGGTCGGTCGGCGGATATTTGGCCGGGAAGATCATGCCGAGCGGATTACCCACCGAACTTTCCGGATTGCCCCAGAGCTCAACCAGCACCTTCTTCGAATCCTGCGGATTGAGATAGTAGAACTGGTCAGAGACAGTCAGTGTGGCATTGGCGGTGGGGATCTTGATCGCGCCCTGCTGGAAATCCAGCGTTTTAAGCACGGCGCCTTCGTCGCCTACCGGCGGCTCGACTCCGAACATGTCGTGGAATGATTTGGCGTTGGTCTGCGTCGCGATGGTCAGCGCGGCGAGAAATGCAATTGCAATATGATTCTTCACGATTCTACCCTCGGCTGTTGTGCCGAACTTAGGGCAATCCGTTTCGTAATCAATTCATTTCCGGCCGATTTCCACCATCGGAGAAGCTGAGATTGGGCGATTCCATCGCTTTCTCCAGCATCTTGGCATAGGCATCCTTAGGCACGTCGATGGCGCCGAATGTCTTCAGGTGCTCGGTGGTGAATTGCGTGTCGAGTAGGGTGAAGCCGCGTTCGCGCAGGCGCTCCACCAGATAGACGAGGCAGATCTTGGAGGCGTCCGTGCGACGGGAAAACATGCTTTCGCCAAAGAAGGCGGATCCCAGCGAAACGCCATAGAGCCCGCCAACCAGCCGGTCGCCGTCCCAGGCCTCCACGGAATGGGCGTGGCCGATATGATGCAGGGTGGCATAAAGCGTGCGGATCGTGTCGTTGATCCAGGTGCTGGGGCGATCGCTCGTCTCTTCAGCGCAGGCGGCGATGACCGCTTCGAAATCCGTGTCGAAGCGAATATCGAAAGGGTGTTGACGGATCTTCTTGGCGAGGCTCTTGGAGACGTGAAACGTATCCAGAGGGATGATGCCTCGCAATTCCGGCTCGACCCAGAAGATCTCCGGATCGTCTGCCGATTCAGCCATCGGAAAAAGCCCGATGGAATAGGCGCGCAGCAAAATCTCCGGGGTAATGCCGGGACGTTTGCCGCGCGCTCCGGGCACAGGCTAGGCCGATGTTTTTGCCAGGTAGTTTTCCAGCCAATGGATATCGTAATCGCCGTTGGCGATATCCTGATTGGAAACCAGATCCTGGAAGAGCGGCAGGGTGGTCTTGATGCCGTCCACAACGAATTCGTCAAGCGCACGGCGCAGGCGCATCATGCATTCGACGCGGGTGCGCCCGTGTACGATGAGCTTGCCGATCAGACTGTCGTAGTAGGGAGGGATCCTGTAGCCCTGATAGGCACCGGAATCGATACGAACGCCAAGGCCGCCGGGCGCATGGAAATGCGTGATCGTGCCGGGCGAGGGGACGAAGGTGCGGGCATCTTCGGCATTGATACGGCATTCGATGGCATGGCCTTGGAAATGCACCTCGTCCTGCGTGACCGAAAGACCGCCGCCGGAAGCGACGCGAATCTGCTCGTGCACGAGGTCGATGCCGGTGATGGCTTCCGTGACCGGATGCTCCACTTGCAGACGGGTGTTCATTTCGATGAAGTAGAACTCGCCGTTCTCATAGAGGAATTCGATGGTGCCGGCGCCGCGATACTTCAGCTTCTTCATCGCGTCGGCGCAGATCTGGCCGATCTTCATGCGCTGCTCGACGTTGAGGGCTGGGGAGTTGGCCTCTTCCCAGACCTTCTGGTGGCGGCGCTGCAGTGAGCAGTCACGTTCGCCGAGATGGATCGCATTGCCTTCGCCGTCACCGAAAACCTGGATTTCGATATGGCGCGGCTTGCCGAGATACTTTTCCATATAGACGGATTCGTTGCCGAAGGCGGCTGCCGCTTCCGTGCGTGCCGTCGACCAGGCCTCGATCAGGTCTTCTTCCGTGCGGGCGACCTTCATGCCGCGGCCGCCGCCGCCGGCAGTTGCCTTGATTAGCACCGGATAGCCGATCTCGCGCGCTGTCTTCAGCGCATCCGCCTCGGTCTTCACTTCGCCATCGGAACCGGGAACGACCGGAATGCCGAGTTGCTGCGCCGTGGTCTTGGCGGTGATCTTGTCGCCCATGATGCGGATATGTTCCGCCGTCGGACCGATGAAGGTAATGCCGTGCGCCTCGAGAATATCGGCGAACTTGGCATTTTCCGACAGGAACCCATAGCCGGGATGCACGGCGTCCGCGCCGGTGATCTCGCAGGCGGCGACGATCTGATGGATATTGAGATAGCTTTCGCGCGACGGCGGCGGGCCGATGCAAACGCTCTCATCCGCAAGCCGTACATGCATGGCATCGGCATCGGCCGTGGAGTGCACCGCAACGCTCGCAATGCCGAGCTCCTTGCAGGCGCGCAGCACGCGCAGAGCGATCTCTCCGCGATTGGCTATGAGAATCTTCGAAATCATGGGCATCGGGCCGACCTTACTCGATGACGACCAGGGCTTCGCCGTACTCGACCGGACGGCCGTCCTGAACGAGAATTTCAGTCACCGTGCCGGATTTCGGAGCGGGGATCTGGTTCATCGTCTTCATTGCTTCGATGATCAGCAGCGTCTGACCTTCCTTGACGGATGCGCCGACCTGGATGAAGGCAGCCGAGCCCGGAGCCGGCGCCAGATAGGCTGTGCCGACCATCGGCGCGCTGACGACATTGTCGGGGTTGCGGGTCTTGCCGGCGGGAGCGGCGGCGGCCGGCGCTGCTGCCGCGGCAGCAGGAGCGGCGTAAGCGGCCGGGGCGGCAATCGGCGCCTGAACATACTGCGTCGTGCCGGCGCGCGACACGCGGATGCGCAAATCTTCCTGCTCGACTTCGATCTCGGTGAGATCCGTGTCGTTGAGAATATTGGCGAGATCGCGAATCAGCGCCTGGTCGATACCCGATTTCTTTTCAGCCATTGGATTTCTTGCCCTGTATTTTTGTTATTGGGTGATGGATTTCAGCGCTTGAAGCGCCAGGATGTAGCTATGAGGTCCGAAACCGCAGATCATGCCCTTTGCTGCGGGCGCAATCATCGATTTGTGCCGGAATTCTTCGCGTGCGTGGATATTGGAGATATGTACCTCCACGACGGGAATGGAAATGGCGCGGATCGCGTCATGCAGCGCGATGGACGTATGACCGTAGGCACCGGGATTGATCGCGACACCGGCGGCCTTGTCACCGGCTTCGTGCATCCAGTCGACCAGCACACCTTCGTGATTGCTCTGGCGGAAATCGACGATGAAGCCCAGGCTTTCACCTGCGGCCTTGCAGTCGGCTTCGATATCCTTGAGCGTCTTGCCGCCATAGATGCCCGGCTCGCGCTTGCCGAGAGCGTTCAAATTGGGTCCGTTCAGGACGAAAATAGTTTGCGCCATTAGAGGTTCCGTCAAAGTGCAGCGCAACCTATAGACTCCCAAGGCTCTGTAGGAAAGCCCTGGCACGAAGGTTGCGTGCCTCTAGGTGTGGAAACGCCGCGATTTTGGCATTTTTGCGCCATGCTGCGTCGCGGCGCCGTTCCGAAGCTCTTAAAAAAGCGAATAGGCCACTTACTTATCCGCTTTTGAGAGTAGGCTTTTGCGCCGTTCAGCAGCTCGTCTTGCCGCAGCTGCGAACGTTGGCAATCTTTTCCTTGATAGCATCGAGGCCGATCGCGCCCGAAACCATCTCGTTGCCGATGACATAGGCCGGCGTGCCCGTCACGTTGAGATCGGAGGCAATCTGATAGGTCGCCTTGATCATGTCAGTGTTCGGCGCTTTTGCCATTTCGGCGCGGATGGCCGCTTCGCTGACACCGAGCGAGGTGGCGACATCGATGGCGGTGTCTTCGGAGGCGCGGCCGTCGCTGCCCAGCAGCTTGTGATGGAACTCGGCATATTTTTCCGGCGCGAGCAGGCGGAACGCGCTGGAGACCCGGGAAGCGGCAACTGAATCCTGACCGAGGATCGGGAATTCCTTCAGCACGAAACGAACATTCTTGTCCTGCTGCAGAAGTTTGTCCATATCGCCGAGCGCATGGCGGCAATAGGTGCAGTTATAGTCGAAGAACTCGACGACGGTGATATCGCCCTTCGGATTGCCGATGGCCACGTCATCCTTGGAGTTGAAGATCGCATCCTTGTTCTGGGTGATCACCTGGGCCGACTGCGCAATGCGGGCTTCATCCTGTTTCTTTTCGAGTGCGGCCTGTGCATCCAGCAATACCTCCGGGTGCTCGACGAGATATTCCTTGATGAAATCCCCGATTTCCTTCTTCTGCTGGTCGTCCAGCGCGGCGGCCGGCTGGATCGTGGCGAAGGACGCTGTCAGGGCAATCGCCGAAACCGTCAGCAGGCTTTTGAGAGAAAAGGTCATGGGGTCCTCGTTTGGATCTGGGCGGAGACGTCATTCTCGGATGCGCAATAACATCGTCGGGTTAACATCCGCAAATAAGCATCGACAATTTACGGTGCGTCCTTACTTCCAGAAACAGGAATTTTCACGACAAAGCCGCAATCGCAGGATTGTGAACGCGCCGATATTGCGGCAAATGTCGCTTGCCAATCCGATCCGAGAGAGAATTGACCTTGTTTTCCCTATCCAAGCGCAGCGATGTTGAACCCTTTCATGCCATGGATGTGCTGGCGGAAGCGACACGGCGTCGCCAGGCAGGACATTCCGTCATTTCCATGGCGGTTGGACAGCCCTCGCATCCCGCGCCCCAAGCGGCGTTGGAGGCGGCGCGCGTAGCTCTTGGCCATGGCCGGATCGGTTATACGGATGCGCTCGGCACTCTAGCCCTGCGGCAGGCGCTTTCCGCCCATTACCAGGTACGCCACGACCTCAGCATCGATCCGAAGCGCATTGCGATCACGACCGGATCGTCGGCGGGCTTTAATCTTGCCTTTCTGACTCTGTTCGATGCCGGCGATAGCGTTGCCATCGCACGGCCGGGCTATCCGGCCTATCGCAATATCCTCGCCGCACTCGGTCTCGATGTCGTCGAGGTGCCGGTCACAGAGGAGACGGAGTTTACGTTAACGCCCGAGAGCCTCGAGGCAGTGCAGGCGGCAAGCGGCAAGCGCCTGAAGGGCGTGCTGCTAGCAAGCCCCGCCAATCCCACAGGCACGGTGACGGGCAGGGCGGCCTTGAAGGCGCTGGCTGATTATTGCGCGGATCGTTCCATCGCCTTCATCTCCGACGAGATCTACCACGGGCTGACTTTCGTCGGTGAGGAGACGAGTGCGCTGGAGCTGACGGACGAGGCGATTGTCATCAATTCCTTCTCGAAATATTACTGCATGACCGGCTGGCGTATTGGCTGGATGGTCTTACCGGAACGGCTCGTTCGTCCCGTCGAGCGCGTGGCCCAGAGCCTTTACATTTCCGCGCCGGAACTGTCGCAGATTGCCGCCGAAGCGGCACTCGACGCAGGCGCGGAACTGGATGTCTATCGCGAGAGCTACGGCCGCAACCGCGATTTCCTCATGCGTCGGCTGCCGGAAATCGGCTTCCGTATTGCCTCGCCGATGGATGGCGCTTTCTACGCCTATGTCGATGTCAGCGGCTTCACGAACGACAGCATGGTCTTTGCGCAAAAGATGCTGGCCGAAATCAACGTCGCCGCCACGCCCGGCCTCGATTTCGATCCTGTGGAAGGACATCGCGCGATGCGTTTCTCCTATGCCGGCTCGAATGCCGAGATCGAGGAAGCCATCGAACGTATGGCCGCTTGGCTGAAATAGAATCCGCAATCAATGGTTTGCGCGAGCTTGCGGAAGCATTTTCGCAAGCGTGGAACCGCTGCGCTTTGGCTTCTTATGCAGCGTGAATGACGAATAAATCGCGCAACGGAAACGAAAAATTCGGCCGCGTTGCCACAGCCGGATTTTAAGTTCATCACGAATTGATCTTCTTAGAAGAAGCCGCGGCGTTGCCACCAGCCAGCTTTCTTCGGCTTGGTCGGCTCTCCGTCGCTCTCGCTACCTTCGTTAGCGCGGGTGGATTTCACCACCGGAGCAGAGGAGGAAACGTTGGATTCGCGGTTGGCGCGGGCCGGTTTGGCTGCATCCTCAGACGCTTCGGGCGCCGCCGTGTCTGCCGAATTGTCCATAACTTCGGCGATCTCGGCAACAGCCTCGATTTCGACATCCGCTGTGGGCGCTTCCTCGACAGTGGGCGTCTCGACCGGCGATGCCTCGACAGCCTTCGCCTTGCGGCGACCGCGGCCCTTGGCAGGCTTGACGTCTTCGGTAACGACGGCTGCCGTTTCGACCGCTGCCATGGCGGGCTGCGCCTCGACGGCGGCTTCGCCTTCGGCAACCGCGATCTCGGCCACCGTTACGGTTGCGTCGCCACCCTCTTCTGCATCGTTCTCATCAACTTCGCCGGAACCGGCTTCCTCGCCTGCTGCAGCCTGTTCGTTGCCTTCGTTTTCACGATTGCGTCGGCCACCACGCTTGCCGCGACGACGGCGCTTGCGCTTCTGCTGTGTGTCATCGTCACTGCCGGTGGATGCGGTGTTTTCCGCACCAACATCAGCTTCGTCGTCGTCACCTTCTTCGCCGTCCGCATCCTCAGCGACACTGGCCGCTGAGCCTGCCTCGGAAGCCTGAGCGGCTTGGGTATCGTTGCCACGGCCGCGGCGCCGGCGGCGACGCTTGCGCTTGCGGTTGCCGTCATTGCCTTCGGAGCGAGCCGATGGCTGCTGCTCGGTGCTCGCAGCTTTTTCTTCCAGCTCTTCGTCTTCCTCCTCGTCCGTTTCGATGACGATATCGTCGTCATCGTCGTCCGGGATGGCTGCGAAGTTGAACAGGCTTTCGATCTTCACCGGATTGGCGACCGGCTCCCCGCGGTCGATCGCGAAATGCTGTGTGCCGACGGCATTGTCGGCATCGATGACGATCGCGACGCCGAAGCGGCTTTCATAATCGATGATCGTCTGCCGCTTGTGGTTGAGCAGATAGAGCGCAATGTCCGGCGTCGTGCGCACGGTGATGTCGTGCGTCGTGTTCTTGAGCAGATATTCCTCGATGCCGCGCAGGACATGCAGGGCAACGGAAGACTGCGAGCGCACGTGACCGGTGCCGCCGCAATGCGAGCAGATCTGCGTCGTGCTTTCCAGAACCGAGGCCCGGATGCGCTGGCGCGACATTTCCAGAAGACCGAAATGCGAGATGCGGCCGACCTGAATGCGGGCGCGATCGTTCTTCAGGCATTCCTTCAGCTTCTTCTCGACCGCGCGGTTGTTGCGCTTCTCTTCCATGTCGATGAAGTCGATGACGATCAGGCCGGCAAGGTCGCGCAGGCGCAGCTGGCGCGCGATTTCCTCGGCGGCTTCAAGGTTCGTCTGGAGCGCGGTGTCCTCGATCGAATGTTCCCTGGTCGAACGGCCGGAGTTGACGTCGATCGAGACCAGCGCCTCCGTCTGGTTCATGATCAGATAGCCGCCAGAACGCAATGTCACCTGCGGCTGCAGCATGCGGTCCAGTTGTGCCTCGATGCCGGAGCGCGAGAAGATCGGATGGATGTCGCGATAGGGCTGAACCACCTTGGCGTGGCTCGGCATCAGCATCTTCATGAAGTCTTTCGCTTCACGATAGCCTTCTTCGCCGGCAACGATGATCTCGCCGATATCCTTGTTGTAGAGGTCGCGGATCGAGCGCTTGATCAGGCTGCCTTCTTCGTAGACGAGGCACGGCGCAGTCGAAGCCAGCGTCAGCGTGCGGACGTTTTCCCAAAGGCGCATCAGATATTCGAAATCGCGCTTGACCTCGACCTTGGTGCGGTTGGCACCGGCAGTACGCAGGATGACGCCCATGCCCTGCGGCACTTCGAGCATCTTGGCGATTTCCTTCAGGCGCTTGCGGTCCTGCGGATTGGTGATCTTGCGGGAGATACCGCCGCCGCGTGCCGTGTTCGGCATAAGAACCGAATAACGGCCTGCGAGCGAGAGATAGGTGGTCAGCGCCGCACCCTTGTTGCCGCGCTCTTCCTTGGCCACCTGCACCAGCAGGATCTGGCGGCGCTTGATGACTTCCTGGATGCGGTATTGCTTGCGCGGCTTGCGCTGGGCGCGATCGGGAACTTCTTCCATCGCGTCTTCGGCGCCGACGGATTCGATCACTTCCTCTTCGTGGTCATGATCGTCATCATCATCGTCGTCATCGTGGCGGCGCTTGGAGGTCGTGACGTCTTCTGAGATCGAATCGGTTTCGACCATTGCAGCCATTTCGCCGGACGGTCCTTCCTCTTCCTCGCTCGGCGCATCGACGGCAGCCGTAGCTTCGGGAGTTGGCGTCTCTTCGGCGGGCGCGTCCGCTACTGCCTTCTTGCGGCTGCGGCGCGGCTTTGCCTTCTTGGCCGGAGCTGCTTCTTCGGCGGCCGCGGCTGCCTCTGCGGCAGGGGCCTCTTCGCCGATCGCAGCCGGCACCTCGGCTTCTTCGCCTTCCTTCGCCACGATGCCGATATCGGGCTGTTCCTGCTGCGAAAGATCGAGCGCTGTCTCGACATGCTCGACATCATCGTCGCGGCGATGCTCCTCGGCCTCGGCCTTCAGCAGCGCCTGACGATCGGCGAGCGGGATCTGGTAGTAATCGGGATGGATTTCGGCAAAGGCCAGAAAGCCGTGCCGGTTGCCGCCGTAGTCAACGAAGGCGGCCTGAAGCGAAGGTTCTACCCGCGTTACTTTTGCAAGATAGATGTTGCCGCGAATTTGCTTCTTGTGCTGTGACTCGAAGTCAAACTCTTCTATGCGGTTCCCGCGAACGACAACGACGCGCGTCTCTTCCTCGTGAGACGCATCGATAAGCATTTTGTCTGCCATGAAAGCTGTGCTCCTCGGCGCAGACAACCGGATGGGGGCCTGCCTGTCGCTGGGACAGGCCGGATATGATCCGCAATTGTTGCACCGGATAATGAAAGTCGCGATTGGTTCGGCGATGACAGCATCCAGACGGCAGCCGGGGCATCAGTTCCCTGGGGTCTGTTGACTTTCTGAAAAAGCTGCTGCGGTAACATCCGTAACCAAGCGAGATCGACTATGCCTTAGACCCAAAAGGGTCCGATGAATGTGCTCTCTAAAGAGCGTTTGGTGGCTCTCCACCGATGAATTTCCCGTTTGAAGCCGGAAATTCAGATATCCACTGTTTCGAGCAAAAGTACTGCAGACGGCGGATGAATGCCGCTTATTGGCGCCTGGTACTCGAGGCGGCTGCCTTTGCGACGACTCTATCCCGTCAACACTTCTACCCTAATATGCGTTGTATGTTTTATCTGTCACAATAGCAAGGGAAAAGCCAAGTATGCCATAATATTGATGGATTCGTCGGATGATGAGGACGCGGGAGGGTGTCTGGTCGATTCGTCTCCCGGCACATCATCGATGCGGCCATCAGGTCAAACCTGGTTCCCGTTATTGGGACTTCAAAAACAACGTCGAAACCAATATGGGGCGCGTTGGTCACTTGGTAAAGGGATTGCGGCATGTGGCGGAGAGTGGCGTGAGGGCTTTGCGATTTGCGGCAGCGGCCTTCGCTCTGGTGATTCTGGGTTCGGTTTCGACATTTGCGCCCGCCGCGGCGGCGGATGATTCCGTGCTCGCCTATGGTGCCCGCATTGCCGGTGATGATGCCCGCACACGTATCGTCATCGACATGGACCGCGCTCCCACCTTCACGGTTCATTATCTTGACAATCCCGTCCGCATCGTCGTCGATCTTCCGGCGACCGCATTCGGCTTTCCGACCGCCAATCTCAAGCCGACCGGCCTCTTCAAGGATATTCGCTACGGCACGATGGATGCGGACAGCGCCCGCATCGTGCTGACGGCAAAGAAACCAGTAAAGCTGGTCACGGCCAAGGTTCAGGCTGATGAAAGCGGCAAGGGGCAGCGCCTCGTGCTGGATGCCGAGATGCTGCCGGCGGAACAATTCGCAGAACTGGTGAAGAAGCAGAACTGGACGAGCGACGATACCGCCAAGGATGTCGGTCCGGTCCAGCCGGCGCAGAGGGCCGATCCGAATGTGTTCCTCGTTGCCGTCGATGCCGGTCATGGTGGTATCGACGCAGGCGCAACCGGTACGGATGGCGTCACGCAGGAAAAGGATATCACGCTCGCATTTGCGAAGATGTTTGCCGACAAGCTGAACGCGCAGCCTGGGATCAAGGCCTTCCTGACGCGCGACAAGGATCAGTATCTGTCCCTGTCCGAACGCGTGACGATCGCCCGCCAGAATCGCGCCTCGCTCTTCATCTCGCTGCATGCCGATACGCTGAAGCAGAAGGATATTCGCGGCGCGACCGTCTATACCATCTCGGACAAGGCGTCGGATCGGCTCGCCAGCGAAGTAGCCGATCGTGAAAACAATTCCGATCAGATCGCCGGCGCCGAGGCTCAGACGCAGCCGGCCGCCGTCAACGACATTCTGATGGATCTGACGCGCCGCGAGACACAGGCCTTCTCCATTTCACTGGCGCAGGACGTATTGTCCTCGTTCAACGGTCAGATCGCCATGATCAACAATCCGCATCGCCATGCCGGCTTCCAGGTTCTGACGGCGCCGGACGTGCCCTCGATCCTGCTTGAACTCGGCTTTCTCTCCAACAAGGAGGACGAAAAGCTGTTGCTCGATGCCGACTGGCGGCAGAAGGTCGCCGACCGGCTGACGGAAGCGGTGAAGCAGTATCGCGTATCGATTATCGCAAATGGCGGCTGACGGCTCCGAAGGGGCGATCCGCCGTGGCTTCCATGTAACAGCGATGTACTTTAGAACTGGATGAAATTGGAATGCTGGCGTCGGGCCCTATTTTGCTCACATTCCCGCCGTTACAGCGAAGTATCATTTGCTCGCGTATGAAGCACGGCTTTGTCCCATTGCCGTCTTGCATTCACGCCGCGAGCGTGCAAAACGCCCGTGATTATGCGATGATCTCGCGCACGTGCAGCATGAAGAACAAGCACCGGTAGTATCAGATGATCAGACTGATTGGATATTTCTTTGGCCTGGGCTGCCTCCTGTTTCTGGGTGCTGCGGCTGCGGCGGCCATCTATCTGAGCGTGGTCTCGAAGGAACTGCCCGATTATGAGGTGCTTGCCAAATACGCGCCGCCGGTAACGACCCGCATTCACGCCGGCAACGGCGCGCTGATGAAGGAATATTCGCGCGAGAACCGGCTTTTCGTGCCGATCCAGGCCATTCCCGATCGCGTCAAGGCCGCCTTCCTTTCTGCCGAAGACAAGAATTTCTACAACCATCCCGGTGTCGATGTCGGCGGCCTTATCCGCGCCGTGGCCGTGAACTTGCAGAATATTGGGTCCGGCCGCCGCTTCGTCGGTGCGTCCACCATCACGCAGCAGGTCGCCAAGAACTTCCTGCTGTCCGCCGACCAGACGTTTGACCGTAAGATCAAGGAAGCGATTCTCTCCTTCCGCATCGAGCAGGCCTACAGCAAGGACAAGATCCTCGAGCTCTACCTGAACGAGATCTATTTCGGCCTGAACTCCTACGGTATCGCTGGTGCCGCGCTCACCTATTTCGACAAATCGGTCAACGAGCTGACCATCGCTGAATCGGCCTATCTGGCCTCGCTTCCGAAAGGCCCGTCAAACTACAATCCGTTCCGCCGTGCCGAAGCAGCGCTCACCCGCCGCAACTGGGTGATCGATCGCATGGTCGAGAACGGCTATGTCAGCCAGAGCGACGGCGAAGAAGCGAAGAAGCAGCCGCTCGGCGTCGTGCCACCAAAGAGCGGCCCTTCGCTGTTTGCATCCGACTATTTTGCCGAAGAGGTTCGCCGCCAGCTCATCGACCAATATGGCGAAAAGACCCTATACGAAGGTGGCCTTTCCGTTCGCACATCCCTCGACCCGCAGATGCAGCTCGAAGCCCGCAAGGCGCTGCAGGATGGTCTGGTCGATTATGACGAGCGCCGCGGCTATCGCGGCCCAATCAAGCAGATTGCCACTTCGCAGGATTGGGGTGCCGAGCTCGCCAAGGTTCCAAGCCTGAGCGATGTGCCGGAATGGCAGGTCGCCGTCGTTCTTTCCGTATCGGATCAGGGTGTCGATATCGGACTGCAGCCGCGCGTCGATGCCGCAGGCAAGGTATCGACGGAGCGGACGCGCGGTACGATCGCTCCCGCCGACATGCGCTGGGCCTATCGCTCGGCCGGCGGCAAATCGGTCAAATCGCCAAGCGGCGTTTTGAGCCCCGGCGACGTGATTTACGTGCAGAAGAGCGGCAATGCCGATTCGAGCAGCTATCGCCTGCGTCAGCCGCCGAAGGTGCAGGGCGGTCTTGTTGCCATGGACCCGCATACCGGCCGCGTGCTCGCCATGGTCGGCGGCTTCTCCTATGCGCAATCAGAATTCAATCGCGCCACGCAGGCTAAGCGCCAGCCGGGTTCGTCCTTCAAGCCCTTCGTCTACGCGGCCGCCATGGATAACGGCTATACGCCGGCCTCCGTCATTCTGGACGATCCGCTGCAGATCACGCTCAGCAATGGCGATGTCTGGAAGCCGACGAATTACGAAGGCGAGGGCGGTGGCGTCCATACGCTTCGTTTCGCGATCGAACATTCGCGCAACCTGATGACGGTGCGTCTCGCTTCCGACATGGGCATGCCGCTGGTTGCCGAATATGCCGAGCGCTTCGGCATCTACGATCATATGAACCCGGTACTGGCCATGTCGCTCGGCGCCGGCGAAACGACGGTGCTGCGCATGGTTTCGGCCTATTCGGTCATCGCCAACGGCGGAAAGCAGATCAAGCCGACGCTCATCGACCGTATTCAGGACCGCTACGGCAAGACCATCTTCAGGCATGAGGAGCGCGTCTGCGACAATTGCAACGTCAGCGCCTGGCAGAATCAGGACGAGCCGGTCATCGCCGACAATCGCGAACAGGTGCTCGATCCGATGACGGCCTATCAGGTCACGTCGATGATGCAAGGCGTCATCATCCGTGGTACGGCGGCCGGCAAGATCAAGCTCAACACTGACGTCGCCGGCAAGACCGGCACCACCAACGATGAGAAGGATGCCTGGTTCGTCGGCTACACGCCTAGCCTCGTCGCCGGCCTTTATATCGGCTACGATACGCCCGCCACGCTCGGCCGCGGCGGTACGGGTGGGGCGCTCGCCGCTCCGATCTTCAACGAATTCATGCAGGCCGCCACGAAGGATGAGGCGCCGGAGAAGTTCCAGGTTCCGGCCGGCATGACGATGGTTGCGGTCAACCGCGCGACCGGCATGGCCGCACAGCCCGGCGAGCCGAACGCCATTATGGAAGCCTTCAAGCCCGGCACCGGTCCGGCTACCAGCCTGCAGGTCATCGGCGGCGGGGATGCCGCAGCGCAGGTGGCGCCAGAGGAAATCCTGCGCACCTCGCCTCAGGCGAACCAGGCTGTTACCTCCGGAGCGGGCGGTCTTTTCTGAAACTGGCCTATTTGATCATCATGCCGCGGGGCTTTACAGCAGCGGCATGTATATCTATGTCACCAGCACTCTTTGAATTGGATGGCCGTTCGCAACGAGCGGTGAAATGAAGAAGTGGGACTATGCGAGCCGAAATCGAGAAAGTAGTCGATGAAACCAAGCAGGCTATCACCCTGCTGAGGAGGCATCTTTGACTGGGACCAGGCGATAAGACGACTGGACTGGTTGAACAATAAGTCAGAGGATCCGACCCTCTGGAATGACGCCGCTGAAGCGCAGAAGCTGATGCGCGAGCGCCAGCAGCTTGATGATGGCATCAGTGGCGTGCGCGCGCTGGAGCAGCAGCTTGCCGACAATGTCGAGCTGATCGAGCTTGGCGAGGAAGAAGGCGACGCTGATGTCGTCCGCGAGGCTGAAGAAGCGCTCAAGGGCCTGAAAGCGGAAGCCGCGCGCCGGCAGGTGGAAGCCATGCTTTCGGGCGAGGCCGACGGCAATGATACGTACCTCGAAGTCCACTCCGGCGCAGGCGGCACCGAGAGCCAGGACTGGGCGAATATGCTTCTGCGCATGTACACCCGTTGGGCCGAACGCCAGCGCTTCAAGGTCGAGCTGCTGGAAGTTCATGACGGCGAAGAAGCGGGCATCAAATCTGCAACGCTGCTCGTCAAGGGCCACAATGCCTATGGTTGGCTGAAGACCGAATCGGGCGTGCATCGCCTGGTGCGTATCTCGCCCTATGACAGCAATGCGCGCCGTCATACGTCATTCTCGTCGATCTGGGTCTACCCGGTCGTCGACGACTCGATCCAGATCGAGATCAACGAAAGCGACTGCCGCATCGATACCTACCGCTCATCGGGCGCTGGTGGTCAGCACGTCAACACGACCGATTCGGCCGTGCGCATCACGCACATTCCGACGGGTATCGTCGTGCAGTGCCAGCAGGAGCGTTCTCAGCACAAGAACCGCGCCAAGGCGTGGGATATGCTGCGCGCCCGCATGTATGAGGCCGAATTGATGAAGCGGGAAGAGGCTGCCAATGCCGAAGCCGCTTCGAAGACGGATATCGGCTGGGGTCACCAGATCCGCTCCTATGTCCTCCAGCCTTACCAGTTGGTCAAGGACCTGCGCACCGGCGTTTCCAGCACCGCCCCCGGCGATGTTCTGGACGGTGATCTCAACGAGTTCATGGAAGCAGCCCTTGCGCATCGCATCAGCGGTGCTGCCGATGCCGTCATCGACGACGTCGAATAAGGTCGCATTCGTTCACGCATGAAAAAAGCCCCGTCTCCGGGGCTTTTTTCATGGTACATCCTGCCTGGCTGCCTCTGCCCTCCTGGGCTTGGCGCAGATGTCTCGCTCAGTCCGAGAATTGTTCCGCCAGGATCCTATCGGACCAAGACCTGTCCGGATCGGACAGAATGCGGGCCGTCGTATCTTCGCTCTGGCGGATCTGAATGCCGAGGACCGACTTGACTTCGGTATTGTCAGCGGCGGCGTTGACCGGACGCTTCTCCGCTTCGAGCACGGTGATGTCGACCGTCACCTTGTTCGGAAGCAGCGCGCCGCGCCAGCGGCGGGGACGGAAAGCGCTGACGGGCGTCATGGCAAGCAGCGGCGCTTCCAGCGGCAAGATGGGGCCGTGCGCGGAAAGATTGTAAGCGGTGGAGCCAGCCGGCGTCGTCACCATCAGCCCGTCGCAGATCAGTTCCGGCAGGCGGACCCGCCCGTCGATCTCCACCTTCAGCTTTGCCGTCTGATAGGACTGACGAAACAGTGAGACTTCATTGATGGCGAGCGCGACACAGGAGCTGCCATCTGCATTGCGCGTCGTCATCTGCAGGGGGTGAAATGCGTTTTCGACAGCTGCTTCGATGCGCTCGGCCAAGCCATCCGTGCGGTAGTCGTTCATCAGGAAGCCGATGGAGCCGCGATTCATGCCATAGACGCGTTTGCCGGTGTTCATCGTCTTATGCAGCGTCTGCAGCATGAAGCCATCGCCGCCGAGAGCCACGACAATATCCGCATTTTCCTGCGGTGCCTGGCCGTAGAGGCGAATAAGCTCCTCCTGCGCCGCTTGGGCCTCTGGCGCGGTGGAGGCGAGAAAACAAACGGATTGAAGATTGCGCGGCATGCAATGTCCTCTGAATAGCGATTCTTCGTAATGTTATTCCCCTGCCGCGACAAGACGTTTCGCTCGAACTGGTGAATCGGTCGATCCCCAGCTTTAACGTGGATCGGCCGATTTTCCCTTTACAGGATTTCAAAGTCTGTTATTTGGCATGCCCATACGCCCTTGTAGCTCAGTTGGTAGAGCACCTGATTTGTAATCAGGGGGTCGCGGGTTCGAACCCTGCCGGGGGCACCATTTTTTCCTGAATATCGTCGATCGTTTCATCTCCGGTATGGAAAACCGGCGGCAACGACATAATATCTCTTTGCTAACGGGCTCCGAACGCTCGTCACAGTCATCCATCCCATATTCGTGTGCCTGGAACCATATGCCGAGCAAGCCCAAGAAGCCTAAACTCGAACACTCCGAGCTTTCGGGTGAATTCACCGACGATGGCGTGACTGTCCTGGTCGATATCTTTCGCCCGGCCGGCACCAATGCCGACTGGCGGATGGAGGTCATCACGCCGGAGGAAGACCTGATCGAATGGGAAGAGCCCTTCGCGACCGACCGCGAGGCATTCGACGAGTTCCTGGCGACGATTGCGCGCGACGGCATCCGGTCGTTCTTCGACGAAGCGGACCCTATGGTTCACTGAACCTACCGATGGGTCCTGGCGAGCGCATCAAATCGTCCCCCGGTTCTTCATGCATCCATTCGCCTGCCTGCTCGGGATTGTAGACGCATTTACAACGTCGGAAATCGGCATACACTTCATCCATCTGTGGTGGGGAGGATACGTTCATGCGCGAGATATCGCGGCATGTCGTCTTGGGATTGCCGCTTGTCATGATCACGGCGTTCACAGGCGCATCAGCGTTGGCTGGCGAAAACTGCTACTGTAAAAATGCGGATGGAAAGCAGCATGCGGTCGGCGAGGTCGCCTGTATGACCGTCGGGGGGCGGAGCTACCTTGCGCAATGCGAGATGAACCTCAATGTCACCTCCTGGGCGAAGCTGCAGGATGGCTGCCCCGTTACCGAGAGGGTGCTTTGGCGCCAATCGGCCTGGCACCCGGCGCCGATGATCGTACGATGAGCATTACGCGCTTGATTTGGCGCTCGCGGTGAGCGTGCTTAGATATGCTTCAGCCGGCTTATTTGCGGACCAGCAGCAGCGGCTCGCCTTCCTCTTCCTCGGACTTCTGGAAACTGCCGTCGGGCTTCATATCAAAAGAGAGCGAGGAGCCATCGCTGCCCAGCATGACAAGTCCGAACCCTTCTGTCGCCCAAAGGGAAAGCTTGAGGTCGCCGACTTCGCCGGCGCAGTTGCCGCTCGATGACATCTTGGCGGTGCCGTCCTGATCCTTTTCGGTGGTGAGCGTGATATCGCAGACGGGCTTGCCGTCCGGCGTCTGGATGCGCCAGGCGCCGGCAAGGCTTTCGGTGGTCGGCACGTGATCGACATCGCCGAGCGCCGGCAGCAGCCACGTCCGATCGCCGCCTTCGCTTTCCCATGGCGAGCCTTCCTCCTGCTGGAAGCGCATGAGAGGCTTGCCCCCACCATCCGCGATCGCCAGCGACCCGTCATCGGTGAAATTCCAGATCTTGGCTGCGGCGAGCGCGGGAAGTGGCGTCGCGCAGGCGTCCGCCCCCGTAACCTCGTAGCCGCCAGACACGGTATTCGTGCCGAAGGTAAGGCGGCAGCCCTTGGCGCCGTTTTCCGGCGCAACCAGCCAGACGCCGGCTTGCGCCTGGATCATTTCGTCATCGGCGGCGCGTGCCGGCTGGATCATTGTCAAGGCAAGGGCGGCGGCAATCGCCGCAGGACCAAGAAGACGGATCAAAGCAAATTCTCCCAACGTGCTGCGGCCGCCAAAGGCGCCACTATGATTTGAGATAGGACCGCGTCGCATATAGCGCGATCGCGGCTGCATTCGAGACATTCAGCGACTTGATGGCGCCTGGCATATCGAGCCGAGCGAGCGCATTCACCGTTTCCCGCGTTTTCTGGCGCAGGCCCTTGCCCTCGGAGCCGAGCACGAGGGCGATCTTGTCGCCGCTAAAGGTGCCTTCCAGCGGAGCCGGACCTTCCGAATCGAGCCCGATGGTCGTGAAGCCGAGACGATGCAGTTCTTCGAGCGCATCGGCAAGATTGGTGATCTGTATATAAGGTATGAGCTCGAGCGCGCCCGAGGCCGATTTTGCCATTACGCCTGATTCGGTCGGGCTGTGGCGCTGCGTGGTAATGACCGCACCCGCATCGAAAGCGACGGCCGAACGCATGATGGCGCCGACATTGTGCGGGTCCGTCACCTGATCGAGAACGAGCAGCAGCGGACTGTCTTTCAATGCCTCGAGGCGGCGCACGGGCAGGGGGCGCGTTTCCAGCATGACGCCCTGATGGATCGCCTCCGGACCAAGCACCTTGTCGATATCCTGCG
The DNA here is from genome assembly GCF_009176305.1 of Martinezella dioscoreae. Taxonomy (GTDB): domain Bacteria; phylum Pseudomonadota; class Alphaproteobacteria; order Rhizobiales; family Rhizobiaceae; genus Rhizobium; species Rhizobium dioscoreae. The sequence continues at coordinate 309,580 of NZ_BLAJ01000005.1, read as the reverse complement.
GCGAGACGATCTCGACCGGGATGCCGAGCTGCTCGGCCGGGCCGACTTCCAGCCGTACCAGCGCATTCTGGGTGGCCGACAGCTTGACGTTCTTGCGCTGTGGGTTGGTCAGCGCCGCGCGAACCGTATGCAGGCCATAGAGAAAGACCTGGTCGGGCGCGAGCGCCGGCGGCTTCCAATCGTCAGCGCCGGCCTTCTTGCGCTTCTGTGGCGTCGGCGTCGGTATCTCGCCACGCTCGCGCTTGGCATCGCGATGCGCGCGGCGCAGCGTTGCATAATGAGTGTCCTTGGCCGAGCGGTCGCCGGCGGTGCTGTCTTGGCCCTGACGGCCGGATGATTTGTCTTTGCTCATGCGGCTTTATAACCAGCGCCTTCCTGAGCGCCTAGCCTCTTTCAGTGCCGGGCTTTTCCCACAGGCTGAAATTTTTTTCGTCATTTTTGGCAATTCCTTGTGTTGACAGACGGAAATCGTCCGGTCATATACGCGGCGCAGATGACGGCGGCGACGCCAACGTCTAGCAAGCCTGGTCGCAAGATCCAGTCGGAAAACTGGAGGGATGCCCGAGTGGTTAAAGGGGACGGACTGTAAATCCGTTGGCTCAGCCTACGTTGGTTCAAATCCAACTCCCTCCACCATTCCGAGCCGGATCTTGACCATCCCGCGGGTATAGCTCAATGGTAGAGCAGCAGCCTTCCAAGCTGAATACGCGGGTTCGATTCCCGCTACCCGCTCCAAGATTTTTAAATCGTTGCTTGCTGATTGTCTCCCCTCGTGGTTGAGCGATCCTGTTGTTTGCCTCCCGGTTACCCCTCGTGCAAATGCGCCTTTCATTTCCATACTCGCTCTGGTGCAGTCTTTGCATATTTGACATGAAGGGTTGCTTATATTCGCGCGAGCGATACATATTGCTCGGGCAACCGAAACGGGAGAGCGAAAATGGGTATCTTCGACAAGATCAAGGGTGCAATCTGGGGTGAGGCGAAGGCTGCAGAGGCTGCTCCTGCACCGACGACGACAGCTGCAACTGACAATCCGGCACCTGCGCCGACGCCGGCTCCTTCAGCGACGACGGCAGCAACGTCGCCGGCGACCAGCGCGCCATCCGCTCCAGTGGATATCGCCTCGATCCTCGATGCCGCCGTCAAGAAGAGCGGACAGAAGCTGGACTGGAAACATTCCATCGTCGACCTGATGAAGGCACTCGGCATGGATGCGAGCCTTTCCGAGCGCAAGGAATTGGCGCAGGAACTCGGCTATACCGGCGATGCCGGCGATTCCGCCAAGATGAACATGTTCCTCCACAAGGCTCTTCTGAAGAAGCTCGCGGACAATGGCGGCAAGGTACCGGCCGATCTTCTCGATTGATTGTCTTTCGTCCGGCGGTTGGCAATGCGCTCGCCGCCGGATAGCATGCCAAATCAACCATGATTGCGTCCGATAGTTGCGCGCTCCCGCCGATGGGCGAGGGCGCGTTTTGCTGTGCAGTGGCCAGATCTCCGAGGCTCTAAGGCGGAACATCTGGAATTCCTCCTCAGCGTTCCTATCTAAGCGCTTGAACCGGCAAATGCTTTTACATCTTTCCGGATCGGCCGGCGAACCTTGCGCGGCGAAGGAATGCCGAGCGTTGCGGATCATCCGCCATCGGCCGGACTTTGCCGGGAATAGGGCCTGCAATTAAGTCTTGCGCAAACGCAACGAAAGCCTTAAACGGCGGCACTAAACCGGTTCGCCGGGGTCACTCATTACGTTCACAGGAAGCATTCAAATGGCAAAGAGTAAGTTTGAGCGCAATAAGCCGCACGTTAACATCGGGACGATCGGTCACGTTGACCACGGCAAGACGTCGTTGACGGCAGCGATCACGAAGTACTTCGGCGAGTTCAAGGCGTATGACCAAATCGACGCGGCTCCGGAAGAGAAGGCTCGTGGCATCACGATCTCGACGGCCCACGTTGAATACGAGACGCCGAACCGTCACTATGCGCACGTTGACTGCCCCGGCCACGCCGACTACGTGAAGAACATGATCACGGGTGCCGCTCAGATGGACGGCGCGATCCTGGTTTGCTCTGCTGCCGACGGCCCGATGCCGCAGACGCGCGAGCACATCCTGCTCGCCCGCCAGGTTGGCGTTCCGGCGATCGTCGTGTTCCTGAACAAGGTCGACCAGGTTGACGACGCCGAGCTTCTCGAGCTCGTCGAGCTTGAAGTTCGCGAACTTCTGTCGTCCTACGACTTCCCGGGCGACGACATCCCGGTTGTCAAGGGTTCGGCGCTTGCTGCTCTTGAAGATTCGGACAAGAAGATCGGCGAAGACGCGATCCGCGAGCTGATGGCTCAGGTTGACGCCTACATCCCGACGCCTGAGCGTCCGATCGACCAGCCGTTCCTGATGCCGATCGAAGACGTGTTCTCGATCTCGGGCCGTGGTACGGTTGTGACGGGCCGCGTCGAGCGTGGCGTGATCAAGGTTGGTGAAGAAGTCGAGATCGTCGGCATTCGTCCGACGTCGAAGACGACGGTTACCGGCGTTGAAATGTTCCGCAAGCTGCTCGACCAGGGCCAGGCCGGCGACAACATCGGTGCGCTGATCCGCGGTGTGAACCGTGACGGCGTCGAGCGTGGTCAGATCCTGTGCAAGCCGGGTTCTGTCAAGCCGCACAAGAAGTTCAAGGCTGAAGCCTACATCCTGACGAAGGAAGAAGGCGGCCGTCATACGCCGTTCTTCACGAACTACCGTCCGCAGTTCTACTTCCGTACGACTGACGTGACGGGCATCGTGACGCTTCCGGAAGGCACGGAAATGGTTATGCCAGGCGACAACGTCACGGTTGACGTCGAGCTGATCGTTCCGATCGCGATGGAAGAAAAGCTTCGCTTCGCTATCCGCGAAGGCGGCCGCACCGTTGGTGCAGGCATCGTTGCCTCCATCGTCGAGTAATCCCAGGATTATTCCTTTATAAGAGGGCCTCGCTGGAAACAGCGGGGCCTTTTTGCATTGGGAGATGGTGCATGAGCCTGATCATTCTGACCGGCGCATCTGGTTCGGGAAAGACTGCTATCGCGGAGGCAATAGCCAGGGACCATGCGCGAAGGTTAGCCGTCTATCATTTCGACAGCATCGGCGTACCGTCGCTTGATGCTATGGTCAGGGATCATGGTTCGCCCGAGGCCTGGCAGCGCGACAAGACCATCGAATGGCTGGAACGGCTTGTGCCGCAAGCGCAGAAGGGCAGGGGCGTTCTTTTCGAGGGGCAGATGCGCCCATCCTTCGTTATCGAAGCTGCAGCGGCTGTCAGGGCCGATGACTATCGCCTCATATTGATCGATTGCGATGATGCAACGAGGACACATCGCTTGTCCGCTGAGAGAGGCCAGCCGGAACTTGCCGATGCGAACATGATGAATTGGGCCGCTTATCTGCGCCGCGAGGCCCAAGCGTCCGGTCTTGAGATTCTCGATACGAGCCATCTTTCGCTCAGGCAGAGTGTGGATAATGTGCTGAGGCACCTGCTCGATTAGTCGGAGGATATTGTCACCCGCCGGTGATATTTTTCGTTGATCCGAATTCGGCCTTCGCGCGGCGCACGATATCGGCAACGAAATCGCTTTTGCCGCCGGTGTAGTGGTTCCAGTCGCCATTGGCCTCTTCGGCCAGACGCCGTTTCAAGGTCGCATAATCCGCCGTACGTTCGGGATGGGTGCGCAAATAATCGCAAAATAGAAGGCGCTCCCGATGGGCCTCGTTATCAGGCAGACAAAGATAAAGTCGCGTGCCGTAAGGCATCTCATCCTTGGTGAAAGCCCATCGGCCGGCTCTGTGAAGATCGCCGTGAAAGCGATATCCGTCTTCTCTCAAACGCTCCGTCGCGGCGAGTCTTGCGTCTTCCGAGAAAAGGACCGCATCGATATCGAGTTTCGGTTTGGCGCATAGTCCGGCGATGGCAGTGCTGCCGATATGATGAAACGTGGCGGGATGGCCAAGCAGCAGGCCAATTGCCCTGCTTCTGTCTTCGAAGAGAAAGGGCCATTGCGGATCATATTCAACAAGCGTGATCGGCCGCATCCCACTCATCTCCTTTCGTCCTGTTTGCCACGCGGCATATGCTTTACCGAGTCGTCCCGTTTATTTTGCGAGGAAAGCGTCAGCTCACCAAGCCGTGTCTTGCGAAACGGAGGCAAGGGCCTATTTATCGCTCGATTTTATCTGGAGGAGATTTCATGAAGAAACGTATTTTGTTCACGGGCGGCAGCGGCAAGGCTGGACGTCACACGGTTCCCTGGCTGATCAATGCCGGCTATGAGGTCCACAATGTCGATCTCGTGCCGCTGAATAGCCCTGGCGTCACCAACCTGCAGGCCGATATCACCGATGCGGGACAGGTCTATAATGTCCTGACCATGCATCGTGATTTTCCCGATCTCGATGAAGGCAAGGGTGTGCAGCCTTTCGATGCCGTCGTGCATTTCGCCGCCATTCCGCGCATTCTGATCAAGCCGGACAATGAGACCTTCCGCATCAACACGATGAGCACTTATAACGTCATCGAAGCGGCGGCAAAGCTCGGCGTGAAGAAGATCATTATCGCCTCCAGCGAGACGACCTATGGAGTCTGTTTCGCCGAAGGTCATCGCGACTTCCATCAGTTCCCGCTGGAGGAGGATTATGATGTCAATCCGATGGATTCCTATGGCCTGTCCAAGGTCGTAAACGAGAAGACGGCCCGCGCCTTTGCCGAGCGTTTCGGCATCGATATCTACGCGCTGCGTATCGGCAATGTCATCGAGCCCCATGAATATGAGCGGTTCCCCGAGTTTTTCGCCAACAGCGAAATCCGCAAGCGCATTGCCTGGAGCTATATCGACGCCCGCGATCTCGGCCAGATCGTCCATCTCTGCATCGAGAAGAACGGCCTCGGCTTCCAGGTGTTCAACGCCGCCAACGACACGGTTTCGGCCAATACGCCGTCGCGCGAACTTGCCGCGAAGCATTTTCCCAATGTGCCTTTCACCCGCGAGGTCGGCGAATATGAGGGCTTGCTGTCCAATCGCAAGATCCGAGAGATCCTGGGCTTCAAGGAAGAGCACGACTGGCGGAAATATGTGAAGGTTTGAGGGCGCGCAGCTCATGCGATCGGCCGGGCGCTTTGTGTTGGCGCCTGGCAAAGGCATCGATCCAGAGTAGGGTGCCTCTCCATTTGTTACGCAACAAAACCAAAAATGCTTCCCCAAACACTCGACAAATACAGCCGTTTATTTAAGTAGGGTTGCGTTCGCGAAGCATCTCCTAGAGATTGCAGCGCATGGTTCGGTATATCCGCGCGCCTGTTTCGAACCAGCGCCCTCCGGCTGATGGGCCTTGAGGGTGAGCAGCGTGCGATTTGCGTCGCGACGAAAGATAATAGCCGGCTGGCCTGCAGGCGCTTAGCCGTTTCGGAGGTATCATGAAGGATAATGTTGCACGTATTTTCGTCGGGTTCGATTCCAAGGAGGTCGTGGCCTATCACGTCCTGACCCAGAGCATCATCGAGCGCTCGTCTATTCCGGTGGTCTTCTCGCCGATCGTGCTCAACAATCTCGAGGGCATCTTCACCCGCGAGCGCAATCCGCTGCAGTCGACAGAATTTTCCTTCTCGCGCTTTCTCGTGCCTTACCTCAGCGATTACCAGGGCTGGAGCATCTTCATGGACTGCGACATGCTCGCCCGCGCCGATATCGCCGAGCTTTGGGCGCTGCGTGACGATCGTTATGCCGCCATGTGCGTCAAGCACGACTACCAGCCAAAGATCGAAACCAAGTTCCTCGGCCAGACGCAGACGAAGTATGAAAAGAAGAACTGGTCCAGCATGATCCTGTTCAACAACGCCAAGTGCACGGCGTTGACGAAGGATTTCGTCAATACGGCGACGGGCCTTCAGCTTCATCAGTTCAAGTGGCTGGAGAACGACGATCAGATCGGTGAGGTGCCGGTCGTCTGGAACTATCTCGTCAATGAATACGACTATCGCGAAGATGCCAAGCTCGTGCACTTCACCGATGGCGGCCCGTATTTCGACGAATACCGCAACGACGACTACGCCGAAGAATGGTTCGCCATGCGCGACCGCATGCTGCACGTCCAGCAGAAGTGAGCGATTTGGATCATAAGACGACCGGAAATATTGAGGTCGGCATACCGGCCGCGGGTTCCGCGGCTGGTTTGAGCAGCACCGACGAATGGCGGACCATATTGATGGGGTTTTCCCATATCGTCCTGGTCGCCAATAGCGATGCGGTCGATATCTCAAGCCTGCAGGCGCAGTTTCCTGAGACTGCGCTCTTCGTCTTCTTCAACAAGGTCTACAAGGTTCTGGATCGCCCGTTCCATGGGCATTCACTGCTGATCTCTCGTGGCCAGCCGCGTGGCGCCAACATCGTCTATCGCGGCGAAGTGGGCGAGGTGGTCAAGTTCTTTCCGAAGGAATATTTCCTCGGCATCATGAATATCCGCCTCGGTGCGGAAGAGAAGCTCAATCCCGCCGCCGATTTTCAGGGGGCGCCGACTGGCCATCTCGATCTCGTCGGCTTCTGCTCCGATTTCTATACGGAGGGCAAGACGCCGACGAGCGGCTTTGCCATGGCTCTGTGGCTCAGCGATCTGAAATTGCCCGGCAAGATCGTACTTGCCGGCTTCTCGGCCCGGCGCAGTCAGAAGTGGAGGGTGGTTTCCGCCCACGATTGGAGTTTCGAGCAGACCTTCCTGCGCTTGTTTGCCCGGCTGGGAAAGATCACCATCCATGGTGGGGTTGCACTGAACCCCTATATCAGCCTTGCTCAGCGCTTCACGGAGGTGCCTCCGGACGAGATTGCCTTGGCCGCCGCCGAGGTTTTGTCTGAGCGGCTCGGAAATACCGACGCCGAAATAGACAAGCTGATCTCCCTGACCAATGTGATTCGCTCTGCGGATAATTTTATGCGTCGCCTCAGGCCGAAATTTCTCAAGCGCAAGCCGAAAGGTTCTCCCGGAGAGCAATGAGGGCGAGGGGGCATCCTTTCTGCAGCATTTGCCGCGGCTTTGCACGTCCGGCAGATCTGTCCGATTGGGCATGTCCTATGTGAAGTCGCGGGTTCGATTGGGAAAAAGCAAAAAACGCTCTTGCCAATCGTTTCGTCCCGCCTTAAAGGGAGCGCCATGTCTTCGAACTGCTCGGGCGGTCCACCGCCTGGAGCGAATATTCGAAGGAAGAAGGGGTATAGCTCAGTTGGTAGAGCGGCGGTCTCCAAAACCGCAGGTCGTAGGTTCGAGCCCTGCTGCCCCTGCCATTTTCCTTGATTTGACTGGCGCGTCGTTTCGCAGCTTCTTGGGTTGAGGGTCATGCCGGTTTGTCGGCAAATTTTAGAAAACACCGTATTGCCTCTTGTTAAATCGGGAATCGGTGTTTATGTAGGGTTTAACAGACACGCGGTGCGTGGGGCTGATATGTTCAGCTTTACGCGCCGTAATTGCGTGGGCAGTCAATGGCATCCAAAACGAATCCACTAGCGTTTCTGCGGCAGGTGCGCTCCGAGACGTCGAAAATCACTTGGCCCTCGCGTCGCGAGACGATGATCTCGACGGTGATGGTGCTCGTCATGGTCGTTTTCGCCTCGCTGTTTTTCTTTGCTGCCGACCAGCTCATTGGCTGGATTCTCAGCTACGTGCTGAATACCGGCAACTGATATCGGGTGGAGATGAACATGGCGGCACGTTGGTACATCGTCCACGCTTATTCTAATTTCGAAAAGAAAGTGGCTGAATCCATCGAGGAGAAGGCCAGGCAGAAGGGTCTCGAGCATCTGTTCGAGAAGATCCTTGTGCCGACCGAAAAGGTTGTTGAGGTTCGTCGCGGCCGCAAGGTCGACAGCGAGCGCAAGTTTTTCCCGGGTTACGTGCTCGTGCGCGCCAACCTGACGGATGAGGCTTACCACCTGATCAAGAATACGCCGAAGGTCACTGGCTTCCTCGGCTCCGACAATAAGCCCGTTCCGATTCCGGATTATGAAGCCGAGCGCATTCTCGGTCAGGTCCAGGAAGGCGTCGAGCGGCCGAAGGCTTCTGTATCCTTCGAGATTGGCGAGCAGGTCCGCGTATCCGACGGTCCGTTCGCATCGTTCAACGGCACGGTTCAGGATGTGGACGAAGAGCGTTCGCGCCTGAAGGTGGAAGTGTCGATTTTCGGCCGCGCTACGCCGGTCGAGCTGGAATACAGCCAGGTCGAGAAGGTCTGATTGTGATTTCTACGAAAGGTTGGCCTGGCGGCTGGCCTTTTGTTCGAGTTTGGATATAAGCAAATGCTTGCTTATGTCTCGCGGCCAAGCCGCAATCCGCGTGGAAGGGTAGGGTCTTAGCCGGGCCTGGCGATCCGCACCACGCAACCGCAGCCGCCGGAGCGATCCGGCATAGTAGGCCGGGCAACCGGTCATGTAGAAAGGCAGAGAGAAATGGCTAAGAAAGTTGCAGGCCAGCTCAAGCTGCAGGTCAAGGCCGGCTCGGCGAATCCGTCGCCGCCGATCGGTCCTGCGCTTGGTCAGCGTGGCATTAACATCATGGAATTCTGCAAGGCGTTCAATGCCGCCACGCAGGAAATGGAAAAGGGTATGCCGATCCCGGTCGTCATCACCTACTACCAGGACAAGTCCTTCACCTTCGTCATGAAGCAGCCGCCGGTCAGCTACTTCCTGAAGAAGGAAGCGAAGATCCAGTCCGGCTCGAAGACCCCTGGCAAGGGTGCCAAGGCTGGCACCCTGACCAAGGCTCAGGTCAAGGCGATCGCCGAAGCCAAGATGAAGGATCTGAACGCCGCCGATATCGAAGGCGCAATGGCCATGATCGAGGGCTCTGCCCGCGCCATGGGCCTGGAAGTGGTAGGTTAAGACCATGGTAGCAAAGCGTATTCAGAAGATTCGTGAAGGCGTTGATCCGACCAAGCTCTATGCTCTGGATCTGGCCATCAACATGGTCAAGGAACGTGCCGTCGCCAAGTTCGACGAAACCGTCGAAATCTCGATGAACCTTGGTGTTGATCCGCGTCACGCCGACCAGATGGTTCGCGGCGTCGTCAACCTGCCGAACGGCACCGGCCGTACGGTTCGCGTTGCCGTCTTCGCTCGTGGCGCCAAGGCTGACGAAGCCAAGGCTGCCGGCGCTGACGTCGTCGGTGCGGAAGACCTGGTCGAAATCGTTCAGGGCGGCAAGATCGATTTCGATCGCTGCATCGCCACCCCGGACATGATGCCGCTCGTCGGCCGTCTCGGTAAGGTTCTCGGCCCGCGCGGCATGATGCCGAACCCGAAGGTCGGTACGGTTACGATGGACGTCAAGGGTGCTGTTGAAGCTTCCAAGGGCGGCGCTGTCGAGTTCCGCGTCGAGAAGGCTGGTATCGTCCATGCCGGTATCGGCAAGGCTTCCTTCGACGCCAAGGCTCTGGAAGAAAACATCCGCGCTTTCGCCGACGCCGTCATCAAGGCTAAGCCGGCTGGCGCCAAGGGCAACTACGTCAAGCGCGTAGCGATCTCCTCGACCATGGGGCCGGGCGTCAAGATCGAGCCGTCGACGGTTACGGCGCCGAGCGCCTAATGATTATGCCGGGCTTTGTGCCCGGCATTTAAGAATTCCCGGCCTTTCGGGGCCGGGATTTCCGGAGAAATCCGGAATTCCTGTCCGAGATTGCAGGTGGTTATCCCTTAATCACTCAAGCCTGCATGAGACGGGTAAGACCCGAATTTTGAAGAAGCTTCGCTTCGATGAACTCGGTTCGAGCCTTGGATGCCTTGTGCCTTGGAGCCGTCAGGCTCGAGCGCGAGGGGACAGGATCCTCAAGCGTCGCTTGGGATCTCATTGATCCCAGGAGGCAAAAGGCAACCCGGCAGGCCCGCTAACCCGGTCCTGTCAACTGGAGAAAAGCAGTGGAAAGAGCGGAAAAACGCGAATTCGTCACGGAACTGAACGAAGTCTTCAAGGCTTCGGGCTCGGTTGTCGTGGCCCACTATGCTGGTGCTACAGTCGCTCAGATGAACGATTTTCGTTCCAAGATGCGCGCTGCTGGCGGCACCGTCAAAGTCGCGAAGAACCGCCTGGCCAAAATTGCTCTTCAGGGCACGGATGCGGAAGGGATTTCCAATCTCTTCACCGGTCAGACGCTGATCGCATACAGCAATGACCCGATTACCGCTCCGAAGGTCGTCGTGGATTTCGCCAAGACCAACGATAAGATCGTTGTTCTGGGCGGCGCCATGGGAACAACAACGCTCAACGCCGAAGGTGTCAAGTCGCTCGCGACCCTGCCTTCGCTGGACGAGCTGCGCGCGAAGCTGCTGGGCATGATCCAGACTCCGGCTACCCGCATCGCAGGTGTTGTTGCAGCGCCGGCAAGCCAGCTTGCTCGCGTGTTCTCGGCCTACGCCAAGAAGGACGAAGCCGCGTAAGGCGGTTTTTCGCTGTTCATAACCAACCAGTTCGAACCGAACAAAAGGAACTACTAAAATGGCTGATCTCGCAAAGATCGTTGAAGACCTCTCCTCGCTGACCGTTCTCGAAGCCGCAGAACTGTCGAAGCTTCTCGAAGAAAAGTGGGGCGTTTCCGCCGCTGCTCCGGTAGCTGTTGCTGCCGTTGCTGGTGGTGCTGGCGGCGCTGCTGCAGCTGCTGAAGAAGAAAAGACCGAGTTCGACGTCATCCTCGCTGATGCCGGCGCGAACAAGATCAACGTCATCAAGGAAGTCCGCGGCATCACCGGCCTCGGCCTCAAGGAAGCCAAGGACCTCGTTGAAGCCGCTCCGAAGGCTGTCAAGGAAGGCGTTTCCAAGGCTGAAGCCGCTGACATCAAGAAGAAGCTCGAAGACGCCGGCGCTAAGGTCGACGTTAAGTAAGCTTGAAACTGCTTTGGGAGGTGGCTTTTTGCTACCTCCCATTTGCCGTTTTTCTGAACGAATTACCCAAAAGCCGCGGGCAAAACGGCTTTTGGGTAATGGGTTCTTCAAGAGGATGGTCTCAAACCGAACCGCGACGCAATCCGGCTGAGCGGTTTTCGGTTAGATAGACGAGATTGAACTACTCATTGATTGATGGGGTCGCCTGGCCAGCGGTTCCCATCCGTTGCAGGCCCGGGTGCAGGATTTTAAAGGAGCGACGATGGCTCAGACCCTTTCGTTCAACGGTCGCAGGCGCGTACGCAAGTTTTTTGGTAAGATTCCCGAAGTCGCAGAGATGCCGAACCTCATCGAGGTTCAAAAGGCATCCTACGATCAGTTTCTCATGGTCGAAGAACCGAAGGGCGGCCGCCCGGACGAAGGTCTTCAGGCTGTCTTCAAGTCGGTTTTCCCGATCACCGATTTCTCCGGCGCTTCCATGCTGGAGTTCGTTTCCTATGAGTTCGAACCGCCGAAGTTCGACGTCGATGAGTGCCGCCAGCGCGACCTGACCTACGCCGCGCCGCTGAAGGTGACCCTCCGTCTGATCGTGTTCGATATCGACGAGGATACGGGCGCGAAGTCCATCAAGGACATCAAGGAACAGAGCGTCTACATGGGCGACATGCCGCTCATGACGAACAACGGTACGTTCATCGTGAACGGCACCGAGCGCGTGATCGTGTCGCAGATGCACCGTTCGCCGGGCGTCTTCTTCGATCACGACAAGGGCAAGAGCCATTCTTCCGGCAAGCTGCTCTTCGCCGCTCGCGTCATCCCGTATCGCGGCTCCTGGCTCGATATCGAATTCGACGCCAAGGACATCGTCTACGCCCGTATCGACCGCCGCCGCAAGATTCCGGTGACGTCGCTGCTGATGGCGCTCGGCATGGATGGCGAAGACATCCTGTCGACCTTCTACACGAAGTCGCTCTATCAGCGCGACGGCGATGGCTGGCGCATTCCCTTCAAGCCGGAAACTCTGAAGGGCGCCAAGACCGTTGCCGACATGATCGACGCCGACACCGGCGAAGTCGTTGTCGAAGGCGGCAAGAAGCTCACGCCGCGCCTGCTGCGTCAGCTGCAGGACAAGGGCCTGAAGGCTCTGAAGGCGACCGACGAAGAGCTGTATGGCCTCTTCCTGGCAGAAGACATCGTCAACTTCCAGACCGGTGAGATTTATCTCGAAGCCGGCGACGAAATCGACGAGAAGACACTGCCGGTTATCCTGAACGCGGGCTTCGACGAGATCCCGGTTCTCGGCATCGACCACATCAATGTCGGCGCCTACATCCGCAACACGCTCGCAGCAGACAAGAACGAGAACCGCCAGGACGCTCTGTTCGACATCTATCGCGTCATGCGTCCGGGTGAGCCGCCGACCATGGAATCGGCCGAAGCCATGTTCAACTCGCTGTTCTTCGATGCGGAGCGCTACGATCTCTCCGCCGTCGGCCGCGTGAAGATGAACATGCGCCTCGACCTCGACGTCGAAGACACCGTCCGCATCCTGCGCAAGGACGACATCCTGGCCGTGGTCAAGATGCTCGTCGAGCTGCGCGACGGCAAGGGCGAGATCGACGATATCGACAACCTCGGCAACCGCCGCGTCCGTTCGGTCGGCGAGCTGATGGAAAATCAGTATCGTCTGGGTCTTCTGCGCATGGAACGTGCGATCAAGGAACGCATGTCCTCGATCGAAATCGACACGGTCATGCCGCAGGATCTGATCAACGCAAAGCCGGCTGCCGCCGCTGTCCGCGAATTCTTCGGCTCTTCGCAGCTGTCGCAGTTCATGGACCAGGTGAACCCGCTTTCGGAAATCACCCACAAGCGCCGTCTTTCGGCTCTCGGCCCAGGCGGTCTGACCCGCGAGCGTGCCGGCTTCGAAGTCCGCGACGTTCATCCGACGCACTACGGTCGTATTTGCCCGATCGAAACGCCGGAAGGTCCGAACATCGGCCTCATCAACTCGCTGGCGACCTTTGCCCGCGTCAACAAGTACGGCTTCATCGAAAGCCCTTATCGCCGCATCATCGACGGTAAGGTGACCAACGACGTGCTCTACCTCTCCGCTATGGAAGAGGCGAAGTACTACGTTGCTCAGGCCAACGCCGAGCTCGACGCCGACGGCTCCTTCATCGAGGAATTCGTCGTTTGCCGCCATGCCGGCGAAGTCATGCTCGCTCCGCGCGACAACATCAACCTGATGGACGTGTCGCCGAAGCAGCTGGTTTCGGTCGCTGCCGCTCTGATCCCGTTCCTGGAAAACGACGACGCCAACCGCGCTCTCATGGGCTCGAACATGCAGCGTCAGGCCGTGCCGCTTCTGCGTGCCGAAGCCCCGTTCGTCGGTACCGGCATGGAGCCGGTCGTGGCGCGTGACTCCGGTGCTGCTATCGGCGCCCGCCGCGGCGGCGTGGTCGACCAGGTCGACGCAACACGTATCGTTATCCGCGCCACCGAAGACCTCGATCCGTCGAAGTCCGGCGTCGATATCTACCGCCTGATGAAGTTTCAACGTTCGAACCAGAACACCTGTGTCAACCAGCGTCCGCTGGTGACAGTCGGTGACGTGGTCAACAAGGGCGACATCCTGGCGGACGGTCCGTCGACCGATCTCGGCGATCTGGCTCTTGGCCGCAACGTGCTCGTCGCGTTCATGCCTTGGAACGGTTACAACTACGAAGACTCGATCCTGCTCTCCGAGCGTATCGTTGCCGACGACGTGTTCACCTCCATCCACATCGAAGAGTTCGAAGTGATGGCGCGCGACACCAAGCTCGGTCCGGAAGAAATCACCCGCGATATTCCGAACGTTTCGGAAGAAGCGCTGAAGAACCTGGACGAAGCCGGCATCGTTTATATCGGCGCCGAAGTTCAGCCGGGCGATATCCTCGTCGGCAAGATCACGCCGAAGGGCGAAAGCCCGATGACGCCGGAAGAAAAGCTCCTGCGCGCCATCTTCGGTGAAAAGGCATCGGACGTTCGCGATACCTCCATGCGCATGCCGCCCGGCACCTACGGCACGGTCGTCGAAGTTCGCGTCTTCAATCGTCACGGCGTCGAAAAGGACGAACGTGCCATGGCGATCGAGCGCGAAGAGATCGAACGCCTTGCCAAGGACCGTGACGACGAACAGGCGATCCTCGATCGTAACGTCTACGGCCGCCTGGTGGAGATGCTGCGTGGTCAGGTTGCTCTTGCTGGTCCGAAGGGCTTCAAGAAGGGCACGGAACTGTCGAACGCCGTCGTTTCCGAGTATCCGCGTTCGCAGTGGTGGATGTTCGCCGTCGAGGACGAAAAGGTCCAGAGCGAGCTCGAAGCCCTGCGTGGCCAGTACGACGAATCCAAGTCGCGCCTCGAACAGCGCTTCATGGACAAGGTCGAGAAGGTCCAGCGTGGCGACGAAATGCCTCCGGGCGTCATGAAGATGGTCAAGGTCTTCGTTGCTGTGAAGCGCAAGATCCAGCCGGGTGACAAGATGGCAGGCCGTCACGGGAACAAGGGCGTGGTCTCACGCATTGTTCCGGTCGAGGACATGCCGTTCCTGGAAGACGGTACGCATGTCGATATCGTGCTGAACCCGCTCGGCGTGCCCTCGCGCATGAACGTCGGTCAGATTCTCGAAACGCACCTGGGCTGGGCTTGCGCCGGCATGGGGCGTCAGATCGGCGAACTGATCGAAGCCTACAAGGCAAGCGGCAACATCGAGCCTCTGCGCAAGACGATCGACCTGGTCGTTGGCGATGGCCCGAAGAGCGACGACGTTCACGAGTACGACGATGCATCGGTTCTGCGTCTGGCCGACCAGTGGAAGCGTGGCGTGTCCATCGCAACCCCGGTCTTCGACGGTGCTGGCGAAGTCGACGTCAACAAGATGCTGGCAATGGCAGGTCTCAAGGAAACCGGCCAGTCGACGCTGTACGACGGACGTACCGGCGAGCAGTTCGACCGCCAGGTCACGGTTGGCTACATCTACATGCTGAAGCTGAACCACCTTGTCGACGACAAGATCCACGCCCGTTCGATCGGTCCGTACTCGCTGGTCACCCAGCAGCCGCTGGGCGGTAAGGCGCAGTTCGGCGGCCAGCGCTTCGGCGAAATGGAAGTCTGGGCGCTCGAAGCTTACGGTGCAGCTTACACGCTGCAGGAAATGCTCACGGTCAAGTCGGACGACGTGGCCGGCCGTACCAAGGTCTACGAAGCCATCGTTCGTGGCGACGACACCTTCGAGGCGGGCATTCCGGAAAGCTTCAACGTTCTCGTCAAGGAAATGCGCTCGCTGGGTCTCAGCGTCGAATTGGAAAATTCCAAGGTCGACGATCTGCAGACGGCAAGCCAGCTTCCGGACGCAGCCGAGTAATAGCCTGTCAGGGTGCGCGCTGTCGGTCAGCGCGCACCGCTTGGAATATTGCAGCGCCGTTGGCGTCCCTTTGGATGCATGGCGCCGCAAGGCGGTTTTAAAGCGTCAGTCCGGTTCCCGGGATTTGCCGGCACTGCACGCAATTCGAGGGCGTTTCGCCCCTAAAGGAGATAGGCATGAACCAAGAGGTCATGAATCTTTTCAATCCGCAGGTGCCTGCGCAGAATTTCGATTCCATCCGGATTTCGATTGCGTCGCCGGAGAAGATTCTTTCCTGGTCTTATGGCGAGATCAAGAAGCCGGAAACGATCAACTATCGTACGTTCAAGCCGGAACGTGATGGTCTTTTCTGCGCGCGAATCTTCGGACCGATCAAGGACTACGAATGCTTGTGCGGCAAGTACAAGCGCATGAAGTACAAGGGCATCATCTGCGAAAAGTGCGGCGTCGAAGTCACGCTGTCGCGCGTTCGCCGTGAGCGCATGGGCCATATCGAGCTCGCCGCTCCCGTTGCCCACATCTGGTTCCTGAAGTCGCTGCCTTCGCGCATTTCGACGCTGCTCGACATGACGCTGAAGGATGTAGAGCGCGTTCTCTACTTCGAAAACTACATCGTCACCGAGCCGGGTCTCACCGCGCTCAAGGAGCATCAGCTCCTGACGGAAGAAGAGTACATGCTCGCCGTCGACGAATATGGCGAGGACCAGTTCACCGCCATGATCGGCGCTGAAGCGATCTACGAGATGCTGGCCAGCATGAATCTCGAAAAGATCGCCGGCGACCTGCGCTCCGAGCTTGCCGACACGACGTCGGATCTCAAGCAGAAGAAGCTGATGAAGCGCCTGAAGATCGTTGAGAACTTCATGGAATCCGGCAATCGCCCGGAATGGATGATCATGAAGGTCGTCCCGGTCATCCCGCCGGACCTGCGTCCGCTGGTTCCGCTCGATGGCGGCCGTTTCGCGACCTCGGATCTGAACGATCTGTACCGTCGCGTCATCAACCGTAACAACCGTCTGAAGCGTCTCATCGAACTGCGCGCTCCGGGCATCATCATCCGCAACGAAAAGCGCATGCTGCAGGAATCTGTCGATGCGCTGTTCGATAACGGCCGTCGCGGCCGCGTCATCACCGGCGCCAATAAGCGTCCGCTGAAGTCGCTGTCCGACATGCTCAAGGGCAAGCAGGGCCGCTTCCGTCAGAACCTGCTCGGCAAGCGCGTCGACTATTCCGGCCGTTCGGTCATCGTGACCGGTCCGGAGCTCAAGCTGCATCAGTGCGGTCTGCCGAAGAAGATGGCGCTCGAGCTGTTCAAGCCGTTCATCTATGCCCGTCTCGATGCGAAGGGTTACTCCTCGACCGTCAAGCAGGCCAAGAAGCTGGTCGAAAAGGAAAAGCCGGAAGTCTGGGATATCCTCGACGAGGTCATCCGCGAGCATCCGGTTCTCTTGAACCGCGCACCGACGCTGCACCGCCTGGGCATCCAGGCCTTCGAACCCACGCTGGTCGAAGGCAAGGCCATCCAGCTGCACCCGCTCGTCTGCACGGCCTTCAACGCCGACTTCGATGGTGACCAGATGGCCGTTCACGTTCCGCTCTCGCTGGAAGCCCAGCTTGAAGCCCGCGTGCTGATGATGTCGACCAACAACATTCTGCACCCGGCAAACGGCGCGCCGATCATCGTTCCCTCGCAGGACATGGTTCTCGGCCTGTACTATCTGTCGATCCTGAACCAGAACGAGCCGGGCGAAGGCATGGCCTTCTCTGATCTCGGCGAGCTGCATCACGCACTTGAGAACAAGGTCGTGACGCTGCATTCGAAGATCCGCGGCCGCTTCAAGTCGGTCGGCGAAGATGGCAAGCCATATTCGAAGATCTATGAAACGACCCCCGGCCGTCTGCTGATCGGCGAACTTCTGCCGAAGCATGCAAAGGTCACCTTCGACATCTGCAACCAGGAAATGACCAAGAAGAACATCTCCAAGATGATCGACACGGTCTACCGTCATTGCGGCCAGAAGGACACGGTCATTTTCTGCGACCGCATCATGCAGCTCGGCTTTGCCCATGCCTGCCGCGCCGGCATTTCGTTCGGCAAGGACGACATGGTCATCCCGAACACCAAGGCCAAGATCGTCGGCGATACCGAAGCGCTCGTGAAGGAATACGAGCAGCAGTATAACGACGGTCTGATCACCCAGGGCGAAAAGTACAACAAGGTTGTCGACGCTTGGGGTAAGGCCACCGAAAAGGTCGCCGAAGAAATGATGGCCCGCATTAAGGCCGTCGAATTCGACGAAAAGACCGGTCGTCAGAAGCCGATGAACTCGATCTACATGATGAGCCACTCGGGTGCTCGTGGTTCTCCGAACCAGATGCGCCAGCTGGGCGGCATGCGCGGCCTCATGGCCAAGCCGTCGGGCGAAATCATCGAGACGCCGATCATTTCGAACTTCAAGGAAGGCCTCACCGTTAACGAGTACTTCAACTCGACGCACGGTGCCCGTAAGGGTCTGGCCGACACCGCCTTGAAGACCGCGAACTCGGGCTACCTGACCCGCCGTCTGGTCGACGTCGCGCAGGATTGCATCGTCACGCAGATCGATTGCGGTACCGAAAACGGCCTCACCATGACCGCCATCGTCGATGCCGGTCAGGTCGTTGCCTCGCTCGGCGCCCGCATCCTCGGCCGTACGGCCCTGGACGACATCGATCATCCGGTCACGGGTGAGCGCATCGTCGATGCCGGCAAGATGATCCTCGAGCCCGATGTCATCGAGATCGAGAAGGCTGGTATCCAGTCCATCCGCATCCGTTCGGCTCTGACCTGCGAAATCCAGACGGGCGTATGCTCGGTCTGCTACGGTCGCGACCTTGCTCGCGGTACACCTGTCAACATCGGTGAAGCTGTCGGCGTCATCGCCGCACAGTCGATCGGTGAGCCGGGCACGCAGCTGACCATGCGTACCTTCCACCTGGGCGGCACGGCGACCGTGGTCGACCAGTCGTTCCTGGAAGCCTCTTACGAGGGCACGGTTCAGATCAAGAACCGGAATATGCTGCGCAACTCCGAAGGCAACCTCGTTGCCATGGGCCGCAACATGACGGTGCAGATCCTGGACGAACGTGGCGTTGAACGCTCCTCGCAGCGCGTTGCCTACGGCTCGAAGCTTTATGTCGACGATGGCGACAAGGTAAAGCGCGGTCAGCGTCTCGCAGAGTGGGACCCCTATACCCGTCCGATGATGACGGAAGTGGCCGGTACGGTTCACTTCGAAGATGTCGTCGACGGTCTCTCGGTCCTCGAAGCGACGGACGAATCCACCGGCATCACCAAGCGTCAGGTTATCGACTGGCGCTCGACGCCGCGCGGCTCGGATCTGAAGCCGGCGATCGTCATCAAGGACGCCAGCGGCAATGTCGCCAAGCTCTCGCGCGGTGGTGAAGCACGCTTCCTGCTTTCGGTCGACGCGATTCTGTCGGTCGAGCCGGGGCAGAAGGTGTCTCAGGGTGACGTTCTCGCCCGTTCGCCGCTGGAAAGCGCCAAGACCAAGGACATCACCGGTGGTCTGCCGCGTGTTGCCGAACTGTTCGAAGCTCGTCGTCCGAAGGACCACGCCATCATCGCAGAGATCGATGGTACGATCCGCCTCGGCCGCGATTACAAGAACAAGCGTCGCGTCATCATCGAGCCGGCGGAAGACGGTGTCGAGCCGGTCGAATACCTGATCCCGAAGGGCAAGCCCTTCCACCTTCAGGAAGGCGACTATATCGAAAAGGGTGATTACATCCTCGACGGTAACCCGGCTCCGCACGACATTCTGGCGATCAAGGGCGTGGAGGCTCTGGCTTCTTACCTGGTCAACGAAATCCAGGAAGTCTACCGCTTGCAGGGCGTTGTCATCAACGACAAGCACATCGAAGTGATTGTCCGTCAGATGCTGCAGAAGGTGGAAATCACCGATGCGGGCGACAGCCAGTACATCGTCGGCGACAACGTCGACCGTATCGAGCTGGAAGACGCCAACGACCGCCTGATCGAAGAAGGCAAGAAGCCTGCTTATGGCGATCCGGTTCTGCTCGGCATCACCAAGGCATCGCTGCAGACGCCGTCCTTCATCTCGGCTGCATCCTTCCAGGAAACGACGAAGGTGCTCACCGAAGCTGCAATCGCCGGCAAGACCGACGGTCTGCAGGGCCTGAAGGAAAACGTCATCGTCGGCCGCCTGATCCCGGCCGGTACCGGCGGTACCATGACGCAGATCCGCCGCATCGCTACGGCCCGCGACGAGCTCATCCTCGAAGAGCGTCGCAAGGGCACGGGCGCCGGCGTTGCAACGCCGATGCTGCAGGATCTCGCTAGCGAGAACAGCCCGGCTGAATAAGCTGGTCTGAATTGACAAAAATCAAAACCGCCCGGAGCGATCCGGGCGGTTTCTTTTTGTGCATAATGAAATCGGCAAGGTGAGGGGGGCCGCCTTCCTCAGACGGTTGTCCGATCAGCGGAAGCGGATGATTGCGACTTCGCCTTCGAGTGCGCCT
This sequence comes from Martinezella dioscoreae, assembly GCF_009176305.1. Taxonomy (GTDB): domain Bacteria; phylum Pseudomonadota; class Alphaproteobacteria; order Rhizobiales; family Rhizobiaceae; genus Rhizobium; species Rhizobium dioscoreae. The sequence continues at coordinate 289,747 of NZ_BLAJ01000005.1, read as the reverse complement.
TGATAGGCGGAGGCATGCGGTTCCTCGTCCGGAATATCCGTCAGGAGTCCGATCTGGTCGAGGTCGGCCTCGATGAAGCCCTCTTCGGCAAGAGCGTTCAGTGCCTCGCGCACGGCGGTATCATCGTCGGGCGCTTTCAGCATGACGTGCAGGTCGGTGCCTTCGCCGCCATCGGTCTCATAACCCTTGCCGATGATGATGAAGACCATGGGGCCGTCGGAATTGTTGTCATTGTCTGGCGCAGTAATCATGGATCTTCCTTCGGGAGTATCGAATCGACCCGGCGATTCCTTTTCGCCGCGTGGGTCCGTCAGATGGAAATGTTCTTCCGTGATTCCTTATAGGGATTTTGCCGAAATACCAAAGTCCATCTTGCCGAAGGGGCGGCATTTCCCTATCCAATGCGCCAAATGGCTGGTTTGGCCGGGGTTTCCGGGCTTTATGACAAAGATAATTTCTTAACCGGCCTTGACGAACCGGTGGGAAACCAGTAGTACCGCCGCCATCGGAACCCATGTGAGGCATGGCTATTCGGGGCGACGCGCCCTGGAGTTCACCTCAAACAAGGTTCTAAACGCACGTTGAAGACACGAATGCTGCTCGCACGACGCCACCTTCGGTGTCCTCTGCTTTTCTGTGGTCCATCTGCGAGAGCGGATCGGGCCACGTTTTGCGCATTGAGACGAACGTGTGTCGTGCCGGTGACGGCGAAAGTCATGCCCGCAAGGGTGTCGAGATAGATTTACAAGGGATGGTTGAATGCCTACCGTAAACCAGCTGATCCGCAAGCCTCGCCAGGCGCAGGTAAAGCGTAACAAGGTTCCCGCTCTTCAGGAGAACCCGCAGAAGCGCGGCGTTTGCACCCGCGTCTACACCACGACGCCGAAGAAGCCGAACTCGGCTCTGCGTAAGGTCGCAAAGATCCGCCTGACCAACGGCTTCGAAGTCATTGGTTACATCCCCGGTGAAGGTCACAACCTTCAGGAACACTCTGTCGTCATGATCCGTGGCGGCCGCGTTAAGGACCTTCCGGGTGTTCGCTACCACATCATCCGCGGCGTTCTCGATACCCAGGGTGTCAAGAACCGCAAGCAGCGCCGTTCGAAGTACGGTGCAAAGCGTCCGAAGTAATTCGGATTTTTAGATAATCCGGCGCTGCGCGAGGTTCTCCGCGTGGTTAAGCGTCGCAACAGTTGAGAGACGAGAAGTTACATGTCCCGACGTCATAGAGCAGAAAAGCGCGAGATCAATCCGGACCCGAAGTTCGGCGATCTGGTTGTTACCAAGTTCATGAATGCCATCATGCTGGACGGCAAGAAGTCCGTAGCGGAAAACATCGTATATGGCGCGTTTGACGCCGTGCAGGGCAAGGCAAAGCAGGAACCGCTCGGCGTGTTCCATCAGGCTTTGGATAACATCGCTCCGCACGTTGAAGTCCGCTCGCGCCGCGTTGGTGGTGCTACGTACCAGGTTCCGGTGGATGTGCGTCCTGAGCGTCGCCAGGCTCTGGCCATCCGCTGGCTGATCACCGCTGCTCGCAAGCGTAACGAGACGACGATGATCGACCGTCTGTGCGGCGAACTTCTCGATGCCTCCAACAACCGCGGCGCTGCCGTCAAGAAGCGCGAAGACACGCACAAGATGGCTGATGCCAACCGTGCGTTCTCGCATTATCGCTGGTAATCCCGAACGGTTTCGGAAAGGCAGTCCACAATGGCTCGCGCATATAAAATCGAAGACTACCGCAATTTCGGTATCATGGCGCATATCGACGCCGGCAAGACCACGACGACCGAGCGTATTCTTTACTACACCGGTAAGTCGCACAAGATCGGCGAAGTTCACGATGGCGCTGCCACGATGGACTGGATGGAGCAGGAGCAGGAGCGTGGCATCACGATCACCTCTGCTGCTACCACGACCTTCTGGAAGGGCCGTGACGGCAAGACCCGCCGCTTCAACATCATCGACACTCCCGGCCACGTTGACTTCACCATCGAAGTCGAGCGTTCGCTGCGCGTTCTCGACGGTGCTATCGCGCTGCTCGACGCCAACGCCGGCGTTGAGCCGCAGACGGAAACCGTCTGGCGTCAGGCTGAGAAGTATCATGTTCCGCGCATGATCTTCTGCAACAAGATGGACAAGACCGGCGCCGACTTCTATCGCTCGGTTGAGATGATCAAGACCCGCCTCGGCGCGACCGCAGTTGTCATGCAGCTGCCGATCGGCGCTGAAAGCGACTTCAAGGGCGTTATCGACCTGGTCGAGATGAACGCTCTGATCTGGCGCGACGAGTCGCTCGGCGCCCAGTGGGACGTCGTCGAAATCCCGGAAGACATGAAGGCCAAGGCTGAAGAATATCGCGAAAAGCTGATCGAGACCGTTGTCGAGATCGACGAAGCCGCGATGGAAGCCTACCTCGAAGGCAACCTGCCTGACAACGACAAGATCCGCGAACTCGTTCGTCGCGGCACGATCGACGTCAAGTTCCATCCGATGTTCTGCGGCACCGCATTCAAGAACAAGGGTGTTCAGCCGCTCCTCGACGCCGTTGTCGATTACCTGCCGTCGCCGCTCGACATTCCGGCGATCAAGGGCATCGATGCCAAGACGGAAGCCGAGATCGAGCGTCACGCTGACGACAACGAGCCGCTTTCGATGCTCGCGTTCAAGATCATGAACGACCCGTTCGTCGGTTCGCTCACTTTTGCCCGTATCTATTCCGGCAAGCTGGAGAAGGGCGTTTCGGTCATGAACACGGTCAAGGACAAGCGCGAGCGCGTCGGCCGCATGCTGCAGATGCACTCCAACTCCCGTGAAGACATCGAAGAAGCCTATGCTGGCGACATCGTTGCTCTCGCCGGCCTCAAGGAAACCACGACGGGTGACACGCTCTGCGACCCGCTGAAGCCGGTTATCCTCGAGCGCATGGAATTCCCGGAACCGGTCATCCAGATCGCGATCGAGCCGAAGTCCAAGGGTGACCAGGAAAAGATGGGCCTTGCGCTCAATCGCCTGGCTGCAGAAGACCCGTCCTTCCGCGTCAAGACCGACCAGGAATCCGGTCAGACGATCATCGCGGGCATGGGCGAACTGCACCTCGACATCATCGTCGACCGCATGCGTCGTGAGTTCAAGGTTGAAGCAAACGTAGGCGCGCCGCAGGTTGCCTACCGCGAAACCATCACGCGCCTGACGGAAAAGGACTACACGCACAAGAAGCAGACCGGCGGTACCGGTCAGTTCGCACGCGTCAAGCTCGTATTCGAGCCGAACCCGGAAGGCGAAGACTTCAAGTTCGAATCCAAGATCGTTGGCGGTGCTGTTCCGAAGGAATACATCCCGGGCGTTCAGAAGGGTATCGAAAGCGTTCTGTCTTCGGGCCCGTTGGCAGGCTTCCCGATGCTCGGCGTTAAGGCGACGCTCATCGACGGTGCCTTCCACGATGTCGACTCGTCGGTTCTGGCCTTCGAAATTGCCGCTCGCGCTTGCTTCCGTGAAGCAGCTCGCGAAGCCGGTGCTCAGCTCCTCGAGCCGATGATGAAGGTCGAAGTCGTAACGCCGGAAGACTACGTCGGTGACGTTATCGGCGACCTGAACTCTCGCCGTGGTCAGATCCAGGGCCAGGAGAGCCGCGGTATCGCCGTCGTCATCAGCGCGAACGTTCCGCTGGCGAACATGTTCAAGTACGTCGATAACCTGCGCTCGATGTCTCAGGGTCGTGCACAGTACACGATGACCTTCGATCATTATGCGCCGGTTCCGTCGAACGTCGCACAGGAAATCCAGGCAAAGTATTCCGGTCAGAAGTGACCGGAATACCAATTGACCGATAACAAGAATTGATCCCTCAGGGGACAGGAAAACGGAGAGCCGAAAATGGCAAAGAGTAAGTTTGAGCGCAATAAGCCGCACGTTAACATCGGGACGATCGGTCACGTTGACCACGGCAAGACGTCGTTGACGGCAGCGATCACGAAGTACTTCGGCGAGTTCAAGGCGTATGACCAAATCGACGCGGCTCCGGAAGAGAAGGCTCGTGGCATCACGATCTCGACGGCCCACGTTGAATACGAGACGCCGAACCGTCACTATGCGCACGTTGACTGCCCCGGCCACGCCGACTACGTGAAGAACATGATCACGGGTGCCGCTCAGATGGACGGCGCGATCCTGGTTTGCTCTGCTGCCGACGGCCCGATGCCGCAGACGCGCGAGCACATCCTGCTCGCCCGCCAGGTTGGCGTTCCGGCAATCGTCGTGTTCCTGAACAAGGTCGACCAGGTTGACGACGCTGAGCTTCTCGAGCTCGTCGAGCTTGAAGTTCGCGAACTTCTGTCGTCCTACGACTTCCCGGGCGACGACATCCCGGTTGTCAAGGGTTCGGCGCTTGCTGCTCTTGAAGATTCGGACAAGAAGATCGGCGAAGACGCGATCCGCGAGCTGATGGCTCAGGTTGACGCCTACATCCCGACGCCTGAGCGTCCGATCGACCAGCCGTTCCTGATGCCGATCGAAGACGTGTTCTCGATCTCGGGCCGTGGTACGGTTGTGACGGGCCGCGTCGAGCGCGGTATCATCAAGGTTGGTGAAGAAGTCGAAATCGTCGGCATTCGTCCGACGTCGAAGACGACGGTGACCGGCGTTGAAATGTTCCGCAAGCTGCTCGACCAGGGTCAGGCCGGCGACAACATCGGTGCGCTGATCCGTGGTGTGAACCGTGACGGCGTCGAGCGTGGTCAGATCCTGTGCAAGCCGGGTTCTGTCAAGCCGCACAAGAAGTTCAAGGCCGAAGCCTACATCCTGACGAAGGAAGAAGGCGGCCGTCATACGCCGTTCTTCACGAACTACCGTCCGCAGTTCTACTTCCGTACGACTGACGTGACCGGCATCGTGACGCTTCCGGAAGGCACGGAAATGGTTATGCCGGGCGACAACGTCACGGTTGACGTCGAGCTGATCGTTCCGATCGCGATGGAAGAAAAGCTGCGCTTCGCGATCCGCGAAGGCGGCCGCACCGTCGGTGCAGGCATCGTCGCCTCCATCGTCGAGTAATTCGAAGACGGCCACTCCATCCGAGTGGCCGATTCGATGACAATATTATGATGCAAGCGGCTCTAGCCGCTTGCTTATGACATAGAAATGTTGCAAATGGCGCGCGAGCGCGATTTGCGCGCTGCTTCGGATGACGAAGCGGCCAATGAAATTAACAATAAGGTGGGCCGAAAGGCCTAAAGAGTGGATGGGGATGCCGTAGCCGGCGTCCCTCTCGATCTTTGAAACCGGTGGTCCGCCTTAGGAAACAGAACAAACCGTGCCTTTTCGAAGGGCACGCGAGATAACAAACACAAGGATAACGTCGAATGAACGGCCAAAATATCCGCATTCGCCTGAAGGCGTTCGATCACCGGATTCTCGATGCTTCCACGCGCGAGATCGTGTCGACGGCGAAGCGCACCGGTGCAAGCGTCCGGGGCCCCGTTCCGCTTCCGACTCGTATCGAGAAGTTTACGGTAAACCGGTCCCCGCACATCGACAAGAAGAGCCGCGAGCAGTTCGAGATGCGCACGCATAAGCGCCTCCTCGACATCGTTGACCCGACCCCGCAGACGGTAGACGCGCTGATGAAGCTTGATCTCGCCGCCGGTGTCGATGTTGAGATCAAGCTCTAAGGCCTCCGGTCCTCGAGCTGAGTGAGAAGGATTGAACCGATGCGTTCAGGTGTGATTGCACAAAAGGTGGGAATGACCCGCGTCTACAACGACGCCGGCGAGCATGTCCCGGTTACCGTATTGCGTATGGAAGGCTGCCAGGTCGTAGCCCAGCGCACAGTTGAAAAGAATGGCTACACCGCAGTTCAGCTCGGTGCCGGCCAGGCTAAAGTTAAGAACACGACGAAGGCTCTTCGCGGCCATTTCGCCGTCGCAAGCGTAGAGCCGAAGGCCAAGCTCGCAGAATTCCGTGTCACGGAAGACAATCTGCTCGCAGTTGGCACCGAGCTCAACGCAGGTCACTTCACGGCGGGTCAGCTCGTCGACGTGACCGGCACGACGATCGGTAAGGGCTTTGCCGGCGCCATCAAGCGCCACGGCTTCGGCGGTTTGCGCGCCACGCACGGTGTGTCGGTTTCGCACCGCTCGCACGGTTCGACCGGCTCGCGCCAGGACCCGGGCAAGGTGTTCAAGAACAAGAAGATGGCTGGTCACATGGGCCAGACCCGCGTCACGACGCAGAACCTTGAAGTGGTATCGACCGATGAAGATCGCGGTCTGATCCTTGTCAAGGGTGCGGTTCCCGGCTCCAAGGGCGCCTGGATCATCGTGCGCGACGCCGTCAAGTCGGCAGCGAAGTAAGGGAGCCAAACCAATGGAATTCAACGTCAAGACCCTTGAGGGCAAAGACGCCGGGAAGGTTTCCCTTTCTGATGCGATTTTCGGCCTCGAGCCGCGTGAAGACATTCTCGCTCGCGTCGTTCGCTGGCAGCTTGCCAAGAAGCAGCAGGGCACGCATCAGGCCAAGGGCCGCGCAGACGTAGCGCGCACCGGTGCCAAGATGTACAAGCAGAAGGGTACGGGCCGCGCTCGTCACCATTCGGCTCGCGCTCCGCAGTTCCGCGGCGGTGGTAAGGCTCACGGCCCGGTCGCTCGCAGCCACGAGCATGATCTGCCGAAGAAGGTTCGCGCCCTCGGCCTGCGTCACGCTCTCTCTGCCAAGTTCAAGGCTGAAGACGTGATTGTCATCGACAATCTCGTCGCTACCGAAGCCAAGACCAAGGCACTCGCTGGCGCTTTCGAGACGCTCGGCCTGACGAACGCTCTGTTCATCGGCGGTGCTGAGCTCGATAGCAACTTCAAGCTCGCAGCCCAGAACATCCCGAACATCGATGTTCTGCCGGTTCAGGGCATCAACGTTTACGACATCCTGCGCCGCGGCAAGCTCGTGCTGTCCAAGGCTGCAGTTGAAGCTCTAGAGGAGCGGTTCAAGTGACGGATCTTCGCCATTATGATGTGATCGTTTCTCCGGCGATCACCGAAAAGTCCACGCTGCTGTCGGACAATAACCAGGTTGTTTTCAACGTTGCGAAGACCGCGACGAAGCCGGAAATCAAGGCTGCCGTCGAAGCGCTCTTCGGCGTCAAGGTTACGGCCGTTAACACTCTGCTGCGCCTCGGCAAGACCAAGCGGTTCAAGGGTCTTGTCGGCAAGCAGAAGGACGTGAAGAAGGCTGTTGTGACGCTCGCCGAAGGCCAGTCGATCGACGTCTCCACCGGTCTCTGAGGAATAAGAAAATGGCATTGAAAACATTCAATCCGACGACCCCGAGCCAGCGTCAGCTGGTCATTGTCGATCGCTCCTCGCTCTACAAGGGCAAGCCGGTCAAGTCGTTGACCGAAGGCCTCACCTCCAAGGGTGGCCGTAACAACACCGGCCGCATCACCGTCCGTTTCCAGGGCGGTGGTCACAAGCGCAGCTATCGTCTGGTCGACTTCAAGCGTCGCAAGTTCGACGTCGAAGCAACCGTCGAGCGTATCGAATACGATCCGAACCGTACCGCTTACATCGCTCTGGTGAAGTACACGGACGGCGAACTGGCCTACATCCTCGCTCCGCAGCGTCTCGCTTCGGGCGACAAGGTCATCGCTTCGGAAAAGGCAGTGGACGTGAAGCCTGGCAACACCATGCCGCTTCAGTTCATCCCGGTCGGCTCCATCATCCACAATGTGGAAATGAAGCCGGGCAAGGGCGGTCAGATCGCTCGTTCCGCCGGTTCCTACGCTCAGCTCGTCGGCCGTGACCAGGGCATGGCGATCCTTCGCCTGAACTCGGGCGAACAGCGCCTCGTGCACGGCACCTGCCTTGCCACGATCGGTGCGGTTTCGAACCCGGATCACGGCAACATCAACGACGGTAAGGCCGGTCGTTCGCGTTGGCGTGGCAAGAAGCCGCATAACCGCGGCGTTGTCATGAACCCGGTTGACCATCCGCACGGCGGTGGTGAAGGCCGCACCTCCGGTGGTCGCCATCCGGTGACCCCATGGGGCAAGCCGACCAAGGGCAAGCGTACGCGGTCGAACAAGTCGACCGACAAGATGATTATGCGCTCGCGCCATCAGCGCAAGAAGTAAGAGAGGAAGTCTCAAGTGGCTCGTTCAGTATGGAAAGGTCCGTTTGTTGACGGCTATCTTCTCAAGAAGGCTGAGAAGGTGCGTGAAGGCGGACGTAACGAAGTAATCAAGATGTGGAGCCGTCGCTCCACCATCATGCCGCAGTTCGTTGGTCTCACCTTCGGCGTCTACAACGGCAGCAAGCACATTCCGGTCAGCGTCAATGAAGACATGGTCGGACACAAGTTCGGCGAGTTCGCCCCGACCCGTACCTATTATGGTCACGGTGCGGACAAGAAGGCGAAGAGGAAGTAACAATGGGCAAGGCAAAAACCGAACGCCGGCTGAAGGACAACGAGGCGCAGGCAGTTGCGCGCACGCTCCGCGTCAGCCCGCAGAAGCTCAACCTGGTCGCGGCTTCGATCCGCGGCAAGAAGGTTGACCGCGCGCTCGCAGAGCTGGAATTCTCGCGCAAGCGTATCGCTGGCGCTGTGAAGAAGACGCTCGAATCTGCGATCGCCAATGCAGAAAACAATCACGATCTCGACGTTGACTCGCTGGTCGTTGCGGAAGCTTACGTCGGCAAGTCGATCGTCATGAAGCGTTTCCACGCTCGTGGCCGCGGCCGCGCATCTCGCATCGAGCGTCCGTTTGCGCACCTGACGATCGTCGTTCGTGAAGTGGAAGCTCAAGGGGAGGCCGCATAATGGGTCAGAAAATCAATCCGATCGGCTTTCGTCTTGGCATCAACCGTACCTGGGATAGCCGCTGGTTCGCGGACAATGCCGAGTACGGCCAGCTCCTCCACGAAGACCTGAAGATGCGCAAGTTCGTCATGAACGAACTGAAGCAGGCTGGTATCTCCAAGGTGGTCATCGAGCGTCCGCACAAGAAGTGCCGCGTCACGATCCACTCGGCTCGTCCGGGCCTGATCATCGGCAAGAAGGGCGCTGACATCGACAAGCTCCGCAAGAAGCTGTCGGACATGACGAATTCCGAAACGCACCTCAACATCGTTGAAGTTCGCAAGCCGGAAATCGACGCGACGCTGGTTGCCCAGTCGATCGCTCAGCAGCTGGAACGCCGTGTCGCTTTCCGTCGCGCTATGAAGCGCGCCGTTCAGTCCGCGATGCGTCTTGGCGCCGAAGGCATCAAGATCACCTGCGCCGGCCGTCTCGGCGGTGCTGAAATCGCTCGTACGGAATGGTACCGCGAAGGTCGCGTGCCGCTGCATACGCTGCGCGCCGACATCGACTACGGTACGGCTGAAGCAGAAACCGCTTTCGGTATCTGCGGCATCAAGGTCTGGATCTTCAAGGGCGAAATCCTTGAGCACGATCCGATGGCCTCCGAACGCCGTGCGCTCGAAGGCGACGCCCAGGGTCCGGCTAGCCGCGATCGCGATAGAGACCGTCGCCGCGACAACGCTTGATAGCGTACGTGGCAGATAAGTTCGGAGAATAAGAAAATGTTGCAGCCAAAGCGTACGAAGTACCGCAAGCAATTCAAGGGCCGCATCAAGGGCGTTGCCAAGGGTGGTTCTGATCTGGCGTTCGGCGAATTCGGCCTGAAGTCGCAGGAGCCTAACCGTGTCAACGCTCGCGAGATCGAAGCGGCCCGCCGCGCGATCACGCGCTATATGAAGCGCGCCGGCCGTGTATGGATCCGCGTGTTCCCGGATGTTCCGGTAACCGCAAAGCCGACCGAAGTCCGTATGGGTAAAGGTAAGGGCTCTGTCGAATACTGGGCATGCAAGGTCAAGCCCGGCCGTATGATGTTCGAGATCGACGGTGTGAGCGAAGAAATCGCTCGTGAGGCCCTGCGCCTCGGCGCTGCCAAGCTCTCGGTCAAGACGCGCTTCGTTCAGCGCATTGCAGAGTAAGGAAGAAGCTCATGAAAGCCGCAGATGTTCGCGCCCTGAGCGCCGACCAACTCAAGGACGAGCTTGCCAAGCTGAAGAAGGAGCAGTTCAACCTGCGCTTTCAGAAGGCGACCGGCCAGCTCGAGAAGTCCTCGCGCATCAACGAAGTCCGCAAGGACATCGCTCGCGTAAAAACCATTGCCCGCCAGAAGGCGGCAGAAGCAAAGGCCTAAAGGAAGAATAACATGCCGAAGCGCATTCTGCAGGGCGTCGTGGTCAGCGACAAGAACGAGAAGACGGTAGTTGTCCGCGTTGAGCGTCGTTTCGCTCACCCGCTGCTCCAGAAGACCGTTCGTCGTTCCAAGAAGTACAAGGCTCACGACGAAAACAATCAGTACAAGACCGGCGACGTCGTTTCCATCGAGGAATGCGCGCCGATCTCCAAGGATAAGACCTGGACGGTCGTTTCCGCCCAGTCCAAGTAACAGAATTTCGCTCAGGCCCTTGCGCTTGGGCGAAATATCTGTATGAAGCACGAGCTTGGAAGCAGGACGCTCGCGAACGGGCGTTCTTTTGCTTTATTGATGGCCGGCAGAGGCGACCCGTTGCGGTTCCGAAGCCCAGGCATAATCAGACAAGACACTAGTCCATAAGCCGGGGTAGGGGGTCGATTGGCCCAACCATTCCGGTAACAACAAGAAGGCGACCTGACATGATTCAGATGCAAACAAACCTCGACGTGGCGGATAATTCCGGCGCACGTCGTGTCATGTGCATCAAGGTGCTGGGCGGCTCGAAGCGCAAGTATGCCTCGATCGGCGACGTTATCGTCGTTTCGATCAAGGAAGCTATCCCGCGCGGCCGTGTGAAGAAGGGTGACGTGATGAAGGCGGTTGTTGTTCGTACCGCCAAGGACATCCGTCGTCCGGATGGCAGCGTCATCCGCTTCGATACCAACGCAGCAGTCCTCATCGACAACAAGAAAGAGCCGATCGGCACCCGTATCTTCGGACCGGTTCCGCGCGAACTTCGCGCCAAGAACCACATGAAGATCATCTCGCTGGCTCCAGAAGTACTGTAAGGAGCGGAGCGATGCAGAAGATCCGTAAAGGCGACAAGGTTGTCGTATTGACCGGTAAGGACAAGGGCCGTACCGGCGAAGTCATTCAAGTGCTGCCGAAGGAAGACCGTGCGGTCGTTCGTGGCGTCAACGTCATCAAGCGCCATCAGCGCCAGACGCAGAACCAGGAAGCCGGCATCATCAGCAAGGAAGCCCCGCTTCACCTGTCCAACATTGCGATCGTCGACAAGGACGGCAAGCCGACCCGCGTCGGTTTCAAGGTTGTGGATGGCAAGAAGGTCCGTGTGGCCAAGACCTCGGGAGAAGTGATCGATGGCTGAGGCAAAGTACGAGCCGCGGCTCAAGAAGGAATATGTTGCTCGCATCCGTGCAGCCATGCAGGAGCAGTTCTCCTACGCTAACGAGATGCAGATCCCGAAGCTGGACAAGATCGTGATTAACATGGGTGTTGGCGAAGCGACGGCTGATTCGAAGAAGCCGACCGTTGCTGCTGCCGACCTGGCGGCCATCGCTGGCCAGAAGCCGGTCATCACCCGCGCACGCAACTCCATCGCTGGCTTCAAGGTCCGCGAAAATATGCCGATCGGCGCGAAGGTTACCCTGCGCGGCGCCCGCATGTATGAGTTCCTGGATCGTCTGGTCAACATCGCGCTTCCGCGCGTTCGCGACTTCCGCGGCCTGAACCCGAAGAGCTTTGACGGTCGTGGCAATTTTGCCATGGGCATCAAGGAGCACATTGTGTTCCCTGAGATCAACTACGACAAGGTTGATCAGATGTGGGGCATGGACATCATCGTTTGCACGACGGCGACGACCGACGACGAAGCACGGGCTCTTCTGAAAGAGTTCAACTTCCCGTTCCGTCAATAACCGTAACGACGAGCGTAGAAAAGGAACCCTGATATGGCGAAGACAAGCGCAGTTGAAAAGAACAAGCGCCGCCGCAATACGGTTGCCAACCAGGCCGCGAAGCGGGCTGCTCTCAAGGCAATCATCATGAACCAGTCTCTCTCGATCGAAGACCGGTTCAAGGCCACTCTGAAGCTGGCATCGCTCCCGCGCGATGGATCGAAGACCCGTATTCGCAACCGTTGCGAAGTGTCTGGCCGTCCGCGCGCCTACTACCGCAAACTGCGCATGTCGCGTATCGCGCTGCGTGAACTCGGCAATCTCGGCAAGGTGCCGGGCATCGTCAAGTCCAGCTGGTAAGGAGCAGATTAGATGTCTATGACTGATCCTTTGGGCGATATGCTCACCCGCATCCGCAATGGCGCTTCGCGCCGCAAGTCGTCGGTTTCGACGCCTGCGTCCAAGCTCCGTGCACGCGTTCTCGATGTGCTCCAGGCTGAAGGCTACATCCGTGGCTATTCCGTCGTCGATTTCGGCAACGGCAAGTCTGAGCTCAACATCGAACTCAAGTACTACGAAGGCGCATCGGTGATCCGCGAGATCGGCCGTGTGTCCAAGCCGGGCCGCCGGGTTTATGTCTCGGTCAAGTCCATTCCGCAGGTCGCGAACGGTCTCGGCATTACCATCCTTTCGACTCCGAAGGGTGTGATGGCCGATCACCAGGCTCGCGAACAGAATGTTGGTGGCGAGGTTCTCTGCTCGGTCTTCTAAGATCGAACAGAGATATCTCCTTCGAAACAGACAGGTTTGAAAAATGTCTCGTATCGGTAAGAAGCCCGTTCAGGTACCTGCAGGGATCACGGCCACGGTTGATGGCCAGAAAGTGACTGCCAAGGGCCCCAAGGGCGAGCTGTTTTTCGTCGCTAACGACGAAATCGGTCTCAAGCTGGAAAACAATGCAATCGTCGTGACGCCGCTCAACGACTCCAAGGATGCTCGCGCAAAGTGGGGCATGTCCCGCACCATGATCGAGAACATCTTCAAGGGTGTTAAGGACGGCTACGAGCGCAAGCTCGAAATCAACGGTGTCGGCTACCGTGCCTCCATGCAGGGCAAGAACCTGCAGCTGGCGCTCGGCTTCAGCCACGACGTGATTTATCAGCCGCCGCAGGGCATCACCATTGCTGTGCCGAAGCCGACGGAAATCGTCGTCACCGGCATCAACAAGCAGCAAGTTGGTCAGGTTGCCGCTGAAATCCGCGAATATCGCGGTCCTGAGCCCTACAAGGGCAAGGGCGTTAAGTATGCCGAAGAGCGGATCGTCCGCAAAGAAGGCAAGAAGAAGTAAGGAACACGCGAAATGGCTAGCAGGAAAGAAGCACTTGCGCGTCGCGCCAACCGCGTGCGCCGTCAAATCAAGGCGGTGGCCAATGGCCGTCCGCGCCTGTCGGTTCATCGCTCGTCGAAGAACATCTACGCTCAGATCATCGATGATGTGGCTGGCAAGACCCTCGCGGCTGCCTCTACCCTCGACAAGGATCTGCGCGGTTCTCTGAAGACCGGTGCCGATACCGCAGCCGCAGCCCTCGTTGGCAAGCTCGTTGCAGAGCGCGCCTCCAAGGCCGGCGTGAAGGAAGTCGTGTTCGATCGCGGCGCTTTCATTTACCACGGCCGCATCAAGGCCCTGGCTGAAGCAGCCCGCGAAGGCGGCCTGACCTTCTAATCAGATTTCCGGCCGGTGATCTCAAGGATGCCGGCCGGATATTCACCGGACCGCAAATCTCCGTTGGGAGGTTCATGCGGTCTTCGTTTTGTTTGCCCGTTGCACCCGGAAAAGAAAAAGGAAGAGGACAATGGCACAGGAAAAGAGGGCTCCGCGGGAAGACCGTCAGAGCCGTGAAGAGCGCGATAGCGAATTCGTCGACAAGCTGGTCGCGATCAACCGCGTCGCCAAGGTTGTTAAGGGTGGCCGTCGCTTCGGCTTCGCCGCTCTCGTCGTCGTTGGCGACCAGAAGGGCCGCGTAGGCTTCGGCCATGGCAAGGCACGCGAAGTGCCGGAAGCCATCCGCAAGGCAACCGAAAGCGCCAAGCGCGACATGATCTTCGTACCGCTGCGCGACGGCCGTACGCTGCATCACGACGTTCATGGCCGTCATGGCGCCGGCAAGGTTCTGCTGCGCTCGGCCAAGGTCGGTACCGGTATCATCGCCGGCGGCCCGATGCGCGCCGTTTTCGAAACGCTCGGCGTTCATGACGTCGTTGCCAAGTCGACCGGTTCGTCGAACCCGTACAACATGGTTCGCGCCACGTTCGACGCCCTGAAGCACCAGGTTCACCCGAAGGACATCGCAGCTCAGCGCGGCATCAAGTATGCCACCCTGCAGGCTCGCCGCGCCGCTTCGGGCAACGCCTCCGAAGAATAAGGGAGTTTGACCTATGGCCAAGACGACCAAGAAGGCTGAAGCTAAGGCGACCGTTACGGTCGAGCAGATTGGCAGCCCGATCCGCCGTCCGGATGTTCAGCAGAAGACGCTGATCGGTCTCGGACTGAACAAAATGCACCGTCGCCGCACGCTGGAAGATACTCCGGCTGTTCGTGGCATGATCCGTGCTGTCCAGCATCTCGTTCGCGTTGTCGACGAGAAGTGAGCCGGAGGTAATTCGCTATGAAACTGAATGAAATCAAGGATAACGAAGGCTCGACCCACAGCCGCAAGCGCCTCGGCCGCGGCATCGGCTCCGGCTCCGGCAAGACCGGTGGCCGTGGTGTGAAGGGTCAGAAGTCCCGTTCGGGCGTTGCGATCAACGGCTTCGAAGGCGGTCAGATGCCCATCTACCGTCGTCTGCCGAAGCGCGGCTTCAACAACATCTTCGCATCCGACTACGTTGTCGTATCGCTGGCACGCATCCAGGCTGCCGTCGATGCCGGCAAGCTCGATGCCAAGAGCACTGTTGATGCAGCAGCTCTCAAGGCTGCCGGCGTTATTCGCCGCGTCAAGGACGGCGTTCGGGTTCTCTCGGACGGCGAACTGAAGGCGAAGCTTGCTCTTGAAGTTGCAGGCGCTTCCAAGTCCGCAGTCGAGAAGATCGAAAAGGCTGGCGGTTCCGTCAAGCTGCTCGCTGCTGCCGCAGAATAATATTATCAACAATCGCCCGAAGTGACTTCACTTCGGGCGATTTTGCTCCCATATGTGAGCCTCACGAATCTGATCGATGCGGCAAGTGTCTTTCCGATCGATAACGGGAACCAAGGGTGAGGCGCCCGATTGCAGCGCAATCCGTCCGAAGCCCGGCTTTTGAACAATTTACAGACCGATTCCGGACTTGGCCGACTATGCCGGAATTGGTGATGCGGAGATTTGCATGGCTTCTGCAGCGGAACAATTGGCGTCCAACCTCAATTTTTCGACCTTTGCCAAAGCCGAGGATCTCAAGAAGCGCCTGTGGTTTACCCTCGGCGCTCTCCTCGTCTACCGGCTCGGCACCCACATTCCGCTTCCTGGCCTCAACCCTGCCGCCTATGCCCAGGCTTTCCAGAATCAGTCGGGCGGCATTCTCGGTCTCTTCAACATGTTCTCGGGCGGCGCCGTGCAGCGCATGGCGATCTTCGCGCTCGGCATCATGCCCTATATCTCCGCCTCGATCATCGTTCAGCTGATGACCTCGGTTGTTCCCTCGCTCGAAAACCTGAAGAAGGAAGGCGAGCAGGGCCGTAAGATCATCAACCAGTACACCCGCTACGGCACGGTGCTGCTCGGCGCATTGCAGGCCTATGGCATTGCGATCGGCCTGGAGCATGGCAACGGCGTCGTCGTTGATCCCGGCTGGTTCTTCCGCATTTCCACCGTCATCACGCTGCTTGGCGGCACCATGTTCCTGATGTGGCTTGGCGAACAGGTGACGTCGCGCGGTATTGGCAACGGCATTTCGCTGATCATCTTCGCGGGTATCGCCGCCGGTCTTCCGACCGCGCTCGCCGGTACCCTGGAGCTTGGCCGCACGGGCGCGCTTTCCACGCCTCTTATTCTCGCCGTGCTGGTCGTCGCTATTCTGGTCATCGCGCTCATCGTCTTCGTCGAGCGCGCGCAGCGTCGCCTGCTGATCCAATATCCGAAGCGCCAGGTTGGCACGCGCATGTTCCAGGGCGATACGTCGCACCTGCCGCTGAAGCTGAACACTTCGGGCGTCATCCCGGCGATCTTCGCGTCGTCGCTGCTTCTGCTGCCGGCAACCGTCGCCGGTCTCGGCAACAACACCGCGCTTCCGGCCTGGGTAACGTCCATCGTTGCAGCGCTCGGCCACGGACAGCCCGTCTATATGGTGCTCTACGCCGCTCTGATCGCCTTCTTCGCCTTCTTCTACACGGCGCTTGTCTTCAATCCGAAGGACACGGCCGACAATCTGAAGAAGCACGGCGGCTTCATTCCCGGTATCCGTCCGGGTGAGCGCACCGCCGAATATATCGATTACGTGCTGACCCGCATCACGGTCATCGGCGCGATCTATCTTGTCTTCGTCTGCATCCTGCCCGAAATTCTCGTATCCCAGACAGGTATTCCCTTGTCTCTGGGTGGCACTTCGCTTCTGATCGTGGTTAGCGTAACGCTGGATACGGTGGCGCAGATTCAGGGTCACCTGATCGCACAGCAATATGAAGGCCTGATCAAGAAATCGAAGTTGCGTGGAGGAAAGAGGGGGCGATGAGACTCATACTTTTAGGGCCGCCGGGAGCAGGTAAGGGGACCCAGGCCCAGCGCATCGTGGAAAAGCATGGCATTCCGCAGCTTTCCACTGGCGATATGCTGCGTGCGGCCGTTCAGGCCGGCACGGAAGTTGGCAAGCGCGCCAAGGCTGTCATGGACGCCGGCAAGCTTGTTTCGGATGAGATCGTCAACGCGATCGTTTCCGAACGCATCGATCAGCCGGATTGTGCCAAGGGTTTCATTCTCGATGGTTTCCCGCGCACTCTTGTACAGGCTGATGCCACGGAGAAGATGCTTAGCGCGAAGGGCCTCGAGCTCTCCGTCGTGATTGAGCTCAAAGTGGACGACGCCGAACTGATTCGCCGCGTCTCTGGCCGCTATTCCTGCTCGAATTGCGGCAGCGTCTATCACGACACTGACAAGGTTCCGGCAAATGCCGGTGTCTGCGACAAATGCGGCTCGACGCATTTCAAGCGCCGCCCGGATGACAATGCCGAAACCATGGCGACCCGTCTTCAGGTCTACTACAAGGAGACCTCGCCGCTGATCGGTTACTACTATGCCAAGGGCAAGTTGCAGAGCATCGACGGCATGGCCGATATCGAGCATGTGACTGAGAGCATAGAGGCTATCCTGGCTAAGCTTTAGATAGCCTAAAATAAACTTGCCGGAGCGGTTGCTTTTTTGCGCTGATTCCGCTAAACACCGCGCCAACTCGCGACATGCCATGCGATCGGCGCGGATTTCCAACGGGAAGTCCGGGTACGGTCGTTTTGACATGTGGCGGACACACATTGAACAAGCAGCTCCCGGGCTGCATAACAAGACCCTTTGCCAAGGCAAAAGGAATGCAAGGAGAACAGGCGTGGCTCGTATCGCTGGCGTCAACATCCCGACTGCAAAGCGCGTAGTTATTGCGCTTCGTTACATTCACGGGATCGGACCGAAGTTTGCACAGGAAATCTGCGAGAAGGTCGGTATTCCGGCCGAGCGTCGCGTCAACCAGTTGACCGATGCTGAGGTTCTGCAGATCCGCGAAACCATCGACCGTGACTATCAGGTCGAAGGTGATCTGCGTCGCGAAACCGCGATGAACATCAAGCGTCTCATGGACCTGGGTTCTTACCGTGGCCTGCGTCATCGCCGCGGCCTGCCGGTTCGTGGCCAGCGCACGCACACCAATGCCCGCACCCGCAAGGGTCCGGCAAAGGCGATCGCTGGTAAGAAGAAGTAATTTCCGGGCAACCGGATTTGGGAGGCTGGCGGTCCGCCGGCCTCTTTTGAGTTTGAAGCGGTGCTCCGTGGGTGCCGCTTCGGTGTAGCCGCTGGGATTACGGCGGTGCAGAGATCCAAGAAAGGACTAACATGGCCAAGGAAGCCGTCCGCGTTCGTCGTCGCGAGCGCAAGAATATCACGTCGGGCGTCGCACACGTCAACTCGACCTTCAACAACACGATGATCACCATCACCGACGCACAGGGCAACGCGATTGCCTGGTCGTCCGCTGGTGCCAAGGGCTTCAAGGGTTCGCGCAAGTCGACCCCGTTCGCCGCCCAGATCGCTGCCGAAGATTGCGCCAAGAAGGCTCAGGAGCACGGCATGAAGTCGCTCGAAGTTGAAGTTTGCGGTCCGGGCTCCGGTCGTGAATCCGCTCTGCGCGCGCTCCAGGCTGCTGGTTTCATGATCACGTCCATCCGCGACGTGACCCCGATCCCGCACAATGGTTGCCGCCCGCGCAAGAAGCGTCGCGTCTGATCATCGCCACTCACGACACCGGCCGGGGTAGATGCGCCCGGCTTGGTGTTACTCAAGCTCGGTTGCCACGATTGGATGGTGGCAACGAACGGAAGGCAAAAACATGATTCAGAAAAACTGGCAGGAACTGATCAAGCCCAACAAGGTCGAGTTCACCTCGAGCGGCCGCACCAAGGCAACGCTCGTGGCGGAACCGCTGGAGCGTGGCTTTGGTCTCACCCTCGGCAACGCGCTGCGTCGCGTTCTGCTGTCCTCTCTGCGTGGCGCCGCTGTGACGGCCGTGCAGATCGACGGCGTATTGCATGAGTTCTCCTCTATCCCGGGCGTCCGGGAAGACGTGACGGATATCGTGCTGAACATCAAGGAAATCGCCATCAAGATGGACGGCGATGACAGCAAGCGCATGGTCGTCCGCAAGCAGGGCCCAGGCGTTGTAACGGCTGGCGACATCCAGACGGTCGGCGATATCGAAATCCTCAACCCCGAGCATGTCATCTGCACGCTCGACGAGGGCGCCGAAATCCGCATGGAATTCACCGTCAACAACGGCAAGGGCTATGTGCCCGCCGAGCGCAATCGTGCGGAAGACGCTCCGATCGGCCTCATCCCGGTCGACAGCCTCTATTCGCCGGTCAAGAAGGTGTCCTACAAGGTTGAAAATACCCGCGAAGGACAGGTTCTCGACTACGACAAGCTGAGCATGTCGATCGAAACCGACGGTTCGATCAGCGGTGAAGATGCCGTCGCTTTTGCGGCTCGCATCCTCCAGGATCAGCTTGGCGTGTTCGTCAACTTCGACGAGCCGCAGAAGGAAGCCGAAGAAGAAGCAGTCACCGAACTCGCTTTCAACCCGGCGCTCCTCAAGAAGGTGGACGAGCTGGAACTGTCCGTTCGCTCGGCAAATTGCCTGAAGAACGACAACATCGTCTACATCGGCGACCTCATTCAGAAGACCGAAGCAGAAATGCTCCGCACGCCGAATTTTGGTCGCAAGTCGCTGAACGAAATCAAGGAAGTTCTCGCTTCCATGGGCCTGCACCTCGGCATGGAGGTGCCGGCATGGCCGCCTGAGAACATCGAAGATCTCGCCAAGCGATACGAAGACCAATACTAACCAATCAAACTGCGGGCGAACGATGCCTGCAAGTGAAGGAGAATAGCCATGCGCCACGGTAAAGCCGGCCGCAAGCTGAATAGAACCGCTAGCCATCGTAAGGCGATGTTCGCCAACATGGCGGCTTCGCTCATCACCCATGAGCAGATTGTCACCACGCTCCCGAAGGCGAAGGAAATTCGCCCGATCGTCGAGAAGCTGGTAACCCTCGGCAAGCGCGGCGACCTGCACGCTCGTCGTCAGGCCATCTCGCAGATCCGCGACGTCGCCGTCGTTTCGAAGCTGTTCGACGCGATCGCAACCCGCTACGCCACCCGCAATGGCGGCTACCTGCGTATCATGAAGGCCGGCTTCCGCCAGGGCGACAATGCCGCTCTCGCAGTTGTCGAATTCGTCGATCGCGACGTCAATGCCAAGGGCGCAGCCGACAAGGCTCGCGTTGCCGCTGAAGAAGAAGCCGCAGCCGCTTAAGGCTAAGCTTCGGATCAGAAATTGAAGGCCGGATGAGCGATCATCCGGCCTTTTGTCGTTTCCGCGACTGGAGCGGCCTTTCAATCTCCCTGATTGCTTTGGAGTATCGCAATCAGCCTTGCTGAGTCGCATTCGGCTCAGGTGGCGTTAGAGCAGGGAGCGTCGTGGGACATGCAGCGAAAATTGACGCGTGAGAGACCGCTTCTGTTCCTCGCGCTCTTGGTGACCATCGCCGCCGGTCTTGCATTGCGGCGCTATGGTTATGCGCTCGATCTGCCTTTCGCGATCGTCAAATATGGCGGCTCGTTATTGTGGGGAGCGATGGTCTATTGGCTCCTGGCGACAATATTCGTGTCTTCGGGACGTGTCAGGATTGCCGTGGCGGCGCTGCTCGTCGCGATCGCCGTAGAGTTTTTCAGGCTTTGGCACACGCCTGATCTTGACGCCTTTCGATTGACTGCCGCCGGAGCCCTGTTGCTGGGCAGGGTATTCTCGCTCTGGAATATCGTCGCCTATGCCGCCGGCATCGCGCTGGCGTTGGCGCTTCATCGCATCCTATTCGGGCCGAAGCGCTCAGCATGATGTTCTTGCCCACTTTTATCTCGGCGACGTCGATCATTACTAAGTGATTTATTAGACTATCGGTCGCTTGCGATCCGGGCCGGTTACCACGGCTCTCTCGATATCTGCATAGCTGCATTTCGCATTCCATATAGCGCTTTCGATAATAATAATTTGAATCCTAATTAGTTTAGTGCTAATAGGTTCTCATGAACTCGTCCAATGCCCTGCAACGCGTATTCACCGCAAACCTGCTGACGACCGGCCGCCAATGGCGACGGGCGGTCGATCTCGCGCTGAGCTCCCATGGCATATCTGAGGCGGTGGCCGCGCCGCTGCTTTGGATCGGTCGCCTGGGAGGAGGCGTGCGGCAGGTGGTGCTCGCCACTTATGTCGGCATCGAAGGCCCGTCTCTGGTTCGGCTGATCGATCAGCTCGAAAGCATGGATCTTGTCATCCGCAAGGATGATCCGACGGATCGACGCGCGAAAGGCCTGTGGCTGACGCCGGAAGGCGAAAAGCTGGCCTCCCGTATGGAAGACGTACTTGATGAGCTGCGTGGCAAGATCCTCGCCAATGTCGACCCCGCGGATATCGAAGCTGCGGTTCGCGTCCTGAAGGCTTTCGAGGAGTTTGAGGCATCCAAAGCCGTCGAACCGGAGCCGGAGAAGGTCTCATGAGCATTCCATCCTGGCGCGAGTGGTTATTTTCCGTCAAAGCCTTCATCGCTGCGATTATGGCGCTGTTCATCGCCCTGTCGCTCGATCTGCCGCGTCCCTATTGGGCGATGGCCGCCGTCTATGTGGTCGCCAATCCTCTTGCCGGCGCGACCAGCTCCAAGGGGCTTTACCGCGCGCTCGGCACGCTTATCGGTGCCACCGCATCGGTGATCTTCATCCCGCTCTTCGTCAACGCGCCGGAACTGCTTTCGATCGTTGTCGCGCTATGGACCGGCACCTTGCTGTTCATCTCGATGCTCGACCGCACGTCGCGCAGCTATGTCTTCATGCTGGCCGGCTATACGTTGCCGCTGATCGCGCTGCCGACCGTCGGCTCGCCCGAAACCATTTTCGATGTCGCGCTTGCCCGCTCTGAGGAAATTCTCATCGGCATCGTCTGTGCGAGCGTGGTTAGCGCCGTCGTCTTTCCGAGCAGCGTCGGCACCGTCCTCGGCCAGCGTATAGGTTCCTGGCTGGACGACGCCGGCACCTGGGCCGACGAGATCCTGCGCGGCGAGGGCGCTTCGCCGGCAACGCCCTTGAAGCGACAGAAGCTTGCCGCCGACGTTTCCGGCCTCGATCTCGTCATCAGCCAGTTGCGCTATGATGCCGGCAGCCGCGACATCGTCAGGCATTCGCGCGAACTGCGCGGCCGTCTGCTGATGCTGCTGCCGCTCTTCTCCTCCCTTGCCGATCGCCTGCACGCCTTGAAGGCCGGTGGCAAGCCGCTGCCGCAGGAATTGGTCGTTGTTTTGAACGAGGTGGCCGACTGGCTGGGGCAGGGTGGTCGCGGCAAGGCCGATGACACCGCTGAGACCTTGTCGCGGAAGATCGAGGAATTGCAGGAGAACGACCTCGATATCGGTTGGGACGACCTCGTCCGGTCGAGCGCTCTCGCTCGCCTTAAGGAAATTGTCGACTTGTGGCAGGATTGCCTGACGCTGCGTGCCCAGATCGTCTCGGGGCAGCAGGTCGGCACCTGGCGCCCCGCCTTCCGCTACCGCAATGTCGTCGGTCGCAGCAGGCATTATGATTACGCCCTGCTTGCCTTCTCGGCCGGTAGCGTCATCGCCGGAATTGCCGTCGCCTGCTTCTTCTGGATCTATTCCGGCTGGGCGGATGGTGCCGGCTTCATCGCCATGGTGGCCGTTGCCTGCTCGTTTTTCGCCGCGCTCGATCGTCCCGCGCCCTTCATCACCACCATGTTCATCTGGACTGCGGTGAGCCTGGTCATCGCCTGCGTCTATATTTTTGGCGTGTTGCCGTCGATTTCCGGCTTTGAAATGCTGGTGCTGGTCTTTGCGCCGCCCTTCCTGGTGATGGGTATCCTGATTACCCGCCCGCAGACCAACATGCTCGGCATGCTGCTGGCGGTGAACGGTGCAAGTTTCATCGCGCTGCAGGATCGTTACACCGCCGATTTCGCCAGCTTCACCAACAGTGCGATCGCCGCTCTGGCCGGTGTTGGCTTCGCCTTGGTCTGGACTTTGCTTACCCGCCCATTCGGATCCGAGCTTGCCGCCTGGCGGCTGGTGCGGGCCGGCTGGAGAGATCTGGCCGAAACTGCCGCCGGCATCCGCCGTGCCGATCATGAACGCCTCTCAGGCCGCATCCTCGACCGCCTGGGCCAGCTCGTCCCCCGTCTTGCAGGCATCGAGGACCGCGAACTGAAAAAGGTCGACGGTTACGCCGATGTCCGTCTCGGCTTCAACGTGCTGATGCTTCAGAAAGAGCGTGGCCAGCTGAAGCCGGCTGCCGCTGCATCGGTCAGCGAAGTCCTGATCGGCGTATCGGATTTCTATCGTTCGCGGCTGAAGGCAAAACGGGCCGTGGATCCGGCCGAGGAACTGCGTGTGTCGATCGACCATAGCCTCGAAGCCGTCGCACAGGAAAAGCGAGATTCCGGTCGGGCGAGCCTTGATGCGCTCGTCGGCCTTCGCCGGGCGCTCTTCCCCCATGCCGAGCCGCCAGCGAGCTGGCGGCCACCAATATCCGATACAACTCAACCTCTTCCCATTGCCGCCGAGTAATATCATGCCCGCAGAATTCGATCTCTATGGCGTCTATATCCCGCGCCTTCTCGTTCTCATGCTCCTGACGCTGTTTGTCGTCATTGTCGTTCGACGCCTGCTGGCATGGATCGGAGTCTACACTCTGGTCTGGCATCGCGGTCTTTTCGATCTCGCGCTTTACGTCCTGCTGCTCGGCGCCGTCTCCTCAGTCTCCCGTTGGTATTTCACATGAACGCGTTCAAACTCATCGGCCGTGTGGCCGTCACTCTCATCTTCGTTATTGCCGCCGTCTATGTCGGCCGCCAGCTCTGGGGCCATTACATGGATGAACCATGGACGCGCGATGCGCGCCTCAGGGCCGATGTCGTCGGCATCGCCCCCGATGTCTCCGGTCTCGTGAGCGAGGTTCTCGTCAAGGACAACCAGACCGTTAAGAAGGGCGATATCCTCTTCCGCGTCGATCGCGATCGTTTCGCCATCGCGCTTGAACAGGCGGATGCAGCCCTTGCAAGCAGCAAGGCGGCTCTCGAGCAGGCTCAGCGCGAAAGCGCGCGGCAGGCCCGCCTTGGTGATGCCGCTTCCCTACAGCAGAAGGAGCAGGCGCTGACCACCGTGCAGCAGGATGAAGCTGCCGTCCGTCAGGCGACTGCCAATCGCGAACTCGCCCAGCTCAATCTCGACCGCTCCGAGGTTCGCGCCACCGTCAACGGTACGATCTCGAACCTCAGCCTGCGTCCGGGCGACTATGTTTCCGCCGGGACCGCAAAGGTGGCGCTCATCGACAGCGATTCCCTGCGCGTCGAAGGCTATTTCGAAGAAACCAAGCTGCCGCGCATCCAGATCGGCGACGAAGTTCATATCCACTTGATGGGTCAGGCCGAGAAGCTGACCGGTCATGTCGAGAGCATCGCTTACGGCATCGAGGACCGCGAGCGCACCTCCGGCAGCCTGCTTGCCAATATCACGCCAACCTTCAGCTGGGTACGCCTGGCGCAGCGTGTGCCGGTGCGCATCGCGCTCGACAAGGTACCCGATGGCACGAAGCTCATCGCCGGCCTCACGGCGACCGTCGAAGTGCAGGAACAGGGTCAAGCCAAGATCGCCAGCGCTGCGGAATGACTTTGCTTGAAGGGAGAGCGGCCTCCCTCAGGCCGCTCTGGAACTAGAGGCCGCAGCTGGCTTGCGTGCTGCCCGCCGCCTCTCCATCATGATCGGCCGGTAGGATCTGTAGAGGATCATGGCGATCAGCAGGCCGATATAGATGAACTGCTCTACGGATAGCACCTTAGTCGATAGCGCAAAGTGCAGAGCGCCGCAGGCGGCGATAATATAGACGAGGCGGTGCAGCCAGATCCATTTCTTGCCGAGACGCTTGATCGAGAAATTGTTCGACGTCACGGCCAAGGCCAGCAGCATGACAAGTCCTGCCATGCCGAACATGATGAAGGGGCGCTTCAGGACGTCGTCGATGACGGCCTGTACGTCCAGCGCCTGGTCTAGAGCCATATAGACCGTCAGATGCATCAGGGCGTAGTAGAAACAGAGCAGGCCGAGTGCGCGGCGATAGCGCAGATAGTTCCAGCCGAAGAGATCGCGAAGCGGCGTGACAGCAAGCGTCAGCAGCAGAAAGCGGATCGCCCACAGTCCCAGGAAGAGCTCGAAGGTCTTCACAGCGTCGGCGCCGAGCTGATCCGTCGCGCCGAGATAGAACTCCCAGGCGGCCGGTAAAAGCCCGACAAAGTAGAGCGCCCAGACGGAGGCGGGTTGCCAGCGTTTTGGGAGAGCGAAGGAGAGGGCCATCAGAAATTCACCCTAAGATCCATGCCGCTATAGAGGCTGGCAACCTGATCGGCATAGCCGTTGAAGGGCAGGGTGGGGTGACGATTGGAGCCGAAGAAGCCGCCTTCGCCGATGCGCCGTTCCGTCGCCTGGCTCCAGCGCGGATGATCGACAGCCGGATTGACGTTGGCGTAGAAGCCATATTCCTGGCTGTTGGTCGCCTGCCATGTATTCAGCGGCTGCTTGTCGGTGAGCGTGATGCGCACGATCGACTTGATGCCCTTGAAGCCATATTTCCACGGCACGACGAGCCGGATCGGCGCGCCGTTCTGGTTCGGCAGGGTCTCGCCATAGAGGCCGACGGCAAGCAGCGTCAGCGGATTGCGCGCCTCGTCCAGGCGCAGCCCCTCGACATAGGGCCAGTTGAGAGATTGCAGGAGGCCCGATTGCCCCGGCATTTCTTCCGGCCGCACGACAGTCTCGAAGGCCACATATTTGGCGCTGCCCTGCGGCTCCACCTTGTCGAGCAGGGCGGAAAGCTGGAAGCCGTCCCATGGGATCACCATCGACCAGGCTTCGACGCAGCGCATGCGATAGACCCGCTCTTCCGGCGGAAACTCCTTGAGCAGCGCATCGACATCGAACGTGCCGGGCTTGTTGACCATGCCATCGACCTTGACCGTCCAGGGACGCGGCTTGAACTTGCCTGAGAGGCTGGCCGGATCGGACTTGTCGAGGCCGAATTCGTAGAAATTGTTGTAGGTGGTGACGTCCTTGAGCGGCGTCAGCTTCTCATCGACCGTGTAATTGCTCTTGGTCGCCGTCAGGGCTTCGGCCAGCGCCGTCTTGCCGCCGATAGCCGCCACGCCGATACCGGCCGCGGCCGCCGTCAGGAACTCGCGCCGCTTCAGATAGATCGAGCGGGGTGTGATCTCGGAGGATGCGATTTTCGGCGGGCGATAGGCGGTCATGGAGCAATTCCTCTATGCGATAGCAGCTTCGATATGAGCGATACGCAGTGGATGCAGATTTTGTTACACTCTTAGGCCGGCATTTCTTTGGAAGTGAAAGCAACTTTTTGTGTGCGCTTGTGATCGGGCTGTTTCGTTCCCAACTTTGGTCGAGCGACTTGTTTGCCCGGACGTGGCCCTTGCCCGGCAGCGTACCGGATTCGCTTGAGTTGATAGTGACAGTACTGCACGATTGGATTAGGACAATTCCAAAAAGCGGAGTTGCCGGCGCTCTTTGGCCTGAAACCCTTGGCCGATGCCCGACGCCGCACAATTTCCAGGATGACGAGGAAGACACCATGCCAGCTTATCGTTCCAGAACAACCACCCACGGCCGCAACATGGCCGGTGCGCGCGGCCTTTGGCGCGCGACGGGTATGAAGGACAGCGATTTCGGCAAGCCCATTATTGCGGTGGTCAACTCCTTCACTCAGTTCGTGCCCGGCCACGTTCACCTCAAGGATCTCGGCCAGCTGGTCGCGCGCGAAATCGAGGCCGCCGGCGGTGTTGCCAAGGAATTCAACACCATCGCCGTCGACGACGGTATCGCCATGGGCCATGACGGCATGCTCTATTCGCTGCCGTCGCGCGAGCTGATCGCCGACAGCGTCGAATATATGGTCAATGCGCATTGCGCCGACGCCATGGTCTGCATCTCCAACTGCGACAAGATCACCCCCGGCATGCTGATGGCCTCGCTGCGCCTGAATATCCCGACGGTCTTCGTGTCCGGCGGCCCGATGGAGGCCGGCAAGGTCGTCCTGCACGGCAAGAAGCATGCGCTCGATCTGGTCGACGCCATGGTTGCCGCCGCTGACGACAAGATCAGCGACGAAGACGTTCAGGTCATCGAGCGCTCCGCCTGTCCGACCTGCGGCTCGTGCTCGGGCATGTTCACGGCCAATTCGATGAACTGCCTGACCGAAGCGCTCGGCCTGTCGCTGCCGGGCAACGGCTCGACGCTCGCCACCCACGCCGACCGTAAGCGCCTCTTTGTCGAAGCCGGCCATCTGGTCGTCGATCTCGCCCGCCGTTATTACGAGCAGGACGATGCATCGATCCTGCCGCGTTCCGTTGCCTCCAAGCAGGCCTTCGAGAATGCCATGGCGCTCGATATTGCCATGGGTGGCTCGACCAACACGGTTCTGCACATCTTGGCAGCCGCGCATGAGGGCGAAGTCGATTTCACCATGGCTGACATCGATGCGCTGTCGCGCCGTGTTCCCTGCCTCTCAAAGGTTGCGCCGGCAAAGAGCGACGTTCACATGGAAGACGTCCATCGCGCGGGTGGTATCATGTCGATTCTCGGCGAGCTCGATAAGGGCGGTCTCATCAACCGCGATTGCCCGACCGTGCATTCCGAGACCATCGGCGATGCCATCGATCGCTGGGACATCACCCGCACCAACAGCGAAACGGTGCGCGAATTCTTCCGCGCGGCTCCGGGCGGCATTCCGACCCAGGTTGCCTTCAGCCAGAACGCCCGCTGGGAAGAGCTGGACACGGACCGCGAGAAGGGCGTCATCCGCTCCGTCGAGCATCCCTTCTCCAAGGATGGTGGTCTTGCCGTTCTCAAGGGCAACTTGGCGCTCGATGGCTGCATCGTGAAGACGGCCGGCGTCGATGAATCGATCCTGAAGTTCTCCGGCCCGGCCAAGGTCTTCGAAAGCCAGGATGCTGCCGTCAAGGGCATTCTCAGCAATGAGATCAAGGCCGGCGACGTCGTCGTCATCCGCTACGAAGGCCCGAAGGGCGGCCCCGGCATGCAGGAAATGCTCTATCCGACGAGCTATCTGAAGTCGAAAGGCCTTGGCAAGGCCTGCGCGCTGATCACCGACGGCCGCTTCTCCGGCGGCACCTCGGGTCTGTCGATCGGTCACGTTTCTCCGGAAGCAGCCAATGGCGGCACGATCGGCCTCGTGCGCGAGGGCGACATGATCGATATCGACATCCCGAACCGTATCATCAGCCTGCGCGTCGACGACAAGGAACTTGCTGCTCGCCGCGACGCCCAGAATGCTAGGGGTTGGCATCCGGCCGAAGTGCGCAAGCGTAATGTCACCACGGCGCTCAAGGCTTACGCTGCGTTTGCGACCAGTGCGGATCGTGGCGCGGTTCGCGATCTGGGTGGGAAGTAACTAGACCCCTTCGCCCCGCACAGCGGGGAGAAGGTGGACTCGAACGGTCGAGCATAGCTCGGCCGCGAGAGGACGGATGAGGGGCTTTTCGAGCTTTATCGCAGCGGCGGAGTTTGGCTGTCGTTGCGCTTGCCCCTCTCCCCGCAGGAGGGGACTTGTTGGGGCAAGCCTCTAAATCACAGCAAATCAAACTCTTACAGCGGCCGATTGATCTGCTTGTAGGTGTCGTTCAGCACCTTCAGGCGCTCCTCATAGGACGCCTTCAAGCAGGCGACATCTGCCTCACAAGCCTGCCGCTTCTTCAGCCACTCCGTCTGCTGGTCCTGCATCGTGCCCCGTGCACCCATGGCGAGGAGGCCCGAGAGCAGGTCGAAGGTCGTCACCATCTTCACATCGGCATCGTTAAGGGCGCGAACGTCGCATATCGTCTTCTCGTCCGGCTTCAGATTCTGCGCCTCGCAATCGAAGCTGGCGGCACGGGAAGTGCCGGCCATACCCAGAGAGACGAGAAAAGTGGCGGCGGCAAGATGGATCAATCGCATGTCTGGTTCCCTTTTGACGATTCCCAACTCGAAATGCATGACAGCATGTTTTTGTTCATCGAGCCTGTTTTTTATCGCTGCAAAACTCCATTTATGCTTCATGGTTCCGCCCCCTTTTCTTTCTAGCTTCGGGCGCTACAACGTTGTTTAAAGAGAATTAAAAAGGGAAATTTCATGCACCTCCTCCTAAAGCGCACTGCCGTTTCGATGATTGCCCTCGTCATGGCAATGCCGCTTTCCGCTGAGGCTCAGACAGCGAAGACGCTGCCGCAAAGCCAGACTCAGATGCAGCTTTCCTTCGCCCCGCTGGTCAAACAGACGGCGGGCGCTGTCGTGAACGTCTATGCCGAGCGTGTGGTGCAGCGTCAGTCTCCATTTGCCGGCGACCCGTTCTTCGAACAGTTCTTCGGACAGCGCATGCCGAATCGCACCGAGAAGCAGTCTTCGCTCGGTTCCGGCGTCATCGTGGAGGCGAATGGTACCGTCATCACCAATAACCACGTTGTCGACGGCGCTGACGACATCAAGATCGCGCTTTCGGACGGCCGCGAATTTCCCTGCAAGGTCGTGCTGAAGGACGATCGTGTGGACCTCGCCGTCCTGAAGATCCAGTCGAAGAATGAGACTTTCCCGGTTCTGCCGCTCGGCAATTCCGATGGCATCGAGGTCGGCGATCTCGTTCTCGCGATCGGCAATCCCTTCGGCGTGGGACAGACGGTAACGAGCGGCATCGTTTCGGCGCTTGCCCGCAATCAGGTCAAGAACGAGGTCGGCTTCTTCATTCAGACCGACGCTTCGATCAACCCCGGCAATTCGGGCGGCGCGCTCGTCAACATGACTGGCGAGCTGATCGGGCTGAATACGGCGATCTTCTCCCAGGGCGGCGGCTCCAACGGTATCGGCTTCGCCATCCCCGCCAATCTGGTCAAGGTCTTCCTCGCCGCCGCCGATCGTGGCGACAAGTCTTTCGAGCGGCCCTATATCGGCGCCTCCTTCGAGCCGGTGACATCCGATGTTGCCGAAGCACTCGGCCTTGACAAGGTGCGCGGTGCGCTGGTGACGAAAGTGGTCGATGGCGGCCCGGCTGCCAAGGCGGGCCTCAAGCCTGGAGAGGTGATTACGGCGCTGAACAACATCTCCATCGAACACCCCGATGCGCTCGGCTATCGCCTGACAACGGCTGGCCTTGGTGCGACGGTGGCATTGACGGTGCTCGACAATGGGAAGGAGCATCAGGCCACGATGACGCTCGCCGCCGCGCCCGAATCCACGCCGCGCGACGAGCGGGTGATCGAAGGCAACAATCCCTTCTCCGGCGCGACCGTTGCCAATCTTTCACCGCGCGTTGCCGATGACCTGCATATGCCGCCGGATTCCACAGGTGTCGTCATCGAAAGCCTGAAGCCGAATTCGCCGGCCGACCGGCTTGGATTTGCCGCCCGCGATATCGTCATTTCCATAAATGGGGTGGCGATCAACACGACGGAAATCCTTCAGAAGACCGTCACGTCAAACCCCAGCTTCTGGCGCGTCGAGATCGAGCGCGACGGCCAGCGTATCAGGCAGTTCTTCCGATGAGCGATGACCTGTTTGCACCGCGGATACCGGAGGAGGTTGCCAATAAGCGGCCTCTCGCCGACCGTCTGCGGCCGCAAACATTGGCCGAAGTCACCGGTCAGGCACATCTGACGGGCGAGGACGGCGTATTGCGCCGGATGATCGAGGCGGGCTCGCTGGGATCGATGATCTTCTGGGGGCCGCCAGGCACCGGCAAGACGACCGTTGCAAGACTGCTTTCGGGCGAGGCGGGTCTCGCCTTCGAACAGATTTCGGCGATCTTCTCCGGCGTTGCCGATCTGAAGAAGGTGTTCGAGGCGGCAAGGCTGCGCCGCATGGATGGCCGCCAGACCCTGCTGTTCGTTGACGAGATCCATCGCTTCAATCGCGCCCAACAGGATAGCTTCTTGCCCGTTATGGAAGACGGCACCGTCATTCTCGTTGGCGCAACCACGGAAAATCCGTCTTTCGAACTCAACGCGGCTCTTCTTTCCCGGGCCCGCGTTCTGACCTTCCGTTCGCATGATGAGGAAAGCCTGGAAGAACTGCTGCGCCGCGCCGAAACGGTGGAAGGCAAGCCGCTGCCGCTGACGGAGGATGCTCGCGCCAGCCTGATCCGCATGGCCGACGGCGATGGCCGCTCGGTGCTGACGCTGGCGGAAGAAGTCTGGCGTGCTGCCCGCAAGGACGAGCTTTTCGATCCCGACATGCTGGTCAAAATTGTCCAGCGCCGCGCGCCCGTCTATGACAAGGCGCAGGACGGTCACTACAATCTGATATCGGCGTTGCATAAATCTGTCCGCGGTTCCGACCCCGATGCCGCTCTCTACTATCTCGCCCGTATGTTCGATGCCGGCGAGGATCCGCTCTATCTTGGACGCCGACTGGTGCGCATGGCGGTGGAGGATATCGGTCTTGCCGATCCGCAGGCGCTTGTCATCTGCAATGCTGCCAAGGACGCCTATGATTATCTGGGGTCGCCGGAAGGTGAGCTGGCGCTGGCCCAGGCCTGCGTCTATCTCGCCACCGCCCCGAAATCCAATGCCGTCTACACGGCCTTCAAGGCCGCGACCCAGGCCGCCAAGCAGAACGGCTCGCTGCTGCCGCCCAAGCATATCCTCAATGCACCGACCAAGCTGATGCGTACCGAAGGCTATGGCGATGGTTATCGCTACGATCACGACGAGCCAGATGCCTTTTCAGGCCAGAATTACTTTCCGGAGAAGATGGGTCGCCAGACCTTCTACGATCCGCCGGAGCGGGGTTTCGAGCGTGAGATCCGCAAGCGGCTGGACTGGTGGTCGAAGCTGCGCAAGGAACGCGGTGAACGCTAGTCCATATATCACCTGACGGTGACGGATTGCCGCTATGCTTTTTGCATGCGTGGAACGGTTACCCTGTCCACCATTTTGACGCTCGATTCCGCCAGGCTCTTATGACCTTCCATATCGACCACCAGATGCCAATGGCCGGCCTCCGGAATGACCAGCCGTATCGGCGATTTCTTGGCGACACCGCCGAGAAACTGATGCTTCAGCGTTTCGGTGAAGCGCTCGAAATTCGAGCCGTTCATCAGCCTGACATTGGCAACGGCCGAGAGCGTGATTTCGATCACCGTTCCGGCGCGCTGTTCCCCGAGATCGTAGTGGCTGTAGCGGAAGGCAGGCTTCGACATGGCTTTCTGTTCTTTGGATATCTGGCCGAAAGCTTACCTAAGGGCGGTTAAGGAAGCGTTGGGCGAGATGCTGTCGAAGCCTGCCAAGGGTCAATTCAGTGCAGATTGGAAGCGGCTTGGACGAAGCTGTCCAGATCGAGGACAGCACCTTCGGGCGCCAGGCAGATATCAGCCGGATTGTGGTTGCATTCTTCAGCTGCGAAGTGCAGGGCAGCTGCTTCATTGCGGAACAGGCCGCCGACAAGGCCTTGCCGGTCCTGAACGATCCAGCTGCCGCGGCGGTCGCGGCCGATGATGAAGCGGGCCGGAGCCGGGGAAATCGTGCTGTGAGCCGAGCGCCGCTGAATATGCTGTGCGTTTGCCATTGTTATTTCCTCTTGGATCTCTTCGATTTCACTCAGTGTCCGGTCAGATACAGCGCCATTTGCAGAGCGGCAGCGATCAGAAGGACAAGTCCGAGGCGCGGAGCGACGGAGCGAATTCCGTCCAGCAATGCGTCCGAAGAGAAGAGCCGCTCGTTGCGCGCAAACACGGCGGCACGAAGGCGTTGGAGAGGGTCGGCGGATAGGCCGACATGCCTGTAGCGTGACATCATAGTTCCTTTCAGTGTCACCAGCACCATGGGTCCGATAAGACCATTTCCGGTGCTACGCTGTTGAATCTATGGGGGAGTTGCTAGGTTTTCCATTTGCCTGAAATGGCAAAAATATAAAAATCTCATAGGGATGAGGCGATTTCACAATCCTAGGCGATAGCCATGACGCGAGGCAAACCGGCCACTGCCGTCGAGTTGAAACGGGGTGATTGCCGCCTGGATGGCCGCAGCCGTCTCTATGCCGACGCCGATCAATGGCAGGCGAACCTCCGCCTCGATATCTCTCACCAGTGACAGGGCGTGCTTGACCGTCGCCGGCTCGCTTTCGCGGGCGAGCGCGCTGAACAATGGCTGCAACCGCTCGTCGATGGATTGTGCCGCGCCGACATTGCCGCAGGCAGCCGAATGCTGCATCGATTGAAAGAGCCGCGGAACGATATTGGCCGCACCCGAGAAGCAGCCATGACCGCCTGCGGCCGTAAAGCCGAATGCGCTGGCGTCATTCGAGGTAAACAGGCCGAACCGCTCCGGCAGAAGGGGGCGCCAGAGGTCGACGCGCGAGATGTCGCTACTGCTATCGGCGATCCCGATAATCCCCCGAATTTCGGCGAACCGCGCGACGGTTGCGGGAGCGAGATCGACTGCGGTATGCGATGGCTGGTTATGCACGATGATGGGCAGCTCGGTCTGCGCCGTCAGCTGCTCGAAATGATGGATGATCCCCTTCTGCGTCGGCTTGGAATAATAGGGGACCGTCACGAAGGCCGCATCGGCGCCAAGGCGCTGTGCCTGTATCGTTTCCTCCAGGGTCGTCTTCGTGTCGTTGGTTCCGGTCGCGACGATGACGGGCACCTTGTCTTCCGAAAGTTCGATGCAGATTTCGATGGCACGAATGCGCTCGGCCTCAGTCAACGTCGGGCCTTCGCCAATCAGCGAACAGACGAGAAGCCCATCGATCCCGCTTAGCAGCTGCCACTCGATATGGGCCATCATGTCGACGCCATCGAAAACGCCGTCGCGGAAAGGCGTGACAAGGGCGGTGATCGCACCGCCGATGCGCCTTCGAAAAGTCGGTCTACTCATCTGTGAAATCTCAGAGGTAATGCAGCACGATGTACAGCTCGAGGGCGCCGAGCAGCAGCCCGAAGGCGAACATCGCCTGAAAGGTGCGCTTTTCCCGGACCTGGCGCGAATGAAGCGGGCGCTTGCGTGATCTTTTCGTTGTTGCTGCCGATGCCGCAACACGATGATGCTTCTCATCGCTGTTGTGAACGAGGACGCGGATGGATTCCGTAAGATTGGGGGCGTGCGTGTCGAGCATGGGATCTGTCTCCATATTCCACCGTAAGCGTAACGCCGGCTCCCATAGGAAATCCATTCGGGGCCAAGGACGAAGGCGTAAGTGAAATATAAAGAACCGACATGCCCGGAGTTCCCCCGGAGACTGGTCTGCGGACCGCTGCCGGAGCATCGAAAAATTATCTGGTGTAGTCTGCCGCCGCTTACTCGGCGCCTTGCTGGTTCTTGCGGTCGAGCTGCGTTACCAGCGCCAGGATCGTCGCCGAGACCGGAGTCGGCACATTTACGAGCTTGCCGAGCGAAACGACGACCCCGACGAGGGGCGTGATTTCCAGCGCCTTGCCGGCAAGCAGATCCTGCAGCATCGAGGTGCGCACAGGGCCGATCTGACGGGAACGCTCAAGACGTTCCTCCACGGACATGGCGATGTTCGATCCCAAAGCCTCGGCAACGGCTTTTACCTCGCTCATCACCTGACCGACCATGGTCGCGAGCGCGGGATCGTCCATGATATCGGACATCAAACCGCGGGTCAGCGCACTGATCGGATTGAAGGCGGCGTTGCCCATGAGCTTGCTCCAGATATCGTCGCGTATGCGCGAGGAAATCGAGACATTGACGCCGGCCCGCTGCAGCAGTGCTGCGATGGCTTCGATATCGCCGGTCGTCTCGCCGGAAGGTTCGCCAAGAATGAAATGTCCGTTGTTGGCGAGCTTGACCTCGCCGGGTGCGACGACTTCCGCTCCCTGATAGGCAACGCAGCCGATGACGCGCTCCGGCCCGATCAGGCGCCAGAGATCACCGTTCGAATCGAGCTCTTCCATCTGGTACTCGGCATGGCCGCTTTGACGGTCCCGATGGAAATACCACCATGGAACGCCGTTGAGGATCATGACGACGCGGGTGCCCGAATGCAGCAGTTTCGCAATGCCGGGGACAGCTGCCGCAAGCTGATGGCCTTTGAGGCCGGTGATGACAAGATCCTGCGGCGGAAGTTCGCCAGCATCGGCCGTTGCGGTCATCTGCGCGACGAGGGGACTATCCGCATCGGCTTCCCACAGGCTTATGCCGCCGGCGCGAATGGCCTCCAGATGGGCTCCGCGCGCTACGACGGAAACCTTTGTCTGGCCCTCATGGGAGGAGGCGAGCTTGGCCGCGATCGCCCCGCCGAGTGCGCCGGCGCCGTAGACACAGATATTCTTGAAGGGAGAGGGCGTCATGATTTGATGCTCCGAATGAAGTCGCATGCTCTGCCAAGATATGGCGTGCCCGTGATTTAGCGAGTGGTTTATCAGATTGTCGGCAATTGGAATTGAAAATCGCCAGACCTTCCGACACACTACAGTCTTATCGAAATTTCACCATACTCGTCCGAGCGCGAATGGGGTTAACAGGTAAAGGAAATACCTTCTCAGCCGTCGCTGCTTCACCCGGATTTTGTGAACAGATTATGTTTTCACTCCATACATTTGGCGGTTTGAAGCTTTTGGACGGCGATGGTCACGAGGTCGCCTTTCCCGAAAAGGGTCTGTTGATCCTGGTCTATCTGATGCTGGAACCAACGTCGCGCGCGTCGCGCAGCGCGATCGCCCGGTTTTTGTGGGGAGACGACAATGGCAGTGCGCAGGTCAATCTGCGCAAGCTGGTTTCGCGTGTCAGGGTTCGTCAGGAAGCACTCGGGAGATCATTTCTGCGTTTCAGCGAGACAGCCGTCGAACTCGACGCGCCTCCAACCACCTCCGATCTCTGGTTCGCGCGCACGGATGATGGCAGACCGATCTTTGTAAGATTGCAATCGCTGGTGAGGACGCTCGCGGCGGAATTCCTGCAGGGCACCGATTGCCAGAGCGCGGTTTTCTTTCATTGGCGGGAGGCGCAAAGCGGCAGGCATCTGTCGGCACTGAAGGCGGCGCTGAATGCCGCTGCCGCCGAAGCCAATGGTATGGCGGATGTCGCTCTGGTGAGAGAGGCGGCACTCCTGGTCTTTGGTATAGATCCCGAAGATCGCGATATTCATCGCATCCTGTTGCGGATATTCGATGCGGAAGGTGAGGTGGAGCACTTCAGGCAGATTTTCGCGCAGCGTGCCGCGCTGCTGGCCTCATGGTCGGCGCAGCGGGATTATGCTTCGGAAATTCGAGCCGGGGATGCCCACCATGAACGGATTTCAGCTGCGCGAGCGAGGGTGAAGATACCCCTCCTGCTCCTGCCTTCCACGGAGGGTCAAGGGAAAGATTATGATGCCTCATCCCTCGTGAACGATATCACAATCGGTTTCTGCGCGCTGGACAGTCTTCAGATTGCGGATCGTTACACGGCGGTCCGGGTTGGCAGGGCTGGGGAACGTGCCGTTGCAACTTTCGACCAATGGGATCGCTCCTACCTTCTCGAGATGCGGCTTAGCCTTCGCGACAACGGACCGCTGCTGTTTTCGCAACTGGTCGACGCCGCAAGCGATGAAATCATCTGGGCCGAGCGCACCAGCCTCGGACAATCCTCGCCCGAAGAGCGGAGACAGGCGGTCGCACGTCATATCGTGCTGTCGCTTGCAGGGCAGATCGAAAGGCGGGAGATGATGAGGTCGCATTTCGAGGAAAATCCAGCGGCCTATCAGCGCTATCTCGCCGGCAAGCGTTACATCGAGCGCCTCTCCGTACCCGATCTGCAGAGGGCGCGTGGGGAGCTTGAGATGGCGCTGCGCATCGGCGGCCACTTCGCGCCTGCCTTGAGCTCAATGGCCCGCACCTACTCCAAAGAATGGGTACTGACCTTCGGTGGCGATGCGGCCTTGCTGGACGAGGCGGAAAGCTATGCGATGCAGGCCATCGCAGCGCGGCGCGATATCGCCGACGGCTATCGCGAGCTTGGCATGACGAAGGTCTTCCGGAAGGCGAGTGAGGAGAGCATCGAGGCCTTGAAACTGGCTGAAGCCCTTAATCCGGGCCATGCCGGCATCATTGCCGACCATGCAGAGGCTTTGCTTCATGCGTCCCGGCCGGATCTGGCGCTGACGAAGATTGAAAGCGCCATGGCGCTCAATCCGGTAAGCCCCGATACCTATCTTTGGACTGCTTCCGTGGCGAGCTATACGCTCGGTCGCTTCGAAGCTGCCCTCGATTATATTGGCCGAATGGCGAATGCACGCCTGGCGGACAGGATTTCCGCGGCCAGCTGGGCGATGCTCGGGCATGAGGAAAAGGCAGGCTTTTTCGTTCGGCGCGTCCAAAGAACCAACCCGGATTTCGATGTTGATCGATGGCTTTCCGTCGTGCCGTTCAAGGAGCAATGGCAGCGTGACATCTATCGGGAAGGGCTGCGCCGGGCAGGTTTCTGGAAGGCAATCCCGAACGTGACCATGGCATAGCAGCAGTCCGCCATCGGATGAAAGTGTCGTCCTTACTCACGTCAGTGTTTTCCGATCGACACGGGGTCGGGCTAGTCTTTACCACAATCGCATCCTAACCTCTGCCATATCGCTCTGGACCGTGGACAACCGGTGCGGTATCGATTTGTTAATTGTCCTTTCTAAGTTGATGAATTCGCCGGGGAAGATCGTTGCGTTTCGAAGCCCTCAACCGTCTCTGGGATAGCGTTCGGGAGACCAGCCATGATTTCCGTGCCTCGACGGATGTGTTTCCCGTCGTCGATATCGAAAAGCTGGGCACGACTCTCGACCTGAAGGAAAAGGGTGCCGCTGCCGGGCGTCAGAACCGGCCGCCGCCGGATGCGCAATCGCATGACGAGACGGAGCAGCGCATCATCGCCTGGGTCGAGGCGGAAAAGAAAAGCTCCTACCAAATCCTCGAAGATCAGTTCCAGACTTTTGACAGCCGCTTGCGCAACCTCGATTTCGAGGGCCAGTTCGGACTGATCCGCCAGGCGAACGCATCAAGCGTTTCGGATTTCAAGGCGGAAGTGGCAAGCGGCGTGGACGAGCTTCATGGCCTGCGCCGCAAGCTGAAGACGGCCGAGGATGAAATGGTGGGCTTCAAGGCCAGACATAAGCTGCAGCGGGCCGCCAAGGTTTCAAGCAGGGCAGCCTGGGGCTTCAAGGTCTCGCTGATCGTCTTCCTCGTGCTCATCGAAATGGTGATGAACGGCAGTTTTCTCGCCAAAGGAAGCGAGCAGGGTCTCGTCGGTGGTGTAACCGAGGCGGCCGCCTTCGCCTTCCTGAACATCGGCACGGCATTGATGTTCTCTTTCTTCTGCGTCCGTTTTCTGGTGCATCGCTCCTTTGCGCTGAAGCTGCTCGGCCTGCTGGGGCTTGTCGCCTATGTCGCCGTGGCTTTGGGCATCAATATCGCGCTAGCGCATTATCGCGAGGTCTCTGCAACGATCCTGAGCGGAGCCGGTGCCGAGGTGATCCAGCGGCTCAAGACCGCACCGCTCGGGTTGCAGGAGCTGAACTCCTGGATGCTCTTTGCCATTGGTCTGATGTTCTCGCTCGTCGCCTTCATCGATGGCTGCTATCTCACCGACCCCTATCCCGGCTTTGCCGGCGTCCAGAAGCGTCTCGATGCGGCCAGAGACAACTACATCGACCGCAAGCTTGATCTGATCGAAGATCTTCGCGAGATCCGCGACGAGCACAACAGCAAGATCGAGGAGATCATCCGCGACCTCTCGCTGCGCCGGCAGGAAACGGCTGCCATCATCGCGCATCGCGCCAGGACCGCAGGCCTCTTTGCCGAACACCAGAACCATCTCGAGCGTGCCGCCAATGTGCTGCTCACCTCTTATCGCGATGCGAACCGGGCCGTGCGCACCGAGCCGGAGCCGTCATACTTCAAAGCCGCTTACAAGATGGAGCGCCTGACGCCCGTTATTCGCACGGAAGAGGAATGGGACGACAAAGTGCTGGGCTCGCGTATCCAGAGCGCCCAAGCGGAGCTTTCGGAGCAGATCAAGCGGATCGGCGACGAATTCGAGCGCGCCATCGAAAAATACCATCAGCTCGATAATCTTTTCCCGGAGAGCATCCTTGGCGCGACGCAAGCGGCGTAGCCGGCGCGGCGGATCCGCCGGTCTCATCATCGCAACGGTTTGTCTCGCCGTCCTGTCCCTCGGGATCGTCGGCGCCTATGGTTGGCTGCGCTACAAGGCAAGCGGCAATGTCGCCGTCGACCAGGCCTCGCTCTGCCCCGTGGATGGCCCGAAGGCGGAAACGGCTATCCTGCTCGATGTCACCGATCCGATATCAGATACGACGGCGCTCGATCTGCGCAACCAATTCCAGAAGATCGTCGCGGACGTGCCGATCGGCGGCGCCATCGATATCTATGCGCTCACCGAAAAGGAAGGTGAGCTGATCCAGACCTTCCATGGCTGCAATCCCGGAAGTGGCGCGAACGTCGACGAATGGACCAGCAATCCGCGGCTGGCGCAGGCGCGATGGGAGAAGGGTTTCCAGAAGCCGCTCGCCGATATCGCCGGCAAGCTGACGGCGGGCGAGTCCGGCCGACTGTCGCCGATCATGGCCGCCATTCAGAAGATCAATCTGGAGGTTTTCGCAAATGCACCGATCGGCATCTCGAAGCGGCTCTACATTGCCTCCGACATGATCGAGCACACGGCCGCCTTCTCGAATTATCGAGATGGGGTCTCCTATCAGAAATACCAGCAAAGCCCGGCAAATGACCGTTTCCGCACGTCACTGGACGGTGTCACGGTCAAGATCCTTGCCTTTCAAAGGCCCAACATGAAGTTCAGCATGGAGGATCTTGCGAACTTCTGGGCGCAATGGATCAAGAACAACAAAGGTGATTTTGGCGGCTTCGTGCGGCTGGAGGGGATACGCTGATGGCCAATACCGACGCCAGATATCTCGTCCGGGATTATGGGCCGATGGTGCTATTCGCCTCCATCACCATTGGCGGCATGATTTTCATCTGGTCGTCGAAGCTCATGGGCTGGTCACTGCCTGTCGTGACCGGCGTGCCGCTGGTGTTGATGGGGATCTACTTCATCGTATCGCTGGCCGTTGCCGGGTTCCGGCTGCACAATGAGCAGGCGGGCGACAACCTCTATTACATGGGTTTTCTCTTCACCCTATCGAGTCTCGGCGTATCGCTCTATCTCTTTGCCGGGGAAACATCGATCGAAACCATCGTCCGCAATTTCGGCATCGCGGTTACCTCGACGATTGCCGGCGTGACGCTGCGCATCCTCTTCAACCAGATGCGGCGCGATCCGATCGACATCGAACGCAGCGTACGCCATGAGCTTGCCGAGATGACGCGGCGTGTCCGCACGGAACTCGATTCCTCCTCGCGCGAATTCTCCCATTACCGCCGCGTCAGCAATCAGATGCTGTCGGAAGGGTTCGAGGAGATCGCGCGGCAGGCCGAGCGCAATGGCCAGGAGATCAACAAGATCCTGGAATTGCTGGCGAAGCAGGCGGTAACCCCGATCAACGACGCAGCCGCCCAGTTGACGACGACGACATCGCAGCTTTCGGAGATCATCGGCACATTCGGTACTGCCGTCGAGAATGTCGGCAAGAAGCTCGAGGAAATCCGCGCGCCGGAGGACGTCGTACGCGCCGAGCTGGCACCAGCGATTGCCGCCATCAAGGAGATGTCGGAGGCGCAATTACAGCCATTGCGCAATATCGAGCTGGCGCTCGGTCGTGTGGCCGAAGCGATGGGGCAAGCGCCGCTGCCGAAGCCCGATGGCGATATCGCGGCTGAGCCGGAGGCCGTGCCGCGAAAACGCTGGTGGCATCTATGGTAGCTGGAGGCCCGGACAACAAGCCGAAACTGGAGCACAAGGGCTATAATCGTGGCCTCATCCTTGGCCTGACGATGGCCGAATCCATGCTGCTTCTGGTTTTCTGCCTGCTGCTCGTGGCTGCCGCCATGATTTCCGCTGAGAGAAACAAGCGCTACGAGGTCGAGCGGAAGCTTGAGAAGGTCGAGCAGCAAGTCGCTGCGCTGGAGAAGAAGCGAGCTGAGCAGGCGGCTGAGATCGTGCTTCTCCAGTCCAAGGTCGTCTCCGGCGATCTCTCCGCTGCCGACAAGGCCGTGGTGGACAAGCAATGGCGGGAACTGGTGCTGGCGAAAGAAACACTCGACAGCATGGCGGATGAGGGGGCGACAACGGCCGATCTGCAATCGCTTTCCAAGGTTGCCGCCGTTCTAAAAGAACATGGCGTCTCGCTGGCGGCGGCACCCGATGAGGTCAACAAGCTCTTGGCCGGCAACGCGGGCGGGAAGGGCGCACACGACTGGCCGCCCATCATCAATCTCGACGATGCCAAGAAGAACTATTTCCAGTCGGGGAGCGCCGAACTCACGGGCACCTTCTCCCAGCTCCTCAGCACGACCATCACGGATGAAATCGCCAGCAATCTGAGCCTCTATGGCGCCAATATCGTCGAAGTGATCGGCCACACGGACGAGCAACCGGTGGCGCGCGAAAAATCCAATCTCGACGATACGATCATCGGCGCGATGGACGGCAAGCTGCCGGTTTCCGCCCTGCTGCCGGCTGACAATGCCGGCCTCGGCCTCGCCCGCGCCATTGCTGTTGCCAATGTGCTCAAGGCCAATCCGAAGCTGAAGAGCGCCACTATCCTGCCGATGTCCGCCGCACAGCTGATCTTGCCCGGCGATACCGTCACGTCTGGCCAAAGCGGCGCCGTCGAGGCACGACGCCGCATCGAAATCCGCGTGCGCGGCAGGACAACGCCCGTCGCCGTCATCAACGCCGGTGCCGCCCCATCAGTGAATACGCAATAGTGCCCAATCGGCAAGGCATCAGCTTCTGAGGCCGGGTGCCTCGTAACCTGTGCGCTCGACATATTCCGTGTAGCCGCCGGGATATTGATGGATGCCTTCGGGTGTCAGCTCCAGTACCCGGTTGGAGAGCGCCGCCAGGAAATGCCGGTCGTGCGAGACGAACAGCATCGTGCCTTCATATTGCGAAAGCGCCTCGATCAGCATCTCCTTGGTGTCGAGATCGAGATGGTTGGTCGGCTCGTCGAGCACCAGCAGGTTCGGCGGATCGAAGAGCATGATCGCCATCACGAGCCGCGCCTTCTCGCCGCCCGACAGCACCCGGCATTTCTTTTCGATATCGTCGCCAGAGAAGCCGAAGCAGCCGGCCAGCGCCCGCAGCGAGCCTTGACCGGCCTGCGGAAAATCATGCTCGAGCTGCTGAAACACGGTGCGCTCTCCATCCAGCAGATCCATGGCGTGCTGGGCGAAATATCCCATTTTCACGCTGGCGCCGAGCGCAACGCTGCCCTCGTCCGGCTGCGTCGAGCCCGCAACCAGCTTCAGGAGTGTGGATTTGCCGGCGCCGTTGATGCCCATGATGCACCAGCGCTCGCGGCGTCGCACCATGAAATCCAGTCCTTCATAGATGGTGCGGCTGCCATACTTCTTGTGGACGTTCTTCAGCACGGCCACGTCTTCGCCCGAGCGCGGCGCCGGCTGGAATTCGAAGGCGACGGTCTGTCGGCGCTTCGGCGGCTCGACGCGATCGATCTTTTCCAGCTTCTTCACGCGGCTCTGCACCTGCGAGGCATGCGAGGCACGTGCCTTGAAGCGCTCGATGAACTTGATTTCCTTGGCGAGCATCGCCTGCTGGCGCTCGAACTGCGCCTGCTGCTGCTTCTCGTTCTGCGCGCGCTGCTGCTCGTAGAATTCATAGTCGCCCGAATAGCTGGTGAGATTGCCACCATCGATTTCGATGATCTTGGTGACGATGCGGTTCATGAACTCGCGGTCGTGCGAGGTCATCAGCAACGCGCCTTCGTAGCCCTTCAGGAAGGATTCGAGCCAGATCAGGCTTTCGAGATCGAGATGGTTGCTCGGCTCGTCAAGCAGCATGACGTCGGGGCGCATCAGGAGGATGCGGGCAAGTGCCACACGCATCTTCCAGCCGCCAGACAGCCCGCCGACATTGCCGTCCATCATCTCCTGGCTGAAGCTCAGGCCATCAAGCACTTCACGGGCGCGGCCCTCAAGCGCGTAACCATCGAGTTCCTCATAGCGCGCCTGCACTTCGCCATAGCGCTCGATGATCTCATCCATCCTGTCGGCCTGGTCCGGATCGCTCATTGCTGCTTCGAGTTCGCGAAGTTCGGCGGCAACGGCGCTGACGGGACCGGCGCCCTCCATCACTTCCGCGACGGCACTGCGTCCCTCCATCTCACCGACATCCTGATTGAAATAACCGATGGTGACGCCCTTATCGACGGAAACCTGCCCCTCGTCGGGCTGCTCCTGGCCGGTAATCATCCTGAAAAGCGTCGTCTTGCCTGCGCCGTTCGGCCCGACGAGACCGACGCTCTCGCCCCTGTTGAGCGCCGCGGATGCCTCGATGAAGAGGATGCGATGGCTATTCTGCTTGCTGATATTTTCGATACGAATCATGGTTACGCGAGGCCCAAAGAAAGTTTTTCGGGGGCCTTATGCCATGGGTGGGGCGCTCTGTCGCAAGTTTTCGAGCGGAGATGTGAGATCAATAGCGAACTGACGTTCAAGGGCGACAATTTCCGCCAAGCCTACTTGCCCTACGGAAAAGAAACTTTTGACGGGACGACGGATTCTGGCCCACACGCCCGTTCAATCAACATGGCTTCCGGGAGGACCGGCGCGCGGTCGGATCGCCGGCTGCTTTCCGCTCGATCGGAAGCCGCTATATTCATTGTCATTCCTCTCAGCCGAGTTTTGCAGATGAAAATTCTGAAAAGCATTCGGAGCCGGGTTTTCTTCCGACTGTCGATCGCAGCATTAGTCGCCATCGGGATGTCGAGCGAAGCTCAATTAGCCAATGCGGCTTCCCAACACCAGCGGCTCAATGAGCCAGTCAAGGAGATTGCGGATCAGCGCCTGCTTCTTAATACGCCCGAGGGGATGGGTGAGTTGCCCGTCTACGCGGATCATGCGATCGAAGCGGCGTCGCCCGACGTGACGAAGGTGCTGATCATCGTCCACGGCACGCTTCGAAACGCCGATGCTTATTATGCGACCGGGCAGGAGGTGCTCGCAAAGGCAGGCGATCTCGCTGACGGTACTATGGTGGTTGCGCCGCAATTCCTGATAAGACCGGATTTGAACGCTTTCTCGCTGTCTGCGCAGACGCTGGCCTGGACGCAGAATGGCTGGAAAGGCGGAGAAGCCGCCCGCCAGCCGGCGCCGATCAGTTCCTTCGCCGCGCTCGATGCCCTGCTGCAGCATTTCGCTGACCGTCG
Source organism: Martinezella dioscoreae (assembly GCF_009176305.1). Lineage (GTDB taxonomy): Bacteria > Pseudomonadota > Alphaproteobacteria > Rhizobiales > Rhizobiaceae > Rhizobium > Rhizobium dioscoreae. The sequence goes on along the minus strand of NZ_BLAJ01000005.1, from coordinate 245,721 downwards.
CCTGTACCCTTCGCTGAAGACCATTGTCGTGATGGGGCATTCGGCCGGGGCACAATTGGTCCAGCGCTATGCCGTCGCCGGACGGGAGGCGGAAAATCTGACGAGCGCCGGCATCTCCGTCCGCTATCTCGTGGCCAATCCCTCGAGCTATCTTTATTTCGACAACGAGCGGCCGGCCTTACCGGATCAGCAGGCAGGGCTGGCTTCCTGCCCGAAGGCGACGCAATGGCGATACGGACTCGCCGGCGCTCCACCATACGTATCCTCGCAGGACCCGAAGCTTCTCGAAACGAGATATGCCGCGCGCAACGTGGTTTATCTGCTGGGGCAGGCGGACACGAATCCCTATACCCATTTCATCGACCGCTCCTGCGGGGCGATGGCGCAAGGGCCGTATCGGCTTGCGCGCGGGCTCACCTATTTTGACTATATGAAGAAGCGGCATCCTTCCGATCTCGATCAGAAGGTCGTCGAGGTACCCGGCGTGGGGCATGATGATGAAGGGATGTTCGCCTCGGATTGCGGCATTACCGTTCTGTTCGATCGACCAGTGCCGCCGTCCTGCCCGGTTATCGATGGGACTGCAAAACTATCCGGAGCGGTACCGTAAGTTTTCTCGAGTGGTCGATCCCCATCGTGATCCCGCCGTCTACTTTCATGCGTCAGCTGCGATAGGCCGGCTGCGGGCGCGATGATCGGATTTTTCGCTGTATCGGGCGCTCGATGCCCAGGTAGCAAACGACGGCAAAGGCCAGCGAACCCAATGCGATAGGCATCGGCTGCATATCGTGCGGCACTCCGATGCGCAAAAGCAGTGCAGTGACCAGGATGCCGGTCAGGACGTGCCAAACATAGATGGAATAGGAGGCATCCCCCAGGAAATGCAGGAACGCCAGCTGTGGCACGCCTCGTTCCCGCTCGGCAAAAACAGCGCCTGACAGCAGCAACACTGCCGGTATGCCCCAGCGTACCGCCCGCTCCAAATGGATCAGCGGGTCGCTCGCCACAAGCAGCACAACGCCGACGATCATCAAGCCGACGGCGGCGGGAAAAGGCAGTCGAAAACCCTGTTTCCACAGGCGCCCGATGATGATGCCGGCGGCAAATTCCAGAATGACCGGCTGTGTGAAAACACTGAGGTAGCCGGGAGGCAGCAGGTAATGCGCAATCACAATGGTCACCAGGGCCACCATCAGGAACCATAGCCGCCTGAATTCCGGCACAAGCAGCGAAATTGAAAAAATGAGATAGAAGAACATCTCGTAGGACAGCGTCCATCCCTGCTCGACGACAGGGTGCAGGGCTTCGTCCTTCATGAAGGGCACGAAAAACAGCGAGCCGATCAAGTTCTCGATGCTCGAATTCGTGTCGAAGAAGAATTGCGGCTTCAGCACGGCAACGATGAAGGTTGCCGCCGTCGCGATCCAGTAAAGCGGCACGATCCTGATGAGCCGGCGCCACATGAATTCCTGCGGGCCGAGCGATCTTCCGTCGGTCGTGACCCACATGATGAAACCGCTGATGACGAAGAATATATCGACCCCAGCTGCTCCGCTCTTGAACTCCAGGCCATATGTTTCGCAGACATGGAAGCAAAGAACGGAAATCGCGGCGATGGCCCGCAGATATTGAATGCTCGCGATATCGCTGCCGATTTTCAAAGCGGTGCCTCACACGATTGAACTGCTATCTCCGATGCCCCGAGGGCCAGATTCAGCGATAAAATGCGTCGAAAGGCCGGGCACCGTGCATGACGGGTTTGAGGCTCGGCAGACCGAATATTGCTGCATGTTGCTGCAGCAACAATTTCAATGAAAATGGATCATTTCCCGCCGGTTTCGTGGCCGAAATCGGGCAATTGGATGTAGGGACGAGTGCTCATAAAGCCGAACGCTTGTGCAGGAGCTTCGCAATCCGCCGAAACCGCTTAGACCGCTCGAACTTCGGCAAGCCGCTTGACCGAGTATTCGTCCTGCCAACAGACAGCAGCTTCCCATGCGGCTGATGCCTGTGCGGCGATATCATATGCACCATCGTCAAGATCGGCAGCGTTGTCGGGCAACACGAGGTCGAGGTCTGGAACGTCGACATGTGACTCATCCCAGTCGATCAAAGCGACGCGATCTGCAGTCATGCGGATGTTGCCAGGGTTGTTAGGATTTCCATGGACGACGCATGTTTGACGCCCGACAAGCCGCGCCCAAGCTGCTCGGCATCGGGTGACGCCCTCGGATGGCATTGCGGCAAGGTTGACCCTCGTTCCGGTTTCGACATGCAGAAGGTCGGTTGACGATCTCCAACCGGGACGCTGCGGCCAGCCTCGCGTCAATCGGTGCAGCTTGCGGAGCGTCTCGGCAACGCGACGCCAATCGGCCCCCGTTTCGGGCGGCCCGCCCTCCATGTATTTCATTACCATCAGACCATCCACGAAGAGTCGGCCATCCGTCGTCGGGATCGGCGTCGGAACGGTCATGCCTTCGCGGTCGAGGTATTGGAGTAGCTCCGTTTCCCAGGCGAGATCAGCGTCGGTTCTGAAGCCGAGACGTCCGACCGCAATCTGCCCGTCGACGCGAATACTCCATACGTCGTTGGCAACTCCGCCAGTCAGTGGTTCGATGCGAACTGCGTCCTCACCCCATTGCCCGAGTGCTTCCCATCCCATTGGCGATACCCTTGGCGCGTTATTGGTGCTGATTTGGCCTCGGCCGCAGGCGCGGACATCACCAATTAACGCGAGTTTGGCAAACTCGGCAAGTTGTGTTGTTACGTCTACTCCAGGGACATCCAGGCGTTTGTAGTGCCCCTCAAAGCCGCGATTCCTCGCTATCGGATCGAATATTTCCTGACAGGGTGCGGTTGCGCGCAGTCAGCGTCTCGCTCCATCAGGAAGCACTGTAGCGACGCTCGCGATGATAGCTCCGAAACGAATTCACCGGGCCATTGCGGACCCGGTGAGCTTTTGGATGATGCTACTGACTTTGCGATAAACGTAATGCCGATACCCCAACGTTCACGTCATCCTAGACGATCCATTGAACACTCAGCTGCAGCCGCTCGTTGCTCCACACGTGTCGCACTTCTCGCAAGTTCCATTCCGGACCATCGTGAAGTTCTGGCATTCCGTGCACATGTTGCCCGTGTAGCCCTGCATGATGGAGCGGGCGCGGCGTTCGGATTCCAGCTTCTTGGCTTCCGTCTTGGCATTGGCAGCTTCGCTTGCTGCATTATCGGTGAAAAGGCCCGTCGCGGATTCGGAGATGACTTCCTCTGCGATCTCTTCGGCCAGTTCCTTCGCACGCTCCTCATAATCGCGCTTGAAGGCGACGACTTCTGAGGTCGAGACCGAGCTTGCCGGTTCCAGCTTGCGGACCGTGTTGCCGGCAAAGGCGGTAACAGTCGAAAGCGAGGCGGCGCGGGCAGGGGTGGCCGTTGCCGAACCCTTGGCGTCTGCCGAACGATCACCCGATGTCGGAACCAGCGTCGGCTTGTAGCCGCGGGTCAGGCCCTTGGAGACGACATCGGCCTTGCCTTCGGAAACGCCGCGGCCAAGCGCCGTGTTGTTGAAGTCGGACGTGTCGACGTGAGCGAGATCGTGGCGGCCGAGATAGGAGATCGCCAGTTCGCGGAACACGTAGTCGAGGATCGACGTCGCATTCTTGATGGCGTCATTGCCAGTGACGATGCCCGCCGGCTCGAACTTGGTGAAGGTGAAGGCGTCGACATATTCCTCGAGCGGCACGCCATACTGCAGGCCGAGCGAGACGGAGATCGCGAAGTTGTTGATGAAGGCGCGCAGAGCCGAGCCTTCCTTATTCATATCAAGGAAGATTTCGCCGAGACGGCCGTCGTCATATTCGCCGGTACGCAGGAAGATGGTGTGACCGCCGATCTTGGCCTTCTGAGTATAGCCCTTGCGGCGGCTCGGCAGCTTTTCCTGCGTGCGGACGACCTTTTCGATCACCCGCTCGACGATCTTTTCCGTGATGGTCACGGCCTGCGCGGCTGCCGGAGCCTGCAGGAATTCCTCCAGCGCATCCTCATCGCTGTCATCCTCGATCAGCGAAGCGTTCAGCGGCTGGCTGAGCTTGGAGCCGTCGCGATAGAGCGCGTTGGCCTTCAAGCCGAGCTTCCAGGAGAGCATGTAGGCATTCTTGCAATCCTCGACGGTTGCCTCGTTCGGCATGTTGATCGTCTTGGAGATGGCACCCGAGATGAACGGCTGGGCTGCAGCCATCATGCGGATATGGCTCTCGACCGAGAGATAACGCTTGCCGATCTTGCCACAGGGGTTGGCGCAATCGAAGACGGCCAGATGCTCGTTCTTGAGGAACGGAGCGCCTTCCAGCGTCATCGCACCGCAGACATGGATGTTGGCGGCTTCGATATCCTTCTTGGAGAAGCCGAGGTGCTCAAGCAGGTTGAAGCTCATATCGGCCATCTGCTCGTCGGACACCTTCAGCGTGCCCTTCAGGAAGTCGGCGCCGAGCGTCCACTGGTTGAAGACGAACTTGATGTCAAAGGCGCTCTTCAACGCAGCGTTGACGGCATCGACCTTCTCGGCGGTGAAGCCCTTGGCCTTCAGCGCCGATGGGTTGATGGCCGGAGCCTGGTTCAGGTTGCCGTGACCGACGGCATAGGCCTCGATTTCGGCGATCTGGCTTTCGGAATAGCCGAGCGTGCGCAGGGCTTCCGGAACGGCGCGGTTGATGATCTTGAAGTAGCCGCCGCCGGCGAGCTTCTTGAACTTCACCAGGGCGAAGTCCGGCTCGATGCCGGTCGTGTCGCAATCCATGACGAGGCCGATCGTGCCGGTCGGCGCGATCACGGTTGCCTGCGCGTTGCGGTAGCCGTGCTTTTCGCCGAGTTCCAGCGCCTTGTCCCAGGCCGCCTTGGCATGGGCGACGAGATCCTGGTCCGGATTGTCGGAATGGATCAGCGCCACCGGATTGACCGACAGGCTCTCATAGCCCGAAGTCTCGCCGTAAGCGGCGCGGCGATGGTTACGGATGACGCGCAGCATGTTTTCGCGGTTCGGCTTGAACATCGGGAAGGTCCCGAGTTCGGACGCCATTTCGGCCGAGGTCGCATAGGCGATGCCGGTCATGATCGCCGTCAGCGAGCCGGCGATGGCGCGGGCTTCGTCCGAGTCGTAGGGAATGCCCGACGACATCAGCAGGCCGCCGATATTGGCGTAGCCGAGGCCGAGCGTGCGGTATTCGTAGGAAAGTTCTGCGATGCGGCGCGAGGGGAACTGCGCCATCATGACAGAGATTTCGAGAACGACGGTCCAGAGGCGGACGGCATGTTCGTAGTCGGCGATGTTGATGCGCTTCGTCGCTGCGTCCTTGAAGGTCATCAGGTTCAGCGAAGCGAGGTTGCAGGCCGTGTCGTCGAGGAACATGTATTCCGAGCACGGGTTAGATGCGCGGATCGGGCCGGCAGCCGGGCTGGTGTGCCAGTCGTTCATCGTCGTGTTGAAGTGCAGACCCGGATCGGCCGATGCCCAGGCGGCGTAGGAGATGGACTCCCAGAGGTCGCGAGCCTTCAGCGTCTTGACGACCTTGCCGTCCTTGCGGGCGGTCAGGTTCCAATCGCCGTCATTCTCGACGGCACGCAGGAAGTCGTCCTTGATCGAGACGGAGTTGTTGGAGTTCTGGCCGGATACGGTGAGGTAGGCTTCCGAGTCCCAGTCCGTGTCGTAGGTCTTGAATTCGAGATCCTTGTAGCCCTGGCGAGCGAACTGGATGACGCGCTGGACGTAGTTTTCCGGAACCTGATCCTTCTTGGCAGCACGGATCTCGCGCTTCAGGGCAGGGTTCTTGGCCGGGTCGAAGCAATCGTCATTGTCGCCTTCGCAATTGACCGTCGCCTTCATGATCGCCTTCAGGTGCTTGGCGACGATCTTCGAGCCGGTCACAAGGGCGGCAACCTTCTGCTCCTCCTTGACCTTCCAGTTGATGTAGTCCTCGATATCGGGATGGTCGATGTCGACGACCACCATCTTGGCGGCGCGGCGGGTCGTGCCGCCCGACTTGATAGCGCCGGCAGCGCGGTCACCGATCTTCAGGAAGCTCATGAGGCCGGAAGAACGGCCGCCGCCGGAAAGCTTTTCACCTTCGGCGCGCAACATCGAGAAGTTCGAGCCGGTGCCGGAGCCATACTTGAAGAGGCGGGCTTCGCGAACCCACAGATCCATGATGCCGCCTTCGTTGACGAGATCGTCTTCGACGGACTGAATGAAGCAGGCATGCGGCTGCGGATGCTCATAAGCCGACTTGGACTTGGTGAGCTTGCCGGTGAAGGGGTCGACATAATAGTGGCCCTGGCCGGGGCCGTCGATGCCGTAGGCCCAGTGCATGCCGGTGTTGAACCATTGCGGGGAGTTCGGCGCGACGCGCTGGGTGGCGAGCATATAGGCAAGCTCGTCACGGAAAGCGGAGGCGTCTTCTTCGGACGAGAAGTAGCCGCCTTTCCAGCCCCAGTAGGTCCACGTGCCGGCGAGGCGGTCGAAGACCTGGCGCGCATCGGTTTCGGAACCGCTCTGCTGATCCTTCGGCAGGTCCTTCATGGCCGCATCGTCGGGCACGGAACGCCACAGGAAGGAAGGAACGTCGTTTTCCTCGACCTTCTTCAGCTTGGCAGGCACGCCCGCCTTGCGGAAATATTTCTGCGCCAGAATGTCGGCCGCGACCTGCGAAAACTGCGCGGGTACGTCGATGTTTTCGAGGCGGAACACGATCGAACCGTCAGGATTCTTGATCTCGCTCGTCGCCTTGCGGAATTCGATGTCCGCATAGGGTGACTGGCCGGCCTTCGTAAAACGACGTTCGATGCGCATGGTCCCAATCCTTCATTCGTTGGTATGCGCCTGCATGAAAACAGGGCGCAAAAATTCTCATTCCGGCATTGCGAATTCAACGCGCAGCCAGCTTCCGATCCGCTCTTTGACAGGAGGTGTCACCCGGAGATGTCTTTCCTGTATCTTGTGGTGATGGTGGCTGCAAACACTAAATATAGTATTAACAGCTTATTGCCGCCAGTCCCCGCATGTATTTTTTCGGCAGCTCGAGATCGACACAAAAACCCTCACGGCGGGCCACCTGCACAGGTGAATCGCGTTGAATCCAAATCCGATTTCGAATTGAGAACCAGTCCTCGTAACCCCGCCTGGTCCAGTCGCCGCCGCAACGTCGTCCATTAACTTTGAAAGACCCGATTCCGTCAAGGGGTGGTTTGTAATGGATTGCTAACCACAATATCTTGTGGGCTCGCCTGTGGAAACTGGGGAAATGCCAGTAGGCTAAGAGATTCAAGAGCTTGAGGAGGGATGCTCGCCCTTCGCGCGACCGTTGGTGCAGCAAGTATCATCACCGGCGGTGTCGAAAGCGACAAAATTGTGACCGTGACCTCGATGCCATTGGCAGCGCCGCAAATTCATGCCGTGGCGCATCATGATTCGCGCGGAAAGCCTTGAATCTCACGCTTTCTCGCCTTTGTGATGCCCACTAAATCTAGTGGGCGCCGTAGCGCCCACCTCTATTACCACTATTCGAATCACATTTCGCGACGGCGCATGAATCGTGACTGATTCGCGTGCCGGCAGCGGGAGATCAGCCGCGATGGCCCTTGGCGATTGGCTCCTGATAGGTGAAGCCCATGTCCCAGGGGAAGTAGATCCAGGTGTCCTGGCTAACCTCGGTGATGAAGGTGTCGATCGTGGGAACGCCGGTCGGCTTGGCGTAGACGCAGGCGAAATGCGCCTTGGGCAGCATGGCGCGGACTTCGAGAGCCGTCTTGCCGGTATCGGTGAGATCGTCGATGACAAGGACGCCTTCGCCGCCATTGACCGATAGTTCCGGTGCGATGCCCTTGAGCAGGTTCATTTCGCCCTGGCTGGAATAATCGTGATAGGAAGCGACACACACCGTCTCGATCAGCCGGATATTGAGCTCGCGAGAGATGATGGCAGCCGGCACGAGGCCGCCGCGGGTAATGCAGACGATTGCCTTGAATTCACGGTTCAGGCCGGCAAGCCGCCAGGCAAGCGCGCGCGCATCGCGATGGAACTGATCCCAGGATACGGGAAAGGCTTTATCGGGCAGGGACATGGCAGAAAGCTCCGGGGCATGGAATAACGACGCACCGGCAGCGCCGGTGACCCTGAGCAGACCCCGCGGCGGGCGCGGACCAAGAACCAAATCCGGAACGCGATTCGCTTGCTATCTGCCTGAACGGGATCTTATCCGGGAAAGCCTGGGCTTTTCGGGATCATGCCCCTTCGACCGCGCGAACGGTTCCCTGGCGGGAATTCTGTCATCGGTCGCTGCTTTCTGCTGGATTTACGGGCAAAAGGCAATAGCCGCGAAGCGGCCAACCGATGCACATTTGCACCGGTTGACACAGGATTTGAGCTTTCAGCCGCTCAGCGGGCCAGCAGCGTCATTGCTGTCATCGATTGCAGCAGAGTGCGCGTCGTGCCACCGAAGATCATCTGCCATAGCCAGGAATGCGTATAGGCGCCCATAACAAGCAGGTCGATGCTGTCATCCGCCAGGCGGTTTTCGATGACCTGCGACGGCGTCGACTTGCCGCTGCAGGCTGCCGTTTCGAACTTGGCGCGCACGCCGTGGCGCGTCAGCGCCGCGGCTATCCGGACGCCGGTCTCCTTGGACGGATGAGGGTCCTTTTCCGACGTGCTGACGGAAAGGATCTCGACCGAATCCGCAGCCTTGAGGAAGGGCAGGGCGTCGAAGGTGGCGCGGGCCACTTCCTTGGAGCCGTTCCAGGCGATCAGCACGCGGCGGACGGGCTTCGGCTCCTTGAGAATATAGGGGATCAACAGGACCGGCCGGCCGCTGTCGAACAGGAAGGTTTCGACATCGACCTGGGTATCGGCATATTTCGACGGGTCCGGCTGCACGGCCACCAGCAGATCGGCACTGCGGGCACTTTCGATCAGCGGTTCGGTGCCGTAGCCGACCGTACTGGCAAAGCTGTGCCATTCATAGTCGATACCAGCGGCTTCCATCCTTGAGCGGAACACCCGTTCGATTTCGACCGCCTGATTATGGGCGACATCCTGAAGCGCCTGAACCGCAACGGGGTCCGGAATCTCCATCGGCGCCACCAGCGGCACGGTCGAGACGATTTCCGCATGAAGCCCGACGATATGGGCGCCGTGCTCCTTTGCGAGCGCCGCCGAAAACGCGGCAGCGATGCGCGTATTGTCGGGATTGTCGAGAACGGTCACTATCGTTTTGTAGGACATGAAGAGATCTCCCATGCGGAAGGGTTGGATCGGATCATGATATCAGCATTCCGCTACAAGATAATGCTCCGAATGGTCTCAGAGTTCCCTGGAAAGTACACACCTTCGTTAAAGGTCAGGCCTCAGCTGACTGATTTTCCTTGGCTTTCGACTGTCGGATGGCTTCGATCATTGCGCGTACTTCCGCTGCGACACTTTCGACCAATTCCGCCGAGCGGCCCCTGACGACGATCTCGGTCGAGAAGAATTGGCCGACATAACGCGGGTAGGAGCCAATGCTGGTATCTGGATGTGCCTTCTGGATAAGGCCGAGCGGCGTGCCGATCTCACCTTCGCCATAAGGGCAGGAAATCGCTGTTGATAGCACCTTTGCGCCAGTCCTTAGCGTCGGTATGACATTGTCGAGCATCGCCTGAAAAACCTGCGGCACGCCGGCCATGACGTAGACGTTGCCGATGTTGAAGCCGGGCGCAGTCGAGACCGGATTGGCGATATGCTTCGATCCCACAGGCATCCGGGCCATGCGCTGGCGAGCCTCGGTGAATTCCATCTCGCGCCGTGCGTACATTTCGCCCATGATCCGCATGGCTTCGGCATCGTGCTCGCAGGGCACGCTAAAAGCCTTGGCGACGGCATCGGCGGTGATATCGTCATGCGTCGGGCCGATGCCGCCTGAGGTGAAGACGTAATCATACTGAGCGCGCAGGGCGTTCAGCGCCGAAACGATCGCCTCCTCATCATCGGCGACGATGCGAACTTCCTTCAGGTCGATGCCGGCCAGCAGCAGCACATCGGCAAGATGGCCGATATTCTTGTCCTTCGTCCGGCCGGAGAGCAGTTCGTCGCCGATGGCCAGCATGGCGGCTGTGACAATGATTTCGTTCGACATGAAGATATCCAGGACAATGCGCAGTCGGCGCGTTCAAAAGTGTTCGAGATAGGTAGCGCTGTTTGCAGCGATTGCAAACGCTCGTTTTCACTCGACCGCAGGTCCCGGCAAATATTGCAAATGAAATTGCGTCTACGCAGGTTGAACAGTGCGTTCTGAGCGTGGGGGCTGCGCCCTTGTCGCATCGCTGATACAACATTCCCCGACATTCAACGCGTCCAACAAACGGGAGACGTTCTTATGGCTAAGGTTCTGGTTCTCTATTATTCTTCCTACGGTCACATCGAGAAGATGGCCTATGCCGTCGCAGAAGGTGCAAAGTCCACCGGCGCCGACGTCACCGTCAAGCGCGTGCCGGAACTCGTTCCGGAAGAAGTCGCAAAGGCCTCTTATTTCAAACTCGATCAGGAAGCTCCGATCGCAACGCCGGATGAACTGGCAGACTATGACGCCATCATCGTCGGCGCCGGTACGCGCTTCGGCACGGTCGCCTCGCAGATGCGCAATTTCTGGGATCAGACCGGCGGCCTGTGGTTCGGCGGCAAGCTCGTCGGCAAGGTCGGCTCGGTCTTCACCTCATCCGCGACCCAGCACGGCGGCCAGGAATCCACCATCCTCGGCTTCATCCCGACGCTTCTCCACCACGGCATGGCCGTCGTTGGGCTACCTTACGCCTTCCAGGGCCAGATGGGCACAGAAGAAGTCAAGGGCGGTTCGCCCTACGGCGCCTCCACCATCACCAACGGCGACGGCTCCCGCCAGCCATCCGAAATCGAACTGGAAGCAGCAAAGTTCCAGGGCGCACACGTCGCCAAGATCGCTGCCAAGCTCACGGCTTGATTTGAATCCGCATATCGATTGAGAGAGGCGCGGCGAAGGCTGCGCCTCTTTTCATTGGGATTTTGATGAAGTTTGATTTTTGGTGCGGACGACGGGGGTCGAACCCGTACAGCCAAAGGCCGAGGGATTTTAAGTCCCTTGCGTCTACCAGTTTCGCCACGTCCGCGTGCCTTTCCCCATCAAGCACTTGAGCGATTCAGTCAAGGATTGTTTTGCAGGAGGGAGCCGATCGGCGTCAGCCTGACATGCTCGGCTCAGCGACCCTTGAGAACGCTGACAAGCGCCGGTGTCACCTTCTTCTGTTGGAACATGGCCTTAAAATCGGCATAGCTGATCTTTCCCGATACCACACCGTTCATCAGTCGCTGACAAAAGAGCCGCTTTGCGTCGCTTCTTTGAGATTTGACGTAGAAAGCGATTTCATCCAGCGTTTCTGGTGGCAGGCGCTGCGACATGCACTTGTCGATGACCTGCGCTCGTGCCGTCGGGCTTTCCTTCATAATGGGGATGTTCTTCTCGAAGCTTTTTTCCTGCGAGGCGCAGGAAGCAAGCACCGCAAGAGTGAAAGCGATTATAGCTGGGCGCATAAGGCGCATGACGATGTTCTCCCCTTGAACAAAACTGGGATACACATCTTTCGCGCGATTCTCAATCCTATGTGCAAGTATAAGTTAATGCCAGCATGGATAAGCGAAGCCCGCCGTAGCCGACGATCGGATTTAAGGCGGGCCTCTAACCATCATCATGATGGCTGTGTCATATTGGACGCAGGGGGAGCTTGGCTGTCAATTCACAGATTTAGGGGTTTCGACAGTCAGGGGCATAAATGGTTAATGACTTGTTCGGTGCGGCCAATCTTGCCATTGCAGGACCGAAAGCGCGATAAAGAGGCTTTCTTTGCTCATCTTTCCTGTGTCATAGCGGGGGTGATTGAAGAAGGACGGACAAGCCGTGGACAACCAGACTGTTCTCGAAGCCACAGAGGCCATGCGTGGCCTCTTTCCCGCAACGCCGCTGCAGCAGAACGAGCATCTTTCCGCGCGCTATGGCGCCGACATCTGGCTGAAGCGTGAGGATCTCACACCGGTTCGCTCTTATAAGATCCGCGGCGCCTTCAATTTCTTTCGCAAGGTGATTGCCGAGGGTGGTACGGGAAAGACCTTCGTCTGCGCATCCGCCGGCAATCACGCCCAGGGCTTCGCCTTCGTCTGCCGCCATTTCGGTGTGCCCGGCGTGGTCTACATGCCTGTGACGACGCCGCAGCAGAAGATCGACAAGACCCGCATCTTCGGCGGTGAGTTCATCACCATCAAGCTCTTCGGCGATTTCTTCGATCAATGCTATCAGGCCGCGCGCGATCACGTCGAGAGCATTGACGGCGTCATGGTGCCTCCCTTCGATCATGCCGATATCATCGAGGGACAGGCGACGGTCGCTGCCGAGATCGCCGAGCAGCTGCCTGATGGCGTTATCCCCGATCACGTCCTTCTTCCCGTCGGCGGTGGTGGCCTAGCTGCCGGGATCACCGGCTATTTTGCCGATAAGCTCCCGCGTGAGGCATTCACCTTCGCAGAGCCGGCCGGAGCGCCGAGTCTGCGCCGCAGCATCGAAGCTGGAAAGGTGATCACGCTCGCCAAGGTCGACAATTTCGTCGATGGCGCTGCCGTCGGTCGTATCGGCGAGCTGAATTTCGCGGCCCTGAAGGACTTTGCGGCCGAGCAGGTGAAGCTCATCGAGGAGAACGCCATCTGCGTCACCATCACCGATATGCTGAATGTGGAAGGCGTGGTGCTGGAGCCAGCCGGCGCCCTGGCGATCACGGCGCTGGAAAAGCTCGATCGCGACAGCATCCGCGGCAAGACCATCGTTGCCGTCGTCTCCGGCGGCAACTTCGATTTCGAGCGCTTGCCTGATGTCAAGGAGCGCGCCATGCGCTATGCGGGCTTGAAGAAATACTTCATCCTGCGCCTGGCGCAGCGCCCCGGCGCGCTTCGCGATTTCCTTAACATGCTCGGCCCGGAAGACGACATCGCCCGCTTCGAATATCTGAAGAAGAGCGCCCGCAATTTCGGCTCCATCCTGATCGGTATCGAGACGAAAAATCCGGATAATTTCAAGCAGCTTATCGCCAATTTTGAAAGTTCAGGCATGGGCTACGAGGACATCACCGAAAACGAGATCCTGGCAAACCTGATCATTTGACTTTGCGACCTTGCAACCTTCATGCTAAAGGCGATCCATGGCTTCGTTCTTTTCAAATATCCTTTCGATTTTCACCGGTGGCGCATCGCAGGCTGGCACTGAAAAATCCGGCGGCCCGACTGTTAGCGTCGAACCTCAGGTACATGCCGGCTGCACGATCTATGCAACGCCGCAGCGCGAGGGCAACCAGTTCCGCCTGATGGGCCGGATCGAAAAGGATGTGAACGGCGAGATCCTGGTGCGCAATTTCATCCGCGCCGATGTCTTCACCTCGTCGGATGACGCGGTGGAATCGACCTTCCGCAAGGGGCAGCAGATCATCGACCAGAACGGCGCCGGTCTCTTTGGCGACGGCGAAAAGGTTCGCCAGGTCTGAAGCAGCCAAACTCCTTTAACATGCGTCAGATGCAAGGGCCGCCTCTGCATCTGCTTTGGCGGCCCATAACACTCATTGACAATTGATGGCTGATAATTCGCAGGCTTCAAGCCGCGCGGAATATCTTCGCGCCGGACGGAGCGTTGATCGCGCCGCCGTCGACCGTGATCTCAATGGCCGTCACGTTGGCGGAATCATCGGAGGCGAAATAGAGCGCTGCCTTGGCGATTTCATCCGCTTCGCTCATGCGGCCGAGCGGGCTGAGGCTGCCAAAGCGGGCTTGTAGCGCATCCAGAGCCTCCGGCGTGCTGGCGCGGGGTTCCCAAATCGGGGTCTTGGTGGCGCCCGGTGTGACCTGGTTGACGCGGATGCCGCGGGGCGCCAGTTCGGAAGCGAGATTGCGCGTCATGGCGCGAACGGCGCCCTTCGTGCCGGCATAGGCCGAAGCGCCGGGAATGCCGAGAACGGCATGGACGGAGCCGTTCAGGATCACGGAACCGCCGTCGTTCAGATATGGCAAGGCGGCCTGCACGGTAAAGAAGACGCCGGTAAAATTGACGCGAACGATGGTTTCAAACTGCTCAAGCGTCGTTTTGCCGAGCGGCGTATCCCCGGCAATACCGGCATTGGCAAAGACCACATCAAATTTCCCAAGTTTCTCCGCAGCCTCGGCAAAGGCCTTTTCCATGGCCGGGATATCGGTGGTGTCGGCCTGCAAGGCCAGCACGCCACCGCCGAGCTGTTCGGCCGCCGCAGCCAGTGTCTTGGGATTGCGACCTGTGATGGCGACCTTCGCGCCTTCGGCGAGGAAGAGGCGGGCAGTGGCGAGGCCAATGCCGCTGTTTCCACCAGTGATGACGACAACCTTGTTCTTGAGACGCATGCTCGTAGCTCCTGTTGGCTTTTGTCACGATCTGGATTATGATCGTTATCTATAAGGATTATGATCGTAATCCATTTTGTCAAGCCGGGTACGAAAGGATTTTCGATGGGCCGCTCACAATTGGAAAAGCAGAAGACGCACGAACGCATCGTGACGCTCGCCGCCAAGCGTTTGCGTGAGGAGGGATTGGAGGGGATAGGTGTCGCCGACCTCATGAAGGAGGCGGGGCTTACCGTAGGCGGCTTCTACAAGCATTTCGCCTCGCGCGATGAACTGGTGGCGGAAGCCGTGGAATCGGCGATCGGGTCGTGGCGGCGACAGCAGGAGGAAAAGGGGATCGATCCCGAAAGCATCTCGCTCGACGATTATGTCGATACCTATCTCAGCGAGCGTCACCGCGATCATTGCGGCGAGGGCTGCGCCTATGCCGCGCTGACGGCGGATATGGCGCGCAGCAGCGATGCGGTCCGTACCGTCGCGACGGATGGCCTGCGAAGGAATTTCGATGCCATGACGGCGCGCATGCCGAAGCCGGAGACAGCCGAAGCCAGGCGCAAGGCGATCATCGCCTCCTGCCTGATAACCGGAGCCCTCGGCCTTGCGCGCGTGGCGAATGACGAGGCGTTTTCCAATGAAATTCTGGAGACCGTGAGGTCATTCGTGAAGGAGTTGCCACAGGCGGAATAGCAAAGCGGCCGGCTGATGCCGGCCGCCCATCATTATCGAAATAATGCTGTCGATTAAGCGGCGAGAGCCAGCTCAGAGGCGCGGGCCTGGGCGGCACCGACGGCCTTTTCGGCAGCTTCCGGACCAAAGGCAACGCCTTCGATGTAAACGGTCTCGACATCGGTGATGCCGATGAAACCAAGTACGGACTTCAGGTAGGGAACGGCATGGTTCAGCGGGGCAGCCGGGCCTTCGGAGTAGACGCCGCCGGAGGCGAGCACGATGTAGGCCTTCTTGCCGGTCGCCAGACCCTTCGGGCCGGTTTCCGTGTAGGTGAAGGTGCGGCCGGCGCGAGCGATGTTGTCGATCCAGGTCTTCAGCGAGGAATAGATATTGAAGTTGATGAGGCCGGTGCCGATAACAAGCGTGTCGGCTGCCAGCAGCTCGTCGACGAGTGCGTCGGAAACCTTGACCAGTTCCTGCTGCTCGGGCGTGCGGGCGTCGGCCGGCGTGCGGATGGCGGCGGTGAAGGGGCCATCGATATGCGGCAGGTTGTCGGCAGCGAGGTCGCGCTTGACGAGCGTCTTACCCGGGTTGTTGGCCTTGATCTTCTCGGCCAGTTCGGTGGCGATCTTCGTGGAGAGCGAGTCCGGACGCGGGCTGGAGGTCAGAAGCAGAATGGAGGACATATCCGTTTTCCTTTTCAATGAGTTGCTAAATCGGCTGGGAGAGTCCGATCACGTTCGCCTCCATAAATAAGTCGTCAGTGCTATCGAGAAAAACTGTGATAATATGGATCGGAATTATCGATAGAATGGATGGCAGATGCTCCCCAATCCCACCCTCGACCAATTGCAGGTCTTTCTGACCGTCGCCGAGTCAGGCAGCTTCTCGGCCGCTTCACGAATGCTCAACCGCGCTCAGTCGGTCATCAGCTACACGATTGCCAATCTGGAGGCTCAGCTCGAAATGCCGCTGTTCGAGCGCTCCGGCTCGCGCCAGCCGAAGTTGACGGACGCGGGCAGGGTAATGCTGGAGGATGCCCGCCGCATTCTTTCCGATCTGCAGGTAATGCGCGCACGCGTGAAGGGCTTGAAGAGCGGCCTTGAGGCGGAGGTGGCCGTCGCCATCAGCGTCATGGTGCCGGTGCATGCCACGGTCGATGTGCTGCGGGAATTTCGCGATCGCTTCCCTTATGTTTCCCTGCGCCTCGACACCGGCGAACTCGGTTCGATGCTGGAGCTGGTTGCCAGCGGCAAGTCGACGATCGGTATCGGCGGCTCGGTGTTGAAGCAGGATGATGCCCTGGTTATCGAGCGCATCGGACATTCCTTCATGATGCCGGTTGCCGCTCCGACGCATCCGCTCGCTCTGCTGGGGCGGCCGCTGACGCTGGCCGATGTGCGCGAAGAAGTGCAACTGGTTGTCACCGACGCGTCAAATCTCACCAATGGCAAGGATTTCAACGTCCTGTCCTACAAGATCTGGCATCTCAGCGATATCGCCACCAAGCATCAGCTGATCCGCGGTGGTCTTGGCTGGGGCGGCCTGCCGGCCTCGTTCATCATGGAGGATCTGCAGAAGGGACGGCTGGTGCCTTTGGCTCTCGATGCCTACGACCAGAGTGAATATCCGCTCTATGCCATCCGTAAGGTGGACAATCCCCCTGGCCCTGCGGCTGCCTGGATGATCGAAGCTTTCCGTGATCGTCTGTCGCGATGCCCGAATCAGGAGGACTTCAAGTCCGCTGTCGAGATGTTCCATCCGGGAGACAAGCGTCTGGCGGCGGAGTGAAAAAGTCCTCTCCCCAAATGAGAGGAGAGGACGATAGCGTTCGTGCTTACAGCACTAGCCGGTAGTTGCGGAAGCCGTCGGCACCTTCGCCGGCGTCTTCGATCTTCACGCTCTTGACTTGATCGAGAAAATCCTTGGCCTTCGGCGAGCTCTGGAACCGTGCGGTCGTGCCCGGCAGCGGCTTGAAGGTCCAGTTGCCGTCGGCGGTCGGATTGATCGTGCCCTGCTCGTGGACATAGCGCACGATGACGTCGCGATTGGTGTCTGGTGCCTGATAGACCACCTTGTCAGCCGCGATTTCCGGGAAGTTGCCGCCGCCGCCGGCGCGGTAGTTGTTGGTGACGACCAGGAACTTCTGCGCGGGGTCGATCGGCTTGCCGTCGAACTGCAGGTTTTGAATGCGGTTTGCGTCGGCATTCAGAACCTTGCCGTCATCGCCGAATCGGCGCGGCTGCGAGAGGTCGATCTGATAGGTGACGCCGTCGATGACGTCGAAGTTATAGGACGGGAAGCTGCTGTTGATCAGATCCGCATCCTTGGCACCCGGCTGAACCTGGTTGAACATGGCGGCCGACATTTCCAGCCAGTTCTTGACCTGCGCGCCGTTGATAACAACGGCCTGGACGGTGTTCGGATAGAGATAGAGGTCGGCGACGTTCTTGATGGCGATATTGCCCGCGGGGACGTCCGTATAATAGTCGGCGCCGTTGCGCCCGCCGCATTTGAAGGGTGCTGCAGCCGAAAGAACCGGCAGGTCCTTGTACTGCGTCTCCTTCAGTATGTTCTTGATGTACCAGATCTGCGCCTGGCTGACGATCTGCACAGAGGGATCGTCGGCGACCAGCGCGAAGTAGGAATAGAGCGGCGCAGACGTCTTGCCGACGGGCGTGCGGACATAGGTCAGCGTCGCCTCATGCTCGGCCTTGGCGGCTTCGACGACTTCCTTCTTGTCGGTGACGTCAGCGATGACCTTCTTCTTGTCGTCGCGATGGTAGATCGGGCGTGCTTCGGAGGTGAAGTCGACGATCTTCCAGCTCTTGCCATCCTTTTCGAGCAGCAGGTCGATGAGGCCGAGATGCGAGCCCCAGAAGCCGGCCATGACGGCAGGCTTGCCGTGCAGCGTTCCCTTGACCGGATCGGCGTCCTTGATGCCATCCCAGGTCTTCGGGCCGGGGAAGACAAGATGCTGGTGGCCAGTGAAGACGGCATCGATGCCGTCGACCGCAGCGACGTAAAGCGAAGCGTTTTCCATCTTCTCGGTCGGGCCGCTGCCGTCGATGCCGGAATGGGAGAGGGCGATGATGATATCGGCGCCTTCGGCCTTCATGACCGGAACCCAGGCCTTGGCGGCTTCGACGATATCGCGGGTCTGCGCCTTGCCTTCGAGGTTCTTGATGTCCCAGAGCATGATCTGCGGCGGCACGAAGCCGATGAAGCCGATCTTGATCGGGCTTTCATTGCCGGCGCCGTCTTTGATCTTCTTTTCAAGGATCAGATAGGGCTTGAAGAACAGGTCGTCCTTGGTCGGATCGGAGGCCAGCTGGCCCTTGGTTAAATTGGCGCAGACGAACGGGAAATTCGCGCCGGCCAAGACCTTGAACATGAAATCGAGGCCATAGTTGAATTCATGGTTGCCGAGCGTGCCCACAGAGTAGCCGAGCGTGTTCATCGCCTTGATGACCGGATGGACGTCGCCATCCTTCATGCCGTGCTGATAGGCCATGTAATCGCCCATCGGATTGCCTTGCAGCACGTCACCATTGTCTATCAGGAGCGAGTTTGTGGCCTCGGCGCGGATATTGTCGATGATCGTTGCGGTACGCGTCAGGCCCATCGTGTCGTTCGGCTTGTCGGCATAGTAGTCATAGGGGAAGACGTTGACGTGAATGTCGGTCGTTTCCATGAGGCGCAGATGCGCCTGATTGCTCGCAGCGCGGGCTGCGAAAGGATGCAGCACGATCAGCGCCGCCGTGGCGCTGAGGCCTTGCAGCAGGGAACGGCGCGACATGCTGGGCAAATCCAGAATGGAAGACATAAGGCACTCCTTCAACGATGGGGCTATGGTCCGTCGATCATCTCTCGGGCGAGCGAGATTAGGACGATTTTTGAAGGTGTGCACCAGGAATGTGACAGGCTTATTGTGGATCGTAGCCGGCTTGCGCCGACATTCGATCAGCGCTTGAGAACCGGCTTTATGTCCTTGTGGAAAAAGCGGAAATAGGACGCGACCTTGGCCGAGGCATTGGACGAGCGATCGAACTCGATGCCGATACGGCCGTTATGAGCCCAGCGCACGAAACCATCCAGCAGGCCGATATCGTCGCATTCGACGCGAACCTTGCTGCCCGCCGCTGCATAGAGCGGCGCCTGCAGATCGAGCGCGATGCCGCTTGTCGAAATATCGACGACGCGGCCGGCGACAAGCTTGGTGAAATATCGAACCTGGCCCGTGAGCCGCGCATGATGGCGCGGCGAGCCGCGTGTCTTTATTTTCAGATTGCCCTGAACGGGAGATTTCGAAGAGAACTGCATGATGTTATCCCGGCTCATCCGTCTTTTCTCGGTTTGGATATCAGATGTGCCTTGCGGGATGTTTAGCATAATCGCTAAAATTGTAGCCGGGCGTCCCGAATCGGTACCGCATCGAGATGGCCGCTGCGATCGGCCATGTGACTATGAGAGGTGCGGGATATGCGTATCGTTTCTTTGAATGCATGGGGTGGCCGGCTGCATGAGCCGTTGATGCCCTATCTCGTCGATGTCGAGACGGATGTTCTGTGCCTGCAGGAAGTGGTCCGCACGCACGACGCAAAATCCGAATGGCTGGTTTATCGCGATCACGGGATCGAGCTCCCGCAGCGCGCCAATCTCTTCGAGGAGCTGAAAGCTGCTTTGCCGGCTTATGATGCCTTCTTCCTCCCCGTCGCGCGAGGCGATCTCTTCGACGGTGACGTGCGATTGGACTCTGAGTTCGGACTGGCAACTTTCGTGCGCAGAACCTATCCGATCATCGGCCAGGCAGCCGGCTTCGTCCACGGCGAATTCTCGGCCGATGGCTACGGACCGCATCCGCGCTCCCGCAATGCTCATTGCATCCGCCTTTTCGACTATGAGCGCGGCTATCCCGTCACCATTGCTCATATGCATGGCCTTCGGGATCTGGAAGGCAAGGGCGATACGCCGGCCCGGCGCCATCAGGCGCAAGCGCTGGTTGAGATCATTCGCCAGGTTCGGCAAGAGGGCGATCGGCTGGTGGTTTGCGGTGACTTCAACGTGCTGCCGGATAGCGAGACCTTCGAGATCCTCGGCAGCCTGGGGCTTGTCGACCTCGTCACTTCGCGGGGACATGACGACACGCGCACCTCGCATTACAAGAAGCAGCCGCGTTTTGCCGACTACATGCTCGTGACGTCGAATGTCGAGGTCATCCGTTTCGATCCTGTCGCGGAGCCAGAAGTGTCCGATCATCGCGCATTGCTGCTGGATATGTGCTGACGAAGATCACAGGCCAACATTCGGCCGGTCGATGATCTCGCGCAATGCAAAGCTGGAATTGATCTTCACGACATGGGGCAGGGCGGAGAGCCAGTCGCGATGGATGCGCTCATAGTCCTCGAGGTCGCGCGCGGCGACCCGCAATATGTAATCATATTCGCCCGACATGAGGTAGCAGGAGAGCACGTTGGGGCAGCGCTTCACCGCGGTCTCGAATTCCGAAAGCGTCTTTGCGAACTGGCCGGATAGAGAGATGTGCACGAAGGCGATCATCTTGTAATCCAGCGCCTTGTGCGAGAGATGCGCGTGATAGCCGTCGATGACGCCGCTCTTTTCCAGGATATCGAGCCGCCGCGAACAGGCGGAGGGTGAAAGACCGACCTTCTCGGCCAGTTCCGCATTGGTGATCCTGGCGTTCTGCTGCAGCATCCGCAGAATCGAATGATCGATGGCATCGAGGTCGGACATTCGAAAATCTTTCGAAGAAATTCCTAATTGCGCAATAAATCACGAAAAATGACTGCAGCGCAAATCGTCTTTGCAAGGACATTGCGGGGCGGAGGTGGTCTGATTTCCCTTGGAGAAAATGAAAGACGCAAAAGCATTCGAGGAGGAATGAAATGCGCGTTGGCTGCCCCAAGGAAATCAAGAACCACGAGTACCGCGTCGGGCTGACGCCGGCATCCGTTCGCGAATATGTCGCCCATGGCCACGAAGTCTGGGTCGAGACAAAGGCCGGTGCCGGCATCGGTGCCGATGACCACGCCTATGCGGCTGCCGGCGCCAAGATCGCCGCAAGCGCCAAGGATATTTTCGAGAAGTGCGACATGATCGTGAAGGTCAAGGAGCCGCAGCCCTCGGAATGGGCACAGCTCCGCGAAGGCCAGCTTCTTTACACCTATCTGCATCTGGCCCCTGATCCGGAACAGACCAAGGGCTTGCTCGCCTCGGGCGTGACCGCTATCGCCTACGAGACCGTGACCGACGAGCGCGGCGGCCTGCCGCTGCTTGCGCCGATGTCCGAAGTCGCCGGCCGCCTGTCGATCCAGGCGGGTGCAACCGCTCTGCAGAAGGCCAATGGCGGCCTCGGCATCCTGCTCGGCGGCGTGCCCGGCGTGCTGCCGGCAAAGGTCGCGATTATCGGCGGCGGCGTCGTCGGTCTGCATGCGGCCAAGATGGCAGCCGGCCTCGGCGCCGATGTCAGCATTCTCGATCGCTCGTTGCCGCGCCTGCGCCAGCTTGACGATATCTTCAACGGCCGCGTCCATACCCGTTATTCCAGCATCCAGGCGCTGGAGGAAGAGGTCTTTTCCGCCGATCTTGTCATCGGTGCCGTGTTGATCCCCGGTGCCGCCGCGCCGAAGCTGGTGACGCGCGAAATGCTCTCAGGCATGAAGAAGGATTCTGTTATCGTCGATGTCGCCATCGACCAGGGCGGCTGTTTCGAAACCTCGCATGCGACGACGCATTCCGATCCGACCTATGTGGTGGAAGGCGTCGTACACTATTGCGTCGCCAATATGCCGGGTGCCGTTCCCGTCACCTCGGCCCATGCGCTCAACAACGCCACGATCTATCACGGTCTCGCCTTGGCCGATCGTGGCCTGCGCGCCATCGCGGAAGACAAGCACCTCCGCAATGGCCTCAATGTCCACAAGGGCCGCATCACCAACCGGCCAGTGGCCGAGGCGCTCGGCTATGAAGCCGTTGCACCCGAAAGCATTCTGAACGTCGCGTAAAGCCCAACGCGTGCACGTCAGATGGAGGCGCCGGCATCCGCGTATGCCGGCGCTCCCATTTTATCGATCCGGCACTGGTAGCAATTGTTGCGGGCCGAGCGGACATGGACATAGGCTATGTCGGGCCGCTCAAGCAGCGAAGCTGCATAGGCTGGGATATCGCCGGTCGGCGTCACAGCACCGGTCCCATAGACGATGCGGTCGTTCTTGCCATAACCACGCACGATGAAATCCTTGCTGGTCGTCAGCACCGGCGGCAGGATTTCTTCTGCTTCGTAGCGCTGACATGGCGTCTTGTGCAGGAAGATAGGTCCCGTCTCCGCATAGGGCTGCAATTCCGGGAAGGGGCGATAGGCGAAGACGAGCAGCTCCTCGCCGGCATCGATATTGCGCAGGCAGTGGCGGCAGGGATGGCCGGGGCCATCGGAAATCATGGTCTCCGGCCGGTGACCATAGGCATCGACGCCGCCGTTCCACAGAACTTCGGCATCGGAGGTGGGCATGGCTGCAAAGGCGATGGAAGGCATGGCAAGGCTCCTTTCGAGACTTGCCATGTGATGCGCCCGAACAAGAAGCGAAACCACCCGATTCCTGCCGAAAGCTAACCCTTAGCTCTTCTTGGCGAGCTCAAGCAGTTCCTTGTCACTCAGCGGCCGGACGATGCCTTCGCCGGTCGAAATCGGTGAGAAGCCGAACATCTGATAGAGCTGCAGCGCCCTGGGATGATCGAGATTGTTCGTGGTCGTGATGATCCGTTGCGGGTTCAGCGTCCATATGGCGTAGAGCGATTGCAGCAGGAACCATTTGCCGATACCGAGGCCGAGTGCGTGTTCGATGAGGCCGAAATGGCTGAGCTCGATCGTTTCCTCGTCCTGGCGGAAATATTCGAAGAATCCACCCGGCGCGCCATTGACGTAAAGCACGCTGATATCGTTGCGCGGGTCGTGAAGAATAGCGGCCAATTGCTCGTCGGAGAGGCGCAGACGCTCTACCCAGTGCCAGCGCGCACCCACCTGTCGGTAGAGATAGCGATAGAAGGGCAGCGGAATGCCGGGCGCCCGCATGATCGCAGTCTGGATATTGACCGGCACCGGCAAACTTGTCTTGGGCGGCGCGGTCATTTCCAGGCGCGTGATATGAACCTTGATGGAGGAGGGCGTCTTCACGGCTATGATGCTCAATCTTGACCGGTGACGATGGGCGTATCCGCCCGGCTGCCCCATTCCGACCAGGAGCCGTCATAGAGCTTATTGTTGCCGTGGCCGAGGGATTCGAGCGCCAGCGTGATGATGGCGGCGGTAATGCCGGACCCACAGGTCGTCACCACAGGCTTGTCGAGATCGATGCCGGCCTTCTCGATGGTTTCCCTCAATTCCGGTAGCGACTTGAACTTGCCATTCGTAGCAAAGACGCCGGATGGCAGACTTCTCGCGCCCGGCATATGGCCCGAGCGCATGCCTTCGCGCGGCTCTGGCTCGGTCGCTGCGAAACGGCCGCCACTGCGGGCATCTGCGATTTGCACGGAATGGCTGTCGACGATTTCTCGCATCTCTTCAAACGAGACGACGCGGCTGCCGTTGAACTTAGGCTTGAACGTTGCCGGCGCCAAGCTGGGCGTCGTCGTCTCCAGCGGCCGCCCTTCGGCCTTCCAACCATCCAGACCGCCGTCGAGCACGAAAACATTCGGCGCACCCATGACGATGTGGAACAGCCACCAGACGCGCGGCGAAGCAAACAGGCCCGGGCCATCATAAACCACGATCCGATCGCTCTCGCTGATGCCGAGCTTGCTGACTTCGGACGCGAAGAATTCGGGCGAGGGGACCATATGCGGCAGGTTGGTCGAATGATCTGCGATCTTGTCCTGGTCGAAGCGGACGGCGCCGGGAATATGGCCGCTGGCATATTCGGCATCGGCATCGCGCTTCTGGGCCGGCAGATAGAAGGACGCGTCGAGGATGCGCAGGTCCTTGGCACCCAGCTCGCCCTGCAGCCAGTCGGCGGATACGACGAAACGGCTCTTGTCCGCTGCCATGATGATCACTCCCTGCTATGGTTTATTGGTCTTGATATCGAGATATAGGCGCTTGCCCGGTCAATTCTCGTCGGTCGGCGCGCCGAAGCGAATGCGGAAGCGGCGGTTTTCCTTGCCCTTCTTCTCGATCTTGGCGATGTGGATCGCGCCGACCTCCTGCGTTTCCGACACATGCGTGCCGCCGCAAGGCTGGCTGTCGATGGCCGAATCCTCGCCGATACAGACAAGGCTGACACGACCGAGGCCCATTGGCGGGCGCACATTCTTGGATTTGACGATGCCGGGATTGGCAATCAGTTCTTCATCCGTGATCCAGCGGACGAAAACCGGATGGTTTTCGTTGACGAGCGCCATCAATTTCGCCGTTACTTCATCCTTGTCGATCGTCTCGCTCATGTCGAAATCGACGCGGCTTTCATCTTCGCCGACTGCCGCGCCCGTGATCGGATAGGGGCAGACCACCGAAAGAAGATGGCAGGCCGTATGCATGCGCATCAGCTTATAGCGCCGCGCCCAGTCGATGTGCAGCACCAGCTTTTCGCCGACGATGGGCAAGGGCTGATTTTCGAGTGGAACATGGATGATGATGTCCTTGATCGGCCCATGCTTCGTTTGACCGAGCATGATCCTAGAGCCGTCGCCGCGCTCCAGGAAACCTGTATCGCCCGGCTGACCGCCCGAGGTGGCGTAGAAGCAGGTCTGATCGAGCTCGATGCCCCCATCTTCGTGGATCGCGGTGACGACGGCTTCCGCAGTCGAGAGATAGAAATCGTCACGATAAAGGGCATGGACGGTCATATGATCACGCTGTTGTTTCGTATGGGGCGGCGATTTCAGCCCGTTTTTCCAAATAGCTTGGCAGCGGCAAACCCTTCGACTTCAGGAAGTCGGGATTGAAGAGCTTGGACTGATAGCGATTGCCGTAATCGCATAGGATGGTCACGATCGTATGTCCGGGACCAAGATCCTTGGCGAGACGAACCGCGCCGGCAATATTGATGGCCGTAGAGCCGCCGAGGCACAGGCCCTCGTGTTCAACCAGATCGAAGACATAGGGAAGTGCCTCGGCATCGGTAACCTGATAGGCGAAATCGGGCGTGAAACCTTCCAGGTTCGCCGTAATGCGGCCCTGGCCGATGCCTTCGGTGATCGAGGAGCCAGAGGATTTCAGCTCGCCATTCTTGTAGAATTCATAGAGCGCGGCACCTTCCGGGTCGGCAATGCCGATCTTGATGTCCTTGTTGAAGGCATGCAGCCCCATGGCGACGCCCGCGAGCGTGCCGCCGGAGCCGACCGAGCAGATGAATCCGTCAATCTTGCCGTTGGTGTCGGCCCAGATTTCCTTGGCGGTCGTCTCGATATGGGCCTGACGGTTGGCGACATTGTCGAACTGGTTGGCCCAGATCGCGCCGTTCGGCTCGGTCTTTGCGAGCTGTTCGGCGAGCCGTCCCGAGACCTTCACGTAGTTGTTCGGGTTCTTGTAGGGAACGGCGGGAACCTCAACCAATTCGGCGCCGAGCAGCTTCAGCGCATCCTTCTTTTCCTGGCTCTGTGTCTCAGGAATAACGATGACGGTACGGTAGCCGAGTGCCTTGGCAACCAGCGTCAGACCGATACCGGTATTGCCGGCCGTACCCTCGACGATGACGCCGCCCGGCCTCAGTAGCCCCTTTTTCTCGGCATCGCGAATAATGTAGAGCGCGGCGCGATCCTTCACCGATTGACCGGGATTCAGGAATTCGGCCTTGCCGAGAATGGTCGAGCCCGTCGCCTCTGAGGCGCCCTTGAGCTTGATCAACGGCGTATTGCCAATTGCTTCTAGGACGGAGGGATGGACGGTCATCGGAATCTGCCTTCTGTTCGCAACTACTGTAAGAACGGTCTTTTCCCTTCACAAGGCGGCATAGGCAAGAAATTCTGTTCCTTGCTACTCCTTTGCCTCGCAAAATTCGACTTGGCGGGTCTCTTGGCCTCTCTCTTTCATCCAAGCCCGCAGTCTCCAATTGGTGACATTGTTTTCCCGATGAAGCCGTCAGTCTGGCCGAAAGCGGCCACAATGATACGCTATTTCTAAAATGCAACGACGGTCGCTGTTGAAAGCGTTTGATGTAGGCGGCCGCCAGCCAAGGAGAAGAGCCATGAGCCCGTTCATCGCACGTCCTGAACATGGAGTGGTCTGGATCACCGGCGCCAGTTCCGGTATCGGCCGCGCGCTTGCGCTGAAACTGGCTGAAGAGGGATATAAGGTTGCCGTTACGGCTCGCAGCCACGATAAGCTTCTGGCGCTGCAGGCAGAGGCCAGCGCGCTTGCCGGCAGCATCGTCGTGCTCGATGGCGATGTATCCGACACGGAGGATATGGAGCACACTGTCGCCGCGATCGAATATCAGCACGGCCCTATTGCCTTGGCGGTTTTGAACGCCGGCATCTATCTGCCCGCGCGGGGCGAAGATCTCAATCACGAAGTCTTCGAGCGCAGCTTTGCCGTCAATCTTCACGGTGTCGTCAATTGTCTCGTTCCGGCGGTGCGGCATATGCGGGCTCGGGGATATGGCCAGGTTGCCCTCGTATCCTCCGTGGCCGGTTATGGCGGTCTGCCCGGCGGTGCGGCCTATGGGGCCAGCAAGGCTGCATTGATCAACATGGCCGAAAGCCTGAACTTCGAGCTCGACCGCATGGGCATCCACATCCAGCTCATAACTCCAGGCTATGTCGACACGCCATTGACGGCACAGAACAAGGTCGTGATGCCTGATATCGTGTCGGCACAGCAGGCGGCTGATGCGATCGCTGCCGGATTGAAATCCCCATCCTTCGACATCAGTTTCCCGAAGAGCCTGGTCTATCGGGCAAAACTGTTGAAGTTGCTGCCCTACGGCCTCTATTTCAAGGCGCTCAGGTATTTTCTCGGGAGCGGCAGCAAGCGCAGATCGGTAGGGCCGCACATAACCGCGCATCCGGCCGAATAGCGCCTATCTGCCATCTTTAAGCGATGCGTGTGCAGCGAGTGCGCGCTGCCGCGCCATGGCATGATCGACGATCGGCCGAGGATAGTGTTTGCCGAGTTCTATGCCCGCACGCTTGAGCACGTCATCAGGCGCCTCGAGCGGCCGATGGATATATTTGCTGTCGAGCTTGGAGAGCTCCGGCACGAAGGTCCTGACATAGCCGCCATCCGGATCGAATTTCTCTCCCTGCAACACCGGATTGAAGATGCGGAAGAATGGCGAGGCATCGGCGCCGGAGCCCGCAACCCATTGCCAGTTTGCCGCATTGGCGGCCGGATCGGCATCGACGAGCGTATCGCGAAACCAGGCTTCCCCGTTACGCCAGTCGATCAGCAGATCCTTGATCAGGAAGGAAGCCGTGATCATGCGGACGCGATTATGCATCCAGCCATGGCGCCATAGCTGCCGCATGCCGGCATCGACGATCGGATAACCGGTTTGCCCGCGCTGCCAGCTTGTGAGCAGCTTGGTATCGGATAGCCAGGGAAAATCATCGTAGCGATCGTTCCAGTTTTCTGTCCTGAGCTTCGGGAAATGAAAGAGCTGATGATAGCAGAATTCGCGCCAGACCAGCTCCTTGCGGAAGCGGACGACGTTGTCCTTGGCGATATTGTCGGCCAGTCGGCGCGTCGCATGCCAGATACGGGCAGGCGAAATCTCTCCGAGCGCCAGATGCGGCGAGAGCAGGGAGGTTGCCGGTCTGTCCGGAAAATCGCGGCCGACCGCATAATCATCGATGGCGCCATCGATGAAGTCCTTCACCTTCTCTTGCGCCGCGGCTTCGCCCGGCTTCCACATGTCCGTAAATTCTGATGCCCAGTTCGGCTTGGTGGGCAGCATTGACCAAGAGGCGAGCGTGTCCGATTGCGGCCAGCGGCCGGGTGCGAGGAGCTTTGCCGGCGCTTCTATCGGAAACGGCGGTTCGCCGGATTGCTCGAATGCGCGCCAGAAGGGCGTGTAAGTCTTGTAATGGTCGCCTGCGCCCGTGCGCAGGCGTGTCGGTTCATGCAGCAGCTGGCCGGCAAAGCTGTTGGCCTCGATACCCTTGCTCCGCAACGCCTTCTTGATTTGGGTGTCCACGTCGATCCCGGCCGGGTCGTATCGACGGTTCCAGACGACGGCCTCAGCCTTGGTTTCCTCAATAAGTTTTTCGAGCACCGTCAGCGCATTGCCCTGGCGGAGGATAAGCCTGCTCCCGAGGCCATCGAGGGCGGTTTGCAGGGCGGCGAGCGAATGATGTAGCCACCATTCCTGCGCTCCGCCAAGCGGCCCGCGCTCCGTCACGCCCGGCTCGCGAATATAGACGGGAATTACCGCGCGGCCTGAAGTTGCCGCCGCCTGTAACGCGTGGTTGTCGTCGAGGCGGAGATCCTTGCGAAACCATAGGAGAACGGGGCTCGGCTCTTTTGTCGGTGTCGTCATGGTCCTGGCCGATCGCCCATCCTCTGTTGTGTCTCGCATGTCTTATAAAGGCGAAAACCCTTATACGGTGCCAGCCGTCAAATGGTTCCACTACCGCGCGTTACATAAGCGGATGCCACACGCAACTCTCGTAAGGAAAACTGGATGCCGCTTATGATATAAGGAATGCTTGTCACTGTTCTGTAATGCAAATTCGCTAGCAGTCCACCCGATTGACGTGCCGAGAATGGACAGGCGGGGAAGATTAAAATGGCGGAAATCCGCATCGAACAAGTTCGCAAGGCCTATGGACGCAACCCGGTCGTTCATGGCGTCGACCTGAATTTCCGATCGGGCGAATTTGTCGTCATCCTCGGACCTTCCGGCTGTGGCAAGTCCACGCTGCTGCGCATGATCGCCGGCCTTGAGGACATCACCTCGGGCGAGATCATTATTGACGGCAAGGTTGTCAACAAGCTCGAGCCGCGTGAGCGCGGCTGCGCCATGGTCTTCCAGAATTACGCGCTCTATCCGCACATGGATGTCGCCGCCAACATGGGCTATGCGCTCAAGGTTGCCGGCGTGCCGCGCGCAGAGCGTGATCGCCGCATCAAGGAAACCGCCAAGATCGTCGGCCTCGAGGATTTCCTCGCCCGCAAGCCGGCCGAACTCTCCGGCGGTCAGCGCCAGCGCGTCGCCATGGGCCGTGCCATCATCCGCGAGCCGAAGGTCTTTCTCTTCGACGAACCGCTTTCCAATCTCGATGCCAAGCTGCGCGTGCAGATGCGCGTCGAAATCCGCCGGCTGCACAAGCGCCTGTCGGCAACATCGGTCTTCGTGACGCATGATCAGGTCGAAGCCATGACGCTCGCCGACAAGCTCGTCGTCATGTACAAGGGCAATGTCGAGCAGGTCGGCACGCCGCTCGAGGTCTACAACACGCCGCGCACCCGTTTCGTCGGTTCCTTCATCGGCTCTCCGGCCATGAATTTCCTCGAAGGCACCTTCGCGGCCAATGGCGAGCAATTCATCTTCGACGGCATTCCGATCGCCATCGACGCCAACATCGGCAAGCGCCATGCCGGCCAGCCGGTCGCCCTCGGCATCCGGCCGGAACATGCACGCCTCGTTCCTGCCGGCACGCCCGGTGCTATCCCGGCAACGGTCGATTTCGTCGAAGAACTCGGTGCCGGCCGCGTCATCCATTGCGATATCAACGGTTCGAGCTTCGCCGTCGCCGTTGCCGATCATACGACGGGCCAGACCGGTCAGTCGGTCGCGCTGGAACTGCCGCAGCAGCACACGCATCTATTTGCCCAGGATACCGGGCTGCGGCTAGACGCCGTTGCCTCCGTCACGCCGCTCAAAGTGCTGGCGAGCTGATTTCAAACATAAATTTTCAGTAGTTGAGCCCGGAAGTTTTCCCGACTTCCGGGCTTTTTATTTGTGTAGGTCGACGGAGCTTGCCGATGGCAGAGACCGCTCACGAGCGGATATCCCGTGGAATGTCAGCCGGCGGCGATTGCGGGCAATGACACGAAAGCAGGCATTGCAAGGCATCGGACGGGAGCCAAGTCGATGCATCATGGGTTTTGATCTGTTACAAAGAGGAGAGAAGGCTCGGTCTAGCTCGGGATGTTACTGCACGATGCAGATCGATATGCTCTCGTTAAAAAACTGCCGCGCTCACAAATGCCGCGCGGCAGGTTAGCAAGGTCACTTCTCGGTGGCGATCACGCCGCGAACCACCCAACGCTGCATCAGCACGACGATGGCAAGCGGTGGGATCATGATGATCAGCGTACCGGCCATGGCGATATGCCACTCCGGAAGGCCACCGACGTTCGGGATGAGCGATTTGAGCTCGATCACAGCAGTCATATATGCCGGATCTGTTGTGACCAGCAACGGCCACAGATACTGGTTCCAGGCCCATAGGAACATGATAGTGCCGAGCGCGGCCATGTTTGTGCGCGACAACGGTATGAGGACGTCGATGAAGAAACGCAGCGCTCCAGCGCCGTCCATGCGAGCGGCCTCCGTCAGCTCATCCGGTATCGTCAGGAAGAACTGGCGATACAGGAACGTGCCCGTCGCCGTCGCGATCGATGGCAAGATCAGACCAGGGTAGGAGTTGAGCAGGCCGAGATTCAGCGAGACCTCGATGCCTGTGAGTTTTTGAATGAGCCAGATGACGCCGGTGATGTCGAGAAGCCCTTGAAAGGGCGATAGGACGTTCGCCGCGACTGCGTAGGTCGGCACGATACGCACTTCGAGCGGCAGCATTAGCGTTATGAAGATCAGCCAGAAAATGAAATGGCGGCCCGGATAGCGAAAATAGACCAGCGAAAAGGCGGTGATCGCCGAAATGAACACCTTTCCTATCGCGACACCCCCAGCGAAAATGAAACTGTTCAGCAGCTTGGGGCCGAGATTGGCAGTCGTCCAGGCTGTTTGCATGTTGGCCCAGAAGTCTGAGCCGGGGACCAGTGACATCGGCACTTTGTTGACGTCGGCGAGATTGTGGGACGCGGCGATGGCAACGATGGCCAAGGGCCCCACCGCGACTACGAAGCCGATGAACAGGATCAGGTGCGTGAAGAAATTAAGAATGGGTGTGCGCTCGATCATGTCGGCCTCAACGGTAATGCACGCGCTTCTCGATGAAGCGGAACTGGAAGACGGTAAGCACGATGATCAGCAACATCAGGACAATGCTCTGCGCCGCCGCACCTGAGTAATCGAGGCCTTTGAAGCCGTCGAAAACGATTTTGTAGACCATGAGATTGGTTGAGTTGTGCGGGCCACCGGAGGTCATAATGTCGACCACGCCGTAGGAATCCTGGAAGCTCTCGGTGATGTTGATGACCAGCAAGAAGAAGATCGTCGGTGTGATCAATGGGAGCTGGATATCCCAGAAGCGACGAAGCACGCCGGAGCCGTCCATGGCAGCCGCCTCGATCTGAGAGCGGGGAATGCTCTGGAAGGCCGCGAGGAAGAAGATGAAGCTGTAGCCGATATATTTCCAGGAGAAAGCGGCGATGATCGATGCCATCGCGGCCGTGCCATCGAGGCCCGGGTCCCAGAAGCCTGGCCAATAGTGGTTGACGACGGACATGAAGCCTGCTTCTGGCGCCAGGATGAAGCGGAAGGCCATTGCCGACGCGGGAGCCGCGATGCCGTAGGGCCAGATCAGCACCACGCGATAGAATTTTGAGCCTCTCAGCTGCCGATCGGTCAGAGCCGCGAGTATCAGCGCGGCTCCCATGGAAATGGCGGTACTGATGGCCGCGAAAATGATGCTGATCGTGACTGAGTTCCAATAGTCGGCATTGGCAAGAATGGACTTGAAATTGTCGAGACCGACCCAGATGTTGCCGCCGCCCCAGGGTTGCTGCAGCGTCAGTGACCAGAAGACCGCCTGACCGGCCGGCCAATAGAAAAAGGTGAAGATGAGGAGCAGCTGCGGCACCGCGAATAGAATGCCGACGCTCCATTTGCTGAAAGTTATACGCTTTTCCATTGTCTCTTCCGGCTTGGTATCCCGATGCCACGCTTGCTCTCATAACGAACGTCCGCCGGGGTTCCCGGCGGACGCTGTCTGTCGCGAGCTTGCGCTGCTTACGGCAGCTGCTTGCCCTTGTAGGTGGCTTCGAAGCGGTCGAGGACGGCGTTGCCGTTCTTGACCAGGTTGTCGATGCCTTCCTGGACGCTGACCTTATTGGCGAAGATGGCCTGCATCTGGTTGCCGAATTCGGCGCGGATCTGAGTGAAGTTGCCGAGGCGGACGCCGCGGGTGATCGGGGTCGGCTCGGAAGCGGTCAGGCTGGCGATAGCGACTTCGCGGCCCTTGTATGGAGCCTTGTCATAGAAACCGGAGGACTTCATGAAGTCGAAGCCGGACTTCTTGACCGGGATGTAGCCGGTGTTGGTGGACCAGAACAAAGCGGTTTCGGGCTTGCCGATGAAGTCGAGGAACGCTGCGGCACCCTTGTACTCGTCAGCCGACTTGCCGGAGAGGACCCAGAGCGACGCGCCGCCGACGAGCGAGTTCTTGCGCTCGGTGCCGGCGTAAACCGGGAGCTCGGCGACATCCCAGTTCATGCCGGCCTTCTGCGTCTTGCCGACCGTACCGTGGTCGCCGACCGAGGTCATGATCATCTGGCAATCGCCGGCGGCGAAGGCCTGAACCATGTCCTGGCCGAGGTCCTTGGACTTGATCTTGATGAGGCCCTGGTCGTACCAGCTCTTGAGATCCGTCACATACTTGACGAACTTCGTCTTGTTGACGGTCAGGCGGGCGTCGAGGCCGTCATAGCCGTTGTTCTTGGTGGCAACCGGCTGGTCGTGGATGGCAGAGAACTGTTCCATCAGCTGCCAGCTTTCATTGCCGGAGATGTTGATCGCCATCGGGCAATCATAGCCAGCGCCCTTGAGCGCCTTCATGTCTTCGGCAGCTTCTTCCCAGGTCTTCGGAGCGGCGGTCTTGCCGATCTTGGCGAAGGCGTCCTTGTTCCAGTAGAGCAAGGCGGTCGAAGAATTGAACGGGAAGGAAAGCAGTTCGCCCTTGGAGGTGGCGTAGTAGCGGGCGATACCCGGGAAATAGTCGTCCCACTTAACCTTGTAGCCGTTTTCGGACATCAGCTTGCTGACCGGGTAGTAGGCGCCCGAAAGCATCATGGTGGCGGTGCCGACGTCATAGACCTGGACGATCGTCGGCTGCTTGTTGGCGCGGAAGGCGGCAATCGTGTTCTGCAGCGCGGCGTCGTAATTGCCCTGACTGACGCAGGAGACTTCATAATCCTTCTGGGAATCGTTGAAGTTCTTGCAGAGCGTCTGGACGACGCGTTCCAGGTCGCCCGAAAGGCCAAACCAGAAATCGAACTTGGTCGGAGCAGCAGCGGCCGGCATCGCCAAAGCGACGCTCATGACGCCGGCAGTAGCAGCCGAAATGAAGTTTTTAAGTTTCGACATAATCCCTATTTCCTTTTTGAAAGCTCGGAACCGGTGGCCTTGCGCAAGTCCGCGGTAGCGGCGTTATAGACAAGCTGTGTGACAGTTTGTTGAGAGCAAGAATCCCGCATTGACGGGCTTTTTCACACGGGTAGCGGCTTTGCGGAGCAGCGCTTATCGCAGGATCGTGCATTTGAGGTTCTGCTGATCAAAAGGTGTGGGCTGCGCCTGTTCGCCCACAGATTGCTGGTCGGTCGGGAAGACGCGATGGTCCTCCTTGCCTGTGCCCCGAGCCGTGTTGCAAGATTACCGGCAGGACGTTCGGATGGCATTGGAGGAATGAGAATATGGGTCTCAGCGAGCGGCAGAAAATGGCGGCGGGGGAGTGGTACTGCTGTTTCGATCCGGAGCTCGATGCCTTGCGCTGGCAGGCGCGCGAGGCTGTGCATGCACATAACACGATGCTGCCCGCCCAGCGGGGCAATCTTGCGCCGGCTTTGTTTGCGCTCTTTGCCGAGATCGGCGAGAGCGTCTTCATCGAGGCGCCGTTTCATTGCTCCTATGGCATCAATATCTCGCTCGGCCGTCGGGTCTATATGAATGCCGGCTGCACGATCCTCGATAGCGCCAGCGTCCGCATCGGTGACGGCAGCATGCTGGGACCGGGCGTCCATATCTATTGCGCCGAACATCATAGGGATGCCGAATTGCGCGGGGCGGGTCTGGAAGTCGCCCGACCGGTGACGATCGGCAGAAGCGTCTGGATCGGCGGCGGCGCGATCCTGGTCGGCGGCGTGTCGGTGGGGGACGGCGCGATCATCGGCGCCGGCGCGGTCGTCACCAGGGATGTTGCCGCCGGCGCGACTGTGGTCGGCAATCCGGCTCGTCCCGTTCGTGCGGGATAGGATAAAAGAGTTAGTTTGCCGGGCGGCGTTTTCGCGTCCACCATACGACGAAGCGGCGGCGCCAACGGCGCACCATAGGCATGTCGTGCGAGAGCACGATAAAGCCCAGTGGCAGCATCCAGAAGCCGAGCACCGGCAGGAAGCCGAGCAGTCCGCCGAAAATGAGGGCTATCCCCACGCCGACGCGGGCAAGGCGCGATCGGGGCAGGGGGATTCTCACGGAGCCGAAAACCAGCTCGCGGGTCGAGGGATCAATGCCAAAACGGCGGGTTTTCCGGCCATTCCGATCGGCATTTGCTGTCGTTTCGCTTTGATCGGTCATCCACAGGAAATGGTGGCGCGAGGAAATAATGCAAGAGAATGCATTTTTTTTGAAAAAACCGCTTGGCAAATCGGGAAAGCATTTGTATTACCCCGCTCACACCGCGCCAAGCGCATTCCCTGGTAGCTCAGCGGTAGAGCATTCGACTGTTAATCGACAGGTCGCCGGTTCGAATCCGGCCCGGGGAGCCACTCTTCTTCTACAGAATTGAAGCTGATATCGGAGCAAGCGTGCCCGATTGACTTAATGCTGTGTCCGTAATTCTCTAAGCTGATGAGTGCGGCCAGGCTTATAGCAGCACATTTTTGCAGTTTTATTGCGCATGCCCCGCAGCACTAACTTCGGCCGAGGCTCGCCTGGTTCGACAGCGGTATCTTCGTTGACCGGTCTTTCCCATTCATGCCAGATTGCCGCCACCTGTCAGCCAGGCGTCAATGCCGGTGGGCAATCGGGGATGTGGGCCAAATCTGGCACATTTGGGGGATAAGATGGCCGAGAATGCGAGCTTTCGTGGTGGAGTGGCGGTGGGATGGGTTCTTAGCGTAATTGTGATTCTTGCATTGGTGGCCGATGGGGCGGTTGATCTGTTTGCGCCGGCCTTGATCAGCGCGCAGATGGCGGAGACGGGCTTTCCCGCCAATCTAGCTACGGTGGTGGGTTTGATCATCTTCGTCTGCGTCATTCTTTACGCAATTCCGCGCACGGCAGTCCTTGGAGCGATCCTGACGACCGGGTTCTTCGGCGGTGCAATTTGCGCCCATCTGCGTCTCGGAGAAATCGGGTCGCCTCCACAACTTATAAGTTTATTACTCGGCGTCATGGCGTGGGGTGGCCTTTATCTTCGCGACGAACGTATTCGGTGCCTGCTGCCCCTTCGTTCGGTGGACGACTGAAAATCGAGCGCATGACTCATTCAGACTTTTTGCGGTGCAATAACAATATCTTGCGCTGCACTTTTCTTCCCATGGGATGACGAATGGTAGCGGGCTAATGAGATCGTGCCAAAATGATGCATTCGTGATTGTCGAGAGCCCGCCAAGGGATCTCTCGGGTGGATATATGTGGTCTTTCTGAAAAAATTAGTTCAAGGTATGGTTGCTCTCGCGAATGTGAGAGCATGTTCATGTGTCGTTAATGCCATGCGGCGCATGAACGTAATGCGCGATCCGCGCAGCATAGTCCCCCAATGCTTTAGAGGTTCGACATGAAAAATCTGATTCTTGCTTCTGCAGTAGCTGTGGCGTCGGTCTTTGCCTTCAGCGTGCCGTCCGAGGCCGCTCCGATGCATCATCATCGTCATCACCACTATCATCATCACTGCCATGTGAAGAAGGTAAAGCGCAAGATTCATGGGCGCTGGGTTGTGCGCCACGTGCGCGTCTGCCGCTGATCGGAAGACTTAAGGGCCGGCGCAGGTTCCTCTTAAACCCATACGGCCGCTGCCGGAGTTCCGGTGGCGGCCGTATCGTTTGCGTTATACCTCGAAGTGACCGGTTGCCCGCGTGTGGCGGCAGTTTGGCAGCCGGCACATCAGCTGCGATGTGCCAACTGCCCGCAGCGCCGGTACGCTAGGGCCGAATCTCGAATATTACGCCGCCATGGCGGCGATGATGATAGCGACGGTCGTCCCGCCATCTGTCATCCCAATGACGGCGGCGATCCCAGCCGCGGTCACCATGCCAATGACGACGATCGCGATCGCGCCAGCGGGGACGGTCGTCATCGCCCCATCGGCGCGATCCACGCTCTTGCACAAGGATAACATCAGAAGCGCGCGATATGGATGGACTGCTCGGCGGCGCGGCCATTGCGGGCAGGGCGGCGGGTAGCGCCGAGCCTATGGCCAGCGTCACGCTCAAGGCGAGTGAGGCAAGGTGGTGTTTCAAGATTCTAACTCCTGTATTCAGCCATGTCCCTTTCATCGCTAAACGCCAGCGCAGCGACTAGGTTCCCCTTTTCGTTGACTGGAGATCCTTATGACACGCGTATTGATCGCAGAGGGAGCCGCTGATTGCAGGTGTTACAAAAAAAGGGGGCCGGCAGGGAAAGCCGGCCCCCTTCCTTCTCTGATCGGAGGTCAAGTCTGATCAGGTTAGAAGTTGCGTTCGAAGCGCAGGATGCCCGAAACGGTGTCGTCGTGGGCATAGTCATAGTGAACGTAGGTCAGTTCCGGCTCGACCAGGAGGTTCTTGACCGGGTTGAACTTCAGGTTCGTGGTTGCTTCGAAGATCTTCGAGTCGCTATAGGCGAGCTGGAGGTTCCACTTCAGCTTGTCGTTGAACGGAACGCCAACGCCGCCCCAGACAGCCCAGTCACCCCAGCCGCACTTCGATGCATTGACGGTACCGTTCGGTGCCGTGCAAGCGGAGACGTCCTGGTTGGTGCCTGCGTACTTGTTGAGCTTGTCGCCATCGGTGTTCCAGCCGCCCATCAAGAAGGCCGTGAATGCGCCGAAGTCAGCATCGACGCGAGCCTTGATGGCGCCTTCTTCGACGATCGAGTCGTAACCGCCGACGACCTTGAAGCCCCATGCGCCAGACTTGAAGCCGGCACCGGCGACGACGTCAGGAGCGTAGTGGTTCGTCTTGTCGTCCGTCCACCAGCTTGCACCGTAGGATGCCGAGCCGGTCGTGGCGGAGTTGGAATCTTCGAGCGAGATCACAGCCGAGAAGCCGTTGCCGGCATCATATTCATAGGTCAGCTGGTTGAGTTCGTACGGACCGTCATAGATCACGTCGTCGTTGATGACGTCGCCGGCGTAACCGATGTAGAGGTTGTATTGCGAGTCCTTCTTACCAACGGTGAAGCCGCCAAGGCTGATGTAGGACCACAGCAGGTTGGTGGATGTGGAGCCGCCGTCGTTCCAGTCCCAACGAACGATGGTTTCGGTCTTCAGCGGACCGTACTCGGTGTCGGTCGCGGTGTCGACGTTCAACTCAGCACGGGTGTGCCAGAGCGTGCCCTGATGGCTGTCGCGGTTGTAAGCGTTGTACCATTCACCTTCCGTACGAACCTTGCCGCCGATCTTGAGGCAGGTTTCGGTGCCCGGGATGAAGAAGTAGCCAGCGCCGTATGCGTCGCAGATACGGACGTATTCCAGCGGCTCGGGCTCAGCTGCTACGATAGCGTCAGCAGCGTGAGCACCGGATACTGCTGCCAAAGCAGCAGCGGAGCCGAGAAGAAGGCTCTTGATGTTCATAATAACTCCAATCTTTCTTGATTGGGCATGAGATATCGCGCCGAGAAACGACGTGCCCAACCCCATCCCGTTCATGTTCCCTATCAGTAGGTGCGAAGTAATAAGCTTCGCGAACTATTTCCTGAACCTGCTTCAGTGATTTGGCAAGATACTAAGGGGACGGAACTATATGTGCACTACTCGAAAACCGGCGTTGTTGCAAAAATGACGCAATTCACGGGGCGTCTGATCCCAGCCTGTTTGCCATCTCGTTTGGATGGCTTGTCTTCTATAAGTCCTGAAAGCGTTTACGTCTCCGGCTGTTAAGGCGATACGCGCGCTGATTTGGGGCGGGCGAGGGCAGGAAGCCGCCGCCATATGATTATGGGCACTCCTGAGGCCGGGCGCAGCCGATTGCCCCTCAATCCGGATGGCCGCCCGAGTCGCGGTTCTTCTGAGTCGCAACTATTGAAACGATTCCCGGCAACGAAACCCGTGGTGGCGCACGCGCATCACTCTATAAAAGAGAAGGTGAGAGACCGTCTGGAATCGCGCTTGGTTGCGATGCGGTTGATGGGCGCTTGGCCATGGTGCGTCCGACGACATTACTGGGGGCGTAGTCTCGTCGGACGCGGCACTGTCCGGTCCGTGGGTGGCTTACAAACCGGTAGTACGAATGCTAGCAGCCACCACAGGTTTCCATAACCTACCTGAATGGGCTGGCAGCTCCAGGCGCCCGATAGGATGGCTGCGTCGCGATCCAGCAATGAATTTTCGCCCTCAGTTTCCATCGGTTCGCCAAAATCCAAGATGGTCGCCACAGCATCTGAAATGAAGCGTCATCGGCAGCAGCGCCTCATGGCGCGGTCGGTCTTTGCCATCGCAAATGAAGGATCGGGTAGGGGCGGCCCTGATCGTCGACATCGGCGCGCCCCGTCCCCTTGAATCCGAGCCGCTCGTAAAAGCCGACAGCGCCCGCATTCTGCTCGTTTACGTCGACGGTGACGACATCTTTTCCAGCATGAAAGCCGTTCGGCCGATATTGGCACATCTGCGACGCTCCTGCCGTCTTG
The DNA here is from genome assembly GCF_009176305.1 of Martinezella dioscoreae. Taxonomy (GTDB): domain Bacteria; phylum Pseudomonadota; class Alphaproteobacteria; order Rhizobiales; family Rhizobiaceae; genus Rhizobium; species Rhizobium dioscoreae. The sequence continues at coordinate 206,694 of NZ_BLAJ01000005.1, read as the reverse complement.
GGCGCAATGCATTTCATCACCCGCATTGAAGGCTTACACACGAGCAGCGGGCAATTCTCTCTTCAGAGTGAAAAAAGGACAGAATTCAGAATAAGCCTCTTGCGGTTTTCTTTGGATCATTCTAAATCCGCGCCACCACAACGCAAATTGCTTTCGGATGGCCTCGTGGCGGAGTGGTTACGCAGAGGACTGCAAATCCTTGCACCCCGGTTCGATTCCGGGCGAGGCCTCCAATTTCCCTTAGATCCCCAATAAGAAATTGATTTTTCTGCGGAATTTCAGCGTGATTTGGGCCTGAAGCATCCAGCTATACCGAAGTTAAATGTGGCAATCCGTTCTATGTTCGGTTTTCTGTCTCATTGGCTGCCAGCAGTGATTTGGTGCCTATTCCATTTGCTCTGTTCATGGGTAGTCCGGCATCTGACTACCCAGTGTGCAGGACGGCGGTGGCGCGTTCGATCTTTCGAAATTCTCTACTGAGCAAACATCATAAGCGACACGATACCGAGCAGTGCCAAAGCACCGAAGATTGGCAGCAGTCGAATCATAATTAGGCGAGCAAGCTTCCTGCGCTCGACCGGTGTCAGCGCAAGCCACTGCGACTTCGGTAACGACATTGATACTCCCTATCCCCGTCTCAGCGTCGCATTCGAAACTGAAATGACGCTTAAGGTACTGAGGACTTACGGGAGTTGAGGATGGCGGGTGTCGGCGTTTCAGCTTCGGGCATCGCCCAAGTGACAAATGCAATCGAACGCCGATCCGGTTCGGTGCTGAAAGTGCGAAGCAAATGAATAGAGAATTCGTGCTTCCACAAAAGCAAAAGCGGTCCAGTCTAGGGAAAAAACTGGGCCGCCTTTCGCTGGACTAGAGGTCAATCAAATTCAGCATCCTAATTATAAGTCGTACTTAGTAATTGTCAACGCAAATGCGATGTGACGTCTTCGCGCATCAAGCCTCGCGCTCTGCGGCCTGACTGAGATCTTCGCTGGAGCTACCGGTTCCGTTGCGTATTTGGTCCGCAGACGGGCAGGGGCGTGGTCGCTTCGGATGATTCTCAATCCTCAGCGAAAGTTTTAGCTGTCTCGTGTCGGTTCTTAGCCGCCATTGCGGAAGAACGACTATTCCTCAAGGCAAGGAAAGGCGAATTTGTAGGCGCGTGCGATCAACGAACTGGCAGGCCGCTCGAGCTGCCAGGAGTGCTCCGCCATCCATTTGCAGGCTATCGTCGTCGCCTTTGTATTGCTGAGCTCGGGCGGCAGACAGAAAGCGCCGACGAACTGTTGAAGGTAGCGCTCGTAGCGCGATGAGTTTTTCGGAGTCTGCTTCGTGGCTCGGATTGTCAGACTCTTCGTCCGCTGGGCCTCGTCGAGAATGCCCTGAATATAGACAGACGCGAGCGTTCGGTCCTCTTCGCACCATTCGTCGAGCTGTTTTCCGGTAACGACATGTCCGATGATCGGGGCTGTCTCTTTCGGCTCATCCTCGCTTGACGTTTCCTCGCTCAACGCGACCTGGGGTAAGAGAAGGAGAAGCGCGGCAGCGAAGAGCGAAAGCCTCATTCGGAAAACCTACATCATCGAGGAAAGGCTCGCGGCCAGAAAAACCACCAGCGGCAGCGACGTTACGACGAAAAGAACGAGAGAAACAGGCATCCCGGCCACCTTCTATTCAAATTTAATGTTTGGGCCGAACAGCTTCGGGCCGGAAGGTCGATTGGTCACCCACCCGGGCGGGTCCAATATCCCAAAGCGTGGTCGCGTGAAGTTAACATTTTGCTAACGAGCGTTCCGGTCTGGGACATGGCGGATTCGCAATTCTTGCAGAATCCCGAGTATCAAAAGGCGCTGGCTCGAATTTAAGGGGTCGATTGTTGTTCGTCGGCGACGCCTCACCATGAATCTCGGCGCCTGTTGCGGCAATGCCTTGAAAGCGCAGCGTCAGGCGATTAAGACACGCGTAACAGAAAGTAGAGCCAGCCCGTTCGGGCACCAAGGGCGCAAGAGGATAAGATGGATTTCGAAGCAGCGCGCGTGAAGATGGTCGAGAACCAGATCCGGACGACGGATGTCACCTCCCATTCCGTGTTGAATGCATTTTTCGCCGTACCGCGCGAAAACTTCGTACCGGAGAAGTCGAAGCTCCTGGCCTATGTCGATTGCGATATCGAGGTCGCTCCCGGGCGCTTCCTCATGGAAGCCTCGCCGCTTGCAAAGCTGCTGCAGCTCGGCGCGATCACCAAGGACGACAAGGTTCTCGATGTCGGCTGTGGCACGGGCTATGTCTCCGCTGTCCTGTCGCTTCTCGCCGGCAGGGTTATCGCGCTTGAATCCAACGAGGAGCTTGCGGCTCAGGCGAAGACCAATCTTGCCGCGCTTGGCTACGATAACGTGACGGTCGTTGGCGGTGACCTTGAAAAGGGGCATGCCGCCGATGCACCCTACGATGTGATTTTCCTCAACGGCTCGATCGAGCAGTTGCCGCAGGGCCTGCTTGACCAGCTCGGCGAAGACGGCCGCCTGATCACGGTCATCGGCTATGGTCACGCCGCCCGAGCGACCGTTTTCATGCGCGAGCGCGGTGCCTTCTCGGAAAACGTCTTCTTCAACGCCTCGATCAAGCCGCTTCCGGGCTTTGCCAAGGCCAAGGAATTCGTCTTCTGATTTTCTGGACGAGCTATTTTTGAGCTTGCGACGGGCGCCTTTTGGCGCCTGTTTTTTATTGTCGCCGCCTGTGGCAGAATCGTGCTTAGCAAAGCGATTCGTCGTGATCGTAACAAAACTGTGCATCACCGGGTTTAGTGCTTTTCAGGTGATTTTTTTCCCGAAGGCAGTCATCTAGGGTGGCCCTGATTCGGGTGCCGCCTGGCGAGTTTGTGGTGCGGGTTTCCGGTCGCTGAATATGGGAAAACGGGGATGAATATGGCTCAGCCAAATGTAGTGCGTGAACCGTCCATGGAAGAGATTCTGGCGTCGATCCGCAGGATCATCGAAAGCAACGAACCCGTAGGCGCCAAGCCGGTTCCCTCAACGCATTTCGCCGGCACCGGCATGCGTGATGACGATATTCAATTGACTGTGGATGAAGAGTTCGCTGCCGCCGATCGGGCGCGCGCAGCGGAACAGGATCCTCGTTTCGTTGCGGCAAACTCCCAGGTGCCGGTTGCAGAGCCGGAAGCTGGCGGCCGCGGTCTGTCGCTGGCCGATGTTGCCGCGCGTGTGCGTGCTGCTTCCGAGCGTAATACCGCCGCATTGCTGAATGCGGGGCGTGAGCCGCCACAGCCGCGCGAGCTGCCGCCCGCCATGGCTGCGCGCCTTGCCGAGGTGCACGTCGAGCCGATCGCCGACACCCCCCTGAGACAGGCCATTGCGGATGTTGCCGCGCCGGTCGCTCCGCCTGTTATGCCGGCGGTGGCCCAGGTTGAACCTGAGATGGAAGCGCAGAGGCCGACGGCTGCCTCTGCGGTGCCTCAGGTCGCAGCACCCGCCGAGACACCGATTTTTGAGGCGTCAGAACTAACCATTGCCGTGCAAGCGGAGGCTGCATCCTCGCCATCGGCCCAGGCCGTATCCGCATCGCCGCTGATGTCGGAAGCCGCCGGCGCACAGGTTTCCCGCTCGTTTGAAGAGCTGGCTGCCATCGTCGATGGCGGCCCGCGCCGTTCTCTCGATGAACTGGCGCAAGAGATGCTCCGGCCCATGCTTCAGGAATGGCTCGACGACAACTTGCCGACCCTTGTGGAACGTCTCGTGCGTGAAGAAATCGAACGAGTGGCCCGCGGTCCGCGCCGCTGACAAGCCTGAGCTTCGGGTAGCTGATCCGCCGCTCCGGGCTCCGGGGCGGCTTTTTTATTGACTTGCCCACGGCCATCCTATTTACAACCCGCATCACCCAGTCCTCTAGATCCGGTCATAAAATGCTCGACAAAACATATGATTCCGCCACCGTCGAACCGAAGATCGCCCAAAAATGGGATGAGGCCGACGCCTTTCGCGCCGGTGCGAACGCCAAGCCGGGCGCGGAAACCTTCACCATTGTTATCCCGCCGCCGAACGTGACCGGTTCGCTGCACATGGGTCATGCGCTGAACAACACGCTGCAGGACATCATGGTGCGGTTCGAGCGCATGCGCGGCAAGGATGTTCTCTGGCAGCCGGGCATGGACCATGCCGGCATCGCCACGCAGATGGTCGTCGAGCGTCGTCTCGCCGAGCGCCAGCAGCCGGATCGCCGCAAGATGGGCCGCGAAGCCTTCATCGAGAAGATCTGGGAATGGAAGGCCGAATCGGGCGGTTTGATCTTCAACCAGCTGAAGCGCCTCGGTGCGTCCTGCGACTGGTCGCGCGAACGCTTCACTATGGACGAGGGCCTGTCCAAGGCCGTTCTCGAAGTCTTCGTCACGCTCTACAAGGAAGGCCTGATCTACAAGGACAAGCGCCTCGTCAACTGGGACCCGAAGCTCTTGACGGCGATCTCCGATATGGAGGTCGAGCAGCATGAGGTGAAGGGCAATCTCTGGCACCTGCGCTATCCGCTGGAGCCCGGCGTTACCTATCAATATCCGATCGCCTTCGACGAGGAAGGCAAGCCGACCGAATTCGAAACGCGCGATTATATCGTCGTTGCGACGACGCGTCCGGAAACGATGCTCGGCGATACCGGCATCGCGGTCAATCCGGAAGACGAGCGTTATCGGGGTATTGTCGGCAAGCATGTCATCCTGCCGATCGTTGGCCGCAGGGTCCCGATCGTCGCCGATTCCTATGCCGATCCGACTGCCGGCACTGGCGCGGTAAAGATCACGCCGGCGCATGATTTCAACGACTTCGAAGTCGGCAAGCGCGCCGGACTGCGTGCCATCAACGTCATGGACGTCGATGCCTCGATCACCATCAAGGATAACGAGGACTTCCTCCAGGATCTCGATCATCCGGCAGCGCTGCATGGCGCCTGGGACGAGCTGGAAGGCAAGGACCGCTTCGAGGCTCGCAAGATCATCGTTCGTATCTTCGAAGAGGCGGGCCTGCTCGACAAGATCGAGCCGCATACGCATGCCGTGCCGCATGGCGATCGTGGCGGGGTGCCGATCGAGCCGCGCCTGACGGAACAGTGGTTCGTCGACAACAAGACGTTGGGGCAGCCCGCGCTGGAATCCGTTCGCGAGGGCAGAACCAAGTTCGTGCCCAGGAATTGGGAGAACACCTATTTCAACTGGCTCGAAAATATCGAGCCGTGGTGCATTTCCCGCCAACTCTGGTGGGGTCACCAGATTCCGGCATGGTATGGCCCGGACGGGCAGGTCTTTGTCGAAAAATCCGAGGAAGAAGCGCTGCAGGCCGCGATCCAGCACTATCTCTCGCATGAAGGGCCGATGAAGGCTTATGTCGAGGACCTGCTGGAGAATTTCAAGCCCGACGAAATTCTGACGCGCGATGAAGATGTGCTCGACACCTGGTTTTCGTCCGCACTCTGGCCGTTCTCCACGCTCGGCTGGCCGGACGAGACGCCGGAACTGGCGCGCTACTATCCAACGAACCTCCTCGTGACCGGCTTCGACATCATCCCGTTCTGGGTCGTTCGCATGATGCAGATGGGCCTGCATTTCATGAAGGACGAGAATGGCAATCCCGTCGAGCCGTTCAGCACGGTCTATATTCATGCTCTCGTTCGCGACAAGAATGGGCAGAAGATGTCGAAGTCCAAGGGCAACGTCATCGATCCGCTGGAACTTATCGATCAGTACGGTGCCGATTCGCTGCGTTTCACGCTGGCGATCATGGCCGCGCAGGGTCGAGACGTGAAGCTCGATCCGGCCCGCATCGCCGGTTACCGCAACTTCGGCACCAAGCTCTGGAACGCCACGCGCTTTGCCGAAATGAACGGTGCCAAGAGCGATCCGCATTTCGTGCCCGAAGCGGCCGAGCTCACCGTAAACCGCTGGATCCTGACAGAGCTGGCGCGTGCGGAGCGTGACGTTACCGAAGCGCTGGAAAGCTTCCGCTTCAATGATGCCGCAGGCGCTCTCTATCGTTTCATCTGGAATCAGTTCTGTGACTGGTACCTTGAGCTCTTGAAGCCGATCTTCAATGGCGAAGACGAGAATGCCAAGGCGGAGGCTCAGTCCTGCGCAGCCTATGTTCTCGAAGAGACCTACAAGCTTTTGCACCCGTTCATGCCCTTCATGACCGAGGAGCTCTGGGCGCACACGGCAGGCGAGGGGCAGGAGCGTGAGGGCCTGATCTGCCATGCGGATTGGCCGGCACCGTCCTATGCCGACAATGTCGCCGCCGATGAAATCAATTGGCTGATCGATCTCGTTTCCGGCATTCGCTCCGTTCGTTCGGAAATGAACGTGCCGCCGGCCGCGACGGCGCCATTGGTTGTTGTCGATGCCAATAGCCTGACGCGCGAGCGCCTCTTCCGCCACGATGCCGCCATCAAGCGGCTAGCGCGCGTGGAAGCGGTTTCGCTTGCCGATACCGCACCGAAGGGTGCCGCTCAGATCGTCGTCGGCGAGGCGACGATCTGCCTGCCGCTTGGCAGCCTCATCGATCTCTCCGCCGAGAAAGCGCGCCTCGAAAAGGCGATTGCCAAGAACGATCAGGAAATTGCCCGCATTGCCGGCAAGCTTTCGAACGAGAAGTTCGTTGCCAACGCCAATCCGGACGTCGTCGCCGCCGAGCGCGAGCGCCTCGGCGAGCTCGAGGGGCAGCAGTCGAGCCTCAAGGTGGCGCTGGCCCGCGTCAGCGAGGCCGGCTAGGACATGCGTGCGATCGAAGGTGCAAAGCACAAGAAGCGAAACTGAGAAATCGCGATTCGCTTGAGGAAGTAGAGATCTGGGATCGAAAAAGGCACGCGGTGTTCGCCGCGTGCCTTTTCGTTTATTTCTCTCGAATCGATAGAATTGACGGGATCTAACACCCTGGATCCGCCGTCAGTTTCGCACAGGCGAAACAGATTACCCCTAAAGTTGCGGGACGCGCTCGAAAAGCAAAACTGTTGTCATATTGTAACAGAATTGTTGCCGTGAAGAATGAGATTCTATTAGGGGCTAAAAATGCTATTTCGAAAGAAAAAATTACCTACACCGATGGATTTTCAGAGGCGGCGTTCGTTTTCTTACGTAAATCAACCACTCTCTTACATAGGCAGTGCTCTTGTGGGCCACATTGCCAATTCACGCGATCATCGCAACAATCAAACCACTGAATGCACATGTGGGGGAGATACAATGGCATTTTCTGTTGCGTTGAGGAGCGCAGTTACACTCGTTATCAGCTCGTCTTTCGCCACCGCTGCCTTTGCGGGCGGCCTTGATCGTGGCGGCTATGATATTGATTTGCTTTTCGACAAAGGCCGTTATGTATTCGAGTCAGGCGTTACTTACGTCATGCCCGACCGTAAACTGAAGAACGCCAAGGACATCAACCCGGCTGACGGCAACCTCAACAACCGTAGCCGTTCGACGGATGCGGCGGAAAATTACGCCATTCCCTATGCCGCTTTCAAGATCGGCATCACTGATGATCTCGACTGCATGGCCGACTATTCGCAGCCTTTCGGTGGCCATCTCAACGAAGGTTCAAATTGGGCCGGCGCCAATAACGAAACCGAAGTCAAGGTTCGCACGAACAACTATTCGGCCACCTGCTCGTACAAGTTCGATGCAGGTCCGGGTCAGCTGCGTCTGATCGGCGGCGGTTTCTATCAGGAAGTCAGCGGCTACAAGTCGCGCCTCGTCTACGCCACTCCGGCTCCGATTTCAGCCATTTACAACGGCATGGGTTCGCTTGACATCGACGGTCACGGCTGGGGCTGGCGCGCGGGTATCGCCTACGAAATTCCGGAATATGCCTTCCGCACGAGCCTCGTCTACAACAGCCGGGTCAAATACGACAACCTGAAGGGCAGCGTCGACCTGACCGAAGTACCGCCACCTGTTGTCCCCGGCTTCGGTGGCAAGGTAACGTCTGTTTTCGGCTCGGCCGATGCTCCCGACTCCCTGGAATGGAAGGTACAGACCGGCATCGCGCCTGATTGGCTGGCCTTCGGATCGGTTAAATGGACCAACTGGAGTATCCTTCAGAGCATCGCGCTCTGCCCGAGCTCCACGCGCAGCATATCCTGCAGAGCCAATGGCCCCACAGAGCTTACCTCGCTTGATCTGCTGTACAGGGACGGCTGGACGATCACCGGCGGTGTCGGGCACAAGTTCAATGACAAGTGGAGCGGCGCCGTCAGCCTGACCTGGGATCGCGGTACAAGCGATGGCTATGGCATGAACTCCGATACATGGACCCTCGGCGCGGGCGTGGCCTATAAGGCGACAGAGCATGTTCAGTTCAATTTCGGCGGCGCTCTCGGCCTCATGACATCAGGCAAATCCGGACCGGTCACGCGCGGCGGTGTCGTCTACGGCAATGATGCGACCTATAGCTTCGGCAATGACTTGGTCGCCGCTCTTCAGACATCGGTGAAAGTCAGCTTCTGACGATAAGCCATTGAATTGAAGGAGCTAGTTGACTGATCCTTCACTCTATCATCAACGTCGCGAGCTTTTCCGAGTCTCGCGACGTTTCTTTGTCTGAACGGCAAAAGGCGGAACGCAAACCGCCTCTTTTGCCTGATTTATGGTTAAAGAAATCTCAAGTTCGATAAAATCTTTGTGACGAATTAGCAACACTCTATTTCAAGACATTGCAGCCACGTGATCAGATTACAATTTGTCCATTTCCCGCCACAAATGGGGAGCAGCGATTACGTGGGCACAGGGGCAAGCCTTGTAGAAAGTGCGTAAGCGGTCGATGGGTGAACTTCCACTTTGGCATAAGCAACAATTCGGGATCGGAGCTGCGATGCTTCCGACGCAGCCGAAAACGCGTTGTCTGCCAAGGGAAGTCGTCAGCCGGCCGATCTTTGGGCTCCATCATCGGAAGGCGAACGAAGGTGCTGCTTCGATGGTGGGATGCGATAGCGGCCGCGCAAATGCTGGTTTGGACATAATTGCAAGCTATGCTCGCAATTGTGGCAAACAGCATCGGTTGGATGCCACAGGAAATGCCTTTTCGAAGGACGATCCAGTCTCGTGCGCCATCAGGGAAAACATTCGTGAAGCTGGCGGCGATTATGCAAGTGCCGTGACAGGTCCGAATGGAGCGAAAGAAATCGACTGTTATGTTTAAGTCCGAGTTCATATCAGCGAGAGTCATGATGCTCAGCCTGTCCCTTGCCACCGCGGTGGTACTGGCGGGTCAAGCCAAGGCATTCGATATCAATGCCGGCGTCACCAAGGAATCAGGTCCGTTCGATCTCTTCAAGTTCGGCTTTAAGGCCTACAAGAACGGACAGAAGGAAGAGGCAGTCGAAGCCTATCGTTATGCCGCCGAAAAAGGCCATACCGGCTCACGCTGGGCCTTGGCCAATATGTATGCCGATGGCGACGGCGTGGCGCAGAACGATTTCGAAGCCTTCAAGATCTATAGCGAGATTGCCCAGCAGGGTGTGGAACCGGGCTCGGAAGACACCGGCTTCTTCATCAATGCGCTGCTGGCGCTCGCGAGCTACTACAAGACGGGCATTCCCAACAGCCCGGTGAAGATCGACCTCAACCAGGCCCGGCAGCTCTATTTCCAGGTGGCATCGACATTCGGCGTTCCGGAAGCGCAGTTCCAGTTGGCGCAGATGATGCTGTCCGGCGAGGGCGGCGCCACCAATGTTCAGCAGGCCAAGAAATGGCTGAACCAGGCCCGCAAGAGCGGCCATCCGGGCGCCATGGCCGTCTTCGGCAATATCCTGTTCCAGGAAGGCCAATCCATCCGCGGTCTCGCCTTCATGACGGCGGCGCTGGACAAGTGCAAGCCGAAGGACTGCAGCTGGATGGAAGACCTGCAGGAGCAGGCATTCTCCGTTGCCAACGAGAACGACCGCCGCGTAGCGGTCTCCATGGCCCATCAGCTTGATGTTGCCGGCTCCGATTGATCGCGCCGGCTTTACTGACGCTGTTGTTGCTCGGGCCGCGCGGTGTGCTTGCAGCCGAACGGACTAGCTCCCGAAATCAAGATGCGCGATGACGGGCACGTGGTCCGACGGTTTTTCCCAGGCGCGCACATGTTTCTCGATTGCCGTTGCGGTGAGGCGATCGGCAGCCTCGGGTGACAGCATCAGATGGTCGATGCGAATGCCATTGTTCTTCGGCCATGCGCCGGCCTGATAATCCCAGAATGAATAAAGCTTGATTGCATCCGTCGTCGCGCGCACCGCATCGGTAAAGCCGAGATGTTCGAGCTGACGGAAGGACTGGCGCGTCTGCAGCAGGAAGAGGGCATCGCTCTCCCAGACCTTCGGGTCGAAACAATCATGTGGCTCCGGAATGACGTTGTAGTCGCCGGCGAGTATCAGAGGCTCCTCCAAGGCCAGGCGATCCAAGGCGAATTTGCGCAGGCGCTCCATCCAGGCGAGCTTGTAGGGGTATTTTTCAGTATCGACCGGATTGCCGTTCGGCAGATAGAGGCAGCAGACTCGCAGGGCGCCGTGTCCTTCAACGGAGAACACAGCCTCGATGAAGCGGGCCTGTTCGTCGCTGCCGTCGCCGGGTAAACCGCGCCTCACCTCATCCGGTTTCGTCTTGGAAAGAATCGCAACGCCATTGAAGCCTTTCTGCCCATGTGTCTCTACGTGATAGCCGAGCGCTTCGATCTCCAGACGTGGAAAGCCTTCGTCGACCGTTTTGATTTCCTGCAGGCAGACGATGTCCGGGTTCGAGTCCTTCAGCCATTGGCAGAGGTTCTCGATACGCGCTTTGACGCCGTTGATGTTCCAGGTGGCGATTTTCATGGGCGGCTCATTCCTTTGCTTCGCCTTGTTGTATCCGCAGCCGATCGGCTTGACTACAGCCCACATGAAAACCGGCCCGGAGCGAAGGCTCCCGGCCGGTCATCAAATTGTGGAAAAAGAGGGTAGGGATCAGATCGCGAAACTGGTGCCGCATCCGCAGCTTGCGACTGCATTCGGATTCTTGATCTGAAAGGATTGGCCGAGAAGATTGTCGACGAAATCGATCTCCGAGCCCGCCATATAGACCAGCGACAGCTGATCGATCAGGACGGTCGCATTGTCCTTTTCGACGACGATATCGTCATCCTCAGGGCCTTCAACGAGATCGAATTTATAGGAAAAACCCGAACACCCGCCGCCTTCGACGGCAACGCGAAGAGCGCGCTTTCCGGCATCCGCGCCGACGATAGCAGCGATTCGCTTGGCCGCAGCATCCGATAGGGTAACACTTGCCTCAGTCATATTTTCCTCCTGCCGGGGTCAAGATCCGGAGAGAACCAATAATAAGCCGTCGAACTTTCAAACGGCTGATATCCGTAGCCTTTATCATGAAAGTCAGGCCGTTGACAGCTATGGTTTCGTGGTTGAGCCACACACCATTTTGCTGTTTTCTTGTCTATAGGTATGAAGGCCGCAAGGCGGCGTCAATGGGCTGGAATGTACGAAGAGCGGGCATATCTCCGTACTGCCGGACTGGGCCGGGGACCGATTGCAGGGAAACGACTGTCGCGCCGATGGCGGTGCGGGAGCCAAATGCCGGAATGGATTGATAATGACGATTGATACGCATGCATTGGGTTTCGGGTATGGGGAAAAGGCAGCCTATGCGACAAATCCCTGGGAATCGCGTGGAAGGCTCTACGAAGAAGGATCGAGCCCGACACGCTCCGAATTCCAGCGCGACCGCGACCGGATCGTCCATGCGACCGCCTTCCGTCGGTTGAAGCACAAAACGCAGGTCTTCATTGCTCAGGATGGCGATCATTACCGCACTCGATTGACGCATACGATCGAAGTTGCCCAGATTGCCCGCGCCCTGGCGCGAGCCCTGAAACTCGACGAGGATCTGGCGGAGGGTGTGGCACTTGTTCACGATTTCGGCCACACACCCTTCGGCCATACGGGCGAGGATGCGCTTCATGAAGTGCTGCTGCCCTATGGCGGCTTTGATCACAATGCCCAATCCCTGCGCATTGTCACCAAGCTTGAGCGCCGATATGCCGATTTCGACGGACTCAATCTCACCTGGGAAACGTTGGAAGGCCTGGTCAAGCACAATGGCCCGCTGATGACGCCAGACGGCAAGGGCACGCGTGGGCCTGTGCCGCAGCCAATCCTCGATTATTGCGAGATTCACGATCTCGAAATTGCCTCCTATGCCAGCCTTGAAGCGCAGGTCGCCGCGATCGCGGATGACATTGCTTACAATACGCACGACATCGATGACGGTTTGCGCTCCGGTTATCTGACCTTCGATATGCTGGAGGAGGTGCCCTTTCTCGCCAAGCTGATGGCCGAGGTCAGGGCACGCTACCCGCATCTGGAGGCGAGCCGCTTCACGAACGAGATCATGCGCCGGCAGATCACCCGCATGGTCGAGGACGTGATCGCCGTTTCGCAGCAGGCGCTCGCCGAAATCAAGCCGGGCAATGTCGCTGACATCCGTGCTGCCGGACGGATCATCGCAACCTTCTCGCCCGAGATGGCCGAAACCGACAAGCTGATCAAACAGATGCTGTTCAAGCGTATCTACCGTCATCCGGACATCATGCGCATCCGTGCCGGCGCGGCGCAGATCGTCACGGACCTTTTCGGCGCCTATATGGAAAATCCCAGGGAGATGCAGAGCCATTACTGGGTCGATCATATTGAGGGCCTGGCGATCGCCCCCAAGGCAAGGCATGTCGGCGACTATCTCGCCGGCATGACGGACACCTACGCCATCAGCGCCCACAAGCGCCTGTTTGACCAGACTCCCGATTTGCGGTAGGCAGCGGCGGCGTCGGGCCGATAGCGGCTCGCGAAGCTCATGCGTGGACGATATGATGAACCTTTTCACCGACTTCGAAGTAAGAATTAAGAACGCTCTCGAACAAATTGATATTGTGCGAGAAAAGCGATCTGAGCTCGACTTCGGACGTATCGGCGTAGAGCCGCCGCGCGATGCCAGCCACGGTGATGTCGCCACCAATGCGGCCATGGTTCTCTCCAAGCCGCTGGGCACGAATCCGCGTGCGCTTGCCGAAATCATCGTCGCCAAGCTGAAGGAAGATGCTGACGTTGCCGAGGTTTCGGTCGCAGGTCCAGGCTTCATCAATATCCGCCTCTCGGTCGGCTACTGGCAGCAGCTGCTGGCAACGATGATCTCCGAGGGCGAGAAGTTCGGCCGCTCCAAGCTCGGCGCGGGGCAGAAGGTCAATGTCGAATATGTTTCGGCCAATCCGACCGGACCGATGCATGTCGGTCACTGCCGCGGCGCCGTGGTCGGCGATGCGCTGGCAAACCTGCTGGCCTTCTCCGGCTATGAGGTGACGAAGGAATATTACATCAACGATGCCGGCTCCCAGATCGATGTGCTGGCGCGCTCCGTCTTCATCCGCTATCGCGAGGCGCTCGGCGAGCAGGTCGGCGAAATTCCGGCTGGCCTCTATCCCGGCGATTACCTCGTTCCGGTCGGGGAGGCGCTGGCCAAGGAATTCGGCACCAAGCTGCGCGGCATGCCGGAAGAGCAGTGGCTTCCGATCGTCAAGGATCGTGCCATCGATGCGATGATGGCGATGATCAAGGAGGATTTGGAGGCGCTGAACGTTCATCACGACGTCTTCTTCTCCGAACGCACCCTGCATGCCAATGGCGCGGCACTGATCCGCACCGCGATCAATGACCTGACCTTCAAGGGCTATGTCTACAAGGGCGCGCTGCCGCCGCCGAAGGGACAGCTGCCGGAAGATTGGGAGGATCGCGAGCAGACGCTCTTCCGCTCGACGGAAGTGGGCGACGATATAGACCGCCCGCTGATCAAGTCGGACGGCTCCTATACTTATTTTGCTGCCGACGTTGCTTACTTCAAGAACAAGTTCGACCGCGGCTTCAACGAGATGATCTATATCCTCGGCGCCGACCATGGCGGCTACGTCAAGCGGCTGGAAGCGGTCGCCCGCGGCGTTTCCGACGGTGCTGCGAAGCTGACTGTGCTGCTGTGCCAGCTCGTCAAGCTCTACCGCAACGGCGAGCCGGTGAAGATGTCGAAGCGTTCGGGCGATTTCGTCACGCTGCGCGAAGTCGTCGATGAAGTTGGCCGCGATTCGGTGCGCTTCATGATGCTTTACCGGAAAAATTCCGAGCCTCTGGATTTCGATTTCGCCAAGGTTACAGAGCAGTCGAAGGACAATCCGGTCTTCTACGTGCAATATGCGCATGCCCGCTGCATGTCCGTCTTCCGTCAGGCCAAGGAAGCCTTCCCGGATCTCGACATCGCCTCGCTTGATCTGTCGAAAGCTGTCATTGGCGCGATCTCCGATCCGGCTGAATTGCAGTTGGTTGCGAAGATTGCGGAATTCCCGCGAATCATCGAAGCTGCAGCACAGTCGCAGGAGCCGCATCGCATTGCTTTTTATCTTTACGATCTGGCCAGTTCCTTCCATGGACACTGGAATAAAGGTAAAGATTTACCGGAATTACGTTTTGTTAACGATAAGAACCGAGAATTGAGCATTGCCAGACTTGGGCTGGTGTACGCTGTCGCGTCGGTTTTGAAGTCGGGTCTTGGTATAACCGGGACCGCAGCACCGGACGAAATGCGATAAACGTCACCATTTACCCACATTGCGCTGGCATTAACTGTAGTGTTTGCGAGTGGAACGGGTGATGGCAGAAAAACAGTTGGCGTATCGCGCAAGCGGAAACGACGAGTTCTTTGCGGATGATGATCCGCTCGCAGAACTCGCTCGTATCGTGGGTTTTGAGCCGCGCCCCGCTGCTCAGGCAACTCCTGCGGCTCAACGGCAGGAGCCGGCCTTCAACCTGGAAGACGAGCTTCTTCGCGAATTCGAACGCTACGATACGCCGCGAATGAGTCCGGCAAATGACATCGCCGCTCCGGTCGAGCAGGTGTCACCGCCGAGCCATGAAGACGTTGCGCTCTCCGCCGAGCCGGTGCAGGCCGAGCCCAAGTTTGAAGAGCCGAAGCTCGAAGAACTTGCGCCGCAGCCTGTGGCTCCCGTGAAGCCGACGATCGGCGCTCGCGATCTGATCGACGAGCTGGAAATGTCGATCGCGCCGGTTCTGCAGCCAGCGCCGAAGGCCGCACCTGTCGAGCCGCAGGCGGCTGCGCCAGTGCCGAAGCCGACGCCGCAATCTGCTGCCGCCACCATACGGTTGCCGCTTGCCAACTTTGCCCTGGCAACGCCTGCCGCCTCGCATGAGCAGTTCACGCCGCCGGTCGCGCCTGCTGTTGCTCAGCCGGCGCCGAAAGCCACGTCTGACGAAGCGCTGTTCGATGATGCCATTGATTTCGAGGCGTTTGATCCTGTCGAGCCTCCGCGCGCTCCGGAAGCCGTCTCGCAGCCTGCTGCATCCCAGCCGGCTGCGGCCGTCTTCCAGGCATCAGAGCCGCCAAAGGTCGCGAAGGCCGATCCGGCTGCGCTTTCCGCCGAGATCGACGCTCTGCTGGCCGATGTGAATCGCTATCCGGTTCCATCCAGAGCCAATGCGCCTGCAGCGAAGGAAGAGCCGGATTTCGGCAATTTCAGTGCGTCGTTTTCCGAGCCTGCAGAGTTGTCCGCCGCTCCCGTGGCAGCCGCACGGCATGAAGAGCCGAAGCCGATTACCTTCGGTGCGGAGGATCCTTTTGCCGGTCAGGACTTTGAATTCGATCTGGCCGATATCGAAATGGAACTTGCCGGCCTCGATTTCGCTGAAGCCGAAAAGTCTCCCGCTGCTCATCAGCCGGCTCCGGCCGCTCCGATCGCAGAGCCGATCCTTTCTCGCGCAACGCCGGTCGCTCCAGGCCCCGCCGCTCCGGTGATTGCCGCCGCAGCGCCGCAGCCGATGCGACCCGCACCGACTCCGGCTGCGCCTGCCGCAAATGTTGCTCATGCCGCAACCACGGCAGCGCCCGTATTTGAGGCCGACCAGCCTCTGCCGTTCGATCCCACGGAAATCTCCGAGACGGAGGATCGTGTCGAGACCTTCGAGGGTTCGCACGTTCCGCATCTGCCGGCGATCGAGCCGGAGGAGCCGATCGCTGTTCCGCCGGAATTTGATTTCGATCTCGATTCGGAAATGGCGAGCCTGCTCGGTACGCCTGCCAAGGAAGCCGCACCCGAGCCGATCAAGCCGGCCGTTGCCGCCGCACTTGGCGGTGCTGCCGCCGCCGCTTCCTGGTCCAAAAATGCGGCAGCCCAGCCTGCTGCGCCCGTCGCAAAGCAGCCGATCGAGGAGTTCGACGAGTTCGAGCGTGCGCTGGAAGAAGACTTCCGCCGCAGCTATCGCGAGGCGGCTACGCCTGTCGAGAACGTAGCCAGGATGACGTTGAACCCCGCGGCCAACCGTCGCCCGGTCCGCTCCGTGCGCGGCATGGTAACGACTGCAGCCGTCATCGTTGTTCTTGGCGTCGGTGCCTATGGCGCCTACAGCTGGGTCCGTCACGGCGCGCCGATCTCCAGCTTCTCCGGAGAGCCGCGCGTGATTGCGGCCGACAGCGATCCTGTCAAGGTCGCTCCGGAAAATCCGGGTGGCACCGTCGTTCCGAATCAGGACAAAGCCGTCTACGATCGCGTCGCTGGCGATAGTACGGCGGCGCCGAAGCAGAAGGAGCTTGTCTCCTCCAACGAGCAGCCGGTTGATGTCGTCCAGAAGACGCTGATCCCTGAGGCGGTATCGCCTGACGATAGCGATGGCGATCAGGTGACGTCGACGCCGGTCGGTGAAACCGAAGATCCGCGCCTGCTGCCGAACCAGAATGGTGGAAACACCAACGTCGCCGCCAACAACGACGATCAGGTGCCGTCGGTCTCGCCGCGCAAGGTGCGCACGATGATCGTCAAGCCTGATGGCTCGCTGGTGCCGCGCGACGAGCCGGTTGCCGATACGGCAGCGCCAGCGGCCAAGCCGGCGAACAATCAGGTCGCATCTACAAGTTCGCGCCCGTCTCCGGCAAATGCCCCGGCAGCGGCCCAGTCGGATAATACCGATGCTGCCAGCGCTGAGAGCACGCCGATCCGCGTCGTCAAGACGAACCCGGTCCCGACGGCACGTCCGGAGCCCGCCGCCAAGGCCAATACGGCTGCTCCGACCCAGGAAGCTCAAGCACAAGCTCAGCCCAAGGCTCAGCCGAAGCAGGTCGCATCGGCTAGCCCGGCGGCAGCCCCGGCTGCGACCTCTGCCGCGGGCGGCGGCGCTTACGGCGTGCAGATCGCATCCCTGCCGACCGAAGCCGACGCGCAGAAGTCGCAGGCGAACCTCAAGGTCAAGTTCGCTAGCGTCATCGGTAACCATCCGCTGGAGATCCGCAAGGCGGATATCGCCGGCAAAGGCACCTACTATCGCGTCCGCGTCGTCGCCGGCTCGAAGGATGAGGCCGCGGCCATCTGCACCCGCTATCGCGCAGCCGGCGGCACCTGCCTGATCTCGAAGTGAGATCGGATATGAATATTGGAAAACGGCGGGCATTGGCTCGCCGTTTTCATTTGTAGGGTGCTGTTCCTGTGTATCCCAGCTTGACCTCACTCGCATTTCCCAGCGCAAGCCTTATGATTCGGGTATGACCGAATCGAAATCCATGATCCTCGGCTGTAGCGGCCACACCATCACGCCCGAAGAGCGATCCTTCTATAAGGGGGAGCAGCCATGGGGCTTTATCCTGTTCGGACGCAATATTTCCGAACCGGCACAGATCGCCGATCTCGTTGCGTCTCTGCGCGATAGCGTCGGACGCGACGCTCCGGTTTTCATCGACCAGGAAGGCGGCAGGGTGCAGCGCATTCGCCCGCCGATCCTGCCGCATTATCCCTCGGGGCAGGCACTCGGCGACATCTATCGTCAGGATCGCGAACGAGGCCTCCGTGCCGCGTGGCTGATGTCGCGGCTTCATGCCTTCGATCTGCTGAAATTCGGCATCAATGCCGATTGTCTGCCGGTGCTGGACGTGCCCGTGGAGGGATCGAGCAACGTCATCGGCAATCGCGCCTATGGCTCCGATCCGGTAACAGTGACCGAGATGGGGCGTGCTGCGGCGGAAGGTCTGAAAGCCGGCGGTATGCTGCCCGTGATGAAGCACATGCCTGGCCATGGCCGCGGTTTTGCGGATTCGCATCACGAGTTGCCTGTCGTCTCGGTGCCACGCGCGGAGCTGGAGGCGCATGATTTCGCTCCCTTCGTTGCAATGAAGGACGAACTCATGGCGATGACCTGCCATGTCGTCTTTACCGATATCGATCCGGAAAACCCGGCCACGACGTCGCGCAAGGTGATCGAGGAGATCATCCGCGGGCATATCGGCTTCAGGGGCCTGCTCCTGTCGGACGATACCTCCATGAATGCGTTGAAGGGCACGATCGGCGAACGTGCAGCAAATATTATTGCGGGCGGATGCGATATCGTGCTGCATTGCAATGGCGTCATGGACGAAATGCAGCAGGTGGTTCGCAATGTTCCCGCTTTGGCGGGGATATCGCTGAAACGGGCCAAGGCGGTCGAAGCGGCATTCGGCAGAAGTGATGGCGCCGATGAAGCCTCTATTCGGGCGGAATTCGACGCGATGTTCGCAGTGGCGTAAAACCGGACTTCGAGGAACGGGCGGGTGACAGAGTGAGCGGCAGCACGGACAAGCTTCAGCAGGCGGCAACGCCGATGGACAAGCTCTGGCAGGAGGGTGAGACACAGCGCGGCTCGCACGAGCCGTCGCTTGTCGTCGACCTCGCCGGCTTTGAAGGACCGCTTGATCTGCTGCTGCATTTGGCACGCAACCAGAAGGTCGATCTGTCCCGTATCTCCGTTCTAGCGCTGGCCGAACAGTATCTTCAGTTCATCGAGAGTGCGCGGCGTATCCGCATCGAGCTTGCGGCCGATTATCTCGTCATGGCCGCTTGGCTCGCCTATCTGAAATCCAAGCTGCTGATCCCGCAGCAGAGCAAGGAAGACGGACCGACCGGCGAGGAGATGGCGGCGACGCTCGCCTTCCGCCTGAAGCGGCTGGAAGCCATGCGCGATGCTGCTACCGATCTTGTCAATCGCAACCGCCTCGGCCGCGATATCTTCGCGCGTGGCGCGCCGGAACATATTCCGGATCGACGCCAATCCGCCTTCGATGCCAGCCTCTATGATCTGCTCACCGCCTATGCGAGCCTGCGTCAGCGTCAGGCCGTGACCCAGGTAACGATCGAGAAGCGCCGTGTCTGGTCGCTGGCCGATGCCCGCGTTATTCTGGACAGAATGATCGGCGAAATCACCGATTGGACGGCCTTGGAACATTACCTGCTGAGTTACATGACGACTTCGAGCGAGCGGGTGACGGCGATTGCCAGCGCCTTTGCGGCATCGCTGGAGCTGGTGCGCGAAGGGCAGCTGGAAATTCGCCAGGAAGGCGCGTTTCAGCCGCTTTACATGCGGCGCGGGCCGAAGCATTCGTCACTGGAAGCAGCGGAATAGGGCAGGAAAGCGCGTGACTGAACCGGACGACGAGCAGCAGCAGCATGTGGAGCACGAGGCGGAAGCGCCCGATGTAGACGATCGTCGACTGAGCGAGGCCGAGCGGATTGCCGAAGCGCTGGTCTTCGCCTCAGCGCAGCCGGTTTCCGAGGCCTTCATTGCGGAGCGCGTGGCGCGTGGGGTCGATATTCCCGCCATCATGCAGAAACTCAAGGCCGATTACGCCATGCGCGGCGTCAATCTCGTCCAGGTGGATGGCGCCTGGGCCTTTCGCACGGCCGCGGATCTCTCCTTCGTGATCCGGCGCGACGAGAGCGAGGTGCGCAAGCTGTCGCGTGCGGCGCTGGAGGTGCTGGCCATTATCGCTTACCATCAGCCTGTCACACGCGCCGAGATCGAGGATATCAGAGGCGTGCAGACCTCCAAGGGCACGCTTGACGTTCTTATGGAGTCTGGTTGGGTCCGCTTCCGTGGCCGTCGCCGCACGCCGGGGCGACCGGTGACCCTTGGCACGACGCGCGATTTCCTCGATCATTTCGGTCTCGAAGAGCTGCGCGATCTGCCCGGTCTCGAAGAGTTGAAGGGGGCGGGGTTGTTGTCAGGCCGGATTCCGGCCAATTTCAACATTCCCTCGCCGTTGATGAGCGACGAGTTGACCGAAGACGAAGATCCGATCACGCAGATGGATCTGGAGGAACTCGGCATCCTGCCGCCGAGCGGCGCAAGCTCCAGCGATTGAGCGTTGGCCGGCTCGTTCAAGGGGTTGCAACCCTATCTGCGGATTTTCGCGAAACTGCCGGCAAAGTCTCTCTTTCGCCATCAGCGGGTGCGAATATAACAATCATCCTCTCGGCTTGGAGACGCTTGATCGCCCGCATCGGCGCTTGTCATCCCGATATGCGTGGATGCATTGCATTTTGGTGTTTGAAAAACATCCGCAAACGTCTTACATCGAAAAGACACTGTAATTGGGAGTTAAAGCAATGGGTTCTCTAAGCATATGGCACTGGCTCATCGTCCTGGCCATCGCGCTGTTGTTGTTCGGCCGTGGAAAGATCCCGGAGCTGATGGGTGATGTCGCCAAGGGCATCAAGAGCTTCAAGAAGGGCATGAACGACGACGAAGATACGTCGACATCCGCGTCGACGGCGTCCCGTACGGTCGAGCATAAGGCTGACGAAACGAAGTAATCATGTCGGGCAGGCGCAAGCTGAAAGGCTTGCCGTTAGCCCAGGAGCCTTTGCATGTTCGATATAGGCTGGTCCGAGCTGGTGGTTATTGGCGTCGTGGCCTTGGTGGTGATCGGCCCCAAGGAGTTGCCGTCGACATTGCGGACCATCGGTAAGATGACGGCGCGGGCCAGGAAGGTCGCTGGCGAATTCCGCGCTCAGTTCGACGAAGCCATGCGCGAGGCGGATCTGGATGATGTGCGCCAGACGATTGCCGATGCGCAGAAGCTCAATCCGGTCAATTCGTTGCGGGAAGCCATGAACCCGCTGCGCGAAATGGGCAATGAGATAAAGGCTGACCTGCAGCGTGCGGCAACACCGGATAAAGCGGCCCCGGCCGCGACACCATTGCCGTCCGAGCCGGTTCCGGGTGTGACGTCCGGCCTGCCGGAAGCACTTGCGGCCACATCCACAATGCCTGCCGTTTCGAGCGATCCGTCGCCAGCGGCGGCTCCAGAGGCGGTGGCAGCAGTCGTCCCTCAGCCGGTGGCCGCTGTGAATGACGCAGTAGAGAAGCCGAAGGCCCCTCGTAAACCTCGCGCTAAAGCCCCGGCAAAGACCGAGGATGTTGCGGCTGCCGCCGTCCAGACGCCCGTCGTCACGGAAAAACCAAAGCGAGCCCAGCGCAAGGTCGCGGTCGCTGCTGCCGTAGAGAAGACGCCCCCAGCTCCCAGGAAGCGTCCGACTGCTACAGCCAGCAAGGCGACGCCTAAAACGCCCAAGAAGAAGGACCAGGCATGACGGGTGACATCGACGATAAGCCGCAACCGCTTATCGAACACCTTATGGAATTGCGCACACGGCTCATCTGGTCGCTCGTGGCTTTTTTCATTGCCTTCATTGGCTGTTTCGCAGTGGCGAAGCATCTCTTCAATTATCTGGTCTATCCTTATAAGTGGGCCGTCGAATGGGCTCATCTCGATCTCGCGAAGTCAGAGCTAATCTACACCGCGCCACAGGAGTTCTTCTTCACCCAGGTGAAAGTCGCCATGTTCGGCGCCTTGGTAATTTCCTTCCCGATCATCGCTTCGCAGATCTACAAGTTCGTCGCGCCCGGCCTCTATAAGAACGAGCGTAATGCCTTTCTGCCGTTTTTGATCGCTTCGCCCGTACTTTTCCTCATGGGGGCAGCACTCGTCTATTTCTTCTTCACGCCCATGGTGATGTGGTTCTTCCTGAAGATGCAGCAGACGGGTGGCGACGGTCAGATCGGCATTGCGCTGATGCCGAAGGTCTCGGAATATCTGAGCCTCATCATGACGCTGGTCTTCTCTTTCGGGCTCGTCTTCCAGCTTCCCGTCATTACCACGCTGCTGGCACGTGTCGGCTTGCTGACGTCGGCCTGGCTCGCGGAAAAGCGCAAGTTTGCCATTGTTTTCGCCTTCATCGTCGCTGCTGTGCTGACGCCGCCGGATCCGATGTCCCAGATCGGCCTTGCACTGCCGACAATCCTTCTCTACGAGATTTCCATCTACGCGGCGCGACTCGTAGAACGCCAGCGTACCCGGCAAGCGCTCGAAGAGAGTGGCGGAAGTTCCGATATCGCCAAGACGGATTAACGTCCAGGCGGGGAGGCCTTCGCCTCGTTTCTCAGGTATTTGCCGGTTCGACCTCCGACCGAAGCCTCGGTCGGAGCTGTACTTATGTCAAACGACCTGGAACGAAGATGCTTGATATCAGATGGATTCGTGAGAATGCCGAGGCTTTTGATGCAGCGCTTGCCAAGCGCGGTGCGGAGCCTCTGTCGCAAAGCCTCATAGCGCTCGACGAGAAGCGCCGATCCGTCATTCAGTCCGTCCAGGATATGCAATCCCGCCGCAACGCCGCCTCCAAGGAGATCGGCGCGGCGATGGCGCAGAAAAACAGCGAGCTTGCCGAGAAGCTGAAGGCGGAGGTTGCCGACCTCAAGCTGTCGCTTCCGGCTGCGGAGGAAGAAGAGCGCACGCTGACGGCCGAGCTCAATGATGCGCTGTCACGCATTCCGAACATACCGCTCGAAGACGTGCCCGTCGGCAAGGACGAGCACGACAACGTCGTCAAGCATGTCTGGGGCGCCAAGCCGACCTGGAACCATCAGCCGAAAGAGCATTTCGAGATTGGCGAAGAACTCGGCTATATGGATTTCGAACGCGCGGCAAAACTGTCCGGCTCGCGCTTCACGGTGCTGACCTCGCAGCTTGCTCGTCTTGAACGCGCACTCGGTCAGTTCATGCTCGATCTGCACACAAGCGAGCACGGTTATATCGAAGTTAGCGCGCCGCTGATGGTACGCGACGAGACGATGTTCGGAACAGGTCAACTGCCGAAATTCGCAGAAGATTCGTTCAAGACCACGGACGGTCGCTGGCTGATCCCGACGGCTGAGGTATCGCTGACCAATCTCGTCTCCGGCGAAATTCTCGATCAGGAGAAGCTGCCGCTGCGCTTCACCGCACTCACGCCGTCCTTCCGATCGGAAGCAGGCTCGGCCGGTCGCGATACCCGCGGCATGCTGCGCCAGCATCAGTTCTGGAAATGCGAGCTGGTGTCGATCACCGACGCCGAAAGCTCCATTGCCGAGCATGAGCGGATGACGGCTTGCGCAGAAGAAGTGCTGAAGCGCCTCGGCCTGCATTACCGCGTCATGACGCTTTCGACCGGCGACATGGGCTTCGGCGCGCGCAAGACCTATGATCTCGAAGTCTGGCTGCCGGGGCAGGATACTTATCGAGAGATTTCCTCTTGCTCCGTCTGTGGTGATTTCCAGGCCCGGCGCATGAATGCGCGCTATCGCGGCAAGGACGACAAGAACACCAAGTTCGTTCACACGCTGAACGGCTCGGGAACGGCCGTCGGCCGCTGCCTGATCGCCGTGCTTGAGAATTATCTCAATGCTGACGGCTCGGTCACTATCCCCGACGTACTCCTGCCATATATGGGTGGTCTGAAGAGGATCGAAAAAGCAGCATAATCAGGTGGTGGGGCGATGCGTATTCTTTTGACCAATGATGACGGCATTCACGCCGAAGGTCTGGCGGCATTAGAGCGCATCGCCCTCACGCTGTCTGACGATGTCTGGGTCGTTGCGCCTGAGACGGATCAGAGCGGCCTTGCTCACTCATTAAGCCTTTCCGAGCCGTTGCGCATGCGCAAGGTTTCCGACAGGCATTATGCGTTGCGGGGAACGCCGACCGATTGCGTCATCATGGCGATCCGCAAGGTTCTGGATATCAAGCCGGATCTCGTGCTCTCCGGCGTCAATTCCGGATCGAATGTCGCTGACGACGTCACCTATTCCGGCACCATCGCCGGAGCCATCGAGGGCACGCTGCAAGGCGTGCGCTCCTTTGCTTTGAGCCAGGCCTATCTTTATGAAAACGGCGCGCGCGTCGTGCCCTGGGAAGTGGCAGAAGCACATGCTCCGGCTTTGCTTAACAAGCTCATGAACGTCGATCTGTCTGACGGTACCTTCCTCAATCTGAATTTTCCGAATTGCCGCCCCGAAGAGGTCGACGGAGCGGAAGTGACCGCACAGGGCAATCTTGCCTTCAACGTGCAGGTCGAGGAGCGGGCCGATGGCCGCGGCTTCCCTTACTATTGGCTTCGCTTCGGTGAGCGGAGCGGCATCTTCCGTCCAGGGACCGATATTCAGGCGTTGAAACAAAATCGTATTTCGGTAACGCCTTTGAAACTCGATCTGACGGATTATTCGGCGCAAGACCGCGTGGCGCGGGCGCTCGGTATGGAGTAGCGGATTGACACCTCGTTTGGTGGAAAAGGAAGGCTTTGCGGCCGTGGTGTTGCGGCTGCGGGCGGAAGGCATATTGGACATCGATCTGATGACGGCGGTCGAGCAGACGCCGCGCCTGCCTTTCGTGCCGGCGCAATTTGCCGATGATGCCTATTCCAGCCGCACGATTCCGATCGATTGCGGTGCCTTCATGGAAGGCATCGATCTTGTGGTGCGTATTCTCCATGGCTTGAAGATCAAGCCTGGCCATCGCGTTCTCGAGATCGGCACGGGAAGCGGTTTCACTGCGGCTGTTATGGGACGAATCGTCGAGCGCGTGCTGACGGTCGATCGCTACAAGACGCTGACGACATCGGCGCAGCAGCGCATGGATACGCTTGGGCTGCGCAATGTCATCATCCGTCAGGCTGATGGCAGCGCCGGTCTGCCGGGCGAGGGCACCTTCGATCGCATCCTGGTGACGGCAGCTTTCACGACAATGCCGCGCTTTTATGCCGAACAGCTCGTGTCCGGCGGTTCGATGATAGCCCCGCTTATTATTGATGAGCGTACATGTCGCTTGGTGCGACTGACGAAGACGGGAAGCCGATTCGAGCGCGAAGAATTGTTCGACGTTCCCTATCAGCCCATCGTGCCGATGCTCGCCTCCTATCTTTGAGGCTCAATTCGGGCTGATGCCCCTATGAAACGGGCGCATTGGCGCCGTTTCATTCTCTATGGTTAGCAATTCCTCAAAAAAACACATGCCGCACCAGTGCTTTAACCGCATGGTAAGATTAACGCGCTTTAATCGACCCATAATCGGTTGCGTCTTAAGTGGGTCGAGTCATGGGTTTCAGTCTTTCTTCAAACGTCAGCAAATCGGCAGGGAAGGTCCTGGTGGCCATTCTTCTGGCGAGTACGGCCACAGCTTGTAGTTCGGACACGACCCGTTTCAGTGGTCTCTTCAATAAAACGGACAATGTAACGACCGGCTCGATCAATCGTCGCAGCCTGAACGGTCCGAACGGTGATCCCGTACCGCGCGCAGACGTTGCTCAAGCAGGCGGTTACGGCCAGCAGGATTATTCGCAGCAGAGTGCGCCGGTATCGCAACCCTATCCCAACTCGCCGGCTCGCTATAACCCGTCCTATTCCAGCGCACGGGCTTCGACCGCTCCCGTCGCAATTCAGCGCACCGATCTCGCTCCTCCGAGTGCTTCCGCCAGCAATTCTCGTCGGATGCCGCAGGCGGAATCTGAGGCAATGGCGCAGCCGTTCCCCGCATCTCGCAGCAATAACGGCTCCCGCGCCGCGCCGGCACTTGCTCCCGACACCATGTCGACGGGCACGATCAAGACTGCCGCCGCGCAGCAGATGTCTCCCGGCTGGACCACGGTCAATGCTCCGAGCGTGACGCTGCATCAGGGTGAAAATATTGCGCTGTTGTCGCGCCGCTATGGCGTTCCGGAAAAGGAAATTCTGCGTGCGAATGGCCTGCGCAATGGCGCTGCCGCGCAGCCTGGCCAGCAGATCGTCATACCGACGATGAATGGGGCAGGTGTTTCAGGCCCGGCCAAGATGGCCGCTGAAGCGACTGATCTTTCCAAGGGCGGCAAGATGCCTGGTCCTGCCAAGGCGCCGCAGCAGGAAGCGCTCGCATTGCCCTCCGGCAACCAGATGCGCAGCAAGTCCCAAGCTGGCCTCGCTGACCCCAATAAGCTCGCAGCCGGTAATGGCAAGGGGCCGACGCCGAAGGGCACCTATGTCGTCAAGCCGGGTGACTCGCTGGCAAGAATCGCCAAGGAAAGCGGCGTGAGCGTCGCTGAACTGAAGCGTGCGAACAACATGCAGGCCGGCGATAGCATTCGCATCGGGCAGGCACTCGCGTTGCCACACGGTTCCGTCGCTGCTGCAGACCCGGTCAAGACTGCCTCGATAGAGCCTCAGAAGGCTTCCGCCAAGCTGGGCGCGTTGCCTGTGGAGCCGAAGCAGGCCGCCGCAGACCCGATCGCCAAGCAGGCACCCAAGGCGGTTGCCCATACCGACGCGGCAGCTGATGCCCCTGCCAAGCCGAAGGAAGTTGCCTCCGCTTCGCCGAGCCAGTCCATCAACGATGCCGCAAAGTCGGATGCGCAGGCCGATGCGCCCGAGGCGACCGGTATTGGCAAATATCGCTGGCCGGTTCGCGGCGCTGTCGTCGCCGGCTATGGCGCCAACGTCAACGGCAGCCGCAACGACGGCATCGACATCTCCGTTCCCGAGGGCACGCCGATCAAGGCGGCCGAAAACGGCGTCGTCATCTATGCCGGCAATGGCTTGAAGGAACTCGGCAACACGGTTCTCGTCCGCCACGACGACGGTACCGTCACGGTCTACGGTCATGCGGACGCACTCAGCGTCACTCGCGGCCAGAAGGTCCAGCGTGGTCAGACGCTCGCGACGTCGGGCATGAGCGGCAATGTCAACCAGCCGCAGCTGCACTTCGAAGTCCGCAAGAATTCGGCTCCGGTCAACCCAATGATGTTCCTTGAATAGGTAGTGCGTCTCAAGGACTCTGCAAAAAGCCCGGTCACAGCCGGGCTTTTTGTCGTTTATGGCGAGTTGATCGAAGATCAATCACGCTCCAGCACGATGCGCAGCCGGCCGGCGAGATCCTGGATATATTGCCAGGCGACACGGCCGGAACGGGCGCCGCGGGTCGTTGCCCATTCCAAGGCTTCGTGATGAATCTGGGCGCGATCCAGATCAAACTTGAAGTGATCGGCATAGGCGTCGATCATCTGCAGATAGTCTTCCTGGCTGCACTTGTGGAAGCCGAGCCAGAGGCCGAAGCGATCGGAGAGCGATACCTTTTCCTCAACGGCTTCCGAGGGATTGATCGCGGTCGATTGCTCGTTTTCCATCATGTGGCGCGGCAGCAGGTGGCGACGGTTGGATGTGGCATAGAACAGCACATTATCAGGCCGACCTTCGACGCCGCCGTCCAATGCCGCCTTCAGCGACTTGTAGGCGGTATCGTCATGATCGAAGGAAAGGTCGTCGCAGAAGATGATGATGCGATGCGGCGTTGCCTTCAATATATCGAGCAGCACCGGCAGCGAGGAAATATCCTCGCGATGCACTTCGATCAGCTTCAGCGACACGCCGGTCGCCCGACGCACGTCTTCATGCACCGCCTTGACCAGCGAGGATTTGCCCATGCCGCGCGCGCCCCACAGTAGCACGTTGTTGGCGGCGAAACCTTCGGCAAAACGAAGCGTGTTCTCGTGCAGAATGTCGCGCACGTGATCGACGCCGCGGATGAGGGTCAGCGCCACACGGTTCGGCCGTGGCACCGGTTGCAGATGAAGTCGGGCAGGGGCCCAGACGAAGCAGTCGGCGGCATTCCAGTCATTGACGGCAGGGGCCGGGCCGGCCAGACGTTCGACAGCGTCGGCAAGGCGACGGACTTCGGCAAGGATCAGGGCGTTTTGGTCTTCAGTCACCGTTTCCTCCTGAATATTGAACAAGAAAGTCGTAAAATGCGCGCGCTGTCTTGCCGGGTATCATGCTCCTTTAGGGGCTGAAAGGCTAACAGACCGGGAAAACGGTACGGTTGACGGCTGTTTTTGTTGCATTCGCCATACGCGTAACTATATTCCGGCCACCTGACGCGGGGCCCGTTCCCGCTCGGAATTCAAGGGAGTTCTCGATGTTTATCACCAACGCATATGCGCAGAGCGCGACAGATTCGGCCGCGAGTGCCTTCGGCGGTTCCGGCTTTGAAATGATCATCCTGTTTGTGCCGCTGATGGTCGTTTGGTATTTCCTCCTCATCCGTCCGCAGCGCGCGCAGGCGAAGAAGCGTGACGAGATCCTGAAGAACATCCGCCGCGGCGATCAGATCGTCACCAGCGGCATCGTCGGCAAGGTCACCAAGGTCATCGACGAAAAGGAACTGGAAGTCGAGATCGCTGAAGGCGTGCGCATCCGCGTTGTCCGCAGCGCCATTTCCGAGGTTCGCGTCAAGGGCGAACCCGTCAAGGCGGACGCCGCGTAAGGCTCCTCCCGAGAGGCGGCGCCTGCCGCCGCTGCGCATCTTCGAAATTCGAGATCGACTTTCTTGAAGGACTGTGCACAAATTCAAGGTGTTACTGCGCCCTTTGCATTTTCCGTCGAAAGGGAGGGCGCGGTAGGGAAGCCCTAATTCGAGAGAGCGATGCTGCACGTCTCCTGGTGGAAGACCGCCCTGATCTGGTTCGTCGTTCTCTTGAGCGTGCTTCTGGC
Source organism: Martinezella dioscoreae (assembly GCF_009176305.1). Taxonomy (GTDB): domain Bacteria; phylum Pseudomonadota; class Alphaproteobacteria; order Rhizobiales; family Rhizobiaceae; genus Rhizobium; species Rhizobium dioscoreae. Next base: position 178,005 of record NZ_BLAJ01000005.1, on the reverse strand, counting down.
CGCTCCCAACCTGCTTGGTGAGCGCTCGCTTTCATCGTTTCCAGCATGGTGGGCACATCGAAAGATCGAGCTTGGCCTTGATCTTCGCGGCGGATCGCATCTGCTGCTTAAGATCGAACGGGGTGACGTCGACAAGGATCGCCTGGAAAGCATTGTCGGCGATATCGCCACCCGGTTGCGCACCGTCAATGTCGCCTATTCGGGCCTCACCGGCACCGGCCGAAAAATCCAGCTTCGCATCGGCGATCCCTCGCAGGTTCAGGCCGCTTTGACGGCATTGCGGCCGCTGACGGCGGGATCCGATCAGCCGTCCGTTGTTCTGTCTCAAGGTGACAATGGTGCGCTGACGCTCGATATCACCGATGCGGATATCAACAGCCATGTCTCATCGGCGATCGCACGCGCGATCAAGGTCATTCATGCCCGTATTGCGCAACTCGGTGTTGGAGAACCACTGATCCGCCGGCAGGGATCCGATCGTATCATCGTTCAGGTGCCCGACCTTGCCGATGCGCAGCGGCTGAAAAACCTTCTCGGCCAGCCCGCTAAGCTCAGCTTCCGCCTGATCGATCAGTCGATGTCGGTTCAGGACGCCATGGACAAGCAGCCGCCGGCCGGATCCGACGTGCTGTTTTCCGAAGATGATCCGCCCGTTGGCTATCTCGTACAGCGGCAGCCACTGCTCTCGAACGTCGATTTTTCCGATGCCGTCGCGGTCGTTGACAATCAGAAAGGCGAAGGCACCGTTTCCGTCAAGCTGACGCCGGAGGCAACTCACCGCTTCGCGCAATCGACGGCCAGCAATCTCGGCAAGATCATCGTCGTCGTGCTTGACGATCAGGTCATCTCCGCTGCCTCTCTGAAGACGGTCATCGCAACAGGCGAGATCGACGTTCCCGGAGATTTCACCGCCCAGGGCGCGCAGGATCTGACCGTCATGGTCAAGAGCGGTCCGCTGCCGGCAACCCTGACGACGGTCGAAGAGCGCACCATTCAGCCGGGCCTTGGCGGCGAAACGGCGCATTATGGTCTGATTGCCTGCATTGCGGCCGCCGTCTTCGTTGCGGCCCTGATGATCGGCTTCTACCGCCTGCTCGGCATCATCGCGACCATCTCGCTCGTCATCAACATGATCATGGTCGCGGCCCTCATGGGCCTGCTCGGCATTACGCTCACCCTGCCGGGTGTCGCTGCCATCGTCCTCATTATCGGCATTGGTCTCGATGCGCTGGTGCTGATCTACGAGCGCGTGCGCGAAGAGGAGAAGAAGACCCATCTTCTCGTCGATGCGCTGCGCCACGGCTTCAACCGGGCAGCTGCGACTGTCGCCGACGCCAATCTGACGGTTCTGATCGTCGCGGCCATTCTCTTTTATGCAAGCACCGGCGCGGTGCGCGGCTTTGCCGCCACGTTGATGGTGGGTGTCGTCACCACCTTCTTCACTTCCTGCTTCGTCACACGGTCGCTGGTGAATATGTGGATCTCGCGCCGCAAGCCGCGCACTTTGCTTGTTGGTGTGCGCAGCGGCATTTTCGACAATGCCAATATCCGCTTCATGGGCATCCGCCGCTATACTTTTACGGTCTCTGCGGCTCTTTCGGTCGTCACTCTCATTGCCTTCGCGACTGTCGGCATGCACCTCGGCATCGATTTTGCCGGCGGATCGATCATCGAGGTCCGGGCCAAACAGGGCGTTGCAGATCCCGTCGACATTCAAACCCGTCTTGACGCCGTCATTCCGGGCGACGTGCGCGTCGAACGGCTCGCCGATCGTCTTGGCGCAGTGGTTCGCGTTCATGCTCAGGAGGGCGGTGAAAACGCCGAACAATCCGCCGTCTCGCTCGTTCAGGACGAGCTGAGCAAGGATTACAATTTCGCCCGCGTCGAAGTGGTCGGTCCAGCCGTATCGGGCGAGATCACCACTACGGCTTCCCTTGCCGTCCTTGCGGCTCTGGCGGCAATCCTGATCTACATATGGGTACGGTTCGAATGGCAGTTTGCCGTCGGCGCGATCATTGCGACGCTGCACGATGTCATCCTGACGCTCGGCCTCTTCGTGCTATCAGGCATGGAATTCAACATGACGAGCATCGCCGCGATCCTCACCATCGTCGGCTATTCGCTGAACGACACGGTCGTCGTCTATGACCGCATGCGCGAGAATCTGAAGCGCTATTCACAGATGCCGCTGCCGATTCTGATCGATGCTTCCATCAATCAGACACTATCTCGTACCATTCTGACATCGGCGACGACGCTTTTGGCGCTGCTTGCCCTCTACATCTTCGGCGGCGAGGTGATCCGTGCCTTCACCTTCGTCCTGCTTTTCGGCGTCGCTGTCGGCACTTTCTCGTCGATTTATATTGCGGCGCCCGTGCTGATCCTGTTCAAGCTGCGGCCGGACAAGTTTCAGACCGGCGGCGAAAACAATGGACCCGCGGCCGGCAACATCCAGTCAGGCAAACCAGCGGTGTGATACAGTGGCTAAAGGTATAGAAATCCGAAACGCGCATTTCCCCGGACGCGCACCGATCGACGCTTACGGCAATGGCGGCTTTCGCTTCGCCGACATGTCGCATCGCGGTTCGCTGCTATGCCTGCCTTCGGGCATCTACGGCTGGGATATGCTGCAGGGCGATGCGCTGACGCCGGATCGCTTCCAGAAGGTTCTCGATGAAGCCGCCGAGATCGAAGTGCTGCTCGTCGGCACCGGCATGGAGCTGCGACCGCTTCCCGCCGAGCTGAAGGCCGCCCTGCGTGGAAAGCAGATTTCCTCCGACCCGATGAGCACGGGGGCAGCGGTGCGCACCTTCAACATCATGCTTTCTGAATCGCGTGCCGTGGCCGCGGCGCTGATCGCCGTCTGACCTTCGGATCCAAGCGTATGACAACACCAGCTGCGCCTCGGAGCAACCGGGACATCTGCCTCGCCACGCTTCGCGACACCGATCGCGATCGCTATCTCGCCTGCCTGCTGGCCCCGGAGGATAAGCGCCCGGCACTTGCCGCGCTCTATGCCTTCAACGCCGAGCTGGCGCGCGTACGCGATCTCGTGCATGAGCCGCTGCCCGGCGAAGTGCGGATGCAATACTGGCGCGATCTCCTCGAAGGGCAGTCCCACGGCTCGAGCGAGGCCAATCCGCTAGCTTCCGAACTTCTCACCGCGATTGAAGAGTATCGCCTGCCGCGCCAGACGCTGATCGACATGATCGATGCGCGCATATTCGATCTCTACGATGACCCTATGGAAAGCCGCAGCAGTCTGGAAGGCTATGCCGGCGAGACGGCTTCGGCCGTCATCCAGCTTGCGAGCCTGGTCTTGTCCGCCGACGAGGCGAAGCGCTCGGCCGATGCCGCCGGCCATGCCGGTGTCGCGCAGGCAATTGCCGGTCTGCTGCTCCTAATGCCGCTGCACCGCCATCGCGGCCAGCTCTATCTACCGCTGGAGATCCTGGCGGCAACCGGGCTCGATCGCGACGGTTTTCTCGCCGGCGAGGACAAGCCACGCATTTCGGCGGCGATCGAGGCCTTCGCCGGTCTCGGTCGCGAGCATCTCGCCAAGGCGAGGGCGGCAGGCGCCATACCGCAGGCCATATTCCCAGCCTTTCTGCCTGTCACCTTGGCCGAGCCTGTGTTGCAGAAGACACAGAAGCTCGGAGCCGGCATCTTCGATCAATCGCTGGTGCTGCCGCAATGGCGCCGGCAGCTGCGCATGGCGATAGCGTCGATCACAAAGAAAATCTAAAATACACCAAGCTCGCGCAAGTCTCGGCGTCTATGGAGATGGCGGCACTTGATTTGCATTTCAGGGGGATCTGCCGTGGGTATTGTCGTCTGGTGCATACTGTTTGCGATTGTCATCTTCATTGCCTATTACGCGACGCGCATGGCATCGCAGAACAAGGAAGACGGCCTGCACGATACCGGCCTTGCGATTCTGGAATTCGGCCGCGCTTTTCCGACGGAGGCCATTCGCCAGCTGCAGACGACCGCCGACGGGCAGGCGGTCTTCGTGCGTCTGCATGACGACAAGGCGGGGTTCATGCGCAATGTGCGCAATCATTTCAGTGTTCATCTGATCGAGCCGGGCAGGGCGCGTGCCAAGATTTCGGTAACCGGACGCGGCTTGATCGTCGATTTTCTGGATGTGCCCCACCACAACGGCACATTCGAATTCAAGACACCTGCCGAAGCCGCGGAAGTGTCGCTCTGGCTGCTCGGCAATTATGTGGCGGGTGACGACGCCAAACTACAGGAGCAGGCGTCGCCGGCCAAGGCTTGAAAACCCCGAAAGCCCGGTCCTCAGCTCAGATTGTCAGGCGCTTTCCGCGAACACGGGTGCCGGCACACCAAGCCATCCGGCGCAATCGGCAAGCGCACGCTTGGCGATGAGCTGGCGCTTCATGATGGTCTTGTCCTTGCCGCGAAAGCGCTTGACGCCTTCCGGCTTGACGATCGAACCCGGCTCCAGCTCCGGGAAAAGCCCGAAATTGATGTTCATCGGCTGAAAGGAGCGTTTGCCCGGCTCCTCGTCGGAGACGATGTGGCCGCCGGTGATGTGGTTCAGCAATGAGCCGAGCGCTGTTGTATCCGGAGGCAGCAAAGGCGCTTCGCCTTTGCGCTCGGCTGCGGCGAAGCGGCCGGCGAGCAGGCCGATGCTGGCGCTCTCGACATAGCCTTCGCAGCCTGTGATCTGGCCGGCGAAACGCAGGCCCGGGCGCGACTTCAAGACCAGCGAGCGGTCGAGCAGGGTCGGCGAGTTGATGTAGGTATTGCGGTGCAGGCCGCCGAGGCGGGCGAATTCTGCATTTTCGAGGCCGGGAATCAGGCGGAAGATCTCCGCCTGCGCGCCGTATTTCAGCTTCGTCTGGAAGCCGACCATGTTGTAGAGCGTACCGAGCGCATTGTCCTGGCGCAGCTGTACGACGGCATAGGCCTTGACCGTGGGATTATGGGCATTGGTGAGCCCCATCGGCTTCATCGGCCCGTGGCGCAGTGTTTCGCGCCCGCGCTCCGCCATGACTTCGATCGGCAGGCAGCCGTCGAAATAGGGCGTGCCTTCCCATTCCTTGAAGCCGACGGCATCGCCGGCGATTAGGGCATCGATGAAGGCATTGTACTGGGCTTCGTCCATCGGGCAGTTGATATAGTCCTTGCCGGTGCCGCCGGGGCCGACCTTGTCGTAGCGCGACTGATACCAGCAAATGTCCATGTTGATGCTGTCGCGATAGACGATCGGCGCGATGGCGTCGAAGAAGGCGAGCGCATCCGCTCCGGTTTCAGCCTGGATGGCGCTGGCAAGCCCGGGCGCGGTCAGTGGGCCGGTGGCGATGATTGCCTGATCCCATTCCCTGGACGGCAGCCCCTGGATTTCTTCTCGGACGACGGTGATTAACGGATGATTTGCAATCGCGTGTGTTACGGCTGCCGAGAAGCCGTCCCGATCGACAGCAAGCGCGCCGCCGGCCGGTACCTGATGCTTATCTGCGCATGCCATGATAAGCGAACCCGCCATGCGCATTTCCGCATGGATGACGCCGACGGCATTGCTGGTGGCATCGTCGGAGCGGAACGAATTGGAGCACACCAACTCGGCAAGATCGTCCGTCTTGTGTGCTTCGGTGCCGCGCACGCCGCGCATTTCATGCAGAATGACCGGAACGCCGGCATTGGCGATCTGCCATGCGGCTTCCGAGCCGGCGAGGCCGCCACCGATGACGTGGATAGGGGAGTAAGAAGTGATCTGTGTCATGCGCGCGTCATTATCACGGGCAGGCCGGCGATCCAATGCTTTGCTAAAGCATGCCGCGCAAAACTGCGCAGCGGTCTTACGGCAAACTTAGTCTCTGGTCCGCCAGCTTAGTGCGAGCTACCTATCGAAAGGTCTTGAAGGCGGTTCTGCAAGAGTGATGCGGTTTCCGTCCGGGTCAATCAATTGGGCGATCTTTCCATAGTTGCCTTGCGATTCACCCGTGAGCTTTACGCCAAAGTCTTCGAGCAATTTGCGAGCTTCATCCAATTTCGGCACCACAATGGTTAGTCTGCCGTGTCCCGCATTCTCCTTGTCGTGGAAGATTTGAATGTTCGCGCCGGCAATATTGCGCCATTGGATCAACCCATCCATGGGACGATCGTCAGGTCCTCGGTCGAAAAGTTGAGTATAGAACGTTTCCGCCCTGTCCATGCTGGCCGTCGCGAGCGCGGCGTAAATTCCTTGGATTTGCATTCTCCGCCTCCCTGCTAAAAGATCTCCACCTGTAAATGAGAAACCGGCGGTTCCGTTCCAATACCGCGCGTGATGGCGGCAGGGGCTATCTTCGCCTGCTGTGCACGGGCTGCTGCGAGGCTGGGCGGGTGGCAGCATTGATGTCCGATAAGGGCGAGCGACTCGCCAGTGATCAACGGAAGCTCTGCGAGACGGTTAAATTGTACGGGGCTTCTAATCGCCAGAATCAAAAACGGCGCCAAAAGGCGCCGTCTTGAAGCAGTCTGCCCAGTCCGTTCCTATTAACGGAAAGAACGAGCAGCGATATTGCGGATTTCGTAGCGGCTGACGCCGATGTCCGAAAGGGTCTGGCTGGAGAGGTTGCCAAGTTCGTTCAGAGTGCGGCGGTAGCTGATCCAGTTCTTTGCAATGCGAATCGGGTTCATGATCTTTTCCTCGGTATCTTGTTTGCGGGCGGTGTGATTACCGCCTCAGCGCTTGCACTCTATATAGGCGCGAAGAGGTTGATTGTGCAGTGCAAAGAAGATGCGTCTGCTATGCATTTGTGCAATATGACGCCCAAAAAGCAGTCGATGCTCAAAATTTGTGTGCTTTGCAGATAAGGAATAGCTCGCGGCGGATCGGTTATGCTGCGCTTGCTCAGTCGGGAGGCAAAAAAGAACGCCCGCCGCGGAGGTCCGCAACGGGCGTTGAGAGGCTTTCGCGAGTGGCGAAGCCTATCCGGCGATTAGCGGCCGGTGGCTTCGCGAGCAACGCGATGGATGTCGGCGCGATCGATGCCGAGGTCGTGCAGTTCACGAGCGCTCATGCGGCCGAGTTCGTTAACGGTCTGACGATACTTGCGCCAGTTGTTGAAAGAGCGGGTCAGGTTCATTGTAGTCCCTTTCGAGGATCAAGGGATCGAGCAGTTCCGTGATTGGTTCCGTCGTCGATCTAATGGATTTAAATATATGCTGCGCCGCGAAAACTAAAAGCGCGAAAGCTTCATGCCACCTATGCATAATGCGCAAGTCTTGTGGGGGTTTTGCCTAAGATGGTGGCTGCTTTGTGTGCATATCGCGGCCAAAGCTGGTCCGTCGCCGGAAGCCAATTCCGCGCCAGTGTCAGCCATTCCGAAGCGTTTGTCGGTAGCCGCCCGCTCTTAGCCACCTTTTCGCCAGCCCTGCTGTTTTGGAGGGGCCGATGTTGCCGCGAACTGCCGTGCGGCGGTTCAGAAGTGAGCTTGAGACTCCTCCCATACTGGCAATTGCCGGCTGATGGCCGGCATGGGTATCCGTTCAGCATAAACCGATTTAGGGGGTAAAAAACAACGCCCACCGCGGGAGGAGGATGCGGTGGGCGTCATTTGAGATGATTGACGACTGGGAGGAGGAGTGTCGTCAATCTATCGAAGCGCACTGGGAGGAGGAGTGTGCGGCTCCGAATATCGTGTCGGGATGCTATCCCCAGGCTTGGTCCGATCTGTATCGGTCCGGCGCGCCACCGCCGTCTTGTTGTTTGATAAATAGTATGACTTTTCGAATTTGTGCAGCGCAATAATTTCATGGGAGGCATGAGCTGCGCGCATATCTTTAGTTGGTATCTCTTTACCGGCCGTCAGGATACTGCATGATCCCTTAATTCCGTATTAATATGGCACACATTCCTGTGAGCCGAAGCCTCTGCCAGAACGCTCGGCTCGCATCGATTGGGCGGCGATTTGTGCTAACTCTGTCGCGAGCAGAATCGCAGCGAGGGGAGCCGGGCATGTACAGGGGAAGGCTGGAGCGGGATCTCAAGATCTGGACCGACAAGGGGCTGGTCGACGCGGGGACGGCGAAAGCCATCCTCAACGAGTATGACGGTCGTCAGACGAGTTTCAGCGCTGGCCGGGTGCTGACCATCATCGCCGCCGTGCTTCTCGGCCTTGCCATCTTGCTGTTCATCTCCGCAAACTGGGAGGCTCTTCCGAGAATTGCCCGTCTGCTGGGGCTGGTTGCGACGATATGGGCCTTCTATCTCGCGGCGGCATATTTATTAGCTCAGGGTCGCTCCATCCTCGCCGCCGCTATGTTGATCCTCGGCACCTTGAGTTTCGGCGGCGCCATGGGGCTGGTGGGCCAGATGTACAATCTGTCCGGCGACGAGCTCAGAATGATGCTCGTCTGGTTCGCCGCGGCCTGCATTGTTGCGGCGTTGTTTCGTTCCTCGGCGCAGGTCGGGCTCGCCGGTTTTCTCGCCTGGGCATTTTGCGGCGCCTATCTCTGGGGGCATTTCGACGAATGGTATGGGATCATGCCCTGGATGCCGCCTCTGATGGCCATGGTCCTGATTGTGCTTGTCCGCTATGTCGATGCGCCCATGGCTCGGCATCTGGCCTATCTCATGCTCGTCGGCTGGCTTACATGGCTATTTGGCCGTCATGAGGGATTGAATACCGCGATCCTGTTTGCCGCTCTCGGCATGGCGGCGTTTCTCGTCGTTAGTGTTCCCGCTTCGCCGCTGATGCCTTTTGCCCGCACAGCTGGTGCCGCGCCGGCCTTCTACACCTTTCTGATCGCATCGATCGGCTTCTTCCTGGTTCATGCCGAGATCAGCAACGGGTCCTTTGAGAACAATGTCTGGGTGGAAGACAAATTGCCGCTCGTCATCGTGGCGGCAGCGACACTGGCGAGTTGCGTGATCGCAATCGCGCTCAGTGGCCGCGACAACGGCGCGGTGCGCTATCTCGCCTATTTCGTCTTTTCCTGCGAGATTCTTTACCTCGCCAGCGAGACGATCGGCTCGATCATCGGCACGGCCGGGTTCTTCCTCGTTGCCGGCTTGCTGGTGGCGATTGCCGCCTGGCTGGTCATCCAGCTGGAACGGCGTTTTTCCGATAATCGCGGGCAGGGGACGCGGGCATGACCGATATCGCTGAGAGGAGTCTGAGCATGGGTTCCCGCCGCCTGTGGATTGCCGCTATCGTCGTTGCCGCTCTGCAGACGGCGGTTCTTGGCTACATGGTTGGCGAGCGGGCCTGGGGCTTGCGGAGCGGCGTCGAGATTCTTTTGAAGACTGCGCCAGTCGATCCGCGCGATCTTTTGCGCGGCGACTACGTGACCTTAAACTACGACATCTCGCGGGTTCCGTTCTCGACGATGGTTGAAGGACCGCCGAAAGCGAGCCGAAGTGGCGCGCTATTGTCCGTTCGCCTGAAGAAGCAGGACGACGGTTACTGGGGGATCGTCGAATCATCATTTGGAAAGCTCGATCCGAAGCCCGATACGGTCGTGCTCAAAAGCTTGCCTGTCGACTATGTTTTCTATGGCGATGCCGCCGACCCGTCGCAGGCGATTGTCGGGGTCGCTTATGGCATCGAGCGCTACTACGTGCCCGAAGGGCAGGGACACGATATCGAAAGCGCCCGCAACGCCAATCGCGTCGCCATTGCGGCGCGGGTGTCTTCGGATGGCGTTGCCCATATTAGAAGCCTGCTTCTAGACGGCAAATCCGTCTACGAGGAGCCGCTTTACTGACGATATCTGCGCTAATGGCTCCGATAAGCTTTAAGCGTTGTCGCGGAGCCGTCATTTTTCCTTTGCGTGGTTTAAAACGGGTGATATAGAGACGCCGCGCTCCGGAAGGCCCCATGGGCAGGCATCGCCATGCGGTTTTGGGAACGCGGGTATGGTGAAATTGGTAGACACGCCAGATTTAGGTTCTGGTGCCGCAAGGCGTGGGAGTTCAAGTCTCTCTACCCGCACCAACACTGTCTTGTGGACGGGGGGAGGCTCACGAAGCCTGTCTTCCGATATGCCGCAGGACGCGCATCTTGCCCAAAGCACCCCGCTTTCGATGAGGAAAGGGGATAAGATGTTTTGGCTCGTGACGGGATAGAGCTGCCTTTTGCGCGTTCGTTCGAAGGCGCGGCGCTCTTGCAAGGTGAAAGAGAATTGCATCCAAGCCACGCTCGGGATTTTCCGGCGTCGTGCTCATCGAAACGAACGGCAGGCTGGGCACGGCCGCCATGAATGAAGGTAGGACAATGCAGGTTATCGAAACGCTCGCTGAAGGGCTGAAGCGCGAAATCAAGGTGGTCATCCCGGCCAAGGACATGGAAGTGCGCATGAACGAGCGCCTGGCCGAGGTCAAGGACAAGGTCCGCATCAACGGCTTCCGTCCGGGCAAGGTTCCGGTCTCGCACCTGAAGAAGGTCTACGGCAAGTCGATCATGGCTGACCTCGTCAACGAAATCGTTCGCGACCAGCCGCCGGCGATCCTGACCGAGCGCGGCGAGAAGTCGGCCACCCAGCCGGAAATCGCGATGACGGAAGACCAGGACGAGGCAGAAAAGATCCTCTCCGCTCAGGCCGATTTCGAATTCACGCTGTCTTATGAAGTCATCCCGGCGATCGAACTGAAGCCGGTCAATGGCATCAAGGTTACCCGCGAAGTCGCTGAAATCAGTGAAGACGAAGTGACCGAGCAGATCCTCAAGATCGCTGAAAGCGCTCGTAGCTACGAGACCAAGAAGGGCAAGGCTGCCAACGGCGACCGCGTCACCATCGATTACCTCGGCAAGGTCGACGGCGTTGCCTTCGACGGCGGCAAGGACGAAGACGCACAGCTCGTTCTCGGCTCCAACCGTTTCATCCCGGGCTTCGAAGAGCAGCTCGTCGGCCTCAAGGCTGGCGATGAGAAGGTCATCACCGTAACCTTCCCGGCCGACTATCCGGCCAAGAACCTCGCTGGCAAGGAAGCCACCTTCGACATCAACGTCAAGGAAGTTGCAGCTCCCGGTGAAATCGAAATCAACGACGAACTCGCTTCCAAGCTCGGCATCGAATCCGCCGATCGCCTGAAGGAGATCGTTCGCGGTCAGATCGAAAGCCAGTACGGCTCTGTCACCCGCCAGAAAGTCAAGCGTCAGATCCTCGACCAGCTCGACGAAATGTATCAGTTCGACACGCCGCAGAAGCTCGTCGACGCCGAATTCGCCAGCATCTGGCGCCAGATCGAAACCGATCTCAGCGAATCTGGCAAGACCTTCGAAGACGAAGACACGACCGAAGAAAAGGCTCGCGAGGAATACCGCAAGCTCGCCGAGCGTCGCGTTCGCCTCGGCCTCGTTCTCTCCGAAATCGGCGAAAAGGCCGGCGTCGAAGTCAGCGAAGACGAACTGCAGCGCGCTCTCTACGCACAGCTCCAGCAGTTCCCGGGCCAGGAAAAGGAAATCCTCGAATTCTTCCGCAAGACGCCGGGCGCCTCCGCCAACCTGCGCGCCCCGATCTTCGAAGAAAAGGTCATCGACCATCTGCTGACCGAGGTCAACGTCACGGACAAGACCGTTTCCAAGGAAGCGCTGCTGGCTGACGACGAAGAAGAAGACAAGCCGGCTGCCAAGAAGGCCGCTCCGAAGAAGAAGGCTGCTGCCAAGGCTGAAGCAACCGAAGCTGCCGCTGAAGGCGAAGAAGCAGCGGCTCCGAAGAAGAAGGCCGCTCCGAAGAAGAAGGCTGCTGAAGACAGCGCCGAATAATCGTCTTTCTTCTGGACTGACATTGAGCCCTACCGGAAACGGTGGGGCTTTTGTTGTTTCGTCATAATGCTTCCTCTCCCCGCAAGCGGAGAGAGGGCTGGGGCGAGGGGCCCCAGGCTATCAGCAATCAGTTCGGCGCGATTATTCCTTACCCAAAGCGCGGCGAATGGCTGTCTCGACCGGGCTATAGGCATTATCCGGCCGTTCCAATCGATAGGGCTCAGCAAGGCCGATCGAAGGCTGCGCCATAAATCGCGGCGTGGCGCCTCGATGCTTCTGGGCGGCGTGGATTATGAAGGGATGGCAGATGTAGACCGTACCAGCCTTTCCCGTTGCCAGTGCGTGAGGGCGGTCGGCTCCCATCTGCTCGAGCATCATATGAGAACGCCCGTGCTCTCCGGCAGGCTCGAGATAGCGCGCCATATCCATGTGAGAGCTGACGCGGATGCGGGTCGGCGCATCGTCTTCGCCAACATCGGAAAACAGGAATAGCGTAAGCAGAGCGCGCCCTCGCGAGGTGACATTCACGCGCCAGGCGGAGAAGTCGCTTTGCTCATTCGGATCGCAATCGTCCCCAGGAAAGCTGAGGTCGACATGCCAGCCGGCGTCGCCGGGATCGTCCGGATGCGGGAAACGCACGGGGAAGGTCCCAAGCCCATCTCTTGGCAACCATCGCCCACGCCCGACCAGTTGATCGAAAGCAGCGTGCAAAATGGGCATATTAGCGATGGCACGGAATGGCTCGCCGCCATAGCCTGGCAGCCTCACGACCGGAAATCTCCAACTTGCCGGATCGTGCTCGCGACATGGAATATCGCGCCACATGATGGCGCGGGCTTCGGCAGCCTGTTCCTGTGAAAACGCATCATCGATGCGTATAAAGCCATGTTCAATGAAATCGTTCACCTGCGCGTCGGAAAGCGCAGCCGGATACTGTTTTTGGGATGGCATGAAATCTCTCTCGATCATCGCGCCGTTTTTCACCCTTCCTGTGCGGGCATCACGGCTGTTTCGGCAAAGACCTACCCGCGGCCTCGCGGCCGTTGAGGCGGTCTCGTCTTCATTTGGCTGAAAGCCTAGGGATTAGCGGCTTATGAAGAAGACCGAAGCGATGTTGAGAATGTTCATCATGCCGGCAGAGTAGTGAGCTCCGCCGGCATGGTCAATATTGACCTATTAGAGTTCCGACTTGATATCGCCCATGCGGTTCCAGGCGTCGAGGCCGGCGATCTTGTAGGCTTCGGCAAGCGTCGGATAGTTGAAGGTGTTTTCGACGAAATATTCGACGGTGCCCTTAAGGTTCAGCACGGCCTGTCCGATGTGCACGAGCTCGGTGGCGCCTTCGCCGACGATGTGGACGCCGAGCAGGCGGCGGGTCTTCAGCGAGAAGATCATCTTCAAGAGGCCTGTGTCGAGGCCCATGATGTGGCCGCGCGACGTCTCGCGGAAGCGGGCGATGCCGCACTCATAGGGGATGTGCCGTTCCTTGACCTCTTCCTCCGAGAGGCCACAGGTGGAAATCTCCGGCACGGCATAGATGCCATAGGGGAAGTATTTCGGCGGCTCCTTGGCGATCGCGCCGACGGCGACGCGCGCGGCAATGCGGCCCTGTTCCATCGACGTGGAGGCAAGGCTCGGGAAACCGACGACATCGCCGGCGGCAAAGATATGCGGAACCTTGGTGGCGAAGGTTTCCGGATTGACGCTCAGGCGGCCGCGAGCATCGGCCTCAAGGCCGGCAGCGGCAAGATTAAGGGTGTCGGTGGCACCCATGCGGCCGGCGGCGAAGAGCACCATGTCTGTCGTGATGCGGCGGCCATTGTCGAGCGTCAGCTCGACCTTGCCGTTCTGCCGCTCCACCTTCTCGGCCTTTTGACCGAGCAGCAGCTTCATGTTGCGATCGCGAAGCTGATAGGTGAAATCCTCGACGATCTCCTTGTCGATGAAATCGAGCATGGTGGATTTCGGATCGATCAGCGTCACCTGCGTGTCGAGCGCGCTGAAGATTGTGGCGTATTCGATGCCGATGACGCCGGCGCCGATGACGACCATCGATCGCGGCAAATCCTCGATCTCTAGGAGTTCATCGCTGTCGAGAACCGTCTTGCCGTCGAACGGCATGTAATCCGGACGGAAAGGCTTGGTGCCGACTGCAAGCAGTATGCTGGCGGCGGACACGGTGACGACCTCGCCATCATCCTTGACGATCTGCATCGTCTGCGGATCGACGAAGCTTGCCTTGCCTCTGATGTGCTGGACGCGATTGCGCGCGAATTGATGCTCAAGCACTTCGACCTCGTGGTCGAGGGTGATTAGCAGGCGGCGGCGGAGATCCTCCGCACTGATCTCCTGTTTGACGCGATAGGCGCGACCGTAGAAGCCGCGTTCGCGCCAACCCGAAAGGTTGAGCGCGGTTTCGCGCAGCGTCTTGGAGGGAATGGTCCCGGTGTGGACCGAGACGCCGCCGACCCGCTTGCCTTGCTCGACGACGAGTACCTTCTTGCCGAGCTTGGCAGCCTGAATAGCGCCTCTGCGGCCGGCGGGGCCGCTACCTACGACTAGGAGATCGAATTGGTCCATCGGGAAGCCTCGGATGACTGGAATGGGGAATCAATGTCGCAATGCAACATGCTCCGTCAACCGGTAGCGTCTCAATGTTACAGATTATCTAACGGGAAGTTTGGTGTTCACGAGGCCGAAAGACCGAGCCAGGGTTCCAGCTTCTCAAAAGTACGGTCCATGGCATAGGCACGCGTAAAGGAGAACGGTAGGTGACCATAGATGATCGACATCTGGCCCTCCGCGGTAGCCTCATTCGTCTTGGCAATGGCGGCAAGGTAAAGTGCCGAGGCCAGGCCAGTTCTGTCGGCTCCGGCCTGGCAATGAATGAGGATCGGCTTCGGCGCATTCCGCATGATCTCGACAAGCTGCGCCGCCTGCTCCTGTGTCAGCTCTCGGGCCGAAGACATATGGAAATCGATATGGTCGATGTTGAGCGCTTTCGCCTCGGCAACTTCGGTATCGTACCAATGGTGGCCGCTATTGTAGCCACGCAGGTTGATAATGGTCTTGATGCCGTATTGCTTCTGAAACTCAGCAATGTTGGTGGCCGAGGGCTGCGAAGAACGGTAAAGCTCGCCGGCAATGACCGGATGAAAGTTCGTCGTCCAGAGCATGTGAGCATAGAAGCCGCTGGCGGCCACTAGAAAAGCGCCTGCCGCGACAAGCGCGCCGCGACCGATAGAAAGGAGGCGATGAGCAAGCTTGGGCGACATCTTCGGCATTCGATCTCCAGATGGCCGGCGCATGCAAGCGGATAAGGCCAAATCAAACAACAGCTTCCGCGGGCGGATCAGCCGACAGGAACGCGGAGATCCTTCTGCCAGATGATCCTGACGCCGAGCTGAAAAGTGAAAGCGGAGATCGCCACGACGAATTCGGGATATTTCGCCATGATCGAATGGATGACATTCGATAATGATCACGTAAAATCAAAATCATACAATATAGATTTGAAGTACTGGATTATCGCATCTGTGACAATTTCAAATCAGCCGCAATGCGCGGAAGCTGACATGGCCGTTTTTTCCAATGATAACATGGTCGTGAACGGTGATGCCCAAAGGCTTGGCAGTGTCTATGATGGTCTTGGTCATGTCGATATCGGCACGCGAAGGTGTTGGATCTCCTGACGGGTGATTGTGCACTAGAATTACTGCGGAGGCGGAGAGTTCGAGCGCGCGCTTGACGACCTCGCGCGGATAGACCGGCGTATGATCGACCGTGCCTAAACCCTGCACCTCATCGGCGATCAAGGCGTTGCGCTTATCGAGAAACAGCAGGCGAAATTGCTCGCGTGCTTCATGCGCCATAGCGGCATGACAATAATCGATGAGCGCCTTCCAGGAGGAGAGCACCGGCTTACCCGTCAATTCGCTCTTCAGCATGCGCTGCGCGACGCTTGCCACGAGCTTCAGGTCGAGAGCGACGGTATCGCCGACGCCACTGACCTCCGTCAGCAGGTTGACCGGAGCGCCGAATACGCCGCCAAGCGTGCCAAAACGGGCGAGCAGGGCCTTCGCGATCGGTTTCGTGTCTCGGCGCGGGATCAGCCGGAAAAGCAGGAGTTCGAGGATTTCGTAGTCCGCCAATGCCGCGTCGCCGCCGTCGCGATAGCGATTGCGCAACCGTTCGCGGTGGCCATGATAATGGGCTTCGACGTTGGTTGTCGCGGATTTGGCTATCGGTGCGGATTTGGATGTCGAGGCGGGTTTGGCGACCTGTTGAGGGAAGAACAGCCGCTCGTCGAGTAGCGGCGCATCTTCCAACGCCTCCGTCTTCCCGCCTCTATCGAGGGGCATGTCACCATGTCCGTTAGAAGAAGCGGGACGTTTTGCCATGAATTATCCCTGCAGCGGCGGCAGGCCGGGGCGGTCTAGGCCGCCGGGCGACAGGGTGAAGATCTCGCAGCCCGTCGCAGTGACGCCGACCGTGTGTTCGTATTGTGCCGAGAGCGAGCGGTCGCGCGTGACGGCCGTCCAGCCGTCACCGAGCACCTTCACATGCGGCTTGCCGAGATTGATCATCGGCTCGATGGTGAAGATCATGCCTTCACGCAGTTCCGGGCCGTCATTGACCCGGCCATAATGCAGGATATTCGGCGAGTCATGGAAGAGGCTGCCGACGCCGTGGCCGCAGAAGTCGCGCACGACCGAGCAGCGCTCGCCTTCGGCATAGGTCTGGATCGCTTCGCCGATGGCGCCGGTGCGTGCACCCGGACGAACGGCGGCAATGCCGCGCATCAGAGATTCATAGGTGACTTCCAGCAGCCGCTCGGCCGAACGCTTGATTTCTCCGACCGGATACATGCGGCTGGAATCGCCGTGCCAGCCATCGAGCACATAGGTCACGTCGATATTGACGATATCGCCTTCGCGCAGCGGTTTGTCGTTGGGAATGCCATGGCAGACGACGTGGTTGATCGAGGTGCAGGAGGATTTCATGTAGCCGCGATAGTTCAGCGTCGCGGGATAGGCGCCGTGATCCATGCCGAATTCGAAAACGAAACGGTCGATGACATCGGTGGGCACGCCAGGCTTGACGATCGCGGCGAGTTCATCGAGGCAGCGGGCGGTCAGCTGGCACGCCTTGCGCATTCCGGCAAAGGCGTCCTCTCCGTAGATGCGGATAGCACCCGTATTTTTCGCCGGCGCCGTTGCCGCTTCGATGTAGTTCACCATAACTAGCCTTTGGTAGAGATCTTAAACTGTTCTAATGCAGCTATGCCGGGTTCGTCTATCGGGATCAACCCGGCAGGCGCGATTTCAGTCGGCGAAACCCTGCATTTCAGCGCATAGACCTCGACGCCACGCTTCAAAGCGCGATCATAGGCCGTGGCGTAGAACGGATCGAGATCGCCGCAGATGCGGAAGCGATGGCAATCGTTGCGCTGGATCACGAACAGCATGATGGCGCGATAGCCGGCCTCGGCCATATCGCCGAGTTCTTCCAGATGCTTGGCGCCGCGCGCCGTCGCCGTATCTGGGAATTCCGCAAGACCTGGCCGTCGCATGAAATGGACGTTTTTCACCTCGACATAGGTGGTTGTCCGCAAAGGGTCGGTCAAGAGCAGGTCGATACGCGAGTTGCGGCCGTAATTCTGCTCGCGCTTGATCATTGTATACTCACCGAGATCGGAGATTTGCCCAAGCGCGATCGCTTCCGCTGCAATGCGGTTCGGCATGGCGGTGTTGACACCGACGGTCGTGCGGTCTGCCTCGATCAATTCGAAGACATGGCGGTATTTTCGCTTCGCGCCCTCATGCTCTGAGAGCCATATGCGCGAGCCAGGTGTCGTAAGGCCGAGCATCGAGCCAGTATTGGGGCAGGAGCCGGTGACGAATGTCCCGTCTTCCAGCTCGGCATCGAAGAGGAAGCGCTTGTAGCGGGAAATCAGGCGGGCAGGGAGGAGAGGCGAAGGAAATTGCATAATCGGGTGACTTATGCCCGTTCCAGGACATAGCTGCCGGGTGCCTCTTCCAGCGCATTGAGGGCCTTGCCGCCGGGTTTGCGCGCAGCCGTCATGCGATGGTCTTGCGCGAGGATCCAGGCATGCCAATGCGGCCACCAGGAGCCAGGTGTCTCCTTTGCCCCGGCGAGCCAATCCTCATAGTCACCGCCGGTCGGCCCGCCGGTCCAGAACTGATATTTATGCTTGTCGGGCGGGTTGACGACTCCGGCAATGTGACCGGAGCCGGTCACCACGAATTCCACCGGACCGCCGAAATACTGGCTGCCGACGAAGACGGATTTGGCCGGCGCGATATGATCCTCCCGCGTCGCCAGATTGTAGACGGGGATGCGTACGTCCTTCAGCGACAATGTCTTGCCGTCGAGCACCATCTTGCCCTGGCTCAAGGCGTTGTTGAGGTAGCAGTTGCGCAGGTAGAACGAATGATTGGCCGCGGCCATGCGGGTCGAATCGGCATTCCAGAACAGGAGGTCGAAGGGTAGGGGCTCCTGACCCTTCAGATAATTATTGACGAAATAGGGCCAGATCAGTTCGGAGGCGCGCAGCATGTTGAAGGCCGTCGCCATCTTCGAACCTTCGAGATAGCCGAGCACGTTCATCTGCTCTTCGAGTGCTGCAATCTGCTCTTCGTCGACGAAAACCTTCAGGTCGCCGGCAAAGGTGAAATCGACCTGCGTCGTCAGGAAGGTTACCGTTCGGATACGCTTGTTCTTTTCCTTGGCGTGGAGGGCGAGCGTCGCCGCCAGCAGCGTGCCGCCGACGCAATATCCAACAGCATTGACTTCCTGTTCGCCCGTCGCCTTTTCGATGGTTTCGAGTGCGAAATCGATGCCTTCGCGGGCATAAGAGGTCCAATCCTTCGCCGCATGCCGATGATCGGGATTGACCCACGAAATCACGAAGACGGTGTGACCCTGCTCCACGCACCATTTGATGAAGGATTTCTGCGGGTTGAGATCGAGAATGTAGAATTTGTTGATCCAGGGCGGGCAGATCAGCAGCGGCCGCTTCAGCACCTTGTCTGTCGCCGGCTCATATTGGATCACCTGGCAGACATCGCTTTGCGCGATCACCTTGCCTGGCGTCAGCGCCATGTCGCGGCCGATGGCGAATTTCGTCATGTCGGTTTGACGCAGGCGCAACTCGCCATGGCCAAGGCTGATGTCCTCGGCCAGCATCTTCATGCCGCGCACCAGGTTCTCGGCATTGGAGGCGATAGTCTCGCGATAGACCTGCGGGTTGGTCGCGACAAAATTGGTTGGCGAAAAGGCGGCGGTGATCTGCTTCGTGTAGAATGCCGCTTTGTGGCGGGTGTGTTCATCCAGCCCTTCCGCGTCGCCGACCAGTTTTTCCGCCCAGTTCGACGTCAGAAGATAGGTCTGCTTCAAGAAATCGAAGAAGGGGTTCTTCTGCCAATCCTCGTCTGCGAAGCGCTTGTCCTTCACCGGCTCGGCTTCAGCCTCGGCGGACGAATCGCCGCTGAGGCGCTGCATGGTTTTCGTCCACAAGCCGAAATAGCCGGAAAGCAGGTGAGTCTGCGCTTCCAGTGTCCGGCGGGGATCGGAAAGCCAGTATTCGCCGACTTTGGACAGCGTCTTGACCATGTCGGTGAAAGGATCGGCAACCGTATCGACCTTCTCACCGCGCTCGCGCGGTGCAAGCCAGGCCGAGGCTGCCTTGCCGAGATTTTCCAGCGCACGGGCAAAGTTGACGGCCATCGCTTCGGGATCCCTGACGAAGTAAGGCTCGACTGACTTTGGATCAAAGCCGGGAAAGCCGCCATTACCTTCATTCTTGTCCCGCTTGCTGTCGGTCACGCATCATCCTCCCGGCGGCAGCTCGTGTCTTGTTTTCCATTTGTACATCTTGCGGGAAAAGGAATACAAGTCGAATGAAACGCAACCCTGCTCTTGCTTTGCTGCTGCGACAAATTTAACAGTCGCAACCCACAGCAAGGAATAGCGCAGGAAGACAATTATGGGCGGCGGCATGGTGGCAAGACTGAACCGGTATTCCGTACTCTGCGGTGCAATGTGCGGATTTCTCGCATTGACGCTCGTGGGCTGCTCGACGCCCGAGGAAAAGGCGGCCTTCGCCAAGCGCAAGCAGCCGCCTCAGGCTGTCATCGTAAAGCCCGCCAAGGGCACGCCGGTCGTGGAAACCAGCACGCAGCAATTTTACAAGGACGGCTATCCTTCCTTCAACGCGCCGCCGACCGCTGCAAACGTCCAGATCAACGATCAGCAGGCTGGCGATCTGGTCAAGCAGCTGACGGCACTTGGATCGCAGCGCAAAGCCGGCACGATCTCCGAGGCCGAATATCAGAGGCGTGTTGCCGAGATGCGCAAGCTCGCTGCCGAACATGGCCAGGATACGCTGCAGGAAATTCAGAAAGAGGGCAGCGCCCAGCCGGCCCCAACGCAGAATTAGCCTTGCGTTTCAGGCGATTTGGACGCAAAGCGTTCGGATAGGCCGAAATTGGATGTATCTGACCGGCGGATTGCATTTTGCGTGCATAAGCGCCCAAGATTCACCTTATCTTTCGAGATAGCATGAGTACGGCGCCGCGAGTCCCAAGTTCGTATCGCGGCTGGCCGGGAGATCAACGAACTTCAGTGCGGTTTTGAGGGCCGCTGTCCCATGGGGAAAGAAATGGAAGAGTTTCATAAAGTCCGGCGTTTGCCGCCCTACGTTTTCGAACAGGTCAATCGTTTGAAAGCGAGCGCGCGAGCGGGCGGGGCGGACATTATCGACCTCGGCATGGGCAATCCAGATCTTCCGACCCCAAAGGCGATCGTCGACAAGCTGTGCGAAGTGGTTCAGGATCCGCGCACGCATCGCTATTCCTCCTCCAAGGGCATTCCGGGCCTTCGCCGCGCGCAGGCGGCCTATTACGCCCGCCGTTTCGGTGTGAAGCTCAATCCCGATACGCAGGTGGTTGCCACCCTCGGTTCGAAGGAAGGCTTCGCCAATATGGCGCAGGCGATCACGGCGCCGGGCGATGTGATCCTCTGCCCGAACCCGACCTATCCGATCCACGCCTTCGGCTTCCTGATGGCAGGCGGCGTCATCCGCTCGATTCCGGTCGAGCCGGATGACAGCTTCTTCCCGCCGCTGGAACGAGCCGTGCGCCACTCGATCCCGAAGCCGCTCGCGCTCATCCTGAACTATCCGTCGAACCCGACGGCCTATGTCGCGACGCTGGATTTCTATAAGGAAGTCGTCGCCTTCGCGAAGAAGCACGACATCATCGTGCTTTCGGATCTGGCCTATTCGGAAATCTACTTCGACGACGCGCCGCCGCCGTCGGTGCTGGAGGTTCCGGGCGCAATCGATGTGACGGTCGAGTTTACTTCGATGTCGAAGACCTTCTCCATGCCAGGCTGGCGCATGGGCTTTGCCGTCGGCAACGAGCGGCTGATTGCAGCGCTGACGCGCGTGAAGTCTTACCTCGATTACGGTGCCTTCACGCCGATCCAGGTGGCGGCAACTCACGCGCTGAACGGCGACGGTTCCGACATCGCCGAAGTGCGCAACATCTACAAGCGTCGCCGCGACGTTCTGGTCGACAGCTTCGGCAAAGCCGGCTTTGACGTGCCGCCGCCGGCCGCGACCATGTTCGCCTGGGCGAAGATCCCGGAAAAATTCCGTCATCTCGGCTCGCTTGAGTTCTCCAAGCTTTTGGTTGAGAAGGCTGACATCGCCGTTGCTCCGGGCATCGGTTTCGGCGAGCAGGGTGACGATTATGTCCGCATCGCGCTCGTTGAAAACGAACACCGCATCCGCCAGGCGGCGCGCAATCTGAAGCGCTTCCTCTCCACCGCGGATGAGACGATGCATAATGTTATTTCGCTGAACGCTCATCGTTCATAATATCGCGCGGCAGCCGTTCCCGCGGCTGCCGTCCCAAATACTGATCAGGAATTTTCCATGGCAGATGCCCTCAAAATCGGCATTGCGGGCTTAGGTACCGTTGGTGCCTCGCTCGTCCGCATCATTCAGAGCCGCGCTAACGAGCTTGCCGTTACCTGTGGTCGTCCCGTCAAGATCGTCGCCGTCACAGCGCGCGATCGCACGCGGGATCGCGGCATCGATCTGACGGGCATCGAATGGTTCGGCGGTCCTGTCGATCTAGCGCAGAAGGCCGATATCGACGTCTTCGTCGAGCTGATCGGCGGTTCCGAAGGCGCGGCCAACGCAGCGGTGCGCGCAGCGCTTGCCCGCGGCCTGCACGTCGTCACCGCCAATAAGGCGCTGCTCGCCTATCACGGTGTCGAGCTCGCACAAATCGCCGAAGAAAAGGGCGTCCTGCTCAACTTCGAAGCGGCCGTTGCCGGCGGCATTCCGGTCATCAAGGCCCTGCGCGAATCGCTGACGGGCAATACGATTTCTCGCGTCTATGGCATCATGAACGGCACCTGCAACTACATCCTGACCCGGATGGAGAAGGAAGGCCTGTCTTTCGCCGATTGCCTCAAGGAAGCGCAGCGTCTCGGCTATGCCGAGGCCGACCCGGCCTTCGACATCGAAGGCAATGATACGGCTCATAAGCTTGCCATCCTGACGACGCTTGCCTTCGGCAATCGCATCGCGGCCGACGACATCTATCTTGAAGGCATCACCAACGTCTCCATCGAGGATATCCGCGCTGCTGCCGATCTCGGCTACCGCATCAAGCTGCTCGGCGTCGCCCAGCGCACCGAAAGCGGCATCGAACAGCGCGTGCACCCAACCATGGTGCCGCTCGATTCGGTCATCGCCCAGGTCGATGGCGTCACCAATGCCGTGGCGATCGAATCCGATATTCTCGGCGAATTGCTGATGGTCGGCCCCGGAGCCGGCGGCAACGCAACGGCTTCCTCTGTGCTCGGAGATATCGCCGATATCGCCAAGAGCCGCCCGGGCGAGCAGCGCGTGCCGGTGCTCGGTCATCCGGCCAAGGCGCTGGAGCCCTACCGCAAAGCGCAGATGCAGAGCCACGAAGGTGGCTATTTCATCCGCCTCACGGTTCTCGACCGCACCGGCGTTTTTGCGAGTGTCGCGACCCGCATGGCGGAAAACCACATTTCGCTCGAATCGATCGTCCAGCGTTCCAAGCAGCATCTGGCACCCTCCGATCACCAGACGATCATCCTCGTCACCCATGCGACGACGGAAGATTCGGTGCGCAAGGCGGTTGCGGCAATCAAGAACGAAGGCTATCTCGTCGGCGAACCGCAGGTCATCCGCATCGAGCGGCCGAAAGAATAGTCTGACCAGCGACGGCGTGCATCAAAGGGATGCCGCTCTTAAATTCCGGGAGAGATGGTGGAGCAACCGGTCGATCCAGTTCAGCGGGCATTTCTAGGTGTCGAGCGCTCGGTATCCGGCAATCGCTGGATATCCAGGCTCGATCAGGCCGGCCAGAACAGGGCGCTCGCCATTGCGCAGACCCATGGCCTGCCGGAGCTGATTGCCCGCGTGCTTGCCGGGCGCGGCGTCGGGCAGGACGAAGCCATGGCTTTCCTCGACCCGACGATCCGCGGCCTGATGCCAGACCCGCATCTGCTGACCGATTGCGAGAAGGCAGCACAGCGCCTCCTGCACGCCATCAGGAAGGGCGAGACAGTCGCGATCTTCGGCGACTATGACGTCGACGGCGCGGCCTCCTCGGCGCTGCTCTATCGATTCCTGACCCATTTCGGCGTTCCGGCCAGCATCTATATCCCCGATCGCATCTTCGAAGGTTACGGCCCCAATCCCACAGCCATCAATCAGCTGATCGACAATGGCGCGACGCTGATCGTGACCGTCGATTGCGGTTCCACCAGCTTCGAATCGCTTGAAGCGGCGAGGGCGCGCAATATCGACGTCGTCGTCATCGATCACCACCAGGTGGCGCACGAGCTGCCGCATTGTCATGCCTTGGTCAATCCGAACCGTGAGGATGATCTTTCGGGGCAGGGCCATCTCTGTGCCGCTGGTGTGGTCTTCATGGTTCTGGTCGCGGCCTTGCGGCTGCTGCGCGAGACCGGCGATTCCCGCGTGCGTTCCATCGACCTGCTTGCCTGGCTCGATATCGTTGCGCTCGCGACCGTTTGCGATGTCGTGCCGCTGAAGGGCCTCAACCGCGCCTATGTGGTTAAGGGGCTTATTGCCGCCCGCCACCAGGGCAATCTCGGGCTTGCTGCCCTCTTTCGCAAGGCCGGCCTTAACGGTCCTGTCACGCCCTATCATTTCGGTTTCCTGATTGGTCCGCGCATCAATGCCGGCGGCCGCATCGGCGATGCGGCCCTTGGCGCACGCCTGCTGACGCTGGACGACGGCGGCGAAGCGGAAACCATCGCCGCGAAGCTCGATGAGCTCAATCGCGAGAGACAGGCCATGGAGGCCGCCATGCTGCAGGAGGCCGAGGCCGAGGCCCTGGCGGAGTACGGCAATGGCGACGGCGCCTCCGTCATCGTCACGGCGCGTGAGAACTGGCATCCGGGAATCGTCGGCCTCATTGCATCGCGCCTCAAGGACAAATTCCGCCGGCCGGCCTTCGCCATTGCCTTCGATCCGATGGGCAAGGGCACCGGCTCCGGCCGCTCCATCAATGGCTTCGACATGGGCCGCATGGTGCGCGCCGCCGTCGATGCCGGTCTGCTGGTCAAAGGCGGCGGCCATGCCATGGCGGCCGGCCTGACGGTGGAGAGGAATAACCTCGGAAAGCTGCGGGCCTTCTTCACGGAGAAGGCGGAGAAGCAGGTAGCCGGGCTCGTTGCCAACGAAACCTTGAAGATCGACGGTGCGCTCGGCGCCAGCGGCGCGACCGTGGAGTTGATCGACAGGCTCGAGACGGCCGGTCCCTATGGTTCAGGCCATCCACAGCCCGTCTTCGCGCTTCCGAGCCACCGCCTGCGCGATTCCCGCCTTGTCGGCCAGTCGCACATCAAGATCACGCTGGAGGCGCAGGACGGCGGCCGGGTGGATGGCATTGCCTTCCGCGCGGCGGAGACGCCTTTGGGCGAGCTGCTGATGTCGTCGCGCGGGGCGCAGATCCATGTCGCCGGCACGCTCGGCGCCGATCACTGGCAGGGCAGCCGGCGCGTGCAGTTGCGGGTCACAGACGCGGCGAAAGCTCCGTAACGCAGATTACGCCCGATACGCGTCTGCATAACAGCGTTTAGCGAGCCAAAACATCAATTTAAGGGGAAGGGGCAGTGGCACGCCCTAGGGGAGTCGAACCCCTCTTTACAGAATGAAAATCTGTCGTCCTAACCGATAGACGAAGGGCGCGTGCTGTGGCGCCCTTATAGTCAGCACCTTTCATTCCCGCAAGCGGAAAAACGAGAAAAATCGCAGAAAAATCGATGACTAAGCAAAGATTTTTCGAGGTGCTTGTGGAAAACTTCGGGACACGCTTTTGGTACGCCCTAGGGGAGTCGAACCCCTCTTTACAGAATGAGAATCTGTCGTCCTAACCGATAGACGAAGGGCGCATGCTGCACGGCCTAGATAGGAATAGCTTATTGCGTCCGCAAGCGGTAGCTTAAATGAATTGAAGACGGGGAGAAGAACAACAGTGGCACGCCCTAGGGGAGTCGAACCCCTCTTTACAGAATGAAAATCTGTCGTCCTAACCGATAGACGAAGGGCGCGTTCAGCTGTTGTGTGGCGCGCTTATAGCGGGGTGATTTCATTCCCGCAAGCGGCAATTTTGCTTTTTTGTGGAAAAAATGACAAATGGGTGAAACCGCCGCCGGTGCTGAATAAGTGAGACTTAACAGGCTCTTGCTGGCGATATCGAAGATTCTCTGGAAACGCGGGCGTTTTTATTGCCCATTTGCACCCGGCACGGGCTGCACCAGCAGCTTGCCGTTCTGCGGCTGGTTCTTCGATGCGATGAACTGCGCCAGAGCGGCGGCCTGTCTGCCGTTCAATTCGTGGACATTCGGATTCGGCGTTGCTGCAACACCCGACGCGGTCACCTGGGCAATCGGCTGCGGCGAACCCGAAGCCGGCAAGGTTGCATTGCGAATGACGGGTGGTGGCAGCATGTCGGCCGATGTGCGGCCGTTCGGCACGGCGGCGGTGTCCATCGTCTGCGGCGCCGTCGTCTGCATAGTCGCTGGTGGCGCGCTGTAAACGCTGCGCATCATCGGCGTGATCGCCTGGCCGCCATCAGCTTGGGTTTTGGCAAGCGTCCCGTCCGGATTGACGGCGATCGGCGGCGGAGCGGAGAAGATGCTGCTTCTGTTCGCATTGACGGCCGTCGGCTGCGTGACCAGGCCGCCGATGCCGGTCTGCCCGTCCGCAGTCGGGGCTGCCGTAGGCGCAGGATAGAGTGCCTGGTTCTGCTGGGCGACGATCTGCTGACGTGTGCCATTGACGCTGTGGACCATCGGATCACGATAGGCGACATCGGCTTTGCGGCGCCGGGCATCGGCCTTGCTGTTCATATCGGCTGCCAGCTGTTCTGCCACGGTCAATGGCACGACAGGGGCAGCCTGCGAGGTCTCGATCGGCTTTTTGGCCGTGGTAGCGCAGCCCGCAATCATCACAAATGAGGCAAGAACGGCAATTGTGCTTGCTAGCTTCTTCCTGCCGTATAAAATCTCTTGATCGCACATAGGACGTTCCCTGCAAAAAAGGCTTGCATCGGAACGGCCTCCTGCGAGGGACGACGATACCGCGCGCCGACTGGGAACGATGACTGCGCGATATCCGATGCATGATGCTTCGAGTCGTCCAAGCATGCCGGAGGATGGGCATGGGCGGCAAGCGCGAAACGGATGGCTCCGCGCGTGCCGTAAGCCTCGCGAAAGCTTAGGCCTCACCAAGAGCCGGTGTTGGCCATGGAAGCCCAGGGCTCGGCCGAAGGAAGATTGGCGCCCTTCTGCAGGATTTCGATGGAGATGCCGTCCGGAGAACGCACGAAAGCCATGTGACCATCGCGGGGCGGCCGGTTGATCGTGATGCCGTTGTCCATCAGCTTTTGGCAGGTCGCATAGATATCGTCGACCTCATAGGCGAGGTGGCCGAAATTGCGTCCTCCGCTATATTCTTCCGGGTCCCAGTTATAGGTTAGTTCCAGGCTGGGGGCACCGTTGCTGCGGGATGATTCGGCATCTTCGTCGGCCGCAAGGAAAACGAGCGTATAGCGGCCTTTCTCGTTTTCGTAGCGGCGGGTTTCGGTAAGCCCGAATAGGGTGCTATAAAAATGCAACGAGGCGTCGAGATCGGTGACGCGGACCATCGTATGGAGATAACGCATTCTATTTCCTCTCTTAATGTTGAGCTGGGCGGATCTTTGGTCGGGGCGCCAGCTTCGCGCAAGTCATTGGAGCAATAATCTTAGGGTGGGAATAAACGAAAACTAGGACTTGCGCTTTTCCGTTACCAAGATGTTAATCTTGATATCAGGGAATCAGTTAACCGTAACAGTGTGACGCGTAATCGAGGGCTGGCTAGGATGGGTGACAGAATTTCATCGAAGGGAGTTGTCGACTTCGAGGAGATGTCGGGCGATACCGTCGAGCTCATCGAAATCTCAGGCGTCGTCAAGTGGTTCGATGTCGCCAAGGGCTTCGGTTTTATCGTGCCTGACAATGGCATGCAGGACGTATTGCTGCATGTGACGTGTCTGCGCCGTGACGGTTATCAGACGATTCTCGAAGGAACCCGCATCGTCGCGCTGATCCAGCGCCGGGAGCGCGGCTACCAGGCTTTCAAGATCCTCTCCATGGATCAATCGACGGCCGTGCATCCCTCGCAGATGCCGCCCGTGCGCACGCATGTGCAGGTGACTGCGACGAGCGGCCTGGAGCGCGCGCTGGTCAAGTGGTTCAACCGCACCAAGGGCTTCGGCTTCCTGACACGTGGAGAAGGCACCGAGGATATCTTCGTGCATATGGAAACGCTGCGTCGCTTCGGTCTGGCCGAGCTGCGGCCGGGGCAGGTGGTGCTCGTCCGCTTCGGGCCTGGCGAAAAGGGCCTGATGGCGGCAGAAATTCACCCGGATGCGCCGAGCCCAGCGACACGGCCGCACTGATATGAACAAAGCCGGATTTCTTGAAATTTTGAAAAGCGCCATTTTGGCGCTTTTTCTCGTTGGGGCCATCGCCCCATCGTCTTTCGCGGCACAGACCGCAGGGCAACAGTTGATGGCTTTCGATTCCGAACCGCTTTCGATCGCATCGTCCAAAGGCCAGACGCATAAATTCACCGTGGAACTGGCTTTGACGCCGGCACAGCTCGAATTCGGCCTTATGTACCGCGACAAGATGCCCGCCGATCAGGGCATGCTGTTTGACTTCGGCACGACACGGCCTGTCATGATGTGGATGAAGAACACCGAGCTGCCGCTCGACATGCTCTTTCTGGATCAAAAGGGTGTCATTACCCATATTCAGGAAAACGCCGTGCCCTATTCCGAAGCGATCATCAGCTCCGGCGGGCCGGTTGCCTATGTCATCGAGCTGAACGCCGGTATTGTTCGCAAACTCGGCCTTGCCGTCGGCGATACGGTGACGAGCGCCACCATTTCGGCAAAGCTCGGCAAGTAAATTTTCATCGGGGAAGATGTGCTAAGCAGGATTTTATCTGTTGCAGCGGGCAGATGAACCGTGTATCTCCCCACTCGTTCCGCAGGACTAAGCGTTCGGCGGTACGCAAAATCAGCTCATGACCGCATTTTGGTCATGCTGACGGGTACGGAGTGTAGCGCAGTCTGGTAGCGCATCTGGTTTGGGACCAGAGGGTCGGGAGTTCGAATCTCTCCACTCCGACCATTTAAAATCCCCTCATTGATGTCGTTGAATTCGTCCTGGTGGCGGCTGCCTTTTTGCTTGAAAACAAAGGGATTCGCAGCTAAGCAAAAGTCGTGTTCGCGCGGCCCGCAGAGGATCGCGTCGCGGCAAGAGAAGCAAGTAAGCGGATCATTCCCGCTTGATTCGGAGGCGCTGCAGCAATGCCTGCCAAGATTTATCGTCCTGCAAAAACCGCCATGCAATCCGGCAAGGCCAAAACCAATATCTGGGTTCTGGAGTTCGATCAGGAAATGCCGCGCAAGATCGATCCGATCATGGGCTATACCTCGTCGGGCGATATGCGCCAGCAGCTCAAGCTGACCTTTGAGACGCAGGAACAGGCGGAAGATTACGCCAAGCGCAACGGCATCGACTACCGCGTCATCCCGCCGAAGGATCCCATCCGGCAGACGGTATCCTATTCCGACAACTTCCGCTTCAACCGCATCCAGCCCTGGACGCACTGAAACCAGGCACTTATTGAACGCCGGCCATTGAGTTTGGCGGCGGTTTCAGGCATGTGTTGCCCGCCGCGCAAAGCGCGGCAAGGCTCATGGCCCCTTAGCTCAGCTGGATAGAGCACTTGCCTTCTAAGCATGTGGTCGCAGGTTCGAATCCTGCAGGGGTCGCCATTTTCCCGAGAAGGAGAGATCTGATTTCGCGTGCGCGGCGCCGCTTTCCGTCATGCAGACTTCATTCTGGCTATCAGCATTCAGTTCGCCGCCATCGGCCAGCCGCCGGCAGCTTTTGGCCGCGTAGCGTCGACCGCCATCTGGATAAGGTCGTAGCCGTACATTGCTCCGGCCAACTTGATGACGATGATAGCGACGCTCAGAAGAGCTAATCCGCCGATGATCCTGTCGCTTTTTTTCACGGCCCGCTTCCCCGACGTCTCGTGAATTCCGCATTATTCGCGGTGATAAAGAATATATCTCGTTTTTTGCGAAGCGCTATAGGGCTTGCTAACGCTGCCAAAATTGTCAGGCAGCAATCAGGAGGAGACGGCCTGCGAGATCCGCGTCCTGACGCCGATTACGACTGCTGAACCCGGCCGCACATAAAAAACCCGCCGGCAGCGATGCAGCGGCGGGTCTTGTTCATTCAATCGATCCGTATCAGTGCAGGATCTGGCTGAGGAACAGCTTCGTGCGCTCATGCTGCGGATTGTCGAAGAATTCCTTCGGCGAATTCTGTTCGACGATCTGGCCCTGGTCCATGAAGATCACGCGGTTGGCGACCTGACGGGCAAAGCCCATTTCGTGGGTCACGCACAGCATGGTCATGCCTTCTTCAGCAAGGCCCACCATGGTGTCGAGCACTTCCTTGATCATTTCCGGATCGAGCGCTGAGGTTGGCTCGTCGAACAGCATGATCTTCGGGTTCATGCAGAGCGAGCGGGCGATTGCCACACGCTGCTGCTGACCGCCGGAAAGCTGGCCGGGATATTTCTTGGCCTGTTCGGGGATCTTGACGCGCTTGAGGAAGTGCATGGCGATCTCTTCCGCCTGCTTCTTCGGCATCTTGCGCACCCAGATCGGCGCCAGCGTGCAGTTTTCCAGAATGGTCAGGTGCGGGAAGAGGTTGAAGTGCTGGAACACCATGCCGACTTCGCGGCGCACCTCGTCGATCTTCTTCAGATCGTTGGTGAGTTCGACCCCGTCGACGATGATCTGGCCCTTCTGGTGTTCTTCCAGGCGGTTGATGCAGCGGATCATCGTCGATTTGCCCGAGCCGGATGGGCCGGCAATGACGATGCGCTCGCCGCGCATGACCTTCAGGTTGATATCGCGCAGCACATGGAAATCGCCATACCACTTGTTCATGTTGATCATGTCGACCGCGACCTCGGTCTCGGAGACGGTCATTTTCTTCGATTGGGCTTCAGCCATTTTGTAATTTCCCTCAATTTTATCGCTTGTGGCCGGTGTCGAGATGGCGTTCCACGAAACCTGAATAGCGCGACATGCCAAAGCAGAACAGCCAAAAAACGAATCCAGCGAATACAAGACCCGTTACGGGGGTCACCGCCGTCGCCCAAGAGGCATCCGAAAAGTTCTGACGAACGATACCGAGCAAGTCGAACATGCCGATGATCGCAACCAGCGACGTGTCCTTGAACATGCCGATATAGGTGTTGACGATGCCGGGAATGACCAGCTTGATCGCTTGCGGCAGAATGATCAGCCGCATCTTCTGCCAGTAGCCGAGGCCGAGCGAATCGGCGCCCTCGAACTGGCCCTTCGGTATCGCCTGCAGACCGCCGCGGATGACTTCGGCCATATAGGCCGAGGTGAAGATCGCGACACCGACCACGGCACGCAAAAGCTTATCGACAGTCCAGCCCTGCGGCATGAACAGCGGCAGCATATAGCTCGCCATGAACAGCACGGTGATCAACGGTACGCCGCGGATGATTTCGATGAAAGTCACACACAGCATGCGAAGGATGGGCAGTTTCGACCGGCGTCCCAGCGCAAGCACGATGCCGAACGGGAATGAGACTGCGATGGCGACGAAAGCGATCACCAGCGTTACCAGCAGGCCCCCCCATCGTTCCGTTTCCACCGTCTCAAGGCCGAAGCCTCCGTGGAGCAGGAAGAACGAAACAACTGGCAGCACGAAGAATGCCAGGATTGCGTTCAATCCCTTCCGGGGAACCGACGGTATCAGCAACGGAACGAAGCTGGCGATCATCAGGATGCAGACGAGGATCGGCCGCCAGCGCTCGTCCGGCGGATAAAGGCCGAACATGAAGATGGCGAATTTTGCGCGGACAAAGGCCCAGCACGCGGCGTTCCAGCCATCCGGCTGCGTTCCGCCCTGAACAGTGGTAGCGCAGAAGGTGCGGTCGGTCCCGCTCCAGACCGCATTTAGGAATAGCCAATTGATCAGGTGCGGGATCACCCAGGCAAGGAAGGTGATGGCAAGCACGGTGAGGACAATGTCCTTGGGCGTGGCAAACAGGTTCTTTTTCAACCAGTGCCACGCGCCTCTTTCACTGGCGGGTGCCGGCTGCGCTGTGAGAAGCGCCTTACTGACGAAGTGTTGATCTACGCTGGACATTCTATCTCTCCACCAGAGCCATCTTGGCGTTGAACCAGTTCATGAACAGCGATGTCACGATGCTCAAGGCGAGATAGATGATCATCCAGATGATGACGACTTCGACGGCTCGGCCGGACTGATTGAGGATCACGCCGCCGACGGCGACGAGATCGGCATAGCCGATGGCGATGGCAAGCGACGAGTTCTTGATCAGATTGAGATATTGGCTCGTCAGCGGCGGAATGATGATGCGCATGGCCTGCGGTATGACGATCAGCCGGTTGATGGCCGACGCCCGAAGGCCAAGTGCGCCCGCTGCTTCCGATTGACCCTTTGGCACGCCACGAATACCGGCGCGTACGATCTCGGCAATGTAGGATGCGGTATAAAGGGATAGTGCAAGCAGAAGCGCAAGGAACTCCGGACTTATGACCGTGCCACCCGTCAGGTTGAATTTGCCGGCAATGGGATAGTCGAAGGAAAGCGGCATGCCCGTTACCAGGAAGACCAGCAACGGCAGGCCGATCAGGATGCCGATCGACACCCAGATCGTATGGAATTGCTGACCGGTTGCCGCCTGACGCCTGTGCGCCCAGCGCGCCACGAAAAATACGACGGCTATGGCGATGAGAAAGGCAATGCCGACGGCCCACATGCCCGCGCCGAAGATCGGGCTCGGAAAGGCGAGGCCGCGATTGCTGAGATAGCTGAAGAATGGCAGGTGCACGGCATCGCGCGCCTGCGGCAGCAGCACCAGAACGCCGCTATACCAGAAGAAGATGACGAGCAGAGGCGGGATGTTCCGGAAGATCTCGACATAGGCCTGGGAAAGTTTCGCAATCAGCCAATTATGCGAAAGCCTGCCGATGCCAATGAGGAAGCCAACGATAGTCGCCGCGACGATGCCGACCACCGAAATCAGGAGTGTGTTCAGTACGCCGACGAGAAGGGCAGTCGCATTGGTCGAATCGCTGGAGTAGGGAATCAGCGCTTGCCCCAGGTTAAAGCCAGCGCGTCCTTCGAGAAAGCCGAAGCCGAACGAGCGGTTCAATGCGCGCAGATTGTCGATGGTGTTCGTGACAACAAACCAGCAAAGTCCCGCGAGAATGATGATCGTGAGCGCCTGATAGAAGGCACCCCGAACTTTGGGGTCGTATAGCGCCGCCGATAGTGCCGAGCGCCCGCCTTCAGGCGAGTTTACAGTAATTGCCATATAGAATTTTTCCCCAATGTGCCTGTTTCAGGCTTGTTTTCTTGAGGGGAGAGAGGCGAAGCCGCCTCTCTCTTAAAGCTAGGCTCTTTGCGGCTTAGCGCACCGGCGGTGCGTACTGAATGCCGCCCTTGCTCCACAGAGCGTTGAGACCACGAGCGATCTTCAGCGGGCTGCCTGCGCCGATGTTGCGGTCGAAGACTTCGCCGTAATTGCCGACGCCCTTGATGATGTTATAGGCCCAGTCGTTGGTCAGGCCGAGGTCGGTGCCGATCGTCGAGCCCTGTTCTACGCCGAGGAAGCGCTTGATGTCCGGATTGGCCGAGCTCTTCATCTCGTCGACGTTCTTCTGGGTGATACCGAATTCTTCGGCGTTCACCAGCGCATAGGCCGTCCAGCTGACGATGTTGAACCACTGATCGTCACCCTGGCGAACGGCCGGGCCGAGCGGCTCCTTGGAGATGATTTCGGGCAGAACGACGTTATCGTCCGGGTTCTTCAGCGTCAGGCGCAGAGCGTAGAGACCCGACTGGTCGGTGGTGTAGACATCGCAACGGCCGGAATCATAGGCCGTATTGACTTCTTCGAGCTTGTCGAAGACGACCGGGTTGTATTGCAGGTTGTTGGTCTTGAAGTAGTCGGCAAGGTTCAGCTCGGTCGTCGTGCCGGACTGAACGCAAACTGCCGCGCCGGAAAGTTCGAGTGCCGATTTTACGTTCAGCTCCTTGCGAACCATGAAGCCCTGGCCGTCATAATAGGTGACCGGACGGAATTTTAGGCCGAGCGCGGTGTCGCGGTTGATGGTCCAGGTGGTGTTACGGGAAAGTACGTCGATTTCGCCGGACTGCAGCGCGGTGAAGCGGTCCTTGGCGCTGAGAGGCGTGTACTTCACCTTGGTCGGATCGCCGAAGACAGCGGAAGCGACAGCCTTGCAGAAGTCGATGTCAAAACCGGCCCAGTTACCGGATGCGTCCGGCTGTGCAAAGCCGAGAAGGCCGGTATTCACGCCGCACTGGACGAAGCCCTTGGCCTTTACGTCGCTCAGCGTCGAAGCCGAAGCGCCGGACGCGGTGTAAGCCAAGGCTGCGACTCCGAGGAATGCGGAGAGAGCAATCTTTTTCATTTTCCCTACCTTTGTCTATTTGTTTTATAGTTAAACTGTATCGCGTCCGAAGCAGGTTCCTGGAGAACCGTGTTCCTTCCCTTTCTCGGTGCGAGTGCCGCTATCACAGTCGCAAATGGTGTAGCGGTCAAGAGATCGCCCCAATTATTGCGGTTTTATTCGGCATTTTTGCTTTTCGGGGACGAAAAATGGGCATTTGGCGCCAAAATGAGCGGCATTTTGCCAAAAATCTGCGCGAAAATGCGGTTTTGGTCGCTATTTTTGTTATTTTAGCCTTCTAATAATGTGTGGCGTTGGAATGATCGGGGTTGACCCCACTGGACTTGGTCGCCACAAATCCAGCTTCCAACAGCGCCAAAGGCATATCCTGACATGAAAGACAAAGACACAAACCTGCCGAACGCCGGCATCAACACGCGCTTGTCCCATATCGGCAATTCGCCGTTCGACTATCACGGCTTCGTCAATCCACCTGTCGTGCGTGCCTCGACGGTGCTGTTTCCCAATGCGCGCGTTATGGAGACGCATGACCAGAAATATACCTACGGCACGCGCGGCACGCCGACGACGGATGCGCTATGCGAAGCAATGAACGCGCTGGAAGGTTCGGCGGGAACGATCATCGTGCCGTCCGGGCTTGCTGCGGTCACCGTGCCGCTTCTTGCCTACCTCTCCGCTGGTGATCACGCACTGATCGTTGATTCGGTCTACGGTCCCACGCGCTTCTTCTGCGATACCATGCTGAAGCGCCTCGGCGTCGAGGTCGATTATTACGATCCGTCGATTGGCGCCGATATCGAGCGGTTGATGAAGCCGAACACCAAGCTGGTCCATACGGAATCGCCGGGTTCAAACACCTTCGAAGTGCAGGATATCCCCGCAATTTCGGCGGCGGCTCATCGTCACGGCTGCGTCGTGACCATGGACAATACCTGGGCAACGCCGCTCTATTTCAAGCCGCTCGACCATGGCGTCGACGTTTCCATCCATGCCGTGACGAAATACCCCGCCGGCCACTCCGACATTTTGATGGGCACGGTTTCCGCCAACGAGACGCATTGGAAGCGGTTGCTGGACGCTCACGGTCAGCTCGGCCTTTGTGGGGCGCCCGACGACGCCTATCAGGTGCTGCGCGGCCTGCGTACCATGGGCGTACGCCTGGATCGCCATCAGGAAAGCGCGCTTGCGATCGCCCGGTGGCTCGAGGGCAGGGAGGAGGTCGCGCGAGTCTTGCATCCGGCCTTGCCGAGCTTCCCCAGCCACGAACTCTGGAAGCGCGACTTCAAGGGTGCGAGCGGGATTTTCTCCTTCGTTCTGGCCGTCGACGATCCTCAGAAATTCAAGGCGAAGGCGCATGCCTTCCTCGATGCCTTGCGGATTTTCGCTCTGGGCTATTCCTGGGGCGGTTTCGAAAGTCTGGCCCTGCACGTCAACCTCAACGACCGGCGCGTCACCAAGGTCCCGACGGAAGGGCCGGTCATCCGCCTGCAGGTTGGTCTCGAAGACGTGCCGGATCTCAAGGCGGATATCGAAAAGGGCTTTGTCGCCGCCAAAGAGGTTTGATCAACCGATGGCGCGGTAGCCATAAATCCAGTCCATGTCCGCCGCGAGGCTTTGCGGCGGACGGAGGGAGAGAACGAGGTCGCGCGCGATCCGGATGGGGCCGCGGGCATGATAGGCGAACTGATTGAAGGCGGCGCGTTGCCTCAGGCGCGCAATTCGTGGTGCCCGATGCTTTTCATAGAGTTCGAAGGCTTCCGCCGGCGAGCGCGCAGAAAGCAGCCCGCCAAGCTCGAAGGCATCCTCGATCGCCATGGCTGCGCCTTGCGCCGCAAACGGCATCATCGCATGCGCAGCGTCTCCGATCAGGATCGTATCGCGGCCATTATGCCACCGACCGTCCTTCATCTCGTAGAGCGGCCAGAAGCTTGTCTGCTCCTGTACCTCCAGCATTTGCAGGATCGCACTGTTCCAGCCGGAAAAGCCGCGCAGCATCTGCTCGCGTTGCGCCTTGCTGCCGGTCGCACCCCAATCGCGGCTGGTGCTGCTGCCGGAGACGATGGCGACGATATTGAAGGCGGCATTTTCCAGGATGGGATAGCAGACGAGGTGGCTGGAAGGACCGAGGAATGCCGTGACGTTCGCCTTGTCCAGCAGGGCCGGAGCCGCCGCCTGCGGAATGGAGAAGCGCCAGGCAATATTCCCGGAGAAGAGCGGCGAGGGCGCACTGGGCACCATCGCATGCACTTTCGACCATACGCCGTCTGCGCCGATGACGAGATCGTATCTCCTTCCGGCGCGCTCTTCCAGTGTCTGCTTGTCCTTGATATCGATGTGCCGGCCGAGGTGCAGCCGGCATAAATCATTGGCCTTCACCGCATTGAGGAGCGCCTTTTGCAGGGTCGCGCGATGCGCGGCGCCATAGGGGGCACCCCATCGCTCTCGGGCAAATTTCCCACAGGGAATAGAGGCGACCGGCCGCAGCGACGAGCCGGATACGAGTCGGACTTCCTCCGGCTCCAGCCAAACCGGTCTGAGCGCCTCGAGCACGCCGAGCGCATCGAGGACGCGGGAGGCATTCGGCGAAATCTGCAGGCCCGCACCGACTTCGGTCAGCACCTCTGCTTGTTCGAAGATGTCGGAGGCAATCCCGTGTCTCGCCAGCGCCAGAGCCGCAGTCAATCCGGCTATTCCGGCGCCGATGATTGCGGCTGCTTTGATCGGCATTTTCTTATGTCCGATCGGATGCTATGGCGTCAGGCCGCCTTGAAATGGAAGACGCAGCCGGCCGGATTCGTCTGATCCGCCTTCAGCGACGGATTGTAGCGATAGAGCGTCGAGCAGTAGGAGCAGACCTTTTCGCTCTCGTCGCCGAGGTCGATGAAGATGTGCGGATGATCATAGGGAACCGAAGCGCCAGTGCACATGAATTCCTTCACGCCGATTTCGATGACGCGATGTCCGCCGTCGTTCTGGAAATGGGGAATATTGTGGCCGGCCATGATGATCTCCGAATGCGTCTTGCCTTAAGCGGCATGATGGTTGCGCCAGACTTGGTCGCCCCTCTTTATAATCCTTCTTCTCGATTGTGTAGTGCGAAAGTCCGGCTTGAGGCAGAGATTTTCGCAGGCATAGGGTTCATTTGATATCGCCGATAAAATATGGTCCGGCGCCAGCAGGACCCAGTTTGTGAAGACGACGCCATGAATCTCAATGCTCCCCCGATGTCCCATTTTATCAGAGACGGATTGAAGCTTGCCTTTTTCGATAACGGCGATCCGAGCGGCCCGCCGGTGCTGCTGATTCATGGCTTCGCTTCAACGGCGATTGCCAACTGGGTCAATCCGGGCTGGTTGAAGACGCTCGGCGAGGCGGGCTATCGCGTGATCGCCATCGACAACCGTGGCCACGGCTCGAGCGACAAGCTCTATGATGCCGATGTCTACCATCCGTGGATCATGGCAGAGGATGCCGTCGCCCTTCTCGATCATCTGGGCATCCCCGAGGCGCATGTCATGGGTTATTCCATGGGTGCGCGTGTTTCGACCTTCATGGCGATCGCTCATCCGGATCGCGTCCGCTCGCTGGTTCTCGGCGGTCTCGGCATCGGCATGGTCGAGGGCGTCGGCGATTGGGATCCAATTGCGGACGCACTGGTGGCACCATCGCTCGATGATGTCACCCATGCACGCGGGCGCATGTTCCGCGCGTTTGCCGAACAGACGAAAAGCGATCGGCAGGCGCTGGCCGCCTGCATCCAAGGCTCACGCGATCTGGCGTCGAGGGAGGATGTTGCAAGGATCGAGGCGCCGACCCTGATCGCCGTCGGCACCAAGGACGATATCGCCGGCTCGGGCCAGGAGCTGGCCGCATTGATGCCGAACGCCGAGGCCATCGACATACCGAACCGCGATCACATGCTCGCCGTCGGCGACAAGATCTTCAAAGCGGCGGTTCTCGAATTCTATCAGCGCCTCGGCCAGCGCTAAGTCACTTGCCGGTGAAGTGTGGTTTCCGTCGCTCTGCAAAGGCAACGCGGCCCTCGGCATAATCGGCGCTGTCGAACGTCTCGGCGCCGATCACTTCCGCTTCGCGCAGCAGATCGCCGTTCTGCTCGATGACGGCGCGGATCGCAAGTTTCGAGGCATGCAGCGCGATCGGTGCATTGGCGGCGATGGCATGGGCGAGGGCGGAGACTTCGCCATCGAATGCCTCTGCGTCGATTTCCTCCAGAAGAAAGCCGGCGGCAACCATCTTCTCGCCAGACATGGGTGCGCCGGTAAACAGCGTGACCTTGGCCATCTGCGCTCCGAGCGCGTTGACGATGTCCTGCACGGCGTCGGCGGGATAGGCGATGCCGAGGCGGACGGCGGGGACGCAGAATCGCGCGCCTCGTTCGGCTATGCGAAGATCGCAGGCCGCTGCCAAGCCGAAGCCGCCGCCATAGCAAATGCCGCGGATTGCGGCGATTGTCGGCACGCGGCAGTGACGGATAGCCTCGAAAGCCTGGCTGTTCAGCGCCTCATAGGCGACCGCGGTCTCGGAATTCTTGCGCACGCTGTCGAATTCGCTGATATCGGCGCCGGCCGAAAAATCCGCGCCCGCGCCGTGCAGAACAATGACATGCGCATGGGCTTCATCGGTCAGGATGCGCACGGCTTGCGGGATGGCACGCCACATGGCAGCCGTCACGGCATTCTTTCTGCCAGGGTTGCCGATGGCGATCGTACCGATCGCGTCGCTGCATGTCGCGTGAATGAGACCGCCGGCAAAGTCATGCTCGAAATTCATGCGCGATCAACCCATTTGTCTTGTCTGGCTTTTATTCTATATAATGCACCCCTGACAGAAAATCGGGAGACCGCCAATGGTCGCAGCAACGGATATTCGCCAGGTTGAAGGCTTGGGCGCAGTGAAGGTCATGGACCCGATCTGGGACAGCATGCGCGAGGAAGCACGCGCCGCTGCCGAAAAGGATCCCCTCCTTGCCGCCTTCCTCTATTCGACGATCATCAACCATCGTTCGCTGGAAGAATGCGTCATCTATCGCATTTGCGAGCGCCTCGACCATCCGGACATGCAGGCTATTCTCCTGAGGCAGACCTTTGAGGAAATGCTCGCCGACTGGCCGGAATGGGGATCGATTCTGCGTGTCGATATCCAGGCAGTCTATGATCGCGATCCCGCTTGCCTGCGGTTCCTGGAACCTGTCCTCTATTTCAAGGGTTTCCATGCGTTACAGACACATCGTTTGGCGCACTGGCTGCATAATCGTGGCCGCCGCGATTTCGCGCTCTATCTGCAGAGCCGCTCCTCCAGCGTCTTCCAAACCGATATCAACCCGGCGGCGCGCATCGGCAAGGGCATATTCCTCGATCACGCAACCGGCCTCGTCGTGGGCGAGACGGCCGTCATCGGCGACAACGTCTCCATCCTGCATGGGGTCACGCTCGGCGGTACCGGCAAAGAAGGCAGCGACCGCCATCCGAAGATCGCCCACGGTGTTCTGATCGGTGCGGGGGCCAAGATCCTCGGCAATATCCAGGTCGGCCATTGCTCGCGCATTGCCGCTGGCTCCGTGGTGCTGAAGGAGGTGCCCGCCAAGACGACCGTTGCCGGCGTTCCGGCCAAGGTGGTCGGAGAAGCAGGGTGCTCCGAGCCCTCTCGCTCGATGGATCAGCTGCTCGCCGAGCAATTGATCGTTGACCAGATCATGGGTGCAGGAATCTAGGAAATTCCAGTCCGATTTTCCGAGGCTTGCGCTGTCGCCGGATAGCTATGCGCGGTTCCGGTCTTTACACCGCCGCTTTTCCTATGCAAGAAGCGGCCAACAGAGATCCTCACGGAGAAGCATTGTGAAGCCCGAAGAAATCAAGAAGCTCGACGCCTATTTCAAGCGCACGTTCAACCCGCAGGTCGTGGTGAAGGCCCGCCCGCGCAAGAACGATTCTGCGGAAGTCTACCTCGGCGAAGAGTTTCTGGGTGTCGTCTATATCGACGACGAAGATGGCGACCGCTCCTATAATTTCTCGATGGCTATTCTGGACGTCGATCTCTGATTATATCGATCTCGTATAGTGATCGAATATTTGGGCCGTATTTCATTGAAATGCGGCCTTTTTCTTTGACGTTTATCAATTTGATCATTCCACTGCCGTTCTGATCTCTTTCGGCTTCTTTCTGTCCAAATGCCAATATTTTAATCAAAGCCTGTGGTTGCAGGGGGGATGATATATATTAGGAAAAACAGAATGATGCGGCGCAATCATCACTATCGACACCGCGCCGTCATCCAAAATGCAACCGAAAGGTGATATTGCGTCGCACAAGACTACTTGACTAATTGTGCGCCGCATTTAACCTTTATCCCTGTAAACCGGCCGCCGGCCGGCCAACAAGGGACGGAGAAGCATGTTCAATTTCGATGAAGCGAACAAGAAGGGCAAGGAAGCCATGGACACGGCGCTGAAGAGCTATTCCGATGTCACCAAGGGCTTTCAGGCGATTGCTGCCGAAGCCGCTGAATACTCCAAGAAGTCTTTCCAGGATGGTGTTGCACACTTCGAAACGCTCGCCGGCGTCAAGAGCTTCGAAGCTGCCTTCGAACTGCAGAGCAGCTATGTGAAGTCTTCCTATGAAAACTTCATTGCCGAAGCCACTAAGCTCGGCGAAATGTATGCCGATCTCGCCAAGGTGGCCTACAAGCCTTACGAAGCGCCCGTCGCGGCTGCAACGAAGGCTGCCAGCAAGGCAGCGGCAACGGCGACCGCCGCTTAAACTTTCGCCGAAAGGCAAAATTTCCGGAAGGACCGGCTGCGCGACGCGCGGCCGGTCTTTTGCGTTTTGGCGCACCGGACCCGACATGGCGATATGCAGCGACTTTTTTGACCGCAGCCCCCTTTGTCAGCGAATTGTGATTGCAGTGTCCCGCAAGGGGCTTAAAATCACGCCAATATGAACTAAGTTAGAGGTTCGGATATCCGGCCCGACCAAGTGAAGAATCCAACCCAGTGCCAAGTCGGAATGCGATAGCTTCTGCCGGATGATTTGAGGAATGAATGAAATGATCGCTGAGCCGATCCGGATGCAAAACAATAGCGAAAGGAACGGGGACAACGGAAATCGCGGGACCTCGGTGATTACGCGCACCAAGCCCAAAACCAAGAAACCCAATCTATACCGCGTGCTGCTTCTGAATGATGACTATACGCCCATGGACTTTGTGATCCATATCCTGGAGCGTTTCTTTCAAAAGGATCTCGAAAGTGCCACCCGCATCATGCTTCATGTCCACAATCATGGCGTGGGCGAGTGCGGGATATATACATATGAAGTAGCCGAAACGAAGGTGAGCCAGGTGATGGACTTTGCCCGGCAGCACCAGCATCCGCTGCAATGTGTTATGGAAAAGAAGTGAGGATCTGAACGTGCCAACATTTTCGCCTAGTCTTGAGAAGGCGCTGCATCAGGCACTGACCTACGCGAACGAGCGGCATCACGAGTATGCCACGCTGGAACATCTGCTTTTGGCGCTGGTAGACGACGCCGATGCCGCAGCTGTCATGGGCGCGTGCAATGTTGATCTCGACGCGCTCCGTAAGACTCTGACTGAATACGTCGATAATGAACTCTCCAACCTGGTCACGGGCTACGATGAGGACTCGAAGCCGACTTCCGGCTTCCAGCGTGTCATCCAGCGCGCCGTGATCCATGTGCAATCTTCCGGCCGCGAGGAAGTGACGGGCGCCAACGTTCTCGTCGCGATTTTCGCGGAGCGGGAAAGCCATGCTGCCTTCTTCCTGCAGGAGCAGGAAATGACCCGCTATGACGCGGTCAACTATATCTCTCACGGCATCGGCAAGCGCCCGGGTTCCTCCCAGACCCGCACGCCGCGCGGCGCCGAGGAAAGCGAATCCGAAAGCAAGCCGACCTCCCGCGGCGAGCAGGAGGAGGGTAATGGCAAGAAGCAGCAGGACGCCCTGAAGGCCTATTGCGTCAACCTCAATGAGAAGGCCAAGAACGGCAAGATCGATCCGTTGATCGGTCGTAACTCCGAGGTCAATCGCACCATCCAGGTGCTGTGCCGCCGCTCGAAGAACAATCCGCTCTATGTCGGCGACCCTGGCGTGGGCAAGACGGCGATTGCCGAAGGTCTTGCCAAGCGCATCGTTGAGGGCAAGGTTCCCGAAGCGCTGGCCGATGCGACGA
Source organism: Martinezella dioscoreae (assembly GCF_009176305.1). Taxonomy (GTDB): domain Bacteria; phylum Pseudomonadota; class Alphaproteobacteria; order Rhizobiales; family Rhizobiaceae; genus Rhizobium; species Rhizobium dioscoreae. The sequence continues at coordinate 135,893 of NZ_BLAJ01000005.1, read as the reverse complement.
TCTTTTCGCTCGATATGGGCACGCTGCTTGCCGGCACCCGTTATCGCGGCGACTTCGAGGAACGCCTGAAGCAGGTCGTCAAGGAGCTCGAGGAGTATCCGGGCGCCGTGCTGTTCATCGATGAGATCCACACCGTCATCGGTGCGGGCGCCACCTCCGGCGGCGCGATGGATGCGTCGAACCTGCTGAAGCCGGCCCTTTCCTCGGGTGCGATCCGTTGCATCGGTTCGACCACCTACAAGGAATACCGTCAGTTCTTTGAGAAGGACCGGGCGCTCGTCCGCCGCTTCCAGAAGATCGACGTCAACGAGCCGAGCATTGAGGATGCCATCGAAATCATGAAGGGCCTGAAGCCCTATTTCGAAGAGTATCACCACCTGCGCTACTCGAACGACGCCATCAAGACGGCTGTCGAGCTGTCGGCTCGCTATATCTCCGACCGCAAGCTGCCGGACAAGGCGATCGACGTGATCGACGAGACGGGTGCCGCCCAGATGCTGCTGCCGCCGTCCAAGCGCCGCAAGCTGATCACCGAAAAGGAGATCGAAGCGACGATTGCGACCATGGCCCGCATTCCGCCGAAGACGGTGTCCAAGGATGACGAGATGGTTCTCGCCAACCTCGAACAGGAACTGCGTTCTGTGGTCTACGGCCAGGATACGGCTATCGAAGCGCTTTCGACCTCGATCAAGTTGGCACGTGCCGGCCTGCGCGAACCGAACAAGCCGATCGGCTGCTATGTCTTCTCCGGCCCCACCGGTGTCGGTAAGACGGAAGTCGCCAAACAGCTTGCTTCGTCGCTCGGCGTCGAGCTGCTGCGCTTCGACATGTCGGAATACATGGAGCGTCACACGGTTTCCCGTCTGCTCGGCGCACCTCCCGGCTATGTCGGCTTCGACCAGGGTGGCCTGCTGACCGACGGCGTCGATCAGCATCCGCACAGCGTGGTTCTGCTCGACGAAATCGAGAAGGCGCATCCGGATATCTTCAATATCCTGCTGCAGGTCATGGACCATGGCGCGCTGACCGACCACAACGGCAAGAAGATCGATTTCCGCAACGTCATCCTGATTATGACGACCAATGCGGGCGCTTCGGAAATGGCCAAGGCCGCCATCGGCTTCGGCTCGTCCAGGCGTACGGGCGAGGATGAAGAGGCGCTCAACCGCCTGTTCACCCCGGAATTCCGCAACCGTCTGGATGCGGTCATTCCTTTCGCGCCGTTGCCGACGACCGTTATCCACAAGGTCGTGCAGAAGTTCATCATGCAGCTGGAAGCGCAGCTGTCCGAACGGAACGTGACCTTCGATCTGCACGAGGACGCCATCGCCTGGCTGTCCGAGAAGGGTTACGACGACAAGATGGGCGCCCGTCCGCTGGCGCGCGTCATCCAGGAAAACATCAAGAAGCCGCTGGCGAACGAAATCCTCTTCGGCAAGCTGAAGAAGGGCGGCGTCGTCAACGTCACAGTCGGCAAGAAGGAGGACGGCTCGACCGGCATCTTGCTCGAGGCGATCGCCGACACCGCTCCGATCCGGCCGAAGCCGGAAGCCGAAGTGGGTGATGTGCCGGCCGAGGTGGAAGAGGATGACGGCGACGTCACCGTCAAGGCCAGAAGCCGCGTCGGCAGGGCTGCGACGGCAGCCGACAGCCGCCGCTCGGCCAAGGCCTCGACTTCGAGCGAAAGCGGCGAGTCTGACGGCAAGTCACCGCGCAAGGGCGGCGGCACGGTTCCGAAGGTTCCGCGCAAGTAATCACCGATCGGTGATTTGAGGAAAAATGAAACGGCTGCATTGGAGACAATGCAGCCGTTTTTATATGGTTATAAGGAATATCTCATAAATGAGATGAGGTTGTCGGGATCAGGCCAAGGCTTCGACGATCTTCCTGGCGTTTTCCGCCAATACCGAGCCGTCTTCCATCTTGCCCGAATGCGGCTTCAGCGCGACGCCCTCGATGCGGGGGATGACGTGGAAATGCAGATGGAAGACGGTCTGCCCCGCGGGGGGCTCGTTAAACTGCGCGATATAGACGCCGTCGGCATCAAAGGCTTCCCGAACGGCGACAGCGATCTTCTGCACCACAGTGATTGCCTGCTGTAATGCAGCCGGGTCGGCATCGAAAATATTGCGCGAGGGTGCCTTCGGCACGACAAGCGTATGGCCAGGCGACTGCGGCATCACATCCATGAAGGCGACCGTGTGCTCATCCTCGTAGACGCGATAGGAAGGAATATCGCCCTTCAGGATCTTTGCGAAGATATTGTTGTCGTCATAGGCGGGGATGGTCATCCGGTATCTCCTCGTCTTGCGTTTATGGTTATCCCATACGGCTAGATATCTTGCCGTTCGCCTTTGCGGAAGGGGCTGTGCTCGGTGAGAATTTCGCTCATCTCCTCTATCTGTTCCCGCTCATGCTTCAGATAGTCCGCAACGGCGCGCCGCAGGCCCTGATGGCCAATGTAATGCGCCGAGTGCGTGATCACTGGAAGATAGCCGCGTGCCAGCTTGTGTTCACCCTGCGCCCCGGCTTCCACCCGCTTCAGCCCCTTGCTCAGCGCAAAATCGATTGCCTGGTGATAACAGACCTCGAAATGCAGGAAGGGGTGATCCTCGATGCAGCCCCAATGGCGGCCATAAAGCGTTTCGCCCCCGATGAAGTTGATGGCGCCGGCGATATAACGTCCTTCGCGCTTCGCCATGACGAGCAGGATGTCGTCAGGCATGCGCTCGCCGATCAGCGAATAGAATTTTCGGGTGAGATAGGGGCGGCCCCATTTGCGGCTGCCGGTATCCATATAGAAGGCGAAGAACTGGTCCCATATGCCTTCCGTCAGGTCGCTGCCGGTCAGCCAGTCGATGGTGATACCACGCTCGACCGCCGCGCGCCGTTCCTTCTTAAGCGCCTTGCGTTTACGCGATGCCAGCGTCTCCAGAAAGGCGTCGTGATCGGCATAGCCCTCGTTGATAAAGTGAAATTGCTGATCGGTACGATGCAGATAGCCGTCGCCTTCGAAGACCGAGGCTTCCTCCTCAGGCAGAAAGGTGATGTGCGCTGAGGAAACGCCGAGCTGCCGCGTGACTTCCTTCAGGCTTTCGGCGAGCGCTGGCTGCAGCACGCTCCTATCCTGCCCTTCGGCCACCAGCAGCCGCGGCCCGGTGGCGGGCGTGAAGGGAATGGAGCATTGCAGTTTCGGATAATAGCGTCCGCCGGCACGCTCGAAGGCATCGGCCCAGCCATGGTCGAAGACATATTCGCCCTGGCTATGGCTCTTGAGGTAGCCGGCGACGGCACCAAGCAATTCGCCGCTTTCGGTTTCCAGCAGCAGGTGATTGCCGAGCCAGCCGGTCTTGTCGGTGGCGGAACCGGACTCCTCAAGCGATGAGAGGAAGGCGTGCGAGACAAAGGGATTGTAGGGCAGGACGCTGCCGGTTCTGGACGCTCCGGCCAGCTTCGACCAGCTCTCCGGGGCGATATTCTTGAAGGATCGTTCGACTCGAATGGATAATTCGTCTGTCATCAAACTCTTGCGCTTGGAAGGAAAGAAGGGGCTCTCACCGCCGCGCCATCCGCCCGAAGGGCGCACTGTCGGCGCAGCGGCAATTTGGGTATGCGCAAAGCCTCTTCTTCAATCGATGCCGATTTATGAGGCCAGGCGCGGATCAAAACCTTCGAAGGTCATCTGGTCTGCATTGGCAAATGTATGTTTGCGGGCTGCTTCGTCGCGCACGGTCCAGGTGATGACCGGAATACCACGCTGGCGTTGCGCCGTAACAAAGGGGTTCGGCAGGTGGCCGTAGAAGTACGAGATGAAGTCTAGCCCAAGATGCATGGCTTCGTCATGCTGAAAAAACGTCTCAGGCTTGTTTCCTTCAGCCGTCAGTCCGACAGGGTAGGGCGCTTCCAGCGCCTTGAGGTCCTTGAGCAGCCAATGATCGAAGCTCATCAGCGCCACATGCCCCTTGTAGCCTTCCAGTACTTCGAGCACGGATTCGGCAAAGCCATCGTCATCGCCTTCGCGTCCCTTGAGCTCCAGCACCAGCGGCACCTTGCCGTCGCAGAGCCGCAGGAGCTGCTTCAGCGTCGGGATCTTGTCCTTGGTACCGCCGACCGACAGCAGCCCGAGCTCGGCCGAGGTGCGTTCGCGCACTTCGCCCGGCAGATTGCAGACGCGTTGCAGGTCGTCGTCATGAAAGACCACCGGAACGCCGTCGGAGGCGTAGTGTAGGTCGCATTCGATGGCAAAGCCCGCCTCGATGGCACGGCTGAAGGCGGAGAGTGTATTTTCCCAGACTTCCTTGTTCATGTCATGATAGCCGCGGTGAGCGACCGGACGCTCGGTCAACCAGGCAAGCTTGCTCATTATGCAATTTCCAGAATAGCATCGATTTCAACGGCGGCATTGAGCGGCAGGGCGGCCATGCCGACGGCGGCGCGGGCATGCTTGCCGGCTTCGCCAAGCACGTTTGCCAGAAGATTGGATGCGCCGTTGATCACAAGGTGTTGTTCGACGAAATCGGGCGTCGAGGCGACGAAGCCGTTGAGCTTGATCAGCCGCTTGATCCGGCCGAGATCGCCGCCGAGGGCAGCTTTCGCCTGGGCGAGAATATTGATGGCACAAAGCTCGGCCGCTCGCTGTCCGCCGGCAACATCGACATCCTTGCCGAGATGACCCGTGACGCCGATCTTGCCGTTTTCCATCGGCAGCTGTCCCGACAGATAGAGAAGATTGCCGCTGATGACATAGGGAACGTAGTTGGCGGCCGGTGCTGCAGCTTGCGGCAGAACGATGCCGAGTTCCTTCAGGCGGCCCTCGATAGCGTCGGACATTATTCATCTCCCGTTTTGTTGTAAAAACTTCAAAAATCCGGCATCAAGACTAAATTCGGTCACTTAGGATCGGCAGCCTCGTTCAGCCGAAAGCGTTCTTATAACATCGCGTGCGAGTCCAACAGGAGATAATGAATGTTCCGCTCGAGTCTTGCTGCTACCGTCGTTTCGGGCCTGAGCATTCTGTCACTGGGAACCTCGGCAGCCCATGCTGCCGGTCCGAGCGGGCTGATCGCGCATCGCGCCGTCTATGATCTTGAACTGAAGGATGCCTCCGATCGCTCCGGCATCTCCGGCATGGTCGGCCGCATGGTCTATGAGTTCGAAGGCTCCGATTGCACCGGATTCACCACCAATTTCCGCTTCGTGACGAAGATCGATACGGGGGACTCAACGCGCGTCAGCGACCAACAGACGACGACCTTCGAGGATCTCGGCAAGCGGCTGTTCCGCTTCGAGACCAAGTCCTATACTGACAGCCAGCTCGACAAGGATGTGCGCGGCGCCGCAAGCGACGACCAGAAGGGCATCAAGGTCGACCTCACCCAGCCGCAGAACAAGCAGGTCCAGATCATCGAGAGCCGTTTCCCGACGGAGCATATGCTCGACATTATCCACAATGCGAAGCTCGGCAAGAATTTCTTCGAGGCGCAAGTTTTCGACGGTTCCGACGATGGGGACAAGCCGCTGATCGCCACCACCGTCGTCGGCAAGGAACAGACGCCGGCGACCGATGATCCCGATGCCGACAAGGCTGGCGCCTTCTCCAAGACGCCTTTTTGGCCGGTGACCGTGGCTTATTTCAACGAAAAGTCCACCGGCGACGCCATGCCCGTCTACCGGATGTCCTTTAAACTCTACGAGAACGGCATCACGCGCGACCTCACCATGGATTATGGTGACTTCGTGCTGACCGGCAAGCTCACCAAGCTTGAAGTTCTCGGTACGAAGGCGTGCCAATAGACTCTCGTTCAACGTGCAAAACCTCTGTCATAAAACTGTGATCCAAGTTTCACTATTGTGTGAAACGATCGACACGCAGAAGTAAGTGCAGATTCCCTCTGCTTCGATCTGAAATTGTAGTGGGGCGCGCGGGGGCATCGTCTTGGGGCGATTGACAATTTTTGCGGTCGGCTCCCGAGTCTATGGACGAGAAAGCACGACCTATGAGCAATACCGGTATCTCCACGAGTTCCAATAACACGCTGCCGGTCGTCGCGGCCGATCCGGCGGAAATCGCCCGCATCGGCGACAGCATAGATCTGACCGACAGGGCCGGCATTTCCGTCTACGGCGACCGTGCCCAGCAGGCCGTTTCCGATTATTCCGATCGTATCCTGCGCGAGGTGCGCAACCGCGATCTCGGCGAAGTCGGCAAGTTGCTGACCGATATCATCGTCAAGTCGAAGAAGCTCGATCCTGCCTCGTTGAAGGACGAGGGCTTCCTATCGCGGATGTTTTCCTCGTTCAGGGCGAAGCTGGAGCGTTTCAAAGAGCAGTTCGAAGACGTAGCCGGCCAGATCGATCGCATCGGGCTCGAGCTTGACCGTCACAAGGATATTCTGCGCCGGGACATCGCCCTTCTGGACGATCTGCATGAAGAGACAAAGCAGTCCATCGTGCAGCTTGATGCCTATGTGCAGGCCGGCAAGGATTTCGCCGAGCGTTTTCGTGCGACCGAGCTTCCGCGCCTGAAAAGTTCCGCAGATGCGGCTTCGGCTAATCCTGGCGGCGGCATGCTGGAGGCGCAGGTCTATCAGGATAGCCTACAGGCCCTCGATCGTCTGGAAAAGCGGGTCTTCTATCTGCAGCAGGCACGCCAGCTCGGCATTCAGCAATTGCCGCAGATCCGTATCGTTCAGGCCGGTGACGAAACCCTGATCGAGAACCTGCAGGCGACGTCGGCACTGACCGTGCCGGCCTGGAAGCAGAAGATGGTGATCCTTCTGGGTCTGACCCAGCAGAAGTCCGCGCTCGAACTGCAGAAGACCGTCACCGACGCCACCAACGACATGATCCGCCAGGCATCGAAAATGATGAAGGACCAGGCGATTGCCATAGAACAGCAATCGCAGCGCGGTATCGTCGACATCGACACGCTTGCTGCCGCCAACCGCGATCTGATCGACACGATCGGTGGCGTCCTGAAGGTGCAGGAGGATGGCCGCGCCAAGCGGGCCGAGGCCGAGCAGCGAATGCAGAAAATGACCATTGAGCTCAAGAAGGCGATGATCGAGGCGCGGTGAACCCATGGCAATCCGCACTTTTGCTACCGCGCTGACGCTGGCAGGCACACTCCTGTTGAGCAGCTGCAATGTCGGCGGACAGGTCTCGAAATTCTCGATCATTTCCGGCTCTGAAAACACCGTCCTGCAGCCGATCGTCGAAGAGTTCTGCAAGGAGAAGAAGGCGACTTGCAGCTTCACCTATGAGGGTACGCTGGATATCGGTCTGGCACTCCAGAGCGAACAGGGCGTCGAACAGGATGCCGTCTGGCCGGCGTCGAGCGTCTGGGTCGATATGTTCGACACCAAGCGTCGCGTCAAGTCGCTGACATCGGTCGCACAGATGCCTGTTATTCTCGGCGTGCGCAAATCCAAAGCCGAGGCGCTCGGCTGGGTCGGCAAGCCGGTCTATATGAAGGACATACTGGCGGCAGTGAAAAGCGGTTCGCTGAAGTTTCTCATGACATCGGCCACGCAATCCAATTCCGGCGCCAGTGCCTATCTTGCCATGCTGTCGAGTGCGCTCGGCAACAAGCCGGTGATAGAGCCGGGCGATCTCGACAAGCCGGATGTCCAGAGCACGGTTCGCGCGCTGCTTGGCGGTGTGGAGCGTTCTTCGGGCTCGTCGGGCTGGCTTGCGGATCTCTATACGGACTCCGCCGGCAAGGATGTGCTTTACGACGCCATGTGGAATTACGAAGCGATCCTGAAGGAAACCAACGACAAGCTTGCCGGCATGGGCAGGGAGCCACTCTATGCCATCTACCCCGCCGATGGCGTCGTCGTCGCCGATTCGCCTATCGGCTTTGTCGATCATGGGCGAGGGCAGGAGGTCGAGACCTTCTTCAACCAGCTCGTCGACTATCTGCGTTCCGCGCCAGTGCAGAAACGCATTGCCGATACGGGTCGCCGCATCCCGCTCTCCGATATTGCCGCCAAGCCGGACCTGACATGGAATTTCGATCCGACCCGGATCGTGACGGCCATCCGCATGCCGGAGCCTGCCATGATCCGCCAGGCGCTTGATCTTTATCAGGTGGGGCTGCGCAAGCCTTCGCTGACGGCTCTCTGCCTCGATTTTTCGGGCTCGATGGCGGGCAAGGGCGAAGAACAGCTTCAGGCGGCCATGCAATTCCTGTTCAACCCGGAAGAAACAGGCAAGGTCCTGGCGCAATGGACGCCAGCCGATCGCATCATCGTCATTCCCTTTGACGCCAATGTGCGCACCACGATCGAGGCGACGGGGAGGCCCGATCAGCAAAAGATGTTGGTCGAAAGGGTCTCGCGTCAGCATGCGGGTGGAGGTACTGATATGTATGCCTGTGCGAGCAAGGCGCTCGACTGGATGAAGTCGACGCAAGAGCTGTCATCCTACTTGCCCGCGATCGTCATCATGACGGATGGAAAATCCGATGATGGGAATGGCTATTTCATGAGCCGCTGGGCATCTGTAAGCCCGCATGTGCCAGTGTTCGGCATCACCTTCGGCGATGCCGACAAGCGGCAGCTCGATGCCCTCGCGCAGGAGACCTCGGCGCGCGTCTTCGACGGCCGTGGTGATCTGGTCAGCGCATTCCGGGCGGTGCGCGGCTATAACTAGAGCATTTCTGTTCTGAACGGAGTCACAGAAATGCTCTATCTCTTTGTTTTCACGCAATTCCGGACGTAAAACCGCTTCGCACTTTTGCTGGAATTGCTCTAGGACGATAATGCGCAATTGGTTCGGCAATGACTGGAATTGGATCGTGGCGGGGCTTGCTGCCGCGATCGTCGTTCCCGTGCTCAGCTTTCTTGCCGGCATGCCGATATGGATTGCCGCCATCATCGGTCTTTTGGTCTTCGTCGGCCTGATTTTCATCCTTGCACCTAAGCGCATGTTCGAGGGGCTGGATGCGAAGGCGATCGGCAGGGGGCGTCTGGAGTTCGCCCGCGACCTGTTGAGCACGGCTGCTCCCGCGGCCGAAAGGCTGGAAGCATCGGCGAACCAGATCGGCAGCAAGGATGTGGCAAAACGGGTGCGGCATCTGGCGGAGATCGCCGCGGACGTCTTTGCGAAGGTGGAAGCCAATCCGGAAAGCGCCGGCACCGTCAGGCGGTTCCTCAGCTACTATCTGCCGCGGGCCGCGGAGGTGGCGGAGGGCTTTGCCGTCATCGAAGCGAAACGCCAGCCGGATGTTGCGCGCCTTCAGGAGGTCGGTCTCGTTCTGACCAAACTGGAAGATGCTTTCGTACACTATTCCGACAGCCTGATCGAAGACAGGCTCGATACGCTTGATACGGAGCTGCGCCTCATACAGGCCTCACTCAAAGAGGATATAGGACGCTGATGGCCATTTCTCGCCGCGCTTTTGGAGTAGGGCTTCTTGCCGCCGGGGTCGCAGGGACCGGAGGCTATTTCGCCGTCAAGGACAGGCCGGAGCTGCAAGGGCTGCTCGGCAACAGCACCAAGCTCTTCGGCTTCATCGGCGGCGAGAAGGAGGCATTCCTTGCCGATGCCGACGTGGTATCGGCACTGCACAGTCATGGCCTTGAGATCAACAGCCGCGTCGCAGGCTCCGTGGAAATGGTGCGGGAGCAGGCGCTTCTGTCGCAGAATCCCGCCTTCCTCTGGCCATCCTCGTCGATCATGGTCGATATCGCCCGGCAGAATAGCATTAAGATCCGCAACGACCGCGTCATCCTCAACACGCCCGTCGTCGTCTATTCCTGGCAGCCGGTCGTCGATGGATTGACCAAGGCGGGGCTCGTCAACACGACGCCGGAGGGGCAGCACCAGCTTGATCTCAAGGCGCTGCTGGATGCCGTGCTTGCCGGCACGAACTGGTCGAAGCTCGGTGTCAACTCGCTCTATGGCCAGGCCCGAATCGTGTCGACCGATCCGAATCGCTCCAATTCCGGCTTCATGTTTTCCGGCCTGGTACTGAGCCTCCTGAGCGGCAACGTCGCGAGTCCGGACGCTCTGGCGCAGTTCGGGGACAAGGCCCAGGCGATCTTCCGCAACATGGGTTTCAAGTCGTCTTCGTCGGGCAAGTTGTTCGAACAGTATCTCGCGGGCGGCATTGGCGGCGAACCGATGATCGTCGGCTATGAGAATCAGCTGGTGGAATGGATCATCGCCGATCCGCAGCGTTGGAAGAGGGTTCAGGCGAGCAACAGCGCCAAGCCCGTCGTGCTCTATCCGCATCCAACCGTCTATTCCGCGCATCCGTTGATCGCGATCGACGAACAGGTCGATCGCATGATCGAAGCTCTCGTCAGCCCGCGATTGCAGGAGCTCGCCTGGACCAGGCACGGTTTCCGCGGACCGCTCGGCACCGCGACCGGCGATGCCGACAATGCCATCGCCGGCCTGCTGCCGGCCGAGATCGATGCCGTATTGCCTATGCCGGATGCCAATGTCATGCTGGCGCTTCTTGATAAATTGGCCAGCTGAGGGCATGGCGAGATTGTTTTTTTGATCCAAAAGCCTTGCATTCCAAGCGAATCGAAGGTATGGGCACCCGCATTCCACACGTAAGGCATGGGATTGTCCGGGAGAAATCCGGATTTTTCCGCCCGGTGGCATTCTCGAAGAGGATGCTGTTCGCCTTGCGGAGGTTCAACCGGAAAAGGATACAAAGGCATGGCATTGCCCGATTTTTCTATGCGCCAGCTTCTCGAAGCAGGTGTTCACTTCGGCCACCAGACGCACCGCTGGAACCCGAAGATGAAGCCGTACATTTTCGGCGATCGTAACAACATCCACATCATCGACCTCGCCCAGACGGTTCCGATGCTGAGCCGCGCTCTGCAGGTTGTCAGCGACACCGTTGCCCGCGGCGGCCGCGTTCTGTTCGTCGGCACCAAGCGCCAGGCGTCCGAACTGATCGCCGACAGCGCGAAGCGTTCGGCTCAGTACTACGTCAACGCCCGCTGGCTCGGCGGCATGATGACTAACTGGAAGACGATCTCCAACTCGATCCAGCGCCTGCGCAAGCTCGACGAAATCCTCTCCGGCGAAGCCCAGGGCTTCACCAAGAAGGAGCGTCTGAACCTCGAGCGCGAGCGCGAAAAGCTCGACAAGGCCCTCGGCGGTATCAAGGACATGGGCGGCACGCCGGACCTGATGTTCATCATCGACACCAACAAGGAAAAGATCGCAATCGACGAAGCCAAGCGCCTCGGCATCCCGGTCGTCGCCATCATCGACTCGAACTGCGATCCGGACCTGATCGACTATCCGATCCCGGGCAACGACGACGCCTCGCGCGCCATCGCTCTTTACTGCGACCTGATCTCGCGCGCTGCCATCGACGGTATCGCTCGCCAGCAGAGCGCATCGGGCCGTGACCTCGGCGCTTCCGAAGAAGCTCCGGTCGAGCCGACCCTGGCGGACGGCACCGAAGCCTGATCGCGCCAAGTGGCGGGCAGAAGATTGCCCGCCCAAGCGCATTGATATCCGGGATAAGGCCGTTTGCGACTTCAAGAAGTTCGAGCGGCCTTATCGCGTTTTTGATAACGCCTCGCCTGGGCGGAAAATCCAGGCATGTTCCAATCAAGAATTCCACAGTATGACGCGGTTTCATAACGCTGTCATACTTACGGGTACATTTCGTCCCTCAAATCGGTGCCGCTTCGGCTCAAGCCGTTTGCCGCACCGTATGAACCGACAAGAGGAAGCTTATGACCGAGATTACGGCTGCACTGGTGAAAGAACTGCGCGAAAAGTCTGGCGCAGGCATGATGGACTGCAAGAAGGCGCTGACCGAGACGAACGGCGATATCGAAGCCGCGATCGACTGGCTGCGCGCCAAGGGCATCTCCAAGGCCGACAAGAAGTCCGGCCGCACCGCCGCTGAAGGCCTGATCGCCATTGCCGGCGCTGGTCACAAGGCCGTTGTTGTCGAGCTCAATTCCGAAACCGACTTCGTTGCCCGTAACGATGCCTTCCAGGACCTCGCTCGCGGCATTGCCGAAGTTGCGCTGTCCACCGACGGTACCGTTGAAGCCATTTCGGCTGCGACCTATCCCGCATCCGGCAAGCCGGTCGCCGACGCCATCAAGGACGCGATTGCTACCATCGGCGAGAACATGACGCTCCGTCGTGCCGCCAAGCTGGAAGTCGAGCATGGCGTTGTGGCGACCTACATCCATAACGCTGCTGGCGACGGTATCGGCAAGCTCGGCGTTCTGGTCGCCCTGAAGTCGGTCGGTGACAAGGCTGTTCTGACCTCGATCGGCCGCCAGATCGCCATGCACATCGCTGCTACGAACCCGCTGGCTATCCGCGCCGAAGAAGTCGACGCAGCCGTCGCCGAGCGCGAACGCAACGTCTTCATCGAACAGTCCCGCGAATCCGGCAAGCCGGAAGCCATCATCGAAAAGATGGTCGAAGGCCGTATGCGCAAGTTCTTCGAGGAAGTCGCTCTTCTCTCGCAGGCTTTCGTCATCAATCCGGACCTGACGGTCGGTGCTGCCCTCAAGGAAGCTGAAAAGACCGCCGGTGCCCCGATCGAAATCACCGGCATGGCCCGTCTGCTGCTCGGCGAAGGCGTCGAAAAGGAAGAAAGCGACTTCGCCGCAGAAGTTGCGGCTGTCGCCAAGGGCTGATCTGAGCATTTCCAGGAAAAGTGCGTAGCGGTTTTCCGTTCGGAATGCGTAAGGAAACAAAACGATAGGGCTTTTCCGCAATTTGAAGAAGTGCGGAAAAGCACGGTCGAAAAGGGACATATTCCGGTTTGGTGAAACCATATCAGGGAAAACGTATGGGCATCGCGTGACAACGCGGTGCCCTTCGTGTATCCGGCTTTCACAATCATTCCCCCGGTGATCACTTCAAGGAGCTACGATGTCCCAGCCGATCTACAAGCGCGTGTTGCTCAAGGCCTCTGGTGAAGCTCTGATGGGCAGCCAGGGTTTTGGTATCGATGTCACGGTCGCGGACCGGATTGCCGGTGATATCGCACAGGCGCGCGAAATGGGTGTTGAAGTCGGCGTCGTGGTTGGCGGCGGCAATATCTTCCGCGGGGTAGCCGTGGCCTCCAAGGGCGGCGACCGGGTGACCGGCGACCACATGGGCATGCTCGGCACGGTCATCAATGCGCTGGCGCTGGCGACCTCGCTGCGCAAGCTCAATATCGATACCGTCGTGCTCTCGGCCATCTCCATGCCGGAAATCTGCGAAAGCTTCTCGCAGCGCGCCACGCTCTACCATCTTTCGCTCGGCCGCGTGGTCATCTTCGCCGGTGGCACCGGCAATCCCTTCTTCACGACGGATTCCGCAGCCGCGCTGCGCGCCGCCGAAATGGGCGCTGAAGCGATCTTCAAGGGAACGCAGGTCGATGGCATCTATTCCGCCGATCCGAAGAAGTTCCCCGATGCAGAACGCTTCGATCATCTGACCCATAGTCAGGTGCTCGAAAAGGGACTGGCCGTCATGGACGTCGCCGCCGTGGCGCTTGCACGCGAAAATTCCATTCCGATCGTCGTCTTCTCCATACACGAGAAGGGCGGCTTTGCGGAAATCTTGACCGGCGGCGGCCGCAAGACCATCGTATCAGACAACTGACATTCCTGTGACGCCGGGTCAGCCCCGGTGTCGCCTCATTACAGGGGAGTATAGACATGAGTGAAGCCAGCGATCTCAAGGAACTGAAGCGCCGCATGGATGGCGCCATTGCGGCATTCAAGAGCGATATCGCATCACTGCGCACCGGGCGCGCATCCGCCAACATCCTCGATCCTGTGACGATCGAAGCCTACGGCTCGCGCATGCCGCTGAACCAGGTGGCCAATATCACCGTGCCGGAGCCGCGCATGCTGACTGTGTCGGTGTGGGACAAATCGATGGTCAGCGCTGTCGAGCGTGCCATCCGCGAATCCAATCTCGGTCTCAATCCGATCGTCGATGGCCAGAACCTGCGCATCCCGCTGCCGGAACTCAACGAAGAGCGTCGCCGTTCGCTGGTGAAGGTCGCGCATGAATACGCCGAAAAGGCGAAGGTGGCGATTCGCCACGTGCGCCGCGATGGCATGGATGGCCTCAAAAAGGCCGAAAAGGATGGCGTAATCGGTCAGGACGAGAGCCGCTCTCTCTCTGAACGTGTGCAGAAGATGACGGATGAGACGATTTCGGAAATCGACCGCTTGCTAGCCGACAAAGAAAAGGAAATCATGCACGTCTGATCGCATGCTGGGGAGTATCGCGCTTTCGATTTTCGCAATATTGAAAGCGGTGGCTGCGCCCTAGATTATGAGGCCAGAGCATCTTTCCGCCGAACGAAACCGGACCCATATGTCAGCTCCTACGTTCTCTGTCGTACCTGAACACGTTGCCATCATCATGGATGGCAACGGACGCTGGGCCAATGCGCGCGGTCTGCCGCGCACCATGGGCCACCGCAAGGGCGTGGAGGCGGTTCGGGAGACGGTGCGGGCTGCCGGCGATATCGGCATAAAATATCTGACGCTGTTCGCCTTCTCCTCGGAGAACTGGCGCCGGCCCGAGGCGGAGGTGAGCGATCTCCTCGGCCTCCTCAAGGCCTTCATCCGGAGGGACCTTGCCGAGCTTCATCGCCAGAATGTGCGCATCCGCGTCATCGGCGATCGCAGCGGCCTGCGCGGTGATATCCTGCCCTTGCTGATCGAGGCGGAGGAGACCACCAGGAACAACACGGCTCTGACTCTGGTCATCGCCTTCAATTACGGCTCGCGCGACGAAATCACACGTGCCTTTGCCGGCCTTGCAAAGGATGTCGAGGCCGGGCGGCTGCGCCCGCAGGATATCACTCCGGAGCTGGTCGATGCCCGTCTGGACACCGCCGGTATTCCTGATCCCGATCTCATCATCCGCACGAGCGGCGAGGAGCGGCTTTCGAATTTCCTGCTCTGGCAGGCCGCTTATTCGGAATTCATGTTCGTGCCGGATTATTGGCCCGATTTCAGCCGCGAGCTCTTCTTCTCCGCGCTGGAGAAATATGCTGCGCGCGACCGGCGTTTCGGCGGCCTTTCCGCCAAGCAGGCGGCGGCCGTGGGGTCCTGATGAGCCGCGAACTCAGGCTGCGCATTATTTCCGGCATCATTCTCGCTGCCATCGTTCTTGCTGCCACCTGGTATGGCGGCTCAGGCTTTCGTCTGCTGGCCGCCGTGATCGGTCTGCTCGTCTATTATGAATGGTCGACGATATCGGATCTGCATGGCCGCGATCCTCAGGGAAACGCGCTCGGCTGGCTTGGGCTCGTATTGATCGCCGGTGCGACGGCATTGAGCGAATCCGTCTACTCCATCGAGGTTCTGGCCGCCTTCGTTGCTGTTACCGCGATCATGGTCGCCATACGTGGAAAGAGCTGGTGGCTGCCGGGCGGCATATTCTATTCCGGATTGACGGCAATTGCCCTTGCCGAGATCCGTGATGACGATTTTCGCGGCTTCGTGCTGATGCTGTTCGTCTTTGCCACGGTATGGGCGACGGACATCTTTGCCTATTTCGTCGGCCGCGCTATCGGGGGGCCGAAGCTTGCGCCGAGCATATCGCCGGGCAAGACCTGGTCGGGCGCCATCGGCGGTGCTATCGCGGCCGTCATCGCGGGAACGGCGGTCGTGTGGAGCTTCTTTTCAGCCGAAGACCTGTGGATTCCTCTTCTTGCCCTGGTGCTTTCCGTCTGCAGTCAGATCGGTGACCTGTTCGAATCGTTCGTCAAGCGCAAGTTTGGTGTGAAAGACTCGAGCCATCTGATTCCCGGACATGGCGGCGTCATGGATCGGGTCGATGGACTAATTTTTGCTTGTTTTGCAGCGTTTTTGTTGGCTATCGTAATAACGCTGACAATGAGCGGCGAGACCTTTTCATTGGGCGGCGTTCTGCTCGGGGTCTGATACTGGAGCAATTCCAGGAAAAGTGCGCAGCGGTTTTCCGTCTGGAATTGCGAGAAAACAGAAAGATGGAATGGTTCGGAGCTTCCGTGAAAGCTGAACCGCTCTAACACGAACAGGATCGTTGCATGGGTAGCGCGGCTGGCTTCATCGGTTTCTTGACGAACAACGTCATCACATTTGTCTTTGTGCTGTCGTTGCTCGTTTTTGTGCACGAGATGGGCCACTATCTGGTCGGTCGTTGGTCGGGCATTCGCATCATGGCTTTTTCGATCGGCTTCGGGCCGGAGATTGCCGGATTTACCGATACACACGGTACGCGCTGGAAGCTCTCCCTCATTCCGCTCGGCGGTTATGTGCGATTCTTCGGCGACGAGGACGCCTCCAGCAAGACCGATGTGGATCAGCTCTCGGCGATGACGGAGGAGGAGCGCGCCCAATCCTTCGCCGGAGCCAGGCTCTGGAAGCGGGCTGCAACCGTTGCGGCCGGACCGATCGCCAATTTCCTGCTCGCCATTGTAATCTTCGCAGTCCTTTTCAGCGTTTACGGCCGCACGGTTGCCGATCCGGTCGTGGCCATGGTGACGCGCGACGGTGCTGCCGCGGAGGCTGGCATCGAGCCAGGCGACCGCCTGATCGCCGTCGATGGCAACAAGGTGACGACTTTCGATGAAGTGCAGCGCTATGTCGGCCTGCGCCCGGGCCGCACTATCGTACTGACCGTCGACCGCGACGGCCAGAATCGCGATTTCCGGATCGTTCCGAAACTGGTCGAGGACACCGATCAGTTCGGCAACAAGATGGAAATGGGTCGTATCGGTATCGCGCTCGTCGATCCGGTGGTGACTGCGGTGGAACCGGCCGGACCGGCGGCAAAGGCCGGTGTGCAGGCAGGAGACCGTCTGATTGCTGTCGATGGCAATAATGCCGCTACTTATTACGATATCGGCCGTCATATCGCCGAGCGCCCCGGCAAGAGCATCGTGCTGACTATCCAGCGCGATGGCGTGATCCGCGATTTGCCGATCGTGACCGCAACATTGACGGATACGGACGCATCCGGAAACAAGAAGGATGTCGGCAGCATCGGCATCGCCCCGATCGATCCGTTGATCGCGTCGATTGGGGCTGACAGTCCGGCTCAGACGGCGGGCTTGGAACTTGGTGACCGCATTCTTTCTGTGGATGGACGGGAGATCGGCTCTATCGGCGAAGTGCAGCGTTATGCGGCTGCCCATGCCGACAAGCCCATGGCACTGTCGATCGAGCGTAATGGCCAGACCCGTGACGTATCGGTGACGCCGAGAAAGTCGGAGGAGACCGATGTCTTCGGCGCACGGACGGAGATTGCCACGATCGGCATCAGCGATGGTCAGAAGCCGATCAGGCTGCGTTACGAGGCTTATGGGCCGCTGCAGGCGCTTACCGAAGGTGTGAAGCAGACTGGCAGTATCGTTTCCGGCACTTTCGAATATCTCGGCAACGTCATCGGCGGATATATGAAGGCCGATCAGCTCGGCGGGCCGATCCGGGTTGCACAACTCTCCGGGCAAATGGCAACTCTGGGTTTTGCCGCGGTGCTCCAATTCGCCGCCATACTTTCTGTTTCAATAGGGTTATTAAATTTGATGCCCGTCCCGGTACTTGATGGCGGCCATCTGATGTTCTATGCGATTGAAGCCGTAAGGGGAAAACCTCTGGGTGCACGAGCGCAGGATATCGCTTTCCGGATTGGATTTGCGATGGTGCTATCACTCATGGTGTTTGCAACCTGGAACGATATTAGTTCCAGAATAGGCTAGTGGGGCGACGAGAGGAAAATTACGATTTATTTACGATGTTTCAAAGCCGTAGTGGCGAATGAGCCACGCTTTGAAATGAAGTAAACAGAAATTAACGTGCTCCCTTGCTTGTATGTCAAAAGCGGGTAAAACGACACACGTGGCCGGAATCGGGTTCGCTCGGGGCTGGGGACGATTGAAAAAAGGTAAGAAGTGAAATGAAGGCTGGTTCAAAATTTTTGAACGCAGTGTCGGCGGTAGCGCTGTCTGCAGGTGTTGTTGCGTCGGGCGCTGGTGTGATCACCCTTGCCTCTGCTTCTGTCGCTGAAGCAGCTGTTATTCAGCGGGTTGACGTTCGCGGTGCTGGACGCGTCGGCGAGACAGCCGTTCGCGATAATATCACGATCAAGCCCGGCAAGAGCTTCTCCGCCAGTGACATTGATGCTTCGGTGAAGCAGCTCTATGCCACCGGATATTTCTCTGATGTCCACATTACCGTTTCGGGTAGCACGCTGGTTGTATCGGTCAGCGAAAACAAGCTCATCAACGCCGTAGTCTTCAACGGCAACCGAAAGATCAAGGACGACAAGCTTCAGGGTATCGTCCAGACGCACGCTGCCGGCCCGTATAACGAGGCGACCGTTCAGGCTGACGTCAAGACCATCAAGGATGCCTATGCATCCATCGGTCGTAACGATGTGCAGGTGACGACGCAGACCGCCGAGGTCGCGCCAGGTCGTCTGAACGTGGCTTTCGTCATCAACGAGGGCGAGCGTACCAAGATCGACAAAATCAATTTCTCGGGCAACCAGGCCTATGGCAGCGGTCGCCTTGCTTCGGTCATCGGCACGAAAAAGAGCAACTTCCTGTCGTTCCTGACGCGCAAGGACGTCTACAGCCCCGAACGTCTGCAGGCCGACCAGGATCAGCTGCGTCAGTTCTACTACAATCACGGTTATGCCGACTTCCGTGTCGTCAGTGCCGATGCGACGCTGAACGAGCAGAGCAACGAATACACGCTGAATTTCAACGTCGACGAAGGTCCGCGTTATACTTACGGCGATATCAACGTCATCTCGACCGTCGAAGGTATCAATGCCGACGAGCTGAAAGGCCTTGTCATCACCCACAAGGGCGATGTCTACAGCGCCAAGGATATCCAGACTTCGATCGAGAACATTTCCAAGCGCGTCGCGGCTGCCGGCTATCCGTTCGCCCGCATCACGCCGCGCGGTAACCGCGATCTGTCCGGCCACACCATCGGCATCGAATATCTGGTCGACCAGGGCGAGCGCGCCTATGTCGAGCGTATCGAAATCCGTGGCAACACCCGCACGCGTGACTACGTCATCCGCCGCGAGTTCGACCTGAACGAAGGCGATGCCTTCAACCAGGAAATGATCACGCGTGCGAAGCGTCGCCTCGACGCGCTCGGCTATTTCACCAAGGTCGATATCTCGACGGCTCAGGGCAGTGCTCCGGACCGCGTCGTCGTCATCGTCAACGTCGAAGACCAGCCGACGGGCTCCTTCGGTATCGGCGCCGGTTACGCCGTTGGCAACAATGGCGGCTTGCTTCTGGAAGCTTCAGTTGAAGAAAAGAACTTCCTCGGTCGCGGTCAGTATATCCGCCTCGCCGCAGGTGCCGGTACGGAAGGTAATCGTACCTACAACATCTCGTTCACTGAGCCTTATTTCCTCGGTTATCGTCTGGCTGCCGGTTTCGATATCTTCAAGAACCAGACGTCGAGCGACGATTACTACGACTATTCGGAAGAAGGCTTCTCGCTGCGCGTCACCGCGCCGATTACCGAGAACCTGGCAACGACACTGCGCTACAACTACAAGCGCTTGACTTACGACGGCACGAACGATTGGCAGAACAACCTTTCGGCTCCGTATCTCAACCTTGTTGAGAACGGTCCGTGGGTACAGTCGACGGTTTCGCAGACCTTCACCTACAACACACTTGATGATCAGAACCTTCCGCGTGAAGGCATCATCGCCAAGTTCACGCATGAATTTGCGGGCCTCGGCGGCGATTCTGACTTCTACAAGTTGAGCGGTAAGGCTCGTTACTACCAGATGATCAGCGACGAAGCCGATATCATCGGCTCGCTGACGGTGGGTGCCGGCTACGTGATGCCGACGAATGGCAAGCTGAACGTCTTCGATCAGTTTACGCTCGGCGGCCGTGAAATCCGCGGCTTCGAGAATGCTGGTATCGGTCCGCGTTCGTCGCATGGCGATCCGCTCGGTGGTACGACCTACTTCACCGCTTCGGCTGAAGCGAGCATGCCGATGCCGGGCGTTCCCCAGGATATCGGCCTGCGTATCGCAGCCTTCGCTGATGCAGGCACGCTCTACGGCAACAAGGCGAATCTCTTTGGCGATACGCTTCATAACGACAGCTCGATCCGTGCATCGCTCGGTGCCGGTCTGATCTGGTCGTCGCCGTTCGGTGTCATCCGTGTTGACTACGCCGTGCCGGTCTTGAAGGAAGATTACGACAAGACCGAGAATTTCCGGTTTGGCATCGCCAACCAGTTCTGATATCGGCAGTCCAGAACTGCGGGCTTGAACACCGTTCTGGAGCTGGTGCTTATGGAACATACTGGTTTTTTCCCGCCCCATGGTGGCGTCAGCTTGAAACAACTGGCTGAGCATCTTGGGGCGGAACTGGCTGATACGGCCTCTTCCGAGGTCGTCATCAGATCTATCGCTCCCGTCTATCGGGCAGGCGAGGGTGACGTTTGTTATATCCTTTCCCGAAAGAATCGCGCCGAGCTGGAGACTTGCAAGGCTTCAGCCATCATTTGCCTTCCGGCACTGAAGTCTTTCGTTCCCGATCACATCCCGGTCCTTCTGTCGAAGAAGCCGCATACGGATTTCGCCATTGCCGGTGCGCTGCTGCATCCTCAAGCCATGCGGCCGGTTACGTTCACGGCGAATCCGCTCGTGATTTCCCCCGCTGCGACCATCGATGCGACCGCTAAGCTGGAGGCCAATATCGGCATCGAGCCCGGTGCGATCGTCGGCCCTGGTGCGGAGATCGGCGAGGGGACCTATATCGGGCCTAACGCCCTCATCGGGCCGGGTGTCAAGATCGGGCGCAATTGCAGTATCGGCGGCGGAGCGAGCGTGCTCTGTGCCTATATCGGCAATGGCGTCATCATCCACAATGGCACGCGCATCGGCCAGGACGGTTTTGGCTATGCGCCGGGACCGCGCGGCATGGTCAAGATCGTGCAGATCGGCCGCGTCATCATCCAGGACAATGTCGAGATTGGCGCCAATACAACGATCGATCGCGGCACCATGGATGATACCGTGATCGGCGAAGGTACGAAGATCGACAATCAGGTCCAGATCGGACATAACGTCCGCATCGGTCGCCACTGTGCTATCGTCAGCCAGGTCGGCATTGCCGGCAGCACGGTGATCGGCGATGGCGTGCAGATCGGCGGGCAGGCGGGCCTCAACGGGCATATCCACATTGGCGACGGCGTGCAGATCGGTGCCAAGAGCGGCGTGATGAACAGCATCCCGGCGGGCGAGCGCTATGCGGGTCTTCCTGCGCGGCCGCTATGGGATTTTCTAAGGGAATCGGCGGAGATCGCGAAGCGGTCAGGAGCCAGAGACAAGAAAGACGGGAGTGCGGAGCATGACTGAGGAAGCCAAGACGTCGCTGTCGTCGGCTGACATCATTGAAATTATGAAGCTTTTGCCGCATCGCTACCCCTTCTTGATGGTCGACAAGATCATCGAGATCGATAGCGATAATTCCGCGATCGGCATCAAGAACGTGACGGCGAACGAGCCGCAATTTACCGGACATTTCCCGGAATCGCCGATCATGCCGGGCGTGTTGCTCATCGAGGGAATGGCGCAAACGGCCGGTGCGATCTGCGCCCGCAAGGACGGCATCGGCGGTAACCTCGTTTACTTCATGACGATCGACAACGCCCGCTTCCGCAGGCCGGTCGTTCCGGGCGACCGTGTCGAATTCCACGTCGTCAAGCAGAAGCAGCGTGGGACCATCTGGAAGTTCCATTGCGATGCCAAGGTTGACGGTTCGCTGGTCGCCGAGGCCGATATCGGTGCGATGATCGTACGGAAGGATCAGGAACAGGCATGAGCAGCATCGCAAAGAGCGCCCGCATCCATAAGCTGGCGGTTGTCGAAGACGGCGCGGTCATCGGCGAGAATGTTGTTGTCGGCCCGTTCTGCTATGTCGGTCCCAAGGTTGTGTTGCATGACGATATTCAGTTGCTCAATAATGCCGTTGTGACCGGTCGTACGACAATCGGCAAGGGAACGAAGATCTTTCCGATGGCTGTTGTCGGTGGCGATCCGCAGAGCGTCCATCATCACGGCGAGGAAACGACGCTTGATGTCGGCGAGAACTGCACGATCCGCGAAGGCGTGACGATCAATACCGGTACGGCCGATTACGGCGGCAGGACGATTGTCGGCAACAACAACCTGTTCCTTGCCAACTCGCATGTCGCTCACGACTGCCGCGTCGGAAACAATGTCATCATGTCGAATAACGTCATGTTGGCCGGACATGTCACCATCGAAGATCGCGCCATTCTTGGCGGCGGCTGCGCGGTGCACCAGTTCACCCGTATCGGCCGCCAGGCCTTCATTGGTGGTCTTACGGCTGCGAGCTATGATGTCATTCCCTATGGCATGCTGAACGGAAATCCGGGCGTGCTCTCCGGGCTGAATGTCGTCGGCATGACGCGCGCGGGCATAGATCGCGCTGTCATTCATCGGGTTCGACGGGCTTACAAGAGCATCTTTGAGGCCGAAGGTTCGGTTCGCGATAATGCAGCCTCCATCCGTGATGAATATGCGGACTGCAAGGAAGCGATGGAGATTCTCGATTTCATCGCTGCCGATAGCGATCGCGCACTATCGTCGCCCAATCGCGGCAAGGCCTGAGGTGGTTTCGACCGGCCAAAACGAAAAAGGCAGGCTGGCGATCATCGCGGGGAGCGGCCTTTTGCCGGTTTATGTCGCTGACGCCGCCCGGCAGGCCGGTGAAAACCCCGTCATCATCGCTTTGACTGACGAGGCGGACCGCGATTGGTCCACCTTCGATCATGCCAATCTCGGTGTCGGCAATTTTGCCGGTCTCGAAGCAATGTTCCGCCGACATGGCGTCGATCGCGTCGTCATGTCGGGCGGCGTGGCGCGGCGCCCCTCCTGGCGGCAGGTGCATCCGACCTGGCGCGTCATTAGGGAATTGCCCTCGACCATCCGCACTCTTCTTTCGGGCGGTGACAATGCCGTCCTGCAGATGGTCATTCGCCTGATCGAAGCCGGTGGCGTTCGCGTCGTTGGCGCGCATGAAATCGCGCCCGACCTTTTGGCGACGACCGGGCCGCTTGGAAAATTCTCGCCAGCGGAAGAGGATCTGCACGATATTGCACAGGGTGCGAAGGCGGCCGATGCGCTGGGATTTCTGGATGTGGGGCAGGGCGCGGTCAGCGTCGGCGGCCGTGTCGTTGCGCTTGAAGGTGCCGAAGGCACGGACAAGATGATCGAGCGGGTTGCCGAGCTGCGCGCGGCTGGGCGCATTTCAACCCGTCGGCGCGGCGTGCTCGTCAAGCTCTGCAAGCCGCAGCAGGATATCCGGGCCGACTTGCCGTCCATCGGCGTCTCCACGATGTTGAATGCCAAGAAGGCAGGGTTGGCTGGTGTCGCCGTCGAAGCTGGCCGAGCTTTGATTCTCGATCGCCAGGCTGTGATCGCCGCTGCCGATGAGGCCGGCATTTTCGTCTGCGGCATCGATCGTGGCCTGAGCGCGGAGGGCTTCATGTGAGCAGCGCGCCCTTGAAGCTTGCCGTTGTTGCCGGTGAAGTCTCCGGCGATCTGCTGGGCGGCGATCTCGTCGCGGCCCTGAAGCGACGCCATGATGGTCCGGTCGAGCTGGTGGGGGTCGGCGGCGAGGCGCTGGAGGCGCAGGGGCTGCGCTCGCTCTTCGATTATTCCGAACTCTCGATCATGGGTTTCATTCAGGTTATCAAGCGATTGCCGAAGCTGCTGGCCCGCATCCGGCAGACGGCGGATGCGATTATTGCTGCAAAGCCGGACGTGCTTGTGATCATCGACAGCCCCGATTTCACGCATCGCGTTGCCAAGCGGGTGCGCAAGGCTTTGCCCGATCTGCCAGTTATCGATTACGTCTGCCCCAGCGTATGGGCGTGGAAGGAATATCGCGCGCAGCAGATGCTCGCCTATGTCGACCATGTGCTGGCCGTCTTGCCGTTCGAGCCTGCTGCCATGAAGCGCCTGGGCGGTCCCGCAACCACTTATGTCGGCCACCGCTTGACGGTCGATGCCAATCTTGTGGAGACACGACGTCAGCGCGCCTTGCGCAGTCTGGCCGGCGCCGATGTGGTGAAGACGATCCTGCTTTTGCCTGGATCGCGTGCATCGGAGATCCGGCAACTCCTTCCGGTTTTTGAGCGGGCTACCGAAGAACTTAGCCGGAGAAATGATAGTGTTTGTTTTCTGCTACCGACCGTGCCGCGGCAGGAGGCGGTGGTTCGCTCTTTGACCGCCAATTGGCAGGTCAAGCCGGATATACTCGTCGGCCAGGATGCCAAATGGAGTGCCTTTGCTAAGGCGGATGCCGCTATGGCAGCCTCCGGAACCGTAATCCTGGAGCTGGGGCTTGCGGGCGTTCCGGTCGTCTCGACCTATAAGACGGAATGGCTGGCGAAATTCGTGCTGTCGCGCATCAAGATCTGGACGGCCGCCTTGCCGAACCTCATCGCCGACTATGCTGTACTGCCTGAGCTCATCAACGATGTTCTGCGGCCGGGCATGCTGGCTCGTTATATGGAGCGCCTGTCGAGCGATACGCCGGAGCGTGCGGCGATGCTTGCTGGCTACGATCTGGTCTGGGAACGGATGCAGACGGAGGAGCCGCCTGGCGACAAGGCTGCGCAGATTGTTCTGGACGTTCTAGCCCATAAAAAAACCGGTCATCTCTGACCGGTTTTTTTGTTTCAATACCGAAGCTTAGCGCTTGGAAACAGGTACATATTCGCGCAGCGGAGCGCCGGTGTAGAGCTGGCGCGGACGGCCGATGCGCTGATGCGGATCCTCGATCATTTCGTTCCACTGTGCGATCCAGCCGACGGTGCGGGCAAGAGCAAAAAGAACGGTGAACATGGTCGTGGGGAAGCCGAGAGCCTTCAGCGTGATGCCGGAATAGAAATCGACGTTCGGATACAGCTTCTTCTCGATGAAATATTCATCGGTCAGAGCGATACGCTCCAGTTCGATCGCGATGTCGAGCAGCGGATCGTCCTTGATGCCGAGCTCGCCGAGAACCTCGTGCGCCGTCTTCTGCATGATCTTGGCGCGCGGGTCGTAGTTCTTGTAGACGCGGTGGCCGAAACCCATCAGGCGGAACGGGTCGTTCTTGTCCTTGGCGCGGGCGATGAATTCCGGAATGCGGTCGACCGTGCCGATTTCGTTCAGCATGTTCAGCGCAGCTTCGTTGGCGCCGCCGTGAGCCGGTCCCCAGAGGCAGGCAATGCCTGCAGCAATACAGGCAAACGGATTGGCGCCGGAAGAGCCTGCCAGACGAACCGTCGACGTCGAAGCGTTCTGCTCGTGATCGGCATGCAGGATAAAGATGCGGTCCATGGCGCGGGCAAGCACCGGATTGACGACGTATTCTTCGCACGGAACCGCAAAGCACATACGCAGGAAGTTTGACGCGTAGTCGAGGTCGTTCTTCGGGTAAACAAAGGGCTGGCCGATATGGTACTTGTACGCCATGGCGGCGAGCGTCGGCATCTTGGCGATCATGCGCAGGCTTGCGACCATGCGCTGGTGCGGATCCGTAATGTCGGTCGAGTCGTGATAAAAGGCGGAAAGCGCGCCAACGCAGCCGCACATGACGGCCATCGGATGTGCGTCGCGGCGGAAGCCGGTGAAGAAGCGCGACATCTGCTCGTGCACCATCGTATGGTGGGTCACGCGATAGTCGAAGTCCTTCTTCTGCGCTGCCGTCGGCAGTTCACCGTAGAGAAGGAGGTAGCAAACTTCGAGGAAATCGCCGTGTTCGGCCAGCTGATCGATCGGATAGCCGCGGTGCAGCAGAACGCCTTCGTCGCCATCGATGTAGGTAATGCTCGACTCGCACGACGCGGTGGAGGTGAAACCAGGATCGTAAGTGAAAGTGGAGGTGTTCTTATAAAGGGCACCAATATCAATGACACTCGGGCCGATGGTTCCGGTCTTGACCGGCAGGTCCACCGTCTTTTCACCCCAAGTTAGTTTCGCGCTTTGTTCCGTCATGCTGATCCTCCAAGATTTGGCGGGATTGACGCCATAAAAAGCGCCAAAAGGTTAAGCGACTACCGACTAGCTATATGATCCCGAGCCTAATGCCAAGTTATCCTAACGCTGAATTGTGCAATGCAGTATCAACTTTTGGGCACTGCAGAAGCGCCTCTAATTATGCTAGGCGGCGAAACCGGCCCAATTGAGCCCTGTTTGCGTCGATTTTGGTTGAATTCATCGCCTGCTAACGGCAAAAATCGCGCAAAAGCTGTAGTTTTGCGTGGGGACGGCGGCGAGTGCCTAATTTGGAGGCATCCGAGCAGCGGAAAGAGGGTGGGGACGTTGCTGCGCTCTCGCAGCCTCGCCCTGTTGTTGCCACGAATATGTTGCCCGCCGAAGTGCAGCGACGGGAACGGACGCAGGACCAGACGCGGCTGACATCCCGGCTATTGCGGGTATCAAGCCGCATTCGGCTTAGCACCTTCAGATTGATCGAAGAGGAGGCGGCCCATGGTCGCGCGGTCCTGCTTGCGCCGATCTATATGGGCCTTGGTGCAATTTTCTGGTTCAAGGCTGGCAGCGATCCGCCTCCACAGGCTGTTCTTGCAGGCCTGTTGGTCTTCACCTGTGGCTTTGCGCTCATGCGGGAGGCAGGCAGGCTGTTTCGCCATCTGCTTTTTGCAGGCATGCTCCTTTGCCTGGGCATGGCGCTGGCGCAATGCGAGAGCTGGCGGGTTTCTACCGTCATGCTCGATTCGGCCGTGACCACGACCGTGACCGGTCAGATCGAACGACGGGAATCCTATGACAATGGACGCTGGCGCTATGTCGTTCGCGTCGAGGCAACGGAAAAACCTTCCATTCGCCGCGCGCCGCAGCGGGTTACGATCTTCGTGCGCAAGCAGGCGGAGCCGTTCGATCTCGGTGATCGCATCCAGGGTAGGGCGCGGTTGACGCCGCCGGCCGGACCGGCCTTGCTTGGTCTCAACGATTTCGCCTTCAGTTCTTATTTCAACGGTATCGGTGCGAACGGCTTTGCCTACGGAACACCGGAATTGCTGTCGCCATCCGGTGACAACGCGGCCGGCTCCTTATTGGATGCGGCCGATATTTGGCTTGCTGGCCTGCGCAACAGCATAGGCGACAGGATCAGGCAAACCTTGCCGGGAGATACCGGCCCCTTTGCCGCGGCGCTTGTCACCGATGAGAGACGCGCAATCTCCAAGGATACGACGGAAGCGCTGAGAATTGCCGGCCTGACCCATATCATTGCAATTTCCGGTCTGAACATGGCGTTGTCGGCCGGCATTTTCTACATTGGCCTACGCTACTTGTTCAGCCTGTTTCCCGGTGTCGCGCAGGCTTGGCCGACCAAGAAGTTCGCAGCCCTCGGCGCGCTTCTCACTGTAACGGCCTATTATCTCATCTCCGGCTTCGGTGTATCCGCCGAGCGCGCCTTCATCATGATGGCGATCATGCTTGTGGCCGTGCTTTTCGATCGGCCATCGATCAGTCTGCGCAATGTCGCACTTTCAGCGATCATCATTCTTGTACTGTCGCCGTCGCAAGTCCTCGGTCCGAGCTTCCAGATGTCC
Source organism: Martinezella dioscoreae (assembly GCF_009176305.1). GTDB lineage: Bacteria > Pseudomonadota > Alphaproteobacteria > Rhizobiales > Rhizobiaceae > Rhizobium > Rhizobium dioscoreae. The sequence goes on along the minus strand of NZ_BLAJ01000005.1, from coordinate 108,300 downwards.
TATGCGGCGACACTGGCGCTGGTGTCGGGCTATTCGCTATGGAAGCGGCGGCGACATCGCGAAAACATTTTGCCGCGCGTCCGTCTATTAAGTCCGCTATTGTTCGTCATGCGCTTCTTCGCAGGCGTGACGTCGACCTCGTTCATCGGCGGCGCGTCGACGGCTATCTTCTCGATCGAGCATTTTCACCGATTGGCGACATATGGGCTCGCCGCCAATCTCGCTGCTATGCCCATCGTCTCCTTTATCGTCATGCCATTCGGCATGGCGGCGATGCTGCTCATGCCGCTCGGTCTCGACGGGCCTTTCTGGAAAGTAACCGGCGAGGGACTGGAACTCGTTATCATGATCGCAAGAACCGTAGCTGGTTGGGGAGGCGACATTACCTTCGGTCGCCAGCCGGCCTGGCTGATGCCGACATTCATTATCGGCTTCCTGATCATGAGCATATTGCGGACCCGGCTTCGTCATCTGGGCCTGCTATTATCGCTCTTGTCCATGGGCTTGGCGGCATTCGGATCTGGCGTACCGAAACCCGACCTGATGATCTCCGAAGATGGCGTTCTGGTCGCATTGCGCCAGGACGATATACTCGCGACCAATCGCGAGAGACCGCAGGCCTTCATTTTCGAACAATGGCAAAAGGCACTGGTTGCGGCGGACCATCAGCCTCCGACCATGCTCCCGGCTGACAGCCGACTTCCACAAATCGGCAAGGCAGATCGTTATAAGCGATTGAACAGTGAAGAACAGAAGGCGGTCCGTATCGCAATGGAAGAAGCCTTGGACCGCACCATGCAAGGCAGTTTCGCCTGCCAGAAAGGAGCATGGTGCGCGGCCATGCTTGAAAACGGCGCGATATTGGTCACTATCGAAAACGCGGCCTACCTGCCAGCGGCTTGCGACACGGGGAACATTATCGTGACGCCAATCCGGCTACGGCTCGACCATTGCCGTTCCGGAGCGATGCTCATAACCGGTGCGACATTGCGCAAAACCGGCTCCATCGAAATGGTGCTTACCGCAGACAAGCCCATTATCTCAGCCGCATTCGAGAACCCGCAGCGTCCCTGGACCAGGCATCGAACCTACGATTGGCGCACCGGCAAATTCGACGCGGCAATTGCGCCCACGTCACCCGCCATCGACAATTCACCGGTCAGTGATAGCGGCGAATAAGGCCAACGAGCTTGCCTTGGACCTTCACGCGATCCGGTCCGAAGATGCGGGTTTCGTATGCCGGGTTTGCGGCCTCAAGCGCGATGGAAGCACCCTTGCGACGGAAGCGCTTCAGTGTCGCCTCTTCGTCATCGACCAGCGCCACGACGATGTCGCCGGGATTGGCCGTCGTCGAATTGCGGATGATGACCGTATCGCCGTCGAAGATGCCGGCATCGATCATCGAATCCCCACGAACTTCAAGCGCATAATGTTCGCCGGAGCCGAGCATGTCGGCGGGAACAGTGATGTCGTGCGTATTGTTCTGGATGGCAGAAATCGGAACACCGGCAGCGATCCGGCCCATTACGGGCACCGACGCCGAGCCATTGTGATCGTCATTTGCCACCTTCGACGGAGCGGGCGGGGCAACGGGCTGCGGCTTTCCGAGGCTGCCTTCGATAACGCTCGGAGAAAAGCCGCGGCGCTGCTGCAGGCTCGGATTATAGGCGTCGGGAAGCTTGATGACTTCGAGCGCTCTGGCCCGGTTCGGCAGCCGGCGGATAAAGCCCCGCTCCTCCAGCGCCGTGATCAGGCGATGGATGCCGGATTTGGATGCCAAATCCAGTGCATCCTTCATCTCGTCGAAGGATGGCGGAACACCGGATTCCTTCATGCGTTCGTGAATGAAGAGAAGCAGTTCCTGCTGCTTGCGCGTCAACATCGTCTTGGAACCCCAGAATCAAGAAAAGCCGTGAAACAAATCCAGAACGGACACTATATGTTCCATATGTGTTCCGCAAGCACTTAAATTTCGGTAAAGCCTTGTAGGGTCAGTTAAATAATTACGATTTGCGAATGGATCGGCTCGGAACATCGGCGCGCTATAGCTCCGTTAACTTCCAGAAAAATAAGAGAAATGTCGTTCTACTCGCTTCCAAGACTTTGTCGTTGAGCCCGTGCGCCGAGCATTTGGATGGACATGCCGCGCGACTGCATGAGCCGGCCATGGCAGAGAATCAGCAATCACGTTTGCGAGATTGCCTTCGATCCATGTCGTGTGCTCCGGGTGTTCCATGCTTCCATCTTGAATTGCGCGGGGGATGGGCGCAAATCTGCTTCGGCAAGCAAACAGGAGAAGCCATGATTTCGTCTCCGCATCCGCTGGATCATCTCGTGCTGCCGACCGTCGATATCGCTCTGGCACGCGAGCGCCTCGGCAAGCTCGGTTTTACAGTGGCTCCGGATGCGCGCCATCCCTTTGGCACACAGAATGCCTGCGTCTTTCTTGCCGATAAAACCTATTTAGAGCCTCTGGGCGTGGCATCGACGGAGCAGTGCGAAAAGAGCATCTTAGATGGCAACGTTTTCGTTGCTCGTGACCAGGCTTATCGCTTCCGGGTCGGCGAAAATGGCTTTTCGGCCGTGGTATTCGGTACGGATGATGCGGTGGCGGATGACGAGCGCTTCAAAGCAGCTGCGATTTCTGCGGGGCAGATGCTGGATTTCTCCCGTCCCATGAAGATGCCGGATGGGACGGAAACCACGGCCGGCTTTCGTCTTGCCTTCGCCGCCGACCTGCGCGCGCCGGATTTTCTCGCTTTCTGCTGTCAGCGCATCAATCCGCTGCCGGCTGACCGCAGCGTGCTCGAGCGTCACGAAAACGGCGTGACTGGTATCGCGCGGGTAGCGCTTTGCGCGCCGAAGCCGGCGGCCTATCGCGGCTTCTTCGAGGAGCTTGTCGGTGGCCCGCGCATTATGGAGCATTCCTTTGGCCTGACGATCAAGGCTGCCAATGCCGATCTGGAGATTTTGACGCCGGAAGGAATGGAGGCATTCTATGATCTACCTGTTCGCACGAATGATCCGGGGCTCAGAGCACGTGCAATCCTTTTCAAAACGCGCGATCTTTCCGTGACATCGTCGCATTTCACTGCTAACGGCGTCACCTATACGCGTAAGAACAATCGTCTATTGGCGAGGTTGGCACCCGGTCAGGGCGCATTGTTCGCCTTTGAGGAGATAATATGAGCACGAATTCGGAAGTCACCGTCGGCGAGGGTGCCTCCAAGGTCCTCTTTTCCAATACTGCAAAGCTGTCGCTGATTGCCGGCCCCTGCCAGATGGAAAGCCGCGACCATGCGTTCATGGTTGCCGGCGTCCTGAAGGAACTCTGCGGCAAGCTGGGCATCGGCCTTGTCTACAAGTCCTCCTTCGACAAGGCGAACCGCACATCGCTGTCAGGCAAGCGTGGCATCGGCCTGGAAAAGGCGCTGGAAGTCTTTGAAGACCTGAAGAAGGAATATGGCTTTCCGGTTCTGACCGATATCCATACGGAAGAGCAGTGCGCCATCGTTTCCAAGACGGTCGATATCCTGCAGATCCCTGCTTTTCTGTCACGCCAGACCGATCTTTTGGTTGCAGCCGCCAAGACCGGCCGCGTGGTCAACGTCAAGAAAGGCCAGTTCTTGGCGCCGTGGGACATGAAGAACGTGCTTGCCAAGCTGAACGATAGCGGCAACCCGAATATTCTTCTCTGCGAGCGCGGTGCCTCCTTCGGCTACAACACGCTGGTCTCGGATATGCGCTCGCTGCCGATCATGGCGGCGATGGGCGCGCCCGTCATCTTCGATGCGACCCATTCCGTGCAGCAACCGGGCGGGCAGGGCGGTTCGACCGGCGGCGACCGCCGCTTCGTCGAGACGTTGGCGCGCGCGGCCGTCGCTGTCGGCGTTGCCGGTCTCTTCGTGGAGACGCATGAGGATCCCGACAATGCACCGTCCGACGGCCCAAACATGGTCTATTTGAAGGATATGCCGCGGCTTCTGGAGAAGCTTCTGGCCTTTGACGCCGTGGCTAAGGCTTAAGAAATATCAGGCATTCAACAGGCTGACATGAATTTGCTTTACGCGGCCTTCAGGAATGCCAAATCGCGGCGCGGATCGCCATTGTAATTTCCGCGCCTTCGATTAAGACGATTTAAATCGATTTATAAACCAGCGAGCAGGAAGCTATCATGACCGCAATCACCGACATTATCGCCCGCGAGATACTCGACAGCCGTGGCAATCCGACTGTCGAAGTCGATGTCTACCTCGAAGATGGCAGCTTGGGCCGCGCGGCGGTTCCGTCGGGCGCATCGACCGGCGCGCATGAAGCCGTCGAGCTTCGCGACGGCGGCAAGCGCTACCATGGCAAGGGTGTCGAGAAGGCCGTCGAAGCCGTCAATTCGGAAATCTTCGACGCCATCGGCGGCATGGACGCCGAAAACCAGATCCAGCTCGACAATATCATGATCGAGCTTGACGGCACGCCGAACAAATCGCGCCTCGGCGCCAACGCTATCCTCGGCGTCTCGCTCGCCGTCGCCAAGGCTGCTGCCCAGAGCGCCAACCTGCCGCTCTACCGCTATGTCGGCGGCGCTCACGTCCGTCTGCTGCCGGTCCCGATGATGAACATCATCAACGGCGGTGCTCACGCCGATAACCCGATCGACTTCCAGGAATTCATGATCCTGCCGATCGGTGCAGATTCGATCCGCGAAGCCGTCCGCATGGGTTCGGAAGTCTTCCACGTTCTGAAGAAGGAACTGGCATCGCAGGGCCATAACACCAACGTCGGTGACGAAGGCGGTTTCGCACCCGGCCTTTCCAGCGCGCCGGCAGCTCTCGACTTCATCATGAAGTCCATCGAAAAGGCGGGCTATAAGCCGGGCGACGAAATCGCTCTCGGCCTCGATTGTGCCTCGACCGAATTCTTCAAGGACGGTAAGTACGTTCTCGAAGGCGAAGGCCGCACGCTGGAATCCGGCGCCATGGCTGAATACCTCGCAGAACTGGCAGCCAAGTACCCGATCGTATCGATCGAAGACGGCATGGCTGAAGACGACTGGGAAGGCTGGAAGACCCTGACTGACCTGATCGGCAAGAAGACCCAGCTCGTCGGCGACGACCTGTTCGTCACCAACTCCGCTCGCCTGCGCGACGGTATCCGCATGGGCGTTGCCAACTCGATCCTCGTCAAGGTCAACCAGATCGGCTCGCTGACCGAAACTCTCGACGCCGTCGAAACCGCACACAAGGCCAACTACACCGCCGTCATGTCGCACCGCTCGGGCGAAACGGAAGATTCCACGATCGCCGATCTCGCCGTTGCCACCAACTGCGGCCAGATCAAGACCGGCTCGCTGTCGCGTTCCGACCGTCTTGCCAAGTACAACCAGCTCATCCGCATCGAGGAAGCACTCGGCCCACAGGCAAAATATGCCGGCCGCTCCATCCTTCGTGGCTGATATCTGACCTGTAGGATCCATCCGGATCCACGGCAAAATTATTACTTGGATTGAACCGCGCCTTCGGGCGCGGTTTTTTGTTGGTCCCGACTGTTAGAGTCAACGGACGGTTAATCTCTACGGGTTAAATTAGCTCTAGGTGTTTGATTTGATGTGATCTTGTTCGAAGCGCATTGGCTTTGGGGAGATCGCGTAAAGCCAGAGCGTGACGAGCGAGTATGTGGACAAAGTATCATAAGAAGAGAAGGTTCGGCCGTCTCATCCTTCCCGCCATCACCATCGCTTTCGTGAGCTACTTCGGTTATCATTGCATTCATGGTGATTACGGCCTGAAGGCGACCGAAGTTTTCGAGCAGCGTCGCCTCGACCGCGCCAAGGAATTGGCTGATCTCGTCGCCAAACGCGAACACCTTGAAAAGGAGGTCGCGCTGTTGAGTGACGGCTCTCTGGATAAGGATATGCTCGATCAGTATGCACGCTATCAGTTGACCTATTCCAAAGCGAACGAGATCGTCATCTTCAACAAATAGCCATAATTAACCGAATTTCGGTTAATCGCGTTTTTGTAAGTTATATCAATGACTTGCGAAGAATATGAGCCATGCAATTATAGCATTGCTGTGGCGGGCAATCTTCCCTATGTTACGCCTCACCATAAAACGAGGCTACTCACACAGGGAGGGTTGAATGGCGCCGCGAAAAAACGCGACCGTTTCCAGCCGTAAGACAGCATCAAGGCCTGCCAAGGAAACCAATGGCGGCCCGATCGCAGATTTCGATCGTGATGCGGAGCTCAAGGCTTATCGTGAGATGCTCCTGATCCGCCGCTTCGAAGAGAAGGCCGGCCAGCTTTACGGCATGGGCTTCATCGGCGGCTTCTGTCACCTTTACATCGGCCAGGAAGCTGTCGTTGTCGGCATGCAGATGGCGCTGAAGGATGGCGATCAGGTCATCACCGGCTATCGCGACCACGGCCATATGCTGGCGACCGGCATGAGCGCCCGTGGCGTCATGGCCGAGCTCACCGGACGCCAGGGCGGCTATTCCCGAGGGAAGGGCGGCTCCATGCACATGTTCTCCAAGGAAAAGAATTTCTACGGCGGCCACGGCATCGTCGGCGCCCAGGTTTCGCTTGGCACCGGTCTCGGCTTTGCCAATTGGTACCGCGGCAATGACAATGTCAGCGTCGCCTATTTCGGTGACGGCGCCGCCAACCAGGGCCAGGTCTACGAAAGCTTCAACATGGCGCAGCTCTGGAAGCTGCCCGTGATCTTCGTGATCGAAAACAACCGCTACGCCATGGGCACCTCGACGGCTCGCGCCACCGCGCAGGCCGATTTCTCCAAGCGCGGCGCCTCCTTTGGCATTCCCGGTATCCAGGTCGACGGCATGGACGTTCGCGCCGTCAAGGCTGCGGCTGACGAAGCCGTTGCGCATTGCCGCTCCGGCAAAGGCCCGATCATTCTGGAAATGTTGACCTACCGCTACCGCGGTCACTCCATGTCCGACCCGGCGAAGTACCGTTCCAAGGATGAAGTGCAGAAGATGCGCTCCGAGCACGACCCGATCGAGCAGGTCCGTATCCGCCTGCTCGAAAAGGGCTGGGCAACCGAAGACGATCTGAAGGATATCGACAAGGATGTCCGCGACATCGTCGCCGACAGCGCCGATTTCGCCCAGAACGATCCAGAGCCGGATGCATCCGAGCTCTACACCGACATTCTGCTCTAAATCGGGGAGGGACACTATGCCCATCGACATTCTCATGCCCGCCCTTTCTCCGACGATGGAAGAGGGTACCCTTTCGAAATGGCTCAAGAAGGAAGGCGATAAGGTCGTTTCCGGTGACGTCATTGCCGAAATCGAAACCGACAAGGCCACCATGGAAGTGGAAGCCGTCGACGAAGGCACGATCGGCAAGCTGCTGATCGACGCCGGCACCGAAGGCGTCAAGGTCAACACCAAGATCGCCATCCTCTTGCAGGACGGCGAATCCGCTGACGCCATTTCGTCCGCCAAGGCTGCACCTGCCGCCGAACCGGCAAAGACCGAGGCGCCTGCCGCTGCTGCTCCGGCACCTGCTGCACCGGTTCCGGCTCAGCCGAAGACCGCTGCTCCTGCTGACCCGGAAATTCCGGCCGGCACCGAAATGGTGTCGATGACGGTGCGTGAAGCGCTGCGCGATGCCATGGCCGAAGAAATGCGCGCCAACCCGGACGTCTTCGTCATGGGTGAAGAAGTCGCCGAATATCAGGGCGCCTACAAGGTGACCCAGGGTCTGCTTCAGGAATTCGGCGCACGCCGTGTGATCGACACCCCGATCACCGAGCACGGCTTTGCCGGTATCGGTGTCGGTGCTGCGATGGCCGGCCTCCGCCCGATCGTCGAGTTCATGACCTTCAACTTCGCCATGCAGGCGATCGACCAGATCATCAACTCCGCCGCCAAGACGCTCTACATGTCCGGTGGCCAGATGGGCGCTCCGATCGTCTTCCGCGGTCCGAACGGTGCTGCTGCCCGCGTCGGCGCTCAGCACAGCCAGGATTATGCCGCTTGGTACAGCCACATTCCGGGCCTTAAGGTCGTCATGCCCTACACGGCAGCCGACGCCAAAGGCCTGCTCAAGGCTGCCATCCGCGATCCGAACCCGGTCATCTTCCTTGAAAACGAAATTCTCTACGGTCAGCATTTCGATGTGCCGAAGCTGGATAATTTCGTTCTGCCGATCGGCAAGGCCCGCATTCATCGCCCGGGCAAGGACGTTACCGTCGTCTCCTTCGGCATCGGCATGACCTATGCCACCAAGGCCGTCGCCGAGCTGGAAGCCCAGGGCATCGATGTCGAACTCATCGACCTGCGCACCATTCGCCCGATGGATCTTCCGACGATCATCGAATCGGTCAAGAAGACCGGCCGCCTGGTCACCGTCGAGGAAGGCTACCCGCAGTCCTCCGTCGGCACGGAAATCGCCACTCGCGTCATGCAGCAGGCTTTCGACTATCTCGATGCGCCGATCCTGACGATCGCCGGCAAGGACGTACCCATGCCATACGCCGCCAACCTCGAAAAGCTGGCGCTTCCGAGCGTCGCCGAAGTGGTCGATGCGGTGAAGGCCGTTTGCTACAAATAAGGGGAGGGCTCATCGATGCCTATCAACATCACCATGCCTGCCCTCTCGCCGACCATGGAAGAGGGCAACCTCGCCAAATGGCTGGTCAAGGAAGGCGACAAGATCAAGTCCGGCGATGTCATCGCCGAGATCGAGACTGACAAGGCAACGATGGAAGTCGAGGCTGTCGATGAGGGCACCGTCGCCAAGATCGTCGTTCCTGCCGGCACCGAAGGCGTCAAGGTCAATGCCCTGATCGCCGTGCTGGCCGCCGATGGCGAGGATGTCGCCGCTGCTGCGTCTGGCGCTGGCGCCGCTGCTGCTCCGGCTGCGAAGGAAGCTCCGAAGGCGGAAGCAGCACCTGCTGCGGCCCCGGCTTCGGCAAGCGTTTCTGCTCCTGCCGCACCCGCCCCGGCTCCCGCTGCATCGGCTGCGGCAGCGAACGACGGTCATCGCACCTTCGCTTCGCCGCTCGCTCGCCGTCTTGCCAAGGAAGCCGGCATCGATGTGACCGCAGTTTCCGGCACCGGCCCGCATGGTCGTGTGGTCAAGAAGGATATCGAAGCTGCCGTTTCCGGCGGCACGGCAAAGGCTGCTCCTGCTGCCGCACCGGCTGCACAGCCGGCCGCTGCTGCTCCGGCCGCTGCGAAGGGCATGTCCGACGATGCTGTGCTCAAGCTGTTCGAGCAGGGCTCCTACGAGCTCGTGCCGCATGACGGCATGCGCAAGACGATCGCCAAGCGCTTGCAGGAATCCAAGCAGACGATCCCGCACTTCTATGTCTCGGTCGATTGCGAACTCGACGCGCTGTTGGCGCTCCGTACGCAGCTCAATGATTCCGCTCCGAAGTCGAAGGACGGCGTGCCGGCCTACAAGCTCTCGGTCAACGACATGGTCATCAAGGCACTGGCGCTGGCACTGCGCGACGTTCCGGATGCCAACGTCTCCTGGACCGACAGCGCCATGGTTAAGCACAAGCATGCCGATGTCGGCGTAGCCGTCTCCATTCCGGGCGGCCTGATCACGCCGATCATTCGCAGCGCCGAGCAGAAGACGCTCTCCACCATCTCCAACGAGATGAAGGACTACGGCAAGCGCGCCAAGGAGCGCAAGCTGAAGCCCGAGGAGTATCAGGGCGGTACGACTGCGGTGTCGAACATGGGAATGATGGGCGTCAAGAACTTCGCCGCCGTCGTCAACCCGCCGCATGCGACCATTCTGGCTGTCGGCGCTGGCGAGCAGCGCGTCATCGTCAAGAAGGGCGAAATGGTAATTGCCAACGTGATGACCGTCACGCTGTCGACCGACCACCGCGCCGTCGACGGTGCGCTCGGTGCCGAGCTTCTGGCAGCCTTCAAGGGCTACATCGAAAATCCGATGGGGATGCTCGTCTGAGCCTTGTTGTGACACGGAGGCATGAATGACCAAGACTGTTCTGTGTTACGGCGACTCGCTGACATGGGGCTACAGTGCCGAAACGGTTGGCCGTCATGCCTATGAAGATCGGTGGCCGAGTGTCTTGCAAAAGGCGCTCGGCAACCAAGTGCGCGTGATCCCGGAAGGATTGAACGGCCGCACGACGGCGTTCGACGATCATCTCGCCGATTGCGACCGCAATGGCGCGAGAATCCTGCCGACGATCCTGCAGACCCACAATCCGCTCGATCTCGTCATCATCATGCTCGGCACCAACGACATGAAGCCGGTTGTCGCCGGTTCGGCCTTTGCCGCTCTGCAGGGCATCAGCCGCTTGGTCCAGCTCGTGCGCAATCATGCCTGGGGGTTCGACTACGAGGTGCCCGATATCCTCATCGTCGCCCCGCCGGCAATCACCGAGACAGCCAATGCCGCTTTTGCGGCCAGTTTTCTGGGCGCGGTCAAGGAATCCAGCAAGCTGCCGACGCTCTACAGCGATCTGGCAGACGAACTGGGCTGTGGCTTTTTCGATGCCAATACGGTCGCCGTCACCACGCCGCTCGATGGCGTCCATCTCGATGCGGAAAACACCCGGGCGCTCGGTCGCGGCCTCGAGCCGATCGTGCGGATGATGCTCGGTCTCTAATAGATTTAAGGCGCCGGCTCCGATCCGCCGCCACGATTAAGGCAGGAAACACATGGCTGAGAATTACGACGTCATTATCATCGGCTCCGGTCCGGGCGGTTATGTCGCCGCCGTGCGCGCCGGCCAGCTTGGCCTGAAGACCGCGATCGTCGAGCGTGAGCACCTGGGCGGCATCTGCTTGAACTGGGGCTGCATTCCGACAAAGGCGCTGCTCCGTTCGGCCGAAATTCTCGATCATTCCAACCATCTGAAAGATTACGGCCTTGTTCTCGAAGGCAAGGTGAGCGCGGATGTGAAGGCAGTCGTCGCCCGGTCGCGCGGCGTTTCCGCCCGCTTGAACACCGGCGTCGGCTTCCTGATGAAGAAGAACAAGGTCGATGTGATCTGGGGCGAAGCCAAGATCACCAAGCCCGGCGAAATCGTCGTCGGCAAGTCGACCAAGCCGGTCGTCGAGCCGCAGCATCCGGTGCCGAAGAACGTCAAGGGCGAGGGCACCTACACCGCCAAGCACATCATCGTCGCGACCGGCGCCCGTCCGCGCGCGCTGCCCGGCATCGAGCCCGATGGCAAGCTGATCTGGACTTATTTCGAAGCGCTGAAACCGGATTTCCTGCCGAAGTCGCTGCTCGTCATGGGCTCGGGCGCGATCGGCATCGAATTCGCGAGCTTCTATCGCTCCATGGGCGTCGACGTTACCGTCGTCGAAGTCATGCCGACGATCATGCCGGTTGAAGATGCCGAAATCTCCGGCATCGCTCGCAAGCAGCTCGAAAAGCGCGGCCTGAAGATCTTCACCAAGGCGAAGGTCACGAAGGTCGATAAGGCGGCCAACAGCATCACCGCTCATGTCGAGACGGAAGACGGCAAGGTGCAGCAGATCGTTGCCGACCGGATGATCTCCGCGGTTGGCGTGCAGGGCAATATCGAGAACCTCGGCCTCGAGGCGCTCGGCGTGAAGACCGACCGTGGCTGCGTCGTCATCGATGGCTACGGCAAGACTAATGTCCCCGGCATTTACGCCATCGGCGACGTTGCCGGCCCGCCGATGCTCGCCCACAAGGCTGAACACGAGGGCGTCGTCTGCATCGAGAAGATCGCCGGTCTGCCGAATGTTCATCCCACCGACAAGGGCAAGGTTCCGGGCTGCACCTATTGCCAGCCGCAGGTTGCCTCCGTCGGCCTGACCGAAGCCAAGGCCAAGGAACTCGGCCGCGATATCCGCGTCGGCCGCTTCTCCTTCGTTGCCAACGGCAAGGCGATCGCTCTCGGCGAGGATCAGGGCCTCTGCAAGGTCATCTTCGACAGGAAGACCGGCGAACTGCTTGGTGCGCATATGGTCGGTGCAGAAGTGACCGAACTCATTCAAGGCTTCGTGGTCGCCATGAACCTCGAGACGACGGAAGAAGAGCTGATGCACACGATCTTCCCGCATCCGACCGTTTCGGAAACGATGAAGGAAGCCGTACTGGACGCCTACGGCCGGGTGCTGAACGCTTGATAATTTCCTGCCATGCCCTTTATCCAAGGGGTGGAAAACAGGAAGGGAAATCAACATGTCTATCACGGCGGAAGGTTGGATCGTCTTTCTTCTCATCGGCCTGGTCGCGGGTTTTCTCGCGAGCCTGATCGTTGGAGGCGGTGGGCTCATCAGTTGCCTGGTGAGCGGCGTGATCGGCGCTTTCGTGGGTGGTTTCCTGTTCCATTATTTCGGGATATCGCTCGGCATTCAAAATGCGCTTGTCGTGGAGATCATCCATGCCACGGTAGGCGCGATCATCGTGGCGCTGTTGGCGAGATTGATCGTCTAGGGCATCGTCGTAAGAGGCACGTGGTGTTCGGCAGGATTGTCCTGAAGGGCGCTTGAAACGAGGGTTTAATGGAAAGTGTCGGTTGGCTGGGTCTGATCATCATCGGCGGTCTTGCGGGCTGGCTCGCGGGCAAGCTGATGGATGCGCGCTACGGCATCATCCTGAACATCATCCTCGGCATTGCCGGTTCGGTCGTTGCTGCGGGGCTTTTGGTGGCCCTGCATGTCGGCGTTCCCGGCGGCCGGCTCGGCTTTTTCATCACCGGTTTCATCGGTGCATGCATTCTGATATTCCTCGCCAAATTCGCTCGGCGATGAAGGGCCGTATTTCAAGCGGCGGAAAGTAGACGTTCCATGGTCACGATTCTCGACACGATCAACCCGGACGCAAAGCGCGTGCGACACCCGGAAAAGGCGCATCGGCCGGATACGGAAGTCATGCGCAAGCCGGACTGGATCCGCGTGAAGGCGCCGACATCGAAGGGCTATGCCGAAACCCGCTCGATCGTGAAGGAGCACAAGCTCGTCACGGTGTGCGAAGAGGCCGGCTGCCCGAATATCGGCGAGTGCTGGGATAAGAAGCACGCCACCTTCATGATCATGGGTGAGATCTGCACACGTGCCTGCGCCTTCTGCAATGTCGCGACCGGCAAGCCGAATGCGCTCGATATGGCCGAGCCGGAAAACGTCGCCAAGGCCGTCAAGCAGATGGGCCTTAGCCACGTGGTCATCACCTCCGTCGACCGCGACGATCTGGAAGACGGCGGCGCCGAGCACTTCGAGAAAGTCATCTGGGCGATCCGCGCCGCTTCGCCTTCGACCACGATCGAGATCCTGACGCCGGACTTTTTGAAGAAGCCGGGCGCTTTGGAGCGCGTCGTCGCCGCCAAGCCGGACGTCTTCAACCACAATCTAGAAACTGTGCCCGGCAACTACCTGACGGTTCGCCCTGGTGCTCGTTACTTCCATTCCGTCCGCCTGCTGCAGCGGGTCAAGGAACTGGACCCCACCATGTTCACCAAGTCCGGCATCATGGTCGGTCTCGGCGAGGAGCGGAATGAAGTGCTGCAGCTGATGGACGATCTGCGCACCGCTGACGTTGACTTCCTGACCATCGGCCAGTATCTGCAGCCGACGCGCAAGCATCATCAGGTCATGAGCTTCGTCACGCCGGAAGAGTTCAAGTCCTATGAGACGGTGGCCTACAGCAAGGGCTTCCTGATGGTCGCTTCCAGCCCGCTGACGCGCTCGTCCCATCATGCCGGCGATGATTTCGAGCGGCTGCGCGCTGCTCGCGAAAAGAAGCTGCTGCTGGCCGCCGAATAAGCCCGGCCGGATGAATTTGCCTTTGATCGAGCCGCGGCGAGTGCGCCGCGGTTTTTCGTTGTTCCGTCATTTATTTGTCATCGACGCGACCTAGGGAACACGCCGCCGTTTGTTACCGGTATTGGCACTTTCGATTCGATTATGGAGCTGGACCGTGGAGCAGATCGTCGCGCCGCATGCGCTCGTCCGTGCCGTCGATATCGATGAGGCGGCACGCATCTTCGAAAAAGCAGATCGTATTCTCATCATAGGGTGTTCCGGCACAGGCAAGAGCACGCTCGCGCAGGCCATCGCGTCGCTGCGTGGGTTGACCTATGTTTCGATGGATCGCGATATCTTCTGGCTGCCCGGCTGGAAATCGCGCCCGCGCCCGGAAGCCATCGCGCTGATCGAACAGGCGGTTGCCGGACCGCGCTGGATCATGGACGGCAACAGCCCCGGAACCTTGCCCTTGCGGCTGCCGCGCACCGACCTCGTCATATGGCGACGCTCACCGCGATACGTGGCACTCCGCGGTGTGATTTCGCGCTGGCTGCGCTACCGCGGCCGGTCGCGGCCCGAGATGGCGCCCGGATGCCCAGAGCGGCTGGATTGGAAATTCCTTCGTTATATCTGGACATTCGAGCATGACGAAGCGCCGCAGTTTCAGGAGATGCTCGAACGACACGGCCGCAATGTGCCTGTCGTGACGCTGAAATCCTACCGCGACGGCGAAGACCTGCTTTCGCGTCTCCGAAGCAATATCTGAGAGGCCGTCATGGATCAGCTTTTGGTGCCGCCGTTGCGCAGCGAGATACGCGACCTTGAGGTAGCCGCTGAGCATATCCGCCGTGCAAATCGCATCCTTGTCATGGGCTGCTCCGGCGGTGGCAAATCAACCCTCTCGCAGAAGATTGCCGCCCGCTTTGGCCTTGCCTATGTCTCGATCGATCGTGACGTTCTGTGGCTGCCGGGCTGGGTTCAGCGCGATAGGGACGAGCAGCGCGCCATCATCGTCGCCAAGGTGCAGGGCGAACGGTGGATCATGGACGGGACCAATCCCTCGACATTCGACATACGCCTGCCGCGTACTGATTTGGTCATATGGGTGCGGATGCCTCGCCTACTATGCATCTGGGGTGCTGTTTCTCGCTGGATCAAGTGGATGGGCCGCACGCGCCCGGAAATGGCACCGGGCTGCATCGAGAAAGTCGATTGGGAGTTTCTGCGCTTTATTTGGACATTTGAGGAAAAATTCACGCCTAGAGTCCTTGCCGGGCTTGCCGAGCACGGCCCCAATGTGCCGGTTTTACAGCTGAAATCCCGTGGTGAAATGCGTCAGCTTCTTGATCTTCTCTGTCGTCCTGCTTAATTGCGGCTCATGCCTCAGTTCGAAACCCATCGCCCCGTTCCGCATTCGCCCGACCAGATGTTCGACCTCGTCGCCGATGTGGAGCGTTATCCGGAATTCCTGCCGCTTTGTGACGCGCTCACGGTTCGCAGCCGCAAGGAACGGGACGGTAAGACCTTGCTCGTTGCCGATATGACGGTCGGGTATAAGGCCATCCGCGAGACGTTCACCACACAGGTGCTGCTGAACAAAGCGGATCGCGCGATCGACGTGAAATACATCGATGGACCGTTCAAGTATCTCGACAATCGCTGGCGCTTTCAGCCGGCGGAGAATGGCGGCAGCGTCATCGACTTCTTCATCGACTACGAGTTCAAGAGCCGTATTCTCGGTGCTTTGATGGGATCGATGTTCGATCGGGCCTTCCGCATGTTCACGGATGCCTTTGAGACGCGCGCGAACAAAATCTATGCTTGAAGCCGCTCCCGCTCATTGAGCGAGCGTGACAAGCATCTCCAATGCCGTCCGTAACGTGGCGAGCCGAACCTTGTCGCGGCCGATGTCGCTGTAGCGCATTTCACGATGGATGATCCCGCCACTTCGCGCCTTGGCGGCCAGATGAACGAGCCCGACGGGCTTTTCCGCGGAGCCGCCGCCGGGACCGGCGATACCCGTGACCGCTACAGCAAAATCGGCTCGAGAGCGGAAGAGGGCGCCATGCACCATCTGCAGCGCCGTTTCCTTCGACACCGCACCGAATTGCGCTAGCGTCTGCTCCTGAACGCCGAGCATCTCCATCTTGGCGGTATTGGTGTATGTGACGAAGCCGCGATCGACCACGGCAGACGAACCTGGAATCTCGGTGAGAGCGCCAGCAATTAACCCGCCGGTGCAGGATTCTGCCGTCGCGACCATCCAGCCTTTTGCGGTGAAGTCAGCCACGATCTTTTGCGCAAGCGCGATAATCTCATCGGGAAAGTGCATTATGCCTTGCCTCCGCGATAGACGACGGTGGCTGTCGCAATGGCGGCGATGCCTTCGCGGCGGCCGACGAAGCCGATCTTCTCGTTTGTCGTTGCCTTGACCGAACACCGATCGATGCTGATGCCGAGGAATTCGGAAAGCTTGGCGCGCATGACGTCACGATGCGGCCCGACCTTCGGCGCCTCGGCGATCAGCGAGACATCCGCATTCATGATAGTGCCGCCGCGTTCGCGCACGATCTTTGCCGCGTGCTCGATGAAGATGCGCGACGGTGCACCCTTCCATTGCGGATCGGAGGGCGGAAAATGATCGCCAATATCGCCGGCGCCGCAGGTGGCAAGAAGCGCGTCCGTCAGCGCGTGCAGGGCAACATCAGCGTCCGAATGCCCCTTCAGCTTCTGGTCATGCGGAATGAACACGCCACAGAGGGTAACGCCATCGCCGGGCTCCAGCTGGTGGACGTCATAGCCGTTGCCGGTGCGCACGTCCGGCAGC
Organism: Martinezella dioscoreae; assembly: GCF_009176305.1. Taxonomy (GTDB): domain Bacteria; phylum Pseudomonadota; class Alphaproteobacteria; order Rhizobiales; family Rhizobiaceae; genus Rhizobium; species Rhizobium dioscoreae. Next base: position 91,738 of record NZ_BLAJ01000005.1, on the reverse strand, counting down.
AGCGCGGCACTGAGCTTTTCATCGGCCATGGCAATATCCCTCTTGATCGTCAGCTTCACATTGTCGGCGCTGCCGATCACCAATGTCACCGGTAGGTTACACCATTCCGCGATTGCCGCATCGTCGGTGAAATCAATCTTGCCGTCGGCTTCGGCCTTTTCATGCGCGGCGAGAATATCGGCCAAGCGGAAGGATTGCGGCGTTTGGGCGGCATGAAGCCCGGCGCGAGGCACGGTGTCGACAACGAGCCCTTCCATGTTGCCGCGCTTCAGCGTGTCGGTGACAGGCATGGCCGGCAGCACCGCTGGCGCGCCACCCGCGAGCGCTGAGGCCACTCGGTCGAGCAGATCATGATCGAAGAACGGGCGCACGGCATCGTGGATCATCACGTGTGTGACATCGCTATCTCTCAACGCGCGCAGCCCGGCAAGCACGGATTGCTGGCGAGTCGCCCCACCGAAGGCGATCTTGATCTCAGGCAGGCCTGAAACCTGCTTCAGCGCCGCGCCCAGCAGCCCCTCATCATCGCGGTGGATGACGACGACGATCTTTGATGCCTGCGGCCATGTCACGAATTTTTCAAGCGTATGCGCAATAACCGCTCTGCCGCCGATCGGGCGATATTGCTTGGGGCCTTCTTCCGGAGAGCCAGCCCGCTCGCCGCGCCCGGCGGCAACGATCACGATTCCCACCGACAGCGGTTGCTTTGAATGCATTTGCGTCATAAACCCCCGAAGGATGAAAGGCTCCGTCTGCGGCATGGCTTTGAAAAGCGTAGAGCTTTTGGATAAGCACATGCTAAATAGATCGCCAAAACGGGATCCTGCTCCAGCAGGGTCTATCGCCTCGACCGATTATTTTCCAGCATCTGCCCAAAAAATATCGGGATTCTTCGAAACCCCTTGGCAAACTTTCAAAGCGTGTCTAAAAATAGTGCAGATGTATGGTGTGCCCGAAAGATAATCATTTGCTTTCTTCCAAGCTTGCAGCTCCATTTTCCATCGGCTCCGTATCCATCCGGAATCGCGTGATCCTGGCGCCGATGTCGGGCGTGACCGATCTTCCTTTCCGGCAGCTGGCTTTACGCTATGGCGCCGGCCTGGTCGTCACGGAAATGGTCGCTAGTCGTGAGCTAGTTCAGGATACTGCCGAATCCTGGGCGCGTTTGAAGAGCGCCGGCTTGAAGCCGCATATGGTGCAGCTCGCGGGCCGTGAAGCGCGTTGGATGGCCGAGGCTGCAAAGATCGCCGCGGATAATGGCGCCGATATCATCGATATCAATATGGGATGTCCAGCCAAGAAGGTGATTGGCGGCTATTCCGGTTCGGCGCTGATGCGTGACCCGGACCATGCGCTGACATTGATAGAAGCGACCGTAAGTGCGGTGGACATCCCCGTGACGCTGAAGATGCGGCTGGGCTGGGACGAGAATTCCGTCAATGCGCCTTATATCGCGCGGCGCGCCGAAGAGGCCGGTGTTCAACTCGTCACCATTCATGGCCGCACGCGCATGCAGTTCTACGAGGGCAGGGCGGATTGGGATGCGATCCGCGCCGTGCGCGACGCGATCTCCATTCCGCTTGTCGCCAATGGCGATGTCGAAACGGTTGAGGACGCGCAGGAAATCCTACGTCGCTCCGGCGCTGACGCCGTCATGATCGGCCGTGGCTGCCAGGGCCGTCCATGGCATGCGGGTGTGCTGGCAGGGCATCGCGAGCCCAGCCGCGATGAGATCGTCGAGATCGCGCTCGAACATTATCGCATGATGCTGGAGTTCTATGGCGAGGCGGTCGGCATTCGCCATGCCCGCAAGCATCTCGCCTGGTATCTCGACCGCTATGCGCCGGCGACAATGGGCGCCGACAAGGCAAAGATCATGACGTCGAAAGAGAGCGGCGAGGTTGCTGTATCCTTCCGAGCCGCGCTGCAGGCAGGCGCTGATCTCGCTCACCGCATTCAGGAGGCTGCATGACTTCGAAATCCAGCTCCGGTGCCGGTGATAGCCCGGCCAACTCCGTGGCCATGGCCGTTCTCAATGCGATCCAGAACCCCGTCGTCATGGTCGACGAGGCCGGCCTCATTGCCTTTGCCAACTGGGAGGCGGAAGCTTTCTTTGGTGCCAGCGCGTCGCATCTGTCGCGCTACAAGATCTCCAGCTTCATCCCTTTCGGCAGCCCTTTGCTGGCGCTGATCGATCAGGTGCGCGAACGCCGCGCACCAGTGAATGAATATCGCGTCGATCTGAGCTCGCCACGTCTCGGACAGGACAAGCTGGTCGATCTCTATGTTGCGCCGGTTTCCAGCGACCCCGGCTCTGTGGTGGTGGTGTTCCAGGAGCGCTCCATGGCCGACAAGATCGACCGGCAGCTGACACATCGTGCCGCAGCCCGCTCGGTCACGGGCCTTGCCTCCATGCTGGCGCATGAGATCAAGAACCCGCTGTCAGGTATTCGCGGCGCCGCGCAGTTGCTCGAACAATCGGTCGAGGACGACGATCGCGCGCTAACGCGCCTCATCTGCGACGAGACGGATCGCATCGTCTCGCTGGTCGACCGTATGGAGGTTTTCTCCGATGAACGGCCCGTCGATCGCGTTCCCGTCAATATCCATTCCGTGCTCGATCATGTGAAGGCCGTCGCCAAGGCCGGCTTTGCCCGAAATATCAAGATTTCGGAGAATTACGACCCCTCTCTGCCGGCGGTTTTCGCAAACCGGGATCAGCTCGTGCAGGTCTTCCTCAATCTGGTAAAGAACGCCGCTGAAGCGGTGGGCGACCGTCAGGATGGCGAGATCATGCTGACGACGGCCTATCGCCCCGGCATCCGGCTTTCGGTCGCCGGCACGCGCGAGAAGATCTCGCTGCCGCTGGAATTCTGCGTCATCGACAATGGTCCGGGCGTGCCGGCCGATCTCGTGCCGCATCTTTTCGATCCGTTCATCACCACCAAGACGAACGGAACCGGTCTCGGCCTTGCGCTGGTTGCCAAGATCATCGGCGACCACGGCGGCATCGTCGAATGCGACAGCCAGAACCATCGTACCACTTTCCGTGTTTTGATGCCTGCCTCCAAGGGCATCACCTCAGAAGATGCCCCACTTCCGAACTCTACAGGGACTACTCGATGACAGCCACGATCCTTGTCGCCGATGACGATGCGGCCATCCGCACCGTGCTCAACCAGGCTTTGAGCCGCGCGGGTTACGATGTACGCATCACATCGAACGCCGCCACGCTCTGGCGTTGGGTCTCCGCCGGCGAAGGCGACCTTGTCGTAACCGACGTCGTCATGCCCGACGAAAACGCCTTCGATCTGCTGCCGCGCATCAAAAAAGCGAGGCCGGATCTGCCTGTTCTGGTCATGAGTGCGCAGAACACCTTCATGACGGCCATCAAGGCATCGGAGAAGGGCGCCTACGACTATCTCCCGAAGCCCTTCGACCTGACCGAGCTGATCGCGATCGTCGGTCGCGCGCTGTCGGAGCCGAAGCGCAAGCCGGCAAAAATCGATGACGACATGCAGGACGGTATGCCGCTCGTCGGCCGATCCGCCGCGATGCAGGAAATCTACCGCGTGCTCGCACGCCTGATGCAGACCGATTTGACGCTGATGATCACCGGCGAATCCGGTACCGGTAAGGAACTGGTGGCGCGCGCTCTGCATGATTACGGCAAGCGCCGTAACGGTCCCTTTGTGGCCATCAACATGGCGGCCATCCCGCGCGACCTGATCGAATCCGAACTGTTCGGCCACGAGAAGGGTGCCTTCACCGGCGCGCAGACCCGTTCGACGGGCCGCTTCGAGCAGGCAGAAGGCGGCACGCTGTTCCTCGACGAAATCGGCGATATGCCGATGGATGCGCAAACGCGCCTGCTGCGCGTGCTGCAGCAGGGCGAATATACCACCGTCGGCGGCCGTACCCCGATCCGCACTGACGTCCGCATCGTTGCCGCCACCAACAAGGACCTGAAGCAGGCGATCAATCAAGGCCTCTTCCGTGAGGATCTCTATTACCGCCTCAACGTCGTGCCGCTACGTCTGCCGCCGCTGCGCGATCGTGCCGAGGATATTCCCGATCTGGTGCGTCATTTCATCCAGCAGGCTGAGAAAGAGGGGCTTGGTTCCAAGCGTTTCGATCAGGAAGCGCTCGAACTCATGAAGGCCTATCCCTGGCCCGGCAACGTTCGCGAGCTGGAAAATCTTATCCGCCGGCTGATGGCGCTTTACCCGCAGGATGTCATCACCAAGGAGATCATCGAAGCGGAGCTGCGTGCCGACGTGCCCGACAGCCCGATCGAGAAAGGCCCGGTCCGCACCGGCTCCATGACCATTGCGCAGGCGGTGGAGGAGAACATGCGGACCTATTTCGCCAGTTTCGGTGAGAACCTGCCGCCGCCGGGCCTCTACGACCGCGTATTGACCGAAATGGAATACCCGTTGATTCTCGCCGCCTTGACCGCCACACGCGGCAATCAGATCAAGGCGGCCGATCTTTTGGGCCTCAACCGCAATACGCTGCGCAAAAAGATCAGAGAACTGGGTGTTTCGGTTTACAGAAGCTCCCGCACGGCTTGACAATGCAATCCCATGCGTTGCATTTTCGCCACAATGCGTTGCTTAAAGGTCACGCAGCAGATTCGTCGTTTTTGCGGTGGCGATTCATCTGGCCGCTCTTGTAGGAACAGGAGTTCGTCTGGTTTTTCAACATGTTGCAGAAGTGACGTGAAATAAAGGTTTCGCTTCAGCGCGAAACCGAACGACAGTTTCCGCCTCTGCCTGTCTCTCGCACCCGTGCCATAGCGCTGTGCGATTCGACCAGGGCGCCGACCGTCGCTCGGGCGTGGAGATTGATGGGAATGATGCAGGACGCGGTGTCGCCGGCGGCGAGCGACGAGACGGTTGTTAAGGTGACGGACCGTCGTGCTTCCTTTGCCCTACCTGGTCTGATCTTGGCCGGCGGTGCGCTTTTGTGCGCTATCGCGACCTTGTTGATGCTTCTCGGGTTGACCCCGATTGCCCCGACCTCCTCGGTCGTCTTCACCTCTGTCGTCATTAACGGCCTGTTCGTGCTGGGGCTGATTGCTCTGATCGCTCGTGAAGTGGCGCGGCTGATGAAGGCGCGCAGCCGTGGCCGTGCGGCAGCCCGCCTGCATATACGCATCGTCGTTCTTTTCTCGATCGTCGCGATCACGCCGGCGATCCTCGTCGCCATCGTTGCCAGCCTGACGCTCAATGTCGGTCTGGATCGCTGGTTCGGCGTGCGCACGCAGCAGATCATCAGCTCCTCGCAGAACGTCGCGCAGGCCTATTTGATGGAGAATGCGAGCTATCTTCAGGGCCAGACCGTCTCGATGGCGAACGATCTGGAACGGAATCGCTCGCTCTTCAACCTCGATCGCACCGGTTTTGCCGATCTGATGACCCGGCAGGCGCGGGGACGCGGCTTGCTGGGCGCCTTTCTGGTGCGGCGCGATGGCACCGCTATCGTCCAGGCCGATATCAAGACCGAACGCCCACTGCCGGCCATCCCGAAGGATGCGTTGGACTCTTCAGCCAATGGCCAGCCGACGCTCATCCCGCCCGGTGTGACCAACCTCGTCGGCGCGGTCATCAAGCTGGACGAGCTTCCGGGTTCGTTCCTCTACACCGTGCGCGCTGTCGACCCACGCGTCATGAATGCCATGCGTATGGTTGAAGACAACACCGTCGAATACAAGGCGATGGAAGCCGGCCGCATGTCGCTTCAGATTGCCTTCGCCGTCCTCTATATCGGCTTTGCTCTGATCGTGCTTTTGGCGGCAATCTGGACCGCGATTGCGATCGCTGACCGCATTGTGCGGCCGATCCGCCTTCTCATCAGCGCCGCAGACAATGTTGCCTCGGGCAACATGAACGTGCTGGTGCCGGTACGCTCGGCCGATGGCGATGTCGGCAGTCTCTCGCGCACCTTCAACAAGATGATTTCCGAAATTCGTACCCAGCGCGATGAGATTCTGGAAGCGAAGGATGAAGTCGACGATCGCCGCCGCTTCATTGAAGCCGTGCTTTCGGGTGTGACGGCAGCGGTGATCGGCGTCGAGCATGATCGGCGTATCACCATCGTCAACACCTCCGCCGAAGATCTGCTGACGCTCAAAAGCGACGAACTAATCGGCAAGAACTTGTCGGAGATCGCCCCCGAGGTCGAGCAGGTCGTTACCGAGGCGACAACGCGCCATCGCAGCGATTTCCGCAAGCAGATCAGTCTTGTTCGCGGCGGAACGGTACGCACGCTTAGTGTTCAGGTGACGCGCGAGGAATCGCGTGACGCCAATGAATCCTATGTTATTACCCTCGACGACATCACCGATCTGGTTATCGCGCAGCGTTCGACGGCCTGGGCCGACGTTGCACGCCGTATCGCGCATGAGATCAAAAACCCGTTGACGCCCATTCAGCTGTCGGCCGAGCGCATCCGCCGCCGTTTCGGCAAGAATATCGCCGACGCCGACCGCCCGGTTTTCGACCAATGCACGGATACTATCATCCGGCAGGTAGGCGATATCGGCCGCATGGTCGACGAGTTCTCCTCCTTCGCCCGTATGCCGAAGCCGACCATGGAGCCAACCGATCTGCGCGATATTCTGCGCGATGCCGTCTTCCTGCGCGAAATGGGCAACAATCACGTCAAATTCGAGCGCGAGTTGGGCGACGAACGGCTGGAAGGCATGTTCGATGCCCGTATGCTCGGCCAGGCCTTCGGCAACCTCATCAAGAATGCCGTTGAGGCGATCGAGGGTGTACCGAGCGATCAAGCGCGCGAGCAGCCGAAAATCCTGGTGCGTTCGTCTCTGGACCCGGATCGCGACCGCTTCACGGTCGATGTCATCGACAATGGCCGCGGTCTGCCGGTCGAGAACCGGCACAGCATTCTCGAACCCTACATGACGATGCGCGAGAAGGGCACCGGCCTCGGCCTCGCCATCGTCAAGAAGATCATTGAAGACCATGGCGGGCAGATCGAACTCCACGACGCGCCGGCCGATTTCGACCAGGGCAGGGGGGCCATGATCCGCGTGCATCTGCCGCGCCGTGAGCAAGCCGCCGTCGCCCCGACAGCAAGTGACAAGGAAAGCGTCTATGGCATCTGACATTCTCGTAGTGGATGACGAGGAAGACATTCGCGAAATCGTTTCGGGAATTCTTTCGGATGAGGGCCACGAAACCCGCACTGCGCATGACAGCGACAGCGCGCTCGCCGCGATTTCCGATCGTGCGCCGCGGCTCATCTTCCTCGATATCTGGATGCAGGGCAGCAAGCTCGATGGTCTGGCGCTATTGGACGAGATCAAGGCGCGCCATCCAGAGCTGCCAGTCGTCATGATCTCCGGTCACGGCAATATCGAGACGGCCGTCTCCGCCATCAAGCGCGGCGCTTTCGATTTCATCGAAAAGCCGTTCAAGGCCGATCGCCTGATCCTGATCGCCGAGCGCGCGCTCGAAAATTCCAAGCTGAAGCGTGAGGTTTCCGAGTTGAAGCGCCGCACCGGCGACGCTGTGGAACTGATCGGCACCTCGGTCGCCGTTTCGCAGCTGCGCCAGACGATCGACAAGGTATCGCCGACCAACAGCCGCATCATGATCTTCGGCCCGTCAGGCTCCGGCAAGGAGCTCGTGGCCCGCATGATCCACAAGAAGTCGGCGCGTGCCAATGGTCCGTTCGTGGCGCTGAATGCCGCCACCATTACGCCGGAGCGCATGGAAATCGCCCTGTTCGGCACCGAAGGCTCGCCGGGCCAGGCGCGCAAGATCGGTGCCTTGGAGGAGGCTCATCGCGGCATTCTTTATCTCGACGAAGTCGGTGAAATGCCGCGCGAGACGCAGAATAAGATCCTGCGCGTGCTCGTTGACCAGCAGTTCGAGCGCGTCGGCGGTTCCAAGCGCGTCAAGGTGGATGTGCGCATCATCTCGTCTACCGCCTATAACCTCGAGAGCCGCATTGCCGAGGGGCTGTTCCGCGAAGATCTCTATCATCGCCTCGCCGTCGTGCCTGTGCGCGTGCCGGCTCTTGCCGAGCGCCGCGAAGATATCCCCTTCCTCGTCGATCAGCTTATGCGCCAAATTTCGGAACAGGCGGGTATCCGTCCGCGCCGGATCGGCGACGATGCCATGGCCGTGCTGCAGGCGCACGACTGGCCAGGCAATATCCGCCAGCTTCGCAACAATATCGAGCGGCTGATGATCCTGGCGCGTTCCGATGGGGCGGAAACGCCGATCACGGCGGAAATGCTGCCGACCGACCTTGGCGATATGCTGCCGAAGGTCTCCGCCAAGAACGATTATCACATCATGACATTACCGCTGCGCGAAGCCCGCGAAATGTTCGAGCGCGATTATCTCATCGCTCAGATCAACCGCTTCGGGGGCAATATCTCGCGCACGGCAGAATTTGTCGGCATGGAGCGCTCGGCGCTGCATCGCAAGCTGAAGTCGTTGGGCGTCTGATCAGCCGCCCGACATTTCAAACATCACAGAATTCGGATCAGGGGCTTCCATGCCGAGAATAGCTTATGTCAACGGTCGCTACGTCAAGCACAGCGATGCCATGGTGCATATTGAGGATCGCGGCTATCAGTTCGCCGATGGGGTCTACGAGGTTTGCGAGGTCCGCCATGGCGTGATTGTCGACCTGACGCGCCATCTCGATCGCCTCAACCGTTCGCTGAGCGAGCTACGAATCGCCTGGCCGATGACGCGTCAGGCATTGGTGCTGGTGATTCGCGAGACGCTGCGCCGCAATCATGTCCGCAATGGCCTGTTCTACCTGCAGGTGACGCGTGGCGTCGCCCGCCGCGATCACGTCTTTCCGCCGGCCGGCACGCCGTCCTCGATCGTCGTCACTGCCAAGAGCACCGATCAGTCCGTGATTGCCAAGAAGAACGCCAACGGCATCAAGGTGATCACCATCCGCGACAATCGCTGGGATAGGGTGGATATCAAGTCCGTGGGCTTGCTTCCGAACGCCATGGCCCGCCAGCAGGCGAAGGAGGCCGGCGCCCAGGAGGCGATTTATATCGACCACAATGGCATGGTGAAGGAAGGTGCGGCCACCAACGTCTGGATCGTCGATCATGACGGAAATCTCGTTACTCGCCCCGCCGAGCACGGCATCCTGCGCGGCATCACCCGGACGACGCTAATGGACGTCGCAGCCAAGCTCGATGTGACGATCGTCGAGCGATTCTTCTCGGTCGAGGAGATGATGAAGGCCCGCGAAGTCTTCATCACCGCGGCGACAAGTATCTGTTTTCCGGTCGTTTCTATCGATGGAGAGACGATAGCGAACGGTCATCCGGGCAGCATGTCACAGAAAATTCGTGAAGCCTTTTTCGACGTTGCGGAAAAGACTGCGATTTGATACCAACATTCGCTGGGGGGAGAGAATGAGGGTATCTCCCGTCCGGGACCTCTGTATACCATGACATTCAACCGGCTCAGGTCGGCAAAAAAGAAAGAAGCGGCGCGATGGCGGAACGTTCTCAGAACTTGCAGGACTTGTTTCTCAATACTGTTCGCAAGCAAAAGATTTCACTCACGATTTTCTTGATTAACGGCGTGAAGCTCACAGGTGTCGTAACCTCATTCGACAATTTCTGCGTCCTGCTCCGCCGTGATGGCCATTCGCAGCTCGTGTACAAGCATGCGATCTCGACGATCATGCCGGGTCAGCCGATGCAGATGTTCGAGAGCGAAGAAGCCGCATCCTAACTGGGACTTGCCGTTATCACGACACGCGATACCAAAAATGATTCCCTCATTCCGGAGACCGTAAAACACCGGGATGATATGCGCGCTGTTGTCGTCGTGCCTGTATTGAAGCAGGCGCGTGCTGCACGGACAGCTCAAGCCGACAATGCCATCTCTGTCACTCGACCGCCCGAAAGCCGGCTGGAAGAGGCCAAAGGCCTTGCGCTCGCCATCGACCTCGATGTCGTCAACGGCTCTATCGTTCCGATCAACGATCCGCGACCGGCAACCCTGCTGGGGACCGGCAAGATCGAAGAAATCCTCGCGCTGCTCGATGAGTTCAACGCCGGCCTCGTCATCGTCGATCATCCTCTGACGCCGGTGCAGCAGCGCAATCTTGAAAAGGCATGGAACGCCAAGGTCATCGACCGCACCGGCCTCATCCTCGAAATCTTCGGCCGCCGCGCCTCCACCAAGGAAGGTACGCTGCAGGTCGAGCTGGCGCATCTGAACTATCAGAAGGGCCGGCTGGTTCGAAGCTGGACCCACCTTGAACGCCAGCGCGGCGGTGCGGGCTTCATGGGCGGCCCGGGTGAAACCCAGATCGAAGCCGACCGGCGCATGCTGCAGGAGCGGATCATCCGGCTGGAGCGGGAACTGGAGCAGGTGGTTCGTACCCGCCAGCTTCATCGCGCCAAGCGCAAAAAGGTGCCGCATCCGATCGTGGCTCTCGTCGGCTATACCAATGCCGGCAAATCGACGCTGTTCAACCGCATCACCGGCGCCGGCGTACTGGCGGAAGACATGCTGTTTGCGACGCTCGATCCGACGCTGCGCCGCATGAAGCTGCCGCATGGCCGTACCGTCATTCTCTCAGACACCGTCGGCTTCATTTCCGACCTTCCGACTCACCTGGTGGCCGCCTTCCGCGCGACGCTGGAAGAGGTGCTGGAAGCTGACCTGATCTTGCATGTGCGGGACCTCTCCGATGATGACAATCAGGCCCAGAGTGCAGATGTCATGCGTATTCTCGGCGATCTCGGCATTGGCGAGGCCGAAGGCGCCGAGCGCATCCTCGAGGTCTGGAACAAGATCGACCGCCTTGAGCCGGAAGCGCATGACGCCATCGTCCAGAAGGCGTCGACCGCGGAAAACGTCATTGCCGTCTCAGCGATAACAGGCGAGGGCGTCGATCGTCTGATGGACGAAATCAGCCGGCGCCTCTCCGGCGTGCTGACGGAAACGACGATCACCTTGCCCGTCGAAAAGCTGGCGCTGCTGCCCTGGCTTTACAATCATGCCGTCGTCGACAACCGCGAAGACAACGAGGACGGCACGGTCACGCTCGACGTTCGCCTGACAGAGACCGAAGCGGCTGAATTGGAACGGCGCATGGGCAACGGTCCGAAGCCGCAGCGCGAAGACTGGGAATAGGTGTTTTAGGCCGTTTTGACTCCGGCAAGCTGCCGCTCGATAGCTTTTGCCGACTGCCAGATCTCTTCCATCCGCTCCAGCGAGGCGCCTTCCAGCGTCTCGCCTTCAGCCTCGAGCGTCGTTTCGATATGATGGAAGCGGCGGCGGAACTTGGTGTTTGTGCCGCGTAGCGCCTGTTCTGGATCGGCGTTCACATGCCGGCCGATATTCACGACGGCGAAGATCAGATCGCCGAGTTCATCACTGACCTTGGCCTTGTCGCCGCTTGCAAGGGCTGCCCGCAATTCTCCGATCTCCTCTTCGATCTTGTCGAGGATCGGCTCCGGCGCAGACCAGTCGAAACCGACCTTGGCGGCGCGCTCCTGCAGTTTCAAGGCTTCGGTCAGGGCAGGGAAGGTCCGCTGCACCGAGCCCAGGAAGCCGGCCTTGAAATCTTCGGTGATGCCACTCGTCGCCCGCCGTTCGGCCCGTTCGCGCTTCTCCTCGGCCTTGATCCGATCCCATTGCAGCGTCACCGCATCCTCGGTCTTGGCGTCCGAGACGGCGAAGACATGCGGATGGCGGCGGATCATCTTGCGGGTGATCGCATGCACGACATCCCCGAAGGAAAATGCGCCGGCCTCCTCGGCGATCCGCGCATGGAAAACGACCTGCAGAAGGAGATCGCCGAGCTCGTCGCAAAGATCGTCATTATCTTTGCGCTCGATCGCATCCGCGACCTCGTAGGCCTCTTCGATCGTATAGGGCTTGATGGTCTCGAAGGTCTGGACGATATCCCAGGGGCAACCACTCTCCGGGTTTCGCAGCGCCGCCATGATCTCGATCAGACGGGAAATGTCTCGCGATGCTTCCATCGTTGCCTCAAGTTTTGCTCTGTCACTTCAAGGGGATGTCGTTGCCGCTCTTCGATGCCTGGTAGTTCTCGGAAAGATCGGCATAGGCTTGCTTGATGCGCGCCGTCTGGTCCTTCAGCTCGCCTTTACGCGGATCGTCTTCCGTCTCCACGAGGTCGGAAATGGCAAAGCTGTTCCAGAATGCATTTTGGCGGCGATAGCCACCCGGCTCCAGACCGAAGACTTCTTTCAGGATCTTGAGATCGTGCGGGATCGCGAAGGCATCCCGGGAGTCCTCGTGGCTGAAGAAATAGTAGAAATTGTCGAAGCCCGCCCAGGTGATCGCCGACATGCACATGGTGCAGGGCTCATGCGTGGACAGGAAGATTAAATCCTTGGTCGCGGGCTTTTCGCCGAGTTCGTAGAAGCGCTTGAGGGTGTGAACCTCGCCATGCCAGAGCGGGTTTTCCAGTTCATTGTTGGTTTCCGCGATGACGAGCGAGAGATCGGACTTGCGCAGGATGGCTGCGCCGAAAATCTTGTTGCCGGCCGCGACGCCTTTGCGGGTCAGGGGCAGGATGTCATGCTCGACGACGTTGAGGAGGCGTGCAGCGATGCTATTGTCAGACAAGGGTTTTCTCCAACGATTTTCGCTGCAGTCTATCGGGATTGCAAATGCTGCGGTATGCGTAAATAACTTAAAGACTATGTTTACCACAAGCAATAAAGCAGCTCGGCAACGGGGCCGAGTCATAAAAATCTATAGATTTTATAGGCTTATTGCAATCTGCTCGCCTGGTGAGTTTTGCTCAAATCCTTGTCGTGTCGAGCAAAAGAATACGCGCATGCATGGGCATTAGAATTTCTGTTTCTTCAATCTCTTGGCCGCAGGGGCGATATTCGCCAAATCTCGAAGTGGAATAGTGATGCCTCCCAGGACTGAACAGCTTTCGGTGTTTCCCGCTTTCTTCCGCGTGGAAGGAAGGATGGCGGCTGTTTTCGGCAATGGTGACGAAGCTTTTGCCAAGGTGCGGCTGCTTTTGAACACGCAGGCGAAAGTCGTTGCCTTTGCGCAGGCGCCGGAGGCTGATTATCACGCTTTCCTCATCGCCAACCGCATCGAAACCGTACGCGGCGATTTTTCACCCGATCAGGTCAAAGGCGCGACGCTTGTCTTTGCCGCCACCGGCGATGCCGAGGCGGATCGTGCGATCGTCGATGCGGCTCGCGCTGAGCGCATCCCGGCAAACGCCGTCGACCAGCCCGACTATTGCGATTTCTACACGCCTGCGCTGGTCAATCGCGCTCCTGTGGCCGTTGCCATCGGCACGGAAGGCGCCGGTCCTGTCCTGGCGCAGATGATCCGCGCGCAGATCGACCAGATGCTGTCGCCGTCGCTCGGCAAGCTGGCGGAACTGGCGACGCGCTATCGCAAGCCGGTTGAGCGTTTCGTGGCGCGTGGCGTTGCTCGCCGCGTCTTCTGGCGGCAGTTCTTTTCCGGACCGGTCGCCGATGCCGTCAATGCAGGCCATGTCGCGCAGGCGGAGCGGGCGGCGGATGAGTTGCTGCGGTCGTCGTGTGAAATCGAGGGCCGTATCTGGCTGGTCGGCGCAGGTCCTGGCGCGGAAGATCTCCTGACGCTACGCGCACAGCGCGTCATGATGGAAGCCGATGTCATCGTCTATGACGCGCTGGTGCCGCAGGCGATCGTCGACATGGGCCGCCGCGATGCGGAGCGCCTCTCCGTTGGCAAGCGCAAGGGGTGCCACAGCAAGTCGCAGGAAGAGATCAACGATCTGCTGGTGCAGCTCGGCCGTGAAGGCAAGCGCGTTGTGCGGCTGAAGTCCGGCGATCCGCTGGTTTACGGCCGTGCCGGCGAAGAAATGGCGGCTCTGCGCGCTGCCGGCATCGGCTATGAGATTGTTCCCGGCATCACCTCGGCTTTCGCCGCTGCTGCCGATTTCGAATTGCCGCTGACGTTGCGCGGCGTTGCGTCGTCCTTGGTCTTCACAACGGGTCACGATCTCACAGGCGATGTGTTGCCCGATTGGGCGAGTTTGGCCGTATCTGGCGCCACCATCGCTGTATATATGGGACGCACCGTTGCTGCTTCCGTTGCCGGCCGCCTGATGCAAGCCGGTCTGCCGCCCGAGACGACCGTCGCCATCATCGAAAATGCAAGCCGGCGCGATCGTCGCCTGATGCATGGTATTTTACGAGATCTTCCTGATCTCGAGCACCGCGATGAGTTGAGCGGGCCGGTCATGGTCATCATCGGCGATGCCGTCGCCGGTGCGAATTTTGAGCAATCCGAGCCGCTGGTCCGTCGCGAGACCGCTGCTCAAGACTATGCAAGGAACTGATTGATGGTCGACAAGGTTTTGACCGCAAACCGGCTCACCGATGGCGTCGCCGTCTGGCTGAACGCAAATGGTGAGTGGGTGACATCGCTGCAGGAGGCGCTGGTCGCTCGCCATGCGGAAGCGGAAGCCGCACTGGAAGCGATCGGCAAGCAGGCCTATGCTGACAACAAGGTCGTCGATGTCAATCTGATCGACGTGCAGGAAACCGGCGGCAAGCTTTGGCCGCTGCGCCTGCGCGAGCGCATCCGCGCCGAAGGCCCCACCATGGAATATGCGCCGGGCTATGCCGCGGCCGATCCCGATTTCATTGCAGTCTGAGAAGTCCCGAGGAAGTCATGTATCGTTACGATGAATTCGACCACGCCTTTGTTGCGGAACGGGTTGCCCAGTTCCGCGATCAGGTGGAGCGACGCCTCTCGGGTGAGCTTTCGGAAGATGCCTTCAAGCCGTTGCGCTTGATGAACGGCGTCTATCTGCAGCTGCATGCCTATATGCTGCGGATCGCTATTCCCTATGGGACGCTGAGCTCGCGTCAGATGCGCATGCTCGCCCATATCGCGCGCACCTATGACCGCGGCTATGGCCACTTCACCACGCGCCAGAATCTGCAGTTCAACTGGCCGAAACTTTCCGAGATGCCCGATGCACTGGCCGATTTGGCCTCCGTCGAGATGCACGCGATCCAGACTTCGGGCAATTGCATTCGCAACGTGACGGCCGATCATTTCGCCGGCGCTGCGGCTGATGAAGTTGCTGATCCCAGACCCTACGCCGAAATCCTCCGCCAGTGGTCGTCCGTTCATCCGGAATTTTCCTTCCTGCCGCGCAAGTTCAAGATCGCCGTCACCGGCGCCGAGCGCGACCGCGCCGCGATCCAGGTGCATGATATTGGCCTGCATCTGAAGAAGAATGAGAAGGGCGAGATCGGCTTTGCCGTTTACGTCGGAGGCGGGCAGGGGCGCACGCCCCTGGTTGCCAAGCTCATCCGTGACTTCCTGCCGGAAGAGGATCTCCTATCCTACACCACGGCGATCATGCGCGTTTACAATCTGCATGGCCGCCGCGACAACAAGTACAAGGCCCGTATCAAAATCCTCGTGCATGAAACCGGCGCCGAAGAACTGGCGCGTCAGGTCGAGGCCGAGTTCGACAAGCTGCGAGACACCGAACTGAAGCTGCCGGAAGCCGACGTTCAGGCAATCTCAGCCTATTTTGCACCACCGGCGCTGCCAGAGCGCCCAGAAGGTTGGGAAAGCCTGGCACGCTGGAAGAAGGCCGATCCGGCTTTTGCGCGCTGGGTGCAGCAGAATGTGCAGCCCCACAAGAACCCCGATTACGGCATGGTGACAATCTCGCTGAAGCCGATCGGCGGCATTCCTGGCGATGCGACGGATGTCCAGATGGAAGCTGTCGCGGATATCGCCGAGGAATATGCCTTCGACGAAATCCGCGTCAGCCATGAGCAGAATCTCATCCTGCCGCATGTGGCACTGGCCGATCTCGAGGCCGTTTATCGCGGTCTGGTGGCCAACGGCCTGGAAACGGCGAATGCCGGCCTGATCACGGATATTATCGCTTGTCCCGGTCTCGATTATTGCGCTCTTGCCAATGCCCGCTCCATTCCGGTCGCGCAGGAGATCTCCAGGCGTTTCGGTTCGGCAGAGCGCCAGGCGGAGATCGGCGAGCTGAAGATCAAGATTTCCGGCTGCATCAATGCCTGCGGCCACCACCATGTCGGCCATATCGGCTTGCTCGGCGTCGAGAAGAAGGGTGCGGAACTCTATCAGATCACGCTCGGCGGCTCCGGCGACGAAAACACCTCGATCGGCGAGATCATCGGTCGCGGCTTCGAGCCCGACAAGGTGACCGACGCCATCGAAACCATCGTCGATACCTATCTCGGTCTTCGTCTGGATCCCTCCGAAACCTTCCTGACCGCCTACCGTCGTGTCGGGCCGCAGCCGTTCAAGACGGCGCTCTACGGCGCGTCCTCGTCGGCAGCGGAAGCGGCGTAAGGAGATTGACCGTGACAAAGATCTGGCGTGAAACAGGTTTCGTCGACAATGATCCGTGGGTCATCGAGACCGATGAGGTCAAGGCGACCGAGACGCAGAAGCCTCTGCTTAGCCTTGATGCACTGATCGCGAAGGCGGAAGAGAGCAACGAAGCCGGCCTCGGCGTTCTCATCAAGCCTGCCGATGACGTAACCCGGCTGCAGCCCTATCTCGACCGTCTCGATATCGTCGCGGTCGCGTTTCCGGCATTCAACGATGGCCGCGCCTTCAGCCATGCGTCGCTGCTGCGTCAGCGCCTCGGCTATGCCAATGAGCTGCGTGCGGTTGGCGACGTGCTGATCGATCAGATTCCGCTGATGCTGCGCGTGGGTATCGATAGTTTCGCCGTCACCAACGCAACAGCGCTGAAGCGCCTGTCGGAAAATCGCCTTCCGGGCATTCCGCACTATTATCAGCCGACCGCTCGGCGTGCCGAAGGCGGACAGGCCTATAGCTGGCGGCGATTGCCGGCAAAGTCGGCCTGATGTGGAAAGGCTCACTGTTGCGGCAATTTGACAGTGTCGGATTGCCGTATTCAAGCCTCTCGAAGGATATAATGTCGGCAATCTGGAAACTTGACTGAAAAATGCATATTTCAGTCCTGTACTGCCGGTTGGAATGGAATGCCTTTCAAAACCGGCTATATTATTATATCAGCGTCGCGAAATGAGCCTGCCGGGAAAAACGTGCCCAGGAAAACGCGTAAGACTAATACGGGATCCGAGACAGAATGAACGCCCCCGCAAAGACAGATGAATTTGCTTCAGCAGTACCCGCAGGCGTCTTCGCCGAGAAGGTGCTGAGCGTCACGCATTATACCGACCGGCTCTTTCGTTTCACCATGACCCGGCCGCAGGGCTTCCGCTTCCGTTCAGGCGAGTTCGCCATGATCGGCCTGATGGTCGAGGGCAAGCCGCTGTATCGCGCCTATTCGATCGCGAGCCCTGCCTGGGCCGATGAGCTTGAATTCTTTTCCATCAAGGTGCCGGACGGTCCGCTGACGTCGCACCTGCAGAACATCAAGCCGGGCGATGAAGTACTGATGCGCAAGAAGCCGACCGGTACGCTGGTTCTGGACGCGCTGACCCCTGGCCGCCGTCTCTACATGTTCTCCACCGGCACCGGCATTGCACCATTTGCGAGCCTCATCCGCGACCCGGAGACCTATGAGAAGTATGAGGAGGTCATCCTCACCCATACCACGCGCGATGTTGCTGAGCTGAAATACGGCTTCGATCTCGTCGAGGAAATCCGCAACGACGAGCTGTTGAGCGAAGTCGTCGGCGACAAGCTACGTCATTATGCCACCGTGACCCGCGAGGAATTCCCCTTCAAGGGCCGCATTACCGATCTCATCGAGAACGGCAAGCTTTTCAGCGATCTCGGCGTGCCGCCGCTGGATCCCGCGATCGATCGCGGCATGATCTGCGGCTCCTCTGCCATGCTGAAGGACACCAAGTCGCTGCTCGAAAAGGCTGGCCTGAACGAGGGTGCCAACAACAATCCGGCCGAGTTCGTCATCGAGCGCGCTTTCGTCGGCTGATCGGCCCCTAAATCCGGAATGAAAGGCGGCTTTGGTAACGGGGTCGCCTTTTTTCATGTGCCGCTGAGGTAATCGATGAGTGATGCCATTGCAGTCTCGGCCGCCTTGGCATCACCGCCCCGAATGGCTTCGATGGCCTGGACATGCATGGCGATCGCCAGGCCCATGCGATCATGCGTTCCAGTGGAATACCACAGACGGCGTGCGTGCGTCTGCACGGTTGCGAGCGCCGCTGTGATGAAGTTGTTGGGGCAGGCGGCTTCGAGAATTTCATCGAAGGCCTTATCGGCAGCGAAAAAGCCGGGAAGGTCGCCGGTAACGGCACACTCCGTCATCAGGCGGGCGCATTCCTCCAACTGCTCGCGCTGCTGCTGATCGGCATGGGTGGCGGCGAGCGCGGCCGCAATTGGCTCCAATTCACGTCTCACCTGCATGACATATTGATGGTCTTCGGGGCGAATCTCCGCGATTTGCAGGCCGACGCGCGGCCGCACATGGATCAATCCCTGCCATGCAAGTTTCTGGATTGCCTCGCGCACCGGTGTTCGCCCATGCTCGGCCACTTCGATCAGCTGCTTTTCGGTGACGAGGGCGCCTGGCTTCAACGCAAGCGTCACGATCGCGTATTCCAACGCGAGATAGGCAAGATGGCTAAGCGAATTCTGCATTCGAGGCTGCGTCCGGCTTATGCTTGAGTGGCACACAGTGTCATTTAGCATCTCCGAAGGCAACCGGACGTGATATATCAGTATATTGCAAAGCCATGCGTCATGGCCGTGCCGCTGACTATCGTGTCTGCGGGCTCGTCGCTTTGCAGTCGCCGATCTCGGGGGCATTTCGCAAGCCTGGCTGGGAAAGCCGTGCGTTATCGACCGATTGCGGTTGCAAGGCTGGGCGGCCTTCGTTTGGCAGCCATGAGCAGGTCCAGTTCGGTGGACGACGGGCCGAACTTGTAGAAGAGGCGTTTTGCCTCCGCATCATCGAGGCGATATTTCCGTGCAAACTCGGCAATGCTGTAGGGGCGGCCGCGGATGACTTTGCGGGTGGTTGTCCGATTGGCGTTTTCCGTCATGTTTCCAACCTCCTTTCGGTTCCCTTTTGGTAGATAGCGTCGAGGTCGCGCTTGGAAAGGCCTCAAAAGCCTCGGCGCATTTTCGCTGTCTTGCGTCTCACCGAGTGAGCGCAACAAAAAAGGGAAGGCGGTTTGGCCCGCCTTCCCTTTTTTCCTCTTCCCAATTCGGGTTTTCGCAGCCCGATGCGCTGCTAACGTCTGATCAGTCGGCCGACGAAAATCAGGATGCAGGCGCCGATGAAACCTGTAATCAGGTAGTTCAGCCATACATGGAACGGCAGGACGATGCCGAGCGTACGGAAAAGCCAGCTGGCAACGAGCGCGCCGACAATGCCGAGGATGATGTTCATGATTATGCCCGTGTTGCTTTTCATGATCATCTCGGCGAACCAGCCAGCTAGGCCGCCGATGATAATTGCTGCAATCCAACCGACGTTTGCGTCTTCCATAAAAGAACCTCCTGAGGGCCCGACAGGTTGTTAACAATAACTGATATACACCAAAAACGATTCGCACCCCAACTGTTGCGGATGGCGAGCCGATCGATCCGTTCATTGCAACCCTGATTATTATGGGAAATTGTTACGGTTGTTTGGGTCTTTGAGAAGCGTTTGCCTTGTTGGAGCTCATCCGCGTACGGTGCCGGATTTCTGATTTTCCTTAATAATAGGCAACTTCCTCGGCTCGATGCCGTCGTTCAGGGGTAGTGAGGTGAGGAAAAGCATCCTCGGCCACTGACAACCGCAATTTTATGGGTTGACCGCAATAGGGCGTCTGCATATGTTCCGCGCACTTCCAACCGGGGCAGCTTCTGCCAGCGGAGAGGGAGAGCGTAGCTCAGTCGGTAGAGCAACTGACTTTTAATCAGTAGGTCATGGGTTCGAATCCCATCGCTCTCACCAAAAATCCGATTGTCCAGCCCGAAGAGATAGGTAACCGAACGTCCCTAGGACGAAGGTCGCGGGCTTTTGTATTGCTCGATTTTCCAGTGATATCGACGTTACGCGGATAAAGCACCTGGCCAGATGCGGCACACAGACAGGAACAGCCAATTTTGCCGTGCAACCCAGACGCAAGAATAGCCCGGTATTCGCTGCCTGCAGGGGAGATGCGCGAATCGAGATATTTATCCGGCGCCGCTGATCTACTAAATGAGCGCTCTTAATACCAAAGGATCAAGATGTCTGACCATCCGCGTTCATTAGAGTCGACGAGGCGTTGCTTATCGGATCGAAAGCCGAAAGGGACGATTATTTACATAATGGTCGCCGCAGTTGCTGTAATCATCGGGTTGACTTCCGGACGGCACGAGAGCGCGATCCAAACGGTCCCCGAGGTCGCGAAGCTGATTCATTAGATCGCTCATGAGGCGAGCCGAAGGCCGCACGGCCCGGCAGCCTTCGCAGTCGTTTCCGCATTGCCAAATCTCATGGATTGATGGCCTCGGCTCGCGACGTGCTTTCGTTTTTCAGGCATAACGCACAGGTTGTTGATGAGATTTGGCCGGAATTGGCTGGTGACGAATCTCGATTTGGTAGTACCATAGCTTCATCAATAAGATTGTTGGTGAAGACTACAGGCGAATGATGGAATTCGTGGCAGAGCTGTCACTATGGGAGATTTATGCGACCGTTTGTGGGTTGCTGGTATCCTTGGGACTTTTGGCCGGATTGATCGCGGGCAGGAGGCTTCCGATAGCCTTGAGGCTGCTGCCGCTTTTAGGAATCGCGATGACCACACCGGTGACCGAGCGGTTAGTGGTTCCCTTCCTTTCGGAGCGCTATCCGGTGATCTTCGCCAACAAGGATTTACCTAAGAAGATCGATCAAAAGACCACGCTGACAAAGATAGATCTCACCGATCACATCTACAGCTATTTCTACGATCTCGACGATGATGACGATTTCGATCCGCCTCTCGTCAAATCCGCACAGCTCACTGACCTCTGCGACTTCCTGTTACCGAAGTTCAGTTCCGGCGAAGCATCTCTGGCGAATTACATTTATCAGCTGAAGGGCAGGGACTATTCATTTTCAGTCGACAGCACCGACTGCTCCTGACCTTTGGGCAGGCGAAATATTAAGAGCACCCTGATTCAAGATCGGCGATCGCTTATGGTCGAGCAACGTCGATGCATGTTCCGTGGCCAATGCCTATAGGATTGCGGGATTATGAGTGCGATTGCGGGATTATGCGATTGTGGAAAGTGCGACGACCGCAACCGCGGTGAGGCCACCGAAGATCGGTAGCAGTTTCAACATAACAAGCCGCGCGAGCTTCTTCCGTTCGACCGACGTCATGATCAGCTTCCTCACATGGCAGTGAAGCTTAAACGCATGAAATTCATGATTCGTTTCACGTCTATCGTCGCATTATTATATTATCTGTCGCTAAAAGTACAGTGAGGTGGCGCTTTGCCGCTTCCAAAGACGAAAATCCTCCGAAATTCGCTCGGCAGTCGGATGAGAGATCGCTGACTATGATGGTGTCGTTATTTCCATCGGAACCTAATCGCATCAAGTGAGTTCCCTTTTGAAAAGACAGGAGGCGCATCTTGGCACAGGATCGACAAAGTGAATCGCATGGTGGACGTGAGAAGAAGCAAGCCCTGGCGAAGATACAGCATAGCGAGATCCGTAAGGACGACCGGCTGAATAAAGAAAAGGACGAGGCTTCGCTCGTTGCCGATCCCCGCAACAGGCTTGCCGAGGGTAAAGTCGATCCGGTGACAAAAGAGCGTAAGCCTAGGGACGCATGAGCCCCAGGGACGTCTGAGCGATACACCGATGTCGGATGGCTGCTCGCGCGCGTCATGCGCCGTTTCTCATGGAAAGATAATCGCGCAGTCCGGCAAAAGTAGCGCAGCGACGATCGCGATACGATCATCGTTTCTGAAGTGACGTTGCTGTTTGCGTCACCGACTTCATTCTCCATCATTCATGAATGCAACGACTTAGGTGACGATGGGTTTGTGCCGCCGTCGTTCAGCGCGATGGCCATGATGGCAAGAAGAACATATTCGCGCTTCCAGCCGGATTTCATCGCCGCAGCAACCAGGCTCTCGATGGAGGGTTCCAGGGCGAAAAGACAGGCTGTCAGATAGTTAGTCTGCGATGCTGCTTCCGAAGGGGGAGGGTTTATGGCGGGTCTCAACTTCCTGCTCCGTCTATTGATTTGACCGGATAGGGATGGACTGTAATGTCAGTCGGTTTCCCGGGTTTGTCTCGTTTATTGCAGAACGTTGCTATGGCTGCGAGAGAGCCAAGCCCGCAATCGAAGTCGACAATGAGCGGGTGATAGCCGGATAACGCACACTCACGCCGGCCGGCATCAATGGCACTAGCCTGCAAGGTCATCTTAGAAAAGGCGACAACGGTTTTCCGTCCGGAATTCGGCGAGAACAACAGGATATGTCCGACTAAAGGATCGCAGCACAAGCGATCGTCGCAAGCAAACAGCGTTCAGACGCCGCAGCTCGGTCTTTCCGTCGGGATTATTTGATGGGAGCGCCGTAGTGGTCAACTCTACCGCCAGCTGGACGGCAAAGTTGACCACGATTCGAGAATGAAACGAGTTTTAGGCCTTGCCGCCGTTCTTCTTGCAATCGCTTCGGAACTTGGCACGTGCCTTTCCATGCAGACCCTTGGCGTCAGCCTGAGCCGAACATGCCTTTGAAACGGCGGTTTGGGCAGGCTTCGTTGCCTTCGGCTTCATCGTATTTGTCGTCGACGGGGTCGACGTCGTTGCGCTCGGGGTTGTCGTGGTCGTGCTGGGGGTGGTCGCCGTTTGTGCCATGGCACTTACGCTGAAGAGTGCGACAAAGGCTGCAGTCGTGAACATAGTAGCAATACGCATGGGGGCTTTTCCTCCGCTGAGTAGCTGGGGTGGAATGTACGTTGTTCGACGAACATCAACAGCTTGAACCAATATTTTTACAAAAGCAATTCGTTCATCAGCCGGCTCCGCGACCCTTGGTCACGCCCGGAAAATCGGGCGAAATCGAGATTTTGCAATAGTCTGAAGGTCTCTCAATTCCGTCAACTTTAAGGCAAGACAGGGCCTGCTCGAAAAGGTGATTGGCTTTCCGATTCCAGCACCGTTAGGAAGGGAGCCGGAATGACATAGCCGGAGTCCATCGTGTCGCTTGCCGATATCTCGCTTCTGAGTGCCTTGCTCGCCGGAGCGCTTTCGTTTCTTTCACCCTGCGTGCTGCCGCTCGTGCCGCCCTATCTCTGCTACATGGCGGGAATCTCGGTCGAGCAGTTTCGCGGAGGCGGTGCAGCGGTAGCGGGAGGCCCGAGTGTTCCTGGCCCGAGCGTTCGCGGCAATGTGCTGATGTCGGCACTGTTCTTCACCTTGGGATTTGCCACCGTATTTGTCGCGCTCGGCGCCGGTGCGTCCTCGATCGGCATGCTTTTGCGCCAGCACCTCGATATTCTCGCCAAGATCGGCGGTTTGATCATCGTCATCATGGGGCTGAACTTCCTCGGCGTCTTCCGCATCGGCCTTCTCGCCCGGGAGGCGCGCTTCCAGAGCGGCGGCAAGCCGGCGACACTGACGGGCGCTTATATCATGGGCCTTGCCTTTGCTTTCGGCTGGACGCCTTGCATCGGCCCGGTGCTTGGCGCCATCCTCGGCATTGCCGCCTCGCGTGAAACGGTGGGAGCCGGTGCGGGCCTGCTTGCCGTCTATTCGCTCGGGCTTGCCATCCCCTTCTGGATCGCCGCCGGCTTTTCCGGCGCCTTCATGCGCTTTCTCTCCCGCTTCCGCCGCCATCTCGGCACGGTCGAAAAGATCATGGGCGGGCTTCTAGTGCTGACAGGTCTCGCTTTCATCTTCGGCTATGTGAGCGACATGGCGATCTGGTTTCAGCAAACCTTTCCAATCCTGATGAAAATCGGCTAAGTCGGGCAATACCTTCCGCCTTCTTTTTCCCGGCAAATGGAATATGCCCGATGGCTGACCCCCATGGCTGATATTGTTGGTCTGCTGCTGCCATTCTTCGGTCTGATCCTGATCGGCTATGTTGCCGCGCGCATTACAAAGCAGCCGGCAGAAGCGCTCGGCTGGCTGAATACGTTCATTATCTACGCAGCATTGCCGGCGCTGTTCTTCAGGCTCGTTTCGCAGACGCCGATCGAACAGCTGACTCGGATCGACTTCATCGCCACCGATATCGCCGCGACTTACTCGATTTTCCTGCTGCTGTTCCTGATCGGCCACTTCCTGCGCCGCAATTCGCTTGCCGACAGCACTATCCAGGCCTTTGCCGGCGCCTATGGCAATATCGGCTACATGGGGCCGGGGCTTGCGCTACTGGCGCTCGGCGAACGGGCCGCGGTTCCGGTAGCGCTGATCGTGTGCTTTGAAAACGCACTGCATTTCATTGTCGCGCCTGCCCTGATGGCGCTGGAAGGCGGCGACAAGCGATCGCCATGGCGCGTTGCTGCCGATATCGCCCGGAAGGTACTGCTGCACCCTTTCATCCTGTCGACAGCGCTGGGTTTTGTCGTGGCTGCGTTATCGCTGCACCAACCGATCGCCTTCGAGCGATTTGTCAATTATCTCGCACAAGCGGCTGCACCTTGTGCACTATTTGCCATGGGGGTAACGCTCGCGCTGCGTCCGCTGAAGCGGGTTCCAGTCGAGATCGGCTATATCGTGCCGGCAAAGCTCATCCTGCATCCATTGGTCGTCTATGTCGTCCTGCAAGCTGTCGGCGGCTTCGATCCGATCTGGATCGAGGCGGCCGTATTGCTGGCGGCGTTGCCGACGGCAACGAACGTCTTCGTCATCGGCCAGCAATATGGTGTCTGGCAGGAGCGGGCCTCCGCTACCATCCTGATCACCACGGCCTGTTCCGTGGTGACGGTTTCGCTGGTGCTCTATCTGATAAAGTCCGGCACCTTACCGGCGCAGCTTTTCCCGTAATGCCGACGAAAAGTTGCGCAGGCCGCCACCCGGTTCGATACCCTCGCGCATGACGATGTTGCGCAGCGGAGCAATGGCCGAAAGCACATGCAGGCCTGCCGCGCGCAGCATCTGTACCGGCAGGAAGTCCGACAGCAGCGAACGATTGAGAAGATCGACGCTTGCCGTGCGGCTGATGATGTCAGCACGTCTCTTGCGGTCGAAACTATCGCCCGATGTGGCCGGGATCGGCTGGTCCCCCCGCGTGCAGAGAATATCCGTCAGCGCCAGGATATCGCGAAGGCTGAGATTGAGGCCCTGCGCGCCGATTGGGGGGAAGACATGGGCTGCTTCGCCGATCAGCGCGGCGCGGCCTTTGCCGAAGCGATAGGCTGTCATGCCTGAAAGGGGCCAGACCTGCACGCTGTCCTCGATCGTGACCTGGCCGAGCATCGATTGCATCCGCTCCTCGACCAGTCGGCCGAGTTCTTCGAGCGACTTCTCTGCGTTGGCTGCCGCTTCGGCCGGCTTCTGAACCCAGACGAGGCTGGAGCGCCGGCCGGGCAGAGGCACCTGCGTAAACGGACCGCTTTCGGTATGGAATTCCGTGGAGATGTTCTGATGCGACAGGCTATGCGAAAAATTCAGAACCATTGCCGATTGCGGATAGGACCAGCCCTTGGTCTTGATTCCGAGCGTCTCTCGCACCATCGAATTGCGGCCGTCCGCGCCGACGACGAATGCCGCATCGATCGAATCGCCATTGTCGAGGGTAATCGATACGCCATCATCGCCGAAGGTGATCTCGGAAGCCGTGGCTTCGATGCGGCTGACATTGCCTTCCGCTTCGATGGCTTGGCTGAGATTGTCGAGCAACACGGAATTCGGAATATTGTAGCCGAAGGCATCCAGGCCGATTTCGGACGATCGGAACGAGACGGTCGGCGCCCGCAACAGTCGCGATGTGCCGTCTATGATGCGCATCGTCGTCAGCGGCGCGGCTGAAGGTACGATCCTGTCCCACAGCGTCAGGCGTTCCAGAAAGCGGATCGACTGATCCATCAGCGCCGTCGTCCGCTTGTCGGCCTTGCTGTGCGGCGCCACGACAAGGGCGACGGATCTTCCGCCGCGTGCCAGCGCGAAAGCCGTGATCATGCCGGCGAGTCCACCGCCGATAACGGCCACTTCAATCTGCTTCATATCGATGCCTCAATTGCCTTTGGTTCTGAAAATAAGCGCTTAGCCTGTTGAAATCCATGGGATGAAACATCGCAACGGGTGAAAATGACAGTGAGTCGCGCTAGCGTGCCGCAATGAACGCTTTTGCGCTGGCGATGCCGACCAAAGGATGCATATTAGCAAGAAAAACCGCCTGCCGGGGCAGGTGAATAAGCTGACGAGTCGTGGGGCGGATGAAAATCTTCAATTACAAGCGGGTGCCTTATGCGGAGATGCGTGCTTTCTCCGTTCATATACTGACGGCATCCGGATCGTTTCTCGCCTTTCTCGGTGTCGTCGCGGCGTCGGAACATCGCTTCGTCGATATGTTCTGGTGGCTTGGCCTGGCGCTGCTGGTCGATGGCATAGACGGGCCGATCGCGCGCAAGGTCCGCGTGAAGGAAGTTCTGCCAAACTGGTCCGGCGACACGCTCGACAACATCATCGATTACGTCACCTACGTGCTCCTGCCGGCCTTCGCGCTCTATGAGAGCGGTATGATCGGCGAGCCCTGGTCGTTTGTCGCCGCCGGCATGATCGTGGTTTCCAGTGCCATCTATTACGCCGATACCGGCATGAAGACGGACGAATATTTCTTCTCCGGCTTTCCGGTGGTCTGGAACATGGTGATTTTCACGCTTTTCGTCATCGGCGCCAGCGCCACGACAGCCATCATCCTCGTCGGCGTTTCCGTCGTCCTGACCTTCCTGCCGATCAATTTTCTTCATCCCGTGCGCGTCAAGCGCTTGCGGCCGTTGAACCTTGGCATATTTCTCTTCTGGTCGGCGCTTGGCATCTATTCGCTGCTGATGCATTTCGTCATGCCGCAATGGGCGGTTGTCCTGTTCATCGTCAGCGGGATTTATCTTTATTGCATCGGTGCCGTGCTGCAGTTTTTCCCGTCCCTCGGACGTCAGTAAGGATTGTGCATCATGAAGAAGACCAAGGCTATCCGTATTCATGAAAATGGCGGTCCGGAGGTCATGAAGCTGGAGGAGGTGGATTTGCCGCCTCCCGGCGCGGGTGAGGTGCAGCTTCGTCACGCCGCGATCGGCCTCAACTTTATCGATGTCTATTTTCGCTCAGGCCTTTACAAGGCGCCTCAATTTCCATTGCCGCTCGGTAAGGAAGCTGCGGGAACGATCACCGAAGTCGGGCCTGGCGTAACCGATTTTGCCGTCGGCGATCGCGTTGCCTATGCCGGCAGTGATGGCGCCTACAGCATCGAACGCAACATCGAGACCCGGCATCTGGTCAAAGTGCCCGATGATATTCCGCTTGAAACCGCGGCATCCATGATGCTGAAGGGCATGACGGCCGAGTATCTGCTGAACCGCACCTTCAAGGTTGGTCCTGGAACGACGCTGTTGTTTCATGCGGCTGCAGGCGGTGTTGGCCTGATTGCCGGCCAATGGGCTAAGGCTCTCGGCGCCCAAACCGTCATCGGCACTGCCGGTTCCGCCGAAAAGGTCGAACTAGCGCTGGCGCACGGCTACGACCACGTCATCGACTACAGCAAAGAGAATTTTGCCGAGCGTGTCCGCGAGATTACCGGAGGCAAGGGTGTCGATGTCGTCTATGACTCGGTGGGCAAGGACACGTTTCCGCAGTCGCTCGATTGCCTGAAGCCGCGCGGGATGTGGGTCACCTTCGGTCAGTCTTCCGGCCCGATCGAGAATTTCAATCTTGCCATCCTCAATCAGAAGGGCTCGCTCTTTGCCACTCGGCCGAGCCTTTTTGCCTATGTCGGCACAGCTGAGGAGTTGAGAGCCAGTGCAAAGGCGTTATTTGCTGTTGTGCAAAGCAGCAAAGTGCGTATCAATATTCATCAAACTTATCCGCTTGTTGATGCAGGGCGCGCGCACGCGGATTTGGAAGCCAGGAAAACGAGTGGAACTACACTACTGATCCCATAGATCCGTAAAGGGCAGGACGGTGGGAAGGAAATGAGGGGAACGTGTCGTCATCCGATGCGCCGGCAACCGGTGCACTATTGTCGGTTCGCAAACTGACGAAACTGTTCGGCAGTTTTACTGCTTGCAACGAAATCGATCTTGAAATCCAGCCGGGAGAAATTCACGCTCTCCTCGGAGAAAACGGCGCAGGGAAATCCACGCTCGTCAAGATGCTGTTCGGCGTGCTCGAACCGTCGCATGGACAGATCGTCTGGCAAGGGCAACCTGTGTCGATCGACGCGCCGGGCACGGCGCGCAAGCTCGGCATCGGCATGGTATTTCAGCATTTTTCTTTGTTCGAAGCGCTGACTGTCGCGGAAAATATAGCGCTCTCGCTCGACAGCAATATCCCGCTCGCAAAAATTTCCGAGGAAGCCGCAAAGCTCTCTCACGCCTATGGCTTGCCGCTCGATCCGAATGCACATGTCGCCGATCTTTCGGTTGGCGAACGCCAGCGCATCGAGATCGTGCGGGCGCTTCTGCAAAACCCCAAACTGATCATTCTTGACGAGCCAACCTCCGTTTTGACACCGCAGGAAGCCGATCGCCTTTTCGAGACCCTGTTTAAGTTGAGAGACGAAGGACGCTCGGTGCTTTACATCAGCCATCGGCTGGAGGAGGTGCAGCGCATCTGTTCGCGCGCCACCGTCCTGCGCCACGGCAAAGTTACGGGCGCCTGCGATCCGCGCCAGGAAACGACCGGTTCGCTCGCTCGTATGATGGTCGGCAACGATGTCGCCAGCGTGCAGCACGAGGGCCTCGGTGCGAAGGGAGATATTCTTCTGGAGATTGCCGGTCTTTCGGCACCTGCGCGAACCCCGTTTGTCATGGCACTGAAGGACGTTTCCCTGCGTGTGCGCGCCGGCGAGATCCTGGCGATTGCCGGGGTTGCCGGTAACGGCCAAGGCGAATTGTTCGATGTTATTTCCGGCGAATATACAGTCGCGGCAGATGATCTCGTCCAATTGCGCGGCAAGTCCGTCGGCACCAAGGGCATTAATGCGCGCCGACTGATCGGCGCAGGTTTCGTGCCGGAGGAACGCCACGGTCATGCTGCGGTATCCGCATTGAAGCTGTCGGATAACCTCGTGCTCGCCAGGCATCAGTCGGACCGCAAGTCGTTTCTGGGTGGTGGCTTCTTCAACGTCATCAGGCACGGCGCGGTCAAGCAGGCGACGAAGCGCATCTGCGAGGCGATGGATGTGCGCAAGAGCGGCGAGGATCCGGCTGCCGGCGCCTTGTCCGGCGGCAATCTGCAGAAGTTCATCGTCGGCCGCGAACTGGATCGCCAGCCAAGCGTGCTCGTCGTCAACCAGCCGACCTGGGGCGTCGATGCCGGCGCTGCGAGCCGCATCCGCCAGGCACTGGTCGATCTCGCCCGCGACGGCTCGGCCGTGCTCGTCATCAGCCAGGATCTGGATGAGATTTTTGAAGTCGCGACCGATATTGCCGTCATTTCGGAAGGGCGGCTGTCACCGTCCTATCCGGCCGGCGAGTTGACGCGCGAAAAGATCGGCCTGCTGATGGGCGGGCTGCATGAATCGAAGACGCATTCGGAGCCTGCACATGCGCATTGAACTCGAAAAGCGCCCGCAGGTCTCGAAGCTGTTCGGCTTCCTGTCGCCGTTACTTGCTCTCGCATTGGCGCTGATCGCAGGCACCATCATGTTCGCCGTCATGGGCAAGGATCCCGTCGAGGCGCTCGACGCCTTTTTTGTCGAGCCTCTGCTGGAAGTGTGGTCGCTGCACGAATTGGCGATCAAGGCGGGGCCGCTGATCCTGATCGCCGTCGGCCTATGCCTCTGCTACCGTTCCAACAATTGGAATATCGGTGCCGAAGGCCAGTTCACGATGGGCGCAATCGCCGGATCATTCATCCCGATCGTCTTCACTGATTGGCATTCGCCGATGATCCTGCCTTTGATGCTGATCGCCGGCGCCATCGGCGGTGCACTCTATGCCGCCATTCCCGCGCTTTTGAAGGCGCATTTCAATACCAATGAGATCCTGACAAGCCTGATGCTTGTCTATATTGCGCAACTGTTCCTCGATTGGTTGTCGCGCGGGCCGTGGCGCGATCCGCAGGGCCATAATTTCCCCCAGAGCATCGATTTTCCGCCGGAAGCCGTTCTGCCGGCGATCTGGGAGGATTCCGGGCGCGCGCATTGGGGCATCGTCTTTGCCGTTATCGCGGCGATCCTTGCCTGGTTCGTTATGAAATATACGCTGAAAGGCTTTGAGATAAGCGTCCTCGGCCAGTCGGCGCGGGCAGGGCGTTTTGCCGGCTTTTCCTCGCGGAAAATGGTCTGGTTCGCCTTCCTCGTTTCGGGAGCGCTCTCGGGATTGGCCGGCATATCCGAAGTTTCGGGATCCATCGGCCATCTGCAGCCGGCGATCTCGCCGGGTTACGGTTTCACCGCCATCATCGTCGCCTTTCTTGCGCGCCTCAATCCGCTCGGAGCCATCCTTTCCGGTCTGGTGCTGGCGCTGACCTATCTCGGTGGTGAAGCCGCGCAATTATCGCCGGGGATATCAGCCAAGGCGGCCAGCGTTTTCCAGGGCCTCTTGCTATTTTTCGTGCTCTCCTGCGACACACTGATCTATTACAAAATCCGTGTGATCTGGTCGCGAGTCCGTGGAGGTGCGGCATGAGCGTTTTCGAAGCAATCCTCCTGACGATCATCACCGCATCGACGCCGCTCGTTATCGCTGGCCTCGGCGAATTGGTGGTGGAGCGCTCGGGCGTCCTCAACCTCGGCGTCGAAGGCATGATGATTATCGGCGCCGTCGCCGCTTTTGTCGGCGCGCAGATGAGCGGATCGCCCTATGTCGGCCTGCTGACCGGTATCATTGCCGGTGCGCTCTTCTCGCTGCTGTTCGGCTTCCTCACTCTGACGCTGGTGACGAACCAGGTGGCGACCGGTCTGGCGCTGACCATCCTGGGGCTCGGCCTTTCCGGCATGATCGGTGAAGGCTATGTCAGCGTGCCTGGCGTCCAGCTGCACGAGATCGTCTTCCCGTTCCTGTCGGATATTCCGCTGATCGGCTCGGTGCTGTTCAAGCAGGATCTGACCTTCTACCTCTCAATCGCGCTTCTGATCGGCGTGAATTGGTTCCTCTTCCGCAGCCGCGCCGGCCTGAAACTGCGTGCCGTCGGCGACAGCCATGGCTCCGCCCATGCGCTCGGCATCGACGTCATTCGCACGCGCTATCTCGCTGTGATGTTCGGTGGCGCCTGCGCCGGGCTTGCCGGCGCGCAGCTATCGCTCGTCTACACGCCGCAATGGGTGGAGAACATGTCGGCCGGCCGCGGTTGGGTGACGCTGGCGCTCGTCGTCTTCGCCTCCTGGCGGCCGATGCGTGTTCTGGCCGGCGGTTATCTCTTCGGCGCCGTAACGATCCTACAGTTCCATGCGCAGGGCTTCGGCGTCGGCATTCCCTCGCAATTCCTGTCGATGCTGCCCTATGCGTCGACTATTGTGGTTCTCGTCATCATCTCTCAAAATCGCCGTGCGACCTTGATCAACACGCCAGCGTCGCTCGGCAAGGCCTTCGTTCCGGAGCGTTGATTGCAACGGCCGGACCGATTTCTGCAAAACATGTCAAACCAGTAGGGGTAACCATGAAAAAACTAGCACTCGCCCTCACAACGACAGCGGCCGCCATCGTTGGTTTCGCTGCCGCTGCAGAAGCAGCACCGACCAAGGTCTGCTTCGTCTATGTCGGTTCGCACACGGACGGCGGCTATTCGCAGGCGCATGATCTCGGCCGTCAGCAGATCCAGAAGGAATTCGGCAACAAGATCGAGACGCCTTATCTCGAAAACGTACCGGAAGGCCCTGATGCCGAGCGCGCCATCGAGCGTCTCGCTCGCTCCGGCTGCTCGCTGATCTTCTCCACTTCGTTCGGCTTTATGGACGCGACCGTCAAGGTTGCCGCCAAGTTCCCGAAAGTGAAGTTCGAGCATGCGACCGGCTTCAAGAGCGGTCCGAATCTCGCGACCTATAACTCGCGCTTCTATGAAGGCCGCTATATCCTCGGCCAGATCGCCGCCAAGATGTCGAAAAACCATGGTGCCGCCTACATCGCGTCCTTCCCGATTCCGGAAGTCGTGATGGGCATCAACTCCTTCGAACAGGGCGCCCGCTCGATCGACCCGAGCTTCAAGCTGAAGGTCGTATGGGTCAACACCTGGTTCGACCCGGGCAAGGAAGCTGACGCCGCCAAGGCCATGGTCGACCAGGGCGTCGATATCCTGACGCAGCACACCGATACGACGGCGCCGATGCAGGTGGCTGAAGAGCGCGGCATCCATGCTTTCGGCCAGGCCTCCGACATGATCAAGGCTGGCCCGAAGGCACAGCTGACGGCGATTGTCGACACCTGGGGCAACTACTACTCCAAGCGCGTTCACGCACTGCTCGACGGCACCTGGAAGTCCGAACAGAGCTGGGACGGCCTCAAGGACGGTATCCTGAAGATGGCCGACTATACGAACATGCCCGACGACGTGAAGAAGATGGCCCAGGAAACCGAAGCCAAGATCAAATCCGGCGAGCTCGCGCCCTTCACCGGCCCGATCAACAAGCAGGACGGCACGCCCTGGCTGAAGGCCGGTGAAAAGGCTGACGACGGCACGCTGCTCGGCATGAATTTCTACATCGAAGGCGTGGACGACAAGCTGCCGGCTTCGAAGTAATCTCAGGCGAATAGTTAAAGTTGAGAAAAGGGTGCCTCGGGCGCCCTTTTTTGTTGCGCTGCATCATCGAATGTCGATTTACAAAAGTATTACTATATGATTTTTTGACGGCGGGCCTGAGGAGATGGCCTTTGGGAGATAATCATGAAGTTTAAGACCGCACTCGTTAGTGCTACGATTCTCGCTGCCTGCATGTTTACGTCGGCGTCGGCTAAAGACCTGGTTGTCGGCTTCTCGCAAATTGGTTCGGAGTCTGGCTGGCGCGCGGCTGAGACCACGTTGACCAAGCAGGAAGCCAAGAAGCGCGGCATCGACCTGAAATTCGCTGACGCGCAGCAGAAGCAGGAAAACCAGATCAAGGCGATCCGCTCGTTCATCGCGCAGGGTGTCGATGCGATCCTGCTGGCGCCCGTCGTCGAAACCGGCTGGGATGCCGTTCTGAAGGAAGCCAAGGAAGCAAAGATCCCGGTCATTCTGCTTGACCGCACGGTCGCCGCGCCGAAGGACCTTTATCTGACGGCTGTCACGTCTGACCTGGTTCATGAAGGCAAGGTTGCCGGCGACTGGCTCGTGAAGACAGTCGGCGACAAGAAGTGCAACATCGTCGAGTTGCAGGGCACGACCGGTTCCTCGCCGGCCATCGCCCGCAAGAAGGGCTTCGAGGAAGCCATCAAGGGTCATGACAACCTGAAGATCGTTCGCAGCCAGACCGGCGATTTCACTCGCGCCAAGGGCAAGGAAGTCATGGAAAGCTTCCTGAAGGCTGAAAACGGCGGCAAGGATATCTGCGCGCTCTACGCTCACAACGACGATATGGCCGTCGGCGCCATTCAGGCTATCAAGGAAGCCGGCCTGAAGCCGGGCAAGGACATCCTGACCGTGTCGATCGATTCGGTTCCGGATCTCTTCAAGGCCATGGCTGCCGGTGAAGCCAACGCAACCGTGGAGCTGACGCCGAACATGGCTGGTCCGGCCTTCGATGCACTCGATGCCTACCTGAAGACCAAGAAAGAGCCGCCGAAGTGGATCCAGACGGAATCCAAGCTCTACACGCAGGCCGATGATCCGCAGAAGGTCTACGAGCAGAAGAAGGACCTCGGCTACTAAGACGAAAGCCCATCGCACCGAATCGGCAATGCCGCGCCGGTG
Source organism: Martinezella dioscoreae (assembly GCF_009176305.1). GTDB lineage: Bacteria > Pseudomonadota > Alphaproteobacteria > Rhizobiales > Rhizobiaceae > Rhizobium > Rhizobium dioscoreae. The sequence continues at coordinate 57,783 of NZ_BLAJ01000005.1, read as the reverse complement.
CGATATCGTGTGCAAGATGCCGGCGCACCCGTAGAATGCGCCGGCTATCGCTTTCGCAATTTGATTCATTCCAAGGAAATTCGCGCTTCATGGCTCACGACGTAGAGCGACTTCTGACGGCGACAGGTTTTTGTAAATATTTCCCTGGTTCGACCGCTCTCGATCATGTCGATTTCACATTGATGCGCGGCGAGGTTCATGCGCTTCTCGGCGAGAACGGTGCTGGAAAATCGACCCTGATCAAATGCATGACCGGGGCCTATCGCCGCGATGCGGGTACTCTGGTTCTCGATGGAGCCGAGATCGATCCGCATGACACGCTTGCCGCGCAGAAGCTCGGTATTGGAACGGTCTACCAGGAAGTGAACCTGCTGCCCAATCTGAGCGTGGCGGAAAACCTGTTTCTGGGTCGTCAGCCGCGGCGGTTCGGTATGGTCACCAGCCGCGTCATGAACAAGATGGCGAGAGATCTGCTGTCACAATATGGCTTGGATATCGATGTCAGCCGCCAGCTCGATCGCTTTTCAGTCGCCATACAGCAGGTGATCGCTATTGCCCGCGCGGTCGATCTCTCTGGCAAGGTGCTCATTCTCGATGAGCCCACTGCGAGCCTGGATACGCATGAAGTCGAGATGCTGTTCGGTATCGTCAGGCGATTGAAACAGCGCGGGCTCGGAATTGTCTTCATTACGCATTTCCTGGAGCAGGTTTACGAAATCTGCGATCGCATCACCGTTCTCCGCAACGGCCGGCTGGTCGGCACGCGCGAGGCGGACGGTCTTCCGCGGCAGACCCTGATCGCCATGATGCTTGGCCGCGAACTCGCCGAGACTGAAAGCACGATCAAGCAGAGCGAGACGGAAAGCGGCCCGGTCAAATATCACTTCACGAATTTCGGCAAGCGCGGCAAGATCAAGCCGTTCGACATGGAGGTGCGCGTCGGCGAAGTGGTCGGCATTGCCGGCCTGCTCGGCTCGGGGCGGACGGAGACCGCCGAAGTGCTCTTCGGCGTTGAGCGCGCCGACAGCGGCGAGGCGAAGATCGAAGGCAAGCCCGTTGCACTTTCCAGTCCGCGCGCCGCGATCAAGAGCGGCTTCGGCTTTTGTCCGGAAGATCGCAAGACCGATGGGATCATCGGTGATCTCTCCATTCGCGAAAATATCATCATGGCGCTGCAGGCAAGGCGCGGCTGGGCAAGGCCCTTGCCGCGCAGCGAGCAGAACGCCATCGCCGATCGCTACATCAAGGCGCTGGATATCCGCACGACCGACCGGGAAAAGCCGATCAGGCTCCTTTCAGGCGGTAACCAGCAGAAAGCGATTCTTGCGCGCTGGCTGGCGACCAATCCGAGCTTCCTCATCCTGGATGAACCGACGCGCGGCATCGATGTCGGTGCCCATGCGGAAATCATCCGATTGATCGAGGATCTCTGCCGGCAGGGAATGTCCCTGGTGGTCATTTCATCCGAACTCGAGGAGCTTGTCGCCTATAGTTCGCGAGTCATCGTCCTGCGCGACCGCGAACATATTGCTGAGTTGACCGGCAGTGAGATAACGGCCGGAAATATCGTCGAGGCTATCGCTACGGCTCAAAAGACGCGGGAGGACGCATGAGCTCGCCCATCAAAACCTCCTTGCTTCGGCTGATGCCTCAGCTCATTGCACTCGCGGTTATTCTTCTGTTGAATTTCATCATGTTCCCGCATTTCTTTCATCTGGAAGTTCAGAACGGAAGACTCTACGGGAGCTTGGTAGACGTACTTAATCGCGGTGCGCCGGTAGCGCTGCTCGCCATCGGCATGACGCTGGTCATCGCCACGAAAGGGATCGATCTGTCCGTCGGGGCGGTCATCGCGATTTGCGGTGCTGTCGCGGCTTCTTCGATTGTTGCCGGCTACTCGCTTTCCTATACGCTGCTCTTGACGATCGGCATCGGTCTGGCATGTGGACTCTGGAACGGATTCCTCGTCGCTGTACTCGATATCCAGCCCATCATCGCGACGCTGGTGCTGATGGTGGCCGGCCGCGGCATTGCGCAATTGATCACTGAGGGGGCGATCCTCACCTTCAACAATGACGGGCTGATCTTCCTTGGCAGCGGCTCCTTCGCCGCCCTGCCGATGCCTGTCGTGATCTGGCTTGTCGCTGCGCTTCTGGTGATCGCTCTGGTGCGGCGCACAGCTCTCGGAATGCTGGTCGAAGCCATTGGCATCAATCGCCGGGCAAGCACCTTGTCCGGTATCCGGACCCCGGTCCTGCTGATTGCGGTTTACGCATTGAGCGGCCTTTGTGCCTCCATCGCCGGCATCATCGTCACGGCCGATATCAAGGGTGCGGACGCCAACAATGCCGGTCTGTGGCTTGAGCTGGACGCGATCCTTGCGGTCGTGGTTGGTGGCAATTCGCTGCTTGGTGGCCGTTTCAGCATCGTCGGTTCGCTGATCGGCGCGATGATCATTCAATCGGTCAATACAGGCATCCTGCTCTCCGGCTTTCCGCCGGAGTTCAATCTGGTGATCAAGGCGATCATCGTCATCGTCATTCTGGTCATCCAATCCCCCGCCATGCAGTCCGCAACCGCATTCTTCTGGCGCCGGCGCGGCGAGGGGCAAATGGTGCAAAAGGAGCAGGCAAAGTGAATTCGAAATATCTCCCGCTGCTTGCGACCATCGTCATTTTCATTCTGGCTTATGCCGGCTGCGTGACACAGTATCCCAACATGCTGTCGACGCGCGTGATCGGCAACCTTTTGACCGATAATGCCTTTCTCGGTATCGCAGCTGTCGGCATGACATTCGTCATCATCTCCGGCGGAATTGATCTGTCCATCGGATCGGTCATTGCCTTTACCGGCGTGTTCCTGGCGATCGTCCTTCGCGATACCACGATCCATCCCCTGATCGCTTTCGCTCTGGTCCTTGTGATCACGACAATTTTTGGCGCCGGCATGGGCGCCATCATCCACTATCTCAGCATGCCGCCCTTCATCGTGACGCTGGCCGGCATGTTCCTGGCGCGGGGCATTGCCTTCGTGCTGTCGATCGACAGCATTCCGATAGAGCATGATTTCTACTCTCAGCTCAATGATCTCTATTGGCTGATGCCCGGCGGCGGCCGGCTGACTTTGATCGGCGGTCTCATGCTGCTCGTCTTTGCCGGCGGCATTGTGCTGGCGCATCGCACCCGTTTTGGTGCCAATGTCTACGCGCTGGGTGGGGGTGCGCAGACCGCGGAACTGATGGGCGTGCCCGTGGGAAGAACGACGATCCAGATCTACGCTCTGTCCGGCTTTCTTGCCGGTCTATCCGGAATCGTTTTTTCCATTTATACCTCAGCGGGATATTCGCTTGCCACGGTCGGCGTCGAACTCGATGCGATCGCTGCCGTGGTTATAGGCGGAACACTGCTGACGGGAGGAGCGGGGTTCGTCGGAGGAACACTCATCGGAATTCTCATACAGGGCTTGATTCAGACCTACATCACCTTCGATGGAACGCTTTCCAGCTGGTGGACGAAGATATTGATCGGCTTGTTGCTGTTTGCCTTTATTCTGATGCAGAAGGGTCTCCTGCTGCTTTCCCGCTTGAATCGACGATATGCCTGAGGGAGGGACAGAGCGCTTGCGCGACCGATTGCTTGAGACCGGAAAATCAGAGGGAAAATCGCGCACGAGCCACGCTCAGGTGGTCGATGAGCTGGGCAAGGCGATCGTCTCCGGCGCGTTTCCGATCGGAAGCATTCTTCCTGGCGACAGCGAGCTTCTGCAACGGTTCAAGGTATCGCGCACGGTCCTGCGTGAGAGTATGAAGACTTTAGCCGCAAAGGGGCTTGTGGTGCCGCGTGCGCGCGTCGGCACGCGCGTCACCGAGAAGATCCATTGGAACATGTTCGACAACGAGGTGCTCAACTGGCATTTCGAAAGCGGCGTCAACAAGGAGTTCCTTCTCCATCTTTACGATATACGCATGGCATTCGAGCCTTTTGCCGCAAGCCTCGTGGCGGAAAGGGCCAGTCGAGAGGACATCGAACTGCTCCGCAGTCTTGCCGCTGCCATGGCAGCGCCGCATCATACCTCCGATAGCCTCGCGGTCGCCGATCTGCATTTCCACTTGGCAATTACGGAGGCTTCGCAGAACCCATTCATGCGATCGCTGGGCGGACTTATCGAAGCCGCACTCGTCGGCATGTTCCGCATGAGCGCACCGCCTTCAACCAATGGCTTCGCCAATATTGCGGATACGCATATGGCCATAGTGGACGCGATAGCGGCGCGTGACGGACTTTCGGCCCATAAGGCGATGGAATTTGTGATCATCGATGGGCGTCAGCATGTTCTCGAAGCTTTCGAGGCTCTTGCCGAAGCCTGAAGGTCGCCTTCAATTTCGCCGTGGTTCATCGCTCGACTTGTTGATATGAGGGGAGTCGCCCGGCCCCCGGGCGGCGCTTGACCGTATATCTCGGAGCTTGAAATGGAACGCAGCTGCCTCGCCATCATCCTCGCCGCCGGCGACAGTACCCGCATGAAGTCGTCGATGTCGAAGGTCCTGCACCCGATTGCCGGGCGTCCGATGATCGCCCATGTCATGGAGGCGATCGCCAGGACCGGGATTTCAGCGGCGGCTCTGGTGGTCGGGCGCGATGCGGATGAGGTCAGCGCGGCAGCATCGATCGGCGATATTGCCGTCGAATCCTATCTGCAGAAGGAGCGGCTCGGCACGGGCCATGCCGTGTTGGCGGCGCGCGAGGCGATTGCCCGCGGATATGATGATATTATCGTTGCCTATGGAGACGTCCCTCTGCTGACCGATGTGCCGCTTCGTGCGGCCCGCCAGGGACTGGCCGATGGCAATGACATCGTCGTCATCGGCTTTCATACGGAGCATCCCAACGTCTATGGCCGCTTGCTGGTCAAGGAAGGCGAACTGATCGCCATTCGAGAAGCCAAGGACGCCACCGATGCCGAACTGGCGATAAAGTGGTGCAATAGCGGGCTGATGGCGATCAATGGCCGCAAGGCGCTGGAGCTTCTCGACCGCATCGGCAACAACAATGCCAAGGGCGAATATTATCTCACCGATCTCGTCGAGATCGCCCGCTTGCTGGGCGGCCGCGCCGTTGCCGTCGATGCGCCCGAGGTCGAAATGACTGGCTGCAACAATCGGGCCGAGCTCGCCTTCATCGAGCGCCTCTGGCAGGAGCGGCGCCGGCAGGAGCTTATGCTGTCGGGCGTGACCATGGTGGCGCCAGAAACCGTGTTCCTCGCCTATGACACCGTGATCGGCCAGGATGCGTTGATCGAACCGAATGTCGTCTTCGGTCCCGGTGCGGTGATCGAGGGAGGCGCGGTCATCCATGCCTTCTCGCATATTGAGGGCGCCCATGTCAGCGCCGGCGCGACGGTTGGGCCCTTCGCGCGGCTGCGTCCGGGTGCGGATCTCGCCGGCGGTGCCAAGGTCGGCAATTTCTGCGAGGTCAAGAACGGCAAGATCGGCGAGGGTGCCAAGGTCAATCACCTGACCTACATCGGCGATGCGACGATCGGCGCCGGCAGCAATATCGGCGCTGGCACGATCACCTGCAACTATGATGGGGTCAACAAACATGAGACGCATATCGGCGCCAATGCTTTCGTCGGTTCCAACTCATCGCTGGTCGCGCCCATCCGCATCGGCGACGGCGCATATATTGCTTCCGGCAGTGTCATCACCGATGATGTTCCGGCCGACGCGCTGGCTTTTGGCCGGGCTCGCCAGGAAGTAAAGCCAGAGCGAGCCAAGGCAATCCGCGAGCGAGCTCTTGCCATCAAGGCAGCGAAGAAGGGCGGCCACTAAAACTCGCGTGTCGACGTAACGGTCAGAAATCGAAAGTGACCGTGACGGCAATTGAGAAAATCGCAGGAATGATTAGGACTTGCCCTCATATCTGAGGCCAGACGGAGAGCTGTATGTGCGGTATTGTGGGGATCGTCGGAACGAAGCCTGTGGCGGAGCGCTTGGTGGACGCGCTGCGGCGGCTCGAGTACCGCGGCTATGATTCGGCGGGAGTTGCGACGATCCACGACGGCGTGATGGATCGCCGCCGCGCAGAAGGAAAGCTGTTCAATCTGGAAAAGCGCCTCGAGTCGGATCCTTTGCCCGGCACGACCGGCATTGCACACACGCGTTGGGCAACCCACGGCGTTCCGAATGAAACCAATGCCCATCCGCATTTCGTCGAAGGTGTTGCTGTCGTCCACAACGGCATTATCGAGAACTTCTCCGAGCTGCGCGAAGAACTGAAGGCCGAAGGCCAGGAATTTGCTTCGCAAACGGATACGGAAGTTGTCGCTCATCTATTGGCGAAATACGTTCGCGAAGGCCTGGACGCACGTTCGGCCATGCTGAAAATGCTGAACCGTGTGACGGGCGCCTATGCATTGGCCGTGATGTTTCAAAACGATCCCGGCACGCTGATGGCGGCGCGTTCTGGCCCGCCACTCGCGGTCGGCTACGGCAAGGGCGAGATGTTCCTCGGCTCGGATGCCATCGCACTTGCGCCTTTCACCAACGAAATCACCTATCTCGTCGATGGTGACTGCGCCATCGTTAGCCATGCCGGCGCGACCATTCTCGATTTCAGCGGCAAGGAAGTGAGCCGGCTGCGGCAGATTTCCCAAGCGACCGCCTATGTGGTCGATAAGGGCAATCACCGTCACTTCATGGAAAAGGAAATCTACGAGCAGCCGGAAGTCATTTCCCACGCGCTCAGCCACTATGTCGATTTCGCCAGCCATCGCGTGCGCCCGGATGTCTCGGCCATAGATTTCGGCGGCGTGTCCGGCCTTGCGATTTCGGCTTGCGGCACCGCCTATCTTGCCGGCCTGATCGGCAAATACTGGTTCGAGCGCTATGCGCGTCTTCCGGTCGAAATCGATGTGGCCTCCGAATTCCGCTATCGCGAAATGCCCTTGTCGCCGTCGCAAGCGGCGCTGTTCATTTCCCAATCCGGCGAAACCGCGGATACCTTGGCTTCGCTGCGCTATTGCCGGGACAACGGCCTGAAGATCGGCGCCGTGGTCAACGTCAGGGAATCGACCATCGCGCGCGAATCCGACGCGGTGTTTCCTATCCTGGCTGGTCCCGAGATCGGCGTCGCCTCGACGAAGGCTTTCACCTGCCAGCTTGCGGTTCTCGCATCGCTCGCGATCGGAGCGGGCGTTGCTCGCGGCACGGTCAGCGCCAAGGATGAACAGGAAATGGTGCGCCATCTCGTCGAGATGCCGCGTATCATGGCGAATGTGCTGAATATCATCCAGCCGCAGATGGAAAGCCTGTCGCGCGAAATCTCGAAGTTCAAGGATGTGCTCTATCTCGGTCGCGGCACCAGCTTCCCGCTCGCCATGGAAGGCGCGCTGAAGCTGAAGGAAATCTCTTATATCCACGCCGAAGGCTATGCGGCCGGCGAATTGAAGCACGGGCCGATCGCGCTGATCGACGAGAATATGCCCGTCATCGTCATCGCTCCGCATGACCGCTTCTTCGACAAGACCGTTTCCAACATGCAGGAAGTGGCGGCGCGCGGCGGCCGAATCATCTTCATCACGGATGAGCTTGGCGCGGCAGCCTCGACATTGCCGACCATGGCGACCATCACCTTGCCCGTCGTCGACGAGATCATCGCCCCGATCATATTCTCGCTGCCGATTCAATTGCTTGCCTATCATACGGCCGTCTTCATGGGCACGGACGTCGATCAGCCGCGCAATCTCGCCAAATCGGTCACCGTGGAATAGGACAACTTCCGTCCCGCATTTGCCGTCACGTCGTCGTGAGCCGGACGTTTGTTCGGCTCGCGGACGCGGCTGGCGGGTTGTATGCCGCACTGATTTCTGGCACGATTCCCATACTGAGATGGTGGGGAGGATTTGCCGGGTAGCAGTAGGCGGCGGAACGGAGTTTTCGAGCGGCGAATGACTGAAAAACTCATCAAAATGTCCGTAACCACGCGGATCAGAAATAATTTCCTGGCCGGCCTGATTATCTGCGCCCCGATCGCCATTACCCTGTGGCTGACCTGGTCCGTCGTTCATTGGGCCGATAGCTGGGTTCGCCCCTATATTCCCGCGCGCTACGATCCTGAAAGCTATCTGAACTTCGCCGTTCCGGGGACCGGCCTGGTGATCGCGATGATCTTCATCACGATCGTTGGTTTCCTCGCCAAGAACCTGATCGGCCAGAGCATCGTCCGCTTCGGGGAGTCGATCGTCAACCGCGTGCCGCTGGTGCGGACCATCTATAAGAGCGTCAAACAGATCTTCGAGACTGTGTTGAAAGAGCAGGGCACATCATTCAAGAAGGTCGGGCTGATCGAATATCCAAGCCCGGGCCTCTGGTCGATGGTTTTCATATCGACCGATGCCAAAGGGGAGATCGCCTCGAAATTCAATGCCATGGGGCAGGACATGGTGGCGGTCTTCCTGCCGCCGACACCTGTGCCCACGGCCGGCTTTCTGGTTTTCGTTCCACGCGAAAAGATCACGGTGCTCGACATGAGCCCGGAGGATGGCGCCAAACTGCTGATCTCGGGCGGACTTGTATCGCCCGAATACAAGGAAGAGCTCGTCGCGGCAAAGGGGCTGCCCAGGCCAGTTCCGATAAAATCGCTGACTTAAAAACACTCCCGTTCCTGTCGTAGATTGCCTGGCCTCGCGTATCGCGCGAGCTGTCATGTCTCTATCATATTGACGCCTTAGATCGTCCTACGGGACAGGCAATCGGATGCATCGCATCATCGAACATTCGGAGTTTCGACCCCGGCTGTTGTTTTTCGACGCGGCTTGAGAGCGGGTCGGAGATGGATCTCATTGTCTCCATACGTATTTTCACTGGAGGATATTGTCTTGAAATATATGCATTCGAAGAGCTTGCCGCTGTTGTCGGCCGCGCTGGCAGCATTTGTTTTTTCTGCACCAGTCGCGGCGCTTGCTGATAATTCCATCGCAGTCCAGGGCGTGACGCTCGTCAACAAGGGACGTGTCGCGGTCGGTCGTATCCCCGCCAATCTGCGCGACAAGTTCGGCGAGACGTTCGGTTCCGGTTCGGGAATGTCGATCGACACCAAGAGCTGGGTCCGCAATGCCGACGGCACCTATAAGGGTTCGCTCTGGCTGCTGCCGGACCGCGGCTATAATGTCGCCGGCACCACCGATTATCGCGGACGTCTCAACACCATCGATATCAAGCTGACTCCGGTCGCTCCCGGCGCGACGCCGCCGGCCGGCCAGGAACAGTCGGGCGTCGAGGCCAAGCTCGCGGATACTCTGCTTTTGAAAGACAACAAGGGCAACGAAACCACCGGCCTCGACCCCGCCAACGGCGTTCGCCAGGCAGAAAGCGGTATGCCGCTTTTGCCGCAGGCACCGAACGGCAAGATCTCGCTCGATAACGAAGCTATTGCTCGGCTGCCCGACGGTTCGATGTTCATCAGTGACGAATACGGTCCTTACATCTATCGCTTCTCGGCAGACGGGCGCATGATCTCGGCCACGGCACCGCCGGCGGCGTTTCTGCCGATGCGCCACGGCGCCGTGAATTTCTCCTCGAACAATCCCGGTCCCGGTGAAGCCGCGCCCGATCCGAAGGATCCGACCAGCGGGCGCCAAAATAATCAGGGCTTCGAGGGGATGTCCCTGACGCCGGACGGCAAGTTCCTGATTGTCGTGCTTCAGTCCGCAACCCGCCAGGATGGTGGCGATTCCAGCTCTACCAGGCAGAATACACGCGCCCTGGTCTATGATGCCGCCGATCTCGACCATCTGAAACTGGTGCACGAATATGTCGTGCCTTTGCCTGTCTTTACCAATGAAAAGGGCAAGACGGCCGTCGCCGCGCAAAGCGAAATCGTGGCGCTCTCACCGACAAGCTTCCTGATGCTGGCGCGCGACAGCAACAATGGCTATGGCCAGAAGGGCGATAAGTCGCTCTATCGCAGCATCGTTGCCGTCGATGTGTCCGCTGCCACCGATATTGCCGGCGGCAAGTTCGACGGCGACACGGCTGTCGCGCCAAAGGGCGTTCTTGATCCCTCCGTCAAGCCGGCTGTCGTCAGCCAGTTCATCGACATCAACGACAGCGCCGATCTTGCGCGCTTCGGTCTGCACAATGGCGCGCCGAACGACCGTAACAACCTCTCGGAAAAGTGGGAGGCCATGTCGATCGCCAGCGTTCAGGATCCGAAGCTGCCCGACGACTACTTCCTGTTCGTCGCCAATGACAACGACTTCATCACCCAGGACGGTTTCCAGGTCGGAGCCGCCTACAAGGATGAAAGCGGTGCCGATGTCGACACCATGTTCCAGGTGTTCCAGGTCACCATTCCCGGCCTCGCCGCAAAGTAATGTCGTGAGAGACAGGGATGGACGCGGCTAACGCGTCCATCCGCTTACCCCGCTCGCAGGAACCGGATCGCCTCGTCGCGACGGAAGAGATAGAGCAGGGTGCGTACCGCGCTGCCACGCTCGCTGGTGAGCTCCGGATCGCGCTCAATGAGATAGGCGGCATCCTTGCGGGCGATTTCCAGGAGATCGGCATGGGCTTCTAGGCTGGCGATGCGGAAGCCAGGTGTGCCGGACTGGCGTGTCCCCAGAAGCTCGCCTTCGCCGCGCAGCTTCAAATCCTCCTCGGCAATGCGGAAGCCGTCTTCCGTCTCGCGCATGATCGACAGCCGCGCATGCCCAGTTTCACCGAGGGGGCCTTTGTAGAGCAGGATACAGGTCGAGGCTTCGTCACCGCGACCGACGCGGCCGCGCAGTTGATGCAGCTGTGCTAGGCCGAAGCGCTCGGCATGTTCGATGACCATGATGGTCGCGTCAGGGACATCGACACCCACTTCGACGACGGTCGTGGCCACCAGCAGACGGATCTCGCCATTCTTGAACGCCATCATCACGGCGTCTTTTTCCGGGCCGCTCATCCGGCCATGGATCAGGCCGATGCCCGGTCCAAGCGCCTTGGTCAATGTCTCATGGCGCTCTTCGACGGACATTAAATCGGATTCTTCGGATTCCTCCACAAGTGGGCATATCCAATAGGCTTTTTTACCCTCAGATAGCGCGCTTCTCAGGCGTGCGACGATGTCGCCGGTTCGTTCATTCGGAATGGTGATCGTCTGGATCGGCTTGCGTCCCGCCGGCTTCTCAGTGAGCTTCGAAACGTCCATATCGCCGAAGGCGGCGAGCACCAGCGTTCGCGGTATGGGCGTCGCGGTCATCACGAGCATATGCGGCGAGATGCCCTTCGCGGTCAGGCGCAGGCGTTGGTGAACGCCGAAGCGGTGCTGCTCGTCGACCACAGCCAGCATGAGGTTGGCATAGGCGACGCTGTCCTGGAAGAGAGCATGCGTGCCGATGATGATCTGTGCTTCCCCGGAAGCAATGCGCTCGAGGATCGCATCCCGCTCGCGTCCCTTTGTGCGGCCTGTGAGAACTTCGACGGAAAGGTTTGCACTCGCTGCGAATTTTGAAATCGTTGCATGATGCTGGCGAGCCAGGATTTCGGTCGGTGCCATCAACACGGCCTGGCCGCCGCTTTCGATCACGGCGGCAATCGCCATCAGTGCCACCAGTGTCTTTCCCGCGCCGACATCACCCTGCAGCAGCCGAAGCATGCGCTCAGTGCCCGCCATATCCTTGAGAATATCGGCAACCGCTTCACGCTGGCTGTTCGTCATCGAGAAGGGCAGGGATTCCAGTATCTTGCGGCTGATTTCTCCAGTTGCATGCACCGGCTGCCCCGCAACCTTGCGCAGCCTTTGGCGCACGAGAGAGAGCGACAATTGCCCTGCCAGGAATTCATCATAGGCAAGCCGGCGGCGCGCGGGAGATTGCGGATCGATATCGGCCGCATCTCTCGGCGCATGCAGCATGTGGAAGCTATCGGAGATCGAGGGAAAGCCCTGCCTCTGCGTAAGGGTTATATCATCCCACTCAGGCAGCTGCGGAATGCGCGGCAGCGCCGCCTCGATGGTCTTGCGCAGGAACTTCGGCGTGAGGCCGGCGGTTAGCGGATAGACCGGTTCGACGAGCGGCAGGTTTTCCGCTTCACTCTCGCGCATGATGTAATCCGGATGCACCATAGATGGGCGGCCGTTGAACCAGTCGACCTTGCCGCTGACGGTGACCGTCTCGTCGATCGGCAGCTGCTTTTCGAGCCATTGCGCCTTACCCCGGAAGAAGACCAGCGCCAATTCTCCGGTCTCGTCGTGCAGATAGACGCGATAGGGAACGTTGCTACGCGCATTCGGCGGCGGCTGGTGTCGGTCGACACGGCCGGTAATGGTGACGATGGCGCCCTGCGGCGCCCTCGCGATACCGGGCTGCTCGCGTCGGTCGATGATCGAATGCGGCGCGTGGAAAATGAGGTCGATGACCCGGCAATCGTCGATCGTTTCGCGGTCGAGCAGCTTTACCAGCAGCTCGGATACCTTCGGCCCGACGCCGGGCAGCGAAGAGATGGAGGCAAACAGCGGGTCGAGGATAGCGGGACGCATGGCCGGCAAAATGCGACGGGCAGGGCGCATTTGGCAAGGGGCAGCGGAGAACTCGATCCCTTTGAGCCCGACACTCCCCGGAAAATTGCATCGCAGGTGCTTTTTTCTTAAAAACCGGTTCCCACCTGTGAGCGCTGGTTTTATAGAGACGCATCAACATAAAGGTGTTTTTGATGACTGGGCTGACCCTCAGCAGTGCCGATCTCGATCCTCGCCGTCGGCGCATCCTTTTCCGTTGCTGGCATCGCGGCATCCGCGAGATGGATCTGGTCTTCGGCCAGTTTGCCGATAATGAGCTGCCAGGCCTTTCCGAGGCCGATCTCGACGAGCTTGAGCGCATCATGGCTGAAGAGGACAACGATCTCCTCAAATGGATTCTCGGCAGCCAGCCGACGCCGCAGCATTTGCAGACGCCTCTCTTTGAGCGCTTGGCCTCCTACAAGCCCGATTTCGAAGAGATCGCCGAAAGGTTCGGATTGACGAAATGATCCCCGGTTTCGACGCGAAGAAGCTGCTCGCCGCCAGCGAGCCGATGACGATCGGTCATGTTCCGGCTGGCCTGGAGCCGTTCCTGATTGCCGAAATGGCAAAGGCCGGCCAACCGATTGCCTATGTCATGTCTGACGGCCAGCACATGGCCGATGTCGAACAGATGCTCGGCTTCATCGCGCCCGAAATCCCGGTACTCACCCTGCCGGCCTGGGATTGCCTTCCCTACGACCGCGTTTCCCCAAGCTCCGACACCTCGGCGCGGCGCTTGGCGGCTTTGTCTGGCCTGATCGCGCATCATCGCAAGCCGCATGCAGCCATCGTGCTGGTGACCGTCAACGCCATGCTGCAGAAGGTGGCACCGCAAGATATTATCGAGAGCCTGGCGTTCTCGGCCCGTCCCGGCAATCAGGTCCGGATGGACGACATCGCGGCCCGCCTGGAGCGCAACGGTTTCGATCGCGTCGCAACGGTACGTGAGGTCGGTGAATATGCGGTGCGCGGCGGCATTCTCGACGTCTTCGTTCCCGGCACGGAAGAGCCGGTGCGCCTGGATTTCTTCGGCGATACGTTGGAAAGTATCCGTAGCTTCGATCCGGCAAACCAGCGTACAACTGGGCAGGTGCGTTCGCTCGATCTCAATCCGATGAGCGAAGTGACGCTGACGCCGGATACGATCAGCCGCTTCCGCAAGAGCTATCTCTCCGCCTTTGGCGCCGCTACGCGCGATGATGCGCTCTATCTCGCCGTATCCGAAGGTCGGCGATACGCCGGTATGGAACATTGGCTGCCGCTCTTCTATGAGAAGCTTGAGACGGTTTTCGACTATCTCAAGGGCTTCCGCTTGGTCACGGATCACACCGTGCGCGAGGCGGCCGAGGAGCGCTCCAAGCTCGTCTTCGATTATTACGATGCCCGCCTGAATTCCGGCCAGCAGACCAAGGGACAGATGGCGCAGGGCACGCCCTATAAACCGGTCACGCCGGGTCAGCTCTATCTCGACGGCAAGGCCTTCGGCAATGCGCTCGACGCCTTCGGCGCCATCCGCATCTCGCCCTTCAACGAACATGAGGGTGAGGCGCGTCGCGTCATCGAGCTTGATGCCCGCCAAGGGCCGCGCTGGGCGCGCTCCGCCACCGATGGCGCCGACAGCGAGCGCATCAACGTCTTTGACGCGGTCGTCAAGCATATTGCCGACAAGCGGGCGGCAGGCGGCAAGGTGCTCATATCCGCCTGGACCGAAGGTTCGCTCGATCGCCTGCTGCAGGTGCTTTCCGAACATGGGTTGGCGCGCGTCAAGACCATCGAGGCCTTCAAGGATCTCGGCGGCCTGGCGAAGGGTGAGGCGGCTGCCGCCGTACTCAGCCTCGAAGCCGGTTTCGAGGCCGGCGATCTCATCGTCATCGGCGAGCAGGATATTCTCGGCGACCGCATGGTGCGCCGCTCGAAGCGCCGCAAGCGCGCCGCCGACTTCATCTCGGAAGTGGCAGGCTTGGATGAAGGCTCGATCGTCGTTCATGCCGAGCATGGCATCGGCCGTTTCGTTGGGCTGAGGACCATCGAGGCTGCCGGTGCACCGCATGCCTGCCTTGAGCTGCAATATGCCGACGATGCCAAGCTGTTCCTGCCGGTCGAGAATATCGATCTGCTCTCGCGCTTTGGCGGCGAGGGCACCGAGGCGCAGCTTGACAAGCTCGGCGGCGGCGCATGGCAGATGCGTAAGGCGAAGCTCAAGAAGCGCCTTCTGGATATCGCTGGTGACTTGATCCGTGTTGCGGCCGAGCGCCTGACGCGCCATGCGCCGGTGCTGACCTCACCCGAAGGGCTCTACGACGAATTCGCCGCGCGCTTCCCCTATGATGAGACCGATGACCAGATGAACGCCATCGAGGCGGTGCGCGAGGATCTTGGTGCCGGCCGGCCGATGGACCGCCTCGTCTGCGGCGACGTCGGTTTCGGCAAGACGGAAGTGGCGCTTCGCGCAGCCTTCGTCGCTGCCATGAACGGCGTGCAGGTTGCTGTCGTCGTGCCGACGACCCTGCTTGCCCGGCAGCATTTCAAGACCTTCTCCGAGCGTTTCCGCGGCCTGCCGATCCGCGTGCAGCAGGCATCCCGCCTGGTGGGCGCCAAGGATCTGGCGCTGACCAAGAAGGAAGTGGCGGAAGGCAAGACCGATATCGTTGTCGGCACGCATGCACTGCTCGGCGCCGGCATCCAGTTTGCCAATCTCGGCCTGCTCATTATCGATGAAGAGCAGCATTTCGGCGTGAAGCACAAAGAGCGTCTGAAGGAACTGAAGAGCGACGTGCATGTGCTGACGCTGTCGGCGACGCCGATCCCGCGCACGCTGCAGTTGGCGATGACGGGTGTGCGCGAGCTGTCGCTCATCACCACGCCGCCGGTCGACCGCATGGCGGTGCGCACCTTCATCTCGCCCTTCGATTCCCTCGTGATCCGCGAAACGCTGATGCGCGAGCATTATCGCGGCGGTCAGAGCTTCTATGTCTGTCCGCGTCTCGCCGATCTTGCCGATATCCACGCCTTCCTGCAATCCGATGTGCCGGAGCTGAAGGTGGCGGTCGCGCACGGCCAGATGCCGGCCGGCGAGCTGGAAGACATCATGAACGCCTTCTATGAAGGCCGCTATGACGTGCTGCTCTCAACGACCATCGTTGAATCCGGCCTCGACGTGCCGACGGCCAATACGCTGATCGTCCACCGCGCCGATATGTTCGGCCTTGCCCAGCTCTATCAGCTGCGCGGCCGCGTCGGTCGCTCCAAGGTCCGCGCCTTTGCGCTCTTCACCCTGCCGGTCAACAAGGTACTGACCACGACTGCGGAGCGCCGGCTCAAGGTGCTGCAGTCCCTGGACACGCTCGGCGCCGGCTTCCAGCTCGCAAGCCACGACCTCGACATCCGCGGTGCCGGCAATCTGCTCGGCGAGGAACAGTCAGGCCATATCAAGGAAGTCGGCTTCGAGCTTTACCAGCAGATGCTCGAAGAGGCCGTCGCCGAGGTCAAGGGTGTCGATGAGATCCAGGATACCGGCTGGTCGCCGCAGATCTCCGTCGGTACGCCGGTCATGATTCCCGACGACTACGTGCCGGACCTGCATCTGCGCATGGCGCTCTATCGCCGCCTCGGCGAGATTACCGAGCTGAAAGAAATCGACAGTTTCGGTGCCGAAATGATCGATCGTTTCGGCCCCTTGCCGATGGAGGTGCAGCATCTCCTCAAGATCGTCTACATCAAGTCGCTCTGCCGCATCGCCAATGTCGAGAAGCTCGACGCCGGCCCGAAAGGCGTCGTCGTTCAGTTCCGCAACAAGGAATTCCCCAACCCCGCCAACCTCGTCGGCTACATCGCCAAGCAGGGCACAATGGCCAAGATCCGCCCCGATCAGAGCGTCTTCCTGACCCGCGATCTGCCGACACCGGAGAAGCGACTGCAGGGCGCGGCTGTGGTCATGACGCAGCTGGCGGAGCTGGCGAAGTAGTTGTTCCGCTTACAGCGATCCAGCAAAGGATGCTGCGGCCAATAGTATGCCTGTAAGAATATTCGCCAGAAACAGCCGGTAATTGACCTCAGGGCGTGAAAGATCGAGGCGCCAGGTCTGCCAGCCGAGATGCACGGCTATGACGAGCATTCCGACCACATAGGGCAATGACATGCCCGTCAGCCAACCACCGGCGGACCATGCAGCGACGGCAATGGCATAGAACAAGCCGATACATGCCTTGCCACGCGAGCCGAACAGGATGGCGGTCGATTTCAAGCCCAGTCGCGTATCGTCGCGAACGTCGACATAGGCGTAAACGGTATCGTATCCGATCTGCCAGGCGATAGCGCCGAGCCACATCAGAGCCGCACCGACAGGAATCGTGCCTGTGACTTCCGACCAGGCCATCAGCATTCCCCAATTGAAGGCCGCGCCAAGTACAGCTTGGGGCCAATAGGTGAAACGCTTGCAGAGCGGATAGACAAACACGAGCGGCAAGACGCTGATCGCGACAAGGCGTGTGAATGGCGTCAGGAAGAACAGAAGCGAAGCAGCGAGCGTGAGTTCCGCCACCAGAAACAGCACGGCCTGCGGCACGCCGATCTGTCCACTCGCCAATGGCCGAAAGCGTGTACGCTCGACATGCCCATCAAACTTTCGATCCGCAATGTCGTTGACAGTCGAGCCCGCGCTTCTCATCAGCAATGCGCCTAGCGAGAAAATTGCTAGCTGTCTGATATCTGGAAAACCATGTGAGGCTTGGATGAGCGCTGCCCAGCAAGGAAAAAGCGTCAGCCAAATGCCGACGGGCCGATCCAGCCGCGCAAGCCGCGTGTAGGGTCTCAACGCCGCAGGCAAACGGCGGTCCACCCAGTCACCCAGTTTTATATCGCTCAGATCGGGACGGGTGGATACGTTCATCATCGAAATCCGCAGTTTCATCGACGAAGAAAAATAGCGACTTCCGCACATCTCGCAACGGCTGGAGGCGCGGCTGCGCCAATTTAGCCTTGCGGTCGCGTCCGACCCGCGACGGCCATTTTCCGCCGCGGGCCGAAATCTGACCATACCCTCAAGCCGTCCGCGGCTCACGCATCTCCCCAGAATCAGGAATGCGCGCTATGACCTTGATTTCGAAATCGAAGCCCGCCAGCCAGCTGACGCCAACCGCCGTCCAGTTCGGATAGGGCTTTTCGGTGAAGATCCGGTTCTTGACGGTCATGATAGCGCCGAACTGCCGCTCCGGATCGGTGTGAAACGTGGTGACATCGATGATGTCGTCGAAGGTGCAGCCTGCGGCTTCCAAGGTTGCTCTCAGATTGTCGAAGGCGAGTTCGACCTGTTTTTCGAAATCCGGCTCTGGGCTTCCATCCGCACGGCTACCAACTTGACCGGAGACGAACAGCAGGTCGCCGGAACGGATTGCGGCGGAATAGCCGTGCTCCTCATAAAGCGCATGTCTGTTCTTCGGGAAAATTGCATTGCGTGTCGTCATGGTGTCGGCTCTCATTCGCGTTGATCTGAAAAGATGGGAAGGACGCAAGCTCGCGCGAGGCTTCCAAACCGCCGTCTCGTTTGATATACGGTGCGTATGTGAAATATTGATATGCGCGACGTATGTCAATATTTCACATACGAAACGTATATGAAATTTGAGAGTGATATGGCAAAGCGCCTGGAAACAATGGAAGAAAATCGCACCAAGCTGATTGCCGCTGCGCGGAAAGCTTTCGCGGAGAAAGGGTTTGCGGCGGCTTCAATGGATGAGTTGACGGCGGATGTCGGTCTGACGAGGGGCGCGCTCTACCACAATTTCGGCGACAAGCGCGGATTACTCGCCGCAGTCGTCGATCAGATCGACAATGAGATGGCGCTGCGGGCGAAGGAGATCGGCGCACAGGCGGACGGTGACTGGCAAGGACTGCTTGCGGAAGGCGAGGCCTACATCAAGATGGCGCTCGATCCGGAGGTCCAGCGCATCGTCCTGCTCGACGGGCCGGCTGTTTTGGGCGATCCCTCGAAATGGCCAAGTCAGAATAGCTGCCTCGCGGGGACCCGGCAGACGGTGTCAAAGCTTCTGGAACAAGAGGTGGTCAAACCGGTCGATGCCGAGGCGGCAGCCCGGCTCATTTCCGGCGCAGCGCTGAATGCCGCTCTCTGGGTTGCTGCCAGCGATAATCCGACGGAGGTGCTGCCCAAGGCGATAGAGGCCTTCCGGACGATGGCTTCGGGACTGCTGGCAAAGACCTGATGCCGGTTATGGCTCAGCTGCTTCCGCGATCGGCGATTCGCGGAAGCCCCTGCGGCTCTGATCGAAAAAGCGGAAGCCCGCTTAGTTCATCCCCGCACGCGCTTCAGCCTCCATCTTGGCGAGATCGCGCAGCGCACCGGCAGGCATGTCCGGCGTCTTGGCACCGCTGACGGCATATTGCTGATCTTTTGAGCGGCCTCAATTTTGCTGACGATGAGGTCCCGCATAAGTCACGCCGTAGGCTCCGGTCGTTCGCTCGATATGCGCAAAACCGAGTTCGCCCAGGTGCATACCGGCGATCAACAGCCGCTCCGAGCTGACGAGATCCAATAGCCTTGATCGCGTCGATGCTGCCAGATGTGGATCCTGGTCAAAGGCGATCGATACATCCGGTCGTGCAATCTGGATCGCGGGAAAGTGGACGATATCTCCCCAGACCAACAGATTCTTGCCGCCGGAATTGAGACGATAGCCCGTGTGCCCTGGGGTATGGCCGGGAAGTGGCATCGCAGTGATGCCGGGAAGCACCTCACCGGCATCGAAAGAGCGCAGCCTGCCGCGATAGCCGTCGAACGCTCGACGCGCGAGGATAAAGTTGCCGCGGGCGCGCTCCGGCGCTCGGTTCAAATTGCCGTCGTCCTGCCAGAAGGCGATTTCGCGATTGTGGACGACAAGCTCGGCGTTCGGGAAGGTGGCCTCTCCGCAAGCGTTCATCAGCCCTCCGATGTGATCCGGATGGGCATGTGTCAGCAGGATCGTGTCGATATCCAGAGGCTGGATGCCGGCCAGAGCGAGATTGGTTTCCAGCCGGCCACCCCATTGTTTGAAACCGCCCGCTCCCGCGTCGATCAGGGCCGTGCGGCCGCCACTACGCACCATGTAGCAGTTGATATGAATCGAGGCGGGATCCTCGATCCTCGTCTTCGCCTGCATTCGAGAAGCATCTGTCGGGTCGATATTCGAGAGAAGGTCGAGGCTGGCAGCAAGGTAGCCGTCGCTGATGGCGGTAATTGTTAAGTCGCCAACCTGCTGGCTGGGAAACGCTGGATTAGTCATTGTTATCTCCAACCAGCCGCTCAGTTTCGCGCGTAGAGGCATGCGGCTCCATAGCCGAAGCAACGGATGCGCGCGGTGAGGGCGAGCTTATATTTGATGGCGTCATCCAGGCCTTGCATGAAGCGATCCATGACCGCCGGCGTGCGAAAGGGTTCAAGGCGATATCGGATGTCTGCAAAGACCTGATGCCCTCGGCCGGAGCGGACAGCGACATAGATGACATGCACGTTGGCCAATGCAGCTCGAAGGATGCCCGTGCAAAGTTCGGTGCATTGCTCCGTGAGATCGGCAAGTGCTTCGTCGCCCGGCATGCTTTCTGCGGGGATGAAGATTGTGACGTTCGGCATCAGAACCTACCGCGCTGTCTCGGAGGCGGCATTCTTGCCACTCGTCAATTGTGTCGTCATCGGTTCGTAGACATGAACATCCCCGGGAAGATGCCGAATGTCTGCAATCGCGGAGCGCTTCACCTTGGCGAGCCAACGGTGCTCCGGGAGCTTCTCCATTGCCACCGCATGCATTGCGGACGGGGTGAGGTCTAGGCGGGTGAGGGGCTCGGGGCCATGGGCGCTTAACACCAGATATTCGTCTTCATCGATTGCCGGCGCTCGCTCGATGCCATCATAAAGGTTTCGGTGCCAATCGGTGATGTGCTGCTGCCAACGCGCAAAATTTCCACCACCCTTTTGGCGATATTCCTCACCCGTCAGAACATCGAGGCCATCGATCGAATGCATGGCAAGATAAACCGGGCAATTGCGGCTGATTGCCTTCAAGCGCTGCGAGGTGTGAAAGCCACTCACCGAAATCAGGGCTGGGAGCTTATCCAGGCTATAGAAGTCGTTCCACCCCGCTTCGCTGGCTGGATCGGCAAAGCTGCATTCCACCGTGTAAATCATCGTATCACCTTTAGTTGCAGGGACCGGCTTTCGGCCTTGTTTCTCATTGATATTTGATCAAGATAGACTGCCATTCGTCGCTGGTATATCGACATCGGCTCATGCTTTAGTGATCAAATATCAAGGTCGCAGCCGTTCGAGTGCCAAACCATCACATTGGGAGCCGCCCATGCGCCGCAAAATTCCAAGCAATTCTGCGCTCCTGGCGTTCGAGGCGTCGGCTCGCCATGGAAGCTTCGCTCGCGCTGCCGACGAGTTGGCCCTGACCGAAGGAGCGATCAGCCGCCAGATAAGCCGGCTCGAAGCCTTTCTCGGTGTCACGCTGTTTGAGCGGGTCGGTAATCGTGTTCGGCTCTTGCCGAATGGAGAGCGCTATGCCCTACAGGTTCGTGAGTCACTGGATCGGCTGGAGCGCGACAGTCAATATCTGATGGGGCAGCCCAATGGCGGCGCGAATATCGATATCGCCACCATCCCGACCTTCGCCGCGCGCTGGCTTATTCCCCGTCTTGGGCGGTTCCGCGAAAAGCACCCGAATATTATCGTGCATCTCGCCGAACGGATGGAGCCTTTTGTCCTTGCTGGAAGTGGGTTTGATGCCGCGATCCATTTCGATCACCCTGCCTGGACTGGAATGAGAACGCATCGGCTGTTGCAGGAGACGTTGGTTCCGGTTTGCCATCCGACGCTTCTCGGTAGCGCTAAAGTGCCACCAACTCTCGATGAACTGCCGCGCCTTCACCGACGCCAGAATCCGGACGCCTGGCAACGCTATGCGCAGGAGGCCGGGATTGTGCTGACCAATCCTGCGATTGGCCCGCGTTACGATCTTCACGTCATGCTGATTGAAGCTGCGCTCGCTGGACTGGGCGTCGCCCTGGTGCCACGTCTCTATGTCGAGACGGAGTTGGCAGAAGGTCGCCTCGTTGCGCCATGGCCCGATGGTCAGTCGATCTCCAAGACCTTCTGTCTCATCCTGCCGGAGCCGATCCGATTGAGCGACGGTCCGATCCAGGATTTTGCGAATTGGCTCCTCATGGAATCGCGGACGGCGAATATAACGATCTGACGGCCGTGGATTTTTAGGCCTTGAGAGTATCCGGATGAACGCGGCATTGGTTTTCGGGTTTTTGCAGCGGCGGGGCGAGCCGTTTTGAAATTGTTTCAGCAAAAACGCGAAAAACGTCTGGCCGACGCCATTCCCGCCAGAATGGCGCCTCTGTGGATCTTGATCAATTCATCCCCGCGCGCGCTTCCGCCTTCATCTTGGCGATATCGCGCAGCGCACCGGCAAGCACGTCCGGCGTCTGGGCGCCGCTGACGGCATATTGCTGGTCGAAGATGAAGAAGGGCACACCGTTGACGCCGATCTTCTGGGCGGCTTCGATTTCGCTGATGATGAGATCGCGGTCCGCATCGGAGGCAAGCAGCGTTGATATGACCGAACGGTCGAGCCCAGCTTCTTCGGCAATGTCGAGCAGCACTGCGTGGTCGCCAACATTGCGACCTTGCTCGAAATTCGCCTTGAAGAGAGCATCCACCACCTTGTCCTGCTTTTCGCGGCTTTCGGTGACGGACCAATGGATGAGGCGATGGGCGTCGAGCGTGTTCGGGCCGATCTTGATGGCATCGAAATCGAACTTGATGCCCACTTCGCGGCCGAGCTCGGTCAGCATCTTGTGGCCCTGCGCGACGCGTTCCGCGCCGCCGAGCTTTTGCTCGAGCGCCTTTTTCTGGTCAACGCCCTCTGGCGGATAGTCGGGATTGAGTCGATAGGGCCGCCAGTTGAGATCGACGCCTACTTCGTCCTGTACCTCGGCAATCGCCAGCTCCAGACGGGCCTTGCCGAGATAGCACCATGGGCAGACGACGTCCGAGACGATGTCAATCGTGATGCGTTCCATGGTTTCATCCTTTCGGTTTTTGGGCTGTTCCCCTCCATCTAGGCCTTTGCACCGATGGCTTCAACCGGTTACCGAAAGGGAACCATTGCGACCCTATTGCGCCGAGGCGTCCCACCAGGTCGACAATTGATAGCCGTAAAGCGGTAGCACGTCTGGACGGGCGATGTGGCTCCGCCGCGCTACCCATTGCTGGCCGATATGGTAGAGCGGCACCATGTAATAACCGGAGATCAGGATACGGTCGAAGGAGCGCACCGCGTCGCGGAAATCCTCGGCTGAATGGGCCGTCAGAAAATGTTCCATCAGTGTGTCGACATCGGGACTGGCAACACCGGCGTAATTGAAGCTGCCTGCCGCCTTGGCGGCTGCCGATCCCCATCGCCCAAGCTGCTCAGTGCCGGGCGATAGCGATGAGGGATAGGCTTTCAGGATCATGTCGTAATCGTAGTTTCCTGTCCGCAGCTGATATTGGGAATCGTCGACCGTGCGGATCGTGACGGATATGCCAAGAAGCGCTAGGGAACGTTGATAAGCGATGGCGATACGCTCTTGATCTGCATTCTGCGTCATGATCTCGAAACTGAGCTGGCGACCGGTGCCGTCGACCATACGCTCGCCCTTGATCGTGTAGCCGCCCTGCTTGAGGAAATTGACGGCCTTGCGCAGGATCTTTCGGTCGCGCCCGGAACCGTCGCTGACGGGAAGCTTATAAGTACCGTCGAGCACGTCGGGGTCGATGTGGTCCTTGATAGGGCCGAGCATGGCTAGCTCATTGACATCGGCCGGTACACCGAAGGAGGAGAGGTCTGAGTTCTGCCAGTAGCTCTCGGTGCGCGTATAGGCGCTGGAGGCAAGATTGCGGTTGAACCATTCGAAATCGAAGACAAGCGTCAGGCCTTTACGCACATTCTTGTCGGCAAAGATCGGCCGACGCGTATTGAAAACAAAGCCCATCATACCGCTCGGCAACTTCGGCTTAAATGTCTCCTTCACGACCGCACCGGAACTTACGGCCGGGAAATCATAGGCTCGCTGCCAATGACTTGGGCTGCCGTCGGGATAAACGTCGATATCGCCCTTCTTGAAAGCTTCGAATAGGCTGGTTTCTTGCAGAAAATAGGTGACGGATATCTCGTCGTAGTTGTCGATACCGATTTTTGTGGGAATGTCCTTGCCCCAATAGCTGGGATCGCGCTGATAGATGATACGCTGGCCCGGATCGATGCTCTTGATTTTATAGGGTCCAGAGCCGACGGGAATGGCGAGCGTTGTTCGATCGAAATTATCCACATCGATGACGTGTTTCGGCAGGATCGGCAACATGGCAATGATTAGCGGCGTTTCGCGATTCGCCGCCTCATTGAAATGGATCCGCACGCTATGTTCGTTGACCTTCTCCATCCCACCGACTCCTTTCAGCGGAGATGAAAGGTTGGGGCGCCCCTTGTCTCGCAGAAGCTGGAAAGTGAAGATTACATCTTCCGGCGTCACTGGCTGCCCGTCCGACCATCGGGCCTTCGGATTGAGGTTGAACTGGATGAAGCTGCGATTGTCGTCCCATTCGACCGTCTGCGCCAACAATCCGTAAAGGGTGAAGGGCTCGTCGCTTGAGCGTTGCATAAGAGACTCGTAAACGAGATTGCCATATTCCGGGTCCCACATGCCGCGTGCGGTCGTGCGCATGCTTTTCAGAATGAAGGGATTGAGATTGTCGAAGGTGCCGACGACGCCATAGCTGACGCGGCCGCCCTTTTTGACATCCGGATTGACGTAGGGGAAATGCTTGAAGTCCGCCGGCAGTGCCGGATCTCCGTGCATGGCGATGCCGTAAAGCGGCTGAGCCGCCGCGGCGTTGCACAAGGTTGCGAAGAACAGGAGGGCAGCGATCCGGAGCGCTTGCATGGCATCCTTTCCGGGAAGGGTACGATTCGGCCGAACATTATCATGAGCGTGCCGAATTCAACACGCGACTGCGGAAATCTTAGGACTTGGCAGAAAAGGCCAAAGAAAAGCTGGATATCCGTGCCAGTGCGATGTAACAGGGGTGCCGGGTTTCTCGGGTCATGTATTTGCCTTATTCATTCGACAGGTGGACGACGGTTTGACCCGAATTGCATGGGACGGCGTGCTGTCGTCCCGAAGCGGATTTCAGGAGGCGGTTTCGCTATGATGTTCAAGACTGACAACAAAATGCGGGCAGGTCTCTCTGCTCTGGCTCTCATGATTGGCGCGGCCATGCCGGCTGCCGCTTTCGCGCAGGACGCGTCCAACGCAGCTCCCGCTGATGGCGGCGGTGATCCCAACCAGCCGCGTCTGGGCTGGTACAAGACCTGCACCAAGCAGGACGATGCCGATATCTGCATCGTCCAGAATTTGATCATGGCAAACAACGGCCAGCTCGTGACGGCTGTCGGCCTCATCTCCGTCGATGGCAAGGTCAACCGAAAGATCCTGCAGATCTCGGTTCCGACCGCCCGCCTGATCCCGCCCGGCATCACCATGCAGGTCGATGGCGGCAAGGGCCAGAAGCTCGACTATGCCGTCTGCCTTCCGGACAAGTGCACCGCGGAAGTTCCCGTGACGGATGCGATGGTCGCTTCATTGAAGAAGGGCACCGACGTCACCTTCACCTCTGTGAACTTCCGCCGCGCTCCGAACCCGATCAAGATCTCGCTGACCGGTTTCGGCGCCGCTTATGACGGTCCGGCGATCTCCGATTCGAAGCTTGCCGAAAGCCAGAAGAGCCTGCAGGACAGCATGCAGAAGAAGGCCGAGGAAGCACGCAAGAAGCTCGAAGATGCGCAGAAGGCTGCCAAGCAGCAGTAAGCTGACGATAGTCTCGTTTCATGAGAAAAAGCCCGGAGTGATCCGGGCTTTTTCTTTGCTCTAATGGCCATATCCGATGCTCGGAAGCCAAATAAAAAGGGAAGGCGTTGGGAGCGCCTTCCCTTTCGAATGGGATAGGTTTTACAAGTGTTTAATGGGCGAAGCTCATCTTGGGCTTGAGCTGCCCGGTCGGGGCCTGGTCGAAGATCTGAGCGACCTGCGGATTGCGTAAGGGAACGCCGCTCTCATCGTTTATGAGGTTCTGCTCCGACACGTATGCGACATATTCCGTCTCGTCGTTTTCGGCGAGAAGGTGATAGAAGGGCTGGTCCTTATCGGGACGCACTTCCGCGGGAATGGAATTCCACCATTCCTCTGTATTTGCGAATTCCGGATCGACATCGAAGATGACACCGCGGAAGGGGAACATCCGGTGTCGAACCACGTCGCCAATATTGAATTTTGCGTTTCGTTGTTTCATGGCACGACTTCCTTTCAAGCGATCATGTGGTGACTTTCACCACTGATATCAAGGATTTTGCCCCCATTCCTTCATCGAACTGTCACATTCGGCCCGAGTTATTTGGTCGAGCAGCATGTGATCGCTCAATGCGAAGACGCCATCGGGCGGGAGACCTGCCACCGGCTTCCCGATCATGGAGAAAGCCCCGGCAGGCCGGGGCTTTCGTGTCCGATATCAGACCGAGTAGTACATGTCGTATTCGACCGGATGCGGGGTCATTTCGAAACGCATGACTTCCTGCATCTTCAGTTCGATGAAGGCATCGATCTGGTCATCGTCGAAAACGCCGCCAGCGGTCAGGAACTTGCGGTCCTTGTCCAGGCTTTCCAGCGCTTCGCGCAGCGAGCCGCACACTGTCGGGATCTTCTTCAGCTCCTTCGGCGGCAGATCGTAGAGATCCTTGTCCATGGCCTTGCCAGGATGGATCTTGTTCTTGATGCCGTCGAGGCCGGCCATCAGCATGGCTGCGAAGCCGAGATAGGGGTTGGCGGTCGGGTCAGGGAAGCGGACTTCGACGCGCTTTGCCTTCGGGTTCGAGCCGAACGGAATGCGGCAGGAAGCGGAGCGGTTGCGCGCGGAATAGGCGAGCAGAACCGGAGCTTCATAGCCCGGGACGAGACGCTTGTAGGAGTTCGTCGACGGGTTGGTGAAGGCATTGATGGCCTTGGCATGCTTGATGATGCCGCCGATGTAATAGAGGCAGCTTTCGGACAGGCCTGCATATTCGTCGCCGGCGAAGGTCGGCTTGCCGCCTTTCCAGATCGACTGATGAACGTGCATGCCCGAGCCGTTGTCGCCGAAGATCGGCTTCGGCATGAAGGTTGCCGTCTTGCCATAGGCATTGGCGACCTGATGCACGACATATTTGTAGATCTGCATCTTGTCGGCGTTGCGTACCAGCGTGTCGAACTTGATGCCGAGCTCGTGCTGGGCGGCTGCGACTTCGTGGTGATGCTTTTCGACGACGACGCCCATTTCGGCGAGAACCGTCAGCATTTCCGAGCGCATGTCCTGGCAGCTATCGATCGGCGGGACCGGGAAGTAGCCGCCCTTGATACGCGGACGGTGGCCGAGGTTGCCCGTTTCGTAATCGGTGTCGTCGTTGGACGGCAGTTCGCTGGAATCGAGCTTGAAGCCGGTATTGTATGGATCGGCCTTGTACTTGACGTCGTCGAAGACGAAGAATTCGGCTTCCGGGCCGAAGAAGGCGGTGTCGCCGATGCCGGAGGCCTTGAGATAGGCTTCCGCCTTTTTGGCGGTGCCGCGCGGGTCGCGGTTATAGGCTTCGCCGGAGACAGGATCGAGGATATCGCAAAGGATGACCATGGTGGACTGCGCGAAGAACGGGTCCATATGAACCGTATCCGGATCGGGCATCAGCACCATGTCGGATTCGTTGATGGCCTTCCAACCGGCAATCGAGGAGCCGTCGAACATGACGCCGTCGGCGAACATGTCTTCGTCGACACAGATCACATCCATGGTCAGGTGCTGGAGCTTGCCCTTCGGATCCGTAAAGCGCAGGTCGACGAACTTGACGTCGTTATCCTTGATTTGTTTCAAAATTTCGCTTGCGGTCGTCATTAAATTACTTCCCTTGACTTAGATGACGATTAAACGAGCCGCGGCCGAGAATAGGCCGGGCAGATTAAATGGCGTCGATGCCCGTTTCGCCGGTGCGGATTCGAATGACTTCTTCCACGTTGGAAACGAAAATCTTTCCGTCGCCGATACGGCCTGTTTGCGCAGCCTTGCGTATGGCCTCGATCACCGCTTCCGCATTTTCGTCCGCCAATACAACTTCGACCTTCACCTTCGGCAGGAAGTCGACGACGTATTCGGCGCCACGGTAAAGTTCCGTATGGCCCTTCTGACGACCGAAGCCCTTCGCTTCCGTGACGGTGATACCCTGCAGGCCGACTTCCTGAAGGGCTTCCTTCACTTCGTCGAGCTTGAAGGGCTTAATGATCGCTTCGATCTTTTTCATGAGAAAATGTCTCTCCGCTTCTCCTGATACAGCAGGACTACTCCCCGCTCGGCCAACGTAATGCACGTACCATGCCAATTGAGGACGGACCGCTGTAAAAAATCTCGGCGAATTCGCACCGAGACGATGAATTGATGAGGATTTTTCGGAAAAATGGAAGCGATTTCGCGCGGAAATGCGTGGGATAAGCAAAATTTCGCAAAAAAGAGCCACGCGCCGCAGGTTTGTGCTTCGGCAAGGCCTTGAATGTTATTGTTTAATTTTTATGCAAATGCATATTTATCGACCAAAATGGCCACCGGAATAGCGGTTGTTTTTGAGGCAGATTTCGCATCTATAATATCCGCCATGATGTTGCCGCTCACCGATCTGCTCCTCACCCCCGACGCCATGTCTGCCGTCGACCGCGCCGCAGCCGCATCCGGCATCGATTCCTACGGGCTTATGGAGAAGGCAGGGCAGGCGGTTGCTGCCGTCGCGCTCCGGCACTTTCCCGGAGCCGTCCGATATGCCGTTCTCTGTGGGCCGGGAAACAATGGCGGCGACGGCTATGTGGCAGCGCGCGCGCTGAAACAGGCCGGGGCCGACGTGCGGCTTTTCCATCTTGGCGATCCCCAGCGGCTCAAGGGCGATGCTATCAGTGCTTTTGCTGATTGCCCGGTCGAGGGCGAGACGATCGGGGGCTTTGTTCCACTGGCTGGCGACGTCGTGATCGATGCGATCTTCGGCGCGGGCCTGTCGCGGCCGGTTCCGGATGACGTGGCCTCCGTTATCGCTCGCGTCGCGGCTGCTGATATTCCCGTGATTTCAGTCGATCTTCCGTCGGGTCTCGATGGTCGCAGCGGTCAGGTTCTCGGTGCAGCCTTCCACGCCGCGCGCACGGTGACCTTCATGACACGCAAGCCGGGCCATCTTCTCTTGCCCGGTCGCGATCTGTGCGGTGAGCTGGAGGTCTTCGACATCGGCATTCCCGACCGTATCGTCCGCGCGCACGCCGACCGCTCGCTCGCCGAAAACAAGCCGGCACAGTGGCAGGCGGCCATACCTTCGGCGGGCGTCGAGACGCACAAATACAAGCGCGGCCATCTCGTCGTCTTCTCGGGCGGGCCGAACGCGACGGGTGCCGCGCGCATGTCGGCCATGGCTGGGTTGAAGGCGGGGGCAGGGCTCGTCACCATCGCCTCGCCGCCGGAAGCGCTTGATGTCAATGCCGGCCTGCTGACGGCAATCATGCTGCATGTCATCGAGGATGAAGCCTCATTGCGCGAATGGCTCGCCGATAAGCGCCTCTCGACCTTCGTTCTCGGGCCTGGCTTCGGCGCCGGCGAGAAGGCGCGGCAGTTCTGCCTCACGCTCGCGGATCGCCACCTGGTGCTGGATGCCGACGGCATCACCTCATTTCGCGACGAGCCGCAACGGCTGTTCGATGCCTTTGCCGAAGGACCGACACGCTTGGTGCTGACACCCCATGAGGGAGAGTTCGGCCGGCTCTTTCCCGATATCGCTGC
Organism: Martinezella dioscoreae; assembly: GCF_009176305.1. GTDB lineage: Bacteria > Pseudomonadota > Alphaproteobacteria > Rhizobiales > Rhizobiaceae > Rhizobium > Rhizobium dioscoreae. Next base: position 28,317 of record NZ_BLAJ01000005.1, on the reverse strand, counting down.
GGACGAAAGCTTGAGCAAGGTCGATAAGGCGAGGGCGGCGGCAGCCAGAGCCCATGCTGCCATCATCTACAAGGGTGCCGATAGCGTGATCGCCGCTCCGGACGGCAGGGCACTGATCAACGCCAATGCGCCACCCTGGCTTGCGACCGCCGGCTCCGGCGACGTACTTGCCGGCATTGTCGGCGGCCTGATGGCGCAAGGGGCGCCGGCCTTCGAGGCGGCCGCCGCCGGCGTCCGGCTGCATGGTCTTGCCGGTCAACATGCCGGGAAGGGGCTGACCGCCGAAGACCTCGTCGCAGCCGTCAAACCGCTATAGCGCTATTTCGCCACTTCCTGCTGCAGGGCGATCGCACCGGGCGGCGCATTTACCTTGCCTTCATGGATCATGAAGGCGAAGACATCGCGCGGTTCCTCCTTGACCTTACGCTTTGCATCGATCAGCGGCAGATCGTCCGGTACCCTTCCGGCGGCCCAGCTTTTCAAGCGATCCGCCCAGGCTTTCAGATCCTTCGGCGGATAGCAGGTCTTGATATCGTCCGATCCCTTCTGCAGGCGGGCATAGACGAAGTCTGCCGTGACATCCGCAATCATCGGATACTCGAAATGCTCGGCGCAAACGGGCGCGACATTGTATTTTTCGAGCAGCGCGACGAACTCCGGCACTTTGAAGGAATCGTGCCGGACCTCGACGACATGTCTCAGCGCAAGACCATCCTGCTTGGCTGGCAGTAGCTTCAAAAAGGCTTCGAAGTCATCCGGATCGAACTTCTTCGTTGGCGCGAACTGCCAGAGCAGGGGGCCGAGATGATCGCCAAGTTCGCTAATGCCGGACTCCAGAAACTTCTGCATGGATTCACCGGCTTCAGAGAGGACACGGCGATTGGTGACGAAACGGGTCGCTTTCAAGGAGAAGATGAACCCGTCGGGCACGTCGGCCGCCCATTTGGCAAAAACCTCAGGCTTCTGCGTACTGTAATAGGTGCCGTTGACCTCGATCACTTTCAGCTGGCGGCTGGCGTAGTGCAGCTCATCCTTCTGCTTCAGCGTGTCGGGATAGAAGGTCCCGCGCCACGGTTCGAAGGTCCATCCGCCGATGCCTGTGCGGATTTCGCCCGCTTTGGTCATTCTCTCCTCCTTGGCCATTCGGCCGGGTAACCTTACTCCGCCGCCGCAACTTTCTTCAACGGGCGCCGCTCCAGCAACTCCTTCAGGAACTGCCCCGTATAGGAGCGCTTTTCCTTGACAATCGTCTCCGGCGTGCCGACGGCCACGATCTCGCCGCCGCCATCACCGCCCTCCGGACCGAAATCGAGGATCCAGTCGGCAGTCTTGATGACTTCGAGATTGTGTTCGATGACGACAACCGAATTTCCTTGATTGACCAGTTCGTGCAGCATCTCCAGAAGCTTGGCGACATCGTGGAAGTGCAGCCCGGTTGTGGGCTCGTCGAGGATGTAGAGCGTGCGGCCGGTCGATCGCTTCGACAGCTCCTTGGCTAGTTTGACGCGCTGCGCCTCGCCACCCGAAAGCGTATTGGCCTGCTGCCCGACCTTGATATAGCCGAGGCCGACGTCCTTCAGGCTCTGCAGCTTGTCGCGCACGGCGGGAACGGCCGCGAAGAAATCGACGCCTTCCTCGACCGTCATGTCGAGCACATCGGCGATCGACTTGGTCTTGAAGGTGACGTCTAGGGTCTCGCGATTGTAGCGCTTGCCGTGGCAGACGTCGCAAGTGACGTAAACATCGGGCAGGAAGTGCATCTCGATCTTGATGACGCCGTCGCCCTGGCAAGCCTCGCAGCGGCCGCCCTTGACGTTGAAGGAGAAACGGCCAGGCTGATAGCCGCGCGCCTTGGCTTCCGGCAATCCGGCGAACCAGTCGCGGATCGGCGTGAAGGCGCCGGTATAGGTCGCCGGATTCGAGCGCGGCGTGCGGCCGATCGGTGACTGATCGATATCGATGACCTTGTCGATATGCTCGAAACCGTCGATGCGGTCGTGGTCGGCAGGAATCTCGCGGGCACCCATGACGCGGCGTGCCGCCGACTTGTAAAGCGTCTCGATCAGGAAGGTGGACTTACCACCGCCGGAAACGCCTGTGACCGCCGTAAACACGCCGAGTGGGATGGATGCCGTGACGTTCTTCAGGTTGTTGCCTCTCGCGCCGACAACCTTGATTTCCTTGCCCTTCTTGGGCTTGCGGCGTTCATCCGGAACCGGCACGCCGAGCTCGCCGGACAGATATTTACCGGTCAGTGACTTCGGGTTCGCCATGATGTCCTGCGGTGTGCCGTGCGCCACCACCTGGCCGCCATGCACGCCGGCCGCAGGGCCGATATCGACGACATCGTCGGCCGTCAGGATCGCATCCTCGTCATGTTCGACGACGATCACTGTGTTGCCGATATCCCGCAGGTGCTTCAGCGTTTCCAGCAGGCGGGCATTGTCGCGCTGATGCAGGCCTATCGACGGCTCGTCGAGAACGTAGAGAACGCCAGTGAGACCAGAGCCGATCTGCGACGCCAAGCGGATGCGCTGGCTTTCGCCGCCGGAAAGCGTGCCGGAATTGCGCGACAAGCTCAGATATTCGAGGCCGACATCATTGAGGAAGCGCAGGCGATCGCGGATTTCCTTGAGGATGCGGACAGCAATCTCGTTCTGCTTGTCAGTGAATGTTCCCGGCAGCGCGTCAAACCAGTCGCGGGCAACGCGGATCGACATCTCCGCCACCTGGCTGATGTGCAGCTTGTCGATCTTGACCGCCAGGGCTTCCGGTTTCAGGCGATAACCGTTGCAGGCCGGGCAGGGGGCAGCCGACATGAAGCGTTCTATCTCCTCGCGCGCCCAGGCGGAATCCGTTTCCTTCCAGCGCCGCTCGAGATTCGGCACGATGCCTTCGAAATTCTTGTGCGTGGTGTAGGAGCGCGCACCGTCGGCATAATGGAATTCGATCTTGTCTTCCGTGCCGTTCAGAATGACATCCTTGGCCTTGTCGGACAGCTCGTTCCAGCGATTGCCGAGCTTGAAGCCGTAGTGCTTGCCGAGCGCCTCCAGCGTCTGATTGTAATAGGGCGAGGTCGACTTGGCCCAGGGCGCGATCGCGCCATCGCGCAGCGTGCGTTCGGATTCCGGCACGATCAGTTCCGGATCGATTTTCTGCTGCGAGCCCAAACCGTCACAGGACGGGCAGGCGCCGAAGGGATTGTTGAACGAGAACAGGCGCGGCTCGATTTCCGGAATAGTGAAGCCGGAAACCGGGCAGGCAAATTTCTCCGAGAAAAGCACGCGCTCATGCGTTTCGTTCAGCGACTTGTTGGCTGAGCCGCCGGCAGCGGTCTCCTCCGGCGGCAACGGCTTGTCGGCGAATTCCGCGACGGCAAGACCGTCGGCAAGCCGCAAAGAGGTCTCGAAGCTGTCAGCGAGACGTGCCGCCATATCCGGACGTACGACGATACGGTCGACGACCACATCAATGTCATGCTTGTATTTCTTGTCGAGAACAGGCACATCGGCGATCTCGTAGAACTGGCCGTCGACCTTGACGCGCTGGAAGCCCTTTTTCATGAGCTCCGCCAGTTCCTTCTTGTATTCGCCCTTACGTCCGCGCACGAGCGGTGCCAGAATGTAAAGTCTGGTGCCCTCCTCATAAGCGAGAACGCGATCGACCATCTGGCTGACCGTCTGGCTCTCGATCGGCAGGCCCGTCACAGGCGAATAGGGAACGCCGACGCGGGCAAACAGCAGACGCATATAGTCGTAGATTTCCGTGACCGTGCCGACCGTCGAGCGCGGATTGCGCGAGGTCGTCTTCTGCTCGATCGAAATCGCCGGCGAGAGGCCGTCGATCTGGTCGACATCCGGCTTCTGCATCATTTCGAGGAATTGGCGTGCGTAGGCCGAAAGGCTTTCGACATAACGGCGCTGGCCCTCGGCATAGATGGTGTCGAAGGCGAGCGACGATTTCCCGGAGCCGGAAAGGCCGGTCATGACGATCAGCTTGTTGCGTGGCAGGTCAAGATCGATGCCCTTGAGATTGTGCTCGCGCGCACCACGTATGGAAATAGTCTTCAGTTCGCTCATCGTCGTATGCAGGTCCCTTGGAGTCTGCCTTTATTTAGTGATGTCAGCCCGCGAGTCGAGGCTGAAATGAAGGGTAGAGCCGGGTTTTCGATTCCGTTGACATCATCATAGGGATAAATTAGAACAAATAAAGAACAAAATTATTGCGGCGATTTCTTTGTGGATGAACGGAACTGGGAAGGCCGCATAAATAGCACCTGACAGCCGCTATGGGTTAAGGTGCGCAGATAGAATTTCAAAGCCGTCGATGGGCGGCAAGCAGGGTGGTGTCATGGCCGGTAGTGTGAACAAGGTAATTCTGATTGGAAATCTCGGGGCGGACCCGGAAATCCGCCGCACGCAGGACGGCCGCCCGATCGCCAACCTCAACATTGCTACCTCGGAAACCTGGCGCGACCGCAATTCCGGCGAGCGCAAGGAAAAGACCGAATGGCACCGCGTCGTCATCTTCAATGAAGGCCTCTGCAAGGTTGCCGAGCAGTATTTGAAGAAAGGCGCCAAGGTCTACATCGAAGGTGCGCTGCAAACCCGCAAATGGCAGGATCAGAACGGTCAGGACCGCTACTCCACGGAAGTCGTGCTGCAGGGCTTCAATTCGACCCTGACCATGCTTGATGGCCGTGGCGAAGGCGGCGGTTCCATGGAAGGCGGCAGCCGTGGCGGCCGCGGCGGCGGTGACTTTGGCGGTGGTTACGGCGGCGACTACGGTGGCGACGATTACGGCCAGTCCTCGTCGCAGGGCTCTTCCCGCGGCAGTGGCGGCAACCGTGGTGGCAGCAGCCAGGGCGGCGGTAACTTCTCGCGCGATTTGGATGATGATATCCCGTTTTGAGATCGGTGCAGTTGCTTGATCTTTAAAAGCCCGCCCGTTTGGCGGGCTTTTTCATGAAAGGACCAGCGCCGCTTTTGCCCCATCCACGACGAACTGCGCGGCAAGCGCCGCAAGGATAACCCCGAGCAGGCGGGTCAGAATGGCGCGGCCGGTGGCGCCCAGCATTCGGTCGAGCCTGTCGGAAATGGCAAGGGCCGCAAAGACCAGGGCCAGATTGACGGCGATGACGCCGATCAGTTGCGCGCGGTCGAGCGTGGTTTGCAGCGATCCTGCCAAAAGGATTGTCGCCGAGATGGCGCCGGGACCGGCGATCAAGGGCAAGGCGAGGGGGAAAACCGCGATATTGCGGATATGATCCTTGGTAATGGCGACTTCCGTCGTCTTCTCTTTCCTGTCCTGGCGCCGCTCGAACACCATCTCGAAGGCGATCCAAAAGAGCAGCAGCCCGCCGGCAATACGAAAAGCGCCGATGGAGATGCCAAGGACGCCAAGAACGCTCGCACCGAAGAGCGCAAAGGCTGCCAGAATGAAGAAGGCGATCAGCGAGCCACGCAGCGCCACTTGCTTGCGCTCCGAACGGTTCATGCCGGCCGTAAGTCCGATGAAAAGCGGTGCGAGCCCCGGCGGATCGACAGTGACAAGCAGAGTCGTGAAGGCATTGATCAGCGTATCCGCGCTCGCCATATAGTCCCCAGAGCTTATTCTGTCGTTGTTAGCGAGCATTGTTATGCGAGGAATGGGCTTTCGCAAAGGGCCATGCATCCGCGTCGATGGATTTCGCCATGGAAATGTTCGATTCCATGGCTTAAAGGGGCAAAACCTGTTCAAAAACACCGGCCCAAATTGGCGCTCGCCAGGCCTTTCGGCTATAAATTTCGCAGTGATTCTAAAAGAGATCGTGATCTGTTTTGACTGAGCAAACACCACCCGGCGGCGGGAAGCTCCCGCCAGGCATCGAGCCGATTTCCATCATGGAGGAAATGCAGCGGTCCTATCTCGATTACGCCATGAGCGTGATCGTCAGCCGCGCGCTTCCCGACGTCCGTGATGGTCTGAAGCCCGTTCATCGGCGCATCCTTTATGCGGCGCATCAGAGCGGCTATCACTGGAACCGCAAATATGTGAAGTCGGCCCGTCCCGTCGCTGACGTTATGGGTAGCTACCACCCGCACGGCGACGCCTCGATCTACGACGCCTTGGTCCGCATGGCGCAGGACTGGTCGATGCGCGTGCCGCTCATCGACGGGCAGGGCAATTTCGGCTCGATCGACGGCGATCCGCCGGCGGCGATGCGTTATACGGAATCGCGCCTGACGAAGGTCGCACACGAACTTCTTGAGGATATCGACAAGGAAACGGTCGATTTCCAGGAAAATTACGATGCGACGACGGAAGAGCCGAAGGTTCTGCCGGCACGCTTCCCGAACCTGCTGGTCAACGGCTCGGGCGGCATCGCCGTCGGCATGGCGACGAACATTCCGCCGCACAACCTCTCCGAAGTCATCAATGGCTGTATCGCGCTGATCGATAATCCGGCAATCGAGCTGCCGGAGATGATGGAGATCATCCCCGGTCCGGATTTCCCGACCGGTGCGAAAATTCTCGGCCGCGCCGGCATCCGCTCCGCCTATGAGACGGGGCGCGGCTCGGTTGTCATGCGCGGTGTCGCGACTATCGAGCCGATGCGTGGCGATCGCGAGCAGATCATCATCACCGAGATTCCCTACCAGGTGAACAAGGCATCGATGATCGAGAAGATGGCCGAACTCGTGCGCGAGAAGCGCATCGAAGGCATCTCGGATCTGCGCGACGAATCCGACCGCCAGGGCTATCGCGTTGTCGTCGAGCTGAAGCGCGACGCCAATGCCGACGTCATCCTGAACCAGCTTTATCGCTATACGCCGTTGCAGACCTCCTTCGGCTGCAACATGGTGGCGCTGAACGGCGGCAAGCCGGAGCAGATGAACCTGATGGACATGCTGCGCGCTTTCGTGGCGTTCCGTGAGGAAGTCATCAGCCGCCGCACCAAGTATCTGCTACGCAAGGCGCGCGATCGCGCCCACGTCTTGGTCGGTCTGGCCATTGCCGTCGCTAATATCGACGAAGTCATCCGCGTCATTCGGCAAGCGCCCGATCCGCAATCGGCCCGTGAAGAGCTGATGACGCGCCGCTGGAATGCAGCGGACGTCGAATCGCTTATCCGGCTAATTGATGACCCCCGTCATCGCATCAACGAGGACGGCACCTACAACCTCTCGGAAGAGCAGGCGCGCGCCATTCTCGAGCTGCGTCTGGCGCGCCTAACCGCTCTCGGCCGTGACGAGATCGATGAGGAACTCAATCAGATCGGCGCCGAGATCAAGGACTACCTTGATATTCTCTCGTCGCGCGCCCGCATCCAAACCATTGTAAAAGAAGAGCTTGCCGCGGTTCGCGACGAATTTGGGACGCCGCGCCGCACCGAGATCGTCGATGGCGGCCTCGAGATGGACGACGAGGATCTGATCGCCCGCGAGGACATGGTCGTCACCGTTTCCCATCTCGGCTACATCAAGCGCGTGCCGCTGACCACCTATCGTGCGCAGCGCCGCGGCGGCAAGGGCCGCTCCGGAATGACCACCCGCGACGAGGATTTCGTTACCCGGCTATTCGTTCTCAATACGCATACGCCGGTCCTGTTCTTCTCGTCCCGCGGTATCGTCTACAAGGAAAAGGTCTGGCGTCTGCCGATCGGCACGCCGACATCGCGCGGCAAGGCACTGATCAACATGCTGCCGTTGGAACCCGGCGAACGCATCACCACGATCATGCCTCTGCCGGAAGATGAAGACAGCTGGGACAATCTCGACGTCATGTTCACGACGACGCGCGGAACCGTGCGCCGCAACAAGCTGTCGGATTTCGTGCAGGTCAATCGCAACGGCAAAATCGCCATGAAGCTCGAGGAAGAGGGTGATGAAATCCTCTCCGTCGAGACCTGCACTGAACACGACGACGTGCTTATGACGACGGCGCTCGGCCAGTGCATCCGCTTCTCGGTTTCGGATGTGCGCGTCTTTGCCGGCCGCAACTCCATCGGCGTTCGCGGCATCAGCCTTGCATCCGGCGATCGCATCATCTCGATGACGATCGTCCGCCACGTGGATGCCGAGCCGTGGGAGCGCGCGGCCTATCTCAAACGCTCCGTCAGCGAGCGCCGCTCCGCAACGGGCGATGACGAGGAGATTGCGCTGGTCGGCGAAGAAGTCACCGAAGAGGGACAGCTCAGCGATGAGCGCTACGAGGAGCTCAAGGCGCTTGAGCAGTTTGTTCTGACCGTTTCGGAGAAGGGTTTCGGCAAGCGTTCGTCTTCCTACGATTTCCGTATCTCCGGTCGCGGCGGCAAGGGTATTCGCGCCACCGACACGTCGAAGACGGGCGAGATCGGCGAGCTTGTTGCTGCCTTCCCGGTCGAGGACGGCGATCAGATCATGCTTGTCTCGGATGGCGGTCAGCTGATCCGCGTCCCCGTCGGCGGCATCCGCATCGCCAGCCGCGCCACCAAGGGCGTCACCATCTTCTCGACAGCCAAGGACGAGAAGGTCGTATCCGTCGAGCGTATCAGCGAGCCGGAAGGCGATGAGGACGATGCTTCGGCAGCCGAAGACGATGCTGCTGCCGGTGAAGCAGGAGATGCCGGTAGCGAGGGTGGCAGCGAAGAATAGTCTTCGCTGTGCCCGCTCGAAGAGACCAGCGGTTGCTCGATCGGCCATCTGGAAGCTGAAGGTTTTCAATCGCATGAGCTTGGCAGCAGGCTCATGCGATTGTCATTTGGAGCATGGCCTGCCCGGATCTGGCGGCCATTTCCCAACCCGTTATTCCGGGCGTTCGTAGTTTTGCGAAAAAGGCGGCAGAACCTCGAGGCTCTCCCGATCCAGCTGCGCGAAAACCTCATCATAGCCAAAGCGGAAATGCCAGCCGAGGACCGCGCCCGCAGATTTCGATGCGTAGATGCGATCAATTCTGTCAGGCAGCGACCAGTTTCGCTGTGCAAATTTGGCGGCAAGGCCGGGCGCGCGCAGCTGGATGATGGAGGCGGCGTCCACCGCGAGCGCCTCGCAATCTTCCGGTTTGAACAACGTGCCGGCGGAAACAATATGTCGTTGAAAATCTTTGCCGCCATTCGTCAGCGCCGCGACATGGGCATCCGCGACATCGCGGATATCGACACCGCGATGCAGGCGATGAACAGCCATTACATTGGCTGTTTCTGGAAAACTTCGAGACATGCGTAAAACGCGGACCTGCAAATCCGGGCCAGTCATCCCTTTAAGGATCTGCTCCGCTTCCAGTTTCGTGCGGTGATAGATGCTTTTCGGCTGCGGTACGGTGTCTTCATCGACCCATGTGCAATGACCGGGAGCAACGGCGCGACCATAAAGGGCGGTCGTGCTGGTAAACACCAGTCTCTTAACGCCGGCAGCCAGTGCCGCTTCCGCAAGCTGCCGTGTTCCGTCCACATTGATGCGGCGAAATTCATCGTCGGAAACCGCGCCGACATGAGGGGCATGCAGGGCCGCGCAATGGATGACTGCATTCGCACCCGTCAGCGCCTGGCGCAGCAACGCCGCATCGGTAAAATCTCCGAGGAGATGCGTCGTCGAAAACGGTGAACGATCGATGCCGATCACCCAATGGCTTGGCGCCAGCGCATTAAAGATCGCCCGGCCAAGTCGCCCGGAGCTGCCTGTCAGAACAATGCGCATCTTGATCCCTCGATGAACCGCGATCACCATAGCATGATTGAAGAGGCTGGCGCGCCTCTTGCAAAATCATGCTTTTGCGTCTTGGCGGCACGGCCTGAAGGGAAAGCGCCGGGACCATAATGGCAATAAAAAACCGGACGCTGGCGGGGAAAGCGTCCGGTTCAGGGTCCATCCGAGCATATGGCGGGGAGAGATGCTCGGTACGCGGAGATCAGAGCGTCTTGTGACGCTTATGCAGCCTCTTGCTCTCTTCGCTTTCGCGATGAAGCGCCGAAATGGTGGATGCGACTGACACGACAAACATGATGCTGATGAAAAGTGTAAGCAGCGTCAAAATTGTGAACATGATCGCTCCCTCCTTTGGTGGGACTAGCGTTCAGATCCCTTAGTACTGGCTCGAGGCAACGAAGGGACGAGCCGAAGCAAAGGGACCGTAGATCTTCGACTGGTCGGGTTTCTGATCGTAAAGCGCAACGGTTGCTGCGAGCATTCCCGAAATCATGGCCATCCAAACAACGTTAATGAGGGTGATCTTGTCGGGCATACTCTTCTTCCTTCTTGCCGCAATATGCGATCTGAGTTTCGGACTGTTAACGCGGCGTTTCCCAAATGGTTCCGCCGATATTGAGAGCTATCTAGCAATGCGCGTCTGAAGCGACCTTGAATGCCTTGTTCATCTGGCGTTCAGATTCGCGATGCGTCCTGCGCATAGCAGTGGCGATTTCTTGGGCAAAATCGATGTCCTTGCCGCTTTCCGAGGCGGAATCCCATTCGATCTCATAATTGTCGGCGAAAAGATGAACGAGGTATTCGACGAAAAATGAACCGATGATGGCGCCTGCGATGATGAAGACGAGCATGGCATGATGTCCCTGAAATCGAGATCGGCGAGCCATTGAAGCAGGCCCGTTTCGATGTTGATGTCAGTAAAGCATTGTCGAGCTGAAACTGGCTTGAACGGCGCGTTCATCTGCAGTTCAGAGGCGGCCGCTGGGTTGCAAATCACTTGCGATATGGCCTCATCCATGACAAAAGGCGTCGAAACAACGAGCCGGCTTGGTAATGACGACAGCCTTCTATCCTGGGTCCTTCGACCCGATGACCAACGGACATCTGGATGTCCTCGTGCAGGCGTTGAACGTCGCCGCCAAGGTGATCGTCGCGATTGGCATTCACCCCGGCAAGAAGCCGCTTTTCTCCTTCGAGGAGCGGGCGGAGCTCATCCGCAGATCGCTCGGTGAGGCTCTGCCGCAAAAGGCGGGCGATATTTCCGTTGTCGCTTTCGACAATCTGGTCGTCGATGCCGCCCGCGCCCATGGCGCGACCTTGCTGGTGCGTGGCCTGCGCGATGGCACCGATCTCGATTATGAAATGCAGATGGCTGGCATGAACAGGCAGATGGCGCCGGATATCCAGACGCTGTTTCTGCCAGCCGGTACGGCCTCTCGGCCTATAACCGCCACATTGGTGCGGCAGATCGCATCCATGGGTGGCGATGTCAGCGCCTTCGTGCCCTCAGCGGTTCTGGAAGCGCTGAACGGCAAACTCAAAAATAAGGCCAGCGGCAACAGCTGAGCCGAAATACAATCCCGAACGGAGCATCCATGAAACTCTTTCATATTGCATTGGCAGGATTCCTGAGCCTTGCCGCCTTCGCAGGCAGCGCGTTCTCGGCCGCAGCCGCAGATCTTTTGACCATCCAGCTCAAGGACGGCCCGGTGGTCATCCAGTTGATGCCGGAAGTTGCTCCGAAGCATGTCGCGCAGATCGAAGCGCTGGCGAAGAAGGGCGCCTACGACAACGTCGTCTTCCATCGCGTCATCGATGGCTTCATGGCCCAGACGGGCGACGTCCAGTACGGCAATGCCTCCAAGGGGTATGATCCGAACAAGGCCGGCACCGGCGGTTCCGATCTGCCGAACCTTCCGGCAGAATTCTCCAAGGTTCCGTTCACGCGCGGCACCGTCGGCATGGCGCGCGCCCAGGACCCGAATTCTGCCAATTCGCAGTTCTTCATCATGTTCGCCAATGGCGATTTCCTGAACGGCCAGTACACGGTCGTCGGCAAGGTCATCTCGGGCATGGAGCTCGTCGACAAGATCAAGCGCGGCGAAGGCCAGAACGGCGAAGTGACCAACCCCGACAAGATGATCAAGGTTACTGTCACCAAGAAGTGATTTCACGGGCGTGATTCCAAAAGGCGCGCGGCGCGGCTTTTGGATGAGATCGCGCCAAGGCCAAGCTGCATGATCTGGTTACGATCGTGCGCAAACAGAGAGAACAAGGAAACGAACATGGCTGAGATCAAGGATCCAGAAAACACCCTCATCCTGGAAACCACCAAGGGCCAGGTTGTCATTCAGCTTCTGCCGCAGGTTGCTCCCGAGCATGTCGCCCGCATCAAGGAACTTGCGCGCGAAAAGGCGTATGATGGCGTCGTCTTCCATCGCGTCATCGATGGCTTCATGGCTCAGACCGGTGATGTCGAGCATGGCAAGGTTGGCGGCAACACCGCTCGTGCCGGCACCGGTGGTTCGTCCAAGCCCGACCTGAAGGCTGAATTCTCCGCAACGCCGCACGTTCGCGGAACGTGCTCGATGGCCCGTTCGCAGAACCCGAACTCGGCCAACTCGCAGTTCTTCATCTGCTTTACGGACGCTCCGTGGCTGAACAAGCAGTACTCCGTCTGGGGTCAGGTCATCTCCGGCATGGAATTCGTCGACCAGATCAAGCGCGGTGAGCCGGTAAAGGATCCGGATTCGATCGTATCCGCGCGGGTTGCCGCCGACGTCTGATCGTGATTATTCCTGAAACCCGCCTCTTGCGCCGCTAGCGTGAGGGGCGGGTTTCGCTTTGCCTGAATGAACTGCCTGGATCAATTGAATGCGTGTTGACCTTTTCGATTTCGATCTGCCGGAGGAGCGTATCGCGCTCAGGCCCGCCGAGCCGCGCGATAGCGCGCGCCTGCTCGTCGTCGATCCAAACGATGGTGCCAACACGCTGAGCGACCATAAGGTGCGGGATCTGCCATCTTTCCTGCGCCCCGGCGATGCCATGGTCTTCAACGATACAAAGGTGATACCGGCGCAGCTGGAAGGCATTCGTCATCGCGAAGGCGCGCCTGGCCAGCAGGTCTCGGCCACCTTGCATATGCGCGCCGCGCCCGATCGCTGGAAGGCTTTTGCAAAGCCCGGAAAACGTATCAAGATCGGTGACCGCATCCAGTTCGGTCATGGCGAGAATGTCTGCGCGCTCGGCTCGCTCGATGCGACCGTCGACGAGAAGGGCGAGGGCGGCGAGATTACCCTGCGGTTCGATCTGTCCGGTCCAGCGCTGGACGAGGCGATCGCCGCGGTCGGGCATATTCCGCTGCCACCCTATATCGCAGCGAAGCGCCCGGAAGATGAGCGCGATCGCGCCGATTACCAGACGATCTATGCGCGCGAAGAGGGCGCCGTCGCCGCACCGACCGCCGGCCTCCATTTCACGCCGTCCCTGTTTGCCGCACTCGACGCCATCGATGTCGAGCGGCATTTCGTGACGCTTCATGTCGGAGCCGGCACCTTTCTGCCTGTCAAGGCGGACGATACCGACGATCATAAGATGCATTTCGAGATCGGCTATGTGGATGCCGCTACCGCTGGGAAGCTTAACGCCGTCAAGGCGCGGGGCGGGCGCATCGTCTGTGTCGGCACCACCTCGCTGCGACTGATCGAAAGCGCCACCGCCGACGATGGAACCATCCAGCCTTGGCAAGGCGCCACCGGCATATTCATCACGCCCGGCTATCGCTTCAAAGCCGTCGACATGCTGATGACCAATTTCCACCTGCCGCGCTCGACCTTGTTCATGCTCGTATCGGCCTTTGCCGGCCTCGATACGATGCGCGCGGCCTATACACATGCTATCGAGACGGGCTATCGCTTCTATTCCTATGGCGATGGCAGCCTGCTCTACCGGAAAGACTAGGACGAGATGAGCGAGAGCTTTCAGTTTCAATTGAAGAAGACCGACGGCGGCGCGCGCCTCGGCGAAGTTTCCATGCCGCGCGGCACGATCCGCACGCCGGCATTCATGCCCGTCGGCACGGTCGGCACCGTCAAGGCGATGTATCTCGACCAGGTGCGCGAAAGCGGCGCCGATATCATTCTCGGCAATACCTATCATCTGATGCTGCGTCCGACAGCCGAGCGCGTCGCCCGCCTTGGCGGCTTGCACGAGCTGATCCGCTGGCCGCATCCGATCCTCACCGATTCCGGCGGTTTCCAGGTGATGTCGCTCTCCGGTCTGCGCAAGCTGGATGAGCAGGGCGTTACCTTCAAGTCGCATGTCGACGGCAGCCTGCATCATATGTCGCCCGAGCGGTCGATCGAGATCCAGGGCCTGCTCGATTCCGATATCCAGATGCAGCTCGACGAATGCGTCGCCTTGCCGGCAACGCCGAAAGAGATCGAGCGCGCCATGGAAATGTCGCTGCGCTGGGCGGAGCGCTGCAAGGTCGCCTTCGGCAACCAGCCCGGCAAGGCGATGTTCGGTATCGTCCAGGGCGGCGACGTTCCCGAGCTTCGCGTCCGCTCGGCTCAGGCGCTGAGCGGCATGGATCTGAAGGGCTATGCGGTCGGTGGCCTTGCCGTCGGCGAGCCGCAGGAAGTCATGCTGCGCATGCTTGAGATCACGCTTCCCGAGCTGCCGGCGGAAAAGCCGCGCTACCTGATGGGCGTCGGCACACCGGACGACATCCTCAAATCCGTCGCTCGCGGCGTCGATATGTTCGATTGCGTAATGCCGACCCGCTCGGGCCGTCACGGACTGGCCTTTACCCGTCGCGGCAAGGTCAATATCCGCAATGCCCGCCATGCCGAAGACATGCGCCCGCTCGATGAGCAGTCGAGCTGCCCGGCCTCGCGCGATTATTCCCGCGCCTACCTGCATCACCTCGTGCGCGCCAACGAGGCGCTCGGCGGCATGCTGCTCTCCTGGCACAATCTTGCCTACTATCAGGAACTGATGCAGGGCATCCGCCAGTCGATCGCCGAAGGCCGCTTTGCCGATTTCATGGCTGAAACGATGGAGAACTGGGCGAGGGGCGATCTCGAACCGGCGTGATCCAGCTACGCTGAGGATGCGCCACGCGATCTTGCTCCTCTGGCGATTTCGCGCTAACAGAAGCCTGTCGAAAAAGGCAGGGTTGGTTTCGGTAGGCCCAACCCCTTCCAGTCTGGAAGCACTGCTCCTTGCCACTGGCGATGAGAGCCCGCGACGCGGAACTTGACCATTGTGGTCGAGTGTCCCGCGTTGGCGTGGGCCGGATCGACCGACATGTCTCCGCGGGAAAGCCTTTTGGAGCTGTCATGAGACTGAACCACCTGGATCTGCATGTTCCCGATGTCGCCGCGACGCGGGATTTCTTTATTTCCGTTTTTGGCCTGACGGAGGTGGAAACGCGGGGCGCAAATGGCCTTGCCATCCTTCGCGATGATGCCGGGCTTGAACTTGTCATCAGTCGGCCTGTCGAGAAGTTCGGCGGCGCCGATGGCGTTTCCGTCGGTTGCAATACCTATCATATCGGCTTCATGCAGCCCTCTCGAGAAGCCGTCGATCTGTTGTTCGAACGGGCGAAATCGAGCGGCTGCGAGATCTGGAAACCACCTTCGGCCATACGTGGCAATTGGTCGTTTTATTGTTTCGCGCCGGGGCGAATCCTCGTCGAGGTCGGCTGGCGCATGGAGCTTGCTCTGTTGGTAAATCATTTATTATCGATTGATTGCTATCCTTAACAAACATCATTTTGAGTCGGCTGGAACGGGCTTGCCTTGGGCAATTTCCGTTTCCGGCCATGTTTCAAAGTGAGCTCGACGACAATAAAGCATTGGGAAAAATAGCGAATCGGAATAAACGGTCCATCCGCCTTTGAAAAACGTCATTGGCTGATTTGATTGCGTGGCTGCTTGGAATTTTGAAAAAATCCGGCTAAAACGCATTCTCTTAATCGATAAGGGCTGTACTACCGAAAATAGGAGGCACTTGCCGTTGAGGGCGCAACGCAAATTCGGGGCATGTCTTTCGGGACTATTGGTTGTCGGCCTAGCCGCTACCAGCTGCACGACGACGCAGAAGACAACAGCTACCCCCAGCAATACCACCAAGCCCATTCGTGGCGCGAAGGTTACCTATAATTACACGATGAAGGACAAGGACTGTCTCGAACGTGCAATGTACTTCGAATCGGAGCGGTCCGACCCGAGTGGTTACATGGCAGTCGGTACGGTCGTGATGAACAGGCTGACCTCCGGGGCCTATCCGCCCACGATCTGCGGCGTCGTTGCCCAGGAAAAGCAGTTCGCGCCAGGCGTGATGACCAGGGAAGTCAAGGATCAGGCGAAGCCCGATCTTGAAGTCGCCGCCTCGAAGATCTTGCGCGGCGAACGGCATCCTCAAGTAAAGGACGCCATGTTCTTTCATACTGAGGGCCTGAGATTCCCGTACGATAATATGCACTACGTCGCTTATGCCGGCGGCAACGCGTTCTATGAGAAGCGTGGTCGCGATGGCGAGTTGCAGACGCCTGCGCCGCTTCCGGCTTACGAGGTTGCGATGAATTATGTGCCCACGCAGGGCGCGCCGCAATCTCCGTTCGTCCTGCCGGAAACGCAGCCGGCGTCCACGACGTCTGCCGTTGCGGCATTTACGCCGGTCTCGAACCCGATGGTGACCATGCCGCAGAGCGCCATCGTTATCCCAACTGCAGTTCCGATCCCGACGCCCGCGCCTACGGACATGGCAATTTCAGGACCACTTCCGAACGGCGAGACCACGTACACGAATACGCCTATGCCGGCTTCAACGGTCGTCATTCCGCAGCCACGGCCGGAATTCGACGGCAATACGTCTGCAGGAAATCCGCTTAGAATTCGCGGTTAATAAGATCCGGCCCAAGCCCTATGACAGCGCGTCTCTCCTTTGAGACGCGCTGTTTGCGTTTGGGGGCGAGCAATATGCCTCAGATGCCCTCGCTCGCCGTTTTGGCAAGAATTTGCACGCCGTTGATCTTATAGCTGCCGTCGGGCTGGCGGGTTATCTGATAGATCGCTGTCCAGTCCTTGTCATCGGTGCCGGTGATCAGCACCTCCTGATAGACGACGGCACCGTTGTCGATCGCTCGGCTCTTGCCGAAGGCGTAGTTGCCCGGATGGTAGACCGGCAGATAGTTCTTCCTCACCATGGCGAAGAAGCTGTCCTTATCCGGGAAGAGCGCCTTGATGCCGGGTGCGGCGAAGGAATAGGCGGTCGCCGCATCATCCTGCAGAAAAGCCTCGATTTGTTGCTCAATGAGGCTCTGTGCCGTTTGCACCGGATCTTCCGCGTAAGCGACCGGCATAAAGGCAAAGCAGCAGAGAAAAACGGCGAAAGAAAAAGCGCGCATGTGCATCCTCAGCCATGTGAGAAGAGCTTAGCGCGCTTTGATCTCAAGCAGAAGCGATTACTGCCAGCGGCGGAAGAGGGCGCTGGCGTTGACGCCGCCAAAGCCGAAACCATTGGAGATCGCATAGTCCATGGCCATCGGTCGCGCGGCGCCACCGACGATGTCGATGCCTTCCGCCGCCGGATCCGGATCCTGTAGATTACGGGTCGGCGGCGCTATCTGGTCTCGCAGAGCCATAATCGTGAAGATCGCTTCCATGCCGCCGGCCGCACCCAAAAGATGGCCGGTCGCGGCTTTCGTGCCACTGACGGCGATCGCGCCGTCGCGGCCGAAGACGGTTTTGATGGCTTCCATCTCGCCTCGGTCGCCGACCTGGGTCGATGTCGCATGCGCATTCAGATGCTTGACCTCGGACGGCGAAATGCGAGCCTGGGAAAGTGCTGCAAGCATGGCCCGGCGCGCACCATCGCCATCTTCCGGCCCTGCCGTCATGTGATAGGCATCGGCGGCAGTGCCATAACCGACAAGCTCGGCCAGCGGCGTGGCGCCACGCGCAAGGGCATGCTCCAGGGTCTCGATGACAAGCATGCCGGCACCTTCACCCATGACGAAGCCGTCACGCCCGCTGTCGAAGGGGCGGGAGGCTTCTTCCGGACGGTTGCTGAAGCCGGTCGAGAGAGCACGCGCTGCAGCGAAGCCGCCAAGGCTCACTTTGTCGATGCAGGCTTCGGCACCGCCGCAGATGGCGACATCGGCCTCTCCGGAGCGGATCAGCCGCGCGGCATCGCCGATCGCCTGCACGCTGGCCGCACAGGCGGTGACTGGCGCACCGAGCGGCCCCTTGAAGCCATAGCGGATACTCACCTGGCCAGCGGCGAGGTTGACGAGGAAGGAGGGGATGGTGAAGGGTGACAAACGCCGCACGCCTTTCGTTTCCGCCGTGCGAACCGCATCAGCGATGGCGGGAAAGCCACCGACGCCCGATGCGATCACCGTCGCAGTCCGCTCCAGAGCGTAGATATCCGTCGGTTGCCAGCCCGATTGGAGAATCGCTTCTTCGGCTGCAGCCATGGCGAACAGGATGAAGCGATCCATCTTCTTCTGGTCTTTGACCGGCACATAGCGATCGGCATCGAAGCCAGCCTCTGGATCTTGAGCGATATCGGGAACGACGCCGCCGACCTTGGCCGAGAGATCGCCGACCATCTCCTCAGGCAGCTGTCGGAGGCCGGAGCGGCCCTCGACCAGCCGTTTCCAGCTTGCATTCACACCCACGCCCAGGGGAGAAACCAGCCCCATGCCGGTGACGACGATATGATCCATGTCTTGCTCCTATTATGTCAGGCGTCGAAGCCCAGAAACCATGCTTTCATCTGGGCTATGCGTTCATGAACGGTGTCATCGGCCGCAGGACCGGGCACGAGCATCGTGTCTTCGGGCTGAAAGGCGCGGCCGGTGACGCGGTCGATGAGAAGCGGGTCGCGATCCTCACCGGTATTGGCGTCGACGAGGCGCATTGCGACTTCTTCGGTAGGCAAGTGCCGATTGCCCCAGGTGAAGAGCGCCATCAGCACGGGGAAGAAATCCCGGCCCTTCTCGGTCAGCACATATTCGTAGCGCGGCGGCCGCTCTTGATAGAGTCGCCGCTCGAACAGACCTTCGTCTGTGAGATGCTTGAGGCGCCGCGTCAGGATGTTCGGTGCAACGCCGAGATTTTTCTGGAATTCGTCGAACCGGCGCAATCCCTGCAGCGCATCACGCAGGATCAGGATGCTCCACCAGTCGCCTACGCTTTCAAGCGCACGGGCGGCGGGGCATTTGAAATTGCTGAAGCTGGTTCTCTGCATGGGCGAGGCAGATAGCATGAGTAACTATCATGATGCAAGTTACTATCGCGAAGCTAGATTTGCTCGAAGCAGGAACTCAATCTGCTGGAGCGCGAGGCTAGATGGGAATGAGCGAAATGCGCCTAGCTGTGGCCAGGCCGCGGGTTTTCAGTACGGAGGCGCCTTACGGGCACGCTGGTGTTTTGCCGCCTCGGTCCACCAGGCGAGATCGTCGGCAAAACGGGGAAACGCTTTCGCAAGGGCATCCCCTCCGCTCCCGGTGGGTTTGCCGTCAGCGTCCAATGCTGCCGATATGTTGGCGACGGCAAGCGTGCTTGAGATGACGACCATTCCCATCTCTGAAAGAGTGCCATGCCAGGCAGGCGCCGCATGTGCGCCGGAGAGGCGGCCGCCGGAGTAGCTGGCAATCGCCGCCGGGCGCCAGAACCATTCTTCCAGATAATGATCGGTCAGGTTCTTCAGGCCGGGCTGCATACCCCAATTGTATTCGCCGGTGACGAAAACGAAGGCATCGGCGCCTCGAATTTTTGCGGCAAGCCTCTCCATTGCCGGAGGAGCAGATCCTTTGGGATATTCCTTATACATTCGATCGAGCATCGGCAGGCCGACAGCTTTTGCGTCGATGAGCTCCACGTCGTTTCCACGCTCAATCAGGCCTGCTACGATAAAATTCGCGAGCCGGATGCCGACGCGATCCGAGCGGTAGGAACCGTAGAGAACCAGAATACTGTCGGCCATTATTGATTATGTCCTCACAGTCTTGTGTGGCATGTCTGGAGCAGTTCAGCTCTTCATGGAGTCTTTGAACTGCTCTACCTCATTGTTTCCACGCAATTCTTCACGAAAATCGCTACGCACTTTTCCGGGAATTGCTTTAGGTTCGCGACTCCACCGGTACCGAAGCGGAGACTTCCTCCTCCGGAATATCGTCGAAGGACGCATAATTGAGGTTATAGAGCTTCGAGTAAAGCTTGCCGTTCGCCATCAGCTGATTGTGGTTGCCGCTCTCAAGCAACTGCCCGTTTTGAAGCACGATAATGCGGTCCGCCTCGCGGATGGTGGCCAGACGATGGGCGATGACGAGACCGGTGCGGCCTTCGAGCAGCTTCACCAACGCTTTCTGGATCAGCATTTCGGTGTAGCTGTCGATATTCGCCGTCGCTTCGTCGAGCACGAGGATCTTGGCGTCGGCAACAAGGGCACGGGCGAAGCTGACGAGCTGGCGCTGGCCGAGTGAAAGACCGCCGCCACGCTCGCCGAGAACGGAGTCGTAGCCATCCGGAAGGCGCATGATGAACTCATGCGCGCCGACCGCTTTAGCGGCCTCGATGACCTCTTCGCGCGTCGCCTCCGTCTTGTTGTAGCGGATGTTCTCCAGCACCGTGCCGGTGAAGAGGAACGGCTCCTGTAGCACCATGGCGATCTGGCGTCCGAGCGAATCCTGTGTAAGGGAGCGCACGTCATGGCCGCCGACCAATACCTGACCATGCTGCACATCATAGAAGCGATGGATGAGCGCCATCGAGCTCGACTTGCCCGAGCCCGTCGGCCCGATCAGAGCCACCGTTTCTCCCGGGTTGACCCTAAAGCTGACATTCTTCAGCACAGGGTGCTTCGGATTGTAGCCGAAGATCACATCGCGGAATTCCACCGAGCCGTCCATATCCGGCGACAGCTCGATCGCATCGGGCGCATCCTTGATGTCGACTGGAACGTCGAGCACCTCGGTCAGCCGCTGGCCGGACGCCATGGCGCGCTGCATGACCGAATATTGCATGGTCAGCGAACGGATCGGGTCGAAGAAGCGCTGAATGTAGAACAGGAAGGCGACCATGATGCCGACATCGAGCTTGTGGTTCAGCACCATCGAGCCGCCGACGATGATGACGATCGCCATGGCCATGCCAGTCAGCGTGTCGACGATCGGCACCATGACCTGGGCATAGCGGGCCGCCGTGAGGTGCGTCTGAAGGTTCGCATGGGCCTTGTCGTCGAAAAGCGAGAAGTTCACGCTCTGCCGATGCATGCCCTGGACGGCGCGCACCCCATGGATCGCTTCCGCCAGTGCACCATTGGTAACGGAGTTGGTTTCATGCGCGTTCATGAAGGCGACACGCGCCTTCGGCAGCCAGAACAGCCGCACGATGAAAAGGATCGGCATGACGGAAAGCGTTAGCAGGCCGAGCCGGAAATCCAGCGATAGCATGACGATGACGATGCCGAAGAGCAGGGCTATGTCGCCGACGGAAAGCACTGAAGTTTCAAGGAATTCCTGCATGGAATTAACGTCGCCCTGCAGGCGCGACATCAGGCGACCGACTTCCGTTTTGTCCATGAAGGATAGCGAGACGCGCTGCAGATGCGCAAACATCGCCCGGCGAATGTCGAACAGCACTTCCTCGGCGACCTGGCCGACATAGGTTTCCTGCACATAGCTTGCTCCGTAATTGACGAGGATGGCCGCCGTGAAAACTCCCAGAGACAACCAGAGTGCAGAATAATCTATGGCTCCGGGCGCCATCGCACTGTCGATCGCATGGCGGATGACGAGCGGTATGACGATTTGCGATGCGGTGAAGAGTAGAACGGCCGCAACGGAGATGTAGATCTGCCGCCGATAGGGGCTGACGAAGGCCCAGATGCGGCGGATGATCTTGCTGTCGAAGACCTTGCCGAATATCTCCTCTTCGACGCGATGGGACCCGACCACGGCACGGGGAGGGCGACGACCATCCTCGCGCACATCGTTGCGCTCGGTTTCGATGGTTTCCGACATTGTCATACCTCCCTTTTCGCCCTTTCGAGCGTGCCGCCCGACGTCTTGACGACATCATCCTCAGGGCGAACCTGCAGATCGTAGAGCGCCTTGTACCGCCCACCTGCGGCCAGGAGCTGCTCGTGCGTGCCGCGCTCGACGATCGCGCCATCCTCGATGAAGAGGATCTGGTCGGCATGCATCAGCGAACTCAGCCTGTGCGCGACGATCAGTGTTACTCGGTCCCGGGCGAAACGCTTCATAGCGCTGCGGATGCGCTGCTCCGTCGCGGCGTCAATCGCGGCGGTGGAATCGTCGAATACCATCACGGCCGGCTTCAGCATCAATGTCCGGGCGATCGTCAGGCGCTGACGCTGCCCGCCGGACAGCGACACGCCGCGCTCGCCAACGATTGTCGTGTAGCCGGCTGGCAGGCCGAGGATGTAATTGTGCAACTGCGCCGACTCTGCGGCGCGCTCTATGCGGGTTTCCTTCGCCCAGGGGTCGCCATAGGCGATGTTGTTCTCGATGCTGGTCGTGAACAGGAAGGAATCCTGCTGTACGACGGCAACGTTCTGCCGCAGCGATTGCAACGTCGCCTTGCGGATATCCTGGCCGTCAAGCGTGATCCGCCCGGCCGTGACGTCGTAAAAGCGTGGAATGAGATGGGCAATGGTGGACTTGCCGCTGCCGGGCGGACCAACAATGCCGACCGTCTCCCCGCGCTTTGCCTCGAAACAGATATTCTTCAGCACCGGCCGCATTTCCGAACCTGGATAGCTGAAGTCGACATTCTCAAAACGGAGCGTGCCTTCGGTCACGACGAGCGGCTTGGCGTCCGGCGCATCTTTGATGGGAATATCGAGATCGAGGAGCTCAAACAGGCGCGAACCGCAGGTCGAGGCACGTGCGAAAGCATTCACCATCAGGCCGAGCTGGCGCACCGGCATCTGCAGGATGGTCATGAAGGTCAGGAAGGAGGCCAATGTGCCGACGCTGATCTCCCCATTGATGACCTTCAGGCCGCCGAGCCAAAGCACCAGACCCATGGACACGAAGAAGGAGAGATTCATGGCGCTGGTATTGATGACGCGGATGCCGACGCGCTTGTGGGCAAGGGAAAGCGCATTGTGCGAGGCCCGGTCGAACTTCATGAGTTCGTGTGCCTGCGCGGCGAAGGCGCGCACCACGCGGATGCCACCGAGATTTTCCTCCATCACGCGCGTCAGCACCGAGAGGCGCTCCTGCAGATCGAGCCATGTCGAACGCAACCGCAACTGCGTCACGGAAGAGCGCCACGCCACGAAAGGCACGAAGCTCAGGGCCAAGAGACCGAGCGCGACATCGGTCGACAGCAGCATATAGGCGCCGACGCCGATCAGCATGGTCAGTAGCACCATGCGCACCAGCGCGGTCGAGAAATACATGCGCACGCCTTCGAGATCGAGCAGGCCGACTGTGATGAGATCGCCAGAATGGGCCTTGTCGTGGAAGCTGAAGGAGAGCTGCTGGATCTTCTCATAGCAGGCGAGCCGAAGCTCATAGCCCATATGGTGGCCGACGGCTTCGCTATAGTAGTTCTGCACCATCGTGAACAGGCCGCGCAGAATGCTGATAACCAGCAGCAGCAACGCAGTCGTCAGCAGCGCATTTTCCGCGATCTCGCCGGCGGCACCGCCGGCAACCGCCGTCTGCGTCTGATCGACGGCACGGCCCAAGAGGCGGGGAATCGTCAGCTGCAACGTTGCAGCCACAAAAGTCGCCCCAATGGCGAAGCTTGTCTGCCAGGGATGGCGCAGCGTCATGTGGGTGATCCGGACGATCGTCGACAGGCCCTGGCCCCAACCGACCGCATTGACATGCGCACGCGAAACCAGTGGCTTCGCGGCGCTTCTTGATGAATCGCTGCTCACGCTTTTATCCAGGCATAATTAAACGAGGCGGGCCCGCAGACGGGTTCGTATCTCAAGGAAAATATTGATAGGATGAATTTTGCCGATTCCGTGGCGGCGTTCAAGAGTCAATCGGTCACAAGTCCAACGCGAGCGTTAGATTGCGTGTTTAAAAAATAATCGATGACATGTCGGGATCGAAACCGATGAGACGTCCTCTGGGCACCGTGCCAGAAAAGGAGGATATCATGCGCAAAGTCATAGCGGCAACATTCATCAGTCTCGACGGCGTCATGCAGGCACCCGGCGGTCCGGACGAGGATCCGACCGGCGGTTTTGAGTATGGTGGCTGGGTATTCCCTCACGCCGACGAGGAAACTGGTAAGGCGCTCTTCGAACTGTTCGAAAAGCCGTTCGATCTGCTGCTCGGACGCAAGACCTACGATATCTTCTCGGCTTTTTGGCCCTATGTCGGCGACGACGATCCAATCGGCCAGCGATTCAACAGCGTTGTCAAATACGTCGCAACGCGTGGGGATGCCGAGCTGAAATGGAACAAAAGCCAGTCACTCGGCAAGGATGTCGTGGCGGCGATCAAGGAGTTGAAAGCAGGCGGGGGACCGGACCTTCTCATTCAAGGCAGTGGCGACCTTATTCAGACCCTGCTGCGTCACAGGCTGATCGACGAATTCAAGCTGGTGATCTTTCCGGTCGTGCTGGGCGGCGGCAAGAAGCTGTTCGCCGGCGGAGCGGTTCCTGCCGCAATGAAACTGCTGCGCACCCAGTCTTCCTCTAACGGTGTCATCTTTGCGACCTATCAGCCGGATGGCCCGGTAAAGACCGGCTCCTTCGTCGGGCCGAATCCGTCCGAAGAGGAGATCGAGCGCCGCAAGCGGCTCCAATAACCGATCTGGCCGCGGCTAGGTGTTCGACGAGCGCCCCGCCGCAGTCATACCACGTGTTCCATTGCCTGAATTTCACGCAGCGATTTCATGATTTCGCGAAGGCCCTTGGTGAGATGCTTGTCCCGGCGCAGGACTATCCCGAGCTGCCGTACCAGTCTCGGCCTGAGCGGCGACGTCACCAGAAGATCGGACTTGTCGCGTCTCAGCGCCATGTCCGGGAGGATGGACCATCCGAGGCCCGCGGCGACCAGCTCCTTGATGGCCTCGACGCTACCGAACTCCATGGCCGGTTCCGGGCGGACGCCTCCTGCCTCGAACCATTCGTTTGTCGCGCGGCGTGTGTTGCCGCCTTCGTAGAGCAACAGAGTCCTGTCTTTCATGAATTCCACATCCGGCCCGCCATCCGGCATTAGGCTCCCTTTGGGGGCGACGGCCAAAAGCTCGTCCTCATGGAATGCTTCGACTTCGAGAGAACGGCCGACGGCGGGCAGGGCCACCACTGCGAGATCCAGCGCATTGGCTTCGAGATCCCCCAGAATCTCGTCGATATTGCCAATGCGCACGATGATCTCGAGATCAGGCATGCGTTTCTTTGCCATGGCGATGGCGCGCGGCAAGAGATGAATTGATGCCGTGCCGCCGCTGCCGATCCGCACACGGCCGACCGATCCCTCACGAAAGGGCGTCATCGCCTCCTCCGCCACAGAGCAGGCTTCGATGATGCGCCGCGCATGCGGCAGCAGATCAAGTCCGGCCGGCGAGGGCTGCGCCCGTCGTCCCACCCGCTCGATCAGTTTCACGCCGAGGCGTTGTTCCAGCAGCTTCACCTGCAGGCTGACGGCTGGTTGCGTCAGCCCGACCTTATCGGCGGCAGCCGTGAAACTGCCGAGATCGACGACACTGACAAAGGCGGCCAGTTGATCCAGATTGAGCAATAGAAGAATTCCTTATGGATTGTATAAATACCATAAGCTTCATTCATTGCTTACGCCAGTGCATTCTGAGGTCATGTTGATACGAGCCCCGAGGAGCATGAAAATGACCACCGACATCCATAGGCCGATGCCTATAGCGACAGGCGCAGGTCGTGGTCCGCGAAGGCGTGGAATTTTGCGAAGAGCGCTGGCGAAGTTTCTGGTCTATCTCGAAAAGCGTGAAACGAGGTGGGACCTGCGTGATCTTACTGACGATCAGCTTCGCGATATCGGCATGACGCGCGCCGAAGCGCGTGCCGAGGTCAATAAGTCCTGGTTTTGGGGATGAGGCAAGTCGCTCAAAGCGCGCGAGCCATCGGGCCGAACGCCTTAAATAGCGTCGCGATTCTCACTGTGTTTGGCACGTTCATCGCTGCAATCAGGCCGGCATAATCCTTATTCGCGGCGCGAAATCGTAACTCATTCAGGCGCAATCAACCGCTTGTGATCCAGCCCAGCCAATATTGAAAAGAGCAGGGGGTTATTGCCGTATAACCCTTTTTTTCATGGCGCCGTTCTTTTTTCCGCCATAGATTTGCCCGATCCATCGCCTTCGAAAAGCGGCGAATATTCACTTTCGATCGCCCGCGCCCCGTCACAGATTTCACTCACAGGAAACGCAGACAAACCATGCTCAAGAAGACCTCCATGCTGCTCGCCGCGGCAATTTCGACCGCGTCGCTCCTCGGTGCAGCGTCGTTGGCGCAGGCCGGGCAGGCGAGTTATGTGGTGGATGCTCATAGCGGTCAGGTGCTGGAGGCATCGAACGAGAACGAGCTGAATTTCCCGGCATCGCTCACCAAGATGATGACGCTCTATCTCGCTTTTGAAGCACTGCATGCCGGTCATCTGAAATGGGATCAGAAATTGACCATGTCGGAGAATGCCGAGAGCAAGGAACCGTTCAAATTCGCCATTGGCGCAGGCCGCAAGGTCACTGTACGCGAAGCTGTCGAGGGCATCATCGTGCTGTCCGCCAACGATGCAGCGGTTGTGATCGGCGAGCAGCTTGGCGGTTCCGAGGATAATTTCGGCAAGATGATGACTGCAAAGGCGCATCAGCTCGGCATGAGCAATACGGTGTTCAAGAATCCTTCGGGCCTGCCGGACCCGGAGCAGGTCACGACGGCCCGTGACATGGCAACCCTCGGCGTAGCGCTGATGCGTGACTTCTCGGAGGAGTTCAAGCTCTTCTCGATGCGCGGCATCAAGTTCCGTGGCATGAAGCTGCGCGGCCACAACAACCTCATGTATCGCTACGCTGGAGCCGACGGCATCAAGACCGGCTATACCGATGCCTCCGGCTACAATCTCGTGACCTCGGCGACGAAGAATGGCCGCCGTGTTGTCGGCGTGGTGATGGGTGAGAAGACCGCTGAAATTCGCGACAACAAGATGGCAAGCCTTCTGGATACGTATCTGGCCCCTGTGGCGACAACAGCCACGCTGTCGACCGGAACTCCCAAGCAAAGCTCTGCCAACTGAGTTCGGCCTGATTTCAGAATCCAGCCAGCCATTCATCTTTGGGCGGCCACCAAGAGGGTGGCTCCGCGGAGAAGCCGATCCTGCCACATTGTGCCTATCGTGGAGGGCAGGGATCGGGTTTCTTCGTGCAAACGTGCGATGAAAATCCCGACTACTGCTCGCTGAGAGGGCTCTCTCGTGGCGAATAATCAAGTAGTGATTGCCGAACTGGCGGGCTGCCCTATGTCTACAGCGGAAGTTGCTCGTTCGCTGCGCTTATCATGTTCTGGTAGGAAACAGCGCCGAACTGCGAATTCGCGTAGGCGGAGATATCTGGTTTCAGTTTGTATTCTCCGTAAATGAAGGATCCATCATGGGCCGCGACCGGTCTGATGCTCCTTGCAATATAGATTTCGCAAACATTTCAACGCATTAGGTCAAGTTGGGAGGACCGGGATGACGTATGATGCACGTTTGGCGCGTGAGCGCGACTTTCATAATGAACGCTTCGGTGCAGTGGAGGAGCGCAAGGAGGACTCGTTCTATTTCGCGGTAAAGCCCGCCGTGGATGCGTATTGGCGGCTGGTGAGGGCGGCCTGTCCCGAACAGGACGTGCTCGAATACGGATGCTCAAACGGCATGAGCAGCATTGGTCTTGCACACTCCGCCAGGTGGATTACCGGGATCGACATTTCGGATGTCGCTATTCAGCAGGCCACGAACACGGCGGCTCTCCGCGGAATCGAGAACGTGACGTTCCAGGTCGATAATGCAGAGGATATGAATTTGCCGTCAGCGAGCTTTGACGTCGTTTTCGGCAGCGGCATCCTCCATCACCTCGTCCTGGATAAATCGCTGAGCGAGATCCGACGCGTGCTGCGACCCGGCGGCAAAGCCTTCTTCTTCGAGCCGCTCGGCCACAATCCCGTGATCAATCTCTATCGCAACCGGACGCCAGAGGCTCGTACTGTCGATGAGCATCCGCTTTTGAAATCGGATTTCGAGATCGTGCGCAAATATTTCTCGAAGTGCGATCTGGAATTCTTCGGGCTCGCTGCACTCGCGTCCATTCCGTTTCGCAAGAGCCCGTTCGGCGCCGCGGTTCGGGGCACCGGCGAGCGGATCGATAATCTGCTGCTGAAAATCCCGGGTGTCAGATGGCAAGCCTGGATCGTCGTCATGGCTTTGGAAGCATGACGGGCCTGCCGGGCCATTGAAGTTCAGCCAGCCATAATGGCGAGGAAGCTACCGAGATGCATCGGGCCGACGCTGAAGGATAAGCGCTGTTATCCACATCGACGTGGGGGCGGGTATGCTCTCACGTCTTCCTTGCGAGTGACAACCCATTGGTATCATTCGCAAGTCGCACTTCATCCTTGAACCCACCCCGGCTACAAGCAA
>NZ_BLAJ01000004.1 GCF_009176305.1 Martinezella dioscoreae | reverse complement strand
CGTTGTCATTGGTCGCTCCAACCTGTTCGGTAAGCCGATGGCGCAATTGCTGCTTTCCGCCAATGCGACTGTCACGACGGCGCATTCGCGCACGAAGGATCTCTCCTCCGTCGCAAAGGGTGCCGATATTCTGGTGGCAGCCGTCGGCCGTCCCGAGATGGTCAAGGCCGACTGGATCAAGCCCGGCGCCACCGTCATCGATGTCGGCATCAACCGGATCGATGCACCCGAGCGCGGCGAGGGCAAGAGCCGGCTGGTCGGCGATGTCGCCTATGGTGAAGCATCCGAAGTCGCCGCCGCGATCACGCCGGTTCCGGGCGGTGTCGGACCGATGACGATCGCCATGCTGATGGCCAATACCGTCATCGCTGCCCATCGCGCCGCGGGTCGGAAGCCGCCGAGGTTTTGAGAGCGAAATACCATCCGGACGGCCAAGAAAAACCCTCCGGATCGGCTTGCCAAGGCGCGAAAGACGATTATAGTCAGGAAATAAATATTCCATAGAAGAAAAAGAGGGAACGAAATGGCATTATCATGGCGTTTCTCCGCCTTGGCGGACCGGCACCGTGCTCTCGGATCGAAACTCGAGGATTGGAGCGGCATGGGAACCGCCTGGACCTACGAGAAGGACATGTCGCAGGAGCATGTCGCGATCCGCACCAAGGCCGGCATCATGGACGTTTCCGGCCTCAAGAAAGTGCATCTGGTTGGACCGCACGCCATTGCCGTGCTCGACTATATCACCACCCGCGACATGTCGAAGATCTATCCCGGCCGCTCGGTCTATGCCGCGATGCTCAACGATCGCGGCTACTTCACCGACGACTGCATCGTCTACCGCACCGGTCCGAATTCCTGGATGCTGGTGCATGGTTCGGGCTCAGGCCACGAGGAAGTGCTCAAGCAGGCGGCCGGCCGCAACTGCGCTGTCCTCTTTGACGACGATCTGCACGATCTGTCGCTGCAGGGTCCCATCGCTGTTGACTACCTTGCCAAATACGTCCCTGGCATCCGAGATCTCAAATACTTCCATCACATGCAGACGACGCTCTTCGGTGCGCCCGTGATGATCTCGCGCACGGGCTATACCGGCGAGCGCGGTTATGAGATCTTCGTGCGCGGCCAGGATGCGCCGATGGTCTGGGATCGTATCGTCGTGGAAGGCGAGGAGATGGGGATCATCCCCTGCTGCTTCAGCGTCCTCGACATGCTGCGCGTCGAAAGCTATTTGCTCTTCTATCCCTACGATAACTCGCAGATGTACCCCTTCGCGGACCAGCCGCCCGGCGATAGTCTTTGGGAGCTCGGCCTCGACTTCACGGTCAGCCCGGGAAAGACGGGTTTCCGCGGCGCCGAAGAACATGCGCGCCTCAAGGGCAAGGAACGCTTCAAGATCTTCGGTATGCTGATCGATGCGGACGGTCCGGCCGATCTCGGCGACGAGGTCTATGCCGAGGGTAAAAAGGTCGGTGTCATCACCTGCCCCTGCTATTCGACCCTGACAAAGAAATCGATGGCGATCGCCCGCCTCGATGTCGACAAGGCCGTGCAGGGCACGAAGCTGGAAGTACGCGGCAAGAGCCTGAACGCAAGCGCGATTGCCCATACGCTGCCGTTTGACGACCCTGAAAAGAAGAAGAGGACGGCCATCGGTTAAGGAGGCGCTCATGCTTGTCGAAGGCATCAAGAGCCGACCGGTCTACAAGGGCCTCTCCATCCAGCCGCATGCCCGGCGGCATCTGTTCGCGCTGGAAGGCGAGGGGGCCAATGCTCTCCTCGACCAGGCGACCGGGCTTGACGATACCATCCTGTCGCGCAGCGAAATCCTCTATGTCGCGCGCGGCTCGCAAGGCAGGGGTCATGATGAAGCCCTGCGTGTGCTCGGCGCCGATATGTTCTTCACGGCGCCGACGATCGCGACATTGCTTTTCCGCCTGAAGGGCTACCTTGCAACGGCGCATATGGGCACGCGGCTCTATATCGCCGGCACCGAGGGCTTTATCGGCCAGGCGATGATGGTGGCGCTCGACTACGGCATGGATCATGCCTCGATCATCACGGAGCATCGCGGTTCGCTGGCTCGCCGCGTGCAATGCGTCCACTGCAAGGGCATCACCGACGATGTCACGCACAGTCCCTTTACCTGCAGCCATTGCGGGCTTCCGCTATTAGTGCGCGACCACTATTCGCGCCGCCTCGGCGCCTTTCAGGGCGTCAACATCGATGCGGAAGAGCCCGGCACTGCGCCTGATCCCGAGGAGTTGTTCCTGTGAGCGGTGGTACGGAAATTCCGGTTCGTGTCGCGAAGGTGACGCCGGTCGCCGATCGTATCAAGCGTTTCCGCTTCGAGCGTCTCGATGGCGCGCCGATGCCTTATTTTTCCGGTGGCGCCCATGTCATCGTCTCGATGAACGATGAGGGTCATGTTCGTCGCAACGCCTATTCGCTGATGTCGCCGCCGCATGATTGCTCGGCCTATGAGATCAGCGTGCTGCGCGTCGAGGACTCGCGTGGCGGTTCCGCCTTCATGCATGAGAAAGTGAGGGAGGGTGACGAGCTCAAGGTCAGCTATCCCGTCAATCTCTTTCAGCCGGACTGGCGCGGGCGCAAGCACCTTTTGATCGCCGGCGGCATTGGCATTACGCCCTTCATCGCGATGATGCGGCAGTTCTCGCGCGAGGGCGCGAATTTCGAGCTGCATTATGCCGTGCGTTCGCTCGATCGCGGCGCCTATTGCCGAGAGCTCGTCGAGCAATACGGCTCGCAGCGGGTGAAGATCTATTGCGACGCTGATCGCAATTTCATCCCCGTCGCCCGTCTGCTCGAAAGTCAGCCGCTCGGCACGCATCTCTACGTATGCGGTCCGGCCGGCATGATCGACGGCGTATTGAAAACGGGCATCGAGGCCGGTTGGCCGGAACAGAACTTGCATTCCGAACGCTTCCTGTCGTCGCAGCCTGGCAAGCCCTTTTCCATCAAGCTGACGCGGTCGGGTAAGACCGTTCACGTCGGCCATCACGAAAGCATGCTGGAAGCAATCGAGGCTGCCGGCATCGATGCGCCCTTCCTCTGTCGCGGCGGCGCCTGCGGACAGTGTGAGACGGCTGTTGCCGTCTGCGACGGCAAGCTTCTGCATAATGACGTCTATCTGAGCGATGAAGAAAAGGCCTCTGGCCGAAAGGTGATGATCTGCGTCTCCCGGTTCGAGGGAAGCGCGCTGCATCTCGACCTCTAAGCATTCGGCCGATATCCAGGAGAATGGGCATGGCAATCGCCTTCAAGCAGGAAACGTTTCGGGACGACTTTACCTACCGCAACAGTCCGGAAAATATCCGGCGTTTTCCGTTCCCCTTCGATCGCGACGAATACATGTATTCGGTCAACATGGAACCGCATGTGAAGGGGAGGAAGAATACGGTCTTTGAAAACCTCATCGACGTCGATGAGCATTATGTCGCCGAGATGCATGACCGGGCTCTGGTGCTGAAGGAAGATCCCCTACGCTATCAGGCGCTGCCGCACATGATGACGGCGCAATGGGACACGTTGGAACTGCTAATGGAAGAGCAGGCTGCCGGCTATCCCGAACATTTCACGCTCACCAGGAATGGCGATCAATGGCGCTGGATCAATAGGCCGCTCGGCATAGACGACACCTTCACCTTCGGCGATGCGTCCACGTTGCCTTACGAACCCTTCGAATACATCAGCCGCCAGGCGCAGGGTGATTTCTGCATCATCGACCAGCGTGACGGCAATCTCTGGATGGATGCGGGTATGGTCACAACCCAGGCCGACTGGTCGCTTGATTTCGATATCGGCATGAATTTCATGGAATGGCATGGGCCGGTGCCGCTCGCCCACCAGATCGGCGTCTTCGACCGCGCGCTCAAATTCCTCTTGAACCTGCAGCAGGGCAAGCCGACGCGCCGGTTCAACTGGACGATGACAATCAATCCGCGCCTCGATACCAGCCCCGAAAACTACCCGAAATGGGGTCCGGATCGCACAACGGTGACGCCCGAGAATGTCGGCGAGAAGGTGCACCTGCGCGTAGAATTGCAAAGCCTGTGGCGCCTGCCGCGCTCGAATGCCATTCTCTTCGTCATCCGCTGCTATCTGATGAACATGAATGAACTGGTGACAGTGCCGAAATGGGCGCGCCGCTTCCCGCGCGTGCTGAAAACCCTGCCGCCGGAGCTCATCGACTACAAGGGCCTGATGCGCTTCCGCCAGACCACGATCGACTGGCTATCGAAATATGACGACGGCGCCCCGACCAGTCCCGGCATTTTTCCGGATTGATGCCGACACGGCGCGAAACGACTGCATGCGATAAGAACTTCGACATAATCGAGAAGGGGAATGCCACATGACACGAGTTGCCGTTATCGGTGCCGGCCCTTCGGGCCTTGCCCAGCTAAGGGCCTTTCAATCGGCCGCGAAGAAGGGTGCTGATATCCCGGAAGTCGTCTGCTTTGAAAAGCAGGCGGATTGGGGCGGCCTTTGGAACTATACCTGGCGCACGGGCCTCGATGAATATGGCGAGCCGGTGCATGGCAGCATGTATCGCTATCTGTGGTCGAACGGCCCGAAGGAATGCCTGGAATTTGCCGATTATTCCTTCGAGGAGCATTTCGGAAAACCGATCGCCTCCTATCCGCCGCGCGCCGTGCTTTGGGACTATATCAAAGGCCGCGTTGAGAAGGCTGACGTGCGCAAATGGGTGCGCTTCAGCACGCCGGTGCGCATGGTGCGCTTCGATGAAGAGACGAAGAAGTTCACGGTAACCGCGCATGATCGCCCTCAGGACCGGATGTATGACGAGGTGTTCGACTATGTCGTCGTTGCCTCTGGTCATTTCTCGACGCCGAACGTGCCCTATTTCGAAGGGGTGAAGACCTTCAACGGCCGCGTGCTGCATGCCCACGATTTTCGCGATGCGCTCGAGTTCAAGGGTAAGGACGTGTTGCTCGTCGGCCGCAGCTATTCGGCCGAGGATATCGGCTCGCAATGCTGGAAATACGGGGCAAAGTCGGTGACGACGAGCTATCGCTCCAAGCCGATGGGCTTCAAATGGCCTGAGAATTTCGAGGAGCGGCCGCTGTTGACGCGTCTTGAAAACAAGACGGCCTATTTCCTCGATGGCTCATCGAAGGATGTCGACGCGCTAATCCTCTGCACAGGCTATCAGCACCATTTCCCCTTCCTGCCGGATGATCTTCGGCTGAAGACGGCAAATCGCCTCTGGGCTGACCACCTCTACAAGGGTGTGATCTTCGATAAGAATCCGCAGCTCTTCTATATCGGCATGCAGGATCAGTTCTACACCTTCAACATGTTCGACGTGCAGGCTTGGTGGGCGCGCGATGTCATGATGGGCCGCATCAAGCTGCCGCCCGAAGCGGAACTGCAGGCGAACTTCGACAAGTGGCGCGCCCGCGAGGAAACGCTTGAGGATGCCGAGCAGATGATTTGGTATCAGGGCGACTATGTGAAGGAGTTGCTCGCCGAGACCGATTATCCGAGCTTCGATATCGAAGGCACGAACAGGACCTTCATGGAATGGGAGCATCACAAGGCGGAAAACATCATGGGCTTCCGCGACCACGCCTACCGCTCACTGATGACCGGCACCATGTCGCCGACACATCATACGCCCTGGGTTGACGCGCTCGACGATTCCATGGAGGAATATCTGCGCAATTGATCCATGCTCACTTCCCCACCTGACCGGCAAGGGAGGCGTCGAGCAGCCCTTGCCGGATTTTTATGTGATGAGACGAAACGAGTTCATCCGCAACTTTCTTTTCGGGCATGGCTTCCATGGATTTCCAGACAAGCGTTCTCGGCCGTATGGCCGGTTTCCTTTATCGCTGTAGGGCGGACGAAAGCTATACGATGCTTGAGATGACCGACGGCATCGAGCGCATCTTCGGCTATCCCGCTGACGAGATTATCGGCAACCGTTCGCGAACCTTCACTTCGATCATGTGCGAAGAGGATATCCCGCTCATGGATGAGCTTGTCGGCAAGGCTTTGGAAAGTCACACCGACTGGACGATGGAGTATCGCATACGTCATCGCGACGGCCATTTCCTCTGGGTAACGGAAACGGGCGGCGGCGTATGGGACGAGGCCGGGGAGCTTCTTTATCTCGAAGGCAGTATCCTGAATATCGAATCGCTCTACCGTCGCCTCGACGAGCAGACCGCGGGCATGCGGGTCACGGCATCGAAGACCAACGAAATTCTGCAGTCGCTGCGCTACTTGAAGCTGCTTGCCGTCAATGCCGGCATCGAGGCTGCAAGAGCAGGCACGGCCGGATCTGGTTTTGCGGTGCTGGCGGCAGAGATGCGCACGCTTGCCAACTCCTCGGAAGAGGCGGCGCGTGCGATCTCGGCCGCGCAGAAGAAGTCGGATTAAGATCGCGGCCGCGTCTTCTGCGGATCGTAGTGAGAAAGCGGCACGATGACAGCCGGAAGCCGCTTCTGCTGGCCATCCAACTTCCCGATCTCGACCTTGGTTTCGACAGCGGCATGCGTGACGTCGACGCGGGCAAGCGCGATGGTCTTGCCGAGGATTGGCGACCGCGTGGCGCTGGTGATCACGCCGATCTGCGCGCGGCCGATATGGATGCAATCGCCGTGTCCGACGGCTTCATTGGCCTCGATGTCCAGACCGACCATCAGATGGCGAGGATTTTCCTTTCGCCGCACCAGTGCTTCGCGCCCGATGAAATCATCCTGCTTGGATTTTAACGGCACGGTGAAGCCGATACCGGCCTCGAAGGGATCAGTCTGGTCGTCGAATTCGTGATGGGCAAAGACCAGACCGGCCTCGATACGCACCATGTCGAGCGCCTCGAGTCCCATCGGCTTCAGACCATGGGGTTCACCGGCTTTCCAGACAGCGTCAAAGACTGTTACTGCATCCTTCGGATGGCAGAAGATTTCGTAGCCGAGCTCGCCGGTATAGCCGGTACGCGAGACGACGACCGGTGCTCCCTCGAAATGGCCGATGCGGCCGACGGTGAAGCGGAACCATTCCAGCTCGCCGATCGTTGGTTGGCGCGGTGCCGTCCAGATGATCTCCTTAAGGATGTCGCGGCTCTTCGGGCCTTGCAGGGCGATGTTGTGCATCTGATCGGTAGATGAGCGGACCCAGGCTTTGAAGCCTTTCTTCTCCGACTGCTCGCGCAGCCAGATGCCGCTATAGTCATCGCCGCCGATCCAGCGGAAGTTCTTGTCGCCAAGACGGAACAGCGTGCCATCGTCGATCATGCCGCCATGTTCGTAGCACATGGCGGAATAGACGACCTGGCCCGTCGAAAGCTTGCGCACGTCGCGCGTCAGGCAATATTGCAGCAATTCCTCGGCATCCGGCCCTGTCACCTCGAACTTGCGCAGCGGCGAAAGGTCGATGACGACGGCGCGTTCGCGGCAGGCCCAGTATTCCTCGACCGGGCCTTCCGAGGAGAAGCGGTTCGGCAGCCAGAAGCCGCGATATTCGGTGTAGTCGCGCGTCATCGCGGAAAGGCGCGGGTGGAACGCGGTTTCCCGCGTCAGTTCGGGGTCGGCGTCTGGGGTCATACGATAGGCCACCGCTCGTGTGAATTTCTCTTTGCCGGAAAAGGTGCGCACATGGATATCAGTCGGATCCCAGCCATTGGCCGCGTCGATGTCATCGGGACAGGATGAGGAGACACAGACAAGATCCGTCAGGGCGCGCATCAGGACGTAATCGCCGGGCCTGGACCAGGGCTCGTCGAGATAGAGCTGGTTATTGTGATCGACATTGGTGTTGTAGAAGTAATTGAGCGCCTCCCAGCCCTTTCGGCCGGCAATACCATAGGGCGCGAGCGCCGCGTTGAAATTGTCGGTGCAGTTCACGTGGCCGGGATAGCCCATGTCGTCGTAGTAGCGGGAATTACAGGCCGTCGCGAAGGCATCGTGGCGGCCAACCGTGTCCTGCACGATTTCCACCAACGGCTCGAAATCACGGTCGAAGGCCTTGGAGGGAAGGCCAGGAGCCGGATAGCTGCGGCCAAGCAGGGTACGGGTCACTGTAGAATCGAGCGCAAGGTCGAGGCCTTTGTCGACCTTGCGGGCGGAAAAGGCCTGGAAGTCGGTGCATTGCCGGCCATAGACATCGATGATCTGAATATATTCACCGGCGCGGACGAAATAGGCCGAAGCGGTTGCCGCCTTGATGCGGATGTCCTCGATCGGATCGGCAAGCGGTTCGGGCAGCGCGGAGGCATAGTCTCGCAGGATCGTCGTGCGGCGTATTGTGAGCTCGATGGGCGTTGCCGTATCCTGCGCCTCCGGCGACATGGTCGTTCCCGGTGCGCAGGCGATCAGCAGACCTTTGGTCGCGATGGTGAATTCCGCCGTGCTGCCGGCAGGAGATGACCCGCCGAAAAGGTGCAATGCTGTCGCGGACGCCATGTCTGCTCCGCGCCGTTCCAGCGCTGTCCTGACGCGAGCCGCACTTTCATTTCCCGAGGAAAGAATGGCTTTCAGACCTGTCGCTTCGCCGGTGAATGCCGACCCCAATCCCGCGGATTGAAAGCGGCCCTTCTCATCGAGGAAGGTGAGCTCGCAGACCTGCCCACCTTCGCTATCCGTCACCAAAACCCGATCGCCAGGCTCGACGCGCACGACCAGCGACCCACCGCCCTTGCAGCGATAGCGTTCTGTATCTTGCGGCAAGGCTGGAATGCCTGGATAGCGAATGATGCTCGCCGAGATCGGCCGTATTCCGGCGGTCGGCGGATGGAGTTCTCGCATTAAACCCTCTCGGGAAATGAGGCGTGTCAAACACGGGAATCATGCTGACAAAATGCCATCCGAAAGTAAAGGGATATTGACTAAAAAGAAAATATCTTCACTATGCATAAAGGGCATGTATCTGGAAACCGCGCGCAGACTCGGCTCATGAAAACCTCCAGCAAGCCCCGCAATGCCATGGGAGGCACGTTCAGGGAGACGTACGAGAGATACGTCCGGAACAAAATGGGGAATATCACCAATGACTGACATCGTGGACGCCGGCGCTCCCGCCGGCACCGAAGGTAAGCTTATACGCGCGCTGGACTGGAAGGGCGCGTTCTGGGTGGCTGCGGGCGTGCCGCCACTTGTTCTCTTCTCCATCGGCGGCATCGCCGGCACCACGGGCAAGCTTGCCTTCGTCGTGTGGATCATCTCGATGATCATGGGTTTCCTGCAATCCTTCACCTATGCCGAGATTGCCGGCATGTTCGGCAACAAGTCCGGAGGCGCCTCGGTCTATGGTGCGACCGCCTGGCTGCGCTATTCGAAATTCATCGCGCCGCTCTCGGTCTGGTGCAACTGGTTTGCCTGGTCACCGGTGCTGTCCCTCGGCTGCGCCATTGCGGCCGGTTATATCCTCAATGCCTTCTTCCCCATTCCGGCGGCGGATTCGCAGGCTGTGCTGAGCTGGATCAGCGCCCATGCGACATCGATCACCGCCGACAGCCCGCGTGTCGCCGAATACATCGCGGCCCATGCCGGTACATCTCCCGACGATGCGGTAAAAGCGCTGCTCAGCGCCGATGGCGTTGCAGCTTTTACGCCGGCCATCCGCAACTGGTCTCTCGTCAGCTTCAACATTCCCTTCCTCGCAACCGCCAATATCAATGCCACCTTCTTCATCGGCGGCATCCTGATGCTGATCATTTTCGCGATCCAGCATCGCGGCATTTCCGAGACGGCGAGCGTGCAGAAGTGGCTGGCGATCATCGTGCTGGTGCCGCTGCTCATCATCGGAGTCTATCCGATCGTCAGCGGCCAGATCCTCTCCGCCAATGTGACCGGCCTGCTGCCGCCGACGGCTGCCTATGCCGCGACCGACGGTACCTGGAGCAATGGCGGCTGGACGCTTTTCCTCGGCGGCCTCTATATCGCCGCCTGGTCGACCTATGGCTTCGAAACGGCGGTGTGCTACACGCGCGAACTGAAGAACCCGAAGACGGATACGTTCAAGGCGATCTTCTACTCGGGCCTTGCCTGCTGCATCTTCTTC
Organism: Martinezella dioscoreae; assembly: GCF_009176305.1. Lineage (GTDB taxonomy): Bacteria > Pseudomonadota > Alphaproteobacteria > Rhizobiales > Rhizobiaceae > Rhizobium > Rhizobium dioscoreae. Next base: position 766,786 of record NZ_BLAJ01000004.1, on the reverse strand, counting down.
TTCCTAGTGCCCTTCGCCTTCCAGGGCGTGCTCGGGCATACCGGGATGCTGGCACCTGGCATCGTTGATGGCACCGGCGTTGCTGAAGCGCTCGGGGGCCTGATCGGCGCTGGCCGGATCGTAACGCAATTGCTCGTCATCCTGATGATCTTGGCACTGTTCCTGGCGATCATGACGGCGATGGCCGGCTCCTCGCGCACCCTCTATCAGGGCTCGAAGGACGGCTGGCTGCCGAAATATCTCGACCATGTGAACGAGAACGGCGCGCCGACGAGAGCGATGTGGACGGACTTTGCCTTCAATCTCTTTCTTCTCGCCATCGCGTCGGACACGAGCGGTTATTTCTTCGTGCTCGCCGTCTCCAACGTCGGATATATCATCTTCAATTTCCTCAACCTCAATTCGGGCTGGATCCACCGCATGGACTCCGGCCATGTCGAGCGTCCGTGGAAGGCGCCGTCCTGGCTCATCGGCCTTAATACCGTCCTCGCCTTCGTCAATGCGCTCTTCCTTGGCGCCGGCGCCAAGGTTTGGGGTTATGCCAATGCGCTCTGGATCGGCTTTGCCTTTGCGGCTCTCATCCTGCCGGTCTTTGCCTACAGGCATTATGTTCGCGATGGCGGCAAGTTCCCGGTCGGCGCCATGGATGATCTTGGTCTGGTCGGCCAGGATCTGGGTGTCAGGAAGGCGGGTATTCTACCCTATCTGGCGCTTGCCGGCGGTCTTGCCATCGTGCTGATCGCCAATTGGTTCTTCCAGCTGCCGGCATAACGGCTCTGGTCGAAGACGAGATTCATGCTCGAAAGTCCGGCCTGGTCACAGGCCGGACTTTGCTATGGGATCGACTGATCCGGACCTTCCGATCATTCGGGCGCCACGATGAGCGCGTCGTCGATCTCCGCGTCCTCGTCGGGTCGGCTACGCTGCCGTGCCAGCCGCAGAAGCGTGGCCGCCAGCAGGATGGCCATCAGCCCGAGCTCGACGGCGATCGCCGTGACTCCAGCGGAGAGATAGGCACTGGAATATTGCAGCACCTGGGCAAATACGGCTCCGAGGATCGCCGGCCCAAGACCCAACGACACCTGCTGCATGGTTGCGAGCATCGCGCTGCCGGCGCCGGCATGTTCATGCGGCACGTCCGCCAGCCCCAGCCGATAAAAGGTGTTGACGATCAGTGCCTGACCGAAGCCGATCAAGATCGTGGATGGGATAAGGTTGATGACTCCCGGCCGCGGCCAGACCGTTTCGAGCGTCACGATGAGGAGCGTAAGCCCGCTCATCTGAATCACGCAGCCCATCGCCAACATGAGTTCCCGGCGTATATTCGCTAGGCGAGGTGTGACGAAAGCGGCCGAGACGAAATAGGAGCCGCCGAGCGCGATCAAGGCATTGCCTGACTGCAGCGGCGTCAGCCCGGCGCCTGCCTGCAAGGTAAGGGCGAAGACGAACATGAAGCCGCTCCAGCAGGTGAAGAAGAGTATGGCGATCAGCCCTCCGAATCGCATGCTGGAGATGCGCGTGAGCGACGGCGGTAGGATCGGGAAGGCGCCACGCGCTTCCTTGGCGCGCTCGATGCGCCAAAGGAGTGCCACCAGCGGCAGGATCGGCACGAAGCCGAGCAGGCAAAGCCAATTCCAGTGGAGCGACGGACCGAGCGCGGTCGGCAGCAGAACCGAGAGCGTCAGCAGCGCCAGCGTGATCATGCCTGACCAGTCGACCGGAACCCTGCCTTGCCCACGCGTTTCCGGAACATGTCGCCACACGCTGAGCAGGATCAGGATGCAAACAGGCAGATTGATGAGAAAGATGCTGCGCCAGCCGGAGCCGGCAATATCCGCCGAGATCAGGAAGCCACCGAGAACCTGACCGATGATGAAAGCGATGCCGCCGATCGCGCTATAGAGCGAGACGGCGCGGGCGTGATCGCGTCCCGTCAGGCTGACATGGATGGTCGCCAATACCTGCGGGACCATGAGTGCGGCCGCAATTCCCTGCAGTGCGCGCGCAACGATGAGGAAGGTGACTGATGTCGCCACACCGCATAACAGGGAGGCGAGGCAGAACAATAGGACGGCCAGGCCGAACATGCGTCTGCGGCCGAAATTGTCGCCGAGGCGCGCACCCATGGCGAGGCAGACGGCAAAGGCGACGCCATAGGCGGCGACGAAAAGTTCAAGTTCGGTCTCGCCGGCCTGCAGGGAGGTGGAGATGGCGGCGAGGCCGACATTGATGATGGAAAAATCGAGCTGCAGCAGCAATTGCCCGGCCAGCAGGATCAGCAGGCCGAACTGGCCAAGCCGGATTGGTGCGGATGACATTGGGGACCTCAAAGCATTTCCAAAACTGAGTCCACAGCGTTCTACACCTATGTTAAACTGGTACAAGATACCTGATTAGACTGGTATAAGAAGTGTCAGGCTGGAGAATGGAAATGCACGGCACACTCGATATCGTCCCCAATCCAATGCTTTCGCGGGCACAGGAACTCGGCGAGATGTTGCGAAGACGGCGGGAATCTCTTGACCCGCAAAGATTGGGACTCGGTCGGGCAGGGCGGATTCGTACACCCGGATTGCGGCGGGAAGAAGTGGCGTCACGTGCCGATATCGGCATCACCTGGTACACCAAGCTGGAGCAGGGCCGCCCGATCCGCGTGTCGCCGCGCGTGCTTCTCTCCGTCGCGCATGCTTTGGAATTCAACGAAGTGGAGACGGAGCATCTTTTCAGACTGGCTAATCTGCCGGTCCCGCCTCGCCTCGAAAATCCGCGCGTTTGCGAGCCGCTCACCGAGGCAAGCCAGCGCATTCTCGATCATCTCTGTCCCTATCCGGCTCTTATCCAGACGAAACGCTACAATATACGTGGCTTCAACGAGGCCTATCGCCGCCTCGTCGGCGTCGATCTCGATGCCGTCCCGCCCGAGGACCGGAACTGCATCTATCTGTCCCTCGTCAATCCTGCCTGGCGCGCGAGCCAGGCCGATCCTGACGAGATGCTGGCTAACATGGCAGCGCTGTTTCGTGCCTCCATGGCGGAGCATCTCGACGATCCGAGCTGGGAGCGGCAATTGGAACGCTATATGAGCGCTTCGGACCAATTTCGCATGGTGTGGGATCGCTATCAGCTCAAAGGCATCGAGAATACCGTCAAGCGTTTCCGGCTGGCGGATGGCACTATTCTGGCGCTGCAATCCAACAATTGGTGGGCAAGCCCCAGCAATGACGACCGCATGATCGTCTATACACCCGTCGACGAAGCCGGGGCGGAGAAGCTGAACGCGATGATGAAGCGCAGGCGGACTTGCTGAGCGGTAAAGCCGGCAGAACCCCATGGGATCGATCACCACGAATGAACTGGCGGCAGTTTCCGCCCGTTCGTTGGGCATTGCGCGTCCCGACACTGTCAAAAATGGACGTAGGCTTTAAACGGCAGCCTGCCTAACGTGCCGGCAGCAGACATAAGCAATGGCCGGTTTGGCTGGCGGCTTGCCGTCAAGGATCGCCCGTCGCGCGGAGCTGAAGTAACGGACTGCATAGTATCAGAGTAGTTTCACTTGCAAGAGCGAGTCCATCTGTGGTGTCGCAGTAGCAGTGGTCCTCGAAGGAGGCATGATGGAACGCTTTCGCCACCTTATAGGAGGCAGCCTATCGCCGAAGCAAGTCGCCACACTCCAAAAGGTGCTGGACAACGTCACCAGTCAGCCCTGCTTCGATAACAGCGAGCATTGCCGTAACGCGCTGGCCGGGCGGCTGACCTTTCTCATAAAAATTGGAATAGAAAACACCGCGCATCTCCAAACCATCGGTGTTTGCTGGGCGGTTAATGATTTCAACCGCGATGTGATGAAAACGAATCGAAGGAAGCCGGCCGAGATGATGGGGATAGGGAAGGCCGAACAGCTTCGACTTGAGGATTACCGGTAATGTTTGCATCCCGAGTCCGGCCTCAACGGACATCTCGCTAAAATTTCGACGTGCCGCCGCAGAGCGCGATTTCATTTGTATAGCGAGCTTAAACAGCGTGCGCTTCGCGCCTAAAGCACGGATTCCGCATCCGATTCCGAAAGGGGTAGGATCTGCTCGCCCCGCTGCCTGCCGATACGCAGGCGATCCGCGGCAATCGGACCGGCCTGATCTTCCAGGACTCGTCCGAAAGCCTCAATCCACGCCTGCGTATCGGTCAGGCATCGCCGAATCGATTATTGCCCACGGGCTAGCAAGCGCTTCGCAGGCAAAGGATCGCGGCGGCGATCTTCTCGAACGGATCGGCCTTTCGGCCTCGGTGGCGGATTGCTTTCCGAGCGGCGCAAGGTGCGACGCATCTCCAACGAGGAGATAGGGAGCCGTTCCGCGCAACTAATTATCGGGCAAGCGCGGCGGCTATCTGATTGCCGATGGCGTCGTCGATCTGATGATGAGCTATTCTTCGAACGCGCGTCTTCTGGCAGGGGATCCGGCTTTCAGCGTCATCGACATACCCGACGAGTTTCAGCCGCTTATCGAATATGGCATGGCAATTCGTAAGGGCGCTGATGATGAAACGAGGTCTCTGCGGGACTTCCTGCTATCGGAGACCGGGCAGGAGATTCTCAACAAGTCCGGGTTTTCTCCGGTCGGTTAGTCTCCAAGGCAGATGGTGGCCACGGTCTTTTCAAGTATCAGCCAGTCGGCGGCGTGCTGGAGCGCGTGTAGACCTCCGCCTCATTCTGCAGCCATTCGCAGAAGAGAACGGATTTTCGGTTCCGACGGGCGCGGCGCAGCGCTACATATTCGTGGCCGCTTTCCAGAAAGCCATATGGCGCCATCAGCCGGCTGAAACGGATGTCGTCGCTGACATAGGGCCAGGGGGCGACGCAGACACCGAGGCCGGCGCTCGCAGCCTCCAGCATGAAGTAGAAATGCTCGTATTCGACGTGCGGTCCCGTGGCGACTGATCTTTCCGATCGGGCAAGCCAGTCGCCCCATGCGCGCAGCCTTGTGCGCGTATGAAGCTGGGGCAGGCCATCGAACTCTGGCGTTGACGCGGCAAAGAGCGATGGCGCGAGCACCGCGCCGGTTTGCTCCGGAAACAGGAAAATCACATCGGCGCCGGAAGGCCATGGCGCGCTTCCGACGCGGATTGCCACATCGAAGCCGTCGCGGCTGAAATCGACGGGCTTTGAAGAGGCCGACAGGCGCACTTCTATGTTGGGGTATTTCGCCTGAAACCGATAGAGGCGGGGAATGAGCCAGCGCATCGTAAAAGTGCCGGGGCAGGAGACGTCGAGCTGACCGTCTTCCGTATCGGCTACGGCTCGCACCGACAGATCCATCTGGTCGAATGCGCCCGTCAGCCCGGTCAACAGGGTCATCCCGCCTTCAGTCAATCTCAGCCGGTTTTTCGGTCCTTCGAACAAGGGAACGCCAAGTACCTCCTCCAGATGCTGAATCTGCCTGCTGACGGCGCTGTGCGTCACATTGAGCTCGTCTGCCGCAAGCGTCATGCGTCCGAGCCGGCCGGCCGCTTCGAAGGCGCGCAGCGCATTCAGGGAGGGCAATCGTCTAGTCATGTGCATTTTCCGAACATTGACTGTTCGAACATATCGTTTTTCTTCCGTGAAAATAACATGTTTTTTGATGCCGAGAGAAATGGACAGCGTATTCATCGAACAATGACGCGACGATGCAATGGCATTTTCACGTCCGGCGAAGCCTTGTCCGACGAAGCAACGGAGATATGAAGTGCAAGGCAGATATCAGGACGGCAGTGCGGGCGATGCGAATTACGGCGTGATCGGATCGGGCTATACCAATTATCGTCAGCCGGACCCCCATATAGCCGAATTCATCCGCGCCGCTCTCGGCGATGCGAAAACCGTGTTGAATGTCGGTGCCGGCGCAGGCTCCTATGAGCCGGTCGACCGACAGGTGACGGCCGTCGAGCCGTCTGCGTCCATGCGCGCCCAACGACCGGCGCATCTCCCGGTCGCGATTGACGGAACGGCGGAACATCTTCCTTTTGCCGACCGGAGTTTCGATGCGGCAATGGCGACCTTCACGGTGCATCAATGGTCTGATCTCGACCGAGGGCTTGCCGAGATGCGGCGCGTTACCCGGGGCCCTGTCCTGGTGTTGAGCTGCGATCCGCATCTGCTGGAACGGTCGTGGCTACACACCTATGCGCCTGAAATGATTGCGGTCGAGGGACGACGTTATCCGGAGATGGATAGGATCGCGACCGCACTCGGCGGCAATGTGGAGATCAAGGCGGTGCCGATCCCGCTGAATTGCGTCGATGGTTTCGGCGAGGCCTATTATGGCAGACCGGAGCGAATGCTTGATCCCGGCGCGCGGCTTGCCAATTCGGCATGGAGCTTTGTCGATGCCTCCGTTGGCGAGCGTTTTGTCGCCGAGCTCGGCCGCGATCTCACCGACGGATCCTGGGATCGTCGTTATGGCGCGCTTCGCACGCAGCCATTCTTCGAAGGCTCGCTGCGTCTCATTATCGCCAGACCATGAGGAGAGCGCCGTGAGAGACGAATTGCGCATACTCAAGTCCTTGGCCGGGCCGTTTCCCTCGTTCGAGGCGGATCTGACACCTGACAATCCGCGAGACTTGTTTTCCGACTGGCTGCGCGATGCCATCGAGGCTGATATCAAGGAGCCGCATGCCATGGTGCTTTCCACGATCGACGAGGATGGCGCACCGGATGCTCGTGTTCTCATCCTGAAGAACCTCGACCAGCGTGGCTGGCACTTCGCAACATCAGGCAGGGGGCCGAAGGGCCGACAGATTGCCGCCAATCCCTCTGTGTCACTCACCTTCTATTGGCCGCAGCTCGGACGGCAGGTGCGATTGCGCGGAATGGCGTTTCAGGCCGAGGCGCATGAGCGCCATGCCGATTTCCGTGCACGCGCGCCGGGCGCCAAGGCGATTGCCCTGACCAAGCGGCAGAGCGAGGTTCTGGGTTCGTCGCAGGAGCTCGATGATGCATTGGCACTGCAGCATCGGCGGTTGCGGGACGAGCCCGATCTTGTTTCTGCAAATTGGGCGCTTTTCATCGTCATGCCGCATGAGGTCGAATTCTGGCAGGGCGATTCAGAGCGCCGTCACCATCGCTTGCGATATCGACGTGAAAAGGCGGGCTGGCTGAAGGAGCGGCTCTGGCCTTGATGATTTTCGCTTTGATGGCCGCGGTTGTCCGTTTCTGCTGCTTTCGGCGGAAAGATTAGACAGCCATTGTGACCGCTGAGGATCAGCATCCCTCAGATGCCGAGATCGAGCTGGGGCTGTAAGCTCCCATCGCCGGCTTCTTCGTTCGTCAAAGACGAAAGCGTGATGCCCAGCAGCCGGATTGGCCGCGTGAACGGGTGGACGGTTGCCAGAAGCGCCGACGCGGTATCCAGGACCGCGCCGACACCGGCGACCGGCAGGGAGCTTGTCCGACTGCGTGTCGCCTGGGTAAAGTCCGAATATTTGATCTTCACGGTCACCGTCTTGGCGCTGAAACCGCCTGTTTCGCAGTAGCGCCAAACCTTCTGCGCAAGCGGCCGCAGTTCCGCCGTCGCCAGCTCTAGATCGTCGATATCCTCAACGAATGTGTCTTCTGCGCCTATGGATTTGCGAACCCGGTCCGGCTTTACCTGGCGCTCGTCGATGCCGCGGGCGATACCGTAGAAATAAGGGCCTGCCTTTCCAAAATGCTCCTGCAGGAAGGCGAGCGATTTCGATTTCAGATCTAGTCCGGTTTCGATCCCATATTTGTGCATCCGCTCGGCTGTCGCCGGCCCGACGCCATGGAATTTCTTGACGGGAAGCGTTTCGACGAAGGCCGGGCCATTCCTTGGCGTAATGACCGCCTGGCCGTTCGGCTTGTTGAGGTCGCTTGCCATTTTGGCGAGGAATTTGTTGTAGGAAATGCCGGCCGAAGCATTGAGGCCGGTGACCTGCTTGATCTTGGTCCGGATCTCCAGCGCGATCTCGGTGGCGATTTCCATCCCCTTGTGGTTCTGGGTGACGTCGAGATAGGCCTCGTCGAGCGACAGCGGCTCGATCATCGAAGTATATTCGGCAAAGATCTCGCGGATCTGCTGCGACACCGCCCTGTAGACGTCAAAGCGCGGCGGCACGAAAATCAGGTCCGGACATTTGCGTTTTGCGGTAACCGAAGGCATCGCCGAGTGAACGCCGAAGGCACGGGCCTCGTAGCTTGCGGCCGCCACGACGCCGCGTGCAGCCGACCCGCCGACCGCAAGCGGCTTGCCGCGCAGCTCCGGATTGTCCCGCTGCTCGACCGATGCATAGAATGCATCCATATCGACATGGATGATCTTCCGGACAGTGGTCGAGCTGGTGTCGTTCATGGCGGTCTCGGTCATTACACAGTAGGTTCAGCGCGGTCCGTTATTGCGGAAGCTGAAACAAATGCGGAACATATCATCCTCGATGACGATATCAAACCGGCTCGGTTGTCTTGCTAGGGAGAGGCGAGGAAATTGCCGCAGGCCAGCCATGCCGCAAACGGTACCTTGAGATGCGCGCAAGGCTTCTTATCTCTTGTCCGTCCCCCAATACGGAGCCTTGAGATGGGCCAAATCGCTACCGATGCACTTTCCGACTTGCTTATGGAGATCCTCCCGCCCGAGCGTGACGAGGAATCCCGAGCCGACGGCACCGCGTGTCTGTGCTGCCGCAGGCTGCGGTCGGCGAGGAAGATGGACGAAGACGGCTGCGGTATATGTGACGAATGCCTGGCTCCATGATCGACGGCGCGCCGCAGCTGCTGCCCGCCGAATTGTCGGGCTTCGAACATGCGCTTGCGAAGCTGCCTGACGGCTATTCGGAGGGGCATTTTCAAGGTCGCCCCTGGGGTGTGACGGTCAAGCGATCGGCCGACGGCAAACGGATCTGGCTCTATGGCGAGGAGCTTGGCGGGACCGATGTCGTCAGTTTCAATCTCTATATGCTCTCCGCAGCAAGCCTCACCCTCAAGCCCTGCGAAATGTCCTCGTCGAAGGTCATAGATTTTGTTTTGGGCTTCCTGCCGGCCCCGATGCGGCATCCAGTCTAAGCACGGAGTTGTGTTACGGCCGACAACAGGTCCTTCTGCTTCAGCGGGTGGAGAGCGGCGGCGGAGGCGGCTGCGTGGTTGAGCCGGGACCGAGCGAGCGCTGGACCATCACGGTATCGGCCCAGCGGCCGTAGCGATAGGCAACAGCCGGCAGCAGGCCGACGCGAACGAAGCCGAAGCGTTCGTGCAGGGCGAGCGAAGCGACGTTGTCCGCGTCGATATAGCCGATCATCTGTCGGAAGCCGGCCGCCGCGCAGGCGTCGATCAGTCCGCGCATGAGCAGGCTTCCGACACCCTGGCCGACATGGTCGTGATGCACATAGATCGAATGCTTGACGGTATAGCGATAGGCCGGGCGCTTCCGGAACAGCACCACATAGGCATAGCCGACGACCTTCTCACCCTCGATCGCGACGACATGCGGAAAGCGGCGGTCCTTCAAATTCTTGCGCCGTTCGCGCAGATCGTCCGGCTGCGGCGTGTCGCTATCATCGACCCCGGCTTCGACCCCGCGGTGAATATGACGGCGATAGATAGCCAGCATGGCATCGACGTCGCTCTCCCGGGATGGGCGAACGATGATTGTTTTATCCTGCTTCATGTCCGAACCTGAATTTCCAAGCCTATTCCGCGACAACGTAGGTATAGAGCCGGATTTTGCCGGATGCATCGATCTCGCGATAGAGGCCCTGGATCTCCACCTCGAAGCCGGGGAAGGTGTTGAAGCAGGTTTCGAACATTTTGAGATAGTCGATCATGGGCTTTGCCTGTTCCGTCAGGCGCTCGCCGGGCACGATGGTTGCAATCCCCGGGGGATAGACGACGAAGGGTGTCGTCGCGATGCGGCCGGCAATGGCGTCGATCGGCAGATAGTCGACATCGTTGCGCACCAGGCAGCGCGCGGCATCGTGCGGCGACATGGCGATCGGCGGCAGGTGTTCTGCGGAAAATTGCTTCGTCTGCAGGGCGCTGACATCGGCCTGACGAAAGAAATTGTGCATGTCAGCGCAAAGATCCCGCAGGCGCACGCCCGCATAGCGGCCGGGACGGCGGCGATAGAATTCCGGAATGGCCTCTTCCAGCAGCGCGTTGTCGTCATGAAGCTTTTTAAAGGCGACAAGGCCGCTGATCAGGGTGCCGGCCTTGCTGGCTTCGACACCGGGTGTGAGCAGGAAGAGCAGCGAATTGAGGTCGTTCTTTTCCGCGACGATCCGGTTTTCGCGCAGATATTGCGCAACGATGGGCGCTGGAATGCCGTGGTCCGTATATTTTCCAGTCGCTCGATCAAAGCCGGGGGTAAGCAGGGTGAGCTTGTTCGGGTCCGTCATGGCGAAACCCGGCTCCATGCCGGAAAAGCCGTGCCATGCCGCATCGGGTGTCAGGTGCCAGAAGGCGGGATTGGTGGCGAGTTGATCGGTCGAGACGCTCTCCCAAGGCACATCGTGCACAGCGCCGGGGCTTGCCACATCAGGAATCGCGACCCGATCCGGCACGAAGGGCTCGAAGAACCAGCGGCGTTCGGGACGATGTTCCTTCTCCTCGAATTCGCGCCGTACGGCGCGGATTTTCTTGCGCAGTTCGGTGCCGAGGCGGATCGTGTCGTCCCAAAGCACTTCGCCCGAACGGCCCTTCATCATCTGCGCGCCGACGTCGAGCGAGGCAAACAACGGATAGAAGGGCGAGGTCGAGGCGTGCTGCATGAAGCTTTCGTTGAAGCGACGGTGTTCCACGCGGCGTTTCTGGCCGGTGATGTGCCTATCCTTCATGTGGATCTGCGAGGCCTGCGAAAAGCTTGCGAGTTGCTTGTGGGTCGACTGCGTGGCGATGATCCCGGGTGCATCGGGGCCGAGGTCCGAAAGGCCCATGGCAAAGCGCCCGGCATAAAGCGGGTGAAACTTCATGAAGCCCGCCCATGCCTCGTCGAAAAGGATGTAGTCGCACAGATGTCCGATGCGCTTGAGGATCATCTCGGCATTGTGGATGGTGCCGTCATAGGTGCATTGCTCCACGACCGCGACGCGGAACGGACGCGGCTTCTTGTAGGCTTCCGGATCTTTTACCAGCGGATGGGTGCGAATGCGCTCGCGCAGCGCGTCCTCGTCCATGGTGGCGAAATCCATCGGACCGATCAGGCCATAGAGATTGCGTCTGGTCGGCAGGTAGATCGGAATGCCGCCCGAGATCATTAGCGCGCCGTGATGGGCGGCCTTGTGGTTGTTGCGATCGAACAGCACGAGATCGCCGTCGGTGACGAGGGCCGAGAGCGCGACTTTGTTGGACGTGGAGGTGCCGTTCAGCACGAAATAGGTCTTTTCGGCGCCGAAGATCTTGGCCGCCTCCTTCTGCGCGGCGAGAGCCGGTCCCTCGTGGGTCAGAAGGTCGCCGAGATCGAGCACGGAGTTGTCGAGGTCGTCGCGGAGCACCGCTTCGCCGAGATGCTCCATGAAGACCCGGCCGATGGGGCTGCGGCTGTAGAAGATGCCGCCATTGTGCCCGGGGCAGGTCCAGAGATGATTGCCCTCTTCGGCATAATCGACCAGCGCGCCGAAGAACGGCGTCTTCAGCGTCTCGGCATATTGCTTCAGCCGGCTGATGAGGCTTTTCGCGATGAAGGCGGGCGTTTCCTCGGAGAGGAAGACGTAGCCGTCGATGAAATCGAGGACTTCGACCGGCACATCCTCGAAGCGCTTGCGGCGGATCAGGAGGATGATCGGGAATTCCAGGCCGCGCCGGCGCATGAGGTTGATGAGGGCGGCCGTCTTGCCTTCGAGGCCCTTCTTGCCCCAGTCCACCAGCATGCAGCCGATGGCCGCGTCGGTCTGCACGGCGATCTCGGCATCTTCGAGATTGCGCGCGCGCACCACCTCGAAACCTGAGCGTTCGATCTCCTCGACGATCTGATTATAGCGGGCGCCTTCCAGGTCCTCATTGTCGAAGGTTGGCGTTGCGAACAGAAAGTTGAAACGTCTGAAATAATCCATGTCGATACCCGCTCTTGATCTGGGATGAGGTGTCGGCGCATTTCATGACATGGATGTGACAGAATAGAGGACGTCCCAAACCGTATTGATGGCCACCGCCGGTCACGTCGCCGGCCCGCCGTTTCATGCCGGATCGCGGGTGCACAACTTATGGATTTGTGGCCACTCAGTGAGCGGCCACGGTCCAGAAATAATAGGCAAGCGGGATGGCGAGAAGATACATGCCGATAGACACCTGCCTTGCTTCTCCCGATAAGACCTTGACGATGACGTAGAACAGCAGTCCTCCGGCGATGCCGGTTCCAAAGCTGTTGGAGACCAGGGTCAGAAGGACCATCATCAGGGCAGAGAGACCGTCGGAGAAATTCTCCAGGTCGACACGCTTCAGCGCGCTGAACATCGACATGCCGACGAGGATCAGGGCGGGTGCCGTGGCGGCTGCCGGGATCATCAGCGCGATCGGCGTAAAAAGCAAAGTGAGCGCGAAAAGGGCTGCGGTTGCAAGTGAAGCAAAACCGGTGCGTCCGCCGGCTTCCGCGCCTGTCGCGCTCTCGACCAGCGCCGTGGCGGAGGGAATGCCGAGCAGCGGACTGATCGTGGCGGCAATCGAATCGACGAGGAACGGCTTGCCCAGGTCCGCCATGTTGCCTTCCTCATCGACCAGGCCGGCCTTGGCGCCAACGGCGAGCGTCGTGCCCAGGGTCGAGAAGAATTCGGATGCGAAGAAGGCGAAGAGATAGGGGAAATATTCGATCTTCAGCGCACCAAGGAAATCGAGCTGAAGGCCGATCTCAGAGATGCCGTGCGGCACTCCGAAGAATGCGGCGGGCACCTTGGTCACGCCGAGCGGAATGCCGAGCAGCGTGCTGCCCAGGATCGCCCAGAGGATCGGCCCCGGCACTTTGCGCCCGCGCAGGAAGACGGCGAGGAAGATGCCGAAGACGGCAATGATCGCCTGTCCCGAGTTGAACGAACCGAGCATGAGCGCGTGGCTCTTGGCGTTGACATCGACGAGACCTGCATTCTTGAAGCCGAGAAGCGCGATGAACAATCCGATCGCCGCACCCAGTCCGAGCTTGATCTGGGCTGGAACCATGCGGGCAATGACCTGGCGTACACCGAGGACGGTCAGCAGAACGAAGACGACACTCGACCAGAAGGAGATGGCAAGGCCAGTCTGCCAGGGAATATGCTCCACGGCTGCCATCGTCGGCCCCACCAGAACCGAGCCGCCAATGCCAGGTCCCACCACGAAGGGCATATTGGCATAAAGCGCCATGAACAGGGTCGCGCCGATGATGACGAGGATGGTTGCCGTCGTTGCGGCGGCGCGGTCGATGCCACCGGCGGAAAGCAGGGAAGGGATCACGACGAGGAGATAGGCCGCTGCCAGGAAGGACGTCATCCCGGCAATGATTTCCGTCTTCGTATTGGCCTTACGCTCGCCCATGCGAAAATAGGTCTTCCACCGCGGCTCTGACGTATCACCCGGCTGCCCAACATTCGTAGTTGAGGTCATTGTCTATATCTCCTAAGTCGGCAAATGCCGCCGTCTGGCTGGTGACCTCAATTTTGGCTTGAAGCCAGAAGCGGTCTGATGTCCCGGGTGGTTCCGTCGGTCAGCCCGAGATCGGTGACATGCGGGCCGGGGTTGCAGGCAAGGCTTGCTCCGACGACCGCCTTGAAGGTGCGAATGGGCGGCATCCAGTCAGCGATTGCATCGGCCGCGGCGCGCAACCTAGCGAAATCGTCGGCCACCTCCTTTGCGGGCGCATCCGACAGCAAGCCGCAGACGGGCAGGGGAAGCACCGCCGTCACCTCGCCATCGGCCGCCGTCGCCATGCCGCCGCCGGCGCCGATGACGGCATTGGCCGCCGCAGCCATATCCGCGGGGTCGCGGCCGAAGACGGTGAGGTTATGGCTGTCATGCGATATCGTCGTCGCAAGCGCGCCGATCCAGTGACCCCAGTCTTCCAGGATGCCGATGACGGGTGTCGGCTCTTTTCTTCCGTGGCGGTGAATAACAGCCATCAGCAGCATATTGTCAGGCAGAACGAGCTTGTCATTTTCGACTTTGACGATTGCCTCTCCCCATTTCGTGAATCGTGGGCTGACAATCGTGTTGACGGGAGCTTCAGTCATGCCCGGCAGCTCGATCTTGAAATCGGTGGCGGAAAGCTTCTCAAGCCTTACGGTGTTGCGATAGGCATCCGAGGGCGTGCACTCGCTGGTTCCAACGAGGCTGCCGCTTCTTGCGACCTCACGTCCAGATGCGAAGACGCGGTCGACCGCGATCTTTTCGAGATCGGAGAGGATGACGATGTCGGCGCGGCGGCCGGGTGCCACCAGTCCCAGATCATGGCGGTTCAGCCACATGGCGGCGTTGAGCGTGGCGGCGCGGATGGCATCGATCGGCTTCATTCCATAGCCGATCAGGCGTCTGAGAACGGATGACATTGCTCCCTCATTCACGAGGTCGTCGGGGAAGACGTCATCGGTGCAGATCGTCAGCGTTTGCGGCAGATGCGGCAGCTTTTTCAGCACGTCGACGACGCCGGGCAGAACATAGTCATGGGAGCCGCGCAACTCGATGGTAAGGCCCGCCCGCAATTTCGCCAGCAAGTCCTCGGCCGAGGTGAGCTCGTGATCGGATTGAATCCCCGCGGAGGCAAAGGCCTGCAATTCCGCACCTTCCAGTCCGCGGGCATGGCCGCAGACGCGCTTGCCGCTCGCAAGACCGGCCTCAAGGATGCCGCGCATCGGCTCGCTGCGCTCAAGGACCCCTCGCATGTTCATCACTTCGGCGACACCGGAAATCTCCGGCCAGCTGAGCATGGTTGTCATTTCGCCTGAGCGGAATTCCTCACCGGCAAGCTCAAGGCCGGGTGCCGAGGGGACGCAGGATGGCGCCAGGGTCAGGAAGCGCAGCGGCAATTGCCGTGTTTCTTCGAGCGCCCACCGAATACCGTCGAGGCCAGCGACGTTGCCGATTTCATGCGGGTCCCAGCAGACCGTCGTCGTGCCCTGGGGAACAACCGTTTCGGCGTATCGCCTTGGCGTCACCATCGAGCTTTCGACGTGCATATGCGTGTCGATAAATCCGGGCGCGATGAAGCGTCCTAAAGCGTCGATGGTCTGCTTGGCGTCCTTCCTCGTCCCCAAGGCATGGACGCTTGCGATCAAGGGGCCGACAAGGCCGATATCGGCCGGCCTTATTTCCGAGGTCGCGACATCGACGAGCGTTCCGCCGGCAATCAGCACATCGAACGGCTCAAGGCCCAATGCCGCCCGGACGGCGCGGTCGCGCAGCTCGGATGAATGGAGGTCTTGGGGTTCATTCGGCATGTCTGCCTCCCTTGGCAAAGGCGGACGGGCGCGCGGTGGATTGCCGCAAGACGAGTTCCGTCGGGAATATTCCGCTGATGTCGATTTCTCCGGCGACGAAGGCGAGGGCATGGTTTGCCACGGCTTCCAGATCCTGCCGGACGGTCGTGAGTGGTGGAGAGACGATTTGAGCCCACATCAGATCATCAAAGCCGGTGAGCGATATGTCTTCCGGAATGCTGAAGCCCCTGTCCTTGACGGTTATGGCAAAGCCGACGGCGAGCGCATCATAGGCGGCGGCACAGGCCGTAAAATGCCGCAGATCGAGCTCGCGGCCGAGAGCGCTGCCGACCTCGAACGTCGCATCGCTGTGTCGCAATGCGGGTTCGACGCCGGCCTGGCGGAAGACTTCGCGCATTCCTTCGACGCGCTCGCGCGCCACCAGCGAATTTTCCGGGCCGGCGAGGATAAGGATGCTGTCATGACCGAGATCGACCAAGTGGCGTGCGATCAGGCGCCCGCCTTGACGATGATCGCTGGCAGCGATGTTGCCAACCGTGGCGGCGCTGTCGATGACGGCGACCGGCACCGGGACATCCGTGGGCGCAATGGTCGTGCCGCGCGTCGGTATCACGATCAGTGCATCGACGCCGCGGGCGATCATGGTCCTGATTTCGAATTCCTGCTGCTGCGGGTCGCCCTGACTATCGCCGATGAGAACGGCAAGACCGCGCCGCTTGGCGGCTCGCTCGATGGCCTGGGCAAAAGCGGGAAACAAGGGTTGGCCGATATTCGGAACCAGCAGGCCGACCGTATTGCTCTTGCCGGTGCGCAGAGCGCGGGCCGCATGGTCAGGCACATAGCCGAGCCTGTCCGCTTCCAGGCGAATCTGCTCCGCAAGGGCTGATGACACCCGGCCCGTACCGCGCAGGGCATTCGAGACCGTTGCCGTGGAGACACCCAGCTTGGTTGCGATTTCCCGAATCGAGGTAGGGCGTGTCTGACTCTCCAAGAGCGCGCTCCGGTTTCCTTGATTAATCGTTTAATCAACACGGCGCGCTTTTGCAAGAGCGTCTTTAACTGCGCGGGGATGAAACGCGGTTTCGCCGATGGTGGCGCCTGTTGGTGATGACGAAGGACCTTCCGGTCGACCGGCTTGCTGTATCAGACGGCAACCAGATGGCCGGAAGAGACGGTTCGATACGCGCGCGGCTTGACCAGATAATCGACGGGCCGGATGGGGCTTTTCAACTCCTCACTGGCTGCCATGCGTTTTTCGCGTCGGCGATCGGGGTCCGGCACAGGAACGGCTGCCATCAGCTTCTTCGTGTAGTCGTGTTGCGGATTGCCGAAAACGGCCGCGCGCGGGCCGATCTCGACGATTTCGCCGAGATACATGACGGCGACGCGATGGCTGACGCGCTCGACCACGGCCATGTCGTGGGAGATGAACAGGAAGGAAAGGTCGAGGCTCTGCTGCAGGTCGAGCATCAGGTTGATGACCTGCGCCTTGATCGATACATCGAGCGCGGACACGCTTTCGTCGGCGACGATCACCTTCGGCTGCAGTGCCAGGGCGCGGGCGATGCAGATGCGCTGGCGCTGGCCGCCGGAGAATTCGTGCGGATAGCGGCTTGCCATGTCAGGGGTCAGGCCCACCTTACGCAGCATATCGGCGACGATCTCTTTCGCTTCCCGTGCTGTTCCCATCTTGTGCTCGAGAAAGGGTTCGGCGATCGCCTGGCCGACCGTCATGCGCGGATTTAGGGAGGCAAAGGGATCCTGGAAGATCATCTGTACCGATTTACGCATCTCGCGCATGTCACGTTTGCCAAGCGAGAGCACGTCGCGGCCATCGACGATGACGGAACCGGATTGCGGTTCGATCAGCCGCATGATGGCGCGTCCGGTGGTCGACTTGCCGCAACCGGATTCGCCGACAAGCGACAATGTTTCGCCGGCAAAGAGATCGAACGAGACGTTTTCCACCGCATGCACCCGGCCTTTGAGCTTTCCGAAGAGGCCCGAATGAATGTCGAAGCGCTTGGTGAGGTTTTTGACCTGCAGCACCGGTTTTTCCTTTGCGACCGTATCGGGCACTTCGGCTGGCGTGTCGGATTCTCCCGTCGCAGTATTGACGACGGGGAAGCGCAGCGGTCGTTCATAGGATTGCATCGAACCGAGCACCGGCACGGCCGACAGCAGCGCGCGGGTATAGGGATGCTGGCCGCGATGGAAGATGTCGGCCGTCGCGCCCGTCTCCACCTGCTCGCCGCGATACATGACGACCGTGCGGTCGGCGATTTCCGCCACCACACCCATGTCATGCGTGATGAACAGGACGGAAGTTCCTTCCTCGTCCTGCAGCATCTTGATGAGGTCGAGGATCTGGCCCTGGATCGTGACGTCGAGAGCGGTGGTCGGCTCGTCGGCGATCAGCAGCCTCGGCTTCGAGGCGAGCGCCATGGCGATCATGACGCGCTGGCGCATGCCGCCGGAAAAGCGGTGCGGATATTCGTCGAAGCGCGAGGCGGCCGAGGGAATGCGGACCTTTTCGAGCAGCCGGATCGTCTCGGCCTTGGCGTCCGCAGCCGACATGTCCCTGTGGCAGAGCAAGGCCTCTGAGATCTGGTCACCGATGGTGAAGAGCGGATTGAGCGACGTCATCGGCTCCTGGAAGATCATCGACACGTCGTTGCCGCGCACCTTGCGCATCTCATGTTCGGGAAGAGAAAGCAGGTCGCGGCCGCCAAGCAGGATCTTGCCTTCGATGCGGCTTGAATCGCTCTGCAGCAGTCGCATGATCGAGAGCGAGGTGACGCTCTTGCCCGAGCCGCTCTCGCCGACGATCGCCACCGTCTCGCCCGGCGCGACCGAGAAGGAAACATTGCGCACGACGGGTTTCCATGCACCGTCCACCAGGTATGAGGTGGTGAGGTTTTCGACGGAGAGGATGGGTTCGGGGGCCTTTGCCTGCGACGTGCTCATGCTTGTTCCCTTCTTGCGATCCCTGCCACAGCTCAGTCCGGCCAGTTCAGCACGCCGTCGAAGCGATGCCGGCTGCGGTTCTCGATCGGTGTCGCGATGATCTCGTTGGAGGCGCGCGCCTTGTCGAGTTCCTCGGCAAGCCGGGTCGCGACAATGGCCTCCTGGCCGGGATGCAGGTTGCATGGATCGAGATAGAAATAGTGATGCTCCACCTCATGGTCGCGGACGATTACCGGCGGGTTGCCGCGGGCAAGCGCTGCCGCAAGATCCCCGGCGCTGATATGCGCCTCCGGCGCAGAGATGATGACCCGCATGCGGTCGAGCGGGTTGTTGGTAGGATCGGGCTCGATCAGGGCGGTGACGCCGGGGCGGCCGTCGAGAGTTCGCTTCCACAGGTTCAGATAGCCCGTCTCGCGTTCGCGGATGCCGGCATGGTCGCGCTTTTCCCAGGCTTCCAGTGCCGCCATCACGCCATAGATGCTTTCCTTGCCGACCTTCATGCCGCGGCCGATGCCCATGTTCTGCAGGAAGGCGTTGCGCACCAGCTCCTTCTTGCCGGCGACGATGCCGGAGGTGGGGCCGCCGAGGAACTTATGGCCGGAATAGAGCACGATGTCGGCGCCCTGCGCCAGGAAGAGCCTGAGGTCGTACTCCGAAGCGGCATCGACGATGACGGGCACGCCCTTGGCGTGCGCGATCTCGACGAACTCGGTCAGGTGCAGCAAGCCGTAATCGACCACATGATGGGATACGACATAGACGGCTGCCGCCGTCTTCTCGCTTATGGCATTTTCCATGTGAAAGCGGTGTGTCGAGGTCGCTTGACCGATCAGAACGACCTTGCCGCCGGCAAGGCGGATCGCCTGATCGACGGGGGCGCCATAGCTCACCACATGGCCCATCTGCACGATGACTTCGTTCTTGTCCGGTGCGGCATCGGGTAGCTTCTCTATGGCGAGCAGGTTGTTGCCGGTGATGGCGCCTGCGACGGCGAGGCTGATGCCGGAGGAGCAGGATGCCGTCACGAAGCCCGCCTCGCCGCCCGTCAGCCGGGCGATAACGGCGCTGGCCTTGCGCTGGAGGTCGTTGATCTCGACGAATTGCGGCAGGATCGCCGTCATAGCCGCAATGGCTTCAGGCACGACGATCGATGCGCCGAGGCTCGTCATGGTACCTGATACGTTGATGACGGGCCTCAGGCCGATCTTGCTACGGATATCATCGGACATTCTATCTCTCCAAAGTGACGACTGCCGATTGTCATCGACAGCTATGCCATAGTAATGTAATAGCTTCTCGAAATCTCACGAGGAGCGTTGACTTGGACGCCAAGACCCTACCCGCCGCACGCTCTGAAGACGCCGATTCCATCGGGGAAGGGGAAACCAAAGGCGCGCGCCGTTCGCGCGTCAGCGGCATCGACCGCGCGCTGCAGGTCATTGATTATCTGTATGAAACCGGCGCGCCGGCTGGCGCCTACGCGATCGCCAAGGCGATCAAGGCACCGCTTTCGACCGTCTATGTGATCATCGACGATCTGGTCGAAAAGAACATGCTTGGCCGCGATGCCGACGGTTCCGTCTGGCTCGGCGCCCGTCTTTACCACTATGGTCTCGCCTATGCCCGGTCGCTCGATTTCATGAGCGTCGCCACCCGAGAAATGCACGATCTTTGCCGGCAGGCGAGCGAGACGGTGCAAGTCTGCGGCCGCGACGGCGATGCCATGCTGGTACTGGCGATGGCGGACGGACCGAGCCATTTTCAGGTCGCCTCTCGCGTCGGAACGCGCGTGCCGCTCAACTGGACTGCCTCGGGTCGGCTGCTGGTGGGGCATTTGCCGGAAGGCGAAAGGATCGAGCTTTTCAAGCGCTGTGCCCGCACCTCGCCGACCGGTCGGGCCGAGGTCGATGCCGCCGTGCTTTCCGAGGCCGCGGGCAAGGCCTTTAAGGAGCGCTTGTCGATCCAGGTGGCGGAGTCCGATTATGCGGTTGCCTGCATCGCATCGCCGGTCGTGGACCGGGATGGTCAATGTGTCGCGACCATTTCGATCGTGCTTCCCGAACAGAAAGCCGTGTCCGACGGCAGCCATTATGGCGAACAGGTGCGCGCGGCCGCCGAGCGAATCGAAAAGCTGATGGGCTGGCGCAACCACTGAATTCGTCCTCCTTAAAGCAATTCCAGCAAAAGCGCGACGCGGTTTTGCGTCCGGAATTGCGTAAAAACTAATCGTTAAGTGATACGATCGCTTCGATTTCGACCGTGATGTTGCCGGGAAGCGAGCCGAAGCCGACGGCCGAACGGGCATGTTGGCCCGCTTCGCCGAAGACTTCGATGAAGAGGTCCGAGCAGCCGTTGATGACGCTCGGATGATCCTCGAAATGCGGCACGGCATTGACCATGCCGAGCAGCTTGACCACTCGCTTCACCCGGGAGAGATCGCCGAGCGCGCCGTGCATGACAGCAAGCAGGTTGATGCCAGTTAGCCGCGCATGCTGATAGGCCTGGTCGACGCCCACGTCACCACCGACCTTGCCGGAATGGAGGTGGCCGTCTGCTTCCCGCGGCCCTTGACCTGAAAGATAGAGCACATTGCCTTCGCGGACATGGGTCACGAAATTAGCGATCGGCGGCGGCGGCGGCGGCAGCGCGATGCCGAGCGCAGCCAGTCGCTGGTAGGGTGTTTGCGCTGCTGAAGCGGCCTGTGTTGGGGACGTGTTCACGTATGCTCCTGCCATTCGATCTTAATGTTTCGACTACCGCCACGAATAGCCGTGGCTATGACGGACGAGCTTGCGCGCGCGGGGCACGTAGCGGCTGGCGGCGATCGCCTCCGCGCCGATGACAGCGTAGCGCGGCTCAAACAGCTTCCGCAGGCGTGAAACGTCGCCGTTTGAATCGGTCGCTTCGAGGTCCGCATCCACGAGATCGAATATGGTGAAATCGGCGCGCTCGCCGACCGACAGCCGGTTTTCCATCGAAAGCTTGATGACCGAGGCTGGCGCATGGGTGACGGCGTCGACCACCTTGTCGAATGGCATGCCGACCGAGAGCAGCTTGGACATGGTGGTCGCCAGATCCCAGACCGGGAAGTTCATGGAATGGCCGTGCAGGTCGGTCGAGATCGAGTAGGGCAGCAGGCCGCGCTTGATCGCCGCTTCCGCGACCTTGAACGAGAAGGAGGCGCCTCCATGGCCGATATCGAGCCGGATGCCTTCGCCGGCGCAGCGCTCGGCGAGATTGTAGAGGTCCTCGTCCTCCATGATGCTCGATCCGGCCTTGCCGTTGAAGCAGTGGGTGACGACATCGCCCGGTCCGAGAATTTCGAGCACTTCGTCATAGAGCGCGGGCGGCTCGCCCACATGCACCATCATCGGCACCTTCAGGATCTTGGCGATCTTCTTGCCGAGCTTGACGGGTGTGACCCCCCAGGAGCCGGTGATGACGTGGCTGGCACGCACTTTGATGCCGACGATATGCTCGCTGTTCTCGGCATAGCATTCGAGGATGCGGTCGAGGTCGATATCCTTGATATCACGCAGTTCGGGGACGCGATTGCAAGCAACGAGGCCGATCGAACCGAGATTGAGGAAGGCCTTGATGCGTTCTCTGGATGGTTCGATGATATATTCGCGGAAGCCATGAAAATTGGCTTCGCCGGCCGAGCCCGCATCGACCAACGTCGTGACGCCGCGCTCGGCGCCGCATTCGGATGGGCGGATCGAGATGTCGGTGCCGCCATGCCAGATGTGGACGTGCAGATCGATCCAGCCGGGAGAAATCCAGGCGCGCTTGCCGTCGACGCGCTCGATATCGCCGGGAGCGGCAAGTTGCGGGCCAAAAGCAGCGATCTTGCCGTCGGCGCCGACGAGGATGTCGATGACGCCGGCGGCGGTATCGCCACCGAAAGCCATGGGCTTCACATTGGTGAGGAGGAGCGGCTTGCCCGCTTTTTCACCGGTCATTTACAAGTCCTTTCGAAGTCTTGGATCGAGCATGTCCCGCAGGCCGTCGCCGACCATCTGCAGCGAGAGCACGGAGAGAATGATGGCAAAGCCCGGGAAATAGGTCATCCAATCAGCCTGGCCGATATATTGGCGGCCGGCGGCGATCATGGTTCCCCAGGTCGGGATTTCGGGGCTGACGCCGAGGCCGAGAAACGAAAGCCCGGCTTCGGCGAGCATGGCGCTGGCGAAGAGAAACGAACCCTGCACCAGGATCGGCGACAGGAGGTTTCTAAGCACATGCCGCGTCATGATGTGAAATGTCGAGATGCCGAGAGCCCTGGCCGCCTCCACATAAGGAAGTTCGCGGATGACAAGCGTCGAGGCGCGGACGATGCGGGCCAGCCGCGGCGAATAGACGATCGATAGCGCGACAATGACCGTCGTCAGCGACGGGCCGAGGGCGGCGACAAGCGCGATGGCAAGCAGGATGTCGGGAAACGCCATCATCGCATCGATCAGGCGGGCGATTGGGGTATCCAGCTTCTGGAAAAAGCCGGCGAGCAGGCCGAGAGTGACGCCGATCGCCGCCGACAGCGCCACGACGGCGGCTCCGACGAGCAGCGATAGCCGTCCTGCATAGATGGTGCGGGAGAAGATATCTCGGCCGAATTCGTCGGTGCCGAACCAGTAAACCCCGCTTGGCGGCTTCAGTCTGTTGACGATCGAGAGTTTCGAAGGCGAATAGGGCGCGATCCATGGCGCAAGCACGGCGAGCAGGACGAAGATCGTCAGCACGATGAGACCGGCGGCGACGGTCTTGCGCTTCAGAAGCCGGCGAAGGAACTTGCTTCGCTCGCTTGGCACCTGCTTTGGTGTATCGGTTGCGATATCGGCCATCAGTAGCGTACCCTCGGATCAACCAGCAGGTAGAGCATGTCGATTGCAAAATTGATCAGGACGTAAAGGCCTGCGACGACGAGTAAGGCCCCCTGGATCACCGGATAATCGCGGCGCAGCACCGCCGAGACGACAAGGCTTCCGACACCGGGCAGGCCAAAGACGGTTTCGGTGACGACAGCGCCGGAAATCAGGACCGCAGCTGTCAGCCCCAGAACGGTCAGGATTGGTATGAGCGCATTCCTCAGCGCGTGTTTCAGGACGACGCGGCGTTCGATCAGTCCTTTGGCGCGGGCGGTGCGAATATAGTCGTCTCCAAGCACGTCGAGCATCGATGCGCGGGTGAAGCGCAGGATCAGCGCCGAGGAGACAAGACCGAGTGCGACGGCCGGCAATGTCAGATGATACATGCGATCAAGGAAGCTTGTGCCTGGTCCGCCATAGCCGGAAACAGGAAACATCCCCAGGCGAACCGCGAAGATCTGCATCAGAATAAGGCCAAGCCAGAAGCTTGGAATGCTTGCCGCCAGCATGCCGAGCGCCATTGAAGCCTGATCGACGAGCGATCCTCGCCGATAGGCGGCATAGATGCCGATCGGCAACGCAATCACGCCAGCGATCAGGAGTGAGAACAGGGTCAGGAAAAAGGTCGGCTCGGCACGCTCGAGAAGCGCTGAGGAAACCGGGATATTCAGGAAGATCGATTGGCCCAGGTCGCCCTTGAGCAATTGCCCGACATAGAACAGGTATTGGACGAATATGGATTGGTCGAGGCCCAGCCGGGTCCGCAGTTCGGCAATATCCTGCCCGGTCGCATCCGGGCCGAGCATGACGGCGGCCGGATCGCCGGGAGTCACGCGCACGATCACGAAAACGATGGTGACGACAAGAAACATCACGACGATCATGCCTGCAAGACGCTGAAGGATGTAGCGTATCATTGGGTCGGTTCCCCGGAGTGGTTCCGCCTTCTTCGAATCGCGGAACCACTCCATTTCTTTGCTCTCTCGCAACTCCGAACGGAAAACTGCTGCGCATCTTTCCTGGAGTTGCTCTAAGTCCGCAAACGGACGGTACCGGGCGCCGGCCGCAACCGACGCCCCAGCGCCTTGGGAGGCTTATTTTTTGATCGACGCGTTCCAGAAGTAGGGCCATGGCGCGGGCTCGACGCCTTGAAGCTTCGTGGAGATCGCCGCGACGGCGTTGAAATCGCCGATCTTCATCATGGGAGCTTCGTCATAGATGGTTTTTTGAACGTTCGCCCAAAGCGAGATGCGCTTCTTGGGATCGACCTCCGTGTTGAAGGCGTCGATGGCAGCCTTGCTTGTCGGCGTGGCCCACCAGCCGGGCGAGCTCGGCGACAGCGTGCCGATCAGCGCCGGTTCCGGGAGGAAGGGACTGTGACTGATGTAGATGTCCCACAGCGCCTGGTCGGCACGGCGTTGGGTCAGCGTCGCCCAGTCGACCACCTGAAGGTCTACCGTGAAGCCCGCCTGTTTCAGATATTCGGCTGCGACCTGTGCCATCTTGTAATGGAACTCGTACTGGCGGCTGGTCAGGATACGGATCGGTTCGCCCTTATAGCCGGCCGCCTTGGCGGCTGTGGCCGCGCCTTCCGGATCGGCGACATTGTAATTCCCTTTGACGCCGGCATCCGTGCTCCAGGTAAAGGGGGCAGGGTACATGTTGCCGTTGACCGTATAGAAATTCGTGCTGCCGAAGGCTGCGGCCAGCATGTCCTCCATGCTGAGTGCCTGTCGGATCGCCTTGCGGATCGCGACATTCTTCGTGATACCGTCGGCGGTGTTGAAGACGAAAACCGGATAGCCGAACGGTTTGAGGAGCAGCGGCTGGGTCGCCGAAGCGGATTTCAGCTTGTCGAAGGATTCGACTGGAAGACTGTCGATATAGTCATACTGGCCGGAAATGGCCGCTTCGACGCGGGTGTTGGCATCGGGCACCGGAACGAAGCGGATTTCGTCGAGATATTGATGCCGGGCGCCCCCGTAACCATTGCTTTCGCCATCGCGTGGCTTGTAGCCGTCGAAACGCACCAGCTGAATATATTGGTCGGGCTTGCGCTCCTTCAGCATATAGGGACCGGTGCCGATGAAGTCGGTCATCGTGTCCGCCTGCTTGCTGGCTGGAATGATGATGGCGGCGGAGTTGTTGAAGGCAAGCAGCGAGGTGAGGGGGGCGTAGGGCTGCTTCAGCTTGATGACGACGGTCGCCGGATCCTGGGCGGTAATGGATTCGATGAAGCCGCCCGCCTGTTTGCCGCGCGACGCCAGCTTGGTCCAGCGGTTGAGCGAGGCGACCACATCGTTGGAGGTCATGACGCTGCCGTCATGGAACTTGATGCCGGTCCTGAGCTTGATCGTGTAGGTTTTGCCGTCAGCGCTGATCTCGGGCATGCTCTCCGCAAGCAGTGGCGTGACGTTCCAGCCCTTGTCGAAGGTGTAGAGCGTTTCGAAGATATGTTGGGTGACAATACCGACGAGATCGGCGGTGGAGGTCATGGGATCGAGCGTTGGCGGCTCCCCGATCGTCGCGACATTGATGACGCCACCTTTTTCCTGAGCCATCAGCAGCGAGGGCGCCGCAACCAAAGCAGCCGCAATCAGGAATCCGAGTCCTAACTTCATCGATACACTCCCAATTATGTTCCACAATTATGTTATATAGAATTTTATAACAGAATACAGGACGAGTGGAGGCTGTCAATGGCAGTAAAACCTGGGCGTATTGGCTTGAATGCGCATAGGTTCCGTCTTGCCGAAACATTTTGGCGGGAGCAGATTGCAGCGACAGAGGAGATAGTGCATGGCGCCTTACGATGCTTCCGGCCCCAGCGTGAACGGTATCGAACCTCGCTGGACGTCCAGTGCAAAGAGCGGAGTTGGCACAGCCCTTTCGCCAGCCTGCCGCATCTGGTTCACTCTCAGCCACGGCATCCTCAACGAAATCTATTATCCCCGCGTCGACAGTGCTTGCACCCGCGACATCGGATTGATCGTCACAGGTCCTGAAGGTTATTTTTCGGAGGAAAAGCGCGATACGGAGAGCGTCGTCACCACGGTCGAGGATGGCGTTCCGGCCTATCGGTTGATCAACACGGCGATCGACGGCCGTTATCGGATCATCAAGCGCATCATCGTCGATCCCATGCGCAGCAGCTTGCTACAGCAGATATCATTCGAGCCGCTGGAAGGCACGATCCGCGATTATCGTCTCTATCTGCTGGCCGCTCCACATCTGGCCAATGCCGGTTACGGCAATACGGGCTGGGTGGAGGACTACAAGGGCACACCGATGCTTTTTGCGACGGGCACGGGCGGTGTCTCGATGGCTCTTGCCGTCAGCGGTGGTTGGCGGACGGCATCCGCTGGCTATGTCGGTATTTCCGACGGATGGCAGCAATTGCAGAAAGAGGCCCGATTGGACCCGGCCTTTACGCGTGCCGCCGATGGCAACGTCGCGCTGACCGGTGAGATCGATCTGATCGGCGGCAGCGACACCGTCACCCTATCGCTCGGTTTTGGAAGTCACGCCAAGGAAGCCGGCTACAATGCCCTTGCCAGCTTGCAAGCCGGCTATGACAACGCCGAGCGCAGCTATGTTGCCGATTGGCGGACATGGCAAGACGGATTGCTGGCTTTGGACGAACCGAGAGCGCCGCCGCCCGAAGTCAATCGTTATCGGATCTCGACAGCCGTGCTGGCGACGCATCGGCCTCTTTCTTTCGAAGGACCGGCTGTTGCATCTCTTTCCATTCCATGGGGCTTTGCCAAGGGCGACGAAGACCTCGGCGGCTATCATCTGGTATGGCCGCGTGATCTGGTCGAGACGGCCGGTGGCTTTCTGGCTGCGGGCGCCGCGCAGGATGCGCTGCGCATTCTGGCCTATCTGCGCGTTATCCAGGAAGAGGATGGACATTGGCCGCAGAACTGCTGGCTGGACGGAGAGCCCTATTGGACCGGGATACAGATGGACGAGTGCGCCTTTCCGATCCTGCTCGCCGATGCCCTGCGTCGCGAGGGAGCCCTCACTGGCGATCTGTTACTGTCTTACGTGCCGATGGTCGAAAGCGCGGCACGCTACGTCGTCGTCAACGGTCCCGTTACCGGCGAGGACCGTTGGGAAGAGGATGGCGGCTTTTCTCCCTTCACTTTGGCGGTCGAGATCGCCGCCCTGCTTGCGGCAGCCGATATTCTGGAAATTGCCGGTCAAACGCACAATGCGGATTATCTGCGGCAGACCGCCGACGCCTGGAACGACCAGATCGAGCGCTGGACCTATGTCAGCAGCGATGCGGAGAGCGCTGCTCTCGGGATCAAGGGTTATTATGTCCGTATCGCGCCGCCTGAGATCGCCGACGGAAGCTCGCCCGCCGACGGTTTCGTGCCGATCAAGAACAGACCGCCCGCTGAATCCTTCTTGCCGACCGCCCGCGTCGTCAGTCCCGATGCTTTGGCGCTGGTGCGCTTCGGATTGCGGGCCGCCGACGATCCTCGCATCCTCGACACCGTCAGGGTGATTGATTCCCAGCTCAAATGCGACCTGCCGCAAGGGCCGCTATGGTATCGCTATACCGGCGACGGCTATGGTGAGCATGAAGATGGCGGCCCGTTCGACGGCACGGGCATTGGGCGGCCATGGCCGTTGCTTGCGGGCGAACGCGCCCATTATGAGCTTGCGGCCGGCCGTCCGGAGGTGGCTCTTCAGTTGCTCAAGACACTCGAGCAGTCCGCCGGTCAGGGCGGATTGCTCCCGGAACAGGTGTGGGACCAGCCCGATGTGCCGGAGCTGGGGCTTATGCTCGGAAAACCCTCCGGCAGCGCCATGCCGCTCGTCTGGGCTCACGCCGAGCATATCAAACTCCTGCGCTCGCTGAGAGATGGGGCTGTTTTCGACATGCCGCCGCAGGGTGTCGAGCGTTACGTGACCAACAAGGTGACGGCACCCTTCGTGCCGTGGCGTTTCAATAACAAGCTGTCGCAGCTTGCCGTCGGCAAACGCCTGCGGATCGAGGTCATGGCGCGCGCGATCATTCGCTGGAGTTTTGATGGTTGGGTCGGCGCCACCGATACCGAAACGAGCCAGAACGGCTTCGGCATACATGTTGCCGAGCTTTCATGCGAATACCTGCCTGAAGGCGGGTCGGTTGCCTTTACCTTTTACTGGCCTGACACCGATCATTGGGAGGGAGAGGATTTCTCCGTCTCGGTCGTTGAAGCGCCCTAGTAGGATTTGCGCCAGTGCGGATAGAAAGTGGACGAATATGAGTCAGGCATTAGAGAGCCGCAAAACGAACGTAAAACTGAAGAAAGCCGCCGCACCAGCTGCGACAGAAGAGCTTATCGTCTTGGCGATTGATCTCGGCGGTTCGCATGTCAAAATGCGTCTCAGCTCCGGTAGCGACCGCCGGGCAGCCGTCTCGGGGCCTGCAATGTCGGCGAAGCAGATGGTCCAGGCCGTCAAGGACCTGACGAGCGATTGGCGATATGATGTTATCGGCATGGGATACCCAGGCCCGGTTTCGAACAACAGACCCGCCATGGAACCGCACAATCTGGGCAGCGGCTGGCAGGATTTCGACTTTTCCACCGCTTTCGGCAAGCCGGTCAGGCTTGTCAATGACGCCGTGATGCAGGCAATCGGCAACTACAAGGACGGCAATATGCTGTTTCTCGGCCTCGGTACCGGATTGGGTTCGGCGATGATTGCCAATCACGTTTGCCTGCCCATGGAACTCGCCCATCTGCCTTACAAGAAGCGGGGCACGTTCGAAGACTTCATCGGAGAACGGGGCCTTGAAAAATACGGCAAGAAAAAATGGCGGCAGTCGGTCGAGGATATCGTCGAAAGATTGAGGGCGGCCTTGCTGCCGCATGAAATCGTAATTGGTGGTGGCAATGCCGAAAAGCTCAAGGAACTGCCCCCCGGCTGCCGTATCGGCGAGAACGAAAATGCGTTTCTCGGAGGATTTCGCCTTTGGAAGGATGCGACTTTGAGCTTCTAGGCTGCATCGGTGTGGTCGAATGGTGTGACATGAGGATCAGGCACAAGTCTGTCGGTCTTTCCTGACAGGAGGATAGCCGGCTTAGCGTCCCTATTTCATCGAGGCTTTCTCGTGCTGAACGATGTCGGCGAATAGCTGCAGCGCGCCACTTGGCTGCTCATCCTTTCGCGCGAGATAAAGGGGAGCCACGAGATTGTCTCCTGGGTCAAGCCTCAGATAGGCGATGCCGCTCGTCTCCAGCCCTGCGATCGATCCTGGAATGATGGAGATTCCGAGACCAGCGGCGACCAGACTGAGCGTCGACAGCAACCGGGGAGCTTCATGACGTATTTTTGGGCTGAAGCCCGCGGCAAGGCAGGCCGCTATGATACTGTCATATAGCCCCGGCCCCGAGGGACGGCGGTAAAGTATGAAAGCTTCGTTTGCTAGCTCCGACAATCGAGCGCGGCGAGGCTTCTCTCCTTTCGCTATCACCAGGGGATGACGATCTGGAAGAGCGACCAGCATCTCTTCATCGAGAATTCGGGAAATTATCAGCCCGCTCGACTGTGCAACGGGAGAGCGCACGAGTGCGACGTCGAGAAGACCGGAATGCAGCATGGCGATCAGATCGGGCGTACTGGCTTCCTCAAGCTTGAGCGCGACATCCGGTGACGCCTCGCCGAGCGAGCGGACGGCCGAGCTGACCAGCGGATGAAAGGCCGCCGAACTGGTAAAGCCGATGGCGAGGCTTCCCTCCTCGCCGCGGGCATTGCGTCTCGTCGCCTCTATCGCAAGATCGACATCGTTGAGGATGGTTCTCGCCCTCTCTATGAACGTCCGCCCCGCATCCGTCAGCTCGACACCTCTCGGCAGGCGCTTGAACAGCGATGCACCGACGATTGCCTCCAGCTTGGCTATCTGCTGGCTGAGCGGTGGCTGCTGGATGCCGAGCCTTTCGGCAGCGCGGGTCATATGGCCCTCATCGGCAACGGTTACGGCATAACGGAGGTGTCGAAGTTCGATCATGACATATCTCAAACATATGGATACTGTTCAATCCATATATTGGACGCATGACCGGTAAAAGCCTATTTTGACCGCCTGTTCGGCATAAACACACAGGCCATGACATGGACGCTATTTCTCATTCCAATGCTGATCAACGCGAAGGACCAGCGGTCGCGGAGCTCTTCTTCGGCTTTTTCAAACTCGGCCTCATTGGTTTTGGCGGGGTTCTGCCGCTCGCACGCCGCATGGTGGTCGAGGATCGCAAGTGGTTGACTGGGGAGGAGTTCACCGAACTGCTCGGGCTGTGTCAGTTCCTGCCCGGCGGCAATATCATCAATATGGCGGTTGCGATCGGCTCCAAGTTTCAGGGCGTGGCGGGGGCATTTTCGGCGCTCCTTGGCCTCATTGTCGCGCCGACGGCGATCGTGATCAGCCTTGGCGTCGTGTATGATCAGTTCAACAGCGATCCACGCATCCAGCACATGTTTGCAGGCCTTGCCGCCGCCGCGGCCGGTCTGCTGATCTCGATGGCCGTCAAGATCATCCTGCCGCTGCGCCGCAGGCCTGTCGCCCTGGTCATTGCCGCCATTTGCTTTGCCGCCATCGCCGTGGTCGGGCTGCCCTTGTTGCCGACCATGCTGGTTCTGGCACCTCTCGGTATCATCGCCATTTGGAAGCTTGAAGCATGACCACGACCCTGCTTTCTCTCGCAATCATTTTCACCCAGCTGTCGCTGCTCGCCTTCGGCGGCGGCAATTCCATTCTCCCCGAAATGCATCGTCAGATCGTCGATGTGCAGCATTGGATGACGGCGCAGGAATTCGGTGCGCTGTTCGCCTTGGCGCAGGCAGCTCCCGGTCCGAACCTAATGGTCGTGCCCCTGGTCGGCTGGCACGTTGCCGGATGGGCTGGAGTGCTGGTGACTTCGGTGGCAAAGTTTGGGCCTTCTTCGGTGCTGACCTATCTGGTGCTCCATCTCTGGAACCGTTTCAAGGACAGGCCGTGGCGAAGGATCGTCCAGGCCGGGCTGGTGCCGATGACCGCCGGGCTCGTCACCGCCAGCGCGGTCGTCATCACCGAGGCATCAACTCAGGGCTGGATTCTGGCGGCCATAGCGGCAGCCGGCGCATTTGTTCTTTCGACGACGCGCGTCCATCCGCTCATCGTTCTGGGCATTGGCGCGTTGATCGGGCTAAGCGGCATTGGCCAGGTCTGAGCCGGAGGTTTCCGGATCGCGCCACCGACATGGTCTGCATACAACGCTGCTCTTTAGATCAAGCCTGCCAATCGCTCACCAATCCAGGCATTGAATAGCGGATTGCGGGCAAGCGACGGGAAAAATATTTCTCCATAGAGTATATAGACATTATGCGTTTACTTTTCGAATAGCATTCCTGCCCCTAGCCTGATCGGCGGTCTCATTCGTCCGGAGCTGGCATGACAAGGCATATTCGATTCAACGCGTTCGACATGAATTGCGTCGCGCATCAGTCCCCGGGGCTATGGAGGCATCCGCGCGATAAGTCGTGGAAATACAAGGATTTGGACTATTGGCAGGATCTGGCGCGGACGCTGGAGCGCGGCATTTTCGACGGCATATTCATCGCCGACGTCATCGGCTATTACGATGTCTACAAGGGCTCGAATTACCATGCAATCGAGCAGGCCGCGCAGATACCGGTCAATGATCCGATTCAGCTCGCGGCGCCGATCGCGCTTGCGACCCAACATCTCGGCATAGGAATAACCGCCTCCACCTCTTTCGAGCATCCTTACACGTTTGCCCGCCGGCTCGCCACCGCTGATCATCACACCAAGGGCCGTGTCGGCTGGAATATCGTGACCTCCTATCTGGAGAGCGGCGCGAAGAACGTCGGTCAGGGCGGCCTGAAGACCCATGACAACCGCTATGAGGTCGCCGCCGAATATGTGGAGGTCCTCTACAAGCTTTTCGAAGGAAGCTGGGAGGAGGGCGCCGTGCTGCGCGATGCCGAGCGCGGCATTTTCACCGATCCTACCAAGGTCCACGAGATCGGCCACAAAGGCAAGTATTTCGATGTTCCAGGCTACCATCTCTGCGAGCCATCGCCGCAGCGGACGCCCGTGCTTTATCAGGCAGGCGCATCGGGGCCTGGTAAGGCCTTCGCGGCCGGCCATGCTGAATGCGTGTTCGTCGCGGCTCCGACCAAGAGCCTTCTGCGCGCCTATGTCGCCGATATCAGGCAGAGGGCTGCGGCTGCTGGCCGCGATCCACGGAAGGTGCTGATCTATAATCTCACGACACTGATCATCGCGGAGACCGACGCAAAGGCCCAGCAGCTCTTCGAGGAATATCAGAGCTATGCCTCCTATGACGGCTCGCTCGTATTCATGTCTGGCTGGAGCGGCATCGATTTCGGCCAATATGCGCCGACCGACGAATTGAAGAAGGTCGAGACCAATGCGATCGTCTCGATGATCGAGAACTTCGGCGGCAAGGACCGGGCCTGGACGGTCGAGGAACTCGCCAAATGGGGTGGGATCGGCGGAACAGGTCCCGTATTCGTCGGGTCGCCCTCGACTATCGCCGACATCCTGCAGGAATGGGCCGAAGAGACGGACATCGATGGCTTCAATCTCGCTTATGCGGTAACACCCGACAGCTTCGAGGCGGCGGTCGATCTGCTTGTTCCGGAACTACAGAAGCGCGGAGTGTATCCGACCGCCTATCGTCCGGGCACCTTGCGCGAAAAGCTCTTCGGCGAGGGACCTTATCTGCCGGTGACCCATCCGGCCAATGCCTATCGCGATATCGAGGCCGTCAAGCGTCGGGATGCGGAAGTGGCCACACCGTTACGCCAGTCGGCCGGCGTCTAGGTTTTGCCATATCACCGATCCGGTTGAAGCATGCGCATATTCGGCCCACTTTGACGATGCTCTGAGGGCCGACGAGCCGGATGGATCTCTGAGATATTCCGTGCAATCCAGCTATTTAAGGTAGCAATGCGTTAACGTTCTGTTCACCTTAAGATTACTAAGGTTTCCTGATGAAAAGGAAGGAAGCCCAATGAAAAAGATCTTTGTTCTCGCCATGGCTGCCGTAACGCTGGCAGCGCCCTTCGCCAACGCGCAGGAATGGCCCCGTCATCATCGCGATCGTCCCGACGAAGTTCATCGCAAGATGCCGCCTCGGGGACCGGGACGCCCTGGATGGGGGCCCTATCGGGGTAAGGACCGTTCGGGTTACTATCATGGCTACAGAGGTTACCGTGATCGCCGCCCGGGCTACCGCCGTCACAGCGATGGTCTTTGGTATCCCGCCGCGGCCTTCGCGCTCGGCGCCATTATCGGCGGCGCTTTGAACAACTAGCTCTTCCGCCTTTCCAGGAATTGCTCTTAAGCTTTCGATGATTATTGAAGCGGTTTGGGGGAATGCGATCCGTCATTCCCCCAAACCGCACAGGCGGATCGAAGTTCGCCCCAAGCCGGAACACCGCCCAATTGCATGCTTTCCGGTTGGAAAATATCGGGCCGGCAGTCCGTCACGTGTTGTGGATTGACTCCATCGGCCGAGTGCATTTCCGCTTTTCGCGAATCTCGGAAACGCTCTATCTTCTTGTTTCCAAACGCATTCCGGACGGAAAATGGCTGCGCGTTTTTCCTGGAAATGCTCTATCGTTAGGTGTCGTCCGGCATTTTCTGGAGTCGACCGTTGGGCGGTCGCGGTCATTCTGGCCGCTGGAAAGAGCCGCGTTTAAAATCGCTCCATCTCGCGGCCGACCTTCGTCAGAAACTGGCTGCGGGAACCTTCCGTCGAGCGGTTCATGTCGTAGTGGGCGAGGAAGATCACCGGGGCGAAAGGCTTGATCTGCGCGCGCAGCACGCGCTTGACGATCTTCTTC
This sequence comes from Martinezella dioscoreae, assembly GCF_009176305.1. Lineage (GTDB taxonomy): Bacteria > Pseudomonadota > Alphaproteobacteria > Rhizobiales > Rhizobiaceae > Rhizobium > Rhizobium dioscoreae. The sequence goes on along the minus strand of NZ_BLAJ01000004.1, from coordinate 732,710 downwards.
GGCGGGTTGCCCGCAATGAAGGCACGGAATGGATCGGCGCCATAGGTCAAGACCGCGCCGAGTTTGCGGATATGCTGCAGCTTCGAGCGCACCTTGCCGTTGACGAGTTCGAAGGAAACGCCCGGAAGCCAGACTCGGTCGAAATAACCCTTGAGGATAGCCGGAAAGCCGAAGTTCCAGACCGGAGTGACGATCACAAGCGCCTCGGTGCGTTCCAGCCGCTCGACATAGGGTTTGAGCGTCTCGGTATTTTCGGGATAGTCGTGATAGATCAGCCGGTCGTGGCGCGAGAGCACGGGATCGAAGCCCTCGGCATAGAGGTTGCAGTCGTCGACGTCGTGTCCAGTACGTTTCAGGCTCTCGACGGTCTGGCGATGCAGCGCGCCACCAAAACTTTCCTCGACCGGATGGGAATGAAGGACGAGAACCTTCATGAGGCCTCCATCAGCGCGGCAAGGCCGGGGAAGAGGTAGTTCTTGCCGGATTTGAAGTCGAAATTTGGATCGTCCCAGGCAATCATCTTGCCGGGATTGAGCAGGCCCTTAGGGTCGGTTTCCTTCTTGAAGGCAAGCTGGACGGCATCGGTCTGCTTCATGCCGCCTTCCTCCAGCGTATAGCGGTGCGGATTGAAGATCGGGCAGCCGTGATCCTGGTGAATCCTAATGATCTCTTCGAGCCGTGCCTCGGAAGTGTAGCGCACGAGGGGCAGTCCGGAGCATTGGATCTGCCCGTCGAACTTGATGAATTCGAGATGACCGGGCACCTCGTCACCAAAGATCTCCACCATCTTCTGAACTTTGGCGACATGATCCGGCCCCGGATACTGCACCTGCAGATACGTGATGTTGGGATCGACCTTGATGGCACGCAGCGTCGTGTGGTTCCAGGCGAGCTCATAGGCGTGCGGAATGCCCTTCATGCTCTCCACCTTGTCGGAGCGGAAGGTGATCTCGCCCTTCTGGTGCATGGTGAAGGCGACGAATGGGTCCATCGAATGCGGTGCGATCATCAATGCCACGATCGACTGCCCTTGGCGGATATAGGGCTTGTGGCGGCTGAAATATTCGTACGGAATGGGGGCGGCGATCGGGGCGATTTCCTTGACCAGAATGCCGTTGCATTTGGCAAGCGCGTCTGAAAAGCGCACTGCATCCATGAAGTCGTCATAGCCGACCAGCACGTCGATCCAATCATAGGCCGGCGCCAAGGGCATTTCGATTTCGGTGATGATGCCGTTGGTGCCGTAGGCATGGCTGACCTTGGTCAGGTCCCAGCCGGTGAGATCGAGCGTGCGGGGCTCCGCCTCCATCGTCACGACGCGAAGGCGCAAGATGTTGCCGAGATCGCGCAGCCCGCCCCAGGTGATCGAGCCGACACCGCCGGAGCCGCCGGCAATGAAGCCGCCGATCGTCGCAGTTTGTGCCGTCGAGGGATGGAAGCGCAGCTCCTGGCCCGAATGGGCCTTGGTCTGGCGATCGAGCTCGGCAATGACGATGCCGGGCTCGCAAACAACGCGGCCGGGATGGATCTCCTTGATCGTGTTCATGGCGGCGAGATTGAGCACGATGCCGCCGGAAAGCGGCATGGCCTGGCCGTAATTGCCGGTGCCGGCGCCGCGCGGCGTGACGGGAGCGTCATGCGCATAGGCGACCTTCAACGTGCGGATCACCTCTTCCTCGGTCTTCGGAGTGACGACGAGATCGGCCGTGACATTGTCGAGCTGGGCCTTCAGGATCGGCGAATACCAGTAGAAGTCACGGCTTTTCTGGCGCACCAGCGCCGGGTTGTCTTCGACGGCGATGCCTTCGAGTTCTTTCTTGATGCGCTGATAATCCGGCATGTCAGGCTCCAATGACGCTGTCGAGTTCGCGATAATCCGGCAGGCTGCGATCGATCACCTTGCCCTTGCGAAGGACGACGCGATCGGACTGCGGACGGGAAAGGAATTCGCTCCAGCGCCTTGCGCTGAAAAGCACGAGGTCGGCCGGGCTGCCGACGGCTATGTGCCCGATATCCGGGCGGCCAAGTATCTCCGCGGGCGAGGTGGTGATGACCCTCGCAGCCGTATCCAGCGGATGGTCGAGATGCAGGATGCGCACGGCCTCGCGGAACACCTCGACCGGATCGAGATCGCCATAGGCGTAGAATGGGTCGCGGGTATTGTCGGACGCGACGGCGGTTGGCACGCCGGCCGCGGCAAGTTCGTGCAGCAGGGTGACGCCGCGCCAGCGCGGCGTGCGCCCGGCGTGACGGTCCTGCAGATACATGTTGCACATCGGCAGCGAAACGATGGAGATCCCGGCCTTGGCGACGAGATCGATTGTGGCGCGGGCAATATTCTCATCCTGTCGGGCAAGCGAGCAGCAATGGCCGGCGGTCACCTTTCCGGTAAAACCGTTGCGAAGCACGGCCTCGGCGATGGCCTTCAACGTCAGCACCTCCTTGTCCTCGGTTTCGTCGACATGCAGATCGATGTCGAGGCCGTTATCGGCGGCTGCGCGGAAAAGCTTGTTCAGCTGCGCGTCGAGTTCCGGGTTCAACTGCGTCACACCGCCCATCAGGCCGCCGGTGTCGCGAACGACACGGAGCAGATCGGCAAAGAAGGCATCGTCTACCATGCTGTCGAGCGGAAAGAGGGCGACGGCCTGTAGCGCGATCTTGTCCTTCCACGCCTCGCGGACCGAGGCGAAGACCTCGAAGGAGATGCGATGCTGCGGCGCCAAGGAATCGAGGTGGGTGCGGATCAGACCGGTGCCGTGGGCATAAGCCGAGCGCAGCGAGAATTCCATGCGCTTGCGCACGTCGTCGGCCGACCAGTTAGCCTCGCGGTCGGTCCGCACTGCATCGAGCGCACCTATGAAACTGCCGTCCGGGTTCGGCCGGCGTTCCCAGATGTGCCCCTTGTCGAGATGGGTGTGCATGTCGACGAATGTCGGCCAGACCATGCCATCGCGCATATCCACTCGGGGATACTCGGCCGGCGCGGTTCCAGGCGCGACGATGTCGCTGACAAGGCCATCGGCGACGACGATATCGACCTTGACCAGGCCCTCACTCGAGGGCGCCGCAAGGCCGGAGAGCGTCAAGGCTGGGATGGTAGCATTGCTCAGCACAAAGCGGGCTGCGTTCGGTGGCGACATGAAGGCGTGGGACATCAGTTCTCCCGCTTGAGGCTGCTCTCATGCCAGCGATGCAGGCTCAGCCATGAGATGAAGGAGGTGAAGGCGAAGATCGCGACGCCGAGCGCCGACAGGAGAAGCAAGGCTGCGAAGAGCCGCGGCATGTTCTGTCGGTATTGCGCTTCCAGCAGTCGAAAGGCGAGACCGGAGTTCGGACCTCCCGAGCCAGCGGCGAATTCCGCGACCACCGATGCGATCAGCGATAGGCCGCCGCCGATCCTCAAGCCCGTCATGAAATAAGGCTGAGCGGCGGGCAGTTTCAGATGCAGCAAGGCCTGCCAGCGCGAGGCGCCGTAGAGATCGAAAAGGTTGAGCAGATTATGGTCGACGCTCTTCAATCCCTGCACCATGTTGGAGAGGATCGGAAAGAAGGCGACGAGGAAGCCGCAAATTAAGAGCGCTGCTTCGCGTGTCGGCGCATAGATCAGGATCAGCGGCGCGATCGCGACGATCGGCGTCACCTGCAAGATGACGGCCAGCGGATAGAAGGCGAGTTCGATCCAGCGGGACTGCACGAGAAAGATGGCGAAGCCGACGCCGCCAATCAGCGCCAGGACGAGGGATATGAAGGTGATCTCGGTCGTCACCCATAGAGCCGGCCAAAGGATGCCCCAGTCGGAAACGAGCGCCTTTGCGACGGCGATCGGGCTTGGCAGAATATATTGCGGAATGCCGGTGCCAACGACCAGAAGCTGCCAGAGGACAAGAAGCGCAAGAACGGTCAGGATGGGCACGAAGATACCAAGCGCGCGTTCCACACTGCGCTTTTTGGCTGCAGAGGCCGCGGGTGCGTCGGCAGATTCAACGGACAGAGTGGCGGGCAGACTGGTACTGTCACTCATCAATGGGCCTCCGGCCAGCCGATGGCCTCGATCAGGGAACGGGATACTTTTTCGCATACCTGCCGATATTCTTCAGATGAACGATAAAGCGGATCGCGCTCGCCGCTGGTTTTCAGCGGAAAATCGCTATGGACGCGGCCCGGCCGCGCCTTCATGACGACAATACGATTGGAGAGATAGGCGGATTCATAGACGGAATGCGTGACGAAAATGACGGTAATCCCTGTTGTCTGCCAGAGGCGCAAAACGTCGTCGTTCAGCTTCTGGCGCGTGATTTCGTCGAGTGCCGCAAAGGGCTCGTCCATCAACAGCAGCTTTGGCTTCGTCACCAAAGCGCGGGCGATCGAAACCCGCATCTTCATGCCGCCGGACAATTCGCGCGGATAGGCTTGCGCAAAATCCTGAAGGCCGACGGTTGCCAGCGTCTCCATGATCTGATCGTGCGCCGTCGCTTTCGACACGCCCCGCAGCTTCAGCGGCAGATGGACATTGCCAAACACAGTCTTCCAGGGAAGTAGCGTCGGCTCCTGGAAGACGAAGCTGATATCTCCTTCCGGCAGACCCTTGGCGTTGATGCGCGAGCTGGGCCAATCGATCCTGCCATTGGAGGCGCCGCCAAGGCCTGCGATGATACGCAACGCCGTCGACTTGCCGCAACCGGAAGGGCCGAGCAGGCTGATGAACTCCCCGCTTTCCACATGGAGCGACATGCCCGATAGCGCCAGCGTGCCGTTGGAAAAGACCTTGGAGACCTGTTCCATGACGACGAGCGGCCGTTTGCGTGTCTCGGTTTGGGTGAGTTTGGTAGATTCGGACACTAGCATGGTTCAGCTCTTTGTTGATCCACCCTCCCCTTGAGGGGGAGGGGCGGAGCCAAGCTCCGGGGCGGGGTGGATCCGGTGCTATCTCGGGTTCTCACCCCCAATCCGCCGCTTTGCGGCGACCTCCCCCGCGCGGGGGAGGTGCCTAGGCTTACTTCTTCAGCGACATGCCGACGCCCTTGCAGACGAACTGGGTATCGAACGCCTTCTTGTAGTCGATATCGGCATCGAAGAGCTTGATCTGCACCATCTCGTCGAAGAACTTCTTGTAATGAGCTTCCGTGATGCAGCCGATGCCCTTGTCGAGCGCATCGCCGGATTCCACGATGCCATATTCCTTCATCTTGGCGATGGAATAAGCGATCTGTCCATCCGTCATATCGGGATTGTCCTTCTTAATCAGCTCGTTGGCCGCCTTGTTGTCGCCGTAGAGGTAATTATACCAGCCCTCGATCGAGGCATTGACGAAGCGCTGTACGAGATCGGGGTTCTTGTCGACCAGTGCCTTTTGCGCGGTGATCATCGTCGAATAAGGCGAGTAGCCGGCGTCGGCGATCAGGAAGACTTTCGGCTTCCAGCCGGCCTGCTTCTCGATCTCATAGGGTTCGGAGGTCACGTAGCCCTGCTGCGCGGACTGCTTGTCTGCCAGGAATGGCGCCTGGCTGAAATTGTAAGGCTTGAACTGTTCGTCCTTGAAGCCTGGGAAGTTCGCCTTCATCCACTCGAAATAGGTGATGTAGCCGTCCTTACTCAGGAAAAGCGTCGGCAGCTTGGCCAGATCCTCGAATTTTTCCACGCCGGCATCCGGATGGGCGATCAGCACCTGCGGGTCCTTCTGAAAGATAGCCGCGACATCCACAATCGGAATGCCCTGCTTGACCGCATCGATCTCCTGTTGCGGGCCGCCCATGTAGAAATCCAGCTTGCCGGAGATCAGCAATGCCGAATTGGCCGCGTTGGGACCGCCCTGTACGATGGTGACGTCGAGGCCGTATTTCTTATAGGTGCCATCGGCGAGCGCCTGGTAGAAACCGCCGTGCTCGGCCTGGGCAAGCCAGTTGGTGCCGTAGGTGACTTTATCGAGCGCATTGGCCGGCTCGGCCGCCATGATCGCGGCCACGAGCCCCATAGCGGCGAGGAATGCTTTTGTCTTCAAGGCTTTATACATGGCTGACTGTTCCCTTTATCTGCCATGGGACGTCGTGGTTGGCGCCCATTTCCTGCATTTGAGCGGTTGCGTTGCTCTTTGAAAAGCATCAAAATTCGTGCGCATTGATGCCTTTTCGGCATCTGTTGCCGGGTCTGTGCCTAAATTGTGCGGCCTGGGCAAAAAATAAGCAATGGGAACGCGCATGCTGCACTCAAGACGACTTCTCTACATCAATGAAATCGCCCGCTGCGGCTCGATCCGTAAGGCCGCCGCGCGCCTCAACGTGGCCTCATCGGCGGTCAATCGTCAGATTCTGGCACTGGAGGAGGAAATGGGAGCGCCGCTCTTCGAGCGCCTACCGCGTGGCCTGCGGCTGACGGCGGCCGGTGAGCTCTGCATCGAGCACATCCGCGAGGTATTGAAAAATTACGAGCGGCTGGAGGGGCGCATTCGCAGCCTCAAGATGCAGCAGGCGGGTAAGGTTCGTATCGTCGCCACCGTGGGTCTGGCGTCAGGGCCGCTGCCCGAGATCATCGCGCGTTTTCTCTCCGAGCATCCCAGGGTCTTCGTCCAGCTGCGCAATGACGCCGGATCGACGACGATGGCGCCGGTCGTCTCCGGGGAAGTTGATCTCGGACTTGGCTTCAACATTCCGGCCATGCCGGGCATTCGCTCCCTTGCCAATTTCGACATACCGATCGGCGTCGTCCTGCCGCCCGGCCATCCACTGATCGGGCCTGGCCCCATCAATCTCGCCGATGTCGTGGAGGAGCGGCTATTGCTTGCCCAGCCCGGCACGAGCCTGCGCGAGGTCATCAATCTGATGCTGGCGCGCCTTTCCGTGCAGGTCGAGCCGGTGTTGGAGAGCAATGCGTCGGAAATGTTGAAGCAGCTGGTAAAATGTGGGGCAGGGCTGACATTGCTCAATCCGCTCGATGTGCTGACGGAGTGTCGCCGGGGAGAGCTGGTATTCCGCCCGATCGCCGAGCCGCATTCGCGGCCTCAACCGATGAAGCTGATCGCCCGCGCGCGAGCACCGCTGGACGCCGCCACCAGCCTCTTCGTCGAATACCTGCTTGCTGAATTGGCCGGGATCGTCGAGGAGCTGCAGGCGAAGGGACATATCATCCCGCCCTCCGAGCGACGCCGCGCGGATCCCTATTTCGAATAGAGGTTGGCAAGCGGATAGTCGCGCAGATCGCGCAGCATTTCTATGAAGCCGGCGACCTCATGTCGGCAGATGAGCGCGCCTTTTTCCGCCGTGCCATTGGCCGCGTTACCGACCACGCCGTTCGGATTGAGATCATGCGCGATCCAGGCGAGCGAATGCGGCGGCAAGGGTTGCAGATACTTGGAATGTTCCTTCATCCATTCCGCCTTGGAGGCAAAATTCTGCGCCTTGTCCATCCGGACCAGATCAGGCCGGAAATGCAGCATGAGCGAGGTCTCGACGTCGCCGCCGTGAATGCCGAAGCGCTGCTCATGCTCGTCGATCATACCATCAGGCGTACCGAAGCGGGTCCATTGCGTGGCGACGACGGCCATCTGGTAACGCACGCGCAGTTCGCGCGCGACGATGCTCATGATATCGACATTGCCGCCATGAGAGTTGACGATCGCCATCTTGCGGATGCCTGCTTCAGCGACCTTCGCGCCGATTGCGGTCCAGACCGGGATCAGTAACTCCGCGCTGAGCGACAGCGTGCCGGGGCCGTAGACGTGTTCGTTGGCCTTGCCGATCTCCTGCAGCGGCAGGACCAGGAAATCGAGATCGTCCGGGCGCTGGACCTTCAACTCGGCAAGCATGCCCTCGGCGATTGCGACATCCGTCGCAATCGGCAGGTGTGGGCCGTGTTGCTCCGTCGAGGCGATCGGTAGGATCGCGATGGTGGTGTCGGGTGAAAGACCGGCGAAATCATAGGTGTTGAGTTCATTCCAATAGAAGGGCTTCGTCATTGCCATGTCCTCTAGTCAGCGCCTGGTCACTCAACGGATACGGCAAGGATGGTAACGGTGGAAAGCATCAATTTGCGCCCGTGCCGCTGCCTTTTTGCGTACGCCTGGAACGACAGCGGCATTTGCCAATCGAGAGACTCGGCTGAAGAGCGGCGGTGTCGGCCTAGGCGGGCCGTGCCTCTTGTTTTTTTCCCGCTTTGCCTTGTTGAGGCGCTGATATTGCAGCAACGCATACTGGCGCGAAGAACCTCTCGTGATCCATAACTTCACTCCATATTTGGGGTAAAAATTGCACCATCTATATTTACATAGTGCATAAGATGCCCCATGTTTTCACTCATTGAAGTGAGGGGCGCATGGGCAAACTGGCTCAAATCGGAAACATCATCATTCGGATTTATGCGAACGATCATCTGCCCCCGCACTTCCACATTTTCACCCCGGATGGGGATGCTCTGGTAGAAATCGCGACACTGGAAATCTTGCGTGGTAAGCTCGCAAGCAAGGCACAAGACACCGCCCTCGAATGGGCGGCGAAGAACAAGGCGACGATTGCCGCCGAATGGAACCGGACCAATCCCCGCTTTCCAATCGCTTGAGGAAAGGAAACAGAAATGGATCTGCCGCGAATTGAAAGCGTAACGCCAACGTCAAACATGACGCTGGCAATCAAGTGGAAGGGCGGCGCTGAGGCTTCCGCAAACCTCGTTGGCTGGATTGCGACCGGCGGCGAATTGCTCGCCCCCCTCAAGTCTCCTGATGTCTGGAAAACCGCCGAAGTCACGGACTATGGCGCAACGGTCGAATGGGCCGGCGAAGATTTGGCGATCGATGCCTATCACCTTTTCCAAATTGCCGAGGATCAGCGCGATTTTGATGTCGAGGACCTGCGGAAATGGCAGGAAGAGATTGGGCTTTCGAATAACGAGGCTGCGGACTTTCTTGGAGTTAGCCTGCGCACGTGGAAGAACTATCGTGCCGGCGCTCCCGTCAGCCATGCCGTTAAGATGCTGCTGCGCGCTAGCCAGCGCGACCCTCTCTTGATGCATGCGCATTACCGGCCGCGTCAGAACGGCAGGCCGAAAGCCGCATAGCCGACGCCCGAAATTCGTTACACCTAGAGCCCATCGGGGACCTAAATGGAGCTAGAGAAAGAACTGCACATTACCGAAATAGGCGCCGCCCTCCATCCAAAACGCCGAATGGTTGTTTTACGGAGGGAAGATGGCTTTTATACATATGCGGAGCAGTACCATTATGTTTCGCACTATGAGGGAAAGATCATAGCCGAAGGCTGGGTAACGCTTCCCAGTGACGGTATGCATACTACTTCCAAAATAGCCGAGATCGAGGGGCGAGCAGCGTTTTCACGGCGCTACGGGGTAGCTTATTGATCAAACAATAGAACCTTTCTTGGTTCTATTTGTCAGCCGACCCAATTTCCGGAATGCAAGGCATGAACGATTTCAATCCATCCCAAGACTTCGCTGGCTTTGTCTTTCTTGCCATCGACCACGGATTCACGAGCATTGAAGATGGTGGAGGCCCGCTTGTTCCGTTCACGATGACTGTGGACCCAGCGGGACAAAAAAAGTTCGCTCGGTTTGCAATGGAGAAGCTCGAAGACGGTGTTGGAGCCGCCAAGAATAGTGTCGCATCGACCGGAGCGATAGCGATGTACGCGATAGCTTTGAAAGCGAGTTCGTTATCGGCTCCAAATCTCCAGACGCATCATGGAGCTCCGCTCAGTAGGAAATTCTCCTGCCTGCGCGTTGCAGATGGCGATTGACCTCACGGCCGATGTAGGACATGCGCGGCCTTCACTGCCGCAGATGCACGGTTCTCGACACCGAGCTTCACATAGATTTGTTCCAGATGCTTGTTCACCGTGCGGGCCGAAAGGCCGAGGATCTCGCCGATGTCGCGGTTCGACTTACCCTTGGCAAGCCATAGCAGGACCTCGGATTCGCGCTGCGTCAACGCGAAGCTCTGACGCAATGTCTCGTCATCGGCGCTCTGATTGCTGGCCGTCAGGCGGAAGAGATATTCGTCGGCGCCGATAGCGCCGAGGAAGGTGAATTGCAATGCGGCCTGACGGCCATTGCTGATGGAAAGAAGATTGTCGCGTGCCGAGCCGAGCCGTTCGCGCTCGAGCATGAAGGCGGCGATGTGTTTGGATGCCAGTTCGAGGCCGTCATCGCTGCCGGTGGCGGCGTTGATGAGGCGGGTTGCCTGCGGCGTCGACCAATGGATGGCGCCGTTGCCCTTCACGGCGAGGAGATGGCGCCCCGCCGCATCGAGCGCCACCCTGGCGCTCTGGGCGGAGCGGGCATTGCGCAGGTGAACGCGGATACGGGCGCGCAGCTCGTCGACATTGATCGGTTTTGTCAGATAATCGACGCCGCCCGATTCGAGCGCATGCACAACATGCTCGGTTTCGGTGAGCCCGGTCATGAAGACGACGGGAATCTGTGCAATGCCTGCATTGGATTTCAGCCGGCGGCAGGTCTCAAAACCGTCCATTGCCGGCATGACGGCATCGAGCAGGATAAGATCGGGCGTGATGCGCTCGACGATGTTAAGCGCCGCGGATCCCGAGGTGGCGATCAGCACGGAGAAGCCGGACTGCTCGAGCGCATCCGTCAGGAAGCCGAGCGCCTCCGGTGAATCATCCACCAGCAAGACTATGTCGCGGGGAAGGGCGGGCTCAGCCAATCTGTTCTACCTTTTCGATGTCGAAGCTGCGCAGCACGTTTAGAAAACCATCGAGATCGAAAGCCTGGACATGCGCGCGCAAGGCGTCGGTGAAGGGTTTGTTTTCCTCAAGCTTGGCGAGATCCGCAAGCTTCGCCTCGATGCCTCTGATATAACCGATTTCGCCGAGCCGTCTGAGCTCGCGGACATGCTCGATGCCAGGGCTTTTCAACGGCAGCGGCGGCTTTGGTGCGACCGGGGCGGAGGCGTCGGCATAGAGCCATTTCAGCCCGAGATGCAGCGCAAGCTTGTCGCGAAGCTGGCGGATATCGACCGGCTTGGAGATGGCGTCGTTGTGGCTGTCGTCACTGTCGGTCGCGGCGGCTGCATCGCCGATATTGGCCGACAGCATGAGGATAGGCGCGGTCTGGCCGTTTTCCCTAAGCCGCGAAACGAGCTGCCAGCCGTTCATGCCGGGCATGGAGATATCGACCAGGAAAATATCCGGCTTGATGCCCTCGATCAGCGCCAGGCAGTCCGGGCCGCCGGCGGCGGTGAGCACGATGAAATCGAGCGGCGATAGGATCTCGCGCATCAGTTCGCGGTGATCCTCGTTGTCGTCGACGACGACGACGGTACGTCGCGGCCCTTCGTAACCTGTAATACGCTGTTCCTGCGCCGGCGGCTTCATCGGACGGATCACGGCCGACAGCATCAGACGCACCCGAAAGGTCGAGCCGACGTCCTTCTCGCTCGTAACGGAAATCTCGCCACCGAGCGTATTCGTCAGAAGCTGAGTGATTGTCAAACCAAGGCCAAGCCCCGGCATGGGTCTGACGCTGTCGGCTTCGCCGCGCTGGAAAGGCTCGTAGATACGGGTAATATCCTTTGTCGCGATGCCGCGACCGGTATCGGAAACCGTGAAGGTGGCGACCTGGTTGCGGTAGCTAACTTCGAAGCGGACGCTGCCTGCATCTGTGAATTTGATGGCATTTGAAAGCAGGTTGACGAGGATCTGGCGCAGCCGCTTTTCGTCGGTGCGGACATAGTCGGGCAGCGCGGCGGAGCGCTCATGGATGAAGCTCAGCCCCTTGGCCTGCGCCTGAGGCTGGAACATGTCGACGATCTGGTCGAGGAAATCCTGGATATTGATCTCGTTGGAATAGACCTGCAGGCGGCCCGCCTCGATCTTCGAAATATCGAGCAGGCCGTCGATCAGGCCGGAAAGATGCTCCGCACTGCGGCGGATGACTTTTAGGGAAGATTGCCTGGGGGCCGGAATGGTCTCGTCACGCTCCAGGATCTGCGCGTAACCGAGCACGGCGTTGAGCGGCGTGCGCAATTCGTGGCTTAAGCCGACCACATAGCGGCTCTTGGCGCGGTTTGCCGCCTCCGCCGCCTCCTTGGCGCCCTGCAGAGCGGCGTCCGTCTTCTTGTGGGCGGCGATTTCCTTCAAGAGCAGCGTATTCTGGCGCGAGGATTCCTCCTCGGCGACCACGCGGCTGTCATGGGCAAGCACATAGAACCAGCATGCGACGCCGGCGATGACGGCAAAGACAAAGAAGACGATGAGGATCGTGCGGTCGACCACAGCGGCGGTCTCGGGAGAGGCTGCGCCCACCTGATGCGCGATCATTGCAAGAATAGCGCCCATGGCGGTCAGTGCCACGGCGACGGCAATGCCGTAGCGGCCGAGGCGCGTGGCGAGCTTGGCGACGATACTTTCCGGCAGCAAGGTCTTCGCGACCGTGCCGACCTGCGTATTGAGCCGAGCCTTCGGCTTGCACATGTCATGGCAGCGGCTGTCGAGCGAACAGCAGAGCGAGCAGATCGGCGCGGCATAGGCCGGACACCAGGCCATGTCCTCCGGCTCGAAGGGATGCTCGCAGACGGAGCAGGTGATGGTACTTAGATTCTTCCAGCTCTGGCGCGGCTTGCGGGCGAGATAATATTTACCCCCGGTGATCCAGGCGATGGCAGGTGACGCGATGAACGCCACGCTCAGCGTGACATAGGGTGCAAGCGAGGCGGCGATTGAGCCGAAGGCACCGAAATGCGCGATGAGAGCGATGGTTGCCGAAAGCGCCATGGCGCCAAGGCCGACCGGATTGATGTCATAGAGATGCGCGCGCTTGAACTCGATGCCAGGAGGCGCAAGCCCCAGCGGCTTGTTGATGAAAAGATCGGCGGAGACGGTGCAAAGCCAGGCCATGGCGATGATCGAGAAGATGCCAAGCGTCTCCTCCAGCAGCCGGTAGATGCCAAGCTCCATCAACAAGAGGGCGATGGCGACGTTGAAGACCAGCCAGATCACGCGGCCGGGATGGCTGTGTGTCAGCCGCGAAAAGAAGTTCGACCAAGCCAGAGAGCCGGCATAGGCATTCATGACGTTGATCTTCAGCTGCGAAATCATGACGAACGCCGCCATCAGGAGCAGCGCGGCATTGTGCCATGGGATCATGTAGCCGAAGGCGGTCAGATACATCTGCGCGGGATCGGCGGCACGATCGGCCGGCACGCCCGACGTCAGCGTCAGGACGACAAGAAAGGAGCCGGCGAGCAGCTTCGGCGCCCCGATAATCACCCATCCGGGTCCGGCCAGGAAGATGGCGAGGCGATGACGCCATTTGCGATGGCCGTCCGGCGGCAGGAAGCGCAGGAAATCGGCCTGTTCGCCGATCTGCGACATCAGCGCCAGGATGACGGCGGAAGCGGCGCCAAACTCGATCAGGTCGAAAGGAGCGGCGGTGCCCGGCGGGCTCGCGGGATGATGGATGCCGGCAAAGGCCCGCCAGAGATCGAATTTTTCCCAGTCGGCAAAGGCGATGAAGACGAAGGGCAGGATGTTGAGAACGATCCAGAAGGGCTGCGTCAGCAACTGGAACCGGCTGATGAGACGCACGCCGTGGGTGACAAGAGGGATCACCATGACGGCGCTGATGATATAGCCGATCCACACGGGTATGCCGAGCGTCAACTCCAGTGCTCCCGACATGATCGAGGCTTCGATCGCGAACAGCATGAAGGTGAAGCTGGCATAGATGAGCGAGGTGATGGTCGAACCGATGTAGCCGAAGCTTGCGCCGCGCGTCAGAAGATCGATGTCGACACCGTGACGGATGGCATAGCGGCTGATGGGCAGGCCGACGGCGAGCATGGCGAGGCTAGCGACAATGATGGCGTAGAAGGCGTTGGTGGTGCCGTAGGAGAGCGTGATTGTACCGCCGATCGCCTCCAGCGCCAGGAAGGAAATGGCGCCGATCGCGGTTTGCGAGATGCGTTGCGAGGAAAATTGCCGGGCGCTCTTGGCGGTGAAACGCAGGGCGTAGTCTTCCAGCGTCTGGTTCGCGACCCAGCGGTTATATTCGCGTCTTACTGGAATGATGCGTTGCCGCGCAGCCATGCTTACCCTTCAGCAGTCCCGCCATCGTCACTCCGGCAGTTCAGAGATGTCGTAACATGGATCGAGGTGGTGCTTAAGGGCATGAGTGTGCCTAAAGCTGCACATTTCGCCCCGGCGCCTACGTCATTTTACGTATGTGGTTTCCCGAAGGAGCGCCGGATAGTCGCTGAAGGCAACGGTTAATCCTTGTTTACCGGCCGTTGCGGCAGACAAAAGAGGGGAACCATAGATGAAATTCAAGACTCTCGTCTCCGGCGCGCTGCTCGGCGCCATCATGTCCACGACAGCATTCCACGGCGCTTTCGCGGCCGACGACACCATCAAGGTCGGCGTCCTGCATTCGCTGTCCGGTACCATGGCGATCTCGGAAACGACGCTCAAGGATGCCATGCTGATGCTCATCGACGAGCAGAACAAGAAGGGCGGCGTTCTCGGCAAGAAGCTCGAGCCCGTCGTCGTCGACCCGGCGTCCGACTGGCCGCTCTTTGCCGAAAAGGCCCGCGAACTCATTCAGAAAGACAAGGTCTCCGCCGTATTCGGCTGCTGGACCTCCGTGTCGCGCAAGTCGGTACTGCCGGTCTTCAAGGAACTGAATTCGATCCTGTTCTATCCGGTGCAGTTCGAGGGCGAAGAGTCCGAACGCAACGTTTTCTATACAGGTGCGGCTCCGAACCAGCAGGCGATCCCGGCCGTCGACTATCTCATGAAGAACGAAGGCGTGCAGCGCTGGGTGCTTGAAGGCACCGACTATGTCTATCCGCGCACGACCAACAAGATCCTCGAGGCCTATCTGAAGTCCAAGGGTGTCAAGGACGAGGACATCATCATCAACTACACGCCGTTCGGCTTCTCCGACTGGCAGACGGAAGTCTCCAAGATCAAGGCCTTCGGCGCGGCCGGCAAGAAGACGGCCGTCGTTTCCACCATCAACGGCGACGCCAATGTTCCCTTCTACAAGGAACTCGGCAACCAGGGTGTCAAGGCGGAAGATATTCCGGTCGTCGCCTTCTCGGTCGGCGAAGAAGAGCTTGCCGGCGTCGACACCAAGCCGCTCGTCGGACATCTGGCTGCCTGGAACTACTTCCAGTCGGTCGATACTCCAGCCAATGCCGCCTTCATCAAGGAGTGGCATGCCTACACCAAGAACGACAAACGCGTGACCAACGACCCGATGGAAGCCGCCTATATTGGCTTCAACATGTGGGTGAAGGCCGTCGAAAAGGCCGGCACGACCGATCCAGACAAGGTGATCGATGCGCTCGTTGGCGTCTCGGTGCCGAATTTGACGGGTGGCTATGCCACCATGATGCCGAACCATTACATCACCAAGCCGGTCCTGATCGGCGAAGTGCAGGAAAACGGTCAGTTCGACGTCGTTTCGCAGACCCCCGCGGTTGTCGGCAAGGAATGGTCCGACTACCTGCCTGATAGCAAGGATCTGATCTCGGATTGGCGCATGCCGCTGAACTGCGGCAACTTCAACGTCACCACCGGCAAGTGCGGCGGCAAGGGCTCCTGATAGCAGCCGACGCAAGATCGCCGCGGGCAGGATTTTCTGGCCGCGGCAGCTTGAGGGGACTAGCGCAATGTTCGACAAATTCGTTTACCGCATCGCCCTGGCGCTGGTCGCCGGCTTCTGTGTGGTGCTGGCGCTGACGGCCACGGGTCTGCGCGCCCAGGAAGACGCCCACGGCCTCATCAATTCGCTCGGCCAGGCCAATTTCCAGAAGGCCGGGGATATCGTCCAGAGCTTGGCGAAGTCAGGTGACCCCAAGGTCGTGCCGGCATTGCAGGCCTTTTCCGACGGTGATCTCTATATCAGGAAATCCGACAATCAGGTTTTTATCGCCAAATCCTCCGGCGACATGATGGATCTGATGGATCCTTTGACCGGGCAAGTGGTCGGCCAGGAAGCCAAGGACAATCTCGGAAAGATCAAGATCAACAACAATCTGCGCCGTGCGGTTCGCGCGGCTCTCGGCGGTCTGACGCTGATGAGCCCGGATCGCGCCACGAGGCTCGAAGCGGCGCAATCCATTTTGAAGGCGCCGAGTGCGGATTCGCTCGACGCCGTCGAGACGGCGCTGCAGAGCGAGAAGGACGCGGACATCCGCGGTGTGCTCGAACGCGCAAAGGCGGTTGCGGTGCTTGGTTCGGACCGCCCGATCGCAGAGAAAAAGGCGGCGATCGAGACGATCAAGAACGAAGGCGGCCGCGATGCCATCGGCATTCTCTCGTCGGTTTCCGTTGATGATAGCCTGAAGCCCGATGTTGCCGCCGCCATTGCCGGCATCCAGGATCAATTGAAGTTCTGGGATGCGGTGCAGAATATCTGGTACGGCCTTTCCCTCGGCTCGGTGCTACTGCTGGCCGCCATCGGCCTTGCGATTACGTTCGGTGTCATGGGCATCATCAACATGGCCCATGGCGAGATGGTGATGCTCGGCGCCTACTCGACCTTCGTGGTTCAAAGCATCATCCGCACCTCCTATCCCGAACTCTTCGACTGGTCGCTGGCGATCGCCCTGCCGGTCGCCTTCATCGTCACCGGCGCCGTCGGCCTCATCATCGAGCGTGGCGTCATCCGCTTCCTTTACGGCCGGCCGCTGGAAACGCTGCTCGCCACCTGGGGCATTTCGCTGATCCTGCAGCAGGCGGTGCGCTCGATCTTCGGGCCGACCAATCAGGAAGTCGGCAACCCCTCTTGGATGTCCGGCTCCTTCGACCTTGGCTATCTCTCCATCACCTGGAACCGGCTCTGGATCATCGTCTTTGCGCTCGGCGTGTTCGTTGCGCTGCTGCTTCTCCTCAAGCGCTCGGCCTTCGGGTTGCAGATGCGGGCGGTTACGCAGAACCGGCGCATGGCGTCGTCCATGGGCATTCGCACATCGTGGGTCGACGCCTTCACCTTCGCGTTGGGATCCGGCATCGCCGGCATGGCGGGTGTCGCACTCTCGCAGATCGACAATGTCTCGCCAAACCTCGGCCAGAGCTACATCATCGACAGTTTCATGGTCGTGGTGTTCGGCGGTGTCGGCAATCTCTGGGGAACGCTCGTCGGCGCCTTCTCGCTCGGCATTCTCAACAAGTTCCTTGAGCCCTATGCGGGGGCGGTGCTCGGCAAGATCCTCGTCCTCGTCCTCATCATCCTCTTTATCCAGAAACGTCCGCGCGGGCTCTTCGCCCTCAAGGGAAGGGCGGTGGAAGCATGATCACGACCTTTCTTCTTCGCTCGCTCGACCGCCGTATCAGCATTGCCATCGCGATCCTGCTTGCCGTCGCGGTACTCGTGCCGCTGTCGAACCTGCTGTTGCCCGAAACGAGCGCGCTACATGTGCCGACCTATCTGATGTCGCTGTTCGGCAAGTATCTGACCTATGCGCTGCTCGCCCTGGCGCTCGATCTGGTCTGGGGTTATTGCGGCATTCTCTCGCTCGGCCACGGTGCCTTCTTCGCGCTCGGTGGCTATGCGATGGGCATGTATCTGATGCGGCAGATTGGTTCGCGCGGTACCTATGGCAATCCGATCCTGCCCGATTTCATGGTTTTCCTGAATTGGAAGGAACTGCCCTGGTTCTGGTATGGCTTCGACCAGTTCTGGTTCGCCATGCTTATCGTGCTTGCGGCACCCGGCCTGCTGGCCTTCGTCTTCGGCTGGTTTGCCTTTCGCTCGCGCGTCAACGGCGTCTATCTGTCGATCATCACGCAAGCCATGACCTATGCTCTGCTGCTTGCCTTCTTCCGCAACGACATGGGTTTCGGCGGCAATAACGGCCTGACCGATTTCAAGGACATTCTCGGCTTCAACATTCAGGCCGATGGGACGCGCGCGCTGCTGTTCGCCATCACGGCCGTGTTCCTGGCGCTGGCATTGATGCTGTCCTCGGCCATCGTCCGCTCGAAGTTCGGCAAGGTGCTTGTGGGCGTGCGCGACGCGGAAAGCCGCACGCGTTTCCTCGGCTATCGTGTCGAACATATCAAGCTCTTCGTCTTCGTCGTATCGGCCATGATGGCGGGCATTGCCGGCGCGCTTTACGTGCCGCAGATCGGCATCATCAATCCCGGCGAGTTCGCCCCCGCGAATTCGATCGAAGTCGTCATCTGGACGGCCGTCGGCGGGAGAGCGACCCTGATCGGGCCGATCATCGGCGCGGTGCTCGTCAACGGCGGCAAGACCATCTTCACCGGCTTGTTTCCCGATTTCTGGCTGTTTGCGCTTGGTGGCTTGTTCGTCGCGGTGACGTTGTTCCTGCCGAAGGGCATCGTCGGAACGATAGCGCACCATTTCGGCAAGACGCGCAAGCCGACAAGCCCGCCGCCCAAGGCTGCGAAGGATGAAGCCGACCCGTCCGTGCAGGCTGCGGAGTAGGACCATGATCCCCGATATCAAACCCAACAGCATGCTCTACCTCAACAACGTTTCGGTCTCCTTCGATGGCTTCAAGGCTTTGAACTCACTGTCGATCGTCATCGAGCCTGGCGAACTTCGCGCCATCATCGGCCCGAATGGTGCGGGCAAGACCACGATGATGGACATCATCACCGGCAAGACGCGGCCCGACGAGGGCGAGGTGTTCTTCAACGGCCAGGTCGACTTGACGAAGAAGGATGAGGCCGATATCGCCCAGCTCGGCATCGGGCGGAAGTTCCAGAAGCCGACCGTTTTCGAAAGCCATACCGTCTGGGACAATCTCGAACTGGCGCTCAACCGCAATCGCGGCGTCTTTGCGACGCTATTCTATAGGCTGACGCCCGCGGATCGCGATCGTATCGAGGAAATCCTGGAGACGGTGCGGCTGTCGCACCGGCGCGACGAGCTGGCGGCCAATCTCTCGCATGGCCAGAAGCAGTGGCTGGAAATCGGCATGCTGCTGGCGCAGGAGCCAAAGCTACTCTTGGTCGACGAACCGGTGGCGGGCATGACGGATGCCGAGACGGCGGAAACCGCTGTGCTCTTGAAGGAGATCGCCAAGACGCGTTCGGTCGTCGTGGTCGAACACGACATGGGCTTTATCCGGGATCTCGGCGTCAAGGTGACATGTCTGGCGGAAGGATCGGTTCTGGCGGAAGGCTCGATCGATTTCGTCAGCAGTGATCCGAAGGTGATCGAGAATTATCTGGGGCGATGAAATGCTGACAGTCGAAAACGCGAACCTGCATTATGGCGCCGCTCAAGCGCTGCGAGGCATCTCCATCAAGGCGGAGATGGGCAAGATCACCTGCGTTCTCGGGCGCAACGGCGTCGGCAAAAGCTCGCTATTGCGTGCGGTTACCGGACAGCATGCCTTGTCGGCCGGCACGGTTGCTTTCAACGGTGTCACGTTGAACGGCATGGCGCCATTCGCGCGCGCCAAGCAAGGCATCGGCTACGTGCCGCAAGGACGCGAGATCTTTCCGCTCTTGACCGTGAAGGAAAATCTCGAGACCGGATATGCGCCGCTTTCCCGCCGCGACCGCAGCATTCCCGATGATATCTACAACCTGTTTCCAGTGCTGAAGTCCATGCTCTCGCGCCGCGGCGGCGATCTTTCCGGCGGCCAGCAGCAGCAACTGGCGATCGGCCGGGCGATGGTGACGCGGCCGAAGATCCTGGTTTTGGACGAGCCGACCGAGGGCATTCAGCCGTCGATCATCAAGGATATCGGCAGGGCGATCCGCTACCTCAGGGATTCCACCGGCATGGCGATCCTGCTGGTCGAGCAATATCTCGATTTCTGCCGCGAGCTTGCCGACTACGTCTACATCATGGATCGCGGCGAGATCGTGCATGAGGGGCTGGCCGAGACGCTGGATACGCCAGAGGCCCGCCGCCATCTGACTGTCTGAGCAGGAGAGATTGCTCATAGCCAGGGTCCGGATTGCCGCCGCTTTCGCCGGAGCCTCAGGCGTCCGAGGGGCTCCCACCCTTTGGTCTTACAGACCATCTTACTGCGGACAATATGGGCTATTCGTACGATGATATCTGCTCTCGTGGAAGCAGCACTCACGCATTTGTGACAGTTTCCCGAATTCCTGGGATATCTTTGCGACAAATCGCGGCTAAAGTGCTGAACATTATTCTATCTCTTGAGGGCGCCACGACTTTTGAAAGAGAATCCCATGCAGCAACGTAAAAGCGTATCGGTCGAAGAGCTCCCGGAAAATACAGCACTTGCGATATATGAGCTAATCGGCGGAACGTTCCGCAACTATTCCGAGATCCTTTACATACGTGTACCGGATGTGACTGATGATGGCAGGTCCATGGGTGGCATCGAAATCACCATTCGTAAGACAGCCTCCGCCGCATCACTGCAATGAGCGCGGCTGAACGCTTGTAACAAGCCTTTCTTCTCAGGTGATATTTAGGCATGTGTCAGCGGTAATCCAGCGGTCATGCACAACCGATCTTCGATCTCATTGCAATATGCCTGATCGTTAAATAGCGGTCGTCAACCGGTGATCGCGCATGCAGAAATGCCGATACACATTGTGATAATGCGCATAGATAACATTAAGTAGAGGACCGTATCCAAGCCATATATCGCGACATGATTTGGCCGCGTCGACACCAATTGACACACTTTGACCATTTTCCGGCAAAGCTATGTGACAAATCGAGAGTAATCCTCCTGTAAGAGCATGTTAGATAGGGCTTAAGGTGGTGATCATCAGCTTCAAATCACGCAATTGGATGGACAGGAAGTCAGGTTCAATTAGAAGGTATGATATCTCCGTGCCATCGGTTTATCAATCCACTCCATGGAATACCCATACCAGCATGACGGTGGAGATCGTTGATGTGGACCCTAATATGCTTATCCATCCGTTTGATCTACGTACGGATTCTTGCACAGATCAATCGGATCTTCGTGAGAATATGTTCATTCAGTGAGAGCGGTGAATAACATGAACGATCCGATGTCTGCACCATCATCAACGGATTGAGCACGTGCGGTACCATGGCGATAGTCGCGCTGCAATTCGCAACTCAAGCGGAGCGCGGGCAGGAAGCTACCTGGTCGCGCCAGACAAGCTGCCTTATGCCCTCTGCAGGCAGACGTGACGATGATGCCCAGAGGCGAAGGATTGGTTGCGAGTTCGCGCGGAGCCGTGCCGCCGGAAACCAGCCTTTCCGTTCCCTCCTTTCCTTCAGATTTTGATCCGCACGCAACGAGGAATATATGAAACGACATCTAACGCGGACCGTGGCTTCGGGAATCGTGGTCATATTGTTGGCTGGCTGCAGCCAACAGCCGGCAGCACAGAATAGTGGAAGAACTGTGAAATCCGAGGTTAGCGCGATGACATTGCATCCGCAATCGGTCGCGATCACCGCCGATCTACCCGGTCGCATCAGCGCCAATCTCGTCGCCGAGGTTCGGCCGCAAGTCGGCGGCATCATCCGCAGCCGCAATTTCAAGGAAGGAAGCGAGGTCAAGGAAGGCGATGTGCTTTATGAGATCGATCCGTCTTCTTACCAGGCATCCTATGACAGTGCGGTCGCCGCCTTGCAGAAGGCGGAAGGTGCCGTGCCGAATGCCCAGGCCAAATTGGACCGCTATGCGGGCCTGAGTGCGCAGAGCGCCGTCAGCCAGCAGAATTTCGACGATGCGAAGTCAACCCTGGTACAGGCACAGGCCGATGTCGCCTCTGCCAAGGCGGCGCTCGAGACCGCACGGATCAATCTTGATTATACAAAGATCCGTGCGCCGATTTCCGGCCGCGTCGATGCCTCCACCGTGACGGTCGGCGCACTCGTGACTGCCGAACAAACGACCGCGCTGACCACCATTCGCCAGCTCGATCCGATCAATGTCGACGTCACGCAGTCGAGTACGAACCTCCTGCGATTCCGACGTGCCGTGGAGGAGGGGCGCCTGAAGACAAGCGGCGAGAATGTTTCGGTCCGTCTGACCTTGGAGGACGGCACGCAGTATAAGGAAAGCGGCACGCTGGAATTTGCGGAGGCGGCTGTAGCCGAGACCGTCGGAACACTCAATGTCCGCGCCAGCTTCCCCAACCCGGAGCGGGTTCTGCTGCCGGGCATGTATGTGCGCGCCACCATTCAGGAAGGCGTTGCCGAAAGCAGCTTCCTCGTGCCGCAGCGTGCCGTGACCCGCAACACGAAGGGCGAACCGATCGCTTTCTTCGTCAGCGCGGACGGCAAAATCCAGCAGCGCGTGCTGACCGTTCAGCGCAGCATCGGCAACAGCTGGCTCGTCGGCAAAGGAGTAGAGGAGGGAGATCGAGTCGTTGTCGAAGGCATACAGCGCGTGCGTGACGGCCAGGAGGTGAACGTCGCGCTGGTGACAGTCGACGATGCCAGCGGAAATCTTGAACAGGCATCGGCGGCCGGCACAGCCCAAGCCGGTCAGCAGGCCAAGGCCGACGGCGCGGACAAGAGCACCGTCACCGGTTCGACGAATTGAGGGTAAAACATGTCTCGCTTCTTCATTGACCGGCCCGTCTTTGCCTGGGTGATCGCCATCGTCATCATGCTGGCGGGCGCACTTTCGATCCTCACACTGTCGGTCGCGCAATATCCGCAGATCGCGCCGACGACGGTGCGCATCACCGCCACCTATTCCGGCGCCGACGCCGCAACCGTCGAAAACTCGGTGACCAAGGTCATCGAGCAGGGCATGACCGGTATCGACAATCTCGATTACATGGCGTCGACCTCGACGGCGACGGGCCAAGCCTCGATCTCATTGACTTTCACCAACAAGGCCAATCCCGACGTCGCGCAGATGCAGGTGCAGAACAAGCTGCAGCTCGTCACCGCGCAATTGCCGCAAGTCGTCCAGAATACCGGCATCACCGTTTCGAAATCGACCAGCAGCTTCTTCCTCGTTGCGGCGTTTGTGTCGACGGATCGCAAACTTATGCCGACCGACCTAGCCGACTATGTCGACAGTACCCTGAACGATACTTTGAAGCGGGTTCCAGGCGTTGGCGACACCACGCTCTTCGGTGCGCGCTATGCTATGCGCATCTGGGTCGATCCGGACAAGCTCGTCAAATACCAGCTGATGACATCGGACGTCGTCTCCGCCATTCAAGCGCAAAACGTACAGGTCTCGTCCGGTCAACTGGGTGGTCTGCCGCAGCTTGGCGGCCAGCAGCTCAATGCGACGGTTACGGCTGGCAGCCGTTTCCAGACGCCGGAGGAATTCGAGAACATCATCCTCAAGAGCCTGCCTGATGGTTCCATGGTTCGCGTCAACGATGTCGCTACAGTGAAGCTGGGCGCCGATAGCTACGTCACGTCGGGTGTCTATAACGGCATGCCTGCCGCGGGCCTTGGCATCAGCCTGGCGACGGATGCAAATGCGATCGATACGGCGGCCAGGGTCCAGTCGACGATCGATGGTTTGCGCAGCACGTTGCCGCCGAACGTGGAGATCGTCTATCCCTACGATACGACGCCCTTCGTGAAGCTTTCTATCGAGGACGTGGTCAAGACGCTGTTCGAAGCCATCGTGCTCGTCTTCATCGTCATGTTCGTCTTCCTGCAGAACCTGCGCGCCACGCTGATCCCGACGCTCGCCGTCCCTGTCGTCCTGCTCGGCACCTTCGGCGTGCTGGCGATGTTCGGCTATTCCATCAACACATTGACCATGTTCGGCATGGTGCTGGCGATCGGCCTTCTGGTCGACGACGCCATCGTCGTCGTCGAAAATGTCGAGCGCGTGATGGAGGAAGAGGGATTGTCGCCACGCGAGGCGACGATCAAGTCGATGCAGGAAATCACCGGCGCGCTGATCGGCATCGCCACGGTCTTGTCGGCCGTGTTCATCCCGATGGCCTTCTTCTCCGGTTCGGTCGGCGTCATCTACCGGCAGTTCTCGGTGACGATCGTCTCGGCGATGGTGCTCTCCGTCATCGTCGCTCTTATCCTCACGCCAGCTCTTTGCGCCACCATTCTCAAGAAGCCGGCGCATGGGGCACGTGAGCGCGGCCTGTTCGGCTGGTTCAACCGCAATTTCGAGCGGGGAACGAGAGGTTATCAGCGCACCATTCATGGCATGATCCGCCGCGGTGCCGTGTTCCTCGTCATCTTCGTGCTGATCGGCGTCGGTGTCGGTTATTTGTTCAATCGTCTCCCTAGCTCCTTCCTTCCGGAAGAGGATCAGGGACGTCTTCTGACCAGCATTCAGCTGCCCCCCGGTGCGACCGCTGAACGCACCCGTAAAGTGCTCGATCAGGTCATGAATTATTATCTCAACAATGAGAAGGACTATGTCGACGGTGTCTTTGGCAGCGTTGGCTTCAATTTCAGCGGCCAGGGCCAGAACGTTGCCGTCGCCTTCGTGGATCTGAAGGACTTCGATCAGCGCAGGACGCCGCAAGCCTCCGCCCAGGCGATCGCCAGACGCGCGATGGCCGCCTTTGCCAAGATCAAGGACGGCAATGTCTTCGCGCTGGCACCGCCGGCAATCCCCGGTTTCGGCAATAACAGCGGCTTCGATTTCTACATCAAGGATATCAAC
This sequence comes from Martinezella dioscoreae, assembly GCF_009176305.1. Lineage (GTDB taxonomy): Bacteria > Pseudomonadota > Alphaproteobacteria > Rhizobiales > Rhizobiaceae > Rhizobium > Rhizobium dioscoreae. Next base: position 708,190 of record NZ_BLAJ01000004.1, on the reverse strand, counting down.
GGCGCGGGTCACACCGCATTGATCGCCGCCCGCAACCAGTTCTTGGGTGCGGCGTCGGGGAGCGCGAAGCTGAGCGGCACGCGCCCGAACGGACTGGACGATACGCCGCAATATTCGATCCATATCGATCAGGAAAAGGCTCGCGCCTTGAACGTCAATCTGGCGGATATCAATGCGACGTTGTCGACGGCCTGGGGCGGCACCTACGTCAACGACTTCATCGACCGCGGCCGCGTCAAGAGAGTCTATGTGCAGGCCGACAGCAAGTTCCGCATGCAGCCGGAGGATTTCGATCGCTGGTATGTGCGCAATTCCGGCGGCGACATGGTGCCGTTCTCGGCCTTCGCCTCAGGTATCTGGACCTATGGTTCGCCACGCCTGGAGCGCTATAATGGTGCTTCTGCCGTCGAAATCCAGGGTACCGCGGCGCCTGGCGTCTCCTCGGGCGACGCCATGAACGAGATCGACAGGATCATGGCGAGCCTGCCGCCGGGGTTCAGCCACGATTGGACCAGCCTGTCCGCTCAGGAAAAGCTTTCGGGTAACCAGGCAAGCCAGCTCTACGCGATTTCGATCCTGGTCGTCTTCCTGGCGCTCGCCGCCCTTTACGAGAGCTGGTCGATCCCGTTCGCCGTCATGCTGTCGGTCCCGATCGGCATCTTCGGCGCACTGCTGGCCGCAACCATCTTCGGGCAGTCGAACGACGTCTACTTCAAGGTGGGCCTGCTGACAACAATCGGTCTGGCGGCAAAGAACGCCATCCTGATCGTCGAATTCGCCATCGAGCAGCAGAGTAAGGGCAAGAACCTGATCGATGCGACGCTCGAGGCGGCAAGGCAACGTCTGCGACCGATCCTGATGACCTCATTCGCCTTCATCCTCGGCGTGCTGCCGCTGGCGATTGCCAACGGGGCCGGTTCCGGCAGCCAGAACTCGATCGGTATCGGCGTCATGGGCGGTATGATCTCGGCGACCGTGCTCGGCATCTTCTTCATCCCGCTGCTCTTCGTCTCCGTCCGCCGTGTCTTCAAGGGCAAGAGATCGACCGATGCGGAGGGGCAGGAGCCGAACGTTGCCACGGCGACGCCGGATACGCCATAGTCATCATGCATACAGGCCCAGCGTCAAAGCTGGGCCTGCCGTAAAAGATGGCCGTTGGCAATTGACCCGGAGCCACGATTAGTGGCTCGGACTACCTCCATCGGCGATACGCTGCCCATTTTCGTCGAAGAGATGGACGGCGTTATGAGCCGGAGCGATGCGCAAGGTATCGCCTGGCGCGGCCCTGATCCGCTCACGGAACACGCAGGTGACTGTCTGCGTGCCGAGGCGGGCAATCACCATCGTTTCGGATCCCGTCGGTTCGACGACGATTGTCTCCACCTCGATACCGTCTGCCACCAGCTTGATATCCTCGGGGCGAATGCCATAGGTTACGGCAGTCGGCGGATATTGTTCGCTCGGCAGGATAAGCCCGTCGGTGGTGCGGAAACCGGTGTTCGTCATGCTGCCCTTGATGAAATTCATCGCGGGAGAACCGATGAAGCCTGCGACGAAGAGATTGACCGGCCGGTCATAAAGCTCAAGCGGCGATCCGGATTGCTCGATCAGGCCGTCCTTCATGACGACGATCTTGTCGGCCATGGTCATCGCTTCGATCTGATCGTGGGTGACGTATATGGTGGTGGTCTGTAGTCGCTGGTGCATTTCCTTGATTTCGGATCGCATCTGAACGCGAAGCTTCGCATCGAGATTCGATAGAGGCTCGTCGAAGAGGAAGACGGCGGGGTCGCGCACGATCGCGCGGCCCATGGCAACGCGCTGCCTCTGGCCGCCGGAAAGTTGCTTCGGATACCGTTCGAGAAGATTTTCAAGCCCGAGGATTTTCGCGGCATTGCCGACGCGCTGATCGATTTCCGCCTTCGGCATTCGCTTCAGCCGCAAGGAGAAACCCATGTTCTTCGCGACCGTCATATGCGGATAAAGCGCGTAGTTCTGGAAGACCATCGCGATATCGCGATCCTTCGGCGCGAGGTCGTTGACGATGTGCTTGCCAATCTGGATATCGCCCGAGGTGATCCCCTCCAGGCCGGCGATCATTCTGAGCAGCGTGGATTTTCCGCAGCCCGAGGGGCCGACGAGCACGACGAACTCGCCGTCGCGGATATCGACCGATACGCCCTTGATCGCTTTGAACGCGCCATAATCCTTGCGCGCATTGTTCACTCTGACATGTGCCATTTTCCATCCTCCCGGATAGCTTCAAAGCCCGTTCAAGACCTTTCGGAGATAGGCAAGGCCGAGGCGCTCGCCTTCCTTGCGTTGAGCAAGATCCTTGCCCGGCCAACCGAAAGCCGTATCCTCGTGCTCGATCGAAAGCGTGCCGTCAAAGCCATTGGCGCGCGCCTGACGCAGGAAGCGCGGCCAGTTGAGAAGTCCATGGCCCGGCAACTTGTATTGCCACCACCCCTTGCCATGATAGCCGACCGCCTGCTGAACGGCCGCATCGATCGCGGTATCCTTGGCATGAAGGATGGCGATGCGATCCTTGACCGCATCCATGGCGACATAGGGATCGACGCCGATGCGGATGAGATGGGAAGGGTCGAATTCAAGGCCGAAGCGTTTGTCGGGAATTCGTTTGAAGAGCTCTTGCCAGCCTTTCGGCGTGGTGCCGATGAAATTGTCCTTGGGGCCGGGCCAGTTCTCGATCGCAAAGATCAACCCGCTCGACGTCGTCCTGGCGATCAGCCGGTTGGCGAAGTCGGCGAAATCTTCATAGTTGGCATCCTCGTCGGCGCTGTCGTCGCGACCGGGAAAGATAATGAAGATCGGCACGTCCGCTTCGCCGATCGCGTCGGCGAATTCCTCGGTGATGGTTCGAAGTTCGCCGCGTTTGCCGCGATCGGCATCGAGCTGATTGCCGAAAAAGGCGATCGAGGAGACGAAGAGGTTGCGGTCGCGGGCAAGAGCGACCGCCGCTCGTACCTTGTCCGGCGTCTTGATATGGCCGCGGACATCGATCTCGATCGCATCGAAACCGGCGGAGGCGGCGAAATCCACCACCTCCTCGAAGGGCCTGTCGTTGAATGTCGACGTATAAAAACCGATCCTCATCAAAATCCTCCCTGCGGCCGCGGGGGCCAATTCAATTGTTCAGGCGGTCCATGAATTTGAGTGGTGAACGCGTGCGCTGGACCTCGTCGGCCGAGGCGAGCATGAGGGCTGCCGCCATCGGCATTGCCGCGGCGCCGATCGCGCAGGCGTCCTCTCCGAGCGAGGCACGGTGGATCGATGGCAGCGCCGTATCCTCCATATCGAGGTGCTCGTGGACATAGCGCAGCAGTTCATCGATCATGCGGATGGGCAAGCGGCCGCCCAGGATGATGGCATCGGGATCGACGATCATGCCGATGTGCTTGACCGCGACGGCCAGATGCGCGCTCATCCCCTTCAGCCATTGGGAGGCCAATTTTCTGCCACGGGCATCCAGCGTGAGGAGGTCCGAGGGCACGCTTGCCTTGATGCCGTGTTCGCCCAAGAATTTGTAGAGGAAGAAGAGCGAGAATATTTCGCCGAGAAGCTCGACTTTCTGGCCTCCCCTGTGGCGCGGATCGGCGATTGGCAGCCAGCCGATCTCGCCGCTCAGGCCCATGGCGCCGCGATGGCCGGCGCCGTCGAGCACGAGCCCGCCGCCGGGGCACGCATTGATCGCGATATAGAAGAAGCTACGGCTTTCCGCTCCAAGCCCGTAGTCCAGCTCCGCAAGCGCTCCCGCATTCGTTTCATTCTCGATGAAGACGGGATGCTGCGTCAGGTTCTCCAATGCGGCGCGCACGTCGAATTCCATCCACTCCCCATAATTATCGGGCTTGCCCAGGAAGTCGATCTCGCCGAGCCAGTCCGGCATCGCGAGTCCGATACCCGCCAGATGGGCATCGTCGATCAGGCGGCTGCGCTGGAAATGCGAGATCGCATCGGCGGTCAGCTGCATGAATTCGCCCGGCAGGATGTAGCGCTTTTCGTGGTGGACGCGGGCGCGCACGTTGCCGACGGCATCGACGGCAAGGATCGTCAAATGGTCGCGATCGATGTTGATGCCGATCGCGAAGAAGGCGTCGGGGTTGATCTCAAGCTCGATCGCCGGCTGTCCCCTCAGACCATGGCGCCGCCGGGCTTCTATGATCAGGCCTTCGTCGAGCAGGCGATCGACGATGCGGGCGATCGCCGGCTTGGTGAAGCCGGTCTGCCGGGCGATTTCGGCGCGCGAAATCGGCGCTTGCCGATGGATGCAACGCAGAACGACGCCTCGATTGTGCTCGCCCGCATCCTCGACATTGGCTCCCGTCAGGTCGGGAGACAGTTTGACACCGGTCGGTTGGTTTATCCTCGGGATTCCTTATCAGTCTGGCACGCGCAAACCGGCCTCACCCCTTCACCGAGCCGCTGGTCATGGAGCCAAGGATCAGCCGTTGCAGCGACAGGAATGCCACGATCGCCGGTACGACGGAGATGAGGCAGGCGGCCGCCAGCAGCTGGATGGACGAGTCGGTTTGCATGCCACGGAAATTAAAGATCCCGACGCCGATCGGCATCAAATTGTTTTGCGTGAGCAGCAGAAAAGGCACCAGAAATTGCGACCAGCCGGCAATGACTGTGATGATGAAGACGGAGGCGATGCCCGGTGCCGACAGCGGCAGCACGATCCGCCAGAACACGGAGAAACGGTTGCATCCGTCGATCATCGCGGCTTCGTCGAGGCTGCGCGGAATGCCGTCCACCGTGCTCTTCAGAAGCCATGTCGCGAGCGGCACGCCGAGCGCGATATAGACCATCGTCACGGCGAAATGCGTATCGAGCAGGCCAAGGCGGTTCATATAGCGATAGAGCGGCACCATGATGACCAGCGGCGAGATCATCTGAAAGAGCAGAAGCCCCATCATCGACAGGCCCTTGCCCCGGAACTGGAAGCGCGAGAAGGCGTAGGCCGCGGGCATGGCGACGATCAGAACGCCGAAGCCGCTCAGAGCCGCGAGCTTCAAGCCGTTCCAGAGATAGAGCGGGAAGTAGCTGTTATTAAGCACGGTGATGAAATTGTCGATCGTTGGGTTGTGCGGGATATAACGCGCCACGCCGCGATAGATTTCGCGTTTGTCGCGCAGCGCCATCGACAGCAGGTAGGTGAGGGGGCCGGCGAAGAAGACGAACATCGCCAGCATGAAGAGATAGCTCAGAAAATCGCCGAAGCGCGTGCCGGTGCGCCTGCTCATCGTTCATCCTCCTTCGGCAGGAACGATGCATAGATGACGGCTAGCCCGAGGCTGATGATGAGCATCAGCACGGAAAGCACGCTGCCCCCGGACAGGTCATAATTGCGGAAGACGATATTGAAGACATAGAGCGATATGACTTCGGTGGCGCGGCCAGGGCCGCCGCCCGTCAGCGTGATGATCGCGTCGAAAGTGTTCAGCGTCATGATGGTAATAAGGATCATGTTGACGAGGATGGCCGCGCGCAGCTGCGGGATGGTGATGAAGAAGAACTGCTGCGGGCCCGTCGCGCCATCCACTTCCGCCGCTTCGTAGAGCGAGGGATCGATTGCCTTCAACGCGGCATACATGACGACCATCGAGAAGGCCGTTCCGCGCCAGATGTTCGAGATCAGGGCTGACCAGGGCGCGATGGCGGGATCGGAAAGCCAGGCGACCGTCGGCAGGTGCATGAGCCGTAAGATGCTGTTCAGCGCGCCGTAGGGTGCTTCCGAAAATAGCATCTGCCAGATGATGCCGCCGGCGATGCCGGGCACGACCCAGGCGATGAGCGCCGTGGTTCTGAGTATCGTCGTGCCGAACAGACCGCGCTTTTCGCCGCGAACGACAACGACGGCGACGGCAAGGCCGAGGATCTGCTGGCCGATGACGCTGCCGCCGACGAAGACGAGGGTCGCCCAGAGAATGTCGGGCAGCTGCGGCGAACTCAGCATGTTCGCGATAGAAGCGAGCGTATAATCCTGATTGTCGCCGATCAGCGTCGCATTGGTGAAGGACAGACGGAACACGTCGATGACCGGATAGAGATAGAAGATGCCGATGACGATGATCACGGGCATGATCCAGGGTAGCGGCGCCCCGGCGAAACGGCGCATGAACGATCTGCTGTGCGGCCGGCTGGCAGCCTCGATGGCGATTGGGGTCATTGGGCTTCTCTGTCCGGGTTTGACACTGTCGGCAACGCCCGCGCGGGCGTTGCCGCGATCACAATCGTTAGAGACGCTTGTAAGCCTCCATCGTCGCCTTGAATGCCGCGTTAAGGGCTTCTTCCGGCTGCTTGGTTCCCGACAGGACGTCGCCCATCATGATCTGGATCTGGTTGGAGATCTCCGGATAGATCGGCGCGCCCGGACGGGCCTGGCCGTTGGCGAGCGCGTCGGCGAAGGTCTTGTTGGCTTCGGTCGCGAAAACCTCATATTTGTCGAAGAGCGATTTGCGCGTCGGCAATTGCTGCTGAAGCGCGTTGCCCGGCCCCATATAGATGTCGCGCGCGAGGTTGGCGCACATCTCGACCTTGTCTTTATCCTTGCTGAAGGAGGCGATCGTCCAGCCGCCCGTGCCGGTCGAGCGCTTATCTGCCGTCGGGCCGGGGATCGGAGAGAAGGTCCAGTTGGCGAATTCGTCCGGATCCAGCGTTGCCTTCAACTGGGCGAGCTGCCAATTGCCGCCGATGAAAAGCGCGGTCGTTCCGGCAGCCGCGGCCGCGTTCAGATCATCATAGTTGCCGATCGTCGTCACCCGTTTGGGCGCGGCACCGGAATCGACGAGATCCTTGTAATAGGTCAGCGCCTTGAGGAACTTCTCCTTGTTTTCATCCTCACCGAAAACCGGCTTGCCGGTATCGTCGACGAGCTTGCCGCCGAGCGCCCAGTAATTGGCGAGCCAGTCGAAGGTCGAACCCTCATAGCGGGCGGCGTTGAAGAGGATGCCCTCCATGCCTTCCTTGACGGAGGCGATACCGGCCTTCTTCAGGTCGTCCCAGGTCTGTGGTGCATCGGGGACAATGGACTTGTTGCGGTAGAGGACGCGAAGGTCGGTATCCCACCACCAGGCACGGATCGTCTGATCCTTGTCGGTGATGCCGTTGCGGATGAAGGGGAAGAGATCCGCGACTTCGTCCTTCGAGAAATAGGGGGTGAAGTCGGCGAGCACATGGTTGACCATGAATTGCGAGAGGACGAAGGAATCGACGGCGGCGCAATCCGGAGCATTGCCAGCCTTTGCCTGTTCGAGCATTTTTGCCTGCTCCGTGCCGATATCGGCTGACATGAACTGCATCTGCAGCTTCCAGTCGGGATGCTTCTTGATGAAGTCGATGAAGAGTTTCCGATAGCCCTCGGCGATCGCCGGATCGGCATTGTTCGGACTATCGTTCGTGAGCCGGACAGTGAGTGTTTTCGGCGCGTCGGCAAGGCCTATCCTGTCCTTTGTCGCCAGTTCTTGGGCAAATGCGGCAGGCACTGAAAACAACATCGTGCTCAGCGCTAGCGCGCTGACGAACGCTCTCTTCATGATGGGTCTCCTCCCCATTTTGAACGGATACAACATGGTGGCCAGTTGACCGCTCCTCATTTCCATGCTGCATTAATTAGATTAAGTTACTTTGGTTTGATGTCAAGTCGCAGCTCGGGAGGATTGAGATGCTGGTGACATTCGACAGCAGCTAGCGGCCTCAGGCCGCATTTCCCGATCTCGAAACAGTCGAGCCATCGCGGATATCCGCGGTGGGCAGTGAGGTTTTTCCCCGGCTATGAAAATAGCCAAACCTGACATCTATGGAGGATCAGATGCGCCTACTCATTCTCGGCACTGGCGGAATGGCCAACAAACATGCGGCAAGTTTCAAGGAGATCGAAGGCGTCAGCGTCGTGGGCGGCGTTGACGTCGTTCCCGAGCGGCTGGCTGCCTTTTGCTCGGAACACGCCATCCCCAATCGTTTCGGCTCGCTTGAGGAAGCGCTCGCCTGGGGCGAGTTCGATGCCGTCGCCAACGTAACGCCTGACGCTGTTCACCACCCGACGACGCTGCAGGCGATTGCTGCCGGCAAGCATGTCTTCTGCGAAAAGCCTCTTGCGACAGACGCGACCAAGGCGATGGAAATGACCGAGGCTATCGAGAAAGCCGGCAAGGTGGGCATGGTGAATTTCACCTATCGCAATTCGCCTGCCTTGCAGAAGGGCCGGCAGATGGTGCTCGCCGGCGAGATCGGCGAGGTGAGGCATGTCGAAGCCTCTCATCTGCAGAGTTGGCTCGTTGGCCGGCATTGGGGAGATTGGAAATCGGAGAGCAAGTGGCTGTGGCGCCTCAGCAGGAAGCATGGCTCGAACGGCGCGCTCGGCGACATCGGCATCCATATCGTCGACTTCGCGTCCTATGGGTCCGGACTTGACGTCGCTCATGTTTTCGCGCGGCTGAAGACCTTCAGCAAGGCGCCGGGCGACAAGATCGGCGAATATGATCTCGATGCGAATGACAGCTTCACGATGAATGTCGACTTCACGACCGGAGCGATCGGCACGATTCAGGCGACGCGCACCGCCGCCGGGCAGATGGACCAACTGCGCTTGAGAGTTTACGGCGAGACCGGTTCGATCGAGATGATCTACGACACAGGAAAATCGACGCTCCGCGCCTGTCTCGGCGAAGACGTTCACACGGCGACCTGGTGTGATATCCACTTTGATGACGTTGAGACGAACTACCAGCGCTTCGTTCAGGCCGTCAGAATGGGTAAGACTCAGGAACCCTCCTTCCGCCGCGCGGCAAACATACAGAAGGTCCTGGACAAGGCACTTGCCTCGGACATCAGCCATAAAGACGAGGCGCTTGCCTGAATCCAGAAGCGAGATTCAGCCGGAGACCGGCGGCAGAAGAGTGTTGAGGAAAGGCAGGAGTGCCGCCCCCAGCGCCACGCCGCCACCGCTGAAACTTGCCGGCTTCATCGGCGAAATCCAGGGCGTCAGGAATGGCCGTTTCGACGTGTCGCGGCGCTCGACGGAAAGCTGATGGATCAGTGCCTCGATAACGTCGCGCGGCAGGTCGCCGCCGATCATGATCACGCTCGGCGCGATGAAGCCGGCAATCGCGATGATCGGGTCGAGCAGATGGCTTGCCGCCTCGCGTATCCACTGCGTTATCAGTGGGGAATATGGCTCCTCGCCCGCCAGAAGGCGCCGGAATTCGTCCTCGCCCAACAATCCGTGCAGCGCATCGAAGCCCACGACCGTATTCAGGCGGATATTGTCGGGGCCGGTGCGCATGTCGCCGATATTGCCCGCGCGCCCATGAACGCCCGAATAGGGAACGCCACGAACGAGGAACCCGGCCTGGACATCCTCATCGATGATGATCATCGCGAGCCCGCCTTTCGGTGCCGGTGTGCCGATCGTGCGCTCGGCGAGCAGGCTTGCCGTGCATTCGTTCTCGACATGGCTGCGCGGAAATTTCAATGCGGCATCCAGCTGCTCGCTTTCTTCCGGGCTCCAGTCATTCGAGCCGATACCCAGGCCGATGATCGGCAAGTCGGCATGATGGCCGATCATGTCCTCGATCGCCGAAAGGATCGATGCGACCCTCCTTGCCCGGGCGAGGGGAAAATAAACGCGGTCGTGAACCTGGCCGCTCAGATCGACGAGAACCGCTTCGCCTCGATTTTGACGGGCACGAACGCCGATCGAGAAGGCTCCTTCTGGCCGCAGGGCAAATTCGGTGGAGGTCGCCCCACCGCCCGCGCCATTGCGCCGATGCGATGTCACCAACCCTTCATCGCCAAGCCGGCGCAGAATGTTGGTGATTCCCGGCCCGGTCAGTCCGGAATGTTTTCCGAGCTCCATGCGGGTCAAAGGGCCGTGGCGGCGGATCGCCTCCAGGATGACGCGAATATTTCTGTCGGCGATTTCTCCCGACCGCAGACCGAGTGTCTTGCCCCGCGTAACGTCCGTCTCCTCCGGCTGGCGCCACCGTGGCCCGGATCGAAGATACCGCATGACCGATTTCCTTGCGTACCTTGCCGCTGGTATATCGCGGACAAATGACAATGCCCCTGACTATTTTCCAACCGGTCCGTACAAATTCTTGATTTTATTAGGGCCGCAACCGCCCTTGTTTCAAGTGACTTTCGGAATGCAAGCATCCCTAAAAAGAGTCATGAGGTTCGTGGTTCGACCCCGGCGGCCGCTATTTTTCGTGCGCGTAAAATCGCATCCACTGCGATTAGCGTCAACAAAACCGCAGCCAATAGGAGAAGGTGGCCACCGATGGCTCGGTAGGCGAACACTCCCAGGACGCCGCCGAGAAGAAACGAGACGATCGTGTAAAGATGCAATTGTAGTTTGCTCAGATTGCGCCGCGCCTCCGGAGCCTGCTCACGTCCTCGCAAGGCGTCCAGGGCAATGGCTAGCTCTATGCCCAGATCCGTGGCCATGCCGGAAACATGCGTGGTGCGAACCCTGGCGTCCGAGATGCGGGTGACGACCGCGTTCTGGAGCCCCATCAGGAATGCAAGCCCGAGAACGAGAACCGGCGTGCGCCAAGCAGCGAGAAGCCATAGATCCGCGCAGCCGAGCGCGGCAAGCAAGATGGCCTCGGTCAAAATACTATAAGCATAGATCGCATGTACGTTGCGCCGCTGTCCCGCGTTGACAATCAGCGTCGAAGTCGCGGCCCCGAGGATGAAGGCGATGACAATCCCGCCGTAAAGCAGGCTCGACAGCCACTGTCCCACGGCAAGATGATCGGACAGGGTCGATACATTTCCCGTCATGTTGGCTGAGAAGAAGCCGACAGCGTAGAAGGCGGACGCATTCAATGCGCCCGCAATTGCCGCAAGGGACGCAGCCAGATGGCGGTCAATTTTCTCGTTGCGATGGGTGCCTTGTCTTACAAGCATGGAAGCCACTGTTGGCGGTTGCGGATTGAAGGCATCGAAAGTCTTTGCTCCTTTCTGGATTTCAGGCCGACATCTTTCCAAACCGGACTGGGAACCATCATGCCTCCTTGCCTCCGGGTATTGCGGGATCGGGTATGACGATTCCACGCGGGCCAACATATCCGAAACGATGACGATTTACCCTACTACTCGACGCAGCGCTCTCACAAGCGGGCTTTTGGCTTTGCGTGAAGATGCCACATGGACCAAGCCGCCACATCCTCGCCTCAGTGTGGCTGCTCTCATCGGCGGCATTGGATTGCCTTCCAGAACCGCAATTCTTTCGGTTGTATGGGTGGTCCATCAAGAGAGCTTGCTTTCGTTCAGACGGTTTAGAATGTCAAGCGGTATCAGATGCCTGGATGTGCAGCGTCGAGAGGAGGCCCCCTCCCGCAATCGATGCATATAAACCGAACGCTCAGGTTGAGATTGGGCGCGTAAGAAGGAATTGTTAGCGCGGAAGGCGCACATGATTTAGTACTATTTGACAACTGGAAAATTGTCGCATCGGTCGTAGACTTCTGATTGTAGCCAGCAAGCCAAGCGAGATGCGGCTAAGAGCGCCGGTGCGCTCGTCGGTGCAAATAAGCCGAAACAGGCGGTTCGACTCCGCGGCCGCAACCACGCCCTTCAACAGCATCACAGTTGATGGATGAAAAGCTGCAATTGCAACTAATTCGAAGGGGCACACGCCCACCAAATTCCGCCTCACACGTTGTGCGGAAAAGAAGCTTACTCGCCATCAGACTAAGGTCCGTGTTCAACGCAGCTCTATTCGGATAGTGCATGACTGCCCCCGGTCGCCGACACCACTGCCACCCGTCGGCGGTCTGCCCTGTCATCGGACCAACCTCCGGTGACAGGGCGAATAATCAGGCGTTGGATCGGCGTTCGCTCGATGCCGCATGGACAGTGACCTCCCGCCGGAGAGGCGCTTCATCCCTTGCTGTCAAGGCCAGCCGCTAGCGAGACCCCGAAGGCGGCCCGAGGTCATGCGTTGAGTATCAGCGCGTTCCTGACAAAGGATCACAACCATTCCTCTTCGCCGACCGCCCATTATCTTTCCGCAAGTCGGTATGCGTCGGCTGCGACGATTGAAAGCCGTCCGTCGTCAACACCTGACCCGCGACGGTGTGACTATCCGGTCGCCTTCGTTGCCATCATCTGCTGCTTCGAGCACTCGGCACCCACGCGATGCTGAACAACTCCACGAATAGGAGTTGATAGCACCGAGCGCATTACCTGGACGCAGCCACATCTTTTCGATGAAGTGCGAAGCCTGATGCCCTCTGACCGCCCAGTTCCGACCGGAGTTGCATGGTCGGAATATGGTAATCCCCGCCATTTTGGCTCCTGTAAGGAATGGGGCTTGTTGTTTCGAGCGTTCGCATCCGATCGCGCAGATGTTTCGCAGCGGCTTCGAAGCGGGCGTCGTCGAAGCGATCGGTACTATAGGTCACGAAGGGCGGCAGCACATCGTAGCCAGGATAGTAGAGAATGCCGTGATTGATCGGAAACAGAAGATCGTCGATGGGACCGTTGATTCCCCGAGGAGCGTAGTGTTCTTCCCACCCCCCTGCGGTTACGATCAACATGGCTCGCTTGCCGACCAAGGTTCCCTCTCCATAGCGATCACCCCAGCGCTTGTCGCTGTGTTCGCCAACGCCATAGGCGAACCCATAAGCAAACACGCGGTCGACCCAACCTTTCAGGATGGCCGGCATGGCGAACCACCAGAGCGGAAACTGCAGGATCAATGCATCAGCCCAGAGAAGCTTTTCGATCTCCCCTTTGACATCGTCCGTCAGCGTATCGCCGCTGAAGGCATGTTTGGAAGCGGCGACCGGCATAAGCCGCTCGTCGGGAGCCAAAGACGGGAAATCCGCGCGGTCGATCTCCGATTTCCAGCGCATGGCATGTAGGTCGGAAACCTCTACCGTGTGGCCGGCTGCTTCCAGTTCCTGGACCGCAACATCACGTAACGATGCCGATAAGGATTTAGGTTCGGGGTGAGCGAAGACGATGAGCACATTCATGGTGACGCCTGCTTGTTGAAGAAAACTCTCCCTAAGCTAGGCCATGTTCCGCTAATGCGTTATATAGCAGGGATGGATAGGATAATGCCGAATAATGGATAGATCGGACATCACGCTCGAACGCATTCGCACCTTTGTCCGCGTCGCCGAACGCGGCAATTTGTCGGCTGTGGCGCGTGAGTTGAACATTGGCCAGTCCAGTGTCACGCGGCATGTGCGTGAGCTTGAAGAAGCCCTTGGCGTGGCACTGTTGAGCCGCACGACCCGTCGTGTCACGCTCACCGAGGAAGGGGGACTTTATTATGCCAATGCCATCCAAATCCTGCGCCTGCTGGAACAGGCGACCGATGAAGCGCGAAGCGCGCGGAGCGTCTCCGCCGGCTCGGTTCGCATTTCTTGTACGGCAGCGCTCGGCGTCCGGCATGTCAGCCGTCTGGTCTTCGCCTTTCAGGATCGCTACCCGGACATCGCAGTCGACCTCAGCCTGACGGATGAACGCGTTGATCTCATCCGCGAAGGCGTGGACATCGCACTGCGCCTCGGTCCGCTCGCCGACAGTTCGATGAAGCTGCGGGCGATCGGTCAAAGCCGGCGCGTTCTCGTCGCCTCTCCCGCCTATCTGGCAAGCCGTGGCCGGCCGGCGACACCCGAGGAGCTCAAGGACCATGAGGGCGTTCGCATGTCGAACGTTGCCGGAAGCGAATCTCTCGCGCTTGAGCGGGCGGGAGGCACGCGCCACCTCGTGCCTTTCAGCGGGCATCTGCGCGTTGATCACGGGCTCGCCGCGCGCGAAGCCTTTATCGCGGGTCGCGGCCTGGGCCCCGCTCATATCTGGCTGGTGGACGACCTTCTCGCGGACGGCCGGCTCGAAACGGTGCTGCCTGACTACGCTCCACCGGCCGTGCCGTTGAATATGCTTATCGCGCCCGAACGAACCGGCATCGCGCGTGTCCGGCTGCTGGTCGAGTTTCTGGCAGAGGGAATGCTCCGGGTCCCTGGTATAGAGCGGTAAGGGGCAAGAAGTTAAAACGCTGCCTGAAGCAGGGCGCGCAAAATGGCGCAACGGTTTGCCGATTCCGAAGACTCCGCCATATGGCGTGGAGCGTAATTTGAATCTGGCGCCGCGGCGGAGATGGCATAGAGGCAGCGGTCTTCATCAAGAGGAAATCTGGACAAGCCTTTCGCGATCTCGACATCCGTCGTTATGCGGTCGACGGCCAGCCGAGACTCGGGGCCACCGTCTGAGCGGGATTTGGTCATAGCCGCACATTCTCTGCAGGACCGAAAGTGGGCGGCAGGAGGAAAACAATCTCGTCGGCTGCCGCCAAGCCAGACCCGCGTCCCGAGCCGGAGCGCCTAGGGCGCACCCAATATTTCCCCCGCAATGCCACCATCACATGTTGGATCGGAAATCATCTGCCCTAGATCAGTGAAAGGGAGATATCGGTAATTGTCTTGCCTCTGTTCGAAAGCGGAAAAGGCCAGCGATGATCTATGATGCCGTTGTCGTGGGTTCTGGTTTTTCCGCCATTTCCACCGTTTGCAATCTCGTAGAGCTGCTCCCTGAAACGGCATCGATCGCCATTGTCGGCGACGATCCTGGCTTTGGTCGCGGGACCGCCTATCGGACAGAACTCTACTTGCATCGGCTGAACGTGCCGGCCGGTCGCATGAGCTTGTTTCCGGATCGTCCGAATGCCTTTGTCGAATGGCTGCGGGAACGCAAGCGGCCGCTGGACGCGGGAGATTTCGCCTCCAGGCAGGACTATGGCCTGTATATTCGAGACAGTTTGGCCGCTTTGCTGCGCAACAGGAAACAGCGTTGTCGAGTCGACTTCATCAAGGCCAAGGCGACGGGATGCGTTGAGCGATACGGTTCCGCGCTCGGCTTTATTTTGGACAACGGCAATGAGATCGCCGGGCGAAGCGTCGTGCTCTGTCTCGGCGTTGGCAATGCACCATTGCCGTTTGATGTTTCCCGACTATCCGCGGACGTGCGCTCCCATATCATCGAAAATCCATGGCGGCTGTCATGGTTGAGACGGGTCGGTAAGGCCGATACGGTCTGTATCTTGGGTTCGGGACTGACGATGATCGATCAGGTTTTGGCACTGTTTGCCCACGGTTTCACCGGCAAGATAATCGTATTGTCACGGCGCGGCCTCGTTCCGCACGATCATGTCAGCCATCCCAAGTCGGCGGTCGATATCGACGTCGAAGCCTTGCCCACGCGGATGAGTGAACTCCTGCATGTTCTCCGTCGCGAGAGCAAAGATGCGGGGGACTGGCGCAGGGTCATGGATGGCTTACGCCCGAAGACGCAAGCTCTCTGGTCGAGATTGCCGGAGATCGAGCGCCGTCGCTTTTTACGCCATGCCTTGCCGTGGTGGAACATTCATCGTCATCGTGTTGCTCCGGATGTGTTCCGGCGGTTTGAAAGGATGCTGCAAAACGGCCAGGTTTCGATCCGAGCCGGCCATCTGCGGAATGTCGAGAAAACCAAGGCTTTAACCGTACATTACCGGCCTCGCGGCGAGAGCTTTACAGCCTCCATCGAGGCGGACTGGATCGTGAATTGCACTGGCATGGAACGAGCAGGCATCGCGCATTCCCCATTGCTGCAGGAGATGCAGCGCAAAGGCCTGATCGAGGCGGATCCGCTTGGTCTCGGATTGGTGGTCGATGCTCGCTCACGCATCCCTGGCTCGAGCGGCAAGGAAGCAATCATCTATGCCGTTGGCGCGCTGACCGCTGGCCAATTCTGGGAAATTACCGCCGTGCCGGATATCCGCGTGCAGGCAAGAAAGGTTGCCGAGGCGATTGCGGATAGATTGTCGTGAAGGATCGATATCCGCCGACTTGAGAGCTGGCGGTCAGCTCTGTGCGACACGCACGATCAGCTTACCGAAGTTCCGTCCTTCCAGCAGCCCGAGAAAAGCTTCCGGAGCGTTTTCGAGCCCATCCACGATGTCCTCCTTATATTTGAGGCGCCCCTCGGCAATCCATTTTCCGGCTTCTCGATAGAAATCGGGGCGTTGATCGGCAAATTCGCGTTGTATGAAACCCCGGATGGTCAGGCTCTTTCTCAGGATGGCGCGCATTACAGCAGGCAATTGGTCCGATCCACGCGAAGTGGACGGGTCTTCGTTGTAATGCGCGATCAGTCCGCAGACCGGAACGCGCGCGAAATCGTTCAGCAATGGAAACACCGCGTTCCAGACATGTCCGCCGACATTTTCGAAATAAATGTCGATGCCGTTCCGGCAAGCAGACGCGAGCCGGGCTTGAAAATCGTCGGCCCGGTGATCGATCGCGGCATCGAAGCCGAGTTCGTCGCGGATATAACGGCATTTGTCCGGGCCGCCTGCAATACCAACTACTCGCGCACCAAAGATCTTGCTGATCTGCCCGACGGCCGAGCCGACCGCGCCGCTGGCGGCGGCCACGACCAATGTCTCTCCCGCCTTGGGCCGCCCGATATTGCGCAGCCCCGCATAGGCGGTGAAGCCCGGCATTCCGAGAATGCCGAGTGCCGTCGAGATCGGCGCCGCATTCGGGTCAAGCCTGCGTAATCCCGCGCCGTTTGAGATCGCATGGCTCTGCCAGCCGGAATGGGAGAGGACGATGTCTCCCGGCGTGAACTCCGTATTGCGTGATTTGACCACGCGCGCAACGGTTCCTCCTTCCATCACGCCGCCAATCTCGACCGGCGTGGCATAGGATTTCGCGTCGTCCATCCGGCCTCGCATATAGGGGTCGAGGGAAAGATAAAGGATCTGCAGAAGAACCTCGCCTTCGTCGAGATCCCGCAAGGTTTCCCGTTCAAGCCGGAAGTTCGCCGCGACCGGTTTTCCAACGGGACGGGAGGCAAGCACGATGCGGGTGGTGACGGGCTGATTGGCCATGTGGAATTCCTTATCTCAAGTTCTGCTTCCGGACGCGATGCAGGATTTCGTAATCTCAGTTGCAGCCGTCCGAAGTTCGTGTCGTATCACCGTGTGTGAGCGTCGGTCTTCCAACTCATTCCTTGAACCATAGTGCGACTCCATTGGCGGCATCGGCATCAACAAGCAGGCCGCCCTCGAAGGCGCGAGGCGAAAAGCCTCCTTGCGCCAGCACATCTGCGGTTGCTTCAACCGATCGTACCTTCAGTCCGAGCGCCACTTTTCTTTCGTTACCGTCAAAGCTTGCCGGAATGGCGGAGCCGAACCGGGAGGCGGCGTCAACCTCGGACAGGATATGAAGTGTGACGATGCCGGCGTGAATTACAATGCCGTCCCTGCTGATTTCAGGCGCGGCGGTATCGGCAAATCCGCCTAGCAGTTCGGTTAGCGCTTCGGGAGCGCGGCTGACGATGAAGACATCGACGATATCGAGAACACCGTTGGGGTGGCTCTGATCTCTCTGCTGCCACACCAGCTCCGGCGTATTGTGCTGGCAGAAAAAGAAGCGGCCATTGGAGATCGCCTCCTTGCCGATCTGGAAGGTGCGGAAACTGGCTGACTTCTCTATGCCTCCCACGTTGACAGGGCGCGAGAAGTCCCGCCATTCGGTGACGGATTTGCCGGCATCGCCCAATTCGCGTTGCAGGCTGGCTGCGTCCGTGGTTCGAAAGGCAAGTCCGTTCAAACCGATCGGATAAGACCAGAGATCGGTGCGTTTGTCATCACTGTCAGGCGGAAATCCGAGTAGCTCCAGATAGTTCTCGCCGAACACGGCAAGATGATTGATGGAGCCCAGGGTATGGTAACCTCGTGGCGTCAGCGCGAAGCCGAGTTTGCGATAGATCGCAGCGGCCTCGTCCAGCCGATCAAGGACGCCAATGACGGCGTGATCGAGGATGAGGGGTTGGGCAGTAACAGCCATTGGGGGCTCCCGACATAGAGGTATGTTAAATTGCGGTCTTTGCGCCGCATTCGGCATGCCGCGGCTTTGGTGATCACATCAGCAACCGTGTTCGCGGGCCGAACGGGAGCGGCTGCTGAAATGCGTCGAACAGGATTGGCTATCCACGGTAAGGCTGACGTCGATGCGAACCGATCTCATGAGATAGTTCGACGGATTTCGATTGCAGCTCATGGCTAGTACCGTCATCGACAAGATCATCGAGAATGAGCGCCCGATATTCTTGCGCCAGCAGCCTTGTCTCGATCTCGTCGCGTTGTGCCGAGAGGCGAAAGAAACGACGCAGCCTGCTCATGATATGCCTCCTTTACGCGGCTCGGTTGAGATTGCCAGACGTTGTGGATACCAACTTGTGGATTGCTCGCAGCACGTCGGAGGCGGCGGCAAAATGTTGGCCGTCAAGGTCATAGACGTGAAACTTGACCGCGATGAACCTTAGCGCGCCCTTGTCCGGAACGACGATGCCCACCGGAATGCCGGCATATTCAATCACCTGTCTGGTCATTTTCATCACCCCTTGAAATGGATTCTTCCGAACGAACGATCGGCGGCGTTCTAAGTTCGATTAGTCCATTAATTTAGTGGATTATATATGTAAAAGATGCGGTGAGCTATTCGCGGCGGTGCCAAATAGTCGGGCGATAGGGGAAAACAATTCTAGTAGAAGAGGTTGAAGGGTATTGAGGAACGTGCATTGGAGATTGCGAAATTGTTTCTAAACGTCCGAATATCGCGCCGCTCGCTTCAAGCGGATGCCAACCCCATCAAGGAGCCATCGCCTATTCAACCTCGTGATATACCCGCGCGTTCGTTTCCTGACTTGCGACCAAATTAGAATATTAATTCTATAGATAGCTTGGTGTTTGCCGTAGTTTGATGCGCGTTTTCATACAGAGGCTTACACAATGGGCATCAAAGCCAAATTCAAGGCGGCAAGTTTACTAAGCGTGTGGCTATTGGTGGCGCCGTCGGCATTCGCCGATGACCAGCCGGTCAAGGGCGGCACGCTGATTTATCTTGAACAGCAGGCGCATACGAACCTTTACCCGCCGGCGGGCGGCTTCTATCCGAATGGTGGCATTCTCAACCAGATCACCGACAAGCTCACCTATCAGAACCCGAAGACGCTCGATATCGAGCCGTGGATCGCCGAATCCTGGACAGTCAACGACAAGGCGACGGAATATACGTTCAAGATCCGCAAGGGCGTGACATTTTCCGACGGTTCTCCGCTCGACGCCAATGCCGTGGCGAAGAATTATGATACGTTCGGCCTTGGCAATAAGGAGCTGAAGCAGCCGGTTTCCGAGGTCATCAACAACTACGATCATAGCGAAGTCGTCGATCCCTATACGGTCAAGTTCTACTTCAAGAAGCCGTCTCCGGGTTTCCTGCAGGGAACCGCCGTGATCGGATCGGGCTTGGTTTCCCTAAAGACGCTGGCATTGCCTTTCGACCAGCTCGGCGATGCGACGAAGATCATCGGGTCCGGCCCCTTTGTCGTCGAAAGCGAGACGCTCGGCAAGCAGCTCTCGCTGAAAGCGCGGACAGACTATAACTGGGGTCCAAACAAGTTGGCGCATCAGGGCCGGGCCTATCTGGACGGGATCAAGTACATCATCACCGGCGAGGACAGCGTGCGCATCGGCGCATTGCTTTCCGGCCAGGCCGATTTCATCCGTCAGCTGCAGGCCTATGACGAGAAGCAGGTGTCCGATCAGGGTTTCGCGATCTATGCGGCGCCGACCCGCGGCGTGAACGACAGCGTCGCCTTCCGTCCGGACAATCCGCTCGTCGCCGATATTAGGGTTCGCCAGGCGCTCCTGCATGCGACCAACAACAAGGAAATCGTCGATACGCTGTTTTCGGCAAATTATCCGCAGGCGAAATCGGTCATTTCGTCGGCCGCGGCCGGCTACACGGATTTGTCGTCGAAGCTGACCTACGATCCGGCTCTTGCTGAAAAGCTTCTGGATGAGGCAGGCTGGAAGAAGCGCGCGAGCGGTGTTCGCGAGAAGGATGGCAAGCCACTTTCGCTTGCCGTCTATGAATCCTTGCCCCAGCCGCAGAACAAGGCCGTGCTGCAGCTCGTCGCGCAGCAATGGGCCAAGCTCGGTGTCAAGCTGCAGGTTCTTGCCGGAACCTCGGGAAATCTGGTGACCGACAATGTCGATCCAGCAAGGACGCCGCTGGTCGTCGCCGAGGTCGGCCGCGCCGATCCCGATGTCATCAAGAGCCAGTTCTATCCCAAGAATCGCGATGCCCTGCTGCAAAAGGGCGGCCTCAATCCCAAGGCGACCTTCTCGGATGACAAGCTGAACGGCATCCTGGAAACCGTCGCCTCCGAGACGGATCGCGACAAGCGACTGGCGGCGGCCAAGGCCGCGCAGGAATATCTGCTCGATCAGGCCTATGTCATCCCCTTCTTCGAGGAGCCGCAGGTCTTCGCTGGCGCGCCTTACGTGAAGGGGGTTGCATTCGAGGCCGTGGGACGTCCGTCCTTCTACAGCACCTGGCTCGCTGAACATTGATGAAAAGGGGCTGGCCCGGCGTGGTGCCGGGCCTTCCTTCATGCGAAGACATGGTAGTGGCATGGCAAGATACATATTATCGAGGTTCGGGCAGGCGCTGTTCGTCTTATGGGCGGCCTTCACCGTTTCGTTCGTTTTGCTGCAGTCGCTGCCTGGCGACGCGGTGCTGATCAAGTTCCAGAACCCGGATTACGGACTAAGCCCCGAACAGCTTGCCGATATCAGGGCGGCTTATGGCGCCGACGGATCCTTCCTGCATCAATATGCCCACGCAATCTGGAATTTTTTGACGGGGGATTTCGGCTATTCACTGCAGGCAGGCGTTCCGGTGAGCTCGCTGCTTGCCACCAACCTGCCGCCATCGCTATTGTTGGCAGGTTTGGGTTTTGCGGGTGCGACGCTTCTTGCCGTTCTGATCGCGATTGCCTGCAATCTCTCCGGCTTTGCCTGGCTGCGTGGCCTGATCCAGTCCATTCCGTCGCTGTTCATATCGGTGCCGACTTTTTGGCTCGGCATCATGCTCATTCAGATATTCTCCTTCCGGCTTCGCCTCGTGCCGGTCATCAATCCCGGACCCTGGGAGGGTCTTTTCCTGCCTATCCTGACGGTCGCGGTGCCGATTTCGGCGCCGCTCGCGCAGATATTGCTGAAGAACATCGACGAAGTCCTGACGAAGCCTTTCGTGCCCGTGGCTCGGGCCAAGGGACTTTCGCATGCCAAGGTCCTATGGCGACACGTCGCCAAGAATACGCTCCTGCCGGTTCTGACCGTTGCCGGATTGCTGTTCGGGGAGCTGATCGCCAGCGCGGTCATCACCGAAACGGTGTTTGGCCTCAATGGTATCGGCGGGCTGACGAAACAGGCCGTGGACAGTCAGGATGTCGCCGTTCTTCAAGCGATCGTCGTCATCGCCGCGACCGCTTTCGTCGTCATCAACCTTGTGGTCGATCTTCTCTATCCCGTGCTCGATCCGCGTCTGAAAACCAAGCTGGGAGCTGTGTGATGGCAACGATCGAAACCGCCCGACATCATCCAGACCTCGATTCGTCCGACCGGAACATCAGTATATCGCCCGTGACGCTCAAGACCGATGTTCGTGAGAACGCCGGAGCTGGCAGGCGTTTTTCGCGCATCCGGCCTGGTCTCTTCCTTGCCTGCCTCATTCTCGCGCTGGCCGTCCTTTGGGCACTCGTCCCTAGTCTCTTTACGATCTACGACCCTGTCCAAGGCCTACCTGGGCAACATCTACGACCGCCCAGCGCCACCCATCTCCTGGGGACGGATTCGCTCGGGCGGGATCTCTATGCCCGCATCGTCTATGGCGCGATTCACTCGCTATCGGGCGCGCTCGCGGCCGTTGGCATCGCGCTTGTAGCCGGCACGACGCTCGGCGTCCTTGCCGGATCATTTGGCGGCAGGATCGAGACGGTCATCATGAGGCTGGTCGATGTCATGCTGTCGATACCGGATCTTCTCTTGTCGCTCAGCATCATCGTCCTGCTCGGTTTCGGCACCGTCAACGCCGCGATCGCGGTCGGCTGCACGCTGATCGCCAAGTTTGCCAGATTGGTTCGCTCCGAAGTCGTGACGGTGCGCCGAAGCGAATATGTCGAAGCCGCCTTCGGCAGCGGCGGGACATTCCTCAAGGTGCTCTGGCGCCATATCCTGCCGAATTCGCTGACCTCGGTGATCGCCTTTGCTGCGCTTCAGGCCGGCTGGGCGATCCTGCAGCTCGCGACGCTCGGCTTTCTCGGCTATGGCGCGCCGCCACCGACACCGGAATGGGGCCTGCTGATCGCCGAAGGACGCAATTATATCGCAACCGCCTGGTGGCTGACGGCCGCACCCGGTCTTGTCGTCGTCCTGGTCGTTATTTCCATCAATCGCATCAGCCGGGCAATCGGGAGCATCGGGAAATGACGGCTCCGATCATTGAAACCACTGAGGAAGAGGGTGTGCCGATCCTCGATGTGGCGGGCCTCAGGGTCGCCTATCGCGACAAGAGCGGCCAGCGCACGGTCGTTCACGATATTGGCTTTGAGGTTCGCGCCGGCGAAGTGGTCGCCCTCGTCGGCGAATCCGGTTCAGGCAAGAGCTCCACCGCACAGGCGTTGATCGGCCTTCTGCCCGAAGGCGGCATTCTCCAGCAGGGAACCATCCGCCTGAACGGCCAGGATATTGCCGGCTGGCCGCAAAGGCGGCTGGATGGCATTCGTGGTTCCATCATCAGCCTCGTGCCGCAGGATCCGGGCAATTCGCTCAATCCAGTGAGGACGATCGGCGAACAGGTCGCCGAAATCCTGACGGTGCATGGCCGGGCGTCTGGAGCGGCTGCTCGCGTTCAAGCGATCGAATTGCTGGAACGTGTCGGCCTCAGCCAGCCTCAATTGCGCGCCAGGCAGTATCCCCATGAGCTCTCCGGCGGCATGCGTCAGCGCGTGTTGATCGCCATTGCCATCGCGCTGAAACCTTCGCTGATCATCGCCGACGAACCCACCAGTGCCCTGGATGTGACGGTGCAGAGGCACATTCTCGATCTGATCGACGATCTGCGACGGGAATATGGCACGGCGGTCCTCTTGGTGACCCATGACCTCGGGGTCGCCGCCGATCGATCCGACAGGTTGATCGTCCTGCAGCACGGCCGTATCCAGGAGCGGGGGCGCACGGCCGACATTCTCGCAAACCCGCGAAGCAACTATACGCGCCGCCTGCTTGCCGACGCGCCATCGTTGAATGCGCGGCCGAAGGCCGCGCCGGCACACCCGGTTGCATCCGTCGCGGCGGACGACGACATCGTCGTGGTCGATAGGCTGGTGCAGGATTTCGGTGCCGGTCGCGGCGGCAGTTTCCAGGCGGTCGACGATGTCTCTTTTCGCGTTCGCCGCGGCAGCACCCATGCAATCGTCGGTGAATCCGGCTCCGGCAAGACGACGACGATAAGGATCGTTTCCGCGTTTCAGAAGCCGACTTCGGGCCAGGTACTGATCGACGGGCTCGACCTGGCTTCGTTGCGCGGTGAAGCGCTGAGGCAGCTGCGCAAGAAGGTCCAGCTCGTCTATCAAAATCCCTATGGTTCGCTCGACCCACGCCAGACGATTACGGGAATCGTCGAGGAGCCGTTGTTGAATTTCGAACGGCTGCCCCGCCGTGAGCGATTGGCGAAGGTGGCGGCCACTCTCGACAAGGTCAGACTGCCAGCCGACATATCGCAACGTCGGCCGCATTCGCTTTCGGGAGGGCAGCGCCAGCGCGTCGCGATCGCCCGTGCGCTGGTGCTCGATCCGCGGATCCTGGTGCTCGACGAGGCTGTCTCCGCGCTTGACGTAACGGTGCAGGCGCAGATCCTCGATCTCTTGGGCGAGTTGCAGCGCGAGCTTGGGCTGACCTATCTGTTCGTCTCCCACGATCTCGCCGTCGTGCGACAGATCGCGGACACTGTCTCGGTGCTGAACGCCGGGCAGCTGGTCGAGACGGGTCGCGTCGAAGACGTCTTTTCCAATCCAAGCAGCCCATACACACGCGAGCTGATCGATGCGGTGCCAGGCAAGAAGTTTCCGCGGGCGACCGCGCCCGTCCTTATCAATGCAGGATGATCCCATGAGTACGCCAACATTACCGAAGCGACTGGGCTTCTTCAGCCGGGTCCTGGACCAGGTGGATGCCGGAACCCGCTATAGGCTGGTTGCCGAGCAGATCATCCATGCCGAAAAACATGGCTTCGACACGGCCTGGGTGGCGCAGCATCACTTCAACGGAGACGAAGGCGGCCTGCCTGCGCCATTGGTGTTTCTCGCCGCACTGGCCCCGCAGACCTCGCATATTCGTTTGGGCACGGGTGTCATCACGTTGCCGATGGAGAACGCGGTGCGGGTCGCCGAAGATACGGCCGTGCTCGACAAGCTGCTCGGCGGACGGATGGAGGTCGGCTTCGGAACGGGCGGCACCCCGCAGGCCTTCCTTCCCTTCGGCCTGGAAAGCAGCCAGCGCACGGAGGTCTATGGCAATCATCTTGCTCTCGTGCGCGATGCCTGGGCGGGCGGAGAGCTTGCGGGCGGCAACCGCCTCTATCCTGCGGCACCGCATTTGCGCGACCATGTGTGGCAGGCGACATTTTCCGTTGGCGGCGGCTTGCGTGCCGGCCGCGATGGGGACGGGCTGATGTTGTCGCGCACACAGCCGCGGCCGATCGAGACGCCGCACGCCAAGCTTTGGGACCTGCAGAATCCGATTATCGATGCCTACCTGTCTGCGTTGCCGGCAGGGCGTCAGCCGCGGATATTGGGTTCACGGAGCCTCTTTGTCGCCGATAGCAGGAAAGAGGCCCTTCATTTCGCCGATATCGGCTTGAGGCGGATCGTCGAACACTTCAAGGCGGCGGGCTTCGTGATCCCGGGCGAAACCACGGCTGATTTGATTGGAGCCTTCGATGTTCACGTCGGCACCCCCGACGACGTTATCGCGTCACTTCAGGCAGACACGGCATTGGCGCGGGTCACGGATCTGGTCTTTCAAGTGCATTCCGTCGATCCGCCGCATGAACATATCCTGCGCTCGCTGGAACTGACGGCTGCTCATGTCGCCCCAGCGCTTGGTTGGGTGCGGCAGAACCTAACCGGAAAAGAGCGCCGCTTGGCGGCGCAAATCCAATAGCGGTATCCGAAGAGAAGGCATCGACCATGACTTTGCAGACCAGAGACGTCATCGATTTCCTCGCGGGAATGGATCCTGGGTCCGATCTTGACGGCCTTCGGGCACAACGGCCCGAGACGCGCCTCAATGCTCAAAAGAGCTATGAAGCTCTTTTCGAGCCCGAGCATTGGGGAAGCGTGACCCCGGCGGAGCGCCTTGCCGTCGCCGCCTTTGTCGCTGGCCTCCACAAGGCGCCGGAGATCGCTGATTTTTATTCTTCCAAGTTGCGGGATGAGGCGCACGGCCCGGAGCTCGTCGCCATCATCTCCGCGGAGCTGGAGGTCGGCGATACAACCGGACCTTACGGCCATTATCTGGCTGGCCCGCTTTCCCGTGAGGACCGGCCGGGCTTCGTTTATGAGGTATCGGGCGAAAGCCGGCAACTTCTGGACCTGAAGCTCAGCACGGCGCTCGAACACAGCCACCTTCTGGTCTTCCGTCCGAGGGATGCGAGTGCCGCGGCGCTGCAGAAGCTGCTAGATGCCGGCTGGACGACCACAGGCATCGTTACCTTGTCACAGCTGGTCGCATTTCTCGCGTTTCAGATCAGGGTCGTTACAGGCTTGAGGGCCTTGGCTGCCAATCCAGCCGATGTCGGACGGGTCGCGCAAGCCTGATCGCACGAACAAGGAATCCTTTCATGACCGAAACTGTAATTCATCCCGAAATCGCAGACCGACCAAACGCCTTCACTCAAGCTGAAATCGGCTGGACACCCTGGCTGCGGCCCCTTGATGAAGCGGACTTGACCGAGCGCCACTGGGCAGGCCTTGTGGATGCATCCCGCGCGAAGTCGCCGTATTTCATGCTGCTGGTACGCGATCCCGACATTCTCCAGGCCCGTACCAAGACGGACAAGGATATCTTCTACAATGTCTCGGCCGGCCTTCCTCGTGCTGAGCGTGAACTGGCCGCCACGGCCGCATCGCGGGTGAATGGCTGTGTTTTTTGCGCATCGGTCCATTCTCGCTTCGCCGCCCATCATTCCAAGCGGACGGATGACGTGCAGCGTCTGCTGGATGATGGGCTTCAGGCTGATCTTGGCAGTCGCTGGAATGCGGTTGTCGAGGCTTCAGCCGCGCTCACCGCGACGCCATCGCAATTTGGAGCCAACGAGATCGTCAGATTGCGCGAGGAAGGCCTGGATGATCTGGAAATCGCCGACGTGATCCATGGAGCTGCCTTCTTCAATTGGGCAAACCGATTGATGCTTTCGCTCGGCGAACCGACGCCGGCAGCCTGAAGCAGACGTTGTCGTGATTGAGCGGCGGAAGCTCGTCTGGAGGGCGGCTATGTCGATGGCAAGCGCTACAATACGGCGCGATCGAAACTGAAACGACGGACGAGATGGTCACGCAAAGAAAAAAGATACTGCTCAACGCATTCAACATGAACTGCGTCGGGCACGTCAATCACGGGCTATGGACCCATCCGCGAGATCAGTCCGATCGCTATAAGACGCTGAGCTATTGGACATCGCTTGCGGCGACGCTGGAACGCGGCCTTTTCGATGGCATTTTCCTGGCCGATATTCTCGGCGTCTATGACGTCTACCAGAACTCGGTCGATCTAACCTTGCGGGAATCCATTCAGTTGCCGCTCAATGATCCCTTGTTGCTGGTGTCCGCTATGGCGGCCGTGACGCGGCATCTTGGCTTTGGTGTAACGGTCAATGCCAGTACGGATGCGCCCTATGTTTTTGCGCGGCGCATGTCGACGCTCGATCATCTGACCGATGGGCGCATTGGCTGGAATATCGTAACCGGCTATCTCGACAGTGCCGCGCGCGGCTTGGGACTCGATATGCAGATCGAGCACGATACCCGCTACGATCGCGCAGACGAATATCTCGAACTCCTGTACAAATTCTGGGAGGGAAGCTGGGAAGACGACGCGGTTTTGGCGGACAAGAAAAAGCGCATCTATGCCGACCCATCAAAAGTCCATCAGATAGATCATCAGGGGCAATTCTATCGTTCGCGCGGCTATCATCTTGCCGAACCGTCCATACAGCGTACACCGGTTCTTTATCAGGCGGGTACATCCGGCCGCGGCAGGAAATTTGCTGCCCGTCATGCCGAATGCATCTTCATTGCAGCCGCCGACAAGAACGCAGCACGCGCCGCTGGCCGGGCGCTGCGCCAGGCGGCTGTTGCCGTGGGCCGAAAGCCCGATGACGTGAAAATCCTTGTCGGCATAACTGTCGTAACGGATCGCTCGGCCGCCGCGGCGCGGGAAAAATATACGGACTACCTCTACCATGCTAATCCTGAAGCCGGGTTGGCGCATTTTTCGGCGAGCACGGGTATCGATTTTTCGCGTTACGAGCTCGACGAGACTATCGTCTATGGACCGTCCAACGCCAGCCAGTCAGCAACGCAAACTGCGCAGCAACGAGGCTGGACCAAGCGGCAATTGCTAGGGGAACTGTCCATTGGCGGCCGGTATCCGGTCATTGTCGGCGATGCCGCAACGGTCGCGGATGAGCTTTCCGCGTGGATCGATGAGGGGGAGATCGACGGCTTTAACCTCACCCGCACGGTGGCGCCGGAGGGCTTTGAGGATTTCGTTGATGTTGTAGTGCCAGCCTTGCAGGATCGGGGTCTCTATAAGACTGCGTACGCGGAAGGTTCACTGCGGCAAAAGATCTTCGGGGAAACCGCTCGCCTGCCGGAACGTCACTGCGGGGCGTCTTATAGACGGCGATAGTCAAGCTTGTGGATTTGAAAGGTAGAAACACGTGACGCCCGGAATTCTCTGGACGTGTCGTTTCGGCGGATCGGACCAGATTACGGCGAAGGAGAGTATGCTGGCTTAGTGTTCTTTCGAGTCCCGAATGCTTCCCGTGCGCGCTCCAATAGATTTTTAAAGATCTAAAAGACCGACGGTGAATTATTTCGGCAAAGTCACGCCCGAGATCTCCTCGCAGATTGCGATGAGGCTGTCTTGGAGCGCTGGATCATGAGCCTGCGGGTTCGCGGTCCGACGCTTCAGATGATAGAAGTATTCTCCCGTGACATCCGCCTTCGGGTCGTCGCCGGCTGCCAGCCAGGCTTGAGTCAGATGGGCCTGTGCCATGTCATCAGGTGCGCCAGGGCCGCCCATCTTGGTCGGAACCCATCCGGGCTCCAATGAATTCGAGAACACGTCCTTCCAACGTCGCGCGATCGCGAATGCGAGCATTGCGTCGTGCAGCTTGCTTTCGGCATAGGCCTCTGATCCGTTCCACCTGCGACGTTTCCAGAGAATATCATCGAGATTGGCATCTGCATGATGGTGCATGCCGGACGACAGGTAGACTAGCCGCTTCGGTGGTTCGAGGAGTGCGGTCAGAATGTAGGCCGATAGTGTGTTTATGGCGAAGACATGCGGCAGCCCGTCGGAGGTGAGGCGATGAGCTTCGCGATAGCCGACGGCGGCATTGTGGATCACAGCATCGAACCGTCCGAGCCTGTTGACTTCGGCGGCGAGAATTTTTGCACCGGCGATGGTCTCGAGATCACCGATCACGACTGCCTCCGCCTTCGGAAGAGCGCGGCGGGCATCATTGGCGCGAGCCGGATTGCGCGCATGAAGCACGACCCGGTGGCTTTGTTCGGTTAGACGTTCAGCCACCATGAGGCCGAGACCGGTCGACGAGCCGGAAATGAAGATGCGGGACATGAAAATCTCCTTTGATAGCCGGCGAGCAAGTCTCACAGGCAATGTGGAATAATGGTCAGGATTGCGAAGAGCGGGCGGTCTGGACAAGTGCGGCACCGGCGAGGGCGCAGGCGGCGCCAAAGAGGTAGACGGCCGCATATCCGAACTGTCCGGCGATGATGCCAGCGACCGGACCGGAAATGCCGTAGGCGATATCGAGAAAAGCCACGAAGCCGCCCATGGCGCTGCCACGATTGGCCGGAGGCACTCGCTTCAGCGCTTCGACGCCGAGAGCGGGAAAGATCAGCGCACAACCGAGGCCGGTGACCAGGGCGCCGGCAAGCGCCATCCATTCATTAGGCGTCACCCAGATCAGCGCCTGGCCGGCTGCAACTATCACCGAGGACCAGAATGCGATGCTATAGCCGCTCATTCTGTCGGGCAGCGAGCCGAATACGACGCGCACGAAGATGAAGCCGATGCCGAAGGCCGTCATGACCAAGCCGGCATTGTTCCAATGGTGGGCTGCGAAGTAGAGCGATGCGAAGGCGGTAAGACCCGACAGTGCCACTCCTTGCAGCATCAGCCCGGCCCCTTCGCGCCAGATTTGGCCGATGACCTTATGGAAGGGCAGACGCGGGCCTGCCGGGCTCGTATAAGAGGTCGAACGAAATGCGATAGCGACTGCGAGTAGCGGGGCAAGGATGCAGGCGATCATTGCGGTCTCCAGGCCATAAGACTGATACAGAGCCATGCCGACCGGCGCGCCGATGGCCAGTGCCGCGAACATGGCAATGCCGGTCCACGACATCGACATGCCTGCGCGCTGTGGTCCGACCGAGGCGATCGACCAGGAGACACAGCCGGTGACGAAGAGGCTCTCCCCGAGACCGGCAATCAATCGCCCGATAACAAGAATTGCAAGGCTGACATCGGGCGAGAGAATGGGCATGGCCGCCGCCAGATAGAGCAGCCCTGCGGTCATGCTGATCGCGGCACCTTGCAGGGCGGAACGCTGACCGCCTTTGAGATCGGTCAAGCGTCCCGCATAGCCACGACTGAGCACGGTAGCGAGAAATTGGATGCCAATCACCAGGCCGACGACCAGATTGTTGAAGCCGAGCTTGTCGTGGATGAAGAGCGGTATAACCGGAAGCGGAAGTCCGACCGCGAGATAGCCACAAAAGAGCGCGGCGATGATCCCCGGGGCAGGGCGGGAAAGATATGCGGGAGCGGCTTTCGCTTCCGTCGTCTCATTGATGAGAGATGCTGACATGACAGCCTCCATTCTGAAAAATCTGTGGGGTAGCAGCGTCGCCGAAAAGCGGCGGCACCGATTCAGGCCGCTTCTTCGGGGGCGGGTGCGCCGAGGCGGTCCAGGCGATAGCCGCTCTTTTCCAGCAGGTAATCGCGCGACGCGGCGATCTCCGATGATAGCTTGATGAGATCGGTGCCGACCAGCTTTCCGCCGCGTTTGCGGATCTCGCCGGCGACCATGACCGTATCAACATCCGAGCGCTCGACGGCCTGGACGATCGTGCCGACGGCGTTATTGACCGGTATGACGGCGACCCCGTCGGCACGTACCATGATGATATCGGCCTGCTTGCCGGGCGCCAGCGAACCGACCTCGCTCTCAAGACCCGCGGCGCGTGCACCGTTTACGGTTGCCGCTTCAAGGACGCGCTCGACGGTGATCGGCAAGGGCACATTATCTTCGCCTCGGAATTTGCGGTAACGCATGGCCGAGCGCTGCTGCAGGAATAGGGCGTGCATCTCGCCGAACATGTCGCTGCCGAAGGCCGTGTCGAGATCGATGCCGATAGCCGGCGTCAGGCCATGGTCGATCGCTTGCTGATACGCGAAACTCTCGTCATCGAAACCGAACAGTGCATCGGAACGCGGGTTGACGGTAATGTTCACGCCGGCATTGGCAAAGAGGCGCCACGTCTCCCGCGGAATGCGGGTGCAATGATTGAAGATGCTGTGCGGGCCGAGCACGCCCTCTTCGGCAAATTCCGGGCCGAGCTTGGCTAGATCGCCGATGAACTCGGTCAGAATGCGCATATTCAGGCTGCGGGCGACCTTCCACCAATCGAGATTGAGCTGGCCGAACAGGCCGACACGCACAAGGCCATCGCCTTGGTTCCAGTTGTCCGCCAGCCGCTTCAGATCGCCCGGTAGGTGTGCGGAGGACGCCTTCTTGTCCATGGCGGCGCCGACCATGTGCAGGGCGCGGATACCGCTGCCATCGAGAGCGTCGAGCGCTGCGTCGGTATGTTCCGGGCTGCGGGAGGAATGGCAAGCGTCGATGACGGTCGTGATGCCGGCATCGAGACAGGCGAGCGCGGTGAGCCGGGTGCTGAGATACATATCCAGCGGTCGATAATGGCAGCCCAGCGTTTCCGCCACCACATCGATATAGGCAAAGAGATCGTGCACATCGGGCATCATGCGGCGCATTGCGCCCAGCCACATGTGATGATGGGCGTCGATCAGACCTGGCATGACGATGCTGTCAGAAGCATCAATAACCGTTGCATCGGTAACGGCGATGTTCTGTCCGATGGCCGCTATTCTGCCGTGTTCCACGAGCAGGTCGCCGATGGCGAGATTGCCGACCGTCTTGTCCATTGTCAGTATGGTGCCGCCTTTGAAAAGCGTGCGGGGATGGTTGAGATTGCTCATGATTGGGTCCTCTCAGGTTTAAAGCACGGGACCGTTATCGCTCTGGAATGATCTTGAATTAAGTGCGTTTATGTCAGATGATTCCTGACCAAAAGTCAGGAGTCGGCACATGTCTTTTGATGGACGGATTCTCTCGGGGGTGAGCGTGTTTGCGGCCGTCGTTGAAGGTGGGAGCTTCGTCAAAGGCGCTGAACTGATCGGCATCACCGATTCCGGTGTAAGCCGGGCCATTGGCCGTCTTGAGACACGCCTCGGCGTGCGCCTGCTCGATCGAACGACGCGCTCGGTGACGCTGACCGACGAGGGCCGGCGGTTTTATGAAGAGGTGAAGCCGCACTTGAATGCGATCGAAGACGCTGCCGTGGTCGTGTCCGGCTCGGCAACAGCGGTGCGCGGTCGTTTGAAAGTGGATATCGATCCATTCTTTCTGCCCCTCGTGCTCGCAGGCCGGCTTGGTGGATTCTGCGAACGCTATCCGGATCTATCTATCGAGTTCGTGACCAGAGAGCATGTCGGAGATCTTGTTGCAGACGGTATCGATCTTGCGATCCGGTTTGGCCAGCCTCGCTTTGCCAGCCTGATTGCGCGAAAGCTAATTGAAGCACCAATTCTGACCGTGGCGTCGCCTCGCTATCTGGAGCGCCATGGTCGTCCGGCGCATCCTCGCGACCTCTCCGTTCATCGCTGTCTGCAGTTTATCGATCCCTATACCGGGAGGCCATTCGAATGGGAATTCATCCGGGGAGGCGAGACAATCGATGTTCCGACGAGCGGACCGTTGACGTTCACCGACCCCAAGACCATGCTCGATGAATGCCTTGCTGGAACCGGCATTGCTCAGGTAATCGGCTGGGGGGTTGGGCAGGCATTGGCGACAGGATCGCTGATCGACCTCTTCCCCGACTGGCATGGCGAGCGTTTCCCGCTCTTTGCTTTCCAACCATCACGCAAGCAGCCGCCAGCCAAGGTACGCGCATTTGTCGATTTCTGCGCCGACATTACTGAGGAACTCGAACGTTAGGGGTTGAGGGATGCCGTATACCGCCGATTGATAGTGTGGGCGCTCTTTTTTGAGCGCCTGCGCTAGTCGGCGGAGGGCGGCACCACTTTCCAGCCATTAAAGGCAAATCCATTGGCGCTCGCTGCAACGCGATCGGCATCGTCTGCCGCTGCGTCCGCATGCCGTCGCTGATTCTATCGCGCTATCATCGGCCGCCTTAAGGGGGATGATCATTGCTCATCGAGCCAAGGAAAGGGCAGTCTCAAGCAGTACCTTCGCGCCTGTCTCGATGTTCTCCGAGGTGACAAATTCAGCCTCGTTATGGCTGATGCCGTCTCGGCACGGAACAAATATCATCGCTGTCGGTGCAACACGACTGATGAAAAGTGCATCGTGAAAGGCGCCGGAAACCAATTTCATGTTGGAAACGCCAAGCCTTTCGCAAGCCTTGTCGATCACATCGACGATTGCCGTGTCGAATTGTCTGGGTGCCAAGTCGAAACGTTTTTTGATGAGCACATCGACCATATGGCGCATAGCCGACGCGCGGCATTCCGCGTCGATTTGAGCTTCTATGGAAGAAAGCACGTCTTCTCGCGGATGGCGGATGTCGATGGTGAATGTGACCCTGCTTGGAATGACGTTGACGGAGCTGGGTTCGACGCTCATTCGACCAACGGTCAGCCGCGCCATCGGATCGGCCGGCATGACGAGGAGCTGCAGTTGCGCGATCGCCGCGACGGCCGCCGCCATGGGATCTTTGCGGAATTCCAGCGGAGTCGTGCCAGCATGAGCCGCCTCGCCGCTGAAGGAAACTTCGAGCCATCTGGTTCCTTGTACGCCGGTGACGAGGCCGATCGGGATGCCCGCGCGCTCGAGAACGGGTCCCTGCTCGATATGCATCTCAACGAAAGCGGACACCACATGGCCGACCGGCTGCATCTTGGCTTCCGGCAGTGCCTTCAATGTCGCCTCCAATTCATCGCCAAGCCTGACCCCGTCGGTGCCGCGCGCATCCTGCCACACAGCCATGTCGCCCGCGCCAATAAAGGCCATGGATCCCATGCAGCCGGGAGAGAAGCGGCTACCTTCCTCGTTGGTCCAAGACACAACTTCGACGGATCGTTCCGTAACGGCTCCGGCATCCTCAAGGGCTTCCAGTACCTCGAAGGCGGATAGCGTGCCAAGCGCACCATCAAACCTGCCTCCCGTGGGCTGGCTGTCAAGATGGCTGCCAATCAAAACGGGTGGCAATGAAGGATCATGTCCCTCACGCCGGATGAACAGATTGGCAATCGCATCCTGGTTGGCTTTGAAACCGCGGGCAACGGCCAGTTCCGCAAGCTGGCGCCGGGCCGTCCTATCTCCGATGCTCAACGCTTGACGGTTCACCCCTCCCGCTGGCGTTGCTCCTATCGTTGCAAAATCGGCAATGCGCCGCAGCAGACGCTGCGCATTGATTTGTGGGTATGACGTCATCGATGGATGCCTGTCACGAAGTCTTTTACCCTTTGCGGATCGACTGCGTTCCACCAGACGCCATCATACTTCAGTGAGCTTGCAATGATCACACCATCGGCTACTGACAGAATGTCGTTACCATTTTCCGGCGTCACACCGCTACCGACGAGGGTCGGCAGCCCCGCCGCCCGCTTGATCATTTTGATGTAATCGAGATCGGCTGCATGCCCTGTCCTTTGCCCTGTGGCGATAATGGCATCTGCGTCAAAGAAGACGAGATCCTTGACCTGTTCCTCGATCGGTCGGTCCGCAACGATGGCATGCGCTCCATGTTTGACATGGGCATCGGCGAAGATGCGGATGCCATGGGCATTGAGCCGTGCGCGATAGCGCATTGCGCGGGCAGCTTCTCCCTCGATGAAGCCTTCATTGGCGACATAGGCGTTCGCCCATTGATTGACGCGCACGAAGCCCGCGCCTGCCGCACTGGCGATTGCAAGCGCCGGAATGGCGGCATTCGCAAGAACATTGATGCCGATCGGACCGCCGAGTTCGCGACGGATGCGATCGGAGATGACGGCCATGTAGGCCGAGGTTTCGGGGCCGATGTCATCGGGCTTGGAAAAAGGAATATCGCCGTGGTTCTCGATGATCACGGCGTCGCAGCCGCCGGCAAGGTAGGCGCGGGCATCGTCAAGTCCGCGCTGGTAGACGGTCTCGATCTCCTCGCCGGAGTAGCGCGGCGCACCGGGAAGCGGCGCCAGGTGAACGACGCCTATGATCGCCTTTTCGCGCCCGAAAAGATCGATGAGCGCGTTGCCAGCTATCTGCCCGATGGGTTTCATTGTCCCACTCATGTGTTTTCCAGTTCTGATCTCTTGATGATGTCCGAAATTTCCACCCGCGAGGGGTAGGAGGCGAGCGTTCCAAGACGACCGACGGAGATGCCGGCGGCCTTGGTTGCCACGTTCGCGGCTGCGGTCAGGGGTTTTCCTTGTGCGAGCAGGCCGACGAGGACGCCCGCAAAGCAGTCACCGGCGCCGCTGGTATCAACGACCGCGCTCTTGGGCGCTGCGAGGAAAACTGGTGTTTGATCCGCCTGATCCCATATGAGGCTGCCTTGGCTTCCAAGCGTCACGACGACGCTTCTCGCTCCGTTCTCCAAAAGCAGGTTTGCCGCTGCCCTTGGGCTTTCCATGCCCGTCAGCGCCGCGGCTTCGCCTTGATTGACGATGACAAGATCCACGTCGGCAAGATCCTCGACCGTCATGTCCGACAGAGGACTGGCATTGAGCACCGTCTTCAGGCCTGACCTCCCGGCAAGCTTCAGACAGCTGGCGGTGACCTCCCTGAACAGGTTGCCCTGCATCAGAAGGATGTCGCCCTTGCTCCA
Organism: Martinezella dioscoreae; assembly: GCF_009176305.1. GTDB lineage: Bacteria > Pseudomonadota > Alphaproteobacteria > Rhizobiales > Rhizobiaceae > Rhizobium > Rhizobium dioscoreae. The sequence continues at coordinate 672,865 of NZ_BLAJ01000004.1, read as the reverse complement.
GGTCCGCGTCAGGGCCGATTGCCGGATCGGATCGAAGGCTCGCGCGCAGGCGACGGCGCTGACGATGGCGTTTTCGCCGGCTTCTTCCAGCAGGATCGTCGAACGGTCGGTGGAAAGAGGCAGGCGGATCAGTCGATCGACCTCGAGGTCGCTCTTCAGCGTCTCGCTCACGCCATCCGCCATGTCGTCGTCGCCAAGCGCGCTCCAGAAGCACACCGCTGCCCCGCTTCGCGCCGCCGCCACGGCTTGATTGGCACCCTTGCCTCCTATGCCTTCAACGATCGAGGTCGCATTGAGCGTTTCCCCCGGACGCGGCAGGCGTGGCAGGCGGAAGCTCGTATCGACGCAGACATTGCCGACGACGTGGAGGCGCATGGGCGTCAGTCCTTGAGCGTTGCCCAGGCCAGCATCTGCTCGAAGAGCGTCTTGTAGCCGTTCCAGGCAATGAACTCCGGCGGCAGCCAGTGTGGACCGACATCCGAAGTCCAGACGAGTGTCCTGCCGGCGCCATAGGTGCCGGTTACCAAAAGTGGCTGCGAACCATATTCGCCTGAAACCGTCGCAAGCACGTCAGCTCCTGGCTTCGCCTTCACCTCATTGAAACCGAGAAGGTAGGGCCAATCTTTGCCGAGGCCTTTGAGAACCGGGTGGGTGTCATTGCCTGTCACGACGGGCGAAAACCCCTCGGGAACTTCAACGCGGTCATCGATGGCAAGGCAGGTTACCGGCAGCACCTCCTCCACTGGCGTTTTATGATAGCGCGCGCCGCCATTGATGCCTTGGAAGCTGTAATAGCCGCCGAACATCAGCAACGCGCCGCCATTTGTAACGTAATCGCGCAGCAGCTTCAGCCGGTTTGGCGTCCTCTTGGAATGAATCCAGGTATCAGGGTGCAATAGCAGCGTGTTTGCGCCGATATCGGACAGAACGACCGCGTCATATTCCGCGAGTGCTTCGGCTGTCAGCGGGAAATCACGCTGCGCCTCATGGGCCGGCATGAAGGTGACATCAAAGGCGCTGTCCTTCAATGCCTTCAGCAAGTCGTCGGCACCGGTGTGATAGGTTACCGTCGGAAACTGATCGAAACCCTTGATATGGGTGGCGGTCGAAACCCATGATTCACCCGCCAGAAGAACCTTTTTCTTGCTCATGTCTGCTCCTTGGATGCACCCGACCTTCAGGCCGAGGCGGAAAATACCGATTGGGGATTGGTGATCAGCATTTGGTCGATCGCCTGCTGATCGACACCGTGACGCTTCAGTCGCGGCAGGAAATGCTTGAGAATGTAGCCGTAGCCGAAGCCGCCATAGCGGGTCAGCATGATCTTGAGAAAGACGTCCTGAGACAGAAGCAGCCGATCGGCGAAGCCCAGGTCTATGAGCGCCCTGATCGCCCTCGCGTTCTCCTCGTCCGATGGCGATTGCGCATTCTGATCGGCGTAATAATAATCCATGCCGATCATGTCGTATTCCAGGAAGGCACCGCGTTCCGCGAGGCTCTTTTGATAATGAAGATCATTATGGCTGGGATTCATGTGGCAGAGCACGGTGTGACGCAGGTCCGCGCCTTCATCCTCGACCACATCAAGGACGCGATGGGCAAGGCGTTCCCATCCCGGCAAATGGATGGATAGAGGCAGGCCAGTCAACCGCGAGGCTCGCGCCGATGCCCTCAAGGATTTTTGCTCCTCGGCTGTAAAGTCCTTGCTGACGCCGACCTCACCGATGATGCCTGCCATGATATCTGGCTGGGTTTCGCCACCGCCGACGTCGTTGACGATGAAGGCGGTGACCTCGTCCAGATCCATGCCCTTCAGCCACTCCGGATGCGTATGCTCCAGGTAGAAACCGGTTCCCATGATGATCTTCAGACCGGACATGCGGGCGATGCGGGCCAATTGTTCGGCATCGCGCCCTATGCCAAAGTTGGTGGTTTCAACCACGGTATGGCCGCCAAGCTTCTGGAAGCGGGAAAGTTCGGCTAGCGCCAGATCCCGATCATCCAGCGAGACGTTGTCGCGGTTCATATAGGGGTTCATCCGCAACTCGCCGATGATCTCTATTCCAACCGGCTGTTCGGCGATCGCCTTTTCGTCGGGATGGCAAGGGCACTTCCATGAGGTCGCTCCGTCAAGGAAGATGTGCTCATGCATGAGTGTCACACCCATGTCCGCGACCGGAATTGGGCCGAGCACGGTCATCGCGCATCCGGTATGAACGCCAATGGCGTGCCGCGTTCTGGCCCCCTCGGCAAAGAGATGATCCATCATGCTCAGCGGCCTCTTATCGCGCCTTTGAAAAGGCGGAAGTTCAACCAGATTGCCACGAGGATGATGACCCCGGTGACGATCGGCGTGAAGAAGGGCGACATGTGCGAGAGGATCAGGCCGTTGGCGATGACGGCAACCGTCAGTGCGCCGAGCACCGTTCCGACCACTGAACCGCGCCCGCCGAACAGGCTCGTACCGCCCAGTACAACCGCGGCGATGACATCGAGCTCGAAGCCTTGCCCGGCATTTGAGGAACCGGACCCCAGGCGCGCGGCAAGAATGATGCCTGCGACGGAGGCTGCCACGCCCGATATCACATAGACGAATAGGGTGACTCGCCGCGTGTTGACGCCTGAGCGGCGCACCGCCTCGGCATTGGCGCCGATGCCGGTGACGTATCGCCCGAACGGCGTTTCGTTGAAGGCGATATAGGCCGCGATGAGGGCAACGATCGCGATCATCGCGGGGGCAGGGATGCCAACGAACCAGGCCTGGCCAATCGCGGTGAACGGGCTCTGCGGATCGACCGGAATCGAATAGCCACCGGTGATAAGCAGCGCCAGCCCCCTGATGACCGATAGTCCGGCCAGCGTGACGATGAAGGCGGGGATCCGCTCATAGGCGATGAAATATCCTTGGATTAATCCGGTCGCCGCGCCAAGAAGCATCATCAAAACAACGACAATCGACCACGCGATTCCTGCCTGCAGGCAGGCGGCCGAAAGCGTTGCTGCAAGGGCCAATACGGATCCAACCGAAAGATCGATACCGCCTGTCGTGATGACGAAGGTCATGGCCGCCGCCACGATCAACAAGGGGGCGGATTGTCTGACCACGTTCAAGAGATTGGGAGCGGTCAGAAAGACATTTGTAAAGAGGGAGAAGAAAATGCAGACCGCGATGAAAAACAGGGCGATTGAAACAATGCCGCCATTGGCTATCGCCTTGTCGTAGAGGCGAGCCTTCCGCAGCCGAGACGACGTGTCGGTTTGGGCGTGAGAGGATGTCATGGTCATATGGAAGCGCCTCGCTCGGTATGTTGGCCGGCCGAGCGCGCGGAGAACTTGCGACCGACGATCAGGTTGACGACTTCTTCGATATTCGTTTCGGCGATAAGGCGCTCGGCGACGTTTTGCCCCTCATACATCACCTGGATGCGATCGCAGACGAGGAAGAGATCCTGCAGCCGATGCGTGATCAGAATGACGCTGACGCCGCGGGCGCTGACCGTGCGGATGAGCTCCAGCACCGCCTCGACTTCGGCAACAGCCAGGGCCGCCGTCGGCTCGTCCATGATGAGGACCGAGGGATTAAATGACGCTGCGCGTCCAATAGCAATCGACTGACGTTGGCCGCCCGAGAGATTTTCGACCTTCAGACGTGTGTCCGGTATGACAATGCCAAGCCCTTCCAGCATATGGCGCGCCCGTTCATGCATGGTCTTCTTGTCGAGGATTGGAATGCCCGCAAGCTTCCATTTCGGTTCACGCCCCAGAAAAAGATTTCCCGCCACGTCGACGGTGTCGCAAAGGGACAGGTCCTGGTAGACCATCTCGACATGCGCGGCGCGCGCATCAGCGGGCGAGGCAAAGGAAACGGGTTTTCCGTCGATCTCGATCGTTCCTGAATCCGGGATCACCGCGCCCGAAAGCACTTTGCTCAAGGTCGATTTGCCGGCGCCGTTGTCACCGACGAGGCCGAGGACCTCGCCCGGCTTCAAGGTCAACGACACATTGTCCAACGACTGCATCGTGCCATAGCGTTTGGAAATACCGGTCATCCTGACGCGGTAGGTATCAGCGTTTGTCATATCAATGCTGCCTTGCGGAAATGGCCTTAGCCATGATGCCACAACGTCATGGCCGATGCGATCGGCCATGACGTGACGAGATGCGGGGAGTTATTTGAACATGCCCCGGAACTTGTCGACATTTTCCTTGGTGACGATGGTGACAGGCACGTTGATGATCGGATCGATCTTCTCGCCCTTTTTCACCTTGACGAGCGCTTCGACGGCCGCCTTACCTTCGCCGGCCGGATCCTGCTGGATAACGGCCGTCACCCAACCCTGATCGATGCCCTCGATCGCTTGCTTGGTCAGATCCCAGCCGAAGACCTTCACGTTACCTGTTTTGCCCTGGCTGGTGACGGCCGCAACGGCGCCGAGGAGTGCTGGTTCGCCGGTCGCATACAGCGTCGTCATGTCGGGATTGGCGGTAATGAGATTTTCCGCCGCGCTGAGGGCGACATCCTGGACGTTCTGACCGTCCACCGTATCGAGGAAATCGACCTTCTGGCCGCCAGCCTTTACCGCCGCCTTGAATCCATCAAGACGCTGGTTCTGGATGAAGGAATTGAGTGCGCCGACCACGCCGACCTTGGCGCTGCCGCCCATCTTGTCCTTGACGTAATCGGAATAGAACTTGCCGATCTCCTCACCCGCCTTGGTATTGTCGACACCCACGAAGGCGATGTTGTCGCCGTTCGGAATCTGGGCATCGATAGCGATGACCGGAATGCCGGCCTTCTTGGCGGCGGTGATTGCAGGCTTCACTCCGTTGACGTCGATGGCGACCAATATGATGCCGTCGACCTTCTGGGTGATGTAGTTCTCGATGGCGTCATTTTGCGCGCTGGGCACGTTGTTGGCGTTGAATATGACGAGATCGGCGCCGGCTTTCTTTGCCGCCTCCTTGGCGCCGTCATTGATCTGGTTGAAGAAGAGAGCCTGCTGGTTGATCGTCACGAGAGCCAGCGTATTCGCCATCGCGGCGCCGGCACCGCAGGCAAGTGCCACGGTCGCGCCAATCGCGCAACCGAACAGGTATTTCTTGAGATGCATGATCGTTCCCCATGTTTTTGGATTGCAAGGGGAGTATTCAAGTAACTTGAATGCTTGTCAAGTGACTTGAATTTGTGGCTTTGAAGATGATCGCAAGTTCGCTTTCAGGACGGTGGCGTGGCTAGAAGGTCGCCGGTGTATTGACCCAGAAGATGCTTGCGCGATCCGCTCCCACATTGCGATACCAATGGGGCAGCTCGGAATTGAAGACGAAGCTGTCGCCGATGGAAAGCCGGAATGTTCGTTCCCCGACCATCAGTTCGATCTCGCCGGCAAGAACGTATCCAACCTCTTCGCCGACATGCTGGATCGGCCCGGCACTTTGGCCGCCAGCCTCAATGTGGTGGATGTTGCATTGAAGCAGATGGCCTTGCGAATAGGGGATTATCCGTTCGAGAGATATGCCTTCCCCTCTGCGCAATGGGTCGAGTCCAATCAAAGGCCTTGTCCCGGAACGGAAGACGATGCCCTCTTCACCGTCGGCCTCCTCGAACATCCAGCCAATATTCGTACCCAGAACACCGACAAGCCTATGCAACATCGGTAACGAGGGCGAAGCCTTGCCGTTTTCAATTTTCGACAAAAGGCTTTCAGAGCAATCCGCGGCCAGGGCGAGAGCCTTAAGGGTCAAGCCCCGGGTTTGCCTGGCGAGCCTTAGACGGCCTCCAAGCCGCGCCGGATTGGTCAGTATCTTTTCCTCGTTGTCTTCTCCCGATTTCCCGGGGGATCCAATCATGTTCATGTTTCTGGTGTCGCCGTTACAAAGCCAAAGCTTAACGCCACCCCTCTGCATCTGTCTAGCTATCACGAGCGCCAGTGACATGGGCGCCAGGGCGACTTCTCCACCAGCGCCTGTTTCACAGGGAAAGCTGATTGTCGTCCTGAATTCCGTTATGCGGTCCTCTCGTCGACCTGCGGCGACGTTGCTGGAGATTATTCGCGGACTTCGCGCGGATTGGTCCGCAACATTCAGCGTCCGCCGATCGACGGGCTGAACACCATGAGGCTCAGAATCTCGAAGAGCACCTGGGCTCCGGCATGTGCTGTGTTGGTCGTTGCGTCATATTGCGGTGCGACCTCGACGACGTCGCCGCCCACGAGGTTCACGCCCTTCAGCCCGCGGATCAACTCAAGAACTTCGCGCGTCGTCAATCCGCCGATCTCGGGCGTGCCCGTGCCCGGCGCGAAGCTCGGATCGAGGCTGTCGATGTCGAAGGAGAGATAGGTCGGGCCGTCGCCGACGATGGATTTGGCCTTGGCGATGACGGCTTCCATCCCCTTTCCGCTGAGGTCCTCGGCGTGGATCACGGTCATTCCCGATTTATAGGAGAATTCCCATAGGTATTCCGCTGAACCGCGTATGCCGATCTGGATTGTCCTTGTCGGATCGAGCACGCCGTCCAGCACGGCATTGCGGAACGGTCCCCCGTGATGAAATTTGGTTTGATCGAAGGCACCGCTGGTGTCGCAATGCGCATCGATATGAATGAGACCGACCGGCTCCTTCCGGCCGACAGCCTTCAAGATCGGGTGGCTGATGGAATGATCGCCACCCACCGACAGCGGTGCGACGCCGGCATCGACGATCTGGCCGATACGCTTCTCGATGTCGTCGTGGCTGAGTTCCAGCCGGTAGCGGCTCTGGAACGGCACGTCGCCAATGTCGGCGACCCGAAGATCGAAGACCGGCGCCGTTCCCAGAACGTGGTTGTAAGGACCGATCCTTTCGATGGCGCGAAGAGCACGCGGTCCGAAGCGGGAGCCGGGGCGATTGGTGACGCCAAGATCCATCGGGATTCCCGTTATCGCGACCTGAAGATTGCCGAAGTCAGGCTCGTCGGCCGCGACCTGCATGTAGGGCGCGCTGAGGAAAGTCGGCACACCGGCATATGGCGCCAGTCTCGTACCGCTCTTGGAGATGATTTTCTCCGCCACTTTGCGAAACTTCTCGTCGAATATCTCGCCGCCATTGGCGTCTGAAAATTCCGCGCGCAGCTGTTCGAGCCGCGTCTTGTCCCACACCATGCGCATGCGTCTCCGCTTGAGGTTCGTCCCGCTCAACAAAGAGGTTGAGAAAACAATTGGTATCGTTGTAGCAATCGGTATCAAAGAGAAATCGATATGACCGCTGCAAAATCCAATTCGCTCGTTGCCCGCCTCTCGCCTCCGCCCATTCCTTCCGTCGTCGCCTGGGGACGCGAATACAAGGGATCGAAGGGGCCACTCATCGATCTGTCGCAGGCTGTGCCCGGCTATCCCGCACACCCGGAGATGCTGCGGCTTCTCGGCGAGACGGCGGCACAACAGGCGATGACAGGATACGGGCCGATCGAGGGCGAGCCTTTGCTGCGCCAGGCCTATGCCGCCCATGTCGCGGAGCTCTATGGCGCTGACATATCTGCCGGCAATATCCATATCACGGCCGGCTGCAATCAGGCGTTCATGTGCACGGCGATTGCGCTTGCGGGCGCGGGCGATACGGTAGCGCTCACCAATCCTTTCTATTTCAATCACGACACGACGTTGTCGATGTTGGGGATCGGGCGCCGACTGGTCGAGTGCGATCCTGCAACCGGCTTTCTTCCCGATCTCGGCTCTGCCGAAGCCGCGCTTGCGGCCGGCGCGAAGATGCTTGCCGTCGTTACGCCCAACAATCCGAGCGGAGCAGTCTATCCGCCTCAGCTGCTTCACGAGCTTTTCTCGCTGTGCCGAAAATACGGCGCCTGGCTGGTCGTCGACGAAACCTATCGCGACTTCCTGGCCAAAGGTTACGGCCGGCCGCACGCCCTGCTGTCGGAGCCGGGCTGGGAGGATACGCTTGTCCTTCTCTACAGCTTCTCGAAATCCTTCTGCATTCCCGGCCATCGGCTAGGCGCCGTCACGGCGGGCCTCGGGCTCGTCGCTGAGATCGCGAAAGTCATGGACAATATGCAAATCTGCGCCCCGCGTTCGGCTCAGATCGCGGTTGCGTCGGCTTTGCCTGTCCTTGCCGATTGGCGGGCCGGCAACAGGCTGGAAATCGCTCGCCGGGCCGATGCCTTGAGATCGGCGTTTTCCGGGCTGGTGGGTTGGGAGATTGCGGCGATCGGCGCCTATTTCGCCTTTGTTCGCCATCCCTTCGAGGGCCGATCGTCGTCCGAGGTTGCCGAGGAACTCGCGAGGGAACGCGGTGTCGTCTGCATACCAGGCGCATATTTCGGCGAGGGCCAGGAGCGCTACCTTAGGCTTGCCTTTGCCAATGCCGATGTCACTTCCATCGGACTACTGCCGGATCGGCTCCGCTAGGGGGCGATCAGCAGCCGCCGGCAGGTCATGATAGCCGCCTTGCCAGTAGAGCAGCGGTCTTGCGTCCCGCCGGATCTCCATCGCACGGATGTGCCCGATCAGAATGGCATGGGAGTGATGATGGAATGTGGTTTCGAGCTTGCAGTCGAGGACCGTCAGGGCATTTTCAAGAGCGGCTGCGCCTGTCCTGAGGCGATACCACTCGGCACCCTCGTAGCGGTCGGCGCCCTTGCGTCCGCCAATGCCGGAAAAGGATTGCGCGACGTGCTGCTGGTCGGCCGCAAGCACGTTAACGCAGAAACAGCCGTATCGCTGCAGCGCCGGCCAAGAGGAAGAAGTCCTGTTGACGCTGACGATGACGGAAGGCCGATCCGCCGAAAATGAGGAAACCGACGTCGCGGTGAAACCGGTACGGTCCTGGCCGTCACCGACCGTGATCACGCTGACCGCGCCGGCCAAATGACGCATCGATAGCCTGAATTCCGTGTCGCTGATCAGAGCGTCGTTACCCATCGGCCTCGCCCTCACGTCTTGGCAAAGCGGTTTGCCGGCATCGAAATGCCGAGGTTTTCGCGCAGGGTCTTGCCTTCATATTCCTCGCGGAACAGCCCGCGGCGGCGAAGCTCCGGCAGCACGAGCCGCACGAAATCGTCGAGGCTGGACGGCAGGGTCGGAAACATCAGGATAAAGCCGTCGGCCGCACGCGTTTCGAACCATTCCTCCATGTAGTCGGCGATCTGGGCAGGCGTGCCCGTTATGCCATTACCGGTGTGCTTCTCGGCATAGTGTCGGATCAGCTCGCCAACCGTATGGCCGCTCTTGACGAAATCCACCAGTTCGTCGAACAAGGCACGCGATCCCTTTGGCGCCGCCGGCAGACGGTCCATCGGGAAGGGCTCATCGAGGGCCACGCCGCGCAGGTCCGCCTCCAGGAACTCGGAGAGCATCAGCCGCCCGACATCGGGATGCATCTTGTCGATCAGATAATCCACCTTCGCCTTTGCTTCGGCCTCGGTTTCGCCGACGTTGATGACGATGCCCGGCATGATTTTCAGGTCGTCGCGATCACGCCCATAGGCAGCCATCCGGCCTTTGACATTCTCGTAAAAGGCCTGGTTCCGCTCGATGTTCGAGGCCAGGCTGAAGACGATCTCGGCCGTGCGTGCCGCCATGTCCATACCGGGTTCGGAACCGCCCGCCTGGGCGATGACAGGACGGCCCTGCGGCGTTCGGGCGATATTGAGGGGGCCGCGAACCTGAAAATGCTTGCCCTTGTGGTTGAGCGTGTGGTGCTTGTCCTTGTCATAGTAGACGCCGTTTTCGCGATCGAGAAGGAGCGCGCCCTCCTCGAAGCTGTCCCAAAGGCCGAAGACGACGTCGACGAACTCGTTGCCGCGCTCGTAGCGCAGCGCGTGCGGATCGAGCCCTTCGCGATTGAAGTTGTAGCCGGTTTCGTCGTGGTCAGAGGTGACGACATTCCAGCAGGCGCGACCCTTGCTCAGATGGTCGATCGAGGAAAACAGACGCGCCACATTGTAGGGCTCATAGTAGCTTGTCGAGACCGTTGCCACGAGCCCGAGATCGTTGGTCGTCACCGCCAGTGCCGAAAGCAGCGAGAGCGGCTCGAAGCGGTTCATCTTGGTCGGGATGCGGGCGAGTGCATTGGGATCGCCGACGGCGGCCGCCGGAGAATCAGCCATGAACATGAAGTCGAATTTGGCCGCTTCGGATCGCTTGGCGACATCGAGCAGATGCGCGAAGTCGTTGGCGCCGTTGACATCGCTTGCCGGATGTAGCCAGGAGGCCGGATGAAAGCCGAACGTATAGACGAAAGTTCCGAGTTTCATCTTATCGGTCCGCGCCATCGAATTTTCCCTTTATATCGGCCACGCCGTCCCGTTGACGGCGAATGTACAAATTATCGCCAGGCGCAAAATTTCATCAATATCGCGGAGCTGAGTTCCGTTTTAGTTTTTCTAAAATGTCGATGTCGGTGCCGACATGAGGGCTTGCTGGCGAGAAATGGTGAGAAGCCAATCGCGGAACTGGCGTCCGTGGGGTTTTTCCAAGGCCGCCCTATCCCAGGCGAGAAAATAGCTTTCGCGCAAGGGAATGCGTATGTCGATGGGAATGACCAGCGTCTGCGCCTCGAGTTCATCAGCAATCATCGACATCTGCGCGAGAACCACGCCGCGCTTGTTGACGGCGGCGTCAATTGCGCTGCTCGACAGGGTGAAGGAAAGGCCCGCGGCGGTTTCCTCGAGCGCCGCCCCGGTCTTCGCGGCGAATTCAAGCCAGCTCGGATAGGGCGTGAAATGCCGCTCCCATTCGACATGCAGGAGCGGATATTGAAGAAGTTGCGCCGCGGAAGGCGCGTTGCCCTTGATCAATGCCGGTGAGCAGGCGGGAACCACCCAATCGCGGAACAGCTCCGTATAATGTTCATGCTGCAATACGTCCGATCCGTAACTGATGCGGAAATCGATGTCGTCGAAGCCCATGCGCGGTTCCTTGTCGCGACCGACGATCCTCACATGTGCGTTTGGATGAAGGGCCTGCCAGTCGAAGATTCGCCGCCCAATCCATTTGTTGACGACCGAAGATAGCGCACTGAGCACAAGCGCATTTTCGTTGCGTGCCCGTTCCAGGACCTGTTCAGCAACCGCGAACTGCTCGAATCCCTTCGATATTTCCTGATGATAGAGCCTTCCCCATTGGGTGAGTTCCACCGTGCGACCATTGCGCTCGAGCAAGGTGACGCCGAGAAAGCTCTCGATCTTGCGGATTTGCTGACTGATCGCTCCGGGCGAAACCTTCAGCTCCAAAGCTGCCGCGTTCACGCTGCCGCAACGGCCGACAGCTTCGAAAGCCTGCAAGCCTTTGAGCGGAGCAGTCCTGCCGATGTGTTTCTCGTTCAAAAGGCATCTCCCCGCGACGGTTGATCGGTGACAGCTCTCTCGTTTGGATAAAAGTCGCCGGCGAACTGGAAGCGATCGCCGGGATGGATGAACTCGACATAGGTGACCGTGCGACTGCTCTGCCATGTCTGACGGATGAGCATCAGACAGGCTTCGCCGCGTTCGGTTTCAAGCAGGCGCGCCGTCGCGGCATCGGCCGAGACGGCACGAATGACATGCCGGGCCTTCGACCAGGGCACCATGTCCAGCAACCATTTACCGGGTGGGACCGAAGCGAAACTCTCTGTTCTTGCAGATGGCACTACGTCCAGCATGACGATGCGCCGCTCCAATGTATTCGCCTTGCCGTCGACCGCGTGCAAGCAGTGGAGCCGCAGGATTTCCGCCCCCATGGTTTCGCCGAGCCGCATCGCGGTGGCGGCATCGAGCCTCTCGATCTTCCGTATCAGTATCGTGTGGCTATGCTCGTGTCCCGCCAGTTCTGCTTCCGTGGAAATATCTTGAATATCCATCACCGTGCGGTCGATTTGCCGCGAGGCGACGAAGGAACCGAGCTTGCGGCGGCGTATGATCATGCCACGCTCGGCCAGGGTCGAAAGCGCCTTGTTCACGGTCATCCGGGAGCATCGATACTCTTTCAGCAGCTCATGCTCGACGGGTATTCGGTGCCCCGGCGGCCAAATGCCGCTCATGATCTTGCTTTCTATATCCTTCAGAATTCTCTGATGAATTGGGACCAACGCTCGCCTTGCTCCGGCAATGAATTCAGTGTCCGTGGAAACCGCGTCTGCCAAATCCATCGGGCATCATGCGGCATAATTCTTGCGTTCGTTATGTTTTGTATTTGACAGTGTAGGCGAGGCTGTATCTATTTGTATAGACAAAAGGTCATAAAAATCGGCCGGACGGGACAACGTTTGGGGAACCTGAACCTTCCAAAGGAAGGGCACAAAACTGGAGAGAAAGACATGAGGAAGAATTCGCTTCTGAAGGGATTGGTGGGCGCCGCACTTTTGTTTGGCGCAACGATTTCGGCCCATGCGGCTGACACGCTTGCCGCCGTCAAGGCCGCCGGCACCCTGAAAGTCGGCACCGAGACGGCCTTTGCCCCCTTCGATTTCATCGATGCAGGCAAGCATGTCGGCTTGAACGTCGACCTCTTCGACGAGATCGGCAAGGAACTGGGCGTGAAGATCGAATGGGTCACGCTGCCATGGGACGGCGTTTTCCCGGCGCTTGAAGCTGGAAAGTTCGACGTCGTTGCCGGCCCGGCGACGATCACCAAGAAGCGCATGGAGCGTTATCGTTTCACACCGCCTCTGGCCGAAGCAACCATCGCGATCCTGAAAAAGGCCGGTGACAAGACGATCAGCAAGCCAGAAGATATCGCCGGCAAGAAGATCGGCGTTGGCAAGGCAACCGCGCAGCTCGATCAGCTGAAGGAGTTTTCTGACACACTGCCGACGAAAGCCGATATCCGCGAATACCCGGCCTTTACCGAATCCTATGCCGACCTCGCAGCCGGCCGTATCGCCGGCGTTGCCAACTCGCTGCCGAATATTGCATTCGTCGCCAAACAGCGTGAAGGCACGTTCGAAGTCGTGCTGCCGCCCTTCGGCAAGAAGTCCTATTTCGGCTTCATCGGCTTGAAGGATGCTGATCACGCACCGTTGATGGACGCCATCGATGCAGCCATGTTGAAGATCAAGGCTGACGGCCGCATGGCGACGCTGCAGAAGAAGTGGTTCGGCGCAAGCTTCGACACGCCTGACGCCGTCAAGGACCCGGCATTCTGATCAGCCCTCGGAAATCGGCCGTGCCCGCTTTGCTGCCGGGCTCGGCTGATGAGCGAGATCCCAGCTTCCTGGTCACCACGCGGGCGAACACTCAACAATGTCCATCGAGCTCTTTGGATTGCTTCTGCAGGCATCCATCTACACGGTGACGATCAGCTTTGTTTCGATCTTTATCGGTTTCGCAATTGCGATCCTGATTTCGGGAATGTTGCTGACGGGGCGTAGCCTTTTCGTGCGACCTGCCCAGTTTTTCATCAGCTTTTTCCGCGGCGTGCCGCTGCTGGTGCAATTGCTGCTGATCTATAATCTGCTTCCGGCTATCGGCCTCAACGTGCCGAGCATCGTTGCCGCCATCATCGGCCTGTCGCTCTGCACGGCCGCATACCAGGCAGAGAACCTGCGGGGCGGCTTTGCCAGTGTGCCGCTGGGCCTAGTGGAGTCGGCGGAAATGGTCGGGCTGACACCACGCCAGATATTCCGCCGCATCAAGGTTCCGATCGCGCTGCGTCTCACATTCCCAGCTCTCGTCAATGAGGCGATCCTTATCCTGAAGGCGTCGTCGCTGGTCTCCGTTGTCGGCATCGTCGAACTCACCCGCATGGCCCAGGATCTTGCCGGCAGCACCTTCCTGCCGCTGCAGATCTTCGCGGCCGCTGGCCTCATCTATCTCGTGATCAATTGGGTGGTGGCGCTTGCCGGCGGCTTGATCGAAAGCAGATTGCCGGGGGTAGCGCGATGACCTTCGATATCAACGTCCTCATCGGCCAATGGCCTGCCATCCTCAGCGGTGCCGGCGTCACGATCATGATCTGGATCGTGGGCACCATCGCCGCTGCCATTATCGGCTTCCTGATGGCGGTCACCCGGCAATATGGCGGCGTGGTCGTCGACAAGGTGCTGGGTGCCGTCGTGGCGGTGCTGCGCGGCACGCCATTTCTTATCCAGATTTTCCTCGTCTATTATGGCGGGCCGTTCGTTGGCCTCGAGCTCGATCCTGTGCCGGCGGGGCTGATCGGCATTTCGATCTATGGCGCGGCCTATTTCAGCGAAATCTTCCGTTCCGGATTTCGCGCCGTGCCGAAAGGCCATATCGAGGCTGGCGAATGCGTCGGCTTGACGCGCGGGCAGATCATAAGGCGCATTCTCCTGCCGGAGATGACGATGCTAGTGCTGCCGCCCTGCGTGAACATGACCGTCATCCTGATGAAGGAGACGGCGGTCCTCTCCATCATCACCGTGCCGGAATTGACGGCGACGCTCAGTGCGATCGGATCGCAGCAATATGCCTTCGTCGAGGCGCTGTCGGCCCTGGCGCTCTTCTACTGGGTGCTCGTCGAAGTCACCGGCTGGCTTGGCAACCTTGCCGAAACGAAACTTTCCAGATTCAGGTTTTTCAACGCATGAGCGTCCCCGCTATAGAAGTCAGGAATCTCATCAAGACGTTCGGAGAGACCACGGTCCTCCATGGTATCGATCTTGCCATCGAGCCGGGGCAGGTCTCCTGCCTCATCGGTCCATCCGGCTCGGGCAAAAGCACGCTTTTACGATGCATGGCTTTCCTTGAAGAGGCGACGCGCGGAACGATCTCCATCAACGGCGAGGTCCTCGGCTTCACCGAGGATGCTCAAGGACGGCGTGAACGTGTCTCGGCGACTACCAATCGTTCGATCCGCGCCCAGATCGGCATGGTGTTCCAGCAATTCAATCTCTGGCCGCATATGACGGCGCTCGGCAATGTCAGCGAGGCCTTGAAGACGGTTCACAAGATGAGCCGTAAGCAGGCCGAGGATGCGGCCATGGCGCAACTCGTCAAGGTCGGGCTCGAGGCGAGAGCAGGGCATTATCCCTCGCAGCTTTCCGGCGGACAACAGCAACGCGTGGCGATCGCCCGCGCTCTCGCTTTGAAGCCGAAGATCATGCTGTTCGATGAACCGACCTCATCCCTCGATCCGGAACTGACCGGCGAAGTCCTGAACGTCATGCGCGACCTGGCGGCCGAGGGCATGACCATGGTTGTCGTTTCGCACGAAATCGGCTTCGCCGCGACCGTCGGCCAGCAGATCATCTTTCTCGATCACGGCAAGGTGCTGTTTAGCGGGCCACCTCAGGAGGTCTTCAGGAAGCCGAGAAATCCTCGCCTTGAACAATTCCTCGATACCTATCTCGACCGGGGCGCGTCGATGTTGCTCTGATGTTGCCTCGAGCACGGCTTGAGTCGGGCCGGATTATTGCTCCGGCGGACGTGTTTGGGGCCGGCGGCTCGCAGCAGATCATGAAGTATTCACCAAGCCGAAATCAATTCGGCTTGGTGAATGGTGCATGTGATCATAGCTTCTCCCATCCTATAAGCCGCGGATATGTTGCGTGGATTCGGACCCTGCCGCTGCGTTGTCATCCTCGAAGTGTCGTGCGCCATTTCCTCAGCAAGCCCTGATATGGGCGTGAGTGCCTTCCGCCTGCTGACATTATCTTCCCCAGGACCATTGTTGGCATGAAAGGAGGAAGAAACTCCGCTGAACGATGTTCCAGGGACCCAACCAGGAAAAAATCCGGCTGCGGTGCGGTCTGGAGCGCGCCTTCGAAGACGTCTGTGACGCCCTGACTTCTAGAAAATGAATGGCCGCTGGGGAACCGGGAACCTTCTGTATCCTGATCGGTTGGTGTCACCGCGCAGTTGAGGAGATGCGGTTGTGGAGGCGCAACGTCGTTTCGAACGACAATGGCCAGTGAGGGGTGCTGTGTCGACAGTAGACAGCGCTGGGGAATGTGTGGCGACGAACTGCCCGAGGAAGAAACGAGCGAGCGCTTTTTGCCAATCTATTGCGAACGGAAGTGAAAGCATCTTCGTCTGAAGGGCGAGCGATGCTCCTTCATGAGTGGGTTGTTTAAATGAAAGTTGCTCGATTGGAGGGAACAAGCAAGTCGTTCGATGGTTGGTCTTGGTATCGCCGGGAGGGACAATTTATTTCCGCCTGATGCGTGGAGAACAAATTGATGACGTTTGCAGCCGAGCCGGCCGACGCGTTTAGCCATCCCCGGATTTACTATATAAATCCGTTGCTCCTAACTGGACGAGACCAATGGAATGAAGCCTTTGATCATGCAAGCGCTCTCGGTTTCGATATTGTACTTTCCGCTCCGCCCTTCCTCGACGGGAGACGTGCCGGTCTTCGTTCCATGGAGAATTACACGCGATCGGACGCAGAGGCCAAACTTGAAGATGAAGTGAAGGAGGGTCTTTTCGCCCTGGCAAAAGATGCGCGCGAGCGGGGTGTGGCATTTATGCTCGATCTCGCGATAAAGCCGTGCAACGCAGAAACAGGCGTCTCGACCCCTCTCGACCCACGGCGGTCGCCGAGCTCTCCATCTCAGCCCCGCGCGCCATATTCGAGCGAGGTGACCGGCGAATGGGAAACCCGCCTCGCAGACTTCGCGTCCTGCGGGATCATGGGGTATCGGGTCATTGGCCTTGACAGCCTGCCCGCTGATGGTTGGCGACGATTGATGGCAAGTGCGAGGATCGCGGATCCGGAAACGAGATTCTTTGCCTATACCCCGGGAACTGACTTCGCTTTTCGATTAGAATTGCAAGACTGTGGGTTCGACGGAGCCTTTTCGTCGCTTGCTTGGTGGGATCTGCGCGAAGGCTGGTTCCTTGAAGAGTATCGCCTGCAGCTGCCTTTCGGGCCACAGATCACCTTTCCGGAAGCGCCGTTTGGAAGGCGCATCGCGCATGGCAGCGAAAGCAGGGAAATCCGCGAGCGAAAATCACGCCGCGCTCTCCATCTCGCGGCCGAGCTCGGCGATGGGTTGCTTGTGCCGATGGGATTCGAATTCGGCGCCACCTTGCCGCTCGATCCCACATATGGGCATGGAGAGGGTTTGCGTGTCCTCAAGGCCGAGGGAGCTTACGATATCTCGGCCGATATACGCGACCTGAATTCCGTTCCACGCGCGTCCACTCGATGGATGTTTCTTCAATGTGAAACAGCGAGCCAAGTCACGGTGATCGCGCAGGCTGATCGATCCACATTGCGGGATGCAACGCGTACGCGGCTACTCGCGGTCAACAGAGATCTGCGTCGTACCGCGGAACTGCCTGACGACATCATGCATCGCTTGGCCTTGCCTTTCCTGCCCGTCGAGGCGGTGGCTGGTAGCCGGAGAATCGCTCCAGGCGAGGTGCGCGCCGTCACAACGGAGATCCGCCCTCTGGTTTCGGCTGACGAAGGGGAACTGTCCCTCGCTGAAGCGACGGCCTCTCCGCGCATCGCCATCGAACTTGTTACCCCGCAGGTCGATGATGGACGTTTCGCGGTCAAGCGCATCGTCGGCGACACGCTGATCGCCGAGGCGGACATCTTTGCCGATGGCCACGATCTGCTGTCGGCCGCCCTCCTTTATCGCGCCCGCGACGAGCTTGAGTGGCGTCGAACGAGAATGGTCCTTTGCGAAAACGATCGATGGCGGGGCTCCTTCCTGCTCGATCGCATCGGGCGCTTCGAATTCATGGTCGAGGCGTGGAAAAATCCCTTCGCCATCTTCCGCCACGAGCTTCTCAAGAAGAGTGAAGCGCGGCTCGATCTGCGGCTGGAACTGATCGAAGGTGAGGAGTTGATCCGCGATGCTGCTGCCGATGATGGCATATCGATGAGGGACGAGGACAGGGCGGAACTCGCGACGTTGCTTGCCGAGCTCGAAAGGCGTGACGGGCCAGGCAGGCTCGAATTGCTGCTTGCCACACGAACAAACGACCTCATGGCGCTCGCCGACCGCCGCCCCTTTACCTCGCACTCGCGAACTTATGGTGTGGAAGCGGAGCGCCGCGAAGCGGCCTTTGCGAGCTGGTATCAGATCTTTCCACGTTCGCAGAGCGGTGACCCCAATCGCCACGGCACTTTTGAGGACGTCATCGCACGCTTGCCGGCCATCCGAGATATGGGCTTTGACGTGCTCTATTTCCCGCCGATCCACCCGATCGGCCACACCAACCGCAAGGGCCGCAACAATTCTCTCATCGCCGCTCCAACTGACCCAGGCAGTCCTTACGCGATTGGTTCGGAGGACGGCGGGCATGAGGCGATCCATCCCCTCCTTGGCGGATTCGATGACTTCGAGCATCTGATTACGGAAGCCAGGCGGCTCGGATTGGAGATCGCACTCGACTTAGCGATTCAAGCCTCCCCCGACCACCCGTGGCTAAAGGAACATCCGGGCTGGTTCGACTGGCGGCCCGACGGCACGATCCGTTATGCGGAAAATCCGCCGAAGAAATACGAAGATATCGTCAATGTCGATTTCTACGCGCCGGAGGCGGTGCCAGCACTTTGGGCCGAACTGCGCGACATCGTCGAAATGTGGATCGAGGAAGGCGTGGAAATTTTCCGCGTCGACAATCCTCATACCAAGCCCTTTCCCTTCTGGGAGTGGATGATCGGCGATATCCGCGCGCGTCATCCGCAGGTTGTGTTCCTTTCGGAAGCCTTCACAAGGCCGAAGGTGATGTACCGGCTGGCGAAGGTCGGCTTCTCCCAGTCCTACACCTACTTCACCTGGCGCAACACAAGAGCGGAGCTGGAGGAATATCTGACCGAACTTACTCAAAGTGAGGTGAGGGAATTCTTTCGCCCGCATTTCTTTGTCAACACGCATGATATCAACCCGGACTTCCTCCAGAACGCGCCGCGCTCCGCCTATCTCATCCGGGCCGCGCTCGCTGCCACCCTATCCGGTCTTTGGGGCGTCTATAACGGCTTCGAGCTTTGCGAAGGACGGCCGGACGCCAAGCGCAAGGAATATGCCGATAGTGAAAAATACGAGATCCGCGCCTGGGATTACGACCGCCCGGGTAACATCAAGGCGGAGATCTCGATCCTCAATCGCATTCGCAAGGATAATTCAGCGTTGCATTCGCATCTCGGCCTGACTTTCCTGCCCTCCTCGAACCCCAACGTCATGTTTTTCGAGAAGGCAAGCGTCGGGCGCCACAACGTTCTGCTTGTGGCCGTGACGCTCAATCCGCACGCGATAGAGGAAAGCAATGTCGAATTTCCGCTCTGGCGGTTCGGCCTGGCAGACGATGGCACACTCGCTTTCGAGGATCTCGTCAGCGGGCAAAGATTCAGCCGTACGGGCAAGTGGCAGATGATTAGGCTCGATCCCGCCCATTTGCCGTTTGCCATCTGGCGCGTCAGGGCAGGGGAGGTCTGAGATGGACACTGTTCACATGGCCGAGAGCGATAAACTTGCCGACGACCCGCTATGGTATAAGGATGCGATCATCTACCAGCTGCACATCAAGTCGTTTTACGATGCCAATGGCGATGGTATCGGCGACTTCGAGGGCCTGTACCAGAAGCTCGACTATATAGCCGCACTCGGCGTCAATGCCATCTGGCTCCTGCCGTTTTTTCCCTCGCCCCGACGCGATGACGGCTATGATATCGCAGATTATCGCAATGTCAGCCCGGACTACGGGACGCTAGAGGATTTCCGGAAGTTCGTGGCGGCGGCGCATGAACATAATATCCGCGTCATCATCGAGCTTGTCATCAACCACACGTCGGACCAGCATCCCTGGTTCCAGCGCGCGCGGCAATCGCCTGCCGGAAGCCCCGAACGTGACTTCTACGTCTGGTCGGATACCGACCTGAAATTTCCCGAGACCCGCATCATTTTTCTCGATACGGAAAAGTCGAACTGGACATTCGATCCCGTGGCGGGCGCCTATTATTGGCATCGCTTCTATTCGCACCAGCCCGATCTCAATTTCGATAATCCGCTGGTCATGAAGGAAATTATCGATGTCATGCGCTTCTGGCTTGAGACCGGCATCGACGGCTTCCGGCTCGATGCGATCCCCTATCTTGTCGAGCGCGAGGGCACCAACAACGAAAACCTGCCGGAAACACATCTGATCCTCAAGCAGATCCGCGCGGCGCTTGATGCAACACATTCCGGCGTGCTGCTCCTTGCCGAGGCAAACCAGTGGCCGGAAGACACGCGAGAATATTTTGGCGACGGCGACGAATGCCACATGGCGTTCCATTTCCCCTTGATGCCGCGCATGTACATGGCGATTGCCAAGGAGGATCGCTTCCCGATCACCGATATCATACGTCAAACGCCGGAAATTCCCGAAATCTGCCAATGGGCGATCTTCCTCCGAAATCACGACGAGTTGACGCTCGAAATGGTCACCGATGCTGAACGCGATTATCTGTGGGAGACCTACGCCTCCGACAAGCGCGCCCGCATCAACCTTGGCATCCGACGGCGGCTGGCGCCATTGATGGAACGCGATCGCCGCCGTATCGAGCTCATGAATGCGTTGCTGCTGTCCATGCCGGGAACGCCCATCGTCTATTATGGGGACGAGATAGGCATGGGAGACAATATATATCTCGGCGACCGGGACGGCGTGCGCACCCCGATGCAATGGTCTCCCGATCGCAATGGCGGCTTTTCGCGCGCAGATCCAGCGCGCCTCGTATTGCCGCCGGTTGCCGATCCGCTCTATGGCTTCGAGGCATTGAACGTCGAGGCACAGGTGTCGGACGCGCATTCGCTGTTGAACTGGACACGGCGAATGCTGGCGCTGCGCGGTCGCCACAGCGCCTTTGGGCGGGGTTCGATGCGCTTCCTGGCACCGGCCAACCGACGGATTCTCGCCTATTTGCGCGAATATGGTGACGAGGTCATTCTTTGCGTCGCAAACCTGTCGCGCGTTCCTCAAGCCGTGGAGCTCGATCTGCAGCAGTTCGAAGGGCGGGTTCCCGTGGAGTTGACGGGCATGTCGCCATTCCCGCCGATCGGACAGCTCACCTACCTGCTCACACTGCCGCCCTATGGTTTTTTCTGGTTCCAGCTCGCTGCCGAGGCCGACGGACCAGCCTGGCGCACGGCACCGCCCGAGCAACTTGTCGATCTGGTGACGATCGTTATCCGGCGCAGCCTCACGGAACTTGCCGAGCTGCCGCATCACGCGGCGGTGTTGAGCAGGGATATCCTGCCGGCCTATCTTGCGAAGCGCCGTTGGTTCGGCGCCAAGGACCAGGCTCTGCAGGAGGCAAGGCTCGTTTCCGCGACGCCGATACCCTTTGCCGACGGTGTCGTGCTCGGAGAGATCGAGGTCGTGCTGCCGGATCATGTGGAAAGCTACCAGTTGCCGCTCGCAGCCGAATGGGACGATACGGCGACCAACGTGCTCGCCCAGCAGCTTTCCCTTGCCCGTATCCGGCAGGGCAGGCGGGTGGGATTCCTGACTGATGGATTTGCCATCGAACTAATGGCGCGTGGCATCCTTCAGGGCCTGTGCGACCGCTCGACGGTCAGCGGACGCACCGGCATGATCGAATTCATCGGCACCGACCGGCTCGATTGCCTGGCCCTGACGGAGGACATGCCGATCCGTTGGCTTTCGGCCGAACAATCCAATAGCTCGTTGCTCGTGGGCGACTTGGCGATGATCAAGCTGATCCGCCATGTCTTCGTCGGCGTCCATCCGGAAGTCGAAATGACGCGCTATCTGACGGAACATGGTTACGAGCATACTGCCCCTCTTCTGGGCGAGGTGGCTCGGACCGACGGCGAAGGTCGCCGATCGACGCTTATCATCGTGCAAGGAGCGATCCGCAATCAGGGCGATGCCTGGAATTGGATGCTGTCCAACCTCCGACGCACTGCCGACGAGATTGTTATCACGGAGTCCGCCGTCGAGGCGGCCGATGAGCAGCTGCAGCCGCTTCTGCATTTCGTTTCCATGGTCGGCGAACGGCTCGGAGAATTGCATGTCTTATTGGCGCAACCGACCGACAACGAAGCCTTCGCGCCACGTCGGGCGGAAGCACGCGATATCGCCGGCATTTGTAAAACCGTAACGGGCGAGATCACCTATGCCTTTTCCAAGCTGACCGGCCTCGAAGACAGTGTCGAGCCCGAGATCGCGGAACAGATATCCCTGCTGCTTGCCGAACGCGACAGGATCCTCGAGCTTGCCGGTGCGCTGGCGGACGAGGCGAAAGGCACGTTGTTGACGCGTGCGCATGGCGATTTCCATCTTGGCCAGATCCTGGTGACGGAGGGCGATGCCGTCATTATCGATTTCGAAGGCGAGCCGGCGCGCAATCTCGCGGAGCGTCGCGCCAAGACGAGCCCATTGCGCGACGCTGCCGGCCTGCTGCGGTCGCTCGACTATCTCTCGGCGACCGCCATGCTCGAAAACGACGCTATTTCGGATCATCATGATGCCCGCCGCCGAGAGGTGATCCGCCGCTTTGCGGAAAGTGCGGAACGCATTTTTCTGACATCCTATATCGAGGCATTGGCGGCTTCGCCCGATTTGCCGAAAACGCCCGCCGAGGTGCGGCGGATCATCGATATCTTTCTTCTGGAGAAGGCTGCCTATGAGATCGCTTATGAGGCCCGGAACCGTCCTAAGTGGCTTCCGATCCCGCTGAACGGACTTGCCGCGATCATAGCCCGACTTTCGGAGAGCCGCTCATGAGCGACGTTGCCGATATTCTCAGCGGAGTGGATGCGGGTTCGATACATGCCGTGGTGGAGGGACGGCATGGAGATCCTTTTTCGATCCTCGGCATGCACAAAGGTGTGGACGGCCGCTACAGCGTCAGGGCCTATCTTCCGGGAGCCTTGCGTGTTGAAATCCTCGATCGAGACAGTGATCGCGTTCTGGCATTGGCCGATCTCATCCATCCGGCCGGCCTGTTCGGCGCGATGCTTGCCGAACGCAACGCCTATTATCTGAGAATTCAATGGCCCGACGCGGTCCAGGTGACGGCCGATCCCTATAGCTTCGCGCCGCTGCTCGGCGATCTTGATCTCCATCTGATCTCGCAAGGGACGCATTACAACCTGAGCAAGGCTCTCGGCGCAAATCCGATGACAATCGACGATGTCGCGGGCGTGCGTTTTGCGGTCTGGGCGCCGAATGCAAGCCGCGTGTCCGTGGTCGGCGACTTCAACGCCTGGGACGGACGCCGCCATCCGATGAGGCTCCGGCCGCAGGCAGGTGTCTGGGAGATCTTCGTTCCGCATATCACGGACGGCGAGCGTTATAAGTTCGAGATTCTCGATCGCTTCGGCAATCCGCTTCCGCAGAAGGCCGATCCCGTCGCACGGGCCGCGGAGCCGGCGCCATCGACGGCGTCCGTGGTGGCTTCGTCCGAGCCTTTCCGCTGGAACGATCATGACTGGATGGACAAGTGCCGAAGCACCGATCATTTCGCCAAGGCGCTTTCGATTTATGAGGTCCATGCCGGCTCTTGGCTGCGCAACATGGAAGATGGCGGCCGCGCGCTGGATTGGATCGAACTCTCGCAGCGGCTCGTTCCCTACGTCCGCGAAATGGGTTTCACCCATATCGAGCTGATGCCGATCATGGAGCATCCTTTCGGAGGATCATGGGGCTATCAGCCGCTCGGTCTGTTTTCGCCGACCGGGCGCCATGGCACGCCCGAAGATTTCGCATATTTCGTCGATCGCTGCCACCAGGAAGGGCTCGGTGTCATTCTGGACTGGGTGCCGGCGCATTTTCCGACGGATGTCTGGGGATTGGCGCGTTTTGACGGCACCGCCCTTTATGAGCACGAAGATCCGCGAGAGGGCTTCCATCGCGACTGGAACACGCTGATCTATAATCTTGGCCGTAACGAGGTCAAAGGCTTCCTGATCGCGAGCGCGCTCGAATGGCTTGAGCGCTATCATGTGGACGGATTGCGCGTCGATGCCGTCGCCTCCATGCTCTATCGCGACTATAGCCGCCCGGAAGGCGAATGGATCCCGAACCGTTACGGCGGGCGCGAAAACCTGGAAGCCATCGAATTCTTCAAGCATTTGAATAGCATCGTTCACGAACGCCACCCGCACGCGCTGATGATCGCGGAGGAGTCGACCGCTTTTCCGAACATCACAAAACCCGCCGCGGAAGGCGGGCTCGGCTTCGACATGAAGTGGAATATGGGATGGATGCATGACACGCTCCATTACATGTCCGACGATCCGGTCTATCGAAAGTATCATCATGGCTCGATGACCTTCGGCATGATCTACGCCTACAGCGAACGCTTCATCCTGCCGTTTTCACATGACGAAGTCGTGCATGGAAAGGGTTCCCTGCTCGCCAAGATGCCTGGCGATCCCTCGCAGAAGATGGCCAATCTTCGCGCTCTTTTCGGCTTCATGTGGGGGCACCCGGGTAAGAAGCTTCTCTTTATGGGCGGTGAGATCGGTCAATGGTCGGAATGGAGCCATGACGGTTCCGTCGAATGGGATCTCCTGGATGAACCCTCTCATGCTGGCCTGCAGCGGCTGGTGCGCGATCTCAACCGAATCTACGGGCATTTTCCATGCCTGCAGCATGGCGATACCATGCCGGACGCTTTTGAGTGGGCGGTTGCGGATGATGCCGAACAGTCGGTTTTCGGGATGCTGCGCTTTGATGCTGGACGGCGGCCGGCCATTCTGGTCATTTCGAATTTCACTCCGATTTTCCGGAGCGGATATAGGGTAGGTGTTCCTTTTGCCGGCCTCTGGCGGCGGATACTCGATACCGATGATTTAGTTTATGGCGGAGCAGGTATGGGCTCTGGTGATCGTCTTAGCGACGATTTTCCCGCGCATGGGCGCCGCCAGTCTCTTCTCGTCGATCTTGCCCCTCTTTCGACAGCGATGTTTCTCTTTGAGGATGGAGAAGCGATGACGGGAGGTGAGCAATCCTGAAGTTCCGCGTCGTGGGAAGTAGTCGATGCCGTCGTGGTTGCGCGGAACGGTCCGGTAGCGAACATCGTCTTTCTTCCAATTTGATCCATCTTTTATTGCATGAGGAGGTTGCTAATGAAAATCATGATCGTCGAAGACGAGCCCTTGGTGGCACTGGAATTGGAGCGCATCGCTATCGAAGCTGGCCACGAAGTCGTGGGCTCCTTCATGACCGCGGAACAGGCCCTGGCCTACGCGTCAAAGGCAGAGGTGGCTTTCGTGGATCTCGGCTTGGCCGATGGCCATAGCGGAGCGGGGCTTGCTCGCCGATTGACGGATCGGTTCAGGATAAAAGTGATCTTTGTGACCGGCAGCCCGGAGCGGGTTGGTTATGGCCTTGAAGGCGCGGTTGGAATAATCGACAAGCCATTCACCGACAAAGCAATCATCGATGCCTTGGAAAAGGCGCGGCGCCTATAAGGTTAAGTAGGCTTGGCCTCTGAGGGGATCGGGTTGCCTGAAGGGCAGTAGAAGCTCGTCCCTCAGATTTGCGAAATAGCTCACGACAGGCTCCAGACAATTCCCCATGGTCCGATCGAGTTGTCTGTCATGCCGTTCGACGAAAAAAATGCTTGTCCCTCGATCGGACTTTTCAAAATAACAGGCGTGTTCGACAAATTGGCTGCCAAATGAAGATTTGTAGACCCGAGTTTCCAGCGCACTCGGATTGGCGAGGCGTCTGGATCGTAGGTCGCCAAGCAACTATGCGCTTCGACGAGGAGCGGCACGACCATTTGATGTCTGAGCTCTAGCAACTGCCGGTAATAGCGTCCCGTTGCCGGGTTCTCATCCATTTTATCCCAGCGCAATTTTGCGCGGAGGAAGGTGGCTTCGGCCGTCGGGTCGCATGCATCCTCCGCTTCGAAGCCGGGCAGGCGCTTCAGTTCCTCCTTGCGGCCAAGCCTTATCTTGGCGTTGAGCTCCTCATCGAAATCGCAAAAGAAGGGAAAGGGATCGGTAGCGCCCCATTCCTCACCCATGAACAGCATGGGGATCTGGGGCGAGAGAAGATAGATGGCTGCGATAGCCTTTATCGCCTCGATGGGGTGGGAAGAAATCATACGATCGCCGCGCGCTCGATTGCCGATCTGGTCATGGTTTTGGATGAAGGAGATAAAGGCCGATGGCGGCAAGCCAACGCTTGGCGATCCCCTTGGCCGCCCTCGATATTCCATGTGCTCCCCCTGAAACGCGAAGCCCTCGGCAAGCGCGCGGCTCAGGCGCGGTGTCCAATCGGCATAATCTTCGTAGTAGCCGAAGGTCTCGCCTGTGGCCGCCACGTGGAGAGCGTGGTGGATGTCATCATTCCACTGTGCGGTAAAGTGGCGCGGCTTGCCGTCGTCATCGCGCGCGAGGAGAGCCGCTTCATTATCCTCGTTTTCGACGATCAGGTGCACATGGCGTTCAGGGAAGGCGCTTCTGACGCGACCGGCAAGTTCGAGAAGGATATGCGGATCGCTATCGTCCTTCATCGCGTGAACGGCATCGAGCCGCAAACCATCCATCCGAAACTCGCTCAGCCAATAGACAGCGTTTTCTATGACGAAATCGCGGACGAAGCGGCTGCTGTCGCCATCGTAGTTCAGGCCCTTGCCCCAGACGCTTTCGTGCCGGTCGCCGAAGATCGGCGCGTAGCGGGGCAGATAGTTTCCGTCCGGCCCGAAATGATTATAGACCACATCGAGAAAGACGCAGATGCCGCGCTCGTGGGCTGCATCGACGAGCATTTTGAGATGTTCGGGGCGGCCGTAGCTGCCATCTGGTGCATAGGGCAAAACACCGTCGTAACCCCATCCATACCGACCGCGAAAATCCGAAAGCGGCATGATTTGAATGGCCGTTATGCCGAGGCGCTGCAAATGGTCGAGCTTTTCGATGGCCGCCAGAAATGTGCCAGCTTCCGTGAAGGCGCCGACATGCAGTTCGTAGATGACGATCTCCTCCCAGCGGCGTCCCTTCCATCCCTGCGTTTTCCACGTGAACGTTGGATCGATCAGCTCGCTCGGGCCGTGAACGTCTTCGGGCTGAAAGCGCGAGGCAGGATCCGGCACGGCAAACCCATCGGCCAGCACGAACTTATAGCGATCGCCGATCTGCGCGTCGTTGACTTCGACGACATGCCAGCCGTCCTGGCTCCGCCGCATGGCCCATTCTCCGCGCTGCTCGATGCGGACGAGCGCGCTCTCCGCCAAGGGCGCCCACAAGCGGAACAAGACCGCATTCTCATTGATTTGTGGTCCAAATGCGAAGCCGTGCTGCATGACACCCTATCCGTCAATGACGCTGAAATTTTCCTGCATCCAACGCATCTTGACCGGAACGGTTCCTGGGGTGGGAACAGATCTCTTTCAGTTCCGTTCTTAAGAGCCCCCGACGCAGCGAGGAAGCCATGACCGTCTCAACCTCTACCTACCGCCTGCAGTTTCGCGGAAATGTCACCTTTGAAAGGGCAACGGAGCTGGTTCCCTATCTGAAGCGTCTCGGCATTAGCCACGTCTATGCCTCGCCGATCTTTGCGGCCAAGAAGGGATCGACGCATGGCTATGATGTCACGGATGCGAACGAGATCGACCCGGTGCTTGGCGGTCGCGCTGGGTTCGATGCTTTCTGTGCGGTCTTGCAACAGGCGAAGCTGGGCCTGATCCTCGACATCGTGCCCAACCATATGGCCGCTTCCGTGGAAAACGTGTGGTGGCGTGACGTGTTGCGGCGTGGATCGGGCAGTGTCTATGCCGGCCATTTCGATATCGACTGGCAACGCAAGCTCACCTTGCCACTTCTGGGACGCCCGTTGGAGGAAAGCCTGGCCGCGGCGGACTTTCGTCTTCGCTACGAGCCTGCGGATGGTTGCATCTATCTGGCCTACTTCGACAATCTGCTTCCGCTTTCGATCGCAAGTGCCGACCGGCTGGCAGCGGACATAGGAACGGATGCGGAGCGGTTGCTCGCATTTTCGAGGGATGCGGCCGCCATGAGAAAACTTCTCGCGGAACAGCATTGGCAATTGCTCTATTGGAAAGATGCCGCCGAAAACCTCAGCTACAGGCGCTTCTTCGAGGTGGCAGGCCTGGTCGGGATGCGGGTGGAGGACCCACGGGTCTTCGACGACACGCATCGGCTGATCATCGAATTGGTTCGTTCCGGACAGGTCCAAGGATTACGCGTCGACCATATCGATGGACTGGCCGATCCGAAGGGCTATCTCGAGCATTTGCGGCAAGCCGTTGGCCCGGACACGTTCATCGTAGTCGAGAAAATCCTTGCCCGTGGTGAGAAGCTGCCGGCGGATTGGCCGGTGGCGGGAACGACCGGCTACGAATTCATCGCCGCCATGGCCGATCTCTTCGTGAACGAGGAGGGATTGCGCAAGCTGGACGAAGCCTACAGGCCCGTTAGCGAGGAAGATGCCGACTTTGCCACAGGTTTGCGCAAGGCGAAGCTGCTGATGGTCGAGCGCAATTTCGCCGGTGAGACGAGGCGTCTGACGAGGCTGGCATGCTCGATTTTTGCGGATTTCGACGAGGAGGAAATAGCGTCGGCGCTTCGCGAGCTGCTGGTCGCCTTCCCGGTTTACCGTACCTATGCCTATCAGGGAGCTGCATCGTCCGATGATGTGACGGTCGTCGAGATTGCCTGTGGGAAGGCAAGAAGCCGATTGTCGACCGTTGATGCCCTCGATGCACTCGCCCGTCTTTTGAAAGAGGAGGTTTCTGCAGCCGAAGCTCTGGAGTTTCGAGCCAGATTCCAGCAGCTCAGCGGTCCGATCATGGCAAAGGCGGTCGAGGACACCCTGTTTTATCGGTATAACCGCCTCATCGCATTGAACGAGGTCGGAGGCGAGCCACACGCGCCACCGGGCTCGGTGGCGGCCTTTCATCAATTCATGAACGACCGGTTTCAGCGGCAACGCTGCGGCCTTTCCACGACCTCGACGCATGATACCAAGCGGGGAGAAGACACTCGCGCCCGCCTATACGGCCTTACGCAGGATCCTGATGCCTGGATTGCAGGCGTCGAGCGATGGCGCAACATGAATTCTCCTTTTCGCTCCAGCCTTGCCGATGGACCCGCGCCCGAGCCCAATATCGAATGGATGCTTTACCAGGCGCTTGCCGGCATCTGGCCGCAGGACATCGAAGGAGCCGATCGGAACGCACTGAAGGAACGGTTTTGCGCCTATGTGTTGAAGGCGATCCGAGAAGCCAAGCTCCGGACGGATTGGATGGATGAAAACCCTTCCTATGAGCATTCGGTCGAGGCCTATGCCGCCGCCTTGTTTTCGGAGGATAATCGGGAGTTCATCCGTGATTTCGACCGGACGCTGCGTCCTTTCATGGAGCTTGGTTTCCGCAACAGCCTGTCGCAGTTGCTGATCAAGCTCACGGCTCCCGGTGTTCCCGACATCTATCAGGGTAGCGAGCGTCTCGATTTCAGCCTTGTCGATCCGGACAATCGACGACCGGTCGACCATCCGTGGACTGACACGGAAGCGGCCGGTGCCCTCGCGATGGATCCCGCTTTCTTGAAACGGCATGTCATCCGCACGGTGCTGCGCTATCGCAATCAGCACCCCTTTCTTTTCCTCGAGGGCGAATATGTGCCTTTGGAAACCAGCGGCGCACGAGCGTCCAATCTCGTGGCTTTCGCTCGCGTTCACGAGCGGGAAACAGCGGTTACGATCGTGCCGCGTCTGGTCGATATGCCTTCATCGGATTTCTGGAAAGACACCGCTGTGATGATGCCGCGAGAGCTCAAGGCGCCGCTATACGATCTCTTGACGGATAAGCCTTCGTCAGCTGGCGATCTTCTGGCAGCACAGCTGTTTACCGATCATTCCCTATCCTTTCTCGTGGGGAACCGGTGACGATCCTGGCGCCGATGCATGCGTAGTCCGACCTCAAAGCCGGAACAAAGCGCTTCACAGGGTGTTTCTGCTGCGCAGCAACGATCACGAGGATTTCATGACGGAAGGCGGCAAGAGGCATGCGATCGAGCCTGGAGATTACACGCGCCTGGGAGCGAATTATGACGGAGAGGGTGTCAATTTCGCACTTTTCAGCGCCTATGCGGAAAAGGTGGAACTCTGCCTTTTCGACGAAAGCGGAAAGGAGGTCGAGCGGATCGCTCTGCCGGAATATACCCATGAAATCTGGCATGGCTATGTGCCTGGACTGAAGCCAGGTGCCTTGTATGGCTACCGCGTGCACGGCCCGTTCGATCCCGAAAAAGGGCATCGTTTCAATGCGCACAAATTGCTCGTCGACCCCTATGCCCGCGAGCTTGTGGGCAACATCGAATGGTCGCAAGCCCAGTTCGCCTATCGTCTGGACGACGAGCAAAAGGATCTTTCCTTCGACGAGACCGATAGCGCCGGACAGGTGCCCAAATGCCGTGTGGTCGACCTCAAGAATGAAACATCGGATAACAAGCCGTCGGTCGCGTGGCCTGAGACCATTTTCTATGAGGCGCACGTCAAGGGAATGACGATGCTGAATCCGGCAATTCCGGAGCCGTTGCGTGGCACCTTTGACGGTCTGGGGCACGGGGCGGTCGTCGATTACATCAAGAGCCTCGGCGTCACCTCCATCGAACTCCTTCCCATCCATTTCTTTCCCGATGACAGTCACTTGCTCGACAAGGGCTTGCACAACTATTGGGGCTACAACAGCCTTGCCTTCTTCGCGCCGGCAACTCGTTATTACGGGCCTAAGGGCCTTTCAGGCTTTCGCGACATGGTGCGTGCCTTCCACGATGCCGGTATCGAGGTCATCCTCGATGTCGTCTATAATCATACCGCGGAGGGCAATGAACTCGGTCCGACCCTTTCCTTCAAGGGTATCGACAATTTCTCCTATTACCGCACCCTGCCGGACCAGCCCCGCTACTACATCAACGACACCGGCACCGGCAACACGATCAACACGTCGCATCCGCGCGTGCTGCAAATGGTGACGGACTCGCTGCGCTATTGGGTCGAAGAAATGCATGTCGATGGCTTTCGTTTCGATCTCGGCACCATTCTTGGCCGCGAACCCCAGGGTTTCGATCAGCGCAGCGGCTTCTTCGACGCGGTCGGCCAGGATCCGGTGCTTGCCAAAGTCAAACTTGTCGGCGAGCCGTGGGACATTGGCCCCGGCGGTTATCAGGTGGGGGGATTTCCGCCGGGCTGGGCGGAGTGGAATGACAAATATCGCGATACGGTCCGGGATTACTGGAAGGGCACACCTGGCATGACAAGGGATTTTGCCGCCCGCATCTTAGGGTCGGGCGACGTTTATGATCTTCGTGGCCGCCGCCCGTGGGCCACTGTCAATTTCATCGCCGCCCACGATGGCTTCACGCTTAATGATCTCGTCTCCTATAACGAGAAGCATAATGAGGCCAATGGCGAAGACAACAATGACGGCCACAACGACAACCGCAGCTACAATTACGGCGCTGAAGGTCCGACGGATGATGAAGCCATCAATACCGTTCGAGAGCGCCAGAAACGCAATTTTCTCGCGACCCTCTTTCTGTCGCATGGTACGCCGATGCTGCTGGCGGGTGATGAGGCCGGCCGCAGCCAGATGGGCAACAACAATGGCTACTGTCAGGACAACGAACTCAGCTGGCTGCATTGGGACGATCGATATGGCAGCGCCGAGGCGCTTTATACCTTCGTCAAACGGCTGATCGCCTTGCGTCAGGCACATTCCATCCTCAGACGAGAAAATTGGCGCGATGGTCTGATTGTCACCTGGCTCAATCCGACCGGCGGAGAGCAGACGGACGAGCAATGGGACGATGAAGCAAACACGGCGATCGGCCTGCGCCTGTCGCGTGAGCAACCCTTCGAAGAGGGCTGGGATGATATTCTAGTCCTTTTCAACCCTCGTGATGGAGATGTCGACTTTACCTTGCCGGATGACAAACGCTGGGCGCTGGAACTATCGACATCCGATCCTGATGGGCAGGATCGGGGCGGGGTCGACAAGAAATTCTTGAAACTTGAAGCCCGCAGTCTCTCGCTTTTGAGGCCCGCCTGAAACAAGCGTGAGTGAAATGAAAATGCACGTCGCGGGTCTTTAAGAGCGTGGAAGCTCGGACAAGCGACGGAAATCTCGATCCCGTCCAGTCGAAGGTACCGTCGATATTAGGTTATTCCGGCGGTATGCGGCTTTAGTTATCTCACTGCCCCGGCCGCCGATGAAACGAATATTGGCACTTGGTTGTCGTTTTGTAGCTCATATGATTTCTTGTGCTATGCCGCGAACAATACGGGTTGCCCATCCCATTAGCTCTCGCGGTATGTAAAACTGCCATTCACCGGAATTTTGGTCTGGAATCCAGGCCGGTCGGCTCCGTTTTGTTTCTTGCAAACCTAAATATCTGTTGCTGTTTGGAAACTTTTCCTGGTCTCCGAACTTTGATGGGAGGCCGTGAGATAATGCATGAGTGTATGCATGGGTGTTCCTCCTGTAAGGGATCGACCCTTGTCGCACCGTTTCCAAATTCCACGAGTGCTCGGCCGAGCCGGAGGAACTAATGCCGTTAACATATCACGTTGGTATCCATGACGAGGGTTTTGCCTATCGCGTCGGTG
The DNA here is from genome assembly GCF_009176305.1 of Martinezella dioscoreae. Classification (GTDB taxonomy): domain Bacteria; phylum Pseudomonadota; class Alphaproteobacteria; order Rhizobiales; family Rhizobiaceae; genus Rhizobium; species Rhizobium dioscoreae. The sequence continues at coordinate 640,392 of NZ_BLAJ01000004.1, read as the reverse complement.
ATGTTTGGTCGGAGACGTTTCCCGATCACGGGAGTGCGCTTGCCGCCGCCAAATCTGCGGCGGCCCGCCAACAGCAGGGCGGCGAAGATACCGAAATCAGCTACCAGCTGTCCGATGGACGCTGGCGGACCGAACAGGTCAGTCGCGGGGAAGGCCCAATCACGAATGTAAGCGATGACGCGGACAATCCCATGAAGGAATTAACCGGATCATGCCGTTGCGGGCAAGTGCGTCTAACGGTGCGCGGAAAACCGCTACGTATCGGCATTTGTCATTGCACGGATTGCCGGCAGGAAAGCGGATCCGCCTTCACTTATTTCGGCCTATGGCCCGCAAGTGAATTTCACTATGAAGGCGCGACGAGCGAGTTTGCTGGACGCGAGTTTTGCCCGCGTTGCGGTTCGCGCGTGTTTGCCGTTGGCGATAGCGAGGTCGAGATCAAGCTTGGAGTCCTGAGCGCGGCACCCACGCATCTCAGACCCAGCTATGAGGTTTGGACCAAACGGCGGGAACCCTGGCTTTCATCGATCGAAGGCGCGGAGCAGCACGAGGAGGATAGACGATGAGGCGCGCATGATGGCGGGCTAGCCGCCGTCAAAAACAGGAAAAGCGGACCAAATGGTACGCGTGACTGGAATGCTTCTCCGCTTACTCGGCCTTCCCACGCAATGAAGGTCTGATCGACAAAGTTATTGGCGAAAGCCGTGAGCAGGACTGATGGAGATATCGGCCCGTCGATGCTGACATTCTTCGCATGCAATAAATAATCACGAGGGCGTTACGAGGATGACGCGCCCCCGTTCCTGATGAACCTAAAAGACCAGCAAGGATTCAAATCCTTCCAGCCGATAATCTTCTCCGCCCGGCAGGAGCTGAGCCTTAGCCTCCCCGGCCTGTCGAGGGTTGGCAAGGGAGAACGACCGAGCTCATCAAGCCTTGATTATCGAAGACTGGGGAAGGAAAGTTTCGGTTCGGGTCCTAATGGAGCTTGAACTCGCCTTCGACACGACGCCATTCGTTTGGACCGATCAGGCGCCGATGGCTGTAGCGGACGGAATGCAGCGGCCCGTCGAGATTGGTTTGCCAGAAATCGAGAAACCTATGCATTTCGGGAAAATCGGGCGCCAGGTCGTAATCCTGCCAGACGTAGGTCTGCAGGACGGATTCGAAATCGGGAATGTGATAGAGGATATGCGCGGTGGTCAGCCCATAGCCGTTTAGTTGACCTTCCAGTTCCGACGAAAATCGCATGCTTCATCTCCGTTTCGTGACAGTCGGATGGTGGCGCAAATTTTTGCGGCCATCAATGGGTTTTCAACGCAGAGTGCCATTTTCTTGTTCCATTCCAGCATGTTAGCAGCCGCCTGAGGTGAGTGCTAATTTTTTTGTCCATCCCTCTTGAAATCGAAAAATACCAAAACCAGATCATTTCGCGCAAAAGGCTCGAACGAGGTTTTGCACCCGCCCGGACTGGTCATCCGGTCCGGTGAGGGGATCAACGTCATCTTTTTTGCTCAACGGAGGAAAACATGTCGTTCCGACCGCTTCATGATCGCATTCTTGTCCGCCGCGTCGATTCCGAGGAAAAGACCAAGGGCGGCATCATCATTCCCGACACCGCCAAGGAAAAGCCGCAGGAAGGCGAGGTTATCGCCGTCGGGCCGGGCGCGCGCAACGACGCCGGCCAGATCCAGGCCCTCGACGTCAAGGCCGGCGATCGCATCTTGTTCGGAAAATGGTCCGGCACTGAGATCAAGATCAACGGCGAAGACCTGCTCATCATGAAGGAAAGCGATGTCATGGGCATTATTGAAGCCCAGGCCGAGCGGAAACAGGCTGCCTGAGCCTCCACGCCACGAACCATCAGTCTGATAGCTGCCTATTGAGGAGTTAAAGAAATGGCTGCGAAAGAAGTCAAGTTTCACACCGATGCCCGTGAACGCATGCTGCGAGGGGTCGATGTGCTCGCCAATGCGGTGAAGGTCACGCTCGGCCCGAAGGGTCGTAACGTCGTCATCGACAAGTCCTTCGGCGCTCCGCGCATCACCAAGGACGGTGTTACCGTCGCCAAGGAAATCGAACTGGAAGACAAGTTCGAGAACATGGGCGCCCAGATGCTGCGCGAAGTCGCCTCCAAGACCAACGATCTTGCCGGCGATGGCACCACGACAGCGACGGTTCTCGCTCAAGCGATTGTCAAGGAAGGCGCCAAGGCGGTCGCGTCCGGCATGAACCCGATGGATCTGAAGCGCGGCATAGACCTCGGCGTCGACGCTGTCGTGGCGGAACTGAAGACCAACGCCCGCAAGATCTCCAATAATGCGGAGATCGCCCAGGTCGGCACCATTTCGGCTAACGGCGATGCCGAGATCGGCCGTTATCTCGCCGAAGCCATGCAGAAGGTCGGCAACGAAGGCGTCATCACGGTTGAAGAAGCCAAGACCGCCGAAACCGAACTCGAAGTCGTTGAAGGCATGCAGTTCGACCGCGGCTATCTCAGCCCCTATTTCGTCACCAATACCGACAAGATGCGGGTGGAGTTCGAGGATCCCTATATCCTCATCCATGAAAAGAAGCTCTCGAACCTGCAATCGCTACTTCCAATCCTGGAGGCCGTCGTTCAGACCGGCAAGCCGCTCCTCATCATCGCTGAGGACGTCGAAGGCGAAGCGCTTGCGACCCTCGTCGTCAACAAGCTGCGTGGCGGCCTGAAGATCGCTGCCGTCAAGGCTCCGGGCTTCGGCGATCGCCGCAAGGCCATGCTGGAAGACATCGCCATCCTGACGGGCGGCACTGTCATCTCCGAAGACCTCGGCATCAAGCTCGAGAACGTTACCCTCGACATGCTCGGCCGGGCGAAGAAGGTGGCGATCGAGAAGGAGAATACGACCATTATCGATGGCGTCGGCTCGAAATCGGACATCGAAGGCCGTGTTGCCCAGATCAAGGCCCAGATCGAAGAAACCACCTCTGACTACGACCGCGAAAAGCTGCAGGAACGCCTTGCCAAGCTCGCTGGCGGCGTTGCCGTTATCCGCGTTGGCGGTTCGACCGAAGTCGAAGTGAAGGAAAAGAAGGACCGTGTCGATGACGCGCTGCATGCAACCCGAGCCGCGGTCGAGGAAGGCATCCTGCCGGGCGGCGGCGTTGCTCTGCTGAGAGCCGTCAAGGCGCTTGACAGTCTCAAGACGGAAAACGACGACCAGCGCGTCGGCGTCGATATTGTTCGCCGGGCAATCGAGGCGCCGGTTCGCCAAATAGCAGAGAATGCCGGCGCGGAAGGTTCGATCATCGTCGGCAAGCTGCGCGAGAAGACCGACTTCTCCTATGGCTGGAATGCCCAGACGAATGAATATGGCGATCTCTATGCTCAAGGCGTCATCGATCCGGCCAAGGTCGTGCGCACCGCACTTCAGGATGCAGCTTCGGTCGCGGGCTTGCTGGTGACGACGGAAGCCATGATTGCCGAAAAGCCGAAGAAGGAGGCACCTCCCGCATTGCCTGCTGGAGCTGGAATGGACTTCTAACGGTCAAGCCCGCTCCACCTTCTGGTGGAGCGGGCTCCGCAATGGAGATCACGAATGGTTCAGACGATCATCAAGAGATCAGATGCGCCGCTCGATTCGCGCGACCTGGACCTTTGTCAGCGCGTTTTTGATGAGATCCGGGCAGCGGCGGATATTCCGCGCAAATCGGAAGAGGGCGAGCGGATCGCTGCTATAGTAATAGAACTATACCGCCAGGGAGTACGAAATCCGCGGCAGCTGAAAATACTGGTGCAGGGTGCGCGCGGCACCTTTCCGGAGGTGGCGGAAGGATGAACAGCCATCTTTCTCTTTCGCGGGAAGATCTGCGGATCTGCATGGACGTCGTCAAATCGATAGCGCGTGCTAAAGGGGTCTCTCGTGATCCTACTGCCGTTGCGCAGATCATGACGACGGTCGCAAGATATTATAGCAGAGCCCTGCACGAACCGTCAGCCTTGCGCGCGGCGGCACTCTCCGAGCTCGAAGGCAATTCATTTGCTGAGGGGGCGCCATGGAGGGTAACGGACCAAGCTGAAGCTTCCTAACGTGGCCAGAACTCAGCGATCAGACATCGATGGAGCCAGATATGAGAAAGGAAACCGACAGTATCACAATGAGCGACCCATCCACCGCTGCGGTCACGTCGGCGCATTTGTTGTATCCTGCCCGACATTTTGCCCATCCGCGCGATGTTCTGTCGGCGGAGCATATCACCAAGGATCACAAGCGCGCCATTCTTGCATCCTGGGCCTCGGATATATTCGCAATCGAATCGATGCCCGGCTTTCGGCGCTTTCCAGGCGCGGACCATGTCGTCTCCTATGACGACATCATCGCCGCTTTAAAGTCCTTGGATGACGGCCAAGACATGATCTCGTCGCGGCCTGCGGAGGCCGATAAACTTCGTTGCCAGAGATCGCGGCTGCGCCGTTTTACCGGCCGTTTTGTTTCTAGCAGCCTGAGAAAGGGAGGTCGCCGCCGCCAGATATCAGAAGCCTAGACGTCGCCTTGTAAACGCGTGCCTTTTTAGGACGCTACCCGATTTTTGCCGTCCATTCTTTGCTCTTATGAGGAGGTTTTGCCGATGAAGATCGCCCAGATTGCGCCGCTTGCCGAAAGCGTTCCACCGAAGCTTTATGGGGGAACCGAGCGCATCGTTTCCTATCTTACCGAAGAACTTGTCGCTCAGGGTCACGACGTCACGCTGTTTGCTAGCGGTGACTCCGTTACCGATGCAACCTTGGTGGCGTGCTCGGAGGTCGCGCTCAGGCTCAATCCGGCCGTCAAGGATCATCTTCCGCATCAAGTCGTCCTGCTGGAGGAGATCCGCCGGCGGGCGCATGAATTCGATGTCCTACATTTCCATATTGATCTCTTGCATTTCCCGCTGATCCGGGATTTTTCGGATCGTACAGTCACGACGCTACATGGACGTCTCGACCTGCCGGATCTCAAGCCTTTCTACAAGGCTTTTCCTGATATCCCGCTTGTATCGATCTCCAATGATCAGCGTCGCCCGATGCCACCGGTCAACTGGTCCGGAACCGTGTATCACGGTCTTCCGACCAATCTTCTTTCCTTCACGGCAAAGCCCAAAGGCAACTATCTTGCCTTCCTGGGACGAATCTCCCCCGAGAAACGTCCGGATCGCGCGATCCGCATCGCAACCAAGGTTGGTATGCCGCTGAAGATCGCCGCCAAGATCGACAATGCGGACAAGGCCTATTGGGACACGGTGATCGCGCCGATGGTCAAGAGCCATCCGAACGTCGAGTTCATCGGCGAAATCAACGAGCACCAGAAGGCCGATTTCCTTGGTAATGCCGGCGCGTTGCTTTTCCCGATCGACTGGCCCGAACCGTTCGGGCTGGTGATGATCGAGGCAATGGCATGCGGCACCCCGGTAGTCGGGTTCGGATGCGGTTCGGTTCCGGAAGTGATTGATAACGGTGTTTCAGGCATCGTCGTCGATAGTGTTACGGAGGCGGCCGAGAATGTCGAATGGGCGCTGCGCATGGATCGCCACAAGGTACGCGCGACTTTCGAACGGCGTTTCAGCGCGGAACGGATGGCGCGAGACTATCTCGCTATCTATCGTAACCTGCCCGGCGTTCGCACGAAGGCGGCGTCACTGCGCCGAGCCAATGGCCAGGATCTGGATCTCCAGGTCGTGGCGTAGGAGACATGGCAGCATGTCGACCGCTTCTGTGGACAGCAAGCCATCCGTCGCGTCGGCAGAGCCGGCCGCCCCGGTGGCGCAATTCTTCATACCGGCAACCGCATCCCTGCAGGAGCGGCGACCGCGCACCTTGAAGCACGGCGATACCTTCGCCGTCTTCGACCACAATGGCGATGCGCTTTCCGGGCCTGGTAGCCCGGAGGGCCTTTTCCATCGTGATACGCGTTATCTCTCGCATTTCTATCTGACGATCAACGGCAAGCGGCCAATGCTGTTGTCGTCGACGCTGCGTGAGGATAACGCGACGCTCACCTGCGATCTCACCAACCCCGATCTTTTCGACGAAAAAGGTAAGCTCACGCTCGGCCATGATCTCATTCATCTTCGCAGATCCCGCTTCTTGTGGAATGGCGGTTGCTACGAGCGGCTGGCCATCCGGAATTATGACGATCGGCGGCAGCATGTTCGTGTCGAAATCGTATTTGCGGCCGATTTCGCCGACCTGTTCGAGGTTCGCGGAACTGTGAGAGTGCGTAAAGGCCGCCATCTTACCCCCGTGGTGGAGCAGGATTCGATCTTGCTTTCTTATATCGGGCTTGATGAGCGAAAGCGGTCGACCCGCATTTGCTTTGATCCAAGGCCGGATCAAATTTGCAGCGATCAGGTTATTTATGATCTCCATCTTGAGCCGCATGAGGCGCGATCGTTTTTCATCGAGATAGGTTGCGATCGGGTCGCTGGCCGGCGACCGAGCCACCGTTCCTTTTTCCTTGCTCTAAGGGATGCGCGCCGAGCCTTGCGTTCGTCTTCCTCACGCGCGGCATCGATCGTTACGTCCAACGAGATCTTCAACGAGGTGGTTCGCCGCAGCGTCTCCGACCTCTACATGCTGATGACCGACAAGCCGGAAGGACCTTATCCCTATGCCGGCATTCCCTGGTTCAGCACCGTCTTCGGCCGCGACGCCCTGATCACCGCGCTGGAAACGCTCTGGCTCGATCCGCAGATCGCCCGCGGGGTGCTCGGCCACCTGGCGGCCAACCAGGCGGCGGAGATCGACCCTATCGCGGACGCGGAACCAGGCAAGATTTTGCACGAGGTCCGCTATGGAGAGATGGCCGAACTCGGTGAAGTGCCCTTCCGCCGCTATTATGGCAGTATCGACTCCACGCTCCTCTTCGTGCTGCTGGCTGGCGAATACCTCAAACGTACGGCAGATTTTGCCACGATCCAGTCGCTGCTCCCTGCCATCGAGGCGGCTCTTGCCTGGATCGACGAACATGGCGATCGAGACGGCGACGGTTTCGTCGAATATGGACGACGGACGGAAGAGGGCCTAATCAATCAGGCTTGGAAAGACAGCCACGATTCCATCTTTCACATCGACGGCACGCTTGCGAAGGGACCGATCGCGATTGCCGAGGTGCAGGCCTATCTCTACGGCGCCTGGCAGGGGGCCGCCGAGATCTTTCGCAGGCTCGGCAAGGCGGAACGAGCCGCGAAATTCCTGGCGAGGGCGGAGGGCTTGCGCCGGGCTTTCGACACGAGCTTTTTCGACGAGGAACTTGGCACTTATGTGCTTGCTTTGGACGGAAATAAGCGCCCTTGCAGGGTTCGATCGTCCAATGCCGGCTATGCCCTCTTCACCGGCATAGCCTATCCCGAAAGGGCACGCGTCGTTGCCCGAACGCTGATGGGTGCTTCGTCCTTCTGCGGCTGGGGTGTCCGCACCATTGCCTCGACCGAGGCGCGTTACAATCCCATGAGCTATCATAACGGCTCGATCTGGCCGCATGACAATGCCCTGATTGCCGCCGGCCTTGCCCGCTACGGCTATCGCGCTGAAGCAGCGCGGATTTTCGAAGGCCTGTTTACGGCGTCGACCTATATCGACCTGCGCCGGCTTCCTGAACTCTTCTGCGGGCTGCCGCGCCAGCACGCGCAGGGACCGACCTTCTATCCGGTCGCCTGTTCTCCGCAGGCATGGGCGGCCGCCGCGCCGCTCTTCCTGCTGCAATCGTGCCTAGGCCTTGATTTTGACCCGAACGCGCAGCACGTCAGCTTCAACGAGCCGCAGCTGCCTCCTTTCCTCGATGAGGTGTCGCTGCGGCGCCTGCAGATCGGCAATGGGTCGGCCGACGTCACCATCCGCCGATCCGGTCGCCACGTCGTGGTCGACGTCATTGATCGTCGAGGCGATATCAGGGTGCTGACAACGGCATAGGCGGGCGGCGAAGAAGGCAGTGTCGTCGCCTTGCCTATTCCGGTTTCTCTCTATCGGAGCCAGTACGTCAACCAGAGCAGTAACTCTGCCGCTCGGCATCTGCCGTATTACCCGAATCTGGTCACGCGAAAATCAATTTTTTTGTCGGGGAGTTGCGCTACTCTTGAAACTGTAAGCCACGGAATTATATTAATATTGTTCGATTGCCCAATGGGAATCGAACGAAGTCCAGGAGACGTCATGCTCTTGGCGTCTCCTTGTATCCATGTTGCTTATAAGGAGGATATGGCTATGAGGACAAACCTCGATTTCTCACCCCTGTTCCGGTCGAGCATCGGCTTCGATCGAATGTTGAATGCGCTCGAAGCGGCAAGTCGCGTCGACACGATCGACAACTGGCCCCCGTACGACATCGTCAAGTCCGGCGAGGATAGCTATCGCATCGCCATGGCAGTGGCGGGCTTCTCGCAGGACGAATTGACGATCACCCAGGAGCAGAACATGCTCGTCGTCTCGGGCCAGAAGGCAAACGCTGAAGATGTGCAGTATCTGCATCGCGGCATCGCCGGCCGCTCGTTCCAGCGCCGGTTCGAGCTTGCCGATCACGTCAAGGTGGTAGGTGCCGGTCTCGTCAATGGTCTGCTGACGATCGATCTCAAGCGCGAAATCCCCGAAGAAATGAAGCCGCGCCAGATCGCCATTACGACCGACATGGCTCTATCAAAGCCTGAGACGAAGCAGATAGAGGCCGAAAAGCAGGCGGCTTAAGCTTCCACACAAGCGCAATTCGCACAAAGGCGCCGAGCATGGCTCGGCGCCTCCAGGCGAACTTTGCCAAGTGAGCAAACGGAAAGGAGAAAAACATGAGTGTTCGCGATTTGATTCCCTGGAATCGCAACAATGGCAATCAGATTCCGACTGTCCTGCGCGACGACGACCGTGATCCCTTCCTGTCGCTTCATCGCGAGGTAAACCGTCTATTCGATAATGTCTTCCGCCGCTTCGGCACCGGCCTGTCATCCTTCGGAAACGGCTCCGTCTTCAGTGCCGGCTGGCCGAACGTCGAGATCTCCGACACTGCCAAGGAGATCAAGGTGACCGCCGAAGTGCCCGGGCTTGAGGAGAACGACATCGAGGTCCTGCTCAACGATGGTGTGCTGACGCTGAAGGGCGAAAAGCGTTCCGAGAACGAGGACAAGGATCGCCAGTTCTCCGAGCGCTATTACGGCCGCTTCGAGCGCCGCATCCCGCTTGGCGTCGAGGTCAACGAAGAGCAGGTCGATGCCCGCTTCAAGAATGGCGTGCTGACCGTGACCTTGCCGAAGAGTGAGAAGGCGCAGTCGCAAGTCAAACGCATTGCCATCAAGAGCTGATCGATTCAATCCAGCCGGCGGCTGCCCCGGCGGCCGCCAATAAGGTCCTAATGGATCGAAGCAGCACCACCTATCGAATTCGCGCCGAGCATTTTAACCGATGTCGCGCGTGCTCGTGAGACGTGGCTTTTGATCTTTCGATCTCGCACCCGGAAGGTCTCGCCGCATCGTCATATGATAAACCGCCGACAATCGTAAGAAGTGTGAGCGATCCGTCCGTAGAAGGAAATCAAACAGGTGACCGACTGGCTCGACAGTGAGGTCAAGTAAGGAGGATTCCCAATGCACCACGTTTTAGCCGAAATGCGTTACGGTGCGCTCGTCCTGAGTTCGTCGACGGTACATCGGAGTTTAAGTTGACCAGAATTCCCTACATCGAGCTTATCCCATGGAACGATATAGCCAGTCGACCGCTGTTCGAATCCGAAGAGCCGTAGCATGACGTTGCCAATCGTCGTTGCCGATACTCTTTCCAGCAAGCCAAGAGCTCCGAGGTGATATTCGACAACAAAGAAATCTTCGTCCGCAGCTTCCGCTTTGATCTCTTCCAAGCGTGCGATCGGCTGACCATTTAAGTCGTGAACCTTCATTCCAAGCAGGAGCTCCAGATGTATCTCCGTCATGACGACCCTCCCGGAATGTGCCTGAGAATATGTTGTCTCAACCATTCCTGCTTCTGTTCTAGCGGCGTTTCGCTGTTGTCGATATCAACTTCAATGTCGATGCCCACATCAGTGACTTTCGACCAAGGAATCCGATAGGGGCATTGATCGCGCTCTGCCCGCACCCGTTGGGAAAAGGCAAGCAGCCAGCGATATAGGCGCTGGCTCAGCCTTCGCAGCAATGTCAAATGGCCCATTTCGACAAAGCTGATCTTGAGCCGGTCGTCGTTTTCGGTCGTAAGCACGATACCGTCGACCTTTCCGATACGAGCCTGTCTGCGATCGACCACCTGCTTATCCAGAACGTCGCGCGCAAGATACATGTCAGCCTCCCAGGATCTCCAGAGGTGTAGTTACAATCGAAAGCACGAAAGCCATCGCGACGATAAAGATGACTGCGGCATTGCCGATCCACCCGTTTCTGTGCTTCCCTACATAGGTCGGATCGTTCATCAGGATAAGGAAGGGAACCACGCCGAACGGCAGGCTGAGAGCTGAGAGGGCCATCGAAAAGATGGTGATCCGAAGCGGATCCAGGCCGATGACGATTGGGATCATGGCAATCATAAGGCAGGCTGTGTAGACGAGGCAGAAGGCGGGATTTTCTTTCGGCTTCATGTTTTCCGACCAATTCCATCCGAAGCCTTGTGCGATTAGATAGGCCTGTGCCAGGCTCACCTCGAGGGTCGCGCCCAAACATGTAATCCCGAGCGAGATGGCAAAGAGGCAAAGTCCCCATTTTCCAAAGGCGGGCGTGAGGATCATGGCAATCTGCTCATATCCTTCAATATCCTCAATCCCGTTGGAGGGATAAATCATTGCAGCCAGAACCATGACTGCGGCGGTAATGATCGCGCCGAAACTCATGCCAAGGATCGCGATCGCGCGATTGGCGCCAAAGTAGGTCTTGTCCCATTCGTCTTCGATGGCACCCGAGGAATAGAAGTAAAAGAGATAGGGCGAAATGACAGCGCCCAATATTCCGACGACGCTGAAGCTATAATGTAGCGGATCTTTACTCGGCAGCGTCGGCACAAGTCCTTTCGCGATTTCGCCCCAGTGCGGATCCATGACAAACACGGCGACGACAAAAGAGAGCGCCAGAAGCCCCAAAGACGATATGCCATTCTCGATAAGGCCGAATGTGCCCCGCCAGAGCAGCAACCAAGCGGTAAATGTCACCGGCAATGACCACCACGGAAATTTCACGCCAGTCAGGAATTGCACCGCAAGCGAGATGCCGCCGATTTCGGCGGCAAGAACGAGAAGATTGACGATAAAGACCACGGATGCAGTGAGAAGAAAAATATTGGAGCCGAAGCGATCCCGAATTCCGTCGACGATCGTATAATGGCTCGCGATTGCGAAGCGCCCCGACATTTCAACGAGGAAAATCACACAGATCGTGCCGAGAACAACAGCCCAAAGGGGAGTATAACCATAGGCTGCTCCTGCTTGGGCGGAGGTCGCGATATTTCCCGTTTCAAGAAAACCGCCGATGCTGGTGATGACGCCAAGCGATACCTGCAGCAATTTCTTCAATCTGCTGCTCCTGGGGACAAAGCCTTTGGAACTGTATGTCCGCTTTTTTGACATAGAGATCAAATTGAGCGCGGTGGCACGCCGTGGACAACCATGAAGCCTCAATAGCGCGGGACGCGATGCTCGTCTGCTTCGAGGTACAACTGTCGAACATGTTGCCTCGATCTGACGGAGGGGAAATGACCTCCAGCCCTCCCAGCTCATGGGCGGCGGTTCACACCGCCGTCAATGGGGTGCAAGATCAGATGCGACACTTTATTTTACATGCCGTTAGGGCGCGGGCCAAATAGCGCTTGTGCGATCTTCTCCAATTCGAACGGCTTTTCGTTCAATAAAAATCCCTTGAACGACGCGGGCACGATGGAAGGATCATATCCAGTAGCAAAGATGAAAGCGATATTGAGCTCCTGTAGTCTCTCCGCAACTGGGAATACCAGTTCTCCGTCGAGATATATGTCGAGAATAGCAACATCTATCTTCTCGTCATCAATCAGATCCAGAGCAACGTCAACACGACCGGTGGGGCCAATGACGGTCGCTCCCAACTTCTTGAGCTGGCGGCGCGTTTCGTCGGCCAGCAAATACTCATCTTCGACGATGAGCACCCGCTTGCCCGCAAACATCTTGCTGTAGCTGCGAACCATGATATCGCTTCCACGTCAGGACCAAGACGATCTACAAACTCCTTGCCTGACTGTACAGTGTTTTGAACCGCCTCGGCCTCCATTTCCTCCCAACTTGCAGGGCTACGGAAGGTTGCGTCAAAACCTGCGTTTATCAGTAAGTGGCCGGCGGTACCGCCTGCGCTGCTTCGCACCAATGGTGGGGACATCGGCGAAACTGGTCCAGAGCATGCGGCGAATGCTGGCCGAGGCGTTTTGAACATCCTCGGACGCGTAACTGAAGTCAATTGCAATAGTGCGCGGCCGCCGATCCCGGCACGGTCATTCACCCGTTGAACGAGATCTCCGTTTTGAGACAGCTGGCAATCAAGAAGTATCGCCCTTGATTCAGGAATCGCGGCGAGACAGTCTGTCTGGAAGATCTTGCGCTGCTGGCGGACCAAAAGCCTTAGGTTTTTGCGCCTGAAGCCGAGCGTGATCGGCGCGGCATTTTATCCGCACGGTATCGGCTTGATATTATCTCCATTCAGGAACAAATCCCGCTCATGAGGGTTCGACCGCCGGAGGGAAGTCACGCCGGTCCCTCCTGGCTCGCAAATCCGCTGGCGAGCCGCCTCCTGAGGCGCGTCATGAATTCAAAGGCCGCTGGGCTGGATTGGATTCATGGCGCGTCTGGTGGGAGACGCCGATCGTGATCGGGCGGCCTTGGCTTTTTCTTCATACTATTGGGATTGATCCAGGGCATGGGGCGAGGGCTGACCGGGCCGTTGTGGCTCATGTCGATGAAAGAAAAGGGCTCCCGCGACAAGTACACAGCCGATAAGCACCGCCAATATGATATAGGCAATCAGAGCACCGAATTTTCCCTTTTCGAAGACGGCCATGACTGCACTTTCCCTGTGCTAGAAACCAGCGTTTCACATCCAAACCTCCTTCCGACTCGAAAGTTCCCTTTTCAAATCAGGCTTTGCGGATGTCGGGGATTAGCAACAGTCGAACATCTCCCAGATCGATACCGGCGAGGGTACGCCAGTATCCCATCGGTTGCTCGGTCGTGAACTCCGGCCGCCAAATTTCAGTTGCCTGGGAACATCGCCGCAGGCCGACTGTTTGGCGCAGGATCGAGATGTTGGAGGAACCGATGAAAGCACTGACCTGGCACGGCAAGCATGACATACGGTGCGAGAGTGTTCCCGATCCTCGGTTAGACGATGAACGCGACATCATCATAAAGGTAACCGCGTGCGCGATCTGCGGTTCCGACCTCCATCTCTATGATGGCGTGATGCCCGCCATGGAAAGCGGTGATATCATGGGCCATGAAACCATGGGGGAAGTCGTCGAGGTCGGCAAAGGGGTCTCACGATTGGCCGTCGGAGACCGCGTGGTCGTTCCCTTCACGATCGCCTGCGGCGAATGCTTCTTTTGCCAGCGCGGCTTCTTCTCAGGTTGCGAGCGGACAAATCCCGACCGTTCGAAGGTAACGAAGCTTTGGGGAAATTCGCCAGCCGGCCTGTTCGGCTATTCTCACCTCCTTGGCGGCTACAGCGGCGGCCAGGCCGAATATCTGCGCGTTCCCTATGGCGACGTCGGGCCAGCCAAGGTTCCAAATGGGCTGGATGACGAACAGGTCCTGTTTCTCTCCGATATCTTCCCGACCGGTTATATGGCGGCGGAATTCTGCAGTATTCAGCAAGGCGACACGATCGCGATCTGGGGATGTGGTCCGGTGGGTCAAATGGCCATTCGATCGGCTTTCCTGCTAGGTGCTGAACGCGTTATCGCCATCGATACCGTTCCAACGCGTCTTTTGCTGGCTGAAGCTGGCGGCGCCGAGACGGTCAATTTCCTGGAAGAAGATGTCTATGACCGCATCATGGAAATGACCCGAGGACGTGGTGCCGATGCATGTATTGACGCGGTGGGAACCGAGGCCGAGGCTTCCGCCAGTTGGGCTTCCAGATGGGATCGCATCAAGGTGGCGACCTTCATGGGTACGGACCGGCCCCACGTCTTGCGCCAGGCCATCCATTGTTGTCGCAACTTCGGCACCGTATCGATCGTCGGCGTTTATGGCGGATATCTCGACAAGATTCCAATGGGATCGGCGATCAATAGAGGCCTGACCTTCAAGATGGCGCAGACGCCGGTGCAACATTACCTGCCCATGTTGATGGAACGTATCGAAAAGGGCGAAATCGATCCTTCCTTCGTCGTTACCCACCGCGGAACCCTTGAAGACGGGCCTGACCTTTACAAGCTTTTTCGCGACAAACAGGACGGTTGCGTGAAAGTCGTGCTCAAACCTTGAGAAGGAGCAGGCTTATGGCCAAGAGGGCTTTGGAAAATGGACTGGCTGTCATCACCGGCGCCTCGCGCGGCATCGGTTATGAACTGGCGGCCTGCGCCGCCGCGGAAGGTTACAATCTCATCGTGGCGGCTGACGAGAGCGAGATCGAAACCGCGGCCGTGCAGCTCAGAAAGTTTGGCGGCGAGGTGCAGGCGGTGCAGACCGATCTTTCGACACCATTCGGGGTCGACACGCTTTTGGCGAGCATCGCCGCGACCGGTCGGCCCGTTGATTTGCTCATGGCAAATGCCGGACAGGGGTTGGGCCGGCAATTTCTCGATCAAGACTTTACCCGCGCCAGAAAGGTCATTGATACCAATATCGTCGGAACCGTGTATCTGATCCAGCACATCGGAAATCAGATGAGAAGCCGCGGCAATGGCCGCATTCTGCTGACCGGCTCGATTGCCGGGTTCCTGCCGGGCGCTTACCAGGCGATCTACAATGGAACCAAGGCCTTTATCAATAGCTTCTCCTTCGCTCTGCGCGAAGAATTGAAAGGTACCGGCGTGTCGGTCAGTTGCCTGATGCCTGGGGCAACGGACACGAATTTCTTTAAGCGGGCCGGCTTGATGGACACGGAAATTGGCCAAGCCAAGAAGGATAATCCCGCGGAAGTCGCCCGGATCGGCTTCGATGCGATGATGGACGGTGAAGCGGATGTCGTGAGCGGCTGGAAGAACAAGCTCCAAGCCGCGGTGGCGAACATAACACCGGCCAGCATCTTGGCGCACCAGCATGCAAAAACGGCCCGCCCGGGCTCGGCCGAAAATTAATCAGCTTCCATGAGGTCCGACAAGCAAGCGAGGTATCGTAATGGCCAAGTCGAACAATCCAGGCGGAAAGAAGAGGGGAGATCCCACTCAGGACGCCAAAGGTCAGTATCGAAAGCTGTTGCATGGCAGTCAGAGTGACGGTGTC
Organism: Martinezella dioscoreae; assembly: GCF_009176305.1. Taxonomy (GTDB): domain Bacteria; phylum Pseudomonadota; class Alphaproteobacteria; order Rhizobiales; family Rhizobiaceae; genus Rhizobium; species Rhizobium dioscoreae. Next base: position 624,991 of record NZ_BLAJ01000004.1, on the reverse strand, counting down.
GCGAGCGCCAAGCCAAGGGTCATTACCGGTTCCAGCGATGCAACCGTAAACAAGACCCCACCAGGATCGGCAGAACCCGAAAAGGACTGGGATCTCAATTATGATCCGCGTGACATGAACGAGGGCAAATATCGCGGCTGAATTCCTGTTTGGCTGGATGATGGCGGGATGAAAACCTGGCTGCATTTGTGCATCGACATGCAATGCATGTTCTTTGAACCAACACCCTGGCAGGTGCCCTGGATGGCCCGCACGCTGGATCAGGTTGTGGAGGTGGTGGGACGATTTCCCGAGCGGACGATTTTCACGCGCTTCATGCCACCAGCACAGCCGGACATCATGCCAGGCAAATGGCGGGCCTATTACGAGAAATGGAACATGATGACCGCCAGCAAGCTGCCTCAAGAGTTGATGGACGTGCTTCCAGTCTTTCGAGCCCTGACGCCGCCAGCGCGCATATTTGACAAATTCACGTATTCGCCGTGGGTGGATGGTCGTCTCCATCAGATATTGTCCCGTCAAGGCATCGACACTTTAGTCATAAGCGGGGGAGAGACGGACGTCTGCGTCCTGGCCGCGGTACTTGGCGCCATCGATCTCGGTTATGGCGTTATCATCCTGAGGGATGCCGTATGCAGTGGTGATGACGATGCGCACGACGCAGCGCTTACGCTGTTTGAAAGGCGATTTTCCGTACAGGCCAAAATTGTGACGGTCGAAGAGTTTCTGTCTGCGGAATGATAACGGCGATGGTTAGCTCGCCCCTGTGCATGAGCCAGCATAAATACAGAAGGATTTCCCATAATCGATCGCCGACCGGATTCATTGAGGACATGGTCCATTCGGGAACTCCGCGGCTCCGGCGCAGTTGGATGTCGGTATCTGTGAAAGGGCTCTCCGATGACAAAAGAGGACATCAGAAAGGCTGCCTATGCCAGGTGGGAAATGGAAGGAAAGCCGAATGGGCAGGCATTGCGCCATTGGTTGGATGCGGAACGTGAGCTAAGGGCGCGTGACGAAGATCTCCCGAAAACATCGTCTGATGACCATCATGCCGGCGTGGTGCCGGAGTCGGAGGATGAAACCCGCCCAGCTCCCACGTCGTCGGATGCCATTCCCTCACAAGAAGCCAAGCCAGGGAGATTCAAGCCAGGAGAGCTTGCCTCCGAGAACAAGTGAGATGGCTTACTTCTTCTAATCGGTCGAACGCTTGACCACGCTTCGCGCCAACGAGAGGAGCCTTGATGCGCGTTCTTTTCATGTTTACGGCCTATCTCGTCGGGCTAATCGGCATCACCCTTGCGTGCCTTGGCGCATGGCTATTCGTACTCGGCGGCACTTCCTATTATCTAATAGCTGGTATCAGCCTTTTGTGTGTTGCAGTGCTGTTGTCCAGGGGAAGCGTCTTCGGTCCATGGCTTTACACGTTATTGCTGATCGGGACGCTGGCATGGGCTCTGACCGAATCCGTTTTTGATGGCTGGGCGCTTATCCCGAGACTGGTCGCTCCGGCGGTTCTTGGCTTATGGATCTGGTCCCCTTGGATTGCCGGTCGCATCGAGCGCTTGGCAAGGGCAAGAATGATCCTCGTCACCAATCTCGTTTTTTCATTGGCGATCCTGATCTTCGTCTTTGGCTCTGGTTATCGGATCAGCGAAGCCAGGACCATCAGTTTCGGCGATCCCGCCCGCTGGAAGGTCATGGATGGAGATCACAGCGATGCTGGTTCAGCAGGCGATTGGGCCTACTACGGAGGCACGCCAGCGGGAGACCGGTATTCGTCTCTCGACAAAATCACGCCTGACAATGTCAATCTCTTGCAACAGGCTTGGTCGTTTTCGACGGGCGACAAGCCGAGGCCGGGTGAGAATTCCAAAGGCAGGGAGTTCAGCTTTGAAGCGACCCCGATAAAGGTTGAAAATAGCCTTTATTTCTGCACGCCGCATCGCGAGGTTATCGCGCTCGATGCAACGACGGGACAGCTGAAATGGCGTTATGATCCGGGCGGCGACATGTCGCACAATGTCTATCAAGCTTGCCGCGGGGTTTCATATTACGACGCCTCGTCCGTGGCATCCGCGGGACCATGCGCGCACCGCATAATCTCGACGGCATCGGATCTTCCAAGGCTGTTCGAACTCGATGCCGATACGGGCAAGCCCTGCGAACAGTTCGGTGAGCGGGGGACGGTCGATTTGCGCGATCACATGGGGCCGGTTCCGCCAGGGTTTCATTTCATTTCCTCGCCGCCGCTTGTCCTGAACGGGCGTATAGTTCTGGGAGGATGGGTCTATGACAATCAGACCGTCGGCGAGCCTTCGGGCGTGATACGCGCCTTTGACGCAAACACGGGGCGACTTGCATGGTCTTGGGACATGGGGAAGAATCCCGCTAACAGGCCGTTGGGTGCAGATGAAACCTATACACGTGGAACGCCGAACGGCTGGGGCGTCTATACGGCCGATCCAAAGCTCAATCTCGTCTTCGTGCCCCTGGGTAACGCAACTCCGGACTATTTCGGAGGGCAGCGCAGATCTTTCGACGACCACTACTCAAGCTCGCTGGTGGCGCTGGACCTTACCACCGGGCAGGAGAGGTGGCATTTTCAAACCGTGCATCATGATCTCTGGGATTTCGATCTTCCCGTAGGGCCATCGCTTGTCGATCTCCCCGACGATAGGGGCGGCAGTATCCCAGCGCTTGTTCAAACCAGCAAACAAGGCCAGCTTTTTCTTCTTGACCGCCGCGATGGCCATCCTTTGGCCGAGGTCGACGAGCGGCCGGTACCGCCGGGCGATATACCGGGCGAACGCTATTCGCCCACACAACCCTTCTCGACCGGCATGCCGCAATTGCTCGCGCCCAAGCTTCGAGAAGCGGATATGTGGGGTGCAACTCCCATCGATCAGCTTCTCTGCCGGATCTCCTTTCGGCGGATGCGGGACGACGGTTTGTTTACGCCGCCAGGATTGAAACCGACCATCGGCTGGCCAGCCTTCGACGGGACCTCCGATTGGTATGGCGCGACGGTCGATCCGGAACGCAAACTCTTGTTTATCAATACGACATTCATGCCGTTTCAACTGCAGATGCTGCCCTATGCGTCTGCTCTCGCCAAAAGGCTCTTCGCGCCATGGGGCGGATGGAAGCAGCCATATCCGCAGCCTGACTTCCAAAATAATCCCGAGCATGGCACGCCTTTTTCCATTGTCGTCAAAGCCTGGCTCGGTGTGCTTGACATTCCTTGTACCCGCCCGCCTTGGGGTCAGATGCAGGCGATCGATTTGTTGACAAGAAAGGTTGCATGGCAGCGTCCCCTTGGAACGACAGAGGATATGGGGCCGTTTGGACTGCGCCTGCCCTTTGGTCTGCCCACGGGAATATTCAGCATGGGCGGGAGTGTTGCGACACGTAGCGGCTTGATCTTCATCGCCGCAACGACGGATCAATATATCCGCGCGCTCGATGGCAAGACGAGAAAGGTCGTCTGGCAGTTTCACCTGCCGGCAGGTGGAAACGCCACCCCCTTGACCTATCTCGGCTCGGACGGAAGACAATATGTCGTCGTTGCAGCTGGTGGGCACGGCGGCTTGCAGTCGCGCAACGGTGACGACATCGTGGCGTTTGCGTTGCCGCATCGCTAGGTCAGGAAGCAATTTTCCGTTCAGGGCGGTGCTGACAGCATTTTTCCAGGAATGAGACGGGAACCAATCTTCAGGCCGTCGGTTCGAAGTGTGAGACCACTGAAGATCTCAAGAACAACCCAGAGGAGAAAACATCACGCGCAAAAGACCGGCACATCGGCGCGCTGCTGCAAAATGATCTTTTCTCAATATGTTGGGGACTCCAAATGGCATCCGAGAAGACTTTAAATGATCTCTTTCTAAAAACATTGAAAGACATCTACTATGCCGAGAAGCGGATTCTAAGGGCATTGCCAAAGATGGCATGCGCGGCACAGGCGGAGGAGGGCAAACAAGGCTTCCTTCATCACCGCGACGAAACCCAAGGCCACGTGGAACGCTTGGAGCAGGTATTCGAGCTGCTTGGGAAGCCAGCGCGCGGAAAGACCTGCGAAGCAATCCAGGGCATTATCGCCGAGGCCGACGAGATCATCGAGGAATTCAAAGGCACGCCGGCGCTCGATGCCGGTCTTATCTCTTCGGCGCAGGCCGTCGAGCACTACGAAATTGCCCGCTACGGCACGCTTATTGAATGGCCCAAGCAACTCGGTCTGAAGGATGCCGTCACTCTCCTGCAGCAGACGCTGGAGGAAGAAAGGGCGACGGATCAGAAACTGACGAAACTCGCCGAGACGGCGGCCAATGCGAAGGCCAGAAAGGCCGCATGAAACACGGTTGCCTTTGATCTTTGGTGCGTTGCGGATGCAGCGCACCGTCAGGGAACTGCCCGGTCATGAATATGCTTCGTGCGACAGCATTGAAGGGAGCTTGTCGGTTTCGATATCATGCCGTCCCATGGGCCGGTAAGTTAGAGGTGTCATGTCAAACCGCCGACCCCATCTTGCGCGACTTGCTGCGCATATAGAGACCATCGCCGCCAGAGAGATGGCCGAGCAATATGGCGCGTTATGCTTTCGGCATCGCGACGATAATTCGCGTGAAGTGCTGCTAATCACCACACGGGAGACCAAACGATGGATGATTCCGAAGGGATGGCCGATTAAAGGGCTTGATGGTGGTCAGGTGGCGCGACGCGAAGCCTGGGAAGAGGCAGGCGTCAAGGGCAAGGTCAAAAAGGGGATATTCGGATATTTCACATATTTGAAGATGCTGGCTGACAGGCAGACGATACCGTCAGTGGTCGAAGTTCACCTGCTTGAAGTCCGAAAACAATGTGGAAAGTTTCCTGAAAGTGGGCAGCGGACAATCGAATGGATGGTGCCGGAAGAGGCAGCCCGCCGTGTGCGCGAACCTGAACTGAAGGGACTATTGATGCGCTTTGTGCTGGAGGAAACAAGGCCTACGGAGACTGATTAAGTAATAGCCGTGGGCATCGTCTCACGCGACCATGCAATTTTACCGTGGGCCAATCTAATACGCCTTGGTTCAGGCCGAGGTCAATCCTTCTCCTCCTCATCGCGACCAATCGCAAGCTTGCGCCACTTCTTGGCAGTTTTCGTGGCGGCGCCATGGCCTGGCGGCATCGTCAATCATCGCCTTTTTGTTTCAGTGCGTCGGATACGCGACGCTTGCGTGGATGATCGATATTTTCGCCGTGGGCATCGCGCGCTTTTTCACCGCCATCCTTGGCCGGTAGGTATCCAGCCGGCTTTGATCCAGCCGGTCCTTCCCATCGCGGCGATTGATCCGTCGTTCCTGGCGCGCCTTCACGAGGTTGCTGATGTTTCATAGCGGGGCCTCCTCTGGGATGTATTTTGCGGCGATAGCGCCAAAGACGATCCGCCTTGGTCTTAAAAACTGCCGGTATCCCGCATTGTTCCAGGCAAACGGGATGGAATGCGCCATCTGCGGCCGACACTACAGATGGTGGAACTTTCAACCCCGGTTTTCGTTTGATCCCATTGCGAGGGCGAATTCAGGGGAATTCCGTGGCGCAGATCTTTACGGCATCGGCTGATACGAGGCTGCGCGCATCTCTGCTCGTTGCCGCCATCCTAATATTCCTGAGCGTCCTGTTTGTCGGCGGATACGCGAGTTCCAGCTATGGCACCCTGGTCGGCTGGGTGCAGGATCAGCCGGTTCCCTTCAGCCATGAGCATCACGTCGGAGGTCTCGGTATCGACTGTCGGTATTGTCACACCTCCGTCGAGACAAGCGCCCGCGCAGGACTGCCGGCGACACATATCTGCATGAGCTGCCACTCGCAAATCTGGACCGGTGCCAGCATGCTGGCGCCGGTCCGACACAGCCTCGCGGCCAACGTGCCGCTCACATGGAACCGCGTCAGCCGGTTGCCCGACTATGTCTACTTCAACCATTCGATTCATGTCGCTCGCGGCGTTGCCTGCGTGACGTGCCACGGGCAGGTTGATCGGATGCCGTTGATGTCGCGCGCGCAGCCCTTCCAGATGCAGTGGTGCCTGGATTGCCACCGAAATCCGGCGCCCAATCTGCGCCCGCCCGATCAGGTGACGCGCATGGACTGGTCCGACTGGGACGCCAATCCCGAGCAGCACAAGGATTTCGGCGCGCAGGTGGTGAAAGCCTATGGCATCGAACCTAGGAAACTCATCCAATGCAACATCTGTCACAGGTGATCCGATGATAGATCGTCCGGTTCAAAAAGACACGGTCCACGAGCGGCTGATCGGCAAGACGGGGAGGCATTTCTGGCGGGCACTGGAGGAGCTCGCCGATACGGAGGAGTTTCATCGGTTCTCCAGGCGTGAATTTCCGATGATGCACAGAGGCGGTATCACCTTCGACCGCCGTACCCTCCTCAAGATCATGGCGGCATCGCTTGCGCTATCAGGCCTTTCGGCCTGCAAGGGCGAGGAGGACGAGGAGGCGCTCCCATACGTCCAGGCGCCCGAGCGCGTGAGCGTCGGCGTCGCCAAGTGGTTTGCCACAGCCGCGACCTTTGGCGGCTACGCGCAGCCTACCCTCGGCAAGACCTTCACCGGCAGACCGGTCAAGCTGGAAGGCAATCCCGATCATCCCGTATGCGGCGGGGCCACCGATGCTTTCACGCAGGCCTCACTCCTCGGGCTTTACGATCCCGGTCGCTCGCAAACGCCGCTGCACCTGGGCAAGCCCGCCGATTGGAACGCATTCGATGCCGAGATGGCGGCGAAAGCTGATGAACTGGACAAGACTGGAGGGGAAGGGTTTCGGCTGCTGACCGCACCTTTTAGTTCGCCGACCTTGCGCCGCCAGATCGAGGCGATGATGCAGCGGTGGCCAAGGGCACGGTGGCATATCTGCGATCCATTGCCTGAGACCGGCCGATGGAACGCCACGCAGCACATTTTCGGTCGCCCGCTGGAGTTTCAGCCAGCATTCGCCGCCGCCGAAACCATCGTCAGTCTCGACGACGATTTCCTCGGCCCTGGTCCTCGGCAGACGTCATATGCCCGTGCCTTCGCTGATCGCCGGCGGTTGCGCCAACACATGCAAGGGGCGAGCAGGCTCTTCGTGGCCGAACCGACACCTTCGGCCACTGGGGCGGTTGCGGATATGCACCTCGTTGCATCGCATTCGGGAATGGATCGCCTGCTGCGCGCCATAGGCGCGCGGATTGGTCTCAAGGGCCTGGCGGATGTCAGCCTCGCTGATCACGAGCGACAATGGGTGATCGGCGTCTCAACCGCTCTCCAGGCATCTAAGGCCAATGCCTTGGTGCTGGTCGGCGTCCATCATGGAGACGATCTTCAGGCGCTTGCCTTGCTGATCAATGAGAGATTGGGAAGTCTCGGAAACACGCTTCACTTCTCCGAGCCGGTCAATGCCCAAGCGCCGGACGGCCCGCGATCGCTCGACGTGCTTGTAACCGACATGAACGACGGCAAGGTGTCGACACTGACGGTTATCGGTAGCGATCCCGCCTATTTTGCGCCGGGCGATCTCGCGTTTCGCGATGCTTTGCAGAAGGTGAAGCTCCGCGTTCACGCCGGGCTCTATGTCGATGAAACGGCTTCTCTTTCGCATTGGCATGTGCCGCTTCAACATGATCTTGAAAGCTGGAGTGACGCGCGTGCTGTGGACGGCAGCGTGACATTGATCCAGCCATTGGTCCGGCCGTTCTATGCGGTGCGCGCAGCGCATGTCGTGCTTGAAGCAATGATGGGCCGCGCATTGAGCGATAGGGATCTGGTGCAGCAGACCTGGCGCGCGGCCTGGGATGGAGAGTTCGACGAGCGCTGGCGCGACGCGCTTTATCGCGGCTTCGTTTCGGATAGTGCCGCACCGTCGCTCATCCCGACCATTCTGGACCGCGCCGTCCCGCCGGCTGCGCCGGACGCCCCTTCCGGCCTGTCCCTAGTCATTCGTCCGGATGCCGGCGTCTGGGACGGTACCCTCTCGGAGAATGCCTGGGCGCAGGAGACGCCACGGCCTCTGACCAAGATCGCATGGGGCAACGTGATCCTCATCAGCCCGCAACTTGCATCTGAACGGAAGCTGGAAAATGGCGCCGAGGTCAAATTGACGGCGGGGGACGCTTCCATTCACGGGCCTGTCTGGATCATGCCAGGTCAGGAAGCCAATACAATCGCCATCACGCTCGGTTATGGACGCAAGCTGAAGGATTCGATCGCGGATGGTCTTGGCTATGACGCCTACGGCCTGCGGCGATCGGCAACACCTTGGCATATAGCCGGCGTCACAATCGAGCCGACGGACAAAATGCTGCAGGTGGCAACGACACAATTACACCAGGCGATCGACGGCTTCGACTTCATCCGGACGGTCGAAGTCGGGCAGCTTGATCCACACTCCCGGCCGGATCAAAAGCAAAAGCCGCCATCGCTCTATCCGGACAGGCCGATATCGGATCCCTCCTGGGGCATGTCGATCGATCTCGATCTTTGCATCGGCTGCAATGCCTGCGTGACCGCCTGCCAGGCTGAAAACAACATTCCGGTGGTCGGCAAGGAACTTGTTGCCGAAGGGCGGCAAATGCATTGGCTGCGGATCGATCATTACCATGAAGGCGATGCCACGGCGTCGAAGTCCTATTTTCAGCCGGTCCCCTGCATGCATTGCGAGCAGGCGCCTTGCGAGATGGGCTGCCCTGTCAATGCCGCGGTCCATAGCATCGATGGCTTGAACCTGCAGATCTATAATCGCTGCATCGGCACACGCACTTGCTCGTCCTACTGTCCCTATAAGGTGCGCCGTTTCAACTGGTTCGACTTCACGGGCGACGATGCCGAGCAGATCCAGGCCATGCGCAATCCGGATGTAACGGTGCGCAGCCGCGGTGTCATGGAAAAATGCACCTACTGCGTCCAGCGCATCGCTGAGGCACGGATCGTAGCCGACAAGGAGGGCCGGCCGATGCACGATGGCGAGATCGTTACAGCCTGCCAGCAAGTTTGCCCGACGCAGGCAATTACTTTCGGCAATGTCGCGGACCCCAATTCTGGTGTCAGTCGACTCAAGGCAGGTTTGCGTGACTATAGCCTGCTCGAGGAAGCAAACACCCGGCCCCGAACAACCTATCTCGCCCGGATCGAAGATCCGTCCCTTGCAAAGACAGAGGCAGCGGGATGAGCGGGAAAATTCGCGATCAGGACGCCGCGGCCGCGGAGCGGATCACGCGGATCCCGTTGAAATATCCGGCACCCGTCGCATGGTGGATATGCTTCGCATTTTCCCTGCTGCTGCTTTTATCCTTTGTGGTTTCGGCGACGGTGCTTCTCATTTCGGGCGTCGGCGTCTGGGGCAACAATATTCCCGTCAATTGGGGTCTGGCGATCGCCAACTACATCTGGTTCCTGGGCGTCGGGCACGCCGGGACGTTGATCTCGGCAATGTTGCTTCTATTGGGTGCCCACTGGCGCAATTCGCTCAACCGCTTCGCCGAAGCGATGACGCTGTTTGCCGTCATTTGCGCCGGGCTATATCCCATCCTGCATCTTGGCCGGCCATGGTTCTTCTACTGGATCGCGCCCTATCCCAATACGATGACGATTTCGCCGCAGTTCAAGAGCCCGCTGAGCTGGGATTTCTTCGCCGTCCTGACCTATCTCACTGTTTCCATACTGTTTTGGTATATCGGCATTATCCCGGATCTAGCGGCGGTACGCGACCGCGCCAGGCGACGCTGGCAGCAGGTGATTTACGGGCTCGCGGCGCTCGGCTGGCGGGGATCCGCCCGGCACTGGGCACGCTGGAACCAGGCCTACAGGCTGACGGCAGCGATTGCCGTTCCGCTGGTGGTCTCGGTTCATTCGGAAATTTCGCTTCTCTTCGCCGCCGGTCCGATACCGGGCTGGACCTCTACGGTCTTCCCGCCCTATTTCGTGCTTGGGGCGGCCTTTTCCGGTTTCGCCGTCGTCGCCATGATCGCGGTCGTGCTGCGCCACGCCCTCGGTCTTGGCATGCTGGTCACCGACCGCCATCTCGACCTGCTCGGACGCTTCCTGCTCGCAACCGGCCTGATGACGGCCTACGGTTATGTCGCGGAAGTGTTCGACAGCCTTTACGGCGGTGAATTGCAGGAGGTGGGAACGCTGATGGACCGGCTGGCCGGCGCCTATGCCTTCAGCTATTGGAGCGCCGTCATTTTGAATTTCCTACCGCTGCAGCTGTTATGGTTCGAAAGCGTCAGACGCCAGCCGCCCATGCTCTTCCTGATCGGCTTGTCCGTCACGATCGGCATGTGGTTCGAGCGTTACATGTTGCTGACGACATCGCTATATCGCGACTATCTGGTTTCCTCCTGGGGCCAATATCATCCGAGCGTTTGGGAATGGGGCCTTTATGCCGGAATGCTCGGCGTCTTCCTGACACCGTTCCTTCTCTTCGTGCGCTTCCTGCCTGTGATCTCCACGTTTGAAGTGGAGGAGGCCTTACGCGAGACGGGGGATTTGAGGCATGCGTGAGCCGCGTCCTGGAGGAGATCTGTTCGGGCTGCTGGCCGAATTCGACAGGCCAGAGCGACTGATCGAGGCGGTGAAACGCGCGCGCAAGGCGGGCTTTACCGCCATGGAGGCATATTCTCCGTATCCGGTCGAAGAACTGACGGAGGCGCTCGGCTTCGAGGAGAACATCATTCCGTGGCTGACTTTGGCCGGCGGTCTCTTCGGCGCGGTGCTCGGCTACGGGCTGCAACTCTACACCAACTACGCCTATCCGATCGAAATCGGCGGTCGGCCCCTCTTTGCCTGGCAGTCCTTCATGCTCATCACCTTCGAACTCACGGTTCTTTTTGCCGTACTTTCAGCAATTTTCGGCATGCTGCTTCTGAACCGCTTGCCGCGACTGCATCACCCGCTATTCGACATCGAGGCGTTTCAGCTCGGGCAGTCCGACAAGTTCTTTCTCATCATTCTGAGTAACGACCAGCGCTTCCATGCGAAGCGCACACGCGCCTTTCTCGGCATGCTCGAGCCAATCAGCGTGGACGCCGTCGAGCATACGGAGCAACCGGAATGAGGTGCGGTCTTCTCATTCTTGCGCCGATGCTTCTGCTTGCCGGCTGCGATGACATGAACCATCAGCCGCGCTATGATTCCTATGAAAAGAGCCGGCTCTTTGCCGATGGCAAAGCCCTGCAGGCGCCGCCGGATGGAACGGTCGCGCGGGACGATCTTCAGAATGTGCGGGCGCTTGCCGATCGTCCAGCGATGAATATCGAGCTTCTCCAGCGCGGGCAGCAGGAATTCGGCATCTATTGCACGCCTTGTCATGACAACGCCGGCTACGGCAATGGCACGGTGCCGGCGCGAGGCTTTCCCCATCCGCCGAGTTTTCACATCGACCGACTGCGACAGGCGCCATCCCGTTATTTCGTCGAGGTGATCTCCAAGGGCCACGGCGTGATGTATTCCTATGCGGACCGCGTTTCTCCAGGGGATCGCTGGGCGATCGCAGCCTATATCCGGGCGCTACAGCTAAGTCAGGGCGCCAGTGTCGCGAGCCTGCCGCCGGAGGATCAGGCGCAGCTGAAGAGGACGGGATCATGAGCCGGGTCGAAGCCCTGCCGACCCGCTTGCTGGCGCTGAGCGGCGTGATCTTCTGCCTCGCGGCTCTTTCCCTGGCGCTCGTCGCGCCCGCGTCTGCCTTGCTCGGTTGGCTTTCGGCGCTGGTCTTCGTAAGCGCGCTCCCGCTGGGTGCGCTTTGTCTGGTCATGATGATGCGCATAATTCCCGGAATCTGGCGGCACGATCTCGATCATGCGGCGAGATCGTCGCTGTCGCTGCTGCCGCTCGTGCTGATCGCCTGGCTGCCGATCCTGTTCGGCCTGTCATCCGTCTATGAATGGGTTCGGCAGCCTCCAGTGGAACCGTTCAAGGCGATCTACCTGACGCCGTTATTCTTTGACCTCAGAACCCTCTTCATTCTCGCCGCCGCTTATCTGCTTGCGCAGGCACTGTTGCGCAGCCAATCTCGATCGATTGCGATCAGCGGACTCATCGGTTTCATCCTCCTGCAGGAAATCCTTGCGACCGATTGGCTGATGTCGCTCGATCCCCACTTTCATTCCTCCGGTTTCGCGCTCTATGTACTCGCCGGCCAGATGCTGACCGCGCTTGCCTTGCTGGTGCTCATGAGCCTGGGGGAGGGTGGTGTCGCCAAGCCGAGCGTTGTCGGTTCGCTGTTGATCACCGCCATCCTCTGTTGGGCCTATTTGGCGTTCATGCAATATTTCATCATCTGGTCGGGCAATCTTGCTCAAGGCGCCCTCTGGTTTCAGCGCCGTGGTACGGGCATTTGGTCGTTGGTCGAGGTCTCGATTACCTTCCTGCATCTGACGGCACTGTTCCTTCTATTCTTTCCACCGATCCGCCGATCCAGACGGTGGTTGGTGGGTCTGGTATCGATCATCCTCGCCGGGCGGTTGCTGGAATACGCCTGGCTCGTCCTGCCGAGGCTGACAGCGCATCTGGGCTACGCCATCACAGCCTATGGCTTGTCGCTTGCCGGTCTCGCGCAGATCACGCTTGCCATTCTTTCCCGCGCGAGCAAGGTCGCGCGCCGGCTGGCGGCGACCGCGACGGCGGAGGTTTCATGATGGCTGCCTCGCTTTCCAGGAAGCCGCGGCGGCAGAAAGCGTCGCCACTATTCGAACCGAAGGATGTCTCTCCTCGGCTGGTGCTCTGGGTGACGCTTGGCCTCTTCCTCGGCATGGGTCTTTCGGTTCTCCTTGTCTTTGGCATTTTGTGGTGGATTGCGCCGAACGCCGCGCCGCCGCGGACGAAGTTCGGGTCTAAGCAGGCGGAGCTAGGCCCACGCCTCGAAGTGTCACCATCCGCCAATCGCGAGCTGCTTCAGCGGCAGGCGGAACAGCGTCTTCAGGGTTACGGCTGGATCGATCGCCAAGTCGGGGCGGCGCATATTCCGATCGACAGGGCCATGGTCATCCTGGCGGCGCGCGGCTGGCCGGATCACGATGAACGGGAGGAAGCGCGATGAGGACGGCCGCATTCACGCTGGCTCTTGCCTTGCTTGTCTGCGCCGGCGAGGCACGCGCAGCTGCCTTCGATCCATTCTCGGTGACCGGAATCGATCAGAAGCCGGATGCCTTCATCCCCCTCGATCTGCCTTTCCATGATGAGGCCGATCGCGTCGTGACCCTTCGCCAGCTTGGGGGCGGCAAGCCGATCGTGCTGGCGCCCGTCCTGCATAATTGTCCCAATATCTGTGGTGTCACCTTGTCGGGGCTGATGGAGGCGATAGAGGGACAGTCATTTCGGCCGGCTACCGATTTTACAATTGTCGCCTTTGGCATAGATGCAGGCGAGGGTCCCAAAGAGGCTTCGGCTTCGCTCAAACAGCTGAAGCGCCGCTTTCCCTCACTCACAAACGGCGGCGTGCATGCGCTGACGGGCGAGGTGGCCGCCATTCATAGCGTCACCGATGCCCTCGGCTATCGTTATGCCTGGGATCCCGACATTGGCCAATATGCCCACGATGCCGCTGTCGCTGTCTTAACACCGGACGGGCGGTTAAGCCGGTGGCTCTACGGACTTGCGCCGACCAGCGGAGACCTGAAACTTGCGCTCACCGAGGCCGGTGAGGGGCGCATCGGTAGCTGGCAGGACCAGCTTTTGTTGCTGTGCTATCATTATGATCCGCTTACCGGGCGATATTCGTCCCTTATTCTGATTGCGCTTCGTGTCGCATGCGGCCTCGTCGCGATCCTCGGCATCGGTGTGCTTGTCATCTTGCTCCTTCGCGAGTGCCGTTCGAAAGATGCCGGAAGGAGGCTGCCGTGAATTTCATTCCGCTCTGGCCCTCCGGCGCGTCCGCTTACAGTCATCAGATCGATTTGCTCGTCATTGCCTTCACCGTGCTGATCGTGGCGCTGTCGGCGCCGGTGTTCGTCCTGCTCCTCATCTTCGTCGTCAAATATCGGCGGGGCAAGGAGGCCGATCGCAGGCATGCGCCGAACCGCAACATTCCCCTGGAGCTTTCCTGGACCATCGTCCCGTTTCTTGCCTTGCTCGGCTTTTATGTCTGGTCGACGGATCTCTTCGCCAGGCTTTATCATCCGCCTGCCGACGCCATGCAGATCGACGTCGTTGCCAAGCAATGGATGTGGAAATTCCAGCATCCCGAAGGACAGGCCGAAATCAACGAACTGCATGTACCGTCCGGTCAGCCGGTCAAGCTCACAATGGCGTCGCAGGATGTCATTCATAGCCTCTTCATCCCGGCCCTGCGCATCAAGCAGGATGTCGTGCCTGGGCGATATACGTCGAGTTGGTTCGTGGCCGACAAGCCAGGCACCTATCGCATTGCCTGCTCGCAATATTGCGGCAGCAATCATTCAGAGATGACCGGCAGTTTTATCGTCATGAACCCCACCGACTATGCCAAATGGCTGTCCCTGTCCTCGAATGACGTGAGCCTCGCCGCGGAAGGGGCGACACTCTTTCGCAGCCGTGGCTGTAGCGGCTGTCACGATCCGGGGGCGTCGGTGCGAGCGCCTTCACTGGTTGGCATCTATGGCAATCCAGTGCCGCTTCAATCTGGAGAGATCGTCACTGCGGACGATCAATATATTCGCGACAGCATCCTGCTGCCGCAATCGCAGGTCGTTGCCGGCTATCAGCCGATAATGCCGACCTTTCAGAACCTTCTGAGCGAGGAGGATGTCATGAAGCTCGTCGCCTATGTCAAATCACTAGGGCAGGCGGGGGGCACACAATGACCGATGTCGCTGATCCCAAGCTTGAAGAGGCCAATGTCGGCGGAGGCGGCTCAACGGAAACCGCGGCGCAGCGTGTCAGCTACCTGCGCGCCGGACATAGTCTCAAGTCTTGGCTGCTGACGACGGACCACAAGCGCATCGGTGTTCTCTATACACTCTCCATCACGTTTTTCTTCTTCATCGGTGCGGCCGCGGCCGCGCTGATCCGGCTCGATCTGCTGACGCCGGCAGGAGACCTTCTAACCAATGAAGGCTATAATCGCGCCTTCACGATCCATGGCGTCGTCATGGTCTGGTTCTTTCTCATTCCATCCATCCCCAACACCTTCGGCAATTTCCTGATCCCGTTGATGATCGGCGCCAAGGATCTCGCCTTTCCCAAGCTGAACCTGCTGAGCTGGTATATCTACATGCTCGCCGGGCTGTTTACGGTATTCATCCTGATCGCGGGTGGCGTCGATACGGGATGGACGTTCTATACGCCGCTTTCGACAATGTATGCCAATGGCAACGTGATCCTGGCCGCAACCGCGGTGTTCATCGTCGGCTTTTCCTCGATCCTCACGGGGTTGAACTTCATCGTCACGGTTCATACCCTGCGTTGTCCCGGCATGACCTGGGGCAGACTGCCGCTTTTCGTCTGGTCGCTCTATGCGACATCGCTGATCCTGGTACTGGCGACACCGGTGCTGGCGATCACGCTCGTGCTCATCTCGCTGGAACGGCTGTTCGGTCTCGGTATATTCAACCCCGCGATTGGCGGCGATCCGCTGCTATTCCAGCATCTCTTCTGGTTTTACAGCCATCCGGCCGTCTACATCATGGTCTTGCCCGCGCTTGGGGTCGTCAGCGAACTTGTCGCGGCTGGTGCCCATAAACCCATCTTTGGCTATCAGTTCGTGGCCGGCTCTTCGATCGCGATCGCGGCCCTCGGTTTCTTCGTTTGGGGCCACCACATGTTCGTTTCAGGGCAATCGCTTTATGCAAGTGCCGCATTTTCCTTTCTCAGCATCGCGGTGGCGATCCCCTCCGGCGTGAAAGTTTATAACTGGACGGCAACGCTGTTCAAAGGTCACATCTCGCTCGATCCGCCGTTTCTCTTCGCCATGACCTTCATCGGCCTTTTCGTCTTCGGCGGATTGACCGGGCTGATGCTGGCGATGCTTGCAATCGACGTCCACGTGCACGACACCTATTTCGTGATCGCGCATTTCCACTACATCATGGTCGGAGGAACGATATCGGCCTTCTTCGGCGCGCTGCATTATTGGTGGCCGAAGATCGTCGGGCGCATGTATTCCCTGGCCTGGGGGCGGGTCACTGCGATCTTCTTTTTCATTGGATTCAACCTGACATTCTTTCCGCAATTTCTGCTCGGCTATCTTGGCATGCCGAGGCGCTATCATGTCTATCCGCCGGAATTTCAGGTGCTGAACGTCGTTTCAACCGGCGGCGCCGCCGTTCTTGGGATCGCCTACCTCATGCCATTGATTTATCTGATCTATTCGATGCGCTATGGCAAGCCGGCACCCAACGACCCATGGGATGCGACCGGACTGGAATGGACGACGCCATCGCCGCCGCCGAAGCATAATTTCGAAACGCTGCCAGTCGTCGATCGCCCGCCTTACGACTATGAGATCGAGATGAGGGACGAGCATGTCTGACGCAAGGCCCTCCGTCGCCGAGCCATTCACGGATCCCCTCCAGCAGCATCGTGCCGCGATGATGGGGATGTACGTCTTTCTCGGTAGTGAAATCATGCTCTTCGGCGGCTTGTTCTGCATTGCCGCCGCCGTGCGTCTGGCGCATGCGCCCGAGATTGTCCGCGCCTCCCATGCATTACATTCCGGTATCGGCGGAATAAACACGGCGATCTTGCTGACCTCAAGCCTTTTTGTCGCCCTGGGCGTGGAGAGCGCCAAGGAGGGCCGCGCCAAAATCGCGTCCGGCTGGCTCGTTGGGGCCGCTGCCCTCGGCTTGGTGTTCCTTGTGATGAAAGCCTACGAGTATTGGATGGAGTTTACAGAAGGGCTGCTTCCGATAGAGGGCGTGCATTCCCGCTATGTGGACGACGTTCAGCATCTTTTCATGAACCTCTATCTCATCGCCACCAGCCTGCATGCGGTGCATCTGTCCATCGGCATCGTGCTTTTGATCGCGCTATTGTTTCGCTTGACGCTCGGCTCGATCAAGCTACCGGAGCGGGCGATCGTTCTCGTCACCGTTGGCCTCTATTGGCACCTGGTCGATGTGATCTGGGTGTTCCTCTATCCTGTGTTCTATCTTGCAAGGTGAACCTTAGATGCCGCGCCTCGTAAATCCTCTCGTCGTTATCTGGGTAATCTTGCTGGTTTTGCTAAGTGCCACTATCGCGGCAAGCTTCGTGCTGGGTGGGGCGGTGGGCCTCGTCGTCAGCCTTTCGATCGCGGCGATCAAATCCGCGATGATCTATTGGCGCTATATGCATCTGAACGAGGAGACGCCGCTTAACCGCATTGCCGCGCTTGCCGCCGGTCTCTGGCTGCTGATCCTGCTCGGCTTTCTCGGCGTCGATTACTGGACCCGTGCGCTCGTCTAGCCACATGCGAGCCCTCTCGGGCAAAAAACGCGCAACGTTCGCCGGCGGATCATCACGCGCGATCGTGGCAAGCGATGGAGATATGCGCGCCCGTGAAAAAACCTCTTCGGAACATTGTCGGCCGGGTAGGGTTCTACCCTGGTCGACGAGAGATGCCGAACGGACAAGCACGCGTTAGTAGCTCGCGAGGAGACCACATGGACCACCACTCAGATGCACGCCGTCGCATGATGATTTTCGTCGTGACGATTTTCGTTCTTGCCTGCCTCATCGCTGTCTATTTTGCCTTTGCACTTCATCCCGGCGAGCCGGTTCCGCCGACCGCGGGGGCGGTGTCGTCCCAGGTCAAATGACGGCGGCGTAATGATGTGTGCACATGCGAAAAGCGGCAGGTAAATCAGCATCGCCTGATCGAGACGGCGCGCCTGATTTCCTGGTCATCCTGTCGAGGATGTGTGCCCAACGATTTTAGATCGCGCCGGCGATGCCGTTGGCCCCGGAGGCGAACGCCGAAGGTGCTCGTCAACGGGTGGTGAGGCGCAAGATCGCATCAAGGGTCTGCTTCGGTGCTTCCTGGGGAATGAAATGGCCGATCGCGTCGAGAACAACGCGTTCATATTCTGCCACGAAATACTGGTCCTTGCCAGCCGAGGTATCAACGAGATTACACCCGTCGGAAGCGCCGTGCAGTACCAGGGTCGCAACTTGGATCGCCGGGTTTTCGGCAAGCCCGCGCTCGACATCCTCGTGCTCGGGGGCGCCGGGTGTCTCTTTCCAACGCTGCAGATAAGCATGAATGCTGATCGGCGCCCAATCGTCGTTCTGAAGCGAGGGTGCCATCTCGTCGAAATCCTGCCATTTCGTCGGCCAATCGGGAGACCAGGTCGCCCAGAGAAATCTGGCAAGGCGGAGCCGGTCTTTGTCCATTGCCTCCTGTCCCTGCTTGAGTGCAACTACCCACTCGTACCAATATGCCTTTGCCAGGTCGTAGCTTATCTCCTTGATGGGCTGGGAGGTAGCGAAACCCGCAGCCATTGCCACCAGGCCGCGCAGACGCGCGGGAAAGAGTGCCGCCACGCCATACCCGGCACGCGCACCCCAATCATAACCGCAGATCACCACGTCACTCAGGTCAAGCGCTTCGAGGAATTCGGCTAAGTCCTCGGTTAGCGCCGCGACCGCGCCACTCCTCATCGTGTCTGCCGAGAGAAAGGTCGTAGGACCGGTGCCGCGCAGATATGGAGCAATGACGCGATGACCGCCATCCACTAAAGCAGGAACGATCTTATCCCAACAACGGACATCGTCGGGCCAACCATGGACAAGCACGATGGGCTTCCCGCGCGGGTCACCGGCTTCCTCATAGGCGATATCGAGATCGCGTGTTCTAATATGTTTCGTCATCGGCATGTCCATGATCGATTAATCACTTCCTTGGCCTCAGGCTCGAGGCGGATGAAATGGTCACACGACTAACCATAGCGCATGCCTATTGTTCCAAGGCTGATGGTCGGGTCAGACAGCTGGAATGCGGGATTATGAAAGGGCGAGGGAGGCGAAAGCCTTGTTGGCGTGGAACGCGGTATTGAGCCAAGCAGCAGCTCAATGGGAGGCTTCCAGGATCGCTCAAACCCGCTTTGGAATTTGATCGGAACATTTGGTCATTGCTCCGGTTAGGAAGCTCATTACCCGACCAAAGCGGTGAAAGGATTGCTGTGATGCAGATCAGCAGTTTCAAGGACATGTATCTCGCCGAGCTTCAGGAGCTTGTCAGTGTCGAAAGTCAACTCGCCGATTCGTTGCTGCGAATGGCTGAGGTCGCAGCACATCCGTCATTAAAGGATGCACTGGTCCACCATCGCGCGCAAACCGAGGTGCAAAAGGACCGCCTCGTGTCACTCCTGCAGAAGCATGGAGCCGTCCCGGCAGCCCATGCGGATCAGGCGATGCAGGCTCTGATCCATGAGACCGAAAAAATGGCTTCCATGCTGAAGGGAAATGACCTGCGTGATGCTGGTCTCATCGCTTCCGCTCAGAGGCTCGAACATTACGAGATCGCGGCATACGGCACGGCTGCCGCTCTGGCCGGTCAGCTGGACCTGCGGGAAGATCAGGAGGTGCTGCACCGGAGCCTCGAAGAGGAGAAGCAGACGGACATCCTGCTGACCCGATTGGCCAAAGGCGAAATAAATCGAGATGCGCTGCCGTCTGACTGACGGACCACTATCGTGAATATAGCCGGCTGCGAGCTCTATCTGAAAGGAGCATTCAATGAAACACCATGCCCTTCAAGACATTCAGACCGTTGCCAATGTCACTCTCGGATATCCGCACCGGCTGCCTACGATGACCAGGCGCGAACGCCTCGAACGCTGGGCGAATCTTCTCGAGCGCTGTGGGCATCAAGCACTTTCAACCCTGGAGGAGACAGAATTTCAGCCTGCGAGGGATCGCGCGGTCATGCGCGCGGACAACTCGCCTCTGTCAGTAGCGTTTGCCGACCAGCTCATGCATGAAGCGGGCCTGAAAGACGACAGCTACGGCGAAGCCAAGCGATTCTTCGAGCTGAGTGACAATCAATTGCATAGGCTTCTCTGTCATTGCCACTTCGGGCCAACGGTGCGTGCATCGACGGCCGCGCATAACGTTCGTGCAATCATTGCTGCAGGCGATCGGCCGGGCATTTTGACCAGGCTGCGTAATATGTTCGGCGAGAAGATCCGCTTACTTGATCGTCGTTGTTGATACGCCGGCTGGAACGAACTGAAATGGAGGTTCAAATGAAAACATTTATCATTGTTACCAGCGTAGCGTTGTGTCTCACGGCTTGCTCTTCGACAGAGCAAGGCGCCGGGATCGGCGCCGCCACGGGCGCCGTCGTTGGCGGCGTAGCAACAGGCAATGTTCGCGGCGCCGCGGTCGGTGCAGCCGTGGGCGGAGTGTCCGCCGCCTTGATCGGGAACGTCGCAGGACAGCCCGGCCGCTGCTACTACCGCGACCGCAACGGGAACCGCTATGTCGATCGCTGTTGAGCTTAGCAGACGTGGTCGGTGTCGTTCTTGAACAATCCATAGGAGCGGATTCGCCCTTACACCACGCCCGAACGTCGCTGGAACGGTGAGGAAAGGGCAAGGAGGCCAAGATGGCCGACTACCAGCGCATGCGCGATCACATGATTGAGGCGCACATTAAGCGGCGCGGGATACGCGACGAGTATGTTCTCAATGCGATGCGTACCGTACCAAGAGAACGCTTCGTCGCCGAGGGCATGGCCGAGTTCGCCTATGAGGATGCGCCTCTCGCCCTCGGGGAGGGGCAGACCATTTCCCAGCCCTATATCGTGGCTTTGATGATCGAGGCGGCGGAGGTGCGCCCGGGCGATCGCGTACTCGAGGTGGGAGCCGGCTCGGGCTACGCGGCCGCGGTGATCGGCCAGATCGCGGCGAATGTCTATGCGATCGAACGCCATGAAGCCTTGGCGGTGCCGGCGAGACGGCGCGTGTCCGACCTCGGCTATGACAATGTGGAGATATTTGCCGGCGACGGTACGCGTGGATTTCCCGACCAGGCGCCATTCGACGCCATTCTGGTGGCTGCGGGCGGCCCTGCCGTGCCGGAAGCGCTGAAGGAACAGCTCGCGATTGGCGGGCGGCTTGTAATCCCCGTGGGCGAGGAGTTCGGTCAGAGGTTGTGCAAGATCGTTCGGCGCACGGCGGTACGCTATGAGGAGACGGATCTCGGTGCTGTGATGTTTGTGCCCCTGATCGGCGAGCAAGGCTGGTCCGAGGATGGCCGGCGCGCGGCAAGCAATCATAAGCCGGGTGCGTCTCGAAAGCAGAGCCTGCCGGAAATGATTGCCGAAGCAGCGGAAGACCTACCGAACTTCGATGATCCTGCCTTCGGGCACCTTTTCGACCGCTTCGGCGACCGGCGTGTGGTTTTGCTCGGGGAGGCGAGCCACGGAACCGCCGAATTCTATCGTGCCCGGGCTGCGATCACGCGCTACCTGATCACCCGTCGAGGATACACAATTGTTGCGGTCGAAGCGGATTGGCCGGACGCGGCGAAAGTAGATCGATATGTCAGACATCGGTCGGCGTCCGGGCGTGAGGAGACACCATTCCAACGGTTTCCAACCTGGATGTGGCGCAACACAGAGATCCAAGCGCTGATCGAATGGATGCGCAAGCATAACGCAGCTATCGACGCAGAGGACCGCACCGGCTTCTACGGGCTCGACATCTACAACATGTCCGGCTCGATCGGTGCAGTGCTTGACTATCTTGATACGGTCGACCCGCAGGCGGCAGCGATCGCCCGTGAGCGCTACGGCTGCCTGACGCCTTGGCAGAAAAACCCCGCGACCTATGGCCGGGCGGCACTCAGTCGCGGTTATGCGGAATGTGAGCAGGCGGTGATCGACCAATGCCAGGATCTTTTACGCAGGCGGCTGGATTATGCCAGGCACGACGGCGACGCTTTCCTCGATGCCGCCCAGAATGCCCGGCTGATCGCTTCCGCGGAGCGCTACTACCGCATCATGTATTATGGCGGAGCGGAAAGCTGGAACCTGCGTGATACCCATATGTTTGAAACGCTGCAACGCCTGCTTGACGCGAAGGGACCGGATGCCAAGGCGATCGTCTGGGCGCACAACAGTCATATCGGTGACGCACGCTTTACCGATATGGGTGCAACGCGTGATGAGCTTAATATCGGCCAGCTTTGTCGAGAGGCTTTCGGAGGTGAGGCGGCTCTCATCGGTTTCGGCACCCATACTGGCACGGTGGCCGCCGCGCATGACTGGGATGGAGACATGGAAGTCATGCATGTGAATCCCTCCCGACCTGACAGCTACGAGCGGATGTGTCATGATGCGGGAGGGGACAGCTTCCTGCTCGACCTGTCGCCTGGCAAGCACGAGCCACTCCGGCGCCGCCTTTCCGAGCCACGACTGGAGCGCTTCATCGGCGTCATCTATCGGCCCGACACCGAACTGTGGAGCCATTACAGCCAGGCGATCCTTCCCGAGCAATTCGATGCCTATGTCTGGTTCGATGAGACGCAGGCAGTGGAGCCGCTTGGGATTGAGCACCATCGCGGCATGCCGGAAACCTATCCCTTTGGTGAATAGACGATGCTTCGCGACATTGATCGTGTCCTGGCCAAGCTCGTTGCGAGCTTCATCTCTTGCGGAGAAAAATGCGCTTTCTAAATTTTTCGGCCATCGGCACACCAGGTAAAGGGAGGAAACAATGACAAGTCACGTGTTTGACCGCCCTCTTTTCGTGAGAGGGAAGCACTTCATTCAGGAAATATGTTGCCTCGACGACATCGTTGATTTCCTTGAGGAATGGCCGGAAGAGAAGCGCGACGTCGCGCATGTCGTCGTGCTGAGGGCCTGCAGAGATGCGGTAGCGGTCAGTTTCCATTGAGTGCAGTGAGGAAGAACTTCGAGCGGTTCCTGAAGAAGAACAATATGTTGGCATCGATCGAGGAGTTTCCATTTCGTCAGCAGAGCGCCGGCGATCGCGATATCAGTGGCGTTTGACGTTTTCGTGCATCGTCGACGAGATCGCCCTGCTTACCCGCCCGCATCCCGGCTTGTCGTGAGGGTCTCTCATGCGGAACTTCAATGGCCGCTGAGTGTTTCCTGTAGATGCCGGACAATGACTTTCATATACGCTGGGATGCATCCGCGCTCGCATTGTTGCGGTCGCGCATTCGCGGCTTTGAATGGCCGTACAACGCTGCGGACAGCGGATGGCGTTATGGCTGTGATCCCGATTTCCTGCGCCGCTTTTGCCGTCATTGGGCAGACAGCTATGATATCGAAGCCGGCGAGGGCATACTCAACCGTTATCCGCAGCTGCTCGCCGAAGTCGCGCCGGGGATGCGGCTGCACGTCGTTCATGTACGCGGCGAGGCGCAGGGGCGGCGTCCGCTCCTGCTGATCCACGGTTGGCCGGGTTCGGTCTACCAGTTCTGGCCGGTCATCGATGCACTGGCTTTTCCGTCACGCTTCGGCGGCACGCCGATGGATGCATTCGACCTCGTCATCCCGTCGCTGCCCGGCTACGGCTATTCGGATAAGCCGGCCGCGCCAGTCGGCCCG
The DNA here is from genome assembly GCF_009176305.1 of Martinezella dioscoreae. Taxonomy (GTDB): domain Bacteria; phylum Pseudomonadota; class Alphaproteobacteria; order Rhizobiales; family Rhizobiaceae; genus Rhizobium; species Rhizobium dioscoreae. The sequence continues at coordinate 601,490 of NZ_BLAJ01000004.1, read as the reverse complement.
CGCGTCACCGCCGGGTGGCTTGCGCGCCTAATGCGCGACGCGCTTGGCTATCAAGATTATCTGGTGGCGGGGACCGACTGGGGTGTCGTCATCGCCGCCTGGCTCGCTCTGGATCACCGCGAAGACGTACGCAGCATCCACATCGACTATCCCGGCGCGCAACCCGCGGCGGCGCCGACGACCGACGCGGAACGCGCCTATCTCGAGGCATTCGAAGCGGCCGAAAACCGGCTCGGTGCATACAGCCGGCTCCACGCGACGCGGCCGCAGTCGCTCGCCTTCCTGGCGGCGGGTAACCCCGTCGCACAGGCGGCCTGGATTCTCGAGCGCTTCCATGACTGGGCGGATCTGCGTGGGCGTGCGATCGATGAGGTCTTCGGTCTCGATACCCTCATCACTAACCTCATGCTGACCGTCATGACCGATAGCTTCGGATCGGCGACCTGGATGTATGCCGGTGCAGAATCAGAGGGTGCACGACGCCTGCCGGAAGGATGTCGGGTCCCCGTCCCGGTGGGGTTCGCGAGCTTCCCCGATCCGCGTCATCCGCGGCCGCCACGGAGCTGGGTCGAAAAGGGTTACGACGTCGTTCATTGGCGAGAACACGATCGCGGCGGGCATTTCGCCAGCATGGAAGTGCCGGATCTCGTCGTCGCCGATCTCCGGGATTGGGCGGCGTCTTTGGCCAATATCCACCGGAAGGTCGATGGTATCGTCGACGCTGAGAAAAAGGGCGACTGACTGAGCGAGGACAATTTCGTGGCGAAGTCGCCGGGAACCCTGTGGCGAATTCATGGTTAGGCGTGCTCACGGCGGTCCTTCGGACCGTGTGGTCTTCCTGCTGAAATCGACATCGGAAAGGGTATCGGATGTCTAATCCAGAAGAAGCCCCGGCCTCGGGGGTCACGAGGCGCACACTCCTGGCCGGGACAATCACGTCTGCAACGGCCATTTCAGTCGGTGCTGCCTCGAAAGAGCAAGAAGCGCGGCTCGCTGCGGTGTCGACGCAGTCTACGGTCCCGATAAAGATGAAGATCAATGGCCAACCCTATCAGTTCAGCGTTGACCCGCGCACATCGCTCCTGGATCTCCTTCGTGACCATGCGGGCCTGACGGGTACAAAAAAGGGCTGCGACCACGGGCAATGTGGAGCGTGCACGGTGCTCACCGATGGAAAGCGGACCTTGTCCTGCATGAGTTTCGCGGCGATGAATGACGGGCACAAGATCACCACGATCGAAGGTCTTTCGTCGGTTAATGGGCGTCTGCATCCGATGCAGCAGGCGTTTATCGACCATGACGCCTTCCAATGCGGTTACTGCACGCCCGGTCAGATCCTGTCCGCGGTTGCCTGCGTGCACGAAGGACATGCCGGTAACGATGCCGACATTCGCGAATACATGAGCGGCAATATCTGTCGATGCGCGGCTTACCCCAACATCCTCGCTGCCGTGAAACAGGCCCGCGACGAGATGGAGAAGCTCTGATGCTACCTTTCAGTTATCAAACTGCTCGTGATGTCGGCAGGGCCATCGCGGAGGCGAGCGAAGCAAAGGAAACTCCTCCAACCGCCGCGCCGTCACAGTTCATCGCCGGTGGCACGAACATGTCCGACTACATGCGGCTCGGCGTCAATCGGCCGTCGCGTCTGGTGGATATCAACTGCATCGAGGATCGATCATTGAAGACGATCGAGATCGGTGATCCCGATATTCGTCTCGGCGCTCTGGTCCGCATGAGCGAGGTCGAGGACCATCCGGAAATCAACCGAAGATGCCCGATGCTTGCCGAAAGCCTGAAACTCGCGGCCAGCCGACAGATCCGCAATATGGCAAGCCTTGGCGGCAATGTGCTGCAGCGGACGCGCTGCGAATATTTCCGCGAGATTTCATGGCCTTGCAACAAGCGCGATCCCGGCTCCGGCTGCGCTGCCATCGAAGGCTTCAACCGGCAGCATGCGGTGCTCGGAACTAGCGACTCCTGTATAGCGACCTATCATGGAGACTTTGCCCAGGCGCTGATTGCTCTCGATGCCTCCGTCGACATATCAGGCCAATCCGGCAGACGGCGTATCCGCTTTGCAGAACTGCATCGCCAGCCGGGCGATCGGCCGGATGTCGAAACGACGCTGCGGCCAGGCGAGATCATTACGGCCATCGCGGTGAATGTCCCGGCCTGGGCTGCACGATCTCGTTACCTCAAGATACGCGACCGTCAGTCCTATGCCTTCGCCCTCGCTTCCATAGCCGTCGCAATCAACCTCGATGGAGATATCGTGCGCGATGCGCGTATCGGTCTTGGCGGGCTGGCTACCGTTCCTTGGCGCGCCACGGCGGCCGAGGAGGCGCTCCGGAACAAGCCCCTCACGGAGGAAAGCGCCTCAATCGCGGCACAGGCCGCGTTTGCGGACGCCCGGCCGCGCGAGCATAACGCCTTCAAGATCGAGCTTGGAAAACAGACATTGATACGGGCCTTGCTCGAGGTTCGGGATATGAGGATATGACCATGAACGAGGCCGCACCACCTGCAAAGGAAAACATGGGTGAGCCACTGCCGCGGATCGACGCCCGCCTCAAGGTGACGGGAAAGGCATCCTATCCCGCCGACATTCCGGTCAACAATCTCGCGCATGGGATGCTGGTGACGAGTGCTGTAGCGCGGGGTCACTTGACATCGCTGCATCTGGACCAGGCGCGGGCCGTGCCAGGTGTAATTGACATCATTACCCATGAGAGCATCCGAGATGACTTAGAAACTCCCGAATTCGGGACATCGGGATCGACTTCCATCGGGCCTCTCCGCGATACGAAGATCTGGCATGATGGCCAGATCATCGCGCTGGTTTTGGCCGAGACCATCGAGGCCGCCCGCGAAGGCGCCATGCGCATCACCGCCGATTACGAGGCGGAGAGACCGAGCACGAGCTTCGGGTCGGAAGGCACGGAAACCGTGGCTGCGGCAGAAGCGAGCAAGCAGTTCAAGGAAGACGTCAAGGCGGGCGATTTCAACGCCGCCTTTGCTGCCGCGGACGTCAAGATCGACGCCGAATACGAGATGCCGACCCAGCATCACAATCCGATCGAACTGTTCTCCACGACTGCTTATTGGCGAGGGGATGAACTCGTTGTTCATGAACCGAGCCAGAATGTCTACGGCTGGAAAGTCGAGATCGCGCGGCAGCTGAAGATCAAACCTGATCAAGTAAGGGTGGTCAGTCCCTACATCGGGGGTGCCTTCGGATCGAAGGGGCCGATCACGCCGCGAACAGCCATCGTCGCGTTTGCCGCGCGCAGGCTTGGCAGGCCGGTGCGGTGTGTCGTTACCCGACCACAGGCGTTCACCACGCAGACCTACCGTGCCGAAACGCGCCACCATATCCAGATTGGCGCGTCGCGGGACGGCAAGATAACTGCTCTAAAGCACGAGGGCTGGGAGGTGACGTCCCGTCCGGATCCTTATGTGGTCGGCGGAACGAAGACAACCGGCCTCATGTATGATTATGGATCGGTACTGACCAAGGTTTTTCTGGTCAAGGCGGACAGGCCGACGCCGAGCTATATGCGTTCCCCACCGGAGACCCCCTATGTCTATGCACTGGAAAGCGCGATGGACGAGATGGCGGTTGCTCTTAACATGGATCCGGTAGAGTTCAGGCGCGTCAACGATGCCGTGAAGGAGCCGATCGAAGGCCGCCCCTTCTCCAGCCGCTCGCTGATGGAATGCTACGATGAGGCGGCCCGCGAATTTGGCTGGTCGAAGCGCAATCCGGATGTAGGCAGCATGCGGGATGGCGACTGGCTTGTCGGCATGGGCTGCGCGACGGCGATCTATCCAACCAATATCGCGCCTTGCGCAGTTCGCGTCTCCCTGACCGAGGATGGGCGGGCACGGGTCCAGACCGCCTCCCATGAAATCGGCACCGGGGTGCGCACGATTGCCGCCCAGGTTGCAGCGGAACAATTGGGGCTCGACGTAAGCGCCGTCGAGGTCGAGATGGGCGATACGCGGCTTCCGCCGGCGCCCGTTGCCGGCGGCTCGAATACGACGGCCAGCGTCTCTTCAGCGATCATCAAAGCCTGCGGGGAAATCCGCGAAAAGCTCGCCCGCGCGGCGGTGACATCAAATGACGGGCCACTCGCCGGCCGCGATCCGCACTCGATCATGCTCAGAGAGAATAAGCTCGTCATCGGCGAGAGTTCGCAGGGCCTCAAGGACGCTTTCAAGCAGTTGGGAGCCGGCGTCATCGAGCAATATAGCGAATTTCGTCCTGACGCTGCTTCCGAGGAAGCCGTTTCCAACCTATACAAGGGCAAACTGGAAATGGTGAGCGGTGATCAAGGCAAGAAGGTAAAATATGCCTTCGGTGCTGAATTCGTCGAGGTCCGGGTTCATCGAAGAACCCGGGAAATCCGCGTCCCTCGGATCGTCGGCGCCTTTGGAGCTGGCCGGATCATGAATACCCGGACGGCGCGCAGCCAGCTCATGGGCGGGATGATCTGGGGAATTTCGTCGGCCCTTCACGAAGCGACTGAATTCGACCTGCGCGATGCCCGCGTCGTCAATCGGGATCTGCAGGACTATCTCGTGCCGGTGAATGCAGACATCCAGGACGTAAAAGTCATCCTTGTGTCGGAGACCGATCCGGACGTCAACCCGGCGGGCGTCAAGGGGCTTGGCGAACTCGGCAACGTCGGAACGGCGGCCGCGATCACCAGTGCGGTCTACCACGCTACCGGCAAGCGTATCCGCAAACTTCCGATCCGCATCGATAACCTGATTGGCTAATGTCAACGCAGGCGCTTTCTCGCGCCAAGACGTGCTTGTTCCCATTGGCAGGCACCCGGATCGGGCCACAGCTCTCTTATGTCGGCAAGCCGTTCTTGCCGGCCTGTTCCGCCTCGGTCACCGGCGGGCATGCCAATGCTCATGAAGGTGCGGATTACAGCGGTCGCTTTTCGGTGCGTCGTCGCGCCCCCGCCAGTGACGCCCCACGTCGGCACGATGGTCGATACCAGCCATTCGAAGATTTAATGTTCTCCCTCCCAGCCTCCTCAGCGCGCCGCAGCGCTTGTCATGTTTCCATCATTCGAGGCCGGCCGCCTAAGTGCGGAGCGCCTACTGGTTCCCAAACCGGTAGGTCGACAAGCATCGGGGAACTGAATTACGGACATAGCGTTGGCAAAGAAACAGGATCGCTGGGACACTCGAGAACCGGATGAGTATTCTTCGCAATGAACGTCGTCTGTTCGGATTTAGCATGTGCTGATAGCTTTTCAGGGCCTGGTTAGAAAGGTGTGCACCTCTTCGGCTTCACCGCATTCTAACGAAATGTCTCTTCATTGAGGATCGCGCAGCGAGGAAGGCGGGGAGGCGATCGAATTACCTCGACGGCATCGCCTTCGTTGCCGGTCTTGCCAAGGCTCGGGCGGCCATTACTTTTACTAGGAAACCTGTGACATATGTCGGGTGCATCTGCTGGAGCAAGGGGAATGATGCTGGAAGATCTATACCGCCTTTTGCGAACCGGACATGTCCAGGCGCAGGGAGTGGTCGATACGATGACGCAGCCGATTGTCGTTCTTGATCAGAACTTGTGCGTCGCGACCGCAAACAATGCATTCTTGAAAACGTTCGAGGTCGAGCGGGACGATATTCTGGGGGAGAGTTTCTTTGATCTCGGCAACGGTCAGTGGGATGTTACCGAGCTCCGACAGCTGATCGCCGCGGTCATCCCAAAAGCAGCCGCTGTCATTGGGTACGAAGTCGCGCATGATTTTCCAACTATCGGCCGGCGTACGTTCCTCGTCGATGCGCGCCGCCTTGTGCACCCGGATGACAATAGCACCAACATCCTTGTCCTCTTCGACGATGTGACGGAAAGGCAGCGGCACGACGCCGAGAAGGATTTCATCATTTCGGAAACACGCCATCGGATGAAGAACCTTTTCGCGGTCGTGCGATCGCTAGCGATGCAGATGAATGCGGAAGATCTGACGGCCGTTGACTACCGTGATCGTTTCCTGGGACGCCTCGAGGTCACTCTTCATGCCCAGGAGATCGCGGCCATCAATGAAACGACCGATTTTGAAACCCTGCTGAGGCAATCGGTCAGCGAGCCTGGAATGGATCGTCTCCATTGCCAGGGGCCAAGAGTGCAGATTCGGGGCTCGGAGATCGTGCCAGTCAGCATGATGTTCCATGAGCTGGCAACGAATGCGTTGAAGTACGGCGCGCTATCCGCCCCAAGCGGTGCCTTGCATGTCGAATGGTCACTGGAGGAAGTGCCGGAGAGCCGCTCTTATTTCGTATGCCGGTGGCGCGAAACGGGCGGCCCCGCGATCATGCCGCCGACGAGAAGAGGCTACGGTACCGAGCTGATCGAAGGCACTTGCCGACATCTTGGTGGAACGGTGGAACTTAACTTCAATCCAAAAGGTTTGACTGCCATCATCAAGCTCCCTTGGAAACGTTCATGAGCGAACCTGAAAATGACAAGGCTCTTGGCAGGATCGTTCTTGTGGTTGAAGACGAGTTCCTTATCGCCCTGGAGCTGGAAAGCGTGTTGACCAGTAGCGGATTCGAGGTCCTGGGCCCGGCGAGCTCGGTCGGGCAAGCCCTCGACCTGCTGAGGAGCCAACGTCCGGATGCCGCTGTTCTGGACGTCACTCTCGGCAGCGAGAAGGTTACTCCGGTCGCTTTCCTTTTAAAATCATGGGATGTCCCGTTCGTCCTCGCCAGTGCAAGCGATGCGGCGGAACTTGCCCGGCATGATGTTTTGGCCAAGGCACTCAATCTCGGGAAGCCCACCGACATGAAACGTCTTGTGGACGTCGTTCAATCCTTCTTTAGCCGCTGACGATGGATAAAGCGGCGATCCGTCAAGTGAACGCCGCGAACGTGACCGCGTCGATTGGCATGCTACTCCTTTGAGGCGATCTGGAATACCAGCGAATGGGATGACACCAGCGACACGCCATCCCTGGCTCAGTGTCAGCGCTTCCGCCGCGGGCTGGTTAACAGTCGAACGACCGAAGGTAGATGGTTCAGATCTTCTTAAGCACAATTATTCGTCGAGGTGGGGCAGCAATATCGTCGGAAAAACGACATTATTCGAGATCCGAAATGCCAAGCCTTTCGATCATCCAGACGATGCTTGGGAACCATCTCAACGCGGAATAGTTCCGTCCGGCGGATGACCACCTGGAAAGGGCTGTCATGAAGAAGCGGAAACATGAAGAGATGACGGATCCCCCTCGCTCGCGACCAGCGAAATATGAGGAGACCGAGGGCGCGACCGGTGCGGTCGAAAGGCCGGCCATCCCGCCGGTCATGAAAAAGGGAGAGAAGCCGTCTTCCAAGAAAAACAAGCACAAGGACGATGCCGGCGGGCAAGGGGACTGAACCTCGCGGTTGCGCAATAGGGCTTGGCGGCTTTATCCCACCCAGTTCGTGATCCAGTAGGCTATTGCCGAGATAGCCGCCGCCGCGGGCAGGGTTATTATCCATGCGACGACGATATTGCTCGCCAATCCCCATCGAACCGCCGAGATCCGCCGCGCGGCGCCGACACCGACGATTGCGCCCGTGATCGTATGGGTCGTCGAGACCGGGATGCCAAGCCATGTCGCGGCGAACAAGGTCAAGGCGCCACCGGTCTCAGCGCAAAAGCCCTGCATTGGATTGAGCCTCGTGATCTTCGAGCCCATCGTGTGCACGATCCGCCAACCGCCAAACAGTGTTCCGAGCGCCATCGCGGACTGACAGGATAACACCACCCACAGGGGCACGTGGAACTCCGCTCCGGTATGACCTTGGGAGTAGAGCAGTACGGCGATGATGCCCATGGTCTTCTGGGCGTCGTTTCCGCCATGGCCGAGGGAGTAGAGAGAAGCGGAGACGAATTGCAGGACGCGGAAGGTGCTGTCGACGGCGAAAGGCGTCTGGCGAACGAATATCCATGTCACGCATAGCACGAGGAAGAGCGCGAGCACGAAGCCAAGCAGTGGCGACATGACGATGGCACCGGCCGTCTTAAGCAGGCCGGACCAAACAATGGCATCCATGCCAATCTTCGCCACGCCGGCACCTACGAGGCCACCGACCAGAGCATGCGACGAGCTTGATGGGATGCCCAGTACCCAAGTCACGATATTCCATATGATCGCCCCCATCAGGGCGGCGAAGATGACCTGTGGCGTGACTATGTTGGGATCGATAATGCCGGTGCCGAGGGTTTCGGCGACGTGGAGCCCGAAGAACAGGAAAGCGATGAAATTGAAGAATGCGGCCCATAACACGGCGTATTGCGGTCGCAGGACCCGGGTCGAGACGATGGTGGCAATTGAGTTGGCTGCGTCGTGCAGCCCATTCAAAAAATCGAAGAACAATGCCACCGCGATGAGGCCCACCAGCAATGGGAAAGCGAGAGTGGCCTCCATCAGACGTTCTCGATTACGATGCCGTTGATTTCATTGGCAACATCCTCGAAACGGTCGACGACCTTCTCCAATTCACCAAAGATCTCGCTGCCGATGATGTATGCCATTGGATTGGTGCCGCCATATCGGCGAAAGAGATCTTTTAGACCTTGATCATGTAGCTCATCGGAGCGACCTTCGACCTTTACGACCTCTTCGGTGAGCGCGCTGAGGCGAGAAGAGTTGGCACTCATGCGATCAAGGAGAGGGATTGCCTCGGCTACCAGTTTTGCGGCCTCGACGATCGCCTTGCCCATTTCCTGCATACCGGGATCAAAGCTGTCCTGTTCGAATAGCCGGATCGTCTTGACCGTCTTGTGCATCATGTCGATCGCATCGTCCATTGACATGATGAGATCCTTGATGTCGCCACGGTCAAAGGGCGTGATGAAACTGCGCCGAGTGGCAAGCAGAACTTCGCGCGTGATGTCATCGGCCTCGTTCTCGAGCTCAACAATGCGCTGGCAGTGCTGCTCCGTGTCTTTGCCGGCCAGCAATTCGTTCAGAGCTTCCGCCGCGCTGACGATCGTGCGCGAATGTCGAGAGAAAAGATCAAAAAACCGGTCTTCTCTCGGCATCAGTCTACGAAACCAGTTCACTTTCCGCACTCCAAACAGGCGTTGTCATAAATCCGTCATAAATGAGGAGGCCCGACATGGAAAGCCGAGACATCCCCAAAACGGCGCTCTCTGACAGCCTCATCACAAGATTTGAACTGCTTATGCGCGGTCTAATCGGTTCCCGTGACCGTCGAAGAAATGCAGGCTCTCGGCGGAAGCGGTAACCACGCATTCTGTGTCCATTGCGAGCCGGGACCGCCCCGAAACTCGAAAGACGACGGTTTGGCCGTCCGCCAGGGTGCCGTAGACATAGCTCTCCGCCCCGACGAGCTCCACCGCCTGGATACGCACTTTCGCGCTGAAAGCCGCATCGCTCGCACCGCCGGCCAGGTGAAGATCCTCGGGCCGGACGCCGACCGTCATGTCAGCGGCGCCAAGGCGGCTGTCAGGCGAAAGCACAATTGTGCTGTTTTCGGTAGGTTTCAGAAGATTCATCGAAGGCGAGCCTATGAAGGTCGCAACGAAGGTCGTGGCCGGTCGTTCATAGAGCTCGATGGGTGTGCCGACCTGCTCGATCCGTCCGCCATTCAAGACGACCAGGCGATCGGCCAGCGTCATGGCCTCCATCTGGTCATGGGTGACATAGACGCTCGTGGTCGCGAGAGATCGTTGCAGCCGTTTGATCTCGACACGCATTTGCACCCGCAGCTTGGCATCGAGATTGGAAAGCGGCTCGTCGAACAGAAACGCCGCCGGCTCGCGCACGATGGCACGACCCATCGCTACGCGTTGCCGCTGACCGCCGGAGAGTTGACGTGGTCTGCGCTCAAGGAGGGGTTCGATTTCAAGCGATCGTGCCGCTGATTGGATGCGCTGGTCTATTTCGGCTGCTGGGACATTCCTGTTCTTCAGGCCATATGCCAAATTCTGTCGCACCGTCATGTGCGGATAAAGCGCATAGTTCTGAAAGACCATCGCGATGTCGCGCTCCGAGGGTTCCAGACGATTGACGATACGACTGCCTATGTTGATTTCGCCTGAGGTGATGGCTTCAAGGCCTGCGATCATGCGCAGGAGCGTGGACTTGCCGCAGCCGGAAGGCCCGACCAGGACGATAAGTTCGCCATCGGCGATATCGAGCGACACGCCCTTGATCGCGTCGACGTTGCCGCCGTAACTTTTGCGGACGTCCTTGAGAGTGATCCCGGCCATTATTTCTCCGTCTCCACCAGACCTTTGACGAACCAGCGCTGCATCAGCACCACGACGAGGATGGGCGGAATGATCGCCAAGATCGCCGTTACCATCACAAAATTCCACGGTGTCGCCGCGTCGGCGAAATCCACCATCTTCCGGAGCCCGATGATGATCGTCGACATCTTCGCGTCATTCGTGACCAATAGTGGCCACAAATATTGCGTCCAGCCATAGATGAAGAGGATCACGAACAAGGCGGCGATATTGGTTTTCGATAGCGGCAACAGGATATCGCGCATGAAGCGGAATGGGCCGGCATTGTCGATGCGGGCGGCTTCAAGGAGTTCACCCGGCACCGTCAAGAAGAACTGCCGAAACAGGAACGTCGCGGTCGCTGATGCCATCAGCGGCAGGGTCAGGCCGGCATAAGTGTCGATCATGCCGAGATCCACGATGACCTTGTAGGTCGGCAGGATGCGTACTTCCACCGGCAGCATCAACGTGACGAAGATCATCCAGAAGAACACCATCCGCAGCGGAAAGCGGAAGAAGACAATGGCGAAGGCCGAGAGAAAGGAGATCGCGATCTTGCCGGCGGCGATGATGACAGCGACAACAAACGTGTTCCAGAGCATCCGTTCAAGGCTGACGCCGACCACGCGCTCGACACCGCCGTTCAGCGCCTCGCCATAGTTCTCGACGAAATGGCCGCCGGGCAGCAGGAAGATCGGCGGCCGCAAAATCTCGGCCGACGTCATCGTCGAGGCAACGAAGGTGTAATAGATCGGGAAGGCGACGATGATAATGCCGATGACCAGCATCAGATGGCCGATGAGATTGGCGACGGGACGCTTTTCGATCATCGGTAATCCTCACGCATAATGCACACGCTTCTCGACGAAGCGGAATTGGAATGCCGTCAGCGCTATGACAATCACCATGAGGATGACGGACTGAGCCGCGGAAGAGCCGAGGTTGAGATTGACGAAGCCGTCATTGTAGACCTTGTAGACGAGGGTCTCCGTCGCCTTCGCCGGCCCGCCGCCGGTGACGGCATGGATGATGCCGAAGGTGTCGAAGAAGGCGTAGACCGTGTTGACCACCAGGAGAAAGAAGGTCGTCGGCGCAAGCAGGGGAAAGACGATCGTCCAGAAGCGCCGGTTGCCGCGGGCGCCGTCGATGGATGCGGCTTCCAGCAACGATTTTGGGATTGCCTGCAGTCCGGCAACGAAGAACAGGAAATTATAGCTAATCTGCTTCCAGGCGGCGGCGATGATGACCAGCACCATGGCCTGATTGCCGTTCAGCAGGGGGTCCCAGGCAAGTCCGTTGCGACGCAGGATATAGGCCAAGGTACCCATTGCAGGATTGAACATGAAGAGCCAGAGCATGCCGGCGACGGCGGGTGCGACGGCATAAGGCCAAATCAGCAGCGTTCGATAGAGTGTCTGGCCGCGCACCACCTTGTCGGCGGCGGTTGCAAGCGCGAGCGCGACGCTCATCGACAGCAGCGCCGTCGCGATACTGAAGATCACCGTCACCTGGAGGGAATGCAGGTAGGTCTCGTCGGATAAGATGGTGCGAAAATTCGCAAGCCCTACGAAGCCGCTCTTCAGTCCGAAAGGGTCTTCGCGCTGCGTCGATTGATAAAGCGCCTGGCTTGCCGGCCAGAAGAAGAACACGATCGTCAGGACGATTTGTGGCGCGACGAGGAAATAGGGTAGGATCTTGTTGGGAAAGACAACGCGCTGCACGGCGATCTCCTAGGACGAGAAAACGGCCCGCAGCTTTGTCGGCCGCGGGTCAAATCGCATCAGCCCATCAATTGCCAATGGCTTGCTGGATAGCGGCATCGCCACGCTGGACAGCCTTGTCGAGCGCCGTCTTGGCATCTTCCTTGCCGGCCAGCATCGCCTCGAACTCCTCGTTCATGATATCGCGTACCTGCGGCAGGTTGACGAGGCGAACGCCCTTGGAGTTGGCCGTCGGCGCCTTGCCGAGCATTTGCAGGATCGGCGTTTCGCGGCCGGGATTCTTGTCATAGAAGCCGGATTTTTTTGTTTCCTCATAGGCGGCCATCGTCACCGGCAGGTATCCGGAAACCTGATGCAGGCGTGCCTGGATCTTGGTCTGAGACAGGAAATGGAAGAATTCGGCAATGCCCTTGTATTCTGTGTCGCTCTTGCCGGCAAACACCCAGAGGCTGGCGCCGCCGGGAATGGTATTCTGTGGGCGGCCTTCGCCTTCGTAGTAAGGTAATTGGCCAATACCGTAATTCATGCCGCTCTTGATGATGTCGCCGAGGCCTCCCGACGATTCCGTCAGAATGCCGCATTCTCCCGAGGTAAAGAGCTGCTTTGCCTCCGATGTGCGGCCGCCATAGCGGAAGGTGCCATCCTTGGCGAGATCGGCGATCGACTGGAAATGCTGGACGAAGAGAGGCGTATTCAACGCCAGCTTGACGTCGGTGCCTCCGAGACCATTTTCGTTGGAGCCATAGCTGATATTGTTCCAGGCGGCGAAATTCTCGGTCTGAATCCAGGTCAGCCAGGTCGAGGTGAGGCCGCAGGCCGATGCCCCGCTCGACTTGATCTTCTTGGCGGCGTCGAAAACCTCCGGCCAGGTTTTCGGCGGGTGCTCGGGGTCGAGCCCGGCCTTCCTAAAGGTATCCTTGTTGTAATAGAGGATCGGTGAAGACGAATTATAGGGGAAGGACAGCATCGTGCCATCCGGCTTGGAATAGTAGGAAACGATACCGGGCAGGTAGAGCGACTTGTCGAATGTATAGCCGCCCTTTTTCAGAACTTCAGCCGCCGGCATGATCGCGCCTTCCGCACCCATCATCACGCCACTGCCGGCGTCGAAGACCTGCAGGATCGCCGGCGCCTGCTTGGCGCGAAACGCCGCAATACCGGCATTCAGCGCTTCCGGATAGGTGCCCTTGAACACCGGAACAATCTTATAGTCCTTCTGGCCGTCGTTGAATTCCTTGGCCAGTTGCTCGACGACTTCGTTGTTGGCACCCGACATGGCATGCCACCATTGCAGTTCGGTCACTGCAAGCGCGTGCGACGTCCCTCCGAATGAAATGGCAGCCGCTACAAGGCAGCTCCACGCGAGGCGATTAGGCATTTTTCCTCCCATTATGATCCCTTCCATGAAACGATTGGCTAACCCTCCTTGATCAGCCAGTCCGCTTTGCGCAGCGTGGCCACCCGATTTGGCGGCAGATTTGCAAGCGCGTTCATTTAAACTAATGCCTACTCGGCTGTTGTCTACCGGGAAAACTTATAAGCCAGCTATCTTTTTAAGATCATCGATCGCACCCGGGGCGGCACCCAGAACCACCGATCCCTTGGTCAGACGTTCACCTTCCGTCGGAAAGGGATGGTACCAGCCGCCGGCTTCCTGCACGAGGCAATAGCCGGCCAGGCAATCCCAGGCATGCATATAGGGTTCGTAATAGCCGACCAAACGGCCGGCGGCGACATAGGCGAGCATCAAGGCGCCCGAGCCGTTGCGGATGAAATTGCCGCCGGCTTCGAGAACCTGCTCGACCATCTTCGCGACAAAGGCCGGTGAGACATGGTTGTTGGCGCCGATGCCGGTCACGGCGTTACGGATGTTGCGCGATACATCCAGCTTGAGGCTCTTGCCGTTCAAGGTGGCACCCTTGCCGTGCGCGGCGACGTAAAGCTCATCGTGGCATGGTGCGGAGATGACGCCGATCACGGGAATGCCGTCATGCAATACCGCGATGGAAACGCACCAGTTCGGCATGCCGCTGACGAAGGGACTTGTGCCATCGATCGGATCGACGACCCAGGTGTAGCCGGAGCTGCCCGTTTCCAGACCATATTCCTCGCCGAGAATGCTATCTTGCGGGTGCGCTTCATGGATGCGTCCACGGATGAGATTTTCAACCTCCCGGTCGGCGATCGAAACGACATCCTGCGGGTCGCGCTTGGTTTCGATGATCAGGGTCTCGCGGCGCTTGAAATAGTCGAGCGCGAGCTTGCCGGCCTCACGGGCGATGGTCTCGGCAAGGGCGAGACGTGCTTCGAGATCGGCGAGGGGAGCGGAGGTCATGCAATTATGTCCTTAATCGTCTGATGTTTGACGGCAATCAGCCGCTGATGACGGCAATGCCGCGATCCTTGAAAGCGATCGTGACATCGGTGTTGGGAGGAAGGGCGGAATCGACCGTGGCATCGACAACGAAGAGCGATCCGCGATCGGTCTTTACCTCATACTCGACATGATCGCCGAGATAGGCGGAATGAGTGATCTGGCCATGGAACTGGCCGTTGCCTGTCCCTGGCGTCAGAATGATCGCGTTCGGCCGGACGGCAAGCTGGGCGGGGCCGTGTTTGACTGAACGGTTGCTGATCCTGTGGCGAAGTCCTTCGATGGCGATTGTGACACCATCGTTGTCGGTTTCGACAACGTCGCACGGCATGACATTGGCCTCGCCCATGAAGTCGGCGATAAAGGCGGACGCCGGAGCATCGTAGAGTTCGCGCGGCGCACCTTGCTGCGCGATACCGCCATCCTTCATGACGATGATGCGATCGGAAACGGCGAGCGCTTCATCCTGGTCATGGGTCACATAGACGGCGGTAAAGCCAAGCCGTTGCTGCAATTCGCGAATATCCGTCCGCACGCGCCGGCGCAGCCGGGCATCAAGATTGGAAAGCGGCTCATCGAGAAGCAGAACCTGCGGCTCAACGACGAGCGCACGGGCCACGGCGACGCGCTGCTGCTGGCCACCGGAGAGCTCGGCCGGAAGACGCGAGCCCATGCCGGCAAGGCCGACAAGACCAAGCGCACCCTCCGCCTTCTCGCGCGCTTGCCTGCGTTTCATGCCGGAGGATTCCAATCCATAGGCGACATTGTCGAGCGCCGTCATATGCGGAAACAAGGCATAACTCTGGAAGACCATCGAGACGTCACGCTCGTTTGCCGGAAGCATGGTGACATCCTTGCCGCCGATCAGAATACGGCCGGAGGAGGGATGTTCCAGCCCCGCCAGCATGCGAAGCGTCGTCGTCTTGCCGCAGCCGGAGGGGCCGAGCAGGGTAACGAGCGTGCCGGGCTCGATGGTGAGCGAGAGATCGGGAATGGCCGTGAACGCTCCGAAGGTTTTTCGAACATTCTCGAAGACGACGGAACCGGGAGCCTTCGGATTCATGCGGTTTTCTCCTGAACGAGGGATGTAGGCGCGGTCGGCGACGGTATTATCGCGACACGGTTCACGCGCCGCAGCCGCCTTTCTCCGACGAGCAGCTGGAACCCGGCGATGACCGATATCATGACGACGACAAGCGCGGAGGAATAAGCGATCGCGACGCCATATTCGCCGTTTTCGACCAGACCGACGATATAGGCAGTGGACATGTTGTACTGGGCGCTGACGAGGAAAATAACTGCGCTGATCGAGGTGATGGCCCGTACAAAGGAATAGACCAGCGCCGCGGTGATCGCCGGCCGCAGCAGCGGCAGGATCACCTTCCGAATGGTGCGCAGGCTGTCGGCTCGCAATGTCAGCGATGCTTCATCGAGGCTTTTGTCGAGCTGGCTCATGGCGGCAACGCCACCGCGCACACCAACCGGCATGTTACGAAACACGAAGCAGGCAACGAGAATCAGCGCCGTTCCGGTCATCTCCAGGGGCGGCAGGTTAAAGGCCATGATGTAGCTAATGCCGATGACCGTGCCGGGGATGGCAAAGCTCATCATCAGCGCGAATTCGAACAGGCCGCGACCGACGAATTTCTGGCGCACGATCAGATAAGCCGTCAGCAGGCCGACGGCAGCCGTCAAGGGCGCGGAGATCAGGGCGATCTCCATCGTCGTCCAAAAGGAGTTCCATGCAACGCCGGTCCAGGCAAGACCGCCATCGTCGCGCAGGCCGATCGAGAAGGCCTTGACGTAATGTTCCACCGTCAGCGTGTTGTCGAGACCCCAAGTGCGGACAAAGCCGCCGAAGAGGATCATGAGGTAGACGACGACGGTAAAGATCATCCAAGGGATGACGAGCGCATGGACGGCGATGGAGAGGCCGCGGGGCAGGGCGCCATGAGCGCCTGAATCTCCCTTGCCTGTCACCGTCGCAAAGCTCTTGCCCTGTAGCCACAGGCGTTGCGCGAGGAAGGCGCTCAGTGTGAAGACGAGCAGGATCATGGCAAGGACCGCCGCGCGTGAAGGATCGTTCTGTGCGCCGACGACACTGAAGAAAATCTCCGTCGACAGAACTCCATGGCTGCCGCCGAGAACCATCGGATTGCCGAAATCGGCCATGCTTTCGATGAAGCCGATCAGGAAGGCGTTTGCGAGGCCTGGTTTCATCAGCGGCAGGGACACCCGCCAGAAGGTGCGCCAACGATTGGCGCGTAAAGTTTGAGAAGCCTCTTCCATCGACGAGCTGACGCCTTCGACCACGCCGATGAGGACAAGAAAGGAAATCGGCGTGAAGGAGAGAACCTGCGCGATCCAAATGCCGGTCAGGCCATAGAGCCAGCGGCTGGGTTCCGTTCCGAAGATCGAAGCCGCGGCCTGTGTCACGACGCCGGCCCGTCCGAACAGCAGGGTCAGCGCGAGACCGACCACGAAGGGCGGCGTGATAATCGGCAGGATCGTGAGAAGCCTCAGTCCCTTCTTGAAGGGAAAGCGGGTGCGGGTGGCGACAAGCGCAAAGCAGAGCCCGAGCAAGGTCGACGCGCTTGCCGTCAGGATAGCAAGCCAAAGCGTGCGCCAGGCGACGCCGCAGCGGTCGCCGCCGACAATGCAGCTGAGGCTCCAGATCGACGGGTCCTGGATGTTCGTCGTGAAGCCGCTGGGATCGAAGGATCCGTCGAACGACTGGAAGGCTCCGACGAACATGCTGCCGACGGGATAAAAGACGAAGATCGCGACAAGGACGATCAGCATGGTAATGGCGCTGACGACGAAGGCATCTCCCTTCATCGCGCCGCGTTCGGCAAGGCCGAAGGAAAAGAACAGGACGAAGACGATGCCAAGGATAATGGCGCCGGCACCCATCGCTCGCTGGCCGTCCGCCAGCGCACCGAAGATGGTCTCGAAGATCGACCAACTCCAGCCCGACGGTGTGATCGCTAGTCCCTGCAGCGACAAAAAGGCAAAACCCAACGCACCGGCGAGCGCCATCAGCGCACCGCGCGGCATCGCTTTGGAGATGAAGCGCGCGATGCCACCGAGCATAAGGAGCCCGGCGGCGATCGCGAGCCACCATCGACCGTGACTGACGATTTGCAGGATTCCAGGCGCTGTGGAGGGGTCGCCGGGAAAGCCGCTCAGCCAGCCAAGGCCGAAGAAGCCGCCCTCTATGCGATACCATGGGAGTAGTATCAGGGCGGCAATGCCGAAGATCAGCGTAACATCCAGCCGGCGTTTGCTATTGGTCATGGTCGGATTCGCATCCCGTTCAGCAAAAATCAGAGATGACGCAGGCCGGTTGCACGAGGAGCCGGCCTGCGAGGGCAATCGAAAAAGCCGTCAGTTGGCCTTGGCGCCGATTTCCCTGTCCCATCGGGCAAGCAGCGCCTTACGGATCGTGGGATCGCCGTATTTCTTGAAGTCGTAGTCGATCAGCTTTATCTCCTCGAATTTCGGGGCCTCCTTCGGCACCTCGGCCGACTTGTTGGAGGGAAGCTGGTAGGACTTGGCATCCTTCATATGCGATTGTGCCTCGGCGCTGAGTGCCCAGTCGTACCACTTCTTGGCGTTGTCGAGATTTCTGGCGCCCTTGATGATCGACATGGAGCCGATCTCGTAACCCGTGCCCTCGCACGGTGCCACCGCCTTGATGGGAAAGCCTTCGACGGTCTGTGCAACCGCGTCATGCATGAAAACGATGCCGATCGTCGATTCCCCGCGCGCTGCCGCTTTCACCGGGGCGGAGCCCGACTTGGTATATTGCGAGACATTGGCATTGAGCTTCGAAAGATAATCGAAGGCCTTGTCCTCGCCCATGATCTGCACGAGTGTCGCCAAAGTATTGTAGGACGTTCCCGACGAGTTCGGATTGGCAATCTGGATCTCGCCCTTAAAGGAGGGGTCAAGAAGGTCGGCCCAGCATTTAGGCTCCTTCAAGCCCTTCTTCCTCAAGATATCCGTGTTATAGCCCCAGCCAAGCGCTCCCGCATAAACGCCGACCGTGCGGAAATTGGCGCTTTCGGCCTGCTTCTTCGCCCAATCCTGAAGCTGGTCGAAAAGCGGTGATTTATATTCCAGCGTCAGGCCCTCGGCCGCGGCTTGCAAATGGGGGTCACCGGTTCCCGCCCACCAGATATCCGTCTTCGGATTGCGCGCCTCGGCGCGGATCTTGGCGTAGGTTTCGCCGGCCGAAAGCCGAACCATATTGACCTTGATGTCGCTTTGCTTCTCGAAGAGCCCCTTCATCAGGTCGCAAACTTCGGGATCCGCCGAGCAGATCACGTTCAAATCGCCCGCGGCATGCGCCGACCAGGCAATAAGCGAAATTCCCGCGGCAAGGGCTGTCGCGGCCACGTTGACCAATCGCATGATGTCCTCCTACTTTACGGCGCCTCCACGCCGAGCGCTTTTTGCAAGCGCGTGCAAATGCTGCATTGGTTATCTCACACTGTCAACTACCGCTGTCATAAAAGTTTCACAAAACCACCGAGATCACCATATTGCACGCGATTGCAAACTATGATGGAGTTTGGATGGAAGAGGAGAGGCGGTGTGTCGCAACGAGATTTTGTCAGTGCCGAGGAAGTTGCGCGGCGGGCGGGTGTTTCGCGCTCGGCGGTTTCTCGCGCATTCACGCCAGGGGCGAGCGTTTCGGAGGCCACCCGCCAAAAGGTTCTGCGGGCGGCGGAGGAGCTTGGATATCAGGTCAATCATCTCGCCCGCGGGCTGATGCGCAATGAAAGCGGCATCGTCTGTCTGATTGTCTCGGAGGTGGCGACACCTTATCGGTCTGCATTGCTGCGCGAGCTGACACAGCAGCTGCAGATCGTCGGCAAGGTCGCCATGCTCGTCAATACCGACCGCTCCGACGGCAGCGTCGATCGCGCGCTTCAGCAGGCGATCCGATATAGGGCGGATGCATCGATCATTCTCTCAGGCCTGCCCGACAAGTCGATCACCCAGCTCTGCCTGAGAAACGGCCAGCGCCTCGTTCTGATCAACAGAGACGACGATCAACCGGGACCCTTGCGGATCAATCTCGACGATCGCGAGGCGGCAGGGCGCGTTGTGACCGCTTTCGTTCGCGCCGGCTGCACCAGGCTGGCGTTCGCAAACTCGGAAGCCGGCACGCCGAGTTTGATGGCGCGTGAGGCCGGCTTCATCGCGGCGGCGAAGGCCCATGGACTGGATGTGATCGTCGAACGATACGGCTGGACCGGATACGAGGCTGGCAAGGTCGTCGCGCAGCGGCTGCTGACCCTAAGCGAACGACCGGACGCGGTGTTTTGTGCAACCGATCTGCTGGCCTGCGGCCTCATGGACGCGGCACGGCACCAGTTTTCGCTTTCGATCCCGGATCAGCTCTGCGTCGTCGGCTTCGACGATATTGAGCAGGCCTCATGGTCGTCCTATGATTTGACGACCTTTGCTCAGCCCGTCGTGGCAATCGCACGACAGGCTGTGACATGGCTGGGCGAGAGCCCGTCATCGGACAGGCTCGAGGGCCATTCCGTAACATTGCACGCCGAATTGGCGTGGCGAGGCTCGGTTAGAGGAGGATAGGGCGCTGGATAGGCTGATAAGTTGAATGATATGACATCAAAAAAAGACAGCGGCAAGCCAACATTCCCCAAATCAAAGCACCTGCTGCAACAGCTGGCACGCACGCCGGAACGGCTGTTTTCCAGTGCGTTTCGAAACCAATATGGCGCGCTTTGTTTTCGCTACAAGGAGGGCGGTGACGAGATCGAAGTTCTGGTGATTACCTCGCGTGAAAGCGGGCGCTGGATCGTGCCGAAAGGCTGGCCCATGAAAGGCAAGGAGCCTCACGAGGCAGCCGCCATCGAAGCATGGGAGGAAGCTGGTGTCCGCGGCAAGGTGAGAAGAGCGCCGATCGGCCGATACACCTATCTGAAAGAACTTGACGACGGAAAAGTCGTGCCATGCGTCGTTGACCTGTTTCAAGTGGAAGTGAAAGAAATCCGGAATGAGTTCAAGGAGCGAGGCCAGCGGCGGATCGATTGGGTCAGCCTCGACGAGGCGGCTAGACGCGTACGTGAAATTGAGCTCAAATCTCTGCTCATCAACTTTAGGCCTCAGCGAAAATAAACGTTGGAAATCAGAAACTTCAGAACCACAGGTCCTGGCCAACACCTGATCACATAGACTTCGGACTGTTCTCGCCCGCAATCAACCTGAACGATTTCTAGTGTTCAGGTTCGCGGAGGCCGGAAGGTTCGTTGACCGGGCTCCAGTTTGAGGGCACCGAACGCGGAGCTTGGCCAACATCGCACGGTGACGGAGCGCACCATTGAACGGGCGCCTCCTTTGATCAAACCGGTGTCTGATCTCCCAAAGAAGGTGAGAGCCGCCATAAGAGATGCGTTTGCGGGAGCCACCTTGGACAAGGGCCCTGGTAAGGTGCAGGCGCTTGACGATTACGCGAGCAACGAGGTTCGTGCCGCATGTCGGGCCGATGATGGGAAGGGCGGCTGGACCGCGATCGCCCCAGAGATTCTCAACAAGCACTCCAGCAGCCCGTCGTTTTTCGATGCCAAGGGGATGCGATGTCATTTGCCTGCATATCAGGAAGCATATTCCTTGCCTCATGCGCCTGGTCGTAGCCCATAGCCAATCTCTGCCCCCTCCTTTCTAGAGACAGGCGGAACCATCCAGCAAATGTGCTGTCGTCGACACGACGGACTGTCCAGACATCGCGCTCGGTTCTCTCAGTCTCCGGAGGTGAAACCAAGCTCCATTCGCGCGCAGGTCACAAAGGATCTTACTGGATCGAGGCGGCACTACGTATCGAATTCTCGCCGAGGATTTTAACCAAGGTCGCGCGTGCGCGTGACACGCGGCTTTTAATCGTCCCGATCTCGCACCCGGAAAGTCTCGCCGCATCGTCATATGACAAACCATCGACAATCATAAGAAGTGCGTCTCGTTGATATGTGGGAAGGCGAGCTAAGGCAGAACGGACGTCGGCCGTATAAATGCAGAGCTGCTGGCGGCCTGCTACTGGAATTTCGAAAAGTCCATCATCACTATTACGAAGCTGGACCCGTTTTTGGCGCTTGTATTCGGTCATGTAGGTGTTTCGCATAATGGTGAATGCCCAGCTCCTGAGCTTGGTTCCCGGAGTGAAGCTATCGAGATGGGCAAGCATTTTGCCGACAGTCTCCTGCGTGAGGTCGTCGACATCGGTCTCGCTAAAAACGAACCGTCGGGCAAAGTTGCGCAAGGCTGGCAGCAGGGCGACAACTTCGTCCTGCAATGTAGAACATGCGGTTATGAGCATTTGATTTATCCTCCTGGATAAATCTGCAATGCTTACTCGCCTAGCTTGTTCCCCTTTCATATTTTCCGTACGCAAGCAGACAAAACTATGTTCGGATAATTACAGAGAGCTTGTCCTTTCCGATCACGACCCAGCATGTTTTCCCATCTAGGTTTGATATCAGTGCAGTGTTCACAAAAGACATCGCATCATCGTATTTGCAGCTAGAAAGACGATAGGAATCGCCGCAGAATCGCCTTGTTCTTGGTGGTAAATCAGCATTATTCGCTGACTTGAAAATATGGGGAATCTGCTTCGCGAGTTGTCTTCACAAGATATATTCGATTGTGACTTTGGTCTTGTTTCGATCGCAATGGCGGGCTTTGTAATTGTCAATTCATCTACGAATGATCCGAAAGCGAAATGAGACGATCGGTAATGTAGGCGCTAATCCGCTTAGCGGATATGCCTCGAAGCAGACCCAACGGCTGTCGCAAGGAGCGGTCTTGCCGCGATCATCATGAGGCTGAGAGGTAGCCGTCGAAGGACGCGCCCTGTTATGAAGGCCGCCAGTGATGCTGCGGATAACTTCAGCCATGGATAAGCTCCAAGTTGGTCATGCGCAGAGGCATCAACCAATCGGATTCCACTCCAGGCGACATTCCTTGCCCGATATTTAATCGTCAGCAGTCGAATTCGTACGATTGCAATTTCGGTTCGTAGCTCCAGCAATCGCAGCTGGAGCTTCTCGCGAGGGCCGATCTCTGCCTGGTGATGGGTTTCGAGTTTAGCTGTATCCTCGAGGCTGTCATTCTGATTCATCTGGTACTCTCCCTTGTGGCAAATAAGACTCTGCTACCGCAACAGTCCTTGCCCAACGTCGACGAACACCGGAGTGCCGGTGATAGGATCGAGCAAATCCCTAATCAGCTTGGCGACATTGATGGCACTTACTTCTTCCAGCCAGACCCATTCACCTGAGGCACCTCAGTTATTGCGCGTCATCCTCAATCCACCGGTATCTCGGCGGCGTTATTGATGATCGAATTGGTTAGCGTGTCATGCCACACGCAAACCCTATCACCGCGGCCGCAACTATTGTCGCGATCGGTCGCTCGCGAATCCTATGCTTGAACTCGCTTAGCAGACCGGCGCCATCTGGCAAAGGGACGGAAGCGTCACGCGCAGTTGGCGCCGGATCAGTTCGACTCGCTTGGCGCGCTGCTCGGTAAAGCGCACGAACCTCGGTTTTTGCGGCACCTTTGTCACCGGCTCCGTCGCCTGTCGTTACGTGCCTGTCTGAAGTGATAGGAAGTCTGTCTTCAAATGCATCAACATGATGCCGCGCCCTGCCTCTTTCGGAGGCTTCTGAGGAGGCATGCTTCGGTAAGACTGCTGTATGGGTCGCAGAAACAGGATCGGACGCCGGGAATGTGTCCTCAAGGCCCCTTTCGAGTTCGTTTTGCGTTGCTTGCTGCTGCTGCTCCTCGCGTTCGTTCGAGAGGGATTGAACTGCAGGAGAATCGTTCCGTTTGGGCATCTCAGGCTCCGTTCGTGGCGATCGACTTGTTTGACCGTAATGAACCTTGTTCATTAGGTACGTGTTAACTTACCGTTTTACTTCAGAGACCCGGCCGCGGGTTGTAACGACCAGGTCTTCTTCTTCGTCACGCTGCCGGCCGCCGAGGGCCGAAGCTGCGGAGGCGATGAAAGCGCCCACCAGGAGCGAAAGAGAACCGACCAGTGCGGTCGTCGCGCCCGCCTTCCTAGCCTTGTCAGCCGCTTCTTTCGCAGCTGACTTCGCGTCATCGATCTGTTTAAGCACGGTATCGACGCGGTTGCGCGCATCGGCCTCAGAAAGGCCAGCACGCGCGGAGATAATTGCTGCCATATAGGACTTATCGCTATCGGGAATTTCTCCACTGGCCGCCCCTTGCAGGAGGATGCGTGAGATTTCTGCCGCTGCTGCGCGATCATCGGATTGGGCACGGTCTGAAACCTTTGCGGGCCGAAGCAGGGCGTCGGTAAAGTAAGCTGTCGCGTCCGTCTTCGTCGCTGGTGCAGGAGAGGCACTAACATCCGCCGCGGTCTGCGCGACCTTACCCGCGGCATCGACTGACGCGCCCGCCAGCGATGTTAGCGAAGACGCTAGAAATCCAGCCACGAACACTGTTGCCAGCGCCCAACTTAGAAATCCATGCGCCGTGTCACGGAAAAAGACCTCATCGGAGTGTATCTCCACCCATTTCGTACGCAGCCTGCCAGTGATGTAACCGCCGATCGCGGACGATAGCCATTGAACCACTATCAGCCAGATCGCGGCGGTTATACCGACCGTCGCCGCTGAGCTGGTTTGGCTGGACCACGGTGAAACCATCGTCAAGCCGACCCCGGATCCGAGGAGGAGAAGGATAAGAGCAATGCCGGTCGCTGCGAGCGCGCCACCGATGATCGGGCCCCAGACGATGGCCGGCTTGGACGACTCGACTGGGACGGTTCCCGCGGGTACTTCTTCGACAGAGGACATCCGCACCTCCTATCGCGTGAAGAGAACGAGAAGAATGACGATTGGCAGCGGGATGCCGAGAAGCCAGAGCAGAATACCTCGACCCATGTTGAATATCCTCCAAACGTGAAACTCACGCCTATTGCAACGGCGGTCGACATTGTTTGTTCCAGATGATCACTCACCCGTTTGATGGATTTTCTCCGGGATCGATGCAGTTTCCCGTCACGACATAAGGCGCTCCGGGAACCGCGACGCCGGATGGGAGTTAACGGCCCATGAACCAGATAGTCGCCAAAGTCGAAGCCGCTGCCGCGGCTGCCGAAGCAAAGCTCCATTCCGGACTGATCTACATTGGCAATCTCGAAGACGGCATCACCCGAAAGCCCGGAAGGAACGGATTCGTCTATTACCTTCCAAACGGAATAAGGATTAGGGATCGAGATGAGATCGCTCGCCTGAATGCCTTGGCCATTCCTCCCGCCTATACGGATGTTGTGATCTCAACCGATCCGTTGTCTCATCTTCAGGCTGTCGGTTTCGATGCCCGGGGCCGCAAACAATATCGCTATCATCCGGAATGGCAGTCCGAGCGTGCCCGCGCGAAGTTCGATCGTCTCGCCGATTTCGGCGATACCCTTCCCGAAATTCGCCAGCGCGTCGACGTCGATCTGCGCTCGCGCGGCTTGACGATGGAAAAGGCTTTGGCCACGGTGATCTGGATACTCGATAACCTCTATATTCGCATCGGCAACACCGCCTATGCCGAAGAGAACCAGTCCTATGGAGTGACGACGTTGAAGAGCCGTCATGTCCGGGTGGAGGGCGGGACGGTCAAATTCCGCTTCAAGGGAAAATCAGGTAAAGAATGGAATCTGGTTCATAGCGACCGGCGTATCGCCAATGTCGTGCGACGTTTGCAGGAACTGCCAGGTCAGCAACTTTTTCAGTATGTCTGCGATGACGGTGGTTGTCGCCAGATTTCGTCGCAAGATGTCAATACGTATATCAGGGAAACCATGGGAAGTGATTTCACCTCGCGCCAATTCAGGACGTGGGGCGCGACCTGTTTGGCAGTCTCGGCGCTGGCTCCTCTCAAGGTCGAATCGTCGGAAAGCGCGATCACGCGGCAGCTTAATCAGGTGGTCGATGCTGTCGCAGCAATGCTCGTCAATACGCGCGCGGTTTGTAAGACATCCTATATTCATCCCGCGGTCTTCGAGGATTTCCGGAATGAGCGCCTCGGTGATGTGCTTAAGATTCAAACACGCAGTGAGCGGCTTTTAAATTGGATGGACATGGAGGAGATCCGCGTATTGCGGTGGCTTCAAAGACGGGCGGCGAGGGATGTCAGCCTTTAAACGGGAGTCCGCATCCTCTTGGATGAGGTGATCGGCGGACTGAGCATGGGAGGCGAGAATTGTTTGACGGTATGGCAGTCGAGACCGTGAATGTCGGACCTGGCAGTTTACGGGTTCGGTATGGAGGCAATGGGCCGCCCCTGCTTCTGCTCCACGGGCATCCGCGAACGCACATGACGTGGGGCCAGGTGGCGGACTTGCTGTCGCCGCATTTCACCGTCGTCTGTCCCGATCTCCGAGGGTTCGGGAAATCCTTTCAACCACCTGACACAGACGATAGCCGGCACTCGGCAAAGCGGGCAAAGGCGCTCGATTGCGTCAGCTTGATGCAGCTATTGGGCCATCGCAGCTTTGCCGTCGCGGGCCATGATCGTGGAAGCTACGTCGCTTTCAGGCTCGCCATGGATTATCCCGAGATCATCACGAAACTCGTCGTGATCGACAGTATCCCCATTATCGAACATCTCGAACGGATGGATTGGCGGTTCGCGCGCGATTGGTATCACTGGTTCTTCTTTGCTCAACCAGACAAACCGGAACAGGCGATCAATGCCGATCCAAGAGGCTGGTACAAGGCGATCACACCTGAGTTCATGGGGGAGGAAGCCTATCAGGATCTCATGGCGGCGATCCATGATCCGGCCGTCGTTCATGGAATGATCGAAGATTATAGGGCTGGCTTGACAGTCGATCGCGAAGACGAATGGCAGGATCGCAAAGCCGGAAAAAAAATTGCATGCCCGTTGCTTTGCTTATGGTCGACACGTGACGATCTCGAGTATTTCTTCGGCGATCCGAGAAAAATTTGGCGATCGTGGGCGACCAATGTCTCGGGTCATGGCATCGAGAGCGGACACCATGTAGCGGAGGAGAACCCCATGCATCTTGCACGCGCGCTGCTGCACTTCCTCAAGGCATCCTGACGGAGGATTTTCCGCCCGGTCCTTATCTATTGTTGCGGCATTTCTTTCGTTAGCTCGTCAAAAGACGGCTTCCGCCCTTTTGCGGCCATCAGCAGGTCAAGTTCGATCGAGGATGGACCGAAGCGGATGAAGAGATCTTCGGCGCTGCGGTCGTCGAGGTCATACTTTTTCTGAAAATCGGTGAGCGTATATGCTGAGCCTCTTAACGGTCGACGTCGCTCGAAGCGCCGTTGCTTTTCCATATGCGCGGTCTCCTTAGTTGCGTTGTAGATCAAATCGATCTGGATGCAGAAGGTTCCCGCGCGGAGAAGATATTGCGAAGAGCAAGCAGGAATTGATCGTGCCGCCCCTTCCAAGCTTTTGAAATTGGATTGCTTTAGCGCGGGCTGCGTGTCCGGGAACAAATGATCAATAAGCACGGTTTGTTCGCACCGCGACCGACAAGATGCGCGGTCCGGTTCTGCAGGAGGCAGTCATGAGCGGCTATCAGATGGACGACAAAAGCTCTGTCGTCGAACCTTCAAAACCACGTCTGTTGGAAATCCTGGGACCAGGCTTGGTCACCGGCGCCTCGGACGACGACCCAAGCGGGATCGCGACTTACTCACAGGCCGGAGCGCAGTTCGGCTACGTCGCGAGTTGGACGCTGGTGTTCACCTATCCGCTAATGGTGGCGGTGCAGATGATCAGTGCCCGCATCGGCCGAACGACGGGCCGAGGTTTGGCGGGCAGCATGGCGAAATGTTATCCGCGCTGGGTGGGCGTCAGTGTCACCGTTCCGCTCCTGATTGCCAATGTCATCAATCTCGGCGCCGATCTCGGCGCGATGGGGGATGCGGCACATTTGCTGTTGAATGGCAATTCGCTCATTTACGTCGCGGCTTTCGGTGTGATCTGCATCCTTCTCCAGGTCCTCCTGAAGTATAAACGTTACGTCGCCGTCCTGAAATGGTTGAGCCTGGCGCTCTTGTCATACATTGCGACCCTCTTTGTGGTGCGTGTCGACTGGTTGGCCTTTAGCCGCGGTCTCCTGCTCCCAACCATCAAGGCGGATCCGAATTACTGGTCAATGATCGTCGCGATCTTCGGAACCACCATCAGCCCCTATCTCTTCTTCTGGCAAGCATCTCAAGAAGCCGAGGACCTCAAGGAGAAGCCTCGTGAAGAACCTCTCGTCAAGCATCCGGCGGAGGCGGAGAAGGCAAATACACGGATCACACTGGATACGCTCGTTGGCATGGCCGCTTCCAATATCGTCGCACTCGCGATCATCACGACGACCGCCGCGACCCTTAACACAGCAGGCTCAACGAATATCGAAAGCTCCGTCGACGCGGCGAAAGCGATCGAACCACTGGCCGGACCGTTTGCCAAGATCATCTTTGCAATAGGCATTATGGGGACCGGTCTTTTGGCAGTGCCCGTTCTTGCAGGTTCAGCTGCGTATGCGATTGGCGAGGCGGCTCGTTGGAAGGTCGGCCTATCTCGCGACCCCAGCGAGGCCAAGGCTTTCTACACGACCGTCGGTCTGGCGACTATCGTTGGCATGCTTTTGAACTTCACCCCCATCCCGCCGATGAAGGCCTTGTTCTGGAGTGCGGTGATCAACGGCGTGGTCGCCGTTCCCGTCATGGTGATCCTCATGCTGATCGCTTCCAATCGCGATGTCATGAAACAGTTCGTCATCGGCAAGGGCCTGCGTG
Organism: Martinezella dioscoreae; assembly: GCF_009176305.1. Classification (GTDB taxonomy): domain Bacteria; phylum Pseudomonadota; class Alphaproteobacteria; order Rhizobiales; family Rhizobiaceae; genus Rhizobium; species Rhizobium dioscoreae. The sequence continues at coordinate 573,308 of NZ_BLAJ01000004.1, read as the reverse complement.
CTGTCGGCTGGGCGGCGTGTCTAGCGATGTTCGTTGCCGTGATAGGAATGGCGGCAACTGCGTTTTTTTGATCGCTGCTGGGAACCAACATGTCCAAAGCCTGTTTGAAGCCGCGAGACCAATGAAGGTCTCGCAATCAAACAAGAGGAGAAACATCATGGCTTCCCAAGGTGGGTCCCACGAACAGCACGTCAAAGCCGGCCAGCAGAGCCACAAGAACGCCGACAAGGATACCAACACGAAGCACGCTTCGTCTCGTAACGAGCAGTCGGGCGGCACCCGTGGCGGTAGCCACGAACAGCATGTGAAGGCTGGCCAGCAAAGCCACAAGAATTCCTGATAGAGCTCGCTAGGGAGGTCCGCATGGCGGACTTCCTTTCAATCCTTATTCGATGGAGGACATCCATGGCATCCGAAAAGACACTCAACGACCTCTTTCTGGAAACGCTGAAAGACATCTATTACGCGGAAAAGCAAATCCTCAAGGCCCTGCCGAAGATGGCGCGCGCAGCGCAAGCGCAGGAAGGCAAGGACGGCTTTCTCCACCATCGCGATGAGACCCAAGGTCACGTCGAACGCCTGGAACAGGTATTCGAGCTCCTTGGAAAGCCAGCGCGCGGCAAGACCTGCGAAGCGATCCAGGGCATCATCGCGGAAGCTGACGAAATCATCGAAGAGTTCAAGGGAACTCCGGCACTCGATGCAGGTCTGATCTCCTCGGCGCAGGCCGTCGAGCATTACGAGATCGCCCGCTATGGCACTTTGATCGAATGGGCCAAGCAGCTCGGCCTGAAGGATGCGGTACCTCTTCTCCAGCAGACGCTCGCGGAAGAAAAGGCGACGGATCAGAAGTTGACGAAGCTGGCGGAAACAGCGGCCAATGCAAAAGCCAAAAAGGCGGCATAGGACTACAGCCGGCACTTCTTCTTCGGTGCGTTGCCCCCTGGCAGCGCACCGCCTGAGGTCGAACATGACGAACTTTTATTTCGCAACGAAAGATCGCGAGACAGTGCTTGATGATGACGAAGGCCAAGATCTCCCGGATCTCATATCAGCCGTTGATGAGGCGAAGCGAATACTGGCGGAGATGGCGTTGGATGGTATCCCGAACAAGAACGGCGAATGCCTTGCTGTCGAAGTCGCCAGGAGTGACAAGATTCCGGTAGTGCGGCTCACTCTGACAATGGAGATCACGTACCTGGCTCTCAAGGATGAGGGAACCTGACTATATACGGGCGAGCCGCTGGTCGCCAGTTGTTGCAATCAGATTATTTCAACCCCGCCGTGCATCGCGAGGAGCAATCGCGCCGCTCTTTGCCTGAAATCCATCTCCCACTGAATTGCGGGAACAATGGGCCCTTCGCGTGGTTCGCATCGGCAGTAACGAAAGGTTTGAACATGAACAAGCTTATCAGCATCACATTTGTCGCGATGGCTTTTGCGACGGGATCGTTCGCGCAAAGTGAGAAACCAACCACATCGCAGACAACGCCCGCCGTCAACACTGACCGCAATCCCGGGGCTCCGATCGCCGGCAAAAACAGCTTCAGTCAGAAGCAGGCGAAATCGCGCTTCGAAAACGCCGGATACAGGAATATTCGTGATCTGAAGCTCGATAGCCAGGGCGTCTGGCGTGCAAGCGCCGACAAGGATGGCAGACCAGTCGGCATCTCCCTGGATTTCCAGGGTAACGTGACAATGGCGAAATAACCCACAACAAAGCGAGAAGCATCCAATGCAAACGGTTACTGGACTTTATGACAGCTATGATAATGCCCGCACGGCCGTAAAGGCCCTTGAGGATGCCGGTGTCGCGTCTGACGAGATCAGCATCATCACGAACAAGGCCGATGGCGTCGATGTCGAAGGGCAAGGCAGCTACGGCGCGGAAGGCGCCGGCACCGGTGCGGGCATCGGTGCCGTTGCAGGTGGCGCCGGGGGCCTGCTCGCCGGCCTCGGCATGATCGCCATCCCCGGAGTGGGACCGGTCGTTGCAGCCGGTTGGCTTGCTGCGACGGCCGCCGGTGCAATAGCGGGCGCTGTGGCCGGTGGAGCGGTGGGGGGGATTATTGGCGCGATGATCACGGAAGGCATTCCCGAAGAGGATGCGCATTTCTATGCAGAGGGTATTCGTCGCGGCGGATCGCTGGTCGCTGCTCATGTCGAAGACAGTCGCGTAGCGCAGGCTCAATCGATCCTTGCCGCGTCTCGTCCGGTCGACATTGCACAACGGCGCGCGAGCTATGTGGAGCAAGGATGGACCGGCTTTGACGAATCGGCACCTCCTTACACGTCGGAACAGATCCTGGCCGAGCGCGAGCGCAATCGCGCGCACCGCCTCTAGAGCAATTACAGGAAAAGTGTGTAGCGGTCTTTCGCCCGCAATTGCGTGAAAAGATAGGGCGGTTCAGGGATTCCGCGAAAAGCTGAACCGCTCTAGGAAGCTGATCAACGGGCGGTTCAAGCCTCTTCCGGCGGTCTCGTTCGGGGAAGAACATCGGCTGGAATTCGCAGTGTAATCTTCAATCCCGCCGGATCCCAATCACGACTGATTGCACCTTGGAGGGATGCAATCGTCGCGCGCTCGAGCTGGGAGCCGAAGCCGCCCGGCCCCTCGGGTTGGTTGACCGATGGACCACCTATTTCAGTCCAGGTCAAAACAAAATCCGGATCGTACCGCACTTCGATCTCAATACGGCCCGCCGGCGCGGAGAGCGCGCCGTATTTCACTGCATTCGTTGAGAATTCGTGGAGCAGAAGCGCGAGCGATGTCAGCGTCGTTCCGCAGACTGGCACATCCTGGCCGCGAATGGAGGCCCGTTCGATGTCGGCGCCTTGGTGGGCGGCGAAAAGGGCTTTAACGAGTGTAAATAGCGACGTCTCGCGAAACTGAACGGCGGTGAGGCCGATGTCTGGCAGCGTCAGTTCATAGGCGATCGCCAAGGTATTTACCCTTGCACGGATGTCGCTCGTTAGTTCCTTGACGGTTGTTGCCGTGCGCTCGCTTACTCCAATGACCGCACTCATGATGGCGAAGATATTCTTGATGCGGTGGCTCATTTCCCGCAGCAACAGCATCTGGCGTTGGGCCGCATGCTTGCGTTCGGAAATGTCGCGCGCGATTTTTGATGCACCGACAATGGCGCCGCTGCTGTCGCGAACGGGCGAAACCGTCAGGGAGATGTCGAGCGGACTTCCATCCTTGTGGCGACGGACGGTCTCATAGTGCTCTATTCGCTTTCCCTCGCGGATGCTGGCGAGAATCGTGTCTTCTTCATGCCGGCGATCTTCCGGGATGATGATGGTGATATGCTGTCCGACCGCCTCTTCTGCGCTGAAGCCGAAAAGCCGTTCGGCGCCGCTGTTCCAACTGGTAATGAAGCCATCAAGGGATTTGCTGACGATCGCGTCATCCGAACTTTCGACGATGGCTGCAAGCAGAGCTTGAGCTGAGGGAGTATCGCCGCCGCCCCGTGGAGTCGCAACAGCGGAGGGTATCGATATGGATATTCTTGGTGCTCTATAAGGGGTATCTGTTGACGGCGTGGACCGATCAGTCTTCCCAGGCATCTCCACCTCCCATTTTTCGGCAGAAAAGGTCACATGCCGTTGCCGATGCTCCTGTGGCGCCTATGTAGAAGTCATGCCAGCGAGATTTTATCTCGCAGATGATATTTGTGCTCCGCATTCCTGAGTCGATATCATTTAAGTAAAGCCTTCAGCTCTTCAGCCGAAGGGCGCTGCCGCATTTCAGGGACGGTAATAGCTACTGGCTTATAGGCGTCATCCAACGAGCGACCGCGTAGTGTAAAATAGGCCAAATTGCGAGCTTTGCCACAAAATCCGCTCTTCTGTCTGCTAGCGTACATTCCTTGTGACGCAGCTCCAAGAAGAGTAGCTTCTTTCATGTTGCCCGGCTGCAGCTCAGACGGCAAGGCGTGCATGCCATGCTCTTGCCTAACCAGGAGGAAGCGCTGTCATGCCAGCCCCCCACCAGTCCAATATGCAAAACAAACTGCTCTCCGTTCTTCCGTCGGCGGATTATGAACAGATTGCGCAAGAGCTTGAATATGTGGCGCTTCCGCGCGGCACGCTCATCGGAAAAGCCGGCCAGTCGATCGACTATGTTTATTTTCTGACATCCGGCATCGGATCAATCGTCGCCGTGACACCGGAAGGCCGCCGCGCCGAGGCGGGCGTGTTCGGCTTTGATGGCTATGTGCCGACATCGGCCGTTGCTGGCACCGAATTTAATGCTCATGATGTTATTGTGCAGCTCGAAGCGGAATCCTATCGGATGAACTATGGATCGTTTCGTCATTTCATGGATCGGAATCGAAATTTCAACAAACTTATAATCCGTTCCATCGAGGCCTTCGCCGTCCAATTGGCCTACACCGCTATTTCCAACGCTCTTCATGACGTGAACGAGAGATTGGCGCGATGGCTGCTGATGTGCCACGACCGAGTATCGGGCAACGAGATAGCGCTGACGCATGAATTCATATCCCTAATGCTTGCGGTGCGGCGACCAAGCGTCACCACCTCGCTGCATATTCTCGAAGGCAATCGCTTCATCACAGCGGAGCGCGGCAGCATCACCATTCGAAATCGAGCCGCTCTCGAGGAGTTTGCCCATGACGCTTACGGCAAGCCGGAAGAGGAATATCGGCGTTTGATGAAGGATCTCTTTTGATCGCGGCGGCAATGGCGCCAGTGGTGCTGGCGGTGGACAAGTGCTGAAGGAGCCTGCATGACACGCTACTTCTTTCATATTCGCCGAAATGGCGAAACCGTCCGCGATGGCGAAGGCGATGAATTTGCCACCATCGATGATGCGCGTTCGAGTGCAATAAAGGCAGTGCGGGAACTCGTCGCCGCGCGGATCAAGAATGGCCAGATGGTCCCCGATGAGCATATCGAGGTTCACGACGAGACCGGTAAGCTGCAGTTCTCGGTTTCATTTCATGCGGTCGTTCGCGACCATTTGAAATAGCGCTCCGTCAGAAATCACCGATAAGGCGACGATATTCCTCTTCCGGCTTGCCATAGGAGCCGCCAGTAAATTCTTCTAGTCCTCTTCTGTCGCGGATCGTAATGCGGCCACGCTCGGCCCTGATGAGCTTCCTTCCCTCAAGAACGTGCAGGGCCGTCGTGATGCTCGGCCTTCTGACACTCAGCATCGCGGCGATGAAGTCATGTGTTAAAGCAATCTCGTCGCCATCCACCCGGTCATGGCACATGAGCAGCCAGCGGGCGAGCCGTTCGTCTACCTGATAGTTTGCGTTGCAAAGGGCCGTATAGGAAATCTGTGTCGCAAAGGTCTGAATGAAACGCGCCAAAAGGTTGGAGAAAACCGGATTTTCCGGCAATGCTGCAAGGAGCGCATGCAGCGGCAACCGTACGCCCTGACCGTCCATTTGCATGAAGACCTCGTGGATGCTGATCGTCCCACCGACGCCGGCCGGCATCGGCAAAAAACCTTCGCGCCCCACCATGCCGGCTTCGGCGCGCTGGCCGTCAGGCGAAATGGCAACGACGGAGCTAATTCCACTCGAAAGGAAATAGACATCGTCGATCAGGCAATCGGCTCCGGCAATGTTGAAGCCGCGCTCGAGATCGATCTGCTCCAACTGCTTGCCGATGTTGCGAAATTCATCTGCGGGCAGGCGAGCGAGAAGCCGGTTCGTTGTCATTAAACGTTCTAGGTCGAGCATGGCTCTCGCGAAAGATCGAGCATGGGAATTGGGTCCTCGCCGGCCTGCCCTTAGCTTTGTGGGCGGATCATGATTCTATAGCACCCTGATGTTGGGGATGATTTTGCGTACGCTGGCGGACGTTCGTCGTGCACCAAGTTCCATGGCTGTTTCCGAGCGAGCGTTATCTTGGCGAATGAAGCGATCGGAGGAGGCTAGACCCTTAGGTTGGAAAGGGCGACCCTAGCGAGAATGGTGAAGGATGGCGCTGGACTGAATGACGAGTACGGCTACGATCCCGACACGTTGCTTGCCTTGCGTTTCTCCCACACTCATCGGGATGCATGCGTTCGCCGCGGCCAACGTTCGGTGACAGAAGTCATCGGCAAGTATCACGGCCAGCCCGGCGCATTTTTCGCAACCCTCGCCGCTCACGAAGTTTGTCGCATGAGGTGAACTCGTGATGGCTGCAGATGGTAGCCAAAGAGGAACATTCTGATGGCTGTGCAATTTTCCTTTCAGTTCACAAGAACTAAAATGCAAAGGAGAATGCTATGAGAACGAGACTCATCGTTTCAGCGGTTGCCGCCTTTGGCCTTCTCGCTGGTTCAGCCTTGGCGCAGTCTTCCACGGTCACTGGAGCCGCGGGCGGCGCGGCCACTGGAGCGGTTGTAGGGGGTCCTGTCGGTGCTGCAGTTGGCGGTGTTGCCGGAGCGATTGCCGGTACCGCGATCGATCCGCCGCCACAAAAAGTGATCACCTATGTTCAGGAGCAACCACTGCCTCCAACCGAGACTGTCGTGCAGGACCAGATTGTCGTCGGTCGAACTCTCCCAGAGACCGTTGCCATCACACCGGTTCCGGACAACCCGACATATGGCTACGCTGTCGTGAACCATGAACGCGTCATCGTCCAACCGAAGACGCGTAAGATTGTTCGCATCGTTGAATAATGCCGAGAGGGCCTCCGAAAGAGGCCCTTTTGGCTAAACCAGGCAAGTACATTGTCAAGTCTTGGCCGACACGGACTTGAATGTGACATGGCGCATAGCGCCCTTGTGATAAGCGGCAAACCACATCCAACTTCAGCGTTTGTGAACTCCTCCGCAGTTTGGCGATCATGGTCTCGCGCATTCCGCGGCGCAGTCGGAACATTTTTGTGGCGATATCGTTCGGCGGGGAAAAGGGAACACCCGCCATGATGCCGTTTCGAAGAATCTCGCACTGTCTCAGAATCGTCGCCATGGCCGCCGCTATCTTCTTAAAGGTGGCGGCTGAGCCATGCATGTCCTGAAGAGACTAGTGCTGGCTACATGATCGAACGGAGCGGTCCGCGTGAGGTTCAGACAGAAGGCACACCGCGGCCGTGTTGTTGTTCCGTCGCGCATTGTTGTGCGCTAGTTCCTGATTACTTTGCAGGCGGACTACTCATCAGGGAAGCCGACAATCTCGTGGCCCGAACGATCCAGCCGAGTCCTCTCCTCCTTATCAGGGCGTTGGATCCGCCGCCTCGATCTTCGTTTGGTTAAGAGAATCGAACCAAATCAGAAGGAGATCGACATGAATATCACCAGGAAGATCGCATTTGCAGCGGTCATCACCATGGCAGCCTTCGCGCTGAAACCTGCCGGCGCAGCGGCGCAGATCGCCTATCCGGAGACGTGTAAATCCGAGGAGATGCAGATGTCGTCGGCGGGCATGCAAATGCCTGGCGACATGACCGACTACCAGAAAGCGGCCATGGACGGAATGAAGAGCATGAATTCCAACATGATGCAGGGAATGATGAAGAAGGATGCGGACGTGTCCTTCCTTTGCGGCATGATCGCTCACCACATGGGTGCGATCAGCATGTCGCAGGTCGAACTCAAGTACGGCCATAATAAACTGGCGCGGCAAAAGGCTCGCAAGATCATTAACGATCAGACGAAGGAAATCAAACAGATGAGCGGCTTGCTCCACAGCGAAGCCAAGTAAGGAGGATGCCAATGCACCACGTTTCAGCCGAAATGAAGAGCTGCATCGAAGACTGCCTCGCGTGCTACGGCGAATGCCTGTCCACTGCGATGGGACACTGTCTCCAGGCTGGAGGAGAGCACACCAGTCCGCCGCATTTCAAGCTCATGATGGCCTGTAGCGAGATATGCCGGACGGCCGCGCATTTCATGCTGATAGGCTCTCAACATCATCGCCACGTCTGTCGTGAATGCGCGGAGATCTGCGCTCAATGCGCGGATGATTGCGAACGGATCGGTGACATGCAGGATTGCGTTAAAGCCTGCCGCCGCTGTGCGGACAGTTGCCATCGCATGGCGTCATAGAGAAGAAGGCCCTCGTACCATCTTCGCATCTGACAAGCGGGTCGACGTTGCATCTTTGCGCCGGCCCGCCGATTGAAGCGTCGCTGTGGTAGATGTGGGTCGGGCTCGCAACACCTCCATCCCATGATGCGGCTTCGTCAATTTCGCTAGAAAACGTCGATGCGATCAAGCTCTCCATTTAGTAGCGGAGTGATTTGAAATGCGAGCGGTAGCCGTTACCATTTCCGCAGCAGGATACGACATGACGGCGCAGATTATAGCGGAATGGGCAGCACAACGGTTTCGAGGTTCTCGATCCGTGGACGTATCGTCGGCCTATGTCACTGATATCGTCTACGATCGCCGTGCCTGATTATTGACGTCTGCTACGACATCTCAGATACCGGCATACCATTCGTAGCCACGATCTTCCCAGAACCCGCCGTTACCACCCCACAAATCATCAAACCGGTCACGGATTTCGATGCGCATGACGTATTTGGCGTGTTTGTAACCAAGATGACGCTCGACGCGCAGCCGCAAGGGAGCGCCGTGTTCGACTTCCAGATCCTTCCCGTTAAGGGAATAGGCGAGGATCGACTGCGGATGAAAGGCGTCGATGAGGTCAATACTCTCGTAGTAGCGACCGCTGCCATCGAGTGTTTGTTCCAGTTCATCTGCGCAATAAAAGACGGCGTAGCGAGCGCCTGGCCTCAAACCCGCAGTCTGCAGGATAAGCCCGAGAGGAACGCCCTGCCATTTCCCGATGGCGCTCCAGCCTTCGACACAGTCGTGGCGGGTGATCTGGGTGCGAGAAGGCAGCTTCTTTAGGTCGGCCAACGAAAATTCCATCGGCCTATTGACCATGCCATCGATCTTGAGCCGCCACTCGGCAAATTGAGTTTCGACCATCTGGATATATTCGGCGCTGTTTGGCTGAATTGATCCATTCGGATGAAAGCTCGGTGAAATATCTGCGTCGGTATATTCTCGAGCAAGCGTCTGCGGCGAAACTATGAGCCGCTGTGTGCCCATGGTCAGCCGTTCAGCCAGAGCGAGCACCTTCTGAACGTGCTGGTTCTGAGAAATGTCATCGCATCCCGTCAGGCCCACGGCGCCCAGACTGGCGGCCGAGCCAATGAGAAAACGGCGCCGGGTGAAGATGGAGCTCATCGGTCGGCCTCCTCGTTGATGATAGCGTAGCGGCCGGTCACCATCGAACGCATGTTGTTCCAAAGCCCGGAGAGAATGACCATCGCGATATGCACGACGACGAAGGCCACCAGGCTCCAGGCGGTGATGAAATGAATGGAGCGGGCCGATTGGCGACCACCCAAAATATCGAGCAGGAAGGGGTAACCGGCGTCTATCGCCGGTGACATGGTCAATCCTGAACCGATCATCAGCGGCAGCAGGATGAAGATTACGATGAGATAGGTCAGCTTTTGCAACGCATTATAGTGCCGCGCCTTTTCCCCCTGCGGGAAGCGCAATCGGGCATGATCCTTGATTTCATGCCAGATGTTCCCGGGCTTGATGTCTTGAATCGTCGGCGCCAGATCGCGGCGGAAATGACCGCCGATGAGGCTGTAGGTCATGTAAACGAGCCCATTGATGACAAACAGCCAGGCGAAGAAGAAATGCCAGCGTCGGCCAGCCGCAAGATCCTGGTAGCTCGGTATGGTTGCCCAGGCCGGAAATGCGCGCGGCATCATTTCGCCGTCGGCCGTGGAGGCACCGAGTATGCCGGTTGTGGTGATCGAGAGACGGCCGATGCGCACTGTTCCGGTGATGTTGTCGCCATCCTGATTGCTGGCGATTTCGAACCATGACGGATCTTCAACAGCTCCGTAGTTTCCCCAATGTAATTGTGGATCGGCATTGAAGATCTGCATGCCACTCATCAGCAGCAAGGTCAAACACAGCACATTGATCCAGTGCGTTATCCGCGTAAGAGCCGAATGACGGCGAATGAAGATCTTGGCCGGGGGCGGGGGCGGCGCTGTGCCGATCTGCTCGATGCTTGTCATGGGTAATTCTCCTGACGTGCCGCCAAAAGGCGGTGTCCGAAATCATATGCTGCAACGCTATCGCCGCTCATTGAGCTGCCCGGATGCGATCGGCAACCGGGCAGCCCCGTGGTGGCGGCATCGATGCGTCACATTGGCGGGATGACGCCGTTTATGCCGACCACGACACGGTCGGATTCAACCGTATTGTCTCCATCGGTTGTGCCGTTAATGATGACTCCTGCGCCGGGCTTGATGTCGTCCTTCGTCGCCTTACCGAAGGTGACGACCGGCGTGCCCGGCGGGATCGAGATCTTTTTCTCGCCGCCCTTATAGGTGAGCGACAGGGTGGGGCCGTTGACAGAGGTGACGGCGCTGGCAACCGTCGCATTGGTCATCGAGCTCTTCGGCTTCAGATCCCAGCCGTAATCGCCCTCGCCGGTGCCTTTCATCGCGGCCGGGAAGATCAGTACCTCGAGCGCCCCGTTGATGCCGCTGTCGGTCGGAACGGACGCGATGCCGACGAAATCCCCAGGCTTGATGTCTGTCACGGAGGCGTTGACGATGCCGTTGACGGCCCAGCCGGATTTCAGCTTGATCGTCACGTCCTTGCCTTCGCGCGATTTGACCATCAGCGTATCGCCGCTAAGGCTTTCCACGACGCCGCGAACGCGCGCCTTTTCGGCAGCCTGTGCGGATAGTGTGGTCGCGGCACCCAGCGCCAGCACCATACCCATGATCTTGAACTTCGTGAGCGACATTCTGCTCTCCATATCTCGCATCTTTTCGACATGATGCCCATCCAGCTATCTGGAGCGGGTAGGGCGATCGCTTTGGAAATGGGGCAAGGCGGCTATGGCATCCTACCGGCGACAACCGATCGTCCCTCAATTCCGCCCCTTCATTCGGCGCTTGTGCGAATGCGTTACAGCGATCACGCCGTTGTGATCGCAAGAAGGGCGACAAAAAATCCGGTTCGGGATGTAACAAATAGCGCCGATCAACGAATGACTGCACGCGAATGACGAAATCGGTATCGGAACAGGTCCTGAAAGGCTTGATGCTTCTCTCGCTTGACGGCGATGAGGCTGCGTACAGGCGCTTGCTCGTCATTTTGCGAGATCTGCTTCTGGCATTTTATCGAAGGAGGCTTGGATCGAATGCGGACCGTGATGGCGAGGATCTGGTCCAGGAGGTGCTTTTGGCGGTGCATAGCCGGCGCATTACCTATGATCGGGAACGGCCGTTCACCGCGTGGTTTTTCCAAATCGCGAAATACAAGCTAATCGACCATTTCAGGGTAAATGGCAGTAGAAGAGGCGTAGAAATTGCTTTGGGAGACGAGATCGCCGCTGAATTTCGAGAGGAGACACTCTTTGCTCACCTCGACATCGACCGTCTTCTCGACCAATTGCCTGCCAAACAAAGGGAGCTCCTGCGGCAGGTAAAGATTGCCGGAAAAACCACTGCCGAAGCCGCGAGCGAGAGCGGCCAGTCGGAAGCAATGGTTCGCGTCAGCATTCACCGAGGGATGCGCGCGATTGGACGCAAGCTGGGTTTTGCCAATGACGAAAAATGATGAATTGATCGAGGCTCTGGTAAGCGATCTCACTCCGGTTCGCCATCATGCGCTGCGAGTGAGGCTTGCGCTTACAATCATTGTCGGCGTGATCGGCGCGGCCATCGCACTGCTGATATCGCTCAGTTTTCGCCCGCATCTGCACCACGTGACGGTGGCGGCGTTTTGGGTGAAGTTCTTATATACTGCCGTACTACTGAGCGCGACGATCATGGCCCTTGAACGGGTTGCGCGCCCAGAGGGTTCGATTGGGAGTATGGCTCGGGTTCCGGTCGTGGCATTCGGCATCGTCGCGCTTCTGGCCATCGCTCAACTCGGGCTGTCGCCGGCTTCATCCTATCCGGGTTTGATCATCGGATATTCGGCGTCCTTTTGTCCTTTCCTGATCGTGGCTTTCGGCATTCCCGCTTTCTGCGCCAACATGTGGTTTCTCAGACGTGCAGCCCCCACGCGCCCGGCACTCGCCGGTTTCGTTGCAGGCGCTTGTGCCGGCGGCGTCGGCGGCTGGGTCTACTCCTGGGCCTGCGTCGAAAACGGCATTCCATTCATCGCGATATGGTACACGCTCGGCATCTTGCTGAGCGGGCTGGCCGGAAGCCTGGTCGGCAAATTCAGTCTACGTTGGTAGGTACGTTTTGACCTGCCGAGGTGCTGCAGGCATGCTGCCGATCTGAAGCCTTTCCCAATTTTTTGATGGTGATGGTCATCATGAGGGTGATCGGCGGGAGACGATCGGGCATTTTCGCGGTATGAATGGTAGTCATTGATCCTACCAATCAGACGCTGAGGTCCTTCATATGGCTTTGAACGTGCTTTTCATTGGCGGTACCGGCCAAATCTCATATCCCTGCGTCGAGCGTGCTGTTGGCGAGGGACATCGCGTCAGTGTCTACAACCGCGGCCTGAGAGGGGACCCGTTGCCTGCTGGCGTGACTTCGATCACCGGCGAGCTCGGATCGGCTGCCTATGCTAATCTGGCCAGAGCCAACTATGACGTCATATGCCAGTTTATCGCTTTCACGCCGGATCAGATCGCGCGAGACATCGAGGTGTTTGCAGGCAATTGCGGCCAGTACATTTTCATCTCTTCGGCTTCGGTTTATGAGAAACCGGCACGCCACTATGTCATCACCGAAAAAACGCCGGCCATCAATCCCTACTGGCCCTACAGTCAGGCCAAGATCGCCTGCGAGGAGCTGCTGATGGCGTCAAAGGGGCTGGCCTGGACGATCGTTCGCCCCAGTCACACCGTGCGCACGGGCCTGCCGATCATGATGGGCGACAGCGATATAATGGCGCGGCGCATGCTGGATGGCGAGCCCACGATCGTCGCGGGTGATGGCCACACGCCGTGGACATTGACGCGCTCGGTCGATTTCGCAGTGCCTTTCGTTGGGCTTTTCGGCAAGCAGGCAGCTTTAAGCGAAATCTTCCACATCACCTCCGATCGCGCCCATTTATGGGATGATATTCAGAAGGCGATCGCCAGATTGCTGGGTGTCGAGGCGAAAATCGTCCACGTACCGACGGATACGCTGATCAAGTATAATCCGGATTGGGTAGGCCCTTTGGTCGGCGACAAGGCCTGGACCGCGATCTTCGACAATTCGAAGGTCAAGCGCGTTGCCGGTGACTTCAGCTGCGCCGAGAACCTGGAAGAGATCCTCGCCGAACCGATCATGCATTTGAAGCATCGCTTCTCCAAAAATCGTCCCCCAAAGGGTGAGCTCGACGCTCTGATCGACAGGATTTGCACAGCACAAAGCGCTCTGCGATAGGACAGGCATCTCTCGAGCGACGCTTAGCGTATTGCCGGTTGATTATCAGCTGAAAATGACCCAGCTGCACATTTTACGATCACCTGCTGCATTCCCAACTTTTTGAAAGAATTGGTCTTTTGCTTCTGTAAGATCGGAGTGAAGTGTCAGACTGGGTCGATTCGAGGCAATATCAACACTGAGCCGAAACTCGGATTGACCGGCGGCTGGCGGCTTTGTAGATCCAGCCTTCAGGGGAAGGGCAGGCTTGGACCCCGGACAGTCAAACCTGGGTAGCTCCGCCGTCCACGCACAGTTCCGCCCCGGTCGTGAAGCTGCTTTCGCTGCTTGCGAGGAAGAGCGCCGCCGACGCCACTTCATCCGGTCTGCCGAGACGGCCCAGCGGGATCATCCCGGTAAGTGCCGCGCGAACTTCGTCTGTAGTCGCCGCCATCATGGCCGTGTCCGTAGGTCCAGGGCTAACAACATTGACGCGGATCCCTCTGGGGGCAAGTTCGTTTGCCCAGGTTCGGGTGAACGATCGAACCGCCGCCTTGCTCGCGCTGTAGACACCGTATCCTTTCGGACCGATCGCATCGGCTATGGATCCGATCAACACGATCGAACCGTTATCAGGGATGAGTTCCAAGGCGTTCTGTGCGGCAAAGAGGAGGGAGCGAACGTTTAGGTCGAATATACGATCGTATAGATCTTCCGAGATGCCGCCGAGTTCTGCGTATTCCGACATGCCCGCGTTCAAGACCAAGACGTCAATTCCGCCGCGTTCCTCGCGAACCCGGTCGTATAGCTGTTTCACATCGGAGGCGAGGCCGGCGTCTGCAACGACCGGGATTATCCGGCCTTGGTCAGGGGACACGAATGGCTTACGGCTGGTCGCGTAGACAATTGACCCTTCGGCCGCAAAGCGAGCCGCGATCGCGGCTCCGATACCGCTTCCACCACCAATAACCACTGAAATCTTGTCTTCGAGTCTCATCGTGAACTCCTTGCGATTGAACACGGGGAGTCAGATATAGTTCCTATATCTAGTGCGAAATACGCACCGTGTGTAAATCAGATATAGGAAAGTATATCAGTGCCAAGTTCTATCGATACGAGAACCGCAACCGCGGGGCGAACCCAAAAGTCGACAAAGAAGTTGATCGACGAGGCAATGATCGATGCAAGAAGGGCGAGGCCGGTGCTCGAGCAAGTCGCAAATAAGTGGTCGCTCCTGATCCTAAGCGTACTCTGCACGAAACCGTCCCGTTTCAACGAGATCATGCGTCGTCTCGACGGTATAACGCACAAGGCCCTCGCGGATGCGCTCAAGCGTCTCGAGAGAAACGGACTCGTTCGAAGGCATGTTTTGCCGACAGCCCCGGTGGGCGTCGAGTACTCCATCACGCCAATGGCCGAGTCTCTTCGCGAGCCCTTCGCAGCGCTCTACCAATGGGCGATGGCGAACGGCGCGGCCATGGAACAGTATCAAGAGGAGTATGACCGCAAGACCTCGACTTCAACCGGGGAAACGTTATGATGGAAAGCTGGGCGGCCGACGCTCTCGACACGGTCTGGCATGTTCGACGCGCATCATCTTCAGCTTGCCAGCAAGCCATTCTGGAAAGATGCAGAAGATGATCGTGGCGAGCGCGTGCGCGATCGTGCTGCTGTTCGGGCGACACTTTGCCCTTGAAGATGAAGTAGATACACGGCGCTTATGTTCCATAATACATCTTACGTGCGAAAACCATGTAGCCGGGTACATTCTATTTCCAAGTGCGACATGCCAATGATTTCAATGGCTTCACTTTGGAGATTTTGGCATGTCCCGATGCTATACGCAATTGACCCTCGCCGATCGCAAGGCGCCGATTAACGAGAGGGCCCGTCAGCTCGGCCGTCACCGGTAAATGATCTATCGCGAGATCAGACGTAACATGTTCTAGGATCGCGAGTTTCCGCGATATAGCGGCTACTTCTCTATGCTTACCGATGATATCGCCAAGGAACGCTGGCGCTTGAGGAAACTACGCCGCCATCCAGATTTGCGTCACATGGTCATTGAGAAGCAGATCGCCGGCCGTCTGCTGGCCGATGGTGTCAGCCTAGTCCTCAACTGTGCTAGGCTCCTTTCAACAGGAAACCTCTCTCTCTATCTCGCATCCGCCGTAGAGCGATCTCAGCTTAGCTCGCTGAGTGCTTGACATTGTCTGGGAAAAGTCGCTCAATGCCCAGAACAGCGCGATCTTTTCCAGCTGGGTCGGATTGACTATTCCACATCGAAACAGGTCGATCAGCGCGACGGCAAAGCCTTCACGGCTGTATTCAGCGTCATCGAACCAGCTCTGCGTCGTAGCTAAGTCGAACACCCGCTTTATGACTTCGAGCTCGCTTTGCGACAAAGCGCCTTTTGCGAGGCGTTTCAACCTTTCCATCATCATCTCCACCGCGAGACTGCTGGCAACCCCACGTATGCCGGCCGAGTTCTCCTAGGTTCTTTCCGCCATTGACCGTGCCCATAAAGCTTGGGGGTGGACCAGCACACTTGGCGGTATCAAGCAGCATGAGATTGCGACAGCGATAGGCACTATCAACGATTGTCTCGCCGGCGTGATCGGGGTCGCCTCGCGATCCCTATTCTCAGCCTTGGATCAGAGCCAGTTCAGCGAACGGCAGATATTGTAGGCAATCGCAAGCCATGCAGCGATGATTGCTCCAAATATTAAGAACGCAACCCTCATATTCCCTTCTTTGAAATCCGCGACGATGCCTGCCGTATCGGTGGAGCTTACTTTTCTCACGGACCATCCCACCTTGGTTAGTATTCGTCTCAGCAAACTGGATCTCTCGAAGTTTCCGTGTGTCAGCGCGACATCAATCGTTGATAAGAGAAAGACCAGAGCCTGCTAACAGTGACCATGTGCGTCGCCGACAAGCTCGTTTAGATGCTCGCCGGACAGCATCGGGAACTCGGTTTCCAAAAGCGAAAGAAGAGCAGCTTGTGCTGCTTTTATAAGGAATACGGCCTGCGATGCGTTCAGCTCACTTGCGACGCCTCCGGCATATTGCATCATTTTTGCAAGCGCCAAAATCTCTCCCTGGCGTTCCTGTCTTTCAAAATCAGTCACTTTTAAGCCCCAACAAATGATTTCGTTGGGGTAGATTGGCATATTTCGATCGACACGGTGCGTTGCAAAAGCGTTGCACACGCAGTGCCTGTATTTTGGAATAAATTATATACGGTAAAATTGTGGGAAAAGTTTGCGCCACAGCGGAGTTGCATTGAATGACCAGTCCGTTATAGGTGCCAGCAACGGTGCCTCGGCAATGGCGCGTATAAGAGCTATGGCATCGTCGCGCTTTTGATCAGTCCATGCTTTTGCGACGAGAGCCCTCACCTGCCCTATGTCCATATCGGCGGTTTCAGCAAGACGTCTCCAGGTCCGATCCTTGAAGAACAGGCGTCGTGCCGCCCGGGAGAGCCGCAGAGCCTCTTCCTTGCCGATAATGGTCTGGTCAATCGCAGTCTCTAGTGTCGCATCGACATTGACCAACGGCACCGACAAAGGGGGATAGCTCAATTCCGCTGGACCATGAAGGAGAGCGACATCCGCATCCTCCTCCCGGAGCCCGGAGGCATAGTCACCGAATATCCTCCCGATGCCGACCATGCCGTAGGCCTGGCACTCCATCGCGCGGAGCGCTCCCATGCTGGCTGCTCCGAACACGGGAACGCCCTGGGATAGGGCAAAGAGCAGCTCCTTGTGCCAGACTGGCGCGACGAACTCGAACTGGCCGTCGACAAGACCGATAGCGGTCGCGCCATTCTCAAGTGCTCTGACAACGTCGCCCTGGGATGCCGGCGGCCGTATGACCATTGTGTCATCGGCGAAGGTTTCTGCATCGGGGAGGCTCGGACCCACGAAGATCACTTTCATAGGAAACCCTTTGACAATGCGCGGCTGCCGAGACGAATGCGGCGATCCCCGTCTGGATGCTCAAGTTGCGGCGCGAAAACCTTTGCGACCGATGCCGGTAGCCATTCAGGTGCCAGCTCGATGGCATAAAGCTGGTCAACTCCGCATTCCAAAAGCGTCTCGACAAGCTGGTCGAGCGCATCTTGCGCCGACGTGGCCGACATCGTCGGCAGTTCGTTCAGGTTCGTCGTGCATCGCGCCTGAAACGACTGCAGATGGTCGGGATCGGCGCGGCGTGAGAACAGCTCCGGGACAAGATCATCTCTGGCACCGGCGATGAAGGTCATCCGCGACTGCACGGCCTCGGAAATGGCTCGGGCTGCTGCCACATCGGGGGACAAGGATGCCCCTGCCCCCATGGTCAAGTCGACATATCTGAGCGAGCCGTCATCGCCTTTCGGCCGCAGCAACGCGACGATGGAGGCAACGGCCAGATCGCTCGTCACATCGAAAAGGGCGAGATCGAAGTCGGCCGAGAAAATCTTCTCCAGCATCTCGCGAATACCCTCATCTTCAATGCTATGCGGATCGATCCGGCGCGCATGCCGGCACGCCGGATCGCCAATATTCCAGAGGACGCAAGCATCCCGCTCTACCCGCTCCAGCAACCCGTGCAGGACTGCCTCGTGCCAAGTATTCCCCGATGCCAGTCCATCCGATGATACCCAAAATCGCGGGCTGACATGCGTCCGGTCAAGATGAATGGCCTCGAAAGGTACGAATATCGAGGCGTTCTTTGCCAGATCGTGGGCTTGAGACCATCTGATCTGTTCCATGGTCTCTATCGGTTGCGCGCCGATCGCCAGCAGATCTTCCAGGCAATCTGTGGCATGGCCACTTGCGGCAAGCTCATTCTGGCTTGCCATGAGCGCTGAACAATAGGGTTGGGTCGCGACCGATCGTTCGATCGCTTCCATCACCGCGGATGTCTTCGCGGAGACGTCGTCCAGACCTTTTCCCTGAGCGATGACGATCGCCCTCGAATTCGGGGCATAGGCGCACCAAACGGGAATACCTATGCGATCGAGCTCGGTCTGGCGGCCAACACGGGTTATGCCAAGTCGTCCCAGATAGGGCCAAACCCTCGACAAGGTTTCGCCAGGCGGGAGTGCTCTAAAGTTGCTTGACACCGATCGACGAGTGCCTAGCCTTCAAGGAGGCCTGACGCCGCGACGCTTGCCGACGTCAGCGCCACAGCGAAATCGACATCTTTCTCAACTCTGACCCCTTTGGCCCGCCAAGCTTCAGCCTTCGCCAGATCGCCCGACAACCGCCGCGTATATCGAACGACAGTCCCCTTTTCGAGGTCAGCCAGCCAAAGCCCCTTTTCACCCTTGATTCCAATCAGAACTACACCTGCCATAATCTCTTCCCCTCAAAAACCGGCCTTCTGCAGGCCTTCCCTGTAATGATCTGTCTGCCACTTTTCCTTGAGTGGAACCATGGCGAGCCATGCCTCAAGATCGAAATTCGGATTGTCGCGCAGAGCGCGCAGTCGATGGGTCTTAGCCTTGGCAGGATCGCCAAGCATTGCCCAGCTTGCCGCAGCAAGCCTGCTTGCCGGTACCGGATCTCTCATCCTATCCAGATAGGTTAATGCTTCTGTATACTCCCCAAGGAGATAACTCGCTCCTGCTGCGGTCCAGTAATAGTAGTCCGGAGCAAGCGGATTAAGATCGAGAGCGGTTACGACCTTCTCCAATGCCGCTTTCGGATTGGCGCCATGGGTGAGACTGTCGGCGTGGCTGCAAATGACATCGGCATAGTGCGGGCTTAGGTTCTCGGCATTCGACAAGGCCTCGAGGCTGCCGTCGATATTTCCGCGGTAGAGCCGGGCGACGCCGATTTCCTTGAAGCCTCCGGCAAACTGGTTGTCATCCCGGATTGCATCGGCCGCCATTTTTTCCGCTTGATGCAATAGATCGCCATCGCCGCGCGCCGTCAGAACCCATTCCATCGTCAAGGTTCTGGCAATGCCCGCAAGTGCCGCTGCAAAACCCCGCTCGTGCTCGAGCGCCTCCTTAAAATGCTTGCGCGCGCGACGGACATTCTGAAGGCTCAGGCGGGACAGACATTGTACGCCCTCGAGATAGGCAAAATAGGCTTCCGGCTTGCAGCTAAAGTCAGAAACGATGTGGTGGAAGGCTCCCACACGCTCGATGATGGAATGCTGGATCGCAGTGGCAATCGCGTTGCGCTGTTCTGTTATGGCCGCATTGTCCAGCTGAACGCGCGTCGCCCAGACAATCTCGTCGCGCGGCATGAAAATCAGCTGCGCGAAAAGGCTGTCGCCCGTTCTCTTGGTATCGAGCGCGTAGACAACATTATGTTGCTTGAGAAGTCCGGCCTTGTCGCTTGAGGAGCGAATCTGCTCAGCGGTATAGGGCGCGACTACGGATACGCTTCGATCGACACAAAGACTGATCGTCAGGTCTTCGATGACAGCATTGGCGACCGATCCGGCACGCTCCGAATCCTCCAGGGTCTCGGGAGGAAGGAGAGCGATACGTGGCACTGCGTTGTCGGTGATCGCAATCGTATCCTGAGCCGACGGGCCGGGATTCGGATCTCTCGTTACGCTAATCAACTGACTGTAGGAGGTGATTTTTTCACCGAGCGCGACCCTGACTTCATCATCGGTCTGGTCCCAGTCCAGCAGAAGCATGGCTGCACGCTTCAATTCGCCGCGATTTTGAGACAAGGAAGGTTGGCTCATCGCCTTGAAGAATTCTGCTCGCAGCTCCCGTGCAAACCGTGCCCGAACATCGCGTACCCAGGCAGCCACAGCTCCGGAGCCATTGCCGTAAGCCGGTAGAAACGTCTTGGCGACGGCATCGGCGAGCACGCTAAGCTTGGCAAGGCCGGACGCATTTTCGATGCTATCCAGATCGCACCGCAACGCGTTGAAGTTCAACGTAATGTCCGTCGTGACACCGCCGATCAGCGGCTGGGGGGATTTGGACGTCGCAGTCGCCAAACGCAGCAGGGTCGACCTCAAATTGGCGCCGGCGGCCTGAAGATTGCTGGACCAAAGAAAAGCCGCCAAATCTTTCCGCGGCATCGGCTGCCGACGGTCGTAGAGATAGGCCAGCATGAGCAGAGCCTGCTTCGGCACGTTCACGCGATCGCCCATCTCATCATAAAGGGCGCAGCTGCCGAGTGTCGTTAAATGAAATGTCATCTTGCCAGGTCAGCGCTCGTTGTCGGGTTCGGATGATTGCACGAAAGCGAGGATCTTCGCCCGCAAACGCTTGTCCTCGATCCCGGACAAGGCCGTGCGCAGAACGGCCTTATGATGCTTCGCAAGTCGAAAATCGGCCAGCGCCTCCTTGGAGGGAAAGGCGTCGTCCGATGCACTTTCGAAGAAAAACATGACCGGTACAGCGAGGAGTTCTGAAATGCGCAGAAGGCGGCCAGCGCTGATTTTTTCGATGCCGCGTTCGCATCTGTCGAGCTGTAGAGGGCTTATGCGAAGCTTCTCGGCCAATGCATCCTGCGCGATTGACAATTCCTCCCGACGCAATCGGATACGTAATCCAACCTCGACATCGATCGCATCGGTTTTTTTGTCCATGAGGGAACCGCCAGAAGAGAAACTGCTTTCATGTTCGCAGGTTTCCCTTGAATTCACAATCTTCCAACAAGACACTCAAAGTCAATTTTACACAGCGGCAGGGCGTTTCCGATCATCGTATCAAGACAATGGCGAAATCGTTCTTGGCGGTTGCAGCCGCCTCGGCGATATCTTATCGCAGCAGTTCCCGGCTGCCGTACAATGTCAGGCGTTGGCGAAAACATCGGTGCCGAGAATTCTCTTCAGCGATCCGATGGCCGAGGCTGGGGTATAGGAGCCGGTCACACCGCCAAGCGACTGCGAACTCACCGAAATATCCCATTCAAGACCCCTGCCGGAAACCGCTATATGGTGCTGCATCGTTTTCGTATCGGGATCGGCGACAACGATGCTGCGGGTACGGTCGAAACCGATCCCCGCAAAGGCAACGGCGGCATGGACATTGACGTTGCGCGGAAACCGCATGCAGGCTTCGCGGGTCGAGCCATCGAAGAGCGTTCCCCTGGCATCGGCCGGCTGACCGAGGCTCGCGCCGCTTTTCGTCGTGGTTATCACTACTTCTTCGATCTGCTCACGACCATCGCGCAGACCATCGAGACCGAGAACGGCGCCGTGGGGAACGAAGAAGCGTCGTCCGCTCCTGCTGGCTGCCGCATGCATCGCCGCCTCCACGGTGTGATCCGCCAACGCGGAGCAACTGAATCCGCAAAGGTCCGAATGGGCAAGGATGTCCGGCCCCAGCGTACCCAGAAGAGCCGGCGTCGCGCATTCGAGCACAAGGTCCGCCTTCCGGTCGAGCGCATATTCGGCATCATCCGTGACGAGCGTAGCCATGGCGGCGTTCCGCGCGTATTTATCCTTGTCGGATACGAGAATATAAACGACCTCGACCCCATCCAGACTGCTGACATAGTCGAACAGGCTCCTGCCGATCACGCCTGCGCCGATAATTCCTATAGTTCTATATCTCATCATTTCCCCTACATGGATTTCAAGTTTTGGAGATCCCTTCACAGGCCTCGACAAACGCGCGAATGGCCGCAATCCGTGGGCCGGAATTCGCCCACAGCACTCCCATATTGCGAAGCTCGCCATCTTCCATGCGATGTTTTTGCAGGCGCAGTCCCTCCGGCCACGGCGGAGCCCAGTCGGGAACGAGCGCGACGCCCAGTCTGCGATCGACCAATGCCGCAATGGCATCCAGCGCGTCCAGTTCCGCCCATTCGCGCACGCTGATGGCATGGCGGCGCAGATAACGATCGACGATCTGGCCTCCCCACTGATTGCGGTCATAACGAATGAAGGGCTGCTGCGTAAGCGCCAGATGAAAATCGTGAATTTCCAGGTCCGCGGGCGCCAGCAAGACCAAAGGTTCGCGCCGGATGGTCGACCAGCCGAATGCTTTCGGAATGGGAAATTGCGGCTCGATGATGAGAGCGGCGTCCAGCTCACCTGACAAAACCGCATGATAGAGGTTCACAGACGAACCCGGCTGGAGGAAATAGTCGATCTGCCGAAATCGCTCGCTGAGGGCTGCGGTAATCTGGGGAATGAGACCCGTCATGGCCGTCGCCGTCGCACCGAGGCGAAGCTGCCCGCTCGGGAGATCGCCCGCAGCTATTGCTCGCAGGTCCCTTGCCATGCGCACAAGCGCCGGTCCGTGGCGCTGCACGGCAAGTCCCGCCGCAGTGGGTCGGACCGTGCGCCCCACGCGAGAAACCAATGCCTGCCCGAGCTCCGTCTCCAGCGCCCTTATGCGCTGAGCGACCGCCGCCGGCGTCATATTCAAGCGCCGCGCGGCTTCGGCGACCGATCCGCATTCGGCGACGATGAGGAAGCTTTCGAGGAATTTCGTGTCCATAAGATATATTTTCTATCTTCTGAAGAAACTGGCAAGCATATTTTATTGCTTTAAATCCAGGCTATCCTGGCTTTCCAGTCTTACGCCCTCGCCGACAAAAGGAGTTTCAATGACCACTCAAGCCAAGTTCGAGCGCATGGGCACCGACGCCGCGCCAGGCCAGGAAGTGCGCCAGCAGGTCGAAGGTATCGAAGCGCTGCTGCGGGGTGAACGGATGGCGGGACGTGAGGTCGATTTTTCCCATGGTGACGTCGATGCGTTTACGCCGACACCAGGCTCTTTCGAAGTCTTCACCGCTGGGGTGGAGGCTGGCGGCAAGCAGGCCTATACCGAATACCGCGGTGATCTCTCGATCCGCGAGCAGCTTGCGCCTAGTCTTGAGAGCTTCACGGGCGCCCCGGTCGACCCAGCCGATGGCATGATACTGACGCCCGGCACGCAGGGCGCACTGTTCCTCGCCGTCGCCTCCACCGTCGCCCATGGCGACAAGGTCGCGGTGGTGCAGCCGGATTATTTTGCCAACCGCAAGCTGGTGGAATTCTGCGAGGGCCATATGATGCCCATTCAGATGGACTACCTGAATGTCGAGGGGCGCGCGGGTCTCGACCTCGGCCAGCTGGAAGATGCCTTCGCGGCCGGGGCGAAAGTTTTCCTGTTTTCCAATCCGAACAACCCGGCCGGCGTCGTTTATTCGCGCGAAGAAATCAAGACGATCGCATCGCTGGCCAGCCGTTATGGCGCGACCATCATCGTAGACCAGCTTTATTCGCGGCTGCTCTATTCCGGCGTCGATTATGCGCATTTGCGCGCGGAAGCCGTCGACGCGGAAAACGTGATCACCATCATGGGGCCCTCGAAGACAGAGTCGCTGAGCGGTTACCGTTTGGGCGTCGCCTTCGGCTCGAAGGCGATCATCAACCGGATGGAAAAGCTGCAGGCGATCGTATCGTTGCGCGCCGGCGGCTATAGTCAGGCGGTTTTCCGTACTTGGTTCAACGAACCGCAAGGCTGGATGGATCGGCGCGTGCGCGAACATGAGGCCATTCGGGACGATCTCCTCGGGCTATTTCGCGCGGGCAAGGATATCAAGGTTCGCATCACCGAGGCAGGAAGCTATATATTCCCGCAATTGCCTCCCCTTGCCGTCGGCGGCAAGGATTTCGTGCGGATCCTCCGGTTGCAGGCAAGCGTCATCGTGACGCCCGGCACCGAGTTCAGCCCTTTCTGCGATAGCAGTGTGCGCCTGAACTTCTCGCAGGACCACGCCGCCGCGGTAGCCGCGGTGGAGCGGCTCGTTTCGCTTGTCGATCGATATCGCGCATGAAACAGAGCTCCGCAATATAGCATGAAGGCTCCCTGCTCGCGGATATCGAGGCGACAACACGCGTCATGAGCTCCGTGCGGAGGTCAAATCCGACCGCGCAGCTTTTAAATCGATTTTAAAAAAGCGAGATACGAAGCTAATCGATTTTAATTTGCGTATTAAAAAATTCTTGTTGCGGCGCGAAGAAAATCACCCCTAATTGCCTCAGGCTGTTCTGTCAGTTCTCAGGAAACGCGCAATGACGATTTCATTTCCGCTTACAGACAAACGTACTGTCGATGAGCTGCTGAAGCACCTGAACGCGCATAAGCTGTTCTGTCCAGGAAACTGCGCCATCACCGTCAAACCCCTCGCCGCGCACGTTTCGTCGTGCCTTTCATATGCGCTCAGCACCGCCCGGACCGCGTGGTAGATCTGATCGTTCCTCCATTAAGCCTGTTTCGAGTGTGGAGATCCGAAGCTTGACCTCGGCGCAGGCCGCGTTGGCATCCGCCGGGCACTGCTTGATTCCGTAACGATACACTTCCGCAGGAGAAAGACATTGATGACGACATTCGAAGCCTATCTCGATGCCCATAAGGGAACATTGTTGAATGAGGACATGGTCGCCATCCTTCGCAATATTGCCGAGGCTACCCGGCAGATTTCGGGCAAGCTTAGAAGCTCGTCATTGTCAGGCCTGACAGGCGCGACCGATGCTGTCAACGTTCAGGGTGAGACGCAGAAACCGTTCGATATACTTTCCAACGAGATCATGCTCGAGGCATGCCGTAAATCGCCGGCGGTCGCATTTGCCGTATCGGAAGAACTCGATGCCGAAGTGCTCATTCATCCCACTGGCAGATATGCGATGATCTTCGATCCGCTCGATGGATCCTCCAATCTCGATGTCAACGTAACGGTCGGAACGATCTTTTCCATCGTCGAGGCTAGCTCCCCGGCTGAGATCCTGAAAAGCGGCCGCAGTCAGTTGGCTGCGGGGTACGCGGCTTACGGGCCGCAAACCAATCTCGTGCTTGCGATCGGAGATGGCGTACAGATTTTCACGCTCGACCAATACGACGTCTACGTGATGACGACCGCGAATGCCGAGATCGTTCCGGAAACCAAGGAGTTTGCGATTAACGCGGCACGTCGCCCGTCCTGGGACGACGTCATTACCGAATATGTCGACAGGTCCATTGGAACTCCTGGGTACAATATGCGCTGGGTCGGTTCGATGGTTGCCGACACGCATCGCATCTTCAACCGCGGCGGAATCTTTCTCTATCCCGCTGATCGAAGCAAGCCTGCCTCCGGCGGCCGCCTGCGTCTGCTTTATGAGGCAAATCCGATCGGCTTTCTGGTCGAAGCCGCGGGCGGTTCCGCCATTGCCGGGAAGACCGCGATCCTCGACATCGAACCAACCTCCTTGCACCAGCGGGTTCCGGTGATTTTTGGCTCGCGCCAGGAGGTCGAGAAGATCAGTCGGGCGTATTGTGTCGAGCGGACCGTCGAGACGGTGTAGCAACCGAACGGAATTCTGCTTGAACGGGCGAGGACCCGCTCCCCTTCTACGCCTTTGTCGCGATGCTCGGATTATGAAAAGCGCGCGCGTCGATCGTTGCACCGTCGAGAAGTATCATGAGGATCGAAGCAACGCGCGCAGCGGCGGCTTCCGGTAAAAGCGCCTTAAGCATGTCGGCCATCAATGCCGTCATGGTCTTCTTGCATCGAATGGCGAGGGCACAGATGTTTGGATAATCGGCTCCGAACGAGATTTTGCGCGAACACGCAAAACGTTTGATCGCGCGCCCATTGCCACATTCTCCGGTTGCTCTATTTATCGCTCAAAGGCCATAGGCCTGAAAGTAGACAGTTCCCGTGAACCGGACGCCTTCGACCTTCATGTTCAATTTCTCAATACTCGACTTTCCCGAAAAAGATCGGTTTCATGCTTGGGTCAGCGACAACAACTGCGATTGTATATCGCGTGACGATGCTCCCATCGAGTTCGACGCAGAAGCAAGCAGCGCGGCGCTTGGTCCACTTATCCTGTCCACCAGGCGGTGGCTCAATCAGGTCCGACCTTCTGCCTATGCGGTTAATCCAACCGAACGACATATACGAAGCGATCGCCCGAGGTTTATCGATGCAAATCGGACTGCAGGTCCGCATTGGCCGATTTTCAGAAGGCGCTCGCATTGACGTCGGCCGATGATCCAAGCCGCACCAATATGCTGTTGGCAACAGAATCGGTGAAAAGATGAACTTAATCGCCAGCTTCGCCACGAACCGCGCCGCAGCACGGCACGTGGGGTCGGCCACGCGACTGTCCTAGCCCTGCCCCATAGATCTATCGTCGTATCATCAACAGAGGACGTTTTCGCTTTGTATAAGACAGCTTTCTACGCTTTTGCGTTCGCCACTATTTCTCTCGGCTCCGCCGCCGCCAGCCCATGCTCGCAACACTATCAAAGCACCGGCGTTCCGCTTGTAACCGGGGTGACGTATAAGACCTGGATGGAATTCCCGTCAATCAGCCCAGCCGTCGCCTTTGATAAGGTTTCGCGGGCGGTCCTGGCCGAAGGTTTTGTGGATGTGAATGTCGAGAAGCAGCTCGGCACGCTAACCGCGCAGCAGGAAACAACCGGTTCGGGTCGGCCTCAGACCCTGCGCGTCGTCGTCAGAAAGAGCGGCAAGGGCAGCCGGGTTGATGCGCTTTTCATGGTGCCGCAGGGCCAAGTCGCTCCCAACATGAGCGACAATCTCTGCCGTGTCGTGAACTCTGTAAGCGATTAAGTCTCTCGCGCTCCCGCCGAGCGTGCGTGTGTTTAATCTCACCACGCTTCGGCTGCTATTGGAGTTTGATTGCTGCTTGGGCCGGCCGCGACATGCGGCCGCGCTCTCCAATATCGACGGGTTCGACTTGATCCACTCGTGAACAACGGCTTCACGACCGTAGCTCAGTAGGAAATACGCCCATCGACGATGGGCGAGGAGCCAGATGAAAGCTGCTGCTTCAACACCTGCCTCGCATCATCGCTGACAATAGACATGGGAGCGGCGACCACAACTTTCGCTGCGGAGCCCGCCAGGTCCGCGGTTCGCACCGCCGCCATGCCGACCCGATCCGCAAGCGAGGTTTGCCCGGTGTCCAACGACTGTCCTGCCAACCGCCGTCCAAGCAATTGGACCATATCGCGATTGTCCGCAAACGTATTGTGGCCCAGCGCATCGTCGGGTTTAACGGAACTTGTATCGACCACCGTGATACCGAGCTTGGCCAAATCGGCTGCATAAGGTGTCGAATCGAAGCCGCCGACACGGTTGACGCCGCCGGAGAGCCATCGCGAGACCTGGAGAGCCTTGTCCCTTGTCGATGAAAAGATCGTGAAATGCGGGTGCTGCGGCCCCATTTCGATCATCTGCCGACGAAAGACGTCGATATCGATGTCGGGCGATGCCAGGATGACATTCTTTACCTTCGACGGAATTGTCTTGTTACGCATCGCGACGCCGCGCAGCGCCTCTGCGGTCAGCCAGGATCCCATGGAATGGGCAAGAATGGTCACCTCCCCGACGTCAGGGCTTCTGGCAGATTGCAGGATCAGATCCTCCAATGCCCGGCGGGAGAAATTCGTGCTCTCCTTGTCGTAGAGATAGTCGAAGACATTGCCGCGCGAGGGCCAGGTGAAGAGGATCGGCGCGGCGTCGGTTCCCGAATCATGAATGATCTGCGCGAAGCGAAAGACCGCGTCGGAATAGGTATTGTTGAAGCCGTGCACGAAGATGACGACCTGGCGCTTGGCATTGCGGTTCTTGCTGAACCACTCGAAAATATTGCGCTCGGACGCCACCCTTCCGACCTTGAGGACAGCGAACTCTTTTTCGGGATTGGCCGGCGCATGCGATGGCCATTGCACTTCGCCGATCTTGCGATTTCGATCGGGAGGAATGGAGACGACGATATCGTTGAGAGAAATCGCCGTTCCACGTTCGCCGGAGTAAAGCTCGCCTGGCTTGTCGGTCGGCTGGCGTGTCGTCGCCACCATCATGTCCACGGTGCTGGTGCCCGGTCCCGCCGTGGCGACCGGCTGGAGAACATTCTCCAGCCGCCCCGCGCATCCGGCCAATACCGATAGGGCCATCAGGACAGAAAGACATGGCCGCCTAGCAGCACAGGTCGCCTTTCGAACGCCAGACATCAAATCACCTCGTGCTGCGCGCCATCACGGGGAATGCGAAACCAGGCGACGTACAAGGCGGGAAGGAAAAGCAACGTCAAAGCCGTGCCGACGACGATGCCGCCCATCATCGCATAGGCCATCGGACCCCAGAATATCTCCCTGGAGATCGGGATTAGCGCAAGCGTTGCCGCAGCGGCCGTCAGCATGATGGGCCGCATTCGATGCTCCGTCGCCTCGATGACGGCTTGCCAGGCCGGCACGCCCTCGCTTCGAAGGTGCTCGATCTGCACGACGAGGATCACCGAATTGCGGATCAGGATCCCTATGAGAGCAAGCACGCCAAGGATTGCGACGAACCCCATCGGCGCGTTGCTGAAGAGAAGTGCGATAACGACACCGATAAGTGCTGTGGGAGCGACAGCGAACACCAGAAAGAGCCTGCTGAAACTTTGCAGCTGGATCATCAGGATCGTCGCCATGATGAAGAGCATCAGCGGCGCCACCGCCACGATCGGCCCTTGCGCTTTGGCGCTTTCCTCGACCGAGCCGCCATCCACGATATGGTAGCCGCTTGGAAGCGTCTTGCGGAATTCGTCGACTTTCGGCTGCAGTTCGTTGACGATCGTCGCCGGCTGCGTCGATCCGACGACTGCGGCCTTGATGGTGATGGTCGGTATGCGCGTCCGCCGCCAGATCGTCGGCTGCTCCAGTTCGTAATGGAAATTCGCAACCGCCGAGAGGGGCACGGATTTGCCGTTCGAGCCGGCCAGTAGAAGGTTCTGCAGCGTCTCGATCGAGCCGCGCTCGGCCGTCTGGGCTCTGCCGATCACATCGATCAGATAGATGTCGTCGCGAATATTCGTTGCGGCCGTTCCCTCGACGATGCCGTTGAGAGCCGTTGCGATATCTTGGGACGAGACGCCCAATTGCCGCGCCTTGTCCTGCAGAACGTCGACCTTGACGACGCGCGAAGGTTCGTTCCAGTCGAAGGTCATGTTGGACAGCAGCGGATGCTGACCGACGATGCCCGCAAATTGCTGGGCGATGTCCCGGACCTTCTGGACATCGGGTCCGCTGATCCGGTACTGCACCGGTTTGCCGACCGGAGGACCGATGTCGAGCAGCTTCACGAAAGCGTCGGTTCCTGGGAAGGTCTTCGTCAGATAATCCTGCAATTCGGCTTTGACCTTGTCGCGAACGTCAAGACCCTTGGTGACGATCACGGTCTGACCGAACGAGACGTCGGGTGTTTGCACATCGAAGGACAGGATGAAGCGAGGAGCGCCTTGCCCGACATAGCTCGTCCAATGATCAATATCCTTGTTGTTCGCCAGCATCTCGCGTTCGAACCTGGCCATCTGCTTGTTCGTCTCGGAAATCGAACTGTTCTGCGGCAGGTTCCAGTCGACGATCAGTTCAGGTCTGTCGGAGGAAGGGAAGAATTGTTGTTGTACCAGGCTCATTCCGCCGATGGAGAGGGCAAACGCGGCCACGGTCGCGCCGATGGTTATCCAGCGCCAACGCAGGGCAAGGCTCAGGAGCCAGGCAAAGACGCGCGCAAAGCGGCCTTTCTGCTCATGGTGGGATTTCATGGTCTTCGGAAGGATCGTCACGCCCAGAAGCGGCGTGAACAACACCGCGACGACCCATGAAACCAGGAGCGAAACGGCGATGACCACGAAGAGAGTGAAGGTGAATTCCCCGGCGGCACTGGTGTTGAGGCCGACGGGGATGAAGCCCGCCACCGTCACGAGCGTGCCTGTCAACATCGGGAAGGCTGTCGAGGTGTAGACGTAGGTCGCCGCCTTTCTGAGGTCGTCGCCCACTTCTAGCCGGGCTACCATCATCTCGACGGCGATCATGGCATCGTCAACAAGAAGGCCAAGGGCGATGATCAGCGCTCCAAGCGAAATACGCTGCATGGAAATGCCGGTATAGGCCATAACGAGAAAGGTAATCGCCAGCACGAGCGGAATGGAGATGGCGACCACGAGCCCCGCCCGGACGCCAAGGCTGATGAAGCTGATCGCAAGCACGATGACGATCGCCTCGAACAGCGCGCGCGTGAAGCCCGATACAGCCTCGTCGACGACGGCGGGCTGATCGGACACGCGCTGAACGTCGACGCCGATGGGAAGATCGGCCGTGACCTGCTCGATTTCCTTGTCGAGCGCCTTGCCGAACTCAAGCAGATTTGCCCCGGTCTTCATGCCTATGGCAAGCCCGATGGCCGGCTGCCCGTTAAATCTGAATAGGGATGAAGGAGGATCGACATAGCCGCGTTTGATCGTCGCCACGTCGGTCAGCGGAAAGAAGCGATCGTTGACGCGAAGATTGATCGATCTGAGGCTATCCTCGGATGTGAACTGTCCGCTCACCCGCAAGGCGATGCGCTCAGGACCGGCGTCGACGAAACCGGACTGGGTGACGGCGTTCTGCGCCTGAAGCGTGTCGATGACGGATTGCTGGTTAAGGCCGAGAGCGGCGATCTTTCGCGTGGAAAATTCGAGATAGATGGCCTCGTCCTGCGCGCCGATGATATCGACCTTGCCGACATTGGGAACCGTCAGCACCTTCGCGCGCGCATCCTCGACCAGATCCCGAAGCTGGCGCTGCGTCAGCCCATCACCGGTGAAGGCATAGATATTGCCATAGACGTCGCCGAAGTTATCGTTGAAAAACGGCCCGACGACGCCGCTTGGAAAATCTCCCTTGATGTCGCCCACCATGTTGCGGACCCGCATCCAGATGGCATTGACATCCTTGGCCTTGGTCGTCGGCAGAAGCTCAACGAAAATGGTCGTCTGGCCGGCAACCGTCTCGCTCTTCGTATAGTCGAGCGAATCCAGCTCCTCCAGCTTCTTTTCTATGCGGTCGGTGACCTGTTTGGTCACCTCCTCGGCCGATGCGCCAGGCCATTGGGCCTGAATGATCATGGTCTTGATGGTGAAGGCGGGATCTTCTTCGCGACCAAGACCGATATAGGAAAACGCGCCGGCCAGAATGAAGACGATCATGAAGTACCAGACGAGCGAACGATGTTCGAGCGCCCAGTCGGACAGATTGAATTTTTTCACGAGGATCTTTCCTTAATCTACCCTGACGGCCTGGCCGTCCGTGAGCTTGTGAACTCCGGCAATGACGATGCGTTCGCCGGGGCTGATGCCTTCGGCGATCCTCACCGAACCGCCTTCGACGAGGTCCCCCTCGATCTTGATCGCGCGAATGGAGACCTTGCGAGCCTCGGTATCGACCACCCAGACGTTTGGCTTTCCGTCTTTCACCAGCACGGATGAGGACGGCAGCAGGATCATCGGATCCGCGATAACAGTCGCGGTCGCGGTAACGACGGAGCCAAGGCGAAATGCTGCCGGCGGATTGATGAGCGTGATTTTCGTGCGCCGCGTGCGGGTGGTAGCTTCGGCTTCCGGAGCAATCTCTCGGACCACACCGCTCGCGCGGATGGTCGGGTCGAGCTGGAGCGCCACTTCAAACGGCGAGCCCACCTTGAGACCGTCGAAGCTTGCCACCGGTATGTCGATGATGGCATCGCGCTGGTCGGGACGCGCGACGGTTGCGATGCTCTGGCCGGCCGAGACGACTTGGCCCACTTCGGCGGAAGTTGCGGTCACGACGCCATCGAATTCCGCGCGCAGCTGCGCATAGCCCAGCTGCTCCTCGGCCTTGTCCAGATTGGCCTGCGCCTTGGCAACCGCCGCACTCGCGCTCTTGCGGCCAAGTTCGGCTTCTTCGTAGGCCGCCTCGCTTCCTGATCGGCTCTCGAGCAGGGACCGTTGGCGTTCTTCCGTGGATGCGGCATTTACCAGCTGTGCCTGGGCATTCGAAAGCTCGGACTGAGAGCTCTTGACCGCAAGCTCGAGCGAAAGCGGATCGATGGCGGCAACGACATCGCCTTTCCTGACGATGTCGCCGACGCTGACCTTGCGCGCAATGACCCGTCCCAGGACCCGAAATGCCAGCTGGGTCTCGATCTTGGCCTCGACCGTTCCCGGCAGGGTCAGCGCCGAAGCCGCCGTGGACTTGGCGACAACGGAAAGCACGGGACGCGGCGGCTCGTAATGGGCTTCATCCTGTTTTTCGCAAGAAGCCAGCAGCAATGACCCGAGGATCGCCAGGCCAGTCGTGATGCGGATATTCATTTTGCAGCTCCGTTGTCATATGTGACGGCCTGGCCCGATCGCAGGAATTTCGCACCGTCAGCGACAACGATCTCGCCCGGCGACACTCCCGCCCGCACGGCAAAGCGACCGGTTTCATAGCTGAAGACTTCGACCTGGCGAAGAGAGACGCTCGACGAGGCGGGATCGACAATCCAGACGGCCGGCTTACCGCTCTTCGACGCCATCGCCGACCACGGCAGCTCGATTGCGTCCCGCGCCGCGGACCGAAACAGCCCGACCACCGGAGCGCCGAGCGGCATGTCCGGCGCCCCCTCGAGCGCCACCTTGATCCTGATCGTCCCGGTCGACGAGTCAATCGTGGGCGAGATTTCACGGACGGAGGCTTCTATCCTGTGAGACGGCGCCGAAAGGAGGCTGACAGCGACCTTGTTTTCAAGATTGCGGCCCAGATAAAGGGATTCAAAGACGTTGAAGACCGCGTCGCGCGGACCGTCATGCGCAAGGGTGAAGACAAGTTGCGCTGCTTGCGCGACCTGGCCGACCTCGGCGTTTCTGGCGGTGATCACACCGTCGGCATCAGCGCGCAGCTCCGTATAAGAAAGCGCGTCCTGTGCGGTGTCGAGCTGCGCTTGCGCGGATTTCACGCTCCCCTGGGCCGTCAGGAGGGTTTCCTGGGCCTGATCAAGCGCGGCGCGGGTCGTAACCTGCGTCTTGAAGAGGTTCTGCTGCCGGTCGAAGGCGAGCTGAGCCTGTGTCTGCTGGGCAAGCGCCGATTGCAGGTTCGCCGTGGCGACCCCCAGATCGGCCTTCTGTTCTTCCGCATCCATGCGCGCAAGCACCTGTCCCGCCTTCACCGACGAGCCGACATCGACGAGGCGTTCGACAATGCGCCCACTGACCCTGAAGGAAAGATCGCTCTCCACCCGGGCACTGACTTCGCCGGTGATGCTGTTGTTTTCGACGACCGGCGTCACCTTGGCGACGACGGTCTCCACATTCTTCGGCTTGGCCTCGCTCGCGCTTTGCTCTTCGCATGAGGCAAGCGCGACGGCGCTGACACCGAGCCAGGCGACGACAAGGACAGTTTTCATGAATTTGACCTCTTGCATCCGTTCGGCAGACGAATATTATTGACTGACTAGGAAGTCAATGGAAATTGTCTTGACGCCAAACGACGAATAACGCTCAAGGTGCGATATGCCCGATACGAAAAAGCTGACGCGCGCGGAGCAGAAAGCCCGCCGCCCCGTTCAGATCCTGGATGCTGCGTTTGAGGAGTTCGTCGAACGTGGTTACGTCGCGACGCGCGTCGAAGATATAGCCACCAGGATTGGAGTTACGAAGGGAACCATCTACGTCTACTTCGAGACGAAGGAGCAGCTTTTCGAAGCAATGATCCGGCACATTTCGACGCCCCTCGAAGATCTATTGATAAGCGGAAATGAGCTGAAGGGGACCGCTACGGAGCGGCTTCGGAAAAATATCGAGCTGATCTACGATCTCATAATCAATGATCGCAAATTGCGCGAATTGATGAGGTTCGTCATTGCCGAAGGTTCGCGGTTTCCACATATCGTCGACAGGCACCACGACATATTCATCGATCCTCTCGAACGGCAGATGCAATCCCTTATCGACGAAGGGGTAAAGCTTGGGGAGTTCCGTCAAGCACCAGCGGCGTTCTGCGACGCGGTCGTCGCTCCTGCCATTGCCTTTCTATTCTTCAAGCTTCTTTTCGACGAGCGGCGAACTCTGGACAAGGCAAGCTATGTGAAAGCACATATGGATCTCGTCCTGCATGGGCTGCTTGACCGGCGTTGAACGTGCAATGCTCTTTATGGCCTTGCCGGCCATGGTGCGTCTCGGAACTCAATGCGCCCCTTTCGGCTCTCTGATCTGCTTGGTGGAATCGTTCGTCCGAACAAAAAGCAGACCACTCGTGAGATATTGAGCAGAAAGCTAACCGATGAAACAGCGTATGGCCAAAACTTACGGCGGCAGGCTGGGACGATTATAGCCTTATCGACTGACACATGGAGGACGATATGTCGCCGAATGATTTCGGAAATGTCGGAGGCGCCTATCAGAGATATTCGGAGGGGATACGCGGCAGAATACGACACGAACTGGTGTTCCAGGTGGTTGCTGAACTGACAGCTGCGGGAGGAACGGTTCTGGATATGGGATGTGGCGATGGTGAAATAGCCGTGCGTCTATGCGAGGCGGGTTTCAATGTTCTTGGTGTCGATGCATCGCCCGAAATGCTGCGTCGAGCATATTTGCGTAAGGATCAATTGTCGGAGCGAGCCCGCAATCGACTAGATTTTGCAGTCGGCACTATCGAAAATTTCAAGCCAAAGCAGACATTCGACGCGGTCTGCTGCCACGGAGTGTTGATGTACTTGGATGACAGCGGCGCTGCCATTCAAACATTAGCAAACCATGTCAGTCCCGGCGGCCTGCTTAGTATTCTAACCAAGAATGCACTCTCCAACGGTTTTCGCGAAGCACTCCGAGGAGACTATGAGTTGGCTCGGCAGTTGATCGAGACCGGCGCGGCGAGCCGCATCGGCAATCTCGGCATCAGCACGCGCGGCGACGATCCTTCAACAATTGTTGACTGCATGAAGCAATGTGGTTTCAACGACTGTCAGTGGAGGGGAATCCGCATTTTCTCAGATCACCTCGATGCGGACAGCTTTGACGACAGTATGGCTGATGCACTCATTGCGCTGGAGCAGGCAACCTCGCTGCGCGATCCATATAGGCTAATGGCCCGGCTGTTCCACGCGACGGGTCGAAAAAATCAATAGGTTTGCCACTGAGCTGGTCAAGAGCGAAACGCTGGCGTTATCGTCGCGCCGTTACCTTCCCCGAAAGTCATCGCGCGTCGCCATGCCCGCTTACCGCAACGTGCCGATCGTTGCCGCACAGCTCGGGCGCCATGCCGGCTTGATCGGTGCGGCCAGCCTCATCTTCGATGCCTAGCTGCTGGCAGATAGCTCGTTGTTCGAGAAATAGCTCATCGGGTCTTTGGTGCGGCCACTCGTTCGAGCCGTCCGCACCGTGCACTTTCTATCGGCTGGCCAATGCAACAACGCGATCGGCCGCCGCTGAAAAGCCTTGCAGAGACACCTGGAATCCAAGGGCATTGCCGCCATCGGCAACAACCTTGAGGTTCAAGCGGGAACCGGTTCGCAATTTGGCAAGTGTCGGAGCGTCTATCGGAAGCAAGGCTATACAGCCGTTCGGCAGGCAGGTACGAAAACGCACCGGCTTCAGGGGCGGCTGATCGTCGATATTTGGTGTGACGCCCGAGTCGAGGACAATTCCGAAGGGCAACAGCAGCGTTGCGAGCGCACTACCATCGGGACGCATCTGCATTTCAACGGCGAGCAGTCTTTGACCATTCTGCTGGGTTTGATCCTGCGAGAGCGCACAAGACGCAGCCTTGTCGCGCTGATTGCACGCAACATGCCAATCTTGATAGGTCTCTTGCAGGCTGGACGCGCCGTTCGGCAGAGCCGATTGGGCAAAGGCCAAAGGTGCGGGCGTCAGAGCAAAGCCCGCGGAGATGAAGACGAGTACCGCATAGGATATGCGGCCGATGGTCCGAGATGAAACGAATGTGGAATTTGACAAGGGATAAAATCTCTCAGCTTGAAATATGACCTTGTGCAATCGGTTGCGCAAAAGGCCAAGATAACGGGCTAGCGGCGGCCGCCTTTCAACGGGAGCTGGCGCGCCCAACGGCGGTCACGCTCGAAAGCGTTCAGGTACATACCCACTCCCGCACGCTGCAGCGGGAGCCGGAGCGTTCACATGCCTTAAGCGCGAGGTCTTCGGCTTCGCGACGCGTCGGTGCCGAATTCGCACTCCATGGCGTAACGCGCTTGCCGCCTTCCTTGCCGATGGCAAGGGCGCCGCAATGATTGTAGGGAAAGCCGGTCTTGTCGTCGTCGTCCCAATGCCGATGATTGCGAAATACGCTGACAACGACGCAGCTGTTGCCCTTATCCCGCTCGCAATGCTTGAGGGCGATATCCATGGCTTCCTGGCGCTTGTCGGCTCCCCAGAAGAAGCCGTATTTTTCATCCGGTGCCGAATAGGCGATGGCTGCCCATATGCCGCGCTCTTCAGGCGGGGGAGCCGGCGGCTGCTCTGTAGTGAAGAGATCGGCGGCCCACGGATGGACGGCGGAGACAAGCAGCATGCCTATCGCGGCAATCCCGGATTTCAACCTCATTTTGCGCTCCCTTGGTTTCCTGCTGCCGAAGCCACGGAAATGACGACGCAGCCGCTTCCTGTCGGCAAAAGCATCGCGTCACCGCCATCGTTGCCGAGCTGGTAGACACCGACCTGGTCGAGATTGTTGACGAGCTTGCTTCCATTCGGGAACTTGGCCGAAACTTCCGGGCAAGACATCGTGAACGGTGCAACGCGAACCATTGATCCTTCACAGCCGGATGCGACGGGCGCTGCGAATACGATGCCGGCGGCCGGACCGTTATAGCCCTGTGTGGCATAGTTCATGCCGACAAGCGCTTGTACGGCATGCTTGTCGGCTGCCTCTTTGTTCCACACCGATTGGACATTGTACTGCGTGCCATTGGTCAACAGCTGCCCGAGAACCGGGAAAATCGTCGAGCAGGAATGCAGTCCGGCCTGCTTGGCGTGCTGCAGGAATGGCGTATCGGGCAGCGCCTGATTGGCATCGTTCGCGGCCGCGACCGCCGGCTGGGAGAGAAGATTACCCAAGACATCATATCGTAAGGCGGCATAGCCGCCAGCGGCGACGATTGCGATCGCTAGCACCGAAAGGGCGGCGGTCTTTCGCCAGCTTCGCTTCGGCTTGACTTGCTCGACGGCCAGGTTCTGAATTGCGGCGTCCTTGGTGTTTCGCGACATGATGCGATCGTGAATCGATTGCTGGGTCATTGAAATCCATCCATCACTTTATCGCCTTCACGGCTGTGGAAAGGCCTTTGAGATTTGCGGTCACGCTGATCGTTCTCCCGTCCGCGGTCGGATAGGAAACCGTTGGCGCGGTATTCTTGGAAATCTGCTCGCGCAGTAGGGGTCCGACCGGCAGCATGCCGACGCATACCGTGTTGTTGCAGCCGTTGAACCGGACCTGTATCGGCTCCTTGCGGCCCTCGAATTGCAACAGGATACCGCCGTCGTTTTTGGCAATCGGGGCCGCACGCAAGATCATGTAGGGATCGCCCTTTTTCGTCGCGGCGAGTGACCAGCTGAATGCGACCTGCCCCGCCTCGTTCTCGATGATCTGGGTAACGTTGCAGACCCGCTGGCGAATTTTGAGATTTTCGTCGCAGATCAGCGTCCAGTTTTCGAAGGGACGAATGGTTCGCTGATAATCGCCAGGCCTTACTTCCGGAGGAACAACGACCTCAGACGGCTTTATGCGATACGCGGGAGTGGCAGTCTCCTGTCCGGCTGCAATCGGGCCGAACAAGAGCATGCACATCAGGAAAGTCGGGACGCCGAGAAGCGCTCCTTTGACCATGACAGGCTCAATTCAGAGTGAAGCTGAGGCCAGCGCCGACACCCACCTGGCCGCCGGCTGCCGTACCGGACAAATTCGCCCGGACCCTCCCGTTCTCGCTGGTGTAGCCGGCACCGAAGGCCAAGGCGCCCTCGCCTCTCCACACACCGCCGCCAACTGCTACGCTCACCTTGCCGGGGCGATCGTCATAGCGAAGCGATGCCGCGGCAAGTCCAATCGCGGCTGCCTGTCTCGCTTCCGACCGTACGTCTCCGAGTTCTCGGTTCAATTGCCCGAACTTCTGGTCTGTATAGTTGTTCGCGGAAGCCAGCGTAGTGGCGGCGGCCGTGTCCGCGTAGGATTTGACCTGAGTGATGCTGTCACCCAATTGAGCGACGTTGACGGCATCCGTCGGGGCGACACCCTTGCCGACATTGGAAATGACCACCGGCGCATTCACGTCACCACCCTGCAGCGTGATGCTGTTCTTCTTGCTGCCATCGGGATTGAGATCATAGGTGACGGCGTTCTTGGTGATCGTTCCGACACCCGTCTGCAGGCTGTCGATCGCCTGATTGGTCGCATAAAGCTGCGATCCGTTGATGGCATCGGTGCTGTCGGAAGAAATGCGGCCGGCAGCGACGTTCGTGATGGTTCTTTCAGCCCCTTGGGAACCCACACTCACCGTTCCGACAGGCGTGGTACCGGCGAAATCGTAGTGCTGACCCTGAATATCCGTGCCCGACGTGCCGACAGCAGCCTGTGTTGTGGAACCGGAGCCCAACGCCACATCATTTGCATTGTTGGCCTGCGCCCCCTGGCCGAGGGCAACCGCCCCCTCCCCTGTCGCCGTAGATCCAAGTCCTGCCGCCAGGCTGCTCACGCCGCTGGCGACACTCTGTGGACCGATCGCAACGCTATCGGTGCCGCTGGCGCTGGAATCCGCTAGCGTCGAGTTGGCGTGGAAATACTTGATGCCGCCGCCACTCGTGATGTTGGTCAGCGTGTTATCGACCGCACCGAAGGCATCATAGACCGTATTGTAGTTGTTGCCCTGGATGTTGTAGGTGGGACCGGTGATCGACCCATCCGGGTTTACCGTCGTGCCGCCGCCGATCAGGGTGGTGATGTTGGTGCCGAGGCCCTTGAGCTGGCTGACATTCACTGCATCCGTATTTGCCGAACCGGCAGCAACATTGGTCAGCTTGCGTTCCGAGCCGGCCGAGCCGATCGATACTTCGCCGACGGAGGTTTGCGGGCCAGTAAGGGCAAAGCCGGTGTAGCCGGTTTGAGCGCCCACGGTCGTCACGGATTGTGCGCCGAGAGCGACGCTATTGATGTTGTTGGCTTGCGCGCCGGCGCCGAGCGCCACCGATTGCACGCCCGCAGCCAGCGAGTTCGTGCCGAGGGCCACGCCATCAGCCAGCATGACATGGGCATTCTGGCCGATGGCCGTGCCGCCAGGGGCAACCTGGTCGACGACTGCGCCATTGCCGATGCCGATGCCATTGTCGCCGTTGACGACGGTCGTCGGGCCGACTGCTACCGACTCTGCGCCAACAGCAAGCGAGTCACCCGCCGCTGAATTG
This sequence comes from Martinezella dioscoreae, assembly GCF_009176305.1. Lineage (GTDB taxonomy): Bacteria > Pseudomonadota > Alphaproteobacteria > Rhizobiales > Rhizobiaceae > Rhizobium > Rhizobium dioscoreae. Next base: position 533,822 of record NZ_BLAJ01000004.1, on the reverse strand, counting down.
GCATGGAAGTATTTGCTTGGTGTCGTCGCCACCGAAGCGATGGCGCCCTGGAGCTGACGAACGGTGACGGCGTCCTGCGCGTTGGTGCCATCAGCCACATTGATGATCTGTCGATAGGCCGTGCTCGAACCGACCGAAACGGCGCCCAGCAGGGTCTTGTCCGTCGTATTGTATTGGATGAAGTTCGTCGGCCCGGCCGCGATCTGGCCCGTGGCCGGTGCGAGGGCGCGATCGGAAACCGAGTCGGAACCGAGGGCAACTCCGCCGACGATGGTGGCTTGGCTTTGTCTTCCAAGTGCCAGGGCATCGCCTGCCGTAGCGGTCGCGTTATAGCCGACCGCCGTGGAGCCGACACCCTGAGCCGAGGAGTCGCTGACGGCAAGCGTGCTGTCATTGGTGCGCACATATCGGATGCCCTTACCGTTTGCATCGGTATAGGTCGTCGATGTGTCACCGGCAAGATTGTTGATCGTATTGCCGAGATTGGTCAGGTTGCCGTTGATGGTGGTGACAGTCGTGCCGAGAGCATCGACCGCCTGGTTGGTGGCGAAGAGCTGCGAACCGTTGATGGCGTCGGTGGACGAGCCGCTGATCCGGCCCGCCGCCACATTGGTGATGGTGCGCTCGGCGCCAACTGCGCCGACGCTGACCGTCGAAGCCGGATTGGTGCCCTGGAAGGCGTAGGTCGTGCCGTTGATCACCGTACTGGCGGTGCCGACGGCGACGTCCGTCACCGAGCCAGAGCCGAGCGCTACGTCGCCTGCGTTGCCGGCGGTAGCACTGGCACCCAGGGCAAGCGCATTCGCGCCACCGGCATTGGCGTTGACGCCCACAGCGGTTGCCTGAACGGCGGTTGCAAACGCGTTCTGGCCGATCGCGGTTGTGGATGTGGCCGTCGCATTGGCATCAGCGCCCATGGCGGTACTAAAATCACCCGTCGCCTTGGCTATGTATCCAAACGCCGAAGAGTCGAGACCTGAGGCACCCGAAGCGTTGCCGGCGGCGATGGCATTCGCCCCGGACGCGACCGAGAGAGGTCCGATCGCGACCGATTCCGCACCCGTAGCAGATGAGTCCGTCCCCGCCGAATTGGCGTGGAAATACTTGATGCCGCCGCCCGTGGTGATGTTGTTGACCGTCGTGCCGATGGCATCGACCGCCTGGTTGGTGGCAAAAAGCTGCGAACCGTTGACGGCGTCGGTGGACGAATTGCTGATCCGGCCCGCCGCCACATTGGTGATGGTGCGCTCGGCACCAACGGCGCCGACGCTGACCGTCGAAGTCGGGTTGGTGCCCTGATAGGCGTAGGTCGTGCCGTTGACCACCCCACTGGCCGTGCCGACCGCCGTGGAGGTCGAGGAGCCCGAGCCCAAGGCCACGTCGCCGGAACTCGCCGCCGCCGTTGCGCCGTTACCCAAGGCGACGTTGCCGACGAAGCCAGATGCCCCCGCCGTGGAGCCGTTGCCGAGCGCAACCGAGCCCTGGCCGATTGCCTTGTTGTTGTTGCCGATCGCGACCGCGCCGGCGGCCTGGTTGGCGGCAGTGGCAGTTGCCGTGCCATCGCTGTTGGCAATATTGTTGGCGCCGCCGGTGAAGGCGCCGGTGCCGCTCGCATAGCTCGGATCGCCGATCGCAACGGCGCCATCGCCGTAAGCGGAATTGCCGTAGCCGATTGCGACGGCTTGACCGCCATCGGCGATCGCGCCCGTGCCGATGGCGACGGAATCGTCGGAGAGCGAGCCGGCGGCGGTGCCGATGGCGATCCCGTTCACGCCTTGTGACACCGCGCCCGAACCGAGTGCAGTCGAGGCTGCTGCTGTCGCGACAGCCGACGTGCCAATGGCGGTCGAGTCATCCCCTCCGGCATTGGCGATACGGCCAGCGGCGAACGCGCGATTACCGGTGGCCTTGGCCGCCGATCCGATCGCTGTCGCATAGTCGGCTCCCCCGTTCGCGTTAATGCCCAAAGCGACCGACTGAAGCCCGCTGGAGACCGACCCGCCGCCGATTGCCGTGCTGCTCACACCACTGGCGGTGGAGGACTCGCCTAAAGCAAGGGTGTTTGACTGGCTCGCGTTCGCGTTCGGGCCTAATGCAACTGCATTGATGGCGGTAGCCTGTGCTACATAACCTATGGATACGGCCCCAGTGCCTGAGGCATTCGCACCGGCACCAACCGCAGCGGATAAATTGGACGCGGAGTTTGCGTTGTTGCCGAGAGCGATGCCGGAGGTCGCACCGTTTGCGACGACTGCGCCCGAACCTATCGCAACGGCACCGCCGGCAGCGATTGCTTGTGCCTGGTTACCTAAGGCAACCCCGAAGGCTCCCGACGCGACGGTAGTAGGACCGATGGCGAGCGAATTGGTTCCGGAGGCGGCGGCTGACGTGCCAAGGGCGATGGTATCGGTGTTCGAGGCGGCGGCGAGATAACCCATGGACGAGCCTCTCAAGCCGGAAGCGGTCGCCCCATTTCCGACTGCGGTGGACTGGTTGGCCGACGCGGTCGCTGACGTGCCGAAGGCACTGGCTCCAGTCCCCGTAGCCGATGAGCTGGAACCAACCGCATTCGCCCACGCTCCCGTGGCCGTCGCGGCGGAGCCTAACGCAACAGACTCGAACGTGAAGCCGGAAGGAGCAGTGCCGCTTGCATTGGCATTGGTGCCGATGGCAATCGGAGAGCCGCCGCCTGTTCCAGCGTTAGCCTTGGACCCGACGCCCATGGCGATGGCGGCACCGTTTGACGATGAGGCGTTGGAGGACAATCCAACCGCTATCGAGGCGCCTCCGGAAGCGCTCGCAGTCGAGCCGAGGGCGACGGCGTTCGCTCCATTTGCCGTGGTGTTGACACCAAAGGCCGAAGCGCCGTCCTTCAATGCGCGGGCATTTCCACCCACGGCAAGAGCATTGACGCCGGTGGCGTTCGCGAAAACACCCATGCCTATGGCATTGAGGCCATTGACACCCATCGAATAGCCGATGGCGATCGAAGCATCCCCCGTCGCACTATTGGAGGTACCCAACGCGATGCTGTTCGGATTATTCGCTACGGTACCGTTACCGATAGCGACGGCGTTGCCGCCGGTCGCCGTGCCGCCGCCGGCGGCATACTGCGCCAGAGCCGGCGTGGCGATGCCCCCGAATACGATCGCTCCCAGTGCCGCCACTCCACCAACACCCAGCATCCCGTGCCCCAGACGGCTCCGCTTGAAGCCGAGCACGCGAGATGCCATCCGCAGCACCGCCATCAGCCGACGGCGAACCAGGCGATTGCCATCACCGCCCGAAATCCAGCTTCGTGCAAATCCGACACGCGATTTAGTCTGCAGATGTTCCCCAACGCACTCGCTCATGCTGCTTTCTCCTCGCTGCTATCTGGACGACCGAGCGCGCGTGAACCCGCATCTGCGGCTGTGTCGTCATTGAAATTGTGCGCTTCCTGAAGCGCACGACCCATTTTGGCGGCCTGACTTTCGAGCTGTTCGCGCACGGTGTCGGCCCATGGCTGCGTCAGTTCCGGAACGGAATACAACGCAGCGTCAGCCCGATCGGGCGGAAGCTTCATCGTCACCAGGGCGCGGCAGACATCGAAATGGAATAATGGTTCTCCTTCCCCATAGGCCGGAGAGGTCAAACCAAAGACAAGGCAGGCGAATAGATAATCGACTTCCGGGCCGGTCAGGCGGCTGGCATATCGTTCTTGCAAGGCAGTCCAGGCTACCTCGATTTTCGGAGCAAAGATTTCAAATTCAGGGAATTGAATGTCCATGAAGCACCGGATGGTTACCAGCACGAACATGGCCTTATTTCAGCACAACGGTATTTTAGAAAATTCCGGATTTTTTTTAGGAAATTACGGTTTTTTGCTTAGCCGGTTGCAGGTGTAACCGCTTTGCCACACTTAACCTAAAGCTGTTCCGCATGAAGAGGCGAATCGCCTGATGATCGGCGCCAAACGATTCTTTTCATTCCGAAAATCTCTTCTGCCGCGTGAGCAGAAAAACCCCATGCCACATACGCCTCTCGGTCAGCCCCCGGAAAAACATGGGTTACGGAATATTCGAATTGGCTTGGAACGAATCCGGGGGTTGCCTACAAAACCCGCGCGGTTATCGCATGTATCGAAGCTCCGTCGGCGTCCGTCCACGGTATCTCTTCATCGTGGTCGCCAGGTGGCTTTGATCCGAAAACCCTGTCATGTAGGCGATTTCCACAATCGCGATCTCGCCTTCGGCGAGCAGCTTTTCCGCAAGATCCAAGCGCAGATTTATCAGATACCGGTGTGGAGGCATGCCAAAGGTCTTGGCGAACCTCACGATGAAATGGTTGGGCGAAATGCCAGCGACCGCCGCAAGTTCAGCGACGTGAACCTTTTCGGTGAAATGTTCGCGAAGATACTCTTCCACGCGTCGAGCGCTTTTCGCGGAGAGCCCTCCCCTGGGCGACGGAAGCTGTCTCATATTGTTCGCATAGGTACGGAGAAGATGGGTACTAAACAGCGTAACCAATGAATCCAGATAGAGTTCATTCGGAGTTGCTTTCCCGGTTAGCTCGACGGAAATCCTCTGCGCTATGCCGAGGGCGACAGGATCGACGGTTCCAAATGCTGGAGGTTCGAGTTCTACGTCGGCAAGGTCAAACTCCTGGAGCGCCAGCTCGGACAAAATTTGGGGAGGAATCGCGACCACCAGATTTTCCCTGGTTTCCGACCAGGCAAGAGTGCTGTCCACGCCGGCGGGATTGATGATGAGGCAGCCAACAGGCGCGTCATACTGGGTGATCTTGTCGCTGCCGAGAGACGCTCGCAAGCCACGCATGGGAGCCAATACGATTCCCATCGCATGTTCTTTGGCCAGGAACGTTTGTGATCCAGGCTCGCGAACGGAGCTGATGACGCTCCCCCGCATGGTGGCCTTTCTCGGACCCGCGCTTTCGGGAATTATGTCGAACACATATCGATCGGTACGTTCCCGCACCTCACCCGCATAGTCCATTCTTCATCGCCCCGCCCGAACGAAATCATGCAATTGCTAGCAAGCAGCCGAGATCCCAATATCAGCCGAGATCTCATTATTCCCAACACTGCCCGCCGGATACCGCCGTAAACCAGCTTATAGCGCAAGATTAAATAGTATAATTCACTGAGTTTGGAAGGGGGGATACGCATATGGTAAAGAAAGAATGACGCGGTAAAAACACGTCAATCTTTAGCGCGGACAAATATATCCACGCACTTCGATAGATGGTTGCAGTCGGACTAAACCTTTGTTCACGTCGAAGTAGAAAAAACGATTGTGGGGCGGCTGTGACCGCTAAAGATCGCCTCGGCGCTTTTCATATAAGTCCCAAGCGACATCCACCATCGCTAGAAGAACATCCTTCTGATTCCATCCAGCGGCAGCCGCGGCCCGAACGATTTCACTAACTATAGGCTGCAATTGGCGCTGGCACTCGTTTGAAATGTCATCGGCCCCGTTTCCTACAGGTGGTTCACTAAATTTGAATTCTGCCATTCGCGCTCTCGCAGCCTTAATATATGTCAGCTATCACATTCCCAACATAAAATAAATCCGTAAGGACGCCCCGAGATTTTCATAGCCCCGGACCTAGTCACACTATCGCTATGCTGTAATCAAGCCAAACTTCATTACAACCATTAACTCTATATCATTGGGCAACTCGCACAGTGAGCAGCAAGTGATACAAGAAGAACGGAAGTTATTCTGCCGCCCCGACGAAAGAGCTGAAAGACGCGGCGGCAAATCTCCAAAGCCGATCGTCAGGCCGAAATCCTCAACGAAGGGGTCTGTGCCTTCGAAATCGCGAACATTGCGTACCATGACACTCAAACCGTGAACGAGCGCAGACGGGCCTTCTGGATTTCGCGCAGATGGCAGGCGCACCCGCAACGGGTTAATGCGGCCCGGGTCTTCGGATTGTGGTGCCGGAGAGCTAGCCTATCGCCCGCTATTGGACCTCATGCACATAGCGATGGCTTCTGGTCGTCGCACGATGTTTTGCGACGAGAACCGGAACCGCGGATTGATCATAGGCCACTTCGTCGATCGTCAGCACGGCGCTGGGCATGCTCAACTGCAACAGCCGGCAATCCTCCTCCGTCGCCATGTCGGCGGCAATCTGCTCTCTGACGGCGGAAATGCGAATCCCGTAGCGATCGAGAAGGAAGAGATAAAGAAGGGAGGGAATCTCCTCCTTCTTATCGGGAAACTCCGGCAGCATGCTCGCCGAAAGTGCCATGACTTCATGCATGACCGGCTTGCCTCCGACGCTGCGCAGCCGGTGAATCGAGATGACTTCAGCCGCATCGTCAAGCCGCAGTCCGGCCCGCTCTTCTTCGTTCGCCCCACGGCGTTTCAGCGAAAGAATGTCGGATGTTGAGTTTTGCAGCGAACCGTCGAGCCCGTGCAGACGAAAATACTGGAAGAAAAAGCGAAGGCTGTGCTGCGGCGTGCGACCGGTGACCACCGTCCCCGTCTTGCGCCGGCGGCTGAGCAAGCCCTCATTGGTCAGGTCCTGCAGGGCACGCCTGATCGTGCCGACAGCAACTCCAAACTTTTGCGACAGCGCGATCTCGCTCGGCAGCACGGTCCCGGCCGGCCATTTGCCCATCATGATTGCTTCCGTGATCTGACGTTTCACGACTTCGTAGAGCGGAACGGAGAGCTCGGATGCACGCGGTACATCTGCTGAAAATTTGGGCATTTCGCGCAATTATTTGCCTCTTATTTGGAGTTGACTCGAAGCGTGAGCGGCAGCATCATTACTATATAGTTTATATAAATACGAGTGCGGAACCTCCATGTGTTTCTGCGCGTCTTTTCGGAATTCGAGCATGCGCGATCAAATCTTGTCATCTTTCGAGGAGCCATTTGCAAGCGCCTTGAAAATCATTGAAGAGACCGTCGAAAGCGCTGTCAGCGACCTCGCGCGGATGGTGGCGATCGATACCTCTTTTCCGCCCGGAGACGGCTATCCCGCTTTTGCGGCGCTGATGTCGGGCCTGCTGGAACCCATGGGCTTTCATTGCCGGGAGGTTACCGTGCCGGAAGAGCTATGGCGGGTCAGCAATGGCCCTGCCCAAGGGCCGCGGGTTAATCTCATTGCCGAGCGATCCGGCAGCAAGCCGATTTGCGGGTTGTACTACCACGTCGACACGGTTCCGGCCGCCCCTGCCTGGCAACAGGATCCGCTCTGTCTTCGCCGCGAAGGCCAACGCCTCTTCGGGCTTGGAGCGGCGGACATGAAAGGCACCATCGCGGCGACCCTCCTTGCGCTGCGTGCCGCCGATGCGTGTGGGGTCGAGCTTGCCTACGATCCGATGCTGCTCCTCTGCACCGATGAGGAAGGCGGCCTCTATCCGGGAATCCGATATCTCGCCGAGCAGGGCATGCTCAAGGGACATATCGTCAATTTCAACGGTTCGGCGGCACCACGCATCTGGGCGGGCTGCTTCGGCGTCTTCAATCTTCAGATCACTATTCGCGGCCATGCGGTTCACGCGGGCGAAGGCAACCGCACCGGCTCGGGCATCAATGCCATCGACGGAGCCCTTCCGCTTCTGAATGCCTTGCACGCCTTGAAGCCGCAGGTGGCTGCCTTCGCATCCGCCTTGCCAGCGCCGCCGCATGCGAGCGGACCGCTGCGGCCACAGCTTTCCATCGCCGCCATCAATGGCGGTACGTCGGGAGGACAGGTTCCCGCGGAGCTGAAGATCCTCGTCAGCCGCCGTTACGCACCCGAGGAAAGTTACGAAACGGCAAGGGCTGAGATCGAAGAGCTCGTGCGCACCGTCATGGCAAAATCGCCCGAGCTGCGCGTCGAGATCGATCTTGTCGGCCATCTTATTCCGACCTCAGACCCGGACGGTCCGCATTGGCCGCGCTGGCAGAAGGCGCTCAGCCTCGGCTTCGGCTATCAGGATTCCGATTTCAGCAAATGGGGTGCCGCCAGCTGCTCCGATTTCGGCTACGTGCAGCAAACGGGTGCGATGCAGGAAGTCCTGCTCGGCGGCCTTGGACGTCCGGAGAGCTGCATCCATAGCGCCGACGAACATACGACGACCACGGATATCGTCGCGCTGGCGCAGAGCATCCTTGCCTATCTCGCCCGCGACTTTGAGACCGGCCTTATTCCAGAACACGCACCATCAAAATAAGGGAACATCGCAATGCTGAAGCTGAATCGACGTCATTTCCTGGCGAGCACCGCCGCCATTCTGGCAACGCCCGCCATCGGCTTTGCTCAGGCCACCGTTCCAGCCAAGGGCGGCACATTGCGCATTTCCGTCGATCAGGCCGCAAGCGTGATCCATCCGCTGCTGACGCGCGTCAACCCGGAATACATGGTCACCGAGTTGCTCTACAGCAATCTGACCCGGCTGAAGGTCGATATGTCGGTCGAGCCGGATCTTGCCGAAAGCTGGAGCGCCAACGATGCGCTGACGGAATGGACCTTCAAGCTGCGTAGCGGCGTCAAGTTCCATGACGGATCGCCGCTGACCGCAAACGATGTCGTCCAGAGCTTCAAGGCAATCCTTGATCCGAAGAACGCTTCGCCGGCACTCAACAATGTCGGCCCGATCGCCGATGTGATCGCAGTCGATCCTCTGACCGCCGTCTTCAAGCTTTCGACCCCTTACGCTGACTTCCCAGTGGCGACAGCCTACACGGTCGCGCGCATCATCCCAGCCTCCATCGCCACAGGCGACTTCAAGAAGCTGTCGACCACGGCCGTCGGCACCGGCCCGTTCAAGCTTGTCTCCTACGAACCCGACCGTCTGATCGTCGTCGAGCGCAATCCCGATTATTACGATCCGAAGCGTCCCTATCTAGATCGCGTCGAAATCCAGGTCTTTCCGGATACCTCGGCGCAGACCTCGGCCCTGCTTGCCGGCGATATCGACATCATTTCGACCGTGCAGCCGACCGAATATCTGCGGATGAAGGACGCCCAAGGCGTCAATCCGCTGCGCGTGCCGTCGGGCCAGTTCTGCAACATCAATTTCGGCTGCGACACAAAGCCCTTCAACGATGCCCGCGTTCGTCGCGCGCTGGCGCTTACCGTCGACCGGCAGGCGATGGTCGACTTCGTCACCGAAGGCTTCGGCACGCCGGGTAACGATACCGCCCTCAATTCCTCCTATCGCTTCTATGCCGACCTGCCGCTGCGCCAGGCCAATATCGAGGAAGCCAAGAAGCTGCTGGCCGAGGCCGGTTATCCGAACGGCTTCGAGGCGACGCTGATTGCATCGGACAAGCCGAGCCAGCGCACCCAGCTCGCCGTCGCATTGCGCGAGATGGCGAAGGAAGCCGGCATCAACATCAACGTCCAGACGATGCCGCACGCGACCTATCTCGAACAGGTGTGGAAGAAGGGCAGTTTCTATGTCGGCTTCTACAACATGCAGCCGACGGCGGATGCGATCTTCAAGCTGCTCTACACCTCCGATGCCGCTTGGAATGAAACGCGCTGGAACAATGCCGCCTTCGACAAGGTCGTCAACCAAGCGCGCGGCATCACCGACGAAGCCAAGCGCAAGGAGCTTTATGCCGAGGCGCAGAAGCTGATGAATGAGGACGTTCCTTCCATCATTCCGGTCTTCTTCGATGTTCTCGCCGCCAAGCGGGATTGGGTCGCCGGTTTCGAGGTCCATCCGCGCGCTTCCGTCTTCCGTCTCGATTACGTCTCCTTGACGGACAAGGCGCCGAAGCGGAGCTGATAGCACCTGCGAGCTGAATGAGCGTCGCGAGGCCAACGACCTTCGCGACGCATCCCATAGCAAGAAGATCGGCGCTTATGTTGAAGCGACCGGTCGCTCCAACACCAGGAAATGGCCCTTGTCACCGAACTATCTCCTGAAGCGGCTTTTGATGATCGTTTACACGCTCTTCATCGTGTCGCTCGTCGTCTTCGCGATCACCCAGGTCCTGCCGGCGGATGCCGCCGTGATGATGCTTGGCGAGAACGCCACCGACCAGGCGCTTGAGGCACTGCGCCAGCATATGGGATTGAACGATCCCGTCTGGCTGCAATATCTGCATTGGCTGGGCGGCGTCCTGCATGGCGATTTCGGCCAGTCGCTGCGCACCGGCCAGCCGGTCGGGCCGGCCATGCTCCAGGCTCTCGGCCGCTCGCTTCTACTCGCCGTGCTCTCCATCGCCTTGATGCTCGCGCTTGCCATACCGCTCGGTGTCCTCGCAGCGATCCGCCGCGGCAAGCTCGCCGACATGATCGTCAGCCTCATCTCCTATGCCGGCGTATCGCTGCCGGAATTCGTGACGGCGACGCTCGCGGTGCTCTTCGTCTCCGATTGGGCGAAGCTTTTGCCACCGACAGGCTATGTGCCACTGACCGAGAATTTTGTCGACGGCCTTGCCCACCTGGTGCTGCCGGTTTGCGTGGTGTCGATCATCCTCATCGCGCATGTCTCTCGCATGGTGCGTTCCGAACTCGTCGATGTGCTGCATACCGATTACATCCGCGCGGCTCGGCTAAAGGGTCTTTCCACGTCAAGAGTGCTGTTCGGTCATGCGCTGCGCAACGCCCTGCTGCCGACCATCACCGTCGTCGCGCTCGATGTCGGCTATCTCCTCGGCGGCATCATCGTCGTAGAGGAAATCTTCGCACTTCCCGGCATCGGCAGGCAGTTGATCGTCGCCATCCAGACGCGCGACCTGCCGGCAATCCAGGCCGGCGTGCTGCTCATGGCGGCAACCTATTCCATCGTCAATTTCGCCGCCGACATTCGCTACGCATGGCTCGACAAGAGGATCCAGTATGATTGAGCTTCTCAAACGGCTGCTGCGCACGCCGCAGGGCGCGGTCGGCCTTGTCCTGGTCGTCCTCGTCTTCATCGTCGTCGTCTTCGGTCCCTGGCTTGCTCCACGCGATCCGGAAGCCATGTCGATCCTTGCCCGCTATAAGGGACCGAGCGCGAATTTCCTTCTCGGCACCGACCAATACGGCCGCGATATCTTGAGTCGCCTGCTGATCGGTGCGCGCTCGACCGTAACGATGGCGGTCTTCGCCACGCTTGCCGGCACGCTTGCCGGAGCCCTCATCGGAACGGTATCCGCCTTCCTGGGCGGCCGCGCCGACGAATTCATCATGCGCACCATCGATGCGATCATGGCAATCCCGAACCTTCTGTTCGCGCTGCTGATCGTCAATCTGCTCGGGTCCAGCAGCATCAATGCGCTTGTCGCCGTCGCCGTCGCCTTCGCGCCGGGCATGGCGCGCATCACTCGCAGCGTAGCCCTTGCCGTGCGCAAGCAGGACTATGTGAGCGCGGCGATCGCCCGCGGCGAAAGCTCGCGTTACATCATCCTGCGCGAAATGCTGCCGAATGTCGTCGCACCCATCGTGGTGGAAACGACGATCCGCGTTTCCTTCGCCGTCATGCTGTTCGCGACGCTGAGCTTCCTTGGTCTGGGCGCCCAGCCGCCCGCCACCGAATGGGGGCTGATGGTCTCGGAGGCGAGACAATACATGCACCTCAGCGCCGGCATCCTGATCTGGCCGAGTCTCGCCATCGCCATTGTCGCCATCGGCTTCAATCTTCTCGGCGACGGCCTGCGCGATGCGCTCAACCCGCGCACCGGAGGCTGAGATGACAGAAACGGCAAGCAATATCGTCCTACAGGTCTGCAATTATTCGCTCGACTATCTGACGGCGGGCGGCGTGTTTCATGCGCTCAAGAATATCGATCTCCAAGTCGGAGCCGGCGAGATTCTCGGCCTCGTCGGTGAGTCCGGCTCGGGCAAAACCTCGATGGCCTGGTCGATCATGCGCTATCTGCCGGCGAACGCTCGGGAGGTCGGTGGCGACATCCGGCTTCGCGGCGAGGATCTAACGGCGAAATCGCCAGCCGAGGTCAATCGCATGCGGGGCAAACGGATCAGCATGGTGTTCCAGGACCCCGGCACCTCGCTCAACCCGACGCTCTCGCTTGGCACGCAGCTCACGGAAACGCTGAGGCGCCATCGCGGCCTGACCGCAAGGCAGGCGTGGAACGAAGGCGAAGCCATGCTGGATCGCGTCGGCCTTAAAAGCCCCGCGGACATGATGAAGCGCATGCCGCACGAGGCATCCGGCGGCGAAAAGCAGCGCGTGGTTATCGCCACCGCCTTTGCCTGCAATCCGGAATGCATCATCTTCGACGAGCCCACGACGGCGCTCGATGTCATCACCTCCCGTCAGATCCTCGACCTCTTCCTCGACCTGCAGGCCGAGACGGGCGTCGCCTCGCTCTATATCTCGCATGATCTCGCCTTGCTGTCGCGCACCGCGAAACGGGTCGCCGTCATCCGGCGCGGCGAAATCGTCGAGCAGGGAGCGGTCGACTCGATCTTCCATGCGCCGCAGCATGATTATACGCGCCACCTGACCGCCGCGGTGCCGCGGCCGAGCGACCGCCGTACGCAGACACGCCCGTCCTATGAGGACCAGCCGTTGATGAAGGTCGAGAATGTCAGCGTGCATTACGGCCGCAAGCCGTTCCTGTCGACGCTGACCGGCCGGTCCTTCGAGCGCTTCGCGGGCAATCGTGCCGTCAGCCTCAGCGTGCAGCCGGGAGAGATCCTCGGCATCGTCGGGGAATCAGGCTCCGGCAAATCGACGCTTGCCAAGGCAATGACCGGGCTCAATCCCTTCGAGGGCCGGATGACTTTCGCCGGGCGGACGATTTCAGGCCTTGCCGACATGGACAAATCCTATCGCAAGAACGTCCAGATGATCTTCCAGCATCCGGACGCCTCGCTCAATCCGCGCCAGAAGATTCGCGAAATCCTGGCGCGGCCGCTGAAACTCTATGGCGAAGGCGAGAATGGGGCCATCGCCCAACGGATCGGCGACATGCTTGAGCAGGTGCGCCTGCCGCGTAGCCATGCTGATCGCTATCCACATCAGCTCTCCGGCGGCGAAAAGCAGCGCGTCGCCATCGCGCGCGCCTTCGCATCCAGACCGAAGCTGGTGATCTGCGATGAGATCACCTCGGCGCTCGACGTCTCGGTGCAGGCCTCCATCATCGAGCTGCTGCTGGAACTGCATCGCGAACATTCCACCGCCTTCCTCTTCATCACCCACGACCTCAACCTCATTTGTCAGATCGCGCACCGCATCGCGGTGATGTATCGCGGCGATCTCCTCGAAGTCGTGCCGGCGGAAGACATCACCAGCCCCGAGCGGGCCGACTATACGCGCCGGCTGCTTGCCGCGGTCCCGACGCCTGTCGGCGCCGCACCTACAGAACAAGACTTCTAAGGAGCATTACAAATGGACCCGAAATCGCTCATCGGAACAATCGATGAGAAGAGCTGCCTCGACTTCCTGTCGATGATGGTTCGCCAGAAGAGCCATTCCCAAACCGAAGGCGAACGCGAGCTCGCGCGCATCATGGCGCGCCAGATGGAGGCGATCGGACTTCGGTCCGAACTGCAACCCTTCGATAATGGCGAGCGCTTCAATGCTATCGGACGCCTGAAGGGAACCGGCGGTGGAAAGAGCCTGCTCTTCAACGGCCATCTCGATACAAACCCGGTTACCGAGGGCTGGACCGTCGATCCCTGGGGCGGCCTCGTCGACGATAAATTCATCTATGGCATCGGCGTATCCAACATGAAAGCGGGGGATGCCGCCTACTTCTGCGCGGTCAAGACCTTGCTCGACGCCGGCGTCAAGCTGAAGGGCGATGTGATCCTGACCTATGTCGTCGGCGAGCTTCAGGGCGGCGTGGGCACGCTTGCAGCCATCCGCAGCGGCGTTAAAGCCGACTATTTCATCAACAGCGAGCCGAGCGATCTTGCCGCCGTGACGATGCATGCCGCCGCGCTAAGCTTCGTGATCGAGCTGACTGGCGACACGCGGCACCTGTCCAAACGCGAACAATCGGTCGACGCCATCGCCGCCGCCTGCGATCTCATTCCGCGTATCAACGCCATGACCTTCAGCGGCGCGAGAAGCGAAGTGCACCGCTCGATCAATCGCGGCCATGTCGGTGTTATCCATGGTGCGCTCGGGCGTGAGCTGGAGGAATGGCGCCCGCCGCAGGTCGCCGATTTCGTCCGCATCCGAGGTTCGGCCCGCTATGCACCGGGCCAGACGCAGGAAGGTGTGCTTGCCGATCTCGCCGGGGAATTGGTCGCGCTCGAAAAGCGCTTTCCCGGACTGAAAGCCAAGCTGGTGCCTGAGATGATCGAAGGCCGTCCCCTGATGCCGCCTTTCGAAGTCTCGCCGACCTCGCGCATCGTGACCTCGATCAATGCCGCCTATGAGACCGTCCGCGGCGAGACGCAGCCGACGGGCGCCATTACGCCCACGCGCTTTTACGGAACGGACGCCGGCCATCTCTACCATGAGCTCGGCATGGAAGGCATCGTCTGCGGACCAGGCGGCCGGTACAACACCATGCCGGACGAACGCGTCGACATCGTCGACTATCTCGACATGATCCGGGTCTACATGCTCACCATTCTCGACATTTGCGAGGTTGCCTGAGGTCGCATGTTTCCTCGTGACGAATATGATTGGCGTATCGCCAAGGCACATGCCGCCATGGACGCCGCCGCTGTCGATCTGCTCCTGATCGACAGCGGTGAGCTCCTTGCTTGGCTTACCGGTTATACCGTTTCGGAAACCATGTACCGCGCCGCCTTTCTCCCGCGACACGGTGCGCCCTGGTTCGCCCTGCGCGAGCTCGACGAAGCGCCGTGCAGGGAAAAAACCTGGATTTCCGATATCATCGGGTTCGCCGATACGGCCAATCCGCACGAGGCGATCGCCAGCAGCATCCATGCTCGAGGTTTCGCCAGCGCCCGCATCGGCGCCGACTTCGCCTCCTATAGCTTCAGCTCCGATACGGCGGCCAAGCTTTGGGCGCACCTGCCCCAAGCGCAATTCGTCGCTCTTCCCGGCATCAGCGACAGTCTGCGATGGGTCAAATCGGCTCGCGAGATTACCGTTCTGACGCAAGCGGCCGGCATCGCCGACAGGGCCATGCTGGCGATAGCGCAGAATACGCGACCCGGCTCTTCGACCCGCACAGCTGCCGCAACCGCGGCCGCAACGTTCCTGCTTGAAGGTGCTGATAGTGGCGAGACCGGTCCGATCGTCAAGGCCAGCGGCGACCACCAATTCCTGCACGGCTCTTTCAAGAGTGAATTGCTTGACGCAGGCGATATTCTGCACGTGGAGCTTATTCCGCGCGTGGGTGGCTATGGTGCCCGTCTCATGCGGCCGATCGTCATCGGCAGTGTATCGGCAAGGCTTCAGGATATCGCCTCACGCATCATCGCGCTGCAGGACCGACAGATCGAAGCCATGAAGCCGGGCGTTCCTGCCTGCGAGGCGGATGCTATTGTCCGTCAGGGTCTCTTGTCGTCAGGCCTGAGACAGCGTTACGACAATGTAACGGCCTATACGCTTGGTCTCTATACCCGCACGCCGCGCACCAGCGATTTCTCCCGGGTCTTTCTGCCGGATGCAGATTGGCCGCTGGAGGAAGGCATGGTTTTCCATGTCTATACGACAGCCGCCAGGCTTGGATTCAGCGAGACGGTGGTCATTACGCCGGAGGGCGGAAGACGGCTGACGATGACGCCACGCCACCTGCTCGGTCTGGCTAAATAACATCTGGCCAACACGCGAAAGTCCTGCGCGCGGCGAGGTCGTGCCGCGATTTTAGCCGAGCGCCTGGCTAGCGAGAGCATATGTGACCGCCATACCGGCGCTGGCTTTGTTTCTATTGGAGGGATGGTTTCCAAGCGACATGGTCAGGACGGTATCGTAGACAAGCATCCCGCACTGCGACACGTAAGAGGCGAAATCGCCGCTCTCCATCTGCGTGTCGAGACGAAGAAATTGGCCGGCATGATGCGCCACGTGTGGCTCGACCACGACGATCGCATCGCCATCACTTGACGCAACCACAGGCCCGACGACATGGCCGCGTCCGAAAGGCCGGCACAAGGCGAAAGCCTGCAAATCCGCTCCCCGGAACAGACCGTAACCGATCGATTGCTCGTAGAGACGCCTGACCAGCTCCGAGCGATCGGCACCGAAGGCGATGGCATCGAGCCGCAGGATCGCGGCAAGATCGTCGGCGCCAAGCCGCCTTACCGTGCCGTCCGAAGGCAGCGGCGCGAAATCCTTCGCGATCCGCGCCTCCCCCTGGCATTGGTAGACCGTCTTTTCCGGCTTGAAATCCAGCGAAAGATACAGACGCCGCGCCGCCCGTGTCGCACTGAGGCTGAGGCGGCGTCCCGCAACCTTGTCGAGGATCCGGCTCATCAGCCATTGACCGGTGCCATTGGTCTGCAAACGCGGAGAGGTAATCACCATGCCGACGGTGGCAAACTCGTCTCCGTGCGGAAACCACATAGCAGATCCCATGACGCGACCGATCTCATCGAGTGCGACGATGCCGCTACCCGTCTGCCTCAGAAATTCCCAGTCTTCGGCTCGATGCGGCCAACGGACTGAGATCGACAGCGCGTGCAACTGATCGAGCTCCACGTCCTTGATGTCGCCGATATGCATGGAGAAAGCATCGACCCGCAAACTGTCAGATACCTTCACTGGACCACCTCGAAACCTGCTACCTATACCCATGCGCCAAAACAGACGCGCTCCCCGTCAGCAAGGATAGGCGACGCCCGCCGATACAATTAGCTCGAATTGCGTGTGCCTGCACAACAATCGACTGAAACACTTCGACATTCGGCATGCAATTATGAAAGCGGAGGCCAATGGTATTGGGAAATGTCAGCAAATACCGCAGCCGCCGAGGAGCATATGGACACGGTTGAAATCCTCGCCCGTCTTGTCGCCTTTCCGAGCGTCGTCGGCACGCCGAATGACGGGATCGTCGGCTGGATTCAGACGCATCTGCAAGGTCTCGGAATCCACGTCACCGAGCTTCCAGGACCTGAAGGCGACAGGTCCAACATCTTTGCCACGATCGGCCCCAGGGATGTCGCCGGTTATATTCTGTCCGGGCATATGGATGTCGTTCCCGCTGGAGAGCCGGGCTGGACCTCGGAACCTTTCGCGCTCAGAAAGGAGGCAGATCGACTCTACGGGCGCGGTACGACCGACATGAAAGGGTTCCTTGCCGCAGCGCTTGCCGCAGCGCCGGGCCTTGCCAGGGCAAATCTTGCCCGCCCCATTCATCTCGCATTCTCCTATGACGAAGAAGCGGGATGCCGGGGCGTGCCGCATCTACTGGCGCGGATGAAGGAACTCTGCGCACCCCCGCAAGGCGCTATCATCGGCGAGCCCAGCCGCATGCAGGCCGTGCGCGCCCATAAGGGGAAAGCGGCGGCTCGCGTCACCGTCGGCGGACGGGCGGGCCATTCGTCTCGTCCAGACCTGGCGCTCAACGCCATCCATGCCATGTCGCGGGTGCTCAATTCGGCGGTCGATGAAGCTCGGAGGCTGACGCTCGGCCCGTTCGACCCCGTATTCGAGCCGCCGTACTCGACGCTTCAGGCCGGCATTGTGTCCGGCGGACTGGCGCTGAACATCGTCCCCGACAACTGCCTGCTCGACCTCGAGGCACGTGCTATCGCCGACGTGGCCCCTGAGGAATTGCTGGCCCCGATCCGCCATTGCGCTGACATGCTCAAGGAACAGGGCTTTTCCGTCGATTGGACCCCGCTCAGCGCCTATCCCGCACTGTCGCTTGCGAAGGACGCGCCACTTGCAGCCTTGTTGGAAGAAATGACCGGCAGGCCCTCGCTTGCAGCGGTCAGCTACGGGACCGAGGCTGGCCTATATCAGGCAGCCGGGATCGATGCGATCATCTGTGGGCCTGGCGACATAGAGCGCGCCCACAAGCCCGACGAATACATTCTAGAGGACGAACTCGAGGAATGCCGCCAAATGATATTGGCCCTGGCTGCGCGATGCGTGCGGTCTTGAGGGAGCAATCGCCATGACATTTCTCTTCAATTCGGATGCCAAGCGCGGAGCGATCTTCGCTCGGGCCTTCGCCAAGGAACTTCCGGATCTGGCATTTTCCACGGATGCGGCGAGCGTCGATCCTGATGAGGTTCGGTTCCTCATCACTTGGACGGTGCCAGACGACCTCGCCCGCTATCGCAATCTGGAAATCCTGTTTTCGATCGGTGCCGGCGTCGACCAGTTCAAGACGGATCTCGTGCCCGAGCATGTGAAGATCGTCCGCATGGTCGAGGATGGCATCATCAGGATGATGCAGGAATATGTGACGCTTGCCGTGCTCGCGCTGCATCGCGACCTCCTCTCCTATCTTGCGCAGCAGCGCGTCGGGGAATGGCGCGGCCTGCCTCAGCGTCAGGCACATGAAAGACGGATCGGAGTTCTGGGATTGGGGGTTCTCGGAACAGCCGTGCTCGAGCGGTTGAAGCCCTTCGGCTTTCCGCTCGCCGGCTGGAGCAGATCGCCCCGGACGATCGAGGGTGTCGAGTGCCATCATGGTGAAACCGGCCTCAGAACCATGGTGGCGGCGACAGATATTCTCATTTGCCTGCTGCCTCTGACGCCGGAGACCACGGGGTTTCTGAACGACACGCTTCTTGGCGGCCTTCCGGCGGGGGCGATGCTCGTGCATGCCGGTCGCGGCCCGCAGCTCGATGCGCACGCGCTGATCGAAGCGCTCGATAGCGGCCGTCTGGCAGCGGCGGTGATCGATGTGACCGACCCAGAACCCCTGCCCTCGGGTCACCCTTTATGGCGACACCCGAAAATCATGCTCACTCCGCATATCGCCAGCGTTACACAGCCCGATACCGCCGCACGCGCGGTGATCGACAACATCCGTCGTTATCGCGCAGGCCAGGATCCCATCGGGCTCGTCGACCGGCGGCGCGGATATTGAACCCATAGCAATGACAGGCTCGCCATGACCTTCCTTAAGACCGTCGTAACCAATCCCGGTACGGCCCCGCGTGAATCCAAAGCCTTGCCGGAAAGACTGATTGCCGGCGATCCCTCGTTCAAGACCTGGGCGCAGGATGAGGCGAAGGACGGCGCCGTGCGCACTGGTGTCTGGGAGGCGACGCCAGGCGAGACCCGGTCGATCAAGGGCGAGACCTTCGAATTCTGCCACATCCTCGCGGGTGTCGTCGAAATCACTCCCGATGACGGCGAACCAGTGATCTACCGGGCCGGCGACAGCTTTGTGATGAAGCCGGGCTTCGTGGGCAGATGGAAGACGATCGAGACCGTTCGCAAGATCTATGTGACGGTGGGATGAAGGCCGCTGGCCGCCGCAACAGAAATCACTGTTCGCCCCGGCCGAAACGCAAGATTCGTCGGCCCGCGCGCCGGCATACGGAGCAAGCTGCTCGTAAGCCGGCGCTAGGCTCTGGCAAAGCCTTAAGAAAGAGCTTCCCATGAGCTTGAGCTTCGATCCTGACACCTTGCCATTGCCGATCGGCCATTTCATCGGCGGGGAGCTCATTGAAGCTCCCGGCGAGATCGACATGAAAAGGCCCTCCGACGGCAAGCCTTATGCAGGTTGCCCGATTGCGAGCCACGAGATGGTGGACCGCGCCGTCGAATCGGCCAAGGCGGCATTGAAGGCGAGCAACTGGAGCGGCCTGCGGCCGCGCGAACGTGTCCGCGTAATGCATGCCTGGGCGGACCTGATTGAAGCGGAGACGGAGACGTTGGCTCGAATAGAGGCTCTGTCCTCCACCCGATTGATCAGTCAATTGCCGGCCGGCGACATAGCGGTCACCGCGGAGCAGATTCGTTTCTTTGCCGAATTCGCCGACAAGGAGGGCAGCGATGTCGTGCCGACCGATGACAAAACGTTCGGCATGATCCTCAGCGAACCCTACGGGGTCGTCGGCGCGATAACGCCCTGGAACTTTCCGGTCTCCATGGCCGGCTGGAAGCTCGGTCCGGCGCTTGCCGCAGGCAATGCCGTCGTCCTCAAACCCTCGGAAATGACGCCATTTTCGACTGTTTACCTGGCCAAGCTCGCCGTGAGGGCCGGATTGCCCGCCGGCCTCTTCAACGTCGTTCTCGGCGACGGGCTCGCCACCGGTACGGCGCTCACCGACCATCCCGATATCGCCAAGGTCAGCTTCACTGGCTCCACCCGAGCGGGATCCGCGATCATGGAGAATATCGCCCGGTCTGGCATCAAGCCGATGACCCTGGAGCTTGGCGGCAAGAGCCCGCAGATCGTCTTCAAGGACGCCGATCTTTCGAAAGCGGCCGATGCGATCGTCGGCAGCATTCTCTTCAATGCCGGCCAGGCTTGCGTCGCCGCGACGCGCGTGATCGTGGAGGCAAGCGTTGCCGGCCAATTCACGGAAGCCCTCATCGCGCGGATGGCGGATATCGGTCCTGGCCCCACCTGGGATGAGGCGACACGCTATTCGCCGATCATTTCCGAGCGCCAGCGCGACCGGATCGACGCGATCGTCGCTGCCGCGATCAGCGAAGGCGGCCGCTGTATCGCCGGCGGCAAGCCGATGGACAGGCCGGGCTACTTCTACGAACCGACGCTTTTGACCGATCTCGATCCGTCTTCTCCCGCCATTCTCGAGGAAATCTTCGGGCCGGTCCTGACGCTGCAGACTTTCGAGAACGAAGACGAAGCGATGGTGCTTGCCGATCACCCCTCCTATGGTCTTGCCGCGGGCCTGTTTACATCCGACCTGTCGCGTACCATCCGCCTCAGCCGACAGATCCAGGCAGGTACGGTCTGGGTCAATCGCTACAGCCGCTCGCGGGATCATATCTTACCGACCGGCGGCTATAAGCGCTCCGGCATCGGCAAGGACCTGGGACGCGAGGCTTATCTTGCCAATCGCAAAACGAAGAGCGTGCTCATCAGCCTTTGAGGGACCTATACCATGAAGACCTACTCGATAGCTCTGATCCCTGGTGACGGCATCGGCAAGGACGTGACAGACGCCGCATGGTCGGTGCTGCAAGTTGCTGCCAAGACTGGCGGCTTTGCACTGAATAGCACCGAATTTCCGTGGTCCTGCCAATTCTACAAGCAGACGGGGCGGATGATGCCGGAAGACGGGATCGAGATGCTAAGGTCGTTCGATGCGATCCAACTCGGGGCCGTCGGCTGGCCGGCCGAAGTGCCCGATGCGGTCTCGCTGCACGGCCTGTTGCTGCCGATCCGCAAGGCCTTCGTGCAATATGCCAATATCCGACCGCACCGGCTGCTGCCGGGGGTCCAGGGACCGCTGCGGGCGGAGACATTCGACATTCTCTGCATCCGCGAAAACACCGAGGGTGAATATTCGGGCGCCGGCGGTCGCGTCCATCAGGGCACGAGTGATGAAGTCGCGGTGGAGACGTCGATCTTTACCCGCGCGGGCGTCGAGCGCATCCTGCGTTTCGGCTTCGAGCAGGCGCGTGTCCGGCGCGGCAAGCTTGCCTCCGTCACCAAGTCCAATGCCCAGAAATATTCCATGGTGTTCTGGGATGAAATCACGGCCAGGCTTTCGGCGGAATATCCCGATGTCGAAGTCACGAGCTATCACATCGACGCGATGGCGGCCCGCATGGTGATGGCGCCGGAAAGCCTCGACGTCGTCGTCGCCTCCAATCTGTTCGGCGATATCCTGACCGATCTTGGCGCGGCCATTCAGGGCGGCCTTGGATTTGCGGCTTCAGCCAACATCAACCCGCAGCGCGACGCCCCATCGATGTTCGAGCCGGTTCACGGTTCAGCCCCGGACATTGCGAGCCGCGGCATCGCCAACCCGATCGCCGCCATCTGGTCGGGAGCGATGATGCTCGATCATCTGGGCGAGAGGGATGCTGCCACCCGCATCATCGCGGCGATGGAGGCAGTAACCGCGCGCGGCATCGGCACACTTCCGGGCAAGGATCGAACGGAAACCATTACCGCCGGCATCATCGCCGCGCTCTCCTGATTGCAGAGGACCTCATGTTGGATTTGAAAGACAAGCAGCTTTTTCGTGACAAAGGATTGATCGATGGAGCCTGGGTCGCGGCGGCCTCAGGCGCGGCGGTGGATGTTCAAGACCCCGCCAGACAGGCTACCATCGGCACGGTGCCCGACATGGGTTCTAGGGAGACGCGCAACGCGATCGCGGCTGCCGAGCGCGCGCAGCGCAGCTGGAGGCGCAAGACGAATGCGGAACGTGCCGCCCTTCTCGAAGCCTGGCACGATCTCATGCTTGAGAATGTCGACGATCTCGCCCTCATTCTGACAACGGAGCAAGGCAAACCGCTCGATGAAGCCCGTGGGGAAATCCGCTATGGCGCCTCCTTCGTGAAATGGTTCGCCGAGGAAGCCCGCCGCATCAACGGCCACACGATACCGTCTCCCACACCCGATCGCCGCATCATCGTGCTCAAGGAGCCGGTCGGCGTCTGCGGCATCATCACGCCCTGGAATTTTCCCAATGCGATGATTACGCGCAAGGTCGCGCCCGCCCTTGCCGCAGGCTGCACCGTTGTCATCAAGCCCTCGGAATTCACCCCCTATTCCGCTCTCGTCCTCGGAGTCCTCGCCGAGCGCGCCGGCATCCCGGCCGGCGTCATCAATATCGTCACCGGCATGCCGGCCGAGATCGGCAACGAGATCATGGGCAACGAAACCGTGCGCAAGATCTCCTTCACCGGCTCGACGAGGGTTGGCGCGCTGCTGATGCGCGGTGCCGCCGGCAGCATCAAGCGGCTCAGCCTCGAACTCGGCGGTAACGCGCCCTTCATCATCTTCGACGACGCCGATCTCGATCTGGCCGTCGAAGGCGCGCTTGCCTCCAAGTTCCGCAATGGCGGCCAGACCTGCGTCTGCGCCAACCGGCTCCTTGTGCAATCGAGCGTCTATGACACCTTCGCAGCGAAACTAAAAGCGAAGGTCGATGCCATGAAGGTCGGGCCGGGCACGGAGGCCGGCGTGTCGATCGGCCCGATGATCAACCAGGCGGCAATCGAGAAAATCGACCGGCATGTCCGCGACGCGCTGGCAAAGGGCGCAACGATCATCACAGCCGCCCGGCAGCTACCCGACGGCGGACAATATACGGCTCCGATCGTCCTGACCGGGGCAACGACAGAGATGGAGCTTGCCGGCGAAGAGACCTTCGGACCGGTGGCGCCGCTCTTTCGCTTCGAGACCGAAGAGGAGGCGATCGCGATCGCCAACGGCACGCCCTTTGGCCTGGCGTCCTATTTCTATACCGACAATCTCAAGCGCGCCTGGCGCGTTGGCGAGGCCTTGGAATTCGGCATGGTCGGGCTCAATACCGGCTCGGTGTCGATGGAAGTTGTCCCCTTCGGCGGCGTCAAGCAATCCGGGATCGGCCGTGAGGGCGCGCAAGCTGGTATCGAGGAATATCTCGAGATGAAAAGCTTTCACATGGGCGGGCTGGGCTAGATCAGAATCCAGTACCATAGCGGGTCACTCTGTTCGCGATCGGCCCGCCATGGTCCCGGCAACTGTCGTTACTGGAACTTGTCCAGCGCCTTATAGTAGAGGCCCACCAACGGCAGGAACCATGGTTTGCCGAAATGACCCGGCACGGCCGGCCAATCGACATCCCTCATGGGATTGCGATCCTCGCGGCCGAGCATGGCATCGGCCATGATCATGCCGAGATGCGTCGACAGTTGAGCACCATGGCCGGAATAGCCCATCGCATACCAGCTTCCATCATGATAGCCGGCGCGCGGATAGCGATCCTTGGTCATATCGACGAGACCGCCCCAGCAATAATCGACATCGACTCCGGCAAGCTGGGGAAATATCTCGGCCAAACCCGCTCTCAGAATTGCGCCGCTCTTGGCGTCGGAACGATGGTCGGAGGTCGCGGAAAATCGTGCCCGGCCGCCGAATAGCAACCGGTTGTCGGGGGAGAGGCGGAAATAGTTGCCGATGTTCATCGAGGTGACGCAGGTGCGGTTTCCCGGCATGACCGATGCGATCTCATCCGCCGTCAGCGGTCGGGTTGCGATCAGGAAGCTGCCGACCGAGATGATCCGCCGGCGGAAATAGCTGAAATTCGGGGTCGTGTAGGCGCCGGTCGCCACCAGCACATTGTCGGCCGTGATCTCGCCGCGCGGTGTCACCAACCGATGCCTGCCCTTTTCCCGCAGCCTGTTCGTCACCGGCGCCGCCTCATAAATTGCCGCGCCATGGCGAACCGCTGCATCCGCGAGGCCGGCAGCGTAGCGGCCCATATGCATCATCGCGCTTTTCTTGAAGAGCATGGCTCCATGGAAAGGCGAGCCGATTTCCTGTTTGAGATCGTCCGGCGTAAGCAGCGCCGTATCCGGATCGACTTCGGCATGAACCTCTTCGAAATTGCGGGCGATCGATCCGAAATGCTGCGGCTTCGATGCCAGCTTCAGCTTTCCGGCCCGGCGAAAATTGCAGTCGATGCCCTCTTCGGCGACAAGCGCCTCGATCGTATCGATGGAGGCGTCGAGCGCCTTATAGAGCGCGATCGCCCTCTCCCTGCCGAGTTCGGCTTTGGCGGCTGGATAACTGTGGGCAAGACCGTTGTTCAGATGACCGCCGTTACGGCCCGAGGCGCCCCAGCCGACACGCTCGGCTTCGAGAACGACGACCCTCGCACCGGCCTTGGCCAGTTGCCGGGCCGCGGACAGTCCGGTGAAACCGGCTCCTATGACACAGGCGTCGTAATGCCCTTCGACGTGGCCTTGCCGGCCTCCGGCAAAGGCCGGCGCCGTGTCATGCCAATAGGAGACGAATTTCATGAATCTGCCTTTCCCTTAAAGTCCGACGACGCCGGGCAGGCCGGATATGTCCGCGATCTCGACATAGCCGTAATAGGGATTTGCCGGCTCATGACCACGGTTGACCCAGACCTTGTTCTTGATGCCGAGATCATGCGCCGACATCAGATCATAGCGGAAAGAGGACGAGCAATGCAGGATGTCCTCCGGCCCACAGCCCAGCATGTCGAACATATATTCGAACGCCTTGAAGCGCGGCTTGTAGGCATTGGCCTGCTCTGCCGTATAGACGGCATGGAAAGGCGCGCCGAGTTTCTCGACATTCGACATGATCTGGCTGTTCATCGCGTTGGACAGGATGACCAGAGGGATTTCCTTGGCAACCTTCGCCAGTCCGGCCGGCACGTCGGGATGCGGCCCCCAGCCGGGCACGCGTTCATAGATCGCTTTGGCGTCTTCCGCGCGGAACTTGACGCCATTCGCGCGGCAGGTCCGCTCGACCGCATTGTGAACGACGTTGGCATATGGCTTCCAATCACCGAGAACCTCGTCCAGCCGATAGGCGGCGAAATTCTTGATGAATTGCAGCATCCTCGCCTCATCGAGCTCGGCGCCATAGATGTCGCGAGCCGCTTCGGCCATCTCGAAATTGATGAGCGTGCCATAGCAATCGAAGGTGATGTATTTCGGCCGGAAAGGCGCCATGTCCGTTCGTCCTCTATCTAAAGGGCATCTGCGTTCTTTATGAGACGATCATAGGCTGAAGTCCCACGACGGACGTGATCGAATTGGCGTGTCCGCAAAGCATATTGTTTCGTATGCGCGGCGTCCTTTGGCAGAGTGTTGCAGCGGATATGCGTCGCGACGTTGTTTTTGGACCATTGCGGAGCGACCGAAAAAGGATCTTCAGCATAAGATGCGGCCAAGCGCGCCCGCTACGGCGAAAGATATCACGACGAACCATGCCTTCAGATAATCTGCCATGCGGGGATCGCCGAGACTTGGGGCAAGGAAAGGATGCCCCATGCGAACCGACAGCATAAATTTGGTCAGCTTCACACCGGAGCATATAGACGGCGCCCTCGCCCTCTCACGTCAAGCCAAATGGCCTCATCGTGCCGAGGACTGGCGTCTGGCCTTGCGTTTGAGCCAAGGCGCAGCAGCCGTGGACGAGACGGGTCGCGTCGTAGGCACCATCCTGATGACTCCCTATGGAGAAGATTGCGCGACGATCAACATGGTGATCGTCGACGAAAACCTGCGCGGCCGCGGGCTTGGCCGCAAGCTCATGGATGCGGCAATGGCGCTGGCTGGCCACCGCCCTCTGAGGCTCATTGCAACCACGGACGGACTGCCGCTGTATCGCAAGCTCGGCTTTGTCGCCGAGGGCGAGATCTTTCAGCATCAGGGCCATCTTTCCGACCTTGCGCAGGCTGGGGATGTCGAGGCCGCGACCACCGATGATTTTTCCGCGATCAAAGCGCTCGACCGCGCAGCTTTCGGTGCGGATCGCTGCACGTTGATCGACGCGCTCACAGATGTCGCGCAGGTAGTCGTCATTCGGCGACGCGGCCGTATCGAGGCATTCGGCGCGCTGCGCGCCTTTGGGCGCGGCGATGTGATCGGGCCTGTCGTCGCATCGAATGCCGAGGATGCGAAATCGTTGATAACTGCGCTTGCCCTTCGCAAGCCGAGCGAATTCCTGCGCGTCGATACGAACGAAAGCTCGGGGCTGACCGGCTGGCTGGCGCAGATCGGCCTTAGCCATGTGGGCGGCGGTATCGCGATGCGGCGCCCGGGCGGCGCTGGAGCCCTCGGCCGGGACGCGAGAATATTTGCATTGGCCAATCAGGCTCTTGGATAATTTGGAGATCATCATGCTCGCCAACTCGCTCATCGAACTTGATCGCGCGCACCTCATCCATCCTGTCTCATCTTATCGCGGCCATGAAAAACTGGGCGTGCGGGTGTTGCGATCCGCAAAAGGCGCAACCGTCACCGACGCATCGGGCCATCAGCTTGTCGACGGCTTTGCCGGTCTCTGGTGTGTGAACGCGGGCTACGGGCATGAGAGCATCGTTGAAGCAGCAGCCCGCCAGATGCGTGAACTGCCCTATGCGACGGGTTACTTCGATATCGGTTGCGAGGCGGCCATTCGCCTTGCCGCCGAACTCGCCGACCGGGCGCCCGGCGATCTCAATCATATCTTCTTCACGCTCGGCGGATCGGATGCCGTCGACAGCACGGTGCGTTTCGTCCGCTACTATTGGCATGCCAAGGGCAAGCCGGAGCGCGACCAGTTCATCTCGATCGAGCAGGGTTACCACGGGTCCTCGACCGTTGGAGCCGGCCTCACGGCGCTACCCGGCTTCCATGCCGGCTTCGGCGTCCCCTTCGACTGGCAGCACAAGATCCCCTCCCCCTATCCGTACCGCAATCCGGCCGGCGAAGCGGCGGATGCGATCATTGCCGCCTCGATCGCGGACCTCAAATCAAAGATCGAAGCGATCGGCGCCGAGCGCGTGGCGGCATTTTATGCCGAACCTATCCAGGGATCAGGCGGCGTCATCGTGCCGCCGAAAGGCTGGCTCAAGGCGATCCGCGATCTCTGCAGCCAATATGACATTCTCTTCATCGCCGACGAGGTCATCACCGGCTTCGGCAGGACCGGTCCGCTGTTCGCCTGCTCGTATGACGAAATCGTCCCTGACTTCATGACGACGGCCAAGGGCCTGACCTCCGGCTACGTGCCCATGGGCGCCGTGTTCATGTCCGATCGCGTCTATGATGTCATCGCTGACAGCGCCGGTAGTGCGGCGGTCGGCCATGGCTACACCTATTCGGCCCATCCCGTCAGCGCGGCAGTCGGGCTCGAAGTGCTGAAGCTCTATGAGGGCGGCCTTCTCGAAAACGGCATAAAGGCCGGTGCGCGCCTGATGGAGGGGCTGGAAAGCCTGCGAGACCATCCGCTGGTCGGCGACGTCCGCGGCCGCGGGATGCTGGCAGCCATCGAACTGGTCGTCGACAAGGCCAGGAAGACACCATTGCCAAGTGCCGCCGCGCCGGCGCGCAGGATCTTCGATCGCGCCTGGAACAATGGCCTCGTCATCCGCGCGTTCGCCCATGGCGTGCTTGGATACGCCCCACCGCTCTGCTGCACGGACGATGATATCGACGCGATCCTGGAGCGCACACGAAAGACCCTCGACCAGACTTTGGAAGATCCGGACGTTCGGGACGCCATGCGTTGAAGCGGCATATGCCGTTCTTCGTTGGCGAAATGTCGGACAGAGCCGGAAATTCGGAATTTTGTGCCGCGATACACTATCGATTCGGCGACTTCGCCGTTCAGGAACTGCCAAACTGCTTCCTAGAACGGCTGAAAGCCGGCTTTTCCGGGCCTTCGCAGGACGATTTCCGCCCTTTGGGTCAGAATTTTATGCTGCAGCGGCTTGTCCGCAGCGGATCATGAAGGAGAGCATGACTTGGCCAAAGACTTTCAGGACTTCAAATATCTTACCTTCGATGTCGTCGGCACCCTCATCGACTTCGAAGGTGGCATAAAGACCTGCCTCGCCGAGATTGCGGCTGAAGCTGGCACCTCCATCGATGGCGAAGAGGCGCTGAGGCTCTATCGCCAGGCGCGCTACAGCGAGGACGCGGAACTCTTTCCGGATGATCTCTCACGGGTCTACATGGTCATTGCGCCCGCCCTTGGCCTGCCGAAAGATCGATATGCGCAGCGACTGCGTGATTCCGTCGCCAACTGGAACGCGTTCGACGATAGCGCGGCAGCACTTGCCGAGCTCAAGAAAACGCATCGCCTCGTCGCCATGACAAACGCTCGCCGCTGGGCGCTCGATCACTTCGAAAAAAAGCTCGGCTCGCCGTTCTTCGCGAGCTTCACGACCGACGACACCGGCACGGAAAAGCCAGATCCCGCCTTCTTCGAACAGGTATTCGAATTCGTCGGCGGCAAAGGAGCGAGCAAGAACGACATTCTGCATGTCGCTCAAAGCCAGTACCACGATATCGGCATTTCGCGAAAGCTTGGGCTGACCAATTGCTGGATCGAGCGCCGTCATGCGCAGGACGGCTATGGCGGCACGATAGAGCCAGAGAGATTCACTCAACCCGACTACCACTTCACGTCGATGGCGGCCTTCGCCTCGGCGGTCAAGGAAAGGCTGACCGAAAGACAGTGACCCAACCCGGGAGAGCTTGCGACCAAGACGGGCATCCCATCAATCAATAGAAAAAGGGGAATGAGATGACTGACGGAATTACGAACTGGACCACCGCCGACGACGCGATGGTGGAGAACGCCATCCGGCGCGGTGCAACGCGGCGCGACCTCCTGAAACTGATGCTGGCGGGAGGTGTTGCGATATCATCGGCGGGCATCATTCTCGGCCGCGCCACGCAGGCCGTCGCAGCAGCGCCGGTTTCCGGCGGCGCTTTCAAGGGGGCCGGCTGGTCGTCCTCGACCGCCGACACGCTGGATCCCGCAAAGGCATCCCTGTCGACGGACTATGTGCGCTGCTGCTCGCTCTACAATCGCCTGACCTTCATCGACAAGGCCGGCGTGACACAAATGGAGCTTGCCGAGAGCATCGAAAGCAAGGACGCCAAGACCTGGACGATCAAGCTGCGCAAGGGCGTAACCTTCCATGACGGCAAGGAACTGACGGCCGACGATGTCGTCTTCTCGCTGAAACGCCATCTCGACCCGGGCGTCGGCTCCAAGGTCGCCAAGATCGCCGCCCAGATGACCGGCTTCAAGGCCATCGACAAGTCGACGGTCGAAATCACGCTTGCCGACCCGAATGCCGACCTGCCGACCATTCTGGCCCTGCATCATTTCATGATCGTCGCCAATGGCACGACGGACTTTTCGAAAGGCAACGGCACCGGCGCCTTCGTTCTCGAAACCTTCGACCCGGGTAATCGGTCAGTCGTCGTCAAGAACAAGAACTACTGGAAGTCCGGCCAGCCCTATCTCGATTCCTTCGAGTTCTTCGCGATCAGCGATGACAATGCCCGCGTGAATGCCCTGCTCTCGGGCGACATCCATCTTGCCGCCGCCATCAATCCCCGCGCCGTGAAGCTGGTCGATGGCCAGTCCGGCTTCGCACTTTCGAAAACGACAAGCGGCAACTACACCAACCTCAACATGCGCCTCGACATGACGCCGGGGAACAAGAAGGACTTCGTCGACGGGATGAAGTCCCTGGTCAATCGCGAGCAGATCGTCAAATCGGCACTGCGCGGTTTTGGCGAAGTGGCCAACGATCAGCCCGTTTCCCCGGCGAACATCTACCATAACAATGACTTGAAGCCGAAAGCCTTCGATCCGGACAAGGCCAAGTTCCATTTCCAGAAGGCGGGCGTGCTCGGACAGTCCATTCCGGTGATCGCATCCGACGCGGCAGGCTCGTCGATCGATATGGCAATGATCATCCAGGCCGCGGGCGCGAATATCGGCATGAAGCTCGATGTCCAGCGCGTTCCGTCTGACGGCTATTGGGATAATTACTGGCTGAAGGCGCCGATCCATTTCGGCAACATCAATCCGCGCCCGACGCCCGACATCCTGTTCTCGCTCCTCTATGCCTCCAACGCGCCATGGAACGAGAGCCAGTATAAGTCGGAGAAATTCGACAAGATGCTGATCGAAGCTCGCGGCTTGCTCGATCAGACCAAGCGCAAGCAGATCTACGACGAAATGCAGGTGATGATCGCCGACGAGGCGGGCACCATCATCCCTGCCTATATCTCGAATGTGGATGCCATTTCGAGCAAGGTACACGGATTGGAAGCCAATCCGCTCGGTGGCATGATGGGCTACGCGATGGCGGAATATCTCTGGCTCCAGGCCTGACCCCTGCTGGACATCTCTCCCGGGGACGGTCGCGGCCGCCACCGGGAGCCGTCCCGCGAACGCCATTCGTTTCGTAGAACGCCGCAGGAGCGATTTGTTTGAGATCCGAGGTTTCCATTCTTGTCCTGAACCGGCTTTTAATTGCGATCATCTCCTTGTTGATCGTGTCGTTCGCCGTCTTTTTTGCAACCAGCATGCTGCCGGGAGACACCGCCTCGATCCTGCTCGGCCAGGCGGCTACGCCCGAGGCGGTTGCGGGCTTGCGCAAGGCCATGCACCTCGACGAGCCAGCGATCCTGCGATTCATGGGATGGCTTTTGGGTCTGATGAGAGGCGACCTCGGCATTTCCTACGCGAATAACATGCCTGTCGCGCAGTTGATCGGCGGCCGCCTGGTCGCGACGTTGGAGCTTGCCGCCATAACGACGCTCGTCTCGGTGCCGCTCGCGCTGCTGCTCGGCATCACATCCGCCATGCTTCGCGGCTCCTATTATGATCGGCTCGTAACCGTCATCTCGATCGGCGTCATATCAGTGCCCGAATTCATGGTCGCGACGCTCGCTGTGTTGCTGTTTGCCGTCTATCTGCGCTGGCTGCCGGCATTGTCGTCGACGAGCGAGGCGCATACGCTCTTCGACCTCATGAAAATCTATGCCATGCCGGTCATCACGCTCACCTTCGTCACCTCCGCGCAAATGATCCGCATGACCCGGGCAGCGCTTATTGAGACGCTGAAGACCCCCTATGTCGAAATGGCGCTGCTCAAAGGCGCCTCACGCAGCCGCATGGTGTTCAGGCACGCATTGCCCAATGCTCTCGGGCCGATCGTCAATGCCATCGCGCTTTCGCTTTCCTATCTCGTCGGCGGCGTCATCATCGTCGAGACGATCTTCAACTATCCAGGCATCGCCAAGCTGATGGTGGACGCGGTCGCGACCCGCGATCTGCCGCTGATCCAGAGCTGCGCGATGATCTTTTGCCTTGGTTATCTCCTGTTGATCACCGCCGCCGACATCATTGCCATCCTGTCGAATCCGAGGCTGCGATGACCACGAAAAGCTTGGCTCCCCGCACTCCATCCCTGTTTGGCTACAGGGTCAACCCCGTTGGCGTCGTCGCCTTCGCCATCATTCTCGGCTGGACGACCGTCGCCCTGTTCGCGCCCTATATCATCCCCTACTCCGTCGGTGACATCGTCGATACGGACTATTTCGGTCCGATAAGCGATCAATTATGGCTCGGCTCGGACTATCTCGGCCGAGACATGCTTTCGCGCGTCCTGATGGGCGCGCGCTACACGGTCGGCATTTCCTTGGCTGCGGTGGCGCTCTGCTGTCTTTGCGGCGTGGCGCTTGGCATGACGGCCGCGGTCATCGGTGGGTGGTTCGACACGATCCTGAGCCGGTTTCTCGATGCCCTGAACTCGATTCCAAGCAAGCTTTTCGGCCTGGTGGTCGTTGCCGCCGTTGGCTCTTCCATTCCCGTCCTGATCATTACGCTCGCCGTCATCTACACGCCCGGCGCCTATCGCTTTGCTCGCGCGCTCGCTGTCAATATCAATACGATGGACTTCATCACCGTTGCGCGTATCCGCGGCGAGAAGGTCGGCTATATCATCGCCTCCGAAATCCTGCCGAACATTATCCGGCCGGTCCTGGCGGACTTCGGCCTGCGCTTCGTCTTTGTCGTGCTCCTGCTCTCGGGCCTTTCCTTTCTCGGCCTCGGCCTGCAGCCGCCCCATGCCGATTGGGGAGCCCTGGTCCGCGAGAACATCGGCGGCCTGCCCTTCGCCGCCCCTGCCGTGATCGTGCCTTCCTTCGCCATTGCCAGCCTCACCATCAGCGTCAACCTGCTGATCGACAACCTGCCACGCAGGATCAGGGACAGGAGCGCATGATGATGACCAACCTCGTTGAAATCAGGAATTTGAAAGTCGAGGCCAGGACAGATTCCGGCCGCGTCATCGAGATTATCAAGGATGTCAGCTTCGACATAGCGAAGGGCGAAATCATCGCCCTCATCGGCGAAAGCGGCTCGGGCAAGACGACGATCGCGCTGACGCTCATGGGACATGCGCGGGAGGGCTGCCGCATCTCCGGCGGCGAGATTTACGTGGATGGTCAGGACATGGCCGCGCTTTCCGAAAGCGAGCGCGCAAATGTTCGTGGCACGACGGTTGCCTATATCCCGCAAAGCGCGGCCGCCGCCTTCAACCCGGCCACGAAGATCATGGAACAGGTGATCGAGGTTACCCGCATTCACCGGCTGATGCCTCCCGAACAGGCCCGTCATCGCGCGATCGAGCTCTTCCGGGCGCTGTCGCTGCCAAATCCCGAGACGATCGGCGAACGATATCCGCATCAGGTCTCCGGCGGCCAGTTGCAGAGACTGGCAGCGGCCATGGCCCTGATCGGCGAACCCAAGCTCGTTATCTTTGACGAACCGACCACCGCGCTCGATGTGACGACGCAGATCGACGTGCTTAAAGCATTCAAATCCGTCATTCGCGCCGATAATATTGCTGGAGTCTATGTGTCACATGATCTGGCGGTCGTCGCCCAGATCGCCGATCGCATCGCCGTGCTCAAGGGCGGCGAAATCCAGGAACTTGCGAAGACCGAAGCGATCCTGACGCGACCAAGCCATCCCTATACGCGCGAGTTGTTGGCCGCCTTCGAGCCGAAGCAGGCCATCCGGGATAGCAAGACAAGCGGGTCGATTGCGCCCGTATTGAGGATCGACAGCCTGGTTGCCGGCTATGGCGATCTCCAACCCAACGGCCTGCCGGCGGTCTGCGCGGTTCAGTCCGTGAGTCTCGAGGTGGAGAAAGGCAGGAATCTCGGCATCATCGGCGAATCCGGATGTGGAAAGTCGACGCTGGCGCGTGCGATCGCCGGAATACTGCCGGCCGTGTCGGGCACCATCGGCTTCAATGGCAGCGATATCGATCGCGCCGCCAAATCGCGTACGCGCGATCAATTGCGGGAGATGCAGATCGTCTTTCAATATGCCGACACCGCACTCAATCCGGCGAAGTCGATCGCCGACATTCTCGAGCGGCCCCTGGCATTTTATCACGGAATGGATCGCGCGGCGCGGGCGGCGAGGGTCGATCAACTGCTTGACATGGTGCGATTGCCCCGCACGCTTCGCTATCGCTATCCGTCGGAATTGTCAGGCGGACAGAAGCAGCGCGTGAATTTCGCCCGCGCCCTTGCCGCCGAACCACGCCTGATCATCTGCGATGAGATCACCTCCGCTCTCGACACCGTCGTTGCCGCCGCGATCATCGATCTCCTCAAGGAACTGCAGCGTGAGTTGCATCTGTCCTACATCTTCATCAGTCACGATCTTTCGGTCGTCGAGGCAATCTGCGACGAGATCGTCGTGATGTATGGCGGCAAGAAGGTGGAGCAAATCACGCGCGAGACCGCGAATGCGCCCCGCCACCCCTATTCGCAGCTGCTGTTCGGGTCGGTTCCGAAGCTCGATCCGACCTGGCTCGACAATCTCGTCCAGGACCCGGAGCTCAAGCGCGAATATGGGCACGGCTAGAGCGTGATGCCGAAAAGTGTCAGGGGATTTCGGACGACATCACGCTCTACTTCTTTGATTCTAGAGCGGATTCAGATTTTAGGTCGACTCGATCTAAAATCATCCGGCTCAAGCCGCCGATCTGGCCTTGAAAGGTCGTTACATGGGAAACAGGCTGGTCAGCGGCATATGCGACTTGACGATCGGTGATTTCAGCACGACGAAGCTGAAATATTTGTCGATCCCGATATCCATATCGGTCAGCCGTTCCATGATGGTCTGGTATTCGCCGATCCCGGCGGTGACGAACTTGATGAGATAGTCGTAGCCACCCGATACGAGATGGCACTCGATCACCTGGTCGATTTTCTCGACCACGTTGAGGAAGCGCGCAAAATCGATCTGCCGGTGGTTCTTCAGGGTGATTTCGGTAAAGACGGTCAGCGTCTGGCCGAGCTTGGCGAGGTTGATCTGGGCCGAATAGCCTTCGATATATCCTTCCGCTTGCAGCCGTTTGACTCGCATCAGGCATGGGCTGGGTGAAAGAGCCACCAGTTCCGCCAGCTCGACATTGGTGATGCGGCCGTTTCTCTGAAGCTCATAGAGGATTTTGATATCGATCCGATCCAGTTTCATCAGAGGTCCGCCATTGAAAGAGCGCCGGGAGAAGACGGCACAAAATGCTGTTATCACGCAAAGCAGAGCCTAGCATATTGCCCGGTTATGTCTATCGGGAAGACAAATCTCCTTTGAAGCACAATAGTTTATAGACTGCATCAATCACGGCATAAAATTTTGTGGATCCACCATCTCCGGCAACGTCTGGCGAAGCAATGGGGTAGATTTGGTTCGAACCTGGAGATCGCGCATGCCTGCACCGCTTTGCCTTGTCGAAAGCTCGCCGATATTGCCGAAGTCAGCCGATGTCGTCGTGATCGGCGGAGGAATTGTCGGCGTTTTCGCCGCATACTATCTCGCACGGTCGGGCCTGCGCGTCGCCCTTGTCGAAAAAGGCCGGGTCGGGGCAGAGCAATCCAGCCGCAATTGGGGATGGTGCCGGCAGCAGAACCGCGATGGGCGGGAACTGCCGATCGCGACGAAAAGCCTCGATCTTTGGGAGCGATTTGCCGCCGATAGCGGCGAGGACACAGGCTTCCGCCGCTGTGGCCTGTTCTATCTCAGCAATGACGAACAGGAGATCGCCGGTTGGGCGCGCTGGCACGACTTTGCGAGAACCGTCGGTGTCACGACGCATATGCTCGACAGCGCTGCAGCGAGCGAACGTGGCCGCGCCACGGGGCGCATCTGGAAAGGTGGAGTTTTCTCGCCGACGGACGGGGTTGCCGATCCGGCCAATGCGGCGCCGGCGGTGGCACGCGCGATCATGAAGCTAGGCGGCACGGTCCATCAGAATTGCGCTGCCCGAGGTCTGGAAACGGAAGCGGGGCGCGTCAGCGGCGTGATCACCGAAAACGGCGCGATCCGCACCAAGACCGCGATTCTCGCCGGTGGCGCCTGGTCGTCATCCTTCTGCCGACAGCTGGGCATTCGCTTTCCTCAAGCCTCCGTTCGTTCATCCATTCTGGCCGTTTCGGCCGGTGCCGAAGGATTGCCGGATGCCTTGCACACCAGCGGCGTATCGGTCACGCGACGTGGCGACGGCGGCTATACGCTGGCCATCAGCGGTCGCGGCCGGGTTGACGTGACGCCTCAGCAATTGAGGTTCTCGTCGCAATTCATTCCCATGTTCCTCAAGCGGCGAAAAAGCCTGTCGCCCGGCGGCCTCGAAGGCTTTCGCTCCGGTCATGAATCGCTGAAGCGCTGGCGGCTCGACCGAACGACGCCGATGGAGCATATGCGCATTCTCGATCCAAGACCGGACCATGCCACGATCGAACTGACGCATGCGAGAGCCCTGGAACTCCTGCCGGAGCTTCACAAGACGAGGATCACGGCCGCCTGGGCCGGCTATATCGACAGCACGCCGGACGGTGTTCCCGGCATTGGGGAAATCCAGGGCCTTCCCGGCTTCATCCTCGCCGCCGGATTTTCCGGCCATGGTTTCGGGATCGGACCCGGCGCCGGCCATTTGATCGCCGACATCGTGACCGGTGCTGCGCCTGTCGTCGA
The DNA here is from genome assembly GCF_009176305.1 of Martinezella dioscoreae. GTDB lineage: Bacteria > Pseudomonadota > Alphaproteobacteria > Rhizobiales > Rhizobiaceae > Rhizobium > Rhizobium dioscoreae. The sequence continues at coordinate 497,571 of NZ_BLAJ01000004.1, read as the reverse complement.
TCCGACGCCCTATCATCCAAGCCGCTTCGCCTCATCCGTTTGGGGCAAGGTCGCCGATTTCTGAGGCACAAAAACACTGGTCTTCTGATTATTGACCAAGCTCCGCAGACGGATGTTATCATCGGCAAGGGCAGCCGCCCTGGAAAGACGATGAACATGCCTCTGCGCATCAAACGAATTTACGAACCCGCTGATGACGGCGACGGCAAGCGTATCCTCGTCGACCGTCTATGGCCTCGCGGCATCAGCAAAAACGACGCTCATATTGACGCCTGGCTGAAGGACATCGCCCCAAGCGCCGAGCTGCGACGCTGGTTCGATCATGATCCAAAAAAATGGGATGAATTTCGCCGGCGTTACCAGGATGAGCTCAAGAAGAACTCGAAGGCCGTGGAAGAGCTTAGGGAGCAGATCGGGCCATCGACTGCCACGCTTCTTTATGGTGCGAGAGACGCCGAGCACAATAACGCTGTCGTGCTCATGGACTTCCTCACCAATCGGTAGATCATTGACCGGCATTGTCATCGCTCGAAGATGGAAGTATGTCGAAACCTCCGCGCGGATTTCAGGCGACGGCCTGAGCCGGGGCATCGCGGGGCGGCAGAAGTCGCGCCATCGCGCTCAACAAATCCGTCTGCGATATCAGACCAAGAACGCGCCGATCGGCATCAATGACGATGACCGCGTGTGTGCGTCCGTCCGTCAGAACAGGCAGGAGCGAAAGAGCAGGATCGGTCGCATCGGCGACAGCCGGTTTCGATATGGCGTGCGCGATGGCGTCGAGGCCGCCGGAGAGCTCACGCAAACCGACCGTACCGATCAGGCGGCCCTCTCGATCCTTGACCGGCAATGTTCGAATATTGTGCTTCAGCAGAAGATGTCTCGCGTGATCCGGCTTAGCATCCTCGCCAATGGCGATGACATCGCGCGACATGATGTCGGCGCAGCTTATATCTCCATGCGATCGCACCGCTGCCTGCAGTTCGACCTGCCGCAAGAGGCGGCTGAGGTCGGCGCGATCGATATCGAAGGTCTCGTCCAGCACGCCCAAGGCGGCATCGACATCTTCTTCTCGAAAGCCCACCCGCAAGGGCGGCGGAAGATCACGTGTCTGATGGATATTCTCGGCAGGCTTTGCGGCGACATGCGGATAATTGCGCCTGGAAAGCTTGTGAAACATAAGTCCGAGGCCGACGAGTATGCAGGAGTTCAAGGCAACCGGCACGAACGGAAACAGGAAGCCCCAGCCTGCGACGACCGGACCGCCGAGAACGGCGGTCAAGGCGGCAGCACCGCCTGGCGGATGCAGGCATCGCGTAAATGACATCGCTCCGATCGCAAGCGAGACGCCGACCCCGATCGCGATGATCGGATCATGGATGAGATAGGCGGCGATGATACCCATCATGGCTGAAATGGTGTTGCCGCCAATGATCGACCAAGGCTGGGCAAGCGGACTTGCTGGAACCGCGAAAAGCAGCACCGCGGATGCTCCCATCGGCGCGACGATGAGCGGAAGATGCGGCCCCTGACCGAAGAGATAGCCGCTGATCACGCCGGTAAGGCCGATGCCGATCAAGGCACCAAGGCACGCGATCAGCCGTTCGCGCAAGGTGGCTCCGGCCAGGATCGGGGAAAACAAGCGGAACCGGCTGGATCCCGCCTTATGGGATTCTGGATGCTGCATGATGAAACCAGTTTTAGAGAAGGGCTTTCCTTGGATGAACGGCGGGACGCCGGCTAGTTCGACGGTAGCGGCAGGCCCTTGCCCCTGGTGGCGCCGAGGACCTCTTGAAACGCATCGAGCGAACTCGGACGACCATTCTTGCGCGAGATAAGGATCGTGTCGACCATGGCGAGCTGGTGCGTCACCGATGTCGCCGGCCAGTGCATGAGATCGAGAACCGATCTTGGCATGACACCGGCTGCGTTGCCGGTCGCCACACTGGCCAGAATCGCATGATAGGAGCCAAGTTCGGTCGTTGGCAGAGAGCTCGACCTGCGCGCCCAGCCTTCTGCAATCCCGCGATAAGTGCATCCGGGCTCAAGGGCAGCAATCGAACCAACGCGCAAATCGGCAGCCGACCGGATCGGCGGATGCCCGGATGGCAGCAGGAGCAGCAGATCCTCGACAAATACCGGTTCGGCTTCGAGCTGCTTGAGTTCAGCCGCGAAACTTGGATCTTCATCCAGCATTGCCTTTGGCGGCCGGGCGATCAGCGCGCAGTCCAGAACATCGCGCAGAACATCTTGAGCAAGGTCGCGGGAGGCGCCAAGCGTCAGCTTGAGCGATACATCCGGCCACATTTGGTTGAACCGGCTGAGCGCCGCGGGCAGCCGGCTTGCCGCCGTGCTTTCCATCGTCCCCAGACGCAATGTGCCCGTTGGGCGCTGGGGCCTGACCGCCTGACGCGCCTCGAGCGCAAGCGCGGCGAGCCGATTGGCATAGCGGTGAAATGTCTCGCCTTCTTTCGTCAGGGTCATCTTCTTGCCGTCGCGGCTGAAGAGCAGGACGCCCAGATCGTCTTCCAACTGCTGGATACGCGTCGTCACGTTCGACGGCACGCGCCCCACGGCCTTCGCGGCCTTCGTCACGCTGCGGTCATTGGCCACGGCAAGGAAGATCTCGATTGATGAGAGGTCCAATTAAAAGATCTCGATTCAGGAATTAAGTTACCTTATTATTCCCTATATAAAAATCATTGTCGCAGCTCAAGCATGTTTCGGTATCGAGCCAGGAAATGGAGTTCTGACGGGCGGATGGCAAAACCAGATCAACGTGAAACCGACGAGGCAATCCGCGAATACGCATCGCCTGCCTGCATGTTGCACGAGGTCGACCGAGCCTATAGCGGCATTTCACCCGATGAAGACCGGGCTTCGGATATTTTCGCGTGGCGAAGGATTGAGCGGCAAAGGCTGATCGGCGAGCGAAAGGCGCTGCCAATCGCAAAGCGTGAAGAATATGCAGGCGCGATCGCCACCTATCTCGATCAGATTGTCACCGATATAGACGGCAAACATATCAGCCTGTTCTGGCCCTTCTCGGGAGAGCCGGACTTGAGAGGATGGATGGCGGCCTTGACGGCACAAGGCGCGGATTGCCTGTTGCCGGTCGTTGTCGCCAAGGCAGAACCCTTGATATTCCGATCATGGAAAACAGGAGAGCGGCTCGAACGCGGGGTATGGAACATTCCCGTGCCGGCAGAGGGCAGGCAAGCGGTTCCCGATATCGTCATCGCGCCCCTGGTCGGCTTCGATCCAGCCTGCTACCGTCTTGGTTATGGAGGCGGATTTTTCGACAGAACCCTTGCGGCCCTCGAGCGCAAGCCTTTGGTCATCGGCGTCGGCTTCGAATCGCAGAGGATCGATACCATCCGTCCGCTCGCTCATGACATTCCGATGGACGTGATCGTCACGCAAGCGGGACCGCGCTATCGATGAACTCAAAGCCCCTTTCCTGCCCGGCATTAAGCCTGCCAATTCCGACGGATGCTGAACGGAGCGGCAGATCGCCGCACAAACGGGCAGCAGTCTACACCTGAGCTCCGATATACCCGGCCGGATTAACGCCTGCGCCTATTGGCACATGAATTGCGTCTTTACGATTGATCCATCGGAAGAGACGATATTCATGCTGTCCATTCTCCTGCCGCTACTTTTGAGCATTTCCCTCGGCTTGAGCTGGAACAGGTTTCTGCTGACCTTCGCAAGCCGCGGTGACAGCCTTCAAAACCAGATGCCGGTTACGATGGTCGCGGCGGCAGTCAGCCTGACGGCCCTTGCATTGTCCTTTGCCGATAAGGGGCCGTTACTGGGAAGTGCCATCGTCTTGCTCGGCCTGCTGCTCGCGGCCATCAGCAAGAGCCTTTCCCACCCCGCTGCCATTGTGGCGCTTTCCGCCGTCAGCCTTGCGGCTTATCTCCAGTTTACGGGGTACCACTGAGCCACCGATATCTGCACGGTATTCGAAGCATACATAGAGTCCGACGTTGAAATCGGAGATTTCCGCGACATCAGGCCTAGCGTCGGGGGCTGGGCGCGGATCATCGGCCACAATACGATCTTCGTCGACGATCGAGATCCTTTGGCCTATGGTTTCCAGATCAAATAGAAGAGGTCTGTCCGTCGAGGCATTGCATGAAATCCGTCAAACAAGAAGCTAAGCACGATCCCTTGAAGGTCGGATTCATCCTCGCGCGATCATTTACGCTTTCCGCCTTCGCCCTGTTCGTGGATACGCTGAGATTGGCGAGCGACGAAGCCGATAAATCCGGCAGGGTGCTGGCCGACTGGCAGGTATTGGGTAGCACCCGGCATCTCATCACATCGAGCTGCGGTGTTCAGGTCGCACCGACGTCGGACTTTATCGACCCAAAGGAATTCCATTACATTGTCGTCGTCGGCGGACTCTTGAATGCCGACATCACGATCGATCAGCAGACTTCCGATTATCTGAAGAAGGCCGCGGCTCAGAAGATCCCGCTGATCGGGGTCTGCACCGGCACGTTCATCTTGGCACGCCTTGGCTTGATGAAAACACACCAGACCTGCGTCAGCTGGCTGCATTATCAGGCCTATCGGGAGCAATTCCCCGAGAACCCCGTTCGCTCTGATCGCCTGTTCAATCTCGACCGGAGCCGCGGATCATGCGCCGGCGGAAGCAGCGCCGCCGATATGGCCGCCTTTCTCGTCAGACGACACATCAGCCGGGACGCCGAGCGAAACGCGCTTGAAGTGCTGCAGATTGAGCGCGCTCGATCCGGGCTGGATATCCAACCGCGCAAGCCGCTCGCGATCGAATGTCAGGACCCACGCCTGAAGGCCGTGCTGATTACCATGGAAAGCCATATCGAGGACGTGGTGCCGACCGAAGATCTTGCCGCATCGGTCGGACTGTCCCGACGGCAGCTTGAACGTCTGTTCACCGAGGAAATGAAAACCTCTCCCGGCGTCGTCTACACCCGTATTCGCATGGAACGGGCCAAGCAGCTGGTTCTCCAGACAGAGGCTCCGCTCATTGAAATCGCACTGGAGGTCGGCTTCGATAGCGCGTCTCATTTTGCTAGGCTCTTTCGCCGGCTCTACGGACAATCTCCCAAGGAGTTGCGTCGCGCGCATGCCTGAAGCAGCCGTCGAAACGTGACGTGACAATGGCTGCCGGCATCCACCAAGGATGCTCCCGATGAGGAGCGAGCCGCGCCTCAGGCAGGCGATCTTGGCGACATGGTGCGCATATGCGGATCATGCGCGCAGCGGTATCATTCAACGTCCAGATCAAAGAAATGCTGGGTCGCCAGAGCTGCGGCGCCCCGCGCCCAGGAGCCTGGCACCCAGTCAGGAAGTAATTCCGGCGTATTCAAGAAGACATATTTTGCCATCGAACGGCGGATCGGCTCAAGAATCGCCTCGCCAAACTGCATGGCTTCGCCGCCCGCGATGAGGACCTCGGGATCGAACAGGTTCACCAGATCGGCCAGATGGCGCCCGATCAGCTCCCCCGCCTCTGCCATGACCTGGAGAGCCGCCGGATCGCGGCTATCAATCGCGGCTGCGAATTCATCGCGATTGGCCTTTGCGCCTCTTTGTCGGCCCCAGTCTTCGATCATCGCGGCCTCGGCTGTGTGCGCCTGAAGGCAGCCCCTTCTCCCGCATTCGCAAAGACGTCCGCCGGGAACAGTGATGATGTGGCCGAGCTTTCCGGCCAGGCCATGGCTTCCGTGATAGATTTCCCCACCCATAACGAGTGATGACCCGACGCCGGTGCCAACGGCGATCGTCGCGAAATTGCTGTAATTGCGGCCCGCGCCGAAGAGCCGCTGCGCGACGGTGAAGGCGCTGATATCGTCGTCGATCCAGACCGGAACATGGACCCGCTCACGCAGCAGTTCGGGAAAAGCAAGATTGCGCCAACCGAAGCGCGGGCTCTGGACGCAGATGCCGTTGACCGCGTCCACCTCGCCGGGGATGGAAACGCCGACCCCCATGACCGGCAAACCGGTGCGGCCAGCATCGGCAAGAAGCTTCGGGATGGCCGTCGCAATCGCCTCGACCATTGTTTCCGGTCGCGTATCCGGCACAGGCATATCGAAGGAGGCGATCGGCGTCGTGGCGAGATCGGTCAGGACACAATCGATGCTGTCGTGGCGAAGCTTGAAGCCGACAGCCAGATGACCATCATAATTAATATCGACCGGCACAGGCCGCCGACCCGTGGCACCTGTCTGCGCTTTTCCCTCGATGACAAGCCCCTCCTCGACCAGCTCCGTGACCACGAAAGTCACGGCCGCCGGGCTGAGGCCCGTCACGGTGGCGATTTCGGCGCGCGGCATCGCTCCGCGATTACGCAGCAGGTTCAGGATGAGCCGCCGGTTGAGGGCTCGGGAGGTACTAGGGTTGCCGCGCACGGTGATCCTTTAAATTTATTTTGTAAATTAACTATTGTTGCTTCCTGGAAGATACGGTATGCAATAGCGCATGGCAATGGAGGAATGTCTGCTTGTATCAGCACAAGCGGAATTGCCGGTTTATTGCGTAGTTTCTGAAGGTTAGTGGCTGCTCACGTCGGTGGGCGGGCCTGGAATTTGATGTGCCTCGGGAGGAAAAAGATGGCGTCGAAGAACGAACTTTCACTCGTCAATGCAATCAGGGCGTCTCGGCGCCAGTTCATGATCGGCACGGGCGCTGCCCTGGCCGCCACGGCGCTTTATCGGCCGGCAATTGCCAATGGCGGCGAGGTGACGATCATTTCGGATATCGGCAATGCCGATCAGCGCGCCGTCCTTGACCGCATCGCGGCCGATTTTACCAAGAAGACGGGGACGAAAGTCACCATCAACAATATGGATCACGAGGCTCACAAGACGGCCATCCGCAGTTACCTCGTCGTCGGCGCCCCGGATATCTGCTTCTGGTTCTCCGGCAATCGCATGAAGGCATTTGTCGATCGCGGACTGTTCGACGACATTTCCGACCTGTTTGCCAAGGAAGGCTATAGCGATAAGCTCGGCGCTACCATGACGGCCGTCACCGTCAACGGCAAGCAGTACGGTCTGCCGCTTGGCGGCATTCTCTGGGGACTTTTCTATCGCAAGGATGTTTTCGCCGAGAAGGGCTGGACGGCGCCCAAGAACTGGGACGAATTCTTGAAATTCGGCGAGGCGGCGAAATCCGCCGGCATGACCCCGATCAGCATGGGTACGAAGGAACTCTGGCCGACCGGAGGCTGGTTCGATCACATGAACCTGCGCATCAACGGTCTCGACAAGCACCTTGCGCTGATGGAAGGCAAGATCGCCTATACCGACCCGATGCTGAAGCCGGTCTTCGACAAATGGGAAGAGCTTATCAGGGCCAATTTCTTCTCCGCCAACGCGCCGTCCTTCGGCTGGGAACAGGCAGGCGCGGCCCTGGCGCAGAAGAAGGCCGCGATGATGGACCTTGGAGGCTTCATCAAGTCCGCCTTCCCGGCAGGCGACGAGGGCCAGATCGCCTTCGCTCCCTTCCCGGAAATCGTCTCCGGTGTCGAACGCTACGAGGATTTCTCGGTCAACTCCGTGCATATCCCGGCCAAGGCGAAGAACCGGCAGGGTGCGCGTGATTTCCTTGCTTACTTTTATCAGCCTGACAATCTCAGCGCATTCCTCGAAGCCGAAGGCACCATTCCGCCGCGCAACGATTGCCCACCCAGCAAGGACCCCTTGGTCAACATCGCCGTGGAGTCGCTCAGGAGCGTGAAGGGAACGGCGCAATATTATGACCGTGACACCGACCCGGACATGGCGCAGGACGGCATGAAGGGCTTCCAGGAATTCACGGTCAAGCCCGAGCGTCGCGACCAGATCCTGGCGCGGCTCGAAAAGACGCGCGCGCGCATTTTCAAATAGTCCTCCCGGACCAAGGCGCGGCGGGCATCGGCTTTAAGCCCTCACCCCGCCGCGCGTGCCTTGAATTATCGAACCAAAAAGTCTGAGCCATGTGGAAAAAACACAGGAACTGGCTGACGCCTGTCCTCTTCATCGTGCCGGGATGCATCCTATTCGGAACGATCATCATCGCTTCCTCGATCCAATCGATCTGGATTTCCTTCTTCGATTGGGACGGCGTCGGACAGAAGAGCTGGGTGGGATTGGCAAACTATTCCGAGCTTTTTGCCGACCCGCAATTCTACGTCTCGCTGAAGAACAACATCATCTGGCTCGTCATGTTCATGGCGGCGCCGCCGCTTGGGCTGGCGCTGGCACTGCTCGCCAACCAGCAGATCGCCGGCATGCGGATCTTGAAGTCGCTCTTCTTCATTCCGCTCGTACTCGCCACGGTCACCGTCGGTGTCGTATTCGGCTGGGTCTATGATCCGAATTACGGGCTTCTTGCGCTGATCTTCAATCTCTTCGGCGCGACGGCGCCTGCCCTGCTCGCCGATGAGCATTTCGTCACCTTCGCCGTGGTTGCCGCCGCGCTCTGGCCACAGATCGCCTTTTGCATGGTGCTCTTTCTCGCCGGCCTCAACAATCTGAGTTCCGATATCATCGGGGCCGGACGTGTCGATGGTGCGCGCGGCTGGAACATGCTCTGGCACGTCGTCCTGCCGCAATTGCGCCAGGTGGGTTTCATCGCTCTTGCCGTGACCGTTGTCGGCGCCTTGCGATCCTTCGACATGATCGCGGTAATGACATCAGGCGGGCCCTTCGGCTCGTCGGAGGTGCTGGCCTATCAGATGTACGAGCAGTCGATCTTCTCCTATCGTTTTGGCTACGGCGCGGCGATCGCCACCGTCCTCTTTGCAATCATGATCGTTTTCATCAGCTGGTATCTGCGCGTCATGGTGCGCATGGAACGGGAGACACGCTGATGTATCCTCGCCCCATCCCCGAAGAAAAGCCCGTACTTCGCGGCCTTTATGCCGGCTTCGTCGGCCTGATCCTGATCCTCTGGCTGCTGCCCCTCTTCGCGGTCATGTTGACCGCATCCAAGACGGCCGATGAAATCATGGCCGGCAAATACTGGACATGGCCCGAGCACGTCAATCTCGTCGAGAATTTCCAGGCGGTCTTCCAGCAGACGAACATGTGGGGCTATTTCATCAATAGCCTCATCATCACGCTGCCTTCGGTGCTGCTGGTTCTCCTATTCTCGACGCTGACCGGCTATGTGCTCGCGCGCTATAATTTTCGCGGCAACGCCCTGCTCTTCTCGCTCTTCGTTGGCGGCAACTTCCTGCCCGCGCAGATCATGATGATCCCGGTGCGCGATCTCATGGTCTCGGTTGGCCTCTACGACACCTATTTCGCATTGATCATCTTCCATGTCGCCTTCCAGACCGGCTTTGCCACCCTGTTCATGCGCAATTTCATAGCGGCTCTGCCCGACGAATTGTTTCAGGCCGCGCGCGCGGAAGGCGCGTCCCCCTGGCAGACGATGCGCCATGTCGTCATACCGCTGATGCGGCCGGCGCTGGCAGCCCTTGCGATCCTGATCTTCACCTTCGTCTGGAACGATTACTTCTGGGCGATCGTGCTCACCCAGAGCGATGTCGTGAAACCGGTAACGGCGGGCCTGAACAATCTCAGAGGCGAGTGGACCTCCGCCTGGAATATCGTGGCGGCGGCAACCTTGTTCGTCGCCGTCCCACCGGTCCTGATGTTCTTCCTGATGCAGAAACATTTCATCGCGGGCCTGACCATGGGCGCCGTCAAGGGCTGACATGTCCCATACCGCGCGAACAGATTTGGAGTATCACTCATGAGCCATGTAAAGCTGATCGACATCGACAAACATTATGGCGGCTATCACGCCCTGCGTTCGGTCAATCTTTCCGTCGACAAGGGCGAGTTCATCGTCATGGTCGGCCCGTCGGGCTGCGGCAAGTCCACCACGCTGAAGACGATCGCGGGGCTCGAAAACATCAGCTCCGGCGAGATTTGGATCAACGGTCGCGACGTGACGCGCGAGGAGCCGGGCGATCGCGGCATTGCCATGGTCTTCCAGTCCTATGCGCTTTATCCGCATATGACGGTCGCCGAGAACATGGGCTTCGGCCTGAAGATGGCGAAGCGCCCGCAAAGCGAGATCGATGCGGCCGTCAAACGCGCGGCCGAAATCCTCAGAATATCCGACCAGCTCGACAAGCGCCCGAAGCAGCTTTCGGGCGGCCAGCGCCAGCGCGTCGCCATCGGCCGCGCCATCACCCGCTCGCCGGAAGTCTTCCTCTTCGACGAACCGCTCTCCAATCTCGATGCCGCGCTGCGCACGCAAATGCGCGTCGAGCTTTCAACGCTGCACCAGCAGCTTGGCTCGACGATGATCTATGTGACGCACGATCAGGTCGAGGCGATGACCATGGCGAGCCGCATCGTGGTGTTCAACAAGGGTATCATCGAGCAGGAAGGCGCGCCGCTCAATCTCTATCACAATCCGGCAAACCAATTCGTCGCTGGCTTTTTGGGCGCACCGCGTATCAACTTCGTCAATGCGAAGCTCGTTTCCCTCAGCGACGGTATTGCTGAAGTCGCGCTGGAAGGCGGCGACACGACGGTCCATGTTCCGGTGGCCGATGTCGGCGATCTTAAGGCGCAAGCCAGCCTGACGCTGGGAATTCGGCCGGAATCGTTGAAGATGGGCGCCCTCAACGAAGACACAGCCATTTCATTCAACGGCAAGGTCGGGTTGGTCGAGCAGCTCGGCCGTGAAACCATTCTCTATGTCGATGCGGGTCCGCTCGCAACGATCGGATCTGAAAGCGGCACGCGCAATTTCACCGTTCAGCTCGGCAATGCCGCCGGCTTTTCGGCCGGCGAGCAGATCAAGCTATCCGCCTCGACATCGTCCCTCTATCTCTTCGGTCCCGATGGCAGAACGCTCAGCCGGCCGAAGTCAATCATTGCCTCTCTGTAAAGAAAGCTTGTGACCTCATGAAAGTTTTGGAAAGAAAGCCGCTATCCGTCTGGCGGACGCTCAATCTCGACGGCTTCTTGGTCGGCGTGCCGCATTATCCCGAACATGTCGACGAGAGTTATTGGGACCGCGATGCGGAACGCATGGCGACCGCCGGTTTCAACACCGTTCGCATGGCGGAATTCGCCTGGCATATCATGGAGCCGCATGAGGACCATTTCGACTTCTCGCTCTTCGACAAGGCAATCGCCGGCCTGGCCAAGCACGGCATCAAGACCATTCTCTGCACGCCGACGGCAACGCCGCCGCGCTGGCTGACTGCGAAGTACCCCGAAGTCCTGCGCGTCGATGCCAATGGCCGGCAGGCAAGCCATGGATCGCGCCAGCATTGCGACACGACGAGCCCGGTGCTGCGCCGGCACAGCCAACGGATTACCCGTGCGATGGCCGAGCACTACCGGGACAATCCTCACGTCATCGGCTGGCAGACGGATAACGAGCTGAACACGACGACTTCCGAGAGCTATTCGCCCTCGGCACTCATCGAGTTCCAGAAGTTCTGCCGCGCGAAATATGGAACGATCGACGCGCTGAATTTTGCCTGGGGCGGCGACTTCTGGGCAACGGCGTACCAGACCTTCGACCAGATCGTCTTCCCACAGCCGATGAACCCGTCCTTCTCCAGCCCTGGTCACGTGCAGGACTATCATCGCTTTCTCGCCTTCGCGACGGCCCTCTTCCAGCACGATCAGGTCGAAATCCTGCGGGCGACCAATCCCGCATGGTTCATCTTCCACAATCTCGGCGGCCTTGTAGATATCGATTTCCGCGGCCAGTTCGGCCAGGATCTCGATTTCATCGGCTTCGATATCTATCCGTTCCTCTATGACGAAATGCGTCGCGGCGGCGGTCATGCGATTACACAGGCCTTCCATCTCGACCAATGCCGCGCCTATTCCGGCAATTTCATCGTCCCGGAACAGGCCTCCGGCCTCGGCAGCCAGCCCGGCTTTTCCTCCTCCGTGCCGGAGCCGGGCGAGATGCGCCGCATGGCGATGACCTCGGTATCGCGCGGCGCGGACGGCCTGATGTTCTTCCGTTGGCGGCCGGCGCATTTCGGCGCCGAGATCTACTGGAACGGCATTATCGACCATGACGACGTTGCGCGCCGTCGCTACGAGGAAGCCAAGCAATTCGCATCCGACATCCGCAAGATCGAGGACAAGCTGCTCGGCACGACCGTCCGCATGGATATTGCCATCGCCGGAGCGGATTTCGATAATCAGGAAGCCTACAAGACCTACGCGATCGGCCTGCCAAGCCCGATGCAGGATGCAGCCCATCTGCACCGCGCATGCTATGAGGCCGGCATTGCCTGCGGCTTCATCCATCCGGAAGATGATCTCTCGCGCATCAAGGCCCTCTATGTTCCCCATTGGGTCATGTGGAAGGAGGAGTGGTCGAAAGCCGTGGAGAAGTTCGTCGCCGATGGCGGTACGCTCATCCTGTCGGCGATGACCGGAACTCGCGACGACAACAATCACATCATCCGTACCCAGGCACCGGGCAAGGCGCTCGCGGAGCTTTCCGGCGTGCGTGTCCATGAATTCGGTCCTGTCTCCGCTCCAGGAGCGGATGGACTGTTCACCGGTTTCCGCGAGGGCGGCATCGGCAGCCACCAACCGTCGCCACGTCCGGCCGCAACCTCGGCCTCGCGCAAATATGCCTATACGATCGGCAATCGTCAGCTGGAAGCCGGACACCTTTACGAGAAGCTGGAGACATCCGCCGACACCGAGATCATCGGCCGCTGGTCCGACCGTTTCCTGGAAGGCACGCCGATGCTGACGCGCAGCCGGCATGGCAATGGTCAGGTCTACTACCTCGGCACCTATCTCACCGCGCCGCTCGCGGAGGTCATTCGCGAGCTTCTCGTCAGCAACGATGTTGCCGCGCCGCTGGTGCAGGATATGCCTAATGGCGTCGAAGTGTCACTGCGCGAAGGTGGCGGCAGGAAGCTGCTGTTCGTGCTCAATACCGAGCATGAAACGAAGATCGTCAATCTGCCGGCGGGTACCGACCTGCTGACGGGCAAAGCCATATCAGGCGCGACCGAGCTTGCCGGCTACGGCGTATTGGTGATCGAGCAACCGGTCTGATATCACTTGTGACGTCTCCGGCGCAGAGGATGAAACTTCGGCGCCGGAGTTTTGGGATCGAGGCTCTTCGATTATTGGTCGGCGTTTAGGCGCGCAGCGAATTGAAGTGCTGCATCATACGCTCGGCCGCCGGACGGATGCCGGTGAAGAGTTCGAAAGCCTTCACCGCCTGGAATACCGCCATGCCGCCGCCGTCGAGAACACGGCACCCTGTCTGTCGGGCGCGTTTCACCAGCGCGGTCTCGATCGGGAAATAGACGATTTCCGCGACCCAGAGACGATCGGATAGAAGTTGCGCATCGAGCGGCAGCCCAGGATGGGCGGCCATGCCGGTTGGTGTTGCATGAACCAGACCATCGGCGACATCCAGTGCCGTGGCAAGATCATGACCGACCGAGAAACGGCAAGCGGCATGTGCCGCCTGAAGCTGGTCGACGAGGGCCCGCGCACGCGAAGGGTCGAGATCGAATATCTCCACGGAATGCGCGCCCATTTCAGCTATTGCATGCGCAACGGCAACGCCGGCGCCGCCCGCGCCCAGCTGCACGACATGGTCGAGTGAACCCCCGGCCAGCCCGCGCCGAAAGCTTTCGGCAAATCCCCACCAATCGGTATTGTGGCCGATCCTGCGCCGCCCATCAAAAACGATCGTGTTGATGGAGCGCAGCGTCTGGGCATCGGGCGAAAGCTCGTCCACCAGCGCGACGGCCGCCTGCTTGCAAGGATGGGTGATATTGAGGCCGGCAAACCCCATCGCCTCGGCCTCATCGATGAGAGCCGGCAGGTCCGATACGGAGAGACCACGGACGTCGAGGTCGATGAGATCGTAGCGATAGGACAGGCCGCAATGCTCGCCTTCGCGCATATGCATGGCTGGCGTCAACGATCGGCCGATCCCGGCGCCGATCAATCCGACATGAAGTTGACGAGGAACAATGGCGGCTTGAGTATTCAATCTTTCCTCCCGAGCAGCAAAACAAGGCCACGCCGCAGGCTTGTTCGCAAAATGTACGAACTAGTACGTAAAGTCAATAAGGCGTGATGGAGCGCCGCCGGAAAACGCCAAAGCCAATCAAATCACCCCGGGCCTCGTCAGACCATTTCGGAGGAAGGATGTCTCAGAAATGCAAGGATCGCATCGACGATTAGCGACTTGTGCCGCTTCTTCAAGGCTTCGGACGACAGGTCACGCTCGAAGATCGCCCCAAAGGTATGGCGATTGGAAACGCGAAAGAAGCATTGGGCGCTGATCATCATATGCAGATCGACGGGGTCTACCCTGCGCACGAAGCTGCCGTCCGCGTAGCCCCGTTCAAGGATTTCCGTGATGATATCGATGACGGCGATATTCATCTGCGACAGGACGACCGAACGTTTCATATGTTCGGCGCGATGAATGTTCTCGATGCTGACCAGCCGTACAAAATCCGGATTCTGGTCGTCATGATCGAAGGTGCTTGCGATCAATTGCGCCATCGCCTGAACGGGCGGCATGTTTTCGAGATCGAGTTCGCTCTCCAGCGTACGAATCTTCGTATAGGCCTGCTCGAGAACGGCGAGATAGAGCCCTTCCTTGCTGCCAAAATAATAGTAGATCATGCGCTTGGACGTCTTGGTGCGCTCGGCGATCTCATCGACGCGCGCACCGGAAAAACCGGCTGCGACGAATTCCTCGGTGGCGATCTTGAGAATGTTTTCCTTGGTCGCGTCTGGATCGTTCTTTCGCGTAAGACGCTCGATCTTGGCCGCTTGCGCTTTGGTCATGCCTTGCCCGTCTTCCTGGGTCTGTCCCTGCCCAACATTGAAGATCAAAGCTTTAACACAGGCTTCACGCCAATGGGGAGGGCCTAAAGTTTCGGCAGACCAATCGGTCGCAGATGCCGCCTCAGCGCCGCAATGCGAAAAATGGCATTCGCCGCGCCATACCCACGATAGCCGCTGCGCTGAACGATTTCGAAGAAGAAGCCTTCGCCGTAAGTGGGGCTGTAAAGCTGGAAATATTCGCCGTGATCGTCGCGGTCATAGAGGATGTTGTGCGCCTTCAGGCGATCCGTGAAAGCCGGCTCCAGGCCGAATCTCGCTTCCAGATCGTCGTAGTAGTTGGGCGAGATCATCAAGGTGGCAAAACCGTTGTCCGACAGAGCGGCCGCGGCGGCAAAGATATCATCGGTCGCAAAGGCAAGATGCTGGATGCCGGAGCCAAAAGTTTCGGCGATGAAATGCCCGGCGAGCGTGTTGCGATTTTCCGCACCGTTCAGCGTGATGCGCAAGCTGCCCGGCTCGTTTTCGACGACCTGGCTGCGAACGACCCCGGCGGGATCGATAATGTCGACCATCGGCGTCTTATGCGCATTCAATATCGCGGTATAAAAGAGCAGCCAGGTCAGCAGCTCTTCGTATTTCATCGTTTGCGCGACATGGTCTATGCCCGTCAACCCAACAGGCCGCCAATCGGTATCATCATGGACCGGATCGAATTCGATCTCCCATATGCGGCTAAGCGCGCTCCTGCGATCGAGGAAATACAGGATGCCGCCGCCAACGCCCCTGACACCAGGCATTTCAATCTCGCCGGGATCCAATGGTTGTTCGAAGCGTTCGGCGCCCAGGGCCACGGCCCGCGCAACCGCGGCTTCCGCATCATCCATCCATAATCCCATCGCATAGGCCGACTGCCCGTGCAAAGCGTAAGAAGCGCCCGCAAACCCGTCCGGATCGGTATTGACGACAAGATTAATGTCGCCTTGCCGGAAGACATCGACACGCTTGCTCTTATGGCGCCCGACATGGCGAAAGCCCAGCGCACGCAGCCGATCAGAAAGGACAGACGCCTCGGCTTCGTCGACGGTAAACTCGACAAAGGCAACGCCGTCCACTTCGGCACGCGGCGGCATCGGGGGCAAGGTGAGACCGCTGTTCTCCGCGCGACGAACCTGGTCGCCAAGATAGATGAGCGAGCGCCGGCCATCGACGGCGATGGCGGTCGGCGAGCCGCCGCGGAACTGGTCGTTGAAAATCTCCAGCGACAGATAGCCGTCATAGCCCGTCGCGGCGACGGCCTTCATGAATTCGAGTACGGGAAGATCGCCCTCCCCTGGCATGTTGCGGAAATGGCGGCTCCAATAGAGCAGATCCATGTCGATCAGCGGCGCGTCGGCAAGCTGGATGATGAAGATCTTCTCTTTCGGGATCGACCGGATCGAATTGACGTCGATCTTGCGAGAAAGCGTGTGGAAGCTGTCGAGAATGAGGCCGATATTTGGATGATCGGCACGGCGGACGATTTCCCAGGCATCGCGGTGGTCGTTAATGTGTCGTCCCCAGGCGAGCGCCTCATATCCAACGCGCAAGCCGCGTTTGGCCGCTCTCTCGCCGAGCTCGAAGAAGTCGGCGGCGGCACGATCAATCCCGCCCAGCGCCACGGACGAGACGTTCGAACAAACAAGAACGAGATCGGTCCCCATCTCCTGCATTAGATCGAACTTGCGTTCTGCGCGATCGAAGGTCCGGCTGCGGAAGGGTTCAGGCATGCCTTCAAAGTCCCGGAAGGGCTGAAAGAGTGTAATCTCCAGCCCATGATCCCTCACGATCTGACCCACCTGGCGCGGTGATTCATCGAAAGCGAGAAAGTCGTTCTCGAAGATTTCGACGCCATCGAAACCTGCCTTGGCGATGGCCTGAAGCTTTTCCTTAAGGTCACCGCTGATCGAAACGGTCGCAATCGAGGTTTTCATTGTTTCATCCCGTTACTTGACGATTTTCAACAAACTCATCCGCGATCGCGACACGTTATCGCCATCAAGGTCAGACGCGACGACTAGACAATGCGATCGGCGTGGCGAACGGCAGCTGCCAAGCGTCGTTCATCCCTGCCAAGCTGATCGATCGGCGTCCGGTAGGTCTCCGTCGCGGTAGCCGCGGAAATGGCGGCAATCAAGGCTGTGATGGAGGTAAAGACCGCGACTGGCACCCAACCCATCGGTCCGGTGCCCATAACCGCCGCGCTGATTGTTGGCGCGAAGCCGCCGAGCGCGAAACCGATCTGGGTTCCGACGGCCATGCCGGACAGACGCACGCGGGTATCGAACATTTCGGCATAGAGGGCCGGCCAGATGCCGTTCGATGCACTATAGACCACGCCCGAAAGCAGGATGCCGAGGACGAAGACGAGCATGAGGTTGTTCTGGCTGATGGCCCAGATGTAGGGCCAGATCAGCACCGCGCAGCCGACGGCTCCAAAGATGAACACGGGTTTGCGGCCGATGCGGTCTGCTAGAATGGCCCATGCGGGAATCGCGCCCAGCGCCGCGATATTGGCAAGCACCAGAACGGTCAGCATCATCGAACGATCGATATGCATGGTATTGACCGCATAGGATAGCGTGAAGACGCTGAAGATCGTGCTGACGACGGAAATCAGCGCCGCGAAGATGATGCGCACGACATCCGCCCAATAATTGGTGAGCAGCGAGACGAGCGGCAGCTTTACGATCTCGCCCTTCTTGGTTTCCTCCAGAAAGGCCGGGGTTTCGGCAAGCGTGCGGCGAACCCAGAATCCGACGATGACCACCACGAAGCTCAGGAAGAACGGGATACGCCAACCCCATGACATCAACTCGGCTTCATCGAGCTTTCCAAGCGGAATGAAGACCAATGTTGCAAGGATCAGTCCGGCCTGTGTTCCGCTCAGCGTGAAGCTGGTAAAGAAGGCCCGTCTATTTTCTGGCGCGTGCTCAAGCGTCATGGAGCTGGCGCCGGCCTGTTCGCCGGCGGCCGAAATGCCTTGCAGCACGCGCGCCAGAACCAGAAGAATGGGCGCCAGGATGCCGGCCTGATTATAGGTGGGCAGGCAGCCGATGATGAAAGTCGAAAAACCCATGAGAAGCAGGGTGAAGGTCAGCACCTTCTTGCGGCCGAACTTGTCGCCGACGTGACCCAGGACGACCGCCCCCAGCGGCCGCATGATATAGGCAACGCCAAAGGTCGCGAATGAGGCGATGGCCGCCGTTTGCGGGTCTTCCGCCGAAAAGAATATCTTCGGGAAAATGAGCGCTGCTGCCGTACCGTAGACGAAGAAATCGTAATATTCGACGGCGCTTCCCAACCAGCTCGCAAGAGCCGCGCGCTTGGGTGTTTTATGTTCGATTTGTCTTTTCATGGTCGTTCCTCCCCAGAGCATTCGAATGTCGAGGACATATCGCAACCGTGCGCATATGGCCTCCGCCTGCACCCGTTTGCAAGGACATCCGAGATCATCCTGACAATCTTCGATGCTGCACGATGCGGCACCATCACTCCTCATCAACAATAATGTACGAACTAGTTCGTTTTGTAAAGCGCCAGCAACCTGTCACCCCGCAGCGCCTCGGCGGGAGCAATAGAAACAATGCATTGAAGCAGCTTGTTACGTCACAGCCTGAAGGCGGCGAACGCCTTGCGGTCGGGTTGAGCGCGCCTGCAGAGGCCCCATCATTATTCGTTGAAAATCTTGAAGATCAGGCAATATCAGCCGGGCCAAGGACAGTTCCCTCTCGCCTAGTGCATGTCAATGATCGGCGGCACGCCCTCGATCATCCCGCGACCCACGGCTTACCGGCCGGCCTCGTTGCCATCTGCCAGCGGCACGAACAAACCAAGCTTGACGTCACGCAGCACCACATTCGTGTGCATACGCCGGATCTGCGGATTTTCCGCCATGATCACGGCGGCGATGTCGTCATAATGCTCGACATCCCTGGCGGTGACGATCGCAATAAGATCGACCGCGCCCGTGACGTAATAGACCTGCTGGATATGATCCTGCTTTTCCGCCCAAAGGCGGAACTTGGCGAGCGCATCGTAATTGTCCCGCTCGATTTCCATGCCGACAATGAACACCATTGGAGTTCCGGTCGCCTTGCGGTCGACGACCGCGATTTCCGCCTTGATGATACCGTCCTCGCGCAACCGTTTCAGGCGCCGTTGCACAGCCGAAGTCGAAAGGCCGACCTCCTCCGCGATCGCTTCGGCAGTGAGCTGGCAATTGCGCTGGACGATATCGAGAATATCGCGATCAAAGCGATCCAGATTTTCCATTCCCGCTCCTTTCGGCGTCGATGAACTTAGGCGACGACATCTCTGTTCCATCATAAAAGATGCACAAGAAATACATTTTTGCTTTTTATATGCAAAATAATCGGAAATTGCGCGCAAATTCCGCTCTCCTTCGCGATATTCTCCGCAAATTGTTTTTCATCGGAATTCTATATGACAGAGCTGCCCTCCCAGGCTCTTCGCGTGGAAGATCTCCACAAGAGCTTTGGGTCACATCAGGTCCTCAAGGGCGTTTCAACGACCGCCCATCAAGGGGACGTGATTTCCATCATCGGCTCGTCCGGTTCCGGGAAAAGCACGTTCCTGCGCTGCATAAACCTGCTTGAAATGCCCGATCGCGGCCGCATCGTCGTCAACGGCGAGGAAGTCGCGCTGAGGCAGGGACGCCATGGACAGATGCAGCCGAAAAGCTGGCGGCAGATCGAACGGATGCGCAGCGGATTGGGCATGGTATTTCAGAGCTTCAATCTCTGGGCGCACATGACCGTTCTCGAAAACATCATCGAGGCTCCGGTGCATGTCCTCGGCGTCCCCCGTCGCGAGGCAATCGAGAAGGCAGAGGTTCTTCTCAACAAAGTCGGGCTTTACGACAAGCGCGACGCCTATCCGGCCTTTCTCTCCGGGGGACAGCAGCAAAGAGCGGCGATCGCTCGCGCGCTTTGCATCGACCCGGCCGTGATGCTCTTCGACGAGCCGACATCGGCGCTCGATCCCGAACTGGTCGGCGAGGTCCTCAAGGTCATCCGCGATCTCGCGGAAGAGGGCCGAACCATGCTGCTGGTCACCCACGAGATGCGCTTTGCCCGCGATGTCTCGAACCACGTTCTCTTCCTGCATCAGGGACGGATCGAGGAGGAAGGGCCGCCAAAGCAGATCTTCGACGCCCCGATCAGCAGCCGATGCCGGGAATTTACCGGCATGCTGACGTCCTGATCCACATCCCATTCGCAGACAACACCATTAGGAGAATCCCTTATATGAGAATGGCTTCCACTCTGTTCGCCGCGCTTGCCTTCGCTCTCTCTTCGATGACGGCGCAGGCCGAGGTTCGCTTCGGCATCATGAACGAATCCTACCCGCCCTTCTTCGCCAAGGATGCCTCCGGCAAATGGCAGGGCTGGGAAATCGATATGATGGACGCCGTTTGCGAGCAGATGAAAGAGAAATGCTCGATCATCGAGCTTTCCTGGGACGGCCTCATTCCGGCGCTTCAGAGCAAGAAGTTCGATGTGATCTGGTCGTCGATGTCGAACACGGCGGAGCGTTCGAAGATCATCGATTTCACCGACAAATATTATAACACGCCCAGCACGCTGATCGGCCCGAAGGACCAGAAGACCGGAGCGACGGCAGACGATGTCAAGGGCAAGACCATCGGCATCCAGGTGTCGACGATCCAGTCGGAATATTACAAGAAGTACTTCGCCAAGGTTGCAGACGAAAAGACCTACCAAACGCTCGACGAGGCGTTTCAGGACCTCGCTGCAGGCCGCATCGACTACGTCTTCGGCGATTCCCTTGCGCTTGATGCCTTCCTCAAGAGCGACAGCGGCAAGGATTGCTGCGCCAAGATGGGCGATGTCGCCGACGACAAGGAAATTCTCGGAGCCGGCGTTTCGGGCGGTTTGCGCAAGGAAGACACCGAGCTCAAGGCTAAGCTCAACGCAGCGATCGCCGCGGTACGCGCCAGCGGCAAATACGACGAGATCACGAAGAAGTATTTCAGCTTCGATATCTACGGCGCCAAGTAAACGATCGCGACGATGGCGACCTCTCCTCAGGGCATTCTGGACCTGCTCTCCCCCTATCCTCCGGGCTGGGGTGGAGTACTCTTGACCGGGGCCGCCTCCACGGTCGCCATCTCGTCCGGCGCTTTTCTGATCGGCCTTCTGCTCGGTACGGGCGGCGCGCTCGGCAAGCTCTCCGGCATCAGGCCGCTCCGGCTGCTGCTTGAACTCTATACGACCGCCGTCCGCGCGGTCCCCGAGCTGATCCTGATCGTCGGGCTCTATTACGCAGGGATGGACGGCCTCAATCGGCTCCTCATTGCGCTCAATCTGCCGGCATTCGAATTGAATGGCTTCGCTATCGCGGTCGCCGTGCTTGGCTTCGTGCAGGGCGCCTATATGACGGAAGTGCTGCGCGGCGCGATCCTGGCGATCCCCGTCGGCCAGATCGAGGCGGCAAAGGCCTTCGGCATGGGCGCACGCCTGCGTTTCCGTCGCATCATCTTACCCGCCCTGCTGCCGAATGCCCTTCCCGGTCTTGCCAATCTATGGATGTCGGTCACCAAGGACAGCGCTCTCGTCGCCGTCGTCGGCTACCAGGAACTGGCTCTCGCCACGCGGCTCGCTGGCGCTAGCACCAAGCACTATTTCATCTTTTTCCTGGCTTCCGCCGTCATTTATCTCGCTCTCACGCTCGTCTCGAACGCCCTCTTCGACCTGCTGGAGCGGCGTGTGCGCCGCGGCCAGCCGAAGCTTGCCTGAGGAGTGTTGGCATGACCTTCTCATGGATATCCGCCTATTGGCCGCTTCTGTTGACGGGAGCCGTGCAAACGCTGTCGCTGCTTGTGATTTCCGTCATCTTCGGCTTCGTCATCGCGATCGGCCTCGCCTTTTCCCAGGTCAGCGGCGGCCCAATCCTGCGAAGCCTTGCGCGTGGCTACTGCACCTTCTTCCGGGGCACGCCGCTGCTGATACAGCTCTGGCTGCTCTACTACGGCGTCGGCTCTCTCTTGCCGATGATCCCGGGAATCCGCCAAAGCCTGTTCTGGCCGATCCTACGTGAAGGTTTCTTCTTCGCGGCCGTCAGCTTCACGCTGAATTACGCGGCCTATGAGGCGGAGGTTTTGCGCGGTGCATTGCTGGCCGTTCCGAAAGGCGAGCTGGAAGCCGGCCGCGCCTTCGGCATGCGCCCCCTGACGCTGACGCGGCGCATCTGGCTGCCGCGGGCCATTCGCATCGCATTGCCGACGATCGGAGGCGAAATCGTCATGCAGTTGAAGGCAACGCCACTCGCCTTCACCGTCACCGTGATGGACCTCTATGCCGTTGCCACCAAGGTTCGTCAGGACACCCTGCTGGTCTACGAGCCTCTGATCGTCGTCACCGTCTTCTATCTCGTCATCACAGCCATCATCGCGCGAAGCTTCCGGTTCCTGGAAGCGCAGGTGCCGGTGCGGCGCTAACCTCGGCATGAAGGAGAGATCAAACCTCTCCGCAGATCCGATCCATTCTGGAGATCCCATTCATGAGCAAACCCTTGATCCTCGACGGCGGCATGAGCCGCGAACTGCTGCGTCTCGGCGCGGAACTGAAGCAGCCGGAATGGTCGGCGCTCGCGCTGGTCGATTCACCGGAGATTGTCCGGCAGGTGCATGACGAATTCATCGCTGCCGGTTCGGATGTCGTTACGACCAACAGCTACGCGCTCGTGCCCTTCCACATTGGCGAGGAACGGTTCTGGAAGGAAGGGGCTGATCTCATCACCCTTTCCGGACGGCTGGCGCGCGACGCCGCTAACGCCTGCAAGGATCGAAAAATCCTGGTCGCAGGCTCCCTGCCTCCGATCTTCGGCTCCTACGAACCACAGAATTTCGATCCGTTACGCGTTCAGGACTATCTCAAGGTTCTGGTCGAAAACCTCGACCCTTACGTCGATGTCTGGCTCGGGGAAACCCTCAGCTTGATCGCGGAGGGAGAGGCGGTTCGGACGGCGGTCGCTGAAACCGGCAAACCGTTCTGGATCTCCTTCACGCTTGCGGATGACGCCGCGCAAAGGAATGGCGCCTCGCCTAAGCTCCGCTCCGGCGAACTTGTCGAGGATGCGGCTCGGTGGGCAGCGTCATCTGAAGCGGACGCGTTCCTGTTCAACTGCAGCAAACCGGAAGTCATGCGCAAGGCCGTCGATGCGGCAGCGGAGGTTTTCAAGCAGGGCGGCAATAATCTGCGGATCGGCGTCTATGCCAATGCTTTCGAGGGAGAACAAGGCGAGTCGGCCGCCAACGAGGGCCTTCACGCGACCCGTCAGGATCTGAATGACGACGCCTATTCGCGCTTCGCCTGTTCATGGGTCGATGCCGGCGCGACGATGGTCGGTGGTTGCTGCGGGATCGGCGCCGGGCATATTCATAGGCTGAGGAAGGCTCTCCTTCATCCTCAAGGAGCATAGGAGAGCCTTGCGCAAGCATCGATCCGGGCAGGATCAAAATAGGCTGTATCGGAACGATCAGGCAGCCTTGAAGGGAGCGCTTGCGGCCCTGTAGGCAATCAGATCCTCGATCGTCACGAGATGGAGGCCATGCCGCTCGGCAAAGACCTCAAGCTCTGGAAGGCGCGCCATCGTGCCGTCGTCGTTCGCCACTTCGCAGATGACGCCGGCCGGCGAAAGGCCGGCAAGCCGGGCCAGATCCACGGCTGCTTCCGTGTGCCCAGGACGCGACAGGACGCCGTTTGGATGCGCGCGAAGCGGAAAGATATGACCGGGCCGGGCAAATTCCTCCGGACGCGATCCGTCCCTGACGAGGGCTTGAACGGTTGCCGCCCTGTCGGCGGCGGATATTCCGGTCGTGGTTTCCGGAATGTAGTCGACGGAAACGGTGAAGGCGGTCTTGAGGACTTCCGTGTTGCGCGGCACCATCAACGGAATATCGAGCTCGTCGAGCCTCTCGCCCTCCATCGGAACGCAGATGAGACCACGGGCATGGTTCATCATGAACGCGATCGCCTGCGGTGTGACCGCTTCCGCGGCGATCACCAGATCGCCTTCGTTTTCGCGGTCACGATCATCGACAACCACGATGATCTCGCCCCGCGCAATCGCAGCGATCGCATCTTCAATTTTCGAAATTGCCATTTTCCTGCCTTTCAAGGGTTGCCGTTCGAAACGGCGTGCATGGCCGGTCAAAGCCACCATTTTCCCTTGGGCGAACAAGCATGTGAACGCCGCCACGACGCGGCGTCTCCTGCGTTGCTCTCTTCCATCCGGACTATACCGTCGGCTCCGGCATCTCACCGGATCTGCTGACCCTTCCGAAAGCTCGGAAGGCGCTCGCGGGCTCGAGGAAACTCCCCATACCGCCGGTGGGGAATTACACCCCGCCCTGAGAACAATTGAAAGATAAGGGATCAATGCCTCATTCCGCAAGAGGCTTTGATCGCCAAAACGTCGAGAATCCGATCCGCCCAACGAACGCACCGTTCCTCATTGTCGAACTACGACATGATCAAGCCGCCATCGACATTGATCGTCTGGCCCGTGATATAGGCCGCATCGTCGCTGGCCAGGAAAGTGACGAGACCGGCGACATCTTCGCCCGATCCGGCCCGTTTCATCGGAATGCCCTGGACCCATTCCTTCATGAGTTCGCCGGGGCCGTAATTGCCCAAAAGCTTCCCCCAAGCCTGGTCGTTATAGGCCCACATGTCGGTTTCGATGATGCCTGGGCAAAAAGCGTTCACTGTGATGCCTTCGGTCGCGACTTCCTTGGCAAGGCTCTGGGTAATGCCGACGACGCCCATCTTCGATGCCGCATAATGCGGCGTGTAGATGAAGCCGTCCCGCGCCTGGCCGGAAGCGGTATTGATGATGCGGCCGCCGCGGCCATGTTTGCGCATGCGGGCAATCGCCTCCTGGGCGCAGAGGAAGACACCTTTGGTATTGACCGCCATGACCTTGTCCCATTCGCCCTCGGTCATGTCCTCGACGCGGGCGATGGTGATGACACCGGCATTCTGGATGGAAACATCGACGGCACCGAAGGCCACCTCAGCCGCCTCGTAGAGCCCCTTCACACTGGCCTTATCGGTCACGTCACCGACGAAGGAAATCGCCTTCCCGCCATCAGCCTTGATCGCATCGGCGACCGCATGGACGGAATCCTCATTGGCCGAGACTACGAGATTGGCGCCCTCACGCGCGAACCGTCTGGCGATCGCGGCCCCGATGCCGCGGCTCGCGCCGGTGATGACCACGGTCTTGTTTTCGAAACGCTGCATTTCCTATTCCTTTCGCGGTGACAGCCACGCCAGGCGCCGGCTCAAGGGGCCGAGCGCCCGCCTGTTGCTGGCGACTTCAAACGGCGGCCGAGATAATCCCGGCAAACTCCGATGCCTTCAGGGATGCGCCCCCGACCAGGGCACCATCGACGTTGCGAACGCCGAAGATTGCCCTTGCGTTCGATGCTTTGACCGAACCGCCATAGAGGATCCTGACATCCCTCCCCTCTTCTCCCAGCCGCTTTTCAAGCGCCTGGCGGATGGACGAATGCATCTCCTCGATCTGCTCCAGGGTCGGAACTAGCCCTGTTCCGATCGCCCACACTGGTTCATAGGCGATCACCGTGTTCGAACTGGTTGCGGTGTTGGGAATTGATGCTTCTAGCTGGGCACGAACCACTTCGATCGCCCTGCCCTCGTCCCGTTCCGCACGTGTCTCCCCGACGCAAATGATGCTCGTCAGCCTGGTCTCATGGACCGCGACAGCCTTGGCCGCAACTGCGCCGTCCGTCTCCCTATAGGCCGAGCGCCGCTCGGAATGTCCCAGAATGACGAAACGAGCGCCGATTTCGGCGAGCATCTCGGCGGAAACATCTCCGGTATAGGCGCCTGAGGTCCGCGCGTGACAATCCTGTGCCCCAATGGCAATCCCTGATCCTCGCACCCGTTCGACCGCTTTCTCGACCAGCGTTAAGGGCGGGCAGACGACGATGTCACACGCCGCGTGGTCCGTTATTCCCTTCAGCGCCTCGATCTCGGCCAGGGAGGACGCGAGACCGTTCATTTTCCAGTTGCCGGCAATCAGTTTCCTCATCGCATCACCAGCAGCAAAACCCGCCATCGACGAGCAGATCGACGCCCGTCACGAAGCTTGCGGCATTCGACAGCAGGAAGACGGCGGGGCCGACCATCTCATCGACCGTTGCCATGCGCTGCATCGGCGTCTGCTCTTCGAAAAGTTTGGTCTGATGAACCATTTCCGGACGCGTGTTCATCGGCGTCGCCGTGTATCCCGGCGAGATGGTGTTGACGCGGACGCCGCGACCGACCCACTCCATCGCGAGCGACTTCGACATGTGGATCACACCGGCTTTGGAGGCGTTGTAATGAGCCTGGCTCAGGCCGCGATTGACGATAACGCCGGACATAGAGGCGATATTGACGATCGATCCGCGCCCGTTCTTCAGCATCGCGCGTGCTTCCGCCTGGCAGGACAGAAAAACGCCCTTTAGGTTGATGTCCATCAGCGTCTGGTACTGTTCTTCTTCCATCTCTTCCGCGGGATTGGCGTTGGCGATACCGGCGGCATTGACTGCAAGCGTCAAGGCCCCAAGTTCCGCCTCGGTGCGCGCAACCGCCTCCCCGAGAGAGGACTTGCTGGTCACATCGGCTGCAATCTGGATGGAACGGCGACCGGCAGCTTCGATATGCGAAGCCGTGTTCGCTAGACCATCGTCGGATCGACGGTCCAGAAGCGCGACGTTGGCGCCGCACTGCGCAAGACCGATGGCGATACGCTGCCCAATCCCGCTTCCAGCGCCGGTCACAAGCGCGACCTGTCCCTCAAGATCGAAAAGCTTCGGGGCGTTCAGAGTGATGTCGTACACCGCTCTTCCTTTCTGTTTGTCTAGATTGTCGCAAGTTCCATGACAGAGACGTCATTGGCCTCGTCACGATTGAGAATGCCTGCCTGCTTGCCCTGTGCAAGCACGAGAATCCGGTTGGAGACACCAAGAACCTCCTCGAGATCGGAGCTGACGACGATGACGGCCACCCCCTGCTTTGCGAGGTTGACGATGATGTCGTAAATGCTGGCTCGCGCGCCGACATCGATGCCACGGGTCGGCTCATCGAGGACGACGACCTTGGGGTCACGCATCAGCCACTTTGCGATGACGACCTTTTGCTGGTTGCCGCCCGACAGGTCCGAGGCATATTGCTCGGCCCGGCCTTTGACGCCGAATTTCGCCACAGCCTTTTCGGCGAAAGCACGTTTGACACGTGATGTGATCCAGCGTCCACCGAGCTTGTCGAGGTTGGCATAGATGATGTTTTCACTGATGCGATGGCCGACGACGAGACCCTGCTCCTTGCGATCCTCGGGCACCATCACGATGCCCTTGGCGATCGCATCGGCCGGATTGCGAAGCTTGAGCTCCTCACCCTCCAGCTTGATCGAGCCGGCGATGATCGGATCAGCGCCAGAAACGGCACGGACGAGTTCGGTGCGGCCGGCACCAACCAGCCCGGCAATGCCGAGGATCTCCCCGGCGCGAACTTCGAACGTCACGTCCTCGAAGGACCCGTCAGGCGAACTCAATCCGCTGACCTGCAAAACAGGGCGATCCGTCGGTTCGGGAAGAGCCGGGAACATCCGGTCCAGCGAACGGCCGACCATGCTTTCGACGATGGTACGAACAGGTGTGGCGCTGTCGGCGAACTCCTGAACCCGCTCGCCATCGCGCAGGACGACGATGCGATCGGTGATCTGCTTGATCTCCTCCATGCGGTGGGAGATGTAGATGATGCCGACACCTTCAGACCGAAGCTTTCTCACCTGCTCGAAAAGCGCTTCCGTCTCCGCGCCACCAAGCGCTGCGGTCGGCTCATCGAGAATCAGCAGCTTGGCATTGAGCGCCAGCGCCTTGGCGATCTCGATGAGCTGCTGATTGGCAGTCGACAGGCCCGCGACCTTGCGTGTCGCTGGAATATGTAGGTTCAGGCGTGCGAGCTGTTCCTGGGCGCGCCGGACCATCTGAGGGCGATCGACAGCCCCGTTCTTCATCGGCCATCGCCCGATGAAGACATTTTCGGCGATCGAAAGATGCGGCAGGAGCTGCAATTCCTGATGGATCAGGACGACGCCCTTGTCGATCGCCTCGCGCGGCGTGGCGGGGGCATAGGGCTGCCCCAGCCATGTCATCGTTCCCTCGGAAGGCGTGCGTGATCCGGCGATGATGCCCGACAAGGTCGATTTGCCGGCGCCGTTTTCACCGAGAAGCGCGACCACTTCACCCGGATAGACATCAAGGCTGACATTCTTCAGCACCTGAAGCGGTCCGTAGCGCTTGGATATGCCCCTCAGGGAAAGAACGGGCTCAGTCACGGCACACCTCCTCAAGATTTCAGGACGATTACGGGTGGTTGGCGATGAAGCCGGCCACGTTTTCCTTGGTCGTCAGCGTGGCGTCCATGAGCTGCACCGCGGGCACCTTCTCGCCGGCGACGAGCTTGACGGCATTGGCGACCGCGTCGCGGCCCATCTTCTGCGTCTGCTGCGTCGCGGTCACATCGAAGACACCCTTGCTGAGCGCTTCCAGAGCCGCCGTATCGCCGTCGAAGCCGCCGACAACGATCTTCTGGGACGGGTTTGCAACCTTGATCGCCTGCGCGGCGCCGAGGGCAAGCGCGTCGGCCTGAGCAAACACGATCGATACGTCGGGATTTGCCTGCAGCATGTTCTGCATGATCTGGAAGCCCTCGTCCTGGGCCCACATGTTGGAATATTGCTCGGCAACCACCTTCACGCCGGGGTTTGCCTTCAGCGATTCGGCGCAACCCTTGCTGCGGTCGACTTCAGGCGTCGTGCCCTTCTGGCCGTGGATGATCACCATCTTGCCCTTGCCGCCGGCCTGCCTGAGGATGTAGTCGCAAACGGCCTTGGCCGACGCGACGGAATCCGTTGCAAGGAAAGTGTCGCCCGGCGCGCCGTCGGCATTGCGGTCGACGTTGACGACAGGAATACCGGCATTCTTGGCGAGCTTTACCGGAACACTCGCGGCAGCGGCACCGGCCGGAATATAGATCAAGGCGTCGATATTCTGGGTGAGCAGATCCTGAATCTGGTTGATCTGCGTCGGACCATCGCCCTTGGCATCCACGGTGACGACCTGAATGCCACGCTTCTTGGCCTCATCCTCGACGGACTGCTTGATCTGGTTGAAGAAGTTTGCCTGCAGGTTCGCGACCGCCAGACCGATCTTCTTGGTGTCTTTTGCCTGAACAGAGCCCAACGACATCGCCAGCACGGCGGCCGAGGCCAGAAGTATGCGCGCAAGTTTCATTTCATTTCCTCCTTTTTTAGTGAACCCTTGGGCATATCCTCCCCTCGGGCAAATGATCCGCTCCAAACCTTTCGGAGAGGAAATCGCTGGGATCCGCCGGACGCGGACCAGAATGTCAGGCCCGCCGCCTGCGGATCGTTTCCGCACCGACCGCGAGTACGATGACGATGCCAATGATGACCTGCTGCAGGAATGGCGAGACGTTGAGCAGATTGAGACCGTTGCGCAGGACACCGATGATCAGGACGCCGATCAGCGTACCGCCGATACCGCCGGACCCACCGGAGAGCGAAGTGCCACCAATGACGACGGCCGCAATCGTGTCGAGTTCGTATCCAAAGCCGCTGGATGGCTGAACCGAATCGAGACGAGCCGCCAGTACGATACCGGCAAGACCGGCAAGTACCGCGCTTGCGACATAGACCGCAATCGTCACGAGCTGGACATTGATGCCGGCGAGACGAGCCACTTCCGGATTGCCGCCCACGGCATAGAGCATGCGCCCCTCGGAGCGGAAGTGAAGGAACACCCAGGCCACGGCGACGACCGCCAGCATCAGGAAGACCGTTGCCGTCAGCACGCCGAAATGGCGATCGATCGCGAGCATCATGAACCAGTCGGGAAATCCGACGATCTGCTGGCCATCCGTGATCATGTTCGCGACGCCCCGCGCGGCCGACATCATAGCCAAAGTTGCGATAAAGGCCGGAACCCTGAAAAGAGTGACGAGAAGCCCGACGATCAGTCCGCTCACCGCGGAGGAGGCAAGTGCAACCACGATGCCGGCGGCAAGCGGCAGGCCGGCGATATTTGCCGTCCAGCCCATGACCATCATGGACAGCGCAAGAACCGAACCGACGGAAAGGTCGATGCCGCCGATCAGGATGACGAAAGTCATGCCGACGGCCATGATTCCGAGCACGGTGATCTGATCGAGAATGTTGAGGCCGTTGCGGAGCGAAAGAAACGCATCGGTGCTGAGGCTCAAGAAAACGCAAAGAGCGAGCAATCCGACAAGCGGTCCGGTAGCACCGGTGAGCTTTCTCAGCCATGCCACGGACGGACGGCTCTGTTCATTAACGTCGATCGCCACCATCATTCCTCCCAGGGACCTGAGGCTAGCGGCCATGTCTGGCGGCTAGAACTTCAAGCTAGAATATTTATTCACATATGCTGGAAAATTCATTACCAACTCACTTTGGCGCTGTCAACCGGGTCTTATCTGCCTGTTTTACTGACAATGGATATATGGGGGCTTGACTAACGGCCCTCGTGTGCAAAAATATAAACTAATGAATATTTATTCACACGAGGAAATAATGGAGCCTTCCGAACTTGAACGTGTTGCTCGCCAGATACGTCTGCGAGACCTCCAGGCAGTCTACGAGGCAGGGGCCGGACATATTGGCGGCGAGATGTCCGTGATCGACCTTCTGACCGCGTTGTATTTCCGCGTGCTGCGCGTCTGGCCGGATCAGCCGAAACATCCCGATCGGGACAGGTTTGTGCTGTCGAAGGGACATACGGCGTGCGCGCTCTACGTCACTCTGGCGAAACGCGGCTTCATCCCGGAAGACGAGATTTCGACGTTCCTGAAGCCGCATTCGCGGCTCAATGGACACCCCAATTGCAACAAGGTGCCGGGCGTCGAAACCAATACTGGTCCTCTCGGACACGGCCTGCCGGTCGCGGTTGGCATGGCCAAGGCGGCGAAATTATCTGGGGCCGGCTACCATACCTACGTGATCACCGGCGATGGCGAGATGCAGGAAGGCTCCAACTGGGAGGCGATCATGGCCGCGGCGCAGTTCCGGCTTGATAACCTCACCCTGATCGTCGACCACAACCGTTTCCAGCAGGGTGCCGCGCTTTCGGATACGAACGACATAGCACCTCTTCGCCCGAAGCTCGAAGCCTTTGGCTGGGACGTCAGCGAAATCGACGGCAACAACATGCACGAGGTCGTCCCGGCGCTCGAGCGCCGAAGCGAGCGCCCCCACTGCATCGTGGCCCACACCAACAAGGGGCACGGAATCTCTTTCATGCAGGACCGTGTCGACTGGCACCACAAGGTTCCGAACAAGGAACAGTACGAAGTCGCATTGGCAGAATTGTCGGAGGCACTTTAATGAACGCGCCCGTGAACGCACCCAAGCTCCATGATTGCCGAGACGCTTTCGCAGCGACGCTCGAACGCCTTGCCGCCGAGAACGAAACGATCGTCGCAGTCTGCAACGATTCGGTCGGCTCTTCGAAGCTCGGCGGCTTCAAGTCCAAATTCCCCGATCGGCTGGTCAATGTCGGCATCGCCGAGCAGAACATGGTCGGCGTGGGCGCGGGCCTCGCCAATGGCGGACGCCTCCCCTATGTCTGCGGCGCGTCACCGTTCCTCACAGGTCGATCGCTTGAGCAGATCAAGGCCGACATCTCCTACTCGAACGCTAACGTCAAGCTCGTCGGCATTTCCTCCGGCATGGCCTATGGGGAGCTCGGCCCGACCCATCACTCGATAGAGGATTTCGCCTGGACCCGAGTTCTGCCCAACCTCCCCGTGATCGCGCCTTGCGACCGCATAGAGACGGCGGCGGCGGTGGAATGGGCGGCAAATTACAATGGCCCTTGCTTCCTGCGCCTGTCTCGGGTCGGCGTGCCCGACCTGCTGCCGGAGGACTACAAGTTCGAGCTTGGAAAGGCCAATCTCTTGCGTGAAGGTTCCGATGTTACGCTCATTGCGAACGGAACGTTGACCCATCGCATGGTGAAGGCCGCCGATATCCTAGCGCGACGCGGCATAGAGGCCAGGGTGATCAATCTCGCCACGGTTCGTCCGATCGACGAGGATGCCATCATTGCCGCCGCCAAGGAAACCGGCGCGATCGTGACGGCGGAAGAACATTCGATCTTTGGCGGGTTGGGATCGGCCGTGGCCGAGGTTGTCGTCGACAACGCCCCCGTGCCGATGACGCGCCTCGGCGTTCCCGGCATCTACGCGCCGACCGGTTCTGCCGAATTCCTGCTCGATGAATTCGGCATGGCCCCACCAGCTATTGCCGACGCCGCGCAAGCGCTTATCAAGCGCAAGTAGACAAACAGACGCATTGGAACCGAGGCGGATTGCCGTCGGTTCCAGTAATTGGAGGCGGATGATTTTAGCTGGAATAGAGCCAAAGTCTGAATCCGCTTTGAAATCAAAGAAATAGAGCATGATGTCGTTCGAGAACCGCTCACACTTTTCGGTACCATGCTCGGGTGGAGGATATGATGCGGGCCATTCTGGCAATCGACCAGGGAACCACCAATTCCAAGGCGGTACTGGTCTCC
Source organism: Martinezella dioscoreae (assembly GCF_009176305.1). Lineage (GTDB taxonomy): Bacteria > Pseudomonadota > Alphaproteobacteria > Rhizobiales > Rhizobiaceae > Rhizobium > Rhizobium dioscoreae. The sequence goes on along the minus strand of NZ_BLAJ01000004.1, from coordinate 465,042 downwards.
GAGAGCGGAGACATCATTGCCAGAGGCTCGGCTCCGGTAGGCATCTCCTATCCGCGGCCCGGCTGGGTCGAGCAGGATCCCGATCGGATTTACGCATCCGTCTGTGAAGCGATCGCACTATGCCTGCGAAGCGCGCCCGTCGCGACAATCGAAGCGATAGCGATCTCCAATCAGCGGGAATCCGTCACCATTTGGGATGCCGAAACTGGCAAGGCGCTCGGACCGGTCTTGAGCTGGCAATGCCGGCGCACCGCGTCGGATTGCGAGCGTCTTATCGCGGACGGACATCTCAAGCGCGTCGAGGCGCTGACCGGCCTCCCCCTTGATCCGATGTTTCCTGGTCCGAAATTCCGATGGCTTCTCGATCGGGTCGCGCATGGGAAAAAGGCCCGCATCGGAACGATCGACAGCTGGCTCGTTCACTGCCTTACCGGCGGTCGCAAGCATGTCTGCGACGCCTCGAACGCCGCGCGAAGCCAGTTGTTCGACCTTGAGGCCCAAACCTGGAGCAGGGAATTGGGTGCGATTTTCGGAGTCGATATCCGGCTCCTTCCGGAGGTACTCGACAGTTCCGCGGACTTCGGAACAACGCACGGCCTTGCCGGCGTTCCGGACGGCACGCCGATCAGATCGGCCATCGGGGACAGCCATGCGGCCCTGTTCGGACACGGGGCCTTCAAGCCGGGCGACAGCAAGGCGACCTTCGGAACAGGGTCTTCCGTCATGACCACTCTTCCGCGCTTCATCGCGCCGCGCAACGGCATCACCACGACGGTCGCCTGGCGCATCGCCGGACAACCGACCTTCGCATTCGAAGGCAATATCCTCGTGTGCGCCGCGAGCCTGCCCTGGATGGCCGGCATCCTGGGCCTTCCGGATGTTGGCTCCCTTATCGACCTAGCGGCGACCGCTGAGCCTGATGGCCCGGGCTTCGTGCCCGCCTTCGTCGGTTTGGGCGCCCCTTACTGGAATTCCGACGCCCGTGCCCTTTTCTCACAGATCAACTTCAGCACAACCCGCGCGCAGATGGCGCGCTCGGTTACTGACTCGATCGCTTTCCAGGTTCATGACGTGATTACGGCCATGCGGGCGCAGAGCGGTGACGATCTCGGCACGCTTTATGTCGACGGCGGCCCGAGCCAGAACCACTTTCTCATGCAGTGCGTATCAAACCTGGTGAGGCACGCCATCATCCAGTGCGAGGCACCGGAAGCCTCCGCTCTAGGGGCAGCCTATCTCGCAGGTCTCTCGATAGGCCTGTGGCCGGATCTCGTCGCCATCGCGGCGCTTCCGAGAAACAATAAGATCATCGAGCCGGAGAACATCGACAGTACAGGCCTCCTGAACAGGTGGAATGATGCGCTGGCCCGCTCGACGTTGCGCGCAACTCCGGTTAAAGGTGAATAAAAATTCACCCCGGGATCAACGATGGCTCGCCTTAACGAACTCCGCCTCATCTCAAGAGTTGCCCAGATGTACCATATAGAGGGCAAGCGGCAGGCGGATATCGCGCAGCACCTTCGCCTGTCGCAGGCGACGGTGTCGCGAATGCTGAAACGGGCCGAGGCGGAAGATATCGTTCGCACGAGCGTCATTCCGCCCGTCGGCACCTACAGCGAACTCGAAGGAGCGCTGCGCGAGAAGTACGGTCTCCCCGAGGCAATCGTCGTCGAATGCACGGAGGACCGCGACGGCGCCATCATGGCCCGGATCGGCGAAGCCGCCGCGCATCTTTTGGAGGTGACGCTTGCACCCGGCGAAATCATCGGCGTGTCGAGCTGGAGCCAGACGATCTTCAGGATGGTGGAAAACATTCATCCGCAAAAGAGCGCCCAGGCCAAGTACGTCGTTCAGACGCTGGGCGGCATGGGCGACCCGTCGGTCCAGACTCATGCCACCCAGCTGACCACCCGCCTCGCTCGACTGACCGGCGCCGAACCGAAGCTTCTTCCAGTACAGGGTGTTACGACCTCGCGCGAGGCTAAACTCCTGATGCAGGCGGATCCGTTCGTGCGGGAGACCATGGATCTTTTCGGCAGCATCACGCTCGCCATCGTCGGCATCGGCGCCGTGGAGCCGTCGGAACTGCTGGCGAGATCCGGCAATATCTTCTCGTCGCGGGAGCTCGCCGATCTTGCCGAGGCCGGTGCGGTCGGCGATATATCGCTGCGGTTCTTCAACAAGGACGGCAAGCCTGTCAAAACGCCGCTCGATGAGCGCGTGATCGGCTTCCCGCTAGAAGATCTCGAACGGGTCGATCGGGTCATCGCGCTTGCCGGCGGAGCGAAGAAGACAGCGGCAATCGCCGGCGCCCTGAGGATCGGAGTTATAGATACGCTGATAACGGACAAGTTCAGCGCCGAGCGCCTCATGGAATCATAGGCGGCCACGGCGGCGACAATCTGTTGTCAATGGAATCGCCGCCTATGTGGTGACCGTAGAGAGTTGCGCCACTTTCGTGGGCGCTTGTGGGCGCCGTTTCGTTCCGGCCCACTCCAGCAAGCAAAAAGGCTTTCACCGCATCCGTTCAGGCCCGATGCATTGCATCAGATGGTGTCTTCCTTCAGCGGCGGCACATCCGGCGCTTTGTCCAGCAAGCCTGTCAGCGCACCGCGCTTCGTCGTACCTGCACGCGCTTTCAGGAATTCGCTGGCCGTCTCAACGGCCCCGATCTTCTGCGCGACCGCAGAAATAATCCACTGATTGAGGGACACGCCGTCTTCTTGTGCCAGACGCGCCGCCGTCTCCTTGAGCGACTGCGGCAGTTGCAGCGGGTATTTATAGCGTTGGGTCTGCGTCATGTGTTCAGTCTCCTGACAATCTCTCCCGGTGTTATCACGGTCACGCCCAATCCAAGCGCCGGACGGAAATCCTTGACGTTATACGTCACGATGGCCTCAGCCTGTCCGTTTAAGGCAGCTTCCAACACCATTTCGTCGGCGACATCGGAGAGCATCGGTCGCGTCCGAAACGAGATATCGACGCCCTCGGCAATGGCGGCAAGCGCGCTCATCACCGAAGCGACATCCTCAAGGCTGTGTCCGGTCGCCTGTCGGGTTTCCTCGCGGCTCAACACCGCCTCATACTCCAGAAACACCGCCGTCGAACAAAGCGGCGTCACCATGCCCCGATCAGCAAAGCGCAGAAGCAGGTTGCTTGCGCCATTCCGGCTGCGGAACGCCGCTACGATCACATTGGTATCCAGAACCAGCCTCATGGCAGAGAATTTATAGACATCCCATAGGATGTCAATGTTTTGAATGGTGGATCCCATTATCCATTGTCATCCTCTGCGCTGTCTTCGCTTCTGCCCCGATTGTCACTGGCAGCCCGCAACGCTTCGAAGTGTTCCCGCGCCATCTGCCTGCCGATCAACCGGGCAATGGACAGCACAATCGCGTTCAGCCGCTCGGAAGCCTCGGCCTTGCCTGCTCCCTCCTGTCCATCAGGCGGTTGATTGTCATTCGCCAGCTCCTCTCTGTCATTGAGCTTTCTATCATCGGCCATCATCGCGCTTTCCCTTCGGCCGCCGCCATGCGACGGGGTTTGCGATCCAGCGGTTGATCTCGGATTCATGCCATCCCGCGCCGTTGACGCTGATCCTGATCTGCGCGGGAAACGTACCCTCGGCGATCTTGCGGTAGATGGTGGAGCGGGAAAGACCTGTGCGGAAACGCACGGTATTCAAGCGGATGATACGGTCTGGCACGGGCATGGCAGCGCTGCCCCCTGCTGGTTGTTCCTGAACCAGGGAGAAATCAAGATTTACCCTTTTGCAATAGGTATTTAGCCGTCGTCGTACTGGTGCGTAGAGACGGCGGAAAAAAGGAAAAACTTACAATCGCTGTTCCGGCCTCAACGCGTGGTCTTCTTCGCCAATCGCACGCCCGGACCACCGCCGTTCTCCGGGATGAACTCTATGCCTTCAGCTTCAAGAGCAGAACATATCTTCCGCTGAGTTTCGGAAGATACGACGGGTATGTTCTCGCCCTCACTTTCGCAACGCTTAATCGTCGGCACAGAGACGCCGGCCCGACGAGCAAGCTCTGCCTGTGATATTCCAATCAATGCGCGAGCTGCCCGCATCTGTCCTGCTGTTACCAAAGCCCATTGATCCCTTTAGATCATTTCAGTATGATCCAAAAGGATCAATCGCCCTTAACGCGGCTGAACACGGTGTTCGCGCACCGCGCCCAGCCTGACCACAACCAAGCTGTATGGAGCTCAGATCATGGCTGATTCTGACAATAACACGACTTTGTCTTCCGTCACGCGCAGGATGTTGCTGACGGGCACGATGGCAGCCACGGCGACATGGCCGTTCGACTATGGCGCGGCCGCCGCCGAGGCGCTGGCCGGCGATGTTGTCTCCGATCCCGCGCTGGACCTTTGGCGGCAATGGCTGGCGGCACGCAATGAAACGCAGCGGCTTTGGAACATACAGCTGGACCTTGAAAGCAGGATGGTCGCCGCCGTCGGATTTCCGCAGGTGGAAATCACACTGCCCGGAAAAAAGAAGCCGGTGCGTGCGTTCAGCCTGGAAGACATAGACCGAATATGCGGCGATGCAGCCGGGCATGAGCCCGTGAAGGCGCAAGCAATAGCCGCCTTCCGGGAACGGCAGGAAGTTTGGGATCGTCTGGATGACGCTTTGGGATATAGTCGTGTCGAGAAAGCCGAGATCCAATCTGACCGCATGGAAATGAAGTTGGCCGACGCCCTGATGGCCATGCCGGCCACGACGGTTGCTGGTGTGGCCGGCAAGCTTGATGTGATCTTGTGCGGAGGCGAACACTTCGACAAAGGCCCAGACTTCCCCTCGCTGCAAGTCAGCGCGGCGCTGGCCGATTTGGTGCGCATCGGGCAAGCCCTACAGCCGGGTCTCTTCATGCCCGGAAGCGACCGGCTCCCGGGAGCCAATGGCGGCGCATCATGAAAAGCCTGCTCGGGGAAATAAGACGGCAAAGCCCTCCACGGCACATTTGCACCGGGGGCTGCCGTGTCTGTGACCCTTACTGAACGCCTCAGCCATCTTCCCGAGAACAGGCGTCGTGAACTGGAACGGATCGCGCGAATCCTGTTCGATGAATTCGAGGACGTGCAAAAGAGCAGACTGTCGGACACGGAGAAGGGTGGACGTATCCTCAAACTGCTTCTCTTTAGCCCATTTGCACGCTGTGACTGGGTAGAGGACCGCGAAAACGATGGTCGTTCCGAATATAACCTGCTCGTCGTCGTTACGACTGAAACCTTTGCCGATCCACGTTTCTGGTACCGGGGTATCGATCGCTTCCTACGGGAACTGACGGTCACCAGACATCTGGCAACGCCGGTCAACTTCATCGTTCATTCCGTCACGGACCTCAATAAGCAGCTCGCGTATGGTTGACCCTTCTTCGTGGACATCGCCCGTGACGGCATCCTGCTCTACGAAACGCCGGGTCTTCCCCGCGCCAAACCCAAGCCGCAGGATCCAGAGGTCGTCGAGGCTGAAATGATCAGGCATTTCGGCCATTGGTTCCCGAGCGCCACGCATCGCTTCGAACTGGCGAAGGAGGCCATGGGTCGTGGTTACGGCAAGGAAGCAGCCTTTGACCTGCATCAGACCGTCGCGACGCAATATCGCTCGCCGTGGGACGTTCTCCATCCCGGTCGCGCCTTCGCGACGAAATTGGCGGCGAGCCCCCTGACGGACGCTGTCCTACAGAAGCGAGTATCTGACTATCTATGATAAAGGCTCAGGGTCCCCACATAAGCCAGGACCTGCAGGTCCCAGCGATCTGGCTGACTACCTCCCTACACGATGGCTCTCACGATGGAGTCAAAGGAACTTTTGATGGCGCAGCGCTGCGACCGACGGGGCAGCTGTCACCAATGGGCATATCGAAGCCACATCGGCGCCGCGCATTCCGGCCCAACCGCCCGACAGACGGCTGAAATAGATCTTTTAGTCATGTGCAGTCACTGCAACCGGTGGCACCGGGCTCGGCGTCCGGCTTTGCAAGAGTTCGCCGCGCTCCTCCAGAACGGGATATGCTGCGGCGGCGACGAGGTGGGAATTGATCTGCTTGAGGTCGCGCAGAAGGTCGAGGTGAAGCGAGCTGGTCTCGGCGGTCTCGATCCCGCCCTGGCGCAAGCGCTGGAAATGGGCTTCCGTCCCCTCGCGCTCCGCCTTGCGGAAAATCACCTTCTCCTCCGCCAGCATACGGGCGGCACTTTCATTCTGCGTCATGAACAGGGCAGCCGCCGTCTGGAGGTTCGACTGCAATCGGTCGAACAATGTCGCCAGTTCGAGCTGTCCTTCCTTCGAGAAACTCAAACCGCGACGCAGGCGTTTTGCCAGGTGCGGCAGAAGGTTCTGGTCGAGCACGTCGCCGGCATGTTCCATGTTCATCGAAAACAGCAGGATCTCGTTCAGACGCCGCCGGTCGGCTTCTCCAAGCTCGTCGGGATCGATCGATGTCAGATAGGTCTTTACGGCCGTGTTCAGGCTGTCGAGGATATTGTCCAGCGATCGCAATCGCGTCAGCGCCTTTCGATCCGTGTCCGATAAGGCAGACTTGGCGCCCGCAAGCATTTCCGAGAGCACGTCGACCAGTCTCAGCGCCTCGCGCGCTGCCGCGCCGAGAGCAACCACGGGCGTTTCCTTGGCCGCCGGATCAAGATATCTCGGGCGCGTCGGATCGGCCTCGTCGATCTTCCGCGGCAGCAATTTGGTCAATAGATCGGCATAGGGCCGCAATAGCGGCATGAACACCACGGCCAAAACGACATTGAAGGCGGTATGAAAATTGGCGACAGCTCGGGCGCTGTCGCCATCGATCATCGCCGACAGACGTGCGGCTGGCTCCAACAGGGCGATCATCGCGATCACACCGACAATGCGTGTCAGCATATTGCCGATGGGCAAACGCTTCACCGATAGATCCGCTCCCGACTGCCCTTCGATGAGTGGGTTGATCGCGGTGCCGAGATTGGCACCGAGAACGAGAGCAAAGGCCTGATCGACATCGATGAGCCCCTTGCTTGCAAGCGACATGATGAGCAGAACCACAGCCACGCTGGAATGGGCGGCCCATGTCAGAATAGCTGCGAGAAGCATACTCAGCACCGGCGTCGCGGCGATCGCATCAAGGACGTAGGCGAGCGCCTTCGACCCCTCATACTGCGTCATCAGGTCGAGGAGCTGATGCAGTGCCAGAAGCATGAAGCCAAGCCCAATCATGACGCGGCCAAGATCGTGCACGCGTGAATTCCCGGTTCGGCGGAACATCAGCACGCCGATCAGGATTAGCGCCGGCGAAGCCGCCGCGACATTGAAAGACAACACCTGAACGATCAGGGTCGTGCCGACATTGGCTCCCAGCATGACGGCAAGTGCCGGCACGAGATCCACCAGGCCGCCCGCCGCGAAGCCGGAGGCCATCAGGCCGGTTGCCGTACTGCTCTGCAGGATGGCGGTGACACCGATGCCCGCAAAAAAAGCCTTCGTGCGATTGCTGAGCGCCCGGCCGAGAAAAGAGCGCAGATCAGGCCCGAATGTGCGCTGGATACCGGTCTGGACCATGCGCGTGCCCCAGAGCAGAAGGGCGATGTGGCCGGCCAGAGCAACGAGGCCGAGAATAAGCGCCATAGTGGTCCTCCATATGCCTACGATGCTGGGCATCAATATCGCGATTATCTAAACTTTCATTAGCCGACTATGTTTCTTTGTCTTGGCGCCTTTTGCAAGGTCAGATTGTCATAAATCGATGAAATAAGAATTTTTACGTTAAAAATCATAGATATAGGATTGCCATGAATCCTACCACCATTCGTTAGGAATATCCATTTTCCCAAGAAAGGTCGGCCTGAAAGCGACGATTTTCTGTCTCCAACGAGATCGTCTGAGGGTTGTTGCGTCGCCTTTTTGCTTTGATCCGTCCAAGGTCTGGCCAATATAGCACAGAAGCCTTCACTTGCCGTGCGGCGGGTCCGTGGTCGCAGGCTGGAAAGACAGACTGGCGAGGAGTTCGAGATGACGCATTTTATCTGCATCACATGCGGCACACAGTTCGACGAAGGCGACGGACCACCTCTGGCCTGCCCAATCTGCGAAGACGAGCGCCAGTTCGTACCTCAATCGGGACAGGAATGGACAGACATGGCGAGCCTCGGCCAGAAGCATGAGGTAATCTGGAACGAGGAAGCGGAAGGCGTCCACAGTCTGCAGATCTCGCCTCATTTCGGCATTGGCCAGCGCGCCTTTCTGATCGAAGGACCTGACGGCAATATCCTCTGGGACTGCCTCAGCCTTATCGACGAGCCTAGCAAGGCACGGATCACCGCCATGGGCGGCTTAAGCGCGATCGCGATCTCCCACCCTCATTTCTATTCGTCGATGACCGAATGGAGCGCCGCCGGCGTCAGCGTGCCGATCCATATCCACGCCAACGATAGCGAATGGGTGCAAAGGCGCGATGGGGCGCTACATCCATGGACAGGCGAGACACTGTCGATTGGCCAGGCGACCATGATCCGTTGCGGCGGCCATTTCGACGGCAGTTGCGTGCTCTATTGCCCTTGGCTCGAAGGCGGGCGCGGCGCGCTCTTCGTCGGCGACACGATGCAGGTGACCATGGACCGCCAGTTCGTCAGCTTCATGCGCAGCTACCCAAACCTCGTTCCGCTCGACGCCAAGGCCGTGACGGCGATATCGGAAGCGGTTCGACCCTATCGGTTCGAAGCGATATACGGTGCATTCCCCGGTCGAACGATCGAGATCGACGGCAATCGCGTGGTGGAACGTTCTACTGAGAGATACCTGAAGGCTATCGCAGGTTGAGGTTTCATTGGGCTAAGAATATGGCATCTGCTGCCTGCTTCTTCCCCAGTGGTCATCGATCGGTCATGATTAAAGGCACCTTAACGCTTCTCAAGCATATCTGACCGCATGTCTCATCAAGACATTCGCGGCGCCATGACGGCATTTGCTGGAATGACCATGACGTTTGGCCCATCCGGCGCGTCGGCTTCTTCAATCATCGACACGCTGGATCACCGTAAAGGACCGATCCCGTGCAAACCCGTTTCAATTTGATGACGAAAATTTTGGTGGTGGCATCTCTGGTCGTCATCGCCGCCCTCTCCGGTTTTTCAATTTACATAGACAGCCTTCAGCGCACGGCCGCCAGCGAAGCGGTCAAGGGAGAGATCGAATCCTCCGGTCTTCAGGCGTCGCAGAGTATCTCGAACTGGCTGGGCGCACGCGTCATGCTGACCGAACTTGCCGCCAATGCCGCCGCCAAGGCTGGAAATCCGGCTGGCATCAGCGGCGCCTTCGACAATCCCGTTCTGCTGCGCGAATTCATGTCCACCTATGTCGGAGACGAGCAGGGCGTCTTCACCAGCGTTCCCAATCAGCCGCTTCCGGCGGATTACGACCCGCGCAAGCGGCCCTGGTACAAGGATGCCGTGAAGGCCGACAAGCTGGTCCTGACCGATCCCTATAATGACGCCTCGACGGGCAACCTCATCATCAGCGCCGCCATGCCGGTCAAGCGCGACGGCAAGCTGTTCGGCGTTGCCGCAAGCGACTTCTCGCTCGGTTCGCTCGTCTCCATGATCAAGTCGGTCACCATGGGCGGCAAAGGTTCGGCATTCCTGGTGAAGAACGATGGAACCATTCTTGTCCATCAGAATCAGCAGCTGGTCACCAAGAAGCTCGCCGATGCCTTTCCGCAGGCAACGCCTGCGATCGGCTCCGGCATTTCCGAAACGATCTTCAACGGCAAGTCCGTCCTTGTCAGCTTCCTGCCCGTTCAAGGCTTGCCGCGCACCGACTGGTATCTCGGCGTGCAGATCGACCGCGACGCTGCTTTTGCCGGCGTCGCCAAATTCCGGATTGCTGCGACCGCCGCGACCGCTATCGGCGTCGTCGCCCTGATCGGCGTCTTGGCGATGCTGCTGTCGAGATTGGTAGTCCGCCCGGTCCTGCAGATGACGAGCGCCATGGGCAAGCTTGCCGGCGGTGACGTTTCCGCCGAAATTCCAGGAACCGATCGCAAGGATGAGCTCGGGCGCATGGCCGCGGCGGTCGCTGTCTTCAGGGACAACATGATTCAGCGTGGTCGCCTTGCGAAGGAGGCCGAAGATACGCGGATGCTGAGCGAGCAGGAGCGGCGCGACCGCGAAGCCCTCAGGGCCATTGAGGAGGAACAGATCGCTTCCGCCGTGCAGTCGCTCGCCGATGGGCTTGGCCGTCTTGCCAATGGCGATCTCGTCCATCGCATTAACGTTCCCTTTGCCGGTGATCTCGACCGCCTGAGAACCGACTTCAATACGTCGGTGGCACGGCTCCACGACGCCATGGCGACCGTCGGGCGCAATGCCCAGGCAATCGACACCGGTGCGGGAGAAATCCGCGCCGCCGCGGATAATCTTGCACGCCGCACCGAGCAACAGGCCGCTTCTGTCGAGGAGACCGCGGCAGCCCTCGAGGAAATCACGACAACGGTCAAGGATAGTGCCCGCCGGGCGGAAGAAGTCGGCCAACTCGTCACGCGAGCCCGCGGCGGCGCGGAAAAATCCGGCGAGATCGTCGAAAAGGCCGTCGGCGCCATGAACATGATCGAAAAATCCTCCGGCGAGATCTCCAACATCATCGGCGTCATCGACGACATCGCCTTCCAGACCAATCTTCTGGCGCTGAATGCCGGTGTCGAAGCAGCCCGTGCCGGCGAGGCGGGCAAGGGCTTTGCCGTGGTCGCGCAGGAAGTCCGCGAGCTCGCACAGCGCTCCGCGCAGGCGGCAAAGGAGATCAAATCCCTGATCACCGCCTCCGGCGAGCAGGTCAAGAACGGCGTTACCCTTGTTAACCAGACGGGCGAAGCGCTTGAGGTGATCGTGCGGGACGTTCAGGAGATCAACCGCAATATCGAAGCGATCGTGCGAGCCTCGCGCGAACAGTCGACAGGTCTGCAGGAGATCAATACGGCGGTCAACACCATGGATCAGGGCACGCAGCAGAACGCCGCCATGGTCGAGCAACAGACGGCCGCGAGCCACGGTCTGGCGTCGGAAGCCGCGACCTTGAACGAGCTGCTCGCACAGTTTCGCATTAGCGAGCAGGGCGCCAACGAAACACGCACCCGACGCGCGGCCTGAGGCGACAAGGTCCAAATTCAATCCGTCCGCCCGCCTTGCGAAAGCAAGAAGGCGGGCGGCAATGCTTGAGCCTATAGCGAACTAGTTCTCCAGCGCCGTCTGCTTATCCTTGACCAGCCGCGTCGGCAAATTGACGGTGACGGACAGCCCTCCGAGGCTGGAACGGGCGAGCGTTAGCTTGCCGTCATAGGCTTCGACCAGATCCTTGGCGATCGCCAGCCCGAAGCCGGTTCCGGCGATGCTTTCGTCGAGTCGCCTGCCGCGCCGGATGAAAGCCATTTCCGCATCCTCGGGCAGGCCCGGGCCATCGTCCTCGATGCACAGTTCCACGCCCTCGGGCAACTGCGACAGGCGAACCTTGACCTTGCCGGCCGTCCATTTCCTGGCATTGTCGATCAGATTGCCGGTAATGTCGGCAAAATCCGCCTCGTCGATCGCCAGCCACATCTCCGGCGGCGCCACGAGCTCGAAATCGATTTTCCGCTCGGCCGAGAGACGCCGCATGACCGAGATGATCTTCTGGAGATCGGCGCTGGCATCCATGACGCCAACGGTATGGGCGGCGGCGAGGCTTGCGCGGGTTTGCGCAAGCGTTCGCTTGATCTGCGCCTCCATCCGGCTCACCTCCGTCTGGATCGCCGCGGCCCGCTCCGACATCCCCTCTTCGGAGAGAATACGCGCGGTCGCCTCAAGCGCCGCGAGCGGGGTCTTCAGGCCATGCGCGAGATCGCCGGCGCGCGCACGCGCCTGTGTCAGTTGGGTTTCACGCGATGCGAGCAGCCCGTTGAGGTCGTCCACGAGAGGCTGTACTTCTCGCGGAAACTGACCAGTGATCTTGCGCGCGGACCGCTCCTGCACCGCCATCAGGGCCGTGCGCAGGTCATTGAGCGGCCGCAGCCCGTATCGCAGGAATACCACGACTGCCCCGATCAGGGCGACTGACAGCACGCCAAGAGAGGGCGCCATGGCATAGAAGAAGCGCCAGCGCGCCGGTGCAAGCTCGCTGTTGTCGAGCGCCATGACGATATCAACCATCTGGTCGCCCGTGGCCGAGGGGATCGAAATGGATCGTTCGACGGCGAGAAGACGGCTGCCATTTGGCCCTTTCATATCCGTCGCCCGACCGGCATCGCGAGGCCGGGCACGCAGCCAAGGCAAATTCTGCTCCCAGAGCGATTGCGAGCGCAGCTCGACAGTGCCATTGCGGCCGACCTGCCAATAGAAGCCACCATTCGGAATGCCGAAGCGGGGATCAGTCGGCGTGTCATCAAGGAAGAGCTGATTCGACGAATTGATATCGACCGCGGCGAGAAGAACGCGCAACTCCTCGTCTATCTCCGAGAGGGCGAGAGCTCTGACGGCCAGCCCGGAAATGGCATTGATGCCGACCCCCGCCAGAAAGGTTGCGACGATGATCGCCACCACGGAACCCAGCAGCAACCGCCCTCGCAGCGAGAACGGTGTCATGACGGCGGCGCCTCGCGCGGGATAATGTAGCCCTGGCCGCGCCGGGTCTCGATGACGGTGCCGTCGAACTTGCGCCTGAGGCGTGCGACAACCACTTCGAGCGCGTTCGACAGAAGCTCCGTCTCTTCGTCATAGATGCTGTCGGCGATCTGCGTTCGGGAAAGCACCGTGCCGGCATTGTGCATCAGATAGGCAAGAAGCCGGTATTCCAGCGCGGTCACCTGAACGGGCTGACCGCGGAACGAGACGGTGCGCTGGCGCGTGTCGAGCTCCAGCACGCCATTGGAAAGGATGGGAGAAGATTGCCCGGCGGCGCGGCGCATGAGGGCGCGCACGCGGGCCAGAAGCTCCTCCATACGGAAGGGCTTGGTCAGATAGTCATCGGCACCCGCATCCATGCCGTCGACCTTGTCGCGCCAGCCGTCGCGCGCCGTCAGTATGATAACAGGCATACCCCGTTTTTCTGCGCGCCAGCGCCGCAGAACCGTCAGGCCATCAAGCTTTGGAAGTCCGAGATCGAGTATGACAAGATCAAAGTGCTCGATATCGCCACGATACCAAGCTTCCTCTCCGTTGCTCACGCTCGAGACGACATAATGCTGATCCTCCAGGCAGCGGCGCATGTCCGCCACGATACTGGGCTCATCTTCAGCAATCAGAATGCGCATTCTCAGCGTCTCTCGATCACGGCAAGCGTTGCGCCGTCGAGCACTATATCACCACGTTTGCCATCCGGCTTCAACACGCGCACGGCATAGGCCTGACGCCCAGCCCGGCGAACCCGCTTGATGCGAAGCACCTTTCCCGGCATTTCGCGCGCAACGACCGCATAGATGTCGCGCAGCGGCCGCAAGCTGCCGGCATCTTCGACCAGAACACTGTTATGTATGCGACCGAATGCCTCCATGCCTGGCAAGCTTAGCGGAACCGCCACCAAGAGAACGGACAGCCAGCGGGGCCAGCCGGCTCCTCGCCCGAATATGCGCAACAATATCAATCCTTCTTTCGAGCTGGCACGCAGGGCTCGCCCTGCAGCGAACCAAGCATAGCTTTCCCAACATTACAATTCACTGACAACGCCCGTAAGAGAGCTGCAAATTGAAGGGTGTATAAGCATGAGCAGATGGCACGCTGATTGTGCCGAGTTTCGTTCCGCAGAAGTTACCATGACTATCCAGATTTCGTCGATTACCCCAAATGCCAGCCTCTCGGTTTCCTCAGGCGGCATTCGGCCTGAATTCGTCCGCAATGAAACCATGGTGGACATCTTCAAGGCAACGGTTGCCCGCAGCTCCCACAAGACGGCACTCACGCTGATCGGAACCGACCAGGCGATGACCTATGCCGAACTGGACCGGCGCTCCGATGAGGCAGCGCGCGCGCTCAGCCGTCGCGGCATTGGTCCGGGTGACTTCGTCGGTCTGTGGTTCCAGCGTTCCCTCGAGCTACATGTCGCACTTTTGGCGATTCTCAAGGCCGGAGCTGCCTATATTCCCTTCGATGCAGCGGCCCCTGCCGACCGCGTGGCGGTTAGCCTCGCCGATTGCGGCGCGAAATGGCTGCTGACCCATGATGAAAAGGCGGCCCTTGCCCCCGAATTCGACGGCCAGACCCTGATCCTCAAGGGACTGCTCGCAGAAGACAATGATGGCATCGCGCCGCGTGCCGCCACGCATGACGATCCCGCCTATGCGATCTACACCTCCGGCTCCACGGGCAAGCCGAAGGGCATCGTCATCACGCACCGGAATATCTGCCACTATCTGCGGGCAGGCAACGATGTCCTCGGCATGGTCGAATCGGACGTCGTTCTTCAACAGGCTTCGGTCGCCTTCGATCTTTCGCTCGAGGAGATATTCGTTCCCTATCTGGTCGGCGCGACATTGAAGGTTGCGACATCTGCCGTTATGGCCGAACTCGACAGGCTCGCAGATGTACTGGAAGCAGAAAAGATCACGGTCATCGACACCGTGCCGACGCTGCTCACCATGCTGGAGCGCGATGTCGAAAGCCTGCGCGTCATCATCGTCGGCGGCGAAGCCTGCCCTCCGGCGATCGTCAGCCGCTTTTCGAAAGCCGGCCGGCGCCTGATCAATACCTACGGCCCGACCGAGACGACGGTGGTTGCAACCTACGCCGAACTCGATCCATCCCGGCCGATCACGATCGGTGGGCCGATCGCCAACACGACCGCCTATGTCGTCGACGAAAACCTGCAACTCGTGGCACGTGGCGATACCGGTGAATTGCTGATCGGCGGACCGGGTGTCGCTGCCGGCTACAGAAACCTGCCGCAGCTGACAGCCGCGAAGTTCATCGCCAATCCCTTCGCCGGTCATGACGACCCGATGCTTTACCGCAGCGGCGACGCCGTGCTGATGGACGAGGAAGGGCAGCTCCATTTCCTCGGGCGCATCGACGACCAGGTCAAGATTCGCGGCTATCGCATCGAGCTCGGCGAGATCGAAACCGTCGTGGGCGAGCTTCCCGACGTGAAGGCCGCATCCGTCGTCGTGCATCGTCCGCCGGATGGCGAGGACATGCTGGTTGCCCACGTCGTTACCACGGGCAGCAGCTTCGATCGCGACAAGGCGCGCGCCGTGCTTACAGCCAAGCTGCCGCCCTACATGGTACCCGCCGCCTGGCATAGCCATGTCTCGCTGCCGCGGCTTCCTTCCGGCAAGATCGATCGCAAGACGCTTGCCGCCATCCCGCTGGTGACCGATCAGCCGACCCAGGCACAAGAGCCGCCGCGCACATGGACGGAAGCACAGCTACTCAAGGCCGCCACGGAAGCGCTTCGGCTGCGCTCCATCAGCTTCGAGGCGGATTTCTTCACCGAGCTCGGCGGCCATTCCATGCTGGCGGCCCGGTTTGTTTCCGAAGTGCGTAAGATCCCGCTGCTGGCGGGCATCGCCCTGCGCGACGTCTATGCCGGCCGCACTTTGCGCGGCATCGCGGCGATCCTGGAGCAGCGCGCGGAGCGCGCTTCCGGACAGGAGCGCAAGAATTTCGAGCCCGCTCCTTGGCGCCGGCGCTTTCTCTGCGGTCTTGCTCAGGCCGTGGTGCTACCCTTCATCGTCGCGATCGCAACGCTACAATGGATCGGCCTACTGCTCGCCTCCATCCTGCTGATCGATGACGGCGCGTCGGTCTGGAATGAAATCCTCATTCTGGGCGGCGTCTATCTGGCTCTCAATCTCGGTGAGAAGCTGGTCGTCGTCGCCCTCAAATGGCTTGTCATCGGCCGCACGCGGCCCGGTGTCTATCCCTTGTGGGGCACCTATTATTTCCGCATCTGGCTGATGCAGCGCATCGTTCAGCTCACCGCTCCGAAATTCCTGAAAGGTTCGCCGCTTATCCGCGTCTATATGCGCGCACTCGGCGCCAAGGTCGGCAAGGATGCGATGATCGATGAGTTCGAGGAAGGCGCGATCGACCTTGTGCGCATCGGCGCGAGATCCAGCCTCGGTGTCAAGATCAAGCTCGCCAATGTCGAAGTCATCGGCAATGAGATCCATGTCGGCACGATCGATATCGGCGAAGGCGTGCAGATCGGCAACGGCTCCGTCATCGGCCACAATGTCAAGATCGATGACGGCGCCGTCATCGGCGATCTGACGGCGATTGCCGCCGGCACCCATGTTGAAGCCCATACGCGCTGGGATGGCTCGCCCGCCCGCCAGACCGGGCACGCCGAGCACGAAGAGATGCCCGCCCATCCGGAGCTCGGTACCGTCGGACGCATCTTCCAGTTCGCGGCCTATTTCGTTGCCTACAATCTTAGCCTCGTCGTCGGCCTGCTGCCGATCTTCCCGGCCTTCTATCTGTTCTCCGCCGTACAGCAGATCTACGCGCCCGGCTCCGATGAGGCCTTGTCCTGGGGTATGATCGCCGCGCTCTCCTGGCCGGCCGCCTTCCTGCTGATCGTCGTGTCGATGGCTGTCGTCGTGGCGCTCAGATGGGTACTGTTGCCTCGCGTCGTACCGGGTCGCTATTCCATTTTCGGCAATCTCTATTTCCGCAAATGGGTCGTCGGCCTGACCACCGAGGCCATGCTGGAAACCCTGAATTCGCTCTACGCCACCGTCTTCATGCGCAATTGGTACCGCCTGATGGGGGCCAAGATCGGCAAGGGCACGGAGATCTCGGCAAACTTCGCCGGCCGCTACGACCTTATCGAAATGGGCCGCGACAACTTCATCGGTGACGAGACCATCTTCGGCGACGAGGAAATCCAGAATGGCTGGATGATACTCAAGCGCCTGAAAACAGGCGATCGCTGCTTCTTCGGCAATTCCTCCGTCATCTCGCAGGGTGCGGTGATCGAGAGCGATTCGCTCGTCGGCATCAAGACGCGCCTGCCCGATTCCCTGCACGTCAAGTCGGGCGAAACCTGGTGCGGCAGCCCCGCCTTCCAGTTCCCGACGCGCGAGAGGCTGCAGGCGGCTGCGAACACCACCTATGCACCGCCGCTCCGCATGCGCCTTGTGCGCATCCTGTTCGAGGCCATGCATACGTCGTTGCCGACCGCCATCCTCATCGTCATGGCACTCGCCATGTCCGACATGCTGGCCAGCGAAATCGACAACGGTGCCTGGGGCAGCCTTTTCTGGACGCTGATGGCCGCCGGCCTCGCAACCTCCGGCATCCTCTACCTCGTTGCCGTCGCATTCAAATGGACGCTGATTGGTACCTACAAGCCGATGAACCGGCCGATGTGGTCATGGTGGGCCATGCGCACCGAAGCCGTCGCGGTCTTCTACGGCGGTCTCGCCAGCAAGATGCTGCTCGACTATCTGCGCGGCACGCCGTTCCTGCCCTGGCTGCTCCGTCCCTTCGGCGCCAAGATCGGCCAGGGAGCATGGATCAACAGCACCGATATCTGCGAATTCGATTGCACCCATATCGGCGACCACGCCGTCCTCAATATGGGCTCCTGCCCGCAGACCCATCTCTATGAAGACCGCATCATGAAGGTCGGCCGCATCACGATCGGCGACGGCGTCTCGATCGGCTCGGGCAGCACCGTGCTTTACGAGGCCAATGTCGGCGATTTCGCTGAAATCGGACTGCTGACCCTGGTCATGAAGGGTGAGGCCATCCCGCAAGGAACGTCGTGGGTCGGCGCACCTGCCCAGGCGGTTCAAACCGAGCAGGAACCGGCTCCCGTCGCTCAGAAAGAAGCCCTGCCCTCCGCCGCGGCGTGAGCGTGGGATGACTGCCCCTCGACTAGAGGTCGTCCTGGCGGTCGCGGATGCGATCGCCATTCTCGTCCGCCCGATGCCTGGCGGACGAGCGGAGCGTGATCAGATCGCGCAAACAGCCTTAAGAACAGCCACGCAGCGGGACGATCTTTCCATCTATCGCCGACCGAGCGAGCGGCCGGCGCTGAGGCAGCCCTATCACGAGCTGGGTATTTCGCTTTCACATCGCACCGATCTGCTACTGGCGGGCTTTGCACCCAATAATGCTGTCGGCGTGGATATAGAGATCGAGGATATCGACGGCTTCGACCCAATCGCTTTTGCCGCCGACCACTTCTCGCCGAGGGAAGCGGCCGCGGTTGCCACGTTCGATAGCGCGATCGCGCTGGAAGTCTGCTACCGGCTCTGGGTCGCAAAGGAGGCTGCGCTGAAGATCAGCGGCCGCGGCATCTTCGACGGGCTGGACGAACCCGATCTGGCGGCGCAACTGAACCTCCTGCGCACCGATGGCGCGACCATCCGTCTTGGCCCCGGATCGCGGCTGCCGCCAATTGCGCTCACCGTAACGCGACTTGGTGGAACCGTGGATCAAGCCGTCTATTGCGCCCTTGCCACGGATATGAGCTGAACGACGATTCAGCGATGGGAAGCATTTCGGCCGGCACGACGCGGGTTGAAGCCGCGCCCTATCCATACCCGTAGATTTCACGGCCGCGGCGGCGCGTCCGCATCTTGGCGCGAAGAAAACCAGTTTGCCAGGGTTGCACCGGAAATATTGTGCCAGACGGAAAAGATCGCGCTCGGAACGGCGGCGATCGGCGAGAAATAGGCTGTGGCCAGCGCTGCACCCAGGCCTGAATTCTGCATGCCAACTTCGATCGCCAGCGCCTTGCGCTTGTAGAAATTGAGCCCGAGCACTTTCGATGCATAATAGCCGAACAGGTAGCCGAGACCGTTGTGCAGGACGACGACGGCGAAGATCAGCAAGCCGGACTGCACGATGGCTGCCTTCGATGCACCGACGACAGCCGCAACGATCAGTACGATGCCGATGACGCTGACGAGAGGCAGGACCGGGATTGCCGCGCGAACCAGGCCGGGCACGGCCTTTTGTGCGATGACGCCAAGCAGCAGCGGCACGATGATGACCTGCACGATGCTGATGAACATCGACCAGGCATTGACAGGCAGATACTGGCTCGCGAACATCCAGACGAGGAACGGCGTGACGATGGGCGCTGCGAGCGTCGTCACACTCGTGCAGGCGACCGACAGCGCCACGTCGCCACGGGCAAGATAGGTCATGACATTGCTCGAGGTGCCGCCTGGGCAGCAGCCGACCAGAATGACGCCGGCTGCGACTTCCGGCGGCATCGGAATGATCCGCGTCAAAAGCAGTGCCAGCGCCGGCATAATGCCAAAATGTGCGATGACGCCGATCGCGACTTCATGGGGACGACGTGCCAGCTCGCGAAAATCGTCAACGGATATGGTCAGCCCCATACCGAACATGATGATGCCGAGAAGGACGACGATCCAGGGTGCGAACTGCTTGAAGAAATCGGGCAGGAAAAAGCCGAGAGCGGCAAACAGGATGACCCATATGGAAAAAGTCTTGCCGACGAAGGCGGAAAAGGATGCCAGGAATTTCATGGAATCTCCGGGGGGAAGGAGCATGATGATGTTCGGCCGGTCTAAACCCGGCGCATCGCGTGTCAAGGCTTCGAACCGCCCGATCCGTTCGCTTCCATCATCTAAGCAGCATCAATCCACCGAAGGGCGCGGCAAGTTTGCCTTGCAAGGAGCAACTGCATGACTGTTACCGAACCTGAACCCATGTCCCGCACGAAGGCCATATCCTACGCGATCGGTCTGCCGCTTGCGCTGCTTGCTCTCGTCTTTTTACCTGTCGGTCGCCTCGACTGGCGGCCCGGATGGGTCTTTATTGTTTTCCTCCTGGTAATCTACGGGATCGCGATACTGGTCATGCGACGCGTAAACCCCATGATCTTCAGGGCACGCAGCCGCTTCCAGGCCGGAACCAAACGTTGGGATCTCATTCTGGTCTCGCTCATCTGCCTGGGTATGATCGCCGAAATACCGCTTGGAACCCTGGATGCCGGCAGGATGAAATGGTCGGTGATGCCAACCTCCGTCGTGATCCTGGGTTATATCCTGCTAGCGGTCGGCATTGCGCTCGGCACATGGGCGCAGGCCGTCAATCGCTTCTTTGAACCCGGTGTCCGCCTCCAGCGCGAACGCGGCCAACATGTCATCAGCAATGGTCCCTACGCCTACGTGCGCCATCCGGGCTATGTCAGCGCGATCTTGGTATTTGCAGGGCTGGCGCTGGCGCTCGGTTCCTGGTGGGCTTTAATCCCAGCCGCTTGGGCAAGCGGGGTACTGATTCTGCGTACCAGCTGGGAGGACGCCCTGCTGCAGGCGGAACTCGAGGGTTATGCCGATTATGCCGGGCGCGTGCGGTTCCGATTGCTGCCGGGTGTCTGGTAATGCTCGATTTCGGCCGGCGCTAGGCTTTGCCATGCCATAGAGAGAGGAGGCCACCGGCCCCTCCTTTCAATGGATCCCTTGCGGGCACGCCAAGTTTTTCGATCATCGCCTGCTGCTCGGCCGTGGGCATTTCCCGGCAGAGATCGGCCTCCTGACCGGGAGGATAGCCGCCGATCACGAGCAGGTCTTCGCTCGCCTCCAGCCGGCAATGGCCGGTTCCGGCCGGTAGCAGCAGGGCATCGCCGGCCTCGACCGTGATTTCCTTGCCGCTGGGTCCGCCGATCATCAGCCGGGCCCGACCTGCCGCAACGCCCAATATTTCGTGCGCCGTGGAATGAAAATGGTGAAAGGAATAGACGCCATTTCGCCAGAGGCCGCCCCAGCCATTGGTTCGAAAGAGCCGTTCGAAACTCTCAGCTCGGTCGGGGCCATCGAGCACCTGCCGATAGACGATCACAGGAAATCGCTGATTATTCGGGATCCAGCCGGACTGCTCGAATTTGATTGCCTGCTCCATCCGATCTCTCCCTGTAGATTTCCATCATAACCGCGGGATCGCGCTGCGGTTCCCACAAAGCCGGGGAACGATTGCCTGCGGCTGGGGTTTGGAAACGGGCGTTCCGATCAACGATACAGCGAAAGGATAGATCATGCCTTCCATCAATTCCGCACATATCCTCATTCTGGCGACCGACGGCTACGAACGTTCAGAACTTCGCGTTCCCCTCGACGAACTCAGGAAGCGTGGCGCCGATGTCAAGGTTGCCTCCATCAAGAAGGACAGCATCAAGAGCTGGGACAAGACCGATTGGGGCGACAGCGTTGAGGTCGATATCATCGCTAAGGATGTCGACGTGAACCAGTTCGATGCGCTGGTGCTGCCGGGTGGCCAGATCAATCCCGACAAGCTGCGCATGGATGGCGATGCCATGCGGGTCGTCCGTGATTTCCTGAATTCCGGCAAGGTGGTCGCCGCCATATGCCACGCGCCCTGGCTGCTCGCTGAAGCCGACGCGTTGCGTGGGCGCCAGGCAACCTCCTACTGGTCCATCAAGACGGACGTCAAAAATGCCGGCGCAACCTGGAAGGACGAAAAGGTCGTGACTGATGAAGGCATCATCACATCTAGGTCGCCCGACGATCTTCCCGCCTTCGTAGACAAGATCGTCGAGGAGGTTCAGGAGGGCCGGCACCACCGGCGCGCAGCCTGACCACCCGATCCCTGCGGAACTTGCCAAGCCCCGACAGCATCTGCCGGGGCTTTCGCATCCTTTCCCTGTAGCAGAACGATAGCTCAGCCAATCCGCATATTGACTGGTCGCGCTTGCTTTGATCTGTTGGCTGAACATGACGATGCCTGATGCCCGCCGGAGGTAGACGGATATCGGGGAGGAAAGCAGGGCATGACGATGGAGGCTGTGAGGGCGGTCAGCCTGAAACAGGTGGCGATTTCCTTTGAAATGGCCGGCAAGACACGGTTCGACGCCGTAGCGGCGACCAATCTGAATGTTGAGGCGCATGAGTTCGTGGCTATTGTCGGCCCGACGGGCTGCGGCAAATCCACACTTCTCAATGCGACGGCGGGGCTTTTGACGCCCGCGTCAGGGACGGTCGAAGTCTTCGGCCAGCCCCTGAAATCCATCAACCGCCAGGCAGGCTATCTCTTCCAGCAGGATTCGCTGATGCCATGGAAAACGGTTCTCGAGAATGTTGCGATCGGACTAGAGATCACGGGAACGGATACTGCCGAGGCAAGAAGGATTGCGCGGGATTGGTTGGGACGCGTCGGCCTTGCCACATTTGCCGATCGTTTCCCGCGCATGCTCTCGGGCGGCCAACGCAAGCGGGTCGGTCTTGCCCAGGTGCTCATCCGCAATCCCAAACTGCTCCTGATGGACGAACCATTCGGTCCGCTCGATGCGCAGACCCGCCTGATCATGGGCGACCTCCTGCTAAAACTCTGGTCCGAGGACCGCAAAGCCGTGATGTTCGTCACGCACGATCTCGATGAGGCGATCGCCCTTGCCGACCGTGTCGTCATCATGTCCGCCGGTCCGAAGTCCCGCATTATCGGTGACTTCAAGGTGCCGCTGGAACGGCCTCGCGAAATCGGCGAGATCCGGCACGATCCCGTTTTCAACCAGCTTCATCGTGATATCTGGCAGGCGCTGCGCGACGAGGTGATGACCGCCTATCGCCAGAGCAGCGGAGAGATCGCATGAACCGCTCCCTCCTTCTCCTGCTACAGATCCTGGTGGCGCTGGTCATTCTGGTCCTCTGGCATCTGGCGACGAATACCGGCCTCTTCGGCAATCCGAAGACCATATCCTTCTTCTTTGCCGATCCGCTCAAGGTCGCGCAACGTGTGATCCAATGGTTCGCCAGCGGATCGATCTGGTATCATCTCTGGATCACGCTATCGGAATCGATCCTGGCCTTCCTGCTCGGCGCCTTCGGCGGCGTCGTCTTCGGCTTCTGGTTCGCCCGCCGGCCGCTGATCGCGGCAGTCTTCGACCCTTATGTGAAGGCGGCGAATGCACTGCCCCGTGTCGTGCTGGCACCGATCTTCGCGTTGTGGTTCGGCCTCGGCATCTGGTCCAAGGTGGCGCTCGGCATCACGCTCGTCTTCTTCATCGTCTTTTTCAACGTCTACCAGGGTGTCAAGGAAGTCAGCCAGCCGGTGCTGTCCAATGCCCGCATGCTTGGAATGAACGAGCGGCAGCTGCTGCGCCATGTCTATCTGCCCTCCGCGCTTTCCTGGGTGTTTTCCAGCCTGCATACTTCGGTCGGCTTTGCCGTTGTCGGTGCGGTCGTCGGCGAATATCTCGGTTCCGCCGCTGGTCTCGGCTACCTCATCCAGCAGGCCGAGGGTATCTTTGATGTGACGGGCGTCTTTGCGGGCATGGCGGTTCTGACCGCTTTCGTCCTGCTGGTGGATTGGGTCATGACGATGGTCGAACGACGGCTGCTTGCCTGGCGCGGCCAGTAGCGCAACGAAACGGAGACGTGGAGGAAAAACTATGGAACGCAGGACATTTCTGATCGGGACCGCGAGCTTTGGAATCGGCGCTTCGCTTGCGGGGATTCTGCCGGCGGTGGCGCAGGATGCGAAGCCGGAAAAGCCGGACCTGTTGATCGGCGTCGGCGGCAAGCCGCTGCTCTATTATCTGCCCCTGACGATCGCCGAACGGAAGGGCTTCTTCAAGGAAGAGGGTCTCAACGTCACCATCAATGATTTCGCCGGCGGTTCGAAGTCGCTGGAGGGACTGATCGGCGGCTCCCTCGATGTCGTCGCCGGCGCCTATGAACATACGATCCGCATGCAGAACAAGGGTCAGGATATCGTCGCGATCTGCAATCTTGGCCGCTTCCCCGGCATCGTCATCGCCGTGCGCAAGGACCTCGCCGGCGAGATCAAGTCGATGGCGGACATGAAGGGCCGCAAGATCGGCGTCACCGCGCCAGGCTCCTCGACGGCGCTCATGTTCCAATATGCCATGCTGAAGAACGGACTGAAGACGGACGATGCGTCGCTGATCGGCGTCGGCGGCGGGGCCGGCGCCGTTGCCGCGGTCAAGAGCGGTCAGATCGACGGCCTTTCCCATCTCGATCCGGTCATCGCGCAGTTGCAGTATGATGGCGACGTCACGGTGCTTCTGGATACACGCACCGAGGCCGGTACACGTGCGCTTTTCGGTGGTCCGAACCCGGCCGCGACCGTCTACATCAAGCGCGAATTTGCGAAAGAGAACCCAATCACCACGCAAAAGACGGTCAACGCCTTCATGAAGGCCCTGAAATGGATCGCGACAGCAAGCCCCGAAGATGTCGCCGGCGTCGTTCCAGAGGAATATCTGCTCGGCAATCGTGACCTCTACATGCAGGCATTCAAGAATTCCAAGGAAATGTATTCCCCGGACGGCATGGTCACGCCGGAAGGCTATAAGTCCATGATGGGCGTGTTGAAGACGCTCGATCCCGAACTCGCCAATGCCGACGTACCCTTCGAGAAGACATTCGATCCGACTTTCGCCAAGGCTGCAAAGATCTGACCGAAGCAACGGGTCTGCCCGGCGGTTGACCGGGCACATCCATACCCTGTCGGCTCCCGGGCTAGCGAACCAAAATCCCTATCAGATCGGCGAGCGTCGGTGGGCCGGCGTGATGCTGGTGGCGAAGGCTCTCCCGCCTTATGAATCCAGCCCGCTGCTGTCTTTGCACGTCAAGCGATCATAACGGCAACTAAAAGCTTCCATCCCTCTCGAAAAAATCAACCAGGCGCCTAGATCACGCATGGTAGTGTGATCTGAGGTGTAGCGAGGTTTTATTGCCCGTGCCTTTCGGCGGCTTCATTCGTCGTCAAACGCCGGGATTCAAGCGGAAATCTATGGAGCACCAACGGCATGGCTTCACTTGCCAAACTGTTTCGAGCGCCCTTCCTAATTGCCTTATTTATCCTTTCCTGCGCGATTTCCGTTGCCTGGGCCGATGATGCCGGTCAATCATCAGGTGGGGCTCAGCTCCCGCGACCGACGAGCAGCTATAGAGCGACGGCGACGGAAAATATCCGCCATACATCAACTCAATGGATATGGAGACGATGAAAATATCAACCTAAGGCTGAACAAAAATGAATCAGTAGGTGTGTGGGACGGACAGACCTTTTATGACGAGCTCGACGGCACCAACAGACCAGCCCGTGACCTCACCATAGCCGATAGCGTCTCGCTCTGGATCTGCCCCGGAACGACGAACTTGGCCAGGCGCTGATAGCGAAGTCACTTGCTTGCCACCGCGACAAGCCTCGGCGTTCTGGAACGGTCGATCCTGTCGATTTTACCGCCGCGGCCATCGGCAGCGCGATCATATTTATGCAGCTAACGGTGGAATATCTCTACGTCAGGTATGATTAGTAATCTCATTGTCATATGACGATAGCGAAAACCTGATACGGCGTTGACAGGCGCACCAGCCAACTATCCTATTCCGTAAAGCAACACACGGGGGAAAAATATGATCGGCACACGATATCAGATCAAGGCGGGCGATACGCTCTGGTCTATCGCCCACGAACATCTCGGCCATGGTGCGCAATGGCCGCGTATCTGGCGCTATAACAACCGCCGCGATGTCATTCGCACCACCGGACATGGAATCCCCGATCCGGATTTGATCCATACCGGCAGCACAATTTTGATCCCCGTTCTGCCAGGTCAGCGCGAGCATGGCAGCAACGGCCATAACCATACACCGCATACTTCGCAGCATCATAATCCCTCGACATCCGCCGCCACTTCGGCGCCGCATTCAGCCTCGCCGCAGCCGCTTCGCACCGGCAACCCGGCTACGGAACTGAAGAAGGAGTTGCCGCACGTCTATTCGCCGATCTCGATCAAGTACCGCTTGAATGATCTGACAATGCCCGTCATTGAGACCCCGACGGCGACAATCGAGTTCCGCATGACCGGCGATGTCGTCCTGATGACGGACAAGCGCTACCCGGCGACCTATGTGAGCAATGGCGGACGGCTGGAAACGCAGATTTCGCAGCAGGCCAACGTCGCTTTCGGTCAGCTCATTGGCGACACCCGCTTCATCTACGATTCGAAGAAAAAGGAAGTGACAGTGCGCTCGATGCTGGTCAGCCAGAGCACGACGCCCAACGCGGCCGCCACCGCGGTTGGCGTCGAGTTCAGCTCCGGCAGCCCGATCCCGAAGCTGCGTGCCGAGGTCCGCTTCCCCAAGCTGCAGGGCAGGATCGGCCCGTTCCACTATGTCGCGATGAGCGTGGCCTTTGTGATTCTGATCACGCCTAAAGCACAGATTCCTCCGTCTGCGCCTTCGCCGCAGGCCGTGCGTGACGCGGTGCGTATCCGCGAGCCCGATGAAGGAACAAACTGGAGCCGCGTCATCGGCACCGGCCTGGTCATCGGTGCTGGCGTCATTGTCGTCGGCACCCTCGTCGAGGATTTCTTCTCCGGCGGCGTCGGCGTCGCCGATGATCCGGCCTCCTTCGCGGCCGCCGGCGCCTCGCTGACGCGCGGCCTCGCCATGCTTCGGGGTGCGGCCACCACAGCCCTACCACGCGCCGCGGTTCCAGCCGCCGTGCATGTCGGCGCCCGGGTTGGACTGGCACATTGATTGTCTCACGGCGTCTTCTACTTGGCGCAGCGGTGGTTCTGGCCGGGAGCGGTTCCTACCTTCTCGGCCGATCTACACCGAAAGAGGATACCATTGCCGATGCTGATGCTTATGCGGCCAAGCTTGGCCAGCAACAGGGCCTGACGATCGGCTTTGGCGATCCGTCAACCTTCTACGTGCCACCCTATCTACCCGCCGACGCGCCGGTAGAGGGCGTCGTGTTGAGCCCTGCCGACCATACCGCCGTGAAGGACTCGCTGCGCGGCATTGCCAGGGCTTTCGAAGCTTATCCGGATCAATTTCTCGGCCGGATCATCAAGGCGATCTTCATCGCCGGCAAGATTTTGATCGACGGCGCCGAAGCGGGCGGCACCTATGGGCAGGACTGGATATTTCTCGCCGCACCCTCCAACGTATCGGCCGAGACGCGTCAGCTGACCGCGGAGCTTGGCGTGCACCACGAAACAAGTTCCTTCATTTGGCTCCGCAATGATGCCCTGCAACGGTCCTTCACCGCGCTCGAGCCAGCCGGGTGGCAATTTCAGAACAGTGCGACCGATCAGATCGCTCGCAATGGCCAGACCGCTCCACCGGTGGAAACCGGCTTTCTCTCCGCCTATGGCGCGACGACCTCGGAGAATGACTTCAATACCTATGCAGAGATCGTGTTTTCCGATCCGGAGCGTCTGATAAAGCTGGCCGAAAGCTTACCGGTCATTGCAAAAAAGCTCGCGCTGACACTCGATTCCTACATCGCCGTCGACGAGCGGCTGCGCGAGACCTTCGCTCGCAACGGCCTGCTGAAAGCGGCCGTGCGATAGACCGGCCGATCGCCTCACCGCCATCGCGATGAAGATGGCAGTCGATGCCGCGCCGAGATGCGGCATCGATCTGATATCACATTACGTGGAGATCGTTTCGTCGCTTACTGTTGCGCAGGTGCGGCTTTCTGAATCTTATCCTGGACTTTCTTAACGAGTACAGGATCCTTCTTTGCAGCCGTTAGAATTGCGTTGTATTCGTCTACCGACATCCCAGGAGAGGTCTGAACGGCCTGCACCATCTGCTTGCTTGCCTCGGTCTGCAGCTGTTGTTTCGCGGTCGGATCCTGTGTCGCGCCGATCTTGGCCGAATATTCCTGCCTGATCTTATCCACCTGGAGATAAGCGACCGCAAAAGCCTCTATTTTTTGATCGCTGACCGTGGGAGCGGCAGCATTGCTATCGGGCTGTTGTGCTTGAGCAGGCTGCTGCTCTTGTGTTGCTTGCTGTGCGAAGGCTTGATTGCTGAGAACCATCAGGCTCAAGGCTGCAGCGGTCAACGATACAGCGGGGATATGACGAATCATCATCTCAATTCCTCTTGGTCGTGCGGGGGGAACACCTCTTTGATGGCGTAGAGCGAAATTTGGCATACCATATTGGATTCAGCCGCCGGTTAGGGTCGAGGAACGATCCGGCGGCAATGTGGCCGTCAAACGTTTTCTATGAGGCAATAGCATGGCGATCCCCTGACCATGACGCGGCAGCTTCATGGCGATTGCTATCGCGTATCCATGACGTCATTGGTCTAAAGAATCGGTCGGTGTGACAGGCGGACCGCTGATTACACGGCCACTACGCCTCTCCGCGAGACGAAGCAGCCGTGATCCTTGTCCCTCATCGGGGATGGGTGACGATTTCGACCCAGTTCGCGCGATGTCGACGGAATAATAGTCGATTAGCATGAGCACGCCATTTGACTAGTCCATGGCATGGATGAATGTCTGGAACACACATGTGTCGACGCAAGCATTGCCGAGGTGGCCATCATGTCGGTAGAAATTCGAGACGGCAAGCTAATCACGAGTATCTTCCCCCCGCAAAGCGGGATCGCCAGCATTGCCGACGATCGTTCGCATGTGCCTGGCTGAGCCTCACGCGGCCTTGGCCGCCTCGATGATCTTTGCGAGCGCTGCCAGTTCCTCCGGCGTCAGATCGGTCAGCGGTGGGCGCACAGGACCTGGATCCTTGCCGAGAACATGCAAGCCGGCCTTGATGATCGAGACCGCATAGCCCTTCTTTCGATTGCGCAGGGCGACGAACGGGAAGAAGAAGCCCGTGAGGATTTCATCGACCGTTGCCTGATCTCCGCCCCGCAACGCGCTGTAGAAACGCTGGGCAAGCGCGGGAATGAAATTGAAGACGGCGGAGGAATAGGTCGTGACGCCTGCGGCGAAATAGGCTTGGGCATAGACTTCATGGGTCGGCATGCCGCCGACATAGACGAGACGGTCCTTGAGGGTCGTGGTGATCTCGATCACCTTGTCGACCTCACCGACCCCGTCCTTGTAGCCGATGAGATTGGGGCACTCGTCGGTAAGCCGTGCGATGCTGTCGGCGCTGAGCACCGCATTGTCACGGTTGTAAACGATGACGCCTATTCCGACGGATTGGCATACAGCCTTGACATGAGCGATCAGGCCGGCCTGTTCGGCGAACATGAGATAAGGCGGCAGGAGCAGCAGACCGTCCGCCCCCGCCTTCTCGGCTGCCTTGGCGATCTCGATGGCAAGCGACGTGCCATAGCCCGTCCCTGAGATGATCGGCGTATTGCCCGCGGATGCCTTTGCGGCGCGAACGACCTGCGGGATTTCGGCGGGATTGAGGGAGAAGAACTCGCCGGTTCCGCCGGCGGCAAAAAGAGCGGCGGCATCATAGCCTGCCAGCCACTCGACATGGCGGCGGTACTTCGCCTCGTCGAATTTCAGGTCGCTGTCGAAATGAGTGACGGGAAAGGACAGCAGACCGCTGCCAACCGCCTTTTTCAGTTCAATCGGGTTCATATCGGAATCCTGTTATCGATTGGTAGGGGCGATGGGTCTCAGGCGCCTTCGAGTGACTGGACGAGGGCGGCGATGTAGCCGTAGCAGAAGGCGAAGGCGACGCCGGTCGGGTCCCGGCCGCTGATGGTCGGAACATGATCGGGCATCAGCATGTATTGGTAGCCGACCTCCTTGTAGACCTTCGCGGAGCGGACCATGTCCATGTCGCCCTCATCCGGGAAGGTCTCCATGAAGGAGAGCTTGCCACCGCGAATGTTGCGGAAATGGACGTTGAAAAGCTTGCCGCGCGTGCCGAACCAGCGGATGATGTCATCGATCTCCTCGCGCGGATTGTCGAGCATCTCGCCGACCGATCCCTGGCAGAAATTCAGCCCGTGATAGGGGCTTTCACGCATCAGCACGAACTTCTTCAAGCCTTCCACGGAGCCGAGCACACGCGTGACGCCGCGATAACCCGGCGGTGTGTAGGGATCATGCGGGTGGCAAGCGAGGCGGACGCGATTGCTCTCCGCCACGGGCACAACCCGCTCCAGGAAATAATCGATGCGCTCCCAGTTCTCGTCTTCCGACAGGACGCCGGCAAGGCCGGGGGCGGCGTGGTGGTCCGCCTTGTCCCAGCGGAAGCTCGCATTCATCGAACCGCCGCGTCCAGGCTCTTCCGGCGTGCGCGGTATGCCGATGAGATTGAGATTGTATTTTGCCGCGGGGATGCCGGCCGCCGCCACATCTTCGATGAGCTTGCAGACCGCATCGATCTGGCGATCGCGATCCGGTCCGGCAAGTAGAATATCAGGATAGGATGCCTTTTCGATCGGTTGAGACGGCAAGGGAAGCTGGATCATATCCAGAATCAGCCCGAAACTCTCGACCTTGTCGCGAAGGCGCTCAAGATCGGATAGCGTCCAGCTCTCCGGCTTTCCCGGCGGGTCCGCACATATATGCTTCAGCCCCAATTGCGCGAAAACGCGATAATCGTCGTCGTCGCGCGCCTCAACCTGTGTTCCTACATACACCGAGCGTCTCTCCCGTGAGATTGATCCGTATCATATGACATAATATGAATTCTTAGAGGTGTCGAGAGCTATTGCCGCTCCGTGAGGAGGCGACACGCGCAATCGCTGATATCGAGCCGCCCCATCTCCGGCCTTATCAAATGCCACCCCATCTGGTACCTTTTACCGCCAAGCCACATGGCAACCGATCGATTGCCCGTTACGCCAGCTTCAGGCAACCCGGGTCTCATGTCGCCACTTTTGACCTCCGCTCATTCGCATCAGGTCATCCGCCTGGCCTTGCAAGCCATGCCGATTTTCGATAAATCATAATATGACATATAGACAACATCATACGTATTACATCGCACTCCCGGGAGGAGCCATATATACGATCGCGTGCTGATCATGAAGGACGGGACCTTCGTCGATGAACTGACTAAGGCGGATTTGAAGGCCGGCACCACGCCTATACGCGCGAACTCTTCGAGGCGAGTTCCCTTTAAGTGGGCGTGACCGATAGCCGATCGCTCCATCTTCACGCGAAGGCAGATCGTCATCCGATTCCTATCGTGATCGTGATTACGATTTTCGTGGCCATGATTTTTCTACAACGGAATGCGGAAGTCCGAAGGACAGGTTGATGTAGGGCCATTCGCCTCGTTTCGATATGGTCCATGATGATGGTGGGTTTGCATTCATCATATGATCCTGTAATCGAAGACAGATGATGCACAAGTTTCTTGCTCTCCTCTTGATCGGTCTCACGCTTTCCGCATGCGAGCAACGCGGCACAGAGGCCGTGGATTGCCCGTCGCAAACCCCAAATCTGGAAGCTATGGGTCCCAATGGCGTGTATGAGTTCCGCGAGGATTGTGATCCCCATGCCTTGACATGCATCGATCCCAACAAGAAGGCGCGAACGGGTGACGGTACCGTCATCTGCAGGATCCGTAAGCAATAGGCGCCGTTGCCGGAACTTCGGAACGTCTGAGGACCATATGACCGAAGTCTGGGCGTTCAGATGGCACGCCCAGACGCAGCGCATCGAACATGTGTCGAAACAGCGGCGGCGACGAAATACGTTTATTGCAGCCGTGGCCTCAGGTGCCGGGAATTGGCTCCCAGGCAGAATTGCCGGTCCTGGAGAATTGAGGAATATGAGCGAGGCCCTGAATGAGGTCGCAATCGGATCCCAGCGTCTCCTGCCAGTCTCGGGCCTCGGTCAGGATAACGCCAATGCCGACAACTTCGGCTCCCGCCTTGCGCACCAATTCCAGCGAACCCTTGAGGCTTGACCCCGAGGCGACCACGTCGTCGACGACAAGCACGCGCTTGCCCTTGAGAAGGGGGATCGCGGCGCGGTCCAGCAGCAGGCGCTGCTCGCCCTTGGAAGTGATCGAGGAGATGCGTTGTTCCAGCGCATTTGCCAAATGGATTTTCGGCGACTTCTGCAGGACCACATAGTTGTCGAGGCCGAGCGCCCGCGTCACTTCAATGGCGACGGGAATGCCGAGTGTCGCCGTACCGACCACGATGTCGGGCTTGAGCGACGCGAACTTGGCGGCAAGCTTGATGCCGACGTGCTCACCGAATTTCACGCCGAGATCGATGACCATCATGAGGGAAATGGCAAAATCCGGTTTGATAGCCACGATCGGCAACTCGACGGCATAGCTAGCAACATCGACCTTCCAGTTCTGCCCGGTTCTAGGGTCCGCGGTCTCAGGGGTCATGGGCCTTATCCTTCATACTGAGGCGCTGCTCGACCATCAGGCCGACTTCTCGCCAGGTTGTTCGCTTGTGTTTCAGATCATACCCGTAAAGGGTGAGGGAAAACGAGATGGCGTGCGCCATGCGGATCGCCTGGACGAGCAGCGGAATGCCGCGTGCCAGCGCAAAACGCAATTTTGTCGGCAGGCTGACATTGTCGATCTCCATGCCGCGAGAACGCTGGGCGTCCGCAATGCGCTCGAAATCATCGCGCAGCATCGGAATGACGCCGAAGGTCAGTGATAGGACGAGCGTGGCGATGGACGGCAGCCTCGCAGCGCTTGCCGCCGCCAATATTTCGCCCGGCGAGCTTGTCTCCATGACGAAATAGAAGGCGGCAGTCGTGGTCACCAGCCTGGCGGCCATCGCCGCCGCGACCGACAAGGCTTCCGGCGTCGAAAGACCCTGCAGCCAGAGATTTATCATCCAGCTCACCATGACCATGCCGGTCAGCAGCGCGGCGCCCTTGAGGTAGCCGCGGAGCCCGGGAACCCTCAAGCACCATAGAAGGGCCAGGCAGATAAGCGCAAGGGGTACTCCGAACCGCCAGCCCGGGGCAAACCAGGCGGCCATCATGATGATGAAGGCGATTCCCAGCTTGATGAAGAAATTGAGCTCATGAAGCCGCGTCATGCCATGCTCCACGCTGTCATATCGTAGGGTGCTTGCCATCCGAGAGAACCGAAGGTGCCGCTTTCCCAGCCGTCTTCGGGCGCCCCCATGAACGCGATCCTGCCATTGTCGAGGATCATCAGGCGGGTAGCCAGATCGTCGACCAATTCCAGATCGTGCGAGATCAGCATGACCGCCCGCCCCGAAGACTGCATCGACGAGATGAAACGTTCCAGCATTTGCCGGCCTTTGATGTCTCTGCTCAAAAGCGGCTCGTCGATGATGGCAACAAGCGCGCCGGTCGCATCGGCGCAAGCAAGCCCCAGCAATGCTTGCTGGCGGGCCGAAAGAGCAAACGGATTGGCTTCCGCCAGGTCGGAGAGTGCGTATCGCTCCAGCGCTGCCTTGGCGCGCGCAACGACGGCCGGGTCGCTCGACGATGCGCTCGACGCCGTAATGGCAAAGATCACCTCGCCGATTACGGTCATGTTGAACAGGATATGGCGCATGTTCTGGGGAATGTAGGCGATCTTGCGCGCCCTCGCCGCAACAGACCAGTCGTCAGCCTTTGTCCCGTCGAGAAGAATGGAACCCGAGGTGGTTTTCACCAGCCCGAGGATCGATTTGAACAGCGTCGTCTTGCCGGCACCATTGCGGCCGATGAGCGCCAGCACGTCCCCAGCCCGGATATCGAAACTGACGTCCTTCAATACCGGGTTGCCGCGCGATCGGGAAAGCTGGCTCGTCAGACCCGAAACGGTCAACAGCGGGCGACCCGGCTCAGCGGTCTGCCGCGCCGGCCGGGCGCGCATCGGTGGCAAAATGCCCGCGTCGATCCAGGCGGCGTCGTGCTTAAGCACCGTCTCCGGCGGCATGCTCGGAGAGACGCCGCCGCGACGCATCAGGGCAATGCTGTCTATTACGGAGCGGAGTGTCAAAGGGTCCTGCTCCGAGATCAGCAGTGTCGGGGTGCTGTCCAGCACTTTCAGCAGGATATTGGACAGCCGCATGCGCGCGGCGGGATCAAGCCCGGTCGTCGGTTCGTCCAGCACCAGAATCGATGGGCTCGAGACGATCGCCGCGGCGATGGTGACCATTCGCCGCTCACCCCCGGAAAGGGTGAGAACCCGACGGCCGCTCAGGGCCTGTAGCTCGAATTCGGCCATCAGTTCGGTCAGCCGGTCCCGAATCTCGTTGCGCTCGATGCCCTTGTTTTCCAGGGGAAAGGCGATGACGTCCTCGACGCAGATATCCCAAAGCTGGTCTTCGCTATTTTGCGACACGAAGCCAATCGTGCCGAACAGTTCCTTCTTTGTGAAGGAAAGCAGCGGGCGGCCAGCAAGCTCCACCTGCCCGGAGAATTCGGCAACTGGAATAAGGCGCGGAATGAGGCCGGCGGCAACGCCGAGCAATGTCGACTTGCCGCTGCCCGCTTCACCACAGACGAGAAGCCGCTGCCCCTCGTCAAGCATGAGATTGGTTTCGGCAAGCACCGGCGCAGCACCGCCGAAACCGATCGTCAGATTAGCGATATTGAGCACTTGTTGATCCAGATCGGGTTCAGAAGCGCTTGAAACCGGATGGATGCGCACTCTTCAGGATTTTCATGGCCGGGATGATCAGAAGCGGCGTGCCGACAACCATCGGGACGATGTCGGACAAGCCGAGATAGCCAAAACCCCACCAGAACGGGAAAATGCCGAGATAGGCAAGGCTCGCAGACACCGCTGCCACCATAACGAGCCCGACGATAAGGCAGACCACGGCAATCTTGATCAGCCCACTGCGATCGAAGGTCGTCTTGGCAGGATCGAAAAGCAGCCCTGGCACGAGGCCGGTCAGGCCGACCATGATGCCGTCAACAAGAAGCGAATGCGCAGGTATGAAGGTGCCGGCCAGCAGCGACCAGACGATGGTGCCGAGATAGCCGCAAATGAAGCCGCTGCGCCAGCCGAGCAGAATGCCGATCACCGATGGCAGAAAGGCGAAAATGCGCCATTGAATGACGCCAGGCACGAGCTGGATTGGATTGGCATAAGCCCAAAGCACGCCAGTCGCGGCAGCCGCCACGATCGAGAGTACGATAGGAAAGAGTGTATTGCCGTCGGTTTGTGAAACGGTCGCTGGTTGCATGATCTTGGTCCCTTTAAAAAGCAATTTCCAGAAATTCTCGGAAAACCCATTGGATGGTCCTCCGCGATCATTCAGGCGCAGTTTCGCGCTCTCTTATTGACGCATCCGATTACTCAGATCCCGGACTTCATCCAATCACGAACGGAGACCGGGACACCACACCCTACAGACCCTCGGGATCCCCCATAAACTACTGCTTCAGCCCCCTAAAACTCACAGGGACAATGGAGAAAAGGCCAGCGTAACGCGCGGTTTGGAATTGCAGTAGGAATGCAATGCCCGCGCACGGAAGTTCTCTCCAACATTCAAACGACGTATAGGAAATTCAAATCACGAAAACCACCCATGATTGCATATGGAACTTGATCTAGCACACGCAGTATCGGCAGGCCAATCCAATCACGCGCGTCGCGACCAACGCGAGCGACAAAGATAGTCGGCACCCTGCCTATATTCGCACGACGTCTTTCTCGGCCATGGAACGTTTCCGCCGGATCCGCGCGATCGGCTTGCTGACCGAAGCGCGATCTTCCGTCCAAGCATCCTTTTCGGTCGCGCCATCCGGCGTCGCCACTCCCTCGATAACATCAAACTGCGGAATGTGGCCCAGACTGGTCACCAGCTTGGCGTCCTCTCCGAGTAGCGTCCGCCAGGAATGACCTTCGGTCAGAATGGCGCCCGCACCAATTATGTTTGCGCCGGCACGACGCACGAGCCTGATCGCCGCCGCCATGCTGGAACCGGTGGCGATGACATCGTCGACAACCAGAACGCGTCTGCCCTGAAGCAGCCTTATCGAACGGCGATCCAGCAGAAGACGCTGTGGCATTGCGGTCGTGATGGAACGAACATCCTCGACCAAGGCGTCGGCAAGGTGAAATTTGGGTGATTTCTGCAAGATTACATATCGATCGATGCCAAGGCGCCGCGAGACCTCGATGGCGACCGGGACGCCCAAGGTCGCGCTGCCGACGACGATGTCGGGCCGCAACGGCGCAAAATGACGGGCCAGGGCCTCGCCGACGAGATCTCCGAACCGGATACCCATGTCGATGACCATCAGCAATGCGATTGCTCGCCGATCGCTCAGCTGGACGATCGGCAAGTTGAAATTCTCGCCTGCAACCTGCACCTGATGGGTTTGCGGGGTCTCCAGATACATGCTGCGGCCTTCTTGGCACATTGATTGCATTCAAATTATTGTCTTAATAGACACTAGATCACACAATTTTTACAACCAACAAAATTCGTCCGGTGTGTTTCCTTTTCTTCAACGAGGTATACTTCCGAATGAGCCGACTCCTGTTTTCTCGCTTCGCGCATTACCTCGACGAGATAGCCAACCATGGCTCGATCAGAAAAGCCGCGGAAAGACTGAATGTGTCGGCTTCGGCGATCAACAAGCAGCTCATCAGCGCAGAGGAGGAATTCGGTGTTGCTCTCTTCGAGCGCCTGCCGCGCGGCATGCGGCTGACATCGGCGGGCGAACTGCTCGTCAATGGCTACAGGGAATGGAATAAGGATCTTTCCCGCATCAAATCCGAGATCGAGGAACTGAAGGGACTACGCCGCGGCGAGGTGAAAATCGCGGCTTCCCAGGAAACCGTGCCCGATTTCCTGCCGGCAGTGATAGCGCGATTCACGAAGGACCACCCTCGTATCCGCAATGCGATCGCAGTGGAGGATTCCGATCGCGTGCGACAGCTGGTCAGGGACGGGGACGCAGATTTCGGACTGACCTTCAGCCCCCTGCCCCTGCCGGGGGTCATTGTTACGCGCTCCGCCGATTTTCATCTCATCGCCATGCTGCCTGCAGGCGTAGAGCAGCAGGACAGCATCTCCATCGGCGAATTCTTCAAGAAGCCGACGATCGTTCCCGACACCAGCAGTCATCTACGTGATGTCGTTGATATTGCGGCGGCGCGTATCGACATCCGCTTTCAGCCTGTCTTGACGACCAACAGCTTGTCGCTCATGCGGTCCATGGTCCGCGAGGGCTGCGGTTTCGGGGTGACCGCGATCGCTTCCGGCATGCCCCTCCCGCATGAGGACGGATTGCACTATTCTCGCTTAGCCGACAGCGGCTTGCCGCCAATGATCCTTTCCTTGATCGTTGACCCCAGACGCAGCCTCTCGATGACATCCATCATTGCCCGCAGATATTTCGAGGAATATCTCGATGAGATCGCAGTTCGAGCCGGAAAGGCATCCGCGCATTCATTGGAATAGTCGCTCCCTTGTCTGGACAGGATGATCCTTGCTCGGCGGCGCTATCCATCACGGCGCTATCTCGCCTCCGTCGACCCATTATCAATCAAAGGTGGCAGGCATCGCATTTTTTACTCCAGCTTGAGATGTCAACGCTCATGTCATTTTCGTGAGCGGCAGGCCGGAGCGCTGGCGCGTAACGTTATTCATGCATCGCGGAAGTATTCGGGGGCCGCTAAAGCAAATGTGGCTCAATATATTCGGATTTGAGGCGTCGGGGACACGTCGCCGTTGAAGAAAAGGCAACACACCGAACGAATTTTGATGCTTGCAAAAGTTGCACAAGCTCGCGCCTATAGGGCCAATATCTTCTGCTGCTAATTCTCGAGGTGGCATGGGAATGGCGAATGATTATAGCCCATATGAATCCCATAGGAGAGCACGACCGCAGCTTCGCCTCGTTCGTGCGCAAGAACCGCACTTCGTCGAACGGCAAACGGAAGAAATTCCCATGCCAGAAGCCAAGTCATATCTTTTAAGCACGGTCGACGGAACGATCCGGACGGTGATGCTTCCCGCCGGCAACCGGATCGAGCACATCCGCAAGTTGGTCGGCTCCAGTGGGATCGATATCGTCCGCATCGCGGACTCCCATCTTCTCTATGCCGATAATAACGGCCTTATCGACGGACTTTCCAGCATAGCGGATTTGAAAGATCACCCCTCGCCGCTGGCCGGCAATCTTTTGATCGTCGGCAAGGATGAAAGCGGCAAGACCACAAGCGTCAGTGCCAACATCGACGAGGTCGCTTCCTGGTTCACGATCATTCGTCCGGTTTTCCTGCCCGTTTTCGAAACCGTGCGCGAATCTCAAATTCTCAGCACGCGCGTCATCCGTCTGGATGTTCGCATTGAACGCTCGATCCCGAACATCATAGAATAGGGCGCGAGAAGATTTGGCATCGCAGCGCAAATTAGAAATATCTATTATATTTTTCCATGATACCCCGCTGACGGGATGTGAAGAGCATCGCTCGTAAACCTGTTTCCCGATAGCCGCATAACATAATCAGCGCCGCCCTTCCGGCAGATAAAGAGCCTCATTCAGGATCAGACAACGCCGCGCGATCAGCCCAATTCCACAAAGCAAGCTTGTCAGCTCTGGTTTCGAGTGCCATTGGTCTGGAAACGATAAGTGACGACGACAAGCAGCTTTCACATGAGACTTGATGCAATCGATCTGCGGATACTGGACGCCATTCAGCGCGATGGCCGCATCACCAAGCTCGCGCTGGCCGATAAGGTGGGATTGTCGCCGACACCATGCTGGCTCCGCCTTCGAAAGCTGGAAAAGGCTGGAATTATCACCGGTTACCATGCACATCTGGCACTGCGGCGTCTTGCTCCGATCGCCAGCGTCATGGTCGAGGTCACGCTCGCCAATCATCGCCAGGCGGATTTCGAGCGCTTCGAACGAACGGTCGCGGCGACGCCGGAGATCGTTGCCTGCTGGGCCGTCGGCGGTGGCGTCGATTACATCCTGAAGATCATGGCGGCAGATATCGATGCCTATCAGCGTCTGATCGACGACCTCCTAAATCGCGACCTCGGCATCGAACGCTATTTCACATACATCGTGACCAAGACCGTGAAGGAAGAAACGGTGCTTCCCGTCGCCGACCTGCTTTCCCCGGATGCGCCTGGCGGCGAATAGAGAGATTCTCTACAGACACCATTCACTTTAGGTCCTTTCTCTCTTCCAACCGCCAGCAATGGACAATCTCTCGCGGCGTTCCATGGCAGCATCGGGTATCTGGAACGAGAGACCCGACCATGACCGCGCTCCACGCTCGCGCCACCTATCATGAAGCCCTTTCAAGGCTGAACGACCGCCATCTGCTGCGAGATCTTTCCTATATTGCCGGTCGTTGGGTCGCCGGCAAAGCCAATCAAAGCTTCGAGGTCACGGACCCTGCATCGTCCGCGACGCTTGCCTGGGTTGCCAGTCTCGACAGGCAGGAGACCATCGGCGCCATCGATACTGCCGCGCGTGCCTTTGCCGCCTGGCGTTCGCTTCTGCCGCAGCAGCGATCAGCGATTCTGCGCAAGTGGTATGAACTCATGCTGGAGGCACGCGAGGATCTGGCGCTCATCATGACGCTGGAACAAGGCAAGCCGCTCGCCGAATCCCGCGGCGAGATCGATTACGCCGCAGGCTTCATCGAATGGTATGCCGAGGAGTCAAAGCGCATCAATGCTGAGAGCGTGACCAGCCATCTGCCAAATGCCGAAATGATCGTGCGCCGGGAAGCGCTTGGCGTCGTCGGCATCGTCACCCCCTGGAACTTTCCTTCCGCCATGATCACGCGTAAGGCCGCTGCAGCGCTTGCGGCCGGCTGCACCGTCGTCGCTCATCCGTCGTCCGAAACTCCGCTATCGGCGCTGGCCCTTGCCGAACTCGGCGAACGTGCCGGGCTTCCGGCCGGTGTGTTCAATGTCGTGACCGGTGATGCCGCAACCATCGTCGGCGCCTTCTGCGACGACCTCCGAGTCAGGGCATTGAGCTTCACCGGCTCGACCGGCATCGGCAAGATGATCGCCGGCCAGTGTGCGGGGACAATGAAGCGTCTTGTGATGGAGCTTGGCGGCCATGCGCCCTTGATCGTCTTCGACGATGCGGATCTCGACCGCGCCGTCGATATCGCTATCAGTGCCAAATTCGCGACCTCCGGTCAGGACTGCCTCGCCGCCAACCGTATCTTCGTCCAGCGCCCGATCATGGACGCTTTCGTTACGGCTTTCGCCAAGCGCATCGAAGCTCTTAAGGTCGGGAACGGATTGGATGGCACCTCCGACATCGGGCCGCTCATGCATGAACGTGCGGTTGCCAAGGTCGAGGAGCAGGTCAGGGACGCCTTGCAGCATGGCACAAGGCTCGTTACCGGCGGCAAGCGCCATGCGGCCGGCTCCCTCTTCTTCCAGCCGACCCTGCTCGTCGAGCCTGCGCCGGACGCGTTGATCATGCACGAAGAAACCTTCGGACCGGTCGCAGCCGTCAGCGTCTTCGACAGCGAGGACGAGGTGGTGGCCCGGGCTAACAACACGGAATATGGCCTCGTCGCCTACGTTGTCACGGCCAACGGTGCGCGGCAGATGCGGCTTGGCCGATCGCTAGAATACGGCATGGTGGCCATCAACCGCGTGAAGATCACGGGCGGCCCAATTCCCTTCGGCGGCTGGAAGCAATCCGGTCTCGGCCGCGAAGGCTCCCGCCACGGCATCGAGGCTTTCACCGAGCTCAAATATCTCTGCGTCGACACGACAGCCTGACGCCGCGAATAAAAAAGAAGGAACGAGAATATGTTGGACAAGCGCAACGAATTGAATGCCTGGGACAGGGACCATTTCTTCCATCCCTCGACCCACATGGGAATGCATGCGCGCGGCGAAACTCCGGCGCGCGTCATCGCCGGCGCCGAAGGCGTCTACATCACGGATACCACTGGCAAGAAGAGCCTCGATGCCTTTGCCGGCCTTTATTGCGTCAATGTCGGCTATGGAAGAGAGAAAATCGCCAATGCAATCGCCGAGCAGGCAAGGAACCTTGCCTATTACCACGCCTATGTCGGCCACGGCACGGAAGCTTCCATCACGCTTTCGAAGATGATCATCGACCGCGCCCCGGAAGGCATGAGCCGCGTCTATTTCGGGCTTTCCGGGTCCGATGCCAACGAGACCAACATCAAGCTCATCTGGTACTACAACAATATTCTCGGCCGACCGGAAAAGAAGAAGATCATTTCGCGCTGGCGCGGCTATCATGGCTCAGGCGTCATGACGGGCAGCCTCACCGGTCTCGAACTGTTCCACAAGGCCTTCGACCTGCCACGTGCGCCGATCCTCCACACCGAGGCGCCCTATTTCTTCCGCCGCGCCGACCGCGCGATGAACGAGGAACAATTCGCGCAGCATTGCGCGGACAGACTGGAGGAGATGGTCCTCGCTGAAGGTCCGGAGACGGTCGCGGCCTTTATCGGCGAGCCGATCCTCGGCACCGGCGGCATCGTTCCGCCACCGAAGACCTACTGGCAGAAGATCCAGGCCGTCCTCGACAAATATGACGTGCTGCTCGTCGCCGACGAGGTCGTCACCGGCTTCGGCCGTCTCGGCACGATGTTCGGCTCCGATCATTACGGTATGAAGCCGGATCTGATCACCATCGCCAAGGGCCTGACTTCCGCCTATGCGCCGCTTTCGGGCAGCATCGTCTCCGACAAGATGTGGCAGGTTCTCGTGCAGGGATCCGACCAGCTCGGCGCCATCGGTCATGGCTGGACCTATTCGGCGCATCCGATCTGCGCGGCTGCTGGTATCGCCAATCTCGAGCTGGTCGACGAACTCGGCATCGTCGAAAATGCAGGCTCTACCGGCGCCTATTTCCGCTCCGAACTCGCCAAGGCCGTCGGCGGCCACAGGCATGTCGGCGAGGTTCGTGGCGACGGGCTGATGGCGGCCATCGAATTCGTCGAGGACAAGGATGATCGCAAGTTCTTCGATCCCGCGCAGAAGATCGGACCGCAGGTGGCGTCGGCATTGCTCGAGCGCGGTGTCATCGGCCGCGCCATGCCGCAAGGAGACATCCTCGGCTTTGCGCCGCCGCTATGCCTGACGCGCGAGGAAGCCGATATCGTCGTCAAGGCGGCGGCCGGCGCCATCGAAAGCGTATTTTCGAACCGCTGATCCGCTCCTGACGAGGCGACCCTGCACATCCTACGCGAATGGCGCGGCCTGTTGTTGACAAAAGGCCGCGCCATTGCATTCGGTCGTCGCCATCCGATGCCGAATGGTGTACATGGACTCCTGTAATTGTACCGGATCAATCCATGTATCGTCATGATTCAAAAAGCCAGGACAATGGCGCCTGGAAGCCCGTCCTTCAGCATCGCAAGGGCGTGACCAAGCACAAGCTGCTCACCGACAAGATCATCTCCGACATCGATGACGGCATTCTGCCCGTCCACGCGCAGATGCCAACGCATCGCGATCTTGCCCATGCACTGGGAATTTCCGTCCAAACCGTGAGTTTGAGCTACAAGGAGGCGGAGCGCCGCGGCTACCTGCGCGGCGAGGTGGGGCGCGGCACCTTCGTGCGCAGCCGCGTCACCGAACGCGCCGACAGCTTCATGCTCGATCGCGATCCGAGCGGCAGCGCCGATCTCTCCATCA
This sequence comes from Martinezella dioscoreae, assembly GCF_009176305.1. GTDB lineage: Bacteria > Pseudomonadota > Alphaproteobacteria > Rhizobiales > Rhizobiaceae > Rhizobium > Rhizobium dioscoreae. The sequence continues at coordinate 422,803 of NZ_BLAJ01000004.1, read as the reverse complement.
TCCGAGCTGTCTATACCGAGGCGCATGAGCGATCGGCCCGTGAACTGATGCAGGCGCTTGCCGAAAGCGACAATAGCAGCTTCATGCGGCCCTGCCGGCCGATCGCCGGCCTCGATGCCCATCGCGCCGCGGCGCAGGTCTGGCTCGCCGGCTTGTCGGTGAAGACCGATCCAGACCGGATCCTGATCACGAATGGCGCGGCGCACGGGCTTTTCCTTGCCGTCGCTTCGGTCGTTCGTCCCGACGAAGTGGTCCTGACCGAGAGCCTGACCGATCACGGCATCATCGGCCTTGCCAATGTTCTCGGCTTTACGCTGCGTGGTCTTCCGACCGATCGCGAGGGTATCCTGCCCGAGGCCTTCGAGGCGGCCTGTGCCATCGGCGACGTAACGGCGCTTGTCATCGTTTCCTCGCTTGGCAATCCCACCAGCCATGTCATGGGGGCCGAGCGTCGGCGCGCAATCGCGGATATCGCCCGCCGGCATGGTGTCTTCGTCATCGAGGATGAGGTTTACAAGCCGATGCTGCGCGATCCCCTTCCGTCGATGGCGGACCTCATACCCGAGCTCGGCTTCTTCGTGACCAGCTTCACGAAATCCGTCATGACGGGATTGCGCATCGGCTATCTCGTCGTGCCGGCACATTATTCGATCCGCGCCGCTTCGATCCTGCGCGTCACCGGATGGAGCGCCACCAACGTCGTCGCCGAAATGGCGTCGCGCTGGGTACTGGATGGGACGGCGCAAGCCCTGCTTGCCGTCCAGCGAAGCGAGGCGGAGGCCCGGCAGGCGATCGTCTCTGATGTGCTGGCGCCATTCGTCGCCGGCAGCCATCCGCTGTCGCTTTGCGCCTGGCTTTCTGTTCCGGAACGTTGGACCGAGGAAGGTCTCGTGCGGGCGCTTGCCCGCAAAGGCGTGGCGGTCACGCCATCCGATCCGTTCGTCGCCGGTGGAGAGCGGCCGGTCGGCGGCATCCGCATCTGTCTCGGTGGCCGACTCTCCCATTCCGCCCTTCGCTCGGCGCTCGAAACCGTTCGCGGCACGTTCGAACAGCTGCCGCCTGTCTTCGATGTGGGATCGATCGTTTAATCGCAACGGAAGGCGTCGAGTTCAGCGCTGCATCCGATCAAAGAACGGAGCGCAGAAACTCCTTGGTGCGGTCTTCCTTCGGCGCGCTGAAGATATCTTCCGGCTTACCTTGCTCGCAGATGCGGCCCCTGTCGAAAAAGCAGACGCGATCGGAGACTTCGCGGGCAAAGCGCATCTCATGGGTGACGAGCAGCATGGTCAGATCATGTTCATGGGCTAGATCGCGGATGACGCCGAGCACCTCGCCGACGAGCTGCGGATCGAGCGCCGATGTCGGCTCGTCGAACAACAACACCCTTGGACGCATGGCGAGCGCACGGGCGATCGCGACGCGCTGCTGCTGGCCGCCGGAAAGCTGGCTCGGATAATGATCCTTCTTCTCCGAAAGCCCGACCATGCGCAAAAGCTCGACCGCGCGGCACTCGGCCTCCGCCCGCCCAAGCCCGAGCACGCGTGTCGGCGCTTCGACGACGTTGCGCAGCACGGTCATGTGCGGAAACAGGTTGAAGCTCTGGAACACCATGCCGACATGGGTACGGATCTGGCGCAGATGCGCCTCGCTGGCGAGGAAACGACCACGGCCGTTATCCTGATGATAGGACATACCGGCCAGATGCAGGGTACCCTCCTGGAAAGGTTCGAGCGTCATCAGGATGCGCAGGACCGTCGATTTTCCAGAACCGGAAGGACCGATCAATGTCACCTTTTCGCCGGGCGTGACGTCGAAGCAGAAATTGTCGAGAACGGTCAGGTGGCCGTAGCGCTTGGTCACATCTTGAAAGCGGATCAGTGGTTGCGTCATTTGAGAGCAATTCCGTTTTTCGGCAACGCCTTTTCGAGCCAATGAATGGCCGCCGAGCAGACGAGCGTGAGGATGAGAAAGATCAGGCCGACGAGCGAAAGCGGCACCAGATACTCGAACGTCCGATCCCCGATAAGATTGGCGAGGTTGAGCATATCAACCACCGTGACGACGGACAGGACCGGTGTCTCCTTCAACATGGACACGAGATAGTTGCCCATGGCCGGAATGATGCGGGGAATGGCCTGTGGGATTATGATATCCCAATAGGTGCGGCCGCGGCTGAGATTGAGCGCCGTCGCAGCTTCCCATTGTCCGAGCGACACGGCATCCAGGCCGCCGCGATAGACCTCCGACGTATAGGCCGAATACTGCAGACCGAGCGCCAACGCACCGGTCAGGAAGGCCGGCAGGACGATGCCGTAGATCGGCAGGACGTAATAGAGGAAGAAGAGTTGGACGAGCAGCGGCGTATCGCGCAGGAACTCGATGACGAAAGCCGTCGGCCAGGAGATCACCGCGAAGCGGCTGCGCCGCAGCAAGGCGAAGACAAGGCCGAGAACAAGCGCGATCGCAAAGCCGGCGGCCGCCGCCTCCAGCGTGACGATCAGGCCGATGCCAAGGATCGGCAGGATCGACAATGCGAAAGACAGCGTCGTCGACGTATCCCAGGTGAAGCCATACATCATGCCGGGGCCCTCCCCGGGAAGGCGACGCCACGGCGAAGAATCGTCTCCAGCCAGCGCATGAAGGCAACCAGAATGAGCGCCATGATGAAATATCCGATGAGCGTCAGCGAATAGATCGTCACGCTGTCGAGCGTGATGTTGCGCAATTGCTGCGCCTGGAAGGTGAGATCGCTGATCGAGATCAGCGACACCAATGCGGTGTCCTTCAGATTCTGCACGGCGAGATTACCGAAGGCCGGCATCATTTCGACCACGGCCTGCGGTAGGACGATATGGAAGAGTGTCTGGCCGTGCCCGAAATTCAAGGCGCGCGCCGCCTCATGTTGCGTGTCGGGAACCGCCTGCAACGCGCCGCGCACCACCTCCGCGCCATAGGCGCCGATGTTGAGCGCCAGACCGGCGATGCCCGTGGTGATGGGATCGAAGGAGATCCCGATCAGCGGCAGCGCGTAATAGAGCCAGAAAAGCTGCACCAGAAGCGACGTACCGCGAAAGATCTCGATATAGACGATCGCGATTGCGGAGAGCAGCCGCCCTCCGGCAAAGCGCGCAAGGCCGGCCGCAAAGGCGAGGATCGCGCCCAGGAACATCGAGGCGACGGCGATGAGCGCCGTCACCTCCGCGCCCTTCAGCAATGCCGGCAGATAGTGGGTCCAGCTCATGTCCGGGTCACCTCCGTTCCAGAATGGGAGGGGCCGAACAACCTGGCGATCGTCCGCAGACGGCCGCTAGGTCGTTCTCGATTATCGATAGGCTCATTTGCCCGCGCACAGGTCATCGGTGCTCTTCGTGCGCGCGGCCTCGACGCTTTCGGCGCTGAGACCATAGGACATCAGGATTTTCTTGTAGTCGTCGGTCTTCTTGAAAGCCTCGAGAGCGGTATTGAAGGCCTTGTAGAGATCCTTGTCCTCGGGCCGGAAATCAAAGCCGCCATAGCTTCTGACGGATTTCCCGTTGATGACCGGATCCGTGAACGGTTCTGCGTGCTCGACATTCGTGCTGCCCTGAACGAGCTTGGCGACGGTCAGCTCGGTTGCCGCATAGGCGTCGGCGCGGCCGGTCTGGATCGTGGACAGCGCATCCGCATTCGCCTGGATCATGACGATCTGGGACTCCGGAATGCCGAGACCATGGAAGAAATCGAGCTGATCGGCACCCGATACGATCGCGACCTTGAGCGACGGATCCTTCTTGATATCCTCATAGGAATGCAGCTTCTTCGGATTGCCCTTCGGCACCAATAACCCCTCGCCGTAGCTCGAATTCGGCGTGGTGAATTGCACCTGCTTGCAGCGCTCCGGCAGGATGTTCTGCTCGGCGGCAACGAAGTCGAAGCGCTTGGCCTTCAGGCCGGGGATCAGCGACCCGAATGGCGTTACGGTCCAGTCGACTTCCTTGACACCCATCGACTTCAGCACGGCGGCGGCAACATCGGGACCAATGCCCTTGGCGGCACCGCTCTCGTCCATATAGCTATAGGGAACCTCATTGGCGCTGGCGCCGCGGATGTAGCCATCCTTCTTGATCTGCTCGAGGCTGGCGGCATGGGCTGAAACGGCGAGGCCGAGGGTCAGACCCATGGCGGTAAGGCTGCGGTAAAAATTCGATCTCATGGTTCACTCCTCTGTGGTTGGATTCCGCTATCGGCCGTCCGGTTTTCCGGTTCTTTGCCGTCGCGGGTTGGTGATCCGCGCCGCGCTGTCGCGGCGCGGCAATTCAGGGGCCTCCCGTCAAGGTCGCGACGACGGCCAGGCAATCCCCGGTCTTGATAAGGCCGGGGAAATGACGTGCGGCGAGAACACCGTCCAGCGCCGCCCGATAGTCAAAGGGCTCCGATCCGGTGCGTCCAATCGGATGGATACGGGCGATGATTTCTCCTCGCGAAACCTTCTCACCCAGGTCCTTGAGCGGTTCGAATAGGCCGTCGCCATCGGAAAAGATGAAGCAGTCCGACGACGGCATATCGAGCCATTGCGTCGCTTCGATCTCCGGAGCGCCTGCAAGGATTCCGGCGTGCTTCAGCACATTCAATACGCCGCGCTTGGCAATGGAAGCCGTGCGCGCCGATATGGTTCCACCGCCCGAAAGCTCCGTGGTCACAAAGACCTTGCCCATTTCCTCGGCCGTTGTGTCGTACATGCCGACAGCATCGATCTCGATCATGCGCATGGAATAGGGCGCGGAGAACGCGGCAACGCTGGCGAAGCAGGCCTTTTCCTGCCCTTTGTCCGGCAACTCATGCGCTGCGGCGTACGGCAGGAAATCAAGCGTACGGCCGCCCGAATGAAAGTCGAGCACGATATCGGCCAACGGCAGCAGGTAGCGCGTGAAGTAGTCCGCGATCTTCTCGGTCACGCTGCCGTCGGGCCGACCGGGGAAGCTTCGATTGAGATTGCCCTTGTCGATCGGCGAGGTACGGGTGCCCGCCCGGAACGCAGGGTAATTCATCGCCGGAACGATGATGATCCTACCCTTGATCTCCTCCGGCTTCAGCGTCCGGGCGAGATCGAAGAGGGCAACGGGGCCTTCATATTCATCGCCATGATTGGCGCCAGTTAAAAGCGCCGTCGGCCCCTCGCCGTTCCTGATGACGCAGATGGGGATCATGATCGAACCCCAGGCGGAATCGTCGCGCGACCAGGGAAGGCGCAGATGCCCGTGCTGGATGCCGTCGCGATCGAAATCGACTGATGGTGTGATCGGCGATGGACGTTTGGATATGCTCATGCTGTTCATCTCAGGCGATCACTTCACGACAAGTCGTCGGGGGACGTTGGACAGGCACTCGACGCCGCTTTCCGTGATGACGATGCTTTCGGTGATTTCCATGCCCATGTCTTCCAGCCAGAGACCGGTCATGAAATGGAACGTCATGCCTGGTTTGAGCTCGGTGCGATCGCCGGGGCGCAGGCTCATGGTCCGCTCGCCCCAATCCGGCGGATAGGAAAGGCCGATCGGATAGCCGGTGCGGTTGTCCTTGACGATCCCGTATTTCTTCAGGACCGCGAAGAAAGCGTTGGCGATATCCTCGCAGACGTTGCCTGGCTTGGCGGCGGCAAGGCCGGCCTCCATGCCCTCGAGCGTCGCCTTCTCCGCGTCGAGAAACGCCTGCGTCGGCTTGCCGAGGAAGACGGTGCGCGACAGCGGGCAATGATAGCGGCGATAGCAGCCGGCGATCTCGAAGAAGGTGCCCTCGCTGCTCTTCATCGGCTTGTCGTCCCAGGTCAGATGCGGGGCGGAGGCATCGGCGCCCGACGGCAGCAAGGGAACGATGGCAGCGTAATCGCCGCCGAAGCCGTCAACGCCGCGAATGCCGGCATCATAGATTTCGGCGACCAGATCGGATTTGCGAATGCCCGGCTCGACCTTTTCGACGATCCGCTGGTGCATGGCCTCGACGATGCGACCTGCCTTGCGCATATAGTCGAGCTCGGTCTTGCTCTTGACGGCGCGCTGCCAGTTCACGAGCCCCTGGGCATCCTTGAAACGGGCATTCGGCAAGTGCTTGACGAGCGAGGCATAGGCAGCGGCGGTGAACCAATAATTATCCATCTCGACGGCGATCGAGGCGTTGGCCCAGCCGCGTTCCTCGATGATCTTCGAGAGCAGATCCATCGGATGGCGCTCATTGGACTGCACGTAGTGATCGGGATAGCCGATGATGTTGTCGTGGGCCAGATAGGCGGTGCGCTTGGCGCCATTGGCATCCTGGCCACGGCCATACCAGATCGGCTCGCCGGAGCCTGGCACCAGCACGCATTGATGCACGTAGAAGGACCAGCCGTCATAGCCGGTGAGCCAGTGCATGTTGGAGGGATCCGTGACTATGACGAGATCGACACCGGCTTTTTCCATCGCGCGGCGCGTCTTTTCGAGCCGCTCGGCATATTCGGCGCGGGTGAAATTGAGGGTTGGTTCGCTCACGCTTAGTCTCCTGATGCTTTCGTCGTTTCGATCGCTTGGCCTGCGCCGGCCGAGACGGCGCGTCGATGGGCAAGCGTGGCAATGGCGGTATCCTGGACGCCGGTCCCGGTCAGATCGCAAAGGGTGATCGCCTCGGGCGACCGGCGGCCCGCCGCCTTGCCGGCGATAATGGCGCCGAGTTCGGGGAAATCGGCGCTCTCGCTCACAAGTCCTGCGACGATCGCATGATGAAGCTCGCCCAGCCGCCGCGTCTGTTTCAGGCTATCGGCGACGTAAGGCGTGGCTTTCAAAATCAGGGACGGATCGATCTCGTTCTTGTGTTCGGCGTCGGAACCCATGGCGGTGACATGCTGGCCCGGCTGCAGCCAGGTGGCATCGAGGATCGGCGTATCCGACGGCGTGGTGGTGACGATAATATCGGCGTCACGGCAGGCTTGTTTGGCATCCGCTTCCGCCACGACGGGAAAGCCGAGTTCGGCCGTCAGGTCGGTCGCGAGTTTGTCGGCCTTTGCTAGATCGCGCGCCCAAATCCGTGCAGCCTCGATTGGTCGGACGAGCGCAAGTGCACGCAATTGCAGACGGGCTTGCATGCCGGCGCCAAAAATCGCTGCGATCCGGCTATCTGGGCGCGACAGGTGTCGCGCGGCAACGGCCCCTGCGGCGGCCGTGCGCACATCCGTCAGATAGCCATTATCGAGCAGGAGCGCCTCGACAAGGCCGGTGCGTGCCGACAGGAGCATCATCAGCCCGTTGGTGCTTGGCAGTCCAAGTGATGGATTGTCGAAGAAGCCGGGGCTGACCTTGATCGCGAAACTGGCGAGATCGGGAACATAGGCCGTCTTCACGTCGACCTCGCCGCGATGGGCGGGGATGTCGAGCCGCATGATCGGTGGCATTTCCACGGCCTTCGTCGCCAGCGCCGCGAATGCCTGCTCGACGCAATCGACAGCATCACTATCAAGCTGAACGACCTTGCGAAGGTCTGTTTCCGTCAGGATCAGCACGCGTGTCATGGCGCCACTCCCTCATCGAGCCCGCTCACGATAACCCGATGGGTCGCCGGATCGATATTGCCTCCGGAAACGACGACAACCGTTGGACCATTGGATTTGATCTTGCCGGCAAGCAGGGCCGCTATCCCGACCGCGCCCGCCCCTTCGACCGTCAATCCCTCGATCAAAGCCGCATGGCGAATGCCGGCGGCGATCTCCTCCTCGCTGAGCAGGATGACGTCATCGAGAAGCGTCCGGCACATTCGGAACGTCAGGCGGTTATCGAGCCCAATGCCGCCGCCCAGTGAATCCGCCAGGGTCTCTACCTCCTGCACATCCGTTGGACGACCCGCCGCAAGGCTTGCCGCCATCGCCGCGCCGCGCTTCATCGAAACGCCGACCACCTTGGCGGCCGGCAGACGGCTCTTGATCGCGGCCGCAACGCCCGAGGCCAGCCCTCCGCCCGAGAGTGGTACAAGGACAAGCGCGGTCTCAGGCAAGTCATCGGCGACCTCGAGTCCGAGCGTGCCTTGGCCTGCAATGACATCGGCATCATCAAACGGGGGAACGAAATACATGCCCTCTTTACGGACGAGGCGCTCGACCTCCGACATCGCATCATCTTGCGAGTGCCCGACGATTCGGATGTCCGCGCCAAGATTTCGGATAGCTTCGACCTTGTTGGTCGGAACAAGCGCGGACAGGCAGATGGTCGCACGGGCGCCCATCGCCTTGGCGGCGTGGGCAACCGCCCTGCCGTGATTGCCGGTCGATGCCGTCACCAGCCCGCGCGAACGTTCCTTCTCGTCCAAACATAGAAGCGCGTTCGTGGCGCCGCGAAGTTTGAAACTGCCCGTATGCTGATGGTTTTCCAGCTTGAGATGAACTGGAATACCCGTCCGCTGAGACAGAGCTTGCGAGAGCCGCAACGGCGTGCGCAGCACCTTTGGGGCAATGCGCCGCCGCGCCGCTTCTATATCCTCCAGCGTCACCATCATTGTCATGGCGCGCACCGACGCCTTGCCAATGATACAACCGGCGTCATCACCAATTTCATCTCTTTCTCGGGCTGAATGTTCATGACATCAGCGTGAAAGAGACAATGGATCATGTCAATCTGTATATTGTTTCATTACAATTATAAGTGCTTCTTCCAAGACCGACAGCCAATTGAGGTCATGTCGGCATGACACGCGCTTGGCGGCTCGCCAAGCGCGTGGGAGTTCGGATTCATGCTGGTGCTGGCAGCAGTTGCCGCGCGCTACGTTCAAAAAGACTTCAGGATTTCAGTGCGTGCCTGACCCTCAGGATCGCGAGGGCGACCGCTCCGATCACCACGGGAATGGAGATCAGCATGTAGATCGGATTGATATGAAGACCGGCATGATCCGCCGTCTCGATCGCGACCTTGATCAGGCTCAGAAGGTAGTAGCTGATGGCGATGATCGAGAGACCCTCGACCGCGCGCTGAATTTTGACCTGGGTTTCGGCGCGCTCGGCCATGGCCTGAATCTGAACGGCGTTCTGGACCTCGATCTCCACCTGGATGCGGGTCTGGAGCAGGTCGATCAGATGCATGGTCGCATGCGACAATTGCTCCAGGCGCAATGCGGTCGCCTCACAGCTCCTGACCGCCGGTTTGAAGCGGCGCGCCACGAAAACCCCGAAACGCTGAAAACCTGGAACATGAACGATCTTGGAGTAGGCAGCCGTTGCGCCGAAGCGATTGCGCGTCTGTGCCGCCGCGGAGATCACCTCCGCGGAAAGCTGTGAAATCTCATCGAGCAGTCGCTTATGGTCTTCGGCGGAGGTCGATACGTGGCGATTGGTCAATTCGACAAGCTTCCGGTCGTAACCGCCAAGAACCGGGCCAAGCCGCCGCGCCTCCGGAAAGCCCAGAAGCGCCATGACGCGGTAGGTCTCGATTTCATAGACCCTGCGCACCATGCGGCCGAGCCGATAGGCGTTGAGGTCGTGATTGAAAAGGATCGTGCGGCTGATACCATTATCTCCGACGCGAAAATCCGAGCAAACGAGCGCGGCTCCGCCGCCAATGGTGGACGCTGCCGTATCGCCGAATTGAAGCGACGAAAGGAGAGGGCCAAGTTCGCTGGGCGCCGATCCGCAAATGAGAATTTCCAATCGGCAAATGAACGCCCAGTCGATCAAGCCAGCGAGCCGCGCCGCCTCATCGATCGACAGGGAACCCGCGGGCCAGGTCGAGGGATCGGCCTCAAGAGGTGTCACCCGGGTGACGGTCACGAACTCGGTATGAAACTCGACCTGTGTTCGAGGGCCTTCGATTGCGTCCTCGGCAACGACAACGCGGTGGCTGAGGTCGGAGATCGAGGGTGATGTGCCCGACAGGGCTATATGCTCGACCAGCGCCGGACCCGAAAAATAGATCGATGGCCGCGCATGAAGTTCCGAATTGAAATCGACTGCCACCGCTTTCGCCCCTAAGCACATCCCTACTCTCATCGTATGCCGGCCATTGCTGCGATCGGCAATGCTTCGCTGCCTGCGACAGAGTGTCCCGAGGTTTTGAAGCCAACCCTGCTCGCCTGAATTCTGACATAGGGTAGGCTCGACGCAACCAACATCGATCGCATGACTTGCGAAGCGAGGCTTTCGGTAGAAAATAGCGGCGACCGCGCGACGGGGCCGCGGAACCACGCAGGCGACGGTTCGTCCTGGAACTGTTGAAGGGGAGACTTGCATGACAAATGCCACAAGCCTGGGATTGCCAGGCCTCCTGGGTCAAGACCATACGGGCATTACCGTTCCTGATCTTGACGAGGCACTCGACTTCTTCGTCCGAATCCTTGGTTGCAGGCATGCCTATACCTTCGGCCCGATCGGTGACGAAGACGGCGATTTCATGCGCCAGGCGCTGGGCACTCATCCACGCGCCCGCATCAGGCGCGCGGCGCTTATCCGCGTCGGCTACGGCTCCAGCCTGGAGCTCTTCGAATATGAGGCACCGGACCAGCGCCGCCTTGAACAAAGGAACAGCGACATTGGCGCCTTCCATGTCGGGCTTTATGTCGAAGACATTCAGGCGGCCAAGGCCTACCTCGATACACAAGGCATCCCGACCCGCCTCGGACCGCTCCCCATCAGCGAGGGACCGAATGCCGGACAGAGCATCCTCTATTTCCAATCACCCTGGGGCTTGCAATTGGAGCTCATCAGCTATCCGGAGGGCATGGCCTACGAAAAGACGGCCGAAACCATCCTTTGGTCGCCGAAATCTCCGGAAAAATGACTATTGGCAGCTGAGACCAGCTCAGATGTGCAAGGCATGGCCAAGCGCTTTCAACGCGGCTTCCTGCAGGCTTTCGCTGCGGGTCGGGTGGGCGTGGATCGTCCCGGCGATGTCTTCCAGCCGCGCGCCCATCTCGAGTGCCAGCGAGAACGCGCTTGACAGCTCCGAGACGCCGGCACCAACCGCCTGCAGGCCAAGCACCAGATTGGTGTCCGCGCGCGCTACAGCCCGCACAAAACCGTCTTCCGACTGGGTCGTCATCGCACGACCGTTGGCGGCGAAGGGAAAGAGACCGACGCGGATTTCATAGCCCTGGGCGCGCGCTTCATCGGGTGAAAGCCCCGCGGTGACGATCTCGGGATCGGTGAAGCAGACGGCGGGAATGGCACGTTTATCCCAGACACGCTTGCGGCCGGCGACGATCTCCGCAACCATCTCTCCTTGCGCCATGGCGCGATGGGCAAGCATCGGCTCGCCCGTGACATCGCCGATGGCATAGACACCGCGCATGGAGGTGCGGCAGCGCTCATCGATGCGAATGAAACGGCCAGCGCGATCGAGATCGAGTTCCTCGAGACCCCAACCTTCCGTGCGTGGCTTGCGCCCGACTGTGACGAGAACCTTGTCAGCGGCGATCCGCTCTTCCTCGCCGGCAGCGGTCTCGATCAGCAGCGCCTCTCCCGAATAGGCTTTCGCCTTCGCTCCAGTCAGAACGCGCACGCCGAGCTCACCCAAGCGTTTGGCCACCGGCTTGACGAGCTCGGCGTCATATTGTGGCAGGATCCGCGGCATTGCCTCGACCACCGTGACCTGCGCGCCCAGCTTGGCGAAGGCAGTGCCGAGTTCCAGGCCGATATAGCCGCCGCCGACAACAGCGAGACTATTGGGCACACTCGTCAGCGACAGCGCCTCGGTGGACGAGAGGACCGCTCCGCCAAAGGGCAGCAGCGGCAACTCCACCGGTTCGGAGCCAGTCGCGATGACAACCGCTTCGGCACGGATGACCTGAGTTCCGGTCTCGGTCTCAACCTCGACGGTCTTGCCGTCGCGGAACGCCGCCTGGCCGTGCACGATCTTGACCTTGGACTTGCGCAAAAGACCGAGTACGCCGTTGTTCAGCCGGCCGACGATGCCATCTTTCCAGCGTATGGTCTGCGCGAGATCGAGCTTTGGCGTCTCGACAATGATGCCGAGCGCGTTGGAAGTGGTCATGTGGCTGACCTTTTCGAACTCCTCGGCCGCGTGGATCAGCGCCTTGGAGGGGATGCAGCCGATATTCAGGCAGGTGCCGCCAGCCTTTGTGGATTCGACGATCACCGTATCGACGCCGAGCTGACCGGCGCGGATGGCGCAGATATAGCCGCCGGGTCCGGCGCCGATGACGAGGAGCTTGCAGACGATTTCTTTCATGTCATCAACCTTCGATGAAGATCAGCGCGGGGGTTTCGAGCAGCGCCTTAATCCGCTGGACGAAGACCGCCGCGTCCCAGCCGTCGACGATGCGATGGTCGAAGCTCGACGACAGGTTCATGATCTTGCGCGGGATGAACTGGGTCCCGTCCCAGACGGGCTGGGTCATGATCTTGTTGACGCCGACGATCGCGACTTCGGGATGGTTGATGATCGGCGTCGTCACGATGCCGCCGAGCGCGCCGAGCGAGGAGATGGTGATCGTGGAACCGGACAGCTCCTCGCGTGCGGCGGTGCCATTGCGGGCGGCGTCGGCAAGGCGTGTCAGCTCGGCGGCGCAATCCCAGATCGACCTGGCTTCGGCGTGGCGGACGACCGGTACGGTCAGGCCGGAGGGTGTCTGCGTGGCGATGCCGATATGGACGGCTCCGTAGCGGGTAACGACACCGGCATCGTCGTCGAAGGTGGCGTTGATACCGGGCTGCTCGCCCAACGTCTTCACCATCGCCCGCATCAGGAAGGGCAGAATGGTCAGCTTCGGCTGATCAGGCTTGCGGCCGGCATTCATCGTCGCCCGCAAGTCTTCAAGGTCGGTGACATCGACCTCTTCGACATAGGTGATGTGGGGAATGCGCGAGGCGGCGAGGCGCATCTTCTCGGCGATGCGCCGGCGCAGGCCGGTGACCTTGATCTCCTCGACATCGGTCTTGCGGGCGGGGCCGGTTGGAGCAGCGGTTGCATGCTGCACGCCATGCGCGATGAACTGATCGAGATTGTCATGGGTGATGCGTCCCGCTGGCCCAGTGCCAGGCACCTGGCGCAAATCGACACCAGCCTCCTGGGCACGCAACCGCACGGCAGGGGAAGCAAGCGGACGCTCCGCCGGTTCGCGGGGAACCGGGCCCCCGACCGGCGCCGTCGACTGGATAGCCTTCGCTTCGACCGCCGGTCTTGCCGGAGGTGGTGCGACCGGCTTGGCCTCCGTCCCCTCGTCCTTGGCCGGTTCGGTCTTCACAGGTTGAGGAGCCGCGGCGAAGGAAGCCTCTTCGCTCGCATTCCCATCCTCGCCGGCGACCTGGATGCGCAAGAGCGGCGCCTTGACCGCGACCGTATCGCCGACATCGGCGCCGAGCCAGAGCACGACCCCTTCGACCGGCGAGGGGATTTCCACCGTCGCCTTGTCGGTCATGACCGCCGCGAGCACCATATCCTCACGCACCGGGTCGCCCGGCTTGACATGCCACTCGACCAGCTCGGCCTCGGCCACGCCCTCACCCACATCGGGCATCTTGATGACGAATTCACCCATCCTCAGCCCTCCATCACTTCTTTCAACGCCCGGCCGACACGGGCGGGACCGGGGAAATAGTCCCATTCCTGTGCGTGCGGATACGGCGTGTCCCAGCCGGTCACGCGCACGATCGGCGCCTCAAGACTATAGAAGCAGTACTCCTGAACCAGTGATGCGACTTCCGCGCCGAAGCCGGAGGTAAGCGTCGCCTCGTGCACGACGACGCAGCGGCCGGTCTTCTTCACCGACTGGACGATCGTATCGAGGTCGAGCGGCAGAAGACTGCGCAGATCGATCACCTCGGCATCGATCCCTGTCTCCTCGGCGGCGGCAAGCGCCACATGCACCATCGTACCGTAGGCGACCACGGTGACGGCACTCCCCGGCCGGCGGATTTCCGCCTTGCCGATCGGGATCGTGTAATGCCCTTCCGGAACCTCGCCGAGATCATGTTTCGACCAGGGCGTCACCGGCCTTTCGTGATGACCATCGAAGGGGCCGTTATAGAGCCGCTTCGGTTCGAGGAACATCACCGGGTCCGGATCCTCTATCGCCGCGATCAGCAGGCCCTTGGCGTCGTAGGGATTGGACGGCACGATCACCTTCAATCCGCAGACATGGGTAAACAGCGCTTCCGGGCTCTGGCTATGCGTCTGCCCGCCGAAGATGCCGCCGCCGGTCGGCATGCGCACGACGATCGGGCAGGTAAAGTCGCCATTGGAGCGGTAGCGGATGCGCGCCGCTTCCTGGGTGATCTGGTCATAGGCCGGATACATATAATCAGCGAACTGGATTTCGACGCAGGGCTTCAAGCCGTAGGCCGCCATGCCGATCGCCGTACCGAGAATACCGGATTCGTTGATTGGCGCATCGAAGCAGCGGGTCTTGCCGTATTTGGCCTGGAGTCCTTGCGTAGCGCGGAAAACCCCGCCGAAGTAGCCGACATCCTCGCCGAAGACGACGACATCGTCGTCACGCCCCATCGAGACGTCCATGGCGCTGCGCACGGCCTCGATCATTGTCATTCTTGCCATGTCAGTACCCCGCCTTCTGCCGCTGGCGGCGGATATGGGCGGGCATTTCCGCATAGACGCCCTCGAAGATGTCGCGCACCGATGGCTTGCCGCCCGCATGCAGCGTGCCGTGGCTTTCGGCCTGCTTCTGTGCCTCGATAACTTCATCGAGAACCTCGGCCTCCGCCTGGGCATGGCGCTCTTCCGACCAGACACCACGCACGATCAGATGCTTCTTTAGCCGCAGCACTGGGTCGCCGAGCGGCCAGGCCTCGGATTCGGTTTTCGGCCGATAGGCGCTCGGGTCATCGGAGGTGGAATGGGCGCCGACGCGGTAGGTGACATATTCGATCAGTGTTGGGCCGAGGTTGCGCCTTGCGCGCTCGGCCGCCCATTTGGCGACGGCATAGACCGCCAGATAGTCATTGCCGTCGACCCGAAGCGCTGGGATGCCGAAGCCAAGGCCGCGAGCGGCGAAGGTTCCGGAACCGCCGCGGGCAATGCCCTGGAAGGTGGAGATGGCCCATTGGTTGTTGACGATATTGAGGATGACCGGCGCCTTGTAGGTGGAGGCGAAGACCAGCGCCGAATGGAAATCGGATTCGGCCGTCGAACCGTCGCCGATCCATGCGGCGGCGATCTTGGTGTCCTTCTTGATGGCCGACGCCATCGCCCAGCCGACCGCCTGCACATATTGGGTGGCAAGATTGCCGGAGATGGTAAAGAAGCCATGCTCCTTCGATGAATACATGATCGGCAGTTGCCGACCACGCAAGGGATCGGCCTCGTTCGAGTAGATCTGGTTCATCATCTCGACCATCGGATAGTTGTCGGCGATCAAGAGGCCCGCTTGCCGGTAGGTCGGAAAGTTCATGTCCCCTTTGTTCAGCGCCTTGCGGAAGGCGGAACTCACCGCCTCTTCGCCAAGATGCTGCATATAGAAGGAGGTCTTTCCCTGTCGCTGCGCCATCAGCATGCGCGCGTCGAAGGCCCTGAGCTTCATCATGTTGCGCAAGCCCGTCAGCAACTCCTCATCGGAGAGCAATCCGGCCCAGGGGCCGACCGCCTCGCCGTCGCGGTTGAGAACGCGGATGATGGAATAGGCGAGATCGCGGATCTCCTCGGGCGCAACGTCGACCGCCGGTCTTGGCACGGAGCCGGCCTTGGCGATCTTGACATTGGAGAAATCCGGCTGGCCGCCTGGCCGCACCGCCGGCTCGGGGACGTGCAGGCTCAGATTTGGAACCTCGTTCATGCGCTGTGATACCTCCCTTGTCGGCCCCCCTCCCGCGCTCCCCACGGCGGGCACGACCGCAAACATTCCACGAAAACATACTATAAGTTGCGCGCGATAACGATGCGCTGAACGTCGCTCGTTCCCTCGTAAATCTGGCAGATGCGGACGTCCCGATAGATGCGCTCGACCGGATAGTCCGCCATATATCCGTAGCCGCCATGGATCTGGATCGCGTTGGAGCAGACCTTTTCGGCCATTTCCGACGCGAACAGCTTCGCCATCGACGCTTCGGTAAGGCAGGGCCGCCCCTCCTCCTTCAACTGTGCCGCGTGCAACACCATCTGGCGGGCGACCTCGATCTGCGTCGCCATATCGGCAAGCCGGAAGGCGACAGCCTGATGATCGATGATCGGCGAGCCGAACGTCTTGCGTTCACGGGCATAGTCGCGCGCCGCCTCGAAAGCCGCTCGCGCCATGCCGACGGATTGCGATGCGATGCCAATGCGCCCGCCTTCGAGATTCGACAGGGCGATCCTGTAACCGTCGCCTTCCTCGCCGAGCCGATTTTCCACCGGGACGCGCATGCCGGTAAAGGCGATCTGGCAGGTGTCGGACGAATGGAGACCGAGCTTGTGTTCGACGCGCACGACTTCGTAGCCGGGCGTGTCGGTCGGCACGATGAAGGCGGAAATTCCCCTCTTGCCCGCCTCGGAGTCTGTGACGGCAAAGACGATGATGACATTGCCATTCTTACCCGAAGTAATAAATTGCTTGGCGCCGTCGATAACATAATGATCACCGTCTCGGCGGGCACGAGTCTTCAGGTTCGAGGCATCGGAGCCAGCCTGCGGCTCCGTCAGGGCAAAGCCGCCGATCCATTCGCCGCTTGCCAGTTTCGGCAGGAAGCGCTGCTTCTGTTCCTCCGTGCCGTATTTCAGGATCGGTACGCAGCCGACGGAGCTGTGCACGCTCATGATGGTCGAGCACGGCCCGTCTCCGGCGGCAATTTCCTCAAGTGCCACGGTATAGGCGATCACGCCCGTTTCCGAACCGCCATAGGCCTCGGGCACGAGCATGCCGAGGAAGCCGAGTTCGCCCATCTCCTTCAATTCCTCGCGGGGAAAGAGGCTCTTCGCGTCGCGCTCGGCGGCTCCCGGAGCCAGGCGCTCCCTGGCGAAATCGCGCGCCATGTCGCGAATCTGGATCTGGTCTTCGCTCAGGATCATGGTCCGGTCTCCTCCTCGAACCCTTCAGTTCAGTTCGACGGCCATGGCGGTTGCTTCGCCACCGCCGATGCAAAGCGTCGCCATGCCACGCCTCATGCCGTAGCGCTTGAGCGCTGCAAGCAGCGTGACGAGCACGCGGGCCCCGGACGCGCCGATCGGATGGCCGAGCGCGCAGGCGCCGCCGTGAACGTTGACCTTGTCGTGCGGCAGGTCGAGATCGCGCATAGCCGCCATGGCGACGACAGCAAAAGCCTCGTTGATCTCGAACAGATCGACATCCCGAAGGCTCCAGCCGGTGCGTTCGGAAAGTTTGCGCAGCGCGCCGATTGGCGCGGTCGCGAAGAGATTGGGCGCCTGCGACTGCGTGGCGTGGCCGACGATAGTGGCAAGCGGTACGATACCTTCGCGCTCGGCCGTTGAGCGGCGCATCAGCACCAGCGCGGCGGCACCATCGGAGATGGACGAGGCATTCGCGGCGGTCACCGTGCCGTTTTCACGGAAAGCCGGCTTAAGCGTCGGGATTTTTTCCGGTTTCGCCTTACCGGGCTGTTCGTCACGGCCGACAACCAGTTCGGATCGCCCTGTCTTGACGGTGACTGGCACGATCTCACTATAGAATGCCCCCTCCTCGATCGCCTTGCGGGCGCGGGTCAGGGATATGACGGCGTAGTCATCCTGCGCCGCGCGCGTAAACTGATAGGCTTCGGCGCAATCCTCGGCGAAAGTGCCCATGAGGCGTCCCTTGTCATAGGCGTCTTCGAGCCCATCGAGGAACATATGGTCGATGACGCGGCCGTGCCCGAGCCGGTATCCTCCGCGTGCCCTATCGAGAAGATAGGGGGCATTTGTCATGCTCTCCATGCCGCCGGCAATGGCGATCGACGCGCTGCCGGCGCCGATCAGATCGTGTGCCAGCATGACGGCCTTCATTCCCGAACCGCACATCTTGTTGACGGTGGTGGCGCCCGTCGCAAACGGCAGGCCAGCGCCGATCGCGGCCTGTCTTGCCGGTGCCTGACCCTGCCCGGCCGAAAGAACGCAACCGAAGACCACCTCCTCAATTGCGTCCGGGCCAATGCCGCCGCGCTCGAGGGCCGCGCGGATGGCGGCGGCACCGAGTTCCGGCGCCGTGCAATCCCTAAGATCTCCCTGGAAGCCACCCATTGGAGTACGGGCCGCGCCAACGATGACGATCGGATCTTCTCGCGTCATATCAAACCTCCCGTTACGAGCCTGCCTCAGTGCGGTGCCATGCGCAATGCGCCATCGAGGCGGATGACTTCGCCATTCAGCATGACGTTCTCACAGATGTGGCGTACCAATGCGGCGAATTCCACCGGCTTTCCGAAGCGCTGCGGAAAGGGCACGCTCTTGCTCAGCGAATCCTGCACCTCCTGCGGCATGCCGGCCATCATCGGCGTCTCGAAAATGCCTGGCGCGATGGCGACGACGCGAATGCCGCTGCGCGCCAATTCGCGAGCGATCGGCAGCGTCATGGCGGCAACGCCGCCCTTGGAAGCCGCATAGGCCGCCTGACCGATCTGTCCGTCGAAGGCGGCAATCGAAGCCGTGCTGACGATGACCCCGCGCTCGCCGTCCGTATCCGGCTGCTCCTTGGCGATGGCCGCCGCCGCGAGCCGGATCATGTTGAAAGTGCCGATAAGATTGATGCCGATCGCGCGGCTGAAACTGTCGAGCCGGTGCGGACCGTTGCGGCCGATCACCTTCTCGCCGGGCGCGACGCCGGCGCAATTGACGAGCCCATGCAGATGGCCAAAGCGTTCTATCGCCATGTCGATCGCGGCCTGGCCGTCTTCTTCCTGCGTGACATCCGTCTTGATAAAGGTCGCGCGGGCACCAAGCTCACCGACAATACCGGCGCCAGCATCGGCATTGACGTCGGCTATGACGACATTAGCCCCCTCATCCGTCAGCATGCGCGCGACCGCCGCTCCAAGTCCCGAACCGCCACCGGTAACGACGAAAGTCTTTCCCTGGATCAACATGGTCGCTCTCCTCCAGCGCAGTCGATTTCAACCGAGGGCCTCCACGCTTCGTGCAGTCGCCCGCAGTATCGCATCCCCGGAAGAGCGCGGTTACCTCGCGCCTTCCCTAAGCTTATCGTCGCGCGATATTGCATTCGATGACAAAAGCGTCTCAAATCATCGGCCAGTTTTACCATATTTTACAGGTCATGACGATGACGGAAACCGCGCGGCGGATGATATCACCTTTCTTCGTGAAAGAGGCGATCGACTGCCTTCGGCGGCATGGAAAATCCCCCGAACGATTGCTCGCGACACTCGGCCTATCCACGCAGATCGACGTGCCGGTTTCGGCCGAAAGCTATGGCGCGCTGTGGCTGGCGATCGCGGCCGAGATGGATGACGAATTCTTCGGCATGGGCGGCAGGCCCATGCGTCGCGGCAGCTTCACGCTGCTTTGCCATTGCGTGCTGCACGCAAGGACCCTCGACCAGGCGCTGCGGCGCGCTCTCAGGTTCTTAAACATCGTGCTGGAGGATCCGGAAGGGCATCTCGAAGTGGCGGATGGGTTGGCGCATATCGTGCTGACCGACCGTGCGAGCGAACGCTCAGCCTTTGCCTATCGGACCTACTGGATTCTCCTTCACGGCATTGCATGCTGGCTCATCGGGCGCCGCATTCCGCTTAGAATGGTCGACTTTCGCTGTGCAGAGCCAGATCATGGCGCCGAGTACCGACAATTCTTCGGGGCGCCCGTCCGTTTCTTTCAGCCGGTTAGCAGGCTCGCCTTCGATGCCGCTCTCCTCAGACTGCCGGTGACACGCAACGAGCAGGCCCTGAGGCAATTTCTTCGCAATGCGCCAGCCAATATCCTCGTGCGTTACCGCTATGACGCCGGCCTTGCAGCGAGCGTGCGCAAGCGGCTGCGCCAATCATCGCCTGCCTCATGGAAGGCATTTGACGATTTGGCCGCGCAAATGCGCATGTCTCCTTCGACCCTGCGGCATCGCCTCCATGCCGAGGGCCAGAACTATGCCGCCATCAGGGATGAAATCCGCCGCGATCTTGCAATCGAGATGCTGCAAACGACCAAGTTCGGCGTCGGGGAGATCGCGACACGCCTCGGCTTTTCCGAACCCAGCGCCTTTCATCGGGCATTCCGGAAGTGGACAGCAAGAAGCCCCGCGGCATTTCGAAAGGAAATGACCGCGCGGAACCGGTGACCACGCCAGCCGCCGGTCTTCCAACGGCCTGCGCCATGGTGCTTCGTCATGGCCAGCGACGGTATTCGCGATCTCGACAAGCCTTATCTAGCTTGAGTTTCGAAACTGGCCTTACCGCGTCAGCGCATTGGCAAGCCAGTGTGCGGCGTGTTCCGCGGCGAGCGTAAGGCGCGGCCTCGCTGGAAGGAGAACGTGATACCGGTCGGGGGTGGAGATCTCGGGCTCCTCCAAGGCGACGAGCGTGCCATCCTCCAGGAAAGTCTGGACAAGAAGACGCCAGCCGAGCGCGATCCCCTGCCCCGCACGCGCGGCCGCGATCGCCTCCGTATAGTGATTGAAGCGAAGATGCGGCTTTATTCGCAACGCCCGGCCCGTTTCCTGAACCCATTGCGTCCAGGAGAGCCATGAGCGATCGTGAGCGTCTGTCTCTATGAACTCATCGGCATCGGACATCTGCGCCGTCGGACGACGCCGATAATAGTCGGGCGAGCATACGGGAACGACGACGTCCTCCTGGGCGGCGACTATCTTGGCGTCGGCAAACGGCGGCCTGCCGTATCGAATGGCTACGTCTATGCCGCCAGCGTCCAGGTCGATTCTTGCGTCCTGCGAGATGACCCTGATCTGCACGCCCGCATTCTCCCGCCGAAACTCCGTCAGCCGCGGGAGCAGCCAGAAGGAGGAGAAGGCGACGGTCGCGCCGATCGTCACGACGTTCTGCTGAGAGGATCTGACCACATCGACGGCGTCCGCGATGCTGGCGAAGCTTTGCGCGAGCGTTGTTCCCAGGGTGAGGCACGCAGCAGTCGGTTCGATGGCGCGATGCTTGCGTACGAACATCGGCAGAGCGAGTTCCTCTTCCAATGTCGCGATCTGGCGGCTGACGGCTGCCTGAGTGACGCCAAGCTCGATCGCCGCCGCCGTAAAGCTCCGGTGCCGTAGAACGGCCTCGAGAGTCATCAACGCGGTCAGGGAGGGAATTCGCCGCCGAAAGTTCATGTGCATCCCTCACATTACATAATGTTATGCGTTCGTGAAAATTAATGCCGTTGAAGCATAACGGATGCAAGGGCAAACTGCGGATCATAGAACCATAAGAGGCTATCATGCTAAACAGGCTTCCATCCTCCATCTCCGCCCTGCTTGAAGCACGCGCCGATGGTTATTCCCTGCCTGCCGGCCTCTATACCCGCGAGGATGTCTTCGAGGCCGATATCGACGTCTTCTTTCACAAGCACTGGATCTGCGTCGGCCTCGACTGCGACGTACCGGAACCAGGCGATGCCACCGTTGTCGATATTGACAAGACCAGCCTGATCCTGCTTCGCGACGACGACGGCGAAATTCGCGTGCTTCACAACGTCTGTCGCCATCGCGGGTCGCGCCTGCTCGATGCCGGCAAGACGATCGTCTCGAAGCTTGTCTGTCCCTATCACACATGGACCTACGAACTGACCGGGGAGCTGAGCTATGCGCCACACATGGGCAAGGATCTGGACAAGCGGTGCCATAGCCTGAAGCCGGTGAACTTCAAGTCGATCGGCGGCCTGATCTATGTGTGCCTCTCCGACAATCCGCCGGAAGACATCGCAACCCTCGAGCAGGTGATGATCGAGCGCCTTGCGCCCTACGACATCCGGAATGCCAAGGTCGCTTATCAGACCGATGTCATCGAGGACGGCAACTGGAAGCTCACGATGGAAAACAATCGCGAGTGCTACCACTGTTCCGCCAATCATCCCGAGCTCTGCGTCTCCTTCGTCGATCTCGACTTCGGCTTCGATCCGGAAACGTTGAACCCAGAGGACCGCGAGCAGGCCGCCGAGCACTTCCGGCTCTACGACGAGCGGACAAAAGCCTGGGAGGCGGATGGTTTCCCGTCGGCGGCAGTCGAACAGCTCGTCGACTGCGCCACGAACTTCCGCACACAGCGTCTGATCATCGCCGGGGCCGGCGAATCCCAGACACATGATGCGACCGCGGCATCGTCGAAGCTGCTCGGTCGGATGACCCGCAAGGATCTCGGCGACACACATCTTTGGGGCCATAATAGCTGGAATCACTTCATGGGCGATCACGCTGTCGTCGCGATCGTCATCCCGCTCTCTGCCGGCAAGACGCTCGTCAGAACCAAATGGCTGGTCCACAAGGATGCCGTCGAAGGTAAGGACTATGACCTCGACAAGCTTACGGACGTCTGGGTCGCCACGACGGACCAGGATGCAGGCCTCGTCGCCCGCTCGCATGCCGGCGTACTCGACCCTGCATACCAGCCCGGCCCCTATTCTCGATTCTCGGAAACCAATCTGGACAAGTTCGCGACCTGGTATATCGATCGGATGCGCGCCCATGGGTATTGAATTCGCTCAGATGCAGCGCGGCCAGGTCGCTATGTGGGATCCGGAGCACGACGAGACGCTTGTATGCATCGACGTGCACCAGGAGACGCATGACGTGAAAAGTTTCACGTTCGCGTCTCCGGAAGGCAAGCGCTTCAGCTTCGATGCCGGGCAGTACTTTTTGTTCGATTTCCCGATGGGTCCGGATAGTGAAGCGCGCTGCTACAGCATCTCGTCGTCGCCCCATCGCGACAACGCGTTCACCGTCACGGTCAAGCGCGTGCCCGGCGGCAAGGTCTCAAACTGGCTGCATGACACCATGACTGCCGGCATGATGGTCAAGGGCCAGGGGCCGCTCGGTCACTTTATCCGTCCGAAAGGCGAAAAGACGAAACTCCTGCTGCTCTCGGGCGGATCCGGCATCACGCCGGTCATGTCGATCACACGCGATCTGGCGGATCGATACGAACCCTCGGACATCGTTTTTCTTCACGCGGCGCGCACGCCCTCCGACCTCATCTTCCGCCATGACCTTTCCGGCCTCGCGACAAGGATGAAAGGCCTGCGTCTCCAGTTCCTGCCGGAAACGGTGGCTGGCGAGCCGGCGTGGCCGGGATTGACGGGGCGGCTCTCGCTCGAGTACCTCAAGCTTGCGGTTCCCGACATCGCCGAGCGTGTCGTCATGTGCTGCGGCCCGGCCCCCTTCATGGCGGCGGCGCGTTCCATCACCACGGCATTGGGCGTTCCCGCGTCAAACTACATCGAAGAGAGTTTCGATGCGGCTGTCATCGACGAGCCAAGACCAGAGGTCGAGCAACAACCGGCCCAGAAGATCTATCGGGTGGAGTTTTCGAAGCAGAAGCGAATGCTGCAAGTCTCCTCCGATCAAACGGTGCTTGCGGCCGCGAAGAAGGGTAGCATCAGGCTTCCTTCGTCCTGTTCGAATGGCATGTGCGGAACGTGCAAATCCAAGCTCGTCTCTGGCTCGGTCGAAATGAATCACAATGGCGGTATCCGTCAGCGGGAAATCGATGCCGGGATGTTCCTGCCCTGCTGCTCGAAGCCGCTTAGCGATCTCGTCGTTGATCGCTGACGAAGGATTGATGCGAGAGGCGATGCCATCTGCTCTCGTGCTTTAGCTGGCCAGCATTGCGTTGAGCGTCTGGGCCGTGTGGGACGCCAGGGTCAATCCGATGGACCCATGCCCATGCCCGACGGCAAGAATGACGTCCCTGCCGCCCCTGGAAGGCCCGATGACCGGCACGGAATGGGCATTGAAGGCCGAAACCCAGGTCAGGAACGACTTGGCGTCCCGGGCGCGGGAAAGAATCTCCCTCTGCAAGAATAGACCTTCTTCCGATCAGGACAACGAGCTTACATCCGAAGGTTGAGGCAATTGTTTGTTGATTAACCGTTTGCATTTCAAATAATGTAACACCATCCATGTCATGAATAGCGGCGTTACTCTATGAGCGGCGCTATGGAAATACTAAAAGCCAAACAGAAATTTCAGCATTTCATGTCCATTCGGTCCGATAATCCGGACTTGTTGAAAGCTCAGTACCGTGCTTTCACACGGCAGATGCCGATGATGTATTTAATTCTGATTTCGAGTACATGGGCGCTTTCCATTACCCATATGCAATCGGCACCGACTTGGCTCACCATTGGCATCCCTGCTTTCTTCACGCTCGGCTGCATGCTCAGGATCAAATTCTGGTGGAGGACACGCAATGTCGATCCTCAGCCCGCAGTGGCTTATGCAGCGCTCGTCCGCACCAATCGCCTGGCTATCGGGATCGCTACTGCATTCACTGTTTGGTCATTTTTGTTGGTGCCCTATGGCGATGCATATGCCCAGTCTCATGTCGCCTTCTATATGGCGATTACAGTCATTTCCTGCATTTTCTGCCTGATGTATGTTCGCTCGGCGGCATTCATAGTTACCGTGATCGTCAATGGAGCATTCGTTTTATTTTTCGCGGCCTCAAGGCAACCGACTTTTATTGCGATAGCTATCAATGTGGCACTTGTGTGCGCGGGCATGATGTCGATTCTCCTGACAAACTACCGCAATTTCGAGCGCATGATTATCTCGCAGCAACGCACGGAAGCGCTTAGCAATGAGAACCTCTTGCTTGCCAATGTCGACAGCCTGACGGAATTACCCAATCGTCGCGCGTTCTTTACGCATCTGGAAGCTGAGTTCGAAAGGGCCAAGACCGAAAACACGCGGCTGGCTCTTGGCGTCATCGATCTCGATGGCTTCAAGCCGGTCAACGACCTTTACGGACACTCGGTCGGGGACAGGCTGCTGATCGACGTCAGCAGGCGCCTTACCACCAGCTTGAAAGCCAGCCGGGCGTTTCGATTGGGTGGCGACGAATTTGCAATCGTCGCCCCGGTCGCGCCTGAAGATGCTCAGCTTGTGAAAAACGCGAATGCGATTTCCGAATGGCTCGGAGCGCCTTATCACCTGCCGGAAGGAACGGTGCACGTATCCGCGTCGATGGGAATAGCGGTCTTCCCGAACCTCGCTTCTACTCTGGAGCAGCTTTTCGACAGGGCTGATTATGCCCTTTACCATGCCAAGAGAAGCCGTCGCGGAGGCGCGGTTTTATTTGACGCCGAGCACGAAAAGCAGATCAATATAGAAGCGCGCATCGAGCACCTGCTCAGGCAAGGCAATTTGGAAGACGAGCTCTCGGTCATGTTTCAACCGATCGTGAGCTTGGCGAATGATCAGACGGTTGGCTTCGAGGCCCTGGCCCGCTGGCACAGCCCGGTTCTTGGACATGTCTCGCCCGCGCAATTCTTCCCAATCGCCGAACGGGCCGGTATCGTCAGTTCACTGACACGGCCGCTGCTCAAAAGGGCACTTGCCTTCGCATGCGAGTGGGAAGAGCCTTTGCGCCTGTCGTTCAACCTGTCGGCCTACGACCTCAATTCCAACGAAGGGGTGCTGTCGTTGATCGGAATCATCGAAAGCAGCGGCTTTGACGCGAAGCGTCTCGACCTTGAAATTACCGAAACGGCCTTTACGCACGATTTCGAGCAAATCAAATCGTCGGTGGAAATGCTGCGGCATCTCGGTTGCGGCATTTCACTCGACGACTTCGGCACCGGTTATTCCAGCTTGACGCGGCTGCATGCCCTTCCTTTGACCAAGATCAAGATCGACCGCAGCTTCGTCACGGATTTGCACAAAAGGCCCGCCAGCTATAAAATCGTGAAATCACTTCTCAATCTCAGCCGGGACATGGAGCTGGAATGCGTGGTTGAAGGCGTCGAGACACCCGAAGAACTTGTGGCTCTTCGGGGGTTGGGGGGCACGCTGGTGCAAGGCTACCTCTATTCGCGGCCACTGAACGAAAAAGACGCTGCCGAATGGTGCTGCGCCGCCGCACGGCAAACAGGCTCGTCAACCAGCTGAACCACAAACATCTTCGATATGTGCCGCAGATGGCATGCTCCTGAACGGAAGCGAGCGGGCGACCCTCACATCAGCTCGACCGCAGGGCGGCGGTCAAGGGAAGTCGGCTGGCGACGGTGGCCGGCAAGGCGCCGCCCAGAATGCCGATCGCAAGTCCGAGCAGACCCGCCGTCGCCATGACATCGCCGGTTACGGAGAGCTGGAACGCCATTCGCGTTCCGTTCGTCCCAACCGTGCTTGCCTGCCAGCCATTGAAGGCCAGCCAGGATGCGAGCAGTCCAAACGCCACGCCAAGGGCGGCAAGCACGATTGCCTCCACCCATGTGCCGAGAAACGCGGATATCCGGCTGAAGCCGAGTGCCCGAACCGTTGCGATCTCGACGGTACGGTCCGACACGGAGTTCATCATTGTGTTGAGGGCACCGGCGGTCGCACCGATGGCCATCAACAGAGCGAGCGGCCAGCCGAATAGGCGGATGAGACTGGCCGTGCGGGCTGATTGCGCCGAATAGAGGTCAGCTTCAATAACGGCGTGCAACGGCGATGTCTTTATTGTGTCGAGCTTGGCCTGCAGCCGGGACACAGAGGTGGGATCGGACAGGCGCAAGCGCAGGCTCTGGACCTGCCCCTGCCGGTCGAAGGCCGACCGTACCGCGTCGAGGTCGCCCCAGATTTCGGACTCGAAGGCGCTGCCGCGCGCCGAGAACAGGCCGACCACCGTCCAGTCGACCGTGCCGAGCCGCAAGGTGCCGCCGATCGATATTCCGACCTGTCGCGCGAGACGGTCCCCGACGACGATCTCGCGCGAGCCTGGCGTGAACAGGCGACCGGACGGCAGGGCGATATGGTCGCGGATGGAGGGACCGGACTGATCCATGCCACGAAGAGCCAAGGTCAGACCCTCTTCCGACCCGTTCGATTTGGCGTCGACGGCAACGACGATTTCGCGCGAGAAAATCGGCATGCCGTTGGTGTCTCGCGTCACGCCGATATCCTCGGTCATTGCGCTTAGGGTGCGAATGACGGATGCCGGAACATCGGAGCCGGCCTCCTGGTTCGTACCGCCACCCAGAACGACGGCGAGGGAGTTTGAGCCGGCACTTTGCAGGGCCGTCTCGAAACCCCTTGCCATGGCCAGGAAGCCCGCGAGAACGCAGACGACGAGCGCCACGGAAAAAACCATGGAGACGGAAATGGAGATGCGTCGCGGCAGGCTGAACAGGTTTGCCCTGATCATGACGAATGCTTGTTTGGCATTGGAGGACATGAATCTACCTCGTTCTAAATGCGGAGATTATCGGGATCCTGAGCGCGTTCAGAGCCGGAAGGGCGCCTGTCGCAAGCGCTAACAGGGTGACCATCGCAAGAGCTCTTGCAAGAATTGCCTTGGAAAAGACGAGGCCGATCGCAGGTCCCGTGATGACCGTTGCAAGCAGTGCAAGCATGAGGCCGATGGTGCCGCCAACCAAGAATATGAACAATGTTTCGCCAAGGATCAGCGCCATGATCCATGAGCCGGAAAAGCCCAGGGTTTTCAAAACGCCGATCTCGAAGGTGCGCTCGCGAACGGCAAAGACCATGGTGTTGCCGACGATCATCAGCAGGGCGACGAATGCCGCGCCGACCACCATGTTCACGATCAGGCCGATATCGGCATATTGACGCAGGAAAGCCTCGAGGAACTGCTTTTCCGATCTAGTCTGTGTCGGCGCCGCCGAATTGGCGAACAGCTGATCTATCTTCGAGGCAAGTTCCCTTGTCTGAACATCAGGCTGAGGCCTAATGATGAAGGCGTCAACCGTGTCCTTGTTGCGGGCTCTGAGCGCATTGACATAGTCGTATTGGGCGATGACGAAATAGGTGTCGGTGGAGGCGTTCTCGCCGTTGAAGATGCCGGCGATTTCAAAGGACCAGTCACGGCTGCCATCTTGCTTTGCCATATCGAAGCTGGTGACGGTGATCTTCTGGCCGACGGTCCAGCCTTGCGCCTCGGCGAGCGCCTGGCCTACGAGGACGGTGCCGCGGTCCCTGGCGAGCACGCTAATCAGAGAAGGCGTCAGCCCGAGCTCCTTGCCGTTCGAACTGTAAAGTCGCGCGGGATCGGCGGCACTCACGGCGATGATGTTCTTCTCGACCGCCGCGAAGCCACGCAGGCGCGACATATAGCCGACGGCGGCCACACCTGGTTCGGCGGCGATCCGGTTCAGGTAGGACATCGGCAGCGGCTGGGCGCGGCCAGCCGCGCTCATGACCCCGAGGATGTCCTCGCTGGCCGCCGACGAGCCCTGGCTACCGTCGATGAAGCTCGTCGTCAGACCATAGATGAGAAAGGCCGTGGCGACGCTGATCATCAGCAATATTGTGCGCAGCGGCTTTCGCCACGCGCTTTTTCGCACAAGATCGAGGAACGTCATGCATCCGCCCTCCGCTCTTCGACGAACTGGCCCTTGTCGAGATGAAGCGTTCGACCGGCATAGCTTGCGGCCCGCGGGTCGTGGGTCACCATGATGATTGTCTTGCCGAGCTCGCGGTTCAGAAAACGCAGCATTTCCAGCACCTCGTCCGCCGATCGGCGGTCGAGATCGCCGGTGGGCTCGTCGCAGAGCAGCAGCGCCGGGTCCGCGACGATCGCCCGCGCGATACCGACGCGCTGCTGTTGACCGCCCGACATCAGCTTCGGATACTGCTTCTGGCGACCCGAAAGTCCGACCAGATCCAGAACCTTGTCGACGCGGACCCGCCGCTCCCGCGGCGAGAGCGGCTTCAAGAGAAGCGGCAGTTCGATATTCTCGGCCGCGTTCAGCATCGGCAGGAGATTATAGAACTGGAAGACGATCCCCATGTTGTGGGCGCGCCAGGAGGAGCGGGCCGCCTCGCCCATCTGATCAAGATTGCTGACCCCGATACGCAGGCGGCCCTGATCCGGCTTGTCTATGCCCGACAGCATGTTGAGCAGCGTCGATTTCCCGGATCCGGAAGGCCCCATGATCGCGACGAACTCGCCGCGAGCGATCTGCAGGTCGAGATTGGAAAAGATCGGGACAATCTCGGTCCCTATTCTGTATCCCTTCTTGACATTGTTGAGTACGATATAGGGCTCGTTGCTTGTGGAGGCGGTCATCGAGGAATATCTCCTGGCTGTTGTGCTGGAATGGTCGAAATACGAATACGGGCGGCCATGTTGGGCATGGTGCCGTCAGGTGGATCGAGGAGCGCCAGGCGCAGCCTGATCGTGCCCTTTTCCGCCGAAGCGACTGGCCAAAGCTGCAGGATT
The DNA here is from genome assembly GCF_009176305.1 of Martinezella dioscoreae. Classification (GTDB taxonomy): domain Bacteria; phylum Pseudomonadota; class Alphaproteobacteria; order Rhizobiales; family Rhizobiaceae; genus Rhizobium; species Rhizobium dioscoreae. The sequence continues at coordinate 393,609 of NZ_BLAJ01000004.1, read as the reverse complement.
TCGGTCGCGAAGGGCTTATCCGGAAAGCCGTCGAGGACGGCTTCGCCGCGAAGGCCCGGACGAAGCTCGCCGATATTGGTTTCGGCGACATCGGCGTCAATCACCAGGCTGTTGGTATCGGTGATCGTCAGCAGGCTTTCATTTTCCTTGATACTGTCCACTCGGGCCAGCACCCGACCGCCGACGTGGGCGTCGAGCCGTGTCACCGTGCCCGAGATCGGAGCTCTGACGGTCAACGCATCAACATGTTCCTGCGCGATCTTCACGTCGAGTTGGGCTCTGGCATAGCTTTGGCGTGCCTGATCAACCGCGTTCAATGCCGTATCTCTGGCTGTCTGTGCTTCCTCGACGGTCTGGATCGAGACAGCACTCTTCGCAGAGAGCACCGTATTGCGTTGCAGCGAGCTGTCGGCCTGCTTGAGGGCGAGGATCTTTCCGTCGAGGACAAGCTTGGCGGCATCGCTGTCGGCCTTGGCCTGCGCGAGTGAAAAGCCAGCGCTGACGTCATCGATCCTGACGATAACCTGCCCGGCTTCAACGCGATCGCCGATACTGACGCCAACCGATGCGATCTCTCCCTCATATTTGGAAAAGACCGTCACGATACGCGGGGCGACGACGAAGCCGGACCCGGTTATCTCCGGCTTGAGTGCCGATCTCAGCGAATTGGCGGAAGGGATGGGCGAACCGCTACCGGAGGCCGCCTGAATGGATGGAACACTTGATTTGTCACCAGTTTGCGCCGTGCCCCGGGCCTCGATGTCCGGCTGCAGCTGAAGGGAGGGTTTGAGGCGAGGCGCGATATCCGGCCAGAAGAAGGCGACCGCGCTGACGCCAAGGGCGAGCATGGTACTCGTGAGGACAAACCGCCGATTCCTCTTGACCGGCGACCCGACTGATTGGAACGAAGGCTCAAGCGACAATGACCTGAGCGTTTCAGCGAGTTTGCGATTTTGTTCAGTGTTCGTGTTCATGCCGCCAACATGAACGAGACGCCCGAAAACTCGACCTCAAACGCGTTCTGGCCCGTACTCGATCGCGATCTGGTACCTCTTGCGCCCTGCTGCCTCCAGACGGTCTTCTTCGCAACTCCAGTATCGGATGCACCCGAAGAGAAAATCATGCTTGCGGCGTTCGTTGATCCCTCCCGATCCAAGCTGCCCGGTGGGTCGCTTGCGCCGTGCATCACAGGCGGCTTTTTTCCATGGTCGATCTTGTAACAATCGCATGAATATGCTCACGCTCGGAGGTGGTCGATCGGTATCGATCGGCGCGAGTGAGACCATAACAGCCATGCCAAATATCAATCTCAAATTGCTGCAAACCTTTCTTCTTGCAGCGGAATCCGGAAGTTTCCGCAAGGCCGCGGAAGAAAGCAATCGGTCACCTTCGGCGGTGAGCATGCAGATCAAGGATCTTGAGGAGCAGATCGGCATCAGCCTGTTCACACGCACGCCGCAGCGAGTCAATCTCACCAACGAGGGCCAGACGCTGTTCGAGGAAGTTGGGCGTGCCATGGCCGACGTTCAGGCCAGTCTCGACAGGCTGGCGGAATTGGCAGCCCGCCGCAAAGGGAAAGTCCAGATCGCCTGCGCCCCGACGCTTGCCACCAGCCGGCTCGGCGACATCCTGTCGACCTTCAAGCTGCGCTATCCGCGCAGCATGGTCGAGGTGCAGGAAACGCCGCCGCAGGCGGCACTCGTCATGCTGCAGCAGCAGGAGGTGGAATTCTATATCGGCCCGGAGGTGCCCAACCTCAACGACTTCCACTTCGAATCGATCATCGACGATCCGCTCGTCGCCTGCATTCCCGAAGAGCTATACAGCGGTGAAAAAACGATCCGACTGGAGACCATCGCCCAATTCCCGCTGATCATGCTCAATCGCAAGACCGCCGTTCGCGGGCTCGTCGATCGCCTGACGCGCGAGGAAGGCGTCGAGCTTGATGTTCAATACGAGGTCGAGAGCGCACAAACCGCGCTAGCGCTCGCCGCGTCGGGGCTCGGCGTTTCGATCGTGCCTGGTATCGCGTTGGGGCAGAATGTCGACAGCCGCGTCCGCGTCGTAGCGCTCGACAATCCCAACGCCCGGCGGGCTGTCGGCATTATCACGACCCGTGGCTATGTGCAGCAGCGCTATGCCGAGCAACTCATCGCCCTTATCCGCACCAATCTGCGCGGCGAAGGCTGAACGCTAGTCCGTCTGTATCCAAACAGCCTTGGTTTCGAGATACTCGTGAAGGTGCTCGATACCACCCTCGCGCCCGTAGCCTGACATCTTCATGCCCCCGAATGGTACGGCCGGGTCGAGCGCATGATACATGTTCACCCAGACCGAGCCCGCCTTGATGCGGCGCACCAGCTTGTGCGCCAGTCCGAGATTTTGGGTGAAGATGCCCGCCGCCAGCCCGTAGGGCGATGCATTGGCGCGCTCGACCGCTTCCTCGATCGTATCGAATGGCATGGCTGAAATGACCGGCCCGAAGATCTCCTCGCGGGCGATCCGCATCTCGTCCTTCACGCCGCCGAATACCGTCGGCGCGATGAAGTTTCCCTTGTCGTAGAGAGCTCCGGAAAGGCGCGTGCCGCCCGCGACCAAAGCGGCACCCTCGCTCTGCCCGGATGCGATGAAACTCTCGACGACCCGTGCCTGGCGAGCCGAAATCAGCGGCCCGATATCTGTATCGGCTTCGATCCCGTGGCCGATCCGAAGCGACCGGGCAAAATCGGCGACTTTGGCGACGAATTCCTCGTGGATCTCACGCGCGACGAACAAGCGCGAACCGGCGATGCAAATCTGCCCGGAATGCGCAAAGACTGCCATGGCGGCGACGGGCACGGCCCGGTCTATGTCAGCATCGCGGCAGACAATCACCGGCGACTTGCCGCCGAGCTCCAGCGAAACACGTTTCAAGTTGCCGACCGCGGCGCGCGCGATCGATTGTCCGGTGGCGGTGGACCCGGTGAAGACGATCTTATTAACGTCGGGATGCTCGGCCAGCCGGGCGCCGGCGACCGATCCCTTGCCGGTGACGATATTGACCACGCCGTCCGGCACGCCGGCCTCTTGCATGAGTTTGGCGATCAACAGCGGCGTGAGCGGCGCATCCTCCGAGGGTTTCAGAACCACCGTGCAGCCTGTCGCCAGCGCCGGGGCGATCTTCCAGATCGATGCTGCGGTGGGCGCGTTCCATGGAATGATCGCACCGACGACCCCGATCGGCTCCCGGCGGGTGAAAGTCACGATCTCGCCGGGTATGGAATTGTCGATCACCTCACCGTGAAGGGCTGTCGCCATGCCGGCGTAAAACCGCAGCATGCCGATGACCCGACGCTTGTTGGCAAGCGTGCGTGTGATCGGCATGCCCATGTTCAGTGTATCGGAAACCGAAAGGCGCTCCCAATTCTCCTCAAATAGGTCAGAGATTTTCAGGAGCAGCGTCTGGCGCTCATAGGGTGAGAACTTCGACCACGGCCCTTCCAGAGCCTGACGCGCCGCGGCGACGGCGCGGTCGACATCGGCGGGAGCAGCCAACGGAACCGTTGCAAGGACTGCGCCGGTCGCCGGATTATAGGTCTCGCTGACTTCGCCGGATTGGGCCGCAACCCATTGACCGCCGATGAACATTGGCCGGAAGCCACCATCGTAAAGCTCAGCCGCCATTTGCTTGGCGTCGAAAGTCAATGTCATGGCGCGGCCTCCCAGCTTCATTCTGTTGTCGATATTCACTATCAGACGGCCACAATACAAATAAAGAAAGCTAAAAAGGCGTTCAGATAATCGGACTGTGAAATCGCTCCGAGTTATTCGATGCTGTAGGAAATGGAGGAGCTTGACATGCGTCTTACGGGAAAAGTGGCGATCGTTACCGGTGGCGGATCGGGTTTCGGCGAAGGAATCGTCCGGAAATTCGTCGAGGAAGGCGCGCGGGTCGTGCTGGTCGATCGCGACCTCGCCGCAGCGGAGCGGGTGGCAACGCAGCACGAAGGATCGGTCGCACCGCTTGCCGGCGATGTCGCCACGCTCGACAACCTCGCCGCCGCGCGAGATCTCGCGCTGGCGCGGTTCGGCGGCCTGCACATCCTCGTCAACAATGCCGGTATCGGACAGCCTCCAATGCCGATGGAGGATATGGATGAAGGCCTGTTCGAGCGCATCTTCAATGTCAACATCCGCTCGATCTACAATGGTGCGCGGGCGGTGCTGCCGCATTTCAAGGCCGAGCGGCACGGCGCCATTTTGAACATCGCCTCGACCGGCGGCGTCTCCCCTCGCCCCAATCTCACCTGGTACAATGCCTCGAAAGGATGGGGCATAGCCGCCACCCGCGCCATGGCCGTGGAGCTTGCTCCCTTCGGGATCCGCGTCAACGCGATCAATCCCGTCGCGGGCGATACGCCATTGCTCTCGACCTTTATCGGCTCCGACAGCGACGAAAGCCGGGCGCGGATCGTCGCCACCATTCCGATGGGGCGGCTTTCGACACCCGCGGACATGGGCAACGCCGCCGCTTTCCTCTGCTCGGACGAAGCGAGCATGATTACCGGCGTCGATCTCAATGTCGATGGCGGCAAGTGCATCTGAAGAGGCAGCGATGAAGGATATGTAAGAGATTGCCGTCGTTCATGGCGACGGCATCGGTCCGGAGGTCTGCGCGGTCGTGGTCGATGTCGGCACGGTAGCAAGGCTCGATTTTACTTTAGCCCGGTTCAAATACACTCCGACGTTGAAAAGATCGGGGCCGAATGGCGCTAGGAATGGTCGCTGGGATGAATGAATATGGGCTCGTCGCCATGGTGACTTGCTAGAACAAAACTCCTCTCTGCAGAGCGAATTGAGTTTGCTCTTGCGCTGTCCCTTGGATGGTCTAAGTCATGTGGTCGTGGCGGCGAGCGACGTCGGCCTAATCGAATTTGACGATCGAAGGTAATTCAATGACCGCACAACTTTCTCTTCCCCGTGACCGGATTTCAGTCCTTCTCCTGGAAGGGATCAGCCAGAGTGCGGTGGACTATTTTGCCTCATCCGGTTACGTCAATCTCACCCATTTGCCGAAGGCCCTCGATGACAAGGATCTCAAGAGCCACATCTCAGAAGCACACATCATCGGCATCCGGTCGCGCACGCAGCTGACAGAAGAGATTTTCGGCTCCGCCAAGAAGCTCATGGCGGTCGGCTGTTTTTCAGTGGGAACGAATCAGGTCGATCTGGATTCGGCTCGTCGGCGCGGGATACCGGTGTTCAACGCTCCCTATTCGAATACGCGCTCGGTCGCCGAACTCGTCATCGGGGAAATCATCATGCTGACCAGGCGGATTTTCCCGCGTTCGGCCTCGGCTCATGCAGGTGGATGGGACAAATCCGCCGAAGGCAGTCGCGAGATGCGCGGAAAAACGCTCGGTATCGTCGGCTACGGCAATATCGGCTCGCAGCTGAGCGTCCTTGCCGAAAGCATGGGTATGAACGTTCGCTATTTCGATCCGTCGGACAAGCTTCGCCACGGCAATTCGGAATCCATGGCTTCGCTTGGCGAGTTGCTCGAAATCGCGGATTTCGTGACGATGCATGTTCCCGAAACCAGCTCGACCCAGAACATGATCACCGAGGCCGAGCTGCGCAGGATGAAGAAGGGCGCCTTCTTCATCAACAACTCCCGCGGCACCGTGGTCGATCTTGATGCGCTTGCGAAGGTCTTGAAAGAGGGACACCTCGCCGGCGCGGCCGTCGACGTGTTCCCCAAGGAGCCGGCATCGAACAAGGAACGCTTCGAAACGCCGCTGCAAGGTTTGGACAATGTGATTCTCACTCCGCATATCGGCGGATCGACCGAAGAAGCCCAGGAGCGTATCGGCAGGGAAGTTTCCAGGAAGCTTGTTGAATATTCCGATGTCGGCTCGACGCTCGGCGCGGTCAACTTCCCCCAGGTTCAGTTGCCGCCGCGTCCAAACGGCACGCGCTTCATCCATGTTCACGAAAATCGACCGGGTATCCTAAACAGCCTGAATACGATCTTCTCGTCGCGCGGGTTGAATATCGTCGGCGAGTTCCTGCAGACCCATGGCGAAACGGGTTACGTGGTTATCGAGGTCGAAGGCGTTGGCCAAACGGCGAATGAGATACTCGACACGCTTCGCCAGATCCCGGGAACGATACGAGCGCGATTGGTCTACTGATCGATCGATCTGCTGTGGACGACGGTGGCGCCTTTGGGTGACGATAAGGGCGCACACCCCTTCACTATCATCGATCCATAGCGTCGAACGCGACCTGACATCGTCCAGCAGACCTACCACTTTCAGCAAGGCTTGGCGGGCCGAGATCGGCCCTCGAGTTTTTCCTCAATAATTCAGCGGGTCTCTCGATCAGGCGATACGGCGAGCGGCAGCGATCCGGGTGGCGCCGATACTGGCGAGAGCGACGCTGAACAGGGTCGGGTTTGTGGCGGTCTTCGTGGGAATGACCCCATTGCCGGCAACATAGAGGTTGTCGAAGCCCCAGACCTTGGAATTCCTGTCGCAAACGCTGGTGCCATCGTCGCGCTCGCCCATACGGATCGTGCCCTGATAATGCAGCGACGAGCCGACCGGCTGCACGAAGGTGGCAAAACCGGGCGCCGGGCGACCGATAATGGCGGAAATTCGCTGGGCATGGCCCTTGGCCTCTTCGAGGCGCGCCTTGTCGCCCTCCGACTGACGCCAATGGATGGAAATAGCCGGCAGCCCGAGCCAGTCACGGCGATCGTCATCGAAGGTGACACGGTTGTCGGCGCTGATATCGGAGGGCACGAAAACGCCCATGCCAATCGGCTGGCCGCTCATGTCGCTGGCATGCGGCATCGAGTGCAGGCTCGCCGGGGCGATGGTGACCGAATAGGGGAAATCCTTGGTAGCCGGAATCCAGCTCATCGCGGTCATGGGCACATCGGTTTGCATCTCGGTGATCTGCGAGACGATATAGTGGTCGTTGATGTAGCGACCGAGCGCTTCAGGGCGGATGCCAGAGGCGTAGAGCAGCTGAGGGGAGTGCAGCGAGTCGCATGCAACGACGACCGTGCCGGCCTTGACAATGAAGGTTTCCTCCGAGCCGGCGCGGGCAAGTTCAACCCCCGTGACATGACCATTTTCATGGATCACGCGGCGGCAGGCGGTTTCAGAGAGAATATGAAAGCTCTCCTCGGGCTCGTCGACAAGGTTGCCGAGAACGACGTCAGTGCCATGATAGCGCAGGCCGTCAGGACCTGGCGTTGCCGCGAGTGGCATTGGCTGGACGAAGCGATCGGGTGAGCGACCGGGATTGAAGACCTCGCCCAGGCGCTCGCGCATGGCGATTGCCGCGACATCGCCCGCACGTGGGTCCTTGTTGGTACCCAGCAATCGCGCCGACACGGCCAGGGCCTCATGCATCTCATCGGTGGGGATGAAGGGCACCAGTTCGATCTCGGATGGCACCGGTGTGCCGGTCGACCATTTGGTGCCCATTCCGCCGACATTGGCCGCCGAGAAGCCGGCGAAGAGGTTCTCATCCTGGGCATCGGCGTCATTGGCGATGAAAAGGCCCGAGCGGCGCAGCAACGAATGATCGAAGCCGCCAGCGCGGCGGGCCTCCCACTCTTCCTTGTTGATTGGCATGCGCGGGCTGCGGTCGCCGCCCTGGGCGCGCACCTCGCAGGCCGCGCGCTCGTCGAGATCGAGAATATTGTCGAGATGTGCGCCCTTTTGCGGCAAAATCTGCGGGCCGGCTTCCACCATCAGGATACGCGCTTCCGGCCAGTCGTTCCTGATGACCCGTGCATAGGCCGAGCCAGTCGGGCCACTTCCGATGATGACGACGTCGGCGGACTGACGAGACATTCCTGCTATTCCCCACTCTTAAATCAATTTGATTGCAAACAAAGATGTATCGTAGCCGAAGTCAACCGGGATTGTTAAGTTGCCGAACAAAGTTTTTGTGAAAAGCTCGAGGAGAGGCACGATGAAGGTAGGTCTGAGTTCATACAGTTTCCGTCCGTTGATGCAGAGCGGCGCCATGCAGATCGAGGATGTCTTTGCCTGGGTCGGCAAACATGGCGGCGATCATGTCGAACTGGCGACGCTTTCCGTGGCGCCCGAAGGGCAGGACCTGCGATATGAACTCGCCGATGACGGGGAGATGCTGGAGCGGCTAAAGGGCGCGTCCCAGAAAAACGGCGTCCCGCTTTCCGGTCTCTGCATGTCCGGCAATTTCATTGATGACGGCGAACGCGCGTTCCAGCTTGGCCGGCTGAAGCGTTATGTCGAGCTTTGCGACAAGCTCGGTGTCCGCTTCCTGCGCCACGATGTCGTGCCCTGGTCGCTCCGCGCAACGGAGCCCGGCCAGTTCGAAGCGGCATTTCCGGCGATCGCCGACGCCACCCATGAGCTCGCCGCGCATGCCGGGCGCTATGGCGTGACCACCAGCGTCGAGGATCACGGGTTCTTCATGAATTCCAGCGAGCGGATCAAGCGGCTTCTTCATGCCGTCAATCTGCCGAGCTTCAGGCTGACCGTCGATATCGGCAATTTCCTCTGCGTCGACGAGAATCCGCTCACGGGGACGCGTGCCTGCCTCTCTCATGCAAGTTTCATCCACCTCAAGGATTTCTATGTGCGCCAGTCAGCGCCTGGCGCGGACTGGCTGCGGACGATCGGCGGCCAGGCAATCCGCGGCTCGGTCTTCGGCTATGGCGACCTGCCCGTCAGGTCCATCATCGAGGACATCGTCGCCTCGGGCTATGACGGCTTCGTCTCGCTGGAATATGAAGGCAACGAGCCAACGCAATTTGGCTGCGAAACCGGCCTGAAGAATGCGAAGGCAATGTTTGCGGCCGCCGCCGGCCGCTGACCATCGCGCGCTTGCAATCCAGCCATCACAGCGCGGCGATCCGATCGACGCGCTTCTTCAAATCGGCGAGGCGCTGTCGGTCGCCTCCCGGCACCTCGAGGGAGGCCCAGCCGGAATAGCCAATATCAGACAGGGCCTTGTTGACCGCGGCCCAATCGCAGTCGCCCTCGCCCAGTTCGACATCGAAGCCCTTCCATGGGCCTTCGCTGTTCATCTTTTCCAGGCTGTATTCCTTGATGTCGATTTTCAGGATGCGTTTGCCGAGCGCCTCGATCCAATGGGTCGGCCGGCCGTAGCGAAGTACATTGCCGACATCGAAATACCAGCCGAGCTTCGGATGGCGGAAGCGATCGATGAAATCCGCCGCCTCAAGGGGGCTTAGCAGAAAGTCGTTCCACACGTTTTCGAGCGCGATCGATACGCCACTCTCTTCCGCGGCGGGCAGGATCCTGGCGATTTCCTCGCGAGCTCTCGCGTAAGCGGTCTTGTAACTGGTGCCCGCATTGACAATGCCGGGAACGAGCAGCACCGTCGTCGCGCCATAGAGCTTCGCATCATGCAGAGCCTTGATCATCGAATCGACACAAGCCTGGCGTGCCGATGGATCGGGATCCGTCAGCGGACGCTTCCAGTGCACCGCATTGACGAAGCCGGGGATAGCGAGCCCAGTCTTGTCGCGGGCATTCAGAACTTCGTCGAGCGGCAGGTCATTGGGCGCATCGAGCTCGACCCCGTCATAGCCGAGATCCCGCAGGAGCTGGAACTTCTCCAGGATGGAGAGCGAAGGCTCCTCGACCATGCCCCATTTCAGGCTGATCTTCGCCAACGGGCGAGCGGAAACGGGCGAAAAGGAATTAGCAGCGGAGTCGGTCATTGATAGGTCTTCGCGTGGCATGGTCGGATAGCGGCGGCACTATGTCAGCCAATCCAGGGCCGATCAATCGATCATTGGCAGCCAGGACGCGATGCCCGCCATGCTGCCGTCCGGAAGGCTTTCGGCTTCCATCGGACTAAAGTCCAATCCACGACAGGACCTAGGCCCGAAGATGCAATCTTTGGTCCTAATGCCATGGATCGCCCGGGCCTTTGCGCCAGTTGTTTCCGGCGATGGAAGCGGTCGGATACCCGGCCGCTGTCGTAATGCATGCGGAGAAGGTCGATGAATATCAACGGCGTCCTTGAAAGCGGCATCCCAGCCCCGGCATCCGACATAGTTTCCGACGGCGGCGATATCACGCCACCAGTGGCGAGATAACCGTCATGCAGCAAACAAAGCGAATCCTAGTTACCGGCGGCGCAGGTTTTCTCGGCTCCTTCCTATGCGAACGGCTTTTGCGGGAAAAACACGAGGTTATCTGCGTCGATAATTTTTTTACAGGACGGAAAAGCAATGTCTCGCATCTGCTCGATAGCAGATCTTTCGAAATCGTCCGCCACGACATTACCTTTCCCCTTTATGTGGAGGTCGACGAGATCTACAATCTCGCCTGTCCCGCGAGCCCGGTTCACTATCAGTTCGATCCGGTGCAGACCACCAAGACCAGCGTCCACGGCGCGATCAACATGCTTGGCCTCGCCAAGCGGGTCGGCGCCAAGATCCTCCAGGCCTCGACATCCGAAGTCTATGGCGATCCCGAGATCCATCCCCAACAGGAGGAGTATTGGGGCCGGGTGAACCCGATAGGCCCGCGCTCCTGCTACGACGAGGGCAAGCGCTGCGCGGAGACCCTGTTCTTCGATTACTGGCGTCAACACCGGCTACGGATCAAGGTGGCGCGCATCTTCAACACCTATGGCCCAAGGATGCGTCCCGATGACGGCCGCGTCGTCTCCAACTTCATCGTGCAGGCGCTGCAGAACAAGCCGATAACGGTCTATGGCAGCGGCCAGCAGACGCGCTCGTTCTGCTATGTCGACGATCTTATCGATGGCCTGGTTCGCCTGATGGGAACAAAGGACGAGATCACAGGCCCGATCAATCTCGGCAACCCGGCGGAGTTTACGATGCTGGAACTTGCCAATCTCGCGATAGAACTGACCGGCAGCCGCTCGGCGATAAAATACCTGCCACTGCCGGCCGATGATCCCAGGCAACGGCAGCCGGATATCGGGGTCGCGTCGCGCGAACTCGGCTGGAAACCGAAGGTTCAGTTGAAAGCCGGGCTTGGCAAAACGATCGCCTATTTCGAGGAACTGCTTTCGTCTGGCCGTTCGCACGCGATCGCCGCCGAATGAAGACGGTCCTTGTCACCGGCGGAGCCGGCTATATCGGATCGCATTGCTGCAAGGCCTTCGCAAAGGCTGGATGGTCGGTTGTCACCTACGACAATCTCTCCCGCGGCTGGCGTGACGCCGTGAAATGGGGGCCGCTGGTCGAGGGCGACATTGCCGACGCCGAGGCGGTGGCGGCGACGTTACGCCAATACCGTCCGGATGTGGTCGCCCATTTCGCGGCCTATGCCTATGTCGGCGAATCCGTCGAGTTTCCCGAACTCTACTATCGGAACAACACATTCGGGACGCTGGTTCTCATCGAGGAAATGCTCAAAGCGGGCGTCAACAGGCTGATCTTTTCAAGCACCTGCGCATCCTATGGCATTCCGAGCCGCACCCCGATTGACGAGACCCATCCGCAGTGGCCGATCAATCCCTATGGATGGTCGAAGTTCATGATCGAGCGGATAGTGGAGGATTTCTCGCGCGCCCACGGCCTCAACGCGGTGATGCTGCGATATTTCAATGCGGCCGGCTGCGATCCCGATGGCGAGATCGGTGAACGGCACGAGCCCGAGACGCATGTCGTGCCGCTCGCCATAGAAGCGGCGATCAGACCGGGCCGAACCTTCACCATGAACGGCACCGATTTCGACACGCGCGACGGAACGGCCATCCGCGACTACATCCACGTCAGCGATCTCGCGCAGGCTCATGTCCTTGGTGGAGAGAAGCTGTTGCGGGATGAGGGTGTACACATCTACAACCTCGGCACCGGCAACGGAACGACCGTTAGGGAATTGGTCGATGCCGTCAGCCGCATTTGTGGACGCAGCCTTCCGGTCGCCTATGGTCCCCGCAGGGCCGGCGACCCACCGGCTCTTGTGGCTGCGGCCGATAAGGCCGAGCGAGAGCTTGGATGGGTGCCCAGGCATTCCAGCATCGAAAGGATTATCGAGACGGCGCTCGCCTGGTATCGCGACCGGATGTGATCCTTACCTGCGTGCCGTTGTCAGAAACTCGTCGAGAGCGGCGCCAACCGCTTCTATCGAAAATTTTTCCATCACCCGCCGTCGGGCGGCGGCACCCAATCGCGCGCGAAGAGCTTCATCATCTTTCAATCTCGCCAAGGCCGACGCGATTTCGTCGGGCTGTTCCTGCGCGACCATCAGGCCGCCCGAGGCCTCGCCGTCGATGAGAATGTCCGGCAGGCCTTGTGCATCCGAAGCGATGACGGGAAGGCCGCAGGCCATGGCTTCCAATGGCGCGACCGGCATGCCCTCGATACGGGAAGCCGTTACATAGACGTCCGCGGCCGATAGCCAGCGGCGGATCAAGGTTCGGTCCGTCATGTAGCCGGACAACCATTGCACGTTCGCCAGTTCGCTTGCGCGAACGAGTTTGGCGAAAGCATCATTGTCCTGACCCGAGCCAATGATCACCAATCGGCACGCAGAAACACCGGCGAAGCGTTCCCAGGCCTTGAGAAGCACATCGAGCCCCTTGCGGCGGATATCGATGCGCCCATGATTGACGACGATGAAGCAATCCCGCGGCAGGCCAAGATTTGCTCGCGCCTCGCCGCGATCCATCGCGTACCATTCCTGGGTAGCCAGCGGATTGGGGATATTCGCTATATTGGGAGCAATGCGTGGATAGGCCCTGGCAAGACGCTCACGCTCCGCGGAAGACGCAACGATCAGGCCGCGGCACGCGCGCAGCGAAAGCCGTCTTGCAGCGGCCTCGACCCAGGACAGCGTGCGATCCCCTCCCTGAAAGGTGGCATAGAGTGGGAGGTCCAAGCCTCGTGCCAGCCATGCCAGCGCATCGAAGCGCGTATATTCATACTCTTGGGCAAGCAGCAGATCGCATTTGGAGCGGCAAAGAATCTCGCGGAAGGCTGAAAGCGGCGTTGCAGACCAGCGCCGCAGGCTATAGGCGGCAGGGGAATGGCCCTGGCGTGGCCGCTTTGCCGGTGCGACCCAGATCGGCGTGCCCGGGCCGGGGTGCTCATAGCACTCAATCCTGTTCACTCGCTCCGATGCACAGACGATGATCGGCTTGTGGCCGGCCGAACCCAGTGCCGCCGCATAGCCGAACAGCCAGCCTCCCGTCATCCGCTCGACGAAATCCTGAAGTTCAAGCCCGATCGGATCGAGAAATTCTTCGATGACGTCTCCCCATGGGAAAAGCGCGATCACCTTTGACGTCTGGTCGCCTCTCATTTGCGCCAGGCAAAGGCCGTCTCGGTGCCACGCGTGGATGGCCGGTGCATCAAGTAACCGAGAAAGGTCACGGGCGCGGCCAGCGCATAGAGGACCTTGCGACGACGGCGTCCGATGCGGGAAAACGAAACGTCGTGGAAAAACGCGGTGGCGGCGTTGATGAAGGTGGCGCGCCGTTCCGGGCGTCTGTCGAAAAGGGCCGCGAGTTCCGGGTCCCGGTATCCCCGCCTGACATGGCCCCATTCGCGCATCAGTTCGCTTTCATGCGGACAATGGCGTTTCATGACGCTGAAATAGGGATAATGCCAATTGATCTCGGGGGTGGAGATCAGGACATATCCGCCCGGCCGTACCACCCGCAGCGCCTCCTGCGCTGCGCGGCGGTCGTCCTCGATGTGCTCCAGCACGTCGAACATGGTGACGATATCGAAACTGTCGTCATCCATTGGCAGCGAGCAGGCGTCGCCGCAAATGAAGGTCGATTTCGCCCAGGACGGCTGATGGTCGGCCAGTTCAGGGTCGATATCGAGCGTGACGATTTCGGCTTGCGGATAAAGGATGCTGGCAAGACCGCTGCGACCGCCGCCGATTTCCAGCACCCGTCCGGTGCCTCCGGTTTCCGCCGGCGCCACCCGATGGATGGCGCGCATCTTTTCGCGATAAAACAGACCATCCGTCAAGCCGTTCGGATAAGGGTTTCCGGACAGAAACTGGCCAAGCGCTGCTTTCTTGATCATCGCGATATTCCCTTTTCAGCCTTAGCAGCGGTCCCCATCGGGGTTCGCCGCATTCTCCAGCCGAAGCGCAGGAGAAACTGCAGGCCGGCGAGCCAGCCCTCTACTTCGGCCGCCAAAATTCCGCGCCTGCCCGGAGGCCCTTCGAAAAGCGCCTTGACGAAGGTCTTGGCAAAATAGACCGGCAGCTGCTTGCCGATGCGCACGATGTTTCCGCGATCGCCGAAATTATCGTATTGCGTCACAAGGGCTGCGACATGGCCCTTCATATAGGCTTTGATCTGCCGCTTGAGGCCGGGCCAGTCGCTACGATGGTGGTGGAAGACAACGGCCCGGGGTTCGTAGAGGCATACGCCGCCGGCCGCCAACAGTCGGTACCAAAGCTCCGAATCCTCAGAGCATCCCGCCGCCCCCGCGCCAAGGCGTTCGTCAAAGAGGCCAACCCGCTCGAATACGCAGCGTCGAAAGGCCATGTTGGCACCGGCGCCGATCTTCCAGACATGGGCTCCGCTCGGCCGCGTCTCCTCAAAGAAACGCCTGTCGAAGGTGAGCGGCACAAAGGTGGAGCCAAAGCCGCCCATGGTGAACTGAAAGGAGCATTGCGCCGCCGTATCGAGACGCGCCGGCAGCACAAGACCGGTGAACGCGTCGACGACATTCCGTTGCGCAAAGGCACGCGCGATCTCCGCGGTCCAGCCCGGATGGGCTTCGACGTCGTCATCGGTGAAAGCGACGATATCAAACTGGCTCGCTTGAATCCCAGTGTTCCGGGCTCGACTTAGACCGGCATGGGGCTCGTGGACATAGCGAAAATCGGGGAATTGCCTGCAGATGTCCCTGGCGTTCCCGTCTTCGGAATTGTCGACGATGACGACCTCGCCCGGAGCGCTGCGTTGCGCTGCGAGGCTGGCCAGACATTTGCTCAGGGCCGGACCACGATCACGGGTGCAGACGATCACGGAGACATCCCGCGCCGAAGCCGAGGATGGAATTGCGATCGCATCGAGCGTCTCTACCAGATTTTCCGATTCAAGCGCGGTCTCCAGCGAGAGCGCGGGCTTGGGCTGTCCTTCATAGGTGGCACGCAACGGCGCGCCCAGCCCGACGCTGCGCGCTTGGAGTTGTGCGGCCGCATGTTCGGCAGCAAGCTGGCGCAATTGAGAGGCACCGTGAGGTAGCTCGTCCTCCAGGGATGCCCGTGCCCCGAGCGGCAGGTCCTTCCACCAGAAGATCGACAATGCGGGCGCACGAGCGCCGCCGATATCCGCAGCGGCAAGATCGACATGCCTCACCTCAAAACGTTCTGTCGTCATGAATTGCGCTCCCGGATCGACCTGATACGGGCGCGCGAGCGATCGTATTCACCGGCAAGGCCGTAGATTCCGCCCCACAGCTCCGCGATACCGAAACGCAGCTCATGCCCACGCAGCCGCCGCGCAGCGCGGGCAAGCGCCTTCAACTGGTCGAAGAACCACCAGCGGACCATGGCGCGATGGCGCGCTCGCATCGCGCTATCGGTGCGATAGCTCTTGACGAGAAAGGCCATCATGCCAAGACCCCAGGTCCAGTATTGCCGCCTGAGCTGCGGAATGGTTTCGCGGTGCTCGTGATAAACCGCATATTCCGGCTCATAAATCATCGGGCGTCCGGAGCGCAGGACGCGGTAAAAGATATCGAGATCCCCGCCTCCGGGCAGCGGCGCGCCCGTATCGAGCGCCTCGTCGAAACCGCCGAGCTCGATCAGCAACGCGCGGTCGAAGGCCATGTTGCAGCCGGCGCCGAGAATGCCGGCGCCAACGGGATGGAGCGGATTGTCAAAGCGCGCCTTGTGAAACTCCCGCCGCGCAAAGCCGCGACCGAACCCTCCGCGTCGCTCGAAAAAGACCTGCGCCTCGGTGTCGAGACGAAACGGCAGCACGAGGCCGGTGAAACCGCCGACGCCAGGGTTGTCGCGGCACGCCTTGGCAAGGCCTGCAAGCCAATTGCGGTCCACCACGACATCATCGTCCAGATAGGCGATAATGTCGCCCCAAGCCGCATGAAGGGCGGCGTTTCGGGCGAAATCCAACCCAGCCTTCGGTTCGAAAACGTAGCGGATATCGCGGAAACTCTCGGCGGCTTCGCGCGTGGCCGCATCCACCGAGGCATTGTCGACCACGATGATTTCGACGAACTGGAAAGGAGATCCATCCCGAACCTGATCGAGCGACCGCAGCAATCGGGAGAGGCGCTGCGCACGATCCTTGGTGCAGATCGCGATGCTGAGACTGGGCAGCGTCGTCTCGCTCGCCGGCAAGCGCGCCCTCAGCTCCTCCTCCAACTTCGCGACGAGGATGCGTTCCGCAAATCGCTCATCGGCAAGGGATTTCAGGCTCTCGGCCGGCAGCATGGAGCCGGCGGGTCGCTCGATCATTTCAAATGCGATCAGCCGGCCTTGCCATCGCGCGATCAAGCCGACACCGGTCTGCTCAGCCGAGAGTTCGATCGGCGCCAGGGGCTTCGACAACTCGATATCAATAAGCTTGTAACTCATCACCCAACTCCCGCCCGCCGCGGCGACCGTGCTGAAATTCGTGGAGCCTGGAAAAATGTCCCTGCCGCTTGAAGAGCTCATCCGGCGAACCAGCCTCGACCACACGGCCCTTCGTCATGACGATGATCTGATCGGCGGCCAGAACGGTCGAGAGCCGGTGAGCGATCACGACAACGGTGCGGTTGTGTGAGTACTCGTCGAGCGCCAGCTGAAACGCCTGTTCGGTTTCGGCGTCGAGCGCGTTCGTCGCCTCGTCCAGGAGCAGAATATCGGGATTTCGAAGGATCGTTCGCGCAAGGGCCACGCGCTGCCTTTGCCCGCCCGACAGGCGCATTCCCTGATCGCCGATCCGTGTGCCGTAGCCATCCGGAAGCAGGCGGATGAAATCGTCCGCCTTGGCGATTTCGGCAGCCTTGCGGATCTCGGCGGGCCCGGCCTCCAGATCGCCATAGGCGATGTTGGCTGCAATCGTGTCGTTGAAGAGATGGACCTCCTGCGACATCAGCGACAGGCGCTTGCGCCAGCTGCGGAGATCGAATTCGGAAAGAGGCATGCCGTCTGCCACGATCGCACCGGATGTCGGATCCATGAAGCGAAAGAGCAGCGCCATCACCGTGGACTTGCCGGCCCCCGATTCGCCGACGATCGCAGTTGTTTTGCCGGCAGGAATGCTGAAGGAGACATCCTCCAGCGCAAGCGGCTGACCAGGCGCATAACGGAAGGAGACGTTGCGAAATTCGACGGCTTTCCTGAAGGCGGGCGCCTGCACGTGCCCCTGCGAGAGAAAAGGCTTCTCCGTCGTGCGGAGGAAGTCGTCGACATCGTCGATGCTGCCGGCGAGCCCATCGAGCGCGATCTTTGATTGCAGCAACTCGCGCGTTGGGCCTTGCAGACGATATAGCAGCGAGAGAAACGCGGCCAGTGCGGCAATGCCCAATCCTACCGATTGAGCGACAAGAACGAGCGCACCGATCAGGATCGTAATCGAGATTTCCGAGACGGGTCCCGGTGTCGCCCACAGCATATCGAGCTTCAGAAGGCGTCGCCGCACATTGTCGGAAGTCTCCCGGAAGCGGTTACGTTCGTAGTCCTCCTGGGCGAAGGCGCGGATCAATTGCAGAGCGTTGATGCTCTCCCACATCCTCAGGCCGAACTGCTTGTTTTCCTCGACAACGGCCTTGCCGGTCTCGTCCGCGCGCCGAGTGGCCAGGCGAATGGCCATGGCGCCCATGAGCAGAAACATCATCGAGAAGAAGGTCAGCCGGACCGAAATCAGCAGCATCAACAGCATGAAGACGGCGAAGGTGCAGAAGCAGATCATCAAACGGTAAGCGAGGCTCAAGGCCTGACTGACTTTCCAGGTGTTGTTGGCGATCGTCGTGATGATATCGGAGCGTTTGTTTTCCACCCGGTAGTCGATGCACGAGCTTATCGTCTGATCGAAGACCCTTGCTCTTAGCCGATGCGCAACGAGACCGTCGATATACCGGGTCACCCAGATATTGACGAGATGGACGGCGTTCTTCAGAAGGATACTGACGCACAACACGCCCACCAGGAATGCCGTCAAATGGCTCTGTGGAACGGCCGCGAGCAGCCGGTCGAAAATTCGCTGCCATTCTCCCTGCTGCGCCGCTACGGCACCGAGACTCTGAATGAGGGGAATGAAGAGAAAGAGGCCTGCCCCCTCGAGAACCGCGGCGGCCAGGCCGAGCCCGATGATGGTCGGTCCTGCCCAGGCAGGCGCCTCCGCCAGGCGGAAGAGCCGTTGCAGGCGCGTGAGAAACGAACCGCCCGGCCTCACGGGACCGTCTCCAGATAGAGCGGCCGCAACTCCGCGTTTCTTTGCAATCCCCTCAGCCGAGCCTTGAGCCAATCGGGAACCAGCCTGGCACGGCAATATACGTCCAATATGTTTGGCAGGCTCGAAATCGCCTGACGTGGCTCCAATGCCAGAAATCGCCGAAACAGATCACAACCATCGAAAAAGCGACCGCTGACAAAAGCTCTGACGACCAGCCAATGGATCATATCGACCAGATGGGCATCGAGATCGCTACCATACTGAGGATATTTTTCACGATACTCGGCGAGGACGATTTCGCATGAAGAGAGCATCCGCCTGACGTCGCTCGACATGTTCGTGTTCGTCATGCGGTAGCCGATCAAGTGCTGCTGTATGACGCGGAATTCGTAATTCTCCGCAATTCTGAGGCAGATCAGAAGATCCTCGCAACCCTGCGCGTTGCGTGCCCTTAAGGATGGGTCGAACTGCCCGGCGTCTTCGAAGGCGGAACGACGCATGAGCATCGAACTGCCGTTGCCGACGAAATTGTTTCTGCACATGCGCTGAAGCACGTGTCCTTCATGGCTTGGCCGGTTATGCAGCGAAAACACGCGGCTATGTTCGTCGATGAGCGCATACCAGCAATAGGCCAATCCCACAGACGGCCCGCCCACGTCAAGCGCTTGCCACTGAAGTGCGATCTTTGACGGAGCCCATAAATCGTCGGCATCGATAAATGCGAGAAATTCGGCATCGGTCGCGGCCGCACCGTTGTTACGCGCGACGGCGACACCACTATTGGCCTGCCGAAGGATCCGAATTCGCCGATCCTGCCTCGCATATTCAGCCACGATCGATAATGATCGATCCGAAGAACCATCATCGACAATGATGATATCGAGCTCCTGATGCGTCTGGCGACAGATGCTGGCCAGGGTCGCACCGATCGTTCGTTCGGCGTTGAACATCGGTACGACGACCGCAACGGTGGTCCTTCGCTTAGCTTCCACAGCCATTGCCACCCTTGGCGACGAAGCAGATGATACAGCTACCGACGGAAGCATTGGTGAATGCCGGGGCTGGGGTGCCGCTTTCACGGGCGCCGTTCATATTCATCGATCTCTCCGCATGCACTACGACAGCGGCCGAATATCCCGCCGCTTCCCTCGCGGGAAACAACTGGCGCAAAGGTCGGGGCAATCCATGGCATTAGGACCAAAGATTGCGTCCTCGGCCCTAGGTCCGATCACAAACCAGACTTTAGTCCGATGTAGATGGCTTTGTTGCCAAAATCAGCGGGGCGATTTCCGGCAGCGATGGTTTTCAGCGGGATTTTTTACGGGCACTTCCAGGTGAACTCACCGCGGGGGCGGTGACTTTGCGGGTATATACATCCCGCCGCCTACCATATTTCGATTCGGCGCTGATCCATTCAATGCGACACGCCCGCGGACGCCAACCGGAGGCGCCAGCAATTTCAACACATCGGCGCGCACGTGGCTTGCATATGTAACGGGATCGCGACGACGGTGCGTAGATCGATCGGACAACGACTGGGCTTGATGCGTGATCCTATCCGACCACCTCCACCATCTGCAAGACATCTCGCCTTCGCCCAAAGATCATTCGTTCAGACGGCTAGCCAATCGCTTCATCAAATCCATTCGTTCATGAAAAATCGCCACGATCAGTGCAGGCGCATCTTCGCGAAGCAGACAAAAGACATAGTAGTGTTCACATCGCGCCATTCACAATGCCGGATAAAGCGCACTCATATCCTTAAAAGGACCCTTACCCTCGGCAAAATTCGCAAAACCTCGCTCCAAAGCCGCGATGTACCAGCGCACCTGAGCGGCACCCCATTGCGCATGCGTGTAGCGGATTACAGATCGCAGATCCGATTCTGCATCCGCGGTAAGAATGTAAGCCGTCAAGCACGATCCTCGGCAATTTCCTCATCGAGGATGTCACCTACGGTTTTAGTCGACAGTTTTCCGGCGAGCCCATCATTGATGCGCGTATTCATCAACATCTTTAACTCCTCCCAGGCTCGATCTCCATCTATATCCCCGGGAAAGAGACGCTCAAGTGCATACTGTTTGATTGTCTTACCCTGCAAAGCGGCCATCGCCTTTAGGCTTTGATGTTGCTGGTCTGTCATGTCGATCGTTAAACGGCTCATCTAGCGTGCTCCTCAAGACCCACATTAGCACATATGTGGGTACGTGACCACTGCCGCGAGGCTTATTGAAATGCACGGCGGCCGCTCCCAAGCGCTACAACCATTCCTAGAATAGGAGAATTGCTCATTCGTAACGGCGAGCAAATGATGGTACTTCGCTTGAAAAATAGCCTTGCAGCGGTTGCCTGCGCTCACCCGCGCTATACCTTGTCGATAAATATGGACGTCTGTCGTCATGGAGGAGAGCATCGTCATGCCAGCTAAGCAATGGCTGATCGGTTTTGCGGATCAATCGAAGCAGCAATGCCACGAGCAACTCCAGCGGACAATCGATGCGGCCGTGCAGGATCTCCTGCAAGATGGATCGGAACCTCAGTGCATAGCGGAAGCTCTGCTCGAAATCGCCGACAACTATTTCGATACGGTCATCGGTGACATGGAGATGACGCCTTCGACACCATTGCATTGATCTGGCATCGACCGCTTGGGGACTACAGGTTGTTGGCCCGCGGGTTTTGTCCCACCACCTGCTCTGCGTCGACGGGCACCTCGACCAGGATGGATGAGCGACCAGGGCCGTAGCTCTCGCGCATGATCTCGGCCAGGTTGCTAAGATCCGGCGCCAGCTTGCGGCTTTCCCAACCGCATGCGCGCGCCATCGATCCAAAGTCGATGCGGTGCAGATCGCTGTGGTAGCGATCGGACGAATAGTCGGGAATGACCACGGGCAGGCCCTGCACCATGATGCCAAGCGCGCCGTTGTCCAGCACGAACAGGACGAGCCCCAATGATCGGGCTTCGGCCAGGCAACCGGCAATCAGCCGGAAGCAGCCATCACCCGTAAAAGCGAAGACCGTCGCGTCCGGTTTCGCGAGCTTAGCGCCGATTGCCACGCCGAATGCTCCGCCCATTGCCGAACCGCGATAGAGCGAATGGAAGCGGACGTCCGGATGCGGGCGCTGCGTGACATACTGACGATCCTTGTAGGCAAGGCACACATCATCGAATGCGACGCTTCCCGGCCGCCAATGACGATCGAGCTCCTGATAAAATCGGGCGATATCGATTGTGCCGGGACGTGGCGGCATGATCTCGCGATCATTAAGATCGGCCACGAAAGCCGGTGCCGGAGGGCGCGGCAGCTGAAGGTCCTCGAGCCGACCGATCGCTTCGCTCAGAACCTGATCGATCGGTCCTCGAACATCGAAATATTCGCCTCGTACGCGATGCCGAAATTCGCCTCCAACGCTGCCATAAGGGGCGGCCAGATTGGTGAAATTCCATGTCGTATGGGCAGGTATGTCCGAAAAATTAAGCGTATATTCGTCAGGGCAAAATCCGAGAGTGATGACAATATCGTCAGGGCCAAGGCTTCTCCAGAGCTGCATTGCGCGATCATTACCGCCAAATCCCAGATAGCCGAAACCGAAGACATTGTTGCGCGCCACCGCATTCGCCCCGTTTATGCTCCAGACGATCGGTGCCTGTAATGCCTTGCACAAACGTGTGGTGAGAACAGGCATATACGGATACATGGCCGCCTCTTCTCCAGCGAGCACGATCACCCGGCGCCCAGCCGATTGCCGCGGGAATTCGGCCAGAAAATGGGCGAGCGCCCCATGGTCGATCTTGTTCGGTTTATGGGGGTAGTCACCACGCCGAGGCGTATGGACCGGCTCAGGCACCATCTTTCCGAGCGCCTCCGGCGGCATCAGAAGTGCGATAGGCGAGCCCTGATCGAGATGTTTGCGGGCCTGCTCGAGTTGCTCTCCGATACGTTCCGGATCATTCAGGACGAATGTGCCTGATGGCAGCTCGGCCATCATCTGAGCCACGACGTCCGCGCCTTCCGGGCTCGTATCTTGCAGCGGCGCTCGGTATCGCGTATCCGCAGGGCTGAGAGGAATGAGATAGATTGCCGGAATATTGTGCAATTTCGCATCACTCAGGCCGCAGGTCAGCAGCCGCGTTGCGGCTCCCGTTGTCGCAATAGCCGCACCGATTTTCCCGCTCGCCAGATAGTATCCCAACGGAATAAAGCCGGCGACATACTCTCCGATATTGAAGAAAACCGGGAACTCGGCACCGTCGTCGGCAGAGACCATTGGCTCGATGTGTTTGAGCAAATGGATGACCCCTCCTCCCGTGACCCCGGCATAGTGACGCACATTCCAGGTCGCAAGCGTATCGATCAGGAATTCATATCCTGTTTTTGGCACTGCTCTCGGCTTGGCTATCCGAATGTCGCCCGCCGTTTCGACTGCAAGATCCATCGTCATTTTCTCGCTTCTCCGCTGTGACCATCGTTCCCGAATGCTGCAAACTATTGACGCGCGGTTCCCCCGGGCCGGCCGAGGTCCGCGGCAAGCGCGGTTCCGGCACATGGCCGATCCCGTTTAGACGTTCTGGAAGCAGAACTAGGCGATGTGGCTTTCCCTGGAGAGGGCTTCCATACCGACAACCGTCGCCAGAAGGTCCTCATCGCAAAGCGATGCCTTTTGATCGGCGATATCCTTGAAACGGGAGAAAGCGCGATCGAGATCGGCATCGGAACCGAACTCGACGCCCAGCGAGCGCATGCACATGCGAAAACCGTTGCGGCCCGAATTCTTTCCGAGCACCAGCCGATACTCGTCTGCACCGACCTCCGCCGCCGTCATGATCTGATAGGTCAACGGGTTCTTCAACATGCCATCCTGGTGAATGCCGGACTGATGCGAGAAGGCATTCCTGCCGACGATCGCTTTGTTAGGCTGCACAACGAAACCCGTGATCTCCGAGACGAGCCTGGATGCGGCCGTCAAACGCCGGGTTTCAACGGAGGTTTGACATCGGAAAAAATCCTCGCGTGTATGCAGCGCCATGACGATCTCCTCAAGCGACGCATTGCCCGCTCGCTCACCGATACCGTTGATCGTGCATTCGATCTGGCGCGCGCCCTGCCGAGTCGCTTCGAGCGAGTTGGAAACAGCCATGCCCAGATCATTGTGACAATGCGCGGAGAATACGGCCTTGTCAGCGTTGGGCACGACATCGCGCAGATAGGTGAATAGCTTGCCGTATTCGTAAGGCGTGGCGTAGCCGACCGTATCAGGCAGGCTGACCGTGGTCGCGCCGGCTTTGATCACCTGTTCCACGAAACGGGCAAGAAATTCGGGCTCCGATCGGCTCGCGTCCTCGCAGGAAAACTCGATATCCTCGGAATAACGTCGCGCGTGGGCCACCGCGCGAACGGCATGTTCGAGCACGTTTTCCGGTGTCATTTGCAACTTGTATTTCATGTGAATGGGTGAGGTCGCCAGCACGATATGGATACGGGACGATGCCGCACCGGAAACAGCCTCCGCCGTCAGATCGATATCGCGCTCGACCGCGCGGCTCAGGCTGCAAATCGTGCTGTCCTTCACGACATCCGCCACGGCCTTGATCGCGTCGAACTCGC
Organism: Martinezella dioscoreae; assembly: GCF_009176305.1. Taxonomy (GTDB): domain Bacteria; phylum Pseudomonadota; class Alphaproteobacteria; order Rhizobiales; family Rhizobiaceae; genus Rhizobium; species Rhizobium dioscoreae. The sequence continues at coordinate 369,634 of NZ_BLAJ01000004.1, read as the reverse complement.
CTGGACTGGAGACGGCAAAGCCGGCCTCGATCACGTCGACTTTCAGCCCTTCGAGCATAAGCGCGATCTCGACCTTTTCCCCGGCGTCGAGGTTGATGCCGGGGCTTTGCTCGCCGTCACGCAGAGTGGTGTCAAAGATTATGATCTTTTCAGTGTTCATGCGACTCTCCCGATCAATTGAAGCATCGGCTTTGCCGAATTCCTAAGGCTGGCTATATGGCACTACACACAAGTCATGGATGACCGATGCCTCGGGCGCGTTTCATGCCTGCGGCGAAAATCCATCATCGGATGCAAGTCTCGTCGGATCTGATCCTGATCTCCCCTGGCGTTGCCGGCATGCTGGAAACCGGGCAAAGCGCTTCACGCTTTGGTCGGTATCCAAGCTTGCGCCGTCGGTGAAATTTCGCAATTCTTGGTGTTCGCGTCCCATCCAGATGCCTGGCTTTCGATCTGCAGTGATATCCGTGTCTCCGGGCGGCGTCGGCGGCGGAGCGGGATGCAGTCCAGCATGCGTGTGATCGGAAGGGAGCTCCGTCCCCGCACGGGGGCGGCGGGCATTTGGCCGTTGCAGGACAGTCCAGGCCATCTCTATTTTCGGAGCAAAAATTTCAAAACCTGAGAATTGAATGTCCATAGCGCACCGAATGGTTACCACGGCGAGGATGGCTGCATTCGAGGCGGCGGTATTTTAGAAAACTATGGACTATTCTTAGGAAATTACGGCTTTTTGCTTAGTGATAGACACGTGTCGCCACTTTGCCACACTTGTTTCTGCCAGCAGGCATTTCAATGATATGCTGACGGTTGGCACCTACCCCCGCAGCTCTTCGGCAGCATCCCACACGTCGACGACTACCTGCACCCGCGCGCCTATTGGCGGATCTTGTTCATGCCCCCACCCTGCTGGTGCGCACACAAGGTACTTTCGCCAGTTTCCATGCTAGGCTGCCATTGATTTGGACCGGAGCACCAAACTCGGTCGACGATCTTCTCAAACTTTGCCGTTCGGAGGAGCTTACGAAGTGACGCAGACGCGGGAGTTGGTCGACTGGATCATAGCCATGGGCCTGACCAGCGACAGCATCGAAGAGATCCTGACCGGAGTTTCAGAACGGCTGACCAGGCTCGGCTATCCACTCGTTAGGGCGTCCATAGCCATGCCGTCCATCGATCCACTTCAAAAGGGCTCTTCTATTTCCTGGTCGCGGTCGTCGAGCATCTCTCTCGAAATACAAGAGCACGGCGAAGCGGGTGACGCGATGTTTCGCCGCTCGCCTATTTCATATCTTCTTTCACGAGAGCTCGATGTTGGGCGTTGGAGACTGCCGCCCGGCGGTGACGCAGCCGGGTTCCCGCTGCTAAACGAACTCTCCGATCTTGGGGCAACCGATTACCTGGTAAAACTTGCCCGGTTTCCCGGGGGAACCGCACTGGGCGGTATCGGCTTCTCCTTGGCCGTCGATAACCCGGAGGGGTTCTCCGACGGCCAGATTGCCGCCCTGAATGAATTTCTACCGGCTCTCGCCCTCGCCTGCTGCCGCATCGCGGCGATGCGTGTGGCGACCGACATGCTCGCCGTTTATACCGGAGCCCGCACGAGCGGCCACATTCTCAGCGGCCAGACACGGCGCGGCAATGGTGATGCCATCCATGCCGCTATCCTGCTTGCGGACCTGAAGAACTTTACGGTGCTAAATGAAGGTTTTCCGCCCGAGCGTATCGTCGGTTGGCTGAACGAGCATTTCGATGCGATCGGCGGGCCAGTCGAGCAATTCGGCGGTGAGATCCTCAAATTCATGGGCGATAGCCTGCTTGCAATCTTCCCGACCGATATTGAAGATCCGGCCAACGCGTGTGAAAGGGCCCTGTCCGCGGCGAAGATGGCAATCGAGGCGAATGCGGCGGTCAACCGGGCACGCATGGTTTCCGAGGAACCACAGCTCCTCGTCGATATCGTTCTGCATATCGGAGACGTATTCTACGGAAACGTCGGAGCTGCCCGCAGACTTGATTTCACGGCAATCGGCAGAGCTGTCAACGAGGCGGCCCGGATGGAAAAGTTGTGCGATACGGTCCAACGCAGCGTGTTGGCCTCCGAACTATTCGCTTCGCAGGTCCAAGACGGATTTGAACGGCTCGGGATTTTCACGCTGAAGGGTGTGAGCCAGCCCGCCGCGGTTTACGGCCTGCCGGATGGGCCAAACTGTTGACTATCACCTCGATGCGCCCTTTCTACCGCGTCCGCACGTTTCCCTACCAACGCTTCGAGCGCGATCTCAAGCTACTGCGAATTAGTTCCGCCGGGCGAGGCTTCCTCACATATCACTTTTCCACCGTCCTGGCTCCGCATACCGGTTTGGCCCACTTGCTGCTTGGTATCCGGCAAAAAACCAGCGAGCAACTGCGCAAGTCGTTCTTTCGACATCGGCGGGGCGGATAAGCGCATGACAAGCCTCCTTTTTGGTGTCGTGATCGTGCCAATGCATGCTCATGGGAGCAACGGTGACGCGGGATCATCCCCAAATAATTTCAGCTGTAAGTATTTTCAGTCGATCTGAACAGCGCGCGAATTCAGGAGCAACCCGGTTCTGGTTGCAAAATGAGTGGCTTCCGTATGCCGATCCGCTCGATGCTCAGGCCGGAGTCGCCCCGTGAAACGGCGATTGCGCTCGGCCTCAAGCCGATGGTCAACCGGCTCCTTGCTCCGCGTCATTCACCGCCAACATGGCGAGAGCGAGCGCTGCCTCTCGCGTTTTGGCGGCGGCGATAAATCGGCCGTTGTGGCAGAAACTTGCGCCCTCAATACCGGTCGCCATTTCCAGGTCGCGGCCGCTCAATCCAGCCCAGCCCACCGGAAGATCGGCTCGCAGTTCGAATCCTTCCTCCGCGCGGCGAATTCCCGTAAGGCACCAGTCGGCCTCGCGCGGATGGACCACGAACAGGAGATGATCGGCACCCGCCTTCACGATCGCCGAACGAAACGGCATGCCCATCGGCAGTTCGAGAACACGGCTCTCGCCGGCGGACGCAATCGCCTGCAGCACCAGAGTTTCGGCACGCAGTTTCGCATGGAGTCCGGCAATCTTCGCTTCGACGAAATTGCTGGCGATCGCAACGGCGGCGTGGAATGCCCGATCGGTCGCCTCCGGGTCCGCGTCGTCGAAGACGGGCTTCAATGTTTCGAGCAACGACGGCAGGGTCAACCCAGCCAGCAGGCCGGCGCTATCCGGGCTGAGCGCACCATTGTCGACCAAGTCGATCGGCAGGACGAAGCCGGCATCGAAAGCCGCATGCACGGTTTCGACAAAGCCGCTTGGGACCAAGAGGGCTGTCAGGTAATCGCGACCGAAATGTTTCCAGATCAACCCGAACGAACTGAAGGGTTGATCATCGTCGCGTCGCGGTGCGCCGCGCTGGTGATGATCGAAAATCCCGGCAGTCGCATCATAAGCGCCGCCGACATCATAGACGATGCGATCGACACCGGGTGTGATCCATTCCGGCGCCCTGCTGCGAACCAGGCGGGCATCAGGGAAAAGCCGCGTGAGAATGACGCTGGACAACACTTCGTCGGCATGGAAGCCGCCGGAATGGGTGACGAGGAAATTGGGAGCCATACGGCCGGGACCTTACTATTCGCGAATTGGACGGACAGGCAGATAACCGGATTTGCGCGTCATCTCAACCGGCAAAGCGATTAGGGGATCCAATAATTGCATGGCCGCATTCGGCGCGGGAATGGCGCGATGATCGGCGAAAGAAGATTCCCATTGCTTCATGGCGCCCGAGCGCGCGACCGATCTTTTCAATCGAGAGCAAGGTGATTTTACTTCGTCGCTCCAGCCGTCAGGCCTGTGATGAGTTTCCGTTGGAAGAACATATAGGCAAGAATGAGCGGTCCGATAACGATGACAGCGCCCGCCGTCAACACAGGCGTATTGACCGTATAACGTCCCTGGAAAAATAACATACCAATTGGCAGGGTTCGGTAGTTATCGTCATTGACGAGAACAAGCGGAATAAGAAACTCGTTCCATGTCCAAATAAACAGGAACAATGCCAGTGTGGACATCGACGGCAGCATCAAAGGTACGATAACTTTTGAAAGAATATATCTTCTGGATGCTCCATCGAGAACCGCTGCTTCTATGATTTCCGATGGCAGTTGTTGCATCGCGCTAGCCATGAACATGGTGGCGAAAGGCAGAGACATAGCAATTTGGGGAAGGATCAGCGCAGCATAGGTGTTTATGAGGCCGACATAGCGCATTTCATAGTAGAGTGGAATAATGAAGGCTTCGGTCGGCACCATCATTCCAACAGTTAAAAGGACGAAAATGGTGCGCCTGAACGGAAAGGTCAGGAACGCGAATCCGAATCCCGTCAACGTGCCAAGTATGATGCTAACCACGACAACGGGGAAAACAATCATGACGGAATTCAGGAAATAGACATTAAACCGGCCATCAATCCAAGCATTTGCATAGTTCTCGAAATGCGGATAGGCCGGCAATACGAATGCGCCTTGTATCAGATCGGCACGGCTCTTCAGAGACGTAAGTATCAGAAGGGCAAAGGGAACAATCGCCAAGACCGCGAACAGCCAAAGAATGATACGTGATGGTAGCACCGCGCCTATCGTATGAAAATCTCTGCTCACGTTGCACTCCCTTCATTCACAGGGCGCACCAGCCGGTGAACGGCATAGTTGATAGTAAAGACGAGAATCGCACCGATGATGGCAACGGCCGAAGCATATCCATACCGATTCAGTTGAAAGCCAAGCTCATACATATAAATGTTGGGAACAAGTGTGGCGTTGGCCGGGCCGCCTCGAGTCATCGTAAAGATCAGATCAAAACTCTTGATCGAGGAAATGATCGTGAGAAGAAGCGCGATGCGTATTTCCGGCAGCAGGAGCGGCAGTGTAATGAAGAAGAAAATCCTACTTCCGCTGGCACCATCGACTCTCGCCGCTTCAAACAGCGCAGGATCGATCCGTTGGATGCCGGAGAGAAACAACACCATGCAGAAACCGAAGAAATACCAGCTCGCAACAGTGCCGACCGCTGGTAGGACAAACGTGAAATCGCCGAGCCAGGGCAGAGCGATGGAACCCAGGCCAACCAGCTTTAACGCCTGGTTGATCGGACCAAAAGCGGGATTGTAAAGCCAGTGCCAAATGATGCCAAGCACGGCGGTGGGCATGATATAGGGTAGGAATAGCAGTGTCCGCAGCGCGAACTGCTCCCGCTGCCTGAACGTCCAGACCATCGCGGCTAGTGACAGGCCAATGACAATCGGGATGACACAGTAAAACACCATGAAGAGAGCATTGTTTTTCAATGCAACATAGAAAGTTTCATCTGAAAACAATTTTGCATAATTGCCAATGCCAATCCAATTGGGCGGGCTGATCCCATTCCATTCAGTGAAACTGATACCGATTGCCGCGACAATAGGACCAAGAATGAGAGCAAAATAGAGCAGTAAGCCAGGCAGAACGTAGATGAGATTTCTACTGGCCTTCGCGTCAAGTGGTGAGCGTTTCATGCACCATCTCGTGGATATGCCAGAGGTCGAATGGCGCCGCTCTGGCCGTGATCAGGATAGACGTACCGAAGTTTCCCGCCGCTGCTTTTCTGCGATCGAGTAGCGCGGCGGGATTGGCTTGTTCGCCGGCAATCACTTGCTCTTCATGTAGGCGGCGTAGTCCGCGTCGAGCTTGGCGATCAGCTCTTCAGGCGTTTCCTTGTTCGCAAGCAATAGGGGCGTGTTTTCATCAAACGTCTTGAGCATGGTTGGGCTCGCCCAATCGGGATAATGCCCGAGTGCATTGTCATCGTTCAATGATTTCCAGATCGCGATGCCTTCCTTCAGGAGCGGGGACGCGTTAACCCCGGCGTCTGCCGGAACAGGGGTGGCGGGCAGATAGCCGGCGCGGGCCCAGGTCACGGATGCGTCCTTGGAGACCATGTAGTTGATGTACTCGCCGGCGAGGTCCTTCATTTTGTCGCTCTTGGCCAGGCTGGTGATCGCCCAGGCAAGGTCGACGCCGCCAACCGAAAGCGGATGCTTGATACCGGCGGGCGCCGGGATGGGCATGAAATGGATATCGGGATTGTTCTGCATATCGCCGAAGTACCAGGTGCCCGAAATCAGGAAGGCCCCTTGGCCGGCGACAAAAAGCTGAACGGCATCATCGCCCGAGATACCCTGGTAACCATCGGAGAAATAGCCGTTTGTTGCCCATTTCTGCACAAGTTTCACCGATTCCAGATTGCCAGGCGTATTCCATGTGCCGCCGCGGCCATAGATCAGGTCATCGAGCGCCTTTCGATCCGAAGCATCGATATGCGCCTGGCTGATCCCGGCCAACATATGGAGCGCCAGATGGCCCTTGGCTGTACCGATTGTCAGCGGTGCGCTGCCTGCCGCCTTGACCTTATCGAGAGCGGCAAGGAAATCGTCGAAGTTCTTGATCGGAAGTTCGACGCCAGCTGCTTTCAGAACCTTTTCATTGTAATAGAGGCCGACGATTTCGGCGAGCGACGAGATGCCATAGGTCTCACCGACACCGAACTCGCCCTTGCTCGACCAGCGGTCACGTGCCAGGAGACTATCGGATTGGTTTTTATCCCATCCATATTTCTTGAGGTAGTTATCGACAGGGACGAGAAGGTTTTCCTTCACCATCGCGCCCATCGCGCCGGCTCCCTGGTTGACCTTAGTCACCACCGGACCATCGCCAGACGAAACGGCGAGCTTAAGCGTGAGATTGAGGTCCTGGAAATCGCGTACGGTGTGATCAAGCTTAACGTCGGGATGCGCCTTCTGGAAATTGGCGTTGAGTTCGGTCATCACGGCGGCTCTCGACTCAGAATCGTGGTCGTCCCAAACCGTGAGCGTCTCGGCAAAGACGGTTGTCGACATGCCGATGCCAATGAAGACGGATGCCGCCAAAATTCCTGTCTTCTTCAGAATGGATGCTGCATTGGTGGAGATGAAATCGCTAAACATTGATTGGTTCCCTCTAGCTGCGTTTTGGCAGTTTCTATCGATTCCAACCGGCTGATCTTGCTAAGACGCGCCGAATGTCTTGCATTGTCGGGCCTTTACTGGACCGACGAATTTCCTTATTCTTTTCCAAAATCTGCGGGTTTGGCCCTCAGATGCAGTCCCTCAAACTTCCCAGTTTTACCGCCGCCTGACGTCAGTTCTCACCGAGCAGCGGCCAGCAGATCGATGATGCCATGCCTCCCAAGATCGACGATTATTTCATCCGCCCGGCCACTGAGGACGACGTTGACGCCCTCTTTCACATTTGCCTGGTCACGGCTGATGCAGGGGCCGACGCGAGTGCGCTTTACAGCAATCCGCGCCTTCCCGGCTACGTATGGGCCGTGCCTTATCTCAAATTCGCTCCGGAGTTTGCGTTCGTTCTTGCCAGGCACGATCGGGTGGTCGGCTATGTTGTCGGTACGCCGGATACCGCGGGCTTTGACACAGTGCTCCGCAGAGATTGGTGGCCGGTTGTTCGACGCGAGACCGCTGGCCTGATACCCAAGACGGAAAAAGACGCCGATGTTCTGGAGCGAATAGCCAATCCTCACAGCGGCACGCCGGGCCTTGAAGAGACCTACCCCGCGCATCTTCACATCAATATTCTGCCTGAAGCCCAATCGGGCGGATGGGGACGGCTGATGATCAAGACCATGCTCGAAGCCCTCACGGCGTATGGCGCACCTGGCGTCCATCTTGGTGTCAGCCCCGCGAACGAGCGCGCCAAGGGATTTTACCGGCATCTCGGTTTCGAAGAACTCAGCCAAAACGGTAACCTCGCCTTCGTCATGAGATTGGACAAGCCGGTAGCCTAAGGAAAATCCGGCCCATCCGCTCATTACCTATTCTCCGCGTTCGCAGCCTCTAGGCCATATTTAAGAACAACAGCCGCCGGCATCGCACTCCATCCCTGCAGAAGGGAACCGCGTCCGTAGGGCGGCGAGAAATATTCGACCGCACCGGCCCATCCATTTGCGAGGCAGGTTTCCCACCAGCGTATAAGCGCATAACGCGCTCCACCGAGACCGTGGCGTATTCTTTCTTCCGCATAGACGCCGTCCCAATAGGGCCAATCCGATCCATTATGATAGCGAAAGGGGAACGCGGTCTTTGATCTTACATCACTCGCCCGTTTAAATGGCGGAAACGCGCAAAGGACGCCCCAATCGCCATAGGGCTGTTTCGTATTGTTTCGAGCCTCCAGAGCTCCTTCCATCGCCTTCAGGAGACCAATCGCGCGCGTTCGCGAAATCGCCCCATAACGGGAGAGTGTCAGACTGTCGAGCACGAGATGATCCTCGACAAATCCATCAGAAGTGATGAAATCGGCGTAACCGTTCCTGCTCGGGACAAAAAGCTTGTCCTCGATTTCGGCGCGAGCGGACAGCGCTATTTCGCTTGCCTTCCGCGCCAATGCGGGATCATGCCCGGCTCCCAGTTTAGCCACCGCATCCAGCGCGCCGACAAAAAGGCCGAGATTGTAGGAGACGAGACCTTCCCGGTAGACATTGTCCGCCCAGTCCCTGTCGTTTCGCGGCTTCAGCGGCAATACGCTGCCAGGGCCAGCGAGGGCCAGGTATCGTTCAACGATTGCGGTGACAAGCGGCCAGTGCCGCAATGCTTCCGCCGTATCCCCGGTCGCGTCCACATAATCGACGAGAAAGAGGATGAAGAAAAGCGGGCTGTCAAAATGATCGCTCCACCAATCACCTGGACGATTGTGATGCTCCGGAGCAGCCTTGCCACGATATTTTTCGGGATTTTGTTTGGCATCAAGAACGAAGTTCTGCCAGGCACGAGATTGCGCCGGTCCGGTCAATATCACGCCGCTTGGCGCCTCTCCATCAGGCTGAATTCCCTTGGCCAAAAGTCGAATTTCATCGCGTACCGCCTCCGGCGCAAGCTTCAGCAGCATTTGCATCGTCCAGTAGCCATCGCGATAATAGGTGCGCGCGGGCGCGCTATAGGCCTGACCCGCGGCTAGGCCGGCGAACACACCGTTCTCGTCCAGTCGAATGCTGGAAAGCGCGGCATGCGTGCCTTGAATCACCATGCTGCGCATCACGGGATCGGCATCGGGCGCGACGTCGCACCGGGCGACATAATTCGCCGCTTCTGCCAAGATAGCGTCGCTGGCAAGGCTCAATGCGGCTTCAGCCTCCTCTTCCGAGGCCCCGGCCGCGACGCGGATATCTCCGTCGCCAACCTCGACGATCATCACACCCCAGCCACTCACGACGATACGGCGACTATCGCGTTTGATGATCTTGGTTCGCTGACTGTCCTCATCGATCTCATGCCACCAGGCACCCCGACGAGCCGGATGGATTCCTTCCAGGCGGGCATTGCGGATCAGAAGGATGGGCTTTGACTGGGCGACGAAGATGCCACCTGCTTCGGCGGTGACCCTGTTTGGACCGTAAACGTAAGGTCCGGCAAGTTTGGAAAAACGTATTCGTCCAAGACGGCCGCTTCCCCAAAGAGCGAGATCAAGATACCCGTCGGGATGCGCGTCCGCCTGCAGTCGAGGCGCCATGATCGGCAGAATGACCGGGTGCTTGGTTGTGATTTCGCCTTGGGATGTGGGGGTCATCATGGCAAATCCAGCACCTTTCAACGCGCGGTGTCAGAGATGGGATCAAGCGTGAGATCCAGATTGCAATATCCAGTACACTCGCCGGAATGGAGCGTCACGAAGTCCTCGGCGAATGCGGGATTACACATCCTTTGACCTCGCTTTCATTACCCCTCCGCAACTTGCTCAGCCATTGGGCAAGTCTACAAATTGGGCGCTTAATTTGTCAATGACATGGACAAATTAAATGGTTTTGTTTAGCCAACTCACGGAGATTCACTTGAATTTTGCGATATTCCAGCCGAAGCTAGCGCAGCCACGCGCGAGGTTGGATGAATTAGGAAAAGGTCCCGAACTAATTAGAGGCAGAACCCGAGCCAGCACTGATGCCAAATGCGACCCAGACACCGATAGCGCGAAAAATTTCAACAAATTCCGTCATTCGGACCATACTTGCAAAAGGCCCTATTTCCCGCGCGGATATCGCCAAGCAAACGGGCTTGTCCAAGCAAACGATTTCCGACGTCGTTCGCAATCTCGAAAATAATGGTTGGTTGAAGCCGACTGGATACACCGATGGGCGCCTGGGGCGAACCGCAATAACCTACGAGCTCGATGCAAGTGCCGGTTTCGCTGCATCGATCGATCTAGGCGGAACCAAAATCGCGGCTGTCATCTGCGATCTGGTTGGAAATATCGTTGCTGAAACCAAGGTGCCGACAAGCTCGCGCGGCGGGGTTCATCTCGTTGATCAATTCCACGCCATTGTACAGGACCTCGCCGGGAGCGCCGACATCGATCTTTCCAAATTGCGCGTCATAGTGCTGGCGACCCCAGGCGTGCTTGATCCGACCACCGGACATATCAATGTCGCCCCGAACATCCCCGGAGTCGAAACGATTGACTTGCGCCGGCTCCTGAGCGACCGGATGGCAATCCCGGTCATCATTGAGAACGACGTCAATCTTGCCGCGCAAGGAGAACGATGGCGAGGGCACGGCGCCACATCGGATAATTTTGCCTTCGTGGCCGTAGGCACCGGTATCGGCATGGGCATTATTGCAAATGGTAGCCTCATGCGTGGCGCACGCGGTGCCGCCGGGGAGATCGCCTATCTGCCTCTCGGCGGAGAGCCGTTTGATCCGGGCGGCTTTACTCTTGGTACTCTTGAAAGCGCCGTGGGTAGTGCGGCGATGGTGCGGCGCTATTGCGGATATGGTGGGCAGAGCGACGCAACGGTCGCGGATCTTTTTTCGGCTCTGGTGGCTGGCGAGCCGGCCGCTGTTGCGGTGATTGAGGAAACTTCGCGATCGATTGCGCTTGCCATTGCCGCGATCGGTGCGACCCTCGATCCGGAGCTGGTGATCATGGGCGGCGGTATCGGCGCGCGCCCCGAACTTGTTGAAGCCATTCGCAAGTATTTGCCACGTTGTACGCCTTACCCACCTCGCATCGAGATTAGTCAGCTTGGCAATCGGGCGGCTCTGGTCGGCGGCATCGGCATCGCAGTCGAGCACATGCACCAGGAGCTGTTCGGTGTTGATTTGCAAGATTCATGAGATGGGCATCGTATCGCGCAAGCGAATTGCTTGAAGACAAATTCAACAGGCAGAGTTTAAAGATAGCAGGCTGCCGGACAACTGGCCTCAAGGAGTATATGAACAATCGGGAATGCGTGGCAGATGCCCGACTTGCGTGAATGGAATGCGACCATTCCTCAAGCAATTCGTCTGGAGCGATGACCTTGCCGACGGCGAAGTAACCACGATGCCCTCCGTCCGTCGGCGCATGAGCGAGAGTGCGATCCAGTACACCGATTGCGGCCGCGATCTGCTCCTCGACGTTGCGCAGCAAATCGCGGACCTCATTCAGTTTCATTCCCTTCTCTTCCTGGGCCCGGCGGCGCCCATCAGAGTATCCGCTCCAGAGCTGTTCAAGTCTCGAGAGTTGGCGCTCGCATCAGGCTGCCTGAGCCGCTGTTAACCGCTGCGCAACTCGTGCCACCCGCTCTCCGTAGATGCGGGCGGTTTCGAGATCGCCGCTCGACATTTCACTTGGGGCTGCGTCGGCATCGGATTGCGCCATGGGCGCGATATATGATCCCATCCTGTTCGCATCGTCTCGTTTCGACGCCTTCACATTTGCCGGCTTCATCCCCAGGCTGACCCAAAGACCGCCGTGCTGTCCCGCCAGAAGCACGAAGTATTCGAGGGTGTTGAGCTTGTCGCCGTTCAAACTGGCGCTGTTGGTGAAGCCCCCGAATACCTTGTCCCGCCATTTGTTGGCAAACCAGGCCTTCGAGGACGTATCGGCAAACTTCTTAAACTGCCAGCTCGGGCCGCCCATGTAAGTTGGCGACCCGAAAATGATGGCGTCCGCGGCATCCAACGCGGCCCATCCCTCATCTGAAAGATTGCCATCAGCGTCAATGGCGTAAAGCACGCCTCCTGCCCCTTCCGCGACGGCCTGAGCCATCCGTTGGGTGTGACCGTAACCGGAGTGATAGACGACGACTGTATTGGCTTTGCGATGTGACATGATGGTCTGGCCTCCTTGGGGCCGTTGCTTTACACCGTCCGAAGGCGATTTCGCTCCGTACGGCACTTTCCTTCGGAAGAGTTGATGGCGGGAGTTCGGGTGACGTCCAGCGTCTAGCGACAGATGGTTTTATCCAGCCAGCTACGCGGAGGTTCTCGGCATGATGAACTCATCTGCTGCGAGATGCTCAAACATGACCGCTGACGCCGGCCAGTACCAGCAACAACAGGAACACCACAGGCGGTGGGAGTTCTCTATAGTTCCGGATGCGGACGATGGCCGCAATTGCAGCGAGCATGATGCAAGCGCCCAATGCCACTCCGATGTATCGGATACCGGCTGTTACCAACAACACCGCCGTCAAGAGCTCAAGCGCGGCCGTAACCCAGCACCACCAGAATGGAAATCCGAGCTGTACAAAGCCCGCGCGGATTTTTTGGTGGCCACTCATGTTGACGATGGCGCCAGTGAGAAACGCCCCTGCGGAGAGCCAGACCAGAACGGTATCGAGCACGGTTGCGCCTGTGAAAATTTGAACTGGAAGATTCATCGATATTCTCTTCTCTGCCGATCCGTACCGGCGAAAACTTTTATAGCGCCATCACATATTCTAGCAACGCTAGTTTGTCAATCGACATTCTTTTTGATAGCTTCGCCGGCAGAGAAATCGCGAATGAAGACGGGAGCCAACGTGGGCATCAGCGAACGCAAGATCCGGGAAAAGGACGAACGACGCCGCAGGATCGTTGCTGCCGCAAGGACGATCGCGGAACGCGACGGCTGGGCTTCGGTCACGATCCGGCGTCTTGCCGACGAGATAGAATACAGCCAGCCCGTTCTCTATTCGCATTTCCAAAATCGCGACGAAATCGTCGGCGCGGTCGCGCTTGAGGGCTTTAGTGAGTTGGCGGCAATACTGCGTGCCGCGATCCGGCCATCGTCCACGCCCGGAGAATTGGTGGAAAGTGTCGCGACCGCCTATCTCGATTTCGCCTTCGCCCGGCCTGCAATGTACGAGGCGATGTTTATCCTTCCGACCGGTCTCCGCTTCGCCAAATCCGACACGCCAGCACAGCTCCGTGAGGGTTTTGGAGCCATGGCGACCGTGATCACGCCATTCTTCAAGGATGGGGATACCGCTACCGAGACTTTCTGGGCGGCGCTCCACGGATTGGCGGAACTCGAGCGCCACGGCAGAATAAGACCCGCTTTTCGGTCTCACCGCATCACCCTCATCACGCAGATGATATCGGGTCGGATATGAGAGATTCTGCCTTTAGGATTGTCGCAGGGCTTCAATGACAACGCTGAAGGCAGGCGAATTCCGTTTCCGACTGAAATAATTGTCCGGCCGCAAAGATCGCGTGAGGGGGGAGGTCCGAGGATCAGGCTTGCCGAGGCTCACCTAGCTGACGCCGTTGAACACCACCATCTTGTCGTCGGCCATCTCCTCCATCGTCCAGGGAATACCCCCGACACCATATCCCGACTGCCTGCGCCCGGCAAAAGGCATCCAGTCGGTTCGAAACGCCGTGTGGTCGTTGACGAGCACCGCGGATGCGTCGAGATGCCTTGCCGCCTTGAGCGCGACGGCTATATCGGTGGAAAAGACGCTCGCCTGGAATGCGTAGGGCAGCGAGTTGGCTGTACGGATCGCCTCGTCGATGTCGCTATAGCCATAGACACAGGTCAGCGGTCCGAACACCTCGAGCCGCGACACCTTGGCGTCCGCCGGTGGATCGAGCAGGATGGAGGGCAGAAGCGTCGTCTCGGACAGCCGCCCTCCCCCGAATTGCCTTGTTCCCGCATCGGTCGCTTCCTTGATCCAACTTGCGACACGTTCCGTCTCGCGCGGCAGGATCAGGGGGCCGACCTCCGTCTCCTTCAACGTGGGATCGCCGACACGCAGACTTGCGACCTTGGCGGCAAGGGCGTCGGTGAAGTTGGCTAGGATGTCATCGTGCACGAAGAGGCGCTGCACCGACACGCAGACCTGCCCCGCGTGATAATATCCGCCTTTGACGATCGTCCCGACGATCGCGTCGATGCTGGCGCTGCGATCGACGATGACGGGGGCTGCTCCACCATGTTCCAGCGCACATCTCGTGCCTGGCGGCAGCTTGCTTTTCAGATGCCAGCCGACCTTCGCCGAACCGATGAAGCTTAGGAAGGCGACACGCTGATCCACAACAAGGCTCTCGGCAAGCGCATTGTCCTCGGTGATGAAGGTCTGGCACCAGCGCTCGTCCAGTCCCGCCTCCCAGAACAGCTTGACGATCTCGATGCAGGAAATCGGTGTGGTTGCCGCCGGCTTGACGATGACGGGGCAGCCAACGGCCACAGCCGGCGCAATCTGGTGGATGATGAGATTGAGGGGATGGTTGAACGCCGATATCGCCGCCACGACGCCGATCGGCTCCTTGGTGGTGAAGGCCCATCGGTTGGTGCTGGCAGCAGTCAGGCCCATCGGGATTTCCTTGCCGCCAAAATTGCGCAGCTCGTCCGCCGCGTTGACGAGACCATCGATCCCACGGGTGACCTCGACGATCGCATCCGTCAGCGGCTTGCCACCTTCGCGGGCGATCATGATGGCAAAGTGTTCACGGTTCTCCGAGAGAAGCTCGGACACCCTTCTGAGGATAGCCATCCTGCGATGTGCGGGCAGCCAGGCACTGCGATCGGCATAGGCTTTCGCGGCGACATCGAGCTTATGCTCGAGAACAGCGGCATCATCGGCCGGTATTTCGGCAATGAGCGCGCGATCGAATGCCTGATAGACCTTCAGCTTAGGCGTCATCTTGATCCTCCAGAATGGCGGGAAGCCGTTCGCGCAATTCCTTCACCAGCACACGTTCGTTTTCCGAATAATCGACCGGGACGTTGACGAGATGAACACCACCGCCGGAAAAAGCATCTTCAAGCGCCTGCTTGAACTGGCCGATGTCGTCGACCCTCGTCCCCTTGGCGCCATAGGACTCGGCATATCTAACGAAATCCGGGTTGCCGAACGTCATTCCGAAGTCCGGAAACTCGTCCACCGCCTGCTTCCAGCGGATCATGCCATAGGCATCATCCTCGATGACGAGAATGACAAGGTTCAGTTTCAGCCGGACGGCCGTCTCGATCTCCTGCGAGTTCATCATGAAGCCGCCATCCCCGCAGACTGCCATGACACGCCGCTCGGGATAGAGCATCGAGGCGACCATGGCCGAAGGGAGCCCGGCCCCCATTGTTGCGAGGGCGTTGTCGAGCAGCAGCGTGTTCGCCATGCGCGTCCGGTAGTTCCGGGCGAACCAGATCTTGTACATGCCGTTGTCGAGCGCGAGGATGCCGTCATGCGGCATGACTTCCCGGATGTCATGGACCAGCCGCTGCGGCGTGAACCGATCTTCCGTCGCCCGATCCGCGATGCGCTCGAGGATACGTTCCCTAAGATGAAGAAGGGCCTGCGCGTTCGGCAGTTTACCCGCAAGGCGATCCGCCAGCGCCTTCAACGATGGGCCAATGTCGCCTATGACCTCCGACTGAGGAAAGTAGACCTGCTCGACGGTCGCCGGCTGATATCCGACATGGACGACATTCGGACCACCCTTGCCCATGATGAAGGGCGGCTTCTCGATCGTGTCATGGCCGATGGTGATAATGAGATCGGCCTGCTCGATCGCCTCGTGGACATAGTCCCGCTCCGACAGTGCGGCCGTGCCCATGTAGAGCTCGGTTCCGCCCGGGACCGTTCCCTTGCCCATCTGGGTCGTGAAGAACGGGATGCCGGTGCGGATGACGAACTGCGCGATATCAGAGGTCGACCGGGGACGCGAAGCGGCCGCCCCGAGCATGAGCAGCGGGCGTTTTGCCGCGGTGATGAGGGTGGCCGCGCGATCGAGGGCCGCGTCGCTTGCGATCGGCAGCTCCAGTTGATGCGGAGCGACGAGAGCGACCGGCGCGCATTCCTCGGCGGCGATGTCCTCCGGAAGCTCGAGATGGACCGGTCCCGGCCGCTCCTCCTGTGCGATCCGGAATGCCTCCCTGACCATCGTCGGGATCATCTGCGGCGAAACGATCTGCCGGGCAAGCTTGGTGAGCGGCTTCATCGACGCCACCACGTCTACCACCTGGAACCGGGCCTGCCGGGACGAAAGTATCCCTTTCTGGCCGGTGATCATCACCATTGGCATGGCGCCGAGCAACGCGTATGCCGCGCCCGTCGAAAGGTTCAAGGCGCCTGGCCCCAGCGTCGTCAGGCAGACGCCCGGCTTGCCGGTCAGGCGACCATAGGTCGCGGCCATGAACGCGGCGGCCTGCTCATGCCGGGTCAGCACCAGCTGAATGGACGATTTGCGGATCGACTCGACAACATCGAGATTTTCTTCGCCTGGAATACCGAAGATACGGTCGACACCCTCGTTTTCGAGTGCGGCCACCAGGAGATCGGAGCCTTTGGTCATGGATGGAGCTCGTGCTTGTTGGCAGATCGATTGATTGATGCTTCCCAAACTGGAAGACGGACAGCAAGAATAGATCCTTTTGCTGGCTAGTCCATCAGAGTTCTATCAGATTCCAGTTACCGCGGATGACCGGAGCTGCGCGAATGCTCGACGAAAGCAGGCAAAGCCGAGTCACGGAAGGAATGGCTATCGCTGATACAAGACTTCAAAGACGATCTGGTGCGAAAAAACACGTTTGATCACAGGACCTGACGGGCGCCATTAGCAGATGTGCTTGATCTGACAGCAGTTGCCCGCTAGGTTGCCGCCGCGATCAACTGCAAAGACATGGGGATTTCATGCCAACTGGCACGGTTAAGTTTTTCAACACCGACAAGGGCTTTGGCTTCATTACGCCGGAAAGCGGGGGACCTGACGTTTTCGTTCACGTCTCCGCCCTGCAATACGGCAATGTGCTCAGGGAGGGGCAATCCGTCTCTTACGATCTGGGTCAGGACCGGAAGACGGGCAAGTCGAAGGCGGAAAACGTCAGACCGCTCTAATCATTATGGACACGTCACTACCCGAGATCTCGGGTAGTGCACTCGGGCGCCATGGAAATCATGTGAGCGCCCTGCTTCGCACGGGGCATGGGCGGTAGCCCTTTGCCCGTTTCTGCCGCGTCAGTGCGAGGAACAGTCTGACGGCATCCCTTTCATCCTCGAAATGATGCGCCATCGTCTGTCCGCTGAAGCCTATGCGGCCCCATCGTCGCGTAAGACACGTATCGCCGAACAGGGTCGTCGATATCTCCAGCACATAGTAGCGTGCCATGTTCTTCGCGGCATTGGTGCGCTCGATATAGAGATGATAGGGCTGAGTAAGCATGCCGGAAGAATCGTCGATCGCGCGGCTGCGGTCCAACGAGTGTTTTGAATCGGTCGGCCAGCTTCGATTCATTTCCGTGATGTATTCGGCGATCCGCCGAACAATCGTCAGCCCAATCCCGGGCGCCGGCTCCAATCCAGCGGTACCTCAAGGCTGATGTGCTACGTTGACGACGGATCACCAGGGAACCGTTCGGCCGAGATAATCCAGATATTCAAGGCCTCGCTTCCCTTGCTGGCCGAGAAGTACATTCACCAGGTTCGGAATGCTTTCCTCGATCGTCAGCCGCCCGTCGGGACCGCCCAGATCGGTCTTGACCCACCCGGGAGCCATGAGCACCAATGCACGCGCGTCATCCGCGTGCCGGGCGGCATAGCTGCGCATCAACGTGTTCAAGGCCGCCTTGCTGCCGCGATAGACCTCCCGCATGCCCGTGGTATTGTTGCTGACGCTCCCCTGGCCCGAGGACATGACGCCGATCAGCCCCGTCGGCGAAACGAGGTCCTGCAATCCTTCCACGCTCCGCATCGGGCTTAGCGCATTCGTCACCATGACGCGCACGAACTCCTCCGTCGTCACCTCCGCTATCGTCTCGGTCGGGACATTCGTCGTTCCCGCATTGACGAACAGCATGTCGAAGACGCGGCCGTCGAGGCGCGCGCGCAACGAGGCGAGCTGTTCCGGCTCGTTGATGTCGAGCGTTTCGATGGTGACGCGGCCATCGGAACGGTCCGCCAGATCGTGCAGTTTCGTCTTCGCCGTCGATGCCCGCACCGTGCCGACGACGGACCAGCCCTTCTTGAAGAATTCTTCGGCCATGGCATGGCCGAGACCGCGTGATGCACCGATGATCAGGATGCTGCCGGTGGACAATGATGATGACGGCATGGGCACGCCTCCTTTGTTTGCTGTGAGCCCAATATGAAAGCCCGATCCGGATTTCTCCAGACGCACAGGATGCAAAGAATAGTTGCGTCGGACGCTAGGCATGGCGATCGATCTGGTCTACCCAAATGCCATGGAAGACATAGATCTCAATCTTCTCATCGCCCTTGACGTCCTGCTTGCCGAGGGGAGTGTGACGGAAGCGGCAAAGCGTCTTGGCTTGAGCCCTTCCGCCATGAGCCGCACGCTGTCGCGGCTGCGTGCCGTGACGGGGGATCCGTTGCTTGTCAGGGCAGGCAGATCCCTCGTGCCGACACGCTTTGCCGAGACCCTTCGGGATCGCGTTCATGCCGTCACACTGGATGCGCGCGCCATTCTTCGGCCTGCGGCCGGCGAACTCGACGTTACCACATTGGAGACTACATTTTCGATCCGCGTGAGCGAAGCCTTTCTTGAGCTTTTGTCTGCGCCCCTTGTCGCGGCCATCACGGAGGCCGCACCCCGCGTTCGCATCCGCTTCGTGCTCAAGCGCGACAAGGAGCCACACATGTTGCGGGAAGGATTGATCGATCTGGAAATCGGCGTCTTAGGCGTGCCTGCGCCCGAGCTGCGCACGCGGCTTCTGCTTCGCGATCGGCTGGTTGGAGTGGCGCGGGAAGGTCATCCTCTGCTGACGGGCGGGCCGGTAACGGCAAAGCGCTATGCGGCCTGCCGTCACCTCGCCACGTCCAGAAAGGGAGAATTTGCCGAAACGGTCGATGAGGCCTTGGAAAGGAAAGGTCTGAAACGGGAAATCCGCGTCGTGGTGCCTGGTTTTCCGGATGCGATGAGAATTGCAGCTTCGACGGATTTCATCGCGGCTGTCCCCCTCTCCTGCCTCGGCAAGAGCAAGCTGAACGAGCCGGTGGGCGAGTTTGGTATTCGAAGCTTTGAATTGCCGTTTGAAACGCCGGAAATACTCGTAGCCGCGATATGGCATCCGCGCGTCGACGCCGACCCCGCTCATAAATGGCTGCGCAATCTCATCACGCGCGTCTGCCGCGCGGCTTACCCATGAACTGATCAGCAGGCAGTCGAACTGCGAAATGAGATGCACTGGCACGCATCGTTCCCGGCTCTGAAAACCATCTCGAGAATGGAGTGTCGGATTCTCGCTCAGCCGATCGTCTTTAAGGCAGACAAAGCCACGGAGAGCAGCAATGACGATAACGATCACCGCCTTTGAAAAATCGCCGGATCGCGGCAGAGGCCTGGCGCGCGACATGCGCGTTCGCTGGGCGCTCGAAGAAGTCGGCCAGCCTTATGAGGTGCGCCTCCTCTCCTTCAAGGCGATGAAGGAGCCTGCGCATCTCGCCCTTCATCCCTTCGGGCAGATCCCGACCTATGAAGAGGACGGCCTTGTCTTGTTCGAATCGGGGTCGATCGTGTTCCATATCGCGGAGCGTCATGCCGGGCTGCTGCCGGACGACGCCAAGGCGCGGGCACGGGCGATCACATGGATGTTTGCTGCGCTCTCCACGGTGGAGCCGCCGATCATCGATCGCGCAATCGCAAGAATCCAGGAGCGCGATCAGATTTGGTACCAGCAGCGCCTGTCCATGATCGATGAGCGCATCCACCAGCGGCTGAACGAACTTTCCGATCGCCTCGGCAGCGCCGACTGGCTCGAGGATGCATTCAGTGCCGGCGATCTTCTGATGATATCGGTCCTGCTCAGGCTGAAGGACTCGGGGCTGTTGCAGGAATATCCGAACCTCTCCGCCTATGTCGCCTGCGGCGAGGCCCGGCCGGCATACAAGCGGGCCTTCGAGGCTCAACTGGCGGTCTTCACCGCCGCATCGGCCGACTAAGCGAACTAAGACCGATCAACCGTTGTCGACCCGCAAGCCCTCAAGGAAAGTCCGGAATGCGCCCACCGCCCGTTTCGAGGTCGTCTCGGGATCGTCCGAATTGGCGATCCACTGCGCGGCACAGCTGCTTGCAGCATTGATGAGGCGAGCACCGGCTTCCACGTCGATATCAACGATGATGCCCTCCTCGCGAAGGCAACGAAGGCTTTCCCTGATCGTGGCGATACAACCGTTGGCGCTCGGCCATCCGGAGGGCTCGCCGAGCACGGCAGGCCCGTCACGAAACATGATGCGCTGGATTTCCGGCTCCAGCGCCATCTCGACATAACCGACATTCTCGTCGACGAATGCCTGCCAGCGCGACGGCGCTTTCGACGCGATCTGACAGAGCCTTGTGGTCATTTCCGCATCGATCTCGCTGACGACGGCCTGCAGAAGCCCCTTCTTGTCGCCGAAATGATGATAAAGTGCGCCCCGCGTCAGTCCGGCGTCCGCTGTAAAGTCGTCCATCGATGCATCGGCATAGCCGACGCTACCGAATGCCTTACGGCCGGCAGCCAACAGCTTGGCTCGCGTCTCCGCGATCATTTCACTGCGAGGTTTGCGCATTGCGTCTCCGTCGATCACGCACATTAATTTGCATACGCCACGTATATTAGTTGACATACGCCGCGTATGCAATTACTTCATTCACATACGCCGCGTATGTTTGCGGCCATTTCGTTCAATACAGGGAATGTTCCGATGTCCAATCCGTACAGAGCGATTTTCCGCGCACCAGGCGCCAGGAGCTTTTCGGCCGCGGCCTTCTTTGCCCGTCTTCCGCTTGCCATGGCTCCCATCGGCATCGTCGCCATGCTGTCTCAGACGCGCGGTGAATATTGGCTGGCCGGCGCCGTTTCGGCGACCTTCGCCCTGACCAATGCGTTTGTCTCGCCGCAGATATCGCGCCTCGTCGACCGGCTCGGTCAGCGTGCGGTCGTTACGCCCGCCACCATACTCTCGGTCATCGCCTTCATCATTCTCATTATCGCCGCAAACCAGGTCTGGCCGGCCTGGACACTGTTTACCTCGGCCTTCTTCGCGGCAATCATGCCGAGCATACGGGCAATGGTACGCGCCCGCTGGACGGAAATCTTCCGGGACCGGCCCGAATTGAATACAGCCTTCGCCTTCGAA
This sequence comes from Martinezella dioscoreae, assembly GCF_009176305.1. Classification (GTDB taxonomy): domain Bacteria; phylum Pseudomonadota; class Alphaproteobacteria; order Rhizobiales; family Rhizobiaceae; genus Rhizobium; species Rhizobium dioscoreae. The sequence continues at coordinate 348,230 of NZ_BLAJ01000004.1, read as the reverse complement.
TCCGCCGCCGACGAGCTCGTCTACATCATGGGTGCATCTATTTCCGTCGGGCTAGCGGTCTCGCTGTTCCCGGAAGCCGGCATGGTCGTCAGCACCATCTTCCTCGCGCTTGGATCGGCGGCCTTCCTGGCGCAGCGATCGACGGAGCCGAAGGTGCGCGCGGCTGGCTCCGCAGGCTCGCAACGCTCGGCGATCCGGCTGCGGCCGGTCCAGATCATCACGCTCGCCCTGATCTTCGTCGGCGCCACCTTCGCCACGGCGGAAGTGAGTGCCGTTGCCATCACCAAGCAACTGGGAGAGCCGGGTGCCGCCAGCATCGTCATCGGCGTCTATGCGCTCGGCTCCTTCATCGTCGGTCTCATCATCGGAGCGCTGAACCTCAAGATGCCATTGCAGCGCCAGTTGCTGGTGGCCGTCAGCGTTCTCGCCCTTACCTCCCTGCCGCTTCTGGCTGCCAGCACCTCGGTCGCTCTGCTTGCCTTTGCCGTCTTCCTCAGCGGCGTTGCCATTTCCCCCACCTTCATCACCGCCTTCGGATTGATCGAACGACGCGTGCCCGAAGCCATGCTGACCGAAGGCGTGACCTGGGTGATGACCGGCATCGGTATCGGCATGGCACTCGGTGCCTTCGTCTCCGGCTGGGTGGTGGACAGCTTCGGGCCCGCAAACGGCTTCTGGGTTTCGGTCGCGGCGAGCATCACAACCGTCGCGGTGGTAGCGCTCGGACAAGCAAGCCTTTCCGGCACGCGTGCGTCCGGCTCAGCCGCCGTCACGCAACTGGCGGAATGAGCGGGCCGCCAAGTTCCAACAAGAGCCGCGCGGGGGCATATTGGTCAGTGACGAATTTGCCTTCGTGACAACATTTCCTATGCGCGCCGAAAGGTCCGTTGCCTGGCACTGACCCAGTCGAGAAAAGTCAGCACTCCCCCCAAAACCAGCAGGGCCGATGCCAGGAACCCCATGTTCAGAAGGACCGCTTCAAGGCCGATATCGCGGACATCCAGGAACGGGTATGGATAGAAGTGGGAGACATATCCATGCGCAAGCGTATAAGCGGAGTATGCCGCGGGAAAAGCCAACCACCAGAGCACATCGCGCCAGGAAAGCCTGCCGCGCTCACTCAGAAAAATCCAATCCGCGGCGTACAGCAGCGGAACGCAATAATGGAGTATCTGGTCTCCGAACAATTGCCACCCGCGAGGGTGCCAAACGTCCCTTAGCATCAAAGCGTAAACGATGCCGGCGATCCCCACGTAAAGAAGAAGGGCGCTTCGTACCGACGGCTTGTTCGCCCATTTGCCGATCGACGAGAGCGGCGCAGTTTGCGCGCAAACTAGTATCACAGCGAGCAGAAGATTGGATTGCATGGTGAAATAGCTGAAGAAATTCACCGTCATCGTCAGCCGTGAAACATGCACGCCCGGTGTGATGGCGATATATGAGACCGCGATACCCGATAAAGCGAGCATGGCAAGCAGATAGCGATAGACGCGGATCAAGCCCGCCATGAAGTCCTCCCCGCTGAATTGACGCCGGAATGGGGCCAGGAAGAATTCAGCATCGTATCGTTCGACTTCATCGAAACCCTATATCTCATTGATGACAGACCAGCCTCGAAATCCCCAGCAACTCCACCGAACTCCGCGGCAAAATCGACTGTATTGAAGACATCTACCGCCTCGCAGAAGAATACGCGATTGCGGCAAATCAAAAGCAGGCGTCGAACGGCCAACCATCGGCCTGCCGCCCTTCCCTCCGACCACGCGATATTTCTCGGGCCGGCTTTCTCTGGGGAGCAGGCGCGGCGGTCTCAGGCGAGCCCAGGGATCGGAATGCCGAAAGTCTGCAGAAGCAGGATCACGTTCAGGCACAGGATCACGATCGTTCCGACGATCGCGGCGATATCGGTCATCCGGCCGTTTGCGAAATCCCCCATGATGGCGCGATTACGCGTGAACATGACAAGCGCGATCATCGGAACCGGCAGCGCGAAGGACAAGACGACCTGGCTATAGAGCAAGGCATCGGTCGTATTGACGCCGAAGAGAACGACCGCGAAGGCCGGCAGCATCGTCACGAGACGGCGCACCCAGATCGGAATATGGAAGCCGACGAAGCCCTGCATGATCATCTGACCGGCCATGGTGCCGACAGCCGACGACGAAATGCCTGAAGCCATAAGCGACACCAGGAAGACGGCGGCCGCCGCGCCGCCCAGAAGCGGCGTCAGCATGTGATAGGCGGTCTCGATCTCGGCGACCTCGGGATGGCCGGCATGGAAGGCGGCCGACGCCATGACCACCATGGCGATATTGACGGCACCGGCCACCGCCAGTGCGATGATGCACTCCCAATTCGAAAAACGGACCAGCTTGCGCCGCTCGAAATCATTGCGGGCCGGCGCGCGATGCTGCGTGAGGCCGGAATGCAGATAGACGGCATGCGGCATGACCGTTGCGCCGATAATGCCGACAGAGATGGTCAACGCAGTCATGTCAGGCATGGATGGGGTCACGAGCCCCAAGCCGACCTGCCCCCAGGCCACCGGCGCGATGAACATTTCGATGACGTAGCAAAGGCCGATGACGGCCACCAAAGCGCCGATGATGAGTTCCATCGGCCGGAAGCCGCGGCCCTCGAACAACAGGACGCCATAGGTGACGATGGCGGTCACCGCCATCCCGGCCAAAAGCGGCATCTGGAAGAGCAGCGACAGCCCGATGGCGCCCCCGAGGAACTCGGCAAGATCGGTCGCCATGGCGGCAACCTCGCTGACAATCCACATCGCGATGCGAACCGGCGTCGAAAACCGATCGTGGCATATCTCGGCGAGATTGCGGCCGGTGACGATGCCGAGCTTGGCCGACAGCGCCTGGAACAGCATGGCGATCAGATTCGCCATCAGCACCACCCATAGCAGCGAATAACCATAGCTGGAGCCTGCCTGGATATTCGTCGCGAAGTTGCCGGGATCCATGTAGGCGATGGAGGCGATCATGGCGGGGCCGGCAAAGAGCAGCATCGCGCGGACACCTCGCCGCCGTCCAGCCAGCACCTCTCGGATCTGCTCATCCGTCCGTTCCGACAATGTCGGTTGCCTCACTATTTCAGTCATCGCATTTCTCCAGCCTTGGGGAGTCGGCATAGATTTTGTAATTGCAAATCATTCTTAATTGCAAGATATGGGAAATCGAGCGAGCGTCAACCATTTTTGCAAATCAGTATCAATTGCAAAAAGAACGGGACCGCCTGCTAGATGTAATTAGGTCTCAATATCAATCTGGAGGTAGTATGCTCGACAGCGTGGAATGGTCTGTCTTGGCGGAAATGGCGGGCGCATTTGCCGCCGCCCTGGCGGCGGTCCCAAGCACTGCTGAAGAAAATTCAAAGCGGTTACGGCCTTCACGATCATCGCCGACATGGCAAGGAACGTTGCAAGTGATGACGCGACCGTTGAATCCATCGCCAAGCCGGGCGCGCAGATCACGAATACAAGCCGACGCCGGGAGATATTCAGCGGGCACCAGGGGCAAAGCTCATTTTCTCGAACGACCTGTGGCCGCCGGATTACCCGATGTTCTTGCGGCCGCGCGCTCTTTTCAAGGGTCTGACATAGATCTCGAGCTTGTGCCCGACGATCTCGAAACCATGCTTGCGCGCAATCTCTTCCTGAAGGCGCTCGATTTCATCGGACCGGAATTCGGTGATCGTGCCGGTCTCCATATTGATCAGATGGTCGTGATGCTCCTGATCTGCACTTTCGAAACGCGCCGGACCGTTTCCGAAGGAATGACGCTCGAGAATGCCGTTTTCCTCAAGGATGCTCAGCGTGCGGTAAACGGTGGCGATCGCGATGCCGGGATCGATCGCCGTGACGCGGCGATGAATTTCCAGTGCGTCCGGATGATCCGACGCCTCGGACAGAACCTTGGCTATTGCCTGCCTCGGTGCCGTCAAGCGCAGTCCCTTCTCCTTGCAGAGCCGGGCAATATCTTTCTTTTCATTCATGGATCAGAACCCAAATACATCGGCGCATCGCAATTATCGTGATTCCACGCCAAGCCCCAGCGCAACCTCTTCTGCTTTACAGTCATCGACACCGCATCGCAACGATCCGGCGGAGACGCCTCGGTAAGCGCCCCGACGCACAGACGGCAGCCCACACCAAATTATCAGTTGATATCCCCACCTTGCCCCTAGAAGGTGATTTGCCTCTCGCGACAGCGAAAAAGATCGTCAGATGCGCATCCGTGGCACATCGTTGGGATCGAGGCGCAGCTCGATCAGCACCGGGCGGCTACGATTCCTGATGGCGTCCAGAGCCCCTTCAAGCTCATGAGCCGAGCTGACCGCAACCCCGTGTCCGCCGAGCGCGGTCGCGACCTCGGCAAAGGAAGGCCAGTTGAACTGGGTTAGCCCCGGATCCATGCTGCGATCACGAAATTGGATATGTTCGGCCCCATAGGCGGAATCATTGCAGACGATGACGATCAGGTCCTGCCCGAGGCGCACGGCGGTATTGAACTCGTTGACGCCGCTCATCATGAAACCGCCATCGCCGGTGAAAAGCACCACCGGGCGATCCGGCGCGGCGACGCTTGCGCCAATCGCTTCCTGCAATCCCAGGCCGATCGAGCCGAAATTTGCCGTCACGACAAAACTCCGCGGGTCGCTGACGGAAATCCGGCACCAGACCTCGGTCATGAAACGCCCGCCGTCAGTCACAAGCACTCGGTTCTTCGGCAGGGCCTTTTCCAGCTCTTCGAGCGCCCAGATGTAGTTCACATATCCCGCGCTCGTCTTGCCGCGCTGATCGCGTGGATGGGTGGTCAGCGATGGAACATCCAGTTCTTGCGTCAAGCCGCTCGGCGGAATTTCAGCCGCATCCAGCCAATGGACGAAATTGTCTGCCGTCAGGCCTGAATCGGCCACCAAGGCCGCATCCGGATGAATGTTCTTGCCGATCGCGCGCGCATCCATGTCAATCTGGACGACGCGCTTACCCTTCAGGAGCTTGCCCCTGTCAGTGGTGAAATCATGCAGTCCCGCTCCGAAGCAGATCAGGCAATCCGTCCTGGCGATCAGGTCATAGGCGGCAGGGGTGCTGAGCGTGCCGAAAATGTCCATATTATAGGGATGGCCACCGAAGAGCCCCTTTGCTTTCAAGGTCGTCGCAAGCGGAGCCTCCAGCCGGTCCGCCAGGCGGATAAGCTGATCGCGCGCAGCGCAAGCCCCGCCGCCCGCGAGGATGAGCGGACGCTTTGCAGAGGCAATTATGCCAATGGCCCTGTCCAACCCATCTCCTTCAGGCACATATCCGGGGGCATCGAAGACTTCGAACACGGCCCGCATGTGGGCCTGCTCGCACCACATGAAATCGGCCGGCATGTTCAAGACGATCGGGCGCCGCTCGACTCTCGCACGATAGAAAGCGCGGGCAACGTCCCACGTTGCCGTTTCTGGCGAGCGCATCTGCTCGAAGCCGGCGCCGGTGGCCTTGACCACCTCGCGCTGGTCGATGCTCTGCAGATGGTGCGGGTTGACGACCGGCGTGTCACCCGCCAGGAGCACCATGGGGATGGAACCGCGGGCACCTTCGGTGAGCGCGGTGACGCAGTTGGTCAATGCCGGACCGTGGGTCACGCTCGCCACACCGACCTTTCCGGAGACATGGGCATAGGCGAGCGCCATAAGGACCGAGCTTCCCTCATGGGCCGCCGGCACGAAGCGGCCGCCGCATCCGCGTACATAGTGGTCGATCATGAAGAGGTTGGCATCCCCCATGAGGCCGAACATCGTGCCGGCATCGTGATCGCAAACCGCACGTGCAATCGACTGGTACACATAGATCGCATTCTCGGCCATCTTGAGTATTTTCCCTCCCGCAGCGCCTCAAATCACTGATGCTCAGAATATCAGCAAGAGCGTGCAAAAGGCGCGCAAGTTCCAGATAGAAACCCTATCGCTGCGCAAGGTAGTTTCACAAATTGAAAAAGAATGCACGATACGTGCACGAACTCATCCAGGGTTCATCGTGCCATCAAAATCCGCCATCCCCCCGGAAGATGGAGGCGGTTCCAGGACGCGAGGTATTAAGGGGACCAAATGATTTTGTCCCAATTCTGCGGCCGCTGACGAGGCAGGCCAACTCTCCTATCGGGAAAGATGGAGGTTCTCGCCCGCAAGTTTCTGCTTGGTGTCATCAAGCTTATTATAACCTGCCTGTATGATATCGATATCGGCTGCATGACCGACGCCGGCCAATTTATAAAGCACATCGCCAACAGCTATATCCACGCGTGGCTTGTTCTGCGAATAGACTTTCTCGATAATCGGCTGGATTGCATCCAAGGCGCCGCCGGCAGCGAAATAGAGCTCCAGAGCTCGATATAAAAACGCATCCCGGCGATCGTTCAAATCCAGCAGCGACTCGTGGCCGACGCTCGAAGCCAACAACCTGACCGCCTTGTTTTGATACTCACTCATTATACCCCACCCAAATCTTCTGAATGATACTCGAGCCCGAAAATGGACTATATGTTTCTGCCCATGTATTCTTTCGCGAGACTGAACCGGCCTCAATGGCCGCATCGTCACTTGTGTCGACGCGAGGGGATATAAAGTCGCTGCTCCGTGTCGGCCGCATGGAGCGTTCCCCCTCCCAATTCCACCAGCGAAAGATCGCGGTCCGCCAACCAGACCAGCGCGGGCATGGCCTTCTGGTAAGGTGTTTCGCATTTTTCTATAAAGTCATCGGACGGCGCACACCGTAACGTGCAACGCTCGTTTGGAGGAAACGAGAAACGCAAAGGTATGGAGGAGATTACCTTGGCAATAGCAGCAGAGGAAAATACCGCACGCCCGGTCCCCGAAGATGAAAAGCTCAGCCTTGGTGCCAATCTGGCCTATGGCCTTCAACATGTCCTGACCATGTATGGTGGCATCGTTGCCGTTCCGTTGATCATCGGCCAGGCATCGGGCCTGACACCTCCCGACGTCGGCCTGCTCGTAACCGCATCGCTGTTTGCCGGCGGTCTCGCGACCATCCTGCAGACGATCGGAATACCGTTCTTCGGCAGCCGTCTCCCCCTGGTGCAGGGCGTATCCTTTTCCGGCGTCGCTACGATGATTGCCATTACCGGACATGGGGGCATCCAGGCCGTTCTCGGCGCAGTCATTGCGGCGTCCTTCATCGGGCTCCTCATCACGCCCGTCTTTTCACGCATCACCCGCTTCTTTCCGCCGATCGTCACCGGCATCGTCATCACCACTATCGGGTTGACGCTGATGCCGGTCGCGGCGGGCTGGGCGATGGGCGGCAACAGGAGCACGCCGGATTTCGGCAGCCAGGCCAATATCCTGCTTGCGGCGGTAACGCTCGTGATCGTGCTGCTGCTCAGCAAGTTGGGTAGTGCCGCCATATCAAGACTATCGATCCTGCTCGCCATCATGATCGGTACCGGGATCGCCTATGCGGCCGGCATAGCGGACTTCTCGCGGGTGACGAGCGGCCCCTTCGTAGCGCTGCCGCAGATCTTCCATTTCGGCTATCCCGTGTTCGATACCGCGGCGATCATCTCGATGTGCATCGTCATCATGGTGACGCTGGTCGAAACCTCGGCGGATATCCTCGCCGTCGGCGAGATCGTCGGCACCAAGGTCGATGCGCGCCGGCTCGGCAACGGCCTGCGTGCCGATATGCTTTCCAGCATCCTCGCGCCGGTCGTCGGCTCCTTCACCCAGAGCGCCTTTGCCCAGAATGTCGGCCTCGTGGCCGTGACCGGCATCAAGAGCCGATTTGTGGTGGCGACCGGCGGCCTCTTTCTCGTCGCTCTCGGCTTGCTGCCGATCGTCGGCCGCATCGTCGCCGCCGTTCCGAGTTCCGTCCTCGGAGGGGCAGGCCTCGTCCTGTTCGGGACGGTCGCGGCAAGCGGTATCCGCACGCTCGCCAAGGTCGACTATGAGAACAACATGAACCTCATCATCGTGGCGACCTCGATCGGCTTCGGCATGATCCCGATCGCCTCACCGGGCTTCTACGAACACTTTCCCGCATGGGTCATCACCATCTTCCACTCCGGGATCAGCTCGGCGGCATTGATGGCGATCGCGCTGAACCTCCTGTTCAATCACCTGACGACCGGAAACTCGGATCAGCAATCGGTCTTCGTCGCGGGAACGGAACGCCTGATCCGCTATCAGGACATTGCCGGCCTGCATGACGGCGATTATTTCCTGAACGGCAAGCTTTACGACGCCAATGGCGCGGAAGTTCCATTGGTCCCCGCGGAAGCCCATTAAAACACAGCGGGACCTGCTTCGGCGGCTGCGAATCATTCCGCACGGCTGAGTCCGCCTGCCAAACCCCGTGGACCCGCGGCCCCACAATTGCGCCGATCTCGTAATCCAGCCATTTGACCGGGGGACACCTGCTACTGAAGTATTGCCCGAGTCCGCGAGTGGCCTGCGCTAAGTTCGGCTCAAGGCGCGCTGCCGAGCAGCACTTCCCCTCTCCACCCGTAGATTGGCAGGTCGTAAACCACGACCTCCGATCCCTCCGCAATTCATCTAACTGACTTGAATAAGATTGAGTCAGGATTCGCGCTACATGCCCCCTCGGTGTTTTATTGTATAGTTTGTATTCTTTACTTATTATTTTTGCGATATTTTCGATTAATAACATACATTTGGTATGTTTACTACGTATAGATTTCTAATATACTTCATATACATACTAAGGTCGCGTGATTTTATGGTGTATTTTTGCATCTTTGACGAATTTACGACGATAATTACTTCACGGCTCCGAATTATTCTATTCCGATGCATCAAAAGCCCCGCTAGCGTGCCAGCACGAAAGTCTTTCGGGCTTTCGGTAAGAGGGAACACCGAATTGATGAACGTGGCGGAAGACGTCCGGCTGCGTTCCGATCCGGCAAATCGATTGGAGAAAAAATGAATATCAAGAGCCTTCTTCTCGGCTCCGCTGCTGCCCTGGCAGCAGTATCCGGTGCTCACGCGGCTGACGCGATCGTCGCAGCCGAGCCGGAGCCGCTGGAATACGTCCGCATTTGCGACGCATACGGCGCAGGTTACTTCTTCATCCCGGGCACCGAAACCTGCCTCAAGATCGGCGGTAAGGTTCGTACCGAAGGCAAGTGGTACGACGCCTACAACCCAGACACTCACTTTGGCACTCTCTGGCACACTCGTGCCGAGCTGCAACTGCAGACGGCAACCGACACCGAATACGGCCCGCTGAAAACCAACACCGAGCTGCGTTGGGACTGGAACGACGGCGGCGCTACGGCTACCAACCTGCTACACGCCAGCATCAGCCTCGGTGGCTTCACCGTTGGTAAGGAAGACTCGCAGTTCAACGTCTTCACCGGTTATGCCGGCGACGTCATCAACGACGACGTGATCGCCGACGGCCCGTACGAACTCAACCAGATCACCTACAACTACGACGCCGGCAACGGCTTCACGGCTGTGATCTCGCTCGAAGACAGCAACTCAGGCTCGGGTGCCACGGGTGCAAACGGCGAAGACAGCCACAACCATTACGCTCCTGACGTGGTCGCCGGTGCTGGCTACAAGGCCGGCGCATGGAGCTTCAAGCTCGTTGGTGGTTACGACTCGATCGTCGAAGAAGGCGCCATCAAGGCTCGCGTAGACGCTGACTTCGGCGTATTCTCGGCCTTCTTGATGGGCGCCTGGAACACCGATGGCGACAAGTTGAACAAGTATGCGCCTGGCGATTCGATCGGCCAGAGCTGGGGTGACTGGGCTGTCTGGGGCGGCGTTGGCGTACCGGTCAACGAGAAGCTGAAGTGGAACCTCCAGCTCGCCTACACCGACAACAAGACCTTCTCGGCAACGACGAACGTCAAGTGGAAGCCTGTCAAGAACCTGCTCATCGAGCCGGAAGTCACCTACACCAACTGGGACTCCATCAATCAGGACCAGTGGGCTGGCATTCTCCGCTTCGAGCGTACGTTCTAATCTGATCTGAACTAGACCTCCGATCAGAGACGGAAGAAGACCTGGTTTCCCTCCAGGTCTTCTTCTATTTTACTGCAGCTGTATTCGGGCGGTCATTCCAGGCCGCATGGCCGGCAAGCCCCAATCGCGCGATCGGATGGGGCGTCGATCATCAATGGGCTGATCCGACGATGATTCCGCCGGGCCTACGGCGGCGCCACCGAACGGCTCGCATGGCGCCTCTGACATTTGAAGGTTGATTTCGGTGCCCCTGGCTTCGTTTTTGTCGATCTGCCGACGACAGGCACACTCGCTTCACGCAAATGTTTCGAGAATCTTTCTCGAAGGAAAGCATCTGTCTGGTTGCCAAAAAACCATAATTGTTCCACCTAGATTATAGATTGAACATTTAACGATTGAGAATCGGGCCAAGACTTGATGCGTACGAAATATGGTTTCCTCTGCCTGTTCCTGGCATTTGCTTCATCGGCATATGCTCTGGAAGCCGGTTCACCGCCAGTTTTGACACCACTGCCGCAGCAGGCGCAGGCCGCGCATTTGACGGCGCAATTTCTGCAGCGCTTCCACTATAAGCCGGTCCCACTGGACGACGTCCTCTCCGCCAGGATCATGAATCGCTTCATCAAGTCCCTTGATCCGGACCGTGTCATCTTCCTGCAGAGCGATATCGACAAGTTCATGGCGGGCAGCACCAAGATCGATGACGCCATCAATCAGGAAGACTTGAATATCCCGTTTTCCATTTTCAATGTGTACGAGCAGCGCGTCGTCGACCGCATGACCTATGCGCGCAGCCTGCTCAACCAGAAGCTGGACTTTACCACCAAGGAAGACTACGCGCTCCTGCGCGACAAGGAGCCTTGGCCACAAACCGAGGCGGAAAGCAACGATCTCTGGCGCAAACGGGTCAAGAACGACTGGCTGCGCCTCAAGCTAGCCGGCAAGGATGATGCCGCCATTCGCGATACGCTCGACAAGCGCTACGAAAACTCCCTCGAGCGCGCCTATAAATACAAGAGCGACGATGTCTTTCAGACATTCATGGACGCCTATACGACGTCGGTCGACCCGCATACCGACTATTTCGGCGCGACCGCCTCGGCCGAATTCGATATTTCCATGAAGCTCTCTCTGGTCGGTATCGGCGCGGTGCTGCAGGAAAGGGATGATTACACCACGATCCGCGAACTGGTCGCAGGCGGCCCGGCGCAACTCTCCGGCAAGCTCGCGGTCGGCGATCGCATCATCGGCGTCGGTCAAGGCGAAAACGGTCCGATCAAGGAAGTCGTCGGCACGCGACTCGATGAAATCGTGCAGATGATACGCGGCGCCAAGGGGTCAGTCGTACGCCTTGATATTTTGCCCGCCGATGCCGGGCCGGATGGCAAGCATCACGTCATCAGTCTCGTCCGTGACAAGATCAGCCTCGACAAGCAGGCTGCCAAGCAGACGATCCTGTCGGTAAAGGATGGTAATACGACGCGCAGGATCGGCGTGATCACTCTGCCGGCTTTCTATGAGGATTTCGAAGCCCGGCGCAAGGGCGACAAGGACTACCGCAGCGCCAGCCGCGACGTCGCCAAGCTTCTCGGCGAGTTGAAGCAGGAAAAGGTCGACGGCGTCCTGATCGACCTGCGCAACAATGGCGGTGGCTCGCTGGCCGAAGCGATCGACCTGACAGGCCTGTTCGTCGGCAAGGGTCCGGTCGTCCAGCAGCGCGATGCAGGCGGCGAGGTGGAGGTCGAGAGCGATGACCTTGCCGCTCCGGCCTGGACCGGCCCGGTCGGCGTGCTGATCAATCGCGGCTCAGCATCGGCCTCCGAGATTTTCGCGGCGGCGATCCAGGATTACGGTCGCGGCGTGATCATCGGCGAACCGAGCTTCGGCAAGGGCACGGTGCAAACCGTGGTCAATCTCGATCAGGTGGCCCACAATCAGAAACCGAAATTCGGCGAGCTGAAACTGACGGTCGCTCAATTCTTCCGCGTCAACGGCGGTACGACGCAGTTGCGTGGCGTGACGCCGGATATCAGCCTGCCGGGACTTGCCGACCTCAAGACCTTCGGCGAATCCAGCTACGACAACGCGCTGCCTTGGACACAGGTAAAGCCGGCCAATTACAAGCCCTGGGGTGACATCCAGGCGCTGCTGCCGCAGCTGCAAGGTCGCCATGACGCGCGCGTGAAGGATGATCCAGAATACCAGCGCTTCGTGGAAGACGTCACCACGCTGAAGGAGCAGCGCGACAAGAAGGTCATCTCTCTCAACGAAGCCGAACGCCGCAACGAGTTGACCGCCCAGGCAAACCGCATCAAGGCGCGCGGACAGTCCAATGACGGCATCGATACCGGCGAGGATGATGGCCTGCAGGCCAACGAGCGCAGCCTGAGCGCCGATATCGCCATCGAAAAGGCCCGCAAGAACGCAAAGGATATACTGCAGAACGAGGCTGCCTCCATCGTTGCCGACGAGGCGGACCTGCAGGCCGGCACGTCGAGGGCCGCGGCAAAATAGTCGCGAAACTACATCGTGTTGCTCACGACCGAGGAATCGACGTCGCCGCCGTGACGTCGACCACCACCTCGCCGGCTGTGGGTGCATAAGACTCACAGCTAAAGCAAAATGCCAAAAAGTGTGGATGACTTTTGGGCACATCCGCTCTATCTATTTAATTTTAAAGTGAATTCTTATTTAGGGTTGGACAGGCCTGAATTCATCTGCCTCTGGGGCCTCAGCTACGTTTCAGCTACCCGTTGTAAGCTATGTGCGTGCGATACTTGCGCCCCCAACAAAGTTTCGCACGAGGCGCCGATAAGGCTCTCTGCTCTGCCTCGTGCCCATGAGGCAGAGCTTTCCCGCCTTGACCACGCTCAACGAGTTTCGGCTACGCCATTGAAGGCCTGGGAAACTCTCGCGGCGATCCTCATCCAATTCATTTTGTCCCACGTTACCTCATGTCTCTCGGAACAGCGGCAACTGCCTCTTCGCAGAGTGCACGAAATTGGCTAAGAGGCCGTATGTTTGAGCTTGTTTCGATCGCCACCGCCAATCAGGAAATCAAGCGAAGCCGGTTCGTTGCGACGGCCGGTCCGATTGCCGATAGCGAGGCAGCAAAGGCGTTTGTCGCACAGCACTCGGTCACGGATGCCAATCACAATTGCTGGGCCTGGCGTATCGGACAAACCTATCGCTTCAGCGATGATGGCGAACCGGGCGGAACCGCCGGCAAGCCGATCCTCCAGGCCATCGACGGCTTCGAATTGGATATGGTGGTCGTCGTCGTGACACGCTGGTTCGGCGGCACTCTTTTGGGTGCTGGCGGGCTGATCCGCGCTTATGGCGGCACCGCCGCGCTATGTCTGCAAGGCGCGGAGAAGAGAGAAATACTCCCAACCGTCGCGGCAACGATCGATGTGCAGTTTTCACATCTCGCTCTGGTGAAAGCGAAACTTTTGACAGAGGCAGGCGTGCGGCTTGTGGAGGAACGCTTCACCGAATCCGGAGCCGTGCTCGGCGTGACCATAGCCGCCTCGATGGTCGAACGGGTCGTTGACAACATTCAGGATCTGACAAGCGGTCGGGCAACCGTAAGGTTGGATTGATCGGGATATGCCGAAGGATGACGCTCTCGACGCGTTGTGATGGAGCCGCGATAAGCAGCTCAATCGCCGGAGAAAACAACGCCCTGAGGCTGCCCCGGTACGGAAGCGGCTACGCGCAGCACGCCATGAAACCCGACCCAAAGCGCAATCGACCCGAGTGCAAAACTGCCGAGGATCATGAACATCGTGCCATAGCCGATCTCCTGCGCCAGCCAGCCGCCGATTGCCGGGCTCAGGGATGCGCCGACCCCTTGCATCGTCATGACGACGCCCTGGCCGACATTGATGCGGCCGGTTCCGTTCAGGATGCGGGCGACGAGCGTCGGCACGGCAACGCTTTGCAGGCCGGCGCCGATGCCATCGAGAACCTGAACGGGATAGACACCCCAGGATGTAATCAGATGCGCCGCCACGAAGCCGCGGATCGGCAAGGAGACAAACGAAATCAGCAGCACGAGCCATTGCCCTCTCCTTTCCGCCATATGCATCGCGATCAAGGACGTGATGATCATCGTGCCCTGCGCCACCACCAAGGTCAGGGCAACAAAGCCAGCGGGATCGGCGTGACCGGCAGAGACGACAGCCAGCCCGAACAACGGCAACATCGCGCCGTTGCCGAGATGGAACAGCGCAAGCGCACCCGCCAGGATCAGCAGCGGCTTCGACTCGGCGAGTACTTTAAAACCGCTCGGTTTTCGGTGTCTGGAAGGCTCCATCTCCCCCACCGGACCAAGGGCGGCAAGGGTCGCACCCCGCGCTTCGTCATCGTCGATCGCATCGGCCGGGATCATCAGCACGGAAATGATGGTCAGCACGCCGAAGATGGCCGACAACCAGAACACGGCAGTCAGCCCGAACATCCAGCCGAGCCATCCCGACAGCCCGGCGCCGACGAGGTTGCCGGCATGATTGAATGCCTGATTGTAACCATTCTGCCGATTGAAGCCGGCCTGCCGGACAATGCCGAGCGTGATGCCATTGAGGGCAGGCCCGATCGCGGCACCGGCAACAGCGGTCGCAACCTGCGACAGGGCCACGACCCAGAAGAGCTGCGAGACCAATATGATCATGGAGGCGAGGACCGTGCAGATGCCGAGCACGATCACGCATGTGCGCTTATGCGTCGTCTCATCGATGAAGGCTCCGGCAGGCGCCATCATCACCATCCCCGCAACCCCGCCGATCGTCATGACGGAGCCGATCGACCCACTTTGCCAGCCATGGGCGACGAGGAAAACCCCAAGGAAGGGTCCGATGCCCGCCTGAACATCGGCCATGAAGAAATTCAGAAATCCAAGTGGGACGAGAGCTCGGGCTTGCTGCTGGTCGTTGGGGGATGAACGCGACAAATGACAACCACATGGCTTCTAAAATCGTCAAATGAAAAGCGTTTGATGGCAAAAGGTTCCCTTTTAGATGAATAAGGCCCCAGGGCTCCCTGTCTAGCTGCTCCGGCGAAATCGATCCTGCGGTGTTTATCCAACGTTGAAGCAGCCGAGCCGTCGCGATTTCGATAGCACGTTGCTGTTCGAAGAGAGCCTCGCCGGTCTCGTCGGCAAAAAAGAGAAGGATTCGGAGGGAAAGCCGAATCCTTCTCGTCTTGATCGGAGGTCAACCGATCGGGGTGGGCAGCCGCATCGGATTGGAACGATAGGCTGCTGCTACCGACACAGTGTGTCGGATTGTGGCGGACTCAGAGTTTGAAAACGCCCCCCTCGCCCAAGCTTGGCTCCTATATACATACATTCGGTATGTTTGACAACAAGTTCGATGCGAATTAAGGCAGAAACTGGAAAAAATTCTTGTTCGCACGTGCCGCGGCATTCATATTCCCGCAGCCACAGGCGGTTATCTGACCAGGCGGATTCGCCCAGCGTCATACGGGAGCGCTGAACGCGAACAACGACGAGGATACTTTGACGACCTGGCTACCGAAGGAATAATATCTGGCAAATCAGATCTGCCCTCGAGATGCCGCCCCCTGAAATCTTACTGAAAACGATTGTGTCGCCGCGACATCTATGACATGGCGCCTGCGACGATAGTGGCAATCGCTGGGAGAACCGGATGAACTTTCTGGGAAAAGACAGGTTTGCGGGTGCGCATCAGCAGGCTGCGTCCATCGACAGCAGCTCACCCTCCGAATATTGGTGGGTACCGGGATGCCTGGCCATATATTTTATCGTCCAGGCAGCCATCCGCATCGCCATCTCCAGCTCGCTGCGGATCGACGAAGCACAGCAGTTTCTCGTCGGCCAATGGCTCGCCTGGGGTTATGACGCCCAGCCACCGCTCTACAACTGGATTCAGTACGGCATCTTCGAAATCTTCGGCACGAGCGTCGCATCGCTCGTCATCGTGAAGAATCTCCTGCTTTTCCTCGTCTATCTCGCCTATTACAAGCTTTTGCGATTACTTGTGACCGACAAAAGCCTGGCGGCGGTCGGGACGCTATCGCTCCTGACGATGCCGCAGATGTTCTGGCAGGCGCAGAGAGACCTGACGCATACCGTCGGCACCCTGCTTGCGGTGCTCATGATCATCTACTTCGTCGTTGCGACCATTCGTCGCCCGACGCTCATCTCCTATGCGCTGATCGGCCTTTGGGCCGGACTTGGCATGCTGACGAAATACAATTTCGCTCTGGTGATCGTCAGCGTCCTCGTCGCGACCTTCTTTCATCCGGTCGGGCGAAAAAGGCTCATCGACTGGCGCCTTCTGCTAACGCTGGCGATCGCCGTTCTCGTGTTCCTGCCGCACGCCATATGGATGGTCTCCAACATGGACCGGGTCCTGGCAACGACGGTCCACACCATGTCGGAGCAAGGCGCCGGCGGAAAGCTTTCCGACATCGGTTTCGGACTTCTCGAACTGGTCAAGACGAGCATCGCGATCGTCGCTCCCACCAGCGTGATCTTTCTGCTGTTCTTCCGTCAATCATTCCTGCGTTCGCTGCGTGCCAGAAGCGAATGGAGCGATTTCGTCGGAAGGATACTTTCAAGCACCGTCGCGATCCTGCTGATCTTGATACTGGTGATCACGCTTACGGAGTTTCGTGACCGCTGGCTGCTCCCCTTCCTGTTTCTGCTACCGGCCTATTTCTGTCTGAAGCTCGATGCAGCGGGACTGCAAAGCCAGGCCGATATAAAGAAATTCCTTTACCTGCCCATCGTCATGATGATTGCGCTGCCCCTGATCATAGCCGGAGGTGTCCTTTTTGCGCGGTTTTTCCATTCTTATGAGCATTTGAACGCGCCCTACGCCACCTTCGTGGACAAAGTCGTTACCGTAGAAGGAAAACAACCCTCGGCGGTCGTGACGACGACGTGGCTCAAGGCCGGCAATCTGCGTGTGAACATGCCGCGCACATCGATCATATCGACGGAATATCCTGCGTCGGATTTAAGCCCGCAGGCCATAGGAAATGGACCGGTCCTGCTGGTTTGGAACGAGCGGGACGGACATCAATCAACCATGCCGAATGCACTGCAACAATGGCTCACATCGAAATTCGGAGCGGCGACACAGTTGCCACCGCAGCAGGACATTGCCCTTCCGTATTACTACGGAAAGGAGCCGGATCGTTATCACTTTGGTTATGCGTGGTATTATCCCAGGCCCAACTGACTTGAGATTTTCAAGCGGTTCGAGCTCATCGAGCGAGAGGCGGTCAATAGGAAGACGCCAATTGCTGGCTACCGCTCCAGCGCGCCCTTTCCGGCGAGAATATGATTGCGAAACTTCGCAATTCGCGCCGCCCGGGTTTCGGACTTCTTCACGGAGCCGAGGTTGATCACATAGCTTTTCTTTCGCCCCGGCGTCAGATCATGGAAAGCCTCCGCCAATTCGGGATCGGAATCCAGCGCCTCGATCAGCTCGTCAGGCAATTCGATATCGCTTTGTTCTTTCGGCGGCTTGATGCCGGCCTCGGCATAACCCATTGCCTCCTTCAGATAAGATCGGATGACGGGCTCCATTTTCGCCACGGCGTCATTGCTCACAAAGCGGATCATATCGGGATGCCGGGTATTCTGACCCTGCTTTTCGAGCACGCCCTCAGGGTCCTTCATCAGTGCCGCGTTGAAGAAAGTGAGGCGAAAATCGCCACGAAAGGCACCGATGATCACGATGTTGCGTCCCTCATGCATGTAGCACGGATGAGCCCACTTCACCGTCTCGACGAGCCCCGCCTCCAGGCAGATTCGACGCAGTTCGTTCAGACCGTCAATCCACAGCCTCGTCGAGCAGTCCGGCGTCGCAAAGCGTTCGCAGCGCCCACATCCCTTGGTAAAGAAGTCCTCGATATCGGTAATCATGTCCTCATCCACTTCATATTCCGGCCTTCTGAATCATCGACATCGTCAGCTCGAGCACGGCGTGGTGAAAGCAAGCGGCCGGACCATGCTCGCATGATTGTATTCCGGGCTTGCCAGCAATGGGTCTCACTTCACTTCTGCCAGCACCTGTTCAAGTCTTTCGAGGAACTGCCGCCATCCCGCCTTGGCACCGCCATAGGCCTGCTTCTGGTCCGGTCGGAAGCCGACCTGCTCCATGCGCAGATGGGTTCCCTTGTCCGTCTGCGTGAGCGTGAAGGTCACAACGCTCTTCAGATCGAAAGCCGGGTCATCATGTGCGAAATTCCATCGATAGGACAGCCTGGCGTTCGGCTCGACGACGAGCACTTCGCAATCCAGGACGCCACCCCAATCGCCACGAAAGCTAAACCGATGTCCCAGGATGGGAACGAAGTCGTTCTTCATCAACCACTCCGCGATCAGATGCGGCTGTGTGAGTGCACGCCAGACCTTTGCCGGCGGATGCGCAATTTCGCGCTCAACCACGACAGCGCGTACCTCGCCCGATACCGCTTTCATTGATCCATCCGATCGAGCAAATCTTCGAGATCACCGAACTTGTCTTCCCAGAAACCGGCCATTTCGCTCGTCCAGTCACGCAACGGCGCAAGAGCGTTTCGTTGCGCGCTATAATGCGTCTGGCGACCTTCGTGCCGGTCGCATACCAGCCCCGCCTGTTTCAGAACGGCGAGATGCTTTGAAACGCCCGGCTGGGAGACACCGGCATAAGCCGTAAGCGCGACGACGGTCTGATCGCCGTCACGGCACAATCGCTCGAATATCGCCCGCCGCGTCGGATCGGCGAGCGCTCGGAAAATGGGATCATGGGCGTTTGCCATACCGATTCATAACCCTTTGGCTATTGATTAGATCAATAGCTGACAGGCTATGAATAAGTCAAGCGCCGATCGGCGGCGCTATTCTCAGGCGCTCATGCTCAGCATGCGGAGGAAATCCACATCGTCGCCGATAAGGGCATCGACCAGCCGGTCCCTGACGCAGCCGCGGATCATGGGAAGCAGGTCGCGGCCACCCTGCCAGAACATGGCAAGCTTTTCCGGCAGCGGCAGGCTCAGACGCACTGCAATGCCGGCCTGCTGCAGCGCCTCTGCGTCAGTGCGGTGAAAGCGGTTCAATTCCAGCGAGACGCCATCAATGCCGCCGGCGCGCATCGAGGCGACGATGTCTACCGGACGATGGTGGAGGATCGCTTCCGTCTGAAGGCGCGGTTCGAGCTCTTTCACCCGCCGCAGATCGATATGATCAAAGGAGGATATGGCGACATGGTCAAACGCGTCGAGCTCTCGCAGTGTCGCGATCATGATATCGATGAGACGATCGGCACGCTCCGGCTCCTTCATTTCGATCGCCAGGCGGGTATCCGTTTGCTTTGCCCACAGCAGCGTATCGGCAAGCGTCGGCACGCGGGTTCCGGCGAAGCGCGCGTCGAATTTCGCGCCGGCATCAAGCGAAAGAATGTGCTGGAGATCGTGATCGGCAACGAAGCCGGAGCCATTGGTCGTGCGATCAAGCGTTCTGTCGTGAATCACGACGATCTGGTCGTCGCGCGTCAGCATAAGGTCGATTTCGCACTCGTTGGCGCCTGCGTTCACACCCGCCTGGAAGGCGAGAATAGTGTTTTCCGGGAAGCGCCGGCTGAAGCCGCGATGAGCGGCGATGCGGAGCGAACCATGACGAGCGACGTGAAGGGGCAAAGGCAATGCAAGTCTCCTTGGGGCGGTTCTTTAGGGGGCAAGCTAGTGAAGTGTCGGATCGAGAACATCGCGCAGATAGTCGCCAATCAGGCTGATCGACAGCGACAGGATGAAGATCACGATGCCCGGCAGGATGGCGATCCACCACTCGGTCATTACATAGTCGCGGCCAGCGCCGACCATGCTGCCGAGGCTGACAAGCGGCGGCTGGATGCCAAGGCCCAAAAAGCTCAACGCCGATTCCTGCAGCAGGATTTCAGGCAGGACGATCGTCAGATTGACGAGGACGACAGAGAGCGTGTTGGGCAAAACATGCAGGAAGGCGATGCGCCCCGTTCCCGCACCATTTCGTCTCAGCGCCGCGACATAGCCTCGCTCCAGCTCCAGCCCTGCCATGGTGCGCACCAACCGCGCGTAACGCTCCCAGCCGTAGAGGCCGAGCAACGCCATGAAAAGCCAGAGATTGTCGCCGAAGAAGGCGAGAACGGCGAGGGCAATGATGAGGAACGGCATCGAGGCCTGAAAATCGACCGCGACGCGGATCAGCATATCGGCAAATCCGCGACCGAAAGCGGCAAGCAGCCCAAGCACCGTGCCCAGCGCCACGCTGATCGCCGACGCGCCGAGCGCGATCAGCAGGCTGGTGCGCAATCCATAGAAAATGCGGCTTAGAATATCGCGGCCAAGCTCGTCCGTGCCGAGAATATGCTTGAATGAGCCGCCGAACAGGATCGGCGGCGCCTTGCGGGCATGAAGATCGATCTGTGCAAAACCATGGGGCGCAAGGACATTGGCGAAGATCGCAACCGTGATGAAGGTTACGAGAACAATGGCGCAAATGGCCGTCATCAAATCGAACCGAAGCCTGGGTTGAAAAGATCGCTCCGATCTGGTTTTGCGAGGAACGTCGGCGCCGGTCGCTGCATTCGCCATGGTTTTACCTTTCGAGGCGGCCGATCAGGCCGATGCGCGATGCCGCAGACGCGGATCAGCGAGAATGTAGAGACAATCGATCATGAGATTGGCCGTCACCATCGTCGCCGTGATGAGCAGCACGATGGTCTGCACGATGTTCAGATCGCGCTGCGCGACGGAGGAGACGAGAAAGCGGCCGACACCCGGCCAGGCGTAAACACTCTCGACCACGGCCGCCCCGCCGATCATGCCACCAACAAGGAAGCCGAGCATGGTCAGAAGCGGCAAGGCCGCATTCGGCATGATATGCCGCCACAGAAGGGCGCTTTCGCCGATGCGTTTGGCGCGCGCCGCCAATATGAACCGCTGGCCCAGCACCTCCAGCACGCTCGAGCGGACGAAGCGGGCGATGATGCCGGCATTGTAAAGGCCAATGACCAGAACGGGCATGACGAGATGCGCCATCGTCGATCCCCCGCCGCTCGGCAAGATCCGCAGGGAGACGGCGAAAAGCTGGATGAGCAGGATGGCGATCAGGAAATTCGGAAGCGAATGCATCAGCACCGCAAGCGCCATGACAAAGCGGTCGATCAGTCCGCCGCGGTTGCGCGCGGCCAGAATGCCGAAGGGTACGCCGGCGCCGAACGCCAATATCAGGGCAGCGCCCATCAATTCCAGCGTCGCCGGGACTTTCGATAGAACCAGCGTCAGGGCATCCTGCCCGTTCAATAGCGACGTGCCGAAATCGCCGCGCAGGAGATGGCCGAGATAGGCGAAGTATTGAATGTAGAGCGGCTGATCAAGACCCCATTGCTGCCGCATCAGCGCCACGACTTCCGGCGGTGTCTCGATCGGCAAAAGGGAATGCAAGGGGTCACCGCTGACGCGCAGGATGACGAAGGTGAAGGTCATCGCCAGGAACAGGGTCACGAATGCTCGCAGAAACGCCCGCAGGATGGATTGAAGCATTGCCTATTCCTTCAGAGCGTTTCAAGCATGGCCGCTGCCTGCCGTACCCCACCGCGCCGCCCGCGAGGAACAGCGGACAGGAGCTTGGCGGTATAGGGGTGGACCGGGTTTGCGAAGACTTCCTCGGTCGGGCCGGTTTCCACGATCTGTCCCGCCTCCATGATCGCGACGCGATGCGAGACATGACGAACCACGCGCACGTCGTGGCTGATGAAAAGTAGCGACAGGCCGCGTGCCCGCTGCAGTTCGAGCAGGAGGTTGAGCACCTGGGCCTGCACGGAAACGTCGAGCGCCGAAACCGGCTCGTCGCAGAGCAGAATTTGCGGTTCGACCATGAGAGCACGGGCGATGGCGACGCGCTGACGCTGGCCGCCGGAGAGCTGATGCGGAAATTTCTGCAAGGCGGAGACCGGCAGGCTGACAGCTTTAAACGCCTCCGCCGCGCGATCGAGCCGGCTTGCCGGATAGCCTATGCCGTGGATGGTGAGCGTCTCCACCATCTGATGGCCGACGCTCCGGCGCGGATCGAGCGCACCCATCGTATCCTGCGAAATAACCTGCAGATGTTTTGCCAGACCGCGCCGGTTCGGCTTCATCAGGCTTTTGAAGGACTGACCGAACAGCGTGATTTCGCCTGATGTCGGCTCGCGGTCGCCGCAGAGCAAGGAGGCAAGCGTGGACTTGCCGCAACCGGACTCGCCGACAAGACCCAATGTTTCGCCGGGTCTCAATTCCAGGCTCACATCCTTGATCGCGTGAAATCCCTTGGCGCGCCCCGGCCAAAGGGAAAAACCCGGAGCATAGGAAAATTGCAGATCGCGGGCGGCAAGTGCAATTCTCGTCTCTGAATTGGCGGCGACTTGCTTCTCAGGCATTATGGGCACTCCATGGATTGAAGCAGGCAAGCGCCGCCGCACCGGCAATCAACGGCGGAACCATCGTCGCGCAATTCGGCTCCGCGCGTGGACAACGGGGCGCAAAGGCGCAGGCCTGCGGCAGGTCGTCATGCAGCTTCAGCTCGCCGGGGATATCCGCGAGCTTCTCAAGCGGCCTGCCCCGTCCGGGCATGGCCTCCAGCAACAGGCGCGTATAGGGATGGCGCGGATTGTCGTAGAGATCGTCCGTGCGATTGATCTCGACCAGGGAGCCCGCATACATGACCGCGATACGGTCGCAGACCTCCGAGACGAGATCGAGATCGTGGCTGATGAAGATCATGGGGATGCCGCGCTCGCGCACCGCCTTGACGAGGAGAGCGACGACCTGCGCCTGCACCGTCACATCAAGCGCCGTCGTGGGTTCGTCGGCGATAATCAATCGCGGCTGCATGGCGAGCGCCGTGGCGATCATCACGCGCTGGCACATGCCGCCGGAAAATTGCGCCGGATAGGCGTTGTAACGCGTCTCTGGCTGTGGAATGGCGACTTCCGCCAGAAGGCGGAGCGCCTCGTCCCTGGCTTCCCTTGTCGACATCCCGGCGCTGACGGCCGCCTCGGCGATCTGGGAGCCGATCGTGCGCACCGGATCGAGGCAGGAAACGGGCTCCTGAAAGATCAGCCCGATCGGGGGCAGCTTTACCCGTGACCGCGGACCGAACTCGGCCGCGTCGTACATGGCATCCTGGAAGGAAATATAGCCCGTGGCACTGGCGCTCGGCCCAAGAAGACCAGCAAGCGCGAGGCAGGTGAGACTCTTTCCCGATCCGCTCTCTCCGACAATGCCGAGGATCTCACCCTCGGCAAGATCGAAAGACACGTTGTTGACCGGATGAAACCGCCCCGCGCCCGTTCCGAACGAGATGCTCAGATTGTCGACCGAAAGAACTGGAACGCCCATCGCGAGGAAGCTCAGCTCTTCTGCTCTTCGAAGGAAAGGCTGCCCGCGCCAAGATCCATCTGGAAGGCCGGCAGAGGCTGCCACTTGATGCCCTTGCGGATGCCGAAGAAGACGGCATTCTGATGCAGGACGGTCTCGCCCGGATCCTCCCATTCGATCAGATGCAGCATGTCGCGGAAGATCTTGGCGCGGTCGGCCGGATCGACGGCCTGCTCCATCTTGGCGCCGAGCGCATCGAAATCGGGATTCTGCCAGATCTTGAACGAGCTCAGATTGCCGGCCGAGCTGAACTGCGTGAAGAAGGAGATATAGGGGTCGGGGACCTGGCCTGTGCTCGACCAGTTGCCGGTCGCGCGGGTTGGCGAGTTCTCAAACAGCTTGCCCGACTCCACGAACTTCATCTTGGCATTGACGCCGACAGCCTGCCACATGGCGACAACGGCCTGCGTCACCGGGTTTTCCGCCGTGTAGTAATTGTTCTGCGAGCGGATCTCGATCTCCTCGCCATTATAGCCGGCATCCTTCAGGAGCTGCATCGCGCGATCGGGATCGTACTGATAGGCCGGATAATCCTTGAGATAGACGGGGCCATAGAGCTCGAACTGCAGCCCGTTCGGTACTTTCGTGCGGCCGTTCCAGATCGTGTCGACGATCGCCTGGCGATCGATGGCGAGGATGAGTGCCTGGCGAACGCGCGGGTCCTTCAGCGCGGGATTGTTCTTGTCGAAGAACAGAATGCGATTGTTCGGAACCGGACCGCCGACGATCTCGTGATCGGTACTCGCGGTAACAACCGAGAGCTGGTCCGGCGGCAAGTCCGTCGCAATGTCGTAGTCGCCGGCCAGCAGGCCGGCAATGCGCGAGGAAACCTCCGGCACGATGCGCAAGGTCACGCGGTTGGCGGCCGGTTTGCCGCGATAGGCCTGATCGTGAGCGGCGAGAACGACGCTCTCATTGGCCGTATAGCTTTCGACCTTATAGGGGCCGGCGCCGACCGGCTTCTGCCGCCAGGTCGTCCAGTTGCCGCCGTTTTTCTGCCAGGCATCCTTGCTGATGACAACGGCCGCATAGGATGCAAGGCGCTGCAGGAAGATCGGGTCCTGGAACTTGGTGACGAAGCGGACCGTCAGCGGATCGACCACCTCGACATGGTCGAGGCTGGTGAAATTAGTGCGATAGGTCGGATAGCCCGGCGCGTCCTTGTTCAGGAGCCGCTCAGGGCCGAAGGAGAAGGCAACGTCTTCGGCGGTCATCTCCCGGCCATCATGGAAGATCACACCAGGGCGCAGCTTCATTTCGAGCACGGTCGAGGAGATCCAGGTCCAGGACGTCGCGAGATTGGGCTTGACCGAAAAATCGCCGCGCATGTCGAGCGCGAGCACAGTCTCGTGGATGGAATAGTTGTTGCGGAAGGCGACGTTGCTGGCGGCGTCGACGGGCTCCTGCGAGACCGGATTCATCTGAACGGCGATACGAAGTTCCGGCCTTTTATCGGCGTTTTCATCAGCGGAAGCGGACAGCGCCGGGATGAAGGCGGAGAGGCCGGCGCCGGCTCCCATAAGAAGGGTCGTACGACGGGTGACCGGGCTGTTGAGGCCGGTGAGCAGAAATTCGGACATCGGCACACTCTCCTATCAAATCTTTGCACAAACGTTTGCGCAAATAAAATACGGCCACTTGCGTTCAGAACCATCGTTTCTTCTACGCAAGGGAGAATGGCCGCAAGCTAGGCGAGCTCGATGACGCACGTATGACAAGTTCGGGAGTAACGAACCGGATCGGACGCTTTTCAACGCGCAGATCCGACGGAAGATTTGAAAGCTCAATCAGAAGATCAAGCGATGCTTCGCACAGTGCATCCGTCGGCTGTGCGACCGTCGTCAGAGGCGGGGCCCAATAGGCGGTATCGGGCACGTTGTCATAGCCGACCACGGAAATATCGGTGGGGATCCGAAGGCCGAGATCGCGCAGGAAAGCGACGACTTCGATCGCAAGCCCGTCGCTACCACAGATCAGCGCCGTCGGGCATTGCGGCGATGCCAAGATATCCGCAAGGAGCTTGCGGTCGCGCTCGCCCTTCTCAAAGGAAATGACGTCGCCGACAACCAAGCCCGCGCTGCTGGCAACCGCGTCCTGAAAAATCGACATCCGATCGCGAAGCGCGCTGCGACTGACGCGGTAGACGAAGGAGATGCGGCGGTGTCCGAGCTCCACCAGGTGATCGAACAGCAATCTTATGCCCTCCCGGTCGTCGGTGAGAACCGCGGGAAGCGGCCCCGTCAGTCCCGCGCCAAGCGTCACATGTGCCTTGCCCATGAGATCAAGGTGATCGCAGAGCGCTTGTTGGCCCGGAAGATCGCTGACCATGATGACACCATCGAAGAAATCCTGCTGAAACAGGCGCAGCTGGCCGGCGATCTCGCCGGCGTCCGCCTTAGCCTGCGCGACCAGCAGTTCCACGCGACGGCGCTGCGCCACGATTTGGAGGCGACTTGTCAGATGCGGCTGATAATGGCCGGAGAGGCTATTGACGATCGCCCCGAAGACACCGGTCCTGTGCGTCCGAAGCGATGTTGCCAGACGGTTGACGACATAGCCGACGCTGCTTGCCGTTGCCTTGACCCGCTCCTGCGTCTCCAGGCTGATGCGGCTGTCAGCCTGGCCGTTCAGGACGCGGGATACGGTCGTCGCGGACACGCCAGCCAGCCGGGCGACGTCCAGAATGCCGATTCTTTTGGGTGCTTTCATACAGTCTGCCGAAATTTTTCGCGCCGTGCCGCACCGGCGCCAGGGGGTTCGGGAACTCTTGCCCCACTTGCCTCGAGACGCAAGATCACATTTCGACTTGGAGGGAAATTTTCATAGGCGACCATGGATCACGAATTCCGCAACTGCTCTAAAGACTGCTAAATCAAAATGGCATTGCGCCCATCTTTAGGACCCACAGAGCAATTCATGAGATCGTCACGACCGTGACGCAAAGTGGGATAAAGCCACCTAACTGGCCCAGCAGTCGGTTAGACACGGTTTTCAGTTTCAGCGCAAATTCCTGCCTGGAGTCTAATCCCAAATGCCGCAAAAGCTGTTGGCAGGCGATCAGCAAGCATTTTCCAGCCCGTAATGAAGGTCCTTTCTCATGACACGTCAACGTCGAAAACCCAGGAATGCCCAGCGCACCTACGGGGTGCTGGTCGGCAAGGTCGCCGATGGCACGATGAAGCCGTCAGGCTCCTCGCCGCATTACGAGATCTGGGTCAAAGCGAATGACGAGGATTTCCGCATTGCCGTCAATGTCCAGTCCGTTGATGGCAGCGAAGTGCTGGTTCACTACGACCCGGACTTCAAGGGCAATAGCGGCCACGACATTGCCGGCATCGCCGAAGGGCCTGCGGGTTTCAAGCCCTTGCAGAGCGGACCCGATGGAGAAGGTCTCGACTATATCCGAGATACGCTCTTCCCGATCGACGACATGACAGCCATTCCGGCCGATGGCGCGCAGCTGTCGCTCTCCAACATGCTCGACGCACAGATCGAACGCGCCAAGGCCGACACGGGCGCCGTCATCGTTGCCTTCGGTGAGTATTTTCAGGACCAGGGGAGCGACGAAACCTTTCATTTCAGCCCGGAACGCGGCGTCCACGATATCCACTTCATGCAAGGCAACTCCGGCAGTTTCGCCGATGACAATCGTGTCCACGGCGATGGCGGGCTATTCATACGTTTTACGGGCGGCGAGACCATCGCCCTGTTCGTGCGCTTTAGCGTGCAGGCGCTCAAGACGGACGAACAGACGGGGGCGCCGCTTAGCTGACGCACCTTGCTATCCAAGGTCTCGCGGCCAGGAGCGTCAGCACTGATTTCATGCCTGGCAGCAATCGTAGCAACTGGAGCAATCATCGAGGGAGAGGTCCAATGAACATCAGTCTGATCGTGCATCCCGGTGTGGATAGCGCTCTTATTGCCTGGCGCAGCGACTTCATCGACCAGTGCCGTGGCTTTGCCCTGCGACGAAAGATCAAGCGGGCAGCGGGAAGCCCGCAAAGCCCGAATACGATCTCGGATGTCGACCCCGACGGCTTTCACGAGGAGATCGTCGCGAGCTGGGTCGGCTTCGCCGACGGACCGGCGGTCGAGGAAGGCACGCGCAAGCCGACCACGGAGTGGCCGATCCAGAAATATCTCTGGTCCGATTTCGCCGTCAATCCCGGCGATGTCGTCGCCTATAAGGTCTCCGCCATGATCGGCCCCGAGACGGCATTGCGGGAATCGCCCGACCATGTATCGGACTGGAGCGATGCCGTGCAGATCGGAGCGGAAACCAGCGGCCATGTCAGCTGCTATTTCAACCGGGGCATCGTCGCCAGCCAATGGCTTGCCCGCCTATTGCCGGAAGAGGCTCCCACCACCAAGCTCAAGAAGGCGATCGCCAACCCGGAGGACCCAATCCGCCAGTTCCTCGCAGGGCCGATCCGCCACAAGCTGGTATCGCTCCTCAATGATGTCAGGTCGAATGGCGGCCATATCTATGCCGCCCTGTTCGAGCTGGATGATCCTGAGCTCATTCCGCTGCTGCAGGGCTTCAAGAAACGCGCCCATATCGTGCTGGGCAATGGCAGCGTCAAGAAAAAGGGAGAGGACGAAAATGAGGATGCCCGATCCGAACTGTCTTCCTGTGATGTCAGGGATCGCATGAGCGCGCCGCGGGCGTTGGCGCACAACAAATTCCTGGTCATCTGCAACGCCGACAAATCGCCCCAGGCCGTATGGACCGGCAGCACGAACTGGACAATGACCGGCCTTTGCACCCAGGCCAATAATGCGCTCCTGATCGACAACCCGGCCGTGGCGCAATTCTATCTCGATCAGTGGAAGACGCTGGCCGCCGACGGCAACGATTCCCCGCCCGCCCTCTATCAAGGCAATGCCGAGCCCCGAACAACACCGAAAGCCAAGAATACGACGGTCTGGTTCACGCCCATGCGCGAAGGGTTAGATCTAGAACAGGCAGGCGAGCTGATCCGTGGCGCCCAGCAGGGCATCCTGTTCGCCATGTTCAATCCCGGACCTCGCGGTACGCTTCTCAACGACATCATCGAGCTTGCCTCTCCCTCGAGCCCTTCGTTCAAACCCGATCTCTACATCCAGGGCGTGGTCAACCAGAATCCGGGTACGGCAAAGAACCCTGTCGTGCTGTTCAACAGAGGCGAGAGGATCGACGCCAATGCCGACGTCGTCCTGCCCGCCGCGATCCCCGGCCGTTTCGCCTATTGGCAGAAGGAAGTTCTGAAGCTGCCGACGGCTCACGCCATGGTCCATAGCAAGGTCGTCATCGTCGATCCATATAGCCCCAATCCCGTCGTCATGACCGGCTCCCACAATATGGGCCCGAAGGCGAGTGGCGTGAACGACGAGAACCTGGTAATCATCACTGGCAACGGCGATCTTGCCAGCCAATATGCCGGCAAGATCATGGAGATCTATGCCCAGTATCGCTGGCGGCAATCCGTGCAGAAGCAGGGCGGCACGCCGAAGTGGACCGGCCTGGCTGATGATGACAGCTGGCAGATCAAATCGCCGGATCAACCCTATGACAAGCGTCGCATACGCGAGCTCGACTTCTGGTTCGGCAACAATGACAACAACTGAGATCTGACGCGCGTCAGCCCTGGATCGCAGCAAACCTGCCGCGATCCTGGCTCGACTTTTTCGTGCATGTGTAATGCCGACGCAATCTTCGGCTTCTAGTGGCTTGGCAACAATCTGGATTTCCGAATGTTGCTTCGCTGCTCTCCTCCCATGCTTCTCCTTATCGGCGCTTTGGCGCTTACGGCGTGGCCTTTCATCGTCGTCAAAACCCATAGGGACGGATCGAGCGAGATGGTTGGTCAATATCACCGGCCACTCGCTGGCGTTCTTCGTCCCATACCCGAACGACAGTTCATTGCAGGATATGAGATTGCCGGCAACGCCGTGCCGCTCCACTTCGGTCGCAAGTTCCGCCAGGCTTCCGCGCTACATGGCGATGGCAGTTCGCCCGCAACGCGTGGCTATTTCGAAAGAGCGAGGATCCTTCTGTACATTCTGCGTTCGCGCCATTGGCGAAAAGCCTAACGAACCTTCGCAAGCCGACCGGCGAACATGAATGATCCCCCGCTTGCCCTCCTAAGTCGCCCGGGCTCTCAGCCGTCCATTCGGGTAGGTTAAATAAACCTCTGGTAGATGCTATAACTTACTCTACCGGCTTGGACGCCACCCCCGAGCCGGGCATTGCAGCGTCCGACGAGACTGCATGCCCTCGCAGTGTCGTCGGACACCCTCCCGTGAAGGAGCGGTTAATTCGACCGGCTCACGCTGCCCGCCCCGCCTTGCGGCCAGAGAAAATGCATCCTCCCAGGAAAGTGCCTTCCAGCGCATTGTAGCCGTGATATCCACCGCCGCCAAAGCCCGCCGCTTCACCGCAAGCATACAATCCCGGTATGGGCGCGCCGCTCTGTCTGAGCGCCTGGCTATTCAGATCGGTCTCCAGTCCGCCCAGGGATTTTCGCGTGAGAATGTTAAGGCGCACTGCAATCAGTGGGCCGGCCTTCGCATCCAATATGCGATGAGGTGGGGCCGTGCGCATGAATCGATCGCCGAGATAGCCGCGTGCCTGTCTCAAAGCGACGATCTGGGCATCCTTGGCAAAAGGATTGTCCAACTCGCGATCACGGGCTTCTATCTGGGAACGCAGATGCGCAAGGTCGAGCGGGTGGTCGCCGATACGGTTCATGCCGGCGACCAGTTCTTCCAGCGTTTCAGCAACGATGAAATCCCGACCCTTCGCCTTGAAGGCTTCCACCGGCGGCGGAGCCGACCGCCCCAAGCGGCTGCGCAGAAGGAGCCCGATGTCGCGTCCCGTAAGATCCGGATTCTGTTCGGAGCCCGAAAGGGCAAACTCCTTCTTGACGATCTTCTGCGTGGTGACGAACCAGCTGTAACCGTGACCGAGCTTGCAGATGTGCCGCAGCGTCGCAAGACTGTCGAAGCCCGGCAGGCAAGGCGCCGGCATGCGATTGCCATTGGCGTCGAACCAGAGGGAGGACGGGCCTGGCAGGATGCGGATACCGTGGTTCGGCCAAATCGGGTCCCAATTGGCAATGCCTTCGGTATAGTGCCACATCCGGTCGCCATTGATCGACCGCGCGCCGGCCGCCTCGGCATGACCGATCATCAAGCCATCCACGTGATGAGGCACGCCGCTCAGCATCCGCTCCGGGGGTGCGCCAAGACGTTCGACAGGCCAGGCACGGCGAACCAGTTCCGGATTGCCGCCGATGCCGCCGCTTGCCACGATCACGGCACCCTCGATGCGGAAATCCCCCACGACATCACGGTTCGATTGCCAACCACGGGGGGTACCATCCTCCGCCAGAAGCTCGCCTTCCACGCCGGTTATACCATCGCGATCGCCGATCAGCCGCGTCACTCGCCGGCGGAACAACAGCTCGATTTTGCCTTCCCTCTCCGCCGCCAAAACCCGCTTTAGGAATGGATCGAGAACGCCGGGACCCGTGCCCCAGGTGAGATGGAAGCGCGGCACGGAATTGCCATGTCCGTCGGCAAGGCCTCCGCCACGTTCCGCCCAGCCGACGACGGGAAACCAGCGCATGCCGAGCCCATGCAGCCAGCTGCGCATTTCGCCGGCGGCAAAATTGAGATAAGCATCCGCCCAGGCACGCGGCCAGAAATCCTCGGCCCGGTCGAAACCCGCCGCCCCCAGCCAATCCTGACGGGCGAGATCGAGACTGTCGCGAATACGCAATCGCCTCTGTTCCGGCGTATCGATCATGAACAGCCCGCCGAGCGACCAGAAGGCTTGCCCTCCGAGGCTTGCACGCGGCTCCTGATCGACAAGGATCACCCGCTTTCGGCGCTCCATCAGCTCGCAAGCGGCAACAAGGCCCGAGAGGCCGGCTCCGACGATCACCACATCTGCACGACTGCTCATTCGTTCCCCCTCCGCGAATTGCATGTTAATGGGAGAGCTTAGTGGACCTTACGTAAAAGTAAAATGGACACCGGAGTTGAAGGGCATTGGGAATCGATCCACCAAGCCTGCATGTTGTCTCCATGAAACCTGCACGATGTTCATGTTGTCTTCCGACGCTGGCGGCGACCAATCGCCATTTTGTTGATGCGGCAGCCGCTGTTGACACGAAGGACCCTCGATAGGAATGCGGCCTTCCGTGGGAACAGTGATGCGACGAACGATATCGGCAACCCCTCAAGGGAAACATCATGTACAAACAGAAGACGCCCACGCTTATCGATTGGCTTTCGATGTTGGTACGTCTGACGCCGATCATCATGGTTTACTTGTGGCCGACATTTCTTCGGTTCATTCTAGGCACTGTTCTTTGTGTCGCCCTCGCCGCGCTCATGTATCATTTGCTTGATGTGGAACTGTATTTTTCGGTGCAGGGCCCTTCTCCACAAGTGCCTCCGCTTCCTGGCGAGCGCTAATCCTTATCTTCGGAACGGAGAACTTTCCTCATTGCCGAGCCAGGATGGCGCCGCTTCCACAACGAAGCCTCGTCCCGCAATTGACTGCCGGAGGGAAATCACGACAGAGTAGGTGCTACACGGCCTTCTCCATCGCATCGGCTTGCCTGACATCGGAAAAGGCGCCATCCGATTGCTTAATCAAGAGAGGAGCAGCAGCCATGGGCAAGCTTCCCGATATGACGAAACACCGCGGCTTTCCTTCCGGCATGCCGGGTACGGGGGTGCAATTCACCATTCGCCGCGCAAATCCCAAGGGCGTGACGCCGATCAAGAAACTGCCGCGGCGTGCGCGGCCGGGATCACAGGAACATCTGATCGACGCCGCATTCCTGCACGCGCTCTGGCATCATTTCGGTGCCGAGCCCTTCGAGCGCGGCAATCTCGATGCCGCTCGGCTGAACCTCCTGTTCGGTCGCGAGGTGCTGCCCGCCGACAAGGATTTCGATCCGCTCTCCTATGAGGCCATGCTCGTCATCAACGAGAAAGTGGCGCGGGAAAGCTTCCCTGAAGCATTCGAAGATGTGATGGAAATCTGACGACACGCGGAATGCGCAGCTCTCTTGAACAGGCAGTCAACGGAAGCGCTAAGCGACAGACCGATATCGATAAGAGGAGCTGCGGCCCTATGCCCGGTTGCCTCCGGGCTGGAGTGCGCTAGCTTCCGGTAGTCGACACCCTTCATTCGAGGCTGATATGTCTGACGATGTCTTGCTGACATTCAATGCCGGCTCCTCGACCTTGAAAATCGGGGTCTTCGAGCTGGCGACCGAAGGGGCAAGGAATGTCGGCCGCGGCAAGATCGATTTCGATCAGAGCCCGCTGATGCTCCGCTATTCCATCGGCACGGATAGATACGAGAAGACGATCAGGGGCGATAATGGCACGCAGTTCGTCTCCGTGATCTCCGACACGCTGGATCATTTGCTCGCCCATCTTCCCGGCAAGCTCCGGGCGGTCGCTCATCGCGTCGTTCACGGCGGCATGGCGTTTCAGGAGGCTGTCCTCTTGGATGAGGCTGCAATCAAGCGGATCGAGAAGCTTGTTCCTCTTGCGCCTCTGCACCAGCCGCAGGCTCTGCGTGCCATTCGGTCAATGCAAATGCTGCGGCCGGACGTCCAGCAGACCGCCTCCTTCGACACGGCCTTTCATTCGTCGCAAGCCGACGTCGTGCGGCGGCTGGCGATACCGCGCGCCATGCATGATGACGGCGTGCGCCGCTACGGCTTTCACGGGCTCTCCTATAAATACATCGCCGCAAAGCTTCGCGAGATCGATCCGGAGGCAGCGAAGGGAAAGGTTGTCACCTGTCATCTCGGCAGCGGCGCCAGCTTGTGCGCGATGGAAAACGGCACCAGTCGCGACACGAGCATGGGTTTCTCGGCGCTTGACGGCATCCCCATGGCAACGCGTCCCGGCTGGCTGGATCCAGGCGCCCTGCTTTATCTCATGAGGACGGGAAAACAGCAGCCCGAACGGATCGAGGATTTCCTCTACCATCAATGCGGCCTGCTCGGCGTCTCCGGCATCAGCGGCGACACACGGGTTCTGCTCGATGACAAGAGCCCGGAAGCCGCCGAGGCCATAGATTTGTTCTGCCTGCGCATCTCAGGCGAGATCGGGCGGCTATGCGCAACGACGGGCGGTCTCGACGCCATCGTCTTCACCGCCGGCATCGGTGAAAACCAGCCTGAGATCAGGACGCGTGTCGCACGAAGGTTGCAGTGGCTGGGTATTGAGATCGATGAAGATGCAAACGACAGCAATTTGACTTCGATCAACGCGGCATCCAGCCGCGTGAAGCTATTCGTGATCCCGACCGACGAGGAACGTGTGATCGCCGAGGAGGCGGTTGCCCTCGTCGCCTGACGAAAACGAGGAGACGCAGATGAATGCCGTGACCACACCGCTTTCGCCCGAGGAACTCTCCCTGATCGACCGCTACTGGAAAGCGGCAAACTATCTGTCGGTCGGCCAAATCTATCTGATGGACAATCCGCTACTGCGCGAAGCGCTGAAACCGGAGCATATCAAGCCGAGACTGCTCGGCCACTGGGGCACGACGCCCGGATTGAATTTCATTTATGCGCACCTCAACCGCATCATCAAGGCACGCGATCTCGACGTCATCTATATATGCGGCCCCGGCCATGGCGGCCCCGGCATGGTCGCCAACACCTATCTCGAGGGTACCTATAGCGAGATCTATCCGGATATTTCCGAGACGACGGAAGGCATGCAAAGGCTGTTCAAGCAGTTTTCCTTCCCAGGCGGCATTCCGAGCCACGCCGCACCGGAAACGCCCGGCTCCATCCACGAGGGCGGCGAACTGGGCTATGCACTGGTACATGCCTACGGCGCCGCGTTCGACAATCCCGATCTGATTGTTGCCTGCGTCGTCGGCGACGGCGAGGCCGAAACCGGACCTCTGGCTGCGAGCTGGCATTCCAACAAGTTCCTCAATCCGGCGCGCGATGGCGCGGTACTGCCCATCCTCCACCTCAACGGCTACAAGATCGCCAACCCGACGATCCTCGGCCGCGCAGATGACGACGATCTGCACAAGCTGCTCTCAGGCTATGGCTACGAACCCTTCTTCGTCGAGGGACATGAACCACCCGCCATGCATCAGGCGATGGCCGGCACGTTTGACCAGGTGTTCGACCGCATCCGCGACATACAAAGAAACGCACGTGAACAAACGTCGTCGGAAAGCATGCCGCGCTGGCCCATGATCGTGTTGCGAAGCCCGAAAGGCTGGACCGGCCCCAAGCAGGTCGATGGCAAGAAGGTGGAAGGATTCTGGCGCGCGCATCAGGTGCCGGTCGCCAATTGCCGCGGCGACGAGGCGCATCGCAAGATCCTAGAAGACTGGATGCGAAGCTACGATCCCGACGATCTTTTCGATCATAGCGGGCGGCTGAAGGAGGAGCTGCAAGCGCTGGCGCCGCGGGGCAAAAGGCGCATGGGCGCCAATCCCCACGCCAATGGCGGCCTGCTGCGCCAGGAGCTTCTGGTTCCGTCCATCGAAGATTACGCCGTGGAGATCGGCGAGCGCGGCAGCAAGCAGGTACAATCCACCGAAATCCTGGCGCACTACTTGCGCGACACGCTGAAGCTCAATGATGCCAAGCAGAATTTTCGCATCTTCGGCCCCGACGAGACGGAATCGAACCGGCTCGGCAGCGTCTTCGAAGCCACGAATCGGGTCTGGATGGAGGCGATCGAGGATTATGACGTCCATCTGTCCCGCGACGGGCGGGTGATGGAGGTGCTCAGCGAGCATCTATGTCAGGGCTGGTTGGAGGGCTACCTGCTCACGGGTCGGCATGGGCTTTTTTCGTGCTATGAAGCCTTCATCCATATCGTCGATTCCATGTTCAACCAGCATGCCAAATGGCTGAAGGTTTCGCGCGAACTGCCCTGGCGCAAACCGATCTCGTCGCTGAACTATCTGTTGACGTCGCATGTCTGGCGACAGGATCACAATGGCTTTTCCCACCAGGATCCGGGCTTCGTCGATCTCGTCGCCAACAAGAAGGCCGACATCGTGCGCATCTATCTGCCGCCGGACGCCAATACGCTGCTGTGGGTCGGTGATCATTGCCTCAGGACCTATGACCGGATCAACGTCATCGTCGCCGGCAAGCAGCCGGAATCGCAATGGCTCGGCATCGACGAAGCGGCCGCCCATTGTAAGACGGGCGTCGGCATCTGGGATTGGGCGAGCTACGAAGACAACACCATCGCCCCTGACGTCGTGATGGCCTGCGCAGGCGATGTCCCGACCATGGAGACGCTTGCTGCCGTCATGCTGCTGCACGAGGCGATCCCCGATCTCAAGATCCGCACGGTCAACGTGATCGATCTCCTGGCTCTGCAGGACCCACAACAGCATCCGCATGGTCTCGATCATCAGGCATTCGATCAGATCTTTACCACGGACAAGCCAGTGATCTTCGCCTATCACGGCTATCCCTACCTGATCCACCGCCTGACCTATCGGCGGACCAACCATGACAACATCCATGTTCGCGGCTTCATCGAAGAGGGTACAACGACCACGCCATTCGACATGACCGTGTTGAATGAACTCGATCGCTACCATCTCGCCTTGGAGGCGATCAATCGTATTCCCGGCCTATCGGAGAAGGTGCCGGAGGTCGTGGATGGCCTGAAGGCAAAACTCACCAAGCATCACGATTACGTCCGCCGGCACGGCGAGGATATGCCGGAAGTCTCAAATTGGCGGTGGAGGCGATAGAGCAGCCGGAAATACCGCGGTGCAGCGTTCCTGGATCTCAGGACTTGGATGCGTGCTGCGGCTTTCCCTTTTGCTTGGTCGAGGCCATGTCGTGAAGCTCCTTCTCGCTCATGGAGTCGACCATGCTTTTCGACGCACCCTTCAGTTCGCTCTTCTTTCGTTCGCCACGTTTGGCGGCAAGCGCCGCACCGGCGGCCATTTGCTGTGATTTCGACTTTGCTGGCATGATGACATCTCCTTTGGATGAGGTTGAAATTTTGCCGGCCTATCCGGCAAAGCGGACCAGCAGGATAACGAGGACTACGGCGGCAAGTCCGCCGATGAACACCAGACGCTGCCACCGTCGCGTCAGGATGATCTCGCCTTGGCGTGCATCTTCCGCGGAAAACGTGCGCGGTTCCTGTTTGTGCGCACCGTCTGGGTCTCTTCTGCTCATTGCAACCATCCCTCGGCGGCAGGAACCGCCGATCATGTCTGCCTGCAAAGCGTGGCTTACGACTGGTAGCTGCCAGTAAGGCTTGCCTCTGCAAGCATGTGTTTCTTCACTTTCTGCCACATGGCTTCCGCGCCAGCGGCTTCGGGAAGCGTCATCCGCGCTACATCGAGCGCGGCAAGCCGGAAAACGTACCGATGGGGCGGATCGCCTGCCGGAGGACGCGGACCGTCGTAACGGGCATTGCCGAAATCATTCTTATAGAAACGCAGCGCCTGCTCCTGCATAGCATCCACGTTTTCAACCAAGCCGCTCCACTCCGCCGGAATGTTGGCGATGCCGCAATGCCGGAATGTTCCCGCCGGCGCATCCGGGTCCTCGATGATCAAGGCGAAGCTCTGGGTCCCTTTGGGAGCGCCGCCCCAGGCAAGCGGCGGGAATATATTTTCTCCATCCAGCGCGTATTTGCTCGGTATCGGCGCATTCTCAGCAAAGGCCTTGCTGATCAACGTCAAAGCCATTCGATCCTCCTCTTGCTGTCATGGATTCATGAGCCTGTGAACTTCTGAACCTAAAGTGGAACACATCAGAATCATTATTGTTCCCCATAGGGAACATTCGCACTCACCCGCAGTTGTGGGAGCGTCCATGAAGGAGGAAAAAATGACGGACGAACGGTTCGAGTGGATCAGCAAGAGGGCCTACGCCATTTGGGAAGCAGCTGGCCGTCCCTGGGGCTGCAGCCAGCATCACTGGGAGCAGGCGGCCAAGGAACGCGAGATCATGGAGAGAACGCGAGCCTCCGTGGACGGAGAAGAAGTGCTCGCAAGGTTTCGGCGAAGGGCTGCAACAAACCCACCCAAGAATGACGCTCGGGAATCCGAGGAAGACACCCCCTCCGAGGATCGCCGCGTCGGATAATTTTTCGTCAGTTCCCGCCGGCAAGCCGTTCCCATGTCCGATCCCTCAAAGAGGAACGGATATCCGCGATACACATTGATCCCTATGAATTTCCAGAGCCCGCCCGCTAATTCTGCGTTCCGTCGCGATTTGGTTGGGCTGGCGTGCTCTTTGTGCCTTGCTGGTTGTTCTCAGTGCGATCGGTTGGAGCGGGTTGTATGGATTGCCCTGCTGGCGGCGTATTGTCTATCGTGCCGGTCTGCGGCTGACCGCTTGAGGAACTTATTGTAGGCGCCGGGTTCTGCGGTTTGTTTGGTTCGATATAACGACCCCAAACTTCAACGCCCGCCCATACGATTGCCGCCAGAACCAATGCCGTGATCAAGATGGTAGACAGATGCGTGCCTCGCACCCCCTGGCGGGCCTCGGTCGCGGACAATGGTTTCTTCTGATCCTGGGGCTTCTTCGGTTCCTCGAATGCCATGGCAAGCCTCCATCTCTACAAATTCCATATGGACCTAACAGAGACGCCGAAAGATGGTTCCATCAAAGGAGCACCTACATCCGATCGGCATTAAACCGGAACAATGTGCGAAGCCCGGCGTTAGCCCAATGAGGTCGTAGATCGTGCCAAGCGGACGCGATGGTGCTGAAGAATATGGAGATTTTTCCGCTTTCTCTCCATAGCCAACGAAACGGCAGTCGAGCTTTCTACCCATCCGATCTGCGACCTTTCCAACATTCGAGGAGACGGAAAGGGAAGGGCCTTTGATGCTCTACCGTGTGGTCCCGGTCGTGTCCGACGACAATCCATACCGTCATCGAGGTGAACAATGACAAGGATTATCATCAGCGCGGTGCCGCCGAAGGAATCGTCGGCGTCAACACCATTTTCTCCGCCCCGATTTAATCGATTGCGCCTTTCGAACACCCGGAGTGCGGTGGCTAAATACGCAGGCTTCCTGCTGATGACGGCGGTCGCGGCCGTCATGTCATCGAATTTCGTGTTCGCACAGCAATCGAACGACGATCGATGCAAGGCAGAGGATACCAACCGGCAGACTGACAACAGGCATGCGGAAAGCGGGCAGACGTCCACGCCGGACGGCAATCCCAGCCAGAAGCTGTCCGACTGCGGCGGCGTGCTGAAGCCACCGCCCGTTGGTGACAGCAAAATGGAGAAGCCCGCCCCGCAGGTCGGCAACACGCCTGTCATCAAGCCTGGCGACCAACCGAAAGAACAGCAAAACGGCCAACAGCCAAACAAATAGAGCCGATCTTCCCTACGGCTTTGGCTCGGGCTGCTCTATGGGACCGTGCGTAACGGCGCCAGAATCTCGATGATCGCTCGACGTAAACGGCTTAATGACGAGAATCCCCAGAATGGACGCGATCATCAAGCCGAAAATGAGGAGCAGTAGCATTCGCATGTCGAAGTCCTGATCCTACGAGGATTTGCGCACGGTAAGATTGCTGTCATGCCCGATTATGCCGCAGGCTTGCCGGGAGATCGCCTCGGCGCGCTGCTTGGCTTCGTGATTTTCAACAGACCCTTCGACAACGACTCGCCCGCGACTCACAGTGACGAAGATGCTCGCCTCCTTTAGCAATTGGTCGGCTTTCAGCCTGCCTTCGATCTCGGTACGAATTTCCTCATCGGTCCTTTCCGGGGTCGGCGTGGAGGTTCTGGCTGACGGGTCTTCGGAGATTCTGTCGCCCCCGGCCTCCCCTGATCCGGAGGTCGTCCTGACATTGGAAATCCAGACGGAAATTTCATCGGCCGTTTGCTCGCGCTGCCGGTCGGATTCGGCTGAATCCTCGCAGCGTGCGTCATCCGTACCCTGCTCAGGCCGAATTTCCTTTGACGGATGTCGCCTCGTCTCCTCGGCTGCG
This sequence comes from Martinezella dioscoreae, assembly GCF_009176305.1. Taxonomy (GTDB): domain Bacteria; phylum Pseudomonadota; class Alphaproteobacteria; order Rhizobiales; family Rhizobiaceae; genus Rhizobium; species Rhizobium dioscoreae. The sequence goes on along the minus strand of NZ_BLAJ01000004.1, from coordinate 308,802 downwards.
ACATCCCCCGAGCCACCGGCGGCCTGATCAAGCGCCTGAAGGGTCCGTATATCGCCGCGATCCGGAGAATCCTTTGCCCTTGTCTGTTGCTTGGCTTCGGTCATGGTTTTCTCCCTCTTTAATTAGGGACAAACTTTCACCGCTCCGGAATGTTCCGATGTGGGGGTCGTATCAAGTTCCACTCGTCAGCATTTCCAAAGACACGACCTTATAACGCTCTTGAAGGGATGCCAGCAGCCGCGCACCGCCGCCATCCAGTCCTGCCTGCCGCCACCGCACCTCGTAGGAAATATGCGCAGTGGCCTCGGTCGAGCCCGCCGCCTTGCCGACAAAAGAGAAGACATATCCGAGCGGTTCAAGCGCTGCCTGCATATCGGAGATCCCAATGCCGGCACTGCAAGGCAGCTCTATCACGATACGCGCCTTCTGCCTGCGAGGGATCAACCTATCGAACTGTTTAAACGGCGAGAGCACCACAAAGGCGATGAGGGCGCCGGCCGAACCGACAACGAGTTGACCGCCGCCGATGCATAGGCCAACGGCCGTCATGATCCACAGGGTCGCAGCTGTCGTCACGCCCGTGACGAGATCTCCGCGCTTAAGGATGGCGCCGCCGCCGATGAAGCCGACGCCGGTCAGGACGCCGAGTGGAAAGCGCAGCACATCCATCGAGGCAAACGATTGTGACGTCTTGCCCAATGTGGACAGTAGGAGGTTAGCCTGGATCATCGACAGGCACGCGGCAAGCCCGACAAGGATCGTCGTGCGAAACCCCGCCGCATGCCCGCCCATCTCTCGATTGATGCCGATCAACCCTCCGGCAATGACAACCAGCACCAGACGGACAACAGTATCCAGCCAGTCCGCCTCCACCCGCATGATATCGCTAAGGTCAGGCATGATGTCCTCCCAGAAAGTGTCGCCACCGGGATTTTCCAGTTGGGGAACATCGCAGACGGCGTTTCGTTCCATCGCCGACGGAAGCGCTCACGAAAAGCGCAATAAAAGCAGCATGATGATTTCGAGCTCTCTTGTCAGTTCGAGGGAAAGCGCTTAGCCAGAGGATCGCTCGCGCCACCATACCGCGAACCGCTTCCTGCAATGGCAAGCGACCGTATCGATTCGACATACCCTGCGAGGCCATATGATTTCCGGAAACCGTGAAAAGGGACCCATTGCAGGGATCGCGCTCGCCTGCGCGGGATATGCCTGCTTTTCCCTTCAGGACGCGATGGTGAAGTGGCTGGTCGCCAGCTACGAAGTACCGGAGATCCTCTTCATGCGCAGTCTGGTCATTGTGCTGGTCGCAGGCGTGCTCGTCCGTTATCGGCGCCATCCCTCAATTTTCAAAAGCCCCTATCGCGGCACGGTCGTCCTGCGCGCCGGGCTGATGCTGCTTGCCTGGCTGCTCTTCTACAATGCGGCCCGCTATCTGGGTCTGGCAGAACTTACGACACTGTACTTTTCGGCGCCGATGATCGTCGTGATTCTATCGATCTTCGTTCTCAAGGAGAAGGTCCATGCGGGCCGCTGGATCGCCTGCATAGGAGGCTTCATCGGGGTGGCGATCGCGGCAAATCCAAGCCATTCGCCCAACCTCCTGCCCGCCGCCATGTGCATCGTCGCGGGTTTCTGCTGGGCTTGGAGCACGATCCTAATTCGACTCGTCAGCCGAAGCGAGACCACGCTTACCCAGATGTATGCCACGAGCCTGATATTCGGCATTGCCTGTGCCCTGTCGTTTCCATGGACATGGAAGACCCCTGACGCGAGCGGCTGGGCACTGATGCTGACCCTCGGCATTATCTCGACGATTGGGCAGTTTCTGCTCTATGAAGGCTTTCGATACGCACCCGCTTCGACGCTGGCGCCCATCGAATATAGCGGCCTCGTTTGGGCTTTCGTGTACGGCTATGTGATCTGGGCCGAGGTTCCGGCGACGAACGTCTTTGCCGGCGCCCTCCTTATCATCGCCTCAAGCTTCCTGCTTATCCTGTGGGAGCGCCGCATGGCACGCTCACCGGAAGAACGTGAAATATTGAGACGCCACCGATAGATGGCCCGCCTGCACTCGAAACCATGAGCCAGATGCGCCAAAGCGGGTGGCGGCTTTACGGCGAGGATACCGAAGATCAGGACGTTAAGTGGCTGAAGCCGCTCCGCCGGATCGCGCCACAGTCCCGGTCTTTGAGCTGGGACATACCGTTGTCCCGAAAAGCCATCAGATTGCTTTGCCGCCAGTCAGCCGGGCCGCGCGCTGCATGCGGTTCACCGCCAAAGCTCGCTGAAAATCCACGTCGGTTTGCGCGTGGTGACGGAGATCCTCGAGAAATTGAGAGACGCCATCAAGCGTATCGACGACGACATATCGCAAACCGCCACCAGCATCGATCAGGTCATGGCTGACGCTCACGCCGAAACCACCGGTGACCTTGCGAAACCACGCTGAGCGCCAGCGCTTGAAACCGTCGGGATCCGACTGAAACTCCGCAAGCAGGATCTTTTGCTGGTCAAGCCGCGCGAGGAACGCCTCAACCACGCCCTGCGTGCCGGCCTTCGGCTTCTCAGCCTTCCTTGCAATCCATTTTTCAAGAAACTGAAACGCCGGCCGCGGAGCCGTCGCTTCATCATGATCGATAACCGTCTCGCAATCCAGTGTCGGAAGCGCCGCGCGATCCGCGAGCTGAGACGCGCTTGGCTGCGTTTCCTGCTCCATCGCCAGGGTCTGCTTGAGATCGGCTGCAAGCTCTCCCCAGATCGATCTTGCCGATTCGACTGGCTTTGCTTTTGTTCGACGGGAGGATTTGATTTCGATAACGAAGGGCTTTGTCTGTTTAACCATGATATTTCAGTGTGTGCTCGACGACGGAGCGCAGTTGATGGACAATCAGCATTGATGAGAGGCTTGCATTCTCTAAGAGCAACGACCGTCGCGCGGCGATCGCTTGCGATCATTATGGGCTAAGGCCGTACACCAAACCGATCGATGAAGCAATCTCGTCGCTCCCGTCAAAAATAAACATCAGCGCCTCGGGACCTGATCTACAACAAAAGCAAGACAGGCATGTAGCAAAGGTGAAGAAGATCCACCACCTGAAGCAGCATGCACTTTCCGCCTGCAAGCTGAAACTCGCGTCTGCGCATTGCAGATCCCACATCGTGTCGCTATGTTCTAAGAATGCACACGAACAGCAAAGGAGGTTGCCTATGTCATCGCGGGACGCCTGATCCAGCAATACCAAGACTTCTGCCTTTCCAAAGGCATCAAATTCACACGCATAGACTCCGTACGGCCGCACGATAATACCACGCTCTTCTGCAGCGCTGGGATGCAGCAGTACAAACCCCTCTTCTCCGATCCATCCTTCATTGGAACCGTTGCGAACTCTCAGGCCTGCCTGAGAATGGGCGATCTCGACGAAATCGGGGACGGCACCCATTTCCTCCACTTCACGATGCTAGGGCTTTTCTCGTTTCGAGAACTGACCGTCGGCGACGCCATCGACTTCTGGATCGAGTTTCTCGGGACGCTCGGCCTGGTCCCGGACCATGCCACGATCCATCCGGACCGACTGGAGGATTGGACGCCGCTTTATCGGGATCGCATTCCTATCGTTCCGGATGAAGAATGCACCTGGAGCGACGGCAACGTCAGCGGCTACTGCACCGAGTTCTACAAGGATGGCATCGAGATCGGGAATATCGTCAATCCGCTCGGAACCTGTATCGACGTGGGTTTCGGCGCCGAACGTCTCGACATGATCGTGAACGGCACGCCACCGGCTGATGCACTCGGCACGTTGCGCGACACTGTCACGACGATCGTGGAGAGCGGCTACAAGCCGGGAAACAAGGAGCAGGGATATGTCTTGCGAAAGCTCCTTCGCCGCATCCATGTGATGGGCGGAGCACTGGACCATCCCTATTTCGAACAGGAAGTCGTGCGTCAGGAACGATTGCGCTCCAAATATTTGCGCCTTCGCGAAAAATATCCCGACATGCCACCGGAATGGTGGTTCGACACGCACGGCATCGATGTCGCCGACCTGCAGGCGATGAATGGAACGTAGCGTCGACTGATGATGAAGCGGCGAAGGAGATCGTGCGAGTGGCCACCTTCGCCGCCCTTCCGGAAACACGTGAGGACTTGGAGCGAGCCAATTCATGACAAGTCGGCAAGATCCTGAATTTTCGGAGATCACCAAGCGGCCGCTGGCAGCGATATCGGAAGTTTTCTATTTGTAGCCGTAAAACGATGACCTGCGAGTGGACGGAAGCGTCCCGATCATGATCCGCTGTCTGCCTGCATAGCCTGGAAGGCGGCACCGAAACCGGTCAGGGAGATCGGAAGCTCCGCCATGTTTCCCTGCATCATCCGGATCGAGACTTTTCCCGACTTTTCCTTCATCAAGGCGGCAAGCATCGCGGGTGGGCACAACCCCTCCACTAGGCATCCTTGCGTGGTGCAGCGCGATACCTTCGCCATCGTCGAATATTTGCTGCCGAAGCCAATCTTCACACCACCCTGAATAGCAAAACCAAGCGGAAGAGCCATCTGCATGCCAATCTTCTTGTCCGCGGAACGCGCCATGCTGATGACCATGAACACCTGCCTTTGATCCGGTGACGTCAACCGGTAGACGATCTGGCAGCGCGGCTTCATCGTTTTGTCGCCCGAACATTGCAATATCCACGCATCGAACTTCTGTTCGCTAATCTGCGGACCGGCTGGCGCTGGTGTAGCCGGAGCCGGCGCCGCGGCGCTGGATGGATCGCTCTTGCCGGCATCCGGCGTCACATTTTGAGACCCCGATTGCGGTGTCGCTGAGCTATCATCGGCCCAGAGCGTGGAGGAAACGCCCGCTCCGCAAAGCGAGAAAATCACACAACACAGGAATGTCTTCAAATATAAATTCATTCCATCCTCCCGATTTTGTTTGCAATTTTATAGTACAATTGCAATAATGTCGAATATTGATCAATTTCAAATTGCGTTTAAAGAAGATAAAAATTCGAAGAATTTCAATTCATTTATTCAATGCAGGGACATAGGCGTTTAATATCCTAATAAAACGCAGGGAACGATTCAGATGACATCAAGACTCGTTGTCGGCTACTCCCTGATCGTCATGCTCGCGCTGACCGATGGCGCCATATGCGACGAAAGCTATCTGCAACAGGCTCCCTCCGCGGAAGCAAACCCTGCCTTCGTCGAACAGCTGCCGGAGACATCCGTCATGCCCGTGCCTCGATCTCCGATTAACCGCCGGGTGATGCCGCACAAGCCGAGGCAAGCATCACGAACGCAGGCGAACGTCCGACTGGCAGGCAGCATTTTTCCGAATGTGGGCAATGGCGTGACCGAGCGAGCTGCAGCCGCACCGGCCGATGGCCATTTGCCAACGGTTGGGTCAGGCGCGGTATCACGCTGACTGTATCTTGGCGGCAGGCAATGATCAAAGCACCAGGCGACCGCCCCAGGCGCGCGGCGAGAACAAGACCGCCAATGAGAGCGGCAGCAAGCATGAAACCGAGAGGCCCTCGGCCAGCTGAAACTTCGAGAGCGGCATGTTCGGAGCCGATAATTCGATATCGGCTCAAGATTGCGATTCAGGAGCAGTATCGACATGATGCATCCCAGTAAAATCATTGCTGTTACGGCTATCTTGCTTCTTGCCGGAACGCTTGGCTCAGCCGATGTCCTAGCAAGCGGTCAACCCATTATCCGGCGTTCCGGATTTTCAGAGACCCAAATTCCCCAGGTGAAAGGACGTATTCCGCCGAGGAAGAACGGCAACCTGGAGAAAGGACCTGCCGGCAAGGCTCCGGTCAAACCAAATCCGAATGCCAGCACCCAGAACGGAGCTGCGACCTGCGGACCTGACAACGCACAATCCGAAATCTGCCGGAAAAAATGATTTGGCGCCGGCAACGATCATAAGCTCTTCGGCCTGTCCTTGACCAGGATGGGCTGGGAAGCGGCCTCCACGGCCGGTTGCGCCGCGCTGGCGGCGGGAACGGCGACCGCCGGACCGATCGGTCGGCCGTTGGCATCGAGCTTGTACGTCATGGCTCTTTGATGCTCGTCCAGATATCGCATGAACGCCGCGCCTGCGGCGGCATCCCTGAATTGCCACAGCCCGTTCCTTACGCCCTCGAAAATCAACGAATAGACTGCGAGCTGAATGCCTTCCTGGACGCCCAAGGTCGTGGGCGCGTTTCGTGTAATACCGCCCTCGATCTGGAGCAGCTGGTCGACGCCGACGAAACGGAACGCCGATCCCTGCAACTGCACGGAATAGATCGTCTTGGTCGTGCTGACAGAGGCTAGCACCCGCCCCGTACTGACGCTGACGGCCCGCAAGGATACGGTAACGATGTCCTTTCGGTATTGTGTGTTTCCGCCGATCCCGAGATAATTGGCACCGATACCGCCAGTCGTTTCATTGGAATCATAACCGATGATACCGCCATCCAGCAGCACTCCGGCAAACCGAAGCGGCGGGATGCCGCCAGCCTTCGCGCCGTAAACCGCCGATCTCGTGTTCTGGATGATCTGGCGCTCCTGCAGCAGCGACTGCAGATCCGTGCGCTCGACGACATTGAACCAGTTACCGTTACCAGCCTTGGTCAGCACGTCAGTCAACAACTGCGCGCCGCCCTGCGTCAGAGCGCGGGAATATTCGGCAAAGTTTTCATTGGGTTTGTTCTGTCCCGTCAGATCGGGAAAGGAATAGACCGCCACATCGAGCTTTTGTATGGGTGGCGGCAGACTCTCCAATGCCACACCTGACTTCGTGGCGGGCATAAGCGTCGCTGGAGTGCTCATCGGGTCGAGGCTGCTGCCCGCGGCGGCGCAGCCACCAAGACCCAATCCGCATAGAATGGCTGCGACAGGAAAACCAACATGTGACATGGACGCTCGAATAAATCGCTCCCAACAACACCGAACGAGGACACAATCAATTTGGTTCAAGGATTGGCCGGCACCTGGCCGCTCTGGATCACGATGACCGGAGATGTTCCGGTTGAACCCGTACCTTGATTAACGTTCCCAAGATTACTCAAGGCCTTGTCGAGACCGGATAGATCCGGCGTCTGTTGCTGCCCCGACTTGACGCCGGCGCCCTGCGTCTGCGCCGTCGAAAGAAGGAATGAACCATTCAACGGATTTCCCCCAAATGTCGGATTGGTTGGCTGATAGACCAATTGCCCCGCCATGGCCGGCGCCGCCATCAAGGCTACCAGACCAACTGTAATCATTGCCGCATCTATTCTCATTGCTATTCCCCTCCCCTATTTTCAAAGGCTGCTGCGTCCACTCAACGTTTGATGAGCAAGCCACCACCCGGTAAACGTGCGATCAGCACATTGACAGGTGCCGAACCCGCAGGTTGAAGAACACTTACGTTCAGGCCTGCGCCATTCAGCAATACGACATTCGACTTCAGATTATTGCCGCCCTGCAGGACGTTGATATTGCCGTAGTTCCCTATGATACCGGCAGTCGAGCTGTTACCCGTTCCTGACTGAAGGTGATACACGCTGTTGCGCGTTCCTATTTCCAGCGTCCTTGCCAAGTTATTGCCTCGCGGCACTAGGATCGCTTCCGGCGTAGCGGCCATACCTGCGGCAAGGTGGGATGACGAAGAATGATATTGCTGCTGCTGTTGAGGCGGCAGATTTCCGAGTTGCACCGTCGTCGTGACATTTACCGGGATCTGGGCGACATAGGCCGTCTCGGCTCGACATTCCGTTGCAATCTGGCAGAACGAGGCAACCAAGACGAGAGCAGCGCCGAGCACGGATTTCGTATCGTTCAGGCGTTTCATTCTGGCAATCTGCATTGTGATATACCTCGATCGGTTTCGATCAATAGTCTTGCACTCAGTTCTACCCCGTTTCCTGCATCGACAATTGTCGTGGCAAGAAGGTTCTCTGCTCCTGGCTTTAATGCGAAGCTACCTTGCTGAATGCTCTGGCTTGAACCTGCTGCGCTATGTTTGAAAAGAACCAGCCTGTATGTTCCGGATACTGTTACTACAGACTTTGCAATCGCCCGCACCATAAGAAACTCATCCTTCCTGTCTGCCTTGATCAGGCACTCAAACTCAGCCTGAGACGATGCAGGAGCGGCGTACGCGAACAACAAGGCCGCGGACAAGAAGGATTTCAGAAGCAAGATGGATGTTGATCGCCCGACATTGTTTCCGGCATACATGGCTGGTTCAGCCGCATTAAAGGAGGAGGCGGACATTTGCTTTCGCCTCCTCCATCGGCAAACTCAGTGCTGGACCGTAACGGCCGTGTTGCGATAGCCGAACTGCGCCGTAACCGACGTGTTCGTCAGGCCGCTCGAGCTGGTCTGAGAGGTAACGGCATAGTTTCCCGAACCGATCTGGATGGTTCCCTGAAGGTTCGAACCGCTGACGGGGAACACTGTCTGCAGCCCCGATTGCGAAGCGATCGCGGTATTGCGATAGCCGGCCTGCACGATCATCGAATTGTTGGAGCCGAGCGGATTGGCGATCTGGGATGTCAGAGCGGTGTTGCCCACACCGAACTGCGCCGTGGTCGCCTTGTTCGTGCCGAAGAACGACGACTGGCCGGTCATGGCGAAATTATGCGCGCCCGCCTGCAACGTGTCTTGCGAGTTGTTGCCGCCCGCCTGATCGGCGAAGGATATATTGCCCCAACCGAACTGGGTCGTCGACGACGAATTGCCGTTGAAGCCGATGACACCGAACTGAGAGGTGACGGCAAAGTTGCCGGCGCCGACCTGCAGCGTTGTCTGGTCGTTGCCGCCGCCGTCCTGGCCGACGATGGCGCCATTACCCCAGCCGAACTGCATGGTACTGGAGTCGTTTCCGCCATGCTTGCCGTCGGTCTGGGTTGTCGAGGCGAAGTTCAGGCCACCGACCTGCAGCGTGTCTTGGGAGTTATCTCCCTTGGACTGGTCCGCGAAGGCGGAATTGCCAAAGCCGAACTGGGCGATCGTCGAGCTGTTATCCGCGCCGTCCCGCTGCAGGGTCGAGGCGAAGTTCATGACGCCGGCCTGGAACGTGCTCTGATCGTTCGTCTTGCCTTTCTGGTCGGCGAAGGCGACGTTGCCGTCACCGAATTGCAGGATGGCTGATGTGTTGGATTTGGCCTTGTCCTGATTGGTGACGGCGAAGTTGCCGACGCCATTCTGGAATGTCAGAGCATCATTATTGCCAGTGTTCTGACTGACGAAAGCACCGTTGAATGCACCCACCTGGCCGATAAACGATTCGTTTTCGGCTGGCGGCGACGGGGGCCCGGCAAATGTCAAAGACGTGCTTGCCAGCAAGACGGCGAGAGCTCCAATCGTCCTCATGTGATCCTCCCTGTTCTCCATGACGGGGCAAGCGACCATTCGCCGCCCTCGAGCTTTTTAATAGGCCGCGGAAGGAGAGCCGAACAAGAGAACCGTTCGGACTAAGACAGCAACGCAGATCTATGTGAAATAGAAAGCGCCTACTTCGAAATGAGTAACGGATTAGATGTGTATCGCTATGACGTATGAGCTATACTCTTCTTTGATTAGGCATTCTAACCCATATGAAAGCTAGATAAATACAATCCAGGTGTGCAGCAATTCATGCTACCCATAGATAGCTTCGATGAAAGGCTTGCCACATGATAATGGATTAGTTGACAGCTATGGCTACGTTTGACAGTCTCGTGGCATCCGAAGCAATCGTTAAAGTTGAGATCCAGCTTGGTCGAAAGCAGTCACCCAAGCGACTGCTTTTCGCGACACCAAGCTTCGTGAACTGGTTGAGCGAGCGCGTAAGCAAGGACGAACCATCGTCGCTCGGTGCGGTCCTCAGGCCTGTCGAGCAGCTGGATTTTCTTTTCTATACATTCGTTTCAGGGAAACCGCTCATTCATTGCCGACAATTCCGGGCAATCCGGGTCGAACGAAATGCGGTTTGGGAATTGAAGACTGTCGATTTCCGCATATTCGGCTGGTTCGCCATGCGAGACTGTTTTGTCGCTGTCTTTGGAGACTGGGCCGATCATGTGAAGGATCACGATCTTTACCGCGGCTATCGGCTGGAGGTGCGCCGATTGCGCCGCACGCTTGGTGTGGGTGATGCGTTGTGCGTAGAGGGAGTAAATCCGGAAGATGTCATTTCGGTTTGAGATAGGGGCGCGGGCGCGGGCGGCCAGCCGTTTCATCGCAGATGTTCGCAGCGACCTGGCCGCCGCCGTCCTCGAAAGGCGATCGCAGAAAGGGTTTACTCAGCAGCGACTTGCGGAGTTGGTCGGCGTCAGCCGAAGGGATCTGAACCGTTATCTCTGCGGGCAAACAGAGCTTCCGCTTCGTTCGATCGCGGATCTCGCCTGGGCGCTCGACAAAGAGATCCACATTGAGCTGTGCGATCCCAAGGGGTCTACGGCAGACGTTAGTGGCCTCTCCGAACCGGAGACCCGGGCAGCTATCTATCCGGTTCGGTCCGGCGGGGCCGTTTCCTGGAGCTCATCAAGGGCCATCCGCACGATAATTGCTCGCAGCAACAACGATCGGGACGATTGAAACACATGCGCTATGGATATTGCATATTTTGCGACGACGTTCGCACGGAAATCGGCGAAAAGCTCAGCTTCATCGGCGTCTATAGCGGCGTCCTGATGCTGCCGGAATTTCCTTTTTCACTGCCGAAGTTCTGCGTGCATGTGAATCTGATCACCTTGGCGACGGAACCCTACCGATCGATCGTTTTGCGTTGCACCGCGCCCGGCGACCGTCAGCCGCTTCTTGAAGAGCGATTGGACGCCGCCCAGCTGAGCGAGCAGAAGGATGTCGTGGAGAACGCGGAGGCGAGTGATATCCCGATCAATGTCGTCGTGGGCGCCAGCCTTGTCTTTTCACCGCTGAGATTGCGTCAGCCAGGCCTTCTGACCGTCAGTGCGATCATCGACGACAAGCCCGCGGAAATCGCGTCCCTGCGTGTGGTGCAACACTGAGCTGACCCGCGCGAGCTTCGGCCACCAAACAGCATCGACATTTGTCGGATTGGTTTTTGAGATGCCGTCGTCGATGCGTGTGGAAGCTGCGCTCATCGTACAAAAGCAGCAAACTCAAACTTTGGCGGAAATGCCTGTTGGTCGGCCCCTTAGAACAGGCCCGGCAGCTCAAATACGCGGGAATCCCCAACTTGCTATATCAACTTTTGGCGGCGATCAGCCGCCGGCGCTTTTCCATCGAGCGACGGCAGCTTCAAGAGCCGAGGCTTTGCGAACCTGCCCTGCAGGTCACTTGTTGCGCCGGCGCCGGGGGCCGATGTCTTCTAGCTGGAGCGACACGGCGCTTCCCGGCATTATTTTATATGATAGGTGGTCGCGGCCGACTTATTATCGAACGAGTTCCCGAATCTTGTAGGCAACTTCCGTTCGGTTCGTCGCGTTCAGTTTCTTCATGATATTGCGAATGTGCACTTTGACCGTGCTCTCGCAAAGATCCATCTCGTAGGCGATGATCTTGTTTGCCTTGCCTCGTCTCAAAGCCTCCGCGACGACGACTTCGCGTGGCGTAAACAAGCTGTCGAGGCAGCAGTTGCGGCTGGCCACGGGTGCGATCGCCTCCTTGGCAGCCAGCAGGCTGCTTGCCGGCACGAAGACACCACCTGCCCGCGCGAGAGCCACTGCTTCGGCGGCGACCTTGATTCCGACGCTGGTCGGGATGTAGCCGCGGGCGCCGCACTCCAGCGCATGCAGCAACTGTGCAAGCTCATCGCCATCAGCGCCGACGATCACAGGGCTCGTCTGGAATCTTTCCACCAGAGCGCAGATCTTGGCACTGACATCCGCGTCGGAAACCTTACGGCCGCCGATCATGAAGAGAACCGCGGACGGTAATACTTGCATATTGCGCATCTGCCATTCGTCGAGCGAACCCACGGTAACGATATGCATGGCGCTATCGCATTCGGTCAGACTTTTCGACAGGCACTCGCGATCGAGAGCGCGAGAATCTATGAGAAGAATATAGTCTTCCCATTCATCGATCCCGGGCGTGCCGGATGCGATGAATGGCCTCAACGTGTCGGATGTCCGAACTGAAATGATGCGTGCGCCCGTGTCTGACGTGAATTTTTCACTTGTGAGCGATTGTCCAATCATGGCCGTTACCCCCAACTTTTAAAATGGCCTTTGTATTTCTTGCAACCTTTAGAGTATTTACTCGATTTAAAGAGAATAACATCCGTTTAAGCCGAGGATCTTCTTGAGTTCCCATATTTTTCCCCTCTTTTTAGGTTTATGTTACCGTAGTAATTGCTTATTTTGTTTTTCCGCGCATTAACATATGTTAATAATGAATTTAAATATTGCATAAAATAATTCTTTCTTGCTCCATTAGTAATGGAGACAAAGTATTGCTCAAACCATAGTTGTATCGAAACAGGACTCGTCGAAGTCGACGAGATCGGCTAGACGCGGCCGATCGAGAAAGGCGACAATGCCGTTGCGGAAGGACAGCAGGCCGGCTTCACGCATGTCCCTGAGGACGCGGTTGATGTGCACCGTCGACAAGCCAACCGCGTCGCCAATATCCGCCTGGGTCAAAGGACAATCGAAGTATTCTGCGTTTGCATAGTCCCGCGAAGTACCGATGCGTGCCCCGAGCTCCAGCAGCAGGTAGCCGGTTTTCTCCAGAGCGTCGCGGCGTCCTATATTGGCGAGCCTCTCAGACATGCGCGCCTGATGTCGCACCAGTTCAGCAATGACGATACGATAGAAAAACGTTGGCGCCTCGATCTTCGGCAGAGAGGTGAAGTCAGGGAAGACCATCACCGTGACATTGGTGATCGCCCGCACGGTCTCGCGCGAAAGCGCCGTCAGGGATGTCGAAATCATATCGCCGCGCAACACGAATTCCGTCATGAAGCGCGTGCCGTTCGGAAGCATCTTGCTGCGCGAGGCCCACCCATCGAGCACAAAGAGAAGGCGTGGCGTATCGTGGTCGTAGTCGCAGATCACACTACCTGCAACAAAGGTCCGCGCTACACCACCGAGGCTGCGAATATGCTCAATTGAAAGCTGCGCTGCCATGCCGTCATCCCCTCGGACGAAAAGCATATTTCGAACGCTCCATGGGCCTTTCGAAAATATATTTTTCGTGAGTTCCAAGTATTTAATACCATAGAAAATCCACGATGTCTTTATTGCAAATCGATATCCGTTGTTCCTCGAATTTTTACCGCCATAGCGGGACAAAATTCGATGTCTTTATGTATACCTTTTAGTATTTCCGTCCGCGTCACAAATTCTATACTAACGACCTCTTGTATCGTTTTGCGTGCACCTATATCCGCGACATAACGCATTGGTCGCGCTCGACCAGATGTCGCCGCATGTTGGAGATTCCGGCGCGGGCTTCCGAAATCGTGTCGCGATGGCGGCGCGCCTCTATGCCTTCCTGCTGTGCTGCCTTCAGGAGCAGGGCGACGTGCTTCGGCGGTGGCGATACTCCCTTTATGAAGTAGCTTTCGCGCCCGACCGAGTTGAAGAAACCTTCGACCTTCTTGTCCCAAGCCAAGCCGACATGCGGAATTCCGAGCGCATAGGCGGCAATGCATGCGTGCAATCTGTGAGCCAGAACCACATCCAGCGACTGGATGATCTGGATGAGATCGATCGGAAGCCGCGGGCGTCTGCAAACATCCAGGGTGCCGGACGTGGCGATACGCTGCCTGGCGAGCGAAGCGCCGATGCGCTCCGCAAAAGCTTGATCCTCTTTGGCTCCATTGCAAAACAAGACCACCTGCTGGCCGTCATCCAGGAGAAGCTCGATCAGATCGCGATAGGCTTCAACATCGGCGAAGGGGATACCATCGGTCTGAACGGCACCATGCCGATGCAGGACGATGGGATCCGTCACGCATAGACCTATGGTCAAAGGGCCTTTGGACGGAGCACGTACGCCTTCATGCCCCGGCGAGGCCTGGATCAGCAGTCCGGGATCACGCACGATCTTCGCACCGGGTCCATCGGGAAAATGCTCGCGCCAGTTATCCTGCGCGAAGCCGTCGCGTACCGAAAGATGAACAAGGCGCGCCTGCTTCAATCGCGCGAAGAGATGATATGCTGGCTCCGACCAATGGGCGCCCACCCCAACCGCATAGATCGCCAGCGGCCGATCGTACCGCACGACACAATCGAGCACAGCACCGATCTTCAGCGGGAAATTGAGATCATCGTCCTGAAACAGGTTCCCGCCGCCGATCACGACGGCATCGGCAACCGCAACCTTCTCTTCCCACTGTCCGCGAAGCGCGCGCAGCCTGCGCTCCAGTACGACGCGAACGAGCCGCCGACGGGCGCCCGCGGGCAGTCGATGGAGCAATTCCAGCGCAAGCCGCCTGCGGCCGCCATGGCCTGTCGCGAAGGCCTGTCGCCCGGCAAGGTCGATCGTCTCCACTTCGATCTCATCCCTGCCGCTCGCCAAGGCGGATTCGACGCATTCCGCAAGCAGCCCGTCCCCGAGGTTTTCGCTGTATTTGACGTTGAAGACGACAACCTTCATTGCATCTCCCCGATGGTGCGCAGCCGCGGAGTGTATTCGCCCCCGATCTGCCGTGCTTCGGCACTCAGCGCGGAAATGCTGCCAGCGAGGATATAGAACATCAGTCCGAGGTCATAAACAGTGCCGGACGTGGCCGCTGAAATGAGAACCGTGATGATCCCGGCCTTAGCAGCGCGCAGAACCGCGGTGGTTTCCCGCGATGATGAATGCGATCCGCGCATGTCGGCCAAGAGCAGCCGAGCGACGAACATCGCAAAGAGTAGCGTTCCGAAGACGCCGATATTGGACAGCAGCACCAGACCGAAGCTCGATGCCCGGGCACTCCCAAGGCCGGCGCCAAAACCACTCGTGTCCAGAAAGGCCCGGTAAGCCATGGCGTTCCACATGAAGCGCTCCCGCCCCGACTGGCTATCGGCCTTCGAAAAGAGCATCTCGTCCAGAAAATCTTGCAGATTATGCGCGAGATCCGGCATGACGATGAGAACGAAGAAGATGACGAGCGGCATGCTCGCCAGAATGGACACGATCAGAACGGGCCGGCCGGCGCCAGGCTCGCGACGGGAGGCCAGAAACGACTGGAGGCTGAGGATCGGCAGGATGGCGGCGAGCCCGACAAGTGCGGTCGCCGACGTCGACAGGATCAGCGCGACCAGCAGCAGACCTGAAAAAGTGCCGGTGACCTTCGAGCGGATGCCCCCAAGCCAGAGGCTGGTGACGATGGCAAAGAGCACGAGCGTGAAATCGGCGAAGGCCGAGGCTTCGGGAAAAGTGCCTGAAATGCGCTTCAGGCCGCCCTTTTCGGCATTGGTCAGGAGCGCGTAATTGGCTGTCCGCACGAAACTCAGCAGAAAGTCTGTATGTGTGAAATGGGTCACTATGTCGGCGAGCGCGAAGCCGAGATTGACACCGATAACGACCAGCACGCCGTTGATAAAGGCCGAAGGGGTGCCCTGGCGACGAAAGAAGGCAAAGGTCGTTATGAAGCAGATGAGGCCACCCACCGCGTAGACCGATTGAGTGATATTGTTCGAAGAGAAACGCAGCGGCACCAATGCAATCAGGTTACGTGCCCCAATCGATCGTTCGACCGTCATCGTCTGCGTCATGCCTTGGAACATGCGCGGGAAGAAAATCGCAGAGAAGATTCCGAAGGCCGTCAGAAGCAGCAGAAAGAAACCAGGGCGCCAGGGAGCCAGGGCGCCGAGGAACGGCCCCTCCCCGTAGGCGGCAAACAACCGTGCGGCGAAGAATACCAAAAACAGGCTCGGAACGAGTACCGATGCACCGCCAAGACCGGGTATGCTGAAGGCCGCCGCCGCACCGAATACCGTCGACAAAACCATGATGATGAATGACCATCGCACAGGCGCGGTCAGCGCAACAACTCCTACAATCAGTGTTACGAGCCCCATGGCATTCATGTCTGGCAATCCGGTTGTTCTGCCTCAATGTCGCCGCAAACTACCACGGCGTCATGCAGCTGTATTTCCGCCGCGCCTAAGCCTTTTGGTGGACGTTATGGCCGAAATACGTTCTATACCGCGGAAATTGCACCGTTCATGCTTGCATTCATGGATCAGTTCTCGCGGATATCTAATGTTCGATGCAGGAGCAACCGCCGCGTATTTCTTCGCGCGTCTATTGCGGCTGCGTTAGTTTCGATCATGGATGTAGGAATTGTTCGCGCCGGTGATACGGGCGATACGCTTGATGTCAGCAGCATGACACTTACCTTCGAGGATGCTTTCAACGATCTCAGCATCTCCGCCTGGGGTCCTGGTACCCGCTGGATTTCCCACACACCATGGAATGGCGACTTTGGCGGCGCTCGCTTCTCGGATCCGAGTGGCGACTTCCCCTTCGCAATCCAGGACGGTATGTTGCGCATTACCGCTGCACGCGACAGCAAAGGTCTATGGCGCTCCGGCTTGATTGCCTCTGTCGATGAGCATGGAAATGGCTTTTCTCAGCAATATGGCTACTTCGAGATGCGGGCGCGATTGCCGGATGGCCCCGGTGTCTGGCCGGCCTTCTGGCTTATCGGCAAGGATCGGTCAAAGGCTACCGCCGAGATAGATGTCATCGAATATTACGGCGATAAGCCCGGCGCCTACTCTTCAACGGTGCATGTTTGGCATCGGGATGGGCGGCACGATTCGGCCTTTTCCCGCATCAAGGTGTTCGCCACCGCAAATCCCGCTGATTTGCACACCTATGGCGTGAAGATCGATTCCGATTTCATACGCATGTATTTCGACGGTAATCTCGTCTGGAAAACCAAAATTCCGCCAGAACATCGCCAGCCGCTGTATATGCTCATCGACCTCGGTATCGTCGAAGGCATATCCAAAATGGCTGCGGCCGACCCATCCTTCATGTTTGTCGATTACGTCAGAGCCTATCAGTTCAAATAGCCTCTGCATCGTCCCCCCTCTCCGGCAATTCTTCCTGAACCAGGGCGACCACGTGACCTTCCGATGGGCAGGATTGATGCCACGCATAATGCTTTCGGCCGGGTTGCGGCTGCCATGGCGGACCTCTCCGACAAAATGGCTACGCGCCCTTAGGACTTACGACTTTCGGTGGTGCGGACAATCATCCCAATGACCAGCTGGTGCTTTTGCTCCAGCGTGAAATTCTGCGATCGACGACGAAGCATTTCGCAACATGCCGTCATCCATCGCAGGACAACCCGGAGAGCGATAATGATTGACCGCGAGGCACAGGCAGACGCAATTGGCGCAGCAAGCATGCATTACGATCGCAATCTTTGCCTTCATCACATGCTGCGCGAACAGGCCAGGGCCGCACCGGAAGCAACAGCTCTTGTTTCCGGCGATATCCGTATTACCTATCGTGACCTTGATCGCATATCCGATGCGCTGGCGTTGCATTTGATAAAGGTAGGTGTCCACAAGGCCGACATCGTCGGCCTTTTCCTGCCGCGCAGCATCAATGCGATCATTTGTACCCTGGCCATACTGAAAGCCGGCGGCGCCTATCTCCCGCTCGACCCAGCCTTTCCGGTGGAGCATCTCGACTTCGTCATCGCGGAATGCGCTCCCAAGGTCATTTTCGTCGACTCCGCCCATGGCGAGAAGCTGGCCGGCGTGCCGAGCATGAACGGCAAGGTCATCGAAGCGGATGCCATGATCGCGGAAATGGCACATCGGCCCGGCGCGACCATGCCGTCCATTGAGATAACGGGCGGCGATCTCGCCTATATCATGTACACATCCGGCTCAACCGGTCGGCCCAAGGGAACGATGATCAGCCATCGCAGTATTTCGCGGGTCGTTCTCGATCAGAACTATATCGAATTCCACCGCGATGACGTCGTCCTGCACACGGCCACCATCTCCTTTGACGCATCGACATTCGAAATCTGGGGTGCGCTCCTCAACGGCAGCACCTTGGCGGTCATGCCCGATACCGATTTCTCGATTTCACGGCTGTCCGATTTCATGCGGGAGACGGGTGTCACTATCGCCTTCCTGACGACGGGGCTATTCAATCTCTTCGCCGATCACGCCCGCGCGACCCTGCCGAAACTTCGTCATATCCTCTTCGGAGGCGATGTCGGTTCGGCCGTCCACGCTCGCCGTTTCCTGGAGCACTATCCCGGCTGCAGGCTCACCAATGCCTATGGGCCGACCGAGACGACCGTCTTTGCCACCGCTTTTCAGGTTCTGCCAGGCTTTTCGGGCACTGAGCTACCGATCGGTAAGGCAATCGCTCATACCGGAATCGCGATATTAGACGAGGAATTGCGTGTTGTTCCTCCAGGCATTGAAGGCCAATTGGCGATATCGGGGGACGGCCTCGCCATCGGCTATTTCAAGCGACCGGAGCTGACGGAACAGAAATTCGTCACCATCGAAACCAAGGATGGCGTGACGCGCTTCTATCTGACGGGCGACGTGGCCTGCCTGAAGCCGGATGGCACCGTCACCTTCAAGGGCCGCCGCGACCGGCAGATCAAGATCAACGGCAAACGCATTGAACTCGATGAGATCGAGGCAGCACTTCGCCGTGATCCGCGCCTTGCCGACGGGATCGTGCTTTGCCACATGCAGGGCGAGAACCTCAAGCGCATCGTTGCCTATCTGTGCCCGAAGGAAAGCCATGTGGGCGTGGGCGCCGATCTGGCGCAGGGCGTCATGGCGACACTGCGCGCGGCTCTTCCCGCCTATATGATCCCGAATGCCACGGTCATCGTTGACGCCTTGCCGCTGACGCCGGCCGGTAAAGTCGATCGTTCGAAATTGCTGCCGCCTCCGGTTGAAACCCAGACAAAGCCCGCCGATGTCAGGAGCCGGACGGAGGAACTGCTGACGACGCTATGGCAAGACGCATTGGCGCTCGAAAGCGTCGATCTCGATCGGAACTTCTTCGATCTCGGTGGCACGTCCCTTCAGCTGATGGAAATTCATGCCGGTCTCGAAGAGATGCTCGGTCACGCGATCGATGTGGTTGCGTTGCTGCGTCATCCGACCATTCGCGAACTCGCACTTCACCTGGATGGCCGCGCATCCGGCCCAACCCGTCTTGCCGCCGCGGCGCAGCGTGCCGCGCTGCAGAAAAAGGCGATCTCTCATATCCGCAGGAGCTCCTTATGAAAGGGAATCACCAGGACAATGGCAATCAGCGTGATTTCGAAGACAATGAGGATCTGAGCGAGCAAATTTCCGGGCATATCGCCATTATCGGCATGTCCGGCCGCTTTCCCGGAGCCCCCTCGGTGCAGGCGCTCTGGCAGCTTGTACTCGAAGGAAAGAACGCCTTTTCGCTTTTTTCGCCGGATGAGATTGAAGACGCTTTTACCGACGAAGAACGGGCACAGCCGAATTATGTCGCCGCAAGGCCCCATCTCGACGGTGCCGATATGTTCGACGCCGAGTTCTTCGGCATGTTTCCGCGCGAAGCCGCCGTTACAGATCCGCAGCACCGGATCTTCCTCGAAATATGCTGGGAAGCCCTCGAGGACGGCGGCTACGATCCACAGCGCTATGACGGCCTGATCGGGGTTTTCGCCGGCTCTTCGATGCCGACCTACCTGATCAACAATGTTCTGCGCGATCGCGCCAAGGCGGAGGAATTCACGTCGAACTATCAGATCGGCTGCTTCCACGAGCTTGTTGGCGCGCTCAACGACACGCTGGCGACCCGTATCGCCTATAAATTCAACCTGCGCGGTCCGGCTTTCACCGTGCAATCCGCCTGTTCAACCTCGCTCCTCGCGGTTTCCCAGGCATGCCAGAACCTGCTGACCTATAACTGCGACATGGCTCTGGCCGGCGGCATCTCCGTCACCATTCCGCAAAAGCGAGGCTACATCTACCAGGAAGGCGGCATGGCCTCACCCGACGGAACCTGCCGGCCGTTCGATGCCAACGCCGCCGGAACGGTTTTTGCCAGCGGGGCGGGCGTCGTCCTCCTGAAGCGGTATGAGGACGCGCTCAAGGACGGCGATCACATCCATGCGGTCATTCGCGGCTATGGCATCAACAATGACGGCAGCGACAAGGTCGGCTTCACGGCACCGAGTGTGGAAGGCCAGGCCGAAGCGATTGCCACGGCTCTCGCAAATGCGGCCGTCGATCCCTCGACCATCGGCTATATCGAATGCCATGGCACGGCGACGCCGCTTGGCGACCCCATCGAATTCAACGGATTGACGCGCGCCTTCGCGCAGGATGCGTCGCAGCCAGCCCGCTGCGCGCTCGGATCGGTCAAGGGCACCATCGGTCATACCGACGCGGCGGCCGGCGTGACAGGCCTCATCAAGACGGCCTTGGCCCTGCGCAGCGGGAAAATCCCGCCGATGCCCAATTATCAGCGGCCCAATCCCCGCATCGATCTTGAGAAAAGTCCTTTCTACATTCCAGTAACGGCAACCGAGTGGCCCCGGGGACAGGCGCCACGAAGGGCGGGTGTCAGCGCTTTCGGCGTAGGCGGAACAAACGTTCACGTCGTTTTGGAGGAGCCGCCCTGCCCGCCGGCTCAGTCGAAAGAGGTAGAGGGCCACTACATTCTCCCCCTTTCGGCTCGCAGCAAGCCGGCGCTTGCCGAGATGCGCACCAATCTGAGTGATCATCTCGCCGAAAACCCGAAACTTTCAATGGCGCAACTGGCCCACACGCTTCAAGCCGGACGACGCGAGTTCGGCCACCGGCTGGCCGTTGCCGCCGAAAATGTCGAGGAAGCGATCCTCAAGCTGACGACGGAGAGCTATCAGCCGCTCACCGCCGCCGATCAGCCGTCCGTCGCCTTCATGTTCCCAGGCCAGGGCGCGCAATATGTCGGCATGGGTGCCGGGCTTTACCGCTCGGAGCCGGAGTTTGCGCGCTGGATCGACCGCGGTTCCGAGCTTTTGAAGATAACGCTCGGGCTCGATCTGCGCGACTACATCTGCCACACCGGCCCGGCGACGCAGGCCATCACCGATGAGCAGCGCGAAACCCGCATCGCGCAGCCCTGCCTCTATCTCGTCGAATATGCGCTTGCCCGATTGTGGCTCAGCCGCGGCGTCAAGCCGTATGCCATGATCGGTCACAGCGTTGGCGAGTTTGTTGCCGCTACGCTCGCCAACGTCATTTCGTTCGAGGATGGCCTCCGTCTTGTGGCCAATCGCGGCCGGTTGATGCAGCATCAGCCGCAAGGCGCGATGGTATCCGTTCGTGCCGATGCCGCAACGACGGCCTCCTACCTGCGCGGCGCGGTGGAGATCGCCGCGATCAACGCCCCGAAACTTTGCGTCATCTCCGGTCCGTTTGCCGATATCGAAATGGTTTGCGCGGCACTTTCGGAAGCTGAGATCGCCTTCAGCCGGCTGCACACATCGCACGCCTTCCATTCCGCCATGATGAACGATGCGGCTCTGGCGCTACGCCAGGAGACCGAGAAGGTCACCTACGGTACGGCCACCATACCCTTCATCTCCGGGGTGACAGGCGATTGGCAGACGGCTGAATTGGCGACCTCGCCGGATTACTGGGCCATGCATTGCCGCGACGCCGTTCGCTTCGCCGATGGGCTTGCGACGCTCTGCCGCGACCGCAAGCCGGTTCTTCTCGAAGTGGGGCCAGGACGCACACTGTCGGTCTTTGCCGCCCAGACGCTCGCACGCGACAGTCTTGCCGCAGTCGTACAAAGCCTGCCCGAACATGACCGGGCCTCGGCCGCCGCGGCAACGCTTGCAGAGGCTCATGGAAAGCTGTGGATGGCCGGCTGCCGCCTCAACTGGCCGGCTCTTCCATCGGTGTCACGGCAGCGGCTGTCCCTGCCAACCTATCCCTTCCAGCGGCAGCGCCACTGGATCGATGCTCCGTCATCCGCCCGTCGCGCATCGACCCAGCGCCCGAATGCCGAAGCAGACACTCGGCCAGCCGCCGAGCCCTTTGTCTCTGACGTCAACCTTACCGGGGAGAATCGAGCAATGAATGTTGCAGCACCCATTCCCACCTCCAACCGTCTGCCGCAATTGGAAGCGGCTCTTCTGACCTTGCTCAGCGACATGTCGGGCGAAACGCTCGGGCCGGACGAGCGAGCAGCAACCTTCCTGGAGCTCGGCTTCGATTCCCTCTTCGTCGGCCAGTTCGCGCAGCGCATCGAGAAAGACTTCAAGGTCAAGATCTCCTTCCGGGAACTGCTGAGCGATATTCCCTCCGTTGCCGATCTGGCTGTTTATCTCGATCGTCAAATGCCACCGGATGCAGTGAAGACGGCTGAACCATTGGCCGCGGCCCCCATCGCTGCTGCGGCGGCGCCTCCCATGCCGGTTTCGACGCCGATGCCGATCATTGCGCCTGCTCCACAGGTCGCATCGATCCCGGCTGGAGCATCGGATCTCGCCACGGTGCTGCAATCGCAGATCCAGATGGCGCAAAGCCTGTTTTCCCAGCAATTGCTGATGCTGCAGGCCATGCAGGGCGGAGCTCCGGCTGCCGCAGTACCAAGTGTGCTGCCCGCAGCACCCATCGTGCCGGCGCCGCAAGCTGCAGCGAGCCAGCCCTCCTCCCCGTCGGCTCTGGTGGCTCCCGCAGCACCTGCCGAAAGCGATTTCGGCACCGAGCGCATCAAGCTTTATCGTCCGAACGCCAAAAGCGTGACATCGGAGATTTCCGCCGCCAAGCAGGGTTTCATCACTGATCTCACCAGGGCCTATGAAACCAAGAATGCCAAGTCCAAGGCCTTCACGCAGGAGCATCGCGGATATCTGGCCGACCCCAGGTCCGCATCGGGCTTCCGCGCCGATTGGAAGGAGATGGTGTTCCCAATCGTCTGCGACCACTCCAAGGGAGCCTATATCTGGGATATCGACGGCAACCAGTATGTCGATCTGGTCAATGGCTTCGGACAGACGGCCTTCGGCCACGCACCGGATTTCGTAATCGACGCCGTCAAGGCTCAAGCCGATCGCGGATTTGCGATCGGTCCGCAGACGCCTCTTGCCGGCGATGTCGCAAGGATGATCGCCGATGTAACCGGCCACGAGCGGGTAACCTTCTGCAATACCGGCTCGGAAGCGGTCATGGCCGCGATGCGGATTGCGCGCGCCGTCACCGGCCGCGATCGGGTCGTCGTCTTTGCCAACGATTATCACGGCCAGTTCGACGAGGTTCTGGTCAAGGGCCGCAATCGCGCCGACAAGCCGATTGCCCTGCCGGTCGCCTCCGGCATTCCGTTGGCCTCCGTGTCGAACATGACGGTCCTGCGTTATGGCGCGCCGGAGAGCCTCGATTTCATCCGCGCCAATGCAACCGATATAGCGGCTGTCATCATCGAACCGATTCAGAGCCGCCATCCGGAACTGCAGCCGCGCGAATTCGTCCGGGAATTGCGTGATGTCGCCACTCAATTCGAATTCGCCCTCGTCTTCGACGAGGTCGTCACCGGCTTCCGCGTCGATCCCGGCGGGATGCAGGCGATCTGGGGCATCAAGGGCGACATGGCGACCTATGGCAAGGTCGTGGGCGGCGGTATGCCGATCGGCGTGCTGGTCGGCAGCCCGCGTTTCATGGACGCCCTCGACGGCGGCCATTGGACCTACGGTGATAATTCCGTTCCCATGACGGCACCGACATTCTTTGCCGGAACCTTCGTCCGTCATCCGCTGGTGCTTGCCGCCGCCGAGGCCGTGTTGCATCATATCAAGGGAGAAGGCTCCGCCCTCTACGACCGTGTCGCAGAGCGAACGGAGGCACTCGTAGCCGAGATCAAGGCCGATCTCGCCAGGCGCGGCATCGCGGATGTCGTTCATGGCTACAAAAGCTGGTTTGCCACCGACTTCTCCAGTCAGGATCCGCTCGGCGCGCTGTTTTATGCGCAGATGCGACTGAATGGCGTCCATATACAGGACGGTTACCCCTGCTTCCTGACGACAGCCCACAGCGAGGACGACTTCCGCTCCATCGCGAAAGCCTTCCGCGACAGCATCGACGCCATGCAGGCCGTCGGTATATTCACCGCGATCAGGGAGCCAACCCTATCGCCAATGCCGGTACAGGCATCCGAGGCAAGGCCGCAATCCGCGCCGCTGACGGAAGCGCAGACGGAAATATGGCTTGCGGCCCAGGCGGGCGACGAAGCCTCCTGCTCGTTCAACGAGTCCTTCTCGCTGGCGTTGGAGGGGACCCTGGACGAGACAGCCTTCCGGCGGGCGTTCGATACGGTCATTGCCCGTCACGACGCCTTCCATATTCGCTTCGATCGCGGCGGCGAGTATTTCCGCTTCATTCCGGATTTCAAGCTCGACCTGCCGCTCCTTGAAGACATCGATGACCAAGGCCTTGCCATTCTCATCGACGATGATGCCCGTACGCCCTTTGACCTGATCAACGGCCCTCTTGTCCGCGCCAGCATCATCAGGTTGGCCCCCGAAAAGCATGTGCTGGTCTTTACGGCTCATCACATTATCTGCGACGGCTGGTCTATAAACACTTTCATCGAAGAGCTGGCGACGGCCTATAAAGCCTATAGCGTCGGAAATGTTCCGGAATTCCAACCGGCACTTTCCTTCGCCGCCTATTCGATCGACCTTTCGCCCAGGCCGGAGAAATCGCAGGCGACCGAGCAATTCTGGCTCGATCAGTTCAAGACGGTTCCCGATCTTCCCGATCTGCCGCTGGATCGCCCACGGCCGGAATATCGCAGCTTTGCCGGCGGCAGCTGCACCGGCTATATCGATGCCGACGTCTACAAGGCGCTGAAGAAGAAGGGGGCGAAGTCGGGCGCCACGCTATTTTCGACGCTGCTGGCGACCCTCCAGGTGATGGTATCACGACTGTCGGGCCAGGACGATATCGTCATCGCCATTCCGTCGGCCGGTCAAAGCCTGCTTGACGGCCAGATCCTCGTCGGCCATTGCGTCAATCTGCTGCCGTTGCGTCAGGCTGTATCGCTCACAGAGCCGTTTGCGGCGCATCTGAAGGCAACGCAGCAGCTCGTCTTTCAGGCTTTTGAACATCAGGATTACACCTACGGCACGCTGGTGCGCAAACTCGATACCAAGCGTGATCCACGCCGCCTGCCGCTCACCGAGATCCAGTTCAACCTCGAGCGCATGGCCGGCGGATCGTCCTTTGGTGATCTAACGCCGAGCATCGAGCCGAATGCAAAGGCCTTCTCCAACTTCGACCTGTTCTTCAACATGATCGAGGCGAGCGACCACATCCGCATCGATGTCGACTATAACGCCGATGTCTTCGACCGCGCGACCGTGGAACGATGGATCGGCCATTTCTCGACGCTGGCGGCAGCCTTGGCCAAGGACATGGATCACAAGATCGGCGAGCTGCCTCTGCTTTCCGCGGCCGAGAAGTCCTGGCTGATCGACGATCTCAACCGGACGGCAATGCCTTACGATCATGATCAATTCGTCTTCTCGCTCTTCTCCGCGCGTGCGGCCGAACATCCGGATGCCGTTGCGGCTCAACATGACGGCCAGTCGATCACTTACGGTGAGCTGGAAACTCGATCGAACCAGCTGGCTCTCTACCTCCAGATGGCGCTTCCCGAACCCGGCCAGCGGATTGCTATATTGGTCGAGCGTTCGCTGAACATGATCGTCGCCCTCCTCGCCGTCATGAAAGCGGGGCATACCTACGTGCCGATGGATCCGGCGCATCCGGAACCACGCTTGCGGCAGACGCTGGAAATCGCCCGCATCCGCGGCCTGATCTGCGACAGCGACGACATGGCTCGGCTGGCGTCGACCGATATCCCTGTTATCCGGCTCGATCAGGATGCCAAGGCGATCAACTCGATGACGGGCCTCCCCCTGAAGACCCTGCCCGTCGATACCACAGCATCGGCCTACATCATCTTCACATCCGGTTCCACCGGCACGCCGAAGGGCGTGGAGGTCTCGCATCGGTCCCTGACGAACTTCCTGCTCTCCATGGCGAAGGAACCTGGCTTCGGTGCGGATGACACGCTTGTCGCAGTCACGACCATCTCGTTCGACATAGCCGGTCTGGAACTTTACCTGCCGCTGATATCGGACGGAAAGGTCGTCATCGCCAGCCGGAGCCAGGTCCAGGACGGCTTCGAACTGGTCAAGCTCATCGACGAACACGATGCCACGGTGCTGCAGGCAACGCCTACGCTTTGGCAGATGCTGGTGGAAGCGGGCCTGAAGGACCGGCCGGCGCTGAAAATGCTTTGCGGCGGCGAACCCCTACCCAAGGAACTGGCGCGATCCCTACTTCAAATCGGTGGCGAGCTCTGGAACATGTACGGCCCGACGGAAACGACGATCTGGTCGTCGCTGCAGCGCATCACGGATGCGGATCAGCCAATCACGATCGGTCATCCGATCGCCAATACCCAGCTCTTCATCCTCGACCAGAGCGAGAATATCGCGCCGGTCGGTGTCATTGGCGAGCTGCACATCGGAGGCGACGGGCTTGCCGAAGGCTACTTCGATCGTCTCGATCTCACCGAGAAGGCTTTCGTTCCGCATTGCTTTGCCATCGGCAGGCCGATGCGGCTTTATAAGACCGGTGATGTCGGACGACGGCTTGCCGATGGGTCGCTGCAGCTACTCGGGCGGCGTGACCAGCAGATCAAGCTGCGCGGCTTCCGCATCGAGCTTGGCGACATCGAAGCCGTCATCTCCAAGGTGGAAGGCGTGCGCCAATGTGCGACCGTCGTCGCCGAAAACGCCAGGGGCGATCGTTCCTTGGTCTGCTACATCGTGCCGACCGCGGAGGGCGGCGAAGCACTTGCGGCCGATATCGCGGCGCATGCCAAAGCCAATCTGCCGGCGCATATGGTGCCGAGCTTCTGGGTGATGGAGAGCGAGCTGCCGCAGACCGGCAACGGGAAGCTCGACCGCAAGACCTTGCAGCAGCGCGGCGTGCCGCAGCGTGTTGTCGCGCCAACCAAGGTCCAGCCGAAAACCGAGATGGAACAACGGCTGCTGGCGATCTGGCAGGATGTGCTCAACCTCGGCGACATCGGCATTGACGACAATCTCTACGCGCTGGGTGCCGATTCACTTGCCATATTCCGTATCGCCGCCCGCATGCGCGACAACGGGCTGTCGCTCGAGGCAAAACATCTATTGCGTCATCCGACGATCGCCGCGCTGGCAGCCTTTGCCGACGCCCAGGGAGGGGATCCATCCGATGCCGTGCATCTCCACATTCCATCACTGCGAGATTTTCGTAACGGCGCGCGCCGCGGCCTGGGGGCATCTCTATGAGTACAGTCGATAACAGCCCAAGCGGTTCGCTTGCCGAACCGCAGATCATCGGTGAATTTCCTTGTACGCAGACACAGCTTCGCTGCTGGATTCTCGATCAGCTCAATCCCGGCAACCCCGCGCTCAATGTCGCGGTTCGATGGGAGATCCGGGGGGTATTCAGGGTCTCGACCCTTGAAGCAGCCTTTCGAAAGATCATTCAGCGTCACGAGATCCTTCGAACGCGCTTCATCGAGAGGAATGGCAGGCCCTTCCAGCAGGCCGTCAGCGACGTCAACTTCAAGATGTCGGTGATCGATCTGCGCGGCATGCCGCCCGAGCAGCGCCAGGCGCGGATCCTGTCGATCGGCGAGGAGACGGCGCAGGCGCCATTCGATCTCAGCGCGCCGGGCCTGTTCCGCGTCACACTGCTGATGGCGGAAAACGAGCGGGGCTTCCTGCTGATCACGGCCCATCAGAGCTGCTTCGACGGCTGGTCGATCCGTGTCCTCGGGCGAGAGGTCGGCGAAATAGCCGCCGCAATCGATGCGGGGCGTGCACCGGTCCTGCCCGAGCTGCCCTTGCAATATGGCGACTATGCCCTCTGGCAGCAGGAATATCTGCAGAGCTACGGCTTCGAGACGGAAAAAACCTTCTGGCGCGAAACTCTGCTCGGCGCCCCTTATTTCGAGGTCATTTCCGACCGGCCTCGCGGTCAGGTTAAAACCAATCGCGGTGATATTCTCTCCATTGTCCAGCCACTCGCCTTCACCGATCGCATGGATGCGGCCGCGCGCGCTCATTGCGTCTCGCAATATAGTTTCGGCGCTGCCGTCCTCAGTGCGGCCCTTCATCGGTTGACCGAGGCTCCGACCGTGCTCTTCGGCTCGCAGATCGCCGGCCGTGAACATAGCGATCTGGAGGATATGATCGGCGTCTTCATCAACAATCTGGTGCTGCGTTTCGATTTCGGCTCCGATGTCAGCTTCGCCGAACATATTCGTTCCGTCAGCGCGACGATCGAAGGGGCGCTGAACCATCAGCGCATGCCGTTCAACAAACTCGTGGAACTGGTCAATCCGGTGCGCGATCCTGCGCGCAACCCGCTGATCTCGGTCAACTTCAATCTGCAGAAAGCCTTTCTTGAGGATCGTCGCTACGGCGGCTTCGAGCTGATCAGCTCGCCCTCGCAATCCCCCGGCGTCATCTACGACCTAAGCTTCATCATGATCGGACGGCCGACAGGCTGGCGTATGTCGATCGAATACAATGCCGACCTTTTCGAAGCCAGCACCATCGAAAGCCTCCTGCAACTATGGAGGAACGCTTATGAAATTGCTCTCGATCGCCCTGAGGCGCCGCTTTCTTCGCTCATTGCGCCGGACCGGCACGTGGCAGCTGCCGCCGAGACTGCGCCGATGGATGGCGCCGTCACAGGCAAATCGCCGCCGAATACGCGAATGGAAGCGCTTGCTGAAATCTGGAAGGAAGTCCTACAGGTTCCGCAAATACGCCCGGATGATGATTTTTTCGCGCTCGGTGGCCATTCGCTTCTCGCGCTCCGGCTTCTATCGGAAACACGCGCAAGATTTGATGCAAGCCCGACATTGCAGCTTCTATTCAAACAGCCGACGTTTGCGGGCTTTGCAGCTGCGGTCTTCAACAGCGAGGAGATCGAGAAACCGCGGGAAAAAGCAGTAAACCCGTGGGAGTTGATTACCTGCAAACATGGGGTGGGGACCGGGGCGGTCTATACCCTCAACCATCCATTCCTGTACTACCGTCTTGCCAATGAATTGCCGGACGAGATTTCGGTATACAACGTCAACATGTTCCACGCGGATCTGACGGGCGGCCTGGACGGTCTCAGCATCGAGGATATCGCCAGCCATGCGATCGATGCCATGCGGATCGACAAGGCCGCGGACCGCATTGCCATCGTTGGGCTCTGCGTCAATGGCGTCCTCGCGATGGAAATCAGCCGGCAATTGCGCGAGAGAGGCATAGATGTCGGCATCACGGCCATTATCGATGCCTGGGCTCCAGGCTATTTCGCCTCCCTGCCGAAGCGGGAGCAGGCGCGATGGCATCGGGAGCGGCGGCGCAAACGTCTTGCCTATTTCACCCGGAAACTGCTGTCCCGCCGTATCCGGCTGATCGACTATCTCAAGGAGTTCGAAGTCTCACTGGCGCTACTGAGGATCCTTGGCGTCAAGGCCGGTCAATACTCTCCGGAAGAAGAGGCGAACGAGGCCGTTACTAAATTGCTGGTGACGGCGGCGCGCCGCTATAAGCCGCCACGGACAAGGGACGAGAGCGTTGTCCTGCTTCGAAGCAGTGCGACCCATCCTCGGGCGCGCAAAATGCGGTTTGGATGGGGTGAGGCGGTCGGAGAGGACTGCATGGTGGTCGATATCGACGGCTGGCATGAGGATTCGCTGACCAGCAACGGCATCCGCGACCTGGCGTCGACGCTCTCGGGAAAACTCACCGATGGCTAGAGCAATTCCACGAAAAGCGCATAGCGGCTTTCAGTCCGGAATTACGTGAAAACAAGAGGATAGAGCGCTTTCGCGACTCGAGAAAGCGCAAAGGCTTCAGGTAGCCGCCAATGCCTCGGACCATATCCGGCAAATGGTCGAGCCATAGAGGAAACAGTTATGAACGAGACCAAGCCATTGAGGGTCGGCATTCTCGTCGCGCGCGGACATGCGCTCGAAAATTGGGAGCTGATGATCCTGGATCGAATTCTGGCCGCCCCGGGCCTGGAGCTTGCAGCCGTGCTGACCCATCCTCATCCGTTCGGCGTCGGCAAGGCATCGAAGCTGTTGTCCTGGAGTGCGCGACTGGAGGCTCAGGCTCTAGCGCGTCAACCCGCCTATTTGCCAAAGCATTTCAATAGCCGCCGTCGTTTTGTCGACTGCTACGAATCCGATGGCGACAAGACGGGCGCTGTCGACAACATCACGGCGGCGGCGCTGCGCCGTCTGAAGCTCGACCTCGTCATCCGCATGGTTCCAATGAGCATGGCCGACGAAGCGATCGCGGCTCTCCCATTCGGGGAATGGGCCTTCAACCTCTCCGACCAGCGATCGGCGGATGTGGATTGGTACGGCTATGCCGAGATCCTTGCTCGCGCGTCGACTGCCGATCTGGTCCTTTATGCCAAGCGCGGTGGCAAGGCCGGCAGGTTCGAGATTGCGCGGGCGTCATTCAACATCAAGCCCAGTGCGGCGCGATTGAGTGCCTTCGTAAGGGAGCGAAGCGTTACCCTTCTGCTGCGGGAGCTGACGCGGCTCGCCGACACCAGGCGGTTCAACCCATCCGCTTTTGCTGGCTCGATCATCGAGCAGGCGCCATCGCCCGGCGATCTCTTTCGCTACGGCTGCATCGTTGCGGGATCGATCTCGGTCAAGGCCATCAAATCGATCAGGGCGAGACTCCGCGCCGAGTCGGCCATATGGACACTTTATACGGGACACGGTCACATCGATGATTTCGATCCGAGCAAGGCCGTGGAAATTCCACCTTCCGATAACAGGATCAAGGCCGATCCGTTCCTGTTTCAGGAGGATGGCAAATGCTACCTGTTCTATGAGGCCTATTCCCACGGCGACCGCAAGGCCCATATCGCGGTCGGCCGTTTCGACGGCGATGCGCTCACGCAGGTCGGGGTGGCACTGGAGCGCCCCTACCATCTCTCCTATCCATTCATATTTCGCGATGGCGACCAGATCTTCATGATACCGGAAACGCATCAGGCACGGCGGCTCGAGGTCTGGCGCTGCCGTGAGT
Organism: Martinezella dioscoreae; assembly: GCF_009176305.1. GTDB lineage: Bacteria > Pseudomonadota > Alphaproteobacteria > Rhizobiales > Rhizobiaceae > Rhizobium > Rhizobium dioscoreae. Next base: position 277,765 of record NZ_BLAJ01000004.1, on the reverse strand, counting down.
TTCCGGTGAAATGGGAGCTGCACGCCACTGCCTTCGAGGGCCAATCGCCGGCCGATAGCGTCTTGATCCGCCATGGCAGCAAATGGTGGCTATTCACCAACTTGTCGGATTTCCATGCCTATGAAGACCATTGCAGCGAGCTCTATCTGTTCGAAGTCGACGGCCCGGCGCTCACAGGCATAAGACCCCACAAACGAAATCCGGTCGTGATCGGGAGTACCGAGGCTCGAGGCGCAGGGCGCATCTTCGAACGCGGCGGCAGGCTGTTGCGGCCCTCGCAGCACAATGCATACGGCATTTATGGCTATGCTCTCAACATCATGGAGATCGAGAGCCTCACGCTCGACGACTATCGTGAACGCCGCATTCGCACCATCACCCCGGCTTTCAAGGCCGGACTTCATGGTTGCCATCATTTCGATGCTGTCGACGGTCGCTACATTCTCGATGCGCGGCTGACCATCTGACTGATATTTCCATTGCGATAGCGCAGGCCTACCTGGTGCCCGCCGGTCGAGGCAACAACGGCGCCAGCGAAGTTGGCCGGTGTCGCAAGCTCCAGAATGGCCCAGTTTTGCGGTGCATCCTCGTCCCCCTCCAGCCGTTCCAATCGCGATTGCTTCGATCTGTCGAACGTGACATCGAAACTGTCGAGCGGCAGCGACAAGCCGGCACCATGGGCTTTGATGAACGCTTCCTTGCGCGTCCAGCAGCGATAGAAACCATCCAGGTAGCTGTCAGCCGGCAGAGATCGAAGCGTCTGATACTCCTTGCGAGAGAAGAACCATTTCGCAATATCTTCCTTCAGGAACCGAATTTCCTCGATATCGATGCCGAGTTCATAACGATCGGAAACAGCAAGAACAGCCCGGTCGGCGCTGTGGCTGAGATTGAAATGGATGGGACAAGCGCCGCCGATCGCGACGTAAGGCTTGCCGTTGTCGCCGTAGTCGAAGCCTATCGACCGCGGCGGAATGCCGAGATAGCGCCCGAGGATAACCCGCATTCCGGTCCTGGCGGCGACGAAACGATGCCTGTCCCGCTCATGGACGAAGCGAATGGTCCGAACGCATTCGTCGAGCGACAGCAATGTGATATACATGCCGAGATCAGGCAACGGCATGTCCAGCTTCCAGTGCCAGACATCGATTATGTCAGGCCCGATATTCTCCATGTCAGATCGTTGCGTAGAAGAGATTGGCGTTCTTCGATTTTGCCTGCCGTGACATCCGCCTCGCCATATAGGCGACCAACGTGACGGGATAGTTTTCTCCAAGGCTGATGCGGCAGCTGCGCTTCAGGATGTCGAGTGTCTGCGCGCAAAGTTCCGGTGTGTATTCGATTTTGCGATCGGTCCAGTGGAAGGGGTTCATCGCCGGATGGCCTGTGCGTTGCTGCAGAACAGGTTGCCAGTTGGTATAGACATGGCGGCTGGAATCGAACAGCCGATAGACACCGCGCTTGTTTTCCTCGGCAAATCGCTTGGCCTCGTCCGACGTCTCGAAGATGACGTGGAGGCCCGCCGCATTGCCGATATCGTTGTGGGGCCCCACCATGATCTGTCCGCTCTTGGCGAAGATTTCACTCATCACATCGTAGCGCTCACGCAAGCGGGCAATCATCGGATCAAGCTTTTTCAACTGCACGTTCAGCATGGCGCCTTGAATCTGGCTCGCCTTGAAATTCACCCCCAGCATGGGTGGTTCGTTGGCATTGTCGAGATGGCCGCGAAACATGGAGCCGATGTCGTGATACATCCGGGCGCGCGCAAACAGCCGCGCGTCGTTCGTGACAACGGCCCCGCCCTCCCCGCAATTGATGTTCTTGAACTGATTGAAGCTGAAGGCTCCGAAATCACCGATTGTCCCAACCCGCTTGGTCTTGTAATGCAATCCGACAGCCTGGCATGCATCCTCGATGACGACGAGGTTATTCTCCCGGGCAATGCGCATGATGCTGTCCATGTCGCATACCATGTTCGACATGTGGACCGGAATGATTGCCCTCGTCTGTGGCGTAATCTTACGCAGTATGTCCCGCGGATCCATCGTGAGCGTGTGGTCGATATCGACCAGGACCGGCACCGCGCCGGCGGCCAGTGGGGCGGCAGCGGTCGCGATCCAGGTATAGGCGGGCACGAGCACTTCATCCCCGGGACCGACGCCGGCGGCAACCAGCGCCGAGATCAATGCGCCGGTTCCGCTGCTGGTGGCCAAGGTATGGCGCACACCGAACTTGGTGGAAAAATCGGCTTCGAAGCGCCCGAGCGGGCCGCCGGTCTCGTCGCTGTAGCGTGCCAATTTGCCCGAGGCAAATACCGGCGCGAGCGCCAACCACTCCCGTAACCCCACCTTGGCCATGATCTTCGCTCCCAGGAAACTCGGCATTTGCTGGAGAGCCTAGCCTGTGATTGATGCATTTTCAGCATGGACTTCCGACTGAAAGAAGCGCCGGAACCGATCAGATCACCTATCCGAAATCGGTAGATATCGCGCCCGCCTATGCCAATCGAACAGTTATCCGCATGCTCGCGATGCTGGTAAAAACTAGGAAAACGAGCGGGAAAACGATCATGATAACCAGTGACTTGAGGTCTATGCCGGAAGGCATTGAAATACATGCCGATATTGCGATCGTCGGTGGCGGACCGGCCGGAATTGCGATCGCCCGCGAGTTGGTCGATACCCGCTTTCGCGTCATTGTCATCGAGAGCGGCGGCCAGGATTACGAGGCGGAAATACAGGCGCTGAATTCCGTCGAGAACATTGGCGAGCCATTCATGTCGGCGAATGCCGTGCCCGAAGGACGGGGCTATACCGGCGGATTGGCATGGCTGAACGATGTTCCCGCATTCGAGTTGCGAAATCGCATGCTTGGCGGCAGCAGCCATACATGGATCGGCAAATGCGCCGCCTTCGATGACATCGATTTCCTGAACCGACCGTGGCTTCCGCTCTCCGGCTGGCCGATCGATCGCGGGCAGCTGCTGCCTGCTCTCGATCGTGCCGGCAAACTGCTCAACCTCGGGCCGAACCTCTACGATGAAAGCCTTTTTGCGCTGCTTCGTTCACGCCCGGACGATCTTGGCCTGGACAAGCGGCTTCTGAAACCTTTCTTCTGGCAATTCAGCCACATGCGCCATCCGCGTGCCGAGCCGACGCGCTTTGCCCGACTTGCTGGCGATATCACGGCCGCGAACATAAGCTTCCTGACGCATGCCACGGTGACCGAGATCAATGTCGACAGCCAGGGCCGTCGGGTGACCTCGCTCAATCTCCGGAGCGCCACCGGCCGCAGCGCGACTGTCCGTGCAAACACGATCGTTCTTTGCGGTGGGGGCGTCGAGAATGCACGCCTGCTGCTCGCATCCAATTCCCTTCTGCCGGCGGGCATAGGCAATGAGCATGATGTTGTCGGCCGCTATCTCTGCGACCACCCCCGAACATCGCTCTGCCGCTTCACGGGACGCGACATCGACGTGATCGCACGTCATTTCAATTTCTATGGCCTCAGCCACGAGGGGCGCACGCATTTCTATCTCAGGGGCCTGTCCCTAAGCCCTGAAATTCAGGCACAGGAAGGCCTTACCAACTGCGCCGCCTATCCGGTGCAGCTCCATGCTCGGGATGATCCCTGGGCGGCGCTGAAGCGCTTGACGAAGGGGGTGGGCAAGACCGTCATGGGAGATCTTGCAACAGTCGCGAGATCGGCTGATATGATCAGCTCGGGGCTCTACGAACGCCTCGTGCGCAAGCGCGGCCTGCCGCATCGCTCGACGGAATTGCGCTTCGACGTCATGGTCGAGCAACAGCTCGATCCCGAAAGCCGTATCATGCTCGCCCAACAGCGCGATCGCTTCGACCAGCCATTGCCGCGGGTCAACTGGAAAATCGGCCAACGCGAAATAGCCAGTGTCAAACGACTTGCAGGATTGATCTCGAAAGAATTCGTTCGCGTTGGCTTACCGAAACCAGTGCTGCCGGATTGGATCGCGGCGAGGGAGAACACCCAGCCCGTCTTCATGGATATGGCCCATCCTTCCTGCACCACCCGCATGGGAACCGATCCGCGAACGAGCGTCGTCGATACCAATGCCATGGTTCACGGCATCGATGGCTTGTTTGTTGCCGGCAGCTCGGTCTTCCCGACGCCGGGCCACGCCAATCCGACGCTGATGCTACTCGCCTTGGCTATCCGCCTTGCCGATCACCTCAAGCAACGGCACGCCTCCAAGCAATCGCACAGACCGGATCATCGGAACGAAGCGGACCTATCGCTCCATCGCGGCTAAAACCTTCCGCTCGAATCGCGAAAATACTCCGGCCTTTTTGCACGATTCCCGACGGAAAACCGCTATGCACTTTTCCCGGAATTATCCTAGCCCAGCCGAAAATAGAAACCGGCGCTCTCGCTACGGCCGAGTTCCGGGTGCGTGTCTATGGCGTGGGACAGGGAGGGAATGGACCAGCGGTCGACCTGCTTGTAGCCGAGCTTTGCGATATCGTCGATGAAGTCCGCCTCGTTGCGCATGTGATAGGGGACATAGGACCTGCCGATGCGTTCCAGCGTGACGACCGTGCCGCCCTTGCGGAGCGCAACCTTGTTGAGGATCAGGTGCTGCGGCCGGGAGGGCATTTGCGATAGCAGTCCGGACAGCGGCATATCGAGATATTGCATCAGCCCCGATCCAAGCAACAAAGGCATCTCGCCGGCATCTCCAATCCGATCGACAAAGGACAGGCTCGTCAGGCCTTCCTTCTCGGCAAGGCTCTGCCCGGCGCGGACGATGGCCGGCAGATCGTAGACGACCCAGCGAAAAGCGTCGTCGAGCGGCAGCAGGGGACGGAAGGCGCGATATTTCGTGCCCATGTGCCCACCAGCATCGACGAGGCCATCGATCTCGTGCAGCAAATTGCGGACCCAGAACAGCACCGGATAATCCCAGGGGGCCACCTCACACATTTTGACGAAGGCGACGGTTGCGATCTCGTCATGATCGTAGCCAGCCATGGTCTGCCTGCGGGCGGCGGCCATGGCGGCGTCATAGGTGTCATAGGCGCCGGTAAACCGCCGTGGAAAGGGCAAGAGATAATTCAGCCTTCCTCTGGCAAGGCGCAGTGGCGAAAGCCCTTGAGCGGCCGCCTGTGCGGCGCTCTTCAAGGCCGAGCGCGCATGCGCCGACCATGACGCATTGGATTGCAACGAAGCCGTCATCCTGCATCCCCCTATCTAAATCCATCCTGTCGTTGCCGGTCACCGCCTGCCCGAGAGAATCGAAACCGCACCTCCGCTCATCTTCTCCAGAGCAAGTAACGTGCAGACATAGATTGCACCGCCCGAGACCACCTGCAGCAGTACAGTCAATACGCGCTGCATGCTGAGCGATCCGGCGAAATAGCCGAGCCCGTAAACCGCCGACGCCATCAACACCACGGCAACGGCAAGATAACCGCTCTTGCGCAGCACACGTCCCCACCGAAGGCCGCCATAGTTCTTTTGCAGGTGCATCGATGTTAAAAAGGAGATCAACGACGCCAGACACTGTCCCCAGGCGGCAGCGGCCACGCCGAAAGGCGCCAGAAGCAGGATCAGGGAGACGGAGACCACCGCATTCAACAGCAGGGTGGGAGGCATGCGCCTGATATTGCCCGACAGGGATAGCAGGGCTTCCGTGACGTAGCCCGGCATCAACAGGATCTGTTTTATCGACAGGATCGCGACCAGAATCGCCGCTGGCGCCCATTTTTCGCCGAGGACGATGTCGATCAAATCGGACGATATGAGCGAAAGGCCGAGATAGATCGGCGTCGAAATTGCCATGAGAACCGTCATGAAGATCGTTGCGGAAGGACCGGCGTCGCGAACCTGCCTTCCGTCCGCTCCGATCACGATCGCGGCGCGGCGAAACAAGGTCCAGGCCAGCATTCGCGCTGGTTCGCCGATGAGTTCGGAAAATGCCGCGACGATACGTTCCGCGACACGATAATAACCTGCCTCCGCGAGGCCCAGAAAGCTGCCGATCGCGAGCGTTCCGGAATAGGATCGCAGAAAGAGGATCAGCCGGTTCGACAGAATATGGCTGGAAAATTCGAGAATCTCGCGCGCGAAAGGCCAGGTGAGATGCAGCTTGGGACGCCAGCCAAGCACGGCCACCGAGCCGGCAAGACAAACGAGCTGCGAAACGAGCCGGCCGGCCGCGAGCGAAAACACGTTCCAGCCGAGCCACAGCCCAAGCATCGTAGCGCTAAGCCCGGCAACTTCGCTTGCCATCCGGATGGTGGCCTGCTTGCGCAGCAGGCCACGTGCGACCAACAACCCATCGTAAACCGCGTAAAGGGACGATGGCAAAAACCAGCAGCTGAAAAGAACGAGGAGTAGCGCTTCATGCGGCCTGCCGAAAAGGAGCCAGGCAATGGCGGAAGCAAGCAGCCCGACGATCGTCACGAGCACCCCGGCGACGATCGAAAGCGTGCCGATCTGGTCGAGCTCGCGATCCGTACACTCGGCCTTCATGACGAACTCGCCCCATCCGCCTTCTGAGATCACGACGAGCATGACGACAATAGCGGAACTGAACGCGTAGAGACCGAATTCGGCCGATTCCAGCACACGGGCGGCGACGAGGAATATGAGAAGCTGGACGACCTGAGATACGACTTTCGAAACGAGCGTCGAGGCTCCATCGCCGACGATCGCGGGCATGCGGGCGCGTAGCCAGTAACGTATGCTCGTCCAGACGGCACGCTTGGGGCGAAGCGGAAAGTTATCCATCAGCGCACCGTCGCGGCAAGTAAATACGAGCATAGGCGGCCTTCGCATCGCCCGGTTGAGAAATCCCATTGAAGTGTAACATGATAATCCACAGTTGTTTCCAGCCTTGCACCAGATAAAGTCTATAGTGTTCCCATTCAGGACATGATTCCGTGCAATGAAGCGCTGCCTGCAAGCGGGGTGCGCCGGAATTATTCGATTTTCCATCAGAGAAATTATTACCCTGAACGTCAGGGTCCGATGGAAGTTCTCGGCAATAGAAGAGGGGCTTGCCGGCAATCGTCATGAAACACCACGCAGAGCCGCTTATGAAAGACGAAAACCATGATCGCATCGCCCCGGAACGGCCGGGTGGATTGCGCCAGAAACTTTTGCTTCGTTGGATTCTGGTGATTTTCTGCCTTGTCGTCTGGATTGCCGTAGCCGCTTTTTTCATTTGGTGAGACGTTCTTTTTCGTTGCGTGCAAGCAGCACGACGCCAACCGTTTTTACGAGAATTGCAAAATCGGTGCGCAAGGAACGGCTATGGAAGTAATCCAGATCAAACTGGATACGCTCCTCGTAAGTGGTATCGGCATGGCGGTTGACCTGCCAGAGGCCCGTGATCCCCGGCCGCAGCCCCAGATAACAATAGAGATTGGCTCCATAGCGATCGAGCTCCGCGGCAACGACAGGTCGAGGTCCGACCAGGCTCATCTCACCGCGCTGAACGTTCACCAGTTGTGGTAGCTCGTCGGCGCTGCTCATGCGCAGGTATTTCCCGAGCCAGTGCACGCGAGGGTCGTTCGTCAGCTTCTGTGTCGATAGCCACTCCTGCTTTCGCGTTTCGTCACGTGCCAGTAGTTCCGCCAGCTGCCGATCGGCATCCTTGCGCATCGTGCGGAATTTCAGGCAGTCGAACGGGCGTCCATCGCGGCCGACGCGCGTATGGCGATAGATGACGGGCCGGCCGTCGACCAGAAGCAATGCAATCGCGATGACAAGCAGCGCCGGCGCCAGAAACAACAGCCCGAGCCCAGAAAGAACAAGGTCGACAATACGCTTGGCGCGTCCCCTTCGTTCCGCCCGCTTCGCCTCGCGGCGAGATCGCTCGCGATGGGCAATGCTGTCAAAAGTCGATAACATCTTCCGGACCCCTCACCACCATCATGCTTCCTTCAAAGGCTGCCAGCTGCCCCAATCCTTGACAATTGACCCTGCGGACATTGGGTTAGTCCCATTGGCGTAGGACGCCGGGCACAGAGCTACCCACAAGCCTCAGCCCGCTTCGTCGATCAGTCGATGGGCGGCTGAAAAGTCGTCGTCCAAGGTCGACCGCAAGTTCGTTCTGGCAGCGTTTGCGCGGTCGAGAACACGATCGTACAGGGTAAGCAATGCGTCGCGCCATGAGACAGGTGTGTGCGCCAGCTCGCCTGATCGGCGGAGGCAATTCACGCTCATCCGTCGAAGAAGTATGTCATCGCTGGCAAGCCGGCGCATTCCGCTTGCCAGCGTTTCCACCTTGCCGCCCTGAAAGGTCAGTCCGCATCCGAGCATCGCGAGTTCGTCGCCGAGAAGCGCGGTATCCGGCAAGATCACCGGTATGCCGCTCGTCACGGCCTCGAGCGCCGCCAATCCGAAAGGTTCCGGCACCCGGGAGGAAATGACGAGGGCGCGCGCGTCGCAAAGGATGTTCCGCATCTCACTCTTGGATTTCCAGCCGTGAATGACGACTTCGGGAAAGTCCCGCTCCAGCCGACCGCGGCCGGCGCCGTCGCCTATGATCTGCAGCTTTCCACCGGCAAGCCGCGCCGCGATCGCGGCATCTTCAAATCCCTTTTCCGGCTCCAGCCGACCAACAAAGAAGAAATCGCGCTTCTTCCATGGCTCCGTAGGATGATCGAGGAAGGGTTCGACCGGATTGCGAATTGCCTCGATATTGCCCATGTTGATCTGGCCGCGGGCGAAGTATTCGCGCATACGTTGATGTACGACGATGATATTGGCGGCAAATTGCTGGATGGGGTAATAATGCTCCCTCACCATATGGCGGGCCGATCTCCAGATCTTCTCGTGATAGCCGCGCTTGTCGCAGTTTGTCGCCAGACAGCCGAGCGACATCGGCGTCAGAGGGCAGACCTGGCTTCTCCGGTAATTGGCAAATCCTCCGTTCGGGCACGAGAGGAAATAGTCATGAGCGTGCAGGACGACTCGGTCCCGAACCGGCCATAGGGCGCGGAAAATCGACGGCGATAGGATCTTCGACCAGCCGTGGACATGATAAATAGTGCCCTTGGTATCGACGCGCGACATGAGAGCGCTCAAGCCTTCATAGGCCCGATGGCTATAAAGACCGCTGGCAAGTGCGCTGAGACGCGGCTGCTGCGTTAGCGGCTGTGCGGCCAGATTGATGGTGTCGGCCGCTGGCTGTTCGGAGCCGGCGCCATCGCCGGCGAAGTAGGTCACGGCTACCCCGGCTTCCTGCAGCAAAGTGGCCGAGAGCATCGCCAGATTCGATGCTCCGCCTATCCTGGCGGAGCGGTCGTTGATGATGACGACACGATCGAGGTCGGATGAGCGTGCCACCGGATTATTCCAGCGCTTCGATGTTTTGGGGCGCCAACCTGCCCTTGAGGAGATCGCGAAGCGCGATGACATTGCCCTTAAGGCGGCCCTTGCGGTCGACCCAAGGCTCCGGTCGCCAGACCTTGACGAGGTTAGCCGCGAGATTGCGGCCGATCTGCATTGTTGCCTGCGGCACGCTCATCGTGCGCTTGCGCATGAGATAGAGCGGGTTGGCTATTTGCGAATAGCCGAGACGAACACCGCCCGGTCGGCCACCTTTCGTGCCGAGATGAACGCCTTCGAGTTGCTTGACGCTCACGACCTGGCCGTAATGGGCCACGAGTCTGCTGAAATCGACATCCTCGAGCCAGCCATAGAAGGGTAGGTTCTCGTCAAAACGCAGGGCCGCGGCTTTGACGACGGCCATGCGGATCGCCATGTTGCAGCCATAGGCATTGTAAACAGATCGGATTTGCATCGAGGGCTCGGAGCGGCGGCGGCGCTCCGTGCCGACCAATCGTAAGCCGTCACGAACGGAAATGCCCGGTCCGGTAATGCCGTCGGCCAAGACCGTGCCGGTGCACATGGCGACATCCGGCTGCAGCTGAAACAGTCGTTCCGTTTCTGCGATATAGGCAGGCGTCATCAGAAAATCATCATCGAGGAAAAGGACGATATCCGCGTCCTGAACGCTGTCGAGAATGCGATTGCGCTGACGGCAGAGCCCGCGCTCGCTGATAAGCACCCGCACCGGAATGTCGAGATTTCTAAGGCAGCTCGGATCGATGTCTTCCGGGGAGGAAAGGCAGACGACGATCTCGTCCGGCTTCCGTGTTTGGCTGGCAACATGGGGGAGGATGGACGACAGGATATCGCGGCGGCCGGAGCTTGCAACACCGAGCGTGATCTTCAAGGGCCGGCCCGTTACGCTGCCCGTAAGTCGTCGCGCCGACGCGCGCACCTGGCGACGATCCTGACGGCGGCGCCAAAGCCGCTTGTCCTGGCGGTGGCGCCTCTCATGGCTGCGGTTGGCGATGATGCCGAGGATATTGATCGTTGTCGTGCCAAAGCTTGCCAGCGCGTCCGACAGCCTCTCCACCGTCATCTTGTTCGTCTGACCGACGACGACGACAATGCCCTCGAGATAGGTGCAGATGACGCGGGTATCGGCAGAATCCTCGAAGGCAGACATATCGACGATGACGACCTTGTATCGCCGGCGCAACAAGTCGATCTCAGCCTTCAGCGCGGGCAGATGCCCATAGCGCTGAAAAGCGGTCACGGATTTTTCGGTCTCGTCGACGGTGACGACCGGGACGCCACCATGGGCCTGCATGACTTCCGCCTCGGGCTCATGCTCGGCCTTCGCGACAAGCAGGCCGCCTTCATGGGCGACGGCATAGCGGCGCGGCGCATCGTTGATGCTCAAGGCCTCCATGCCGAAATCCGTGCCGGCTTCGGTAACCACGCAGCTCAGTCTCGCATTGAGAAAGTCGGCGTCGACGAGCACAACGGATGCACCTTCGTGCTGATAGAGCTGCGCGAGATTGGTCGCGATCGTGGTCTTGCCTTCGCCGGTGCCGACCGAGGTGATGCCGATCACCATGGGTGCGTTCGGCGGAAATGCGGAATCGATCGAGTGCTTGACACCACGCAAGGCTTCCGAAAATTGCGAATAGGGCGTATCGAGCACGGATCTCAACGGCAGCATCGTTCGTCGCCAGCCCGCGTTGGCGGCCGCCATTCTTCCCGGCAGGAAGGACGGGCTCATGTAGACGGGCACGTGGCCGAGAGAGCTGATCCCCAATTCCCGCCGCAGCTTTTCACTGGAGCTGACGCGGCGATCCAGGCCGTCCCGCAAGAGCGCCGCCATGACACCGGCCGCAAGGCCGAGCATGGCCGTGAAGGGCAGGACGAAGGAAGACTTCGGCCAGCTCTTTGCCAGCGGCACGGCGGCCGCGGTCACGACACGAACATTGCCAAGCGGAAACGATTCCTTTTGCAGCGCGCCAATCAGCTGCTGCAGGATGCTTTCATACATCCGTCGGTAGGTGGTGGCGCGGCTTTCCATCTCCGACAGCTCCACCCTTGCCAGATTCTTGTCCGTTCCGGCGTCCTTAAGCGACGCCAATTCATCGCTGAGCAGCTTCTCGCGGGTTTGGGCGACTTCCAGATTTACCTTGTAGACTGCCTGGATACGCTCGAACTCCTTGCGCATATCTCCCTTTATTCGATCGATTTCCTGCTGCGCGGCAATGATGGCGGGATTATCGGCATCATATCTGCCGGTAAGGTTGTTCAATTTGATTGTCGCAGCTCCGAGATCCTCCTGCAGCTTCTGTATGCGCGGATTGTTCATCGTCTCATCGACATCGCCTTCGACTTTACCACCCGACATCAGCTGGTTGAGTGTCGCGAGCTTGGCTGATTCTGCCGCCGTCTGTGCCTTGGCCGCGACTGCTTGACTACTGATCTCCGATAGTTGCTGCTGATCGAGGGAGGACGATGTACTGATCTCCATGATGCCGTTTTTAGCGCGAAACTCCTCAACATTCATCGCCGCCTCGCGAGCTTGCCGTCCGACTTCGATCAAACGTGTCTCCAGCCATTTGGCACCACTTTGCGCTGCCGATGCCCGCTCCGACAGGCCGGTGCTGATATAGGCCTCTGCAATCGCGTTCGCCGCCAGAGCCGCCTTTTGCGGATCGACCGAACTATATCCGATCTCAAGAATGTAGGACTGGCCAACGCGGGTAACCTCGACCCTGGAGAGGAAGGAGGCCATGGTGCGGCGCATGAGATCATCCTCCGTGGTTTCCACTTTCGCGCTGCCATCATCGCCGTGCTTGAAGTAGCTGAAGAGTGCGCGCAGCTTGTCATGCAGCGTCGCCTGCCAGGACATGCCGCCGACTATTTCCGGATCTTCCGTGAGATTGAGTTTCTGCACGACCGCGCGCGCGATCGCCTCGGATTTGACGATCTCGACCTGGCTCGCGATTTCCGCCGCCTCGATGATGACCGTTCCGGTGAAGGCGTCCTGCGAGACGATGCGTCCCTGGTCTGGATCCATGACGAGCCGCGTGGTCGCCAAATAGACCGGCTGGGTGGTCGCCATGTAGAAGCCGCCGACGCCGAGGCCCGCCCCCGTAAACAGTGCGAAGATCATCCAGTGGCGCTGCAGGAAACGCCAGACGTCACGAAAGGAGATATATTCGCTGCCCCCTGTCCCCTTGGCGCTCGAAGGAATGCTGCGCAAGCCCTTACCGATCTCGTGAATTGCCATGATTGTCGCCCCACATTGCTCGCTTATCACTATTGAGATTGGCCGGTATCGGCAGACGAAAGCGCCGTGCCGTCCAGGCTTCCGGAAATATTGTAGCGCACATCCAGAACGTCCCCCGGCTGCAGCACGGTCGCTTCCGATGCCTTGATCGCATTGGCCTCGTCGCCGTTGCGGGTGATCCAGTATTCCATCGGCTGGAGATCGAGCGCCTTCATGCTCTGACTCCTCGAAAGCGAAGCGCCCGAAAGCTGCAGAAGTTGCAGCGTCGTGTTTCGCTTTAGTTTGGTATCCTCGATTTCGGTCTCGGTAGTCTGCAGCAGTTGGCCGGCATCGGTCTTGCGCTGGCCCTTGAGATTGAGCGCGTCACGTTCGGTCTCGCTCAGCTTCTGCTTTGCCTGCATCGAAGCAACGACAAGATCCAGCTTGCCTGCCTGCATCTCGGCGACGATCCGCTCCAGCGAGGTTTTCCGAGAGGTGGTCAGGATCTTCGTGTCGACCAGCTTGGAAATGTCGCTCAACTCGTCCTGCGCGATCTTCACCTGCTCGTCCTGCGACGACATCTTCTCATCAAGGATGTTGATTTCGTTGCGCAGCAGCACTTCCAGATCCGCGGCGGCGGCGAGTTGCTGACGCAGAGCATCTGCCCTGGCATTGAACAGGTCTACTTCGCTCGTCATGATCTGCCAGATGGCCGATCCCTCGGGAGCGGCCTTGATCTCCGGCGGGAATGTGATCGCCGGCTGATCGTTGAGTTCGGCCATCAGGCGGGCCCGCCGGGCGCCGAGCTGTTTCAGCTGCAGCTCCATCCGGCTGATCTCGCCGGCATAGCTGACCTGCTGCGCCTCCGAGTAGTCACCGGTCTGGCTGGACCGACGCTCACGCCCACCCGCCATGGCAACCGCCTGCTTCACCGTCAGGCCGGGCCTGAACTCCAGCTCGCTCGGCTTTTCGACAGCGCCGGACACGTAGATCATCGGATATTTGACCACCTCGACCGAAGCGGTCGGTGCAAGCGCCAGACCGGTGATCTGCTTCAGCTTGTCGCCGATATCGGCGCTGATGTCCTCGACGGTCTTGTCGCCGACCCGCATTTCTCCGATCATCGGAATTGAGATCGAACCCGATTGCGACACGACATATTCGCCGTTCAGCGCCGTCCATTCCTTGTATTCGCCGGTTGCGGCGATCCATTCGACGATGGCGACCTTGATCCGCGCCTGAGGTCCGACACGATAGGCGTCGGCCGCCGCAGCACTCGCCATGCCATGCATCCCCACGCCGGAAAGAAGCAACGCCATCAACCAGGGCGCCATCAATCGAGATGGCCTGGAGATGGAATGGTAAGCCGAAGCGCACACTCTGGACATGAGTCTAAATCTCGCTTTCTTGATCGCTTGCGCCATCACACGGAAAAGGCGCCATGGAGCGAGATCAGCAGCTGAACGCATAACGTGTAAATCCCCTACCGAAGCAACAGGGCTTATCATTTCTGGCAGGGAGGTAGGCGACGCTGCCGTCTCTTGGTCGGATGGGCATATCCTTGTGTGCAGGCACATACCGGCAGCTAAATCTTTTGGTCACTCGCTTCGGCCATTTGTATGCCGCGCTGAACCGATGTAGGCCCTGTCGCAAAAGTTGCCGGCTGCCCAATGTTGTCTCGACCCATGGAGGGAAGAGCAATGCGGGTAGCGATCGTGCATTATTGGCTGGTATCGATGCGCGGCGGAGAAAAAGTGGTCGAGGCGCTCTGCGACATGTATCCGGACGCCGATATCTTCACTCTCGTCTATGATGAAAGCCGTGTCTCCGAGAAGATTCGCAGGCACAAGATTTTCACCTCCTTCCTTCAGCGGATTCCGGGTGCCGCCAAGACCTACCAATCGCTCTTGCCGCTGATGCCCTTCGCGTTGGAGAGCTTCGACCTCACCGGCTACGATCTGATCATTTCCAGCGAATCCGGCCCGGCCAAGGGTATCATCCCGTCGCCGCGGGCGACGCATATCTGCTATTGCCATTCCCCCATGCGGTATCTTTGGGATCACTATCACTTCTATCGATCCCATGCGGGCCTCGCATCCCGGCTCATATTGCCGATGCTGGCGCCGATGCTGCGCTCCTGGGACGTCAATACGAGCATGCGCGTCGACCGCTTCGTCGCCAACTCGCATCATGTCTGCGACCGCATCGGCAAGTATTATCGGCGGCCCGCGACCGTGGTCTATCCACCCGTCAATGTCGATGACTTCACGCCGGCGCCATCGACAGAGGATTTTTATCTCTGCGCCGGCCAGTTGGTTCCCTACAAGCGGATTGATCTGGCGGTGAAGGCTTTTACCCGGATGAATCGCCAACTGGTCATCATCGGCGAAGGCAGCGAAGCGGAGGGGCTCAAACGTATCGCCGGTCCCTCGATCACTTTTCTCGGCCGGACCCCATTTCCAATATTGAGAGAAAAGCTCGCGCGCTGCCGTGCGCTGGTCTTTCCCGGCGAGGAGGACTTTGGCATGGTTCCGGTGGAAGCGATGGCCAGCGGGCGACCCGTCATCGCTTACGGAAGTGGGGGGGCGCTGGAAACGGTCGCGCCGGGAGTGACTGGCATTCTCTTCGACCAGCAGTCCGTCGATGCGCTGATCAAGGCCGTGATCGATTTCGAGGCCATGCAGCACCGCTTTCACCCGGAAACACTGCAAGCGCATGCGGAACAGTTCAGTCCCCGCAAATTCACCGCGAGCATGCAAGCGATCATCAATGAGGAGTTGCTTATTCGCAAGGCCGCAAGGCTTCGCAGCCACCCTGTCGTTCAAGGGGGCCGCGAAGCGCAATTGCCGGTCCTTGCGATGGAGCCGCAAAGCAGGACACTTCAGTAGAAGGCGGCGGGACTGCGACCGCTGGCGTCGATCGGAAAAGAGGACACTCCACGAATCAACCATGGAGCCATCGAAATCACCCGATGGAAACACTGCAATCTAAACGCATCGTGCGATCTGGGAGTGCAATCTTCTAGCACTCAAAATGAAACAGATAATATCGCCGCGGTCGATTTAATCTGCACATGTTTTAGCAGTCATTGCTAAATATGAAGGTCTAGTAATATATTCGCTTAAAGCGGCTGTCACGTTCTGGTAAGTTACGACTTGCGCCCGCACGATCGATGAGACTGCGATTGTTGATGCGCACGCTCCGATGCGAACGGACCAGTTGAAACTGAAGAATGGCCGGATTTTGTTTGACCGGCTTGGGGAGGACGAGGCCATATGCCTGAGAACCGAGTGGATCGGTCGCAGCAAATTCCATATGAGTCCGAATCCGACAACGGTTTAGAGGCGGTTATTTCGCTTTGGAACCTCGATCTCAAACTGCTCGACTCCTCTAAGGGATTCAAAGAGCATATCGGCCTTCCCACCCGGAACAAGGTGACATTGTGGGAGGCCTATCCGGCACTTGCAAAACCGGCGCTTGCCGAGCTCATTCGTCAGGTAATCGATACAGGTGAAGCTCGCACGATCCCGCTCGACGATCCGAGGCGAGGAAAACGCAACGTTGTCGTCTCCTACATTCGAGTAGGCCTCCTGATCGTCGAAACCAACGGGGCAAGCTCGAATGGGAACCTGCCATCCGACGACGGTGAAAAAGCGCGGCTGATCCATCAGGCAACACACGACGCGTTGACCGGATTGCCCAATCGCCGCCAATTCAGTACCGCGCTGGCGCAGCTCCTTCCGGCGAGCGGCAAGATCGGGCCGGCGCTGATGCAGCTCGATCTCGATGACTTCAAGCCCGTCAACGACACGCTCGGCCACGGTGCCGGCGACATCGTGCTGAAACTCGCCGCCGCACGAATCAAGGAAGCGCTCGGCGAGGGCGGAACGGTCTACCGTCTCGCCGGCGACGAATTCGCCATCATCCAGGTCGGACCGCAGCGTGCCTTCGAGGCGGAGCGACTGGCAGACGCGCTGGTGAGCGAATTCAAGAAGCCGTTCACGGTCAACGGCATCTCTCTTTTCGTCGGCGTAAGCGTCGGCATTGCAATTGCGCCGCGCGACGGCAACGAGGGGGAACAGCTGATGAAGGCTGCCGATGTCGCCCTTTATGCCGCCAAGAAAGAGGGACGACGGCGGGCGCGGACTTTCGATCCGGCCATGCTGATCGTGGTCGAACAAAGGGAGCTGCTGCGACGAAGCCTGCGCGTGGCGCTGCAACGCGACGAGTTCTTCATCGAATATCAGCCGCTGGTGGAGTCTTCGTCCCATATAGTCGGCTTCGAGGCGCTGCTGCGCTGGCGGCATCCGACCCTCGGGATCATTCCGCCGGCCGCTTTCATTCCCATGGCCGAAGCCGACGGCCTCATGCGCGAAATCGGTCAGTGGATGCTGGAAGAAGCCTGCCGCGAGGCCTTGGCATGGCCGGCGCATTATACGCTCGCAGTCAACCTTTCTCCGGCGGAATTCCTGACGCCGGGCCTGACCGATCGCATCTCCCAAACGCTCGATATCGTCGGATTTCCAGCCGAGCGCCTGGAGCTGGAAATCACCGAAGGCGTGCTTCTGGAACGCACGACCAACAATCTCGACACGCTGAACACGCTGAACGTGCTCGGCATCCAGATTTCCCTTGATGACTTCGGCACGGAATATTCCTCGCTCAGCTATCTCAAGAATTTTCCCTTCGATACGATCAAGATCGATCGCTACTTCATCAGGGATATTTTGCAGGACGGCAAAAGCCAAGCCATTGTGCGCTCCGTGATCGGGCTTGCCCACGGTCTGGACATGCGGGTGACCGCGGAAGGCGTCGAAACGCAGCAACAGGCCGCCTGGCTCCGGGAAGAAGGCTGCGACCGCCTGCAGGGCTATAGCATCAGCCCTCCGCTCAGCGCCGACAAGCTCGATGATTTCATAAGGCGGGGTGCGCGCACTCAACCGGTCACCACATTCGACGAATATCACGCCAGCCCGTGAGTTTCGCATTTCGTTCGGGAATTTCTTGAGGGGGTAACATGGAGGAGGTGCAAATGGGCGCGGCCTTCGAGCCATTGCTTGAGCTGGAGATGGAGATGGCGACCCTGGTGGCGGACTGGTCGCATTGCGACCAATGCGCCGCTTATGTGGCACGCATGGTCAGCCATGATCGCCACGATCCCATCCGTCATGCCAACCTGCTTTCGTCAGCCCTGAATGAACTCTTCGAGATGTCGTTTCATACCAGGGAAAGCGGCGGCACCCTTACCTGCCGCTTCTACCGGAATGGCTTGATCGAGCGAATCGAACTGACTTTTCCCTGCTCGGCCGAACAACGCGCTTCATATCAGGCAATCGTCGAGCGCATCGGAAACGGCCATGCGCTTGCAAACTATCTCGATGTCATCACCGATGACGCCGCGCGTGCCGAGCACGCGATCCTTCTTGGCCTTGCCGTCAATTACGATGCGGATATCGAGCTGTCCGATCAGGATACAGGCGTGATGACTTTCGTGGTGGATCTCGCACTCGAAAGGCTACTCAATTGAACAACCCCTCCTCTAGCCGTTTCACAGCGCAATTCGATGCCAACAATCAGGAATTTTCCCTGTCGGGAGTCCTTAGACCGCATTCGGTTGCCGAGCTCGCCGATGATCTCGCCCTGCTGCGAAACGGTATCGAGACGGTGAACGGTGTCTGCTACATCAATCTGAAGCGCGTCATCCACATGAACAATACGGCGTTCCGCGCCCTGACGCATGCACTCCTCGATGCCACCCGGTCGAGGCCGGATCTCAAACTGACGGTCGTCGCCTCGAGCGTCGTCGCATGGGCATCGCGGCTGTTTCGCCATTTGAGCGATCTGTCGCCCAACATCGCCGTCGAGATCTACGATTCAGCCTTCTATCCCGGGCAGACGTTCGTGGAGAACCAGAGCTTCATCCCGATCCTCCGAACCCAGACGAAAATGACCTGGCGGCACGAACGCGAGATATTGCCGCGACACGGCCTTCGTGAGGGTTTGCATATTGCCGACATCTGTTGCGGCATCGGCGATTTCGCCATGCTGCTGCGAAAGGATTTCAAGCCGGCGCGGATCGTTGCCCTTGATCACTCGGTGACGAGCCTGGAATATGCCCGCAAGGTCGCGGACGACTTCGACGTCCAGGATATCGAATATACCTATGGCGATGCATCCCAGATGCTGTTCGAGAGCGACCAGTTCGATTTCGTGACCTGCAGGCATTCGCTGCAGATCTTCGACCGTCCGGATATTCTGCTGCGCGAGCTCTATCGCATATGCAAGCCAGGCGGCAGGGTCTACATCACCAACGAGAAGAACTCCCATTGTCTTGGCGAGCCCAGAGCCGACAGCATCCAATGGACCTATAACGAGGTCGCGAAGCTGTTTGCCCATTTCGACATGGATGTCGAAATGGGTCCCAAGGGCCGCCGCATGCTGCTGGATGCCGGCTTCAAGGATGTGCGGATGGAAAGCTTCATGGTCACCAATCTCGACGGCGATCCCCAGGATTTCGCCGACATCATCACGGCGTGGCGGAATGTCTACGCAGATGAGATGGCGGTCCGAAGAGGGGATTCGGCCGCATTCATCGAGCGATTCAAACAAGGTTTCGCCGACCATATTTTTGCCGCGCTCCACCCAAGAGGCTATGCCGGCTGGCCGATCTGGGCTTCCTCGGGACAGAAACCGCTATGACAGACGCGTCAACCGCCAAGCAACGGCTCGGACTGCGCTCCTTTCGCGCCAAATTTCTACTCGTGGTCGGGGGTGCCGTTCTTTTCGACCTGCTCGTCAGCGGCGGCCTTGCGCTTTGGAACGTCCAGCGTCTTTCGCGCAACGCCACGACGGAAGTGGGACAAGGCCTGGAGAAGGCGAGCCAGGATTACATTCGCTCCTATGCGGATTCGACCGCCGCGGAGGTCGGCCTGCTGATCGACCAGGTCCATTCCGACGTGAAGGCGCTGGCGGGCGTGCTGCAGGGACAGATCGACAACCCCGCGCGAAGCGTGGATGTGGGGGCCGCCATGAGCAGGGCGTCCCCGGGTGCCGTAACGGTGTCCTACGACCCGGTTGGCCAGTGGTCACAGAACTTGCCCGGCACGCCCTCCGTCATCAGTGTCTGGGGGTACCTGCTCGATAAGGATCACCATCCCCTGCCCCAGGTACAGGCAGACATAGAGTGGAGCGCGGTGCTCGATCTGGTCGCCCCTTCATTGCTGCATAACGGCGCGTCGAAGCTGCAGATGTATTATATCGGCCCCAGGGAGCGTCCGATTTTCCGGACCGCTCCCTATACGACGCAGGCACAGACCTTCGACCGGCTCTATCCCGGCCATAACAGCGCCGATTTTTGGACATTCTTCTTTCCGGGCCTCTACGAATCCTGGCAGCAATGGGCTTCCAACCCGTCATCACGGCCGGTTGCCGATTACATCACCCAGACCGCTCCCTATACCGACGCCATCACCGGCAAGCTGATCGTCAGCTTTTTTCATCCGCTCTGGACGCCGGATCGGCATCAGGTGGCCGGTGCCGCTGGCGCTGATATCACGCTCACGCAACTTGCCGAAATCGTCGAGCATGTGAAAGTCGCCCAGACCGGCTTCGGCTTCCTTGCCATGTCGAATGGAAATGTCGTCGCGATCAATCCCGTGGGCGAGAAGGTCATCGGCTTGCGTGCCGCCAATGATGCCGCCGCCAAGGGCGTCACCGGCGTCGATCGATCCTTGCGCAACAGCACGCAAACGGCAATCACCACGCTGCCACTCGAGGCCGACGGCGTGATCCAGCATATTACCCTTAGCCAGCAGGGAGAGGATGTTCCCTACCTCGTGGTCGTCAAGCAATTGCACCCGACCAATCTTTGGGTGGATGGACCGGTGCAACGCGAGGTCATGTCGCTCGGGATAGTCGTGCCCGAGCGCGAGATCTACGCCTCGCTCATTGCCGCCAAGGATGAGATATCGCGGGCGACCAACCGCATCCTGCTTTATCAGATCATGGCGGTCCTTGTGTCGCTGATGATCGTCACAGCGGCGGTCTTCGCTGCTTCGAAACGCGTCACCAGCGGCATCAGCGCGCTGGCGAGCGCCGCCAAACGCATACAGGCGAAGGATTATTCGGTCCGGGTCGATATCTCGACCAGGGACGAGGTGGCTGAGGCCGGCATCGCATTCAACCGGATGGCGGAGGATATCAGCTTCCACACCGAAAACCTCGAAAAGCTCGTCTCGGACCGGACCAAGGAGATCGAGGCCGCCAAGGAAGAGATTTCCACCCTCAACAGCCAATTGAAGAACGAAAATCTGCGGCTGGGTGCCGAGCTCAATGTCGCCAAGCAAATCCAGCTCATGGTCCTGCCGCGGGCCAAGGAACTGACGGCGATCAAGCATCTGGAGATCGCCGCCTACATGCGCCCAGCCGACGAAGTCGGCGGCGATTACTATGATGTTCTGCAGAACGGAAACAACCTCAAGATCGGCATCGGCGACGTGACCGGCCACGGGCTGGAGAGCGGCGTGCTGATGCTAATGGTGCAATCGATCGCCCGCGCCCTGCAGGAAGCAGGCGAGATGGATCCGGCAAAATTCCTGACCGATCTCAACCGCGCCATCTTCAAGAACATCGAACGGACACGGACGGACAAGCATCTCACCTTGTCGTTCCTCGACTATGACGGCGAGAGATTGACCATATCCGGCCAGCACGAGGACATGATCATCATTCGCCAGGACGGCAAGGTGGAGCGGATAGATACAGGCGATCTCGGTCTTCCTGTTGGCCTCGAGCCCGACATAGCTCCCTTTATCGATACGCGGCAAGTATCCTTCGAGAAGGGCGACATGGTAGTCCTGCATACAGACGGTGTCACCGAAGCGGAGAATTCGAAGGGCGAACTGTTCGGCTTCGACAGGCTTTTGGAGGATGCCCGCCGGCTACATGGCGGGACTGCGGAAGAAGTCGTCGAGGGCATACTCGACGATTTGATGGCTTACATCGGGACCCATAAGATCCATGACGATATTACCCTTGTGGTGATGCGGCACAGGTGAGGAGATGACAACAGCAATTTTCGGCAAGGAACATCTGGTTTCGTTCGACGGCACCAATGCCCTTCGCATTCGCCTGTTCGACGGACCTCTTCACTTGGCGTGGCGCCATTCGGCCATGACATCCGACTTTATCGCGGAAACGATGGCGCTCGATTTCCGTGCTTCCGAGCGCCAATACAAGACGGTACGGCACGATATCGGTTATTTGACCAACGAGCTCATCGAAAACTCCATCAAGTTCCGCGCCACGGGCGAGATCCTGATCGAGGCGTTGAGGGATGACCATCATTTCAGGATGCGGATCGGAAACTTTATCGACCGCGACGCGACTGAACGCTTCCAGGAATTATTGCTGAGGGTTACGGCCGGCGATCCCGGCGATCTCCTGATAGAACAGATCGAGGCAAGCGTTCTTGCCGGCGACGATGCATCCGGGTTAGGACTGTTGACATTGATGAGCGACTACCAGGTCCAGTTGGCCTGGCATTTCGACGAGGATGGTCCGCACAAGCGGATCAAGCTGCAAACCTATGCCGCAATGGCGATTTCATCGGCGTGAACCAGCGAGAGGCCTTTTATGGAAATCAAAGAAGAAGCATTCCGCGTCTGGTCCGAAGGCAGCACCCTTTATTTTGACGGAACCATGCGTCTGGCGGGTCCCGACGCCTATGCACCGGTCTATGATCTGGCCAGGACGATCCTTCATGGGGGCGGAGGCAAGGCGACTTTCGATCTCACCGGTCTGCAATTCTTGAATTCTTCGGGCATCAACCTGCTTGCCAAACTGACGATAGAGGCGCGCAAGCATCCGGATGTTCATCTTACCGTCTGCGGCTCGTCGCAAATTCCCTGGCAGATGAAATCATTGCCAAATCTGAAAAAGCTGCATCCGCGCCTGGATCTGCGCCTGACCTAGCCATCAAGCGCCCGCGCCCCTATCCTTGCCGCTCCCTCGGGGTGTCAGAACGCTCATGGTTCGGGCATTCGCCCTTATGGAATTATCCGCTTACAAGATCTCAGATGAGCCACGGTGCTTTGTTGCTGTCGCGCAGGGCGCGGACACGAAAACTTGCTGGAGAAGAGGAGTATCGTGATACAACATATCGCGCGAATTTATTTGAAGCCGAATTTGGGTCGACTCTCCCTTACGCCTATCGGCTTCGCCATCTGGGGCGGAGATAAATAACAATACTCATTGATATCTCTAAAATATCTTATAATACCAACGTATATCTGAATTCTATAGTAAAAACTACAATTTAAATCACACGCCCAATGTAAATTATTTTAAATTAATACATCAGCGCTGATAGCGACAAAAATGGACAGAATGTAAAACTTCTGCATTCCTTGATAACGACAGCATAGTTAAACGTTAGTAAACTATAGCCATAAATTGCAGAAATAATTCCCAGTTGTAAACAGCCTACAACAAGGCGGAAGTCTTACTTCGCCTTGATACTCGGCTGCGTGTCTAAAGTACCGGGAGGGTTTGATGGGCATAGCGTTCAAATCTGCAGGCATCACTCCAAAAAATACCAAGAGACGTACGATTCTTGTTGCGGGAGGCGCGGGGTTCCTCGGCTCGCACCTTTGCGACCGGCTTCTGCAGGATGGCCATGAAGTCATCTGCGTGGATGATTTTTCAACCGGGCGGATGGACAATTTGTGGCATCTTCTTCGCTATGACACGTTCAGCTTTATCCGCCATGACGTCATAGCGTCACTCGATCTGCCTGTCAGCGAGATCTACAATCTGGCCTGCCCGGCATCTCCGCCGCATTATCAGGCCGATCCGATCCATACGATGAAGACATGCGTTTTCGGCTCGCTCAACCTGCTGGAGCTAGCCGCTCATCACCAGGCGCGCATCTTCCAGGCCTCCACATCGGAGATCTATGGAGATCCCCAGGTACATCCGCAGCCTGAGAACTATTGGGGCAACGTCAATTCCTTCGGCCCCCGCTCGTGCTACGACGAAGGCAAGCGTTCCGCCGAAACGCTTTTCCGTGACTTTCACGCTAAGCACGGCGTCGACATCAGGATTGCCCGTATCTTCAACACCTATGGGCCGCGCATGCGCCCCGACGACGGCCGCGTCGTATCCAATTTCATCGTCCAGGCACTCAGGGGCCAGGACATCACGGTCTATGGCGATGGCTCCCAGACGCGCTCGTTCTGCTATGTCGCCGACCTGATCGATGGTTTTGTCCGCCTTATGGCCGACCAAACGGTCATCCATACGCCTGTTAATCTCGGTAATCCGGGGGAATTTACCGTGCGTGATCTTGCCGAACAGGTGATCGCGATCACCGGCTCCAGCTCAAAGATCGTCCATAAGCCCTTGCCGGTCGACGATCCGCGTCAGCGCCGGCCCGACATCAGCGTCGCGAAACGCGAACTGGGATGGGAACCGTCGGTCGCGCTAGCGGATGGGCTGAAGTCCACCATCGCCTACTTCGAACGGCAGCTGGTTCGTCCAAGCAGCGAGCTTTTCGAGGTTGCGTGATGGCCAGGCAAAAAATACTCGTCGTGGGTGGCGCCGGCTTCATCGGCAGCCACACCGCGAAACTCCTTCATCGCCAGGGCTTCGAGCCCGTCGTCTATGACAATCTCTCGACGGGCCACCTGACCTCCGTGCGCTGGGGGCCCTTCGTCCAAGGCGATATTCTCGACACGCCCCGCCTTGTTGAGGCGATCGATGGCCACAGGCCTGCGGCGGTCATACATTTCGCCGCCTCGGCCTATGTCGGCGAGTCGGTTGAAAATCCCGCGAAATACTACGCCAACAATGTCACCGGCACGCTGTCGGTTCTAGAGGCGTGCCGCCGCGCGCAAGCCAATAGGCTGATCTTTTCATCGAGCTGCGCGATATACGGAATTCCCGCCCATCTGCCGATCCGCGAATGCGAGACGCCTCGACCCATCAATCCCTATGGCAGAACGAAGCTGATTGCCGAACACATGCTCGCCGACTATTCAGCCGCATACGGACTTTCCTATGTGGCACTACGCTACTTTAACGCCTCGGGCGCCGATCCCGAACGGGAACTGGGCGAATGGCATGATCCCGAAACGCATCTCATTCCACGCGCGTTGCTGGCGGCGGCCGGCGCGATCGAAACCTTGGAAGTCTATGGAGACGATTACGACACGCCGGATGGTACCTGTGTGCGCGACTATATCCACGTGCTGGATCTCGCCAGGGCGCATGTCCTGGCAGTCGAGTATCTATTGGCTGGTGGTGACAATCTTGCCGTCAATCTGGGAACAGGGCACGGCACGTCGATCAAGGAGATCGTCGGGGAGATCGAACGCGTTTGCGGACGCAAGGTTCCCATCGCCATGCACGGGCAGCGACCGGGCGATCCGCCTGTCCTTTATGCCGCTTCCGAACTTGCCGCCGAGAAACTCGGCTTCCACGCTCTGCATTCGAATATCGAAACAATCATCCGGACCGCGGCTCCCTTCTTCGGACTGGAGATGCGAGGATGACATCGATCCGGACACGAGCTGAAGCAATGAAGGAAAGGGCGTTGATGACGCCGGTCCTGCGGGGTCGCCAGCGCGCGGAATATGTCGCTTGCGCCACGCTATGGCTCGCGGCGCTTGTCTATTTCTGGAGCTGGTGGTTTACACCCGCACACCACGTCGACCCGATGGGATCGGTCTTGCTGACCCTGGTGCTTGCCTGGGTGACGATCATTCCAGCCTATTTCATCATCGTCTTCTTTCGCGCCGAAAAGCCGACGGGGCAATTGCGGCTTCCCGCCGGCAGCCGCATCGCCATGGTCGTCACCAAGGCACCATCGGAGCCCTTCGCGGTGGTGGCCCGGACGTTGGATGCCATGCTGGCACAGAATGTGCCGCACGACACCTGGCTCGCGGATGAAGATCCGTCACCCTCGACGCTGGATTGGTGCCGCAAACATGGCGTCCAGGTATCCACCCGCAGGGGCCGCGAAGATTATCACCGCCAGACCTGGCCGCGGCGCACCCGCTGCAAGGAAGGCAATCTCGCCTTCTTCTACGATCACTACGGCTATGAAGGCTATGATTTCGTCGTGCAGCTCGATGCCGATCATGTGCCCGAGCAAGGCTATCTTTTTCAGATGCTTCGCCCCTTCGCCGATCCGGCGGTCGGCTATGTCTCCGCGCCGAGCATCTGCGATCGGAATGCCGGTGAAAGCTGGTCGGCACGCGGCCGTCTCTATGCGGAAGCCAGCATGCACGGATCGCTTCAGGTGGGGTTCAATCACGGGCTGTCGCCGCTTTGCATCGGCTCGCACTACGCCGTTCGCACCAAGGCCCTGAAGAGCATTGGCGGTCTAGGCCCAGAGCTGGCGGAAGACCACTCCACCACGCTGATGATGAATGCGCACGGCTGGCGTGGCATTCATGCGCTCGATGCCATTGCGCATGGCGATGGCCCGCGCACCTTTGCCGATCTCATCACCCAGGAGTTTCAGTGGTCGCGCAGCCTGATGATGATCCTGCTGCAATATTCGCCAAGCTTGATCAAGCGGCTGCCGCTGCGTCTCAAGATCCAGTTCCTGTTTTCGCAGCTCTGGTATTCTCTTTTCTCGCTCTTCATGGCGCTGATGTTCGTCATGCCCATCATCGCGCTTGTTAGAGGCAGGACCTTCGTCGATGTCTCCTATCCCGATTTTCTGCTGCACTTCGTGCCGCAATCCGTTCTGCTGATCCTGTTCGCTTATCGCTGGCGCAGTACGCATACGTTCAGGCCGGCCAATGCCAGGATCCTGAGCTGGGAGATGACATTGTTCCTGTTTGCCCGCTGGCCGTGGGCACTCGTGGGCGCTCTGGCTGCCATTCACGATCGGGCGACCGGATCGTTCGTGGATTTCCGCGTCACGCCGAAAGGCACATCGGAGGTCGATCCGCTGCCGTTCCGGGTCCTTGCACCCTATGGCTTTCTCTCTCTCGCCTCCATCTTGCCGGTGCTATCCGTCAGCGCGGAGGAGAGCAGCGGCTTTTATATCTTCGCAACGATGAATGCCGCCATCTACACTTTGCTGCTGCTGGTCATCATCGTCCAGCATGCGCGTGAAAACACGCTCGGCGCGAACAAGCGCTTTTATCGGCCAGCGCTCGCCAGCGCTCTGCTTGCTCTGACGGCGCTGCCATTTGTCGGCATCATGGAGCACGGCCGCGCCGGAGTACAATCACTGATTTGGGACACCGACGGCTACGTGCTGTTCGACAATCGCTTTTCGGTGGCGGGCGCCGGCATTGGCGGGCGTGGACTGCACAGAATGGTGCTCAATCCGCACTGGCACGTGAGTGACACGGACGATTGAGGTTCATGACGGGAAGGACGCTATTGGCGGGAACGCACATGAAGATAGCTGTTATTGGAACCGGATATGTGGGCTTGGTCAGCGGCACATGCTTCGCCGAATGGGGCAATCGTGTCGTCTGTGTGGACAAGAATGCCGATAAGATCGCCGCCCTTCGTCACGGCAGGATTCCGATCTACGAACCGGATCTCGACGAGCTGGTGGAACGAAACTATGCCGCGGGACGGCTGGACTTCACTTGCGACATCGCAAAGGCGGTCGAAGGAGCAGCCATCGTCTTCATAGCGATCGCTGCGCCCCCGCATCCAGGACAGGCGGATGTCGACCTTTCCTTCATTTACCAGGCAGCGCGCGAGCTCGCGGCGCTTATCTCGGCTGATAGTATCGTGGTGATAAGATCGACGGTGCCGGTCGGAACCGGCGACGCCGTGCACAGGATCATCAGCTCGGTCCGGACGCCTGGCACCTTCGCCGTCGCCTCCAATCCGGAATTTCTGCGCGAAGGCATTGCGGTGCAGGATTTTCTCGCTCCGGACCGCATCGTCCTGGGCGTGGAGGAGGAATGGGCCTGCAAACGGCTTGTCGAGCTCTATGATGTCCCGATCGAGCGCCAGAATACGCCCGTCATCATCACGATGCGTCGGACGGCTGAGCTGATCAAGCATGCCGCCAATGCCTTTCTCGCCACGAAGATCACCTTCATCAACGAACTTGCCGATCTTTGCGAGGAGATGGGCAGCGATGTCGGAGAGCTGGCGCTCGGTATGGGGCTCGACAAGCGCATCGGGGCAAGCCTCCTTGCCGCCGGCCCTGGCTATGGCGGCTCATGCTTCCCCAAAAGCGCGCTTGCGTTGTTGCAGACGGCGCAGGACCATGGCGTGGCGTTGCGTATCGTCGAGGAAACCCTTGCCGTCAACGAGATGCGCAAGCGGCGCATGGCACGGAAGGTCAGCAAGGCACTTGGCGGCGATATTGACGGCCTGACCATCGCCATTCTCGGCCTGACCTTCAGACCCGATACCGACGACATGCGCGACGCGCCCTCCGTGCCGCTCATCGAAACCCTGCAGCGCCTGGGTGCCCGCATCCGGGCATATGACCCCGTCGGCATCGAGAATGCAGCAAAAGTCCTCAGCAGCGTCGATTTCCACGAGGATCTTTATGAATGCGCGAGAAACGCGGATGCCGTCGTCGTCATGACGGAATGGGACGCCATCCGAAAGATCAACCTGGCCCAGCTCAAGAAGAAACTGCGCCAGCCTGTTCTCATAGATCTGCGAAATGCGCTGGATGCGGAAGCCGCCCGCCGGATTGGCTTTCACGTCTGCTCCATAGGTAAGTCGGCAAGCACACATAGCAGCCTGCGCGATATCGCCAAACGACGAAACCGGCAGCGAGCCGTAAAGGCGGCAACCCCAAAGCTCGTTCCAATCCACGATACGGGAGAAGCAATATGAAGCCATTAAGGACACAGACCTCCCTGGTCCCCGCCGCATCGCTGGCATGTGCGATCGTGCTTGGACTTGCAGCGGGGAGCAATACGGCCTTGGCCGCAACGACCACCAAGGTGCCGGATGGAGCAAGACCCATGACGGCGGTTGAACTTTACATGCTCTATCACGACAAGAGCTGGCGCTGGCCTGATGGTGCTGGCCGAATGCAGGATACCGACCGTCGGTTTTCTGCCTGGGTCGACGGGACCAACGGACAATCCTGGGCTGAAGGCCGCTGGGCTGTGACGGACACCGGCCGTCTGTGTCTCGAGGCAACCTGGCACGCCACGAACGGCCAGTTTCCCGCCAAGACCTGCTTCATCCATCGCATTCTCGATGGAACGATCTATCAGAAACGCGAGACTGGCGGAGCATGGTTCGTGTTTCGCC
Organism: Martinezella dioscoreae; assembly: GCF_009176305.1. Taxonomy (GTDB): domain Bacteria; phylum Pseudomonadota; class Alphaproteobacteria; order Rhizobiales; family Rhizobiaceae; genus Rhizobium; species Rhizobium dioscoreae. The sequence goes on along the minus strand of NZ_BLAJ01000004.1, from coordinate 248,928 downwards.
ATCCCGTCACCAAGAAAACCGACGAGGCGACAAACTTGATCGCCGATGATCTGGTCTCACAACGACTGGAGGCCTTGAAGACCTCTTTGACCGTCCACAAGACCGAATAGAGGAAGGAGGCAAAGCTATGAAAACTCTATCAAAGCTGACGACGGCCTTGCTTGCGGCTGGCGCCCTCTGCGGGGGCGTATACGCTGCCAGCAACGGCCTGGACGCGAAGGCCGAGACTCGGCCTCTCTTCAACGACAAGAGGCCGATCATCACACCCCAATCGCTGCCGGGGGGTGCCTATGATCCCAACGGGGACTTTTCCAGTGACCCCAATCCGAAGATCGAGCATCTTTTCCTGCCTTGGGAAGACGTCGATCTGTCGACGCTGAGTACGGCAGACGATTATGCCCGCAAGCGTGGGCGTTCGCTGCTGATCACCATCGAGCCCTGGTCATGGGCCCGCGACTGGCGCGTCACGCCTACCGATCTACTCAATGGAATTCTGGCGGGCCACTATGATTCCAACATGACGGCGATCTGCTCGGCGGCCGCGAAGCTCAATGCACCCGTCACCATTCGCTGGGCGCAGGAAATGGATGAGAAGAACGGGCAGTTCACCTGGGCCTACTGGAATGCGGAGGAGTATGTGAAGGCCTACAGGCACGCCGTCACCGTCTGCCGCAAGAGCCTTCCCTCGGCGAAGTATATGTGGTCGCCGATGGGCAAGGATGGGCTTGAAGCCTATTATCCCGGCGATTCATTCGTCGACGTCGTCGGGCTGTCGGTCTTCGGTTACCAGCCGTTCGATCAGCGCAAGCTCGGGCGAGATTCGACCTTCGTGGAAGCGACCAAACCCGGCTACGACCGTGTGAAACGCTTCAAGAAGCCGATCGTGATCGCGGAACTGGGCTACCAGGGCAACGAGGCCTATGTTCACGCGTGGGCCGAGGAAGCCAACAAGCCGCATTCCGAATTCCCTGACCTGAAAGCGGTGGTCTACTTCAACGACCGTGAAGTCTATCCCTGGCCGGATGGTCTGGGCAGGCCGGATTGGCGCGTCGCCACGCCGCCTCTCTTGAATTGACCGCGATGATGAAAGATTGAGGAGAAACCCATGTCTTGGTTCCGTTTCATCATCCTGAACGCCATGTTCGCGATGCTGCTGGCCGGCACCGCGAACGCGGCGACACAGCATCAAATCGATCGAATGACAGCGCGTGCGGCCCATCAAGCCATGCCAATGAGCGCCAAGGAACTGAAAAAGCTCTACTCGGGACGTTCCTGGATATGGAAGGACGGGGCCGGCTTCTTCTCGCGTCATCACCGTCGATTTACAGCCTGGTCGCATACGGGCGCTCAAAAATCCTACGCAAGGGGCATCTGGTATGCGACCGATCGCGGTAGGCTCTGCATGAGCGCTGTCTGGTACAGCAAGAAAAGTGCCGCACCCAACGTGTCCTGCTTCCTGCATCGCAAGAAGGCCGGGATCATCTATCAGAAACGAGCATCAGGCGGAAAATGGTATGTGTTCCGTCATAATCCGATCAAACATGATGACGAAGTTCTGAAACTGCGGCCGGGCGACTATGTTCGCAGACATCTGCCCGGTTGAAGTCGAATACTCACATAGGGGCTTTCTTTTGGATAGCGGGCGGCATGCGTCTCACCTGTTCCGTCGAACCGCCATCCGGGAAATGCCCCTATTCTTTGCCGCGCGCAGTGCGTGGCATCAGCCGGCTCAACTCAAAATGCGCTGCGATTGTAGCAATGCGACGTTCTTCCAAATCCACTTGGTGTGCAGATATAAGGAGAACCTTTGAAGTAATTCTCGGCGGAAACCGAAGTCGTCCTGGTAAGTGAACTTCCGCTATAGAAGACGACATTGTCCTTTTGATACTTCTTCATGTACAACTGCACAGTCTTATTCTTCACGTGCACATTCTCGGCAGCATTTGCAGTTTCATGCATGACCACCGAAGATGCAATCGCAAGTATTATCGATAAAGAGACGCCGACCTTTCGATTACCTGCGGATAGATTGCAAGAGTTCTTCCAAAAACTCATAAGTTTACTCTCCTTGACAAGTTTCCTTCGTGTATTTCAGCGGAAAATATTTAAGCAACTTCTATAAATATCTTGAAAATATTAATGAAATCTGCTTAATTTCCCCTTACAGCCTTCGGGGCGGGGACCTGCGACAATGCTGCCTGCGATGATAATAACTTGGCGCGACATTCGGCGGATGCACAGAGCCTCGGCTCAGACATCCACAGACTTCTTTGGTTTGCCGGCCAAGGCGCACCGCGAGGCAGAATTCTTTGCTCAAGACATGAAACGATCACTTTCCTTATGTCCGTCCGCCAACCGGCGGGCGCCCGGATGGACTGAAATTCAGGCTGTTTTGCGACAATTGGGAAAGATCGTAACCGGACAAGGCCTGTACTTTCCGCGCGCGACCCATTTTGGGCGTCGATCACCTATAGGGGCCCGTCCCCTCCATCCGCCCGCGGTAAGGATACCGCCGCGACTGCCAGCCGATTTGGCACGTTTTGTCGAAAGGCCGCCACGATGATGTGGAACAAGACCGAGACTACAGCCGGACAACCAGCTTTTGTCGAAAGGCGCCGGTGGCCCCGCATTTCCGAAGCTCCAATTTGCGGCAAGACCACGGATGTGCCAGAGCTCGTGTCACTGCCATTCTCCACGTCCCATGAGGCTCCCAGTCAGCAATTCCCGGCTTGGCAGAAGCATATGGCGCCGCTGATAGACGCGTATCTTCCCGAAAGCGGCCAGGCCGGAGAAGGTTTCGTGGCATCTCAAACCGTCTGGAATCTTGAAGGGGCGCTTCTCATCCAGCAGCAAACGCCAGCCTTCAGCTATGAACGCTCTCCGGAGAAACTACGCTTCAGCGCCATAGATCATTGGCAAATCACATTCCTGCGCACGGGCAAGACATGGACCAGCGTCAATGGACATGTGGTCGAAAACGAGCCCGGGATGATGGAAATCCGGGCACTTGGCTGCCCGTTTTATGGCCGCACCATAAGCGCGCAATCCGTTACCCTCATTCTACCTTGCGATTTGTTCGCCGATCATGGCGGACTGCCTGGAGCAAGCAACAACATCGTCCTGGGGGGCGCGCGCGTCAAGCTGCTGGCCGACTACATCGCTTTTCTCGAAGCGAACCTCAACCGTTTGACGAGGGATGATCTGCACAGTGTACGCAACCAGCTGCAAGAGATGATATTTCATAGCGTCACGCCGCTGGTGGATGGCCATGCGATCGGCGATCGCAGCTCCGAGATCGGACTGATGACGAAAGCGCGTCGCTTTATTCAGAGCAATCTCGGATCAGCGGAGCTCACGCCGGAAGCGTTGAGCCGTGAATTGGCAATCTCCCGAACCAGACTGTACGAATTGTTCCAGGCATCGGGTGGCGTGTTAAACTACGTGCGCAGAAGGCGCCTCCTGGCCGCACGCGCAGCACTAGCCGACCTGAACAATGGTCAGAAAATTGCAGATATCGCAAGTAATCTAGGCTTCGAATCGGCAGCCAACTTCAGCAGGGCCTTCACACATGAATTCGGCTACAGCCCAAGCGAAGTCCGCAGGCATAGCGGGGAATGCAAGGTAGAGCATCTACCACGCGTGACGAAGACATCCAGCTTCAGCGACTGGCTTAATACACTGGGTATTTGACGGGTACAAACAATGCAGTGGCAAGACAATTTCGACGCAGTTCGGACGCTGCTGAACACATGTCTCACGGACAATAGCGGATAAAGACATGCATGTAGTTCATCAATATTTAGGTGTAGTGTCATCCACAACCACGGCATCATCTTTTAATCCGGTTGTGGTGAGGACGTTGTTTCCCCCTGAGTAATCTCACAGGCCAGCAGGAGTGGTTTGCCGAGCGCCGGGGCATCCTGCTTGCCCAACAAAACGGCGACCGCCGCTGCCGCTATTTCCTGAATCGGCTGCTTCACTGTGGTCAGGCGTGGTATTGTCATGCTCGCGAGCGGAATACCATCAAAGCCGACGATGGAAAGGGCAGCCGGGATTGGGATCCCCAAATCATGGGCTGCACGCATGCAACCGATCGCCTGTTGGTCGGAACTTGCAAAGATGGCAGTTGGGCGCTCGTGGCGGGCGCGCGCGAGAAGATAGTTTCCAGCGGACCGCCCGCTTTCATAATCGAAAGCCGCTTCCGCGATCAGCGGCGCCGCGTTCTGCTCGCCATCGCCGGCCAACTTCATCGCATCGAGATAGCCCCGGAGGCGATCATTGGCTGGGACGGAGTCTTTGGGACCCGAAATGAAGCCGATGCGGCGATGGCCAAGCTTCACAAGATGCTCGACGCCGAGGCGCACGCCGCTGCGATGATCGGCGGCAATGCCGGAATATCCCGGCAGGAGGCGGTCGACGATGACGATTGGCAGGCCCCTCGGCGGCTTGAGCGCATGGAAATCATTGCTCGGAACAAGGATGATGCCGTCCACCTTCCGACTTGTCAGCTGACCGATGCGATCCGCTTCCTTGGCCGCGTGATCGAAAGAGGTCATGACGATGATGTTATAGCCATGCTTCGCCGCCGCTTGCTCCGCGGACTGGACGAGTTCCGAGAAGAAGGGATTGGTGAGATCGGGAATGATGATGCCGATGAGACGGCTGACCTTGCCGCGCATGCTTCTGGCAGAAGGATCGGGCGTATATCCGAGCTCTTCGATGATGCTTCTGACCCGTGCCCTCAATTCATCCGTCACGGAAGGATGGTCATTCAAAACCCTTGAGACGGTCCCGGTGGAAACCCCCGCCAGCTTGGCAACGTCTCGAATTCCAACCTTCGGCATAACGGAACCAATATCCCTTCATTTCACCTTCCGGACCATGGAGGCGCCTGAGCAGCCTCTCAGCTAATGGTCTCTGCCGCCTTAGTCAAAGGGCTTCATGTCAAGCCGATCCCCCACCGCAAAAGCAACGCCGGCTCGATGGAAACGGTTCATCATACCCATCTTCCGAGACCGGTAAAGCTCCAAATTCACCTGTTTTTCACCGCAAAATCGGTGCCTTGACAATTCCTGGCGGCATGATACCCAATATACGTGGAAACGGTTCATTGTCGCAGACAACTCAGGTGGAGCTGAGCTCAGGACCGTTCGGGAGGAAAGAAATGACCAATTCTAAAAAACGCGAATCCGTCTTGATCAACACCAAGCGGCGTACGGCGCTGAAACTGGGGCTTGCCGGCACCCTGGCGCTCGCGCTGTCCTGCGGCGTGTCGCCCGCCTTTGCCGCCAGCAAGCCGAAAGTCGGGCTGATCATGAAGTCTCTATCCAATGAGTTCTTCAAACAGATGAAGGCCGGCGCCGACAAATATGCGGCCGAAAACAAGGATAAGTTCGACTTCAAGGCCGTCGGCATGAAGGACGAACGGGACTTCGCGGCCCAGGTCGATGCGGTCGAGAACTTCGTGACGCAGAAATACGACATCATCGTCGTCGCGCCGGCCGATTCCAAGGCCATGGCCACGCCGCTCGCAAAGGCGGTGAAAGCTGGCGTGAAGGTCATCAACATCGACGTGCCGCTCGATGCCGATGCCAAGAAGGCGGCCGGTATCGATCTCGCCTTCTTCGGGCCGGATAACACGGCCGGCGCCAAGCTTGCAGGCGATGCGCTCGCCAAGGATCTTGGTCCCGGCGCGAAGGTGGTGATCCTCGAAGGCAATCCCGAGGCCGACAATGCCAAGGAGCGCAAGGCAGGCTTCATGGACTCCATCAAGAACGGCAAGCTCGAGCTTCTCGACAGCAAGACCGCGCATTGGGAGACGGAAGAAGCCAACACCGTGATGACGAATTTCCTCACCAAGTACAAGGATATTCAGGGCGTCATGGCCGCCAACGACTCCATGGCGCTTGGCGTGGTCAAGGCTCTCGACGCGTCAGGCCAGGCGGGCAAGATCAAGGTCGTCGGCTTCGACAATATTCCGTCCGTCAAGCCGCTGCTCAAGGACGGCAAGATGCTGGCGACCGTCGAACAGTACGGCGCGGAAATGGCGGCCATGGGCATCAAGTATGGCCTTCGCGAATATGCCGGCGAAAAATTCACCGGCTGGGTCAAGACGGATGTGACACTCGTCACCGCCAAGGATCTCAAATAGTCGATAAACCAGCCTTGCGGATAAGGATGTGCTGGCATTTGCCGGCGCATCCACTTTCCGATCGATCTTCTAGTCGGCCTTTTACCGCGAGGCGTTAGGCCCAGCGGAAGGCGGCGCGAGGAAGATCGCCATCTCCGATTCAAAACGGAAACGCTGATGAGGTGGACGTGCCAGAGACTGTAGATGACGCCATCCTGAAGTTGGAAGGAATAGGCAAGCGCTTCCCGGGCGTCGTGGCCCTGAAGGATGTCTCGATAGAGATCGGTCGTGGCAAGGGTCACATTCTTCTTGGCGAAAACGGCGCCGGCAAATCGACCCTGATCAATCTGCTTGGCGGCGTCTTCAAGCCGGATGATGGCCGCATCCTGTTTGACGGCAAAGCCTATCATCCGTCGTCTCCGCTGGAAGCGTTCCAGGCGGGCATCCGGGTCATTCACCAGGAGCTGCACCCACTTTCCAATCTTACCGTTGCTGAAAACCTGCTCTTTGAGCATCTGCCGCGCCGATACGGCCTGGTAAATTATAAGCAAATGAATGCCAGGGCGACGGAACTGCTGGCGGAAGTCGGCCTCAACGTGGCGCCGACGACGCTTGCTGGCAGCTTGAGCGTCGCCCAGCTTCAGCTTCTCGAGATCGCCAGGGCGCTCTCCAACGAAAGCAAGCTTCTCGTCCTCGATGAGCCGACGGCGACCCTAACCTCGAAAGAAGTCGACCGCCTCTTTGAGATTCTGAAGCGACTGAAGGCGCGCGGTGTCACCACGCTTTACATATCGCACAGGCTCGAAGAGATCTTCGAGGTGGGCGATGACGTGACCATCCTGCGCGATGGGCAGCATGTGATGACGCGGCCGCTCGAAGGGCTTGGAATTCCAAAAATCGTCGAACTCATGGTCGGGCGCGAACTCGCGCAGCATGACGCCTTTCGCGGCGACAGCGCCATCTCCGGCGAGGCGCTCGGCGTCTCCGGCCTCAAAGTGACGAACCATAGCCCGGAGCTGTCATTTTCCGTCGCCAAGGGAGAGATCGTCGGCATTGCCGGGCTTGTCGGCAGCGGCCGCACCGAGGCGGTCCGGGCCATATTCGGCGCCGATATCAAGGCGGCCGGCGAAATCCGCATAGACGGCGAGCCGGTCGAGATTGCCTCGCCCAGGGACGCCGTAACCGCAGGACTATGTCTCGCGACCGAAGACCGCAAGATTCAAGGTCTCATGCTCGATATGAGCTGCGCGCAAAACAGCACCATCACCAATCTCGGTAAGATCTCCCGCAACGGATTGATTTTGCGCAAGGCGGAGGATGATTCCGCGCAGCGCCTCGTGCGTGAATTGCGGATAAAGACACCATCCATCCACCAGGCCGTCAGGACATTTTCGGGTGGCAACCAGCAGAAAGTCGTCATCGCCAAATGGCTGTTTCGCGGCCCCAAGGTGTTGATCTTCGACGAGCCGACCCGAGGCATCGATGTCGGCGCCAAGGCGGAGATCTACGAGCTCCTGTGGAAATTTGCCGCCGAGGGGAAAGGCGTCCTCGTCGTATCTTCGGACCTGCCGGAACTGATGAGCATTTGCCATCGCATCATCGTCTTCTCGGACGGCAAGATAGCCGGGGAAATACCCCGAGAGCAATTTGACGAGAGCAGGATCCTCTCGCTCGCTTACAAGGAGTACAGTCGTGTCCGGCAACATTGAAAAGACGACCGAGGCGAAAGAGGCCAGCGTCTGGGACAAGCTCATCCGGATCTCGATGAAAGAGGCCGGCGTCGCTATCGCCCTAGTCCTGATCTTGATCTTCTTCTCACTGACGGCGCCTTATTTCGCGACGCCGGAGAACTTCCTGAAGATCTTCGTGCAGATCGCTATCAACACCGTGCTTGCCGCCGGCATGACCTTCGTCATCCTCACGGGCGGCATCGATCTTTCCGTCGGATCGCTGCTGGCACTTTGCACGGTCATCGGCGCGACGATCATGATCGATCCGCGGTTTTCTCCGTGGCAGGCGATCGCTCTTGCATCGCTCGCCTCGATGGGGGCCGGCGCGATCCTGGGCGCCATCAATGGATGGATATGCGAGAAGTGGAAACTTCCATCCTTCATCGTCACGCTCGGCATGCTCAACGTCGCGAGCGGCCTTGCGCGTGTCGTCAGCGACAACTCCACCATCACCGGCCTGCCGCAGCCCTTCGTCGATTTCGGCAATCTGATTTTCTGGGGTGTTCTTCCCTCGATCTTCCTGATCGCGATCGTCGTCGTCCTCATCGGCTGGTTCGTGCTGCGCTACACCGTATTCGGACGTTTCGTCTTCGCGATCGGCACCAATGAGGAGGCGGTCCGCCTCTCGGGCCATGAACCGAAAAAATACAAGATAGCGGTCTTCACCATCTCCGGACTGACCGCCGGCATTGCCGCCATGGTCTATCTGCTACGCCTCAATGTCGGCAGTCCGGTCGCCGGCATTGGCTATGAATTGAACGCCATCGCGGCCGTGATTATCGGAGGCACCAGCCTATCCGGCGGCAAGGGCTCGATCATCGGGACACTGGTTGGCGCCTGTATTCTGCAGGTGCTGTCGACGGGGTTGCAGCTCTTGGGCGCCGACGACAACATCAAGCCGATCGTCATCGGCGCCGTCATCGTGCTCGCAGTCATTCTCGACAGCTATCGCGGCCGGCTCATGCGGATCCTGGAGAGCCGCTGACAGGGCGGCTCTTTGGAGCAGGTAGGCGCCGAATTAATCTGTCGTCAGGTCCGCTGCAACTTCCATGTCCGGATTTCGAACGGCATGATATCGGCAGGGCCTGCGCGCTCCATTGGCTCTTCGAGGATGTTTAGCGGCCCCGAAGCCTGCCATCCCGACGGCAGTGTCAGAGAGAGACGGCCGCGCCGACCGGCCGGTTCGTAAAGCCGCAGGATAAGGCCCTCCCCTTCCTCGGCCGGTTTCAGGCCTGAGAAGGCGACCGGCGTACCTTCGATGTCAATTGGCGACAAGGTGCCTGCCGCAAGACCGCTTGCCTCCATGCTGACCAACGGCTGGTTGAGATCGATCGCCTCCGATAGAACTCCGCCTTCATACCAGGCGCCCTCATGCGGCATCAGCGCATAGGTGAAGCGCTGCTGGCCTTCGTCGGCGAGTGGGTCGGGATAGATCGGCGAGCGCACGAGGCTCATGCCGATGACATTGCCGCGGGCGCTATGACCGTATTTGGCATTATTGAGCAAGGCAACGCCGAAACCGGGCTCGCTCAGATCGACGAAGCGGTGTGCCGCCGCCTCGAACATCGCCTGCTCCCACGAGGTGTTGGTATGCGTCTGCCGCTCCACGACCCCGAAGGCGCATTCGAAAGTCGCTGTGCGCGACCGCACGGCGACCGGATTCAGGGTTCTGAGCAGCGTTCGCCGATCATGCCAATCGATGGTCGTCTCGATATCCAGTCTCCGGGCATTGGCCGTCAGAACATACAACTGGGTCACGGTCGAGTTGCGATATCGATAGACAACTTGGATCGCTGCACGATGCGGCCCCTCCTCGACCAAGGCAATGCTCTCCGGCTGTTCGAGCCGGATGCCTTTCTCGGCATAATCTGCGTCCACGTCCCAGGCGTCCCAGTTACGTGGCTTGTCGGCGGGATAGACCCAGAGCTGGTTGGCGGCCCCTTCGATCGCCTCCCGCCCCGTTGCCTTGTGAACAAGACTCGAGACGGCTCCGTCCTGACCGATGACGATAGACAAATGCTCGTTTTCGAGGTGATTGCTATCGGCTTTCAGAACCCCGGCCGGCCTTATCGCCTCGCGATCGAAGACCGCGACGGAAAGAGGCGCGATGGGATCAGCGGAGGCCAGAACCGTTCCATCAGACAGCAATGCGGTGAGCGGGCGCGCCGACAAAGACGGGTTAACGACGACAAGCGCATCGGCGACCCCGCCAAGAGGAAGATGGGCCGACAGCGTCTCCAGGGCACTTGCCTGCTCCGCCTTGGCCTTGCCGATTACGTCGTCAAGTTCCCGCTCGGCATCCACGTAGACCTCGCGAATACTCGATCCGGGAAGGATATCGTGAAACTCGTTTTTCAGAACGACGCGCCAATCGGCCTCAAGACTTTGAGGTTTGACGGCGCCCAACATATGGGCGAGCGAGGCCAGCGTCTCCGCCGTGATCAGGGCGCGTTCGGCCTGGCGATGCTTGCGCTTGACGCCGCTTTGCGTCGTCAGCGTTGCGCGATGGAGTTCGAGGTAGATTTCGCCATCCCAGACCGGAAGTTCCTTGTCCTTAGCGGTGAGGTGCGCCTTTTCGTAAAAACTCTTTACCGTCCCCCAGCGCGCCTTCGGGATCGCCGGGAAGTCGCGCAGCTGTACCTCACGCTCGACCATCTCCGGCGTGACGCCTCCACCGCCATCGCCGTAGCCGACGGCCAGCAACGAGGTGTCGTGCTGGATCTTGCCGCGGAAATTCTTCCAGGTCGGCACGAAGCAATCCGGTTGCACGAAGCCGTTGTAGCCTTGCATGGGATTGTCGAATGTATGGGTCAACACCTTGCTGCCATCGAGCCCCTTCCACCAGAAGAGATCGGACGGAATGTGATTGGTTTCGCTCCAGTTCACCTTGATCGTGAAGAAGCTATCGATGCCCCCAAGCCGCAGGATTTGCGGCAAGGCACCTGAGAAGCCGAAACAATCCGGCAGCCAGCAGACGCTATGACGCAGGCCGAAATGCTTTTCGAAATAGCGCTGACCATAGAGAACCTGGCGCACGAGGCTCTCGCCGGTCGGCATGTTGGTATCCGGCTCGACCCACATGCCGCCGACGGTTTCCCATTTTCCCTCGGTAACTTTCTTCTTAATGCGCTCGAGCAGTTCCGGATCGTCCTCTTCCATCTGCGCATAATATTGGGCGGTCGATTGATTGAAGCGGAAATCGTCGGAGCGTTCCATCAGCGAAAGCGCTGTATTGAAGGTGCGGCGCATCTTGCGACGCGTCTCGCCATAGGGCCAAAGCCAGGCCAGATCGATATGGGCATGGCCCGTCAGCAGCAGCTCGCCATTTTGCGGGAAACGCGCCTGAAGCTCTTTCAGCTGGGCCAGCAGGCGATCATAAGCAGCGGCGGCGGAAGCGCTCTGCGCGTCGCTGAGACCGGCCGGATCGCCCTGAAGTTCCGGCAGCTCCCAGATCTTCTGCTGCATTGCCGCCCCTCCGGTGCGCGAGATATAGGCTGATGTCTCCGATGGCCAGTCGAGACTGCGCAGCGCCCGTTCGGCGGCATCGATCAGATGCGGCACCGCTTCATGGCCATCGAGAATATCGGCAGCCTCGCCGATCTGCTGCAGCAGAAGATGCAACCGGTGGACGGCCTCATCCAGCCAGATCAATCGCGCCTTGTTCAGCTTCGGCGCCCTATTGGGCTCGCCGAAGGGAAAACGCGCGACGCTCTCGGTTGTGATCTGGAAGTCGCGACCCTTGATCGGAAACTCCTGGTGATAGGGGTCCAGACCGAAGGTCTCCGCTTCGCCATCAGGGTAACGCAGCGTCAGCAGGCTCTCGCCGCCAAGATCGAGCTGCAGGCGGGTTTGTTCAAGCGGCCAGTCCCGCGGCCCCGTTGCCTTGGCGGCAAAGCGAACCGTCCCTTCACGATGCGGCCAGTCCTGATGATGCGCAATCGGCTCCCCATCGAAGGTCCAGCCGTCGATCGCGAGACTTTTCCTGTCGCGCCAATGCGCAAGCTCCGTAGTGCGGACTTTCAGGCGATCAAGGCGTTGGGCAATAGTGAGGGACATTGGCGGATCCTATCGGGAAATCGGCAACTGACGACGGGGGAGAAAATAAATCAGCGCGAGTTGATCGCCGGCCCCGCGCCCCTCTCCCTCCCAGCGGATCGCATAGCCCAGGTTTAGATTAAGTAACTTTGTTTTGGCGTCAAGGCGTACGGAAATAAGTTGCAAGAGTTTTGTGTGCCTCGACCCGGACACGTTCGAACTGCACCGAGCCGCTACCAGCGCTTGACCTTAACACGCGGAATAGAGAAGTGCCCTAAATCTGTCGCCACGCCCCGATCAGCATGCGCATGAAATGCTCTGCAGCGGGGGACAAGGTGCCTCCGCGGCGGCGCACAATGCCGATGGTGCGCGAGATCTCGGGGTTTCTGATGGGACGCGTGATCAGGAAGGGATGTTCTCCCTGGGGGGTCGCCATTTTCGGCAGCACGGAAATCCCGAGCCCCGCCTCCACTAGGCCGAGCGATGTGGAAAGATGGGTCACTTCGTAAAACCAGTTGAGCTTGATGTTGGATCTGGCCAGAGCGGCATCGAGCAAAGTCCTGTTGGCGCTCGAGCGATGAACCGTAATGAGGGGATAAGGCTCGAGATCCTGCCATCGGACCTCTTTCTTTTCCGCTAGCGGATGGTCCCGCTTGGCCGCCAGGACAAACGGGTCTTCCGCTAGCCTCTCGAAGACCAGATCGCTGTCCGAGCTTCCCATAATATTGATTCCGAATTCGACTTCGCCGCGCGCCACAGCCTGAAGTGCTTCGGTCGCAGTCAGATCGAGGATCCGAAGCCGGATATTCGGATATTCATGGTTGAACTGGCGGATGACGGAAGGCAGGAAATAAAATGCTGCCGTCGGCAGGCATGCAATCGTTACCAGGCCTCCGCGCTTGGCTCCCAGTTCCCGCATCGAAAACAGCGAACCGTCGAATTCTTCGAGCATACGCTGCACCAGAGGCACGAGTTCGGTTCCAAGAGCGGTGGCCGCGACATGGCGCGTCGTCCTTTCCAGCAGCGGCGCGCCGATCGCCTGCTCCAGCTTTTGAATGCGGCGGCTGAGCGCCGGTTGCGACATGTTCAGCTGATCGGCCGCGCGATGAAAGCCCTGCAGCTCGACCACGGCGAGGAAGGCTCTAAGGTCAAGGATCTCACAATTGATGTTCATTTCGTATCAATGTCCTCGATTTTAGCATTTCACATATCAATCATTAATTCCATAATAGCAATAACAAGGCGAATTAATACGATAATCACATCATATGGCGAGAAAAACGCATGAATGATTTACTCTCCATACCGTGTGTCCTGATGCGGGGTGGCACCTCGAAAGGCCCGTTCTTTCTGGCGTCGGACCTGCCACAGGACCCGGCCGAGCGGGATCAGGTGCTTTTGTCCGTGATGGGCTCGGGGCATCCGCTTCAGATCGATGGTATCGGAGGAGGAAATCCGGTCACCAGCAAAGTTGCCATATGCGGACCGGGAACGGTGCCCGGTGCTGATGTGGACTATCTGTTCGCGCAGGTTCGTGTCGACAGGCAGATCGTCGATACCTCACCCAATTGCGGGAACATGTTGGCGGCTGTTGGGCCGTTCGCGATAGAGGCGGGGCTTGTCCCGGTCGCGGGAGACACCACCCTCGTCAAGATCTTCAACGTCAACACCGGCAAGATGATCGAAGCCGAGGTTCCGACGCCGAATGGTGCGGTCGCCTATCTCGGCGACGCGAGAATTGACGGCGTACCCGGTCAGGCCGCTCCGATCGCGCTCACGTTCAAGGATGCGGCGGGTGCGCGAACGGGTGAGCTTTTTCCAAGCGGCAAATCGACAGAGACGATCGCCGGCATCGATGTGACCTGTATCGATTGCGCGATGCCGATGCTCCTGATCGAGGCAGCCTCGCTTGGCGTGACCGGATACGAGAGCGCTGCCGAACTGAACAGCAATCATTCGTTGATCGAACGGCTGCAAGACCTTCGCATCCTCGCCGGCGAGAAAATGGGAATGGGTGACGTTCGCGGTCAAGTCACTCCGAAACCGGTCCTCATCTCTCCCGCCCGACAAGGCGGCGCATTGAACGTTCGCTACTTCATGCCGAACGAATGCCATCCGTCACTGGCGACGACAGGCGCTGTCGGGATCGCAACGGCCTGTGTAAGCGAAAACACCGTCGCATCCCGCCTTATCGGCGTTCAAACACCGCCTATCGTGCTTTCCATCGAACATCCCAGCGGCCATCTGGACGTGAAGTTGCAGTTGCGGGATGGGAAGCTCGTCGCCGGGATTCTTCGCACGGCGCGCAGGCTGTTCGAGGGCCATGTCTTTGCAAAGCCTGCCAAAACGCTGGTTTGTGCAGCATAATCAATCAACCTATGGTGCCGGGAGGGTGCCAAAATGGAGGAGATCAAATGAAAAAGCTTATTCTCGCACTCGCGGCAGCGGTAGCGCTGTCCGGAACGGCTTTGGCGGAACCTGTTCGCATAAGCGTCGGTTCCTACAACCTCAACAACCTGCCTTTCCCGGTCGCGCAGGGCTTGGGTCTTTATGAGAAAGAAGGGCTGGAGGTTACCGTTGAAAACTTCGCGTCAGGCGGATCGAAGACCTTGCAGGCCCTGGTTGCCGGCTCGACGGATGTCGCTGTCGGCTTTTACGACCATACGATTCAGATGCAGTCGCAGAACAAGCACGTTGTCGCCTTCGTGGAGCTTGGGCGCAATTCCGGGCTCGTTCTAGCTGGCGGCAAGGACGCGAAATTCGATCCGAAAAATCCGCAAACGATCAGGGGCGCCAAGATCGGAATCACCGCTCCGGGATCGTCGTCGGATTTCTTTATTCGCTACTATCTTCAGCGGCATAAGCTCTCGGCGAACGACGTTTCGATCATCGGCGTCGGATCGGGCGCCGCGGCAGTGGCGGCTCTTCAGCAGGGCAAGATCGACCTGCTCGTCAATTATGATCCCGCGGCGACGTTCGTTGTCGAGAAGGGCGTCGGAAAGATCCTGATCGACGCCCGCAATGACGATGGCGCCAAGGAAATCTATGGCGGCATCTATCCGACATCGGTCCTTTACGCCACGCAGGACTACATCTCCAAGAATCCGGAGACCATTCAGAAGGTCACCAATGCAACGGTAAAGGCGCTTCAATGGATGAAGACGCATAGCGCCGCGGAGATTGTCGAAAAGCTTCCGCCGGAATTCATTTCGGGCGACAAGGAGACGTATATCAAGGCAGTTGAAAACGCGCGGCAGATCTTTTCCACGGACGGGCTGCTCGACGAAAAAGATATCAAGACGCCTCTCGATGTCCTGACGTCGTTCAACGACAAGGTCAAGGCTGCCAAGATCGACCTTTCCAAGACCTATACCAACGAATTTGTAGCGAAGGTGCCGGCGACGGCATCGAACTAAGGGAGGTTAAGATGTCCGTGACAGCCTTAAAGCCGGCAACACAGACACCTCATGCAGCGGCGGCGTCCAAGGCAATGGTGGCAATCGAAAATGTCACCATGTCCTTTGGCTCCTTCGTCGCGGTCCAGGATGTAAATCTGACGGTGGCCGATGGCGAATTCGTCGCCATCGTGGGGCCGACCGGCTGTGGCAAAAGCACGATCCTGAATGCGATCGCCGGCCTTCTCAAGCCGGCAAAGGGCTCGGTCTCGATTGATGGCGGCGTGGTCTCGGGCGTCCAGAATAACATCGGCTATCTATTTCAGCAGGACGCGCTATTCCCTTGGAAAACCGCGATCGAGAACGTGGAACTAGGCCCCTTGTTCCAAGGTGTCGGCGCTGGCGAGCGCCGGGAGCGGGCCCTCAAATGGCTGGCCAAGGTCGGTCTTAAAGGCTTTGAGGACCGCTATCCGCATCAGCTTTCCGGCGGCCAGCGTAAGCGTGTGCAAATGGCGCAGGCGCTGATAACGGGGCCGAAAGTCATCCTCATGGACGAGCCATTCTCCGCCTTGGACATTCATACCCGGCATCTCATGCAAAATGAACTGCTTCGCCTGTGGCAGGAAGAGCGGCGGGCTGTGGTTCTGATTACGCATGATCTCGAGGAAGCGATTGCCCTGGGGGATCGTGTCGTGGTTCTGGCGTCAGGTCCCCGGTCGCGCGTCATCGACAGTTTCCCTGTCGATCTGGAGCGTCCTCGCGATGTCGCGGAGATCAAGCTCGATCCCCGTTTTACTGACCTCTATCGCAATATTTGGGCTTCCCTGCGCGGTGAAGTGGAGAAAAGCTATGAACGCCATGACTGAGAGACTTACCCAACTGGCATTGCTGCTGATGATCGTCGGCGGTTGGGAGATCGGCGTGAACCTCGGCGTGGTCGATGTCTTCTTCTTTCCCTCGCCCGTCGATATCATAAAGCAGGTGTTCGCATGGGTTGCCGATCCCAGCTTCTTCAAGCATGTGACCATTACCTTGACCGAAACAGTGCTCGGCTACGTTATCGGCACGGCTCTCGGCGTGGCTGCGGGAGTATGGCTCGGCCTGTCGCGCTCGGCTGCCCGAATCCTCGATCCATTCATCAAAGGCCTGAACGCCATTCCGCGCGTGGTCCTTGCTCCGATCTTTGTCCTTTGGCTCGGTCTGGGGCTCTGGTCCAAGGTGGCGCTCGCCGTCACGCTCGTGTTCTTCGTGACCTTTTTCAACGCAATGCAGGGCGTGCGTGAAGTCAATCCCGTCGTGCTGTCGAACGCCCGTATCCTCGGCGCGAAGAAGTCCGAGCTCCTGCGTCACGTCTATTTCCCGGCCGCGGCGAGCTGGATTCTGTCTTCGCTTCGAACATCCGTGGGGTTCGCGGTCGTCGGCGCCATCATCGGTGAATATCTGGGTGCGTCGGCCGGCCTGGGATACCTCATCGCGCAGGCGGAAGGTAACTTCGATGCCGTCGGCGTCTTCGCGGGCATCTTCATCCTGGCGGTGTTCGTCCTATTGATCGATCTCGTCCTGGATTTCGTCGAAGCTCGCCTGATCAAGTGGCGTCCCCGCGCGGCGGAACGGACCACCTAATTGCGCCACGGTCGGAGAGAGAAGGAAACCGGCGAGCATGTATCCGCACATGTTCGCGGTTCGCCGCAACGAGGCCGGATACGGAAATCGGCAAGAGGGTCTCTGAGACGATTGTCAGCGTCGGAAGAGACCGAGGCGTGGCGAACATCGGACTCTATCGCTCGCTCTCTCCAACTTAAGGCTGATTGCGCGTTACACGCGGAACGGCTTTGTTTCCGTCGGACTCCATTCATGAGCGGCAAAATGATGAAGCTCGTGGGCGCCCATTACGGGACAACGATCCGAGCAGTTTCTGGTAGGGTTCGCAAGCCACTGAGATGGCGTATGGCTCCGAATTCATCCCGCCTTTAAAGCGCGTCGGTGAGCTTCTATCGCCAGCCCATCGTTTAGGGCAAGCGCTGATACGGAGAACCAACCGCGAGGATTGTATTGCACGCGTGGGAAAAGGGTCCTCACTCGTAAAAGACCGCAAATGTGGGCCGGAGTCCGATGCCACAGGCTACAAAGGCCGATTGGATACATGATCGAGCCGGCGCCCGGCCAGCGAGCTATAAGTCGCGCAATCGATGGCTCATGGAAGAAAATCGAAATACAACGACCTCTTGCTGCGGCTGAATTAAGCTCAGGCTCTAAGCCGTGGGCGGGTCGGACTGGAGGGAGGATAGCGCATCAACTCCCTTCGCTCTTGGGATGCTGATACGCAACGTCCGGCTGGAACCGACACTCCGCGGCGCACACTAGGATATTTGCTCGAACGTATCGGCGTTGGTTTGCACGGAATGAGCCCAACCGAGCTTTCGCGCCCTACCGGATTGCTCGGGCTTCTTGCTGGTCACAACATGCCAGATCGTCTGGAGCTTTTTCTCGCGCAACATTCCGGTGAATGAGCAGATGGTGGTCGAACCTTCGCCCGCCATTCCAAAAGCGAAATTTATGCAATCATCGAACCAAACGCCAGCCACCGGCAACTCGGAGCCAAAAAAGACACTGTCTTGCAGCGCGGTCTTGAATGTCCCTCTGATTAAACCATCCTGCTCGTCGGTGATCTTGACCGTCGAGCCATATTGATTGCGCCAAATTCCAGTCCAGCTCATGATGGATGTCTCCTTGACGTTTTTGTGGGCGGCAAGTCGATCAGGCGTTGCGGGCCTGTTCCGGACGTCTGGTCAACCGAATTCCTCGACAATCCTCACACAGACCCCGGCAGACTTACGGAGCGTTATTCACGAATAGGACGCCCATAGGCTGCTTTTTTCCCTTTGCCTTTAGAGACCGGAGATGTTTCGGCTTCGCGTTCCGTCTCTTGGTGCTGCTCTTCGGCCCGTTGCCAATGATCGAGATCGCGTCCGTCGGGCCGCCCTTCTTCCTCCCAGATCCTATAAGCTCGCTCGCGGCGCTTGGCTTCATCATCATCCATTGACTTGCTCCTTGATGTTGAATGCGGATTTCTAAAGCTTGGACGGCGTCGGCGATCTAATCGACCAGGAAATCGAAAGTTCCCTCTGGATAATTTATTGCGGAGAAGCGCGTGCAGGTTGAGCGCGCGGTGGTGGCTCGCCGAAGATGGCGCAAGCTCAGGAGGCATGGCTGAAAGTTCCGCTTTGGCAGTCGGCGATGCATTTTTCAGCTGCCTTTGCTCCGATGAAGGAACTCTGGATGCCCACGCGAGTTGGGGTCTCTCTTTCAAGGAGGACAGAGACATGCAAGTGAACGCAGCAATGACGCGCGACGTGCGCGTCGCAAATCCTAATCATTCCATTCGCGACGCCGCGGTCATGATGGCCGATCTGGATGCCGGCGTTCTTCCTGTCGGCGAGAACGACAAGCTCGTGGGCATGATCACGGATCGCGACATTACAGTCCGCGCTGTCGCACGCGGCAAGGGACCCGACACCAGGATCAGTGACGTGATGTCGGCAGAAGTTAAATACTGCTTCGAAGACGATGATGTCGACGACGTGATGACAAACCTGGGGAACATCCAGGTGCGGCGGCTGCCGGTGCTCAACCGAGACAAGCGGCTGGTCGGCATACTCTCGCTCGGAGATCTCGCTGTTTCCATGGCTGATGGGTCCGCCGGTCCCGCGCTCGCCGAAATCTCCAGACCCGGTGGAGCGCATTCGCAGACCTGAACCAGCAATTATCGAAGGAACGACGCCATGTCCGCATCGAAAACAACCACGGACCATGAAACAATCCGTAAATGGGTGGAAGCAAGAGACGGCCGTCCATCACGTGTGAAAAGCGCCGGCGGCAATGGCGGCCTTTTGCGGATCGATTTTGGTGAGCCCGAGCAAAACTTCGAAGAAATCGGCTGGGACGAATTCTTCCGGATCTTCGACGATAACAAGTTGGCGTTCCTCCATCAGGAAGAGACGGAGGACGGTCGCGAAAGTCGCTTCAATAAATTCATCAATCGGTCGTGATGTCGGCGGCGGTCTTACGCCGGCGACAGCCATAATTCCTGGAAAGGCGGTTTAACATGCCCAAGATGATGGCCATTAGAATGCATGAGTTCGGCGATGCCGATGTCTTGCGGCTTGACCAGATCGAACGGCCCTCCCCCGGTGAAAACGAGATTTTGGTCAGGGTCGCGGCGGCAAGTGTCAATCCTGTCGATTGGAAGATCCGCAAGGGTGGCTATCCCGCGGTCAAGCAAGATGACCTGCCGATCGTTCCCGGACGCGATCTCGCGGGCACTGTCGAGGCTCTTGGTCGCAAAGCAACCGGCTTTGCCAGCGGCGATCGCGTAATCGCGTTCCTCGACACGAAGCGGGGCGGCTACGAGGAATATGTCGCCGTTCCGGCTGCGTTGCTCACGAAAATGCCATCCTCGATCAGTTTCGAGGAAGCCGCGGCCATTCCGCTCGCCGCCATGACCGCATGGCAGGGATTGTTTGATCATGGCCGCCTTCGAAGCGAGCAGCGGGTTCTGATCCATGGAGGGGGTGGAGGCGTGGGCCATTTCGCGATCCAGTTCGCGAAGGCCAAGGGAGCTTGGGTCGCAACGACTGTTTCGGGGCTGGACATCGATCTTGCCCGGCGCCTTGGCGCGGATCAGGTCATCGACTACAAGTCCGAACGTTTCGAGGATATGCTCGATCCCGTCGATATGGTCTTCGACCTTGTCGGGGGTGAAACACAAAAGCGCTCGTTCGAAGTTATCAAGAACGGAGGCGTTCTGGTGTCGACACTAGGCGAGCCGGAACGACCGGACACCGTATCCGGTAATATTCGGGTTGCCGGCTATATGGCCACGCCGAATGCGGGCCAGCTTCATGAAATCGTCGATCTGATAGAACAAGGGCAGGTCAAAGTCCTGCTTCACAAGGTTTTTCCGCTTGATATGGCCGCAGACGCTCAACGAACCCTGGAAAGCGAGCACGTCCAAGGAAAAATCGTTCTGAGCGTGGACTGATCGGCGAAGATAGATGGATTGCCGACACCGGACTTATTTCAACCGATCGGAAGGGTGATGGTAGACCAAGCTGTCCGGTGTGGTTGCACAGCAGTCGTGCAATTCTGGAATTCCATTCCGTCAATGCAAGGACGATCGAGAACGCCTAGCTCGATCCGACTGCAATAACGCCGCCTGACGGCCAAATAATCGCCTTGGCACCCAGGCAAATCTCGCCGACGCGCCTGAGCCGGCCATCCAGATCATCCCGATGACCTGCGCGTCATCGGGATGACAGGTTTGAAAGAGCATTTCGCTGCGGTTGCCCGGCACGATCAAAGGCATGCAGCGGGGGCGACCGTTTAGCCTCGCTCTGGATTTACTTCGGGGTCACGTCGAAGCCGAACCATTTCTGAGACAGCTTCGCGATCGTACCGTCGGCTTTTGCCGCCGCGATCGCATCGTTGAACATCGCCTTCAGCTGGGTGTCGTCCTTGCGCAGACCGACGGAACTGCCCCGGCCGAGGAGGCCGCCTTGGAAGCGCGGTCCGGTCACGGTCATATCTTCATTGCCGGGTTTTGCCGCGGCCGTCGACAGATAGGCCATCGACGCCATGATGAGATCGACGCGGCCGGCCTTCAGGTCGAGGTCATGCTGCTCGGTGGTCTTGTATTCGCGAATATCGGCGACGCCCTTCAGATATTTGTCGAGGAAGGTTGCCGCGATCGATGCCGTCTGCACGCCGATCGTCTTGCCCTTGAGCATCGGTTCGAGTTCCTTCAGCGCCTTGACCGCGCCGGCTTCATCCGTCGCGACGGAAAACACCTGGCCCTTCATGGGAAGATCGGCAAGCGGGGAATCCTTCAGGGTTGCGAACGTCTGGCCGGTGGTGCCGTAGGAATCGCTAAAGGCAATGACCTCCTCCCGCTTGGCGGTCGCCGACATGCCGGAAATGATCGCGTCGAATTTACCCGCATTGAGTGCCGGGATCATGCCGTCGAAGGGCTGGATGACGGTCGTGCATTCGACTTTCATGTGATCGCAGAGATATTTGATCAGTTCGATCTCATATCCGTCCAGGCTGCCGTCCGCCTTGGTGAAATTCCATGGACGAAAAGCGCCTTCGGTCGCGATGGTGACATGCGTCCACTTTTTGTCCTCGGCGCGCACGACGCTCGCCGTCGCGAACGTGGCGACCATTATGAGCGCGGTTAGAAGTCCGGTCAGGTATTTCATGATCGAGTTCCCCATTGTGATTGAACTTGAAATTATTGGCTGATGAACTGGCGGAAGCGCTCGGAACGTGAACCGGCAAAGACATCCTGCGGCTTGCCGTCTTCCTCGACGACGCCCTTGTGCAGGAAGATGACGCGGCTCGAGACATCGCGCGCAAAGCCCATCTCATGCGTAACGACGAGCATGGTGCGTCCCTCCTCGGCGAGCGCGCGCATGACCCTCAGGACCTCGCCCACGAGCTCGGGGTCGAGCGCCGATGTCGGTTCATCGAACAGCATGACCTTCGGATGCATGGCGAGGGCGCGCGCGATGGCCGCGCGCTGTTGCTGGCCCCCCGAAAGATGAGCCGGGTAGAAATTGCGCTTGTCGGCGATGCCGACCTTGGCGAGCAGCGCTTCCGCTTCCTCGATGCATTCGGCGCGCGAACGGCCCTGGACGTGGACGGGCGCCTCGATCACGTTCTCGAGCACCGTCTTGTGGGACCAGAGATTGAAGCTCTGGAACACCATGCCGAGTTGGGAACGGATGCGATCGACCTGCCTTCCATCGGCTGGACGATGGGCGCCGCGGGCTGTGCGCTGCATGCGGATCGTTTCGCCCGCCACGGTCACCTCACCGGAATCGGGCGTCTCCAGCAAATTGATGCATCGCAGGAATGTCGATTTTCCGGAGCCTGAAGAACCGAGAATCGAGACGACGTCGCCTTCCAGCGCATCGAGCGAGATACCCTTGAGCACCTCGATCGGTCCAAAGCTCTTGTGCATGTCGCGCACGCTGAGTGCGATTGGCGTGGCAGTCATCGCGGATCTCCTACGGGGGCCGCCTCGGCGGCGGTATCGTGCGTCACCGGCACGGGCGGGCGCAGATGCGGGCTCAGCCGATACTCGGCAAACTGGATGAGGCGTGTCAGCACGAAGTTGATCGCCAGGTAGATGGCACCTGAAACGACGAAGACCTCGATGGCGCGGTAGGTCTCCGAAATGATCTTCGCCGCGACGCCCGTGACTTCCATCAGCGTGATGATCGAGGCAAGCGATGTCGCCTTCACCATCGAGATCATCTCGTTGCCGTAGCCCGGCAGCGCCTGACGGATGGCAAGCGGCAGGATGATGCGCCGGAACATCATGAGTCGATGCATGCCGCAGGCGCGCGCAGCCTCCACCTGCCCATGCGGCACCGAGAGCAGACCGCCGCGGATGATTTCGCTGGCGTAGGCCGCGGTATTCAGTGTCAGCGCCAGGACGGCGCACCAATAGGGATCGCGCAGAAATGGCCAGAAAATGCTGTGACGGATGACGGGGAACTGGCCGAGACCGTAGTAGATCAGGAAGATCTGGACGAGCAACGGCGTGCCGCGAAAGACGAAAACGTAGAGCCGGGCAAACCAGTCGAGGACGGTGACGCCCGATAGGCGAGCAAGCGCCAGAAGCAATGCGAGGATGGCGCCGAGGCAGATCGACGTCACCGCGAGTTCGATCGTCAACGGGATCGCCGCGACAAGGCTCACGAAAGTCTCTTCAAGGAATTGCCAATCCATCAGCGTTTCCTCACACCGCGCGACAGATGGCGCTCTGCTTGCTGGATGATCAGGCTGGATAGGGTCGAGATCATCAGATAGATCACCCCTGCGATCAGGTAGAAATCGAACGGCAGTCCCGTGGAGCCCGCGCCGACCTGCGCCTGACGCAGCAATTCGGCGACGCCAGTGATCGAGACCAGCGCCGACTCCTTGAGAACAACCTGCCAGACGTTACCGAGCCCCGGCAGCGCATGACGCAAGGTCAGCGGCGCGATAATCCGGCGCAGGCGCAGCCAGCGCGGCATTCCGCAGGCGATGGCGGCCTCGATCTCACCGGGATGCACGGCCTTGAACCCGCCGCGCAGCACCTCCGTGAACTGCGCACCGGACGTGACGCCGACGGCCAGGGAACCGGCGAGGAAACCCGGAAAACCGAGGAAGCCCTCCGCTCCGAACATCTTACCGATGGCCGTGACGACCGCGCTGCCGCCGAAGTAAAAGAGATAGATGACCAGCAGATCGGGGATGCCGCGAAGAACCGTCGTATAGGCATCCGCCGTGGCGCGTGCAATCCGGTTGCCGGCGATCTTGCCCCACGCGCCGAGCGTTCCGATGCAGGCGCCGACTGCATAGCCGGAAATCGCGACAAGAATGGTCATCCAGGCGCCGGCCAGGAGAGCATGACCCCAGCCATCCGGACCGAAGCCAGCAAGGTCGAATAGGGTTGGCTGGTTCATCCGCTTGACCTGAAAGAATGGATGTGCGCAGGGGAAGTCATGGTCTTAGCCTCGGCCGGGAACGGTGGATGCGGGACGCGCTCAATTGGCCTCGAAGGTCGGCGTCAGGTCGATCTTGCTCCATTTTTCCGAGAGCTGCTTGATCGTGCCATCCTTGGCCGCTTGCTTGATGGCATCGTCGAATTTCGCCTTCAGATCGGTCTCGCCCTTGCGCATGCCGAGAGCGACCTCCGTTGCCAACATCGCACCCTTCACCAGGGGGCCGGACATCATCAGATCGTCGTTGCCGGGTTTGGCGAGTACGGAGGTTTCATAGACGCCGCTGTCGAAGCCGGCATCGATGCGGCCTGCCTTGAGATCAAGATCGCGCTCTCCGGAGCTCTTATAGGCACGCACCGTCACATCGGATCCGAAATAGGAATTGATCAGCTGCTCCTGGCTGGTCGACTGGACGACACCGACCGTCTTGCCCTTCAAGGCCTTGCCGATCTCCGCCATCACCGGATCCGCTTTCGCCTTGTCGTTGAGATTGAGCCGCTCACCCGTCATCGGGAGAGGTGAAACCGATCCATCCTTCACGAGCAGGAAGCTTGCGACACCGCTCGCATAGGGTACGGTGAAATCGACCACCTGTTTGCGCTTATCGTTGATGCCGAGCGTCATCACCAGATCGAATTTGCCGGCATTCAGGCTTGGGATCATCGCGTTCCATTCGCCGGCGATCAACTCGCAATCGACCTTGGCGCGCTTGCAGAGATCGTTGATGAGATCGACGTCGAAGCCGGCAAGCTTGCCGCTTGAATCCATCAGGTTCCACGGCGGGAACGCGCCTTCGATGCCGACCTTCACCTGCGTCCAGTCTTTGGCGCCGGCGGTCAGCGGAGCAAGGGAGGCAATCATGCCGAATACGGCGGCAAGCATTTTTCTGTTTTTCATCTTCGTTCCCCTTTTCGGCCGCCTAAGCGGCCTTTTGTCAGATCCGGTATTCTCGGCGTCAGTTCTCCAGAGCCGCTCGCAGGGCGGCATTGGCCTCCCGCAGCGCGTAAGCGATGCGATTTCTCGTCTGACGCGCGTGAACGACGTAGAAAGCGGTATCCTGCGCGCCCTCATCCAGTCTCGCCAGCGAGCGCAGCCCTTCCAGAGAGGGCCAGGCGACGTGCGGCAGCGCGGAATCAGGATGGAAGCGTTCGCCGCTCGTATAGTTCAGCGGCACCAGATGCCGCCCGGCATGCATCAGCGAGGCATCGATCCGCGCCGCTCGTTCCGGCTTGGGATCCCTCACCTGCAGAAGCGAATTTGCGTTGACGCGCAAGTCTTCTATGGCCCGGGACAAGCCGGAGATATCGAGACGGCCGGCAAGCGCTGCCTGCAATTGCCCAATCTGCTCGTCGAGGGAGGCGGCATATTGAGTGTAATCCAGCGGCAAGACGGGCAAAGTCAGCAGCCGCCAGAGAACTTCGAGAACAATCGCCGTGTCCCGGCAAAGATTGTCCGGATCGATATGTTCGGCGGTGTCGTGCGGCGTATGCCACCACCATCCAAGCGCCGTCAGCATCTTGACGGGTCCCGGCGGCTGATGGCTGAGGCTGCCGAACATCGAGGGAATACCGATGCCCCAGAAGGACTGATCCGCGGCGCGGCCATGACGCCTGCCGGCGTGTTTCTGTCCGGTCACACGCTCGATCACATCCGCAGCCAAGGGCCTGAGTTCGTCGATCACACCGGAATTGGTGAGGACGGTAGCACCCTCGCCGCCGGTGGAATCGACATTGACATGGACGGCGCAGCGGCGATCGAGTTCGTCGAAATACTCGTCGGCGTACCAAGCTGAGCCGGAGTAGCGGCCATGGGAATGACCGGACCAGAAGCATATGCGCAAGCCCCTGCGCCATTCCGAGGCACGAAGCGCGAGCAGGCGCGCCGCCTCGAGCATCGTCGCATTGGCGCCGCCATTGTCCATGACCCCGAAATGCCAGGTGTCATGATGGCCGGAAAACAGGACGAAAGGTCCATCGTCGCCTTTCGGTTGAAGCTCGGCAACAAGCAACGGCGTCTTGCGCCAACCCGTGTCCACCTCCGCGCAAAGCGTTGCAGTCACCGCCTCTCCGCGCGCAAGCCTTTCACGCAGGCGGCCGCCATCATCCTTAGCGATCGAGCAGATGACGGTCGTCGGCAGCCTGTCGCGCGTGTGTTGCGACGGGCTGCCCCAGACCGGGGAGACGCACATCTCATAGAGATGCTCGTTCGGACTGATGTGAAGTTCGCCGAGCGCGCCGAAAGCACTCGCAAGCGCGGCCACTTCTTCGGTCGCGATACCATCGACCAGGACGATCTTGCCGGCGATATCCTTGCCGGCGAAATCGGCTTCGGTTCCCTCGCCGACATGGATGAGATTGCCGGTTACTCCCGCGGCTGGTGTCGAGATCGACATGGAATGCGTGATGCAACGAAGGTTCTCGCCATCGATCTCAACCGTGGCGGCACGTGGCAAGCTGATGAAGGCATCGTGCGACAGAAGCCGCGTGCGATAGCCAAAGCCGTCCATCTCAGCCTGGAGATAGCGGAAGCTTTCCAGCTCTTCGGCCGTGCCCGAAAGCTTTACTCGGCGCGCGAATTCGCCGATATGCGCCATCAAGCGCGCGCGATCGGGCTTCAGACCGGCCTCAGCCATTGGCCTTCTCCGGCAGCGGCGGCTCGACATCGTCCGGGATCGGGTTGACGAAGGGCGTACCTTCGAGGCGTGCTTTGTGATCTTCCTTGGCGGCCGCGATGAGCGCGGGATTGCGGATGAGTTCGACGGCCGTGCTCGCCATCACCTTGGCGGCATGTTCGGTGCCCTTGTGAGCGACAGGCAGCTTGCCCTGCGCGACGAGCTGCCAGGAGTGGCCGGGCGTGCCGATCGCATAGGTGGCGCCGCGCATCTGCACGGTCGGGACGACCCAGCTGACCGTTCCGACATCGGTCGAGCCGACCAGGGTGCCATCGCCGCCGTTCAACGGAAAGATTTCCTCACAGAGCGCCTGGCCCTTCTTCGGCTTCAATGCAAATCGGCCGTAGGAAGCGGCAATATCCTCCGCGCTGAAGGTCTGCTGAAACTTCAGCGCGGTCTCGCGATCCGCGTCGTCAAACACGGGCGGCCCGAGCCGATTCAGCTGCGCGAACATGCATTCCTCGAGCGGTGTATTGCCAACGAGATTGGCGTCGCCGCTGATGATCTCGCTGCGAACCGTCGTCTCTGTCATCAAGGCGGCACCCTCGGCCACCTTCTTGACCCGGGCGACCAGCGAAAGGAGTTCCGGCAGGGTCCGCGCCCGCACGAGATAACGCACGGTGGCGCGCGCCTGCACGACATTGGGGGCCGCGCCGCCGGTATCGGTGACGGCATAGTGGATGCGCGCCGTCGACGGCATGTGTTCGCGCATGTAGTTGACACCGACATTCATCAGCTCGACCGCATCCAGCGCGCTGCGGCCAAGATGAGGCGTGGCAGAAGCGTGCGAGGCACGGCCGGAAAAATGGAAATTGATCTCGTTGCAGGCGAGCGAAATGGGATTGTTGACGCCGGCGAAGGCCGCCGGATGCCAGGAGATCGCGATATCGACATCATCGAAAACGCCAGCACGAACCATGAAGCCCTTGGAGGATCCACCCTCCTCGGCCGGGCAACCGTAATAGCGCACCCTGCCCTTCAGGCCGTTTTCCGCGAGGAAATCCTTGACCGCGGCCGCCGCGAGCATCGAGCCGGCGCCCAGCATGTTATGGCCGCAGCCATGGCCATTGCCGCCATCGACCAGAGGCCGCTCTTCCGCGACACCGGCTTCCTGGCTCAATCCGGGCAGCGCATCGAACTCGCCGAGGATCGCGATGACCGAACCATCCTCGCCCGCTTCGCCCATGACAGCCGTCGGCAGGCCGGCGATGCCGCGCTCGACACGAAACCCCTGACGCCCAAGCATCGCGGCATGTTCTTCGGCGGATCTGTATTCCAGGTAGTTGGTTTCAGGAATGTCCCAGATCCGATCGCTAAGCGCGAAGAATTCCGCGCTTTTCCTTTCGACAATGTCCCAGACCGCCTCGGAATTTTGCATGGACTTGCCATCCGCCTCATATAATGGATACTAAATTGGTACCAATTTATGTGCCAATAAGAACGGATGCGCAAGAGATGAGCATGAATATTTTTTTGGCAGCCATAGCGCGCGCCGTGTTGAAAAATGTGGACCTATGATAGTCATCGCCAACTTGGGAAGGTCTGGGAGAGCTGCATGAACTCGCTGGAAGCTGAAGCGGCGGCGCCGTCGCACGGAGGAGAGGCGCCCGACGTGACCGAGCTCATTCTCCAGGACATCCTCGCGGGCAGGCTCCCGCCCGGAACATGGCTGAAGCAGATCGATCTGGAGCGTCGGTACAGTTGTACGAGGCCGCAGGTGCGGCGGGCGCTCGACCGCCTCGTGCAGAAGCGACTTGTCGAGCACATTCCCAATCGCGGCTATCACGTGCACGAGCAGGACGGGCGCCGCGCCCAGGAAGTAAGCGATATCCGCGTGATCCTCGAAGTGGCGATCAGCGATCGCATCGTCGCCAATGCCGGCGATGCGGATATTGCCAATTTGCGCGCGCTGGCTTCGCGCTTCGATGATCTGGTGCTCAATGGCACCATGCTCGAGCTTTACGAAGCCAATCTCGCTTTTCACCGCTACCTGCTGGTACTTGCAGGAAATCAGGAGCTTGTCGAACTCATCACCGAAATCCGGCAACGCACCTCGTCGGCACCGGTCTCGCAATGGCGAACCCGAGCCCGCATCGAGCAGTCCGGCCGCGAGCACCAGCAGATGATCGACGCAATAGAGAAGCGCGACGTCGATATGCTCAAGGAACTGACCCGCAGGCATATTTTGCAGACATGATTAATATCGACCACAGCCTGGGGCATGCCCTGCGAGGCTATCGGCCGGGGCCGCGACCCCATTTCACATCGCGGGCCTATCCGCGCCTGGATCTGTCCCAGATCATTCGGACCGTCTTGCCGTGAACGCAATGATGGCGGCCGCCAGAAACAGAACACCGCTATAGGCGAATGGGCTCCACCACCCGACGCCGTCGAACAGCAGCCCGCCTGTGAAGGCACCGGCGGTGATCGCCGCCTGGATCAGCGCCACCAGCAGCCCGCCGCCGGCCTCGAGTTTGTCTGGGATGGCCCGGGTCATCCATGTGTTCCAGGCAACAGGAATGGGCGTGGCGAAGAACCCGAACAGGCAGAGGAGCGCGGCGACCGCAATACCCGAAGGTGCGAGCGGGATCAGCAGCAGAGCGATCGCGGCGAGCGCCGCGGGGAATCCGGCGAGGACGGCATCCAGATGCGCTCGCAGCAGGAAGCCGATCAAGGACGTGCCTAGCAGGCCGAACACGCCGATGCCGAGGAGCACGACCGACAGCTCGTTCACATCAAGCCTCGTCACATCTCCAAGGAGCGGTCGAAGATAGGTCGATAGCGCGAATTGGCCCATGAAGAAGAAGGACATGGCGGCCATGCTGATTGCCAAGACGCGGTTTCGCAGCAACCCGAGCGGACCGCCCCCGTCATTCTTCGAACCGCCGGGTATTCGCGGCAAGGCGAAGATTTGCCAGACGAAGGCGATGATGCCGACCGGAACGACGATGAAGAAGGCACCGCGCCAGCCTATCAATCCGCCGAGGAAGCTTCCCAACGGCTGAGCGATGACCGTGGCCAAAGCAGTACCGCCCTGCAGCATGGCGAGGGCCTTTGGAATGTCCTGTTCGGCAGCGATGCGCGCGACGATAGAGGTGGACAGCGACCAGAAACCGCCGATAGCGATGCCGATCAGCGCGCGGCCGAGCATGAAGACGAGATAGTTGGGCGCGAATGTGATCGCCAGACCCGAGAGCACCATCACGATCGTATAGGACAGGACCACCGTTCGCCGATCCAGCCGCCACAGCACCGTGTTGCTGAACAGGCTGGTGGCGACCGCGAAAAATCCGGAAACGGAAATCGCCTGCCCCGCCTGCCCCGCGGTAATGCCAAGCTCCTCTGCGATCGGGGTTAGCAGGCTGACGGGAAGAAACTCGGAAGCGACGAGGGTAAAGGTCATCAGCGTCATGCAGATGATCGCGGCCCATGGGCTGGCCGCACGCTCGACGGCGCGGTCATAGGTGGTTTCCATAACAATTGTCCAAAGTTGCCTGAACGCGCTGTTCAGCGGAAAGTCTTGATGGTGGCAGGGGCGCTCGTCGCGGCGATGAATTGCCTTTTCTTCATGGCCTGCTCCTCACATCCCGAGCAGTGCCCTGATGGCCCGGCACTCATCCATGGCCTTG
This sequence comes from Martinezella dioscoreae, assembly GCF_009176305.1. Taxonomy (GTDB): domain Bacteria; phylum Pseudomonadota; class Alphaproteobacteria; order Rhizobiales; family Rhizobiaceae; genus Rhizobium; species Rhizobium dioscoreae. Next base: position 218,786 of record NZ_BLAJ01000004.1, on the reverse strand, counting down.
TAACCATGCGCGACATCGGCAAGCGGAACCGCCAGATCGAAGACCTTTCCGGGATTGATGAAGGATTGTCGCGAGCATGGCCCGGTCTCCCGTCGGGGCGCGTTGCGCCTGTCCGTTTCGCATTCGGGAGAATACATAGCATCGCTCGATAAATCGGATTAGATGGGGTAATTTGCATGAACCTATCGAAAATTGATATTAATTCGGCCCGCGATTATGGGATAGGACAAGCTCATGCCACGGGAAAATTTCAACGAACTGCTGGTGTTCCTGGCCGTCGCCGAGGAACGGAGCTTCACGAAAGCGGCCGCAAAGCTGGGCACATCCCAATCGACGCTCAGTCATGCGGTGAAGAAACTTGAAGAACGTCTTGGCATGCGCCTGCTGGCGCGCACGACGAGAAGCGTTGGACTGACGGAGGCGGGCGAACGGCTCCAACAGTCCCTGTCGCCTCGCATCGCCGAGATCGAAGCGGACATCGAAGCCTTGACCGTCTATCGGGAACGCCCGGCAGGAACCGTCAGGATCACGCTTTCCAACCACGCCATGGAAAGTGTCGTGTGGCCGAAATTGTCGTCCATCCTTGCCGATTACCCTGATATCAAGCTTGAACTCAGCGTCGATGGCAGCTTCCGCAACATCGTCGAGGACGGGTTCGATGCCGGCGTCAGGCTTGGCGAAAGCCTCGAGAAGGACATGATCGCGGTACGCATCGGCCCCGACTGGAGGCTGGTGGCGGTCGGCTCGCCAGAGTACTTTAGAACCCGATCAGCACCGCTGACCCCACAGGAGCTGATGCGTCACAACTGCATTCGTCGACGCCTCGGCCGCATCGGCGGTCTCTATGCCTGGGAGTTCGAGAAGGACGGAGAGGAGATCCGGGTCAGGGTCGAGGGCCAGCTCACGTTTAATACCGATCGCGAGATGATATCGGCCGCTCTCGACGGACACGGAATTGCCTACGTTCCGGAAAGCTATGTCGAGCACCATCTGGAGGCGGGGCGACTTCAACTTGTCCTCGACGACTGGTGTCCGAAATTCGCGGGCTACTACCTCTATTATCCCAGCCGCCGACAGAATCTTCGCGCATTCTCCGTCGTCATCGATGCCCTTCGCGAAAGAGGCTGAAGTCAAACACCAACGATCCGACCAAGGCGCTGTTATCGGTGCCGGAGGGCGGTCAGGCCAATCGAGAAGCCGCAGCGGACTTGGGAGGCGGCTCGGATGCTGCTCAGCCCGCTAAAATCAATCAGCCGCAGCGGCAGCAATTCCTGTGATTGATCCGAGCTTTAGGGCGGGATCAGATTGGGATAGGTTGTAGCCTGCCGGATGCATCCTGAGATCCGGACAGCTTGCGCGACGGTGGAATCGTTCGGCTGTTCATTCCGCTGCCTCGTCGATTTCCATGTAGCGCGCCAATGCCAAGGCCGCATTCAGCATATGTTCGCGCATGACTAGGGCCGCTTCCGTCGCATCGCCCCGGATCATGGCGCGCAGGATCGCCTCGTGCTCAAGGAATGAAGCCGTCAATCGCTTCGGTTGCCGCAGCTGAGTCCTGCGGAATGGCAGCAGTCTTGCCCGCAGCCTCATCAATTCATCAAACAGAAACTCGTTATGCGCACCGCGATATAGCGTTTCGTGGAAGGACAAATTGAGCTTGTCATACTGTTCAAAGTCGTCTGCCTTCGCCGCGAGTTCGGAACGCTCATGAATTTCGGTCATAACCGCGCGCTCCACGCCCGTTATCCGATGGGTCGCCAGACGGACGCACATGCATTCCATCTCGGCGGTCACTTCGAACATCTCCATCAGCCGCGGCAAGGTCAGCGGCAGGACGGTTGCGCCTCGCCGCGGACGAATCTCGACGAGCCCGATCGCCTCCAACTGACGTAAAGCATCCCTTACCGGCGTGCGGGAAGCGCCGAAGCGGCTGCTGAGCGTTGCCTCGTCCAGGCTTGTGCCGGGCCTTATGGCGCCGGAGGAAATCTCATCCATCAGCACCAGTTTAATGCGCTGACCGATCGATCCAGCTTCGTCAAATTCCGTCATGTCAAACCTTGTTTCCGATTTGGCGGGCAACCATTCAGTTTTACACCATCCAATTCGACAGATAGCAATCGATATGAAGCATGGTGCCGCATCCGGCCCGTTTTGCCTGCTGGCGAGGAGGCCATCGACGACGGCTGGATCGGCAAGCATCGGGGTATAGCCGGGCGCCCAAATCGTACCGGCGATCCCGTGCAGGATGCGGCATCTAAAAGCCTTTTTCTGCACCGGTTCGACCGGCTTTCCCCATTTTGTTTCAGCCCCCTGCAATCGCCCTGACGGCGAGATAAAGGATCGAAGGCGCTACAAGGCAGCCCAGCCCCGTGTGAAACGTCGCCGTCAGTGCGCCATAGGGGACGAGACGGCGATCGGTCGCCGCCAGGCCGCCGGACACGCCGCTGACGGTTCCCATCAGGCCGCCGAACACCATAGCGCTGCGGGGATTGTCGAGACCGATCGCCTTGGCCACGATCGGTGTTCCGACCATGACAAGGACCGCCTTGAAAACACCGGTCGCAATCGACAGCGCGATCACGGCCGAGCTTGCGCCCAGAGCGGCACCCGTCACAGGTCCCACGATGTAGGTAACGGCACCGGCGCCGATCGTCGTTATGGATACCGCATCCGTATAGCCGAAAGCGACGGCGAGCAACGAGCCGACAATGAACGGAAGAACCGTGCCGAGGCCAAGGGCAAGCGCACCGACAGCGCCAGCCTTGCGTGCTTGGCCGACATCGACCTCGAAGGCCGTGGCGACGATGGCGAAATCGCGCAGCATGGCTCCGCCCATGAGGCCGATGCCACTCAGGATTGGAATATCCACCACCCCTTTCTCGCCTCCGGTCCACAAACCAGCCGCGAAGGCGGCGGCGAGCCCCAGAACGATCGCGATGGCCGAGCCGTGGACACGGCCGAACAGGACATGTTTCGAAATGGCGTTCGACAGCCACATGACCAATCCGACGATGGCGAATGCGGTAAGCAGGCTGTTGGCGGTCAAGCCGTGTTTCAAGATCTCCATGGCGGCCTCCCTCAGACCGGATTGCTGGAGGTGGCAAGCTCACCCCTGGCCCTCGCTTCGATTTCGTCCATCGTTTCGCCTCTCTCGCCGATGCGACTCATCAGGGCGACGGTCGCGAAACAAACGAAAACCGTCACGATACCGGCGATCAGCACCAGCGGACCGCTGCGCGCGGCCACCAACACGTTTTGCTGCGCCGCCATGGCGACGACGATCGGGATGTAGAGAGCGCCCCAGAACTCGACACCGAGTTTGAGCGGCAGCGTCAACAAGCCCCGCCTACTCAGCCAAAGCCGCGTGGCGATAAGCAGGATCATGGCAATGCCGACACCGCCGACATTCGCCTTCACGCCCAGCGCTACCCCCAAGAGATCACCGAGGATGCTTCCCAAGAGGGTGCAAAGGGCAAGCATCGCGACACCAGAGATCATCATGAGCGATCCTCCCCGCATGCGCTTCGATAGAAATACGAGTTCACCATTTTTCCCCTCCAATGCATACGGATAGACCGCGCGACGATTTTAAAATACACTTTGTTGCAGTTTTCGCAATTGTGTGTACATTATATTTCCAGAAACACGCTCTTGCGCATACATAGGGCTATCAAATGCTTGATTGGAATACGAAAGGTCGCGACAGGCTAGCGCGTCTCGAGGCCGGCCAGCGTTTCTCTGCCGGCAAGCTCGTCGACCCGCAGCAGCTCGTCGCTTTCCTGGAAGCGATCCTGAAGCCTGGAGATCGCGTCTGCCTCGAAGGTGACAACCAGAAGCAGGCGGACCTTTTGGCCAAGGCGCTGTCCAAGGTCGATGTCGCCAAGATACACGACCTGCATATGGTACAGTCGGGTGTGGTCCTGCCGGAGCATCTCGACATTTTCGAAAGCGGCATCGCCCGAAGGCTCGATTTTTCCTATTCCGGCCCGCAGTCGGCTCGCATCGCGCGCATGATGTTCGGCGGCCAGATCGAACTGGGTGCGGTCCATACCTATCTGGAACTCTTCGCCCGCTATTTTATTGATCTGACGCCCAAGGTGGCGCTCATCGCCGCCGTCAGCGCGGACAGAGAGGGAAATCTCTATACCGGGCCGAATACGGAAGACACGCCAACGGTGGTGGAGGCGACGAGCTTCGGCAAGGGGCTGGTCGTCGCGCAGGTGGGCGAGATCGTCGACCGCGTGCCGCGCGTCGACATTCCCGCCGACCAGGTTCATTTCGTCGTGGATGCCAAGCGACCCTTCTATGTGGAGCCACTGTTCACCCGCGATCCGGCGGCGATTACCGAAACGCAAATCCTGACCGCGATGCTGGCGATCAAGGGGCTCTATATGCCCTATGGCGTGCGCCGCCTGAACCATGGCATCGGCTTCAATACGGCGGCCATCGAGCTGCTGCTGCCGACTTACGGTGAGCGGCTGGGATTGAAGGGCAAGGTCTGCACGCATTGGGCACTGAACCCTCATCCCACCTTGATCCCCGCCATCGAAGCCGGATGGGTGGAGCAGATCCATTCCTTCGGCTCCGAAGTGGGTATGGAAGACTATATGCGGGCTCGCCCCGACATTTTTTTCACCGGGCCTGACGGCTCGCTACGTTCCAACCGCGCCTTTTGCCAGACCGCCGGACTCTATGCCTGCGACATGTTCATCGGCTCGACCTTGCAGATCGACCTTGCCGGCAACAGTTCGACCGTGACCGGCAGCAGGGTCGCGGGTTTCGGCGGCGCCCCCAATATGGGATCGGACGCACGGGGCCGGCGCCATCCGAGCGAGGCCTGGCTGCGCGCCGGCCGGGAAGCCGATCCCTCCGCTGCCACCCCTGCCCTGCGCCGGGGCCGCAAACTGGTCGTCCAGATCGGCGAAACCTTCGGCGATGGCATGGTGCCGATGTTCGTCGAGCGTCTGGCCGCCCTGGATCTGGCCGACAAGCTACAGCTCGATCTGGCTCCCGTGATGGTTTACGGTGATGACGTGACCCATATCGTGACCGAAGAGGGGATCGCCAATCTGCTGTTGTGTCGCGACAGGGACGAGCGGGAACAGGCGGTCCGCGGCGTGGCCGGTTACACCGAAGTCGGTCGCGCCCGAGACCGCAAGATGGTGGAGCACTTACGTCAGCGCAAAGTCATCCAGCGTCCCGAAGACCTTGGAATTGATCCCCTGGATGCCGATCGCAGTCTACTGGCCGCGCATTCCATCAAGGATCTGATGCTCGCCTCTGGCGGCCTCTACAGGCCGCCTTCCCGGTTCCGCAATTGGTAGGCCATCCCTATGGAAAATCTGCTTTACGAATTGAAATCGACGCAGACTGGCGGGACCCGCGCCCTCGCCTTGGTGGGCGTCGTCGCGTCGGGCAACCTCGAAGTATTGCTTGAACGGCGAGAGGCGCCGGACCTTTGCGTCATCGAGATCGCGACGCCGGCCCATGGTTTCGCCGAGCTGTGGGCAGCGGTTACCGAAGATTTCGCGGCACGCTCCGCCGCCGGCGGCCTGCGCATCACGATCAATGACGGCGGCGCCCGGCCGGATATGGTGGCGCTGCGCCTCGCCCAGGGTGTGCGGCTGATGGAGAAGCCAGAATGACCGATCCTCGCACGCCGCGCCGAAGCTGGTATGAAGACTCCGCCCGTGGCCGGCTGCTGCATCTGCTCGATGCCGGCAGCTTCACCGAATTCCTAGGCCCGGAACGGCGGGAGACGAGCCCTCACCTCTCACTCTTCGATTTGCCCCGGCAGTTCGACGATGGCATCATCGTCGGAGCCGGCCGCATTGACGGTCGCCCGGTACTGGTAGCCGCCCAGGAAGGGCGCTTCATGGGCGGTGCCATCGGCGAGGTGCACGGCGCCAAGCTGACAGGCCTGCTGCATGCCTCGGCTAAGATGCGGCGGGATATCGTCATTCTCTTCGACACGGGCGGCGTGCGCCTCCAAGAAGCCAACGCCGGTGAATTGGCGATCTCCGAGATCATGCGCGCCGTGCTGGAGGCACGGTCCGAGGGCGCGCGCGTCATCGGTCTTCTTGGCGGCCGGGCGGGCTGCTATGGCGGCGGCAGCCTGATTGCCGGCTGCTGCTCGGCACTCGTCATCTCCGAGCAGGGTCGTCTATCCGTGTCCGGGCCGGAGGTCATCGAGACGAACAAGGGCGTGGAAGAATTCGACTCGCGCGATCGGGCGCTCGTTTGGCGAACCATGGGCGGCAAGCATCGCTACCTGATCGGCGGGGCCGATGTCTTCGTCGAGGACGATATCGCCGCCTTCCGCGCCGGCGCGATTGCCGCGCTGCAACGGCCAGCCACTTTAGACCCGACGGTACTGCAAGCGGAACAGACGCGGCTCGAACATCGATTGCGCCATTTCGGCAATGCCCATGATGCTACCGAGATATGGGCGCGGCTGCAGATCGACGACCCCGAGCAAATACCGGAGCGGGACATCGGGACTTTCCTCACCACGGCCAATATCCATCGGGAGAGCGCCGATGCAGCTCGCTGACATCCTGTCCTCACTCTTTCCCGCCGGCCATGAGATGACGCTGGCGGATGGGCTTGTTACCGGCTGGGGCCGGTTGGACCGACAAAACCGGATCGACCTGATCGGCATTGCCGACAAGACCTATCCGGGCGTCGATGAAGCGATAGCGCTGGCCGGGCATATCCTGTCAGTCGCCCGGCGGCCGGACAGTTCACCCCTGTTATTCCTGGTCGACTCCGGCAGTCAACGCATGAGCCGGCGTGACGAACTGCTGGGTCTCAGCGAGGCGCTGGCGCATTTGGCAAAGGCGCTGTGGCAGGCTGAGCATGCGGGACACCGCACGATCGGCCTTCTCTATGGTGGCAGCGCTGCCGGCGCCTTCATTGCCACGGCACTGGCTTGCGGATCGCTGGCAGCCCTGCCCACCGCCTGGCCCGAAGTCATGGACCTGCCATCCATGGCCCGGGTGACCAAGCTGCCGCTTGCCACGCTGAAAGAAAAGGCCGACACAACCCCCGTCTTCGCGCCCGGCCTCGATAATCTTCTCGCAACCGGCGCCATAGCGGAAGTATGGGATCCGGCGTCCTCTTTGAACGCCCAGCTCGCCGCGCTTCTCGCCAAGCCCATTTCGCTCGATCCGCGCGCGCAATGGGGCGCGGATCGCGGCGGTCGGCCGAAGGCCGCCATGATCGCGGCCGAAGTAGAACGGCTGGCTTTGCTCCATGGTTGATGTCGCCGCCCTCCGCCGTCACAATCTTGTTTATGTGCGCTCCGAAGCATGGCTGGGCTTGCTGCAGGGACAAGTCCAGGACGAAATGGAGCCCGATCTGCTGGCATGGGCGGAACTGAGACGACCAGCAATCTTCCGTCGTCGGACCTGCGGCGACGCGGCGGATATCGTACCCTTGGGGCTGCCCCTTCCTCCAGGCATGGGGCGCAAACGGCTCGCTCTCGCATGCCCGCCAGCTGCCGTGATGCGGACGGCACCTCCTCCTCTATTGAGGGACGCGCTGCCCGCGGCGCCGGCGCAATGGTGTCAGGCCATTGGCGCGCTTCTGGAGTCAGCCCCCTCTTGTCGCTGTTTCGGAAGTCTGGCTTGGCAATACCTGACCGGCCTTTCCTATCTGGCCGATACTTCCGATCTCGATCTTCTGGTCGAGTGTCGCTCGGACGCAGATGCAAGGCGAGTGACGGCTTTACTGACCGATGTTGCCGAACACGCGCCCATGCGGATCGACGCGGAATTGATCACGCCCTACGGCACGGCCGTTCAGTGGCGGGAATGGCTGTCGGAAAACCCGGAACTCCTGGTTAAATCCCATACTGGATCGGCCCTTATTGCGCGGGAGGCGCTCTTCGCATGACGTTTCCATTGCTGGCCGAACCATGTCCCGTCGCCGTCAAGCATCGCGATCCCGCGCTGATTGGACGGCATGCCGCCCAAGCGCTCGTCCTGGAGGTGGAAACCTGGCCCAAGCCCGGATTGGTCAGCCACATCGACAACGGCGCTCACGCCGACATGGACGCGGATCTTCTGCGCCTGAGCGCTCGGACGCTGGAGCCGTTCTTCGTCGCGCTTGCGGAGGCGGGCGCGATGAACGCCGGCATGGATCGCCTGCGGCAAATCGGCATTGAGGCGGAAAAGGCAATGAGGGATGCGACCGGCGGAGTAAACACCCATCGCGGCGCCATCTTCGGCCTTGGCCTTCTGGCGGCGGCGGCCGGCCTGGCGGCGAACCGCGCCTGGCAGGCGCCGCTCGGCACCCTTGTCGCACAGCGTTGGGGACGTGACATCCTTAACCATGCGCCGGAGCACGACACTCACGGCAGCGTGGTGGCGCGACGCTACCAGGTCGGCGGCGCGCGGGCCGAGGCTGCCGCCGGCATGCCATCCGTCTACGATGTCGCCCGCCCCGCGCTTGCCGAAGGGCGGCGCCTGGCCATGGGTAACGAGGAAGCCGCGAGGGTTCATGCCTGCATGGCCCTGATCGCGGTAGTCGACGACAGCAATCTGCTTTATCGTGCCGGCCCGGAAGGGTTGAATTTCGCGCGTGACAAGACCAGCGCCTTCCTGGCGGACGGCGGGGTCGGACGCGCGAGTTGGCGATGGGATGCCAAGGCCGTTCACGAGGCGTTCGTGGCGCGCAACCTCAGCCCGGGCGGTTGCGCCGATCTCCTTGCGATGGCATTGTTTACCGAGGTGTTGGAATCGTGACCCTCGCGCTGCTGTGTTCGGGCCAAGGCCACCAGAGCCGGGAAATGTTCCGGCTGCTGGCAGCGGAACCCGACGCGCAGCTCATCTTCGAGGCCGCGGCCGCGGTGCTTGGGGCGCATCCAACGGACTTCTGCCGGACCGCACCCGAAGCCGCGTTGCATGCGAACCGCGAAGGTCAGATCCTGTGCGTGATACGTGCGCTTGCGATTGCTCGCGTCCTTTTTCCGGCCGGAGCGCCAAGCGAAACAATGGTGGCTGGCTACAGCGTCGGTGAAATGGCGGCGTGGGGGGTGGCTGGGATCTGGTCACCCATGGACACTTTGAGGCTGGTCGATCAGCGGGCGCGGGAAATGGACGCCGCCGGCGGCCCGGACGACGGACTTGGCTATGTGCGTGGTTTGCCAATGGCGGCGGTGCAGGAGCTTGCCGATCGTTTCGGCTGCGCAATCGCCATCGTGAACCCCGATCTCCTGTTCATCCTCGGCGGCGCCAGACAATCGATCGATGCGTTATGCGCCGCCGCGTTGGAAGAAGGCGCGGCACGCGCCGCGCCGATGCCAGTGCATGTCGCCTCCCATACACCGCGGCTCGCCGGTGCGGTGGCACCGTTTGATAAAGCCCTTGCCTCGGTAGCCATGAGCCGTCCGGCGCTGCGCCTCATGACCGCCACCACTGCCACGCTTGTCGTTGATCCGCAACGCGCCCGCGGAGGGCTCGCGCGGCAATTGGCCGAAAGGATCGATTGGGCAGGCGTGATCGAAGCCATGGCCGAACGTGGCGTCACGACGATCCTCGAACTGGGGCCGGGTCGAGCCCTGGCGGAGATGGCAGCTCTTGTGCTACCCGGAAGAAGAGTGCGTGCGGTCGACGAGTTTCATAGCCTCACAGGGATCAAAGCCTGGCTGGCTGCGGACTGAAACCAAGGTCTTCCCGCTACCGACTTGTATTACCTGTCCTCGGATGCCGCGATGCAACCGATCTTCAGGCCGGTGGCGGCGAGCAATGGCGAATGAGCTTACTCCAGCCGCCGGCCGGTCGCCGCGTCGAAAAGATGCAGCCTTCCAAGATCAGGTATCAACGAAAGACGGCCGCCAGCCTGCGTGGCCACCCGCTCGCGCAGCGCTATGACGAGATCGTCGGACCCGATACGGCAAACAATCAGGGTCTCCGCTCCGGTCGGCTCCACCACCACGACTTCCGCATCGATGCCGCCCTCGCCCATGGCAATGTTTTCGGGCCGCATGCCGTAGACAACCTCCGCGCCACGCGTGACGTCGAGCCCTGCAGGCAATGGAAGGCGCGCTCCGCCATCGGCGAGGAATTCCAGCGGGCCAGCGCTGCTGATCGTGCCGCGGATGAGATTCATCCCCGGGGAACCGATGAAGCCAGCAACGAACAGGTTGGCGGGTCGGTCGTACAGTTCCAGAGGCGAGCCGATCTGCTCGACATAGCCGTCGCGCATGACGACGATCCGGTCCGCCATCGTCATGGCTTCGATCTGGTCATGGGTAACGTAGATCGTGGTCGTGCGTAAACGTTGGTGCAGTTGCTTGATTTCCGAGCGCATCTGCACGCGCAGCTTGGCGTCCAGATTGGACAGCGGTTCGTCGAAGAGAAATACCTGTGGCTGACGCACGATCGCGCGGCCCATGGCAACGCGTTGGCGCTGACCGCCGGACAGATTGCGCGGATAGCGCTCGAGCAGGTTTTCCAAGCCGAGGATCTGCGCCGCATCGCGCACGCGCTGCCGGATCTCTTCCTTCGGTGCCTTGGCCAGCCGAAGCGAAAAGCCCATATTCGCCTCGACGGTCATATGCGGATAAAGCGCGTAGGATTGGAACACCATGGCGATGTCGCGGCTCTTGGCTTCGACATCGTTGACCACCCGACCGCCGATCGCGACCTCACCGCCACTGATCTCCTCCAGTCCGGCGATCATGCGAAGAAGCGTCGATTTTCCGCAGCCCGAAGGGCCGACAAGAATGACGAATTCGCCATCCTCGATATCGATATCCACTCCATGCAGAACTTCGAAGTGACCGTAGCTCTTGCGGACACTCGTCACGCTGACCGATGCCATTATGATCTCCAGTTAGAAAAGCGTGTGTCTGATCGCCAACGCCTTTGCCGACCGCCATGGCCGGAAAGCGCGCTAGGGCGACTATGCGAGCGTGGCCGCGGAATAGGGTTCCAGGGCCGCATCGATAGCGGCGATGCAGAGATCGCGCGCCCGAGGCGGAACCCTCCTTGCGACCACTGCCGGATAGACCCGGCCGAGATACTGGCTGATGAGCGTTTCCGGAATATCGCCTTCGAAGCGCGCGAACAGGGTCTCGACTGCCGCGGCCGCCTTCTCGTTCGGCCAATAGTAGCGGATGCGATCGCTATAGCTGAAATGGCGCTGCAGGCGCTGTTCCTCGGTCGAGCCGCCATAATGGGAATTCCAGTGACCTGGATTTTCGAGCATGAGGGCCTCCATTGTCGTATAGATCGCATCAGGCGGAGCCCTTCCGGCGAGAACCGATGCGATGGCATCGAGGCCATAGAGCGCCTCCCGCAAGGCAAAGGTCAGGCCCGGGCCGACCTTGAGGATCGCAAAACCGCCCTGCACGAGGGCGGCGAGCGCGTCCCCGGGCTGATAGTCCGTGGAATGCGCCTCAAAGAGCAAGCCGGGCATTTGGTCGAGAGCGCCAATCAAGCCATCCGCGCGATCGGGTCTGTAAAGGACGACATTGGCATTGCCGAACTCGACGCCGGGCTGGACGACGATGGCGATCACCCGCTCCAGAGCGCCTTCGACACCGGCCCTGGCGAAGGCGGCACGATGCACCGCCAGCGTGTTTATCGCCGCCTCTGCTCGCGTCACCTCAAGCTCGTCGAGGGCGTGGGTGGCGCCGCCCGGCGGCGGGACCTCGGTTCCGATAATATAGACCGGTGGTCGGAGGCCGGAGCGACGAGCGGCCTCTTCCGCCACGCGGGCGAGCCGCGCGGCACGTTCCGCCGTCAGTTCGTCAGCCAAGGCGACGGGCTCGCCCGCGCAGCCCATCGAGGTATCGAGATGGATCTTTTCGAAGCCCGCCTCGATATAGGTGGCAATCATCGCTTCGGCCTTCGCCATTGCTTCCTCCGCGGGAAGCTTCCTCCACGGGTTCGGCCCAAGATGGTCGCCGCCCAGGATGAGGCGATCGATGGGAAGGCCGACCGCGACGGCGATTTCCTCGACGAAACGGCGGAAATCGCGGGGTGTCATCCCGGTATAGCCGCCGTCCTGATTGACCTGATTGCAGGTCGCTTCGATCAGCGCGACCGCCCCTTCCGAAGCCGCACGCTTGAGCGCCGCCTCGATAACGAGCGGATGCGCGGAGCAAACGGAGGTGATGCCGTGCGGCAGTGTCTTGACGCGACCGCCGAGAAGCTTCTTCAGCGCGATGCCGCGATTGTGCTCGAAGGAGGCGTTCATCCGAGCATCACAACCTTGGTCAGATGACGGGGCGATACCGTATCGACACCCTTCGACTGTGCTGCCCTTTCTCCAAGGATCTGCAGAGCCGGCAGCACGTAGAGGCTCACGAGTGCCGGATCGCAATCGACAGTCAGTTCCAGATCGCCTGGACCGCCAAAGCCGATGACAGTCGCTCCCTTTTGCCGCAACTCCTCGATCAGCAGGGCTTCCGCGACCTTCTGATCGGCGCTGTAAAGCATGACAACAGCGGTATTTTCATCGACGAGGCTGATCGGACCATGGCGGTATTCGAGCGGATGGAAGCCCTGGGTGACGATCTGGCTCATTTCCATCAGCTTCAGCGCCCCCTCCAAGGCAATGCCGTAGAGCGATCCGCTGCCGAGGAAGACGAAATGCGAGCGACCTTTGATGATCTTCGGAAGAGCCGCGTCGAGCTGATCAGCCAGGCGGCGTGCCGATTGGGCGATCGATGGCGGGATCTCCATGCCGACCATCTGCATGCCCAGAAGCAGCATCAGGCTCGCCGAAACCGTCATGACGATGCCCTCATCGCCGTGGGTCGCCGCTTCGATCAGCCGGTCGCAGTTCTTGGCAAGCGAGCTTTCGGGCTCGACCGTTATGGCGGTGACGAAAACGCCGGCCTTGCGGCTTGCCTTGGCGGCGGCAACGGTTTCCGTCGTTTCGCCGCTGCGCGAAAGGGCCACCAGATGGGCCTTCCGCCAGCGTGGCCAGACGGCGGCTGGCCGGTTCAGCCATTCCGCACCCGGTACGGCAATCGCCGGATAGCCGGCAAGATTGGCGTGAGCCGCAAGCGATAAAGCAAGATTGTAGGATGTGCCGCAGCCCAGAAAAACCGTCAGTTCGGCATCATGCGGGGCGGAGACCGGTCCGATCGCCTTTTCCCAATAAGGGAATTGTTCGAAGATCACCTTTTCCGTCGTATTCATATCAGCTCCGATTTACTTGACCGATCCTGCCAGCAGACCGCTGACGAGGTATCGATTGAGAAAGATGACGACCAGGGCGGGAATGATGATGGCGATCGATCCGCTTGCCGTGATCAGCCCATAGTCGATGAAGTTCTTGGTGACGAATTCCGGGATCAGCACCGTCAGGGGCTTCGTCGCCTGCGGCGAGAAGATGAGCGGGACGAGATACTGCCCCCATGCGCCAAGAAAGGTTAGGATGGCCGCCGCCGTCAGGCCGGGACCGGCAAGCGGCAGGACGATGTTGAAGAAGATGTAGAGCCTGCCCGCGCCATCGAGCTGTGCCGCCTCCTCAAGCGCGATCGGCAATGCCTCGAAGACGCTGCGCAGCAACCACAGGGACAAAGGCAGATAGGCCGACACATAGATCAATGCCACGCCGACATAGGTGTCGACCAAATGAAGGCTGATCATGATCCGGTAAAGTGGGATCAGCACCGCGTAGCCGGGGATTGCCAGTGTCGCGACCACAGCTGCAAACAAAAAACCACGACCAGGAAACTGGATCCGCGTGAAGGCATAGGCGCCGAGGGCCGATATCGCCACGCAAAGAAGCGTCGCGGCCACCGAGGTGACGATGCTGTTGATCAGTGCCGCGCGAAACTGCGACCAGACCTGAACTCCGCCGATCCTGGCAATATCGATGCCGAAGAGGCGGGAGAAATGGTCCAGCGTGAAATGCTGCGGAAAGAAATGGATCGGTCTAGCCGAAAAGTCCTCGGTCGGAGTGATGGAGCTTGCAAGCGTCCAGTAGATCGGCCCGAGCGACCAGATCAGGAGAACCGCGACACCGGCCCAGATCAGCAAACGATAGGAAAGGCTCTGTTTCATCAATCAAACCTGGTGTTGCGATAGACCCGCAGGACATAGACGAGCGAAACCAGCAGCGAGACCAACGTGATCACGAGAGACAAGGCCATGCCGTAAGAGAAACGCAGGTTCTGGAAGGTCTCGAGATAGATCTGGACGAGAACCGGTCGCGTCTCGAGGCTGGAACCCGCCAAGACCCAGGCCTCATCGAAGAGGTTGAATGCATTGACGGTCGCGTTGGTCATGGCAACGGCAATGGCGCTGCGCACCAGCGGAAGCGTGACCAAGGCGAACATCTGCGTGCGCGTTGCACCATCGATGCGCGCGGCCTCATAGAGATGAGCGGGAATGCTCTGCATGGCGGCCAGCACGATGACGACGGTGAGGGGCATCATGCGCCAGACGTGAACCACCGTGACGGCGATGATGGCGCTGGTGCGATCGTTGAACCAGACGTGGTTTTCAAATGGCAACCCCACGGCCGATAGAATGCCATTCAGCAATCCCGCGCCGGGCTGATAGATCCAGAGCCAGATCACCGCGTTGACGACACCGGGCAACGCCCAGGGCAGGACGACAGCCGCGAGCAGCCATTGCCGTCCAACCTTGACCTGATTGATGAGAGCGGCAGCCAGCACGCCGAACACCGTTTCAGCGATGACCGCAAGCACGACATAGAGAAATGTGTTGATCCATGTCGTACCAAGCGCCGCGTCGGAGAACATGCGGGTGTAGTTCTCCAGCCCGACGAAAGGTGTTCCCGCCTGCATCGGATTGACCCTGTGCAGGCTGTCCCACACCGTTCTTCCGATCGGGTAGAAAACAAGGGCCGCCATCGTGATCAGGATCGGCGAGACAAGCAGGATACCCAGCATGGTGTCGGCCTTGACGCCGGCACCACGCCTGCTCCTGCCATCGGCAGAGACTGCGATTGTCATTGCGCCGATGCCTGCTTTGCCGCTTCGGCGATGTTCTGCATGGCCTGATCGACGGTGACCTGGCCCTTCGCCGCGCTATTGATGGCTGTATTTACCGCGCTGGAGAATTCCGGATACCAAGGAGGCGTACCCTGCGGGAACAGCGGCTCGACGGTCTTCGATTGCGCGACCAGCGTATCGCCACTCAGCAGCTGGCCGGCGGCGTTGAGCTCGGACAATGCCGAGGTGCGGGTCGGCAATGCGCCATTGGCCGCGTTCTTCTTCTGGAAGTCCTTGCTGGTGAACCATTTGACGAAGGCGATGGCGGCGTCCCTATTTTGTGAAACGCGGGGAATCGCGAGTGCTTCGGGAAGGCCGAAGCTGCGGGTCTCGCCGCTTGCGGTTGGCACCAGGATCGCCTCGATCTGACCGGCCACTTTCGACTGCTTGGGATCGTTCATCTGACCGATCCTGCCCGGCTCGCCCGAGATCATGATGCTCGTGACGCCCTGGGCAAACATGCTCTCATTGATCTGGCTGTCCTTGAGGCCGGTCGACGCCGGATCGACGAGCCCCTCCTTCAGCAGCATCAGCTCGAAGGCGAGTGCCTTGTAGCCGGCCGAATCCTTCGAGACGAAAAGCGGCTTGAAATCCTTGTCGAACAGTTCGCCGCCGAAGGCCTTGGTTAGCAGGTACCAGCTTGTGGACGCGCCTTCGGTCGCCGAAAGCGGCAGGCCGATCGGATAGGTCGCGATCTTCTTTTCCTTGATCTGCTTGGCGGCGGCGACAAGTTCGTCGAGTGTCCTCGGCATTGTCGTGATGCCCGCGTCGGCGAAATGCTTCTTGTTGATCAGCATGACGCGGAAGTCGTTGGTATAGGGCACGCCGAGCAGATTGCCGTTGACCGTGAAGATCTTGGAGACACCGATATCCTTGACCGTATCGGCGTCGATCACGTCGTTGAGCGGCAGATACCAGTCCGCGGCGCTGAACTGGCCGGTCCATGACCAATCGAATTCGGTGACATCGGCCGGCGCTGTTCCCGCGATCAGCGAGGTGACGAGCTTGGGGCGGATATCGTCCCACGAGAGTGTCTGCATATTGACGTGAATGCCGGTCTCGGCTTCGAAGTCGCCGGGAATGTTGGGCGCCTGTGGCGAAGGCATCAGCACTGTGATCGATTGACCGGCAAGCGGTTTCGCATCCTGAGCGAGAGCCGGAACGGCGGCAACGAGCGCCGCCAGAGCGACGAATGGCAAAGTAAATTTACGCATGTTCCCTTCTTTCCTTGTTATTGAGGTCTGCTTCACCTGAATGCACCGCCGCGGTCTTTGCCGTTGCGGCGATTTGCGTGATCCAGCCGTCATCCACCGGCCAGTCGAGGAGTCGGGCGGCCGCCAGGAGGGCGCCGCCGATGGGAGGAAGCTTCGGGCTCACGGCCGGGCGACCGATGCGCCGCTCGAGCGCGGTTAGCAGGGCGCGGCTTGCAAATGTTCCGCCGGCATGGGTCCAGTCTGCCGACGGATCGCAATGCGGCGCTATGGCGTCGATATGCTTTGCCAGTTCGGATGCGGCCTGATCGATCAGTCGTTTGGCTGCTGCGTCACCAGCGCGCGCAACGCGATCGACGAGAACTGAGAGGGCAGCGATCTCGGCGCGAGGGTTTTCGAGTTCGCTCACCCATCCTCCCAGCGCATTGACCGGGTCGATGCTGTCGAGGCTCAGGAATTCGAACATGGCCTTCGCCAGCGTGGTCGGACCTGCCCGCCCGTCGAGACTCTGACTGACGAGGCTGAGAGCTGCCCGCCCGATCCAATAGCTGCTGCCCTCGTCGCCGATGACATCGCCCCATCCGCCGACGCGCGCAGATGCGCCAGCGCTGTTGCGTGCCCAGGCCATGGAACCCGTTCCGGACAGGATCAGAATACCGGGCTTTCCGGCGAAGGCGCCGAGATGAGCCGCGTCGACATCGTTGAGAATATGCCGCTTGGCCTTGGGGAAGCTGGTCTCTATAGACTCGCGCTGCCGTTCCGACAAGTGGGCGACCTCACCATAGGCCGGCAGCGCGGCGGCGACGGCGGCCGGCTGCTCCCGCTCCAGGAAGGGGCGCAGGGCAAGATCCAGCTCGCGCCGCCAGTTCGGATTGTCCATCGGATTGACGCCGCCGCTCCGCGTCATCTGGAGTACGTTGCCGGCTCTATCAGCGAGCGCGACCAGCACCTTGCTGCCGCCGCCATCGATGCCGAGGATCAGCTCGTCGCTCATTCCGGCGCTCCGAGATCCGCGATTGTCATCTCGACGCCGAGGTTGACGAGTTCGCCGCGCCAATGGGCGGAAAGACCCGCATCGGTTATCACCTTGGCGGCACTCAGGGGAGCGACCTTATAGGTCGCCATCGTGCCGAATTTGGAGGAATCGGCGAGCACGAAACGGTGCGCCGAGCGGCTGAGCATGCATTTATTGAGGCTCGCTTCGGCGCTGTCGACACTATAGATCGCGCCATCCGGGCTGATGGCGCTCGCGCCGAGAAAGAGTTGATCGAACCAGATGCTCTCAAGCATCGCTTCGGCCTGCGGCCCGACGAGCGAAGCATTTTCGCTGCGAAGCTGGCCACCGAGCAAGACGACGTCCAGATTGGGAATATTAAGGAATTCCTGCGCCACGGTCAGGCCATTGGTGAAGATGCGAAGTGGGATCGGGTTGAGGCGGATAAGACGCGCGAGCTGCAAGACGGTGGTTCCGGCGTCGAGAAAGATCGCCGTGCGCGGGCTCAGCAAATCGTAGGCAGCTGTTGCAATTGCACGCTTGGCCGACAAATGCCGCTTGGCTCGCTCCTGAAAGGCAAGCTCCACCGAGGAGCCCTCGGCGATGCGAGCGCCGCCATGTACCCGGTCGATGGCGCCTTCCCGTTCGAGCACCTGCAGGTCCCTGCGCACCGTTGCCAGGGACGCGCCGATGGCGTCCGCGAGCGCCTGGATGGTCGAAAATCCGTTCGCATAGAGATGACTGCGAATAGCATCGAGACGATCGACTTTCACCCCACCGGCCTGACTCAACGAAGGTTCCTCTTTCGCAATTGCTTCTATTTCGCTCAAACTTCCACCCAATAAGATCAATGTCAATCAGAATTTTGATCTTTTTTGATTTATTCCTGTGATCACCTCAGACCAAAAATGCAAACGCGCGGCCTCCTCTGTTGAGGAGACCGCGCTTGGGAATTACCTTCGCTGAAGACGTGATGGGCTAGTGGTAGGCGGGCAAAAGACTGCCGTGCTGCTCGATCATATCGTCGACAAGCGTCCATATTTGATCGGGTGACAGTTCCGCCGAGGTGTGCGGATCAAGTAGGGCCGCCTGATAGATGCGATCTCGCTTCTTCGTCACTGCCGCTTCGGCCGTCAGCTCCTGCACGGAAACGCTTAAGCGCATGACGGCGGCGAGCTGCGAAGGTATCCGCCCGATGCGCATCGGCTGAATGCCGTTGTGATCGACATGGCATGGAACTTCGACAATACACTCGTCAGGCAGATTTTGGATCAGTCCATTGTTCGGGACATTTCCGTAGATCAGCGCGGGCTGCCCGGTGACTGCCGCGTGAATGATGCCGGCCGCGTATTCGTTGCTCCGGCAGACATCGATCGGCTTGCCGCCTTCAAGGTCGCGACGCAACTCGTGCCAGTCGGCGATCTGGACCTCGCAACGGCGGATATATTCATCCAGGGGAATATTGAGCCGCTCTATCAGATCGCTACGGCCTTCCTTGATATACCAGGATGTATATTCCGAGAAATGCTCGCTCGATTCCGTGACGAAGTAGCCAAGTCTTTTTAGAACGTCGAAACGCACCCGATCGTCAGCTGGAATGCGTCCTTCTTCGGCCAGAGCGCGCAGACGCGGATAGAGGTCCTCGCGGCTGCCGTCGGCGTGCAGCTTTTCATATTTGAGAAAGAAGGCGACATGGTTGATGCCGGCCGAGAGATAGTTGATATCGGCGACATCCTCGCCGAGGCAATCGGCAAGATGGGTGGCCGTGTGCTGCACGCTGTGGCAAAGCCCGACGGTGCGGATGTGGGGCGCGATCTCCTTGATCGCCCAGCAATTGATCGCCATCGGGTTGACGTATTGCATCAGCAGGGCGTCGGGGCACACGTCTTCCATGTCACGGCAGATTTCTTCGAGAACAGGAATGGTGCGAAGCCCGCGGAAAATACCACCGATCCCGAGCGTATCGGCTATGGTCTGCCGGAGACCGTGCCGTTTCGGGATCTCGAAGTCAGTCACCGTGGCCGGCTTATAGCCGCCGACCTGCATCATCAGGATGACGAAATCCGAACCTTTCAGCGCTTGTCGGCGATCAAGCGACGCCTCGACGCGCACCTTGTCGAGATGAAGCGCCTCGCAGAGCCGGCGGGCAACGATTTCGGATGTTTTCAGGCGCTCCGGATCGATGTCGAAGAGGCTGATGACGTAATCGCCACCCGTTTGACTGGAAAGGACGTCGCCCAGAATATTCTGGGCAAAGACGGTGCTGCCGGCACCGATCAGGCAGATCTTTGGCATGAAGGGATCTCCGCTTGGAATAGCTTTGAGCCTCAATGCCTCTTTCAATTCGGAATTTCCTCCTGCTATCAATGAAATTATTCCCGGATTCGCGCCACCAGATAGGTCCCATGCCGAAACCCAGCCATTCCGTCGAGCGCGAAGCTCTCATCACATCCGCCGGCGGCTTTCTGATCGAGCGGCACATCGCCGATGCCATGAGCGCTGCGCATTGGCACGACCATGTCGAGCTGAACTTCCTCATGGAAGGGCAGATGACCTATATCTTCAATGGGAGGCAGGAGCAGGCCGAAGCGGGGCGACTGGTGCTGTTCTGGGCCGCCATTCCGCATAGGACGATTACGGTCACCCCTGGTGCGCCACTCATCTGCATCTATCTTCCGCTCGTCGACTTCCTGAGTTTGCCGATCGAGCGTAGCGTACGGCAGTCGATCATGCAGGGACGGTTTTCGGCCGACAGCCGCCCCTACCCCGCCGACGCGATGCTCCTGGCGCAATGGGTGGCCGATTGGGAGCATGGCGACATGGCTCGGCGTCGGCTGATCCTCGACGAGGTCAAGGTCAGAATACGGCGTTTCGTTCTCGATGCTCCCGACGACAACCGTGATTACGCCCAACGGCGCTCGGTACCGGCCGTCGGCATCGCCGTGCAGCGCACCGAAACATTGACGGACCTTATTCATACCCGTTATTGCGAACCGGTAAGCCTGCCAATGCTGGCAGGGCTCGCCGGCATCCATCCCAGCACGGCCAACAAGCTATTCCGCAGCGTATTGGGCATCTCCGTCAACGAATATCTGACGCGCTATCGCCTGGCCCGGGCGATGCAGCAGCTCGCAGAAACCAACAGCCCGATCCTTCAGGTCGCCTATGACTGCGGCTTCGGGTCCAGCAGCCGGTTCTACGACATCTTCAAACGGCGGACGGGAACGACGCCGAGACTGTTCCGGTCGTCGCTCGGACGGGATGGAGGCACTGATGATAGCGATGCAATGCCGTTCCTAACCATTTGACGGCGCCGGACCAAAGCTCTCGCGCCGAATGAGCTTGCTTTCGATGACATGACGCAGGGCCGTTGCCTTATCCGGCGCATCGATCCGCTCCATCAGCAAGCTCACGGCCATCTGGCCCATTTCCTCCACCGGCTGTTCGATGGTCGATAATGGCGGCAGCGAATATTCGCAGACCGGAGCGCCGTCGAAGGATACGATGGAAAGATCTGTCGGAATTTTCCAGCCCATGCGTTGAACGCAACTCATGAAGGAAATCGCCATGTCGTCGCTCGTGGCAATGACGGCCGTCGGCTTCAAGATGAGATCGGCAAATTCCGCCGCCGCGGCGACGCCGATCTGGAAACCATGCTGATAGTCGAGGCTGCCGCCGGACCTGACGATCGCGGTCTCCGGCAGACCCGCGGCGGCAAGCGCTTCAACGGCGCCCAGATAGCGTTCTCTATCGTGATAATTGCCCTCAGGGCCGGCAAGATAAAGGAAACGGCGGTGGCCAAGAGCAAGCAATTCGGCCGTGGCCTCGCGAACGGCCTGCCGATCATTGGTCACGACGCTCGGCAGGGCCGCGTGGCTCATATCGAACAAAAGCGACACGATCGGCAGGGCCGAATCCTTCAGTGACCGACCACCATGGACCGGTAGATCCGAGGAGAGGATGATGGCGCCACGCACCGTGCCGCCGAAAGCCAGATCGAGGATATGGCGCTCGGAAGCCTCGTCGCGATCGAGGTTGGCAATCATCAGGTGATAGCCGTTCTGGCTCAACGATCGATTTATCCCCTGCAGGACCAGAGGAATGACCTGCGAGACACCGTAATAAAGCGAGCCCGGCAGAATGATCATGACGACGTTGGACTTGCCGACACGAAGCCCCCTCGCCATGGCATTGGGCGTATAGCCGAGCTGCTTGGCGGCGGCATCGATCTTGGCGCGGGTCTTCTCGTTGACGCGACCGGGATTGGCAAGCGCCCGGCTCACCGTCGAGATCGCGACGCCTGCCAGCCGAGCGACGTCGGCCATCAAAGGGCCGGAATGCTCTTCTGCTGGCAGATCCTTGTTATTCTTCACTTTTTGGCGTCCTCCCCAATGCCTGTCGCGCGGGATGCTACGGCAAAGCTTATCATTTAGCAAACGTTTGCCAAAAATCGCTTGCATATAAAAACGACTTGTCTACTATCTAGGCACGGCAAACGTTTGCCACTTGCAGTGCATTGAAATCATTATGGATTATTTGCCGTGGATCGTGGTTCCGCGAGCGATCTTCCATGTCTTAAGAACGGATAATCTCATGAACTCTGCGGAACGGCTGCGTTTTGGTGTCGATCTCGTCACCTTTTTCCACCCCGGATTTTGGGGCGTAGGGGATTATGACGGCATCATCGCGCTATCGCGCAATGAGCCACGTGCCTTCTGGGACAAGATACTGGATGCCGTGCAAGCCTCCGGCGTCACCGGCGTGGAACTGACCTTCTCGCCCTTCAACTGGCAGGATGCGACGAAGACCTATGGTTCGGTCGAGAACTTCGCCGCAGAGCTTTCCAGGCGTGGCCTGACGCTTGCGAGCGGCTTCTTCGCGGAACTCGAAGCCGCCGGCGATTTCACCGAGGCCTCCGCCCAGGCCGCCATCATCGATAAGGCAGAAAAATATGCCGAATTCCTCAAGGCATGCGGCAGCGATATCATGGTCATCGGCGCGCCGCTTCGCCAGACGCTCGGCGCTCAGCCGGTACGGTTCTTCGATTTCGAGCAGGCGCGCAAGATTGCCGATTTCCTCAATCGCCTCGGCGCCGCTCTCTACGCCAAGGGTGTGCGGCTCGCTCTCCACACCGAGGCGCATTCGATTTTCGCGGCAGCGCGCGACGTCGATCTGCTGATGCTGCTGACCGATCCCGCCTACGTGCATATGTGCCCGGATACGGCGCATATCATCGTTGCCGGCTCCGATCCGCTGCAGCTTGTCGATCGTCACCATGAGCGCGTCATCATCGCCCATTGGAAGGATGCGCTTGGCCCGATGCCGGCCGATACGGTCATCGACGAGCATATCCATGATCGCCATCGCCCCTATTTCTGCGGCTTCGGTCTCGGCCGGGTCGACTGGCCGGGCTGGGCCAGGCTGCTGCGCGACTGCGGCTATGAAGGCTGGGCGATACTCGAGCTGGATGCCGCGCCCGATCCGGTCGGCGATATCGCCAACGGCCTGACGCTGGTCAGACAGGCGCTCTTGCCGATTTATCGCTGATACCAACGATCCGAAAACGAATAGCCCCGCCAAGAGGGCTTTCCTGAAGAGGTGGAACGATGAAAGACATAGTGAAAATGCTACTGATGGGAGCCGCGCTCGTTACGGCTTCCATTCCTGCCCATGCGGAAGACAAGCCGCAGGCCGAGGTGATGACCTCCTGGACATCAGGCAGCGAAGCCGCCGCCCTCAGCGTCGTCAAGCAGGAGTTCGAAAAGCGCGGCGGCACCTGGAAAGACTCTTCCATCGCCGGTTTCGGCGCGGCCGATGCCGCTTTCCAGAACCGTCTGGTCGCCGGCGATCCGCCGACCGCAAAACAGGCCGTGCTCGGCCTTGCCAATGCCGATTTCGTCAATCAGGGGCTTATGAACCCGATCGACGATGTGGCGAAAGCCGGCAAATGGGCCGACGTCCTGCCGAAATCGATCTACGATCTCATCACCTATAACGGCAAGGTCTACCTCTCCCCGACCGGCGCCCATGGCGAGAGCTGGGTGTTCTATTCCAAGGATGCCTTCGCCAAGGCTGGCCTCACCGGCGAGCCGAAGAGCTGGGATGAATTCTTCTCGGCACTCGATAAGCTCAAGGCAGCCGGCATTCAGCCCGTCGCCTGGGGCGGCCAATCCTGGCAGGAATCCAAGGTCTTCAACATGATCCTGCTGACCCAGGTCGGCATCGACGGCTTCCTCAAGATCTATGCAAACAAGGACAAGGGCGATACATCCGTCGAGGGCGTGAAGAAGACGCTCGATATTCTCGGCAAGCTTCGCGCCTATGTCGACGAGGGGGCTGCGGGCCGCAACTGGAACGACGCGACCGCCATGGTCATCACCGGCAAGGCGGGCGTGCAATTCATGGGCGATTGGGCCAAGGGTGAATTCGTTGCAGCCGGCAAGGAACTGGGCAAGGATTATGGCTGCATGCTCGTGCCGCAATCGCCGGGCATGGTCTACGTCGCCGATTCCTTCTCCTTCCCAAAGATCGTCGATGCGGCCGCGCAAAAGGGCCAGACCCTGCTTGCGGAGGTCGCCATGGATCCGACCGTGCAGGTCGAATTCTCGCTGAAGAAGGGCTCGGTGCCGATGCGCACCGACGTCGACAAGTCCAAGCTCGATACCTGCGCGCAAAAAGGCCTTGAGCTGATGAGAGCCGGCAAGATCGTGCCGGATCAGGCGCTGATCCTTTCGCCGCAGCAGGCCGGCGCACTCAACGACTTCGTTGACGAGTTCTGGACCAATCCGTCCGAGGACAGCGCCTCAGGCGCGGAGAAGTTCTTCGCGATCTTCGAATAGCCTTCCAGCGAGCCGATCCTCGAATTCCGGTCGATCGGCTCCGCCCATCCTTTTGAGAAAGTTTGCCTATGCAAACCAAGCGCAGACGACCCCTTGCTGCGACCTTTGCCCTGCTGCCGACATGGATTGCCGCGATCGTCGTCTATATCGGCACCATGGTCTGGTCGGTGCGCCTGTCCTTTACGGATTCGACCATTTTCCCCTCGTCCAACTATGTCGGCTTTGCCCAATATGCCAAGCTGTTCCGGACATCGCGATGGCTCGCATCCCTGGAAAACGTGCTGATCTTCGGCGTTCTCTACGTCGCCGGCTGCCTTGTTCTCGGCTTCGTGCTCGCCGCGGCCCTCGATCGCAAGGTTCGTTTCGAAAGCCTCTTTCGCACCATCTTCCTCTACCCCTATGCCATGTCCTTCGTGGTTACCGGCCTCATCTGGCAGTGGATGCTGAACCCGACCTTCGGCATTCAGGCGACCGTCAGGGCGCTCGGCTGGCAGAGCTTCGTCTTCGACTGGATCGTCAATCGCGACATGGCGATCTATACGGTGGTCTTCGCCGGTGTCTGGCAGGGAGCCGGTCTCGTCATGGTCATCGCACTGTCAGGCATGCGCGGGATTGGCGAGGAGCAATGGAAAGCCGCCCAGATCGATGGCATTCCGGTCTGGCGCATCTATGCCTCGATCATCCTGCCGCAGCTTGGGCCGGCGCTTGCCGCATCGGGCATGCTGCTCTCCATGGGCGTGATCAAGACCTATGACCTCATCGTCGCGCAGACTGGTGGGGGCCCTGGCTATTCGACCGAGGTGCCGGCAAAATTCATCATGGATAATCTCTTCGAACGCCAAAACCTCGGCCTTGCGAGCGCCGGCGCCACCGTGCTCGTGCTTTCGGTCGTCATGGCCGTCGCTCCGTTTCGCTACGCGCTCCATATGCGCGCCAGAAGAAGGGGAGCACATTGATGGCGGCTCTTCATCCCCGTGGTCCCAAGCCATCACGGCTCACGGCAGGCCAGATCGGGCTCTATGCCTTCCTCATCCTGTCCGCGCTCTTCTTCCTGCTGCCGCTTTATACGATGCTCGTCACCTCGCTAAAGACGATGGAAGAGATCCGCCAGGGTCGCATCTTCGCCTTCCCCGATACCATCGATTTCACCGCCTGGAAGACAGCGTGGTCGGGAGCCTGCATGGGCACCCAATGTCTGGGTGTGCGCATCGGCTTCTGGAATTCGGTCAGGATCACGGTGCCGGCAGTCGCGATTTCCGTCTTCATTGGCGCGATCAACGGTTATGCCCTGTCCTTCTGGCGGCCGAGGGGCTCGAACCTGCTATTCGGCCTTCTGATGGCCGGCGGCCTCATCCCCTACCAGATCTTCCTCTATCCGCTGGTGCGGCTGCTCGCCAACCTCAGCCTTTATAACTCAGTGGCAGGCGTGGTCCTCGTCCACGTGATCTTCGGCCTGCCGCTGGTGACGCTGCTGTTTCGCAACTATTTCGTCGCCATTCCCGAGGAGCTCTGCAAAGCGGCTCGCGTCGACGGCGCCGGCTTCTGGCGGATCTTCATCGAGATCATGCTGCCCATGTCGGTGCCGATGATCGTCGTCGCCTCGATCTTCCAGTTCACCGGAATCTGGAACGACTTCCTGATCGGCCTGGTCTTCGCCGGACGCGACAACCTGCCGATGACGGTGCAGCTCAACAACATCGTCAACACCACCATGGGCGAGCGCGCCTACAATGTGAACATGGCTGCCACCATTCTGACCGCCGTCGTCCCGCTCGCCATCTATTTCTTCTCCGGCCGCTGGTTCCTGCGTGGTGTCGCCGCCGGCGCCGTCAAGGGGTAATGCCATGCAGCCTGCCGTCTCGGTCAAGGATCTCAAGATCGCCTATGGTGATCACACCGTCATCGACAAGCTGTCGATCGACATCGCTCCGCGCGAATTTCTCGTGCTGCTCGGCCCTTCCGGCTGCGGAAAGTCGACCCTGCTCAACTCGATCGCCGGCCTGCAAGACATCCGCGACGGCGAGATCTGGATCTCGGACAAGAATGTCACCTGGGCCGAGCCGAAGGATCGCGGCATCGGCATGGTCTTCCAATCCTATGCGCTCTATCCCCGCATGTCGGTGCGCAAGAATCTCTCCTTCGGCCTGCGCGTGGCGGGTCTTCCCAAGGCCGAGATCGAGGCGCGCATCGCCCGCACGACGTCGCTTCTCCACCTCGACAAACTGCTCGACCGCCGACCCTCGGAATTATCGGGCGGCCAGCGCCAGCGCGTCGCGATCGGCCGCGCCCTTGTGCGTGAGGTCAATGTTTTCCTGTTCGACGAACCGCTATCCAATCTCGACGCCAAGCTGCGCAACGAGCTGCGCGTCGAGATCAAGAAGCTGCATCAGAGCCTCGGCAACACGATGATCTATGTCACGCATGATCAGGTCGAGGCGCTGACGCTTGCCGATCGCATCGCCATCATGAAGGACGGCGTGATCCAGCAGCTCGCCAGCCCTTCCGAGATCTACCATCGCCCGGCCAATCTCTTCGTCGCCGGCTTCATAGGGGCGCCGGCGATGAACTTCATCGAGGGCGAGATCATTTCGAAGGCGGACGCGCCGGTCTTCGAAAGCAACGGACTTGCGATCCCCCTCGCCGGCTACCCTTTCCTCAGCGCCGTCAACGCAGGTCCCGCCACGCTTGGCATCCGGCCGGAGCATATCGCGCCGAATGGCGCGGACGTGGGTTGGCCTACCCTTCCGGGCACTGTCTCGGTCGTCGAGCCGATGGGCGCCGATACCGTGCTGTGGTTCGACTGGGCGGGCCGAAGCCTCTCCTACCGCGTCATGGGAGATGCCGCGCTCCAGCCGGGTGCGGCGATCACGCCCGGCCTCGATATCGCCAAGGCCTCCCTCTTCGGCGCTGACGGCGCCCGCCTCTAAGACCACTTCCACAGCATACGGAAATTATCCATGTCTCAGACTGTCTATGACGCGCTGGTGATCGGCTCCGGCGCCGCTGGCTCCTTCGCCGCCAAGGAATTGACTGCCCAAGGGCTGTCGGTGCTGCTGCTCGAGGCCGGCCCGGCGGTGACCCAGAAGGATTTCGATCCGAACCGCAAGAAGGCGCCGGCCAGCAGCATCAATATCTGGGAGCGCGCCCGCGCCACGCTGAAGGGCCAGCCGATCCAGGCGCGCGCCGCCTTCTTTACCGAGCGCTTCAGCCATTTCTTCGTCAACGATCGCAAGAACCCTTATACGACCCCCAAGGATGCGCCATTCCTGTGGATACGCGGCCGCCAGGGCGGCGGCCGTCTGCACAGCTTCGGCCGGGTGCTGCTGCGCTGGACGGATGATGATTTCAAGATCCGCTCGAAGACGGGCAAGGGCGTCGACTGGCCGGTTTCCTACGACGAGCTCGCGCCCTATTATGCCGAGGTCGAAGCAAGCCTTGGTCTCTATGGCAATGAGGATGGCGTGGAGACATTGCCCGACGGCGTCTACGCCCATCCGGCGAAACTGACCCCGGCCGAAGAAATCTTCAAGACGGAAGTCGAAGGACGCTGGCCGAAGCGGCATGTCGTTTCCTGGCGCTATATCGCGCCCGATGCCGAACGGACGCCGAAGCCGCTGCGCGAGGCGTTGGCGACAGGACGGCTGACCATCCGCCATGACGCCATCGTGCGGCGTATCACCACCGACGATGCCGGCGGCCGGGCGACGGGTGCCGAGTTCATCGACCGCGCGACCGGCAAGGTCGAGGCCGCGCGCGCTGCCCTCGTCGTGCTCTCCGCATCGCCGATTGAAAGCGTCCGGCTGCTTCTCAATTCGGCCACGGCTCGCCACCCCCATGGGCTCGCCAACAGCTCGGGTGCGCTCGGGCGCTATTTCATGGATCAGCTTCCATGCCTTGCCTTCGGCTCTTTCTCCAAGGCGAAAGGATGGGCGACCGATGATTCAGCGCCTGTCGATCCCTTCTACAATCCATCCGGCGGCATTTTCGTACCGCGCTTTGGAGAGGGCGACACAGGCCGCGGCGATTTCGACTATCAGGGAAGCATCGGTCGGGCGCCGACACCGGATGACGAGCCTTCACGACTGGCCTTCTTCGGCTTCGGCCGTATGCTGCCCTATGCCGACAATCGCATCACGCTCGATGCAGGGCGCAGGGATGCCTGGGGAATTCCGGTGCCCCATATTCGATGCGTCATGGGCGAGGAGGAACATGCCTTGCTGCGCCGTCAGGAAGAGGTATTGATCGACATGGTGCGCGGCGTCGGCGGCGAGCTGGAATTCATCGGCTCGCCCACCGGTCTTAGGGAAATGGGCCGTGGCGCCTTCCGCGATGCCGATCCGTTCAGCCGCTTCATGTTCCGCAGATGGTTCCGCAAGACCATGTGCATGGGCGCCGCAATCCATGAAACCGGCGGCGCGCGCATGGGGGCATCGAACAACGACTCCGTCCTCAATGCCCATAACCAGAGCTGGGATATCCCCAACCTGCTCGTGACGGATGCTTCCGCCTTTCCGGGCAGCGGCATTGCCGGCACCACGCTGACCGTGATGGCGCTGACCATCCGCGCCTGCAGGAACATCGCCGATCGATATCGCGCCGGACAATCATGATCAGGCGCTTCGTTCCGATTGGAATTCAAACCTTCGGTCGACCTCCATTTTAGATATGGAGGCTCGCCGCACTCCTCCATGGCCGCCGTCCGTGTAACCTTCGCGGTTTCGCCATCTGATGGAAATAGTTTGGCTTTGTCACCTTGCCACTGTAAATATCGTGCATATCTTTCTGCCCAACTACATCGAGCGATTGTGCAGGACGAAGAGGTGGGTTCGACCACTCCGTTACGGTGCCCAACCCAGAAGAAATTCGCGCCGAAATAGCTTGAAAAATTAGAATGTCTTTCGCCAATTGCAGGGAAATCCGGCTCTAGCGCGCAAAGCCATTTAAAGCGCACAATCTCCCCTCGCCACGAAGCGTCGAAAACCGCTTCTCGCGCCAGCATCTGGAGGAGATGCGGGACAAGCCCCATGATTTGACGAGCGTCGGGAACGCTTAGGGAGGAACAATGCTTGAACGACTTTTCAAATTGAGTGAGCACGGCACGTCCGCGCGCACCGAACTCATCGCCGGCGTGACGACGTTCCTGACGATGTCCTATATCATCTTCGTCAATCCCGACATTCTGTCGACGACCGGCATGGATCGCAACGCGGTCTTTGTCGCCACCTGTCTCGCAGCCGCGCTGGGTTCGATCGTCATGGGCCTCGTCGCCAATTGGCCGATCGGCATGGCACCGGGCATGGGGCTCAATGCCTTCTTCGCCTTCACCGTGGTTTCGGCTCTCGGCTTTACCTGGCAGCAGGCGCTCGGCGCGGTCTTCATTTCGGGCTGTATTTTCGTCCTGTTGACGGTAACCGGCGTGCGCAGCTGGCTGATTGCCGGCATCCCGCATTCGCTCAGAAGCGCGATTGCCGCGGGTATCGGTCTCTTCCTGGCGATCATCGCGCTCAAGAGCGCCGGCATCGTCGTCGCCAACAAGGCGACCCTCATTGGCCTCGGCGACCTCAAACAGACCGGCCCCCTTCTCGCGATCTTCGGCTTCTTCGTCATCGCCGTTCTCGATGCGCTGAAAATAAGAGGTTCGATCCTCATCGGTATTCTCGCCGTCACCATTCTCTCCTGGATCTTCGGCGTCAGCGAGTTCCACGGCATTGTTTCGGCGCCGCCGTCGATCATGCCGACCTTTTTGCAGCTCGACATCGTCGGCGCTCTCCATGGCGGCCTGGTCCATATCATCCTCGTCTTCGTGCTTGTCGAGGTTTTCGACGCCACCGGGACGCTGATCGGCATCGCCAAGCGGGCGAACCTGATCCAGGAAGGAAAGCCGAACAGGCTGAGCCGGGCTCTGCTTGCCGATAGCGCGGCCATCGTCGCCGGCTCACTGATGGGCACGAGCAGCACGACGGCCTTCGTCGAAAGCGCGTCGGGCGTCCAGGCCGGTGGTCGCACGGGTCTGACCGCGATCACCATCGCCGCCCTCTTCATCGCCGCCCTCTTCTTCTCGCCGCTCGCGGCTTCCGTGCCAGCCTATGCGACGGCTCCGGCGCTGCTCTATGTCGCGGGCCTGATGATGCGCGAGCTGACCGAAATAGAATGGGATGACCTGACCGAGGCGGCACCCGCTGCAATCACCGCGCTTGCGATGCCCTTCACCTACTCGATCGCCAATGGTCTTGCTTTTGGCTTCATCACCTATGTGGCCGTGAAAGTCTTCACCGGCCGCTGGTCGATGCTGCATCCGGCAACACAGATCGTCGCGGCCCTGTTCGTCGTACGCTTCGCCTTCTTCGCGGATTGACGGCGGAATGATTTCAAGGCCGGGTCGTTCGCTGGAATGACCCGGCCTTTTGGCGTTCCGCAGATTGCGAGGAACGGGAACCACTTTGACAAATAAGGGGCGCTGCAACCGCAGCGCCCCTTATTTGTCTGCACCGATCGAGATCCGATCAGCGGATCAGGAACGCCTCGTCATAGAAATGCTCCTCAAGATTGACGCCTTTGCCACCGCGATCCACAACGATGAAATCCGAGATGCCGTCGAGGGGCGTCAGGATGCCGTGCCAGACGTTGCGCCAGATATTGACGCCTTGTCCGGGCCTGGTTCGGAAAGCCATGGGCTCGCCCGGACCATTGTCCGTCTCCGGCGCCGCAACGACGAGGAACGGATTGCCGGTCAGCGGCACGAAGGCCTGGCTGCCGAGAGGGTGCCGCTCGACCATCTTCAGTTCCAGCGGCAGCGCATAGGGTTCGCCGCGCAGCCAACTGATCATCGTGCGTGCCTCCTCACCAATCGCTTCGACCTTTGCGAGATCATGATAACGAACGCATTTCCCGGCGTTGATGGGGAAACTTTGAGCCCCCTCCATTTCGATGACATCGCCAAAGGGCGCGAATGCGGCTCTCGCCAGCGGCTGAATTTCGATCACTTTCATTCATGGGTCTCCCGTTTCCATTCTCCGAAGTCATCTCTTCCTCGATCGACGATATGTTCGCTTGGGTTTGATACCTGACCCGCTGTGCGGACAGCGGAAATCGACCGGAGCGCGGCTGGCAACCCGGCGGCCGCCATGCCGCGGCTATTTCCATGGTCAATCACTACCGACGCTGATCACGAAGACCGCGGCATCGGATTCCCCCTGCCGCAAGCGCCTCTACCCGATACCCATCAGGGTCGGCCGAACATCGGCGTGCTCATCACGTCCGCCATGCAATACGGAAATCTGCATTTTCATCAAATGCATATCGCGATACCGGCACGTATTTCCCGGCCTCAGCGCATGCGAAGCGCGCAAGCCGTATTCATCCATCCCGCCGCGACATCGTATGAAACGCTCCTCCAAACGTTTCGACATCCAATGTCTAACCGCAAATCACGCGTGCCATTCCCCTTGGAAATTTTGAAAGTCTCGAACGTTACAGCTGCTTTTCATGGGAATGAGCCTGGCGGATAGTAGAGAAAGGAGCGCTACGTTCGGGAGAAGAATATGCAGTCTCATTCGCCAGGAGCCGGACGGCTCACGACCCACGTCCTGGATACGGCGCTCGGCAAACCTGCTGAAGGCTTGCGCATCGAACTCTACCGGATCGAGGGCGATGCACTGCACCTCCTGACGTCCACCGAAACCAACGACGACGGTCGCTGCGATGCGCCGCTGCTATCAGGCGAAACCATGCAGGCCGGCACCTACGAGCTGCGCTTCCATGCCGGTGACTATCTTGGCCGCACATCGGCGAGCCCGATGTTTCTAGACATCATTCCGATCCGCTTCGGTCTCGCTGATGAACAAGCGCACTACCATGTGCCGCTGCTCCTCTCGCCTTACAGCTACTCCACCTACCGCGGGAGCTGAAAATGACATCGACGAAAATCCGCTCCGAACTTCGTTTCATTCTCAACGGCTGGGACATCATTCTTACCGACGTGGCGTCGGACCAGACGCTGCTCGACTGGCTGCGCCTTTCCCGTTCGCTGAAGGGCACCAAGGAAGGCTGCGCCGAAGGCGACTGCGGCGCCTGCACGGTGCTTGTGGGTCGGCTGACGCCCGCGGGTGGCCTCGTCTATGAGAGCGTCAACGCCTGCATCCGCTTCCTCGGTTCGTTGGATGGCTGTCATGTGGTCACCGTCGAGCATCTCGCCCCGAGCGACGAACACCTGCATCCGGTGCAGCAAGCGATGGTCGACTTTCACGGTTCGCAATGCGGCTTCTGCACGCCTGGTTTCGTCATGTCGCTCTACGGACTTTGGATGCAGACGCCGAATCCCACGGATCAACAGATCGAAACAGCGCTCCAGGGCAATCTCTGTCGCTGCACCGGCTATGAACCGATCTTGCGCGCCGCCCGCTCCATCTCCCAATATGGCGGTACGCAAGACGACCCGCTGCTGATCGAACGCGAAACCATGATCGCGCGCCTGCAGGCCCTTCGCGATGGCGTCCGCGTCGAAATCGGCGAGGGTCGAAATCGGCTGATCGTGCCGGCGAACCTTGATGATTTCGCCTCGGTTCTGGAGGCATCGCCGACGGCGACCGTGGTGGCCGGCTCGACCGATGTCGGCCTCTGGGTCACCAAGCACATGCGCGACGTCACGCCGGTCATCTTCATTGCCGGGCTGCAGGAGTTGAAATCGATCGTGGTGAAAGACGGCGTGCTCAGCATCGGCGCCGGCGTCACCTATTCGGAGGCGTTCGCGACGCTTTCGCAGCATGTCCCGGCGCTTGGGCCGTTGATTACCCGCATTGGCGGCCAGCAGGTGCGCAACATGGGCACGATCGGCGGCAACATCGCCAACGGCTCGCCGATCGGCGATACGCCACCGGCGTTGATTGCGCTCAACGCGTCGCTGACCTTGCGCAAGGGCATCGTTCGGCGCACCATTGCGCTTGAAGACTTCTTCATCGCCTATGGCAAACAGGACCGCCAGCCTGGCGAATTCGTCGAAGCCATCCATATTCCGGTTCCTGCAGCCGCGGCGAAATTCGCCATCTACAAGGTGACGAAGCGCCGGGACGAGGACATTACCGCCACGCTCGGCGCCTTCCGGCTGGTACTTGGCGAAGATGGCACGGTTGCCGAAATCCGGATCGCCTATGGCGGCATGGCCGCGACGCCGAAACGGGCCTTCGCCGTCGAAAGAGCGCTGCTCGGCCAGCCCTGGAGCGAGAGGACCGTGGAGACGGCAATGGAGAAATATGCCCAGGATTACGCGCCACTGACCGACATGCGCGCCACGGCGGAATATCGCGCGTTGGCTGCCAGAAACCTGCTGCTGCGCTTCTACCTGGAAACGACGTCCATCGCGGCGCCGGCGCAGGTATCGAGATACGAGGCCGCGTAAGACATGAACAAGCACACTCCCGATCTCAAACCCGAAACCATCATTGGCGGCGTCCATTCCAGCCCGCGCCATGATTCCGCCCACAAGCATGTCTCCGGTGCCGCCGTCTATATCGACGACATCACCGAACCCACGGGCACGCTTCACGTCGGCCTCGGCCTGTCCACCGTGGCGCACGGCATCCTGAAATCCGTCGATCTCTCAGCCGTGCGGGCCGCCCCCGGCGTCGTTGCCGTCCTCACCCATGAGGATGTGCCCGGCGTCAACGATATCTCGCCCTCCTATATGCATGATGACCCCGTGCTTGCCGCCGGCAAGGTCGAGTTTCATGGCCAGCCGATCTTTTGCGTGATCGCCGAAACGCGCGAGCAGGCGCGCCGCGCGGCAAGGCTGGCAAAGATCGAGTACGAGGAATTGCCTGCTGATATCGACATCTGGGATCTGGATGTTTCCTCTCATAAGCAGGTCGTCACGCCGCTAACGCTGAAGCGTGGCGATCCGGCGGACGCTCTTGCGAATGCTCCGCGGCGCGTGAAAGGCCGAATGCGGCTCGGCGGCCAGGATCATTTCTATCTCGAAGGCCAAGTCTCGCTCGCTGTTCCCGGTGAGGACGACGAGGTGGTTGTCTATTGCTCCACCCAAGGCCCGAGCGAGACGCAGCACATGGTCGCCCATGCGCTTGGCGTGCCGAGCAATGCTG
This sequence comes from Martinezella dioscoreae, assembly GCF_009176305.1. GTDB lineage: Bacteria > Pseudomonadota > Alphaproteobacteria > Rhizobiales > Rhizobiaceae > Rhizobium > Rhizobium dioscoreae. Next base: position 184,665 of record NZ_BLAJ01000004.1, on the reverse strand, counting down.
TTACGATCGAGGTTCGGCGCATGGGTGGCGGCTTCGGCGGCAAGGAAACCCAGGCGAACCAATGCGCCGCGATCGCTGCCATCGCCGCCAAGAAGCTGAAGCGCGCCGTCAAGATCCGGCTCGACCGCGACGAAGACATGATCGCGACCGGTAAGCGGCATGATTTCGCCATCGACTACGAAGTGGGCTTTGACGACGAAGGCCGCATCCTTGCCGTCGACTATACCTTCGCGCTTCGCGCCGGCTTCTCAGCCGATCTGTCCGGTCCGGTCGGCGACCGTGCGCTGTTTCACTGCGACAATGCCTATTTCTTTCCGCATGTTCATGCGAAATCGGCGCCGCTCTATACCAATACCGTCTCCAACACGGCCTTTCGCGGCTTCGGCGGTCCGCAGGGAATGGTCGGCGCCGAACGGGTCATCGACGAGGTGGCCTTCGCCGTCGGCAAGGACCCGCTCGAAATTCGCAAACTGAATTTCTATGACGCGATGGGCGTCGATGGTGAGCGCAACCTTACCCCCTACCACCAGAAGGTCGAGGACTGCATCGTTCAGCGCATCGTCGCCGAACTGGAGGAAAGCGCTGACTATGCCGGACGCCGCAAGGCGATCGCCGAGTTCAATGCCAAGAGCCGCATCGTCAAGCGCGGCATCGCGCTGACTCCAGTGAAATTCGGCATCTCCTTCACCAAGACGGAGTCGAACCAGGCCGGCGCGCTGGTGCATGTCTATAGCGATGGCTCCGTGCACATGAACCATGGCGGCACCGAGATGGGACAAGGCTTGCACCTGAAGGTGGCGCAGGTCGTGGCGGAAGAATTCCAGATCGATCTCGACCGGGTGAAGATCACCGCGACGACCACGGCCAAGGTGCCGAACACCTCACCGACCGCGGCCTCCTCGGGTGCCGATCTCAACGGCATGGCGGCCCAGAACGCCGCACGCCAGATCAAGGAGCGACTGATCGCCTTTGCCGCGGAAAGCCATCAGGTATCGCCTGACCAGGTTCTCTTCCTGCCCAACCGGGTGCGCATCGGCGACATCGAAATGCCGTTCGACGATCTCGTCAAGAAGGCCTACATGGCCCGCGTCCAGCTTTCGGCCGCCGGCTTCTACAAGACGCCGAAAATCCATTGGGACCGCAAGGCGGGCCGCGGCCATGCCTTCTACTACTATGCCTATGGCGCGGCGTGCTCGGAAGTATCGATCGATACGCTGACCGGCGAATATGTCGTTGAACGCACCGATATCCTGCACGATACCGGCCGCTCACTGAATAAAGCCATCGATATCGGCCAGGTCGAAGGCGGCTTCATCCAGGGCATGGGCTGGCTGACGACGGAAGAGCTCTGGTGGGACGGCAAGGGGCGGCTTCGAACGCACGCGCCCTCGACTTACAAGATCCCGCTTGCATCCGACCGGCCAAAGATTTTCAATGTGGCCCTAACCGATTGGTCGGAGGCCCATGAGCCGACGATCCATCGGTCCAAGGCGGTCGGCGAGCCGCCGCTGCCGCTCGGCCTCTCCGTCTTGCATGCCCTTTCGGATGCCGTGGCGAGCGTCGCCGACCACAAGATCTGCCCGCGTCTCGACGCGCCGGCGACACCCGAACGGGTGCTGATGGCGATCGAGCGTCTCAAGGCGGCGAAGAAGGAGTAAGATCATGCCTGCCGCCCGTGAAGATATCCGGGATTTTCTCCGCCGCGAACCGGCATCGATTCTCGTCGAGGTGACGGGGGTCGCAGGCTCCGCGCCGCGCGACGCGGATGCCTGGATGCTGGTTTCGGAGCGGGCAATCTTTGCGACGATCGGCGGCGGAACACTGGAATATATGGCGATCGACCAGGCACGACGGGCATTGCGCTCCGGCCTTGCGGCGGAGCCGATGAACGTACCGCTCGGCCCGGAGATCGGCCAATGCTGCGGCGGTCGGGTGGGCCTCGCCTTCACCGCCCTCAGTCCAGCGCTTGCGAATGATCTCATAGCTCGGAGCGACCGCGAGATGGCCACACGCCCACATGTCTATGTTTTCGGCGCCGGTCATGTCGGCGATGCGCTTGCCATGGCGCTTTCGCTCGCGCCATTACGCGTGGTACTTGTCGATACGCGAGAGGAAGAGCTTGTCGCCAGCTCCGTGCCAGGCATTGAAACCTGTCTCACGGCCATGCCTGAGGCTGTCGTGCGCGATGCGCCGGCCGGCAGCAGCTTCGTCATTCTCACCCATGATCACGCGCTCGATTTCCTGATTGCCGCCGAGGCGCTCAAACGTAACGATGCAGCCTATGTCGGCATGATCGGCTCCAAGACGAAGCGCGCCACTTTCCGCAACTGGCTGTCGCGCGAAAGCGGGCACGATGAGCTTTTCGATCGCCTCGTCTGCCCAATCGGCGGAACGGCCGTGAAAGACAAGCGTCCCACGGTCATCGCCACGCTTGCCGCCGCCGAGATCATGACAGCGGCGCTGACTTGGACGGCCGCGGCACAGCTAGCCGCGACAAAACCTGTTATCGGATAACGGGCAACTGCTTGAAGGGATTGGCGACCGGCACGCCGAGCGGCGCGAAATGCCGCTCATTGGCCGTCAAAACCGTGAGGCCGCATGCAGCGGCGATGGCGGCGATGGCAATGTCCTCGAAGCCGGGGTCGTGAGCACGCGCCCGGTCAAGCATCAGGCCAGCATGCTGCGCCTCCTCAACTCCGAAGGGCAGGATACGGCCGGCATAGAAATGTTCCACCGCGGCGAGCCAGCGGCGCAGGTGCTCCGCTTTCGTCGTCGCCCCAATCCTAACCATGCGGGCGATGCCTGCCTCGATCTCGGCGATGGTGATGGCCGAAAGATAAAGCCGGTCACTATTGGCGCGCAGCCAGGCCGCGAATGCCTCAGCGCCGACTTGGCGCTTGATCGGCGCATCGGCCGATACGATATTGGTATCCAGAAGATACAAGATCAGAAGCCATTTTCACGCAATGAACGCGCGGGCTTTCGCGATCGCTCTGGAATATCGGCGGGCTCGCCGGGAAAGGCGAGAAGCAGATCGGGGAAATCAGGTACTTTGGAGACCCTTTGCCATTCCTCGAAGGAAACCAGCACCGCTTCCTTCCGGCCATGGCGGGTAATAACGGTCGGCTCACCGGCCACCGCTTGATCGACCACGGCCGAAAGCCTCGCCTTCGCATCCTTGAGCTGGATTTCCTTCATGCCGCCTCTCCATATGACCACCGATAGTCATATGTGATTTCACTGAATTGAGCCAAGTGGAGATCAATCTGTCGCGTTCGATTCACGAGGCTGCGGCCACTGGCTCGTCCTCGAGCAGCTTGCCGATCAGCCGCTGACAGCGCTCCGCCATGAAATCGATCATCAGGCGGACCTTCGGATCCTGGAAACGCTTGTGCGGATAGATGGCGGCGAGCTGAACCGGAGCTGGCGGACTTTCCTTCAGGATCTCCACCAATCGCCCTTCCCTCAGATAGGCTTTAACCTCGAACAGCGGTTTGTTGATGATGCCGCGGTCTTCCAGCGCCCATTGGGTCAGCACATCGCCATCATCGCTGTCATAAGGGCCTGCGACCTCGAACTTGCGAGTACCTTCCGCCGTCATCAGCGTCCAGTAATATTCCTTCGATCCCGGATAGCGCAGCAAGAGACAGTCATGCTTGTCGGCGATCAACGCATCCGCGCTCGCCGGCACGCCACGACTTGCAAGGTAGGCAGGTGATGCGCAAAGCACCCGCTCGCAATTGAGGATACCGCGCATGCGCAGGTTCGAATCCTCCAGCACGCCAAGCTTGAAGGCGACGTCGACGCCTTCGGCGAGGATGTCGACATTGTGGTCCGACAGGCGCAAGCGTACTTCGATATCCGGATATTTGTCATGAAACTCCGGAATGCCCGAGGCGATCAGCCTTCGGCCGATGCCGAGCGGCGCGGTGATCCTCAGCGATCCCTTCGGATTTCGCGAAAGATCGGCGATCGCCGCTTCCGCCTCATTGACCGCCTCGATGATCTTCACCGCTTTTTCGTAGAAAACGCGGCCATGTTCGGTCGGCGAGAGCTTACGCGTGGTGCGGTTGAAGAGGCGCACGCCAAGATGACGCTCGAGCTCCTTGATGCGGTTGCTCGCCACCGCAGGCGTGACGCGCTGGTCGCGGCCTGCTGCCGAGAGAGTACCGAGTTCGACCACGCGAACGAAGACGCGGACATTATCAAGATAGGACATGGCTCCTTCTACCACATTGGCGCGCGGAACAAACCAGGGTTCATCTTATAGATTTTTTTGAAAGTGTTGGTGGATTCACCGGGATTTTCGAGAAAATCACCCGATGGCAAACAGTCCCGTGAAGATCAGGCCCATGAAGGCCGGGAGGAGTTCCCATGTATGAATATGCCATCGCCTGGGACTGGCTGACATTCGCCGTCCGCTGGCTGCACGTCATCACCGCCATCGCCTGGATTGGCTCGTCATTCTATTTCGTGGCACTCGACCTCGGCCTCAAGAAACATCCGGCCCTGCCGCCTGGCGCCTATGGCGAGGAGTGGCAGGTGCATGGCGGCGGCTTTTACCATATCCAGAAGTATCTGGTGGCGCCGGCCAACATGCCGGACCACCTCGTCTGGTTCAAATGGGAAAGCTACGTCACCTGGCTGTCGGGCTTCGGCATGCTCTGTCTCGTCTATTATGCCGGCGCCGATCTCTACATGATCGACCCGGCCGTGCTTGACGTCTCCAAGCCGGTGGCGATCGCCATTTCGCTCTGCTCGATCGCCGGTGGCTGGCTCCTGTACGACCTGATCTGCAAGTCGCCCTTCGGCAACGATAATACCCGGCTGATGGTGGCGCTCTATTTCATTCTGGTAGCGGTGGCTTGGGGCTATACCCATCTCTTTACCGGCCGCGCCGCCTTCCTGCATCTCGGCGCCTTCACGGCGACGATCATGTCGGCCAATGTCTTCTTCATCATCATCCCGAACCAGAAGATCGTGGTTGCCGACCTGCTTGCCGGCCGTACGCCAGATGCGAAATACGGCAGGATCGCCAAGCAGCGGTCGACGCACAACAACTACCTGACGCTGCCGGTGCTGTTCCTGATGCTGTCGAACCACTATCCGCTGGCTTTCGGCACGCAGTTCAACTGGATCATCGCCTCACTCGTCTTCCTGATGGGCGTCACCATCCGCCACTGGTTCAATACCCGGCACGCCAATGCCGGCAACCCGACTTGGACCTGGCTGATCACCGTCATCCTGTTCATCATCATCATGTGGCTCTCCACGGTACCGAAAATGCTGACCGGCGAACCCACAACGAAGATCTCCGCCATCCAGCAGCCCTTCATCACGGCGCAGGATTTCCCAAAGGTCCGCGATACCGTGATGGGTCGCTGCTCCATGTGCCATGCGAAGGAGCCGAGCTGGGAGGGCATCGTGGCTCCGCCGAAGGGGGTGATGTTCGAGACCGATCGCGATATCGCCGCCCATGCGCGCGAGATCTACCTGCAGGCTGGCCGCAGCCACGCCATGCCGCCCGCCAATGCCTCTCACATAACCGACGAGGAGCGCCGCCTGCTCGTCTCCTGGTATGAAAGTGCCATCAATGGGGAGAAGACCCAATGAACGAAGTCCTAATCCGTGGTCGCGTGCTGACCTTCCTTGCCGAGCCGCAAGGCATAGATGACACCGCCTCCTATCGCTATATCGAGGACGGCGCCGTCTTCGTCCGCGACGGCAAGATCGTGGAAATCGGCACCTATGGCGACGTGAGAAAGCTGGCTGACGCCGGCATCAGGATCGCGGACCATCGCCCGAACCTCATCCTGCCGGGCTTCATCGACACGCACCTGCATTTCCCGCAGACGCAGGCGATCGCCTCCTATGGCGCGCAGCTGCTCGAATGGCTGAATACCTATATTTTCGTCGAGGAACAGAAGTTTGCACGCGCCGCCCATGCGGCCGAAGTGGCCGACCGCTTCATGGACGAACTCCTGTCGAACGGCACGACGACGGCGGTTGCCTATTGTTCGGTGCATCCGGAAAGCGTCGATGCCTATTTCGCGGCGGCGCAAGCGCGCGGCATGTGCATGATCGGCGGTAAGGTGATGATGGATCGCAACGCGCCGGAGGCGCTGCGCGATACGCCGCAGCGCGGCTATGACGAAACAAAGCGGCTGATTGCGAAGTGGCACGGCCGCGGACGCGTCCATTATGCCATCAGCCCTCGCTTTGCGATTACCTCGACGCCCGAGCAGATGGAAATGAGCAAGGCGCTCGTCGCCGAGCATCCGGACTGCTATGTCCAGACGCATCTCTCGGAAAATCGGGATGAGATCGCCTTTGCCACCTCTCTCTACCCCGAGGCCAAGGATTATACGGATATCTATGCTCGCTACGGTCTGCTCAACGACCGCATGCTGCTCGGCCATTGTATCCATATGAGCGAACGGGAAGTCGCGGTGCTTGCGGAGATCGGCGCGGTGGGTGTCTTCTGCCCGACCTCGAACCTCTTCCTCGGCTCGGGACTTTTCAACGCCGCACAGTTCGACAGGCTTGGCGCGCGCTGGTCGGTCGCAACCGATGTCGGCGCCGGGACCAGTTTCTCCATGCTGGAAACGGTGGATGAAGCCTACAAGGTGTTGCATTTGCAGGGGCAGCGGCTGACGCCGTTCAACTCCTTCTATCGCATGACGCGCGGCAACGCCCTGGCGCTCGGTCTCGAAAAGCGGATCGGCTCGCTGCAGGCGGGCGCGGACGCCGATATCGTCGTGCTGGATTCCAGCGCCAAGTCGGCCATGGAATTCCGCATGCGCACGACAACCTCATTGGCGGAGGAGCTCTTTATCCTTCAGACCATGGGTGATGACCGTTGCGTTGCCGAAGTCTATGTCGCCGGCAAGGCGATGAAGACCAAGGGTAAGAAGACAGATACGACGCTACGCGAACAACTGCAGCTCGCCTGACCAAGTAAATGTGGCGGACCGGCAACGCCGTCGTCTCGGCAGAGACGGCGGCGAAGACGTTCAGGTCCGCTTCGAGCGTCCACCCATTGCCTTCGTCAATTCTTCCGCTGCGGCCCGCACGACAGGGCCGAGCGCAGCAACCCTTTCATCCGGCAACCGCACAGCCGGGCCTGAAATCGAAATTCCGGCGATAGCCTCGCCATATTCATCGAAGATCGGCGCCGCCACGCATCGCATGCCGAGCGTATGTTCCTCATCGTCGATCGACCAGCCGCGCGAGCGGATCTCGTCCATATCCGCGAGCAGCATAGGCAGAGTGTCGCGGGTTTTGTCGGTGAAATGCTGCAACGGACGCTCCTGGAGCAAAGTCTTTATCTCGCTGTCCGCCCAGGTGGAGAGGATTGCCTTGCCTATGCCCGATGCATGGATCGGCCCGCGGCGGCCAGGGCGGAAGAAGGCGCGCATCGGCGCGTGGCTTTCCGCTTGCGAGATGAAGACGACGTCACCGTCCTCCTCGATGGCGATATTGGCGGTCTCGCCGGATGCCTCCATCAACTGCTTGAGGAAGGGCCGGCTGATCGTGCCGAGCTTGCGGAAGCGCAAGTAGGCGGTTCCGATCTCGAAGGCTTTCACCCCGATCGTCCATGCGCCGGTCTCATCGTCATGCGCCACCATGCCGTGCTGAGCAAGAGACGTCAGTAGCCGGTGGATGGTGGAAGGCGCCATGGCCGACCGGTCAGCGAGATCGGTCAAAACCGCGCCGTCGGCTTGCGCCACCAACTCCAAGAGTTTCAGACTGCGATCGAGCACTTGGACGGATGAAGCCGCCGCGTTCCCTGCCGGTTTCCGGCCCGGCCTGCCCCTCGTCTTTTCCCGATTTTCCGCCATGACACTCGCTCTGGACCAAACGCATGCCGCGCAATTCGGCGCGACCCGCTTGGCTTTCATGACATATCCGCTTCGCCGCGATTGTTCCAGATTCGTTGAAAATGTTTATTTCCATATGATGGGATTAATTTCCATTTTTAGATTGCGCTTGTTCACCCATGCGGTACCTTCGATCCAGAAACGGAGGAAATCTCATGGCGAAGATGCGCGCAGTCGATGCCGCAGTGCTGGTTCTGGAAAAGGAAGGCGTCAACTGCGCCTTCGGCGTTCCCGGCGCTGCGATCAACCCCTTCTATTCCGCAATGAAGGCACGTGGTTCTACCCGCCATGTACTTGCCCGCCATGTCGAGGGCGCAAGCCATATGGCCGAGGGCTACACCCGCGCCCGCGCCGGCAATATCGGTGTCTGCATCGGAACGTCCGGACCTGCCGGCACCGACATGATCACCGGCCTTTATTCGGCTTCCGCCGATTCCATCCCGATCCTCTGCATTACCGGCCAGGCGCCGCGCGCCCGTCTGGACAAGGAGGATTTCCAGGCCGTCGATATCGCCAAGATCGCAGCCCCCGTCACCAAGTGGGCCGTGACCGTCATGGAACCGGCGCTGGTTCCTTACGTCTTCCAGAAGGCATTCCACACGATGCGCTCGGGTCGCCCTGGCCCTGTGCTCATCGATCTGCCCGTTGACGTCCAGCTCGCCGAGATCGAGTTCGATATCGACACCTATGCGCCGCTTGCCCCCTACAAGCCCTCGGCGACGCGGGCACAGGCGGAAAAGGCGCTTGCCATGCTGAACGCGGCCGAGCGGCCGCTGATCGTCGCAGGCGGCGGCATCATCAATGCCGATGCTTCCGACCTGCTCGTCGAATTCGCCGAAATCACAGGCGTCCCGGTCATCCCGACGCTGATGGGCTGGGGGACGATCCCGGACGATCATCCCCTGATGGCCGGCATGTGCGGGCTGCAGACCTCGCATCGCTACGGCAATGCGACGCTGCTTGCCTCCGATTTCGTCTTCGGCATCGGCAATCGCTGGGCGAACCGCCATACAGGAAATGTTTCGACCTATACGGAAGGGCGAACCTTCGTTCATGTCGATATCGAGCCGACTCAGATCGGCCGTGTCTTTGCTCCTGATTTCGGCATCGTCTCGGACGCGGGTGCCGCCCTGAAGCTCCTCCTCGACGTCGCGACCGAATGGAAGACCGAAGGCAAGCTGCGCGACTGGTCGGCCTGGGCCGAGGAGTGCCGCGAGCGCAAGCGGACCATGCTACGCAAGACGCATTTCGACCAGACGCCGCTGAAGCCACAGCGTGTCTACGAGGAGATGAACAAGGCTTTCGATCGCGATACATGCTATGTCTCGACCATCGGGCTTAGCCAGATCGCCGGCGCGCAGTTCCTACACGTGTACAAGCCGCGCAACTGGATCAATTGCGGCCAGGCCGGCCCGCTCGGCTGGACGCTGCCGGCAGCACTTGGCGTGCGGGCGGCAGATCCCGACCGCCCGATCGTCGCACTGTCGGGCGACTACGACTTCCAGTTCCTCATCGAGGAGCTGGCCGTCGGCGCGCAGCACAAGCTCCCTTACCTGCATGTGGTCGTGAACAATTCCTATCTTGGCCTCATCCGCCAGGCCCAGCGCGGCTTCAACATGGATTTCGAGGTCAGCCTCGCCTTCGAGAACATCAATGCCGCTGATAATGCCGAACCCGGCTATGGCGTCGACCATGTCGCCGTTGCCGAAGGCCTCGGCTGCAAGGCGATACGCGTGCGCAGCCCGAACGAGTTCCAGGAAGCGTTCACGACAGCAAAGCAGCTGATGGCGGAGCATCAGGTTCCCGTCGTTATCGAATTCATTCTGGAGCGCGTCACCAACATCGCCATGGGCGCCGACATCAATGCCGTAGTCGAATTCGAGGAGCTTGCCGAGCGCGGCGAGGACGCACCGACGGCGATCCTCGCATTGCTAGACTAAAGGAGGAACACAATGCCGAAATTCGCGGCCAATCTCACCATGCTCTTCACCGAGGCACCGTTTCTGGATCGTTTCGCGCTGGCCGCCAAGGCGGGCTTCGAGGGCGTCGAATATCTGTTTCCTTACGATTTTGCCAAGGAAGCGCTGCGCGCCGAACTCGATCGTCATGGATTGACCCAGGTGCTGCACAATCTGCCCGCCGGCAACTGGGCCGGCGGCGAACGCGGGATCGCGATCCTGCCCGATCGTATCGACGAATTCCGCCGCGGCGTTGCTTCCGCTATCGACTATGCGACGACCCTCGGCTGCAGCCAGATCAATTGCCTCTCAGGTATCACACCAGCCGGCGTGCCCGATGAGGTGCTGCGGACTACCTTCATCGTCAACCTCAAATATGCGGCGGAAGAGCTCGGCAAGCACGGGATCCGGCTACTGATTGAGCCGATCAACCGGTTCGACATTCCCGGCTTCTATCTCAACGCGCCGGACCAGGCAGCCTCGATCATCGCCGAGGTCGGCAGCGACAACCTGTTCATTCAGTACGACCTCTATCATCAGCAGCGCACCGAGGGCGAATTGATCGGCACCTTTAGGAAGCATCAGGCACGGATTGCCCATGTGCAGCTCGCCGACAATCCGGGTCGCAATGAGCCGGGCACCGGCGAGATCGCCTACCCCTTTGTCTTCGAAGCGCTTGATGCGCTCGGCTATGACGGCTGGATCGGCTGCGAATACAAGCCGCGCACCACGACCGCGGCGGGGCTCGGCTGGTTTGCCGCAGCAGGCCGCCACGCCGAAAGCGCAGCCATTCTCAATATCAGGAGCTAAACAGCATGGCACATATCGGATTTATCGGCCTCGGCATCATGGGTACTCCCATGGCGCGTCATCTGCAAAATGCCGGCCACATCGTCGTCACATCAAAGTTTGCCATTCCGCCGCGCCAGGAGCTGCTCGACAACGGTCTGCAATTCGTCGAAACGCCGAAGGAGCTTGCCGAAACCGTCGACACAATCATCCTGATGCTGCCGGATACACCTGAAGTGAAGGACGTGCTCTTCGGCGAGAACGGCGTCGCCTACGGACTGTCCAAGGGAAAGCTCGTCATCGACATGAGCTCGATCTCGCCGATCGAGACCAAGGAATTCGCCAGAAAGATTCGCGAGACCGGCGCCGAATATATCGACGCGCCCGTCTCCGGCGGCGAAGTCGGCGCCAAGAACGCCTCGCTTTCCATCATGGCCGGCGGTTCCGAAGCCAGTTTCGAGCGGGCGCTGCCCCTCTTCCAACTGATGGGCAAGAACATCACCCTCGTTGGCGATTGCGGCGATGGCCAGGTTACCAAGGTCGCCAACCAGATCATCGTCGCATTGACGATCGAGGCCGTGTCCGAGGCGCTTGTCTTCGCCTCCAAGGCCGGCGCCGATCCGGCTCGCGTGCGCTCGGCCCTGATGGGCGGTTTTGCCTCCTCGCGCATCCTCGAAGTGCATGGCGAGCGCATGATCAAGCGCACTTTCGAACCCGGATTCCGCATCTCGCTGCATCAGAAGGATTTGAACCTCGCCCTGCAGGGTGCCAAGGCGCTCGGCGTCTCACTGCCGAACACCGCGGCGACGCAGGAGCTTTTCAACCAATGCGTCGCCAATGGCGATAGCGGGCTCGACCATTCCGGTCTCGTCAAGGCGCTGGAGCGCATGGCGAACCATCCCGTCGCGTAACATGTGAGAAATCCGATGCCTGATATCGCCGATCCCCGCGCCTTTCTGGAAAAGCTGTTCTATGCGGCGGTCGCAGCCGCCGATCCGGATAAGGCACTGGTTCCCCATCTGCCTGAAAAGCCGAAGGGCCGGACGGTGGTGGTCGGTGCCGGCAAGGGGGCGGCGCAGATGGCGCGTGCCTTCGAGCGTCTTTGGGACGCACCGCTCTCCGGTGTCGTCGTCACGCGTTATGGCTATGCCGTGCCGTGTGAGCGCATCGAGGTTCTCGAGGCCGCGCATCCCGTGCCGGACGAAAGCGGTCTGCATGCATCAGATCGGTTGATGGCAGCGGTAAATGGTCTTACGGAAGACGATCTGGTCGTCGCCCTGATCTGCGGAGGCGGCTCGGCACTGTTGCCCGCGCCGGCAGGCGATCTCACGCTTGCCGACGAGATCGCCGTCAATCGGGCCCTGCTTGCCTCCGGCGCACCGATCGGCGCCATGAATGCCGTTCGCAAGCAGGTCTCGCGCATCAAGGGAGGGAGGCTGGCGGCCCTTGCCCATCCGGCAAGGGTCATCTCCCTCGTCGTTTCCGATATCCCAGGCGACAACCCAGCCCTGGTCGCCTCCGGCCCGACCATCGCCGACGAGACGATCCGCGCAGATGCACTTGCGATCATAGAACATTACGGTCTCGACTTGCCCGACGCGGTGATGCGTCATCTCGCAGATAATAGCGATGAGCCGCCCCTACCCTCCGACCCTCGTTTCGCTCGCAACGAGGTGAAGCTCGTTGCTTCGGCGGCCATCGCGCTGGATGCGGCCGCCGATGTCGCCCGCAAGGCCGGCGTCGAGACCATCGTGTTGTCCGATGCTATCGAGGGCGAGGCATCGGAGGTCGGTCGCCAACATGCGGCGATCGTCGCCAAGATCCTGCAGCGAGGTATGGCGTCGCAAGACCCCATGCTTCTTCTGTCTGGCGGGGAAACCACAGTAACGATCAAGGGCAAGGGCAAAGGTGGCCGCAACAGCGAGTTCCTCCTGTCCTTCGCCTGCGCCATTTCCGGCCAGAAGGGCATCTCAGCGCTCGCCGCCGACACGGATGGCATCGACGGCTCGGAGGACAATGCCGGCGCCTTCGCCGATGGCACCACCGTTGCCCGGCTTGCCGATCGAAAGAGGGATGCGGCCGACTTCCTTCAGCGCAACGACAGCTGGTCGGCCTTCGCCGCTATCGACGATCTCTTTGTGAGCGGCCCGACTGGCACGAACGTCAACGACTTCCGCGCGATCCTGCTGCAATAGATCATCGCCGCCCGCCAATCGAGCGACTCGGAGTTATGCAGCCGGTGGCGTGACGCATTCTGTATTGAGCGGCGCAGTTGGAAAGCGTATGAGTTCAACAAAAAGCTGAACTATTTTTCTTGCTGGCAACGCCAACCGTTGCGGGCAAGCCGGGGACCGTATCTATCATGAATTTGTTGCACTTGCTCACTATCGAGGAGTAGCAAGGAGAAGTGCTGTCGCGCCAGTCACTTTTTGGTGTGGTCACCGCACGTCTTGGGGATGATTGATGGGGAGATGAAATCGCAACGTCCTTAAAGCCGCCGAAGCTGCCGAGAAAATGCATATCGGCATCCGTCGACTTCATAGCAAAAGTGCAGATCAGTAGCACGTAACCCGGATCTTACCGAGCTGAAAATAGATCAGCGAGTTCGGACAAATGCTACGCTAAATCTTGAGCTGTTAAGTTTGTTTCCATCGCCCTGTGGAACTTAACCGATCTTTAACAGCCAGTTGTGCAGGCTGGAGATAGAACGGGCAAGGCCCATACCCCGAAAGCATCGGACCCTCAATGCGTCTTCTCGCCTCAGTTATTTTTGCAGTCCTTGCTTTGTTCGTCGCGCCCGCCCTGGCGCAGGACGTGCCGTCAGTGACGATTACCGGTTCCTCGGGCTCGGTGACCTTCGATCGCAATCAGCTTGAGGCGATGGGCCTCGTGTCGATCAAGACTTCGACGCCCTGGAACGAAGGTGTCGTCAACTTCGAAGGCGTGCCAATGGCGCTGTTGCTTGAAAAGGCCAAGGCCCAAGGTGCGACGGCCACCGTCATCGCCCTCAATGATTATAGCGTCGATATCCCGACCAGCGATTTTACCAAGTTCGGCACGATCCTTGCCGTCAAGCGCAATGGCGCATATATGCCTATCGACGATCAGGGCCCGTTCTTTGTTATGTATCCATTCGACAGCAACCCCATCCTGCAGGGACAGCCCTATCACGGTCGTGCCGTCTGGCAGGTCAAGGCAATCTCCGTGAAATAGCCCCGGGGCCGCATGCGCTATCTCCGCACAGCGCTGATCATTGTGATCCTGGGTTTCATCACCTCGGCGATCTATATTTCCGCCTTGGTTTTCCAGCGCCAGACCGCCCTGCAAGATGTCGGCCTGGGCAACATCACCTGGACGATAGCCCAAGCTCCGAGTGAGTTCACCAGGCTCGAACAGCGCGTCAGTGCCATGGGCATGAACGATGGCCAGGTCGATGCACACGAAGTCAGGCTGCGCTTCGATATCGTCGTCAATCGCCTCAAGACCCTGCGATCCAACGGGGTCGAGAAGTTCGTACAATCCAACCCTCATATCGGCGAGACCCTCGACGACCTCGAAGAGGCGCTCAACCAGACCCGCCCACTGCTTAGCCAGCTTTCTGTGCCTGGCACACCGGCGCGGATCCTTGCGATCCTGGAGCCGATCTATCCGAAGCTGGCGCGGCTCTCCAGCGACAGCAACATGTGGTATTCGGCGCGCATTGCCGAAGACCGGCGTGGCCTCCTCGCGCTGCAACTGGCCCTGACATGGGTGACCGTCGGCATGCTCATCGGCGGTTGTCTGCTGATTCTGCTGCTGCTCATTCACAATGGTCTTCTGGGCCGGGCGCAGAAGATCCTGCAGGCCAAGGAGCAGACCCTGGCAATCCAGAATGCACGGTTCGATGCGGCAATGGAAGCCATGTCGCTCGGTCTCTGTCTGCTTGACGACCAATATCGCGTCATCGTGCACAATCCCCGGTTCCTGGCCCTGTTCGGTCTGGACGAAGTCCGGGCGAAGATCGGCACCCCCTTGGCTGACCTCATCGCGCCCGAATTACTGCCTCCTGGACTATCCACCAGCGGGCCGCCCGGCGTTGCTGGCGATAAGGCGCGTGTCCGGAATGACATCGCGGTGCTCAGCGACCATATCCATCATCTCGCGAATGGCATGGTGCTGGCCGTATCGCACGAGCCGACGGCTGAAGGCGGTTGGGTCTGCACTTTCGAGGATGTCAGCGAGCGTCATCGCGCGCAGGATCGTGTGGTGCACATGGCCCATCACGACGCACTCACTGATATGCCCAATCGGCTGCTGTTCTGGGAAAGCGTCAGCCACGCACTGCGCGCATTGGCGGCCGGCGGCCAGTTATTCACCATACTCTATCTCGATCTCGACCGCTTCAAGGAAGTCAACGACACGCTGGGCCACCCGGTGGGCGACGTGTTGCTGCGCAAGGTCGCCAGGCGGCTGCGCAACACCGCGTCACAACATGACATCGTGGCGAGATTGGGCGGTGACGAATTCGCCGTGCTGCATCGGTGCCTGGACTCCACCCTCGACAGCGCCCGCGATCTGTCGGAACGCCTCATTGCCAGCATCAGCCGGCCTTATCGTGTCGATGGCAACGAGATCGTTGTCAGCACCTGCATCGGCATCGCGGTCGCACCGCGCGCTGGCGGTGATACCGGTCAACTGATGAAGAACGCCGACCTGGCGCTATACCAGGCCAAGGCCGATGGTAAGGGAGTCTACCGTATCTTCTCCCCGCAGATGGAGGAGGATCTCCAGAACCGACGCAATCTGGAGGCGGATATGCGTCATGGCATCAAGCTTGGGCAATTCGAGATTCACTATCAGCCGCAGATTTCGCACAAGACCCGCAAGATCGTCGCCAGCGAAGCACTGGTGCGCTGGCGCCATCCCGAGCGCGGGCTGATCCCGCCGGCCGAATTCATCCCGCTGGCGGAGGAAACCGGCTTCATCGATACGCTCGGCAAATGGGTGCTGCAACGGGCATGCGAGGATGCCCTGAACTGGCCCGAGGACGTGCGCGTTTCGGTCAACCTCTCTCCGGTTCAGTTCCGTCAGACGGATTTGGTCGATATGGTCAAGAGTGTGCTGGAATTCACGGAATTCGATGCACGGCGGCTGGAGCTGGAAATCACCGAGTCGGTGCTCTTGCGGGACAATGCGGCGAACATCGAGGTACTGAACCGGCTGCGTTCGCTCGGCTTGACCATCGCGCTTGATGATTTCGGCACCGGCTATTCTTCGCTGAACTATCTGCAGCGCTTCCCCTTCGATAAATTGAAAATCGATCGCAGTTTCGTGCGCGATCTGGAAAACCGGCCCGACAGCTTTGCCATCGTCCAGTCCATCGCTACGCTCGGTCGTAATCTCAAGATGCTGACCACCGCGGAGGGCGTCGAGACGCAGACCCAACTCGACATGGTCATCAAGGCCGGTTGCTCGGAGAGTCAGGGTTATTACTTCAGCCCGCCTGTCCCGGAAGCCGAATTCCGCGCCATGGTCGACCGGAAGAACAGCAATACCGGCGGAACCTCAAATGGTCGAAGCCCCAAATCTGGCAGAGACAAAAGTCCTGAGAAGACCGCAGACGCTGATTCCGCGGACGGGCAGTATTAGCCCTTACCCGACTGCACGGCACTGACCTAATGAGTGGATGACAAGTTCTCGGGGAAAGCGACCTGCCGTTCAAAGCTGATGCCAATATTGAGGGGTGCGTCCGACGACAAAGGATGGGGGCAGTCGTCGGACGCTGCACTGTCCGGCCCGAGGGTGGCATTCAGGCCGGCAATTAGAATATTAGCATCTACCGCAGATTTAGGTGAGCTACCCAATTGGATTGGAAGGCGGATAGAATGACCCCGATCGAATTGGCACGTTGCTCGAGTGAAAACCGTTCTTCGCAGCTTTGCCGTCCGAGACTTCATTCATGCGATTGCTGAATTCCGCCTTTATTGGCGAGAATATTATTCCAAAATCGTTTCGGAAATTAGCAAATCACTATAGGCTCGATCTCGACTCGGCTGCGCCTACGCTTTGAGCGAGCTCACTGCGCCGCCGGGCAAGATAATCCTGCGAAGAAAAGCCGACATGCCCAATAGACCCTCTCCGCTCGTCGCGTTCCAGTCGAAGACTTTCCGCTCTCTCTGGTCAGCAACGCTCGTCTCCAATCTCGGCGGATTGGTCGAAGGCGTCGGTGCCGCGTGGCTGATGACCAGCCTCGCGACATCACATGGCATGGTGGCGCTCGTTCAGTCCTCCACCACCCTGCCCGTCATGATCTTCTCGCTTGCGGCCGGAGCGCTGGCTGACAATTACGACCGCAGGCGGATCATGCTGATTGCGCAGACGCTGATGCTCTCGGTCTCGGCGACGCTGGCGATCCTGTCCTACAGCAATGCATTGACCCCATGGCTTTTGCTCTGCTTCACCTTCCTGATCGGCTGCGGCGGCGCGCTCCACAATCCGTCATGGCAGGCCTCGATGGGCGATGTCGTGCCACGCGAGCACCTTCCGGGTGCGGTCGCGCTGAACAGCATGAGCTACAACCTCATGCGCAGTATCGGGCCGGCGATCGGCGGCGTCATCGTCGCGGCCGCCGGTGCGGCCTTCGCGTTCCTCTTCAATGTCTTCTGTTACTTCGCGCTCATCATCACCCTGTGGCGGTGGAAGACCGCGCCCGCTCGCAATACGCTGCCACGCGAGCCGTTCGGCAGTGCGATGTCGGCGGGCTTTCGCTATGTGCTGATGTCGCCGAACCTTCTCAAGGTCATGTGCCGCAGTTTCGTCTTCGGCTTGACGGCGATCGTCATCCTGGCGCTCCTGCCCCTCGTGGCGCGCGACCATGTCCACGGCACGGCGATCACCTACGGCATCATGCTCGGCTTCTTCGGCTTTGGCGCCATCTGCGGCGCGATGCTGATCGGCCGCATCCGCGATATCCTGAGCAATGAATGGGTGATCCGCAGCGCCTTCTTCACATTGGCGGTGAGCTGTTTCCTGCTTGCGCTAAGCAATCAGGTATGGCTGAGCTGCCTTATTCTCATGCCGGCCGGCGTCGCCTGGGTGCAGGCCTTCTCGCTCTTCAATGTCACGGTTCAGCTTTCCACGCCACGCTGGGTGGTCGGCCGCGCTCTGTCGCTCTATCAGACCGCGACCTTTGGCGGTATGGCGGTCGGAAGCTGGCTGTGGGGTGCACTGGCCGACGCCCACGGCGTCACGGGCGCGCTTTTCATCGCAAGCGTCGGCCTGGCAATAGGCGGGCTGCTTGGCCTGCTGCTGCGCCAGCCGGATTTCGAATCGCTTAATCTCGATCCGACGAACACCTTCAGCGAACCACAATTGCAGCTCGACCTGCGTTCCAGAAGCGGCCCCATCCTGGTCATGGTGGACTACGACATCGATCAGGAGGATGTGGCGGAATTTCTAGCCGTCATGGCCCAGCGTCGCCGGATGAGAATCCGCGACGGGGCAAAGCAATGGTCGCTGTTGCGCGATCTGGAAAAGCCGAACACCTGGACGGAAAGCTACCATCTGCCGACCTGGATCGATTATGTTCGCCACAGCCAGCGCCAGACGCATGCCGATGTCGAGGTCGCCGAACGCCTGGACAGATTGCATCGCGGCGACCGCCCGCCCGTCATCCACCACATGATTGAACGGCAGACGGTGCCTAGGCACGACGACATGCCATTGAAGCCCTATCTCGACGCGACATGATGGTCATGGCTGGGGACTCGCAACGGCGGAGCCGCTTCCAGCGTGCTGGCGCGCCATTTCGCGTGGCGAACAACCGAAGGCGCGCTTGAACATGGTCGTAAAGGCGGCCGGGTTCTTATAGCCAAGGTCAATCGCGATCGTCGTCACCGGCACGCCGGCGACAAGCCGCGGAAGCGCGGCATGCAGACAGGCCTGCTCGCGCCATTTGACGAAGCTCAGCCCCGTCTCCAGGCGAAACATGCGGGTAAACGCGCGGCGGCTCATGCGCATGTGGCTGGCCCATAGATCGATCGTATCATGCGTTGCCGGCCGCCTGAGGAAATCCTGGCATTTCTGAGCCAGCGTCCTGTTGCGCGGGATCGGCAGGGATAAGGGCAACGGCCTCAACCTTGCCAGTTCGTGCAGAAGCAATGCCATCAGGGCGCCGGCCCGATCATTGACGTCGTAATCGACCGGAATATCGACGGCTTCGGCGATGAGCGTGCGCAGCAGGGGCGAGATTTCGACCACCTGACAGTGATCCGGCATCGTCTTGATCGCTTCCGGCTCAATGTAGAGACTGCGCATGCTGACCTTTCCGAGCATGCGAACGCTATGGATCACGCCCGGAGGGATCCACATCCCGCGCTCCGGCGGCATGACGAGCGTGCCGTCAGGCGTGGTCACCACCACGACGCCGGAAAAACCGTAGAGCAGTTGGGCGCGGCGATGCTGGTGCGGTTCGACGCGGTGGCCGTCGCCATACTCATTGCCGAGGGCGATGAGTGGCCGGTCGACATCGATGAATGGGTCTATGCGGCTGTTCCTGACCATTCTGGCCCAGTCTCGTAAGAATTACGCCCTGTCGCGGTAGCGGGCAATTTTGTTTTCTAATATCAGCGCGACGACACATTGAAAAGTGACGATCATGAGCCAGGTGATGAATCCGCCCCGCGCGGCTACGACGATATATCCGGTTATTATGGTGGCGAGCCTTGGCCACTTCATCAACGACGTCACCCAGGCATTGCTGCCGGCAAGCTATCCGGTGCTCAAGACTGGCTTTGACCTGAGCTTCGCCCAGCTCGGCGTGCTGACATTCGTCTACCAGATCACGGCCTCGATCCTGCAACCCTTCGTCGGCTGGTACACGGATGGACGGCCCCAGCCCTATTCATTGCCATTCGGCATGATCTGCAGCTGCGCCGGCATGATCACGCTCGGCATGGCGCCCAATTACCCAGCGCTACTCATGGGCGCGATACTGCTCGGTTTCGGCTCCTCGATCTTCCATCCGGAAGCCTCCCGCATCGCCCGCCTGGCATCAGGGGGAAAGCATGGCTTCGCCCAGTCCCTGTTCCAGGTCGGCGGCAATTTCGGCACCTCACTCGGGCCGCTGCTCGCAGCCTTCTTCATCCTTCCGCGTGGCCAGCATGGAATGGCGGCGCTTGCGAGCCTGGCTTTTGCCGGCATTCTTATTCTCGCTGGCCTCGGCCGCTGGTATCAGCTGAATGGCAGCCATCTGCGCGCGCCGGCGAAATCTGGCAAGCCCCATAAGGCGCTGAGCCTGTCGCGCACCCGCGTCGGTCTTGCCATTGCCGTCCTGATCGCGCTGATCTTCTCGAAGTATTTCTATCTGGCGAGTTTCACCAGCTACTACAATTTCTATCTCATGGCACGGTTCGGCGTGACGGAACGGACGGCTCAGCTCTGCCAGTTCGTGTTCTTCGCCGCGGTCGCCGTCGGCACGATGGTCGGCGGCCCCGTGGGCGACCGCATCGGCCGCAAGAAGGTCATATGGGGTTCGATCCTCGGCATCCTGCCCTTCACCGTCGTTCTGCCCCATGCCAATCTCGAAACGACGATCATTCTCAGCGCGATCATCGGCACGGTCATTGCGTCGGCCTTTTCCGCGATCGTCGTCTACGCGCAGGAATTGCTACCGGGTCGTGTCGGCATGGTGTCCGGCCTGTTCTTCGGCTTCGCCTTCGGCATGGGCGGCATCGGCGCTGCCGCGCTTGGCGTGCTTGCCGACCACACCAGCATCGAGTTCGTATTCGAGCTTTGCGCCTTCCTGCCGCTGATCGGACTTTTGACGATCCTGCTGCCGAACGTCGAAGACTAAGGGCCCTCTGGAGCGAGGGCCCATGGAGGAAACATCGGCGCCTTGTCCTCTGGCTTTCACGAGGCGGAGATTCTCTTCACCCAGGCTTCGACGTCATCGCCGCTGCTCATGTCGGTCTGCACCAGTCCGTCGATCATGAAGGTCGGGGAAACGTGAATGCCGTTCTGCCGGGCATATTTGCAGTGCCACTTGATCTCCCGATCAAGATCCGGGATGGCGAAAGCCTCCTTCAACTTGATACCGCTGTAGCGCTCCAGCCGCTCGATCAGTTCATTCGGCGTCACATCCATATTCGGCCCGCCCGCGTGATGGGCGAATTCAAACTCCTCGCGGTGCGCCCCGATCGCGGCCATCACCTTCCTTGCGGTTTCCCTGCCGCCGCCAAGTGTCGACGCGGCGAGGATGCAGCGCACCAGAACACCCGAATACATATGCCAGGGCTGCGATTGCAGGCGGATCCTGATGGTGATCCTGTCCTCGCCCGCCTGCTCCAGCAAGGCATCGAGCTTGTTGAAGGCCCTGACCGAGAATGGGCAGGTCGGTTCCAGGAAAACCTCGAATATACGAGGTCCGTGACCCCAACTTAGCGGCTCTGCATGCCAGGCGGCATTGGTCATATTGATATCCTTCTTCGGTCTGGAAAATCCATATGGATGCGGAAGCTAAATCATGACGCGCAAAAATGCGCAGCGTTTTTGTGACACCGACACGCGCGAGATCAGAAGTCTTAAGGGCGAGAAACGAATCTGAGAGATCGCGATGCGCTCCCGACGGACTCGTCCGTACCGGTCAAGGTTGCGGTACAAAAAGGTCACACACAGACGGGTTTACTCTAGCATCACCATGAATTCGTCGAATGGCCTACAACCGGGTATTGAGTCATTGGGTAGAGTGTCTATTTCTTCGCGCCGCAGCTGTGGGCGCAAAGTGGGACTTCCGGAATTTTGCGAGGCCTCTGCTTCGCTTCCTGCTTTGCGGATGCCCACACAATCAATCGGAGTTTCAGGCAGACAATGACATTCCCGACAATCAAACTTCCAGAGAGAGCCCTGAGGCTTGGCCAGAACCTTATTTCAATGCCGAAAGCCGTCTATTTCTCCCTGCCGATCCTGATCGGTCTGACGGTTTTCATGGCTGTTTCCGAAGTGCCGGGCATATTGAGGGATTGGACGATCAGCCAAAATCCCGTCAAGCTCGCCAACGGCGATATCCGCGATGGGAAATGCTCGACCCGGAAGGGCTTCTTCACAACCTGCGAGGCGCATCTCAACTACGTCTACGATGGCCAGGCCTATGACAAGGATGTGGAGATCATGTTCGTCGATATCCATGTCGGTGACTATGACACGGACCTGGTCATCTCCGGTGACCATCCGGATCTGGCGACCCTCAGCCTCGGGCTGGATATGCTGTGGAACCGGATCATAACGCTAGCCGTGTTCGTCGCCCTTCTTGGGGGCGCCTGCATCGCCATGATCTTCCAGATCCTGCGTGTCTGGCGTGTTCGTGGGCAATTGCGCCGGGCTGCTCAGCTCGAGCCGGTCCCGGTGGAAATCACAGCCTTCCAGCGGCGAGGCAAGCGGCTGACGGTGACCTATACCGACAAGATCGCCGGCAGAAAAACCGGGCGCGTGGCCCATACGAACCTCGAGCCAGGACAGGAACCCCTGGTCGTCGGTGCAAAGGACGGCAAGGCGGTGGCGCTCGCCGTCTGGCATGGAAATACGGCTCTCCCAGTACTTTTGGACAGCCGACTGGAGCGGATCGACATGCCGGCGGAGGAACGTACCGGCATTCTCGCGCCCCTGACATCGGAACTTGGCGGTCATCCGCCGCAGCTCGTGGCTCAAGGGAAGAATGGGCCGTCCGTCATGGCGCGGCTTGCCAGGGTTTTCCTGGTCATACTTCTCTTGGTCGCCGGCATTTTCGGTTACTGGGTCTGGTATGTGACCAGTGCCAGTTCGCAGTTCACCTCGCCCGCCATGGATCTCAACAATATGATGCCGGCGCCACTCAACCGCTGGGGCTGCGATCAGCTAAAGAAGCGCTTCGGTGATCAACGCGCGCCCTTTGGCTGTACAGCCTCGGACTATACGAGCTGGAAGTGACGTTCGACCGACACAGGTGGACGCGGCCTCCAACGAGTCCGCGTCCACCTGCCATGCCTTAGACCGTTACTCGACGATCTCGGCGGCAATTGGAGATGAGCCACGCAACGGCCGGCGGAAAAGCCCGACGCAGGCGACACCCACCAGAGCGGCGCCGCCGCCGATGACGTGGTAGGCGTGCACCGGCTCGCCGAGCATCACGATGGCGCCGAGCGCGGTGAAGACCGGCAAGAGGTTCATGAAAGCCGCGCAACGATTGGGTCCGAGAATGTGGACGCCGCGCACCCACAGGAACGGAAGAACGACGGAGGCAAGGCCTCCGGCATAGGCAATCAGCGGCAAGGTCTCGGCATTCAGCGAACGTAAGGGCGCAGGCGTTGCCAGGAACGCCGGAAACATGATGACCAGAGCGCAGATCGCCTGCATATAGGTCGATTGCCAGCCAGCGACTGGGAGGCTCCAGCGCTTGAGCAGAACCCCATATACGGCATAGCTCAGCGCCGCTATGAACATCAGCGGATCACCGAGATGCACGCCATCGCGAGCAAGCGCCGTCGGATCGCCGGCACTCACCAGATAGATAAGCCCGGCAAGCGACAGTACTCCGCCGCCGACCATGCCGACGGTCGGCGTATCCTTCAGCACAAAGGCGCTCAAAGCCACCGTAAGCAGTGGCGTCAAGGCCGTGAACACCGCCATGTTTGTCGCCGTGGTCGTTTCCGCCGCCAGATAGGACAGGCTCTGGAAGAAGCACATGGCAAGGAAGCCGAGAATGGCGAATTGCCCGAGATGCGGCCAGATGACGAAGCGGTTTCGCCAGGCGGGGATGGCGACGAAGGTGCTCATCAAGCAGACGGCGAGAAGCAGCCGATAGAAGGTGATTGCCTCCGGTCCGATCGTGTGCGCTGACAGCCGGGAGACAATGACGTTTCCGGACCAGAGGACGATGGCGACGAGGGGATAGAGGAATGCGAGGTTGTTTTTCATGTGCGATAACCATGGACCAATTCGAAGGCCCTGGCTTATCGTCTTGAAGCCGGTCCGTATCACTCTATGATGACCATGATTGTAGAGATTGGGACATGCAAAGCGATCCGACGCGCAAACATCTTGAGTTTCATAATACCCATCGCGCCATGGCGGCCATGGACGTCAACTATCCTGACGGCGCCTCCACCGGCTGGCATTCGCATCCGCGCGGCCAGTTGCTCCATGCGATCGAGGGGGTGATGATCGTGCGGTCGGCGGAAGGATCATGGGTGGTGCCGCCGAACCGGGCGCTGTGGCTCGCCGCCGGGCTGGAGCATGACGTGAAGATGTCCGGCGAGGTCAAGATCCGAACCGTTTTCATCGATGCGACGGCAATCCGCCATATGCCGGCGGAAAGCTGTGTCATCGAGGTTTCGCCGCTGTTGCGCGAGCTGATCGTTGCCGCCGTCCAAGTTCCGCTCGACTATGGGGAAGGCAGTCGAGACGACCGTCTCATGCAATTGCTCCTAGATGAAGTGCGTGTCTCCGATGTCTTGCCCCTTCACCTTCCCATGCCGGAGGATGAACGTATCAAACGGATATGCGAGGCGATGACCGCACATCCTGCCGACACGTCGACCGCGGGGCAATGGGCCGAACGTTTGAATGTAACGGCCAAGACGGTGCACCGCCTCTTCGCCAGGGAAACGGGCATGAGCTTCGCGCGATGGCGCGAACAGGCACGCCTCCTGTCCGCGTTGAGCAAACTGGCGAATGGCGAACGCATCATCGACGTCGCCTTCGATTGCGGCTACGCCAGCCAGAGCGCTTTTACCGCCATGTTCCGCCGGCACTTCGGCAAGCCGCCGTCGGAGTTTTATCGTTAGGCGCGCTTTGCCGGCGACTTCAACGAGAACCCGAGAATCGGCGAGCGGCTCTTCGAGTTCGGGCCACGCGAAGTCAGACTGCTACTCGTAGGCCATTTTGAAACGCGCTACGAAATTCAGCAATCGACGATCTACATTCCGCGACTGTGGCACACAAGGCAAGATCGGTGACAGGCTCGAACATCGACATCGGCTCTTCCTGAGCCGAACATTGGATCATTGGCGTAGCCGTGATCCGAAGATGGCTCGACCGAAAGCATCGGCCTAACTATATTCCCTGGATCGTCCTCCATTCCGGACGTGGGATTTGGCGGAAGCACACAATCATGGACCAGTTCAGCAGCACCGCCGCGACCCTCCTCTCCAGCAAGGATCGCGGCTGAAAGGGCCTGGAGGCGAATTTCCTTCATATCAAGGCCGGCCGTACCCATGTGCCGGGGTCGCAGACGCATCGGCTCGGCATTCATTTCGGACGGGCCGTGAATGCTTTTTGCGAATGCGACGGCCGCCAATACCACCGTCGTCAATCGCACGGAGATATCGATATCGTCCCTGCCGGGCTGGATGGCTGGTGGGAGGACGACGGGGACTGCACCATTCTGCGCCTGAATATCCAGCAGGAACTCCTTCAATCGGCTGCGGAAGCACTCGGCGGAAATCCGGAAACCATCTCCCTGTCGCCAAAATTCCAGCTTCGGGATTCTCGGATCGAATCGATCGCCTGGGCGATCAAGGCTGAAATTGAGGCGCCGGTTCCGTCGGACAGGACATACGCGGAAGCGCTGGGATTGGCGCTGGCGATCCGCCTGATGGAAGGCGGCGAACAGTCTTCGGTCAGTACAGTCGCGACAGGCGCAACTTTGACAATCCGCCATCAAAGACACCTGAGGGATTTCATCGAAGCGCATATAGATCAGTCGCTGTCCCTTGGCGATCTCGCCGCGACGGTCGGTCTCAGCGTATCGCATTTGAAGCCACTCTTTCGCGCCACTTTCGGCATGCCGGCTCATCACTATGTACTGACGCGCCGGATCGAGCGCGCCAAACTGCTCATCCTGTCTACCGACATGCCGCTCGCAGAAATCGCTTTGGCGACGGGGTTTGCCCATCAGAGCCACATGACGTACTGGATGCGCCGGATCCTCGGCCTCACCCCCGGCATGCTGAGCCGAATGCATTCATGACTTCGATTGTCGTCCAAACCTGCCATTGACCGTCCGAACCTGCGCGATCCCATGCGCATACAGGGCTAGGCTGCAGCAGGATCGACAGGAGAAGATGCAATGCACGCAATTCTGGGCGCCACCGGCAAGGTTGGCCGCACGACCATCACCACACTGCGCAAGGCCGACGTTGCTGTCCGCGCAATTCTGCGTGATGGCTCGAAAGCACAGGCTTTTTCCGATCTCGGCTGCGAGATCGCCATTGCCGATATACATGACCGCGAGGCGCTGGCGACCGCATTCAAAGGGGTAAGCGCCGTCCAGATCATCTGCCCGGTCGATATTCGTGCCGTCGAGGCCTATTCCAGCATGAAGCGAGTGGTGGACTGCCTTGGCGAGGCCCTAATGGCCGCCAGGCCGCGAACCATTCTCGCCATTTCCGACTATGGCGCACAGCATAGCTCTGGCACCGGCGTCACCTTGATCTTCCACGCCCTCGAAGCACGGCTGCGTCAGCTGGAGGCCCGAAGACTTATCCTGTTGAGGTCGGCCGAGCACATGGAAAACTGGGCACGTCTGGCGAAGCTGGCGGCAGAAAGCGGCCGATTACCGAGCTTCTATGATCCGCTGACCAAGCCTCTTCCGACCATCTCCGCCCACGATGTGGGCTTGCTCGCCGCCGAGCTGCTTTTGGAGAAGCAGGACGCCGCTCTCAGGATCGTCCATGCAGAAGGCCCCCGGCGCTATACGCCGAACGACGTTGCGACGGCCATCGGTTCACTGACCGGTCGCGATGTCGTTGCCCAGCTGCTTCCCGAGAGCCAGTGGCAGGCCGCGCTCATCGGCGCGGGCCTATCCGAGGACTACGCGCGACTTCTCGTCGAGCTTTATGCCGCTCATAATGCGGGCCGAATAGACGCTGAACAAGATGTCGGTGAAATTCGTCGAGGCCGGAGCGAAATAGCGGAGGTATTGGGGCGGATTCTCACCGCCTGAGGCAGTCCCTGCATGCCCGCAACGGATCGTTTGCCGCCCACCACACCATTTCAGCAGCCCGGGATCGTCAGCACGACGGTCGTGCCGCCGCCCTTGCGGCTGTCGATCGTCGCGTGGCCGCCATGTGCCTCGGCTATGGCCTTGACAACGGCGAGGCCGAGGCCTGACCCACCGCCTCTTCGTGTTCTGGCATCGTCAGCTCTCCAGAACCGTTCGAAGGCCCGTTCGCTCTCCGCAGCCGTCATGCCCGGACCGTCATCCGAGATCATGATGACGCACAGATTGTCGACTGCTTGCGAGGTCACCTGTAGCATCGAGCCTGGAGCGTAGCGCGCGACATTGTCGATGAGGGCAAGGACGGCCTGCCGGATACGCGCCCGGTCGGCAATGACAGGCATCTCCTGCAAGTCGGATTCGATCCTGATGTTGAGGTTGGAAAGCGTCGGCATTACGGATTCGAGGATGTCGCCGATTTCCTCTCCGAGGTCGAAGCGCGATTGCTGCAGCTCCATGCGCCCGGCATTCATCAGCGAAAGCGTCCTTAGGTCGTCGACGATGCGCGTCAGGGCATCTATATGCCCTATCAAACCGCGAAACACCTCCTGGCTCGGTTCGAACACCCCATCCGCCAGCCCCTGCATGCGGCCGCGCAGGATCGTCAGAGGCGTGCGCAGTTCGTGCGCGATCGCCGAATTTGAATATTGGAGTTCCTTTTCCGCTCTTTGCAGCTCCTCCGACATGCGGTTGAAGTCGTTGATCAGACGGTCGGCTTCGCCAAAACTGCCTTCGCCGGTCGCCCGGCCGGCAAAGTCTCCCTCCGCGATGAGACGCGCAGCCTCCGTCACGGCCGTCAGGGGCTTCACAAGGCGCCTGGCGAGCCGCCATCCAACATAGGCGCCGACGGCCTGGCCGATCGCCACGTTGATGCCGAGCACGACGAAATCGCTGACTGCCCAATCATCCGGCGGAGCGGAGTCCTTGAATAGCCATTCGTAGGCATAGCCGTAGATCAGGAATCCGAAAAACATCACCGACAGGGCGACGAAAGCCACGATCGTCGTCGACCAGATGATTTGCCTGTTAAGGCTGTTGCTAACCGAAGTCGCCAAGGCGGTAACCCACTCCCCTGACGCCATTAAGGAGGTCGCCGACACCGGCGGCATCCAGCTTGCGGCGAAGTTTGCTCATGTGGCTGTCCACGGTGCGGTCGAGCGCATCTCCCTCGGGAAGGCAGGCATCGACGATTTCGCCGCGTTCGAAGGCCCTGTTCGGGAAGCCGGCCATGTATTCGAGGATGCGGAATTCGGTGCGCGTCAGGTTCAACGGGATGCGGCTTTCGCCGTCCTCCACCACCGCCATATGGGCTACCGGATCTATGGCGAGCCTGCCGACCCGCAGCACCTTATTCGCAGCGCTTCCCGTCGCCCTCCTTAGAACCGCCCGCGCCCGGGCGACCACCTCGACAGGGTTGAACGGCTTGACCACATAGTCGTCGGCGCCCGAGCGCAGCCCATGCAGCTTGTCGAGGTCGTCGGCGAGCGCGGTGACCATGATGACGGGCGTATCGCTTCTTTGGCGAATGGTGGCAAGCACGGTGTGACCGTCAAGCTTCGGCAGCTTGATATCGAGCACCACGAGATCCGGCCTCAGCCGCTGGTGATGGGAAAGCCCGATCTCGCCATCCGAGGCCGTCAGCACCCGAAATCCCTCGCGCTCGAAATAGCGTTCAAGGATATCGGAAATCTCCGGCTCATCTTCCACGATCAATATCAGCGCGTTTTCCATCCAGGGCTCCTTTGCCGGGAAGAAACGTCAGACGGGCCTGCACGTCAATATTCCTCCACCCTCCTCCATGAAACCTCCACAAAACGTCGACCAAAGAACAACAATCCCGATGTTTGCTTAGGCTCGGACGAAAGTGCCACTCGCGCCCGGCGTTGAAGCGGCTCCTTTCGGATAGTTCATGCCGGCAAGACGCGGAGCGACGATCTCGGCGCGTCACGGCCAATTGGGAATACATTCATGCGATCTGCATTCGAACTGCCTTGCTGGAAGGCAATATTGGCGGCGGCGGCGATGCTCGCGCTGGTTTCCGGCCACGCGTACGCACAGGGGAGCGGCGAAACGCCCCCGCCCGCCGTCGGTGTCCTGGAAATCAAGGCGCATCCGGTCCCTGTCATGAGCGAGCTTCCCGGACGCATAGCCGCGACCAGGATCTCCGAAGTGCGTGCTCGGGTCTCGGGCATCCTCCAGGAGCGCGTCTTTCAACAAGGCAGCCTCGTCCATCAGGGCGACGTCCTTTACCGGATCGACCCGAAACTGTTTCAGGTGCGGGTGGCGAGCGCCAAGGCGGCCTTGCAGAAGGCAAAGGCCGTGCAGGCCAATGCCAAGCAGCAACTGGAACGCCAACGCTCGCTCCGTGAGCGCAATGTCTCGACGGCCGTCGACTACGATACCGCCGCCGTCAATCTTGCCCAGGCCGAGGCCGATGTCGCGTCCCAGGAAGCGGCGCTCGACGAGGCGGAGATCAATCTCGGCTATACGCAGGTGCGGGCACCCATCACCGGCATCATCGGCGGCGCCCTCGTAACCGAAGGAACACTCGTGACTGCCGAGGGCGCGTCCAACCTCGCGCTCATCCAGCAGATCAATCCGGTCTATGCCGACTTCACGCAATCGGCGCAGGATCTCCTGGCGTTGAAGCGCGCCGTCAGCGAAGGCAAGCTGCAGAGCCCGGCGCCCGGAGAGGCGTTGGTCGAACTCGTCCTCGATGGCGGGAAAAGCTATTCCAAGTCCGGCAAGCTTTTGTTTTCGAATGCGAATGTAGACCCCAATACGGGACAGGTCACGCTGCGCGCGGAATTTCCCAATCCCGATGGCGATCTTCTGCCCGGCATGTATGTGCGTGTGCGCATCGAGCAGGCCGTCCAGAAGAGCGGCATTACCATTCCGCAGAGAGCCGTGACGAGGGACGCCGAAGGCAATCCTCAGGTCCTCGTGCTCTCTTCCGATCAAACGGCCCAGATACGCAATATCGCCCTCGGCGCATCCCTCGGCGCCGAATGGATCGTCCTTTCGGGCCTGAAGGACGGCGAAACCATCATCGCCGAAGGGGTCCAGAAGGTCACGCCCGGCGGCAAGGTCGCCGCCGAACCATGGACGCCACAAAACGCGGAGCCGAACACCGCAGACCAGGCCGCAAAGTAATTAAATCATGGCACAGTTCTTTATCGGGCGACCCGTCCTCGCATGGGTCTTCGCTTTCTTCATCATGATCGCGGGGATCATTACGATTCCTGTATTACCGGTGGCGCAATATCCCGCCGTCGCTCCGCCGCAGCTCTCCATTGCCGCCTCCTACCCCGGCGCTTCCCCGCAGGAAATCTATCAGGGGGTTACCCGCCTGATCGAGGAGGAGCTGAACGGCGTCCATGGCATCGCCTATTTCGAATCGACCTCCGACAATTCCGGCTCGGTGAGCATCAATGCGACCTTCGTCTCCGGAACCGATATCGGCAAGGCGACCGTCGACGTCCAAAACGCCGTTCGACGCGTCGAGGCGCGGCTGCCGCAGGCGGTCCGCACGCAGGGCATTCAGGTTGAGGAAGCGAGCGCCGGCTTCCTGTTGATCGCCGCCCTGACCTCGACCGACGGCAAGATGGACGAGATCGCGCTTGGCGATTACATCAACCGCAATATCCTTGGAGAGCTGCGCCGTTTGCCGGGCGTAGGCCGGGCTCAGGTCTTCGCCTCACAGCGGGCGCTACGCGTCTGGATCGACCCGGATAAGATGGTGGGTCTTCACTTGACGGCGGCAGACATCGGTGCGGCAATCGCAGCCCAGAATGCGCAGGTCGCGGCCGGCCAGATCGGCGCCACGCCCAATCCGGTCGGCCAGGATTTGACCGTGACCGTGATCGTCGAAGGCCAGCTCGACAGTGCGAAGCAATTCGGCGACGTCATCCTCCGCGCCAATCCCGATGGCTCGACCGTGCGCCTGCGCGACGTCGCGCGCGTCGAGGACGGCGCGGAAACCTATTCGACCGCAAGTCGGCTCAACGGCAATCCGAGCGCCGGCCTTGCCATCCAGCTTTCCTCGACCGGCAACGCCGTCGCCGTGTCAGGCGCCGTCAGGGCGAAAATGGACGAACTGTCGAAATTCTTCCCGAAGGGCGTCGAGTACTCGATACCCTACGACACCAGCCCCTTCGTCAATGCCTCGATCGAGAAGGTCGTTCACACGCTTATCGAGGCGATCGTGCTCGTCTTTATCGTGATGTTCGTCTTCTTGCAGAACTTCCGCTACACGGTCATCCCGACACTCGTCGTGCCGGTCGCGCTGCTGGGCACCTGCGCCATCATGTATGCGACAGGCTTCTCCATCAACGTGTTGACCATGTTTGCCATGGTTCTGGCGATCGGCATCCTTGTCGACGACGCGATCGTCGTGGTCGAGAATGTCGAGCGCATCATGGCCGAAGAAGGTTTGCCCCCGAAAGCCGCGACGCAGAAGGCGATGAAGCAGATCACCGGCGCCATCCTCGGCATTACATTGGTGCTGTCCTGCGTCTTCATTCCAATGGCATTCTTCCCAGGAGCCTCCGGCATCATCTACCGCCAGTTCTCGCTGACCATGGTCGCCTCGATCATGTTCTCGGCCTTTCTGGCGCTGTCGCTGACGCCGGCGCTCTGCGCCACCTTCCTGAAGCCGATCGACGGAAATCACCATGAGAGGAAGGGTCTCGGCGGCTGGTTCAATCGCAAGTTCGATGGAATGACGGCGAGCTACACCGAGATCGCGGCTGGGCTGGCGCGGCGGCCGGGACGCGTGATGGGCGTCTATCTCGCGCTCGTCGTCGGCCTCGGCTATCTTTTCGTCAACCTGCCTGGTTCCTTCGTGCCGGAGGAAGATCAGGGCATCCTGATCGTCGATATCCAGGGACCGCCGGAAGCGAGCGCCAACCGCACGATCGCGTCATTAAAGCAGATCGAAGCGATTTTCAGCGCAGAACCGGCTGTCGAGAACGTCTTCGCCGTCCAGGGCTTCAGCTTCTCCGGAAACGGCCCGAACTCGGCCATCGCCTTCGTGACGCTCAAGGACTGGGCCGTTCGGCCGGCCGGCAGTTCGGTGCCTGAAATCGCCGAGCGCGTCAACGCACAGCTCGCCGGATTGAAGGACGCCACCTCCTATGCGCTGTCGCCGCCGCCGATCGACGGCTTCGGCACAGCAAGCGGTTTCTCCTTCAGGCTCCAGGATCGCTCCGGGCGCGGGCAAAAGGCGCTGAAGCTGGCCGGAGACGAGTTGATGGCAAAGGCGGCCGAGAGCAGCGTGGTGACGAATGTCCGCATCGAGGGAATGCAGGAGGCTGCGCAGATCGTGCTGGCGATCGACCGCGAAAAGGCAAACACCTTCGGCGTCGGCTTCTCCGACATCAACGATGCGATCACCACAAGCCTCGGCTCTTCCTATATCAACGACTATCCGAATGCCGGCCGCATGCAGCAGGTCATCGTGCAGGCGGACGGCCGCAGCCGCATGCAGGTGGAAGACATGATGAAACTGAACGTTCGCAACGCAAGCGGCGGGATGGTGCCGCTCTCGTCGTTCGCGACCGCCGACTGGCGCAAGGGCGATCCGCAGATCGTAGGCTACAATGGTTATCCGACGATCCGCATCACCGGCGAGGCAGCGGTAGGCAAGTCTTCGGGTGCTGCGATTGCCGAGATGGAACGCCTCGCATCCGAACTTTCCGACGGCTTCGGCTACGAGTGGTCCGGCCAGTCGCGCGAGGAAATCACCTCCGGCAGCCAGGCGCCGATCCTCTTCGCCTTCAGTATCCTCTTCGTCTTTCTGCTGCTTGCAGGCCTTTATGAGAGCTGGTCGATCCCGCTATCGGTCATGCTTGTCGTCCCACTCGGCATCATCGGCTGCGTGCTGGCGGCAATCCTGCGCGAGATGCCGAACGACCTTTATTTCAAGGTTGGGCTCATCGCGATCATCGGCCTGTCGGCGAAGAACGCCATCCTGATCGTCGAGTTCGCAAGGGATTACTATGCTCAAGGCAAGTCCCTGCTCGACTCGGCGATCGAGGCGGCCTGTGTCCGCTTCCGCCCGATCGTGATGACGTCACTTGCCTTCACGCTCGGCGTCGTACCGCTCGCCATCGCCACGGGTCCCAGTGCCGCCAGCCAGAACGCGATCGGCACCGGCGTCCTCGGCGGCATGATCTCCGCGACAATCCTCGCCGTCTTCTTCGTCCCGGTCTTCTTCGTCTTTGTGCTGTCCCTCCTCCGGACCAAAAGACCGGCCGAAGAGAAGGGTGCGGGCACCGACGTCCCGCCCGCACCCACTGCTCACTCCGGTTCCGGATAAGGTGTGAAGGGGATAAGAGTGGAAGCGGCCTGAAATGTTCGAGGCCTCTTCCGTTCATGACCAATCAGGTCTGTTAGAAACCGGGCTGGGAGCGCGGGATACCAGCCCACTGATCCTGCGTTAGAGAATCGAGGCCGCGAGAGACGGATTGTAGGTTGGAGATCGAACATGATGATCGTCATTCTTGCGATCCGGCCTTTGGCGATTTCAATCGCTTCACGTCGCGCGCAATTCCTGACATATATGCGGAGAGGCGACTTGCCGTCGTGGATATGGCGTCATGAACGGGTCAACACCGGAGAAAAGCAAGTTGCGGGCACCCGCGGGCTCCGTCACGGGGCTTTGCTCAGCGTCCGCGACGATGTTTGCAGTGGGAATGGCCTTTCTGGGCTATTGGGGAGTGTATGATCAGGGGCCCTGGCGTATATCCGATTATTTCGTCGTGGCCTTAGCCATTATCGGATTCGCAGCTCTCGGCTCCGTGCCCTGGATCGTAACGACGCCGGTAGCGAAAGAAGAGGCGGAGAAAGTTGTCGGTGCCAGGCGCGCGTTGGCACTTGGGGTCGCCTTGATCTGGCTGTCCGTTTGCATCGCGGTATGCACCTGATCCATTCTGCCAACTTGTCGCATAGCTGATTTCAAAACTCCCCCGGCTGCAAGGGATACCGGCCTGCTGGGCTATGCGAACACCCGTGAAAGGATGGAGCTTTTATCCTCCCGCTTCCTCGATATACATGACATAATCAACGGCCATATGGAGCAGGAGCATTTTTCGATGCAGCGCGAAGCGGTGTGGACGCTGGCTTTGTTTATTCTCCTCGTGTTTAGCGCCGCGCTCGGTTCGATATTGCGCGCGAGATTACCCGCCCCGCATCGCGGCAACGAGACGATGGACTTTCTCCGGGTCGTTACAGCCCTTCTTGTCACCTTTGCCGCACTCGTCATGAGCTTGCTCCTGGCATCGGAGCTGAACGCATTCACAACGGCGTCTCACGATCGCAACCGCTACGCCGCCAGCCTGGCAGAGATGGACCGCTGTCTGAGGAATTACGGCCCGGCATTGGATCATGAGCGACAACTTCTGCGCGGCTACACAACCGCCGTCATTGCCAGCACATGGCCAGGTGAGCCAGTTCCAGCGGGGGTGACATATCCCGACATATCAAAATTGCCTTTGACTGGCGAAGCGCCCGTTCTTGGAGCAATTCTCAATGATATGGGTCTCGGCATTGCCCGCGAGCGGCCCACCGATCCCTTGCATCAGTTGCTCGTGACCCGTTGTAATCAGCTCTTCAGTGATCTCCTGGCGGCGCGATGGACCGTGATCGAGGACGCGCACGGCTCGCTTTCGGCACCGTTTCTTGGTGTCCTGATCTTCTGGCTTATGCTGGTATTCCTAAGCTTTGGTCTTCAGGCCCCCAGAAACCCGCTCACCGGCTCCATTGTCACCGTCGCCATCATTTCGGTGGCGAGCGTCATGTTTGTCATCTTGGATCTCGACCTTCCCTATGGCGGTCTCTTCGGCATTTCGAGCGAATCCATGCGGCATGCGCTCGCCGATATGCTGGCGCCATAGCAGTCGACAAAGCCGTGTACATCGCTCGATCGACGCGTGGGCGCGAAATCATCGGATCGAAACTCGATAGCTGGCGAACGTGCGCGTCTTGCAGCTATGATATGGCGCGCAGGATCCTGGAGAAGGCAGGCGTGAGGGTCGCACCGGGCTCGGTTTTCGGGCCTGGGGGGAAGATTGCGACACATGTGTTTTGCCGTTGATCCTGGCGCTCATCGAGGAAGGTGCGAAGCGACTGAAAGCGCTTCCGTGCAAGCAGCAATAGGATGAAGGATAATGAAGAAACTTATCAATCGACCCGCTGACGTGGTGCGGGAAATGCTGGAGGGCATTGTCGCCCTCGCGCCCGGCCTTGCGCTGCTCGACACGGAGAATGTCATCCTGCGCGCCGACCTACCCGCGATCGCGGACCGGGCGGTCGCCCTGATCTCGGGCGGCGGCGCCGGCCATGAACCGGCCCATGCCGGGTATGTCGGGCCTGGCATGTTGACCGCGGCTGTTACCGGCGAGGTCTTCACCTCGCCGAGCGTCGATGCCGTGCTTGCCGCCATTCGCGCCAGCGCCGGCCCCGCCGGCGCGCTGCTGATCGTGAAGAATTATACCGGCGACCGCTTGAATTTCGGCCTTGCCGGAGAACTCGCCGCTATCGAGGGAATCCCGACCGAGCTCGTCGTCGTGGCGGACGATGTGGCGCTTTCCGGTCTCGTGCCGCGTGAGCGCCGCCGCGGCATCGCCGGAACGGTACTTGTCCATAAGATCGCGGGCGCGGCCGCGGCGAGCGGCAAGAGCCTGAAGGAGGTTGCCGCCATCGCTCGGTCGGCCGCGTCGCGACTCGGCACAATGGGCGTAGCGCTCGGTGCCTGCATCGTGCCGGCCGCCGGCAAGGCCGGTTTCACGCTCGCTGATGACGAAATCGAACTTGGCCTCGGCATCCATGGCGAAAAGGGCGTCGAGCGCACGAAACATCTGCCTGCGGACGCCATCACCGACAGGATCATCGGGCAGATCGTCACGGACATGCAGCTTGCGTTAGGTTCCAGGGTCGCATTGCTCATCAATGGGCTCGGGGCAACGCCGCCCATGGAGCTGGCGGTCGTCACCCGTCGCGCGATCGCATCGCTGCGTTCTCGTGGTCTCAGGATCGAACGGGCCTGGAGCGGCAATTTCCTGACGGCGCTCGAAATGCCGGGTTGCTCGATTTCACTCCTGAACCTGGACGAGGGCGATATCGAACTGCTGGATGCCGATACGTCCGCGACCGCGTGGCCGCGGGGCGGCGCGATCTCGGAAGCACCCCATATCGTGCGGGTGCCGAACATGCCGGAGAGCGAAGCTCCGCTCGGCGATGCGGGCCGGTTCGACCCTCACGATTTGCGCCGCATCGGTCTCGCCGTCTGTGATGCGCTGGAGGCGGCCGAAGCCCATCTGACCGAGCTCGACAGCAAGGCAGGCGACGGCGATCTCGGCGCGAGCATGCTTCGTGGCGCCGAAGCCATTCGCACCCTGCCCGAAAGCGCCTGGATCAACCCCGCCAACGCGCTGGTCGCAATCGGCAATGCGCTACGGCGGGCGATCGCCGGAAGCTCCGGACCCTTCTATGCAATCGCGTTGACGCGGGCTGGGCGCCATCTCGGCGAGCACAATCGTTTCTCGCCTGAAGATTTTCGCACCGCCCTCGCGATCGGTATCGCTGCCATCAGCGAGATAGGAGGAGCAAAGCCGGGTGACCGCACCATGCTCGATGCGCTTGATCCGGCCTTGCGAGCGCTCGAGGCAACCGGCGTCAAGGTGCCCGCCGCCGAGGCCTGGAAGCAGGCAGCCTCCGCCGCGGCCGAAGGCGCACGCCGCACGGCGGATATGGTACCGAAGCTCGGCCGCGCGAGCTATCTCGGCGAAAGAGCTCTCGGCACCCAAGACGGTGGCGCAGCAGCCGTCGCGATCTGGATGGAGGCACTGGCGACAAGTCTCTGATTTCGCTGGCGTGGCGCCAAACCCGACATTCGAACCGCCTCGACTGCCATCCATGTGGCACTTATGGCCATCTTCTCGGCTGTATGAGCATTCGCATTACGCGCTGCAGGATCGGACAGTTAGAGGAACGCCATATAATCGATTTCGCTGTATCGCCAGCTACGGCAGCCAATCCTTCTTCAGGAGAGGCTGCCGATACGGATCGACCAATCGGTCCACCCTGCCCCCGTACGCCGGCAGCATGAGCCAGCCGTGGAAACGAAATACATTCTCGTCCCACTCACTTTCCGGAGGAATCCAAGGTCGCCCGCAGCGATTGACGAGCTTCGGACAGCACGGGGACGTAGAGCGAGCTCAAGGTCGCCGCGAACGTCGCTGTGAGATGATCGGCATCCTTATAAAGCGGCAGACCGTTTCGCATGGCATCGCAACGATCGCTGCCGCAGATGGCTGGAAGCGGATCGATGATCGTTGCACCATATTTCGCAGCCACACGGCTTAGGATCACATGCGAGAGCGCCTGCCTCTTCTCGATATACTCCAAGGGGGGAGCAACCTCCGTTGACGTGCCTTGCATCATCGCCTTGGCGACGGCCTCCGGCATATAGCGCCCCATTTCGGGGACATCCGAGACCAGCACGACCTTGATGCCCTGACTAGTCAGATCGGCAATCAGGCGGTCCATCGATTGGACGACCGACGCCGATCGATCCTCCACTGGAGGCTGCACGGAAGCATCGAAATACGGCCCCTCATTGGGCATTTCGGCATCGTGGACATATTTGGGCCAATAGGCCACCAGGAAAACCAGTGGAATATGCTGGGCCTTAATCAGATCGAGCACCGCGCCGTTGAAATCGCCGCAAAGCTCGGTATCACCGCGCGGTGTGAGCTGAACATCTGGCAAAGGCGGGCACGACGAATGGCCTGCGAATAGGCCGCTGATCCCAACCTGCCTCGCCGCCGCATCGATGGCGGGCGCCATGGCGCCGGAATGGGAATCGCCCCAAACGAGAAAAGTGGGTTTCGCCGCCTCCTCCGGCCCAAGCGGACAAAGCTTGCCCGCACGAATATCCGCAGCAGGACGCCCTGCCGTGTCGGATTCAGCAAAGCACGGCGGTAGGCTGAAGCGGCTCTGATCGTAAGTGGAAGCATAAACCCGCTGCACATCCGCCGGCAGTCGACCGGGTACACCGCCGTGATGGGCGACATAGTCTCCCAATCCGGCAGCGGCGATCACGACGGTCAGTGCCCCAGCAAATAACGGCGAGCGCTTTACCAGGCTGCCGCGTCCACGGAACGGCCGCTCGATGAAGCGCCATGAGATGATGGACATGGCGAGCGACGCCAGCACGATCAGGCCGCCCTGCATCAGCGAAAGCTCCCGTCCCGTCACCTCGCGGCTGAAGACGATGAGCGGCCAATGCCAGAGATAAAGCGAGTAGGAGATCAACCCAACGAAGACCATTGGCCGCGATCGTAGAACTCTGCTCGCTGGCCCGAGCTCGTCTCGCGCATGGATCACCAGTGCCGCGCCAAGACAGGGTAGCAGAGCTGCCGGCCCGGGGAAGAGTGTCCGCTCGCTAAAGCCGAAGACGGCGATCGCGATCAAAAGCACACCGGCGCAGGCCAATCCGGCTCGCACCTGAGGTCGCTTTGGCATCGGTAGGACACCGAGGGCCAGCATCGCTCCTAGGAGCAGCTCCCAGGCGCGAAATTGCAGCAGATAAAATGCGTCGGGCTGCGACCGGAACAGCGTCCATGTGACCGCTGCGAAAGACACGGCCAGCAATCCAGCCAGGATCGATGCGATATACCGTCGCGCAAACCGGTTTAGGACCAATAACAGCAAGGGAAACAGAATGTAGAACTGCTCCTCGACCGCCAAGGACCAAGTGTGCAGCAGCGGCTTCATTTGCGCGCCGATATCGAAGTATCCGCTCTCCTTGTCGAATTGGATATTCGATGTGAACAGGGCGGCCGCCTTCAAGCTACGCGCGAAATAGGCAAATTCGGCTGGCATCAGCAGGAACCATGCCGCGACCGAAGACGTGGCCAGGACAGCGAACAATGCCGGAAAAATCCGCCGGATACGGCGCTCATAGAATCGGACGAGACTGAATTCGCCCGTCGCGATTTCCTTGGAAATCAGTGATGCCATCAGGAAGCCGGAAATGACGAAGAATATATCAACGCCGACGAAGCCGCCGCCAAACCCCGGGATGCTGGTGTGATAGAGAACGACCGGAAGGATCGCCAGGGCGCGCAGGCCGTCGATATCGCGGCGATAGGTGAAGCCGCCAGGCTCGTATCCGGGGACGGACGCCACGGACGACGAGCGCCTAAGAACAAGATTCAAATTCAACGCTCCGACGCCGCCGACACGTGCATACAGCCGCGGCGTGTTGTTTTTCTGGGAAATAGTCTCTTTGACTGACGTAAAGCTGAAGAACCCTGGTTTCGAGTGCTTTCTCGAGGCGTCGGTCAGGGCGCCACCAGAATGGGGCCGACGGAGGCGATCAAGCATCAAGGCCTTCCGATGCGTCGGCGGCGGCGCATCTGACCGGCCGACACGGAACTCCAGCGTGTCACGTCAGCCTGGTCGTCCCCAGTGCAAGAGCGACATAGCTCCCAAACCTTCACGATCTTACAAGGAATAGGAAGGTCAAGGTCAACAATCGGTCCCGCGGCAACCCGCAACAACGATGATCGGATCGCCGAATGGATCGAACCGACAGCACCATTGTCGCTGGCGCGACTTTTTCGTCCATGACCGATCTCATCCTGCTGTCTTTCAGAGAGTGTCTCAAAAGGGCTTGAACCGCCTGCTTATAGCTCCCATGGTGGCTTCGGGCAGATATCATTGAGCTGGCGCGTCCCATCGCGACGCGATGGGAGACCAAATGCGCGAACTCGATATTACCATTGCCAGATCGATCAACAGCTTCGCCGGCTGCTGATGACCTATCGGGCCGATTTGTCAAACCAGGTCGGACCGGCCCGATATCAGTACTGCATGCGATAACCGATCGAATAAAGCGGGCGGGATGTGTCGTGCGGCACATCGGATTTCTGCGCGCGCACCTCTTCCATCGATGAAGGAAGCTCGAAAGGCAGCCTGCCTTCAGCTTTCCGCTTGCCCTCGATCACATCGAACAAGGCTGTGTCGCTTGCGCCGAAATTGGCGAGGATTGCAGCGGCATGCTCGCGTATGCCGGTGAGGATTGCCGGACGGGCCAGATAGATGGAGACAACCGTCGGAACCTGTTTCGCCGTTTCCTTGAACGTCTCGAAATCGGCATTGCCGTCCTTGAAATCCAAATCTCCTTCCTGCTGACGGGACCCGAAGAAATAGTTCATATGAGGCTGCTGATAGGGCGCGCTGAGACGCATCACCGCAAAATCGGCATCCTTGGCGTCCGTCACCACGGTAAAGCCGCGTGCCGACACGATTTTTGCATCAACGCCGTACAGGAACACCTTTTTGCCTGGCGTCACAGGCAGCAGGCCAGCCTTATTGTCGAGCAAGACCATGGCGCGGCTTTGAGCGGCGGTTGCCTCCGCAGCAAATGCCCCATTGCCAACAATCACGTGCGCCTTTTGCGGTTCGACATAGGGATTTTCAAAAAGGCCCTGCTCGAATTTCTGGACAAGGATACGAGTTGCGGATTGATCGATGCGCTGTTGCTTGATCTTTCCTTCCTTCACCGCCTGAACGAGAAGATCGGAAGAAGTGACACCGCCGAACTGATCGACGCCGGCATTGACGGCCTTGGCAAAGCGGTCGACACGGCTCAAATCCTCCACGCCCCAAGGCATGCCGAAGGTTTCCTCGTTCAAAGTCGGCTTTACGCCCGGCTTCTCGCCATCCAGGCAAGTTCCCTTGCAGTCGTTGGTGATCAGCCAATCGCTGAGAACGACACCCTGGAAGCCGTATTGGCCACGCAGCAGATCGGTCAGAAGCTGCTTGCTGTATCCCGCTCCCACCGGCTCCAGCAGCTTGCCGCCGAGCGTCACACCGTCAAGGATCGAATATGTCGGCATGACGCCGGCGACCTTCGCCTTGAAAGCTCCCTCAAACGGAATGAGATGTTCGGCAAAATTATTGCCTGGAAAGGTCGCGTGGCGTCCATAGGCGTTGTGGCTGTCATAACCGTCTTTTGCCGCACCGTAGCCGACCCAGTGTTTGGCCACGGCGACGACACTGTCCTTGTTGATGCCGTTCTCGCCGTTTTGAAACCCCGCCACATAAGCTTCCGCCATGGATTTGGAAAGTTGCGCATCCTCGCCGAACGTACCGTTGGTGCGTGGCCAGCGCGGCTCGCTGGCAAGATCCACTTGCGGAGACAATGCTTCCTGTATGCCGACGGCGCGGTATTCCTGACGGACAATGTCGCCGAAACGGCGAACGAGCGATGGATCGCCTATGGCCGCCAACCCTAAGGTCTCGGGCCATTTCGAGAATCCGCCGGCCGAAACACTCGCGCCGAGTACGAATTGGAAATGATTGCGCGGATCGGTGCTGATCGTCGCTGGAATCCCAAGCCGGCCAGCTTCCGCGATCTCCTGAAGCTTGTTGTTCTGCTCGGCCAATAGGGCGGCATCGCCCGCCAATCGCGTTATGAAGGTCACGACCTTGCGCCCGTCGATCATCTCCTTGGCGCGTGCAAGATCATATTCGGTCCCGACCCCCATCCCGGAACCGGGACCGGCGGATGGAGCCGTGCCATGCATCATGAGGCCGGCCTTCTCCTCTAGCGTCATCTGACTGATGAGATTGGCCGCCCGCTCGGCAGCCGGGAGGCGCCAGTCCTCATAAGGATCAAGTTTGCCATTGCGATTGAGATCCTTGAAGGAAAGCCCGTCAATGGTCAGCGTCTTGGCGACGCGGGCCGAAAGCGCCGGCTGCTCCTGCGACAAAGCCGTTGAAGCGAGCAACGATACGGCCGCACATAAGGCAATGAACTGTTTCACGGCATCCCTCCCCAAAGAATTTCAATCGATCCCGACAAATTAAAGGGGGCAAACCGTGCCGCCTCATGTACTTTGGCGGCACCTGTCGGCCCGTCGATGCCCATCAGTTCGCAACCGCAAACTGTAAGCATATACTAACCTAGTTCATCAACGACCGGGTTGCTGAGAATGCCGAGCCTGTCGATCTCCACCTCCACGACGTCTCCCGGCTTCATCCACAGCGGCGGCTGCCGCTTGGCGCCAACCCCGCCCGGTGTGCCACTGACGATGACGTCGCCCGGTTCCAGCCGTGTGAAGCTGGAGCAATATTCGATCTGCCGGGCGATATCGAAAATCATTTGGCCGAAGGTCGCATCCTGCACGACGGTCCCATTGAGGCGCGTCTGAATGCGAAGATCGGGCAGCGGACCAAGTTCGTCCGGCGTCATCATCCAAGGCCCGAAAGCGCCGGTGTCGGGAAAGTTCTTGCCCGGTGTGAACTGATGCGTATGACGCTGGAAATCACGCACGCTGCCGTCATTGTAGCAGGCATAGCCAGCAACGTATCCCATGGCCTCATCGCGGGTGATGTAACGGCCCGATTTGCCGATGATGACCGCCAGCTCGCCTTCGAAATCAAGTTCCGTCGAGACCCTCGGGCGCACGATCGGGGCGAGATGGCCCGTCTGGCTATTGGCATAGCGGGCAAAGATCGTCGGGTTTTCCACCTCCGCACGCCCCGTCTCCTTGCGATGCATTTCATAGTTCAGCCCAACGCAGAGGATCTTGTCGGGATTGGGAATGACCGGCAGCCATTCGACGTCACCTAGCGGCGTGGCGGCGGCGGAACCAGCGGCCTCGGCAACGCCGGCAAGGTCGCCGGCCACAGCCGATTTGAGATCGGCATAGCGTGACGCGAGAACCGCGCCGGCATCGAGGAAGCGATCGTCCTCGATGACGCCCCAGGTCGTGCAGCCGGCGATCTTGACGGTGGACAGTCTCATGGTTCTTGCTCCTTTAGGGGGTCGGACTGGGCGACGGGCGCGTTCACACCCGCTGCATTTGATCGGTGAAGCGCGTTAACTTGCCGAAGCGCTCGATGGTGCGATCCGGGAAGATCAGCGCGAAGGCGGAAATTGCGCCAATGATGAGGATCGCGGCCGTGAACAGCATGGCATTTGCATAGCCGGCCGCGACATGATCGGGTCCGGCTGCCTGCACGATCATGCCGGTGACGGCGTTGGATGCGAGTGCGGACACCGCATTCGCCGAATAGATCACGACGATCAGCCGGCCGCGCTGGACAGCCGGCGCGACGCTACCGAGCGTGATCGGGCCGTATATCGTGGTCAGACTTGGAGCAGCGAAAGCGATCGCGATCAGCGCCAGTTGCAATGGACCACTGACATGAACCGAGGCGATCAGCGCCAATCCACTGACGAGAAGCGCATAGCCAGAAGCGCTGCCGAGGGAAGCACGTTTGCTGGCGCCCTTCTGAAGCATGCGCTGCGCGATCCATGAACCAACCAGCAACAGCGGCGACTGGAAGATATAGACGGCCGAAATGATCGAGCCGGTTTCGGTCTGCGAATAGCCAAGGCCCTGCTGCAGGAAGGGCGGCAGCCACGTGGCCGACATGCCGACGATCCAGTAAGACATGGTCGACATGATGATGACACCGATCACGGTCGGGTCGAGCCAGAGTTTGCGGGCTGGGATCGGGGTCTCGCCCACTACGGCGCGCGCCTTTTCATTTTCCGCGACGGCATGCGGCCCTTCGCCGCCGATGAGCAGCCAGGCGATGATCCAGGCAACACCGATCAGCCCGCAGAACAGGAAGCCCGAACGCCAGCCGTAATTGACGATGACATAGGTCAGGATCGGCCCACCGGCGAGCAAGCCGACACTGATGCCCTGCAACACGACGGCGCTCGGCACGCTCCGCTTTTGCGGGCTGAACCAGTTATGGCAGGCATGCAATGCCGTCGGCAGCCCAGGTCCCTCGCCGAGGCCGAGCAAAATGCGGCAGGCGACCAGAACCGTCACCGAGCTGGTAAAATAGATCGGGATCTGCGCGAGCGACCAGATTGCCGCCAGAATGACAAGGATCCATTTGACGGGGACACGACCGATCATGAAGAGACCGACAAGAACGCCCGAAATCGAGAACAGCAGAAAGAAGCTGCTGCCGATCAGGCCGAACTGCTGTGGCGAAATACCGAGGTCCTTCATGATCGACACGGCGGAAAGGCCGAAGACGAGCTTGTCGAAGAAGTTCAGCGTCTGGAACAGGAAAAGCAGGATAAGGACGGCAAAAGGTCGCCATTTGCTGACGGTATCGATGGTTGGTTCAGACATATGTTCCTCCCAGAACTTCAAAGAAAACTGCGATTGCCGATGCGGGACTCAGGCAAGGCGAGCGCGCAGGTCCGCGATCTGCTGGCGAA
Source organism: Martinezella dioscoreae (assembly GCF_009176305.1). Taxonomy (GTDB): domain Bacteria; phylum Pseudomonadota; class Alphaproteobacteria; order Rhizobiales; family Rhizobiaceae; genus Rhizobium; species Rhizobium dioscoreae. The sequence goes on along the minus strand of NZ_BLAJ01000004.1, from coordinate 140,766 downwards.
GCGCCTCGAGGTTGCCTGCGGCGCCAAAGACATAGTGGTCAGGACGTACGAGCGCAGCGATCGCTTCATGCCGTTCGAACCAGGCCGAAAGCACGCCATCCCTTTCTCGGAGCGCGGCCGGATCGGCTGTATTATCGCCTTGAGGCACAACAGCCTTCACCACGATGCCGTCGATCGCGTCGGCGAGCGCCTGTCCTTCCGCCATCCCGATCCGGCGGCCGTCGAGCACAAGCCGCCATTGCGCTCCGGTAAAGGCATCCATCAAGCGCGGAGCGGGGTCTTCGACGATTGCCGGCTGCGGGAACAACAATCCTCGCGCCGGCGTGCCTTCTTCGGCGATCAGCCCATCCTCGATGGGCGGGACGATTTCCTGCCGGGTAATGGTAAGAGGCCGACCGCCGCCCTCGGCAAGTATGCGGGCATCACGCGCCGCGGCGGCTTCCGGATCGCGTTCGCAGATCGTCTGGCCAATCGCCTTGATCTTGCCGGTCAGCGTCTGCACATGCCGCTTGCGTTCCACCGTGTAGGTATCCAGCAGCGCTTCGGAAGACTGCCCCTTCAGGATGCGGTCGAGCCGCCAGACGAGATTGGAAACGTCGCGCAGGCCCTGGCACATGCCCTGGCCGATAAAGGGCGGCTGCTGATGCGCGGCATCGCCGGCGATCATGACTTTCCCCCGCCGCCATTCGTCGGCCACCAGCGCATGAAAGCGATAGGCGGCGGCCCGCCAAAGCTCGCCGTCTTCCGGCGCCAGCCAGGGCGACAGCAGCCGCCAGACATTGTCGGGCTTTTCCATCTCGCGTGGATCCTCGCCCGGCAGAAGCATGATTTCCCAGCGACGGTGATTTTTGGGCCCCATGATGTAGCTGGTCGGACGCGCTGGATTGCAGAACTGGGCCGAAGTCTGTGGTAGCTTGCCCAGCGCGGTTTCATGTACCTGCAAATCGACTACGAGCCACGGCTCGTCGAAGACGAGATCCTTAAGCTTCATTCCCGACAGTTCACGCACACGGCTCCACGCCCCGTCGCAGCCGATCACATATCTCGCTGTGATCCTCTGGCTCTCGCCGGACGAATCCCGAAGCGTCGCGACCACTTCATTCCCCTGAGGATCGAGATCGACCATTTCCGTGCCAAGTTCTATCGTCACGCAGTCGAAACTTTCGGCATGCCGTCTCAGCACGGCTTCGACCGGAGGCTGGGTAAACACCATGCTCGGGGTGTAGCCGAGCGGATACGGTTCCGGCACCATGTCGATACGACGGATGAGCTGCCCCTCTGCGCCGAAGTGCTGGGAGGCCGTGAACGGCGCGGTATGGGGAAGCACCTCGTCGGCGATGCCCATATTGTCGAAGTGGCGCAGGATTTCGTGGTCGAGCGCGATAGCGCGCGGCTTGTCATAGATACCGGTCAACCGATCGACGACGAGCGTGGAATGGCCTTGCGCGCCGAGCATGCCGGCGGCCACGGCTCCAGCCGGGCCGAAGCCGACCACCAGCACGTCATAAGAGTTCGAAATATCGTTATCGTTCGTCACGGGCATGCCTCTGCAAATGTCTATTGGGCGCATCAGGCGCCGGAAAAGCCGATAGAAATCTGTGCCTTCTTGCAGGCGTCGCTTTTGGGAGGCGCAATGCCCCAGTGATCGGTTCGGCCGGGCGGCCAGACCCATTCCTCGGGTCCTCGGGCGCGATAGGAGTCGTCCACCCGCAGGACTTCGGCGGTGTACTCGATCACTACGCCTTGCGGGTCGACGAAATAGGCAAAGACGTTGTCGCCCGGCCCATGCCGGCCCACGCCCCAGCCGATCGGATAGCCGTGATCGACGACGCGACCAGAACCTCGCATGACGGATTCGAGGTCGGGCATCAGGAAGGCGACATGGTTCAGCCCATTGACCGGTGCCTCGGCCAGCACGACCGCATGATGGTCGTCGTTGCAGCGCAGGAAAGCCATAAGTCTCGACCGGTCCGTCAGGCGGAAGCCGAGGACATTGCGATAGAAGTTCGAAAGCGCCTCGATATCAGCGCTGTTAATGTTGACATGCGCCAGACGTTCCGGCCGGTTGGGAACCACGCGGCCATGCTTGCGGCGGTCGCCGTACACGAATTCCAGAACGGCGCCTTGCGGCTCGCGGATGACGAAACGCTCGCCACCGGCGGGACCATCAGCGGGTCCGATGTCGCGCAGGACAGCACAGCCTGCGGTAACCGTCTTTGCGAACAGCGACGCCAGCGCTTCGGCCGAACCGACGCGAAAACTGATCTTGCGCAGTTCCGAACGGTTGCTTTGCTTTAGCTCCAACACATGAAAATCAGCACCCGTTGCCGCCAGGAAAACCTTGCCCTCCACTTCGGCGACGACATCCAGGCCCCAGACGCGGGTATAAAAGTCGACAGACGACGCGAGATCGGGCGTACCCAGTTCCACGCTGCGCAAAGCGATGACAGGAAATTCAGTCATGGGATCAAACCTCATCCAAACCCAGGAAAGCGCGCGCATTCGCAAATGTCAGGCGCTCGCGCAAACTCGCATCCGCAAACGCCTCCTCGACGCCAGCGATGGGCTCTTTCTCGCGGAAATTGAAGGGATAGTCGGTGCCGATCATGATGCGATCCTCGCCGAAGACGGCGACAAGGCGGCGTAGCATGTCCGGATCGAAAACCAACGAATCCACATAGAGACGCCGCGCCTGCGCGGCGGGGCTCTCATGCGTGATTTCGCTGAGCGCCGGGAAGGCCGAATAGCCCTGCTGCAGCCGCGGCAGCAGCGAGGCAAACGTGCCGCCGCCGTGGCTGAAAGCGATCCGCAGTTTCGGGAATTTCTGAAGCAACCCGCCGGTGATCACGGATCCTGCCGCCAATCCGACATCGGTCGGATAGGCGAGCACCTGCTGAAGCGGCGCTGGCCCAACGAGACGATCCATGCCGGTCGGCCGCACGGCGTGCACGAAGACAGCGGCATTCAGCTTCTCCGCCTCCGCAAAAAAGGGATGGAAACGAGGATCACCGATAGGCACGTCATTGATATTGCTGCCGATCTCGACGCCACGAAAACCGAGTTCGCCGACGAGGCGATGCAACTCGGAAATCGCAAGATCAATATCCTGAAGAGGAAGGCCGCCGAGCCCAACGAAACGACCCTGGCCCTGCCCGATCATCACAGCGATCGCATCGTTGACGTATCGGACAAGGTCGTGGGCCGCGGTCTTTTCGATCCAATAGCCGAAGAGCTCAGGCATGGGAGACAGAGCCTGGATGCGGATACCGGTCCTGTCCATCTCCTCCAGCCGCCGTTCGGCCACCCAGCAGGCATCGCTGACCGTGCGATAAGGCTTGTCATCGATAACGACCGTTGCGTGACAAGCATCCGCGGCAACCATCGAGGGCCAGCCACGGATGGGAGCATTCCCTGCCGCAAGCGGAAAACGTCCGGGCACCACGTGACAGTGGATATCAATGCCGCAACAAGCGCAGCCGTTCGCAAAGGCGCCCGACGCTCGCTTTTTCGTTCCGCTCATGGAGCCCTCCCTCGTTAAGAGCCGTCATAATGTACAAACTTTACCACGTAAAGATAAAATTTATAAATTTTGCGCCGCTGCTTCCTCGTGTATATAAAAAGTGATTTGCAAGCCAGAGAGCACCATGAACGTCAACCTGCTGAAGAAAGAGGCCGGAAGCCCCGCGACATTGGCGACCAGCATCTATGAGCGGCTGAAGGCCGACATTCTCTCGACGCGCCTGGAGCCCGGCCGAAAGCTTCAGCTCCGCTTCCTGATCGAGCACTATGATGCCGGCCAGACCCCGTTGCGCGAGGCATTGAACCGATTGACGACGGAGGACCTCGTCATCGGAAAGGAACAGCGCGGCTTCTTCGTCAAACCCATCAGCCTGGACGAATTGCATGAGCTGACGAAAACGCGCTGCTGGGTGGAGACGCTGGCCCTGCGGGAATCCATGGCGAATGCAACGCCTGACTGGGAAGAGGCGCTTCTGGTCGCCCATCATCGGTTGGAGCGCACCCCGCGCTCACTCAACCCGGAGCAGTTCGAGGACAATCCGGAATGGGAAAGGCTTCACCGCGCCTTTCATGCGCTGCTGATCGGGGGATGTGGATCTAAGCCATTGATAGGCTTTTGCGAGCAGCTGGCCGATAGGCTCTACCGGTATCGAGCGCTTTCGATCCGCAAAGCCTTTCGCGTGCGCAAGGTCAATGATGAGCATGCGCGTATCCTCGGAGCCGTGCTCGACCGGGATACCGTGGAGGCCGAGCGGTTGCTGCAACTCCATTATGAGAAAACGGCCGACATCATCCGGACTGATCTTGATACGGCGACGTAAGGCGCCGCCGCGACCGGCTCGAATACCCAACATGGGGCCAGGGCATTATCTTTGGCAGGGATCTTTGGCAGGCGATAGCCGTTCATGATGCCTTGCGGTCCGAGACGCTGGCCATCGAGACCTGTGTCGCAGTCTCCGCGGGACGCGAAGTGCGCCGTCCAGGATATGAACCGGATCGCATGCCTTGAGCCCCACGAATCGGGAATGTGGAGCGCGCGCCGGCTCAAGCATCGTCGAATGTTTTGAACTGATTCAAACTGGCGGCGCACGCCAAAAAGCCAGCTTCACACAAGTCATTATCGCTACCATCCCCGCATCAGCAACGTGCGAGGAACCAATGAGCATCTTTGGTAGCATGAAAACGGCAGTTTCCGGCATGAACGCGCAGGCAAATAAGCTTAGCACCGTGTCGGACAACATCGCGAACGTCAATACAACGGGCTACAAGTCGGCGAGCACCAGCTTTTCGTCGTTGATTCTCCCTTCGGGCGGCGGCAACTATAATTCCGGCAGCGTCGAAACCAACGTCAGCTATTCGGTCTCGCAGCAGGGCGACACGGTCTCCACCTCGTCGAGCAGCGACTTGTCGATCCAGGGCGCCGGCTTCTTCGTCGTGCAGGGCGCCGATGGCAAGACCGTCCTGACCCGCGCGGGCGACTTTACGCCGGATGCAAACGGGAACCTCGTGAACTCCGCTGGCTATACGCTGATGGGCTACTCCTATGCTTCTGGAGCGCCGGCTGTCGTCGTCAACGGCTTCGACGGCCTGGTGCCGATCAACGTCAATCAGAGCGGTCTTGCTAGCTCGCCCTCGACAACGGGCACCTTCACCGGTAATCTCAATTCGAACGCGACCGTCGTTACCGATACAGCGACATTGCCAAGCGCCAACCCGACCTCGGTTACCTCAAATACCCAGAAGAGCTCGGTGGTTGCCTACGACAAGCTCGGCAACTCCGTCATGTATGACGTTTATTACACCAAGATACAGTCCGCCGATTCCACCACGGGCGCGACCGATCAGTGGGAGGTCAGCGTCTATCGCAATGCCGACAAGAGCACGTCAGGGAGCTCCTCGTTCCCTTATTCGTCGGACCCAGTCAATGTTCCAAATCCATCCACATTGACATTCGACGCAAACGGCAACATGACGAGCGGTGGAACATTCACCATCACCGACCCAACAACCGGCGGATCCATCGCGATGGATTTGAGCGGGATGACGCAGAAGGCCAGCGACTTCAGCTCGACGGGCTCGACCAATGGTCAGGCGGCAAGCCCCGTGACCGGCGTCACCATCGACAAGAACGGCATTGTCTATGCAAACTACAAGACCGGCGACCCGAAGGCGATCTACCAGATCCCGCTCGCGACCGTTGCAAGCCCCGACAAGCTGACGCTCTTGAGCGGCAACGTCTATCAAGCCAATGCCGATTCAGGCGTGACGGTCACCAGCTTCGCCAACAGCAACGGTCTCGGCTATATCCAGTCGAACTCGCTGGAAGCATCGAACGTCGATTTGGCCGGCCAGCTCACTGACATGATCCAGGCACAAAAGAGCTACACTGCGAACTCCAAGGTCTTCCAGACGGGATCAGACTTGCTGGACGTACTGGTCAACCTCCAACGCTGATCTTCCGCCTGCTCAATCAGAAGGGCCCTCCGGGGCCCTTTTGTCGTACGGCCCGATGACGAAGCCCGCTGCTCGATCAGCATGATCGGATTTCGATCAGTGGGAGAATTCGATACCCACAGCGACAATCACAAGTTCAACCACAGCTTCAGGCAAGCCAGTCGAACTACGCTGCGAGCGTGGGGCGTGAATTTTAGAGAGTGTTAATCCGCCAACGCTTCGGCAAGGCAAGCTTGGTCGGCTTTGAACATGCTGACAGTGCAACGTGGCTACGGAAAGAGTCCTGTTAATGACTTCGATCGTTTCATCCTTGAGCCTCACTCAGATCAGATCTCTTTCAACATCAGCTGTGGCGGCCTGGACCACGGAAGATGTGGCATCACTATCCACCAAGCAGATCAGCGTTCTCACATCAGCGCAGATCGCGGCGCTGGATACAGAGGACGTGGAGGTTCTCACCTCCCAGCAGTTAAGCGCAATTTCGCAAAGCGCCATTCCGGGGCTCACGCTCGATCAGCTGGCCGCCCTGTCAACATCCGCGATCGAGAGCTTCAGTTCCGTGCAGATCACCGCGATCACGACACAGCAACTCCAGGCCCTGACAATCGAACAGGCGGAAGCCCTGACGACGTCGCAGGTCCGGGTCTTGAGTTCGTCGCAAATCGCCGCGCTCAGCGCCGCAGATCTGGCTACCTTTTCGACAGACGATATGGCCGCGATCAGCAGCAAGGCGATATCGGGCCTCTCGACCGCTGCAATGGCCACGCTTTCGACCGAGCAGATCGCGGCGTTGAGCACCAGCAGCATTTCCAATTTGACGACAAGCCAAATCGCGGCGCTTGGCACGACGCAAATTGCTGCCCTGACGACGGCGCAAATCGCCGCTCTCAGGACGACGCAAGTCGCAGCGATGGCCACGAGCGATATAGCGGCCTTTTCAACTGCTCAGATCGCGGCCCTGACGGCCAGCGCGATTGCCAGCCTGAAGACGGCGCAAGTCGCAGCCCTGAGCACCGCACAAGCCGAGGCTCTCACCTCCAGCCAGGTCAAGGCCCTGAGCTCGGCGCAGCTTTCCGTGCTGTCCACGGGCGGTATCGCCGCGTTTTCGACGGATGACATGGCGGCGATCACGGCTGCCGCGGTCGCGGGCCTCTCGACAGCGACCATTTCCTCTCTTGCGACGAACCAAGTCGCCGCCTTGAACACGGCCGCGATTTCCGGCCTGACAACGGCTCAGATAGCTGCCTTGAGCACGGCGCAGATCGCCGCGATGACAACGGCACAAGTCGCGGCGCTCACCGCAACCCAGTTCGCGGTCATGAGCACGGGCGATGTTGCCGCCCTCTCGGTCTCACAGGTCGCAGCCCTCAGCAAGTCGGCCGTTTCCGGCCTGAGCACCGTCCAGATCACCGCGTTGAGCACGGCGCAGATCAGCGCGTTGACAACGAGCCAAATCAATTCGCTCAAGACGACGCAGACCGGAGCCTTGAGCACGAGTGATATCGCAGCACTTTCGACCGCGCAAATTGCCGCCTTCAGCGTGAGCGGCATCGCCGGGCTGACAACGAGCCAGATCAGCGTGATGACCACAACGCAGATCGCCGCTCTGACAACGGCTCAGGTCGCGGCGCTGACGTCGACCCAGATATCCGCGTTGAGCATGGACGATATCGCGGCGCTCTCGACCGCCAGCATCGCCGCAATCACCAGCAAGGCCGTATCGGGTCTTGACACGACAGCCATTGCTGCCCTGTCAACGGCGCAAGTCGCGGCGCTAAGCACCGCTGGGATTGCCGGGTTGAGCACCGCCCAGATCGCGATTCTGGGTGCGGCTAAAACGAGCGTCCTGACCACGGCACAGGTCGCGGCGCTCGGCTCAAGCCAAATTGCCGTGTTGGGTACGGATGTCATTGCGGCGCTTTCGACAGGACAGATCGCGGCTCTGAAAGCAGGCACCGTTGCCGGTTTGACGACAGATCAGATCGCCGCGCTAAGCACGCAGCAAGTGGAGGCGCTCACCAGTGCTCAAATCGCGGCGCTGAGCTCGAGCCAATTCTCGGCCCTCGGCACGGATGAGATCGCCACGTTCTCGACGACGGAAATCGCGGCCATTACCAGCAAGGCTGTGGCGGGGCTAGGTACGGAGGTCATCGCCGCCCTTTCAACCGATCAGATCGCCGCCCTTAGCTCGAGCGCGGTCACCGGCCTGACGACGGCCCAGGTCGCCGCGCTTTCGGGCGCTCAGGTCGCGGGCCTGGCGACGCGCGCCATCGCGAGCCTGACGACGAACCAGATCGCGAGCCTGAGCTCGCAACAGGTCGCGGCCTTGACGGCTACCCAGATCAGCGTGCTGAAAACAGCCCAGATCGCGGCTCTCAGCACGAATGACATCGCAGCCTTTTCAACCGCTCAGATTGGTGCACTGACCACGACCGCGATCACAGGGTTGACGACGGGCCAGATTACCGCGCTCACGACAGCACAGGTCGAGGCGCTGTCGTCGAGCCAGCTCAAGGTACTGAGTTCCACTCAACTTGCCGCCCTGGGTTCGGATGACGTGGCAACGTTCACGACAGACGAAATCGCCGCGCTTTCCAGCAAGGCGATCGGCGGCCTCACAACCAGCGTCATCGCGTCCCTTTCGAGCGCGCAGCTCGAGGCCTTGACCACGAGCGCCGTCACCGGCCTGACGACCGCCCAAATATCGACGCTGGGTACCGCTCAGCTCGCAAGCCTCACGACCAGCCAGATCGCAGCGTTGAGTTCGACGCAAATGGCGGCGCTGACGGCGAACGACATGGCTGCCCTCTCGACGGTCGACATGGCGGCTATCGCCACCAAGGCAATCGCGGGCTTGAGCACTGGCGCCGTCGCTGCTCTCTCGACAATACAGATTGCCGCCCTGGGCACGAGCACGCTCGCGAACCTGACGACCAATCAGATCGCGGCCTTGAGCACCGCGCAGCTCGCGGCACTCAGCACGACACAGGTCGCGACCCTGACGTCGAGCCAGATCGCAGCCCTCGGCACGGGCACCATTACATCCCTCACCGCCAGCCAGATCGCGGCCCTCAGCACATCCGGCATCACGGGTCTGACGACGGATCAAATCGCGGCCTTGAGCACGCAGCAAACGCAGGCATTGACGACGGCCCAGATCGCCAAACTGAGTTCGACCCAGGTCTCCGCTCTTGGAACGGATCATATCGCGACCTTTACGACCGATGAAATCGCCGCGCTTTCCAGCAAGGCGGTAACGGGGTTGAGCACCGGCGTCATCTCGACCCTCTCGACGCAACAAATCGCCTCCTTGAGCGCCGCCGGAATTGCCGGTTTGACGACGAGCCAGATCGCCGCGCTCAATACCGCGCAGATCGCCGCCCTGCCGGCATCGTGGATGACGGCTCTCAGCGCCACCCAGATCGCGGCCCTTGATACCAACGTCATCGCCGCTCTGTCCACCGCACAGGTCGCCGCGATAAGCACGTCGGGGATTAGCGGTTTGACGACCGATCAGGTCAATGCGCTGAGCACCACCCAAGTCGCGACCCTGACAACAAATCAGGTCGCCGCTCTAAAGACCGCTCAGCTCTCCGCGCTGGGGACCGATGATGTCGCCGCCCTTTCAGTCGCCGATATCGCCGTGATCGGTTCGACTGCGACGTCGGGACTGTCGACCGATGCGATCGCCGCGCTGACGACCGCTCAGATCGCGGCCTTGAGCACGGCAGGAATCGCGGGTCTCAGCACCGCGCAGATCGACGCCCTGAGTTCCGGCCAGGTCGATGCGCTGTTCACCAATCAGATCGCGGCTCTCAGCCAATCGCAAATCGCGACCATGGATGCGGATATCGTCGCCTCACTCTCCACCGCCCAAATCGCCGCATTCAGCACGTCCGGGATAATAGGTCTGACAACAGGACAGATGACCGCGCTTAGCACGGCACAGGCAGAGGCGCTGACCACCGCGCAGGTCAAGGTACTAAGCTCCGTCCAGCTCGGCGCCTTGAGCGCCGATGATATAGCAACCTTCTCGACCGCCGACATCGCCGCAATTTCGAACAAGGCAGTGTCGGGTCTCGGCTCGTCCATCATCGGTTCATTGTCCACGGATCAGATCGCAGCGCTCAGCACGACCACCGTCGCGGGCCTGACGACCGATCAGGTCGCTGCTTTGAGCACGGCACAAGTGGCGGCCTTGGCCACAACGCGAATCGCGGCGCTGAGTTCGGCGCAAGTGGGAGCTCTCGGCACAGGAAGCATCGCTTCACTCACGACTGGCCAGATCGCTGCACTCAGCACCGCCGGAATTTCCGGACTGAGCACTGATCAGGTCAACGTCCTGAGCAGCGCGCAGCTTGCCGCCTTGACCACGACACAGATCGCCGCGCTCAGTTCGGCCCAGCTTGGCGTCCTCGGTTCGAGCGACGTCGCGGCCCTCTCGACCGCGGATATTGCCGCCATCGGTTCGAGTGCCATTTCCGGCTTGTCCACGGCAGCCTTGGCGGCGTTCTCGACGGCGCAGATCGCCGCGCTCAGCCCGACCGGCATCCTTGGCATGACCACGGATCAGATCAGTGCCCTCAACAGCAGCCAGATAGATGTGCTATCCACCAAGCAGATCGCAACCTTGAGCTCGGCGCAGGTCGGGGTTTTGGACCCGAGCATCGTCGCGACACTTTCGACCGCGCAGATCGCGGCCCTCGGCGGCTCGGCCGTCGCAGGCCTTACCACCACACAGATCTCTGCATTCAACACCAGCCAGACAGAGGCGCTGACATCGGCCCAAGTCGCGGCTCTGAGTTCCAAACAGATCAGCAGCCTGAGTGCTGCCGATATCGCCACTTTCTCGACCAAAGATATTTCGGCCATCGGCTCCGCCGCCATCTCCGGCTTGTCGACAGATGCCATCGCCGCCATGTCGACAGCCCAGATAGCGGCTCTCAGCACATCGGGCATAGCGGGGCTGACCACCCAGCAGATCGCCGTTTTGAGCACCGGGCAGCTCCAAGCCCTGACGACGGTACAAAGCGCAGCGCTCAATTCCGCGCAGCTTTCCGTATTGACGACAAATGACATAGCTGCTCTGTCGACCAAGAACATCGCAACCATCACTTCCGCCGCCATATCGGGTCTTTCCACGACAGCAGTCGCCGCTTTGTCGACGAGCCAGGTGGCGGCCCTGAGCACCTCGAGCATTACCGGCCTCACCACGAAACAGATCGCAGCGCTCGGCACCATCCAGGCCGAGGCGTTGACGACAGCGCAGGTCGCGGCCCTGAACTCGACCCAGCTTTCAGCGCTAACGACAGACGACCTAGCCGTGTTTTCGACGCAGGACATCGCGGCCATCGGCTCGAACGCCATATCGGGCCTGTCCGCGGGCGCGATAGCGGCACTGACGACAAACCAGCTCGCGGCCATCAGCACGCTGGGGATCGGCGGTTTGTCGACCAAACAGATCGCCGCCTTGAATACCGCTCAGATCCATGCCCTGAGCAGCAAGCAGATGGCTGCGCTAAGTTCGGCGCAGGTTTCCGCCTTGAGTACGGCGGACATAGCCTCGCTTTCGAACGTTCAGATCGCGGCCCTTAGTTCATCCGGCACGGCCGGATTGACGAGCCTGCAGATAGCCGCCTTGGGCACGGGTCAGGTGCAAGCCCTGACGACGACACAGATCAATGTTCTTGGCTCTAAGCAGGTATCCGCGCTGACGACAGCCGATATAGCGGCGATGTCGACGGCGCAGATTGCCGCTTTGAGCAGTCTCGGCATTGCGGGCCTGACAAGTGCTCAGATCGCGGTCTTGAACACCGCCCAGGCCGAGGCCCTCACCTCGGCCCAGGTCGCCGCTCTCAGTTCGAGCCAGATTGCGACACTGGATGCTGCCAATCTGCAGACATTCTCGACGTCCGATATCGCGGCTATCAGTTCAAACGCCATTTCCGGCCTGTCGACGGCCACCGTCGCCGCCTTCTCGACAGATCAGATCACGGCGATCAGCACCGCCGGCATCGCGGGCCTCACCACCCTGCAGATTTCCGCTCTCGGCACCAACCAAGTCGGGGCGCTCACGACAGCCCAGATCAGCACTCTTGGCTCGAGGCAGATTTCGGCGCTGACAACAGCTGATATCGCAGCCATGTCGACCGCACAAATCGCCGCGCTTAGCACAGCCGGGATACCCGGCCTGACAACGGCACAGCTGGCGGCGCTCAGCGTCGACCAGGCGGAGGCCCTCACAACGGGGCAGATCGGCGCGTTGAGCTCGACCCAGGTCGCAGCTTTGAGCGCGGATGACCTAGACGCTTTTTCCACGGCCGATATCGCGGCCATCAGTTCGAGCGCGATACAAGGCCTATCGACGGCGACGATCGCCGGATTCTCGACGGATCAGGTCGCAGCGCTCAGCGCATCGGGCATTGCCGGCCTGACAACATCGCAGATAGCGGCTCTGAGCACCGGGCAGTTGGAGGCCTTAACCACGGCTCAGGTCGCGGCGCTCAATTCCAAACAGATCGCGGTGCTCGGCACGAACGGCATCGAAGCCCTCTCCACCAATCAGATCGCGGCGCTGAGCACCAGCGGGATTGCCGGACTTACGACCGATCAGATCGCGGTGCTCAGCACGGATCAGGCTGAAGCCTTGACGCCGACCCAGGTTGGGGCGTTCACCTCGAAGCAGATCGCCACCTTCGGGACAGAAGATCTCGCGACCTTCTCGACCGCGGACATGGCAGCCATCGGTTCGCTCGCTATGTCCGCCCTGTCAACCGCCGCGATCGCAGCCTTTTCGACAGAACAGATCGCCGCCTTGAGCACGGCCGGCATCGCGGGCCTCACCACCAGCCAGATGGCCGCTCTCAGCACGGCCCAGGCCGAAGCCCTCACACCCACCCAGGTCGGAGCACTCAGCTCCGCGCAGATCGCCGCTCTCGGAACCGATGATCTCCAGACCTTCTCGAGTGCGGACATCGCGGCCATCAGTTCAAGCGGTATTTCCGGCCTGACGACGGCCATTGTCGCGGCGCTATCAACGGCCCAGATTACGTCCTTGGGTACAGGCGGCATCGCCGGATTGACGACGGCGCAGATCGCCGTGCTCAGCACCGATCAAATCGAGGCTTTGACAGCGGCGCAAGTCGCGGTACTCGGCTCAAAGCAGGTCGCGGTCCTGAGCACCGCCGATATCGCCACTTTATCGACAAGCCAGGTCGCCGCCTTGAGCACGGCGGGCGTGGCCGGCCTGAGCAGTACCCAGGTCTCCGCCATGAGCGTCGATCAGATCGCGGCATTTTCGACGGCCCAGATCGCCGCCCTGAGTTCAGCCGGAATTGCGGGCCTCAGCTCGGCCGACCTGGCAACCTTCTCCACTTCCGATATCGCGGCGATCAGTTCCAACTCGGTCCAGGGACTGTCGACCGACTTTATCGCCTCCCTCTCCACCGCTCAGATCGCGGCACTCGGGACAGGCAGCATCGCCGGCCTGAGCAGTACCCAGGTCGGGGTGCTTAGCATCGAACAATTCGAAGCGCTTTCAACCACCCAGATCGCGGCGTTGAGTTCAGCCGGTCTGGCGGGACTGACCACGGCGGATCTGACAACCATTTCCACCGCCGAGCTGTCCGTGATCAACTCGGATGCGATCCAGGGACTGTCTACCGCCGTCGTCGCGGCCCTCAGCAGCGATCAGATCGCGGTCCTGACGACCTCTCAGATCGCTTCATTGAGCTATGGTCAGATCGCGGCAATGAGTACGGCTCAGATCGCCGCTCTTTCAACGTCGCAGATCGGCGCCTTGAACGCCCTTCAGGTCGCGGCCCTGGATACGGATGATATTTCGGTCTTCACGACCGATGACATCGCCGCATTGAACTCGGGGGCGGTCGCCGGATTGACCACGCGGGTCATCGCGGCGCTGACGACGGCGCAGGCCGAGGCTCTCGCACCATCCCAGGTCAGCGGGCTGACCTCGGCGCAGGTCGCCGCCCTGACGACCCAGGAGCTCTCGACCTTCTCGACCAAGGATATCGCGGCTTTTAGCTCGAATGGCATAACGGGCCTATCCACTCAGGATATCGCGAGCCTTTCCAGTACGCAGTTGCTCGCGTTGATGCGTTCGCAAATGGCATATCTGAGCTCGGATCAAATCGCCGCGGTCATCTCGAGCTATGTGACGTGAAACGGCACAAAGGCCTTGCGACGGCGATAGGCGAGATCGAGACCCAGGACGCGAAAGGCGAATCCTGAAGATCGCGATATGCCCCGGCATTGCTGGATCGAATCACGCGACAGAGCGCCTGGCGGCGGGCGATTTCAGAAGCTGCCCGAGCCATCGCGAGCAGCGCCCGCGGCATATGACTTGGTCTCGTGGTCTCGAACACCCGCGCGGTCGTTGCAATTCGCCTTGGCGCGTTCGAAAGCTGTTGATTGCCGGCGCGCAACGGCCGATTCCCGCGGCAGGCTGATGACATGCCGACGGCAACCAAGCACAGTCGAGACATCGGCAGCCATTATGAAAATGGTTGCCTTGCCTGCCGCCAGTTTATGGAATGCCCATGGTCACCAATGATGCTTCAGTCACCAGTCCGGTCATGCCCCTTGCCGGCATCTTGGACCTGGCGCGTTCGCAGCGCCTCTCCTTCAACGACCTGTTCCAATTTGCCGAAACACGAAGTGCCGCCGGGCGGAAGCTGGAGGCGGCGGAGGCTTACAAGGTCTGGATCGCGTTCAACGATGGCCACCCCTACCTGCATCTCGTTTACTTCAACTATTCGGTCACGCTGCGCCAGCTCGGCGACATAGCCGGCTCCATTCAGGCGCTGCGCGCCTGCCTGAAGCTCGATCCGCAATTCGGCCCGGCACACATCAATCTCGGACGGGCATTGGAAGATAGCGGCGTCGCGGCGCAAGCCATCGTGCAATGGCGAAGCTTCGTCGACATGACGGCTGAAAGCACTCCGGACAAGCTCGCGCACCGCCTCATGGCGCTTCAACATATTGGCCGCGTCATGGAAAATGCGGGTCTTTTGGATGATGCCGAAGCGGCTCTTTGGCAGGCTATCGAACTACGACCCGACAAGGGCGAGGCCGGGCAGCATTGGAGCGCCTTGCGACAGCGCCAATGCAAATGGCCTGTTCTGACGTCATCCGACCACGTCTCAACGCGTCAGCTCCTCGATTCCATGTCGCCGCTGACGCTTGCCTGCTATTCCGACGATCCCCTGTTTCAGCTCGCAAGAGCCTATCAATACAACAAATCCTTTGTCGGCCGGCCCGACATAAGCGGATTTCCTCGCAAGATGCCGCGCAAAAAATCCGGAACCGCTCAGCGGCTTCGCATCGGCTACGTATCGTCGGATCTGCGCGATCACGCGGTTGGCTTCGCACTCAGGGAAGTGCTGGAGCTGCACGACAAGCAAAGCGTCGAGATCTACGCCTATTACTGCGGGGAGCCCGTGGAGCAAGACGCCACGCAAACGCGCATGAGAGCCGTCGTCGACTGCTGGCGCGAGATCGCCGCGCTCAACGATCAGGATGCGGCACGGCAGATCGCGGACGATGACATCGATATCCTCATCGACGTCAATGGCTATACCAAGCATGCGCGAACGAAGATCTTCGCATATCGACCGGCCCCCGTCATCGTCAATTTCTGCGGCTATCCGGGCACGATGGGCAGTCCTTTTCATCACTATATCATCGCGGACGAGCACGTCATTCCTCCGGAAAATGAGATCTTCTATTCAGAGAAGGTCCGGAGGATCCCTTGCACCCAGCCAATTGATCGCAAGAGAGCGGTCGCCGAAAAGCCGACACGCCTCGAAGCGGGCCTGCCCGACGGCGCCTTCGTCTTCGCCTGCTTCAACGGCATGCAGAAGATCACGCAGGAGACGTTTGCGCGGTGGATGGAAATTCTCGCGGCAACATCCGACAGCGTATTATGGCTGTTGAGCGGCGGTGGCGATGTCGACGCCCGTCTGCGCCAGGTCGCGGCAAATGCCGGTGTCGCACCTGAGCGTCTCATCTTCGCGCCCAAGGCACCAAACGCTCAACACCTCGCCAGGATTGGCCTTGCCGATCTTTTCCTCGACACGTTCCCCTATGGAGCACATTCGACCGCGGCCGATGCCCTGACCATGGGCTTGCCTGTCCTCACCATTCCAGGCAAGAGCTTCGCAGCACGCTTCTGCCATAGCATAGTCGCGGCTGCCGGCGCGACGCAGCTCATCTGCTCGGACCCGCAAGACTACATAGAAAAGGCGATCGGATTCGCAAAGGATTCAACTAGCCTGAAGAGAATAAGGGCGTCCATGCGGGAACAACGAGACACAAGTGTCTTGCGCGATATTCCAGCCCTCGTTCAGCGCCTGGAGACGCTGTTCTGGCAGATGCAAAGAGAAGCCGAGCAAGGAAACATTCCTCAGCCGGATTTGCGCAACCTCGATGTCTACTATGAGATTGGCATCGGATTGGTGCAAGACCACATTGCCTTTCGCGACGACAGCACTTACAGGCGCGAATATAGAAAGCGGCTGGCCGAATGGCACGACTATTCCCCATTGCAGCGAGACGGTCGCCTCTGGCCTAATGGCACGGTAATCTAGGCATTCCCGTTGGATTTCTCCTGCGTCAATGCCCAAACGCCAAGGTTGCCGAATCTGACGGGCCAGAAGAATCTGACGGATACAGCGGCCGGATTTCCATCACTCTCTGCGGCTTGCCTCACGGGCGGCCAGCCGCTTTCCGGTTCATGAAGCTCAGGGCGAGCACGGTAAAGATCAGTGTTCCCGTACCGACCTGCTGCCAGTAGAAATTCAGATCGGTCAATAAAAGTCCATTGGCCACGATACTGAGCAGCAGCACACCCAGCACGGTACCAGTGACGTTCGGCCGCCCGAGCGGACTGAGCGTCGTGCCGATGAAGGTTGCGCCGATGGCATTCAGCAGAAATGCATTGCCGGAAGACGGGATATAGACGGTGACGGTCGCGGTCAGAATTAGGCCAGCGACGGCCGCGATCAATCCGACCAATACGAAGGTGGCCGCTATATAGGCGGGAGCCGCAATACCGGAATAGCGCACGACACCCGGCTGGATACCGATCGACAGCACGACGCGGCCGAAGCGCGTGCGGGCAAGAATGACCGCGGCGACCGCGATGATGAGGATGGCGGCCACGAGCGGCACAGGGAAACGCCCGATCGTGCCGTGGCCAAGGAAACGGAAAGCCTCTGGTACGCCGTTCGGCGGCAGATAGACGGGATTGCCGCCATTGGTCAGCAGCTGCTGGATGCTGCGGCCGATGAACAGCGTGCCGAGCGTCGCAAGGAACGGCGAGACGCCAATCCCCGAGATCAGCAGCGCATTGAAAGCACCGACAAGCGCCCCGGCCCCCAATCCGGTAAGCGCCGCAAGTGCCACCGGCTGTCCGGCAAGGACAAGCGAGACGAAGGCAAAGCTTGCGAAATCCATCGCCGTTCCCACTGAAAGATCGATGCCGCCAGACGCAACGGCGAAGGTCATGGCGATGGAAACGATGGCAAGCAACGTGAAATTGTTGACCAGGATGCTCTGCAGGTTGGCAAGGGTCAGGAATGTCGGTGTGATCAGGGAAAAGACGGCGAAGACCGCAACCAGAGCGAGGATCAGCCCATAGCGCACTAGGCTGGCGGCGATCAGCCGCGTCAAGCCAATCGTGGCGTGTGCGGAACCATGGAGCGACATGTTCAGGCCTCCTGCCGACGCAACAGGGTGGTCGCGGAGACCACGATGAGAATGAGCAGGCCCTGCACGCCGCTGACCAGCGTGCTCGAAATATTGAGCAGCTGGAAACCGTTGGTGAGGAAGCCGACCAGCAGAGCTGAAAGCAACGTTCCAGTCACTGTTGGAACCAGCCTGCGTGAAAAGACCGAACCGAGCAAAGCGGTGACAACGACGGGCAACAGCATCTCGCCGGAACCCGTCGTGCTGCCGCTCAGGTAGGAAACCGAGAGGATGCCGGCGATGCCGCCAGATAGGCCGCTGGCGACGAATGCGCCGGCAAGCAGGCGACGAAGCGGAAGGCCAGCGGCGCGCGCGGCATCCGGAAACTCGCCGACAGCGTAAAGGCGCAGACCAAGCGGCGTATATTGCACGATCGCCGTCGCAATCGCCGTGAAGCCGATGAGCACATAGGCGAGGATCGGCATGCCGAGGGAGTCCGAAGCAGAAAGCGCCGAGAGGAAAGGCGTTGAAGCCGGAAGGACGGTATTCCCCGTCAGCACCAGTTCCAGGCCGGCAACGACGTTCATGACGGCAAGCGTGGCGAGCAGCGGCACGATACCGGCATAGACCACGGCGATGGCATTGACGGCGCCGATCAGTGTGCCCGTCAGGACCGATGCCAAGATCGCCGTGACGTCACCAAAACCGAGTTGCGTCAGGCTGGCATAGACGGCGGCACTGAGGCCCATATTGGCGGCAAGCGACAGGTCGATGCCGCCGGTGACGACATTGGAGCCGCCGGCGATGAGGACGATCGTCAGTCCGATCGCGAGCACGCCGGAGATGGCTGATTGGCCGAGCACATTGCCGATATTGCCGATGCTGAGGAAGTAAGGCGCGGTCAGCGAAAAGACGATCAGGATGACCCCAAAGGCGATCAGCGACCCGAAGCGCAATGCCGTGGCCGCTATATTGCCGGCCGGCCGGGCAGGTTCTTCTAAGGTCGAAAATCCGGAAGGCGCGAATTCTACCTCAGCCGACATGGCGCTGTCCTTCCGACGATCCGGTGGCTTCGGCGAGCACGGCATCCGCCGTCGTCTCCGACGATATGAATTCCCGCACCACCCGGCCACGGAAGAGCACAAGGATGCGATCTGTGATGCCAAGGAGTTCCGGCAGGTCGGAAGACAGGACTATGACACCGGCGCCGCGCGCCGCGAGTTCGCCGATCAGCGTATAGATCTCGACCTTGGAGCCGATGTCGACGCCGACCGTCGGCTCGTCGAGGAGGTAGACCTCGGAATGGCGACTGAGCCATTTGGCTATCGCCACCTTCTGCTGATTGCCGCCCGAAAGCGTGCGCAGCAAGGCGTTACGCCCGTTGGTCTTTACCTGCAGGCGTTCAATCAGGGCATCGACTTCCCGCCTTTCGCCCTCGCGGTCGAGAAAGCCGAGGCGCGTGAAGCGATCGAGGCTGGAAAGACTGATATTTTCCGCGACGCTGAGGTCGAGCGCGATGCCATGGCGGCGCCTATCCTCGGGCACCAGGGCGATCCTGTTATCCGTCGCGTGACTGGGATTGGCGAAACGGACAGCCTTGCCGCCGATTTCGATGCGACCGAAGGCCGGCCTATCCAGACCGAAGAGAGAGCGGACCAGCTCCTTTGCCCCGGAACCGAGCAAACCAGTGAGGCCCAGCACCTCGCCGCGCCGAAGGGTGAAGCTGACATCCTCGTATCTTCCGGGCGCCGAAAGCCGTTCGACCTTGAGGATTTCATCGCCGGGCGCAACAACCGGCTTCGGAAACATGTCCTTGATGTCGCGCTCGACCATCAGCCGCGCGATCGCTGCGGCCGATGTATCCCGGATCGGCACCGAAGCAACGTCCAGCCCGTTGCGCAGCACGGTGACGTGGTCGCAGAGTTCCTCGATTTCGTTCAGGTAATGCGAGATGTAAATGATGGTCACGCCTTCATCGCGCAGGCGACGGATCAGGCGGAAGAGAATATCGGCTTCGCGACGCACCAATGCGGCCGTCGGCTCATCGAAGACAAGCACCTTAGGCTGATTGAGAAGCGCGCGGGTGATCTGGACGATCTGCTTTTCGGCCGTCGACAATTCACCTACCAGGGCGGTGTTCGGCAACCGGACACCGAAATAATCGTTGAGGATATCGGATGCACGGCGCTGCATCAGCCGGCGATCGAGAAATGGCGTGCCTGGTATGCGCGGTTCCCGGCCGAGAAACAGCGCTTCACCGACCGTAAAAGTCGGCACGAGAAGCCGATCCTGATGAATGAAGTGAATGCCGAGCTCTTCCGCGAGATGCGGGGTCAGCCTATCGAAAGCTTGCCCTTCGATCTCGATCCTCCCGTCATCCGGCTGATGAAGACCGGCAAGCAGCTTGATCAATGTCGACTTGCCCGCGCCGTTCTGGCCGACGAGACCATGGATGGTTCCACGTCTGACGCCAAGCGACGCACCCGCCAGCGCCTGCGCTCCGCCGAAGCGCTTGACGATGCCTTCAAAGCGGATGATGTCGTCTTTTGCCGTCACCGGCTGCTTGAAAGAAATGGCGCTCATCTCGGTCTCCAGCGGACATGTTCCGGGCGATCCAGCCATGGCGGCATCGCCCGGAGCGGACTATCAGCCAATGCCGAGCTTTTTGGTGACCTCGCCGACATTGGCCTTGTTGGCCAGAAGCGCTGGAACGTAGGTCTCGCGCGGCAACGTCTGCCCGGCGAGGAGCTTCGCGACATTGCGGATGGCGGTGCGGCCGATTTCCGCGGGCTGTTGAGCGACGTCGGCGCCAGCGGGCGATTTCGGATCGGCGATGAGCTGCAGCACTTCCGGACTGCCATCGACGCCGTAGGTGCGGATTTCGGTGCGGCCAGCGGCGGCAAGCGCCTGGGTCGCGCCGAGCTGCGGGATGTCCCATGCCGACCAGATCGCCTTGATCGACCCCTTTTCCGGATATTTGTTCAAAATCGTGGTGATCTGGGTGAAAGCGTCCTGCACGGTATTCGGGATGACGTCGCGCAGTTCCGGCTGGAGGATCTTCACCTTCGGGAAATATTTGACGACATTGACCAGCTGGTCATAGCGGATCGCGCAAGGCGTCACGCCGTAAAAGCCGTTGAAGACGACGATATTGCCTTCGCCGCCGATATCGGAGACGAGCTGGAGCGCCAGGTCCTTGCCGATGCCCCAGTTGTCGGAGGTGGTATTGTTGATCGAATTGGTCGAGCCGACGTCGACCGTCAGAACCGGAATGCCGGCGTCGCGCGCCTTCTTCAGCCAGGGGTCGATGACGCTGAGCGTCCCGAGGATCTGAACGATGGCATCCGGCTTCTGAGCAATCAGCGTTTGCAACTGCGAGACCAGTTTGCCGTCATTGCGCCCTGCATCGACGGCGATCGGCTCGCCGCCGAGGCGCTTTACCTCTTCGATCTGGGCATTATAGGCCTGCAGGTCGAAAAAGTGGTCGGTTCCGGTCGCGCTGATGGCGATGCGCTTGCCTTTCAGGGACAGTTCTCCGTCGGCCGCGAAGACCGGCTTCTGCCCGATCAGGGAAGCGCCGGCGACCGCAACTCCGGCCGCTGCGGATAATTTCAACAGCTCCCGTCTTCCCAGACCGCTGTCGGACTTTTCGATGCTCATTGCCACTCTCTCCAATTTGACTTTAGTCTATAAATTAAGTGGACTAACGAGAATGGGGAGAAATGAATTTTCAAAAAGGCGGTCTGGAGAGGAAAGAGTGGACGGCGCGGGTGCTCGTCCCCGGCCGCGGTTTTCAAGGGCGATCAGCCGATGGAGACCGTCTTGTCTTGCCGCGTCGGAAGCGTTGGGTCGAGATCAAGTCCGCACCCTGAGCGCTCGCTCCGTCCTGTCCGCGATCTGGGTTACGGCATAGGCTATCACCATGTAGATCACGACCGCGACCAGGAAGGCCTCGAGATAATAGAAGTTCAGCGCTGCGGTCAGTTGCGACTGCGCGAAGATGTCGACCACCTCGATGGCGAACCCCAGGGAAAGCGCCTTCATGATGACCATGAAGGAATTGGCAAGATCCGGTATCGCCGCGACGATGACCTGCGGAAGCATGACCCGGCGGAAGAGCTGGCTCTTCTTGTAGCCGAGCGAATAGGCTGCATCCGCCTGGCCGGTGTCGAAAGAATTCAGCGCGCCCTTGACGACTTCCGCCTGGAAAGCGGCGACGCAGGCCGTCAGGGCGACGATGAGCGTGACCCAGTTTGGCGTCGAATGGCCGTTATAGTCCACGCCGATCAGCGATGTCAGGAATTGCAGGATCGAGGGAAGGCCATAGTAGGCGAGGAAGATCACCACGACCATCGGCACGCCCTTGAACGCGACCTTGTAGGCGACGACAAGCTGTCGCAAGACAGGGATGCGCCGATATTCCACCATGGCGAACAGGCTGCCTATGATCGTCGAGAAGACGAAGATCGCAAGCGCCATCGCGAGCGTGAGGGGTACCGCACCCAGGATATCCCAAAGATCGGGGAGAAGAACGTCGATATCGAACATGTAGCAACTCCTTCGATCAGACGCTTGCCATCATCGTGGTTCTGCCGCGCTTCGCGCCTGGAGAAAATCTCGCGGAACGAAGCTCGAAAAAGCGGACGACAGACCAGGCGACCAGGCAAAGCAGCGAATAGAGCACCGCCAGCACGAGGTATGTTTCGAACTGGTACTGGTTGTAGTCGCGCTCCATCACAAGGTGTGCGGTCGCCATGACGTCGGCCGCGCCGATATACATGACGAGCGCAACGTTGTGGATCAGGTAGATGATCGAGTTGCCGTAGCCGGGGAGCGCGATGTGAACCGCCTGCGGGCCGAGAACGCGCGTGAGTTTCTGGCGGAACGTATAGCCAAGGCTGTCCGCGGCATCATGCTGGCCGCGTTCGACGGCGAGATAGGCCGGCCGCATGACTTCGGACAGATAGCCTCCGTGATAGAGGCTCAAGCCCAGCATCGCGGCGATGGTCGGAGACACGAAGTCCGCAACGCCGAACACACCCACAAGCACCGGGAGCCCATAAAAGGCGACGAACAATTGCAGGACGACGGGCACGCTGCGGGCATAGGATACGTAGAGATCCGCCAATTGGCTGATCACCGGGATCCTGCGAACCCGAAATGTCGTCGCAATCAAGGCCAGCACGAAGCCGGCGATCATGGCCGTGAACGTGATCGCAAGCGTCAGCGGCAGGGCCGAGAGCAGCTCTGGGATCATGACGGAAAGGTCCACTTCGGAACACTCCTTCTTTCAGTCTTTGGCCTGATCGCCGGGATCTGCGGGCGGCGTTACTTCATGTACGTGGTGATGTCCTCGCCGAACCACTTCTGCGAGAGCTTGGCAAGCGTGCCGTCGGCCTTGAGCTCCTTCAGAGCCTTGTCGATGCCATCGGAGAGGGCCTTGTTCTCCTCGGAGCGATGGACCAGCACGAAGGTCTGATTGATCGCGACCGGCTCGCTCGTCTTGATGTCGAGCTTCTGCTGGTCGATCACGGTCTGCTCGCCAAGGTTGGATGGCAGCACGAGCGCATCGTATTTGCCGTTCTGCACTTCCTTCAGCCGGTCCGGATAGGGAACGCCGGCGCTCGAGGCGGTGATCTCGATCTTGTAAGCCGGGTTTTGCTCCTGCCATGCCGTGGCGAACTTGTAGATGCCGCCGCCTGCGGTGACGGGCACGATCTTCTTGCCGACCAGATCCTTCATCTCGTTGATGCCGCTATCCTTGCGGCTATAGATCTTGATCAAGCTCGCACCGATCGGGGCGTCAGGAATGAGGAACTGCTTTTCACGAGCGGGCGCGCGATAATAGCCGCCCGTCGCGATGTCGTACTTGCCGGTGGCAAGGCCGGTTTCCTGGGCAATGTCGGCCGCACCTTCCATGACGAACTTGTACTGGGGCAGCTTCGCGTTGATCGCCCTCAGCACGTCGGGTTCGTAACCCTGCGGCTCGACGCCGATCGCGCCCCAGGAGAGCGGCTTCGATTCAGCCGCGGTGGCGATCTTGATCGTGCGGACGTCCTCGGCGAACGAGGCGGTTGCGAAGGCGATCGCGACGCCTGCTACGGCGAGACCGAGGCCACGGCGCGAGATTGAACTCATGGAAGTCATTTCAGGCATCCTTTCTACTGGATCGCGCGTTCGGAATTGAGAAACTGAGCGAGGCGCGGGTTGGAGGGTGTATCGAAGATTTCGGCCGGAGTGCCGTCCGCGGCGACGACGCCCCGGTCCATGAAGACGATGCGGTTCGAGATGTTCTTGGCGAACTGCATCTCATGGGTGACGAGGAGCGATGTGATGCCCGAGGACGTCACATCCTTGATCACCTTCAGGACCTCGTTCACCAGTTCGGGGTCAAGCGACGATGTCGGCTCGTCGAACAGCATCACGTCCGGCTTGACCGCCAAGGCGCGGGCGATGCCGGTCCGCTGGAGCTGACCACCTGAGAGCTGGGAGGGATAGTTGTCGAGCTTGTCAGCAAGTCCGACGCGCTCGAGTTCCCGCACGGCGATCGCGCGGGCCTCTTCCTTCGGCTTGCGCTGAACGACCACCAGCGGGTCCATGACGTTCTGGATGACGGTCATGTTCTTGAAGACGTTGAACTGCTGGAAAACCATCGCCGTGCGAAGACGGATCGCCTGCACCGCGGCCTTGTCGGGGCGAGCGTAATCCATGTGGATGCCATCCAACGCGATCGAGCCGGAGGACGGCTTGGTCAGATGGTTGATGCACTTGAGAAGCGTCGTCTTGCCGGTGCCGCTCGGGCCGATGATCGACACCACGTCGCCCCGTTTCACCGACAGGTCCACACCATTTAGAATTTGCGTGCTTCCGTAAGACAGCTTTAGGTTCTTGATCTCAAGCATTGCGGGTCTCAGGTCCTTTCGGAAGATAGTTCGGAAGGCTCCTTGGTATCGTCATCCGCCCATTCGTCACCGAAGAGTTCCGGGGTGTCGAAAGCCTGGAGGTTTTCAAAGTGTTTCTCGCGGTCGGCGACAAAGAGGGCGCGGACAATGCCACGCGCCAGGCGGTCGGCACCTTCGCTGATCGCGGGGATGTCGCCGGTGAGCTTGCCGTGACTGAGTGTCGCCGGAAAATTGAAGCAGTGAATCCTTGCCAGCGTTGGGCACGAGCCCGGCTCCCTTTCGAGGAATTCGAACGCCTCTCCGAGATCGGGGGATCCCTCGAGTTCGGCGTTGGGTATCTCCGCCGGCACCGGGAAGCGATCGCGCCACAAGCGTATATGTGGGCCGAAGGCGGCAAGCTCCGGTCGATTGCTCAGGTCGATCTTGAAGCCCGTTCCAAAGATCAGGAAGTCGACGGGATAGCTGGCCTTCGGCGTCGTCACGATGACGTGGTCGCCTTCCTGCTCCAGCCTGCTGATCGGGCTCTCAAGATGGAGATGGGCTTGCGGGAAGGAACTGACGCGCAAGACGCTCGGCCGCGGCGGCGGCGTCTGCTGGGCCATGGCATAATTGAGGAAGCGCCACTTCCACTCATCGGGAAGGCCGGCGAATCCGTGCACGACGCCCTGGCTGCCGATGCCGGTGAACTTGTTGATCCGCGGCAGCTCCCTGCGGCGCACGAACATGTCGAGGCGCGCCGCACCGGCTTCGAGAGCGGTCGCGGCATTGTCCATCGCAGAGGCGCCGGCACCAATCACGCCTATCCGCTTGCCGCGCAGCATCGCGAAATCGATGTCGTCAGCGGTATGCGCCCAGAACTTGCCACCGATGCTTTTCGCGATATCTGGCACGAACGGGCCGCCCAAACCATCGCGGCCGGTCGCCAACACCGCATGACGCGCAATGATCGTCTCCTTGAGGCCGTCCTCAATGCAGACAAGATCAAGCATTCCGTCCTTGCGTGGGAGGATCGCATCGACTGTGACGCCGTTGCGGACGGGAAGCTCGAGCACCTTACGGTACCAGATCAGATATTCCATCCACATCTCACGCGGCGCGCGGTCGAGCACGACCCACGCCTCCCGGCCGAAGCGCGCTTCGTAGTAGGCGCGAAACGTCAGGGCGGGCAGCCCCATCGCCGGACCGGTGAGCTGCTTGGGAGAGCGTAGCGTTCGCATTCGGGCGAAGGTGACCCAGGGTCCCTCGCGACCCGCGGGTGCCTTGTCGAGCACGACATGGTTGGCGACACCCAGCCTCTTCAGCATCGCGGAGGCGACGAGCCCGGCCATGCCCGCGCCAATGATGACGACATCCACGACAGGCTGACCGTCGATCACGCGCAGCGGCACCCAGGATTTGGCCGGCAGTTCCAGCCAGGCGAGATCCTGCCGCAGCCGCGCCTCAAGAGCATCGAGACCGTCCGGCAAGATGGAAAGGTCGCTCATATCGACGCTCCCTCAGGTCTCGCGGTTTGCCCGTAAATGGTATCGGCCAGCGCTTCCGCGCCGCTCGAGTCGAACAGGCGGCAGCCTGGCATCGTCAAAGCCACCGTGCGCGCCGCCTCGATCACTGCCGTGATCGTCGATGTGAGCGGCAGCGCGGCGGGCGATATCGCACCGAAGAGAAAGGGGATGGTGTGATCGAGCACGCGCATCACGACACCGTCAAGCGGCACGCCGACGACGGTCGCCGGCTCGACGATGCCAACCCCTAGTCCTGCCCGAACCAACGACAGCGCCGTCAGTGAAGCATTGACGTCGATAATCCGGTCCGGCGAGACCCCTGCCCGTTCCAGTGCCTCATCGACTCGATGCCGCAAGCGATATGGATTTGCCAGGGTGATGATGCGGCGATCGGCGAGATCGGCAAGACGCACCACGTCACGGTCGGCGAGCGGATCGCTCGCGGCGATGGCGACGACACATGGCGCCTCCGCGATCCAGTGTATTTCGAGGCCCGGATGTTCGAGCGGCAGGCTTGCGATCCCCAAATCCGCCGAGCGGGCGAGCACTGCCTGGACGACGTTTTCGGCCGCAAGCGCCTGCACATGTAGATGACGCGGGATCAGATCCGGGGCAACGGCCGCGAGTGCCCGCGGCAGAACGCCCGCCGCAAGCGACGGCGTTGCCGCGATCGTCAGCGTGGGTGGTTCATCACGACCGATCGCCTCCGCGCGCTCACGGATATGTGTGAGACTGGCAAGATGGCGCTCGACCTCGGAATGAAATAGCACGCCTCGCGAGGTCGGCGTGATCCGTGGACCGCTTCGATGCAGGAGCGCATAGCCGATATCGGCTTCCAGATCCTGGATGAGCCTGGTGACCGCCGGTTGCGATCGGCCCAGCAAGCGCGCCGCCCCGGTCACGCTACCCGCGGAAATCACGGCCGCGAAGGCCTCAAGTTGCCGAATATCGAAAGAGTTAGAATGCATAATTGACATGAAGCACTCCTCTTAATGCGAGTAAAGCATATGAATTCTCACTTGGCGATCGGAATTAGATAATTATTCTGCATGCAAGTCGCTTAATCATTATCATTTGACATAATGGTGTGTCACGCCTACCTAGATGCTGCCCCCAAAGACGCACCCGAGGAGCCTGTTTTGACACTCATCGAAACCCTAGTCTCCGTGAAGCCTGGCTCCGCGCTCGCCGAAGCCATGGAAAAGCGCGCTGAGATCCTGCGCCTGAGCGAGGCAGCCCATGACGCGGTGCTGCTGCCACGCGATCCCGGCGGTCTGTCCCATGGACTTCGGGCGGCGCTTGCCGCCCGCATGGCCCGGCAAAATCACAACGAGGCGCTGGCGCGCCACTATGATGCTCTCGTGGAGCGGGCGGGCGAAACCGCGATTGCCCCGCTCTCCTCACCTGGCACGACCGTGGAGGACCCACGCGCCGCCGAGATCGTTCGTCACGCCGACCGGCTGACCGTCGCACCGAGGGAGGCGAGCCGGGCGGACATAGAGGCATTGCGCGCCAGCGGCGTGGCCGATGCCGACATCGTCCGCCTCTCCGAACTGGCAGCCTTCGTGAACTACCAGGTGCGCGTCATCGCGGGATTGGCATTGATCGGAGCAAGACAATGAGCGAGGTCGTCCATGCCTTCACCACCAAAATTCCGCGCTGGCAGCCTTATGTCGTTCCAGTCGACCTCGAGACCGCGACCGCGGAACAGCGCGCGGCCATGCAGGTGACGCCGTCCAACAAGGGCATTTCGCCCTATGTCCTGACGCTCGCGCACGATCCGGAATCGCTGAGCGTCCGCTCTCCACTGTTCAATCTGATCATGTACGGAAAGGATGGGCTTGCTTCGAGCGAGCGCGAACTGGGCGCGACGGCCGCGTCCATCGTCAACCACTGCGTCTACTGCGCCGCGGTTCACGCCTCCCGCTTCATCAGCCAGACCAAAAGAACCGACGTGATCGAAGCAATCTTCACGGACGGCCTGGATGCGGAACTCGACGAGCACCTGCAGGCGATCTTTGATTTTTCCGCACGCCTGTCGCCAACGCCGCCCGAAGCCACGAAAGCAGATGCGCAGGCATTGGCCGACGTGGGCTTGTCTGAATTGGAATCCATCGATCTCGTCTTCTCGTCGGCAATTTTCGGCTGGGCGAACCGCCTGATGCATACGCTCGGCGAGCCGGTGACCGATTAGGTCGGATAGACCGAAATATGGACCATGAGCCCCAGGACCGCATCCGCGGCTCTGGTGATCCGCTTGTCATCACCGTCTGGCGATGCGGCCGCGGAGGTTGCTGGCAAGGCCTCCCATCATTTGACGAGACCAAGCGCCGCCGCCACGTGCCCCAGCCGTTGTTTGCTTGCCGGACGATCGTAGATTCGGCGCTTGCCCTCATGTGATTGCCCCTCGATCGAATGGACGATGGTGACTATGGGCACGCTCTTCCGGTATGAAAGGCCAATATGTTTGATCGCGGCTGCCGCGCCACACGACAGCCTTGCCGCCATGCAGGCCCGTTTTCAAGCGGAGAGGAACAATGTCGCGTCGAAATATTTTTCCGGTGGCAGCGGATCCTTGATGGTTCCGAAATCGACGAACATCTTGTTGAATTCACCCAACCACTTCGTGACACTGCCGTCCTCGGTGAACTTGTTCAGCTCGCCGCTCGTTAGAAGTTTTCGGCTTTTCGCAACCTTGGCCGTCGCATCGGGAGGCGATTGCGTAAAGGCGACCGTCAACTCAATCGAATGATCGAGATTGGCAACCCTGTAGTCCATGGCCTTCTTGATGACCTTCAGGAAGCTCTTGGCAAGATCGGGATCGCTTTGGATCGTCTCGTTGCGCGCCACGAAGGTGTTGATGAACGAGGTATCGGGATAGAAATCCTTGTTCGAGGCCAGCTCCTTCATATCGGGGACACGTGGTTTGATCGCATCGATCAAGGGATACCAGATGCCCGCCGCATCGATCTGCTTGGAGGAGAATGCAGCCACGACGGTGCTCGGATCCATCGGGACGACCTGCACGTCCTTGATCGTCAGGCCAGCCTTGCCGAGAGCCATGCGCAGGATCATCTCTCCGGATGTGCCTTGTGGGACACCGACCTTCTTGCCCTTGAGATCGGCGATCGAGGTAAATGCCGCCTGGGCGATGACGCGATCGCTGAACCCGATATCGTTGACGCCGAGCACCTTGGCATGGCCGCTGGCCGGAAGCCACAGCGCGCCCGGCCCGATCGTCCCGAAATCGAGGCTTCCCGCACCCATGGCCTGGATCTGAATGGGACCATTGGTGAACACCTTCAGGTCCGGCTCCAGCCCTTCGGCCTGCCAAAGCTTCTGATCGTTGGCAATCGCGAACAGGCTCGAATTGGGAAAGTCGGAGAGATAGCCGATCCGGATCGGCTTTGAGGCCGCGCGGGCCGACCTAGCGATCATAGGCATCGCGGTGGCGGCCGTCAGAGCCGCGGCCGTCGTCAATAAACTGCGTCTCGTCAGCATGATCATGTCCTCCTGTGATTGCTGATCTTCAGTTTGAGGCAGGGTGATAGACGGCCCGCCAGACCTCGTTGCGCAGCTCGGAAAACCGCGGCGAAAGCCGCATCTCCTCCGTCCGGGGAAAGGCAAGGTCCACGGGAATGATCTTGTGGAGCCGACCCGGACGGGCCGCCATCACAATAACCCGGCTTGCCAGATAGACCGCCTCGTCGACATCATGCGTGATGAACATCACTGTACGGCGCTCCTTGCTCCACATGGCAAGAAGCTGGTCCTGCAATTGCACGCGCGTCAGGGCATCGAGCGCGCCGAAAGGTTCATCCATCAGCAATATCTTCGGATTGACCGCATAGGCCCGGGCAATGGCGCAGCGCTGCTTCATGCCGCCTGAAAGCATCTTCGGCAATGCATCGGCGAAGTCCGTTAGGCCGACGAGCTCGATGAAATGGTCGGCGATGCCGCGGCGCTCATCCTTGGGACGGCCGGAGATTTGAAGCCCGAACTCAACATTCTGCCGCACGGTCAGCCACGGAAACAGGGCATATTGCTGGAAGATGACACCGCGTTCCGGCCCCGGCCCTTTCACAGGCATATTGTCGACCAATACCTGCCCCGATGACGGCGGGGTCAATCCCGCGGCGATGTTCATGGCTGTCGACTTGCCGCAGCCGGAAGGGCCGACGACGGTGATGAACTCGCCATCCTCGATATCGAGGTCAAGGTTTTGCAATGCGGTAAAGGCTGCCTGACCCGCAAGATCGAAGCTTTTCGAAACGTTCTGAAACGAAATCTTCGGCGTCATAGCTTTTCCTGCCATGCTGTGAGAATACGGTCGGCCATCATGACGATCCGATCCATGAGCAGGCCGAGAACGCCGATGGCGATCAGGCTCACGAAAATGGTGGGCAGATCATAATAGAGCTGGGCCTGCTGCATGCGGTAGCCCAGGCCGGACTGCGCGGCGATAAGTTCGGCTGCGACGACGGTGGCCCAGGACGAACCGAGGCCAATGCGCACGCCGACCATGATATAAGGCGTTGAGGCCGGAATGATCACGCGGCGGAAAATGGTGAAATCGTCCGCTCCCAATACGCGCGCGGCGTTGATGAGTGTCTTGTCGACGCTAATCACCCCCTGGTAGGTTGCAACGACGCTCGACAGGAAAGCGGCGAGGAAGATGACAAAGATCTTCGGTGTCTCGTCGATGCCCATCGTCACGATCGCAAGCGGAATGATCGCCAGCGGTGGAATGGTGCGGAAGAATTGCACATAGGGCTCGATGATGCCCCGGGCGATGCGATACCACCCCATCAGGAAGCCGACGGGAACAGCGACGATCAGGCCGAGGCAGAAGCCCGTCATGACCCGGCCGAGACTGGCCAGCGCATCGCCGAGCAGGATGCCATTTTTAGCCTCGGCGGCGGCGGCCGCGGCCACCTGGGCAGGCGTTGGCAGACCAACCAGCCCTTCGGCCGTCACCAGCCACCAAAGGCCGATGCCGATGACGACAGCGGCCACATTCAGACCCAGCATCGCGGCAGGCGTCGTCAGCAACGGGCGCCGCGGAGCGCCAGGGCGTATGGTCGCGTTCGTCGCGATGGTCATTGGCGTTCGCTCCCAACTGCACATTGCTCGCCGCGAGACTTGTCAGCCTGACGGCTGACACAACGGAAGCCGATATGGGTCGTGGCGCTGTCGATCATTTCCGGATGCCGGGCCGCCGGCCGATAGCGGCGGCAATAAGTCGGCGCGCAAAGATGCGATCCACCCTTCAACACCTTGCGCGGAATGCGGATCGCCGGCTGACGCGGGTCGTAGCTTTGCTCGGCAATGGCGACTCTCGGATTGCTCGGAACACAGCAAGGCTTCGCTGCATCGTCTGGATGGCGGTCCGTCCAGTAATCGTCCGTCCACTCCCAGACATTGCCGATCATGTCGGAAAGACCATAGCCATTTGCGGGAAAGGCTCCGACCGGCGTGGTGCCGAACTCAGCCTTGCCGGGGAGATTGGCCATCGGAAAATCGCCGTTCCAGATATTCGCCATCCTGCGGCCGTCGGGCTCGAGCTCCTCGCCCCAGGCGAAGGTCGCCCCTTCCACGCCGCCGCGGGCGGCGAACTCCCATTCCGCCTCGCTCGGCAAAGCCTTTCCGGCCCAGCGCGCATAGGCTGTCGCGTCGGCATGGCAGATCTGCACCACCGGATGATCCATCATCGCCTCCGTCAGAGACGAGATGCCATCGGGCCGATGCCAACATGCACCCGCCGCAAAGTGCCACCAATCACCCCAGAAGCGCATATCGCCGGACCTCCGCGGCGCTCGAAAGACCAATGATCCCGGCTGCAGGATAGCCGGATCGGCGCCGGGATAAACCGATGGGTCCGGCGTCTGCTCCGCGACCGTCACATGACCGGTATCGGCGACGAAGCGCGAAAAGTCCCGGTTCGTGACCGGCGTGGCATCCATGAAGAAGCCGTCGACCCGCACGCGATGAACAGGCCCTTCCTCGGGATAAAAATCTTCCGATCCCATCAGGAAGCTGCCACCTTCGATCCATACCATCCCATCCTTTGCGGGCGGGGACGATCTGGTTGCGGTTGCCTCCTGAAAATCTGTCATCGCACACCCGCCATGACATCGCGCGTGCGGTAGTTCGACTCGATGAGCCAGTCCCGCATGACATCGAGAAGTTCGCGCTTTCGCGCCTCGCATGCGGGATCGTCCCAGAGATTTTGCACCTCGCCAGGATCGTTCTTGAGATCGAACAACTGTCCGTCGCTCGACCCTTTGAAATGGACCAACTTCCATCCCTCGCTACGCACGCCGGTCATGAATTCCACGCCGCCGCTCATGGCGACGTCACCGATCTGCTCGCAGAATACGTGGGTACGAGGCGTCCACTCACCCGTCTCCAGCGCCGACTTCAGGCTGCGCGCCTCGAAGCTCTTCGGCGGCGTGATCCCCGCATATTCCAATATGGTCGGACCGAGATCGAAGAGCTGGCAGAGGCCGTTTAGCTTCCTGCCACCCTCGAATCGATTTGCGGTCGACCAGATGATGGTGGGCACCCGTGTGACGACGTCATACATCGACCATTTCTGGATCAGGCCGTGGTCGCCGAGGCACTCGCCATGGTCGGAGGTGAAGATGACGATCGCATCCTCCAGATAGCCGCGCTCCTTCAAGGCTTCCAGCAACTCACCGATCTTTTGGTCGATCAGCGTCACGTTGCCGAGATAGTGAGCCCAGAGCCGCTGCATCTGCTCGGGCGACGGATCAAGGCTCCAGACAACCGAATCGTGATCGACCTCGACGTCGTGCTGTCGCTTCTCCTTCAGTTCCTGATGCAAGGAATCGAGCTCCTGGCGCGACGGCTTGGGCAACGGCAGATCGTTGCGCTTGAGGTAAGGCTCGGAATATCGCGCCGGCGGATCGAACGGCGGATGCGGGCCTGGGAAGCCGACCTGCAGGAAAAGCGGTTCGGTCCGTGGATATGTGTCAATCCACCACTTCGCCATATTGCCGACGAAAGCGTCGGAATGCAGCTCCTCGGGCAATTCCCAATCAAAGGCGCCAAGACGCTCGCGATAATCCTCCCGCCGACGATAGGTCTCGCGCTGCTGCTTGACCAGACCATTCGCGGCGAGCGCCTTGTCCCATTCGTCGAAATACCAGCGCCCCTCCATGTAACGATCCTTGTTTTCGACGACGTAACGCTCGTGGAAACCGGAGTCCGAATTGTAGGGAATGGTGTGCATCTTGCCGACGTTGACGCAACGATAGCCGGCATCCCTCAACTGGTCGACCCATGTCCTCTGCCAGCGCTGACCATTGGCGAGCACCCCGGTGGTATGTGGATAGTAGCCAGTGAAGAGGCTGGCTCGTGAGGGAACGCAGCTGGGAGCGTTGATATGACAATCAGTCAGCGTCACCCCCTTTTCGACAAGCGCATCAAGATTGGGCGTAACCGCATAGGGAAATCCAAGCGCGGCGATGGAGTCGTATCGCTGCTGGTCGGTCATGATCAGGATGATATTGGGGCGGTCGGCCACGCTTTACGTCCTTCCCTGCTGCCAGAACGCAAATTTCAATGGAAAGTCTCGTTGGAAAAATTTTGCGCTCTTGTCTCCTCGTTCGAGAAATGACATAAAGTTAACGGTAACGCAACGCTCACTTGAGCAAATTTTTGCGAGGAGAATGGGGGCGAACGTGGAGGAGCGAGAAAAGGGCGGCGCACCAACACTGGCTTCGATCGCCGTCAGGGTCGGGGTTTCCATCAATACGGTCTCGCGGGCGCTTCGCGCGCCCAACACGGTGAGGCCGGAACTGCGGCGAGAGATCGCCAAGGCCATGGACGAGCTGAATTATGTGCCGAACCGGCTGGCCGGGGGATTGTCGGGGACGAGATCCGACATCGTCGGCGTCGTCGTGACATCGCTCTATTATTCTGAATTTGCCTCCATTATCGATGCCCTGCAATCGGCGCTTCTCAAAGACAATCTTCAGGTCATGCTCGCCAATACGCGCTATGATCCTGACCAGGAGATAACGCTCGTGCGCTCGATCCTCAGTTGGCGCCCAGCCGCGGTTGCCATTATCGGTGTCGACCACCCGACCAAGGTCACTGAGCTGCTGACGTCCTCGGGCGTTCCGGTCGTCGAAATGTGGGATGTCGGCGGCGACATCATCGATTCCGCGGTCGGCATGGATCATCGGGAGGCCGGCGGGGCGCAGGCCGACCACATGATTGCGTGCGGTTACCGGCATCTCGCCTTTCTCGGCAGCATGCGCGAAAACGACATGCGGGCAAGGAAACGCGCCCACGGCTCAGCACGCGCCATTGCCGCGGCCGGATTGCCGGATCTCGTCTATGCTGTTCGACAGGAAGGCGGCCGGCCGGCGCTCGGCGAAGAGCTCGCCCATGAACTGCTCGACAGCAATCCACGGATCGACGGGATCATCTGCAACAGCGACGTCGTCGCCTTCGGTGTCCTGAAGGCGCTGCATGAGCGCGGCAGGAAAGTGCCCGCCGATATCGGCGTCGTCGGCTTCGGCGACAGCGAGGCGGCAAGCTACGTCACCCCTTCGCTCAGCACCATCAAGCCCGACCGTCATCGGATCGGCGAACTCACGGCCGAATTGATCGTCGCGCGGATCAACGGCGAGGACCCGCGAACGAGTGTGGTCGACTGGGAACTGCTTGCACGCGACAGTACCCGCTCGCCCTTTAAATCCCTGAATGGAGATTGACGTGACAGAGGCAAGGAACAGGCCCAACATCGTCTTCGTCATGACCGACCAGCAGCGTTTCGATACGATCGCGGCGGCCGGTTTCGACTACATGATCACGCCGAATCTTGATCGCCTGGTTCGGGACGGCACGTGTTTCAGCCACATGTACGTGACGTCACCGTCCTGCGCGCCCTCGCGGGCAAGCCTGTTCACGGGACTCTATCCGCACACCAACGGCGTCTTCCGCAACGATGAGCGCTGGACGCATAGCTGGGTTCGCCGCCTTGCCGATGCTGGCTATCGCTGTGTCAATGTCGGCAAGATGCACACCTCGCCCTTCGAGGAGTCCTTCGGTTTTCACGAAAGGCATGTTGTCGAAAACAAGGATAGAGCGACCGAGCGGCTGCCGTTTTATCTCGACAACTGGGACAAGGCTTTCTGGAGCCGAGGCATCGAAAAGCCGAGCCGCGTCACATACCGACGGCTCGAAGATTATCGCGAACGTCTTGGCGCCTTTGTCTGGGATCTGCCTGAAGATCTGCATTCGGACAATTTCGTCCCTGAGTTCGCCGCCATGTGGCTTGATCGCTACCGGGGCCAAGAACCATTCTTCCTGCAGATCGGCATTCCAGGTCCGCACCCGCCCTACGATCCGACACAGGACTATCTCGACAAATATAGGGATCGCGATCTGCCAGAAGCGATCCGTGACCATGCGGCAATGGATGGGCAGCCATCGGCACTCAAGAAGCTTAGAGAACAACATATCAGCGTCGATCATGATGCGGTCGTGCATCTTGAAAATCCGACGCCGGAACAATTGCGCCGCCAACGCGAGCATTATTTCGCCAACGTCTCGATGATCGATACGCAGATCGGCAAGCTCATGGAGGCGCTCGAGCGTCGCGGCGTTCTTGAGGATACCATCATCATCTTCACGTCGGATCATGGCGACTGTCTGAACGATCATGGACACAGCCAGAAATGGACGATGTACGAGCCGAGCGTGCGCGTGCCGGCAATCGTCTGGTCGCCGGGCCGTGTCGAGCGTGGCAAGATCGTCGGCGACCTCGTTTCGCTCTTCGATTTCGGGCCGACAATCCTGGAGCTGGCGGGACTTGAAGCGCCAAAATGGATGGAAGCACGTTCCTTGGCTCCTTACCTCACCGGTGCGAACGTCACGCCGCGCGAATTCGTCTTCTCCGAACATGCGGGCGACCGTATCCTGAGCGGCACGGAATTCATGACGATGATCCGCGACAAGCGGTTCAAGCTGGTCCACTTCGTCGAGAGCGACGAAGGCCAGCTTTTCGATCTGTCTGTCGATCCAAATGAAGTCAATGACCTGTGGAGCGACCCCGCCTATCAGGATGTCAAACGCCGCCTGATCGATGAAATCCTGAAATGGCGTATCCGCAGCGACCTGAAGACACAAGGCTGGACGGAGGCGATCCTATAAGCGGGAATGGCAAGAGCCTCGATCGCGAGGCCTTTCGAGCTTTAGGTGGCAATGATGAACGGAATATGCGGCAGGAGAGCCGTTTTCCGATCGGTCAGCCGGCTTGTCGGCACGCACGGGCGTAGGTCTCGAGGACCCCACCGACAAACGTCTTGACGATCCTGTCGACGCTGTCCTTCGCGCCGATCCTGTCTGCCATCCGCCCGAGGAACTGGCTTGCCAGCGTCGGCGGAATTTCGCGGCGATGAAGTGTATCGGTCAGCTTTTGAACGGCGCCAACAGCCTCCGGATAACCCCAGTAATAACGGATGCGGTCACTGTAACTGTAGCGAAGTTGAAGCCGGATAGCCTCTTCGCTGCCATGATAATGTCCCGCCCAGTCGCCCGTATGTTTCAGCATGAGGCGCTCCATGGTGACGGCAAGGTCGCGGTCATAGTCCGGGTCAAGTTCCGTTGCGATCAAGTCGAGCGCCAAGAGACCTTCTCGCAGCGCGAACGTCAATCCAGGCCCAACCTTCAGAATTGGAAATCCATCGCGTACCAGTGCGGTCAGCGCGCTTTCCGACTGGTAGTCTGTCGAATGCGCTTCGAAAACCAGACCCACTTCATGATCCAGCACGCTGGTTAGTTTCCTAGCGAGCTCAGGTCTGTAGCCAACGACGTTCTCATTGCCAAACTCCACGCCCGGCTGGACGACGAAGGCAATGCATCTGTCGAACGCCTCCGACAACCCTTCCCTCGCAAAAATCTCGCGATGGATCTCGATGGTGGCGGTGGCGGCTTCGGCCTCGGTCGGTTCGACAACATCGAGCGTGTGGTCCGCGCCTCCCGGCACCGGGACTTCCGTCCCCAGCACGTAGAGCGGCTTGGTGCCGACTTCCCGCGCAGCCTGCTCGGCAATTTTGGCAAGCCTTGCCGCCCTTTGAGCCACGATCGCATCGTCGAGGGCGGATGGGTCATCGGCGCATGCCATGGATGCGTCGAGGTGAATTTTCGTGAAGCCCGCTCTCACATATTCAGCAACCATGACCTCGGCCTTGGCCATTGCCGCGGAGGCGGTCTCCCGCCGCCAGGGATTGGGTCCGAGATGGTCGCCACCGAGGATGACGTCGGAAGTCGTTACCCCGTTGGCCGCGGCGAGCGCGAGAACATCTCCGGCAAAATCCGCCGGCGTTTTTCCAGTGTAGCCGCCAAACTGATTAACCTGGTTACAGGTAGCCTCTATCAGGACGGGACCACCCTCCCGCCGAGCCAGCGACATCGTCGCTTCAAGCACGAGCGGGTGCGCCGAGCATACCGACGTAATTCCGACCGGCTTGCCCGCGCGGCGCGCGTCTGCAAGGCTTTTGAGGAAGAGGTTCATGCGGCTCTCCAACCTTATCCGCTTCTGGAATAGCAATGCGGTTCCCATCACATGTACATGCCCGGCGCCTTCGCAATCAAGGTTTCCGCCGGGGGCTCAAGAATTATCAAGCCCGCCGCCGAACGCATGAAGGTTCGAACCTTCATCGACTTCTTCGCTTCGCGGCCAAACCTGTGTTCGGGGCGGCCGAAAAGCGCTGACCGCATGGGCCTGGATGTTTCCTGCGAAATCACGCGGCATGGGACGCGCCGGGATGGCCCCGTTTTCAAATCCGACAACCCGCCGACCTTGCACCTTTTGACACTCCCCAGTGTTTTTTCGCCGTCGCAACAAAAATGAACATGAAAGCACACACAGCAATCTTGCGGGACGACATAGTCACCCTATGAGCCGGGCGGATGCGACACGCGAACGCCTTTCCGCTGGTGCAAAACATGAGGCACTGCCATTATGCATATCAAGCTTTTCGTCGTCGGCGCCCTGGCGTCGTTCCTGGCCGTTCCGGCCCTCGCCGCCGACCTCACCTATGAGCGTTCTGCGCCAGCCGCCGAACAGGCTTATTCGGCCTATGACTGGTCCGGCTTCTATCTCGGCGGACAGGGCGGCTATGTCTGGAACAAAGGGACCGTTCTGGGCACCGACCGCAATCTCGACGGTGGCACGGCTGGCGTTCATGCCGGATATAATTTCCAATCCGGCAATATCGTCTACGGTATCGAAAACGACTTCAACTACAATTTCAAGGACAAGAAGGAAGCGGATCTCGAATGGGATGCGTCGGGCCGCGCTCGCGTCGGTTACGCCCTGGACCGGACGCTGCTCTTTGCGACAGCCGGTCTCGCTGCCGCCGGCGGCAAGGTTGATGCCCCCGGCGTTGGGAAAAAAGACGATATCCTGATCGGCTGGACGGCCGGCGGCGGCATCGAGCACGCCTTCACGGATAATGTCATCATTCGCGGCGAATACCGCTATTCCGATTTTGGAAACAAGGATTTCGGGTCGGCGATCGGGGAGTTCGGCGCCACTCAGAACAAGGTGCTTGTTGGCGCGAGCTACAAGTTCTGAAAAAACGAACAGCAAGCCGCGCTGGCCAAAGCCAGTAGACAAACCGGCAATCGGGCGGAGGAAAAAATCCTCGGTCCAATTGCTGGCACCGGCATGTTTCCCGTCTGCCTTTGCAAACAGCGGTTAGCTATCCGGCTGTCCCCATGCCGAGCAGGGGCGGCGGACACGACCGGGTGCGTCTTACTACCTTTTCGTCCGGATCGCGCGTCAAGTGGTGCCGCGCAATTCCACGCGGGGTTCGATCAGCGGATGTCTGGCCTCGCGCCGGCCATCGATCCTGCCGAGCAGCACCTCCACAGCCGTCCGCCCGAGCAGCATCTGGTATTGATCGACGCTCGTCAGGCCGACGAGCGGCATGGCGGCCATCGGAGAGTTGTCGTAGCCGATGATCGCAAGATCTTCAGGAACCCGAATAGCGCTTGTCCGTGCTGCATTGATCAAGGGGGCGGCATCGAGATCGGGCGCCATATCGAGTGGCTCGGCGCCGACACGGTCGTTCATCTTGATGTCCCCGAACTGATATCACTTGTCGCACGCACCGACGGCGATCGACCGATCCAGATCGGCGAGGCTTTGTTCGCCACGCCGTTGACCGGGAAGGAACACAGATTTTCATAGCACCGAGCCACATTGATCTTGATCCAAGGGAGGCGGCCCGCGGGGCTTCGCATGCACCAAGCCGTTGCATTGTTTTTTTAATGCGACGAGCAGAAGCTCTTTACCTGCGATGTTTCCGACCTTCAGAGCAGACAATCGCCGGCCTATATCCATTTTCATCGTGCGGGTAGCTGCCAGCTCGCTAGAAACCAATGAGCCACCATGTCATTTCTTCGGAACGCTAATTGCGAGAGGCTGGTACCGATCTCCGCGAATGAACCCGGGCTGAATGGTGCTTTCAGCTTCTGTTCCGAAGGCGGCGTCTAAAAGAAAGACGTTCAACCGCGGTCTTATCCGCCTGAGGAGACACAGTCATGATCCGCACGTCTTTCATTGCAACCGCACTCGTCGCTCTCGTCGGCATCACCGCCGCGGCCCCCGCCATGGCCAACGATGTGCGTATCGAACAATATGGCTGGTCGAACTCCGCCGGCGGCGCTCAGGAAGGGTATGCAAACCGCATCAGAACCTACCAGAACGGCGCCTACAACCGGATCGTCGGCCATCAATATGGCCGCCACAACCTTTCGGCTATCGGTCAGGAAGGCAATGACAATTACGGCGCCACCTATCAGAACGGTGACCGCAACATAGCTGGCATCGGCCAGTTTGGCTCCAACCACACGACCATTCTTACCCAGGACGGCAATGGCAACATCGCGGCTGGCGTCCAGGTCGGCCATGGCTGCAGCGCCAATGTCAGCCAGGGCGGCAACGGCAATGTCGCGGCCTTCGTCCAGGCCTGCCCTTAAGCGACCGCGCGATGACGTGAAAGAAGTCACAAACGCGACAGCAGACCATTTGGGGAGATGACCCATGCCAAATAGCGTCAAACATCCACGCCGACTGATGACGATCCTCGCGCTGGTCCTGCTTCCCGTCGGCGCCGTTGCGGCCATGACGACTGCCAACCAATCTGACGATGCGGGGCTTTGCGAAATCAAAGCAACGCCTGGAGCAGGTATGGTGAGACTGGATGCGCTCGTCCACGCCGACACGCATGTCGGCGGGACTTACACGTTTCGCGTCGAAAAATCGGGAGACGGTGGAAGTTCCATGATCAACCAGAGTGGCGATTTCGATGCCACGGCCGGGCATCCGGCAATCCTCAGCTCCGTCTCGCTCGGCTCCAAAGGAACCGCATACAGGGCAACGCTGGATATTGTGATCGGAGATAAGAGTTTCAGCTGCACGAAGCAGGTCGGCGACAACTAATCGGCCTCCAAACTCTGCAAATCCCTTTAAAAGGGCGCCGGCTCCTGGCGCCCTTTTGCTTTCGATCAGGTTTAGAGCGGTTCAGTTTCTCACGGAGCCTCTGAACCGCTCTGTCTCTTTGGTTTCACGCAATTCCAGACGACTGAACCACAACTGAACGGGCAATTCCGACTGGGTTCAGCTTAAAGATGCGAAGGTTGGTCATCGGCTCAGACAGCCGGCCAATGGAGATCAGGATGACCCGCAGCGTGTTTAAGATCCTTACCATCACTCTTCTTGCCGGGAGCCTGGGACAGGTCGCCTTGTCCGCGCCAGCCTATGCCGGTGGCCGGATCTCGTTCAACCTTGTGCCTGATAATGCCGAGGATGCGGATCTTTTCTCGACCGGACTGCGCGTCTATTCGCTGTACCGCGGCCTGAAAGACGCCGACATCCGGCAGCTGGGCCGGGGGAACGCGGCTGGCATTGCCCAGGCCGGCCGAGGTAATCTCGGCTTCATCCAGCAGCAGGGCAATGGTCATTCCGCAACCTTGCGGCAGAACGGCAACAACAATGCCTATGGCATTTTCCAGTACGGACGAAATACTGAAACCGATGTGGAGCAGGATGGGGATAATGGCAGTGGCGCTACCTTCAGCTACGGCTGGTAGGCAGTTCACGGCAATCCCGAAGGCGATCCCAGGCAAAAGATCTTCGCTTATTTTGGCAGAGAGAGAAAGCGCCGGCGAACGGCGCGCGGAATGATTTCCTCCTCGATACAGGCGAAGGAAAAGCCGGTCTTTCCTTTCGGATGGGCTTTTATCGCGGCTTGGCACGATCGGAACCAGGGCTGCCGACGGGGGTTATATCCATAGCAAAGGAGAAACCGTCATGATCCGCAAACTGAAATCCGGTGAATATCGTCTCTACTCACGCAAGCTCGATCCGAAGACACACAAGCGCAAGAATCTCGGGACGTTCAAGACCCGCGAGGCGGCCGAAAAGCATGAGCGCGAGGTGCAATATTTCAAGCACCACTAACAGATCGGCGGAGCCGGATGGGCGTCCGAGAAGCAAATCGGAGCTTAGCGTGTTTCTTGAGCTGAAGGAAAGGAGATTGGCTATGACACAGTTTCGAAAGAAGAAATCGCTGTCGCGAGAAGAGGACTATCGCGACTATCAGGATCGCGATGCCCGCGAAGGCTGGCCATATTCCGACGAAAGCGCCCTAGGTTCGACCGAACCGGAAAATCGAGAATATGGCACCACTCCAGCGAACTTTGACGAAGATACCCCCTCTGGCCTGATTGGAGATAACGCGGACACGAACGGGCTTGAGGAAGACACGGCCCACACGATTGGGCCATTGCCACCCAGCCGTATCGATAACGATGAACTGGAAGCGGCGATTACCGAACGGTTCATCGAAAGCAAAGAAATCGATGCAGACAGCATCGAGGTTCATGCCGAGGACGGTATCGTAACATTGGAAGGCAGTGTCGAAACGCAGGCGGCTGCCGAACAGGCGGAAGCGCTTGGGCTGTCTACGCCCGGTGTCGTCAAGGTTCGCAACAATCTGAAAACGATCGGTGTCGATTCCCATATTCCCCCCGATGTGTGATACGCGGGCCCCACATGCCCTAGACGTTGGGAAGATGTTGCCCCCTTGCAACATCGGAATTCGATACCCATTTATCGGCTTGAGATATGCGGTTCCGCTCGCCCGTTGCATTGCAATGGCTGGTCCAGGCCTTAATCGCCCGACCCATCATGCGGTCCGTTCCTTGCCCTCCGTCCGATGACGTGACGGGCGCTTCCATCATCCATTGACATGAGCGCTGGCTTAGTGGCCGGCGCAGGAGATTTCATTGAAAAAATCAAAGGCAATCGACGCGCTCGCGGCGGTGAAGCCGCGCGGATGCGATCAACCCATCAACCAGCTCCCCGACAAAAGCTGGAAACCCTATCCCTGTTTGCTCACCCGCGAGGAGCTTCAGAAGCTGATAGCCGAGCAACTCGGCTGACGGCCGCCATTCATCACCAATAGTGAGGAGAACAAAATGCAGGTCCTGGTAAGAGACAACAATATCGAACAAGCAATCCGAGTTCTCAAACGAAAGATGCAGCGTGAAGGCTTGTTCCGGGAAATGAAGGAGCGACGAGCCTACGAGAAACCATCCCAGCGGCGTATTCGGGAAAAAGCGCAGGCCATCAGCAGACATCGCAAAGCCATGCGCAAAAGAATGAAGCGCGATGGCGGCTGATTAGGTCAGCCAGATCCGACATGAAATCGGATGAACACATCATAATGCATGCAAGTT
Source organism: Martinezella dioscoreae (assembly GCF_009176305.1). GTDB lineage: Bacteria > Pseudomonadota > Alphaproteobacteria > Rhizobiales > Rhizobiaceae > Rhizobium > Rhizobium dioscoreae. The sequence goes on along the minus strand of NZ_BLAJ01000004.1, from coordinate 97,895 downwards.
CATTTCGTTCAGGGCGGCTTTGCCATGATGACCGCGACTATGCTGGCGCTTCAAGGCGCCTTTCGATCCGCCGGCATTGCGCGAAACGCGGGCCAAGCACACCGCTTTCTCGACGGCGTCGGTAAAGTTTACGGCGCTGCCGAGCTAACGCGCCAGACCGTATTGCCGACGTCATCGGCGATGAGCAAGGCGCCAGGCTTGTCGACCGCCAAACCTACCGGCCGGCCCCTCGCCTCGTTGTCGCCATTCAAGAAGCCGGTCACGACGTCTTGCGGAAGGCCTTTGGGCCGACCGTCCGCGAATGTGACGAAGACCACCTTGTAGCCGTTGAATTGGTGTCGATTCCAACTCCCGTGCTCGCCGACGAAGGCACCGCCGCGATACGCTTCCGGCAAACTGGTACCGGTATAGAAGACCATCCCAAGGGGCGCCACGTGCGAACTCAGCGCGTAATCCGGAACGATTGCCTTCGCCACAAGGTCTGGTCTTTGCGGCATGACCCTGGGATCGATGTTCTTGCCAAAATAGCTGTACGGCCAACCATAGAAGCCGCCCTCCTTCACCGAAGTCATATAGTCCGGCACGAGATTGGGACCTAGCTCATCGCGCTCGTTGACGACTGCCCAGAGAGCGTGCGTCTGCGGCTCCCAGGAAAGACCATTCGGATTTCTCAATCCATCCGCGAAGATGCGATGGCGCCCCGTTGCTCTATCGACCTCCCAGATGGAGGCGCGGTCCATTTCAGCCTGTATGCCGTTTTCCGTGATATTGCTGTTCGAGCCGACACCGACATAAAGTAGCGTACCATCAGGGCTCGCCACAAGGCTCTTGGTCCAATGGTGATCGATGGGTCCGCCGGGCAAATCGGTAAGTTTCGTTCCCGGATCGGGGATGCTCGTCTCTCCCGTCTTGTATGGATAACGCATGATCTTGTCCGTCTCCGCGACATACAGGTCGCTACCGACAAGAGCGACACCGAAAGGGGAGGCGAGATGATCGAGAAAAACGCTCTTCGTTTCGGCAACTCCATCCCCATCGGCGTCACGCAGCAAGGTTATACGGTTGCTTCCTTCATTGCTGCCGGCAGATGTCGCCATCGACTCGATCCAGCCCATGATCAGATCCTTGGGACGCTTGATCGATGCCGCGGGCGGCGCAACAGATTCCACGGCAAGAACATCGCCATTCGGCAGCACATAAACCGAACGCGGGTGCTTCAGTCCTGTCGCGAACGCCTTTATCTGCAATCCTTCCGCAACCTTTGGCTTGTCGCCGTTTTGCCAGCCGATCACCTTCGCGACATGCATCGGTGGGATGAGATATTGCGTCTGGGCCGGCAATGTCGGATTTGGTCCGACCTGATCCTTCGGATCCTCTTCGTTCTGACCGCAGCCAGACAGGATAAGGATCGTGCCGCAGATAAGCGCGGCAACGGGGGATGGCGCGGTCAACTTACCTACACCGATCTTCATCTCTCGGCTCCCGGATCTCTGCGGAAAATCAATACCCGCCTTATCCAGCCGCTCAAAAGGACGAGAACGACCACCACGGATGAAAGAATAAGCCCGGTCGGAACGACGGAAGTCCATGCATCCCGGCTATGCACGAGCGCGTTAAAGAAGGACAAGACGAGGATAAGAACGCCGCAGATCGAATAAAGCCAGACTGGTCCGCGCATCAAGGAAAGGCGCCTGCCGAGTGCATCGATTATCATGGCGATTATAGCAAGCAAGCCGAACAGCAAGCCAACCGCGAGCAGCCACGCGGAAGCATCCGCCCACATCATCTCGGCGGTTGCCCAATAGGCCAGGTCCGTTGCCAATGTGCCAAGGAAGCAAACCATCGGGATCGGAATGAGGAGCGAGTGAAGGGGGCGGGGCGGAAGAGGGTGTGCAGCGCGAAGGTCCTGTGCGACCATATCGGTGTCTCCAATATTCCTGAGAGCACCCAAACATTTATCGACTTGCTTTGTTCCAGGCGGACAATTGGGGTCTTATGGACTGCATCGGGCCTTCCGCTCGGCTTCTCGACACGAGCGGAATTCGGCCTCAGCTTGCGGAGTGGCCACCTTTCCGGCTGGGATCGTGGCCATGATGGCGATCTCGTTCGCCGCCGCCGCCGGAAACCTTGCTGCGGTCCCGCTTATCGGGCTCGGCCGGCGGCTTTGGAATATTCAAGGGCGCCTTGGCATTTTCATGGGATGCTCCCGGGCCGCCTTGGCGAATACTGGCCGGTGTTTTCGTCGACGTGGACATTGACACCTCCCTATCGATCCTGTTGATGCCCCTGGTGACTGGTATTGATCCGGCTATTTCCCTGCTGACCTTTCTTGTCGGGATCCACCGTCATGTCAGGCTTATGGGGGTCGGATATCGATGGCTTGGCGTGGTCACCAACACCTTTATCGCTTCGATTCTCCTCGGGAACCGGTGGTGGTCTGCTGTTCATCATCTCCTCCTGTCATTGCCTTGCCAGAAGCTGTGGACGATTTATCTTGGCCGTCTTGCTGCATTCGTTGTCATGGCCAAACCACTTCCAGCCCGGAATGTTCCGAGAATGAGCGCCGTTCGCGGACATAAGCACATGATTTCGATCTGAAGAGCGCGGCTCAGCTCCGTGTCGCGCAGATGCACCGAACTCAAAGGAGAGGCTTGCCCCCAGTGACCGCGACGGTCGTGCCGGAAACATAGCTGGAGAGTGGATCGGCAAGCATGACATAGGCCGTTGCCAGTTCAGCCGGCTGACCCGGTCGCTTCATCGGCACTTGCTTTCCGAAATTCTCGACTGCTTCCGACGTCATTGTCGAAGGGATCAATGGCGTCCAAATAGGTCCTGGCGCCACGGCATTGGCGCGAATGCCTTTTTCCGCGAGCAATTGCGCCAGCCCCGCGGTAAAATTCTGGATGGCCCCTTTGGTGGTGGCATAGGCAAGCAATGTGGGGTTTGGAGTGTCCGAGTTGATGGACGCCGTATTGATGATGGCGCTGCCCGGCTTCATGTGCGGTACGGCCGCCTTGGTCAGATAGAACATGGCATGGATATTGACCTTGAAGGTCAATTCCCATTCCTCGTCACTGATATCGCCGATATCTTGAAAGCTCGCCTGATGCGCGGCATTGTTGACAAGAATATCGATCCCTCCCAGTTCGGCGACGGCCTTGTCGATGATATCTCGACAATGTCTGGGATCCTGAATATCGCCGGCCATCAACACCGCCTTGCGGCCGGCCTCCTCGACCCATTTCTTGGTTTCGTGAGCATCGTCGTCTTCGCTCAGATAGGCGATCAAAACATCCGCGCCCTCGCGGGCAAAGGCGATCGCGACAGCGCGGCCAATGCCGCTGTCACCGCCGGTGATGACAGCCCTTTTGCCGGCAAGCTTTCCTGATCCGTGATAGGTCACCTCTCCATGATCGGGTTTCGGATGCATGTCGGCGGTATAGCCGGGCATGGGCTGTTGCTGCGGCGGAAATGGTGGTCGTGGATGTGTCATGACTTTGCTTCCGGAGATGATTGCGTTGTCATTCCAAACCATCCACCTCGCTTTCGGTTCCATCCATGGCACACTATCCGCCCGGTGCATCGGGGAACATTCAAGTCCGGTCCTGGTTCCTATCGAAAGCTACGTTTCGATAGATCCCGTTTCGCCGATTTTGAAAGGACAGCCCGATGCATCGCTTCGAAGGAAAGGTCGTCATCGTAACAGGTGCTGCATCGGGAATGGGAGAGGCGACGGCACGGCGCTTTTCCAAGGAAGGCGCCAATGTCGCTCTCGTCGACCGCCGCGAGGATGCGCTGGAAAAAGTCATCGCGGATTTGCCAGCCGAACGCAGCCTTAAGCAGTTGGTGGATGTATCGGCATCGTCGGCGGTCGCCGCGATGGTAGCGGCGGTGGTGGAACGGTTCGGTCGCCTTGACGTCATCGTGAACAATGCTGGCATTCACGAGGGTGGCGCGCCCGCCGACATTTCCAACGAGCAATGGCGCGATGTCATGGCGACCGATCTGGACGGCGTGTTTTTCGGTTGTCGTGCGGCCATACCGCATCTTGAAAAGACCAAGGGGTCGATCATCAACACTGCCTCCGTCTCCGGCACCGGCGGCGATTGGGGTATGAGCCCCTACAACGCCGCCAAGGGTGCCATCGTCAATCTGACCCGCGCGCTGGCGCTAGATCTCGGCCGAAAGGGAATTCGCGTCAATTCCGTATGCCCGAGCCTCACGCGCACTGGCATGACGGAGGACATGCTCAAGGATGAAGCCCTCGTTGCCAAGTTCAAGGAACGCATTCCACTTGGTCGTGTCTGCGAGCCGGACGAGGTCGCGGCCGTCATCGCCTTTCTGGCAAGCGACGATGCAAGCTTCGTGACCGGCGCCAACATCGCCGTCGATGGTGGCGTGTCGGCTTCCAACGGCCAGCCGGCACAGGATTGAAAGGGAGACGAGCGCGATGAATTTCAAGAAAGTTGACCTGCGGAACGGCCTGAAGACCTATGTCGTCGTGCTCGATGCGAATGAGGAAGCATTCTCCACGCTCGCCCGCTTCGCCACGGATCAGGACCTGAAGGGGGCTTCGATCACCGCGATAGGCGCGTTTGAACGCGCGACTGTCGGCTGGTTCGATTTTAGCGAGCGAAGCTACCGCAAGATCCCGATTACCGAGCAATGCGAGGTGCTGAGCCTGATCGGCGATATCGCGACAGGCGACGATGGCAAGGCGAGCCTCCATCTTCATGCCGTCCTCGGTCTGAAGGATGGCTCCACGCGCGGCGGCCACTTTCTCGACGGTATCGTGCATCCGACCTTGGAAGCGACCATCGTGGAAACACCGGCGGAATTGCAGCGTCGGCATCAAGAGGATCTCGGCATCGCGCTGATCGAACTTTGAGGTCACCAGCCGCCATCTCCGGCCAATCGGAACATTGCCCGTCGAACAAGGTTCGGTCAGCGGTTCCAACGGCAAAAAAGAGGATATCATGGCGAAGGACACGAGCTTCGAAACATCGCGCGGCGAAGGCGGGGAGACGCACCAGCATATTCCCGAAAGCGGTCCCCATGGCGACGCGGAGCATCTGACCACCAATCAGGGTATCCGGGTGTCGGACAATCAGAACAGCCTGAAGTCCGGGGTCCGTGGCCCGACGCTGCTTGAAGATTTCGTCCTGCGTGAAAAGATCTTCCATTTCGACCATGAGCGCATCCCTGAACGGATCGTGCATGCACGAGGTTCGGCCGCACACGGCTTCTTCGAGCTCTATGAATCGCTGTCCGATGTGACCAGCGCCGATCTGTTTCAGCGCAAGGGTGAAAAGACGCCGGTCTTCGTCCGCTTTTCGACCGTTGCCGGCGGTGCCGGCTCGGTGGATACGCCGCGTGACGTGCGCGGCTTCGCCGTGAAATTCTATACCAAGCAGGGTAATTGGGACCTTGTCGGCAACAACATCCCCGTCTTCTTCATTCAGGATGCGATGAAATTCCCCGATCTTGTGCATGCCGTGAAGATGGAGGCCGACCGCGCGTATCCGCAGGCGGCTACCGCCCATGATACGTTCTGGGACTGGGCGTCGCTGATGCCGGAATCCACGCATATGCTGATGTGGGCGATGTCCGATCGAGCTATTCCGCGCTCGCCGCGCATGATGCAAGGCTTCGGCGTCCACACGTTTCGCTTCGTCAACGATGCCGGTAAATCCACATTCGTGAAATTCCACTGGAAGCCGAAGCTCGGCATTCAATCGCTTGTCTGGGACGAGGCATTGAAGCTGCAGGCGGCCGACAATGACTACCATCGCCGCGACCTCTTCGAGGCGATCGCGGCCGGGCATTTTCCTGAATGGGAACTGGGCCTGCAGCTCTTCGACGATGCCTTTGCCGAAAACCTTCCCTACGACGTCCTCGATGCCACGAAGATCATCCCGGAAGAGGTACTGCCGGTAAAGATCGTCGGACGGCTGGTTCTCGATCGCAATCCGGACAATTTCTTCGCGGAAACCGAGCAAGTGGCGTTCTGCCCGGCAAACATCGTCCCAGGCGTCGATTTCACCAACGATCCCCTGCTGCAGGGCCGGCTCTTCAGCTATCTCGACACGCAGAAATCCCGCCTTGGGACCGCGAACTTCCATCAACTGCCGATCAATGCGCCCAAATGCCCCGTCATGAACTTCCAGCGCGACGGGCAGATGCAGATGCAAGTGCCGAAGGGCCGCGCGAACTACGAACCGAATAGCCTTGGCGACAACGGCGAAATCGGCGGTCCGCGCGAATGTCCGGTGACGGGCTTCCGCACCTATGAGCATCAAGCCGGGAAGGAAGAGCAGGGCGATAAGCTGCGCGTGCGCGGTGAACTCTTTGCCGACCATTACAGTCAGGCTCGTCTTTTCTGGAAGTCCCAGACACCGTCGGAACAGGCTCACATCGCATCGGCCTTCGTCTTCGAATTATCGAAGGTTCAGCTTCAGCACGTGCCGCCCCGCATGGTCGGCAACCTCATGAATGTCGATGCGGGGCTTGCCAACAGGGTCGCCGCGGGCCTCGGGCTCGTCAACCCGACCAGGAATTTGCCGGCGCGTGAGCCGATCGATCTCGCCCCCTCCCCCGCTCTTTCCATCCATAAGAACATGAAGGAGACGCTCGAAGGGCGGCAGATCGGCATATTGATCGCCGACGGAAGCGACGCCAAGGCGATCTCCGATCTCGTCGAAGCCCTCAACGACGCCAAGGCGAGGCCTTTCATCGTGGCGCCCAAGGTGGGGGAGACGAAGCTTTCCGACGGAAATACGATCCGTGCCGATGGGCAGCTCCTTGGTTCGCCTTCGCAGCTTTTCGATGCCGTTGCCGTCATCCTCGCGAAGGAAGGCGCCGCTGTGCTCCTCAACGAAGGGGCTGCCGTGCAATGGGTGATGGATGCTTTCGGACACCTAAAGGCGATCGGTCATGACGCTGCCGCCAAGGCGCTTCTCGACAAGGCGGGCATTCAACCCGACGCCGGTGTCGTGGATCTCGCCTCCTTCCTGAGTGCCGCGCCCAAGCGATATTGGGACCGCGAGCCCCGTGTCCGGATGCTCGCCTGATGGGCAAGCTCCCTCACGTCGCTGCCTGCCTCCGTTGGTGATCAGCGGTGTCCACCGATTGTCGCGCCATTCCCTGATCTGATTACCAGCGAGGAAATATCGGAAAATCCGGAAACAACTGCCCGCCATTGGAGTTGGAAGGTGGCAAATCCAAAGAAAGGAAATACCAATGTTGACGAGAATAATCGCAGTCTGTGCTCTTTCGATCGGCATGGCCACGGCAGCCATGGCTCAGCAATCAGGTTCCGGCGGAACAGGCAATTCCGGAAGTGGTAACGGCGCCGGCACCGGTTCGCAGAGCAATGGCACCTCCAACGGAACTGGAGGCGCCAATAGCAATACCACCGGAACCAACGGGACTCCGAATTCCAACGGTCAGTCCCAGGACTGCAATGCCATGAAAACCGGCAAGAACACGACGCAAGGTACGGATACGCAAAACAATAGCCAGTCGAGCGACAGCACGTCCAGCCAGAACTGCCCGCAATAATAATGGTGGAAATCCGAAATGCCTCCCGCATTTCGCACACCTCTTGGCTGTCGGTGTCCGTGACGTGGATCACCGGCAGCGGGAGGGCCAATCAAGGAGACAAATCATGATGAATGGCGCTCAGGAACTTGCCGAGGAATATCTAAGGCTCGGTGGAAAAAGACTTCTGGTAATGGATGACAACATCCTGTCGACCAACAGCTGGGAGGCTGATCCGCTCGAAGCTGAAGCCTTTTGGAAAAGGGAAATCGAGAGTTTGGCACCAAGACAACGCAACGAGGTCATGTCGTTCCTGCCGTCCATCAACGTTACCTGACGGGATCGACGGGCATTGAATTACGACATCGTCTCTTGCACAGGCAAGGTGATCCGGACGCGGTATGAACCATGGTAAAGGCTGGAACGATCCGCATCGGAATTTCCGGGTGGACGTACGCACCCTGGCGCGGCGTTTTCTATCCGAAGGGCGTGACCCAGAAACACGAATTGTCCTACGCCTCGTCGCAATTTCCATCCATTGAAATCAACGGCACATTCTACAGCCTGCAGACACCCGACACCTTCGCAAGATGGCGGGAGGCCACTCCAGACGACTTCGTTTTCGCGGTCAAGGGATCACGCTATATAACCCATCTACGAAGGCTTCGCGATATCGAGGTGCCGCTTGCCAATTTCATGGCCTCCGGCCTCTTGCGGCTGGGAGCAAAGCTGGGACCCATACTTTGGCAGTTTCCTCCCCGGCTGCGGTTCGATCGAGAACTGTTCTCCAATTTCATCCACCTGCTGCCAAAGGACACGGATGAGGCACTTTCCTTGGCCAAGCGGCATGATGAGCGCTTGAACGGCCGAGATTGGTTGATGGCGGACAAAAGGAGACCGATCCGGCATGCATTCGAAATCCGCAACGAGAGCTTCGTGGACGCCGATTTCATTGAACTCTTGCGGAAGCATCGGATCGGGCTCGTTTGCGCCGATACCGTCGAGTGGCCGTTGCTGATGGATGTCACCGCGGACTTTATCTATTGCCGCCTGCATGGCTCGGAAGAACTCTATGTCAGCGGCTACGATGATGAAGCGTTGAGCATGTGGGCGGAGCGCATCGCCGATTGGGCGCACGGGCGCGAGCCGGACAATGCCAACCGTGTCCTGAAGCCATTGAAGCGGTCACGACGGGGTCGCGATGTCTATGTCTATTTCGATAATGACGAGAAGGTGCGGGCGCCGGCCGACGCGCGGCGGCTCAGCCAGTATCTTAGGCTGGTCTGGCAAAAAGGTCCGTAAGGAGGAGCACGCGGCGGCATCATACTTATTCAAGCCGCCCCCAGGCCGGATTCCAGTTCACGCCTTCCGACAGTTCGACATAGATGGGCCGCATAACCTCATTCGACATCTTGTTGCGAGCGGCCCGAAAGGCGTCATCTGGCTCCATTTCCTCACCAGGAAAAACCGTGTCATCCTCTCCTGGCGACATGACCTTGCGCAGGAATCCTCGGATCTGATCGCCGGAATGGTAGAACTTGATGACGATGGAGCCTGGCGGCACGTTGTTCTTACGATACCTATGATAGGTTTCCACCTTACACCTCCTGACGTTGTCGCCTGTTGCCGCGTCCAGAGCACTTCGCCGTCTCGCGCTATGCTCTTTCATTCAGCCAAGGCTTAGTCGATTGACATCGGTCCAAACCACCCTTCCCAGCATTGGTTCCCGCAGCGCAGCCGACATTTGCCCGTCGTCACCTGTTGGCGCGACTAGGAAGGATGGCACTCAGCGCCTGTCTTAGCGTTCCCTTGATCACACCGCTTTCTTCAGGATCCCCTTTCAGCAGGGCGGTGGTCAGGTTGCGCATCTGCTCGAAAGTCAGGTGCGGCGGTATCGGCGGCACTTCGGGATCTGTCTTGACCTCGAGAACAACGGGACGATCGGCGGTAAGCGCTTCATCCCAGGCGGCGCCAAGCGCCTCCGGTCGATCGACGAAAATCCCCTGAAGGCCAATCATGTCGGCGAAGCGATGATAGGGGACATCGGGGATCCGCTGCGAGGCATCAAATTTTGGGTCTCCTTCCATGACGCGTTGCTCCCAAGTCACCTGGTTGAGATCCTCGTTGTTGAAGACGCAGACGACCATGCGTGGGTCGGACCATTCGCGCCAGTATTTCGTCACGGTGATCAACTCCGCCATGTTGTTCATCTGCATGGCGCCATCACCGACCAGGGCGACGATTGGCCGATCCGGATGCGCGACCTTCGCGGCGATCGCATAGGGCACCGCCGCCCCCATGGACGCGAGACCGCCGGACAAGGAGGCCATCATGCCGCGGCGCATGCGCAAATCGCGCGCGTACCAATTGGCGCATGAACCGGAATCGCTCGTGACGATGACGCCGTCTGGCAGGCGTGGCGAAAGCTCCCAGACGACACGCTGCGGGTTGACCGGATTGGCCTCCACGTGCGCCCTCGCCTCCAGCGTTCGCCACCACTTTCCGACACTCGTCTCGATCTCCTTGCGCCAGGAAAGATCCTGCTTCTGCTTGAGAAGCGGCAGCAATGCCTGCAAGGTCTCCCGGGCGTCGCCGACAAGATTGACCTCCATGGGATAACGCAAGGAGAGCATGTCAGGCCGGATATCGATCTGAACCCCTTTTGCATCGCCTTCTTCGGGCAGGAACTCCGAATAAGGAAAACCGGATCCGACGACCAACAGGGTATCGCAGTCTCGCATCAGGTCCCAGGATGGTTCGGTACCCAGAAGGCCGATGGAGCCGGTGACCCACGCCAGATCATCCGGTAGGGCGGCCTTGCCGAGCAAGGCTTTCGCCGCTCCTGCTCCCAGCCGGTCCGCGACCGCGATCAGCTCGTCGCTCGCGCCCAACGCGCCGGCACCGACGAGCATCGCGACCCTCTTTCCGGCATTCAGGACGGACGCGGCGCGCTTCAGATCGATCTCGTGCGGCACCGTTCTCGGTGCCACATAGCCGACGCCCGACATGACCGAGCCATGCTTGCGTGGCGGTGTCTCATAGGGCATCTCCTGCAGGTCGTTCGGCAGGATGACGGCAGTGACCGTCTTGTTCGCCAGCGCGATGCGCGCGGCCCGATCGACCAGATGGCGTACTTGCGCGGGAGCTGAGGCCTGATGGACGAAGTTGCCGGCAACATCCTTGAAGAGCGATGCGAGATCGACTTCCTGTTGATAGTGACCGCCCAGCGCCCGACGGGCCTGCTGGCCGACAAGGGCCAAGACAGGTTGATGATCCAACCGCGCATCATAGAGCCCGGTCACCAAATGCGTGGCACCCGGTCCAGAGGTGGCGACGCAAACGCCAAGCTCGCCTGAGAATTTGGCATAAGCCGACGCCATGAAAGCGGCCATCTCCTCGTGACGAGCCTGAACGAATTCAATTTTTCCATCGGCCCGGTTCAAAGCCCCGAAGAGGCCGTTGATGCCATCTCCGGGATAGCCGAAGATGCGTCGCACGCCCCAATCGTAGAGGCGCTGCACGATAAAGTCGCCAACCGTCTTTGCCATGATCCATCTCCACTTGTCGCGCGCCATCAAAGCGCGTGGGGTCCAACAAGCAGAGGCTCTTTATGTTCCCGCTATCGGAAGAGGCAGTCATTGGAAAAGCCGGGCATGCGAAGCCTTCGTCGCCGTCCATCGGACGCATCGATCATCGTTCGACACGTCTCTCTGCTAATCCATGAAAAGCCCTCGCATTGCTAAATGAACACGTGCGAGATCATCGCTCGCCATTGTGTGGCTACGACCGGATCTTTTGACCATCAAGGTAACCGTGCTCGTAGGCTTTGGCCAGTTCGCTATTGTCAGGATAAGGGTTCTTTCTATTCTCGGCTTCACATTTTCCCGCCTTGACTCCCTCTTCATACGCTTCCTTTTCACTTTCTGAAGCGGGAAGACGAGGCGATTGCTCGGGGTAATATTGTATCGGATTCGGCAGCCCAAGCGCGGGTGCGAAAAGCGAAGCTATGATTGGCTTTTGCGGGCACATGATGAATTCCTCCTGATATTGAAACGCCATTTGCGATGGACGAGTTCCCTGGAGCCGTCTCATCATTGGCGCGCTGCCATCCGCGCGATAGCGCCGGCCAACACAAGCCAAGGGCGCGTGGTGCGCCCATGGGGTGCATTCTTCCTTGACCGAGGTGCACCTTCGTTCCTAGGGATAAGATACAGTAATCAACCGACTTACGCTTTTACATGAACCTTCCGTTACATGCCGAGGGTTCGCGCGACGACTGCCTCATTGTCCCGACACATGGCCGCCACCATCGACGACATTCCTATTGTGAAACTTTTTGAATTTTAGTCCGTTGTCGTGCTTATGACCGACGCTAAATCCAATCCGAAATCGGTCGACGGCGCCAAGTCGCCTGGGCGTGAGAGGTCGCGCCGGGAGAAAGCTCCGACTATTGATGTCGAGCCACCAGCAAATATTATTGAATCCGATCCGGACATGACGCCCGAGGAGGCCGAACGGGCACGCAAAGGGTACTTGCTTGCACGTTTCTGGATCAGCGCGCGTGGCTACTGGAGTCGCCGCGGAGATGGCTTCGCGTGGCCGTGCACGATCGGACTACTTGCGCTGATCGGCCTGAACGTCTGCTTCCAGTATGGCATTAACATCTGGAACCGCGCGATTTTTGACGCCATTGAGCAACGCAACGCCCACACCGTTTATGTCCTGAGCGCGGTGTTTCTGCCGCTGGTGCTCGGAAGTGTCGCCCTTGTCACGGTACAAGTCTACATTCGCATGATGATCCAGAGACGGTGGCGCTCCTGGCTGACGACCGGGCTCATCGCTCGCTGGCTCGCGAACGGCCGTTATTATCAGCTGAACCTGATCGGCGGCGAAGGCCACAAGAACCCCGAGGCGCGTCTCTCCGAGGATTTGCGCATCGCCACGGAGTCCCCGGTCGATTTCCTGGCCGGCGTCATTTCCGCGTTCTTGTCGGCATCGACCTTCATCGTCGTCCTGTGGACGATCGGCGGAGCCCTGACGTTCCAGATCGCTGGTTCAGTCATCACAATTCCCGGCTTTCTTGTCGTCACCGCGGTTCTCTATGCCGTGGTCACGTCCACCTCGATGGCAGTTATCGGCCGGCACTTCGTCGAGATTTCCGAGGTCAAGAACCAGGTGGAAGCGGAATTTCGCTATACGCTGACACATGTGCGCGAAAACGGCGAGAGCATCGCATTGCTCGGCGGCGAAGAGGAGGAGCGTAATGACCTCGAACGAACTTTTGGCAATGTGCTGAGGCAATGGGCGCGGTTGGCGCATCAATACATGCGCACGACGCTTATCTCGCAAGGGTCGATGCTGATCGCGCCCGTCGTGCCGGTCCTGCTTTGCGCACCGAAATTCCTCGAAGGCAGCATGACGCTCGGTCAAGTGATGCAGTCTGCCTCTGCCTTCGCCATCGTCCAGAGTGCGTTCGGATGGCTGGTGGACAACTATCCGCGGCTTGCCGACTGGAATGCCTCCGCACATCGCGTCGCATCGCTCATGACGTCACTCGACGGATTGGAGCGTGCCGAAAAGAGCGATTCCCTCGGACGCATCAAGCAGGGTGAAACAGAAGGCAAGGTGATGCTGTGCTTAAATAATCTTTCCGTGACGCTCGACGACGGCACCTCCGTGGTCAGGGAGACGGAGGTCGAGATCGAGCCGGGCGAACGCGTGTTGGTCGCCGGAGAATCCGGCACGGGAAAAAGCACGCTCGTACGGGCCATTTCCGGTCTTTGGCCTTGGGGTCATGGCAGCGTCAATTTTCATCCCGGTAGCCGATTGTTCATGCTGCCCCAGCGACCCTATATCCCATCGGGCACACTTCGCCGGTCCGTGGCCTATCCGCGAGCGGCCGAGGACTGGACGCTGGATGAGATCAAAGCGGCCCTTGAGAAGGTCGGGCTTGACTATCTCAACGACAGAATTGAGGAAGATGCGCCTTGGGACCAGACGCTCTCGGGCGGCGAGAAACAGAGGCTCGCATTCGCGCGTCTTCTGCTACACGATCCCGATATCATCGTCCTGGATGAGGCCACATCAGCGCTCGATGAAAAAAGCCAGGACAAGATGATGGAGATGGTGATCCGCGAACTGCCGAAGGTCACCATTATCAGCGTCGGGCACAGAGCCGAGCTGGAGGCCTTCCATAGCCGCAAGATCACCCTTGAGCGACGTGAGGGTGGCGCGATGCTTGTCAGCGACATTGATCTCGCCCAGCGCGGGAAAAGACGGAACCTGCTTTTGCGCCTCTTGGATGACCAAAGGCCCGCAGCAAGAGGCAACTTGGCTCACGGGAAACAGCACCGTTAGGAAAGACTGACATTTGCCTCATCATCAGTCCGGTGGCACCGAGGGCAACACATGATCTTTCGTGTAGTCTGATAGAGCGCATGGCCGCTAGGAATATGGCTGTCATTACAAAGTCGGATCGAGCGCGTCGTGCTCGCCCATCACGCTTCAAATATTTGGATACCGCTTTCTTTAAGCGCGGCGAGGAACGCGGCTCTTGCTACCAGGGCCTCCACGTGACCTTGGTGCGCACTGATCAACGTTCGCTTCGCATTCTTGAAGGCGATCCCGTGCGACTTTGCGGGCCAGTTCCGCAGCAGGTAATAGGTGGCGGTCTCCGTGTTGGCGATCGTCAGGCGCTGACCGGGTTTGCGCGTCTCGACGGTGATTGGCTTGTTCCACAATTGTTGTGTCATGATTGTCCTCTTGCGGCGAAACGGCACCGCGATCCGAATGTTCCGCCGAGGTTGTCACCAAAGCCGCAAGCCAAAGCCACCCAAGCTCGAGCTTTCACCTGAGCGAACTCGGCGGAGCCTTTCCCCGCCACATGGACCGTGATCATTCCGACCGAACGGTCGCTCTGACCGACAGGCAAATCCTTGGCTTCAAAGGCGGGCACCAAATCTAACATTCCTTCACCACTCACAGCGGCTATTTTTCCGCTCGTTGCAAGAGAACGCGCATTTCCTCGAAGCGTCGCTTGCGGTCCGCATCGCTCTCATTCGCAGTATAGCAAGTGGTTGATACGCAGAACTTAGCGAGATTATGGGGTTTGTCGGGCTTGTCGAATTCACATTCGAAGGTGTCGGTCATTTCCGCGGGAGATGTTCCCTGACGGGTGGAATAGGCCATGCGCACACCAGGCGGCTTCAGTTCCGGAAAGGATTGGATAGCGCCGATCGCGAGGCTATCCGACAGGAAGAAGTTCTTGGCTACGATCTTGCAGGTTGCCTCAAGATCGGCCGACTGCGCGAAAGCCGCTGCCGGCATCAGCGCGAGGCCAAATAGAATCAAAGGTTTGATCACGGTAAGCTCCTTCAGCGAGGTTTCCGCTGTTTCAGAACGCAAATAACAAAGAAGGGAATGCCGATCGCGTTGCAAAGTTCCTTTAAAGAGCCCGCTCGGAGTGATCAAAGTTGCGCCATGCCGACACAGTCCGACAAGGCTTACCCACCGCAAAAAATAGCTGCGGCATGTTGGAAGCTCACGGCCGAGCCTTCAGTCGGATGCCCGTGCGACTGAAGTCCAATGCCGGAACATGGAGGCCCGTCACCTTGTTCGTCCTATAGCGGCGGATAAACGCCGTTATGTACTCAACAGCGAGAAAAGAGAAAATCATGAAGACGACGAACAGACTTGCCGTTCTGATGACGGCGCTTTCAATCGGTGTTTCCTTCGCAGCCATCACACCCGCAAGCGCGCAGGATACCCAGGTCATCCCCAAAAGCGGCAAGACGCGCGACAGCAAGCCATCGACCAGCGAGCAACAGCCACAGTCCGGAACATCCACCAAGGACTTGAAGGGAAATTCAGATAATTCTCCCGGCCAGGCACCGGCCCAATCCACTCAAGGCAATCAGGATTCGAAGTCGAATGGCAGTCAGAACAACAGCTCGACAAACACCGGAGCAACAGGCCAGACAGGAAGCCAATCCGGAGACCAAACTCAAGAAGGCAATGGTACCAAGGCAGGAACCAACAACAAATCAGCATCTCCCCAGTCCCGAGGCACCAACAGCTCGAACGATGAGCAAGGGACTGGTCAAGGTGGTACAGACACCAACAAAGCGGGTTCCGCGGGAAGCTCCGGCAGCAATATGAAAGCCCCTAGCGGCACCAAGCAGAATCAACAGACGGACACGACCGGAGGTGAGACGGGAAGCAAAACCACGACAAAAACAAACACGCAGGGCGGCTCGCAAGTCCAGGTCTCCGTTGAGCAACAAACACAGATCCGGCAGGTGGTTAAAGAGGTCCATGTCACCCCCGTTCGCGAGACGGATTTCTCGGTATCGGTAGGCGCAACCATTCCCCGGAAGATCGAGCTGGAGCCGCTGCCGCCGCGCATCGTCCAGATCGTTCCGCAATATAAGGCGTATCGATTCTTCGTCCTAGCGGACGGACGGATCGTCATCGTCGATCCCTCGACATTCACGATCGTCTATATCATCGATGCCTAGTTCTGGATGTTTGCGGGCGCCAGAGTTTTCATGGCGTCCGCAAACATATGTCTTGCCCGATGCCGTCAGGCAGGCAAGGCAGAAGTTGCAGGAATTTCGATCCGGCCGCTCATTGCATCAACAGTGGGCGATTGAACGTGTCCGCGGGGCCAAGATCGAGAACGGTCTCGAGAACAGCAGCCGAGGAACCGGGTTTAGCTGCTTGATACATTGAAGCGCATGATGTTCGCAGCCTATACGGTCTGCTTAGGCCGCCAGCGCAACAAATAAGCTTCAAGCGCGGAGGCAAGGCGATTTAGTGTAAAGCCGACGAAGCCGAGCACCAGGACGCCGACCATGACGAGCGCCATGTCGAACCGCTCCCGACCGGCGATGACCAGGCCGCCGATGCCCGGACCGACGGCCAGGAAATATTCCGCGCCGACCGTTGCCAGCCAGGCATAGATCAAGCCGAGATGCACGCCGGTGGCGATCGACGGCATCGCCGCCGGAATATAGATCCGCAATGCCTTCTGCCGCGCATTGAACCTTAGCGCCGTTGCGACCTCAAGCAGTTCGGCCGGCGCCTCACGCATGCCATCATAGGTATTGAGAACGATAGGAATGAAGGCGGCGAGCGCGACGAAGACGATCTTCGCCTGTTCGCCAAAGCCGAACCAGACCGAGATCAGCGGTATCCAGGCCAGAAGGGAGATCTGCTTCAGTCCATTGAAGGTCGGCATGATCAGGCGGTCGGCAATCCGGGAGAGCGCCAGCAGGCTCGCAAAAGCGATGCCGAGCACGCATCCAATCAGGAAGCCGGCAATATTGCGCATCAGGCTGAAACCCAGTTCGCCGATAAGATCATTGTCGATCAGCTCACGCTTGGCCGTGCCGACGACATCCTCTAGCGACGGCAGAAAGCGCGCGTCCACGAGACCCGTCCGGCTTGAAACCTCCCAGGCCACGAGGAGGAGGATCGGCAACGTCATGCCGCGCCGGAAACGTACGAAACGGCTTGCTCTTGCCATTGTCAAAGCTCCCGCCGCTTCCACCGCTGGATCAGCAGTTCGGTGCGATCCAGCCCCTTGTCCATGACGAAGCCGACAAGTCCGATGGCAATCATCGCGACGATGACGGTATCGAGCCAGAACATCTGCCGCCCCCAGACCAACAGGTAGCCGAGCCCTTCGGACGAGGCGAGCAACTCGACACCGACAAGCGATGTCCAGGAATGGGTAAGGCCATAACGGATACCGGTGAATATCGAGGGAACGGCAGCCGGCAGCACGATCAAGCGCAGGGTTTGCCAGCGGCTGAAGCGAAGCGCTCTGCCGACCTCGAGATATTTCGGCGGGACGCCGCGGACCCCGGCGAGCGTGTTCATCGTCATCGGCACGATGGCGCCCTTGGCGATGATGATGATCTTCAAGCTCTCCTCGATGCCGACAAGCAGCATCAAAAGCGGGATCCATCCGAGCGTCGGGATCTGCGCGAAGGCGAGGAAGAGCGGCTTCACATAGTCCTCGACCCTTTCGGAAAGCCCCATGGCAATGCCGAGCAACAGGCCGAGCCCGGCGCCGATGGTAAAGCCAACGACGACACGGCCGAGACTGACCCCGGTGTGATAGAGAAGCTCGCCGCTCAGGATCATGTCGCGGCCGGCCTGGTAGACATAGGCTGGCGGCGGCAGGATCTGCTCCGGCAGCCAGCCCCTGGCGGAGGCAACCCACCAGAGGCCAAACAGGCCAAGCGGAAAGATCAGGCCCGTCACGAAAAGGACAAGGCGCTGGAGCCTTGCTGGCGATAGCGGCAAGCCGGCCCGCCCGGTAGTCTCGACAACAGCGCTCACGCCAATCTCCTAGTCTTGATCGCGTCTCCGATCAGGAGGCGACCGGCTTTCCGTCGGCGCCATAGGGCTGCCAGAATTTCGTCAGCCCGAGCTTTTCCAGCGCATTGTTGAGATATTTCGGTTCGAACCAGCCGTTAAGGTCGACATCGCGCCGGATCAGGCCGTATTCCTTGCTCTTGATCGCCTGCTCCTTGTACTGCGAGACCAGGAGATCGTCGATCAGCGGCGAGTTGCGATAGGTGAGCGTATCGTTGCGGAAATATTCCTCCAGGATCGGAACGGGCGTGCCGGACTTGTGCCAGAGTTCGAAGAGGGCCGCACGGTTCTGCTCTTCCGACGACCACTGCGCCGCCTTGACGAACGCGTCGACGACACGCTGCGTGATCTGCGGATGGGCGTCGATGAAGGCCTCGCGGCCGATGATGCCGGCATTGCGCCCGAAACGCGGATCGTCACCCTTCGTCGTGTAGATGACATCGGCGCTGTCCTTCGCCGCGAGATTGATGAGCTGCGTGTCGCCAAAAGCCGCATCTATGTCCCTGCTGGTCAGGGCCGCGACCGTGCCGGCGGTATCCAGATTGACGACCTGGATGTCACGCTCGGTCAATCCGTGTGCCTGCAAGATCTTGATTGCGGAGAGGTGGCCGTTGGTACCGCGCTGCAGCGCGACCTTGCGGCCCTTCAGATCCTCGATCGTCTTGACGCCGGATCCCTTGGCGACAGCGAGATAAAGCGGCTTGCGTGCGCCGCTCGCCAGCAGAAACTTCGTCTTCAGGCCGGTTGCCCGCCCAATCAGCGCCGGAAGATCGCCCTGATAGGCGAAGTCGAGCTGGTCGTTGGCGAAGCCCTCGTTCACCGCCGGCCCGGCACCCTTGAAGAAAGTCCATTCGATCTTGACGTTCGGATCGTTGGCGAATTCCTTTTCCAGAAATTCGCCGGCGCGAGCCGTCGCAGCCGACGTTCCCTCGGCATAGGGTTTGTTGTCGACGCCGATCGCGGCGTAGCCAACGTGAATGACGAGGGGATCCTGCGCCCAGGCCGGGGCGGATAACAGGCCCAGGGCGACCGTCGCGCCGGCGACCAAGCGGGAAATAATGGACAGTTTCATCTGTTGCTCCGTGATTATTCTGCTGCGACGACCGCAGGCCGGATTTCAACCGCCGGACTTGTGATGCTCGCTGGCGGGCGAGGCGTTGACGTCGTGGCGTTGAGGCTCTCAAGCACCCGATTGCGGATTTCGACCAGCATCGGGGAGGTGCGATCGCGTGGGCGCGCCAAGTCCACCGGAACGATGTCACGGATGCGACCCGGCCGGGGTGACATGACGACGACGCGATCGCCGAGATAGACGGCCTCCTCGACGTCGTGCGTCACCAGAACCATGGTGATGCGTTCCTTCGCCCAGATCGTCTGCAACTCGTCCTGCAGCCTTGCTTTGGTGATGGCGTCGAGCGCGCCAAAGGGTTCATCGAGAAATAGGACATTCGGGCGATTGACCAATCCCCGCGCGATGCCGGCGCGCTGCGCCATCCCACCGGAAAGCTGGTGCGGATAGGCCTTTGCGAAGCCGGAAAGCCCGACAAGTTCGAGGTGGGATTCGACGAGCCTGTTCTTCTCTGCCTTGGACAGCCCGGAATTCTCGAGCCCGAGCGCGATATTGCGGGCGACGGTCAACCAGGGGAAAAGCCGTGGCTCCTGAAAGACGATGCCGCGCTCAAGGCTCGGCTCCTTGACGGGCCGGCCTGCGTGACCAACGAATCCCGATGTCGGAAGATCAAGGCCGGCACCAAGGCGCAACAGCGTCGACTTTCCGCAGCCGCTCGCTCCGACGATCGTCACGAATTCACCCTCGGCGATATCGAGGCTGACATCGTCGAGCGCGGTCAAAATCTCACTGTTGACCTTGAACTGGCGGGTGACATGGTTGATCTGGAGATGCAGGGAGTTGCCCATGGCCGACTACTCCGCGGCGACGGCATGCCGCGCCGGATGCAAAGGTACTCTCAATCCGAGGTTTTCGCGTAGTGTCGAACCTTCGTAATCGCCGCGGAAGAGGCCGCGGCGTCGCAGCTCCGGCAACACATGTTCGACGAAATCATAGAGACCGGTCGGCAGTTGCGGCGGCATGACGTTGAAGCCATCGGCAGCACCCGTCCTAAACCATTCTTCCATCTGATCGGCGATCTCGATCGGCGTTCCCACGATCTGCCAATGACCACGCGCGCCGGCGATACGGAGATAAAGTTCCCGGATCGTCAGGCTTTCGCGCCTGGCAAGATCGAGCAACAATTTCTGGCGGCTCTTGCTGCCATTGGTCTCAGGCAGATCCGGAACGGGGCCGTCGAGCGGATATTGGGAGAGATCGACACCGCTTGCCATGCCATTCAGCATTGAGAGGCCGACCACCGGATGGACGAGATCCTGAAGTTCGGCGTATTTTTGCTGCGCTTCCTCGCGCGTTCTGCCGACGACCGGGAAGATGCCCGGCATGATCTTGAGGTCATCTCGGTCCCGACCATATTTCGCGAGGCGACCCTTGATATCCGCGTAGAAGGCTCTCGCATCCTCGATGGTCTGATGGGCGGTAAAGACGACTTCCGCGGTGCGGGCGGCGAGCTCCCTTCCCGGCTCGGACGAGCCTGCCTGCACGAGCACTGGGTGGCCCTGCGGCGTGCGCGACACGTTCAGCGGCCCCCGCACCTTGAAGTGCTTACCCTTGTGATTGAGGATGTGCTGCTTCTCAGGCTCATAAAAGACGCCGCTCCGTTGATCGCGGGGGAATGCGTCTTCCTCCCAGGTGTCCCAGAGCCCAAGCACGACGTCGGCGAACTCCTCGGCGCGTTCGTAACGCTCCGCATGGGCATAATGCTCGTCCCTGCCGAAATTATGCGCTTCGTGATCGCTGGACGATGTCACGAGGTTCCAGCCGGCGCGGCCGCCGCTGATATGATCGAGAGAAGCGAATTTGCGGGCGATGTGATAGGGCTCGTTGAAGGAGGTCGAGGCGGTCGCCACGAAGCCGATATTCTTCGTCACCGCCGCGAGAGCGGAAAGCAGGGTGATCGGCTCGAACTGGGCGACATAACGCTGGGCCGTGCGATGGAGCGCCTCCGTATCGGATCCGCGCGTTCCCACGCCGTCAGCCATGAAGATCAGATCGAACTTCGCAGCTTCGGCGACTTGCGCCAGCTCGACATAGTGGGCGAAATTCGAACCGGCGTCGGCCTGCGTCAGCGGATGCCGCCAGGCGGCAATGTGGTGCCCGGTCGGATAAAGAAAAGCCCCGAGCTTCAGTTGCCTTTGTCTGTCCGTCATCGTCTTCTCCATCATGGCTGCGGAAGAAGGCTAAACGTTAAAGATTATAATCTATAGAAATTATATTCTATTTACCGCCACCAGTTCGGATTCCTTCGTCACGCGACATGTCGAACCGACGGAGATCATTTCGCGGCGACACGTAACGGCTGGAAACTGCGGTCGCCTAAGTTTTTCGATAAGCGGGGAGAAGAATTTCTTCCCGACGGATCAAATAGATATTGCTGGACTTGGGCCCGCAATCACCGAACCCTTCAGGCCTCAAAGCGGCGATGCGCCGTTCAAATCCATAGGCGTGAAGCAGACATGTCTTTCCCATCACACACATCCGATCCCCTTGTCGCAAAAGCCGTCGAGCTCCGGCGGGCATTCGACCGGGATGCGGTCGAGCGCGACAAATTGGGTGGCAGGCCGACCGAACAGATCCGCCTGCTGAAGGAGAGCGGATTGCCTTCGGCGCAGATTCCGACCCGATATGGCGGTCGCGGCGCTTCCTGGCTCTCCATCTTGCGGATCGTGCGTGAATTCGCGCGTACCGACGGCTCGCTGGCGCATCTCTTCGGCTACCACCACCTCCCCTTGAACCTCGTGCTCTTTCGGGGGTCGGACGTGCAGCGGGAGCGCCTGCTCAGGGCATCCGCCGCCGGCAATTTCGTCTGGGGCAATTCCGGCAACGCCATGTCGAAAACCTCGTCCGGAAGGCGGATCGGCCGCGGCTGGCTGGTCAACGGCAAGCGCCCGTTTTCCTCCGGCTCGCACATATCAGACTATATTCAAATCTCCTTCGAAAATGCCGAGGGCGAGCGCCTGACCGCGGTCGTTCCCGCCAATCGAAACGGCATTGTCATCGAGGACGATTGGGATGGCATCGGCCAGCGCCAGACCGGCAGCGGCACGGTCAGCTTTCACGACCTCGAGATTGGGGATGACGAACTCATCAGTTCCCCGGCGGTCCCGCTGACACCCTATACGTCGCTGACCTCCCTGCTGCAGCAAAGCGTGCTGCTCAACGTCTTCGTCGGCAGCGCCCAGGGCGCGCTGGAAGAAGGCCGGGCTTACACGACGACATCGTCTCGGCCATGGATCTATTCCGGCGTCGACAAACACACCGACGACCCCTGGATCAAGCGGCAATATGGCGATCTCTACATCCGCACGCTCGCTGCCATCGAGCTCGCCGATAAGGCGGCGCTGAGCCTTGATAAGGCCTTTAACCAGGGACCGGGCCTGACGCATGAAGATCGTGGCGCCGCCGCCATCGATATAGCCACGGCCAATGTCTATGCCGGCGAAGTCGGGCTTGCCGTCTCCAGCGAGATCTTCGAGGTCATGGGCGCGCGATCGGCAACGACGGCAAACGGTTTCGACCGCTTCTGGCGCAACGTGCGGACCCATACGCTGCACAATCCCGCCGAGTACAAGAAGCGCACGCTTGGCACATGGCTGCTGACGGGCGAGTTCCCCGTTCCGGCGATGTATCGCTGAAAGGACATTCCATGGCTAGACGCAAGGATCAGATCAAGCTCGGCGCCTTCCTGCTCTTCACCGGCCACCATGTCGCCGCCTGGCGGCATCCGGAAGCATCGGTGGGTACCGAGTTCGAGAACTATCTCGAGCTCGCCAAGCTCGCCGAAGCCGCCAAGTTCGACACCATCTTCTTTGCCGACGGTGTCGCCGCTCGTCTGAGGGACCTGGATGCGGCAAGCCGGAAGGCGCATAGCGGCATCTATCCGTTCGAACCGATCACGCTGCTCTCGGCGCTTGCCAGCGTCACCCGCAATATCGGCCTGATCGCAACCGCCTCAACAAGTTTTTCCGATCCCTTCAACCTCGCGCGCCAGTTCGGTTCACTCGACCGCCTAAGCGGCGGCCGCGCCGGCTGGAACCTCGTGACCTCCTCCGATCCGGACGCCGCCTTCAACTTCGGCCATGACGCGCAGGTTCTGCATGCCGACCGCTACGACCGAGCGGAAGAATTCGCCGATGTCGTGCTGGGCCTGTGGGACAGCTTCGAGGACGATGCCTTCATCCGCGATCGTCAGAGCGGCCGGTATTTCGATCCCGAAAAACTGCATAGGCTCGACCATAAGGGGCGCCACTTCAAGGTGCGCGGGCCGCTGAACATTCCACGCTCGCCGCAGGGGCGGCCGGTTGTCGTGCAGGCCGGAGCCTCCGAGCCCGGCAAGGAACTGACCGCGCGCACCGCCGAGGCGATCTTCGCCGCGCAGATCACGCTTGACGAGGCAAAAGCCTTCTATGCCGACGTCAAGGGCCGGCTCGGCAAATATGGCCGTTCGCCTGACGACTTGAAGATCCTGCCGGGAATCTTTCCTGTCGTCGGGCGAAGCGAAGCGGAAGCCGAAGACAAATTCCAGGTCCTGCAGAACCTCATCCAACCGGAAGTCGGTCTTAATCTCCTCTCGCAATTGACCGGCGTCGACTTGAGTTCCTATCCACTTGACGGTCCCGTGCCCCCCGAGCCGCCTGTCACCAATGCCGGCAAGAGCCGCCAGGAACTGGTGCTCGATCTCGCGCGCCGCGAAAACCTGACCATCCGCCAGCTCTACCTGCGCATCGCGGGCGCACGCGGCCATTGGCAGGTTGTTGGGACGCCCACACAGATCGCCGATGTCATGGAAGAACGCTTCGAAAACTTTGGCGCCGACGGCTTCAACATCATGGCGCCCATCATGCCCGGAGGCCTTGCCGATTTCATCACGCTTGTCGTGCCGGAACTGCGCCGCCGCGGCCTGTTCCGCAGCGACTATGAAGGCGCGACGCTGCGCGAAAATCTCGGGCTCAAGCGTCCGGCCAATCGTTTTTCCGCAGGCAATGCGGTCGCGGCGCAATAGGAGAAGATCAAGTGGCTCGTGACAAATTGTTCCTCATTTCCCCCGGCTTTGCCGATCCGAAACATCCAGGCGTCAGCTTCGTCTGCCCCTATTGCAACGCGATCGAGGGACTGCTCGCCTCATTCCCGGATCTTGCTTCGGCGATCGATGTCGAAAGGGTCGCGTTCCCGCGACCACGCCAAAAGGTGATCGAGGTTGCCGGCGAGGAAAACCAGTCGCTGCCGCTTCTCATTCTCGCGGAGAACCCGCCTGATGACGCCAGCGACTGGAACGGAACGCGCTTCATCAATTCGACCAATCGCATCCTCGAGCTGCTTGCCGAGCGGCACGGCTTTCCGCGCCTACATTAGAATGAGGCCGTCATGACCATGAAACCAGATGGCTTCGAGCCACCCTATCCTCCACCCTCCCTTTTCGAGGCGGATCAATCGAATCCCCATCTCGCCAAAGCCGTGGAGCTTCGAGATATATTTGCCCTCGATGCCATCGAGAGAGATCAATCTGGCGGCAGGCCCGCCGAGCAGATCAGGCTCCTGAAGGAGAGCGGCCTCGTCAATCTGGTCATCCCGAAGGAATTCGGCGGTGCCGGCGAACCCTACTCCACCGCCATGCGCATCGTGCGTGAATTCGCCAAGGTAGACGGTTCGCTCGGTCATCTCTATGGCTATCATTTCAGCCCGCTGCAAAACGCCGTTACCACGCTCCGCGATGAGCGATCCCAAGACATCCTGCGCCGCTCCGCGACCGGTCGCTGGTTCTGGGGCAACACGACGAACAGTTTCTCGAAAAGTCTGTTCGGTCGAAAGAAAGGGGAAAAGGTCATCCTCAACGGCTTCAGGCCGTTCGCCTCGGGTTCGCATGTCGCCGACTATCTGATGGTCGCCTGGGAAGACGAGAACACCAACAAGCGGAGCTTTGCCTATATACCGGCCGACCGCAACGGCATCACCATCACGGACGATTGGGACGGGATCGGCCAGCGGCAGACCGGGAGCGGCCGTGTTCTCTACAAGGATGTCGAGATCAGCGACGAAGAGATCCTGCCGGAGCGCCCGCAGGATCCGATCGCCCTATTGGCACCATTGCAGCAGCAGAGCGTGCTCCTCAACGTGTTTGTCGGCTCCGCACAGGGAGCATTGGCAGCGGCGCGCGACTATACCGTCACGAAATCGCGGCCTTGGATCTATTCCGGTGTCGAGCGCCATTCCGACGATCCATGGATCAAGAGGCAATATGGCGAGCTGTGGATCAAGGTACAGGCGGCAACGGCGCTTGCCGACCGGGCTTTGGCGGCGGTTGATGCCGTTTATGCGAAGGGACACGATTTGACGGCGAAGGAGCGCGGTGAAGCGGCGATCGCGGTCGCCTCCGCCAATGTGCTTGCCGGACGCGTCGCGCTGGAGGTGACGAGCGAGATCTTCGAGGTCATGGGTGCACGATCCGCCGTCAGGCCACTCGATTTTGATCGCTTCTGGCGCAACGTGCGCATCCACACGCTTCACAACCCCGCCGAATACAAGACCCGCAATGTCGGGACCTGGTTCCTCGACGGCGAGTTTCCCGAACCGGGGATATTCCAGTGAGCAGAAAACGCGAACTTCATCTCAACATCAACATATTGCACTCAGGATTTTCGCCGGCGGCGTGGCGTATGCAGGGAAGTGATCCGCGCGCGTCCTTCGATATCAATCACTATATCAATGTCGCTCGAATCGCCGAACGCGGTACCTTTGACGCGATCTTCCTTGCCGATCAGGCAGCCATTTCCGATCGCGTCGATTTCCGCCCGCTGACGTCTCTCGAGCCGACCATCGTGCTGGCCTCGGTGGCGGCCCATACCGAGCATATCGGCCTGATCGCTACCGCATCGACCACCTATAACGAGCCCTACAATATCGCTCGCCGCTTCGCGACCCTCGATCACGCCAGCGGCGGCCGCGCCGGCTGGAACATCGTCACCAGCGCCGATCTCTCGCAAAGCCGGAATTTCGGCCTGGAAAAGCCGGTCGCGCATCACGGCCGCTATGAGCGCGCCGAGGAATTTGCATCGGTCGTCAAGGCGCTATGGGACAGCTGGGAGGAAGATGCCTTCATCGGCGATGTCGAAAGCGGCCGGTTCGTCGATACCAACAAGGTCCATGCGATCGCACATCGCGGCAAGCATTTTTCCGTTCATGGCCCGCACAACGTCCCACGCCCGCCACAAGGACATCCCGTCATCGTGCAGGCCGGCGGCTCGGATGATGGGCGGGGGTTGGCAGCGAGGCACGCTGAAGCGGTGTTCTCAGCCTCGCAATCCCTGGAGGAGTCGCTCGATTACGCGCGCGACCTCCGAACAAGGGCCGCCCGCCATGGCCGCGCGCCCGACAGCCTGCTGGTGCTCGCCGGCCTCGCCACCATCATCGGCAGCACGGAGGCGGAGGCCAGGCGACGGCAAGAGGAGCTGCGGGACCTCATTCCGCTGGAATACAGCCTTGCGCGCCTGTCCGGCGTCCTGCAGGTCGATCCAGGCAAGCTGAAACTCGATGAGCCCCTGCCCGACGATATTCCCTTGCCGGCTGACGGCGGGCATACCTTTTTCCGGGCAACGCTTGCTCTTGCCCAGCGCGAGAAATTGACCGTACGCGGCCTCATCCGCGCCTTGAATGGCGGGACCGGACACCGCACCATTGTCGGCACGCCCGACGCGATTGCCGATGATATCGAAAAATGGTTCGAGGCGGGCGCGGCCGATGGCTTCAACCTGATGCCCGATGTGCTGCCGCATGGCCTGGAGGTCTTCGTGGACGAGGTGGTGCCCATCCTGTGCCGCCGCGGCCTGTTCAGGAAAGTATATACGGGGCATACCCTACGGGACCATCTCGGCCTTTCCCGGCCGGCCAACCCCTATGCCGTTGCCGCCGAATAAAGGAGAAACAGCATGACATCAGCAACGACGGCGAAACTTCCCGACGATGATCGGCTCGCCTCTCTCGTCGGCGAGCGCTATCGCAACAGCCATCATATCGGCGCCGACTGGAATGAGACGATCGAAACGTTGCTGTCCCATCGTAGCGTGCGCGACTATCTGCCAAAGCCGGTTCCGGACGACATTCTCCACCTCGCGGTCGCCGCGGCCCAATCGGCGCCGAGCTCGTCCAACCTGCAGGCCTGGAGCGTCATTGCCGTCAGGGACGATACGCGCAAGGAAAAGCTGAATGCCGTTGCCGGAACACAGAGGCAGATCACGCAGGCGCCGCTCTTGCTGATCTGGCTCGCGGATCTTTCGAGGCCACGCCGCATCGCGGCGGACCAGGGTTCAGCCGCCGATGGCCTCGACTATGTCGAAAGCTTCCTGCTCGGTGTCATCGACGCCGCGCTCGCGGCGCAAAATGCCGTCGTCTCCCTGGAATCGCAGGGTCTCGGCACCTGCTATATCGGCGCCATCCGCAACGACCCGGAGACCGTGGCGCGTGAGCTGGAATTGCCGGAGGGTGTCTTTCCAGTTTTCGGCCTGACGGTCGGCTATCCCGACCCGGCCATACGGGCCGCCGTCAAGCCGCGGCTACCGCAAACGAGCGTGCTCCATAGCGAACGCTACGATCACCGCCGGCGGTCGGAGGACCTACGACATTACAACACGGTCCTGCAGGACTTTCAGACCGAACAGCGCATGCCGCGCATTGAGTGGACGGTGCAAGTGAAAAACAGGATCGGATCCGTCGAAGCCCTGAAGGGACGACACCTTCTCGGCGTGGCGGCTCGCCGCCTCGGCTTCAGACTGAAATAATCGGCCGGCTATTCGGCGGCGGCAATGTCGAGCCCGCGCAATATATCGCGCGACAGGATCTCGCCGATCGTCCGCACGACCTTGGCCTCTGCCCGCAGCCAGTTGCGGAACAGTTCGACGCGCATCAGGCGCTCCTTGGCCGGCGTCGTGACGAAGAAATAGGAAAAGCTCACGGCTTGCGAACCGCCGAAGGGCGTCACCAGACGTCCCGCCTTCAGCTCGGCCTCCGCCAGGCGGATTTTCCCAAGACCAAGTCCTTGCCCCGCCAATGCGGCATCTATGACGAGAGATGATTGACTGAGGCGGAAGCCGCCCTGTGGCAAACGCAGGGATAGTCCTTCGGCACGCAGCCAGCCATTCCAATCCGGGCAGGAATGATCATGCTCCGCGCCATCCTCGTGCAAGAGAGGCACCCCTTCGATCGCCCGCGGGCCGTTCCACAGCCAATGCCGCTCGGCGAATTCAGGGCTGCAGATCGGCACGACGGCCTCGGAGAAAAGGTGATCGACGACAAGGCCGGGATAAACGCCGCTGCCATAACGGATGGCGCAATCCGTGTCGCCTTTATTCAAATCGGTCAAATGCGTCGAGGCATCGACCAGAATCTCCAGGCCAGGGGCTGCTTGCCTCAGACCATCCAGTCTCGGGATCAGCCATTTGCTGGCAAAGGACGGCGCGACCGATACGCGGATCGGAAGATCGTGATCGCTGGCGATGAATTGCGTCATCGTCGCCAGAACCACGTCGAACGCATTTGTCAGTCCCGGTACAAGTGCCATGCCGGCAGCCGTCAACTGGAGTTGACCGCGGACCCTGTGAAACAGCGACTGCCCCAGATAGTCCTCCAGAAGCCGGATCTGTTGGCCGACGGCCGCCGAGGTGACGTGCAATTCCTCGGCGGCGCCAAGGAAACTCAGGTGCCGCGCTGTCGCCACGAAGGCGCGCAACGAAGTCAATGGCGGCAGCCGCGCCAAGGTCGGCTGCATGGGTTTTCTCCGAGTGTCGGCAATCGTGTTCATTAGCCGATTGCAGCACAATCGGCCATCTCAAGACGAGAACGCGCTTTGCGTTTACCGGTGAGCGGATGGATATTTTCTTCCATGCCCAGACGGCGTGGGGGAAGCAAAAACTAAAAATGCGAAATAGTCTATATTTTTAATGGACAAAAGATTTGACCGGCCCGCTTCAGGCGATCCGGCGAAGCTTTTCTTTCGCGGGCGATCAGAAAAACATTCTTCCGTTTTACCCGCCCGGCGCCCGAAGATGCGCCGATCGCGGACATCTCCGCCAGCGGTTCACCGAAGGACCGATCCGTTCAACCGGCAAGGAAAGCGAATGACCATCAACCGCCGCCGTTTCAACCAATTGCTTCTGCTGTCGACCGCAGCAACCCTTCTGCCAACCGCCGCGATGCGCGCGGCCGAAACACCGCCGCGCGGCGGCACGCTTAATTTCATCGTCGAACCCGAACCGCCTACCATCCTGGCGCTCGCCCATACCGCTGGCGGCACGCAGAAGATCAGTCCGAAGATCACCGAGGGGCTGCTTACCTATGATTTCGGTCTCGTGGCGAAGCCGCAGCTTGCGACCGAATGGTCGGTGGCCTCAGATGGCCTCACCTATACGTTCAAGCTTAGACCCAACGTCAAATGGCACGACGGCAAGCCATTTACCTCGGCCGATGTCGCCTATTCGATCGAGCTCCTGAAACAGGTTCATCCGCGTGGACGAGGCACGTTCGCCAACGTCATCGCGGTCGACACGCCAGACCCCCTGACGGCGATATTCCGTCTCTCCAAGCCAGCGCCTTACCTTTTGAAAGCGCTCTACGCGGCCGAATCTCCGATCGTGCCGAAACACATCTACGAAGGTGTCAAGATCGCCGATGTTCCGACCAATCCGAACGGTAGCGCCCCTATCGGTACCGGTCCCTTTGTTTTCCGGGAGTGGGTGCGCGGCTCGTATATCATCCTTGAGCGCAATCCCGGTTATTGGGATGCCGGCAAACCCTATCTCGACCAGGTTGTGGTTCGCTTCGTGCCTGATGGCGCCGCCCGCGCGGCGGGCTTCGAGACCGGAGAGTTCGATCTCGGTGGCGACAATCCCATTCCGCTTGCCGATCTCGAGCGCATCAAGGCGCTGCCGAATATCGGCATCGATTCCCGCGGCTACGAGACGAAGGGCGACCAGACGCAGCTCATCCTCAACCTCGATAATGAATACCTGAAGGATGTCCGCGTGCGTCGCGCGATCGCGCATGCCATCGACCTCAACGTCATCCTCAATACGGTCTGGTATGGCTATGGCCACGTCTCGCCAACGCCTATCAGCACCTTCCTGCCGCAATATCTCAATGCCGCGATCAAGCCCCATGCCTTCGATCTCAAGGCGGCGGAGCAATTGCTGGACGAGGCCGGCTATAAGCGAAACGGCGGCGGCACTCGGTTTGCGCTTCGCCTGACGCACAATTCCTACAATGAAGGCTTCAAACGCGTCGCCGAATATCTGAAGCAGAACCTCGCTCGCATAGGTATCGACGCGAGGATCGATTCCTACGACTTCTCGACCTATATCCAGAAGGTCTATACCGAGCGCGCCTTCGACCTCACGGCGGAATATCTCGGCAACCAGTTCGATCCGACGCTCGGCGTGCAGCGCATCTACTGGTCGAAGAACTTCAAGCTCGGATTGCCTTTCTCCAACGCCAGCCACTATCAAAATCCGGAGGTCGACAGGTTGCTCGAGACAGCTTCGATCGAAGTCGACGAGGCAAAGCGCAAGCAGGAATTCAACGACTTCCAGAAGATCATCGCCGATGAGCTGCCCGTCATCAATCTGATCTCGCTCGAAAACGTCACGGTCTTCAATAAGCGCGTCAAAAACCACACGATCGGCGCGGAAGGCGTGCAATCGAATTTCGCCGATGTCTATATCAAGGAGGGCGAAGGCTGACACTAAAAGCAGCCCGTTCTGCTTGCGGGGGCGATGCGGCGCCCCCTTCCTTTATGTCGGATTACGAGGCGGCACGGGCGAGCGGCGTCAGTTTGGCGAGAATACGATCGGCCAGCGCAATCGCCTGCGCTCGTTGCTCCGAGATCGAGCTAGACTCCCAGGCAACGCCGCGCAGCGGATGGCCGATGGCGCTGATGTTGCGGTGAACACGCCCCTCTTCCGAAATGACATCCCCTTGCTCCGTGGCATCGATGCCGAAACCGGTGCTGTGCGGGCGAACCTCTCCGCTTTCGATGAGGCTCCTGACGAAGGGATCGGAAATGCGTCGCCAGTCGTGCAACTGATGGCCACGGCAATCGATGACGCCGCCGAAAGAATGGGACTCGGTACCCGAACGCGTCTTCAACGTCGCCGTGATCAAGCGGCCAGCGGGCTTCATGGAAAGCAATCGCGCGGTCCCGTGCCGGAGCCTGCCATCGGCAATCGCCTTGGAGACGGCGCGATAGCTGTCAGGCGCGGCGCGATGCGCCGTAACATCCCAGAATGCCCGCAGATGACGTGCGAACCGCGCTCTCTCGACATCGTCAGCCTTTTGCCACAAAGGCAAAATGTAGGGCCGGATGGCGAGCGGCAGCGCCTGCCAATCCTTGGCCTCGGCCGCCAGTGCGCGACGTTCGGCCTTGACGATCGAGAGCAAGGACCGCGCTGTGGTCGGTAGAGGTCTCTCTGCGAGGAAATCACGCTCCAGCGCGACATTGCGCCGATCCTCTATGAATTGACCACGCCTGGATATGACCTGATAGCGGCCCTGGAAGCCTCGCGCTTCCATGCTTGCGACCGCATCGACCATCGACAGGCTCGAGCCGATGAGCAGGATTTCGTCTGCTTCCACCAACCGATCGAGAGCTGCGGCATCCCACGGAGATGCCGCAAAACCTGGATGACGGGCGACGGCGGCTTCCTGTCGCGCAAGATCGGGCTGGAAGACGCCGAGGGCCAGAACCACCTCGTCCGCTTCGATAGTCTCGCCTGCACTTGTCGTGATCTCCACCCTGTGTGGAGCGGAAACGAGATGGCTCGCGATGGCCCTGACATGCCGGAATGTCGATGCGGAGCGTGCTGTCGATTTCGCCCGGCGCAACTCATCGCGGACATAGGTTCCATAAAGGTGGCGCGGCGGAAAACTGCCTGCGATATCGGCGGGCGGTGCCCAGCCGTAACGTAACGCGTTCTCCGCCAGCCAATGAGTGAGATGGTCGGGCTCTTCCGGATGAAGGGAAAAGGTACCGGCGGGGCCATTGACGAGATGCACGGCCTCGGTCGTGCTATAGGCGACCCCACGCCCAAGCTCCTCGCGGGGCTCCAATATCGTGATCGAAAGCGGTACCTCCGTCTTGTCGAGCAGCTTTATCGCGGTCAGCGCACCGGCAAAGCCGCCACCGATAATGACGACGGATTGGTGGGAATGCGGGTCGATGTACATGGCTCAGAAGACCTTGCCTTCTTCCAGATGGGTCGTGGTGCCGTTGATGTAGTAATCGCCCACCACCCGCGCCTTGTGCAGCAAAGGGTTATGGTTCAGCACCGTGCGAATGTTGCGCCAATGGCGATCGAGATTGAGATGGCGCGACGTCGCCGACCCGCCGCCGAGCTCGAAGACGTTGGTCGCGGCGGTAAGCGCGAGCTGCGATGCGACGATCTGGGTGCGCGCCGTCGTCAGCGCGCTTTCGACCAAAGCCGTCTCCAAGATCCGCGGATCATCCCCTGCGAAGGTCGCGGCCGTCCGATCGAGCGCGCGAGCGCTCTCGCGGATCAGCGTATCGACGGCAAAGGAGTTTGCTGCGATCTCGCCTAATATCTTCTGGACGAAAGGATCGGCATTGGCCGTCTCGGCGGCGCTGTGGGCTGCCGAACGCGCCTGCCTGCGCACGTAATCGGTGCCTTCTGTCAGCGCGCCGCGGACCGCGCCCGCCATCGAGGCGGCAAGATGCAGCTGACGTAGGGTCGAGGTGTGCCTGCCGACCAGCGTGCTCAGCCCGCGCCTCGAAATCTCGTGCGGCAGCACTTCCACGTCATCGAGCAGGACGCCACCGCTTGCCGTCAGACGCTGACCCATGCCGTCCCAATCGTCGAGGATGCTGATCCCCTTACGGTCGATGGGTAAAAGCACGCTGACGAGCTGGTCGTCATCATCCTTGGCACTGAAGGAGGCGAAATCGGCGAATGCCGTGCCGGTCGCATACCATTTGCGCCCGTTGAGCCTGTAGCTCTCGCCGGATTTCGTCAGCCGCGTTGTGACATCACCAGGACGCTTCGTCCCCTGCTCCGTATGAGCGCCGCCGAAGAGCTTACCGCTAAGGACGCGGGCAAGCTGCGTGCGATCGACCGAACTGTGCGGATTGAGCAGCAGCGCTTCCGTGAAGTTGAAATGACTGCGGAGCGCGTGGGCAACATTGGAATCGGCCGCGGCGAGCGTCATCACCATCTCGATATAATCGAGCACCGATCCGCCCGGCCCGCCAAGCGCCGTCGGTATACGCAACGCGCCAAGGCCGGCCTCCTTGAACAGCTTGAAAGCCTCATGGGGCAGCTCGCGTTCGAGGTCTCGACGCGCAGCGCCTTTTGCGATCTCCGCGGCAAGATCGGGTATTCTTGCAAGCAACGTCGTGCGATTGGTCTCAACGGGTACGGAGGGCGCGGTTGATGAAACTGTCATGGGCATGAAGAGGCTCTTTGCGCCGGAAGGGAACGGCCCCGCTCAAGCGGGGCTCTAGGCTTGGCAATCAGGCGACGGCGCGAGCAAGCGGCACGACGTTTTCATTGTCGCGGGCGGCGCTGACGGGAACGCGACCCTCGACCGGGTGGCTCGGATCGTTGAACCCCGGGGTCGATGGATGGCCCGTCGTGACCAGACGGTCGACCAGAGCTTCGTCCTCGGCGGTCAGCTTGACGTCGAGAGCACGGATGTAGCTATCCCAATGCTCTTGCGTGCGTGGACCGGTGATCGCCGAGGTGATCAACTTGTTGTTCAGTACCCAGGCGATCGCGAATTCAGTCGGCGTGACCTTCTTGGCGGCGGCGTGAGCGGCGATTTCCTTGGCAATGGCGATCGATTCCGGACGCCATTCGGTCTCAAGAATGCGCTTGTCGCCGCGGCCGGCGCGGGTATCAGCAGCGGGCTCCTTGCCCGGCTCATACTTGCCCGTCAGCACGCCACGCGCCAGCGGCGAGTAGGAAACGACGCCTAGACCGTAATGATAGGCAGCCGGCAGCTGCTCGGCTTCGGCGGTGCGGTTGACGATGTTGTAGAGCGGCTGGCTTGCAACGGGGCGATCGATGCCGAGCTGATCGGCGAGATGCGAGATCTCGGCGATGCGCCAGCCGCGGAAATTCGAGACGCCGAAGTAGCGCAGCTTGCCCGCGCGGATGAGATCGGCGATCGCGCGCACCGGCTCCTCCAACGGCGCGTCGAAGACAGCGCGATGGAAATAAAGGATGTCGATATAGTCGGTGTTGAGACGGCGCAGCGAATTTTCGACCGTCTCGATGACCCATTTGCGCGAATGACCGCCGAGATTGGGGCCCTTCTTGTGCGAGTTGACGAACTTCGTCGCAAGCACCCAATGATCGCGATTTGCCTTGATGCCGCGGCCGACGACCTCTTCCGACTTGCCATCATGGTAGACATCGGCGGTGTCGATGAAATTGATGCCCTGGTCACGGGCCTTGTCGATAATGCGGAAGGCGACGTCGTCAGGCGTCGGCCCTCCGAACATCATCGTCCCAAGGGTGAGAGGCGATACCTTCAGGGCGCTACGCCCGAGATAGCGATAGTCGACCATGTCATTTCTCCATTTCATTGTGCGTGATGGCAGGCGACCATGTGGCCACTGCCGATTTGCCGATAGACCGGATCGTCGCTCCGGCAGATGTCTGTTGCGAGCGGGCAGCGCGTATGAAAGCGACAGCCGGATGGCGGGTTGTGCGGGCTCGGCAGATCGCCTGTGATCGGGGCGGCCTGCTTGCGCCGCGACGGATCAGGCACGGCGGTAAGCAGCGCGCGCGTGTAGGGATGCTTGGCATCGCTCCAGAGCCTTGCCGTCGGTGCGCTTTCGACGATGCGGCCGAGATACATGACCAGCACGCGATCGGCGAAATAGCGCACGACCGACAGGTCATGGGAGATGAAGAGGTAGGAAAGCGAAAGCTCCGTCTTCATCTCGACGAGAAGATTGAGGATCTGCGCCTGGATCGACAGATCGAGCGCGGAAACGGGCTCATCGCAGATGACGAGCTCCGGCTGCAGGATCAGCGCGCGGGCAATACCGATGCGCTGGCGTTGGCCGCCGGAAAACTCATGCGGATAGCGGTCGAGCGAATCCGCCGGCAGGCCGACATGGGCGACCATCGCGGCGGCGATGGCGTCCCGGCCCCTGCGATCACCGATGCCATGGACGGCGAGCGGCGCCGTCAGGATCGAGCGGATCGTCTGGCGCGGATTAAGCGAGGCGAACGGGTCCTGAAAGATCATCTGGATATGCCGGCGGATCGACCGCAACTCCTTGCCCGACATCGCGGCGACATCGCGCCCCTTGAAGGCGATACGCCCGGATGTTGGATCGACGAGGCGCATCAGGGATTTGCCGAGCGTCGACTTGCCGCAGCCGGATTCGCCGACCAGCGCCACGGTCTCGCCCGCAAGGATCTCGAGCGATACGTCATCCACGGCCCGCACCGTTCCGGCCCCGGCCGGATAATGCGTGGAAAGCCTATCGACCGACAGAAGCGACATGGGCTTTCTCCGTAAGGCCTGGAACATGGGGGCAGGCCACCTCGCGGCTGGCCGACACCTCGACGAGCGCCGGCACGGACTGCCCGCAGGCCGCTCGCGCCACCGGACAGCGCGGTCGGAAGGAACAGCCCTGTTCGCCGGTCGCCGAAACGATCGAGCCGCGAATTTCCGTCAATGGCCCATCGCGATAATGATAGTCGGCCTTCAATCGCGGCGAGGCCGCGAGCAGCCCCTGCGTATAGGGATGATACGGCGTCTCGAACAAGGCACCGGGCAGGCCCTGCTCGATCTTTCGCCCCGCATACATCACGACGACGCGGTCGGCCCATTGCGCGACGATGCCGAGGTCGTGCGTGATGAGGATGACCGCCATGTTGAGCTGACCGCGCAGGCGATCGAGCAGTTGCAGCACCTGTGCCTGGATCGTGACGTCGAGCGCCGTGGTCGCCTCGTCGGCGATCAGGAGCCGGGGACTGCAGGCGACCGCGATGGCGATCATGACGCGTTGACGCATGCCGCCCGAAAGCTGGTGCGGATAGTCGTCGATACGTTTTGCCGCCTCTGGAATGCTCACGAGATCCAGCAGGTCGATCGCGCGCTGGCGCGCCTGCCTGCCACTCAGTTTTTCATGGATGCGCAGGACTTCGACGATTTGGGCGCCGATCGTCAGCACGGGATTGAGCGACGTCATCGGCTCCTGGAAGATCATGGCGATGTCGTGCCCGCGAATGCTCCGCATCTCCCGTTCGCGCAATTTCAGGAGGTCGCGGCCGTTGAACAGGATTTCGCCCGCCGTCTTGGCGTGCCGGGGCAGGAGCCCCATGAGGCCGAGCGCGGTCAGCGACTTGCCCGAGCCCGACTCGCCGACAACAGCCAGCATTTCGCCGGCCGCCACGGTGAAACTGACGCCCTTGACGGGCTGAGCGCTACCGAAACCCACCGAGAAATCGCGAACGTCGAGAAGTCCCGTCATCGACGCTCCTCCGAAAAACGCGGATTAAGGGCATCGTTCAGGCCATCGCCAATGAGATTGAGCGATAGAACCGTGAAGACAATGGCAAGGCCCGGCAAGGCGGTGAGATACCAGGCCGTGCGGATGACATCGCGCCCCGCGCCGATCATCGAGCCCCAGGAGACACGATTGGGATCGCCAAGCCCCATGAAGGAAAGCGCCGATTCCATCAGGATCGCGCTCGCCACCATCACGGATGATGTGACGATCAGCGGCGGCAAGGCATTCGGAAGGATTTCTCGAAAAATGATGCGGGCATGACCGAAGCCGAGGCTGCGGGCGGCGAGAACATAGTCTTTCTCCTTTACGCCGCGAAACTCGGCGCGCGTCAGGCGCGCGACCGTCGGCCAGCTGACGAGCGCGATCGCGATCGTCACCGTCGTCGTGGTCGGCTGTGCGATAGCAACCAGCACGACAAGCAGGACGAAACTCGGCATGGTCTGGAAAATCTCGATGAGCTTGACGAGGAGGTCATCGACGACGCCACCGAAGTAGCCGGCAAGCGCGCCGATCGTCACGCCGGCGCCCAGGCCGAGCAGGGTCGCGGCGATGCCCACGGTCAGCGAAATCTGGGCACCATGAAGAATGCCCGCCAGCACGTCACGCCCCATGGAATCCGTTCCCAACGGATAGACCGGATTTTGGCCCGGCCAAAGGAAGGGTCGCGCCACCATCTCCAGGGGATCACCAGGATAGAGGATCGGCGCAAGCAGGGCCGCAAACACGATTGCCGCCAGGACAGCGATGCCGAAGAGCGCGTTGGGGTTGGAAAGAAAGATCCTGAGCTCACGCCGACGCCCTTGCCAGCGCGGGGCCGAAACAGCCGTCGTGCGGGCATCGGGCGCATGGATGTGGGTCCAACGGCGTTCGGGAACGGGCGCGGCCTTTGCCGCTGTTTCGGGCTCCTCGGCACTGAAATCACGCGCCGTGTCCGCATAGATCTTGAGTTCCTGCGCTTTCATCGGCTTGCTCCGATCCGCGGGTCGAGCCAGGCTTGTAGAAGATCCACGGCAGCGTTGGCGATGATGACGAGAAGTGACGAGAGCAAAAGGATGCCAAGCAGAACGCTGAAGTCGCGAGCCATGACGGCCTCGAAAGCCAACCGTCCAAGGCCGGGCCAGCTGTAGACCGTCTCGACGACGACGGCGCCGCCGAGCATGCCGCCGAAATGCATCCCGGCCATGGTCGTGATCGGGATCAGCGCGTTGCGCAGCACGTGTCGGGTTGTCAACATGAAGGGCGAGACGCCCTTCGCCCGCGCGGTGCGAACGAAATCCTGTGACTTGACCTCCAGCATGGCGGCGCGTGTCAACCGTGCATAGATCGCCAGGTAGAAGAGGGCGAGCGATATGGCCGGCAGCACCATGTAGCGCGCCCGGTCAAGCAGCGCCGGCAGGCCGGTGAGCCGTGAACCGATGGTGCTGTCGCCGCCGCTCGGCAGCCATCCGAGCTTGACGGAAAACAGCAGGATCAACATCAGCCCGATCCAGAAACCCGGAATCGAATAGAAGAGGAGGGAGATGATCGAGATCAACCGATCCGGCAGCCGCCCGGCAAATGTTGCCATCAGCGATCCGAGGATCAGACCGATCGCGATCGCGGCGGCGAGCGCGGCCACCATCAGCGTCAGGGTACCAGGCAATCGCTGGCCGATCAGATCGGCGACAGGCATGCCGTAGCGCGGCGAAAAGCCGAGGCTGAAATGCGCGAGATTGTTCAAATAGTTCGCGAGCTGCACGAGGATCGGATTGTCCAGGCCGAAGCGCTCACGCAGCGCCGCCATCGTCTCGACCGTTGCCGACCCGGCTTCGGCCGCCATGACATCAGCCGCATCGCCGGGCGCCAGCTTAAGCAGGAAGAAATTCAGGATGACGATGCCAAGTATCGTCGGCACCGCCTGCGTGGCCGTCCGACGTAGCGTTCTTCCTATCCGCATGTAAGCCGACATCGAAACTCCTCGGCAGCGCCACCGAAATTCCGAGCGCTGCATCGCAATAGTAGTTGACTAAATCTGTAGGTTTTGTCAAATCGTTATTGGTAGATATTTCCGAAATTTGTCAGATCAATGAGGTAAATTAGAAAATCTTTGCAGAAAGATAAAATTTACGCATCAATTTTCCCAAGAAGTGAGCACGAGGCAATAAAGCAACCTACGAGAACGGCTCCCTTCGAGAACATAAAACCAACGGCAGTTCAGACACGGCAACACGAGTTTAGACGGGTGAGGCAACTTCAGATGACCAGACTTTCCACGATTACACGCCGGAGTTTCCTGCTCTCGTCGGCAGCGCTCGGTGCGATCGCCGTAACGGGAACAGCCGTCCATGCGGCTCCGTCACGTGGCGGCACCGCGACGCTTCTGCTTTCGGCCGAGCCGCCGGTCCTGACGACGATCGCCCATACGGCCTTCAACTCGGTTTATGTCTCCCCGAAGGTAACAGAGGGGCTGCTGACCTATGATTTCGATCTTAACCCACAGCCGCTGCTGGCCAAGCAATGGTCCATCAGCGATGATGGGCTACGCTACACCTTCAAGCTGCGCGATGGAGTCAAATGGCACGACGGCAAGCCTTTTACCGCCGATGACGTGGTCTTCTCGATCAGGACGCTCAAGGATGTCCACCCGCGCGGACGCAACACCTTTCTGAACCTCCTCGACATCGAAACACCCGATCCCTTGACCGCGATCCTGGTCCTGTCCAAACCGGCTCCCTATCTGATTACCGCGCTCGCCGCATCGGAATCGCCAATCGTTCCCCGCCATCTCTATGAAGGCACGAAGGCCGCCGAAAATCCCGTCAATCTGGCGCCAGTCGGCACGGGCCCCTTCAAGTTCAAGGAGTGGGTGCGCGGCAGCCATATCGTCTACGAGCGCAATCCCGACTACTGGGATCAGCCGCGTCCCTATCTCGACCAGCTGATTGTCCGCTTCATTCCCGACGCCGCCGCGCGCTCGATCGCGATCGAAACAGGCGAGATCGATCTGGCGCCATCGACGCCCGTCCCCTTGAGCGATCTCGATCGCCTCAAGGACGTGGCGAGCCTCGCCTTCGAAACAAGGGGTTATCAATATTCCAACGGCGTCAGTCGTATCGAATTCAACCTGGAAAGGCCGGTTTTCAAGGATATCCGCGTCCGGCGGGCCTTCGCGCATGTCATCGACCGAAAGGTGATCCGCAACACCATCAACTACGGCTATGGCGAACCGATCCCCGGCCCGATCAATCCCAATCTGGCGAAATGGTTTGTCGCCGATCTCAAGACCTATCCGATCGACCTTGCCGCGGCGGAGAAGCTGCTCGACGAGGCCGGCCATCCGCGCGGTTCGGACGGTGTGCGCCTGCGCCTCAATCTTGACTATGTGCCGAGCGGCGAACCCTACAGCCGTGGCTCGGAATATATCCGCCAGGCACTCGCGAAGGTCGGCGTCGAGGTGACGGTGCGCAGCCAGGATTTCGCGACCTACGCCAAGCGCATCTACACCGATCGCGATTTCGATTTCGCCTATGAGGGAATGAGCAATCTCTTCGACCCGACGGTCGGCGTGCAGCGGCTTTACTGGAGCAAGAACTTCAAGCCGGGCGTGCCCTTCTCCAATGGCTCGGCTTACAGCAACCCCAAGGTCGACGCCCTTCTCGAGGCCGCCGCCATCGAGGTCGATCCCCAGAAGCGGGTCGAGCAATGGCGCGAGATCCAGAAGATCCTCGTCGAGGATCTGCCTGCTCTCGACATCGTCAGCCAGCCGGAACTGACCATCTACAACAAGCGTATCGCCGACCACACGCTCGGCGGCGAAGGCATCGCCGGCAGCCTTGCCCATGCCTACATCGCAACCGCCTGAAGCACCGAAAGCAAGGAAACGCCATGTCCATCCAGCACCGTCCCGGTTCCATCGTGGGCCTGCCGAAATTCGCAGCACCTACCGATTTTCCAGATAGCCCGCTGTCACAGGCACTGAAACAACCCGTTCTGCTCGGCCTCTTCCTGCCGATCCAGGCCGGCGGCTGGACGCAGTCGACCCTCGAACGCTCGACCGACTGGCGCTTCGACTACAACAAGGCGCTGACGCTGCGCGCGGAGGAACTGGGTTTCGATCTGGTATTCGCCCTGTCGCAATGGCTTCCCAAGGGTGGCTATGGCGGTGTCTTCGACGGTCACGCACTCGACAGCTTCGTTTCGACCGCAGCGCTCGCAGGCCTCACCAAGAAGATCATGCTCATCTCGACAATGCATGTTCTCTATGGTCCATGGCATCCGCTGCACCTTGCCAAGTTCGGAGCCACGCTCGACCACATCACCGGCGGCCGCTGGGGCATCAACGTCGTCACCGGGCACAGGGCCGTCGAGCACGAAATGTTCGGCTGGCAGCGCATCGAGCATGACAGGCGCTATGAGCTCGCGGCGGAATTTCTCGAGGTCGTGCAGCGGCTTTGGAGCGACGACGAGAACTACTCCTTCGAAGGTGAAAGCAGCTGGAAACTCGGTGGCGGCTACGTGACACCAAAACCGAATTTCGGTCGGCCGATCCTCGTCAACGCCACCGGCTCGGATGCCGGTATCGCCTTTGCCGGGCGCTACTCGGATATCGTCTTCATCACCAGCCCGACCGGTGCTGACATCGACAGTGCCCTCGCCTCCCTTCCGGCTCATAGCAAGAAGGTGAAGAATGCCGCCGCCGATGTCGGACGCAACGTGCGCACCCTGCTCAATCCGATGGTCATTTGCCGTCCGACCGAGAAGGAGGCATGGGAACTCGCCGACCGGATCGTCGCCCATGCCGACCAGCGTTCCCGTAAGGGCTTCCAGTCGCTGGATTCCGACGCCCATGCCTGGAAGGGTCGCGACGCACAGGATCCCTATCGCTTCATCGGCGGTAACATCCGTGTCATCGGCTCGCCGGAGCAGGTGGTCGACCAGTTCGTCAAGCTGAGGGCGGCCGGGATCGACGGCCTGCAGCTCAGCTTCTTCGATTTCCGCGACGATCTCGAATTCTTCGGCAGCGATGTCCTGCCGCTGATGAAACAAGCCGGCCTGCGCCACTGAAAGGAACGATCATGACCAGCAATGCCATTTCCGAAATCTGGTACACGCGCTGCCCCGTTCCGACCCCTGTGGGCCTTGCAGCGCAGCTCGGCTATCTCGAAGACGGTTTTCGCGGCGAAGGCGTCACGCTGAAATCCATTATCGACTCTCCGGATCGCAACATCCGGCAGAGCCATTTCAACCATACGCTCGATTGGTCCTTCCGCCATGGCGGCAACGTGCCGCCCATTCGTGCGCGCTCCGAAGGCCGGCGCACGCGCCTTGTCGGCATTACCTGGACGGATGAGTTTCAGGCGATCATCACACTGCCGGGAACCGGCATCAAGACGACCAGGGATCTCGAGGGCCGACGCTTCGGCATCGCCCGCCGCCCCGAAGGGATCGTCGATTTCATGCGTGCCACGGCGCTCAAGGGATTGATCTCGGCCCTGTCGCTCGAAGGCTTATCCATCAACGATGTTGAGATCGTCGAGATCGCGCTAACCGATTCCGTGCTCGCCAGCCAGGAAGGCCCCTCCCTCTTCGGTCTTAAGCGCCGACAGGCCTATGGCGAGGAGATTGCCGCTCTCCTGCGCGGCGATGTGGACGCGATCTACGTCAAGGGAACCGCCGGTATCAATGTCGCCAATCTCATCGGCGCGGTGCAGGTCGCCGAGTTCGGTTTTCATCCCGATCCGAAAATCCGCATCAATTCCGGCTCGCCGCGCGTGCTGACCGTCGATGATCGATTGGCCGACGAGCGTCCCGATCTCGTGCGCAGATTGATCGACGCGATTTTCAAGGCAGGCGCCTGGGCGGAAGCCCATCCGGAAGAAACCCGCCGCTTCGTGGCGCGTGAGTCCGGAGCGACGGAGGAGCAGGTTCTTGCCGCCAATGGGCCGGAGATCCATCGCCATCTCGGCCTGGGATTGGAACCGGAACTCGTCAGCGCAGTCGAACACTACAAGAATTTCCTGCGCGACTTCGGCTTCCTGGCCGGCGATTTCGATATTGGCGAATGGGTGGACCGCCGTCACCTCGAGGGTTTCGCCACACGCGCCGTCGCCTGAACCACGTTGTAACGAAATGACAGAGACCATTGATGATCTGATCGGCAAGGCGAAAAACCTTGCCGAGGACTTTTCCAGGAGGGCCGCGCATCACGACGCAACGGGCGCCTTCCCTTTCGAGAATTTCGACCGGCTTTTCGATGCCGGCCTGCTCGGCCTCGTCAGCGACCGGGATCATGGCGGCCACGGCGAGGGCCTGACATCGGCGCAGGCCATCATCAGCGAGATCGCCCGTGGTGAACCCTCGACCGCGCTGGTGCTCGCCATGCACTACACCTCGCATTTTACTATCCGCCGCCTTGGCAAATGGCCCCGCCATCTCGCGGAGCGCGTCCTGTCGGCAAACAGGCAGGGCGTGGCGCTGATCAACAATGCGCAAGCCGAGCCGCGCATCGGTTCGCCCGCCCATGGTGCCCTGCCCGAGACGATCGCGCGCCGTGACGGCGATCGATGGCGCATTTCCGGCCATAAGAGCTATGTGACCGGCATGCCCGTGCTGAAATGGGTGTCGCTTCTGGCCGTTACCGACGAGGAGGAACCGCGCCTTGCTTCGTTTCTGGTGCCGACCGATGCCGCCGGCTTGCGGATCGAGAAGAGCTGGAATGCGGCCGGCATGCACGCCACGGCGAGCGATGACATCATTCTCGAAGA
Organism: Martinezella dioscoreae; assembly: GCF_009176305.1. Lineage (GTDB taxonomy): Bacteria > Pseudomonadota > Alphaproteobacteria > Rhizobiales > Rhizobiaceae > Rhizobium > Rhizobium dioscoreae. The sequence continues at coordinate 54,574 of NZ_BLAJ01000004.1, read as the reverse complement.
TGTATCGGTACCGCTCGATGATCTCATCGAGGCGCAACCGGCCAGCGAACCGATCCGCCGCGACGAGCATGCCGCCGCCTTCTTCTTCGGCTTGATCGGTGCGGTTTATCATGGCGTTGCCAGAGCAGCGCGGGACCGCGTTCTTGGCTTTGCTAGCACGCATAGCCCTGCCAGTCTTGGCGCACCAATCGCGACGGTGCCGCGCGTCCTGGACGGCCTCGGTGAAATCGAGGTGCGGCTTGCGACGAACGCCCGGCTGCTGCGCTCGCTTGGGGAAGATGTCGATGCCGGCCGGCCGGTGGGAATGGACGGCATGCATGTTCGCCATGTCGTCATCGACAACGCCGTCGCGGTCACCAGTCTTGCGCTGGAGCTCGCCGGCAATCCCGGCCTCAATCGCGACTTCCAGCTTGAACGCCATCATCGCGATGCGATCACCGCCCGGGCGCACGCACCGCAAAGCCATATGATCCGCGCGATCGCGGCCAGGAACGCATTGAACCGGCCTGGATAAGCCAGCTCCCGTTCACAATCGGCCCTGCCTACCTGTTCAGGCATTCGGGCTCAGCCATATCTGGCCGAAACTGTTGTTGATGCCCTGTGCCCCGGGCGCGAAATTCTTCACGCGCTTGTTGGCAACGATCTGCGCGCCTGCCGCCACCAGATCGACGGAAACCACGTCGTCGTGGATGATATGCTGGAACTTGTACCAGAGCTGCCGGCGCTTGGCCTCGTCCGGCTCGATGGCGGCCGCTTCAAGAACCGCGTCGACCTCCGGGTTTGAATAGTGGCTGGCATTGGAGAAGACCAGGCCGATCTTGAAATTCTTCGACCAGTAGGCGCGCTGTACGCCAAGCGTCGGATCGAAGGTGTTGGACAAGGATTCGATCACCAGATCCCATGCACGATCCGTATAGACCGTCTTCAGGAAGGTGGCGAGATCGAGCTTGAGGATCTCGGCATCGATGCCGACCGCGGCAAGCGACTGCTTGATGAAGTCGGCATAGGAGGGCTGCAGGAATGAATTATAGGCGAGCCGCAGCTTGAAGCGCGTGCCATTGGCACCGCGCGGATAGCCGGCATCGTCGAGCAGCCTGTTGGCGAGCTTGGGATCGGGCACGCGGGCCTTGATGCTGGGATCGTACCATTTCGGCAAGGCTGTGCTGATCGGGCTCGGTGAGACCTGCGCATAACCGAAGAGGGCGATGTCCACGAGCTTCTGCAGATCGATGGCATGCGCGATCGCCAATCGCACATCCTTCTTCTTGAGAATCTCGTTCTCATAATTGAAGAACAGCTGCTGCTGTGGCCCGGAATAGGCGTAGGTCGTGGTGTCGACAACGAGGTTGGTATTGGCCTTCAGCCGCTCGATGTCGGATAACGGCACGGGATTCGCGCCAATATCGATCTCTCCCGTCTCCAAAGCCGCGGCCCTTGCCGCTGGATCGAGGATGACGCGCAGGACGACGCGGTCGAGATAGGGTTTCGGCGCGTCCCAATAATTCGGGTTACGGTCGAAGATCAGATGGCTGCCAGGCACCCATTCCTTCAGGATGAAGGGACCTGTGCCGATCGTCTGCGCGAGGGTCGGCTGCTCGCTCGGCTTGAAGGTCTCGTAGACATGCTTCGGCACGATCGGTGATTCCGAACTGCCGAGCGCGGAGATCAGATAGGGAGCCGGTTTGGACAGAACGATGACGGCTGTGAGCGGATCGGGCGTTTCGACGGATGTCACGTTCTGGAACGTAATGCGCCCGCGTGGATGCGCCTCCTTGAGGCGAAGGATGGTGAACTTTACATCCTCGGAGGTGAAGTCCTTGCCATCGTGCCATTTGACGCCCTTGCGAAGCGCGAAGGTGTAGCGCAGACCATCGTCGCTTGCCGACCATGACGTCGCCAGAAGCGGCTTCGGGTTGAGATCGTAATCGAAATCGAGCAGTCCCTCGTTGATCTTCGGTCCGATCGCCTGGCCCGTACCGGAGGACGTGTTGATCGCGATCAGCGCCGTCGGATCGGGATAGTAGGCCCAGTTCAGGGTTCCGCCGCTCACCGGCGTTTCCGCGGCGCTTGCCCATGACGGAGAGCCTCCCCAGGCAAGACCCGCGCCGCCAAGGAGCAGCAATTGGTTGAAGTGACGGCGATTGATCGACATTTGCTCGCTCCGAAAATTGGCGTTACCGGGCACCAGTCCCGTCGCGGAAATGATCGTGTCGAAACCCGAAGATCCAAAGGCAGTTTTTCTAGCGTGAGGCGAAAGCAATCCTTCCCGCCAGCATTATCTGGCGTCCGCCGCATGGAGCGGTGCAGACGTCCACTCCCCTTCCGATCACAAGAAATCATGTGGGTTGGCGGCCGCATTTCATGGCGTTCGCGCGGCCGCGTCAGGTTTCCGCTACTCAAAGGCGTGGCTTTGTGCCAGGCGGCGATCCAGTCCGCTTCGTTGCATGGGCAATTTGAGGAAAAGTGCCCGGACCTTATTCAACCCGCTGCCTTCTTCACATCATCGCGAGGCCAATGTGTCAGGATGGCGCTCGCCACGAGGTGAACGAGATGATCCGCCCGTGGCGCGAATGAGGGTTGATCGACCGCCCAGCCGAGAGCCGTTATCAAGGCAAACAGGTCGTCCCCATTCATATCGGGGCGCGCCGTTCCCTCGGCCTGGGCACGCAGCAGTAGTCGCGCGCCCGCCGCGTGCACGGCCGCGCACGAGGCATAAAGGGCGGAGTCGGGGTTCGTGTGAGCGGCCGCCATCATGGCGACAACGCCCCTAGAGCTTTGGGTGAATTCCACCAATTCTCGAAACCAGGAGAGAAGTGCTTCGTCGGCCGAAGTCGACAGTTCGAGTTCGGCTGCCCTCCGGGTCAGTGCGTCCAGATGGGTACACAGCAGCGCTTCGAACAACGCTTCCCGCGTCGGGAAATGACGGAGCAGCGTGGCCAAGCCGACGCCGGCCCGGCGGGCAATGTCACGCATCGACGCGTCCACACCATGCTCGGCGACAACGTCACGCGCGACGGTGAGAATTTGGCTGCGATTTTTTTCCGCGTCGGCTCGCATGGACTACCTTGCTAAATGGATCAGTGATCCATATATGTGGATCGGTGATCCGGTTATGAATCGGATCAGTGATCCATTAGATAGCGTCCGTCGGCGCAAATGACAACAGGCGCTGTCGACAGGGCGTAAGGAGACGTCATGGGAAAGCTTGAGGGTAAGATTGCAGTCATTACGGGTGGCGCCACCGGCATCGGTCGCGCCGCGGCGAAGCGGTTCATCGAGGAAGGCGCCTTCGTGTTCATTTTCGGCCGCCGGCAGGAAGCGCTCGATGCCGCCGTGGTCGATCTCGGGCCGAATGCCCGCGCGGTGACGGGCTCGGTTTCCGATGAAGCCGATCTGGATCGGCTCTATGCGGCGGTAAAGGCGGAGCGCGGAACCCTTGACATCGTCTTCGCCAATGCCGGGGCGGGCAGCTCGCTTCCGCTCGGCAAGATCACCGCAGAGCATATTGACGAGACTTTCGACACTAATGTGAAAGGCACGATTTTCACGGTCCAGAAGGCGCTGCCGCTGATGGGCCGGGGCGGTTCGATCATCCTGACCGGATCGAGCGCCGGCACCACGGGCGCTCCGGCATTCAGCGCCTATAGCGCGAGCAAGGCGGCAGTGCGCAATCTCGCGCGGACCTGGGCCGAGGACCTGAAGGGCACGGGCATCCGGGTGAACGTGCTGTCGCCCGGGGCGACGGCGACCGAACTCGCGAAGGAAGCGCTCGGCGAGGAGGGCCAGAAGGCCTTCGCCGCGATGACACCGCTCCAGCGCATGGCCGATCCGGCGGAGATCGGAGCGGTGGCCGCCTTCCTCGCATCCGACGACAGCAGCTTCATGACCGCCAGCGAAGTCGCCGTCGACGGCGGCCTCGCCCAACTCTGACGTGCCACACACTGCCGGGTCAGTCACCCAATTATGCATACATCCACGGAAGGAAATGAAATGGCACATCCTCTCAAAGGAAAAGCCGCTCTCGTAACCGGGGCGTCGCGCGGCATTGGTCGTGCCATCGCCGAGCGCCTCGCAAAGGATGGCGCGACGGTCGCGCTAACCTACAACACCTCCAAATCTGGCGCCGACGAGGTGGTGGCGGCCATCGAGAATGCTGGAGGCACCGCGTTTGCGATCCACGCGGACCTCGTTGACCCGGCGACCGTCCCGATCTTATTCGAGAGACTCGACAACGAGTTCACCAAGCGAAACGGAAGCAAAGCCCTCGACATTCTGGTCAACAACGCCGGCAACTCCGGCTGGGTTGGCTTCAAGGACGCGACGCCGGACAGTTGGGACACCCTGATCGCGGTCTATGCCCGAGCGCCCTTCTTTATCATTCAGGCGGCCCTGAAGCGTCTCGCCGACGGCGGATGCATCATCAACATCTCTTCCGCCGCCGCCACGAAGCCCGTGACGGCCGCGCCTGTCTACTCGATGGCCAAGGCGGCCATCAACAACCTGACCCATGCGCTGGCGGCGGAACTGGGACCGCGCGGAATTACCGCGAACGCTGTCGCGCCCGGCTACACGCGAACGGATGTGAACGCCGCCATTCGAGAAAACCCCGAACTCATCAAGGCGGTCGAGGCCGAAATCGCGATGGGACGCTTTGGAGAGCCTTCGGAAATCGCCGCCGTCGTCGCGTTCCTGGCCTCCGATGACGGCCATTGGGTGACGGGCCAGACGATTGAAGCAAGCGGCGGCTACAAGCTCTGACCGCGCCGAACAATCGAAGGAGAATGTGATGAGCTACGCGATTATCGGCTTCGGCAATATCGGCCGAGCTCTGGCCAAAGCGTTTTCCCGCAACGGCATCGAGGTGTCCGTTGCAACCACGCGCGACCCTGCAAGCTTCGCATCCGATGCAGCCGCGATCGGGCCCGAGATTATTCCCAAGACCCTGACGGAAGCTATAAGGGCGGATGTTATCTTTCTAGCTGTCCGCTTCGAACAGCACCCGGACGTCGCCAAGGTGCTGTCCACGTGGCAGGGGAAGACGATCGTCGATGTGACCAATGCCTACGGCGTGCCTCCCGAGAAACTGGGAGGGCAGCCGTCGTCCAAATTCGTTGCGCAGGCCTTCTCCGGTGGAAGACTGGTCAAGGGCTTCAATCATCTGGCTGCCGCCGTGCTCGGCCAAGATCCGGCCGTGCATGGTGGCAGGAGGGTCGTGTTCCTGGCGAGCGACGACGGCGGCGCGACAGCGGAGGTTGCCGCGCTTGCCGAACAACTCGGTTTCGCGCCGATCAACCTTGGCGGCCTTTCGGAAGGTGGGCTGCTCGTTCAGGCGCGCGGCAACGACTGGGGTCATCTGATCTTTAAGGATCTGGTCAAGTTCGATTGAGGAATCATGCATGAGCACTATCAGCATCATTGGATCCGGCGGCATGGCCGCGGCAATCGGCGGCCTTGCCGCCAAGGCCGCGCATACCGTCGAGGTGGCCAGCCGCGATCCCGCCAAGGCGCGGGCGCTCGCCGAGCAGATCGGAGCCGGAGCGACGATAGCGACTTATGGCGCCGCTCCGACCGGGGATATCGTCGTCCTGGCAGTGCCTTACACCAGCGCCGCGGCTGTGATCGCCGATTACGGGAACTCGCTTGACGGCAGGGTGATCATCGACATCACCAACCCCCTTGCCCCCAACCTTTCGGGTCTCGTCACTCCGCATGGCGGTTCTGGCGCGCAGGAGATCGCCAAGCGCCTCCCCGCCCGCGCGCCTGTCGTGAAGACGTTCAACACCATCTTCGGTCACGTGCTGGCCAAGGGTGAACGCCTCGACGCGTTCATCGCAGCCGACGACACGAAGGCGAAGGGCACGCGTCTCGACCTTCCTTGAAAGTCTAGGGCTCCGTCCGTTTGACGTTGGTGGCTTGCACATGGCCCAGACGCTGGAAGCGCTCGGCTTGATGATGATCAGCCTGGCCAGGAACGGCGCCGGTACCTGGGATTTCGCCATGAAAATCGATCTTGGCTGAACCATCGGCGGCGGGCCGGATATTGGGAGCCCGCGTTTGACGGCATTCGTATGATTGAGACAGCGTTCCTTGCTGGCTAGGAGCGATCACATTTGCATCGCTGACCCGCTTGAATGCTGGACGCTTGGGACCTAAATTGGCTCGATGCTTGATCATTCGTCTCAACCATTGTCGCCGTCAAATGTCCCAATGGACGCCCTAAGCGAAGTCCTGCAAGACTTTCGCTTGAGTGGCGTCAATTATGGACGCTGCGAACTCAGACATCCATGGAGCATCGCCTTTCCGCAACAACAGCTGCTTCGTTTTCACTTTGTCAGCCAGGGTCCGTGCTGGATCCATACCGAAGCGCAAGGATGGCAGGAGTTGAACGATGGCGATCTGGTTCTGCTGCCGCAAGGCGTCGCGCACCGGTTGGCCAGCGCGCCAGATGTCGAGGGTGACTCGCGCAAGAGCTGCCAGATAACAAGATTGGGAAGCAACGTATGCGACGTGGTGCGGGACGGAACGGGTGCGACGAGCACCCTCTTCTGCGGCTCCATGGTCTTGGGGGCGCATGCACTTAATCCCTTGGTCGCCTTGATGCCGCCAATCATCAAGGGCTGCGATGTGGCCGGCAATGACCCGATCGTTGGCCCCCTGCTGGCGGCCATGTCGGCGGAGGCGACACAGCCACAGATGGGAAGCGCGACCGTCTTGTCGCGCATGGCCGACTTGCTCGCGGCACGGCTCATCCGCTGCGGGGTCAATTGCAGCGGGGGCTCGACCACCGGCTGGCTCGCCGCCATCCGCGATCCCCATGTCGGACGTGTGCTGGCGGCCATGCACCGAGACCCCGGCCGTAACTGGACCCTCAAAAGTCTCGCGGGCTTGGCGGGTCAATCGCGTTCGATCTTCGCCGAGCGCTTCAACGCCATGTTAGGAGAAGGCGCGGCCCATTATCTCGCCCGTTTGCGGATGCAGCTTGCCCGCGACCTGTTGGGGCAAAGCGGCATGTCAGTCGCCGAAGTTGCTTCTCGGTTGGGCTATGAATCCGAGGCATCCTTCGCTCGCGCCTTCAAACGCATCACCAGCGTCTCACCGGGCGTTGTGCGACGCACAAGTTCCGGACGAATGGACATGGATTTCGGATTTTAGGACACATACCGTCCCGAATAGTTCGTCTATGACCTCTCCTAACTTAAGGAGATACCTATGACGGACACGACATCGCAACTTCATGGGGTAACGATTGAACCGGATACCCCGGAACCATCCACGTGGAGCGCGGCGACCTGGTTCGCCGTCCTTTCAATGGCGGCCACCAGCTTCGCGCTGGTATCGGCTGAATTCCTGCCGGCGGGTCTGCTAACCCCGCTGGCGCGCGATCTTGCGATTACCGAGGGAACAGCCGGACAGGTCGTCACCGCCACAGCTTCCGTCGGCGCTGTCACCGCCCTATTGAGCAATGTTCTGATCGGCAGGCTGAACCGCAAGACGGTGTTGGTCGGCCTCAGCGCCTTGGCGATCGGCTCCAATGTCCTTGCATCATTGGCGACGGACTTTTGGCTATTGTTGTTGGGCCGGGCTGGGCTGGGCATCGCGCTGAGCGGTTTCTGGGCGCTTTCAGTCGCCGTCGTGGCGCGACTGGTCGGCGCCAATTCGACGGGTCGGGGCATGGCCATCGTCACCCTCGGCGTCTCGCTCGCCACCATAGCTGCGCCCTCGGTTGGAGCTTTGATCAGCGACTGGCTGGGATGGCGCGTGGCAATGGCGATGACCGCCGGACTTGCCGCGCTCGCCTTGCTGCTGCAGCTACTGAGCTTACCGACACTGCCCGCGAGCACAAGCAACAGCCTCGCCGATGTTTTCCGGCTGACGCGGCGGCGTAGCGTTCAGCTGGGGATGCTTGCCATTCTTTTGCTGATGACGGGCCATTTTGCCGGCTCGGTCTATGTGCGTCCCTTCCTCGAACAAGTGACGCTCCTTGAAACCAGATCGATCGCCCTGGCTCTGCTTGGGTTTGGCATCGCTTCCGTGATCGGCAATGTGGCCGGTGGCCGAATGGCCGACGCCAGCATTCGCCTGGCCCTGGCTCTCACGGCGGCGCTGATGGCGTTTGCCGCGCTTGCCTTGGTGCTTTGGGGCGCTCAAACCGGTATTGCCTTCGGCCTCGTGGCGCTTTGGGGCTTCGCCTTCGGCATGGCACCGGTTGTACTGCCGACCAATCTTTCCCGCGGGGCAACCGACGCTTTGGAGGCTGCCGGCAGCCTGATGGTCGTCTCTTTTCAGGTCGCCATCAGCATCGGCGCGGTTTTTGGCGGCTATATCGTCGATCGCTATGGCGCTGTCGGCCCTCTGACGCTTACCGCCATCCTGGCCGTATGGACACTCGCCTTGGCGCTGACACAACCTCGCGGCTAATCTGTTTTTTGAAAAACAGTATAACAATCGAAGAAAAAGTCGCGAGATGTCGTCAGTGGCGGCATAGCCATCCTGACGATCCGACAATCATTGTGCTGCGGCGAGAAACAATTCTCTGCCGTTGTTCGTACCTTTGTTGGAGGCCTGTGAATATCTTGCTGATCAGGATAGTGTGGGTCGGTTAACCACTTTATTAGCACATTCAAACGCGGTTCTGGCTGTCAACAAATCCGAATTTGCATAAGGGCCAGTCTCGCCTCCCGGCGGAAATGATCAGCCATGAAGAAAAGCGCTGGCATCTTAATGTACAAAGAGGCGGAAAGCGGTTTTTTGATCCTGCTTGTCCACCCAGGCGGCCCCTTCTGGCACAAGCGAGATGAGGGCGCGTGGTCCATTCCCAAGGGCGAGTATAAGGAGGATGAGGAAGCTGAGGCCGCGGCCCGGCGGGAATTTGCCGAAGAAATGGGACACGTGCCCGAAGGCAAGCTGCAACCGCTTGGCCAATTACGCCAGAAGAGCGGTAAGCATGTCATTGCCTTTGCGTTGGAGGGGGAATTCGACACCTCCAGCCTGCGCAGCAACATGTTCGAAATCGAGTGGCCGCCGCGAAGCGGACGCATGCAAGCATTCCCCGAAGTCGATCGTGCCGAGTGGTTCGCCCTGGCCGAGGCGCGCCAAAAGATCGTCAGCGGCCAGGCCCCCTTCCTGGAACGTCTGGAGGAGCTCCATGTGGCAGCCGCGCGACGCGTCGTCGACCAGACGGGCAAAAAGTAATGCTGTATTACGCCGGCTGACATTCGAACGACAGGACGTCGACGTTCGCGAAAAATGACAATTTACTTGACCAGGATCAAGGTTTATCGCCGCCGCCCAGTGTCCAGTGTCTCCCATGGATATTTTCGATCCTTGGGAGAAGATCATGACTTCGATCGGCATAAAACTTGTTACCTCGACCGAGCCGGTCGCGGTTAATGGGAAATTGCGACTGGGTTTATTAACGGCGTTGGTCATCGGCTCGATGATCGGCTCCGGTGTCTTCAGCTTGCCACAGAACATGGCCGCAGGCGCCGGCCCGTTGGCCATCGCAATCGGTTGGGGGATTACGGCGATTGGCATGCTGTCGCTGGTCTTCGTATATCAGTCCCTGGCCACCCGCAAACCAAACCTTAACGCTGGTCCCTATGCTTATGCAAAAGCCGGCTTCGGACCATTTATTGGCTTCAACAGCGCTTGGGGCTACTGGCTGAGCGCATGGATCGGCAATGTATCCTATGCGGTTATCGTTTTTAGCGCCCTATCCTATTTCTTCCCATCCTTCGGCGATGGAAACACTTGGCAGGCGGTGCTCGGTGCGTCGATCCTGCTATGGTTGATCCACACGCTTGTCCTTGCGGGCATCCGCCAGGCGGCGGTCGCGAATCTTATTGTCACCATCGCAAAGATCGCGCCGATTGTATTGTTCGTCGGGGTCAGCGTCGTCGCCTTCAAGCTAAATGTCTTCTCGCTCGATTTCACCGGTCTGGGCAATGCTAGCCTCGGCTCGATCACCACCCAGGTCAAGAGCACCATGTTGGTCACTCTCTGGGTATTCATCGGCATAGAAGGTGCCAGCGTCTTCTCGGCCAGGGCAGAGCGACGGAGCGATATTGCGACAGCAACGGTGCTCGGCTTTTTCACCTGCCTCGCATTCTACGCACTCGTGTCCCTTCTCTCGCTCGGCATCCTCAACCAACCTGCGCTTGCTGCGCTGAAAAATCCGAGCATGGCCGGGGTACTTGAGGCGGTGGTCGGCCCCTGGGGTGCGGCTCTCATCAATATCGCGCTTGTCATTTCGGTGATCGGTGCCTTTCTGAGCTGGACGCTTCTTGCAGCCGAGATTCCCTTCGCGGCGGCCAAGGACGGGACCATGCCGAAATTCCTCGCCTCGGAAAGTGACCGCGGCGTCCCATGGGCTTCGCTGCTGATCACCAATCTTCTTGTCCAGACGTTCCTGGTCGTTACGCTCTTTGCTCATAGCACCTATCAGGCGTTGTTTTCCATCGCATCAACCGCGATCCTCGTGCCCTACATCTTCTCGGGCGCCTATGCTGCGAAGCTTGCCATATCAGGCGAAAGCTATGCACTGGGTGAGCAGCGCACCGCTCCAATGCTCGTCGGCCTTCTGGCAACGTTTTATGGGTTGTGGCTCGTCTACGCGGCCGGCCCGGCCTACCTGTTCATGTGTGCGATCCTCTATGCGCCGGGCATTCTCTTCTATGTTCTGGCCTGCAGAGAGTCAGGTCAAAGGCCCTTCCGTCTATTCGAAGCCGTGCTTGCCGCCGCGCTTGTGGCAGTGGCCCTCCTTGCTGCCTACGAAATGTGGGCCGGCCTCGTCAGCCCATTTTGACAAGGAGCAGCGTCATGAATGTTCTCGGGGTTCATTCGGAAGTCGGTCGTCTCCGCGAAGTCATGGTTCACCGCCCTGATCTGAGCCTTCGGCGCCTGACACCTGACAATTGCAGGGCCCTGCTTTTCGACGACGTGCTTTGGGTCAAGCGTGCACGCCAGGAGCATGACGTCTTCGTCGATGCATTGCGCGAACGCGGCGTGATTGTGCAGTCATTGGGCGAATTGCTCATGGAAACGATGGCTTTGCCCAAGGCGCGCCGCTGGCTGCTCGATCGCCGGGTCGAATCCGCGGTTGTCGGACGTGACATGGTCGACGAACTGCGCGGCTGGCTCAATGAGATGCCAGCGGATCAGCTAGCGACCTGCCTCGTCGGCGGCATCGCGCGTGCCGAATTGCCATTTGAACCGCTTGGGCTGACTGGACGGACACTGGCGCCGCAGGATTTCGTGCTACCACCGCTGCCGAACCAGCTCTTTACCCGTGACAGTTCCTGCTGGATCTATGGTGGCGTTTCGGTCAATGCCATGTATTGGCAGGCGCGGCGGCCAGAGGCTGCAAATGTCGAGGCGATCTATCGTTTTCATCCTCGGTTCAACGCAGCCGACTTCACATTCATCTCGCCCGAGAGCTCGGTCACCGGAACCAGTCTTGAAGGTGGTGACGTGATGCCGATTGGTGATGGTGTCGTCCTGGCCGGCATGGGTGAGCGCAGCACTCCGCAGGCGGTCGGCACTCTTGCTCGAAGTCTCTTTGCAAGCGGTATCGCAAAACGCGTCATCGCGGCCCTTATGCCGCGCGATCGCAGCTTCATGCATCTCGATACCGTCTTCACCTTCTGCGACCGGGATCTGGTGACCATGTATCCTCCCGTCGTCGATCGCTTGCGGAGTTTCTCGCTGCGGCCGGGCGATGCCGAAGGTTCGGTGGATACTCGGGAGGAGACATCTCCGTTTACCGACGTGGTTGCGCAAGCGCTTGGATTGAAGAGCTTGCGTGTCGTTGCGACCGGCGGCGACCGCTATGAAGCCGAGCGCGAGCAGTGGGATGACGGCAACAATGTCATCGCCATCGAGCCCGGCGTTGTCATCGGCTACGACCGTAACGTCTATACCAACACGCTACTGCGTCGTGCAGGTATCGAGGTGATCACCATCGACGGAGCGGAACTCAGCCGTGGCCGCGGCGGCGGTCATTGCATGACGTGCCTGATTGCTCGTGCCCCCCTTTAGTTGCGAAGGAACTTGTCATGCCTATCAATCTTCATGGTCGCAGCGTTCTGTCCCTCGATGATCTGGATGCCGAGGAGATTCGGTATCTGCTACGCCTTGCCGCCGATCTCAAGGCCGCGAAACTGGGCGGTTACGAAGTGCCGCGCCTGACGCGAAAGAACATCGCACTTATCTTCGAAAAGGACTCGACACGCACCCGAACCGGGTTCGAGGTGGCAGCTTATGACCAGGGCGCCCACGTCACCTACATGGGTCCCACCGGCAGCCATATCGGCCACAAGGAATCGATGAAGGATACTGCACGCGTTCTCGGCCGCATTTATGACGCCATCGAATATCGCGGGTTCGCGCAGCGTGCAGTCGAGACGCTGAAAACCTATTCCGGCGTGCCCGTCTATAATGGGCTGACCGACGTTTCTCATCCGACGCAAATTCTCGCCGATCTCATGACCATGCGCGAATTCACCCACAAGCATCTGTCTGACATGGTCGTGGCCTTCCTTGGCGACGGGCGCGACAATGTGGCGATGTCGCTGGCGCTAGGCGCCGCCAAGGTCGGAATCGATTTTCGCCTCGTCTCGCCGACGGCCTTGTGGCCGGACCAAGCGTTTGTCGATCATGTGAAATCGGAGGCATGGAAGAGCGGCGGCAAGTTCGCTTTGATGGAACATGTCGGTTCAGGGGTACTGGGGGCCGATTTTGTCTATACGGACGTCTGGCTTTCAATGGGCGAGAGTGAATCGGCTTGGGAAGAGCGCATCGGGCTTCTTTCCCCATTCCGGGTTACCGCCCAGGTGATCGAGGCGACCGAAAACCCCTATGCGAAATTCATGCATTGCCTTCCAGCGTTTCACGACACCGAGACGGAAGTCGGCGCCCGCATCGCTAAGGAATATGGCATTGATTGCATGGAGGTGACGAACGAGGTTTTCGAGTCTCATGCCTCCATTGTTTTCGATCAGGCCGAAAATCGCATGCATACGATCAAGGCCTTACTCGTCGCGACGATTGGAGGCTGACATGCTGATCGTCGCTGCGCTCGGCGGGAACGCACTTCTGCGCCGCGGCGAGCCGATGACCGCTGAACATCAGCGCGCCAATATCCGGGTCGGTGTTGCCGCCTTGGCTGATCTCATTCATGCCGGTCACTCTTTGGTCATCACCCATGGCAACGGTCCCCAGGTCGGGCTCCTTGCTCTGCAGGCGGAAGCCTCCAACGGCAATGGTTTCCCCTTGGATATTCTGGGCGCCGAAACAGAGGGGATGATCGGCTACATGATCGAACAGGAGCTAGGAAATCTCCTGGAGAACAATCCAATCGCAACCTTGCTGACCATGGCACGGGTAGAGGCGGCCGACCCCGCCTTTTCACATCCGACTAAGTTCATCGGGCCGGTTTACGATGCAGCAACCGCGCGACGGCTCGCCAGAGAGCGGGGTTGGAGAGTTGCGCCAGACCGTGAAAACTGGCGGCGCGTCGTCGCCTCGCCAAAACCCTTGGCAATCGTCGAGGCAAAAACCATCGCCTTGCTGGTCAATCACGGCGTGACCGTCATTTGCACCGGCGGCGGAGGCATCCCCGTGATTGAGCAGGCTGATGGCAGACTTACCGGGATAGAAGCCGTGATCGACAAGGATGCCGCCAGTGCGCTGCTGGCAAGGCAGCTAAATGCCGACATGTTGCTCCTTCTGACAGATGTCGATGCGGTCTATCTGGACTACGGGACACCAAAGGCTCAACGCTTGGGTCGCATTGATCCGGAGATGTTATCTGACGTGAGGTTCCCACCAGGCTCGATGGCGCCAAAGGTCGCCGCCGCGATCCAGTTCGCAAAGGAAATGGATAGACCGGCCGGCATCGGCAGGCTGGAGGACGCGGGCGCCATCGCCTGCGGCGAGAAAGGAACCTTGCTCGACCCGCGTCTGTCGGCAAAAGGTTGCTATAGGCAGCAGGCGTAGGCCGGTTCATTCCGTATGCGAGATTCGATCTCCCTCGTAGCAACGATCAATATTGCATGCGTCGACACTCCGATTTCAAAAACTCCCTGTTTCCGCAGGCATGTCTAGACGCTTCCTCCGGATAGTGATGAACGTTTCCATTCTGGCACACAGATGCCGTCGGGAGCGTCCATCAGAGGCCGATCGTGAATAAATGATCCTCGATATCCAAGCTAGGCCAGCATCCGGCCAATTTCGCGCAGTGAGCTGTGCCATTTGAGTGCCTCTTCGATGACGTGCGGCGTTTGTCCACCCCGCGCAAGGGCTCTTTTGTGGTAGTCGAACAGGGCTCCGCGGTAGGCCGGATGCACACAATTGGCGATGATGGTGGTAGCGCGTTCCCGCGGCGCGAGACCGCGAAGGTCAGCCAGTCCGGTTTCGGTCACCAATATATCGACGTCGTGTTCGGTATGGTCCACATGGCTGACCATGGGCACGACCCTTGAAATCGCCCCGGTCTTTGCCGTCGATTTCGTGACGAAGATGGACATGTAGGCGTTACGGGCAAAATCGCCCGAGCCGCCAATCCCATTCATCATATGTGTTCCACCGACATGGGTCGAATTGACATTGCCGTAGATGTCGAACTCCAACGCGGTGTTGATTCCGATGATCCCAAGGCGACGAATGACTTCCGGATGATTGCTGATTTCCTGCGGGCGCAGGATCAGCCGCGGTTTATATGCTGCGATATTTGGAATGACCTTGCGATACATGTCGGCGGACAAGGTCATTGAGGAACCGGATGCAAATGTGAGCTTTCCGGCGTCGATCAGATCGAAGGTCGAATCCTGAAGGACCTCGGAATACATGGTCAGATCGTGAAACGGCGTATCGATGAAACCGTGGAGTACGGCGTTTGCGATCGTGCCGATGCCGGCCTGAAGCGGCAGCAGGCTTTGGCTCAAGCGTCCGAGTTTGACCTCATGCATCAGGAATTCAGCCAGATGCCCGGCAATCGCCCGCGTTTCAGCATCCGGCGGCTGGATGGTCGAAGAACTATCGCTGTTTTGCGTGACGACGACAGCGGCGATCTTCTCCGGAAGAACCGGAATGAAAGGAACGCCAATCCGGCTGTCTGGTGACATGACGGGAATTGCCTCGCGGCTTGGCCGGCGCGTCGGGATATAGATATCGTGCAGCCCTTCCAATTCCTGTGGCTGCGACTGGTTGATTTCGACGATGACCTTATCGGCCAGGATCGCGAAGCTTGCCGAATTGCCGACCGATGTCGTCGGAATGATCCCGCCGTCTTCGGTGATGGCCGTCGCCTCGATCACGGCAATATCGACCGGCGAGATCTGGCGGCTGCGAAGAAGTTCCACCGTCTCGGACAGATGCTGATCGATAAACATGACTTCGCCGGCATTGATCGCGTTTCGCAGAACCGGATCGGACTGAAAAGGCAGTCGACGGGCAAGCACATGCGCCTCGACCAGGGCCTTGTCGAGATTGTTGCCCAGTGATGCGCCGGTCATCAGCGTGATCTTCAGCGGATCGTCCTTGGCGCGCTTGGCAAGCGCCATGGGCACGGCCTTTGCCTCGCCCGCGCGCGTAAAGCCGCTCATGCCGATGGTCATTCCGTCCTTGATCAGCCGGGCGGCATCGTCCGCGCTTACAATGCGTTCGAGCAGCTCCCTGTTTCTTATGCGCCCGCGAAACATGGCGATCCTTCCTCAGATCATGGATATCTGGAACAAGAGCCGAGTTTGCGACATGCGCTGCATCTCGGTCTTTCGGGGTAAAGGGGACGAGAAGTCGGGACATTTTCTAAGCCGAGTACGCAATGCTGCATTGATTTGCGTCAATTGAGCTCGGTGCCGGCCATGATTTCACGGGGGATCGCGATGTCCTGGCTCCCCGGCCGGCGGTCACGCCAAGGTGCTAAACCCGAAATAGGCAGCAACGGCGACGACGAGCGCCGTCGACGTTGTCACAATCAATGCTGTGGCGTAGGCGCGACTTCCGAACATGATGGCCAGCACCATCTTCACTATCAGATTGGCGGCCGCGGCCAGAGAGATCGCGATCATCGCAACCTCCGTCGTCAGCACCGAGCCCGCCATGCGTGCCGTCGACAGGGTGATGGCATCAAGATCGGCAAGTCCCGAAAGCAGCGCGACGACAAATATCATCGATGGCCCGATCTGGTCGATCGTGAATTTCGATAGGAAGCTTATGACGCCGAGAAATGCTCCGAAACGGAGAACCGTGAGCAATTCGAACGGATTATCTGGATTGATGTCGGTTGCCTTATCGTCGGCCTTCGCTCCCCTGAGCATCAGGAAGGTCGCCGAAAGAAAGACAAGAATGACGGGAACGAACGCGACAGCCAGCTTGGGAATGAGTACAGGCGCCAATATGCCACTGATGACCAGTGCCCGTCCGATGGACATTGCTCCGGCGATCGACGCGCCGGCAGCGAGGCTGTCGGTCGCCTGAGTGCTGCGGCACGATAGACGCGCAAAGGACAAGGTGACAGCGGTTGACGAAATGAACCCGCCTGCAGCCCCACTAAAAAGGATTCCATGTTTTGCTCCGGCGATGCGGACCGCCAGATAGCCGACATAGGAGATGGCGGCAATCATGATTGTCAGCAGCCATAGCTGGAATGGATTGATGGCATTCCAGGGATCGATTGTTCTGTCGGGAAGGAGGGGCAGCGCAACGAGTGTCATGGCAAGCAGCACGAGTGCAGCTCTAAATTCCAGCCATGTCAGGTTTCGCAGAAATCCATGCAGACTATAGCGAGCAGCCAGCAACGCAGTCACCGCGACGCCTCCGGCCGCAGCGACGGTCATGTCGGAAACGGTCGCTATGACCCCAAGGACGAAGACGGCGAGAGCCGCTATGACGCTGGTGACGCTGTAGTCTTCTTCCTGCTCGGCCTCGTATCTGCTGAAGACGACAAATGCAATGCCGAAAACAACGAAAACGGCGGCCGGCAGGATCGGTCCGAGCTTGACCTGCAGGAAACCTGCCAAGCCGCCGAGAAAGCCGGACAGGCCGAAGGTGCGAATACCGGCCGTTCTTTTACCGGGCTCCGTCTCGCGCTCCTGCCAGCCGCGCTCAACCCCGACCAGAATGCCGATGGCAAGAGCGAGGCTGAGACGCTGAAACGCTTCGATCATATCCATTTCATGACAATAGTAACGAGCGAATGCACAAGCAATCTGGACTACCAAATTCCACCGGGAGGCACCTCACTGACCGCTGAGAAGCGACTTGCGAAAACGCAGCGTAGCCACGGCAAAGAATGCCGCTCCGATGCCGAAGAGCGCCAGCATTTGCGGCCATATGATCGCAAATCCGGCTCCCCGATAAAGCACGGCCTGGGATAAGGCGACGAAATGTGTCGATGGCGAAAGCTGCATCACATTCTGCAACCAGCCGGGCATGCTCTCCATGGGTGTCGTGCTTCCGGATAAGAGGTTCATGATGATAAGCACCGGCATCACAATCAGTCCGAACTGCGCCATCGAAGTGGAAACGGTGGCAATCAAGATGCCGAGTGACGTCACCGAAAACTGGTAGAGGACGGCCGCGGTTACAAAGAGGCTCACAGATCCGGCGACGGGCACACCGAGCAGGCGCTCGACGACGGCGATAAGCGAGAAGATCGCAGCCACGACGATGACGAGGCCATTCGCCCATATTTTTGCGAGCATGATTTCGATCGGGGTGACCGGCATGACGAGCAGGTGCTCGATCGTTCCATGTTCGCGCTCGCGGATCAGTGCCGCGCCCGTCAAGATAACCGAGAGCATGGTGATATTGTTGATCACCTGCATCACGGCCGTGAACCATTCGGATTTGAGGTTGGGGTTGAATTTCGCCCGTACGATCAGATTGATCGGTTGTTTCTGATCAACTCCGGGCATTGCCGTCAGCACCTCCTGCAGGATGATATTCTGGATATAGGAGGCTCCATTGCCGGCCTGCGACATCGCGGTCGCGTCGATATCAATCTGGACCGATGGATGGCGCCCGGCAATCACGTCCTGCTCGAATTTGGGTGGAATCTCGACGACAAAAACGAAGCGGCCGGCATCCATCACAGCATCGATCTCGTCGGCATCGATCAATTCCGGAGGCTTGAAAAATGGCTGTAGCAGGGCATCGCGCAATCGTGCGGACAGCATCGAACGGTCTTCATCGACGATCGCCACCGCGGCATTCTCAACCTCGAATTTCGCGCCCGTCGCCACGGCGTAGATGGCGAAGGTAAATGTATAGACGATCAGCGCGACAAGGACAGGATCGGCCTTGAGGCTGTAGAGCTCCTTGATGCCCAGGCGAAGGATCCGGAAAAGACGGGCAGCCATGTCAGGCCCCTCTCTTTCGCAGTGAAATAATCGCGGCCGCGATGAACCCGAGTCCAAAGAGGCCGATCACCAACATATCGAACCAGAGATCGGCAAAACCCAGCCCCTTTGCTAAGACACCGACGCTGACCGGCTGATACCATGCCGACGGGAAGGCAAGCCCCATGAGCCGTCCGCCCCCCGAAAGCGACGAGACTGGGACGAGCAGTCCGGAAAAATTCACCGCCGGGATAATGGCGATGATGGCTGTCGCGAAAATGGCGGCGACCTGACTGCGGACAAAGCTCGATATGAACAGTCCGAAGCCGGTCGTCGCGAAAACATAAAGCAGCGATCCGGCAGCAAAGGCCAGGAGGGAACCTTTGACCGGCACTGCGAAGACAAAACGAGTCATCAGCACAAGAAGAATGAAACTC
Organism: Martinezella dioscoreae; assembly: GCF_009176305.1. Lineage (GTDB taxonomy): Bacteria > Pseudomonadota > Alphaproteobacteria > Rhizobiales > Rhizobiaceae > Rhizobium > Rhizobium dioscoreae. The sequence goes on along the minus strand of NZ_BLAJ01000004.1, from coordinate 35,799 downwards.
AGGAACGCGATCGCGACATAGGGCAACTGTTTGCCAAGAAGGAATTCGATCTTCGTGACGGGCGTCGACTGGAAGTTGGCGATGGATCCGGTCTCTTTCTCCTTGACGACGCCAAGCGCGGTCATGATGGCGGGAATGAGCACCAGCATCAGCACGATGACACTTGGCACAATGGCGTTGGCGCTTTTGAAAGCCTGATTGTAGCGAAAACGACGTTCAATTTCTATGGGATAGGGGGATGTGGCGCGACCGCTTTGACGGGCGGCATTATCCGTCATGTAGCTCGTGGCAAGCCCTGAGACATAGCCGCGCGCCGTCTCCGCTCGGAAAGGCATGGCGCCATCGAGCCAGACCGAGACTTCCGGATGGATCTGACGCAGCAGATCCCTGCCGAAATCTGTCGGAATCTCGATCGCCAGCTTCAGCTCGGCGCTTTTGAGACGAGTCTCAAGGTCATCGATGGAGGACACCGCCGGTTGCTCATCAAAATAGCGCGAACCCTGAAAGCTCTCCAGAAGTTGCCTGCTTTCAGCCGATTGGTCCTGATCGAAGACCGCAAAGGGAAGACGCTCCACATCGAAGGAGATGCCGTAGCCGAAGGCCAGGAGGAGAATGACCGGACCTAGAAATGCGAAGATCAAACGCGTGGGGTCGCGGCGTATTTCCAGGTTTTCGCGCCATGCATAGGCCCATAAGCGGCGAAGGTCGAAGATGCCCGGCTTCGAGACGTCGGCAGCCTTCGCCGCAGTTGCGATTGGCGGCGTGTCGTCCCGTCCCATCCCCGCCTCAGTGAGCACGTCGATGAAGACATCCTCCAGCACCTCGCAACCGCGCTGCTTTTTCAACTCCGCCGGACTGCCGACGGCGAGCACCTTGCCCTCGTGCATCATGGAAATACGATCACAACGTTCGGCTTCATTCATGAAATGCGTGGAGAGGAAGATCGTCACGCCATCTTTGCGTGACAAGCTCAGGAGCGAACGCCAGAAACTGTCGCGGGCGACGGGATCGACCCCGGATGTCGGCTCATCCAGGATCAGTACCTCCGGGCGATGGATGACCGCCGCCGCCAGTTGCAGGCGCTGTCGCATGCCGAGCGGCAGGCTCTCCGGGCGACGATCGGCAACGGCTGTCAGTTCAAAATCGGCAAGCATTTCCTTGACACGAACCGTTACCTGCTCGGCCGGAAGGCCGAACAACTGTGCATGCAGCACCAGGTTCTGGCGGACCGACAGTTCGCTATAAAGAGAAAATGCCTGTGACATATAGCCGACGCGGCGACGCGTTTCCAAATCCCCGGCCTTGAGCGGCTGACCGAAGAGGCGCGCCTCGCCTTCGCTTGCGGGAAGCAAACCCGTCAGCATCTTCATCGTGGTACTTTTGCCGCTGCCATTCGAGCCGAGAAAGCCGAAAATCTCGCCCCTTTCGATACGAAAGCTTACGTGATCGACCGCAGTGAAGTCATCAAAACGTCTGGTAAGTCCCTCAGCTTCGATCGCGGGGATACCATCTCCAGCCAGGCGCGGGACCACGAGAAGCGGCGCATCGGCTCTGCGTAGTTCCTCCGGCAAGAGTGCAACAAAGGCGCCCTCCAGGGAGGATTGTCTTGTGCTTCGCTTGATCTCCGCCGGGCTCCCCGTCGCGATGACCCGGCCTCCATGCATGGCGACAAGCCAATCGAAACGTTCGGCTTCTTCCATGTAGGCAGTGGCGACGATGACGCTCATCCCCGGCCGTCTGGCCCGCATGCGTGCGATCAATTCCCAAAATTGCCGACGCGACAGCGGGTCGATGCCTGTCGTCGGTTCGTCGAGAATAAGAATGTCCGGATCATGAATAAGAGCGGCGCAGATGCCAAGTTTCTGTTTCATGCCGCCTGACAGCTTACCGGCGGGGCGATCCCGAAACGGAGCAAGCCCAGTGATCTTGAGCAGTTCGTCCATATGTTCCCGGCGCTCGTTGCGATCCATCGCGAAGAGGCGACCGAAGAAATCGAGATTTTCCGCAACGCTCAGCGTCGGATAGAGATTGCGGCCGAGACCCTGGGGCATATAGGCAATGCGGGCACCAGCGAGACGGCGCTGATGCGCGTCGGACATATCGCCGTCGAGGACGTGGATGTTCCCCTGTTGCGACCTTGTCACCCCGGCAGCGAGCGCGAGCAGCGTCGACTTTCCAACGCCGTCCGGGCCAATGACGCCTGCCATGCAGCCCGCCGGAACAACGAGATCGACCCCGTCGAGTGCCACTTTCTTCCCATAGCGATGCGTAACGCCGGCGAGGCTGATAACTTCGCCCGTCATTGGGGTAACTTCACGGCGAGTTGCGGCGGCCATGCAGCGGCAGGATCGGTGCGCACGTAACCCACGCCGCGAACCCCCGTCTTCACCCGGGTTTCGTACTGCTTGAGCAAATCGGAGGCGATACGAAGTTTGACGCGGAACATCAGCTTCTCGCGCTCGTCCTCGGTCTCGACCGTTTTCGGCGTGAACTGCGCCTCCGCGGCAACGAAGGAGATGGTCGCAGGTACGACATAACCGGGCGCTGGATCGAGAATGATTCGCGCCTCATCACCAAAAGCGAGGCGCCCAGCGGCCCTCGCTGGCAGAAAAACGGTCATATAGACGTCAGTCAAATCCAGGAGTGTCGCGATCGGCGCACCGGCTGCCACCACTTCGCCCGACTGCACCAACTTATATTCCACGCGCCCTCGTCTGGGCGCCTTTAGGATCGCATCGTCGAGCTGCGAGCGAATGCGCGCAACCTCGGCGCGGGCGGCGTCCAGCCCAGCCTGAGCCTCATCGCGGCTTGCGAGCGCGGAACGAGAGACCGCCTCGGCAACGGCGAGCTGGCTGCGACGCAGGTCGAGTTGTTGCCGCGTACCGCTGCCGGTGGCACTGAGATCGGAGGCTCGTTCAAGTTCCAGGCGCGCAAGTGTGAGTTCGCTACCACGCTGCGCGATGGTCGCCTCGGCAGTTGCCACGCCGGTTTCGGAACGCCGAACTTCCGCCTCCGCGCCCGAAAGCTGCGCATCAAGCTCGGACGTGTCCATCCGCGCAATGACAGCGCCGGGATCGACTATCTGTCCCTCCTCGACAAGAACGTCGGCGACACGGCCAGCGAATTTCGCGGAAACCAGAACCTGTTGCGCCTCGATGCGGCCGTTGGACGTCGCGATGCCGGGCACCTGCTCGCTGCCGCGCAGCTTGTTCCAGAGCTCTTGCACGTGGTCGCTCAACGTTGCTGCATCACGCGCCACGGCGTCGTGGCTTCCTGCATTCAGGCTCAGGATCGCAACAACGGCAAAAAGAAAAGGGACATGGGATTTGTGCAAGAAACGGCTCCCGAAGAACGAACTGAATGGGTGCTGCCGGCGTGGCGAACCACTCAGGCGCTGCGTTCATTATTCACGGGTGGGATTCCTCGTCATTGACGTAGATCATCTGCTCAGTGCAAGCGTCGCGATCAGTCATTGTTCGATCCGATCCGTGAAGAGAGATCTTCCGTCCTTTGAGAAGAGACTTCGGCTGGCCGGAAGCAGCAAAAGGCCACGGGATCTCACATCCCTCTGCCATTCTTTCGGCCTGATAGACATGTCTCGCTTCGTCTCTACTGGTCGATCACGGCATGACCGCCGCCTGCACGGGCGGCGGAGACGCCCTTGTGATCGAACAGACGGACGGTGGACTTACCGAGATTGAGGTCGTCATCCACGAGGATCCCGCTGATCCGTGGCGGGAAGTTCCCAGCGGCTCTATAGCGCCGAAGGTCGCTCTTCATAAGTAATCCATGGAGACCGTTCAACTCGGGGGGAGATAGTTCTGTCATCGTCAAAGCCGGCAAGACGTCGCCTCAACATCCCATGCAAATAGAACCGCGATGTTGATCCAGGACAACGCGCATCATCGGGAATTCGGTGACGATAGTCTCGATCAAGGAGGCTTATCATGAACTTTATCCCTTCCCAGACCTTCTCGGATTCTGCGCACCAAGCCGAAACATGGGTCGTAGAATTGTCCGAATATCTCCATTGTGAACGGAATGAGGCCTATGAGTGCCTGCGCTCCGTCCTACACGCGCTTCGAGATTCAATGAGCCAGAAGGCAATGGCTGACTTCTCAGCGCATCTGCCGCCATTGATCCGCGGATTATTCTACGAAAACTGGCGGCCTGAGCACACCCAACCGTGCTCAAATAGAATGGCATTCCTTGCGAGCGTAGGCACGCGATCAGTGAGGCTGAATGACATAGGCGTCGAGCAGGCAGCACAGAATGTCTTCAAGTTGCTGGATCATCGCCTGAGCCCACCTGCGATCAAGAAAGTCAAGCTCGCGATGAACCCGTCCCTTGGGTCGCTCTGGCCCGAGCGCCCACAGCAATCAAATAGCGCCGCGTAGCTTAACAAGACGAACACCGGCAAACCGCGATTTGAGAAACGCGTGGGCTTGCGGCGCTGCCTTTATTCCGGCTGGTTGCTGCCGTGCGCTGTCATTTCATGCTCGCTATGCGCCGCAATCGGCGGACGGTCTCGCAACCACCGGACTTCGCGGTGGTATCAGCCTGGTTGCCTGCGACTTCGGCTGCCGCATCAAGTAGCTCCAAGGCATATACTACCCCCGCATCGGTGTCCTCGTGACAAAGGCTTGCGTTTGTGCAGCGCGCATCAAGGGCTTGTCTGATCCTATTCTTGATAGAGAGCATTCCCGTGCTGCCGGAATAGGCCGAAAGCTCATGCAGGCAAATTGAGGCGACAATCTCCGACGCGATGACCTTGCCCTCGACCTCTCCGAGCGTCGGAATGGCAAATCGCTGCCCTCCCCTTCTGCAATCGCGATCCGTCATCAGCATGGTCTTACTCCGTTGTGGCTAGCTTGAACGCCCGTCATCCTCAATAGCTCTTTTGACGCGCCGAAGAATAACGGCGCGCGCTTTCCGGTCGGCGGTTTGACGCAACCGCTCCTCGAGATCGAGGACGATCGATTGATAGTCATTATGCCAATCCGAATGGCCGACATCCTGGGGCGCTAGGCGCGGAGGCGGCGTACCGCGTGCGAGCGGTACGGCGGCTGTTTTCGTCAGACTGTAGCTGTCGTCGAGCGATGGCACGACAATGGTCGCTTCCGGCTTCTCGACCAACAGACGAGATTTCAGACTGTCGCGCGCGGCAGGCTCGCCATGAACCAGAAACAGCCCCGAGCGAATCGGTTCCCTGGCTCCTATCCAAGCTCTCAATTCGCTGGCGTCGGCGTGACCGCTATAGGCATCCAGTGATCGCACAGTCGCGCGGACAATGATCTCCTCACCCTGGATTTTTACGGTGCGCGCGCCGTCTTCAAGAATTCTCCCGAGGGTGCCGGCTGCCTGGAATCCGACGAGCAACACAGTGCCTTCATCGCGCCAAAGCCAGTTCTTGAGACGGTGACGAATGCGGCCGGCCTCACACATGCCACTGGCAGCGATGATGATATGGAAGCCGCGAATGAGGTCGATTGCTTTTGATTGCTCGGCCGTTTCCGTAAAGCGTACATTTTTGGCATTCAATGCTTTGATCAGTAGGTCGCCGTTGGGGATGGAATGCGCATGCTGCTTGAAGATTGCGGTCGCGCGCGAAGCCAATGGAGAGTCGATGATGATGGGACAGCGGGATATCTCACCAGCATCCATCAGCCCATTGATATCAGCCACCAATTCCTGTGTGCGTTCGACCGCAAATGATGGAATCAGCAGAGCGCCGTTGGGATGATAGGCCTTGAGAAGGATCTCGCGAAGTTGCCCGCGACGAGCGACGTCGGAAACTTCGTCTCGTTCACGATCCCCATACGTGCTTTCGCAGATGACGTAATCGAAATCCTTGGGAGCATCCGGTCGGGCCTCCAAAAGCTTGTGTTGCGGACCAACGTCACCGGAAAACAGTATGCGGATGGGGCCATTTTCGGTCGCGAGTTCGATCTCGACCGAAGCCGAACCGAGCAGATGTCCGGCGTCCCAAAGCCGAAATCCAAGTCCGCCCTCCAATCTCTGCCATTCTTTGTAGGCGACCGCTCGAAACTGCATCATCGCGGCGCGCGCGTCTTCTGCGGTGTAGATGGGTTGTAACGTGTCGCGCGATCTATGCCGGTAGCGGCGATTCAGCTGATCGACTTCCGATTCCTGAATATGTCCGGAGTCTTGCAGCATGATCGAGCACAGATCCAAGGTCGCTGGCGTGCAATGAATAGGCCCTTCGAAGCCGGCTTTCACCAGCTTCGGGATAAGTCCCGAATGATCGATATGCGCATGGGTCAGAATGACGGCGTCAATCAGAGACGCATCGAATGGGAACGGCCTGTAATTCAGTTCCTTCTCGGTCTTGGAGCCCTGGAACATGCCACAATCGACCATTATGCGGGTGCCGCGGTGCTCAAGGACAAAGCACGAGCCGGTTACCGATCCGGCCGCACCGTGGAAATGTAAAACTGAATCCGTCATCTGGTTCCCTCGCATGCATCCAACCTTATGCGCAGCGGATCAGGCTCGCTTTGCGGAAGATCAAGGAAATGAGATTGAAAGTGAGGTTTGCTGTCCTTTCCTCCAAACAAGAAAGGCGATCCGACCATGTCCATCAAAACCGTCTTGAGTATCCTCGATGTCAATCAATTCAAGGATGACCTGAAGGGCGCCGTCGATTTTTGCCAAACGCACGGTGCCCATCTTACCGCATTGGTGGTTTCGATGTGCGCCACGCCTCCACTCACCGCACATGATGCCCTCTCCACGATCAGGCTCGGTGAGCAGCAACGTGAAATAGATAGATTGACCGAAAGAGCAGCCGATATCAAAACGCTGCTCAGCGGGAGCGCGTCCTCCTATGACGTGCAGGAAATCTACACGGAATTTGCCTGGGCAGACGATGACATAGCCGAGCGAGCTCTTTATGCCGATCTCGTCCTCATCGGTCCGGAGGCCGCCCGCAACGAGGAACTTCGGCGAAGAGTGATCGACGGGGCGTTATTTCAGTCGCCCGCACCGGTGCTTGTCACCCCGAGCGACAAGATGGTTCGGCTCCCGCCGAAAACAATTTTGCTGGCCTGGGACTCTGGCGAGGAGGCCGCGCGCGCCGCGCGCCAGTCGATCGACTTCTTGCAAGCCGCCGGAACGGTTCATGTCACGCTTGTCGATCCCCTTGCTGCGCGCTCCGTCAATGGCGAAGAGCCTGGCGCAGATATCGCTGCTTTCCTCACGCGACATGGTGTCAAGGTCGATGTCGATTGCGTTGCGAGCGGCGGTCGATTGGTCGATGAAACGTTGCGACAACACGCAGCAGACATCGCAGCAGACATGATCGTCATGGGAGCCTATAGTCATCCACGCTTGCAGGAACGCCTGTTCGGTGGAGTGACACGATCGATGCTGAAAGACTCGGACATACCGTTGTTTCTTGCCCACTGACAGCAAGCGCCAATGCTGTTTTCCTGGCATGCCTCCTTGATGCTTGCCAGCATTGTAGACGTCGCATGATCAACAGATAGCCCGATAAGAGAGCAAGCGCGGCCAGTCAGCCATCGACTGAAGACGAAACTTGATAGCCCCTGAATCCGCGCACCAGGGGACCCAGTTCCAGACGACCCCGGGTGTACCCACCGGTCCCGACCGACCAGACGGAGCTCGCCAAGACACGGTTTCGTCTTTGACCCAACGCAATGACACTGGACGCCAGATTGACGAGATTTGATTTGAGGCGCGAGCCTCGATCAATTGTCTTCAAGGAGGACATCATGAGTGATCTGAAGATACGTCGGGATATTCTCGATGAACTGGAATTTGATCCCAGCATTGACGCCGCCGCGATCGGCGTTTCGGTGCAGAATGGCGTCGCGACACTATCTGGCCATGTCAGGAGCTGTGCTGAGAAAATGGCGGCGGAGGCAGTTACTCGGCGGGTGAAAGGCGTCCGGGCGATTGCCGATGAGATCGATGTGCGTTGGCCCGAGCAAAAAAGGCATGCCGACGATGAAATCGCAGCCCGCGCACTTGATATCATTACCTGGGACACTGCGTTGCCCGATGGCGCCATTGACGTCAAGGTCCAGCGCGGGTGGGTAACACTCTCTGGCGAAGTACGCTGGCACTTCCAGCGCATGGCGGCGGAAAATGCCGTCAAAAAGCTTGGCGGCGTTGTTGGCGTGACGAATATCCTAACCATCCGGAAACTTGTCGGCGCATCGGATATCAAGGAACGGATCGAGCAGGCGCTACGGCGAAACGCTGAGATCGAGGCGGATGGAATCAGAGTTCGCGTTGCCGACAGCAAAGTCGTTCTTGAAGGCGACGTTCATGCCTGGAGCGAGCGTCATGCGGCAGAGCAAGCAGCATGGTCCGTCCCCGGCGTCGCCATTGTTGAAAATCATCTTCATGTCGGCTAACGCCGAAGGGAGGGGTTAGCCCCTCCCTTCTTCTGCCCCCGGCCCCCTTGGCAACCTACAGCTGAGCCGCGACGGACAAGTGTAAAGCGCTTGTGGGCTAGCCTGCCTTGATTGCAATTTTCCGGTCATTCTTGTGAGCATTGGCTGTCTTCGGTAAAACGACCTTCAATACGCCATTTTCGAAGGACGCGTTGATACTGTCTGCATCGACACCGTTGGGAAGTTGGAGACTGCGCTGGAACGACCCATAGCGCCGTTCGCTGAGATAGTATTCCTTCTCCTTTTCCTCCTTGCGTTCATGCTTTTCGCCTTTGACCGTCAGGATGCCGTTCGCGAGCGTCAAATCCAGCTCCTTCGCGTCGATCCCCGGAAGCTCAACTGTGAGCTCATAGGTCTTGTCGGACTCGACGAAGTCAGCAGCCGGCACGCCGCGCGTGAAGGCATTCGGGAAACGAGCAAACGTCCGGTCGAAGAAACCCGGAGTAAAGTCATTGAAGACGCGATCAATTTCCGATCGCAGGCTCTCAAATGGCGCCCAGCGCTCCATAGCGGGCGCCGTCTTCTTCTCCGTGCTCACGGGAAGCTTTCTTGCCATATCGGCCATATCTTTTCTCCTCTTCGTTACGGGGACCATTGGAGGGCGACTTTGCCTCGGCCCCTTTCCAAACCGTCTTTAATAAGACGTGGTGTCATCAAAGACGGTGTCGCGAGACTGTTCATTGATTAGCATCAAAATGACGTGCAATCGCGCGACCGATGGGATTGGAATCGTCATTTTGACGATCATGAAATCGATCGGCGCCGTCTGCGGGCCGGACACCTTGATCTTCATCAAGGCGAAGGCGAGGCGCCGACGCGATCATTACGGCCGCCCCTTGGAGGAGACTGACATGAAACCGCAATTTCATCTGCCGTTAATCACCTATCCCACAGCCAGTTCGCTTTCCGTCGTTCAAAACGCGATCGATTTGGCGCGACATCAAAAAGCGGATCTCATCGCCAGCCTCCCGCAGATCAAGATGCCGCTCGTCGGTCAATCGTCCCCATGGGTCGACGATATCGAAAGATTGGGCTCGGAGGCAAAACGCTTCAGCCGCGACAGCGGTGTCACATTGAGCGAAGCATTCTGCGACCACGCCCACAGCGCAGGCATACGCGCCGTTATTCAGGCATTCGAAGCATCAGAGCCGCAAATCCGTGAGACTCTGGTAGAAATCTCGCGTGCTTATGACCTGTCAATTATCGAGGCGTCCGAGACCATGATGCCATTGCTTGAGAAGCTTCTGTTCGAAAGCGGCCGACCTCTCGTCCTGTTCCCTGCGAACCACGTGTGCGGGCGGATCGACACGGTGGCAATCGCATGGGATGGAAGCGCGCCGCTGTCGACAGCATTGACAGGCGCCAGATTATTCCTGGAAGGCGCATCGAAGATCATTTTGATATCGATCACCGATGATGGCTCAATGAATGAGAGGAGCCGGGCCCGATACGCGGAGGTGCTACGCAACAGCGGCTTGGATGTAGAAATTATCGTGGCCGACGCAAATGGCGAAGAGGTAGCCGTCGCTATCCAATCGACCGCGAGAGCCTTGCACGCAGATCTGATTGTCGCCGGAGCCTACGGGCACTCCAGAATCCGCGAATTTGCCCTTGGAGGGGTCACTCGATCACTGCTAGTCGATCTTGAGATGCCCGTTCTTGTTGCTCACTGATCAAGCAGCGGAAGATTGATATCAACGTTTACTTCCCGCTCCCGAACTTCGGATGCCGGATATCTATCGTTCCGGCTCAGGCCAATCTCTGCATTTCGACCAGCGCGTTTCCCGTACCGTCGCAGCGGCGGCGCATCCCAGTAGATAATCACGGCATGACGGCTTCAGCGGGCGGATTGCCGACAGATGATCGCTTGTTGACAAAGGTCAAGGCGCGCGCCGTGTGCAATGACTATTAAGCCATCAGAGGTGACCGCCGATGGCTATTGAAATTGACGAAACCACCAAGAACGCTCCGCCTAAAAGACCGGCTTCCTCAAACCGAGATACGACGGTGTCGCCGTCGCCTTTTTGGTCGAAGAGCGAGGATGTTCTGCTGCACGATCTCGTGCTCGCGGACAAAAGGTCTTTCGCCTCAAGAGGCAATTTCGCGGTTAGAAAGCTACGGTCCGAACACGGTCGTCGCGATGACGCACACGAATGCACTTCATATTCTGGTGCGACAATTTCTGAATCCCCTCGTTCTCATTCTTATCTTTGCCGCGACGGTATCTTCGCTGGTCGGGGAGATGCATGATGCCATCATCATAAGCCTCATTGTCCTCGCGAGTTGCTTGCTTGGCTTTTCTCAGGAATACGGGGCAACCAAGGCGCTAGAGGCGCTGAAGAAAAGTATTTCATTATCGGCGACGGTCGTAAGGGGCGGGATGGAAACCCTTGTCCCGGCAAGCACCGTCGTCCCAGGGGATATCGTCAAGCTTGCTGCCGGCAGTCTTGTGCCGGCCGATGGCATGATCCTTTCGTCACGTGACTTGAACATCAGTGAGGCCGCTCTGACGGGCGAGACCTTCCCGGTTGGCAAGGTGGTGGGTGTCTGTCCTCCCGACGCCCCGATCGCCGCCAGGACCAATTGCGTCTTTACCGGCACATCCGTTCGCAGCGGCACGGCAACTGTTATCGCTGTAGATACGGGCGCGCGCACCGAGTATGCGGCCATCGCCGGCGCAATCGCGAGACAGATCCCCGAAACGGATTTCTCGCGAGGCATACGGCGCTTCGGTTATCTGATGACACGGATCATGTTGATGATCGTCATTACGGTCTTTGTTGCCAACTTGCTCCTGCATCGGCCGTTGATCGACTCGTTGCTATTTTCTCTGGCGCTGGCGGTCGGGCTCACTCCAGAGCTTTTGCCGGCGATTATCAGTATGACTCTCGCCCGCGGCGCGCACGCCATGGCCGCTGGCGGCGTCATAATTCGCCGGCTCGACGCGATTGAAAATCTCGGCAGCATGAATCTTCTATGTACCGACAAGACCGGCACGCTGACGGAAGGCACTATAAAACTCGACGATTGCGTTGATCCAGGCGGCATGCACTCGCAACGCGTCCGCTTGCTCGCCGTTTTGAATGCTTCGTTGCAGGCCGGCCTCAAAAACCCGCTCGACGATGCCATACTGACATCCGGCGAGACTGACGCGGATCTGAAAGCCTTCGTGAAGAAAGACGAGATTCCATACGATTTCATGCGCAAGCGGTTGTCGGTCATCGTTGGTGAGGTCGGTCAAGGTACGATGATGGTCTGCAAGGGCGCGGTCGCCAACATCCTTTCCGGCTGTACCGCTGTCAGGACGGGCAATGCTATCGAGCCCCTTGATGACCGGTGGCATGCGGACATCGACGCGCGTTATCGCAAATGGGGCGAGGACGGCATTCGGGTAATCGCAATCGCCACCAGGCGTTTCGCGCAAGACAAGGGATCTTATGACACGGACGACGAGCGCGAGCTGTGCCTCGAAGGCTTTCTATTGTTTCTTGATCCGCCGAAGGCAGGTATCAAGAACGCACTGGCGGGGTTGAGACATCGCGGCATCGGCATCAAGATCATATCCGGCGACAACCGCTACATCGTCAAACATCTGGCCGACACGATCGGGCTGAAAACGAAACAAATTTTGACCGGCGCGGAGCTGGCGTCGATGAGCAGTGATGCCCTGTTTGCCCGTGCGCCAAAGACAGATCTGTTTGTCGAGATTGATCCCAATCAGAAAGAGCTCATTATCAAAGCGCTGCGGCGTTCCGGCCATGTCGTCGGCTATATGGGTGACGGCATCAATGACGCTCCAGCCCTTCATGAGGCCGATGTCGGCATTTCTGTCGAGGGTGCGGTCGATGTCGCCCGGGAGGCTGCGGATCTCGTCCTGTTGCAGCAGGACCTCAATGTGCTGATTCGCGGAGTGGACGACGGTCGGCGAACCTTCGCCAACACCATGAAATACATATCGATCGCAACCAGCGCGAACTTCGGCAATATGATCAGCATGGCGATCGCCTCTCTGTTCCTCCCCTTCCTACCGCTGCTCGCCAAGCAAATTCTGCTTAACAACCTCCTTGCCGACATTCCAGCCATGGCCATTGCCACGGATCGGGTTGATCGACAGCAAGTGCAGCACCCAAGGCGCTGGGACATCCGCAGCATCCAGCGCTTTATGATCTTCTTCGGTCCGATCAGTTCGCTGTTCGATTTCGCGACATTCGGATTTCTGCTTTTCGTCGTGCATGTATCAACGAACCAGTTCCGCACGGCTTGGTTTGTGGAGTCGCTCATTACACAGCTTGCGACCATGCTGGTCGTTCGTACGACCATGACTGCATGGAAAGACAAGCCGGGCCGTTTGCTCCTATGCTCGACCGTAGTCATTATACTCATTGCGCTTGTCCTTCCTTACATTCCAATGGCTGCGATCATATTCGATTTCACGCCGCTCCCGGCGCCGTTGATGGCAGGTCTGATCGCAATCTCCGCGATTTACGCGGCTGCGCTCGAGCTGGTGAAACGCTTTTATTTTCGTCCGCGATGACTGCGCCGGCAATATTGGCAAGGGCAGCTTAATCGGGTTAACTTGCCTCGGGCACCAATACCGCTGCGCCGACGAGACGCCCGGCGCGCAGGTCGGCGAGCGCCTCATTGGCCCTCGCGAGCGGATAGACCTTGGTGTGGGTTCGCACGCCGGCCATCCGGGCAATCGGGAAAAACTCAGCTGCGTCCGCACGTGTCAAATTGGCCACTGAGACAAGCTCGCGTTCCCCCCACAGAACGACGTAAGGCATCGCCGGTATGTCGCTCATATGAATTCCGCCACACACAACTACTCCGCCCTTGCGAACCGCCTTGAGCGCAATCGGCACGAGATCGCCTGCCGGTGCAAAGATGATGGCTGCGTCGAGCGGAACCGGTGCGCTTCCTTCCGATGAGCCGGCCCATACCGCGCCAAGCTCCAGCGCAAACTCCTGCGCTGCACGGTCGCCTCCGCGCGTGAACGCATAAACGTCGCGCCCTTGCCAGATGCAGAGCTGGGTCAGGATGTGCGCGGCGGCTCCGAAGCCGAAAAGACCGATGCGCTTGCCGTCGCAGGCCTTCTTGAGCGAACGCCAGCCAATCAATCCGGCACACAAAAGAGGCGCGAGGGATATTGGATCGGCGTCCGCATCGAGATCGAATGCAAAGGCTGCGTCGGCCACAACATGCGTCGCGAAACCGCCGTCACGCGTGTAGCCGGTGAATTGCGGCCTGTCACATAGGTTTTCAGCCTTCATTTGACAGAAAGAACATGTTCCGCATGCATGACCGAGCCAGGGGACGCCGACGCGGCGACCGAGTTTGGCGATTTCGATCCCGGGGCCCACGGCATCGACAATACCCACGATCTCATGACCCGGCACGAGCGGAAGCTTTGGATTGTCGAGATCACCGTCCACGACGTGAAGATCAGTTCGACAGACGGCACAGGCCTCGACCTTGATTCTCAGCTCGCCTGGGCCGGGCTCTGGATCATCACGTTCGACAAATATGAGCGGTTTCCCGATTTGTTGAAGAACCATCGCTTTCATGGCTGAAACCCATCCAAATTGGGGCTCGTTTCGAAGCTAAATGTCGGAAGAAAAAGCCGGGAAACGGCACGTCCATCTGCGTTTCAAGCAACCTTTTCCGCCAACTGAACGACTTTCGGCGAGCGGTGTTATTTACCACCCTTCTCCTTCCATACAAATGGTGGTTCGGCCTTGACCCGAATCAACGCGCACACAGCAAAAACGTGAAAACGTCCAAGGGCGTGGCGACTTGTGTGACACGTCAGGAGGGCATCGGTGCAAAAGCTATTGCTGATCATATTGATCGTCATGATCGCCACGATCATCGGCATTTTATGGGTGAAGCCGATTACCGGCACCGGGCGACAGACGCCAATTGAGAAGTCGGCAACGCGATGACCATCCTGAAAACATTTCGCCATCCGAAGGCTGCTCTATCGCGCCCGGTCCCAAAGGAAATAATGCTTCCTCGAACGCTATATGGTTTCGTTTTTCGGGCATCGGGATGGCATCAACTGGCCACCGCGATCCTATCCATCGTGCTCTTTACAGCGGGAACCATTCCGCTGGAGGTACAGCGACGGGTCGTGAATGCGGCAACGCAGAACGGCTCCTATCGAACGATCGCCTTTTTGGTGTTGATATACGTCCTTTTGGCCGTGACCGAGGGAGCCGTGAAACTCGTACTGAAGATCTACAGCAGTTGGATCGGAGAAGCGGCCGTCCGATGGCTGCGTTTGCAAGTATTCGAGGCATCGCGAACATCGGAGACAGGCGACTCCATGATGACCAGCGAAGGTGTCCAGCTCTCGATCATCCTGGCCGAAGCCGAACCCGTCGGTGGCTTCGTCGGCACGAGTATCTCGGAGCCTCTGTTGCAGATCGGCATATTGACGGCTGTTTGTGGCTATCTGGTCTATCTGCAGCCACTCATCACGATCGTCGTCGTCACGATCTTCCTTCCGCAAAGTGGTTTCGTCCCGATCATGCAGGCAGCGATCAACCGTCGCGTCGGAAAAAAGATCAGCATCATGCGCAATGTTAGCGAGGACATCGTCCAAATGGGCCACGCAATCGACACAGACGGCCATCAGGCATCGCGTATCGGAGATGTCTTCCGGATCAACATGAGCATCTACAAAATCAAGTTCACGATGAATTTCATGATGAATCTGATGACACAAATGGGTTACGCAGGCATCTTCGCGCTGGGCGGCTATTTCGTGGTCACCGGGAAGACCGAAATCGGAACAGTCGTCGCCTTCGTGTCTGGTCTCTCAAAAATAAATGACCCTTGGGGCGATCTCGTCAACTGGTACCGCGACCTGCGCGTGACACAGGTTAAGTACGGCCTCATATACAACTCCGCCCAGATTGGTACCGCGTCAGCGGGTGAATTGCCAGGCCCTTCTCCATTGCCTGGCGACCCGCTTCTTTAATGTGAAGATGTGTAAAGCTCCCCGACGATCTCTGCCACTGGCGCGGGGATATTGGGGAAAGCGGCGAACTTATGTTTCGATTTGTCGCATCGAATGGCAATCGTGCTGCCGCCAACGCCATTCGCGCCGGTGGTGATCCTGGATCGTCCATCCGGCCAGCTTTGCTGAGAAGGATGGGACAACGGCGCGGAGAGCATCTTTGCATGGGTATTGAGAGGAAACTCAATGAGGAGCAGCGACAGCATGCCTGGTCGCGGATGTCGCACCACCGACATTCTTCATCCGTGCACATTGGAAAATCGGTCGACGGCCGCGCAGATTGTGGCGCCGTGTCGGAGACCCAAAGGCCGACAGGGCGTCAGGCCTCGTCGGAAGCCAGGACGCGGGCGGTCGGCCACGAAAATTGACTCGTCACGTCGCGGGACGACGCCGTCGACAGATGCAGCACGCGGCGAGTTGGCGGATCTTGCATATTCGATGGAGAACCGACTGCTGCAAGAGAGCCCGAAGTCTTCGATGGACTGGAGGCCAATAGCGGTGCACGCGGGCGCCGACGTTTGACCACGACGGTCGGGTTACATCTTGACATTATTTCATCCTCTGATTGTCGCCTCACTCAAAAGCCGTTGCCCTTTGTGGGGGGAATATAGGGATCTGGATAACCGAGCTTAGGTTTGGCGGTCGTGCTATCCGTATTCGTCGACGACTGTTGCCTTGGCTCTTTTGATTTGTCGGAACCGCTGGATTGGTAAGCATAGGCACCGAAGATAACGCCGGCTATTGCGACGGCCAGCAAAGCTACACGCATGTTCTTCTCCTTGTCACGGATCTGCCGTACCGAAGTCAAAGGGAACAACAAAAATGTCCGCTTTGCATTCGTGATCAATTGGTAGGCTCTGTGGCGATTTCGGACCTTGATCTACATCAATAGCCGAGGTGGGAGCGCATGCCCGTGCGAACCCAACATCATCCGATGACTGAAATATAAAGGATACGCTCTTCCGCAGCGGCACGGATAAGGGCCTCTCTGGCTACTTCCGGGGGGATGACGTCGTTCAGAGCATCAAGGCATGCCTTGATCGCCATGACATATTCCTCGCCATCGTCGCTCGGCCAATCCGAGATCAATGTTACTGCCGCATCCCGGACGGTCTTGATGACCCGATACCTTTCGCCGGAGCGCACGACGAGCCACAGGGCAGGAAACTGATGCGATATATGCCATTTCATAGCGCATGATCCCCCGGGCGCGAGAATATCGGCAACCCGCACAGGCAAACCTCGCTGAAAGATTGCGAATACTAGGTTTATCAAGGCACTTGGATGGCTACTTTGACATGCCTCAATTGAGGTTACGAGCCAGTGACGGCATTACAGCATGACGACTTTCATGGGTATCCGCTGTCGTTAACTGGAAAACAGCTTCGGCAATTCGTGCGTTAGGGTATCCGGGCGTCGATTTAGACATCCACTATGCGGTACGGTTCAGATTTCGATGTTGTTACAAGATCCCAGTCGAACAGCGTGGTTCATTCGTCTAGAGTGGCCCCTGATAGGTCCGGAAGCGTCACCAGTAAGTTGTCGTCGTGATCCGCAACCACCGTGGTCGCAATCGGGGTCCATATGCGCTTGTTACTGGTTGAAGATAGTGCCCGTCTGCGCGATTTGCTGACCGAAAGTGTCCATCAGGCGGGTTGGCGCCTTGATAGTGCGGCAACGGTAGGCGCCGCGCTGCTGGCAACACAAACTGTCAGCTACGACTTGGCCTTGGTGGACTTAGGCTTACCGGACGGCGACGGCTTGGATCTTATCCGGGAACTACGTCGTGACGGTTTTACCGCACCGATCCTCGTGATCACGGCGCGCGGTTCGATTGAGGATCGTGTAGCGGCCCTCGACGGCGGTGCCGATGACTATCTCGTGAAACCGTTCAATCACATCGAATTGCTCGCGCGCTGCCGCGCCCTTCTGCGTCGCAGAGCGCCGCACTATATCGAAGCCATTGTCGTCGGTGGCCTGTCCTTCGATCCCACGAACGGCGTGGTGACCGCGGGCGGTGAACCGCTCTCGGTCGCGCCACGCGAGCGGTCCGTCCTGGAACTGCTTATTCGCAACGCGGGCCGGGTCACTCCCAAGCAATTGATCGAAAGCAAGCTCTCCGAATTTGGCGACGATATCTCGACCAACGCCGTGGAATTGGCGATCTCACGCCTGCGCCGCCGCCTCGCCCCGTTTGATTTGCCCCTCAGCATCGAAACAATACGCGGCATTGGCTATCTGCTGCGGGAAAAGCGCCAAAATGATTGATCGATCTGTTCGGCCGCCAACGCTGATCCGCATCATCACGCTGCGCATCGCGCTCTTTGCAGCGCTGGCAATGGCGGTGCAGGCCGCACTCGTCTTTGCCGACTATTATTTCGATAACGAACAGTTGGCGACGTTGATGATCGAACGTGAAACCGGAAAGCTGTCGAAGGGATTCGAACGCCGCCATGACGAAGGGCCCTACAAGTTGCCGCACGACCTCGTCCGTTACGGCATCCAGGGTGGCTTCTACATCACCCGCATCCGCACACCGACCGGTCAGATTCTCTACACGAACTGCGATGCGCGCTGCGACAATCACCTTCTGCCGCACGAGGTCAATCCGCCGGACCTCTGGTCTCGCATGCTGAGCGACGGCAAACCGCTCGCCATCGCCGGCGGCAAGACCTATGAAATCCATGGGGACAAGATTTTTATCGAGATCGCGATCCTGCACGACAGCGACGGCATCATGTGGGCGGTGATCGGGCGTGAGTTTGCGGATCATCTCGCCACCCCGATGGCCATCATGCTGCTCTTCGTCCTCGGTGGCACCTTATTGTCAATCCGCCAGGCCCTGCGCCCCGTTGCAAAAGCAGCGCGAGAGGCCGGCCATCTCGATCCGCTGGACCCCAGCCATCTGATCAACCAGACCGGCATGCCGCGGGAAATCGCCGATCTTGCCGCTGCCGTCAACAGGAGCCTTGCGCGCATCGGCGCGCTCATGAAATCGCAGCGCCTGTTCACCACCGCTGTTGCCCATGAGATCCGCACGCCGCTCGCTATGATGAAGCTGGAGCTTGGCAATATCGACCATCCCCGTGCGCGCAAGATCGAGGGAGATCTCGACGCGCTGGCGGGTTTTGTTGGGCAGATCACGGCGCTCGGGCGGCTAGAAAGTGCAGACCGCGCCCTATTCCGGCCGGTCGATCTGGCAAAGCTGGCCGATTGGGTGGTCACCGATATCGCACCCCTAGTCTATGACCTCAATCACACCATAGCCTACAGCAATCTTGGCGCCCGCTCTGTTGAAGGTCATGCGCCGCTGCTTGAGGACGCGTTGCGCAACCTCGTCGAAAACGCCGTAAAACATACCCCTGAAGGTGCGGCCATCGACGTTGTCGCGGGTCCTGGTCCGCGCCTGACGGTCAAGGATGACGCTGGTGTTTTTGACGCTCCGATGGAGGTCCCGTTTGGCGATCTCAAGGCTGATCACATGGGTATCGGCCTTGAGATCGTCCGCCGGATCATGGCGCTGCACAAGGGGCGGCTGGAGATTGAAGTGGAGCCTGGCCATCTTACAGCCATGACGCTCGTGTTTGACCAGGCCAAGTTCTAGATTGAAGCGAAGAAGCTTCCGCCAAGGAGCGTGACGGCGCCATAAACCAGGCCAAAGGCGATCAGAAGGCAGACAGCGGCGGCGGGCAACGACCCACCGGTCGCCTCATCGTGGTCGACGTAGGCTTCGCGCCGTTTTCGGCCAGTGATCATGGCGCCGATGAGGTCTTCGCGCTTGACGAACTGATAGTAGAGGTTCGCGACGATATGCAATCCGGCCAGGACGAGGATGGCGAAGTAGAACCACGCAGCATGGATGGAAGCGACCCAGCTCGAAACGGCGTCTCCTACCAGTCCAGCAAAAGGCCCCGCGGCGGTCACTCCGTCACTGGAGAATAATCCAAGCAAAACCTGCACGCCGCAGGCGACGAGGAGACCGATAACCATTAGCCCGCCGGCGGGATTGTGGCCGAGATAACGCTCAGTCCTGTTGCGCCGTAACGCCTTGACATAGGCCCAGGCAGCGGCGGGCGGGCGTACGAAGCCGGAAAACCGTGCCGTTGAACTGCCGAAAACACCCCACAGGACGCGATAAACCAAGAGGACGAGAATGCCGTAACCAGCCGCTTTATGAACAGTCATGTCCGGATCGTCAAAGCCACTCGAAACCCAGGCCGTCAGGATAAATGCGACGAGCGACCATTTGAATAGACGCGTGGGAAGGTCCCAGGCACGCACGACATCGCTGTTGGCAGGTGAAATCTTGCCGCCATTTCCGGTGGATGGGTCGCAATAGGGTTCATAGGCGGATCGTTGTTCGCTCATGTGGAGTTTCCTGTTCGGGAAGATTTGCAGCGGCTATTTGTAGGCCGTGTGGCAGGACTTGCACTCGGCTGCCATGGCCACGAATGCCTTGCGAAACGAGGCTTTATCTTGCGCCTGCTGGCTCGCGGCATTGGCAATCATCGCCATCCTGCTGAAGCGGGCATGGAGATCCTTCTCCTTGGCGCCGCTCTGGTTGGCAAACAGGGCGTCGGCAGCCGCGGCATCCGCCGCATAGCGCCGCAAGACTTGCTCGGCGGCCTTGCTATCGAAGTTGGCAAGCACTGCCTTGGCCGAGGTAGTGTTGTCGCCCATGTCGCCCATGATACTCTTGAGCGAGGCAGCGACGGCCGGCCCCGCTAGCATGGCGAGAACAAGACCAGCTCCAATATAGCGATTGAGTTTGGAGAGTGATTTTTGCGCTTCTGTCATGACGCTCGATTTTCGTTCATTTCCAAAGGGGTTGTTTGGCAGGCGCCGGATGATTGACGGTAACAACCAAGTGCGGCTCCCAAGAGCCCTGACATCTGGGGGAGCAATTGCGGCGAAATCCACGATCGTGCTCATTTTGCGGGCCGCTTTCATCGTCCCATGACAGGCTTTTGACAGGTTCGCCGGTCGCGACTTCATTGATTGGACGACCTGACGTCAAATTGCATGGCTTGATATCGAGCGCTGTGACCAGCCGCCACATCCATTCTCAGCTCCATGCCTGCACAATCAGGCGGTCAATGCGGACGACTGAGCCGAGTGTTGGATAGATTGGATTTACGATTTCGGCGCGGTTAGAATCCGATCAATGTGAACGGAGCATTTTGCATGGTGCACAATGTGATCGACGGTGGATCCGAAAACCCTATCGAATATATCGGTCGCATGGGCCGCCACGATGATGAGATCGGCCTTTGTTTCGGCGGCAATGGCCAGGATCGTATCGGCGGCGCGGCCGGTACGGACATGAACAAGCGCCGGCGTTGAAAGCTCCCTGCAAAGCAACGAAAGCTTTTCCTCCGCCTCGCCGATTACGGAGACCGCCCACTCATCCGGCCCCTGTCGGACAAGGGAGGGAAAGCGCTCGACGGTATGAGCGACATGCAGGGTTCCATCGGCATCGAGAAGCTGCGAGGCCATGTGCACCAGATGCTCGGCTTTCTCCTTCGAGCCGAGGCCAACCGCACAGACAATCGACCTATACATAGCTCCACCCCTTCAAAAGAGATCCTTGCCGCCCGCGCCGACGAATTCGGTTCGAAAGCCAAGGACGTGCACCTGCTTCAGGAACTGATCTGCGCTAAGCACATCCACCTTGAATCTGTCACTCAGACACTGGGCGAGAGGATCGCAGAACTCTTCATGAACCCATGCCCGAGCACGGGACGACACAACTGTAATTTCCCATTCATCGCTGTCAGTTCGGTCGAGGCGAAAGTCGCAGTCCTGATGGTGCGGGAGTGGATACCCGGCACCGGCAAGCAGCGCCTCTTCCGTTCGTGTGCAATCCGTGCTCATGATTTTGCATCCTCTCTTATGTCATCGGCAGAGATGACGGATCAGGTTATGGCCAGCTGATCGTCGAGAGCGCAGACGCCCGGTGCCGACCATGCGGCACGCTCCGCCGCGCGCCGCTCGGACCATGTTCTGACCTTGCCCTTCAGGGTGACCTTGCCGCCGGAGACATCGACCTGAATCGCCCGCGCCTCCAGTTCCGCATCCCGTTCCAGTGCATTTTCGATGCGCTTCTTGACGTCATCGGCGCTGATGCCGGGAACGACCTCTATGAGATTGGAGACGCCAACGACACCCGCGAGATCCCTGACAGCGGCAGCGGCGGCATTCTTTTGGTACTGCCATTCCACGTTGCCGGTCAGCGTAACGACGCCCTTGCATACGCGGATCTGCACCATCTGCTTTGGAATGGAGATATTCCAGTCCAATATCTTGACTGCCCGTCGGGCGATGTCGTCGTCGTCTGTCCGCCGTGGGCCAAGGATTCGAACGTCTATTTCCTGGGCTATGGCGCGGACGCCTTTGACGCGTCTCGCGGCTTTCTCGGCAGCGTCCTTCTCCGCATATGTGCCAACATGTCCGGTGAGAGTGATGACACCGTCGCGTGCGGTCACACCAATTTCGGCCGCATCCACTTTCGGCTCAAATTCCAGTTCATCCAGAATATTCTGTCTGAGAGTAATGTCGTCCATGACCGTCTCCTTGAAATTCCGTTAGCGGGAAAAGGATAGGACTAGCCAAAGGTGGCAGCATTGATCGAGGTCAAGGAACTGGTGGCCATTCCAAAAAAGGCCGGAGCTCAGTAAACCCAGGCAAGGAGCTGCATCAGCAGGTCCGACGACTGCCAAGCCTTAGCTTTCTGCCAAGATAATCTTTGCGGAACATGAAAGCTCCATTCTCAGACCGCTTTCCGATGGATTGGAAATTCCATGGTCGCGGATGCTCCACCCTCCGGCAAATTGGTGAGTTTGAGATCGCCTCCGTGGGCGATCATTGTCTCCTTCACGATTGACAGGCCAAGGCCGAGACCACCTGCTCCGCTGTCGGGTTTGCCGACAACCGCCGCCGGCTCGAGCCATCGGACGGGATATCCTGGGCCGGAATCAGAGACCGTGATGCCGCCTTGAAAGATCGTCACCCTGATCGTCGTGCCCGGAGGCGTGTGGTTCAGTGCATTCTCAATAAGATTGCGCAGGGCTCGAAAGATGAAATCAAACGCGCCGCTAACCACGACGGGCTCTAAGGGCGACTGCAATTCGATGTCGCGGCCCTTGGAAAGAATGACCGGCGCAAGGAATGCTGCTGCCCGCTGTCCGATATCACCAAGATCGACCCGGTCGCTCGCCTCAAAATGCAGGCCACCGATCCTGACGCGATCGACCAATTGACCGACCAGTCGCTCTACACCCTCAAAATCTTCCTCGACTTTCCGTGCGATTGCATCTTGCGAGAGCGCAAGGCGAGCCTTGATAATCGCGAGCGGCGTCCGGAGCTCATGGGCAAGATGGCTCGAAAACTGCTCAAGTGACAGAAAACCCGCCTGCAACCGATCAAGCGCCTCGTTGACCGCGCTCACCAACGCCAGCACGTCCTCCGGCATCCGGGTTTCCGTCAGTCGCGCGGCTATGCTGGAGGGCCCGATTTGCCGTGCCTCCTCCGCCGCCTGGCTTAATGGCTTCAGCGCGAACTTCAGCACGAGGATGTTGACCAGGAGAAGAAGACAAACGAATGGGATCCATATCCACGCGATGTCAGTGACGAACTCCTCCAACACGGTATCGAAAATGACGTGCTCCCGCGGGAAGGCGATTTGCACGAAATGCATGGGATTAGTGCCATCAAGCTGCATTGAGATGCCAAAAAGGGCCCTGACCTTGCCGTGACTCGGGAGCAAAAAGTACCGAACTTCCTGCTTTGAGACAGGAACTAATGGCTGCTCCAACGTCTCCGAACTGGCAAGAACCCTACCTGTATCGGTCACTATGGCGAATTGTCCACCCAGTTCGTTGATTCGGGCTTTCAAGGCAGCTGCCGGCCCGCCTGTAAGTTGCGGATCCGAGGTGAACTGGCGCTGCATGTCTTGCGCGAAAGTCGAGAGCGTCTCTTCACGAAAAGCATCGTTGGCCGCCTGAAAACGGACGTACAAGAAAAGAACACTCGCACAGACTGCAACCAGTGCGACAATAGACATCGCAACGACGAGGCGCCTGAATAGCGTCAGTCGGCGAAATGTCATGAACGTCCCTCCGTCAGCATATAGCCGACACCTCTCATGTTATGAATATCGATCGCAGCGCCCGCAGCCTGGAGCTTTTTACGCAATCGGTGGATGAGAACCTCGACGGCGTTGGAGCTCAGTTCCTCGCCGAAGCCATAGATCGATTCCTCGACCTCGCCCTTGGAGAGGACCCTGTTGAATCTCCGAAGAAACAATTCCAGCGCGGCGAACTCGCGGCGGCTGAGCTGCAGTTCGGTCTCCCCGACTTTGGCAACATGCTGTGAAAGATCAAGATGGACGTTGCGCTCGCTAAGGATCGTATCGTGGCGGAGGGCTGGGCGACGCATCAAGGCACGAACGCGCGAGATCAGCACGCCCATAACGAAGGGCTTGACGAGATAGTCATCGGCACCGCTGTCGAGCGCATCGATAATCGAACTTGCGGCATCGCGCGCCGTCAGGATGAGAATAGGCGTTGAGGGCGCCCGGCGACGCACAGGTTCGAGCAAGGACAGGCCGTCGCGATCTGGCAAGCCGAGATCGAGAATGACCGCCTCATAGCTGATCGTGGAGATAGCCTCCTCGGCATCGCTGGCTGAACCGACCCAATCGACAGCAAAGCCATGCGAACGCATTGCCTCGCTTGTCAGCGATGCGAGCTTGGCATTGTCTTCAACGAGCAGCACGCGCATGAGCCAGTCCAAAACTTTGGCGTTGATCCGTAGGGTGACTTAAGCGCAAAAGCCTCTTTGTTCTTGGCGAATTCGAGGCACGCCTCTTGGCATCCGTTTTGCGGCACCCGCCTCGATCCCGCGGCATCGCGGGTCGCGATGTCCAATTCGATATCCCGGCGGCAGGCGAACGAGAAAAGCCTCCATATCACTCCCGCCTGGGCGATGGGCTGGGCGCTCCAGCTAAACTTGCGCCGGAAATCCAACCTGAGGGCTATTTTCACTTTTTTGACAAGTTTCTGTAAGCCGCCCGTAAGCCAGGCCAAACAATGTCCGCTCCGACAAACACAATCGCCACCATTCCTGTCGGAACGAGCGCCCAGCATGAATGACAAAGATCTTAGCGATCTTCCCATGAAGACTTACCTCATCAATCTCGACCGTGCTGCTTATCGGCTGTCCGCCATGCGGGACAAGCTCGATAGTATACAACTGCCGTTCGAACGAGTTGCCGCCGTCGACGGACAAGCGCTTGAATTGCCCATCAAGGACTTCCGCGAGGGAGCCTACAGACTTCTGCATGGAAGAATGGGCAATCTCGCAGAGGTCGGCTGCTACCTCAGCCATATTGAATGTGCAAAGCGCCTGCTTGCCTCGGAGTCAGAATTCGCCCTGATACTGGAGGATGATCTCGAATTTCCCGCCGACTTGAAACAACTCTTGAGGGCCGCAATCGAGGCGAACGCCGATTGGGACATCCTGCGGCTTTCGACGGTCAATCGCGGTCGCAAATACCCGTTTGCCGACTTGACGTCCCAACGCTCCCTTGCCGTGGCGCTTACTCGCGAGAAAGGATCGGGCGCCTATCTGCTCAACCGGCGAGCCGCCACGTGGTTTGTCGAAAAGCTCGTTCCGATGCGTTTGCCGTTCGATCTTGCCTTCGACCTTGAATATCTGGCGGGCCTGAAGGCCGCTTTTGTCTTTCCCGTGCCGATCAACCAGGATACCGGATTGCCGTCCCAGATCCAGGCCAAACGCCGAACCTATCATTTGCGGCGATGGCGCCACGTGACTGTTCAGCCCTATCGCGCATGGCTGGAAGCGTCGCGCTTTATATGTCGTCTTCGGCAATTGACGTGGCTTTTGCTGAAGCATGCCTTCTTACGAAGAATGGACAGCCTTTCCTCAGGAACCCGCACAAAACCCTTGTCATTGACGGATGGGAGCAGGGGTGACTGATCAATGGTTGTTTTACCCGAGAGCCTCGGTGTCTATGTCATTAACCTGGCTAGATGTGTTGACAGGTGGAAAGCTATCCGCTCGCAGGCACTCGCCCATGGTATTCATATCATACGGGTTCCCGCCATTGACGGGCATAGTGTCGCTCCCACGGGCTATGTCGACGTCGATCACGCCAGTTTTTTCAGACATGGCGGTAGACAATTACTGCCGGGCGAGTACGGCTGCTACCGAAGCCACCTGCGCGCCGTGGACATGTTCCTATCCAGCACATTCGAGGCATCCATCGTTATCGAGGACGACGTGGAAATCGTCGGCGATTTGCTGGAGCGGACCTCGCAGATACTTGCCGCGGCGCCGACCGCTGACATCGTCAAGCTGTTCAACCACAGGATCCGCGGGTTCCGGCTGCTCACCACGACGATTTCTGGAGATGAGATCGGCCGTTGTTTGCACGGTCCCCAGGGATCCGCCGCATGCTACATCGTCACCCGCAACGGTGCGCGGGCGATTGCCTCAGCAATGCGGACCATGATCCTCCCCTTTGATGTCGCCTTGGAACGTGGGTGGGACCACGGCGCCAATATTCTTACGGTGAGAGAAAACATCGTCGAACTCGGCAATCATAGCCAAAACACGCAGATCGGAACCAGAGCCGACTACAGGGCGATAAAATTCTCGGAAGCACGACGATTACCGACGCATGTTCTACGCGCGCTGGACTATTCACGACGGATTAAATATGCGCTCGAGATTTGACCAACACACCATGAATCGCACTGCGGAGCGGAAGAAGCGATCTATTCGCGGCTTTTCATAAAATTCGCATCTCTCGGACGGGTCGCATTGAGGCGGATCAATGTCTGATCGAAGGAAACAGTTCTAATCGGCCGATCGAGTGCAACGTCATATCGGATACAAACTCAGCCACCGGAGCCAAGGATGACATTCTCCAGCGTGACTAGCACGGTAGTTTTCCTGCTAAAAACCAGTGGGTCATCTTTGGTGCTGATTGCGGCATTCGGGCTTTTGGCAGGCTTTACCCTCATATTGATCGACAACGTCGCGCTTGCCTCTCTTGTCTGGGCACTCGCCACCTTGCCGATCCTGGGCGCGTTGTTGCTGCAGACCTTCCGTTCCTTGCATCACGGCGATTTCGGGTTGGATATCGTCGCCGCCCTGTCGATGGCGTTCGCCCTCTGCTTTGGCGAAAGCCTTGCAGCCAACGTCGTCGCGCTGATGTATGCAGGTGGACAGATGCTGGAGGGATATGCGTCCGGCCGCGCAGCCCGTGAGATGACGTTACTGATGGGACGAGTGGCACGAACTGCATTTCGCTATGTTGGCGATCGGTTGGAACCAACTCCTATCGAGAAGATTGTTGCCGGCGACCACATCATGATCCGTCAAGGCGAAGTGCTGCCCGTCGATGGTATTCTTCTGTCTCCCCGCGCCATTCTTGACGAGTCTGCGTTAACGGGAGAGCCACTCCCTGTGGATCATCGAGCTGGTGAAGAGGTTCTCAGCGGCAGCGCATCGGTAGGTCCTGTCTTTACCCTCAAGGCACTCCGCCCCGCCTCTGAAAGCACATATGCTGCGGTTGTGCGCCTCGTCGAGACGGCCCAGAAAAGCAAGGCGCCGATGGCGCGCCTTGCGGATCGCTATGGCCTGGCATTTTTGCTTATGACGGTAGCGATAGCGTTGACGGCCTGGCCGCTGTCCGACGATCCGCGACGTGCTCTTGCCGTTCTCGTCATCGCCACGCCCTGCCCGCTTATCCTGGCCGTACCGGTCGCGCTCATGTCGGGCATCTCGCGCTGTGCCACGATAGGCTGCCTAGTCAAAGACGGTGGCGCCCTTGAAGCCTTAAGCCGCGTACGGGTTGCTGTCCTGGACAAGACCGGCACACTCACGCACGGCAAGGCGCAAATCGTGGCGGTCGGCTGCAACGCTTGGATCGATAAGGACGAGTTGTTGCGTCTTGCCGCCTCCTTGGATCAAGCATCGAGCCACGTCATGGCTGCCGCTTTGATCACGGGAGCGCAGGAGCGCAATCTGCGGCTCTCGCCGCCGACCAATGTCGAGGAAGTCGGCGGACTGGGGCTTGAAGGAATGGTCGACGGACGCCGCGTCGTGATCGGTGGTAGCCGCTTTGTGAAAAGCCGAAGTGTTCGGGGCACTTCCCAAGACCTTGAAGATCATCATCGATCCGGTGAAGCGACGGTGACAGTCGCAATCGACGGCGTTGTCGCGGGAAATATCATCATGGCCGATCCGGTGCGCGCGGAGGCTATCAGCGTTCTGCAGCGATTGCGCAGCGCCGGAATCGCGAAAATCGTTCTTGCCTCCGGCGATCGCCTGGATGTTGCCTCGCATGTCGGCAACATCCTCGGCATCGAACAGGTGCTCGGCGAGCAGACACCGGCTTCAAAAGTGGAGGCCGTTATTGCGGCTAAAAGCTTCGGTCCGGTGATGATGGTGGGTGACGGCGTCAACGATGCGCCGGCACTTGCGGCGGCCGACGTAGGTGTTGCATTAGGCGCGCGCGGGGCGGCGGCCTCTTCGGAGGCGGCAAGCATCGTACTGCTCGTGGACCGGCTTGATCCCTTGGCAGCCGCCCTTGTTGTCGCCCGCCGGACTGTTGCGATCGCCCGCCAGAGCGTGGTTGTGGGACTTGGCCTTTCGGTTGCCGGCATGATCGCCGCGGCATTCGGCTATTTACCGCCGCTGCACGGCGCTTTGCTTCAGGAAGTCATCGATGTCGCCGTTATCCTGAATGCATTGCGTGCGCTTGGCCCTTCCAAATCGGAGGATGGTCCATACAGCCAGTTCGCGAATATACCGACCAGCCCTGCCTCCAAGACGCAATTATCCTGAAGCACAGATCGCCGGATCACATCACCACGCCGCTCCGCGTCTCGTCGGGAAGATCCTTCCCCTCATTGATTCTGATCAATGCCGCAGCGGCGAATATCCGCAGACTGCTTTCTGCAACCAAACCCATGAAGGAACAAACCAATGCTGAGAGCCAAACGCGACAGCCTGGGCGGTGCAGCCTCTAAAGCCATTCCCTCCCTCGGCGAGGTGGAGGGCCGCATGATGGTTCTTGAACTCATCGCGCAGACGGCGCTCACCCGTCTGATACGTCTTCACGATATCGAAGAGAGAGCAGATCTCATCAAAGCAATGCGGCACGCCATCGATCGCAAATGCCATGACGCCAGACTGTGCGGAACCGACACGAAATCCGCTGAGGAATATGCGGAAGAATTGCTGGCCTCGGCCCAAGAGCAGGCGATCGTTCTGGAATCAATCCGAAACGATGCCTGAGGATGGCATCGAGCGGCTTCTGGCGTGCCTGCGATTCCGTGGGCGTCACTATAGCGGGAATCCCTAACGTAAGTGAAGATGGAGAGTCGTCGTGCAAGCCAAGGACATCATGACACGGAATGTCATCACAGCCACTCCAACGATGAGCGTCCGAAACGCGGCGCTGCTCTTGCGCGCCAATGATATCAGCGGTCTTCCCGTGATTGACGACAATGGCGAGGTCTGCGGCATCCTGACCGAAGGGGATCTCATGCGACGCGTCGGCGACAATTGGGCGTCGTCGGCCAAAGACGGACCAGAGCAATACGATCGGCATGGTTTGAACAGTTATATTCAAATTTACGGCTGGTCGGTTGGCGAGGCGATGAACCGTGAGGTTATCAGCGTTACCCCCGAGACGGATGTCGGGCGGATCGGCAACCTGATGCTGTCTCACAAAATCAAGCGAGTTCCTGTTATCAGCAACCATCGTCTTGTCGGTATCGTCAGCCGATGCGATTTGATCAATCTAGTCATCGACGCGCCTGGTCGACACATCGCTAAGGGCGATGACGCCATAAAGCTCGCCATCAAGACCAGGCTGGCCGCGGATCTTGGGATTGATAGCAACAAGATCGACGTCGCCGTCAAAGACGGCCAGGTACAAGTCCAGGGAATCGTCGAGTCCAATATCCAACAAAAGGCGATCCGAACGCTTATCGAGGGAATTCGAGGAATCAATGGATATGTCGATCGCACGACGCTCCTGCCTTCGGACGCCGTCAGCGTTTCAACGACGCGAGATAGCGGCCAATGAGTCAGGAACTCGTCACCGTTGGACGATCCTCGTGGCGATCGCGATTGTCGGGTCGTCTTGCTCGCCTACGAGAGCACCCACTCGCGAGTTTGGGTCCAGGCCTGATCACCGGTGTCGCCGACGATGATCCGAGCGGCATCGCCACGTACTCCCAGGCCGGAGCGCAATTCGGTCTGAACATGCTATGGACCATGCCGGTGTCATTTCCGATGATGGCGGTCGTCCAGGCGACGTGCGCAAGGATCGGTCGTGTGACCGGGCAGGGCCTGGCGGCGAACATAAAGACCGCATTTCCACCGATGGTCCTCTATGCCGTCGTTTTCTCGCTCCTGATCGCCAATATTCTGAATATCGCCGCCGATGTTGCCGCCATGGGCGAGGTCGCGGAGCTGGTGACAGGCTTCAACCGGCACCTGATGACAATGTTCTTCGTTTTCGGAACGCTCGCGCTTCAGGTCTTCATCCCATATCACCGCTATGTCGCGTTCTTGAAGTGGCTGACAATTTCGCTCCTGGCCTATGCGGCGGTCCTTTTCACCGTCCACATCGACTGGCAGCAAGTCGCCTTGAGGACGATTTGGCCAAGGATCACTCCGACGTCGACCTATGCCGCGGTCGTCGTCGGCGTCTTCGGTACGACGATCAGTCCTTACCTCTTTTTCTGGCAGGCATCGGAAGAGGTGGAGGAGATGAATGCCGCTCCCGGTTCAGTGCCTTTGTCCAGAGACAGTGCGACAGCTCCCAAGGAACTTCGTCGTATTGGCTGGGATACATGGAGTGGCATGCTCTACTCCAATCTCACGGCTTTCTTCATCATATTGGCGACCGCCGTGACGCTCAATGTCGCCGGCATCACGCAGATCGACACCGCCGCGCAAGCAGCAAGCGCGCTGCGGCCGCTAGCCGGACCCTTTGCCGCACTTATCTTCGCGCTCGGAATACTGGGCGTCGGTCTCATCGGCGTGCCCGTTCTCGCGGGCTCGGCCGGCTATGCACTTGCCGAGGCCATGGGATGGAAATTCGGCCTGGAACGCAGTCCAAATGACGCTCGGGGCTTTTACGGCGTGATCGCCATAAGTGTGCTGCTGGCGCTGATCATTCAGTATTCGCCGATCACTCCGATGAACGCATTGTTCTGGAGCGCTGTGATCAATGGTCTGCTCGCCGTCCCGCTCATTGCCGTCATTCTGCTGCTGGCGGCAAACCGCAAGATCATGGGTCCATACACAATCGGGAAAGGGGCCGTATGCATCGGCTGGGGCACGGTCGCCTTGATGGCGGTCGCAGCCGGGATGATGCTCGTTCCACAATAGGCTTCTAGTGGAGCTCTCCAGCCTTGGTCAATCGAAGTTACCGGGTATCTCTCAAACAGACGCTTCAATGTCGCACAAAACGGCTTGCCGATGATCGCTACTAGCGTCGCTCGTTTGATGTCGATCAAAGCGTGGCAATCGTGCGCTGTGTAACCTTGTCGGCATGGAACAACCCAACCCCTATCGGCACCGCAAACCAAATCCATCGCCGGAGAAGACCATGCTCATTCAAGAAATCATGAACGCACCAGCTATCACCGTAAGCCCCAAAACATCCGTTGTGGATGCGGCGACGATCATGCTCGACCGTCACATCAGCGGTCTTCCAGTCGTTGATGCCGGCGGAAATATTGTCGGCATTGTCAGCGAGGGCGATTTCCTTCGCCGCTCGGAATTGCAGACGGAGCGCAAGCGACCCTGGCTGCTCGAGTTTCTAACCAGCCCCGGCAAGCTCGCTGACGAATATGTTCTTTCGCATGGCCGCAGCATTGAGGAAGTGATGACGTCGGAAGTTGTCACTATTGCTCCCAATGCCTCGCTCTCGGTTGCCGTCGACCTGATGGAAAAGCATGGGGTCAAGCGCTTGCCCGTCGTCGTACAAGGCAAAGTAATCGGAATGGCCTGCCGATCAGACCTCTTGCGCGCGCTGGCCAACATGCTGCCAAAGGAGAAGGGACAAGCCAGCGACGATCAGATCGCCGAGGCCGTCATTGCCGAGCTGTCCCATCAGGACTGGAGCCAGAATGGCTTCATAAAAGTCAGTGTTCACAACGGCGTCGTCGAATTGTCGGGTACAATCTTCGACGAAAGAGAGCGACTGGCCGCCAAGGTGGCGGCGGAGAACGTGCCAGGCGTCAAGTCCGTTACCGACCAGATCACATGGATCGATCCCTATCTCGGCGTTGCCATGCCGGCGGTCTGAACAACGCAATCTCTATAGGCGCAAGAAAGACGACATGGAGGGGCGGCGAACGAATAGCTCGACGCCCTGCCTTGGCCGCCGTCTGGATTCCTCGGTCACCCAAAATCGGCTGCTGATGACGACCAAACGTTTCCCGCACCGACGGAGACCGTGCCTAGCAAGACCCGTCTGTCATAGTTTCTCGAAGTTGACCTAGGTCAAAGCTGAAGCGTCACGGGCAGGTTACTAAACGTCAAGTTCACCGTGCAGACGGTCAGACAACCCAAAAATCTCGCACCGGATGAAGTGCGTTTTAGAATCGTCTAAAGGCACTAAAGCGACGGAAATCACCATGAGCCCTGCGCCTCTCGTCCAATCCTTTCCCAGTCATCTCGGGCTTGTCGAGGCAGCTAAGACGCCCGCCGTTTACTCGAGGGCACGCGCATGAGCGCCAACCCCATCGACAAGAGGCAGGCACGATGACCACCGCATTCTTCAATACGGGATCGCAAGTCAGACGAGAGGCGGAGACCGACCGCACCTACAGCTCAATCCCACCGTCTTCCACAAAAGACCGGTCGCCAAGGACAATGCGTGCCAAATTGTCACGGGCCGCTCTCGTGCAAACGCTGGCGTCACTCCTCTGGATTCCTCAAGCAGCCTTGCTTGCCAGTGGAATAGGCGTGATCGCTGACAGGCATAGCATGATGGCAACGGCGGTAAGTGTGCTGCTCGTCTTTCTTCTTGGCACCTTGCGTGCCGGACTCGATGCCTTGGGCGGACGTTTGGCTTTTCGAGCCGCGCGCGCAGAACTGAGCCGGCGGCGCGATATTGCAGTTGCGGCACTCGCCGCCCGATCGCCACTGGACAGCGATCGTCCAGCGTCCGGTCTCGCAGCCAGCCTGATCGCCGAGCAGGCTGAAGCCATCGTGCCCTATCTTGCTCGCTTCCGGCCGGCGCGACTGAAAGCAAGTGCCGTCCCACCGGCCATCCTCATCTGTGTTGCGTTGGTCTCCTGGATAGCGGCCCTCGCTCTGCTCCTTACGGCACCACTGATCCCCGTGTTCATGGCCCTGATCGGCTGGCGAGCCAAGGCGTCAAGCGAACAGCAACTGGCCGAGACCGGCGGACTCAATGCTTTTCTCCTCGACCGGCTGCGCGGCCTTGCCACTATTCGCGCGCTCGGCGCCGTCGATCTCACCGCCTTGCGATTGCGGGCCGATGCAGAACAGCTCAAGATGCGCACCATGGCGGTGCTGAGGATCGCCTTCCTATCTTCCGCGGTGCTTGAGCTGTTCGCCGCGCTGGGCGTTGCCGCAATGGCCGTCTATGTCGGCTTCAATATGCTCGGCGCGCTCGATGTCGGCACCTGGTTCGGCAGATTGAGCCTGACCCAAGGTCTGTTCATTCTCCTGCTGGCTCCGAGCTTCTTCGAACCTCTGCGAGAGCTGTCGGCGGTCTGGCACGACCGGGCGGCCGGAGAGGCAGCCCTGGAAGCTCTAGACGCCCTATCCGGCGCTGGCACGAGGTTGCCGGGCCGGCGCGATGAAAAGGTGGAGGAAACCAGCCGCGAGCATACATTGCCTTCAATCAATATCAGTCGGCTCTGTTTCCGGCACCGGCCCGAACAAACGCCTGTTTTCCATGATTTCGGCCTAACGATCGCAGCCGGTGAGCATGTGGCTCTCCTGGGAGAAAGCGGTGCTGGCAAGACGACCATGCTGTCGATGATTGCCGGTCTCGTTCCTTCGCAGAGTGGAATGATCCACGTCGGCGGGCGGCGGCTTGATGATATTTCCGCGTCCGCGGTCCGACGGCGCATGGCCTGGATCGGGCAGCGGCCGCATATTTTTGCCGGCACGATGACCGGCAACATCACGCTCGGCCGCCCCGAAGTCAGCCCGCGCGCGGTACAACAAGCGATTGACCTTGCCCATCTACGGCGAATTGTGACCCAGCGCGGCGCCACGTCCATCGGCGAAGGTGGGGCGGGTCTGTCCGGCGGCGAGGCCCTCCGGCTAGCGATTGCCCGTGCCGCCGCGGCCCCGCATGTTGACATCATTCTCGCGGACGAGCCGACCGCACATCTCGATACCGAAACCGCACGTGAAGTCACCGATGCGTTATTGGCAATTGCTCGCGGGCGGACACTCGTTGTCGCCACACATGACCCCGTTCTGGCCGCAAGAATGGGTCGGGTAATCCATATCGACGCATCGGTCCGGGAGGAAGCCGCATGACGTCGACATTCTCCACTCTTTATCCCATCTGTCGGCTTTTCCTGGCAGCGCGGGGACGCGTATTGTTGCTCGGCGCGCTGCTGTCGGCCCTCACCGTGCTCGCTGGCATCGCCCTGCTCGGGCTCTCGGGTTGGTTCATCACGGCGACGTCGCTTGCCGGCCTGACGGCGACGGCCATTACCTTTGATGTCTTTGCCCCGTCCGCCGGCATCAGGCTGTTGGCGATCCTTCGCACTGGCGCGCGCTACGGCGAGCGGCTGACGACCCATGACGCGACGCTCGGCGTTCTTGCCGCTCTTCGCGAAAATCTGTTTCGCGGTTGGGCAGCACCTGGGGCGGCAACGATTTTGATGCAGAGGCCTGCCAAGCTGCTTTTCCGGCTGACGGCGGACATCGATGCGCTCGACTCCCTCTATTTGCGCGTTCTGGTGCCGGCTACCGTCGCCATCGTCTCCGCCCTGGCGGTCAGCATCGCGTTGATGCTGCTCTCGGTCCCGTTCGGGCTGCTCGTTGGCCTATGGCTTGTCGCTGCCGGTCTTGGCATTCCGGCCCTTGCGGGACGCCTGGCGCTGAAACCGGCGCGACAGCGGGCGCGCGCCATAGAAGCACTGCGCTCGCGTGCCATCGATCTCGTCGCCGGACAGACCGAACTCCTCATGGCCGGGAGATTGGAGACACAATGCGCGGCGCTCGCTGTCGCCGATTATCGTTTACGAAAGGCAGATGATACGCTGAACCGGATCGAAAGCGGTGTTGTCGCCGGCTTCGGCTTCGCCTCGGCCGCGTTGCTGTCCGGCACTTTGCTGGCGCTCACCGCCCTGGCAGAACGCGGCCTTATCGGTGCGCCGATTGCCGCTCTCGGCCTGCTGGTGGCCCTTGCAGCGCTCGAACCCTTTGCAGCGCTGCGCCGTGGGGCGCTGGAACTCGGCCGCACCATGCTTGCTGCCCGTCGCATTTCACCGCGTCTGGAACAGGTTGCCCGGGCCCCCGCGCATCAGATGCCGCCCGCGGGCTTGGCCGTTCGGCTCTCCGGCATATCCGCACGGTATGACGCAGCGGCGGTGGCTTCGCTTGAAGATCTCGCGCTTTCCCTGACACTGGGCGAGCATCTCGCGGTGATAGGCCCGAGCGGAGCCGGAAAGTCGACGCTGCTTGCCATCCTAGCCGGCGAACTCGCCATCGAACGCGGCGTGGTCGAAACCGTTCCGGCGACAATGCTCCCCCAACGCACGGAGCTGTTCCAAGACAGTCTGCGAGATAATTTGCGCCTTGCTGCCCCGGACGCAGACGATGAGATGCTCTACGCGGCGCTTGCGGATGCCGGCCTCCTGCCAGACGTGCAGGCCCTACCCAAAGGCCTTTCCACGCGCCTCGGCGAAAGCGGGCTTGGCTTATCCGGCGGGCAATCCCGTCGCCTGGCGCTCGCAAGGCTCCTGTTGCGCGATACGCCGCTCTGGCTTCTCGATGAGCCGACGGAAGGCCTCGACCGCGAAACCGGACGTGATGTCATGCACCGCATCGCCGACCGCAGCCGCGGCCGTTCACTGATGATCGCCACGCATATTCGCCGTGAAGCCGAGATCGCCGACCGGATCATTATTCTTGAGAAGGGCCGCATCGTCGCGACCGCGCGGCGGGGAGAAACCGAATTTGATGCAGTGCTCGCCCGACTGAGGCAGGACTGAGACATCTGACCGATCAATCATAGCCAAGGCCGTTCAAGGCCGCGGCGCATCAACCACCTTTTGGAGCGTGGGG
>NZ_BLAJ01000003.1 GCF_009176305.1 Martinezella dioscoreae | reverse complement strand
TCTTTATCTCTTCTATCCCGAGGATGTCCGCCTGCTTAGATGAAATCGGAGGTCTGGGAAATACCTCCCCCCAGCCATGTTTCGACGGATATTTAGGCAGGATGACGGGCAAAAAGTCGTTCCCGTTGCGTCTTCGAACGGCGTATCCCCGCCTCAGCCGCCGGTTGCCAGCGAAAGCTTTTGCGGTGGTTTCGCCAGACTTCCCTCGTTGAATTTCAGGAATCCCACAAGAAGCCAGACCAGTCCGGCCGTCTTCATGGAGAAGATGGCTGTGGAGCCGATCATCAGATTGAGGAACAGGAAGAGGGAAAGCGCATGGCCAAGGCGTCGCT
This sequence comes from Martinezella dioscoreae, assembly GCF_009176305.1. Classification (GTDB taxonomy): domain Bacteria; phylum Pseudomonadota; class Alphaproteobacteria; order Rhizobiales; family Rhizobiaceae; genus Rhizobium; species Rhizobium dioscoreae. Next base: position 1,103,932 of record NZ_BLAJ01000003.1, on the reverse strand, counting down.
GATTGACCGTTTCGCCGCCCGGATAGAGCGAGGCGTAGAGCCAGAACAGAATCAGGCCGAAGATGGTGGCGCCATAGATGATGTAGACATATCCGCTGTCGAAAAAGATGCCGACCTGATCGAGCTGCAGCCCGATCGTGCTCTGCAGGTCCATGCCGAGGAAGGCTTTGACCGTGCCATTGATGCGCCCGACGAAATTATCGCCCGTCACGCTCGGCTCGAGCGCGTGAATGACGAAGCCGACAACGATGATGCCGGGCATCGTCAGCAGGTCGAGCGTCTTCGGGAGCCATGGATAGATGAAATAGCCCGCAACGCAGATGAGGCTGAAGATCAGCATCGTGCGTGTGTCGTTCGTCAGCAGGATCAGCACGACCGTCGAGAAAAACAGCAGCCGGTCCAGCAAACCGAGACGATTGGAGAAGCTGATCAGATACAGCACCATCACGCCGCAGAAATTGGCAAGCGAGACCTGCTCCAGGAAGATGGAGGACGATCGGTGGTCGATCAGGCCGAAAGAGAACCGGCCCTCGAATCCAAGCGCGCCGCGAAACAGGCCGATATCGCTATAGGTCGCCGGCGGCACCCCACGCGTATTCTGGAAATATTCGGCCGGATGGAACAGCGCGACATATTCCTTGACCGACACGATTTCCAGGACAAGCACGGCAAGCACGATGAAGCATGAAATCTTGAAGGCAAGCTTGACGGTGCGCTCGTTGGCAAGCCGCCCCATGATCGAAAAAGCGAAGATGATCATCACGTTGCGGAGATGATCGATATAGGCCTGCTTGTTGATGGCGATGACGAAAACCGTCAGTACGATGGTCAGCAGCAGATAAAGGAGCGGTGCTATGTCCTCTTCATATATGCCCTTCGTCAGCAGGTAGGTGAAGGCGGCGACCTGCAGCAGCACCTCGGACAGCACGACGGAACTTGGCGTCAGCGGCGTAATATTGTGATTGATAAAGGCAAGGATGCAGTTATAGCAGACCGCCAGCAGCGAAATCGTGAGAATGACGAAATTGATCGGCTGCTTTTCGCCTGAACGTTGCATCAGATATCCGGAGTGGTGACGTCTTCACTGGCGGCGGCAGCATATCAGGCTGATGATTCGCGACAAAGAGCCGGCTGCCCGTCAATGGTCATTTCGCCGGCTTGACCAACGCGCATGAGGCCGCCAGTGACACTTTTCGATTAAGCCCTTCAGTAAGAACCTTCATCTGCGGCTTTTCGCGGCCGTTGTGCGGCTGGACGTTGAGCGGCTCCTCTGGCGGCCACCAGTCGCCGGCGGCCCAATAGGTCCAGCCGAGCCACACGTCGCTGTTGGCGTTCATGATGTCGAGAACCTGCTTGAGACCGTAGAGGCAACCATCATTGGCGGCGACGCCGAATTCACCGAGGAATCCGCGCTTCCCGTTCTTGCGCAGCCAGTCGGTAACGTCGTTCATGCCCTTCACGGCTTTGTCGGTGCCGTCGCAGACCGGGTGCGTGCCCGAACTGTCCGAATCCAGATATTGGTGGAATTCGAAGGCGTAGAAATCGATCGGGTCCTTGACGCCGAGCATGACCGTGCCATTGGCGCCGCCGCCCAGAACGTCGGCCGACCAGCTATGCGCCCCCGTCCAGTTCGTGCCGGGCACGAGAATGAGATTGCGCGCGCCGATGGTTCGGATGCTGCGGATGGCGGTGTTGGCAAGTTCGAGCCAATCGGGAGCCTTGATATCGTGGGGCTCGTTCATCAGGCCGAAGGCGACGCCCTTTCGATTGGAGAACTCCACCGCAAGCCGCGCCCAGAAATCGCCGAAAGCAAGATCGGTCGCGGGAGCCTGCTTGAGCTGCGTCTTGTCGTAATAGGCGTAATTGTGGGGATCGAGAACGACTGTCATTCCATGCTTCTGGATGAGATCGACGGCATCCTTCAGCCGCTGCAGTTCGTCGCCATCGAGAGGTGCTCCGAGCACGGGCTGCAGCCGTTCCCACCGGAAGGGAAGGCGGATCGTATTCATGCCTTTTTCTGCGAAATAGCGCACGGTCTGTTCGGACGGATAGGTGTAATTCACATTCACGACCCCGCCGCGCTCGCCATATTCCGCGCCGGACAGATTGACGCCGCGATAGCATAGTTGCTGCGCCGCGAGGGGGCTCTCCGCCTGCGCCGTGAAAGCGAGCATGACTGTGGCGGCCAGCAGGCGTCGCAGAGTTTTCGTCATCGATGCGGTCATTGCATGGCCCTGCCTTCCGTGCGCGTGTGGCTTTTCATAGGGATGATGGTGTTGAGCAATGATGAAGGGATGGATCATGCGAGCGCCCGCCCCGCGATTTCCTGAGAGCGTCCTTAATGTTCCGTTAGCCAAACGTTTCTAAACTTCCGGCACCTGCTGCGTGGAATGCGTCTGCGGAGCATTGAAAGTCTGCCATGAGCTCAATGGAACGAAGCAAGAGATCGGACCGACTTGCGGGTTGGCGCGATACCGAGCCGTCTGACATACGGCGCGACGGTATGCGCTTGCGCAGTCCTGTCTTGCGCCCTCGGGATTTCGTCGCCGCTGCTGAGCCCATGGCACATTCCGAAGAGCTTGAGGCGCCCATTCCGGATGCCGCCGTTCCGCAAAGTCCGCCGAAGCGATCCGATGTTGAGGAGCCGGTGGCCCCCCGCTCCGTTTCCGAGCCGGTTGTCACCGCTGCGGTGCCTACTGTCGAGCAGGTTGCGGTTGTACCGGCATCTGTCGCTGCTCCGACGGCATCGATACCGGCGGCAAAATTGCCTTTGCTTGATCTTCGATCGGCCATCGCTTCGATCTGGGCGAAGAAGTTCGTTGTTCTTGCCCTGGCAGGCGCCGGCGCCGTTCTGGGCGGAGCGGTCATTCCCCTTATTCCGCAGAAATTCACCGCCGAGACCAGCCTCTATTTCGACCCTCGGCCGGTCGGAGGCTCCGATTCCGCCCAGCAGGCGCCGACGCCACCGGAATTGATCACGACGATGATCGACAGCCAGACGCAGATCCTGTCTTCCGGCAAGGTGCTAGGGCGCGTCGTCGATGCGCTGAAGCTCGATCAGGATCCGAAATTCAATGGTGGCGCCACTGGCGAGGCGGCAAAATATGTGGCCACCGCCGCCTTGGCGAAAGCCGTGCAGATCGCCCGCGAATCCAGCACCTACGTCGTCAATGCCAAGGTGACGACGAGCGATCCTCAAAAATCGGCCGAGATCGCCAACCAGCTTGTGACCTCCTTCATGGAGGAAGAGAGCAAGGCGGCTGCGAGCACCTACAAGAACAGCAATACGGCGCTCGATTCCCGCCTGGAGGATCTGCGCCAGCAGGTACTGTCAGCCGAAAAGGCCGTCGAAACCTATCGCGCCGACAACGACATGGTGGCCGTCGAGGGCAATCTGATCTCCGACAAACGTCTGACCGCTCTGAACGACCTATTGGTAACGGCCCAGCAGAAAACGATCGAGGCAAGAGCCCGCGCGGACGCTGCCGGCAAGCTCAGCTTTGAAGATGTGGTCTCCAACAATCCGTCCGCAGGGGTGACATCGACGGCATTGAGCAGCCTGCGGCAGCAATATGCGACGATGGCCGCCAATGTCGGCAGCCTTCAAAGCCAGCTCGGCGCCCGCCATCCGCGCCTGCTCGCCGCGAAATCGTCACTGGATAGCCTCGCCGCCGAAATCCGCGCGGAGCTGCAGCGGCAGATGACCTCGGCCCGCGCCGATTATGAGCAGGCACAGAAGGCCGAGCAGGATATCGCCAAGGAACTGGCAGTACAGAAGGCCTCGCAGGTCAATACCTCAGGCAAGCTTGTCGGCCTGAACGAGCTGCAGCGCAAGGCGACCGCGGCTCGCAATCTCTATGAATCACTGCTGAAACGGTCCGGCCAGGCGAGCGATGCCCAGGACCTCTCGCAGAGCAATATTCGCGTGATCTCGGAGGCGGAACCGCCACTGAAGGCGGATGGGCCGAGCCGCAAGGTGATGATGGTGGCCGGGCTGATCGCCGGCGCAATCTTTGGTGCCGGTCTTGGCATGGCGTTTGCCGTTCTCCTCGGCCTGTTTCGGCATCCCGTCATCCGCGGCTATTTCGGCAAGTGACCATCGTCTTACCCTTTCGCATCGGCCGCCTTTTTCAGCATTGAGGATGCAATTGCGCGTCGACTGTTCTAAATGTAAATCGGCGCTGGGGATGATTGGGTCTTGCTAATGGAAGCGCGATACGGTCATTAAGCGTTGTGCGATACTTTGTGAGACAATCTATGCGAGAAAAGCGGTGCGTTGCTCCGATGACTGGCGCCAGGGAAAGCTGATCGATGGTGCCCGCGGATAAACTCGTTCTGCCGTTTCTGGCGTTGCCGCGCTCCACCAAGCGCGCGCTTGCGCTGCTGGTCGATGCCAGCTTGTGTGTGCTGACGGTCTGGTTTGCCTATTGTCTTCGCCTTGACGATTGGGTCATCCTCGAAGGCGTCGAGTGGCTGCCGGCGATCGTCTCCCTTCTGCTCGCCATTCCGATCTTCATCGTCCTCGGCCTTTACCGCGCCATCTTCCGCTATGCCGGCCTTTCGGCGTTCGTGACGGTCGTCAAGGCGGTGGCGATCTATGCGCTCGCCTTCATGACGATCTTTACCGCCATCAGCGTGCCGGGCGTGCCGCGCACCGTCGGCATATTGCAGCCCTTGCTGCTGCTGATCGCGATCGGCCTGTCGCGCATGTGGACACGCTACTGGCTTGGCAACGCCTATCAGCGCCTTCTCAATCGCAATCAGCTTGCCAAGGTGCTGGTCTACGGCGCCGGTGCTTCAGGGCGTCAGCTTGCGGGTGCGCTTGCCAACAGCGCGGAGCTGAACGTCGTCGGCTATCTCGATGACGATCGCAACCTGCATGGCAGCATTATGGGCGGGCTGCCGATCTACGATCCGGCCGATCTGCCGGCGCTCGTAGTCTCAGGCGAGATCAAGGGCGTCTTGCTCGCTCTGCCGAATGCCACGCGACAGCGGCGCAACGAAATCCTCGAAGACATGCGCAAAGCTCGCGTCACCGTACGGACCATGCCAGATCTGACGGCGCTCGCGCAGGGCCGCGTCGCGGTTTCGGATCTGCGCGAGCTTGATATCGAGGATCTGCTCGGCCGCAACGTGATCGCTCCCGATCGCGGTCTGATCGAGAAGAACATTCGCGGCAAGGTCGTCATGGTCACCGGTGCCGGCGGCTCGATCGGCAGCGAACTCTGCCGCCAGATCCTGAAGAACGGTCCGTCCTCCCTGTTGCTGATCGAACAGAGCGAGTTCGCCCTTTATGCCATTCATGGCGAGCTGGAGAAGGCGGCCGCCTCCGCCGGCCACGCCGCCGATGTGCGCATCATTCCCTTCCTGGCTTCCGTCCGCGATGGCCAGCGAATCAGGCAGATCATGCAGGCCTGGCGGCCGAAGACCGTCTATCATGCCGCTGCGTACAAGCATGTGCCGCTCGTCGAATACAATCCCGTCGAAGGCATTCGCAACAATGTGCAGGGAACGCAGATAGCGGCCGAAGCTGCGCGCGATCATGGTGTCGAAAATTTCGTCCTCATCAGCACCGATAAGGCCGTGCGTCCGACCAACATCATGGGCGCCAGCAAGCGGTTGGCGGAAATGGTGCTGCAGGCGATGGATGCAGATCGCAAGCCCGGCACCGACAGTACCAATTTCGCCATGGTGCGTTTTGGCAACGTGCTCGGCTCATCCGGTTCGGTCGTGCCGCTTTTTCGCCAGCAGATCCGCGACGGCGGCCCGATCACGCTGACGCATCCCGATATCACCCGCTATTTCATGACCATTCCCGAGGCGTCGCAGCTTGTGATCCAGGCGGGCGCGATGTCGGGCGGCGGCGATGTCTTCCTGCTCGACATGGGCGAACCGGTACGCATTGCCGATCTCGCGCGGCGAATGGTGGAATTGTCCGGTCTGACTGTGCGGGACCAGGACGAGCCGGATGGCGATATCGAGCTTGAAATCACCGGCCTTCGACCGGGCGAGAAGCTTTTTGAGGAACTGTTGATCGGCGACAACCCGCAGCCGACCAGCCATCCGCGCATCATGCAGGCCAAGGAGGATTTCCTGCCCTGGCCGGAGCTGTCGAAGCGGCTCGCCGCACTCGAGGCGGCACTGGATGAAAACGACATTCCCTTGGCGAAAGCCCTGCTGCAGAAGCTCGTTTCCGGCTATGCGCCGAGCAGCGAAGTGGTTGATCTGGTCTATCGCGAGCGCGAGACGGATCTGACGGTCGATCAGCCCAACCTTGATAACGTTGCACAGCTATAGGCGCATGTCCTGTCACGACACCGGCGTCTTTTAATGCTTTCGGGCTTGGCCTCGCAGCTTTGCCGCAGCTACTGCTTCATCGCGACGGCGTAGTACCAGCGGCGCACTTGATCGCAGGTGCGGAACCAATGTGCCGTGAGCCGCAACAGCGGATGCCGCTTTACCGCGCGGTAATGCACGCGTTTGCCGATCGTGGTGTGGGCGCGGTGCGGGCTGAAATCGACCAGATTTTCAAAGGTCGTGAATGTCTCGACGCCGGTTGACCAGCCGCGTTCCAAGGCGACGTCGTAGGGAAGAAGCATGGGCCTCAGCGTCGTCAGCAGCTTCTTGGCCGCCTTGCGGTTGACGATATAACAGGCAGCCGATCCCTGCGGACCATGCATGCAGCGACCGACGACATCGTTTTCGCTGGTTTCGCAGATCGGCTTGAAGCCGACAAGGCGATGGTTGACGAGCTTGACGAGACGCGCCCCCTGGACGCTTTCCATCGCTGCGATTGCACGCGGGATAAGCTTCTCGTTGAGCTCGACGTCGTCTTCCATGATGATCGCCATCTTGTCGCCGCTTGCGACGAATTGCTCCAGCGCAATCAGATGGCTGCGGTAGCATCCGTACTCTCCCGGCAGGAGCTTGCGGCCGTTGTGATAGATGAACGAATGCGGATAAAAATCGACGCGGTCTGCCTCCGCGACGACACGTCCGTCGACGGCAGGAACGCGCGTGATATGCAGATCATATTCGACGGCCTGGTTGCACAGTCGTTCCCAGCGATCACGCGAGCGATCAAGATTGATGACATAAATGGAAACCTGCTGAGCGGCATCGTCAGCAATCTCCGGGTCAACAAGAGGCGGGATACGATTAATCTGTTCGAGAATGACTGTTACTCCTTCAAACAGAAATCGCGCCGACAACAACCAGGATGACAATTTTCATACTATATAACATGCTTATGACTTGTCGCAAATCGCTTGCACACGCCTGCATTGTATTTGCAGATAAAAGCATTTTTTTTGGTGTAACGTAGCGTGAATGGCCCGCGTCGGCGATGCGGAAACCATCCCGTGCGCATGATTTTGATCGGGGAACCCGTTGGCGCATGACCCCAGCCCCATTATATCTGTGATATGCGGCGTGTGGTCGTTGCGCTCGCATTTGTAAAGGAGCGTAGCAGTATATGTGGATCAAGTCGAAAATCGCCATTGCTGCCCTGTCCCTTGCGGTCTTGATGCCGGCGGCCGCACTTGCCGACAATCCGCTCCTCCCCAAGCCATATGTAGCTCCCGTCTATCCTTACAAGGACCTTCCGGGAGTTACTGCGCCGAAAATGGCTGATGACGAGAAGTTTCAATGTCGCACCGCCACCGTGTACGCCGATTATTTTCACGAAGGTCCGTTCTACCGCGGCTTGCCGCGCCTCGGTTACGTTTGCGATCAGAATGGCGTCATTTCCAGCAGCACCAGAAAGCCGAACTACCAATATTGGCAATATAACGGGCCGGATAGATAAGTCGTAGGCATTCTGCCGAATTAAGCAGCAGCGCAATCAAGGCGAGCGTGGCTTGATGTTCGCGTCGGTAGGTTTTGTTGGTGGTCTGAAAATAAATTTCATGTTTTTGGTTAAATGCGCGAACGTCGTTGACGAATGCGAAAATTTGCCCCAAGGTTACGAAAATAAATTACGTAATGGGAACATAAAAGCATGCGCGTTGGAATCATTGGGCTGGGATTCCGCCTAGGCTATCTGGGCTATGTCTTCAAGGCGATCGACGAGAGCTTCGAGATTGCAGGATATGTCGATCCGGAACCCGCGGGCCTGCCCGGTTTGCTCGAAAAGGGCATCTCAGCCGGAAAGGCCTATGCAACACCCCAGGATCTGATCGCCAACGAAAAGATCGACCTCTTGATGATCGGTTCGCCGAACCACATGCATCTCGATCACATCCGCATCGGCCTCGAGGCCGGCCTCAAAATCTTCTGCGAAAAGCCGATCGTCACGACCATCAAGGATAGCATCGAGCTTGCCCGCCTTATGGCCAAATTCGGCCATGAGCGCCTGAATGTCGGCCTCGTGCTGCGCTATTCGCCGATGTATCGCGATCTCCTGGCCGCCCAGGCCGAGGGGAAGCTCGGCCATGTCGTTTCCATCGAGGCTGCCGAGCATATCGAACCCTATCACGGCGCCTTCTTCATGCGTGACTGGCGCCGATACGAACATTATTCCGGCAGCTTCATGCTGGAAAAATGCTGCCACGACCTCGATCTCTATAATGGCGTGGTTGGCGCGCGGCCGGAGCGGGTCGCAAGCTTTGGCGGCCGCAAGAGCTTCATTCCGGAAAACGATCCCGCGCGGGAAGGCATCAACGATCTCGAGCTCTTCCATCGCAAGCCGAGCGGTTGGATGGGGTCTGACAAGGTCTTCGACAGCGACGGTGACATCATAGACTATCAGGTCGCGATCATTGAGTATGCCAATGGTGTCGGCATGAACTTCCACACCAATCTCAACGTGCCTGACCAGTTCCGCCGTTTCGCCATCATGGGCTCGCGCGGCATGGCCGAGGGCGATTTCATCCGCGGTTATTTCAATGTCCATGAGATGCTGACCGGCAAGAAGGTGATCGAGAAGACCTACGCGGCCACCACGCTTTCGCAGCACTATGGGGCCGACGAACAGATGGCCGCCGATATTATCGCGCACGTCAAGACGGGCCTGCATCTGCCGGTGTCGACCCAGAATGCGCTGGAAGCCGGCATTCTCGCGCTCTCAATGGACGAGGCCCGCATGAAGAAGACCGTCGTCGATCTCCGGCCGATCTGGGACGAGTTCGACGAAGCGCTTCATTCAAGAGCCGCCTAGGGAGGGGCGCAGGATGGGTGTTCAACGCGGCACGGTCATCTTCGCCTGGCTCCTTCTTTTTCCGGCTCTCCTTTACGTCACCGTCATCGTCGCCTATCCGCTGGTCGACACCATAATCCTGTCCTTCACCGATGCATCGTTGAAGAAGGTGACGAATTGGGTTGGCTTCGAGAACTATGCGAAGATCTTCAACGACACTTTCGCAAGCGTCATCGTCCGCACCTTCATCTGGACCTTCTTCTCTGTGTCGATCAAGATGATCATCGGCACTCTCGGCGCCGCACTCTTGAACTCGGCCGTTCCGGGCCGCGCGCTCTTCCGAGTGCTGACCATGCCGCCCTGGATCGTGCCGATGGCGATCGGCATCTTCATGTGGGGCTGGATGTATAATGGCCAGTTCGGCATGATATCTGGCCTGCTGCAGCGCTTCGGCATCGTCGATGGTCCCGTCGCGTTCCTTGCCTATGGAAGCTCGGCCTTCTGGGCGACGATCGTCACCGACGTCTGGATCGGCGTGCCGATGGTCACTCTTTACATGCTGGCGGCCATGCAGGCAATTCCGCATGATCTTTATGAGGCGGCGTGGACGGATGGCGCCGGCCGCTTCTATCGCTTTCGCCGCATCACGCTGCCGCTGCTGGTGCCGTCTCTGGTCACCATGTCGATGCTCTCGCTGATCTCGACCTTCAATTCCTTCGACATCATCTGGATTTTGACCCGCGGCGGTCCGAACGGCGAAACGACGACGATGATCATCGACACCTACCGAACGGCGATCGGGTCTTACAAATATGGCGAGGGTGCTGCGCGTGCGGTGCTGATCTGCATCTTCCTGTCGCTCTTCTGCCTTGCCTATTTCCGCCTGACGAGCCGCTTTTCAACGGGAGCCAAGCAGCGATGAGCCACCCTTCGATGATCCATCGCTACAAATGGTATGAGCTGATCGGCATCTATGCCGGAATCCTGCTGTTTCTCACTTTCGTGCTGGCGCCTTTCATCGAAGGGTTCCTGGTTTCGCTGAAGCCGCTGAGCCAGCTCTTCTCGTCGCCTTACCGCTTCATCCCCGAGAACGGTTCGTTCACGGCCTATCGCACGATGTGGACGAGCGTGCCGGGTTTCGGCTGGTATATCTTCAACTCATTCCTCGTTTCCGGCACGATCACCATCATCGTCCTGATCCTGGTCGTGCCGGCCGCCTATGCCTTCGCGCGTTTCGAGTTCAAGGGTTCCGGCCTGCTGCTTGGCGCGTTTCTCGCGGTCAAGATGTTTTCCGGTGCCGTATTGCTGATCCCGCTGTTCCGGCTCATGCGTTCCTTCGGCGTGCTGAACACCTATTTCGCCATGATCGTGCCGGGAGTGGCCTTCATCATTCCAACGGGAATCTGGCTGCTGCACACCTATATCCGCCGCATCCCGCGCGAGCTGGATGAGGCAGCCTATGTGGATGGTGCGAGCCAGTTCTATACGCTCCGCCGCGTCATCCTGCCGATCGCCATGCCCGGCATCGTCGTTGTTGCGATTTCCTCGTTCATCGAGGCTTACGCGCAGCAGTTCATCTATGCTCTTACTTTCAATTCGAAGACGGAATACATGCCGCTGCCGGTTGGGCTCTTTGCCTATTTCGGCCGGCAGGAGGTCGTCTGGAATGAACTCATGGCCGCAAGTTTCGTCGGCATCGCGCCGGCTCTGGTCGTGATCTTCTTCCTGCAACGGTATCTCGTCAGCGGTTTGACCGCTGGCGCGGTGAAGCAATAAAATCAATCAACCACCAGAGAGAACGGGAGCTTAAACGTGACATTCCATTTCAAGACGGGGCTTCTCGCCCTTGCTTTGCTCGGCTCCACCGTGCTTGGCGCCGTAAACGCCCAGGCCGCCGACAAGGAAATCAGCTGGATCTATTGCGGCGACAGCATCGATCCGATCCATGTGAAGTACATCAAGCAGTGGGAAGACAAGAATCCGGGCTGGGCCGTCAAGCCTGAGGTCGTCGGTTGGGAGCAGTGCCAGGACAAGGCAACCACGCTCGCCGCAGCCGGCACGCCGGTTGCCATGGCTTATGTCGGCTCGCGCACGCTGAAGCAGTTCGCTGACAACGACCTGATCGTTCCGATCCCGATGACGGACGAAGAGAAGAAGGCTTATTATCCGGGCATCGTTGGGACGGTTACCTTCGATGGGCAGCAGTGGGGCACACCGATCGCCTTCTCGACAAAGGCGCTCTACTGGAACAAGGATCTCTTCAAGAAGGCAGGTCTTGATCCGGAAAAGCCGCCGACCACCTGGGCTGAAGAAATCGCCGACGCCAAGGCGATCAAGGAAAAGACCGGCATTCCGGGCTATGGCCTCTCGGCCAAGACCTTCGATAACACCATGCACCAGTTCCTGCATTGGGTTTACACCAACAACGGCAAGGTCATCGACGGCGATAAGATCGTTCTCGATAGCCCCGAGGTTCTGGCAGCTCTCCAGGCCTACAAGGACATCACGCCCTACTCGGTCGAAGGGCCGACCGCTTACGAACAGAACGAAATGCGCGCCATCTTCCTCGATGGCAAGGTCGGCATGATCCAGGCCGGCTCCGGTGCCGCCGCTCGTCTGAAGGAAACAAAGATCAATTGGGGCGTGGCACCGCTGCCGCTCGGTCCTTCGGCCAAGGGTCAGGGCACGCTGCTCATCACCGACAGCCTTGCCGTCTTCAAGGGCAGCGGCGTTGAGGACAAGGCGATCGAATTCGCCAAGTTCATCACGTCTCCCGGCCCGCAGGGAGAATACGAACTCCAGGGTGGCGCAGGCCTCACACCACTGCGCCCGTCTCCGATGGTTGACGAGTTCGTCAAGAAGGATGCTTCCTGGAAGCCGTTCATCGACGGCATCGCCTATGGTGGTCCCGAGCCGCTCTTCAAGGACTACAAGGGCTTCCAGAACGTGATGATCTCCATGGTCCAGTCGGTCGTCACCGGTCAGGCTCAGCCGGCAGATGCGCTGAAGAAGGCCGCTGCCGATCTCGAGCAGTACAAGTAAGCCTGCAAGTCACCGGGCCGCGCGCAATGCGCGCGGCCTTTGGAGCCCTGCCCGCCCCATGGCGGCGCCGCGCGGAGACAGAGTTTGGGAAAGCTGCACCTTAATCAGGTCAAAAAATCTTACGGTCATTTTGAGGTCATCAAGGGCGTCGAGCTCGACGTTAATGACGGTGAATTCATCGTCTTTGTCGGTCCGTCCGGCTGTGGCAAGTCGACCTTGCTGCGCATGATCGCAGGTCTCGACGATGTGACCAGCGGCGACATCAAGATCGATGGCGCGCGCGTCAATGATCTGCCGCCCGTCAAGCGCGGCATCGCCATGGTCTTCCAGTCCTATGCTCTCTATCCGCATATGTCGGTGTTCGAAAACATCGCCTTCCCGCTGCGGGTGGAGAAGATGGCGGAGGACAAGCTCAAGGCCAAGGTCGAGAATGCCGCCCGCATCCTGCACCTCGATAAACGCCTTCAGGAAAAGCCGGGTCAGTTGTCCGGCGGCCAGCGCCAGCGCGTCGCCATCGGCCGTGCGATCGTGCGCGAGCCGAAGATCTTCCTCTTTGACGAGCCGCTGTCCAACCTCGATGCAGCTCTGCGTGCCGATATGCGCATCGAGCTCGCCAAGCTGCACCGCCAGTTGCAGGCAACAATGATCTATGTGACACACGATCAGGTCGAGGCCATGACCATGGCCGACCGCATCGTTGTGCTGAACGCCGGCGAGATATCGCAGGTCGGTGCGCCGCTGGAGCTTTATCACAAGCCGGCAAATACCTTCGTTGCCCGCTTCATCGGCAATCCCAAGATGAACTTCCTGCCCGTCACTTGTACCAATGTCAGCGATGCCGGTGTGGAGGTGGACTACAAGGGCCAGAAGGCCTTGCTGCCCGTCACGCCGCGTCCAGGCTTTGCCGGCAGGGTATTGACCCTCGGCATCCGGCCGGAGCATGTCCAGCTTGGCGATGGTGATCTGACCCTCACGATCGTACCGACGGTCGTGGAGCGGCTCGGCGCCCAAACGGTCGCCTATGCCACGGCTGATGGCATCGACGAGAATTTCTGTGCGACGCTGCCCGGCAGCGCCGCCATCCGCATGGACGCACCCCTGAAGACTGGTATCCGCCTCGGCGATTGCCATCTCTTCGATGAAAACGGCCAGGCTTTCGAGCGGCGGGTGGAGCTGACCGAAATCGACATGGACTTGCTGAACCAGGCCGCTTCCTGACGGAGAGGTGGTTGCTGGCTATCCTCGCCCTTCGACAAGCTCAGGGTGAGGATGGAGCAAACCTGGTCCTCGATACGGCTTACCGTTCTGGGCTACAGCGCGGAGAGTCTGCCCCCTTGGTGAGGAGGCCCAAAGGGTCGTCTCGAACCACGAAGGCGGGTGAGGGATCGTCCTACCAGACCAAACCGCGAGCTGCTACCTCTTCGACGCGGGTGACGACGCCATCGCGATGGAACACCATCTGGTCGAAGAGATTGGAAACGACGCAGGTGTGGTTCGGGATGATGCGGATCTTGTCGCCGATCTCAGGACGAGCGCCTGCGCAGTTCGACAGATCGATGACACCATGCTCTTCCGATAGCCCCTTGATGACGGCATCGGGATAGTCGACCACCTGACCGTAATCGGCAAAACCGAGAAGGTCGGAAGTCAAAGCCTTCGAGCCGGCATCGATGACGGCGCGGTCTTCGGTTGGTCGGGAAACGACGGTCGCAAGGATGTGCATGGCGCAATCCTCTTCCCGGCAATGGCCCGCACGCACCATCGAGCGGTCATTATAGATGTAGGTTCCGGCGCGATGCTCGGTAGCGGCCGTCACGAGGTGGGCCTCAAAAAGGCTTGGGGTGCCGCCATTGCTGACGATCGGGCATTCGATGCCATCATTCTTCAGCTGCGCTACTGCTTCGACGAGGAAAGCCTGCGTCGCGGCGGCGTTGCTCGGCTTCGGATAGCTCATCAAGCCACCGAAGACGAGACCGGGCTTGCTGGCGATATGCTTGCCGAGAGCGGCCGCCTGCTCTGGCGATTGCACGCCGCAGCGCGCGCCGCCGGTATCGCATTCGACCAGCACGGTCAGCGGCTTGCGGGCGGCGAACCAGCCGGAAAGTCCATCAACCGTCACGGTGCTGTCGGCCACGACCTTGAGGCCGGATATACGGTCGTTCAAAGCCGAAAGCCGTGCGAGCTTCTCAGCCCCTAGGATATTGAAGGTGATCAGGATATCTTCGAAACCTGCATTGGCGAAGACTTCCGCCTCTGTGATCTTCTGGCAGTTGATGCCCTTGGCGCCGGCGGCGACCTGGGCGCGTGCGAGGGCCGGAATCTTGTGCGTCTTAATGTGCGGGCGGAAATTCAGTCCGTGCGCATCCATGTAGGACTGCACGCGCGCAATATTCGCAGCCAGCCGGTCTTCGTCGATGATCGGGCGTGGCGTGGAGAGGCTGTCGATCGTGTCGCCCGGCTTGGGGCTGATTTCCAAGGCGATGTCGTGAGCGATACTCGGAGCCATGTCAGGCGTCTTTCCGTTCTTCTGCAAAGGGGTCCGCCACCATCGGCCAGATATCCTTTCGCGCGCGGCGGTAGGGCGTGCGCGCCGGATTGTTGGGATAAGGCGTTCCTGCGGAGCAGTAAAGGATCTGCGATGCGATCTTCGAGAAAGACGCATAGAAATGATTGGTCGATTTGATGACCAGGATTTTCTTCGTTGTCGGGTCGATGCCCATGACGGAAAACAGGCTCGGATCGAAGCTCTGCGCGCGCGTCGAGTTCAGGATGATATCGATGCCATCGAGCTGAATATGTGCGGCATCGCCGAAGGGAGCGAAGCTCTCACCGAAACGCATTTCGGCATTCGGAACCAGGCGAACGATCTTGACGAGACCGTCGATCGGATTGCCCGTGCCCGGTGCCGATTTGGCGCCGAAACGCAGGGGGATTTTCGCGCCTTCGCCGGCCGCCATGCAGATCTGTACGGCCATCGGGTCCCAGATCGTGCCGATCGCCGTGTCGGTAGCGCCGCAATCGAGCAATTCCTGTAGGATGACCGTTGCGTCGCCTGCCGTGCCGCCGCCGGGATTGTCCCAGAGATCGGCTATGACGACCGGACCTGAAGCTGCGGCCATGGCCTCGCTTACCGCCTGCTTCTCGTCGATCTGCGGCATGATGAAGGTGCCGCGCTTTGAGAAGAGTTCCACGCCGAGATCGCGGGCGATTGCAGAACCTTTATCCGACTTATTATCTGTGACGACGAGCAGCTTCGTACCCATCTCCGGCACATCGCCTGCCATAAAGCCATGAATGACCGAAATCGACAGGATATCGGCATCGGCCCTTTCCATTGCCATGATCTTGTCGACGAAAGAGCGCATGGGGTCGCGCGAGGTCGGAAAAACATCGATCATGCGGCAGTCGAAGACCGACATGACCGGCTTCACGCGGCCTTCTAGCGTATCGATTGCGATCCGCCAGAGGTCCTCGGCACGATCGACGAAATCCGTATGCGGGAATTCCTTGAAATAGACGAAGAAATCAGCGGCCGCGAGGCGCTTCGCCGTAAGGTGGCTGTGCGGATCGAGTTCGGCGCAGACCAGGATATCCGGCCCGACGATCCCGCGCACGCGCGATAGGAAATCACCTTCCGTATCCTCGTAACCATCCGCAACCATGGCGCCGTGCAGTCCGAGAACGACAGCATCGACAGGCATTGCCGCGCGCAATTGCTCAAGAATTTCGTCGCGCAGTTCCTCATAGGTACGGCGATTGACCAAACCGGCCGGATCGGCCCAGGTGGCGGTGCCCTCGATCACCTCCCAGCCCTTTTCCACCGCGATACGACGTCCCACAGTGATCGGTGCGGAACATAGCGTCGGCGTTTCCGGATGTGTGCCCGGCGGCGCATAAAGAGAGGCTTCGAAGGCGCGCCGGTCGACGCAGATAGGGGAGAAGGTATTCGTCTCGGTCGCAAGGGCCGCCGTGAAAATGCGCAATGCTGTCGCCTCTATTCCATGGGGTTCGGCAGATAGCCGGTGAAGCCGCAGATCTTCCAGCTTCCTTCATGCAGGCGGCAGTAATAAAGTGTCTGCCACTTCATCACGTCGATGCCGCCATCCGACTTCTTCAGGCTGCCGTCGAACTTCTTGCGCACCAGTGCCATATCGCCTTCGATCTCGATGTCTTCGAGGGTCGTTGTCGTGAAGATGGCCGTGCGCGGATCTTCGGCGAAGGATTGCGTGGCGAAGTCGCGTGCCTGGCGCAGCCACTCGTCGCGATAGGCGGACAGCGTCGGGAAGGCGAGGCGCCATTTGTCCGGGCTGACCGCGCGCTTGCCATCGATGCCGATAAAGCCCTCTTCGACGAAATCGCCCGCGACCATCGACCAGTCGGCGGCAAGAAAAGCATCGATATCGCGCGGGACGAGCATCTCCCAGATCGAATGCCTGGCGGTATCGCTGGCAGGGAAGGGATTCTTGAAAGGATCACGCATAGCATCCGCCGTCATTTAAATTCTTTTCATAATTTGCGATTTTCACTGGCCAAATTCCGCTTTCTATGGTCATTTGTCAACGTATCAAGAAAATAATTTGCAGGAACCGCATGGTGGCCATCACATGTCACGGTTCCGGCGAAACGGGAACGAATGACAAGCCGCTTCTGCGCACACGCCTGTCCACAGGCGCCGGCGGGATCGGGAAGATTGAGATGGATCGTGTCGCTGACTACGTGTCAAACGTGGGTGAAGCAGCGACGAAGGGGGGCTGATGGATATCTTCACGACCATGCAGGAAGAGAGAGGCCGGCTTTCGCAATCGGAAATCCGTATCGCCGACATCGTCCTCAATGATTTCGAATTCGCCGTCAATGCTTCCATTATCGAGCTTGCGGGCAAGGCGGATGTCTCGCCGCCGACGGTGACGCGTTTCTGCCGACGTCTGGGCTGCGAAAGCTTTTCCGATTTCAAGGTGCAGCTTGCGCGGACAGCCTATGTCGGCATGCGCTATCTGAAGCCCGAGCCGAAGAGCATCGCACCGGCCGACGTTGCGCAGGATATTATTACCAAGGCGCAGAACGCACTCTTCCTGCTGCATCGCGGGCTGGATGTTGCCGCCATCGAGCGGGCGGCGAACCGCCTCGCCAGTGCGGAGATGATCTATGCCTTCGGCTCCGGCGGCAATTCCTCTATGATCGCGACCGAGCTGCAGAACCGCCTGTTCCGGCTAGGCCTTCGCATTACCGCGAGCTCCGACCACAGCATGCAGCTGATGATGGCTGCCGCCGCCAAGCCGACGGACGTGCTGATCGGCTCCTCCTTCTCCGGCCGCAACGCCGAGCTGGTGCGCGCTTTTGCGCTGGCACGCGAAGCCAAGGTGCCGACCATCGCCCTGACGCAGAGTGAAAGCCCGGTGGCCCGCGCCGCCGAGATTACGGTGCCCGTCGACCTGCCGGAAGGAGACAATATCTATCGGCCGACATCGACCCGCATCGCCTATCTGGCCGTGGTGGACATTCTCGCCAGCCTGGTCGCCTATCGCATTCAGCCGCAGGCAACGATGACGCTGCGCCGTATCAAGCAGCAGCTCGTCACCCATCGCGATGGCGACGACCGTCAGCTTCTTGGAGATTAGAGCAGTTTCGCGAAGTCGGCGACGCTCATCACATTGGGCTCCGCCGAAACAACAACATAGGGTGGCGGATCAGGCCGCTCGGGGAATCGATCGAAGGAATATGATATGAGCAAATCCGTCGCCATCGTCACGGGGGCTGCCGGCGATATCGGCCGTGCCATCGCAAAACGCCTGGCGGATGACCACGACATCATCCTGCTCGTCGATATCGACGAGGCTGCCATGCTGAAGGCTGTTGGAGAACTCAGCCCGGCGGAGCGTTTCGTCACGTTCAAGGCGGATATCACCAGCGATGCCGATGTTGCCGCCATGGCAAAGGCCGCATCGGATCTCGGCGGGGTGAAGACTCTCGTCAACAATGCCGGTGCCGCACGCGCCGTCAGCCTTCATGATACCACGCCGGCCATCTGGCGTGCCGACAATGCCCTCAATCTCGAAGCGGCTTTTCTCTGCTTCCGCGCCGTCGAGGACATGCTGAAGGCGTCGAAAGGGTCGGTGATCAATATCGCCTCCGTCAACGGTATGGCCGTCTTTGGTCATCCGGCCTACAGCGCCGCCAAGGCGGGGCTTCTGCATTTCACCCGGCTGGTCGCGGTCGAATACGGCAAGTTCGGCATCCGCTCGAATGCAGTCGCGCCCGGCACAGTGCGCACGCAAGCCTGGGAAGTCCGCGCCGCTGCCAATCCAAACGTCTTTGAGGAGGCGAAGCGCTGGTATGCGCTACAACGCGTCGTCGATCCCGTCGACGTCGCCAATGCGGTCTCCTTCCTCGCAAGCCCGCTTGCTTCCGCGATAACAGGCGTTTGCCTGCCTGTCGATTGCGGCCTGACGGCGGGGCAGGCGGAGCTCGCCCATACTTTCTCCCAGTCCGAGCATTACTGACGGGCTACGCCGAAGGGGAATGGAATACAGCCGTCCCCTCTCATCCCCAAAACACCTGGTCTCGCGAGCGCGGGAGTATGGTCGGCTGACATGGGTGCTTTGGAGCGCCGGCTGGACCTTTATTCATGCTTCAGGCTGCCGAAATAGGTTTTCGGCGCCTTTTTCGTGCCTGACTGTTATCGAGCAAAGGTAGGCAGGATTGCATGGTTGTGGCGCCGGAGCGCGCTAACCGGCGCGCAGCGTCGCCATGTCGGTCGGGAAGAAACCCGCCCAGGCCATCACGGTCACCACGGTGATAACGAGCAGATACCACATGGCGACGTAATCACCGACGAGCCGCCGGTTCAACGCGGCAAAGAGAAGAGCGACACTGAAGGCGAGCCAGAGCAGGTTGCAGACGTGGTCCATTTATTGTTCCCCTTATTCGTCTTTTTCCTCCCTTCGGCAAAAGCTAACGAGATAACGGTGCGCGAGGTAGCGCCATAACGGGATGGAGGTTTGCACACAGCGGGAAGCGCGGATCTCGGCCTCCGCCCTGATTGGGGTATTTGACTGGTTGTCCATCGCGGTTTCCATACAGAGTGTCTCGTATCCGGTCACATCCGATGAGGCGCCGCAAGAAAATCTTAACGCCCTGCGCAGAGCCCAGGAACATCTCGCCGCTGCTCCCCGTTATGGGCTTGTAGCGTAAAGGCGAGGAGGGCTGCCATGGAATATGGTGATTGGAACAATCCCGTCATAGTCGATCTCGACGGCATCGGCCATTTCGCGATCATCACCAACGCGCTGGACGCGGCAAACTGCATGAGCGAGGAATGGCCGGTCAATGGCGGCCCGGCAATGGATGAGGCCGTGCTGGTTTGCCTCGATGCCGTTCTTGGCAAGGTTTCCGCCGAGCGGTCGCGAAAGGCTTTTCTGGAGGCGGTGCGTGAGGCCGGACTTAGCGTCAGGCCGGATTCGGGAAGCCTTCACTAGTTGATGTAAGACAGGGGCGACAGCCTCCCTCGGCGAGAGGCGCTCAGATTGCCCAGAAGATAAGGCTGAGGATTATGATGACGGCGAGGATGAACCCTATCATCCTCCCTAGTCCTTCGTTGACATTGCCGTTGCCAACAATCAGGTCGTACCAGTCGCTCTTGTGGTCCATCAAACGTCCCTCAGGGTTTGCCCCATTAGGTCGATCTCTTCTTCGATAGTCAATGATTTAAAGACACTGGGCGGCAGCTGTTGACCAGGCATTCATCGCCTGCCAGCGGCGGGCATCAGGGATCCGTTCAAAGGACGATTATTCAGGGATGCCGAAAGGCCGGCTTTCATCCGGATAGCCGATTTCAAGACAAGTCCTTATGAACTCCCGGCGAACCGGAAGCGGCATTGTAAAAGCTCGCTAAATCTTGAAATCTTTAAGAAATCCGTGTTTCTCAAGAAAGGAAATGGTGCCCAGAAGAGGACTCGAACCTCCACGCCTCGCGGCACAGGTACCTGAAACCTGCGCGTCTACCAATTCCGCCATCTGGGCGACGGACACGCATGTAAGGGGGTGGCCGTCCGGTGTCAACAGGGTTTTTGAAGTTTTCGTGGCAATCGTGAAAAAAGCGGGTGGAGCCCGGGTCAAACCCGGGTTGCGGCCCATGCGCTGATCAGGCCAAGTCCCTGTTCCAGCAGGGCCTTTGCCTCGCTTTCGCTCGATGCTTCCACGTAGCAGCGCATTTCCGGCGCGTTGCCGGAAGGGCGGAAATGGATGATTCGGTTATCCACAAGTGTCACCCGCAGGCCGTCGATATCGCTCTTGGAAGCGACCGTCGCGATCGGCTTCAGGAAATCCGAAAGATTGGCGTCGGAGGCGCGCAGATAGGCCATCAGCGCGGCACTGGTTTCCACGGGAAAATTCTCCAGACGGTCGGCGGCGGCAAAGGGCAGGCGGTAGCTGCTGGCAACCGCCGAAAGCGGTTTGCGTGCCTTGGCGGCGGCATAGAGCGTCGCGAGAATCGGCAGAAAGCTGTCGCGCGTCGGCAGCGGCTCGAAAGGTTCTCCCTCGACGGTGAAGCGGCTGGCAGTCAACGTGCCACCATTGGCCTCGAAGCCCATGACATTGGCCTTGCCGGCCGCGATGGCCTCGTCCATGCCGGCGATCACATAGGGCGAGCCGACGCGGGTGCGGGTGACGGCATAGGAACCGGCAGCCTCGATGCCGGAATTGGAGGTAACCGGCGTCACCACAACATCGGCGCCGAGGAAATTTGCCGCGATGAGGCCAAGCAGATCGCCGCGCAGGGGCTCGCCGGTTTCGTCCGCGACCAGCGGCCGGTCACCGTCGCCATCGGCCGAGACAATGGCATCCAGGCCGTGCTCGGGCGCCCAGGCCTTCATGAGGCGGATGGTTTCGGCCGAGACCGCTTCGGTATCGACCGGAATGAAGCTCTCGGAGCGGCCGAGCGGCACGACGCGGGCGCCGTAATGGGTAAGCACCTGACCGAAGAGATCACGTGCCACCGTGCTGTGCTGATAGACGCCGATGGTGAGGCCGGCGAGGCTGCCTGGAGGCAGCAGGCCCTTGTTGCGCTCCAGGAACAGCGCCTCCGTCTCGGCCGTGCGGTTTTCCGCCTCGGCAGGGGTCTCGTCGAGCACTGAATCGCCAATCGCAAGCGCCTCTTCGCTGATCGCCACCTCGTCACGCTTGTCGATTTCGCCATCAGGGCGATAGAATTTGATGCCGTTGCGGTCGGCGGGGATATGCGAGCCGGTGATCATCAGCGAGGCGGCCTTCAGCTGCAGGCCGTAAAGCGCCAGCGCCGGCGTCGGCAATGTGCCGCAGTCGATCGGCTTCAGGCCGGCCCGCTTCAGCGCGCCGATGCAGGTGGCCGAGATCGCCGGGCTCGATTCGCGGAAATCGCGGCCGACGAGGATGAGGTCGCCCGGTTTGGCATGGCCGTTTTTCAGCAGATGACGGGCAAAGGCCGTCGCGTAGAGCGCCGATGCCCGTCCGGTAAGGTCTGCGGATAGGCCGCGAAGGCCGCTGGTGCCGAATTTCAAGCTGGTCACGGGCAATCTCCCTTGCAATGGTTGGGCTGTTATGGCGCAAGCGGTGGCGGCGATCAACTCATCGTGGATCGATAGGTTCCGGTTGCGGCAGCACTGGTTTTGCCGTCGTCATGACCCCAACTAAGATAAGAGGTGCGGCGGCCCGCCATAGGTTCGCAGCGTCCGGAACAGGAGTATGTCATGGCTGTTTTTCATAGGATCGCATTTGGCTGCGTCCTCGCGCTTGCCTCGCTGTCGCAGGTGGATTTCGCGACAGCCGCCTCGGACTCCCGGAAGCTCATCACTCCGCCGCGCACCAATACGGTCATCTGCGATTCCCGCGGCTGCTTCGGTTTCGGCGAGCGGCAGTTCTACACCCGCCCAGGTCAACCGCTTCCGATCACGCCGCCCTATAACGGGGGCCTCAATCGCTTTGGCAGCCCGCGAGTTCAGGTTCCTCCGCGCGAAACCTTTACGCCACCGCCGAGAACAGTCCATCCCTCGCCGGCCCAGCAGCTCAAGCGACATCAGACCTGGTGCGCCGAGCGCTACCGGACCTACAATCCCGGCACCGACAGCTATACGACGATCAACAACGGTACCAGGCCCTGTCGTTCGCCCTTCGACTGATGCCCCGCGCAGCGGGGCCTAGCTCTCCAGCGATGCGCGGTCGGTATGGCCGAGATCGCGTTCGGGGTCGATGACATCCCGCACCCGCTGCTTCAGCTCCTTCGGCCCGGGAAAGCCGCCATCCCGCTTGCGCTCCCAGAGCAGCTCGCCGTCGATGCGGATTTCGAAGACCCCGCCGGTGCCGGGGATCAGCGCCACTTCGCCAAGACTGTCGGTAAAGGTCTGCAGCAGCTCCTGCGCCATCCAGCCGGAGCGAAGCAGCCAGTTGCATTGCGTGCAGTAGAGAATGGTGATCCGCGGCTTGTCGCTCATCGTCCTGATCCTTCGTTGTTTGCTGAGATCTAGGCTCAACTTTAGTCCGCTGCAAGCCAAAGCAATTCCAGGAAAAGTGCCAGGCGGTTTTCCGTCCGGGATTGCGCAAGGAAAGACGGCCGGAGTGGTTCGACATTTCCGTTGACTGTTGAAACGCTCTGGCCACTTGCCTCTCCCGCCGCCTCATGCTCATCTCCGGTGGTCACATTGCTCGGGAATCAACGGTATGCGCGTCGCCATCATCGAGAATATGAAGAACACCCCGCTTGGCGCTCTCGGTATCGCGCTGGAGGAGGCCGGAGCCGAGCTTGACTGGTTTCGCCCCTGGAGCGGGGAGGCTTTGCCGAAGGACACCTCGTCCTTGGATGCGCTGGCCGTGCTCGGTGGCGAGCAGAGCGCCCGCGACGACGACACCCATCCCTATCTGCCGGAGCTGGCGCGGCTCATGCGCCGCTTCGAAAGCGAGGATAAGGCCGTGCTCGGCATCTGCCTCGGCAGCCAGATCCTGGCGCGCGCCTATGAGGCCGAAAATCTGCTCGGCACCGCCCATGAATTCGGCTGGAAGACGGTCGGCCTGACCGACGAGGGAAGGAAGGACCCGCTGCTCGCCGATCTCGGCGACGAATTCACCATCTTCGAATGGCATGGCGACACCTTTACCTTGCCTGCTGGCGCCACGCGCCTGGCCGCCAACGGCGTCACGCCGAACCAAGCCTTCCGCATCGGCCGCGCCACCTATGGCACGCAGTTTCACTTCGAAGCCAATGCCGCCGTGGTCGAGCGCTGGCGCGACGAATTCAGGGAAACGATCGAACGCAAGGAGCCGGGATGGCTCGAGCGGTATCCGGAACTTGTGGCCAAGCATGCAGCAGCGGCTGAGACGGCCGGCCTTGCGATCGCCAGAGCCTGGGTGAGAACCATAAGAGTGCAGGTGGAGCGTCCTGAGGCGGCCGAGGCTTGAGGGTGGCTGATGATCGGACACGTCCGATCAATCCGATGGCGACATGCCGTACACCGACGATTTTGAAATAGGAGTAAATGACATCATGAGCACGCTGGAATTACCGAGCGAAGGCAGCTGCCGTTGCGGGCAGGTGCGGCTGAAGATCAGCGCCAAGCCGATACTCACCATGGCCTGCCACTGCACCGGCTGCCAGCGCATGACGGCAGGCCCCTATTCGCTGAGCGCCGCCATCCCCACGCAGGGTTTCGAGGTAACGCAGGGCGAGCCTGTCATCGGCGGTCTGCACGGCGATGTCATCCATCACTATTTTTGCCCGCATTGCATGAGCTGGATGTTCACGAAGCTCGAAGGCGTCGACTGGTTCGTCAATGTCCGCGCCACCATGCTCGACGACACCAGCTGGTTCACGCCCTTCATCGAGACCTGGACGAGCGAAAAGCTGCCCTGGGTGACGACGCCGGCCAAGCACAGCTATGCCGCACTGCCGGCGATGGAGGAGTATGAGGGCCTGACGAAGGAATATATGGCAGGAAACTGAGGTCAAAAGCCTTGGAAAAGAAAGTCGGTCGCGGCGGTAATCTGATCGCCGTGCGGACTCAGATCGGTAACCAATTCTCCTATTTCGGTAAGCGATATAGCTGTCATCAGCTGGGTCGCCATGATGTAGGGCTCGCCAGCGAGAGTAAATTGTGGGTTGAGCCGTGCCATTGGCATAGACACCTCCTCTGCGCGGAGTAGTGGCGCCACCATTCGCGTATTTAATCTTTCCAGCAAATCAGACTGAAGATCCAACGCGAGAATT
Source organism: Martinezella dioscoreae (assembly GCF_009176305.1). Lineage (GTDB taxonomy): Bacteria > Pseudomonadota > Alphaproteobacteria > Rhizobiales > Rhizobiaceae > Rhizobium > Rhizobium dioscoreae. The sequence goes on along the minus strand of NZ_BLAJ01000003.1, from coordinate 1,079,525 downwards.
CGACTTTGTTTCAGGCGATAGACATGAAATCTCGCCATCAGAACTGTCGGTATTTTCCAAAGGGCAGGCCATGTTTTTCAACATAGGCATTGGCCTGGTCGATTGCTTCGGCATTTTCCAAAAGCCATAGGCGCTCGCGCTCAGCCTTGATGGCGCGCGCTATGCCGTCTTCGGCAGCACGTGAGATATTGATTTTCAACTCGCGTGCGTCTGAAACCAGCCCTTCGTCGAGAGACAAATTTGCAGCTTTTCGCGTCGCTTGGGTCATAAGGCATTCCTCACATTATGCGCATACTATATGCGCATAATGTGTTATTGGGAAGAGCCTCACTCATCCCCCATCTTCAGCGCGGCAATGAACGCTTCCTGCGGGATTTCGACCTTGCCGAACTGCCGCATGCGCTTCTTGCCTTCCTTCTGCTTGTCGAGCAGCTTGCGCTTGCGGGTGGCGTCGCCGCCGTAGCACTTGGCGGTCACGTCCTTGCGCAGCGCCTTCACCGTCTCGCGTGCGATAATGCGCCCGCCGATGGCGGCCTGGATCGGGATCTGGAACATGTGCTGCGGGATCAGGTCTTTCAGCTTCTCGCACATGACGCGGCCGCGCTTTTCAGCCGCCGAGCGGTGCACGAGCATGGAGAGCGCATCCACCGGCTCGGCATTGACGAGGATCGACATCTTGACGAGGTCGCTCTCGCGATAGTCTGTCAGGCTGTAGTCGAAGGAGGCATAGCCCTTGGAGATCGACTTAAGGCGGTCGTAGAAGTCGAAGACGACTTCGTTGAGCGGCAGGTCATAGGTGATCATGGCGCGGTTGCCGACATAGGTCAGTTCGGTCTGGATACCGCGGCGGTCCTGGCAGAGCTTCAGGATCGAGCCGAGATAGTCGTCCGGCGTCAGGATCGTCGCCTTGATCCAAGGCTCGCGGAATTCGGAAATCTTGACCACGTCGGGCATGTCGGCCGGGTTATGCAGCTCGATCTCGGTGCCGTCGGTCATGGTGAGCTGATAGACGACCGAGGGAGCCGTCGCGATCAGGTCGAGATTGAATTCGCGCTCCAGGCGCTCCTGGATGATTTCCAGATGCAGAAGGCCGAGGAAGCCGCAGCGGAAGCCGAAACCAAGAGCGGCAGACGATTCCATTTCGAAGGAGAAGCTGGCGTCGTTGAGGCGCAGCTTGCCCATGGCGGAGCGCAGATCTTCGAAATCAGCGGCATCGACCGGGAAGAGACCGCAGAAGACGACAGGCTGCGCCGGCTTGAAGCCCGGCAGCGGCTCGGCGGTCGGGCGCTTGTCTTCGGTGATGGTATCGCCGACGCGGGTATCGGCCACTTCCTTGATCGAAGCGGTGATGAAGCCGATCTCGCCGGGGCCAAGGCTGTCGACGGCGACCATCTTCGGCGTGAGAACGCCGACACGCTCGATCTGGTACTTCGCGTCCGTGCCCATCATGCGGATGGTCTGGCCCTTGGTCAGCGTGCCGTCGATGATGCGCACGAGAACCATGACGCCGAGATAGGTGTCGTACCAGCTGTCGACCAGCAGCGCCTTCAGCGGCGCCTTCTCGCCGCCCGCGCTTTTCGGCGCCGGCAGCTTGTGCACGATGGCTTCGAGAACGTCGGGAATGCCGAGGCCGGTCTTGGCCGAAATCAGCACGGCGTCGGAGGCGTCGATGCCGATCACTTCCTCAATCTGTTCCTTGATGCGGTCGGGTTCGGCCGCCGGCAGGTCGATCTTGTTGAGGACGGTGACGAGCTCGTGATTGTTGTCGATCGCCTGATAGACGTTGGCAAGCGTCTGCGCTTCAACACCCTGAGAGGCGTCGACGACAAGCAGCGATCCCTCGCAGGCCGACAGCGAGCGCGAGACTTCATAGGCGAAGTCGACATGTCCGGGCGTGTCGATCAGGTTGAGGATGTAGGTTTCGCCGTTCTGAGCCTTGTAGTGCAGGCGCACGGTCTGGGCCTTGATGGTGATGCCGCGCTCGCGCTCGATCTCCATATTATCAAGCACCTGCTCCGACATCTCGCGCTCGGCAAGGCCGCCCGTCGTCTGGATCAGGCGGTCGGCCAGCGTCGATTTGCCGTGGTCGATATGGGCCACGATCGAGAAGTTGCGGATATGCGAAAGCGGAGTGGTGGAATTGGTGCTCATGCGCGCCATATAGCAGCGCCGCCCCGCGCCGCAAAGCGGAAAAGCGGGGCTTTGGCTGGTATCTTCACGTTATGTTAGCCTTTTCTGGCTCGCCGCTGCCGAGTGTCACAACGCTCTTGATTCCATCATGCGATCATGTATTTCTCATATAGTAGAATAACGAAGCGTGAGACATGAGTCATGGCGGATGATGATCTGGAATTGGCGATCGGTGCGCGCATCAAGGAGCTACGCATCGCCCGCGGCCTGACGCTGGATGAGCTCGCCAATGCCTCGGCCGTCAGCCGTGCCATGATCTCGCGCATCGAGCGGGCGGAGGCGAGCCCGACGGCCTCGCTGCTGTCGCGGCTCTGCGCAGCGCTCGGTCTTTCGCTCTCGGCCTTCTTTGCCGAGGAGGACAAGGAGGTGTCGCCGCTTGCCCGCCGCGATCAGCAGGCCATCTGGCGCGACCCGGGAACCGGCTATGTCAGACGCGCCGTCTCGCCGCCGGGAACCGACTCGAAGGTCGATGTCGTCGAAGTCATCTTCCCCGCCGGCGCGCGCGTCATCTTCCCGCCGAATTCGGCAAGTGCCGGCATGACCCAGCATGTCTGGCTGTTCGGGGGCGAGATGGAGGTGACGCATCGCGATGTCGCCCATCGCCTCATGCCTGGCGATTGCCTCTTCATGGGCGTCGGAGATGGCCACGCCTTCCACAATCCGGGCGAGGTGCCGGCGCGCTACAGCGTCATCCTCGATCGCGGCCGTTCATAACACCCAAGGACCTTCTCATGCCCGATATTCGTCTTCTCTCCGCCGTTGAGGCTCGCACTGTCCTGCGGGATCTCTGCGATGTGCTTGCCGATTGCGTCAATGGCGGCGCTTCCGTCGGCTTCATGCAGCCTTATGGACCTGCCGATGCATTGCCTTATTGGCAGAGCGTCGCCGATAGCGTCGAAAGCGGCGGGACATTGCTTTTTGTCGCCGTGATCGAGGACAGGGTCGTAGGCACGGTGCAGGTGGGCGCAGCCCAGATGCCGAACCAGCCCCATCGCGGCGATCTCAAGAAGTTGCTGGTGCACCGATCCGCGCGGGGTAAGGGCCTTGCCCGCCTCTTGATGGAGGCGGCTGAGCGCGAGGCAGCCCGTATCGGCAAGACCCTGCTTGTGCTCGATACGGCAACCGGCAGCGATGCCGAGGCGATCTATCCGCGCCTGGGCTGGCAGCGCGTCGGCGTCGTGCCGGACTATGCGATGTGGCCGGAGGGCGGCCTTTGCGACACGACCATTTTCTATAAGCGCATTGCAGCCTGAGAAGGCTATTCAGGCTGAGAAGGCGGCAATGGCGTCCTGCAATGTCGATCCCGCTGTCCATTGCATCGCCTTCCAGCCGAAGTGCCGTGCGGCCTCGATATTGGTCTCCACATCATCAATGAAGCCGATCTCGCTTGCGGATATCCCGACACGTTCGGTTGCCAGCCGGAAGAATTCGGCGGCTGGCTTCTGATGGCCGAGGGCGGCGGAATAGAAGATGCCGTCGAAGCGGGAGGAGAGCCCGAGTTCGCCCATCAGATAGGCGGCGCGCATATGCTCCTGATTGGTGGCAAGGAACATCCTCGTTCCCCCGGCCCGCAGGGCGGCGAGATCGTCGAGCAGGACGTGGTCCAGGCGGGAATCATTCTCGAACCAGTAGTCGATCAGCGTTCGGGCACTGAGATGAGGAGCGATTTTGCCGAGAACTTCTGCAAGCTTCGGCTCCAGCGCATCGCGGCCGGTGACGATATCGACCCAATAGGTTTTGAAGAACGCCTGTTGAAGCACATCCAGCCGCAAGCCCAGATCGCGCTCCAGATAGGTGAACAGCGGCAATCCGTCGCTTGGCCGGCCGTGCACCAACACGCCGTCGACATCGACCATCAGGAGTTTCATGCGGCCGCCTCCAATTCCTCAAACGCAGGCGGAAGGTGCAGTTGTTTGCAGCAGCATTCAAGATTGCATGTCACCCTTTTTTCTCGGACGCGATGCATGTAAGCCTTCGTGTTATCAGCAGAACTAAGTGGGCGATGGGGAGGCGAACATGCGGGTCATCTATTCGGAGGATCACAAGCTCAGAGACGCGAAGACCGAGCTGCATGATGGCCAGCTCGTCACACCCTTCGAGGCGCCCTTCCGCGCCGAATGGATCCTCGCCGCCGTGAAGGAAGCCGGCTTTGCCGATGTGATTGCACCTCATGCCCACGGGCTGGAAACGGCGCAAAAGGTGCATGATCCGGCCTATCTCGATTTTCTTGGCGTGGTCTGGGAGCGCTGGGTCGCCGCCGGCTACAAGGGTGAGGCGATCGCCAATTCCTTTCCCGTTAGGCGCACCAGCCAGCGCGTGCCTGACAATATCGTCGGCATGATCGGCCATTATGCCAATGCCGCCGATACCTCGATCACGAAAGGGTCCTATGAGGCGGCGCTCGCTTCCATGCGCTGCGCTCTGACAGGCGCCGACTGGCTCAACGCCGGCAACCGCTTCGCCTTCGCACTTTGCCGCCCGCCCGGCCATCATGCCGGCATCGATCTCTTCGGCGGTTATTGCTTCATCAACAATGCCGGCGTCGCAGCGCAGCGGCTGCGTGATCACGGCGCGGCCAAGGTGGCGGTGCTCGATGTCGATTTCCATCACGGCAACGGCACGCAGGACCTTTTCTACCGACGCGGCGATGTTTTCACCACCTCACTCCATGGCGACCCCATCCACGCCTTTCCCTATTTCCTTGGCCATGCTGATGAGGAAGGCGAGGGTGATGGCTTGGGCGCCAACCGCAATTACCCCATGCCGCGCGGCACGCCATGGGAGGTCTGGTCGGCGGCGCTCGACGATGCGCTTGCCCGCATCAAGGCCTTCGGTGCGGAGGCGATCGTGCTTTCACTCGGTGTCGATACGTTCGAGCGCGATCCGATCTCCTTCTTCAGGCTGACATCGCAGGACTTCATCCGCATGGGCGAGCGGGTTGCTGCCGCAGGCCTGCCCGTCCTCGTCTGCATGGAGGGTGGCTATGGCGTGCCCGAGATCGGACTGAACGTCGCCAATGTGCTGAAGGGTCTCGAAGCCTGAGGCGCCTTGCATCAAAGTGCCTGATCGCAGGATGAAAAGTTTGAATTTGCCACTGCATGGCCACGCCTCTAAAACGCCGCCTAGTTGGGGGTGTTTATGGAACAGAAGCTTGTCGACAGTGGATCGGATGGCGGCGCGGGGCTGATGCCGCATCCGGATGTCGCGCCATCGACCGGCGGCATTGCCGCCGGCGTGCTGATGTGCGTGATGTCGATGTCGTCAATCCAGTTCGGCTCGGCCCTGTCGGCTCCGATCATCAACGCCTATGGGCCGGCGGGCGCAACGTGGCTGCGGCTCGTCTTCGCCTCCATCGCGCTGGCGATCATCGTTCGCCCGAAGATCACGAGCTACAGCCGCTCGCAATGGCTCGGCGTGCTGGCGCTCGGCACAGTCTCGGCGCTGATGACGACTTCTTTCTTTTCGGCAATCGCGCGCATTCCCCTAGGGCTTGCCGTCGCCATCGAATTTCTCGGGCCGCTGCTGGTTGCGACCCTCGGCTTCGGACTCAGCCGCCAACTTCTCTGGCCAATCCTTGCGGCAATCGGCGTTCTGCTCCTGGCCTATGATGGCGAAGAATGGGTCGGCAATCTCCCCGGCATTCTCTTTGCCATCGGCGCAGGCGCGGGCTGGGCCTGCTACATTCTTTTGACGAAGAAGGTTGGCAATGCCTTTCAGGGCCTCGAGGGGCTTTCCATGTCGCTGCTGGTTGCAGCGGTCGTTTCCACCCCCTTCGGCTTTGCCTCGGCCGTCCCGCATCTGACGGCCTTCGGCCTGCTCGAAATAGCCGGGCTTGCGCTGCTCGTTCCGCTGATGCCCTATGTGCTGGAAATGGTGGCGCTGCGGCGCATGCCCACCTCGTCCTTCGGCATCCTCATGAGCCTCGAGCCTGCCATCGGCGCCTTTGCCGGCTTCGTCATCCTGTCGCAGCCGATGACGCCGTCTCAGATGTTCGGCACCGCGCTTGTTGTTGCAGCCAGTATCGGGGCGACGATCTTCGCTGCGAAAGGCTAAGACTGGCGGGGGGTAAGCCGTCGTTGCTTTGAGTTTGGCCCGGCAACTCTCCGTCAATCCGCGGCTTGAAGCCTGGCGATCTGGGGTGCAACGATTGCAATGAACAGTTCTGGATCGCCGAAAGCTCTCGCCGAGAGCATTGCTCCATGAACCGAGGCCATCAGGATTTGTGCCTCTTCCTCGGGCCGTTTGTTCAGCCGGAAGAGGCCATTCTCGGTTCCCGCCTGCAGCACTGACGTAAGCCACCCGGCGAGGCTATGAAAATGGCCTCGCACCTGGGATGCGACCTCCTCCGGCAGCATCTGCATCTCGCTGGCGAGCATCGCACAGACGCAGAAGGGCAGCGAGGCGTCCCGAATGCATGAGTGCCAGTAGCTCACATAGGCCTGCAGCTGTTCCGCGGGGCTCGAGATGCCTTCGCGCAAAGACTTCAAACCCGCTTCCGTCTGCTGCCTGTAACGGTTCACCAGCACCGAAACCAGTTCGGCCTTTGTCGGAAAGTGATGGTGGATGCTTGCCTTCCGGATGCCGATCGCAGCGGAGATGTCGGCATAGCTGAAGCCGTTGTAGCCTCCGGCCACGATAAGAGCCTGTGCGATGTCGAGAATTTTTTCTGAAGTGGAAGTTATTGATTTCATATCGCTGCCTACCTTTTGGTAGGCTGGTTGTCAAGATTGCCGCACCACTTCTGGCTCTCACGAAACGGTGTTCGAGCCTGTGTTGACTTACTGAGTGTATCTTCCTACTAGTAGGTAGGTAAATACAAGGAGCCTCCCGATGCAAAGTCGCATTTCATCGCAGCCCAACTGGCTGCAATCCTACTATTTTACACGTGCCCTGTTCTCGATCGTCTGGATTGCAGCCGCGATCTTCCTCAGCGCAAAACCGCCATCCGCCGCGTTTCTGCTGGTGATCTATCCTGTCTGGGATGCCCTCGCCAATCTGGTCGACGCCCGGGTTAACGGCGGCCTGAAGGTCAATCCGTCCCAGGCGTTGAATGTTGTCGTCAGCATCGTCACGGCGCTCGCCGTTGTCGTGGCCGCCTACAATAGCACCTATGCCGTCCTGGCCGTGTTTGGGGCTTGGGCGATCCTCTCGGGCTTGCTGCAACTCTACACCGGCGTGAGGCGCTGGCGTATCTACGGCGCTCAATGGGTAATGATCCTGAGCGGCGCGCAGTCGGCGCTTGCTGGCGGTTTCATGCTCAGCCGATCCCTCGGCACGGTCGAGCCGACCATTCTGGATATCGTCCCCTACGCGGCGTTCGGAGCCTTCTATTTCCTGCTTTCCGCAATCTGGCTTGCGGTCACGGCCTATCGCAAAGCACATGCATAGGCGCTGCGTGATCTTGTGGCGGCGAGTTTGAAGTGACTTGCCGCCGTATTTTCGCGCGGCCTGCCTTAAGCCGTCGTTCTCGCGGGATCGTCCAGCGCTGGATTATAGAAGAGTGAGAGCGTCAGACTCTTGGCGATGCGCTCGGCCGTCGCCATGAACCAGTCTCTTGCCTCTTTGGAAGGCGCGATATCGGTAAGGGTTTCGGAGAAAAGCGCCAGCCATTCTGGAAAGAGGTCGGCGGCGATGCCCTCGACGCCGAGATGCGCCTGGACCGGTTTGCCGCCATAGGCGCCGTTCTTGAAGGCAACGGAGGACCAGAAGCGCTTCATCTTTTCCATGTGGTCGGGCCAGCGCCCGGCAAGGCGCCCGTCGAAGACCGGTCCGAGCCGGGGATGCGCCTGAACGCGCCCATAGAACGTGTCGACCAGCCTGTCGATGAAGGCGGGATCGATGCCCATCCGCGCCATCTCCGCCTCGGCCCTTTCGCGGATGCCGGCAAGATGGGCGGCGCGAGCCTGTATCTCGTTTTCCATAATATTCTCCGGGTGCCGGCGCGTGGAGAACCGCTGCTCCGACGTCTTTCAGGTCCCTATGTATGCAATTTCTCAGCGCGACCAAGACGTCATGGAGATGTTGCGGCAATCTGTCAAAGTCGCGCTGCTATTTCCGCGGCCTCGTTCGGCGGGCCACAAATTTTCCGGCACGATTTTCCCTCCGCAATGACGTCTCCGTGCTTGACCAGCGCAATTGCCGACTTTAGAATTAGAATAATTCTAAAGTTATGAGGTTGCCCCGATGCTGCTAGGCTTATTTCGCCCGTCGAAACGTCCCTTCACCTCTCTTTCCGAACAGGAGATTTTGGCGATTGCCATTGCGGCAGAGGAAGACGATTCACGCATTTATCTCGCCTATGCCGATACGCTCCGCCCGCATTATCCCGAGTCCGCCAAGGTTTTCGAGGATATGGCCGAGGTCGAGGATACGCATCGCAAGACATTGATCGACATGCACCGCCGCCGCTTCGGCGAGCGTATCCCGCTGATCAGGCGTGAGCATGTGCGCGGCTTTTACGAGCGCAAACCCGATTGGCTGCGCAAGAACCTCTCCCTCGATGCCATGCGCGACGAGGCCGAGGCGATGGAGCAGCAGGCCTATAATTTCTATGTCGAAGCAGCCAAGCAGGTATCCGATGCCTCGACGCGCCAGCTTCTCGGCGATCTCGCACTTGCCGAGCAGGGTCATGAAGATGTTGCCCGCCTGCTTGGCGAGAAGCATACGCCGGAAGAGGTCAAGCACGAGGAAGATGCGCAGGCGCGCCGCCAGTTCGTGCTGACCTATGTGCAGCCGGGTCTCGCCGGGCTGATGGATGGCTCTGTCTCCACGCTCGCGCCGATCTTTGCCGCCGCCTTCGCCACGCAGCAGACCTGGCAGACCTTTCTCGTCGGCCTTTCGGCTTCGGTCGGCGCCGGTATCTCCATGGGTTTCACCGAGGCAGCCCATGACGACGGCAAGATCTCCGGTCGCGGTTCGCCGATCAAGCGCGGCCTTGCCTGCGGCATCATGACCGCGCTCGGCGGCCTTGGCCATGCGCTGCCCTACCTTATCCCGCATTTCTGGACCGCGACGATTACGGCCGCAATCGTCGTCTTCTTCGAGCTTTGGGCCATCGCCTTCATCCAGAACAAATATATGGAGACGCCGTTCCTGCGGGCTGCCTTCCAGGTCGTCCTCGGCGGCTCGCTGGTGCTGGGTGCCGGCATTCTGATCGGAAATGGGTGAGACGCGTTCGGCATAGCCGACGAAACGATCCGGTGAATCGTTTCGAGCGCCGAACGCCCCGAGCCCAGGCGAAGAGCCGGCGGTGAGGGACGGGCAATGTTTTGTGGTTTTGTCGCCCCCGAAAGGGCAAAGACACTCCGAGATCACGAAATGTTAAATTTCGGAACGCCTTCCGCCGCCACCGGTTAGCAACACGAGGCCGCTCTTGGCCTCGTCTGCAAACCAAAGGAGATGATCCAATGGCAAACCAAGGTGGAACCCACGAGCAGCATGTGAAGGCTGGCCAGCAAAGCCACAAGCGCATGGACAACGACAACACCAGGAATGCTTCGTCCACCGGCTCCCGTGAGCAGCACTCTGCCAGCTCACGCGGCGGCACCCACGAGCAGCACGTCAAGGCCGGCCAGCAGAGCCATAAGAACTCTTGACGCTCGTGCTGGTAGCAAATTCGTCCGCACACAGGAGTGAGGACGGGTCTTATTACAAGACGAAAAAGCAAAAGGCCGGTCCGATGGGCCGGCCTTCTTGTGTAACGAGAAATTAGCTCGCGCTTACTTGACGGCGCCAACCAGGACGTCGTTGCCGTTCTCGATGGTGACCCAGCGGCCGGCATTGAAGCTCGCCTGACGCTTCAGATAGGAATAGGGAGTTTTGGTCCAGACCTTGATCTCGTCCTCAAGGTTGTCGAGGATAAAATCGCCCTGCTTGGTGCGCAGCGTCAGCACTGCATGTCCTTCGCCATCAGGCTTGCGAACGACCGTCATCAACAGGTTGGAGGCGGAAATGCCGCTCTGGATGAGGAGCTTGCGCTTCAGCAGGGCAAAATCCTCGCAGTCGCCAGCGGTCTTCGGATATTCCCAATATTCCTCCTGGCCGTAGACTTCCATGTCGGTCGCCGGGCGGATCGTCTTGTTGACGCGCAGGTTGATCTGGTTGACGAGAGCCCAGGCGGCCGCGTTCATGTCGACGGGACCGACATTACGGGTCGGACCGCATTCGTCGGTATGTCTCTGGCAGAAGTCGTAGTGTCCGATCGGCTGGGAGGTCACGTTGCCGACGGTCATCGAAACACCCTGCTGAGGTGCCGGCATCGCCGCCGACGACATCGCAACTATAGCAGCGAAGGCAATCAACAAGCCCTTAATACGCACGCCCACTATCCTTGTATCGTCCCTGCATTTGTTAACAAATTGTTAATGTAGGGGGGTGCGCGAAGTCAATCGTTACTTAAGTGTTAACACCGGAACCGGCTCCTATGGTTAATTTCGGCACAATCAAGGAGATAGTTGCCATAATTTCCTGCTGCCTGCGATTACGCAAGCGCGCCCCCGAGGCGGTCGCAAAAGGAGCCAGCGCACCGAGCATTTCGCAGATATCTATTTGTTTTTATGGCGCTTTATGTAGCGCCAACGTCTCGGCCACAGCGAGCATGCGCTCGATGTCCTGCGGCCGCGACAGGCGATGATCGCCGTCGCGCACAAGCGTTAACACGACATCGTCCGCCGGCAGATGCTCGACCAGCTTTAACGAATGCGAGAAAGGCACGTCTGCATCCTGCATACCCTGCAATATATGTACCGGGCAGCGAGTCTCGATGATGCCGGTCAGCACGCGATTGGCGCGGCCGTCCTCGATGAGGGCGCGCGTGAAGATGTTCGGCTCGGGGCTGTATTCCGAAGGCTCCTCGAAATAGCCGCGTTCCGCCAGCGAGCGCCGCTCGACATCGGAAAGGTTCGGCTCGATGAGATCGATGGTGAAATCGGGAGCAGGCGCGATAAGCACGAGGCCGGCGATGGCGGCTGTCTTTTTGCGTTTGCGCAGTTCCTGGATGACCCTGAGCGCGATCCAGCCGCCCATCGACGAGCCGACGAGAATGATCTTCTTCGGTTTGGTATGATCGATGACGGCAAGTGCCTCTTCCAGCCAGCGCGAAATCGTGCCGTTGGTGAACTTGCCGCCGGACTGCCCGTGGCCGGAATAGTCGAAGCGAATACAGCCGACACCAAGCCGCTCCGCCAGCGCATCCAGCTCCACGGCCTTGGTGCCGCTCATGTCGGATCGATAGCCGGACAACCAGACGAAGCTGACATTCCTGGCACCCTTGCCGGCGGTGCGCTCGATGATGGCGATCTGGCGCTCGCTCTCGCCCGTGCCAACGGGAAGGAAGGTCTGTTGGATGGATGTGGCGGTCTCGGACATGGAAAACTCCCGGATTTTCTGCCCTATAGAACAGATTCGCGTCCGCGTGACCTGAAAAATCCTCGATCTTTTCGCTGTAGTTTCTATATAAAGGGAGAAGGATACTGTGTCCTTCGCGCATCTCGCGCTTCCAGGACACTCCATTGACACGCGGGAGGTGCTTTTTTCCTGCTGTCATGCTATTGACTTCAACACAGCTTTTACGACATTTCCGTCAGTTGCGCCGACGGGGAGCGAGAGGCTGCAGCTATCCGAAACAATTCGTGGAGAATACGACCATTCGCAGACCTTTTAAAGCCGACGCGCCCGTAAAGGACGGGCCGCGTTCCAACAGGGAAATTCGCATTCCCAAAGTTCAGCTCATTACGGCTGACGGCCAGAATATGGGCATCGTCCCGACCGACCAGGCATTGAGAATGGCAGAGGAGGCCGGTCTCGATCTGGTAGAGATTTCCCCCAATGCTGAACCGCCTGTGTGCAAGATCCTCGATCTGGGCAAGCTGAAATACGCCAACCAGAAGAAGGCCGCCGAGGCGCGCAAGAAGCAGAAGATCGTCGAAGTCAAAGAAATTAAGATGCGTCCCAACATCGACACCCATGACTATGAGGTGAAGATGAAGGCGATCGGTCGTTTCTTTGAAGAAGGCGACAAGGTGAAGGTGACCTTGAAGTTCCGCGGCCGCGAAATGGCCCATCAGGAACTTGGCATGAAGCTGCTTCAGCAGGTCAAGGAAGATACGATCGAGATTGCCAAGGTAGAGGCCGAGCCCAAGCTCGAAGGCCGCCAGATGATGATGGTGCTTGCGCCGAAGTGAGGCGCAAGTCGGAGTAGAGAGGCCGGAGCCGTCCCTTGGACGGCTTTTTCCTTTTCTGCGGCAGGGGTCGATGCCTGTCATCGATCTGCAAAGATTCCCGCATTCGCACCGTTGCACTTCGGGGCAAGTGCGGTTATAAGCGCGCGTCCGAACTGACCGGCAGGGCATGCCGTGGCAGTTCAGAATGCTGGTGGAGCGGTTCGTCACCGTATCCGCCGTTCAACAACAAACGCTCCGGCACCTTGTTGCAGCCCGGCCAGTCCGGATCTGTGGGAAGGGCTTTAAGCAAAGCGCGCCAGGAAGCATCGAAGGAGTAGCAAAATGCCCAAGATGAAGACGAAGTCCTCTGCCAAGAAGCGGTTCAAGATCACCGCATCCGGCAAGGTCAAGGCAGCCGCTGCTGGCAAGCGCCACGGCATGATCAAGCGTAGCAACAAGTTCATTCGCGATGCCCGCGGCACCATGGTTCTCGCAGAACCGGATGGCCGTAAGGTTGTCAAGAACTACTTGCCGAACGGTCTCTAAGACTATTCGTAACGCTATAGACTAAGGAGATCATGAAATGGCACGCGTAAAAAGAGGCGTTACCGCCCACGCCAAGCACAAGAAGGTTCTGAAGGCAGCCAAGGGCTTCTACGGCCGCCGCAAGAACACCATCCGTACCGCCAAGGCCGCCGTCGACCGTTCCAAGCAGTACGCTTACCGCGACCGCAAGGTCAACAAGCGCAACTTCCGCGCCCTCTGGATCCAGCGCATCAACGCTGCCGTCCGCGAGTTCGGCCTGACCTACGGCCGCTTTATCGACGGTCTGAACAAGGCTGGCATCGAAGTCGACCGCAAGGTTCTCTCCGACATGGCAATCCATGAGCCGGAAGCTTTCGGCGCCCTCGTCGCTGCCTCCAAGAAGGCGCTTGAGTACCTCAAGGACGCTGGCACGAAGAACGAGTTCGAAGCCGCTGTTGGCTAAGAGCGTCTACTAGACAGTTTTTGTCATATTTATGAAACCCGCGCTTGTGTAACCAGCGCGGGTTTTGTATTTTTTGCAATACAATCAATTTGCGATAGTCACCTTGAGGATTCCCGGTATCGGGAATGGGTGAAATTGTTGAATGGCAAGACTGCGGAACTGAACTTCATACCCAATCTGAACGGTAAGGACATAGAGACCTTGCTGACGGTGCTGGTGAACGGTTCCAGCCGTGTCGAGCGAGTTGCCCTTTCTGCCTGTCAGGTCTGGATCAAGCGATACGGCACGAAGAAACCCTCTGCCTGGCGTCATCTGCAGAGGGTCTTTTCACGCATTGTCCCGCTCGCCTTCCTGCGCCCCTGTACCTATCTGTCTGCGCGGCAGATGGCCGAGCGGGAAATGCAGCGCATCGGCTTGTTCAGGCAGCGGGGTGTAGCCGTTCCGGAGGTTCTCTACGCTTCGAATGGCGCGCTTGTTCTTGCGGACGCCGGAATCACGGTTCAGCGCCGCCTTGCGCAGCTGAAGGAGAGCGATCCCGCTGCTCACGATGAACTCATGGTCGCTTGCGCTGCCGAGCTCGGCCGGCTGCATGCCAAGGGGCTTTGTCATGGCAGGCCCTATCCGCGCGACATGTTCTTCGCCGGCGATCGGCTTGGCTTCATGGATTTCGAGGAGGACCCGCAGACAGTCATGTCGCTTGCAGTGGCGCAGGCCCGTGATATTTGGCTGCTCTTCCTGCAGATCGCAACCGGCGCTCGCCTCGGGCTTGCGACGCAGAACAGAGCCTATGAAGCCTGGTCGGAGCAGGCACCAGCGGCTGCGCGCGCCGAGCTTCAGCGCATGATTCGCTTTCTAGGCGGTTTTTTGTTCCTTGCCCGGTTGATTGGCCGCGTGCACATGGGTAGTGATCTCCAGCGCTTCATCGTTGCGACAAGCTTTCTGATGCATGCGTTCACCACTTATTCCGTGGACTGAGAGCCCGATGGCCCCTGGTCCGCAAGGCAGGACCAGATGACGGAACTCGTAACACTTGAAACCCAACTCATGGCCGAGGTGGCCGCGGCGAACGACGAGCAGGCGATCGAGGCGGTCAGGGTTGCTGCGCTCGGCAAGAAGGGCTCGGTTTCTGAACTGCTGAAGACGCTGGGCTCGATGTCGCCGGAAGAACGGCAGACACGCGGCGCGGCCATCAATGCTCTCAAGAATTCCGTCACCGATGCCATTAACGCCCGCAAGGGCGAGTTGCGCGATGCGGCGATCGAGGCGAAGCTGAAGGCGGAGACCGTCGATGTCAGCCTGCCGGTTCGCTCCTCGCCGGCCGAACGCGGCCGCATTCACCCGATCAGCCAGATCGTCGACGAAATCACCGCCATCTTCGGCGACATGGGCTTCTCGATCGCCGAAGGTCCCGATGTCGAGACCGATTATTATAACTTCACGGCGCTGAACTTCCCGGAAGGACATCCGGCCCGCGAAATGCACGACACCTTCTTCTTCCAGCCGGATGAAAAGGGTGAGCGCAAGGTGCTGCGCACGCACACCTCGCCGGTGCAGGTGCGCACCATGGAAGCGCAGAAGCCGCCAATCCGCATCATCATCCCGGGAAAAACCTACCGCCAGGATTCGGACGCCACGCATTCACCGATGTTCCATCAGGTCGAAGGCCTCGTCATCGACAAGACGGCGAACGTCGCCAACATCCGCTGGGTGCTCGAAGAGTTCTGCAAGACCTTCTTCGAGGTCGACAATGTGACGATGCGCTTCCGCCCGTCCTTCTTCCCCTTCACGGAGCCGTCCTTCGAAGTGGATATCCAGTGCGACCGCTCCGGCCCGATCGTCAAGTTCGGCGAAGGCACCGATTGGATGGAAATCCTCGGCTGCGGCATGGTGCATCCGAACGTACTGCGCTATGGCGGTCTCGATCCGGACGAATATCAGGGCTTTGCCTGGGGCATGGGCCTCGATCGTATTGCCATGCTGAAATACGGCATGCCCGACCTGCGCGACTTCTTCAACGCCGATGTCCGCTGGATGAACCACTATGGCTTCCGCCCGCTCGACATGCCGACGCTGTTCGGCGGCCTGAGCGCGTAAGGAAGGGATAAAGCACATGAAATTCACACTCTCCTGGCTGAAAGAGCATCTGGAAACCGACGCCACGCTCGACGAGATCTGCGCCCGCCTGACGATGATCGGGCTGGAAGTGGAAGAGGTCGACGACAAGGCGGCGTTCAAGCCCTTCGTCATCGCCAAGGTTCTCTCGGCAGAAAAGCATCCCCAGGCCGATCGCCTCAAGGTGCTGATGGTCGATACCGGCAGCGGTGCGCCCGTTCAGGTCGTCTGCGGCGCACCGAATGCGCGCGCCGGCCTCGTTGGCGCCTTCGCTGCCCCCGGCACCTATGTTCCCGGCATCGATGTGACGCTCGCCATTGGCAACATCCGCGGTGTCGAGAGCCGCGGCATGATGTGTTCGGAAAAGGAACTGGAAATTTCGGACAGCCATGACGGCATCATCGACCTTCCGGAAGATGCACCTGTTGGCACGAGCTTTGCCGCCTATGCCGGTCTCGATGATCCGGTCATCGAGATCAATCTGACGCCGAACCGCCCGGACTGTACCGGTGTCTATGGCATCGCCCGCGATCTCGCCGCCTCCGGCCTTGGCACCCTGAAGCCCCGCCTCACGCCAACCTTTCCTGTCCAGGGCGAAACGCCGACCGAGCTCAAGATCGAGCTGGATGATGCGCGCCTGTGCCCCGGCTTTTCGCTGCGCCTCGTGCGCGGCGTCAAGAACGGTCCGAGCCCGAAGTGGATGCAGCAGCGCCTGCTCGCCATCGGTCTCCGTCCGATCAGCGCGCTGGTCGATATCACCAACTACATGACCTTCGATCAGGGCCGGCCGATGCACGTCTTCGACGCCGCCAAGGTCAAGGGCAATCTGGTCGTGCGCCGCGCCAGGGACGGCGAAACCGTGCTGGCGCTCGATGAGCGCGAATACAAGCTCAACCCCAGTAACGTCGTCATCGCCGATGACAACGGCGTCGAATCGATCGGCGGCATCATGGGCGGCGAGCATTCCGGCTGTGACGAGAACACCACGGACGTGCTGATCGAATCGGCGCTCTGGGACCCGATGAACATCGCCAAGAGCGGCCGCAGCCTCGGCATCATCACCGATGCGCGCTATCGTTTCGAGCGCGGTGTCGATCCGGAATATATGGTGCCCGGCCTTGAGCGCACGACGGAACTGGTGCTTGCCTGCTGTGGTGGCACGGCCGCCAAGGCCCGCGTCGAGGGTTACAAGGGCTATGAGGCAAAGGTCGTCGATTTCCCGCTGTCGGAAGTCAAGCGCCTGACCGGCCTCGAAGTCTCGGCCGATGAGAGCAAGTCCATCCTGACCAAGCTCGGCTTCTCGGTCTCCGGTTCCGGCGAGCGCATCTCGGTCGCCGTTCCCTCCTGGCGTCCGGATGTCGATGGTAAGGCTGACCTCGTCGAAGAGATCATGCGCATCCATGGCGTCGACAATATCAAGCCGCAGCCGTTGGCGAGCCACACCGCCGTGAACGGCAAGATCCTGACGACGCTGCAGATCCGCACGCGCACCGCCAAGCGGGCGCTCGCTGCGCGCGGCATGCTGGAAGCGGTCACCTGGTCTTTCATCTCGGAAGATCAGGCCAAGCTCTTCGGCGGCGGCTCCAACGCGCTGAAGCTTGCGAACCCGATCGCCGCTGATATGTCCGACATGCGTCCCTCGCTGCTACCGGGTTTGCTTTCGGCCGCGCAGCGCAATGCCGACAAAGGCTATGGCGACGTCGCGATCTTCGAAGTCTCTGGCACCTATGAGAACGATAGGCCCGAGGGCCAGCGTCGTGTTGCCGGCGGCATCCGCCGCGGCACGGCAACGCTTGCCGGCGCCGGCCGGATGTGGTCGAACGCAACCAAGGGCGGCGGCAAGCCGGTCGATGTCTTCGACGCCAAGGCCGACGCTTTGGCCGTCATCGAGGCCTGCGGCCTGCCGATGGGCAATATCCAGATCGAGCAGGGCGGGCCGGCCTGGTATCACCCCGGCCGCTCCGGCACCATCAAGATGGGGCCGAAGGTCGTGCTCGGCTATTTCGGCGAATTCCATCCGAAGACGCTGGAAGCGCTCGACGTGTCGGGTGCTCTCGCCGGCTTCGAAGTCTATATCGATGCCATGCCCGAACCAAAGAAGAAGGCGACCCGCACGAAGCCGGCGCTGGAGCTTTCACCCTTCCAGGCCGTCAAGCGTGACTTCGCCTTCGTGGTCGACAAGTCGGTGGAAGCCGGCGCGATCATCCGCGCTGCGACCGGTGCCGACCGCAAGCTGGTCACCGGTGTAAACGTCTTCGACATTTTCGAGGGTGCATCGCTTGGCGAGGGCAAGAAGTCCATCGCCATCGAGGTGCAGATCCAGCCGGCAGAGCGTACGCTGACTGATGAGGATTTCGAGGCACTGACCCAGAAGATCGTGGCAAACGTCACGAAGTCGACGGGTGGGGTGCTGAGAGGGTAGAGCGGCTTATCACTATCAGTAGCTCTTGCGTTTGCTGATAGTGCAACACCCCCCTCTGTCCCTGTCGGGACATCTCCCCCACAAGGGGGGAGATTGGTAACTCGTGGCGCTCGAGTCCCTCAAGGAAATATCGAGTCCGTAGAAACTGCAGCTTATTGTTTTACGGATAAAGAGAGGCATACTCCCAACAATCTCCCCCCTTGTGGGGGAGATGTCGCGACAGCGACAGAGGGGGGTATCAGACGCTCGGCATAAAAGGCGTGCCTCGGGCCGCATCATCTACCGATGCAGATGATAAACCTTGTTCACCACACTCCACCGCCCATCGATCTTCACCAGCGATAGATAATCCGAAAACCGCATGCCGGCGAATTCGTCGACGACCTTGACGCTGGCCGCATCGCCTTCGATGTCGATCAACTCGATCTCCATCAGCGGTATGGTGCCGGGCGGCGCACTGCCTTCCTCAACGATCGCGGCAATGAATTCATCTCGCGTCATCCATTCCACCGCGCCTTGGTAGTTGCCGATGATCGCTGCTCGCGGATGGAAGGCCTTGCGCAGCGCTGGCTCGTTCGCAAATGCCATGCCATCGACATAGAGATGAACGACCGCACGGATTGCCTGCTCTTCCGACATCTCGTCATTCCTCGTTTGAGTTATGCCTAAGATATCATAGACGCCGGCGGCTGACAAAAATGCCGGCGGCGTGATCGCAATGCTTTGACGGATATTATTCGACAAAAACCCGCACGCTTGCTGCGCGCCCTGCCGCATCGATGACCGTCAGCGTCGAATAGCCGGCGCCATCGGGCGTCCATTGGTTGGTGCGGCGGCGCGACATGTCGGGTAGCGGCTTGCCGTTGGCGAGCCAGCGGAACGGCGCCCTGCCACCCTGCAGCTTCAGCGCCAGCGGCATGATCTGGTCGTTGCCGCTGCTGGCGCCGAGATCGACGCGCGCGCCTTCCGGCGGATAGACGATCTGTGGGGCGGGTTCGCGGCTGGAGGCCGCCAGCAGCCCGGCAGCAGTCACGGAAAAGCGCCGCTGACTGATCGGCAGTTCGGTCGGCGCGATGCGTACGGCACCCATGGGAGCTGCAGGGAAAGGCGCTATGGCAACGCCCGATTTGGCGAAGGCTTCGAACAGGACGGGTGCGGCCGAAACATAACCCGCCAGCCCGGGCACGGCGCCATTGTCCGGACGGCCGACCCAGACGCCGAGTACATGCGCGCCGTCATAGCCGATCGACCAGGCATCGCGGTTGCCGTAGCTGGTGCCGGTCTTGTAGGCGATACCGAGCTGTTTGCTGCCGCGCGGCGCGATGATGTCGGAGAGAATGTCGGTGATGTTCCACACCGCGATCGGCTCCATCAGCGGCTCGCCGTCGATCGGTCCGGCCTCGTCCTGCACGCCATCGCCGATCCGCATCGCCTTGCCGCGATTGGCAAGCCCGGCATAGAGCTGCACGAGATCCTTCAGCGTCACGCCGACGCCGCCGAGGCCGATGGCAAGCCCGGGCGCTTCGTTCGGCGGCAGCTTCGGCTTCACCTCCGCGCGACGGAAGCGCACCAGCAGCCGCGTGGGACCTACGGCATCGAGCAGCCGCACGGCCGGCACATTCAACGACAATTGCAGCGCCTGCCGTACGCTGACATCGCCCTGGTAGCTCATGTCGAAATTGCGGGGACGATAGCCGTAGAAATCGGCGGGGCGATCCTCGATGATCGTTTCCTGGGCCACATAGCCCTGCTCGAAGGCAAGGCCGTAGATGAAGGGCTTCAGCGTAGAGCCGGGCGAGCGCAGCACCCGGGTCATATCGACCCAACCGGCGCGCGAGGAATCGAAGTAGTTGGCGGAGCCGACCTCGCCGATGATCTCGCCGGTCTTGGCATCGGCCATGATCATCGCGACTGACACCTTCGGCCCGAGCCGCTTTGCCGCCACATCGGCAACGGCTTCGAGGCCCTGCTGCACATCACGTCTCAGCGTCGTCTTGTGCTTGATCATGCCGGGCTGTTTGCGCAGCGCAAGTTCGGCCAGATGCGCGGCATAGGCCGGGAGCTGCCGACGCTGAGCCGGAATGGGGGAGAGCGAGGCGCGCTCCGCTTCGCCTTCGCCGATAACGGCTGCCACCGCCGCGCGCTCGAGCACGCGATGGCGGGCGGCCTGGGCTGCTGCGAGATTGCGGTCCGGCCGGCGCTTTTCCGGCAGCTGCGGCAGCGCCACGAGCAGGCCAGCCTGCGCGACTGTCAGGTGTCGCGGCTCCTTGCCGAAATAGGCAAGGCTCGCCGCGCGCACGCCTTCCAGATTGCCGCCATAGGGAGCGTGCGTCAGATAGAGATCGAGGATCTGTTCCTTGGTCAGCCGCCGCTCGATCTGGATGGCACGAGCGACCTGCAGGAGCTTTGCCGTCATCGAGCGCTCGCTGCGCGGCTCGATCAGGCGCGCGACCTGCATGGAGAGCGTCGAGCCGCCGGAGACGATGCGGCCATGTGTGACGAGCTGCAGGAAGGCGCGGCCGATCGCCATCGGGTCGACGCCGTGATGGTCGTAGAAGCGCCGGTCCTCATAGGCGACCAGCATGCGCAGAAATTGCGGATCGACATCGGCGACGCCGGTCTTCAGCCGCCAGCGGCCATCGGGAGTGGCAAAGGCGCGCAGGAGATCGCCATTGGCGTCGAGCACCTCAGCGGAAACCACGCGGGCATTGTCCAGCGGCGGCGGATAGGCTCTGTCCGCGGCTTCCAGGCCAAAGACCAGAGCCACCACTATTGCGGCAGTGGCTCCAAAGCCGATCGCAATCTTCCAACGCGCCTTCATGTCTGCTTCTTATTGCTGGGCGCCCAGCACCTCCATGCGGCCCATCGCCGTGCGGGCCGAGAACTGCGGACGGTACATGTCCTCGACGCTTGCGGCCGGATGATCGTAGACGCCGGGGGTTACGGCGCGCACGACATAGGCGAAGGTCATGTCACGGTCCGCGCCCGAACCCTGGTCGAAGGCGGCGACGAAGCGGTCGTTGCGGAATTCGACATGGGCCGGCTGAACTTCGCTAAGCCAGTCGAAGTTCGACAACTGGGCACTGTTGACGATGCTCGGATTATCGATCTCGAAGCCTGCCGGCAGGAGATCGGTCACGAGGATGCGCTGTGGCCAATCATTGTCCTCGGTCACGTGCAATACGACGACATAGCGTTCGTTCTGCTGTGCCTGGCTGACATTCGCCTCTTCGCCGTCGAGCGTATAGTACTTGCGCTCGATCTTGAAGCCGTTGCCGCCGGCCGGCAGCTGCGCGACCGGAGCCGCGACCGTGGTTACGGCAGCCGACAGCGGCTGGCGCGTCGTGTTGGTCACGGTCAGCGGATGGCCCATCAGAGCATCGCCCGACATCTGTGCCATGTAGGTGCCGCTATGGGCGGCGCCGTTGACGTCGAGTGTCAGGCCGTCATCGCCGTTCTGCAGGGCGCGGGCGGCGAGCAGCATCCAGGTCTGTTCCTGGGTGCTGGTATATTTCCGGCTCTGCCAATCCTTGGCGACGACGCTGGCGAGTTCCGGAATGATCGGCGGCACCGGGCGGCTTTCGGCAGCCAACGCCAGCACGGCCGCACCGTCGCGCAGCGACGAGCCGTAATCCGAGCGGACGAAGCTGACCTTTGTGACTGCCGCCTTCTGCGACATCTGCAGCGAGTCCACGAAGATGTTGCGAGAGCGCTGAGCATCCCCATAGAGCGCGAGAGCCGCAGCCAGATGCGCCTTGGAGAGCGGCGTCGGAAAGTCGTTCAGCATCGTGTCCGCATAATATCGCAGATCGCTGATCGAGGCCTTCTTGTTGCGCGCGAGCACATAGAGCGCATAGGCGATTTCGTTTCCGTTGTCCTTGACGTTGGTGTTGGCGCTCAGCGCATTCTGGAGGTTTTCGAGGCCCTGCACCATCGCCTGGTCCGGCACGTTGTACTTCTGCTCGCGGGCGCGGGTCAGGAAGTCCATGACGTAGGCGTCGAGCCAGAGATCGCCGGAACCCGGTCCCCAGAGACCAAAGCTGCCGGTCGAAGACTGGTAGGACAATTCGCGATAGATCGAATCCTGCACGCGCTTCTGGATCTCGGCGTCATCGGCAAGGCCATTCTTGATGGCCATGTCGCTGAAGTAGAGCAGGGGCATGGCGCTGCTCGCCGTCTGTTCCGCGCAGCCATAGGGATAGCGGCTAAGGCTCATCAGCAGCGCCGGCACATCGAAGGCGCTGGAGCGACTGACATTCACGCTGACAGAGGCGCCGGGTAGCACGCTATCGGCAAGAAGATCGGCATTGACGGTGAGGCTCTTGCCGGGGGCCAGCGCGATGACGCGCCGTTCGGTGACCGGCAGCTGCGACGGACGAACCG
Source organism: Martinezella dioscoreae (assembly GCF_009176305.1). Lineage (GTDB taxonomy): Bacteria > Pseudomonadota > Alphaproteobacteria > Rhizobiales > Rhizobiaceae > Rhizobium > Rhizobium dioscoreae. The sequence continues at coordinate 1,057,270 of NZ_BLAJ01000003.1, read as the reverse complement.
GGATATCGACCGATTGATCGAGCGACATGCCCGAAGCATTCGACAGCTTGATCGAAACCGTGCCGTCGCCCGGCTGTCCGCCGGTCAGCGGCAAGGTGATCGCGTATTTGCCGCCGGTTTCGAGGTTGATCTTCTGCTGGGTAGCGTTTGCATCCACCGTCACGGCGCTGTTGCCTGTTACCGCGAGCGTGTATTCGCCGGCCGGCGAATCGGTGTTGGCGACGTCGAGACGCAGGTTGGCCTTGTCTCCGGGCGCCAGGAACTTCGGCAGGCTGGCGGTGACGACGACAGGATCGCGGATGATGACGTCCTGCGTCGCGTGACCGACGCCGGCCTTCGACCAGGCAACCGCCATCAGCCGCGCCGTGCCGTTGAATTGCGGAATGTCGAAGCTGACATTGGCCTTCCCATTCGCATCAAGCTTGATGGGACCGGAGAAGAACGCGATCAGCTTTTCCTTCGGCGGGCTTGCTTGTAAAGCCGCCTGTCCGCCGTCGCCGCCGGTGCGTAGCTTGCCGGTGGCGCCGAGCGAGCCATCGATGAGGCGACCGTAGATGTCGCGGATTTCGAGGCCGAGCTGGCGCTGGCCGTAATACCAGTCATCCGGTGCCGGCGGCTGATAACGCGTGAGATTGAGGATGCCGACATCGACGGCGGCGATCGTGACGTAGGCGTCCTCGTTGGCGCCTGCGCCGGCGACCTGCAGGCTGATATCAAGCGGCTGGCGCGGCAGCGTCTTCTGCGGCGCGTCGATCTTGATCTGCAGCTTGCGTTCGCCGGGATCCACGGGAGCCCATTTGATGCCGATGGCGCGCATCGGCATCCGGCTTTCCTGGGCTTCGCCCGGGCGGAACAGCGTGGCCGTCAAGTATGTACCCGCGCCCCAGTCGGCGGTCACGGGAACGTCCACTTCGCCGCCGTTGGCGCCGATATCGGCATTGGTGACCGAGATCAGCGTCTCCGAACCGGCCGTCACCATCAGCTGGCCGGCATAGCGCGAAGTAACCTTCAGCTTGGCCGTATCACCGACATGGTAGCTCTCCTTGTCGAGCGCGATTTCGAGCGCGTCAGGCGTTTCCGTTGAGGTGGAGGCGACATACCAACCGGCATTGAACTCGACGCTCGATTCCGGGCCGTTCGCGTCGGCGGTAGAGACTTCGAGCCGGTAGCGGCCCCAGGTAACGGGCATGGAAATCGCCGCGCCGTCCGTCGTGGCATTGACCGTGCCGACCGCCACCTGCTTGGTGGACATGATCGGCTCGAACTTCCAGCTGCTGCCGTCGCGATACCATTGATAATTGCGCTCGACGCTGAGCAGCTTCCAGGTCAGGCCCTGCATGGCCTGTTTCTGGCCATTGGCGTCGACAACGATGACGTGGAAGTTGCCGACGGAGTTTTCCCCGAGATCGCCGTCGAATTCCGGTTTGATGCCGATGCGCGGCCCATCTGCCTTGACGGGCAGCGTCAGCAAGCGCTCGACGGCGCGGCCGCCGGCTTCCTGCATGCGCACCGTGATATTGGCGTTCAGGAGCTGCGTGGTCGAGGGCGTATCGTTGATCGTGACGTTGAAGGTGGTCTTGCCGTTTTCATCCAGCGCCTGCAGGTCTTCAAGGGGAACCTGCGTGCTCTCGGCCTTGCTGTCGCCGCTGTCGCTGTCCTCGTCGTCATTGTTTGCGTTTGCCTTGCCGGCGCCTTCGTCGGCGAGGCCGAACTGATAGCCCTTGTAGGCGTCGCTCTGGCGCGTCGGCTTCAGCGTCACTTCGCCTTCCAGATTGAGGCCGGCGGCCGGTGCGCCATAGAGATAGCGTCCGTCGACATTGATCGGCGTCGGCTGGCCGACTTCGATCTCCTTGGCGTCGCTCTTCATGTCGAATTCGATGCGATCCGGCACGAAATCGTCGACGAGGAAGGTCTGTGAGCCGATAGAGGAACCCTTCGGGTCGGTATAGATATTCATCGTCCAGGTGCCGCGCATCGAGGTCTGCTGCAGCGGCAGATCGACATTATAGCCGCCCAGCTTGCCGCCATCGGTGACGATGCGGCGATCCTCGACGCCATCCGGACGCAGGAAGACGAACGTGAGTGGCAGGTTTTCGACCGCCGTCGAGCTGACGTCGCGGGCAAGGGCGGAGGCATGCACCGTCTCGCCGGCACGGTAGATGCCGCGTTCCGTCCAGGTCAAAAGATCGATCGCACCAGGCGCGGTTCGACCGGCGACGCCGCGATCGGAAAGATCGAAGCCGGCGCGCGTCATGTCGAGGAAGACATAATCCTGATCGCCGTTTTGGGCGGTAATCACGGCCGGCGTCATGCCAGCAGTACCGCGCATCAGGCCGGCGCTGAAGACGGCGCGTCCGTTGTCGTCGGTCTTCGCCGTGCCGAGGATTTCATTGTTCTTGGCGAGCAGCTGCAGCTGGATGCCGGCCAGCGGCTTGGCGCTGCCGAGCGAGCGGGCGAAAACGTTGAGCCCGTCGGTGCCGGCATAGGTGGTGACGCCGATGTCGGAAACGACGAACCACTGCGTCGCCTGCGGGTCCCATTCATGACCGCCGCTCTCGGGCGCAACCGCCGTCAGCACATAGACGCCGGGCTTGCGCTTCGGTAATGCCTCGTCCACAGGGAAGCTGGTCGCGACTTCCTTGTTGAGTTCCTGCTTGATCTCGATGGAGCCCTGCCAGACCAGCTCGCCATTGGTGTCCTGGATAGTCTGGGCGCTGTAGCTGTCCACCTGTGTCAGGAACTGCGAGTTGTTCAGAAGCTGCGCGATATTGCGGTCGCCGATGCGATAGAGCTTGAGATTGGCCGTGTTGGCGTTGACCGAAACGATCGGGATGCCGCGGCGTGCAGTCGAAGGCAGGACGAAATTGTCGCCGGTGAAGCGCAGCGAAGCCGTGCGATCCTTGACGTAGATATCGACATTGACCTGCGAGGCGAGGTTTTCATCCACGGAGGAGGGCAGGCCGGCGCGCAGCGAAATGCGATAGTGCTGGCCGAATTCCAGGCCTTCGACACAGATCTGGTTGTCCTTGGCGTCGACACCCTTCGGCGTGGCGTCGTTGAGGGTGACGAAGGGCGTGTAGTCGACGCCGCTCTTCACCAGCTTTTCGGAGAACTGCACGCAGGCGCGGGGCGAGGCATTGTCGTTGTCGAGCGTATTGCCGGTCACGCGGAAGCCCTGGCGAGCCAGAAGATCGTTATAGGCTGCCTGGACGGCGGCGGAGCTGACGAGATTGAGGCTTGCCTTGTAGGCGCTGAGCGCGGGGCGATAGTTCTGCGCGTTCTTCAGCGCTTCGGCGAGCACAGCCAGCGCATCGGCGCGGCTGCTCGTCGTGCGGGTCAGTTGGTAGCCGTTGAGCGCGGCATAGGCGGCCCGCGTGGCGACGGACGTGTCGTTCGTGATCGTATTGGCGGCGCGCGCCATCTCGATCCACAGATCACCATTGTCGGGATTGATTGAAAGCGCGCCCTGGAAGGCGTTTAGGGCATCGTTGACATTGCCCGAAGTCAGTTCGATGCGGCCGAGCGCGATCAGGCTTTCGACGCCCTGGCCCTTCAGCTCGTTGCCGAGCGTCAGCGTGTTCTTTGCATCGCGCGCGCTCTGGACGAAATTGTCGGAAAGGAAGGAAAGGGCAGGGGCAGCGCCGATATCCGGCTCGCTGGTGGCGGCCGTCTCGACGATCTTGCCGGCGATCGCGCCGGGGAAACTGTTGAGCTGATTGAAGTCCGACTTCATGAAGCACCACTTCACCTTGGGATTGTAGGTGAAGGCCTTGCAGGACTTGTCGCCGATGCAGGAGGCGGAGCACTGATCCAGCGTCACATTCTGCTCTGTGCGCAGATCGAAGCCGAAGTAGTCGCCATCCTTCGTGGTGACCACCTGGCGCTTGACGTCAGCGGCGACCGAAGGGGTCAGAGATGCGAAAGTGGCGAGAAGAAAAGCAGAGAAGCCGATAAACGCGCGCCTAGACATAAGTCCTCCCCACGCTGCCCGTTTTTGATGGCGGCAATCTTCAAATTTCGCACCCGTTTGTCAACCGAGCGTGGAGCTTTCGAACGAGCTTCGCGTCCATGACGATCAATCTAGGAATTTGAAAAAGCCTGCAATTCAGGCGATTCGCATGTTCGGCCATCTTCTCTGCGATGCTTCACTTTTCTTTTCGGTCCCAAAAAGACACCGACCTTTGCGGCCGATGTCTTTGTGTGGGCAGAAGGAGCAGCCCGTTTGTCATATATTCGTCATCGCCAGGGAGGCATCGGTGTATCGTTTGCCGGCGACCGTTTCGGGCGAGATGATGCCACCAAGTTCCTTCAACTCCTGCGGCGACAGCGCGATATCGGCAGCGGCGGCGTTCTGCTCGAGATGGTGCAGTTTGCGTGCGCCGGGGATCGGCACGATGTCGTCACCCTGATGCAGCACCCATGCGAGCGCCAGTTGTGCCGCCGTGACATTCTTTTCTTCGGCAAGAGCTTGAAGCCTTGCCACCAAGGCCGCGTTGGCATCGAAATTCTCGCTCTGGAAGCGTGGCAGCGAGCGGCGGAAATCGTCGTCGGCGAGATCCTCCGTCTTGTGGATCGCTCCGGTCAGGAAGCCGCGGCCAAGCGGGCTGTAGGGCACGAAGCCGATGCCAAGTTCGCGGCAGGTGGCGAGCACGTCTTCCTCGGGATCGCGGCTCCAGAGCGAATATTCGCTCTGCACTGCAGCGATCGGATGTACGGCATGGGCGCGGCGGATGGTGGCAGAGCCGGCTTCGGATAGGCCGAGTGTGCGCACCTTGCCCTCTTTCACAAGCTCCGCCATGGCGCCGACCGTATCTTCGATCGGCACATTCGGGTCGACGCGATGCTGGTAGAAGAGGTCGATGACATCGGTGCCAAGTCGCTTAAGGGAAGCTTCGGCGACTTCCTTGACATGCTGGGGCCGGCTGTCGACGCCGATCATCGCCGCCGGGCCACTTTTCGTGAGATCGAGCTTGAAACCGAATTTGGTGGCGATGACAACGCGGTCACGCACAGACTTCAGCGTGCGGCCGAGCAGCTCTTCATTGGTGAAGGGGCCGTAGACCTCGGCGGTGTCGAAAAAGGTGACGCCGAGATCGACGGCGCGATGGAGCGTCTTGACGGATTCGGTCTCGTCAGTGGCGCCATAGGCAAAGCTCATGCCCATGCAGCCCAGTCCAACGGCGGAAACGGTGAGATCCTTACCTAGCCTGCGGGTTTTCATGATGTATTCCTTCTTGAGACGTATGGGAGCGACAGGGGCTCGTGTCCGCTGCCTACGAGTTCAAGTTAGGGTTCCGGACAATGAATGAAAATCCATGCAAATTCTTACAGGTTGTTCTATAATTTAGATCAATGAACAGAACACAGCTCTCTCAGCTTGCGGTTTTTGCCGCCGTCGCCGCCCATCGCAGCTTTCGTGCTGCCGGCAAGGAATTGTCGATCGCGCCATCGGCGGTCAGCCACGCCGTCTCCAGCCTTGAGGAAAGCCTCGGCGTGCGGCTGCTTGCCCGCACCACGCGCAGTGTGCTTCCGACCGAGGAGGGGCAGGCGCTATTGCAACGGTTGGGGCCGGCCCTGGAGGAAATCGATATCGCGCTTGAGGATGCGCTTGCGACCCGAGGCCGCCCCGCGGGGACGTTGCGCATCACCGCGCCGCGTTTTGCCTCTGACCTCCTGATGGCACCTCGGCTTGGCGATTTCCTCAACACCTATCCCGATATCACGCTCGAGATCGCCAACGAGGATGGCTTCAGCAATATCGTCAAGGAAGGCTACGATGCCGGCATCCGGCTGGCGGAGAGTATCGAAGGCGATATGATCGCGGTGAAGGTCTCGCCTGACATACGCACGGTCATCGCCGGGTCGCCTGCCTATTTCGAGAAGCATCCGAAGCCGCTGCATCCACGCGATCTCGTCCATCACCGCTGCATCAAGCGGCGATTTACCGATGGCTCGATCTATCGCTGGGAGTTCGAGAAGGATGGCCGCGAACTGGTCGTTCCCGTCGATGGCCCCTTGATCGTGATCGAGGATCGGCTCGGCGTTTTGGCTGCCCTCAATGGCGCCGGCCTTGCCTATCTCTTCGACATTCGCGTGCAGCAGGAACTGGCGGAAGGCAAGCTCATCCGCGTGCTCGAGGACTGGTGTCCGCCCTATCCGGGCTTCTGCATCTATTATCCGAGCCGCCGCCAGATGCGCCCGGCCCTCAGAGCTTTCATCGATTTCTTCAGATATAGCGGGCCATAGCCATACCGGGGATGGATGGAGAAGGGCGGCCGAGCGTGGCCCGCCGCTCTTCCCTGATTGGCCCGGTATCGGCGGTCAAGCCGCGGCTTTTTGGTTGGCGGCGGTCGTCGCCAGCTTCGAGAGGGTCTTATCGGCATTGCCCTCTTCCTGCAGCGTCTGGTCGAGCAGCTTGACCACCTGCTGCTGGCCGAGCGTATTCGCCCAGGTCCGCAGCGTGCCGTAACGGGCGATCTCATAGTGTTCGACGGCCTGCGCCGCGGAAATCAGCCCGGCATCGAGAGCCGGTGTTCCCTTGAATTCATCGATGATCTCCTCGCCTTCCGCGATGATTCCTTGAATGGCTTCGCAGGTCTTGCCCTGTGCGCGCTTGCCGATCAGTTCGAAGACCTGTTGCAGGCGTTCGACATGTCCCTCGGTTTCCTGCAGGTGCTTTTCGAAGCCGGCCTTGAGATCGGGCGATTGAGCGGCGCGCGCCATTTTGGGCAGCGCCCGGACGATCTGCCTTTCGGCAAAGTAGATGTCCTTCAGCGTATCGTAGAAAAGATCTTCCAGCGTCTTGTCCTTCGGCATTGTTTCTCTCCATCTTCGGGATTGCCTATCTAAGCGATAGCCGCCTTTGGCGACCCCTACAGAAGCCGGTGCAGGATGAATTGTTCCCGTTGCTGACGGATTCGGGTGGTAGCCAGGGCGAAAATCGTCTGAGTTGGCCATGCCGATCGAGGAGGGAAGCGCACTATGAGAAAACCGGGATCGATGAAGGGGCTTGAGGATCTCGGCCGCATCAGGCTGTCGAAGAATTTCTTCTTTCGCGATTTCCTGCATTCGGAAATTGCGGATTTCTATCGCATTTCCAACATCCCGGAAGATCCCGATCTGGCGATCGAGGCCGGACGCCGGCTTTGCGAGGAATTGCTGGAACCGCTGGAGGCGACATTTGGCCGGCTACATATCCGTTCCGGCTATCGCTCACCCGAGGTCAATGCCTTCGGTAACAGGAATGGATTGAACTGCTCGACCAATCCCCATACCGCCGCGCACCACATCTGGGATATGCGCGATCTCGATGGCTGCATGGGCGCGGCCGTCTGCATCGTCGTGCCCTGGCTGATCGATCACCATAGTCACGAGGGCGATTGGCAGAGGCTCGCCTGGTGGATCCACGACCATCTGCCCTATGCATCGCTCTGCTTCTTCCCGAAGCTCTGGGCCTTCAACATCCAGTGGCACGAGCGGCCCAAGCGGACTATTCAAAGCTTTGTCAGCCCGCGCGGCATGCTGACCAAACCGGGCATGGCCAATTGGGAGGGCGATCATTCCGCCCATTACGAGGGCTTTCCTAAGCTCAGAAGCTGATGCGATAGCGAATATGCCCGTCGCTCTCGACATAGGTGTCGTAGAGCTTGCGGGCGGTCGCATTGCTTTCCTCGGTATGCCAGTAGAGACGTGCCCAGCCATTCGTCTTGCAGAGCGCGACGAGATCGTCCAAGAGCGCCCGGCCGACGCCGTGGCCTCTGGCACTTTCATCGACGAATAGATCTTCCAGATAGCAGTCGGGCGCGCGCACCCATGTGCCTTCATGCGTGAGGCTGAGGGTAAAGCCCTTCACTTCGCCATCGACCTCGGCCACGCGCATGAAGATCGCCGACGCCGGATCGAAGACCCGCCGCCATGTCGCATCGGTGATATCAGGCGCGACGGTGACGCCGTAGAAGGCCAGATAGCCGTCCCAAAGCGCGCGCCAACGGGCTTCGTCTTCGGGTCTGGCGTCGCGGATCGTCACGGTCATAGGCCTGCCTTTCTTATTCGCCGGCTGCGTCGAGCAGACGCATGGCGTCATCGGAAAGCGAAAGCTTTGCCGAATTGATGAGCGCGTCAAGCTGGCCGAGGCTGGTGGCGCTGGCGATCGGAGCGGTGACGCCGCGTTTGCGCAAGAGCCAGGCAAGCGCGATCTCGGCGGGCTTGGCGCCGGTTTCGGCTGAAACCTTGTCGAGGGCTGCGAGGATGCGCAGGCCCTTGTCGTCGAAATAGGCGGCAACCCGGTTCTCGCGTGCCCGTCCCTCCGTATCCGCCTTGGTGCGGTACTTGCCGGTCAGGAAGCCGGCCGCGAGGCTGAAATAGGTGATGACGCCGATCTCTTCCTTGACGCAGAGATCCGCAAGCGGACCTTCGAAGCTGTCGCGGGCGTAGAGGTTATATTCGGGCTGCAGCACGTCGTAGCGAGGCAAGCCGGCCTTTGCGGCAGCATCGAGCGAAGCCTGGAGCTGCGTCGCATCGAGGTTCGAGCAGCCGACATGGCGGATCTTGCCCTGTTCCTTCAGCTTGGCATAGGCGGCGAGCGATTCCTCATGCGGCGTCTCGGGGTCCGGCCAGTGCGAGAGATAAAGGTCGATGTGATCGGTCTGCAGCCGCTTCAGAGAAGCCTCGGCCGCCTCGATGATATAGCCGGCCTTGAGGCCTTTCTTGCCCGGCCCCATCTCCGATCCGACCTTGGTGATGATGATGGCCTTGTCGCGCGAAACGCGGCCCTGCTTCAGCCACTTGCCGATGATCTCCTCGGAATCGCCGCCCTTGTTGCCGGGGACCCAGCGGGAATAGACATCGGCCGTGTCGATCGTGTTGAAGCCGGCATCGAAGAAAGCATCGAGCAGTGCGTAGGAGGTTTTCTCATCGGCCGTCCAGCCAAAGACGTTGCCGCCGAAAACGATGGGGGCGACAAACAGATCGGTTCGTCCAAGCTTGCGCGTGTCCATGCTATTTCTCCAGGTCATTTGAAAGGTAAACCGGCGAGCGGACGCCGGAGGAAGGGACAAGGCAGGCTATCGGCCTTTCTCGGCGAAGACCACACACAATTTCTTTATTCCGTCGTCGAGCGCCGATAGTGGCTGGGCGGCAGCGCGTTGTATTTCGACCAGACGCGCCGCATATGCCGCGGCGAGGCGAAGCCGGATTTTTCCGCCACGCGCTCCATATCCAGCCGCGAATTGGCAAGTACGTCGCGGGCCAGCGTCACGCGCATCAGATTGACATAGGCCGTCACCGACAGGCCGGCATGCTCCTGAAACAGCCGCGAAATATGCCGTGCGCTCATTGCGCCGATGCCCGCAAGCTCGGCAAGCGACCAGCCGTGGGCCGGATCGGCCATGATCGCATCCTGAACGCGATGGATGGCGGGGTGGACGTGATTACGGCCGCTGAGCCAGGGCGAGAGCTGCGGCTCGCTGCCGGTCCTGCGCATATAGACGACCATGTGCCGGGCAATGGTCAGAGCTGTCATCGGTGAAGTCAGCTTGGAGGCGAGATGCAGCATCAGATCGGTGCCTGTGGTGATGCCGGCGCTAGAATAGCGATCGCGGTCTTCGACGTAGAGCCGGTTGTCGAGAACCCTGGCCGTCGGAGCGAATTCCCTGACTTCGTCGAGACAGGCGGCATGTGTGGTGCAGGCATAGCCGTCCATCAGCCCGGCGCGGGCGGCGAGCACGGCTCCGGAGCAGATGGTGACGAGGGTAATGCCCGGACGGATCGCGCTTTTCAGCCACGCCGCGAGCGTGGCTAGCTCCGGCTCTATATCCTCGGCATCGTCGGGCGGCGTGACGCTGCCGGACAGGATGACATAGGCGCCATCAGGAATGTGATCCGGCAACGGCCTGAGATCGGCAAGCGTCAGCCCGACCGAAGTCGTTTGTGACGGCTGGGCAGCGATGAACTGATAGTCGAACAGGACGTCGTCCTGTTCGATATTGGCGCGGCGCAAAACCTCCACCGGCCCGGCCACGTCCATCAGCAGCGTATAGGGCGGCAGAAGCACGTAGACAGGAATGATCCGCCGATGGAGGCGCTGGTCGCTTTGGGTCATGCGGCATTCAGGATCGTTGCATCGGCGAGCGCCTCTTCGACCGTTGCGATACGGGCGAAACGGCCCGATAGCACCAGTTCGCTGCGCTTCTTGATATCGTCGACGCTGAAGACCGTGCCCGAGGCATGCGTCATCGGGAAGGTCAGCGTCGCCTCGGTGACATAGTCGACCTCATAGCCGAGATCGGAGGCGTGCCGGGTCGTCGTCTCGCAGCATTGCTCGGTGCGGATACCCGAGACGATCACCTTGCGGATGCCGTTTGCCACCAGCCAGACATCGAGACCGGAGCCGACGAGTGCCGAGTGGCGGCGTTTGTGGAAGACGGCATCGGCCTCCAGCGAGATCTCATCGAGCTTGCGCACATAGCCGCTCTTCAGGCTGAAATGCGCGTCGCTGTCCTCGACATGGAAGATCTGGACGACGGGAATGCCTCTCACCTTGGCGCCATTGATCAGCGCCTGCAGGCGGTCGGTAAAGACCGGCAGGTCGTCCGTTCTCCAGTAGGGACGCTGGCGAAAGGATTCCTGGACATCGATGACGAGCAGTGCGGTATCCGCATGGGACATTTTCGTATCTCCTGTGCTTGAAGGATAGCCGAGATTAGGCGTCGCTTGAAAGCTTCGAAAGCCATCTGGCAGACAGAAAAGGGACAAATACGGACATGGTGAGATGGTCCTTATGTCCTCGGGTTCGCGCCTGCGGGCCGTCTCGGGCGTTGCGCCTTCGGCAGGGGCCGAATAAGATTGGCGTCGATTTCGTTCAGAGCGGAATGCCCCGTTTCGCTTTACCCCACCGTGTTCACAAAGGATCCCGCCGGAAAGCCCGTGTTGCGATCATCGCCATGCGGCCGTCTGCTTCGGGACAATGCTTCAGGAGAGAGATCATGCTGCGCTTCGGAATTCTGTCGACGGCCAAAATCGGCCGCGATCTGGTCGTGCCCGCCATTCAGGATGCGGAAAACTGCGTTGTGACGGCAATTGCCAGCCGCGATCTCGGTCGCGCCCGGCAGATGGCAGACCGCTTCTCCGTGCCGCATGCCTTCGGCTCCTATGAGGAGATGCTCGCCTCCGATACGATCGATGCCGTCTATATCCCGCTGCCGACCTCGCAGCATGTCGAATGGACGATCAAGGCTGCCGATGCCGGCAAGCATGTGCTGTGCGAAAAGCCGATCGCTCTCAAGGCGGATGAGATTGACAGCCTGATCGCCGCGCGCGATCGTAACAAGGTGCTGGTGACGGAAGCCTATATGGTCACCTATGCGCCGGTCTGGCGCAGGGTTCGCTCGCTGCTGGCGGACGGTGCCATCGGCCGCCTGCGCCACATCCAGGGCGCTTTCACCTATTTCAACCGCGACGCCGGCAACATGCGCAACATTCCTGCGCTTGGCGGTGGTGGTTTGCCCGATATCGGGGTCTACCCGACGATCAGCACCCGCTTCGTCACGGGGCGCGAACCCCTGCGTATTCAGGCGGTGACGGAGCGCGACTCGGAATTCGGCACCGACATCTATTCCAGCGTCAAGGCAGATTTCGGCGCCTTCGAGCTCACCTTCTACATCTCGACTCAGATGGCCAACCGTCAGGTCATGGTCTTCCACGGCACGGAAGGCTTCATCGAGGTGAAGTCGCCTTTCAATGCCGACCGTTACGGCGCGGAAGAGCTGGAACTAACCAATCGCGGCCATTCGGAATCGCAGATTTTCCGTTTCCCAGACAGCCGCCAGTACAGGCGCGAGGCTGAGGCCTTCGCCTCTGCTGCGCTTGGTCAAGGCGCAGAGGTCGTGTCGCTGGAAAGTTCGAAACTCAACCAGAAGGTCATCGACGCCATCTACCGCGCCAGCGAGAAGGATGGCTGGGAGCCGGTCTGAGGGCGTTCCTTGTTGTCTGACGCAATTCCCGGAAAACCGCTGCGCACTTTTCCGGGAATTGCTTCAGGAATTTTGTCGGTGGCGGAAGACGAAGCGTGAATAGCCGAAGAAGCTGAACGCCGTTGCCGCCGCCGATGCAAGCGTCAGCGCAATGATCGGCCGCAATGACGGCTCGGTCATCAGCAACGAGCTGAAAAGGGCGTAGTTCAGCAGGGCCGAGGTCAATCCGACCGAACCGTAGCGGAAGCCCTCCGCCGCAAGCGAGCGGTCGGACCGGCCGAAGGTGAAGTTGCGGTTGAGCACCCAGGTGGCAAGCAGCGCACTCGGGATCGAGATGGCGCGGCCGACGAAGGGTCCGAAAGGCGTAAACCACAGCAACAGATGCAGCACGCCCGCATCGACCACGAAGCCGACACTGCCAGCGATCAGGAAGCGAAAGAGCTTCTTCATGCAGCCTTGGCCCTTTTCTTCCGGCTTGCCGGCTTTTCGAGCTGTGCCACGTAAACGGTCCGGTCATCGCCGCTTTCACGCGAGGACGGTTTCGGCAGGCTCATATAGTGGATGCGCAGCTGTTCGGCGCGGGCGCGTGCCACGGAATCGAGGATGATACCGGCCGTAAACAGCATGAAGGCGATCATTGTCAGTGCCAGGGAGAGCATCCAACTCGGCATGCGCAATACCTGTCCGGTTTCGAAATACTCGATGAAGACCGGGATGGAAAAGCCGATGCTGAGCTCCATGGCAATGGCGCTCAGGATGCCAAAGAAGGCAAAAGGCCGGGTTTCCTTCATCAGCATCGCGAACATCCAGAGGATCTTGCCACCGTCGCGGAAAGTGGAAAGCTTCGAATGCGAACCTTCCGGCCGCCGTCCGTAATCGAGTTCCAGCTCGCTCACAGGCAGCTTCAGCCTGGAGGCATGCACCGACATCTCAGTCTCGATTTCAAAGCCGCCCGAAACGGCCGGAAAACTTTTGACGAAGCGGCGCGAGAAGGCGCGGTAGCCGGAAAAGATATCCGTGAAATCGGCACCGAATATGGTGCGATAGAGCCAGTTGAAAATGCGGTTGCCGAAGGCGTGTCCCTGCCTGCCTGCATCATTATGCACGTTGCGTCGCGTACCGACGACCATATCCGATCCCTCGGTCAGCAGCGTGCGGATCAGCTCTTCTCCGTCCTCTGGCGCATAGGTTCCGTCGCCGTCGGCCATCAGATAGATGTCGGCTTCGATATCGGCGAACATGCGGCGCACCACATGTCCCTTGCCCTGCCGACGCTCGCGCACGACGGTTGCGCCGGCGAGCATGGCATGCAGCGCGGTGCCGTCGGTTGAATTATTGTCGTAGACATAGATCGCGGCCTGCGGCAGTGCCTTGCGGAAGCCGCGCACGACCTCGCCGATCGTTGCGGCTTCGTTGTAGCAGGGCAGGAGGACAGCGATGTTCAGCTTCTCATTCGACATGGTCTTGGCCGGTTGCTGCGTGTGAAGTCAAGTCGAGGCCCGATTGACGATCCGGACGAGAGCTTATCCCGCTGGCTGTTAATAAGACCCTATGGCTGCGAAATAAAAAAGGCGGGGTACCGGCGTTGCGAAAAACATTCTCGTGATGAAAGCGGCTGAAGGCAGCAGCTTTACTTTTTTTTGATCGGCAACCGTTAGCGTATCGCCCCGACTATCCTTTCAACATGGGGTTCACCGAGATGGCGCAAACGCTGGCAATGCCGCCCGAGGCAGCCGGAACGGCAGAGAAGAAGGGACCCCTGCGCTGGTCTCATCCTGCTTTCGCTGCGCTCGTCTATGCCGCCATTGTCATCGTCGCGCAGCTCATCATTCATCGCAACCTCACGGACTATGTCGGGCCGGATAATGACGACGCCATGCGTCTTGTCGAAGTGCGCGATTTTCTCGCAGGCCAGGGCTGGTTCGACATGGTGCAGTACCGTCTCGGCCTTGCGGGCGGGACGCTGATGCATTGGTCGCGCTTCATCGATCTGCCGATTGCAAGCCTCATCCTCTTCTTCCGAATGTTCCTTTCACCAGAAAGCGCCGAGGCGGCGGCACTGACCGTCTGGCCGCTGATGCTCGTCCTGCCGCTGATGTTCTTCATGGGTCTTGCGGGCAGGCGCATCGCCGGTCTGCAGGGCATGCACTTCTCGCTGATCCTGACGGCACTCTTCGTCCTGCTCTCGCCGCGCTTCGTGCCGGGCTCCATCGATCACGATAATGTCCAGCTCGGCCTCGTCGCGCTTACTGTCGCAATGCTGGTCGACGAAAGTTACAGGCCTCGCAACTTTGCAATCGCTGCCATCGCCCTCGCCGCCCAGCTCGGTATCGGCGCAGAGACGACGCCCTTTGTCGCCATCGCCTGCATGTCTGTTGCCTGTTTGTGGGCTTGGAAAGGCGAGATATTCGCACCCGCTGCAAAAGCTTTTGCGCTGACGTTGACGGTTGCCGTCAGCGCCGCCTTCTTTTCGCTGGTGCCACCGCGCCTTTATTCGATGGTCACATGCGACAATCTCTCGCTCGGCTTTTATGGCATTACCAGCGCCGGCTGCGTCGGGCTTCTCCTGTCGTCCCTTTTTGCCAGCCATCTCTCCCGCCCCTGGCGCATTGCAATTCTCGCGGCCAACGGCGCATTCGTGTTGGCTACGACAGTAGCCCTCGCGCCGCAATGCCTGCGCAATCCGCTTTCCGATCTGGATCCCATGCTGGTGGATCTCTGGCTCAGCAGAGTGAGCGAGGCGCAATCGATTATCTCCGTAGCCCACCAACAGCCCGATACGCTCGGCGTTTTCTACGCAACGGGTCTTCTGGCGATGCTCGTCTGCGGCTTTCGTATCCTGCGGGGCAACCGCGCGAGCCTCCATGCAATGCTGATGGCACTGATCGCGATCAATTGGGTGATTACGCTGGTGCAGGTGCGCGGAGCCGAATTTGCCAATCTCCTGGCCATTCCGCCATTGGCGTTGTTGATTGCCGAATTGCGAAAAGACTACATGGCCGATCCCAGAAATCTGCGTTCGATCCTGCTCTATGCAGGGACGCTATTGGCCTCTGTCCCAGCCGTTTGGGCCGTGGGCGGCGCGCTTGCAAGCAAGGGGGTCGTCAATGGTTTTATGGTCGCAGCGCCGGTCAAGGCGGAAGAGACTGCCAATTGTGCCTCCAGGCAGGCTCTGGCACCGATTGCGGGTCTCGAGCCGGGCGTCGTCGCAGCGGCCTCCAATATGGGAGCGCCGCTTCTGCGCTTCACGCCGCACCGTACCCTTTCCGGTCCCTATCATCGCGATCCCGACGGGATGCTGGCCGAGCTGCATATCGGTCTTGCAGAGCCGCAACGGGCGGAAGCGCTTCTGCATGAGGCAAAGGTGACGATTGTCGCCTTCTGTAAGGGGGATCCCCAGGTGGAGTTAGTGAGTGAGCGGGCGCCGAAGGGGCTTTATGCGCAGCTGACTGCCGGGCATATCCCGGTCTATCTGGAGCCGATTGCGGCGCCGGCGGAATCGGATGTGCGGTTCTTCCGCGTCAAGCCGCAGGATTGATTTGGAGCGTTTCAGCTCCTCCTGGATTCTTTGAATCACTCCGCGTCACTTAAATTGGCGAAATCGCCAGACACTTCCTGACGTTGCTTTTAAGCGCGGCGATGCTCCACCATGTCGATGGTGACGAGGTAACCGATGAAGCCGAGATTGTAGCCGCCGAGCGCGATGAACAGCGTCGTCAGCGGCGGCGGAACGATCGATGTGGCGACGGCGGCCATGAAAGCGATGCTCACGAGTGCCACGCCGAGCAGCGCGCCGATCGTCGAGCGCTGCAGGCCGGCGGCAATTCCGATGATCGTGGCGGTCGCGAATATCATCGCTCCATATCCTCTTTACCAAGAATCATTTTGCACAGGTTTACGCGCAGATGGCTAAGAAAGCCTTTGTCAGCAGGGTTAACGCTTGATGAAGCAATAGGCTCCGCGCCCTTTGTGAGACATGCAAGGAGGCGGAAGCATCTCAAGTATGCGCACAATCCCGTCTTTCGATCGATTCAGACTTAAGCGGTATGAAGCAGGCTCCGAATTTACCGCGACATCGGGTAGAAGGGGGACATGAGCAGCTTTTTTGAGAATGATTCGCCTTCGAACCTGACGGAATACTCCGTCTCGGAACTATCCGGATCGATCAAACGCACGGTCGAGAATGCGTTCGACCAGGTGCGTGTGCGCGGGGAAATCTCCGGCTATCGTGGGCCGCATTCCTCGGGCCATGCCTACTTCTCGCTGAAGGATGATCGCGCGCGTATCGATGCGGTGATCTGGAAAGGCACATTTTCCAAGCTGAAATTCCGCCCTGAAGAGGGAATGGAGGTCATTGCAACGGGCAAGGTGACGACCTTCCCTGGATCGTCGAAATATCAGATCGTCATCGAAACCTTGGAGCCCGCCGGCGCCGGTGCCTTGATGGCGCTTTTGGAGGAACGCAAGCGCAAGCTTGCTGCCGAAGGCCTGTTCGATCCCGAGCGCAAGCGCCGGCTGCCTTTCATGCCCAAGGTGATCGGCGTGGTTACGTCGCCGACCGGCGCCGTCATCCGCGATATCCTGCATCGCATCTCTGATCGCTTCCCCGTACATGTACTGGTCTGGCCGGTGAAGGTACAGGGAGATGGCTCTGGCGATGAGGTGGCGAACGCCATTCGCGGCTTCAACGAATTTGCGCCCGGTGGCCCCATCCCGCGCCCCGATGTGCTGATTGTCGCGCGCGGCGGCGGCAGCCTCGAAGATCTCTGGAGTTTTAACGATGAGGCGGTCGTTCGTGCCGCCGCAGGTAGCGATATCCCGCTGATCTCGGCCGTCGGCCACGAGACAGACTGGACCTTGATCGACTACGCCGCCGACGTGCGCGCCCCGACGCCCACGGGTGCGGCGGAAATGGCCGTGCCGGTCAAAGCGGAACTTGAGGCGCAGCTTGCAAGCCTTGCTGCCCGGCTGCAGGGGGGAATGACGAGGCAGATGGACCAGCGGCGGCAGGCGGTTCGCGCGCTGCTGCGCGCTTTGCCTTCGCTCGACCAGATCCTGGCTTTGCCACGCCGCCGCTTCGATGAGGCCGCCGCCGGCCTTGGCCGCGGATTGGAGCTGAACACGCTGAACAAACGCCGTTCCTTCGAACGCACGGCCTCGCACCTCCGACCCGATATACTGTCGAACCGGATCGCCGAGCGCCGCCAGCAATTGGGCGAACGGATGACCCGCGCGGAGCGGACCATTGAGCGCATGCTCGACCGGTCCCGCGCTCGCATCGAACGCGCCGATGCCGTCTTCGCTACGTTGCCATCGCGCCTTGAGGCACAGACGGGGAGGGCTCGCGATCGCCTCGGCAATCTCGTCCGTCATGCCGATACGGCTATCCGCCATCAGCTGACCCGAGCGCGCAGCGAACTCACGGCGCAGGAGCGTATTCTGCAGTCGCTTTCCTACAAGAATGTCTTGAAGCGCGGATACGCTGTCGTGCGCGATGAGGACGACCGCCCGGTTTCGCTGGCGGCAGCCCTTTCGACGGGTGCCGCGATTTCGATCGAGTTTGCGGACGGCCGCATCGGGGCAGTCACCGGCGATGATGTCCCCCCACCGTCTTCATCCACGCCGCCATCAGGCACTGCGCCTTCGAAGAAACGCGCTACCAAACCGGCCGAGCCTGCCGCGCCACCGAAGCAGGGAAGCCTCTTCTGATGCGCATCCTGCTGGTGCTGGCCCATCCGCTGGAGGATAGTTTTGCTGCCGCGGTGGCAAAGCTTGCGCAAGAGACGCTCGTTGCTCGCGGCCATCAGGTCGATCTGCTCGATCTTTACCGTGAAGGCTTCGACCCACGTCTTTCAGAGGCCGAGCGGCGCGGCTATTTCGACCAGCCTTACGATGCCTCAGGTGTCAGCGATATCGTCGCGCGACTGCGAGCGGCGGAGGGACTGATCCTCGTCTTTCCGCAATGGTGGTTCAATTTCCCGGCGATCCTCAAGGGTTTCTTCGATCGCGCCTTTGCGCCCGGCGTTGCCTTCACCCATGATCCCGCCGGCGGACGTATCGTGCCTGAACTGACCAATATCCGCCTGTTCTGGGCGCTGACGACGACAGGCTCGCCGTGGTGGATCGTGCATCTCTACATGGGCAATCCGGTGCGGCGCCTGCTAAAGCGCGGCATCGCCGCCTTCTGTGCCAAGCGGCTCAATTTCCGCATGCTGGCGCTGCATGACATGGACCGCGTGACCGAAACCGGGCGCAAGGCGCATCTCGAACGCGTCAGGAAAGCGCTGGCGACGATCTGATCTCACGATTTCCGAAAAATATGCCGCGATGGAGATACCGCGGCATGATCGCATTCGAACGTCTGAGCTTTGGTTATGCCCATTCGCCCTTGCGCATGATGGGTACGCGCGAGCCATCGGCATTGATGCCGTCGATATCGACCTTGTCGGAACCGATCATCCAGTCGATGTGGATCAGGCTGGAATTGCCGCCCTGAGCCTTGATCTGTTCCTGGCTGAGCTTGGCGCCGTCGATGAAGCACTTGGAATAGCACTGGCCGAGCGCGATGTGGCAGGAGGCGTTTTCGTCGAAGAGCGTGTTGTAGAACAGGATGCCGCTCGCCGAAATCGGCGAGGAATGCGGCACCAGCGCGACTTCGCCGAGCCGGCGCGCGCCTTCGTCGGTGTCGAGCACCTTGTTCAGCACTTCCTCACCACGCGTCGCCTTGGCCTCGATGATGCGGCCGCCCTCGAAACGCACCTGGATATTGTCGATCAGCGTGCCCTGATGCGACAGCGGCTTCGTCGACGAGACATGGCCTTCGACACGCAACGCATGCGGCGTGGTGAAGACCTCTTCGGTCGGGATGTTCGGATTGCAGGTGATGCCGTTCTTGGCGGTAGACGCGCCGCCATGCCATTCATGGCCATCCGCCAGACCGACGGTCAGGTCGGTGCCGGGTCCCTGGAAATGCAGGGCGGAAAAACGCTGGCCGTTCATCCAGGCCGAGCGCTTGTGCAGATTGGCATTGTGCTCCGTCCAAGCCGCGATCGGATCTTCGACATCGACGCGCGAGGCAGAGAAGATCGCCTTGGCAAGTTTTGCGACCGCGATCGCCTCCGGATCATTCGGGAAGACCAGCTTCGCCCAGGAGGGATTCGGGTAGGAGACGATGTTCCAGTTGGTATCGAAATTCGAGATCTTTTCCAGCGCCGGCTTATAGGCGGCCGAATTGGCGCGGTTGGCACGCGCCACCTTGTTCGGGTCCTGATTGGACAGGAGCATCGGGTTGTCACCGGCAATGGCGAGGCGTGCTGTGTTGTTGGAGAAGGCCTTGGCCATGCCTTCGTAAAGCCATGTGGCGGCGCGGTCAAAGCTCGCATCCTGGCCGTATTCGTAGCGGGCGAGCGTCGTCTCTTCGTCGGAATAGAAGGTGGAGACGAGGCCTGCGCCGGCCTTGTAGGCTTCGCGCGTGATCAGCCGAACCAGCGGCATCGCCGCGACTGGCGCCGTTATCAGCAGATCCTGGCCTGCCTGCAGCTGCAACCCGACCCTTACGGCTACTTCCGCAAGCTTCTCCAGCTTGGCGTGATCGACGGGATGATGGTTGGGAATGGCTGATGTCATGGCAAAACCTGCGTGCTTGCTATCGAAAGATGGTCCAAAGACTTAGACCGGTTTGCGGCGAAATTGAAGGCGCTATGTCCGATCTTGAAGATCGTCAGGCAATCAGGGGTGCAGCCTTGGCTTTAAGAGCGCTCAAGGCATCCTGCGGACTGAGGCGCACCTGAAGCCCGCGCTGGCCGCCGTTGATATAGACGTAAGCCTCGCTCATAGCCTGCGCCTCTATGGCCGTCGGCACAAGCTTCTTCTGGCCGAAGGGGCTGATGCCGCCGACATGATAGCCCGTCAGACGCTCGGCATCCGCGGGCTTCATCATGGCAGCCGATTTGCCGCCGAAGGCTGCGGCGAGCTTCTTCATGCTGACTTCGTGATCCGAGGGCACGACGACGCACACCGGCTTCCCGTCCACTTCGGCCATCAAGGTCTTCAATACCCGATGCAGCTCTTCGCCCAGCGCCTCCGCCGCCTGCAGGCCGACACGCTCCGCATTCGGATCGTAGTCATAGGCATGCACGGTGAAGGCGACTTTCGCCTGGGTCAGCACTTGCGTGGCGCGGGTGGTTTTTGACATTGCTCGCCTCTAGGTCGCCTTGCCGAATGCAGCCGCATAAATATCCGGCTTGAAGCCGATGAGCAATTTGCCGTCCGCTTCCAGCACCGGACGCTTGATCATCGAGGGCTGTGCCAACATCAGCTGAATGGCCTTGTCCTTCGAAAGATCGGTGCGGTCCGTTTCCGGCAAGGCCTTGAAGGTGGTGCCGGCCCGGTTGAGCACGACTTCCCATCCCGCTTCCTTCGTCCAGCGCTCCAGGTGATTCCGATCAATGCCGACGGCCTTGTAGTCGTGGAAGTCATAGGCAATGCCGTGGCGCTCGAGCCAGGTCCGGGCCTTCTTCATCGTGTCGCAGTTCTTGATGCCGTAAATGGTGATCGTCATGGCGAATCCGTCTCTTGCTGTCGGATAGCGCATAGCATGCGGATAAAGGCGGATGAAGGCCGCTCGGATGGGGAAGCGGTTCTCTCATCCGTTGCAGTTGCCAGCGATAATCGCATAAATATGCAGCATGCATATTTATAGTGCGGGTTGGAAGCATGGCGACGGACAAGGAAATATTGCGGCTGGAAAACCTCTTTGGCGCTATGAGCCTTGCTCTGGTGGACAAGATGGAGAAGGCTTTCGCCGATGAAACCGGCCTTGGCCCGAGCGCCATTGCCGCACTCGTTCAAATCGGCACCGAGCCGGGCCTGACGATCGAGACCCTGAGGCGGATGATCGCGCTCTCCCATTCCGCCACTGTGCGCCTGGTCGATCAGCTGGTGGCGTCCGGCCTCGTGCTGCGGGACGGCGGCGTCGAGGGAGACAAGCGAGCCCGCGCGCTGCAGCTGACAGAAAAAGGCCACTTGCTCTTTGATAGAAGTCTCTCCGCCCGCCGGGCCGTCATCCATCGGGCTTTTGGCGTTCTCAGCCCGGAGGAGACGGCCGAGTTCGGCCGCTTGGTCGAAAAGCTGCTGCCCGCCTTGGTCGATCTCGGCGATGACCAGGATGTGGTCTGCCGCGTGTGCGATCAAGGCGTTTGCGACCAGGATCGCTGCCCGATTGCCTTCATGACGTAGGCCCGGAACAGCGTCTTGACATTTTCATTATATATATGCACACTGCATACATATATTTCGAAGGGCGATGATTGTCGCCTTCGCTGACCTGAACATTGCCTGCATCAACTCGATCGGAGGCATGATCGCGATGGAAAATCGTTCAATTCTTGCCCGGCTGAGGGGTAAAGCGCGTGCCGCGCTTGCCGGAACGCAGCATCATGTCAATCGTTTCGGTGTGCTTCTCCGCGAGGCGGCGGCGATCGCTTTCATCATGCGCTGCAAGGTGATCGATCGCCGCTAAAGGAAATCAATCCTCAAGTGTTCCCGGTTTGCGGGCGACGGAGCTTGGTCTGTCCGAACCGATCTTCATCAGATCGCCGCGCCGGCGCACCAGCCGGTCCGAAACACG
This sequence comes from Martinezella dioscoreae, assembly GCF_009176305.1. GTDB lineage: Bacteria > Pseudomonadota > Alphaproteobacteria > Rhizobiales > Rhizobiaceae > Rhizobium > Rhizobium dioscoreae. The sequence continues at coordinate 1,035,673 of NZ_BLAJ01000003.1, read as the reverse complement.
GGTGACGATCAGACCTGCCTGCGGCGCGCGGATATCGATGGCGCCGGCCGGCATACCCGGGGCGGTGATGATCGTCGCCAGCAGATCACCTTCTTCAACGCGCTCGCCGATATTGCGATGGAAAAGCACCGTGCCGGCCTGTGGTGCGCGGATCATCTCGACATTGTCGAGCGGCACGGCCGGTCCGCTAAAGGAGGTGCCGGGCGCGACGCCGTCGTCCTGTACCGCGCCGCGCGCGGCCAGGAAGCGCCAGAGTCCTTCGGCATCGTTCTTTGCCATTTCGGGATAGACATCGCGGGTGCCGCGCAATTCTACCGTAACTGAAAGCTTGCCCGGCAGCCTTGCCTTCTTCTCCCCCGGCACTTCGTATTTCCAGGCGAAGCTGACGGCCTCCTCGAAGGCCGAGCTTTCGCCATCCGACAGCAGCACCGCATCCATCTTGAGCGCCGCGGCAAGATCGGCGGCTTCAGGCCAGAATGCCTCGTCGATATAGGCATATTGCAGGGATTCGTCATCGCAATGCAGGTCGATCACCAGATCGGCACCGAGCGCCATATGGATCAGCTGACGTTTCAGCCGATCGACGGCCGGGTAGCGTTCCAGATTTTCGATCAGGAGATCGCGGTCGCGCAGCGAGATCAGCGGAAAGTCGCGGTTGAAGTTGGTGCGCGAACCCAGGTCGAAGCGCCCTTGCATCTCGCCGAAATGCGATTGCGCCGCGCCGATCGGATTGGCATGCGGCACCACGATGATATCGCTTAGAATGGCGCCTTCGGCTTCCGCTTGCCGAAGCCGCTCGCAGAGGAAATGCACCAAGGCCGTGCCCGGCAGCTCGCCGGCATGCAATGCGGCCTGAATATAGATCTTCGGCGCGTCTGCCTTGCTGCCGGCAAAATGCAGGACCGGCAGCCGCCAGGCGATCCCCGGAGTATCGCCTTCGATGACGATTTCGGTGACGTTCATGGGCGGGCCTCCTGCTGATGATGATCAGAGACCCATATCAAGCCTTAAAGGCAGCCTGCAACCGTTTGTCACCACATGCCGAAATCAGGACCGGGGACAAACAGCGCCAAAAAAGCTTTCAGCGGCTGCCATTCCTGCGCAGGCAGAAGCTCAGGATCAGGCTGAGCAATACCGCGCCGACACCGAAGGAGAAGGGTGCAGCATAGCCGAGATGATCCGCGAACAGGCCGGCGATCGGGCCGGTGCTCCCAAGCGACACGTCGAGGAAGATCGAATAGAGCCCGAGCGCGACGCCACGGTTCTGCGGCGGGATACGTTCCATGGCCTCATTGCCGAGCGCGGGGAAGACGGGCGCAAAGCCGGCGCCGGCGAGAGCCGCGCCGATGATGGCGACTATCGGCGATGGCGCAAAGGCAAGCGCCGCCAGGCCGATGATCTCGATGACAAGCGAGATGCGCACCAGCGGCAGACCGCCGAAGCGGGCGACAGCTTGCGCAAGACCCAGGCGCACGCCCATGAAGGCAAGGCCAAAGGCGCTGAGTGCAAAGGAGGCGCCGTCCCAGCTGCGGCTATGGAAGAACAGCGCGACGAAGGCCATGACGACGCCGAAGCCGCTCGAGGCAAGCGCAAGCGCGACGCCGTACGGTGCAACGCGGCTCAGCACCTGGCCGGTGCCGATGCCCTTTTCCTTTACGCCCGGAACCGGCGGCCGCGTTTGCGCGAGCATAAAGCCGGCAACCGCAAGGATGATGGTGACGACGCCGATGGCGAAGAAGCCGTATTGCCCTTGCAGCCAGGCGCCGATCGGGGCGGCGAGCGCAATGCCGCCGTAAGTGGCGATGCCGTTCCAGGAGATGATGCGCACGGTTTCACGCGATCCCATCAGGCCGATCGCCCAGGTGATCGCCGCCGTGCTCACCCAGCTCTCGCCAATGCCGAGCGCCAGCCGTCCCGCAAGCAGAAGGGCAAGGCTTGCTGCCGGGACTTGGATCGTAAAGGTGGAAGCGATGGTGAGTGCACCCGACAGACCGTAGGCAAGGAAGCCCAGAAAGACCGAGCGGCGGGGTCCATATTGATCGCAGAGCCGCCCGACATGGGCGCGGCTGACGATGGTTGCGACATATTGCGTGCTGACGGCGATGCCGGCCCAGACGACGCCGAAGCCGAGGCTGCTGTCGACATAGGTCGGCAACACTGCAAGCGGCAATCCGATGGCAAGGTAGCCGAAGAATGTCAGCGCGACGATCGATATGAGGGACAGGGTCGAAGTGGACCGGATGGTCTGGGAAGCAGTGTTCACGGGATATCGCCTGTGGGCACCGGCAGCGGTGTCCATGCTGTTTGCCACGAAGGATCGGGTTCGTATCGGATAGCCATGACGGCGGTGGCCTGAGAGCCGTGCGTCGCCATATGCAACCGGTATCAGGCAGGAGCAGGCATGGTCAACGAATTGCTGCCTTGCAGCAAAAACCATTGACGGGATGAATGGATTGTGCGTCGAAGCTAAAACACCCCATCGCCCCGCCGCCTCATCGCAATGAGCGGAGCCTGCCAGGAGGCTCCGCTCACCGGGCGTCACATCGTCAGAACGACGCTGGCCGTCGTTCGGCCCGCTTCGAGGTCGGCATGAGCTTGGGCGGCATCCTTCAGCTTGTATTCGGCGCCGATCGGGTTGACGAGCCCGTCCTGCAGCGCCGCCATCAGCGCCGTTGTGCCCTGGCGGTAGAGATCCGGATCGCTGGCATAGGTCAATACGCTCGGGCGCGACAGGCCGATGGCGCGAGGCGCGGTCAGCTCCTCTATCTGGATCGGCGGAATGGGGCCGGCCGGCTGGCCGAGGCTTGCGACCATGCCGAAGGGGCGGACGACCGCAAGCGTTTGCGAGAGCATGGTGCCGCCGATCCCGTCGACGGCAAGATGTACGCCGCGGCGATCGGCTATGCGACGTGTTTCCTGCCCCCAATCCTCGGATGTATGGAGGAGAACCACGTCGGCTCCGGCCTCATGGGCAAAGCCGGTCTTGGCTTCGGAACCGACCGTGGCGATGACGTTTGCTCCGATCCGCTTGGCAAGGCGGATGACGAGTTGGCCGAGGCCGCCGGCGCCGGCATGCACCAGCACCCATTCGCCTGCTTTCACGGGATAGACCTTCTGCAGCACCATTTGCGCCGTCAGCCCGCGCAGCATCGTGCTGCCGGCAGCCCGCTCGCTGACGCCGTCTGGCAATTTCACCAGCCGAGCGGCGGAAAGAGTGCGCACCTCCGCATAGCTGCCGAGGGGATGGCCGATATAGGCGACGCGGTCGCCGACCTTGAGCCCTTCGACTTCCGGACCGATCGCCTCGATGATGCCGGCGCCTTCGAAGCCGAGCACGCTCTGGCCGGGTGGGAGCGGATAAAGCCCGGAACGGACATAGATGTCGACGAAATTGACGCCGGAAATGCTCTGGCGGATCCGCGCCTGGCCGGGGCCGGGTTCAGTGACTGGTAGATCGACGGCTTTCATGGCTTCGGGTCCGCCGGGACCGGTAATGGCAATCGCTAGGGGCATAGGCAAGTCTCCTTTCGGGAGATCTTTGACCATAAGCGTCGACCTGAATAAATTCGGTATGAACTCACAATATCTGTGCAATAATGCACCGATGATTGATTGGCAGGACCTTCTTCACTTCGCCGCTCTGGCGAGAACCGGCTCGCTTTCGGCTGCCGCGCGGGAGCTGGGCGTCGATCACGCAACCGTCGGAAGGCGCATTGCGGCCCTGGAAAGGTCGCTCGATCTGCGCCTCATCGACCGTCGGCCGCGCACCTCGCCCTTGACCGCCGACGGCCGTGCCATCGCGGAACTGGCGGCGGGGATGGAGGAAAATGTCGAGGCCATCAGGCGCTATTCGAAGAGCGCCGTCGCCGGCCTTTCCGCCGCGGTCAAGGTCAGTGCGCCGCCATCGATCGCTGCCCACCTTCTCGCTCCGAAGGCGACGCTTTTTCGTGAAGAGCACCCGGATATCACGCTGACCATTGCCGGTGTCACCCGTCGCGCCGCGCTGAATTACGGCGAGGCAGATATCGCCGTTCGCATGACCAGGCCGGAGGAAAGTGACCTCCTGGTGCGCCGCATCGGCGTCATGCGCTTCGGCCTCTACGCCATACCGAGCGTGGCGCAGGTGCCGGAGAAGGATTGGGTGTTCATCGGTTACGATGCGGCGATGGAGCATCTGACGCAGCAGATCTGGCTGCGCAGCCTATTGGAAGGCCGCCCGATCGTGTTCCGCGCCACCGATGTCTTCGGCCAGCTGGAGGCTGCCCGAACCGGCCTCGGCGTCGTGGCGCTTCCCGCCTTTCTCGGCGATGGCGAGCCGGCATTGGTACGCCTGCCGGTAGCGGTGCCGTCGCCTGCGCGCGACCTCTGGCTCGTGACATATCCGGATCTGCGCCGCTCTCCGGCGATCCGCGCCGTCATGGATTTCGTAGCCGATACCATCGGGCGAAGCTGTCCGTTGCGTAACGGCAGCGATGCCGCAGCGTGACACACTGGTTTTGCGTGTCATTTTCCTGTTGCAGACCGGACGCGAATCTCTATCCATAAATGGATGCGCCATCCCTATGGTCGGTGATCGATGACGAAGCTGAGCAGCTGGTTCGTGGTGGACAGGGCGGATCTGGTCGCGGGCATATCGGTTGCCGGACTGATGCTGCCGGAAGCGGTCGCTTACGCAGGCATTGCCGGCCTGCCGCCGCATCGTGCAATCCTCGCCGGCATCGCCGGATGTCTCGTCTATGCCATATTCGGCCGCAGCCGCTTTGCCATCGTCTCTCCCACATCCTCGTCCGCAGCCATTCTCGCAGCCACCTTGGCGGTGGTGCCGGGTGATACCACGATCAAGGCGGGGCTTGCCACGGTCGCCGTCGCGCTCGCCGGCATTCTCTTCGTCATCGCCGGTGCCTTGCGCCTGGGCGGCATCACTGGTTTCATCTCGCGGCCAGTCCTGCGGGGCTTCGCGCTCGGGCTGGCGATCACCATCATCCTGCATCAGCTGCCGATTCTGGTGGGCGTGCCCGTGCAGGGCTCGAATATCCTGACCTACGCGGCGGCACTCTTCGGCGCTATTCTGCAGTGGAATCCGATCAGCGTCATAGTCGGCATCGTCGCGTTGGCGGCATTGCTGCTCTTGAAGCGATTGCCGGGTATTCCCGGCGCTTTCCTCGTGCTTGTCGCAGGCATCTTCGCCTCCTATCTGTTCGGCGTGGAAGGCCATGGCGTCAAGCTGGTCGGCCCGATCGAGATCCTGCCGCAATGGCCGTCGCTGCCGGAAGCCAACTGGACCGCCTATTCGCGGCTGGTACAGTTCACCGTGCCTCTCGTCCTCATCCTCTTTGCTGAGTCTTGGGGCACGATGCGTGCGCTCGCCCTGCGTTATGGCGAGACGCTGGAGGTCAATCGCGAGCTTGGTGCGCTGGGTGCTGCCAATATCGCCAGCGCCGTCGTTCAGGGCATGCCAGTCGGCGCCGGTTTTTCCGCTGGTTTTGCCAGTGAGGCGGCTGGCGCGAAGACGCGGGCGACGACCGTTTTCGCTGCAATCGGCCTGGCGATCCTGATTGCCTGTGCGGAACCATTGGTGGCGCTTCTGCCAGAACCGGTGCTCGCCGCCGTCGTGATCGCGGCCCTTACGCATGCGCTCGATCCCAGCCCCATTCTGCGCCTGCGCCGCCTGCATCGCGATTTCTACGTGGCAGTGGGTGCCGCTGTCGGCGTGCTCGCCTTCGGCGTTCTCAATGGCATGCTGCTGGCGATCGCGCTCTCGCTTGCCGCCATGATGCATCGTCTGGCCTCGCCGCATGTCGCCCGTTTGGGGCGGCTCAACAACGGCCATGACTTCGTCGATGTCAGTAGGCATGACGATGCGTCCGAGATACCGGGCATTGCCATCTGGCGCCCCGGCGAAACCCTGTTTTTCGGCAATGCCGATACGATCTTCGGCGAGATATTGTCTGGCAGCCGCAACGAAGCAGGGTTGCAGGCAGCTATTCTCAGCCTGGAAGAAAGCTCCGATATCGACAGTACGGCAATGGACGCCTTGATGGAATTCGACAGCGCGATGCAGCGAGCCGGCCTCCGCGTCCAGTTCGCCCGTGTGCATGACCGCGTTCGCGATCTCATGACGGTCGCGGGCATGGTCGACGTCGACAAGCGCTGCAGCTTCAGCGTCGATGATGCCGTGGCCGCGGTGATGGCGGCAGTTGAACCTGTTCCGAAACCGTAAGCGCCAGATTCAGAGCAATGGCCAGTGCCAGACATGGCCATGCTCGCCGTCGCCCTGAAAGCTGTTGACCAGCGTGAACGTTTTGACTGTCCAAGCAATCGGCTCTTCCAAAATCACTTCGGGAAGAATGTGGTTGCAATAAAACAGCGTCATGTGGGGTTGGAACGAAGTGGATATGCCGCTTTCAAAGCCCATACTTTGCATTGCAGTATCCAATTCCCGACGGAGTGTCGTTAGCCCCTCGTTTCCCTCCCTACACCAGAGTACATATTGACGGTTGTTGCCGTTGCCGAATGTGCCTGCCCGATCGAATGTCAGGGGAAACGATTTTAAGCAGATGGTTGACCCGGCCTCTAACGCAGCGAAGGTGGCTTCCTCCTGGGAGCGAGAGACAATGTCGATGGGATAGATGGTGGCATGGTAGAGATCATGCTTTCTGGCTGTGCGCATCAATCCATTTCGCCGACTTTGGTCGACGGTCATTTCTGCAGCCAATTTAGCGATTTCCGGGTCCGGCAACGCCGCAAAGTAGAGAGCTTGCCGACGTTTTGGCGGGCTTTTGTCCTTGCGATTAATTGGCGGTTTGCCGAGATCAAATGATAATTGATCGATGTGCTGGATGGCTTCATTCAAAACCGGCTTGGCTTTGCCTCCTTTTTCCCTGATCTCTAAAGCATATGACTCAACGACAAGGATTTCAAGAACAAAACGAGAACAAATGGCAGATTCATAAATCAGAATACCGACATCCTCGTTTCAAAAATGCGATCGAATAAAAGTCCTGTCTGATCTGTTCATTCCAAGCGAGGCTTGCTCTCCATTCTCTCCAACAAGGAATGACCGTCTATGTTTACCAGGGCCATCTTTTCAGCCGTATTTCTCGTCCTCATCGGGCTCAGCATTTCCGCTTGCTCTACGTCGGGAGATCACAATTCCGGCGGCGGCATGACGCTGAACGCGCCTCCGACTGGCGGCGGATATTGATCCCGTTCTGTCAATCGCCCTGAATCCGCTCGGCGGCCGTCAAAACGGTGGCAATTCCCGATCTTTGCAAGAATCGGGTTGAATTCGAGGCTCCCGAGGACGATTTTGATGACAAGTGGAAACACGGGAGCTTTCGTCATGAACGAGACAAGGCAAAATTATCTGATTTTCGAAACCGCCGGCGGCTTCTGCGGCATCGCCTGGAATGATGTCGGCGTGCTGCGCTTTCAATTGCCGACCAAGGATGCGGGCGCGACCGAACGCCTGCTTCTGCGGCGTTTGCCGAACGCGCAGCCCGGCGCGCCGAGCACGGAGATTGCGGGAGTGGTCGCCAAGGTGAAACGCTATTTTGCCGGTGAGGAGATCGACTTTTCCGACGTCACGCTCGATCTCGGCGAGCAGGACGCCTTCTTCAGACAGATCTACGATGCCGCCCGTCAGGTCGCTTGGGGCCATACGACGACCTACGGCACATTGGCCAAGCAGCTTGGAGCAGGGCCGGAAGCCGCGCGCGATGTCGGGCAGGCCATGGCGAAGAACCCGGTGGCGCTGATCATTCCCTGCCATCGCGTTCTGGCGGCTGGCGGCAAGATCGGCGGCTTTTCCGCGCCGGGCGGCTCCAACTCCAAGGCTCGCATGCTGGAGCTGGAAGGCGTTCAGCTGGCGCCGCCGAAGCCGGTGCAGCAGTCGCTGGCGTTTTGAGCCAGTCGATCCGGGTGTGCGGCTAAAGCTGCCCGCCCCCTATTCCTTCGGCTGACGGGCGCGGGAGAACAACAGTGTCTGCTTGTCATTGAGGCGCATTGGCTTCGGATCGCCATAGCCGGCTTTTTCGGCAACACGGATCGAGGCCGCATTGTCGGGCGAGATCAGGCAGACGCTGCGATCAAATCGCGGCTGCTGGTCGAGCCAGGCGACGGCGGCCGCCAGGGCTTCCGTCGCAAAGCCTTTGCCATGCGCCCACGCGGCCAGTGCCCAGCCGGCCTCCGGAATACCCCTGATTGGCGGTTCCATCACCCTGTGAAAGTCGGCAAAGCCGAGATCGCCGACGTAGCGGCCGGAGGATTTTTCGCGGATTGCCCAATAGCCATGCCCGAGCAGCGGCCACAGACCATGATAGGACAGCATCCGCATCCACGACTCCCTGGAAGTGGAGACCACATTGCCGAAAATATGCCTCACGACCAGAGGATCGCTCCACATGCCCGCAAGCGGCTCGAAATCATCGACCGTATGTCCCGTCAGGATAAGCCGTTCGGTCTCAAGTCGCGGCGGAGAAAGCGTTACTTCCATAAAGGCAGACCTTTGAGTTAGCTTTGGGCATTCTGCTGCAGGCGCTCCGCAAGCGCATCCAGATCGGGCAGAAACCAGACCTCGCGACCCCTATTGGATTCATACACGAAATCGCGCAGGGCATTACTGCTCGCGATCCATCCGGAGACGTCGCCGAGAATGACGAGCTGCGAACGATAGTTGACGAATTTCTGGATGATTGCGCCGGCAATGCGGGTTGAGAGCCGGAAAAACTCCTGGCTCAGCCGTGATGTCGGAACGACCACCAGCTGTGCTTCAGCGTCCCATGCAGCGCTGACCCAGTCATTCACATCCCTTTCGCTGGCGAGGAGGGGACCGTCGTCATCGCCGATAACGACTTTTCGGCCGGAGAATTCTTTGACGGTGTACATGCTGGTTCGACTTTGCATTCCATCGAGGGAAAGGTTGTTTGTTGTTGCTCTAAGTTGATAGTGGTTTCAAGGCGTCAGTCACCATCCTTATGCTTCATTGATATCCGCAATTCTTTTTCGGAGATCGGAGCCAAATCCTAGCCTAACGCGTTATCGCCGCTGCGTCATATCACTTGATCTGGTGATCTCATCCGCAATAGGACGATGAAGGCGAGAACGTGACTGACAAGGAGCAGCGGCACGTAAAGCGTCGGTATATAAATGCCTGCGCCGAAGAGACCGGGATTTCCGATTTTCGTTACGCCCATGTAATAGGCATTCAGAAGATCCAGAGTTCCCCAAATGTTGAATATCCAGACAGCCGGAATGGCGATCGGCGACCGCCAGGAAAGGGCGGCCATGGAAGCGAGCGCGAGTATAGCCGAGATGAGATCGCCCCATCCGACCTTGTTGGCAAAATCCGAGCTCAACTGCGGAGATACGAATCCGGATACCAGAAAATTCATCCCCAAGAACCGGAACGCATGGAAAGCAGCAAGAAGTCTTAGAGCCTCATAACGCCGCATTGTGCGAAGCGCTGGCCAGACATAGACATAGGCTATCACCGAACTTGTCAGGAAGGCGCCGGCGACACTTAGAACGAATGGGAGATTGAGTTCCGGTGGCATCTCGGTTTCCTTCGTGTTTATCTTTCTGGTCTGACGGCATCGAAATCAATAAGTGTATTTCGCTGCCTTCGGGCGTTTAGGCATTGGCCAAGAGCAGGCGGAGCGGCAAAAGCGGACCGATCGCGATATATTCGTGATCCATGAGATTTTGCTTGGCCAACGGCAAGCCTTCCATGATTGCGTGAGCGTCGGCGACATCTCTCGAATCCAGCAGGAACACGGCTCCCCGGCCATCGCCTCGCGAATACCATTCGCGTATTTTTCCATCGAGATAGAGCTGCGCGGTCCGCCGGATTTCATCTGGCATGATAGCCATCACCCGCTCGCGTGTGACGCCCGCCTTCACGGTGAGGATGACCATCACTCCGGTGACTACGGGTGAGACGGCTTGCGCTTGAGCAGGGGTTGCGTGATCGTTCATGGAAGTAGCTCCTGTGAGAGTAAAGACCAGGAAGAGGTTGCAGAGCCGGGACGTCACAAACGTTCGGGCTTGGCGTTTGCGATGCTCCCGATTTGCAACTCACGTATAAGGCCACTTTCCATGAGCGACTATTCTCGATAATGTCGACGAGTTATGAAGCAGAACTTCACAGTCAGGCAGGGTGCACTCGATGGCGTGGAAGCCTTTCTGAGCGTCGCCCAGCATCGTAGTTTTCGCAAAGCAGCGGCCGAGCTGGGGGTAACGCCATCGGCAATCAGCCAGGCGGTACGCTCACTTGAGGCGCGCGTCGGCGCCGCACTTTTTATTCGCACGACGCGCAGTGTCAGCCTGAGCGAAGCCGGCGAACGATTTCACTTGCGCGCAAAGCCTGCTTTCGAGGAGCTTGTCGCGGCAAGCGAGGTCGCGCGTGACCTTGGGCAGCGGCCTGCGGGACTGCTGCGCCTCACCGTACCGCGGGCAGTGATGCCAATCCTGCTGGAGCCGCTGATCGCATCCTTCTGCCAAGCTTATCCTCAGGTCGAGGTGGAGATCGCCGCAAGCGCAGATCTGGTCGATATCGCTGCCGAGGGATTTGACGCCGGCATCCGGCTGGGGCAGTTCATTGCCGCTGACATGGTTGCGGTTCGGCTTACCCCGCCCTTTCCGCTGGTGGTCGTTGGTACCCCCGAGTATCTTCGCCGGCGGGGAAGGCCCGAACGTATCGATGATCTGCGCCAGCACGCCTGTTTGCGCATGCGCCGCTCGGACGCGTCGATCGCACCATGGTCCTTTGTCGATGGCAACAGGCCGATCGAGGCAATCGTCTCAGGCCCGCTGATTGCTCGTGATTTTCCCACCATTCTTGGTGCGGCCGGGGAGGATATGGGACTTGCACAAGTGCCTGAGCCGATTGCCCTGAGCCTGATGAAAGCAGGCAAGCTCGTGCAGGTTCTGGAGTCATTCGCGCCGTTGGCGCCGGGAGTGTTTCTATACTATCCCAACCGCCATCAAATGATGCCGAAGCTGCGTGCTTTTATCGATCACGTAAAAAGCCATTCGGGCGCTATCAGCAAAACACAAAGACGCATCGATGACAAACGAACACGCGAGCCGAAAAAGCGCTGATGTCGGAGGCGTTGACCGGCTTGAACCGGATTGTATTGAAGTTACCAGGTGCTGCGGGCCAGGATGCGAGGTCTCGACTGCGGTTGCAAGGGCGCCATTGCATCTGATACACCGCGCTGATCTGTTTCATTCAGCGCTACCATCTCCTCATTTCCATTCGGTTGTCTGGATGTATTCTAACGCTTTGTTTTAATGTGTTTTGGAACTAAAGGTCGTGCGAGACCGTTTATCTCTGACTTTGACACGGCGCTGACGTCGTGACCGGCCGGCTGGGTAAGCGGCGCTTTTGAGGAGTGTCTTAATATGAGGATTTCATCTGGATTTCGTTCGGTTGCGGTTGCCGCTATTGCTGCCGCGGGGATCGGCTTTGCCGGCGTCGCGCATGCCGATAGCGGCACGATCCGCTTTTCTGTCTATAAGGCGGCTTTCTTCGTCGGCGGCTCCGGAGGCGAGGGCACACTGACCTTCCATGGCCGCAAATATCCCATTTCGATCGGCGGCATATCGGGCGGCCTCGCCTTTGGTGCCTCCAAGACCTATTTCCAGGGCACAGTGCGCAATATTCGCCGCGCCCGCGATGTAGGCGGTGTCTACGGTGCCGCCGGCGGCGGCGGCGCGATCGGCAAGGGTGCTCAGATGATCGTCATGACCAATGACAAGGGCGCCCAGCTCGAACTGACAGGCAGGCAGGTCGGCCTGCAGGTCAACGCCGATCTCAGTGGCCTGAGCATCACCGTGAAGTAAGGTCACCAGTCCAAGCCTATGGTGCAGAAGAGCCCGATCGGCGGAATTAGCGTTCGGGCTTTTCAGGAGAAGGTATGGTTTCCTCCTTCTTTCCATGCCTCGGAAGCGCGCGATGAACAGCTTCTCCGTCGGCGTGAGATGTCGTATAGCCGCCACCCTTGACGAAGTATCAAGCCAGCCCGCTGGCACCAGTATTGCGCTGGTCATTGGAACGGGCCACGATGACGTTGTCGGCCTGGCACGGGGAGAACGATTGCTGCTCCCGGTATTGCTAAAAACAAAAGGCTCTAGACGAGCACGGCACCGCCATCCACGATTACGGATTGGCCGGTGACATAGGCATTGCGCATGAACGACAGGTATGCTTCAGCGATATCCGACGGCTCGCCGATACGTCCCACGGGCAGTTTGCCGGCCGTCGAGCGGAAGATTTGCTCCCGCGCATCGGATGGGACTCCGGACCACAGATCGGTGGCGACCATCCCGGGCGTCACAACATTGACGCGCAGAGGCGCGAGATCGAGGGCAAGCGCGCGGGTCAGGGATTCGATTGCGCCGCAAATGCTTGCCGCGAAGGCAAAACCTGCCGGCGGCCGCCGGGCCGAGGTTCCGCTCGTCAACACGATGGACCCGCCATCGCGCATGTGTGGCTGTGCCGCCTTCACGGCAGCGACCGCACCCCAATAGCGCAATTCAAAAAAGCTGCGTGCAGCCGCCAGATCGATTTCGGCGACGGGCTTGCCGAACGGCAAAGGCTCGCCGGCAGTGAAGACCAGGTGGTCGAACGCGCCGAGCGTCGTGAAGAATGCCGAGAGGGACTCCATCGACCTTACATCGACGACCGCACCTGTGGCGGTTCCTTCCGGTAAACGCGTGATGGCGCCCGCGACATTCTCTTGTTGGCTGGAAGCGATGATAACATGAGCCCCTTCATGGACGGCTCCTTGAGCCACCGCAAAGCCGATACCACGAGATCCGCCAAGGATCGCGACCCGCTTGTTATGCAACATGACTTTTCCTTTCGCAGATGTGGATGGGTTATCCGTTGAGTGCGGCCCGCCTCTTGAAGGAAAGACTACTTCGATCTAATCATTCGATCGATAATGTATCTGCCATATTAATTTATCAATCGGCCGAAATTTGGATCCTTTTCTCGACCTCATCCATTTGCTTCGCCCACGCGCCACGCTCTGGGGCGGGATCGAGGGCTATGGCCGATGGGCCGTGTCGTTCCGCAATCGGGACGACCTGCTGTTCTGCTGGCTGGAGCGCGGCGCCTGCCAGCTGATCCGAGCCGACAAGGAACCGCTCCTGCTGCAGGAAGGCGACTTCGTCCTCATCAGAACCGACAAGAGCTTTGTCCTTGCCTCGGACGCGCAAGCTGTCGCTCAGGACAGCGAGGCGATGGTCGCAGCCACAGGTAAAACGCTTCTGAGGATGGGTGCAGGCTCGGAAGCGCCTGTGGTATTACGTGGCGGGCGGTTCGTCTTCGATACGGCGAATGAGGGCCTCCTCACTTGGCTCATGCCATCCTTTGTCCATGTCATGCGTGATGACGTCTCCTCTTGGCGTGTTCGCAGTTTGCTGAGCTTGAACCTGTCGGAGTCATCGCAACCGAGAGCCGGTAGCGACTTCGTCATTACGCGCTTGATGGAATTGACATTTGTCGAGATTCTTCGCGGCGCCGTCCCTGACGCAACCCGGGAGCACAGGGGCTTGCTCGCCGGATTGAATGACCCCGTGACAGCCCGGGCGCTGACGGCACTGCACGAAGACGCCGCGAAAGACTGGACGCTGGCAGACTTGGCGCGGCTCTGCGGTGTTTCCCGATCCAGCCTTTCGAGCCGGTTCCGCAGCGTGGTCGGCATGGCGCCGATCGGCTATCTTCAGCACTGGCGCATGGCCGTTGCGAAGGATGCGTTGCGTCGCGGTGACAAAACTATTGGCGAGATCGGGCTCGCCATAGGCTTCCTGTCACCAAGCGCCTTTAGCACCGCCTTCACCCGATTTGTCGGCGTCTCGCCCAAGACGTTCGCCGCGCGGGAGCGCCAAGCCCCGTCGTGAACATGTGCCCTCGATAGCAATTGTCCCGAGCCAGCCACCGTTCCAGGCGCACGCGCACCTAGAGCCGGATGATTTTAGGTCGAGCCGACCTAAAATCTGAAATCCGTTCCAGAACCAAAGAAGTAGAGCGTGATGTCGTCCGAAATCCCCTCATACTTTTCGGCATCGTGCACAAATACAGGGGACCAGGAGCGGACGGACCTAAACGAGAGGAGCATCCCTTTTGAAGCCAGTCGATGCCTCGATGGAGCGATGCAACAAAGCCGGGATAGATACCCCCTGCTGATCCAGGCGGGCCGTGTAAGCCTTCTCAAGCCGCTCCGCCTCCTCGTCGCTCAACACGACCGACAGCGAAGCCACGGCATCGTCTATGTGCTTGGTCTGTTGGTTTCCACGCGGAACTGAGCCGATTAGGCGCATAATTTCCATTGAGAATTGAGCCATGTGAACCTTCCCCCAACGCGGTGAGCGACAGGGGCAACGGAGTGATCCACATGGGACTTTTAAACATCATCCGTCGGATGGCACTGCGCGAGAAGTTGTCGGTGCGCGAGATCAGCCGACGAACCGGATTGTCACGCAATACGATCGCGAAGTATTTGAGCGCCGGCATGATCGAGCCGAAGTTTGCGGTACCGGAACGACCGAGCAAGCTCGATCCTTTTGCCGACAAACTGGCGGGCTGGCTGAAGACTGAGGCCGGGAAGTCGCGCAAGCAGCGCCGAACGCTGAAGCAGCTTCATGCTGATCTGACGGCTCTCGGCTTTACCGGCTCCTATGGTCGGGTCGCCGCGTTCGCCCGTGACTGGCGGACTGAGCAGCAGACAGCGGGCCGCGGCATATTCGTTCCTCTGTCTTTCCGTCCGGGCGAAGCATTCCAGTTCGACTGGAGTGAAGACTATGCTGTGATAGGCGGCGAACGCACGAAGCTGCAGGTCGCCCATATCAAGTTGTCGCACAGCCGGGCGTTTCTGATCAGGGCTTACCTGCTGCAAACGCACGAGATGCTCTTCGACGCCCACTGGCACGGGTTCCGGGTGTTCGGTGGTGTGCCTGGTCGCGGCATTTACGATAACATGAAGACGGCGGTCGATCGCGTCGGCCGTGGCAAAGAACGGCAGGTCAATATCCGTTTCCTGGCGATGACGAACCACTACGTCTTTGCGCCTGAGTTTTGCAATCCCGCAGCGGGTTGGGAGAAGGGTCAGGTCGAGAAGAACGTCCAGGATGCCCGACCTCGTCTGTGGCAGCAGATGCCGGACTTTCCGGATTTGGCGACATTAAATGCCTGGCTGGAACAGCATTGCCAGGACCTGTGGCGCGAGACAGCGCATGGCACCTTGCCGGGTACGATCGCGGACGTCTGGTCGACAGAACGCCCGGTATTGATGGCGCTGCCTGCCGCGTTTGACGGCTTCGTCGAGCAGAGCAAGCGCGTCTCGCCGACATGCCTGATCACCTTCGAGCGTAATCGTTACAGTGTACCTGCATCATTTGCGAACCGGCCTGTCAGCCTGCGGATTTATCCGGAGCGACTGGTCGTGGCAGCCGAAGGCAATATCCTCTGCGAACATCCGCGGATCATAGAACGCAGCCACGACAAACCGCCACGAACGATTTACGACTGGCGACACTATCTTGCCGTCATCCAGCGCAAGCCCGGTGCCCTTCGCAACGGTGCACCCTTTGTGGAATTGCCGTTGGCCTTCCGACAACTGCAGGACCAGATGCTTCGCCGCCCCGGCGGTGATCGTGAGATGGCCGATATCCTCGCTCTTGTCCTTCATCACGATGAGCAGGTCGTTGTCAGAGCCGTGGAATTTGCCCTGGATGCGGGCGTGGCAACGAAAACGCATGTGCTGAACCTGCTGCACCGGCTGATCGACGGCAAGACGACCGACGGTCCCGATATCGACACGCCACAGGCGCTGGCCCTGCTTCACGAACCCAAGGCGAATGTCGAACGCTATGATGGTCTGCGTCTCCGGATCGCAGGAGGTCGCCATGCGTCATGATCCTGCCAGTGCGGCCGTCGTCATCATGCTGCGTAGCCTGAAGATGTATGGCATGGCCCAGGCCGTCACGGACCTGATCGAGCAAGGGGCTCCAGCTTTTGATGCGGCCGTGCCCATTCTGTCCCAGTTGCTGAAGGCCGAGATGGCCGAGCGCGAGGTTCGCTCCATCGCCTATCACATGAAAGCTGCTCGCTTCCCGGCCTACAAGGACATCTCAGGCTTCGACTTCGCCGCCAGCGAGATCAACGAGGCGACCGTGCGCCAATTGCACCGATGCGAGTTCATGGACGGGGCGCAGAATATCGTTCTCGTCGGCGGGCCGGGCACAGGAAAAACACATGTGGCGACGGCTCTTGGCGTTCAGGCGATCGAGCATCATCGCCGAAAGGTCCGCTTCTTCTCCACAATCGAACTGGTCAATGCGCTCGAGCAGGAGAAAGCCAAAGGCAAGGCGGGCCAGATCGCCGAGACCCTCGTTCGCCTCGATCTGCTCATCCTGGACGAGTTGGGATACCTCCCGTTCAGCGCCTCCGGCGGAGCGCTGCTCTTCCATCTATTGAGCAAGCTCTACGAGCGCACCAGCGTCGTCATCACCACCAATCTTAGCTTCAGCGAATGGGCCTCGGTCTTCGGTGATGCCAAGATGACAACCGCTCTCCTCGACCGCCTGACCCACCGTTGTCATATCCTGGAAACCGGAAACGACAGCTTCCGCTTCAAAGCCAGCTCGGCCGCAGCAGCCCAAAAGAGAGGAGAAAAAACCAATCCCTTGACCAAAGCCTGATCAGAAAACCATATTCAAAGGTGGCTCACTTCTCGGTGGAAAAACCGGCTCAGTTCCGCGTGGAAACCAACACTTGGTCTTCAGTGCGCCCACGATCGGCGCGGCGACCACGCGATTTCGACGTAACCACGCCAGGGAAATCTCGGCGGCGCCGACATCACGTTCCGCGGCGATGGCGTTTACCGCCTCGACGATTGCCCGATCGCTGGCCGCCGTATCCGGGTTTTGCTGAGCGCCGGACGGTTCGGTCTCCGTCCGCGTCGTCGTCATCCCCCATGGGCGGGCCAATTTCCCGCGCGCGAGCGGACTGTAGATCAGGGTCGACACACCCTCATCGGCACAGAGCGGGATCATCTCGCGTTCTTCTTCGCGCGCGACCAGATTGTAATTGTGCTGCATAGAGATGAAGCGCATCCAGCCGTTGGACTTCTGGGTGTGCAACGCTTTGGCAAACTCCCACGCCTTCATCGACGAGGCGCCGAGATAGCGTACCTTGCCTGCTTTCACTGCGTCGTGAAGCGCTTCGAGCGTTTCCTCCCACGGGGTCAGCTGGTCGCGGCGGTGTATCTGGTAGAGATCGATATAGTCCGTGCCGAGCCGCCGCAGGCTGTGATCAAGTTCAGCCATGATGGCCTTGCGCGATAGCCCGATCGCATTGGGGCCATTGCGTGTCGCGCCCGCAACCTTGGTGGCGATGACGATGGCATCTCTGTTCACGAAACCCTTGATCGCGCGCCCGAGGAATTCCTCGCTTGTGCCGGTAGAGTACATGTTGGCTGTGTCGAAGAAGTTGATCCCGGTCCTGAGGGCGTGATGGATCAACTCCCGGCTCGAGCTTTCTTCCACTGACCAGGCCGGATGGCCCTTGGCCGGATCGCCGAACCCCATGCAACCGATGCAGACGGGCGACACGTCGAGTCCCGAATTGCCGAGCTTTACATATTGCATAAACGCCTCCACCGTATAGAAACGGACATATGTCCGATTTCTCGATATGGATATGGACAATTGTCCGTTTAGTCAAGGCTCATGACCCAAACCCATAAGCGTCGCGCCGACGCCCGCACCAATCGCGACCGCATCCTGGCTGTCGCACGAGACGCCCTTGCAATCGATCCAGCGGCCTCGCTGCATTCCATCGCCAAGGCGGCGGGCGTGGGGCAGGGCACGCTGTACCGCCACTTCCCGACCCGGGAATCGCTCGTCCTCGGCATCTATCGCGATAGTATCGACGAGCTGGTGAGCCTCGCACCATCGCTCCTCGAGGCGTTCAAGCCACTCGAAGCCTTCCGAAGATGGGCGGAGCGGTTCGTCGATTACGGCCGCAAGAAGCAGGGTGTCGCGGATATGCTGCGGGCCGCTATGACCGACCAGGACTTCCGGGAAACCTATTGGCCCATGGTCGACGCCGTCAGGCTTCTGATGGACGCTTGCGTCGATGCGGGCGAAGTTTCGAAGCCGGTCGATGCCGAGGACTTTCTGCAGTTGCTCGCCTTGCTCACCCAACTACCGCCTACAGCGGAAGGCACAGCACGCAGCGAGCGCCTGCTAAAGCTAGCCTTCCACGGGCTGGAGCGAAGTGAGGATCACTGAGGCTGCCGGTAACTCGGACGATTGGCAGCTTACTCGTCGCTCACAGCCAGAAGCCGATTGACCTCCAAGGTCCCAAACGTAGCCGGCGCAATTGTAACGTTGAAGAGAAATCCAGCCGGTGCGCGCCTGCGTCAAAAGGTTAGCGAAGGGCCTGGCTGTCGCTCAATTGCTATTCCGTGCTACCGACGGAGCAACTTACGCTACAATAGCCAAAACTATCCGGCTGTATCCCCCGTCACTCCCACTCGATCGTGCCGGGCGGCTTCGAAGTGACGTCGTAGACCACGCGGTTGATGCCGCGGACTTCGTTGATGATGCGGGTCGCGGCGCGGCCGAGGAATTCCATGTCGTAGTGATAGAAATCCGCCGTCATGCCGTCGACGGAGGTGACGGCGCGCAGCGCGCAGACGAATTCGTAGGTGCGGCCGTCGCCCATGACGCCCACGGTCTGGACCGGCAAGAGTACGGCGAAGGCCTGCCAGATGGCGTCGTAGAGGCCGGCCTTGCGGATCTCGTCGAGATAGATGGCATCGGCTTCGCGCAGGATTTCCAGCTTCTCGCGGGTGATGCCGCCGGGGCAGCGAATTGCGAGGCCGGGACCGGGGAAGGGATGGCGGCCGATGAAGCTGTCGGGCAGGCCGAGCTCTTTGCCGAGCACGCGCACTTCGTCCTTGAAGAGTTCGCGCAGCGGCTCGACGAGCTGCATCTTCATGCGCTCCGGCAGGCCGCCCACATTGTGGTGCGACTTGATGGTGACCGAGGGACCGCCGGTGAAGGAAACGCTCTCGATGACGTCGGGATAGAGCGTGCCCTGGCCAAGGAAATCGGCACCGCCGAGCTTCTTGGCCTCATCCTCGAAGGTCTCGATGAAGAGGCGGCCGATGATCTTGCGCTTGGTTTCGGGGTCGGAAACACCCTCGAGCTCGCCGATGAAGCGGTCGGAAGCATCGACATGGATCAAATGCAGGTTGTAGTGCTCGCGGAACATGGCGACGACGTTTGCCGCCTCGTCCTTGCGCATCAGGCCGTGATCGACGAGAATGCAGGTCAGCTGGTCGCCGACTGCTTCGTGGATCAGCAGCGCGGCAACGGAGGAATCGACACCACCGGAAAGAGCGCAGATGACGCGCTTGTCGCCGACCTGATCGCGGATCGCCTGAACCGCCTTGGCGCGATAGGCCGACATCGACCAGTCGCCCTTGATGCCGGCGATATTGTGGATGAAGTTGCCGATCAGCTTGGCGCCATCGGGCGTATGCACGACTTCCGGATGGAACTGCACGCCGTAATATTTGCGCTTCTCGTCGGCGATAAAGGCGTAAGGCGCATTCGAGGACGTCGCGACCACTTCGAAACCTTCCGGCAGCGCGGTGACGCGGTCGCCGTGGCTCATCCAGACCTGATGGCGCGAACCGTTGGACCACAATCCTTCGAAGAGAGCGCAATCCTTGTCAACTTCCAGGAAGGCGCGGCCGAATTCACGGTGATGGCCGCTCTCGACCTTGCCGCCGAGCTGCATGCACATGGTCTGCTGGCCGTAGCAGATGCCGAAGACCGGGATGCCGCTGTCGAAGATGATCTGCGGCGCCCGCGGCGAGCCTTCGTCCACGGTCGAGGCCGGACTGCCCGACAGGATCACGGCCTTCGGCTGCAGCCGCTTGAAGCCGGCTTCGGCGGATTGGAAGGGAACGATTTCGCAGTAGACGCCCGCTTCGCGCACACGCCGTGCGATGAGCTGCGTCACCTGGCTGCCAAAATCGACGATGAGAACGGTATCGGGATGTGCTGTCTGGGTCATGACGAGCCTTTAATGAAAAGCGCTTTCCCTGGCAATCGGGCAAATCACGCGAGAGCCGATTTTATTGTCCCGATTGTCCTTACTTCGCTTAGTTTCTGGCCCCTCAGAACCAGAATACGCCGTCTTCCAGCGCCGTAAACAGGCCGTCGACGGCATAGGAGAGTTTGCGGTCGATCACATGCAGATATTCCGTCCAGTCGGAAATGTGCTGCAGATCGACCTTCCCGTCGGAAATGCCCCGCAGGCCGATCAGCGGCAGGCCATAGGTCTGGCAGGCGCGCAGCACCGCGAAGGTTTCCATGTCGACCATGTCGGTGCCGATGCGCTCATAGGCCTCCGCGCCGGAGACGATATTGGCGCCGGTCGAAAGGCTGCCCTCCGCAATGGTCGGGATGCGCAGCGGCAGTTCGATCGTCGCGGGCAGATCGAGAAAGGGCGTACGGCCTTTCTCGAAGCCGAGCGGCGAGGCATCCATGTCGCGGTAGGAAACCGAGGTGACTTGGTAGACTTCCGTCTGTTCCAGCCTGGCGGAACCAGCCGAGCCGAGCGACACCACGAGATCGGGAAGATCGCCCTGGGCTTCGAGCTGCGCGAAGGCGCGGGTAAGCGCGATGGCCGCCTCCACCGGCCCGACGCCGGTCATCAGCGGATCGATGCGCGAGCGCAGGAACGGGCCATACTCGGCCTCGGCCGCCATGACGAACAGGATCGATTTGCCCGATACCCGCTTCAGTTCGAATTTCATCCGCTAATTCCCTCTCTGCCCCGGATGACCATCATCGTTCCCGTCATCGAGGCGATCAGCTTGGCTGGCCCATCGCCGATGGCATAGCCGCGACCGTCGGCGACGATGATCGTCGTGCCGGGCTTGGTGACATCGCCGCGAAACAGGAAGCGCTCGCCGCGCCCCGGCGACATCAGATTGATCTTGAATTCGATCGTCAGGATCGATGCGGAAGGGTCGATGACGCTATAGGCGGCAAAGCCGCAGGCCGAATCCAGCGCCGCGGCGATGATGCCGGCGTGCAATATGCCATGCTGCTGCGTCAGCTTGATATCGAAGGGCAGCTCGATCTCGACCGTTCCGTGCTCGACGCGCGTCAGCTCTGCGCCGATTGTCGCCATGGCGGCCTGCCGCTCGAAGCTGGTCCTGATACGGCTCCGAAAATCGCCGATGGTCCCCGTGTCGTCTGCGCCTGTCATGCCGTCCCCTTTCGCGGGTGCGAAATTGGCACGGGGAGGCGGTTTGGACAAGGGTTATC
Organism: Martinezella dioscoreae; assembly: GCF_009176305.1. Lineage (GTDB taxonomy): Bacteria > Pseudomonadota > Alphaproteobacteria > Rhizobiales > Rhizobiaceae > Rhizobium > Rhizobium dioscoreae. The sequence continues at coordinate 1,014,313 of NZ_BLAJ01000003.1, read as the reverse complement.
CGGTGGAAAAGCGGAGGCGTTCCAGCCTCCACTCCCGACATCGAATTTCCACGATCGGATCGCCATGCTATCGAAGCGATGATGCTTGTGGCGAGGGCGCAGATGACGACGATCCGGCAATCGGTGGATGCCTACGAGACCTGGATGCGGGCGCAGCTCGGCGCCGATCTGGTCGAGGCGGGTCTGGCAAAGAAGCACAAGCTGATGAAGGCCGACAGCTTCTCCTTCCTGCGCGGCACCTATTGGCGTTGGGCGGAAACCATCCTCGACGTCTGCCCCGAGCTCAAGAGCGCGCCGCAATTGCTGGCGATCGGCGATACGCATCTGGAAAATTTCGGCACCTGGCGCGATGAAGAAGGCCGCCTCGTCTGGGGCGCCAATGATTTCGACGAGGCGGCCGTCATGCCCTATGCGCTCGATCTCGTGCGCCTTGCCACGAGTGCCATGCTGGCGCGCGGCGAGGACGGCCCGACGCTGCGTGTTGTTGCCGACAGCATCCTCGCCGGCTATCGCCGCGGACTGCGCGAGCCGTCTCCCGTCATTCTCGAGCGCGATTACAAATGGCTGCGCAATGCCGTCTTGCTGCCGAATGCCGAGCGCAAGGCCTTTTGGGAGAAATACCGCAACCTGCCGCCGGCGACGGATCCCGTGGCGGACCGCTACCTCAAGGCACTGCGCAAGGCATTGCCCGAACCAGCGACGACATTCGAGCCGAAACCGCGTCTGGCCGGCACCGGCAGCCTGGGCCGTCCGCGCTTCATCGCCTATGTCGAATGGCGCGGCGGCCCGGTATTGCGCGAGGTCAAGGCGCTTCTGCAATCCGGCTGGTCGCTGAAGCACGATCCGTCGGACAGAACGATCCGGACGGGTATTATCGCCGGCGGGCGGGCGCGCTCACCCGATCCGCGCTATCAGGTGGACGGAGGCTTGCTGGTGCGCCGGCTCTCGCCCAACAGCCGCAAGATCGAAGTCGACGGTGATGCCGAGGTGCTGCTGTCGCCTGACATGCTCAATCTGATGGGGTTTGAAATCGCCAATTGTCACGCCAACGATGCTTCGCTCGTTCCCGGTATTCTGGCCGATGTCGATGCGCGCAATGCCGATTGGCTGCGTGTGGCCGCCAAGGCGGCGGCCGCAGCGGTCACGGCGGAGCAGGTGGAATTTGCGGGAAGAGGCTAAGGCCGGCGAACCGGTCAATGCCCAGCAGCTTCCAGGATCAGATGGGCGATTGTATCGGGATGCGAGATCAACGAGAGATGGCTGGCCTTCATCTCGATCGTCGTCGCGCCCATCCGCTTGGCCATGAAGCGTTCCAGATCCGGATTGATCGTCCTGTCTTCGGTGGAAACCGCATACCAGCTGGGCTTGCTGCGCCAGGCGGCCTGCGTGGTCTTGCCGGACAGAAGCGCCTTCTGGAAGGGCTGCTGCACGGCATAGAGCACCTCGGCCTTGGCCTTAGGCAAGTCGCCGGCGAAGTCGCGCAGGAACGCTTCCTCGGTCAGCCGTCCTTCGTCGCCATCAAAGACGATGCCGGCTGATGCCGGCGGTGTCGGATATGTCTTGGCGAGCGCCGTATAGTCTTCGCCGGCATCCGGTGCGCGGGCGGCGACATAGACGAGCGCGGAAACCTTCGGATGCACACCGGCTTCGGTGACGATCATGCCGGAGAAGGAATGGCCGACGAGGACAGTCGGGCCGTCCTGACGATCGAGAACCCGCTGCGCGGCCCCCACCGCTTCCGGAAGTGTCGTCAACGGATTTTGTACCGCCGTGCAGTTCAGCCCCCTGGACTGCAGCCGGGTGATAACCTCCGTCCAGCAGGAGCCGTCTGCGAAAAGTCCGTGGGCCAGGACGACATTGCGTGCCTTCAATGGCGCAGACTTAACCGCTCCGGATGCGGGTGCCGCATTGCTGGCGGCCACGCCGCGCGCGGAAATGAGGGAGGCAGCGGCGCCGGCGATAACGGCGGTCGAGAAACTCCGTCTGGTCAACATCATGATCGTGATCCTTATGGTTGGAGGATTAATAGGCGCCAGAAAGCCGTCCGCGCCGAATGTCGGAGCGGCAAAGCTTCTGAAATTCTGTATGTCTCGGAGCGGCATATGATCAAACGCGCGGATCAAATATGGCCGATCCTGTATTCCTGTTCAGCGTCGAGCTTGCCTTGTGTATGCAAAGCGGAGGCTGTTGATTGTTTGTGTATTCGAAGTGGCGGATTTGGTCAATAATTGGATGCGTAACGGTTGCGTGATGGGTTATATGTATGCGGACACAATGAGGTGATATGCTTTTGCATACAGCCTTGGTTGACCTTGCCGAGGTAGGAGCGATGGTGGGCGACGCTGTTGAAGATCGCGAGTTGCTGTCGGAGCGTATTCACAGCCCGAAACCATCGTGCAGGCTATAGCAGAAGAGGATGGGGAAATGGCGTCGCGGCCCATGTGGAGACATATGCTGAATGCCGCGACGGCATTGCGGCGCTTTATCGAGGCAGCAAGCTTACCTGAGCATTGCAGCCAAAGTCCGGCTCAGCCGCGGGCGATCCGCACGATATGCTGATCCCAGGCGACATCGCTGTGCGCACCGAGGAAATTGCCGTCGTAGGATGAGACGGCAAAACCATGCCGTGCCGGCGCGATGCCAGCCGCATCGGCGATGCTCTCCACCTTCAGCACCTTGCCCGTCGTCGCATCCAGCGTAACCGAAGTTCCTTCGATCGGTGATGTCACACCGACCAGATTTTCGGCGCGATTGACGGCGATGGCACCGACGTAATTGCCAAGCGCCCGCGTCGTCTCGTCGGGCAGGGTGACGAAGCTCAGGTCCTCGCCTCTCGCGAAATGGCCGACAAGCGGCGGCAGGTCGTTGCGATGCCCTTCATATTGGCAAGCGAACCAGACCCGGCCACTGGCGTCGATATCGACATGCCGGGTCGAGACCTGGGCATATTGCGCCGGCAGCGTATGTTTTTCGATCAGCTGGCCGCTCGCGGCGTCGATCAGCGTCAGCGACGGTTCCATATGATCGAGATTGAGCTTGGTGCGGCCGAAATCCGGATGGGTCTCGATGCCGCCATTGGCGACGATCAGGAACCGGCCGTCATCTGAAACCGTCATGTCGTGCGGGCCGACGCCATAGGTCTCGTATTCGCCGATGCGGGCAAAACGGTTGCTGCTGTCGTAGAGCCCGATGATGCCGCGATTATTGTCGAAATCGTTCTCGCTGGCATAGAGCAGCCTGCCATCCGGCGAAAACGTGCCGTGCCCGTAGAAATGCCGACCTTCTCTGGCGGAAATGACGATCGGCTCGGCCTTGTTCCAGGGATCGAAGATCATTGCATAGGTGCCGGGCCGGCGCGCGAAGGCGACGGTCTTGCCGGTCGCCTTGGAAAAAGCCATGCCGTGGGCGCGGGCAGGCAGCGCCACCTGATCGATGATGCGGCCCTGTTCGGTCACCGTCGCAACGGCGAAGGAGCCGTCGGCGGCGCGGATGCCGGAGGCATAGACCGCATCCGCCCGCTCCAGCGCCATCAAGGCATCAGGCTTCAACGCTGCCAGGAAGGTCAGTCCTGCCGCCTTGACGAAGGCTCTCCGATCGATCAGTCCGCTGCGCATGCGCCCCGAGCGGGATGATTTTAGGTCTGTTCGACCTAAAATCATCCGCTCTAAAATCGAAGAAGTAGAACATGATGTCGCCCGAAAACCGCAGACACTTTTCGGCATCATGTTCTAGTCTCCGTCCGCGAAGGAGAAGCCGGCCGAAAGGCCGATGGCGCCGCCGTACTCGTCGCTGAAGCTGGTGGCGAGATCGCGGCTGACGGAGAGCAGTTTGTCGATCTTGGCGCGCTCCGCATCGTTGGCAATGGCCGCCTCAACATCCGGATCGATCGATGACGCTGTCGTTGCAAGCTCGTTTAGGAGGTCGTCGATCTTGGTGGCGACAGCGCGCTTGTCTGTCGGCAGCAGGCTTGCCATCTCGGCCTTTTCCCAGAGCGTCTTCAGGCCTTCGATATTGCCCGTAAACGAGGTCCATGTATTGGCCGAGCGCCAGTAGATCGCCATCTTCGGCCGCGCCGCCGCCGGATCGCCCTTGTAGAAGGTTTCCAGCCGCTGGTCGCGCATATTGGCGGCGCTGTGCACGAGGATGCCGAGCAGTGCGGTGACGGCCTCCTTGTTGTCCATGAAATCGTCGCTGGTCTTGCCCGGGAATTTCCAGGATTTCTGCACGCCGTCGGGCGCGTCCCATTCGTCGGCGATTTCCTTGGCGGTGTTTTCGATGTTGCCGGCAACCGCCGCGCCATAGCGGCAGCGGAAGCTCTGCTTCTCCTTGCCGAGGACATCGGAGCCGTTGCCGAAGAGCACATATTCCAGCGCCGTCATGCTCATCAGCGCCACGCTCTTGCCGGCGACGGCTTCGACGGTCGTATCCTGCTCGTCGGCCTTAGCGATCAGCGCCTGCACCTGCTTGAGGCCGACGCCCTTGCGGTCGGGATAGAAGAGGATATGCTCGAAGCGGTTCTGTTCGATGATCGGGCCGGTATCGACGATCTCGATGCGCGACCAGCTCTTCACGGTGTCGCCGAAAGCCGATTTGGCGCCGGAAAGGGTGGCGTCCGTAGGATCGGCGCAAAGCGTCTTCATCGCGGCAGTCAGTTTCGAGGCGGAGTCGTGCATGGCGCGGTAGCCGGGACGAATCACGTCATCCACCGCCTTCTGCAAGGTTGCCGGCACCGCTGCCTCATTCAACCCCGTACCAGTGGTCGTCGCATCCTCGGCATGAGCAGGCAGGGCCGCAACGGTAAGCAGCAGGCCGAATGCAAGGCATTTCCATTGGCGCATCAGAGGGACTCCAGAAAGTTGATGAGGGCTTGCCGGTCGTCCTTCGAAAGACCGGCGAATGCGTTGCGGGCTTTTTCCGCCTCTCCTCCATGCCAGAGGATGGCTTCGGTCAGCGTACGGGCGCGGCCGTCATGCAGATAGGCCTGCCGGCCGCTCACCGTCTGTGCCAGGCCTATACCCCAGAGCGGCGGCGTGCGCCAATCGCGACCGGATGCCACGCCCACCTGCTGTCCATCCGAAAGGCCTTCGCCCATGTCGTGCAGCAGGAAATCGGAATAGGGCCAGATCAGCTGGAAAGCCTGCGGCGAATCCTTGCCGTCGCTGCCCTTCAAGCCGTCCCGCGTCACGAATTTCGGTATGTGGCAGGCAGCGCAGCCGGAGCGGTAAAACATCTCCTTGCCGTGCAAGACGGCGGACTGGCTCGTCGCGCGTCGGGCCGGCACGGCGAGATTTTCGGAATAAAAGGTGACGAGGGGCAGCACGGGGTCCGGCGCTTCCGTGTCGCCCAGCCGCTTCTGCACGCCAGTCGGCATTGTCAGGCAGTGGGCTTCCTTGGGCGTGCAGTCGCCATAGGGGTTTGGCCGGTCGGGCGTCGAAATGCCGATATCGGCGGAAAAGGCGTCGGCCACCTGGTCGCGCACGGTCGCGTTCTGTGCTTTCCAGCCGAATCGGCCGAGCGCGATCTTACCAGTGCGATGATCGCGGACGATGGCGGGGCGGCCGCGTATGCCGGTGCCTTTTTTGTCGTCCGGGTCGGCATTGGCGATAATATCGGCATTCGGAATGGCTTCGATCAGTCCGAGCCCAATCATCGGTGGCGCGATGCGTGGCGAAAGGGTGGTGCTTGCATCCAGCGGACCATAGGCGAGATCGCTGACGCCGTAATGCGGCTTGCGCAAGGTCACGGTTTCCCCGCCGGCAAGCGTCACCGTCTCCTCGCTATAGCTGACGGTCACCTTGCCTTCGGCCGCAAGGCCGGGGACGGCTAGATCCTGCAGCTGTGCCCCGTACGTCGAATCCGGAAAATTGAGTGCGTGAAAATCCTTGACGGCCTGCTCTTCCTCCGGCGTCACGGCGGGCCGCGCAAGGCGCAAGACCATCGAGGTCGCGGCAGCGCCCGCTTCCTCGGGCGGATGGCCGCGCCCGTCGCGAATATGGCAGCTCTGGCAGGAGCGGGCATTGAACAGCGGCCCCAGCCCGTCGGAAGCCTGGGTGGAGGAGGGGGCGGAGACCCAGAGCTTGCGAAAGAGTGCGTTTCCGAGATGAAAATCCTGACCCTGTTGTGGGTCTAGCTTGGCCGAAGGCTGGGAGAAAATATCGCGCGTGACCTTGTCGATCGAGGTCAGGCCGCCGCCCTGCATCGTCTCATAGGGTTCGGCCTTGAGGAAGTTGCTGGTTGCGCGGGTCACGTCGCGCACGCGCTTCAGCTCTTCCGTAGAGAGATCGCTACGCGTGCTCGGAAAATCGAGAATATCGGCGGCTGCCAGCGTGATGGAAAAAACCAAAAAACCCGCAGCGAGGGCGGGTAAAAGGGCGCGATTGGCCGGGATGCGTGTCATGGGTGTCGGGGCGGCAACGCCTTGTCGCGCTGCCGCCATCCCTTATTACTTCTTGGTGAAGACGGCGTTCGGGTTGTCCAGGCTGTCCGAACCTTCGAGCTTGATCGTGCCGAGATCGAGAGCGGCGATGACCCGCTGGATGCTCTTCGTCTGGTCGAGCAGGCCGTCGATGGCCTTCTGCACGGTGGCGTTGCCTTCCTTGTTGCCCTCGCCGATCATCTGATCGTATTTCTCGACCGTCTCGCCGCGATGCACCATCGCCTTCATGGCGGCAAGCGTCGCGTCGAGCTTGCCTTCCATTTCCTTGTCGAGCGCCGGATCCTTGGCCTTGACCAGATCGTGCAGCGACGGGCCCTTCAGCTTGGTGCCGTCGACGCGAGTGTAATTGCCGGTATAGGCAGACGCGATGCCGATGGCGTCGCCATTGTGCTCGTTATAGGTATTGTCGGAGAAGCAATCCTGCTCTTCTTCCGGATCGTGCAGCAGCAAGCCGAGCTTCATGCGCTCGCCGGCAAGTTCACCGTAGGAAAGCGAGCCCATGCCGGTCAGGATGGTGGTCAGGCCGGCCTTCGGATCGGCTTCCACATGCTTGGTGGCTTCGCCGTCCGGCGCCCACTTGTCGGTCATCTCCTGCAAATCCGAAACCAGCAGCGTCGAGGCCGATTTCAGATATTCGGCGCGGCGGTGGCAATTGCCGTGCGTGCAATTCTTCAGATCGTAATCGGTGGCGGGACGTTCGCCGGCACCGGCGTTGGTGCCGTGCAGATCCTGGCCCCAGAGCAGGAATTCGATGGCGTGATAACCCGTCGCGACATTGGCCTCGACGCCGCCGGCCTGATGCAGCGTGCCCGAGAGGAATTCCGGTGTCAGATGCGAAGCGTCGACATCCTTGCCGTTGATCTTGATCGTCTTGTTGGCGATGACATTCGCGACATAGAGCGCGTTCTCATCGCTTTCCGTGCCGTAGGAGGCGTCGACATAATCGATCAGTCCTTCGTCCAGCGGCCAGGAATTGACCTTGCCTTCCCAATCGTCGACGATCGGGTTGCCGAAGCGGTAGACTTCCGTCTGCGCATAGGGAACACGGGCCTTGATCCAGGCCGCACGTGCCGCCTTCAGCGTCTTGTCGCTGGGGTTGGCGAGCAGAGCATCGATCGCCTTGTCGAGTGCCTTCGCCGTCGTCAGCGCATCCTCATATTTGGCATGTGCCAGGTCCGCATAATGCTTGAGAACGGCGGCCGGCTCGGGAGCGGCTGCAAGAGCCGGCAGGCTGAATGCGGCGGTCGTGACAACGGCCACCGCGAACGCGGCGCCAATTCTGTTTTTCAGTTTCATGTTCCTCTCCTGTGACAGCGGGGGCACCGTCAAAACTTGGCAATTTGTGTCATGTATGAAAAACAAACTTGTGTCAAACGCTCTAGTTTAGAACGATTTTAAGGCGAGAGACCAAGGGTTTAACGCCGCAAGCGAAATGGATTCGCTTGCGAATGCGCAGATATGAGGCGCTTGATATTGAGTCAGCGGGCAGTGGAAGCGAGGCTCGCTCGCCGCCAGCTTACATTTTCCGTTGAAGGCGGCTGAAGAAGAAGCCGTCGGTATCGGTAGAGGCCGGTGTCAGGGTAATGGTCTTGCCGTCGGAGGAGCGCGGCTTTGCGACATCCTTGCCGAACAGCCTCTCCCAGGAGCTCAGGGTTTCCACCACTTCGAAATCCGGATTCTGGGCTGCGAAGCGGTTTACCTGCGCCTCATTCTCCTCCGGTAGCACCGAGCAGGTGACGTAAAATAGCGCCCCGCCGGGACGGACGAACTCTCCGGCTTGCGCCAAGGCTTCCTGTTGCTGGCTGGTGCGTTCGTCGAGGTTTTTCTGTGTCAGCCGCCATTTGGTATCGGGACGCCGCCGCCAGGTGCCAGTGCCGGTGCAGGGAGCATCGACCAACACCTTGTCGAACTTGCCGCGCAGTTGGAGCAGGCCGTTGCGGTCATCGTGGACTTGAACGTTGCGGGTGCCGGCCCGCTTCAGCCGCTCGATGATCGGTGCCAGCCGCCGCCGGTCGCTGTCATAGGCATGGACCTGGCCCTTGTTGTGCATCGCGGCCGACATGGCGAGCGTCTTGCCGCCACCGCCGGCGCAATAATCAAGCACCTGGTCGCCTTCATCAGGCAGGACCAGATCGGCGACGATCTGCGAGCCTTCATCCTGCACCTCGAACCAGCCCTTCTGGAACGAAAGTTCGGCCGTGACGTTCGGCAGGCGGGATGCGCCTTCTCCGGCGGGAATACGGATGCCGAAACGGGCGATGTTCGATGGCTGCCCACCGGCGCGCTCCAGGGCCTTCACGACTTTGGAGCGGTCGGCCTTCAGCGCATTGGCGCGAAGGTCGAGCGTCGGGCGCTCGGCAAGGGCCTTGGCTTCGGCAAGCCAGCCATCGCCGAAGGCTTGGCTGAAGGAGGGCTCGACCCATTCGGGAATATCACCCTGGACGTGACGAGGCGCATCTTCGAGCTTGCGGGCCGCAAAGGCGGCCAATGTTTCGGCGCTCGGCGCCTCGGGTGCGAATTTATCGCCGTCCAGCTCGGCAGCCAGCGCCTCCGGCGTCAGGCCCCATTGGCGGAAGAGTACGGCATGGGCAAGCGCGGACGCGCTGTCGTCTCCCATCAGCCAGGCATGCGAAAGCCGCATGCGCAGGGCGTCATAGACGATGTTGCCGATCGCGGCCCTGTCGCCGGAGCCGGCGAAGCGATGGGCCAGGCCCCAATCTTTCAGGGCATCGGCCACCGGTCGCTTGCGCGCTTCGATATCGGCAAGAACTTCGATGGCCCCCTGCAATCGGCCGCCCAGACGCATTCACACTCTCCTGCTCGCGCGTGACCCGGAACCCGTTGGAGCTCATCTTGGGACTCTGCGCCCTACCAAAAATCGCTGACGGCTCGCCAATCCGCGTAAATAGTGCCCAAGGCGGCGGATTTTGAGACGTCTCAATCGCGTGGTAGCCGCGATTGGCCGAGAGAGCAAGCGTCATGCCGATTGCCGGATGGTTCCGGCTTGCGACGATTACTTCGAGGCGACGACCTCGTAACAGACTTTGGCGGTACCCGAAGCGACCATGCCGATGTTCTGTGCGGCAGCGCGGGAGAGATCGAGAACACGTCCGCGAATGAAAGGCCCACGGTCGTTGATGCGAACGACGACGCTGCGGCCATTGTGCTTGTTGGTGACCCTGAGACGCGTGCCGAAGGCGAGCGAGCGGTGGGCTGCAGTAAGATTTCTGGAACTCATACGTTCCCCGGAAGCAGTTCGGGAGCTTCCCCCGTACCATGAAGCGCCTCCGCAGCCAGCGGATGCAAATGCCGGAGTCGAAACGACAGCAATGGAGGCGGATATAGTTGCGGCGATTGCCAAAGAACGTGCGATTTTCTTCAAACCGATTTTTCCCTCAAGCTATTGAACTTGCGCCCTGGGTAGGCGGCGGGGCTTAAATCAGGCCAAAAATGGCGAAAAAGTGCCACCATCGATCACGGAATGTTACAATCTGTAACATTTGTGATATTAAGGGAATACTAGGGCTATTCAGCGGATTTGCTTGATTGTGGAAAAAACCCAATAAAATCAGTTAAAAATGGAACGAATTTTCTCGTAAGCATCGACCGATGCCAGGCATCACAAAAATCGGAAAAATAATTTTCCGGCTTTGCCATAATCGCTGCCGCATTTGTGCAATTTTAGAGGTCATTAACCATAAATGCGGAGCAAATTGAACTAAGGCAGCCGGCTAAGTAGGAATTTTCATGCGATATAGCGGGGATACCGGGAGCAATTTCTCAGCCGCGCCATGCTCCAGAGGACCAGAGTTCGGCAAGCGACATGCGATACTCTGGGTAGCGGAACTGGAAGCCGAGCGCGCGCAGTTTCGCGTTCGAAACGCGCTTGTTCTCGCCATAGAAGGAGCGTGCCATCGGCGTCAGCTCAGCTGTTTCGAAAGGCTGTTCCGGTGGCGGTTCGACGCCCATCAGGCGGGCGGCCTCGGCAACGACATCCTGCGGCGGTGCAGGTTCGTCATCGGTGACATTATATATGCCGCCGAGCTTGCGATCGGACAGGAAGCGGGCACATGCGCCGATATCCTCGACGCGGATGCGATTGAACACCTGGTTCGCCTTGATGAGCCGCCGCGCGGTTCCCTTTTCCAGATTGCAGAAGGCATTGCGGCCCGGGCCGTAAATGCCGGAAAGCCGCAGCACGGCAACGGGGAGGCCGAGCCGGATGCCGACGCGCAGCCAGCCGTCTTCTGCCTCTACCCGCTCGACGGAGCGATCGGCGATTGGATGCAGTGATGTCTGCTCGCTGACCCAAGCGCCCTTATGGTCGCCATAGACCCCGACGGTCGAGAGATAGCAGATCCATTCCAGCTTCGGCATCAACGCCTTGAGATTGAGCTGTGCCAGCCGCAACAGTGGATCGCCTGATTTGCCCGGTGCGATCGATTGCACCAGATGCGTGGCGCTTTGCATCGCCTCGGCAAGAGCCGGGTCGAGGGTCTCGCCATCGAAGACGAAGGCCTCGATGCCATCTTTCGTCAGCTGCTCGGCCTTGTCGGCGGAGCGGGTGGTACCGGTGATGCGAATGCCGGAGCCGGCGAAGGCCTTGGCGATGGCCGTTCCGGAATAGCCGCAGCCGAAAATCATCACATGCATCACGATACCCCTGCCAGTTTCCATTCGCCGCGGACTTCTTCGTCCGCCTCGTCATTTCTTTCTGCCGCAAACGCGCGGAATTCGCCAGCCGTCATCAGCCGGGACAGCGCCCAGACCGCCATGCCGCGCACGACTGGCGAGGGATCTCCAGCCAGTTGGCGACATCTCTCTATAAGGGAGCGATCGCCCGAATTGCCGGCAGCGATCAGCACATTGCGGATGAAGCGGTCGCGACCGATACGCTTGACCGGCGAACCGCTGAAGAATGTGCGGAAGCTTGCATCATCCAGATCGAGCAGGAAGGCGATGGACGGTTCCTTGAGATCGTCTCGAGCCACCAGCTTCATCTCCGAGGCGGCACTGGCGAACTTGTTCCAGGGGCAGGCGGCAAGACAGTCGTCGCAGCCGTAGATGCGGTTGCCGATCAACGGCCGAAGCTCAGGATCGATCGGACCCTTGTGCTCAATGGTCAGATAGGAAATGCAGCGACGCGCATCGAGCTGATAGGGGGCCGGGAAGGCAGCGGTCGGGCAGACGTCGAGGCAAGCCCGGCAGGAGCCGCAATGGTCAATCTCCGGCTCATCGGGCTCGAGATTGGCCGTGGTGAACATCGAGCCGAGAAAGAGCCAGGAGCCAAAGCCACGGCTGACGAGATTGGTATGCTTGCCCTGCCAGCCGAGGCCGGCAGCCGCTGCCAGAGGCTTCTCCATGACCGGTGCGGTATCGACGAAGACCTTGACGTCCTCTTTCGAGCGCGCCGCGAAGCGGGTGGCGATCTCCTTCAGCCGTCCTTTTATGACATCGTGGTAGTCACGGTTCCGGGCGTAGACCGATATTGCCGCCTTATCCCTCTTCTCCAGGATGCCGCGCGGGTCTTCCTCGGGGCCGTAATTGAGGCCGAAGACGACGATGGACCGCGTCTCGCTCCAGAGTACGCGCGGATCGCCTCGGCGGTCGCGGGTCTCCTCCATCCAGCCCATGGTGCCGTGATAGCCCTTGTCGAGAAACTGGCTGAGCCGGACGGCCGCTTCCGGAATGGCATCCGGCCTGGTGATGCGACAGAGATCGAAACCCTGAGCACGCGCTTCCTCTCGCACGAAAGCCGTCAGCGTGCTTCTGCGCTTGTCCACTTTTTCCGTTTCGCGATCATCGGGCATATCGAGCCCTCGTCATAGCAATTCCAGGATAAGGTGCGTTAGCGGTTTTCCGTTCGGAATTGCGTGAAAAACGCCCTAGAAATCCAGATCGGCGTAATGTGAGACCGGGGTGACACCGCGCACACGCTCTGCCAGGATCGGCCGGAAGGAAGGGCGCGACTTCAGCCGCTGATACCATTCCTTGGCAACAGGCGATTCCGTCCAGTCGATCTCGCCCAGATAATCTAGCACGGAAACCGAGGCCGCGGCGGCGAGATCGGCATAGCTCAGCCGTTCGCCGGCCAGCCACTGCCGCGAACCTGCGAGCCAGGAAAGATACTTCATATGCTGGCGGATATTGCCGCGCGCCATGCGCATGACTTTGGAATCCGGCGCGCCGCCGCCCTGTTCGGCGGTCATCTGAAGCTTGAAGACGCGCTCGCGCGTCAGCGGCCGCGTCACATCCTGCTCCATCTTCTGCATGAACCATTCCGTCAGCCGGCGGATTTCGGCGCGCTGGAACGGATCTTCGGCCAGAAGCCGGCGGTCGCGCTTCAGGACACCATGCGTCTCGTCAAGATATTCGGAAATGACCGAGGCACCGCAGAGCGCCCGCATGCTGTCATCGACGTAGACAGGCAGGGTGCCAGCCGGGTTCAGCGCCAGGAAATCGCGGCGCTTTTCCCAGGTCTGTTCCTCGATCAGCTCCGTCTGATAGCCATATTCCGTCAGGATCAGACGAACGAACCGGGAGGAAGATGACATTGGGTGATGATACAGCGTCGGCATTGGTACTCGGGTGTTTCTGATTGATGCTACGGAAGTCTTTTCGGTCGCGATCCTGCGGCCCTAGTCATTTGTCATCGGTTGAAGCTATAGGATCTTGGCCTAGTTTGCACAAGCGAATCGGGCCGCCCTGCCGTTAGACAAAGGACACGATATGGCTGAACAAATTGTTATCGCGTTGGTTTTAGGCCTTGTGGAGGGGCTTACGGAGTTCATTCCGGTTTCCTCGACAGGCCATCTGATACTGCTTGGACATTTTCTCGGCTTCAAATCGGCCGGTACTTTTGAAGTTTTGATCCAGCTCGGCGCGATTCTCGCCATTCTGCTTGTCTATTTCAATCGCCTCGTCCAGATCGCCAAGGCGCTCCCCGTCAGCGCCAAGGCCCGTCACTTCGTGCTCGCCGTCCTGTTCGGCTTTCTGCCTGCTGCCGTCATCGGCGCGCTGGCGCATGATTTCATCAAGACCGTGCTGTTCGATTCGCCGAAGGTCATCTGTATCTCGCTGATCCTCGGCGGCATCGTTCTGCTCGTCATCGACAAGATCGAGTTCAAGCCGAAATACACCAGCGCCTACGAATTTTCCTGGCCCATGGCGGTCAAGATCGGCTTCTTCCAGTGCCTGGCCATGATCCCGGGAACGTCGCGCTCCGGTTCCACCATCGTCGGTGCCCTGCTGCTCGGTGCCGATAAGCGTTCGGCCGCCGAGTTTTCCTTCTTCCTCGCCATGCCGACAATGGTCGGCGCCTTCACGCTGGATTTGTGGAAGAGCCGCCACGATCTCAGCTTCGCCGATGGTCAGCTGATCGTCATCGGCTTCTTCATGGCCTTCATCTCGGCGCTCTTTGTCGTGCGCGCGCTGCTCGACTTCGTATCCCGCCGTGGTTACGCCCCCTTCGCATGGTGGCGCATTGCAGTCGGCGCAATCGGTCTCATCGGTCTCTATTTCGGCTGAGACCGACCGTCGAGGCTGATATCCTGGAAAAAGTGAAGGCCGGTCAAAACCGGCCTTTTTCATACCCGATCAGTTCGGGGAGGATGCGTCGATGGAACCCGTCGTGCAGGGGTCGACGCCGTAGGTCGGCGCACATTCGCCCTTGATCGAGGCGATGCTGCCGCGAGCCACGAAGGAGCCTGCGAGAATCACCAGTGCCGCGCACGCAAACAGAAGCGCGATAGACTTGCCCATCGAAGAATGCCTTTCCGCAGAAGTGTGAAGCGCGCCACGGACCGGTCTGTTGTTCGAGTCTGAGACGCGCGGCTGTGTTAGTCAGTGAGATGAGCAATAGCAATAAATGTTCATATTAAATTTGACGTTAATACTACTATTTCCGCACTGCGTCTTTTAAGCAACGCTGAGCTGTGAATGGCGGCGGCCCGCCAGCTTGCTGGAGCAGGTTTCTGCCGTTGAGGAGCAATAAAAAACGCCGCCCAGCAAAGCCGGGCGGCGCATGAATTCGTGGAACAGCCGAATCGTCAGGCGGCTTTGCCAGAGCCGGTGAACTGGCCCTGCGGACGGTAGCGCACCAGATAGGACGGCAGCACGGAGACGAGCAATGTCGGCAGCAGGCCGATGCCCTTCAGAGTGCGTCCTTCCGCTTCCGCCTGCTGGGAAACGACGTTGTCGCTCTTCAGCAGCGTTACCTGATCGGCGGTGATTGGCGGCTTGATCAGCGGCACCAGCGAGGCGATCGAGCCGATCAGCGAAGCCAGGCCGAACGGAATGGAGACGAGCGACTTCTTCCGGTTGATGACGGCAAGCGTGGTCTCGAGACATTCGCGGAAGGACAACACTTCCGGACCGCCGAGCTCATAGGTCGTGCCGGCCTTCAGTTTTCCGTCGACGCCGCGGGCGACGGTTTCCGCGATGTCCTGCACATAGACCGGCTGGAACTTGGTCTTGCCGCCGCCGATCAGCGGCAGGAAGGGCGCGGTGCGCGACATGTCAGCGAACTTGTTGAAGAATTCATCTTCCGGACCGAACACGATCGAAGGACGCAGGATGATTGCATCCGGCTTGATCGACAGGATGGCGGCTTCGGCGCGTGCCTTGGTCCGGGCATAGGCCGAGGGCGAATTGGCATCGGCGCTGAGGGAGGAAATATGCGTCAGCGAAGCGCCGGCATTGCGGGCGGCTTCCGCAATCGCCTTGGCACCGAATTCCTGTACAGCGTCGAACGTGTTGCGGCCGCTTTCGGCGAGAATGCCGACGCAGTTGACGACATGCTGAGCGCCTTCAACGGCACGGTCGATGGAATTGCGGTAGCGCACATTGGCCTGGACGATCGAAATCTGGCCGAGATTGCCGAGCGGCTGCAGGAAACCGGCAAGATCGGGGCGGCGAACAGCGACACGGATGCGATAGCCGCGCTTGGCAAGCGCACGCACGGTGTGTCGCCCGATGAAACCTGATCCTCCGAACACGGTGACGAGCGGCGGGAGGTTGGACAGGGTCATGGCAGGCTCCTCGAAAGGCTTTGATTGGGCTTATCTGGTTTCGTCTTAGCCGATCCGCGCGCCGAGGTGAAGTGCTATCGCGCTGCATTGCAGCGGCCGCTTTTCAAGCGATTTAAACCCCTTCGACGACCACCATTTCCGCGTCTGCCACCTGCTGCCGGATTTTGGCCGCGATCTGGTATTCCGGCGAATTATAGCAATCGACGGCGTGCTGCAGCGACGGAAACTCGATCACAACGTTGCGGCCGCGCGCTTGTCCCTCAAGTGGGGTAAACGCTCCGCCACGGGCCAGGAAATTCGCGCCGTATTTCTCGAAGGCGGGCTTCGCGGCGGCGACGTAGTCCTTGTAGCGCTCGGGGTCGCGGACATCCACGCGCGCGATCCAATATCCCTTTGCCATATCGACCTCCCTGATTGTTGTGGTGGTTTAAAGTGCAGCGTCCATTTCGGCGAGAATGGCGCGGGCGGCCTCTTTCGGATCGGCCGCCTTGACGATCGGCCTTGCGACGACGAGATGGCTCGAGCCGGCCTTGATGGCAGCGGCCGGCGTCATCACGCGCTTCTGGTCGCCCTTGTCGCTGCCTGCCGGGCGGATGCCGGGGGTCACCAGCGCCATATCAGGCCCGATGATCTTGCGGACGGCGGCGGACTCTTCGGCCGAGCAGACGATGCCGCCCATGCCGGCCAGATGCGCCTGTTCGGCCCGGCGCAGCACCAGCGTATGCGGGTCATATTCATAACCGGCGGCGATGAGATCGCCTTCGTCCATCGAGGTCAGCACGGTGACGCCAAGCAGGCAGAGATCGGAACCCTTGGCGGCTTCGACTGCCGCCTTCATGGCTTTCGGGTAGGCGTGCAGCGTCAGCATCGACATGCCCATCTTGACGATGTTCTCCACGCCGGAGGCGACCGTATTGTCGATGTCGAGCAGCTTCATATCGAGGAAGATCTTCTTGCCGCTAGCGGCAAGGTCGCGCGCGAATTCCAGGCCGCCGGCAAAGGCGAGCTGATAGCCGATCTTGTAATAGAGAATATCGTCGCCGAGGGCGCCGACCACTTTTTCGGCCTCCTGAAGGTTTGGAACATCCAGTCCAACGATCAAGCGGTCGCGTGCGGTCATATCAAGCCCATCCCATCCAATCTTCCATGGGTGTCCAGTCGCATGAGACGGCGCGCTTCGCAAGATCGAAACAGAAAAGATTGCCGCCCCCTGGCGGTTGATCCCCCTGCCGCGCGATCGGCTTTCTCTCCAGATGACATTTCAGCAGCGTGCCGACGCCGCCATGGCCGACGAAGGCGATCGGCGCGTTCGGATCGTGCCGCGCAAGAACGGCCTCGACATTGGAGACGATTCTCACCTGCGCATCGATGGCGCGCTCCCAGCCCTTGAAGCTCTCATGCGGGTTGGCGAAGAACCAGTCCGCTGCTTTCTCGAACTCCGGCGGCGCTAGAAAACCTGTGGCACTGCGGTCATTTTCATGCATGGCCTCGATGACCTCGATCGGCGCACCACTTGCCGTCGCCAGTGCCTCGGCCGTCTCGATCGCCTTGCGTTCGCCGCTGGAGACGATGAGGCTCAGCTTACCCGCCCAAGGCCGGCTCGCCGCCAGCCGCGCCCGCTCGGCGCCAATGTCGGATAAGCCCCATTGCGGCACCGGCACATTCAGGTCGATGCGCACCTGCGGATGCGTAATATAAAGAGCGTACATGGATCTCTCAGCGATTGCCTCAGCCGCGGCTATAGACCCATAGCTGGGCCGGCGGAATATTGCGGACGATGAAGTCGTAGTGGCGGATATGATAGCGATCCGGCTTGGCGATGATCGGCGAGACCGGGCCGTAGGAGATCTGCACCACCGGCCGGCCGGCCGGCATGCGGTCCAGCAGGCTTTCCAGCAACGCAACGCGCGCCTTCATTGGGAAATTGAGGAGGGGAATGCCCGAGACGACGGAATCAAAGGTCTGGCCGCGCAGTACGCCGAGCGTCCTATCGAGATCGAAGGCGTCGCCATTGATGAAATTGACGCCGGGATAACGGCGGACAAGATGATTGTAGAAGTCCGTGGAATATTCGATGGCGACGAGATTTTGGGGCTCTACGCCGCGTTCGAGGATCGCCTTGGTGATCGCCCCGGTTCCCGGCCCAAGCTCCAGCACGGGCAGGCCCGATTGTGGGTTGATGACACTAGCCATCTTGCGGGCCGTAATCGACGATGTCGGAACGATCGAACCAACCGTCTTCGGCCCTTGCATCATACCCTTGAAGAAACGGATCTCCTCGTCGAACTTCTTGCCTAGCCGTTCCTTGAGACGCAGCGCCATGCTCTCCCCCCATCAGATGTTACCGTCGCGACTTACATATTGCTTCTCTAGGATCTTGCAACGGAATGACGCAATAACAAGAGAAAATGTCGCAATCGACAAAGGACCAAATAAAAGCGCCCTCGCGTAGATTAAACGCATGAAGGGCGCTTTAGTTTCGCTACACCCGCATCGGCATCAGCACATAAAGCGCGTCGTCGCCGGCCGTGTCGCGGATGAGCGTCGGCGAGCCGGCGTCGGCCAGCAGGAATATGGCTGCATCGCCGGAAAGCTGCGCGGTAATGTCGAGCAGGTATTTGGCGTTGAAACCGATTTCCATCGGGTCCATCTCGTAACCGACGGCGACTTCTTCCGTCGCGCTTCCCGAATCCGGATTGTTGACGGTCAGCAGCAGCTGGCCATCAGACAGGGCTAGCTTCACGGCCCGCCCGCGCTCCGAAGAGATCGTCGACACGCGGTCGACGGCCTGGGCGAAGGTCTGGCAATCGACCCGCATTTCCTTGTCATTGTTGGCCGGAATAACGCGCTGATAGTCCGGGAAGGTGCCGTCGATCAGCTTCGAGGTCATGACGATGGAGCCGATGGTCAGGCGGATCTTCGCGTCGGAGACTTCGACGGTCACGATCGCATCCGGCGTGTCCACGAGCTTCTGCAGTTCACCCACCGTCTTGCGCGGGATGATGATCCCGGGCATGCCTTCGGAGCCAGAGGGAGCACTGACATCGGCGCGTGCCAAGCGATGGCCGTCCGTGGCGACAGCCCTGAGCTTCAGGTCGCCGCCGCTTTCGATCGTGTGGAAGAAGATGCCGTTGAGATAGTAGCGCGTCTCCTCCGTGGAGATCGCAAACTGCGTGCGGTCGATCAGCATCTTCAGATCCGAAGCCTTCAGCTTGAAGGAATGGCTGAAGCTGCCGGCAGTGAGATCCGGGAAATCGGATTCCGGCAGGCATTGCAGCGAGAACTTCGAGCGCCCGGAGGCAACCGTCATCGAGCTGCCGTCGGTGTTGGTGGCGAGAAGCACTTCCGAGCCGTCGGGAAGCTTGCGCACGATATCGTAGAGCAGATGCGCGGGAACCGTTGTGGCGCCGGCCTGTTCGACATTCGCGGGCGTTGCCTCAGTGATTTCGAGATCGAGGTCTGTCGCCTTCATGTCGAGGTTCGTGCCGTCGGCCTTGAGCAGCACATTGGACAGGATCGGGATCGTGTTGCGACGCTCGACCACGCGATGCACGTGGTTCAGCGACTTCAGGAGGTTCGACCGCTCAATTGTAATACGCATGGATGCTACCGCTTTCGACCGTGACTAGCCGGGCGGCCCGAGGCGCCCGAGCGACATGTTTTCGGACAAGGCCCGAAAGATTGGACAGGCAACTTGGCAGACTTCTCCATCTGAATGCAAGAGGCATAGACGTTTTGCCTAGCGCCAATTCGCCATTTCGACGACAATGCTCCACAGGAATTGCACCGCTCTTGCCGTCTGTGCGTACCTCGCCCATAAAGGCTGCTTATCCCAAGTGAATTCAGGACCGGCATGAGCGAAGATCAATCAGGCAGCGGAGCGCGCAGTTTCCGCCTGCACAACAATCAGATCCCGGCCCGCCCTCTCGAACCGGCGCTCTATCTGGTCGCCACGCCGATTGGCAATCTCGGCGACATCACGCTGCGGGCGCTGGAGACGCTGGCCGGTGCCGACGTGCTGGCTTGCGAGGATACGCGCGTGACGCGCGTCCTGCTCGATCGCTACGGCATCCAGAACAAGCCCTACGCCTACCACGAGCACAATGCCGACGAGGCCGGGCCGCGGCTTCTGCAGGCTTTGGAGGCCGGCCGATCTGTTGCGCTGGTCTCCGATGCCGGCACGCCGCTTGTCTCCGATCCCGGCTATCGGCTTGCGGTGCAGGCGATCGAAGCGGGATACAAGGTCGTGCCCATTCCCGGCGCCTCCGCACCGCTGGCGGCTCTGGTCGGCTCCGGCCTGCCGAACGATGCCTTCTTCTTCGCCGGTTTCCTGCCTGCCAAGGAAAAGGGCCGCCGCGACCGTCTGGCCGAACTGGCAGCGGTGCCGGCGACCCTCATCTTCTTTGAATCGCCGCATCGCATTGCCGCCACGCTTGCCGCCGCCGCCGATGTGCTTGGCGGTGAGCGCGCGGGCGCCGTCTGCCGCGAGCTGACGAAAACCTTCGAGGAATTCCGGCGCGGCACATTGTCCGAACTCGCGTCATTCTATGACGCGGTCGACAATGTGAAGGGCGAGATCGTCTGGCTTGTGGGACCGCCAGCGGAAAGCGTTGCCGCGGAGGCCGATGTCGATGCCATCCTCGCCGATCTCTCCGGGACGATGCCGACAGCCAAGGCCGCGACCGAGGCTGCGCGCCTTACTGGCCTGCCGCGAAAGGAGCTGTACCAGCGCCTGCTCGACATGAAGGAGCGCCATGGCTGATACGAAGCCCGGGTCCGGCGAGAAGCTGAAGCGGCAAAAGGCCTGGCGTCGCGGCCATGTGGCCGAATATCTCGCGGCCGCCTTCCTGATGCTCAAGGGCTATCGCATCCTGGCCGTCCGCCACCGCACCAAGCTCGGCGAAATCGATATCGTCGCCCGCAAGGGCGATCTCGCAGTCTTCGTGGAGGTCAAATCGAGGCGAGGGGCGCAGGAGGCGATCGACGCCGTTTCCTTCTCGTCGCAAAATCGCATCCGTGCCGCGAGCGATCTCTGGCTTGCCCGACAGCCGGATTTTGCCCGCCTGTCGCAACGCTATGACATCGTCGCCATGCTGCCCGGCCGCTGGCCGCAGCATTTTCCGGATGCGTTTTGAACACGGCGTTACAGGACCGTCATAAAATCAGCCTATTGCCGGACCGATAAGCGTTCGCGACTTCCGCCGCGCTCACAATGCTATTTCGACAGGCTTCAATATGATCCGCAACACCGTTTCCGCATTCACCGTTCCCTCGCAGGAAGAGCGCAAGAGCTTTATTTCACTCGAAAAAGCCGCGGTCGTTCACGCCGAGAAGCTTGCATCGCTCGCCTGCCTGAATACGGTGCGCATCGGAGGAGCGGATGCCAAGATCGAGGTTCTCTCCTTCCCCTTTACCGTCGCAGCCTGGAATCTCGAGCGCTGCCTCTTTCCCGAGGAAAGCGCGGCCAAGCTGCGGGAAACCAGCGCGCCGCTCGTCCTATTGTCGGAGATGGATTATGGCATGGCCCGCACCGAGCAGCGCGACCCGACGGTCATTATAGCTGGCGAACTCGGCATGAATTACGCCTACGGTGTCGAGTTCCTCGAACTCAGTCTCGGTTCGGAAATCGAACGCTCCTACTGCAAGGACGATTTCAATGAGAAGGGCTTTCACGGCAACGCCCTGATGGCCTCCATCGCCCTAAAGGATGCCTTCATGATCCGTCTGCCCGGCGAGGCCGTCTGGTTCAATGACAGCAACGAGCAGCCGCGCATTGGCGATCGTTGCGCTGTCGGCGCCATTGTTGAGACAGAAGCTGGTCCCATGATCGCCGTTTCCGTTCATCTCGAAAGTGTCGCAACCGCTGCCTATCGCGAGCGGCAGTTGGCGGCCTTGATCGATGAAGTCGAGGCCTTCGCACCCGGTCTGCCGATCCTGATCGGCGGCGATCTCAACACCGGCAACCACACCGGGGGCGATTTCTCCACCGATACGCTGTTCACCATGTCCGAGGGCCGAGGCTTCGAGTGCCATGGCGGCCCGCTCGATCAAACGAGCACGCGCCCGAGCCTGATCACGCGCTTTCCCGATCGCGCCATGAAACTCGACTGGTTCATCACCCGCGGCTTGAAGGTCCGCGAAAGCCACCTTGTTTCCTCCCTGAACGGAGAAGGCAAGCCGCTCTCCGACCACGACATGGTCGTCTGTACAATCGAGGGTTTTTCCACCTGATCGCTGCAATCGTTAAAATGCGCTCGGTTTCATGAACTTTCCCCTTACCCGTTCCATGCGATGAGATCGCAGACGCACATGGAATTTTGGGGGATTGCATGGTCTTGAAACTGATGTTGGCGAGCATGGCGGCCTTTGCCACCCGCGCCGCGCCGGTCGTGCTCGCGATGCCGCAGTCGAAGAGCTTCGTGGCGGGCGCCAGCAACGAAATGGAAATGAAGCCGTCGCCGATCGAACCCTCCTGGGTTTTGTCGGGTAATCCGGTCGCCCGTATCGCCGAGCACTCGCGGGGGCAGGACGATGCCGCAATGACGGCGCTGTGGGATTGCACCGCGGGCGAGTTCCGCTGGTATTTCGGCTGGGACGAAACGGTGATGATCCTTGAGGGCGAGGTGCATATCACCACGGAAGATGGCGTCGAGCGGACGCTCAGCGCCGGCGATGTCGCTTATTTTGCCGGCGGCACCTGGGCGACATGGCGCATCGATCGCTACCTGCGCAAGGTTGCCTTTCTGCGCAAGCCGTTCCCGAAGCCTCTGACCATGGCTTATCGCCTGCGCAACTTCGTCCGCCAGGGCGGCGCACAAGGCCTTGCTGCCTAAGCGGGCCACTTGAGGGAAGCCATTGAATAGCCGTTGCGTTTGCATGCAGGCCGACCTACATCTGTCCGCAAATCCGAACGAGGGCTGACTATGGCTGGTATCAAGAATGTTGCGGTCCAGATGGACCATGTGAAGAGCATCAACATTGCGGGTGACTCCACCTTCGCCATGAGCCTCGAGGCGCAGAACCGGGGCTACAAGCTCTTCCACTATACGCCGGAGCGGCTGAGCATGCGCGACGGCAAGATCTATGCCTCGGTCGAGCCGATGATCCTGCGCGACGTCAAGGGCGATCATTTCGAGCTCGGCGAGCCGGAGCGCGTCGATCTTTCCACCATGGACGTGGTGCTGCTGCGCCAGGATCCGCCATTCGACATGGCTTATATCACCTCGACGCATCTGCTCGAGCGCATCCATCCGAAAACGCTCGTGGTCAACGATCCGGCCTGGGTGCGCAACTCGCCGGAAAAAATCTTCGTCACCGAATTTGCCGATCTCATGCCGAAGACGCTCATCACCCGCGATCCGGCTGAAATCCGCCGTTTCCGCGATGAAATGGGCGATATCATCCTGAAGCCGCTCTACGGCAATGGCGGCGCCGGCGTCTTCCACTCGACGCGTGACGACCGCAATCTCTCGTCGCTGCTGGAAATGTTCGGCCAGCTCTTCCGCGAGCCCTTCATTGCCCAGCAATACCTGCCTGACGTGCGCAAGGGCGACAAGCGCATCATCCTCGTCGATGGCGAGGCTGTGGGCGCGATCAACCGCGTGCCGGCAGAGCATGACGCCCGCTCCAACATGCATGTCGGCGGCCGCGCCGAAGCCACCGAGCTAACAGCGCGCGAACAGGAAATCTGCAAGCGCATTGGACCGGCACTTAAGGAACGCGGCTTCCTGCTCGTCGGCATCGACGTCATTGGCGACTACATGACCGAGATCAACGTGACGTCGCCGACCGGCATCCGCGAAGTCAAGCGCTTCGGTGGCGCCGATATCGCCAGCCTGCTCTGGGACGCGATCGAGGCCAAGCGAGCCTGATCGGCAGTTCCCCGCCACGCTTTCGGCTGAACGATCTAGTCACCCCGCATGTCGTTGATTTCGATATGCGGGGTGAAATTTTTGTTCGTTTATTGTTCTTGTTTCATTCTTTGTCTTATGCCAGATTGCAACCCGAAGTTTGCTGATCGGGGCACGTAACGGCAAACGGGTTCGGCGACAGGGGATAGGGAATGGTAGCGCGCGTCAGTACGGTGGCATTTCAGGGCATTGAGGGCGTACCCGTCGAAGTGCAAGTGATGATCGCGCCGGGCAAGGTGCTGATGCATATCGTCGGTCTGCCGGACAAGGCTGTCGCGGAGAGCCGTGAGAGGGTTCAGGCAGCACTACACGCCTCTGGCCTTGCCTTGCCGCCGAAGAAAGTCACTGTCAATCTTGCACCGGCGGACCTGCCCAAAGAGGGCAGTCATTTCGATCTTGCCATCGCGCTTGGTCTGATGGCGGCGCTCGGCGCGATCCCAGCCGATGCCCTGTCCTCCTACACCGTCATCGGCGAACTCAATCTCGACGGCACGATCGCGCCCGTTGCCGGCGCTCTTCCCGCCGCGATCGCCGCCAATGCCATGGGCAAGGGGCTGATCTGCCCGGCCGAAAGCGGCCCGGAAGCGGCCTGGGCCGGCAAGGAGATCGATATTCTGGCGCCGCGCAGCCTGATTGCGCTCGCCAACCACTTTCGCGGCACGCAGGTCCTGTCACGGCCGGAACCGTCAGTCCGCGCCAATGCCGCCAACCTACCCGATCTTGCCGATATCAAGGGGCAGGAAAGCGCCAAGCGCGCTCTGGAAGTTGCGGCCGCCGGTGGCCATAATTTGTTGTTCGTCGGACCGCCCGGCTCCGGCAAATCCATGCTCGCCTCGCGCCTGCCGTCGATCCTGCCGCCCTTGTCGACGAATGAACTGCTGGAAGTGTCGATGATCCATTCGATCGCCGGCCAGCTTTCCGGCGGCAAGCTCTCGGACCGGCGGCCCTATCGCGCACCGCATCATTCCGCCACCATGGCGGCGCTCGTCGGTGGCGGCCTGCGCGCCAGGCCGGGCGAAGTCTCACTCGCCCATCACGGCATTCTGTTCCTCGATGAGCTGCCGGAGTTTTCGCCGCAGGCACTCGATGCGCTGCGCCAGCCACTGGAAACCGGCGAGTGCGTCATTGCCAGAGCAAACCACCGTGTCTCCTATCCGGCCGGCATCCAGCTTGTCGCGGCGATGAACCCCTGCCGCTGTGGCATGGCCGGCGAGCCGGGGCACACTTGCGCCCGAGGACCGCGTTGCGCTTCCGATTATCAGGGCCGCATTTCCGGCCCCTTGCTCGATCGTATCGACATCCGCATCGACGTGCCGGCGGTCTCCGCCGCCGACCTCATCCGGCCGACATCAGCGGAAAGCAGCGCCGATGTCGCACTCCGCGTTGCACGCGCCCGCGAGCGGCAGCGGGAACGCTTCGAAAGGGCTGGCATGAAGGATGTCAGCACCAATGCCCGCTGCTCGACGGCGATGATCGAAACCATCGCCGAGCCGGATGCCGCCGGCCTGCAATTGCTGCGCGATGCGGCCGAGAAGATGAAATTCTCGGCCCGCGGCTATCATCGCATTCTCAAGGTGGCGCGCACTCTCGCCGATCTCGACGACAAGCCGACCGTCGGGCGCATCCATCTCGCCGAAGCCATCTCCTATCGCATCGCCGGAGAGCGGCTGACCGCGCATGCCTGACAATACGGGACTCTACAGCATCTGATCGTCTCCAGCCGGCCTAAATGAAAAAAGGGGTGCCGAAACACCCCTTTTTCCAAATCAAGATGGCGAATGGCTTTGTCAGCCACCGAGACCCTCGAACAGTGCCGTCGAGAGATAGCGCTCGGCGAAGGACGGGATGACGACGACGATAGTCTTGCCTTCGTTTTCAGGACGCTGGCCGATCTTGATGGCGGCCGTGAGCGCCGCGCCGGAGGAAATGCCGACCGGCACGCCTTCGAGCTTGGCGACGAGCCGCGCCTGCTGGAATGCCTCGTCATTGCTGACGGTCACCACCTCGTCATAGACATGCGTATCGAGAACTTTTGGTGCGAAACCGGCGCCGATGCCCTGGATCTTGTGGGGTCCGGGATTGCCGCCGGACAGAACTGGCGAATCCGCCGGCTCGACGGCGATGACCTTGATGTCGGGCTTGCGTGCTTTCAGCACCTGGCCGACGCCGGTGATCGTGCCGCCGGTGCCGATACCGGAAACGAAGATATCGACCTTGCCTTCGGTGTCGTTCCAGATTTCTTCGGCCGTCGTCTTGCGATGGATTTCCGGATTGGCCGGATTTTCGAACTGCTGCGGGATGATTGCATCCGGCAGCGACGCGGCCAGCTCTTCGGCTTTGGCGATAGCGCCCTTCATGCCCTTCGGTCCCTCGGTTAGCACCAGCTCGGCGCCAAGCAGCGCCAGCATCTTGCGGCGCTCGATCGACATGGTTTCCGGCATGGTGAGGATCAGCCTATAGCCCTTGGCGGCAGCGGCAAAGGCGAGCGCAATGCCCGTGTTGCCCGAGGTCGGCTCGATCAGCACGGACCGGCCGGGAGCGATCTTGCCCTGGGCTTCCAGGCTCTCGATCATAGCGACGCCGATACGGTCCTTCACCGAAGCGATTGGATTGAAGAATTCGAGCTTTGCCAGGATGTTGGCCTTGACGCCCTTCTCCTTCGCCAGCTTGTCGAGGCGCACGATCGGCGTGTCGCCGATGGTCTCGGTGATCGAGGCATAGACGCGGCCGCGGCCGGGTTTGCGGGTGTCGGACATGGGTAGCTCTCCCTATATTGGAATTATACAATGACAATAGGATCAAACGCCCGCGGAAACCAGAGTGCGCAGCCGTTCCTCGCGGGAAGCACGTGAGAAAAGAATCTCATAACGGCCTTACTTGAGGATGTTTTTTTCAGGCGGTGCGCATGGCGATGAAGGCAGCGGTCGCGGCGAGGATGCTGGCGGCGACCCGGTTCAGGATCTGCAGCGCCCTCGGCTTCTTGAGAAAGGTGCGCGCTCGCGACGCCAGCAGCATATAGGGCACCAGAACGATCAGAAGGACGATGAAGGTCGCCGCCACCAGCGTCGCATATTCACGCAGCCCGATGCTGCCGATATCGATCAGGGTCGGCACCAGCGCAACATAGAAAAGCATGGTCTTGGGGTTGCCGAGCGTGACAAGCAGGCCGGAGAGGAAGGACATGCCGGCGCTGTTCGATTTCTTCGCGGCGATATCGGCCGCAAGCAGGCCCGCCGTCCAGAGCTTCCAGGCGATATAGCCGAGATAAAGCGCACCGGCGATCTTGATGACGATGAAGACCTCGGTGAAAGTCTGCGCGACAAAGGCAAGCCCGAGGATGACGGCCGTCAGGTAGATGGTGTCGCCGAGCACGAGGCCGAGGCCCATGAAGAAGGTCTCGCGAAAGCCGGAGCCGAGGGCGCGCGCCACGATTGCCGTGATACCAGGACCCGGGATTGCAGCGGCGATGAAGAGGGCGCCGCAATAGGCAAACAAGGCCGCGAGCGTCATGGAATTCTCCTCCTGAGATGGTATTCGCTCTATCTCACCACCTTTGCGTTTTCAAGCGATTGCGCCGGTGCAGCGAACATATTACCAAGGCATTAATGGCGCGTCGCAACTGCTTTGCACAAGGATATCATGTCTTCCGCATTGCTCCTGATCGATCTTCAGAACTCCATCCTGACGGGCCTCGGCACGCCGGATCGTCAGCCCGTGATAGATGCCGCACTGGAGGGGGTTGTCACTAGGCTGGCGGCGCTGAAGCACAAGGCGCGTGCCGCCGGCATTCCCACCTTCATCGTCCAGCATGACGGCGGCCCCACCCATCGTTTGGCCAAACGCAGCGAAGGCTGGCAGTTGCGCCGGGAGATCGCGCCGGAAGCCGGCGATGCCGTCGTGCACAAGACGAGCTGTGATTCCTTCTTCGAGACGGATCTGGAGGCAAAGCTGCGAGCGCGTGGCGTCACTCATCTCATCGTCGGTGGTTGCATGACGCAGTTCTGCGTCGATACGACCGTGCGGCGCGCCGTCTCACTCGGTTTCGATGTCTCGCTGATCTCCGACGGACACACCACGGCGGATATGGGCAAACTGAGCTTCGAAGAGATTGTCACCCATCACAATATGCTGCTTGACGGTTTCGATGCCGGCCCGCATGAAATCAAGCTGGTTGCATCCACCGAAATCTCCTTCTGAAGCCCTTCCTGCCGGAGCCTCCATGCCGCATCTGACCAGCATGATCACCTTTGCCCTGATCGCTCTCGGCATGGTGCTGACACCCGGGCCGAACATGATCTATCTGGTGTCGCGCTCGATCTCGCAGGGACCTGCGGCAGGCCTGATCTCCCTTGGCGGTGTCGCCTGCGGCTTCCTCTTTTACATGCTCTCGGCCGCACTCGGCATTACCGCTTTCGTCTTTGCCGTGCCTTTTGCCTATGATGCGCTGAGGCTGGCGGGTGCCGCCTATCTTGGATGGCTCGCCTGGAATGCGCTGAAACCCGGTGGCCGTTCGGCCTTTCAGGTGCGCGAGCTGCCGAAGGATAGCGCGCGCCGGCTCTTCACGATGGGGCTGGTGACCAGCCTGCTCAATCCGAAAGTGGCGATCCTTTATTTGTCGCTGCTGCCGCAGTTCGTCGATCCTAGCGCCGGCAGCGTCTTCACCCAGTCGATCATTCTCGGCTTTGCACAGATCATCATCAGCGTGACATTCAATGCTATCTTCGCGCTGAGTGCCGGCTGGATCGCGATGTTCCTCACCCGCCGTCCGTCCTTCGCGCTGGTGCAGCGCTGGCTCATGGGCACTGTGCTTGCCGGGCTCGCTGTGCGCATGGCTTTTGAGGCTCAGCGCTAATGCGAGTTGTGACAACAGCAGTCACCGCCGGTCTTCTGATGTTAGCAACCTTCGCGCCGCCTACCTCGGCAGCGGAGAAGGACGTGCAGACGATCGTCTTCATGCGCCATGGCGAAAAGCCGGAAGCAGGTCTCGGCCAACTGAGCTGCCAAGGTCTCAACCGGTCTTTGGCTCTGCCCTCGGTGCTAAGCAAGCTCTTCGGCAAGCCTGCTGCGATCTTTGCGCCGGATCCGTCGAAGCGAAAGGACGATTCTGGCACTTCCTACGATTACATCCGGCCGCTCGCGACTATCGAACCGACGGCAATTGCCTTTGGAATGCCTGTCGATACCAGCTTCGGCTATAAGGATATCGATGATCTGAAAGCCGAGCTGAAGAAGCCTGCCTATGCCGGCAAGCTGATCTTCGTCGCCTGGGAGCATAAGCAGATCGTCGATCTCGCCCGCCAGCTGATGAGCGAGAATGGTGGCGATGAAAAAGCGGTGCCGAAATGGCATGGCAAGGATTTCGACAGCCTCTATGTGCTGCGGATCGGCGGAGGCAAGGCGGGATCGGCGGCAACATTCGAAAAGATGGCGGAAGACCTCGACGGTCTCTCCGAAGTCTGTCCGAATCCGGCTAAGTAAACCTAGAACACCGGCCGCATGAAGCTGCGTTCGTAGCTGAGGATGCAGCGCGTTTCCTCGCCATAGGCAAGAGCTGCCTGGCACTCCGCATCCTCGGGTATTTTCAGCCGATATTCCTCATAGGCGGCAAGGCTCGGGAAGCTGAAGAGCGCCAAGGCGATGTTGCTGGCGCCTTCATGCGGCATGAAATAGCCGTGATGCGTGCCGCCCATACGGTTGACCAGCGGAATCCAGAGCTTGGCGTAATGCTCGAACTGGGCAAGCTTGTAAGGGTCGATGACGTAGCGCAGATAGCAGGTGATCATTCGGCGGCTCCCTTGGAAACATGGTGGTTTCTATTCCAGCGCAGGGGGATCGTCCATCCCAGATTCATGCCGGCAGCAGCCGCGAGAATGATGACCGCGCCAAGGATTTGAGCGATGCCAAGCACATGGCCGAAGGCGAAACGGTCGACCACGATGGCGGCGATTGGATAGACGAAGGAGAGCGCCCCCGTCAGATGCGTCGGCAGCTTCTGAATGGCGCCATAGAGCAGCACATACATCAACCCGGTATGGACCACGCCCATGGTGACGAGGATCGACCATCCCCCGGCATCCTGGGGTGCGGCCGAGAAATCGGTAAAGGGCGCCAACATGAGGATGCCAGTAGAGACCTGAATGAGCGCGATCAGGTGTGGCGGCGTGCCTTTCAGCCATTTGGCGGCGATCGCCGCCAGCGCATAGAAGAAGGCCGCACCCAGCGAAAGCAGGATGCCGATCGCATAGCTTCCACCACTCGCTGCCCCCGCCGGCTTGCCTTCGACGATCACGGCCATGCCGGCAAAGGCGAGGCCTAACCAGAAGAGCTTGGTGAAAGTGATCCGCTCGCCGAGGAACAGAGCGCCGAGCCCCAACAGCATGAAGGGCTGTGTGTTGTAGACTGTCGTGGCGATGGAAATGGAGGCGTGGGAATAGGCCGCGAAAAGCAGCAGCCAGTTGAGCACGATGGCGATCCCGCCACCGACGGCGATGGAGAATGTCTTCAGATTGAGGATGCCGGGACGCAGCAGGCCCATGGTCCCGCAGATAACGAGCAGTGTCAGCGCCCCGAAGAAGCAGCGCCAGAAGACGACGCCAGTCACGGCTTGCCCGGACATCAGCACGAACCAGCCGATGGTGCCTGAAATCAGCATCGCCGCCGTCATTTCCACCGTGCCGCGCTTAATCTCGCTCATTGCCTTTGCTCCCGTCTATCTACGCCAATCATATTGCGGTATCGGAGCCGGTGATATAGGTTTAGTAAGGCAATAGAGCTCATATGCC
Source organism: Martinezella dioscoreae (assembly GCF_009176305.1). Lineage (GTDB taxonomy): Bacteria > Pseudomonadota > Alphaproteobacteria > Rhizobiales > Rhizobiaceae > Rhizobium > Rhizobium dioscoreae. The sequence goes on along the minus strand of NZ_BLAJ01000003.1, from coordinate 984,156 downwards.
TAAATAAATGAGGGTGAATGATGGGTGTTCCTAATGAAAGCCTGGGTCTGGATGAGATCGATCAGCGGATGCTGGAGTCGCTGGCGCGCAATGCCCGCATATCGCTGAAGGAACTGGCGGAAGCGGCCGGCCTGTCGTCGCCGAGTGCGGGGGAACGTCTGCGGCGCTTGGAGGAGCGCGGCATCATCTCGGCCTTCACCGTCGATATCGCGCCGGAGGCGATCGGCTATCCCCTGCAGGCGATCGTCCGCATTCGGCCTCTGCCTGGCCAGCTGCATGTCGTCGAGCGGATCATTCAGGAGACGCCCGAATTCATCGAATGCGACAAGGTCACCGGCGATGATTGCTTCATCGGGCGCCTGGTGGTGCGGTCGATGAGCGAGCTCGATGGGATATTGGACAAGATCACCGAGCGGGCCGAGACGAACACATCGATGATAAAGGCGACTCCGGTCAAGCGCCGGCTGCCGCCGCTTTCGCGCTAGAGCAATCCTTGGGAAAGTGGGCAGCAGTTTTCCGTTGGGAATTGCGGAATCCAACAAGCTGGAGCCGCTTAACGGCTCTAGAATTCCGCCATGGGCGAAAGCATGAGCGGCCCGGCAATATCATGGGCCGCTTTACCGCGTGCCATTAGCGTCGTGTAACCCTCGTAGGGCTGCAGCGATACCTGGCAATCCAGCCGATCCGGTGAAAAGCAGATCTCGATGCGATCGGGTTCGATATCAAGTGCGGACAGGATGGCCGCCAGCGAGGGGATGGCCGTTGCCACGACATCAAAAAGCCAGAGAGTCGCGCCGTCGAACGTCCATGCGATGAGTACTTCATCCCCGAGTGCCGTCAGGCGGATCGCGGCGTTGAAGGAGGCATTCAGCAGAAACATCTCCGTCTGTCTGACAATGGCAAATTGGGCAGAGACCGGCTGCCGGTTTTGCAGCAGCGTCTTGATCAGGCGCAGATCATCGGGCGCTTCGAGCGACAGTTGCCGGGCAGCCGAGTCGGCTTTTCCAAGCTTCGGCATCTCCGCGACGAAGACATGTTGCGGTAGAGAGCGAAAGCCGTAACGCTCATAAAGCGCAGGCTTGTCAGTGAGCAGGAGATCGAGCTCGTAGCCCTCCGCCTGGGTGCGAGCAAAGGCACGCTGCATGAGATCGCGATAGAGCCCGCGCCCACGCCATTCCGGCCGCACCGCGCCGGACTGATATCCCGCTGCCCTGACGGCACGGCCGTTGACGATCAGCGGCATGGAGAAGGCGGTGAAATTGGCGATGCAACGGCCATCGGCATCGAAATAGCCAAACGGCATGCTTGTGGGATCGGGGCCGCCCAATTGATCCTGAATGCTGACGTCGATGGAGAACGTATCTTCAAGCAGGTCGACAAGACCCTTCCACGCAGCTGGATCGCCGAAATAGTCCTTTCGTAAGGTCAGGCCATGCGTCTGGGCAATCTCCGACATCACACGCCGGTCGAGCCGAAACCGCCTGCGCCGCGCGTGGTTTCGCTGATCTCCGCAATCTCGGCGATACGCACCTGCATGACTGGCGCTATAACCATCTGCGCGATGCGCATGCCGCGGGTGATCTCGAACGGCTCCTCGCTAAGGTTGGCCAGTAGCACCTTCACTTCGCCGCGATAGTCGCTGTCAACCGTGCCGGGCGAGTTCAGGCAGGTAATCCCATGCTTGAAGGCAAGCCCTGAACGCGGGCGGATCTGCGCCTCGAAGCCTTCAGGAACTTCGAAGACAAAACCCGTTGGAACGAGAACCCGATTCCACGGTGCGATCGTCAGCGTCGCACCATCGTCGATGGCAGCGCGCAGGTCCATACCGGCCGCGCCCTTGGTTTCGTAGGCGGGTAGTTCCAGGCCCTCCCCATGCGGCAGGCGGACGAGGTTCAGGGTCGGAGTGATGTCGGTGTGAATGGTCATACGGCAATAGTTTGCGTTCGAAAGCCGGAGGTCAATTGCATTTGGGGCTTTGAGTCGCTAGATACGGCCGCAATTCACAGGATTCACACGCATGGCTGAAAGTCTCGCCGAGGCGGTTTCCCGCCGCCGCACATTCGCTATTATCGCTCACCCGGACGCGGGCAAGACGACACTCACCGAAAAACTGCTGCTGTTCGGCGGTGCCATTCAGCTCGCCGGCGAAGTCAAGGCGAAGAAGGATCGCATGCAGACGCGCTCCGACTGGATGAAGATCGAGCGCGAGCGCGGTATCTCGGTCGTGACATCAGTCATGACCTTCGAATATGAAGGCAACGTCTTCAACATTCTCGATACGCCCGGTCACGAAGACTTCGCCGACGACACCTATCGTACGCTGACGGCCGTCGACGCCGCGGTCATGGTCATCGACGCCGCCAAGGGTATCGAGCCGCGAACGCTGAAGCTGTTCGAAGTCTGCCGCATGCGCGACATCCCGATCATCACCTTCATCAACAAGATGGACCGCGAAAGCCGCGATCCCTTCGAAATTCTCGATGAAGTCGAAGAGAAGCTGGCGCTGGATACGGCTCCGGTCACGTGGCCGATCGGTCGCTCCAAGACTTTCTGCGGCTCCTACCATCTGGCTGACAATACGGTGCGCGGTTCCGATACCGAGGTCGAGGCGACGAAGGTGAACGGCCCACAGGCGGTCGCCGACCGGCTGCCGGAAAACGAGCGCCAGGCCTTTATCGACGAGACGGAACTCGCGATCGAAGCCTGCCGTCCCTTCGATCGGGTCTCCTTCCTCGAAGGCCACATGACACCCGTCTTCTTCGGCTCGGCGCTGCGCAATTTCGGCGTGCGCGATCTCATCAATGCGCTCGGTGCATTCGCACCGCCGCCGCGCGATCAGGTCGCCGATATCAGGACGGTGCACGCCACCGACGACAAGATGACGGCCTTTGTCTTCAAGATCCAGGCCAACATGGACCCGAACCATCGTGACCGTATCGCCTTTGCCCGCATCTGCTCCGGCAAGCTGGAACGCGGCATGAAGGCGCGGCTGTCGCGCACCGGCAAGCAGCTCGGTCTCACCGCGCCGCAATTCTTCTTCGCCTCGCAGCGCCAGCTCGCCGATACCGCTTATGCCGGCGATGTCGTCGGCATTCCGAACCACGGAACGCTGCGCATCGGCGATACGCTGACGGAAGGCGAATCGCTCGTCTTCCAGGGCGTGCCGAACTTCTCGCCGGAAATCCTGCGCCGTGTTCGTCTTGAAGATGCGATGAAGGCAAAGAAGCTCAAGGAAGCCTTGCAGCAGATGGCCGAAGAAGGCGTCGTGCAGCTCTTCTCGCCCGAAGATGGCTCACCCGCCATCGTCGGCGTCGTCGGCGCCTTGCAGCTCGATGTGCTGAAGGAGCGCCTGATGGCCGAATACGGCCTGCCGGTGTCGTTCGAAATGTCGCGCTTTTCGGTCTGCCGCTGGATCTCGGCCGACCAGTCCGCCGATCTCGAAAAGTTCGTCACCGCCCGTCGCGGCGACATCGCCCGCGATCTCGATGGCGATCCGGTCTTCCTCGCCCAGGACGGCTTCTCGCTGCGCTATGAAGCGGAACGTTATCCGGCCATCAAGATGGCCGCCATCAAGGAATATCACGCCGTTAAGGCGGCTTGATATCGAAGACGTTGCAGCCGCAGGCGACGAGCCTGTGGCTCACGGCGCTATTGTACTCATCAGCTCCGCGTAGCGCGCCTCGGTGGCCTCATCCAGCGGAAACATGCATTCGACCCGCAGCTCCTGCGTCGTGATCATCTGCGCGGTGCCGACCGTCGTCACCAAAGAGAAAAATCTCAGGACATGCCTGTCCTTCACGAAGGACAAAGGGATCAGCGGCGCATTCTCGAGCGCCGGCGATGTCTGCCATTCGGAATTCACATCGGGGTAGGCGAGCAGATTATCGATCAGCTCCTTTGTCCGTCCGTCGATGACACGGCCAACGGACTCGCGGAAGACGCGCCCCAAAAGGCTTTCTGCCGTCTTCTCCCAATCCGCAATAAAGGGCCGCATGCCCAAGGGGTCGAACATGAGATGCAGGAGATTGCGCGGCTTTGGACGTGCAGCCATATCGGTGAACTGGCCGAAGAAGCGAAGCGTTGCATCATTAGTCATCAGCACATTCCAGTAGCGGTCCATGACAACAGCCGGAAAAGACTCGTGCTGGCGAAGCATGCGTTTCAGCGCATTGGTAATGCCCTGCATCTCCTGATCATCGAAGCTTCCTTCGGAATAGATCGGCGCATATCCGGCGGCGAGCAGCAGCGTGTTGCGCTCGCGGAAGGGCACGTCCAAGGCATCGGCGAGTCGCAACACATTCTGGCGGCCGGGCGTGCTCCTGCCGCTTTCGATGAAGCTGATCTGGCGCTGGGAAATGCCGGTGTCGAGCGAAAGGTCGAGCTGGCTCTTGCCACGCGTGTCGCGCCATGCACGTAGCTGCGGTCCCAACTCGTTTGGCAATCTCAGTTCTGCGGGGAAAGAACTCATCCTGCAAAGCCTCGCTTCGTCCGTTTGGTATGGCGGGGCTGTATTCGACATCCCCGCCAGCCTCAGTTCTTATGAGAAGGCAACAGGTCCGACCGAACCGTACCAGTGGCGCACTTTCGTCGGATCTGCCTCATCCATGTAAAAGAAGTGCGTCATGACCGGCTTGACCACCGCCTGCGTGCGATCATTCGGGCTCATTGTGACGGTTCCTCGGAACACCTTGAGCGATCCGGCATCCCAATATTCGGTGACATCATGCAATGCCGCGAAACCGGTGTCGATGAAGGCGCGCAAGTTCCGGCGAATGGTTTCGCGTCCCTTCCAGTCGGCAATGCCGAGATTGCATGTGGCGTCTTCCGCGAGACAATCAAAGCCTTCGCCGAAGGTCTTGTCGTCGATTTCGCGCCAGAAGGCGAGCAGCCATTGCGGGGCTTCCGTCTTGGTGAATGACATGGTCGTCATGGAATTCTCCTAAGCCTGCCTTTGGAATGATGTCGTGGCCATTGACGTCATCCCGGAAGGCTTTCTTTCGTTGAAGGGCTGAAAAGCTCTTCCTGCAAGAAGATGGTCGTTAGATACCCCGAGACGGATGCCGCTCTCAATTACATGCGATGTAATGAAAGCATGGTCCATGAGCTCTTAGGTCGAGGTAATTGGTTCGGATGCGTTTCATTTTGGAATAGTGCCATCGCGATGTTCCATCCGATATAGCGCTATGCCATAGTGCCGCCCCGAGGTCCCCTCGATCAGAACGAGCAGCTTTCATGATGAAATTTCTTGCGGTTCTTGCTCTGGCCGTTGTCGGCCTGATGCCGGTCGCAGCCGAGGCGCGAATCATCACCGATGCGGCCGGACGCACGGTGTCTGTGCCGGATAAGATCAACCGCATTCTGGTGGCCGGCCCGCCGGCAACCGCGCTGGTCTATGTGCTGGCGCCCGAAAAACTGGTAGGTTGGGTTCATGCCCCTGATGATGCCGCCAAGGCCTATCTGATGCCGTCGGTGCGGTCGCTGCCGACAATCGGGCGCCTGACGGGCAAGGACGGCACGGTCAGCGCACAGGCAGTCATCGATGCCAAGCCGGACATCATTCTCGATGCCGGCACGGTCGACCCGACCTACAAGGCGCTCGCCGACAAGGTGCAATCGGAAACGCACATTCCGTATATCCTTGTGGATGGCAGCTTCGCCCGCACGGCCGATACGCTTCGCGACGTCGGCGCACTGATCGGTGTCGAGGACCGTGCGAACAAGCTTGCCGACTATGCCGATTCAGCAATCAAGGATCTGAACGACAAGCTCGCGACGCTGCCGAACGATCCACGACCACGCGTCTATTATGGCCGTGGTGCCGATGGCCTCGAAACCGGGCTTTCCGGCTCGATCAATCTCGAGATCCTCGATGCCGTTGGCACGATGAATGTCGCCGCCGCTGCCGGCAAGGGTGGCCTCGCCAAGGTAACGCCGCAGCAGGTCGCCGGCTGGAACCCGGATATCATCATCGCCGAGAGCTCTGCCTTTGCCGCTTCGGTGAAAAGCGACCCGCAATGGGCCGGCATCAAGGCCGTCAAGGACGGCAAGATCTTCGTACCGCCGTCTCTGCCTTTCGGCTGGTTCGATTCCCCGCCCGGCGTCAATCGGCTGCTCGGCGTGCGCTGGATGGAGAAGTTACTCTATCCGAAGCTCTTCCGCAGCGATTTTTCCGACGATGTGAAGGAATTCTACAAGCTGTTCTACCAGGTCGATCTGACCGACGATCAGCTGACGGCATTGCTGAAGGGCATGAAGTAACCACTCTGATAAGGAAGGCGTTCATGGTCCGGGAGAACGAAATTCGCGAAAACGAGGTGGCTGTCGAGCCGCCCGCAGCCTCGGATGCCGGCCTTATCTTCATCGGGCGCATTTCGACACCCTGGACATCGCGCATGGAAACGCCGCGTCAGGGTCGGCACGACGGCCCGATCTGCCGGATCGAGATCTTCGAGCCCTGGGTGGCAGCGCTGAAGGGCGTGGATGTTTTCGAGCGGCTGGAGGTTCTCTATTGGCTGGATCGGTCTCGCCGGGATCTCGTGCTGCAGAGCCCGGCCAGCAACGGCAAGGTACACGGCACTTTTTCGCTGCGCTCGCCAGTACGGCCGAACCCCATCGGCACCTCTATCGTCAAATTGGAAGCGGTCGAAGGTGCCGTGCTGCTGGTGCGTGGCCTCGATTGCCTGGATGGTACGCCGCTACTCGATCTGAAGCCGGATCGCACTCTGTTCAAACCGATCGCGCCGCCACAGCCCGGAGATTTCCAGACCGGCGACGGCGAGACGGTGCATTACTGCCAGAAGCGCGATGCTTAATTGTTTCACGCAATTCCTGACGGAAAACCGCTGCGCACTTATCCTGCAATTGCTTTAGTCGACTGCAACCATCACGTCAGACGCCTTGATCACGGCATAGGCTGAGGAGCCTACCGTCAGGCTCAACTCGTCGACAGCCTCGTTGGTGATCGAGGAGGTGACGATCGAGCCGTTGCCGATATCGATGCTGACATGCGCCGTCGTCGCGCCCTTGGTGATTTCGACGACCTTGCCCTTGAGGCGGTTTCTAGCACTGATTTTCATGGATGTTTCTCCCTTGTGACCGGCGCGACAATATCGTCGTCTCCGGCGACGGGCCATCGAAATCCTATTCGCCGCGCGGATAGCGCTGGTTTTCCTCCAGCACGTTGAGGTCCATATGGTTGCGCATGTAGCGCTCCGAAGCCTTTTGCAGCGGCTGATAATCCCAGGGGTAGTAGGCGCCGTTGCGAAGCGCCGTGTAGACCACCCATCGTCGCGCTTGGCTCTCGCGCACGGCAGCGTCGAAGCTTGAAAGATCCCAGCGCGCCATGGCCTGCGCCGTCAGTCTCTCCAGCGTTTCCGTATAGGCCGGGTCGCCTGCCAGATTGGTCAGCTCCTTCGGGTCGGCGTCGATGTCGAAGAGCATCGGAGGATCCTTCTCGCAAAGGGTCAGCTTGTAATTGCCGTCGCGTAAGGCCACCAGCGGTGCTTCCGAGCCTTCCGCGGCATATTCCATCGGCACGGGACTGCGGCCTCCGGTTCCAAGAGCCAGCGAGGTCAGATCCTCACCATCGGTCCAGCGACGCAACGATGCGATGTCGATGCCGGCAAGGGCGGCGAGCGTCGGCGTCACGTCCAGCGTCGACGCCGGCTGGTCGATCCTCTTCGGCTGCCAGCCGCGGGCTGCGATCATCAGCGGCACGCGGGCGGAACCTTCGAAGAAGTTCATCTTGAACCACAGGCCGCGCTCGCCGAGCATGTCGCCATGGTCGGAGACGAAGAGAATAATCGTGTTGTCGGCCATACGGCCGCGCTCGAGCGTGTCCAGGATCTCGCCGATCTTCTCATCGACATAGGAGATATTGGCGAAATAGCCGCGGCGTGCCCGGCGGATCTGCTCCGGCGTGATGTCGAAGGCGGTGTGATCGCAGGCCTTCATCAGCCGCTGCGAATGCGGGTCCTGTTGCTCGAATGGAATTTCGCCGACTTCGGGATCGAGCGCCGGGCAATCTTCATAGAGATCCCAGAAGCGGCGGCGCGCGACATAGGGGTCGTGCGGATGCGTGAAGCTGACCGTCAGGCACCAGGGTCTTTCGTCTTGGCGGCGAGAGAGGTCGTAGAGCTTGCGGGTCGCGTGATAAGCAACCTCGTCGTCATATTCCATCTGGTTGGTGATCTCGGCGACACCTGCCCCGGTGACCGAGCCGAGATTGTGATACCACCAGTCAATGCGCTCGCCGGGCTTCGTATAGTCAGGCGTCCAGCCGAAATCGGCGGGGTAGATGTCTGTCGTCAGCCGCTCCTCGAAACCGTGCATCTGATCCGGACCGACGAAATGCATCTTGCCAGAGAGTGCTGTCTGGTAGCCGGCGGCGCGCAGATGGTGGGCGAACGTCGGAATGTCCGAGCAGAATTCGGCGGCATTGTCATAGACGCGCGTACGGCTCGGCAGTTGACCGGACATGAAGGAGGCGCGTGCCGGCGCGCAGAGCGGGCTTGCCGTATAGCTATTGGCAAAGCGAACGGAGCGCTTCGCCAGGGCCTTCAGGACCGGCGCATGCAGGAACTCGGCCGGGCCGTCGGGGAAGAACGTCCCGTTGAACTGATCGACCATGAGGATAAGGATGTTTGGGCGGGACATGCAGATGTCTTTCTTGCGGGTCAGAGGCCGATGGCGGCTTTGACGGCCTCGAGGCCAGGCTTGCCGTCGATAGTGGTGACGCCGGAAAGCCAGGGCGTCAAGGCGTCCGGATGCGCCTTCAGCCAGGCAGTGCCCGCGTCCTTGGCGCTCTCGCCGCCGAGGATCGATCCCATCAGCGAATTCTCCATGCCGATGTCGAAGGTTAGGTTATGGAAGAGCTTGGCGGCGTTCGGGCATTGCGCCGACCAGCCGGTGCGCGCCAGCGTGTAGACCTCGGCGCCGCCGTAATTCGCGCCGAAATAGGCATCGCCACCGGAAAGATAGGCAATCTTGAAGCGCTCGTTCATCGGATGCGGCGCCCAGGCGAGGAAGACGATCGCCTGCTTGTCCTTCGATGCGCGCTCCACTTGCGACAGCATGGCCTGCTCGCTCGATTCCACCAGTTCCCAACCCTTCAGGCCGAAGTCGTTAGCGTCGATCATCTTCTGGATATTGGCATTCGCGGGCGCGCCCGGCTCGATGCCGTAGATCTTGCGGCCGAAATCGTCGCCATACTTCTGCAGGTCGGAAAAATCCTTGATGCCCATGTCGGCGACGTAGGTAGGAACGGCGAGCGTGAACTTCGCGCCCTGAAGGTTACGGTTTAGCACTTCGGCTGCCTTCACCTTGTTGAGATCGTCGACGAAGGCCTTCTGCGCCGGCATCCAGTTGCCGAGGAAAACGTCGATCTCGCCTGTCTTCATCGCCTGGTAGCCGATGGGCACGGAGAGCGTCTTGATGTCGGGCTCGTAGCCGAGCGCGGTTAAGAGCACGCCGGTCACGCCGTTGGTCGAGGTGATATCGGTCCAGCCGGGGTCCGAAAGGTGGATCGTCTTGCAGCTGTCGCCATCAGCCCGGGCGATGCCGGCAAGGGAAAGGACGGAAAGAAGAGCGCCGGCGGCGAGCCGGCCCATTGCAGACATGCGCATGACGAAAGTTCCCTCTTGTTATTGGATTATTTTATTGAACATCACTAGAGTCGCCGCTGTGAAGCAGGCATTTTTCGATAGATGCCAAAAGGAAATTTTATGGCTGAACGTTTTGTCGATCTCGGTTGGCTGCGGATATTCCTGGAAGTGGGCCGCTCCGGCAGCCTCTCCGGCGCCGCTGCAGCGCTTGGCCTGACGCAACCGGCCGTCAGCTATCAGATCCGCCGCATCGAGGAGCAGATGGGTGTGCCCCTGTTTCGCCGCCAGCATCGCGGCGTTGTGCTCTCGCCGGAAGGGCAGCGCCTGTTCGAGATCGTCGAAAAATCCGTCGGCAGCGTCGACCATCTGGTGCGCAGTTTCCGCGCCGAGGCGGAACGGCCATCCGTTCGCCTGCGCACGGATTATGCTTTTTCCGCGCTGTGGCTCATTCCGCGCATGCATGCGTTCCGGTTGCTTCACCCAGAAGTGGATATCCAGATCGTCGCCACACAGCGGCTGGATCGTGGCGCGCCGGAAAGTGGCGATATCGCCGTCTTCTTCGGCACGCGCAGCGAATTCGGTCCCGCCGCCACCTTGCTTTTGCCGGAAAAGGTCGTGCCGATCTGTACCAGGGGTTTCGCGGAGCGTCACGGCCCGTTCACCGATCCCTCGCAGCTCGCAGGCACCACGCTCGTCCATCTCGATTCGGAGATGCCATCGCCCTGGTTCGACTGGGAAAGCTATCTTTCTGCCTTCGGCATTGCCCGCGACGCCTATGCCGGCCGCGGCGATCTGCGCTTCAACACCTATTCGCTGGTTGTGCAGGCAGCGCTCAGCGAGCAGGGCGTTGCCATTGGCTGGATGGGCCTTGTCGATTCTCTGCTTGCCGCCCGGACGCTAGTGACGGCCGGCCCGATGCTGGAGGCGCCGGAGCGCGGTTATTGGCTGCTGCCGCCGGCCGCCGCAAACCCGCAGGCGGAGCGGCTGGCGCAATGGCTGCTCACCGAAGCCGCCACCGGATGATCATCATGCTCTATTCCGCCGTAAGATCGGCAAGAAACGTCTCGCACCAGCGCGATACGTCATTTTCAAGCAGATAATCCATCATGCCGCGCCAGCGTTCCTGCCGCTCCTGCAGCGGCATGTTGATGGCCCGCGCCAGCGCGTTGGCGGTGCCGTCGACATCATAGGGGTTGACCAGCAGAGCACCTTTTAGCTTACGCGCCGCCCCGGCAAAGCGGGATAGAACCAGCACGCCGGGATTGTCCGGGTCTTGCGCCGCGACATATTCCTTGGCGACCAGATTCATGCCGTCGCGCAAGGGAGTCACCAGCCCGACCTTCGCAAGCCGGTAGAGGCCGGCCAGGATCGGGCGGCTGATCGAGCGGTTGATGTAGCGGATCGGCACCCAATCGACCGTACCGATCGCACCGTTGACCCGGCCGGCCTGTTCGGCGACCGCGTGCTGCATCGCCTCATATTCCGGCACTTCCGAGCGAGATTTCGGCGTGATCTGCAGATAGGTGACGCTGCGCCGATGCGCGGGATTGTTGGTAATGAAGCGCTCGAAGGCATCGATGCGCTGCGTGATGCCCTTGGAATAATCGAGCCGGTCGACGCCGAGGATCAGGTCGCGGCCTTCAATGCTTTGCCGCACCTTCTGCACCATGCTATGCGACGCGGCCCTGCGGGCGAATTCGGCAAAGCCCGCCGTCTCGATGCCGATCGAATAGGCGCCGCCGCGAAAGTCATGACCGTGCGCGCTGAAATGGCCGGGGCTTTTCTCGATGCCCATTCCCTCGCGCTTCAGGCAGCCTGCAAAGTTCTCAAGATCATGGTCCGTCTGAAAACCGAGCAGGTCGTAGGAAGAAAGGCCACGCATGATCTCCTCATGCACCGGCATGGCAAGCACGACATCCGCCGGCGGCCAGGGAATGTGCAGGAAGAAGCCGATACGGTTCTTCAAGCCCATCTGCCGCAGCTCTGCCGCCAGTGGAATGAGATGATAGTCGTGCACCCAAATAATGTCGTCAGGCTCGATCAGCGGTGCGAGCCGGTGGGCAAAGAAGCGGTTGACGCGGAAATAGCCGGTCATTTCCTTGCGGGCATATTCGGCGAGATCGAGCCGGTAATGACAGATCGGCCAGAGCACGCGGTTGGCAAAGCCCTGATAATATTCCTCGACATCGGTCTGGGTAAGATCGGTCAGCGCATAGGTGATGTTGCCGTCCTGCGTCATCTGCAGCGGCTCAGGCTCGACGTCGCCGCTCGATTTGCCGGACCAGCCCATCCAGATGCCGCCGCGCTCGGCAAGGGCTGCCTGCAACGCCACGGCAAGGCCGCCCGCAGCTGCTGCGCCCTTGTGATCGGGCACGGAAACGCGGTTGGAAACGATGATGAGACGACTCAACGGTAACTTCCTTTCGAGAAGGCTGGGATCGGTGTCGATGTGATCGACGGATTACTTGACGAGTGTTCCCAGCACGTCTCTTAAACGCGCAGGCGAGCCAATGGATGCACGCGCAAGCGTTTTTCCGTTGGCATCGCCGATGCGCACGGATTGGCCGCCGAGACGGTTGGCGGCGGCAAACATCGTCTCGTCGGTCACGTCGTCGCCGATCGCGACCGGGCGGCGCCCTTCGAAGGGCGTTTCGGCAAGAAACGCCTCGACGGCATGTCCCTTGCTGGCGTGGGAAGGGCAGATTTCGAGGACCATCTTGCCGCGCTGCAGATTCCAGTCGGGACCGGCTTCCTCCAGATGGCGTTGCATGACTTCGCCGATTTCGGCCTCGTATGCGGGTGCGTGCCGAAAGTGAACCGCGACCGCAGCCCCCTTGTCCTCGACAATGGCGCCGGGCCAGGCGAGCGCTTCGTGCCGAATGACCTGCTTCATCTCCTGGAAGGCAGGCGGAATATGCGCGCGCCGCAGCCGTCCCGCCGCATCGCGGCGTTCCGCGCCATGCAAGCCGGCGACGGGAAAGCGGAATGGGGCAAAAAGGGGATCGACGAATTCGATGGCGCGGCCCGTCACCAAGGCGAGCGCGCCTCCAAGCTGACGGGAGAGCGCATGCAGCGTGCCGGGCAGATAGTCGGGCACGACGATCGCTTCCGGCCTTTCGGCGAGATCGAGCAGGGTTCCGTCAATATCGAGGAACAAGGCCCAGTCCTGCGGATACAATGAGAGTGCGGTAAGGGCCGGCTCGTTCAGCGGCCTCGGTTTGGCTTCACCCTGTTCGGGCTGTTCCTGAGAAGACATGCTGGGTTAGCTAAGGCGCTCTTCTCGTTTGGCAAGGCAAAAAATAACAGCTCAAAATCAAAAGGGGCCGCCTTAAGCGACCCCCCATGAGCTTTGGCCCGTAACTGGCCTGAAGCGGCGAACGCTTCGGGAAGGTGTTGATCAGAGCGAGGGCTGCCTCGCAACGCTCACAACCATTTCCATGCCGTATACAAAGACCGAAATCTCACTAGACATTGGATCACCTTCCTTTCGTTACGTTTCAGACAAGCTTAACGTAGCTCAAATTTGACTTGATGCAAGAGGCACGGCCTCGGGGAGCTTCACACTTATTGTCGCAGTGAAATGTGTTGCCCGCCGCATCTCGAGCAAGAGCCCTGCCGTAGCGGCCTTCACGAAGAAAATGTTGCGATGCGAAACGTGAACGGACGAAGCGTCAAATATCTGTCATCTTGCGCTGCACGGGATGGAAAATTAAGACTTTATTACCCATTCCGCATAAACAATCGTCTTAGAGCCGGATGATTTTAGGTCGGCTCGACCTAAAATCTGAGCCGCTCTGGAATCGAAGAAGTAGAGCGTGATGTCGTCCGAAAACCGCCTACACTTTTCGGCATCACGCTCTGGATTTGCCATTCTCCCGCGGGACAGAAAGACAGCGGGAATCGGAGTAGAAGACGCATGTGTCGCTGGGCAGCCTATCGTGGAGACCCCCTCTATCTGGAGGAGCTGGTGTCTTCGCCCGCCCACTCCCTGATCGAACAATCCCATTGCGCCACGCGCGCCAAGACGGCGACCAATGGTGACGGCTTCGGCATCGCCTGGTATGGCGATCGGCCGGAACCTGGCCGTTACCGCGATATCCTGCCGGCCTGGTCCGATTGCAATCTGAAGAGCCTGGCGCGGCAGATCCGTTCGCCGCTCTTCCTCGCCCATGTCCGTGCTGCCACAGGCGGCGGCACACGCCGCGACAATTGCCATCCCTTTGTTTTCGAGAACTGGTCATTCCAGCACAACGGCCAGATTTCCAATTTCGACCGCCTGCGCCGGCCGATGGAAGCCATGCTCGACGACCGGCTGTTCCATGCCCGCAGCGGCACCACCGATTCCGAGCTCCTGTTCCTGCTGGCGATGCAATTCGGTCTCATGACAAATCCGACGGCGGCGATCGCTCAGACCATCGGCTTCGTCGAAGGCCTGTCGCTGCATCTGACGGGTTCGGTACTGGTGCGCTTCACGGCGGCCTTCTCCGACGGTAAGTCGCTCTACGCCATCCGCTATGCGACCGATCGCAAGGCGCCGACGCTGTATGCCTCTCCGGTCGGGTCAGGCTATTGCCTCGTGTCGGAGCCGCTGAACGACGATGTCGATGCCTGGCGCGAGATCCCCGATGGCAGCGCCGTTCTGATCGACGATACGGGCGTCCATGTCACGCCCTTCCAGCCGGAAGAGCATGCCGCCGGAGAGATCCGGACGCCGGCTGCTATTCCTGCTTGAGCTGTTCCGATATCAGCGCCGCCAGCCGCACCGCCACCTCATCCTTGTCGAGATCCGGCCACTGCTCCACGCCGTGATGGCTGATAATCTTCACGCGGTTGCGCGTGCCGCCCATGATGCCGGTTGCGGGCGAGACGTCGTTGGCGACGATGAAGTCGGCGCCCTTGCGCTCCAGCTTCGCACGGGCATTGCTCTCGACATCCTGGGTTTCGGCCGCAAAGCCGATGACGAGTTTCGGCCGCTGTGTATGATGGCCGACGGTTTTCAATATGTCCGGATTTTCGGTGAGCGCCAGCGTTGGGATCGATTCGCCTGGATGCTTCTTGATCTTCTGATCGGAAGCGGAAGCGACGCGCCAGTCCGCGACCGCGGCCACCATGACGGCGATATCGGCCGGCAGAGCAGCCAGAACGGCATCGCGCATCTCGTCTGCCCGTTCGACGTGGATCACGTTGAGACCGACCGGATCGGGTATGGTGACCGGGCCGGAGACGAGCGTGACATCGGCGCCGAGCGCAGCAAGCGCCGCTGCGATGGCATGGCCCTGCCGTCCTGACGAGCGGTTGGCGATGTAGCGCACGGGATCGATCGGTTCATGCGTCGGCCCGGAGGTGACGACCGCCTTCCTGCCGGCAAGCGGCTTGGTGCCGTCATCCAGCCGACGCTCGACGGCGGCGGCGATATCGAGCGGCTCCGCCATCCGGCCAGCGCCGCTCTCGCCGCTCTCGGCCATTTCGCCGGTCATAGGACCGACGAAGGCGATGCCGTCGCTGCGTAGAGTTTCGACGTTGCGCCTGGTGGCGGGATGGGCCCACATCTTCGGGTTCATCGCGGGGGCTGCGAGGACTGCCCGGTCGGTGGCGAGCAATATGGTCGAGGCGAGATCGTCGGCCAGCCCGTTCGCCATCTTGGCGAGCAGATCGGCAGTCGCTGGCGCGATCAGCACGAGATCACAGTCGCGCGCCAGCCTGATATGGCCGACATCTTGCTCGTCCTCTCGCGAAAACAGATCGGTGAAGACATGGTCGGCGGCCAGCGCGCCGACGGCAAGCGGCGTGATGAACTGCTGCGCACCGGCCGTCATGACCGGCCGGACGCTTGCGCCGCGCTCGCGCAGCCGGCGGATGAGATCGAGGCTTTTATAGGCCGCGATACCGCCGGAGATAATGAGAAGGATGCGCTTTCCTGCGAGAACCATGCCTGAACCCGTCGCCTGTTCTTTTGCCGACAAGCCTAAGCCTTTGGTGTGTCATAGGCAATCGCCGCGTGCTTCCATCGAGCTCGGCGTGTCGGTGATTGCGATGCGGGCGATCGGATTTTTGGCTATTTGCAGCCAATGATCACGTTGGCATCACCGACTTGTCATTTGCGGGCATCTTCGCCCTCGACGAAAGTGAACGTGTTAACGACCAAAGGAGTAACGTCTTGAAACTGATGAAAGTCGCGGTCATCGCCCTGCCAATCTTGGCTGCCGCCATGCCGGCCTTTGCCGAGCGCGCCTATTCGCCGCAAGAGCAGAAGAACAAGGAAATCGTTCTGGATTTCTACCAGAAGGCGCTGAACGACAAGGATTTCGACGCGGCTTCCAAATATCTCGGCAAGTACATCCAGCATAATCCTCTTGCCGCCGATGGGCCTGAAGGCCTGCGCGGTTTCCTGGATTACCTAAAGAAAAACTATCCGCAGTCGAAGAGCGAGATCAAGCGCGTGATGGTCGATGGCGATTATGTGATCCTGCGCGTCCACGCCATTCGCCAGCCGGGCGACCGCGGTAGCGCCATCGTCGATATCTTCCGCCTCGAGGACAACAAGATCCAGGAACATTGGGACTCGGTGCAGCCGATCCCCGAGACCTCGAAGAACAGCAATACGATGTTCTGAGCGGAAAGGCCGTGGGAAATAGAATCCGCGGCTCGTTCAAAGCATTCGAGCGACCTGATCCCGCAACCATTTCCTATGTTGCGGGATTACGTCCGCGTTCCGAAGCTGCCGGCGCGATCATTGTGTCGGCAAAACACTCGGTCAGGTACGCGTGATCGACAGGCCGCCGTCGACGAGCGATGCCGTGCCGCTCACGAAGCTTGCGTCATCGGAGGCGAGATAAAGGACCGAGCGAGCGATCTCTTCCGGGCCGGCGACGCGCTTCAGCGCATGCAGGTTGGTGATGAAAGCCTGCTTTTCGGCCGTGTCGTTCATATCGCGATACATATCGGTATCGACCGCGCCTGGCAGGACGGCATTGACGCGGACATTCTGCGGGCCGAATTCGGCGGCGAGCGTTTGCGTCAGGCCGATCAGGCCGGATTTGCTGGCGGCATAGGCGGCAACGCCCGGGAAGCTCACGGTATGGCCAACAAAGGTCGACGTGAAAATCACGGAACCACCGCCGTGCTTGATCATTTCGCCGATTTGGTGCTTGGCGGCTAGGAAGGACGCGGTGAGGTTGATCGCCAGCGCTTCGGAAAAGCCTGCCTCCGAAACCTCGGTGCTGGGACCGGCCTCGCCGAGCGTGCCGGCATTGTTGAAGGCAATATCAAGCTTGCCGTAACGCTCGACTGCAAGGGCGACCAGCGCCTTGTGGTAGTCTTCCGAGCGCACATCGCCGGCCAAGACGGTTGCTTCTCCGCCGGCCGCCTTGATCTCAGCGGCAAGGCTTTCCAGCTCTGCTGCGCGACGAGCGCCGACGACAACCTTTGCGCCTTCGGCGGCAAAGAGCTTTGCCGTGACGCGGCCGATGCCGGAGCTGGCGCCGGTGACGATTGCGACTTTTCCATTCAAGCGGTTCATTGTCCATCTCCTGTGTGAGGATGTGTCTTTCGGTTTGTCCGATACGAGGAAGATGGCCTTTTCCGATCGTTCGGATTAGTCTTCAAAAAGAGGAATTCGAATTCGGAGTTTCCGAACAATGCTGAAGATCGACGGGATCGTGACGTTCGTGACTGTAGCCGAGGCCGGCTCGATCAGCGAGGCGGCGCGACGCCTGCGCCTGTCGAAATCCGTGGTCAGCGAGCGCCTGTCGGAAATGGAGAAAGCATTGGGGGCAACCCTGCTTCATCGCACGACCCGCAAGCTGACCCTGACGGAAGATGGCACCGCTTTCCTGCAGCGCGCCACACGCATCGCGCAGGAGGTGCGCGAGGCGGCGGCCGATCTTGCCGAGCGGCGCGGCACGCTGATGGGGCCTCTGCGCATTGCCGCACCCGTCACCTTCGGCCGCCTGCATCTGGGGCCGGCCCTCTATCCGTTTCTCGCCGATCATCCAGAGATCGAGCTGACGCTCGATCTCGACGACCGTCGCGTCGATGCCGCCTCGGATGGCTATGATGCGATCATTCGCCACGGCCTGATCGCCGACTCGCGCCTCATCGCCTGGAAGCTCGCCCGCAGCCGCCGCCTTCTCGTGGCCTCGCCGGATTATCTCAGTCGTCACGGCAAACCCACGTCGCTCTCCGATCTTGAGGATCACCGCGGGATTTTCTACACGAATCGCGGCGTCGCGGACTGGCGTTTCGAGCGACCAGAGGGCGCCGTCGTCATTCGTGCGAAGCTGGCACTGGGTGTCAACAATGGCGATGTCCTCCACGATGCCGCGATTGCCGGCCTCGGTATCGCCTTGCTGCCGGCCTTCATTGCCGGGCCTTCGGTGAGGGACGGGCGGCTTGTCGAGATCGATGTCGGCTACCGGCCGGAGCCGGAATTCATCTTCATGGCCCATCCGGAGGGACGCAATCCCTCGGCCAAGCTGCGCGCCATCGCCGATCATCTGAAAAAAGCGTTCGGCGATCCGCCCTATTGGGAGCGGAACAAATAATTACGCAATCAGGCTCATGAGGTTGGCGATAACAGGTGATCGCTGCGCCTTGAGGCTGGCGAGGCCGAGCCGCGCTACGACGGGCGGCCCATCGATTTGCCGATAGGCGACGCCGTCGAGCTTGATCTGTGCGATCGAAGCCGGAACGATGGAAACGCCCAAGTTTGCGGCGACGAGATTGACGACG
The DNA here is from genome assembly GCF_009176305.1 of Martinezella dioscoreae. Classification (GTDB taxonomy): domain Bacteria; phylum Pseudomonadota; class Alphaproteobacteria; order Rhizobiales; family Rhizobiaceae; genus Rhizobium; species Rhizobium dioscoreae. The sequence continues at coordinate 965,824 of NZ_BLAJ01000003.1, read as the reverse complement.
GATGGGATCTGCGGGGCTTCCTGCGTCACCACGAGGTCGAAGCCCGCTTCGCGGCAAGCACCAACGATATCGTCATAGAGGCTGAGTCCCACCATGCGCGGGAAGAGAATGAAGGGCTCGCCTGCGAGCGCCGCAATCGACACGCGTTCCTTTTTCGCCAGCGGATGATGGGCCGGTAGCGCGATCAGCATCGGCTCGTCGGCAAAGCGCTTCAGGCGAACATCCCGCGGATCCTCCAGACCCGGACGAATGAAGGCCGCGTCGATCTCGCCGCGCATCAGCCGCTCCATCAGCGCATTGGTATTCATCTCAGTCAGCGACAGCCGCACGTCCGGCCAATGCCCCCGAAACTCGCGGATGGTCGCCGTGACGATGGTATTGAAGGCGGAAGAGGCGGTGAAGCCAAGCGACAGGCGGCCGATCTCGCCGCGATTGGCACGCTGAGCGGCGAGCTTTGCCTTTTCCGCCGCATCGACCGCCGCTTTCGCTTCCGCTAGAAAGGCCTCGCCGGCTGCCGTCAGCTCCGCGCCATGGGGCACGCGATGGAACAGTTGCGCCCCCACCTCGTTTTCCAGGTCTCGAATCTGTTGGCTGAGCGGCGGCTGACCGATGCCGAGATTGGCGGCGGCGCGGGTGAAATTTCCCGCCTCCGCAAGTGCCAGAAAATAGCGGATATGACGTAGCTCCATCGCTATCTCCAAAAGCTATTGAGATCGCCTGCTCCATATATTGGACTAATGGAGCCGAGCTGGCTAGATTCCATGGCAAGAAAGGTTGGGTCCCCCATGTCTCGCGCCGCTGGCAAGCAGGAAATCGTTGCCTCCGAAGTTTCGTCTGGTCCCGAATTGACACTCGTCAGGAACGAGCCGCCGACCGACACCCGCCAGTTTCTGACGCGCGGCACGCCTGCCTTCCGCCGCGCGACCATTGGGCTGTTTCTCTCCGGTTTCGCCACTTTCTCGCTGCTCTATTGTGTCCAGCCGCTGATGCCGATCTTCTCTGAGGATTTCGGTGTCACGCCGGCTGCAAGCTCGCTGTCGCTATCGCTTTCGACTGGCTTCCTGGCCTTCGCGATCTTCGGCGCAGCCGCCGTTTCCGAAAGCCTCGGCCGCCGCAGCCTGATGTTCATTTCGCTGCTCGGCGCGGCCATCTGCACGATCGTCTGCGCGGTGTCGCCGAGCTGGCATATGCTTCTCGCCGTCCGCGCTCTTGAGGGCTTTCTCTTGGGCGGCGTGCCAGCTGTCGCCATGACCTATCTGGCCGAGGAAATCGAACCGCGCGGCCTCGGCGGCGCCATGGGCCTCTATATCGCCGGCAACGCCTTTGGCGGCATGGCCGGGCGCGTGGTGACCGGTACGATCGCCGAATATCTGAGCTGGCGGCCGGCATTGGCAGCGGTCGGCATTCTCGGCCTTGTCGCCGCCGTCGGCTTCCTTTATCTCCTGCCGCCGTCGCGCAATTTCACCCCACGCAAGGGTTTTGATGTTGCCTTCCACCTGAAGGCCTGGAGCGGTCACTTCAGCAATGCGGCGTTGCCGCTGCTCTTTGCCATCGGCTTTCTCGTCATGGGCTCCTTCGTCACCGTCTATAACTATGCCGGCTTCCGTTTGGTCGCTGACCCCTATGATCTCAGCCAGACCGAATTGGGCCTGATCTTCACCGCCTATCTCTTCGGGATCGTCGCATCCTGGGCGGCCGGCCTGCTCGGTGATCGCATCGGCCATTTCGTCGTGCTGCCGGTGGGCGTGCTGATCGCCGCACTCGGGGCGGCGGTGACGCTTTCCAGCTCCTTGCCGCTGATCATTCTCGGCATCATCCTGGTGACGATCGGTTTCTTCATGACCCATTCCGTTGCCAGCGCGCTTGTGGGGCGGCTGGCCCATGGCTTCAAGGGCCATGCCTCCTCGCTCTACCTGCTGGCCTATTATCTCGGCTCCAGCATTGCGGGCTCGGTCGGAGGCTATTTCTGGCTTGCCGATGGCTGGAATGCCGTGGTTGCCTTCATCCTCGTCATGCTGGCACTCTGTCTCGTCAGCGCTCTTGCCGTCGCCAGGCTGGCGCGTCGTTGACTCAGGAGGCCGCCATGATCCGCATCGACCATCTCGATCATCTGGTGTTCACGGTCGCGAGCATCGAGGAGAGCTGCGATTTCTATGCCCGTGTCCTCGGAATGGGCGTCGAAACTTTCGGGGAAGGCCGCAAGGCCCTGACCTTCAGTAATCAGAAGATCAATCTGCATCGCGCCGGACATGAGCTGGAGCCTAAGGCTGAACGGCCGACACCAGGCTCGGCCGATCTTTGCTTCATCAGCACAACGCCTCTGGATGAGGTCATTGCTCACTTGCAGGCTGAAGGCGTTGCGATTGAGGAAGGCCCGGTGCGCCGAACCGGTGCGACCGGCCCCATTCTCTCGGTCTATTTCCGCGACCCGGATCAAAACCTGATCGAAGTATCCAACGTCATTCCCTGAGATCGGGCGTCAGAAAGCCCTTCTTGACATCGTTTGCTTGCGCCATATATTAAACCAATAAGTTAATTAACTTCATGGTTTATCGAGTCGTATGGACACATTGAGCACAACCCTCTCGGCTCTTGCCGATCCTACCCGCCGGGCGATCCTGGCGCGGCTGGCGACCGGTGAGGCATCCGTCTCGGAACTGGCCGAACCCTTCGACATGTCGCTGGTCGCCGTCTCCAAGCATTTGAAGGTGCTGGAGAAAGCCGGCCTGATTTCGAAGGGAAGGGAAGCGCAATGGCGACCCTGCCGGCTGGAGCCCAAGCCGCTGCGGCAGGTCGATGACTGGTTGGAAAGCTACAGGCAGTTCTGGAACGACAATCTCGATCGCCTGGAAGCCTATGCGGCGCTATTGCAAAAGGGAGGAATGGATGACCCCAGCAATTGAGGGCGGCAGCATGCGGCCGCTACGCGAGATCGTGCTGACCCGCGAAATAGCCGCGCCGCGCGACTTGCTGTTCCGTCTCTGGACGGAGCCGGAGCATATGGTGCGTTGGTGGGCGCCCCAGAACATGACGACGCCATCCGTCTTTGTCGACCTGCGGGAAGGGGGCGCCTGGCGGCACTGCATTCTGACACCGGAGGGCAAGGAATATTGGAGCCATGGCCGCTATCTGGAGATCGTCCCGCCCGAGCGCCTCGTCTTCACCTTCGCCTGGGAAAATCAGGAGGGTAGGGCCGAACATCCGATGCAGGTGACCGTGGAATTCCATGAGCTTGGCGAGAAGACGCGCCTCGTCTTCCGAAAGGCCGAATTGCCTGACGAGACCGAACTGAAGCTGCAGACCGGCGGCTGGGAACAGGCCTTGGACAAATATGTCGCTTACGCAGAAGCCACCTCAAGGGAAGGATGAGAGTGATGAAGAAGACCTATCATGGAAGCTGCCATTGCGGCGCGGTAAGCTACGAAGCCGATCTCGATCTGCAGGGTGGCACCTTCAAGTGCAATTGCTCGATCTGCAAGAAGAAGCGCAATTGGCTGGCTGTCGCCACGCCGGCCGATTTCCGCCTGACCTCGGGTGAGGACAGCATCGGCGAATATCAATTCGGCCCGCGCATTCTTCATCATCTCTTCTGCAAGACTTGCGGCATCAGCTCCTTCAACTGGGGTGAAAATCCGGCCCTCGGCGGCAAGTTCTATGCGATCAGCATCAGCTGCCTGGACGATGCCACCGATGAGGAACTCGCCTCGCTTCCCGTCGGCTACTTCGATGGCCGCGACGACCGCTTCGATCGTGCACCGGAAGAAACGCGTTATCTTTAGCCGCTCGGCAAGGACTCCCAGTCTTCGAAACGCAGCTTTTGAACCCGTCCAAATTCTCTGACATTGTGCGTTATCAGGATCAGATCGCGGGCGACCGCTTGTCCCGCGATCAAAACGTCATAGGCACCGATCGGTGTGCCGAGGGAAGCAAGGGCCGCTCGAATTTCGCCGGCTACACGGGCATCTTGCTTATCGAAATCCAGCGTCTCGAATTGCAAGGCATCGACACGTGCCAGATTGTCGGAAACGCGCTGCCCCTTATAGGCACCATAAAACAGCTCGTGTGCGACGATGGCCGGAATGGCGAAATCCTGCGGCTTGTGCCTGCGAAGCTCGTTGACGAAGCCCGGGTGTCCTTTCATCAGCGCGATGACGGCATTGCTGTCGAGCAGATATTTCACTTGAAGATATCCAACTCGGGGCGTTGCTGCTCAGCCGGTTGCTCGGTCGCTGCTTCTACAAAGTCATCATCGATCGGGCCTGTTACGGCTTCCAGCCAGTCCCAATCTTCGGGGATCGGCTCCAGAATGATTGCCTTTCCCTGCCGGCGGATGCGCACTTCCTCGCCGTCGAGGCGGAATTCCTTCGGCAAGCGCACGGCCTGCGAGCGGCCGGACCAGAAGATCTTTGCGGTGTCCATGCCATAACTCCCTTGAGATATGACATTGATATATAGCATCTCAGGTCTGATTTCAATTCGAGGCGTTACGATCCCGATCTTGTCGCGAGCCAAATGACGTGGCGCGCGCCTGTCTTGCCATTGGCGCGCGTATTGACCACCTCGGCGGCAAAACCGCTGTCGCGCAGCCGCCGTGTGAAGCGGTCGTCGGGTCCCGAAGACCAGACGGCGAGGACACCGCCGGAACGCAGCGCATCGCGCGCCGCTTTCAGGCCCTGATAATCGTAAAGGCCGTCATTGGCTTCGGATGTGATGCCATCCGGCCCGTTGTCGACATCGAGCAGGATGGCGTCGTAGGCCGCCTTGCGAGCGCGGATGAGTGGACGCACATCGCCTTCATGAATGGCGACGCGCGGATCGTCGAGGCAGCCGTCGAAGACCGTTGCCATCGGCCCGCGTGCCCATGACACGACAGCCGGCACCAGTTCCGCGACCGTAACTTTGGCGTCCGCTCCGAGTTCGCCGAGCGCCGCGCGCAAGGTAAAGCCCATGCCAAGGCCGCCGATCAATATGTGTGGCGCCTTCCGGCCCTTGATCTTCTCGCAGGAAAGCGTCGCAAGCGCCCGTTCGGAGCCGCTCAGCCGGCTGTTCATCAGCTCGTTGGTGCCGAGCATGATGGAAAATTCCTGGCCACGCTGCTTCAGGCGCAGCTCGCCGCCGCCGGGGATTTTCGCAGTATCAAGCAAGGTCCAGGGGATCACGGGCAACTCTCAACTCAATTTTGAATTGCCCGGACCATAGTCTTTCGGTGCCGCTAAGAACAGATGCGCTTATCCCAAACGGATATAGGGCACATCCTTTTTCGCAACTTCATCAAGCGCTTCCTCGTAACCGGCATCGGCATAGCGCATGACGCCAAGGGCGGTGTCGTTGGTCAGCGCGTGGTCGAGCCGTTCGTCGGCGGCTTGCGTGCCGTCGGCGACCACGGTGACGCCGCAGCTCGTCATGTAGCCGGCATAGCCGCCGCCGCCGGAATGGACGACGACGAGATCGGCCATGGACGAGCAGAGCATCATCGCGTCGATCAGCGGCCAGTCGGCAATCGCGTCGGAGCCGTCCTTCATGCGCTCGGTCATGATGTTCGGATGCGCCATGGCGCCGGCATCGAGATGGTCGCGCGAAAAGGCGATCGGCCCCTTCAGCTCTCCGCCTGCCACAAGCTCATTGACACGGCGGGCAAGGGCGGTGCGCTCTCCGTGGCCGAGCCACGCGATACGCGCCGGCAGCCCTTCGAAGGGCACGTGCTGACGGGCGAGCTTGATCCAGTTGGTAATGATCTTGTTGTCCGGGAACATTTCCAGCAGCAGATCGTCGATGCGGGCGATATCGCTTTCCTCGCCCGAAAGCGCCATCCAGCGGAACGGGCCGATGGCGCGGCAGAAGAGCGGCCTGAGATAGGCCTCGGTGAAGATCGGTATATCGAAGGCGTTCGCAACGCCGCCTTCCTTCGCCTGTGTGCGGATCAGGTTGCCGTTGTCGAAGACTTCGGAGCCTTTTTTCTGGAAGTCCAGCATGGCCTTCACGTGTTCGACGATCGAGGCGCGGCTGGCCGCCATGAGCTGGCCCTGGCCGTCATCGCGGAGATCCCGAACTTGCTGCAGGCTCATGCCCTTCGGCACGTAACCATAGACGAGATCGTGCGCCGAGGTCTGGTCGGTGACAATATCGGGCACGATGCCGCGTCGCGCGATCTCTGGATAGATCTCGGCCGCATTGCCGACGAGGCCGACGGAAAGCGCCCGCTTTTCCTTGACGGCGGCGTCGATCATCGCCAGCGCGGAATCGAGATCGGGTGCGATTTCCTGCAGATAGCCGATGTCCTGGCGCTTCTTGGCGCGATCGGCATCGATATCGATGCAGAGGATCGCAGCCCCCGCCATGCGTCCGGCGAGCGGCTGCGCGCCGCCCATGCCGCCGAGGCCGGCTGTCAGCACGAAACGACCGAAGAGGTCGCCGCCGAAGCGGCGCTCGGCGATGCGCATGAAGATTTCGTAAGTCCCCTGGATGACGCCCTGGCTGCCGATATATTGCCAGGCGCCTGCCGTCAGGCCGCCCCAGCAGATCAAGCCCTTGCGTTGCAATTCGTAGAAGACTTCCGCCTTCGCCCATTGCCCGACAATGTTGCAGTTCGCCATGATAACGAGCGGCGCTTTGTCATGCGTGCGGATGAGGCCAATCGGCTTGCCGGATTGGATGAGCAGGGTCTGGTTCTCATCCATTTCGGTCAGCGCCTTGACGATGCCCTTATGCGCCGCCCAGTTGCGCGCCGCCTTGCCGAGGGCGGCGTAGACGACAAGATTGTCCGGATCCTCCCCGACGGAGAGCACGTTTTCGAGCAGGCGCAGCAAAGCCTCCTGCCGCCAGCACTTGGCACGCAGCTCCGGACCGCCCGGAATGGGGAATTTCGGATGACGTGGATTGGCTTTCGGCATGATTGCTTTTCCTCTTGTTTGATAGTCTCTTCTTCTCCCCAGCGGGGGTTCGAAGGACGGGTCGAGACCCGTGGCTCGACCCCGGTTGGTGGCCCGAAGGGTCGGATGAGGGGGGCGATGCGGCACATATCGTCTTCGCGTACCGCTCAGACGTTCGCTCCTTAGTCGCTCACCCCCTCATCTGTCCTGACGGACATCTTCTCCCCGCTGGGGAGAAGAGGAGTGTTCTTCAATACGCGTTCACTTCGGCGGCAGGCCTTCGACGAAGTCCAGCGCAGCCAGAAGCAGCCGCTTGCGCAGCATGTCATTGCCATAGGCGTCCGGCCCGGCGCGCACCCATCCAAGCATTTTTCGGCCGCCCAACTGCATGGGTTTGACGTCACGCTGCTCCAGCGCCCAGGCATCGTTGCCTTTGCCAAGGCGGATCAGCATCCCATCATCACGGGCGCCGCACATGAGATGGCCATTGAGCAGAAAGGCCCAGCCGCCGAACATTCCTTTCTCCCTGAGCCCGGGCCGTCGCCCGAGCTCTTCTCTCAGCAATTCTTCAAGACCTGCGTCACGAGCCATCTGCGCCTCCCGCGCTTCCAAGCTTTCCCGTCAGTTCTTCTTGGCGGCGAGAGCGTATTTCGCGATCTCGATACCCATGGCTTTTTCGACAGAGGGATAGACCGTGGGGTCGAGCACGCTGGCAGACAGCGGAATGATATTCATCGGTACATGCAGGATGAAGACTGTCATACCCTCGTGCAGCTGGCCGACGCTCAAGGGTTCGCCTTCCGGCGACAGCGTGGTGATAACGGAGGGGAAGGTTGCCAGGCGCTTGCTGCCGGCATCCTCGACCGCCATGTACTCGTTCATCACATGCATGGTGACGGCCTTGTCGCCGCTGCCGACCGTAATGGTGCCGATGTCGAAGGCTTCCTTCGTGTAGACGACGTCCTTTTTTGTGATCGTACCTTCGGCCAGGATATGGCCGCCTGTTGTCTTGCAGATGGCGTCGATGACGGCGTTGCCGCCTTTCTTTTCCGCCTCGATGATTGCCTCGCCGAGCGAAAGCGCCATGGAGATGCCGCCGAGCGCCGCATGCGTGCGGACGTAAGACGCGCGCAAGGGGTTGCGGCAGGAGGCGATGAAGCCGCCTGATTGGTCGGATGCCGCACGCAGGATCGGCGAAATCTTTGCCGTCGCACCCTTCACGACCAGTTCGATATAGCGGTTCTCGGCGCGGTTGCCGCCGACGGCGGTCTGGATCATCTGCTCGGGCGAACCCGCCATGCCGATCGATCCCATATCACCAGTCGGATGAGCGCGGATGTCACCCACGGCATCCACCACCTTCGTTCCGAGGATCGCCGACGGCAGCCAGCCGTTCAGTGTCGAAGACCGGCCGTTCTGGCCGATGATCAGGCCGGAAAGCTTTTCGCCAAGCTCGTCCTGCAGCAGCTGCACGGCTTTCACGTAATCGATGCCTTGCATTTCCCACGGGGTGGTGGAGGCCGGCGCGCCGATGGCGGCGGCCGTGGCGATCCAGTCATTGTCGTTCAATTCGTCGATTGACACCAGCTCCGGCTTGCCGACATTGACGGCTGCATAGCCCAGCATGCGGCCATGATCGGCCCAGCCGCCACCGCCTGCGGCGTAAACGGAGCCGCCCTTGACGGCCGCTTCCACATCCTTGGCAACGAGTATGCGTCCCATCGGCTACTCCCGGTTCTGTTTGAGGTTCTTGTCCATGTCGCGCACCGCTTCGAAAAGCACGGCGGCGCCCATGGCGATGTCGTCATTCTCGGCCCATTCCTCGGCGCAATGGCTGCGGCCTTCCTTGCACGGCACGAAGATCATGGCGGCCGGCGCGACCTTGGCGATCCAGGCTGTGTCGTGACCGGCGCCGGAGGCCATACGGCGATGTTTGGCGCCGACAGTCTTGCAGGCGCGTTCGAGCGTTTCGAGCAGTACCGGAGCGCCCGGCGTCGGCATGTTGTCGGAGACACGCACCGGCGGGTTGATCGTCACGCCATAATCGGCGGCGATGGTCTTCACCTCACCGTCGATCCAGGCCAGGAAATCCTCCATGTCGCTGCGAATTTCGGCGCGGCCGTCGATCAAGAGCACGACCTTGGATGGCACGACATTGGCGGCATTCGGCTCGATGCGGAATTCGCCGACGGTCGCGGCGAAATGGCCCGGCGTTTTCGCCTGCTCCGCCGCGCGTTGACGAATATCGAGGACGAGCTGCGAGGCCGCCACCAGCGCATCTGCACGGCGGTCCATCGGCGTCGTGCCGGCATGATCGGCGCGGCCTTCCACGGTGATTTCGATGCGGGTGATGCCGGCGATCGCGGTGACGATGCCGATATCCTTGTTCTCGGCTTCCAGCACCAGGCCCTGCTCGATATGCAGCTCCAGGAAGCCGGCGAGATCCGGCCGCTTCTGGGAGAGCAGCACGGAGGGATCACCGCCGACTTCGGCAATTCCTTCAGAAAGCGTGCGGTCGCCGCTCACGCGGGAGAGCCACGCCTCGGGGATCTGCCCGGTCATGCCGCGGCTGCCGATGCAGGAGACGCCGAAGATGCTGACTTCTTCGGCGAGGAAATCGACGATTTCCAGATCATGGTCGAGCTCGATGCCGCGATCCTTCAAGGAGCGCGCAACTTCGAGCGCTGCGATCGTGCCGGCAATGCCATCGAAACGGCCCCCGTCGGGCACGGTGTCGGAATGCGAGCCGACAAGGATCGTTCCGAGGCCAGGCTTGGCGCCGGTACGCCGGCCGATCAGATTGCCGGCGGCGTCGATGCGGGTCTCAAGCCCTGCCGCCTTCATCCGTGCTTCGATATAGGCGCGCCCTTCGAGGAAGAGCGGCGAGAAGGCGCGGCGCGTCCACGGGTGGCCCGGATCAGTGATGCCGGCCAGCGCATCGATATCCTCGGCGATACGGTCGGCGTTTACGGGCAGGTTGTGGCGCTTGGTTTCGGTCATCAGGCTGCATCTCCGGCAATGACTTGGCGAGGCAAGGGACGGACAAAGCTGCCGGAGCCGGGTTCGGCCAGCACCTTCTGTCCCTCGGTGATCTGCTTGCCTCTAAGATAGGCGGCGGACACAGTCCAGGGCAGGCGGATGCCGTTATAGGGGCTCCAGCCGACGACGTTATTGCCGCTGGCCGCCGCGTCATAGATCGTTTCGCGCGGTTCCAGAACGACGATATCGGCGTCCTTGCCCGGCGTCAGCGCGCCTTTGATATGGTCGAGGCGGAAATGCTTAGCTGGATTTTCCGCCATCAGCTTCGCCGCCCAGGTCAGCGGCACGCCGCGCTCCAGAGCACCCTTTACGAAGAGCGGCACCATGACCTCCAGTCCCGGCACGCCGGAAGCATTCGCCAGCATATCCGGATTGGTTTTGCGGTTTTCCGACCAGCTGACATGATCGGTCGAGACGAGCCAGACATTGCCCTCCGCCACCTTGCGCCACAAGGTTTCCACTTCGGCGCGGGGGCGGATCGGCGGATTAATTTTCGCCTTGCCGCCGAGGCGCCTCACATCGTTTTCCTCATCGAGCGTCAGGTAATGGATGCAGCACTCGACCGTCGCTTCGAAACCGTCGCGGCGATAGGCGCGGGCTATGTCGTAGCCGCGGCCGAGCGAGCAATGGACGACATGCGCCGGGCAGCCGGTATCTGCGCCCGTCTCGAAGATCGTGTGCATGGCAAGCAGTTCGGTGATTGGCGGGCGGGACAGGCCGTGGGCGCGATAGTCGGTGATGCCGCTCGCCTTCACCTGCTCAATGTAGGTGCGGACAGCTTCGTCATCCTCGTTGTGTACGCCGGCTGTCAGGCCCGTGGGCGCGATGGCGGCAAAGCACGCATCGAGCAGGGCGGGCGGAATGCGCGGGAAACGCTTGGGGTCGGTGCCGAAGGTGGAGAATTTGAAGGCGGAAACACCGGCCTCGACCATCTCGGCGATGCGCGCCGGGCCTTCTTCCGGATCGACCGTGCCATAAAGAGCAAAGTCGACGCGCGATTGCGGCGCGGCATGGTCGATCTTCTTCTTCACCGCCGCTGCCGAGCAGACGAGATTGCCTTCGTCATAGGGCATGTCGACGATGGTGGTGACGCCGCCGGCAGCTGCCGAGCGCGTCGACCAGACGAAATCCTCCTGATCCTTCTGAGAGAGCGAATGCACTTGCGCGTCGATTGCGCCGGGCAGGATCAGTGCCTTGCCGAGCAAATGCCGCTCGCGCGCGGCCGGGGGCACGCCGATGCCGATCTCGGCGATCTTGCCGGCGCGCACGCCGACATAGCCGGCTTCCACGATGCGTCCAGGCAGAACCACAGTGCCTTGCAGAACAAGATCGAAATCGGCCATGTGCATTCCCTCGCTCGTCGGTTGGTTCAGATGGCAATGGTGTCGTGATAAAGCCGCTCTTCGACCCGCTCCAGCGAGCCGAGCGCGAAGAAGTCATCATAGGCGATGATCGGCTTGTGGGCGATCAAGTCAGAGACGAAGGACTCCGAGCCGAGCTCCTCCTCGATCGCCTCGACTTCGGCCGAAAGGGGACGGTCGACGACATAGAAGTCGGCATGCTTGCGCACGACGTCGTAGAGCATGCGCGCCACGCCTTCCGGCTTGTCGCCGAGAATGTCCATTGCCTGTGCCGAAAGTAGGGCCTCAAGGGCGGCCAGACGCTTCAGTGCCCGCATCTGCCGCTCGAAACGTTCGATGACCAGCGGCAGGAAGGCGGCCTCGTCTTCCATTCCCGCCGCAACCACCAGCGACTGCGCCGAGACCGGATTGGACATGGAGAGAACGCGCGAGAAGATCTCGCCGGCGAGCTTGATGATGGGGCCGAAGCCGGTCGCGATCCTGCCTTCGGGCACCAGATTGACGGGCAGGCCGCGCCGCTGGCCGTTGCCGAGCAGGACGCAGCGATTAAAGGCGTTGCGGGCGGCATGGGCCATGCAGATGACGGCCGCTTCTAGAAGCACGGTGACATCGAGCGGAAGAGAGCCGCCCGAGGTCATCACACGGCCATCGACGATGACCGGATTGTCGTCCGAACGGCCGGTCGCGGCCAGAATCTTGTGGCCGGCGGTCAGGAGGTTTTCGATGACGGCGCCAAAGACCTGGGCGATCATGCGCAGGCTCAACGGGTCCTGCACATGGGTGGCGACCGGCCAGGGCCATTCTTCCGAGGCGTTACAGAGCCAGGCACCGATCAGGGCTTCGCGCGCGGTGCCGACATGGCGCACGGAAATCCACGGATCGCGCGAAGCGCCGAGCGCGCCGGCCGCCATCATGCCGGTTGCCAGCAGCACACGGATCGAGGCGGCGGCGTTGCGGGTCGTCTCTGCAGCGGCTGCGAAGCTGACTGCATTGACGCTGAGCGAGGCCAAGCTGTCGCGCGGCATCATCCTGACCGGAGCGATGCCGGCGGCATCGAAGGCATCGGCAGCCTGCATGCGTCGGCCGCGATAGACGGCTTCGCCAACGCCGGTCAGAACCGCGCCGATCTGGCCCATCAGACCGATATCCGCGCAGCCGATCGAGCCCGTGCGCCTGACGACGGGAATGACATCCGAGCTCAAGAGCTGCAGATAGGCTTCGATCAATTCTTGCGAACAACCGACCTGACCGGTGAGAGCCGTATTGACGCGGATCGCCATGGCATTGCGGACGATCGACATGGAGAAGGGGGCGCCTGTGCCGAAATGATGGGCGCGCACGAGACCGAGATTGAAGGCATCGAGATCCTCGGGGGACCATTCGACATCTTTCATGGCTCCGACACCCGTTGTCGAGCCGTAGACCGGCATGCCGGATTGAATGGTGCTTTCGAGAACGTTGCGCGCCAGTCGCACCCGCGCCATGCCGCTTTCCGATGCCGACGGCAGCACCGCCCCCGCGCCGATCCGCACCAGATCGCTGAACCCAAGGGGTTGCCCGGTGAGTTCGATGCCGGCTCTCTGACGCTCCATCTCTGCTGTTCTCCTTTTTTGCAAGGCTATGCGAGCCTTATCGTCAATGGGATATCCCAAATGGCGAACACCTTGATCCGTGCCGGACAGACTGATTTTGGGACGAGTGCGCACATCGCGCAACTCTATGTTTGCGCGCGCATGCGGCTTCCCGCACCGGCCAAGCTATTTTGGCCGGGGCGAGAAAGAAGCATCAGAAAGCTTGGCGATCAGCCAAGATGCCAGGCGATGTAAAGCAGCGTCAGCGCAATCACCCAAAGCGCGAAGCGGCCGGAGCGGCTGTGCTTGGCCTCGGCCTTGCCGATCGCTTCGGCGGTCTGCGGATCGAAGCGCAGGCCGTTTTCGCTCATATGCAGCAGTTCGTGGTGGAATTTTTCGGTCTTGGCCGCAATCTCAGGTGCGGCTTCGGCGAGCTTCACAGCTGCCTTCAAACCATCCTTCAGATCGGTCATGATCCGCTTCGGGCCGAGATTGGTGCGGATCCAGTCGCCGACCACCGGTTCGGATGCTTTCCACATGTTGAAGCGCGGATTGAGCATGCGCGATACGCCCTCGACCACGACCATGGTTTTCTGCAGCATCACCAGCTCGGGCCGCGTTTCCATGTCGAAGAGTTCGGTCACTTCGAAGAGCAGGGTCAGAAGCTTGCCCATGGAGATGGTTTCGGCCGGCTGGCCATGGATCGGCTCGCCGATGGCACGGATGGCCTGCGCAAAACTCTCGGTATTGTGATGGGCAGGTACGTAGCCGGCTTCGAAATGCACTTCGGCCACCCGGACATAATCGCGGGTGATGAAGCCGTACAGGATTTCGGCGAGGAAGCGGCGTTCCTTCTTTCCCAGGCGGCCGACGATGCCCATGTCGACTGCGACGATCATGCCGGTGGGATCGACGAAGAGATTGCCGGGGTGCATGTCGGCATGGAAGAAGCCGTCGCGCAGCGTATGGCGCAGGAAGGACTGGATCAGCGTATCGGCGAGTGCGTTGAGATCGTGTCCGGCGGCCTTCAGTCCCTCGACGTCGGACATCTTCACGCCGTCGATCCACTCCATGGTGATGACGTCGCGGCCGGTACGCTCCCAGTCGACCTTCGGAACGCGGAAGCCGGGATCCTTCTCGGTGTTTTCGGCGATCTCGGAGAGTGCAGCCGCTTCCAGCCGCAGATCCATCTCGACCTTCGTGGTCTGCTCGAGCGTTTTGGTCACTTCCACGGGTCGGAGGCGCCGGCTGGAGGGCATGAACCGCTCCTGCATACCCGCCACGAGATACATTGCCTTGATATCGTTAGAAAAACGCTGGCGCACGCCAGGCCGGACCACCTTGACGGCAACGCGCTTGCGCCCTTCGGCCGTGTGGACCTCTGCCGGATGCACCTGCGCTATCGACGCGGCGGCAATCGGCTCGCCGAAGCTGGCATAGAGATCGTCGATCCGCCGCCCGAGCGACGCCTCGATCGCTGCCGTCGCCATAGTGTGCGGAAAAAAAGCCATCCTGTCCTGAAGCTTCGACAGGTCGTTTGCCATGTCGACGCCGACGACATCGGGTCGAGTCGCCAGGAACTGGCCGATCTTCACATAGGAAGGCCCGAGCCGCTCGACTGCCTGGGCAAGCCGGTCGCTGCGGGCCTGGCTCTTCGCCTTCCGGCGGGCAAAGATGCTGACGAAGGATTTGGCAAGGCTGACGGAGGGCGGCAGCCCTTCCGATGGCAGCGCCATGACCACGCCTTCGCGCACGAGCACCCAGCCGACCCGAACAAGGCCGAAATATGCGCTGAAAGCACTCATATCGTCTCAAGGTCTCGGAACATGGAGGCCAAAAGCCGGATCGGGTGACTGGATATCATGCTTCAGAGCTTCCAGCCGGAGTGCAGCGCGGCAATGCCGCCGGTGTAATTGGTGAAGCTCACGCGCGAGAAGCCGGCCTCGCGGATCATCGTCGCGAAGTCCTGCTGGTTCGGGAACTTGCGGATCGATTCCACTAGATATTGATAGGGCTCGGCATCGCCGGTGATCGCCTTGCCGAACTTCGGAATGGCGTTGAAGGACCAAGCGTCGTAGACGCGGTCGAGCAGCGGCAGATCGACTTCGGAGAATTCGAGCACGAGCAGCCGGCCGCCGCGTTTCAGCACGCGATAGGCTTCCTTCAATGCCACATCGATATGCGGAACGTTGCGGATGCCGAAGGCGATCGTATAGGCGTCGAAGGAATTCGGCTCGAAAGGCAGTTCCTCGGCATTCGCCTCGACGAAAGTGAGATTGTCGGAGAGCTTCTTCTTTTCAGCGCGTTCGGCACCGACGCCGAGCATCGAGCCGTTAATGTCGAGCACCGTCGCGTGCGCCATCCGGTTCGAGGCCTCGACAATACGGAAGGCGATATCGCCCGTGCCGCCGGCAACATCGAGCACCTTGTAGGCGGGATCCTTGCGCGGGTTGAGCGCCGCGACCATCGCATCCTTCCAGGCGCGATGCATGCCCATGGACATGACGTCGTTCATGACGTCGTAGCGCTTGGCGACCTTGTGGAACACCTCGTTGACGAGGCCCTGCTTTTCACCATCGGCTACTTCGCGGAAGCCATAGGATGTTTCCATGCCGCCATCGGCGGAGGTGCGGCTGTCTGCCATCGGCTCAACTCCGTTACATTACAGCGCCGCGCGTCATTTATGGCGCGCAAGGGTCGCTGTAACACTTTAAACTTGCTGCACAATTCTCTCCTTAAATCGATTCCGGTCTAAGGAATTATGCAGTATTCAGCGGCGGACCATAGCGAAATCGCGTTTGCCACGCTATCTCATCAGCCAGATCAACAGCCGCAATGCTTTGGCCTATAGCTCAGATCATAAGCGGTTGAAACATAAAGATGGATAGCCATGCCGGAATTACCAGAGGTCGAAACCGTCAGACGCGGGCTGGCACCTTCCATGGAAGGTGCGGTTCTCAAGGAATTGGAGCTGCGCCGCAACGATCTGCGCTTTCCTTTCCCTGTCGATTTCGCTGAGGCCGCTTCGGGCCGCGGCATCGCGTCGCTGTCGCGCCGTGCCAAATACCTGCTGATCGATCTCGATGATGGCAAGACGATCGTCGCGCATCTCGGCATGTCCGGTTCGTTTCGGGTCGAAGCCGGTCGAGAGGCGCGAACGCCGGGCGAATTCCATCATCCCCGTTCCAAGGACGAGAAGCACGATCATGTGGTCTTCCATCTGGCGAGCGCTGGCGGTGATGCACGCGTCATCTATAACGACCCACGTCGCTTTGGCTTCATGGACATGGTCAGGCGGACCGAGATGGCCAGCCATCCCTTCTTCCGCGATCTCGGGCCGGAACCCACGGGTAATGAACTCGATGCCGATTATCTGGCTAAGCGTTTCGCCGGCAAGGCGCAGCCGCTGAAGAGCGCGCTGCTGGACCAGAAGAACATCGCCGGTCTCGGCAATATATATGTGTGCGAGGCGCTGTGGCGCTCTCACCTGTCGCCGTTGCGTGCCGCCGGCACACTGGTTATGGATACCGGCAAACCGACCGAAGCGCTGCTGGCGCTGGTCGAGGCGATCCGCGAGGTCATTGCCGATGCGATAGCCGCAGGCGGTTCGTCGTTGCGCGATCATATCCAGACGGACGGTTCGCTCGGCTATTTCCAGCATTCCTTTTCCGTCTATGATCGTGAAAGCCAGCCTTGCAGTACGCCCGGTTGCGGCGGTACGGTCAGTCGCATCGTCCAGGCGGGGCGCTCTTCTTTCTACTGCGCTTCCTGCCAAGGCTGATTGAAGGTCCAAAGCTGGTAAAAGGGAGAGAGACGTGGCTTACGAAACCCTCATCGTCGAAACACATGGGGCCGTCGGTCTCATCAGGATCAATCGGCCGCAGGCGCTGAATGCGCTGAATTCAACGGTCCTCTCCGAATTAAAGCAGGCCTATGCCGCTTTTCATCTCGATGATGCCATCGGCGCGATCGTGCTCACCGGCTCGGAAAAGGCCTTTGCCGCCGGCGCCGACATCAAGGAAATGCAGTCGCTCGATTTCGTCGACGCTTACAAGAATGACTTCTTCAGCGGCTGGGCCGAGATCGCCAATGCCCGCAAGCCCGTTATCGCGGCGGTCAGCGGCTTCGCGCTCGGCGGCGGCTGCGAGGTGGCGATGATGTGCGATTTCATCATCGCCTCGGAGACCGCCAAATTCGGCCAGCCGGAAATCACGCTCGGCGTCATCCCTGGCATGGGCGGCTCACAGCGACTCACGCGCGCGGTCGGCAAGGCGAAGGCGATGGACCTGGTATTGACCGGTCGCATGATGGATGCGGCAGAGGCGGAACGTTCCGGCCTCGTGGCGCGCGTCGTGCCGGCGGACAAGCTCTTGGACGAAGCGCTGGCCGCCGCCGCCAAGATCGCATCGCTATCGCGGCCCTCGGTGCTGATGGCCAAGGAAGCGGTCAACCGCGCTTTCGAAACCACGCTTGAGGAAGGGTTGCGTTTCGAGCGCCGCCTGTTCCATAGCCTGTTTGCCACAGAGGATCAGAAGGAGGGCATGGCGGCCTTCGTTGAGAAGCGCAAGCCGTCCTTCAAGAACCGCTAAGGGTCGGGATTCAGGAATTACGCGGGTTTGGCGAGAATCCGCGTTGACGCCGCGGCTCATTCCGGTTATATGCCCGCCACAGTTTGGAAAGCCGCTCTGGTTTTCCGCAATTGCTCCCGCATTGCTGGATGAAGTGGCCATGGGGCCCGCGCCGCAAGGATGGAGTTTTGTTCGAATTCTAAGAGAGGCATACATGGCCAATACTACCTCGGCGAAAAAAGCGACCCGCAAGATCGCCCGCCGCACCGATGTCAACAAGGCTCGTCGCTCGCGCGTTCGCACGTTCGTTCGCCAGGTCGAAGAAGCCATCGCATCGGGTGATGCAGATCGCGCAAAGGCAGCTTTCGTTGCTGCTCAGCCGGAACTGGCTCGCGCAGCCACCAAGGGCGTGCTTCACGCCAACACCGCTTCCCGCAAGGTTTCGCGTCTTGCCAAGCGTGTGAAGGCCCTTTCGGCCCCGACTGTATAATCTTTCGTTAACGATTTAATCGTTAGAGTTAAGCCCGGCCCTCGCGCCGGGCTTTTTGGATTCGGCCAAAAAAATGCCGCATTGCCAAAAATGGCCGGTCGATCATGTCATTGACGTGACAGAAATATACCTTTGGAAACAAAGGGTTGCGGCAGGATATCCCAGCGCTGGGTGATCTGCATGACGCATTGCCGGCTCACAACTGAGTCAAGGGATTTTTTATTTTTTTTCTTTTGAAAGCTGTGGGAATCGCGTTCGACAGGAATCTCTTTGATTCAACAGCGATTCTTTTTTGAAGGGCTTGTGACAGTCAAAAATGGCCTCCGGAGTCAATGGCCGCCTCTTAATTTTGTGTAAAATTCATCGTTGATATCTGCCTTCGATCCTGCCTAAATGGATTTCAACAAGGGGCGCGGATCTCACCTTAAACGGCTTCGGCAAACACCGTCACGTATGGCGGTGGAGGTGGTTTTGTCTCTTGTGACGGAGCAGTTCAGTTCCGTTTTTTCAAACAGTTGACGAGTAAGAACCGGAAGCGGCGACGCTTGCGGAACGAGGAAGCTTGTCTGTCCTTTGCGGCCCAAATCATTGGCGTGGCTGCGGGGAGGGGAGAAAAATTGACAGCCATTGGAGCGGTCAGTCGGAATACGAGGGCCGATTGATGCTCCGGTTACAGACGCCGAGACGAAGGCTGCTTTAAAGAGCGGTTTTTGCCACAGTGTTCCTGTAAAGCCCGCAGGCCGGGCGTGGCTGATGAACCGGTATGCGGCGCAGCTTGGACAACGAGCGTGACCGTCATGCCATGGCGAAGAACCAAGGGCGGCAGTGATGTGCTCCCGCCCTATAAAGAGACTGTGGAAGGCGGCACTATATGCAGATACATACGAGGGCGACGGGTGCGTTGGAAAATGGGGACAATGCGCAGGCGTTCGGTGCGGTTTGCTTAGAAGCGGCGGGGGAAAAGGGTGACGTGGCGCAAAGTAACTTGTTCGAGCGCGTCAGCGCGCGCTTGAAGGCTCAGGTCGGACCCGATGTCTATGCCAGCTGGTTTGCGCGGCTCAAGCTTCATTCGGTATCGAAGAGCGTCGTTCGCCTCACGGTCCCGACGACATTTCTGAAGTCCTGGATCAACAATCGCTATCTCGATCTCATCACCAGCCTGTTCCAGGCTGAGGATGCCGAGATCCTCAAAGTCGAAATTCTGGTGCGCACCGCGACCCGGCAGGGCGCGAAGCCATGCGCCGATGAGCAGCCGGCGGTGCCGGATCAAACGGCTGTCGCGCCGATCCGTCGCGCCGTCGCTCAGCCGGCGGGCCAGGTCGTCGCCCAGGCCGTGAGCGCGGCTGCGGCTGCGCGGCCTGCAACGGCCGGTGCGCCGCTTTTCGGGTCTCCGCTCGATTCCCGCTTTACCTTCGATACGTTCGTCGAAGGCAGCTCGAACCGCGTCAGCCTTGCCGCGGCAAAGACCATCGCCGAAGCCGGCTCCGGCGCCGTGCGTTTCAATCCGCTCTTCGTCCATGCGACCGTTGGTCTCGGCAAGACGCATCTGCTGCAGGCGATCGCCAATGCAGCGGTGCAGAACCCGCGCGGCCTGCGTGTCGTCTATCTGACGGCGGAATACTTCATGTGGCGCTTCGCAACCGCTATCCGCGATAATGACGCGCTGACGCTGAAGGACTCGCTGCGCAATATCGACCTGCTCATCATCGACGACATGCAGTTCCTGCAGGGCAAGATGATCCAGCACGAGTTCTGCCATCTGTTGAACATGCTGCTCGACAGCGCCAAGCAGGTCGTCGTTGCTGCCGATCGCGCTCCCTGGGAGCTGGAATCGCTCGATCCCCGCGTTCGTTCGCGCCTGCAGGGCGGTGTAGCGATCGAAGTCGAGGCGCCGGACTATGAAATGCGCCTTGAGATCCTCAAGCGCCGTCTCGATGCTGCCCGTCAGGATGATCCGTCGCTGGAAATCCCGGCCGAAATCCTCTCGCATGTCGCCCGCAATGTCACCGCCAGCGGCCGCGAGCTGGAAGGAGCCTTCAACCAGCTTATCTTCCGCCGCTCCTTTGAGCCGAACCTGACGGTCGAGCGCGTCGACGAGCTGCTGGCGCATCTGGTCGGCTCCGGCGAGCCGCGCCGCGTCCGCATCGAGGACATCCAGCGCATCGTCGCCCGCCACTACAATGTGTCGCGCCAGGAACTGGTTTCGAACCGCCGCACGCGCGTCATTGTAAAGCCACGCCAGATCGCCATGTACCTGTCGAAGACGCTGACGCCGCGTTCCTTTCCGGAAATCGGCCGTCGCTTCGGTGGCCGCGATCACACCACCGTTCTGCATGCGGTGCGCAAGATCGAGGAACTGATCGCCGGCGACAGCAAGCTGTCGCACGAGATCGAGCTGCTGAAGCGCCTCATCAACGAGTAAGCCGAGCGATCGGCATTCACCACATAGTCTACGGCCGGCTTGATCGCCGGCCGTTTCTTTTTGCGCTCCAAGCGCACTTTAGGTCGGCGGCGTCGTGCGCGATACCTCTGAAAATAACCAGGCGCGCAGGGCCGCGACGGCCGGCCTTTCCAGCGCACCCGGCTGATAGACGAGATGATAGGCAAGCGCGCTCGCAAATCCGGTCGGGAAAGGCGCAACGAGCGTGCCCTCAGCCAGCTCCTGCTCCACGAAGGACCGGCGCATCAGCGCGATGCCGAGGCCTGCCTTCATGGCGTGATAAGCGCCCATGCCATCGGTGAAGACCGGTCCGTGCATGGCATCCACCCGCGTGGCGCCGACCGCCTTCAGCCAGAGCTCCCAGTCGCGCCGATAGACATCGTGGATCAGCGTCAGGCCGGCCAAGTCATCGACAGCGGGAGAGGGGCCAAGCGCCGCTGCCATTTCCGGCGTGCAGACCGGAACATATTCGTCATCGAGAAATCTCTCGCTTGCCAGGCCCTCGTAACCGCCGAGGCCGTGGCGAATGGCAATGTCGATCCCATCCCGCTGGAAATCCATCATGCGATAGGAAGCGCTGATGCGCAGGTCGATATCGGGATGGGCCTCCTCGAAGCGCCGCAGCCGCGGCACCAGCCAGTGCGTGGCAAAGCCGGCAGTGCAGGTAAGGGTCAGCACCGTATCCTTGGCGCGCATCGCCAAGGCCGCTGTCGCCTCGCGGATGAGGCGGAAGGCCGTTCGCATTGTCGCGAAATACTCGGCGCCTTCACTCGTTAGCGCCAGGCTGCGGGCTCGCCGCTCGAAAAGTCGTACCCCGAGGCTGCTTTCGAGGTCGCGGATCTGCAGGCTGATGGCGCCTGGCGTCACATGCAGCTCGCTTGCAGCCAGCGTCATGCTGAGATGCCGGGCGGAGGCCTCGAAGGCGCGCAGCGCCGAAAGGGATGGCAGTTGATCCATGATGATTGAGCTCAGCTAAACCATAATTCGAAAAAGACTCGTTTGCCAGAGCCTCCATATAGCGCGATTATTCCAGCAATTACGGTGGTTGGCAATCATGTCGCGATTGGCAACAAATAAGTAAAACTCAATCAGCGCTGGAGATGATCAGATGGCACAGAAATCCATGGGCGCGGTCGAATGGAGCATGCTGGTGGGGCTATCCATCCTATGGGGCGGCTCCTTCCTGTTCAACGGCATTCTGGTGCGTGAGCTGCCGCCCTTCACCATCGTCACGGCGCGCGTCGCACTCGCCGCCATTGCTCTGCATGTCATCGTGCGTGCCACCGGACATGCGATGCCGAAAGACCGTCAGACCTGGCTCGCCTTCTTTGGCATGGGCTTCCTTAACAATGTCATTCCCTTCCTGCTGATCGTCTGGGGGCAAACCCATATCGCCAGCGGGCTTGCATCCATCCTCAATGCCACCACGCCGCTCTTTGCCGTGGTCGTCGCCCATTTCCTGACGGAGGATGAGAAGATGACCGGCAACCGCCTGCTCGGCGTCATCGTCGGCTTTGTCGGCGTGGCCCTGATGATCGGCCCCTCGGTGCTGACGAGCCTCGGTTCCAACGTGTTGGCGCAGCTGGCTGTGTTGGGCGCTGCTTTCAGCTACTCACTCGCCGGTATTTTCGGGCGGCGCTTCCGCCGCATGGGGCTGGCACCGATCATTCCGGCCGCCGGTCAGGTTACGGGCTCGGCGATAATGCTGCTGCCAATCGCGCTCTTGGTCGATCGCCCGTGGACGCTGGCAATGCCGTCCACCGAGACTTGGGCGGCGCTGGCCGGCCTGGCCATCCTGTCGACCGCCATCGCCTATGTGCTGTTCTTCCGCATCCTGGCGACGGCCGGCGCCACCAATCTGATGCTGGTGACTTTCCTGATCCCTGTCAGCGCCATACTGCTCGGCGCGCTCATTCTCGGCGAAAGCCTGCAGCCGAAGCATTTCATCGGCATGGCACTGATCGCGGTGGGTCTGGCGGCAATCGATGGCCGCCTCTTCACCCTTCCCTCGAGGGTAGGGCCATTGCATATGAAATAGAAGGTGCCCCTCACCCCAGCCCTCTCCCCGTTTTGACGGGGAGAGGGGGCGATCTCATCAACTCCCTTCGCCCCGCGTGCGGGGAGAAGGTGGACTCGAACAGTTGAGCGAAGCGAACTGTGAGAGGACGGATGAGGGGCTAATCTGTCCATATGCGATTACCCTTCCCTTGAGGGGGAGGGTCGGCACGTAGTGCCGGGGGTGGGGCGATCTCGTCAACAGCCGAGTCATCATCTCACATGCGGGATCACCCCCATCCGCCGCTTCGTGGCGCCCCTCTCCAGGAGAAAGTGGTCAGCAGGCGAGATCGGCGACGACCGAGTCGAGCACCAGCATTCCCGCCGGCGTGCAGCGCAGGCGGGAATTGCCGATCCGCTCTATGAAACCGTGTTCCAGTAAAAACGCCTCGCGTTGCGGGTCGGGATCGCGGCCGGAAAGCTGCTGCCAGCGGGCGAGATCGACGCCCTCCCGCAGCCGCAGGCCCATCAGCAGCAATTCGTCGGCCTGTTCATCAAACCCAAGCATTTCCTGGTCGACCATGCCGTGCCCGTCCCGCTCCACCATCTCGAGCCAGCTCTCAGGCTTGCGCTCGGTCGCGGTCGCCAGCTTCTGCGGGCCTCTGGTAAGGCGGCCGTGGGCGCCGGGGCCGATGCCTGCATAGTCTCCGTAGCGCCAATAGGTGAGATTGTGCCGGCTCTCGGCGCCGGGGCGCGCGTGATTGGAGACCTCATAGGCCGGCATGCCCTCGCGCTCGGTGATTTCCTGCGTCGCTTCATAAAGCAGCGCCGACTGATCGCCATCGGGCACGATCAGCTTTCCGGCCTTGTGAAGGCCGTAGAAGGGCGTGCCTTCCTCGATCGTCAGCTGATAGAGCGAGAGGTGATCGACCGCATAGGAGATTGCCTCTTTTAGCTCGCGCTCCCATTCCTCGACGGTCTGGTTCGGGCGAGCATAGATGAGGTCGAAGGACATACGCGGAAAGATCTCGCGCGCCAGCCTGATCGCCTTCAGCGCATCCTCGACATTGTGCAGACGTCCGAGGAATTTCAGGTCGCGGTCGTTCAGCGCCTGTACGCCCATCGATACGCGATTGACGCCGGCAGCGCGATAGCCGCGAAAGCGCTCGGCCTCGACGCTCGATGGATTGGCCTCCATGGTGATCTCGATGCCGTCAGGCACATGCCATGTCCTAGCAATGCCATCGAGCACCGCGCCCACCGTTTCGGGCTTCATCAGCGACGGCGTGCCGCCGCCGAGGAAGACGCTTGTCACTGTCTTCGGGCCGCTGATCATGCGCATCGTCGCCATTTCCTTCAGAAAGGCGGCGGCAAAGCGCTCCTGATCGACAGGCTGATGGCGGACATGGCTGTTGAAATCGCAGTAGGGACACTTGGCCGCGCAAAAGGGCCAATGCACATAAACGCCGAAACCGGGTTCGCCGGTATCGGGCAGCAATTGCGCCCCGTGCATCAGATCTTGTGTGTCCACGATTTCCACCGGATTAGCTTACGCCTCCAGGCAGGTTTCGACAAAGATCTTGAAGGCGCGGGCGCGGTGCGACAGCGCCTGCTCGTCGCCGGGCTTCCAGCCGTGCTTTTGCTCGGCGCTCATTTCGCCGAATGTGGTCTGGTATCCCTCCGGCTGGAAGACCGGGTCGTAGCCGAAGCCCTGGCTGCCGCGCGGCGGCCAGACGACCGTGCCTTCCACTTCGCCGCGGAAAAGCTCGGTATGTCCATCCGGCCAAGCAAGGCAGAGCACGCTGACGAAGCGGGCCGTGCGGCTCTCCGGCGTGGAGGCGCCGGCCTTCTCCAGGGCGGTTTCGACCTTCCGCATGGCCATGACGAAGTCACGTGTCCCGTCAGCCGTCTCCGCCCAGTTGGCTGTGTAGACGCCGGGATCGCCGCCGAGTGCATCGATAACCAGACCGGAATCGTCCGAGAGTGCCGGCAGGCCGGAGGCATTGGCGGAGGCCAGCGCCTTGATCGTCGCATTTTCTTCGAAGGTCGTGCCCGTTTCGTCCGGTTCGATGAAGTTGAGATCGGCGGCGGACTTGGCGGTAAAGCCGAGCGGCCCGATCAGATCGCGGATTTCCTGGATCTTGCCGGCATTGTGGCTGGCGACGACGATAGTCTTAGTATCGAGCTTGCGCATGTGCTGTCCTGTCATAGGCCCCAGATGCGGGGTTCGGCGCATTCCAGACTGTTGCCGGCCGGATCGCGGAAATAGATCGAACGGCCGCCATTCGGCCAGTGAAAATCGGCTTCGATATCGACACCGGCAGCCTTCAGCCTCTCGGCCATGGCCTCGATATCGTTGCCATCGACACGGAAGCAAACGTGACCATGACCCTTAGTCCCATGCGGCGGCACGGGCAGGGCGCCCGGCTCGTGCGGCTTGACCGTTTCTTCACTGTTGAAGATCAGGAGCACACCCGGCCCGCAGCGATAGAAGACGTGGCGGTTGCCGCCTCGCGATATCTTCTTCAACCCGAGTACGCCGCTATAAAAGGCTTCGGCGGCATCGAGATCGTCTGCATAGAGGGCAGTTTCAAGAACGCCTGTGAGTGTCGCATTGCTCAACGGATTAGCCCCTCACCCTCTCCCCGCTGGCGGGGCGAGGGAACGACCTCATATATGGGCGCCTCCCGATTCCCGCGAAGCTGAGAGATGACGGCAGGTGCGCCTTGCCCCTTCTCCCCGTCTCGACGGGGAGAAGGTGGCCGCCCTTCGATAAACTCAGGGACCGGATGAGGGGCAGGCTGCACGCTCCGCATTCGTTGATATCCTCAGGCGATGGCCTGCTTCTGCAGCTCCACCAGTTCGGCAATGCCGTTTTTGGCCAGATGCATCAGCGTGGCGAATTCTTCTTCGCTGAAGGGGGCGCCTTCAGCCGTTCCCTGAATCTCGACGATGCCGCCCTTGCCGGTCATGACGAAATTGGCATCGGTCTCCGCCGACGAATCCTCAAGATAGTCGAGATCGATGACGGGCTGATCGGCAAAGATACCGCAGGAGATAGCGGCGATGTGATCTTTCAGCACGCGCTCGACCTTGACCATGTTGCGGCTTTCCATCCACTTCAGGCAGTCATAGAGCGCGATCCAGCCGCCGGTGATCGAGGCCGTGCGCGTGCCGCCATCGGCCTGGATGACGTCGCAGTCGACGGTGATCTGGCGCTCGCCCAATTCCTTGAGGTCGACGACAGCGCGCAGCGAACGGCCGATGAGGCGCTGGATTTCCTGCGTGCGGCCGCCCTGCTTGCCGGCGGCTGCTTCGCGCTTCATGCGCTCGCCTGTCGCGCGCGGCAGCATGCCGTATTCCGCCGTGACCCAGCCTTTGCCGCTGTTGCGCAGCCATGGCGGCGTCTTGTCTTCCAGGCTTGCCGTGCAGAGCACATGCGTATCGCCGAATTTCACCAGGCAGGAGCCTTCCGCATGCTTGGAAAAATTGCGCTCGAACGACACCTTGCGCATCTGGTCGGTTTTTCTGCCTGAAGGCCGCATTCCACTCTCCTGAATGTTCGTTGACCGCTTCTACGACCCGCAGGCCGCTTTTGCAAAGGAAAAGCAGGCCGCAAAGACGCTCAGCGGCGACGGCGACATTTTTCCCTTTTGCCATTGCTAACTGAATGATTATATTTTGCCTAAGGCTCAACGGAATGGATCTGACAGCGAAATGGTATTCACGACATCGTCGGTCTCGGATGTCATTGCTGCACTGGACGAACGCTCCAAGGAAATCTTCCGCCGCATCGTCGAAGGCTATCTCGAAAACGGCGAGCCGCTGGGTTCGCGCAATCTCTCGCGCCTGCTGCCCATGTCGCTGTCGCCGGCTTCAGTGCGCAATGTCATGAGCGATCTGGAAGAACTCGGGCTCATCTACTCGCCGCATGTCAGCGCCGGGCGATTGCCGACCCAGGTCGGCCTGCGCTTCTTCGTCGATGCCTTCATGCAGGTCGGCGATCTCTCCGCCGAGGATCGGGCCAATATCGATCGGCAGGTGCGCGGCAGCAATCGCGATCAGCCGGTGGAATCGATGATGTCGGAGGCAAGCCGGGTACTGTCGGGCATTTCGCGCGGCGCCGGTCTCGTCATCACCTCCAAGAGCGATCCCGTTCTCAAGCATGTGGAATTCATCCGGCTGGAGCCGACCAAGGCGCTCGCCGTGCTCGTCGGCGAGCACGATCAGGTCGAAAACCGCATCATCGAGCTACCGGCCGGCACGACCTCGTCGCAGCTGACGGAAGCCGCCAACTTCCTCAACGCCCATATGACCGGCCAGACGATGCCGGAATTGCGGCGGCAATTGCAGAGCCTCAAGGAAAGCGTGCGCCAGGAGCTGGACAGCCTGTCACATCAGCTGGTTGAGCGCGGTATTGCCGTATGGTCCGGTGGCGATGACGACGGCAAGCCGACACAGCTCATCGTGCGTGGCCACTCCAACCTGCTGGCCGAAATCGGCGGCGCGGAGGATCTGGATCGCCTGCGCCTCCTCTTCGATGATCTCGAAAAGAAGGACAGCCTCATCGAGATCCTCAATCTTGCCGAAAGCGGACCGGGCGTGCGCATCTTCATCGGCTCGGAAAACAAGCTCTTCTCACTGTCCGGCTCCTCGCTCATCGTCGCACCCTATCGCGACGAGGACGATCGCATCGTCGGCGCGGTCGGCGTTATCGGCCCGACGCGGCTGAATTATGCGCGCATCGTGCCCATGGTCGATTATACCGCTCAGCTGATTTCGCGGCTGTCCCGGCCTGGAATCTGAGGAGCGGATTTAGCTGCTGCGGTCAATCGGGAAGCAAAGTTCCAGATCCGCCCATCTCGGCTGGAAAGTCCTTCTGCTTTGGCAGCCCGTCTCTCAGATGCAGCACTGTCGTCTCGTAGTTGACATGCATGCCAGGCTGAAAATCGAGGTCGGGAAGGACCGCTGCATAGACGTCCGTGACGCCCCACGGCGGATGCTCGGTCAAAAGATGGCCGCCGCAGAGCGTGCACCACTTGCGCACGCTCTTTTCGGTTTTCTGATAACTGCCGATTTTGTCCGCGCCCTTGGTGATGTGAACGGCTTCCGGCGGCCAGAGCGAGAAGGCATTGACCGGCCCTGCCGACCATTCCCGACAGGAGTCGCAATGACAGTAACCCATCGCCATTGGCTCGCCATCGACTGCGATTTCCACCGCGCCACAGAAACACTTGCCTGAAAGGGATTTGCCGTTAGACATTGATGTCACCTCACGCTGTGCTGAGATGCAGTTCAGCATACCACCAGGAAGGAGGGCCGAACAGTCGACGTCTTGAACAGCGTCCGGGAGGGCGAGCCGTATTGCCGCCGCCGCAAAGCCAGGATTTGGCTGTTCTTCTCGACAAAGCCTTGATTTTTTCCGGCCAAACCTCGATATCGGGCACATCCAAAGACCAAGCAATTCGGAGACCGTCATGACCGACGAAACAACAAAAACCGGACCTGACGCCACGGCGGCTGACACGTCAGCGGATTTCGCGCAGGATGCAGCGGAAACCGTTGATGCAGCCGAGCCGTCTCAGCCAGATCCGGTTGAGCTGCTGAAGGCCGAGAACGGCGAACTGCGTGATCGCTACCTTCGCCTTGCTGCCGAGATGGACAACCTCCGTCGCCGCACCGAGCGCGACGTGAAGGATGCAAAGTCCTATTCCGTGGCAAGCTTTGCCCGCGACATGCTCTCGGTGGCCGACAACCTGCGCCGCACGCTGGATGCCATTCCGGCCGACGCCCGTGATGGCGCCGATGCCGGCCTGAAGACGCTGATCGAAGGTGTCGAGATGACCGAGCGTTCAATGCTCTCGGCCCTTGAGCGTCACGGTGTGCGTCAGCTCGAGCCGATCGGGCAGAAGTTCGATCCCAATTTCCATCAGGCCATGTTCGAAGTGCCGAACCCGGAAGTGCCGAACAACACTGTCGTCCAGGTGGTGCAGGCCGGTTTCGTCATCGGCGACCGCGTTCTGCGCCCGGCCATGGTCGGCGTCGCCAAGGGTGGCCCGAAGATCGTCGAAAATGCCGAGCAGGGCGCCAACAGCCCGCTGGACGAGAAAGACGCCTGATCTTTTTTGGCAACGCCAATAAAAGAAGAGAGCCGGACGATCTCGGATCATCCGGCTCTTATTTTTGCCTTGGTCCAGTGTAATCCAAGCGGTTAGGCGGCGTTGGATGCCTGCTCTTCGTTGAGGAAGGCGTAGATGGCGGTGGCGGAATCGGTGGCGCGGAGCTTCGCGACGAGATCCTGGTCCCGCAGAACGCGGGCGATGCGCGAGAGCGCCTTCAGGTGGTCCGCGCCGGCACCTTCAGGTGCGAGCAGCAGGAAGACGAGATCGACAGGCTGGTCGTCCAGCGCCTCGAAATCGACGGGCGCTTCAAGGCGCGCGAAAATGCCGGCGATGGACTTGATGCTGGCAAGCTTGCCGTGGGGAATGGCGATACCGTTGCCGACGCCGGTGGAGCCGAGGCGCTCGCGCTGCAGCACGACGTCGAAGATTTCGCGCTCGGGCAGTCCGGTGAGCTTGGAGGCTTTGGCGGCCAGCTCCTGAAGCAGTTGTTTTTTGGAATTTGCCTTCAAGGCGGGGATGATCGCATCTTGCTGTAGCAAATCTGCCAATGCCATTCTCTTTATCCTTCGTGTCGCCGAGAACCGATGACGGGCAAGCGGCGGCCAGCTGCGATGATGCGCAGCCGCCGCTTATCTTCTATTCTCAGCCTTTGATATTGGCTGCGTCGATCCAGCCAATGTTGCCGTCCTGACGGCGATAGACGATGTTCAAGTGTTCGTTGCCGGGGCTGCGGAAGAGCAGCAGCGGCTCGTCGGTCATGTCGAGCGCCATCACGGCGGTCGCCACCGACATGGTTTTCAGTTGTTTCGTGCTCTCTGCGACGATTGCCGGCGCGAAGTCGGCAGGGATCTCCTCGTCGTCATCGGGAACGCCGTCCATGACGGTGTAGGCGACTTCCGCCTGACCGTTCACGTGATTGCCTGCTTGATGGTCCTTGAGTTTGCGCTTGTAACGACGCAGGCGCTTTTCGATACGCTCGGACGCAGCGTCGAAAGCAAGCTGCGGGTCCATGGCTTCGCCGGCAGCATGCAATACGACACCGCTATCGAGGTGAAGCTTGCAATCGGCCGCAAAACGCGAACTGGACTTCTGCACAGTTACCTGACCCGAATACCCCCCGTCGAAGTATTTGGTCACGGCCATACCGATCTGGTCCTCGATCCGCTGACGGAAGGAGTCGCCAATTTCCATATGTTTACCGGAGACACGCACACTCATGGAGTTTCCCTTCTTGTAGTGGTTATTGCGCGTATCAGTTTACGCCAAGCCTCAAGCTCATCCAAGCACTTCACGCAGTCAAAGGCAAATTGCGTATATCGACCGCCTTTTGGATGGTGGGGATAAGTTTCATGGTCGTGCTGTCCTGCAGCGATTGCGGCGGGCTTCTAGCCCTGCCTCATACGAAAGTCAACTGCATCTTAACGGACCGTTAGGAGTTTGACATCCGGTGGTTGAAGGTTGCCGGCCGTCAGAAACCAGAAACTTTGGCTAGAGCCCGCTTCTCTCGGCGCCGTTGCACGGAGGAGGGGATGTTCATGGCTTCGCGGTACTTTGCAACCGTGCGGCGAGCAAGCTCTATCCCGCCCTTCTTCAGCGTATCGACGATATCGTCGTCGGAGAGGACCGCATCCGGGCTCTCGTTCGAGATCAGCAGACGGATCTTGTGGCGCACGGCCTCTGCAGAATGGCTGTCTCCGCCCTCGACGGCGCCGATCGAAACCGTGAAGAAATATTTGAGCTCGAACAGCCCGCGTGGCGTCAGCATGTACTTGTTCGAGGTCACGCGGCTGACCGTCGATTCATGCATCTTGATAGCATCCGCTACGGTTTTCAGGTTGAGCGGCCGCAGATGGTCGACGCCATGCAGCAGGAACGCGTCCTGTTGCCGCACGATCTCGCTTGCCACCTTCATGATCGTCTTGGCGCGCTGGTCCAGGCTGCGGGTCAACCAGTTGGCATTCTGCAGGCATTCCGAAAGAAAGGCATGGTCCTGGCTGGTCTTGGAGACGGAGGCGAAATAGGACTGGCTCACCAATACCCGCGGCAGCGCATCGGGATTGAGTTCTACCAGCCAGCTACCGTCCGCAGAGGGACGCACGACGATATCGGGCATGATCGCCTCCGATATGTCTGTTTCGAAACCGCTGCCGGGCTTCGGGTTGAGCTGGCGGATTTCCGCCATCATGTCGAGCAGGTCTTCCTCATCGACGCCGCAGAGCCGCTTCAGCGTGGCGAAATCGCGCCGGGCAAGCAGCTCGAGATTCTCGATCAACCGCTCCATGGCGGGATCGAAGCGATCCTTCTGCCGGAGCTGGATTGCCAGGCATTCGCTGAGGGAGCGGGCAAACACGCCGGGCGGATCGAGTTGCTGTAGGGCCTCCAGTACGCGCTCGACGTCGGCAGGCGTTGCACCGAGGCGTTCGGCCGTCTCACCGAGTTCGCCGCGCAGATAGCCACAGTCGTCGAGCTGGTCGACGAGATGCTGGGCGATCAGCCGGTCGCCCATGGCGGGAAGAGAGAAGGGAATCTGTTCGTTGAGATGATCGCGCAGCGACACCTGGCCCGCGACGAAATCGTCCAGGTCGTAGCCTTCACCGGCATCGCCGCCGGGCATGGACTTCCACTGGCTGAGCAGCTCCGGCGCATCGGCGCGCTGCGGGTTGCCGTCATCGGGAAAGACGTCGCTGAAATTGGTGTCGAGCTCGTCGCTCAGCCGGTTGGCGTTGCCGGTATTGTCGCTCTCGTACCAGTCGCTCGCAAGATCGCCGGCATTGCGTTCGGAGCCATCCTCGCCATGGGCTTCTTCCATGGTCTCGAAGCGTTCGTCCCTGGCCTCGCGATCGCCGCCGCTGCCTATATCCTCGTCATTTGACGCAAATTCCAGCAGCGGATTCTTTTCGACTTCCTGTGCGATGAACTGCGTGAGCTCGAAATGCGTCATCTGCAGCAACTGGATGGATTGCATCAGTTGCGGTGTCATCACCAGGCTCTGGCTTTGGCGCAGGAAAAGATTGGCCGATAGTGCCATGGCGGACGCGGGACTCCCCTTGAACTCCTCGGGAATCCGCGCCTCTTTTCACTAAAATTCTCGCGAAATTCCAACTGGCCCAAAAATTGCTTTTTTATTGGATTTGGTCAAGCGGAACTGTGAAGCCGAAGTAAATTTCCGGCGCGCGGCAGCATTCGCTAATATTGGCGGATGGGAGGACGGAATTTCAGCCTATCAGAGGCTGAAATTGTCACCCAGATACAGCTTGCGTACTTCAGGATTGCTGACGATGTCGTTCGCCCTGCCATGGGTCAGGACTTCACCCGCATGGATGATATAGGCGCGGTCGATCAGGCCGAGCGTCTCGCGCACATTGTGGTCCGTGATCAACACGCCGATGCCGCGCGCCGTCAGGTGATGCACGAGGTTCTGAATGTCGGCGACCGAGATCGGGTCGACGCCGGCAAAAGGTTCGTCGAGCAGCATGAAGGTCGGATCGGTGGCCAGCGCGCGGGCGATTTCCAGGCGCCGCCGCTCGCCGCCTGAAAGCGCGATCGCCGGCACGCTGCGCAGATTGCGAATGTGGAATTCCTCCAGCAATTCGTCGATCTTGCGTTCCCGCTTCGTCTTGTCCCTTTCGTGGACTTCGAGCACGGCGCGGATGTTTTCTTCCACGGTCAGTCCACGGAAGATCGAGGCTTCCTGCGGCAGGTAGCCGACACCGAGCCGCGCCCGGCGATACATCGGCATCGAGGTAACATTGTTGCCGTCGATCTCGATCGTGCCTTCATCGACCGGCACCAGTCCGGTGATCATGTAGAAGCACGTCGTCTTGCCGGCGCCGTTCGGCCCCAGCAGTCCGACTGCCTCGCCGCGGCGCACCACCAGCGAAACACCGTTGACGACACGTCGCGTCCGGTAGGTCTTGGTGAGGCCACGGGCGATCAGCGTGCCCTTATAGCGCGCCTTGTCCGCGGCCGGTGCGCTCGATGCCGCAGAAGACGGCCCGGGCACGCCGGGCAAGGTGGAAGTGGTCGATGTCGTCACGAGGGGGCCGGTATCAGTTTTTCTTTTGTTGTTGTTGCTGCACTTGCTGCGACTTCGGATCGAGCTGAATCTGGACGCGACCGCCACAGGAATCCAGCTGTGCTTCACCCGTCGCCATATGCACGGTGAGCTGGCAGCCTGTGAAAACATTCGGTCCGTCGGTCAGAACCACCTTCTTGCCTTTGAGGATCGCAAGCTGGTTGGCCATGTCGAAGGAGCCGTCCTCCGCCGTCGCCGTCTGCGTTCCGGAAACGAGGTAGACCTTGTCGGTGACCAGAATGTGGTCGATGTTGGCATCGCCCGACACGAGCGACTGGTTCTGCTCCTTGGCAGCCTTGGCGACGGGATTGTCAGGCTGCTTGGCATCTCCTGCCTGCTTCTTCTTGTAGAAGACCGTCATCTTGCCGGCCTGCATGGTCGTGGTGCCCTGGACCACCTTGACATTGCCGGTGAAGACCGCCTGGCTCTCCTGGTCATGGATCTCGAGCTTGTCGCTTTCGATCTGGATCGGTTGATCCTTGGAGAGGGCAAGACCCGGCATCGAGCTGGTCGTCGACTGCGCGCCGGCGTTTGCGGCCGCAAAGAAAGCGGCTGCGCCAAAAGCACAGAGAAGGCCGGCCTTGCGCAAGCCGAAATTGAAAATTGAATTAGGCCAATACTTTATCATGAACCGCCCGGCTTCTGTTGGCTATCTGAATTATGGAGAGCGGCAGGTTCGATGTTCATCCGAACCTGCCCGTCGAATTCGATTACGCTCCCCTTATCCGTCATCTTGAGCGAACGCGCAACAACCGACATACCACCGCGGGTAATAGCAACCTCGTCCTGGCTGGAAAGGTCCCCCTTCTTCACATCCAGGAAGGCGGTCTTGAATTCGGCGTGCAGCCCGTTGTCCATCAGGATGGTAAAGGGCTCGGTCAGCTTCAGTGTATCGGCCTGGCGGTCGAAATCCGCGCTCGCGGCCGTAACGTGGGCGATCACGTCGGTATTGACCGGCATTGATGCCTTGATGGTCTTGAGCGTGATCATGTTGGGATTCTTGATATCCTGAAGCGCTTTTTCGGCAAGCAGCGAGTAGTTGATACCGTCCTTGTTGCGCCCGGCAATGGCGGGGCGTTCCATGACGACCTTGCCATCCTCGATCTTGGCGCCCTCGATCTGGATGTTTGCCGGCAGATAGGCGCGGATGACGGAGACGGCAATAAAAAGGAGCGAGATGATGATGGCGGCAAGCGGCAGCAGCACCCTGAGCCGCTTTACGCGGTTAGAATGGAAAATCGCGTCTTTATACGCGTTCCGTTCCGGCACCGAGCGTATTGCCTCGCCGGGGGGCTCGATCGTATTGAGCATGCAACAGGTCCGTCTTTTATGATCCGGAGAACCGCATTCACGCTATGCGAGGCTGTGCCAAAAAGCCTATCGGATCGTTTCGCATTATTGCACTGGCTTGCCAATATGGATTTTTTCCTGCTGTGGGCGAATTTTAGCAGAAAAATATACCATAAGCCGGTTTCATCAGGTCGGGCGATGTCCTATCTCATGAACCAGCAGAGCGGCGTCCGTCGACGACATCGAAAACGGGAAACGCTTTTCTCTAAGGATTGTGCCCGTTTCAAGGTGTCATACATCCGGTTTGTGGCGCTTTCAATTTGTTGCAGGGAGAAATAAGGCGTGATGGACAGTTCTGCAATCGCGGATCGGCGACAATTGCGCCGCAAGGTTGGTTTCTGGCGCATTGTTGCCGTTTTGCTCCTTGTGGCATTGGGTTTTGCGCTTTATCGCTTTGTTTCGGCCGACCTGCCGGATGCGCGAGGCCCGCAAATCGCCCGCGTCAAGATTTCCGGGCTCATTCAGGATGATCCGGAGCTGCTGGAGCGGCTGAAGAAGATCCGCGACAATGATCAGGTCAAGGCGCTGATCGTGTCGATCTCTTCGACCGGCGGAACGACCTATGGCGGCGAACGCATCTTCAAGGCGATCCGCGCCGTCGCCGCCAAGAAGCCGGTCGTATCGGACATCCGCACCGTCGCAGCTTCTGCCGGCTACATGATAGCGACAGCCGGCGATGATATCGTTGCGGGCGATACCTCCATCACCGGGTCGATCGGCGTCATCTTCCAGTATCCGCAGGTCAAGGACCTGCTCGACAAGGTCGGCGTTTCGCTCGATGAGATCAAGTCGGCTCCGCTAAAGGCCGAACCGTCGCCCTTCCATCCTGCCAGCGAAGACGCCAAGAACATGATCCGCAACATGGTCATGGATAGCTATGGCTGGTTCGTCGATCTTGTGGCGGATCGCCGCAAGCTGTCGCGCGACGAAGTGCTGAAGCTTGCCGACGGCAGCATCTTCACCGGCCGCCAGGCGCTTCAGAACAAGCTGATCGACACACTCGGCGGCGAGGACGAAATCCTCGCCTATCTCGAAACGCGCAAGGTCAAGAAGGATCTGCCGATCGTCGATTGGAAGCCGGAAGACAAAACTTCGTCCTTCTTTTGGCCAGGTGCCGCTTCCTGGTTGCTAAATCGTCTCGGTTATGATGATTTTATTAAAGGAGAGAGTCTCCAGAAAATCATGACCGATAAGTTGTTTCTTGACGGCCTGCTTTCTGTTTGGCAGGGTGCAGCCAATTGATAAATCAATGATTTAAGGGGATAGCTGTGATCAAGTCGGAACTGGTGCAGATTGTTGCCGCCCGCAACCCGCATCTCTATCACCGCGACGTCGAAAATATCGTCAATGCTGTCTTGGATGAGATCACCGATGCGCTCGCAGCGGGAAACCGGGTTGAGCTTCGCGGCTTCGGTGCTTTTTCCGTCAAAAACCGGCCTTCACGCTCCGGTCGCAACCCGCGCACCGGCGATACGGTCTTCGTCGAAGAAAAATGGGTTCCCTTCTTCAAGACCGGCAAGGAATTGCGCGAGCGCCTGAATCCGGGCGCCGGCGACGACGAGGAAGACGACAACTGATCGGGCCATTCCGGCCGAGTTTCCCCAAATGCGCCGACGGAAATAGTTGTCGGACATGATTGTGCCGCGACGCGGTGGCACTTGAATTCAGCCGCCTCTTTTCTATTCTGCGGCTGAAGGCGGCTTGGGTGCGGGACATCCATGGCCGCGGACAAAGGAGCTGCGCAATGGCCAAGAAGATCGTCAATCTGCTGATATTGCTGCCGCTCGGCATCATCCTCATCATATTCTGCGTCGCCAACAGGCAATCCGTGACATTGGCCCTCAATCCCTTCCGGCCGGAGGATCAGGTGCTTTCCTTGAATGCGCCCCTGTTCGTTTTGCTGTTTGTGGCGCTGATCCTCGGCATGATCGTCGGGGCCGCAGTCACCTGGTTCAATCAGGGAAAGCATCGCAAACGTGCCCGCAATCAATCGCGGGAAGCGGTGCGCTGGCAGGCCGAAGCCGATAAGCATCGCACGCGCGCCGAAGAAATCGCCGGGCAGCTGCCGTCAAAGTGACGTGAAGTCGGCGAGCCGCATCTCTTTATAGTCGCCCTCCGGCGAGGCGCCGTCGCCGATGATCTCGAAGCCGAGCCTCCTATAAAAAGCCATGGCGCGGATGTTTTTGACCAGGCATTTCAGCCGGTAGCGTCGCCGAGGCCAATCGGGCAGGCCGGCAAGCAGCGCCTTGCCGACGCCGCGGCCCTGGAAGGCCGGCAGAACATAAAGCATATGGATGAAGTCATCCGGCTCCCACACCGCGGCAAAGCCGGCAATTACACCATGCCCGTCCTCGCAGACGAACAGGCGTTCGCCATTGGTATGAATGGCAAAATCTTCAAGGGCGAAATGCCCGGGATCGACCCATAGGAACGTTTCGCGACGGACACGGAGATAGATCTCCGCAAGCTGCTGCATGTCCCGTTCGCGTGCAGGCCGGACGGCCCAGGTCTCGAATTTCGATGTCATGATCGACTATATGGGGCCGAAATATTCCGCTGGCAATCAGGCGCTCGCCTGGCCGTTGATGGCAGCGGTGAAATCGGCAAAAAACTGCTGCGCCAGCTTCTTGGCGCTGGAATCGACCAGGCGGGAGCCAAGCTGCGCGATCTTGCCGCCGACCTGCGCCTTCGCCTCATATTGCAGGATGGTCTCGTTGCCGTCTTCCTTGAGTATGACGTCCGCGCCGCCCTTGGCAAAGCCGGCAATGCCGCCCTTTCCTTCTCCCGAGATCGTATAGCTTTCCGGCGCATTGATGTTGGAAAGCTTGACCTCGCCGTTGAAGGAAGCCGAAACGGGGCCGATCTTCAGCTTGACGGTTGCCGTCAGCTCCGTCGGGGAGACCCAGTCGAGGCTTTGACAGCCGGGGATGCATTGTTTGAGGATTTCGGAATTGTTCAGCGCAGCCCAAACGGCATCTCTGGGTGCTGCGATCCGTTCCTCACCGGTCATGTCCATGCACAATCCTCCCAATGTGACATTTTGTGCATGGATCATCGCAGATCGGAAAGCGCTTTGCCAAGTGGCGGCCAGATGCTATTTGCACGCACATATCAATTTTGAGATAAGCATGGTGAAACATAGGGAAAGCCGGCCCGGCCAGAAAAATACGGGCGGCCTTGGGGCGAAACCCCGGCGTGACATGCCCGGCAAGCCGCCGGCAAAGCCCGCGCATGCTTCAAGGCCAGCCAAGCCTTTGCGTGATGCCAAGCCTCCGCGCGATCATGGCGAGCGTGTTGCAGAGTCGCGTTCTGCATCACCTGCCGCCGCCGCGCCGGAACGCCCGCTGATCGCCCGAACCGGTGAGCGTCCGCCGGAGCGTGTGCCAGTTATCCTGGAATCGCTCGGTGCTGGTGATTTCCACCTGATCGACAGCGGCAATGGCCTCAAGCTCGAGCAATACGGTCCCTACCGCATCGTCCGGCCTGAGGCACAGGCGCTGTGGCCGCCGTCGCTTGCCGCACATATCTGGGACAATGCCGATGCGATCTTCACCGGCGATACCGATGAGGACGGCATGGGCCGCTGGCGTTTTCCGCGCGAGGCGCTCGGCGAGACATGGCCGCTGCAATTGCTCGGTGTCGATTTTCTCGGTCGCTTCACCGCATTTCGCCATGTCGGCGTCTTCCCGGAGCAGATCGTGCACTGGGCTTGGATGAAGGAGCAGGTCGAGGCGGCGCAACGGCCACTGAAGGTCCTCAATCTATTCGGCTACACCGGCGTCGCCTCCCTGGTGGCGGCGGCTGCCGGGGCTGAAGTGACGCATGTCGACGCTTCGAAGAAGGCGATCGGCTGGGCGCGCGAAAACCAGGCTTTAGGCCGCATGGAAAAAATGCCGATCCGCTGGATCTGCGAGGATGCGATGAAGTTCATCCTGCGCGAGGAGCGGCGTGGCAACAAATACGACATCATTCTCACCGACCCGCCGAAGTTCGGCCGCGGCCCGAATGGCGAGGTCTGGCATCTGTTCGAACATCTGCCGCTGATGCTCGATATCTGCCGCGAGATCCTGTCGCCGAAGGCGCTCGGCCTGGTGCTGACGGCCTATTCGATCCGCGCCAGCTTCTATTCGATCCATGAGCTGATGCGCGAAACCATGCGCGGCGCCGGCGGCGCAGTCGAATCCGGCGAACTGGTCATCCGTGAAGCCGGCCTCGATGGCCGCACGCCGGGCAGGGCGCTTTCCACCTCTCTCTTCAGCCGCTGGGTGCCGAAATGAACCAGGATTTTCGTAGTGACGGCCCGCGCAAGGTCGGACAGGTCAAAGAGGTTACCTCGCTTGCCAATCCGATCGTCAAGGATATCAAGGCGCTGACGGTCAAGAAGTCTCGCGAGGAAAGCGGCGCCTTCCTGGCCGAAGGACTGAAGCTCATCATCGATGCGCTCGAGCTCGGCTGGACGATCCGCACGCTTGTTTACGCCAAGGCCGCCAAGGGCAAGCCGCTTGTCGAACAGGTCGCCGCCAAGACGGTCGCGGCCGGCGGGCTGGTGCTGGAGGTCAGCGAAAAGGTCATCGGCTCCATTACACGCCGCGACAATCCGCAGATGGTGGTCGGCGTCTTCGAGCAGCGCTGGCGGCCGCTTCGCGACGTCAAGCCGAAGGCAGGCGAGACCTGGGTGGCGCTCGATCGCGTGCGCGATCCCGGCAATCTCGGCACCATCATCCGCACTGCCGATGCGGCCGGCGCTTCCGGTGTCATCCTCGTCGGAGAAACGACCGATCCGTTTTCGCTGGAAACCGTGCGTGCCACCATGGGCTCGGTCTTTGCAGTTCCTGTCGTCAAAGCGACGCCGGAGGAGTTTCTGATCTGGAAGAAGACGGCCGGTGTCGCTGTCGTCGCGACCCATCTGGCGGGCGCCGTCGATTATCGCACCATCGATTACAAGAAGAAGCCCGTCGTCATCCTGATGGGTAACGAGCAGTCCGGCTTGCCGGATGCCCTGGCGAAAGAGGCCGATGCGCTCGCCCGTATCCCGCAGGCCGGCCGCGCGGATAGCCTCAATCTGGCGGTCGCGACGGCAGTCATGCTGTTCGAAGCACGCCGCCATATCCTGACCCTGAGCGAGACCCGATGACCGATAGCGAGACCCATGAGCAGCCGACTGCAAAGCCAGCCCTGTTTTCACGGCCCCTGCCGATCCTGATCTTCATCGTGGTTGCGGTCATTCTCGACCAGGCCATCAAGATCATGGTGGATCATTGGCTGCCGCTGCAGGAGATGGTGCCGGTCATTCCGATGCTGGCGCTCTATCGCACCTATAATCTAGGCGTGGCCTTCTCCATGCTTTCGGGCATGGACGGCTGGTTCATCGTCGGGATGCGGCTCGTCATCGTCGCCTTCGTGCTGTGGCTCTGGCGGCGCACGCCCGATCATCGCTGGCTCGCGCATATGGGCTTTGCCCTGATCATTGCCGGCGCTCTCGGCAATCTGCTTGATCGCTTTCTCTACGGTCACGTGATCGATTATATCCTGTTTCATACGCAGACATGGTCTTTCGCCGTTTTCAATCTTGCCGACAGTTTCATCACCGTCGGGGCAGGCTGCGTCATTCTCGACGAGCTTCTGATGCCCAAAAAGGCAAAAGTTTAAAATTCTAGCGAATCCCTGAAGGCATCGGGAAGAATGCCCATGTTAGCCAGACTGCATGAGCACTCTGGCAGATTTGCAGGAAAAGCTTGCCGCGGCGGCAGTTCACGACCAAACGGGACCGATCGAAGGGTCGGCCGCCGACGAGTCGTCGCTTGCAAAATCGACCGTGCCACGTGAGGCAGGCCGGCACTCGGCGCCGCCTGCGCAAACCTGGTGGCTGCAAAGCCATTGGCTGAATGGTGGCGGTCTTGTGGCCGGGGCCGCCTTTCTTGCGATCGGCTTCGC
Source organism: Martinezella dioscoreae (assembly GCF_009176305.1). Lineage (GTDB taxonomy): Bacteria > Pseudomonadota > Alphaproteobacteria > Rhizobiales > Rhizobiaceae > Rhizobium > Rhizobium dioscoreae. Next base: position 926,010 of record NZ_BLAJ01000003.1, on the reverse strand, counting down.
CGGAGGTCCTCTGGTGCTTTTAGGCTTTCTTGGCCTCGCAGCCGTTGCGCTGGCAGCCGTCGGCATCATCAAAACGCAAGGCGCGGCGCGCGAGCCCGAGATTGTCGCTGCCGATTTCAGCGAGAGCGATCACGATCGCCTATGGGAGTACAAGGAAAGCACCAGCCTCCTTGCTACCGTCCACGATGCGCTTGGCGACATCGCGGTCACGCGCAGCATCGACCGCCGGATTCTGCACGCCAACGCCACCTTCAGCAGATTGACCGGAAGGTCGCACCCCGAAGGCCTGACGCTGGAAGAAGCTGGCCTCGTATTCCGTGCCGTCACCGATGCGAAGCATCAGGATGCGGAAATCGCGACACCCGAGGGCCGGCGCATCTTCGCCTGGCACGATGTCATGTTCCGCGATGCGACGACCGGGCAATTATGCATACAGAGCATCGCGCGCGACGTGACGGAGGAGCGGCAGGCAGCCCGCCTGCGCGAAGACGCGAGATTGAAGGCCGAATATAACAGCGCTGCCAAATCCCGGCTGCTCGCTACCGTCAGCCATGAGATCCGCACGCCGCTGTCGGGCATTCTGGGCATGAACCATCTCCTTGCCCAGACGCCGCTGACCCTGGAACAGGCAAATTATCTCACTGGCATTCGTCAGTCGGGTCACGCGCTGGTGCAGCTGGTCGAAGATCTCCTCGATTTTTCCACGATCGAAGTCGGCCGCTTTCAGTTGCATCCACGCCAGGAGGCTTTGCGGCCGCTGCTGGAAGGCGTCATCGAGATGCTTGCGCATCGAGCCCATGAGAAGGGCATCGAAATTGCCGCGAGCGTTGCGGCCAATGTTCCCGAGAGCATGGAATTCGATCCAGCCCGGCTGCGCCAGATCCTGTTCAACGTCATCGGCAATGCGGTGAAGTTCACCCAGACCGGCGGTGTTCTTGTCAGTGTCGACCTCAACGGCCGGGATTTGACGATATCGGTGCGCGACAGCGGTCCCGGCATGACCGAAGAAGAACAGGCTCGCGTCTTCGGCGAATTCGAGCAGGCCGGCACCACGGTGGAAAGAAGCGCCGGCACCGGCCTTGGCCTTGCAATCTCCGCTCGCATCCTGCGCGAATTCGGCGGCGGGCTCAGCGTTGCCAGCGAGCGCGGCGAGGGCAGCGAATTCGTCATCTCCTTCCCGGTCGGCCTGATTGCCGGCGAAGACGGATACGATCGGCGCAATACCATGCTTAGGGGATCTCGTATCCTGCTGCTGGCTCCCCAAGGGGCGGCAAGCACGGCCATCATGCGAACCATCCAGACCCTTGGCGGCCATTGCCGGCTGATCGGCCCGGGCGACATGGATGACCTGCTGCCTTCGTTTCCGATGGGCGAGGGCGGGGTCTGGACGGATCTCATCGTCGACCATCGCATGGCGCCCTGGTACTTCAGCGAGGGAAATGCGCTTGCGGTGCCAAGGCTGCGCAAGATCTTCCTGGTCAATCCCGAGGAGCGCAACACCCATCCGCTCGACCTTTTCGACGCCTGGCTCATCCGGCCGCTGCGCGAACAGTCGCTGATCGATGTGCTGAGAGGCCGCATGCGCGGTATGGAAAAGCGCGAAGCCTTGATCGAGGCTGTCTCGGAGATCGGCATAACCACGCCCGAGACGGAGGATCGCGCGCTCGATATTCTGCTGGGTGAGGATGACCCGGTCAATGCGATGCTGGTTCGGGCCATGCTCTCCAGGGCTGGCCACAGGGTTCGCCTCGTCGAGGATTTCGACGGTCTTCGAGCCCGCACCGAAGACGGCGAAGCGCGGCCGGAGGTGCTGGTGACGGATTTCAACATGCCGGGCGGTACGGGTGCGGCTGTGCTTGCGCAATTGCGCGCTCATGAGCGCAGGCATGGCCTGCCGCCGCTTCCGATCATAGTGCTGACCGCGGACAGCCGCGATTCGATACGTCGTCAGGCACTGTTGGCCGGAGCCGATGCCGTCATCGTCAAGCCGGTCGATCCCGAAAAGCTGACGGCCGCGCTACGCGGCTTGTCCAGATCGGTCTTCGAACGCGCCTAGAAATCATCGGCTATCTGCGGATGAAAATTGCAAAGCCGGCTCATCAATGCTTGATAGCGGCGGTTGACATCGCTCAACTTATGGCAATCGTCCTCGCTAAGTTGGGGATGGCGCGTCCATTCGAAAAATTGCAACGGGCACGGTTCTTGCTTTTAGCCAAGCTGCGTGTCACTTTCCTGTCGCACGAATTTGGTTTATGGCGCTATATCGGCCCGCAGGGGGAGAATCGCCATGTCCATCGAAATTTTGAATCGCGAAGCTCAGGGCGAAATGGTTCAGTCTTCAAAGGCAACGGTTGAGCCAGTTGCCAGCGATGTGCTCGGACGCATCGGAAATCTCGAAACGCGCCTTGCCCGCACGGCGCGCGAAATCGATGCCGCTCAGGCCGTCCGCTACCGCGTTTTCGTCGAGGAGATGAACGCGCAACTGCCGGCTGAGGCCATGCGTCGTCAGCGTGATGTCGACAGCTGGGACGACATTTGCGACCATCTTCTGGTGCTGGACCGCTCGCTTGAGGGCGATCCGGAAGACCAGATCGTCGGCACCTATCGCCTGCTGCGCCAGGAAGTGGCCATGGCCAATGGCGGCTTCTATTCCTCATCGGAATTCGACATCGATGCGCTGCTCGCCCGTCATCCCGATAAGCGCTTCATGGAGCTCGGCCGTTCCTGCGTGCTGCCGGATTACCGCAACAAGCGTACGGTGGAACTGCTCTGGCAGGGCAATTGGGCCTATGCGCTGAAGCATGGCATGGGCGCCATGTTCGGTTGCGCATCCTTCCCGGGCATTCTGCCGGAGCAGCATGCGCTGGCGCTTTCCTTCCTCTATCACAATGTTCTCGCCAAGGACGAATGGGCCGTCGGTGCGCTGCCATCGCTGGCACGCAACATGGATCTGATGCCGGTCGAGGCCGTCAATCCGAAGAAGGCGCTGATGTCGCTGCCGCCCTTGATCAAGGGCTATCTGCGTCTCGGCGCCATGGTCGGCTCGACCGCCGTGGTCGATCAGGCTTTCAACACGACAGACGTTCTGATCGTCCTGCCGATCGCCAGCATTTCCAACCGCTACGTGAATTATTACGGCGCGGATGCCGGTCGCTTCGCCAGCTGAGGACTATCAAGGGATCGCGAAAATATCGATCGCATCCGTGATGCCGCGCAGCGCGACATGATGCGATTGCGGCGTGAGGCCGCGCCTTGTCATCAGTTCGGCAGCGCGAGGATGATCGAGCACCGAGCTGGTGGCGAAGATCTCGCGTGACGTGGCGAGGTGCTGGACGCGGGATGCGATATTGACCGTCTGCCCGAAATAATCCTGTCGTTCGTTCAGGCTCACGGCGATGCACGGCCCCTCATGGATGCCGATTTTCAGAAGAAGATCATCATTGCCGCGCTCTTCGTTGAGGCTGAGCATGGCCTCTCGCATCCGCATCGCCGCAGTGAGCGCCCGGTCCGGCGTCGGGAAGGTCGCCATGACCGCATCGCCGATCGTCTTGACGACCGCGCCCGCCTCTGCCGCCACGATCTCATGCAGGATGCCGAAATGCGTTTTGACCAGATCGAAGGCCGCAAGATCGCCAACCCTTTCGTATAATTCCGTCGAACCGCGCAGGTCGGTGAACAGAAAGGTCAGGCTGGTGATCTTCAGCCGCTGATCGATGTCAATCGTGTCCGTCCGATAGATGTCACGGAAGGTCTGGTTGGAAAGCAGGCGCTTGGCGGTCAGAAATGGCCGGCGTTGTCCAAGCAGCGTATGAAGGGCATCGTTGGCCACGCAGATCGATGGCAGCACGCGAAGGTCCGTGTGGTTCTCCATCTGGACGCGTAGCGGGCCGGGCCGCAATTCTATGGCCTCGCTATGGCGATGCATGCGATCGAAAACGAGCGAGAGAGCCTGCCGCTCCTTCGATGGTTCTCCCTTCACGTCGAGGAATTGCGCCGCATGCGTGACCGGCTCGAAGATGATGGTGAATTCCGCCGGCAATTGAAGCGATATGACCGCTTTCTCGCCCGGCGGCAGTTCCAGGGATTCCAAAACGAACTGATCGACTTTTTCTTCGTAACCCTCGTCGGGAAGGTCGATGCCTGAGCCCCAATAAATCTGGCGGAAATATTCGAGCGGCGACAGATCGTGCGGATTGTGCGCTTCTATGTGGCGCACGCGTGGACTGACCGTGAAGGTGACTTCGACCATCTCGTCGAGCGTCGGCTCGTATCCGGCTGCGCAAAGCGTGCAGTTATAGGTATCGCTCTGCACGGTTTTGAGTGAAGTATTGGCATCCAACACTCCGCCGCAGCCGGGGCAAAGAACATTCCACGACATCTCGAACAGGCCGAGGCGCGAGGCGTGCAGAAAGGCATTGACGGCCTGTTCTTCATCGAAGCCGTGGCCTGCCGCAAAGGCGAGCGCATTCACACGGTTGAGCTTGCGGTCGGGTGCCTCAAGAACGAGCCGCTCGATAGCATCGACAATGTCAGGCTGCGCTGAATGGCGCAGCACTCCAAACAGGACCTGAGCTTCACTCATCCCCCTATTTTACACCGAATTGATACGGCAGCCCATCACCTTTGTTGGGTCGCCGGCTCAGTCTTATGGGGTAGTGGTTACGAGCCCGCGCCATAGGCGGCGATGGCGGCCATGTTGACGATATCGGAATCCTTAGCGCCCATCGATGTGATCTGCACCGGCTTGTCGAGACCTACGAGCAGCGGCCCGATGACCGTCGAGCCGCCGAGCTCCTGCAGCATCTTGGTGGAGATCGCCGCAGAGTGGAAGGCGGGCATGACAAGCACGTTTGCCGGTCCGGAAAGTCGCGAGAAGGGATAGAGGTTTTCCATGAGCTTGCGGTCCAGCGCCACATCCGCCGCCATTTCGCCGTCGAATTCAAAATTGACGTATCGCTTGTCGAGAATATTAACCGCTTCACGCACCCGCTCGGAACGTTCGCCTGGGGGATGGCCGAAGGTGGAATAAGCGAGCATGGCGACGCGCGGCTCATAGCCCATGCGCCGGGCGAAGCCGGCAGCTTCCTCGGCGATATCGGCCAGTTCTTCGGAGGTCGGCATGTCATGCACGGCGGTATCGGCAACGAAGACGGTTCGGCCGCGGGCAAGCACGATCGATATGCCGATGACCCGGTGTCCCGGCTTGGCGTCGATGCAGCGGCGCACATCGCCAAGCGCAGTCGAATAATTGCGCGTCACGCCCGTCACCATGCCGTCGGCATCGCCCAGTGCGACCATGCACGCGGCAAAATGATTGCGGTCGTTGTGGATCAGGCGCGTCACGTCGCGATGCAGGTAGCCCTGGCGCTGCAGCCGGGCATAGAGATAATCGATATAGGCATCACCGCGCTTCGAGATGCGGGCATTGACGATCTCGAGGCCTGGGCGGTTGAGATCGATGCCGGCGCGCTCGGCGGTTGCCTGGATCAGATCCTCGCGGCCGAGCAGGATTGCCGTGCCAAGCCCCTGATTGGCGTAGGAGAGGGCGGCGCGCATGACCTGTTCCTCTTCCGCCTCGGCAAAGACGATGCGCTTCTGGTGCCGGCGGACACGCTCGTAGAGCTGCGCCAGTGTTGAGGCGATCGGATCGCGCCGGGCAGAGAGTTCGCGCGCATAAGCGGCCATGTCGGCAATTTCGCGGCGTGCGACGCCGCTCTCGATCGCGGCTTTTGCGACAGCCACCGGAATGGCCGAGATCAGGCGCGGGTCGAAGGGCACAGGGATGATGTACTGCGCGCCGAAGCGCGGCCGCGCGCCCTGATAGGCTGCCACGACATCGTCAGGCACGTCTTCGCGCGCAAGGCTCGCCAGCGCGTTGACGGCAGCGATCTTCATCTCGTCGTTGATGGTGGTGGCGCGCACGTCGAGGGCGCCGCGGAAGATATAGGGAAAACCGAGGACGTTGTTGACCTGGTTCGGATAGTCCGAGCGCCCCGTCGCCATGATGGCGTCGTCGCGGATGCGGGCGACTTCTTCCGGCGTGATTTCCGGATCCGGATTGGCCATGGCGAAAATGATCGGCCGGTCGGCCATAGAACGGATCATATCCTCGGAAAAGGCGCCCTTCTGCGAGAGGCCGAACACGACGTCGGCGCCCTTCATTGCTTCCGCTAGCGTGCGCTTGTCGGTCTTGACGGCGTGTGCCGACTTCCACTGGTTCATGCCTTCGCTGCGACCCTGGTAGATCACGCCCTTCGTGTCGCAAAGGACCATGTTGTCCGGGGCGAAGCCCATCGACTTGATCAGCTCGATGCAGGCGATGGCGGCCGCGCCGGCGCCGTTGCAGACGAGCTTGGTGGTCTTCAAGTCGCGGCCGGTCAGCTCCAGCGCGTTGATGAGGCCGGCAGCGGCGATGATGGCGGTGCCGTGCTGGTCGTCATGGAACACGGGGATATCCATGAGCTCGCGCAGGCGCTGCTCGATGATGAAGCAGTCGGGTGCCTTGATATCTTCCAGATTGATGCCGCCGAAGGAGGGGCCGAGATAGCGCACGCAATTGATGAATTCGTCGACATTCTCGGTGTCGATCTCGAGATCGATCGAATCGACGTCGGCGAAGCGCTTGAACAGTACCGATTTGCCTTCCATGACCGGCTTGGAGGCGAGTGCGCCGAGATTGCCGAGGCCGAGAATGGCCGTGCCGTTCGAGATGACGGCGACCATGTTGCCACGCGAGGTATAGTCGTAGGCCGTCGCAGGATCAGCCGCGATCGCCTTTACGGGAACGGCGACACCGGGCGAATAGGCAAGGGAAAGATCGCGTTGTGTCGCCATCGGCTTGGTCGGATTGATCTCAAGCTTGCCGGGGCGTCCGTTCTTGTGGAAGTCCAGTGCTTCCTGATCGGTGATCCCCGTTCCCGGACGCGACTTGCTCTTGCTGTCAGCCATTGTTCCTCCAAACCTCCTGTGGGCGACCGGTCCCTCTTGTCCGATAGCTGTTGTCTTCTATAGCGGCGCGCGGATAGGGTGGCACCTCATTTTTTTGGAAAAACTGCACCTCCGTGAACGAACGTATTAACGCCAGCATCGATGCTTTCTCGGCCGCCGAGCTTGCCTCGGAGGAAAGCCGTGCCTCGGCCACTCCGATGATGGAGCAATATATCGAGATCAAGGCGAACAATCCCGGTTCGCTGCTGTTCTATCGCATGGGCGACTTCTACGAACTGTTCTTCGAAGACGCCATCGATGCGTCGCGTGCGCTCGGCATCACGCTGACGAAGCGCGGCCAGCACATGGGGCAGGACATCCCGATGTGCGGCGTTCCGGTTCACGCTGCCGATGATTATCTGCAGAAACTGATCGGTCTCGGCTTTCGCGTTGCTGTATGCGAGCAGGTGGAGGATCCTGCCGAAGCGAAAAAGCGCGGCGGCAAATCGGTGGTGCGGCGCGATGTCGTGCGCCTGGTGACGCCGGGTACGATCACCGAAGAAAAGCTGCTTTCGCCCTCGGAATCCAATTATCTGATGGCGCTCACCCGTATTCGCGGTGGCGCCGAGCCGCAGCTGGCGCTTGCCTGGATCGATATTTCGACAGGCGTCTTCCGTCTTGCAGAAACGGAGACGTCGCGGCTGCTCGCCGATATCCTGCGCATCGATCCGAGAGAACTGATCCTGCCGGATACGATGTTTCATGATCCGGAGCTGAAGCCGGTTTTCGATATCCTCGGCCGGACTGCCGTTCCGCAGCCGGCGGTACTCTTCGACAGCGCCAGCGCCGAGGGACGGATCACGCGTTACTTCGGCGTCTCGACACTCGATGGTTTTGGCACGTTCAGCCGCGCCGAATTGGCTGCGGCTGCGGCTGCAATTGCCTATGTCGAAAAAACCCAACTCGCCGAGCGGCCGCCGCTGGGGCTGCCCGAGCGCGAAAGCGGCGCCTCGACACTTTTCATCGATCCCGCCACGCGTGCCAATCTCGAACTGGTGCGCACGCTCTCCGGCGATCGCAACGGTTCGCTGCTGAAGGCGATCGACCGTACCGTGACCGGCGGCGGTGCCCGCCTTCTTGCCGAGCGGCTGATGTCGCCACTGACCGACCCTGCCCGTATCAACGAAAGGTTGGATTCGATCGGCTTTCTGACCGAGGAGCCATCGCTCTGCAGCGATCTGCGTTCGGCATTGAAGCATGTGCCCGACATGCCGCGCGCCCTGTCGCGCCTTGCGCTCGATCGTGGCGGCCCGCGCGATCTCTGGGCGATCCGTCAGGGGCTGGCGGCGGCGGCCGATCTTGCCCGGCTTCTCGATGGCGCCTTGCTGCCGGAAGAGCTTGCCGCCGCACTGGACGGACTGAAAGCTTTACCGGCTGATCTCGAAGCCATGCTTGCGGCGAATCTTGCCGACGAGCTGCCCCTGCTGAAGCGCGACGGAGGTTTCCTGCGGGAAGGGGCGAATGCCGAGCTGGATGAAGTGCGGGCACTGCGCGACCAGTCGCGCCGCGTCATCGCCGGCCTGCAGCTGCAATATGCCGAGGAAACCGGCATCAAGTCGCTGAAGATCAAGCACAATAATGTGCTCGGCTACTTTATCGAGGTCACCGCCGGCAATGCCGGTCCGATGACGGACACCAGCGAAGCCAAGGCGCGCTTCATCCATCGCCAGACCATGGCGAATGCCATGCGCTTCACCACCACAGAACTTGCCGATCTTGAAAGCCGCATTGCCAACGCCGCCGACAAGGCGCTGGCGATCGAGCTCGAGGCCTTCGACCACATGGTCGCAGCCGTGGTGGCTGCCGCCGAGGCCATCAAGACCGGCGCCCGCGCGTTGTCGGTGATCGATGTCGCGGCGGGACTTGCACTGCTTGCCGAGGAGCAGGCCTATTGCCGGCCCGCCGTCGATGGCAGCCGGATGTTTGCCATCGAAGGCGGCCGTCATCCAGTCGTCGAACAGGCGCTGCGCCGTCAGGCCGGCGGTCCGTTCGTCGCCAACAATTGCGATCTTTCGCCGAAAGCCGACGGCAAGGATGGCGCCATCTGGCTCCTGACCGGCCCGAACATGGGCGGTAAATCCACCTTCCTGCGCCAGAATGCTTTGATCGCCATTCTCGCGCAGATGGGTTCCTTCGTGCCCGCCGCTTCGGCCCATATCGGTATCGTCGACCGGCTCTTCTCGCGCGTCGGCGCTTCCGATGATCTTGCCCGTGGCCGCTCGACCTTCATGGTCGAGATGGTCGAGACGGCGGCGATCCTCAACCAGGCAACGGAACGCTCCCTCGTCATCCTCGACGAGATCGGTCGCGGTACCGCGACCTTCGACGGTCTTTCGATCGCATGGGCAGCCGTCGAGCATCTGCATGAAGCCAACCGTTGCCGTGGTCTGTTCGCCACGCATTTCCACGAGCTGACCGTGCTCTCGGAGAAGCTCGGCCGACTTTCCAATGCCACCATGCGCGTCAAGGAATGGGATGGCGATGTCATCTTCCTGCACGAGGTTGGGCCGGGGGCTGCCGATCGCTCCTACGGTATCCAGGTGGCACGTCTCGCCGGCCTGCCGGCTTCCGTGGTGGCGCGCGCCCGCGATGTCCTGACGCGGCTCGAAGATGCCGACCGCAAGAATCCGGCAAGCCAGCTCATTGATGATCTCCCCCTCTTCCAGGTGGCCGTCCGCCGGGAGGAAGCCGTTGGCCGGCGCGAGCCGTCCAAGGTTGAGGAACGGCTGAAAACGCTCGATCTTGACGATCTGACGCCGCGAGCCGCCCTGGATGTGCTCTATGAACTGAAGAAAACGCTTACCAAGACCAGTTGACCGCAGGCGATATTCCAAAGGCAATATGATGTATCTCGAAGTTCTTCTCGCCGAAGTCCGCACTCTGGGTGAGCGCTTCTCTCCGATCGCCGCGCGCGGCAAGATCTGCGGCGAGGGCGAAGCCCCGGACTGTGAATCCGATCGGGGCCTGCTCGATATCACGCTGTCCTGCAGCCGCATTTCCGATATCTGCTCCAAGATCGCCAAGGCCGGTTATTGGGAATGCGAGCGCGAAATGGTGACGCAGATCGGCGCTCAATCGCGAAACATACTATATAGTTTGAACGAGCTCAGACGGGCACTTGGGCCGGCAAGGCCCTAAAACTGCCGATTTCTGCGTCGATGGCCGTCACGCTTCGTCAACCTTGGCCCGATAGAAATCTTGACGGATCATCGATTCGAGATGATCGGCTCCAGCTGGCTTTGGGGATGCGGGCGTAGAATGCCTGTGTCAATCGCTGGGCAAAGAGGCTATAGCGCATGCAGACGAAAAGACGGGCGCGCCGGCAACGGACCGCGGTCAGCGAAGAGAAAGCCGATCGGCAGAGCATGGAAACGCATCATATCGATTTTTCGACCATTCTCGATGTATCCGCGCTGAAGGCGGAGTGCGAGACCCTCGCCAAACGCGGCCTGGATAAGAATGAAGAGCGCTCCGCACTGCTGGCGCTGTTGAAAAAGGCAAGCCAGGATGGACGGGAAGAAGCGCGGCGGTTGCTGATCGCCGACGGCAGCGGGCTTAATTGCGCGCACCGGATTTCCTGGCTGCAGGACCAGATCATCACCGTCCTCTACGATTTCACCGTCCATCACGTCTATCCGAAGCAGGCCGGCGCCTTCTCCGTCACCGCCGTCGGCGGCTATGGCCGCGATACGCTGGCGCCGGGCTCCGATATCGACCTTCTCTTCCTCTTCCGGCCGAAGCCGGAGAGCGAGACGCACAAGGCGGTCGAATTCATTCTCTATATGCTGTGGGACATGGGCTTCAAAGTCGGCCACGCCACGCGCACGGTCGAGGAGTGCATCCGAGAGGCCAAGTCCGACATGACGGTGCGCACCGCCATTCTCGAAACCCGCTATATCTGCGGCAACATCGCGCTGGAGCGCGAGCTGCAAGCCCGTTTCGACAAGGAGATCGTCACCAATACCGGCCCGGAATTCATCGCCGCCAAGCTCGCCGAGCGTGACGAGCGCCACCGCAAGGCGGGCGACACCCGCTATCTCGTCGAGCCCAACGTCAAGGAAGGCAAGGGTGGCCTGCGCGACCTGCACACGCTGTTCTGGATCTCGAAATATTACTATCACGTCCGCGATCCAGCCGAGCTGGTAAAGCTCGGCGTGCTCTCGAAACAGGAATATCGTCTCTTTGAGAAGGCCGAGGATTTCCTCTGGGCCGTGCGCTGCCATATGCATTTCCTGACCGGCAAGGCGGAAGAGCGGCTTTCCTTCGATATCCAGCGCGATATCGCCGCAGCCCTCGACTATAACGCCCGCCCGGGCCTTTCGGCCGTCGAGCGCTTCATGAAGCATTATTTCCTTGTCGCCAAGGATGTCGGCGATCTCACCCGCATCCTCTGCGCCGCACTGGAGGACCAGCAGGCGAAAGCCACGCCGGGGCTCACCGGCGTCATCAGCCGTTTTGCCAACCGCTCGCGCAAGATCCCCGGCACCGTCGAATTCGTCGAAGACCGCGGCCGCATCGCGCTTGCCAATCCCGATGTCTTCAAGCGCGATCCGGTCAGCCTTATCCGGCTGTTCTTCGTTGCCGATATCAATGGGCTGGAATTCCATCCGGATGCGTTGAAGCGCGTCACCCGCTCGCTGAACCTCATCGACAACGATCTGCGCGAGAACGAGGAGGCGAACCGGCTCTTCCTCTCCATCCTCACCTCGAAGCGCGATCCCGCGCTGATCCTGCGCCGCATGAACGAGGCCGGCGTGCTCGGCCGCTTCATTCCGGAATTTGGCAAGATCGTCTCGATGATGCAGTTCAACATGTATCATCACTATACGGTGGACGAGCATCTGATCCGCGCCGTTGAGGTGCTATCGGAGATCGACAAGGGCAAGGCCGAGGATATTCATCCGCTGACCAACAAGCTGATGCCCGGCATCGAGGATCGCGACGCTCTCTATGTCGCCGTCCTCCTGCACGACATTGCCAAGGGCCGCGAGGAGGACCATTCGGAAGCCGGCGCCGCGGTTGCACGCAAGCTTTGCCCACGCTTCGGCCTTTCGCCGAAGCAGACGGAGCTGGTGGTCTGGCTGATCGCGGAACATCTGACCATGTCGATGGTCGCTCAGACGCGCGACCTGACCGACCGCAAGACCATTATCGATTTCGCCGACCGGGTGCAGTCGCTTGACCGGTTGAAGATGCTGCTGATCCTGACCGTCTGTGATATCCGCGCCGTAGGCCCCGGCGTCTGGAACGGCTGGAAGGGCCAGCTGTTGCGCACGCTCTATTATGAAACGGAGCTGCTGCTGTCAGGAGGTTTCTCCGAAGTTTCGCGCAAGGAACGCGCCGAAGCTGCTGCCGAAGCGCTGGAACACGCACTCGCGGATTGGAGCCAGAAGGAGTGCAAGGCCTACGTCAAGCTGCACTATCAGCCCTATCTGCTGTCCGTGCCGCTGGAAGATCAGGTCCGCCATACGCAGTTCATGCGTGAATCCGACAAGGCGGGCAAAGTCCTCGCCACCATGGTGCGCACCGACAGCTTCCACGCCATCACCGAGATCACCGTGCTCTCGCCTGACCATCCGCGTCTTTTGACCGTGATTGCCGGCGCCTGCGCTGCTGCGGGCGCTAATATCGCCGATGCGCAGATCTTCACGACATCGGATGGCCGCGCGCTCGACACCATCCATGTCAGCCGCGAATTTCCTGATGATGCCGACGAACTGCGCCGCGCCGGCACCATCGGCAAGATGATCGAGGACGTGCTGGCCGGCCGCAAGCGGCTACCGGAGGTCATCGCGACGCGCACGAAGAACCGCCGCAAGAATAAGGCTTTCGTCATCCCGCCGTCGGTCATCATCACCAACAGCCTCTCCAACAAGTTCACGGTCATCGAGGTCGAATGCCTCGACCGCCCAGGCCTGCTGTCGGAAATCACGGCCGTTCTTTCGGACCTGTCTCTCGATATCCAGTCTGCGCGGATCACCACCTTCGGCGAAAAGGTCATCGATACCTTCTATGTCGCCGACCTGGTAGGCCAGAAGATTTCCAACGAGAACAGGCGAGCCTATATCACCGCCCGCCTGAAAGCCGTCATGGCCGGCGAAGAGGATGAAATGCGCGAGCGCATGCCCTCCGGCATCATCGCGCCCGCCGCCACGCGCGGCGTCGCCGTCGAAAAGTCAGACACTGAGAAGAAAGCCGGTTCAGCCGCATGAGCCTAGTCAAGAAATTCATCACGGTCGGTGGCGCGACGCTCGGCAGCCGCATCTTCGGCTTCGCCCGCGAAACGCTGATGGCCGCTGCCCTCGGCACCGGGCCGATGGCCGACGTCTTCTACGCCGCCTTCCGCTTTCCGAATCTCTTCCGCCGATTGTTTGCCGAAGGCGCCTTCAACGCCGCCTTCGTGCCGCTTTTTGCAAAAGAGATCGAGGCGAATGGCATCGACGGCGCCAAGCGGTTTTCCGAGGAAGTATTCGGCGTTCTCTTCTCGGTCCTGCTGTTGATCACTATCGTCATGGAACTAGCCATGCCGCTCCTGGTGCGTTGGGTCATCGCACCTGGTTTCGCCGACGATGCCGAGAAATTCGATCTGACGGTCCGGTTGGCCGCCGTGATGTTCCCTTATCTCATGTCGATGTCGCTGACGGCGATGATGAGCGGCATGCTGAACTCGCTGCATCATTTCTTCGCTGCCGCCGTGGCTCCGATCTTCCTAAACCTAGTGATGATCAGTGCGCTGTTCTATGCGATCTACTACGGCGCCGATCCGCTGAGCACAGCCTGGTACTTGTCCTGGTCGGTACTGGTGGCAGGCGTGCTGCAGCTGGCGGTCGTCTATATCGGCGTGCGTCATGCCGGCATCAGTATCGGTCTGCGCTTTCCGCGCTTCACGCCCAATGTCAAACGGCTCCTGCTTCTTGCGATCCCGGCGGCCATCACCGGCGGCGTCACTCAGATCAATCTGGTGATCGGCCAGGCAATTGCCTCGGGCAAGGAAGGCGCGATCGCCGCCCTGCAATATGCAGACCGCATCTACCAGTTGCCGCTCGGCGTCGTCGGCGTCGCGGTCGGAATCGTGCTTCTGCCGGAACTAGCCCGCTCGCTGAAATCAGGCCATATCAAGGAAGCTGCCAATATCCAGAACCGCTCGATCGAATTTGTGCTGTTCCTGACCCTGCCGGCCGCTATTGCCCTCTGGCTGCTCTCTGACGATATCATCCGCGTGCTTTACGAGCGCGGCGCCTTTAACTCGGAAAATACAAAGCTGGTCGGCTCCATCCTCGCAATCTTCGGCCTTGGCCTGCCGGCTTTCGTGCTGATTAAAGCACTGCAGCCCGGCTTTTATGCCCGCGAAGATACGAAATCGCCGATGCGCTACACGGCGGTCGCCGTCGCCGTCAATTCGGCGCTGTCCATCTTGCTTTTCCCGGTGCTGGCCGAACGCGGCATTGCGCTCGCTGAGGCGGTTGCCGGATGGCTGAACGCCGTGCAGCTCTTCGTCACACTCTATCGCCGCGGACATCTCGCCTGGGAATGGTCGCTGGCGCGCCGCACTGTGATGCTGCTCGTATCCTCCGCCGTCATGGGCGGCGTTATCGTATATTTGTCTGATCGCTGGGAGCCGCTTCTGGGGGGGAGCTCGTCGCTGCTCATCAAAACCGGCATCCTGGGCTTGCTCATATTGATTGCGATGGCGGTGTATTTCATTGTCGCCTTCCTGATCGGCGGCGTGGATTTGGGCATGGTACGCCGCAATTTGAAGCGCAAGCGGGCCGCGACCGCTCCAGATGCCGAGGTGGCGAACGGGGAATAACAAAGGCTCCTTCGCCTGATCGAACGGTGCGAGATTGAATCCGTTTTATAGGTTTTTATTTCGAGCCGAGAATCGTAGTTAATGCTGCGCGCCAGGAAATAACACGGAGTCCCCATGCCCCAATCTCTCTTCCTCGTCGCCCTCGTCGTCGATGACTATGATCGCGCGAAAGCCTTCTATTGCGATGCCCTCGGCTTCGAGTGCTTGGCCGACGAGGTGCAGCCGGAGGGCAAGCGCTGGGTCGTGGTCAGACCGAAAGGCACCGAGGGCGCCGCGCTATTGCTCGCCCAGGCCGCCAGCGACAGCCAGCGCGCGGCGATCGGCAACCAGACCGGTGGCCGCGTCGGCTTCTTCCTCAAGACCGATGATTTCGCCCGCGATCATGCAGCTATGAAGGCAAAGGGCGTGCATTTTCTGGAGGAACCGCGCCATGAAGTCTATGGTACGGTCGCGGTCTTTGCCGATCCCTACGGCAACACCTGGGACCTGATCCAGCATTCTTCCTGAGACTGCCCATATAACCTCTTGATCCCAACCTATCCGCCGTGCATAAGCCGCTCGAAACCAGGGGTCGAGAGCCACTCGCCCAGGCCCTCCACAAGCCTTTTGAGGACGACATGACCGAATTCAAGCCGCTCGTATTCTCCGGCGTTCAGCCCACCGGCAACCTCCACCTCGGCAACTATCTCGGCGCAATCCGCAAGTTCGTGGCCCTGCAGGCCAATAACGACTGCATCTACTGCGTCGTCGACATGCATGCGCTGACGGCGCAGCTGGTCCATGAGGACATGCCGAACCAGACGCGTTCGATCACCGCGGCCTTCCTTGCCGCCGGCATCGATCCGGAAAAGCACATCGTCTTCAATCAGTCGGCCGTGCCCGGCCATGCTGAGCTTGCCTGGATCTTTAACTGCGTCGCGCGCATCGGCTGGATGAACCGCATGACGCAGTTCAAGGACAAGGCGGGCAAGGACCGCGAACAGGCATCGCTTGGCCTTTACGCCTATCCGAGCCTGATGGCCGCGGACATTCTGCTCTATCGCGCCACCCATGTCCCGGTCGGCGACGACCAGAAGCAGCATCTGGAGCTGACCCGCGACATCGCCATGAAATTCAATCTGGACTACATGGAGCATATTCGCCGCACGGGCTACGGCATCGACATCACCGTCGGCGACGAGCCGGTGCATGCCTATTTCCCGATGGTCGAGCCGCTGATCGATGGCCCGGCGCCGCGCGTCATGTCGCTGCGTGACGGCACGAAGAAGATGTCGAAATCCGACGCATCGGACCTCTCGCGCATCAACCTGCTCGACGACGAGGAAAACATCTCGAAGAAGATCCGCAAGGCCAAGACCGATCCGGATGGCTTGCCGAGCGAAATCGCCGGTCTTGCCGGCCGGCCTGAAGCCGACAATCTGGTCGGCATCTATGCGGCGCTTGCCGACAAGTCGAAGGCTGACGTTCTCTCGGAATTCGGCGGTCAGCAATTCTCGGTCTTCAAGCCGGCGCTAGTCGATCTCGCCGTGCATGTGCTCTCGCCGATCACGATGGAAATGCGCCGCCTGATGGCCGACCCTGGCCATATCGACGCCGTTCTGCGCGATGGCAGCGCCCGTGCCCGCGCCCGCGCCGACGTGACCATGAAGCAGATTCGCGACATTATCGGCTTTCTCTATTGATGATATCGTCATGCAAGCCTCTCGGTCCCAAACGGGGGCTTGCAAAACGCCGCCTTCGGGTGTCAGAGTCGCCGCATGGTTTCAAAACGTCTCTCACGGCTCGAAGGTCATCGCCGCAAGTTCATGGCGGTCATCGACGGCACGCCTGAATGCCAGCGCGCCGTCCATTATGCCGGCCGGCGCGCCAAGAATTCCAATGGCGGCCTCGTGCTGCTCTATGTGATCCCCGAGGGCGACTTCCAGCAATGGCTTGGGGTCGAGGAGATCATGCGGGCGGAAGCGCGCGAGGAGGCCGAGGCCGCAACCGCAAAGGCTGCGCAAACCGTGCGCGAAAACATCGGTATCGACGCTGAAATCGTCATCCGCGAGGGTGCTGCCGCCGAGCAGATCAATGCCGTGATTGAAGAGGATCGAGATATCGCTCTTCTCGTGCTTGCCGCCGGTTCCGCCAAGGAAGGCCCAGGCCCGCTCGTCTCGTCGATCGCCGGTCGTGCCGCTGCTTTCCCGATCCCGGTGACGGTGCTCCCGGATACGCTGAGCAATGAGGAAATCGACGCGCTGAGTTGATCGCGTGTGCCATTTCTTGAGAAACACTCTCTTGAATAGAATGGCCAAAAGGCCTATTTTCTTTTGAAATATTCTAAAGTCGGGATCGGGCGTCTGCCCGCCGCATGGAGATCAAGATGTTCATTCAGACCGAAGCGACGCCGAACCCCGCGACCCTCAAGTTTCTGCCGGGCAAAGTGGTGATGGAAAGTGGCACGGCCGAATTTCGCAGCGCCGAAGAAGCCGAAGCTTCGCCGCTCGCTGCTCGCCTCTTCGAAATCCCGGGCGTGATCGGCGTTTACTTCGGCTATGACTTCATTTCCGTCTCCAAGGAAAATCAGGAATGGCAGCATCTGAAGCCCGCCATCCTCGGTTCGATCATGGAGCACTTCATGTCCGGCAAGCCGGTCATGGGCTCGGCATCCGTTCTGTCCGAAGTGCAGGATGCCGGCGGCGAATTCTTCGATGAAGGTGACGAGGCCATCGTGCTGACCATCAAGGAGCTGCTCGATACCCGCGTTCGTCCCGCCGTTGCCCAGGATGGCGGCGACATCACCTTCCGCGGCTTCCGTGACGGCAAGGTCTACCTCAACATGAAGGGATCGTGCTCGGGCTGCCCGTCCTCCACGGCAACTCTGAAGCATGGCGTGCAGAACCTGCTGCGCCATTTCGTCCCGGAAGTGCAGGAAGTCGAAGCCGTCTAATCCCGGCCTAGCGGAAAAATTGACATGATCGTACTGGCGCTCGACACGGCAGGTGTGGATTGCGCTGCCGCTGTGTATGATAGCGGCAGTGATTCTGTGATGGGGGAGGTCACGGAAACGATCGGACGGGGGCATGCCGAGCATCTGATGCACGTTGTCGACGAGGCGCTGGCTAAAGCCGGTGTGGCGCTTTCGGCCATTGAGCGTGTTGTCGTGACTGTCGGCCCCGGTTCCTTCACCGGCATCCGCATTGGCGTTGCAGCCGCGCGCGGTTTTGCACTTTCCCTCAATGTTCCAGCGGTTGGTGTCACGACCCTCGAGGCCATGGCCGCGACCGCCAGAGCGCAGAATCCGGGCAAGTCGGTTCTGGCTGCCATCGATGCCAAGCGCGAGGAGATCTATCTCCAGAGCTTCGATGCCGATGGCAACCCGCTGGACGAGGCTCGGGCCGTGACGATCGACGAAGCGCGGGCAATCGCCGGCGCATTCGATGGCGTCGTCACCGGAACGGCCGTCGCCCGGTTGAGCGACGCGCCGCCTGCGGAGCGGCCAGACGCATTTCCGATTGCCATCGTCGCCCGGCTGGGCGCTGGCAAGCCTGCCGGCGAAAAGCCGAAGCCGCTTTATCTTCGCGGACCCGATGCCAGACCGCAGGCCGGATACGCAGTTGCCAGGCAATAGACATGCTCGAATCCTATCTGACCTTGAAAGCCGAATACGAAATCGTCCCGATGGAACTGAAGGATTGCGCCGAAGTGGCGCTCCTGCATGGCGAACGCTTCCCGCGGGTATGGGACGAAACTGAATTTCAGGGTCTCCTTTCGCAGGAGACCACCTTCGGCTTCGTTGCCCGCCAGACCAATGCCATCCTCAAAAAGGCGCTTCCCGGCTTCGTGCTGGCCCGGCATGTGGCGGGCGAGGGCGAAATCCTGACAATCGCCGTCAATGCCAAACTCGGACGCTCCGGCCTTGGCTGGCGCCTCATGCAGGCGGCGTTGCGTGAAACTCGCAATCGCGGCGGCGAAACTATGTTTCTCGAAGTCGACGGCAGCAATCAGCCGGCCCTCGGCCTCTATCGCAAGCTCGGTTTCGAGACGGTCGGCGAGCGCAAGGCCTATTATGCCGGCGAAAACGGACAAAAATCGACGGCGCTTGTCATGCGCCGCGTTCTTCGCTAGTCCCTTGTCACAGTTCATTTGGACCGAAGACAGCGATTGATGGAAGACGCCGTAAAATCCCTAGAGGAGCTTTGCGCCGAGCGCGGCATGCGCATGACGGAGCAGCGCCGGGTCATTGCGCGCATCATCGAGAGCTCCGGCGATCACCCGGATGTCGAGGAGCTCTATCGCCGCTCGGTGGAAGTGGATGCGAAAATCTCGATCTCCACGGTGTACCGCACCGTCAAGCTGTTCGAGGACGCCGGCCTTCTTGCCCGCCATGATTTCCGCGATGGGCGCTCCCGCTACGAGACCGTGCCGGAAGAGCACCACGACCATCTGATCGATCTGAAGAGCGGTCAAGTGATCGAATTCCACTCGCCGGAGATCGAGGCGCTGCAGGAGCGTATCGCCCGCGAACACGGCTTCAAACTCGTCGACCACCGGCTGGAGCTTTACGGCATCCCGCTGAAGAAGGACGAAGGTTGACGTGAAGGCTTTCATGCAGGAGCGAGCGATTTGATGACCTGGCTGCGCATCGGCTGTGCCGCCGTGGTTATTTGTGTCGTCAGCGCGGTGATGCTGCCGCTGCAGATCCTCTGCCTGCGCTTTGACTGGAAGCTCCGGCGCTATCTGCCGCGCTACTGGCATCGCATCGTCTGCTATTGGCTTGGTGTCCGCATCCATGTGATCGGCAAGATGGAGACGAGCCGGCCTCTCATGCTGGCCTCCAACCATTCGTCCTGGCTCGATATTCTCGTGCTTTCAGCAGTGGCCGATGTCTCCTTCATCGCCAAATCCGAAGTACGGGACTGGCCGATCTTCGGGCTTTTTGCGCAGTGGCAGAAGAGCGTCTTCGTCGAGCGCGAGCAGAAGCGCAAGACCGGCGAGCAGGTGAACGAAATCGCCGACCGTATGGCAGACGGCGAAATCATGGTGCTGTTCCCTGAAGGAACTACCTCGGACGGCAATCGGTTGCTCGAAGTCAAGTCCTCGCTGTTCGGCGCGGCCGCTGCCGCCCTGCCGAAGGCGCCGGATGCCGTCGTGCATGTCCAGCCGGTCGCGGTCGCCTATACCCGCGTCCATGGAACGCCCATGGGCCGCTATTATCGCCCGCTGACGGCATGGCCTGGCGATATCGAGCTCGTACCGCATCTGAAGGGTATCATCCAGTGCGGTGCCATCGATGTCGATGTCTGCTTCGGTGAGGCGGTGGATTATCGCGCCGGCACCAATCGCAAGGAAGTCAGCGCCACCATCGCCAGGCGCATCCGCAATATGCTTGCCGGCCGCCTACTCGGGCGCGAGATCGCCTGATTTCCAGGTGATTCCAACTTTTTCATTTTCTCCGAAAGCAAAAGCCACTACATAGCGGCCCATGACCAAGGACAGCCTAACCCTCGACGCCCCGGCGGCCGACGCTTTGCAGCTCGGTCCCCGCGATGGCTCCAACAGCCGCAAGGTTTTCATCAAGACCTACGGTTGCCAGATGAACGTCTATGATTCCACGCGGATGAGCGATGCGCTTTCCCGCGACGGCTATGAGCCGACCGAGGACATGGAGGAGGCCGACCTTGTCCTTTTGAACACCTGCCACATCCGCGAGAAGGCGGCCGAAAAGGTCTATTCCGCGCTTGGCCGCCTGCGCGAAATGAAGAAGCGCAAGGCTGCCGACGGCCGCGAGATGATGATCGGCGTCACCGGCTGCGTTGCCCAGGCCGAAGGCGAAGAAATCCTGCGCCGCGCACCGGCCGTCGATGTCGTCATCGGCCCGCAAACGTATCATCGCCTGCCGGATGCGCTTCGCCGCGCCAAGGAGGGCCAGCGCGTCGTCGACACGGAATATGCGATCGAGGACAAGTTCGAGCATCTGCCGATCGCCGAAAAGACGAAGATCCGCGCCCGCGGCGTCACTGCCTTTCTGACGGTGCAGGAAGGCTGTGACAAGTTCTGCACCTTCTGTGTCGTGCCATATACGCGCGGCTCCGAGGTCTCCCGCCCGGTCGCGCAGATCGTCGAAGAGGCCGAGAAACTGGTCGATGGCGGCGTGCGCGAAATCACGCTGCTCGGCCAGAACGTCAATGCCTGGCATGGCGCTGGCCCGAAGGGCGAGGCTTGGAGCCTCGGCGATCTCCTTTATCGTCTCGCCGAGATCCCCGGCCTCGCGCGCCTGCGTTACACCACCAGCCACCCGCGCGACATGGACGACCGCCTCATCGGCGCCCATCGCGACCTGCGGACGCTGATGCCCTATCTGCATCTGCCCGTTCAGGCGGGCTCCGACCGCATCCTGAAGGCGATGAACAGGCGGCATACGGCCGCGGAATATCTGACGCTCATCGAGAAGATCCGCACTGCACGCCCGGATATCGCTCTTTCGGGCGATTTCATCGTCGGCTTCCCGGGGGAGACAGACCAGGATTTTGAGGATACACTGAAGCTTATCGAGGAGGTGAATTATGCACAGGCCTTCTCGTTCAAATATTCCACGCGGCCGGGCACACCCGGCGCGGAATTGAAGGATCAGGTGCCCGAAGAGGTCAAGACCGAGCGGCTGGAGCGTTTGCAGGCATTGTTGCTGAAGCAGCAGCATGCGTTTGCCGAGGCCTGTGTGGGCAAAACAGTGGATATCCTTCTGGAAAAGCCGGGCCGGATGCCGGGCCAGTTGATCGGACGCTCTCCCTGGCTGCAGTCTGTGAATGTTGATGCAAAAGCATCGCAAATCGGTGACATTATTAACGTACGAATCACCGGAACCAGCACCAACAGCCTTTTTGCTGAATTGCTCTAGGTTCCGGACGGGCACAAGGAGCCGCACCGCTTGAACGGACAGGAATTGGTTTCTTCTTCATCGCGCCAGCCCCGCACCGCGAGCGACGCCAATCACTTCACCCTGACGTTCGAGAATAATCGGTTCGCCAGTGAGCTTTTCGGGCAGTTCGACCAGAATTTGAAGCTGCTTGAGGAGCGCCTCGGCATCGATGCGCGTGCTCGCGGCAATTCCGTCGTCATCACAGGCGATGTGCTGGCCACCAATCAGGCACGCCGCACGCTCGATTATCTCTATGACAAGCTGCAAAAAGGCGGCAATGTAGAGCGTTCCGATGTGGAAGGGGCAATCCGCATGGCGGTTGCCGCCGACGATCAATTGACGCTGCCGACCATGGAGAGAAAAGCCAAGTTGACGATGGCGCAGATTTCAACGCGCAAGAAGACGATCATCGCGCGGACGCCGACCCAGGATGCCTATATGCGGGCGCTGGAGCGGTCCGAGCTCGTCCTCGGTGTCGGACCTGCCGGTACGGGCAAGACCTATCTCGCCGTCGCGCACGCCGCCCAGCTTCTGGAGCGCGGTGCGGTTGAAAAGATCATCCTGTCGCGCCCGGCCGTCGAAGCCGGCGAGCGGCTCGGCTTCCTGCCTGGCGACATGAAGGAAAAGGTCGATCCATACCTCCGCCCGCTCTATGACGCGCTTTACGACATGATGCCCGGCGACAAGGTCGAGCGTGCTATCACGGCAGGCGTCATTGAGATCGCGCCGCTCGCCTTCATGCGTGGCCGCACGCTCTCCAATGCCGCCGTTATCCTCGATGAGGCGCAGAACACGACATCCATGCAGATGAAGATGTTTCTGACGCGCCTCGGCGAGAACTCGCGGATGATCGTGACCGGCGATCCGAGCCAGATCGACCTGCCGCGCGGCGTCAAGTCCGGCCTGGTGGAAGCGCTGCAGCTGCTGGATGGCGTCGAGGGCATCACCATCGTCCGCTTCAAGGATACGGACGTCGTCCGCCATCCGCTGGTGGCGCGCATCGTCCGGGCCTACGATTCCACCTATGCCGCAAAGGCAGAGGAAAGCGATCCGCAGATCTGATCTGCGGTTACGAAAGATCATGGCCGAGCTCGATATACAGATCAGCGTGGAGGAGGGCGATTGGCCCTCCGAAGAGATATTGCAGTCGCTTGCCGAGCGGGTGCTGGGCGAAGCTGCAAATTATCTCAAGAAGCACGAGAAGCAGCCATTTCCAAAAATGGCCCCTGAATTGTCGCTGGTCTTTACCGACGACGCTTCGATCCGCGAGATCAATGCGGAATGGCGCTCTCAGGACAAGGCGACGAACGTTCTGTCCTTTCCGGCTTTTCCGCTCGAACCGGGCGGCAAGCCCGGCCCGATGCTGGGCGATATCATCATCGCTAGGGAGACGGTGGAGCGTGAGGCGGTGGATCTCGAAAAGAGTTTTGACGACCATCTGACGCATTTGATGGTGCATGGTTTCTTGCATCTCTTCGGCTACGACCATATGAATAATAGCGAAGCCGAAAGAATGGAGGGGCTGGAGACTCGCATTTTGGCTAGTCTTGGCCTATCTGATCCCTATGCGGGACAAGACCCCATTTGATCTGAACCCTGTCTGACCAGGAACAATGAGCGACTTTACGACAAGATCGGCCCCCGAGGCCAAAGACGGAGCCGACGCAGCCTCCTCCGACGAGGTAGGCAGTAGTAGCAACGGCAAGCGATCCCACTCTTCATTCTGGGCACGTGCCGCGCGGATTCTGCGCCCGGCGCAGGACGCCGCCCGCTTGCGCGAGGACCTTGCCGACGCGCTGATGACCAACGCCGCCGGTGATGATGCCTTTTCGCCCGATGAACGTGCAATGCTGCACAACATCCTGCGCTTCCGCGAGGTGCGCGTCGAGGATGTCATGGTCCCGCGTGCTGATATCGAGGCCGTGGATCAGAATATCACCATCGGCGAGCTGATGATCCTCTTCGAGGAAAGCGGCCGCTCGCGCATGCCCGTCTATGCCGACACGCTCGATGATCCGCGCGGCATGGTGCATATCCGCGACCTGCTGTCCTATGTCGCCAAACAGGCCCGCAACAAGCGCCGCAGCGGCAGTGCTAAGACGGCGGCTGCTGCAACGGCTGCACCTGCAGCCGAAAAGCCGGCACGCTCGGCCAAGCCAAACTTCGATCTGTCGCGGGTCGATCTGCAGAAGACGCTGGTCGAGGCTGGTATCATCCGCAAGATCCTGTTCGTGCCGCCTTCGATGCTTGCCTCCGATCTCCTGCGCCGCATGCAGGTCAACCGAACGCAGATGGCCCTCGTGATCGATGAATACGGTGGCACGGACGGCCTGGCGTCGCATGAGGACATCGTCGAAATGGTCGTCGGCGATATTGATGACGAGCACGACGACGAAGAAGTCATGTTCAAGCGCGTCTCCGAGGATGTCTTCGTAGCCGACGCCCGTGTCGAGCTGGAGGAGATCGCAGCCGCGATCGGTCCGGATTTCGACATCGCCGAGCAGGTGGACGAGGTGGACACGCTCGGCGGCCTGATCTTCTCCGCGCTGGGCCGCATTCCGGTGCGTGGCGAGGTGGTGCAGGCGCTTCCCGGTTTCGAATTCCATATTCTCGATGCCGATCCGCGCCGCATCAAGCGGGTGCGCATCACGCGTAAGCGTCACGCCGCCCGTCGCCGCCCGACCGTCAAGCTGGAAGGCGATGCCGGTACGCCGGAGCGCGATTTGCCGGCACCGGAAACGATCGCCGAAGAAACGCGGGCCGAGCGTGACGCCGCCCGCCAATAAATGGCGTGAGAGCGGGACAAATCGCTGCATTTTTGAAAGACTGCGCCCAATTGATTCGCGATTGGACGGAGCTGACGCATGGAATGGCTTTCGGGCAGGGTGATCCTCGTCTGGGGTTTCAAACGTGCGTTGCTTACGGTCTTGGCCGGTGCCATCGGCGTGCTTGCGCTGCCGCCCTTCGGCTTCTTCGCGGCAATGTTCGTCTCGTTCACGCTGCTCGTCTGGCTGCTGGATGGCGTTGCTGCCGGCCCGGATAGCGGTCTGCTCGGGCGTCTCTGGCCCGCCTTCTTCACCGGCTGGCTGTTCGGCTTCGGCTATTTTGTCGCTGGCCTCTGGTGGCTCGGCCATGCGCTGCTGATCGATGCCGATGAGTTCGCCTGGGCGCTGCCGCTGGCAATCCTCGGCCTGCCGGCCTTTCTGGCCGTTTTCTACGGCGTCGCGACCGTGCTTGCACGGATCCTATGGTCCGACGGCATGGGGCGCATCGCCGCGCTTGCCTTCAGTTTCGGTATCCTGGAATGGCTGCGCAGCTTTCTTTTCACCGGCTTTCCCTGGAATGCAATCGGCTATGGCGCCATGCCCATTCCGCTGATGATGCAGTCGGCGCATGTCGTCGGCGTGCTCGGAGTGACCGTGCTTGCCGTCTTCGTCTTTGCAACACCTGCGCTGCTCGGCACGCGCCAGGGGCGGGTGCCGGCGATCGGCCTTGCTGTCCTCATCGCCGCCGCTCATTTCGGTTATGGTTATTACGCATTGGGCCAGCCGGAAGCGCCGTTGGCCGATGCCAAGACGGCACCTGTGGTACGTATCGTTCAGCCGTCCATCGACCAGGAAACCAAGATGGATACGGCCGCCGACCGTGCCGCCATCTTCGACAAGCATTTGGCGCTCTCGGTCCAGCCGCCTGCCAATGGCGGCAAACGGCCCGACATCATTGTCTGGCCGGAAACGGCCGTGCCCTTCATCCTTACCGATAACCGCGATGCGCTGGCGCGGATTGCCGATCAGCTCGAAGACGATCAGATCCTGATCACCGGCGCCGTCCGCGTCGAAGACATGGGGCCGGGAGTCGAGCCGCGCTATTACAATTCGATCTATGTCATCGACGGTCGCGGACAGATCATCGGTGCGTCCGACAAGACCCATCTCGTCCCCTTCGGCGAATACGTGCCCTTCGAGCACATTCTGAGCTATCTCGGCATCGAGAACGTCGTGGAACTGCCGGGAGGGTTTTCAGCGGCCGCCAAACGGGAATTGCTGAGCATGCCGGATGGCCTGAAATTCTATCCGCTGATCTGTTACGAGATCATTTTTCCGAACGAGATGACTCCGGAGATCTGGCAGGCCGACGCCATCTTGAACGTCACGAACGACGGCTGGTTCGGCGATACGCCTGGCCCATACCAGCATTTCCAGCAGGCAAGGGTGAGGGCGGTGGAGCAGGGGCTGCCGTTGATTCGAAGCGCCAATACCGGCATTTCAGCATTTGTTGATGCACACGGACGGGTGCTTTCCGGTATCGATTATAATCAGCAAGGCTTTATAGATACCACTTTGGGTGGCGCAACCGTATCGCGCATCGACGATAAAGCCAGAAAAACATACTTTTGGTTGATCATCGGAGCAGTCGGCATGATTGCCGTGATTTCGCGCATGGGTTTTATTTTCAGGGTGAATTGACCAAAAAACCCTAAAATTGCATAGTGCTAGATGTCCGCCTTTCGAACGTAGACTGGAGGCCTTGGGGGCGTCGGCTGCAACGTGGCGTTATAGGGGTGGTGAAGGGTACCGGGTGGCAGGTCCTGAATTCAACCTATGTTAGGGTAAAATGATGATTGAGAATAAAAAGAAGCCGAACCCCATCGACATTCATGTCGGTAGCCGCATACGCCTCCGCCGCACGATGCTTGGCATGAGCCAGGAGAAGCTCGGCGAAAGCCTCGGAATCACGTTTCAACAAATCCAGAAATACGAAAAAGGCACCAACCGCGTTGGCGCCAGCCGCCTCCAGAATATCTCCAGCATCCTCAATGTCCCGGTTTCCTTCTTTTTCGAGGATGCGCCGGGTGAGCACGCGGCCGGTGCGGGCGGCATGGCAGAGGCATCCAGCTCCAACTACGTCGTCGACTTTCTGTCGTCTTCCGAAGGATTGCAGCTCAACCGCGCCTTCGTGAAAATTTCCGATGGTAAGGTCCGACGCAAGGTTGTCGAGCTGGTCAAGGCGCTCGCGGCCGAGGCGGATGCCGAATAACCCTTCGAAGCGGGGTTAAACCGACAAAGTCGAGAGGCGGTCATTTTGGCCGCCTTTTCGCTATTTACGGCAAAATTTTATCACTTGAGCGGGGATATAAAGATATATTTATGTCCTTGTGCGGCTTGTTTTTCGAGGCGGAGACGAATATCAAAAGCAGAGATTTGTTCTTTGAGGGGAATCCCGCATGCGCGCGAATTATCTGTTTACGAGTGAGTCTGTTGCCGAAGGTCACCCGGATAAAGTTTGTGACCGCATTTCCGATGAAATCGTCGATCTGGTTTACCGCGAGGCTGCAAAGACCGGCGTAAACCCATGGACCGTGCGCATTGCATGCGAGACCCTTGCCACCACCAATCGCGTCGTCATCGCCGGTGAAGTGCGTTTGCCGCCGAGCCTGATGAAGAAGGACAAGGATGGCAACGACGTCATCAATCCTTCGAAGTTCAAGGCTGCCGCACGCCGCGCCATTAAGGATATCGGCTACGAGCAGGACGGCTTCCACTGGAAGAAGGCCCGCATCGACGTGCTCCTGCATTCGCAATCTGCCGATATCGCCCAGGGCGTCGACAATGCCGCCGACCAGCAGGGCGACGAAGGTGCTGGCGACCAGGGCATCATGTTCGGCTACGCCTGCAAGGAAACGCCTGATCTCATGCCGGCGCCGATCTACTATTCGCACAAGATTCTGCAGCTGCTCGCTACCGCCCGCAAGAAGGGCGATGGTGAAGTTGCCAAGCTCGGCCCGGACGCCAAGAGCCAGGTGACGGTCCGTTACGTCGACGGCAAGCCGTCCGAAGTGACCTCGATCGTGCTTTCCACCCAGCATCTCGACGAGAGCTGGGATTCGAAGAAGGTTCGTGCCGTTGTCGAGCCCTATATCGTCGAAGCGCTCGGCGACCTGAAGATCGCTTCCGATTGCAAGTGGTACATCAATCCCACGGGCAAGTTCGTCATCGGCGGTCCGGACGGCGACGCCGGCCTCACCGGCCGCAAGATCATCGTCGACACCTATGGCGGCGCAGCCCCGCATGGCGGCGGTGCATTCTCCGGCAAGGACACGACCAAGGTCGACCGTTCCGCAGCCTATGCGGCCCGCTATCTGGCGAAGAACGTCGTTGCCGCCGGTCTTTCCGATCGCTGCACGATCCAGCTCTCCTACGCCATCGGCGTTGCTCAGCCGCTGTCGATCTATGTCGACCTGCACGGCACGGGCAAGGGCGTCACCGAGGATCAGGTCGAAGCGGCCATCCGCAAGAACATGGACCTTTCGCCGACCGGCATCCGCCGCCACCTCGACCTCAACAAGCCGATCTACGCCAAGACTTCGGCTTACGGTCACTTCGGCCGCAAGGCCGGCCGTGACGGCTCCTTCTCCTGGGAGCGTACGGACCTGGTGAAGGCCCTCAAGGAAGCCGTAAAGCTCCGGGAAGCCGCATGATCGATACCGAGCGCCGGTCGCGGGCGACGGAAGCATTCTTCGGCCGGCGCAAGGGTAAAGCCTTGCGCGGCCAGCAGGCTGAAAAGCTGGAAGCATTGCTGCCGCAGTTCATCGTCGACCTTTCCGCCCCGGCGCCGCAGCCGCTGAACGACCTTTTCCCGGTGCCGACCGAGCGTCTGCGCCTTGAAATCGGTTTCGGCGGTGGAGAGCATCTGATTCACCGGGCGCTGGAGCAGCCAAAGACCGGCTTCATCGGCGTGGAACCTTTCGTCAACTCGATGCAGAAGTTGCTTGCTAGCGTCGACGACGCGGGTGCACGCAATATTCGCGTCTACAATGACGACGCGACGCAGGTACTGGATTGGCTGCCTGACGGCTGCCTAGATCAGATCGATCTGCTCTATCCTGATCCCTGGCCGAAGAAGAAGCACTGGAAGCGCCGTTTCGTCTCTCGGGTGAATCTTGCCCGCTTCCATCGCGTCCTGAAGCCCGGCGCGCTCTTCTGCTTCGCCTCCGATATCGACACCTACGTCAATTGGACGCTGCAGCATTGCCAGGCGCATGGCGGCTTCGAGTGGACCGCGCAGAACGCCGCCGACTGGCTGACGCCCTATGAGGGCTGGCCGAGCACGCGCTACGAAGCGAAGGCCAGGCGCGAGGGGCGCTCATCGGCCTATCTGACCTTCAAGAGGGTCTGATCGCCCAATGACGGGCGAGAATTTCAGATTGAAATATTCACACTATCCTGCGTGACGACCGCCGTTGGGCGGTCTGGATCATGCGCGCGCGTTGCCAGTTGGGGCCGGTTCGATGCGGTCCTTGCGGACGGTGACGTTCACCGTCGGGCGACGCTCATGGTCAGTGCAAGCTGACCGTCTTCAATTCGTCCTCGGCAGCACGATAGAAGGTGCTGGAGCGATTGTCCGTCAAGAGGATCGGGGTGCCGTCGGCGCCAAAAAGCGCCCAGAGATCCACATCCGGATCGATATCGGGCGCTTCCGGGAAGCAGCGGGATACTTCGGACCAATCCATTTTTCTGATGTAGGCGACCTCGCCGGTGCCGATATTGGCAAGTTCGGATTGGGTCAGGCGGGCGGTGGCTTCTTTTAACAACATGCTCGTACCTCCAGTATGAGGGACCAACGGCTCCAGAGCATGATGACCAAAAGTGTGAGCGGCTTTTAGGTGACGTCGTGCTCTAGTTCTTTGATTCTAGAGCCGATTCAGACTTCAGACCGATTCGGCCTGAATCATGCGGCTCTAGGCCGTTGTTCTACTGTGAGACCGAAATGTTAATTTTCTTTACCACGCGGTCCGGTTCCGGCCGAATGAGATCGACGGAGAGCAGACCGTTCTTCAGCGTGGCGCCGAGCACCTGCATGCCATCGGCAAGGACGAAAACACGTTGGAATTGCCGGGCAGCGATGCCCCGGTAGAGATAGTCGCGCTCGCCCTGCTCCATCTGACGTCCGCGGATCAGCAGCTGGTTCTCTTCCGTGGTGACATCAAGCTCATCCTCGGAAAAGCCGGCGACCGCCAGCGTGATGCGCAGACGTTCCGGCTCGCCCGACAGGCGGTCCGCGCGCATTCTTTCGATATTATAGGGAGGGTAACCGTCGCTGACCTTGGCAATCCGCTCAAGCGTCTTTTCCATAGTGTCGAAGCCCAGAAGCAGCGGGCTGGCAAAGGGAGTCGTCCGGCTCATCGTCTCAAAGTCCCTGGGTGTCAAGCGACCGTTCCGGACCTGATCTTCAGCACCCGGTTGTCCCTAATATGGGAGTACGCGCCTGCGAGTGCAAGCCATGAGGTCTTCGCATTTGCGAGATCGAATTCCGTGGTGAAAAATCGTTTTGTGACATGACGAGCGAGCGCTTGACAAAGCCGGACCGGACCCGCGACAAAGCCTGTCGATCTGCACCGGAGGAAAGTTGAAGACATGACCGAACCTAGAAAAATCATCATCGATACCGACCCCGGTCAGGATGACGCTGCGGCGATCTTTCTCGCCTTCGGCAGCCGCGAGGAGATCGAGGTGCTCGGCATCACGACGGTTGCCGGCAACGTGCCGCTGCCGCTGACCAGCCGCAACGCCCGCATCGTCTGCGAGCTCTGCAATCGCCGCGACGTCAAGGTGTTTGCCGGCGCTGATGCGCCGCTGAAGCGCAAACTGGTCACGGCCGAACATGTGCATGGCAAGACCGGCCTCGATGGCCCCGAACTGTCCGAGCCGACAATGGAACTGCAGCCGGGCCACGCCGTCGATTTCATCATCGACACGCTGCGCAAGGAACCGGAAGGCGCCGTGACCCTTTGCACGCTCGGGCCGCTGACCAATATCGCAATGGCTTTCCAAAAAGCGCCTGACATCGTCGGCCGCGTGCGCGAGCTCGTGATGATGGGCGGCGGCTTCTTCGAGGGCGGCAACATCACGCCGGCCGCCGAGTTCAACATCTATGTCGATCCGGAGGCGGCAGATGTCGTGTTCCGTTCGGGCGTTCCCATCGTCATGATGCCACTCGATGTCACCCATAAGCTGCTGACGCGAAAAGATCGCGTCGAGCGCATCGCCGCCGTCGGCACGCCGCCTGCCAACGCCATGGTCGAAATGCTGCAATTCTTCGAGCGCTTCGATATCGAGAAATACGGTTCGGACGGCGGTCCGCTGCATGACCCGACCGTCATCGCCTACCTTCTGAAGCCTGAGCTCTTCAAGGGTCGCGAATGCAATGTCGAGATCGAGGTGACATCGGAACTGACCGTCGGCATGACCGTCGTCGACTGGTGGCACGTTACCGACCGCAAGCGCAACGCCAAGGTCATGCGCGATGTCGATGCCGATGGCTTCTTCGCGCTTCTGACGGAGCGCTTCGCTCGCATCTGATCAAGATCTATGCAAAAGGCCGCCGGAGCGATCCGGCGGCCTTTTGCATCTCATTTAGTCGATAGTTCAAAACTCTTCCCATTCGTCCTGGGCGAGTGCATTGGCGCCCTGGGTCTGCGGAATTGCTTTACGTGCCGGTGCACTAACGGCCGCTGCCGGTCTGCGCGGTGTAACCGGAGCCCGCATCTGCTGAGCAGTCGCCCGCAATGCGCTGGCGTTGTCCTGGGCAGCACGGCCGGTGCGGAAGCGTGCAACGAGCGCTCTGAGCGATTGGGCTTCCTCGGCAAGCGCGACGCTCGAAGCGGTGGTTTCCTCGACCATTGCGGCATTCTGCTGAGTGACCTGATCCATCTGGTTCATGGCCGAGTTGATTTCCTTCAGGCCGATCGCCTGCTCGCTCGCGGAAGCGGAGATCTGACGGATCAAGCCGTTGATCTCCATGACCTGCTGGGCAATCTTGTGAAGGGCATCGCCCGTGCGGCCGACAAGATCGACGCCTTCCTTGACCTGTCCCGCCGAGGCGTTGATCAAAGTCTTGATCTCCTTGGCGGCATTGGCCGAGCGCTGGGCCAGCTCGCGCACTTCCTGCGCGACAACGGCAAAGCCTTTGCCGGCCTCTCCGGCACGGGCCGCTTCCACGCCGGCATTGAGTGCCAGAAGGTTGGTCTGGAAGGCGATTTCGTCGATAACGCCGATAATGCGCGACACCTCCTGCGACGATTGCTCGATGCCGTGCATGGAGGCGATAGCCTTTTGCACGATCTCGCCGGAATGCTCGGCATCCTCTGATGCGGCATTGACGCTGCTGGCCGCCGTGCGTGCATTTTCGGCGCTGGAATTGACCTGCGCGGTCAGCTCGTTGAGGGCTGCCGCAGTCTCTTCCAGGCTTGCCGCCTGCTGTTCGGTGCGGCGGGCGAGGTCCGAGGCACTGTTGCTGATTTCGCCCGTGCCACTGCCGATATTGCCGACGCTGACATTGACGGTATGAACCGTCTCCTCGAGGCTCGCCAGCGCGGCATTGAAGTCCTGCTTGAGCTGGGCATATTCGCCGGGGAAATCGTCCGTGATCCGTTGAGTGAGGTTGCCCTTGGAGAGCTCAGCGAGGCTTTGGCCGAGAATGCTGACGATATGGCGCTGCAGGGCGACGCTCTCGTTGCGTTCGCTCTCCGAGCGGCGGCGTTCGCCCTCGGCAGCCAGGCGCTGGTCGTTGGCTTCACTTTCGAGACGCTTGGTGTCGGCAAGCGCAAAGCGGAAACCTTCCAGAGCCTTGGCGACCGAGCCAACTTCGTCTGCGCCGGCCTGGCCGGCGACCGGTTCGGCATAATTGCCGGTGCTGAGGCGATTGACGCTTGCGACAAGACCGGCAAGTGGCTTCTGAACGAAGCCGCGCACGGCGGCATAGAGCGCCAACATGACTGCAGCCAGCACGATGAAGCCGGAGACGATCATCATATAGGTCTGATCCCGGACCGGCGCTGCAATTGCGCTGTGCGGAACGTCGATCAGAACGACCCAGGTGGCGTTCAGGCCGGGAACGGCGAAGGGATAGACGACACGGTCGAATTCTTCGCTACCGTCTTCGGAGAGGTTTCTGAGGATGCTTGCGGACGAGGAGGTCAGCGCGGCCTTGATGGTGTCGGCGCCGGAACCATTATAGTCCTTCATCAGCAGGTTCGCGTTCGGCGCGACCAACCACTTGTTATCCTGCGAAACGAGCAGCACGCGGCCGGTGCCGAACGGCTGCAGCTTCTGAAGCTTAGTGGAAAGCGAAGCAAGGGAGATGTCGACACCTGCGACGCCGATCAGCTTGCCGCCCGACATGACGGGGTAGGCGATCGAGCTCATGGTCGTCGGAACGTCTGTGCCTTCGGCCATATAGGGCGGGGTGATTGCGCCCTTGCCGCTCGTGGCGGCGAGCTTCCACCAGGCAGCGGTATAATCGTTATCGAACGTGGAGAATTGGATGCCGCCATCCTTGGTCTTTGACCAATAGGGTGTAAAGGCGCCTTTGTCGTTGACACCCTGATCCTTGTTGTTGGCAAGCTCCGTCGTTTTACCGTCGAAGGTGCCGAGCTGTTCGCAGAACCAGCTGCCGAAGGCAAAAGCATTCTGTTCGACATTCGCCTTGAGGATATTGATGATGCCTTTGCGATCGAAGGTGTGACCTTCGTGACCGCGGCCGAGGATACCAGCCATGGAGCGGGCGGCGCTCGCCAGTTCGCCGACATTTGCCGCAATCTCATTGGAAATGGACTTGGCCTCGGTATTCGCCTGATCCATCGTCAGCGTCTCGACGCGATCGCGGGTTTGAGAAATCAGCAGAAAATTGGAAATCAGCAGAACGAGTGCGATCGCCAGTCCAGTGACCAAGATGAGTTTGGCCGCAAGCGACTTCATACGAAAGATGAACATCATTTCCTCGAAAAAGCGATGCGTCGGATACACATTATCCGAATGCAAGGTCGGCGCAGGATGGCCCTGTCATGGAGCCGCCGTGAGAATTCCTGCCGCGTGTGGAAGGTCATGCGCGCCAGGCCAGAGGAGAATGATGCGGAAGCGCAAAAATTTAATTAATTGCGCTTCGCAATGCTTATGGAATTTTAGCTTTAAAGCTTTTCGGCGACTTCGCTGGCAACCGGTATGGAAGGCTGTGCGCCCGACTTCAGGCAGGCCAGCGAACCGGCAACGGCGGCACGGCGCAGGCTGGCGTGGAAATCCAGGCCCTGATCGAGGCTTGCGGCAAAATAGCCGCAAAAGGTGTCGCCGGCACCGACGGTGTCCACCGGCTCGATCACGAGACCCTTGGCGCGAGAAAGCTCGCCGTCGCGGATGGCGATGACGCCGTCGCCGCCGAGCGTGACGATTAGCGTCTGGCCGGTTTCGCCGTGCAGGCGAACGAGGGCAGCCTCGCGCTCGGATGCCGACATGTTGTCCTGGCCGGCCAGTCTCTCGAATTCGGTCTCGTTGGCGATGACGATATCGGCAAGGCGGCCGAGGCGGGCAGCCTCCGGGATCAGAGGAGCAAGATTGAGCACTGTGCGCACGCCCTTTGCCTTCGCGGCGTTGAGCGCGGTTTCGACGGCTGCGACCGGGATCTCAAACTGCAGCATCAACGTATCGCCGGGGTTCAGGGCCGCCACGGCGGCTGTTGCGTCTTCGGCCGTGTTCGTGCCGTTGGCACCGGGAACGACTGCGATCATGTTCTCGCCGTCGCCGCCGACGAGAATGAGAGCGGTACCGGTCGGCTCGGACACCCGCCGGACAGTGGAAAGATCCGTGCCTGCCGTCTGAAGCAGGTCCAGCGCGGGTTCCGCAAAGCCGTCATTGCCGACGGCACCGCTCATGCGCACTGTCGCGCCGGCCCGCCGGGCAGCCAGCGCCTGATTGGCGCCCTTGCCGCCGGCGGCCGTGGAAAAGCCGTTGCCGGCAACCGTTTCGCCCGGCTTCGGCAAACGATCCGTGGTGGCGATGAGGTCCATGTTGATGGAGCCGAAAATAGTGATCATGCGATATCCTGCCCTGGGTGTTGCGTCTGCATGATCCTGCCCGAAGGCTGCCTTTGTCTTTTCGGATCATGCATCGATTGGGCGCGACACTGCCGAAGCGATCAGTCTTCGTCAACCACCCTGAGCTTGAGTTGGCTCGCGCGGTTGTCGGCCGGCTTGGGCCGTTCTTCCGCGCGTGTCTTGGCGGGCTCTTTCACGGCCTCGAATTCCAGCGCTTCTATCCGCTCACCGCGTCTCGCCAGCTTGTCGGCCGAGGTGACGATCATGTCGACATCCTTCTGCGCCATGGCGAAATGACCCTGTAGCTTGCGCACGCGTTCGTCCAGGCGCGAGAGGTCGTCCATCAGATGCGCCACTTCGCTCTGGATGACATGAGCCTGCTCGCGCATGCGCTGATCCTTCAGCACGGCTTGAATGACCTGGATCGACAGCATCAGCAGCGAGGGCGAGACGATGACGATGCGGGCGCGCTGGGCCTTCTGCACGATCGCCTCGAAATTCTCGTGGATCTCGGCGAAGATCGACTCGGACGGCACGAAGAGAAAGGCCGTATCCTGCGTCTCGCCGGGAATGAGGTATTTCTCGGCAATGTCGCGAATATGCAGCTCCAAATCCCTACGGAATTGCTGGGCCGCGATCCGGCCTTGATCGGGATTGGCGGCGGCACGAATGGCGTTCCAGGCCTCCAGCGGGAACTTGGCATCGATGACGAGCGGCGGCGAGCCATTGGGCATGCGAACAGTGCAGTCCGGCCGCGAGCCGTTCGATAGCGTCGCCTGGAATGCATAGGCGCCCATCGGCAGTCCATCGGCGATGATGGTTTCCATGCGTGCCTGGCCGAAGGCGCCACGCGTCTGCTTGTTGGAAAGGATGGCCTGCAGGCCGACGACATCCTTTGCCAATGTCTGGATATTGGTCTGCGCGGCATCGATGACGGCGAGCCTTTCCTGCAGGCGGCGCAGATTCTCATGGGTCGCGCGCGTCTGCTCGCCGATGGTCGCCGTCATCCGCTGCGACATCCCGTCGAGACGCTGGCCGATGGCCTGATTGAGCTCGGCCTGTCTGGAGCCGAAGACTTCCGCCATGGTGGCAAGCCGTCCCTGCATCTCCGCCTGCGACCGCAGCAGCGCCGCCATCGTATGCTCGGCATCGAGCTCATCGTCCTCCGCCTGCGCCCTGCCGCGGACGAAAAGGACGATGACTGCGATCGCAAGCAGGAAAACGAGGCCGGTCAGAAGCTGGACCGTGGAAATGGCTTGGCCGAAGATGATGAAAGACATGAAACCTGGCGCGCTGATGAAGTTCTTCGCGCAAGCATAGCAAAATCGTTGTGAATATCCAGATCAAACCGTGAACAAAATTTCGAGGCCATCCGTGGCCGTTTGGATCGCTGCCGTTGAAAAAACACTGCCTCACCGCCATCTTGGCGATTCCATCGCACAACAAGATGCGTTATGGGAAACGTCATGACGATCAAGCCACTTATCATTTTGCCCGACCCGCTGCTCCGCCAGGCTTCGAAGCCTATCGAGCAGATCGATACCGAAATTCAGCGCCTCGCCGACGACATGCTGGAAACCATGTATGACGCGCCGGGCATCGGCCTTGCGGCGATCCAGATCGGCGTCCCCCGCCGCATGCTCGTCATCGATGTCGCGCGCGAGGGCGAAGAGAAGAAGCCGCTGGTGTTCATCAATCCGGAGATCGTCGCGTCTTCGGACGAACGTTCAGTTTACGAGGAAGGCTGCCTCTCGATTCCGGATTACTACGCCGAGGTGGAGCGCCCGGCACGCGTCACCGTCAAGCATCTGGACCGCGACGGCAAGGAGCAGCTCACCGAGGCCGATGGTCTGCTGGCGACCTGCGTGCAGCATGAGATCGACCACCTGAACGGCGTGCTTTTCATCGACTATATCTCGCGCTTGAAGCGCGACATGGTCATCAAGAAGTTCACCAAGGCCGCCAAGTCGAAGGCTCTATAGTCCCCGGCCATTGAAAGATCGGCCTGAGATGCCTATGATATCATTGATATCAAATGGAGGCGCGAATGGGCGATCTGTTGTTGCGCGGCATCGAGGACAGCTTGAAGAAGCAGTTGCAGGCCAATGCCAGCAGGCATGGCCGCAGCCTCTCGGATGAGGCGATCGAACTGCTGCGTCAGTCGCTCGGGCGCGAGCGGGATGGAAGCGAGTCGGCGGGGCAGCGATTGAGAGCTGTTCTCGGCGTAGAAAAGCTGAGCGAAGAAGAAATTGAGGCGATCAACACGTTTCGAAATGCGCCGGATCGCGAACCGCCCCATTTCGACTAGCCCCGTGGCGTGCGCATGATCGTTCTGGACACGAATGTCGTATCGGAGCTGCAAGGGCGGCT
Source organism: Martinezella dioscoreae (assembly GCF_009176305.1). Classification (GTDB taxonomy): domain Bacteria; phylum Pseudomonadota; class Alphaproteobacteria; order Rhizobiales; family Rhizobiaceae; genus Rhizobium; species Rhizobium dioscoreae. The sequence goes on along the minus strand of NZ_BLAJ01000003.1, from coordinate 889,077 downwards.
GCATAGTGAACGCATATTGTCCTGGCTTGATAGCGTCGCCATCGAGGCCGTTTTTCTGACAACCATCACCATCGGCGAGATCAGGTTCGGACTGGAGCTCCTGGCTGACGGGAAGCGCAAGGCGGCGTTGATTGCGGAGCTGGACGCGATAGAGGCAGAGTTTTCGGGCCGCGTTCTGGGATTTTCGAGCAATGCTGCCCATCAATACGGAGTAATCTCCGCTCAGCGCCACAAGATTGGGCGAAGGATGGAAACGAAGGACGCCATGATCGCCGCCATCTGCCTTGCGAACGGCGCGACATTGGCCACGCGCAACACAAAAGACTTCGAGGGGCTTGATCTCAAGCTCATAAACCCGTTTGAAGGCGGCTAGCGTCTGACCCCAATGGCGCGTGCCGTCACTGCCGGGTCATTCGAAACTTGATATCTTAGCCGGATGGATCGCATGTCGCTCAACATCATCTTTATGGGAACGCCCGAATTCTCCGTGCCGACATTGCGGTCCCTGATCGATGCCGGTCACAAGATTCGTGCTGTTTATACACAGCCGCCGCGTCCCGGCGGCCGGCGAGGGTTGGATCTGCAGAAATCGCCGGTGCATCAAGCGGCTGAGCTGTTGGGCCTGCCGGTCTTCACGCCCGTCAACTTCAAGGATCCGGACGAGCGCCAGCGCTTTCGCGATCTGAACGCGGATGTCGCCGTCGTCGTCGCCTATGGCCTGTTGCTGCCGGAGGCAATTCTGTCGGGCACGCGTCTCGGCTGCTACAACGGCCATGCCTCCCTACTGCCGCGCTGGCGCGGGGCAGCCCCTATCCAACGGGCGATCATGGCCGGCGACAAAAAAACCGGCATGATGGTCATGAAGATGGACAAGGGGCTGGATACCGGCCCGGTCGCGCTGACACGCGAAGTCGAGATCGGGGACGCCATGACCGCGGGTGAACTGCATGACAAGCTGATGCTCGTCGGCGCAAAAGCCATGGCCGAGGCCATGAATAAGCTGGAGCACGATGAACTGCCACTGACCGCGCAGCCGTCCGAAGGCGTTCTTTATGCTGCAAAGATCAACAAAGGCGAAACGCGCATCGATTTCGGCAGGCCGGCAGCCGATGTCCATAATCACATTCGCGGCCTGTCGCCTTTTCCCGGCGCCTGGTTCGAAGCCGAAATCGCCGGCCGCCCCGAACGCATCAAGGTGCTGGGTTCGGAATTGGCCGATGGTAATGGAGCGCCTGGCCAGGTGCTGACAGAGGATCTCGTCATTGCCTGCGCCTCCGGCGCCATCAGGCTCACGAAGTTGCAGAAGGCCGGCGGCAAGCCTTTGGCGGCGGCGGATTTCCTGCGCGGCACGCCGATCTCGCTGGGCACCGTGCTCGCCTCGGAGCAAGCCTGATGCCGCGTTACAAAATGACCGTCGAATATGACGGCATTCCCTATGTCGGCTGGCAGCGGCAGGAAAACGGTCCCTCTGTGCAGGGCGCGATCGAAGGCGCCATCCTGTCCTTGACTGGCGAAACCGTTTCGATCCGCGGCGCAGGGCGCACCGATTCAGGCGTCCATGCCATGGGGCAGGTCATGCATGCCGATCTTTCCAAGGAGTGGAAGGTCTATACGCTGCGCAATGCGCTCAATGCCCATCTGAGGATGGCCGGTGACCGCATTGCCATTCTCGATATCGTCGAGGTCGACCAAAGCTTCGATGCACGCTTCTCGGCCATCCGCCGCCACTATCTCTATCGTATCATCGCCCGCCGTGCGCCGCTTGCACTGGAAGCCGGCCGTGCATGGTGGGTGCCGAAGGATATGGATCATGAGATCATGCATGCCGCGGCGCAGACCCTTGTGGGACGGCATGATTTCACCACCTTTCGCTCCGCGCATTGCCAGGCAAACAGCCCGGTGCGCACGCTCGACCGGCTGGACGTGACGCGCAGCGGCGAACTGATCGAGATCCGCGCCACCGCGCAAAGCTTCCTGCACAATCAGATCCGCTCATTCGCCGGTACGCTGAAGCTTGCGGGCGAGGGCAAATGGACACCGGAGGATGTGCGCGCGGCACTGGAAGCCAGGGATCGCAAGGCCTGCGGCCCTGTCGCCCCGCCGGATGGGCTCTATTTCATGCAGGTGGATTATCGTGACGGTGCCGGCTCGGACGGCAGCGAAGTGCAGGATATCGATGACGGTGACGATCTATCATAATCCAGCCCGCGGCACATTGCGCAACACGCTGGCGATGATCCGCCAGTCCGGCGAAGAACCCGTCGTTATCGAATATCTGAAAACGCCGCCCAGCGGCGAACGGCTGGTGGAGCTCATTGCCGCCATGGGCCTGACGGTTCGTGATCTTCTCCGCCAAAAGGGAACGCCCTATGACGAACTCGGTCTTGGCAATCCCGATCTCACCGACGATCAGCTGCTTGACGGGATGATCGAGCACCCGATCCTGATCAACCGCCCGATCATGGTGACGGAGAAAGGCGTGCGTCTCTGCCGCCCCTCCGAACTCCTGCTCGATATCCTGCCGAACCCGGACATCGGCCCTTTGACCAAGGAAGATGGTGAGGTCGTCAACCGCTAGAACGCGACTGCCTCAGCCCGGCGGATAGACGCCGAGGAAGCGCTGCAGGAAGTCCGTCAGCAGCATGGTCGGAATGAGCAGCACCAGCGTCAGCGTGCCGATGAAGAGCGGATGCGTACCGCAGATCATTCTGAGCATGCGCGCCAGCGAAAAGATGATCGCCATCATCAGTGCCAGCCACAGCAGCGCCGCCAACCCGCTGGACCCGGGAACGAAGGCGATCAAGGCGATGAGCAGCGCATTGAGGTAGGATGTCGGCACGCCAAGCCAGTTCACGACGACAACGATCGGCGTGAACTTGTCGCCGAAGCGAAAAATCAGCAGCAACACGCCAGCAAGCACGAGCGGGATCAACCAGTTCGCAAATTCGACCAAGGCCAGGCGCAGAAAGAAAGCAAGGCCCGTCGATGTCTCCGGCGGCATGGCAGTTAAATAGGCCTTCTGCCACCACAGCCATGAAATGCCGATCGACGGCAAGCACCAGAGAATTGCCCAGAAGGAACGCATCATGCCGCGGTCCGATATGTCCAGATACTGGAAGCCGCGTGCATCCATCCGGATCAGCAGCCACAGGCCGGACAGGTAGTATTGGACTTCCTTAAAGCTCGGCATTCTCGAACCAGCGCTGGATGAAGGTCTGGTAGATCCCGGTCAGCGTTTCGAGATCCGAGAGCGCCACACGCTCGTCAATCATATGCATGGTCTGGCCGACAAGCCCGAATTCTACGACGGGGCAGTAGTCTTTGATGAAGCGGGCATCGGACGTACCGCCGGTGGTCGACAGCGCCGGCCTTTGACCGGTGATGTTTTCGATGGCAGAGGAGAGCGAGGCAATCAGCGCATTGTTTCGCGTCAGGAAGACTTGGCTCGGGCGCTCCGACCAGACGATGTCGTATTTCGCCGGCGGACGCCCGGGCCGCAGCGTCTCGTCGGCGGCGGCCGCATCCAGGCGTGCCAGGATTTCCGCCTTCAGCGTATCGGCGGTCCAGGTGTCGTTGAATCGGATGTTGAAGGCAGCAGTCGCCTTGGCGGGAATGATATTGGTGGCGGTATTGCCGACGTCGATCGTCGTCACTTCGAGGTTCGACGGCTGGAAATTGTCCGTGCCGGCATCGAAGGGTGGATCGAGCAGCGCTTCCGTCAGCTTGATGATGCTGCGCACCGGGTTGTCGGCAAGGTGCGGATAGGCGGCATGGCCCTGAACGCCTTGGACGGTGATAGTGCCGGAAATCGAGCCGCGGCGGCCGATCTTGATCATGTCGCCGAGCCGGTCAGGATTGGTCGGTTCGCCGACGAGCGAGGCATCCCATGTCTCGCCGCGCTCGGCCGCCCATTGCAGCAGCTTGACCGTGCCGTTGATCGCGGGTCCTTCTTCGTCGCCGGTGATCAAGAAGGAGATAGAGCCGGCGGGTTTGCCATGCTTCTCGATATGACGCGCAACCGCCGCCACGAAGCAGGCAATGCCGCCCTTCATGTCGACGGCGCCACGGCCGAAAAGCTCGCCATCGGCGATTTCAGCGGCAAAGGGCGGGTGGCTCCACGAAGCGGCATCGCCGACCGGCACCACATCCGTATGCCCGGCAAACATCAGATGCGGTCCGTCCGTGCCGAGCCGCGCATAGAGATTTTCGATATCGGGCGTTCCCGCCTCGCTCGCCGTCATGCGATCGATCTTGAAGCCGAGTGGCTGCAGCATATCGGCAAGCGCGGTCAGCGCGCCGCCTTCGGCCGGGGTGACGGAGGCGCAGCGGATCAGGGTCTGCAGGTTCGTAATGGGATTGGTAACGGTCATCGGAGGCAACTTATCCGGCGGGAAATGGCAAAGCGATGGCAAAGGATCGGGGACGACTCGAAAATCTTTGCCGCGATTCCAGCAATCGCACAGGCATGCTCACCCGGCAAGCATGAGGGAAGCGCGATATAGCAACCGCGCTTCCGAAATTTTGCGAGATTAGTCGCGCAGCAGCTCGTTGATGCCGGTCTTCGAGCGGGTCTTTTCATCGACGCGCTTGACGATGACGGCGCAATAGAGGCTCGGGGCCGGTTGGCCGTTTGCCATGGTGTTGCCGCTCGGCAGCGCGCCGGCGACGACGACCGAATATGGCGGAACTTCGCCATAGGTGATCTCGCCGGTGGCGCGATCGACGATCTTGGTGGACTTGCCGATGAACACGCCCATGCCAAGCACGGAGCCTTCGCGGATAATGCAGCCTTCGACGACTTCGGAGCGGGCGCCGATGAAGCAATTGTCTTCGATGATGGTCGGGCCGGCCTGCATCGGCTCCAGCACGCCGCCGATGCCGACGCCGCCGGAAAGATGCACATGTTTGCCGATCTGAGCGCAGGAGCCGACCGTCGCCCAGGTGTCGACCATGGTGCCTTCGCCGACATAAGCGCCGAGATTGACGAAGGACGGCATCAGGATGGCGTTGGGGGCGATATAGGCGGAATGACGTACGACTGCGTTCGGCACGGCGCGGAAACCCGCTTCGCGGAAGCGGTTCTCACCCCAGCCTTCGAACTTCGAGGGAACCTTGTCCCACCAGGTGGCGCCGCCGGAGCCACCTTCGACGATCTTCATGTCGTTGAGGCGGAAGGAGAGCAGAACCGCTTTCTTGAGCCACTGGTTGACGGTCCAGTTGCCATCGGCACCACGTTCGGCCACGCGAACCTTGCCGCTATCGAGGAGATTGAGCGCCGTTTCGACGGCATCGCGGACTTCGCCGCGCGTCGACGTGTTCACATTGTCGCGATTGTCGAAGGCAGCCTCGATGGACTTTTCGAGGGAGGCGAGATCGGTAGCGCTCATGGGAATTCCTTACAACGTCAGGGCCTATCGTGTTTTCCGGATAAAGCTCCGGATGCGGTCGATTGGTCCTATAGCATGCATGCCGAAAATGGAATGTCTTTTCCGCGCCGATTGAGCTTGGATTCAAGGCGTTGTAGGGGCATATGCAAGAGCTTGGCTATTTCCGTTCGCGGACGGAAACTGCCCGTCATGATCGATTTGAAAGGCATGAATAGATGAGCAAGGCGAAGAACGGCAGGCTGAGGCGCAAGGACGGGGTTTGGGACCCGTTGAAGACGAGCTCGGCGGACAAGCAGCGGGCCGAGTCGGTGCCGCGCACGCCGCAGTCGATGTCGCCATCCTACCGGCTTGCCTATGCAGATGAGGATTTCCTCTGCCGTGAGGAATTGCGGCCCATCCGCCTGCAGCTGGAATTGCTGAAGACCGAAATGTCGCTGACCGAGCGCGGCATCAAGTCGACTGTCGTGATGTTCGGCGGCGCACGTATTCCCGCCCCCGGCACCAATGCCTGGGCTGCTCGCAATGACGTGCAGCGCGCCAATCTCGAAGCCGCATCGGTCTATTACGAGGAGGCGCGCAAGTTCGCCCGACTCTGCTCGCGCTATTCCGCCGGCTTCGACTTCCATGAGTACGTCGTCGTCACCGGCGGCGGCCCTGGCGTGATGGAAGCGGGCAATCGCGGTGCGGCAGAAGAAGGCGCGCCCTCGATCGGCCTCAACATTGTGTTGCCGCACGAGCAGGCGCCGAACGCCTATGTGACGCCGGAACTCAGCTTCAACTTCCATTATTTCGCGATCCGCAAGATGCACTTCATGGTGCGAGCTAAGGCGATCGCGGTGTTCCCGGGCGGCTTCGGCACGCTCGACGAACTGTTCGAATGCCTGACGCTCATCCAGACCGGCCGCATGGAGCGCCTGCCGCTCATTCTCTTTGGTGAAAAGTTCTGGCGCAGCATCATCAATTTCGATGCGCTGGCGGAGTTCGGCACCATCGCGCCGGACGATGTGAACCTCATCAGCTTCGTCGATACCGCCGACGAGGCCTGGAAGATCGTCGCCGATTTCTACGAGCACGACAACGGCCACCACGACAACGGGCACTGATAACGAAAAGCCCGCCGTCGCTTGGGCGAGGGCGGGCCTTTGTTCATGGGTTTGTTGCCGGAGCGATCGGCTTAGAGCAGCGGGCGGCCCGGCATGTCGTCAAGGTTGACGACACCATCATGATTGCGATCCAGCCGGTCGAAGAGCTTGTTCATGGCGTCTTCGGCCTCCTTCTTGCTGATCTGGCCGCTTTGATCGGTATCGGCAAAGCGGAAGACCATAGCTTCGTGCATGAAGCGGCCATGCGGTCTGTGATGGCGATGGGCTTCGCCACCCTTGTCGTTGTCATTGTCGTTTTGAGCCTGATCGCTCTTGGACTGGTCGGCCGGAGCCTGATTGCTCTGCGCCTGATTGTCTTGGGTCTGATTACCCGGGGACTGATCGCCGCCCGAAGCCTGGCCATTTTGAGCCTGATTATCATCGGCTTTGGCATGCTCGGCTCGCCACTGCTTCATCTGCTCCTGGCGGTAGGCGCGATATTCGCCGGGGGTGATCTCACCGTCGTGGTTGACGTCGATCTGGTCGAAGATCTTGTCGACGCCAGCCTTGACCTCATCCTTGGTGAGCTTCGTGTCACCGGGATTGCCGAATTCCTTCAGCATGCGCACGTAAAGGACTTCTGGCGAAATATGCGGTCTGTGCCAGCGGCCGTGATGATGATGCCTGCCCCCACCATCGCCGTCACGCGAAGCAGCGAGCGCCACCTGTGCGGCACCGCCGAGAAGCAGGGTTACGGAAAGTCCGGCCAGAAGAAGTTTTTTCCCGTTCATCGTTTTTCCTTTCGTGTCGAGGAATGGTCAAACGATACGGCTGGCGGTCGAAAACGACCAATTAAACCTCTGTAAGGCGCATGAAACTTTGGTAACCACGTCCTAATGAACAGTTAAACCAGCGCTTTCAGAAAGGTAGTGAGGTCGTCGGTCACGTAGTCGATGTGGTCGTCTTCGCCGGTGGTCCGTTCCCACCATTCGACGACCGTCGTCTCGAGATTTTGCGGTACAAGAAGTACCGTCTTCATGCCGAGCGCTTTGGGTACCGTGAGATTGCGCGGCAGGTCCTCGAACATGGCCGCTCTGTTCGTATCGACACGATGAAGGCTCATGAATTTGTCGTAAGTGCTGCCGGCAGGCTTCGGCACATAGTCAGCCGCGACGATATCGAAAATATCGTCGAAGCCATCGAGGATGCCGAGTGCACCGGCCGTCGCCTGGGCGTGTTTGACGCTGCCATTGGTGAAGATGAACTTGCGTCCCGGCAGTGCCTTGATGGCGGCGGCGAGCTCCGGCTGCGGCGTCAGCGCCGAATAGTCGATCGCGTGCGCTTTCTCCAGGAAGTCGTTGGGGTCGATGCCGTGATGGATCATCAAACCCTGCAGTGTCGTGCCGTGATCGAGATAATATTGCTTCTGCAGCTTGCGGGCCTCTTCGCGCTCCATGTTCAGAAGGGTGGAGACGTAAGCCGTCATGTTCTTATCGATCTGCGCGAAGAGATCGACATGATGCGGATAGAGCGTGTTGTCGAGATCGAATACCCAATCACGGATGTGGGAGAAATCGGCTGGCTCGGATAGTGTTTTTGTCTGGCTCATGCCTGTCTTATGGCACGCCCGCTCCGGACGAGGGAAGGGAAATATTCATGCTGCCGCATCTCAACCATTTTGGGGAGATTGCCGTGCGATCTAATGCCGGCTATGATTTTACCATTGATTTCCGGGGTTTTACTCTATTTGCCATGTGAGGGAGAGCTTACGCTCTTTTGGGTCGCGGAGGAGAAATCACCCGGCCGGACTTTTCGGAGGGGATGCGATGAGTCAGGTGGAAAAGGCGCAAGAATTCGCGCGGCTGCACAAGAAAGGTGAGCCGCTGATCCTTTTCAATATTTGGGATGCGGGTTCTGCCAAGGCGGTCACGGAGGCGGGCGCCAAGGCGCTGGCAACGGGGAGTTGGTCGGTCGCCGCTGCCAATGGTTTCGGAGACGGCCAAGCAATCCCGCTATCGCTGCTGGCGGTGACCGCCAGGCTGATTTCGGTGACGAGCCCGTTGCCCCTGTCGGTCGATTTCGAGGGCGGTTATGCCGTCGAGCCTGAGGAAGTCGCCGCCAATGTCGAAAAGATCATGGATCACGGCGCCATCGGCATCAATTTCGAAGATCAGGTGATCGGCGGCCAGGGCGTTCATCCTATCGAAACGCAGGCAGCACGCATCCGCGCCATTCGCGAGATGGCCGATCGCCGGGAAATGCCCTTGTTCATCAACGCTCGTACCGATCTTTTCCTGCAGGAAAGCGATACGGCGCATCATCAGCTGCTGCTGGACGATGCCTTTCAGCGCGCCGATGCTTTTGCCGAGGCCGGTGCCAGCGGTTTCTTCGCGCCGGGCCTGGTCGAACCGGATCTGATCGGCGCCCTCTGCGAACGCTCGCCTTTGCCTGTTAACATCATGGTGCGGCCGACCACGCCGGACAATGAGACCATGGCAAGGCTGGGTGTCAGCCGCATCAGCTATGGGCCGGCTCCCTATCGTTCGGTCATGGGAATGCTGAAAAGCGAGGCCGAAGCGATCTATCGGCCGTCCTGACGAGCCCCTCGGTGCCTCGCAATCTCGTTTGCGGAGCGCCTGAATTTTCTCAATGAGTGTGCCCTATCAGGGAACGATCAACGTGCCCGCACCGCGCTCGGTGAAGATCTCGAGCAGCACGGAATGGGCCGTCTTGCCGTTGAGGATAACGACGCCCTGAACACCGGCCTTGATGGCGTCGATGCAGGTTTCGACCTTCGGAATCATGCCGCCGGAAATAGTGCCGTCGGCAATCAGCGCATGGGCCTGGGCTACGGACAATTCCTTGATGAGCTGGCCCTGCTTGTCGAGGACGCCGGGAACATCCGTGAGGAAAAGCAGGCGCGTGGCACTGAGCGCACCTGCGATCGCGCCGGCAAAGGTATCGGCGTTGATGTTATAGGTCGCGCCGTCGCGGCCGGGGGCGACCGGGGCAATGACCGGAATCATCTCGGACTTGGCAAGCAGATCGAGCAGCGTGCGATCGACTTCGACCACTTCGCCGACGAAACCGAGATCGAGTACGCGTTCAATGTTGGAATCGGGGTCCTTGATGGTCTTGCGCGCCTTTTCGGCGAAGACCATGTTGCCGTCCTTGCCGCAAAGGCCGATCGCCCATTCACCGGTTTGGTTGATCAGCGCGACGATTTCCTTGTTGATCGAGCCGGCGAGCACCATTTCGACGATCTCGACCGTCTTCTGGTCGGTGACCCGCAAGCCGCCTTCGAACTTCGATTCGATGCCCATCTTCGTCAGCATGGCGCCGATCTGCGGGCCGCCGCCATGGACGACGATCGGATTGACGCCGGACTGCTTCAGGAGCGCGATATCGGCCGCAAAGGCCTTGCCAAGTTCGACATTGCCCATGGCATGACCACCATATTTCACGACGATGGTCTTGTTTTCGTAACGCTGCATATAGGGCAGCGCCTGTGCGAGCAGGTTGGCTTGGAGTTCGCTTTGGGCTTCGGACATGGTGCACCCTTCGAAATTGATCGCGGCCTTTTATCTCAAGTTTTTGACAGAGGGAATAATGATCTCGGGATTAAAGCATGTCGCGCAAAGGTGTTCAGCGGTTTTGCGACAACGATATGCGAAAAACCAAAGACCTAAAGCGCGAAAAGTGCATCTGAAAGATCGCGCTGCACTTTCGTTGACGCTATGTCACATTAGCGTCGCCGAAATTGATGGTGCGGATGCGTTTGCCGAGGCGGAGTTTTCTTCTAAAGATGGTGCAGGCGTTGTACCCCGGGGATTTGGATGGCGAGCGAGGAGACGGAAGCGCTGATCGGCCGCATTGCCATGCGCGACCAGAAAGCCTTTGCCGTACTCTACAAGCGTACCAGCCCGAAACTTCTCGGTGTTTGCCTGCGCATCGTTGGCAACAAGGCGGATGCTGAAGAGGTTTTGCAGGAGGTCTATATCAAGGTCTGGCAGCGGGCCGAGCAATTTGCTGTTGCGGAAGGGCCGGCAATGGCCTGGCTGATGACGATCGCGCGCAATCGCGCCATCGATTTCGTCCGTGCCCGCAAGCCCGTAGCTGACGAAATAGACAGCGCTTACGATCTCGCCGACCTGGAACCCGGCCCCGAAGAGCAAGCAATCGTGAAGGGAGAGGGAAGGCGGATTGACAGGTGCATGGAAGAGTTGGAAGCTGATCGTGCGCGGGCTGTTCGCAGCGCCTATGTCGAGGGCTTGAGCTACCAGGAGCTCGCCGACCAACACGCTGTGCCATTGAATACTATGCGCACCTGGCTGCGCCGAAGCCTAATCAGACTGAGAGAGTGCATGGACCGATGAGTACGCCCGATCAAAGCAAGGGAGGCCGCTCCCGCGATGAAGTCCTGGCCGGAGAATATGTGCTTGGCGTGCTTTCCCTGGAAGACCGGCAGAAGGTCGAGCGCCGCATGCGCAGCGACCGGCAGTTCGCCGCAATCGTCAGCCGCTGGGAGCAGAATCTCTCGGAATTCAACGAGGAATATGAGGCGGTGACGCCTGCGGCCGCCGTATTTCCGAAGATCGAAAAGCGGATTTTCGGCGAAGCGGCGTTCGGCGCCCATCTCTGGAATTCGCTGATGCTGTGGCGCTCGGTCGCCTTGGGCTCGCTGTTCTTGGCGGCCGGCGTACTCGTCTTCGCCATCACGAATGAAGGCGGCTTGCGCACGAGCCCGGGCAAGCAGCTCACCGCATCCCTTTCCGGCCAGAACAGTCCCTTCAATCTCCTCGCCAATTACGACGTCGCCAATGGGCGCCTGAAAATTACGCCGGTCGCCGCCGGCAAACCCGAGGAGAAATCGCTGGAGCTCTGGCTGATTCGCGGCAGCGATCCCGCCGAGGCGCTGGGCATACTGCCACCGACCGGCGATGGGGAAATCGTCTTGTCGCCGGAACTTCACGCCAAATTGACTGAAGGCGCCATCATCGCCGTCAGTGTCGAGCCCTTTGGCGGCTCGCCGACCGGCAAACCAACGGGCGATGTGGTTGCTTCCGGCACGATCCATTTGCCCTGAGGAATTTCGCCTCCCGAAAAACGATCGCGGCTGAAACTCCCTGACAGCATGCTCCGTATCTTCTTTCGACCCGGCCTGATCGGGGCAACAGAGAGGAAGAGGTACGTTATGATCAAGACTGTGTTTCGCATTGCCGCCGCTGCCGCAATCCTGTCGGCCGCAAGCAGCCTAGCCTATGCCAAGGACCCGATGGTGGGCGGTGCTGCGATGTATGCCAGCAAGAACATCATCCAGAATGCCGTCAATTCCAAGGATCACACGACCCTGGTCGCAGCCGTCAAGGCGGCCGGCCTCGTCGATACCCTCGAAGGCAAAGGCCCATTCACCGTCTTTGCTCCGACCAATGAAGCCTTCAAGCAGCTGCCAGCAGGCACGGTCGAAACCCTGCTGAAGCCCGAGAACAAGGAGAAGCTGGTCAAGGTGCTGACCTGCCACGTCGTCGCCGGTGATGACATGGCCGCCGCCATCAAGAAATGGGCAATGAGCAAGGGCGGCGAATACGATCTGAAGACGGTCGGCGGCTGCACGATCAAGGCCGTGGACAAGGGCGGCAAGCTGACGTTGACCGACGAAGCCGGCAGCATTGCCCATATCAGCATCGCCGACGTCAAGCAGTCGAACGGTGTGATTCATGTCGTCGACAAGGTGTTGTTGCCGAAGATGTAATCCTTAGCGGCAACACGGCCGCCGTCGCCTTATGCGGGGTTGGGGGCGGCGGCCTCACTTGACCGGTCGGTCTTCAGACCTGGATGCCGACCGTCAGGCCAATGGCCTCGCGCAATTCCTGAAGGCCAGCGCCTTTTTCCGATGAGGTGGCGAGGATGCCGGGATAAGCGGCGGGGCGCTTGCGGATTTTTTCAGCGGTATCGGCTAGCAGCTTCGGTATGCCTGCTTCCTTGATCTTGTCGGTCTTGGTCAGCACGATCTGATAGGAAACGGCAGCTTTGTCGAGAAGGTCCAGGACCTCCGCATCGTTCTTCTTGATACCGTGGCGGCTGTCGATCAGCACATAGACGCGCTTCAGCGTCGTGCGCCCGCGCAGATAGTCGAAGACTAGCTTCGTCCAGGCGTCGACCTGATCCTTCGGCGCTTCGGCATAGCCGTAGCCCGGCATATCGACCAGAGCCATCGGCGGCAGATCGCCGCCCTCGCCGGAAAAGCCGTCGGGAACGAAATAGTTGAGCTCCTGCGTGCGCCCCGGCGTATTCGAGGTACGCGCCAGGCCCTTATGCCCGACCAGGGCATTGATCAGCGACGACTTGCCGACATTGGAGCGGCCGGCAAAAGCAATTTCCGGCGGCCCTTCCGGCGGCAGAAATTTCATCGACGGCACGCCACGGATGAAAATCCACGGACGCCCGAAAAGCGGCTTGTCGTCTTTTGTCGTCTGATCTGCCATTTACTCAGTCTTTTGCTTGAATGAGTGGATTGGCTTCGAGGTTTTATCCGCGAAAGTCAAGTTTGGATCGGCATTTGGCTTCGTGCCGCCGAGCTTCGATGCCGCCTCAAAGAGTCGGTAATGGCTAACCGCAACACGTGACGGCATTTGCTGGGCCACAGCAAGCCGCCGCTTGAGCTTGCGCGACCAGCCACCGGTCACGCGGCTTGCAGCTAGCTGCGCGGGGAATGAGGTTGACATGCACCGCGCCGTTGCCGATAGCGGGAGTCGATGCGCAGTAGAGCTGCATCGGCTGCACCCCGTCGCTTACCTCAAAGGTCAGCCTTGCGGAACCGTCGAGCTGCACGTGCTCGGAAACTTTGCGGATGATAGCGGCGAATTTGCCCGCTGGCATATGCGTGCGGTTGCCTTCGTCGATATCCCAAAGCTGCACGAAAATCTCCGCCCATGTTTCCGGATTGGCCCCGCAGTCCAGTGCCGAAAACTGCCCGGCTTTGACTTCTGTGACATGATAGCCTGGCCTCACCGGCCGTCCGTTATAGCGGAATACAAGGGGCAGATCGCGGGAAGCGGCCAAGGTCTCAAGCAGAAGGCCGATGCTGATATCCGAAGCTGGGGTCTTGTCGATCGCACTCATTTGAGGTACTCCATATTTCAACGTTTCAAGGATTATTGAAATATGGATGAAGGTCAAGCCCTCGCTTCGTTCGGCGCTCTCTCTCAGGAGACCCGCCTGCAGATCGTCCGCATGCTCGTCGTTGCCGGTCCTAACGGCATGGCTGCGGGCGCGATTGCGGAGAAGCTCGGCGTATCGCCCTCGAATGTCTCGTTCCATCTGAAGGAACTGGATCGGGCCGGCCTCATTGGCCAGCAACGGGAATCCCGCTCTATCGTCTACACCGCCAACTACCATGTGCTCGGAGGTCTCGTCCGCTTCCTGATGGAAGACTGCTGCGCGGGGCACCCGGAGGTCTGCGCGCCGGCGACGCAAGTCGCTGCCTGCTGCGTACCAGCTGCGAGAAACGTTCCATGAATATGCTGATCTCGGGCCTGAAACCATGACATTTTTTCCGCTTTCGCGCCGTCTTGTCTCGGAGGCCTTGGGCACGGGTCTTCTGGTCACGACGGTGGTCGGTTCGGGCATCATGGCGGACAGGCTGACGACCGATACGGCGCTTGCGCTGCTCGCGAATACGCTGCCTACGGGTGCGATCCTCGTCGTGCTGATCACCGTCCTGGGGCCGATATCCGGCGCTCACTTCAACCCGGTCGTATCGCTGGTCTTTGCGATACGGCGCGAGCTCACCGCGATGTCGGCTTTGGGCTATGTGGTCGCCCAGATCCTTGGCGGGATTTTCGGAACGATCCTTGCGCATGCCATGTTCGAACTGCCGTTGCTGCAGGCCTCGACCACCATTCGCAGCGGCGGCGCGCAATGGCTGGCCGAGGTGACGGCCACCTTCGGCCTTGTCTTCGTCATCCTCGCCGGCCTGCGGTTTCGCGCCGACGCCGTGGCGTGGCTGGTCGGCCTCTACATCACGGCTGCCTATTGGTTCACCGCTTCCACCTCTTTCGCCAATCCGGCTGTCGCAATCGCCCGCTCGCTGACGAACACCTTCGCCGGCATCCGTCCTGTCGATCTGCCGGGTTTCATCGTCGCGGAAATCCTCGGCGCATTGCTGGCGGTGTTGCTCGCGAGCTGGCTGCTGATGGAAGCCCGCAATCCTCAAACTCTCGCTGAAACGGAACTTGCCCCATGACCATGGATGTCACGATCTACCACAATCCAGACTGCGGCACCTCGCGCAACACGCTGGCGATGATCCGTAATGCCGGCATCGAGCCCACCGTCATCGAATATCTGAGCAATCCCCCAAGTCGCGATGATCTCATCAAGATGATAGCCGATGCGGGTTTGACTGTCCGGCAGGCGATCCGCCAAAATGGCACGCCCTATGCCGAACTCGGCCTCGACAATCCGGACCTGACCGATGCCCAGTTGCTCGATGCCATGTTGAAGGATCCGATCCTGATTAACCGCCCGTTCGTCGTCACGCCCATGGGCACGCGTCTGGCTCGGCCTTCGGAAGTCGTCCTGGATATCCTGCCCGATACGCATAAAGGCCCGTTCGCCAAGGAAGATGGCGAGCAGGTTCTCGATGCTGACGGCAAGCGCCTTGTCTGAACGGGTGCCTCTTCTTGCCGTGCTCGCGCTCGGCATCACGCAGATCATCGGGTACGGCACTCTCTACTACAGCTTCAGCATCCTCGCGCCCGATATGGTCGCGCAGTATGCATGGTCGAGCGAATGGGTTTTCGGCGCGCTGTCGGCTGCGCTTCTGATCGGCGGCCTTACCGCACCATGGCGCGGCGTGCTGTTCGACAGGCTCGGCGCCGCCCGGGTGATGACGATCGGCTCCCTCATGGCGGCTGTCGCCCTGGCCGCCTGTGCCTTTGCACCCAACAAGGCAGCCTATGTC
This sequence comes from Martinezella dioscoreae, assembly GCF_009176305.1. Lineage (GTDB taxonomy): Bacteria > Pseudomonadota > Alphaproteobacteria > Rhizobiales > Rhizobiaceae > Rhizobium > Rhizobium dioscoreae. Next base: position 873,643 of record NZ_BLAJ01000003.1, on the reverse strand, counting down.
GCTGCACTTGTTGCGATCGAAGCTTCCGCCAACCTGGTCCAGTATGGCGCGGCCTTTGCGCTGCTCGTGCAAATCCGACCGCAGGTCGCCTCCCGCAGTATTACCTATCTGACGCTGATCGGCGGATTCGCCTCGACAATCTTCTGGCCGATGACCACGGCACTTCATGCGCATCTCACATGGCAGAACGTCTATTTGGCTTTCGCCGTGCTCAACCTCTGTATCTGCCTGCCAATCCACGCCTGGTTGTCGCATCAGGGAGTCTCGCGCGGGGTGAAGGCATCGACCGTAGCTCGGCGCGTAGAGGGTGTGTTGCCACCTGCTCGCCGTCGCCTTGGCTTTGCAATCATGGTTACGGGTTTTTCGCTGATGTCGCTGGTCAGTTCGGCTGTTCTGGTGCATCTGGTGCCGCTGCTGTCCGGCCTTGGTCTTAGTGCGACCGCGGTTCTCGTAGGGACGCTCTTCGGCCCATCGCAGGTCGGCAGCCGCCTCACCAATATGGTGTTCGGCAAGAACCTGCCAGCACTCCATCTGGCCGTGATTGCTTCGACGCTGATTCCGGGCGGGCTGCTGGTGCTTCTGCTTTCGGCTCCCTCCGTGCCCGGTGCCATGGCCTTCGCGATAATCTTCGGCATGGGCAACGGCCTCCTCAGCATCGTCACTGGCACGCTGCCTCTGCATCTTTTCGGCAGTGATGACTACGGGAAGCTTCAGGGGAAGATGATGGCGGCGCGGCTGATCCTTTCAGCTCTTGCCCCGTTCGCTCTGGCCTTCGCGATGGAGAATATCGGCATTACGCCGTCACTCGCCGTCACGGCCGCTCTCGGCGGGCTTTCCATCGTTGCGCTATCTTCCATCGCAGCATTGCGATGACCATTATGGGCGGCGTATCGGTGCTGGAGGTCGCGTCGATCGCACCTCCGCCGGATAAAGAAAAAGCCCCACCGAAGCAGGGCTTTTGTCGTCATTTCGATGGTGCCGGTTTTCGTTTGAAGAGGCCCTTCAGATTGTCGAAGAGCTCCACCTTCACGCCATGGCGCTTCATGATGATCGACTGCTGGATGACCGAGAGCGTGTTGTTCCAGGCCCAGTAGATCACGAGTCCGGCCGGGAAGCTTGCCAGCATGAACATGAATACCAGCGGCATCCAGTTGAAGATCATCGCCTGGGTCGGATCGGGAGGCGTCGGATTCATGCGCATCTGCAGGAACATGGTGATGCCCATGATCAGCGGCCAGACGCCGAGATGCAGGAAGGTCGGAGCCGCGAACGGCAGCAGGCCGAACAGATTGACGATCGAGGTCGGGTCCGGAGCCGAAAGATCCTGGATCCAGCCGAAGAACGGCGCATGGCGCATTTCGATGGTGATGTAGATCACCTTGTAGAGCGAGAAGAAGATCGGGATCTGCAAGAGCACCGGCCAGCAACCCGCGATCGGATTGATCTTCTCTTCCTTGTAGAGCTGCATGGTCGCCTGCTGCAGGGCCATGCGGTCGTCGCCGAATTTGGCCTTCAGTTCCTCCATCTTCGGCTGCACGCGCTTCATGTTCGCCATGGAGGCATATTGCCGGCTGGCAAGCGGGAAGAAGAGCGCCTTGACGACGATGGTGGTGCAGAGGATGGCGACGCCGAAATTGCCGAAGTAGCGGAAGAAGAAATCCATCAGCTTGAACATCGGCTTGGTGATGAAATAGAACCAGCCCCAGTCGATCAGGCGGTCGAAGCGCGGGATCGAATAGCTGGTCTCATAGCGGTCGATGACAGGAACTTCCTTGGCGCCGGCGAAGACGAGGTTCTTCAGGTCGATCGACTGACCGGGGGCAACCGTGATCGCATCCTGCTTGTAGTCTGCCTGGTAACGCGGCGTGCCATCCGCGAAGTGCGAGAAGCGGGCATCATAAGCGGTCGACTGCGGCGGCACGATGGTTGCAGCCCAATACTTGTCTGTCATGCCGAGCCAGCCGCCGGTCGCCTTGGCAGGCGTTGTGGCTTCCTTTTCGGTAGACGCGTACTTGGTCTCGATCAGGCCGTCATCGCCGATAACGCCGATGAAGCCTTCATGCAGGACGTAGGCGGAAGGCGTCTCGGGCTTGTTGTAGCGGGTGACGCGGCCATAGCTCGACAGTGCAATCGGCGCCTGGCTGGCGTTGGCGATCTTGTCGGTGATCGTGAACATATAGCGATCGTCGACGGAGATCGTGCGGCTGAAGGTGATGCCCTTGTCATTGGTGTAGGACAGTGTCACCGGCGTCTTGTCGGTCAGCTTGTCGCCGCTCGTGAGCTTCCACAGGGTCGAAGGGCCTGGGACTGCGCCGGTCGCATCGCTGCCAACATAGCCGAGTTCGGTGAAATAGCCGTCCTTGGTGTCGGCCGGGCTGAACAGGGTGATGATCGGGCTGCTCTTGTCGACCGTCTCGTGATAGGCCTTCAGACGGAGATCGTCGAGGCGAGCGCCTTCCAGGTTGATGGAGCCGGCAAGGGCCGGCGTATCGATGACAACGCGCGCGGATGCGGTCTTTTCGACGGACTGGTCACGGGTGAGGACCGCCGAGGTCGTCTGGCCATTCGCCGGCAGCGAACCGTTGACCGCAGTGCCCGCGGGAGCTGGCTGCGTCGTCTGGGCCTGCTGCGCCTGCTGGTGCTGCTTGGCGGCTTGCTCGGCCTGACGCTGCGCTTCAAGGCGCGGGTTCATGTAGAAAAACTGCCAGCCGAGAACAATCAGCACAGACAGTGCAATTGCAATGAAGTAATTGCGGTTGTTTTCCATCATACTTTCCTGGAGCGGTCCTTTTCCGACCGCCGGTGTTTCGGCCTGGTTTCGATGCGGCTTACGAGTTCGCTCGCCAGTTTTTCGAAAGGCGCGGTCAGCACCTCGCGTCGCGCGACAACCACATAGTCGTGTCCGGGCTGCATTGCAAATCCGGCGTGAAGCCGCACGGCTTCTTTCAGCCTGCGCCGCATGCGGTTGCGCTCCACCGCGTTGCCATGTTTTTTGGTGACGGTAAAACCGACGCGGGGTTCGGCGTCGGCGGTCTTGCGATCCAGCATTTCGATGAGAAAGAAGCTGCCTCTGCGCTTCTCGCCTTCGCGGACTGCAAGAAACTGCGGCCGGCTTTTCAGCCGCCCGACAGTCTTTTTGGGTCGTTCATTCGTCAATTTGCCCGCCATCCTGGATTATCGGGCACTTCGGCCCTTAGGCCGAAAGACGCTTGCGGCCGCGGTTACGGCGAGCGGAAAGAACCGCACGGCCGCCCTTGGTGGCCATACGCGCACGGAAGCCGTGACGACGCTTGCGGACAAGCTTGGATGGTTGGTAGGTACGCTTCATTTATTTAAACACCGCGGAGTGCGGCCCTTCTTGAGCTTTGCTTTGAATAGCAAGGAGCGTTGTTGATTATGGCGAACGGACTTGGCCCGCAAAAGCAGGCTCCATGACCGGACGTGCGCGGGCTTATACGGATCAAGGCCCCGGAAGTCAATTATAGGAGCGCAGATTCCTCGAAATCAGGCAAATTCGCGCCAATCGGCCGCGGCAACGTGCTTGGGCGGCAATGCTCGCCGGAATGTGTGCGCAACTTTAAATATAGATTGAGGATATTCTAAAATATATGGAAAGTATAGTTAGGAATGCCGTACGTTTAGATTTAAAATACTTCAATATAACGTTAATGATTTTAGCCGATATCTAGCTCTATGTCGTAAAACCCATCGATTTATGGGGGATGGGATCTGCGCCGGAGGGGTATTGTGAAAATTCGCGGCAAAATAAATCTGCTTGTATCTGTCATGGCCGGGGCGGCGCTTCTGATTGGCGCCACTGCCCTCTATGCATTGCATCAATATGACCAGAAATTACAGAGCTATGAGCAGACGGCGAGCCGCGCTTACATGGGCGAGCGCCTGAATCGCTACGTGACCGCAGTGGTCATGGAGGCGCGCGGCATCTATGCCGCTGCCGCGGCAAAGGATTCCAAACCCTTTGCCGATGGGCTGATGGCCGATCTCGACGAAATCGACAAGGTGCTGACGAGCTGGGCGCCTCTGGTGCCGGAGACGCAGAAGCCCGAATTCACCAAGCTGCAGGCCCGCGCCCAGGAGTTCCGCGTCTTTCGCACGGAAACGGCCAGGCTCGGCGTGACCGATGGCCCGGACGCCGCCGGCAAGCAGGGCAACAACGAGGCGAACCGCGCCAACCGCAAGGCTTTCCAGGCCGAGATCGATGCGATCGTCCAGACCGACAAGGCGGAGCTGGCGAAAGCCGAAGCCGAGATTGCAGCTTTTCATAGCAACGTCTTGTGGGTCGTCCTCGGCATCATGATCGCCGGTATCGTGGCGGGCGTCGGCCTCGGAGCCTATATCGGAACCGTCCACCTGAGCCGCCCGATCCGCAAGGTGACGGATGCGATAAAGAATGTCGCCAACGGCCAGTTCGATATCGAGGTGCCGTTTGCCGGCCGCCGGGACGAAATCGGCGAGATGGCCGCGGCCGTCGACGTCTTCAAGGAAAACGGCAATGCCGTGCGCCGCATGAATGCCGAAGAAACAGCCATGCGCGCCAAGAGCGACGAGCTTCAATCGAGCATGTCTCTCGCAGTTTCTGCCGCGGCAGCCGGCGATTTCAGCCAGCGCATCGAGAAGGACTACGGTGACGTCAATCTCAACCGCTTCGCGCGCAACGTCAACGAGCTCCTGATCAGCGTCGACACGGGAATCGGCGAGGTCCGCCGCGTCATTGCAAGCCTGGCTGACGGAGATCTGACCCAGGCGATGAAGGGCGAATTCCAGGGCGCCTTTGCCGAGCTGCAGCAGAACGTCAATACGACGCTTGCGACGCTGAAGAGCACCATGAGCGAGGTACGCGCGACCACTGGTTCGATCAACTCCAACACCAACGAGCTCCGCCACGCCAGCGACGACCTCTCCAAGCGCACCGAACAGCAGGCGGCCGCCCTGGAGGAGACCTCGGCGGCGCTCGATCAGATCACCTCCGTCGTGCAGAATTCCACGGAGCGGGCGCGCGAAGCCAGTGTCATGGTGAGCGAGGCCAAGGACGATGCGGCCCGTTCCGGCACGGTCGTTCGCAATGCCATCGACGCCATGGGACGCATCGAGCAGGCATCGGGCGAGATCAGCCAGATCATCGGCGTGATCGACGATATCGCCTTCCAGACCAATCTTCTGGCATTGAATGCGGGCGTCGAGGCCGCACGTGCCGGCGAAGCAGGCAAGGGCTTCGCGGTAGTTGCCCAGGAAGTACGCGAGCTTGCGCAGCGCTCCGCAACAGCTGCCAAGGATATCAAGGCCTTGATCGGTAAGTCCGGTGGCGAGGTGCAGATCGGCGTCAAGCTTGTGCAGGCGACCGGCGAGGCGCTGTCGTCCATCGAAGCGCGTGTCCTCAAGATCAACGACCACATACACTCGATCGCAACGGCGGCGCGCGAGCAGGCTACTGGCCTGTCCGAGGTCAACAACGCCGTCAACCAGATGGACGAAGTCACACAGCGCAACGCCGCCATGGTCGAGGAGACTTCCGCCGCGACCCATCGATTGGCAGCCGAGGCGGATGGGCTTGTCCACCTCGTTTCGCGCTTCAAGGTCGACGCAGCCAATGTTTCCGCTCCCGTTCCAGCGCGCCCCGAGACGCATCGCCCGGCCGCCTCACCGGCACGCCGCATGATCGACAGAGTCGCGACTGCATTTGGCGGAGGAGCGCTTGCTCCGGCTGCCGCTGCGCAGGGCTGGGAAGAGTTCTGATCCTGCCGATCTGATCTCACCGATATGAGGCTGGCTGCGGCGCTTGGGCGTCGTTGCCGGCCTTGGTCTTGCGTCAAAATCCGGAGCCGATTGGAAAAAAGCCGACAATCGCCTATTATCTAGTTTCGATCAGGTCGCATCAGATCGCTTTGCGGCGAAGCGGGACAATTGAAATGGACAGTGGGCAGGATAAGGGTGCCGTAAAGGACGGCAAGGTTGAAAAACGCCGCCTGTCCCAGCTTTGCCGTCCCACAGGCATTTTCGGCGGCCTCTCCGGCAAGCTTCTCATTCTCACCGTCGTTTTCATTTCGTTGGCGGAAGTGCTGATCTTCGTGCCGTCGGTCGCCAACATGCGGCTGCGATGGCTGGAGGATCGGCTGAACACCGCCGCCGCCGCCGCCATCGTCATCGACGGCCTGCAGCCGGCCGAGTTGCCGCGTGCTCTGCAAAAGGAGACGCTGATGGCGACTGGCACGCGGGCCATCGTCCTGCGCAAGGACGGCACGTCGCGCCTGCTGGCGACGGCCGAGATGCCAGCCTCTGTCGATGAGAAATACGATCTCAGCGACGTGTCGCAGCTCACCGCCATCAAGGATGCGCTCGATACGCTGCTGTTCGGCGGCAATCGCATCATCCGCGTGTTCGGCCCCGTCGGCGGCGATGCCAACACCGGTATCGAGGTTGTGCTGAAGGATACACGTCTCCGCAATGCGATGCTTGCCTATTCGACCAGCGTCTTCTTCGTGTCCATCCTCATCTCGCTGTTCACCGCAACACTGATCTTCTTTGCGATCAACCGCATGATGATTCGTCCCATCCGCCGGCTGACGGACAGCATGCAGGCCTATTCCGATGATCCGGAGGATCCCGGCCGCGTTCTCGTTCCCGACAAGGGCGGCGATGAGCTTGCTGTTGCCGGACGCCATTTGGCCTCGATGCAATCGCAGCTGCAGAAGACGCTGAAGCAACAGAAAAATCTTGCCGCCCTCGGCCTTGCCGTGTCGAAGATCAACCATGACATGCGCAATATTCTCTCGGCCGCGCAGCTGATGTCGGACCGCCTGGTCGATGTCGATGACCCGATGGTCAAGCGCTTCGCCCCGAAGCTGCTGCGCACCATCGATCGTGCCGTCGGCTATACGACCGAAGTTCTTTCCTTTGGCCAGACCTCCGAATCGGCGCCGCGCCGGCGCAAGATTCGCATATTCGAGCTTGTCGAGGAGGTCCGCGATATTCTGGCGATCGATCCGGATAGCGGCATCGAGTTCATCGAACAGCTCAGCCCCGACCTGGAGGTCGATGCCGACAGCGAGCAGCTGTTCCGCGTCATTCATAATCTTTGCCGCAACGCCCATCAGGCGCTGATCGCTTTCGGCGAGGCGGAGCCCGACAGCGTCAGGCGGATCACGGTTTCGGCGCATCGAATCGGCAGTGTCGTCAGCATTACCGTCGACGATACGGGGCCGGGCATGCCGCAAAAGGCGCGAGAGAACCTGTTCACGGCTTTCCGTGGTTCAGCCCGCTCGGGCGGCACCGGCCTTGGCCTGGCAATCGCCCGTGAACTCGTCCTTGCCCATGGCGGCACCATTGCGCTCGTCGAAAAACCGGCGGCCGGCACGCAGTTTCGCATCGAAATTCCCGACCGCCCGGTATCCCTCGATGACTATCGCAGCAGAAGCCTCCAAGAAAACTGATTGTTTTCAGCTGCTTGGCGTCAATATGCACGAAAATCGCGATCTTTTTCAGAAATCCACTTGCATTCCCTCAAGGGAGGCTTTAGAGAACCGCCCACGCCAACGGTTTCTTCCGTTTCGGCCACGCACCCGTAGCTCAGCTGGATAGAGCACCAGACTACGAATCTGGGGGTCAGGAGTTCGAATCTCTTCGGGTGCGCCATTTTCTCCGCCTTCATGCCAATAGAAAATAAGTTAGGCTTTCATGCCTTAGCCTGGTCACATAAAGCCTGGATTCCGCGGCAGATATTGAGTCCAGTCGCCATAGCCGGGTGATGCCATCAATAGCATCGGAAAGGTGATCCGCATGCCTTGATTGACCGCAAGGCTCAAGGCGCTGTCGCATGTGCCCGGCAGGAATGCTGATATCTTCTCGGCAGAGCCATCTGCCGCCAGCTTCAATGCGGCCACAAAGGCATCATGAAGAAAATCGGGCCGCGTGACCGCGAGGGGGCCGATGTGTCCGCTGGGGCTGATATAGCCATAGCCGACAATATCATCGCCAGCACAGAGCAAAAAGCCCGTGGTCGATGGGTCGTCGAGCAGATAGCGATGATGCTTCTCCCGCGAGACGCCTATGGCATGGGAATCGATCTTGGCCAGATTTTCTATCGCCGCCGCGCTGATATCGAGTGCGATGGCGCGCAATGACGGTTCCGGCAATGTTTGCTTCAGCCGTTCGCGCTCGACGCTGAAAAGGTAAATGGGCATCTTGGGAAAGAGGCCATGCCGCATGTAAAGGCCCTGCGAGACACGATTGAACGTGAACGTAATGAGTGCCTTGTGAACCGCTCCTGATTTGCGGGCATGCTCCACGGTTCTCTCCAAGAGCTCATTCCCGATGCCCTGGCCCTGCCGGGCGGGATCGACGAACAGCTGGGCGAGGAACCAGACATTGCCGCAAACCCAGCTCCAGGCGAAGCCGAGAATTTTTCCGCCATCGTCGGCAACCCATAGTCCATCCGGATCATCCTTGAGCGAAAACAGCTGAAAGTGGGGAGGGCTCGCCGTCGCCATGGGGCCGAAACCATGGCGAACGGTAAGATCGTTGATACTGGCAACCACCAGAGCATCGGTTGCGGCAAAGTCGTCCGCACGGGCAGGTCTGTAAACAAGCGGCATTGGATAACCCCGCAAATGTTCCCGCGAAGGAGCGTCAGAACGCGTCGTACCGACCGCTTAAGACCGCCGTCTCAGTTGTCTCGGCTGCACTTTCGGCACCCCTTCGTCCCAACAAGAGAAACCGGAGGCTTAATACTTCTCTCTCCGGGTACATTCTTTGATCACAAGGCCGTGATTATAACACACGTGTTCCCAATTTCATCCTGCACGGCGCGCTGTTTGCGCACTCATCTAGACAGGGAACATGGCCCTCTCGCGTTACGAATCTGCGCCTTTTCGGGGGCTGGGCTGGCTTAAGCCGGGCTTATTCCTAGGTGACTGCAATTGCTTCGCACGCCGCTCACCCCTGCCGCTTCGTTTCCTGCCCATGATCCGTCTTCAGCGGCAATTCCGGCAAGAACAGCAGCACGATCAGCGCCAGCGCCACGATGGCTGTTCCCGTTGCGAAGGTCATGGCGATCGCGTGACGATAGAGTGCTATCGCGGCGGCATGAGCCTCGGGAGAGGCCGTAGCGAGCTGTTTCATGCCAGCCTCGGTCAAGGACGATACATGCATCCCATCCAGCGCGCCGCTGGCATTCTGAACGCGATAGGCAAGAATGGCGCCGGAGCCGGTAACGCCGATAAGGCCGCCGAGCGAGCGGAAGAAGGCGAGCGTCGCCGTTCCCACGCCGCGATGGGCTAGGGGCAGGGCATTCTGCACCGCGATCGTCATTGTGGGCATGACGAGGCCAAGACCGAGGCCGAGTGCAAAGACCGTCGGCTCGATGATCCAGAAGCCCTGACTGGTGGCGGCCGCCCAGGCGAGTACGGCGAAGGCAGCGGTTGCGAGGCTGAGACCGCAGAGCTGCGCCGGCTTGTAGCGCCCGAAGCGATGCAGCAGCACCCGACCGTTGACCATGGAGGAGATGACGACGCCGATCATCAGCGGGCCGGTAAGCAGGCCGGAATGCGATGGGCTGACCCCCATGACCATCTGAAAGAACAGCGGAAAGAAGAGGCTTGCGCCCAGCATTCCCATGAAGGTCAGGGCGAGCACGGTGCAGGCGACGACGAAGAGCCGGTTGCGGAAGAGATCGGGCGGCAGCACCGGCTCTGGTTCGCGCCGGATGTGCAGGATAAAAAAGACGAAGAGAACGAGTGCAAGGGCGGAAAGCCCGAAAATCTCAGGCGAATTCCAGGCCCATTCGTTACCGCCGAGGGCCAGAACCAGCAGGAAGCTGGTCGTGCAGCTGGTCAGCAGCGCCGCGCCGAGATAGTCGATGCGGCGGCTGCGCGCCTGATGTGGCCGCTTCAGCGCCCGGCCGATCATAACGAGCGCGACGGCGCCGATCGGCAGGTTGACGTAGAAGATCCAGTGCCATGACAGGAGATCGGTGATGACGCCACCGGCGATCGGGCCGATGACGCTGCAGATGGCGAAGACGGCTGCGATCGAACCTTGATTGCGGCCGCGTCTGGCTGGCGGCACGATATCGCCGATGATGATCTGGGCCAGCGGCAGCAATCCCCCGGCGCCGATACCCTGGATCGCCCGGAAGATGATGAGCTGCGGCAGCGTCTGCGCCATGCCGCTCAGCACCGAGCCGAGAAGGAAGATGAGGATCGCCGCATAGATCATCGGCTTGCGGCCATATTGGTCGCTGAGCTTGCCATAGAGCGGCATGGTGCTGGTTGAGGCGAGCACATAGGCGCTGACCACCCAGGAGAGGTGCGTCAGCCCGCCGAGATCGCTGACGATACGCGGCAGCGCCGTCGCGACGATGCTCTGGTCTATGGCGCCGAGGCCGAGAACGATCATCAGTCCGAGGATGACGGCGCGGATCTCGCGACGATCGGGCGGGTCGCCTGCCGCCGGAGCGGATGGTGGGACAACATTCGGGCGAGCGGTATTCATTGTCCGATCTCCATGAGCGGTTCGATTGCGGCACGAATGGCGTCACGCTGCTGCGGCGACAGTTTGGCGAGTTCGGAGGCGAGCCAGTCGGTTCTCCGCCGTTTCAGGCTGCGGATGATGTCCTCACCTTTCTCCGTCGCCACCAGACCATTGCGGCGCCGGTCGCTCGGGTCCGGTTCCGAACGGGCGATGAGGCCATCCCGCTCCATGGCTTTCACATGCCCTGAAATCGTCGGTCCGCGCAGCTTCTCCATCCGCGCCAATTCGGCAACGCCGATGCCCGGCTGGCGCATGATGGCGACGAGCAACAAGGCATGCAGCGGCGACAGTCCGGCCTCGTCGCTCTCGCGCCGCAATTGTCGATGCAGGCGATGGAGGGCGGGACGCAGCACCTCGGCCAGCGCGTAGGCTTCCTCGATTCCGTGATGACGGTCGGCTTTGCTCATCGATAGACTCGTTCACATCTAGATAGATAGGCTTCCTATCTATATACCTATCGTGCGGCATGTACTTGCGCAAGCAATAATATTGTGAAAGATTTTCAATCATTGCGCGTTGTTCATCAGTATTACGACTCGATAGGAGGAGAAGAGCTGTGAAACGATTCCTGACAACCGTAACCGTGACTGCCCTGAGCGCCCTGCTTGCGGTAACGTCTTTCGACCCCGCGGCCGCTGCACCGATTCAGCCGCTGATCCAGCCGGCAATCCAGCAAACCGACAATCAGCCCGCTGGCCTGACCGAAGTTCAATATCGCCACCACAACAGGCACTATCGCGGGCGTCACCGTCCGCATTATCGTCCTCACCACCGTCCGCATCATCGCCCGGGTTATTGGCATGGCCATCGCGGCTATCGCTATCACCGTCCGGGCTATCGGCGTCATGATGGCTGGTGGTATCCCATGGCCGCCTTCACCGCCGGCGCGATCATTGGCGGAGCCGTTTCGCAGCCGCCGCGCGGCAGTGCGCATGTCCGCTGGTGTGCAAGCCGCTACAAGACCTATCGTGCGTCGGACAATACCTATCAGCCCAGCAAGGGGCCGCGCCGCCAGTGCGTCAGCCCGTAATACGAAATAGATCGAAATCCCTCTCCGTTTCGCGGAGGGGGATTTTTTTCAGACCGTCGCGGGAAGGCGTGTCTTCAACCGGTCAACTGTTCGGAGATGTCCCACAACCGACGCCAGACCGCCTGATCACGGGCATGAGCGGCAATCTTGGCACGCACCGGCGGGCCCTTGAGCTCATAGAAACCGTTCGGGCCATACATGGCGCCGCCCTCCGCCGCAGGCGAGGTGGCTGCAAAGAGGGTCGGGAGGGCGCCGGCTGCTGCCGTATGCGATAGAAACGGGCCTAGCAATTTTGTCGCGATTTCGAGGCTGCCGGCCCGATCACGGCCCATGCGCGGACCCGTGGTCTGCAGGCCGGTCGCGGCATAGCCGGGATGAGCGGCAACGCTTTTCAGCTTCCAGCCTTCGGCGCGGGCGATGCGATCGAGTTCCAGACTGAACAGCAGCGTTGCCAGCTTCGATTGGCAATAGGCGGGCCAGGGACGATAGCGCTTGCGCCACTGCAGATCGTCGAAATTGATCCTGCCGTTGCGATGCGCCAGGCTGCTCACCGTGACCACTCGCGGATTTTCCGCCGCAGAAACCTTTGGCAACAGCCGCATCGTCCAGGCGAAATGGCCTATATAATTGGCGCCCATCTGCATTTCGAAACCATCTTCGGTCTCATGCCGGTCCGGGATGGCCATGACACCGGCATTGTTGATGAGCAGATCGATATGCGGCAGTCTATCGCCGATGCGGGTTGCCGTGCGCGCGACGGAATCGAGGCTGGCAAGATCGAGCGCTTCGAATGTCACGTCTGCGCCCGGTGTCGCCGCACGGATCCTGGCGAGTGCCTCATTGGCCCTGGCCTCGTTTCGTGAGGCGATGATGACCTTTGCGCCGGCGCCTGCCAGAGCCTTTGCTGCCTCGTAGCCGATGCCGCTGTTGGCGCCGGTAATGACTGCGATGCGGCCCGTCTGCGGCGGAATATCTTTTATTGTCCAGTCTGGCATTGCGGAGCTCCTGTGAAGAGATTTTGGCATTGCCCATTGTATCTGGTAATTTCTACACTAAATGCAAGTTTGCAATAAATGAAAATATGTAAGTGCAAAATATGCGATGATGCTTGCATATCAATGACTTTCGACGGTCTAATGGCGTGGCATGCCTTCGAATTGCCACGCTGTTCGGCCCTCATAAAATTATGTGACCGAAGATTGGATTTGCGGAATGACGACAAAGACCTCATGCGCTGATTTTGTGCAGTTCTTCCGCTCCTGGGTCAGCGATCCCCTGCGTGTTGCGGCTGTGGCGCCCTCCGGTGAGAGGCTGGCAAGGCTGATGACCCAGGAGATCGAGCCGTTCGATGGTCCGATCCTCGAACTCGGTCCGGGCACCGGCGTATTCACGCGGGCGCTGCTGGCGCGTGGCATTCCCGAAAGTGCGCTGACACTCGTCGAATTCGGCGAGGAGTTCGCTGTCCGCCTGCGGGAGCGTTTTCCGGCGGCGCGGGTGGTGCATATGGATGCGGCGCAGCTCAGCCGATGCGGACTTTTCGATGACGCGCCTTTCGGCGCCGTCATCAGCGGCCTGCCGCTGCTGTCCATGCCGCCCTCCAAGGTCGTGGCCATTGTCGGTGGTGCCTTTGAAACGATGAAGCCGGGAGGAGCTTTCTATCAGTTCACCTACGGCCCGCGCTGTCCGGTGCAGAAACCGATCCTTGAAAGCCTGGGGCTTACGGCAAAGCGCATCGGCGGTACGGTGCGCAACATTCCGCCGGCCGGCGTTTACAGGATATCGCGGCAAAATCCTCTGGAGCTCTCGATTGCTGGCTCCAAATATCGTAGCACCGGAGAGAATGCCGGAATCAGCGCTTAGGCGCCGGAAGCCGGCAAGGCCGATTTGGGGCGGCCCGAAGTGAGTTCCGGGGGTAGCGGATGGCGAAAAAGCCGGATGTCGATAGCGCGGTGAAGGAAGGCCGGCGCGAACGCAAGCGTCGTCAAACCCGCGAGCGCATCGAATCCGCCGCCTTGCGGCTGTTCCTCGATCGTGGCTTCGAGGCCACCACCATCGAGGACATCACGGAAGCTGCCGATGTTTCCAAGCGCAGCTTCTTCGATTATTTCCCCAGCAAAGAAGATGTAGTCACCGCCTGGCAGGATGGTTTTGCCCGCGAGCTGATCGGCGCGGTCGCGGCCCAGCCCGAAGATGCTTCGATCGTCGACGTCATCGAGAGGGCTGTCAATTCTGCCCTTCGTGCTGCCATCGCCGATCCGCAGAGCCTTGCTCTGGCTGCCCTGATTCACAATACGCCGACGCTTCAAGCACGCGACCAACTCAAATATGCCAAGCTGGAGAAGAAGCTTGCGGATGCACTGTTTGCCCGTGGCAGCGGCAGCGAGGAGGAGCGTCTTCGTCTTGGCATGCTTGCGGCCGCGGTCGTGACGATGCTGCGCATCGGCAGCGAGCGCTGGATGCAATCTCCGCAGGATGTTTCCGTAGAGCAGTTCGCTCGTAACCTCTTCGATGAGCTTTGGGCCACGCTTGCCGATCTCGGCAAACAGGTGCAACGGCGTACATGATGGCACCTGGCTAGACTAAGGGAAACCGTCCTGATCGGTCGCGACGCATCGCGTATCGATACATTGCATATGCCGCGATGCAGACCCATCTAGTATCGGATCGCGACTGTATCTCTCCCTCGCGAAACCCTCGATTTGCCCCTCGAATCTCGGCTCCCCTCGGATGCCGGAAACGCCAGCTACATTTCAGATCAGCAAAAGGGACTATAACCATGTCAGAATTCGACGCAGCCAAGTCCGGTCAGTTCAAGATCGGCGGTGACCTTCCCGTTCATCGTCTCGGTTTCGGCGCCATGCGCATTACCGGCGCCGGTATCTGGGGTGAGCCAGAGGATCATGACGAAGCCGTCCTTACGCTGAGGCGCCTGCCGGAACTCGGCATCAATTTCATCGATACGGCCGATTCCTATGGTCCGGATGTTTCCGAACGTCTGATCAAGGAGGCTCTCCATCCCTACGGTCATGGCCTCGTGGTCGCGACCAAAGGCGGTTTGACCCGAACCGGCCCGAATGTCTGGGTGCCTGTGGGTCGCCCTGAATATCTGATCCAGCAGGCGCACAAGAGCCTGCGCAACCTTGGCGTCGATCGCATCGATCTCTGGCAACTGCATCGCATCGATTCCAAGGTGCCGGCGGCGGAGCAATTCGATGCCGTAAAATCGCTGCTAAGTGACGGCATCATCCGTCATGCGGGCTTGAGCGAAGTGACCGTTGCCGACATTGAAGCCGCATCGAAGCATTTCAAGGTCGTCACGGTGCAGAACCGCTACAACCTGGTTGATCGCACCAGCGAAGACGTGCTCGACTATTGCGAAAAGCACGGCATCGGCTTCATCCCGTGGTTCCCGCTGGCCGCCGGCGATCTTGCCAAGGAAGGTTCGCTGCTCGATACCATCGCGAAGAAGCACAATGCCGCTCCGAGCCAGATCGCTCTTGCATGGGTGCTGAAGCGCAGCCCAGTGATGCTGCCGATCCCCGGAACCGGCAAGGTCAAGCATCTTGAGGAAAATACCGCAGCGGTCGATATCGTTCTGTCCGACGAGGAGTTTGCTGCGCTCGATGCCGAGGGCAAGAAAGCCTTCAAGGCCGCATAAGCCGAAATTCGTTCGTCCGGTCGGCGGTTGCTGACCGGACAAGCGTCGGCGAGGGTGCTTTCCCATGCAGAAACGCCGATCACAATCATGTGAATCTCAGGATTTAGGTCGATAACGACTGCAAAATAGGCGTTGGAACCTCGGAAATGCCGGTGCTATGCGATATTTTTGGCATCTGCGGAGAAAGCAATGCGCTCATTGCATTGCTGCAATGCGAAAGATGATCTGTTCATGCTGTCGCGAGCATTATATCTACTCCCTCGAAGGCAGCGCACTCCTCCTCCCAGCGCTCCTTCAATGATTGGCAACACTCCTCCTCCTCCCAGTTGCCAATCCGGATCAAGAGCCCGATGCATCCTCCTCCCGCATCGGGCTCTTTTTTTATTTCCAGTCGGATCATCAGTTAGCGGTGTTGGATGATTGCGTTGCGCCTTTGCAATGCTGTCGCGAATTAGCATTGCGTCATGAGCCAAAGAACCGCTGGAGTCGCTTGCGCCGTGGACATGCATGCGTAGAGTGGCGCGACGTTATGGCGGTAAGGAAGGGTTGCATGATGCAGCGCATGGCGGGTTCGGACCGATGGGGAAAGCTGTTTTTCCGAACTGTAGCTGTCGTTGCCACATTGTCGCTGGCCGGATGCGGCCGTCCCATCGGGGTTATGCAGCCCATCAGTGAAAACGTGCCTGGCACATCCAAGGTCGATCTCCTCGTCGCGACGACACGCCTGCCGGACAAGGACCCGGCCATTCTGTTTTCCGGCGAGCGCGGGCCGGGGCTCAAGGTGGATGCCGTCAGTGTTTCCATTCCGCCGGAGGCCAATCGCAAGGTCGGTCAGGTGCAGTGGCCGAGCCGTCTGCCAGGCGATCCGTTGAAGAATTTCGTCACGACGGCCGTCAAGCCTTTGGCGACGGAGGCGGACGGGCGAGCCTGGGTGCATGCGGAACTGCCGAAAAACAAGCGTGTGCTGATTTTCGTGCATGGCTTCAACAACCGCTACGAGGATGCCGTCTACCGCTTCGCGCAGATCGTTCACGATTCGCACGCCGACGTCGCGCCGATCGTGTTCACCTGGCCGTCGCGCGCCAGCATTTTCGACTACGCTTATGACAAGGAGAGCACCAACTATTCCCGCGACTCGCTTGAGGAATTGTTGCGTCGCGTTGCGGCCGATCCGGCCGTCGGCGATATCACCGTCATGGCGCATTCGATGGGCAGCTGGCTCGCGGTCGAATCGCTGCGGCAGATGGCGATCCGCAATGGCCGCGTCGCGCCGAAGATCAAGAACGTCATCCTCGCTTCGCCCGACCTCGACGTCGATGTCTTCGGGCGGCAGTTCGCCGCACTCGGCAAGGACAAACCGCATTTCACGCTATTCGTCTCGCGGGATGACCGCGCGCTTTCGCTGTCGCGGCGGATCTCCGGCAATATCGATCGCCTCGGCCAGATCGATCCGACGGCTGAACCCTATCGCAGCGAACTGGAAAAACAGGGGATCACGGTGCTCGATCTCACCAAGCTCAAGACCGGCGATGGCCTCAATCACGGCAAGTTCGCCGAAAGCCCGGAAGTGGTGAAGCTGATCGGCGCGCGGCTGATTGCTGGCCAGACGATCACCGATTCCGATGTCGGCATCGGCGATGCCGTCGGCGCGGTCGCCATGGGTGCTGCCCAGACGGTCGGCAGTGTCGCGGGTGCTGCCGTCAGCGCGCCGATTGCCATTTTCGATCCTCGGACCCGGGCGAATTACGGCGAGCAATGGCGTCGCGTCGGCGCATCGGCGAACAATACCGTCGGCTCGCTCGGCGATAGCGTCGAGGCGACCGGCAACAATGTCGGCGACGCATTGAAGCAATAGCGCTCTCGCGGCATCTCCCTCAGCGGAGGCGTTTCAGCGCCGCCACAAAATGCCATAGCCACGCCGCTCGATCTGATATATCAGAGAACTGTGCATGGCGCTCGGTTTACTCGCCAGAATGCCCGCGTTGGCGGTGACATGACGCAACACGTCCGATGGGAGCCTGTGAAATGAGATGGAAGCGCACGATCCAGCTGCTGGATGTCCACTGCGAAGGTGAAATCGGCAAGGTTGCCATCGGCGGCGTCCCGAAAATCCCCGGTAACAGCATTGCCGAGCAGCTGCATTGGCTGAACACGGATCCGAAGGGTCAGGAACTGCGGCGCTTCCTTGTGCTGGAGCCGCGCGGTGCGCCGATCGGCTCCGTCAACCTGCTGTTGCCGGCTAAGCATCCTGAAGCCGATGCCGGTTTCATCATCCTGCAGCCGGATCAGGCACATGCAAGCTCCGGCTCGAACTCCATCTGCGTGACCACCGCTTTGCTCGAATCCGGCATTGTCGAGATGAAGGAGCCTGAAACCGTCGTCACGCTCGATACGGCCGCCGGTCTCGTGCGCGCGACTGCGACCTGCCGCGACGGCCGCTGCGAAAAGGTGCGTCTGACTATGGTGCCGTCCTTTGTGCATGAGCTGGATGTCGAGCTTGAGACGCCGCAATGGGGCAGGATCAAGCTCGATCTCTGCTATGGCGGGATTTTCTATGCGCTTGTTGATGTCGGCCAGATCGGATTGAAGATCGAAAAGGCCAATGCAGCCGCCCTCGTGCAGGCCGGCATGATCCTCAAGGAAGCGATCAACCGGGCGATGACCGTGGTCCACCCGGAAATTCCCGCAATTTCCGGCGTCGCCTATGTCATGTTCCGCGATATCGACGCCGATGGCGCGATCCGCACCTGCACGACCATGTGGCCCGGCCGCGCCGACCGTTCGCCCTGCGGCACCGGCAATTCCGCCAATCTGGCGACGCTGCATGCCCGCGGCAAGGCCAAGGTCGGCGATGTCTTTAAATCCCGCTCGATCATCGGTTCGGAGTTCGAGGTAGGCCTGCTGGCGGAGACCGAAGTTGCCGGCAAGCCGGCCGTCATCCCGACCATCACCGGCCGCGGCTTCACCTTTGGCTTGAGCCAGGTGGCGCTCGATCCCTTCGACCCGATGGCGGAAGGTTTTGCCATGACGGATGTCTGGGGGCCTTCAGCTGGAGATATTTGAGGGTAGGCGGATGATTAGCTTCTGCCATCTATGAGAGTTTCGCCCCTCACCCTAACCCTCTCCCCGCAGGCGGGGAGAGGGGACTAGTCCTGTATCCTCGTCTGAGTAAAGTATGGGAAGGAAGGCTGCGGTTGCGCCCATCTCCTTCTCCCCGCATGCGGGGAGAGGTGGCCGAAGGCCGGATGAGCGGCGGGCCTGCTATTTTGCTGGATAAATCACACCCTTGCGCAGAATGATATTCCCATAGAGCCGGGGCTCGCTGGTCTGGATCAGCGCATGTGCCTGCTTCACCCGCTCGTAGAATTCCGCCGGCAGTAACGGCACGACATTCATATCTGGCACATGACGGGCACAGCACTCGATCATCTCCGCATGAACGGGGTCGACGGCATCGCGGTCCTGCTTGACGGTTGCCCGGAAAATCGCCTGCGGCACGAAATCGTCGATCGGCAGCACGCTTAGCACTGCATCGAGCACGGGAATGACGCCATGGCCGTCGAGGCGGATGAGGCGGCGTCCATGTTCGAGACCGGGATAATTGCCGTCGACAAGGGCGATCTCGTCGCCGTGGCCCATGGCGCGTAGCGTCGCCAGAAGTTCCGGGCTCAACAGCGGGTCAATGCCCTTCAGCATGCTCAATCTCCTTGAAAAGAACGTTTTGGTCGATGAGGTAGCGCGCGAAGATCGGCAAGCTGGCGCCGCCGATGGCGCGGGCCTGCGGCCCCACGGCGCCCTCGATGATCTCGGGCATGACGACACCTTGAAGATCCAGCTCCGCCGCTGCCTTGATGGTTGCGCGCACCACGCGTTCCCGCACCCAGCCGGGGAAGCCGCCATCGATGACGGCAGCGCTGAAATCAAGAACGGAGGCAGAGGCGACGATCGCCTGTGCCAGTGCCTTGGCCGTATCCTGGATCCAGATCTCCAGCGGCTCGCCGAAATCGATCCAATTATCCGCCGAATACCAGAGAGGGCGTGGATCGAAACCGTGATCCCGCAATAGGTTTTCCAGCACGAAGATCGAGGCGATTTCCAGAAGCTGCCGGTTCTCGCCGTTGCGGCCGCGCACGGGCAGAGGGCCGAGCGCGCCGGCCGTCCCGGTCCGGCCAACAAAGACGGATGAATTGAGGACGATGCCGCCGCCGATGAAGGAACCGATGAAGAAATAGACGAAATCAGGATAATGCGGGCCGACGCCGAAGACCAGCTCGGCACCGCAGGCGCTGGTGGCGTCGTTCTGCAGGAAGACAGGGTAAGCGACGCGCGAAGCGATTTCGGTTCTCAGATCGAAGCCGCGCCAGGCATCCATCGCACCGGGCGGGGCACCTACCTGCTCGGCCCAATTCCAGAGCTCGAAAGGTGCCGCGACGCCCATTCCGGCAATCTTGCGGCGCTGGTCATCATGGAGGCGTCCCTCCAATTCCCTGATGCCGGCCGTGACGAAGGCGATGATGTCTTGCGGCAGCGGATATGGGTAGGTCTGATGCAGCTGCATCCTGATACCGCCGACAAAATCCATCAGCACAAGGTCGGCGCTGCGCCGGCCGATCTTGACGCCGAAGGAGAGCACCGCATCCGGGTTGAGCCGCATGGGAATGGATGGCTGGCCGACACGGCCGCGCACCGGAGCATCGCGGGATAGCAGCCCGTCCTTCTCCAGCGCGCGCATGATGACGGAGACTGTCTGCGCCGAAAGCCCGCTGCGCCGCGCGATATCGGCCTTCGACAGCGCGCCGTGACGGCGAACGAGCGAAAGCACGAGCCGCTCGTTATGGGCGCGCACGCCAAGCTGGTTCGCGCCCCCGGAGGGGTCGAGAATCGCCGGTGTTGTGGGTGTGTCCTCCGGGTCCTGCACGAGAGACATGGGCCTGCTCCTTCCATCATGGCCATGCCTGATTTTTTTCAAGAATGCCACATCGAATTAATAATTCAATCCGATTTATTTATTGACAGCTGGAAATCTTTAGGTTCAGATATGGGGGTAGGAGATGCGCATATGGCCGTGGAGGAGGTCCACTGGAAATAATCCGACAGGCATGGCGCGTCTTCAAGCCGGGTTGAGGCCCGGGGCTGCCGGAAGGTCCGGCTTTTAAACATCGGGAGGATTGAATGAAGAAATCTGTTATTTCCGCCGCCGTCGCCGCCCTGGCGCTCGGCGTTGCATTTGCCGCTCCGGCCAAGGCGGCCGGCGTATCCGCCTGCCTCATCACCAAGACAGATACCAATCCCTTCTTCGTGAAGATGAAAGAGGGCGCGACCGCCAAGGCCAAGGAACTCGGCGTGACGCTGAAGTCCTATGCCGGCAAGATCGATGGCGACAGCGAAAGCCAGGTTGCTGCGATCGAGAGCTGCATCGCAGATGGCGCGAAGGGCATCCTGATCACCGCCTCCGACACCAAGGGAATCGTTCCCTCGGTCAAGAAGGCACGCGATGCCGGCCTGCTGGTCATCGCGCTCGACACGCCGCTTGAGCCGGCCGATGCGGCCGACGCCACCTTTGCCACGGACAATCTGCTCGCCGGCAAACTCGTTGGCCAGTGGGCCAAGGAAACGCTGGGCGACAAGGCCAAAGACGCCAAGATCGGCTTCCTCGATCTGACGCCGTCGCAGCCGTCGGTCGACGTTCTGCGCGACCAGGGCTTCATGATCGGCTTCGGCATCGACCCGAAGGATCCGAACAAGATCGGTGACGAAACCGATGCGCGCATCGTCGGCCATGACGTCACCAACGGTAACGAAGAGGGCGGCCGCAAGGCCATGGAAAACCTTTTGCAGAAGGATTCCAGCATCAACGTCATCCACACGATCAACGAGCCGGCTGCAACCGGCGCCTATCAGGCCCTGAAGGCCGTCGGCCTCGAAAAGCAGGTGCTGATCGTGTCGATCGACGGCGGCTGCCCCGGCGTCAAGTCGGTCAAGGATGGCGTGATCGGCGCAACCGCCCAACAGTATCCGCTGATGATGGCGGCCCTCGGCGTCGAGGCGATCAAGAAGTTCGCCGACTCGGGTGAGAAGCCGAAGCCGACCGAAGGCAAGACCTTCTTCGACACCGGTGTTTCCCTGGTGACGGACAAGCCGGTCTCCGGTCTGAAGTCCATCGACACCAAGGAAGGTCTCAACAAGTGCTGGGGCTAAGCCCCTCACGAATGTGATATAGTCCCTTCGGAGCCGCGTCATGCGCCTCATGGCGCGGCTCTTTGACAGGGAGAAGACAATCGCAACAGTCACGTCGGTCGGGCTCAGATCCTGGCTGGCCCCCAACAGCCGGCGGTTTCCGCGCATGTGCGCGGTGGCGGAGGAATAATTATGTCCGGAGCACAGGAATTCGAACGTGTTCTCGACGGCAGCGACAAGAACGTCGCTTCGTTCGAGCACAACGATGTCTCTCTTTTGAAGCGCGTGCAGCACTTTCTGCATTCGACGCCGGCGGCGGTGCCGCTAATCGTCCTGGTGCTGGCGATCGTGATCTTTGGTATCGCGATTGGCGGGAGGTTCTTTTCCGCCTATACGCTGACGCTCATCCTGCAGCAGATCGCCATCGTCGGCATTCTCGGCGCGGCCCAGACGCTGGTCATCCTGACCGCCGGCATCGATCTCTCGATCGGCGTCATCATGGTCATCTCCTCGGTCGTCATGGGCAATGTCGCCGTGACATACGGCTTGCCGACACCTGTAGCAATCGTCGCCGGCCTGGCCGTGGGCGGCATCTGCGGGCTGCTCAACGGCTTCCTTGTCGCCAATATGAAGCTGCCGCCGTTTATCGTGACGCTCGGCACGTGGAATATCGTCATGGCGACGAACTTCATCTATTCGGCCAATGAAACCATCCGCGACACCGATGTCGATGAAAAGGCGCCGCTGCTGCATCTTTTCGCCGCGAGCTTCCGCGTCGGCGGTGCCGTGCTCACCCTCGGCGTTATCGCCATGGTGCTCCTTGTCATCGGCCTTTGGTATGTCCTCAATCACACCGCCTGGGGCAGGCATGTCTATGCCGTCGGCGACGATCCGGAAGCGGCGAAACTCGCCGGTATCCAGACCAAGAAAGTGCTTCTTGCCGTCTATGGCGTCTCGGGATTGATCGCAGCGCTTGCCGCCTGGGTCTCCATCGGCCGCAATGGCTCGGTCTCTCCGTCTTCTGCGGTGACCGATTTCAATCTTCAGGCAATTACTGCAACCGTGATCGGCGGCATCTCGCTCTTCGGCGGACGCGGCTCGATCCTCGGCACGCTCTTCGGCGCCATGATCGTCGGTGTCGTTTCCATGGGCCTCAACATGCTCGGCGCCGATCCGCAGTGGAAGGTGCTCCTGACGGGCGTGCTCATCATCGGCGCCGTCGCGATCGATCAATGGATCAGAAAGGTATCGGCATGACCACGACCGTCGAACCCATCCTCACTGCCCGCGGTCTCGTGAAGCGCTATGGCCGCGTGACCGCCCTCGACAATGCCGATTTCGACCTCTATCCCGGCGAGATCCTTGCCGTGATCGGCGATAACGGCGCTGGCAAGTCCTCGCTGATCAAGGCGATCTCCGGCGCAGTCACCCCCGACGAGGGCGAGATCAAGCTGGAAGGCAAGCCCGTTCACTTCCGCTCGCCCATGGAGGCGCGGGAGGCCGGCATCGAAACGGTCTACCAGAACCTGGCTCTGTCGCCGGCGCTCTCGATCGCCGACAACATGTTCCTCGGCCGCGAAGTGCGCAGGCCGGGCATTCTCGGCTCCGTGTTCCGGATGCTCGACCGCCCGGCGATGGAAAAGCGCGCCCGCGACAAGCTCTCTGAGCTCGGCCTGATGACGATCCAGAACATCAACCAGGCGGTGGAAACGCTATCCGGCGGCCAGCGCCAGGGTGTCGCCGTGGCGCGTGCCGCCGCCTTCGGCTCCAAGGTCGTCATCATGGACGAACCGACGGCCGCCCTTGGCGTCAAGGAAAGCCGCAAGGTTCTCGAACTCATCCTCGACGTACGCGCCCGCGGCTTGCCGATCGTCCTGATCTCGCACAATATGCCGCATGTCTTCGAGGTTGCGGATCGTATTCACATCCATCGCCTGGGACGACGCCTGACCGTCATCAATCCCAAGGATTATTCCATGTCCGATGCTGTTGCTTTCATGACCGGCGCCAAGGCTCCGCCGGTCGAGAATGTTGCTGCATGAGCGTCTCTCTTGACGATGTTGCCGGCGAGATCATCGCGCGCGCCGGCAACGCGAAACGTTTCCTGGTTGCGATCGCCGGTCCTCCCGGTGCCGGCAAGTCCACCCTGGCCGACAATGTCGTAAAGGCCTTGAAGGCGAGGGGCGAGAGCGCCGAAGTCCTGCCGATGGACGGCTTTCATATGGACAATGCCGTCCTGATCGAGAAGGGACTTTTGAAGCGGAAGGGCGTGCCTGACAGTTTCGATGTGCGCGCCTTCCTCGATATCGTCAAGGCCGTGCGTGCCGCCGATCAGGAGGTCCTCGTGCCGGTCTTCGACCGTTCGCGGGAGATTGCGATCGCCTCTGCCCGCATCGTCTCGGCCGATCATCGCTTCATCGTCATCGAGGGGAATTATCTGCTGTTCAGCCAGGGAAAATGGGCTGAGCTGGAAGGCATGTTCGATTATTCGATCATGCTCGCCCCGCCGATGGAAGTGCTGGAAGAGCGGCTATGGGCACGCTGGCGAGGCTACAAGCTCGATGAGGAGGCTGCTCATGCCAAGGTCTATGGCAACGACCTGCCGAATGGCCGGCTGATTCTCGAAAACCGCCGCCCGGCCGACGTCACCATCGACATCGTGCAGGATTGACCATCTATTATTTAAGCGCCGTCGCGGATTGTTTTGCGGGGGCGTATGGTGCTATCGAAGCGCGATATCAAAGAGCACGATCCCGAAGAAGCCGAGACGGTTTCCTGACGAGATTGCGCTCACATTTCCAGAGGTCGCGCCCATGCAAAAGCTCACCATCCGCCGTCCTGACGACTGGCATCTGCATTTGCGTGACGGAGCCATGCTGGAGGGTGTGATTGCTGATACCTCCAGACATTTCGCCCGCGCCATCATCATGCCCAATCTCGTGCCGCCGGTCGTGACCACGGCGGATGCGACGGCCTATCGCGAGCGCATCCTAAAGGCATTGCCTGCGGGCGATCGGTTCGAACCGCTTATGACACTTTATCTTACCGAGCAGACCAGCCCGGACGATGTCGAAGAGGGCAAGAAGAGCGGCCTTATCACCGCCGTCAAACTCTATCCGGCCGGCGCGACGACCAACTCGCATGGCGGCGTGCGCGATCTGAATAAGGCAATGCCGGTGCTGGAGCGCATGGCAAAGGTCGGTCTGCCGCTCTGCGTTCATGGAGAGGTCACGACGCCCGAAGTGGATATTTTCGATCGCGAGGCCGTGTTCATCGAAACCGTGCTCGATCCCTTGCGCCAGCGCTTGCCGGAACTGAAGGTCACGATGGAGCATGTGACCACGTCAGATGGCATCAGCTACATCAAATCGGCAAAGGCCAACCTCGCCGGCTCGATCACGACGCATCACCTGATCATCAACCGCAACGCCATCCTCGTCGGCGGCATCCGTCCGCATTATTATTGCCTGCCGGTCGCCAAGCGCGAAAGCCATCGTCTGGCGCTGCGTGCGGCCGCAACCAGCGGCGATACCAGGTTCTTCCTCGGCACGGATTCGGCTCCGCATGTCGATCCGCTGAAGGAATGCGCCTGTGGCTGCGCCGGCATTTATACATCGATCAACACCATGAGCTGTCTTGCCCATGTCTTCGAGCAGGAAGGCGCGCTGGACAGGCTCGAAGCCTTTGCTTCGCTGAACGGCCCAGCCTGGTACGGCCTGCCGGTCAACGAGGACAGTATTACCCTCGTGCGCCGGCCCGAGGCTGTAACCTTCCCGGCAAAGATCGAAACTGGCGCCGGTCCGGTCACCGTCTTCGACCCGATGTTCCCTTTGCACTGGGACGTCGAGATTTAATTTCAGACTAATCTACATAAGTAAATATAAATATATATGACGTATTGCGACACTCCATTGGTGTATGCCGGGATTTGAAACGTATATTTTGTTGAAATACATTTTCTTTATTATTTGCCGTAACTAATTTGATACCCCTGACGGCCTAGCGTGGCAGCAATCCCCTGCGGTAGAAACCAAACCGTTGAAAGAGCATGATGCTGGTCGATTACAACTCGCTTCTTCTGGCCCTCGGCGTTTCCGCCTCATGCCTGGCGGTCACGTTGGTCGGAAGCTGGTTTTCGCGTCGGCCCGATACCTTCCTCCTGACGTGTTCCGCCGGTCTTGTGCCTATCGTCGGTGGCATCTTCACCTATGGCGCCTATGTTGACCATCCCAGGCCGATTTTCGCCATTTTGACGTTCGTCTTATTCTTCCTCGGCTTCGCGACGATATGGGTGGCGGGTTATCAGTTTCGCAAGGGTCGCCTTTCCAAGATCCGCTTTGCCCTTGGTTGCTTGTCTGGCATGACAGTATCGATCGGACCGATGCTTGTCGGTTACGACGGTCTGGCTTTCATCGCTGATAATCTTGTCATCTGCGTGCTGCTACTTCTGACGGCGCGCGAATATTGGCTCAGCCGGCGCGAGGCGCCGACGCCGCTTTACGGCATTACGGCGCTTTACACGCTGACGGCGATTTCCTTTGCCTTATGCGCGGCCGTGCTGATTGCCGATGGTAAGCTCGTGCTCGGTCATGCGCCGGATAACTGGGCGGAGGATGTCAGCCTCGCCGTCTGCATCGCCGGAATGACCGGGATCGGGGCTCTATCCCTCGCTTTGCACCAGTGGCGCCAAGCAGCATTTCATCGTCAGGAGGCGATCACCGATGCCCTGACCGGGCTGCTCAATCGCCGCGCGCTGTTCGATCTCTACGGCCGCCGGTCCTTCGGTCCCTCGATGGCTGTCATCATTTTCGATATAGACCGCTTCAAGACGATCAACGATCAACATGGCCATGCTGCCGGCGATCTTGTGCTTAAGCTTTTCGCGGAGGAGCTCTCCTTCGGCCTGCGGTCGTCCGACACTGTGGCCCGCCTCGGCGGCGAGGAGTTCGCGCTCGTGCTTGACAATATGCTGCCGGGCCGGGCCGAGCAGGTCGCCGAGCGGGTGCGCGATGCCTTTGCCGCGCGGGCGATCAGCATCGAAGACAAATCTCTCGCCTGCACCGTCAGTGCCGGTATCGCGACCGGCACTGCCAAAGGGCTCGGCTTCGACGATGTGTTACGTGCCGCCGACAAGGCGCTTTATGAGGCAAAGCGAAACGGCCGCAACCGTGTGGAGGTCGCGGCCTATCTGCGAGCTGTCTAGCCGGCCGTTTTGGCTGGTGCCCCATCATTTCCAGGCTTTCAGAACATGGCCTTCACGAAGGCGCATGCGGCGAGCAGCGAGGCGACCGTGCGCACATGGTTCCATCGCATCCAGTCGCTGAGATAGGTCGACCAAAATTGTACCGCCTCGGCTGAATGGCCGTCGATCTTGTCGAGCGCGTCGTTCAGCGGCACGTTGAATACTATGGTCGAAAGAAAGCTCGCGACGATATAGAGCGCGGCGCCCGTCAGCATAATCATGCTCACGCTGCCCCGCCAATGGATGATCGCCATAACGGCGATGAAGACCGACAGCGCGGCCGTCAGCAGGAACAGCACGATGAAGGGCGAACGCACGATCGTAACGTTGATTGATTGCATGGCAGCAATCCCTTGATCGACCGGAAGGCGGGCGAGGGACTGCATAACGAACGTCGAGAAGGCGAAATAGACGCCGGCGAGAAGACCGCTGCTGAGCGCGGCGATGATGAGAGCGATATTCATGATCGGAAAGGTCATGACTGGATACTCCAGATGCCGGTTGCGGCGGTTTCACGGGCGTAATCGGAAAAATCTTTAGGCTGCCTGCCGAGAATCTGCCTTATGCCGTGCATGACAGGTGAATTGCGGCCATCAAGAACCTGCGTGAAAAGCTCATGCAGAAGGTCCGTCGTCGCTCGCGGCAGGCCGTAGGCGGTCATCTCGGCGATAAAGGCGTCGATCGGAACCGTTTCGTATTCTATGGGCCTGTTCGAAGCCGTCGCGATTTCGGAAACCGCCTGACGGAAGGTTAAAGCGCGGGGTCCCGTCAGTTCGTAGGTTTGGTTGCGATGACGCGGATCGATAAGACATTCGACGGCCGCATCCGCGATGTCGTCTGCGTCGATGAAAGGCTCAGGGACATCGCCGGCCGGTAGAGCGAGCTTGCCCTGCAAAAGGCCGTCCACGAAGGCGCCCTCACTGAAATTCTGGTTGAACCAGCTGGCGCGCAGCACCGTGTAGCCGATGCCGGTGACCTTGAGTTTTTCCTCGCTGCGAACGGCTCCGTCTTCACCACGCCCGGAAAGCAGCACGATGTGTTCCACACCAGCCTCGATAGCGGCTTTTGCCAGAGCGCCGATGGTTTCTGCCGCCCAATCGACCGAAAGGTCCGGCTGGAACGTGACGTAAGCGGCAGAAGCGCCTTCCAGTGCCTGCCGCCATGTGCTGCGGTCCTGCCAATCGCAGCGTGGTGTCGTTGAGCGGGAGGCTGCGCGAGCCGCGATGCCGCGCTCTTTCAGCCGCTCGGCGACCCGGCCGCCGGTTTTTCCCAATCCACCGATGATGGCAATTGTCGAGATCTGCATTTCAAGCTCCTCCGGTGCAAAATGTGATAAATTCTCTCATTTGCGAAATGTGATAAACTCTCTTATATTGCCTGTCAACAGGCACAGGCAGGGAATGGTATGGCGCAGGAACTGATCGCGAGACGCAGGCGCAACAAGGATGAGGCGGGCACACCACGGCGCATACCCAGCCAGCAGCGCGGCCGCGAGCGCGTCGACCTCATCCTTTCGGTGGCATCCGAGCTGATTGCGAAAAACGGCAGCGATGCGCTGCGCATGGGCGAGATCGTCGAAAAGGCAGGCGTCTCCTTCGGTTCGCTCTACCAATATTTCCCCGACAAGACGGCGATCATCCGCGTGCTGGCTGAGCGTTTCAACGAGCAGGGCAGGCAATGCGTCGAGGATGAGTTGGCGACGATCAAGAGCCGCGATCAGCTCCAATCCGCTCTTGGCCGCATTATCGATGGCTACTACGCCATGTTTCTCAATGAGCCGGTCATGCGCGACATCTGGCATGCCACTCAGGCCGACAAGCTGCTGCAGCAGGTCGATGCTGAAGACATGGAATGGCATTCGCAGGCGTTTCTGACCGTCCTAAAACGCCTATGGCCGGAGCGCGACGATTCCGAACTTGCAAGAACGGCCCGATTGACCATGCAGCTCGTCGCGGCCGCGGTGCGCTATGCGATTTCGATCGAAAGAGAAGAAGGCGATAAGGTCATCGAGCTGTTCAAGGCCATGCTTCCTGCCGATCTTGGTATACTGCGCTGATTGCTTCGGCTCGCCCTGCGGGCGCCAGCCGAGAGGATATTGGCAAAAGCTTTCATACGTCTGGAAACTCGGGCCGCTTGCTGCTATTGCCGCTGGAACATTAGCGCTCGCGAAGGAGGCCTCGTATGACCCAGATGATATTCACCGATCGCACTGTCATGGCCGAGCTGATGGCCAGGATGCTTTGGGAGATCAAGGCGGTCCACTTCAATGCCGACAAGCCCTACAAATTCGCGTCCGGCATGGCGAGCCCGGTCTATATCGATTGCCGCAAGCTGATTTCCTATCCGCGCATCCGCTCGACAGTCATGGACTTCGCCGCAAGCCTCATCGTTCGCAATGTCGGCTTCGAGCAGTTCGATTGCGTCGCCGGCGGCGAGACGGCGGGCATCCCCTTTGCCGCCTTCCTCGCCGAGCGCCTGAACCTGCCGATGATCTATGTGCGCAAGCAGCCGAAGGGCCATGGCCGCAATGCCCAGATCGAAGGCGACATGAAGGAGGGCGCCCGCGTGCTCGTCATCGAGGATCTGACGACGGCTGGCGGCAGCATGTTCACCTTCATCGACGCCATTCGTGCGGCTGGCGGCATCGTCGATCACGGCATGGCGCTGTTCTATTACGGCATCTTTCCCGAGGCGGTCGAACGCTTTGCCAACCGGAAAGTCAGCCTGCAATACATCACGACCTGGCGCGAAGTGCTCGCCGTCGCCAAGGAGCAGAAGCTGTTCGACGACAAGACGCTGGAAGAAGTCGAGGCCTTTCTCAATGCGCCGCTCGCCTGGTCCGGCTGGAATGGCGGCATTTCGGAGCTGCCGACAAACTGACACTTTGCTTTTGCATTGAATCTATCTAATCGATTTATGTAACTGGATAAGACAGACGCGCTCTTTGGGAGGCCGGAATGATATTGTGCTGTGGCGAAGCTTTGATCGATATGCTGCCGCGGGATACGACGCTAGGTGAGAAGGGCTTCGCCCCTTACGCCGGCGGCGCGATCTTCAACACTGCGATCGCGCTTGGTCGTCTCGGCATTCCCACGGGCTTCTTCACCGGCATTGCCGATGACATGATGGGCGAAATCCTGCGCGACACGTTGTCGGCCGCCAAGGTGGATTTCAGCTATTGCGCCATCACGCCGCGTCCAAGCACGATTGCTTTCGTCAAGCTCGTCAATGGTCAGGCGACCTATGCCTTCTACGATGAAGGCACGGCTGGCCGCATGATCACCGAGGCGGATCTCCCGACGCTCGGTACTGATTGCGAAGCTCTGCATTTCGGTGCGATCAGCCTCATCCCCGATCCCTGCGGCGCGACCTACGAGGCGCTGATGAAGCGCGAGCACCAGAGCCGCGTCATCTCGCTAGATCCGAACATTCGTCCGGGCTTCATCAAGGACAAGGCGGCTCATATGGGTCGCATCAGCCGGATGGCTGCCATGTCCGACATTCTCAAATTCTCCGATGAGGATCTGGAATGGTTCGGTATTGCTGGCAATCACGACGAACTCGCCGCCCATTGGCTGAACCAGGGCGCCAAGCTCGTCGTCATCACCAAGGGTGCCGAAGGCGCAACCGGCTATACGAAGTCGCTGAAGGTCTCGGTGCCGAGCGAGCGCGTCACGGTCGTCGATACGGTCGGGGCTGGTGATACCTTCGATGCCGGCATCCTGGCATCGCTGAAGATGAACAATCTGCTGACCAAGGCGCAGGTGGCATCGCTGAACGAGAAGGCGTTGCAGGATGCGCTTGCTCTGGGCGCCAAGGCTGCGGCGGTGACTGTGTCGCGCGCGGGTGCAAATCCGCCCTGGGCACATGAGATCGGGCTGTAATCGTTTATCGGCTTTCGGAAGCGGGGAGAGTGCTGCACCCCCTCTGTCACTGTCGTGACATCTCCCCCACAAGGGGGGAGATCGGTAATTCGCGGCGCTTCATCACCTCAAGCTGATATCGAACCGACTGCGCTTGCTTTGTTTGCGGAGCGCGCGGCAAACTCCCAATGATCTCCCCCCTTGTGGGGGAGATGTCAGCGAAGCTGACAGAGGGGGGTACTTTCACGACATATTCGGATAGAGCGTTCAGCCAGCAAAACCCTCCCCTTGAGGGGAGGGTCGGCACGTCGTGCCGAGGTGGGGTGGTCCTTTGGTCGTTCTGATGCGGAGAGCTCAATCACCCCCACCCGTCGCCTTGCGGCGACCTCCCCCGTCAAGGAGGAGGTGGATAATCAGCTTACTTCGCGCGGCTTGCGAGCGCTGCCACCAGCCCTTGCGTCGAGGAATCGTGGCCGGCGGCGCTTTCCTTGCCTTCGATGACCGGAAGCAGGCCTGTTGCCAGTTCCTTGCCGAGCTCGACGCCCCATTGGTCGAAGGAGTTGATGCGGAAGAGCACGCCCTCGACGAAGACGCGATGTTCGTAAAGCGCGATCAGGCGGCCGAGCGCAAAGGGCGTCAGCTTGTCATAGACGAAGGTGATCGACGGGCGGTTGCCGGTGAAGACGCGGTGCGGCGCGATGAAATCAGCCTTCTTGTCGTCCATGCCCTTGGAGGTGAGCTGAGCCTTGGCTTCCTCGAAGGTGCGGCCCTTCATCAGCGCTTCCGACTGTGCCAGGCAGTTGGCCATCAGCAGGTCGTGCTGGTGGCGCAGCTCCGGCTCGAAGCCGTTGGCGGCGATCATGAATTCGGCCGGGATGATGCTCGTACCCTGATGGATGAGCTGATAGAAGGCGTGCTGGCCGTTGGTGCCGGGCTCGCCCCAGACGACCGGACCGGAATTGCCTTCGACCGGCGTGCCGTCGATGGTGACACCCTTGCCGTTCGATTCCATATCCAGCTGCTGCAGATAGGCCGGGAAGCGCGAGAGACGCTGGTCATAGGGCAGGATCGCACGCGTCGGATAGCCGAGCACGTTGCGGTGATAGAAGCCGATAAGGCCGAGCAGCATCGGCAGGTTTTCCTTGAATGGCGCCTGGCGGAAATGGTTGTCCATCGCATGCGCGCCATCGAGGAATTTGCCGAAGTTTTCCGGGCCGATCGCGATCATCAGCGGCAGGCCGATCGCCGACCAGATCGAATAGCGGCCGCCAACCCAATCCCAGAAGCCAAAGACGCGTTCACTGTCGATACCGAAGGCGGCGACCTTATCGAGCGCCGTCGAAACGGCGGCGAAGTGATGCTGCACGGCAGCTTCGCCGAGCGCGTCGGCGATGAACTTGCGCGCCGTCTGGGCGTTCGTCATCGTCTCGATGGTCGTGAAGGTCTTCGAAGCAACGATGAAGAGCGTCGTTTCCGGCTTAACGAGCTTCAGGATATCGGCGATATGGGCGCCATCGATATTCGAGATGAAGTGCGAACGCGGGCCGTCGTGGTAGGGGGCGAGCGCCAGCGTTGCCATGACCGGCCCGAGATCGGAGCCGCCGATGCCGATATTGATGACATCGGTGATCGCCTTGCCCGTGGAGCCCTTGAGTGCGCCAGAGCGGATGCCGTCGGCAAACTTGCCCATGGCGGCCAGAACAGCATTGACGTCGGGCATGACATCCTTGCCGTCGACGAGCACCGGCTTGTTCGAGCGGTTGCGCAGCGCAGTGTGCAGAACGGCGCGATTTTCGGTGAAGTTGATCGCGACGCCGGAAAACATTTCCTCGCGCTTGGCGGCAACGCCGCCCTCGGCTGCGAGCTTCTCGAGCAGGGCGAGGATATCGTCGTTAACAGCCGTCTTGGAGTAATCCATCAACAGATCGTCGAACGAGGCGCTGAAGCGGGAAAAGCGTTTCGGATCGGCGGCGAAGGCGGCGCGAATATCCGTGGCCTTCGTTGCCGATGCGGTGCTCTTCAGTTGGTCGACGAGGGCGTTCATGGGAGGCTCCTTGCGGTTCGCGCTGCTGGCCTTCAAAACCGGGCCAAGCGCTTTGAGATTGGTCGCGAAAACTATTCCCTATGTAGGGCGTAAATCAAGTTCACCTATCGCCCAAAACGAAAAAAGCCGCTCGTGAAAAAGCACGAGCGGCTTCCTGAATGACATCGAATTATGTTAGCCGCGCAACTCCTTGCGCAGGATCTTGCCGACATTCGATTTCGGCAGTTCGGTGCGGAATTCAATGAAGCGCGGACGCTTGTAGTTGGTAAGGTTTTCCGCGCAATGAGCCTTGACATCGGCCTCCGTCAAAGCCGGATCCTTCTTGACGATGAAGAGCTTCACCGCTTCACCGGAATGCGGGTCGGGTACGCCGATTGCCGCGGCCTCAAGAACGCCCGGATGCATGACGGCGACTTCCTCGATCTCGTTCGGATAGACATTGAAGCCCGAGACCAGGATCATATCCTTCTTGCGATCGACGATCTTAGTATAACCGCGCTCGTCCATGAAGCCCATGTCGCCGCTGCGGAAGAAGCCGTCCGGCGTCATCACGCGCGCGGTCTCTGCCGGCTGCTTCCAGTAGCCTGCCATGACCTGCGGCCCGCGAATGCAGATTTCGCCGACTTCGCCAAGCGGCAGGGAATTGCCGTTCTCGTCGCGAATATCGAAATCCGTACCCGTGATCGGCAGGCCGATCGTGCCGGTGAATTCCGGGCTGTCGAAACGATTGGCGCTGGCAACCGGCGACGTCTCGGAAAGGCCGTAGCCCTCCGTGATCCAGGCGCCCGTCATCTTCTGCCACCGTTCGGCGACTGGCCGCTGCACCGCCATGCCGCCGGCAAGCGTTGCGGTATTGGACAGGTCGAGTTTGCTAAACTCCGGATTGTTCATCAGCGCGTTGAATAGCGTGTTCAGGCCGGGGAACATGTCGAACTTGTATTTGCCGAGCTCCTTGATGAAGGCCGGTATGTCGCGTGGATTGGCGATCAGCACATTATGGCCGCCGAGCGACATGCCCATCAGCGAATTCACCGTCAGCGCAAAGATATGATAGAGCGGCAAGGCGCAGACAAAGGTCAGCTGCTCCGGGCGCGGCTTGTTGATATAGGCGGATTGGAGCCAGAGCAGCAATTGCAGCTGGTTGGCGAGCAGATTGGCATGGGTAAGGATCGCGCCCTTGGCGACGCCGGTCGTACCGCCGGTATATTGCAGAAATGCGATGTCGCTGCCGGTCAGTTCCGATAGCTTCAAGGGCAGACGCGAGCCCTCGGCGATCACGCTCTTGAAACTGCGATGGCCGGGAATGGACCAGGCTGGAACCAGCTTCTTCACTTTACGGACGATGAAGTTGACAATGTGGCCCTTGGCGCCGAGCATGTCGCCAAGGGCGGTGACGACGACATGGCGTACATCCGTATGGGCCAGAACCTGCTCGACCGTATGGGCGAAGTTTTCCAGAACGAAGATCGCCTTGGCGCCGCAATCGCGCAGCTGATGTTCGAGTTCGCGTGGCGTGTAGAGCGGGTTGACGTTGACGACGACGAGCCCGGCGCGAAGAATGCCATAAACTGCGATCGGATTTTGCAGCACGTTCGGCATCATGACGGCAACGCGATCACCCTTCTGCAGGCCGAGGCTCTGCAACCAGGCGGCAATCTTGCGCGTCTGCAGATCGAGATCGCGATAGGTGATGGATTTGCCCATGCTGGTGAAGGCGGGTCTGTCGGCATAACGCGCGCAGCTTTCCTCCAGCAGTTCGGCGAGCGATGCATGTTCCAGCGGCGGCAGCTCCGCCGGTACGATATCCGGATAGGAGGCGAGCCATATTTTCTTGACCTGCGGTCTATCCGAAGGAGCGGAGACTGAATTCATGCGCATTTCCTCCTCTACGCACCATCACCACGCCCCGCCGTCATATGCGGCGGCTATGCAGAGTGTCATTGGACGATCAAAAAGTCTCCCGCTTTTCACATCGCCGCAGTCTTTGCTCTCAACTAAATCATTGGAGCGAAACCGACGCTACAATAACCTTGACGTAAACGTCAATAATCGTCTTGCGCTCACGTTTTTTTACAATCTTGAAAAAAGTACTGGAACTTTTATGACAACGGAGCGTTAATAGCGCCATGGGTTTAAACCCATCGGAGCATCGTGCTGCCCCAAAGAGCAGATCGGACGCTCCATAGTTTATGTGACGCGTATCCAAAAGGAGGTGCGCATATGCATAAAGAGAGTGCCGATTTTTCGGGTCGTGACCTTTACATCAAGGACATGTCGATGCTGGTCGCCTGCGATCGCGTCGAAGGGTCGAGAGTGTACGGCTCGGACGGCAAACAGATTGGTCATATCGAGCGGCTGATGCTGGAAAAAAGTGATGGACGCATCGCTTTCGTCATTCTGAGCTTCGGCGGTTTCTTCGGCATCGGCCAGGAGCACTACCGGCTGCCGTGGGAGAAGTTGCGCTACGATGCCCACATTGATGGCTATCGCGTCAGCATGACCAAGAATGACATCGAAAAGGCGTGCCGCTTCGCTGCCAAGGACGACCACGACCATAAGAATCATGGCCACAAGAGCCACGATTATTTTGGCGTGCCGCCCTATTGGATGTGAGCGCGCTGGCGGAACTGCCGGATGCCCCGCCGATGCGGGGCTTGCTCCCTGTTTGGGCTAGTTGAACCGCCCAAGCCTTTGCACCACCTCGATCTTGTAACCATCGGGGTCGGTGACGAAGAACAGCAATGCAAAAAGCTTCCCATCACGATTGAGTTCGATGATCTTGCCGGGGTTGAGCCCGAGTTTGGTCATACGCGCATGCTCGTCCTTCAGTTCCGAAACTGAAACCGCGAGATGGCCGTAGGCATCCCCTTGCGCATAAGGCTCGATGCGGCCCTGATTGATGGTCAATTCCAGCTCGAAGCCGGTCTCAGCATTGCTGAGATAGACCAGGGTAAAGGTCTCGAAGGCAATACGGTCGGCAACCTTCAGGCCGAAAGCCTTGTCGTAGAATTCGATCGAGCGCGCCTCGTCCAGCACGCGGATCATCGAGTGAATCATCTTGGCCATCGATGCCTCCATAAATCGTCGGAACATATCATTGCAGCCAATGCCATCGGCAGCCAGTGAAGGCAAGCATGGGGAAATTCGCCATATCTTCAGCCGAGCATAGATCCGGGGTTCCCGGATTGCGATCGGTCTGCTTAACTCCCCGGCGCTCACGTATAGGGCTCAAGGGGGAGAAACCATGTACTACGCCATTCTGGCCTATCACGAGGAAAGTATCGTCGAATCCTGGAGCAAGGAGGAGGATACCGCGCTCATGAAGGAGCTTTTGGAGATCAATGACCGCATGGTCGCGCAGAAATCGCTGGGGCCGGCTGCGCGTCTCGGATCGACCCAAAACGCCGTCACTTTGCGGGGGCCAGGTGCGGGAATGGTGATCGATGGACCGTTTGCAGAAACCAAGGAGCAACTGCTGGGCTTCTACGTCGTCGATTTTCCGACGATTGAGGGCGCGGTGGAGGCCGCGCGCGAGTTGCGCCGCGCCAATCCGACAGCCATCTACGAAATCAGGCCGGTCCTGCTTTATCTGCCGGGCGCATCCTTGCCGTCAGGCGAGGGCAAGGATGGGGAGCTGTGATCGGCGTCGACCTCAATGAGGTTGAAGGCCGATCTTGCTGGTGACCGACCGCTCGATCATCTCCATGCCGTCATAGATCAGCACCGCCATGAGGCCGACGATCAGGCCGCCCTGCAAGATGAAGGCGGTGTTGTCGTTGATGAGCCCGGCGATGATGACTTCACCCAGCCCCTTGGCGGCGACGGTGGAGCCGATTGTCGCCGTACCGATATTGATCACGGTCGCGATTTTCAGCCCTTCGATGATGAGCGGCAGGGCGAGCGGCAGCTCGACGCGGAAGAGCCGCTGCCAGCCGCTCATGCCCATGCCGTCGGCGGCCTCGAGCACCGAGGCGGGTACCTGCTGCAAGCCTGCGACCGTGTTCTCGAAGATCGGCAGCAGCGCGTAGAGAAACAGCGCGATGAATGTCGGGACGGCGCCGAAGCCGGTGGTTGAGATCGCAAGCGCCAGCACGGCAACCGGCGGGAAGGTCTGGCCGGCATTGGCGATCGCTCGCGACAGCGGCAGGAAGTCGGCGCCGATCGGCCGCGTGACGAAGATGCCGCCAAGCACGGCCAGGATCCCGCTTGCGGCGATCGAGACAAGGATCAGCTCGAGATGGCTGAGCGCCAGGCTCGGCAGGCTGTTCTGCGTATAGATCGGAGACGCCCCGAATTTGGTCAGCGGTGCCAGAACAGGTATCAGCCATTCCGGACGGAAGAGCATCACCAGCAGCAGCGCCAGAGCCAGGAGGCGAAAGAGATTGGCGGCGAGAAATCTCATGCTTTGCGGCCCAGCTCGATCAGGTGCTGGATCGAGATCGAGCCGACGGGCACTTTGCGCTCGTCCTCGACCGTCGCCTCGTCCTTGCCCTGCCAGATCAGTTCGGCCAAAGCGTCGCGAAGATTGAGGGTTTGCGGCAGGCTGTAGCCTAGGCCCGGCCGCGGCGGCTGCATGCTTTCCTTCAGCGGCAGCAGGGACATCAGCTTCAAGGCACGATCGGATGTGCCGGTCAGCTGCTGCACGAAGGGATCGGCCGGCTCGGTCAGGATCTTCTCGGGCTCGGAACATTGCAGCAGCTTGCCGCCGCTCATGACGGCGATCTGGTCGCCGAGATGAAAGGCCTCGTCCATATCGTGGGTGACGAGGACGATGGTCGTGCCGAACTGCTTCTGGATGGCGAGCAGGTCGTCCTGCGCCTTGCCGCGGATGACCGGGTCGAGTGCGCCGAAGGGCTCGTCCATCAGCAGCAATTCCGGTTCCGCTGCAAGCGCGCGTGCGACGCCGACGCGCTGTTGCTGGCCACCGGAAAGCTGGCTTGGATATTTGCCGGCAAAGGTGCCGGGGTCGAGATGGAAAAGATTGAGGAGCTCTTCGACACGGCCGTCGATGCGCGTCTTTTCCCAGCCGAGCAGCTCGGGGACGGTAGCAATATTCTGCGCAACGGTGCGATGCGGAAAGAGCCCGTGCCCCTGAATGGCATAGCCGATACGGCGGCGAAGCTCGGTCACCGGCACATTCATGATGTCCTCGCCGGCAACGGAGATGTGGCCCCCCGATATCGGCACCAGCCGGTTGATCATGCGCATCAGCGTCGATTTGCCGGAGCCGGAGGTGCCGACGATGACGGTGATTGTGCCCTTCTCCATGCTCATGCTGACATTGTCGACGACCGTTGCGTTGCCATACCGCTTGGTGACGCCCTTGAGCTCGATCATGCTGGTCATACGCGTTGTCCCCGGATGCTGTCGATGACCGCATCGAGGATGACGGCCGATGAGAAGGCGAGAAAGACCGTCGGCACGGCGCCGAGCAGCACGAGGTCATTGGCCGTCTGGCCGATGCCCTGGAAGATGAAAAGACCGAAGCCGCCGCCGCCGATCAGCGCCGCCACGGTGACGAGGCCGATTGCCTGTACCAGCACGATGCGGATGCCCGTGAGGATGACGGGGAAGGCGAGCGGCAGGTCGATGCCGGTGAGGATCTGCCGGCGCGTCAGGCCCATGCCGGCGGCGGAATCTCGCACGGAAGGGTCGACGCCGGCAAGGCCGACGACCGTATTGGCGACGATCGGCAGCAGGGAATAGATGACGAGCGCTACCAGCGCCGGTGCCACGCCAATGCCTTTGACGCCGATCTCGGCGGCGAAAGGCACGGTCGCGGCGATATAGCCGAGCGGCAGCATGAGAATGCCGAATAGGGCAAGGCTGGGGATGGTCTGCACCAGGCTCAGCGCCCGCAGCACCACGGCGCGGATGCCAGGTTGCCAATAGCAGAAGATGCCGAGCGGCAGCGCCAGCACGATGGCGATGGCGACCGAGCCCAGAGACAGGAACACATGGTTGAGCGCCTCATGCCAGAATTTGTCGGCATTGTTGGCGTATTCCTTCATGATCGAGAGATTGTTGAGCAGGCCGGAGCGCAGAACGACGGCAAGCAGGGCGGCATAAACAGCCAGCGCCGCGACCCGCAACCAGGGTGTCAGCCGCAGCTTGACCAGCGCATCCGAAATCATCAATCCCACGACTGCGAGCAGCACCCAGAAGCAGCCGCCGGGCGTAATACGTGCCACGGTGCTGCCCGCAGGCGTCGCGGCCGTCGAGACCAGTCCGAGGGTCACGATCAGCATGGCGATCGCGAGTGTTGCGATCCCGAGGCGAATGACCTGGTTGCGCAGGAAAAGCGCGGCGAGCGCGGCTGCGGCCAGAAGGACGAGCAGGCATAGCGCGGACGGCTGGGCAATGAGCTGCGTCAGCAGTTGCGGCTTGCCGGCGGCGATACGGTTTGCCTTGACGATGATGAACGGCATCCAGGCCGTTGCCAGCACGCCGCCGGCCACCAATACCACTCCGAGACGGTCCACTCTGCGGACCGCTAGCGCATCTTCCATCAGGCAAGCTCCGTCAGCGCATGAGCCCAGAATTCGAGGCGGGTTCGGACAAGATCATGCTCATTCGAATGTCCGCGGCTCCACCTTATCAAAATGGAGCCGCCGGAAAGGATGATTTTAGGTCTGCTAGACCTAAAATCTGAATCCGCTCCGGAACCAGAGGAGTAGAGCATGATGTCGTCCGAAAACCGTTGACACTTTTCGGCATCATGCTCGAGAGCAGCGTCAATGCCTTACTTCAGGAAGCCATTGTCCTTGAGGTAGGATTCGGCAACAGCCTTGGCCGGCTCGCCATCGACCTGGATGCGGCCGTTGAGCTTGCGCAGCACGTCGGCGGTCAGACCCTTGAAGATCGGAGCCAGAACCTCTTCGATCTTCGGATTGGCCTTCAGCACGGCCTCGCGGATGATCGGCGTTGGCGCATAGACCGGCTGCACGCTCTTGTCGTCCTCGAGCACGGTCAGTTCCGCCGCTTCGATGGCGCCGTCGGTGCCGTAGACCATGGCCGTGTTGACGCCGTTGGTTTGGTCGGCCGCAGCCTTGATCGTCGCCGCAGTATCGCCTCCCGAAAGCACCACTTCCTGATCCGGCTTCAGCTTGAAGCTATAGGTGGTCTCGAAGGCCGGCAGAGCCGCCGGCGAGTTGACGAATTCGGAAGAGGCCGCGATCTTCACAGAGCCGCCGCCGGCAACCC
The DNA here is from genome assembly GCF_009176305.1 of Martinezella dioscoreae. Taxonomy (GTDB): domain Bacteria; phylum Pseudomonadota; class Alphaproteobacteria; order Rhizobiales; family Rhizobiaceae; genus Rhizobium; species Rhizobium dioscoreae. The sequence continues at coordinate 833,881 of NZ_BLAJ01000003.1, read as the reverse complement.
ACTTGCCGAAGTCCGACATGGTTTTCAGCTTGGCCGGGCCGGCGACGTCACTGCGCACAGCGATCGCCCAGGTGTTGTTGGCGGGCGAGGGCGTCAGCCAGACGATCTTGTTGGCGTCATAGTCCAGCGTCTTCGCCAGATCGTAGCCCTGCTGCGGGTTTTTCCAGGCCGCATCGTCGGCCTTGTTGAAGAAGAAGCCGGCATTGCCGGTATATTCGGCATAGATGTCGATTTCGCCCGCGGTAATCGCCTTGCGCACGACCGGCGTCGTGCCGAGCGCGATGCGGTCCTGCGCCTTGATGCCGTTGGCATTGAGCGCCGCGAGGATAATGTTGCCGAGCAGCGTGCCTTCGGTGTCGATCTTCGAGGAGACGACGACGTCGGCGGCGCTCGCGCCACTGGCAAGGAGAGCCGTCAGCGTGGCGGCAAGTGCAAGCTTCTTGAACATGATGTTTCCCTTTGTACCCCGTTAAATCGTTCTTCTGCTTGCCCGAGCCGCCTTGAAAGGCCGCAGTCCGGACAGGCAGGCTTGGAGCGGGCGTCAGCCCACAGGCGAATTCGTGGCTGCTTCAGGCAGGTAGCGCTCATCGCGGAAAAGTCGATGTGCTTCGGATACCCGTTGCAGTCGCGCGATTATGACGAGCGTACTCGACATTCGCGCGAAATTGGATTTCTTTTTTCGGGGGCAAGTGCGTTTGTTTTTGTTCCCCTTACCCGTTTGGCGCTGTTCCGATCTCATTTTTGCGGCTGGATCGGTAAGGCGGCAAGGAAACGATAGCCGTCGCTTTTCGGCTTAGGGATATCTTTTTTCGAGAACACGGCATATCGTCGGGATATTGTTGATATTGCTGCGGTCGAGCCAGGATGCGCGCTGCGGCTGAGGAGATCTGATTTGTATCTCGGCGCATTGTTCATAGCCGATATGGTGTTCTCCATCGGCTCGGTGAGGGAGACCGCGCGGCGGCTGTCTTTTTCCGCTTCGACCGTCTCAAGCGCGTTGCGTCGGCTCGAGACCGAGCTGGCCATGAAGCTTGTCGAGCGCGCCTCCGGCGAGCTTGCAACCCTTCTGGCGAGTTCGAAGGTTCAAAAGGGCCTGCAACCTATTCTCGCGAGCATGCGTCAGCTTTCCGCCCTGGTGAAGGAGCCGCCGGCGCCCGGGGACTATGACCAATGGGCCGCGCGCCTGCCGCTGAAGATCGCCACCATAGAACGCTTTCTGGAGGTTGCCGATCAGGGCAGCATCAATCGTGCGGCCCGCCGCCTGCGTCTTGGCCAGCCGCAGCTCTCCTTGCAGATCGCCAATCTGGAGGAATTGTTCGGCTGCCGCCTGTTCGCGCGGCAGGCGCAAGGCTCCATGCTGACGGAGGCCGGACAGCAGGTTCACGCCATTCTCTCCGCCATTGCGCAGGCCTGGGACGAGATGAAAGCGGCGGCGGACGAGCGCTTTCAGCGCACTGCACGCGCGGTCCGCATCGGCTCGATCATTCCAACCGGTTCGGAAAGCTGGGTCGCCCGCTCGCTTGCAAGCCTGGTGTCGCGCTGGAACATCGGCGGCAACCGCAACATGCTGTCGCTAATGCTGATGACGGCCGATGATCTGCGCGAGGCGCTTCGATCAGGCCGTATCGATGTCGCCATCGTCGATTCCGTCTTCGGCCTCGATGCCTTCGAACATGTGGAACTGATCGCCACGGACATGGTGGCGATCGCCCCGCCCGACAGCACGGAGCAGACATTCGCCGCGCTCGTCGAAAATCATCCGCTCTGCGTGCCGAGCCCCCGGACCGGTATCGGCAATGCCGCGACGGCCTTCGGCTATGACAGTCGCGACCGCCGCCGGTTTCGCGGCCGCGACATTACCTCGGCCGACTCGCTGCCCGTCATCGTCGACCTCGTTGCCAATCACGGCTACGTCTCGTTTCTCGGCCGCGTCAGCGCCATTCCGATTGCCGACAAGGTCCGCATCGTCGATCCGGATGAGATATTGCCGCTGTCCTATCATCTCGCCCATAACGGCCGCAAAGCCTCGGTGGAAGCCTGCCGGTTGATCCAGCAGGCGGTTCGTGAACTGGTTGGAGAGATGGGAACGGCACGAAAGCGGCTGTCGTCTCGCGGGTAGCGGAACAAACGTAGCATATTCGCGTTTAGGTGGGTTAGGTTAGTCCGGGCGTACGCAGCCGGGGGGCTCGTTCGGCACCCAAGGAGAGACCATAGATGAAAATTCTTGCAACTGCGCTCGTCGCATTAGGCATTATTGTTCTACCCGTTACCTATGCCGAGGCGCGTGATCATCACCACCACCGCTGGCATCAACATCACCATCGCGACTATCGCCCTCATCATCATGGCTGGCATCGCCACGAAGGATGGCGGCATGGACATCGCCATCATCGCTGGCACAGCAAGCCGCATTTCTCGCATGCCTGATGGCTGCGGACAGGTATGAAAACGGCGCCTTGGGGCGCCGTTTTTGCGACTGTCCCATCCCTTGCGTCCTCCTCATTCCGTCTTGACGATGCCGGTTGAAACCATCGGCCGGCAAGCGCGTGATCGTGCTTCGGCGGACCTATGGCGATGTCGCGAAAACGCCTGCTCTCCAAGGGATAACGGAACTTTCGAAGGCGCTGTTGCGTTTACTATATCGTCCGGAGGACGCGAGTAATACGAGTAGCGTTTACGTCCGGCATTGAAGGAGGCTGGAAATGAAAATTCTGGCAACAGCGCTGGTTGCGCTAGGTATGGTCGTGTTGCCGGCAACCTATGCCGAGGCGCGTCCCCATCACCATGGGCACCACCATCGGATGGTCGTCCATCGGTATTATCATCACCACTACTATTACCGCCATCACTACTATCGCCCATATTACGGCTATTACGCGCCGTATTATGGCTATGATCGACCCTATTACGGTTATTACCAGCCCTACTACCCCTTAGGGGTATTCGGTGTTTTCGGCGGCTATGGCGGCTATCGCCACCACCACGGTTGGTATGGCGGGCGCGGATACCATCACGGCTGGTATGCCGGCGGCCATCGCGGATGGCACGGCGGCGGTGGCCACTGGCGCTATTACAGCCAGCCGCACTTCTCGCACAATTGACGGCCTGGCCGCTGGCAAAACGGCGCCTCCGGGGCGCCGTTTCATGATGACATCAGAAGCTGTCCGGCAGCGACAGGTTCACGCCGGGTTCAGGACGTGAACGGCGCGATCGGCCATCAGATGCTTCACCTTCTCGCCGTAGGCGGCCATATGCGCGGAAGCGGCATGCGCCCTCAGCGCCGCCAGGCTTTCCCATTTCTCGACCACGACGAAGGTGTCAGGCCCAAAGGCCGGATCGGCCCCTTCGACATCCACGACGGCGGTATATTCGATGCAGCCGTCTTCGGCGTGGACGGCCGGAACATTCGCTTGGAACGCTTCGAGCACTTCGGCGCGCTTGCCGGGATGGGCGGTGAGGATGGCGAGTACGTGAATCATGGAGATGTCCTTGAAGCGATGTTCAATACGGATGGAGAATAACGGACGCCACCGGATGTGCGGCCGGTTTCAACCATTACCACGGAACAGGTTCATCCGAACGCCGAACTTCAATTTTTATCGCGCATGAGATTCTTGCTGGATCGCGGCGTTCACATCCGATTGATGTATTTGGGATCGAGCGATCCGCTCAGCAGATGGCCGACCGCGAGGAGATTGCCCTGCAGGCGGCCGCGCCGGTCGACATAGGGCGGTGGGTTGACGGAGCCGACAACATTCGAGGCGATATTGCCGCCCATCAGCTTCAGCGCCCATTTCAGCGAGACCGAGCGCTTCTTGACGAGATAGAGCGGATTGGCGACCTGGGAGTATCCGAGGCGCAGGCCCGATGTGCGCCCGGCCTTGACCCCGAGATGGACGCCGCGCAGGCGATTGAACTTGACGATCTTGCCGAAAGGACGCAGCCGCCGGCACAGATCCACATCCTCCTGCCAGGCATAGAGCGGCAGATCCTCGTCGAAATAGATGCCGTTTGCGAGCATCTGCTTCCGGCGGAAAATCATGTTGCAGCCATAGGCGTTGTGCGTGTCCTCGATCGTTGGCGCCGGAAAGGGAGTGGCATCGGCTGCGAGCGCCGCGTCCGCCTCGTCCGCCGTCAGGCCCGGTCCAAGGATACCGTCGAGGACGACTTCGCCGGTCGCCACGACGATCTCCTCATCCGCCTCGAACAGGGCTTCCGTTTCGGCGAGATAGTTGGTTGCCGGGAAGAAATCGTCATCGAAGAAGACGACCACATCCATGCCGACGGCCGCATCGATGATGGCATTGCGCTGCGGGCAGCTTCCCTGCGGTGAGGAGACGATCGTCACCGGAAAAGGCGCAGAACGTAAGCGTTCCGTGTCGATGTCGTCACTCTTGACCGGGCACAGGAAGAGATGATCCGGCTTGCGCGCCTGTCCGGCAAGCCTGTCGATCATCGCCCCCAGAATCGCCTTGCGACCGCATGTCGCCACGCCAACGGCAATTTTCATGATGCATCCCCAGAATATGATCCCAAGGCGCACGGAACCACCAAAAGCTGAATCTTTGGTTGTGCTAATCGCATGCATTCAACGGATTGCGCGCGAAAGCTGTTTCGTTGCCGGCGGCCGACCCATTTACAGCCGTCGATGGAGCGTTTCGAAAGAGGGGGCCGTCTCGCGGGCCGGCATTTGCGATCGGCTCGAATGCCTGACGCAAGCCATGAATGCCAAGACTTACAGCACCCACGGTCCAGAAGCAGGTCGTCCATGCGATCTGCCCTTCAGCCAATATCGAAGGTATCCGCTGCCAAATGCAAACGCGCGACTCGAGATTTCAGTACAAGAGCGGCATGCCGCATACGCAGCTCGGCCTGCATCACATGGAAAATGCCCGACTGCTGCCCGATCGCGGCGAGCTGCTGCACCGCCTGCCGCATGGCGGCGTCTGCGCCGAGATCGGCGCGGCTTTCGGCGATTTCACCGCCGAGATTTTTGAAAAGAACGCGCCGCGAGAGCTTTACCTGATCGACGCGTGGGATACGCCCCGCTATCAGGAGGGCCTGGAGCAGATCAGGTCAAAATTCCGGGGCGCCTTGGATCAAGGCCGCCTGCGCATCGTCCAGGGCTACTCCACCGTGCGGCTTTCGGAATTTCCCAACAGCTTTTTCGATTGGGTCTATGTCGACACCAATCACAGCTACGAGACGACTCTGGAGGAGCTGCAGATCAGCCACTTCAAGGTCAAGCAGGACGGCCGCATTGCCGGCCACGACTTCTGCACCGGCAATGTCGTCGATGCCATTCCATATGGCGTGGTCGAAGCCTGCACCAAGTTCTGTAAGGATTTCCATTGGCAGTTCGAATACATGACCTTGGAATCCCATGGGCATTTTTCGTTCTCGCTGAAGCGGCTTTGAAGCATGTCGCGTAAAAATGCGCAGCGGTTTTGCGACAATGACATGCACAAAATCAAAGATCTGAAGCGCGAAAAGCGAATCTGAAAGATCGCGCCGCGCTTTGGGTGTCATGGCCTATGGCCGGCAGGCACCCCGTCGCCGATGCGGGCTCAATAAGGCCGCTGCCGTTCGGCGCCTGACGTGAGATGATTGCAGCGGCCGGCCTATTGGCGAGGAGCTTCCCGCCTGCATTTGAACACCGGCCGATCATGGACCGATGCAGGCTCAATCCTCGAAAATAAAGATGTCGCCTTCCTGCAAAGCCGCGATGAAGGCCTCCCTGGCTTTCTCCGCGTCAAGCTTACCCTCATGCGCGTCCAGCAGCGCTTTTCTGGCGGTCCTGTAGGCTTGCCCGTCCTCGAGCGTCGGCCACTCCTTCGCCATGTATTCCATGGCGCGTTCCGCATTCGATATCACCAGCCGGTCGCCCGTTTTGCGGGTCTCGACGATTACGGGTTTGCTCCACCATTGGGCCATGAGGTTTCTCCTTCCGCGGTCAACGTGCCGTTGGCTGGAATGTTCCGCAGCCCCGTCGGCCGGATCCGCGCCGTCACGACAGCAAGGGAACTCCCGCTTCGGCCGCTGCGGCAATGAAGGCGACGCGCGCTTCCTCAGGCGCTCGCCAGCCGCGCTGGACGTCGATGCAGATGAGCAATGCCGACAGAAAGCAGTCGCCTTCCTCCGAAGGCCAGTCATCGAGAAGCGTCTTCCAGACTTCCTCGGCGGTGCCTACGGACTTCGCTTCACCGGAACCGTTGCGAATGACGCGGATGGGAGAGAAGTGCGGCACGATGTTCATGATAGCAGACTCCGTCAAGGCAGAGGCTGTTTTGGCCCTTTTGCCACTGGGCGCGCATTTAACTTTCTTAATCCGCCGGCCGCTTTGAGGCATATGTGATCAATCTTCGCCCGCACGCCTGCGATATCAGCAAAATCGCGCCTGAGTGGGGCGCTGACCAATCACGCCAGGATCGATAATTCTCGCGGCAAATTGGTCGACAGCGCGGGCGAACTTGCTGAGGATTGGCGATGCCTGGAATGGAGCTGAGGATATTCGGGCAGTAGACGGGATAAATGGTGCCGCTTACGTGACTCGAACACGTGACCCCATCATTACGAATGATGTGCTCTACCGACTGAGCTAAAGCGGCATTCTGCGGAGCATTCGGTTCGGCCCCGCGATTTGCATGGCGCTGATACAGTCTATGTGGCGAGATTTCAAGCGCTCAAATTGCCAATTGGCAAAAAAGCGAGATGCTTGTGAAAAAATACCGCCTTTCGCGTCCGATCAAAGTGCCAGTCGGGCGCGTGCCAGTCGGTATTCTCTCTCAAGCCTGTCGACGAGGGCGGATACGGGCTGGATGGATTTGACGGCGCCGATACCCTGGCCGGACCCCCAGATATCCTTCCAGGCCTTCACGCCGGTCGTGGCGGCCTCGAAATCCATCTTGGAAGGATCGGCCTCTGGCAAATTGTCCGGATCGAGGCCGGCGGCGCGAATGGAGGGCTTCAGATAATTCCCAAGAACGCCGGTGAAATAGTTGGAGTAGACGATATCGGCGGCGGTTCCCTCGACGATCGCCTGCTTGTAGGCGTCCACGGCGCGCGCCTCCTCCGTGGCGATGAAGGGCGAGCCGATATAGGCAAGATCGGCGCCGGCCGCTTGGGCGGCCAGGACGGCGCCGCCGGTGGCGATGGCGCCGGCCAGGAGCAGCGGCCCATCGAACCATTCGCGGATTTCCTGCACCAGCGCGAAGGGCGAAAGCTGGCCGGCATGGCCGCCGGCGCCGGCAGCGACGGCAATCAGCCCGTCCGCACCCTTGCGGATCGCCGAATTGGCATGCCGGTTGTTGATGATGTCATGCAGCACGATGCCGCCATAGGAATGCACGGCGGCGTTCACCTCGGATACGGCGCCGAGCGAGGAAATGACGATCGGCACCTTGTATTTCACGCAAAGCATCAGATCGTGCTCGAGGCGTTTGTTCGACGTATGGACGATCTGATTGACCGCAAATGGAGCTGCCGGACGGTCCGGATTTGCGGCATTGTGTGCGGCAAGATCCTCTGTGATCATGGCAAGCCATTCGTCGAGCTGGCTTTCCGGACGTGCGTTCAGCGCCGGAAAGGAGCCGACAACGCCGGCCTTGCATTGCGCGAGCGTCAAAGCGGGGTGCGAGATAATGAAAAGCGGCGAAGCCACAACCGGCAGGCGCAGACGCTCGGTCAGGATGGAGGGGAGGGCCATGAACATCATCCCTTTTGACGTTTACGAAAACGTCAAAAGGGATAGCAGATGTCTATCGAGAGGGGAAGATGGTGGAAGAGGCAGGGAAAGGCAGTAGGCAATAGGCAATAGGCAACAGGAATAGCGCTTGACCGCCCCGGTCCGATACCTTCGCCCACTGCCCACTGCCTCACCTCCACCCCATTTGCGTCGTCTTTGCCGTTTATCCCCGCCCGAGTGCCCTTAACCCAAGGCGGAGGCTTGCGTATTGCAGAACGGGGCGTTACCGAATCCGGTTAACGGATGATGAAAATATGGCTGCCTTATCGGTAGAGTATGCGCGTATGTTGCGAGTGAGCGTAAAGGATCGGATGTGAGCGGATTAGAAACGGCTATCAGAAGTGCGTTGGATCGGTCTGATCGCGCCAATCCGGAAATTCGGGCTCGCATCTATCAATCGGCGCGGCAGGCTCTGGAAGCCGGCCTTCGCAAGCAGGACATTACCGATATCAACCTCATCGCCGCCCAGCGCCAGCGTCTGGAGGCGACGATCCGCGAGATTGAGGCTGACGAACGCGCCCGCCCCATGCAGGCGATGCCGGTTTCACCGGAGCTGGATGCTCCGCATGTTTCTTCTTCCGTACCCAGGTCCGATGCAAGGCAGGCAGCGGCACGACCGCAGGAGCCTGTCATGAGCGTGCGCGGAGAAACACGTGATCCGCCAACGTCGGCAGGCCCGGCCGTTCCGCCCGAGCCGACCTCGACCGAGCTGGCGGCACGTGAAGACGATTTCGGCGATATGCGCGCCGGCCCCGCCGATCATCTCGGGGCGGACAGTGATGTGCGGCCGACGGCTGATGCGCCGACGCCGCGGTCGATGAATTTCAAGCCGGAGCGGGCGGCCGTGCGCCGCAAGCCGCGCAAGTTCTTCTCGCGCCTGCTCGTCTTCTGCATTCTGCTGGCCTTCCTCGGCGTCGGTGCCTGGTGGATTAAGACCTCGGGCTTGCTAATGTCTGCATCCCAGAGGGATACGAGCGTGCCCAATCCGCCGGCGCATGTCGATTCGCAGGATTTCAGCGGCAACAGCAACGATGACGATACCTCGGACCAGGACGACAATAGCGGTCCGGTCAATCCGGGCCTTGCGACCATCGATCCGCAGAACAGCTTCTCCGCGGAATGGTTGGAGGTATTGAAGCCCACCGACGCGCCGAAGGTTACCGCCAGCGCGCAATCGAAGGCCGAGAATGTATCGGAAAACGAAGGGCCGGCCGTGAGGCTGACCTCGCTCAGCAGCGGTCCAGACGGCAGTGGCTCGGTCGAGGTGCCCGTCAATGTGTTGCAGCAGATGGCCGGCAAGGCTTCGACGGTCGCGCTGACATTGCAGTCCACCTCGGATGCGCCGACGCAGATCACCGTGGAATGCGATTTCGGTTCTCTCGGTCGTTGCGGCCGGCACCGTTTCACCGTCAGCCGGCAAAAAACGGACTCGCTGTTCCAGGTCAAGTTCGATCGCGCCATGGCGCCGACCGGTTCGGGACGCCTCATCATCAATAGCGATGTCGACGGCAAGGCACGCGGCATCAATATCTACGCCATCCGCGTCCTGCCCGGGCAATAACCCCGGGGCGATGCCTCGACCTCGTCAGGCAAGGATAGCCGATCCCATGCCGAGAATCTTGTCGTCGACCTTGCCGATGGCTTCCTTGTCCTTGCCGTCATAGTCGAGCGTCAGCAGAATGTGACGGATAAGATTCAGGCGTGCGCGCCGCTTGTCGTTGGCGCGGAGGACAGTCCAGGGTGCGTGGTCCGTATGCGTATCCTTCAGCATGCGGTCGCGCTTCTCGCTATAGTCCTTCCATTTCGGCAGGGCGGCGATATCCATCGAGGAAAGTTTCCAGACGGCGCGCGGATCGTGGCGCCGATCGTGGAAGCGCTTCAGCTGCATCTCCCGGCCGATATCGAGATAGAATTTGAAGAAGTAGATGCCGTCCTGGACGATGAGCTTTTCCATCCTTGGGGCCTGCTTTAGGAACTGCTCGTATTGCTGCGGCGTGCAGAAGCCCATGACCGGTTCGACGCCGGCGCGGTTGTACCAGGAGCGGTCGAAGAGCACGAATTCGCCCGCCGTCGGGAACTGGGCGACATAGCGCTGGAAATACCATTGCCCGGCCTCGCGATCGGTCGGCTTCGTCAGCGCCACCACGCGCGCCAGACGGGGGTTCATATGGGCTGACGTCGCGGCGATCGAGCCTCCCTTGCCGGCCGCGTCGCGTCCCTCGAAGAGCGCCATCACTCGCTTGCCGGTCGCCTGCAGCCAGAACTGCACCTTGATGAGTTCGATCTGCAGCGCTTTCAGCTCGTCGAGATATTCGTCTTCCTTCAGCTTCTTCTTGTAGGGATAGCCGCCCGAGGTCAGCGCCTCGTCTTCGATCCAGTTTGGGAGCACGGGGTCATCGACATCGAATATGCGCTTGATGCCATGGATATCCAACTCTACTGCCCGGCTTTCTGTCTTCTCCCCCATATGTCGGCTCCTCGGCTGTTTACACGGCGTTAACCCTACCGCTGGCAGCGGCAAAAAGCTTGGCCAGGAAACTGGAGCTTTTGTTCAATAGTTTCAAGCCCTTTACGGCTACCCTCCTTTGCCGGCTACATTTATTTTTGTCAGTTACTGGCTTCTGTGGATAGAGCCGAATACTTCTGTCATGAATCGCAGATAAGACGCGGAATCCAGCGTTCCATGATGGCAGGCGAAGGACGGCGCAGTTGGAAGACGAATGGTCATTTGTCAGGAAGTTGGCAGTTCGGCTGCGGCAGGAGAGCGCCATCCTGGTTCTGGCGACGCTGATTGCCGCACTCGCCCTGTTTGAAGGCATCAATACCGGCGCCGTATTCTGGATCTGGGCGATTGTCATGATCGTCACACTGCTTCGCCCGCCGCTCGTCGAGCGGGTCGAGGTTCCGTCGCAGGCCGAGACTCCGTCCGTTGATGCGCAAGCCCTGCTCCGCACCGCCTTTGCAGGACTGGCAGCACTCGATATGCCAGTGCTGATCATCGACCGAGAGGCATCGGTGCTGGTGCAGAACATGGCCGTCGAAAAAGCCTTCGGTGCCTTTCCGATCGGCGCACATATTTCCTCCAAGCTGCGCTCGCCGGGTCTGCTCGACATGGTGCGCGAGACCATCGCGACCAATACGCCGAACCAGATCGAGCACTCCGAGCGCCTGCCTTCGGAACGGGTCTATGTCGTCCGCATCGCGCCGATTGATCTGCCGGAGATCGACAGGCAGGAAGATGCGCTCTTCCTGCTCTCCTTCCGTGACATATCGGAGCTGCGCCACATCGACCGCATGCGATCCGATTTCGTCGCCAATGCCAGCCACGAATTGCGCACGCCGCTGGCGTCGCTGCGAGGCTTCATCGAGACGATCCAGGGACCTGCCAAAGCCGATCCGAAGGCGCAGCAGCGTTTCCTCGGCATCATGCTCGATCAGACGACGCGCATGAGCAGGCTGGTCGACGACCTCCTGTCGCTGTCGCGTCTGGAGCTGAAGTCGCATATCGCGCCGGATCAGAAGGTGGATCTCGTGCCCCTGCTCGGCCACGTGCGAGACTCCCTGTTGCCGCTGGCCGGTGATCTCGATGTCAGCATCAATCTGCATTTGCCGGCGGGCAAGGTGGAAGTATTGGGCGATCGCGACGAGCTGGTGCAGGTCTTCGAAAACCTGATCGAGAATGCCTGCAAATACGGCCAGGAAGGCAAGTCGGTCGAGGTTTCGCTGCTGAACGGTGCCGGCCAGGCCGTCGAGGTCGTCGTCTCGGACAAGGGGCCGGGGATACCCGCAGAACATGTGCCGCGCCTGACCGAGCGCTTCTATCGCGTTAACGTTGAGGATAGCCGGTCCAAGAAGGGAACCGGTCTCGGGCTTGCCATCGTCAAGCACATTCTGACCCGCCATCGCGCCAGACTGATCGTCAAGTCGGAAGTCGGAAAGGGAACCGACTTTACGGTTCGCTTCTGACAAGCTCTACCTGCCCCGGTTTAGGTGGCGATTTATCCAAATTATATCAGGCATATAGCCTGTCATAATTGTTTCACTCGCCTGACATAAAAGGGCGGTGTTTTCGCCAGTAAGAATGGACTGCTGAAAAAGTGGATGTGGCCTCCACCTCGGCGCTCTTCAAAGCTCATCAGGGGGATTCGTTGTGAATGCTTTGAAAATATCCATTCTTGCGCTGGTTGCATCGGTTGCCCTTGCCGGCACTGCAACCGCTCGCGATCAAATTCAGATCGCCGGTTCATCGACCGTATTCCCATATGCCAAGATCGTGGCCGAAACTTTCGGCGAGACCTTCACCAACTTTAAGACCCCGGTGGTCGAGTCCGGCGGCTCCGGAGCCGGCCTGAAGGAATTCTGCAAGGGTGTGGGAACGGATTCGATCGACATCGCCAATTCGTCGCGTCCCATCAAGGACAGCGAAGTCGCAGCCTGCAAGGCTGCCGGTGTCGCTGACATCCAGCAGGTCAAGATCGGCTATGACGGCATCGTCTTTGCTTTCGACAAAAGCAATCCGGATATCAGGTTCGAACCGGTCGATCTCTACAAGGCGCTTGCTGCCGAGGTCGTCGTCGATGGCAAGCTCGTCGCCAATCCTTATAAGAAGTGGTCTGAGATCAATCCATCGCTGCCGGATTTTGAAATCGCCGCCTATATTCCGGGCGAGAAGCATGGCACGCGCGAAGTTTTTGAAGAGAAGGTGCTTGCTGCCGGCTGCAAGGCTTCCGGCGCGGCCGATGTCATCAAGGCAGCATTCTCGGATGCCGCTCAGCAGGCGAAGAAATGCATTGCCGTGCGCAAGGATGGCGCCGCAGTCGATATCGATGGCGACTATCCCGAGACCTTGGCCCGCATTAATGCCAACAAGCATGGCATCGGTGTGTTCGGCCTGTATTTCTTCCAGAACAACGCCGACAAGCTGAAGGTCGCCACCGTCAGCGGCATCGTACCCTCGGGCCAGACGATCGCCGATGGCACCTATCCGGTATCGCGACCGCTGTTCTTCTACGTCAAGAAAGCCCATCTGGGTGTCGTCCCGGGGCTCAAGGAATATGTCGATTTCTTCACGAGCGATCAGATGATCGGACCGGACGGCCCGCTGGCGGAATATGGCCTCGTGCCGGCGCCGGATGCTGAGCGCGACCAGATCCGCAAGGACTTCGCGGGCGGGAAGATCATGTGACTGCTGAAGGGTCGGGCACCGGTGCGGCTTTCCGCTGCCCCGGGGTTCGCCGGGGAATGGGAATGAGTGTATCGCTGCTGCTGCTCTGCTTGTCGGTCTTCGGCGCCTCCGCTTTCGTGCTGGGGCGAGTGAGGGCGGCTGCGCTGTCGGGCGGCAGGTCTTCGTCCATGCATTCCCGGCTCGGCTATCACGGTGCCTATGCCGCCATATGGGCGGTACTTCCGCCCCTGGCACTCATCTGCGCCTGGCTGATCGTCAGTCCCATCGTCATCGACCGCCTGGTGACCAAATCCTTTCCCGAGGAGGTTCAGTCTCTGCCGCCGGCTGAGCTCAATCTCAGCTACGGCATGGTGCGCAGCATCGCCCGTGGCATGCGCATGCTCGATAGCCAGGAGCTTGCCGACGTTGATGGCGGCAAGGCCGATCTTCAGTTGCTGTTGGCGCAGAAGGGCGTTCCACTCGCCGTACGCCCCACGGGCTACATGATCGAGGCCGCGAATAGATATAATGGCATGCGTGAATTGAGCCGCATGATCATGTCGGTAGCGGCGATCGTCCTGTCGTTGCTTTGCGCAGTCCATGGTCTTCGCGCGATTGCGCCGCGTTTTCGCGCCCGCAACCGGGTCGAGCAGGTCATTCTCGGAGCTCTGATCGTTGCCTCCTCCATTGCGGTGCTGACAACGGTCGGCATCGTCGTTTCCATGCTTTCGGAGGCGGCGCGTTTCTTCAGCGTAGTGCCGGCCAGCGAGTTCTTCTTCGGCACCGTCTGGGACCCGCGCTTCACCGGCGCCGGCGCGCAGACCTCGGGCACCTTCGGTCTGATCCCGCTCCTGGCAGGTACGATTTATATCGGGCTCGTGGCCATGCTCTTTGCCGTGCCTATTGGCCTGTTTGCCGCGATCTACATGGCCGAATATGCCTCGGCTCGCGTCCGTTCCATCGCCAAGCCGATGCTGGAGGTTCTGGCCGGCATTCCAACGATCGTCTACGGCTTCTTCGCCCTTGTCACAGTCGGCCCCTTCCTGCGCGATATCTCCGCCGAGATAGACGGGCTGATGACCGGAAACTACAGAAGCTTCATCGAGGCGCAGAGCGTTTTGACGGCTGGCTTTGTCATGGGCGTGATGCTCATCCCTTATGTTTCGTCGCTGTCGGATGATATCATCATGGCTGTGCCGCGCTCGCTGCGCGACGGCTCGCTCGGGCTTGGTGCCACGCGGTCGGAAACGGTCAAGCGCGTGCTCCTGCCGGCGGCTCTTCCGGGCATCGTCGGCGCGCTGCTGATGACCGCGTCGCGGGCGATCGGCGAAACCATGATCGTGGTACTGGCCGCAGGCGTTGCCGCGCGCATGCAGCTCGATCCCTTCGAGCCGATGACGACGGTCACGGTGAAGATCGTCAATCAGCTGACCGGCGATCTGGAATTCACCTCGCCGCAGACGCTCGTCGCCTTCGCCCTCGGCATCACGCTGTTCTGCCTGACGCTGTGCCTCAACGTCTATGCGCTCTACATTGTCCGTCGATACAGGGAGCAATACGAATGAGCGGCGTCGTATCTTCCTCTCAGCTCAACATGCCGCGCGGTCTGACGCCGGGTGCGTCTGTGCACCGAGATATCGGCATCAAGCGGCGCTATGCCGCCGAGCGTCGCTTTCGCGCCTATGGGATGACCGCCGTCATCTTCGGTCTCGTCTTCCTTATCATCCTGGTCTCGACCGTGGTCCGCACAGGCTATACCGCCTTTGTCCAGACTTCGATCACCCTGTCGATCGAATTTACCGAGAAGGTAATCGACCCGACGGGTAAGCGCATGAACGATCCGAAGGTGCTGATCGCTGCCAATTACCCCGTACTGGTGCGCGATGCGTTGGTGAAAGCGCTTGGCATCGATCCGGCCAATCGCACGCTTGTACGCGAGGCGATGGCGATGGTGTCGGACAGCGCCAGGATCGTGTTGCGCGACAGAGTCGTTGCCAACCCCTCTATCATAGGGACGACACAGAGCGTCACATTCCGGGCCAGCGCCAACATCGATTCCGCCAACAAGGGGCAGATCGATCTGACCGTCAGCGAGAAGGATCGCAAGATTTCCAACCGCCAGGTCGCATGGATGAAGCAACTCAGCGAAAGCGGCGCGCTTCATAAGGCCTTCAACAGCGGTCTCTTTCTGTCGGGCAATTCGAGCCGGCCGGAAGCCGCCGGGCTTGGTGTCGCGCTGATCGGCTCGCTCTACCTGATGCTGACCGTTCTCGTACTTGCCTTGCCGGTCGGCGTTGCCGCCTCGATCTATCTGGAAGAGTTCGCACCGAAGAACCGGCTGACGGATCTGATCGAGGTCAACATCAACAATCTCGCTGCTGTCCCCTCGATCGTCTATGGCCTGCTGGGTCTCTCGGTCTTCATCAACATGATGGGGCTGCCGCGCTCGGCGTCGCTGGTCGGCGGCCTTGTACTGAGCCTGATGACGCTGCCGATGATCATCATCGCCACGCGCTCCGCCTTGCGTGCAGTGCCGCCGTCGATCCGCAGCGCAGCGCTCGGTCTTGGCGCATCGCGCATGCAGATGGTCTTCCATCATGTTCTGCCGCTCGCGATGCCTGGCATTCTGACGGGCACGATCCTAGGGCTTGCCCATGCGCTCGGAGAGACCGCGCCACTGCTTCTGATCGGCATGGTCGCCTTCGTTGCCAATTATCCGGCATCGCCGCTCGATCCCTCGACGGCGCTGCCGGTGCAGATCTACATGTGGGCGAGCGAAGCCGAGCGGGCCTTCGTCGAAAGGACGTCCGGCGCCATCATCGTGCTCCTCTTCTTCCTCGTCGCGATGAACATCGGCGCCATCCTGCTGCGCCGCCGCTTCGAGCGGCGCTGGTAAGGGAGGGCGCACGAAATGAACATGATGACGGAAGCTGCCAGCGAAAGAGCCTTGGCCAAGAAGATGACGACGATCCCTTACAAGATGATCGGCCAGGACGTTTCTGTGTTCTACGGCGACAAGCGGGCGCTCTTCGACGTCAATCTGAAGATCCGCGCCAATACGGTCACGGCTCTGATCGGCCCTTCCGGCTGTGGCAAGTCCACCTTCCTGCGCTGCCTCAACCGCATGAACGATACGATCGAGACCTGCCGCGTCACCGGCAAGATCACGCTCGACGATCAGGATGTCTACGACGACAGCATCGACGTCGTGGAATTGCGCGCCCGCGTCGGCATGGTCTTCCAGAAGCCCAACCCGTTTCCGAAGTCGATCTACGAGAATGTCGCCTACGGCCCGCGCATCCATGGCCTGCATCGCTCGAAGGCCGATCTCGAGCATATCGTCGAAACCAGTCTGCAGAAGGCCGGTCTCTGGGGTGAGGTGAAGGATCGGCTCCATGACGCCGGCACGAGCCTGTCGGGCGGCC
Source organism: Martinezella dioscoreae (assembly GCF_009176305.1). Classification (GTDB taxonomy): domain Bacteria; phylum Pseudomonadota; class Alphaproteobacteria; order Rhizobiales; family Rhizobiaceae; genus Rhizobium; species Rhizobium dioscoreae. The sequence continues at coordinate 817,548 of NZ_BLAJ01000003.1, read as the reverse complement.
AGCAGCAGCGCCTCTGCATCGCGCGCGCCGTTGCGGTCAGCCCGGAGGTGATCCTGATGGACGAGCCGTGCTCTGCGCTCGATCCGATCGCAACCGCCAAGGTCGAGGATCTCATCCACGAGCTTCGGGAGAATTTCACCATCGTCATCGTGACGCATTCCATGCAGCAGGCCGCTCGTGTCTCGCAGCGTACCGCAATGTTCCATCTCGGCCACCTGGTCGAGGAGAACGACACCGATAAGATGTTCACCAATCCCGACGATTTCCGCACGCAGGATTACATCATGGGCCGTTTTGGTTGATGATGGCAGGCGCGCGGCTCCTTTCACACAGTTCACTTGAGGATAGAAAAATGGTCTCCACTCACATTCTCTCTGCCTATGACGAAGACCTGAAGTTTCTGACGCGCCGCATTGCCGAAATGGGCGGCCTGGCCGAGCAGATGGTTAGCGACAGCGTACGCGCTCTCGTCAACAGCGACGCGGCCCTGGCCCAGAAGGTCATCTCCGACGACGTCGTTCTCGACCATGCCGAGCGCGAAGTTGGTGACAAGGCGATCGTCACCATCGCTCGTCGTCAGCCGATGGCAGCGGACCTGCGCGAAATCATGGGCTCGATCCGCATCGCCTCCGATCTGGAGCGCGTCGGTGATCTCGGCAAGAATACCGCAAAGCGCGTCATCGCCGTTCAGGGCACGGGCGTGCCGCGTCGTCTCGCTCGTGGCATCGAACACCTCTCCGAACTGGCACTGAGCCAGCTCAAGGAAGTTCTTGATGTCTACGCCACCCGCTCGCCGGACAAAGCCGTGTCGATCCGCGAACGCGACGAGGAAATCGACGCCATGTACACCTCGCTCTTCCGCGAGATGCTGACCTACATGATGGAAGATCCGCGCAACATCACCACCTGCACGCATCTTCTCTTCTGCGCCAAGAACATCGAGCGCATCGGCGACCATGCCACCAACATCGCCGAGACGATCTATTACATGGCGACCGGTGCTCAGCCGGAAGGCGAGCGCCCGAAGGACGATACCGCCAACACCGTCGGCGCAGTGACGGAATAATCTGGAAGCGAAGAAAGGAGACCATAGGCGCATGGTTCCGAGAGTTGCTGTTGTAGAAGACGAGGAAGCGCTTAGCGTTCTGCTGCGCTACAATCTTGAGGCCGAAGGCTTCGAGGTCGACACGATCCTCAGAGGTGATGAGGCCGAGCTGCGTCTCCAGGAGCGCATCCCCGATCTCCTGATCCTCGACTGGATGCTCCCCGGCGTGTCCGGCATCGAGCTCTGCCGCCGGCTGCGTATGCGGCCGGAGACGGAGCGCTTGCCGATCATCATGCTGACGGCTCGCGGCGAGGAAAGCGAGCGCGTGCGCGGACTTTCGACCGGCGCGGACGATTACGTCGTCAAGCCGTTCTCGACGCCGGAGCTGATGGCCCGCGTCAAGGCGATGCTGCGGCGCGCCCGCCCGGAGGTTCTCTCCACGGTGCTGCGTTGCGGCGATATCGAGCTGGACCGCGAAACCCATCGCGTCCACCGCAAGAGCCGCGAAGTCCGGCTGGGGCCGACAGAATTCCGCCTGCTGGAGTTCCTGATGTCCTCGCCAGGCCGCGTCTTCTCGCGTTCGCAGCTACTCGATGGCGTATGGGGGCACGATATCTACGTCGATGAACGCACGGTCGACGTCCATGTCGGCCGTCTGCGCAAGGCGCTCAATTTCTCCAATATGCAGGATGTCATCCGTACCGTTCGCGGCGCGGGCTATTCCATGGAAGCCTGAGCGGCTTGCCGCTCGGGTGTTACTAAATAGCGGCGGAAATAGAAAAACGGGCCTCGAGGGGCCCGTTTCTCTTTGTCTTGCGGTAACTTTCAGCCGTTGTTGCGACGGCGGTCATGCACCGGCTGGTAGGCCATGCGCTGATGATAGGTGCAGTAGGGCGACGAATCCGGGCTGTCATTGCCGCAGAAGTGGAAGTCGTCCTTCAGCGGGTCCCCGACCGGCCATTTGCAGGTGCGTTCCGTCAGCTCCGTCAGGCCGAGGCGGCGGGAGATCGGAACGACGACGTTCGATGCCGGGCGATACTGAATTTCATTGACGGAATCGATCTCGATCTCTTCCTTCAGCATGGTTGCACCCTGCTGGCGGGCGACCACGGTGCGGGTAGCGACGCGCGAGCCGTAGGTCGTTGCGCGAGGAGCCGCGGCACTGCGCTTTGGCGTGCGCGTCGCGGTTGCCGTGCCGCCCGCCTTCGCTCGGCCAGGAAGGTTCAGGCGGTGCACCTTGCCGATAACGGCATTACGGCTCACGCCACCGAGCTGCGCAGCGATCTGGCTGGCGCTCAACCCTTCGGACCATAGCTTTTTCAGCTTCTCGACGCGTTCGTCTGTCCAATTCATGCCCTGTCTCCGCTGTCGCGTTTCCGATGGCAGAATCCCTCACCATTGCCTCGCATGGGAACGAGGCGCGAAACGCTCTAAAATTGTGGTGACTAGTTCCGCCGCATGCAGTCTAGCAATTGCTTTTTAACCTAGTGTGAGGCTGACTCCGTGACAAGAGTCGCGAGAATCTTGAGGAATCGATTTCGAGGTTTTCCCCAACTTGCTGCCTAGGCGTGGCATTTCTGCAATAGGCGCCGCCGAACCTATCTCTTTTGCCCGCAAGCGCTATCTCGCACCTGCTAAAACGCCAGTTTTGTTGACATCGCGATGCAAAACATCAATAGTGCCCGGGCCGCCGCAAGGCGGCATTTTTGATTTTTTCGGACCCGTTTCATCAAATCGAAGCGATCGGTCCTTAAAGTTGTGATCAGGAGATATGGCCATGGCCGAGACCACGCCGCTTTATGACACCTATATGCGCGCTCCGTTACGGTTCGAGCGAGGCGAGGGCGTCTGGCTGGTCACCGAAAATGGCGAGCGCTACCTCGATTTCGCAGCCGGCGTCGCGGTCAACTCGCTTGGCCATGCCCATCCTCATCTTGTCGCCGAGCTGAAGGCACAGGCCGACAAGGTCTGGCACCTGTCGAACCTCTACGAGGTGCCCGGTCAGGAGAAGCTGTCGAAGCGGCTGACGGAAGCGACCTTCGCCGACAAGGTATTCTTCACCAATTCGGGCGCCGAGGCGCTGGAATGCGCCATCAAGACGGCGCGGCGCTATCAGTTCTCCAAGGGACATCCTGAAAAGTTCCACATCATCACCTTCGAGGGCGCCTTCCACGGCCGCACCATCGCGACCATCGCCGCAGGTGGCCAGGAGAAGTATATTGAGGGCTTCGGCCCCAAGGCACCGGGTTTCGATCAGGTACAATTCGGCGATCTCGATGCCGTGCGCGCCGCCATCACGGATGCGACGGCCGGAATCCTGATCGAGCCGGTCCAGGGCGAGGGCGGCATCCGTCCGGCCACCAACGAATTCCTGCGCGGGCTGCGTGAGATCTGCGACGAACATGGCCTGCTGCTGATCCTCGACGAAGTACAATGTGGCGTCGGTCGCACTGGCAAGCTTTTCGCCTATGAATGGGCCGGCATCAAGCCTGATATTATGGCTGTCGCCAAGGGTATCGGCGGCGGTTTCCCGCTCGGTGCATGCCTTGCGACGGCAGAAGCCGCCTCAGGCATGAAGGCGGGCACGCACGGCTCGACCTATGGCGGCAATCCGCTTGCCATGGCGGTCGGAAATGCGGTTCTCGATATCGTGCTTGCCGAAGGCTTCCTGCAGCATGTGCGCGATGTCTCGCTGGTCTTCCGCCAGGGGCTCGCCTCGCTCAAGGATCGTTTTCCTGACATTATCGAGGACGTTCGCGGCGAAGGTCTGATGCTCGGCATCAAGGCGGCCATTCCGCAGGCAGAGCTGCTGCAGGCGGTCCGCGCCGAGCATTTGCTTGGCGTGCCGGCCGGCGATAACGTCATCCGCCTTCTGCCGCCGCTGGTCGTCACCGCCGAAGAAGCACGCGAAGGTCTTGCCCGCCTGGAGCGTGCCGCCGAGCGTGCGCGCGCAGCTCGCACCAAGAAATCGGCTTGAGTTCAACGCCCGTAGATGGGGCGTTCCTGCCCCACGCGGGCGTTATTGTTTTTTCTGGAGCACAGGTAAGGACATGGCTTCTCCGAAACACTTTCTCGACCTCTCTGCCGTTCCGGCGGCCGATCTGCGCAACATCATCGATGACGCGATCGTGCGAAAGAGCGCGCAGAAGGCTGGCACTGCCGACAAGCCGCTCGCCGGCAAGATGCTGGCGATGATCTTCGAGAAGCCGTCCACCCGAACCCGCGTTTCCTTCGATGTCGGCATGCGACAGCTGGGCGGCGAGACGCTGTTCCTCTCCGGCACCGAAATGCAGCTTGGCCGCGCCGAAACGATCGGCGATACGGCCAAGGTGCTGTCGCGCTATGTCGATGCGATCATGATCCGCACGACCGATCATTCGCGCCTGCTGGAGCTGGCGGAACATGCGACCGTTCCGGTCATCAACGCGCTGACCGACGATACGCATCCCTGCCAGATCATGGCGGATATCATGACGTTCGAGGAGCATCGCGGCCCGATCAAAGGCAAGACGCTCGCCTGGACGGGCGACGGCAACAACGTGCTGCATTCGCTGATCGAAGGTGCGGCACGCTTCGGCTATCGCATGAATATGGCGGTACCCCTTGGTTCTGAGCCGAAGGATCACTATCTGAACTGGGCCCGCAACGAGGGCGCCGAAATCATGCTCTCGCATGATGCAGACCGTGCGGTCGCCGGCGCCGATTGCGTGGTAACCGATACCTGGGTTTCCATGAATCAGGAGCACCGGGCACGCGGTCACAACGTCTTCCAGCCCTATCAGGTCAATAAGGCTTTGATGGCACAGGCCGGCAAAGACGCTTTGTTCATGCATTGCCTGCCCGCCCATCGCGGAGAGGAAGTGACGGACGAGGTGATCGATGGCCCACAATCCGTTGTCTTCGATGAGGCGGAAAACCGCCTTCATGCGCAAAAGTCGATTCTTGCTTGGTGCCTGGGCGCGATCTGAAGATATTAAACCGCGTCTCAAGGGCGCGGGCGCAGTAGGAGTAAAGCAATGGCCGAAAATGCCGCAACGCTGGGTCAGTTTGATTTCGCCGGTGACGATCATGTCGTTCCCTTCCAGGTGGAAGGTCTGGACGTGCGCGGCCGTGCCGTACAGCTCGGTCCGCTGCTGGACGCGATCCTTGCCCGGCATGACTATCCGACGCCGGTTGCACGCCTTCTGGCGGAGGCCATCGTCCTGACCGTCCTGCTTGGCACGTCGCTGAAATTCGAAGGCAAGTTTACCGTACAGACCAAGGGCGACGGTCCCGTCGACCTTCTGGTTGCCGATTTCACGACGCCGGAAAACGTTCGCGCCTATGCCCGTTTCGACGAAGAAGCACTGGAAAAGGCAGTCGCCGAAGGCCGGACCGAGCCGGAACAGCTGCTCGGCAAGGGCGTCCTCGCCTTCACCATCGATCAGGGCCGTTTCAGCCAGCCCTATCAGGGCATTGTCGCGCTTGATGGCGCCTCGCTCGAAGAGATTGCCGGCACCTATTTCCGTCAGTCGGAGCAGATCCCGACGCGCGTGCGTCTGGGGGCGGCAGAACTTTTCGACCGTGATGAGAACGGCAAGCCGCGTCACCGCTGGCGGGCCGGTGGCCTGATCGCGCAGTTCCTGCCCGAAGCGCCCGAGCGTATGCGTCAGCCGGACCTGCATGGCGGCGATGGCGATACCGGCGTGCGCGATCATGTCGAAGACGATGCCTGGGCGGAGGCACGCAGCCTGGTGGAAACCATCGATGCCGATGAGCTGACGGATCCGCAGGTTGGCACCGAGCGCCTTCTCTATCGCCTGTTCCACGAGCGTGGCGTACGCGTCTACGAGCCGAAGGCCGTCTATGACCGTTGTTCGTGCTCGCGCGACAAGCTGAAGGGCGTCTTGAAGGGCTTCACGGCCGAGGAGATCGAGGCCAGCCAGGAGAATGGCGAGATCGCCGTCACTTGTGAATTCTGCTCTACGACGTATCGCTTCGAAGTGTCGGAGATAGAGGCGGCCTGACGGTGCCGATTTTGTCGGCTCAGTTCAGCGTGCGCAACAGGTTGGGCGTGTCCAGAGAAAAGGCGGGGATCTTGACATGGAATTGCTCTCCGTCGTCCGTTTCCATCTGGTAATGGCCGAACATCATGCCTGACGGCGTATCCAGCGGGCAGCCCGATGAATATTCATAGGTATCGCCGGGTTTCAGATGCGGCTGCTCGCCGACGACGCCCGGCCCCGTCACCTCATCCACCATGCCATTCATGTCGGTGATGTGCCAGTAGCGCGTCACCAGCTTCACGGCCTTCTTCGAATGGTTGGATATGACGATGCGGTATCCCCAGACATAGCGATCGTCGTCCGGATCGGATTGCTCCTCCAGATAAAAAGGTTCGACGACAACCTCGATGTCGCGTGTTAGGGCGCGATACATGCCTGATACCTTGCCACTGCCCTGAAGCGCCGAGCGCTTCTCCAAGCCTCACTGCCGCTTCAGCATTTCCACATCCGCAGCATATTATCCGCATTCCACCACCCCCGCCAAGAGCGGGATATCTAGCGGTATCCTATAACCAGCCCGTTCCGTCAAGGAACGGCGTGATGAAAACTTGCGTGAACGGGTAGAGCCTTCCCGGCATTTAGCTATTACAGCTAATAACGAAGGTTAACGAGACGTCGAAAGAAGTATCTCAAATCGTCTGTCATTTGGTATTCTCTGACATGAAGCCTCTCTCTCCACTTTTGGTGAGAAGAAACGCTTGCCGCAGCCAAAGGTGCACTTGTAGGTTGCTCGTCATATCTGCAGCCCGCCGATCAAAATCTCCAGCTCATATAATTCCTCATTTCATCTTATGTTCCCTGGGGGGCGTGACCGCAATTTTCATCGGAAGGCATTTCGGCTATCATCTGATTCTGGCATGGCCCGTGCCTCCCCCCTCCATTCGGGAAAGTATATTTCATGCGGGGCCGTCGATATCAAAACCGACTGTTTGAGCGCCTGGCATAAGGAGGGGTTGCGGTCATTGCTCGCAATAGGAGGTTTAGATGAGGCTTTCTGCCCCTGTTTATCATTTAAAGCGCAAGGCTAGGCTCCTGTCTCGCCAGCAGAAAATCCCCTTGCACGCCGCGCTGGATCGCGTCGCGGCTGGCGAAGGCTTTGCGGGCTGGAGCTTGCTCGCAAGCAAAACGAGCTCAGCTGTGCCCATCGGTGAGCTATATTCGCGTCTGAGCCCGGGCGATCTGGTGCTGATCGGCGCGCGGCGCGGTCACGGCAAGACCCTAATGAGCTTGCGGCTCGCCGTCGAAGCCATGAAGGCTGGCAATCGCGGTGTTTTCTTCACGCTGGAGGACACGGAAAAGGTCGTCCTGGACCGTTTTCCTGTCATCGGTGCCGATTATGCGGAATTTGCCGATCTGTTCGAATTCGACAATTCAGATGCCATCAGCGCCGATTATATCGTCGAGAGGCTGGCCGGTGCGTCACGCGGCACGCTGGCGGTGGTCGATTTTCTGCAGCTGCTCGATCAGAAACGGGAAAAACCGGAGCTGATGATCCAGGTCCGGGCGCTGAAGGCGTTTGCGCGCGCCAGAGGCGTGATCGTCGTCTTTGTCTCGCAGATCGACCGTTCCTATGATCCGGCGCTGAAACCAGTGCCCGATCTCTCGGATGTTCGCCTGCCGAATCCGCTGGATCTCAAATTGTTCGACAAGACGGTCTTCCTGAACAACGGTCAGGTTGAATTCAAGGCCGCTAGCTGACGAGCTACCCTATCTCTCGCGAGATTGCCCGATGAGGGCAGGTGGAGCCGCCCGGAAAAATCCGGGCGGCTCGATCGATATCAGGCGGAAACCTGCTCGAGCGCGCGGGCGAAGTCCTCGACCAGATCCGCGCTGTCTTCGATGCCGGCGGAGAAGCGCACGGTGCCCGGCGAAATGCCGAGCTCGGCGCGGGCTTCGTCGGTGAGGTTCTTGTGCGTCGTGGTGGCAGGATGGGTGATCAGGCTCTTCGAGTCGCCGAGATTGTTGGAAATCTTCACGATCTCCAGCGCATTCTGCAGCTTGAAGGCCGCTTCCTTGCCGCCCTTGAGCTCGAAGGCGACCAGCGTAGAGCCGCCGCTCATCTGCTTGGCGATGATATCGGCCTGCGGATGGTCCCTGCGGCCGGGATAGATCACGCGGGCGACCTTGTTGGTCTGCTCGGCGAGGAAATCGGCAACCTTGGAGGCGTTCGCCGTCTGCTGCGCAACGCGCAGCGGCAGCGTCTCAATGCCTTTCAGCAGCGTCCAGGCGGTAAAGGGAGACATGGCCGGGCCGGTGTGGCGGAAATAGTCCTGCAGGTTCTCGTCGATCCACTGCTTGTCGGAAAGGATGACGCCACCAAGCGAACGACCTTGGCCGTCGATATGTTTGGTGGCGGAGTAGACGACGATATGGGCGCCGAGTTCCAAAGGCTTTTGGAAGAGCGGCGTGGCGAAGACGTTGTCGACCACGACCTTTGCGCCGATCTGGTTGGCGAGCTTGGCGACGGCGGCAATATCGACCACTTCCAGCGTCGGGTTGGTCGGGCTTTCGAGGAAGAAAACCTTGGTGTTCGGGCGGATGGCTTTTTCCCAGTTCTCGGTAAAGCGGCCGTCGACCAGCGTGCATTCGATGCCGTATTTCGGAGCCAGCGTCTCGACCACCCAGCGGCAGGAGCCGAAGAGGGCGCGGGCAGCGACGATATGATCGCCGGCCTTCAGCTGGCAAAGGATGGCTGCGGAGACAGCGGCCATGCCGGACGCGGTGGCGCGGGCGTCTTCAGCGCCTTCCAGCGCGCACATGCGCTTTTCGAACATGTCGTTGGTGGGGCTGCCGTAGCGGGCGTAGATAAAGCCGTCCGTCTCGCCCTTGAAACGGGCTTCCGCCGCTTCCGACGTGTCGTAGACGAAGCCCTGGGTCAGATAGATTGCTTCGGAGGTCTCGCCGAATTGCGAACGGAGCGTTCCGTTGTGTACGAGCTGGGTTGCGGGGCGCCAAGTCTTGCTCATGCCATCACCACTTTCAAAACAAAAAAACCGGTCGCAAAAGCAGACCGGTTCAACCCCGGTCTTTTTAGCCATTTGTTTAACGTGGCTGCAAGCCGACCGGCCAAATCACCACGGGATAAGTTGCAATACTGCCGTTGACGGCTTGCGTCAATTCCCCGAGTTTGGTTTTGTCTGCGACAAATTATGAGAGAAGCATGATGGCTCGCAATACTGGAATTTTGGCCGATCGCGCCATCGCAGCGCTGTTTGAAACGGGGCGGCTGACGAGCGAGAGAGAACTGGACGTCGATCAGATCCAGCCGGCAAGCCTTGACCTGCGGCTCGGCTCGCATGCCTTCCGCGTCCGCGCCAGCTTCATGCCCGGTCCATCACATCTCGTCGCCGACAAGCTCGACCGGCTGAAACTGCATGTGGTCGATCTCTCCGAAGGCGCTGTGCTGGAAACGGGCTGCGTCTATATTGTGCCGCTGATGGAGCGGCTGGATCTACCCGAGGATATGTCGGCCTCCGCCAATCCGAAGAGCTCGACCGGCCGTCTCGACATCTTCACCCGCGTCATCACCGACCGGGCGCAGGAGTTCGACAAGATCCCGGCCGGCTATTCCGGCCCGCTCTATCTCGAAATCAGCCCGCGCACCTTCCCGATCGTCGTTCGCCGCGGTTCGCGCCTGTCGCAGATCCGCTTCCGCGTCGGCCAGGCCCTGCTCACCGAGCCGGAACTGCTGGCGCTACACGAGAGCGAGACGCTGGTCGCCAGCAAGAAGCCGAATATCACCGGCGGCGGCATCGCGCTCTCGATCGATCTTGCCGGCGACAAGGAAGGCCTGATCGGCTATCGCGGCAAGCACCATACCGCCGTCGTCGACGTCGACAAAAAGGCCCAGCACGATATTTTCGATTTCTGGGAACCGCTCTATAGCCGCGGCCGCACCGAGCTGATCCTCGATCCCGATGAATTCTACATCCTCGTCTCGCGCGAGGCTGTGCATGTGCCGCCGCATTTCGCCGCCGAGATGACGCCGTTCGATCCGCTGGTCGGCGAATTCCGCGTCCACTATGCCGGCTTCTTCGATCCCGGCTTCGGCCATGCCCCGGCCGGCGGCCGCGGCAGCCGCGCCGTGCTTGAAGTGCGCAGCCACGAAGTGCCCTTCATCCTCGAGGATGGCCAGATCGTCGGTCGCCTGATCTATGAACACATGCTGGAACAGCCAAGCAGCCTCTACGGCTCTGGCCTCGGCTCGAACTACCAGGCACAGGGTCTGAAGCTCTCCAAGCACTTCCGGCTTTGATCGATTGCCGACCGGCCTTGACAGAGGCCGGTAACTGTTGGACATCTCACGGTGTCAGGCGGGTGTAGCTCAATGGTAGAGCAGCAGCTTCCCAAGCTGAATACGAGGGTTCGATTCCCTTCACCCGCTCCATAATCTTCACGCGAGAAGCGGTCTCTTCGTTTTCAGCGTTTCCTTCAGCGCTTCCCCAAAAATTGCGATCGGACGGGCAAGCCGCCCCGCCGGCGGCCGATGCACCAGCCAGTTGACGACTTTCGGGCTGAAATCCGGGGCTTCGACGATTTCGACCAAATCGCGCCAGCGGCTGTCTGCTAGTGCGGCCGGCGTCAAGACGCCGATGCCGAGACCGCGCGCGACCAGCGACATTCTGAGATCGGCGCTCATGGCCTCGACGCCGACGTCGAAGGGCAGGCGTTCGGCTTCGAAGCGATGCTGAATGAAGGCGCGAAAGCCGCAGCCGCTCTGGTTCATGATCCAGGGGAAGCGGGAGAGATCTTCCAATCTCGGTTCCTTGGGGACGCCCAGCGACGGTGCCGCGACGAGAATGACGGCATGGACTCCGAGCATCTCGCCGACGACATTATCCGGCGGCTGCAGCCCTTCCGCCAGGCAGACGGTTGCCGCATCGAGCTGACTGTGAGCGACCTGTTCGATCAGTTGCGGCGACCAGCCGGTAACGATGCGCAGCGTCAATTGCGGAAACTGGCCGCGCAATTCGTCGAGCGGGGCCGATAAGGCCGCTTCGGAGAGATAGGGCATGATCCCGAGGCGGAATTCGCCGCCGATCGTGCCGCCGGGCGAAACGCCGGCCTTGAGATCGTCGAGCGAGCGCAGCACCCGACGGCCATGCTCATAGGCCTCGCGTCCTGCCGCCGTCGGCCGCAAGGGCTTGGACTGCCGGTCGAGGAGAGCGATGCCGAGACTGTCTTCCAGGTTCTGTATGCGCCGGGTGATGCCTGGCTGGGTCAGATTGATGCGTGCGGAGGCGGCAACGATCGAACCTGTTTCCACCACTGCGACGAAAGCTTCCAGGTCATGAATGTTCATGCTGAGCTCGCATAATCATTATTAGTTCATTTCAATTGCCGCATTATGCAACGAAGCGATAAAGATGGCTATCTTTATTATCAGAAATTTGGAGAGATCATGTCGCAGGTCCCGGAATGCATCACGAGCGAGTCGGAGGAAGAGGTTTCCGCAGCAACGGCCGCTCCCTCGACATTGTTGTTCGCCATCGCGACCGGCGTCATCATCATCAATCTTTTCGCGCCTCAGACACTGGTCGGCATCATCGGTCCGTCGCTCGGCTTTTCCGAAAGCGGTGCCGGCCTGGTGGCCATGGCCTCGCTGCTTGGCTACGCCGCCGGCCTGTTCTTTCTGGTGCCGCTGGCGGACCTTATGGAGAACCGGCAGCTGGTGCTGCGCATGCTCCTTTCGGCTCTGGTCATGGCCGTTGCCGCCGCCTTCGCGCCGACCGGCTGGAGCCTGTTGATCTTCCTCTTCCTTCTGGGAGCGGCCTGCTCCGCCATCCAGATCCTCGTGCCCATCGCGGCAGCGATGGCGCCGCCCGAACATCGCGGCCGGGTGATCGGCAATGTCATGAGCGGCGTCATGGTCGGCATTCTTGTCTCACGCCCTTTGGCGAGCCTGATTGCCGACTTTTGGGGCTGGAGAAGTTTCTATGCCCTGAGCGCCGCAACGCTTGCGCTCCTCGCCGCTGTGCTTGCCCTGCGCCTGCCCGAGCGGCGCCCTCTGATCAGCACGAACTACGGGGCCTTGATCGGTTCGCTCTTCAAGCTTTTGCAGGAGGAACCGGTGCTGCGGCTGCGCGCCTTCACGGCGGCCTTGATGATGGCGAGCTTCAGCCTGTTCTGGACTTCCGTCGCACTGCGTCTGGCGCAGCCGCCGTTCTCGCTCGGCCAATCCGGCATCGCGCTGTTTGCCCTTGTGGGCGCCGGTGGTGCCGCGGCGACCTCCGTCTTCGGCCGTATGGGCGACAGGGGATGGACGCGGACGGCGACATTGGCCTCGCATCTGATCGTGCTTGCCGCGATGGCGCTGGCCGCCTGGGTGGGTGGAATACGCTCGGGCAGCTCCGTGGCCCAGTTGATCCTTCTGGGCATGAGCGCCGTCTTGCTCGATGTCGGCGTCACCGGCGATCAGACCTTGGGTCGCCGTGCCGTCAATCTCCTGAAGCCGGAGGCGCGCGGGCGGATCAATGGTCTGTTCGTCGGCATCTTCTTCCTCGGCGGGGCTCTCGGATCGGCGCTCGCCGGCACGGCATGGGATTTCGGCGGCTGGGCTGCGGTATGCGCAGGGGCGGCGGGCTTTGGCGTGATTGCATTGATCACGGGCCTTGCTGCGCGCACCTGAGCAATGCAAGGACAACACTTGTGACTGCGCTGCCGCATCGCCATCTGTGACGCATTCAGGTGGCCGCCAGACAAGCATGCAAAAACAGGCGCCCCTTGTCAGGAGCGTCGGAATGCGTGGAATAGCATGGTTTTACAGGCTGAGGGCGCTCTTTCGGAGTGGTGCGCTGAAGATCGCCCGCAGCACGAAAGTACCTCTCAGCACCAGGATCATCTGGCGGCGCGGCGACGTTCGCATCGGGGAAAGAGTGCATTTCCGCAAGGGAGTCGTCATCGATGCACAGGAAGGCAGCATCGAGATCGGTAATCACGTCTCCTTCAACGATTACAGCATTCTGCTGGGCCGCGGCGGGATCGTCATAGGCAATGATGTACGCATCGCTGCGCATGCGATGATCGTTTCCTTCGATCACAATTTCGATGATATTTCCCGCCCAATTCGTCTTCAGGGCGTGACGAAGAAGCCGATCGTCATCGAAGACGATGTCTGGATCGGAGCGGGCGCCAAGATCCTCGGTGGCTCCCATATTTCCAAAGGATGCGTCATCGGTGCGAATGCCGTCGTCAAGGGTAGGACCGAGCCTTACGGCATCTATGTCGGTACCCCGGCAAGGCTGTTGAAGCGGCGCGGGGAGGCGGGCGGCACCCGATCGGCAAAGATTGAACGGCTCGTTCTGCCGAAAAAGTAAAAGGCTCGAACGCCGCTCATCCCGGAGCCGCTTCGACCATCAGTAGGCCGCGATATTCCCCCTGCGGCATGACTCTGCTACATCGGATTCGTGAAACCAGAAATGTGCATCCACGACCGGAGGCCGGATCCAGACCATGCGTGTTTGCCTTTCCTCGATCATGTCGGCCGCCCGGCATCTTGCGCTTACGGCCTTGATCGCCATGTCCTGCACCCTGCCGCTTGCCGCTCAGGAGACGAAGCCGCCGAGCCTGCCGATCCTGTTCGATGCGCGTGAGCGCCTGCCGAAGCCGGATCTGTCTTCGCTGGTCAGACTGCGCTTCCTGACGTCGATCGACTTTCCGCCCTTCAATTTCCTCGATCAGAACGGCAAGCTCACCGGCTTCCATGTCGAGCTGGCGCGCAAGATCTGCGACGAGCTGGCAATAGCGGACAAGTGCCAGATCCAGGCCTTGCCCTTTGGCGAATTGCAGGGCGCACTTGCCGCTTCGCAAGGCGATGCCGTCATCGCCGGCGTTGCGGTCACACCCGAACTGCGCAAGACCTTCGCCTTTTCACGGCCGTTCCTGATGTTGCCTGCCCGTTTCGTGCGCAATCTCAAGGCATTGATCGGCGGCACGACAGCTGCCTCGCTCTCGGGACATCCTGTTGGCGTCGTCAAGGGCACAGTGCATGAGGCAATGCTGACGGCCTTCTTCCCGGCGATCAAGCCGGTGCCCTTCGATGACAAGGATGGGCTTCTGGCCGCCGTCAAGGACGGCAAGGTCGATGCCGCATTTGCCGATGGCCTGCAGCTTTCCTTCTGGGTCTCGTCGCCGGCGGCGGAAAAATGCTGCGCTCTTTTTGACGGTCCCTACCTGTCACAGCAATTTCTCGGCGAAGGCATGACCATCATGCTGCGCCAGCAGGACGCCGATCTGACGGCGGCGATCAACCATGCGCTTGCCACGCTGTCTCGCGATGGCAGGCTGCAGGAAATTTATCTGCGCTATTTTCCCTATGGGCTTTACTGATTAGCGCAATTTCGGAAAAAGCCTCTAGGCCTTGCGATAACGGGCGATTGCGCTGCGTTCGATGGCCGCACAAGTCAGTTTGTCGAGGCCGAGACGGTCGCGAAGCAGGCTGAGCAGGCGCAATTCCTCGGCCTTGACCGACAGGTCGGCCGAAGCGACTTCGACGGCAAGGGCGTAGGCTGTGTCATAAAGACGGGCGGGAAGCGTATCGCGCACGGTTTCGAGCACGATGTCCAATCCCTCATTGTTCGAAAGAAGCTTGGCGCAATCGCGAGAGACGGAAATCAGCTTCTCGTCGTCGAACCCCTTGAAGACCGGCAGGGCGTGAATGAGCTCCCCGATGCGGCTGAGCTCCCGGTCGTTCATCGTGCGATCGACGGCCGAGGCCAGTACCATGACGTAGATCAGGGCCTCGTGAGCAGAAAGCGGCTTGTTCATGACAGGCGAAGTCCTTTGAATTTGGCAAGCTGAAAAGTCGCGCGTCCCATGGCAAAAGTTACTGCATAATTCCTTGAATCGGAATCGATTTAAGGAATTATGCGGCGGATTGGAAGTGCCGTAGCGGCCTTTGCGCGCGATATATGACGCGCGGCGCTGTGGTGGCTGAAGCAAGACGTCAGATCGGATTGAGCGGATCTTCCTTGGGCAAGGCCGGCCCGAGCGTCGATTTTCCATTCTTGCGCGGATCGTCGCCATACATGCCGCGCTTCTTCTGCTTGGCCTCGTCGACGAGCGATGCAAGCGGCGAACCTGGCTCCGGATCGGCCCAGCCGAAGCGCACCAGCCAGGCGCTGAGATCGACGCGGACATAGCGGCAGGCGCCCTTGACGGTGCCTTTCCAGTTGGCATCGGGCACATCGCAATCGATCGATCGGCCACGCAGATACATGCGGAATGCCGTGCGCGCGGCTTGGCCGCAGGGCCAGTCCTTCCCGCTCGGGCCGGTGCACATTCGATCGACATCGGTCGGAATGATCCCGGTGAGCTGTACGCTCCTACCGGTGATGGTCAATATGCCGGCCTGATCCGAGAAGGGGCGGACGAGTTCGATCGTTGTCGTCTGCTCCTGCGGCTTGGATGCGGGATCAAGTGCTGCCTGTTCGGACTGAGACGCTGGCTGCTGCCGCGGCAATTCCGGCGGCAGGGTTCGATGTTCGGCCGCCGCCGTCTCCCTGTCGATCTGGTCGGCCGGTATCCGGTTGTCCGGGATGGGATCGGTCTTGGCCTGGTCGTCAGACCCAGTCTCCGATGAAGCGGCTACCGCCTTGCCCGGCGTGTTTTCGCTTGACTGCTGGGCCTGGGACGTGGCGGCGTCCTTGCCGCTCGCCATATCTGTCGCAGGCGGCAGCTTTTGGATTTCCTCTGGCTTCGTCGATACGTCGTTCGAACGGGCAGCGTCGGTCGGAACCTTGTCGTCCTGTTGCGTCACCGGCGGCGCTGCCGCCGTCTTGTTTTCCGCGGCCTTAGTCTCGTCGCCATCGCTCGCCGCCGCAGCCGCCGCCATGGCAGCGGCGGACAGCTCGGGACTGCCGTCGGAACTGCTTGTCGATGGGGACGCTGTGGCGAGGATCGTTGCCTTATCCTTCGCTGCTTGCGTGGCCGAGCCGGCGGCTTGCGCTACCGGTTGGCCCTCCGATTGCGCCTGACCTGAATTTGCGTCGTTCTGCTTCGTGGTCTCGGCTGGCTTGGGTGCTTCTATAGCCTTTGGTGGTGTGGTGCCGGCCTTGGCGGTCTCGCCCGGCCCAGTCACAGCCGGCTTGCTTTGAGCCGTCGTGTCGCTGTGGTCTCGGTGGGGCAGGCTGAAACCACGCTCGCTGACCTGAATCGCGACGAGGGTCAACCAAGAACCGACGATCGCGCCTGCCGCACCTGCAAGCCAAATATTACGACGCATAACGAGAAAACTTTCCTATTGGCTGGCCCAAATGATCCGGGCAATCCATTCCACATCCGCAAGATCGAAGCTGCGGTTGGGGTGTTCGGGATTGAGCGACAAAAGCTCAATCGACTTGGCGCTCTGCCGCAGCAGAACCTTGGCCATGACTTCGCCCTCGCGGGTCTTCACGACGACACGGTCGTTTTTCCTGATCTGAGCACCTGGCTCGACAATCAGAATATCCCCGTCGCGATAGAGCGGCAACATGCTTTCGCCCTGCACCTCCAGCGCGTAGGCGCCGGTCCTGTGCCCGGCAGCGACGGGAAATTCCACCATGTCCCAGCCCTGACCGGCTGGAAATCCGCCATCGTCGAAGAAGCCGCCTGCGCCCGCTTGGGCAAAGCCGATCAGAGGTATGGCGTTGCCGGCCGGCAAAATCCCGTTTGGTGGAGTCGTAGCGCCCGGCGTCTCGGCGGGCCGGATGAAGCTCAGGAACTGCTCCAGGCTGGCACCCGTCGCATCGAGGATCTTGGCGATCGATTCCGTCGAGGGCCAGCGCAGGCGTCCGTCTTGGCTCAGCCGCTTCGATTTGTTGAAGGAGGTGGCATCGAGGCCGGCGCGGCGGGCGAGACCGGAAGGGGTCAGGGCATGCCGCTCGGCAAGCCGGTCGATCGCACCCCATATCTGCTCGTGTGACAGCATCGCCGCTCGGTATCCGCGCCGGCTCGCCCGGCGCTTTGCTCTTCAGAAAAGGTTAACCGAGGCATTTTGGCGAGTAAAGACCGGTATAGGAATACGGTCCTTTATCCCCGTGCTTTCGCCCGCGGTTTTTCGCGGTCTCAAGTCTTCTGCGGCTGCGGCTTCGCGTCCGGCTGCTCGTTCTGGAATTCCTTCGCCATGCCCATGAAGCCACGCATGAATTTCTGCATGATCCCGAGCGTACGGTCGATCTCGGCGTCGTCGGGCAGGCTCGATCCCTTGTTTGCGGCAACGGTCTTTTCCAGCTTCGTCACGCGATCGGACAGTCGATCGAGCTCGTCGTCATAGGCGCTGCGCTCGTCGGCGGCCATGCGGCAGACGAGATTGCCGCCCTGATCCTGGCAGATGGACATCGCCCCGGTCTGCTTGTCGAGGCGGATGAAATGATCGCCACTGCGCTCCAGCTGGAAGCGTTCGGCATCCGGTTCGGCTGAAAGAGCCGGCGTGGAGAGAAGAATAGCAGTGGGCACCAGCATGGCTGCAAGACCGATTTTCAGTTCCTTCGTCATGTCATCCTCCGGATTTTCTGCGTTAAAACCCAAATCCATCACGGAAACCGTGGACATCGGCTGATGTTTTCGTGCAAAGCCTATCAGCACAGCTTTACAGAGGGATGATGACCGCCATGCCAGTGGTTTACAAGATCGTGCCGGACACGCTCTGGCAGCAAGCCAGACAAACCGGCGTTTTTCATGGCGCGGCGATCGATCTGACCGATGGCTACATTCATTTCTCCACTGCGAAGCAAGCGAGAGAGACGGCGGCGCGCCATTTCGCCGGACAGACCGGCTTGCTGCTGGTGGCGGTGGACGGCGACGCGCTCGGCGACAAGCTGGTGTTTGAACCCTCGCGCGGTGGCGATCTCTTCCCGCATCTCTATGCGCCGCTGCCACTTTCGGTCGTGCTCTGGGAAAAGCCGCTGCCGATTGGCGACGATGGAGCTCACCTCTTTCCGGAGATGGCGGAATGATCGGCGCCTTTCGCGACCTCGGCCGGCGCGGCCTGTTCCTGTTCGATCCGGAAACGGCACACGGCATGTCGATTGCGGCGCTGAAATCCGGCCTCGTTCCCGCTTGCCGCACACGCAACGATCCCCGCCTGCGCCAGACCGTGGCAGGGCTCGACTTTGTCAACCCCATCGGCATGGCCGCCGGCTACGACAAGAATGCCGAAGTGCCGGAGGCGCTGCTGAAGCTTGGTTTCGGCTTCACCGAGATCGGCACGGTCACGCCGAAGGCGCAGTCGGGCAATCCGCGCCCACGCATCTTCCGGCTGGTCGAAGACGAAGGCGTCATCAACCGCCTGGGCTTCAACAATGAGGGCCATGAGGCAGCATTTCAGCGCCTCAAAACCATCCGCGGCAACGGCATCATCGGCGTCAACATCGGCGCCAACAAGGATAGCGCTGACCGCATCGCCGATTATGTCGCCGGTATCCGCCGCTTCTATTCCGTGGCGCGCTATTTCACCGCCAATATCTCCTCGCCGAATACGCCGGGCCTGCGCGATCTTCAGGCGCGCGAAAGCCTGTCGGCCCTTTTGTCGGCGGTGCTTGCCGCGCGCGACGAGGAAGCGGCCAAGGCCGGCAAGCGCATTCCCGTCTTTCTCAAGATCGCGCCAGATCTTACCGAGGAGGGCATGGATGACATCGCCGCGGAAGTATTGTCGCATGCGCTCGATGGCCTGATTGTCTCCAACACCACGCTCTCGCGTGATGGCTTGAAAGACCAGCGTCAGGCGAAAGAGGCAGGCGGCCTTTCCGGCAAGCCGGTCTTCGAAAAATCGACTGTGGTGCTTGCCAAGATGCGCCGCCGCGTCGGTGCCGCACTGCCGATCATCGGTGTTGGCGGCGTTTCCTCAGCGGAAACGGCGCTGGAGAAGATCAAGGCCGGCGCGGATCTCGTGCAACTTTATTCCTGCATGGTCTATGAAGGCCCGGGATTGCCGGGCCGCGTCGTGGCGGATCTCTCGAAGTTGCTCGATCGCGAGCGCGCCGGCTCGATCCGCGACCTGCGCGATACCAAGCTGGACTACTGGGCGAATCGGAACGTCTGATCCGCCCGCTTCTTCAGGCCCATGGCCAGGAAGATGCCGCGAAACAGCAGGAAGGCGTTCATGGCCATCCACAGGCCATGATTGCCAAGCGTCGGCACGAAGACGGCGAGCGCTATGAGATAGCCGCCGAAGGATAGCAGCATCTTGTTGCGCATCTCGCGCGACCATGTGGCGCCAATAAAGACTCCATCCATCAGGAAGGCGAGCGCCCCAGTCAGGCCGGTGATTGCCGCCCAGGGCAGATAGGTCTCCGCAGCGAGGCGCACCTCTTCGGAAGTTGTCAGCAGGCGGATCAGCGCCGGCCCAACCGTAAAGAAAAAAATGGCGGCGGCAAGCGCCAACCCGAAGGACCAGAGCGCTGTCAGTTTCAAGCCGCGCTCGAAGGCCGGCCTGTAATTGGCGCCGATCGAGCGGCCGGTGATCTGCTCGGCTGCGTTCGCGAGCCCGTCGAGATAATAGCCCGACAGCAGGAAGAAGTTCATCAGCACCGCATTGGCGGCGAGCATGACGGCGCCGAAGCTGTTGCCGATACGCGTCATCAGCGTGAAGGCGGCAATCAGCACGAAGGTGCGGATGAGGATATCGCGGTTGAGCGCGAAGAGCTGCGTGAGCTTGGTGCGCGAGAGCAGCTCCGCGCGCGCCGGGCGCTCCTCGCCGGCAAAACTGCGCAGCACGATCAAAAGTCCGAGCAGCATGCCGCTCGCTTCGCCGATCAGTGTGCCCCAGGCAACACCCGCCACACCCCAGCCCAGATAGAGCCCGAGCAGGATGGCGAGCACCATATTGACGCCATTGATGACGGTCTGCAGCAAAAGCCCGATGCGGCCTTGACCACGGCCGAGCACGAAGCCGAGCAGCGCGTAATTGGCAAGCGCTGCCGGTCCCGACAGCATGCGGATGGAGAAATAGGTGCGCGTCGCCTCCGCGATGCCGCCTTGCGGTCCCATGAGCTTGAGGCCGAGCCAAAGGAGAAGAGGCGACAAGAGCACGATCAGGATGCCTGATGTGAGCGCCGATATCAGCGCGCGCCAGAAGACGGCCTGCTGTTCGTGCCGGTCATGACGGCCGTAGGCTTGCGCGGTGAGCCCTGTCGTCGAGGCGCGCAGGAAGTTGAAGCTTGAGAAAAGGAGATCAAACAACACGGCGCCGATCGCAAGCCCCGCCAGCGCGTCCGGCTGGCCGAGATGCCCGACGACGGCCGTATCGACAAGGCCGAGCAGCGGTGTCGTCATGAAGCCGAGCGTCATCGGAATCGCGATCGACAGCACGAGCCGATGCGTCACGTCGAAGGGCAGAATCCGCCGGCTCCCTTGCTGGACATCCATTTGACGTTACGCCTCCTCAGTTCGAGGAAAGCACCATGGACCAATAAGGCCTGTCGCCGGAAGAGGGGGCATAGGCAAGAGCGACGCCAAGGCCATCATATTTGCCGAGCATGTTGTGCAAATGCTTCGGCGAATTGATCCAGGCCGTCACCGCCGCATTCACGTCGCGCTGGCCCTCGGCAATGTTCTCCGCTGCCGGCAGCTTGACGCCGCTTGCCTTGACCCGCTTGCCGAAATCGTCGCCGAGGCCGATCAGGTGCTCCATCTTGCCGGCATCCGCCATCCGCCTCGCCTGATAGACGGCGGCGGTGCTGGCAGCGGTATCGATCTTCAATGGTGGCAAGCCGTTCTTGGCGCGCAGTGCATTGACGAGCGGCAGAGCAGAGGCGGTCTGGTCGCTGGCAGGGATGCTGGAAATCCGGGCAGGCGGCGTGGCGCAGCTTGCGACGGATGCGGTGAGCGCAAGAGCGGCGAGGCGCAGCGCATCGCGGCGCGTGCAGGTCAGTGTCTGGGAGGTCATGTCAGCGGCGGTAGTGGAACAAACGAAGTATGATGAAGACGGGAATGACGATGGAGGCGCCGAGCAGCACATAATCGCCGAACTCGCCAAGCGCAGCGAAGCCGCTGTGCCAGAGATCGAGCAGGAAGCGACGGACGCCATAGAGGAAATCGAGCGGCCGCCAGCCGAAGAACTTCATCACGAAGCCGACCACGAGCGACACGATGACGAGCTTCACCAGCGTTCTGCCTGGCGAGTCGCCAAGGAATCTGTTCACCTGATCGGACATGCTGACGTCTCCATATGGCAGTCGGTCGGTGCTGAGATAGGGCCGGCACCTGCGACTCGCAAGCACTTTCGCCCAGCTTACACCCTAAACCAGCGCCTGCCTGAAATAGGACTTGAGTTTTTTTATGGCCGCGTTCAAAGGCGAGCATCAAACAGGATGAAACACATGCTGCCAAGCCAGCTTTCCTCCGGCGATGTCATCGCCGACCGCCGCGCCGATTATGCGAAGATGCTTGCCGAGAGCGGAGAACCCGCGAGTGCGGCCGAGCTGATGGAGCAGGCGCTGGAGCTGGTACCACGCTGGGCGGCGGGCTGGTTCACGCTTGCGACCTATCGCGAGAAGGCCGGCGATGCATCCGGCGCAATCGCGGCGCTGAACGAAGTGCTGATGCTCGATCAAGGCGATGTCTTCGGCGCCCGCCTCAAGCTTGCCGTTCTCGGCGGTGCCGATGTGCCGGACCGGCCACCGAGCCTCTATGTCGAGCGGTTGTTCGACGACTATGCCGACCGCTTCGAAACCTCGCTGGTCGAGAAGCTCGGCTACAGCGTGCCCGGCAAGCTTGCCGGCCTAATTGTCGAAACGGCTGGTATCCCGAAACATTTCCGCCTCGCGATCGATCTTGGCTGCGGCACGGGCCTGCTCGGGCCGGAAATCCGCGCCCGGGTCGATCGGCTGGAAGGCTACGACCTGTCGAAGGGCATGCTCGCCAAGGCGGCCGAAAAGAATGTCTACGATCACCTCGGCCAGGCCGATCTCGCGCTTGAGCCGGAATTGTCAGGCATTTTCGGTGGTGAGCTTGAGGCCGGCCGCGCAGATCTGATCACTGCGGCCGACGTGCTGATGTATCTCGGCGATTTGCATGGCGTGACGGCGATCGTGCAGAAACTTTCGGCCGATGGCGCCGTCTTTGCCTTTTCGGTTGAAGATGCGGAGCAGCCGGACGGCTATGTGCTGCGCGATTCCCTGCGGTTCGCCCATTCGGAAGCCTATGTCAGGCGGATTTTGGCCGCTCATGGTTTTGCGGTGCTGAATGTCACCCGCAGCACCATTCGCATGGATGGCGGAAAACCGGTCCACGGCATTCTGTTCCTTACCCGGAAATCGGCTTGATGATTTCGAATCTTGCGAATTTGAAATAGGTCAGCATTGCTTACGTATTTTCGCTTGATTATCGCCTGAGCTTTCAGCAAAAAGCCTTGAAACCCAGGGGAAATCACATGGCAAACGCAAAGAGCGCATTTGGTATCTGGAATACGTCCGCGACCCGGCATTCGTGGATCGAGGATATTCAGGGCATCGTCTCCGGCAGTCTGATTTCCTCGCTTGGGCTATTTTGCCTTTCAAGCGCCGGCCTTCTGACCGGCAGCACTGCCGGCATCGCCTTCCTGCTGCATTACGCGACCGGCGTGAATTTCGGCCTCGCCTTTTTCGTGGTCAATCTGCCGTTCTTCTATCTGTCTCTGAAACAGCTCGGCCCGGTCTTCACCATCAAGACCTTCATCGCCATTGCGCTCACCTCGCTGCTGACCAACCTGCAGCCGCTGCTCTTCGATGTCGCGCATATCAACGCGCTCTGGTCGGCGGTGCTCGGCGGCATTCTGCTCGGCTTCGGGCTGCTCGCGCTCTATCGCCATCGGGCAAGCCTCGGCGGCGTCGGCATTCTGGGGATTTACCTGCAGGAGCGTTTCGGCATGAGGGCAGGGTTGGTGCAGCTTGCAATCGACCTATGCGTGCTCGCGGTCGCTTTTGCGGTGACCACGCCTGCTGTGGTCATCTGCTCGGTGATCGGTGCAATCGCACTCAATCTCTTCGTCGCGATCAATCATCGCTCGGATCGCTATATAGCGCTGTAAAGCTAAAGCCTACTGCTTGCGGGTCTCGTCAGATTCGACGATCGCGGCTTCGTGATACCAGCTATCGAATGCGGCCGTCGCAATGGACGGGCCGATATCCGGGGTGAGGTTCACCTTCGGACGCTGGCTGAGCGCCGTGGGGCGAGCCGTAACGGGAAACTGATAGATCTTTGCGGTTTCGTGCCGAGTACCGATTGCCATTCTTTGTCTCTCCCTTTTTGGTGTTCAAGCGGGCGCGCTTCAAGAGACAACTCATATATAGCAAAGCCGAAGGCGAATATCACCATTTCGCTTAAAAAAAATGCTAAATGATGAAATTATAGGCAAATCGACGATGGTGTCGCCGATGCCGTTTCTTTGGTCTGCCGATTTTCCAATCCGTTTTAGGGCCCGGTCGAGCCTGCGACACTTTGGCAGCTCGATTGGAGCCATGGCGGCGATTTGAAAAGAATCTGATGCTTGGCACTGGGAAATCTTGCCCGAACACGCCTCAATCATAAAAATCTCGCCTGGCGGGCTAGGTGTCGATGCGATCTGGCACGGCACATGCATCTCTCTTGGCAGCCGTTCGTAGTGAGGAATTTTCCGGCGGGCGCGCCGGCCAAGTTTTTCCTACTTCGCCTGATTAACTGTTATGAGGTGCGTAATGACGAAGTTTAAGCTCGAGTACATCTGGCTCGACGGGTACACCCCGGTACCGAACCTGCGCGGTAAAACGCAGATCAAGGAATTCGACGCATTTCCGACGCTCGAGCAGCTTCCGCTTTGGGGCTTCGACGGTTCGTCGACGATGCAGGCCGAAGGCCGCAGCTCCGACTGCGTGCTGAAGCCCGTCGCTATCTATCCGGACCCGGCCCGCACCAACGGCGCTCTCGTCATGTGCGAAGTCATGATGCCTGATGGCGTTACCCCGCACGAATCCAACAGCCGCGCGACCATCCTTGACGATGAAGACGCATGGTTCGGTTTCGAGCAGGAATACTTCTTCTACAAGGACGGCCGTCCGCTCGGCTTCCCGGAATCCGGCTATCCGGCTCCGCAGGGCCCGTACTACACTGGCGTCGGCTACAAGAACGTCGGCGATGTCGCTCGCGAAATCGTTGAAGAGCACCTCGACCTCTGCCTCGAAGCCGGCATCAACCACGAAGGCATCAACGCCGAAGTGGCCAAGGGTCAGTGGGAATTCCAGATTTTCGGCAAAGGCTCCAAGAAAGCCGCCGACCAGATCTGGATGGCACGCTACCTGCTGCTGCGTCTGTGCGAAAAGTACGGCATCGACATCGAGTTCCACTGCAAGCCGCTTGGCGACACCGACTGGAACGGCTCGGGCATGCACTGCAACTTCTCGACCAAGTTCATGCGCGAAGTCGGCGGCAAGGCCTATTTCGAAGCACTCATGGCTCAGTTCGACAAGAACCTCGAAGCCCACATCGCTGTTTACGGTCCGGACAACCACATGCGCCTGACCGGCAAGCATGAAACGGCTCCGTGGAACAAGTTCAGCTACGGCGTTGCCGACCGCGGCGCCTCGATCCGCGTTCCGCACTCGTTCATCAAGAACGACTACAAGGGCTACCTCGAAGATCGTCGCCCGAACTCGCAAGGCGACCCCTACCAGATCGCTTCCCAGGTTCTGAAGACCATCTCGGAAGTTCCGACCGCTGGCTTCGGCTCGGTTGCTGCCTGACGTATTTCGATCTCGGTTTTCCGAGGCGGAGATAAACGAAAAGCGCGGGATTCCGGTCCCGCGCTTTTTGCTTTGATGATAACGGTTCTAGGCAGCCTTGCTTGCCGCATCCAACGGATGCTGCGAGCGGAAGCCGACGGCAAGACGGTTCCAGATGTTGATCGTGCCGATTGCGACCGTGATCTTGACGATCTCTTCTTCGCTGAAATGCTGTTTCAGCGGTTCGAAATCGGCATCCGGAATGCCGGTCTGGGCGATCTTGGTGACGGAATCGACCCACCGAAGCAGGGCACGCTCGCGGTCGTCATAAACTGGCGATTCCCACCAGACGCACATCAGGTTGATCCACTGTTCGCTCAAGCCATCGTGGCGGGCTTCCTTCACATGCATGTCGACGCAATAGGCGCAGCCGTTGATCTGCGAGGCGCGGAGCTTGATCAGGTGAATGAAGCGGCGCTCAAGGCCGCTGCTCTGAACGAAGTTTTCCAGCGCGACGACGGCCTTGTAGGAGTCCGGGGAGGCTTTGGCGAAATTGAAACGCGGATGCATGGTCTTCTCCTTGGGTTTTAAATTGAGGTTCAGTTTCTGGTCTTGCGTTCATGCAGCTCGAGAAAGGCGCAGCCTCTCGCGGCTATGCCACCGTCCGTGTCCGTCTGCCGGAGGTCGGTCAGCACGTCGGCGATCGTTGTCTTTGCCAATTCGGCCCGATAGACGCGTTCTGCTGCCAGCATGGCGGCATTGATGCCGCAGGGCTTGGCGAAGTAGCGCCCTTCCAGCGGGTTCGGGCCGCGCTGGCGGATTTCCGCGCAGCGGAAGGCGGGTGCTGGGCCTTCAGCCGCCAGTACGATATCGAGAAGCGTGATCTCCTCCGGCTTGCGCGCCAGCCGATATCCGCCCTTCGGCCCCGGCACGGTATCGAGAATGCCGGCGCCAGAAAGCGCCTGCAGGTGCTTCAGAAGATAACTGACCGAAACGCCGTGAAATTCCGCAAGCGCCGCAGCCGAGAGCACGCCGCCATCGGACAAACCCGACAGCATGGCAACGCAATGGATGGATTGTTCGACGCCGTCTCCGAGCTTCATCTTGGTGCCTTTCTAATTGTAGATAATTTTTATCCACGATTATGGTGGGAGTCAAGGCCCTTGAAATGAGCGGCATGTAAGCTGCATTTGAATATGTCGGACGTCTGACACCCCCCTCTGTCACAACAGTGACAGAGGGGGGTATTGCGTTCTCCGCAAACGCTGAAACGAAAGGACACGAAGTCTCCCCGCTTCTCATCCGCCGCATATCCATTACATTGAAGCCCGTGGACCAGATCGACGCGCAGTACCCCTTTGTCTTACCTGCCCCTTTTCTCCGCTGGTTTGCGGAAAAGGGCTGGCAGCCGCGTGCGCATCAGCTGGAGCTGCTGGCCCGCGCCGAAGCCGGCGAAAGCACGCTGCTGATTGCGCCCACTGGCGCCGGCAAGACGCTCGCCGGCTTCCTGCCGTCGCTGACGGATCTCACTCGGCGCGGCAAGATCCCACCAGGTTCGGCCTTCACCGGCATCCATACGCTCTACATCTCGCCGCTGAAGGCGCTGGCGGTCGATATCGAGCGCAACCTGATGAAGCCCGTTTCGGAGATGGGCCTGCCTGTCACGGTCGAAAACCGCACCGGCGATACGCCGAGCGGCAAGCGGCAGCGGCAGAAGCTCAACCCGCCCGATATCCTGCTGACGACGCCGGAGCAGGTGGCGCTGCTGCTCGCCAATCGTGAGGCCGAGCGCTTCTTCAAGGATTTGAAATACATCGTCTTCGATGAACTGCATTCGCTCGTCACCTCCAAGCGCGGTCATATGCTGTCCCTTGGCCTTGCCCGCATCCGCAAGCTGGCGCCGCGCGTGCAGACCATCGGTCTTTCAGCGACGGTTGCCGACCCCATAGATCTGCAGAAATGGCTGGTAGCGCAGCGGCCGGGGGAGGAGCGCCATGCGGGCCTCGTCATCGTCGAAGGTGGCGCCAAGCCCGATATCTCGATCCTTGCGACGGAAGAGCGCATCCCCTGGTCCGGCCACTCGGCCAAATATGCGATCCCCGATATCTATCGCGAGCTGAAGGCCCATCGCACGACGCTGCTCTTCGTCAACACGCGCTCGCAGGCCGAAATGCTGTTCCAGGAGCTATGGTCGGCCAATGACGACAATCTGCCGATCGCCCTGCACCACGGCTCGCTCGATGTCGGCCAGCGCCGAAAGGTGGAGGCGGCTATGGCGGAGAACCGGCTGCGCGCCGTCGTCGCCACCTCCACGCTCGATCTCGGTATAGATTGGGGCGACGTCGATCTTGTCATTCATGTCGGCGCGCCGAAAGGCGCAAGCCGCCTTGCCCAGCGCATCGGCCGTGCCAATCACCGCATGGATGAACCCTCGAAAGCAATTCTTGTGCCGGCCAACCGCTTCGAAGTCATGGAATGCCAGGGAGCGCTTGATGCCAACTATACCGGCGCGCAGGACACACCACCCATTGGCGCCGGAGCGCTCGACGTTCTCGCCCAGCATGTGCTCGGCATGGCCTGCGCCGAGCCCTTTGACATGCTCGAACTTTATGACGAGGTGCAGAGTGCAGCACCGTATGCCGAGCTTTCCTGGGAGACCTTCGAGCGCATCATCGATTTCGTCGCCACCGGCGGCTATGCGCTCCGAACTTACGAGCGCTATGCCCGTATCCGCAAGACGGCGGATGGGCGCTGGCGCGTCTCCAATCCGCAGGTCGCCCAGCAATACCGGCTGAACCTCGGCACGATCGTCGAAGAGGCGATGCTCAACATCCGCCTGGTAAAGCGCAACGCGCTGGGCTCACTCGGAAGAGGCGGCGCGCCGCTCGGCAAGGTCGAGGAATATTTCGTCGAGCAGTTGTCACCCGGCGATACCTTCCTCTTTTCCGGCAAGGTTCTGCGCTTCGAAGGCATCCGCGAGAGCGAATGCCTCGCGTCGCAGGCCTTCTCGCTGGATCCGAAAATTCCCTCCTATGCCGGCGGCAAGTTCCCGCTGTCCACCTACCTGGCCGATCAGGTGCGGGCGATGATAGCCGATCCCGACCGGCGGCACCGCCTGCCGGATCAGGTGCGCGATTGGCTGGAAATTCAGAACGAGAAGTCGCTGCTGCCGAAGCGCGACGAGTTTCTGATCGAAACCTTCCCGCGCGGCAGCCGCGCCTACATGGTTGCCTATCCTTTCGAGGGAAGGCTGGCGCACCAGACGCTCGGCATGCTGCTGACCCGAAGGCTGGAGCGCGCCGGCGCCAAGCCCATGGGCTTCGTCGCGACCGATTATTCTCTCGGCATTTGGGGCCTTGAAGATATGGGACTGATGATCGCCAACGGGCGCCTCAGCCTCTCCGATCTCTTCGACGAGGATATGCTCGGCGACGATCTCGAAGCCTGGCTCGATGAATCTTTCCTGCTGAAGCGGACCTTCCGCAATTGCGCCGTGATTGCAGGCTTGATCGAGCGCCGGCATCCGGGCAAGGAAAAGACCGGCCGGCAGGTGACCGTCTCGGCCGATCTGATCTACGACGTGCTGCGCAGCCACGAGCCCGATCATATCCTGCTGCAGGCAACGAGGCAGGATGCCGCGACCGGACTTTTGGATATTGGCCGTCTTGCGGATATGCTGAAGCGAATCAGGGGCCATATCACCCATCGCGCGCTGGACCATATTTCTCCGCTCGCCGTTCCGGTGATGCTGGAAATCGGCAAGGTGCCGGTACCGGGCGAGGCTCACGATTCTCTGCTTGCGGAAGCGGCTGACGACCTGATCCGCGAAGCGATGGAATAGGGATGCTGCAAAGCAGACGACGAAGGTAGATTGTTACGGTGATGAACCGCCTGGCGCTAGCGCGAGATATGAATGAAGGCAACGGCGCAACCAGTGCGCTGGGTGTCGAGGCCGTCATTCATGGCGTCGCCGCCGTCTGCGATCCGCTCGGCGCGCTCTATCTGCCGGATGCGGGCATTCTCGTCGTCTCCGATCTGCATCTGGAAAAGGGCGCGGCCTTTGCCCGCCGAGGCATGATGCTGCCGCCCTACGATACGCTGGCGACCCTGACGGTCCTCTCCGCCGTCATCTCCCGCTATGATCCGAAACTCGTGGTGTCGCTGGGCGACAATTTCCACGATCGGATCGGTTCGCAGCACTTGCCGGAAGAGTTTCGCAGCCTGATCGTTAACATGGCGCGCGGCCGCGAATGGATCTGGATCAACGGCAATCATGATCCGGATGGCACCGTCGATCTCCCCGGCCATTCGGTTGATGAGATGCATTACGGTGGTTTAACGTTCCGCCATGAGCCAAAGGCCGGGTTGCAGGCCGGCGAGATCGCCGGCCACCTGCATCCCTCGGCCACCGTTCGGCGTCGCGAGAAATCGGTGCGCCGCCCGTGCTTTGCCACCGATGGCGCCCGCCTGCTGATGCCCGCCTTCGGCGTGATGACCGGCGGCCTCGATCTTCGCCACAAGGCCATGGCCGGCCTTTTCGAGCGCGAGAGCTTGATCGCGCACCTGCTGGGCCGCGACCGCATCTACTCCGTGCGGTTCGGCAATCTCTCGGCCTAGGCCGCGTTCGCCGGTTCGTAACGCAGGATGACAGCCCCGGTTTTGAGGGGCGTGGAGCCGATGAGCTTCATCGGGCGCTGGTCGGCTGCCGGTTTAAAATGCGGATTGCCGGCACCGAGGACGACAGGAACGAGGCAGATCCTGAGCTCATCGACCAGCCCCGCCTTGAGCAATGCATCGGTCACTTCAGCGCTGCCGAAGACGAACATGGTCTTGCCGGGTTCTTGCTTCAGCTTTTTCACCTCAGCGACGATGTCACCAACGACGCGGGTATTGTTCCACTCCGCCTTGTCGAGCGTCCGCGAGGCTGCAATCTTGGCGATACCGTTCATGTAGGCGGCGATGTCGGGCGCTTCCGTCGCGGTCGGCCAATAGGCGGCCATGCCTTCATAGGTTTTGCGGCCGAAGATCAGCAGATCGCCTTCCTTGCCGAGCTCGGTCGCATAATATTCCAGCTCATCGCCCCAGGCGAGCATATGAAAATCAAGGTCCCACGGCTTGGTTCCCTCGAAATAGCCGTCGAGCGTCATGAGATTCCAGATAACGAGCTTCCTCATCACTTCCTCCATTGTGATAACCGTACCATAATCAAAACTAGTTGCTAAAAGAAAGTAGTTGCAAATTAATCGTACTGATAGCAAAATGCAAGCGGTCTTTTGGAGGCCCTTATGGACGCAGTGCATCGTTCCGGCTGCCCGATCAATTTGACCCTGGAAATCCTCGGTGATCGCTGGAGCCTGATCGTCATCAGGGACATCATGTTCGGCAATCGCCGGCATTTTCGCGAGTTGCTGCAGAATTCGCAGGAGAGGATTGCTTCCAATATTCTCGCCGATCGGCTGAAGCGGCTGGTGGAACGTGGTCTGCTGACCCGCGAAAGCGATCCCACTCACAAGCAGAAGGCCGTCTACAGCCTGACGGAAATGTCGATCGACCTCGTGCCCATTTTTGCCCATATGGGTGCCTGGGGCCGCAAGCATCTGCCGGTTTCCGAGGAGCTGTCGATCCGGGCCGAACTCCTGGAGGATGGCGGCCCAAAACTCTGGGATGATTTCATGGAGGAGTTGCGTGCCAAGCATCTCGGCAAGGTGCTGCTCCCGGGCACGCCCTCGGTGCTCGGCCGGTTGACCGAAGCGTATATCGAGGTCGCCAATCGCCGGAAAAGCGGTTGATCAGTTCTTCCGGAAGATGAAGCTTGCGCCCCAGCCGGTGACGAGGGCGAGCAGCACCGAGAAAATGCCATAGGTGATCGGCCGCTGATGCGCCGCATCCGTAATCGTCTGCTCTATACCCGTCTTGATGACGCGCAGCGGCAGCGATTTCTCGCTCAGGAACTTGCCGCTCTTGAAAAGATAGGCGCGCACTGTATGCACCCCATTCGGCACATCGGCTGGAACCCTGAGCGTTGCCTTGAAGAGCGAGGAGCTGACGAAGCGAACGCCGGCGGGGTCGCTTTCATAGAGCCCGCCGGCTTTCTGCAGGCGTCGGAAGGCGTTGCGGAATTCCGGGACATCGCCAACATTGCCGACGAAGCCGACCGGCGTCAGCGGAAGATGGTCGACGCCAATGCCGCGGTCGCTGAGTTCGAGCGGCGTGGTGATATTGTCGACCGCACGCGTGCTCGAGAGCGAATAGGCTTCCGGCACATGCTCGAACGTCATCGAGCGGGTGTTGACCCATATGCCGAAGACGCGCTCTTTCCTGCGAACCGTTGCATTCTCGCGCGGCCCCTCCAGCACGACGACGATATCGTACTGGCCGATTGCCAGAAGCAGCTGGTCGGTGTTGGAAAGGGCGCCGAAGATCGTCAGATCGGCGCCGGTGAAGTCCGAGGTGATGGCGATTTCGCTCGTCGATGTGCCGATCTCCATCGTCTCCCGCGCCGTGGTCGAGGTCGTCGGCTGATCGAGCAGCACTTGCGCCGGCGCGGTGAACGGAGTGAGCAGCAATGCGGCGGCAAGGAGCAGTCCGAATCCTCTCATCGGCTCACCCCTTCCATGACGACGGAGTAAACGTCCGCCGGCGTCACCACGAGAGTGATGACGAGGCGAAGGCCGACGGCCAGGACGAGGAGGCCGAGGAGTGCGCGCAATTGCTCGCCGCGCAGCTTCTGGCCGACACGCACGCCGTATTGCGCGCCGACGACGCCCGCCACCATCAAGAGGAAGGCCAGGATGATATCGACGGAATAGTTGGTGGCTGCCTGGACGATTGTCGTAAAGGCCGTCACGAAAATGACCTGGAACAACGAGGTGCCGACAACGACATTTGTGGGCACGCGCAGCAGATAGATCATGGCGGGCACAAGAATGAAGCCGCCGCCGATACCCATCGGCGTCAGCATGCCGACGAAGAAACCAAGACCGATGACCGGAATGGCGCTGAGATAGAGCTTGGATTTCTTGAACCGCAGTTTCAACGGCAGCCGCTGTACCCAGTTGTGATGGCGCGGCTTGCCGGTTGCCGGGGGCAGTTTGCCGGCTGCGCGGCGCATGGCTCGCACGCTTTCCCATAGCATCAGCGAGCCTACGGTGCCGAGGAGAATCACGTAGATCAGGGAAATGATCAGGTCGATCTGGCCGAGCCTTCGCAAGAGCACGAATAGCCAGAGGCCGAACGTCGCCCCCGCGAGACCGCCGGCCAGCAGGATCGAGCCCAGTTTCAGGTCGAGCGAGCCACGGCGGAAATGGCTGAGCGCTCCCGAAACCGAGGAGGCGACGACCTGATTGGAGCCGGTGGCGACGGCAACAACAGGCGGGATGTTGTAGAAAATCAGAAGAGGCGTGATGAGGAAGCCGCCGCCGACGCCAAACATGCCGGAGAGAAACCCTACGGCTGCTCCCATGCCGAGAATAATCAAAATATTCACCGACAATTCTGCGATCGGCAGATAGATCGTCACGCCTTGTTCCCATTTGCGGGCTTTTCGGCGCGGTGACCGAAGCCCATTTCCCCTTAAATGGCGGATTCTAATCTGAAATCATTGCCAGAGCCTTAGGAAAGGCCGAGCTGCCCCAGTTTTCGAATTGCCGCATTCACCCTAACCCGGCTTTTTCCACTTTTCTGTGACGCTGTATAGCGGAATGGTGGGTGCTGGCAGGGGATGCGGCAGCTTTGAGCTACCTAAACAAAATGCCGGCGTGCTGACGCCGGCATTTTGGTTGATCGTTTTCGCACGACAGCCCGAAGCTACTTGTTGCGGGCGAGAAGCTCCTTGACCACCTGATCGGTGACCCGTCCATCCGCCGGCAAGCCGACAGATTTCTGGAAGCTCTTCAGGGCGGCTACCGTCTTGTCTCCCATGGTGCCGTCGGGTGCACCGGCGTCGAAGCCATTCTTGTTGAGGATGGCCTGAATGTTGCGGATCGCCTTCTTCATGTCGATCGAAGCCGTGTTCACGCCCTTGCCGGTGGTCCATTCGTCGGGGATGTCGGTGCCGTTGGCCTTCGGATCGGCCGGCTGCACTTTCCAGAGATCGACCTTGGCACGCGCACTTTCGAGATCGGCCGGTTTCATGGCGTTGGCCACTTCGTCACGCTTCTGCGCGGCGTCCTTGTCACCGCTCTTGGCGGCGATCGCGAACCATTTGTAGGATTCCTGCAGGTCCTGTTTCACGCCGTTGCCGCGCGCATAGAGGATTGCGAGGTTGAACTGGCTGTCGGAGACGCCGAGGTTGGCGGCGCGGACGAACCAGTTCGCCGCGCTATCATAATCCTGCGGTCCTACTGTGCCCGAGGCGTAGAGAACCGCGAGATTGTGCATGGCGCTGGCATTGCCCTGATTGGCGGCCTGTTCGTAATACTGCTTGGCTTTGACGAGGTCGCGATCGACGCCGTTGCCCTTCTCATACATGCTGGCGAGGCGATACTGGGCCGGGGCATAACCCTTGTCGGCCGAAAGCTGATACCAGGTTGCAGCCTGCTTCATATCGGCAGCAACGCCGCGGCCATCCGTATAGCGTGCGCCGATTTCGAAGAGCGCCACCGGATCGGCCGATTTAGCGGCAGCGACGAGCGATGGCGGCTGGATGCCGTCGGGTACCGCGATTTCCGGCGCTGCCGGCGTGGTGGCGGGAGAGGCAGCGGATGTGTTCTCAGTCTGAACGAAGGCGGTGGCCTGCTGTGCAGGTGCGCTGCCGGCAGGAGCCAACTCTTCGCTTGCCGTCTGGTTGCCGTCGAGCGGCGTAGCTGCCGTCAGGTGATCATTCGCGGGTGCGGCGGCGGGATCGGTGGCCGTGGGTGCAGGCTGGACTTCCGCCGTCTCCGTCGTGGAAATCGAGGGTGCGGCGGCCTGGTTTGCAGCAGGCTGCTGATTGCTGGCGGCCGGGTTCGTGTTGGCAGCGACGGTATTGATCGCGGTACTATCGGCAGGCGCGACCATTGTCGATACCTGGGCCGGTGCCGGCGCCTTCTGGCCGCGTGTCAGCGTGTTCGCCAGCGGATAAGCCATGATGGCGAGCATGACTGCACCCAGCGCAAGCAGGATAGGCCGGCGGAAGCGTGAGAACGCGCCGCCCTTCTTGGCATCTTTCTTGGAAGCAGGAGCCGAGCGCTGCGTCTGGTCGACTTCCATGGCCGCGGCCTGTGCGGCACGGCGGGCGGCCGCGATATAATCGGCCCGTTCGTTCTCGCTCGGCTGGCGGGCGTTTCCGCTGCGCGACGTGTTCTGGCTGGCGCGCACGCGCTCGAGGATCTTCTTGATGTCAGGCGCGCCGGAGCCCGGCTCCAGCAGTTCGTTGGCCTCTTCGCCGGGCATCACGTCGGCGGGATCGATCGACGGCGCCTGCTCGATGACCGGGCGGTCCGGCAGAAAGATCGGTTCGGCCTTTTCTGGCATGAAGAAGCGCTTGCCGAGGCTGGCAAACAGGCTGGTCTTGCCGCTCTTCTTGGCTGCCGCCTTGATTTCAGCCTTCGTGTTGGCGTCGATCGCCTGCGCGACCGCGACTTCGGCTGAAACCGAGGCTTCGGCAGGCGCCATCGTGCGGATGATCGGACCCGCCTTCTGCTGCGCGGCCATTGGCGGCCTCAGCGCCGGAGCATCCTCTTCGGCAAAGACGTCGCTTTCGAATGTCGCGGCCGGCATGGCGGGCGCCGGCTTGCGCTGTTCCATGTGATCGAGACGGTCGGCGATCTGCAGCAGGGTATCGTGCAGAGCCTCGAAGGTGCGGTGCGTGCGCTCGTCGCTGGCGCGGCTGAGGTCCTCAAGATGACGAAGGTCTTCGGCAAGTGCCGTCAATGCCGCCATATCGGCCGCCTGTGCACCATGACCCATTGCGCCTTCGCGCGAATAGGCTTCGACGACGGTTTCCGCCGCATGGCGGGCCGCTTCGATGATATATTCGTCGTTGGTCGCCATATAGTCCTCGATCGCGCTCATGCGGCGATCGAAATCTGGAGGCAGATGATCGCCGCCGGCGCGAGGCTCGGCCGTCAGCAATGTCGAGAGATGGGCGATCTGCTCTTCGAGACTGCGCAGCGCCTGCGTATCCGTCGGCGGAGCGGCAGTGCTCGCTTCCAGCCGGGCCGCGATGTCGGAGAGGCGGCCTTCGAGGCGACGCGCCATGCTGTCGTCGAGGCTTGCGGCTGGCGCGGACGGATGGAAATCGATCTCGTCGATGCGGCGAGCGAGATAATCCAGCCGGTCGGCCAGTGCGTTGCCGACAGACCCATGTTCCAGCGCATCGATCTTATGGGAGATGTCGGCGAGATAGGTGACGAGCTCCGGCTGCGGCGTGGCCTTCTGCGAACGCTCCATCAGATGCGAAAGCTGGTCCAGGCGCTCTTCGAGGCGGGCGACGGCCTTGGCGCTGCCGAGTTCGTCGATGCGCATGGCGAGCGCTTCGAGACGACCGGAAAGGTCGTCGGCAGGCTGACGCCGGCCCGCATCGCGGCTTATCATGTCGATCTGGTCGGCAAGGCCGCTGAGGCGGCCTTCCAGCCGCTGCATGGCCTGGTCCTGCGGCTGCATCATCGAGCCGAGGCTTTCCATCGCGGTTGCGATCGTCAGCAGCTTCGTTTCCAGCGCATGCACGGCCGGGCTGTCGTTCATGCCGCCGAGATGCTGCTTGATGTCATCGAGGCGATAGGCCAGCGAGACGAGCTCGTCCTGCAGGCCCGACGTGTCGATCGCCTTCACCTGGCGCTCGACATGGTGAAGCGACTCTTCGCGGGCGAGGCCGTCCATCAGCGAACGCAGCTCATCGAATTCCGCTTTCAGTCCGGCAGTCTCCGGCTGACCGGCGAGCTGGTTGATGCTGTCGGCAAGCCTGGCCATGTCCTGGCGGACATCGGCGACGAAATGCTTGTCCTCGGCGTTTTCGCGGATATCGCGGATTTCGGCGCGCAAGGCGGTGACTTCGCGGCTCACGCTATCGGCGATGTCGCGCTTCAGATCCTGGCGAAGGTTGACGAGCGCCTGGGCGATATCGACCGGTGCGTCGGCGGCAGCGGCCCGCATCGGCTGGCGCTGGGGATAGCTGTCGATCGGACGTCGTGCCGGCTGCAGTTCTGCATGCGCGATTTCCTCACGCCGTGGCTGCAGACGTTCGCGGTTTGCTTCCAGCGTGCGTTGACGCTGACGGATTTCGGCAAGCGGATCGGAGCGAAAGTCGCTCTCATGGCGTTCGTTGCGCAGCGGGCGCTCGTAAGCGCGGCTGACATATTGTTCGCGTTCGGGGCGGGGCGGCATCCGCTCGGGTGCGGCTCGTTCGGGAGCAGGCGCATAGCCGGCGGTGACGCGCTGGCGCGTATCGCGCGCGGCGGCGGTTCCCATCAGCCCTTCGATGCGTGCCTCCAGCCCCTCGATTGTGCGGCTCAGAGCATCCAGCGACGTCCAGTCGCTGGTTCCGGTATGATTTGATCGCGATCCGCTCATATCTCTTGCTCGCCTCGAACTGTGGACCACCAGGCTGTCATGCTGACGAAAGAAGACGTTGCTGCATCGCCTTGCTGTCTGCATCCCGCCGTTCGGAAAGGGATAAATCTATTGGCTTTCCTCAAACAGAGCGGCATAGACAGCGCGATTTCCAAGCATAAGTTGAAGAAACGCGAAGCACTGCTGCTCAACTCGTACAATTTACGAAACGTGGTAAACAACTCGTTAAGTTTGCCTGGTGTCTTAACCTTTTATTTTGGTTCTGCTGTACCGCCGCCTGATATTCTTGCGCTGAGGCAGCAGCAGTTTGCTTGGGCAGGGGAGGTATCGGCGACATGCGGAATGCTCTCCCTCACCGGCTTCACTAAAATTTCACCGCGAGACACGAATTTGACGTTTACGCAAACGTCAATATTTTGTAAGAGTATGACAGTGGCTGGAATCTCAAGGTCCGGCGGCGAATTGGAGGAATTCGAGAAATGCCAGTCTACAAGGCCCCGGTGAACGATACGCTCTTCGTCCTGAACGATGTGCTTGGGCTGGAGCGCTACAACAATCTTCCGGGTTATGCCGATGCCACGCCTGACATGATCGAGGCGATCGTCGGCGAAGCGGCCAAGATGTCGGAAGAGGTGCTTTTCCCGCTCAATTATTCCGGCGATCAGGAGGGTTGCGTGCGCCATGACGACGGCACCGTCTCCACGCCGAAGGGCTTCAAGGAAGCCTATCGCGCCTATCGCGAAGGCGGCTGGCTGGGTCTTGCCGTGCCGGAAGAATTCGGCGGGCAGGGGCTTCCCTATGTGCTGCACTGCGCCGTCGGCGAATATACCTCCGCCGCCAACATGTCGCTGATGATGTATCCGGGCCTGACGCAGGGCGCGATCGCGGCGATCCTCGTCCATGGCTCGGACGCGCAGAAGCAGACCTATCTGCCGAAGATGGTCGAGGGCAGCTGGTCCGGCACCATGAACCTCACCGAACCGCATTGCGGCACCGATCTCGGCTTGCTGCGCACCAAGGCGGTTCCGCAAGCCGACGGCAGCTACAAGATATCAGGCCAGAAGATCTTCATTTCCGCCGGCGAGCACGACATGACGGATAATATCGTCCATCTCGTCCTTGCCCGCATCGAAGGTGCACCCGAAGGCACCAAGGGCATCTCACTCTTCATCGTGCCGAAGTTCCTCGTCAAGGATGATGGTTCGCTCGGTGATCGCAACCCTGTCTCCTGCGGCGCGATCGAGCACAAGATGGGCATCCACGGCAATGCCACTTGCGTCATGAACTATGATGAGGCCACAGGCTTCCTGATCGGTGCGGAGAACAAGGGCCTCAACGCCATGTTCGTGATGATGAACGAGGCTCGCCTCGGCGTCGGCCTGCAGGGTCTCTCCATCGCCGAGATCGCCTATCAGAACGCGGCCAATTATGCCCGCGAGCGCATCCAGGGCCGCTCGCTCTCCGGCCCGAAGGAGCCCGACAAGAAGGCGGACCCGATCATCGTCCATCCGGATATCCGTCGCTCGCTGATGACGATCCGCGCCTTCAACGAGGCGGGCCGCGCCTTCCTGCTCTGGACGGCGCTGAAATCAGATATCGCCCATCGCTCCCCGGATGAGAAGGACCGCCAGGCAGCTGACGATATCCTGGGTCTGGCGACGCCGATCCTGAAGGGCGTCCTGACCGACAAGGGCTTCGAGCATGCCGTCATGGCACAGCAGGTCTTCGGTGGTCACGGCTATATCGAAGAGCACGGCATGAGCCAGTATGTCCGCGATGCCCGCATCACCATGATCTATGAAGGCGCCAACGGCATTCAGGCGCTCGATCTCGTGGGCCGCAAGCTGGCGCTGAACGGCGGCCGCGCCGTCATGGCACTCTTCAAGGAAATCGGCGATTTCTGCGAGGAAAACCGCAGCGACGAGCAGATGGCCTTCTTCACCAAGCATCTGAAGAAGGGCTTGAACGATGTACAGGCCGCGACCATGTGGTTCATGCAGAATGCCATGGCCAAGCCCGACAATGCCGGTGCCGGCTCGACCGATTACATGCACCTCTTTGGCCTCGTCGTTCTTGGCTACATGTGGGCGAAGATGGCCAAGGCGGCGCAGGCAGGCCTTGCGGCTGGCGACAGTGCGCGCGAGGATTATCTGAAGAACAAGCTTGTCACGGCACGGTTCTACATGGAGCGCATCATGCCGGAAACGGCGCTGCGCAAGGCGCGCATCGAAACCGGTGCCGACACGATGATGGAACTGGCGGCGGAAGCCTTTTGATCAAGGCGGCGCCAGCCGCTGCAGGGAGATGAGACATGACCGAGGTTTTCATTTACGACCACGTGCGCACGCCGCGCGGGCGGGGCAAGAAGGATGGGGCGCTGCACGAAGTGCCCTCCGTTCGCCTCGCTGCGAAAACGCTGGAGGCGATCCGCGACCGCAACGGCCTCGATACCGAAACGGTTGACGACATCATTATGGGCTGCGTCGATCCTGTCATGGAAGCAGGCGCCGT
This sequence comes from Martinezella dioscoreae, assembly GCF_009176305.1. Lineage (GTDB taxonomy): Bacteria > Pseudomonadota > Alphaproteobacteria > Rhizobiales > Rhizobiaceae > Rhizobium > Rhizobium dioscoreae. The sequence continues at coordinate 778,807 of NZ_BLAJ01000003.1, read as the reverse complement.
TATCCCGAGGGGCGCTGCCTTCGAAGCCGGCTATTCCACCAAGGCGCCTGGCATGCAAATTTCCCGCTTCTGCGCCTCGGGCCTTGACGCCGTGAATTTCGGCGCGGCCAAGATCGCGCAAGGGGCTGATGACATCGTCATCGCCGGTGGTGTAGAAAGCATGTCGCGCGTCGGCTTGGGCATGTCGGGTGGTGCCTGGTTCATGGACCCCTCCGTCAACTTCCCGGCCTATTTCATGCCGCAGGGCGTATCGGCCGATCTCATCGCCACCAAATACGGTTTCTCGCGCGATGACGTCGATGCCTATGCCGTCGAAAGCCAGAAGCGCGCCGCCAATGCCTGGGAGAAGGGCTACTTCAAGAATTCCGTCATTCCGGTGAAGGATGTTAACGGCCTGACCATTCTCGACCGCGATGAGCACATGCGTCCCGGCACGGACATGCAGGCGCTCGCCTCGCTCAATCCGTCCTTCCAGATGCCCGGCGAGATGGGAGGCTTCGAAGCTGTCGGCATTCAGGCTCATCCGGAAGTCGAACGCATCAACTACGTCCACCATGCCGGCAACTCTTCCGGCATCGTCGATGGCGCCGCTGCTGTGCTGCTCGGCTCCAAGGCGGGCGGTGAAAGCATGGGGCTGAAGCCGCGTGGCCGCATCAAGGCCTTCGCCAATATCGGCTCCGACCCGGCGCTGATGCTGACCGGCCCGGTCGACGTTACCGAAAAGCTCTTGAAGCGCAGCGGCTTGACGCTTGCCGATATTGATCTCTTCGAACTCAACGAAGCCTTTGCCGCCGTCGTGCTGCGCTACATGCAAGCTTTCGATATCGAGCACGACAAGATCAACGTCAATGGCGGCGCGATTGCCATGGGCCATCCGCTCGGTGCCACCGGCGCTATGATCCTCGGCACCGTGCTCGATGAGCTGGAACGCCGCGACCTCAACACGGCGCTGGTTACGCTCTGCATCGGTGCCGGTATGGGCACGGCCACGATCATCGAACGCGTCTGAGGAGGGGAAACCAATGGCTTACACGAATTTCACCGTCGAAACCGACGCAGACGGCATCGCCCTCGTTACGTGGGACATGCCCGACAAGTCCATGAACGTCTTCACCGCCGAGATCCTGGAAGAGCTGAACGCTATCATCGATGCCACGGTTGCCGATGCGGCCGTCAAGGGCGTGGTCTTCACCTCTGGCAAGTCCTCCTTCTCCGGCGGCGCCGATCTCTCGATGATCAAGTCGATGTTTTCCTTCTATCAGGAGGAAAAGGCGAAGGATCCGGCCGCTGCCACGCAGAAGCTCTTCGATCTGGTGGGACGCATGACGGGCCTGTTCCGCAAGCTCGAAACCTGCGGCAAGCCCTGGGTTTCGGCCATCAACGGCACCTGCATGGGTGGCGCTTTCGAGCTGTCGCTCGCCTGCCACGGCCGCGTCGCGTCCAGTGCCAAGAGCGTCAAGATCGCGCTGCCCGAAGTCAAGGTCGGCATCTTCCCCGGCGCCGGCGGCACGCAGCGCGTCTCGCGCCTGACGGATGCACAATCCGCCCTGCAGATGATGACGACGGGCCAGTCGCTGACGGCAGCACGCGCCAAAGCGATGAACCTGGTGCATCAGGTGGTCGAGCCGGATCAGCTTATCCCGGCAGCCAAGCAGATGATCAAGGATGGCCTGAAGCCGGTAGCTCCCTGGGACGAAAAGGGCTTCAAGGCACCAGGCGGCGGCATCTGGACGCCGGCCGCAGCTCAGCTTTGGCCGGCAGCCCCGGCCATCCTGCGCCGTGAGACATCGGGCAATTATCCGGCAGCGCTCGCCATCCTCAAATGCGTCTATGAAGGCCTGCAGGTTCCCTTCGATACCGGCCTGAAGATCGAGCAGCGCTATTTCACGCATGTGCTGCAGACCACCGAAGCCTATTCGATGATCCGCTCGCTGTTCATCTCCATGCAGGAACTCGGCAAGGGTGCCCGACGCCCGGCCGGCCAGCCGAAGACGGAGCTGAAGAAGGTCGGCGTCGTCGGCGCCGGCTTCATGGGCGCGTCCATCGCCTATGTCACCGCAGCAGCCGGCATCCCGGTCACGCTTATCGACCGCGATATCGAAGCCGCAACCAAGGGCAAGAGCGTCGGCGAGGGGCTGGTCAAGGATTCGATCGGTAAGGGAAGGCTGACGCAGGACGAAGGCGCTGCTCTGCTCTCCCGCATCACGCCGTCGGCGGATTATGCCGATCTGAAGGATGCCGATCTCGTCATCGAAGCCGTGTTCGAGGATCGCGACGTCAAGAAGGCCGTTATCGAGGCCGTCGAAGCCGTGCTGCCCGCGGGCGCCGTCTTCGCCTCCAATACCTCGACGCTGCCGATCACGGGCCTTGCGAAGAATTCCAAGCGGCCGGCCGATTTCATCGGCGTCCACTTCTTCTCGCCGGTCGAGAAGATGATGCTGACTGAAGTCATCCTCGGGAAGGAAACCGGCGACCATGCGCTGGCGGTTGCGCTCGACTATGTCGCCGCCATCAAGAAGACGCCGATCGTCGTCAATGATACCCGTGGCTTCTTCGTCAATCGCTGCGTCTTCCGCTATATCCACGAAGCCTATGACATGCTGATCGAGGGCGTGCCCGCGGCTATGATCGAAAACGCCGCCAAGATGGCCGGCATGCCGGTCGGGCCTCTGGCGCTGAACGACGAAGTCGCCATCGATCTGTCCTACAAGATCCTGAAGGCGACGGTTGCCGATCTCGGCGAGAAAGCCGTCGACCCGCGTCATATGCAGCTGATCAGCGGTCTCGTCGAAGGCGAGGGTCGTTTAGGACGGAAGAACTCCAAAGGCTTCTACGATTACCCGCCGAAGCCGGCGAAGAAGTCGCTCTGGCCAGGCCTCAAGGATCTCTATCCGCAGAAGAAGGCCGATGAGATCGATGTCAACGTGCTAAAGCAACGCTTCCTCGTCACGATCGCGCTGGAAGCTGCCCGCACCATCGAAGAAGGCATAGTCACCGATCCGCGCGAAGCCGATGTCGGCTCCATCCTCGGCTTCGGCTTCGCTCCCTATACCGGCGGTGCGCTGTCCTACATCGATGGCATGGGTGTGAAGGCTTTCGTGGAGCTCTGCGAAAAGCTGGCGGCCCCCTACGGCCCGCATTTCCAGCCCACAGCGCTTCTGAAGGATATGGCCGCAAAGGGCGAGACCTTCTACGGCCGCTTCGATCCCTATGGCGCCAAGAAGGCGGCCTGAACCGGAGAGCTATTGCTCGCGACAAATCATGGGCCGCCCCTGTCAGGAGCGGCCCTTTTTTGTTGATTGGTTCAGCCTAGATCAATGGCGAATACGTAAGATTTTGCTTACGCGTTGCTCAATGGCTTCTCTTGCCCCGCCCTCAGCGCAACGACGCCCCAGCCGATGAGTAGAAGGATCGCCGCCGCATAGATATCGGCAGCCTCGGCAAAGCCGAGCGCTTTCGACAGGAAGCCGGCGAGGATGGCAGGGACGCTGAAGGCGAGGTAGCTCTGGATGTAGAAGGCGGAGAGCAGCCCGGCGCGTTCGTCGGGCTTTGCCAGTGGCATGATGCTTCTGACCGTGCCGAGGAAAACCGCCCCGAAGCCCGAGCCGGCAATCACAGTTCCCAGGGCGAGGATCGACACTTCAGCTGCATGCATGCCGGCGATGATGGTCAGTATGCCGAGGCACATGGTTGGTATGCCGAACTTCATGATCGCGGCGGTGGATCGCTTACGCAACAGGAACACCGCGGCCGCACCGCTGATCGTCAATGCCCCGACTACAGAACCGCCGACCAGCGGCGCCGTGCTGCCGGTCGTGGCGCTGACCAGCGAGGGCACCAGCGACAGATAGAAGCCGGCGAGCGCCCAGACGGCGATATTGATCGGCGTCAGCGCTAGCAGCGTCCGCCGCGCCTGCTGGGGAACGGCGACTTCCGGCTTCAGCGATGCGAGCACGCCGGTCCTTCGGCTCGTAGTCTCCGGCATCAGCCATAGCAGCGCGGCTTGCAGCGCCAGCAGGGCAAGCGTGACGATATAGACGAGCACGGTCGGGGCCGGCGCGAACTGGATCAGCAGGCTCGTACCGATCGCGCCGATCGCCATGCCCACAAGCGGGGCAAGGCTGTTGGTGATCGATCCTCTGATCGGATCGAGATCGACAAGCGCGGCACCGACGGAACTGACGGCAGTGCCCGTCGCGAAGCCCTGCACGATGCGGGCGGCAATCAGCCAATCCGAACCCCTGGCCATTAAAAACAATACTATCGCCACCATATTGAGGAGGATCGAAGCAAAGATCACAGGCCGACGGCCGAGATGGTCGGAGATCGAGCCGACGATGAGGAGCGCGGCGAGAAGGGAGAAGGCATAGACGGCGAAGATCACCGTAAGCAGCACCGGCGAAAAGGCAAAGGCCTGCTGATAAAGGCGATAGAGAGGCGTCGGTACGGACGAGGCAGCCAAAAACAGCGCGCTGGTTGCGGCATAATAGAAAGGCGCCAGGCGTCTGGCTGGTGAAATCGGAGCGCTGCCGGTGGAATCGAGTTCGGTCATCGACTATATCCTACCTAAAGCTAAAAGATTGCGTTAGACGCATATAGGGCGCCTGATGTATAAAAACAAATAATTTGCGTTAGTGAATGTCCACGGATCATTCACGATCCGCAAAACGGGAAAAATTGGCAAGGGCTTATGGGCTACAGAGAAAATCCCCGCCCCGGCGGGCGCAGCGCCAGAGTGCAAGCGGCCGTGCATCAATCCGTCCGCGACATGCTGGCGACGATGGATCGCGCCAATGTGACGATCCCGCTGATCGCGCAGCGCGCCAATGTCACGCCGTCGACGATCTATCGCCGCTGGGGCGACCTTCAAAAGCTTCTGGCGGATGTTGCCGCCTCACGCCTGCAGCCTGAAGGCGAGCCCGCTAGGATTGGCAGCGCCCGGGAGGACCTGGAGGCCTGGGTCGAGCAATATGCCGATGAAATGGCCTCGGGAGTCGGACGGCAACTGCTGCGCGATGTTCTCGCGGTACCCGATAGCGCAAATGCGGAAAAATGCTGCACCTATACACGCTGCCAACTAAGCGTATTTATTGCGCGGGCGGAGGCGGCTGGCGAGCCCTTTCCGACTTTGGTGGAGCTGATGGATCACGTCATCTCGCCGATCATCTATCGCATTCTCTTCGACCAGGCGCCCGCTCCTGACTACGTTCGCAAGCTCGTCGCGAAGGTGATGCGGGAGAGTGCAGTCAGCGCTTGAAGCGCGGCTGACTATGCCGAACGACTCACCCGAGATCCCTGATGTACATTCTGGGACCTCGGCTTGGTTGCTCGCAACTGACGAACAAGCTGCCGAATATATGCACCCTAAAGTTGCCAATGCGGCGAAATTATCATGGGATATTCATGCCTGGACAAGGCTCCTGGTCAATTTGCTGTTGAAAAATAAGGAAAAAGATGGTGCTAATTATCATCAGTGAATTCAACGGCAACGCGAAGGGGACTGCTCAATGCTAAATGAATTCAAGGCATTTATCGCCCGCGGCAATGTCATGGATCTCGCAGTCGGCGTGATCATCGGCGGCGCTTTCGGCGGCATCGTGAAATCGCTGGTTGACGATATCATCATGCCGATCGTCGGCGCGATTTTCGGCGGCTTCGATTTTTCGAACTATTTCATCGGCCTTTCTTCGGCGGTCAACGCGCCGACGCTGGCAGCCGCCCGTGCCCAGGGGGCGGTCTTCGCTTACGGCAACTTCATCACCGTCCTCATTAACTTCCTCATCCTCGCCTGGATCATCTTCCTGATGGTCAAGGGCGTGAATACGCTACGTGCCCAGCTCGAGCGCAAGGAAGAGAAGGTTGCCGAGGCAGCTCCGCCGCCGGCCGACGTTCAGTTGCTCACCGAAATCCGCGATCTTCTCGCCAAACGGTGATAGGTCCAATTCAACTTCTTTCGAAGCCCCCGTCCAGGCGAGGACCGGGGCTTTATTCATCACCAAAATCGATCGGTCACTAAGGCAAAGTCATGGGATTTGTCCGCCGCTCTGCTTTATGAAGGCAGAAACCGGAGACTTTGCATGTCGATACTAGATAGCCTCAGCCCACGCGCGCTCGCAGCACCCGAAAGCGGGATCGTGGAAGTTGTCAACTATGCCCGCGGCCGTGAGGGCCTGCTGCCACTCTGGGTCGGTGAGGGCGATCTGCCGACGCCGGATTTCATCAACCGCGCCGCCATGGCCTCGCTCAACGCCGGCGAAACCTTTTACACCTGGCAGCGCGGTATTCCCGAGCTGCGTCAGGCGCTCGCCGATTATTATGGCCGGCATTTCGGCACCTCGCTGCCGATGGAGAATTTCTATGTCGTCGGCTCCGGCATGCAGGCGATCCAGCTGTCCGTGCAGGCGATCACCGCTCCCGGCGACGAGATGGTCTATCTGTCGCCCGCCTGGCCGAACATTGCTGCGGCGCTCGAGATCGCAGGCGCCCGTTCCGTCGCCGTACCCTTACAGTTTGAGCACGGCAAATGGTCGCTCGATCTCAACCGGCTGGAAGGGGCGATTACGCCGAAGACCAAGGGCCTCTTCATCAATACCCCATCCAACCCCACAGGCTGGACGGCGACCCATCAGGATCTTCGCGATATCCTCGCCCTGGCGCGCAAGCATGATCTCTGGATCATGGCCGATGAAATCTATGCGCTCTATTACTATGCCGGCGGACGCGCGCCGAGCTTCCTGGATGTCAAGGAAGCCGACGACAAGATCCTCTTCGTCAATTCCTTCTCGAAGAACTGGTCAATGACCGGCTGGCGTGTCGGCTGGATCGTCGCACCGGCCGAGCTCGGGCAGGTGATCGAAAACCTCGTGCAATATTCGACCTCGGGCGTCGCGCAGTTCATGCAGAGAGGCGCGGTTGCAGCGCTGAACGAGGGCGATGATTTCGTTCGCTCCAATATCGAAAAGGCCACTCGCTCGCGCGAGATCCTCTGCGACGCGCTGATCGCCACCAATCGCGTGCAGACGCTGAAGCCGGATGGCGCGCTCTATTCCTTCCTCAGGATCGACGGCGTCACCGACAGCCGCAAGGCCGCCATTGACATCGTCGATAAGACCGGCGTCGGCCTAGCACCCGGAACGGCCTTCGGTTTGGGCGGAGAGCTGTTCATGCGCGCCTGCTTCCTGCGCGATCCGGTGCAGGTGGCGGATGCCGCGGAAAGGTTGAGCCAGTATATTTTGAGTTTGTGAGGGCTTCGCTTCGACCGGCTCCACGATCGAAAGGCATCCTCTCGCTTGCCTCACCTTTGATACCCCCCTCTGTCGCTATCGCGACATCTCCCCCACAAGGGTGGAGATCGTTGGGAGTTTGCAGCCGCCCTTAACAATACAATCCGCTTCACTCTCTGCGGATACGAAGTTGGTTTAAGGTAGGTTGGTGCTACAGGTTACCAATCTCCCCCCTTGTGGGGGAGATGTCACGAAGTGACAGAGGGGGGTGAATACTCTCCAAGTCCACAAAAATTGCCGTCGCACACCCAATCCATAAAATCCAATCAAACTGCGAAAGCCCCCTCTAACCATTCCCGCAATCTTTCCCGCCCCACCTCCGGCTTTTAATCAATTTCGCAGGGGAAGCGGCCTCATATATCGCCGATAAGACTTGGCGGGGACGCGAAGAATGACTGTCTTGGTGACGGGCGGAGCCGGCTATATCGGCAGCCACATGGTCTGGAGATTGCTTGACGCAGGCGAGGACGTTGTTGTTCTCGATTGCCTTTCCACGGGCTTTCGCTGGGCAGTGCCCCCCGCGGCCCGCTTCTATCTCGGCGATGTCGCTGACGAGGCGCTGCTCAAAACGATTTTCGCCGAGAACGATATAGAAGCCATCATCCATTTCGCTGGCTCTGCCGTCGTGCCGATGTCGATCGAGGACCCTCTTGCCTATTACGAAAACAACACCGGCAAGACCCGCGCCCTGATGAGCGCCGCCGTCAGGGCCGGCATCCGCTATTTCGTCTTTTCGTCCACCGCTGCCGTCTATGGTCAGCAGCCCGCGGATCGACCGGTTAGCGAAGATGTGCCGTTGCGGCCTGAATCCCCCTATGGTCAATCCAAGCTCATGTCCGAGCTGATGCTGCGCGATGCCGCCGCGGCCTATGATTTCCGCTATGTGGCGCTGCGTTATTTCAATGTCGCCGGCGCGGATCCCGAAGGGCGGGCAGGTCAGTCGACCGACGGCGCCACCCACCTCATCAAGGTCGCCTGCGAAGCGGCCCTCGGCCGCCGCCGTCAAGTGGATATCTATGGCACGGATTACGCGACACATGACGGCACCGGCGTGCGCGACTACATCCACGTGAGCGATCTTGTTGAGGCGCATCTCGTGGCCTTGCGCCATCTGCGCGATGGCGGCCGCTCGCTGGTTGCCAATTGTGGCTATGGCCACGGTTACTCCGTGCTTGACGTGCTCAACATGGTCATGCGCATCCATGGCCGTTCCTTCCGCATCCATATCGCTCCGCGCCGGGCCGGCGATATGGCGAGCATTGTCGCGGACGCGACGCTTGCTCGTCGCGAACTGGGCTGGGTTCCAAAACACGACAGCTTGGAAACGATCGTGCGTTCGTCGCTGGATTGGGAGCTTCGCCTCGTCGAGCGGGCGAGCTTCGATGCTGCCGGGCTCGGCAAGATCTATGCTGCCCCGAGCACGCTATAGCCTGAAGCGATCTCAGTTCTCGGTTTTTCTCCAGGGACCCAGAAAGGCTGAAGCATTCTTGCGCACGGCTTCCGCCAGGAAGTCAATGACGGTGCGCACGCGTGGCGATTGGCGCAGATCGCGGTGGCAGGTGATCCAGTAGTGGCGCCTGAGATCCACCTCATGTGGTAGCACGACCTGCAGATCCGGATGTTTGCCGGCGATGAAGAACGGCAGTACGCACAGCCCCTGGCCATTCTTCGTCGCCGTCAACTGCGCAAAGATGCTCGAGCTCTGGAATTGCGGCCTGATGCGCGGATGGACGTCATCGAGATAGTCCAGGCCCGGCGCAAAGATCATATCCTCGATATAGCCGATGAAGGTGAAGTCAGGCAGATCGTCGCGGCTTTCGATCGGCGGATGGCGGGCAAGGTAATCGCGCGATCCGTAGACCTGCAGATGATAGTCTGTCAGTTTTTCGGTGAAGTAGGGTCCCGCCTTTGGCGGGTCGAGCACCACGACGATGTCGGCTTCCTTGCGCGAGAGCGACATGATCTGCTGGATGGTGATTAGCTCCAGCGAAATGTTCGGATGTTTCGCAGTGAATTCCGGCAGAACGCCGGTGAAGAAGAAATTGGAAAATCCCTCCGGCGCACTGATGCGCACCACGCCGCCTTGGGCTGCCGATCCCGTCGAAAGGTCGGTCCGCAGACGCTCGGTTTCCTGCTCCATTCTTTCGGCCGTGTCGACGAAGCGCTGCCCCATTCCGGTCAGCATGTAGCCGCGCGGATTGCGCTCGAAGAGCTTGACCTTCAAGGCGAATTCCAGCCGGTCGATACGGCGCGAGACCGTGGCATGGCTGGTACGCAGCTGTCGCGCCGCAGTCGAAAGTTGCCCCGTTCGCGCAACGGCGAGGAAGAACTGCAGATCGTCCCAGGTAAAATGCGGCGTGCGCTTCATGCCTCCCCCTCTGTTCAAAAATGAACAGACCTTGTTTGGAATTAGTTGCAATCGCGACTTGCGTCAACGCGCGAATTCCGTGATCTTGCCTATCGGGAAAAGCCGTTTTGAGGAAAACGGCTGGCCAATTTTGAACAGATTCGTTTTTGCCAAATCTCTGGGAGGAGAGGATATGCGAAAGAGTCTTATTGCATCCCTTGCATTTCTGCTTGCAGCCGGCACCGCGGCCTTCGCCGCCGGCCCATCCGATGGTGTCGTCAAGATCGGCATTCTGAACGATCAGTCCGGAGTCTATGCGGATTTCGGCGGCAAGTCGTCGGTAGCGGCCGCCAAGATGGCCGCCGAGGATTTCGGCGGCAAGGTTCTAGGTGTGCCGATCGAGATCGTCGATGCCGACCACCAGAACAAGCCCGATATCGCCTCCAACATCGCCCGCCAATGGTACGACCAGGACAAGGTCGATGCCATCATGGAGCTGACGACCTCGTCGGTCGCGCTCGCCGTGCAGGCGGTCGCCAAGGAAAAGAAGAAGATCGATATCGTCACCGGCGCCGCGACCACCGATCTCACCGGCAAGCAATGCTCGCCCTATGGCTTCCACTGGGCCTATGACACGCATGCCCTGGCCGTCGGTACCGGCGGCGCGCTCGTCAAGCAGGGTGGCGACACATGGTTCTTCCTGACGGCGGACTATGCTTTCGGCTACTCGCTCGAGCAGCAGACCAGCGATTTCGTCAAGGCAAGCGGCGGTAAGGTGCTTGGCTCCGTCCGCCATCCGCTGTCGACCAATGATTTCTCGTCTTTCCTGCTGCAGGCACAGTCGTCTGGCGCCAAGGTCATCGGCCTTGCCAATGCCGGCCTCGACACCTCGAATGCCATCAAGCAGGCCTCGGAATTCGGCATCACCCAGGGCGGCCAGCATCTGGCGGCGCTGCTCTTCACGCTCGCTGAAGTCCACGGCCTCGGCCTGCAGGCGGCGCAAGGGCTGACGCTGACCGAAGGCTATTACTGGAACCTCGACGACAAGAGCCGCGAATTCGGCAAGCGCTTCTTTGCCCGCACCGGCAAGATGCCGAACATGATCCATGCCGGCACCTATTCCGCCGTGATGCAATATCTGAAGGCCGTGCAGAAGGCCGGCACGGATGACACCGAGGCCGTTGCCAAGCAGCTGCATGAGATGCCGGTTGATGATTTCTTCGGCCGCGGCGGTACGGTCGGCGCCAACGGCCGCATGATCCACGACATGTATCTGCTGCAGGTCAAGAAGCCCGAAGAGAGCAAGGAGCCGTGGGATTACTTCAACGTGCTGGCGACGATCCCGGGTAAGGAAGCCTATATCGATCCCGCCAAGAGCGGCTGCGACCTCGTCAAGCAATAGGGCTTGGAACAGCTCATGGCGATGTCCGCGACATATCCGCATGAAGAGCCCCGGGTGGTTTTGTCCGCCCGGGGACTGCGCCGCGATTTCGGCGGCTTTACCGCCGTCAAGAATGTTGATCTCGACGTACATCACGCCCAGGTCCACGCGCTGATCGGCCCGAACGGCGCTGGCAAGACGACGGTGTTCAACTTGCTCACCAAGTTCCTGCAGCCGACGCACGGCACGATCACGCTACTCGGCACCGATATCACCAAGACGAGGCCCGACAAGGTCGCGCGCATGGGTCTCGTGCGCTCCTTCCAGATTTCCGCCGTCTTCCCGCATCTGACGGTGCTGGACAATGTTCGTGTTGCCTTGCAGCGGCCGAACAATCTCGCCCACCAGTTCTGGCGGCCGCTATCCGCTCTCGATAGCCTCAATGCCCGCGCCGAACAGCTCATCGCCTCAGTGGGTCTCTCGAAGGAGCGTGATGCCGTAGCAGCCGATCTTTCCTATGGCCGCAAGCGCGTGCTGGAGATCGCGACGACGCTTGCGCTCGACCCGAAGGTGCTGCTGCTCGACGAGCCGATGGCCGGCATGGGGCTGGAGGACGTAAACACCGTTTCCGCCATCATCCGAGATGTGGCGCGCGACAGGGCTGTGCTCATGGTGGAGCACAATCTCTCGGTCGTTGCCGATATCTGCCATCATGTCACCGTGCTGCAGCGCGGCGAAATCCTGGCCCAGGGCGATTATGCGACGGTCAGCAAAGACCCGCGCGTCCGCGAAGCCTATATGGGCACGGAGGAGGCTTGACGATGGCGCCGCTTCTGGACGTTCAGGACCTCAATGCCTGGTATGGTGAAAGTCACATCCTGCATGGCGTCGACATGCGTGTGGGCGAGGGGGAAACCGTTACCATCCTCGGCCGCAACGGCGTCGGCAAGACGACGACATTGCGCACCATCGTCGGCATCGTCCGCGCCCGCAAGGGCAGGGTCACCTTTGCCGGCAAGGACATGATGCAGGTGCCGCTGCACAAGACGGCACATCAGGGTATCGGCTTCGTGCCGGAAGAGCGCGGCATATTTTCCACGCTCAGCGTCTATGAAAACCTGATGCTGCCGCCGGTCGTGGCGGCAGGCGGCATGACGCTCGACGAGATCTTCGAGCTATTTCCAAACCTGCATGAGCGGCGCAATAGTATCGGTACAAGGCTCTCCGGCGGCGAGCAGCAGATGCTCGCCATGGCCCGCATCCTGCGCACCGGCGTCCGTATGCTGCTGCTTGACGAACCGACCGAGGGCCTTGCCCCGGTCATCGTTCAGCGCATCGGCGAAGTCCTGCAGAAGCTGAAAGGCCGCGGCATGACCATATTGCTCGTCGAGCAGAATTTCCGCTTTGCCAGCCGCATCGCCGATCGCTTCTATGTGATGGATCACGGCCAGATGGTCTCGGAATTCCCGGTCGACGAACTCTCCGAGCGCATGGATATGCTGCACAAGGTTCTGGGGGTCTGAGCATGACGACGATATTCGGCATCCCCGCCCAGGCTCTTCTCGGTCAATTGCTGATCGGGCTGATCAACGGCTCCTTCTACGCCTTGCTGAGCCTTGGCCTCGCGATCATCTTCGGCATGCTCAGGGTCATCAATTTCGCCCATGGCGCGCTCTATATGCTCGGCGCCTTCACCGCCTATCTGCTGCTCGCCTATACAGGCATCGGCTATTGGCCGGCCCTCGTTTTGGCACCGCTGACTGTCGGCCTGTTTGGCGCGCTGGTCGAGCGGTTCTGCCTGCGTCGGCTCTACAGGGTCGACCCGCTCTATGGCTTGCTCTTCACCTTCGGCATGGCGCTGACCATCGAAGGGACCTTCCGCTATCTCTACGGCTCCTCCGGCCAGCCCTATGCCGTCCCGACGGAATTGGCGGGAGCAAAAAATATCGGCTTCATGTTCCTGCCCGTCTATCGCGGCTGGGTGGTTATTGCCTCGCTTGTCGTCTGCATCGGCACTTGGCTGCTGATCGAAAAGACCAAGCTTGGCGCTTATCTGCGCGCCGCGACCGAGAATTCCACGCTCGTCCAGGTTTTCGGCGTCAACGTGCCGGTGCTCCTGACGCTGACCTATGGTTTCGGCGTCGCGCTTGCCGCCTTCGCCGGGGTGCTCGCAGCACCGATCTATCAGGTTTCGCCGCTGATGGGGTCGAACATGATCATCATCGTCTTCGCCGTCGTGGTCGTCGGCGGCATGGGCTCGATCATGGGGGCGATCGTGACAGGCTATATGCTTGGGATTGCCGAGGGCCTGACCAAGGTCTTCTATCCGGAAGCTTCCAACATCGTCATCTTTGTCATCATGGCAATCGTGCTGCTTCTGAGGCCCGCGGGTCTCTTCGGTCGGGAGGCGTGATATGGCTGGATTGATCAGCTTGAGTTCCAAGGAGCGTCCGAAGCTTTCGGTGCGGAAGCTGTTGCTGATCCTCGGCCTCGTTGGCCTGATCTGGGCGCCGTTCTTCATCTACCCGATCTTCGTCATGAAGGTGCTCTGCTTCGCGCTGTTCGCTTGCGCCTTCAATCTGCTGCTCGGCTATGCCGGTCTGCTCTCCTTCGGCCATGCCACCTTCTTCGGCGGGGCCGCTTATTTCACCGCCCATGCGGTGAAGGAGTGGGGGCTTCCGCCCGAACTCGGCATCCTGATCGGCGTCGCCGGCGCGTCGCTGCTCGGCCTCGTCATGGGCTTCGTCGCCATCCGCAGGCAGGGCATCTATTTCGCCATGATCACGCTGGCGCTCTCCTACATGTTCTATTTCTTCTGCCTGCAGGCGGCATTTACCCATGGCGAGGATGGCATTCAGTCGGTGCCGCGCGGCTACCTCCTAGGCGTCCTCGATCTCAACAACTCCTTCAACATGTACTATTTCGTCCTCGCGATCTTCCTGATCGGCGTGCTGATCATCTGGCGTTTCATCAATTCGCCCTTCGGCATGATCCTGAAATCGATCCGCGAGAACGAGCAGCGGGCGATTTCGCTTGGCTATTCCGTCGCGCATTATAAGCTCGGCGCCTTCGTCATGTCGGCGGCACTTGCGGGGCTGGCCGGAGCGGTCAAGGCGCTGGTCTTCCAGTTCGCGACGCTGACGGACGTCGCCTGGCAGATGTCCGGCGAAGTCATTCTCATGACCTTGCTTGGCGGCATCGGCACGTTGATCGGCCCGATTTTTGGCGCGGGGTTCGTGGCGACGCTGGAAAACTATCTCGCCACCTCGGAATTCCCCGTCACCATCATCACCGGCATCGTCTTCATGGTCTGCGTCTTGCTCTTCCGCCGCGGGGTTATCGGCGAATTCTATGCCTCGCGGCTGGGACGGAAGCTGGGGTTTGAATATCGGCGGTAATGATCAAACCTATGCGTACTTGTTGTGCACCCCCTCACCCCAGCCCTCTCCCCGCTTGCGGCAGGGCTATCGCATATGGAGGCGGACGAGCACCATAAGCTTCTTCTCCCCTTGGGGAGAAGGTGGCCCGAAGGGTCGGACGAGGGGGTTATCGATTTGAATTCATGGATTTTGGTGGTCTTGGCAGGCACCCCCTCATCCGCCTGTCGGCACCTTCTCCCCGATGGGGAGAAGGGGGACGGCGGCGATCTCCGCTCATATGCGATACCCCTGCCCCGAGGGGAGAGGGGGAACTGTCTTTGACGATCATCGGATACGGGGCCGAGGCAAATGCCGAAATAGTCCCCTCTCCCCCTCGGGGAGAGGGTTAGGGTGAGGGGGCATGCCAATGGACCGCTTCGACTACATCATCATCGGTGCCGGCAGTGCCGGATGCGTGCTTGCCAATCGGCTTTCGGCCGATCACAACAACAGGGTGCTGCTGCTGGAAGCCGGCGGCAAAGATAATTACCACTGGATCCACATCCCGGTCGGCTATCTCTATTGCATCAACAATCCCCGCACCGACTGGTGTTTCACCACGTCCCCCGAAGCAGGTCTCAACGGTCGATCGCTGAACTATCCGCGTGGCAAGGTGCTCGGCGGCTGCTCCTCCATCAACGGCATGATCTACATGCGCGGCCAGTCGCGCGACTACGATCTCTGGCGCCAACTCGGCTGCGCCGGCTGGGGTTGGGACGACGTATTGCCCTATTTCATCAAGTCCGAGGATCATTATCGCGGCAAGGATGAGATGCATGGCGCCGGCGGCGAATGGCGGGTCGAGAAGGCCCGCGTGCGCTGGGCCGTGCTCGACGCTTTCCAGGCCGCGGCCAAGGAGGCCGGTATCCCCGAGACGGCGGATTTCAATCGCGGCAACAACGAAGGTTCCGGCTATTTCGACGTCAACCAGCGCGCCGGCATCCGCTGGAACACCACGAAAGCCTTCCTGCGTCCGGCGATGAAGCGCGGCAATCTCACCGTCTATACCAAGGCGCAGGTCCGTCGCCTGATCGTCGAGGACGATGCCGTGACCGGCGTCGAGTTCCAGCATGATGGCGTGGCAAAGCGCGCCTATGCGAACAAGGAGACGGTGCTATCGGCCGGTTCCATCGGATCGCCGCATATTCTGGAGCTGTCAGGCATCGGCAACGGCGAGGTGCTGAGCAAAGCCGGTATCGACGTCGTCCGCGAGGTCCGGTCCGTCGGCGAGAACCTGCAGGATCATCTGCAGCTGCGCCTTGCCTATAAGGTGACCGGCGTCCCTACGTTGAACGAGAAGGCGACCAAGCTGATCGGCAAGGCTGCGATCGGCCTCGAATATCTGGTTCGCCGTTCAGGCCCTATGGCAATGGCGCCAAGCCAGCTCGGTATCTTCACCCGCTCGGGGCCGGACAAGGAAACGCCGGATCTGCAATACCATGTGCAGCCGGTCTCGCTCGACAAGTTCGGCGATCCTGTCCACCCTTTTCCAGCCATCACCGCCAGCGTCTGCAATCTGCGACCCGAAAGCCGCGGCTCGGTGCATGTGCGCAGCCCCGATTTCGCCCTGCAGCCGGCCATCAGCCCGAATTATCTTTCTGCTGCGCGAGATCGGGAGATCGCCGTACGCTCCATTCGCCTGACGCGGCGGATTGTGGCGCAGCCTTCCTTTGCCCGGTTCAGACCGGAGGAGTTCAAGCCCGGGCCGACCTACGAGACGGACGCCGATCTGGAACGCGCCGCCGGCGATATCGGCACGACGATTTTCCATCCGGTCGGCACATGCCGCATGGGCGGTGACGCGCAAAGCGTCGTTGATCCGCGCCTGCGGCTCAGGGCATTGGCAAGGCTGCGCATCGCCGATGCGTCTGTCATGCCGTCGATCACGTCTGGTAACACCAATTCGCCAACCATCATGATCGCCGAAAAGGCAGCCGAAATGATCCTTGCCGACAATAGATGAATCCCTGAGGATCGGTGGCAGCAGGACAGGAGATTTGCATGGATAGCACGGACGAAGTCATCATCGAGCGGCGCGGGTCGGCCGGGATTATCAGGCTCAACCGGCCGAAGGCGTTGAATAGCTTGACATTGCCGATGGTGCGGGTCATCGCTCCGGCACTGGAGGATTTCGCCGCCGATCCGGCCATTGCGAGCGTCATCGTTTTGGGCGAGGGGGAGCGCGGCTTCTGCGCCGGCGGCGATATCCGCCTGCTGCATCAGAGCGGCAAGGACGGCTCCGATGAAGCGGAAACCTTCTGGCGCGAGGAATTCCTGCTCAACCACGCCATCTCGCGCTATCCCAAACCTTATGTGGTGCTGATGGATGGCATCACCATGGGCGGCGGCGTCGGACTTTCGGCGCATGGCAGCCATCGGGTCGTCACCGAGCGTACGCGCCTCGCCATGCCCGAAACCGGCATCGGCTATTTCCCGGATGTCGGCGCCACCTGGCTGCTGCCGCAGGCACCGGGGGAAGCCGGCACCTGGATGGGCCTAACAGGCCTGACCATCGGCGCCGCCGATGTCATCCATGCCGGCTTTGCCGATCACTGTGTGGTATCGTCGCAACTGCCGGCTCTGGTCGATGCGATTGCGGCATTGTCTACCTCGGCCACGGCACCAGACGTGCATGCGCTGATCCGGACGATGGCGGTAGACGCCGGCGAAAGCCGGCTTGCCGCAAATCGGGATGTGATCGACCGGGCGTTTTCGGCAAACACGGTGGAGGAGATTCTGAAGGCCTTGGCCGGTGAGCCCGGAGAGTTTGCCGCTGAAGCCGCAAGCGTGATTGCCAGCCGCTCGCCGACCAGCCTGAAGCTGACCTTGCGGCTTCTCAGGGCAGGGCGAAGGAGCGCCGATCTTGCCGAATGCCTCAATCGTGAACTCGGCGCCTGCAAGGGCATATTGTATAATCACGATTTCTACGAAGGCGTGCGTGCTGCCGTCATCGACAAGGACCGCAATCCGAAATGGTCGCCGGCGAGCCTTGCCGAAGTGACGGCGGCTGCCATCGACCGCTTCTTCATACCGGCGCAGCCACCGCTTTTCGCAAAATAACCGATCATGGGAGGAAAACATCATGACACGGATCGCCTTCATCGGCCTCGGCAATATGGGGGGCCCGATGGCCGCCAATCTCGTCAAGGCCAGCCACGCCGTCACAGGATTCGACCTTTCGCATGATGTGCTGAAGGCAGCCGAAGCATCGGGGGTAAAGCCTGCCAGCGTGCTCACCGAAGCCCTGGCGGATGCAGAGGTGGTCGTGACCATGCTGCCGAAGGGCCAGCATGTCCTCACCGTCTGGACCGACGTGCTGCGCTCCGTGCCCAAGGGGACCCTGTTGATCGACAGCTCCACCATCGATGTCGATAGCGCCCGCAAGGCGCATGCGATGGCCGGTGATGCTGGTTGCCTCTCGCTCGATGCGCCCGTTTCCGGCGGCACAGGCGGCGCCGCAGCGGGAACGCTGACTTTCATGGCGGGCGGCTCGACGGAGAGCTTTACTGCCGCCAAGCCGTTGCTCGAGGTGATGGGCAAGAAGATCGTCCATTGCGGCGATGCCGGCGCCGGCCAGGCGGCGAAGATCTGCAACAACATGATTCTCGGTATCTCGATGATCGGCGTCTGCGAGGCCTTCGTGCTTGGCGAAAAGCTCGGCCTCTCGCATCAGGCTCTCTTCGATGTCGCCTCGACTTCCTCCGGCCAATGCTGGTCGATCAATACTTATTGCCCGGTGCCCGGTCCCGTGCCGACATCTCCGGCCAACAATGATTACAAGCCCGGCTTTGCGGCGGCGTTGATGCTCAAGGATCTACGGCTATCTCAGGAAGCGGCACTCTCCAGCGGCGCGTCAACACCGCTGGGCGCAGAGGCGGCGCAGCTCTACGCGCTCTTCGAAAAGCTCGGCAATGGCGGCCGCGATTTTTCGGCAATCATCGAGATGTTTCGCGAGGCCAAGTGAGGATGGCTGGATAGTTAGCCGGGTGCAGGGCTGCCCCTCACCCGACCCTCCCCCCGCCCGCGGCAGGGGAATCGCATATGAAATGAGGTCGTTGCTACGCACCCCTTCTCCCCTCGGGGAGAAGGTGCCGACAGGCGGATGAGGGGGCCGCCAAGAGCACGAAAGCCCGCGTATTCAAATCCGTCACCCCCTCATCCGACCCTTCGGGCCACCTTCTCCCCGAGGGGAGAAGGAACTTGCGGAGGCGGCATCGAAGAACATGCCTGACCCGCCCGGCCTCAATAACCCCAATTCACCGCCACATGCCCCGCATCCGCGCGCCCACATCGACGCGTACCTCCCGCGCCCGGATCGCGGCGGCACTTTCAGGCCGTGCCTGCGGCCAGCCGCAAATCTCGAAGAACTGCAGCAAGGTCGCGGGAATGAAACGGGTGCGCGAGGCAAAGACATGTTTGTCGCCCTGCGCATGCTGGCCGTGCACGAAGAAGCGCTGCGGAATGACGAGGTCGAGATTGTCCTTCGCCCTGGTCATAGCGACGTAGAGCAGCCGCCGTTCCTCCTCGATCTCGGCCGATGATCCGACCGCGAGATCGGCGGGGATGCAGCCGTCGACGGCGTTGAGGATGAAGACCTTCGTCCATTCCTGGCCCTTGGCGGAATGGATAGTCGACAGGATCAGGTAGTCCTCGTCCAGCAGCGGCACGCCGGCCTGATCGCTGGTGGCGTCAGGCGGATCAAGCGTCAATTCCGTGAGGAAGCGCTCGCGCGAGCCGTAGCCCGCGGCGATCTGTTCGAGCTGGACGAGATCCGCCTGGCGGGTCGCGGCATCCTCATGCGCGCGTTCCAGATGTGGCTCGTACCATTGGCGAACGAGGCCGATTTCCGCCGGCCAGCCGGCCTTGCCGCTTTTGACCTTGCGCATCGTCTCGACGAAAGCGGCCCAGTCGTCTCCCGTGCGCGGCGGTGGCGGTAGTTCGGTGAGCGCGGTAATCGGGCTTGCCTCTTCGCCGATCTGGTCGAGCACGCGCTGCGCCGTGGAGGGACCGACGCCGGGCAAGAGCTGCATCAGGCGGAAGCCGGCGACGCGATCGCGCGGGTTCTGGGCGAAGCGAAGCGCCGCCAGCATGTCCTTGACATGAGCACTATCGAGGAACTTCAGCCCACCGAACTTGACGAAGGGAATGTTGCGCCGGGTGAGTTCCACTTCCAGCGGGCCGCTATGGCTGGAGGTGCGGAATAGCACTGCCTGTTGCTTCAGCCTTACGCCGCCCTCACGATTTTCCAGTATCTGATCGGCGATGTAGCGCGCCTGATCGGCCTCGTCGCGCACCGTCACCAGCCGCGGCCGTTCCGTGCTTTGCCGTTCGGTGCGCAGGTTCTTGGTGAAGCGCTCCGAGGCGAGATCGATTACAGCGTTGGCGGCAGCAAGGATCGGCTGCGTCGAGCGGTAATTGCGGTCGAGCGTGACGATATCGGCCGAGGGCGTGAAAGCCTTGGGGAAGTCTAGAATGTTGCGCACGGTCGCGGCGCGGAAGGAATAGATCGACTGCGCATCGTCACCGACGACGGTCAGTCCGCGGCCATCGGGCTTGAGAGCCAGCAGAATGGAGGACTGCAGCCGGTTGGTGTCCTGATATTCGTCGACAAGCACATGGTCGAAGCGGCTGCCGATATCCTCGGCGATCAGCGGCTCTTGCAGCATATGCGCCCAATAGAGCAGCAAGTCGTCGTAATCGAGCACGTTCTGCGCCTGTTTCGCCTCGACATAAGAGGCGAAGAGATCACGCAGCTGCTGCTCCCACATGGCGCACCACGGGAAGTAATCCCGCAGCACGCCGTCGAGCGGCGCTTCCGCATTGACGGAGCGCGAATAGATCGCAAGGCATGTCGCCTTGGTCGGGAAGCGGTTCTCCGTCTTCGAGAAGCCGAGATCATGGCGCGCAAGATTCATCAGGTCGGCGCTATCTTCCCGGTCGTGGATCGTGAAGGCCGCATCGATGCCGATCTGCTCGGCATAGTCCCTGAGCAGACGTGCGCCGATGCCGTGGAACGTGCCGCTCCATGCCAGCGCGTCGGCGTTAATGCCGGCATTCGCACCCAGCACCTCGCGGCAGATCCGCTCGACGCGACGGCCCATCTCGGCGGCAGCGCGGCGCGAAAAGGTCATCAGCAGGATGCGGCGCGGGTCCGCACCTCTAACGATTAGATGCGCGACGCGATGGGCAAGCGTATTCGTCTTGCCGGAGCCGGCCCCGGCGATGACGAGCAGCGGCCCGGCAATATGACCGTCGCCTGCCGTCGTGCCATGTTCCACCGCCAGCCGTTGCTCCGGGTTCAGCTTTTCCAGATAGGCGGCGGTCATCGACTCTCCTGAGTACCTCCGGCGGCAGGCGGAGCGCGGCATGCGGCGAATCGCAAGCGCGAAAATATAGGGACGTTCTATGGATGTTCCGAATCGCCAAAGCCTGTCAAGATGAACAGGGCCTGCACGCGGATGTGACCTCCGGCGCAAGAATCTTATCCGGATTTGCACTCGTCCGGCTCGAAAAGGATCTTCTTCGTGCTTATGTATCATTCCGGCGCAGCATTTTGAGTTTTTGGGGCTTCGTAATGCGTAGAATGAAGGTTTCAAAACATGAACGAAACGATTGCCACCGGGCTGCGTCTGCCTAGCGGCCTCGTGGCTTTGCCGGACGGCCGCCTGGCGGTCGTGGAAATGGATGCCAGTCGCCGCTGTCTGAAACTTTTCGACACAAGCGGCGTACCGCAGGAACTTTGCCGGGTCGGCGGCCGGCCGATGGGGATTGCGGTCGATGGCGACGGATGTTTCTGGGTAGCCAACGGCCCGGAGAATTCTCTTGTCAGATTATCGGCGCAAGGCCGCGTCCTGCAAGTCATCGAGGGTAGCGCGGATGGTCCCTTTCTGCATCCGAATGCACTCGCTTTCGGACCCGACGGCCTGCTTTACATGACTGATTCTGGCATCCGTCTTGCCAATCTTCTCGAAGGCGGCCACATCCATCCCGATTTCTTCAAGGCGGCTTACAATGGCTGCGTCTATCAGATCGATCCGGCTGAGGGACGGGTCATCCGTGTCCTCGCAGCCGGTCTGCTCTTTGCGAGCGGCATTGCCTTCGATGCCGATGGATTGCTCTATTATAGTGAAACACTGACTGGAAAAATCTATCGGCAGGTCGTTGGCGGCAGGCAGGAAATGTTTGTCCAGTCGATGACATCGCCCGCCGTGAACGCGCTGCGCGGGCCGGCCGGCCTCGCCTTTGATCGCAGCGGCATGCTTTACTGCGCCATGTACGGCCTGGGTGAAATTTCCATGGTGGACGCCGAGGGAAAAATGGCCGGTCATATCCGCACGGACGGCGCGCGCCCAGCTAATATTGCTTTTACCGTCGACGGCAAACATCTGCTCGTCAGCGAACAGGAAAACGGTGTCGTGGAAAAGATTACGGCGCCGCGTCCGGGCTTGCCTTTGCATATGCCGCCGATTTCGTAGGGCGGCGAAGGACATGCCCCGAAGCCGGGCATGTCCTCTTTTCATTTATTATGCCGCAGGAATCTGCTTGTTGTCCTTACCGGATTTGCCGTCTGTCGATGCCGTATCATTGGCAACCGGCTTGGCATGACGGCGGCGCCAGTCGCCGAGGAACAGCAGGATCGGTGCGGCGATGAAGACCGACGAGGCGCCGGCAACGAGGATGCCGAACACCATCGGGATCGCGAAGCTGGAGACGGCGCTGCCGCCCCAGATTGCCATCGGCACCAGCGCCAGGAAGGCAGTGGCGTTGGTATAGAGGCTTCGCGCCAGGGTCTCGTTGATCGATTTGTCGATGATGTCGCGCAGCGGCATCGACTTGTAGAGCCGCATGTTTTCACGCATGCGGTCATAGACCACGACCTTGTCGTTCACCGAATATCCCACAAGCGTCAGGATCGCGGCGATGGCCGTCAGGTTGAAATCGAGGCCGGTGATCGCGAAGAAGCCGATCGCCTTGGTGACGTCGAGCACCAGCGTCACGATGGCGCCGACCGCGAACGGCCATTCGAAGCGATACCAGATGTAGAACAGCATCGCCAGGCTGGCGATCACGACCGACAGGATGCCGGCCCAGGCAAGCTCGCCCGAAACCTTCGGACCGATGACATCGGTGCCTTCGATGGTCGCGCTCGGGTCGATCTTGACGATTTCGGCTTTAAGCTTGGTCACTGCCGCCGTCTGCGCCTCTTCGCCGCCGTCCTGGCGCTGGGCGCGGACAAGGAGGCTGTTATTGTCGCCGAAGGACTGCAGTGCGATTTCGCCGAGGCCGAGCGTGTTCAGACCCTCGCGGAACGTCGCCAGATCGGCCGCGTCCTTGGTCTTGACCGACATCTGGATACCGCCGCGGAAATCAACGCCGTAGTTGAGGCCCGGATGGATGAACAGGACCACCGAGGCGAGCGACAGGATCGCCGAGACGGTGACGCCGAAGAAGCGGGCCTTCATGAACTGGATGTGCTTGTCATAGGGGCTGAAGGGGATCAGCGGCCTGATGTTGATCACCTTCAGCTTGCGGCGACGGGTGATGGCGATCATCACGACACGCACGAAGGCGACGGAGGTGAACATTGAGATGATGAGGCCGAGACCCATGGTCACGGCAAAGCCGCGAACCGGGCCGGAGCCGAAGTAGAACAGGATGGCGGCGGCAATCAGCGCCGTCATGTTGCCGTCGATGATCGTCGAATAAGCCTTCTTGAAACCGTTATCGATGGCGGCGAAGGCGCCGCGGCCCTTCCGGGTTTCTTCGCGGATGCGCTCGTTGATGAGAACGTTGGCATCAACCGCGAGGCCGATACCAAGGACGACGCCGGCGATGCCGGGCAGCGTCAGCGTGGCGCCGACAAGCGTCAGGGCCGAGAAGGTCAGGACCGTGTGGATGAGCAGGGCAACATTCGCCAGAATCCCCCAGGCGCCATAGAGCACGAAGATGAAGGCGGCAACCAGAACGAAGCCGACCAGGCCGCTATAGATGCCCTTCTGGATCGCGTCGCTACCAAGGTCGGCGCCGACGGTGCGCTCCTCGATGACGGTGAGCTTGGCCGGCAGGGCACCGGCGCGCAGCAAGGCTGCAAGCGTGGTGGCGCTGTCTGCGGTGAAGTTGCCGGAGATCTGGCCCGAGCCGCCGGTGATCGGCTCGCGGATATTAGGCGCACTCAGAACCTTGTTGTCGAGGACGATGGCGAAGGGCTTGCCGACATTTTCGCGGGTGATTTCGGCAAACCGGTTGGCGCCGGCGCTGTCGAAGCGGAAGGTGACGAGCGGCTCGTGCGTGTTCGGATCGAAGCTGACGCGGGCATCCGTCAGGCGGTCGCCGGACAGTTCGATGCGGTCGAGAACCGGATAGCTGTTGCCCTGCTCGTCCTTCATGATGGTGACGCCGGGGCCGGGATTGTTCGGGTCGACGTTATCGGCCAGCAGATGGAAGGACATCTTCGCGGTCGAGCCGAGAAGCTCGCGCAGGTGCGACGGATCCTGTGCGCCGGGAAGCTGGACGAGAACGCGGTTCGGACCGACGCGCTGAATGGTTGGCTCGGCAACGCCCACCTGGTCGACGCGCTTGCGGATAACTTCAAGGCTCTGCTGAACGGCGGAATCGACGTTGGCCGAAATACCGGCCGGCGAGAAGGACATCGCGATCGTCGCGCCATTCGGCTTGATGTTGAGATCGGACTGGCCGGCCGAGAGGCCCGACGTGATCGTATTGGCCAGCGTCTGCAGCTGCGTCACGGCATCGCTGCTCTGCGAGGCGTCGCTGAGCGTCACGACGATCTGGTCGCCATTGCGGACGATCGAGCGGGTCTGGATGTTCTTGTCGCGCAGCACGCGGCGCGCGTCCTGCTGCAGCGATTGCAGCCGGCCGTTCGTCAGGTCCTTCTCGTCGACTTCGAGAACGAGATAGGAGCCGCCGCGAAGGTCGAGGCCGAGCGAAACCTGGCTATGAGGCAGCCAGGATGGGATCTTGCTGAGAACCGACGGCGGCAGCGCGTTCGGCAGTGCGATCAGAAAGCCAATGACGATGATCACCGTATAGAGTGCCACGAGCCATGGTGAGGTACGCATGGGTATTATCCTTGAAAATAGGCTTATGCCGACGGTCTGGCCGCAGGCGGACTTGAGGTCGTGTCGGAAATTCAGCGCGTCTGCGCCAAACGCTTAGGCGAGCGCGCCTGGAGGCGCACGTGCGAGATAGGCGTGAAACGCCAGGGATTCGAACCGTGTGGCATCATCCGGGCGGTACGATTGCCACGAGGTTGCCGGATATCCGAGGGTAGGGAGGGCAGCAAGCGTTGCAGGCCCTATATCGTGCCATGTAGCTTTCGGCGTCACCAGCCGATCGGCAACGACGATTCCGCGGACCGGGTCACGCAGTGATAGATAGAGAGGCTGGGTGTCTTTGCCCGAGGAGAGCGCGTCCGCATCGGCGCGCGCGGCAAGGTTGATGCCACCGCCAAGCGCCAATCCGATATAGGCGAAGAATGCGACGAACAGCGAGGCGATCACGCGCGCTCCGGCGCGGTGCGTCCTGTCGTCTCTATCTTCGCTGTCGGCGGCGCCGAATTCAAGCGGGCTCAACGGTCCAAAATGCCTTCATTCCTTTGCCGGAGCGAACTCCAGCGGTTCGGTCATGATAACAGGACGCTTGGCGTCTTCCTAGTGTGGCCTGTCATGATGCAGTTGCACGAGCCGGTCAACAGTCCCGGCTCGATTTCTTAATTTTCCGTCGCACCCGCTGCCGACGATTTAGGCGCCAGGCAGGATGCCGGGACGCGATAGGCATAAAGCGTCTTGCCCTTCATCTCGCCATAGGGTGGCGACCAGCTCTTGATGAGTTCGGCCTGGCCTTCCGGGCAATCGATCGGATCGTTGTCGACGAACAAGACCGGACCGGTCACGCTGACCGGCAGGGAGAAATCCTGCTCGTAATAATTCGCGGGGAAGCCGCCGAAGTGGCGGGCATAGATGTGGAACGGCTTGCCTTTCAGCGTGTAGTAGAGATCGGCGAGGATATCGCGGTCCTGGGCAACGATTTCAGTCAGTTTCGCCTCCGTGGCGATATTGGCGATTTCTTCACTGATGACGCTGCGGCCGACATAGCGCTTCATGACAAGATCGCCGTTCGGCAGCTTGATGTCATAGGCAAACACCGTCAGCACCGGGATCACGAAGGCGACGACGGCGCCTATGATAAGCGAGGTGCTCAGCCCCTTTTTCGTCAGGCGATAGAGCAGCCAGACGGCGAGAATGGTGCCTGCGGCATAAGCCGAGACGGCCCAGTTGGCATAGGCCTTGGCGAGGAGGGCCTGCAGCGTGATCAGCGCCACGACAGGCACAGAGAGCCAGAACAGCAGCTTTTCCCGGTCGTCGCTCTGCCCGCGGATCAATCGCCACGTCGCCCACAAAAGCGCGTAGAAGACGACCGGGCCGACGACGCCGAACTGGGCACCGAAGAAGCTGAGCCCGTTGAGTATGTGCTTCAGCAGGGTGTTGCCGCCGCCGCTCTTGCTCCATTGGGCGATGTTTTCGGTGTGCTTTATGGTCGTCGCATCATGGGTGAGATTCCACCAGAGATTGGGGGAAACGACGATGGCCCCGATAATGGCGGCAATGGCAACGTCCCGCCAGGCGATACGCGCCGAACGCATCGTCAGCATGGCAATGCCGACACCGGGCAGAAGGAAGAGCACCGAATATTTCGTCAGGAAGGCGATGCCGAGGCTGGCACCGAGGATGACAGCTTCCAGCACCGAGGAACGCCTGGTCAGCCCGATAAAAGCCCAGATGGCGATGGTTACGAACAGGATCTGGATCGTGTCCGTCGATACCAGCACGGCGGAAAGCGAGGCAGCCGGCAGCGTGATGAAGATGACGCCGACCCATGGCGCGATCTCGCGTCCGGTCTCGTCGTCGATCAGCCGCCGCGTCGTGCACATCAGCATCAGGGCGGTGGCAAGATGGAAGAGCGGCGCCGATATGCGGATCCAGAAGGTCGAATCCGAGCCGGAGATCGTATTGAAGAAGCGGATGACCCAGGCAATCATCGGCGGCTTGGAATAATAGCCGAAATCCAGATTCTGGCCCCAGAACCAATATTGTGCCTCATCGACGAAGAGGTCCGTCCTGTTGAGGAGCAACATGAGCACGCGCCAGAGCGTTACTCCGAAGATGATCGCAAGGGCGAGGCCCAGCGAAAGTTTCTGGGCATTTGTTCGGGAATGGGTCGTGTCGAGCATTAAAGGATGGGTCTCGGTGCCTGATCGTGAGGCTTAATACGGAACTATTGAGGCCAAAGCTAGCTCCTGCCATCCGCGGGAACTACAGCGCTCGCATCGTGTGGCCGCGAAGTGCCATATGTCCGATTTCGGATATCAGATGTCCGTTAAAGCTCCTAGAGAATGCGAGGGGTAGCTTTGCCGCGCGCCGCTTCGATGCGGGACAGAAGCATGAAGGCCGCAAGCGTCAAGCTGGCCATCAGCGAGGCGGTCAAACCAAGAACAATCATTGCTCTCTCCGTAGCGACATCGGAAGTGTCTATCCCTTGGGTAGTAAGGGATGAAGCTTGCTCGTGACTTGCGATCGATGTTCTTCCACGGCGACAAACTATATCTGAAAGTAATCGCTAATTTAGTATAGATCAGTAGGAGACATGCCTTCTTCCGTCATTAACCTTCGGGCAAGGAATTAACCATAAATATTGAGCCTGAACGTCGGAATGGGAAAATTGTGACTCGTTCTCAGCAGGCATGAAGCCGCCCCGTCGTACCGGGTCCGATCCGGTATCCATGTCATCAAACAGGTCCGCAATAGACTTTGATGAACGAGCGAGCTTCGGTGCCTCGATCACATGATCGACGGCTACGGCTGCCTTTCCTCGCCTCCTCATTGCGCCTGGCGCGGATCATCAGCGGTTTCGCCGGCGCTTGAATGCGCGGCAGTTCGGCAGGGACGACTTTGGCGCAGGATTCGCCGTCAGATCAGGCACGCAGGGCGCAGGCTGGCAGCCTTCGCGACCGTTTGCGTTTTGCTGGTCTCGATGCCGGGCAATGCGAAACCTTGCGCCGTCACCGGCCAATGCTCGAAGCGCATCTGAAAGCCGGCCTGCGCGATCTTTTCCACCGCTTTCAGGCCTATCCGGACGCCGCGCGCAATTTTTCGAGCGAAAGCCAGCTCGAACGCCTTCAGGATCTGCAATCCTCCCATTGGGATGTGCTGACGGATGCACGCTTCGACAGCCTTTATGCCGAGCGCGTCAAGGTTCTGTCCGACAGCGAAAGCAAGATGGGGCTCGATCCACGCTGGCACGTTGCGGGCCATGGGGTCGTGCTGGAGCATCTTCTTGCCGGCCTTCTCGAAGACATGGGCAGCCGAGCCATCCTGCCCGGAGCCAAGCGTCGCGCCCGTGAATTGGGCGAACTCGTGACATCGGTCGTGCGCCTGGTGATGGTCGATGTCGAAATTGCTGTCTCGTTGCGGTTCAACGAATTGCGGGTCGGTCACCAGCGGGCACTGGCCGAACAGCGGGCTACCGATCGCGCCGAGGCTGCGGCTTTTATTACCGAGCTTGCCAATGGCCTTGCCGATCGCGATCTGACGACCCGGGTGCCAATGGATTGTCCTGAAGCCTATGCCGAGGTCGCGGAAGCTTTGAATGCGGCGCTGGAGGACATTCAGCAGCAGTTTTCGGCCCTGTCCGGTGGTGTGGAGGCGGCTGAAGCGACGAGCGGCGCCATTTCCCGCTCCGCGAAATCCTTGGCTGAAAAATCGTCCGAACAGTCGCGAGGACTTGCGGCCTCCGCAAAGCAGCTTGCAGAGCTAGCCGATCAGGTGCGCGGCAATGCGGCCAACACCCGTTCTGCCGAGCGCGTGACGGCATCGACCCGCATCGCGGCGGAAGACAGCGGAAGGATCGTCGGGCAGGCGATCTCCGCTATGGCCGATATCGAAACGTCAGCCGAAAAGATCGGCCAGATCATCGGCGTCATCGATGAGATTGCCTTCCAGACCAATCTTCTCGCACTCAATGCCGGCATCGAGGCAGCCCGCGCCGGCGACAGTGGCCGCGGCTTTGCCGTCGTCGCGCAGGAAGTTCGCGCGCTTGCCCAGCGTTCCGCCGATGCGGCCCGCGAGATCAAGGTGCTGGTGACGGGAACCAAGGCGCAGGTAGATGCGGGCGTCCAGATGGTCGGCCGCACCCAGGACGCGATCGGCAGCATTGTGCGCCAGGTGACGGATATCAACGAAGCCATTTCCGGAATTGCGGCTGCGAGCGACGAACAGGTCGCCGGCCTTCAGGCGCTGACATCGGATATCGGCGGCCACAGCGAGCGGGCGGCCGCCGCCGGCAGCAATGCCAGCCGCTCCGAGCAAGATGCCGATCACCTGCATACCGTCGTCGTCGAGCTCGGCCGAACCATCCGCGAGTTCCGCATCGAGCGCGAGCGGCGGCATGCCGTCGCTGGCGTGCCGGTCAGAGCCGCGCAGCAGCGACAGCTCCCCGCCCGCGAGGAATTCGGCGCTGCGCAGAATGACGAGGAGATGGCCGATTTCGGCTTCCCGCTTCGCAGGACCGCAGCGGGAGGCGATCGCAATGCCTATTGATCTTTCAGTTTCATGCATATGCGGGCCGACGGGCCTGATTTCAGACAACGGGGAATGACGCGATGCCGAGCAGGAAAGGCGAAAAGACAATCAGTCTGGCCGCGGTGCTGGACCTCAACGAGGCCTCCGCCCTTCGCGGCACGTTGATGGGGTTGCGCGGCAGCAATGTCGCGATCGATGCGTCCGGCGTCGAAAGGATCGGGACCTTGTGCGTGCAGGTCATCATGGCCGCCGCCAAGACCTGGGATGAGGACAAGCTCTCCTTCACCTTCTCCAAGGTGTCGGATGCATTTCAAAAAACGATGCAGGTGATCGGGGTGGATATCTCCCATCTGCTTGCCAAGGAGATCCGGCAATGAAGAAAAAAGTGCTGACCGTGGATGATTCACGGACCATTCGAAACATGCTTCTCGTCACTCTCAACAATGCGGGTTTCGAGACCATTCAGGCCGAAGACGGTGTCGAAGGCCTGGAAATTCTGGAAGAAGCCAATCCCGATGTCATCGTCACCGACATCAATATGCCGCGCCTTGACGGCTTTGGCTTCATCGAGGGCGTTCGCCGCAACGACAGATACCGCGCCGTGCCGATCCTCGTGCTGACGACGGAGAGTGATGCGGAAAAGAAGAACCGTGCCCGCCAGGCCGGCGCGACCGGCTGGATCGTCAAGCCGTTCGATCCCGCCAAGCTGATCGATGCCATCGAGCGCGTAACCGCCTAAACAGGATCCGCCCCTTATGGATATGAACGAAATCAAAGAGATTTTCTTCCAGGAGTGCGAAGAGCAGCTCGCTGAACTGGAATCCGGTCTCCTGAAATTGAATGATGGCGACCGTGACCCGGAAACCGTCAATGCCGTATTCCGCGCCGTTCATTCCATCAAGGGTGGGGCAGGGGCCTTCGGTCTGGACGACCTGGTCGCATTCGCCCACGTCTTCGAGACCACACTCGATTGCGTTCGATCCAACAAGCTGGAGCCGACCCAGGATGTCCTGAAGGTCATGCTCAAGGCGGCCGACGTGCTGGCGGATCTCACCAACGCCGCCCGTGATGGCGGCAGTGTCGATCCGGCGCGCAGCCGCGGCCTCGTCAAGGAACTGGAAGCGCTGGCAAATGGCGATATTCCCGCGCCGTCGGCAGCGGCGGTTGCCGATGTTGCTTCGAAGCCCGTCGTGGCCGCGCCTGCGCCCACGGACGAAAGCGGTTTCCAGCCGATTCCCTTCAGCTTCGACGACGATTTCGGCAGCGATGAGCCTGCCGTCGATGCCAGGCCGGAATATGAAGTCAATTTCAAGCCGCGGTCCGATCTCTACGCCAAGGGCAATGATGCGACGCTGCTGCTGCGCGATCTCTCGCGGCTCGGCGAGATGAATATCTTCTGCGATATGGATGCGCTGCCGGGTCTTATCGATCTCGATCCCGAAGGCGCCTATTTCAAATGGGCGATCTCCATTAAGACGGACAAGGGCGAAGACGCCATTCGCACCGTCTTCGAATTTGCTGAATGGGACTGCGATCTCGATGTCCAGCTGGCTGGAAGCGGCGGGTCTTCGAGTGGCGAAGAATTGCCGATGATACCGGTGCCCTTCGATCTCTCGATCCTCGATGACGGCGCCGCACCGGCTGCCGAAACCATAGAGGAGACATCCGCGCCGAGAAACGACGTCGCTGCCGCCGTGGCTGCTGCGGAAACCGCAAGCAACGTCACGCAGCTCGCCTCCGCTGCCGCACGCGTCGAAAAGAAGGAAGCCGCCCTTGCCGCCGCTGCCGCTTCCAATGCAGCCGCGGCGCAGAACAGTGCCGCCGCTGCCGCCGCCGGCCAGACCATCCGTGTCGATCTCGATCGTGTCGACCGCCTGATCAACCTTGTCGGCGAGCTTGTCATCAATCAGGCGATGCTCTCCCAGAGCGTCATCGAGAACGACAACAACGGCGCATCCTCCATCAACATGGGTCTCGAAGAGCTGCAGCAGCTCACCCGCGAGATTCAGGACAGCGTCATGGCGATCCGCGCCCAGCCGGTGAAGCCGGTCTTCCAGCGTATGTCGCGTATCGTCCGCGAAATCGCCGACATGACCGGCAAGTCGATCCGCCTGATCACCGAGGGCGAGAACACCGAAGTCGACAAGACCGTCATCGACAAGCTTGCCGAGCCGCTCACCCACATGATCCGCAATGCGGTCGACCATGGCGTCGAAACGCCGGAAAAACGCGCGGCACTCGGCAAGAACCCGGAAGGCACCGTTCGCCTGACGGCAAAGCATCGCTCCGGCCGCATCCTCATCGAGCTTGCCGACGATGGGGCCGGCATCAACCGCGAGAAAGTCCGCCAGAAGGCGATCGATAACGACCTGATCGCAGCCGATGCCAATCTTTCGGATGAGGAAGTCGACAACCTGATCTTCCTGCCGGGCTTCTCGACCGCCGACAAGATCTCTGACATCTCAGGCCGAGGCGTCGGCATGGACGTGGTCAAGCGCTCGATCCAGGCGCTCGGCGGCCGCATCAACATCAGCTCCAAGCCGGGGCAGGGTTCTGTCTTCACGATGAGCCTGCCGCTGACGCTCGCAGTCCTCGACGGCATGGTGGTCACCGTTGCCGGCCAGACGCTCGTCGTGCCGCTGACGGCGATCGTCGAAACGCTGCAGCCCGAAGCGTCCGCTATCCACTCCTTCGGTGCGAA
The DNA here is from genome assembly GCF_009176305.1 of Martinezella dioscoreae. GTDB lineage: Bacteria > Pseudomonadota > Alphaproteobacteria > Rhizobiales > Rhizobiaceae > Rhizobium > Rhizobium dioscoreae. The sequence goes on along the minus strand of NZ_BLAJ01000003.1, from coordinate 747,079 downwards.
CCATCGTCTGATCTCGATCCGCAACAGCTTCTGCCCGCTGGTCGATGTCGGCCGCATCCTGAATTTCCGTGCCACGCAGGCCAATCCGGTCGAAGGCGTCGCGCTGCTGGTGGAATCGGAAGGCGGCGGTCAGCGCGCCCTCATGGTCGATGCCATTCAGGGCCAGCGCCAAGTCGTCATCAAGAGCCTCGAGGCCAACTACACGCATGTCCCGGGCATTGCGGCGGCAACCATCCTCGGCGATGGACGCGTGGCGCTGATCCTTGACGTCGATGCAGTGGTCGGCGCTTCGCGCGGCCAGTCGCTGAAGCCTGAAATGTCTTATGCGGCGGTGGGGTGAGTTGATGTCCTATGCCGTCAAGAGCCTGAGCCAGGGCAATCGCGAGCTGATCGCCTTCCGCATCGGCGACCAGGAATTCTGCGTCGACATCATGTCGGTTCGTGAAATCCGCGGCTGGACCCCGGCAACGGCCATGCCGCATGCGCCCGGTTACATGCTCGGCGTCATCAACCTGCGCGGCGCCGTGCTGCCGATCATCGATCTCTCCGCCCGGCTCGGCATGAAGCGTGCGGAACCGACGGCTCGGCATGTGATCATCGTCGCGCAAGTGAAGCGCAAGGTGGTCGGTCTTCTTGTTGACGCCGTATCGGACATTCTGACGATCACCGACGACAGCATCCAGCCAACGCCGGAAGTCTCCTCCGATCACGAGCGGCAGTTTGCCCGCGGCATCGTGGCGATCGACCGCCGCATGATCTGTCTGATCGAACTGGAAGCCCTGTTCCCTGAAAGCGAAAGCGAGGCTGCATGAGCGTGATGGGAGCAACGGATTTCAAGGCGTCTCCCGATGAGGTGCTGGCGAGCGGCGAATATCCGCTGACGCGCCGCGACCTCTCGGAAATCGCCGCCATGATCTATTCGGATGCGGGCATTTCTCTCAATGAGAGCAAGGCATCGCTCGTCTATTCCAGGCTGTCGAAGCATATCCGCGCGCTGGGGCTCTCCGGCTTCCGCGACTACTGCCAGCTGGTGTCTTCGCCCGCGGGAAGTGCGGCGCGTCGCGAGATGCTGTCGCATCTGACGACCAATTTCACCCGCTTCTTCCGCGAAAACCATCATTTCGATCATCTGCGCGACGAGGTTCTGCCGGGTCTCCTGGCGCGCGCCAAGGCTGGCGGCCGGGTGCGCATCTGGTCGGCCGCCTGTTCTGACGGGCAGGAGCCTTACTCGATCGCGCTGACGGTGCTTGCCTTGATGCCGAATGTCGCCGATTTCGATTTCAAGATCCTGGCAACGGATATCGACCCCAAGATCCTCGGGCTTGCCCGCGCTGGTGCCTATGACGAGTCTTCTCTCGAAACGGTTTCTCCGGCCATGCGCAAGCAGTGGTTCCAGGAAGTCAATGTCCAGGGCCGCCGCAAATTCCAGATCGACGATCGCGTCAAGCGGCTCATTACCTTCAACGAGCTGAACCTGCTCGGGCAATGGCCCTTCAAGGGCCTGTTCGACGTCATCTTCTGCCGCAACGTCGTCATCTACTTCGACGAGCCGACGCAGACGAAGATCTGGACGCGCTTTGCCGGCCAGCTGCAGGATGCCGGCCATCTCTATATCGGCCACTCCGAGCGGGTCGCCGGCGAGGCCAAGCACGTCTTCGATAATATCGGCATCACCACCTATCGCTATCTCGGCAAGACCGCGGGGAGGAAGCCATGAATTCTCCTGCTCGTGTTCTCGTGGTCGATGACTCCCCGACGATGCGCGGCCTGATCACCGCCGTCCTGCGTGCCGATCCAGAGGTCGATGTCATCGGCCAGGCCGGCGATGCGATGGAAGCGCGCGCCGCCATCAAGGCGCTCAATCCGGATGTCGTCACGCTCGATATCGAGATGCCGAACATGAACGGCCTCGAATTCCTGGAAAAGATCATGACGCTCAGGCCCATGCCCGTCATCATGGTTTCCACGATGACCCATCGCGGCGCCGATGCGACGCTTGCCGCGCTCGAAATCGGTGCGTTCGATTGCGTCGGAAAGCCGTCCCCGGGCGAGCCGCATCCCTTCGGCGATCTGGCAGAGAAGGTAAAGGCGGCTGCCCGCTCTCAACGTCAATATGTGAAGCCCGCCGCCCAGCGCGCGCAGCCGCCGGCCGTCGCGGATTTCCGTGTGGGCCGCAAGATCGTCGCGATCGGTTCCTCCACCGGCGGCGTCGAGGCGCTGATCAACGTCTTGCAGAAGTTCCCGGTCAATTGTCCGCCGACGGTCATCACGCAGCATATGCCGCCGACCTTCACGCGCAGCTTCGCCGAGCGCCTGAATCGCCTCTGCGCCCCGGTCGTCCAGGAGGCGACCGATGGTGCGCGGCTCGAAATCGGCAAAATCTATCTGGCGCCGGGCGGCGAAAGGCACCTCAGGGTCGCCAATGCATCCGCCCCCCATTGCCGTCTGGTAGACGGCGGGCCGGTGAACGGCCATCGCCCTTCCGTCGACGTGCTTTTTGATTCGGTTGCCGAACTGGCAGGCCGCAATGCCGTCGGCGTGATCCTGACCGGCATGGGGCGCGACGGCGCCGCCGGTCTCCTCAAGATGCGCCATGCCGGCGCGCGCACCATCGGGCAGAACGAGAAGACCTGCGTGGTCTACGGTATGCCGAGGGTCGCCCACGAGCTTGGTGCAGTCGAACAGCAGTTTCCGCTGAACGCCATTGGCGAGGAAATTTTGAAAGCCACAGCCGCCCGAAAGGAAGGGAGCGAATAATGTCTCTAGCGGAGAAAATCAAAGTTCTGATCGTTGACGATCAGGTCACCAGCCGCCTGCTGCTGAGCGATGCGCTGACGCAGCTCGGATTCAAGCAGATCACGGCTGCCGGCGACGGTGAGCAGGGGATGAAGATCATGCAGCAGCAGCCGCATCATCTCGTCATCTCCGATTTCAACATGCCGAAGATGGACGGGCTCGGCCTCCTGCAGGCGGTGCGCACCAACCCGACGACCAAGAAGGCGGCCTTCATCATCCTGACGGCGCAGGGCGACCGTGCGCTGGTTCAGAAGGCGGCGCAGCTCGGTGCCAACAACGTGCTCGCCAAGCCCTTTACCATCGAAAAGATGAAAGCTGCCATCGAGGCCGTCTTCGGAGCTCTAAAATGATCGTCGAAGGTGGCGCCCGCCGCGTGCATATTATTCAGGGCGAGTACAAGGTCATCAGCGATCCCGAAGTGGTGCTGACGACCATTCTCGGCTCTTGCGTGGCGGCTTGCCTGCGCGATCCCATCGCCGGCGTTGGCGGGATGAACCATTTCCTCCTTCCGGGAATGGCGAACTCGCCGATGAGCGGCGGCGATGCGACGCGTTACGGCGTGCACCTGATGGAACTTCTGATCAACGGCCTCCTGAAGAAGGGCGCAAGGCGTGACCGGCTCGAGGCGAAAGTTTTCGGTGGCGCCAAGACGATCGCGACCTTCTCCAATGTCGGCGAGCAGAACGCGGTCTTTGCCATGCAATTTCTGAAAGACGAAGGCATCCCGGTCGTCAGCTCCAGCACCGGCGGCGAACACGGGCGCAAGATCGAATATTGGCCAATCTCCGGAAGGGCCAGGCAATATCCGCTGACCGGCGCCGAGACACAGAAGACCGTGGCGCTGGAGCAGCGTCCGGTCATTGCTCCGAAGCCGGTTGACAACACGATCGAATTTTTCTGATCAACGAGGCAAGCGCATGACCCCCTTCCAGCGCGTTGAGACGGCTGCCATCGAGGAGACGCTTCCGGCTATCCTTCTGCGCATCGTTTCCGAATTGCATGACATCGCCTATCTGATCGAACGCATCGAGCCCCAGCTGCTTGACATCAGCGACGCCAATATACTGGCCTCGCCGGAGGCCATGAAGGTCGTCCAGGGTATTGATCTCGCCGTGCAGAAGACGCGCGGCATCGCCGAATTCATCGATACCATTGCCGGCACCATGCCCGAGGGCTGGACGGTGGATCTCGCGACGGCGCTGAGCCTGGTCAAGCTGACGGAGATGCAAAAGGCGCTCGGCGGCGGCGGTTTTCACGCGCATTCGCAGACCATGGCCCAACCCATGGCAAAGGCTGCCGGCGATTTCGATTTCTTCTGACCGCGTCGTCAGCAATAGATACTGTTTTTCTTATATAATCTCCTGCATTTCTTCCCGGCTTTTTCCTGGGCTCTTCTGGCCGGACGAAACGTTCGCACAAGTTTCGATTTCTATTTTCGCCGCATAGCACAAAGCCATCAGGTCTTTGACGAATCGTGCGAGAACAGAATGAATCTGTTAAATCAATTAGTTCCCCTGCTTCGGAATCTTCAGAATCTCGGGAGAACGCGGCTGATGATCCTGGGGGGCGTGGGCGCCGTGTCCATGCTGCTGATCCTTTTTGCAGCCCTCTATGTCAATAAGCCCGCACAGGAGACATTGTATGTCGGCCTGGATGCGACGGATCTCAACCAGATCAGCATCGCGCTCGCGGAAGCCAAGATCAATTTCCAGGTCGGTACGGATGGCTCCAGCCTGACCGTTCCGGCGGGCATGACCGGCAAGGCCCGCGCGCTTCTTGCTGAACGCGGCCTGCCCACCAGCGGCAAGGCCGGCTATGAGCTCTTCGACAATGTCGGTTCGCTCGGTCTAACCTCCTTCATGCAGGAAGTCACCCGCGTCCGTGCCCTCGAGGGCGAAATCAGCCGCACCATCACCTCGATCGCCGGCATCAGCGCCGCCCGCGTCCATATCGTCATGCAGGATGTCGGCAATTTCCGGAAGGCGGATCAGAAGCCGACGGCATCCGTCATGATCCGCGCGAGTGCGGAAGCTGCCCGCAAATCGGCTTCGGCTATCCGCCACCTCGTCGCGTCAGCCGTTCCCGGCCTGGAGGTCGATGATGTAACGATCCTCGACTCCACGGGCCAGTTGCTCGCATCGGGCGACGATCCCGGCAACGGCGCTCTCAGCCGCAATCTCGGCATCGTGCAGAACGTGCAGAGCGAAGTCGAATCCAACATCGACAAGGCCTTGGCGCCCTTCCTCGGCATGGATAATTTCCGCTCCAGCGTGACGGCACAGCTGAATACCGACAGCCAGCAGGTGCAGGAAACCACATACGATCCGGACTCGAAGGTCGAACGCTCCGTCCGCACCGTGAAGGAAGCGCAGAAGTCGCAGCAGAGCCAGCCCGACAGCGCCGCGACCGTGGAGCAGAATATTCCGCAGGCGGCCCCGCAATCCGGCGGCAACACGCCGACGTCGAACGATCAGTCCGACAAGCGCGAGGAACAGACCAACTACGAAATCAACAGCAAGACGACGGCCACGACCCGCACCAGCTACAAGATCGAAAAACTGTCCGTCGCCGTGGTGGTCAATAAGGGCCGCATCGCGCAAATGGTCGGCCAGGGCGCTGATCAGGCCAAGATCGACGCCTATATTGCGGAAATGCAGAAGATCGTCGCAACGGCAGCGGGTGTCGACCCGGCCCGCGGCGACATCGTTACCGTCAATGCGATGGACTTCCTCGACAACCAGCTGCTTGAAGACACATCCTCCAGCTTTAGCATTACCGATATGCTGAGCCGCAACATGGCCGGCATCATCAACTCGCTGGCCTTCGTCGCGGTCGCCTTCCTGATCGTCTGGATGGGCTTCCGTCCGCTGATCCGCTCGCTCGGCGGCTCGTCCAGCAGCATGGCTCTTCCGGAAGCAGCGGGCCTGGAATTGCCGGATTTCGCGCCGGCGGTCGGCGGCCCCGGCGCGGCACTGATGGACGGCTTCGGCTCGGACTTCGGCTTCGACAGCACCGACGACCTGCTGACGATGGGCGACGATGGCGGAACCTTCAACCGCCGCGTCAAGGAAGGGCCGGAGCGCCGCCTGTCCCGCATGGTGGAAATCAGCGAAGAACGCGCTGCAAAGATCCTCAGGAAATGGGCCGTCGACCAGGCCGCCTGACAAAAGGACCGGGAAATTCCCGGTCCTTTTTCTATCCAGGGGATGACATTTGAACTTGCATCATTGTCGATGCCACCTGTGATCAATTAGTCGCGGCTAGCCGAATTGACGTGTTCGTAAGATGGAATTTCAATGGATATACGGTTGCTGGGTATAAAGAATCGACTTACAAATACTGTATCTATTGCGTAACAACTGTGTATTCCGAGCGAATCGACCATCGTTTTCCGCGTTTCGCATGTTTTAAGTTTGTAGATTCCGGAGCGGGAAATTAGCTCATGATTCGTAGATCGTGCTTGCGGCAGTGCGCGCCGGTGCGATTGCGGGTGTCGAATTCAGGGATGAGACATGCGCCCATCCATCCGTATCCGCCGGAAGTGTTTAGTCGCGGTAGAGAAAGATCCGGCTTCGATGCCTCGTCGAGATTCGCTGCCGATTCTCTGAGGTGAAGGGATTGGGTTCTGACGGAACAATGCTCTCGTTGACGGCCGATCGTCCAACAGCGGCAGGAAATGCAAGTATGGACATGCAGATATCGCAGATGAGCAAAGGCGATAGGGATGCGCGATCGATCGCGTCCGCCGGAGCTATGTCGCGCGAGCAGCTCATTCTGCAGCTGAATGCCGTTTCAGGCCCTGCCTATCTTCAAGCCGGCCTTCACGCCCTGGCGAGCTACGCCGGCGCCTCCCATTATCTTCTTGTCAGGTCCGATCTCATCCAGGAAAGCGGGCTCGACTTCGTGATTTCCTCCGATTGGCCCTTCGATCTTGTCCGGCGTCTGGCAACGGAGCTGACAAGCGGTTATGGCCGCATCGGCGAGCTTGAAAAGTGCATGGCGCTGTTTCAGCCAAGCCTGGCGCTGCTTCCCGATGATGTCTCGCTGCCTGACGGTGTGGGCCGGCAATATCATGCCTTGACGTTCAATGTCGGTCGCACCCGCTTCTCCCTGCTGCTGCTGGCGAGCGAAGCGGCGGTGCTTCTGCCCGAGCGGTTGAGGGATGTCGGCCTCCTGGCCGGCTATCTCGCCAGTTCCACGCGTTGCTTCGAGGGCAAGCTGGAGCGCGATTTCGATCTGACCGAGCGCGAGCTGGAATGCCTGTTCTGGATCGCCGAAGGCAAGACGAGCGATGAGATCGCGATGATCCTCGGGATCTCGCGCAATACCATCAACAACTATATTACCAGCGTCATGCGCAAGACCGCCACCAAGACCCGCTCGGAGGCTATCGCCTTTGCAGTGCGCAATAATCTCGTTTAAGGGCCGACCGGATGCGCTATCAGCCAGACAGGACGACGGATATGCCGGGCGAATCACGGCTTACCCGTTCCGGGCGGATCTCCGGCCGCTCCGATCTGTTCCCGAAGCTGGTGTCGATGCAAAAGCTGATCGACGCGCAGCATTTTGCCGTTTATCGCCTGCACGGCTCCGGCCTGCCGCATAAGCAGCGCCTGGTATGCGAACTCGATAATTGGGGCTCGGCCAACTCCGTCGTCGGCAAATCCTTTGTGGAGGCCTATGGCGAAGCACTGATCGAGCATATCGACAAATCGCTGCTGCCGCTGATGTGGAACGGGCGCGACAGCGACAGCACCGCCGAGACGCCGGATTTTGCCGTCTTCACGCAGCGCCTGAAGCCGCATCTCCTGCCTTTTGCCGGCGCCGCCTTTCCCGTGCGGCTCGGCGCCGTCGGCAATGGCTACACCGTCTTCACGGCCAAGTTCATGGATCTCTCGAGCGATATGATCGTCGAGCTGCACGGCCGCAGCTGCCAGATCATGATGCAGCTCCTGTCGCTGGACGAGCGCCGTTCACAGGCGGCCGAAGCGCTGAGCGAGCGCGAAATCGCCTGCCTGCAGCTTGCCGGCGACGGGCGCATCAGCGAAGAGATTGCCGACAAGCTTGGATTGTCGGTGCATACCGTCAACGCTTATCTCGGATCGGCGACGATCAAGCTCGACAGCGTCAACCGCATCCAGGCCATCGCGAAGGCGATCCGCTTCGGCTACATAAGCTGAGATAGCGGCGCCTTGGGGCACTGCCGCAAGACGAAATCACCTGCGACACCTTGCTGAACAAATGAATTGAGCGGCGTTCCGGTTTCTGCCGGATGCACGCCGCTCTCGCGAATCACTTTGCCGATCTTTGAAAAAGGAATTCCTCAGAATGCGTGTGCGGCCTCGCCGCGGACGACGTAACGCGCGTCCCTTAGGCTGCGGGCGAGCAGCGCCGTGTTCTCGTCGGGATCGACGGAGGCCTTGTCGAAGGCAATGTGGTTGATCTCGATGCCCGCATGGTGCTCCGCCAGCGAAAGCTTGGCATAGATGGTGACGCCCCGCGGCTTGATCTCCAGATCGAGCGTCACTTCCGCCGGCCCGCCCCAATCGAGCTTGTAGTCGCCGCCGAGCCCGAAATTGACCGTGCCGGGAAGAAAATAGAGCTCGGCGGCCGAGGCGACGAGGTCAGCGAGGTTGCCATATCGTTCGAAGCGCAGCAGCGAGATCAGATCGGCGGCATCGAGGAGGCGCAGCTCGCTTGCGACCGGGCTGATGGCTTCGGCTAGTATTTGTTCACGCTGGGCAGAGTAGGGGCATTTTTTCATTTGGTTTATCGTACCCGTTTTCTATTCGACTGTGCGGCATAGATCCGATGGATGAGTTCTGCGACAGCCTTGTAAAATACTGACGGTATGACGCTATCAACCGAGACTTGCGCAAACATGGAGCGCGCGAGCGGCGGGTCTTCGAAAACGGGAATATTGTTGGCCTCGGCTATCTCCCTGATTTTCAGAGCAATCAGGTCCTGGCCTTTGGCGACGACGACAGGGGCGTCGTTTTCCTCGCGCACATAGCGAAGTGCGACGGCGAAGTGAGTCGGGTTGGCGATGACGAGGGTGGCGCGCGGCACCTGCTTCATCATGCGGCGGCGGGCGCGGTCGCGCGCGATCGAGCGCTGGCGAGACTTGACGATCGGGTCGCCCTGCGACTGCTTGTGCTCGTCCTTGACCTCCTGCTTCGTCATCTTCAATTGGTCGAACCAGTGATGCCGGCTCCACAACAGGTCGGCAACACCGACGACGACGGTCGCCATCAGCACGATGATCAGGATGCGCTGAACGATCGTCGACAGACGCACGAAGATGGTCTGCGGGTCGGACACCATCGAATCCATCGCATGGAAGTACTGGCTGCGCAGCACGAAAAACATGACGATGCTGACCAGCACGATTTTTGCGAGGGATTTGCCGAATTCCACCATGCCGGTCGCGCTGAAGATGCGCGTGAAACCTTTCGCCGGCGATATGCGTGAAAACTGTGGCCTGATTCGTTCGAGAACGGGGGTAGGCAGGTTCTGGAAAATCGAGGCGCCGATCCCGAAGACGAAGAAGAGCACGACCGCCGGCAGCACCATGTTGCCGACTTCCCAGCCTATGCGCGTAAACAGCGAGATGGCGTCTGGGCCTGTCTCCAGCTGCCATTGATCCGGCTTTTCGAAGAGATCGCGCAGAACCTCGCCCATGCGGCCCATGCGTTCGGGCAGAAAGAAGGTAACGTAGATGACGGTCGCGAGCATGGAAGCAAAGAGCGTTGCTTCCCTGGAGTGAGGGACATTGCCCTTCTCGATCGTATCGCGGAGTTTTTTCTCCGTCGGTTTTTCTGTTTTACTGTCCTTGTCTTCGTCAGCCAAAGCAGCCGCCCTCTGCGAAACGGAAAGAGGCCGCGCATCATGCGCGGCCCATAGCTTGTCAGTCTATGATGTTTTAGCTGAGTCGCGCCGCGTTTACGCCGCTTCTTCCACAGGCGTATTTTCCTTGGTCTTGAGCTCGATCTGGCCGGAGTTGGCCAGACGAATGGCTTCCTGGGCGATGGCACGCCGGGCAATCGCGATTTCGCGCGGGTTTATGCCGGCATTGCCCATCTGCAGGTCGGATTCGATCATGCGGCGCTGACGCGGGCTGATCGAGGACAGCACGATCTCGCGGATCTCGTTGCCGGATCCCCGCAGCGCCATCGTCAGGATGTCGGCGGCGATGTCGTTGAGCAGCAGGACGCGGCTCGGCTGCGGCATACGGGTGAGATCGTCGAAGAGGAAGATCTTCGGGCGAACCTTCTCGACCGATTCCTTGTTGATCGATTCCAGCGAACTCAGCAGCGTATCGACCACCGGCTTGTCGAGTTCGTTCATCAGATCGGCAACCTTCGTGGAACCGGACGCGTTGCGTTCGGCGTCGATCTCAGCCATCAGCCCGAGAACGCGGTTTTCGATTATCTGGGCAGCCTTGGGGCTGACGTCCTTGATATTGACGGTGCGGTTCATGATGTCGGCGCGCTGGGCTTCGGGGAGCTGCAGCAGGATCTTCGCGCCGAAGGCCGAAGGCATCATGGAAAGCACATAGGCGATCGTCTGAGGATGCTCGCGCAGGAAGAACTTGGCGACGAAGACCGGATCGGCCTCGCCCAGGCGATCCCAGATGGATGTCTCGTAGGCCTGGAACGCCGTGCGACGGCCAAGCAGGCTGTCGACCTCGTCCGGTGTCAGGCCCTCTTCGAGAATGCTCTCGATGGCCTTGGCGTTGTCCATGAGGCCGGCGCCCTCGGTGAAGAGGTCTTCGAATTCCGCGACGAGCTGTGCCAGCTCGTCCGGCGGAATAACCCGCAGTGATTGCGCTGAGGCGATGATCATCTGCAGCTCGGCCTGCGTGAAGTATTTCAGCAGCCGTCCCGCCACTTGCTTGCCCATGGCGAGAAGGACGGCGGCTGCCTTTTCAGTCTGAGATAACGGTTTCTCGGCGATCGCGCCGCTGAAATCGTCAAAGTCCATCATGGTCTTCGTCTCCGTCCCGCCAGGGGGAGTGGGCTCATCCTGAGCCGGGTTCAGCTTTTCTTCGCGTTATAAATTTCAGTGAGCTTGATGCCGAATCTGGTGTCGTCATGTTCCAGAACGGTAATCTCGCCCCGGCCGATCTTGCGGCCGTTCACGGTAATTTCGACCGGTTCGCCGATCTTCTTGTCCAGTGCGATGATTGCGCCCTCGGCCAGGTTCATCAGGCCGGACACCGGCATGCGGCTGCTGCCGAGCACGATCTGGACGTCGATCGGGATATCCATGATCAGGTCCATATTCGCAGTGAGCGCGCTGCCGGGGGCAGCCGGTGCCGCAGACACGCCGCCGAACTCGCCGTCATCGAAGGCTGGAGCGGAGTTGTCGTCCCCGAAATCGCCGAAGGTGGAGAGATCCGTGCCTGTTTGCGCGCCGAATGCGTCGGCCTCGAAATCGGGCAGACCGCCTTCATTGTCTTTCTTCAGGACGCCGCGCAGACCATCGATGGCCTCATCCAAGGCGGCGTCGCTGTTTGAAATCTCCAGCGATTCCTCGCTGCTTTGCTGTGTCGTCTTCGTAGCCATGAAATCACTATTCCAGTTGAAACTTGCCTCAAGCTGCCGTGTGCGGGGCCACGCGCCAGCCGATCAATTCATCAAGTGTCTGAGAAGCTCGTCGTCGGAATTGACGTTGTCCTTGACGCGCACCGTATAATTTTCGCCAGAGCGGCCGAATTCGCAGATGTAAAGGTCTTTGCTGTTGGCGCTGACTTCGACGCGGACATCGCCCGTGTCCATGAAAGGAATGATATCGCCGACCGCAAGCTTGGAAATGGTGTCGAGCGTCAGCGATTCGAGCCGAATTCGCGCCTCAAGCGTCACCTGGGAGCGGCGGACCTGCTCGTTGAGCTGCTCCGACCATGCCTGGGAAGCGGCGGTCGGGTTCTTGGCGCGAGGCGTGCTGACGACGGTGCGCAGCAGATCCCGTTGCGGTATGATGATGACGATATGGGAAATCGATTTGCCGAGCGAGATCGTCATCGTGATCGCAGCGGCAAAGTCGTTACCGTTGTCACCGATGGCAACCGGGCGATCCTCGATATTGTAGGGCGGATCGAGGTAGGGCTCGAAACCGCCGGCAGCATTCACCGCCGAGCGAAGCACTTTGGCGATCTTTTCGAACACCATGACGGAAAGATCGAGTTCGATCACCGAAAGCGGGCGCGCGACCGGCGCTTCCATATCTTCGGCGCGCGCGCCAAGCATATGCTCCATCAGCGTCATGATGAAGCCGGCGCCGCAGCCGAGAATGAAGTTCGGGGCCCAGTTGCGCAGCGAACCGTTGACCAGTGCGTGGTTGCCGCCCAGCTTGGCGATCAGCTCGTTCATCGAGCCGGACTGGCAGCCGTCATAGGCGACGTTGATATCCAGGCCTGTCTCGGTCTTGATGATGTCGGGCAGGAATTCGGCATAGACCTGGGCGAAGGCGGTGCCGAGTTTCGCAAGCGTCGCCTGATCGCCGAGATTGCCTGTGAGCTTGGCAAAAAGGGTGCGGTCCATCGTCTGTGCCCTATGCGCGGATTGCTGGCTCATGATCGTCAGGCTGCCTTGCTTTCACCGCCGGGGTTCATCATTTCCTGCTCGACGGCGTCGATCGAGGGGCGCTCATAGGAGGAGATGGTCTTGCGGCCGTATTCGAGTGCGACCTGCGGCACCGATCCGTTCATGTAGGCAAGCAGCGTCTGCTTCACGATGACGTAGAGGCGATGCTGCTTGTTGCGCACGACCTTGATCTGGGAAACCAGCGGTGCGCAAACGGAATAGGACAGGATGATGCCGAGGAAGGTGCCGACCAGCGCCGAGCCGATGAGGTGGCCGAGCACTTCCGGTGATTCGTTGATGTGGCTCATCGCCTTGATGACGCCGAGAACGGCGGCGACGATACCGATCGCCGGGAAGGAATCGCCCATGATCGTGATCGAATGATAGGGCTTCATCTTGTCGTGCTGCATCGTGTCGAGCTCTTCGTCCATCAGCGCCTCGATCTCGTGCGAGCGGGCGTTGCCGATGATGATGAGGCGGACATAATCGCAGATGAAGGCGGTCAGATCCTTGTTCTTCAGAACCGTCGGAGCGGCCTTGAAGATCGTCGATTCGTCGGGATTGTCGATATGGGCTTCGATCTCGTTGCGCGACTTGGTGCGCAGATCGCGCATCAGGGCATAGAGCACGCCGAGCGTGTCGAGGTAGTCGCGCTCCTTGGGAACCGCATGACGGAAGGCCTCTCCGAGCGCCTTGCCCGAATCCTTCACCACCTTCATCGGATTGGCCATGATGAAGCCGCCGAGACCGGCGCCTGCGATAATGACAAATTCGAAGGGCTGGAACAGCGCGCCTACGTCTCCGCCCATAGCCATGAAGCTGCCTATGATGCAGCCGCAGGTCACTACAAATCCGATAATAATATTCATCGTCGGTCCACACCTGAACGTTGCTTCATACGATGAACTAGGGGACCTGCCTTGCGTGAGGCTGTTCGATGGGTCTCCGAACATCCTTTTTGCCTTGTCAGCTTCGCACAAGCCAAGCCCTGCAGGATGACGGGTAAGGGCATCCATGCCCCGCTAACGAAATGTAGGAGCGCCGGCGGCGTTTCCTTTCCCGTTATTCTCCAATGTCCGGAGGGCGTTGAAAATGCAGTCTGGTATTTATGTCGCGCTGTCGTCCCAGATGGCGCTCGAGCGGCGTCTGACGACGATCGCCGACAATTTGGCCAACGTGAATACGACGGGCTTCCGCGGTACCGAGGTCAAGTTCGATCAGGTCCTCAGCAATACGCAAAACAAGCTCAACGCCAAGGTCGCCTTCGTCTCGCAAGGCAACGACTATCTCTCCACTGACAATGGCGAACTTCAGAACACCGGCAATCTCTTTGATTTCGCTGTCAAGGGTGATGCCTATTTCGGCATGAACACGCCGGCCGGCCTGGTGCTGACACGCGACGGCCGCTTCACCATGACTGAAAGCGGCGCGCTGGTTTCGACGCGCGGCTTCCCGGTCCTCGATCCTGGCGGTGCGCCGATCCAGCTCGACCCCGCCGGTGGTCCGCCGAGTGTCGCGTCGAACGGGACCATCATGCAGAACGGCCGCAGCATGGGCCAGATCGGTCTCTATAGTGCCGATGTCAGCAAGGGCTTCCTGCGCTATGAAAACAGCGGCATCCTGCCGACCGATACCCCACAGGCTGTCATCGACCGCTCAAACATCGGCATCGCCCAGGGCTATCTCGAAAATTCCAACGTCAACGGCATGCGGGAAATGACCAATCTGATCGAGGTCAGCCGCGCCTTCGACAATATCAGCACGCTCACCAGCAGCAGTGAAGGCACGCTCACCGATGCCATCAAGACCCTCGGCGGCAGCCAGTAAAGAGGGCTTGTCATGGTCGAGGATCGGTTGCCGGAGGGCGCAATATCGCCGAAGCTTTCGCATATGGCCCTTCTGACGGGCCAATATGCGATGGCGGAGAATGCCGTGGCCCATGGTGGTCATGTGCGCACCATCGCTGCCGGACACTATACGGTTGCCGGCCTTTCCAGGCAGGTGCGTCTCGGCGATTTCGTTGCGCATCGGTCGCAGACGGGCATCCACCTCGGCGAGGTCGTCCGCGTCGAACCGGATCTCACCTATGTCTGTCCGATCGAACCCGGCGAGCCGATCGGCATCCAGGATACCATCATCCGCAAGGGCGCCTTCCGTATCGCACCCGATGACAGCTGGTGCGGCCGCACGATCAACTCGCTCGGCGAGCCGATCGATGGGCTGGGGCCGCTGACAGCGGGTCTGGAAGCACGCCCAATCTCAAATACGGCTCCGCCGTCGATGACGCGCAAGCGCGTCGAAACCGGTTTCAAGACCGGCGTGCGTGCCATCGATATCTTCTCGCCGCTCTGCCTGGGACAACGCCTCGGCATCTTTGCCGGCTCCGGCGTCGGCAAGTCGACGCTGCTGTCGATGCTGGCGAGGGCCGAAGCCTTCGACAAGGTGGTGATTGCGCTCGTCGGCGAACGCGGCCGCGAAGTGCGTGAGTTCATCGAGGATACGCTCGGTTCCCACATGCAGAAGTCGGTCGCCGTCGTTGCGACCAGCGACGAGAGCCCGATGCTGCGCAAGATGGCGCCGCTTTCGGCCATCACAATCGCCGAACATTTCCGCGACAAGGGCGACAACGTTCTCCTGATCGTCGACAGCGTCACCCGTTTCGCCCATGCCATCCGCGAAGTGGCGACTGCCTCCGGCGAGCCGCCGATCGCACGCGGATATCCAGCGTCCGTCTTCACCGAATTGCCGCGCCTTCTCGAGCGGGCAGGCCCCGGACCGGAAGGCACCGGCACCATCACCGCGATCATCTCCATTCTCGTCGATGGCGACAACCACAACGATCCGATCGCCGATTCCACCCGTGGCATTCTCGACGGTCACATCGTCCTGCAGCGCAGCCTTGCCGAAGAGGGGCGCTATCCGCCGATCGATCCATTGGCATCCGTATCGCGTCTTGCCCGCAAGGCCTGGACTTCCGACCAGGAAAAGCTTGTGTCGCGCCTGAAGGCGCTGGTGCACCGCTACGAGGAAACGCGCGATCTGCGCCTGATCGGCGGCTATCGCCAGGGCAGCGACGCCGATCTCGACATCGCCGTGCGTCAGGTGCCGATCATCTACGACATACTGAAGCAGACCCCGGGCGAAGAGCCGTCGGCGGATGCCTTCACCGATCTTGCGACGGCTCTCAGAAACGCTTCGAGCGGTGTCCCCGCCAGAGCCAAGTGATGGTCGGGCACAGCACTACCTCGATTTCTCCTTGTCCGCAGTCTGCCGGATATCGCCGAATGTCATGCCTAAAAAGGGACCAGAAGTGAAAGAATCCGACGCTGACGAACCGGTCGCCCCGCCGAAATCGGCGAGAAGGCGAACCGTTACGGACAAGGCTCTGGCCTTTACTGGACTGGCGCTTGCCGGTGCCTCTGCCTTCTTCCCCTGGTACGTCTTTCTGAACCCGGACAAGTTCGGCATTCAGGTGGCCGAAGGCGATCGCACCCGCGATCTTCCGAACTGGCCTGGCCGCACCATCGTCAGCGTGTCGCCGCTCGCCATGGTGAACAAGAATCCCTCCGAGCCGAAAGATTTGATTCCCGATCCGCTGACGACGGCGACGGTCAGCAATGCCGGCCGTGAGGAGGACAAGGGGCCGCCGGCCGATCAGCAGCCGTTCCCCGGCAAGTCCGCCTTCCAGCTGCTGCATGTCGCCAATGGCCGCGCGCTGATCGAGGACGACACCGGCATGTATGTCGTGCGCGTCGGATCGCTTTTGCCCGACAACAGCCGGTTGGCCTCGATCGAACAGCGAGAGGGAAAATGGGTCATCGTCACCTCGACGGGCGATGTCTACGGCAACAATTGAGGAAAAGCCGGAATCGCCTGGATTTCAGGCACTTCGAAGACTTTACAGGAACGCATTTCTCGCAAGTCCCACGCAAGATTATCCCGCTAGATTCACAGTGTAAGAACGGAGAGAAGCCCATGCAACCCATTCAGCTCTTTGACCTGGCCTCGCGGCAAGCCGAGTGGCTCCAGGTACGTCAGCAGGTTGTTGCCGGCAATATCGCCAATGCCAATACGCCGAAGTTTCACGCCAAGGATGTCACGCCGTTCCAGGCCGTTCTGGACAACCAGAACGTTGGTATGGTCCGGACCAATCCCGCGCATCTTTCGGGCAGCGAATTCAGCACGAGCGGCAACGTCAACGTGGAGGAAGCGCCGCTCAATCAGGAAATTGGTGTCCAGGAGTCGGGTAACACCGTCGGCCTGGAAGACGAGCTCGCCAAGGCCGGTGAAATCAAGCGCCAGTACAGCTTGAACACCGCTCTCGTCGGCTCCTTTCATCGCATGATGTTGATGACCGTAAAACAATAGATGAAGTGAAGATGTCATGGACCCTTTATCAGCCGCATTGAAGATTGCGGGCTCCGGCCTGGAGGCTCAATCGACTCGTCTGCGCATTGTCTCCGAAAATATCGCCAACGCCCGTTCGACGGGCGATACGCCGGGTGCCGATCCCTATCGGCGCAAGACCGTGACCTTCGGCGCCGAGATGGATCGCGCCAACGGCGTCACCACGGTCGGCGTCAAGAAGCTCGGCGAGGACACGGGCAAATTCGTCGAAGAATACGATCCCAGTAATCCGGCCGCCGACCAGAAGGGCTACGTCAAGATGCCCAACGTCAACATTCTCGTCGAGATGGCCGATATGCGGGAGGCCAACCGTTCCTACGAGGCCAATCTGCAGACGGTCAGACAGGCCCGTGATCTCATTTCCTCCACTATTGATTTGCTGAAGAACCAATGATCGACTCGGTTAAGAATGTAGCCTCTCTTTCGGCGACCCGCGGCCTCGGCAGCATCGCCACGGATCTGACCTCCGCCGCTTCCAGCGCCCTGAATGCCTCGCCGGCCGTCGCTGCGGGCGCGGATGCCGGAATGAGCTTCGCGTCGGTCATGTCGAATGTCGCGAAGGATTCCATCAACTCGCTGAAGGACGCCGAAAACGCCTCCTTCGCCGGCATCAAGGGCACGATGAGTACCCGCGAAGTCGTCGACAAGGTCATGCAGGCCGATCAGACCCTGCAGACCGCGATCGCACTGCGCGACAAGGTGGTCTCGGCGTTCCTCGATATTACGAAGATGCAGATCTAGCGCGGGGTTTCCCGCTCTAATTAATTGATTTGGCGTGAGTTGTTCGCAGGCCGCTTCGCGGTTTCGAAGGTTCCGCCCTGGCTCGAAGGACGAAAGCATGAGAGCGCTCGCAATTGCCGCGACGGGCATGGACGCCCAGCAGACCAATCTCGAAGTGATCGCGAACAACATCGCGAACATCAATACGACGGGTTACAAGCGCTCGCGCGCCGAGTTTTCCGACCTTCTCTACCAAACCGAGCGCGCCAAGGGCATCGCCAACAGGCCGAACCAGGCAGTCGTGCCGGAAGGCGCTAACATCGGCCTTGGCGTTCAGACCGTAGCCGTGCGCAACATCCAGGTGCAGGGCGAGCTGTCGCAGACCCAGAACGAGCTCGACGTAGCCCTCGTCGGTCGCGGCTGGTTCCAGATCCAGATGCCCGACGGCACGACCGCATATACCCGCGCCGGCTCCTTCAACAAGAGCGACACCGGCCAGATCGTCACCCCCGATGGCAACGTATTGGAGCCTGGCATCACGATCCCGAACAATGCCAGCAGCCTCACCATCAGCCAATCCGGCCAGGTGTCGGCGATCATCGGCACGGCGACCACGCCGACTGTACTCGGCCAGCTGCAGATCGCCAATTTCGTCAATGAAGCCGGCCTGCAGCCGATGGGCAGTAACCTCTTTACGCAGACGCCTGCCTCCGGCGATCCCGTCGTCTCCGATCCGAACCAGAACGGCTTTGCCTATCTGAAGCAAAACTATCTGGAATCGTCGAATGTCGATCCGGTCAAGGAAATCACCGATCTGATCACTGCGCAACGCGCCTACGAGATGAATTCGAAGGTCATTACGACGGCCGACGAAATGGCGCAGATCGTCAGCAAGAACCTGAAGTAGCAAGAGGGACGGGCCGAACATGAGGTTTCGCCGGATGAAAAGCTTGGCAATGGCATGGTTCGCCGCAGCGAGCCTCTCCGTCGTATTCGCGTCGGCTGCGCCGGCCGGCGCAATGAGTGCCGACGGCTCCAGCCTCGGAACTGCCGTGGTGCCGACCGAGACGATCTATCCGGGCGATATCATCAGCAGCGGCCAGCTCGAGGAGGTCGAGGTCACCAATCCAAACCTGAGCGGCGACTATGCCAAGCGGCTCCGCGAGGTCACCGGTCTGGTGTCGAAGCGCACGCTTCTTCCCGGCCGCACGATTTCCATCTCCGCGCTGCGCCAGCCCTATGCGGTAACGCGCGGCTCCAATGTCCGTCTGGTGATGAGCATGGGTACCATGACGATCACGGCGGCCGGCACGCCGCTGGATGATGGCGCCGTCGGCGATAACGTCCGCGCCCGCAACATGGACTCCGGCATCATCGTCAACGGCACGGTCCTGCAAAACGGTACGATCCGCGTGGTCGCGAAATGAAACGGCTTCGTCAACTACTCGCAATCCTGTTCGCATTGCCGAGCCTGATCGCGGCCGATCCGGCTCTCGCGATGCAATCGCGCATCAAGGATATTGCCTCGCTGCAATCCGGCCGCGACAATCAGCTGATCGGCTACGGCCTGATCGTCGGTCTCCAGGGGACCGGCGACGGTCTGCGTTCCTCGCCATTCACCGAACAGTCTATGCGCGCGATGCTGCAGAACCTCGGCATCTCGACGCAGGGTGGCCAGTCTGCCGCCAAGAACACCGCCGCCGTCATGGTGACGGCGAACCTGCCGCCCTTTGCAAGCCCGGGCAGTCGCATCGACGTGACGGTCAGCTCGCTCGGCGATGCGACGTCGCTGCGCGGCGGCACGCTGATCATGACTTCTCTGAGCGGCGCCGACGGGCAGATCTATGCCGTGGCGCAGGGCTCGGTCATCGTATCCGGTTTCCAGGCGCAGGGCGCCGCCGCCACGGTGACCGAAGGTGTCACGACGGCTGGCCGCGTGCCCGGCGGCGCCATCATCGAGCGCGAACTGCCGTCGCGCTTCAAGGATTCCGTTAACCTGGTCCTGCAACTGCGCAATCCGGACTTCTCCACCTCGATTCGCATCGCCGATACGGTCAATACCTGGGCGACCTCGCGTTTCGGTGCGCCGATCGCAGAAGCCAAGGATTCACAGGAGGTGACGATCGCCAAGCCGAAGATGGCGGATCTGACGCGGCTGATGGCCGACATCGAAAATCTCAACGTTCAGACCGATACGCCGGCCAAGGTCGTCATCAACGAGCGCACCGGAACGATCGTCATTGGTGCCGATGTCCGCGTCTCGCCGGTCGCCGTCAGCTACGGAACGCTGACCGTGCAGGTGAGCGAGAACCCGCAGGTGATCCAGCCGGAACCCTTCTCGGACGGCCAGACGGCGATCCAGGATCAGACCGATATCACTGCCACCAAGAGCGGCGGCCGCGTGGCCGTGCTGGAAGGGCCTGATCTGAAGACGCTGGTCTCCGGCCTCAACAATATCGGCGTCAAGCCGGACGGCATCATCGCCATCCTGCAAGGCATCAAGTCGGCCGGCGCCCTGCAAGCGGAGCTCGTATTGCAATGATCTCGACCGCCATTGCCAGAAAAATGCTGATCACCGCCAGCCTCGCCGCGCTGTTGTCGCTGACGACGGCCGCGGCGCAAGAGGCGCCGAAGCCGGTCGCCGATCCAGCTTCGAGCCAGGACGAGATCCGCCAGTTCTGCACCAATATCGCCGATCCGGCTCGAGACCAGCGCTATCTGCTGCAAAAGCAGGAATTGGAAAAGCTGCAGGCGGATGTCGATCAGCGCATTGCCACCATGGACAAGCGCAAGGCCGAATATGAGGATTGGCTGAAAAAGCGCGACGACTTCCTCAAGACGGCCGATCTCGGCCTGGTCGATATCTACAAGAACATGAAGCCGGATGCCGCAGCGGCAAGCCTCAACGATGTCAGGACCGTAACTGCCGCAGCCATCATCATGAAGCTTTCTGCGCGCCAGTCGAGCCTGATCCTGGCGGAAATGGATGCGAAGAAGGCGGCCATGATCACCAATATCATCGCCAGCGCATCCGACCCGAATACATCGAAGTCGAAGGACCCCTCATGAACACGCGTCTTACGGCCGCCTGCGCAATCGTCGTCTTCCTCGCCGGTTGCCAGTCGCAGGCCCTCAAGGAAATCGGCAGGGCGCCTGCCATGAGTCCGATCGGCAGCGGCCTGCAATATGCGCAGACGCCGCAGATGTCGCAGTATCCGAAGCGGCCCCATCAAGTCGCGCAGGGCTATTCGCTCTGGAATGATTCGCAGGCCGCCCTGTTCAAGGATGCGCGTGCACTCAATGTCGGCGACATCCTGACTGTTACGATCCAGATCAATGACAAGGCGAATTGGGATAACGAGACCAATCGCAATCGCACGAACAAGAGCGATATGAACTGGAACATCACCGCCAAGATCTTTGGCTGGCAGCCAAGCACCAATGCTGACGCGACTTCAGGCTCTGACACCAGCACCGACAGCAAAGGCAAGATGCAGCGTTCCGAGCAGATCAACCTTCTGGTCGCAGCTGTCGTAACGGGCATTCTCGAAAACGGCAACCTGATGATCAGCGGTTCGCAGGAAGTGCGCATGAACCAGGAAATCCGCATTCTCAACGTCGCCGGCATCGTCCGGCCGCAAGACGTCACCTCCGAGAATACCATTTCCTACGACAAGATCGCCGAGGCGCGCATCTCCTATGGCGGCCGTGGCCGCCTGACGGAAATACAGCAGCCGCCGAGGGGGCAGCAGGCCGTCGACCTGCTCTCGCCGCTCTGATTTGACAGTGAACGGATAGGGAATATGGCAGCAGCCGCAGACGAACCGGCAAAGGGCAAGGGATCGCCGATGATCATGATGATTGTCGGGCTACTGGTGCTGACCGTGCTCGGCGGCGGCGGCGGCTGGGTCCTGGGAACCATGGTGGCGCCGCGGATCAAGGAGGCCACTGCGGCCGTGCAGGCGATTGCAAAGGCCGGCGGCGACAGCAAGCAGGCTGCGGCAGCCGCCCAGGCAAACGGCATCGTTGCGCTCGATCCGATCACCACCAATCTCGCTTATCCCTCGCAGAGCTGGATCAGGCTGGAGCTTGCGCTGGTTTTCAAGGGGCCGCCGGACGCACAGCTCGCCCAGGCGATCCATCAGGATATCCTGGCTTATATCCGCACGGTTTCCTTGCAGCAGATCGAAGGTGCACGGGGCCTGCAATATCTTAGGGATGACATTCAGGAGCGTGTTGACCTGCGCTCGGAAGGACGAGTATCGAAAGTTATCTTCAGAACTTTCGTGATCGAATGAGTCGACCAGCACTTGCTCTATTTATATTCGTGATTGCTGTCTTGTCGCCTGAGCTGGCGGCGGCGCAGCAATTGTCGCAGCAGCTTCCGACCGATCTTCTGAACGCGCCGGTCAACGGCTCGGTTGCCGCCTGGATCATCCGTACCTTCGGGCTTCTGACGATCCTGTCGATCGCGCCGGGTATCCTGATCATGGTGACGAGCTTTCCGCGCTTCATCATCGCCTTTTCGATCCTGCGCACCGGCATGGGCCTTGCGACGACGCCGTCGAACATGATCCTGCTGAGCCTCGCCCTTTTCATGACCTTCTACGTCATGTCGCCGACCTTCGATCAGGCCTGGAAGGATGGCGTGCAGCCGCTGCTGGCCAATCAGATTTCGGAAGCGGACGCAGTGCAGCGCATCGCCGAGCCCTTCCGCACCTTCATGTCCAACAATACGCGCGACAAGGACCTGAAGCTTTTCGTCGACCTCGCACAGGAACGCGGCCAGACGACGGTGGTCGACAACAAGATCGATTATCGCGTGCTGATCCCGGCCTTCATGATCTCGGAAATTCGCCGAGGCTTCGAAATCGGTTTCCTTGTGGTCCTGCCGTTTCTGGTCATCGACCTGATCGTTTCGACCATCGTCATGGCGATGGGCATGATGATGCTGCCGCCAACCTCGATCTCTCTGCCGTTCAAGATTCTCTTTTTTGTGCTGATCGACGGCTGGAACCTTCTGGTCGGCAGCCTGGTCCGCTCTTTCCACTGATATTATGAGCGGAAGGCGATCACCGGAGCTCTTGCCCCGATGATCGCTGAAACTTATTCGGCCGCGATTGCCGCCGAATTCCGGTCGTCTTCCATGAACGGTTCCGCCCGCGGCGGCAGTGCCGGCACGTCCATGTGATCGGGTGCAAGCCCCTGCTTGGCCCGCGCTGCCATCATCTCAAAGGCCGTCTCCAGATGATGCGTGAAGCGTTCGGCATCGAAGAGCGGCTTGATGTAGCGATTGGCCGCTAGCGTTTCCTTGAACTTGGCAATCCGCTCCGGCTGGCCGGCGAGCTGCACGGCCATGTCTTCATAGGCCTGGACGTCGTCGGCCACCAATTCCGGCAGGCCGATGGCATTCAGCAGGCTTTCGCTGACGCGCGAAGCGAAATTGGTGCCCTTGATGGTGAGAACCGGCAGGCCGCCCCAGAGCTGTTCCGAGGTCGTCGTATGGCCGTTGACGGGGAAGGTATCGAGGCCGAGATCGGCAAGCTGCTGGCGGTCGATATGGTCCTCGTAGCGAATGCGGCTGGTAAAGACGACCCGCTTGCGGTTGACGCCGCGGGCTTCCAGGCGCGACCAGATATTGGCCTCCGCGCGAGGGCCGTTGCACAGCAGCCAGAGCACGCTGTTCTTGCTGCGCTTGAGAATATTGCACCATACGTCGACCATCTGCGGTGTGATCTTGCGGTTGCCGTTGAAGGAAGCGTAAACGAAAGCGTCCTCGGGCAGCCCGTGCTCCGCACGCGTTGTCGGCCGCGGCTTCGGGCGGTTGAGCGGATCATTCGGCTGGTAGCATTCGGGCAGGCGACAATATTTTTCGTAGAAATGCGCCTTCGACTGATCCGGCAGGACGTAATGGTCGCCGATGATGTAGTCGAGGTCGATGTTGACGGTTGTGCCGGGAAAGCCCAGCCAGGCGACATGGATCGGAGCGGGCATGTAGTTGAGGATAAAAGCGCGACTTCCCTTTGTATGCCCCTTGAGATCGACGAGAATGTCGATTCCACGGGCGCGGATCGCTTCTGCTGCAGCCTGGTTGGAAAGGCCGCGAATGTCGACCGTGGTCCCCATTGCCGAATAGTCGAAAGCCTCCTCTTTCTGGTGAGCCGTCTCCGAGTGGTCGAAAAGGGTGATTTCGAACCGATCCTTGTCGTGCAACTCGAGGACGCGCTGCATTAGCTTCATCGTCGCGTGTCCCGGCCAGAAATCGGAGGAGAGATAGCCGATGCGGATCTTGCCGCCCCATGTATGCGGCAGCTTGCGGCGGGCTTCCGCATGGCCCGCCGGCAATGGATCGGTGTCGTGGACCGCGAGCTTGTTAAGCGCCTCGTCGCCGCACCAATGGAGATGGAAGAAGGGATTGTCCGGAATGACATGCTCGAGCTTGCCCTGTGCAAGCGATGCCAGGACCGGGGCCATATGTTTTTCGACGGCGGCCAGATCGGACACCTCGCGCGCGAAGATCAGGTAGAGCGCGCGGAAAATGACATGGTCGGGATGCTTCTTGAACAGGGTTGTGACGATGTGCCGGTTGCTTTCGTCATAGAGATCGTCGGTCAGCAGCCTTGCGGCCATCTGGCGATGCTTGAGTTCCGGTCCTTCGACGAGCACCGTCTTGAAGCCCGTCAGCAAATCCTTTTGCTGACGGGCGAGAAAGATGCGGCTGAGGACGAAGGCAAGGTCCGGATCCTTGAATGCCAGGGGCAGGATCAGACTTCCGATCGCGAGAGCCTGATCGTCGTTGCCGCAGTCGCCGTGCAGCAGCAGAGCTTCCCGAAGATAGTCGTCGCGCTGTGGCTTTTGCCGGCCGGCTAGCTCGTAGGCGCTTGCCGCATCCGATCGGAAGCCGAGTTTCAGCAGCGTCTTTGCCAGCAGCGCATAGGTCTTGGGCGATCTGTCGATGTTCAGCAGCTCGTTCAGCGTTTCGAGTGCGCGTGTATATTGGCCCTTCTGGTAGAAGCCGGACGCTGTCACAAAGGCATTTTTTGTATTCACGAGCGAGAACTCCGAGCGATATGTTGACTGGCTCCCGCCGAAGGGCGAGGGCCGGCATCATGGATTCGCTTCATGATCCCTCACGGAGCTTGCCTGAAACCGAAGCACCGGTCGAAATTGCCTTTACGGATTCTTAGCCACGTTCCAGAGAGGCGGTGTCCACTGGTCCCGGATTTAAGAAATTGGCAAGCAATGGATGCGAACTTTCTCGCGACATGACGGGTTTGGTCCTCTAGGAAAATGGATCGAGGGGCATGAAGCTGCTCCGTCATCGCCGGTATTTCCAGTCCGGTATGTCCTCCTTTTGTATCCAGTTTCCAGGGGACACTCCTATGACCAGCATTATCACCAACAATTCCGCAATGGCCGCCCTCCAGACGCTGCAGAACATCAGCAGCAACCTGCAGGACACGCAGAACGCCGTTTCTTCCGGCTTGCGCATCTCCAAGGCTTCCGACAACGCTGCTTACTGGTCGATCGCCACGAGCATGAAGTCCGACAACAGCGCCATCGGCGCCGTTTCCGACGCTCTCGGCCTCGGCGCTGCCAAGGTTGACACCGCATCGACGGCCGTCACCAGCGCGATCGACATCGTCGGCCAGATCAAGGACAAGCTTGCAACCGCCATGGAAGGCTCGGTCGACAAGAAGTCCGTTCAGGAAGAAATCGGCCAGCTGCAGCAGCAGCTTCAGAGCGTTGCCCAGTCGGCTTCGTTCAACGGCGAAAACTGGGTCATGGCTGCAAACAACGGCTCGGCTTCGGTTGTTTCCTCGTTCATCCGCGGCACCAACGGCACCGTTTCGGTCAGCACGACCTCCTACGCCTTCAACACCGGCGCAACCGGCAACGTTCTGTTCGGCGCCAATGCAGCCGGCACGATCGACACGGCTTCGGGCATCCTCGGCACGAAGGACAGCACCGTCGGCGCTTCGGTCTTCAGCCTCGACATCAGCAGCATGACTTCCGGCCAGATCTCCAGCGCGCTCAACATGGTTCAGACTGCTCTGAACTCCATGACCAGCCTGGGTTCGAAGCTCGGCTCCATCTCCAGCCGTATCGACCTGCAGACGAGCTTCGCTTCGTCGCTCTCCGACTCGATCCAGTCGGGCGTTGGCAAGCTGGTTGACGCCGACATGGAACAGGAATCCAGCAAGCTGTCTGCTCTGCAGACGCAGCAGCAGCTGGCTATCCAGTCCCTGTCGATCGCCAACTCCTCGACCCAGTCGATCCTGTCGCTCTTCCGTTAATAGGAAGCGCCAACGCGGCGCGTTGGTCGAAAATCCTAAACAACAAGTTAACCGCGCCTATCTAAGGCGCGGTTTTTTTTATATTTTTTGGCCAAACGCGGTTCAGCTTTTCTTAACTATATTGCTGTTTCTTAGGACCATCGAAGCGGCGAGTTAACCTTAACGAATTTGGTTAATAGGCATGATGCTGAATGCCGTTACCGGTTTTAGGTCCGGAATGTCCCTTATTCAACCACTGCCAAAGGGGCAAATATCATGACGAGCATTCTTACCAACAACGCCGCAATGGCTGCTCTCCAGACGCTGCGTACCATCGGCTCGAACCTGCAGGACACGCAGAACGCCGTTTCTTCTGGCCTGCGCATCTCCAAGGCTTCCGACAACGCTGCCTACTGGTCGATCGCCACCAGCATGAAGTCCGACAACAGCGCCATCGGCGCCGTTTCCGACGCTCTCGGCCTCGGCGCTGCCAAGGTTGACACCGCATCGACGGCCGTCACCAGCGCGATCGACGTCGTCGGCCAGATCAAGGACAAGCTTGCAACCGCGATGGAACCGTCGGTCGACAAGAAGTCTGTTCAGGAAGAAATCACGCAGCTGCAGCAGCAGCTTCAGAGCGTTGCCCAGTCCGCTTCGTTCAACGGCGAAAACTGGGTCATGGCCGCAAACAACGACT
This sequence comes from Martinezella dioscoreae, assembly GCF_009176305.1. Taxonomy (GTDB): domain Bacteria; phylum Pseudomonadota; class Alphaproteobacteria; order Rhizobiales; family Rhizobiaceae; genus Rhizobium; species Rhizobium dioscoreae. Next base: position 720,599 of record NZ_BLAJ01000003.1, on the reverse strand, counting down.
CGGCTTCGGTTGTTTCCTCGTTCATCCGCGGCACCAACGGCACCGTTTCGGTCAGCTCGACCTCCTACGCCTTCAACACCGGCGCAACCGGCAACGTTCTGTTCGGCGCCAATGCAGCCGGCACGATCGACACGGCTTCGGGCATCCTCGGCACGAAGGACAGCACCGTCGGCGCTTCGGTCTTCAGCCTCGACATCACCAACATGACGGGCGGCCAGATCTCCAGCGCGCTCAACATGGTTCAGACCGCTCTGAACTCGCTCACCAGCCTGGGTTCGAAGCTCGGCTCCATCTCCAGCCGTATCGACCTGCAGACGAGCTTCGCTTCCTCGCTCTCCGACTCGATCCAGTCGGGCGTTGGCAAGCTGGTTGACGCCGACATGGAAGAAGAATCGAGCAAGCTGTCTGCTCTGCAGACGCAGCAGCAGCTGGCTGTTCAGTCCCTGTCGATCGCCAACTCCTCGACCCAGCAGATCCTGTCGCTCTTCCGTTAATAGGAAGCGCCAGCACACGTTGGCCAAACAGGATACGACCTTGCCGCGCCTTCTCCGGAAGGCGCGGTTTTCGTTTTGCGCGACGTCGCAATCCGGCTGCGAGCCTGGAGCGGTTCAGTTTTTCACAGAATCTCTGAGCCGCTCTATCTCTTTGTTGTCTCGCAATTCCGGACGGAAAACCGCTGCGCACTTTTCCTGGAATTGCTCTAAAGCGCACTATTCGCCCTTCGCCTGATGGCATCGACGAAGCCATCGAACAGCTTGCGCATGGCAACCTGCTTGTAGGGATAGACGACAGGGTCATCCATATTGTGGACCACCATTGCCACATCGAGCTCGAATACCAACAGACGACCGTCAGGAAGCTCCGCGCAGTCGATGCCGAAATAGTCGAGTTTGATATGACGGCAGAGTGCTGCAAAACTCTCTTCGTGGCGGACGGCGAAATCGCAGTCGAAATCTTCCATCCATGCCTGTTCGACAGCTCGTTTTGCGGCACTCTGACCCATCCCGGCACTCAGATAGTGCACGATCCAGTGGTCCGAGAGCGCCATGTGGCTGGCGAAGGCCTTGCCGTCGATGAATACGACGCGCTGCTTGTTGTAATAGCCGTCGGCCCCGCGGAAATCGATGAAGGGTGCCACGTAAAGCTCGGATGCCGGCTGTGCTGCGAGAAAGGCTGCCAGTTCAGCCGGATCGGAGACGCGCTCCATTCCATTACCGGCATGTGTGCTGAGCGGGCGCACGACCAGCGGGAAGGCCAGGCCTGGGGCGCAGTCTTTCAGCTGCTTGGTGCCAGCGCCGACGGCTGCGAGATCGTCGCGCGATACGCGATGGGTGGTAGGGGAGAGGATCGACGGTTCGTTTGCCAGCATTCCGCTCACTCCGTCGCGCGTAAGCCTCGCGATCAGTTCCGGGTTGCGGTTCATCACGAGACCGTCGAACTTCGCAAGAAGCCCCCGCATATGGGCGAGCAGGGGCGCGTTTTCAGTTGACTCTCCGATTGCCATGAAGGCGACGTCATGCTCCGGCAGACCGATGAGTGCAGAGGTTTGCAGGTCGACATAGCGCAGCCATAGTACGCAATCGCTGCCCGCCAGCAGAAAATCCAGCGGCGTGTTGGCCATGAAATCGCCTTCGGTGACGAAGGCCAAGAGGCGCGGTCCGGTTCCGTTGCCGTGGACGACGCGGAAGTCCCGCCGCAGCTGCACGGCGTTCTTCAGGATCTGGCGTGCCTCTTCGGTGCGGCCGAGCGTTTGCAGGATGATCGCCAGGTCCATGAGTGCGGCCGCATCGGCCGAATCGGCCGTCACACGCTGCATGAGCTCGTTCCATAGCGGCGTTACGTCGCGGCCGGCATAGACGAGCGAGACGATTCTCTGCATGCCGAGAATTCGGGAGGCGTCCGGCATATTGGTCGAAGCCGGTTCGATGCCTGGGGCTTTGGTCATCAGCATTGGGGGAAATCCTGTCGGGGGCCGATTGTCAAAACGCTATGAACGAGCTCGTCGATATCCGCCCGTCGCGTGCGATGGTTCACGATCGCGGCGCGGATTGCCGGTTGTCCGTTCAGATGGGTCAGGGATGGAGCGACGCGGCCTTCGGCGTGCAGCCGCTCGACGATCTGGGAGTTGACGGATGCAGGTACAGTTCCATCCTCGCCGACATAGGCGAAGCAGACGATATTGAGCGCGACCGGTGCGAGCAATGTCAGCCGAGGTTCCTGTTCGATGCTCTCGGCCAACCTGCGGGCCAGCCGGCAGTTGGCGCTTATGGCGTCTCCGAGAGCTTTGACGCCGTAGGTTTTCAGCGTGAACCAGGTCTTCAGCGCCCTGAAGCCGCGCGACAGATCCGGACCGTAGTCGCAGGGCCACCAGTCTCCGCCTGCAAGCCCGGTGGCTGCCCGACTGAGATAGGCGGCGTCCGAGGCAAAGGTCTGCCGCTGCCATTCACTGTCGCGCACGAGCAGGAAGCCGGCATCGTATGGCACCTGGCCCCATTTGTGGAAATCGAAAGCGAGCGAATCGCAACTGTCGATCCCTGCGAACAGATGCGCAAGGTCGGGGCTCAACACGCCGAGGGCGCCCAGCGCGCCGTCGACGTGAAAATGAAGATCGTAACTGTCGGCGATATGCCGCAAACCGGCGAGGTCATCGACGGCACCGGTATTGACCGTTCCCGCACTGCCGATGACGAGGAACGGCACAAGACCTTCCCGTTTGTCGCGAAGGATCGCCTCTTCCAGCGCGCCGATATCGATCTGGCCAAGGTTATTGACGGCAATGCGCCGGAGCTGAGCGCTGCCGATACCGGACATTTCGAACGCGCGGGGAACACAGCCATGAACCTCGTTCGATGCATAGGCGACGAGCCGGGATTCGTCGGATAGACCGGTTGCGCGCACATCGCGGCCGAGCTTCCGGCATCTGGCGATCTGCACCGCGACGAAATTGGCCTGCGATGCGCCGGTGAGGAAAATACCGCCTGCCGTCTCCGGAAAGGAGAAGATCTCGCGCGTCCAGCGGATGATCTGGCGCTCGACTTCGATCGGCATATGGTCGCGTCCGCCGAGATTGGCATTCAACCCGCCGGCGAGCATTTCGGCCAGCATGCCGGTAACCGTGCCGCCGCCCTGGACCCAGCCCATGAAACCCGGGTGAATATTGCCGCTGCCATAGGGGAGGATATTTTCCCGAAAAATGGTGTGGACTTCGGCCAGATCGCTGGCTTCGACCGGCAGCGGCGCATCGAACAGGGCACGGGCGGAGGAGGGAGCGTGTTGCCAGACCGGCTTTGTTCCGAGTGTCTGGAGATGATCGAACATGTCGTCGAGCATCTGGTGACCCTGCCTGCGCAGAGCCTGCCAGTCGTCGGGGTCGAGGCTTGTTCGCTCTTGGCGATCAACCGCCGCCCATCCGGCGTCCTGCAAACTGAACATCTCAACCTCACATATGGCCGCTGGTGCCGGCATCATCGCCGGGACGCTGGAGAAGACGGCCGTCTTCGTCCGACATTGGACTGATAGCGGCTATCTACGATGCCGAAGGTGGCGCGAGGCTGACTTGCGGTACTTGCTGCGCGTCAAACGATGATATCCGGCTGGAAAGCGGCATGTCGACACGCGCTGCGCGGATAGGCCTCCCTCGGATTCAATGAAAGGTGGCGCAGGCGATGCCACGTTGCCTGACGGCCATTTAACGGAAAGGATGATTCCGTTAACTTTTGTGGTCGGCATTAATCTTTTATTAACCCTATTCCTGTCAGTTGCAGCTAGCGCAACGGTTGGTTAACCTCCCCTAAGAGGCGGTTAACAGGCATGAGGCTGATTGCCGTTCCCGGCCGCAGACCGGAATGTCCCTTCCAAATTCAGCCATAAGGGGCACTTTTCGATGACCAGCATTCTCACCAACGACGCGGCGATGTCCGCCCTCCAGACCCTGCGCTCCATCAACACGAACCTGCAGGATACGCAGAGCCGCGTTTCCTCGGGCTACAAGGTGGCCAAGGCAGCCGACAATGCCGCCTATTGGTCGATCGCGACCACCATGCGGTCCGACAATAGCGCGCTTTCAGCCGTTTCGGACGCATTGGGCCTGGGCGCGGCAAAGGTCGACACCGCCTATACGGCGATGGACAACGCCATCACGGTCGTTCAGCAGATCAAGGACAAGCTCGTCGCGGCAACGGAAAACAGCGTGTCGAAGGCCGACGTCCAGGAAGAGGTCACGCAGCTGCAACAACAGCTGGAGAGCATTGCGCAATCCGCATCCTTCTCCGGGCAGAACTGGATGTATGCGGTCAATGGCGCCTCGGCCTCCGTCGTCTCCTCCTTCGTGCGCAACAATGACGGTACGGTTTCCGTCAACAGCACCAGCTACGCCTTCGACACCAGCTCGCAGGGCAACGTCCTGTTCGGCGCGAACAGCAGCGGGACGATCGATACGAGCTCGGGCATCCTCGGCAGCAAGCAGACCATCAACGGCAACGACTATTCCGTCTTCAGCCTCGATATCACCAACATGACGAGCGGCGATATCGGTTTGGCGATGAACCTGGTGCAGGGCGCGCTCAACGCCATGAACAGCACGGCGTCGCAGCTCGGCTCTCTCTCGACCCGCATCGATCTGCAGACGAGCTTCGTCTCCACCCTGCGCGATACCATCGATTCCGGCGTCGGCAAGCTCGTCGACGCGGATATGGAAGAAGAATCGAGCAGGCTCTCGGCGCTGCAGACCCAGCAGCAGCTGGCCATCCAGTCGCTGCAGATTGCCAACACGAGCGCGCAGAATGTTCTTGCTCTCTTCAAGTGAGCCTTGACTGGAGCTTGCGTTGAAATGGCGCGGCGGCTTTTCCCTCTTGTCGCCGCGTATAAGCTTTTGTTAACGTTGCCGCTAATTGATTTGCAGTCTCTGCGCAGATCCGGCTCCGTTCTCCTTCCAAGCGATTGCCGGATCGCGCTTTAGCGACGGGCCGCGCTGGGATATCTCCCGCTGGTGGGCATGAGGCCAATCGTTGCTGCCGGATCGGTCCGGCTTGCCAGTCCCAATGGAACTACGGATTTTCAGATGAGCAATGTGACGACGAATCCCACCACGTCGGCGGCGCTGACAGTGTTGCGCGGTATCAACAAAGATCTCGATGTCGTGCAGCAGCAGGTCTCGTCCGGTTACCGCATCCAGACGGCGAGCGACGATCCCACCTATTGGTCTATGGCGACCACCATGCGCTCGGACCAGAGCAGCCTTTCCACGATTACGGACGCGCTGGGCCTCGGTGCGTCCAAGGTCGATACCGCATCCACCGCCATGGATACGGTCGTCAGCCTTCTGACCCAGATTCAGTCCAAGCTGGTCTCGGCAAAGGAACCAGGCACCGACAAGAACGCTATCAACTCCGACATCCAGCAGCTCAAGAACCAGCTGCAATCCGTCACCCAGTCGGCATCCTTTTCCGGCGAGAACTGGCTCTATAATACGGAGCAGCAACCCTCCACCCAGCAGTCGGTGATCAGCAACTTCACGCGTGGAACGGGCGGCCAGATCAGCTTCACGACGATCAGCTATAACAGTTCCCAGACCTTGATGGTCGATACTGTCAAACCCGAGCGGGGTTTGTTGACGAAGAATGTTGATGCAAGCACCTTCGATGCTTCGAGCAGCGGCAGCAGCACGCCTCGCAATTATTACCTCCTCTCCGCCACCGGCGGCACGACGCCGACGGGCGGAACCGAGATCGCCCTATCGAGCAGCACGACCGATGACGAACTGACCGATATGATCAATGTTACCAACTCGCTCCTGAAGTCGGCAACATCGGCGGATTCGACATTGGGCCTGATGAAGTCGAACATCGACGATCAGTCGGATTATATTTCCAAGCTCAGCGATGCCATCAAGAGCAGCGTCGGCGATCTCGTCGATACGAATATGGAAGAGGCCTCTGCGCGGCAGAGCGCCCTGCAGACGGCGCAGCAGATGGGTGTGCAGGCATTGTCGATCGCCAATAGCATGGCGAGCAAGGTGCTGATTATTCTCCAGTCGAAATGATTGCCGGGTGCCGCCGTCCGATCGGCAATACCGCATCGCATTCATCCTCGCACAAGTTTGGCTGCCTACGGTCCTTCGCAGTGGCTTGGCTGCACAATGTGCCGGTGACATTGGTCCCGGAAGGTGCTGCCTGAGGACGGAAACCGGAAGCGTGATGATCGACGTTTTGAGAATGGGAATGGATCGACCGGCTGTCGGCATCGACTTGCAGCGTCTCTGCGGCGCGAATGGGGAGATGCGCGCGTGAGCTTGACACTGTCCCGATATCTCAAGGATTTCAGCGCCGAACAGGCCCCGCCGCCCCATGTCGAGGATATGGCGTTTGCGGAACCGGTCGAGTTTGCCGAAAGCCCGCTCGAGCCGCCCGTTGATGTCGAGGCCGAGCGCCGTGTCGCCTATGCGGAAGGGCATGAGGCGGCGACGCAGGAACTGACGCAAAGGCATCAGGCCGAGATCGATGCCATGGCCCAGTCGTTTCGCGCCGAAATGGATGCGCTGCGGATACGCTACGAAGAGCAGGCGGCGGACAAGATCGCTGCGGATATGACGCGCATCGCCACGATGCTCGGGCAGGCGATCAGCACCGAAGCCGCCGCCATTCTTGCGCCGATCATGACCGAGACGCTGACTGCCAAGGCTGTCGCCGATCTTGCCGAACTGGTCAGGGCCGCGATCCTCGACGGCAGCGCCGGGCCGATCTCGGTCAGCGGACCGCGTCATCTTTTCGAGGTCCTTCACGATCATCTCGGCGATGACGGAGCGTTATTGCGCCATGTCGAGGCCGACGATGTCGATCTCACCGTTGCGATCGGCGAGAGCGTTCTCGTGACCCGTATGTCCGCCTGGGCCGCTAGCCTGAAAGAGATCCTGAAATGAGCGACGGCGATCAAAATCACGGCAAGCACGAGATCATCATCGTCAAGCGCCACGGCGGCGGCGATCACGAAGGCGGCCATGGCGGCGCGTGGAAAATCGCCTATGCCGACTTCATGACGGCCATGATGGCCTTCTTCCTGGTCATGTGGCTGGTGAACGCTGCCAATGAAGAGACGAAGGCCTCGGTCGCCTCCTATTTCAATCCCATCAAGCTTGCCGACGAGAAACCGACGGAAAAGGGCCTCAAGAAGCCCGTCGATCAGGCCCAGGGCGAAAAGAATCAGCAGAAGTCCGACAAGCCGCAGGAAAAGCCGAATGATGGCAAATCGGCTAAGACCGGCGAGGACCTGACCTCGACATCGGGCGATCAGACGAACTATTCCGAAGCGGATTTCTTCGAGAATCCCTATTCGGTCCTGGCCGAGATCGCACAGGAAGTCGGTCAGCAGGCCAATGTCAGCGCCAAGGGTGAGGGTGGGGCGGCTCAGTCAGGTCCAGCGACCGGTGCCGATGGCGGCCAGGCCTATCGCGATCCGTTCGATCCGGATTTCTGGACCAAGCAGGTTCAGGTTTCCAGTGCGTCGAAGAAGGCGAACGAGGAACAGTCGGCCAAGTCGGATCAATCGCCCAAGGGTGAGGTCATCGCTCTGTCGAGGGCGACAGCTGCGGATACGGGTCAGCCGGCCGATCAGCCGCAAACGCCTGAACAACAGCCGACGGTGAGCGAGCAGCAAGCGGCCGGCAAGGCGCCGGAAAAGCCGACGCAGGCTCAGCAGGTTGCCAAGGCCACTATGCAGAGCGATGCATCCGCGCCTGAGGACAATGCCGCTTTGGCGGAGAACAAGGATGTTCAGCCGACGAAGGCGCAGCAGCAGGAGGCCAAGGATCTGCAGCAGGCAATTCAGGCCGAAATCAAGGGCGTTGCCGGTCAGCTGGCCGAAGGGCTGCAGGTCAGCGCCGCGGAAGGCGGCGTGCTCGTAACGATCTCCGATCAGACAAACGATCCGATGTTCAATATCGGTTCGGCGGTTCCCCGGCGCGAGATGGTGCTGGCGATGGAAAAGATCGGAAAGATCCTGGCGGAACGCAATGGATCGATCCTGATCCGCGGCCATACCGACGGACGCCCTTATATGGTCGGCGGTCGCAATGACAACTGGCGCCTGTCGCTCGATCGTGCCCAGAGCGCCTATTACATGCTGACGAGCGGCGGGCTGGACGAGAAGCGGATCGTTCAAGTGTCCGGTTTTGCGGACAGGCGTCTGAAACTGCCCAACGATCCCTTTAACGATGCCAACCGCCGTATCGAGATCCTGATCGCCAACCCCTCGAATCAGGCAGCGACGGATCCCGCGGCTTCGGGAACGCAGGCTCCTGCGAAGCCCGCTTCGGGCAAGAGCAAGTCGAGCCAAGGCAAGCAGGGATAGTCCATGGCGCGCAAACAGCATCGTCATCACCTTGCGCTCACGCTTACCCTCGGCATGTTGATGCCGGGGGGCGCAAGCGCTGAGGGGCAGGACACCCTGCCGCTCTACAAGATGCTGCGCTCGCTCGAATTCGTCCAGGATTCCGTTGTTGCCGGCGATAGTTCCGCCGGAGAGATGCAGCGCTTTCTGCTCGCCACCATAGACGAGCGCTTGCGCAATGCGGACAAATCCGTATTCGAGGACAACCGTAACGTCGACGCGGCACTGATCTACGCCATGAGCGGCGGTAATCCCGAAACGCTCGAATATCTGATGTCGCGTGACGTCAATGGCAATTTCGACAATCGCGTTGCGGATGTTCTGAGGAAGTACCTGAACGGCAAGGGTCTGCTCGTCGTCAACACGCTTGTCGATATCTCCAAGGAATATCGCGACAAGCCGATCGGTCCCTACCTCTCGTTGGTTGCCGGCAATGTCATGTCGGGCAAGAACGCCAAGGCCGCCTTGCCGCTTTACGACTGGGCGCGGCTGATGGCGCCCGGCACGATCGTCGAGGAATCGGCGCTACGCCGCTCGCTGGCTCTCTGCGCCGATGCGGGCATGGTGCCGCAAGGGCTCGATTATGCGCAGCGTTATACGCGGCGCTTCCTGCATTCGCCCTACGCCAGCCAGTTTGCGGATCTTTTTGTGCAGCTGGTGGTGGATCACGATTCCGATGTCAAGCAACAGGACATCATCGACATCCTGTCCTTCATGGACCCGCCGAGACAGCGGGAGATCTATCTGCGCATGGCACGCCGTGCCGCAATCGCCGGAAAGGCCGATCTTGCCGCGCTCGCAGCCAACCGTGCCCAGGCGATCTCCAATGACGGCGGCGATGCCTTTGGCGCGCTGGCGAACTTCTATGGCGGCGTGGCGGGCATATCCACGCCCGAATGGAAGTCGGCGATCAACGATGTGAACCAGATGCCGGCGGGCGAACTGAATGCGCGCGACCGGGCTCTGCGCGACGCCGCAAAGGCTGTGGCGGCAGAGATACTGCGCACGCCCGACGCTGCAAGCCTCGGGCAAGGCAATGTTCCTAACCTGCCCAACCAACAGAAGACTGAACACGATGCTGCTGTGACGAATCAATCGGGAGGCCAATCTCCCGGCACGGCGGGTGTTGAGCAGGGAGCCCCGCCAAACGCGGCTCCCGCCCCGAAAGGAGGGCGGCAGGAGGCCGACTCTTCGTTCAACGCATTCGTCACGACGAGCCGCTCGAAGCTGGATGCCATCGACGGCCTGTTGAAGCAGGAAAGTCATTGATATGAACGACATCGGTGTGTCTGGCGCCTCATCGGGGGCGGATATTCTTGCTGTTGCCAAAGGCACTCGCTCAACAAAGCAGGATGACGGCAAGGGTTTTATCGATGCTCTGACCAGTTCGCTCGGCAATGGACGCAAATCTGCCGGTTCGAATACCGGAACCGATGTGGCGACGGACGCCAACACGACAACTGGTGACAATGCGGATGACGACACTGGCGCGGTGAAGACGGCAGCGAGCAATCTCGCCGCGATAACCCTTACCGTCGATGACAGCGCCAATGCCGGAGTTGGAATGATCGATACGTCCGGAGCCAATCTCGCCAATCCCGCCGGCCTTGCCAAGGGCACGAAAGCTTCGCAGCCCGCCGGTGTCGCCTCGCTCTCGAAATCGCTGATCGAGTTGCAGAAGGCAGCCTCCGCGGCTGCCGAAGGCGAGGCTGCCCCTGTTGATGGCGATCAGCCGGCCGCAGCCGCCGATCCCACCACGCCGACGAGTGACGCCGGCAAGGTGCAGGTGCCTCCGACGGCGCTCGATCAGCTGGCCGAGATCGCGCAGCAACTGGCCGATGTCGCGACGACTGACGGTCAGACGACGCCGATCAAGGGCGACGGTAAGATGCCCGCGGTGAAGGATGGAAAGGATGTCCAGTCCACGGATGACGGTAAGCCTGCATCGACGCAAGGCAGCCAGCCGGCCAATACGATTTCCGATGCATTGTCGCTGCTGAACGTTGCGCAGCCCATCGCGGTGACGCAGGTTAGCACGACCCAGGCCAGCACAACCCAGGTCAGCACGACGCTGGCGGGCAAGACAACAGACGATGCCAAGGTCCAGACATTGCCATCAGGCAAAGCTGCCCTCGCGGATGCCTCGGACACGGCCTTGACGCTGCCAGACGACGGCAAGGGAGCGGATGTTGCGCAAACATTCCGCCTGACGCGGGCGGATGGCCGTGGCAGCGCGCTCGACCTGTCGATCAGCAAGAGCGGCGATGACGTTGCCGATGTCAAAGTCGGTGCTGCTACAGGCGGCGATGCGGTGGCGGTCACCGTGCTGGATTCGCGCCGCTATCTCGGGCTTGCCGCCAATTCCAACTCGGCACTCGTTGCTGGAACCCTGGCGGGCGACCACGAATGGTCGGCGGCGATGCAGCCAGGCTCGGCGCTCTCCAACGCCGCGAACCTGACCAGCACCGGCAAGGTCGTCAATACGCTGAAGATCCAGCTGCGCCCCGACAATCTCGGCGACGTGACGGCAACCATGCGGCTCTCCGGAGACCAGCTGAGCGTCGATCTGAAGGTTCAGACGAGCGAAGCCTACAGGCAGCTTCACGCCGATCAAAGCCGCATGGTCGATGCATTGCGCGCACAAGGCTATCAGGTCGACAATATCACCGTCTCCATGGCGTCCAACGCCGACCAGCAGTCGGATAGCGGCCGCAATTCCGGATCGAACCAGCCACAGCAACAGTCCCTTTTGAACCAGGGACAGGGGGGCGACGCACGCCCGAGAGGCCAGAACTATTCAGGGCAGCAGGCAAATGGAAACGATGGCAATCGCAGTTTGGGTGAGCGCGGTGTTGAGGACGGCGCTGCTGGTGGCGTGCAGCGTTCTCGCTCTGGGGCGGTTTACCTCTGAGGCGCATGCGTCGGGCAATCCGGCACCGCCTGACAATGGTGCAGCCGGTCTTTGCGAACGCGAAATCCAGTCTGCCGCCGCGAAATACGGAATACCGGAAGGGATTCTTTATTCGGTGGGTCTAACGGAAACGGGTCGCAAGGGATCGCTCTATCCCTACGCTCTCAATGTCGAGGGGCGGCCGATCTTTCCACCATCCGAGGACGCCGCCCTGCAGATATTCGCTGCGGCACGGCAGAACGGGGCGAAGCTTATCGATGTCGGCTGCATGCAGATCAATCAGTATTTCCACGGCGAAAACTTTACATCCGTCAACGCCATGTTCGACCCGCGTAGCAATGTCGAGTATGCCGCAAAGTTTCTCCGCAATCTGCATGACAGGCATGAGACCTGGACGATGGCGGTAGCTAGATACCATGCTGGCCCGAACAATGACCCCGCCCAGAAGGTCTATGTCTGCCGGGTGATCGCCAATCTGGTCGCCACAGGCTACGGAAAATGGACGCCCAATGCGGCGATGTTCTGCCGGGAGTAAGCAATTACAGGTTGTATGTGCTCTCCGGTTAGCCGGCGCTAACCCAATCGAAGCGGTTGACTGCCGTCGATTTGCCTAAAATGCGCATGTTAATAATACGTCCGCTAACAACTTTTTTATCGGTGTAAAATGCCGACCACCTACTATATCTAGTGCAAATCGCCCCTACAAAGTTAATCAATTATTAATTTCTGCCACTCATTTCCGACAGTTGTTCGTGATTCGCCCGATTCGTACCCATAGATCATCGAAACACCACACTGATTCGGAGGCGGACGAATGATCGTAGTGGTTGATGAGCGAGAGCTCGTTAAGGACGGATATACATCACTGTTTGGACGCGAGGGCATCCCTTCGACGGGATTTGATCCGCGTGAATTCGGCGAATGGGTGACGACGGCAGCAGAGGGCGATATTGCTGCGGTGGAAGCCTTTCTGATCGGACAGGGTCAGCAGGTGCATGAGCTTCCAAGGGCGATTCGCGACCGGACGGCAGCACCTGTTATCGCGGTGAGCGACCAGCCCTCGCTGGAAGCCACGCTTGCACTTTTCGATTGTGGCGTCGACGATGTCGTGCGCAAGCCGGTGCATCCTCGCGAAATTCTTGCCAGGGCCGCGGCGATCCGCCGCCGCTTGAAGGCAATCAGCAACTATACCGATATCGGCCCCATTCGCGTCTTCGCAGATGGCCGCGATCCGGAAATCAACGGTTCCGTATTCGCCTTGCCGCGCCGCGAGCGCCGCATCCTCGAATATTTGATCGCCAATCGCGGTCGCCGTGTGACGAAGACCCAGATCTTCAACGCCATCTACGGCATCTTCGACGAGGAAGTCGAAGAGAACGTCGTCGAAAGCCATATTTCGAAGCTGCGCAAGAAGCTGCGCAAGAAGCTCGGCTTCGACCCGGTCGATTCGAAGCGCTTCCTCGGCTACTGCATCGACTGGAGCTGATGTTCCGGTCGTACATCCCCGTACTAAACTCATGAACAGGCCCGAGAATCAGCTGATTCTCGGGCCTGTTCCTTTTCGGCTGCCTGATCGGCACGGCGCCGGAAGGTACGTTATTCCTTACCATTTCGGTGCACAGCAGTCCGTAGCATGATCGCCCGATGGCGCTCTTGACGAAGCTTTTCGCGATGATCGGTTTTTCGTCCTCTCAGACAGCTTCACGCAAGGCCCGCCACCTACTCTCAGTCGTATGAAGGATAACGAGGATTCCAGATGAGGAATTTCGGCAGCATGAAGACTGCACTTGCGGAAGTGGATGCGCAGGCGCTTCGCCTCGGCGCCGCTTTTGGCGGCTGTGTCGGTGTGACGCCGGTTCGCCGTGCTATCTCTGCAGGCGACGGTGCTCTCGTCTTGCGCCATGTTTGCGGGAGGGGGGCTCCGGTTCGTTCCAGTGGTCGTCCATCTGCCAATGAAAATCTGGTCTATTTCGCCGGCCTTGCTCCGACAGGCTATTCCGACACTTCCTGCGCGCCTTCGGCCAATCTGCCGCGCTAAAACGAATAGGGTATCGAGTCAGTCATGTCGCTCACAACAGCTCTCAATAACGCGCAGGCAATATTCAACAATACCGGCACGCAGAGCAGCGTCGTATCGAACAATATCGCCAATGCCAACAACACGAATTATTCGCGTCGTCAGGCGGTGGTGACGACCAATATGGCTGGTGCTCAGGTGGTGCAGATTGCCCGCAGCAGCGAACCGGCATTACAGAAGGCCTATCTCAGCTCGGCCTCGTCGGATTCGGCACAGCAGCTGCTGCTGAATGCCTACAGCAACCTTCAGTCGGCCACGCTTGGCGGCAACGACAACGAGATCGCGCCGGCGACTTATCTGTCGGCATTTCAGGATGCAATGCAGAACTATGCGGGATCGCCATCCAATGCGACGGCGGCGCAATCTGCGATCAATGCGGCCCAGAGCCTGGCGACATCGCTCAACAATGCCACGGCGGCAGTGCAGAGCGCCCGTACCGACGCCGAAAAGCAGATCAGCTCCGACGTCGATACGCTGAACAGCCTGCTGAAGCAGTTCCAGACCGCCAACGACGCGGTGAAATCGGCAACGACCACGGCTGGCCCGACATCGAGCGCCCTTGCCGACGCGATGGACCAGCGCGATTCGATCCTGAACCAGATTTCGAAGATCGTCGGCGTGACAACCGTGACGCGCGGCAACAACGATATGGCGCTTTACACCACGAGCGGGACGACCCTGTTCGAGACCATTCCGCGCTCGGTGACGTTCCAGCCGACAAGTACCTACACGGCAGACGCTTCCGGGCCAGGCAACAGTGTCTATATCGACGGCGTTGCGCTGACCCCCGGCCAAGGCGCGAACACGACCGCGCAGGGTACCCTTCAGGCAGCGCTTCAGATCCGCGATGATGTTGCGCCGACCTACCAGAAACAGCTTGATGAAATGGCTCGAGGGCTGGTCACGATTTTCGCGGAAAAGTATAGCGACTCCAGCGAGCCGACCAAACCAGGCTTGTTCACCTGGAGCGATGGCAGCGTTCCAACGGGCTCTTCCGCGGTCGCGGGGATGGCAGGCTCGATAACTGTTAATCCGAAATTAATCACATCCCAAGGCGGCGACCCGACATTGTTGCGTGATGGTGGTATCAATAATTTCAAAGACAGCAGCGGTGTCGTGCATAACGGCTATACCGTAAATACCAGCGGCGACAGTGGATATTCCACCCAGCTTGATGGATTTATCACTGCCATGAATACGAAGATGGCGTTCGATCCTGCCGCTGGCTCCGACACCAATGCCACGCTCATGGATTATTCGGCGAGCTCCATCGGTTGGCTCGAGGGCCAGCGCAGCACGGCAACGACGGCGGGGGAAAATACCTCTGCTGCTCTCTCGCGCTCCTCGAGCGCCTATTCGAACGCGACGGGCGTCAATCTCGATGAAGAACTGACGCTGATGATGGATATCGAACAGTCCTACAAGGCTGGAACGAAGATATTGAACGCAGTCAATGAAATGCTTCAATCTGTACTGGATATTGCGAGCTAAGCCATGAAACTTTCTTTCATTTCGAGCACGGCCATTCAGAACGCCATGCGTCAGACGATTCGTCAGGCGCAGAATGAGATGACGAGTGCTTCGACGGAGGCGACCACGGGCGTCTATGCCGACATCGGCGTGGCGCTTGGCAGCAGCACGTCGCTCAATGTGAATCTGACGCGGGAAGTGTCGCGCATCGATTCCATTCTCAGCAGCAATTCCATTGCGAACCAGCGTATGACGACGTCGCAAACCGCCTTGACCGGCATGGGCACGCAGGCACAGAACCTGATGGACCAGCTTGTGGCGCTGAGCGGCAACACCGATGGCAGCAGCGTTGCCCTGGCGCAGCAGACGGCGAGCTCGACCCTGTCGAGCGTCATTGCATCGGCCAATACGATGGTGAATGGCGAGTATCTCTTTGCCGGAACCAATACCGACGTCCAGCCGATGACGGATAATTCCTCGGCAACGAACTCGGATATTCAGGCGCAGCTTGCGACTTACATGGCAAATCAGTCACCGCGGGTAACTGCAGATACCATATCAGCCGACCAGATAACGGATTTCATCACCAATACCGTCGCGCCGATGTTCACATCAGACAGCAGCTGGTCGAGCTGGTCGAGTGCGTCCGATCAGAATATGACGAGCCGCATCAATAATTCGGAAGTCATCGAAACCTCGACGAACTCGAATTCGTCCGGCATGCGGTATCTGGCACTCGCGACCAGCGTGACCAATGCGCTGATGGGTACGCCGCCAGGCCTCAATCAAAGTGCGGTGAATGCCGTCACACAGCAGGCCATCAGCTATACGCGCCAGTCGATCGACGGGTTGAACAGCCAGGCAAGTCAGCTCGGTCTCTCGCAGTCGCGACTGTCGGACGCGAATACGACGCTGAATGCCCAGAAGACTATTCTCAACACCAGTATCGGTGACTTGACCGGAGTCGATCCTTATGAGGCATCGACCAAGGTCAACAGTCTCGAGACCCAGCTCGAAACGGCTTACACGATTGTTTCAAAGATCCAGCAGTTAAGCCTTGTAAATTACCTTTGATGATCAAAGGGAAGTAATGACCAGGAAGGATGCATGAATGTATCAGTTCTCATATGCGGAAGTCATGCAGGATGCAGTGGCCGACGCCAAGGAACGAGAACGACAAGTTCTGGACCGGTCGATAGCTCTTCTCTCTGCGGCCCGTGATGCGGGGAAATACGGCCGTGAAGCGATCGAGGCTCTCTTCTATACGCGACGCCTATGGGTAAGCTTTGTCGAGGACCTCAAAAGCCCGGAGAACCAGCTCAACGTCGAGCTGCGCGCCAATCTGATTTCGATCGCCATCTGGATATTAAAGGAATGCGAACGGATCAGGCGGCGCCAGTCGGAAAACTATCAAGGCATCATCGATGTCACCACCATCATCAGGGATGGACTTAAATGAAAAGTACGCTTCGCATATCGCTTAAAGCCGGGGAAAAGATCTTTATCAACGGGGCCGTCCTGCGCGTCGATCGCAAGGTTGCTCTGGAATTCCTGAATGATGTGACATTCCTGCTCGAGAACCACGTGCTCCAGCCGGAGGACGCAACGACGCCCTTGCGTCAGCTCTATTTCATCGCGCAGATGATTCTCATCAATCCGGAAGGCAAGGAACAGTCGACGGCGATGTTCCGCAAGTCGATCGTCATGCTGCTGTCGTGCTTCCACAATGAGGAAGTGCTGGCCGAGCTGAAGCGCATCGACGGCCTCGTTGCCACCGGCCGCGCCTTCGATGCGCTGAAGGCGATCCGCGGTCTCTACCCGGTCGAAGACAATATTCTGAATAATCAGGAAATGCCGGCGGCGACGATCGAGCACATCCGTCGGGAGATTGCTCCATGGCAACGGTAGACGCCGTCAACAGCAGCACGAGCAGCAGCTCCTCGAAGACTGCTGCTGCCGCATCGGCGAGCGCCAACCTGAATTATAACGACTTCCTGCAGCTTCTCATCGCGCAGATGCAGAACCAGGATCCGACCGACCCGATGGATGCCAGCCAGCAGATTTCTCAGCTGGCGAGCTTCTCTCAGGTCGAACAACAGATCCAGACGAACTCGCATCTGGAAACGGTGTTGCAGAACCAATGGATCTCGCAGGCGTCGGACTATATCGGCAAGCAGATCATGAGCGCCGATGGTAAGACGACGGGCACGATCAAGGAAGTGACCGTCTACACGGACGGCATCATCGCCCAGACCGATGCCGGCGACAAGATCCTGATCCAGGCCGGCGTTACGATCGCTCCGGCAGGCACGACCATTGATCCGCCGGCCACGTCGAGCGATAGTAGCACCAGCAGCGATTCGTCGAGCACGGATTCGACCAGCAGCTCATGAGGAGCCGCTGAACCGGGAGTGGACATGCCATGAATGAAGCCGATGCCTTGGATATTTTCCAGGCTGCGATCTGGACGGTACTTGTGGCTTCCGGTCCGGCTGTCGTCGCCGCCATGGTCGTCGGTCTGGTGATCGCCCTGATCCAGGCGCTGACCCAGGTGCAGGAAGCGACCTTGACGTTCGTGCCGAAGATCGTCGCCGTCATGGTCACGATCGGCATCTCGGCACCGTTCGTCGGCGCGCAGATTTCGATCTTCACCAATCTCGTCTTCTCCCGCATCCAATCGGGTTTCTAAGATAAGTCTGAAGGCCATTTCGGCCTCCGGATCGCGCGCATCAATGGCAACGGCCATGCTCGCGCAAGCTTCGACCTTTAGAGGTCGGTTCCAATAGGGCAGGCGGGTCAGCCGTTTGCCACCTCTCATGAAGAGACGGAACCGGTCGATGGCACAACCACCCGCAATAGCACTTCCCAAAGCCAATCCCAGCATACGCGATATCGGGTTTGCCCTCGGTATCATGGTCATCCTGTGCGTGCTGTTCCTGCCGATCCCGCCGTTTCTGATCGACCTTGGACTGGCTTTCTCGATCGCGTTCTCCGTGCTGATCCTCATGGTGGCGCTCTGGATCAAGAAGCCGCTGGAATTCTCGTCTTTCCCGACGATCCTGCTGATCGCGACGATGACGCGTCTGGCGCTGAACATCGCCACGACCCGCGTCATCCTTTCGCACGGCTATGAAGGGCACGATGCCGCCGGCGGCGTCATCGCCGGCTTTTCCAGCCTGGTCATGTCCGGCGATTTCGTCATCGGTCTGATCGTCTTCCTGATCCTCATCACCATCAACTTCATCGTCATCACCAAGGGTGCGACCCGTATCGCCGAAGTGGGCGCCCGCTTCACTCTCGATGCCATCCCCGGCAAGCAGATGGCGATCGACGCCGATCTTTCCGCCGGCCTCATCGATGAGAAGGAAGCGCAGCGCCGCCGCCGCGAACTGGAAGAGGAAAGCTCCTTCTTCGGCGCGATGGACGGTGCCTCCAAATTCGTACGCGGTGACGCGGTTGCCGGCCTTCTGATTACCTGCATCAACGTCTTCGGCGGCATCATTATCGGCTATTTCCGTCATGGCATGCCGATCGGACAGGCGGCCGACGTTTTCGTGAAGCTCTCCGTCGGCGACGGTCTGGTTTCGCAGATGCCGGCGCTCATCGTCTCTCTCGCGGCCGGCCTTCTCGTTTCGCGCGGCGGCACCTCCGGCTCTACCGACCAGGCCGTCGTCAATCAGCTGAGCGGCTATCCGCGCGCGCTCGCCGTCTCGGCGGTTCTCATGGGCATCCTGGCCATCATGCCTGGCATGCCCTTCCTTCCCTTCGTTTTCCTTGGCGGCCTGATGGCCGCCGGCGCCTGGTTTATTCCGCGCCAGATCGAAGCCGAGAACAAGCTTCGCCGCGATGCTGAAGAGCAGAAGGTGATGCAGACGAAGGAAATGGAAAAGGATTCGGTCAAGTCGGTTCTGAAGACTGCCGAAATCGAACTGGCGCTCGGCAAGATCGTCTCCACCCGCCTGCTCGGCGCTCACCAGGAGCTCGCCTTCCGCGTCGGCAAGATGCGTAAGAAGTTCGCGACGCAATACGGCTTCGTCGTGCCGGAGATCAAGGTGATCGACGACATGGCGATTGCCGACAAGTCGTATCAGATTCGCATCCACGGCACGACGATCGCCTCCAACATGCTGCGTGTCGGCGAAGTGCTTGTCGTCACCGGTTCTGGCCGCAAGCCGACCGTTCCGGGCGACGAGATTCGCGAACCCGCTTTCGGCATGCCCGCCGTCTCCGTTCTCGAAGCCTTTACCGAGGATCTGAAGCGCGAGGGTTTCCAGCCGATCGACAACGTCTCCGTCGTGCTCACCCATATGAGCGAAGTCATCCGCAACAACCTGCCGGCATTGCTGTCCTACAAGGACGTCAAGATCCTGATCGAACGTCTCGATCCGGAATACAAGAAGCTCGCCGACGAAATCTGCTCGTCGCACATGTCCTATTCCGGCCTGCAGGCCGTGCTGAAGCTGTTGCTTGCCGAACGCGTCTCGATCCGCAACCTGCATCTCATTCTCGAAGCGGTCGCCGAACTCGCGCCGCATGTGCGCAAGACCGAGCAGATCGTCGAGCACGTGCGCGTACGCATGGCGCAGCAACTCTGCGGCGATCTGGCCGATAACGGCGTGCTGCGCGTCCTCAGACTCGGCAGCAAATGGGATCTGATTTTCCACCAGGCGCTGAAGCGCGACCAGAAGGGCGAAATCGTCGAATTCGACATCGACCCGCGCAGCCTGGAAGAGTTCAGCGAGCAGGCCGGAAAAGTTATCCGTGAATACATGGACCGGGGCATGCCCTTCGTTCTTGTCACGTCGCCGGAAACGCGCTCCTATGTACGCATGATCATCGAACGCCTGTTCGCGACGCTTCCGGTTCTGTCGCATGTGGAATTGGCCAAGGGGATCGAGATCAAGATTCTAGGTTCGATTTCATGATTTCAGACCCGCAGGGGACCATTCTGGCGCTGTTCGTCGCCTTCTGCCGCATCGGCGGCTGCATGATGGTCCTCCCGGGATTTTCCTCCGGTCGCGTTCCCCCGCAGATCAGGCTGCTTCTTTCCGCAGCACTGACGATGGCGATCCTGCCGCTGCTCTGGAACACGATCTATCCGCAGGTGTCGAAGGGCGATGCGAACTATATCGGCCTCATCTTTACCGAAACCGTCATTGGATTGATGTATGGAATGATGGCCAGGATCTATACGCTGGGCCTGCAATTCACCGGCACGGTCATATCGATGATGATCGGATTCAACGCGCCCGGCGGCGCCGACATCATCGAGGAATCGAACGAAACATCGCTCACCAGCCTCGTCAGCTTTTGCGGGCTGATGATTCTCTTCATTATGGATTTTCACCATTATGTTTTGCAGGCGCTGGTCGATTCCTATTCGGTCATCCCCTTCGGTGGCCACATTGAGCCGCGCGCCGCGCTGATCTCGATTACGGATACGCTGGAGACGACCTTCTTCATCATGCTGCGGCTGGCAAGCCCCTTCGTGCTCTACGGCCTGATGTTCCAGATTTCGATCGGCTTCATCAACAAGCTGGCACCGCAGATACCGATCTATTTCATTTCCACGCCGTATCTGCTGATGGGAGGGCTGTTCATGCTCTATCTCAGCATCGCGGCCCTGGTCAGTCAGTTTTCCAGTGCGTTCCTCACCGTCTTTAACGGGCATTAGCCCGTAGGCGGACAGATGAAGAAGCCCGATTCGGGCAGGGCCGGCAAAAGCAGCCGGCGGGTAGGTAGACGATGGCGGAGAAAAGCCGCTCCGAAAAACTGAAGCGCCTGGTCGCAGTGCAGCGCCATCTGGAACGGATGGCGGAAAACGAGCTTGCCGATACGACCCGGCAGCGCGCCGAAGTGACGGAAGCGATGGAGCGGGTCATGGTTGCCATCGGTTCGGTCGATCCGGTGCACATGGCGTTCTCGATCCATTACGCCGAGCGTTACGGCCGCCTGATGATCCGGGATCAGCAGCTGGAAAGCATCCAGACGCTCATTCAGATGAAGGTCCAGCAGGAGCGCACCAAGGCCGACAGGCTGGAAGAGCACATGAAGGATGCGCGCGAGCTCGAATTGCGAGAATCGGACGACAATGCCGTCTACGATATCATCGATCAGCGTTTCGCCGGCGCAACGCCAGCCTCCAGCAAGGTTCAAAAATAATAATCGTCGCGATCATGGAGCGGGATTCGCAGCGTTGGGTTGCCGACCTGCTCTAACAGTTTGATTCGACATGTCCTGAGATAGGCGCTGAGCTGCGCATTTTCCGGATATGCGAGAGCAGAAGGAGACGTGACGTGGCTATTTCGCCTCCGAGTGATTTGGTCCTCGATGTCGTCAAGGCGGCAAATCCCGCCGATGTCGAGGCCGCGCAGGCCAAGCTTGCTGCCAATCGGGCCGCTTTCGCCGCCACCAGCCTGGCCGAAAACGGCAATGGCTTCGGCGCGACGGTGGATGCGATGAACAGCGCCGCCACCCAGGCGGGCCTCGCCAACGCCAATACGCATGTGGCTGGGACCAAGGTCCCGCAGGCCTATCGCAAGTTCGAGTCCATGGTGCTGCAGAACTTCGTGAAGAACATGCTGCCGAGCAGCGAGACGCTCTACGGCAAGGGTTCCGCCGGCGAAATCTGGAAGGGCATGATGGCCGAGCAGTTGGGCGACACGATCTCCAAGAATGGCGGCGTGGGCATCGCTGAGAAAATGTACAAGGAGCAGGTCGACAAGATGCGCAATACCGGCGCCATCCACTCCGCGACCGATGAGAATGACAAGAAGATGGCGCTTAGTGCGATTACCGATTTTCAGCGCAAGACGCTGGCCGCCGCCGATGCCGATAATGACGGCAACAACAGCATCACCAACCAGAATTCGTTGACGTCCCAGAAAGCATGAGCGAGGTAACAAACATGGAAATGATGTCGCAGGACTATCGGATCAAGTCTGTCCTTGGCCGCCTGGAGATGATCATCGACAATGAGAACAACCGGATCGGCACAGACCCGGAATTCGATCTCAAGGTATCGAACGCTCACAAGAGCCGCTGCCTTTACGAATTGTCGATGCTGTTTCGCGATACCGATCCGGCCGATCTTGCCGCCGCCCATATCGAGCAGCTGCATGATCTGAAGAAGAAGCTGGTTCTGAACGCCCGCCGCGTCGAGGCTCATCTCGAGGCCGTGCGCGCCGTCGCCGAGATTTTGAAGAATGCCGTGCAGAATGTCGATGCGGACGGCACCTACTCGCAGGAGCAATTCCGCGTCCGTGAGGCCGGATGATCAAGCTCGTTATCATCGGCCTGTGGGTCTGCGTCGTAACATTGGCCTCGGTCTATTTTTCGGTGCAGGTGGCGACGGCGCCCGCGATCAGTCCTGATGACGCCAAGAAGGCGCAGCAGGAGCTCGTCAAGGGCGAGTCGATCAACGTCCCCGTTATCTCCAACGGCCAGGTGACCGGCTATTTCCTGACGCGCATTTCCTTCATGATGGAGAAGGGCAAGGCGAATGCGTTTCAGATACCTCTGCCGGAGTTGACGACCGATGAGCTCTTTTCGCTGTTGATCGGCAACAAGACGATCGATATTTCGCATGCACAGAATTTCGACGTTGCCGCCTTCCGCGCCGATCTGAAGAAGCGGATGAACGAGCGGCTCGGCGGTGATTACGTCGCCGACGTGCTGATCGAACAGCTTGACTATCTCTCCAAGGAAGAAACCCACGGTGGGGAAAGCGTGGGCAAGAGAACGGTCAAGCCTGTCAAGATCGTGCAGGATGCGGCCAAGGACAAGGTGCCGGTCGAGTGATATTTCCCGGCCGCAAGATGTCGATTCACGCAAGAATGTAAGCAATGTCTTACATTCTGCAGATATGCTTAACAGATCCCTGCTGATTTCCGGCAAATCCAACCTTCCTTCCTAACGGAAAGTTGGATTTGTCTTGCTATAAACTCCTCCAAGCCATGCCTCCCAGTCGCCGCACCGATGAACGGTGAGGGGCATGGGCTTTATGCGTACCGGCATCATGCGCATTAACGATGCCGGGCAGGAGGGTGTTGGATTGAACCAGGTAGCCGATTTTGCCGTCGTCGCGTCGCGCCGCATGATCTTCGATCTGCCGGTATGCGATCTGGGCTGGGATGACGCGCTGACGTTCGTCAACGAGCTTGCATCCCTGCCGGTCGGGCAGACCTCGATCTCCTTCGTCAATGCTCATAACATGCTGGTCATGCTGCGCGATGACAGCTACCGCAATGTCCTTGAGCATAATCTGGTTCTTCCCGATGGCGTTGGCCTCGACATCGCATCGCGCGTCGCTCATGGCGAACCTTTCCCGGCCAATCTGAACGGCACGGATTTCGTGCCCGCGCTGCTGACATTCATGGAGCGGCCGAGGCGGATCGGTCTCTTGGGCGGCAAGCGCTCCGTCGTCGAGAAGGCAGCGGAGAAATTTCGCCAGCACGCCCCGTGGCACCAGTTCATCGTCGTATCGGACGGTTTCTTCGATCCGGCGCGGAGCAATGCAGTGACCGCGGAAATCAGCCGCCAGAAGATCGACGTGCTGATCGTCGGAATGGGCACGCCGCTGCAGGAAAAATGGGTTGCCGAACATGTCGGGCCGCAGCATGCACGCCTCGTCCTGACCGTCGGCGCCTTGTTCGATTTCATTTCCGAGACGGTGCCGCGGGCGCCGAGGCTCGTGCGTGCGATGCGCAGCGAGTGGCTGTTTCGTCTGGTGTTGGAGCCGAATAGGCTCTGGCGGCGTTACATGCTGGGCATACCGTTATTCTTCTATCAGGTTGTCAGGCATCAGTTTGGTCGCAAGGAGCGCGTCCTTCGCGCAGAGCCGCATCCTTTGCCGCAGCGGCGTATTGCCCCGCCGAATAAATTAGCAAGCTAGTATTTGCGGGCTTGGCGTTAACTCTTTCTTTGGCATGAAATTTTAGAGTGGGTTAACCATTTGCATTGGTCTCGGACCATGTGCGCGAGATAACCCTCCATGTTTGAAAGCAAAGCCAGGACCGGATTCCACCCCGACGATGCGGAAACCCAAAAGGTTTCGCGGCGATCCGTCCGGCATATCTCCCCTTACGATGAAGATGATGGCTTGGGTAGCGCGGTGAACTTACGCGCTGCCAACTCCGACGACCCGCGCGATGCGGAACTGCGCGCCATCCTGCGCAGACGGTTGAATGGCGATCCCTATCCGGTGTCCGGTCGAGGACGATCGCCGGAGATCGGAACGGCGGCTGAGCAGACGGAAGATGTCTCGCACGTCTACCGCCCGGAACGCCGCGAAATATCCGAGCAGGCATCGGAGCCTACGCCCGATTTGCTGGAATTCGTGCCCGATCTGCTTGAAGGCATAGGGGAGCTTCCGCGGCAGGTCGCCCCCGCTCCGGTTGTCGTTGAACAAGTATCTCGGGCCGGACGCTGGTCCCTCAGCTTTGGCGCTGTCTGTTTCATTGCCGCGGCCGCGCTGATGGGGGCGGCTATTCCCACCCTGCTTGCCCCGCCGCCGCTCTATGTGTCGCAGGCTGTTTTGCATGCGGAGGGCGAAGGTCGCGGGCGTCAGGCCCTGCTGGATGTCGCGGCGACGCGTCTCGTCGCGCCAGCCGTATTGTCCGACATTGTCGCCAGGATGAAGCTTGACCGCGATCCGGAATTTACCGGCAGTCGCGCAGGCGCTCTCGGGGTTGCCGTCGAGCTGCTTTCCGGCAGCGGCAACGCATCCGACGCGCCGTCACGCGCGCAGGCAACGCTGCGCAAAGACATTGCCGTCGATATCGATAATCAGACGGGTCTGCTGCGCCTGAGCGTTACGTCGGGCGATCCTGCCAGATCGGCCGATATTGCCAACCGGCTTGTTATCGCTTCCCTTTATGATCCCGCTGTTGCAAAGGCGGCCGGTACGTCGCTTGGGGTCGAAACGGCGGCTGATCGCAGCCGAAAGGAGCTCGATCGCGCCGCCGCCGCCCTTGCCGAATTCAAGGCGCGCTATGGCGAAGACAGGATTGCTGCGGCGGAAGCGCTCCGGCAGCAGCGTCAGCAGCTGGATGCGCAGATAAAGGCAGCCGATCTGGCGGTACGCACGGCCAAGGCCCGTCTCGCGGCCGTCAAATCGGCCACGCTGGCATCGGTGCTGACCGGTGCATTGTCAGGCGATCTTTCGTCGCCGGGACTTGATGATCTGCGCAGCCGTTACAACGCCGCCAAATCACAGCTGACCCAGCTCTCGGTGCAGCTCGGCCCGCGCCATCCTCGCCTGCTTGCACAGCAGGCCACCGTCGATGATCTTGCGGCCAATATGCGCAGCCAGCTACAACGTCTGGCCGTCAGCAGCGAAGCGGACGTGAAAGCGGCTCTTGAGAAACAGGCTTCTCTCTCTTCGCAAATGACTGCCGTCAGTCAGGCGGGGAGCGATGTCGATCTCGGCCGTCTCGCACAGCTCCAGAATGCCGTCGCGACAGCGCAGAGCCACTATGAGGCGGACCAGCAGAATGCCGCCATGACGGTGTCGGAAGCCAAGCCACCGCTGACGGTATTGTCCCAGGCGGTCGCTTCCGCCGCGCCGCTGGATGATCATCTTGCGAGCAATCAGGCTGCCGGCTTCCTCGCGGGGTTTGGCCTGGCACTTTGCGCCATATTCCTGCGCAAGTGGCTGGCCAGCGCGGAACTGGCAGAAGACCAAGCGGACGAGGAGAGCATCATGCCGATGGCTCACGCTTTGCATCATGACGATGATATGGAGCTCCCATCATTGCCGGCGATCGCGCCGGAGCCATCGGCTGCTTTTGTTTCCGATGGTGCAGATCAGCTCGATATGGCGGACGAGTGGGTCCGCATCCAGCAGGAACTTGCGTCCCTCCGTGCCAAAGTCGAAACCTACGCGGTGCGCCGGCATCAGGATCGCGGCTGAGCGCTGCATCGTTTTCCCTTGCAATTACCGCTTTCAGACACCATAGGGCGTTGGCAGGCAACTCCCTCGGGCGGATGGCCTGTAGATTGCCAGCGAATTCATGATCGGGAGACGAGCGTGACGACAGTGATCGACGGGAAACAAGCAGCAGCTTCGGTGATCGAGGCCGTGAAGGCTGCGGCGGCGGAACTTGAGGCGGAGGCCGGTGTGAAGACCGGGCTTGCGGTCGTCATCGTCGGCGACGATCCGGCCAGCCACGCCTATGTGAACTCCAAGAGCAAGATGGCCAAGGAGTGCGGCTTCAAGTCCATCCAGCACACGCTGCCGGCGGAGACGACGCAGGAAGAACTAGCGAAGCTCGTGGCCTCGCTGAACGACGATGCCTCCATCCACGGCATTCTCGTACAGCTGCCGCTGCCGAAGCATCTGAATTCGGATGACATCATTCAGTCGATCAAGCCGGAGAAGGATGTCGATGGCTTGCATGTGGTCAATGCCGGCAAGCTTGCGACCGGCGATCTCGAAACCGGGCTGATCTCCTGTACGCCGGCCGGCGCCATGCTTTTGGTACGCTCCATCCATGGCGAGGACCTGTCGGGTCTGAATGCGGTGGTCATTGGCCGCTCCAACCTGTTCGGTAAGCCGATGGCGCAATTGCTGCTGTCTGCCAATGCGACTGTCACGACGGCGCATTCGCGCACGAAGGATCTCTCCTCCGTCGCAAAGGGTGCCGATATTCTGGTGGCAGCCGTCGGCCGTCCCGAGATGGTCAAGGCCGATTGGGTGAAGCCCGGTGCCACCGTCATCGATGTCGGCATCAACCGGATCGATGCACCCGAGCGCGGCGAAGGCAAGAGCCGGCTGGTCGGCGATGTCGCCTATGGTGAAGCCTCGAATGTCGCCGCCGCGATCACGCCGGTTCCCGGCGGTGTCGGACCGATGACCATCGCCATGCTGATGGCCAATACCGTCATCGCTGCCCATCGCGCCGCGGGTAAGAAGCCGCCGAAATTCTAAACAGATATCAGTCGGCCGGCGCAACGCCGGTCGATGCGCGTACGATCAGTTCCGCCTTCCACAATTCCTGCGCAGGAAATGTTTCGGTATGCTTGATTTCCCCGATCAGCCGCTCGGCGATGCGCACACCGGCGGCTCGCAGGGACGAGCGCGTGGTCGTCAGCGGCACGGTGAAGTTTTCCGGCTTGAGCAAGGTCAGCACGTCGTCGTGGGCAATCATCGAGATGTCCTCGCCAAGCCTGAGCTTTGCCTGATTAATGGCGCGAACGGCGCCGAGCGCCAGCACCGTACTCGAGCAAAGCACGGCCGTCGGGCGCTTGTCTTTTTCCATCTGCAGAATGCGTTCCATGGCGAGCAGGCCCTGTTCGTCCGTCATCGGCGTATGGCTGGTGCAGGCCTCCTCAAGCGCCAGGCCACGTTCGGCGAGGGCCGCATCCACGCCGTTCTTCCGGCGAATGGCGAAATCGAGGTAGATCGGGCCGTTCAGAAGAGCAAAGCGCCGATGGCCGAGCTGCAGCAGCAGCTTCGTGGCATCGTAGAAAGCGGCTTCGTTGTCGAGATCCAGGAAGGGATAGTCCGGCTCGGAGCCGATCGATCGTCCATGCACGAGGAAGGGCATGGAGAGCGACTTCAGCATTTCCAGGCGGGGGTCGTGGCCGCGCATATAGTTGACGAACAGCGCGTCGACATTGCCGCTGGCGGCCAGCCGCCGCAAGGCGCCGACCTCATCATTCGGATCCGCCGGAGTCAATACGAAATGGAAGTCGTGCCGCAAGGCTTCTTCGCCAAGGCCGGTCAGAAACTCCGAGAAGTGCACATCCGAGGAATTTCCGGGTGAGGTCGGCATGACGAGCCCGATTGAGCCGGCTTTGCCGGTCGCTAGTCTCTGGGCCGCCTTGTTCGGTCGGTAGCCGGTTTCCCGAACCGCTTTGAGAACGCGCTCGCGAGTCTCGCGATTGACCTCCGGATATCCGTTCAATGCCCGGCTGACTGTCGTCTGCGACAGCCCGAGCATGTGCGATAGCTGTTTCAGATTCACGGTATTTCGGCTCCTCCAACTGCATGCCGCCACGATGCCGAGACAACCTCCCGAAAAGTCTCAGGCTTTCAAAGCGCTTTCAATTATGTAGCAGCAGAAGCGTGGGAAACAAGATAATTAGTGAAAAATCGACATGCATTCTATGCTGCAACGCGAGAATTGCTGTGTATACTGGCTGAAATCTGAAAATCGCTTGACTTTATCCCGCTCTCAATGGATGACAGGAGTAGCCAAAGCGCTTTGAGGAATGGGGCGCGCAGCACAAAACTGTGCCGGGCTCATGGGTTTCGTTATTAGGGAGGACAACCGCATGAAGAAAATGTTTCTGATGACCGTCGCTGCCGCCGCTCTGGTGGCCGGTACGGCGATGGCTGCCGATCTGAAGTTCCAGCCGGGCCAGGACTCCAAGTTCAACTGGAAGAGCTATGACGACTTCAAGGCGGCGCATGCCGACCTGAAGGGCGAGACGCTGACCATCTTCGGCCCCTGGCGCGGCGAGGACGAGGCTCTCTTCACCAGCGTCCTGAACTACTTCACCGAAGCGACCGGCGTAAACGCCAAATATTCGTCCTCGGAAAACTACGAGCAGCAGATCGTCATCGACACGCAGGCGGGGTCGCCGCCGAATGTCGCCATTCTCCCGCAACCGGGCCTGCTCGCCAACCTTGCCAGCAAGGGCTATCTAACGCCGCTCGGTGATGATCTCTCGTCCTGGGTCAAGACCAATTACGGCGCCGGCGACAGCTGGGTCGGCTACGGCACCTACAAGGGCAAGGACGGCAAGGACGCCTTCTATGCCTTCCCCTACAAGGCCGACCTGAAGTCGCTGGTCTGGTATGTGCCTGAGAATTTCGAGGAAGCCGGCTACAAGGTTCCGACGACCATGGAGGACCTGATCAAGCTTTCGGATCAGATCGTCAAGGATGGCGGTACCCCCTGGTGCATCGGCCTCGGTTCTGGCGGTGCGACCGGCTGGCCGGCAACCGACTGGGTGGAAGATCTGATGCTGCGTCTGAATACGCCGCAGGATTATGATCACTGGGTCGATAACTCGCTGAAGTTCAATGATCCGAAGGTCGTTGCGGCGATCGATGAATTCGGCAAGTTTGCAAAGAATCCGAAATATGTTGCCGGCGGTGTTGCGGCCGTTGCCTCGACCGACTTCCGTGACAGCCCGAAGGGCCTCTTCACGGTCCCACCGAAGTGCTACCTTCACAAGCAGGCATCCTTCATCCCGTCCTTCTTCCCGGAAGGCACCAAGCTCGGCCAGGATGCGGACTTCTTCTACTTCCCGCCCAGCGCCGCGCATCCTGAACTCGGTAAGCCGGTTCTCGGTGCCGGCACGCTGGCAGCCATCACCAAGGATTCGAAGGCCGCTCGCGCCTTTATCCAGTTCCTGCAGACGCCGATCGCCCAGGAAGTCTGGATGGCCCAGTCCGGCTTCCTGACGCCCTACAAGTCCGTCAACACGGCTGCCTACGCCAACGACACGCTGCGTAAGGAAGGCGAAATTCTGACCACGGCGACCACCTTCCGCTTCGACGGTTCCGACCTGATGCCGGGTAAGATCGGCGCAGGCTCGTTCTGGACGGGCATGGTGGATTTCGTCGGCGGCAAGTCCGCTCAGGATGTAGCCGACGGTATCCAGAAGTCCTGGGACGCCATCAAGTAAGACATCATAGCCCTGCCGTCGCCGGCATTTCGCCGGCGGCGCCATACTGCATATAACGACGCGCCCTTCAGCGCGGCCGATGCCCGACTGATGGACAAAAGCAAAGAATTCGGGGAGGGAAGGGATGTTTTCGCAGATCGTATCGGCGATTGGCGCCATGATATTCGGCGTTGCCATTTGCGCCGCTTATTTTTGGTTCTCCAACAAGTTTCTGGACGTGATTTTCCCGGCGCGGGAGGGTGACGACGTCCATCAGGCGGCTGTCAATCTTCGCCGCCGTGGCCTCATCCGCCCCTGGCTGTTTTTGGGGCCGGCACTGCTCCTACTCATCGTCTATCTCGTCTATCCGGTCGTCGCGACCTTCATCCTGTCCTTCTACGGGCCGGACGGCAGCAAATTCGTCGGCGGCGCCAACTATCTCTGGGCGCTCAACGACACCGAATTCCGCCAGTCGATCTTCAACAACATTCTCTGGTTGGCCGTGGTTCCGGCCGCCTGCACCTTCTTCGGCCTCGTCATCGCCGTCATGACCGACCGCATCTGGTGGGGCAACATCGCCAAGGCCGTCATCTTCATGCCGATGGCGATTTCCTTCGTCGGCGCCTCGGTCATCTGGAAATTCATCTATGAATATCGTGGCGGCACCGACGCGCAGATCGGCCTACTGAATGCCATCGTCCAGTTGTTCGGCGGCACGCCGGAGGTCTGGATCACCATTCCGTTCTGGAACAACTTCTTCCTGATGGTCATGCTGATCTGGATCCAGACCGGTTTTGCCATGGTCATCCTTTCGGCGGCCCTGCGCGGCATTCCGGAGGAGACGATCGAAGCGGCCGTCATCGATGGCGCCAATGGCTGGCAGATCTTCTGGAAGATCATGGTGCCACAGGTCTGGGGCACGATTGCCACGGTTTGGACCACGATCACCATCCTTGTCCTCAAGGTGTTCGACATCGTGCTCACCATGACCAACGGTCAATGGAACACGATGGTGCTCGCCAACCTGATGTTCAACTGGATGTTCCGCGGCGGCGGCGACAGTGGTCGAAGCGCCGTCATCGCGTTGGTCATCATGATCGCGGTCACGCCGATCATGATCTGGAACATTCGCCGTGCAAACGCAGAAACGAAGGGGCGCTGACATGATTGGAAATCTCGGTCGCATCGGCCCCGCCCGCATCTTCGTTCACGCCGCGGTATTGCTCATCGTCCTTATCTGGCTGTTGCCGACGCTCGGCATCTTCGTCACGGCACTGCGCGACAAGGATCAGATCGTCGCTTCCGGCTGGTGGACGGCCTTTGCCGGCTCGTCGCGCACCACGGCAGCCCGCCTCGACGGTCCGGATAAGGCAAAGCCGGACGGCGCAAATTTCGTGATATCAGGCACGCTCGCCGTCGAAGGCGGCGGCAAGATCCAGTCTTTCGGCCTGCGCGTACAGGAGCCGGCAGCCTACAAGGCTGGCGCTCCCGCCGCGCTGGAAAATGGTGAGACGCTGACGATCAACTCCGACGGAAGCTATCGCTATCAGAAGAATGGCCCGTTCGAAGCTGATGCGCGGGCGAAGCGCGTCTATTTGACGGTCGCCACGCCGCCGCAATTCACGCTCGACAACTATCGCAACGTGCTGGGCGGCGAGGGTATCGGCCAGTCCTTCATCAACTCGCTGACGGTAACGATTCCCGCGACGGTCATTCCGATCCTGATCGCTGCCTTTGCGGCCTATGCGCTTGCCTGGATGGAGTTTCCAGGTCGCGCGATTCTGATTGCGCTCGTCGTCGGCCTGATCGTCGTGCCGCTGCAGATGTCGCTGATTCCGCTCCTGCGCATCTATAACGAGATCGGCCAGATGTTCGGCGTGCCGTCGAAGACCTATCCAGGCATCTGGCTGGCGCACACGGCCTTCGGTCTGCCGCTCGCCATCTATCTCCTGCGCAATTACATTGCCGGCCTGCCGAAGGAAATCATCGAATCCGCCCGCGTCGATGGCGCCAGCGATTTCGACATTTTTGTCAAGATTATCTTGCCGCTGTCATTCCCGGCACTGGCCTCCTTCGCGATCTTCCAGTTTCTCTGGGTGTGGAACGACCTTCTGATCGCGATGGTCTTCCTCGGCACCGACAAGGATCACCTCGTGCTCACGGCCGCCCTCAACGCGCTGCTCGGCTCGCGCGGCGGCAACTGGGAAATCCTGACGGCCTCGGCCTTCGTCACCATCCTTATCCCACTCCTCGTCTTCTTTGGTCTGCAGCGCTATCTCGTGCGCGGTCTGCTTGCCGGGTCGGTGAAGGGGGGCTGATTCAAAAACACGTACTTACTACAGGACCCATTCAGCATGAGCATTGCTCTTCAATCGGCTTCGGAAGTTGACAAGGACTGGTGGCGCGGCGCCGTGATCTATCAGATCTATCCGCGTTCCTATCAGGACTCCAACGGCGACGGCATCGGCGATCTCAAGGGCATCGCCGTCCGCCTGCCGCATGTCGCATCGCTTGGCGTCGATGCGATCTGGATTTCGCCGTTCTTCACGTCGCCGATGCGCGATTTCGGCTATGACGTCTCCAATTACGAGGACGTCGATCCGATCTTCGGTTCGCTCGCCGATTTCGATGCGATGGTGACGGAAGCTCATCGTCTCGGCATCAAGGTGATGATCGATCTGGTGCTGTCGCACAGCTCGGATCGCCATCCCTGGTTCGTCGAGAGCCGTTCGAGCAAGAATAACCCCAAGGCCGACTGGTACGTCTGGGCCGATGCCAAGCCGGACGGCACGCCGCCCAACAACTGGCTGTCGATCTTCGGCGGCTCGGCCTGGGCGTGGGATCCGACCCGCATGCAATATTACCTGCACAACTTCCTGACCTCGCAGCCGGATATGAACCTGCATAATCCCGAGGTGCAGGATCGCTTGCTTGACGTCGTACGTTTCTGGCTCGATCGCGGCGTCGATGGCTTCCGCCTTGACACCATCAATTTTTACTTCCACGACAAGGAATTGCGCGACAACCCGGCGCTGGAGCCCTCGCGCCGCAACGCCTCCACCGCGCCGGCGGTCAATCCCTATAACTTCCAGGAGCATCTCTACGACAAGAATCGTCCCGAGAACCTGGAATTCCTGAAGCGCTTCCGTGCCGTCCTCGACGAATATCCGGCGATTGCCGCCGTCGGCGAAGTGGGCGACAGCCAGCGTGGCCTCGAAATCGTCGGCGAATACACCTCCGGCGGCGACAAGATGCATATGTGCTACGCCTTCGAATTCCTGGCGCCGGATGCACTGTCGCCGGATCGCGTCGAAGAGGTGATGAACGACTTCGACACGGCTGCTCCAGAAGGCTGGGCGTGCTGGGCCTTCTCCAACCACGACGTCGTGCGCCATGTCAGCCGCTGGGGCAATCTGGTGGCGGACCGCGATGCTTTCGCCAAGCTCTATGCGGCGCTGCTGCTGACCCTGCGCGGCTCCGTCTGCCTCTATCAGGGTGAGGAACTGGCGCTGACGGAAGCCGATCTCGCCTATCAGGACCTGCAGGACCCCTATGGCATCCAGTTCTGGCCGGAATTCAAGGGGCGAGATGGTTGCCGTACGCCGATGGTCTGGGACAGCCAGGTGGCGCAGGGAGGCTTTTCCACCGTCAAACCTTGGCTGCCGGTGCCGGTCGAGCATATTCTGCGCGCCGTCAGCGTCCAGCAGGGCGATGAAAATTCGGTGCTGGAGCAGTACCGTCGCTTCCTCGCCTTCCGGAAGCAGCATCCGGCCTTCGCCAAGGGCGAGATTGCCTTTTCGGAGCCGCAGGGCGACGTGCTGATCTACACCCGCACTTATGCCGGTGAGACCATTCTCTGCGTCTTCAACATGAGCCCTGTCGAAACGCTGGCAGCCCTGCCTGATGGCAATTGGCAGGCGTTGACGGGACACGGATTTACCAGCAACAACTACGGCAACAAGATCGATATTCCGGCCTGGGGCGCCTACTTCGCGCGTCTTGCCTGACCTTTGGGAGGAGGAAGCATAATGACGGGACTTGTTCTGAAGGATATCAAGAAATCCTACGGCAGCGTGCATGTGCTGCACGGCATCGATCTGGAGATCAACGAAGGCGAATTCATCGTCTTCGTCGGCCCCTCCGGCTGCGGCAAGTCCACCTTGCTCAGGATGATCGCCGGCCTGGAGAGCATCACGGCCGGGGATATGATGATCGCCGGGCAGAAGGTGAATGAGGTGCCGCCGTCGCGGCGCGGCATTGCCATGGTCTTCCAGTCCTACGCGCTCTACCCGCATATGACGGTCTACGACAACATGGCCTTCGGCATGCGCATCGCCGGCGAAAGCAAGCAGGAGATCGACCGTCGCGTGAGGGCGGCGGCAGCGAGCCTGCAACTCACGCAATATCTGGAGCGTCTGCCGAAGGCACTTTCGGGTGGTCAGCGCCAGCGCGTCGCCATCGGCCGCGCCATCTGCCGCAATCCGAAGGTCTTCCTGTTCGACGAGCCGCTGTCGAACCTCGACGCCGCGCTCCGTGTCGCGACCCGCATCGAGATCGCCAAGCTCAGCCAGTCGATGCCAGAGACGACGATGATTTACGTCACCCACGACCAGGTGGAGGCCATGACGCTGGCCGATCGCATCGTGGTGCTGTCAGCCGGCCGCGTCGAACAGGTCGGTGCACCGCTCGAGCTTTACGAGCGCCCGGCCAATCTGTTCGTCGCCAAGTTCATCGGCTCGCCCGCCATGAACATCATCCCGGCGACGGTAACCGAAACCGGCTCGACGACCACCGTGACGCTGACGGGCGGCAAGGCCGTGACGCTGGATGTTCCGACGACGGCCGACGAGAAGGGCAAGACGGCGAGCTTCGGGGTGCGTCCGGAAGACCTGCGTGTCGCGACCGGTGACGACTATCTCTTCGAAGGCGAGGTTTCCATTGTCGAGGCGCTCGGCGAAGTGACCCAGCTCTATCTCGAAGGTCTGGTCGATGGAGAGCCGATTATCGTCAAGATTCCCGGCATTGCCGATATTCATCGCGGGCAGAAGATGCGCTTTACGGCCGACCGGCAGAAGCTGCATCTGTTCGATGCCAGCGGCCATTCCTATCGCAAGTAGTGGCTTACGGGAGCGTCGCCGGCTCAAACAAAGGTGAATAACAAAATTCATCTTGGGCCGGCGCGTTCAAACCTTCTGTTAAAGACCGACTGATAGTCTCCCTCCATAATATACTTCAGGGGTCTACTAAGATGGCCGCGTTCGGCAGAGCTAATTCGGGTCAGCATTTCCTCAACAAAGAAGAATCCTTCATGTATGACCGCGAGGTGCGGTTCCGCATGGAAGATACGATGAATGCGGCGCGCCTCGAATACACCGAAAAGGGTGTGATGAACCTTGCGTCCCGCCGCTGCGATATTATTCGTATCTCGCAGAGCAGTGCGGTTCTCGCGATCCTCACCCAGTATAATCTGCCGAAGCAATTCTATCTGGATATCCCCGACGCGCGCATTACCAAGATCGGCTGCGTGTTGATGAAGGTCTTCTCCAACAACACCGTCGAAGTTCGTTTCCTGCGTCTTCTCACCGAGAAGGAAATGAACAAGATCTTCGTCTACAGCACGCATCCGGCCCATAAGAACCGCGTGCTCGATATCCGCGCCTGATCGACGGCCACAAGAAACGGGCATAGCGATCCGTACGGCAGACGGTTCAGATTTCCGTCCGCCATTTTTCGAGCGCATCCTCAAGATATTTGATCAGCGGCAGTCTGCCATTTTCCCGCAACCATTTGTCGACCGACAGGCGCAGCGGACTGACTGCGATCATCGAAACCAGCCGTAGACCGTCTGGGTCCTTCGTCGGAAACAATTCGCACAGGGCTTGGTAGGCGATTTGCTCGAGCTCCAAAGAGTTGCCTCGTGCGCGGGCGCGCAAGATCTCGCTTTGACGTAAAAGCTTGGCAGTCTCCAGAAGCCGAGGCGCTTCCGCCTCGATACGGACCACAAGTCCCAGGGTGGCTTGATGGACGACCTCTAGGGGGCGCCCGGCTGAGGCACTCTCCATGATGCCAGTCCGCAGCGCATCCATATATCGGCGTTGATGCGCCAGAAGAATATCGTCCTTGCTCTTGAAGTAATAAAAGAAAGTCCGGCGGGAAATCCCGGCTGCTGCCGCAATCTCCTCGATTGTCGTTTCCTGATAACCTTTCTCAAGAAAGGATTTCATTCCGACGTCCGCTATGCGTTGAAAGGTCACGCGGCGCTTCTGTTGGCGCAGGCCTTCCGGCTTGGATGGTGCATCGTGCATTGGATCATTTTGGCATGAGTCGCAACGCCGCTCAAATCTGGCGCATGCCCCGTGGCTCCTTCTCTGTGGTCTCAATCTCTGGTGAAATAAATTC
Organism: Martinezella dioscoreae; assembly: GCF_009176305.1. Taxonomy (GTDB): domain Bacteria; phylum Pseudomonadota; class Alphaproteobacteria; order Rhizobiales; family Rhizobiaceae; genus Rhizobium; species Rhizobium dioscoreae. The sequence goes on along the minus strand of NZ_BLAJ01000003.1, from coordinate 684,741 downwards.
TCCGCTTCGCTCCCCGATTGCCGCAAATCGGCCGATATTAATATTACACTCAGTGCGATATTTAATGTTGATGCTGATGTTCATAACCCGGTGCAGGAGCACAAACATCCATGGCAGCCAATGCAATCTCAAATCACGATGGAAGTAAGACCTGTGGTCCATATGCCGCCGAAAGCCGTCGGAGGCGCGATATTTGCTCGATGGCTCTGCTGTTGAGCGTGCTAGGGGGCTGTGCCGCCGCGCCGCTGGATCGGGCGGGATCCCTGCGATCTTATGATGGCCTGGCCCGATCGGACGGGTTGGTCGCACACTCGCTTCTGAGGGTGAGCAAGGACGATGTTTTTGCGGCCAAAACCGTGAAGATCATTCCCACGGCTTTTTCCATGCGCGCCGAAAACGCCGCCTTTACACCCAAACAGCGCGATCTCGTCACCAATGCCGTCGACAGGGCGCTTTGTTCCGGATTGAGCGAACGCTTTGCCGTCGTCGGTCTGTCCGAGCCAGCGGATTTGACCGTCCGCGCCGTCGTGACACAGGTCAGGGCAACGAATGCCACCGCCGTCGGAGTTTCGAAAGTTGCGTCTGTGGGCAAGAGCGTATTGCTGCCGGGTGTACCGGTTCCGGTTCCGCGTATTCCGATCGGCATGGGCAGCCTCTCGCTCGAGGCGGAGGCTTTCAATCCCCAAGGCGTACAGAAGGCTGTCATGATCTGGGGACGTGGCGCGAACGCATTCTTTGATTCGGGCACCATCGCCAAGGAAGGGGATGCCTATAGCCTCGCCGCCAAATTCGGCGGCGATTTCAGCAAGATGCTGGTCAAGGGCAAGACGCCGTTCGGCGCGGCGCCCTCGTTCCCTTCCAAGGCGAAATTGGCGGCCCTCGTCGGCCGCGCGCCCAAGTATGAGGCCTGCAAGGCGTTCGGGAAGTCACCGGGCGTAACGGGCTTTGTGGGAGCACGCCTCGGCCTTCCGCCGGCATGGACGGACAAGGCTCCGCCGGAAGCAGGAAATATGGCATCGAAAGCTCCTTGATCAGCCTTCAATGCCGCCCTGCCGAAATCCAGCGGATAATCTCAGTGGCGGAACAGGACGCTTGCGCCCTGATCCGCCGGCCCCGCGGCGTGGCGGAACGGTACGAAGAGCTCGCGGCCCATGCCGAATTCATTCTCCGAGAGATCGGCGACCACGGGCTCCCGCTCCGCCATATCGGCGGCATCGACGAGGACTTCCAGCGTGCCGGCGATCGCATCGATGCGGATGATGTCGCCTTCCCGGATGCGGGCGATCGGGCCGCCGTCGACGGCCTCCGGCGTCACATGAATGGCGGCCGGGACCTTGCCCGATGCGCCAGACATGCGGCCGTCGGTCAACAGAGCCACGCGGAAACCGCGATCCTGCAGCACGCCGAGTGCCGGCGTCAGCTTGTGCAGCTCGGGCATGCCATTGGCCTTCGGTCCCTGGAAGCGGACGACGGCGACGAAATCGCGGTTCAGCTTGCCGTCCTTGAAGGCCTGCTGCATCTCGAGCTGGTCGTGGAAGATCACGGCCGGCGCTTCGATGATGTGGCGCTCCGGCTTGACGGCAGAAATCTTGATGACCGCCTTGCCGATATTGCCGCGCAGCATCTTCAGGCCGCCATTGCTCTGGAAGGGCGTGTCGATGCTTGCCAGCACTTTCGGGTCGTGGCTTTTGTCCGGGGCTGGCTCGCGCACCACATTGCCGTCAGCACCGAGCTTGACGTCGATGGAGTAGCTCTCGAGGCCGTGGCCGTAGACGGTGCGCACGTCGTCGTGCAGCAGCCCCTTCTTCAGAAGTTCCTTGATGAGGAAGCCCATACCGCCGGCAGCATGGAAATGGTTCACGTCGGCAAGCCCGTTCGGATAGACGCGGGCAAGCAGCGGGATGATGTCGGAAAGCTCGGAAATATCCTGCCAGGTGAGCACGATGCCGGCCGCGCGAGCCATGGCGACGATGTGCATTGTGTGGTTCGTCGAGCCGCCGGTCGCATGCAGGCCGACGACGCCGTTGACGATCGAGCGCTCGTCGATCATCTCGCCGGCCGGCGTGAATTCATTGCCCATGGCGGTGATGGCGAGTGCGCGCTTGGTCGCCTCGCGCGTCAGAGCCTCGCGCAGCGGCGTGCCGGGATTGATAAAGGAGGCGCCTGGCATGTGGAAGCCCATGATCTCCATCAGCATCTGATTGGAATTGGCCGTGCCGTAGAAGGTGCAGGTGCCGGGGCCGTGATAAGATTTCGATTCCGCTTCGAGGAGTTCGGCGCGGCCGACCTTACCTTCGGCATAGAGCTGGCGCACGCGTGACTTCTCGTCGTTCGGCAGCCCCGAGGTCATCGGGCCGGCCGGGATGAAGACGGCAGGCAGATGGCCGAAGGAGAGAGCGGCGATGACGAGGCCGGGAACGATCTTGTCGCAGACGCCGAGGAAGACGGCCGCATCGAACATATTGTGCGACAGGCCGACGGCAGCCGACATGGCAATCAGGTCCCGCGAGAAGAGCGAGAGCTCCATGCCGGGCTGGCCCTGCGTGACGCCGTCGCACATGGCCGGCACGCCGCCAGCCACCTGGGCGATACCGCCCGCTTGCGCCGCCGCCTCGCGGATGATCGCAGGATAAGTCTCAAAGGGCTGATGTGCCGAGAGCATATCGTTGTAGGAGGTGATGATCCCGAGATTGGGCACGCGGTCTCCGGCCAGCGCATCCTTCTCGGAGGGGGAACAGATGGCGAAGCCATGCGCAAGATTGGCGCAGCCAAGCACGGAGCGCTGCGCGCCCTTCGTTGCGGCATTGCGCAGGCGGTCCAGATAGCGTTCGCGCGTCGGCTTCGAGCGCTCGACGATGCGTGCGGTGATCTTGGAAATGCGGGCGTCAGCGGCCATGGTCGATCTGCCTCCGTCTGTTCTGCGCAATGCCCGAAGATCTATCTCGGTGGGGGCGTGGCGCGGGGGGTCCAAAAGTCAATGCTTTGTCGCTGCGCCCGCAAGGGCACATGGCGCAGCATAGGTTGCTGTGTCATTCAGGGTTCGATGACGAGGCCTGTCGGCCGTGTCAGGGAGCCCAATAAATCTCGACCGGGGAAGCCGCCCGCCGCAGCATGGAGCGGATCGGCATCTCGGTTTCCTCGCCCGCCGCTTCGGCTTTGGCGAGAACCTCTTTCTTTCCTTCTCCCTCGATATGGAGCACCAGCAATCGGGCATCCTGAAGGCTGGAGAAAGTGAATGTCAGCCGCGGCTCACCGGCACCTTCCGCTTCCATCGTGATGATGCCGCGCGGGGTGTTCGGATCGAGTGCGGTCTTGAGATTGCTGCCGCCGGGAAAGAAGGAGGCGGTGTGGCCGTCATTGCCCATGCCGAGAATGGCGACATCGAAGGGATGGCCGATAGCCTTGGTTTCTTCCGTGGCGATAACTGCAGCCTCTTCGACAGAGGCCGCAGCCTGATAGAGCGGAAGGAACTTGGCGGCTGCCGCCTTGTCCTTCAGCAGGTTTTCCTGAACGAGCAGGTGGTTCGAACGCGGATTGTCCGCCGGCACGAAGCGTTCGTCGACGAGGGTGATCGTCACCTTGCCCCATTCGATCGAGCGCGATGACAGCGCCTGGAAGAAGGCCTTCGGCGTCGAGCCACCGGAGACCGCGATGCTTGCGGAGCCGCGCGTCGCGACGGCGATCGAGAGGGTCTCGGCCACCTTGTCCGCGAGCTTGCCGGCGAGTTCGGCACCATTGGCAAAAGCATGCATATTCGCTGTCATCGTTATCGTCCCAGATTAGATATCGTCATGCCAGGTGCGGCCGTCACGCTCGATAAGCGCAATAGCCTGGCTCGGACCCCAGGTGCCTGCCGTGTAGCCCTGCACCTGCTGGCTGGCTTCTTCCCAACCCTTGAGGATCGGGTCGACCCATTCCCATGCGGCTTCGACTTCGTCGCGACGCATGAACAGCGTCTGGTTGGAGCGGATGACGTCCATCAGCAGGCGCTCGTAGGCATCCGGATTACGGACGTTGAAGGCAGACGCGAAGCTCATATCGAGTGAGACGTTGCGCAGGCGCATGCCGCCCGGGCCTGGGTCCTTGATCATCAGCGACTGCTTGACGCCTTCATCCGGCTGCAGGCGGATGATGAGCTGGTTGGCGACGATGCGGCCGGCAGCCTGATCGAAGATGGTGTGGGGAATGTGCTTGAAGGTGATGACGATCTCCGACATACGGCCGGCAAGACGCTTGCCGGTGCGGATGTAGAAGGGAACGCCAGCCCAGCGCCAGTTGCCGATTTCGGCCTTGATGGCGACGAAGGTTTCGGTGTTGGAAACGCCGCCTTCCAGTTCGTCGAGGTAGCCCTTGACCGGACCGCCTGCCGAGGCGCCGGCGCGGTACTGACCGCGAACCGTTGCTTGCTCGACGTTGGAAGCGTCGATCGGCTTCAGCGCGCGCAGCACCTTCAGCTTCTCGTCGCGAACGGCTTCCGAATCCATCGAGGAGGGGATTTCCATCGCGGTCAGGCAAAGCAGCTGCAGGATGTGGTTCTGTACCATGTCGCGCAGGGCGCCGGCGGTGTCGTAGTAGCCGGCGCGGCCTTCGAGACCGACCGATTCAGCGACGGTGATCTGGACGTGGTCGATATGATTGGCGTTCCATAGCGGCTCGTAGAGCGCATTGGCAAAGCGCAGCGCCATCAGGTTCTGCACCGTTTCCTTGCCGAGATAGTGGTCGATGCGGAAAATCTGCTCTTCCTTGAAGACCTTGCCGATCGTGTCGTTCAGCTGCAGGGCGGATGCAAGGTCGCGGCCGATCGGCTTTTCGACGACGATACGGGTCTGCTTGGTGATCAGCTTGTGATCGTGGATCTTCTGCGAGATGTCGCCGAAGATGCCCGGAGCGACGGCGAGATAGAAGGCGCGCACGCGCTCCTTGCCTTCGTCCAGGATCTTCTTGAGCTGATCCCAGCCGGCGTCGCTGCGGGCGTCAACGGGTACGTAGAACAGACGAGCGAGGAACTTCTTGACCTCGGCGTCGTCATATTCGCCCTTCTTCAGGTGTTCCTTGAGGGCGGCGTCGGCAAATTTGCGATATTCCTCATTGGAAAGCGCGCTGCGCGAAGCGCCGATGATGCGGGTTGGCTCGGAAAACTGACCTTCGACCTGACGATGGTAAAGAGCGGGCAGGAGCTTGCGTTCGGCAAGGTCGCCGCTGCCGCCGAAAACGACATAATCAAATGGTTCAACGGGAATGATCTGGCTGCTCATGAGCTATCTCTCAATCGGTCTTGGTTGAGGCCCCTTTTAATCTAATCGATTTAAAAAGGCCAGTGTGCATCGCAAAATTCAGATGCGCTTTTTAGAGCGGATTGCCGGCGGAAGAAATCATCTTCCGGTTTTCAAAACCTGTCGCGCAACGCAAACCACGAGAGCGCCAGGAACAACAGAGGCGCCCGCATGCGCGCACCGCCGGGGAAGGGCGGAATGTTCAGCTCCTTGAAGAGATGAAGCTCGTCCGCATTCCCGAGAACCGTTTTCGCATAGAGTTTACCGCAATAATTTGACAGCATCACCCCATGGCCGGAATAGCCGCCGATCGAGGTCACGCCCGGCATGACTTCGCGCACGAAGGGCTGGCGCGGCATGGTGATGCCGACCGAACCGCCCCAGGCATAATCGATCCTGATATCGCCGAGAGCTGGATAGATTTCGGTGATTTGCCGGCGGATGTGCTGCGTTATGTCGCGCGGATTGTCTGATGTATAAGCCTCGCGCCCGCCGAACAGCAGGCGTCCATCCCTCGATTTGCGGAAATAGCGCACGACGAATCGCGAATCGGCCACCGCCTCGTTGCCGGGAAGAACCTGCGGAAAGCGGTCGAGCGGTTCGGTCGCGCCGATGAAGGAGCGGATCGGCATGACGTGACTTGCCGTCACCGGCTCCAGATTGCCAATGTAGCCGTTGCAGGCGATCAGCACGCGGTCGGCGGTGATCTCGCCGCCATCCGTTTCGATGATCGTCTTGGCGCCGGCCTGCCGAAAACCCTTCGCCTTGGTCATTTCGAAGAGAGACGCACCGGCCTCAGCCGCGACGCGGGCAAGGCCGATTAGCAGCTTCAGCGGGTGGATATGACCCGTGCCCATATCCCGGACGCCATAGAGATAGAATTGCGAACCCAACCTCTCCTGGGTTTCGGCCTGATCCATGAAGGTCATATGCGGATAGCCGTAGCGGGTCGCCGCGATCTCCGCACTGTCCATATAGTCGCGCTTGTAGCTGCGCTTATGCGTGACATTCATCTGGCCGGGCAGGAAATCGATGTCGATGCCATGCTCGGACGCGAAATCGAGAAGATGCCGCTTGGAATCTTCGGCCAGATCGAAGAGGGCCTTGGAGCGTTCATAGCCAATCTTCTCTTCGAGCTCTTCGGGCCACCAGCGCTGGCCGGTGCCGAGCTGGCCGCCGTTACGGCCGGAGGCGCCGTCGCCGAAGCGGTTGGCGTCGATCAGAGTGATGTCGACACCGCCTTTGGCGAGGTTGTAGGCGGCCTGAAGGCCGGTATAGCCACCGCCGATGATCGCGACATCTGCGCGGCGCGAGCCGTCGAGCTTCGGATAGATCGGACGCTGGCCGACGGTCGCCTGGTAGAAGGAAAGGCCTGGAGCAATCGGGCTCTGCCAAGTTTCCTGCAATGTCATGGGCGATCTCCCTCACACGTTGAGCAGAAGGAATTCCCGCTCCCACGGGCTGATCACCTGCATGAAAGTCTCGAACTCGCCGCGTTTCACGCCGGCATAGATACCGATGAAATCCTGGCCGAAGACCTCTTCGAAGGCCGGCTCGTCTTCCATCAGTGCGATGGCTTCGAGGAGACCGCGCGGCAGGTCGATGGAGCCTTCGTTGGCAGAATCCTCGGTCGGCGCCGTCGGCTCCACCTGCTTCATAATGCCGAGAAGGCCCGACGCAAGCGAAGCGGCGAGCGCCAGATAGGGATTGGCATCCGAGCTCGGCAGCCGGTTTTCCACACGTCTCGCCTGCGGATCGGAGATTGGCACGCGGAAAGCCGTGGTACGGTTGTCGTAGCCCCAGGCATTGTTGACAGGGCAGGACATGTTCGGCGCCAGCCGGCGATAGGAGTTCACATAGGGCGCCAGCATGGCGAGCGCATTCGGCACGAAGCGCTGCATGCCGCCGATGAAATGGAAGAATTCGGGCGAGGGACTGCCATCCGGATTGGTGAAGACGTTCTTGCCCGTCTCGATGTTCACGACAGACTGATGGATGTGCATCGCCGAGCCCGGCTGGCTCTGCATCGGTTTGGCCATGAAGGTCGCGTAGATGCCGTGCTTCAGCGCCGCCTCGCGGATCGTGCGCTTGAACATGAACACCTGGTCGGCAAGCTCGATCGGGTCGCCATGGCGCAGGTTGATTTCCAGCTGCGCCGGCCCTTCTTCATGGATCAGCGTATCGATCTCAAGGCCCTGCTTCTCGGAGAAGTGATAGATGTCGTCGATCAGCTCGTCGAACTCGTTGATGCCGGCGATCGAATAGCCCTGGCCGCCGAGGATCGAGCGGCCGGAACGACCCTTCGGCGGGTGCAACGGATAATCCGGATCGTCATTCTTGGCGACGAGATAGAATTCGATTTCCGGCGCCACCACCGGCTTCCAGCCGCGATTACGATAGAGCCCCATGATGCGCTTCAGCACGTTGCGCGGCGTATAGGAGACTTCCTGTCCCTCGGAATTGACGATATCGCAGATGACCTGCGCGGTAGGATCCGTTTCCCAGGGCACGACCGACAGCGTCGACAGGTCGGGGACCAGCTTCAGGTCGTTGTCGCGCGGCTCATAGCGGAAGCTTTCGGTCTCTTCCGGATATTCGCCGGAGATCGTGTGTCGATAGATCGCCGAGGGCAGTGCCAGCGACGTGTTGGAGGTGAATTTCGAGGTCGGCATCATCTTGCCGCGCGGCACGCCGGCAAGGTCCGGCGTGATGCATTCTATGTCCTCGATCCCGCGTGCCCGTAACCATTGCGCCGCTTCCTTCCAGTTTGCCACGCCGCGTGCCGATCTCAGACTGGGGGGTACTATTGGTGCTTTCGAGACGGGTATGGAAGCTTTCAGCGGGGTCTTTCTCGCGGGCATAAAACACCGTATTTGGGTTGATCGGTGAGTGCATCATAACTGCAGTTTGCCAATTGGCGAGGGGGAAAACCGCTGGGACTTTCGCCGTATGATGGAAAAATGACGAGAGAGCGCGGCGAAGAATAAAGGGCTGAAGCGTGACCGGCAGATATGATGTGATCGTCCTTGGCGCAGGCGCTGCCGGCATGATGTGCGCCATCCGCGCCGGCCAGCGCGGTCGGTCCGTTCTCGTGCTCGATCATGCCGCCGCACCCGGCGAAAAGATCCGCATTTCCGGCGGCGGCCGCTGCAATTTCACCAATATCCATGCCGGTCCGAAGAACTTCCTGTCCGCCAATCCGCATTTCGCCAAATCGGCGCTGGCGCGTTTCACGCCTGCCGATTTTCTGGCCATGGTCGAGCGCCATGGCATCGGCTGGCATGAAAAGACGCTCGGCCAACTCTTCTGCGATGATAGCGCCAAGGATATCATCCGCATGCTGACCGACGAGATGCGCGTGGCCGGTGCGCAACTGCGACTGCGAACGGAGATCAGCGGCATCGAGCAGAAGGCGGGCGGCTATCGTGTCAGCACATCCGAAGGCGCCTTCGAAGCATCCTCGCTGGTCGTCGCCACGGGCGGCAAGTCGATCCCGAAGATGGGCGCGACAGGTTTTGCCTATCGCATTGCCGAGCAATTCGGCGTGCCTGTCGTCGAAACGCGGCCGGGCCTTGTGCCGCTGACGCTCGATCCGCAATTGCTTCAGCGTCTGGCTCCGTTGTCGGGCATTGCTGCCCCCGCCGAGATCCGCCACGGCAAGACGGCATTCCGCGAGGCCCTGCTCTTCACCCATCGCGGCCTCAGCGGCCCCGCCATTCTGCAGATTTCCTCCTATTGGCGGGAAGGCGAGGACATCACCGTCGCGATCGAGCCCGATATCGACATTTTCGCACTGCTGAAGAAGGCCAAGCAGGTCAATGGCCGGCAATCTGCGCAGACGGCGCTTGCGGAAATCCTGCCGAAACGGTTGGCTCAGCACATTGTCGAGAGCGAGGGCATTTCCGGCAACATGGCCGATCTGTCGGACAAACGCCTGCAGCAGCTCGCGGCTTCTATCCAGTCCTGGCCGGTCAAACCTTCCGGATCGGAAGGCTATCGCACCGCCGAAGTGACCCTCGGCGGCATCGACACGGCTTGCCTCGATTCGCGGACGATGCAGGCGAAAACCAATCCCGGCCTGTTCTTCATCGGCGAATGCGTCGACGTGACCGGCTGGCTCGGCGGCTATAATTTCCAATGGGCGTGGGCCTCCGGGCATGTAGCCGGCGAAGCGGCTTGAACTGCCGTTTCAAGGCCTTGTCGGCGCCTTGAGAAAATGGAACCGGCCTCTGTTTCTCGCGTTTTCCTTTCCTACATTATCAGTGAATACATTGGCAGTTGCCGAAAGCACCATTTGCCGGTTATCGTGTCAGTGCGAAAATGGGAATATACTCATGAACAGAACACATCGTCGCGCTCGCGCCATTGCAATCGCTCAGACCCGTGACAATGCCAAGCTTTTGGCGGCAAGACTGTTGATGTTGGCGACCGGCGTTACTGCCGCTTGCATCGCCTACCTTACCGTACGCGGCTTCTGATTTCAGCCGCCACATTGCTCTTGGCCGTCGTCGAACGGCAGCCTTGGCTCGCGCACAGAGATAGATCTCTCCCTCCGCTTTTCAGCGTTCGATTGTATGCTGCGGGTCACACTACATCCTTATCTGAAAATTAATTAATCACGCCGACAATCCCTGTCGATTTCTTGGGGCGCTCTACTGCAAGCTGGAGCCGAAGCAATGATTGCTTCCCGACTTATACTCGGGAACCCCGCCTGCTGATATTTCAAGAATGATGATTATACATCCGGTCAGCGCCGAGGCGGCGTCGACGGGGGAGCGGTGTGTGAGAGGTCTGGGCCAAAATGTTCATTGACAAGATATTGTCGCGTTTCAACATCAAGACGAAAGTTCTGATATTCGTCCTGCCGTTCGTCATCAGCATTTCCGCCGTGGGCCTTACCGGGCTTTATGCGTCGGGCCTGCTTCAGGGCCGCATGGAGATCTCCAACAGCGTCCTGCAGTCCCTGACCGGGTTCAAGAACCTCTATGGTTCCATGGATGACTTCCTGCGCATCACGAACACACAGCAGCGCGACAAGCTCTATGAGGACATCAAGTCGCAGCAGGGCGTGCTGAATGCGACTCTCGGCCAGCTCGGTGCGGATGCGGATGGTCGCGACAATCTGACCGACGCGATGGCAAAGACCGCCGACATGTCCAACCTCGTCGGCAGGCTGTGGTCTCTGCACGAACAGGAACTCTCGCTGCGCAAGACGATCGACGACGCCCAGCGCGCCTTGATCAGTGCCCGCTTCAACGTCAATTTCAACAGCCAGCAGCTGGAAGACCGGATGCGTCAGGACCAGGCGGACGCGACCTCCACGTTGCGCTCCGCCGACCGCCTGCTGAAGGGCGGCGATATGCTGGCCTCTGTTGCCGAAGACTTCAACAAGGCCGCGACACCGGCCGACAAGGTCAAGGTACTGAAGGACCGGCTGCCGGACCTGAACAAGGCGCAGCGCTCCATCGACCTTGCCTTGCCGCAGAACCAGAAGAGCGTTGTCCAGTCGCTCGTGGGTACCATCAAGGATCTTGCTGCCTTCACCGAAAGCACGGATATTCCGACCGACGATACGATCACCAATATCAGCCGGCTGCTTTCGCGCTTCCGCCAGACCTCGACCTATACGCAGCTGACGGCGACGCAGTTGATGCGCCAGGCGACCACGACCTTCGTCTCCCTCGATGCCCGAGTCGCACAGACCAATTCGGTCCTGCAGGACACGCGCCGCCTTGAAGACTCGATCTATTCGCTGCAGCTCGTGCTGGCCGATTTCAACGCCAATACGAACAAGGACAATCTCGTCCGCCTGCGCCAGGAAGTCTCCAAGCTCGGTGGCGATATCGATACGCTGAACCAGAGCGCGAAGAGCATGGATTTCGCCGGCGACATCGACTCGGCCATTCGTCCGGCCATCAAGTCCATGGATGAGGCCGGCGGCAAGCTGGTCGATACCATCAATCAGCGGATCGGCGAATATGCCAGTGCCCGCCAGCAGCTCGATCAGGTCTGGGGCCAGCTGACAGCTTTCGCCGAGACGCAGAAGCAGAGCGCCGGCAGCGAGCGCAACCAGGCAAATTCCATATCCATCCTGGCAACTGCACTTGGCATCATCCTCTCGGTTGCTGGTGGCATCGCGCTCGTCCTGACCCTGCAGCGTCCGATCGGGCAGATCACCGCCGCCATGCGCCGCATCGCCGATGGCATGCTGGAGACCTCGATCTCCGGCGAGCAGCGCCGGGACGAAATCGGCGACATGGCCAGAGCCCTCGGCATCTTCAAGGAAAACGCCATTTCGAAGATCCGCATCGAGGAGCAGAGCGACGAGGAGCGTGCTGCCGCAGAGCACGAACGCCAGCGCAACGATGCCGAAAAGCGCGAGCTCGACCGTCAGATCGACTATGCCGTCAGCGAGCTTGCCGCCGGTCTCGAGCGCCTTGCCCAGGGCGATATCTCGGCGACGATCGACACGCCTTTCATCGGCCGCCTCGAGCAGCTGCGCCAGGACTTCAACAGTTCGCTATCCCGCCTGCAACAGACGCTGAGCCAGGTCCGCAGCAATGTCGAGATGATCCAGAGCAACGGTGCTCAGATGGCGGCTTCCGCCGAGGATCTCTCCAAGCGCACCGAGCAGCAGGCTTCTTCGCTGGAGCAGACCGCCGCTGCCGTCGACCAGATCACGACGACTGTCCGTTCATCTGCGGAGCGCGCGAAGGACGCCGATGCAATCGTGCGCGAAGCCAAGCGCAGCGCCGATGACAGCTCTGTCGTCGTCGGCAACGCCATCGATGCCATGTCGCGTATCGAGGACGCCTCGCGCCGGATCGAGCAGATCATCGGCGTCATCGACGAGATCGCTTTCCAGACCAACCTTCTTGCGCTCAATGCCGGTATCGAAGCCGCCCGCGCAGGCGATGCGGGCAAGGGCTTCGCGGTCGTCGCCATGGAGGTGCGCGAGCTGGCACAGCGCTCGGCCGCTGCCGCCAAGGAGATCAAGGGGCTCATCAACAAGTCGACCGAGGAGGTCAATTCCGGTTCGCAGTATGTGCAGGAGGCCGGTTCGGTGCTCGCGCAGATCAGCAGCCAGATCGTGACGATCAGCCACCACGTGGAGATGATCGCCCGCGCCAGCCACGATCAGGCAAGCGCGCTGCAGGAGGTCAACTCCTCGGTCAATCACATGGATCAGATGACCCAACAGAATGCCGGCATGGTAGAAGAAACCACGGCGGCGAGCCGCGAGCTCGCCACCGAGGCCGATGCCCTGCTGCACCTTATCCTGCAGTTTAAGATCGAGACCGGCTATAGCGCGAACTACATGCGTGAGCAGGCGGCCTGACCGCAGCGGGCGTTGCTATCGCAGGCGGATCGGCCCATTTCCGGCCGGTCCGCCTTTTTCATTGCCTGGAGTCGGGTGCTCAAAGCGACAAATATCCGCTCAATCCATATGAAGAGCCGCGGCGGCTCGAGCCCGTAGTCGAGGTAGAATAAATCTTCGTCGCAGCGCCATTGCTCTTCGCGCGCCAGGCTCTGTATTTCTATGGCTTTCGCCAGGGCCATGCTGTCCATCATGAGATGTCTCCTTCCGTGAGGCATCCCTTCAACTACACATACGAATTTGCTTTATAAACAGCCATGATCATCTTATGTTTTTCAATTATGAAAAACACGACATGGGATTCCTATCAGCTTTTTCTGGATGTCGCCCGTGGTGGCGGCCTGACCGGCGCGGTTGCTTCCAGCGGCTTGAGCCCGGCGACGATCGGCCGGCGCATGCTGGAGCTGGAGGGACAGATCGGACGCCCGCTGTTCGAGCGTAGCCAGGCTGGCTACACGCTGACCGGCAATGGCCAGGCGCTGTTCGACCAACTGCTGGAGATGGAAGCCGCCGCCCGCAAGGTCGATAGCTGGCAGCGCGATGCTCAGGGTGCATCGATCGTGCGTATCGCTGCCGGCACCTGGGTCGGCTGGCTGCTCAGCCAGAACATGCCGACTATCTGCTCTGAACGTGACGGGTTTGGCATCGACCTTCATCTCGGCGAACGCCGCGCCAGCCTCGCCCATCGCGAAAGCGATATCGGCATCCGTGCCTTCGAGCCGGAGGAGACCAATCTCGCCGCCATCAAGATCGGCGATGTCGCCTATGCTGCCTATCAGGCCCGCAACATGCGCTTTTCCGGCCCGCAGCGCTGGATCGCGGTAGCGGAGGAGGAGGCGATCTCGGCCTATCTGCGCTGGCCGCACCAGAACAAGCGCGAGGAAATCGTTTTCACGGTCAGCCGGCCGCGTTCGCTACGCGATCTGGTGCTTGCCGGCTCCGGCATTGCCGTTCTGCCCTGCTTCGTCGGCGACCAGGAGCCGTGGCTGGCGCGGGTCGGCGAGGAAATTCCGGAGCTGCGCCATCGGCAGTGGATCGTCATGAACAATGCCGACCGTCATCGCCGGGAAATCCGCACCGTGGTCGACCGCATGACCAAATTGCTGAAAAGCCACGCCGAGCTCTTTGCCGGCAAGCGTCCGACCTATCTGTAAAGAAACCGGCGGCAATTGACCGCCGATCGTGCTTCGTCACCGAGCTGCGTCGCCCCAGCGATATTCGACCGTGGCCTCGTCAAGCTTCGCCTTCAGTTCCGGATCAAGCTTCAGGTCGATGGCGGCCAGCGTGTCCGTGAGCTGTTCGGGGCGGCTGGCGCCGATAATGGCTGACGTGATGACCGGATTGGCGGCAACCCAGGCGACGGCAAGCTTGGTCAGCGATTGCCCGGCCTCTTCGGCTATGCCGCGCAACTTCTCGATCGTGGCAAATTCGCGTTCATGCCAATAGCGCTGCAGATAATTGCTGCCGGCGCTGCGCAGCTGCGCGCTGAAGCGACCTTCTGTCGGTGCGACATCGTGCTTGTGCTTACCGGTAAGGAGGCCGCCGGCGATCGGGTTGTAGGGGATGACGGCGAGGTGCTGTTCTTCGGCAAGCGGCAGAAGCTCGCGCTCGATCTGGCGGAACAAGAGATTGTAGCGCGGCTGCACCGAGACGAAGCGCGCGGTGCGCAGGAAATCGGCGCGGCCGAGCGCCAGTGCCAGCCGGTAGGCGAGGAAGTTCGACACGCCGACATAGCGGGCCTTGCCGGAGCGCACGATGGTATCGAGCGCCTCCAGCGTCTCGTCGATCGGCGTCTCGCGATCGTCCGAATGCAGCTGGTAAAGGTCGACATAATCGGTGCCCAGGCGCCGCAGCGAAGCGTCGATGGCGTCGAGAAGATGCTTGCGCGACGCGCCCTGATCCCAGGGAGACGAGCCGACCTTTCCGACAGCCTTCGTCGCGACGATGAAGCGGTCGCGCTTGCCCTTCAGCCAGCGGCCGACAATCTCCTCGGTGCGGCCGGCAAGCTGCTCGCCGCCGCCGAGCGGGTAGACATCGGCGGTGTCGATGAAATTGACGCCCGCATCCGCCGCCTTGTCGAGGATGGCATGGGCGATGTCTTCCTGCTCGATCTGCAAGCCGAAGGTCATCGTGCCCAGACACAGGCGCGAGACGCTGAGACCGGTATTGCCGAATTTCTGATACTGCATGATAGGTCTCCGATGGTGTGTTTGAGTTTGCCCGCTGGATAGGATGGCGAAGCGGGCTTAAGAATGTTCGCCAGCGAGAATGTCACGATGTTAGCAAAGCCTGCTTCCGTATTCACGTGTGAAGCCGGCTTTGAGTTCACGATTGCGTGCTAAAGGTGTTGCTAATTTGTGGGGCGATCGATCGTTTTCGGGGAAAACGGCTAAAGCTTATGCCGGCTTGCTTTTTCCCTTGTCGCCTTCCGATTTCCTTTCTAGTCTAGCGGGAAAAACAGAGGGTTGGGTATCGCCTGGATGCCCTTGAACAAAACAGGAGAGACTATGAAGTCCATGTTCGCACGGCTTGCAGCAACGGCGTTTGCTGTCGTTTCGCTGGCAACGGTCGCTCAGGCAGAAGACAAGGTCGTCAATATCTACAACTGGTCGGATTATATCGACAATTCGATCCTGGAGGATTTCACTAAGGAAACCGGCATCAAGGTCGTCTACGATACCTTCGACCAGAACGAGACGCTGGAAACCAAGCTGCTGGCCGGCAAGACCGGCTACGACATCGTCGTCCCGACCGCCTATTTCCTGCAGCGCCAGATCAAGGCCGGCGTCTTCCAGAAGCTCGACAAGTCCAAGCTGCCAAATATCTCCAACATGTGGGATACGGTGCAGCAGCGCATCGCCACCTATGATCCTGGTAACCAATACGCCATCGACTATATGTGGGGCACGAGCGGTGTCGGCTACAACGTCGACAAGGTGAAGCAGATCCTCGGCACCGACGACGCTCCCGATATCAACGTGATCTTCGATCCGAAGCTCGCCGCCAAGTTCAAGGATTGCGGCATTTACGTGCTGGATTCGCCGACCGACGTCATCCCGGCCGCGCTGCGCTATCTGGGCCTCGACCCGAATTCGACAAAGCAGGAGGACTTCAAGAAGGCCGAGGATCTCCTGACCGCGATCCGTCCCTTCGTGCGCAAGTTCCACTCCTCCGAATACATTAACGCGCTTGCCAATGGCGATATCTGCCTGGCGTTTGGTTATTCCGGCGACGTGCTGCAGGCCCGCAACCGTGCCGCCGAAGCGAAGAACGGCGTCAACATCGCCTATTCGATCCCCACCAAGGGCGCGCAGATGTGGTTCGACGTCATGGCGATCCCCGCCGATGCGCCGCATGTCGAAGAGGCGCATATCTTCCTCAACTACATCATGAAGCCTGAGGTCATCGCCAAGGCCAGCAACTTCACCGCCTATGCCAACGGCAACAAGGCGTCGCAGCAGTTCGTGAGCAAGGATGTACTCGATGATCCGGCCGTTTATCCCACGGATGCGGTTCGCGAGAAACTGTACACGCTGACCCCTTGGGACTCTAAAACGCAGCGCTTGGCGACGCGCTTGTGGACAAAGGTCACGACAGGCCAATAAATCGAAGCGGCCCGGACGGCAACGTCCGGGCCTTTCCTTATGAGGATAAAGTCAGGAATCACGAGCGTGCCGGGATGGGGAAGAGCCGGCGCGACGCGCGCTACAATGGCGTTCAATTGGGGATAGATAATGAAGTCACTCGGTAATATCCGGCGTTCTTTTGCTCCTTGGATCGATCCTTCGGCCAAGCCTTACATTTCCTTCAAGAACGTGACCAAGAAGTTCGGAGATTTCACCGCCGTCGATAACCTCTCCCTGAATATCTACAATCGTGAATTCTTTGCCCTTCTCGGCGCATCCGGCTGCGGCAAATCTACGCTTTTGCGCATGCTCGCGGGCTTCGAACAGCCGACGACGGGCGAGATCGTGCTCGATGGTCAGGATCTCGCCGGTACGCCGCCCTATCGCCGCCCAGTCAACATGATGTTCCAGTCCTACGCGCTGTTTCCGCATATGTCGGTGGAAAAGAACATAGCCTTTGGCTTGCGCCAGGATGGCATGCCGAAAGCTGAGATCGACGATCGAGTCGGGCAGATGCTGAAGCTTGTCAAGCTGGAGCAATTCGCCAAGCGCAAGCCCAATCAGCTGTCCGGCGGCCAGCGCCAGCGCGTGGCCTTGGCCCGCTCGCTTGCAAAGCGCCCGAAAGTGCTGCTGCTTGACGAACCCCTTGGCGCGCTCGACAAGAAGCTGCGCGAAGAGACGCAGTTCGAACTCATGGATCTGCAGCAGAGCCTGGGGCTGACCTTCGTCGTCGTCACCCACGACCAGGAAGAAGCAATGACCATGGCCGACCGCATCGCGGTCATGAGCCACGGCAAGGTGGTGCAGGTGGCAACGCCGGCCGAGATCTACGAGGCGCCCAATTGCCGCTTCGTTGCAGACTTCATCGGCGATGTGAACATCCTCGACGGCAACGTCACCTCGGCACAATCCGGCATCGTCGAGATAGCGGTCGAATCGGGCTTCACGGTGCGCACGGCTTCCGGAGACACGCCCTCGGCGGGAAGCCGAGCCAGCCTCGCCATCCGTCCGGAGAAGCTCAGAGTGACGCCGCGCCCGCCGGCCAATGCCTCGGTCAATGCGGCCGAAGGCGAGATATGGGATATCGCCTATCTCGGCGACATGACCGTCTTCCACGTCAAGCTGAAGAGCGGGCAGGTGGTCAAGGCCTCGTCGCTGAACGCTGTCCGCGCCGTGGAAGAGCCATTCGCCTACGACCAGAACGTCTGGGTCTCCTTCGACGAAAATGCCGGCGTCTTGCTGAAGGATTGATCATGAAAGCGCTCGGTTCCCTAATCTATCAGCGCCTCGTGATCATCGTTCCCTATGCTTGGTTGCTGATCTTCTTTCTCGCGCCCTTCCTCATCGTCTTCCGCATCTCGCTGTCGACGAAGGCCTTGTCGGTGCCGCCCTACGACCCGTCCTTCGCCTGGAGCGACAGTTTCAGCGACTGGTGGGACAAGCTGCAGACCATGTCGTTCGACAATTACACATGGCTTGCCGGCGACCCGCTCTATATGAACGCCTATATCGAGAGCCTGCAGATCGCCGGCATCTCTACGTTATTGACGCTGATCATCGCCTATCCGATCGCTTATGGCATGGCGCAGGCGCCGCGCACGATCCGGCCGACCTTGCTGATGCTGGTCATCCTGCCCTTCTGGACGAGCTTTCTGATCCGCGTCTATTCCTGGATGTCGATCCTGAGCACGACGGGCCTGTTGAACCAGTTGCTGATGGCGCTCGGCATCATCCATGAGCCGCTCGTCATCCTGAACACCAATACCGCCGTCTATATCGGCATGGTCTATTCCTACCTGCCGTTTATGGTGCTGCCGCTCTATTCCGCGCTGGAAAAGATGGACGGCACGCTGATAGAGGCCGCGCAGGATCTCGGCTGCACGCCGATCGGCGCCTTCTGGCGCGTCACCTTTCCGCTCTCGGTTCCTGGTGTTATCGCCGGCTGCATGCTGGTCTTCATCCCAGCTGTCGGTGAGTTCGTCATCCCCGACCTGCTCGGCGGCTCGCAAACCCTGATGATCGGCAAGGTGCTCTGGACGGAATTCTACAGCAATACAGACTGGCCGCTCGCCTCGGCGGTGGCGACCATCCTGCTTCTGGTGCTGGTGGTGCCCATCGTCTTCTTCCAGCATTTCCAGGCGAAAGCCGATGAGAAGGGGAGATAACTTATGATCCGCTGGTCCCGCTTCAACATCGTCTCGGTCACCCTCGGTCTGGCCTTCCTCTACCTGCCGATCCTGCTGCTGGTCATCTATTCATTCAACAGCTCGCGCCTCGTCACCGTCTGGGGCGGCTTCTCGACGCAATGGTACGTGCACCTCTTCAGCAATGATACGATGCTGAGCGCCGCCTGGCTTACAGTGCGCATCGCGTTGCTCTCGGCGACGATTGCGACGGTGCTCGGCACGCTCGCGGCCATTACCCTTGTGCGCTATACGCGCTTCCGCGGCCGCATTCTGTTTTCGGGCATGATCTATGCGCCGCTGGTCATGCCAGATGTCATCACCGGCTTGTCGCTGTTGCTGCTCTTCGTCACGTCAGGCGTCGATCGCGGCTTCTGGACGATCGTCATGGCGCATACGACGCTCACCATGTGCTTCGTCGCCGTTGTCGTGCAGTCGCGCCTGCTGACCTTCGATCGCTCGATCGAGGAAGCGGCGATGGATCTCGGTGCGCCGCCGGTGCGCACCTTCTTCGAGGTGACGCTGCCGATCATCGCACCGGCGGTCTTCTCCGGCTGGGTGCTGGCACTCACCCTGTCGCTCGACGATCTGGTCATTGCCACTTTCGCTTCGGGTGCCGGCGCCAAGACCCTGCCGATGCTGATCTATAGTCAGGTGAAGCTTGGCGTGACGCCGGAAATCAACGCCATCTGCACCATCCTGATCGGCGTGGTCGCCGTGGGCGTTATCTGCGCCTCCATCGCGACGAAGCGCCGGGAGGTCCAACGGCAGAGGGACGAGCAGGCGGCTGCAGCAGCTTGAAGTGCTGCGGCTGAACGGCGTGAAAGAACTACGGCTGTTGCATGGGCTTCTGCAGAAGCGTTGCGACCGGCGAAATCACCGGATTCGGCCAGCTGCCGCCGATGAAGAAGGGCAGCATCGGCAGTTCGTCCGCGTCGGAGGGCGAGGTCGCCTCGAGCGCGCCGGAGAGTGCCAGCCCGTTGGTGCGGAACGGAACGACGCCGTTGAAGCTGATCGTTTCGTTGCGGCCCGCAATGGCTGCGTTCTGCACCTCGGCGGACCCCTTCGCAAAACTGGCATCCACGCTGATGCTATCGAAGTCGAAAGAAGAATCGGCGATATCGCTCATCCGGAAGAAAGCCTTCTCGGCGGCGAGCGTTCGGAAGGTCGAGATATCGAATTGGCGAAACGATCCTGCCGACGAGGTGAAGTGCAGCGTGCCGGCGACGTCGCTGAGTGTGGCAACCCAGATCGGCTTCGAGGTGCTGAGCGAAAGATCCAGTGAAGCCGATGAGGGCATCGGCAACGGGCCTACCAGCTTCAGGCGCGTGAAGAGGCCACCAAAATCGGCGTTGCGGATCGATATCTGCAATTTGCCGCCGCCATCGAAATCGCCTGGTGCGACCTCCAGATGCGCGGTCAGCGAACCGCTCTCGAAGCTGCTGTCGCCTATGTCGAATTTCGCCTTGCCGCCTGCCACCAGCAGGCTGGCGCCGATATTCTCGAACTGGAAGGGGCCGAGAGCTGCCTTGCTCGACGACAGCCGCATATCGAGATCGAGCCGCTGCAGCGGATTGCCGTTCAACAGCGCATCAATCGCGGTTTCCGCGGCCAGACGCATGGAGAAGGCGGCCAGGAACGGATTGAGGTTCATCTGGTCGAAGGCAAGCGTACCGGAAATCTTCGGCTTGCCCGATTTCGTATAGTTCAGATCCATGATGCCGGAAGCGGCGGAATCGTTGACTTTGAAGCTGAGGTTGTTGAAGCGCAGGCCATTATCGATTGCTGCGATATTGGCGCTGAGCGAAATATTCTTAAGGGCGTCGGCTGCCGGCAGGTGCTGCCCGCTCCAGGCGATGAAGGAGGGCACGTTGGGCACACTCAGATCCAGATTGCCCGAAAGTGCCGAAAAATCCGATATGCTGGTAATGCCTGTATAGGTCCAGCTGATCAGCGGCGAAACGAAGCTGGTCGTGGTGTTCACATTCTTGCCGGCGAAGAAGAGCAGGGGCTGCGTCGAGTCGAAGTTCAGCTTGATGTCCTGACCGTTGAAGCGGGCAAGAATGACAGCGCTCAGCGACTGGGAAAGCCGCGGCCAGGCGATGTCGGCATTGACGGCGTTCAGCTTGTAGATGCTGCCGCTGCGCTCGTCGGTCATTTCGACGCTTCCGTCCTCGATAGTCAGCATGCCGATGGCGGCATCCTGTTCCTTGCTCATCCGCATGCCCTGGCCGGAGGAGGTTTCGGCCTGTTCGATCGCCTTGGAAAGGCGGCCTTCGTTCGTCCAGTCGATCAGGCCGTTCTCGTCGCGGCGGATATAGAGGATCGGGCGCAGGAAATGGAATTCGTGAAAATGCGCATGCCCGCGGATCGCCGACCATAGCGAGAAATCCGCGGAGAGGCTGTCGACATGGCCGAGGACCTTGCCGTTTCGCGACGGCTCACGGATGGTGACCTGATTGAGCGTCACGCGCGGGGTCGGCCAGAATTCGAGCGTCGGGTCGCCTTCGATCTGGGCTCGATATCCCGTCCAGTCCGATAATGCCTTCTCGATGCCGGAGCGCACCAGACCGCTTGAAATCAGGAAAGGCGCGGTCGCTCTGAAGACAGCGAACACGATGAGGATCGTGAGAAGAATGATGCCGGTCGTGCGAGCAACAGCAGGCAGCCAGCGCGAGGCCGAACGCATCGTCAACCGCCACTTGTTGTTTTTCGAAGCACTCATGATCCCGAGGAGACTCTTGAACTGATAGGGATAATCTGCCTGAGTTTGCCGGATATAGGAAATGTTTGTCGGATGCAAACGTCACGCACTGGCAATGCCCACAACACCATGTTTTATAATGCGCTGCAACATCGCTATATATAGAGCGAAACGCGGGGAGAGAAATATGCAGGATCAGCAGCCGCTCTGGACACCATCGGAAACGTTTCGCCGCCAGAGTCCGATGTTCGCTTTCATGCAGGAATGCAACCGCCGTTTCGACCTCCCGCTGTCCGACTTTGCCAGCCTCCACGCCTGGTCCATCGCCGACCGTGAGAACTTCTGGTCGGCGGTCTGGGATTTCTGCGGTGTGAAGGGCAAGCGCGGTGAACGGGCGTTAATCCATGGCGATGTCATGCTGGATGCCCGCTTCTTTCCCGATGCCGAGCTGAATTTCGCGGAAAACCTGCTCTCGCGAAGCGGCGAGGGCGATGCGCTTGTGTTCTGGGGCGAGGACAAGGTGCGCGATCGCTGGTCGTGGGATCGGCTGGCCGCCATGGTCTCCCGCCTGCAGCAGGCCTATCGCGCCGAGGGTATCGGCAAGGGCGACCGCATCGCTGCAATGATGCCGAACATGCCCGAAACCATCGCCTGCATGCTGGCGGCCGCGTCGATCGGTGCGATCTGGTCCTCCTGTTCGCCGGATTTCGGCGAGCAGGGCGTCATGGATCGTTTCGGCCAGATCGAGCCGAAGCTCTTCATCGCGTGCAGCGGCTATTGGTACAGCGGCAAGCTGCAGGACGTCACAGCAAAGGTCAGCGCCATCGCCCAGCGCCTGAAAGCGCCTACCATAATCGTGCCCTATGCCGGCAATGCCGAAGCCGTCGTGGCAGCGACACCGGGCGCGAGGACCCTTGGTGATCTAGTCGCGCCCTTCGAGGCGAAGCCGGTCGAGTTTGTGCCCGTGTCCTTCTCCCACCCGCTATTCATCCTGTTTTCTTCAGGCACCACAGGCGTTCCGAAATGCATCGTGCACTCCACCGGAGGCGCGCTGCTGCAGCTCCTCAAGGAGCATCGCCTCCATTGCGGCGTCGTGCCCGGCGAAAAGGTCTTCTATTTCACCACCTGCGGCTGGATGATGTGGAACTGGCTGGCGACCGGCCTTGCCGCCGGCGCGACGCTCTGCCTTTACGATGGTTCCCCCTTCGCCCCCGATGGCAACATTTTGTTCGACTATGCGCAAGAAGAGAAATTCGCGCTGTTCGGCACCTCGGCCAAATATATCGACGCAGTCCATAAGAGCGGCCTGACGCCGAAGACCTCGCATGATCTTTCGAGCCTGCGGCTGATGACCTCCACCGGCTCGCCGCTGTCGCCCGAGGGCTTCACCTTCGTCTATGAGGGCATCAAGGACGATATCCAGCTGGCCTCCATTTCCGGCGGCACGGATATCGTCTCCTGTTTCGTGCTCGGCAATCCGCTGCAAGCGGTCTGGCGCGGTGAGATCCAGGGGCCGGGCCTCGGACTTGCCGTCGATGTCTGGAACGACGAAGGCAAGCCGGTGCGCGGCGAGAAGGGCGAGCTTGTCTGCACCAAAGCCTTCCCCTCCATGCCGGTCATGTTCTGGAATGATCCGGAGCGCGCCAAATATCGGGCTGCCTATTTCGAGCGCTTCGACAATATCTGGTGCCACGGGGATTTCGCAGAGTGGACAGAGCATGGCGGCCTCATCATTCACGGCCGCTCCGACGCCACGCTCAATCCCGGCGGCGTGCGCATCGGCACGGCCGAGATCTACAACCAGGTCGAGCAGATTCCCGAGGTTCTGGAGGCGCTCTGTATCGGTCAGGATTGGGATGATGATGTCCGCGTCGTGCTCTTCGTTCGCCTTGCCGCCGGCGTCTCCCTGACCGAAGATCTCGTCAAGGCGATGAAGACCCGCATCCGCACCGGCGCCTCACCGCGCCATGTGCCGGCCAAGATCATCGCCGTTGCCGATATCCCCCGCACGAAATCCGGCAAGATCGTCGAGCTTGCGGTGCGCGAGGTGGTGCATGGCCGTCCGGTCAAGAACAAGGAGGCGCTCGCCAATCCGGAAGCGCTGGATCTCTTTGCCGGGCTGGAAGAACTCAAAAGTTAAGGTGAGCCTTAAAATTGAGGGGCAAACGATGACCATCGTTTGCTAACCTCGCGTTAAGAAAGCTTGGTCAAAAGTAAAGGCTAACTTGAGGCCGTTCGCATGAGCTGGAGCGGATTGGAGCCACTCTCGGCTCCCGAGACATGAAGTTCCCCGACTCGAGCTTGCTTTCGACAGCATAAACTTCAAAGGCAGCGCGGTTCGCTGCCTTTTTTTCGTTTCCTCGTCACGAATCCGTGTCTGCTCTGTACATTGACGCATTGAGCAAGTATGTGCACGCCTGAAGAAGAGGTTCGCGACGTGCGAACCACGATGATCGCCACCTGATGGTGTGCGAAGAATTCCGAAAGACAGATGATGACTGAATTCGAAGGCATCGCTCCTGCGATCGCCCAGGCTTTGGCGAAGCGCGGGTATGAAACGCTGACGCCGGTGCAAAAGGCCATGCTCGATCCCGGCCTCGCTGGCAAAGATGCGCTTGTCTCGGCTCAGACCGGCTCGGGCAAGACGGTTGCCTTCGGCTTGGCGCTGGCGCCCGGCCTCCTTGACGGCGCGGAACGGTTTGGCCGCGCAGGTGCTCCGCTGGCGCTGGCGATTGCACCGACCCGCGAACTGGCGCTGCAGGTGCAGCGCGAGCTGGAATGGCTCTATGGGCTGACGGGTGCGACCATTGCGTCCTGCGTCGGCGGCATGGACATGCGCACGGAGCGACGCACGCTCGAGCGCGGCGCTCATATCGTCGTCGGCACACCCGGCCGTCTCTGCGATCACATCCGCCGCAACTCGCTCGATATCTCCGAACTCAAGGCCGTTGTGCTCGACGAGGCGGACGAGATGCTTGATCTCGGTTTCCGCGAGGATCTGGAATTCATCCTGGAAGCAGCACCCTCCGAGCGCCGCACCCTGATGTTTTCCGCCACGGTGCCGCGCTCGATCGCCAAGCTTGCCGAAAACTACCAGCGCGACGCTGTCCGCATCGCCACGGCTTCCGAAGCCAAGCAGCATGTCGATATCGACTATCGCGCGCTGACCGTGGTTCCGAGCGACAGGGAAAACGCCATCATCAACGTGCTGCGCTACTATGAGGCGCGCAATGCCATCGTCTTCTGTTCGACGCGCGCCGCCGTCAATCATCTGACGGCCCGCTTCAACAATCGCGGCTTTTCGGTTGTCGCTCTCTCGGGCGAGCTCAGCCAGAACGAGCGCACGCACGCCCTTCAGGCCATGCGCGACGGCCGCGCCCGCGTCTGTATCGCAACCGACGTCGCGGCCCGCGGCATCGATCTGCCGGGCCTGGAACTGGTCATCCATGCCGATCTGCCGACCAATCCGGAAACGCTGCTGCATCGCAGCGGCCGCACTGGCCGCGCCGGCAACAAGGGCGTCAGCGCCATGATCGTGCCGCTGAGCGCCCGTCGCCGCACGGAGCGCCTGCTGGAAGCCGCCCGTATCCGCGCCACCTGGGCAAAGCCGCCGTCAGCCGACGAGGTGAGCCAGCGGGATGATGAGCGTCTTCTCGCCGATCCGGTCTTTACAGCGCCGCTTGCCGAAGACGAGCAGTCGATCGTTCAACAGCTGCTGGAGCGCCATGGCGCCGAGCAGGTGGCAGCTGCATTCCTGCGGCAATATCGCGCCGGCCATTCTGCGCCCGAGGAGCTGCAGGACGTGCCGGCCGAAGGCGAGCGCAGAAAGCCACGTCGGGATGACTTTCCGGTCACGCCACGCGATGAGGGCTCGTCTGCGGGACGCAACGACTTCACCGATGGCCTCTGGGTATCGCTCTCTGTCGGACGCAAGCAGAATGCCGAACCGCGCTGGCTGATCCCCATGCTTTGCCGCAATGGCAATCTGACCAAGCGCGACATCGGCGCCATCAAGATGCAGCCCGAGGAGACCTTCGTCGAGCTCTCGCAGGAGAGTTTCGAGCGCTTCCTCGCGGCCATCGGCCCCGACAAGACCCTCGAGCGCGGCATCCGTGTCAAGCCGCTTGCCGGCGTGCCGGATTTCCAGGCCAAGCGGGAAGGCGGCTTCGCAAAGAAGAAGCCTTTTGCCGACAAGGGCGCCCGCTCGAACGACACGCCCAAGCCGAAATGGAAGTCCGACCGCAAGCCGGAACGGGCGCATGCGGGCGAGGGCGGCATTTCCGAGCGTTCCGACAAGAAGCCCTGGGCGAAAAAGCCCGGCAAACCGGGCTTCGCCAAGAACGACGGCCCGCCAGCAGGCAAGCCGAATTCGAGGGCCAAGCGCAAGGCCGCGCGGGCGCAGGACAATTAACTTCTATCAGCGAGTTCAAGGGGGCGGCGGCCCCCTCGGCGCTATCTCCGCATCTGCCGGCAAGAGGAGACCGGTACTCCCGGCATTGCTACTCGAAGAAGATCAGGCTTGCCGGCGACGGTGGTAGTGGCTTTATCCTCACATTATGAAAACCGGCACGCCTAGCCATCTCAGCCAGGTCCTTCTGCGGGTAGGCCTCGCCTTTTGGCGTACTGGCCAGCATCTCCCATGAGAAAGCGGCGGGGAAGGGCGGGGATACGAGATCATCGTTCGGCACGAATTCCACCGCAACCACCTTACCCTCGGTGCTCAGGCTGGCTCGGCTCTTCCGCAGCAATCCTGCACAGGTTTCCAGGTCGAAGTGATGCAGGAAGTTCGGCAGCAGGATAAGATCATAATCCGTGCCCCAGTCGACTTCGAATGCACTGCCCGGAATGACCTTGTAGCGCTCGGCGACGCCAAATTGCTGCGCATTATGTTTGGCCAATTCCAGAACGGAGCCCCAATCGACCGCAACGATCTCGGCCGAAGGAAAAGCCTTCGCCATCTCGATCCCGAAAAGTCCGTGCCCTGCGGCAATATCAAGTATTTTCCTTGGCTGCATGGGCAAATTGGACATTTCGGCAGCGAGGCTGATGGCGCTGCCGCCTGTGAACGAGCCCATGCCGCGAGCAAATTTCACCCAAACCGGATTGTCCGGAGACATATTTGCCAATCCAATGGATCCGCCGTTGCGGACATAGGAAGCCGGATTGTCTAGGATCTGCTTGAGGATTTCCGGTGCGGCCAGGAATTCGATGGCCGCGCCCATATAGGCTGGCGAATGCCGGTCGAGGAAGACCCGGCTGGATGGTGTCAGAGCGTATTGATTGCCTGTTTTCGTGAGAAAGCCGTTCACAACAAGATAGTCGCACAGAATGCGCACGCCTCTTTCGGCTGCATTTGCTGCGGCCGCCAAGGATGCCGCATTGCTGCCGTCACCGATTAGAGTAAAAAGATCGAGTTCTATGGCGGCTACGATGGCGGCCGTCTTTCGGCACGCAAACATCGCATCGACCACTAGATTAGGTGAAACTTCGCCTACGTCTGCTTCTACTGCCGTCGTTGACATTGGATCCCCCCTTATGTGCCCAATGACCGACCGGAATAGTCGGTCGCAACGATGAATTATCTCACAAAAGGCGACGGACTTTAAGTTTGTCGTCGATAATACTTCAGAGGTACATCAGATATTCTTGATCGGCAGCGCGGTCTTTCATCGTTGCCGCAGAACTTCGCGACACCACGACGTCATAGGTAATCTGTAAGTGGCTGCAGAAGCCGAAAAATGCCTGCCGGTGCAGCACGCGGTTATTCGGCTTGACATTTGGAACGCGTCAGGCAGAAAATTAATTATGGGGTTGCGATCACCCCACGAGGCTACGGCTGAAGAATCGCGTCCTTAAAACCGAGCCAACGGAGGACGCGCCATGCCGTCATTTCTGGAAATCACACCCGACAAGCTTAATCGTATTATCGGCACGCCCGGTTTGCCGACGATTATCGATGTCCGCAATGACGAGGATTTCGCCGCCGATCCCCGTCTTATTCCCGGCTCCATCCGCCGCGACTATCGAAGGGTAGCGGACTGGGCGAACGAACTGGCGGGACCTGCCATCATACTCTGCCAGAAAGGACAGAAACTCGCTCACGGAGTTGCTGCCCATCTGCGTGTCGTCGGAAAGGAGGCGGAGGTCCTTGAAGGTGGGTTCGAAGCGTGGCGCAGCGCGAAGTACATGTTGGTCGCCGAGGAAAAGCTGCCTCTCCGCGATGCCAAGGGGCGAACCGTATGGGTAACGAGGGCACGGCCGAAGATCGATCGCATCGCCTGCCCATGGCTGATCCGGCGCTTTATCGATCCGTCAGCGATCTTCCTGTTCGTTCCGGCAACCGAAGTTGCGCCTGTTGCCGATCGCTTCAAGGCAACACCATTCGATATCGAAGACGTCTTCTGGAGCCATCGTGGCGAGTTATGCACCTTCGATGTCATGATCGAGGAATTCGGTCTCGGCACTGAACCTCTCCTTCATCTTGCAACCATCGTTCGGGGAGCCGATACCGCCCGGCCCGAGCTCGCGCCTGAAGTGCCGGGGTTGCTTGCGGCCTCGCTTGGCCTTTCGCGAATGTTCAACGACGACCTGCAACAGCTGGAAGCCGGCATGACGCTCTATGATGCCTTCTATCGTTGGTGTCGTGACGCGACAGAAGAGACGCACAACTGGCCAAATCCAAGGAAGATATAACCGACTATGACCGATCTCGTAAAAAATACAGCCGAGCGATCAAGCGCGGCTGATCGGGACATCGTCCCCCTTCATGAGGCCGTCAAGGTCTGGACCCGCGTTGCCGCCTTGAGCTTCGGCGGGCCGGCGGGGCAGATCGCCGTCATGCACCGCATCGTCGTCGATGAGAAGAAATGGGTGGGAGAGCACAGGTTCCTTCATGCCCTGAACTACTGCATGTTGCTGCCAGGCCCCGAAGCGCATCAGCTCGCTATCTATATCGGCTGGCTGCTGAACAGGACGCTGGGTGGCATGATCGCCGGCATTCTATTCGTCCTGCCGGGCTTCATTGCAATCCTTGCGCTCAGTTATGTCTACGTCCTGTTCGGGAGCCTGACCTTTATCGAAGGGATGTTCTTCGGGCTCAAATGCGCCGTGCTGGCGGTCGTCGTCCAGGCGGTCTTTCGCATCGGGAGTCGAGCCCTCAAAAGCAGGGCTATGGTCGCTTTGGCCGCCGCTGCCTTTGTGGCGATCTTCTTCCTGCATGTTCCATTCCCCGTCATCATCGTTGGAGCCGGACTTATCGGCTACCTGGCCTCCCAGGCAGGGGTCGCGGCCTTTAGGATGGGCGGCGGACACAAGTCGGGCTCCGGGGCAATTCTGGAAGATAAGGACTCCGTTCTTGGCGAGGAGATCCCTTTGCACGCGCGACCGAACCTCGCCTGGTCTTTGAAGACGTCAGGTGCGCTGGCGGCCGCGTGGCTCATTCCAGTCGCGGCCCTGCTGGTTACGCTCGGCCCCGATAACGTCTTTTCCAAAATCGGCATATTCTTCAGCGAGATGGCAGTTGTCACCTTTGGCGGCGCCTATGCCGTGCTGGCCTATGTCGCGCAGGAGGCCGTGCAGCAGCTGGGCTGGCTGCGGCCGGGCGAGATGCTCGATGGTTTAGGGATGGCGGAAACGACGCCTGGACCGCTGATCATGGTCACGCAGTTCGTTGGTTTCCTGGCAGGCTATCGTAATCCCGGCACCCTCAGCCCTCTTGCGGCAGCAACCTTTGCCGCGGTGCTGACAACATGGGTCACCTTCCTGCCGAGCTTCCTTTGGATTTTCGCAGGCGCGCCATTCATCGAGAAGATGCGCGGGAATGTCGCGCTGACCGGCGCCATGTCGGCAATAACGGCAGCGGTGGTGGGCGTCATCCTCAATCTCGCGATTTGGTTCGGGCTCCATGTGCTGTTCCGTGAGACCACGAGTTTCACCTATGGCTCCTGGGCGATGGATGTGCCCGTCCTGACGTCGCTTTCATTACCCTCGCTGGTGCTGACCCTGTTGGCAGCGATGGCCATTTTTCGCCTGAAGATGTCAGTAATATCGACCTTGTTGGCATCTGCCGCTTTGGGTGTTGGCTGGACTGTCCTCGTTTCCTGAAAGCCGAGCATTCGTCGCGTCGGTGGCCGGGAGTGAGAATTCGTGTTCTCCCGCGCATTTGCAGGGATCTCGTGACTAAGGCAGAATGCCGCTCCTTCGACCAGGCAGCGAATGGAGTGGTGCACCCATGCTGATCGGCTCCTGTCATTGCGGCAAGGCGGGCTGGACGCTTGAAGGCGATCCAGGCTCAATTACAGCCTGCAACTGCACGCTCTGCCGGCGTTACGGTGCGCTGTGGGCCTATGACTACGAAGAGGAGCGGGTCTCCGTCACGGGCCAGACTGCCTCCTATACCCGCGTCGGCAAGAACAAGCCCTCTCTCGAAATACTGTTCTGCCCGTCCTGCGCCTGCGTCGTGAGCTGGCGGGGCTTAAGGCTGCAAAAGGATGGCCGCCGGCGCATGGCGGTCAATGTTCGGCTGGCGCCGCCGGATCTCGTTGCCGACCTCCCGATCGATCATTTCGATGGGCTCGACACGTTTGAAGATCTTCCTTCCGACGGACGATGCGTGCGCGATCTTTGGTTTTGATGGCGAGCCGAGACTGTCTCAGTTTGCCAGCACCCGCGGCGAGGGGAAGGTGATCTCGACCAGCGTGCCCTCGTTCGGGGCGGAATTGATCGAGAAGGTCGCGCGGTTGGCATCGACCATCGCCTTGGTCAGTGGCAGGCCGAGGCCGGTGCCGTCGCCGCGCTTGCGGGAATTGGTGGACACCTGCCGGAACGGCTTCATGGCCTGCTCCAGCTCCGAGCGTGTCATGCCGACGCCGGTATCCCGGATGCGCATCACGACGCTGCCATTGCCCTCATACGCAGTCGACACGACGATCTGCCCGCCCGATGGCGTGAAGCGGATGGCATTGGAGAGAATGTTGAGCGCAATCTGCTTGATCGAGCGCAAATCGGCCACGACATTAGGCACAGCCTGAGAAAGTGCGGTGCGGATGATGACGCGCTGGCTGTTAGCCTGCGGTTGCACCAGCGACACCGCTTCGGTGATCGCTTCGTTCAGGCCGACCGATGCGAAATCCAAGTCCATCTCGCCGGCTTCAATCTTCGAGATGTCGAGAAGGTCGTTCACGATGTCCAGCACGTGGCGACCGGAGCGGCCGATATCGGTCGCATATTCGACATAGCGCGAATGGCCGATCGGCCCGAAACGCTCACCGGCCATCATGTCGGAAAAGCCGATGATGGCGTTGAGCGGCGTGCGGATTTCATGGCTGACGCGAGCCAGAAAGTCGGTCTTGTGCGCGTTGGCGGTTTCGGCGGCACGCTTGGCGTTGCGCAGCTCTTCTTCGGTGCGCTTCCATTGCGTGATGTCGCGGATGACGGCGCAGTAACCGTTCGAGGAATTCAGCCGACCCATGGTCATGAACAGCGGCACGAAACCGCCGGAAGCCTCGCGGCCGATCACTTCGCGGCCGTCGTTCAGCACGCTGGCGACGCCATGGCCCGAAAGGCCGCCGAGATAGTCGAGCACTGCCTTCTGGCTTTCATGCGCAAACAGCATGACGAAGGGTTTGCCGCGGGTCTCCTGGTCGTCATAGTTGAAGAGGGCGCTCGCCGAGCGGTTCATCGAGCGGATCTCGCCGTCCTGACCGATGATGATCACGCCATCCGTCGCCGTTTCCAGCGTCGAGCGCAGTTCCTCGATCTCGACCTGCAGCTTCGCGACCTTTTCGAGGATGCGCTCCGGGCGAGCCTCTTCAGGAATTGGTTGTGGCGGCGGTGCTGGCGGCTCGCTTCTTTCCACCGGCATCAACGCCAGCATCAAGGCTGTGCCGTCTTCCCAACGGATCGACTGCAGCCGAGCCGTCACCGGCACCAGTGCATCGTCGGCGCGCACGACCATCATCGTGCCGGGCTGCTCGGTCTTGCCTTCGAGATCGTTGCGTTGCAGCAGCGCATCAAGTCCGCCGACCTGCTCGAGCTCATCAAGGCTGTCATAGCCGGTCAGCCGCAGGAATTCCGGATTGCCGTGGATCAGGCGATCCCCGGCGTGGATGAGGATCGCGAGCGGCAGCTGGTCGATGATGTCCGGCGACAGGCCGGTGCGCATCTTCACGCGCGGCGGAATCGCGTTGTTCAGGACATCCAGCGGGTCGAAATCCTCCTCCGGCTCGGCCGATGCCGGCGATGCTTCGGCTGCGGCTCCGTCAGCCGCTTTTGCGCTCTTATCATCCGCAGCCTCGACGAATGTCACAACTGGCGTCGCGACGTTCTCTTCCGCAATTGCCGCTGCTGGCGGCTGGTCATCGGCATGGCCGTGTCCGTCCGTTGTTTCGGATGCCTCGGAGAGGATTTCGTCGGCCGCATTCGGTTGTGGAGGAGTGTCTGTACCCTCCTCATGCTCATGCTGCCCGTCGTGAGGCTGCTCCGCCGGCGGTTCCGTGCGCTTGCCGAAAGGTTCGAGCTGTCGTGCGATTTCGCGGAAGGCTGCCTGTTCGCTCAGCGAAAGGGCAGTCTGCGTCAATGTCCGACGCTCGTGCAGACGAACGACCTTGTCCGACTCGCGACGGTTCGGCGTCTCGGAAATCCGCAGTGCCGGCGGTTCGTAATGCGAGATCGGGGCGGATTCTGCGCTATCCTGAGCCGGATTTTCAATCTCTTCCGTCGCTGGGGATAGTTCAGCTTCGGTAGCGGGTGATTGCTCGTTGGATGCAGTTTCCACTTCGGGGGGCAATTCGGCGATGGGCGCGGCGTCTCCAACTGCATGGGTGCCGAGGGTCATGCCGCGCTTCATCGGATCTTCGATGGCATCCGCCAGGCGGACGACGCCAAAGCCCCGGAAGCCATCGAATTCGCGGCTGCGGGTATAGGTCGGCAAAGCGGCGAGATCGACCGGCACGGTCAGGCTCGTGCCCTCCACCGGCCAGTAGATCGTGCGGCCGGACCATGTGTCGCGCCGCGCCAATAGTTCCGCGATCTTGCCGTCCGGATCGAGATTGAAGCGGCGGGCGACATCGGCAAAGGCCGTGCCGGCAATCTGGGCGGCATGCGGTCCCACGGCATCGGCAAATTCGCGGGAAACCTCGCTGAAATGGCCGGCGGCATCGATCTTCCAGACGAAACGGGTGGCGCGCCCGTTGTGCTTGAAGCTGAAACCTTCCGCAGGGGTGTTTTCAATATCGGTGCGGGTTTCCGGATTGGTGTGAGTTTCCGGCGGAGGCGGTTCCGCTGCCGTCTTTGTCTCTGAGGCGGCCTTATCTTCGCTATCCGGCACGGTTTCCGGCTGATGCTCATTGGCGTGAACTTCGGTCTCGGCAACTGCGCCGGGCGTGCCATCCGCATCGGCGGTCGCGTCCGTTCCGGTCTCACCGGAGCTTCCGTTGGCCGGGGTCGCCTCCGCTTGTTCGTCCTCGCGATATTCCGGCGTTTCGTCCAGCTCTTCGATGCCGGCTACCGCATCGATAACATCGCCGAAAGGTGCGGCCGGAGCAGCTTTCGGCTCCTCGTCCGGCGCCGCTGCCTCCAGCTCCTTACGGACTTCCTCCGCCTGCGGCTCGACGGCGGCAAGGCTGGTCTCCTCGGCAAGGCTTCCCGTCGGGTCGAGATGGCCAAGCACTGTTTCGACAACGAAGAGCAGGTGTAGGGCCGGAATTTCGGAGAGCTTGCCGATGGCGGCAGGCAGATAGCCACGTCCGGTCGGGATGGGCCGCTTGATCAGCCGGTCCGGCTGGGCGCCGGCCATGGTCGTCAGCATCCGTGCGGTCTGCGGCGTTACGCCGAGTGTTCTGAAGCCAGCAGAGGCGGTAACGATTTCGCCGTCGCGGCCGATGACGGCAATATGGGTATCAGGATCGTCGAACCCGTCGATCATGCGCTTGGCGCATTCGGCCGAGGAAAGCGGCTTCGAAGAGACCGGAGAGGAAAACAGCACAGCCTCTTCGCCGGCCTGAATGCGGATCAGCTCGACGGCGGCATTGACGACAGCCCGCTGGAAGCCGGAAGCCATGCGGATCAGGAATGTGCGCTGATCGCCGATAGTACCAAGGCCGCGCGCCGTCGCCTCGATCTGGCGGAACGAGACGTCGCCTGGCTTCGGTCCCTGTTCGACGAAATCGTAAATGACATCATAGCCGAAAAGGTTGGCGCCGGCGCCATTGGCCCAGAGCACGCGATCCATGCCGGTCGAGAACATGACCATGGCTTCACCGCGCGCGAAACGCTCCCGAACGCGCGGATGCACGGCAATGTCAATGAACGGATATTGAATTGCGGGCATTTTCCAACCTGTTTTGCGGGCGTGATCGCCTCTCGTGATTTAACAGTTTATTAATAACGGCGCCCCGCTTTTCGGTCCAGCGAGCGGCCCATTTTTCGGCCGGAAAGGTTAACGTATTGTGCGGCGCACAAATATGTTGCACTGCACAATATTTTATATTATATACCCCTCACACAAGTTCACGACGGGCGCCTCAGGGAGGGCCCTTTTAGGAGCGTAATCATGGCTACTGTAAAGAAAGACGACGTTTTTTCAACGGCTGCATTCGATCCGTCCAAGTTCTCCGAATCCTTCCGCGATTTCGCGGAAAAGGGTGCTGCCCAGTCCAAGGAAGCCTTTGCCAAGCTGAAGGCTGCCACCGAGGAAGCCGGCAAGACGGTTGAGGCAACCGTGCAGACCGCACAGGCCGGCTCGGTCGAAATCGGCCTCAAGGCCATCGACGTTCTGCGCACCAATGCCGAAAGCTCGCTGGCTCACATGGAAGCCCTGCTTCGCGTCAAGTCCGTTGCAGAACTCTTCGAACTTCAGACCGCCTTCATCCGCAAGCAGGCCGAAGTCACCGTCGAGCAGGCCAAGTCCATTCAGGACACCACCAAGAAGGTTGCCGAAAAGCTGGCAAAGCCCGCCAAGGACGCCGCTGAAAAGGCAATGGCCTCCTTCAAGGCCTGATCATTTCCAATAAGCCTCCCAAGGCATGAATGTCCCGTTCCCAGGTGAAAACCCTGGGGCGGGACTTTTCATTTGCAGCTCAAGCCGGCTTGGCCGATATCCGGCCCAGCATCATCATTTGGATATCTGCAAAGCTTTTTTATATTGCGGGGAGATAGGACTTGAAATAATTTCAAAGTCCTCGTATGTGACCCCCGTTGACGCGGCAACGCGATCATGTGCGGTTGTAGCTCAGTTGGTTAGAGCGCAGGTTTGTGGCACCTGAGGTCAGTGGTTCGACCCCACTCAACCGTACCATTCTCTCCCGATCCATCCTTTACAAGATACCGACGCCTTTAGCCTTGTGGGATTATTTCTTGTCTTCAGGCTTCTTGGACACGTGACCTGGCGATATCGGATCGCTTGCCGGAAAAGTCTCTTCCAGCGCTTCCTCCAGATAATCGTCCTGTTCCTTGTGCTTTTTCTCGTCCAGTTTCTGCTGCTTCTTGTCGCTCATCGTCCTGGCTCCCTGATCTCTGTCTAAAATACTAGGCTTCGTCCGGCCTTTGTCCAGCGGCGAGGGACGAACGGGGAGGAGTGCCGGACCCGCCCACGCCACAAATGCGGGCCGCATGCCGAAATATCTTGGAACCGTCCGCATTGCTGGTCGTTGTGTCCATATCGGCAACGAGACGAAAGGAGCGGACATGTCTGTACCGAACGAGCCGATCCCCGAGACGCCTCCGATGCCCGAACCCGGCTGGACACCGAAGCCGCCTGTCGAGGAGCCGGATCCGGACAGGCTGCCGGATGAAGTTCCCGTTCCCAATCCGGATGAGAATGAGGAACCGCCGAAGCATGCGGAAACTCAGCCGCCGCATGCGCCGTCATGGTGGTGTAGCTTGATGCCGTGACCTCTGCCTGCGAGCAGGAAGCGCGTCTATCGGCATCATTTTACAGGAAGATCCGCCGCTCCTCGCTGACAAGCTCCTGCAGGAAGTCCGCGACGGTGCGCACACGCACCAGGTCGCGGGCACTTTCATGGTAGGTCGTCCAATAGGCACGCTTAATGGAGATATCGGGCAGGATGCGCGTCAGCTCCGGAAACTGCCTGGCGATGTAATCATGCAGGATGCCGATGCCGGCGCCGGAGCGCACCGCTTCCGTTTGGCCAATCGCTGTGGATATCTCGAAGGAGGCGTCCCAACTGCGCATGATCTCGCCGGAAAAATTGAGCGAAGCCGTAAAGATCAGGTCTTCGACATAGCCCACGCGCGGATGCAGCTTTAGTGCTTCCACGCTGTCGGGCAATCCGGCCTGTTCCAGATAGGCTTTGGAAGCATAGAGCCCGAGCGTGTAATCCGTCAGCTTCGATGAGACCAGGCGACCTTGCTCGGGACGTTCGAGCGTGATGGCGATATCGGCCTCGCGCTGCGACAGCGAGAAAGAGCGGGGAACAGGCACAAGCTGGATACGCAGCTCCGGATAACGGGCGATCAGCCGCCCGAGCCGCGGCGCGAGAAAGGAAACGCCGAAGCCATCAGGCGCGCCGATGCGCACCGTCCCGGTGATCGCGCTGTCGAGGTGGCCGACGCTCGCCTGCGCGCGCAGCATCTCCGTTTCCATGCGCTCCGCCGCGTGCAGGAAGATCTCGCCTTCGGCGGTCAGATCGCAGCCATTGGTGCGGCGCACGAGCAACCGCGTCTTCAAGCGCTCTTCCAGCGTCGTCACGCGACGGGAGAGGGTGGCGTGGTTGACGCCGAGCCGTTTCGAAGCGGCCAGGATTTGGCCCGTGCGGGCCACAGCCAGAAACATCCGGACATCATCCCAATCCATTCACACACCCTCTCTTGCACAAGAAGGACTTCAATTTCTGCACAACGGTTGCTTATAGCAGCTCATTGATTTGTGCAAATTGAAGTGCGATCCTGTCATCATCCAAGAAAACGAGGAGGCACATCCATGCGTGAGATCGGTCATTTCATCGGCGGCAAGCACGTCGCCGGCACGAGCGGACGCACGAGCAACGTCTACAATCCGGCAACCGGCGAAGTGCAGGCAACCGTCGCGCTCGCCAGCGTCGAGGAACTGCGCGCAGCCGTCGAAAATGCCAAGGCCGCTCAGCCGAAATGGGCTGCCACCAACCCGCAACGCCGCGCCCGCGTCTTCTTCAAATTCGTCGAACTTCTGAACCAGAACATGGATGAGCTGGCGACGCTTCTTTCCAAGGAGCACGGCAAGACGGTCGAGGATTCCAAGGGCGATATCGTCCGCGGCCTCGAAGTCTGCGAATTCGTCTGCGGCATTCCGCATCTGCAGAAGGGTGAGTTTACCGAAGGCGCCGGCCCGGCGATCGACATGTATTCCATCCGCCAGCCTGTCGGCGTTGGCGCCGGCATCACGCCGTTCAACTTCCCGGCCATGATCCCGATGTGGATGTTCGCCCCGGCAATCGCCTGCGGTAACGCCTTCATCCTGAAGCCGTCCGAGCGCGATCCGTCCGTGCCGCTCCGCCTGGCCGAACTGATGATCGAAGCCGGCCTGCCTGCCGGCATCCTCAACGTCGTCAACGGCGACAAGGCCGCTGTCGACGCCATCCTGACCGATCCGGATATCGCTGCCGTTTCCTTCGTCGGCTCCACGCCGATCGCCCGCTACGTCTATGGCACGGCCGCGATGAACGGCAAGCGCGCCCAGTGCTTCGGCGGCGCCAAGAACCACATGATCATCATGCCCGACGCGGATATGGACCAGGCCGTCAACGCCCTGATGGGCGCCGGCTACGGCTCTGCCGGCGAACGCTGCATGGCGGTCTCTGTCGCAGTTCCGGTCGGCGAAGAGACCGCTAACCGTCTCGTCGAGAAGCTGGTGCCGAAGATCGAATCCTTGCGCATCGGCCCCTATACCGATGACAAGGCCGACATGGGCCCGCTCGTCACCAAGGATGCCTATAACCGCGTCAATGGCCTGATTGACCGCGGCGTCGAGGAAGGTGCCAAGCTGGTCGTCGACGGTCGCGGCTTCAAGCTGCAGGGCTATGAGGACGGCTATTTCGTCGGCGGCACGCTGTTCGATCACGTCAAGCCGGACATGGATATCTACAAGACCGAGATCTTCGGACCGGTTCTCTCGGTCGTTCGCGCCAAGAACTACGAAGAAGCGCTCGATCTGCCGATGAAGCACGAATACGGCAACGGCGTCGCCATCTACACCCGCGACGGCGATGCGGCCCGCGACTTCGCCTCGCGCATCAATATCGGCATGATCGGCGTCAACGTTCCGATCCCGGTTCCGCTCGCTTACCACTCCTTCGGTGGCTGGAAGGCATCGAGCTTCGGCGATCTCAACCAGCACGGCACGGATTCGATTAAGTTCTGGACGCGCACCAAGACGATCACTGCCCGCTGGCCGTCGGGTATCAAGGACGGTGCGGAATTCGTGATGCCGACGATGAAGTAAGCATCGCAATCACCGGCTCGTATCAGCCGTCGTCCGGTATTTTCGGGCGGCGGCTTTTTTATTGCGTTTGTTTTCGATGGAGTCATCTTGTCAGGGCCGCTGTTTTCATCTAGAACAAAACAAGAACAACGGGAGGGCTGAGCGATGGCCATGACCTATCAGATCGACTATCTCGAATTTCCGTCGAAAGATGGCCTGAAGACCCGCCGCTTCTTCGAGGAAGCCTTCGACTGGAGCTTCGTCAGCTATGGGCCGACCTACCATGTCATCGAGGCGGCCGGAATAGATGCCGGCATTGACGGAGATGCGGGGGAGGCGGCCGGCACGCCTTTGCCCGTCGTGCGCACCACCGATCTGGAGGCCGCACAGCGCGCCGTCGAATTTGCCGGCGGCGTCATCACCCGTCCGGCTTTCGATTTTCCGGGCGGCCGTCGGTTTCATTTCCGCGAGCCGGGCGGCTGCGAAATGGCGGTCTGGATTTCCGTGCCATGAGCTTCGAGGCATCGCCGATTGGAGGTCGGCAGGGGCTGGAGGGCAGGCTTTCTAAATAAGCTGAATATGAATTTCATATTTTGGAATTGTTCAAAACTAAGAAAGCCACTATATACGGGGTCAGCCCCTAAGCAGCCTTGATTCCAGGAGATCGGCATGCGCTTGACCAAGCAGACCAATTACGCCGTGCGCATGCTGATGTATTGCGCCGCCAATGAAGGCCATCTCAGCCGCATCCCGGAGATCGCCAAGGCATACAGCGTGTCCGAGCTGTTCCTCTTCAAGATCCTGCAGCCGCTGACCAAGGCAGGTCTCGTTGAAACTGTGCGTGGCCGCAATGGCGGTGTGCGGCTTGCGAAGCCGGCGACCGATATCAGCCTGTTCGACGTTGTCCGCGTCACCGAGGACAGTTTCGCCATGGCGGAGTGCTTCGAGGATGGGGTGGTGGAATGCCCGCTAGTCGATAGCTGCGGCCTCAACTCGGCGTTGCGCAAGGCGCTCAATGCTTTCTTCGACGTTCTGACCGAATATTCCATCGACGACCTCGTCAAGGCCCGCCCGCAGATCAACTTCCTGCTCGGCCTCACCGACAAAGATCACAAGGCGATTGCGAAGAAGCCGGTGGTCGCGGCCCCGGCCGCCTAATCGGTTATCCGAAGTTCGGTCATGTTTTGGTCCGCAGTTACCGCCGGTAGCTGCGGATTTTCGTTTGTATTGCCTCCTATCCGGGCAATAGGCCGTTGGCGGATGGAAAGAGGAAAACGGCAAATCATTCTGAATCAACCAAAAGCACGTAATTTTTTGCCAGAAAATTACCAATTCAAAGGTTTTTTCGCCCAAAAATTTCCAAACTATAGAAATTGGAAAAATTTTAGGCGGCGCTTGTTGCTTTCAAACTTAAAATAAAGTTCCATCGGCGCGATCCGGATGGGAACCTCTGGTGGTGTCCACGGCTTCAAAAGAATAACAAATCTGGGAAACGATATCATGAAAAAGATTTCTGTCCTGCTGGCAGTGACAGCCTTGGCTTCGGTCATGGCGACGTCCGCCTGGTCGAAAACGCTTGTCTATTGCTCGGAAGGTTCGCCGGAAGGTTTCGATCCCGGCATCTATACCGCCGGCACCACATTTGATGCTTCCTCGCGCACGGTTTATAGCCGTCTTGTCGAATTCAAGCACGGCAGCACCGAGATCGAACCCGGCCTCGCCGAAAGCTGGACCGTTTCCCCCGACGGCAAGGAATACACCTTCAAGCTTCGCAAGGGCGTGAAGTTCCAGACGACCGATTTCTTCACGCCGACGCGTGACCTCAATGCCGACGACGTCATCTTCTCGATCGGCCGTCAGCTCGGTACGGACAATCCGTGGGCCAAGTATGTTGCCGGCGGTTCCTATGAATATGCCGACGGCATGGGCTTCCCCAAGCTCATCAAGTCGATCGACAAGGTCGATGACCTCACCGTCAAGTTCGTTCTGAACCGTCCGGAAGCTCCGTTCCTCGCCGACCTCGCCATGGACTTCGCCTCGATCCTGTCGAAGGAATATGCAGACAAGCTGCAGGCCGACAAGAAGATGGAGCAGATGAACCAGCAGCCGCTCGGCACCGGCGCGTTCACCTTCGTCGCCTACCAGCCGGATGCCGTCATCCGCTACAAGGCGAACGAAACCTACTTCAAGGGCAAGGAGAAGATCGACGATCTCGTCTTCGCGATTACGCCGGATGCATCCGTCCGCGCGCAGAAGCTGAAGTCCGGCGAATGCAACCTCATGCCTTACCCGAACGCCGCCGACATCAAGGATCTGAAGGCTGACAAGAACCTCAAGGTTCTCGAACAGGCCGGCCTGAACGTTTCCTACCTTGCCTACAACACGCTCGTTGCGCCGTTCGACAAGGTCGAAGTTCGCAAGGCGATCAACATGGCCGTCAACAAGCAGGCCATC
This sequence comes from Martinezella dioscoreae, assembly GCF_009176305.1. Lineage (GTDB taxonomy): Bacteria > Pseudomonadota > Alphaproteobacteria > Rhizobiales > Rhizobiaceae > Rhizobium > Rhizobium dioscoreae. The sequence continues at coordinate 644,709 of NZ_BLAJ01000003.1, read as the reverse complement.
GTTGATGCCGTCTTCCAGGGTTCCGGCAAGGTTGCGACCAACCCGATCCCGCCGACCATGTGGTCCTACAACAAGGACGTGAAGGACGACGCCTACAATCCGGACGAAGCCAAGAAGCTGCTTGAAAAGGCTGGCGTCAAGGATTTGAGCATGAAGATCTGGGCAATGCCGGTTTCGCGTCCGTACATGCTGAACGCCCGCCGCGCTGCCGAACTCATGCAGGCAGACCTGGCCAAGATCGGCGTCAAGGTCGAGATCGTCACCTATGACTGGGCTCAGTACCTGAAGCTCTCTTCCGCCAAGGACCGCGACGGTGCGGCCATCCTCGGTTGGACGGGTGACAACGGCGATCCGGACAACTTCCTTGACACGCTTCTCGGCTGCGATGCCGTCGGCGGCAACAACCGCGCGCAGTGGTGCAACAAGGAATTCGACGATCTCGTGAAGAAGGCCAAGCAGACAGCCGACGTCAAGGAGCGCACCAAGCTCTACGAACAGGCTCAGGTCGTCTTCAAGCGCGAAGCTCCCTGGATGACCATCGACCATTCGGAAGAGTTCATCCCGATGACGAAGAATGTCTCCGGCTACTTCCAGGATCCGGTCGGCGTTCACCGCTTCGATGGCGTCGATATCGCCGAATAACGAAAAATCTGTGAGAATGCCCGGCTAAGACCGGGCGACCCGGCGGTCAGACACCCTGTCTGACCGCCGGAAAAATTTGGACATCTGCCATGTTGCGATTTCTTCTCAGCCGGCTAGCGGTGCTGATCCCGACATTTCTCGGCGTATCGATCGTCGCCTTCTCCTTCATCCGCCTGCTTCCCGGCGATCCCGTCATGCTGCTGTCGGGCGAACGCGTCATGTCGCCGGAACGTCATGCGCAAATCTCCCACGATCTCGGCTACGACCAGCCGATGGTGGTACAGTACGGCCGATATATCTGGAACGCCCTGCATGGCGACCTCGGTACCTCGATCACCACCAAGCGCGATGTGCTGACCGACTTCCTGACTTTCTTCCCGGCAACGCTCGAATTGTCGATCTGCGCCATGATCCTTGCGATCTGTCTTGGCATTCCGGCCGGCGTTTTCGCCGCCGTCAAGCGCGGCACATGGTTCGATCAAAGCGTCATGGGTGTGGCTCTTGTCGGCTATTCCATGCCGATCTTCTGGTGGGGCCTGCTGCTGATCATCGTCTTCAACGGCTATCTGCACTGGACGCCGGTTTCCGGCCGCATCGGCCTCATCTATTTCTTCAAGCCGATCACCGGCTTCATGCTGATAGACAGCCTCCTCTCCGCTCAGAAGGGCGCCTTCTGGTCCGCTTTGAATTCGCTGATCCTGCCGACCATCGTGCTCGGCACCATTCCGCTCGCCGTCATTGCGCGCCAGACGCGCTCCGCCATGCTGGAAGTGCTGGGCGAGGATTATGTGCGCACGGCGCGCTCCAAGGGCCTGTCGCCACTGCGCGTCGTTTCCGTGCATGCGTTGCGAAATGCGATGATCCCCGTCGTCACCACGATCGGCCTGCAGGTCGGCGTGCTGCTTGGCGGCGCCATCCTGACGGAAAGCATCTTCTCCTGGCCCGGTATCGGCAAATGGATGATCGACGCCGTCTTCAAGCGCGATTATCCGGTGGTGCAGGGTGGCCTGTTGTTGATCGCTGGCATCGTCATGCTCGTCAATCTTGCTGTCGACCTGCTCTACGGCTTCGTCAACCCACGCATTCGTCACTAGGAGCGGCCCCATGAGCACGGTTAGCGTCAAAACGGTTAGTGTCAAATCCGACCGTCCTTCCGCTCTTGCGGAGTTCTGGTATTATTTCTCTCGCAACAAGGGCGCCGTCATCGGCCTTGCGATCTTCCTCTTTGTCCTGTTTCTGGCAATCTTTGCCGGCGTCGTGGCGCCTCACAATCCCGATGCCGCTTACGGCAGCGACATGCAGCGTCTGCCGCCAGCCTGGGCGGAGGGCAGCAATAGCAGTTTCCTACTCGGCACCGATGCCAATGGTCGCGATCTCCTGTCGCGCCTCATCTATGGCACGCGCTTCTCGCTGTTTATCGGCCTCGTCGTTGCCTCGCTTTCGGCGATCGCCGGCATCCTGATCGGCCTTGTCGCCGGCTACGCCCGTGGCCGCATCGATACGATCATTATGCGCATCATGGACATCATTCTTGCCATCCCGTCATTGCTGCTTGCCCTGGTGCTGGTGGCAATCCTCGGACCGGGCCTGACCAATGCGATGATCGCGATCTCCATCGTCAACCAGCCGCATTTCGTTCGTCTGACCCGCGCTTCCGTCATGGCCGAGCGCGACAAGGAATATGTCATCGCCTCGCGTGTTGCCGGCGCCGGTCCTCTGCGGCTGATGTTCAAGACGATCCTGCCGAATTGCCTCGGTCCGCTGATCGTGCAGGCGACGCTTGCCTTTTCGGCCGCCATTCTCGATGCTGCAGCCCTCGGCTTCCTCGGCCAGGGCGCGCAGCCGCCGACGCCGGAATGGGGTACGATGCTCGCGGATTCGCGTGAATTCTTCCAGAGCAACCCTTGGCTCGTTACTTTCCCCGGTCTCTGCATCCTGATCACAGTGCTCGCCATCAACCTGATGGGCGACGGCCTGCGCGATGCGTTCGACCCGAAGCTGAAGAGGTCGTAATGGCACTCCTCGATATTGAAAACCTATCCGTTGAATTCCAGACCTCGTCCGGCCTGTTCCGGGCGGTCGATGGCGTTTCGCTCACCTGCGACAAGGGAGAAATCCTCTCGATCGTCGGCGAATCCGGTTCCGGCAAATCCGTCTCCATGCTGGCCATGATGGGCCTTCTGCCCTGGACGGCGAAGATCACCGCCGACCGCATGATGTTCGATGGCAAGGATCTGCGCGGCATCTCCTCGCGCCAGCGCCGTAAGATCATCGGCAAGGACATGGCAATGATCTTCCAGGAACCCATGTCGAGCCTCAATCCGTGCTTCACGGTCGGCTTCCAGCTCGGCGAGACACTGCGCATCCACATGGGGCTTGACCGCAAGGCGCGTCGCGAACGCTCGATCGAACTGCTGAATCTTGTCGGCATTCCCGCGCCCGAGGATCGGCTGTCGAACTTCCCGCATCAGATGTCCGGCGGCATGAGCCAGCGCGTCATGATCGCCATGGCGCTCGCCTGCAATCCGAAACTGCTGATCGCCGATGAGCCCACGACCGCGCTCGACGTGACGATCCAGGCGCAGATCCTCGACCTGCTCGTGCGCCTGCAGCGGGAGCAGGGCATGGCGCTCGTGCTCATCACCCATGACATGGGCGTCGTCGCCGAAACGGCGGAGCGCGTGCAGGTGCAATATGCCGGCCAGAAGGTCGAGGAGCAGCCGGTCAAGGCGCTGTTCCGCGATCCGCATCATCCCTATACGGCAGCCCTTCTCTCGGCTCTGCCGGAACGTGCCGAAGTCGGCGAGCGCCTGCCATCGATCGCCGGCGTCGTTCCCGGTCAGCATGATCGCCCGACGGGCTGTCTCTTTGCGCCCCGCTGTTCCTTTGCCACGCCGGAATGCGATAAGGGCGTCAAGCGTCAGGGGCCTGAATTGGGCGTAGCCCTATGCAATTATCCGCTGCAACATGGCAAGCCGCTCGGCCACCCCGGGATTGCCGCCACGCAAAAAGCAGGAGGTGCCGCATGACCGGCGCTGTTCTCGAAGGGCGCGATCTCGCCCGTTTCTACACCGTCAAGCGCGGCACCTTCAAACCGGAAGCGACCGTCAAGGCGCTGAACGGCGTCAGCTTCAGCCTGCAGTCGGGCCGCACGCTCGCTGTCGTCGGCGAATCCGGCTGCGGTAAATCGACGCTCGCCCGTCTGGTGACGATGATCGAAAATCCGACGGCGGGCGAATTGCTGATCGACGGCAAGCCCGCCAGACTCGGCGACCGCAGCCTGCGCAGCGCCGTGCAGATCGTGTTTCAGAACCCCTATGGCTCGCTGAACCCGCGTCAGAAGGTCGGCTCTATCCTGGAAGAGCCGCTGAAGATCAACACGGATGATGATGCCGCCACACGCCGCCGCAAGGTGGAGGAGATGATGGCGCGCGTCGGTCTGCGCCCGGAACACTACGATCGTTATCCGCATATGTTCTCGGGCGGCCAGCGCCAGCGCATCGCCATCGCACGCGCCCTGATGCTGCGGCCGAAGGTGCTGGTGCTCGATGAGCCGGTGTCCGCACTCGATCTGTCGATTCAGGCGCAGGTCCTGAACTTGCTGATGGACCTGCAGAAAGAGATGGGCCTTGCCTACCTCTTTATCTCGCATGGCCTCTCCGTCGTCCGTCATATCGCAGACGATGTGATGGTTATGTATCTCGGACGCCCGGTGGAAACCGGCACGGCGGAAGAGGTCTTCACCCGGCCGCGCCATCCCTATACGGCCGCCCTACTGTCGGCGACGCCGATCGCCGATCCGGATCGCGAAAAGAACCGTATCCGCCTTCAGGGCGAATTGCCGTCCCCGCTCAATCCGCCGAAGGGATGTCACTTCAATCCGCGCTGCTGGCGTGCCCAGGACAAGTGCCGGCAGGTCGAACCGGAACTCGCAGGCGAGGGAACGCATAAATTTTCCTGTTTCTTTCCGCTGGATTGATCCAAGTTGTGAATCGGGCACGGCTGGCGAGACCGGTCGTGCCCCGTTCAAGTCAATCATTCCGGACAGGCCTTATGCACGATAATCAAGACGTTCCCCTTGCCATCATCGTCATGGGTGTGAGCGGCAGTGGCAAATCCTCAATCGGTGAGGGTGTCGCGGCCAAGCTTGGCATCCATTTTATCGAAGGCGACGCGCTGCATCCGGCCGCCAATGTCGAGAAGATGAGCAAGGGCATCCCCCTGACGGACGAGGATCGTTGGCCCTGGCTCGAAAAGATCGGTCAGGAAATATCGGCAAGCCTTGCGAAAAACGAGGGAGTTGTCGTTACCTGCTCGGCGCTGAAGCGTGTCTATCGCGAACGCCTGCGGGCGTCTGCCGGCGGCCATCTCTATTTCATCTATCTCGAAGGCTCGAAGGAGCTGCTGACGAAGCGCATGGGCGAGCGCAAGGGGCATTTCATGCCGGCGTCACTGCTCGAAAGCCAGCTGCAGACTTTGGAAGTGCCGACCGGCGAGCCCGGCGTCGTGACCGTCGACATCGACGCCACGATCGAAGAGATCGTCGATGCCTCTGTCAAAAGTCTCCGGGCAATCCTCTAAAGCAATTCCAGGAAAAGTGGGTAGCGGTTTTCCGTCCGGAATTGCGTGCAACCAAAGAGATAGAGCGGTTCGGAGATTCCGTGAAAAGCTGAACCGCTCTAAGCCAAAGGCTCAGGGCGCAAATCGGCTAGGAGCATAGGCCGAAATATCGATGAACGGCGTCTCGCCGGTGATGAGCTCGGCAAGCACGCGGCCGGTCACCGGGCCGAGCGTCAATCCATGATGGGCATGGCCGAAAGCGAACCATAGGCCGTTGTGGCGCGGCGCCTTGCCGATGATCGGCATCATGTCGGGCGTGCAGGGGCGAGCGCCCATCCAGGGTTCCGGATCGAGCCGTTCGCCGAGCGGAAAGGTGGTGCGCGCGACGGCCTCGGCACGGTCGAGCTGCACCGGGGTCTTCGGTGCATCGCGCAGGGCGAATTCGGCGCCGGTCGTCAGCCGGATGCCCCGGCTCATCGGCGCCAGCAGATAGCCACGCTCGGCATCCAGCATCCAGTTGTTGAGGATGGCATTGCCCTCGGCGGCGTAATGCATGTGGTAGCCGCGCTTAACGCCGAGCGGGAAAGCATAGCCGAAGCGTTTCGTGACGATATCGGCCCAGGGGCCGAGTGCGACGACAACATCCTCCGCCTCGATCGATCCCTCCGCCGTCACCATTCTCCAGGCCGAACCTGCCATGCCGAGCGAAACCGCGTCTCCGGTCGTCACACGGCCGCCAATGCTTTCGAAATATTGCCGATAGGCGGCCGTCAATCCGTGCGGGTCCAGCACCGACCAGGGATCGCGCCAGCGAAGTGCTCCGGCAAAGCTGCCTCTCAGATGCGGCTCGGCACTTGCGATCTCTGCGCTGTTCAGCGCGTCATAGCCGATGCCGAATTCGCGGCTGAGGCGCTCCGCCTCGGCAAACTCGGCATCCCGCTTCTCGTTCGAGCGGAAGAGCTCCATCCAGCCATTCTTGCGAATGAGCTCCTCTGCATGCGAGGCTTCGATGAGGTCATTGTGCTCGCTGACGGAATGTTCGATGAGCGGCGCATAGGCGCGCGAGATCATCTCGTGGCGCTTGGTATTGGAGTTCCACCAATAGCGCGCGAGGAAGGCGATCTGCGCCGGCAGCGCGCGCAGATGGTAATGCGCGTCGATGCGGTTATTGAAGGCATAGCGCAGCAGCAGGCCGAATTGCTGCGGAAAGCCATAGGGCACCACGCCCTCGCGCTGGATAAGGCCGGCATTGCCGAACGAGGTCCCACGGCCCGGTGGCTGCCGATCGACGAGGACGACTTGCCGTCCCCGCCGCTGCAGATGGATTGCCGTCGAAACCCCGACGATACCAGCACCGAGAACGATTGCGTTCTTTGTCATCTCACCCTGCTATCCGCATGCTCATTGCATTGCCACCCGGTCGTTCCGCATTGCCTGACCGCGCTCTAAGCATCGAAAATGCCTGCCAAATTTCAGTGGCGCAATTGAAAAATGCGGATCAGCTTGCAGTCTGTCGCAGGCAGGCGTTTTCGGCGCGGATGCGGATAGCAAGAATGATGCCGTTGAGCAGAGAAAAGATCGCGGCATAAAGCGGCATGCCGAAAGCGAGCGGCAAGACGGCGATCTCGCCGACGACAACGGCATAGTTCGGATGGCTGAGGAAGCGATAGGGTCCTTTGGTCACCAGCGCCGCGCGGGGCAGGATGATGATGCGTGTCGTCCAACGATCCTTGAGTGTCACCAGCACCCAGAGACGCAGTCCCTGCAGCACCATGAAGAGCACAAACCAGGCGGGATCGACCGACCGGCCGATGGCGAGCAACCACAATCCTATCAGCCATGTCGTATGCATCGCCACCATGAAGGGATAATGCTCCGGCGCATGTTCCCGAGCGCCGCGGGCAAGGAGCGCCGCGGTATTGTGCCTGGCATAGACGAGCTCTGCCAGCCGCTGCAGCGTCACGAAGGTCAGAAGCGCGATCGATGGCCACAGCATCACGCAACCCTCCTCAGGGTAATGCAGCTTGCCGAAAATCCCGGCCCCATGGCGAGTAGGGCGGAACGCTCCGGCAATCCGGCCGCAATCACCCGCTCCAGCACGAACAGCACGGTGGGAGAGGACATGTTGCCATAGTCGCCGATCACCTCGCGCTCGATATCGAGCGAACCTTCTTCAAGGCCGAGCGACTTCTCGAGGGCAGACAGCACCTTGGCGCCGCCGGGATGGCAAATGAAGCGGTCGACATCGGAGATCAAAAGCCTGGATCGCTCCAGAATCCCGGCAACCGCGCGCCTCAGATGCGTTTCGGCGAAGACCGGCAGTGATTGTTCGAGGATGATGCCAAAACCGGTATCGTCGATCTTCCAGCCCATGATGCCGAGGCTGTCGGGGAAAAGATGTTCGCCTGTCGATTCGATTTCCGCAATGCCGCCTTCGCCGGCTCGCAGCACACAGGCTGCTGCTCCATCGCCGAACAGCGCGGTGGCTATAATGTTGGGCCGTGTCAGTTCGTCTAGGCGGAAGGCGAGCGAGCAGAGTTCGATCGCGACGAAGAGCACGACGGCGCCTGGCCGGCTTCTTGCCATTTTCGTCGCAACGGCAAGGCCGGACACGCCGGCGGCACAGCCGAGCCCGAAGATCGGCACGCGCTCGATATCGCTACGGAAGCCCATTTCGCCGGCAAGCCGTGCCTCGAGGCTCGGCGTCGCAAGCCCTGTGGACGAAGCCGTGACGATGCAGTCGACCTCTCTGGCCTCGATACCGGCCCGCTGTACCGCTGCTGTTGCGGAACGGCGGAAAAGCTCCGAGGCCACCTTCGTATAGGCAGCCATGCGATCCTGCCAGCCATGCGGCTCTTCGAACCAGGAAAGGGGCCGCGCCACATGACGCTTGCGAATGCCGGTGCTCTCGAACACGCGCGCGAGATACTTGAAATCCTGAAAACGGTCCGAGAACAGACGGCCCGCCGTCTCGGCAGCGTCGGGCTGGAGGATGATGTTGTCGGGCGTTGCGACGGCAAGGCCTAGAAGTTTGACGGTATCGGTCACGAGTTTCTCCTGTGCCCTTGAGGGGCATGTCGGTTGAAACACGCGATAGAGGTGGTCTATTCGATGCCGGAGCAGTCACGAAAGAGTGACGGCGTCTCGACATAGGATGCGTCGAAAAAATTCTCGGGTCGTTCGAATAAAATATACAGACGGTGTGTTCTCCCCTCGCAACGTTCATTTTGCCAAGGAGACATTCCATGACGACCAAAGCATTTCGCCTGGCTTCCATCGCCCTCGGTGCAGGCCTGACCGTCGGCGCTTTCGCCGTTCCCGTCTTCGCCGCCGGCGACGATTCCAGCACGACGCCGACCTGCAAGAAGGGCGAGATCTACGATCAGAAGGCGAAGAAGTGCGTCAAGCAGCAGAGCGCCAATGTCACCGACGAAAACCGCGCCGACTACGCCTATTCGCTCGCCAAGAAGGATCATCGCTACGAGGAAGCCCTGGCGGTTCTCGACACGATGAAGAACCCGAATACGGCAGAAGCGCTGAACTATCGCGGCTATGTTACCCGCAAGCTCGGCCGTACGGACGAAGGCATTTCCTATTACCAGAAGTCCGTCGCCATGGATCCGAAGTACACGCTGGTTCGTGAATATCTCGGCGAAGCCTACGTCATCAAGGGCCAGATGGACCTCGCCAAGGATCAGCTGAACACGATCAAGACGCTCTGCGGCAATACGAGCTGCGAGGAGTATCGCGATCTCCACGCCGCGATCATGAATCCGTCCAGCCTGTGATCGCAGATCCGGGTCAGTGATAAAGACGGCAAGCGGGGAGCTTTGCGAGAGATATGGGAGTGATGCCGGTCGCTCGTGGTGCTATTTCTGCTTATAGTCTGACAGCAACGGAGCCGCCGAAAAGGTCGGCGGTTTCCGGACCTGCGAATGCCGCGGAGGATGTCATAGCGAGCGAAGAGGATATCAGGGCAGGCCTGTCCCAGCATCTGACGCGGTTGTGGCGCTACGGCGTGGTGCTGTCGCGCCAGCGCGACGTGGCGGATGATCTCGTGCAGGCGACCTGCGTCAGAGCTTTGGAGCGGGCGGCGCAGTTTACCGCCGGCACGAGGCTCGACCGCTGGCTGTTTGCCATCCTCCACTCGATCTGGCTGAACGAGGTCCGTTCGCGCCGTGTGCGTATGGGGCAGGGCTTCGTCGATGCCGACGAGACGCTCGTATTTGACGGCGCACAGGAAACCGAAACGCGTGTTCTCGCCGGGCAGGTCTTGCAGCGCGTGCAGGCATTGCCGGAAGCACAGCGCACTGCCGTGTTCCTGGCCTATGTCGAGGGGCTTTCCTATCGTGAAGTGGCTGAAATTCTCGATGTGCCGATCGGAACCGTCATGAGCCGGTTGGCGGCAGCGCGGGCGAAGCTCGCTGATGGCATGGGGGTGGCGGCTGACGGAAAAGCGTCCGGAGGTGGGCGACTGGGGAATGGAAATGAGTGAATTGAACAAAGGACAGATGGTTACGGACGAACAGCTCACCGCCTTCATCGATGGCGAGCTGGATGCTGCCGACCGCGATAGGATCGAGGGGCTAATCGCCAGCGACGAGCACGTGGCGGAGCGTTTCGATTTTTTGTCGCGCAGCACGCTGCCCTTTTCTGAAGCGTTTCAGCCGATGCTCGCCGAGGCGCCGGCTGCGAAGCTGGATGCCATGCTTGCCGCCATTGCCTCGTCAAAGGAAAGCAAGGTCCGCGCCGCTGGCATTGGCCGCCGCGGTTTCCTGGCCGCAATGGCTGCGAGTTTCGTAGCCGCCATCGCCATCGACCGCGCGGTGATCGGCATCGGCCGTAAGCTTTCGAAGCCGGACGAGGATACCGAATGGCGTGCCGTCGTGGCGGAATATCTTTCGCTCTATACGGCGGATACACTGAGTGCTCCGGCCGGAGACCATGCGCAGCAGGTCGCGCAGTTGAATGAGGTCGGTGCCAAGTTGGATCTGTCGCTGGCGCCCGAAGCGATTGCCATGCCGGGCATAGAGTTCAAGCGTGCTCAGATCCTGAATTATGACAGCAAGCCACTTGCCCAGATCGCCTATCTCGATCCGGAAAGCGGCCCGATGGCACTCTGCATCGTTCAGTCCACCAGGGGTATGGCCGCTCCGGACATGGAAAATCGTCGCGGCATGAATGTCGTCTATTGGTCGAGCGCCACACACGCCTTCATGCTGATCGGTCACGCGCCGATCGATCGGATGCAGCAACTTGCAGCTGATGTTAGGGCGCACCTCATCGCCTGAGGGCTGTTTCCGGCGCGACTAAAATGGCGTGAATCAAAAAGAATTTGGCGAAAACCCATCCTGCTGGTATTCTTTGCCCAACGAAAATCGAACGAGCGCCAGCAGCATGCCCCCAAGGCCTTGCGCGGTGCGGTGGAAAAGATACGTGAGTGACCCCGAAAGCGGCCTAGCGCCGCAGGCAGACGGGGCGCCGGCAGCAGAGCGCAGGAAGGGTAAATCCTCCCGGCGCGCGAAGCGTAAGCGCGGTCATGGCCGCCCGAACGCTCATTCTGCGGAGGCTAGCCAGGCAGGTAAGTCCAGCCAGGTGGCGCAGCGCCCAGCAGAGGATGAGGCCGGCTCGCCGGCTAGAAAGCGCAAGCGCCGCCGCCGTGCACGCGGCGCAGCCCAGGGTGGCGCGCAGCCTTCTTCGTCAACACAGCAGTTTTCATCACAGGCGGAGCATCGCGCTTCGACTGAGCATGGCCATCCCTCCTCGCATAAGAGCGGCAAGAATCGGCGCAAGCATCGCAGCAAGCGCGGCCTGCAGGGTCGGCCTCTCGTGCATGAGAAGACGGCGCAGATCGTCGCTCCAGCGAATACGCAGGCGAATGTCCACGCTCCGACCCACGACGATCACCGTCAGAACCGGCAGCCTCAGCCGCGACGTGAAGGCCAGGGGCAGCACCATTATGCCGAGGCTGATTCCCGTCCGCTCGATCTCTATGCCGCTCTCGATCTCGGCACCAACAATTGCCGTCTGCTGATCGCACAGCCGACTCGTCCGGGTCAGTTCCGAGTGGTTGATGCATTTTCCCGCATCGTGCGTCTTGGCGAAGGGCTCGGCGCCAGTGGCCGCCTCTCCAGCGATGCCATGGACCGCGCCGTGGAAGCGCTGCGCATCTGCGCGGCTAAGCTGAAGACCCGCGAGATCCGGCGCATGCGGCTGATCGCGACCGAAGCCTGCCGCGCCGCTGACAACGGCGAAGCGTTTCTAGCAAGGGTGACCGAAGAGACCGGATTGCAGCTCGAAATCATCGACCGCGAAACCGAGGCGCGGCTTGCCGTTTCCGGTTGCTCGTCGCTTGTGGGGCCGGAAGCGCGCTCGGTCGTGCTGTTCGATATTGGCGGCGGCTCTTCGGAAATTGCCGTCATCCGCATCGGCGAGAATCGCTCCAGCCGGCTGGCCAATCACATCACCCATTGGACCTCGCTGCCCGTCGGTGTCGTCACGCTCTCCGAGCGGCATGGCGGTCGCGACGTGACGCCGGAGCTGTTCGAGACGATGGTGTGTGAGGTTCAGCGCATGCTCGAGCGTTTCGATTGCCCGCCGGTTCATGGCGCCGCACGTGACAGCGGCGACTTCCACCTGATCGGGACTTCCGGCACGGTAACGACGCTTGCAGGCGTCCATCTCGATCTGCCGCGCTACGATCGGCGCCGGGTCGATGGCGTCTGGCTGTCGGATGATGAAGTGAGTGCGATGCAGGCGAAGCTCCTGTCCTGGGATTTTGCCGGCCGCGCCGCCAATCCCTGCATCGGGCCGGATCGTGCCGATCTGGTACTGGCGGGTTGCGCCATTCTAGAGGCGATCCGCCGCCGCTGGCCGAGCCCGCGCATGCGCGTTGCTGATCGCGGCCTGCGCGAGGGACTGCTGACCGACATGATGGCAGACGACGGCGTTTGGCGGCGAGGCCGCTCGCGCCGGGGTCATCGACCGAGGGATATGAAGGGGCCGCAGACGTGACCAAGCCAACCATCGCCGGCAACCGCACGGGCCGCAAACTCGGTCAGCGCGTCAAGAAAAAGAAGCTGAAGGCCTCGTCGCGGCAGTGGCTGCAGCGCCATATCAACGATCCCTATGTGCAGCGCGCCCAGCTGGAAGGCTATCGTGCCCGCGCCGCTTTCAAGCTGCTGGAGATCGACGAGAAGCATCAGATCCTCAAGGGCGCGCGACGCATCATCGATCTGGGTGCCGCTCCGGGCAGCTGGTCACAGATCGCCGCCAAGGTGACCGACTCGACCGAGGAGGATATCCGCGTCGCCGCCATCGATTTCCTCGAAATGGCGCCGATACCCGGCGTCAGTATCCTGCAGCTCGATTTCCTCGATCCGACAGCGCCGCAGCGGCTGATCGATGCCGTCGGCGGCACGCCGGATCTCGTGATATCCGATATGGCGGCGCCGACGACGGGCCATCACCGCACCGACCATCTGCGCACGATGCATCTTTGCGAAGTGGCTGCGCATTTCGCCGTCGAGGTGCTGGCGGAAGGCGGACATTTTCTTGCCAAGACCTTCCAGGGCGGCACCGAGCGCGACCTCTTGACCTTCCTGAAACAGAATTTCCGTCAGGTCATCCATGTGAAGCCCGGCGCATCCAGAGCCGAGTCGGTGGAAATGTTCCTGCTGGCGAAGGGCTTCAAGGGCCGGAAGCCGGAAGGCGAGACAGAAGAGGCGGAAGCCGCCGCCGTGCGTTAAGTTCGGCGGCTCTCGATCCATGAATCGGCGAGATCTCGATTACGCTACGGCGTTGCCCAAGCGTAGGGATCGTGTTGTCATTTTGCGGCCGGCTGCTGCACCTGCGGCTGAAGGGCGGCGACGCGCTTGAGACCGGCCTTATGGCCGGAGACCATGGCACCGGCACTGCGATCCATCCGGATGAAGGGGATGGTCGCAAGTACGGTCAGAACCGAGATGCAGAAGAAGGCGATATGGAAATCGCGGACCTGCAGTTCCGTTCCGCTGAAGAAGGTCGAGGTTTCCAGGATCATGGCGGCGACGGCGACACCGAGCGCCAGGCTGATCTGCTGCATGACGGAGCTCATCGATGTCGCCTGGCTTGCCTGCTTGTCGTTGATATCGGCGAAGGCGAGCGCATTGATGCCGGTGAAGAAGAAGGAGCGCGAGAAGCCGCCAATCAGCAGGATGCCGACAATGATGAGGTGTGGCGTCCAGGGCTGGAAGAAGCCGGTGCAGATCGTCGTCAGGGTGGTGATGGCCGCGGCCGAAAGCAGCGCTGTCTTGAAGCCGACGGCGGTAAAGACCCGGCGAGCGATGAATTTCGTCGAGATCGCGCCGATGGCGCCGGCAAAGGTGATGAGGCCGGACTGGAATGGATTGAGGCCGAAGCCGAGCTGCAGCATCAAGGGTGTCAGGAAGGGCATGGCACCGATGCAGATGCGGAACAGCGTGCCCCCGGTGACCGAGGCGCGGAAGGTGGCGTTCTTCAGCAGCGTGAGATCGAGGATCGGGGCCGGGTGACGGCGCGCATGGCCGATATAGAGAAAGCCGCAGACGAAGCCGATGACGACGGCGGAGATGCCGATATAGGGCGGCAGTGCCGGCAGGCTGATGACGGACATGCCGAAGACGATTCCGGATGCGGCGAAAGAGGTCAGCAGGAAACCGATGACATCGAGCTTCGGCGGCATTGTCGCTTCCACGTCGGGCAGGAAGATTGACGCCAAGATCACGCCGAGGATGCCGACGGGCACGTTGATCAGGAAGATCCAGTGCCAGGAGGCATACGTGGTGATGAAACCGCCGAGCGGAGGACCGGCAAGCGGGCCGACGAGCGCGGGAATGGAGAGCAGCGCCATCGCTGACACCAGATCGCTCTTCTGCGTGGTGCGCACCAGCACAAGGCGCCCGACCGGCGTCATCATCGAGCCGCCGACACCCTGCAGGAAGCGGGCGAAGACGAATTCCACGAGGCCGCCCGAGAAGGCGCACATGATGGAGCCGATGACGAAGACACAGATGGCAACACGGAAGATGTTCTTCGCGCCGAAGCGATCCGCCATCCAGCCGCTGATCGGGATGAAGACGGCCAGCGATACCATGTAGGAGGTCAGCGCCAGCTTTAGCGTGATCGGGCCGACATGCAGATCATTGGCGATGGCCGGCAGCGCTGTCGCGATGACGGTGGAATCCATCTGTTCCATGAAAAGGGCTACGGCGAGGATCAATGGAACGATGCGATTCATGGGCATCCGCCTTGATAGGTCTGTCTTCGGAAAGCCGCCGCTCAGGGTGCGATCAGCCGCTCTGTAGTCCTATGCGAGGCTGCTGCCAATCCTGGATTTTGCTCCATCAGCGCTTGGGGATCACGTCTTCGTGATATCCACTGCCGCATCGGGTGGGACGCAGGATTTGACATATGCTAAGAGCATGGAAATGCTAAACGCATAAAACGTCGTCCGGTCTATTAGCGGATTTGGATTGTGTTGTCATGACCAAATTTTCGGTCGTAGACGCGCAACTTCCAGGCCGCCGTCACCGGAGGCTGCGATAGGCGCAGCTTACGCTGCGCATCAACATAAGGAGTGAGTTCATGACTGCCGTCCTGCCCCCGGATACGCATCGGTTCAAATTGGGATCCTGCACCGTCACCGTCGTCAAGGACGGCGCTAACATCATAGACAACCCCTGGGAGACTTTCGGCTCGAACCAGACGCCGGACACCGTTCGCAAACTGCTGGAGCAGAATTTCCTGCCGACGGAAAAATTCGTCAACAGCTATGCGCCCGCCATCATCGACACCGGCTCCGACGTGATCGTCGTCGATACCGGCTTTGGTGCCGCCGGTCGCGCTCGTGGCCTCGGCCGCTTTCGCGAAGGGCTGAAGGCGGTCGGCTACACGCCTGAGCAGGTCACGGTCGTCGCTCTGACGCATCTGCACGGCGATCATATCAATGGATTGATGGAGGAGGATGGCCCGGCCTTTCCGAATGCTCGCTACGTTGCCGGCGAGATCGAATATGGGTTCTGGACCGATACGGCGCGTGAGGGAACACCGGCGGAAGGCGGCCATAAGGCCGTCCTCGCCAATGTCGTGCCCTTCGCCGAAAAGATGACCTTCCTTAGGGATGGCGACCAGATCGTCAGCGGCATGACCGCCATGCTGGCGCCCGGCCACACGCCCGGCCATCTCGTCTTCCACCTAGAATCCGGCGGCAGCCAACTCGTCATGACCGGCGATACCGCCAACCATTATGTCCTATCGCTCGGCCGCCCGGATTGGGAAGTCCGCTTCGATGCGGACAAGGCGCAGGCCGCGAAAACCCGCCGCCGCATCTTCGATATGATCGCCGCCGACCGCATCCCCTTCCTCGGCTTCCACATGCCTTTCCCCGCCGTTGGCTTCGTCGAAAAACAGTCGGAAGGTTTTCGCTACATTCCGAAAAGCTACCAGTTCGATGTTTGAAGACAGCGACTTGATGGCGAGATGTAAGCTCAAGAACGGTCGCGAAAGGGACCATTATCTTGATGCATAACGGCACGGATGGCGCCTGCAAAAGCAGCAGGCGCCTCCTGCGGCAGATTGTGTCCAACCCCTGCAATAATACGTCGTTGGTAAAACGCGGCCTTGAAATGCGGCGCGGCATGGTCGATTGCATCAGGTGGATCGACACCGTCGTCGGCACCTTGCAGAACAAAGGTTGGCACGACGATATCAGGTTGCTTGGCTAGTTCTGCCTCTATGGACTGCAGCTCTGGATCTCCGGGAGTACCGCCGAACCGATGTCGATAGGAATGAATGACGACATCCACAAAATCCGGATTTTCAAATGCCGCAAAGCTCTGTTCGTAAGTTGCGTCAACAAAACTCCATGTGGGAGACCATAGCTTCCAGATGAAACGGCAAAGCTCGCAGCGTTTCTCGCTCAGTCCTCTTCGGCCACGCTCCGAATGGAAGTAATATTGATACCAATAGCGATATTCCTCTTCGGGCGACGCGGGTTGGCCGGCGGCGGTGATGTTCTGGATGTTGTATCCCGTCCCGCAGCTTACCAAACCGCGAACACGCTCGGGCCAAAGGGCAGCGACAATACAGGCTGCCCGGCCACCCCAATCATAGCCGCCAAGCGTCGCCGAAGAAATACCAAGCGCGTCCATGAAAGCCAGAAGGTCCGAACCGAGAGCGGCTTGCTCTCCTGACCGGAAGGTTTCGTCGGAAAGGAATCGCGTCGAGCCGAATCCACGCAGGAACGGCACGAAGCAATGCCATCCATCTCCAGCGAGTCGCTCGGCCACCTGATCGTAAGCATGAATGTCATACGGGAAGCCGTGCAAAAGGATCACCGGCTGGCCGTCGGGCGGCCCGCTTTCCCGATAAGCGATTTCCAGAACGCCGGCTGTGACTGTCTTCATGTGGCATTCCTCTACCGATCAATGGTGCATCCGAGAGGCATTTCAGCATGGCAAAACCGGCTCCAGGTCACAACCGAAATTCGCAAAAGCTCCGCGCATTCAATTCCGGATCACGGCACTTCGCCCGAGACGAGGTTCCGTTCCTGTCAGCAGTCGCTGAATATTCATACGATGGCGCACGATCACATAAAGGCTACCGGCAATCACCAGCAATCGATATGGCAACGGCTGCTCCAAGCCGCAGACAAGGGCAATCGCCGTCAAAGCTGCCAGGATTGAGCCGAGAGAAACAATCCGAAAAATAGCCAGCGTAATGCCAAAAACGGTCACTGCACCTAATCCCACCGGCCAGGCTATCGCCAGCAACAGGCCAAGTCCCGTTGCGACGGATTTGCCGCCCTTAAAATTCAGCCAGATCGGGCGGCTATGCCCCAGCAGAACCGCGAGTCCCGCTAAGCAAACCGCCCACAAAACGAAGTTTTGCTGATCAAGCGCAATCGGCGGCGATATGGATGGCAATGTTTGGAGCCAAGGATAGAACCAACGGGCAAAGACGATTGCCGCGGCTCCTTTCAGCACATCGACCAGGAGCACCACCAAGGCTGGCCACTTCCCAAGGGTCCGCAATACGTTCGTTGCGCCAGTCGATTTGGAACCGAGTTCCCGAATATCAACGCCCTTGAGCAGTCTCCCCGCCAGATAGCCCGTGGGTATGGAGCCCAAGAGATAGGCGATCGCCAATCCCGCGACGCTTGCTATCCAGAAACCCATGAGTGTCACCTCTGTTTAAGACTTTACCCGTAGCACCGGCCGCAAGAAAGTTCGCTCGTAGCTGATGAATGGTGGACTCCTACCGAAGCGTTCGTTTGCGGCAATTCCGTCCGGATCGGCTGCAACACGCTCGCGGTATTGCAGGTAGGTTGTCTCATCTGGAAATGTAAATAGTGCGACCGCTATGTCGCCGGGGCCTTCTTCACCTATGCCCGGAAAGCTCACTCCCGCCTCCGCCGGCTTGTCTCTGGGTATGAAGTAGCCGTGATGCGTTCCGCCATGGCGTTCGATGAGCTCGATCCAAATCCGGCTGTAAGCTTCGAATTCCGAAATTCTATGGTGATCGATGCGGTAGCGAACTTCGCACGTAACCGGGCTTTTGAGCATTGAAAGACCATTTCTTCAACAAGCAGGCCCAAGGGCTCCTGCGTCCGGCCGACCGTGATACCTTATGTCATGGCACAATATGTCATGGCACAATTTTCCGGAATAGACTGCCGCCGTTGCCCCTGTCGGAAGCGCCTGACGACGACGTGGAGCCGAATAACCGGGTCCGCTTCATCGAGGCCTTTGTCGATGGCCACGCCAACATCTAGCGTAAAAATCTCTGAACATTGCAGCCGAATCCCGCGCTGAAGCCAAGGCTTAGCATATCTGCCCCTCGCTTTTTGCTATTCCCTTCCTGTCATGAACGTGTTACCAGCCCTCGCCAACTTCCAAGCAACACTTGCAAGATCGCCCGGTAGACGATTCGTTCCGGGCTTTCCTGTTTTTCACAGACGAAGGAATTGGCCATGGCACGCATTATTGAAACGTCAACCGGGTTGGATGCCCTCACATTCGACGACGTGCTCCTGCAGCCGGGACACTCGGAGGTCATGCCGGGCCAGACGAATATCGCCACCCGCATCGCCCAGGACATCGAGCTCAACCTGCCGATCCTCTCCGCCGCCATGGATACGGTCACGGAAAGCCGTCTTGCGATCGCCATGGCCCAAGCCGGCGGCATGGGTGTTATCCACCGCAATCTGACACCGGTGCAGCAGGCCGAAGAGGTCCGCCAGGTCAAGAAGTTCGAAAGCGGCATGGTGGTCAATCCGGTCACCATCGGCCCCGACGCCACGCTTGCCGAAGCGCTTGCTCTGATGAAGGCCCACGGCATTTCCGGCATCCCGGTCGTCGAAAAGTCGCACCGCCTCGTCGGCATCCTCACCAATCGCGACGTCCGCTTCGCCTCCGACCCCTCCCAGAAGATCTTCGAGCTGATGACCCGCGAAAATCTGGTCACGGTCGCAGAAAGCGTCCAGCAACAGGAAGCCAAGCGCCTGCTGCACAAGCACCGCATCGAAAAGCTGCTTGTCGTTGACGCTGACAGCCGTCTGGTCGGTTTGATCACCGTCAAGGATATCGAGAAGTCGCAGCTGAACCCGAACGCTTCGAAGGATGCTCAGGGCCGCCTGCGCGCTGCCGCCGCCATCAGCGTCGGCGAT
This sequence comes from Martinezella dioscoreae, assembly GCF_009176305.1. Classification (GTDB taxonomy): domain Bacteria; phylum Pseudomonadota; class Alphaproteobacteria; order Rhizobiales; family Rhizobiaceae; genus Rhizobium; species Rhizobium dioscoreae. The sequence continues at coordinate 625,823 of NZ_BLAJ01000003.1, read as the reverse complement.
GACGGTTTCGAACGTGCCGAACGCCTGATTGAGGCTGGCGTCGACCTTCTGGTCGTCGATACCGCCCATGGTCACTCGCAGCGCGTTCTCGATGCCGTCACCCGCGTCAAGAAGCTGTCCAACTCCGTCCGCATCATGGCCGGCAATGTCGCCACCTATGACGGCACGCGGGCGTTGATCGATGCCGGCGCTGACGCCGTCAAGGTCGGTATCGGCCCCGGCTCCATCTGCACGACCCGCATCGTCGCTGGTGTTGGTGTGCCGCAGCTCGCAGCCATCATGTCGGCGGTCGAGGCTGCGCAGGCTCAGAACATTCCCGTCATCGCCGATGGCGGCATCAAGTTCTCCGGCGACCTGGCAAAGGCGATCGCCGCCGGCGCTTCCGCAGCGATGATCGGCTCGCTGCTTGCCGGTACGGATGAAAGCCCGGGCGAGGTTTATCTCTACCAGGGCCGCTCCTTCAAGGCCTATCGCGGCATGGGCTCCGTCGGCGCCATGGCGCGCGGCTCGGCCGACCGCTACTTCCAGGCCGAGGTCCGCGACACGTTGAAGCTCGTGCCGGAAGGCATCGAAGGCCAGGTTCCCTATAAGGGGCCTGTCTCCGGCGTGCTGCATCAGCTCGCAGGCGGCCTCAAAGCGGCCATGGGCTATGTCGGCGGTGCCGACCTCAAGGATTTCCAGGAGCGCGCGACCTTCGTGCGCATCTCCGGCGCGGGCCTGCGCGAAAGCCATGCCCATGACGTCACGATCACCCGCGAAAGCCCGAACTATCCGGGCGCAGGCGGCTGATTGATGGCAGATCGCGCTTCGGGCAACGCCAGGTCCTTACAGGGCCTGGCGGCGATCCTTGCGGCTCTTTCGCTGGCACTCTTCGCCTGGATCTATGCCGGCTTCGCAAGAGCATTCAGCGATGCCGCCGCCGGCCAGTCGATGCTCGATGTGCGCATCGGCGGCTATGAGAGCGAAGATGTCATCGCCATGCTGCGCTATCTCCGGGAGCATCCCGATCCGGCCGCGATCCTGCATTCTATGTATCTCGGGCCGGAGCTGATCTTCCCGCTGGTGCTGGGCGGGTTGCTGTTTTGCCTGATGCGGCTGGTCGGCCCCGGCGGTTTTTTCTTCGGCCGGCCGATCCCACCGGGTGGGACCACGGTCATTTTCTGCCTGCCGATCTTTTATACGCTTGTCGATTATGCCGAGAATATCGCCGGCCTGATGCTCTATCCGCCGGCAATGCCCTCCGATGCCACGGTATCGCTGCTTGCGACCCTCCTGCCCATCATCATCAGGCTGAAATTTCTGACGCTGGTTGTGACAGTGATTCTGCTGGTCCGTTTTGCGATTTTTCGCTACCTATCGCGCGACAGTTCCAAACCGTCCTGATCGACTACAGTGCCGCGCGTCATATGCGACGCGCAAAGGTCGCTGCAGCATTTCAGATCTACTGTATAGCTTTCGGAAGTTCCAAAGGAGTTGGCCGCGTGACAGGCTATGAAATGTTCTGGCCCATGGTGGCGCATGCGGTACTGGTTTTCATCCTCTATGCGCTCCTGGGATGGCGCCGCCGTGTGCTGGTGAAGGCCGGCCGCATTCAGCCAGAGCAATTCCGCGAAAATCATGCAGCCGATGAGCCAGCGGAAAGCTTGGTAGTGCGAAACAGCCTCGCCAATCAGTTCGAACTTCCCTTGCTCTTCCATGCCTGCTGCATCGTACTCTACACCACACAGGCCGATAATCTGGCGGCCGTGATCCTCGCCTGGATTTTTGTCGCGGCACGCTACGCTCATGCCTTCGTGCATGTGACCAGCAACGATCTGCGCTATCGCAGTCCGCTCTTCGCCCTTGGTTTTGCAGCCCTGGTCTGCATGTGGGGCTGGCTCGGCATCTGGCTCACCTTCTCCTGATGCAGGATGACGACCGCAGCCGCAACCTGCGGTAACGCGTTTGTGTTTTTCCTTTCCCATTGCGGTGAGATCCGCTGACCTATCTTGTCAGCGGGTGGCCGGTCGTTTGTTGCCTGCTGCCGGGGAAACAGGGAGAACAGGATCATGAGCACGGAAAAGCCGGTTGTGACGCAGGCGATGATCAACGCCTATGACGAATACACGCATCTGACGCTCGATCGTCGGGGTTTCATGGAAAAGCTGACCAAGCTCGCAGGCTCGGCCGGGGCCGCCGCCGCCATCGCGCCGCTGCTTGCCGCCAACAAGGCGAGTGCCGAGATCATTGCCGCCGACGATAGCAGGCTGGACACGAAGGACGTGACCTTTGCCGGCAGCAAGGGCGAGATGAAGGGGTATCTCGCCCGCCCGAAAGATGCGGCCGGCAAGCTCGGTGGTGTCATCGTCATCCACGAGAACCGAGGCCTCAACCCGCATATCCGCGATGTCGCCCGCCGCGTAGCGCTGGAAGGTTTCGTGGCGCTGGCGCCGGATTTCTTGTCTCCGCTGGGCGGCACGCCCGAGGATGAGGACAAGGCGCGCGACATGTTCACCAATCTCGATCCGGCATTGACGGCCGCCAATGCCGAAGCGAGCCTGACTTACCTCGCAAAGACGGATGGCGCCAACGGCAAGGTCGGTGCCGTCGGCTTCTGCTGGGGTGGTGGCCTAGTCAACCGTTTTGCGACCATCTCGCCGGAGCTGAAGGCAGGCGTTGCCTATTACGGCGCGCAGCCGCCCGCGGGCGAGGTTCCGAAAATCAAGGCGGCCCTATTGCTACACTATGCCGGCCTCGACGATCGCATCAACGCCGGTATCGATGCCTATCGCAAGGAGTTGCAGGCAGGCGGTAAGACCTTCGAAATCTTCGTCTATGAAGGCGTCAATCATGCTTTCAACAATGACACCTCGGCCGCCCGTTACGACAAGAAGGCAGCCGATCTCGCCTGGGGAAGGACGGTGGAATTCTTGAAGAAATACGTGTCCTAGAACGACACAAATCGCCGACGTTGACGTGTCGGCGATCGGTTGGTTACGAGGGCGAAACCATGTTTCGGCCTCGTTTTCCGGAGTCTGATTACGGCTCCTAAGTGATGATTAAAATTGAGCTTTTCCCGTTTACGCGCATTGAACGCGTCTGGTGTCATAGCGTCTGCGCGCTTGAGCGCCGTTCAGTGTGAGAATGAAACGGGAAGAGCATGAATCCGGATAGTCCCGACCGCATTACGTTCCGAAAGAGGCCACAGCAGGAGCGAAGCATCCAGCGTGTCGATGCCATTCTGTCGGTCGCGGCCGCGCTGATCGCCGAGAAGGGGGTGAGCGCGATGAAGATGACCGAGCTGGCTGCGGTTGCCGCGATCCCGATCGGCTCCGTCTATCAGTATTTTCCGGACAAGGCGGCGATCGTCCGTGCCTTGCTCGAACGGCATTCCAGCCGCATCAGGCTAAAGGTGGGAGAGGCTTTTGCCTTCGTGACATCGCTCGATCACGCCATCGAGCTCGTCTGCACCATGATCGATTGGTATTATCGCGAGTTTCGCAGCGATCCCGCCTATCTCGGCGTCTGGCTAGGTACGGACATCGACAGGGATATCCTTCAGCTCAACATTCAACACAGCAATCGTGTCGCCGAAATTTTCCTGGACAGCATTCGGCCTTTTCTGCCGGCTGAAAGCCGCATCGACCTCGAGGCGCGCACGCAGCTGTTCAGCCATCTGATCGGCGCATCCGTCCGCTTTGCCATCATGAGCGACGACGAGATGGCAAAGCGCATGTTGCACGAATGGAAGCAGGTGATCCGCGCCACCCTGCTGGCGGAGCCGGAGCAGTAACCACTCGAAAGTAACAGGCTGGTGCGCTTCGAGCTCACCAGCCCGGTAGAATGTGCCCGGCGCGCAGTCGCGGATAGAAGCGCGTGTAGGTTTTCACCTCGCCATCAAGATCGTCATCCACCGCAGCCGGCGTGATGTTGTCGAGGCAGGCGGAGATATGCGCTGTGATGGCGTTCATCAGCGATACGGAAAGGCCGGCCCGCTTCATGATGCCGATCTGCACCGGCGGCAGCGGTGGGAAGCCATCGGCTTGGGTCAGTACCTTCATGCCGGTCCTGAGCGCCGATTCCGGCATGACCGAAACCGCCATGCCAGCAAGTACGGCCGCGGCAACGACAGTGCAGGACCAGCTGGTGAACAGGATTTGATAGTCGCGGCCGCCGGCATCAAGCGCCGAGCAGGCGAGCTGGCGCCACTGACAGTCGCGACGGCCGACGGCGAGCGGAATGGGCGCATCATCGCGCAGCGGATGGTTGGCCGAGCCGACCCAGCAGAGCGGCTCCGTTCGAACGACGTCCGACATGCGTTCGCGCGGATTGTGGGTGACGAGCGCGATATCGAGCTCGCCGCGATGCATGCGCTCGGCAAGGTCGACCGAGGGCTCGCAGACGATGTAGAGCTCGACATTCGGATGCGTCTTCGCAAAACGGCCGATGATTTCGGGCATGTAGCGATCGGCATAATCGTCCGGTGTGCCGATGCGCAGCGTGCCTTCGAGACGGTTGTCATCGAAAGCGGCGATGGCCTCGTTGTTCAGGCGAATGATGCGGCGGGCATAGTTCAGCAGCTTGTCGCCTTCCGCCGTCAGGCGGTTGCCGCGTCCATCCTTGATGAAAAGCTGCTTGCCGACGCGCTCTTCCAGCCGGCGCATCTGCATGGAGACGGCCGATTGTGTCTTGAACACCCGGTCGGCCGCCTTGGTGAAGCTTCCGGAATCCACGATTGCGATGAAGGTCTGCAACTGATCGATATCAAGCGGCGCGGACATGGGCTCACCTATAAAGGAGTTTGATAGTTATCATTAGAAACATTCGTTGGACTGATCAATAGGCCTTTGGCATCTTCCGAATGCAATTCAGCATACCAATCGAACAGAAACACCTGTCGAACTCCTCCCGGCCTACGCCCCTTTTCCGGATCGCCGAAAAGGGGCTGGGCTCGCGTGTGCCCAAAGAAAAGGAATACGGAAATGCGCACGACAGATCGGACCCTTGACCTCGGCCTAGCAACGCCATCGCTGTCGCTGACGGCACGGGTTATGCTTGCTTTGAGCAATGTCGCATCGATCTGGCGCGCAATCCGAAATCGCAAGGAAATCGAATATCTGAATGAGCTGAACGACAGTCAGCTGCACGATATCGGCCTCACCAGGCAGGATCTGAACGCTGCGCTGACCACCTCGACCTTCTTCGGGGATCCGTCCGGCCATCTCACCAATTCCGCGCGTCGCTGCACGCGCCTCTCTGCCTCCAGCAGCTTAAGAGGCTGATGGCGGACAATAGTTTCCCCGCAGGGTGATAGCCAATAAGCCCTGCCTCTTTCCCGGTGTTCGGCCCAAGGGCCAACACCGGGTTTTTTCTTTCTGAAGACCGTGTTTCCGCCATAGATCATGCGCGGGCAAGTTGCTTCCGGCGGCAACTGTCTTATCTAACGACCAGATCCGATAATAGGGAAGCGATGATGGCAACTGTGATCTTCTTCCATTCCGTCTATGGTCTGCGCTCACTCGAGCATGAGGCGGTCGAGCGTGTGCAGGCGGCAGGCCACAAGGCTTTCGCGCCGGATCTCTATGACGGCCTGATCGCCCGGTCGATCGAAGAAGGGTTCGAATTCAAGGACGAGATCGGCTGGCCGACGATCTGCGAGCGCGCCGAATGGGCGTTGGCCGGTTTGCCGGCCTCGACCGTGCTGGCCGGCTTTTCGATGGGCGCCGCCGTCGCCGCCAGCCTCTGGCCCAAGCGGGAAAAGACCGCCGGCATCCTGTTCCTGCATGGCATTGCCTCCATCGCCGAAAATGCCCGCAAGGGTCTGCCCCTGCAGCTTCATCTGGCAGATCCCGATCCATTCGAACCGGAGGAAGACGTTGCCACCTGGCGGCAAGGCGTCACCAAGTCCGGCATCGCGGCAGAAATCTTTCGGTATCCGGGCGGCGGCCACCTATACACCGATGCCAGCCTGCCGGATTATAACGCCCAGGCCGCCGATCTCACCTGGAAGCGTGTCATCGACTTCCTTGGCGCCATCGATGCCAATACGTGAAATGCCTGCATCTTCACTCGCAGGACTTGAACTGATGATGCCGCTCGCCTAATTTATGAGCATCGTTGATACCAACAGGATGTGTGCAGCAATGGATTCCATCTCGACCGCAATGCCGTTCAGCCTTGCCATCGAGGACATTCTTGCTCATGCCCATATCCATCGTTCTATCCAATCTCTCGTGGTCCACGCCTGACGGCCGGCCGCTTCTTTCCCATCTCGATCTGAGCTTCGGCGCCGAGCGCACCGGCCTTGTCGGACGCAACGGCGTCGGCAAGACGACGCTGACCAAGCTGATCTCCGGCGAGCTGCAGCCGCAATCCGGCAGCATCTCGTTCAACGGCCGATTGGGAATCCTGCGCCAGAGCGTGCAGGTGGAGGCGGACGAAACCGTCGCCGATCTCGTCGGTGCAAGCGAAGCCCTTGCTGTCCTGAAGCGGGCGGAAGCCGGCGAGGCGACCAATGATGAACTCGCCTTGGCTGACTGGACGCTCGAGTCACGCATTGCCGCGGCTCTTGATCGTGTTGGGCTGGACGTCGTCCCGGAAACGCTTCTCGTGACCCTGTCGGGGGGACAGCGCACCCGTTGCGGTCTTGCTGCCCTTATCGTCGACGATCCCGATTTTCTCATTCTCGACGAACCCACAAACAATCTCGATCGCGACGGCCGCGCAGCTGTCATCGATCTGCTTGCGGGCTGGAGGGCAGGTGCCATCGTCATCAGCCACGATCGCGAGTTGCTCGACACCATGGATGCGATTGTCGAACTGACATCGCTCGGCGCCTCCCGTTACGGCGGCAACTGGACGCAGTATCGCGAACGCAAGGCGCTGGAGCTTTCCGCCGCCGAACATGATTTTACCGAGGCAGAGAAGCGTGTCGCCGAAGTCGAAAGAAGCGCCCAGGCGGCCATCGAACGGCAGGCACGGCGAGACAAGGCGGGCCGGAAGATGGCGGCCAAGGGCGGTATTCCGCGCATCATGCTCGGCGGCTTGAAGGAGCGGGCTGAAATGACAAGCGCGGAGAATACGCGGCTCGCCGAACGCCGCCGCGCCCAGGCTCTGCAGGATGCCGCTGCCGCCCGCGAGAAGATAGAGGTTCTACAGCCGCTGACCGTGAAGCTGCCGACATCAGGATTGCCAGCAAACAGGATCGTCCTCAAGATGGAAGGCGTCACTGCTGGCTACGAGCCAGAGCGGCCAATCCTGCGCGACTTCAATTTCATCATGACGGGGCCGGAACGCGTTGCCGTCACCGGGCCGAACGGCTCGGGCAAGACGACACTGCTGGCGCTGGTCTCCGGCGCGCTAAAACCCTGGAGCGGCACGGTGCGGGTCGTCCATTCCGCTTTACTGGACCAAAGGGTCAGCCTTCTCGATCCATCGATTTCGATCCGCGACAATTTCCGCAGGATCAACCCTTATGCGGATGAAAATGCCTGCCGGGCTGCCCTGGCGCGCTTCATGTTCCGGGCTAATGCCGCGTTGCAGACCGCCTCCAGTCTGAGCGGCGGCCAGCTTCTGCGCGCCGGGCTTGCCTGCGTGCTCGGCGGCACGGTGCCGCCATCGCTGTTGATCCTCGACGAACCGACCAACCATCTCGATATCGATTCGATCGCGGCGGTCGAGGCCGGGCTGCGGGCCTATGACGGCTCGCTTCTGGTCGTCAGCCACGATGAGGTGTTTCTCGACAATATCGGCATAGAGACGCGGCTCGAGTTGCCTGCTCGATTCCCCTCGGATCGGTGAAGGGGCGTCAGGCGTGGCTGGTGCTGGCGATGCGATCGAGTTCGGCAATCGCATCCTCCGGCAGCTTGAGTTCCGCAGCCGCGATATTCTGCTTGAGATGCGTAAGCGACGACGTACCGGGAATGAGCAGGATATTGGGGGCACGCTCCAGCAGCCAGGCAAGAGCCACCTGCATGGGCGTTGCGTTCAGCCGGGCAGCGACATCGGAAAGCGCTGAGGACTGCAGCGGCGTGAAGCCGCCGAGCGGGAAGAACGGCACATAGGCGATCCCGTCGCGCTCAAGCTCATCAACCAGCGCGTCATCCGTACGCTGCGCCAGATTGTAGAGGTTCTGGACGCAGACGATCTCGGTGATCTTGCGTCCCTCGGCAATCTGGCTGCGTGTGACGTTGCTCAGCCCGATATGGCGCACCAGACCCTGCCGCTTAAGTTCCGCAAGGGCGGTCAGTGGTGCCTCGATCGAACCCTCGGTCGGGTGGTGCGGGTTGATCATGACGCGGAGATTGACGACGTCGAGTACATCCAGCCCCAGATTGCTTAGATTATCGTGCACCGCCTGCTTCAGCTCATCGGCGGAGAAGGCCGGGAGCCAGGAGGCATCCGCACCGCGCCGTGCGCCGATTTTTGTGACGATGACGAGATCGTCGCGATAGGGATGGAGCGCTTCCCGGATCAGCTGGTTGGTCACATGCGGACCGTAGAAATCGCTGGTATCGATATGGTCAATGCCGGAGGCGATGGCTTCGCGCAGAACCGCGAGTACCGTCTCGTGGTCCTTCGGCGGGCCGAAGACGCCGGGGCCTGCAAGCTGCATGGCGCCGTAGCCGAGCCGTTTGACCTTGAGGTTGCCGAGGGTGAAGCTTCCGGATTGATCGATGCTGGACATGGCTATCTCCTTTTCAAGATGAAAGCAGAAATAGGCTCAGTCGCAGTGTATGATAACTGGGCGCAATGTGTACAGGCTGTGCGGAATTGCGAACAGTGAGCAGGAATCGAAAGCAAGTAGCCAAGCATCACTTCTGTTTCGGAGCAGGCTTGTCCTCGCTCTTCAAATAGCTGTCGAAGATCGCTTCCATGTTTTTCTGATAGGTCTTCTGCACTTCGAGGCCGCTGTCGAACATGGCGTTGAACATCTCGGTATAGGCCGCCATGTCGACGCCGACGGCGGGCTTGGCCTTCGGCTCTTCCTTCGGCGGCTCTGACGGCATCGGGAAGTTCTTCATCATGTCCTGAAACGCCTTGGCGAAGGGATTGTCGAGGAAAGGATTGGTCGGCGCCGGCTTCTCGCGCTTGACCGAATCGGCGCCGAACATCAGCTCCATTGCCTGGGTGAAAGGATTGTCGAAGATGCTCGCCTGCGGCGTCGGCTGCTGCTTGGGCGCAAAGCCGATGCTCTGCAGCCAGCCCTGCATCATCTCGCCCATATCGGTGTTGAGGAAGGGATTGGCCATCTGCGGGATCTGGCCGCTGGTTTCCTTGAAGAGACCGCCCATCAGCGTATCGGCCATGGCGGGCAGCATGCGCTTGTAAATCTCCTGGCCGATGCCGGTCATCTGTGCGGCCTGGGCAGCGACCGCGCGGGAAACCTCCTTCGAGCCGAACAGCCGTCCGAGCACGGCATTGCCGTCGGCAATGCCTTCGGGCGTAAAGGCCTTGGTCATGTCCTCGAAATATTTGGCATAATTGCCGGATGAGATATCCCGCATCACGCCGACGAAATTATAGGGATCGGTGGCGCTGCGCTTGAAGCCGGAGGAAAAGGCCGGCATCAGCGCGGCCATTGCTTTCGTCGCCTGCTCCTGCGCCAGATTGAACTGCTTGGCCATGGCGTCCGTGGCGGCGCCATTCTGTGCCTGCATCATCATGTCGAAGAGTGGCAGCATCGAAGTCCCTTTCCCCGCTAGAGCGTGATGCCGAAAAGTGTAAGCGGTTTTCGGATGACATCACGCTCTATTTCTTTGATTCTAGAGCGGATTCAGATTTTAGGTCGAACAGACCTAAAATCATCCGGCTCTAGGAGGCCGCTTCGGAATCAGGCGGCGCTTGATTCCGATAGTATAGCGGAAAAGGGAGGGCGCATACCGGTTTTTGCCGTGAAGTCGCTGGGCAACGACGGCAGATAAGCGCCTATCAGTACTGATATTCCTCGAAGATCGGCTCGACCGACTGGTTCCAGCGGCCGTTGTAGAGCATCAAGAGATCGTCGGCGAGCGTGCCCTTCTTGGCGAGCACTTCGTCGAGCGGTGCGAGGAAGACGGTTTCATCCTGCCCGTCGCCATTCAAGCGATTGCGGTTCTTCAGCCCGAGACGGGAAATGCCGACCACTTCGCGAGCGATTTCGAGGAGGCCATGGCCCTTGATCGCCGCCTTCAGGCCCTGTGCCGGTACGACGTTCCGCAGCGCATTGACCTCTTGGAAGTTCCAGTCCTTGGTCAGCTCGTCGGCGGCTGTCAGTGCCTCGTCGTCATAGAGCAGGCCGACCCAGAAGGCCGGCAGCGCACAGATGCGACGCCAGGGGCCGCCGTCCGCGCCGCGCATCTCAAGGAAGCGCTTGAGGCGGACATCGGGGAACAGCGTCGAGAGATGGTTCGTCCAGTCGCCCATCGTCGGCTCCCAATCGGCGATCTCACCCTTCAGCGCACCGTCCATGAACTGGCGGAAGGTGACGTGCGTACAGTCGTGATAGCGGCCGTCGCGAACGACGAAATACATGGGCACGTCGAGCGCCCACTTCACATAGTCTTCGAAGCCGAAATCATCCTTGAAGGTGAAATCGAGCAGGCCGCCGCGACGATTGTCGGTATCTTTCCAGATTTCGCCGCGCCAGGAGGAAAGCCCGTTTGGCTTGCCATCGGTGAAAGGGGAGGAGGCGAAGAGCGCCGTTGCCAGCGATTGCAGTTTCATCGACACGCGCATCTTGCGGCGCATGTCGGCTTCAGACGAAAAGTCGAGGTTCACCTGGATGGTGCAGGTGCGGTACATCATGTCGAGACCCATGGTGCCGACCTTCGGCATGTAGCGGGTCATGATCTCGTAGCGCGATTTCGGCATGCGCGGCGTTTCGGCGAGCGTCCATTTCGGGCTGCCGCCGACGCCGAGGAAGCGGATGTCCATCGGCTCGGCGATTTCGCGCACCGTCGCGAGATGGGCATTCGATTCTTTACAGGTCTGGTGAATGGTTTCGAGCGGCGCGCCGGAGAGTTCGAACTGCCCGCCCGGCTCGATCGAGATGGCGCCCATGCCCGAGGGTTCACCGAGCCCGATGATGTTGTCACCGTCCATGATGGGATCCCAGCCGCTCTTCTTCTGCAGCCCCGTGAGGAGCGCGGAAATGCTGGCCTCGCCGAAATAGGGCACAGGGCTGTTGTCGGCGCGGAAGAACACGAATTTCTCGTGCTCGGTGCCGATGCGAAATTTCTCCTGCGGTTTGCAGCCTGCGGCCAGATAGGCCGTCATTTCCGAGACCGAGGAGAGCGGAGTCTGGTCGGTAGTATCGCGCGCCATGGTATTACCTTAGATCTCGGAGAAGAACCCGCGCAAGCCGCAGGTCAATAGGAGGGTGATTGACGCGGATTGAGGTACGGTGCAAGTGAATTTCTTTCAAGGGTCGTTCAAAAAAATAGGATTTTATGTCTCGCAACTGCATCACAGCCGTGTCAGCCACCGGCATATTTGCACAAGCGTTCAAGACATCCCGCTAGTCACGCCGATAGTTTTGCTTCCACTGACATCAGGCGGAGCATATCGATGAACGGTCCGAACGGCCTTTACTATCCTATACTGACGCTGCTTCTGGCTTCGCTCGTCATCATGGGAAGTCCCGGTCCCTCCACCATCAGCGCGACGGCGATGGGAGCGGCATACGGCTTCCGACGGTCGCTCGGTTACGTCTCCGGTCTTATTGCGGGCACCGTGGCTGTTCTGCTCGCGGTAGCGGCTGGCGTCGTTGCCGTCCTGCTGTCGGTGCCGCATGGTGCCCTCCTGCTGACTGTGGTCTCGGCGCTCTATATCCTTTATCTCGCCTTCAAGATCGCCACCGCGCCGCCGTTGTCTCGCCGCGACGATCAGGTCGCGGCGCCTGCCTTTTCCGGTGGATTCCTGCTGGCCGTTGCCAATCCGAAGGCCTATCTCGCGATCGCAGCCGTCTTTGCCGGTGTCAGCCTGTTCCAGGATCAGAGGCTGCTCGACGCCGCCGCCAAGATCGCGCTGCTCACGGCCATGATTGTCGCCATCCATATGGTCTGGCTTCTCGTTGGTGCTTCCCTATCCCGTTTCCTTCAAGATCCGAAGATCTCGCGGATCGTCAACATCTCGCTGGCGATCCTGCTGATCGTTGCGACCGTCGCTGCCATACTTGAGTGAAGCCTCAGTTCCAGTCGCCGATCGCGGCCTGGATCACCGCCATGGCCGCAACAGCCGCCGTATCGGCACGCAGAATACGCGGGCCAAGCGGAATGGCGGTAACGAAATCGAGGCTGCGCAAGAGGGAGCGCTCTTCTTCGGAAAAACCGCCTTCGGGGCCGACCAGCAGCGCCAGATGCTTCTCCTTTACCCGCGTCAAAAGCGGCAGCGGATTTTGGCCGGCATCGCCCTCGTCGCAATAGATGATGCGGCGCTCGCGCGGCCAGCGGGCGAGCAGATCGGCAAGCTTCACAGGTTCGGCCACGTCGGGAATGCCGAGGATGCCGCATTGCTCCGCTGCCTCGATGACATTGGCCCTGACCTTGTCGAGGTTGGTGATCTTGCCCTGCACATGCTGCGTCATCACCGGCTGCAAGAGGCCGGCGCCCATTTCGACCGCCTTCTGCACGAGATAATCCAATCGCCCGACTTTCAGCGGCGCGAAAAGGTAGTGCAGGTCGGAGGGGGCCGGCTGCGGGCGTGTCTCCTCGACCGGCGTCAGCAGGATGCGCTTGCGGGTGGGGAAGGAGACACGGACTTTCCACTCTCCGTCGCGGCCGTTGAAGACAAGAAGTTCAGCACCATCCTCCATGCGCAGCACGTTGGCGAGATAGTTGAACTGATCCTGGTCAACCTCGATGGCGGTACCAGCCTTGATGTCTGCCGTCACGTACAGCCGCTGCATGCGGAAATTGGCGCGCATGGATTACCCCCGGGAATTAACTGGAACACTGAGATGGAGCGGCTCGAAGATCCGGCGAGAAGCCGAACCGCTCTAAATGAAGAGCGCGACCATAACCCAATATACGGCGGCGGCAAGCAGGGCAGCGACCGGCACGGTGATCGCCCAGGCGGCGATGATGGTCATGAAATGCGAGCGGCGCACGAGCCGGCGGCGATGAACCTCATCGGGATTGCGCTCATCCGTGGCTTCCGGCTCGCTCCAGGGTATGCCCGCCGCCTCGGCCTTTTTACGCATATAGTCAAATCGCCGCTTGGAACGGACGGTGGACCACTCGCGAAAGAAGCCGACGCCGAAGACCGCGCCAACGGTAATGTGGGTCGAACTCACGGGGAAACCGAACCAGGCGGCGACGATGACGGTGAGGGCCGCAGACACGGCGACGCAATAGGCACGCATCGGATTGAGCTTGGTGATCTGTTCGCCAAGCAGACGGATGAGCCGCGGCCCATAGAGCAGAACGCCAACGGAGATGCCGCAGCCGCCGATCATGACGACCCAGAAGGGCGCCTTCTGCGTGCTTGTCTCGGCCAGGACGGTGAGCGAGCCGCCAAGCCCGACATCGCGAACGATCGCAGCGAGCGGGCCGATGGCGTTGGCGACGTCGTTGGCGCCATGCGCGAAGGACATCAGGGCTGCAGAGCAGATCAACGGCAGGCGGAAAAGCTTGCGCAACGAGCTGTTCTTGTTTTCCAATCCCGCCGATTGCGCCGCCACAAGCGGCCATGCGCCGAGCCACGCGATGATGCCGACACTGAGGCCGATCGCAAGATTGAGGATATTGGGTATCGTACCTTTGGGTTCGAGCTGGACCACGAGATAGCCCGAGAAGGCGCCGGCCATCAGTCCGATCAGGATCGGAATCCAATATCTGGCGGCGGCAATCTTGTCGTCGCGATAGATGATGAAGGTCTCGATGAAGTAGAGGATGCTGGCCGCGATGGTGCCGCCGAGAAAGGGTGTTATCACCCAGCCGGCCGAGATGGCCGCCAGCGTGTTCCAGTTCACCAGCTCCGGGCCGACGGCGGCTGCACCTGCGCCGACGACGGCGCCAACGATCGTATGTGTCGTCGAAACCGGCGCTTTTAGCCAGGTGGCGAAATTGATCCAGAGTGCTGCGGCAAGCAGGGCCGCCATCATCAGCCAGGCAAGTTTGCCGATGCTGACGATGCGATTGGTATCGACGATATGGGTCGAGATCGTATTGATGACCGGGCCGCCGGCAATCGTCGCGCCGAGGATCTCGAAGATGGCGGCCATGACGAGGGCCTGCGTCATGGTGATCGCGCGCGCACCGACCGCCGCACCGACATTGTTGGCGACGTCTTTCGCGCCGATGTTCATGGCCATGTAGCCGGCAAGGGCTACGGCGGCAAAGATCAGCGTCGCGCGCGGCTGGTTGAAAACGTAGATGCCGGCGAAGACCATGGCGAGACCGAGGAAGATCAGGCCGATACCCGGCGCCACCAGACGCCTCGTGACGTGATGCGTCGCGTCCTCGACATAGGTGAATTTGTCGAGGTCCTTGTCGAGCGTCCTTTTTACAGGTGTGGCCGGTCGGTCGGGCATGCAATTCTCTGAATCAAAACTCTCGTATTGCGCTGACCGATAAGGCGCGCAATATCCACCAAGCATACTGGCACAGTTTTTTGTGAGTAATGTGGCTTATTCGGCCTGCGAAACCACCGGAGCGGCCGGCATCCGGCGCGCGAAGGCGAGAATGAGATCGTGCAGTTCCGGTTCGCGAACGCGTTCGGCTGCTTCCTCGCAGGAGACCCACTCCATGGAGCGCTCGCCCTTTTCCTTGAAGTTCTTGACGAGTTCGTTGACTTCGAGAGCGTAGACCTGCACGCGGCATGGCACCTGGATGCCGTCCTTGAGCACCTTGTCGTAGCCGAACGAGCCGAGCGGCTCAGTTTCCACCACGCCGCGCACGCCTGCCTCTTCATAGGCTTCGCGGGCAGCGACTTCATGGGAGAGCTTGCCGGGCATAGGCCATCCCTTGGGGATGACCCAGCGACCAGTGTCGCGGCTGGTCAGCAACAACATCTCAAGATGACCGGTTTTCTTTTTCACCCGATAACAAAGCGCAGCATATTGCTGTCGCGGCGGACGCCGAAACATGAGTTGCACATCATTTGCTATGCGGCTGAGAAAGGCCAATTGTCGGTTCACCTTTGAGAGTTGGAGTGAAGGCTGGAATCTATATTATCACGGTGCGGAAAAATTTTGCGCTCCATATAAGGCTATATGGTATTTCCCACAAAATTATTGAGTGTTGCGTAGAGAAAAATGCAAAGATTTGTCTTCTGATATTCGCCAGCGATTGTGCTGAAAGCGACATTCAACAGCATTTTCGTGCCGCAGATGGCGCAATCGCATGGATGTGGCTGCTATCATTTTGGAAAGAAAGAAAAACTTATTATGTCCGAACGCATCCCGCCTCGACGCCTGCCGCCCTTGAACGCGCTGCGTGCTTTCGATGCGGTTGCGCGCTGCGGCAGCGTCCTGAAGGCGGCCGATGAGCTTGGCGTCGTGCGCGGGGCTATCAGGCAGCAGCTGAACCTGCTGGAGGCACATTTTGGCGTACCCCTGTTCGACCGGGAGAACGGCAGGCTGGTGCTGACGGCGAAGGGCAGGGCATTCGCCGATTCCGTTGGTGTCGCCTTTGGCATCCTCACCCGGGCCTCCGCCGAACTTTCCGTTGGCGAACCGCGGTCGATTCGACTCGGCGTTCCCTCGGCTTTTGCCGTCTGGTGGCTGATGCCGCGCGTCGCCGCGCTTCAGACGGCACTTCAGGATATCGATATCGACATCGTGCCGATGGCGACAGTCGAGCCGCTTGCCAAGCGCCCCGACCTGGAAGCGGTCATCATGGGCGGCGAATACCGGCCGATGCGCGATATCACCGCTATCCGCTTCATGGAGGATGAGTTCGGTCCCATCGCAACGCCCGATGTCGCCGATCGCCTCGGACTTGCCAACGGTGTTCCGGCACTTGCCGGAGCCGTTGCCCTTGCAAGCCGTTCCGCCCCGAGCCTGTGGGAGGATTGGTTTGCCGAAAGCGGTCACGCCCCCATCCGCTTTGCCGGCAATCGCGAATTCGAAGACCTGCTGCTTGCGCTCGGCGCCGCCCGCTCGGGCCTCGGGGTCGCCATCGCCCCGCGCACCGCCATTGGCGAGGATTTCGATCGCGGTACTTTGGTCGCGCCATTCGGCTTCATCCGTAGGCCGGCGGGCTATAGCCTCAGCCTTCGCAGCAGCGATGTGAAGGACCCGGCGTTGGTGCGATTGGCGGATTGGCTAAGCAAGGCGGGGGCCGAACCAGCTTAGCACAACATCAAAGAGAGACGCATTCATATGGCAGATTTTCTGCCATGCAACGCAGTGCAATGTCCATCGACACCTCCTTCGGGATCATGCCAGATCGCGGCATCGAACCAACCGGCAGGAGCGCATCATGGATCAGCCTTCTTCTCTTTCGCGTATCGACTGGGTGGCGCGCAGCTGCCGTCTGCTGGCGGCCACAACAGCGGAATTTCGTGACACAAAACCCTTTGCCGGCCTCACAATCGGCACCGGCATTCACCTTGAGCCGAAGACCGTTGCGCTGCTGATGACGCTGCGTGCCGGCGGCGCGGATCTCGTCTGCACCGGCAATCTCAACAGCACCCAGCCGGAAACGGTGGACTATCTGCGCGCTCAGGGCATCAAGGTCTTTGCGACACAGACCCGCGACGCGGAGGAGCATGGTGCGAGCCTCGACGCGATCCTGGCGGAAAAGCCGGACCTGCTGCTCGACAATGGTGGCGATCTCTTCGCCCGCGCGGCCGGCAGGCCCTATGCTAATCTGCTTGGCGGCACCGAGGAAACCACATCCGGCCGCACCCGGCTGATGCCGATGCGCGACAAGCTCAACATGCCGATCCTCGTCATCAACGACAGCCCGATCAAGCAGTTCGCCGAAAACCGCCATGCTGTCGGGCAAAGCCTATTCGAGAGCTATCTGCGCTTCACCAACCGCTCCACCAATGGCAAACATGTGACCGTCTTCGGTTACGGTGCCTGTGGTAAGGGCACCGCTACATGTTTCCGCAATGCATTCTCCACCGTCAGCGTCGTCGATATCGATCCGGTTACGACGCTTGAAGCACATCTCGACGGCTTCACGACGCCGCTGCGTGAATCGGCGATCCGCTCTGCCGATATCCTGATCACTGTGACAGGCTATCCGGACATTATCACGGTTGCCGATCTGCCCTTGATCAAGGACGGCGCGATCCTGATGAACGGCGGCCACTTCCCGCATGAGATCGATGTCGAAGGCTTCCGCGATAGTCCCGATGTCGCCGGCGTCGATCAGTACGAAGCTGAGCAGATCGAGACCGTCCGTATGCGAGATGGCCGTGCCTTCCACATTCTCGGCGGCGGCCACATGGCCAATCTGGCCGGCCCGCGTCCGCTGGGGAATACCGTCGAATCCATGGATCTCGGCTTTGCCCTGCAGGCGCGATGCCTGGAGAGGGTCGCCAAGGGCAGCCTTGGCAAGGAAGCCTGCGTCATCCCCGTTCCCACTGACATCGATGCCCTAGTCGCCTCCGCCTATCTCGACCTCGCGCGATAGGCATCAGGTTCCGGACAGCGCCTGCGGCAGCAATCGTTCGTAGAGTGCCGCCATTTCGTCGCCGAAGCAGCAGAAGATGATCTCATCGAACGCGCCATCCTCGCTTTCGGCAAGGGTAGTGCGGATCGCGATTCCCGCTGCCGGCTCGGCGGGAAAGCGATAGACGCCGGTGGAAATGGCAGGAAAGGCGATGGTCTTCAGATCGTGTTGCCGGGCAAGGTTGAGACTGTTGCGATAGCAGTCGGCAAGCAACTCCTCTTCGCCATGGTTTCCGCCATTCCAGACGGGGCCGACAGTATGGATCACATGCGTTGCAGGCAGACGATATCCGCCGGTCATCTTTGCCTGGCCGGTCTTGCAACCATTCAGCGTCCGGCATTCCGCCAGGAGATCCGGCCCGGCGGCGCGATGGATCGCCCCGTCCACGCCACCGCCGCCGAGCAGGCTGCTATTGGCCGCATTGACGATGGCATCGACCGAAAGCTTGGTGACATCGCCAAGCATCACGGTGAGGCGCGTCTTCGAGTTGAGATCAAGATCGGAACGGATGGTCTCGGGCGCGGACATGACGGTCTCCTCGATCCTATAAGGGTTCTCATCGCTCCCAATAGGGAACAGGGCCGTAAAGTTCCGCCAGAAAGTCGATGAAGACGCGTACTTTCGCCGGCAGGAACTGCCGGCTGGGGTAAACGGCTGATAGCGTCACATTGTGCGAGCCTTCATAGGCCGGCAGCACCTGAACGAGGCGGCCGTCCCGCAATTCCGGCCCGATATCCCAGGTGGAACGCAGCGCAATGCCGAGGCCGGCGATGACGGCTTCGCGCACGACCTCGCTGGAATTGGTGATGAGCCTGCCTTCGGGGCGGAAGATCAGGCTGCCTTTCGGTCCCTCCAGCCGCCACGGATCGAGATTGTGTGCAGGTAGGCAGATATGTCGGCGCAGATCGTCGATATCCTCAGGCATGCCATGGGCGTCGATATAGGCAGGGGAGGCGCAGAGCACGCGGCGCACCGGCGCGAGCCGGCGCGCGACGAGACTGGAATCCGTGAGCTCGGCAATGCGGATGGCAAGATCGAAGCCGCCGCCGACGATATCGACGAATTCGTCGCTGAGCACGAGGTTGAGCGCCAGTTCGGGATGGGCCTGCATGAAGGATTTCAGATGCGGTGCGATGTGCATCCGGCCGAAGGATGTCGGAGCGGAGATTTTCAGGGTGCCGTGCATTTGCGAAGAGCGCCCGGCAATATAGGCTTCCGCTTCTTCCAACCCGGCAAGAATGGCAAGCACCCGATCGTAGAAACCCTGACCCGCTTCCGTCAGCGAAATCTGCCGCGTGGTGCGCTGCAGAAGCCGCGTACCGAGCCTGTCTTCAAGGCGCTTGATCCGCTTGGAAATGACGGCCGGCGAAAAGCCGAGTGCGCGGCCGGTCAGGGACATGCTGCCGGTCGCAACTACGCTGGCGAAGATTTCGAGATCCCCTAAATTGGTCATGCAGAATTATTTCCTGTTTTGGAATAAGTGCTTATCATTTGCTCCAAACTTGGGAAAGCGCTAAGCCTGTAATGCGCTAAAAGGGGCTGCGTCCGTAATGGGATGCAGAAGGAGGATCGCATGGCCGAGGCCATTTCATTTCTGGAGCCGCGTGCGGATGTTCTGGCGCGGCGCAGCGCGATCGTTGCCGACCTCGCGGATCTTCTCGCGCCGGAATGCCTGATCCACGAGCAGCGCGAACTCGTGCCCTTCGAAACCGATGCCTTCGTGTCCTATCGCCGCCTGCCGCTCGCCGTCGCCTTGCCACGCTCGACGGCGGAAGTGGCGGCCGTCATGAAATATTGTCACCGCTACGGCATTCCCGTCGTGCCGCGCGGTGCCGGCACATCGCTCTCCGGCGGCGCGATACCGCAGGAGGATGCCGTCGTTCTCGGCCTCTCCAAGATGAACCGCATCCTCGATATCGATTATGCCAACCGCACTGCGACGGTACAGGCGGGGGTGACGAACCTGCACGTCTCCGAAAGCGTTTCGGCCGACGGCTTCTTCTATGCGCCCGACCCGAGTTCGCAGCTTGCCTGCACCATCGGCGGCAATATCGGCATGAATTCCGGCGGCGCCCACTGCTTGAAATACGGTGTCACGACGAACAATCTGCTCGGCGTCAAGCTGGTGTTGACCGACGGCACCGTCATCGATCTCGGCGGCAAGGCGCTGGATGCGGCGGGCTACGATCTGCTCGGCCTTGTCTGCGGCTCTGAAGGCCAGCTTGGCATTGTCACAGAGGCGACAGTGCGGCTCATCGCCAAGCCAGAAGGCGCCCGGCCGGTGCTCTTCGGCTTCGACAGTTCCGAGGAGGCCGGCGCCTGTGTGGCCGATGTGATTGCCGCCGGGATCATCCCTGTTGCGATTGAATTCATGGACAAGCCGGCGATCGAGATCTGTGAAGCCTTTGCCAAAGCCGGCTATCCCCTTGATGTAGGGGCCCTGCTGATCGTCGAGGTGGAGGGCTCCGAAGCGGAGATGGACGATATGCTTGCTAGCATCGTCGCCATTGCCCGCACCCACAAGGTCAAGACCGTGCGCGAATGCCAGTCGGCGACCGAGGCGGCGTTGATCTGGAAAGGCCGGAAATCCGCCTTCGGTGCCACCGGCCGCATCGCCGATTATATTTGCATGGATGGTACCGTGCCGCTCAGCCAGCTCTCCTATGTCCTGCAGAAGACGACGGAGATCGTCGATCGCTATGGCCTGCGCGTCGCCAATGTTTTCCACGCAGGCGATGGCAATATGCATCCACTGATCCTCTTCAATGCCAATGACCCCGATGAGGCAGCCAAGGCGGAAGCGGCCGGCAACGATATCCTGCGGCTCTGCGTCGATGCCGGCGGTTGCCTCACCGGCGAGCATGGTGTGGGCATCGAGAAGCGCGACCTGATGCGTCATCAATATGCCGATGTCGATCTTGCCCAGATGATGTCGGTCCGCGCCGCCTTCGATCCCGGCTGGATTCTCAATCCTTCCAAGGTCTTCCCGCTCGACGGACGCAACGCCGCATGACGGAATTTCACCCCAGGACTGACGAGGAAGCGGCCTCCATCATCCGCGATCACACGGCACGCGGCGGAGCTTTGGCGATCGTCGGCGGCAACACGCGATCCGGCTTCGGCAATGCGGTCGCGTCCGAAGCGGTGCTCTCGTCAAGTGAGCTGACCGGTATCGTCGCCTACAATCCAGGTGAGATGGTGATGACGGCTCGCGCCGGCACCCCGGCCGCGGAGATCGAGGCCGCTCTTGCCGAGGCCGGCCAGATGATGGCCTTCGAGCCCATGGATCATAGGCCACTGATGGCGACCGAAGGCGAGCCGACGATCGGCGGCATTTTCGCGGCCAATGTCTCCGGCCCGCGTCGTTTCGTCAGCGGTGCCGCGCGCGACAGCCTGCTCGGTGTCCGCTTCGTCAATGGCCGGGGTGAGATCGTCAAGGCCGGCGGAAGGGTGATGAAGAATGTCACCGGCCTCGATCTCGTCAAGCTAATGGCCGGTTCGCACGGCACGCTCGGCCTTCTGACCGAAGTAACGTTCCGCGTGCCGCCAAAGCCGAAGACGGAGGAAACGATCGTCGTCTCCGGCCTCAACGATGCGGAAGCCGCCAATGCCATGGCTGCGGCCATGGCTCTGCCGCTCGAGGTATCGGGCGCTGCCCATCTGCCGCTGACCGTCGCCTGGTCCTTTCTCGACGGCAAGCTGCCGCAAGGGGAGGCGACTGTGCTGCGCATTGAGGGTCTCCCCGGCTCTGTCTCGGTCCGCGGCGAAAAGCTTACCGCCGCGATGGCCCGGCTCGGGTCGGTGAAGCGCCTTGCAGAAGATGACAGCCGCAGACTCTGGCGCGAGATCCGCGATGTAAAGCCCTATGCGGATGGTACGACGCGCCCCGTTTGGCGTGTGTCCGTGGCACCCAGCATCGGCCACCAGCTCGTCGCGGCACTTCGCCTGGAAGAAGGCGTGGATGCCTATTATGACTGGCAGGGTGGTCTTGTCTGGATGCGCATGGAAGCAGAACCCGAAGGCGATATGCTCAGGCGCTACATTCATGCTTTAGGCGGTGGGCATGCCACCTTGATGCGCGCCACCCCGGCCCACCGCGCGACGACAGCGGCTTTCCAGCCGCAGCCCGAAGCGGTGGCGCTGCTTTCGGCGCGCGTGAAGGAAAAATTTGATCCGGCCGGGATTTTCAATCCGGGGAAGATGGGGTGATGCGGATGGAGTCTTTGGCTGGTTACCCCCTCACCCTAGCCCTCTCCCTGCGGCGGAGAGGGAATGACCTTGTTTGCCGCGATTCCACGATTTTCTTTCCGGCAAGGGAGGAGGAAGATGGATTCCTCCTTCTCCCTCTGGGGAGAAGGTGCCCGACAGGGCGGATGAGGGGGCTCGACGGGATATGATGGGCGCCTTTGTTCTGGTAGGAAAGAGTCGAGGGCTCGGCTGATGCAAACCAATTTCACGCCCGAACAGCTTGCCGATCCGCATGTGGCCGAATCCGAGGCGATCCTGCGCAAATGCGTGCATTGCGGCTTCTGCACCGCCACCTGTCCGACCTACGTGACGCTCGGCAATGAGCTCGACAGCCCGCGCGGCCGCATCTATCTCATCAAGGATATGCTGGAAAACGGCCGGCCAGCCGATGCCGAAGTGGTGACACATATCGACCGCTGCCTTTCCTGCCTTGCCTGCACCACGACCTGTCCCTCAGGCGTCGATTACATGCACCTGATCGACCATGCGCGCGTTCATGTCGAGAATACCTACAAACGTCCGCTGATGGACCGGCTGACCCGCAATGTGCTGGCCGCTGTTTTGCCCTATCCCCGCCGCTTCCGGCTGGCCCTGCAGCTTGCGAACTTTGGCCGACCGTTCAAGGGGCTGTTGAAGCGCGTTCCAGCATTGAAGGCTTTCGCTGCCATGCTCGATCTTGCGCCGCGCAGCATCCCAGCGCCATCTGCCTTTGCCAAGCCCGCCCGCTACGAGCCGCAAGCGGAGCGGCGCGGTCGCGTGGCGATCCTGACGGGCTGCGCCCAGCCGGTGCTCGATCCCGAAATCAACGCGGCCACCATCCGCCTGCTGACGCGCCTCGGTGTCGAGGTCGTCGTGCCGGAGGGGGAAGCGTGCTGCGGTTCGCTGGTTCATCACATGGGCCGCGAGGAACAGGCGCTCGCCGCCGCCCGCGCCAATGTCGATGTGTGGCTGCGCGAGATCGAGGCCGGAGGGCTTGATGCCATCATCGTCACTGCTTCAGGCTGCGGCACGACGATCAAGGATTATGGTCATATGCTGCGCCTCGATCCGGCCTATGCCGACAAGGCGGCAAGGGTCTCGGCGCTTGCCAAGGACGTCACGGAATATCTCGCAAGTCTCGACCTTCCGTCACATATGCCGCGCGGCATCGCGGTCGCCTATCATTCCGCCTGCTCCATGCAGCATGGGCAGAAGATCACAATGGCGCCGAAGCTGCTTTTGAAGGCGGCCGGCTTCACGGTGCGCGACCCGGCGGAGGGACATCTTTGTTGCGGCTCGGCCGGCACCTACAACATCATGCAGCCGGAAATTTCGGCCGAGCTGAAAGCGCGCAAGGTCAGGAACATCGAGGCGACGAAAGCCGATATCATCGCAACGGGCAACATCGGCTGCATCACCCAGATCGCCACCGGAACCGGCATTCCCATCCTGCATACGGTGGAATTGCTGGATTGGGCCTATGGCGGCGAGATACCGGCGAAACTGAAGGGCCTGCAGCCGGCTGCTGCTTAGAGCAATTCCAGGAAAAGTGCAGAGCGGTTTTTCGTCTGGAATTGCATCCTAATGCAGCTTGTCCGGCGTGGGCAGGCGATGAGCCTGCCATTCGACCTCGAACCGTTCGGCGGCAATCTGCGTCATGCTGATGCGATCCTGTCCTTCCTCGAAGAAGAGGCCATCCACCAGGCCGGCGATGCCGTCATAGAACGAGCCTTCCACAAGGCTGGTGACCCGCGGCCTCTCGCGGCCCAATGCAGCATAGTCGGCAACCGACATACAATGCCGGCGGCCGTCCGCGAACACGTCGATCAGTCGCGGAACATCGCCGGCGACATCGACTTCATAATAAACGATGACTGGCTCCTCGCTTTCCGGATGGATCCAGTCACATCGGTAGTAGAAAAAGCTCATGGCTGAAACATAGCACAAGATCCCCCAAGCCTGAACCGGTTTGAGGGATCGATTGCGACTTCAGCCTGAGGAACGTCAGAAGTTGAACGAAACGCCGAAGTCGAGCGCGTGCGTAAAGACCCTGGTCTTCAGCGTATCGCCGCTGTCGATCGAGACGTTGTTCACGAAGTTGTAGTTGCCCTTATATTCGACGAAGGTCGACCAGTGCTTGGCGAACTGATAGCTGACGCCCGCCTGTGCCTGCAGCGAAGCACCGCCGAACTGGTAGTCGAAAGTCGTACCGGAAGCGCGTGTGACTTCGACATGCGGCACGTTGATACCGGCACCCAAGCCCACATAGGGCGTCCAGTTGCGGGTAGGGTCCTGGAAGCGGTAGAGCGCGTTCAGCGTCAACATGTTCAGGCCGTCGGTGAATTCGAAATGCGACCAGCCGGGCGTATTGCCGAGATCGCCATAGACCTTCGCATGGGTATAATCGAGCGACACGCCCCAGTTCGGCTTGTCGAACTCATCGAGCCACCAGATGCCGCGGAAGCCGAAATAAGGCGGCATCTTGAAGGATTTGCCCGACCAGTTCGGATCGAAATCGGCGCCGTCCGACGTGGTCACATTGCTGCCCGTCGCGCCCTGTATACCGCCGTAAGCGGAAAATTGCATCTCTGCCGAGGCAGAGCTTGCGGCAAATATGAATGCGGAAGTCGCAAGCGCGGCGAATGCCGGCTGCTTGATGCGAAATGCACGATGCATATGAAATCCCCGAATGCCAAAGTGCCGCCATCTAAACGCGCTTCCATGACACTTCTATTGCAGTCATGGGTAGGCAAGTACGGCTTAGGCGGGAAAACTGACGTCAAACTGAAGGCGACGCGCCGTTTTTCAGCGGTGCAGCGTGATAAGTTTCAGGCTGTAACACCGGCGCAACAGTGTCTCCATCCGCGCCTGCACGCAATGAGCTATTGCAAGTGATACGGGCATCCTTCCGTGGCGTGAATGATGCCATGCCAGGAAAGGACGCCCGTTATCTTGATGCCTGATTCGGGCGGAGTCTATCAGCCGCCGAACAGGGTTCTCAGCACATCGACGCCGCGATCCTGGTAGCTGACCTCGCCCTGCTTGTTGCCGGGACCGACGACGATGACCTTCGTGCCGACCGGAACGCGGTCATAGAGATCGATCACATCCTTGTTCATCATGCGGATGCAGCCGGAGGACATGTTGAGGCCGATGCTCCATGGCTGGTTGGTCCCATGGATTCGGAAGGCGGTGTCGTTACCGTTGCGATAGAGGTACATGGCGCGCGCGCCGAGCGGGTTATCTTCGCCGCCTTCCTGATAGGCCGGCAGCTTGTGGCCCTTCTTGGCTTCGCGAACGATCATTTCCGGCGGCGGAGTCCAGCCGGGCCATTCCGCCTTGCGGCCGACCTTGACCACGCCCGACCAGCCGAAGCCATCGCGGCCGACGCCGATGCCGTAGCGTCTTGCGCGATTATTGCCTTCGACGAGGTAGAGATACTTGTTGTTGGTGTCGACGATGACTGTGCCGGGTTCCTCGTTCGTTGCCAGCCGCACCATGCGCCGCTGAAACTGCGGCTTCACCTGGCCCTGTGGTTCCATCGCCACCTTGATTACGTCGGCGCGCGTGGCCGACGTCGCAATGGGTGCTGAAGCGGTGAAGGCTGCTGCGTTCGATGCTGCAAGAAGACACGCCGCAACGACACCTGTCGTCACGATCGACAATGCTGCTTTCATAATGGCATTCCCCTCGTTGAATTCGCTAGGAAACTACCGGAACCGACGAAGGGATCAAGATCAAAATGCCCGATGAGGAGAATGGCCTGGAAGAACCGGCCTCTCTTCTATCGCGGATCAGACTATAGTCTGAACTATAGTGGAGGGCTTTCCGGTGCGGCGAATACTGCCCCTTCGATGGGATAGTATCGCCGCATAGGTCCCTGTCCTTCAAGATTACATGACGGTGACGCGGGTGCCGACCTTGACGCGGTTGTAGAGGTCGATGACATCCTCGTTGCGAAGCCGGATGCAGCCGGAGGAGACGGCACTGCCGATCGTCCAGGGTGCGTTGGTGCCATGGATGCGATAGAGGGTGGAGCCGAGATACATGGCGCGGGCGCCGAGCGGATTGCCTTCACCGCCTTCCATGTGCGCCGGCAGATAATGGCCCTTGGCTGCTTCGCGAGAGATCATTTCGGCCGGCGGCGTCCAGTCCGGCCATTCCTGCTTGCGGGTCACGGTGTGAGCGCCGGCCCATTCGAAGCCCGGCTTGCCGACGCCGACGCCATAGCGCCGCGCCTTGCCGCCATCCATCACCAGATAAAGGAAACGGTTGTTGGTATCAATGACGATGCTGCCGGGCTTTTCCTTCGTCTGATAGTCGACGATCTGCGGCAGGAACTGCGGATTGATCTGGCCACGGATTGCCGGATATTGCGGACGGGCCATGGCGACCTGCTGCACAGTGGGACGTGCAAACAGCCCGCGAGGCTGCACGACTTGGCGCACCTGCGGATTGGCCTGCTGCTCCATTCTGGGATCGGCGGCGCGGCGCGCCATCGGGCGGGGATAGACGACCGGCTGCACGTTGCCGCCGCCAAGCTGCATCACCCAGGGGGCGGTCAGATCGGGACTGACGATGACGGGCGGGCGCGACTGATAGCGATCGTCGGCAAAGGCGGTGGAGGCAAGCAGGCTTAGAGCGCCCGCGGCAAACAGGACGGCATGTTTCATCATCGGACAAACTCTCTACACATGGGCCGAAGATGGGCGCGAAAGCACCCGGTCGAAACCATGGTGCCACTTGCACGCGAGCGAATGGTAAACATCTATTCATCAAAATGCCGCGAAGCCGATAAAGCTTTGTCAGGGTTACCGCTTGGTTTGGAAAGATGGTTTGCAAGTGGTAAATCATGAATCGGAATGCGCGGTCGTCGAAGTCAGTCTATGAATTTAAGCGTTTGATTGATCTCAATTTATCCGATAGTTGCATACCGGCTCCCGGTAGCGCGTGCTGAAATAGGGGACGAAACGCGAAAATGGCCGAAACAGGCATTATCACCGGCGAAGATGGCAAGAACCGCTGCTTCTGGCACGGCAATCTGCCGGAATATCAGCGCTATCACGACGAGGAATGGGGGCGGCCTGTTGTCAATGACGTCAGGCTGTTTGAAAAGATCTGCCTCGAAGGCTTCCAGTCGGGCCTGTCCTGGCTGACGATACTGCGCAAGCGCGAGAATTTTCGCGCCGCTTTTGCGGGCTTCGATTTCGAGAAAGTCGCCAAGTTTGGCGAGGCTGATATCGAGCGCTGCCTCGGCGATGCCGGCATCATCCGCCATCGCGGCAAGATCGTTTCCACCATCAACAATGCTCGCCGCGCCATTGAGATGCGCGACGAATTCGGTTCGCTCGCCCGCTATTTCTGGAGCCATGAGCCGACCGCCGCCGAGCGCCCGGAGATCTTTGACCTTGCCCATCTGCGCGCCAATCCGACCACAGCGGCTTCGGTGCGGATTTCGAAGGATCTGAAGAAACGCGGCTGGACCTTTGTCGGCCCGACCACAGTTTATGCCTTCATGCAGGCCATGGGCCTGGTCAACGACCACATCGAGGGCTGCTATTGCCGGAAAGAGGTGGAGGCGATGCGTTGCGCATTGGTGCGACCGTGAGAGCTGTGCTTCTTGGTCTTTCGCTGACGATGGTTGCGCTGTTCAACGCCGCAGTGGCCCATGCGCAAAGCAATACCCAGCAACAGCAGCTGCCGCAGCTCGATCGTGGCGAAAAGCTTGAAAAGATCGCCCTGCCGGCCGTCCTCGAGCGGCTGACGGGCTGGACGAAATTCGGCAAGGGCAAGGTCTACATGCTGCCGCTGAAGAAGGGCCAGCATGTGCGGATTACCTTCAGCTCGAAGAGCAAATATGCCTATATGGCGATCTTCGACCTCTCGTCGAGCGAGGATGAATCCTTCTTCGGCACGGATGAAGACGGCAACACCGCCGACGTCACCGTCAATGAGGATACGACCTGGCTGATCAAGCCCTATTATTCGCGCGTCACGCGCCGGCGCGGTCTCGGTGCGCCATACGAGATCCTCATCGACCCCAATCCGCCGGCCGCGCAGCAGGCGCCGGCTGATCAGCAGAAGGATC
Source organism: Martinezella dioscoreae (assembly GCF_009176305.1). Classification (GTDB taxonomy): domain Bacteria; phylum Pseudomonadota; class Alphaproteobacteria; order Rhizobiales; family Rhizobiaceae; genus Rhizobium; species Rhizobium dioscoreae. The sequence goes on along the minus strand of NZ_BLAJ01000003.1, from coordinate 597,923 downwards.
AGGGACCGATGCTGTTTCCGCCGCGTTCGAAGCAGGGACAGTAAGGGTTATTGCAACGCTTCGATCACGCCATGCAATTCGCCGAGATGGCCGATCTTGCGGAAACGTGGTGCGTCGGTCGGTTCCTCGACATGCTCGAACGACCATGTAAGTTCGTGGAGCACGAAGACACCGTAGCTGCCGGCAGCAAGCGCCGGCACGATGTCCGATTTCAGCGAATTGCCGATCATCATAGCCCGTTCCGGCCCGTCGCCCACCTTGGAAAAGATGCGGCGATAGGTGGAGGCGTTCTTGTCCGAGACGATCTCGACCGCATCGAAGAGGTCGCCGAGCCCGGATTGCGCAAGCTTGCGCTCCTGATCGAAAAGATCGCCTTTGGTAATCAGCACCAACAGATACTTTCCCGAGAGGGCCTCCAGCGTTTGACGCACATGCGGCAATGTCTCGACGGGGTGGGCGAGAAGGTCGCGGCCGATGTCGAGGATTTGCGCGATGACGGTCGATGGCACTTCGCCCTCGGTGATCTCGATGGCTGTTTCGATCATCGAGAGGGTGAAACCTTTGATGCCGAAGCCGTAGTGACGAAGATTGCGCTTTTCCGCCTCCAGCAGGCGCGCGGAAATGACATCGCTTGCGGCGTGATCGGCGAGTAGCTCGGTAAACTGCAGTTCCGTCAGCCGATAGAATTGTTCGTTCTGCCAGAGCGTGTCATCGGCGTCGAAGCCGATTGTCGTTAGGGGACGTTGCGTCATCGATCTATCCGTTCTGCGCATGATATGAAGGCTGGAGTCTAATCCGCGCCCGGTCGGACGCAAGAGCAAGCGTCGGTCACCGCATCGTGATCGGTCCGAGGTCTCGCGTTGAAATCGGTTTCCGGTGCATTATGTCCTTGTTGTCTCGATCGCCGCGGAGCCAGAGCCCGGCCTCGACGACTGTCTTATGACCTCCCAGGGCAGTGCCGACAGCGGCTGCCGTGCCGAGGCCAATTCATAGCGAAAAGATAGCGTTCACCGGCCGGAAGAGTCTTCCGGCTGACCACAAGGGAATTTCTCCTATGCGTTACAATCAACTCGGCAATACCGGCCTTTTCGTCTCCGAACTCTGCCTGGGGACGATGACCTTCGGTGAAGCCAATCCCAACACGCCCTGGGGCTCGATCGCAGATGTCGACCAAGCGCTGGCCGACAAGATCGTCGAAGGCTCGCTCGCCGCCGGCGTCAACTTCATCGACACCGCCGACGTCTATTCCTTCGGCCATTCCGAAGAGCTGCTCGGCCAAGCTCTCAAGAATCTCGGCGTTCCCCGCAAGGATGTCGTCATCGCTACCAAGGTCTATGGCGTCATGGGCGACAAGCCGAACGATCGCGGCGCCTCGCGCGGCCATATCATGGACTCGGTGCAAGCAAGCCTTGACCGGCTGCAGACCGATCATATCGATCTCTATCAGATCCACGGCACCGATATCGTGACACCGATCGACGAGACGCTGCGGGCGCTGGACGATCTCGTTTCGCGCGGTCTTGTGCGTTATGTCGGCGTCTCCAACTGGCAGGCTTGGCGCATCGCCAAGGCGCTCGGCATTTCTGAGCGCCGCGGTTTCGCCCGCTTCGAGACGGTGCAGGCCTATTATTCCATCGCCGGCCGCGATCTGGAGCGTGAAATCGTGCCTGTCATGGCTGAGGAAAAGCTCGGGCTCATGGTCTGGTCGCCGCTCGCCGGTGGTCTGCTCTCGGGCAAGTATGGCCCGGGCGCCCCGGGCAACGGCGAGGGCCGGCGTGCGAGCTTCGATTTCCCGCCCGTCGACAAGGATCGAGCCTGGGCCTGCGTCGCCGCCATGCGCGAAGTTGCCGAGAAGCATGGTGCAAGCGTCGCCACGGTGGCACTTGCCTGGATCCTGGCGAAGCCCTTCGTCACGAGCATCATCATCGGCGCCAAGCGCCTCGATCAGCTCGATCAGAATTTGGCGGCCGTCAAGCTGAAGCTCGATGCCGACGATATGGCCAAGCTCGATGAGGTCAGCGCGCTTGCGCCCGAATATCCCGGCTGGATGCTGGCCCGTCAGGGTGCCCAACGCGTGCCGCAGCCCTTCGAACCGAAGGCCTGATATCGTTCAAAGCCGGGCCGCAGCTTCTCGCGGCGGCCCGGCTCCACGTCAAAGCTCGATGACGATCTTGCCGAAGGGGCCGCGATCGAGCTGGTCGAAGGCGGCCGGCACCTCGCTGAGTGCATAGCGATGGCCGATGACGGGCTTCAGGCCGATGCTGTCGACCGCGAGCACGAAGTCTTCAAGCGAGCGGCGATGGCCGACGCCGATGCCCTGCACGGTGGGAGACTTTAGCAGCAGCGGTGCCACCGGACCGGAGATGTCGAAGCCCTCGAGGACACCGATAACGGAGATCTGGCCATGAGGCGCCACCGCCTTCAGGGACTGGCCGAAATTCGGGCCACCGGCAATTTCGATGATATGGTCGATGCCACGATCGTTGGTGAGGCGATAGACCTCTTCCACCCAATCGGCTTTGTTGCGGTCAATGCCGTGATGAGCGCCCAAAGCCTTTGCCCGCTCGAGCTTTTCCGGTCCAGAGGAGGTTACGAAGACCTCGGCGCCCTGGGCCGCGGCGATCTGCAGGCCAAACAGCGCCACGCCGCCCGTTCCCTGCACCAATACGCTGTCACCGGGCTTGACCTTGCCGCGCTCCACCAGCGCGAACCAGGCCGTGAGACCGGCGCAGGGCAGGGTGCTTGCCTCGGCATAATCGAGGCTCTTGGGTGCCGATACGAACCAACCCTCCGGCATGGCGATATATTCGGAGAGCACGCCGGGATAGAAGCCGCCAAGCGTCTTGTAGGGCGGTGTACGTGCATCGCCGAGCGGCTTGCCGTCGATCCAGCCCGGATGGAAAGTCGAAATGACCCGATCGCCGACGGAGAATCTGGTTACGTCGTCTCCCACCGCTTCGACGACGCCCGCCATATCGGAGGCCGGCACGAAGGGAAATTGGATCGGTAGGCCCATGCCGGTCTCACGCACGAGCTTGTCGCGATAGTTCAGTGAAACGGCTTTGACTCGCACAAGCACTTCGCCGCGCGCGGGTTTGGATACTGCCGTTTCCGTGAGGTTCAAGGGAGCACCGACGGCAATCGTATCGAGAGTCCAGCGCTTCATGGTCTTCGTCATCATGATCTCCTGAGAGAAATTGGAAGCAATGGACCGAGCATATCGTTGCTTTCTGATCGCCAGTGGCGATATTATTTCCGCTTACTGGTTCCTTAAGGGAAGCAATCATCATGAATGACATGCTCAACGGCATTCCCGAATTCGTGGAGGCGGTCGAAGCCGGCGGCTTCTCGGCCGCGGCGGCGCGCATGAATCTCTCCCGCTCGGCGATCGGCAAGACCATCGCCAAATTGGAGCGGCGCCTGAATGTGCGGCTGTTCCACCGCACCACGCGCATGCAGAGCCTCACAGACGAAGGCCAAGCTTTTTACGAGCGCTGCCGCCGGGCGCTGGATGAGATACAGTCTGGCGAGGCCATGCTGGAATCGGGCAAGCGGGAGGTTACCGGACGTCTTCGTATCTCTATGCCTGTCCTTTTCGGTCGTCGCTGCGCTGCTCCGCTGTTGCTGGAATTGGCGCGTATCCACCCCAAACTTGAGCTCGACCTTTCCTTCAGTGATCGTGTGGTCGATCTCTTCGACGAGGGCTTCGATCTCGCCATTCGCAACGGCGTGTTGCGGGACGAAGCCGGCCTTGCCGCGCGCAAGATCGCCCTCCATCGCATGACGCTATGCGCCTCGCCGGATTATCTAGCCGCCAGAGGTACGCCCCAGACCATTGCCGATCTCGATAGCCACGATCTCGTCGTCTATGCGAGATCGGGCGAAGCCAAGAGATGGACCTTCCTGCAGGGCGATGGAGCGGCCGTCGACTATTTTCCGCAGACGCGGTTGCGTCTTGATGACCTGGAGGTCATTGCCGATGCAGCCGCCGCGGGAATGGGCATTGCGTGGCTGCCCTGCTGGCTGGTGCGGGACTATGTGCGGGCCGGCAAGCTCATGCAGGTGCTCAATGTCTCCAGCCGGCCCGTCAACGTCTATGCCGTCTGGCCGCAGGTGCCACAGCTTTCGCTGAAGATGCGCGTGGTCATCGACCTGCTCGCCGCGCGCCTGCCTGCAATCATGGACTGAGCATGTGACGCTGCCTCCGGTTAAAGGAGTGCGCCCTCCGCGAATACCTGGTTCCAACGAAAGACCTTGACGGATTTGCGCAGGCCTGCCGCCCAGAATGGATCTTCCTTCACCAGACGATCGACGGCAGCGGCGGTCTCCACTTCGACGAGCCACAGGCCGCCGGCAAAAGCATCGCCTTCCCGGCTGAGTGGTCCCGCCGTCCTGATGGAAGCGGCATTCGCCTCCAGGAAAGCGAAGTGACGAGGCAGATATTCCTTGCGGATGGCGGCGGCGTTTTGTTGATCATCCTCGAACAGGACAGCGAACAGGGTCATCATTATCTCCTTACTGGATATTTCCAGTCTATGACTGCAATAATGCCGATACACGCGGTAAGTTTGCCGTAAGGAGCTGCAAAATTGCACGACGTCGATTGGAATGACCTGCGCCATATTCTGGCGCTCGCGCGGGGTGGATCCTTTGCCGCCGCCGGCAGAGTGCTTGGCACTGATGCGACGACGGTCGGTCGCCGCCTGCGCATTCTGGAAAAACGCCTCGGCACGACGCTGTTTGCGCGCGATGGAGGTGGCGCCTTATTGCCGACGCCAGCGGGCGAGATCGCGGTGGCGAAGGCAGAGACGATCGAGGCCGAAGTCATGGCGCTGTCGGGTGCGTTGGATGCAGCCGATCCCATGGCACTCGGCAAGGTACGCCTCACGGCGGCGCCATCCTTCATCAGCCGGCTGTTGATCCCCGCGCTACCCAGCCTGTTGGCGCAGCATTCCGGCCTGCAATTGGAACTCATCGGCGATTCCAGAAATCTCAACCTGACGCGGCGCGAGGCAGACATGGCGCTGCGCCTTGCAAGACCTGCCGATATGACAAACGGCAAAGTCGTCGCCAGGCGGATCGCGACGCTTGACTATGCCGTCTACGTCGCTGCCGGGCAGGAGAGGCATGCAGAAGATTTGCCGTGGATCATCTATGAAGAGGCAATGGCGCATCTGCCGCATGCCCGCTGGATTGCCGCACAGGCAGAAAAGTCAGGTCGTTCCAGCCAGCTTGCGGTCAACGATGCCGAGGCTCTGCTGCAGGCCGCAACTTCAGGATTGGGGCGCGCACTGCTGCCGAAAATCCTGGCCGGGAATGTGGGAGGTCTTTGCCGCGTCGATAGCGGCGACAGCAATCTGCCGGTGCGAGAGATGTGGCTGCTGATGCATGCCGAGCTTCGTCCACTCGTGCGCATTCGCGCCGTTTCCGGTTGGTTGGATGGGATATTCCGCCGTCCGCATTCGGAGCGGTGAGAGAGGCGGCAGGGATGCCGCCTCTCGTGATCGGGTGAATTACTTGCCGTGCTTCTGTAGCCAGGCTTTCATTTCCTTGATCTCGGCTTCCTGCGCGGTAATGACGGCTTCCGCCAGTTTGCGCAGTTCGGGATCCTTGCCGTATTTTAGCTCGATTTTTGCCATGTCGATCGCGCCTTGATGGTGCGGGATCATGCCGCGGACGAAATCCGCATCGGCATCGCCGCTATAGTGGATCATCATGTCCTTATGCATCTTGCCCATGGCGTCGTTGAACGCCTTGCTGGAAGCGCTCTGGTCGCCCATCGGCTTGCTCATGTCCATGCTCTTCATGTCGTCGGCAAGGGCAGGAAGGGCGATTGCAAAGGCGAATACGCCGGCAAGCATCAGCGATTTTGAAGTAGACATAGGGATTCTCTCCGTTTCTGAACGGTATCTGGATTTGAGCGGCAGCGCTCGTCGATTGAATGCAGAAGATCGTCAGGTGAAACGGGGAGGGGGCGCTGTCGGCTGCGGCAGGGAACCGGCAAGGCGCTGGCCGGGCGCCGGCACTGGATAGGAGATGGCGTGTTTGCCGTCTTCGACTGCAAGGGTCGGCATCAAGGCAAGGCAGGCAGCGCACGACGCCACATGCGCCATGCCGCCGGCGCAAGGATTTTCCGGCTTCGTTTGCTGGGGCTCGCCCATGTTGCCGTGACCGGCCATGCCAGGCATATCGGTGATGCCATCATGTATGCTCATGGTCGCCGACAGGGACATGGCGGAAGCGCAGACAGGGCAATTCGCCAGCGCCGGCATGGCACCGTAAAGCAACCAGGCAATCAGCATTGTCAGGATCGCAAGCGCGCGCATAAACAGAAACCTAGCCGTGCAATCCGTGAAAGCAAGCATGAATTGCATTCCCCGGACACTGGAAGGCGATCAAGGCAGCAGTTTGACTTCCCTGATGATTTCGATCGGCGGAAAGCGGATGCAATCCACCACATCGAAGGTGAGCGTAAACTGGGCTGGCCTTGCGGCCGACCATCTCAGAGCCTCTTCCGCCGCGTTCGCCGGGATCTTCATCGCAATGGTGCAGTGCGGCTGCCAGCGATCCGGGCGGGAATGCTCATGACAAAGGCTAGGGTCGATCTCGTCGTGAATGGCGCGGTGTATGCATCTCAGCACGCGATCGTCGGCTGGGCGCGCCCAAAGCACCAGCATCTCGTTCGGAAAATGGCTGATCCCCGAAAACTCGACCGATAGCGGCGGCACGTTCGCGAGGCCTTTTGAGCGGCGGCGACGAGGGAGGAAACGGCAATGTCTTCATAGACTGCAAATGTCAGATGCGGCGGATAGTTGAGTGCCAGCATCGATGGAGAGGTTTCGAACCGGCTCGCCTCCCGCCAGAGATCGAGAACCGGACCGGCGCTGTTATCCGTGCATTTCAAAACGATTGCGTGTGGCATGGTTCCCTATGCTGCCTTCTCCGGCTTTTCTCGGTTTTGTCGGCCGCTAACATATAACAATCCTTGCCGCATTCAGCCCAATCCGCTAGTTAACCGCGACTGTTCCCATACCGGATTACCCTAGAGATGAGCGACAAACAAAAGAAACTGCAGAAGCTCAAGGCCCGCCTGCCGCGCGGCTTTGTCGATCGTTCGGCCAGCGACATTCGCGCCGTCAACGAGATGACTTCCAAGATCCGGGCCGTTTATGAGCATTATGGTTTCGATCCTGTCGAAACGCCGCTGTTCGAATATACCGATGCGTTGGGCAAGTTCCTGCCCGATAGCGACCGGCCGAACGAGGGCGTTTTCTCGCTACAAGATGACGACGAACAGTGGATGTCGCTGCGCTACGATCTGACGGCGCCGCTCGCCCGTCATGTCGCCGAGAATTTCAACGAGATCCAGCTTCCCTACCGCACCTATCGCGCCGGCTATGTCTTCCGCAACGAGAAGCCCGGTCCTGGCCGCTTCCGCCAGTTCATGCAGTTCGATGCCGATACAGTCGGCGCGCCTGGTGTACAGGCGGATGCCGAGATGTGCATGATGATGGCCGACACCCTGGAAGCCTTGGGCATCAAGCGCGGCGACTATGTGGTTCGCGTCAACAACCGCAAGGTTCTCGATGGACTTTTGGATGCAATCGGCCTTAGCGGCGATGATAAAGTGGTTCAACGGCTAACTGTTCTGCGTGCGATCGACAAGCTCGACAAATTCGGTCCTGAAGGCGTCGCGTTACTACTCGGAACTGGTCGCAAGGATGAATCGGGTGATTTCACCAAGGGCGCAGGATTAAGCGAAGCGCAGATCAATGCAATTATCCGATTTACGCAGATCGGGACGGTCTATGCCCCCAACATAGATATGAATGGCAAGCCTGTAGACGGAGGAACCTACAGCAATACCGAGACCACCAATCAAATTTTTGAAAAGGTGCTTCGCGAATTTTCCGATACAGCGGAAAATCTTGCTCGCTTTCATGAAGGGGCTAGGGAATTAGAAGACATGCGGTTGCTCTTCGCGTGGAGTGGTTACAGTACTGATCGTATTCGCATCGACACCTCCGTCGTGCGCGGCCTCGAATATTACACTGGCCCGGTTTACGAGGCCGAACTGCTGTTCGACGTCACCAACGAGAAGGGCGAGAAGGTCGTCTTCGGCTCGGTGGGTGGGGGCGGTCGTTATGATGGGCTCGTCTCGCGCTTCATGGGTCAGCCGGTGCCGGCCACCGGCTTTTCCATCGGCGTGTCGCGCCTGATGACAGCGCTGAAGAATCTCGGCAAGCTTGGCACGGACGAAGTGATCGAGCCCGTGCTCGTCACCGTCATGGATGGCGATGTCGATGCCATGGGACGTTACCAGCGCTTCACGCAGCAGCTGCGCGCCGCCGGCATCCGCGCTGAGATGTTCCAGGGCAACTGGAAGAAGTTCGGCAATCAGCTGAAATATGCCGATCGCCGCGGCTGCCCGATCGCCATCATCCAGGGCGGCGACGAGCGTGCCCAGGGCGTCGTCCAGATCAAGGATCTGATTGAAGGCAAGCGCCTTTCCGGCGAGATCGAGGACAATGCCAGCTGGCGCGAAGCCCGCGTGGCCCAGGAAACCGTGCCGGAAGCCGAGCTGATCGAGAAGGTCAAAGCTATCTTGGCGGCACAGGCGGAAGACCGGAAGAGGGCGCTCGGCAATGTCTGAGTGGATCGAGCAGTCTCGCTTTCCCCTTCTCCCCTCGGGGAGAAGGTGGCCCGAAGGGTCGGATGAGGGGGGCTCTGGGCTCACGCGAGCTATTCGTACGTTGGCGCTCAGAATCCTCGTCACTTCGTTCCTCGGCCCCCTCATCCGCCCTGTCGGGCACCTTCTCCCCGCCGGGGAGAAGGGGAGAATAGCCCCATGCCTCTGATCAACCTCCCGAATTTTGCCAGCGACCTGCTGGACGAATTTTCCGTTCGTGGGACGGAGAGGGTGGATACGCCCATCATCCAGCCGGCCGAGCCCTTTCTCGATATGGCCGGCGAGGATCTCCGCCGGCGCATCTTCATGACCGAAAGCGAAACCGGTGCCAGCCTTTGCCTGCGCCCGGAGTTCACCATTCCCGTCTGTCTGCGCCATATCGAGACCGCCACCGGCACCCCGAAGCGTTACTCCTATCTCGGCGAGATCTTTCGCCAGCGCCGCGAAGGCGGCCATGAGTTCTATCAGGCCGGCATAGAGGATTTGGGTGATGGCAATACGGCGAGCGCCGATGCTCGCGCCATCAGCGATGCCATCGGTATCCTCGATCGCGTGGTGCCCGGTAAACCGCTCTCCGTGACGCTTGGCGATCAGGCCGTGTTCGAGGCCGTTGTGCAGGCGCTCGGCCTGCCATCCGGCTGGCAGAAGCGCCTGATCCACGCTTTTGGCAACATGATGCAGCTCGAAACCTTGCTGGCGCATCTTGCAAGCCCGCAGCCGGTCACCGGGCTCGATGCCCATGTGCTCGATTTCCTGAGCCGTGGCGACGAACAGGGGCTGGTCAGGCATATCGATGCCACCATGCACGCAACCGGCTATTCCACCAATGCCAGCCGCTCGCCGCAGGAGATCGCTCGCCGCCTTCGTGAGAAGCTGGTCCTATCGGAAACGCGGCTCGACGATGCGGCCTTCCGCGTGCTGGAGGAGTTCTTGTCCCTGAGCGTACCGCTCTCGGATGCTTCCGCCGCACTAGCGGGTTTTGCCGACGCGGCAGGTCTGAAGCTGGGGAAGGCCCTGGAAAGCTTCGACGCCCGCGTCGCGGCATTGGCCCGCGCCGGTGTCGATGCTTCCAAGATCGACTATCGTGCCGCCTTCGGTCGCCCGCTCGACTACTATACCGGTCTCGTCTTCGAGGTGACGGTGGAAGGGTCGAGCGCGGTGCTGGCCGGCGGCGGCCGCTTCGACCGGTTGATGACCCTGCTCGGTGCCAAGGACCATATCCCGGCTGTCGGCTTCGCGCTTTGGCTCGATCGCATCGAAACCGTGAGGGCAGCCTGATGACCATTACGATAGCGATTCCTTCAAAGGGCCGGATGAAGGACGATTGCGCCGCGATCTTCGAGCGCGCCGGCATGCCGATCGTCGCCGTCGGCAATGACCGCTCCTACCGCGGCCGTGTCGAAGGCTTTGAAGGCGTCGAGATCGCCTTCCTATCGGCCTCGGAAATCTCGCGAGAGATCGGCAATGGCAGTGTCGATTTCGGCATTACCGGCGAAGACCTCGTGCGCGAGGGCATGGCGGAGGCTGATCGCCGCGTCGAATTCTGCGCGAGGCTCGGCTTCGGTCACGCCGATGTCGTCGTAGCAGTGCCGGAAATCTGGCTCGATGTCGATACCATGGCCGATCTTGGTGACGTCGCCGCCGATTTTCGTGCCCGTCATGGGCACAGGCTGACGGTCGCGACGAAGTATTGGCGGCTGACGCAGCAGTTCTTCTCCAGCCAGCATGGCATTCAGCTTTATCGCATCGTCGAAAGCCTCGGTGCGACGGAAGGGGCACCCGCTGCCGGCTCGGCCGACATCATCGTCGACATCACCTCCACCGGCTCGACGCTTAGGGCGAACCATCTGAAGGTTCTGTCGGATGGCGTCATCCTGCGCTCTGAGGCGTGTCTGGTGCGTGCCCGCAAGGAGAGCCACAATGGCGATCCGATGGTTGAGCGCATCATATCTGCCGTGCGCAGCGCGCTCTGATTTTCCAATTTCGTATTCATGCGAAAAGGCCCGCCGGAACTCCGGCGGGCCTTTTGTCTTGGGAAACATGCGGCAATCAGGCGGCGACGTAGGCACCGCGGCGTGCGTCGACCGAGTAGACGCCTGCGCCGTTGGTGGCGAGCATGATGTAGGCGCCGGCGAGCGTGATGTTCTTCAGGAAGTTCACGAAGTTCAGGCCGTTGATCCAGCCGTTGGCGGCAGCCGGGAAGTCCGGAACATTGACGGTCGGCAGGTGGAAGACGACGCCGGTGAAGACACAGAAGAGGGCAAGAAGCCAGCCGACGATACGGACCTGGAAGCCGATGAGGACGCAGACGCCGGTGACGAATTCAAACGCGCCGGCAAGATAGGTAAGCAGCGTTGCGGCAGGCATACCGGCGCCGGCGATCATGCCGGCGGTACCTGCAGGATCGGTCAGCTTGCCGAAGCCGGCAAAGATGAACATGAAGGCGAGCAGGATGCGCGCCACAAGAATGATGACGTTGTTGGTATTGGACATGACAGTCTCCAGTAAATTCACTCGGGATCGGGTGGCGACAATTTCTGGAGACAGATATTCGTGATTTTTGGGAGGTTGGAAAGATAAACAACTGCGCACAATTAGTTCACAATCATTGAACAATGGGCCGCTGAGATAACACTTCCCATACAAGCCCTATCGGCTATTGTGGCGGCAAATCAGTTGTCAAATCATAGCCTTCAGGAGCAAGCCCATGGCCGATCTGTCGTCCTTTCCGATCACGAAACGCTGGCCTGCCAGCAATCCGGATATTATCCAGCTCTACTCGCTGCCGACGCCGAACGGCGTCAAGGTGTCGATCGCGCTGGAAGAGCTTGGTCTGCCCTATGAGCCGCATCTGATCTCCTTCGGCACCAACGACCAGAAGTCTCCTGAATTCGTTTCGCTGAATCCGAATGGCCGCATTCCGGCAATCATCGATCCCAATGGTCCCGGCGGCAAGCCGATCGGTCTGTTCGAATCCGGCGCGATCCTGGTCTATCTGGCGGAGAAGACCGGCAAGCTCATGCCAAGCGACGCAGCTAGGCGTTATGAAACGCTGGAATGGGTTTTCTTCCAGATGGCCGGCGTCGGTCCGATGTTCGGGCAGTTCGGCCATTTCTTCAAATTCGCCGCCGAAAAGGTCGCCAATAACCCCTATCCGGTCGAGCGTTATCGCGACGAGGCCAAGCGCCTTCTCGGCGTGCTGGAGAGCCGCCTGCAGGGGCGCGAGTGGATCATGGGCGATGAATACACCATCGCCGACATCACCACGTTCCCCTGGGTCCGCGGCGTCGACGTCTTCTATGGCGGCCGCGAGGTTCTGGAGTTCGAAAGTTTCCCCTCGGTCATGGCCTGGCTGGAGCGAGCCCTTGCGCGCCCGGCAAGCCAGCGTGGTCTCAGCATTCCCAAGCGGGATTGATCAGGTTGAACCAAGTAACTGGTCAGGCGAACTCACCCGACCATCATCGACAGCCGTTTACTGCCGGGTGGCGAGCTGGCTGCCCGGTTCCAGCTTGAAGCGTGGAAACAGGAAGACGCCGACCATGCTGCCGGCACGTTGCTTGTCGGCAGCAACGGATTCGCCAACGCAAAAGACCGGCTGGCGATGGCCGCCGGTGCCGAGCGTTGTCGTGGAATAACAGAAAGAAGAGTTTGCGGTTGCCGCCTGCTCGAAGAGATCGAGGATACGCGCTCGATCGTGCGGATCATAGCAATGCATGAGGCTCAGCAAGCCACATTCCGAGGAGCTCAGCCCGTGCAGCATCGTGCTCCACTGCCCAAGTTTGATGATGCCGCTTGAAAGATCGCCCGTCCATCCCTCGGAAACACAGAATTGTGCCAGAAGATCGGGGTCATGGCCTTCGAACTCCAGCGAGCCGGGAGCAAACGGTGCGGAAAAATTGGCTTTGGCAATCTTGAACAAGATGATCCCCACAAGAGCGCATGGTTCCCCGCGCCTCACTTCAATTCCGTATTTCCCCGGATGGAGGGTCTCTCCCTGCATTTTGCGCCCGCAGCTTATGGCCGAGGCGTGCCTCCACTAGTCCGCTGTCGACAATGCTTTTCGGGGTGGCGTTCCAGTTTATGAAGTCATTTCAAGTAATAAATCAGGACAGCGCCAGCGTTCAAGGTCATGATCATGCCAAGCCGCAGGTTAAGCCTGTCCAAAAGAAGTAAAAATTACGTGTATTGCAGCTAACTCTCCAAAATCGCTGCGCTGCGAGTTATAGGGGCTTTTTCGAAAACAGCAATGGGCAAGTTGCAAAATTTGCAACACGATAGAATCTTGCAGGAATTGCAGTTGTACAGTTTCGGCACAATTAAAAAGGGCGACCCGAGGGCCGCCCTTCATCAATTCTGGATGTCGGATTTAACAATCGCAACAGGCCGTTGGCCTATCACATCATGTCCATGCCGCCACTTCAGGCCGCTTGGCGGCCTGAAGCACTAAAGTGTATGGGCGAAGCTTTATGGACATTCCTGCGATTAGGCCGTTGGCCTATCACATCATGTCCATGCCGCCCATGCCACCCATGCCGCCCGGCATGCCAGCAGGGGCATCCTTCTTCGGCAGTTCGGCGATCATGGCTTCAGTGGTGATCAGCAGCGAAGCAACCGAAGCTGCGTCCTGCAGAGCTGTGCGAACGACCTTGACCGGGTCGACGATGCCCATGGCGATCATATCGCCGTAGACGCCCGTCTGAGCATTGTAGCCCCAGTTGTCTTCGTTCTTGTCGAGGATCTTGCCGACAACGATCGAAGCTTCGTCACCAGCGTTTTCAGCGATCTGGCGAGCCGGGGACTGCAGAGCGCGGCGAACGATGTTGATGCCGGCTTCCTGGTCTTCGTTTTCGCCCTTGACCGAGATCTTGACGGAAGAACGCAGCAGAGCGGTACCGCCGCCCGGTACGATGCCTTCCTGAACGGCAGCGCGCGTCGCGTTCAGAGCGTCGTCGATGCGGTCCTTCTTTTCCTTGACTTCGATTTCCGTCGAGCCGCCAACGCGGATAACGGCAACGCCGCCAGCCAGCTTTGCAAGGCGTTCCTGCAGCTTTTCGCGGTCGTAGTCAGAGGTGGTTTCTTCGATCTGGGCCTTGATCTGGGCAACACGGCCTTCGATGTCGGACTTGGCGCCAGCGCCGTCGACGATCGTGGTGTTTTCCTTGGAGATCGAAACCTTCTTGGCGCGGCCGAGCATGTCGAGGGTGACAGACTCGAGCTTGATGCCGAGGTCTTCGGAGATGACAGTGCCGCCCGTCAGGATGGCGATGTCTTCCAGCATGGCCTTGCGGCGGTCACCGAAGCCCGGAGCCTTGACAGCAGCGATCTTCAGACCACCACGCAGCTTGTTGACGACGAGGGTTGCAAGAGCTTCGCCTTCGACGTCTTCAGCGATGATGAGGAGCGGCTTGCCGGTCTGAACGACGGCTTCGAGAACCGGGAGCATGGCCTGCAGGTTCGAGAGCTTCTTCTCGTGCAGGAGGATGAAGGCGTCTTCGAGGTCGGCCACCATCTTTTCCGGGTTGGTTACGAAATAGGGGCTGAGGTAGCCGCGGTCGAACTGCATGCCTTCGACGACTTCGAGTTCGGTTTCGGCGGTCTTGGCTTCTTCAACCGTGATGACGCCTTCGTTGCCGACCTTCTGCATGGCTTCAGCAATATCGAGACCGATCTGCTTTTCGCCGTTTGCGGAGATCGTGCCGACCTGGGCAACTTCTTCCGAAGTGTTGATCTTCTTGGCCTTGGCGAGCAGGTCCTTGACGACTTCTGCAACAGCGAGGTCGATGCCGCGCTTCAGGTCCATCGGGTTCATGCCGGCTGCAACGGCCTTGGCGCCTTCGCGTACGATTGCCTGGGCAAGAACGGTTGCGGTGGTGGTGCCGTCACCGGCAACATCGTTGGTCTTCGAAGCGACTTCGCGGACCATCTGGGCGCCCATGTTCTCGAACTTGTCTTCGAGTTCGATTTCCTTGGCGACGGAAACGCCGTCCTTGGTGATGCGCGGAGCGCCGAAGGACTTGTCGATAACGACGTTACGACCCTTCGGGCCGAGCGTGACCTTCACTGCGTCAGCGAGGATGTCGACGCCACGAAGCATCTTTTCGCGGGCGCTGCGGCCGAATTTTACTTCTTTAGCTGCCATGTTTGAAACTCCTGAATTCGCGTTTTCCGGGCTTTAAGACCCGTCAGCTGTATCGGAAAAGGGAACCGGCCGGATTAGCCGATGATGCCCATGATATCGGCTTCCTTCATGATCAGAAGGTCTTCGCCGTTGAGCTTGACTTCGGTGCCGGACCACTTGCCGAACAGAACGCGATCGCCAACCTTGACGTCGAGTGCTACGACCTTGCCGGATTCATCGCGAGCGCCGGAGCCGACGGCGACGATTTCGCCTTCCTGCGGCTTTTCCTTGGCGGTATCGGGAATGATGATGCCACCCTTGGTCTTTTCTTCCGACTCGACGCGGCGAACGACGACGCGGTCATGAAGGGGGCGGAAATTGGTGCTTGCCATTGTCTAATCCCTCGATCAAATGACATTCACGGATCAGCGGAGATCCGTATGGATTTTGTTAGCACTCATCCTTGGAGAGTGCTAGCGACGGTGATTTAGGGGTGGCTTCCGGACGAGTCAAGGACAGCACTGTGAATTTTTTGCGGCGCGTAACGGCTTGTTTTGAGGATGATTAACGCCCATGGCAGTGGCGTGTAGCACGTCGTTGCGAAGTTCCTCTCATTTTCCCCTCTTCAGAAAGGGTCAGGTCGCACCTTTTCGAGAGCGTCATGCTGTTGCTTCCGCTGCGCAATCTTGCCGCTCGCCGAGCTTGCACATGTCTGCTTCTCAGGCCTTGTGCGACGCAAAAACCTTGCATGCCGCTCTTGTAATTTGCCGGCCGGTTTGCGATGTCAGCCCGTGATTTATTTGATGCGAGGATGGCATGGGCAAACGGATCGAGAGCTTTCGCGACATCGGCGGACTTTATGATGTTGCGCTCTGCGATGTCTGGGGCGTGCTCCATAACGGCGTCACGGCCTACAAGGAGGCCTCCATCGCGCTCGAAGCGGCCCGCGGCGAAGGCCTTGCTGTCGTCCTCATCACCAACTCTCCACGCGTCGCTCCGAAGGTCGTCGAGCAGCTGCGTGCGATCGGGGTTCCCGACAGCGTTTACGATCGCATCATCACCTCGGGCGATGTCACCCGCAGGCTGATTGCCGAGGGACCGAAAAAGGTGTTTCTGCTCGGCCCCGAGCGTGACATCGGCATCCTGGAAGGCCTTGACGTTCAGCGCGTCGACGCTGGCGAGGCCGAAAGCATCGTCTGCACCGGTTTCTTTGACGACGAGACCGAAACACCTGACGATTATACCGACATGCTGACGGCCTGGTCGGCTCGCAAGGTGCCGCTGATCTGCGCCAATCCGGATCTTGTGGTCGAGCGCGGCCACCGCATGATCCCCTGCGCCGGCGCTATGGCCGCCTATTATGAGCGGCTTGGTGGCCAGACGCGCATCGCCGGCAAGCCGCACCAGCCGATCTACGATGCCGCGATCGCGGCGGCCCGCGAGGTGAAAAGCGAGTTTCCGCTGTCGCGTGTCGTGGCGATCGGCGACGGCATGCCGACCGACGTGCGCGGCGCACTCGATTACGGCCTCGATCTTCTTTATATCAGCCATGGCATCCACGCCCGCGAATATGTCGTCGAGGGGCATACGGATGAGGCCGCGCTCGGCGCCTTCCTGGCGCGCGAGCAGGCCTCGCCGAAGTGGTGGATGCCGCGCCTTGTCTGAGGAGAGTGGCAGTCGATGACCGTTTTCCATCGCAACGAAACCCGCGAGCCGCTTCCCGATGCCCTGAAGGGCGGGGTGGTCGCCATCGGCAATTTCGACGGTGTGCACCGCGGCCATCAGTCTGTGCTGACACGTGCGCTGGAGATCGCCATGGAGCGCGGCGTGCCGGCGCTGGTGCTCACCTTCGAGCCGCATCCGCGCACCGTCTTCAAGCCCGATCAGCCTGTTTTCCGTCTGACGCCTGCGCCGCTCCGAGCACGTCTCCTCGAAGCGCTCGGCTTCAACGCCGTCATCGAATATCCCTTCGATCGCACCTTCTCGCAGCGTTCGGCGGACGAGTTCGTCCACTCGATCCTGATCGACTGGCTGCACGCGTCGGAAGTCGTCACTGGCTTCGATTTCCATTTCGGCCATGATCGCCAGGGAGGCCCCGCCTTCCTCATGAATGCTGGCAGTCACAATGGTTTCGGCGTGACGCTGATCGATGCCTTCCGCGACGAAAACACGGAGGTCATCTCGTCGAGCCGCATTCGTGCGCTGCTCGCGGAAGGCGATGTCGCCCAAGCCGCCGGTCTGCTTGGCTATCGCTATACCGTTCAGGCGCCCGTTATCGGCGGCGAGAAGCTCGGCCGCACGCTCGGCTTCCCGACGGCAAATATGCAGCTGCCGCCGGAGTCATCGCTGAGGGCAGGCATCTATGCGGTTCGCTTCCGAACGGCCGATGGTGTCGTCCGCGATGGCGTCGCCAGCTACGGCCGGCGCCCGACGGTGACGGATAACGGCGCGCCGCTGCTGGAGACCTTTGTCTTCGATTTCAGCGGCGATCTCTACGGACAGGTCTGTTCGGTTTCCTTCTTTGGCTATCTCCGCCCCGAACTGAAGTTCGAAGGTCTCGACCCGCTGGTCGCGCAGATCCGCAAGGATGAGGACGAAGCACGCGCGCTGCTTGCCGGCGTCCAGCCGCTCAGCGAGCTTGATCGCGCCATCGCCTTCGACTGATATTCGCGAAGTGATGGGGTGGAAAAGGTTTTCCGCCTCGTATCATCGCTCCGATTTCGGGCTGACATCAACGCCGCCAAGAGACTGTTGAATTCATGCCCGACAAGGATCATTGTTCCGCGCCGGTTTTTGGGAGGAGCAATCGTTGACACTACGCAACCAGATTATTGCGCTCGCGCTCGCGCCTCTCGTCATCTCGATCCTGGCAATCACTGCCTTCATTACCTGGCAGTCGACCAATCTTACCAAGAGCAATATCGAGACCTTCGAACAGAACATGCTGAGGGCGAAGGAAACGGAGATCGTCAACCTTACAAATCTTGCCGTGTCGGCCATTCAGGCGATCTATCGGGACGCAGCCCCGGACGATCAAGCCGCTAAGGACAAGGTAGCCGCGATCCTGACGTCGCTTGATTATGGCCCGGACGGATACTTCTTCGTCTACGACTATGATGGCAACAACATCGTTCATCCGCGCGAGAGATTTCGTAACGGGCGCAATTGGATCGATTTGACCGATCCGGACGGCGACAAGGTCATCGCGGAGCTCATCAAGACCGCAAAAGCCGGCGGGGGCCTGCACCAGTACAAATGGGAGAAGCCTTCCACCGGCCGCGTCGCCGATAAGCTCTCATTCGCTGTCGGCCTTGATAAATGGCACTGGGTTGTCGGAACCGGCGTCTATCTGGATGATATTTTCACCCAGACTGCGGCGGCCAATGCCGCCATGCGGGCAAACATAAAAGGAACCTTTGTCGTCGTTACACTCATTGCCGTCCCTGCTGTTCTGGTCGTCTTCACGACCTGCATGCTCTTGACCTTCCGTGAGCGACGCATGGCCGATGGTCGGCTGAAGGAGCTGACGCAAAGAGTGATTGATACGCAGGAGGAGGAACGCGCCCGCCTTGCGCGTGAACTGCACGATGGCGTGTCGCAGAATCTCCTCGGCGTGCGCTATGTCATGGACCTTGCCAACCGCAAGGTACGAAACCAGGTCGATGATGCCGCCACGACGATCGAGAAGGGTATCGATACCCTGAACAGCGCAATCAAGGACATCAGGCGGCTCTCGCATGATCTGCGTCCCCGCGTGCTGGATGATCTCGGCTTGACGGCGGCGCTGACCGCACTCGCGAACAATTTCGCCGAGCGGACCGGCATCGCAACCGAGATCGAGGCTTCCGGCTTCACCAGCATGCTGAAGCCGGAAGCCAATACCGCGCTCTACCGTGTCGCGCAGGAGGCCTTGAACAACGTGGAGCGCCATTCCGGGGCGACGGTTCTTGCGATCAAACTTTGGAGTGATCGTGGGCGCGCACGCTTGAGAATTTCGGACAACGGCATTGGTTTTGACGGCACTGGCGACGGCAAAGGCGGACTTGGGCTGAGGAACATGCAGGAGCGGATGGCACATTTCCGCGGCCTGCTTCTTGTCCAGAGCAAGGCTGATGGTACGACACTGATTGCGATGCTGCCGAAATCGGCCAATGCCTCGCCAAGAGCAAAGGTGGATGCGGCATGAAAAGCGACAGGATCAGTGTTCTGTTGATCGACAATCATCCCGTGGTGTTGGACGGATTGAAAGCCGTGCTGGAGACGTTCGACCACATAGAGGTGGTCGGGACGGCAAACCTTGCGCAGATCGGCCTGGAGGTCGGACGACGGACGCTCCCGCAGGTTACCTTGATGGATATCAATATGCCGAAGCTGAGCGGTATCGAGGCGATCGAGCTCTTTCGCCGGGAGCTTCCGGAGACGCGGATCGTGATGCTGTCCATGCATGACAGCCGCGAATACATCTCCTCGTCGATCATGCGCGGTGCGGTCGGATATATCCTCAAGGATGTTTCGACGGATGAAGTCGTCTGCGCCATCGAGACGGTAGCAGCCGGCGGGACTTATTTCTCGTCCGGCGTTCGCGACATACTGGTGGCAGACACGGCGCAAAATGAGGCTGATCCTCTGACCCCGCGCGAGCGGCACATTCTGGGCTTGATCGTTACAGGCAGGAGTAATCGCGAGATTGCCGAAGAGCTTCAGATCACGCCCGCGACGGCGGAAACGCATCGCAAGAATTTGAAGAAGAAGCTTGGCATCGCAACGACCGCCGGTCTGATCCGCTACGCGCTTGACCACGGCATCGCAACCGCGGCGGGCTAACGTCCGCCTACCCACTTCTGGGTAGGTTTGACGATTTCGCATCAGCTAATATCTTGTTCGGACGGTAGACTCGCCGTAGGGCTTTATCAGCGGCTGCCCGCAGGCGGGCCGTTGGGAGGAATTCACATCCGTTGGTCTGGCTCTGCATAGCCAAAGCTCCTCGGCTCCGGTCCTAGGGCCCACATTGCAATCGCAGACTGATGCACCCCTTCCACTCTGACAACTGCAACAAGGTGGCGCGCAGACACCGCGTGAGAGGTATCGGACATGGACAAACGTTTCGGGACGGCGGCCTGCTGGCTGCTCGTCATTCCCTACATAGGCTTGCTTTGGGTCCCCTTCTACAACAGCCACGATCCGGTGCTGTTGGGTTTCCCCTTCTTCTACTGGTATCAGCTGGCCTGGGTGCCGATCACCGCCTTCCTGACCTGGATCGCCTATCGGAGCATGCGCCATGATGACTGATATCGATCCGACAGCTCTTGCCGTCTTCATCTTCTTCCTGGCCCTCGTGACCGTCATGGGCTTTGTCGCTGCCCGCTGGCGCCGACCGAAGACCCTTGCCCATATTGATGAATGGGGTCTTGGCGGCCGCACCTTCGGCACCTGGATCACCTGGTTCCTCGTCGGCGGCGACTTTTACACCGCCTATACGGTCATCGCAGTTCCAGCCCTGGTCTACACTGTCGGTGCCTATGGCTTCTTCGCGCTGCCCTATACGATCGTCGTCTACCCGTTCGTCTTCATGGTCATGCCGCTTCTCTGGAGGCGGGCGAAGGACCACGGCTATGTCACGGCAGGCGATGTCGTCCACGGGCAATATGGCTCGCGGGCGCTGGAACTGGCGGTCGCTCTGACGGGCGTCATCGCCACCATGCCCTACATTGCCCTGCAGCTCGTCGGCATGACGGCGGTGTTCAAGGCGCTCGGACTTCATGGCGAATTGCCGCTTGCCGTCGCCTTCATCATCCTGGCGCTCTATACCTATTCGGCTGGCCTTCGCGCCCCGGCGCTGATCGCCTTCGTCAAGGACATCATGATTTATATCGTGGTGATCGCGGCGATTGCGCTCATTCCAGCCAAGCTCGGCGGTTATGCCAATGTCTTTGCGGCCGCCGATGCGGATTTCAAGGCCAAGGGCGCGGGCAGCCTCCTGCTCGGTGGCAACCAGTACGTCGCCTACGCGACTTTGGCGCTCGGCTCCGCGTTGGCGGCCTTCATGTATCCGCATACGCTGACCGGCATCTTCGCCTCCAACAGCGGCAATACCATCCGCAAGAATGCGGTGCTGCTGCCGGCCTATACGCTGCTGCTCGGTCTCCTGGCACTGCTCGGCTATATGGGCCATGCCGCGCAACTGAAGCTGGATAGCCCGAACGATGTCGTTCCGGCGCTATTCCAGACGCTGTTCTCGAGCTGGTTTGCAGGTTTCGCCTTCGCGGCCATCGCCATCGGCGCGCTCGTTCCCGCGGCCGTGATGAGCATTGGCGCTGCCAATCTCTTCACCCGCAACTTCTGGAAGGCCTATGTCGATCCGCAGGTTTCCGATGCCGGCGAGGCAAAGGTTGCCAAGATGACCTCGCTCGTCGTCAAGATCGGCGCACTTCTGGTCATCATTTTCCTGCCGACGCAATTCGCGCTCGATCTCCAGCTGCTCGGCGGCATCTGGATTCTGCAGACGCTGCCGGCCCTGGTCTTCGGCCTCTACACCAAGTGGTTCCGTGCGCCGGCTCTGCTTGTCGGCTGGTTCGTCGGCTTCTTTGGCGGCACCTATCTGGTCTGGGATGCCGGCTGGAAGCCGCTGCATATGGTCCCCCTCGGCGAAGCGGGTTTCACTGTCTACACCGGACTGCTGGCGCTTCTTGCCAATATCGTCGTGGCGATGATCGTCAATGCGGTGATGCCGGCGCGGGCAGAAGCAAGGGCCTGATCCGAACAATGCCCATATGGCCGCGGATGGAAACGTTCGCGGCCATTCTCTATGCCGGCTGCGTTGTTTCCTCTTCCTTTCCTTGGAAAAAACGCCTATGAACCGGCGACCATGACCCAATTTCGGCTGAGCCTATCGATACGAATTATTGGCCCGGCCTTCCGCGCGCTCTAAGCTGCCGGAAGGTCCGGGTTTTTGGCGTCTCGTTCAAGAGGCGCTTTCCGCCGCCGAAAAATCCCCATATGGCTGCGCCAGTTCAGGCGCAAGACGCCCGAGACACCGAGGCAATTGTCACGACTATGACCGATACCGCTGAAAAGATGGATTACTCCAAGACCCTTTACCTGCCGGAAACCGATTTTCCGATGCGCGCCGGGCTGCCGCAGAAGGAGCCGGAACTGGTGAAGCGCTGGGAGGAGATGAACCTTTATAAGAAGCTGCGCGCTTCCGCCGCCGGCCGCGAAAAGTTCGTGCTGCATGACGGCCCGCCCTACGCCAATGGCCATATCCACATCGGCCATGCGCTCAACAAGATCCTCAAGGACGTCATCACCCGCTCGTTTCAGATGCGCGGCTATGACAGCAACTACGTTCCCGGCTGGGATTGCCACGGTCTGCCGATCGAATGGAAGATCGAGGAAAAGTACCGTGAGAAGGGCAAGAACAAGGACGAAGTTCCGGTGAACGAGTTTCGCCAGGAGTGCCGCGACTTCGCTGCCGGCTGGATCAAGATCCAGTCCGAGGAGTTCAAGCGTTTGGGCATTACGGGCGATTTCGACAATCCCTATCTCACCATGAACTTCCATGCGGAATCCCGCATCGCCGGCGAGCTTCTGAAGATTGCCCGTACCGGTCAGCTTTATCGCGGCTCCAAGCCGGTCATGTGGTCGGTGGTCGAGCGCACGGCGCTTGCCGAAGCCGAAGTCGAATATGCCGATGTCGAGAGTGACACGATCTGGGTGAAGTTCCCGGTGGCTGAAGGCCCGGCGCATCTCGCCGGTGCCTTCGTCGTCATCTGGACGACCACTCCCTGGACGATCCCCGGTAATCGCGCGATCGCATACTCCTCGCGCGTGTCCTATGGCCTCTATGAGGTCACGGAAGCCGCCAATGATTTCGGTCCGCGTCCCGGCGAGAAGCTGATCTTTGCCGACAAGCTCGCCGAGGAATCCTTCGCCAAGGCAAAGCTGCAATACAAGCGACTGGCGGATGTGACCGCTGCCGATCTGGCCGCAGTCACCTGCGCGCACCCGCTTGTCTCACTCGGTTATGGCTTCAAGGTGCCGCTGCTCGATGGCGATCACGTCACCGATGATGCCGGTACGGGCTTCGTGCACACCGCACCCAGCCACGGCCGCGAGGACTTTGATGCCTGGATGTCGCATGCACGCGATCTCGAAAAGCGTGGCATCTCCTCCGCCATCCCGTTCCCGGTCGATGACGCGGGCTTCTACACCGCCGATGCCCCCGGCTTCGAAGGCGGCCGCGTCATGGACGACAACGGCAAGAAGGGCAATGCCAACGATCTCGTCATCAAGGCGCTGATCGAGACGAACACGCTGTTTGCGCGCGGCAGGCTGAAGCATTCCTATCCGCATTCCTGGCGGTCGAAAAAGCCGGTCATTTTCCGCAACACGCCGCAGTGGTTCGTCTATATGGACAAGGACTTCGCTGACGGTTCGACGCTGCGTTCGCGCGCCTTGAAGGCGATCGACGACACCCGCTTCGTGCCGGCTGCCGGCCAGAACCGCCTGCGCGCCATGATCGAACAGCGCCCGGATTGGGTGTTGTCGCGCCAGCGCGCCTGGGGCGTGCCGATCGCGATCTTCGTCGACGAGCAGGGCAACATCCTGCAGGATGACGGCGTGAATGCCCGTATCCTCGAGGCTTTCGAGCAGGAAGGCGCCGATGCCTGGTTCGCGGAAGGCGCGCGCGAGCGCTTCCTTGGCGAGAAGGCCAACGAGCCCTGGACGCAGGTCATGGACATCCTCGACGTATGGTTCGATTCCGGTTCGACCCACACCTTCACGCTGGAAGACCGCCCGGACCTGAAGTGGCCTGCGGATGTCTATCTCGAAGGCTCCGACCAGCATCGCGGCTGGTTCCACTCGTCGCTGCTCGAAAGTGCCGCGACCCGCGGCCGTGCGCCTTACGATACGGTCGTCACGCATGGCTTCACCATGGACGAACAGGGCCGCAAACAGTCGAAGTCGCTCGGCAACGTCGTTGCCCCGCAGGACGTGATGAAGGACGCTGGCGCCGATATCCTGCGCCTCTGGGTCATGACCACGGACTACTGGGAAGATCAGCGCCTTGGCAAGGCTATCATCCAGACCAATGTCGATGCCTATCGCAAGCTGCGCAACACCATCCGCTGGATGCTCGGCACGCTGGCGCACGATAAGGGCGAAGTGATCGCCTATGCCGACATGCCGGAGCTTGAGCAGCTGATGCTGCACCGTCTCGCCGAGCTCGACGAGCTGGTGCGCGAAAGCTACGACGCCTTCGACTTCAAGCGCATCGCCCGCGCCTTGATCGATTTCGCCAATGTCGAGCTGTCGGCCTTCTACTTCGACGTCCGCAAGGATGCGCTCTACTGTGATGCGCCGTCGAGCCTGCGCCGCCGCGCCGCTCTCGCCGTTATCCGCACGATCTTCGACTGCATGGTGACCTGGCTGGCGCCGATGCTGCCCTTCACCACGGAAGAGGCTTGGCTCTCGCGCAATCCGTCGGCGGTTTCCGTTCATCTCGAGCAGTTCGTCACCGTTCCGGCCGAATGGAAGAACGAGGCGCTGGCCGAAAAGTGGAGGAAGATCCGCGCTGTGCGCAGCGTCGTCACTGGCGCGCTGGAAATCGAGCGCAAGGACAAGCGCATCGGCTCCTCGCTGGAGGCTGCCCCGGTGGTCTACGTTGCCGACCCCGAGCTGCTGAAGGTGCTCGAAGGCCAGGACTTCTCGGAAATCTGCATCACCTCCGGCATCACCGTGTTGGGTGAAGAGGGGCCTGCGGATGCCTTCCGTCTCGACGACGCCGCGAAGGTCAGCGTCGTGCCCAAGCTTGCCGAAGGCCGCAAATGCGCCCGTTCGTGGCGCATCACCACGGATGTCGGCTCGGATCCGGAATACCCGGATGTCTCGGCGCGCGATGCGGCGGCACTGCGCGAGCTGATGGCTGTCAACTGAAGAAAGTTGCCGGATGAATTGCCTTTGCGGCATTCATCCGGTAAAAGCTGCCTGAAAATGGCCTGAATTTTACGGCAGTTGCCGTTGAATGGGGTCCTATTGCGTTTATTCCGGCATGGCTGGGAAGGGTTTTCATGAGAGCGATGCATAAGGTTCGTGTCGGCGTCAGCTTGGCGGCACTTGTGGTTGGCTGCGGCGCCATGTCCGGTTGCCTTAGCAGCCCGACTTACGGCACCGACAAGACGGCCGGCGTCCAGCTCCTCGATGACCTCGGCGATATCGCCTCCGTTTCTGCCGCAACGCCGAAAGACAAGGGTGTAAAATACCCGAACAGACCAGGCCTGGTTATTGGTGGCGACAAGAACACCCTGACTCAGCCGCAGCAGTCGCTGGCCAGCAAGGACAACCCGGCCTGGCTGGAATCGCCGGAAGATGCCCGCAAGCGCCTTGCCGCAGAAGCCGACGAGAAGAAGAACGACGTCAACTATCGCTCGCCGCTGGCTCAGGCCGACAGCGCCAAGAACCATCTGAGCGAAGCGCAGCAGACGGCTGCCTATCGCGCTGCCCGTCAGGACCAGGCCGGCACCTATATCGATCAGCGTCGCTATCTGATCGACCCGCCGCAGCAATATCGCCAGGTATCCGATCAGGCTGCTTTGAACGATCTCGGCACGCCCGAGTCGAAGAAGGAAAAGAAGCGCAAGAAGGATGCCGAGGCTGCGCAGCAGACCAACAACAGCAGCTGGTGGAAGCCTTTCCAGTAAAAAGATTTCAAGGCGGCGGCAGCTGCATAATCCTTGAATCGGAATCGATTTAAGGGAAGATTATGCAGAATTTTAAAGTGTTACAGCGCCGCTTTTCAGTCTTCGGAGCGTTTCGCTTGGAAGAAAGCTCTGAGGATGTCGGCGGATGCGGTTTCGCCGAGGCCGGAATAGACCTCCGGCGCATGGTGACAGGTTGGTTGACGATAGAAGCGCACGCCATTGTCGACACCGCCGCCCTTCGGATCTTCGGCACCATAATAGAGACGGCGGATGCGCGCGAACGAAATGGCGGCGGCGCACATGGTGCAGGGTTCCAGCGTCACATAGAGATCGGCGCCCGCAAGACGTTCCTGGCCCAGTTCCTCGCAGGCCAGGCGGATGGCGACGATTTCGGCATGGGCGGTGACGTCATTGAACTCGCGAGTGCGGTTGCCGGCCGCCGCGATGACCTTGTTGTCGAGCACGACGACGGCGCCGATCGGCACTTCGCCACGTTCTCCAGCGCGGCGCGCTTCGACCAAAGCAAGCTCCATGAATTGATTTGTAGCCGCCATTCAAGTTTTTCCACTTAACCGCAAGGGCGTGACCTGATAGGAACACGCGTTAAAAATTCAGGCAAACAACAAATGACGATGAATGACAAGCCCAAGCGGCCTGGGTCTAAACCCTTTGCTGGCGACAAGAAGACGGTAAAACGGGATGGCGCGAAGCCTGCGAAGGTAGCAGCCGTCAAAGCTGCGGAAGCGACCGCGGTCGAGGATGGAAAGGCCGAGCGCATTTCCAAGGTGATGGCGCGCGCCGGCGTAGCGTCTCGCCGCGATATCGAGCGCATGATCCTGGATGGCCGCGTCAAGCTCAACGGCGTGCTCCTCGATACGCCCGTGGTCAATGTGACGCTCGCCGACAAGATCGAGGTCGACGGCGTGCCGATCCGTGGCATCGAGCGCACCCGCCTGTGGCTCTATCACAAGCCGGCAGGCCTGGTGACCACCAATGCCGATCCGGAAGGGCGTCCGACCGTTTTCGACAACCTGCCGGACGAGCTGCCGCGCGTCATGTCGATCGGCCGTCTCGACATCAACACCGAAGGTTTGCTGCTGCTGACCAATGACGGCGGCCTTGCCCGTGTTCTGGAATTGCCGACCACCGGCTGGCTGCGCCGCTATCGCGTGCGCGCCCATGGCGAGATCGATCAGGAAGCGCTCGACAAGCTGAAGGAGGGCATTGCCGTCGATGGCGTGCTTTACGGCTCGATCGACGCAACGCTCGACCGCACGCAGGGGTCCAACGTCTGGATCACCATGGGCCTGCGCGAAGGCAAGAACCGCGAAATCAAGAACGTGCTCGGCGCGCTCGGCCTCGAGGTCAATCGCCTGATCCGCATCTCCTATGGCCCGTTCCAGCTCGGCGAGTTGCCGGAAGGCCATGTGCTCGAGGTGCGCGGCCGCACGCTGCGCGATCAGCTCGGTCCGCGCCTAGTCGAAGATGCCAAGGCGAATTTCGATGCGCCGCTCTATAACGCCCCGGCCGTGGCCGAGCCGGAAGAGGCGGATGCTGGGAAGCCGGCTCGCACGGCCAAGGAAGAGCGCCCGCGTCGCGAGCGTCCCGAGGATAAGCGCGAGCGCGCCTTGAGCCGTCTGGACACCAAGCGCGATGCCAAGCGTGATGATCGCCGCGAAGGCGGCCACAAGGACGACGACCGGGCGAAGCGCCAGCCGCTCGGCCCGCGCCGCAGCGCCAACGTCTGGATGGCGCCAGGCGCCCGCCCGCTCGGTGAAAAGGCGGCAGCGAAGGCCGCCAAGAATGCAAAGACCGCCTTCCGCCGTGGCGAGATTGAACGCCCACAGCGCAGCGGCTTCGACCGTGCGGATGAAGGCCCGCGCGTCCGCATCAATCGCGTCGACGAAGGCGATGGCGAATGGATTCGTTCGAGCGAGGAAGCGCCGCGCAGGTCGCGTGGCGACGACGAGGGCTTTGATCGCAAGCGCTCGCGCGGCGATCGCCCCCAGGGTGATCGTCCCGCCCGTGGGGAACGACCGTTTGGTGATCGTCCCCGCGGCGATCGGGCGTTTGGCGATCGTCCGCGCGGCGAACGCAGTTCTCGGTCGGAGAGTGGTGACCGTCCTCGTGCGAAGTCCTTCCAGGGTGAAGCCCGCTCCGAACGGTCCTTCGGAGATCGACCTGCGCGCGGCGACCGACCTTTCGGCGACAAGCCTCGTGGCGACCGGTGTCCGCGTGCCGAGGGAGACGAGCGTCCGCGCAACAAGTCTTTCGGCGGTGAACAGCGCTCCGAACGCCCCCGCGGCGATCGCCCGTTTGGTGATCGTCCGCCCCGTGGTGACCGACCCTTCGGCGATCGGCCGGCCGGCAAGCCCTTCGGCAAGAAGCCTGGCGGCAAATCCTTTGGCGGTAAGCCGGGCGGAAAGCCCGGTGGCTCGCGTGGCTTTGGCGGCAAGCCGGGTGGCGCAGGTCGCCCATCCGGCGGTCCGCGCGGCGGTTCCGGTCGGGGTGGCCCCGGCAGGGGCGGCCCCAAGGGCGGCAGGGGCTGACGCGCGGTGAGGATCGTCGGCGGTGAGTTTCGCGGTCGCTCGCTTGCAACGCCGAAGTCGAACGATATTCGTCCGACGGCGGATCGCACGCGCGAAAGCCTGTTCAACATCCTGAACCACGCCTATCCCGAGGCCATCGATGGCACGCGGATGATGGACGTTTTTGCCGGCACCGGCGCCGTCGGGCTGGAGGCAGCCTCGCGGGGCTGCCGTCACGTGCTCTTCGTGGAAAGCAGCGTCGAGGGCAGGGGCCTTCTCTGGGAGAACATCGATGCGCTCGGCCTGCATGGCCGCACGCGCATGCTGCGTCGTGATGCGACGGACCTCGGCAGCGTCGGCAATCTCGAACCCTTCGATTTTCTCTTCGCCGACCCGCCATACGGCAAGGGGCTGGGCGAGAAGGCTTTCGCGGCCGCTGCCGCCGGTGGCTGGCTGGTACCGGGCGCTCTGGCGATCCTCGAGGAGCGCGCCGATGTCACAGTTGCCGCGCCGTCTGATTTCCTGTTTCTGGAGGAGCGAATCTTCGGCGACAGCAAGATGCATTTCTTCCGTTACCAGCCGCTGGCGGCCTGACGGAGGAAGGAGAACACTATGGGCGATTATGCTGATTTCGTCGGCAGCGACTATCCGCTCGCCGCCTCCGGCACGCCGAGCGTCGCAGTCGCCTTCGGCTGCGGCGGTGCGCGCGGTCTCGCCCATATTCATATCATAGAGGCGCTGGACGAACTCGGCATTCGCCCCGTCGCCATAGCAGGCTCCTCCATCGGTTCGATTATGGGCGCGGCCATGGCCGTCGGCATGAGCGGTGCTGAGATCCGCGATTATACCCTGGCAACCGTCGGTAATCGCCCGGCCGTTCTCAACAAGATCTGGAGCCTGCGGCCGGTCAGCATGCGCAGCATCCGCTTCGGTCAATTCAATCTCGAACGCATTCTGCGCACCTTCCTGCCGCCGGCCATCCCGGAAAGCTTTTCCGAGCTGCATATCCCGCTGAAGGTGGTCACGACCGATTATTACGACCAGGCGGAGGTCGTCATCGAGAAGGGCGAACTCTTCCCCGTGCTCGCCGCTTCTGCGGCCATTCCCGCCGTATTCATGCCGGTTAAGCTCGGAGATCGCGTGATGATCGATGGCGGTATCATGAATCCGGTTCCTTATGAACATCTGGCCGGTCTTGCCGATATCATCATCGGCATCGACGTCGTCGGCGGGCCGGAAGGCAGTGGCCGACAGGTTCCGAACCGTATCGAGAGCCTGTTCGGTGCCGGCCAGCTCACCATGCAGTCCAATATTGCCCTGAAGCTGCGCCTGCAAGCACCTCAAATCTTCCTGCGCCCCGCTGTCGGCCGCACCGGCGTCCTCGATTTCCTGAAGGCGCGCGACATTCTCGCCATGTCGGCCGGCATCAAGGACGAGCTGAAATTCGCGCTCGACCGGGTGATGACCGCGAAGAATTAGTATCCGCCAGTAAGCCGCTGGCTGTGTTTCGCCAGGATTATGCAAACGAAGCGACTAAACCCGCTCCGGCTCTTCTTGTGGCAATGCCACCAGATCGTCGGCGTCGCTGTAAGTGTCGGCGGCACGCTTCGGCTTGACCAGCGGTTCGGGCTTGACCGGGCGCGAATAGAGCATGTCTGTCCCGGCCTGCAGGCCCTCGCTCACCTGTAGTACGAGCCTTTGCTCGTCGCGCTTGCGGATATCCTCGCCGATTTCATAGGCCTCGGCTTCGCTGACGCCAAGTGCTTCCAGGGTGCGGCGGCCGAAGAGCAGGCCGGATTCCAGCGTCTCGCGCAGCTCATAATCCACGCCCTTGTGACGCAGTTCGATCGAGTGAATACGATCATAAGAGCGGACGAAAAGGCGCGCATGCGGATAGTCCGTCTGCACAAGTTCGACGATCTTGTCCGTCACCTCGCGCAGATGCGTGCTGACGACGACGATCTTGGCGCGCTCAATGCCGGCCGAGCGCAGCACGTCCTTGCGTGTGCCGTCGCCGAAATAGATCCGGAAGCCGAAACTCGATGCCTGGCGGATGCGGTCGGCGGAGAAATCGATCACGGTCACGTCGCGGCCGCTGGCAAGCAGGATCTGTGCGGCAATCTGGCCGAAACGCGAAAAGCCGATCATCAGCACATCGGAACCGGCGCCCTCGAAATCCTCGTCCAGTTCTTCCTGCGTATCGCCCTTCACCAACCGTTTCGCCAGCGCGGAACTGAGCGGTGTCAGCGCCATCGACAGCGTCACGATGGCGATCAGCATCGATGCCGTGTTCGCCGAGAAAAGATTGCCGCTGGCGCTGGCCGCGCTGAAGAGCACGAAACCGAATTCGCCGCCTTGCGGCAGCAGCCCCGCGATGCGGACGGCATCATTGTGCGGCGAGCCTGCGACCCGGCAGAGCGCATAGATCACGACCGCCTTGATGACCATCATTACCGGGACGGCGAGCACGATCATCACCCAGTTGTCGAGGATGACGTCGAGTTTCAGCGATAGGCCGACTGCGATGAAGAAAATGGCGAGCAATACGCCGCGGAAGGGCTCGATATCCGCTTCCAGCTCATGCCGATAGGAGGATTCCGCCAGCATCACGCCGGAGAGAAAGGCTCCCATCGCCATGGAGAGGCCGGCGAGCTGCATCAGCGTTGCCGATCCCATGACGACGAACAGGGCTGCGGCAATCATCGCCTCGCGCGCGCCGGTGCGTGCGATCACCTGAAACAGCGGCGTCAACAGGTAACGGCCGGCGATGATCATCGCTGCGACGGCGCCGATGGCAATGGCGAGACTTGGCAGTGGATTGGCGGTTTCCTGCGCGCCATCGAGAACGGTGATCAGCGCCAGCAGCGGCACGATGGCAAGATCCTGCAGCAGCAGCATCGAGAAGGATCGTTGGCCGTATTTCGTGTTGACGTCGCCCTGCTGTTCGAGGATCTGCATCGCGAACGCCGTCGAGGAAAGCGCCAGGCCGAAGCCGATGATAATGCTGCCCTTCCAGCCGGCAATGCCGCCGAAATAGGCGGCCACCATCAGCGCAAGTCCACTGAGAACCACCTGTGCCGTGCCGAGACCGAAAATATCGCGCCGCATCTGCCAGAGGCGTGACGGCTTCAGTTCCAGGCCGATGATGAAGAGCAGGAAGACGACGCCGAGTTCGGCCACGGCCAGCACGGCTTCGCTGTCGCTGATGCTGTGGAGAATCGGCCCGATCACAACGCCGGCGGCGAGATAGCCGAGCACGGTGCCAAGCCCCAGTTTCTTGAAGATAGGCGCCGTGACGACGGCGCCGCCGAGCAGCAGCAGGGTTTCAGTGAAAAGCGTATTGGGGGCGGACATCGTCTGTTTCTTTCCGTGGGGCAGGCGGTGTTGCGACGCTTGGTCATGATAAACAACCATGCGTGAAGGGATTAGAACAAGAATCGGCTTTGCCGCCCTTGATGCTTTATGTAGTGCACAATAAATGGAACGCGAAGGAAAGGCCAAGTCATGACCTCTGAAATCGATTCCGCCACTCTGCTTTCCCGTGCCAGCCAGTTGATCGACCTCGCCCGGAAAGCCGGTGCGGATGCCGCCGATGCCGTCGTGGTGCGGTCGAGGGCCCATTCCGTCAGCGTCCGTCTCGGCAAGGTCGAAGGCACGGAATCCTCCGAGAGCGACGACTTCTCGCTGAGGGTCTTCGTCGGCAATCGCGTGGCGAGCGTTTCGGCCAATCCCGGCTTCGATCTCAACGCTCTTGCCGAACGCGCGGTCGCCATGGCCAAGGTTTCTCCGGAAGATCCCTTTGCCTGCCTCGCTGACGAAGCGGATCTCGCCAAGAGCTATCCCGATCTCGAACTGTTCGATCCGACCGAGGTCTCCACGGAGCAGCTGCGCGAAGCGGCCCTTGCGACAGAAGCTGCGGCACTCGCTGTTCCTGGCGTCACCAATTCTTCCGGTGCCGGCGCTTCGGCCGGCATGGGCGGCCTCGTGCTCGTCACCTCACATGGTTTTGCCGGCCACTATATGGGCTCGCGCTTCGGGCGCTCCGTCAGCGTCATTGCCGGCGAAGGCACCGGCATGGAGCGCGACTATGATTTCGACAGCCGCCTCTATTTCGCCGATCTCGATGCGGCCGAAGAGATCGGCCGCCGCGCCGGCGAACGAGTCGTCAAACGGCTCAATCCGCGCCAGGTTCCGACGGGCAAGAACGTCACCGTCGTTTTCGACCCGCGCGTCGCCCGCGGCTTCGTCGGCCATATTGCCGGCGCGATCAATGGCGCTTCCGTCGCCCGCAAGACCAGCTTCCTGCGCGACAAGATGGGCCAGCAGGTGCTGAAATCGGGCCTCTCGATCACGGACGATCCGCTGATCGTGCGTGGCCCATCCTCGCGCCCCTTCGACGGCGAGGGCGTATCGGGCAAGCGGCTCGTCATGATCGAGGACGGCGTGCTGCAGTCCTGGTTCCTGTCCACGGCAACCGCGCGGGAAATCGGCGGCGGACTGAAGACCAACGGCCGCGGCGTGCGCGGCGGTACGTCCGTATCACCCGCGTCCACCAACCTGGCGCTGGAGCCGGGCGATATTTCGCCGGAGGACCTGATCCGCAACGTCGGAACCGGCTTCTATGTTACCGAGTTGATCGGCCAGGGCGTCAACATGATAACAGGCGAGTACAGCCGCGGCGCCACCGGTTTCTGGATCGAGAACGGCGAATTGACCTTCCCGGTTTCAGAGGTGACGATCGCCTCCAACCTGAAGGACATGTTCATGCGCGTGACGCCGGCAAACGACATCGACCGCGATTTCGGCATCGCTGCTCCGACGCTTGCCATTGAGGGCATAACGCTGGCAGGCCGCTGAGAAACGAGCGGAGATTGGAATTAATCAATGATCGATAGCAAGGCCGGCCAATTGAGCGACGTGAACCTGATCGTGGGTGCCGCGCTCGAGGCGGGCAAGATCGCTCTCGGTTTCTTCCGGCAATCGCCAGAGGTCTGGTGGAAGAACAACGGCCAGTCCCCGGTCAGTGCTGCCGATTTTGCGGCGAACGAAAGCCTTGCCGTCACATTGCGCTCGGCGCGCCCGGACTACGGCTGGCTTTCCGAGGAAACCGACGACGATGCCGAGCGTCTAAAGCACGAGACCGTCTTCGTCGTCGACCCCATCGACGGCACCAGGGGATTTCTTGCGGGCCTGGATCTTTGGTGCGTTAGCGTCGCCGTCGTCACCGATGGGCGGCCTGTGGCGGGCGTGCTCTACGCGCCGGCGCTCGACGAGCTTTTCGTGGCGACGGCTGGTGGGGAGGCCCTGAAGAACGGCAAGCCGATCCGCGTGTCTCAGAGAGTCGGTGATGACATCCATCGGCTGGCGACCGGCGAGGATATGCTGAAGGGCGTCGATCCGGATTTCCGCAAGACGGTCGAGCGGGTGAAGCACGTGCCGTCGCTCGCCTATCGCCTCGCGATGGTGGCGGACGGGCGCCTCGAAGGAACGATCGTCAAGCGCAACTCGCATGACTGGGATCTGGCCGCCGCCGATCTCATTCTGGAGCGGGCCGGCGGCGCGCTCGTGGACTTTTCGGGCAATACCCTCAGCTACAATCGCGCCGAAGTATCGCATGACGAGCTTTGCGGCGCATCGGCAGCGCAATTACCGGAGTTTCTTCGTCAACTATCGAACCGACGAGACGGTTGACCTTTCCGTCAAAATCCCGCAGATGAAGGACGGAGGGGGACGACAGTAGAAAGAGACGAAAATGACTGATACCAGCGGCAAAAAGCAGCTCCTGCACCTTGTCTTCGGCGGTGAATTGGAAAACCTCGAAGAGGTCCAGTTCCGCAATCTCAACGAGCTCGATATCGTCGGCATGTATCCCGACTATGCGAGCGCGCTGGTGGCATGGAAGTCCAAGGCGCAGCAGACCGTTGACAATGCCCATATGCGTTATTTCATTGTCCACCTGCATCGTTTGCTCGATCCGCAGGAAAAAGCGGCATCCTAAGCGCCTCGCACCGAATTTTGCATTTGATATCTCTATCCGGTACAGCCCCGTCGCTTTAAATCCGGTCATGAAGCAGTATCTTTGACACAATAAGAACGAAAATTCGGCTGTTTATTCGGCCGGTTGATAATCGGGATTTGGCATTGATGGTGATCAGCTGGGATAGGAGGCGAACGAAATGAGTAGCCTCAGGGCGCGTCTTGCCTTGAGCGCCTATCGCTTTGGTGGAATCGCAGTCTATCCATTCATCGGGCCTTATCTCGCGGTTCGCGCGGCCAAGGGCAAGGAAGATAGTTCCCGCAAACTGGAGCGCTCGGGCTATGCCAGCGCCAACCGCCCGCAGGGACCACTGATCTGGTTCCATGCCGCAAGCGTGGGGGAAACCTCGGCCGTCATTCCGCTCATCCGAGAAATCCGTCGTCGCGATATCCATGTCATCCTGACGACGGGCACGATCACCTCCGCCAAGGTTGCGCAGCAACGTCTTGGCGAAGAGGTCATCCATCAATACGTGCCGCTCGATCTCAAGCCCGCCATCAAGCGCTTCCTCGACTACTGGCAGCCCGATTGCGCCATTTTTGCCGAATCCGAGATCTGGCCGACGACGATCATGGAGCTTGGCCGCAAGCGAATCCCGCAGATCCTCGTCAACGCCCGCATGTCGGATCGATCCTTTGAACGCTGGAGCCGGCATCTCTCGCTTGCCGAGGCGTTGTTTGAAAATCTGGCGCTGGTCGTGGCCCAGTCCGACCTCGACGCCGAACGCTTCCGCGATCTCGGCGCTTTGCAGGTTCTGAAATCGGGCAATCTCAAAGTGGATACGGATGCGCCGTCCTATGATGCACCGACGCTCGCCAGCTACATGAAGCAAATCGGCGACCGCAAGACCTGGGCCGCGGTCTCCACTTTCGAGGGCGAGGAGGGTGCTGCAGCCTCCGTCCATTCGATGCTGAAGGAGCATAACGGCCAGCTTACCATCATCGTACCGCGCCATCCCGAGCGCAGCGACGCGATCGAGGCTATGCTCGCGGAACAGGGTCTCAAAGTGGCGCGCCGCACTCGCAACGATATCCTTTCGTCCGATGTCGATGTCTTCCTTGGCGATACCATCGGCGAGATGGGGCTTTATCTGCGGATGACCGAAGTCGCCTTCATGGGCAAGTCGCTGTTCAATGAAGGAGGCCAGAATCCGCTTGAGCCGGCCATGCTCGGTTGTGCGATCCTGACCGGCGGTCATGTCCAGAATTTCCGCGATTCCTATCAGCTGCTCGCCCGCCGCGGCAGCGCCCGCATGGTGCGCGATACCGAGATGCTGGCACGCGGCGTCCATTATTTGCTCACCAACGACACGGCACGACGCAGCATGATCGATGCCGGCTTCGCAGCCGTGCATGAAATGCGTGGTGCACTGGCAGCAACGGTGAAGGGGCTGGAGCCTTATATCAATCCGCTTTCGGTCAAGGCACGGCTGATGCCAAAGACGATGGCGAACGGATAAGAAGGGAAGGGCATGACAGCGGCCAAGCTGGGAGCGATTGCGGGCATTCTTTTTGACAAGGACGGCACGTTGCTCGACTATGACCAGAGCTGGCTGCCGGTCAATCGTGAGCTCGCACGCATCGCTGCTCAAGACGATCCTATCCTCGCCGATCACCTTCTCTCCGCCTGCGGCATGGACCCGATTTCCGGTCACATTGTGCCCGACAGCCTGCTTGCCGCCGGCAATACCAGGCAGATTTCCGAGGGCCTGGTGGCCGCCGGCTCGAAAGTGGATGTCGCGGAGCTGGTGGAAAAACTCGACGCGCTTTTTGCACATGCAGCCGATTTCTCTTCGCCCGTGACAGATCTCGCCGCCTTCTTCCGGCGCCTGCATGAGCGCGGCTACAAACTCGGCGTTGCCTCCAGCGATAATGAGCGCTCCATCCGCCAGACGGCGCGCCGCTTCGGCTTCATCGACTATGTCGATTATATCGCCGGCTACGACAGCGGCTTCGGCACCAAGCCGGAGCCGGGAATGGTACTCGGCTTTTACGCCGCGACCGGCCTTTCGCCGGCACAGGTCGCCGTCGTCGGCGACAATAATCATGATCTCCACATGGGCCGCAATGCCGGTGTGGGCCTGACCGTCGGCGTGTTGACGGGCACCGGCTCGCGCGAAACGCTGACGGCGGCATCGGACTATTGCCTCAACGACATTACCGAGCTGGAAAGCCTGCTCATGCCTGTGGCACAATCGGCCTGATCCTGGCAATGGCTTGCTTTTTCACGCAATCTGGCCTTTCTTGCCGCTTTGTCGCGGGCACAAGAATAGGGCTGGATTAGACGCATGGTATCGGAAGCCCCACCTTTCTGGTGGCGAAAGCCGGATTGGCGTGCTTGGGGGCTCTTACCCTTTTCGTTCCTGTATGGCCGTATCGCCGGGCATCGCATGGTGAATGGCAAACGGGCTTCCGTGCCGGTGCCTGTTATCTGCGTCGGTAATTTCACGGTCGGCGGCGCCGGCAAGACGCCGACGGCGCTTGCACTTGCCCAGGCCGTGAAGGCGAAGGGGCTGAAGCCTGGTTTCCTGAGCCGCGGTTATGGCGGCTCGCTCGATGTCACCACGATCGTTGATCCCTCGCACCATCATGCCACGGCTGTTGGCGACGAGCCGCTGCTGCTTGCCCGCGAGGCGCTGACGGTCATTGCCCGTCGTCGGGCCGATGGCGCGGAAAGGCTGGTGCGCGAGGGCGCCGACATCATCATCATGGATGACGGTTTCCAGAGCGCGCAGCTCGCTATCGACTATGCCCTTGTGGTGATCGATGCCGGCAGAGGTATCGGCAACGGGCACCTCGTTCCAGGCGGTCCTGTGCGCGCGCCGCTGCGCACGCAACTCCTCTTTGCATCCGGCCTGCTGAAAGTCGGCGAGGGCACTGCCGCCGATCGCGTCGTTCGCCTTGCGGCAAGGGCGGGGAAGCCCTTCTTTTCCGCAAGCGTCAGGGTGCGCGGGCAGGAGGATATGCGCGGCCGCAAGGTACTTGCCTTTGCCGGCATCGCCGATCCCGCCAAGTTCTTCCGCACAGTGGAGACGCTAGGGGCTGAGATCGCCGTCCGGCGCAGCTTCGGAGATCACGAACATCCTGGCGAAGACGACGTCTCCGACATGCTCGACATCGCCTCGCGCGAAGGGCTCGAGATCGTCACAACCTCGAAAGATTATGTCCGCCTCATTGGCCATCATGGCCGCACCGAGGAATTGCTACAGCGCTGCAGGGTAATCGAGATCGATATGGTCTTTGACGATCCGCTGGCTCCGGCCCTGATTATCGACAGGGCTGTTGCAGCCGCCAGAGAGCGTCGCCTGCGGGAAAAGCGCGGCAAACCGGCTTAAAACTAGATCAGCTGCCCAGCGGGAAATCAGCGCTTCTGATTGGGCAGTGCGCCGGCGCGTTTTTCGGCTTCGAGCGAGGTGATGACGTCGGCATAGGGCTCCTGGCGAGCAACGCTCCAGTAGCGCAGCTCGTCGAGCGCGATATGTTTGCCAGTCATGGCGCAGACGACATAGGAGCCCGGCATCAGGATCTGGAAATCGCCGTCGAGATAGCGAACTTTCGCCTCGCGGTTTCCATGTCCTTCGAAAAGATTCATCTGATGCCGTCCTTGATCTGTGTCATCTATTTGCCATACCGCACTACAGCGCCGCACGTCAAATATGACGCGCAAAGGTCGCTGTGACACTTTAAAATTACGCAGCAGACGCGACTTCTCCAGACTATTCCCCGGAAAAGTTCCTTTTGGAAATGGCTGAGGCTAGCTG
Source organism: Martinezella dioscoreae (assembly GCF_009176305.1). Taxonomy (GTDB): domain Bacteria; phylum Pseudomonadota; class Alphaproteobacteria; order Rhizobiales; family Rhizobiaceae; genus Rhizobium; species Rhizobium dioscoreae. Next base: position 560,091 of record NZ_BLAJ01000003.1, on the reverse strand, counting down.
CGCCCGAACAGTCGTTCGATGTCCGTAAGCTTCAACTCTATATAGGTCGGCCTGCCGTGATTGCATTGTCCGGAGCCGGGCGTGGCTTCCATCTGGCGCAAAAGCGCATTCATCTCTTCCGGGCGCAGGCGCCGGCCGGATCGCACCGAACCGTGGCAGGCCATGGTCGCGGCCACATATTCCAGCTTGGCGGCAAGGCCAGAGGCTGTTTCCCATTCGGCGATCTCGTCGGCCAACTGCCGGATCAGGCCCTGCGCATCGACTTCGCCGAGCATCGCCGGCGTCTCCCGTACGGCGACTGCGCCGGGGCCGAAGCGTTCGATCGCGAGCCCGAGTTCGCCGAGTTCTTCGGCAAATACCATCAACCGGTCGCAATCCTCTTCGGGCAGGTCGACGATCTCGGGAATGAGCAGGACTTGCGAGGGCAAGCGCTTCGAATGCAGCGCCTTACGCATGGCCTCGAACACCAGCCGCTCATGGGCGGCATGCTGATCGACTATGACAAGGCCGTTTTCCGTCTGGGCGACGATATAATTCTCATGCAGCTGGGCGCGGGCAGCACCTAGCGGAAAGCGAGCGGGTTCCTCGGCACGTGCTGATAGCAGCGGCGGGGCGACTTCGGCACGTGCAGTCGGCGTGGCAAGGCCGTCGAAGGCAGCCTGCGGTCTTTCGGCAAATCCGTAGCCTGCTGTTGCCGCGGCTTGCTCATAGGGACGAGATGGAGACGTTGTCGGCGTCCAGGGAGCCGCTGCCGGCGAGGGTCGCCAACCCTGCTGAAAGGCGGAGCGTCCGGCGGTGAAGGCGCGCAGCATGCCGTCAGCGCCGGTCGTTGCTGCGCGGTCGCCCTCCCGCGAGAGCGCTTCGCGCACAGCGCCGACGATCAGGCCGCGTACGAGACCGGGATCGCGGAAGCGCACGTCGGATTTCGCCGGATGCACGTTGACGTCGACCAGCGCCGGATCGAGCGTCAGTGAAAGGACAGCGATAGGATAGCGTCCGGCGGGGATGGTTTCGGCATAGGCGCCGCGGATCGCCGAGAGGATCAGCTTGTCCTGCACCGGCCGGCCATTGACGAAAGCATATTGATGCGCGGAGTTGCCGCGGTTGAAGGTCGGCACGCCGGCAAAACCGGTAAGGCTCACATCCTCACGCACGGCTTCGAGCGCGATAGCATTGTCCTTGAAATCGGCGCCCAGTATCTGTGCCATGCGAGCGAGATGATCATCGCCCGTCGCGGGAAATTCCAGCGTCGAGCGGTCGGTGCCCGACAGAACGAAGCGCACGCGCGGAAAGGCAATTGCCATGCGCTTGACGACTTCGGTGATCGCGGCTGCCTCCGCCTTTTCGGTCTTCAGGAATTTCAGGCGCGCCGGCGTTGCAAAGAACAGGTCGCGTACCTCGACGATCGTGCCCGGATTGGCGGCCACCGGGCGCAGATGCAGAACCTTGCCGCCTGCAACCGCGATCTCGGCGCCGCCGGCCGCACCCACTCTGCGGCTTGCGATCGAAAGCTTCGCCACCGAGCCGATGGAGGGCAAGGCCTCGCCGCGAAAACCGAGGGTGCGAATGTCTTCCAGCGTATCGGAAATCTTCGAGGTGCAGTGGCGCCGTACCGCGAGTTCGAGGTCGGTTTCCTCCATGCCCGAGCCGTTATCGGTCACCCTTAGCAGTGCCTTGCCGCCGCCAGCGGTCGCGATCTCGATGCGGGTTGCACCGGCATCGAGCGCGTTTTCGATCAGTTCCTTGGCGGCGCTCGCCGGGCGTTCGATGACTTCGCCGGCGGCGATCTGATTGATCAGGGTCTCGGAAAGTTGCTTGATGGCCATGGCTGCATTCTCGTGGATTCGCGGCGGCGAGGGAAGAGGAAAGGCGATTTTGCCGCCTTGATCCACCCGTTTACATGGCGACTTTGTTAAGAAATTTAATCAATGTTTAAGGGAATGATGACAGGTTGCGGAGACAGAACTTGAAATGACCGCAGGTGGCGCGTTTCGTGCATGCTGACGGCTCTCGATGGCAGGTTGGTGGCCATCAGTCAAAATGGAGCCAGGTGCCATCTGCTTCAAGTGCCAAGGCCAGCATGCAACTCCCATGAACTTGCCTTGCAGAGCGAATGCCGCCCTGTCGATTTGCCGTGTTGTGAAACTGGTTGAGCGTAGGAATCCGACGAATGACTGCCGAGACTGAAAAGGCAGCTTTGGCAATGATGACGGCTGATGCCCCTTTCGGCGGCAGTCTGCAGACGATGTTCTTCGATGCCTTTTGCGATGGTCTTTCCAGCGCCTTTTTCGCCTACGACAAGAACGATCTCTTGCTGTTTGCCAGCCGTCAGGTTCTGAACTTCTTCCCAATCACGCCTGATTTCCTGCAACCTTCCACGCGTCTGCGCGATTTTCTAGGCGCCGTCTTCGATACTGGAGTAGCCTATCAGCGGCATCAGACCAAAACAGCTGCGAGCCGCGACGATTGGATATCGCAGCGCATAGCCACCCATTGGCGCGAACGCTTCGAGACCACCGAGCATTTTGCCGACGACCGCTGGGTGCGCGTCCTTAACCGACGGCTATCTTCGGGTATCGGTTTCTGCATTATTTCCGATGTTTCCGAAGCCAGGAAACGCGAAGAGCAATGGCGCGTCGACATGGAGCGCGTGCAGCTGACCGAGGATATTCTCGACAATCTGCCCTTTCCGGTTTTCGTCAAGGACCAGAACCTCGTCTACGTCGCAGTCAACCGGGCGTTCTGCGACAAGTACCAGACGGCGGCTGACGAAGTGCGCGGTCGCAAGAGCATCGATATATTTTCCACCGACCTTGCCAATCGCTTCTATGAGAGCGATCGGCATGTGATCGAGACCGGTGAAATGTCGATCTCGCGGCAGCGCCAGATCGCCCGCGACGGTGTCGAGCGCGACATCGTCACCCGCAAGCAGCGCATCGGCAAGCCGGGCCGCTATTTCCTGGTCTGCACCATGCAGGACCTGCCCAAGGATGGCGGCGACTTCGACGAGTTCGCGCTCGCGTCGAGCATTCGGGAAAACGGCGATCGCTCCTATCGCCGCGCCTATGTTCCGATGGTCGCGCTGCAGACCATTTCGCGCCGTCCGGCGGCGATGGAGACCTTCGTTCCGGAGAATTTCAGCGGCCGCAAGGTGCTCGTCGTCACGCCGGATTTCGCTGCCGAAACGGCGGCTCTGAAGACGCTCGAGAAATACGGCTTCGAAGCCTGCGTCGTACACAACGAGAACGAAGAGGCGGCATTTCTGGACGTGGCAAGCGCGCATGGCGTCAAGATCGATCTGGTCATCGTCGACAACCAGCTCGGCAAGCGCGGAATTGAGCTGGCCGAGCGGCAGAACCTAGCCGCGTTGTCGCTGAACGGATCGCAGCTGGCAACCGAGCTTGCCTTCCTGATCGCGCGCCATTTCAATCGCAACATCCGTGGCGAGCCTGGCGAGAGCATAGAGCCGGGGCTCGCGCCCGAATGGCGGCGTGCGACCGGCGAGGAGCGCCGGGCGCAGATTCTGGTCGCTGAGGACAATGATATCAACCAGATCGTCTTCTCGCAGATCCTCGAGGGTTTGGGATACAGCTATGTGATCGCCGCAAGTGGTGACGAGGCGGTGCGCCTGTGGCAGGAGCATCGTCCGGAACTGATCCTGATGGACATTTCGCTGCCGGGACTGAACGGCTTTGAATCCACCCGGCTGATCCGCGGCGCGGAAAAGGGTACCGGCTCCCATACGCCGATCATCGGTGTTCTGACGCAGGCTTTCGAGCGCGACCGCAAGGAGTGCGCCGATGTCGGCATGGACGACGTCATCCTGAAACCGGTTAGTCCCGATATCATCGAAACGGTATTTCAGAAGCATATGCGCGGTGCCCTGAAGGCGCAAAATAGATAAATGTTACAATGATATCACCCCCGACGGCAACTTATCGCCGACGCCGAATGACTGTCGTCTTGGCATCCTTTGTTAAGACTTCCTCGGCATGCTCTTCACCCGGGTGGAGAAAAGGCCGGAACCAAATATGAAATCGACTGAGATGCTGCCGGGGCCAGTCAATCAGCAGCCGCAGGCAACCGCTTATACCGATCCGCTCACCGGGTTGGGCAATCGCCATCGCATGCGCGAGCGTGCGCGCGCGCTTTCGCTTGAGCGTGCCGGCGATCCCGCACCCTTTACGATCGGCATCGTCAATCTCGATGCCTTCAAGCCGATCAATGACCTGTTCGGCGTCGACGCGGGCGATGAGATCCTCTGCCAGGTTGCTCATCGTCTGAAGGCCTGCATACCCGACGGCGCACTGGTGACGCGTCACGACGGCGATGAATTCGCCTTTGTACTGCCGCTTGTCTTCGAACGCGTCGGCGCCGAGAAATTCGGGCAGATGATCCGCGAAGTGCTGTCGGCGCCCTATGATCTCGGCGATCGCAATGTCCGCCTTTCCGCATCCTTCGGCTTTGCCATTCATCCTTTCGCCGGAGAAGAATTCGACGATCTCCTGAAAAATGCGGATACGGCGCTCTATCGCTCCAAGCGTCGCGGCCGCGGCCAGATCACCGTCTATTCCAGAGAGATTGCGCAGGAGATGAAGCGTGCGACGCAGCTGGAGCAGGCGCTGCGCAACGCCATCATTTCCGACTTCATCGATGTGCATTTCCAGCCGATCGTCTCGCTTGCCAACAACATGGTTCTCGGTTTCGAGGCCCTGGCGCGTTGGAACGATCCGGATCTCGGCTTTGTCTCACCGGCTGTCTTCGTGCCGCTTGCCGAGGAACGAGGCTTTATCGATGCGCTATCCGAGACGCTGCTGCGAAAAGCGGCGGAGGCGGCGCTCTCGTGGCCGCGCGAACTGTTTCTGTCCTTCAATCTCTCCTCGGCGCAGCTGATGGATCCCGGCACCAGCAGCAGCATTCTCGCCATCCTGACACGCGCCGGTCTGGACCCGCACCGCCTCGAACTTGAAATCACGGAAACGGCGGTCATGAGCTCGGCCGATACCGCCCATCGCATCATCGCCGATCTTCGAGCGGTCGGCGTGCGCATCTCTCTCGATGATTTCGGCACCGGTCAGTCCAGCCTTGGACGCTTGCGCGAATTCATTTTCGACAAGGTCAAGATCGATCGGGCCTTCGTCTCGCGCATGAATTCGGACAGGGCCTCCGAGCACATTATCAAGGCTGTTCTTGCCATGTGCGAAGGGCTTGACCTGCGTGTGGTCGCGGAAGGTATCGAGGACCATGCTGAAGCGGCGAAGCTGAAGGCACTGGGCTGCGCCATGGGGCAGGGCTACTATTTTGGAAAGCCGGTCGATAGCGCTGCGACGCTTCGCTACCTGCAGACCCATTATTTCGATCTCAGCCACGAACGCGAAATTGCCTAATCCCAAAAAGTAGGGTGAAAGATGGTCAAAGAAAGCGGCGGCCCATAAGGCCGCCGCTTCCGTATTTCGTCCAACCTTTGTCGATAGTTACTTGTTGGTGGTCGACGAAGTCGTGGTGTTGTCGGTGGCCGGCATTGTCGACGTACCGGACGATTGTGCCGCCTTTTCGGAAGCCTGCATCGACAGGGTCTTGAATTCTGGGGCAGCCTTCAGCGAGTCGGCCGTTTCGGTCGTCGTGAGCTTGACGGTGCCGTCCTGCGGATTCTGCGTGGCGTTGATCTTGTCGAACGGTACGGCGACGTTTTTCTGGCCGAGGCCAAGGAAACCGCCGACGCCGACGACCGCGGCGATAACACCGCCCTGCTTCTGCAGGATCAGGTCGTTGATGCTGCCGATGCTTTCATTCTGGCCGTTATAGACAGACTGGCCCATATAGGTCCTGGCACTGATCTGATCGGCCGACTGCGTGGTCATGTAGCCGCCGGCCTGTTCGGCGCCTGGCGACGGTGCGGGTGCCTGAGCCTTGGTTTGCGGCGTCGGGTTATTCGGCTTTGTGGCATCCGGTGTCGCCGGGGCGGATTGCGTCATTGGCGCATTGTTGCCGGTATTGCCGGCTCCCCCGTTCGACGGTTGTTGCGCTTGAGCGAACGCCATCGGCGAAAGTACCGAGGCCGTGGCGAAGATTGCGCCTGCAGCGACAGAAGTGAAGAGTTTCCCAGTCATCGTGAACCTACCTTTCATTCCGATGGGCATGCTTTATCGGGCGCGCATGCTGACCAGCGCGGTGAAACCTCCGTTTGCCGGCCTTCATCGTACCGGTCATAAGGGCAAATGGATTAGTGAGGTTTTGGTTCCGTCAAAAGTTGCAGAAGCCAACAGGCGGAAGTTGAAAACGGACGGAATATAGCATGAAAACAGCGGGTCGACGTTTTGAGAAACAACCTGGGGATTGGCCGAATTAGAGAATGGATCGATGCGGATCGCGGTTTTTTCGCAAGCCGGAAAAGCTGGATATCGCATCGATCATAGAAGTAATCTCCTCTTCCGCATCGAACGGCTGAGGAGGGATTTCAATCAAAGCTTGTATGGAGGGTCGAAAACGCCCTTCACCGTCAGGCCGAGTTCCAGAAGAGCACCCGCCTGCGGCTGCATGGAGCGCGCTTCCTCATCCAAGCCTTCCCAGGCGGTCGTCACGGCCAGCCGGTCCGCATTCTTGCCGATGAAGGCGGGGCAGGAGGGCTGCATGGCGGGCACGCGATAGCGCTCGATGCGCAGGCCGTCCGGGCTGTATTTGTCGACGAAGCCGGAACCCCAGCGCGCATTCCAGATATAGCCGTCCGCGTCGCAGACCGAACCATCAAGGCCGCCAGGATCTTCCATGCTGTCGACCATGACGATCGGCTCGCCGGTCGGGAGTCCCGTCTCGGGGTCGACGAGCACGCGCATCAGCTGACTGACGCGGGTATCGGTGAAATAGCCGATCGTGCCATCGGGAGAAAAGCAGATGGAATTCGGAATGCTGATCTGGTCGAAGATCTTCGTAACCTTGCCGCCGGCGACATGATAGATCGCGCCTGCCTGCATCTCGGCGCGCTTGCCCATGGTGCCGATCCAGAGCGATCCGGAAACATGCGTGCGCCCGTCATTGGAACGGTTTTCAGGCTTGTCTGCTTCAATGGCCGTATAGAAGCTCAATTCGCCGGTTGCGATATCGCGCAGGAACAGTCCCTGCTCGGTGGCGATCATCTGCCGCTCCGCATCGACGCGAGCCAGCACGCTTGCCATCATCGGCAGCTCGTGAACCTGTTTCTTTCCGGTCGGCAGGTGCAGTTCGTGCAGTTCCTTGCCGAGGATGTTGAACCACCACACGGTGTCTGTATCGGGGTCGTAGGTCGGGCCTTCTCCCAGGACGGAGGACGTGTTGCAGAGAATATTGCCCTGGAAATCATGAATATCGGTCATAGATCAGGCTCCTACGGCTGCATCATAGGCATAAATGGTGACCTTGGCACGTTCGGCAACCTCTGCGGCCGTCATTCCCGGCTTGTAAAGACTGGTGCCGAGGCCGAAGGCGAGCACGCCGGCCTTGGTGTAATCGGCGAAATTCTTGTCTGAGACGCCGCCGACCGCGGCAATGATGAGCTCAGGCGGCAAGACGGCGCGAATGGCTGTGATGCCGGAGGCGCCGAGCACGCCGGCGGGGAAGAATTTGAGACCGGTGGCACCGGCGCAGGCGGCCGAAAGCGCTTCCGTGGCGGTGAACACACCCGGCATCGTCACCATGCCTTTGTCGCGGGCGCGGCTGATGACCGCAGGCTCGACATTCGGTGTCACCAAGAGCTTGCCGCCGGCGCCATCCAGCCTGTCGACGTCTTCCACCGTCAGCACCGTGCCTGCGCCGATCAGGCAATCCGCAGGCGCCATCTTGGCGGCGATCTCGATAGAGCGGAACGGCTCCGGCGAATTCAGCGGAATTTCGATTGCCGTGAAACCTGTTTCGATCAGCGTGCCGACGATATCGGCCGTCTCCTCCGGCTTGATGCCGCGAAGAATGGCAATGAGCGGGCGCTTCATGGGCGGGAAGGGAGTGCGGGTCGTCATCAGCTTTTGCTTTCTTTCTTGAACCAGATCGCTTCGGCCGCAGCGGACAGTCCGCGACGGACGGCGGCATCGGCATCGATGGTCTTGTAATTGAGGGAGAGGGTGCGGAAGGCGTCTTCATAGAGCGCCTGGAGGCGGCCGGAAGCGACCAGCGTGATGGTCGCATTCTGCCCCGCCGAAGCGAGCGCGCCGGCGATTTCCGCACCGATCAGGGTGCCCGAGATCAGTGCCTGGGCGCCGGCGGCCGTAAGCCCGTTCAGGAGCTGGCCGGAGCGGGCCGTGAACAGCAGGTTGGTGACGAGGGCCGGCTTGTCGAGGGCCGTCTTAAGGGCAGCCTCGAACGCCTTCGTGTCGGGAGGCATGTCCGCAGCGCCGGCAACGGCATGCGACAGGATGCTGTGCTTGGTAATGACGTCGAAAAGCTCGCCCGTCATGAAGGTGGAAAAACCTGTCACCTGGCCATCCAGCACGCGCACCCATTTCGAATGCGTTCCCGGCATGCACACGAGCTGTTCGCCCTTCGCATAGGCGGCAATCGCGCCGAGCAGCTGCGTTTCCTCGCCGCGCATGACATCGGGCACCTGCTGGCTTCGCTGTGCGAGACCCGGCAGGATGCGCACGTCGCGGGATTGTCCGGGCACGGAAACGGCGCCTGTCAGGATGGCGGCAAGTGAGGTCGGCGTGTCGATATATCCGGCTTCCACCCAGCCCTGGCGCGCTCCGGCCATGCCGCAGACGATGACGGGAAGGGCGTCCGGTGCGGATATGGCGTCGAGATGCGATTGCAGGACCTTGGCAAAGCCGGTCTGGGCCGCCGTGGTCATGCCTTCGCCGCTGCGGCGCTCCGCCAATATGCTGCTGTCTTCGCCGATCAGCCACAGCCGGAAACTGCTGGTGCCCCAGTCCACCGCGACATATGCGGGTTTCGTCATGAGAAATGCTCCAAGTCTTACGTCAGAACTCTTGAGATTAGAAAATACCGCCGTCGACGGTGATAGCTTGTCCGGTCATGGCGCCGGAGCAGTCCGAAGCCAGGAAGAGCACCGGACCGACCAGATCGTCGGCGCTCAGCACGCGCTTCAGGCATTGCCGGTCTATCGTCTTCGCCATGCCCTCTTCGGTCAGCCAGAGGTCGAGCTGTCGCTTGGTGACGATCATTCCCGGCAGGACGGCATTGACGCGGATGTTCTCGGGACCGAAGCGCCCGGCAAAGCTCTTGGTCAACCCGATGATACCGGACTTCGCGGTCGCGTAGGAGGACAGCAGCGGCGGGTTCATCTTGAAGACGATCGAGGAGAAATTGATGATGGCCCCGCCGCCGGCGGCGCGCATGCCGGGTGCAGCCGCCTGCGAGACGAAGAAGACCTGCTTCAGGTTGATTGCCTGATTGTTGTCCCAGTATTCTTCGGTCGTGGTGTCGATATCGTGCCGGTCGTCCCAGGCTGCATTGTTGACGAGGACGCGGACCGCCCCGAGATCGGACTCAACCGCAGCAACCGTGCTTTTGATCGCGCTGACATCACGCAGGTCGGCGTGATAGAAGGAGACAGGATGGGCGGATTGCGTCGAAAGCTTGGCCGCCAGTGCCTTGCTCGCTTCTTCGATGATATCGATGAAGGCAACCTTTGCGCCCTGTTTGGCAAAGGCCTCCACAAGGCTTGCGCCGATGCCGGAGCCGCCGCCGGTGATGAGGACGGTGCGATCTTTCAGATCGGGAAATTGCGCCTGAGTATCCACCAAATGTTTCCTCCCGATCAATCGAAAGTTCCATTATTCGGAACATAATTTGACTATATGGAATTATCGATCTACCCTTGCGCGGTGTCAAGGATAGTGCGGCTCTGCCAGAGATAAATGAATGAACATGGATCTGGGTTCAGAGGGTGGAAAAAATAAAGGGCATCGCGACCGGGAAACCGGAACGCTGGGAAAGCTCGTCTCCCTGCTCGATCTCGTCGCGCTCGCCGATGGCCCGATGCGCTTTACCGACATCCTTTCGCTCTCCGATCAGCCGCGCGGCACATTGCATCGCCAATTGTCGCACCTTGTCGAGGAAGGGCTGCTGGAGGTCGACCGCGATGGTCGTTATCTGATTGGATTGCGGCTCTTGACGCTTGCCTCGCGCAGCTGGGCGCGCAACGAGTTTCGCGCGGTTGCTGAGCCACATCTGCACCGCCTGCAGGAGGTGACCGGCGAAACCGTCCATCTTGGCGTCCTGCGTGGCACGGAGGTCATCTATCTCGACAAGGTCGAGGGTCGCCAATCCGTACGCATGTATTCGCAGGTCGGCAATGCATCTCCGGCCTATTGTACCGGTGTCGGCAAGGCGGCGCTTTCCGCGCTCGACGATGCCGAGCTGGATGCGAGAATCTCATGCCTCGAATATCGCCCTTATACCGAGCATACGCTTCGCAATGTCTCGGAGCTGCTTGTCGATGTTTCGGAAATCAGGAAGCGAGGCTATGCCTTCGATCTCGAGGAGCATGAAAGCGGCATTTGCTGCGTTGCCGCCCCGATCCGTTCCGACGATGGGCATATGCTGGCCGGCGTCTCGGTGACCGGCCCAGCCTATCGCGTCACACTGGAAAAGTTGCAGGCATGGGCGCCTTTGGTGGTTGCTGCTGCTGATTCGATCATGACGGACATGCGCAACCGCATGGGGCCTAAGCGCTGACTCCATAAATTTCGCGCAACGGCTGTCGGAAACTCGCGGATTTAATGCTGTCGGTGCCTGATCTTAGCGAAATTGCTCGTTTATCTTGAATTTTACTGTTGAGATATGCGGAAGAACTGCCATTATCCGCAAGTGATTATTGGAACCATACAGGATTTGGCGAGGTGTTGGGCGAACATAATAGTAACGGGCGTTGATGCAGTCGTGATTTTGGAAAACTTATATTTTGCCGAGCGGCTGAGACCGGCTGCCGTACGATAATCGTGAGGGACAAGAGACGGAAGTTTCGTATTTTCTTCCTCTTTTACATAAAGAAGACTGATGATGGCGGCATTGATACAGGCGGGCATGTCCCCTCGTGGCGGGGACTTTATCGAGGAAATCAGCAGGCTTAAGACGCAGTTCGATGTGTTCCGTTTCATGAAGGGCCTGACGGAGGCCTATCGTTGCCGGGCCTTCATGGTGCTCAATCTGCCGCCTATTACGTCCTCGGACCTGCAGAGCAATTCAGTCATCAACAATTGGCCGGCAGAGCTGCTGTCGATCTACGATCAGGAAAACCTGTTGTCGACCAGCCCCCCGCTGCAGCGTCTGCGCGGCTCCACGCTGCCCTTTCTTTATGAGGTGACAACAAGCCCCAATCGCGAGGAGAGCAAGTCGCAGCTCGTGGTGGCTCTGTTCGAACGTTTCCGCATGACGCGCTTCGTCTATTTCCCGACGCACGATGCCTCCGGTCTTCGCGGCGCGGTTTGTTTGGCTGGCGATCGCGAGCTCTTTTCGATGGAGGAGGTCAAGGACCTTTTCTATATAGCAGTTCACGTCTATGACCGGCTTGCGGAAATCCGCAATCTCGATGTTCGCGTCGTCGATGCCCTGACCGACCGGGAGATCGATTGCCTGAACTGGACAGCGGCCGGAAAGACCAGCGCCGAGATCGCCGAAATCCTGTCTCTGTCCGAACATACGGTCAATCACTACCTCAACCGCGCCACCAAAAAGCTCGACACCGTCAACCGCACTCAGGCCGTCGCCAAGGCTTTGCGCGTTGGATTGATCAAATAATGACATTGTCGTCTCGACGTGATGATCGAGATTCGAGCAGCGTGTGAATGAATTTTGTGCGCTGCGAATAAAATATGATGAACCCCATGGCGATGATCGATCATGCCGATCCAGGCGGACAGCGATTAACCAATTGAAATACCGTTATTTCCCTGGTTTTCTGAAAACTGGCACGCTTCCTGCTTATAAAAAGACAGAGGTCCAGAGGGGACTTTGATAACAGCGCCGATGAAACGTGCGCGGATCAAACGACCGTCGCCGATGCCCCGTCGCCATAGCTTCTCCCGGCGAGGGGGTCGGCGGCGGTTGTTGCTTATTTAACACGCTTAGCAATTTCGGGCGCGCTTGTGGGACGATTTTCGCGCCTTTGCCCTATTCCTTTCAGACGAGTGTTTTATCTCGGCCCGCGATCATGTCTTCCCGAATTGGGAGCGCGTTGCGGCTGGTAAGGGTTCTTTATGGACCCGGCGGACCTGCCGGCCGCAACGAAGACGCATTTTATCGACGGCGTCCCGAATTTCGTTTGGCGAAGTCCCGCCTCTCTACTATCTAAGCCAGAATGATTTCGGAAAGCGTGCGCTCCCTGCGGCGCTGCCGAAAAGGATTCTGCAGTGAGGATGAAATGGCAGACATCACCAAGGAACAGGTGCTGGAAACGTTGAAGACGGTTCGCGGCCCGGACCTGGAGCACAACATCGTCGAACTCGGCATGGTGTCGGATGTCTTCATCTCCGATGGCAAGGTCTATTTCTCCATTACCGTACCCGCCGAGCGCGCCAAGGATCTGGAACCGATGCGCCTTGCCGCCGAGCGTGTCGTCAAGGATATGCCCGGTGTCAAGGGCGCCCTGGTCGCGCTGACGGCCGACAAGAAGGCTGGCGCCCCGGCGTCCCGGGCCGCGCCTGCGCAAGCTGCTCCACAGGGCCATTCCCATTCGCATCCTCATCAGCACGCGCCGCAACAGCCGCCCCGCGCCGCCAAGATCGGTGTTCCGGGCGTCAAGGCTATCATCGCGGTCGCCTCGGGCAAGGGTGGCGTCGGCAAATCGACGACGGCGGTCAATCTGGCACTGGGGCTGCTTGCCAACGGCCTGAAGGTTGGCATCCTGGATGCCGATATCTACGGTCCTTCGATGCCGCGCCTCCTGAAGATTTCCGGACGGCCCACCCAGATCGATGGGCGCATCATCAATCCCATGGAGAATTATGGCCTCAAGGTCATGTCGATGGGCTTCCTCGTCGAAGAGGAAACGGCAATGATCTGGCGCGGGCCGATGGTGCAGTCCGCTCTGCTGCAGATGCTGCGCGAGGTCGCCTGGGGCGAGCTCGACGTGCTCGTGGTGGACATGCCGCCCGGTACCGGGGACGTGCAGCTCACCATGGCGCAGCAGGTGCCGCTTACCGGCGCCGTCATCGTCTCGACGCCGCAGGATCTGGCCTTGATCGATGCGCGCAAGGGCCTGAACATGTTCCGCAAGGTCGAGGTTCCCGTCCTCGGCATCGTTGAAAACATGAGCTATTTCATCGCTCCGGACACCGGCGCCCGTTACGATATTTTCGGCCATGGTGGCGCGCGCAAGGAAGCCGAGCGCATCGGCGTGCCTTTCCTGGGGGAGGTGCCTCTGACCATGGGCATCCGCGAAACTTCGGATGCCGGCACGCCGCTCGTCGCTGCCGAGCCAAATGGGGTGGTTGCGAATATTTATCGCGAGATCGCAGCCAATGTCTGGAAGCAAGTGGCAGGCGCACCGCAGCGCGCGGCGCCATCGATCGTATTTGAATAATTCACAAAGACATCCTGCTTTCCGTATAGTGACGGATTGTCTTGTCGGCGTCCTGTGCTATGACTTCGCAAGTTTAGCCAAACTGCGGTGAAATCGCGCAATGAAGAGGTTGTGACTTGATTCTTTGCGAGCTTTGCTGCATATGCGCCGCCGGCGTGGAACTGGTCGGGCATTTCCGATGACCGCCCTCCGCCGCATGGTGGTTTTATTTCGTCCGAGCAGGCGGCTTCGCCAGGACGGGCGAAGGATTGGTACAGCAGCGCAATGGAACATGGACACGGATTCCCGGCCGGACCGGCGGGATACGACCGGGGTTTTATGAGCTTTTTTCATTGGCCATTGGTGGGATCGCGGCAAGAGCGCGCAAGGCGCCTTGATGGCGGCTTCCTCTCCGCTGCTGTGGGAGCAAGCAGTTGATAACTGCCTATTGCTCAGATTCCAAGCCGCTTCAGCTGCCCGATCTTTCGGCCGCCGACCGCTTGCCTGATAATGCCGTCTGGATCGATATGGTCGATCCCACGCGTGAGGAAGAGGCTAATATCGAGCGCCTGCTAGGGCTCGAGGTGCCTACGCGCGAGGACATGAAGGACATCGAGCCGTCGAGCCGCCTCTATGTCGAAAACGGCTCTGTCTTTCTCACGGCCTCGCTGCTGTGGAAGGCCGACACCAATCTGCCGATGCTCACCGATGTCGCCTTCATCCTGACGGGACATCGGCTGGTCACCATCCGCTATGCGCAGCCGAAGTCCTTCGCACTCTTCATCGCAGCGCTGCAGCGTATTCCGCAGGAGCGGCGCACGGGTGTCGCGCTTCTTGCCAAGCTTCTCGAAACCATCGTCGACCGTACCGCCGAGGTCCTTGAACAGACCGTGGCGGGTATCGATATATTGTCGGTGCACGTGTTCGGCGATCGTGTAAAGAAGATCCGCCGCCCGGCGAACTATCTGGAAGAAAAGCTCAAGGACATCGCAGGCTATCACCGTACGCTCAGCAAGGTGCGTGACAGTCTGAGTTCGCTGTCCCGGCTGCTGACCTTTCTTCATACCATCCCCGCCATGCAGCAGGACCACGAGGCCAGGGAACTGTGTCGCAACGTCTCGCGGGATGTGCAGTCACTGTCGGAGCATGCATCCTTCGTCGCGGGAAACATCACCTTCCTGCTGGATGCATCGCTCGGGCTGATCAATATCGAGCAGAATGCCATCATCAAGATCTTTTCGATCGCTTCGGTGGTATTTCTGCCGCCGACGCTCGTGGCGTCCGTCTACGGCATGAATTTCGAGCATATGCCCGAACTGCACTTTGCCTACGGTTACCCGACATCGTTGTTGCTGATGGTGGTTTCCGCCATCGTTCCGTTTTTCTTTTTTCGCTGGAAAGGCTGGCTCTGAGAGTCTAGTGATCCTGAATGTCTAACGAAACCCATCATTCTCCCGACGGGAAAATGAACGCTCGTAAGCTCGCATACCTCGCCCTCGGCTCGATTGGCGTTGTTTATGGCGACATTGGTACGAGCCCGCTTTATGCCTTTCGCGAAGCATTGAAGCCGGTGGCCGCCGATGGCCTGACGCGCGGCGAAGTCATCAGCGTCGTGTCGCTGATGTTCTGGACGCTGACCATCATCGTCACGATTAAATATGTCCTTTTTCTGCTGCGTGCGGACAACGACGGCGAAGGCGGCACCTTGTCGCTGCTGGCGCTGTTGATGAAGACGGCGAATGGCCACACCGCCATCCTGATGCTGCTGGGCCTTTTGGGTGCCGCGCTCTTCCTCGGTGATGCGATGATCACCCCGGCGCTTTCCGTTCTTTCCGCTGTCGAGGGTCTGAAGCTGGTGACCCCGCAATTGTCGGATTATATCGTCCCGATATCGGTGGCGATCCTGGCATTGCTTTTCGCGATCCAGTCGCATGGTACCGGTGCCGTCGCCCGTTTCTTCGGTCCGATCACGGCGCTTTGGTTCATCGTCATGGGTCTTGCCGGCATCATGCATATTTCCGATGATTACAGCATTCTGGCAGCGCTGAATCCCTGGTATGCGGTGAGCTTTCTGATGCGCGAGGGCTTCCTCGGCGTCGTCGTTCTCGGTGCTGTGTTCCTGACGGTGACGGGCGCGGAAGCGCTCTATGCCGACCTCGGCCATTTCGGCCGCCGCCCGATTCAGTGGGCCTGGTTCGTACTGGTGTTTCCGTCGCTGACCTTGAACTACTTCGGTCAGGGCGCGCTGGTGCTGCGCGAGCCCATGGCCATGTCGGACCCGTTCTTCCTGATGTATCCGCATTGGGCGATTCTGCCGGTGGTCATTCTCGCCACGATGGCGACGATCATTGCGAGCCAGGCCGTCATCACGGGTGCTTTCTCGCTCACGCGTCAGGCGATTCACCTCGGCTTCCTGCCGCGCATGGAAATCCTCTTTACCTCCGAGACCAATACCGGGCAGATCTTCCTGCCGTCGGTCAACACGGTCCTGTTCTTCGGCGTCATCTTCCTCGTATTGGCCTTCAAGACCTCGGATGCGCTGGCAACGGCCTATGGTATTTCGGTGACCGGCGCGATGGTCGTCACCTCGATCATGGCATTTGAATTCGTCCGGGTCCGCTGGAACTGGACGCTGCCGATGGCGGTTGCCGTGCTCACGCCGCTCTTGCTGCTGGAATTCGTCTTCCTCGGCGCCAACCTCCTGAAGATCCATGATGGCGGCTATGTTCCGGTCATGATCGCAACGGCCTTCACGGTGATCATGTGGACCTGGCGCCGCGGCACCTCGATCTTGATGGAAAAGACGCGGCACACCGATATTCCGCTGTCGTCCTTCGTCAGTTCCATCGAGCGCAAGAGCGATCATTCGCCCGCGCATGTGCCCGGTACGGCAATCTTCCTGACCAGCGATCCGGAATCTGCGCCCGCCGCGCTGCTGCACAATCTGAAGCACAATCACGTCCTGCACGACAAGAACGTCATCCTGACGATCCGCACCATCAACAAGCCGCGCGTCGCCCAGGAGGATCGCTATTCGGTCGAGAAGGTCTCGGAGCGCTTCTCGCGCGTCGAGCTGCGCTTCGGCTTCATGGAATCGCAGAATGTCTCGCAGGCGCTCGCAACCCTGCGCAAGACGGGCCTGAAGTTCGACATCATGTCGACCTCCTTCTATCTCGGCCGCCGCAAGCTGGTGCCGGATGCGAAATCCGGTATGCCGCACTGGCAGGACCGGCTCTATATCGCGCTCGCCAACGCCGCGACCGACCCCTCCGACTACTTCCGCCTGCCTGCCAACCGCGTTGTGGAACTGGGTTCGCACGTCATCATCTGACGCAGATATTCGTGCTGTTCGTTCAAAAGGCCTGGCGGATCTCCGCCAGGCCTTTTTTGTTTTCGGTTCACCGCCTGCATAACCATAGATTCGCCCGAATTAACCATCCATCAAGGTTAATGGGAGATTATTCCGGCTCCTAGTTTCGAGTGCCGTTTGGAGTCCGGTGTTGTCTCGCTCGCGTTCCGTTAGCCGCAAGTCGCGGTTCCTGCCACAAAATTGGACCTCTCCAGCCGTCTTCGGGCTTTGCGCCTGGCTTATTTTTCCATCGACAGCAGCCTATGGCGACCTTGCCGGCCTGCTTGCCGGGATCGACAGGGAAGGGGCCAATTGGCGCATGGTGATGACGGACTCGCCGGCCGGCTCCACCCATCAGGCGGAACTGGCCTTCGGTGATGTCAAGGCTTCTGCCGCCATTGGAGATGGCGGTCTGGTGTTGCCGGACGGGCGCCGCGTCGCGTTCCAATCCGAAGCCAAGGGCAGCGATCCCCGGCCCGATGAAGACCGCATCAACCGGCAGGACAAGAAAGGCAGGGTGGTGGCCATCACGCCGATGCAGCCGCCGAAGGATTTTTCCGCAGGCTCGGTGCTGCAGCGCCAGAGCATGCTGCTTCGGCCGGAATCTGCGACTGGCGAGCGCACCGCCTTCCTGAAGCCGAAGCTCGGCGGCAAGGAAATCCAGATTGCCACCGCCTTCTACAAGAAAGAGCCGCCAAAGCCTGATGATAGCGTGCCGGCCTATATCGCCAATCTGGTCACCAATCAGAATGCCGATGTTCTGGCCGCGGCCTATGCCTCGCCGGCGCCGGACTATGCCCGTGTCTCGCCCTTCGATTCCATTCTCGCCAAGGATCAGGACGGTGAAGGCCGCTTCGTGCCGCAGATCGGCCCGAAGGATCATGCCTGGGCCGCCAATGTCCTGCCGCCATCGGTTTTCTCGCCCGACGAGCAGCAGTGCCTTGCCACTGGCATCTATTTCGAGGCGAGGGGCGAGTCCGTGAAAGGACAGGCGGCCGTTGCCCAGGTCATCCTCAATCGTGTCCGCAACCCGGCCTACCCGAAGACCATTTGCGGCGTCGTCTATCAGAACGAGGATTGGACCAACGCTTGCCAGTTTTCCTTCGCCTGCGACAACGTCAAGGAGCGCGTCAATTCTCCCGAACACTGGCGCATTGCCCGTCAGGTCGCCATGGCCGTGACCGCCGGCAAGATCTGGCTGCCGGAAGTCGGTTCCGCCACTCATTACCATGCTGTCTATGTCCGGCCGAAATGGGCTGCCGAAATGGTGAAGGTCGGCCGCATAGGCATGCACATCTTTTACAGGACCTATGGCGGCGGCTGGAGCTGATGCGCCCGGTTCCGGCAGATTGACACAGCGGGCGAGGTCGCTTCTCCTGGCAAAAAAGCCACAGGAAAGCGCGGGCTGAAGAGGATTCTTCGGCTCAGTTTTCGCTCAATATGGCTCTTTCGCTCTAAGATCATGATTTAATTGGGCTAATTTATGGCTGGACAGATGACGCCTACGCCTTGACTATGCTTTTTCCTAAAACTATGTTGCGCGCGACTTCAAAACGGGCCGAAAGGTGGCGAAACCTGCTGTTCGTTTACGCGTTGACCGGGGTACAGGGATTACGCGCAACGAAAATGGGGAGGATGCCACCATGACGGATGACCGCGACGAAGGTCTGGAACAGCGGCGGGCGCAGCTGGAAGCCGAATTGGCGACCAAGCGCGCTGCGGTGAGAGAGGATGAACGCGGGGAGGTTCGCGCCGAGGAAAGCCGTAAGGGCTACGCTCAGGCGATGAAGCTTTCCAGCGAGTTCATAGCCGCAATCATCGTTGGCGCCGTTCTGGGCTATGTCTTCGACCGTTTTGTCGGTACGACGCCGTGGGGCATGATTATCTTGCTGCTTCTCGGATTTTGTGCCGGCGTTTTGAATGTGCTGCGCTCTGCGGGCAAGGTGGCGACACCGGTGCCGGGCGAGGGTAGGTCTGATAAGAAATGAGCGGAAGCAACGCTGCGGCGCTGTTTCCAGATGAGAAGCATCCGCTCGGTGGAGCGGAAAAATGAAAGAGAACAAGCGGTGGCAAACGATCCTACCCATCAGTTCCTGATCTTCAAGATTATCCCGATCGATATCGGCGGAATTGATTTTTCGTTCACCAACGCCTCGCTGTTCATGGTTGCCTCCGCAGTTCTCTCCGCTGGCTTCCTTTATTTCGCCAGTGCGCCGCGCGGCGTCATCCCGACGCGCTCGCAGTCGGTGGCGGAAATGGCCTATGAGTTCATTGCCTCGATGTTGAAAGAGGGGGCGGGGACAAAGGGAATGAAGTTCTTCCCGCTGGTCTTCTCTCTCTTCATGTTCGTCCTGACGGCAAACCTGCTCGGCCTTGTTCCTTACTTCTACACCGTCACCAGCCAGATCATCGTGACACTGGCGCTTGCGCTGCTCGTCATCTTCACCGTTATCTTCTACGGCTTGATCAAGCATGGTTTCGGCTTCTTCAAGATCTTCGTCCCGCAGGGTGTTCCGGGTGTTCTTCTGCCGCTGGTGGTGGCGATCGAGATCATCTCCTTCCTGTCCCGTCCGGTTTCGCTCTCCGTTCGTCTTTTCGCCAACATGCTGGCCGGTCATATCACGCTTAAGGTGTTCGCAGGCTTCGTCGCCTCGCTCGGAGCACTCGGCGCGCTCGGTATCGGCGGGGCTGTTCTCCCTCTTATCATGACCGTCGCCCTCACCGGTCTCGAGTTCCTTGTCGCCTTCCTTCAGGCTTACGTCTTTGCGGTGCTGACTTGCATGTACCTCAACGACGCAATCCATCCGGGCGGCCACTAAGGATAAAGACATTGGCGTCTAACGGCGTCAGTCATTCACCGCACAACCATTTCAAAGGAGTTCAACATGGACGCGGAAGCAGCAAAGTTCATCGGCGCAGGTTTGGCTTGCTTTGGTATGGCCGGCACGGCTCTCGGCCTCGGCAATATCTTCGGCAGCTACCTGTCCGGCGCACTGCGCAACCCGTCGGCTGCTGACAGCCAGTTCGGCCGTCTGGTATTCGGCTTCGCCGTTACGGAAGCTCTGGGCATCTTCTCGCTGCTCGTCGCTCTCCTCCTGCTCTTCGCCGTCTGATATCAGCGGCGTCATAGATCACGGTTCGCGGGCAGCGAGCCGTGATTCTTTGTATTTGCAGACCACCTGGAGGTGAGCATGTTTGTGACCCCGGCATATGCTGAAGAAGCACCGCCGGCCGCCGGAGCGGTGCACACGGAAACGGGTGCGCCGAATGAAGGCCATCACGGCGGCGTATTCCCGCCGTTTGACCATACGACGTATCCGTCACAGCTGTTTTGGCTGGTGATCACCTTCGTCATCTTCTACGTGGCCATGCAGAAGATCGTTATTCCGCGCGTCGGCAGCATTCTGGAAAGCCGGCACGACCGGATCGCCCAGGATATCGAAGAGGCCTCGCGTCTGAAGGCTGAAGCCGATGCCGCCGTCGCGACCTATGAAAGCGAATTGGCCGCTGCGCGCGCCAAGGCGAATTCCATCGGCGCCACTGCCCGCGATGCCGCCAAGGCCAAGGCCGAAGAGGATCGCAAGGCGATCGAGGCAAGCCTGGCTGAGAAGCTCAAGGCCGCAGAAGGCCGCATTGCTGAAATCAAGGCGAAAGCCTTCGGTGATGTCGGTGCGATTGCCGAGGAGACGGCTAGTGCCGTCGTCGAGCAGCTGGTCGGCAATGTCGCCGGCAAGGCCGATGTCGCCTCTGCGGTTGCAGCAGCTGCCGCCAAGCAGGAGGGGTGATCCATGGAGTTTGCTTTGGACAACACCTTCTTCGCCTTTGTCAGCCTTCTCATCTTCCTCGGCCTGATCGTTTACCTGAAGGTTCCGGGCATGATGGCAAAGTCGCTGGACGACCGCGCAGATCAAATCCGCAACGAGCTGGCGGAAGCCAAGCGCCTACGCGAAGAGGCCCAGCACCTGCTGGCCGAATATCAGCGCAAGCGCAAGGAAGCCGAGGCTGAGGCAGCACACATCGTTGCCGCAGCTGAGCGCGAAGCGGAAATGCTGACGACCGAGGCTCGCAAGAAGACCGAGGAATTTGTTGCCAACCGCACGGCTTTGTCCGAGCAGAAGATCAAGCAGGCTGAAGCCGATGCGATGAAGGCGGTCCGCTCCGCTGCTGTCGACCTCGCGATCGCCGCTGCTGAATCGGTGCTTGCCAAGAAGGCCGATGGGAACGTCCAGTCCGGTCTCTTCAGCGATGCCGTCAAGGAAGTGAAGACGCGGCTGAACTAAGCCCTGGGAATATCGAAATTCGAAAGAGCCCCGCTTCGGCGGGGTTTTTTATTTCCCTCCTGCTGGCTTGATCATTGCCGGAACCAACAGCAAAATCATGAGATTGAGGAGGGATGGATGCAGGCAGCGACAGGCGGCGAACCGTTTCGTCAAGGCGATCTCATCGTGAGACCGGCTGCGGCATGGACACCCGGCGTCCACGCCTTGCTGGCTGCGCTGCATCGGCACGGATTCGATGCAGCTCCGATTTCGGCTGGATATGACGAGGCCTGGGAGCGGGTAACCTATCTGCTCGGGGATACGGGCGATCTCGATGACTGCATTGATATGCGCGGCGAAATGGCGCTGCGGTCGGCTGCATCGCTGCTGCGTCGTTATCACGATTGTTCCCGCTTGTTCGCAAAGGACCTTAAGGCCGATCACACCTGGCAACTGCCGGCCCGCTCGCCGTGCGAGGTCATCTGCCATGGGGATTTTGCTCCCTACAATGTCGTCCTGAACGATGGCGAAGTGACCGGTATCATCGATTTCGAGGCTGCGCATCCCGGTTCGCGAATGTGGGATCTGGCCTATGCCGTCTATCGCTGGGCGCCGCTGTCCTCCAGCGTCGCCGTCGAGGGAATGGAGATACTTGCCGCCCAGGTCGCTCGTGCCCGCATCTTTGTCGATGCCTATGGCCTGTCCACTGCCGAGCGTCCCTCATTGCCTGACGTCATCGTCGAGCGGCTCGAGGCTCTTTTGGCCTTCATGGAACGGGAAGCTGCCCGCGGCATCGAGAGATATCGTCGGAATCTCCACGAGGGACATGACCGCATCTACAGAGAAGATGTCGCCTATATCAGAAAGCGGTCGGCTAAAATCGCCGCGGGGCTGACGGGCTGAGTGCTCAGACGGCCTCTTTGCGCAAGGGGCGAAAGCTCATGCGGTGCAGCGGGCAGGGACCATGCTCCTCGATACCTGCACGATGCTGCGCCGTGCCATAGCCGGCATGGGCCGCAAAACCATAGGCCGGAAAAACGACACCAGCACGCGCCATCATTCTGTCGCGTGTCACCTTGGCGACGATCGAAGCGGCGGCAATGGAGAAGGAGCGCGCATCACCTTTGACCACGGCTTTTCCTGGGCAGGCGAGCCCAACAGGCACGTCGAGCCCATCGGTCAACACATAGCTCGCCGGCACGGCAAGCCCGCAAATGGCACGGCGCATCGCATCGAGGCTTGCCTTGCGAATATCGGTCGTGTCGATACGGCCGGCACTCGACGAGGCGATGGACACGGTTGCCGTCGCCAGGATTTCGACGAACAGTTCCTCACGTCTGGCGGCTGTCAACTGTTTGGAATCGTTTAGCCCGTTCGGGATACGCTCTGGATCGAGAATGACGGCGGCCGCCACGACCGGTCCGGCAAGCGGGCCTCGGCCTGCCTCATCGGCCCCGGCAACCGGCCAATGGCCGGCACGGCGCGCAATCAGTTCCAGCTCGAAAGTGGGGACGAGCGGAACATCCTCGAACAGCATTTGAGAATCGGGTGGTGCACGGCGTGACATGCGGCGAAGCTCGCACACCACCCGATCTCCTGCAAGCCCCCGGTGGATCATGGCGGCGAAGCCAGGGGCTTTTCCAGCGGGTACAGGGAAAACCCGCAGGGATCGTCAGAGCAGCGACAGCTGCACGCCGCTGCCATCCGGCGGCACGAACAGGTCGTCGCGTAGCGCAATATTGCGGCGTGTGAGCGCGAGCCGGCGGGTCGCCATCTCGAAACGGCGGCTGATCTGCCAGGCATAGGGTCCGGCACCCTTCATGCGCTTGCCGAATTCGGCATCGTAATCCTTGCCACCGCGCATCGAGCGGATCAGCGACATGACGTGACGGTAGCGATCCGGATAATGCTGCAGCAGCCAGTCGCGGAAGAGCGGGCTTACTTCCAGCGGCAGCCGCAGGATGACATAGCTTGCCTCCAGCGCACCGGCCGCCTTGCCGGCGTCGAGGATACGCTCGATCTCATGGTCGTTGAGCGCTGGAATGATTGGTGCCACCATGATCGAGGTGCGGATCCCCGCCTCGCTCAAAGCCTGGATCGCCTCCAGCCGCCGCGGCGGCGTCGCGGCTCGCGGCTCCATGGTGCGCGCGAGCTTGCGGTCGAGTGTCGTCACCGACAGGCCTACGCGCACCAGGTTCTTGGCGGCCATCTCTTTCAGAATGTCGATATCGCGCATGATCAGCGCCGACTTGGTGACGATGGCAACCGGATGGTTCGCCCGGTTCAGCACTTCGAGAATCTGGCGCATGATCCGCCATTCCTTCTCGATCGGCTGATAGGGGTCGGTATTGGTGCCGATGGCAATCACCCGCGGCTTGTAGCCGGGCTTTGCCAGCTCACGCTCCAGAAGTTTGGCGGCATCCGGCTTGGCAAAGAGCTTCGATTCGAAATCCAGCCCCGCCGACAGTCCCATATAGGCATGCGTCGGCCGTGCGAAGCAATAGATGCAGCCGTGCTCGCAGCCGCGATAAGGATTGATCGATCGGTCGAAGGGAATATCGGGGGATTCGTTGCGGGTAATGGCCGTGCGCGGCTTCTCCACCTGCACTTCGGTTTTGAATGGCGGCAACTCTTCCCAGCTTTGCCAGCCGTCGTCGAAGGCTTCGCGCTGCTGCGGCTCGAACCGGCCGCTCGGGTTCAATCCGGCGCCGCGCCCACGCCGGCGCTCGACGTCGACCCTGAGACCGGCATCGGCGATCAAAGCATTGGCAACATCTGCCGTGTTGGCAGGCGCGAAAGCGGCCTGCCCTGCAAGGGACTGCTCGTTCATCGGTAGCTCCAGGGCGGCTCATGCCATCGCATGCCGCGTCTAAGATGATTAAATTCCTATCCGACAAATGAGAACATTGCAAGAACAAAAATCCGCAACCGTCATTTTCCATCTCATTCACGGGAGGTATTCGGCGGCGCCGGCCGTGAGAATTTTCGGCCGCTTATGATGCTTTTCTTAAACGCTCGAGCCTGAGGGTTAGGTGCTGGCAATAAATTATGCGCCGCTCTATAAATGGGCAATGTTGACGGTCATCATCGAATGCCAGGATCACGAACCCGAGCTGGCGCAGACATTGGCGGCATTGGTGGCAGGAGCGGTCGAAGGGCTGGTCAGCGACGTGGTCGTGCTCGATCACGGTTCCAGGGACGGTACATCGAAGGTGGCCGATGCCGCCGGCTGCCGCTTTTATTCGCAGTGGGATATCAAGGATATATTGCGGTCTGCGAGGGGCGAATGGTTGCTGCTGGTCGAGCCGGGCGCGCGGCCGCAAGCCGGCTGGATCGATGAGATCGCCGAATATGTCTCGCTGAACAAGGTGCCGGCGCGCTTTACAGCATCGCGCGGCTATCGTCGCCCGTTTCTGAAGCGAATCGGCCGTCGTACGGCGCCGCTGGAGCTGGGTTTGCTGCTTTCCAAGCACCAGGCGATCGCTGTCGCCAGGTCGGGCATGGGGCTGGCGGAGTTCGCCAAGGGACAGAAGGGCCGACGGCTTTCAAGCGAGCTCATTCCGTCCTGGGTGGCACGCGCGGCGCGATAGGGCCTAGAGCATTTCCGCTTTTCTTCGAATTGCAAAAACGCTCCATCTTCTTGTTTTTACGCAGCTCCGGACGCAAAATCGCTTCGCACTTTTGCTGGAACTGCTCTAGCGTTCCGCAGATTCCATTTGTAAACGCGCGAATAGCTGCGATAATTTGCATGTGGCGGCACCTTATGCGTGTCGCGTCAGGCGGCCGACCATGAAGATGCCGATATCAGGCGGAACTGGTCAGCGGAACTCTCCTTTTCTGCCGGGATTTCGGCGAAAGGAGGTGCGTTATGAAACGCACGATGCTCTACCGCCTCATGGCAACGATCTTCGTCGCAAGTGCAACTCTTTTCCCCGGCATTGCCGCCGCTCAGGTGACCTTGGCCTGCGCTCAACGCGTCGATATCGTCGCGTTTCTTGGCGACCATCTTTCGGAAAAGCTTTCGGCCGTCGGCAAGCTCGATCAGAGCACGATTGTTGAGATCTACGCCGCCGAGAGCGGCAACTGGACACTGCTGATGAGCGACGTATCCGGCCGGAGCTGCATCATTCTCACCGGCGATTCTTGGGAATCAATTCCTGTTCTGCCGAAGGCATGATCGACGCGCAATATCGCGTTGAGCAGAAGACCTATCTCGAGCCGGCGCCGCGCTTTAGATGCTCGTCGAGGCGCGGCATGATCTCCACGAAATTGCAGGGCATGTGGCGATAGTCGAGTTGCGCCTTCAAGATGCCGTCCCATGCATCTTTGCAGGCGCCAGGCGAACCCGGCAGTACGAAAATGAAGGTGGCATTGGCCACACCGCCGGTCGCCCGTGACTGGATCGTCGCTGTGCCGATCTTGTCATAGGAAATGCGATGAAAGACCTCGGAAAACCCATCCATCCGCTTCTCAAACAAAGGCTCCAGCGCTTCCGGCGTAACGTCGCGGCCGGTGAAGCCAGTCCCGCCGGTGGTGATCACGACGTCGACCGCATCGTCCTTCGTCCAGGCTTCCACCTGCGCGCGGATGCGCTCCTTGTCGTCTGGCACGATGGCGCGGGCAGCAAGCCTATGGCCCGCCTCCGCAATGCGGGCAACCAGCGTATCGCCGGATTTATCGTCAGCGAGCGTGCGTGTATCGGAAACGGTCAGCACGGCGATGCCGACGGGAATGAAGGATCTTTCGTTGCCTGACGCTGCCATCATGCCTCTCCCGCGATTGTTTCGGTCACCTGGAAATACCAGTCCGGCCGCTGCCTGTGAAGCAAAGCGGCGGCGGCCGCCGCCTGTTCGATATCGTTGAAAATACCGAAGCACGTCGCACCGGAACCGGACATGCGCGTTATGATCGGCGCCTGGCTTTCGATCAGGCCGGAGAGCGCTGAAATCTCACCGCAGATTGAGCGTGCCGGCGGTTCGAGATCGTTGCGCAGGGTCTTGATCGTGTCGATCCATTCGCCGTGTCCCTGCGGCATCTGCGATGGAAACAAGAGCGGCGGATTGTCCTTGCGGGTGAGCTGCCGAAACACATCCGATGTCGAGACGCCGACAAGCGGATTGCCGAGAACCACGGCAAAGGCGGGAAATCCCCGCAGCAGGTCTATCGCCTCGCCAATCCCGCGCGCGACCAGCGGTTGGCTGGCAAGGCACATCGGCACATCGGCGCCGAGTTTCAAGGCGATGGTTTTGACCGTCGCCTCCGGCAGGGTAACGCGCCATAGCCGCATCAGCCCGCGCAAGGTCGCCGCCGCGTCCGCCGAGCCGCCGCCGATGCCGGATGCGATCGGTAGATTCTTTTCCAGATGAATATGGGCAGGGGAGGCATCGAAGCCGGCCGAGTTGACTGCCTGCCGCAAGAGATCGCGCGCCTTCAGCACGAGATTGTCGCCGGCCTCGGCATCGGCTGAGAGGAGCGGGCCGAACCGTCCCGAAAGGCTGAAATCATCATCCTCGCTTGCGCGAAAGAAAAGACGATCGCCATGGCGGGCAAAGCTGACGAGCATGTCGAGCAAATGATAGCCATCGGCTCGGCGGCCCGTGACATGCAGTGCAAGATTGATCTTTGCGGGCGCTTCTTCCGTGAGGTCGAAATCGCCCGCAGCCAAGATCGTGCTCATGGAAATCTTAGGACTTCTTGTCGACCGGCGCCGGAGCGTTCGTGTCGGGCGAAGGCACGGGTGCTGGATCGGGCAGCTTGCTTTTGTCGACAGTCTTCGGATCGTTGTCGAGCGGCGGCAAGCCCTTCTCGACCTTCTCCTTGATCTTCGGAATATCGGCTTCTTCCGGCTTCGAGGCGAGCGCCCGGTTCCACTGATAGACGGCTTCGAGCTTGCGATTGACGCGCCAGTAGGCGTCGCCGAGATGGTCGTTGATCGTCGGATCGCCGGCCTTGAGCTGCGCTGCACGCTCCAGTTCGCTCACCGCATCATCGAAACGGTTGAGGCGGAAATAGGCCCAGCCAAGGGAATCGACGATATAGCCGTCATCCGGCCTCAGATCGACGGCCTTCTTGATCATGTCCAGACCCTGGTCGAGGTTCATGTTCATGTCGACCCAGGAATAGCCCAGATAGTTCAGCACTTGCGGCTGATCCGGATTGAGCTCGAGGGCTTTCTTGAAGTTCGGCTCGGCATCCGCCCACTTCTTCAGCCGCTCATAAGCAATGCCGCGCTGGAAGAACACCGCCCAATCGCTGCGCTTCGGCACCGGGCCGATGATCTGCACGGCCTTGTCGTAATTATCGGCCATGGACTGGAAGTCCTTGGCGTCGGAAAGCACGCTGCCATAGGCGAGATAGCTGCGGACATCGTTGGGATCGGAATCGATCAGTGCCTTCAGATGTTTGCGTGCATCGTCGATTTTACCTGCCTGGGCGAGTGCGAGGCCGAGCTGCAGCTCGGAGATGCGGGCCATCGGCGAATTATCGGGCACCTTCTTGTAGAAGGCGATCGCGCGATCGGTCTGCTCCTGTTTTTCGGCCAGCCCGCCGAGCAGGACCAGCGTATCGGCCGCCTTCGGGTCGAGGGAGTTGGCAATCTGTAGATAGAGCGAGACGACATCTTCGGCCCCGTCGCGGTTCAGCGCGGCACCGATGGTGAACAGAACGGCGGCCGCACCCTCGCTGGCGTTCGTCACCTGCTGATCCGGCGTATCGCCCTTGCTGATGCTGTCGCGCAGTGCATTCAGCGGCGCATAATTGCTGACGAGATTGTCGCCGACGGAAATCGCATCCAGGGCCTTCTGCTTGTCTCCGGCCTTGGCTTCGAGGCGTGCGAGCGCCATGACGGCGCGCATGAAGGTGTCAGGTGCGGTAGCGCCGCCCGTCTTGTCGAGGATGGCATCGTTAAGGTGAGAGCGCGCCGACTTCAGGTCGCCCAGCGTCAGCGCAATGGCGCCGGCATGATAGTTCTTGAAGATGTTGAACCAATCCGGGCCCTTCATCTTGTCGATCATCGAGATTGCTTCCTTGCCGCGGCCCGATCCGGCGCGCGCCCAGGCGGCGAGCAGGTTGGTCATCATTCGGTCGAGATCGTTCGGACCGTTATATTTGAGGATTTCCTGCGCGGTGCGGTATTCATGGCGGCGGATGGCATCCATGCCGCGCACGATCGTCGTGACACGCTCGACCGAAGGATCGCTCTTCAACTCGTTGGCGTATTTGACGCCTTCTTCCAGATTACCGTTCAGCAGCAGCGAGATCATCAGCCGCTGGCGAATTTCCGGATTGCTCGGATCGATCATCAGCGCCTTTTTGTAGAGCGCAATGGCAGTATCGTAGTCATGATCGACATCTGCGGTACGGGCGGCGAGGAACGCGCCTGCGAACGTATCGACGCTATCCGGATCGAAAGAAGTGACCGGAGCACTGGCCTCCGGCGCTGCCGGCTTATCCTCTGCGCGCGCGCCAGTCAGGGCGGACACCGAAAGGATTGCCGCCAAGGCTACGCCCGAAAGGAAACGGATGGCAAGTCTCTGCCGCATTAGAAAGCCTTTCATCAAGGGAATGGCCGGCGACTTCGCCGGCGGCACAACGCATTCGTGTCAACTGATTCACAACAGGATGGCTTTTTTGAAGCGGCCCTGCAACAAATTCAGGCCGCCGCTATCAATTAACGCGTTCGATGCAGAAATCGATCACTTCCAGAAGTGCCGATTTCCAGGGCGTTTCCGGCAATGGCGCCAAGGCGTCGCGGGCAATCGTGCCGTAGTGTACGGCGCGGGCAATTGTGTCGGCCAGCGCGCCGTATTTCGTGATCAGGCCGAGGGCCTTTTCGAGATTCTCGTCGCTGTTATCGCCGGTTTCGATGGCCTCACGCCAGAAGGCGCGTTCCTTCTCGGTGCCGCGGCGATAGGCGAGGATTACCGGAAGCGTGATCTTGCCCTCGCGGAAATCGTCGCCGACATTCTTGCCGAGGTCGGCAGCCTTGCCGCCGTAATCGAGCGCATCGTCGACGAGCTGGAAGGCTAGGCCGAGATTGGTGCCGTAGGACTTCAGTGCATTGCGCTCCGCCTTGCCGGCATTGGCGACGATCGGGCCGACTTCGGCCGCGGCGGCAAAGAGCGCCGCGGTCTTGGCGCGGATGACCGAGAGATAATCGTCTTCCGTCGTCTCCATGTTCTTGGAAACGGAAAGCTGCAGCACTTCGCCTTCTGCGATCACGCAGGCTGCCGAGGAGAGTACGTCGAGCGCTTCGAGCGAGCCGACTTCCACCATCATGCGGAAAGCCTGGCCGAGCAGGAAATCGCCAACCAAAACGCTCGCCTGGTTGCCCCAGATCATCCGGGCCGTGGATTTGCCGCGGCGCAGATCGCTTTCATCGACGACGTCGTCGTGCAGCAGCGTCGCCGTATGCAGGAATTCGACCGAGGTCGCGAGCTTGATGTGATTGTCGCCCTGATAGCCGTAAAGAGCGGCGGAGGCGATCGTCAGCATCGGCCGCAAACGCTTGCCGCCGGAGGAGATGAGGTGCTCCGCAACCTCGGGGATCATCTGCACATCGGAGCCAGCCTTGGACAGGATGAGCTGATTGACGCGTTCCATGTCCGCCTTGGTCAGGTCCACCAAAGGCTTGATGGATGCCAGTTTATTCTTGCTTTCTTCCAGCGGTATCACGACGCCCAACGATCCGGACTCCTGTTCATTTCCTGCAAAGCACAATAAGAAGGGGCGAAAGAGGCGGCAAGAGGCGAATTGTCTCGTCGCGTAAATTTGACAGGAATTCTAAGGCTTATGCACGAGCTGATCCGCACCAACGACCCGGTCCTTCTCTCATTCGCGGAGAGTCTGATGAAGGATGCTGGAATCCATTGTCTGGTGGCGGATCAGGCGATGAGCGTTCTGGAGGGTTCGCTCGGCATGCTGCCCCGCCGCTTTCTGGTGGAGGAAGAGCGTGCCGATCTGGCCCGCCGCATCCTCATTGATGCCGGTCTCGGTGACGAACTGCGCCCGGTGCGGACCTGAGGTCGGCCATGACCGGCAAGCCCTCCGAAACCATCGATGCCTTCCACCGCGGCGCTTTCCATGTCGTGCAGCCGAAAGGCAGGGGGCACCGCTCCGGCATGGATGCCATGTTGCTGGCGGCGCTTGTCGCAGATGAGCGGACGATCCGGGTGGCGGATCTCGGCGCAGGTGCTGGAGCAGCCGGAATGGCGGTGGCCTCGAGACTCGACCGGGCGGAGGTCGTGTTGTTCGAGCGCTCGTCCGACATGGCCGAGTTCGCGCGCAAGAGCCTTTCGTTGCCGGAAAATGACCGTTTTGCCAGCCGCGTATCCGTTATCGAGGCCGACGTGACGCTGACCGGCAAGGATCGCAACGAGGCGGGGCTCGTCGACGACAGCTTCCACCATGTCATCATGAACCCGCCCTTCAACGATGCCAGCGACCGGCTGACGCCCGACGCCTTGAAGGCAGAGGCGCATGCCATGACGGACGGACTGTTCGAGAAATGGATTCGCACGGCAGGTGCGATCATGATCCCTGGTGGGCAGCTGTCGCTGATCGCCCGGCCGGAGTCGATCGGCGAGATCATCGCCGCCTGCGGCCGCCGCTTCGGCGGCATGGAAATCACCCCCATCCATCCCCGCGAAGGTGAGAGTGCCGTGCGCATTCTGGTGACGGCGATCAAGGGTTCGCGGGCGAGGCTGGCACTGCGCGCACCTCTGATCATGCACGGCGAAGGGACGCATAAATTCACCGATTTCGTCGATGATATGAACAACGGCCGCGCTTCATATCCGCGCCGATAGCCATTCGGCCGCCCTCAGCGTCAGAGCATCAAATACAATCCGCAATATTGCGTTTGCCATTTCCATGCATACATCACGGGCAACAAACATCATGAAACAGGGATGACGAATGGTTGGGTTCTTGAGACGCATGCTTCCGAAGCGCTTCCGCAAGGAGGAGGTGATCGTACCCGTCGTCCGCCTGAGCGGCGTCATCTCTTCCGGGGGAGGGCCGCTGCGGCAATCGCTGAATCTGGCAGGCTCATCCCAGGCTCTTGAAAAAGCCTTCGGTATGAAGCCGGCGCCGGCTGTCGCCATTATCGTCAATTCGCCGGGCGGCTCTCCGGTGCAGTCGCGGATGATCTACAATCGTATCCGCGATCTGGCCGCCGAGAAAAACAAGAAGGTTCTGGTCTTCGTCGAGGACGTTGCGGCCTCCGGTGGCTACATGATTGCATTGGCCGGCGATGAAATCATTGCCGATGCCACCTCGATCGTCGGTTCGATCGGCGTCGTTTCCGGCGGGTTCGGATTTCCGGAGCTCCTGAAGAAGATCGGCGTCGAGCGCCGCGTCTATACCGCCGGCGAGAACAAGGTGATCCTCGATCCCTTCAAGCCGGAGAAGGAAAAGGACATTGAATATCTAAAGAGCCTGCAGCTGGAGATCCACAAGGTCTTCATCGAAATGGTGCTCGAGCGTCGTACAGGAAAACTCTCGGCTGACGAAACGGTGTTCTCCGGCCTGTTCTGGACCGGCAGCCGCGGGCTGGAGCTCGGCCTGATCGATGGTCTCGGCGACATGCGCCAGGAGCTGAGGAAGCGCTTCGGCGACAAGGTCAAGCCTATGTTGATCACCACGCCGCGCAGCCTTTTCGGCCGCAAGGCTCCGGGCATCTCGCTTGGGAGCATGGATGGCCTCGGCGCCGGGCTTGCATCCGGGCTTGCGGAAGCGGCAGAGGAAAGGGCATTGTGGAGCCGGTACGGATTGTAAGCGGGAGCGCTGGCTAATGTCCCGGATCATCTTCTTCATCATCGCAGTCGGCGGGATTTGGTTCCTGTATCGGCGTTTCGTCCGCGATGCCCAGCGGCTCGCCGAAAAATCCCGCCGTGCCGAAACGGAACGCCGCACCGGCGCGATGGGAACGCTGGTTAAGGACCCGAAAACCGGCGAGTATCATGTGAAGCGCGAGGATAAGTAGTATGGACGAAGCAGAGCGGCGGAAGTCGGCTTTGGAGAAAGTCAAGTCGTTCAGGTTGGAGTTTCCCGCCGATTGGAAGTTTGATCGCGATGAAGCCAATATGCGTAGCGATCATTCGGATCTCAGCGTCGTTTTTCCACCCGTGACATCCAATCCGCTCCCGCGTAGCTGATGCAGATAATGTGGACGACCTGGGTCGCATCATCTACCGTGAAGCATACGACCGCCTTTTCTGAAGCGGGAATTGCTCTCAGCTTTGGCCCGATATCGGTGCGCACTGTGCCTACATGTGGAAAGTCGGTAAGCTTATCGATGAATTCCGTGATTTCATCGATTTTTGCTAGCCCGACTTCGATACCTGCATAGCTGGAAATGAAATCGACGATGTCGAAGAGATCACCTTCGACAAGCGGATGTTTGGTTATCGCATAACGCATGGGCCGACTTACTTGGCGTATTTCTGGCGCAGCCGATCCTTCACTCTGGAGGCCATTACCTTGCCGTCCCAAGGGAGCCACCGATCCTCGGGCAATTCCATGCGCCGGCGAATTTCATCCGCCATGCCGGATACCGCATCATTGGGTGCATCATCATGGTGAGTTATTTGGTCGATCTGCTCGATCGCAGCTTCGACGAGGCTGGAAATCGATGGAAACGCACCTTCCTCGACCATCTTTTCAGCAAGGCGAAGATGGTGTTCGGATAGTGTGATTTCGGTTTTGATGTTCATTATCTTCTCCAGGAAGGCGCGGAGACGCATAGCGCTATCTATACGTCATGTCTTGACCCTTGTCTCCTATCGTGGCACCTGTCGCGCCACCCTACACCAAGCAGATAGTAGCTGATCCCATGACTGCCAACGTGCCCGACCATATGAACCCGAAGCGCTCCTTTCAGGCGCTGATCCTGACGCTGCACAATTACTGGGCCGACAAGGGTTGTGCGGTTCTGCAGCCCTACGACATGGAAGTCGGCGCCGGCACGTTCCATCCGGCCACCACGCTGCGTTCGCTGGGTCCGAAGCCGTGGCGGGCTGCCTATGTCCAGCCGTCACGCCGTCCGTCCGATGGCCGTTATGGCGAGAATCCTAACCGCCTGCAGCATTATTATCAGTATCAGGTCATCCTGAAGCCCAATCCGCCGAACTTGCAGGATCTCTATCTCGGTTCGCTGAAGGCAATCGGCCTCGACCCGCTTCTGCACGATATCCGCTTCGTCGAAGACGATTGGGAAAGCCCGACGCTCGGCGCATGGGGGCTCGGCTGGGAATGCTGGTGCGATGGCATGGAAGTCTCGCAGTTCACCTATTTCCAGCAGGTCTGCGGCATCGAGTGCGCGCCCGTCGCCGGTGAGCTGACCTACGGCCTGGAGCGTCTTGCGACCTATGTT
This sequence comes from Martinezella dioscoreae, assembly GCF_009176305.1. Taxonomy (GTDB): domain Bacteria; phylum Pseudomonadota; class Alphaproteobacteria; order Rhizobiales; family Rhizobiaceae; genus Rhizobium; species Rhizobium dioscoreae. Next base: position 526,624 of record NZ_BLAJ01000003.1, on the reverse strand, counting down.
CAGGGCGTCGACAGCGTCTATGACCTGAACTTCAACGGCCTCGACGGCGAAGACAAGATCACCTACGGCGATGTCTTTCTGCAGGCCGAGCAGGAATATTCGCGGCATAATTTCGAATATGCCAATACCGAGATGCTGCACCGCCATTTCATCGACGCGGAGAAGGAATGCCAGGCATTGCTGGCAGCCGGCGCGCCCGGCGACAGTGAAAATCATCGCCTGCACAAATGCGTCTTTCCGGCTTACGACCAGTGCATCAAGGCGAGCCACGTCTTCAATCTGCTCGACGCTCGCGGCGTCATCTCGGTGACGGAGCGCCAGAGCTACATCCTGCGCGTGCGCACGCTAGCCAAGGCCTGCGGTGAGGCCTTCCTGCTGACCGATGCCGGCGGCATCAACTGGAATCAGCAGGCCGCATAAGGCAAGCTTCCCCAGGATCGGGCATCGCCACAGCCCATCTTGGCTCTGCGCCGTCGTTAAAGCCGGGTGACATTGGCGTGAAATCTGCCTAGTGTCCCTTGGGTTGCAGTCGCCACGGGGGATTTCAGATGCTTATTCTTCTCGCGATCATAGTGCTGGCCGCGCTCTATGTCGTGTTCGCCTATAATGGGCTCGTCCGCGCGCGTCAGGTGGCTGAGGAGGCCTGGTCAGGCATCGACGTGCAGTTGAAGCGCCGCGCCGACCTCATTCCCAATCTGGTCGAGACGGTCAAAGGCTATGCCGGCCATGAACGCCAGACCTTGGAAGAGGTTGTCGAACTGCGCAACAAGGCGCAGGCCGTGCCGGCAGGGGATGTCGCGGCGCGTGGTCAAGTGGAGGGCTTGTTGTCGCAGGCGCTTGGCCGGGTGATCGCGCTCGCCGAAGCCTATCCCGACCTTAAGGCCAACACGAACTTTCTCGAATTGCAGCGCTCGCTGGAGGGCGTGGAAGGCGAAATCCAGATGTCGCGCCGTTATTACAACGGTGCCGCGCGCGATCTGAACGTCAAGGTCGAGACCTTCCCGAACAATCTCATCGCCGGCCCCTTCGGATTTACCAAGAAGGCCTATTTCGAGATCACCAACGAGGCGGACCGCGCCGTTCCTACGGTAAAGTTCTGAGATTTCCGCTATCGGTTTTTCATGCGAGGCGGTAAAGGATGCCGACTGCTGGCCGTCGGCTGGCTTCCTGACTGACCAAAGAGAATGATGATGGGTAGAGCCAAACTCACGATTATCCCGCCGGGCAAGCCTTTGACCGGACGCGCCATGCCGCCCGGATCGAAGTCGATTACCAATCGCGCACTGCTGCTGGCTGGCCTTGCCAAGGGCACGAGCCGGCTGACCGGCGCGCTAAAGAGCGACGATACCCGCTATATGGCCGAAGCGTTGCGCGCCATGGACGTTGTCATCGACGAGCCCGATGACACGACCTTCATCGTGACCGGTAGCGGCAAGCTGAAGGCGCCTGCTGCCCCTCTCTTTCTCGGCAATGCCGGCACCGCGACACGCTTCCTGACGGCCGCTGCAGCGCTGGTCGACGGCAAGGTCGTCGTCGACGGCGACGCTCACATGCGCAAGCGGCCGATCGGCCCGCTCGTCGACGCGCTGCGCTCGCTCGGCATCGATGCCTCCACGGAAACCGGCTGCCCGCCTGTCACCATCAACGGCACCGGCCGCTTCGAAGCAAGCCGTGTGCAGATCGATGGCGGCCTGTCCAGCCAGTATGTCTCTGCGCTTCTGATGATGGCCGCCGGCGGCGACCGCGCCGTCGATGTCGAGCTGCTCGGCGAGCATATCGGCGCTCTCGGCTATATCGATCTCACGGTCGCGGCCATGCGCGCTTTCGGCGCCAAGGTCGAGCGGGTGAGCCCGGTCGCCTGGCGCGTCGAGCCTACTGGCTATCATGCGGCCGATTTCCTGATCGAACCGGATGCTTCCGCCGCAACCTATCTCTGGGCGGCGGAAGTGCTTGGTGGCGGCAAGATCGATCTCGGCACGCCGGCAGAGCAGTTCTCGCAGCCGGATGCAAAAGCCTATGAGCTCATCTCGAAGTTCCCGCATCTTCCCCCCGTGATCGATGGCTCGCAGATGCAGGATGCGATCCCGACGCTCGCCGTTCTCGCTGCCTTCAACGAAACGCCGGTGCGCTTCATCGGCATCGAGAACCTTCGCGTCAAGGAATGCGACCGCATCCGTGCCTTGTCGAGCGGCCTGTCGCGCATCGTGCCAAACCTCGGGACTGAAGAGGGTGACGATCTCATCGTCGCATCCGACCCGAGCCTTGCCGGCAAAGTGCTGCCGGCGGAGATCGACAGCTTCGCCGACCATCGCATCGCCATGAGCTTTGCGCTCGCCGGTCTGAAGATCGGCGGCATCACCATTCTCGACCCCGATTGTGTCGCCAAGACCTTCCCGTCCTATTGGAACGTGCTGGCTTCGCTGGGGGTCACCTACGAAGACTGACGCTCCGCCATCTCAAGGGAGGCTGAGCGCGGAATAATCATGACGCAAAGCGGCGCCGGCAGCAGCGGCGCCGCGGCCATCCTTTGGGGGAGTGATGACACGGCTTTGCGGATTCTTTCTGGCTCTGTGCCTGCTGCTCTGTGCGACGGCGGTGACGGCAGCCGAGCTCATCACCAATTTCGATCAGGCAATCGCGCTGCATCGCGACGGCTCCATGCGGGTCGTCGAGACGATCTCCGTCAATGCCGAGGGCCGAGATATCCGCCGCGGCATCTTTCGGGATTTCCCGCTGACAATGACAGATGCCGGTGGCCGTCAGATCGAGGTGGATTTCAAGGTCGTCGCCGTCGAGCGTGACGGCCAGCCGGAGGATTGGCGTAGCGAGCGTATTAGCGGCGGCGAACGCATCTATATCGGCAAGGCCGATCGTATTCTGAACCCAGGCCCGCATATATTTCGCCTGACGTATGACACCAACAGACAGATGCGCTATTTCGGTGATCACGACGAACTTTATTGGAATGTGACGGGCAACGGCTGGCTGTTCCCGATCATCAATGCGAAGGCAACCGTCACCTTGCCCGATGGCGTGCAGCCGCAGCAGCTTGCCTTCTTTACGGGGCCGCGCGGCGCTACGGGCAAGAACGCGAGTGCGAGCCAACAGGGCAATATCGTTACCTTCGCGACGACTAGGCCGCTCGCCACCGCCGAGGGCCTGACGATCGCCATCAAGCTAGGCAAAGGAGCGATTGCGCCGCCCAGCGACAGCCAGCAATGGGGCTGGTTCCTTCGGGATCATCTCGATACGATCATCGCCATCGGCGGGCTGCTCCTGCTGTTTGCCTATTACATGCGAAGCTGGATCGCTGTCGGCCGAGACCCACCTGCGGGTGTTATGGTCCCACGCTGGGACCCGCCTGACGGTATTTCGCCGGCGCTCGTGAACTATATCGATAACGGGGGCTTCGCCAGTTCCGGCTGGACGGCATTCTCCGCGACGGCAATCGACCTTGCCGTGCGCGGCTATGTCATTCTCGATGATCTGAAGGAAAAGGTCGTTATCCGCCCGACCGGCAAGGCCGGCGGCGATCTCAGCGGCGGCGACAAGGTGCTGATGCAGGCCGTCGGACCATTTTCTCCGCTCGTCATAGACAAGGAAAACGGCGAGGCGGTGCAGGGTTTGGGTGCGAAGTTTCGCAGCGCGATCGAGCGCGATCATCGCGGCGAGTATTACAAGGCCAACTCGCTCTATGTCGTGATCGGTGTTGCTCTCTCGGTTTTGATCCTGGCATCCATCATCATCTTCGGGCGGTTGCATGAAAATGCGGTGCCGCTGATCGTCATGCCCGGTGTCCTGTCGATTTTCGTGACCATCTTCACCAACATCATCGGTCGACGATTTCGGCGTCCCAACGCTAGTCTCGGCCAGCGAATTCTTTCCGTTCTGATCTGCGCCTTCTTCGGCTTCGTATTGGTATCCGTCGCGGTCAACGGCTTTGCCGCCGCGGTCGTGCCACTGTGGGAAGCGGGCCTGCTGCCGCTGGTCGCCGGCATCGTCGGCATTTTTGCGCTCAACGTCGTCTTCTATTTCCTGATGGGCGCGCCGACACCGCTTGGACGCAAGATGATGGATGGCATCGCCGGCCTCCGGCAATATCTGACGCTCGCCGAACGAGACCGGATGAACATGCAGGGCGTGCCGCAGATGTCGCCGCAGCATTTCGAAAAACTGCTGCCCTATGCGGTCGCGCTCGGTGTCGAAAAGCCCTGGTCGAGCGCTTTCGAGACCTGGCTTGCGACCGCCGCAGGTGCAGCAGCGGCAGCCTACGCACCGGTCTGGTATTCCGGCGATTTCCGCCCTGGTAATATCGGCGGCACGATCGGCGACTTTTCCTCTTCCATGGCGTCGACCATAGCCTCGACGATTCCTGCACCGGCATCGAATTCATCCTCCGCTTTCGGCGGTGGAGGCGGCGATGGTGGATCTTCCGGTGGTGGAGGAGGCGGTGGAGGCGGAGGAGGGTGGTAAATTCGCCGTTTGCCTTGGTGACTTTTGCCGCCGGGCTTGCTAAGTCCGCCCGGATCATTTCTGCCTCAACGTAAAGACAGCTCCCATGCCCGATCTCCTTCTCGAACTCCGCTCCGAGGAAATTCCCGCCCGTATGCAGCGCAAGGCTGCCAGCGACCTGAAGAAGCTGGTGACCGATGCCCTGGTCGAAGCAGGTCTTTCCTATGAGGGTGCCAGGGAATATTGGACGCCGCGGCGCCTCACGCTCGATATTCGCGGCCTGACGGCGCGCTCGGCCGATGTGCGCGAGGAGCGCAAGGGCCCACGCACCGATGCCAACGAGAAGGCGATCGAAGGCTTTCTGCGCGGTGCCGGCCTGTCCTCCATTTCCGAGGCGCAGGTGCAGAGCGACCCGAAGAAGGGCGATTTTTACGTTGCGATCATTTCCAAGCCCGGCCGTGCTGCCGAGGAAATCGTCGCCTCGGTCATGCCCGACATCATCAGAAGCTTCCCCTGGCCGAAATCGATGCGCTGGGGTAAGGCATCAGTAAAGCCCGGCTCGCTGCGCTGGGTGCGCCCGCTGCAATCGATCGTCTGCGTCTACGGCACCGAGCATGAGGAAACCGTCGTCATCCCCTTCGAGATCGACGGCATCGTCGCCTCGAATGTGACCTATGGCCATCGCTTCCATGCGCCAGGCCCGATCACGGTCAAGCGTTTCGAGGATTATGCCTCGAGCTTGGAAAAGGCCCACGTCGTTCTCGATGCCGAGCGCCGCAAGGACATCATCCTGCATGATGCCCGCGATGTCGCCTTTGCCAATGGCCTCGAACTGGTTGAGGACGAAGGCCTGCTGGAGGAGGTTTCCGGCCTTGTCGAATGGCCGCAGGTGCTGATGGGCTCCTTTGAGGAGGATTATCTCTCGATCCCCTCGGAGATCATTCGCCTGACCATCAAGACCAACCAGAAATGCTTCGTCACCCGGCCGCAGGCCGGCGAGACGCTGTCCAACCGCTTCATCCTCGTCGCCAATATCCAGGCGACGGATGGCGGCAAGGAAATCATCCACGGCAACGGCAAGGTCGTGCGCGCCCGTCTGTCGGACGCGCTGCATTTCTGGAAGCGCGATCAGGGCGATCTGCCCGATCTCGAAATGCTGGAAGCCTCCGCTAAAAAATTCGGCCTCGATCTGAAGAAGCCGCTCGATCAGCGCATGGCCAAGCTCGATGCGCTGAATGTTACCTTCCATGCCAAGCTCGGCAGTCAGGGCGAGCGTGTTGCCCGCATCCGGGCGCTCGCCGCCGACCTCGCCAGGATCACCGGCGCCGATGCCGCCCTGGTCGACCGCGCCGTCGTGCTCGCCAAGGCCGATCTGCGCACCGAAGCCGTCGGCGAATTCCCCGAACTGCAGGGCGTGATGGGCCGCAAATACGCCTCGCTGCAGGGCGAGAATGCTTCCGTGGCAACAGCGATCGAAGATCACTACAAGCCGCAAGGCCCGTCCGACCGCGTTCCCGAAGACAAGGTTGCGATCACTGTCGCGCTGGCCGACAAGCTGGATACGCTCGTCGGCTTCTGGGCGATCGATGAAAAGCCCACGGGCTCGAAGGACCCTTATGCACTGCGCCGCGCAGCCCTCGGTGTCGTCCGTATCCTATTGGAGCGCGGCGTTCGCCTGCCGCTGCTCGCGACCACTGGGGATGCCGACCTGCTCGCCTTCTTCCATGATCGCCTCAAGGTCTACCTGCGCGATCTCGGCGCCCGTCATGACCTGATCGACGCGGTGCTGACGCCGGAGGCCGACGATCTCTTGATGGTCGCCCGCCGTGTCGAAGCGCTGACCGCTTTCATCACCTCCGAGGATGGCAAGAACCTGCTCGCCGGCACCAAGCGCGCCACCCAGCTTTTGGCCGCCGAAGAGAAGAAGGGCACCGTCGTCGCCGACGGCGTTTCGGAAGCCTTGCTGAAGCTCGATGCCGAAAAGGATCTCTTTGCTGCCGTGAAGGCCGCCTCTGCGGAGGCCTCTGACGCGATCGCCAAGGAAGATTTCCGCTCGGCCATGGCAGCTCTTTCCAAGCTGCGTGCGCCCGTAGACCGCTTCTTCGAGGACGTACTCGTGAACGATGAAGACGCCGCCATCCGCGCCAATCGCCTGGCACTGCTGCGCCTGATCCGTGAGGCAACCGGCACGGTCGCTGACTTCTCGAAGATCGCGGGATAAGACATGGGGGCGCGATGACCGGAAAAATCCTCGTCAGCGCCTGCCTCATGGGCCATGCCGTCCGCTATGACGGCCGCTCCAAGCCTCTTGTCCATCCGGCGATCGATCGCTGGCGGGAGGAGGGGCGGTTGGTGACGATCTGCCCGGAAATGTCCGCCGGCATGGCGGTTCCAAGACCGCCTGCCGAAATTGCAGGCGGCGCGACCGGCGAGGATGTGCTTGCCGGCACCGCACGGGTAATGGAAATCACCGGCGGCGATGTCACGGCGGAATTTCGCCAGGCGGCGGAAAATGCGCTGGCGCTCGCAACGGAAACCGGCTGTCGTTACGCTCTCCTGATCGACGGCAGCCCATCCTGCGGCTCCGGCTTCATCTATGACGGCACATTTTCCGGCGGCAAGCAGAACGGCCGCGGCGTCACGGCGGCGCTGCTCAAGCAGGCCGGTATCGAGGTCTATTCCGATCGCGAGATCGACAGGTTGGTCGAGCGGTTGAAGGTCGCAGACTAACGCAGCAAAGCCTTGCTCAAAAGAAAACCGCCGGATGCGAGGCCGGCGGTTTCCCATTTTTGCAGCTGTACTAATCAGGCGGCGCGGCGATGATCCATGACCGCGCGGCCTTCGTTGACACGGAAGCCGCGGATGAGGGCAAGAAGATCTTCCGTGTCGGCGGCGAGCGTCTCGGCCGATGCGGTGGTTTCCTCAGCCATGGCGGCGTTCTGCTGCGTGGCGGCATCGAGCTGGTTCATCGAGGAGGAGATCGAGCGCAGCGTCGTATCCTGCTCGGAGGCGCTGTGGGCGATCTTCGAGACGATCTCATTGGCTGCCTTGATCTGACCGGAGATGCGTTTCAGCGCTTCGCCTGCCTCACCGACAAGGCGAACGCCCTGATCGACCTGACCGGAAGAGCGGGCGATCTGGTCCTTGATCTCCTTCGCGGCTGCGGCGGAGCGCTGGGCGAGTTCACGCACTTCCTGGGCGACGACCGCAAAGCCCTTGCCGGATTCGCCGGCACGAGCCGCTTCCACACCGGCGTTGAGCGCCAACAGGTTGGTCTGGAAGGCGATCTCGTCGATGACGCCGATGATCTTGCCGATTTCGGCCGAAGATTTCTCGATGCCGCTCATCGCTTCGATCGCCTGAGCAACCACGGCATCGCTGCGCGATGCTTCGGCGCTGACGGCATGGACGCGCTTGCTGGCCTCATCGGCGCCTTCCGCGGTCTGACGGACGGCGACAGTGAGTTCGTCGAGTGCGGCCGAGGTCTCTTCCAGGCTAGCGGCTTGACGCTCGGTGCGCTGCGACAGCTCGTTGGAGGCGCGGCGGATTTCTTCCTTGCTGAGGCCGATGTCGTTGCCCTTGGCATTGACGCGACCCATCGCGGCTTCGAGGTGCGACAGTGCCTCATTGAAGTTGTTGCGAAGGCCGGCATAGCTGGCGCCGAGATCGCCGCAGCGCACCGTCAGATCGCCGCGAGCAAGCTCTTCGAGCGACTTGCCGATGACCGCAACGACGCGGGCCTGTTCGCGGGCCTCGTCCTGCTGCTGGCGCAGGTTCTGTTCGCGTTCGTTGCTGATTTCCAGCTCCTGTGCCGCCTGACGGTCGGCAAGCGCATGACGTTCGCGAACCTTTTCCTGCAGCGCCTGGGTCGCCTTCGCCATCAGGCCGATTTCATTGCGCATCTCGGTATGCGGGATGGCGGTCTTCACGTCTTCGTCCGCGACGGCCTTCAGGGCTGCGTGGACGTCGGTCAGCGGCTTCGTGATGCCGCGGATGAAGTAGAAGGCGGCGCCGATACCGATCAGGAAGACGATGCCGCAGATCATGAGAGCACGCCACATCGTGGCATTGATCTGTGCCTCGAGGTCATCCATGTAGACACCGCAGCCGAGCACGATCTGCCAGGGAGCGAAAGCTGCCGAATAGCTGCCCTTCAGGAAGAACTCGCTGTCGGAGTGACCCGGCTTGTTCCAGTAATAGATGGTGCGGCCGCCGCCCTTGATGCCCTTCTCGACCATTTCCTTGCTGAAATGGGTGCCATTCTTGTCGACTTGGCCGGACATGTCCTTGCCGATATTGACGGGGCTCGGATGAATGCGCTGGATCACATTGTAATCGAAACCGAAGAGATAGCCTGCCGGCGCGAAGGTCACATGCGAGAGAACCTTGAAGGCTTCGGCCTGGGCCGCCTCATGGGTCATCTCGCCGGATTTTTCGCGCTGATAATACTGGTTCAAAACCGAGATGCCGGATTCGACCTGCGTGCGCAGCATGTCGAAGCGGTCGTCGTAAATGGAATCGGCCTGGGACCGGATCTGGAAATAAGTGGCCACCGCGAAGGCGGCCATCAGGACGCCAAGCAGGGCAAACAATTGATGCGATATCTTGAGATTCTTCATGGTGCCTCCCACAAGGGTGAATACCGGTGCGGTTTCCTACCGCCTGTGCGATCGCCTGAGAGAATCCCAATACGCTTGCCGCCGCTTAAATGACATGCTGCTGTCCGGTGACAGTAAAATCGCTGTTTATGTCTAAAAAAGCTTTAATTATGGGGTCTTGGTTGTATTTAATTTCGAATTAAACCGCAGATATGTGCAATCATTGTAAGTAATACGCAATTATATTTGAAGATCACACCAGCGAAACTTAGGTTTTGTGAGAGATTATTTAGTTCTGCCGAATACGAAGAGGATATATTTCGAAGTATGAATATAGTCGGCATTTCGCAAGCGCCCAAACGCGGGAACGCCTTGTGAAGATTATTGGCGAAGCTGGAAGCCGGAGATATCGAGCGGCGCAGGTTCGCGAGCTACGAAGGAGTTGGGCAAAGCCGCCGTCTGAGCGGTCATGTCGATCCCATCGGCAGGTTCACCGGCCGCAGCAAGCGCTTCTGGCGTCGGCTTGCTGACGAAGTTAACAGGCGAGCCTCCCATCCACGCTTCGGTGCGGACGACCCTTTTCTGACCATCGATATCACGCACGACCACGGATTGGGTGCCAGGCTCCAGCGCCGGCACGGTATATTCCTTTTCCGTGACCGGCGGCTTCAGCGGAGGGCATTCGGCACAGCTCTTGTCGATAATACTGCCTTTGCCGCCGATCATCGTGCCGTTGATCGGCTGAATCGACGAAGCCATGGCGGAGCCGCCGGCCAGTACGCACGCCAAGGTCAGAAAAAAGGAACGCATAACCAAGAACTCCGCCTTGAGCAATTCCAGGAAAAGTGCGCAGCGGTTTTCCGTCCGGAATTGCGTAAAAACAAAGGGATAGAGCATTTTCGCGTTTCGAAGAAAAGCGCAATGGCTCTATAGTGACGAAGACATTAGTGTCGCTTTATTTCCATCCCGTCAGGAGATTAGGTAAAAATTTAATGGACTTGCAATTGCAGAGCCGCAGGGATGTTTACTTTTCGCGCTCCACTGCACGCCAGCCGATATCATTGCGGTAGAAGCCGTTATCCCATTTCACCTTGCTGGCCAGGGCATAGGCGCGTTCCTTTGCTTCGCCCACTGTCTTGCCCGTTGCCGTAATATTCAGCACCCGACCACCGGTTGCAACCAGCGCTCCGTCCTTCAGGGCTGTGCCGGCATGGAACACCTTCTCGTTTTCACCGCCCGCGGGCAGCGCTGTGATCGGCGTGTTCTTGGCATAGGAACCGGGATAGCCCTTCGAGGCCATGACGACGGTCAGCGCCGGGTCGTCGCTCCATTCGGCCGTCATCTGATCCAGGGTGCCGTTGGCGCAGGCATAAAGCAGCGGCAGCAGATCGCTCTTCAGCCGCATCATCAGCACCTGGCATTCGGGATCGCCGAAGCGGACATTGTATTCGATCAGTTCTGGCCCCTTGGCGGTGATCATCAGCCCGGCGAAGAAGACGCCGCTGAAGGGATGGCCGCTTTCCGCCATCCCGCGCATCGTCGGCTCGATGATTTCCTTCATGGTCCGCTCGACCATGTCTGGCGTCATCACGGGAGCAGGGGAATACGCGCCCATGCCGCCAGTGTTCGGGCCGGTATCGCCATCGCCAACACGCTTATGGTCCTGGGCGGTCGCCAACGCCAGCGCGTGCTTGCCGTCGCAAAGGCAGAAGAAGCTTGCCTCCTCGCCGTCGAGATAGGCCTCGATCACCACCTCCGCCCCGGCCTCGCCGAAAGCGCCCTCGAAGCAATCGTCGATCGCGGCAAGTGCTTCGTCGATGGTCATGGCGACGGTGACGCCCTTGCCTGCCGCAAGCCCATCCGCCTTCACGACGATCGGCGCGCCCTGAGCGCGGACATAGGCTTTTGCCTTCGGCGCATTGTTGAAGCGCTGGTAGGCACCTGTCGGAATATTGTAGCGGGCGCAGATATCTTTGGTGAAACCCTTGGACCCTTCGAGCTGGGCTGCCGCCGCGGAAGGGCCGAAGACGGCTATGCCGGCGGCGCGCAGCGCATCGGCAATGCCGGCGACCAGAGGCGCTTCCGGGCCGACCACGACGAAGTCGATGGCCTTGTCCTTGCAGAAGGCGACAACGGCGTCATGATTGTCGATGTCGAGCGCCGCAAGCGTCGCGTGCTCGGCAATGCCGGGATTGCCGGGTGCGGCGTAGAATTCCGTCATCAGGGGCGATTGCGCCAGTTTCCAGGCCAGTGCGTGCTCGCGTCCGCCCGATCCGATCAACAGAACTCTCATGGCTTGCCCTTTCGTTGCGTCCTTTTGCGCGGTTAAGCGGGGTTGAGCCAAAGGTCAAGCGGCAAATCCTGTGGAGGCAGGGCCGGCAACATTGCCATGCCTTTTTATCCCGCTAAAGCGGAAACGGCTTTCGCCCTCCACGCCATCTCCGCGCCGGGATTAGCGTGTTGCGTGGCGAAAACCGCTTCTTATGTCCGCGGGATCATGCTTATGGTCCCATCACGCTCGTTCAGTTCAGAGAGACACATGGCCGCTGATATCCGTTCCCTTGCCGCAACCATCGCCGCCGAGATCAATGCCCGCCCGGATCAAGCCAAGGCCGCCATCGAACTCCTGGACGAAGGCGCGACCGTGCCCTTCATCGCGCGCTACCGCAAGGAAGTAACCGGTGGCCTCGACGATACCCAGCTTCGCACGCTCTCGGAACGTCTCGTCTATCTGCGTGAACTCGAGGCTCGCCGTGCGGCCATCATTGAATCCATCACCAGCCAGGGCAAGATGACCGACGAGTTGATGGCCAAGATCGGCACCGTCGCCACCAAGTCCGAGCTGGAAGACCTCTATCTGCCCTACAAGCCGAAGCGCCGCACGCGCGCCGAGATTGCCAGGGAGCGCGGCCTCGGCCCCTTGGCCGACACGATCCTCGGTGATCGCTCCAAGGATCCCACGGTGCTGGCCGAGGGCTTTATCACGGCCGATGTGCCTGACGTGAAGACGGCGCTGGAAGGCGCGCGCGATATCATCGCCGAAGGCATTGCTGAAAATGCCGATCTGCTCGGTAAGCTGCGCAATTATATGAAGACCCATGCCACGCTGAAGGCCGCTGTCGTCGACGGCAAGCAGGAGGCAGGCGCCAAGTTCTCCGACTATTTCGCCCATCAGGAGCGTTGGGCGACAGCGCCCGGTCATCGGGCGCTCGCCATGCTGCGCGGCTGGAACGAAGAGGTGCTGACGCTGACCATTGAGGTTGATACGGATGCCGTCTCGCCCAACAAGCCGGTCGAGCGCATGATAACTGCGGCCTATGATATCGGCGCCAGCCTGCCCGGCGACCGCTGGCTGACGGAAGTCGCAAGCTGGACCTGGCGCGTCAAACTTTCGATGTCGCTGTCGCTCGACCTGATGCGCGAACTGCGCGAACGTGCCGAAGAAGAAGCGATCCACGTCTTCGCCCGCAATTTGAAGGATCTGCTACTGGCAGCGCCGGCGGGTTCCCGCGCCACCATGGGCCTCGATCCCGGCATCCGCACCGGCGTCAAGGTCGCCGTGGTGGACGGTACGGGCAAGCTGCTAGAGACGACGACGGTCTATCCCTTTCCGCCGAAGAACGACGTGCGCGGCACACAGGCCGCACTTGCCTCGCTCATCCGCAAGCACAAGGTCGAACTGATCGCGATCGGCAACGGCACCGGCAGCCGCGAAACCGAAAAGCTGGTGGCCGACATGCTGGCCGAACTGCCGGCGCCGAAGCCGACCAAGGTCATCGTCTCCGAAGCCGGCGCATCGGTTTACTCTGCCTCGGAAACGGCTGCGCTTGAATTCCCCGGTCTCGACGTCTCGCTGCGCGGCGCCGTCTCCATCGCCCGCCGCCTGCAGGATCCGCTGGCCGAGTTGGTGAAGATCGAACCGAAGTCGATCGGCGTCGGCCAGTACCAGCACGATGTCGACCAGCAGAAGCTGTCGCGTTCGCTGGATGCCGTGGTCGAAGATGCGGTGAATGCCGTTGGTGTCGACCTGAACACGGCCTCGGCGCCGCTGCTTTCCCGTGTCTCCGGCCTCGGGCCATCGATCGCCGACGCCATCGTTAAGCATCGCGATGTCGAAGGCGCATTCGAGACACGGCGTGATCTCCTGAAGGTCGCCCGTCTCGGCCAGCGCACCTTTGAGCAATGCGCCGGCTTCCTGCGCATCCCGAATGGTAAGGAGCCGCTCGACGCTTCCTCGGTGCACCCGGAGGCCTATGGTGTGGCCAAGAAGATCGTCGCTGCCTGCGGCCGTGATCTCCGCACGCTGATGGGCGATACGGCAACGCTGAAGGCTATCGACCCCCGGCAATTCATCGACGACAAATTCGGCCTGCCGACCGTGCGTGACATCATCGCCGAGCTGGAAAAGCCGGGCCGAGACCCGCGTCCGAGCTTCAAGACCGCAACCTTTGCGGAGGGCGTCAACGAGATCAGCGACCTCAAGCCGGGAATGCTGCTGGAAGGAACCGTGACCAATGTCGCTGCCTTTGGCGCCTTCGTCGACATAGGCGTCCACCAGGACGGTTTGGTGCATGTCTCGCAGCTGGCGGACCGTTTCATCAAGGACCCGCATGAGGTCGTGAAGGCCGGCGACGTCGTCAAGGTCAGGGTCGTGGAAGTCGACGCAAAGCGTAAGCGAATCGGCCTCTCCATGCGCAAAGATGGCAGCACTGTGGCGGCCCCGTCCGGGCGGGATACACGCGAACAGGGTGGTGCGCGCAACGCTGGCGTTAAGGGAAATACCCGTCCCAAGGCCGAGCAGCAGGGTAGTTTTGGCGCCGCCTTGGCCGATGCACTCAAACGAAAATAAGGACTTAGCGGAACTTCGTGCAAGAATGTCACACTCTGGCAGCGTTGTTGCCAGAGTGCCAATGACTGTGGAAAGGTGCGCTTGCCACAACGCTGTGAGGCGTTAAAGTTGCCTTAATGTCATGTCATAACATTCGAGGCGTCCATGGCGTCGACCCTTTTTCCTCTCGTCCAGAAAATCATCCGTAAAGGTTCACTCAGGCTTACGCTCGCATCCGGCGAGACCCATGTGGTCGGCGACGGAACCGGAGAGACGGTAGCCGTCCGGTTTGCCGATCAGCAGGCTGAAGATGCCGTCGCGCGCGATCCGACGCTCAAGCTCGGCGAAATGTATATGGAAGGCCGCTTCATCCTGGAGCAGGGCGACATTTACGAATTCCTGTCGCTGGTGAAGCAGAATACCACCAATGAGGTCTTCGACTTCCGCATGGCGGCGCTGCTGATCGGTCGTATCGCCTGGCAGCAGATCAAGAGCCGCTCGCCGATCAATCGCAACAAGCACAATGTTGCGCATCACTACGATCTCTCAGCGAAGCTCTTCGACCTCTTCCTCGATGAGGACTGGCAATATTCCTGCGCCTATTTCAATCCGCCTGGCATCAGCCTGGATGAAGCGCAGGTCGCCAAGAAACGGCACATCGCTGCCAAACTGCTGGTCGAGCCCGGCCAGAAGGTATTGGAAATCGGCTCCGGCTGGGGCGGTATGGCCATGTATCTCGCCGAGGCCTATCCCGGCCTCGACGTGACCGGTATCACGCTCAGCGAAGAGCAGCTCAAGGTATCGCGTGAGCGGGCGGCCAAGCGTGGCCTCTCCGATCGCGTCCGCTTCGAACTGCAGGACTATCGCTACATGTCCGGCAAGAAATTCGACCGTATCGTCTCGGTTGGCATGTTCGAGCATGTCGGCATCGGCGATTACGGCAAGTTCTTCCGCAAGGTTTCGGAGCTGCTTGATGATAACGGCGTCATGCTGCTGCACTCCATTGCCCGCCCGAAGCCGAGCTTTGCCACCAACGCCTTCATCGAAAAGTATATTTTCCCCGGCGGCTACATTCCGTCGATCGGCGAGACCACGCCGCCGCTGGAAAAGGCCGGCTTGCTCACGCGGGATGTCGAGACCCTGCCGATGCACTATGCCTATACGCTAAGGCACTGGCGCAACCGCTTCGTGGCGCGCAAGGCCGATGCCGTCGCGCTTTACGACGAGAAGTTCTTCCGCATGTGGGAGTTCTATCTGGCCGGCTCCGAAATGGGCTTCCGCTGGGATGAGCTCTTCATCATGCAGCTCCAGATCACCAAGAACCAGTTCGCCGTCCCCGACAACCGCAATTACATCGCGGAACGCGAGGCGAAGCTGAAGGAATTCGAGGCAGGGCGCGCACCTTTGGAGAAGGTGACGTTTTAGGAAGATTCTGTTTTGCCAGTTTACAGGCAGCCTTGCATGCTGAACTAGACAGCCGGACATAGGGCAGAGAAATACTGCGCCTCTTTGAGAAACGGGTCTTAAACGCTTTTCTGATGTATTCCAGCCGCTAGACCGAGGATGAGATCATGGCAGATACATCAATCGAATGGACCGATACTACGTGGAACCCGGTGGCCGGCTGCACGGTCATGAGTGCCGGGTGCACCAACTGTTACGCTATGCGGATGGCCGCCCGGCTTGATGCCATGGGATTGGAGAAGTATCGCGGATTGACGCGGAAAAGCGGCGGCCGCGCAAAATGGACCGGGGAAGTCCGTGTTGACGAGGCAGCGCTTTGCATTCCTGAAACCTGGTCGAAGCCTCGGAACGTCTTTGTCAACTCTATGTCCGATCTGTTCCATCCAGATGTGCCAATCGACTTTATTCGAAAAGTCTGGGATGTCATGGCGATGACCGAACGACACACATATCAGATCCTGACCAAGCGACCGGACCGCATGAAAGAAATCTTACTCAATGATTTCCGGACCCTGCCCAATGTTTGGCTCGGTACGAGCGTGGAAGATGATCGGGTGCTTCACCGGTTGGATGACCTCCGATCAATACCGGCGGCAATTCGTTTCGTCTCGTTCGAACCTCTCATTGGTTCGGTTGCACGCGGTTCGCTAACGGGAATTCAGTGGGCAATAGTCGGAGGTGAGTCAGGCCCGAATGCCCGGCCTTTGGATCCCACATGGATCGACGAAATCTTTGACATGTGCAGCGATGCCGACGCTGCGTTCTTTTTCAAGCAGTGGGGCGGAAAAAACAAAAAAGCGACCGGAAGGACATACCGGCACCAAACTTGGGATCAAATGCCGCGCTTGAGTATGTGACCAGCGATCTCGGTCGCCAACCTGACGGCAGCTTTGTTGGGGTTTGCGATCGCGAAGAAGAGGGACGCCATCGGAGCGCCATTTGGATGGTACAACCGCATTGGCTTTAGGACGCCTCCCTTGAAAACAGAACGAAGGCGGTCACCGACCCATTCCTCGATCCGATCAACGTCAAATGTCCGACGTTCTTCAACAATCAATTCGCCGAAAATATCGAATTGACGCGCGTTCAGCTCATACCAATCCTGTCGCCATGTGGCAGTACCGAATACCCTGTTCAATATCGCGACCTTACCCGCGTCCAAGCGGTCCGGATCCTTGGGCGCGTTGCGATACAAACCTGACAATGGGAAGAAATACCAGCAATCCAATGCTCTCGTTTCTGCGATGGCTTCGACGGTGTCCCAAGATACCTCCATTCCGTAAGGATCAAGAAAAACAACGCCCCGCTTTCGTTCGCGGTGCCAATCATAGCGTGCGCACACGCGTTGAACGATCGTGTTCGCGTCGCCAGTTCGAACATGCCCCCGAGCACCAGGATATTCGTTCAAGACGGTCTTTAGAACGGCAGCGCGCTCAGGGTCCTTTTCGATTAAAAGTACATGATGAAATGATGGACTGGTCTCCAGAGCAATTCTTGCGCTCCCAGGAGTAGAAATTTCAACGGTTGTCTCCTCGCCGTGGCCCATGAAAGGCAGCACCGCCTTTGTCTCTGTCCGACTACCTGTTCCTGCGAACGCATCGATATAGATGCGGGCGAACTGCTTGTTCTGGAGCGCTGTTGAATAGGCAGTAAGATACCGCCGGAGACAGTCGAGTTTCTTCTCCGTCTCGGAGCTTCCGAAGAAATGCCTTTGATCCAAATTGCCTCGCCAATAATTGATTCAGGGCACACCAATAAATGGCAGTTTGGCAGCTAAACTCTCTCCGTCAAGGCTGGCGATGCACTTTTAGTAGGCGATGTGAGAGTCAGACGGCTTATACGCTAGTGGCGTGGCAGCATGTGCCGACGTTCTCATTTGTCCCTCCGCCAAATTCTCCGTCTTGTGGTTAAGGGAGCGGTAACGCGATCCGCATAATTTGAGGCAACTTTCGGGTCCTCCGGCCCCTTGTATTGCGTATCATGGAGTTTCGTTGTGTTTGCAAAGTTAAGGTTCCTTTTCATTGGCGGCCTCTCCGCTATCGCCTATGCCGGCGCTGCTGAGGCGGGCGACGGCCAGCATTTGTGGTCGGGTGACTGGTACCTAAGCGTCGGTGCGGCCGGTTTCTCTGCACCGAAATTCGAAGGCGGCAAGCACAACAAGCTGCAATGGTCGCCGTTGGTATCCATCGGCCGGCAGGGTCCTGGCCCGCGCTTTTCCTCGCGCAACGACAATCCCTCCTTCGCCCTGATCGAAAGCGATGCATTCCGCGTCGGCATCGTGGGCAAGTTCGTACCGAGCCGCGACAGCAGCGATGGGCACGAGCTGAGGGGATTGAAGAAGGTCAAGTGGGGTGTGGAAGCCGGCGGCTTTGCCGAGGCCTATCCCACGGATTGGCTGCGCGCCCGCGTCGAAGTTCGCCAGGGCATTCGCGCCCATAGCGGCGTCGTCGCCGATGCCGCGGTGGATGCCTTTACCGACATCACACCGGAGCTTCGCGCTTCGGCCGGTCCACGCATGACGCTCGCCAGCAGCGACTATTTCGACACCTATTATGGCGTCAATGCGCGCGAATCGGCTGCCTCCGGCCTCAGCGGCTACAAGCCCGGCGGCGGTATCAAATCCGTCGGTTTCGGCGGCGCACTGACCTGGAAGGCCTCGCAGAACTGGACCACCAGCACCTTCCTCGAATATACCCGGCTCACCGGCCCGGCTGCCGACAGCAGCCTCGTGCGCGAGCGTGGCGACCGTAACCAGCTGCTGATCGGGGTTTCCGCCAGCTACAAGTTCAATTTCACGATGAACTGAGCAACGGACGAGGTCATGTCTCGTTATGGCCTCGCCGCTTGACCTCGGGTGCCGGATATCACTACTACTCGCCTATGCAAAACACAGGCGACATCAACGGGCGCGTCGCTGACGCGCCATCCGGCAACTGGGTCTACCGCGTTCTGCCCCCGACGCTTTGGCCATACGCCCAGCTTGCACGCTGGGACAGGCCGATCGGCTGGCAGCTCCTGATGTGGCCATGCTTCTGGTCCGTCGCGCTTGCGGCCAATGCCTCCGTCGCCCTGGGACATGGCTCCCCCGGCTTCGTGGTGATCTGCCATCTCTCCCTCTATTTCATCGGCGCCGTCGCGATGCGCGGTGCCGGCTGTACCTACAACGATCTGGTCGACCACGAGATCGACATGTCCGTGGCGCGCACCCGCTCGCGCCCGCTGCCCTCGGGCCGCGTGACGCGCCTTCAGGCCAAAGTGTTCATCGCATTGCAGGCTCTCGTCGGCTTGCTGGTGCTGCTGCAGTTCAATTGGTTTGCCGTCGTGCTCGGTATCCTGTCGCTCGGCATCGTTGCGCTCTATCCCTTTGCAAAGCGCTTTACCGACTGGCCGCAATTCTTCCTCGGCCTTGCCTTTTCCTGGGGCGCCCTGATGGGCTGGGCGGGTCTCTTCGGCAGCCTGTCGCTTGCCCCGATCGTGCTCTATCTCGCCGCCATCCTCTGGACCATCGGTTACGATACGATCTACGCGCATCAGGACAAGGAGGATGATGAGCTGATCGGTGTGCGCTCGACCGCCCGGCTTTTCGGCGATCAGACGCGCCTCTGGCTGGTCGGACTCTATGGAGCGACCCTGCTTCTGATGCTGCTATCCTTTGCGCTCGCAGGTACAAGCTGGCTGGCCTATCTCGGCCTGGCCGTCGCCGGCGGCATGTTCGCCTATCAGATCGCCGTGCTCGATATCAACGACGGCGCACAATGCCTGGCCCTCTTCAAATCAAACAATCGGGTCGGGCTGATCATCTTCGCCGGTCTTTTCCTGTCGTTCCTGTTTCTTGCTCCCTGAAGGAAGGGATGCGCCGCATCAGGTTCCAGAGGAGGGCGTCATGGCATGCGAAATCCGTCTGGCCTCAGAGGCGGACACCGAGGCGATCAGCGTCGTAATCCTGACCGCACTTCACGAGAGCGACGCACGGGACTATTCTCCCGATATCATCGCGCGCGTTGCCGAAAGCTTTAGTCCCGCTAGCGTGCGCAGGCTCATGAGCAGCAGAACGGTCTTCGTGGCGGTCGAAGATGGAAGCATTGTCGGCACCGCGAGCCTTGACCGCGCCGTCGTGCGCACGGTGTTCGTCTCTCCCTCCGCGCAGCGACGTGGCATTGGCGCCTACCTGATGGCGGCAATCGAACGGGCGGCGAGGGCAGGTGGCAATACCACCCTGTCCGTCCCCTCGTCGATCACTGCGCAGGGCTTTTACGAAAAGCTCGGCTTCCATGCTGTCGGAGAGAGTTTCCATGGCGATGAACGAACGATCATCATGGAGCGCTCGCTGATACTATAAGATTTCGGCCGCGGAATCGGTTTTCCCACGGCCGGTTTCTGCCGATATTCGGTTTCAAGCCTTATCGGCTTAATGTCTGGCGATGATCTCGCGACCCTGGATTTTCATCTTGATGCCGAGCTTGCCGGTCGTGCGGCGCACGAGGAAGCGTGGGCGGCGATTTGCGAAATAGGAATGGCGGCGACGCGGCTGGCTGTCCTGCGAGCGGACACCGCCGAGATGTTCTTCCAGCGGACGGGCCACGCCGTCGGCTTCGATCATCAGCATCGGAATACGGAAGGCTTCCGACCAGGAGCGCCAGTCGGCGGCGATGTCGCTCAAATCGTGGGCCACGAGAAGGGGGATGCAGAGGTCCGGATCGGAGTGATGCAGTTCCAGCGTGACGGTGACTTCGCCGTCGCCGTGATCTATGGCGCGGGCGGCTACACCCTGGAATGCACGCTTGGGCAAGGCAACGGACAGCGGCAGGCCGCTGGACGGCAGGATCTTGCGCAGCACTGCGCCGCGCTCGTCGATCGTAATGGTGACATCACCTTCGGCACCTCGCATGGCGTAGCTGACCTGTTGCGGGAAGCGCGCCGGATCAAGCCGCAGTGTGGTTCCAGCCCAGTCGGGCTTCAGGACGGTATTAGTCATCGATTTTTCTACCCTTGCTTTACCTGAGAGCCGGTTGTTCCGGTCTTCTCTCGGAGAACTTTTGTCCTCTCGTTGTTGGGCAGATTAGGCGCCGTCCCTTCCAGACAGCTTAAAAATCGAGGTTAAGAAAACTTTGCGTCCTCAAATGGTTAGCAAACTCGAATGCATCAGGGTTTCCATAAGGTGAACACAGGGCAGGGTGGTGCGTCAGTATAGTGCACGCATAAGGTGAGTGCGTGTAAGTCTCAGGTAAGGTTTGTATGAAATAATGTCAGCCAGATTCGCCCCCTTTATTAGAGATCTATTGGGATTCTGCTGATGATTTCCACTTATCTTGGTTATACGATCGCAACCAGAGATATGGCGACCTCACTCAACCAGGTGGCGCAGCAGTCGCAAAACAAGCGTTTGATCGACTATTACAACGCCAATATCGGCAAAGTAACTGACGTCGACAGCTTCCTGAATGACTATCAATTATACAGTTACGCAATGGAAGCCTACGGGCTTTCGGACATGACTTATGCCAAGGCCTTTATGAAACAGGTCCTGACCAGCGACCTCAGCGACTCCAGCAGTTTCGCCAATAAGCTCACCGATCCGCGCTACAAAGAATTCGCTGCGGCGTTCAATTTCGGCACGAGCGCGACGGGTACGACGAATACGGCACAAACCAGCACGCAGGAAGACGACCTCATCGGGCTTTACCAACAATCCTTTACGAATGAGGAGACGTCGGCGGCGACCGAAACGACCTATTACAGCCAGAATATCAGCTCGGTTAAGACGGTCGATGACCTGCTCGGTAATACCCGCCTGCGTAATTATGTGCTGCAGGCCTACGGTATCGACCCGACCTATGTGTCGAATTCGGCTCTGAAGCAGATGCTGACGAGCGATCTCAGCGATCCGAACAGCTACGTCAATCAGAATGGCGGCACTGCCGACAAGGCCCTAGTGGCGGAATTCAATTTCAATGCCGATGGCACGGTCAAGACATCGACGCCGGACGGCGACACGGCCTATTACGAGGCCAATATCGGCAGCGTCACCTCGGTCGATCAGCTGACGTCCAATCCGCAGCTGTTCCAGTACGTCAAGACGGCATTCAATATTCCGTCCTACATTACGGCAGACCAGTTCAATGCTTCGGCCAAGGATGCCAGCACCGCAAGTTCGAACGGGCTGACCGCCGTCATGGCGGAATTCAACTTCCAGAGCGACGGCACCGTCGCATCCGGTTCACAAGCACAGACATCTGACCAGATAAGCGCCACCACGGCAGGCTACACCACGAACTATCCCGGAGGGCCGCAGACGCTCAGCCAGCAGGCCGATGTGATGAGCGCCTACAATTCCACCGTGCCCTCGTTCACGACGAGCGCCGGCGCAACCGACAACGATCTCTATTACAAGAATCATATCGGCTCCATCACGTCGGTCGACCAGCTGACATCGGACACGCGCCTTTTCGATTACATCAAGACGGCATATGGCATCGATCCGACGACGCCAGCCGTCGTCTTCAAGAACGCCTTCGGCGATTCGACGACCGCCGCCATCTTCGGTTTGACCGACGTCGTCTCCCAATTCAATTTCCAGTCGGACGGGACACTTGCTTCCGGCCAGATCGCGCAGTCCCAGTCTGAGATCGACGCGGCCTCAAAGGCCTATATGAGCAATTACCAGTCGTCGCAATCGACCCTGACCACGGATGCGGTCAACAACTACAAGAACCGCATCGCTGACGTGAAGACCATCAAGGATTTCTTTGCGAGCAATACGTCCGACAGTGATACCTCCAACGACAGTGCGCCGGAACTCTATCAGATGGCGCTGCGTGCCTATGGCATCGGCGAGAACGAAGTCACGAAGTCTCAGCTGACGAAGATTCTCGAAAGCGATCCCTACGATCCGAAGAGCTATGTCAACTCGCTCAAGGACTCTCGTTTTACCGCGCTTGCCAAGGCCTTCAATTTCGACAGTAAAGGCAATCTGAAGGCGCCGGTGCAGTCTTTGTCGCAAACGCAGATCAACAGCTATATCTCGGAATATTCCAGCCGCACTACGGCGGGGCTGTCGGGCGCGGAACTGACCAAAGCCACCAGCGATGCCAAAACCGCAGGCACCTATTTCGCCACCAATATCGTCAAGGTGACCAGCGTCACGGATCTCCTGGCCGACAGCAAGCTTACGAATTTCATCCTGACGGCCAGTGGCATCGATCCGAAGACGGTCGATACGGCGACGCTGAAGAAGGCTTTCGCCTCCGATCCGTCCGATTCGAAGAGCTTCATCAACACGACCGATGGCGCCAAGTTCAAGAGCATCGTCGAGGCGTTCAATTTCGGCACCGACGGCAACCTGACCGACAGCAAGCTCGGCACCGCGCAAAACCAGGGCGCCCTTGCGGCGACCAATGATCTCTTTCTGCATCAAACGTTGGAAGATCAGCAAGGCGAGACCAATCCCGGCGTGCGACTAGCGCTCTACTTCCAGCGCAAGGCGTCCGATATCAACTCGATCTATGACATTATGGGCGATTCGGCGCTTTATGAGGTCATCACCACCACCTACAACCTGCCAAGCTCGATCTCCAATATGGATGTCGATACCCAGGCCAGCATGCTGAGCAAGTTCGTCAATGTGAGCGATCTGCAGGACCCGGATAAGGTCAATCAGCTGCTACAGCGATTCTCCGCGATGTATGACATGGAGAACAATACGACCTCCTCGACATCGCCGGCGCTATCGATTCTCACGGGCTCGTCGTCGAGCTCCGGCATCAGCGCCGATACGCTGCTTTCCATCGCGCAGCTGTCCTCGTCGCGATAACAGGTCCCGCAAAAAATCTAACCTGTCTCCCCGTTGCGCTTCCGCGCGGCAGGGGCTTGCCATACCCTTGTTTTCGCAGGGTTTCTGAGCATATTCGGACGTGTTTTTCGGGTGTGGAATGGCAGCTTTCCACAACGGCAGGAAGGAACTTATTAACCATCCTTGCCCTATTCGATTTGAGAAGCCAACGGCAATATCAATGACTGGGTTGCAGGTCTCATGCGTCTTTCCCGAACGACACTTTCCAATGCCTCGCAAGGCGTCCAGCCGGAGGGGGATCTCGACCCGGAGCAGGCGGCCGAAGAGGCCCGCCGGGCCGAGCAGATTGCTGCTCGCCGCGCGTTTCTGGAAGAGAAGATTCGCAATGCCCGCGAAGCCAAGCGCAAGGCCGAAGAGCAGCGCCGGGCCGAGGAAAAGCGCCTTGCCGACGAGGTGAGGAAGCGCACCGCCGCTGCGCCACCGCCCGTTGTAGAGGCGTTGCAGGCCGCTGCGGTTACGAGCGAACAGGAAATGCCGGTTCTGCCGCAGGGGATCTCTGCGGAAGATCTCGCGTCTCCAGGTTGGCAGAATGCCTTCCTGATGGGGCCGAACGTGCGCTTTACCCGCACGCGCGAAAACGAAATCATCAGCCGCCGTCCGCCTGCCGAGCCGAAGCCCGAGATCCGGCCGCAGGCTTCCGCGCATGCCGCTATGCGGGTGATGGAGCCGCCTGTTGTGGCCGAAGCACCTGCGGCACCTGCTGCAGCCATTGTCGTCCCGCCCGTGCGGCAGGACGAGTTCCATCTGCCACCGCTCGAAGACATGCCGCTGGCGGTGGAAGGCTATATTCCGACAGTAATTCAGAATTCCCCGGCAACCGAGCCGGACGCATTGGAGATGACCGTTATCGCTACCGCATTCTCGAAAGCTCCCGCGATCGCGCTGGATGCTTCCCCTGTACAGTCAAGTGTTCCCGAGTCCGTAGCCGCGCCTGTGGTCGAGTCGCGTCTTGCCCATCTTTCCGATTTCGCTTTCTGGGACGCGATGCCGTTCGACGGCGAGTTCGTTTCTGCCCTCAGGGGTGAGCCGAAGCAGCCCGCGCCGTCCAGGCCGGAAGTCGATGCCGAATCGATCATCGCAAAGTTCCGCGTCGTCGAGTGCCGCCGCCCGGCAGCGGCCATCGCGCCGCAGCCCGTTGCCGTGCAGCCTCCGTCAGTAGAGGTCCCAGCACCAGTCGAAACCATTTCCAGCCAGCCGGCGGCAGATCTGAGCAACCCTGCCATGGACGAGCTCGCAGCGCTGGAGGCTGCCATTTTGGCTCCGGTCATCGAAGTTGTGGCGGCTTCTGAGGAAGCGCTGCAGCCGGAGCCGCAGCCTGTCGTTGAGGCCTCAGCCGAGACATTCGTTCCGCCTGCCTTCGTCACCGCCGTTTATGGTGCTGAAAGCGCTCCGGCCGTCGAAACACGCCCCGCTCCGGTCATGGTCGTGGCACCGATGCCGGCGAAGGTCGCCGCTCCGGCCGCTGCTGAACCGGTTGCCAAGGCTATATCCACCATTCCCGCCGTCGAGGCCGCTGCTCAGCGTTTGATCGACGCGCCGCCTTCGCCGATCTCGCCGCGCCGTCCCGTCTCCCTGACGCCGCCCGAATGGCGCCCGATTGCCCGCACCGCCGATGGAGAATACGAGCTGCCGCCGCGTGAATTGCTGCAGGAGCCTGTTGCTCGTTCCGGTGTGATCATGACGCAGGAAACGCTTGAGCAGAATGCCGGCCTGCTGGAAAGCGTGCTGGAGGATTTCGGCGTCAAGGGCGAGATCATCCATGTTCGTCCAGGCCCGGTCGTCACCCTTTATGAATTCGAGCCGGCGCCCGGCGTCAAATCCTCGCGCGTCATCAACCTTGCGGACGATATCGCCCGTTCGATGTCGGCCCTCTCGGCTCGCGTTGCTGTCGTTCCGGGCCGCAACGTCATTGGCATCGAACTGCCGAACGTCAACCGCGAGACGGTTTATTTCCGCGAGATGATCGATTCGCCCGATTTCGAGAAGAGCGGCTACAAGCTGGCGCTCGGCCTCGGCAAGACGATCGGCGGCGAGCCTGTTATCGCAGAACTCGCGAAGATGCCGCATCTGCTCGTGGCCGGCACCACCGGCTCGGGCAAGTCCGTCGCCATCAACACCATGATCCTGTCGCTGCTCTATCGCATGACCCCGGAACAGTGCCGCCTGATTATGGTCGATCCGAAGATGCTGGAACTCTCCGTCTATGACGGCATTCCGCACCTGCTGACCCCGGTCGTGACCGATCCCAAGAAAGCCGTCATGGCGCTGAAATGGGCCGTGCGCGAAATGGAGGATCGCTACAAGAAGATGTCGCGCCTCGGCGTGCGCAACATCGACGGCTACAACAGCCGCGTTGCCTCCGCCAAGGAAAAGGGCGAGACGATCCACGTCATGGTCCAGACCGGCTTCGACAAGGGCACTGGTGCCCCGATCGAAGAGCAACAGGAAATGGACCTGACGCCGATGCCCTATATCGTGGTCATCGTTGACGAAATGGCCGATCTGATGATGGTCGCCGGCAAGGAGATCGAAGGTGCGATCCAGCGTCTGGCGCAGATGGCGCGTGCCGCTGGCATCCACCTGATCATGGCGACGCAGCGTCCCTCGGTCGACGTCATCACCGGCACGATCAAGGCGAACTTCCCGACCCGCATCTCCTTCCAGGTGACGTCGAAGATCGACAGCCGCACCATTCTCGGCGAGCAGGGAGCGGAACAGCTCCTCGGCCAGGGCGACATGCTGCACATGGCAGGCGGCGGCCGCATCTCCCGCGTCCACGGCCCCTTCGTCTCCGACGAGGAAGTTGAGAAGGTCGTGGCACATCTGAAGCTGCAGGGCCGTCCGGAATATCTCGACACGGTCACCGCCGACGAAGACGAAGAAGACGAGGAAGAAGACACAGCCGTCTTCGACAAGGGCGCGATTGCCTCGGAAGACGGCGACGATCTCTACGAGCAGGCGATCAAGGTGGTCATGCGCGACAAGAAGTGCTCGACCTCTTACATCCAGCGCCGCCTGGGCATCGGCTACAACCGCGCGGCATCGCTGGTCGAGCGCATGGAAAAAGACGGTCTCGTCGGCCCCGCCAACCATGTCGGCAAACGCGAGATCATCTCCGGCAACCGCAATGGTGGCGGCAATTCGGGCAATGAGGATTTCGATTGATATAGTTGGGGGATGACGCTTGCCGCGGTTGTTGCGGAGAGTGCGCACCCCCCTCTGTCACTTCGTGACATCTCCCCCACAAGGGGGGAGATTGGCGGCCCGTAGCACTTTGTCGCCGCAAACGAATATCCCGCCCGCAGAAACCGAAGCGCGATGACCTGACGAAGCGGTGCGACATACTCCCAACAATCTCCCCCCTTGTGGGGGAGATGTCACGAAGTGACAGAGGGGGGTATCATAGGCTCGGCGCACTCAGAACCGACTTCTCGCTGTGCGGAGCATCAGCTCGATTTGTTGTCAAACCCGCTCAAGCTTCACATGCGGCAGCGGCGGCAACTCGACGCGGATCTCGTCATCGCGCTGCACACGGCCGCCCCTCGATACAATGCCCATGATGCCCGCCTTGCGGACCAACCCGCCATCGGCATCCTTGTCGAGCACGGCATGCAGCAGGCCTTTCTGAAAATTGTCGATCTGCTTGCAGGGATTGCGCAAGCCCGTCACCTCGACGATCGCTTCAACGCCGATATGCAGGCGCGTGCCTTGCGGCAGAGAAAGCAGATCGATCCCTCGGGTGGCAATATTCTCGCCCATGTCACCCGGCGAAACGGAAAAACCCTTTTCAGTGAGCTCGTCGAACAACTCTTCCTGAATGAGGTGCACCTGGCGCAGATTCGGCTGGGTCGGATCGACCGCAACACGAGAGCGGTGTTTCACCGTCACCCCCATATGCGCATCGCCTTCGACGCCGAGCCCCGTTAGCAGCTGAATGTAATCCTTGGTCTGCTTGCTGAACGCGTGAACGCCGCTGCTGCTGACTGACGTGACATATATCCGCTTGTCGCCCATGCCGAACCCTTCCATAAACGATCTGGATCTTTATAAATTGGTATATACCAATTTCAAGCTGACAGATTGGTGATGGAAGAGAAAAATCGACAGGACAAAGGCGTAAGGGCTGCGGGAGGCTGGGCGGCCGTTGCCGCGAAGCTGAGAAATGCCATCGATACGGGCACGCATGCGCCCGGCAGCCGGCTGCCGGGCGAGCGCGCTTTGTCCGAACAATTCGGTGTCTCCCGGGTGACGATGCGGCGCGCGATCGCAGAGCTGGAAGGGGAGGGCTTGTTGCGCGTGGCGCGCGGCAGCGGCGCCTATGTCCGTGCCGATATGCCCGTTCGTTTCCAGTTGGGCGACAAGGTACGGTTCACCAAGGATCTGACCGCGACGGATGCGAACCTCACGCGCAAGGTTGTCTCGGCCAGGGAAGTTCCGGCAATTGCCGATATCGCCACGCGGCTCAATCTTCAGCCGGGCGAGGCGGTGCTGGAAATGTGCCTGGTAGCCTATGCCGATGCGCTTCCCGTCTCGGTCGTGATGCGCAGCTGCTCGGCCAAGCGCTTCCCCGGTTTGGCAGAGAAATTCACCGTAATGGGCTCATTCACGGCGGCGCTGAAGGATTATGGCGTGGCCGACTATTGGCGACGCTCCACCGACATCACCGCGCGCATGCCGACTGAAGCGGAAGCCCGTCTGCTGCAGCAATCGCGCCTCGCGCCAGTGCTTGCCTATGCCGGCGAAGACATCGATGCCGATGGCAATGTGATTTCCTGCCAGATTGGCTGCTTTGCTTCGGAGCGGGTCGTCGTGACGGTTTGAGCCTCAGACCTTGAGGACCTTGCCCGGATTCATGATGCCTGCCGGATCGAAAGCCGTCTTGATCCGGCGCATCAGGTCGATTTCGATCTCCGAGCGGATGGAAGCAAGCTCGTCGCGCTTCAGCTGGCCGATGCCGTGCTCGGCCGAGATCGAGCCGCCATGCTGTAGCACCAGACCATGCACGATCTTGTTCATCTCGCGCCACCGGCCGATGAACTCCGCCTTGTCGGCGCCGACGGGCTGCGAGATGTTGTAGTGAATATTGCCGTCGCCCATATGGCCGAAGGCGCAGACACGCGCGCCCGGCATGGCACCGACAACGGCCTTTTCGGCTTCCGCCATGAATTGCGGGATTTGCGCCACCGGCACGGAAACATCGTGCTTGATCGAGCCGCCTTCCGGCTTCTGTGCGTCCGACATGCTCTCACGCATATGCCAGATGGCCTTCTGCTGCGCTTCCGAGCTGGCAATGGTCGCATCCTGGATCAGTCCGGCCTCATAGCCTTGCTCGAGCAGCGCCGTCATCATCCGCTCGGCGGTCTCAGCCGAATCCGAGGTGGAAATATCGATCAGGACATACCAGGGATGGGCTGTGTCGAGCGGGTCGCGCACGCCCGGAATATGCCGCGTGGTGAACTCGACGCCGATGCGCGGCATCAGCTCGAAACCAGTCAGTGCCGTGCCGCAGAGGCTGGAGGCATTCTTGAATAAAGTCAGCGCGTCATCGACCGATTGCAGGCCGGCAAAGGCCACCTGATGGCCAAGCGGCTGCGGGAAAAGCTTCAGCACCGCGCCGGTGATGACGCCGAGCGTGCCTTCCGCGCCGATAAAAAGATCGCGCAGGTCGTAGCCGGTGTTGTCCTTCTTCAGACGGCGTAGTCCGTTCCAGATCTCGCCCGTGGGCAGCACGACTTCAAGGCCAAGGCAGAGCTGGCGCATGTTGCCATAGGCGAGAACGGCCGTACCCCCGGCATTGGTGGAAAGATTGCCGGCAATACGGCAGGAGCCTTCGGAGCCAAGCGAAAGCGGAAACATGCGGCCATGCTCGGCCGCAGCCTTGTGAACATCGGCGAGAATGCAGCCACCGTCGACGATCATGGTGTTGCCGACCGGATCGATATCGCGGATACGGTTCATGCGTTCCAGCGAGAGGATGATGTCGGAACCACCCTCGCGCGGCGTCTGCCCGCCGACAAGGCCGGTATTGCCGGTCTGGGGAACGATCGCCGTGCCGGTTTCGCTGGCAAGCTTGAGGATGGCCGAAACCTCTTCCACCGAGCCGGGCTTCAGCAACATGGGCGAGGCGCCGTGATAGAGTCCGCGATTTTCCACCAGATGCGGTGCAAGTTCCGCTGGGTCCCGTACGGTATGCTTTTCGCCGACGATGGCGGCGAAGCGATCGAGAAGGTCGGAAGAGGGGACGGAGCTGCTCATGGCGTGTCCTTTGCCGATGGCTGATTTATTCTCTGGGCGCGGCGGCGCGGCGCAGCCGGTCGTTGATGGCCTCGCCGAGGCCCTCGTCGGGAATATGCGAGAAAGCAATCGTTGTCGCGCCGGTGGCATCGGCGCGCTTCATGAAATCGAAAAGGTTTGCGGCAGCTTCCGAAAGATCGCCGCTGGCGCTCAGATCCAGTACGGCAATAGCCTTTTCGATGCCGGGAATATCTGGTGTTCCAAAGCGGATCAGCGCTTCGTTCGCGGAAACCTCAGTCGCGTCGAGCCGCACGGCAGCGCCCGGTGCATAATGCGAAGCGAGCATGCCGGGCGCCTCGATGGCAGCTGAAGCCTTCTTCTTGCGCTTCAGCGCCTTGCCGGCCACTCGTTCGATCTCGCTTGCCGCCAGCCCGCCGGGCCGCAGCAGACGCATCTCGCCATCCTCGACCTTGACGATGGTCGATTCCACGCCGACGACTGAGGCGCCGGCATCGAGGATGAGCGTGATCCGCTCCCCGAGGTCTTCACTCACATGATCGGCGCTTGTGGCGCTGATCTTGCCCGAAGTATTGGCGCTCGGCGCGGCAAGCGGACGGCCGAAGGCGCGGATCAGATCGCCGGCAAAGCCTTGCGGCACGCGGATGCCGACCGTGTCGAGCCCGGCAGTCGCCAGCGGATGGATGCCGCTGTCGGGTCTCAGCGGTAGCACCAGCGTCAGCGGGCCGGGCCAGAAAGCTTCCGCCAATTTACGGGAGGTAGGATCGAAGACCGCATAGCGTTCGGCCATGGCGAGATCGCTCATATGGCAGATCAGTGGATTGAAGCGCGGACGGCCCTTCGTCTCATAGATCCGGGTAATGGCGGCTGGATTGGTAGCATCGGCGGCAAGACCATAGACCGTCTCCGTCGGCAGCCCGATCGGCAGACCCTCTGCGAGAGTCGCTGTCGCGACTTCGATCGCCGTTTGCGGATGTTCGAGAATGTCTATGTGTCGTGCCATGGCCTGCCTGCTTGCAGTTCAGGCCGTTTCTTATGCTCTTCGAGTTTTCGGATCAATCGTCAAAGCTGGCGAATAATGTCGCGAAGCTGCTCGTTGCGGGCGCCGAGCAAGAGAACATTGCGGATGGCGATCTGCGGATCGTGGGTGTGGAACAGGACGCCATTGCCTCTGACGTCACGATTGATCGTCAGCTTCTTGTCTTCCGTGTCCTTGTCCGGGTGGATGGCGACGGCGAAATACATCCGCGAATATTTGAGGCTGATGTCTTCGAAGAAGTTCTCTTCCTGGCCGATGCGGGCAAAGAAATTGGCAATATAGAAAGCCCAGTTCACGTCCTCGTAATGCGCGAACTGCGTCCGCGCCGCGGTGACGTGGCAGTAGCCGAGATGCGGCGTGTCCTTCAGCGTGTGGTGAAAGATGAGCTTCGGAAAGCGGATGGACTTGTGGAAGCTGTTGAGCCGGTCATGGGTCTTTTCGCCGGCATCCCTGAGCTTCTGTGCCGTGCGCACAGCCACCTGCTCATGGGTAAGATATTCCCGCTCTTCCGCCAGCCAATGTGGTCTGTTGCGGTTGATGCGGCCGGTGCGCAGGAATTCGCTGTAGCCCGTCGTCGATACCGGTGGCGCCGGTTCGGGCTCGGCGGGCTTCCCAGCGTCGAAATATCTGAGTTTGGCCATGCCGGATCTCGCTATAAAACTCTTTGGGGAACATGATGGATTACGGAGCTTGAGCCGAGCTTGATCGCGCCTGAGCCAAGACTACCGCTACCGACTCTGCAGGCGCTCTCCGCCGCCCACTTATTCTCCTGATTAGCGGCCGCTCGCGGGCTTGTCGCAATCAGAATAAAGCGTCATTAGCAGAATGCAAATGCGATGCTCAGGCCAGCTTTCGCGCGGGCGACTAAATGATTGAATCACCTTCCAATATCTTCATGATATGCAACCGTCCCGGCGCCCCGTTTCGCCTGTCGTCAATTTCGGAGCCGATGTCGCATTGCAGCGCAGCGGCTGGCGGAGCCGGGAGCTATGATGCCATCAATCTCAAGGTGCCGTCCGCTAGGGAGACGGAGAATTGGGAAGCCGGTCAAAATCCGGCGCTGCCCCCGCAACGGTGGTGGAGTGAGGCATGGCGGATAAAGCCACTGGGTCGATCGACCTGGGAAGGTGCCATGGGGCTCTGGAAACAGGGCCGCTCCAGAGCCCGGAAACCAGCCTTGGGCACATAGGTTTACTGACCGCGGCGGGTGGTCGGGACATTGCTTTTGGCCGCTCCCAATCGGCCGTGCATGTCCTTTGCCCGCCTCCTGGTACTGCTAAGGATAGGCAAATGGACATCGGCAGCAAAGTTCTGCGGCAACTGAAGAACCACCGGACGGGTTTCAGCCTGGAGCAACCCTTCTACACCGATCAGGATTACTTCAAGCTCGACATGGAGACGATCTACTATCGCGATTGGCTCTTCATCGGCCACGATTGCGAAGTGCCGCGTGCGGGCAACTATTTCACTGTCCAGATCGGCGATTATCCCGTCGTCATCGTCCGCGGCCGCGATCAGGTCATCCGCGCTTTCCACAATAGCTGTCGCCATCGCGGCTCACGCGTCTGCACGACGGAGCGCGGCTCCTCGGCAAAGCTCGTCTGCCCCTATCATCAGTGGACCTACGAACTTGACGGCTCGCTGCTCTTTGCCCGCCAGATGGCGGAGGATTTCGATAAGAGCCAGTATTCGCTGAAGCCGGTTCACTGCGAAAGCGTCGGCGGTTATATCTTCATCTGCCTCGCGCAGAACGCTCCCGATTTCGCCCCGGTTCGTGCGACGATCGAGCCCTACATGGCGCCGCATCGCATCAGCGAAGCCAAGGTCGCCTTCCAGAGCACCATTATCGAAAAGGGCAACTGGAAACTCGTCTGGGAAAACAACCGCGAATGCTACCATTGCGCGGCTAATCACCCCGAACTTTGCCGCACCTTCCCGGAAGCTCCGACCGTCACCGGCGTGCAGGGCGCGATGAATGACCCCGTTATCGCTGAACACTGGCAGCGCTGCGAAGCTGCCGGCCTGCCGAGCGAGTTCAAGATCTCGCCGGATGGACAGTTCCGCGCCGCCCGCATGCCGCTGATCGAAGGGGCCGAGAGCTACACCATGTCCGGCCAGAATGCCGTCAGGCGGCCGCTTTCATCTGACGTGACGATCAACGGCATCGGCACCATGCTGCTGTTCCACTACCCGACGACGTGGAACCACATGCTCGGCGACCACGCGATTTCCTTCCGTGTCCTGCCGATCAGCGCCGAGGAAACCGCCGTCACCACGAAGTGGCTCGTCCATAAGGATGCCGTCGAAGGTGTCGACTACAATCTGGAAGAGCTGACCCACGTCTGGACCGAAACCAACGACCAGGACCGTCGCATCGTCGAGGAAAACGCCTTCGGCATCCGCTCGCCGGCCTATGAGCCCGGTCCCTATTCGGAGGTCCATGAAGGGGGAGTCATGCAGTTCGTCGAATGGTACACGACGTTCATGATCAACCGGCTGCAGGGCGACCAGGCCAAGCTGTCTGCGGTTGCCTGAGTATGAACATGACCGTCTCCTACCCGCATCGACACCTCGACCAGATGCAGCCCTGGAATGACAGGCAGCATGTGCTCGAATGCCTTTCGGCAACGCCCGAAGCGCCCGACGTGATGACCTTCACGTTCCGCTCCGACAAGGACAACTGGTTCCGCTATCTGCCGGGACAGTTCGTGACGCTGGAGCTGCCGACGGCTCCGGAGCCGGTCATGCGCACCTATACGCTGTCGTCGACGCCGTCGCGGCCCTTCTCGGTCGCCGTGACGGTGAAAGCGCAGAAGGATAGCATCGGCACGCGCTGGATGTTCGAGAACCTGAAGCCCGGCATGCGCATCAAGGCTTTCGGCCCGCTCGGCGATTTCAGCCATATCCGCCATCCCGGCGAGAAATATCTCTTCGTCTCGGCCGGCTCCGGGATCACGCCGATGATGGCGATGACGCGGTATATGTCCGATATCGCACCACTGTCTGACATTACCTTTGTCAACTGTTCGCGCAGCCCGACGGATATCATCTTCCGTTCCGAGCTCGAATATCTCGCCCGCTTCATGCCGAACCTCAACCTCGGCTTCATCGTCGAGGGTTGCGGCCGCACCGATCTCTGGTCGGGTTTGAAGGGCCGCATCGACAAGGCGAAGATCGGTCTGCTGGCGCCGGATTTCATGGACCGGACGATCTTCTGCTGCGGCCCGGAAGTCTTCATGGACGCCGTGCGCTCCATGCTCGAAGCCCATGGCTTCGACATGTCGCGCTACCATCAGGAAAGCTTCCAGCCGGCCAATGCGGCGACACCGCTCGCAGAGGTTTCCGATGATGCATCGGGCGAGGCCGCAACCACGATCCGTTTCACCATGGCCGGCAAGGATGTCGTCTGCGCAGCGGGCCAGACCGTGCTTCAGGCGGCCCGTGGCGCCGGCGTGCGCATCGGCGCGGCCTGCGAATCCGGTCTTTGCGGCACATGCCGGGTCATGAAGCTCTCCGGCGAAGTCGAGATGAGCCACAATGGCGGCATCCTCGATGACGAAATCGACGAGGGCTACATCCTCGCCTGCTGTTCGCGCCCGAAGACGGATGTGCAGATCGAGGCGTAGAACATTTCCAGGTACGCAGCGGTTTTCCGTCCGGAATGCGTAAACAAACAAGAAGATAGAGCGTTTTCGCGATTCGAGGAAAAGCGAAGATACTCTAGAAATCCTGGTAATTCAGCTCGTTGATCTCGACCGGCTTCGATTGCGGGGTCGAGGCAGTGACGACTGGGTCGACGTCGGCCATGAGCGAAACGAGCGTCTGCCGCGGCCCGCTGCACATCTGTGCGAGCGCGATCGTCACGTCCGGCGCGGGCAGGGGTTTGGCCGGCAGGAGATCACCTTGCGGCCAGATCTTGGCAAGCTGAATCTTCGTCATCGGCACGACATTGACGTCGATATCGGTGAGCGTGCCCGGCACGCGATAGGGGCAGCTTTTCTCCGAGCAATTGTCTGAAGAAGCGAACTGCCAGATGGCATAATTGTCCCAGTTGCCGAGTGGAAAAGTGCCTTTGACATCAGGCTTGTAGCGCGCATACCACAAGGGCAGCCGCGACAGCAGCGGATAGGTGCCGCGATGGTCGGCTATGTATCGCGCCGTGTTGTGATTGACGTAGAGAATGGGGTAGCGCCCGGTTCTGACCTTGATGTGGGCGACGTAGATCTGCGCGTCATCCAGCGACATGAACTGCGTCGTGTCCATGCCGTCGATATCGAGCACCATCAGTTCATCGGGCTGAGGATTGGCGTAGTCGAGAAAATGATTGGCTTGATCGATCGGATTGCCCGGGCGCCCCAGATGATAGGCGCCCCATAACAGGCCATTCGTCTTTGCCAGCATGCGGCGGGTTTGAAACAGTTCGCGGCTAACTGCGTATTTGCGCCACATCGTCCTGCAATGGGCCACCGTATCGCCGCCATGGTCGCCTGTGCAACTGAAGCTTTCAGGAAGTCCGTCGGACGCCTTGGAGATGAAGCCGGCTATCCGTTTGTCCTGCAGAAACGCGGTCCAGTCGATGGTGTTCAGCTCGTAAGCATCGACAATCAGGGCGTTTTTCGGATCGCCCCAGGGCTGGCTTTCGCCGGCCGAAGGCTTTGAGACCGGCCCCATCAGGGCCAGGATCGTCAGCAAGCTGTAAATGAGGAGGTTACTCTTTCGGTATCCTTTCATGAAATAATAGTAAGGATTGCTGGTTAATCTTGGGTTAAGAAAGCAATCACTATAAGTTCATCGTGGAGCCCCTCGTAACTCCTTAAATCGGTAGGGATTTGAGGAACTAAATAACGCGCTGCCGCGTTTCTTGCCGTCTATTCGGATATGCGACGAAGCAGGCGGCGAAACCTTGCTCGGGAAGCATTCCCGACATGAAACGCTACAGGCTTGAGTATCAAGTCGAACCAGGGAATGGAGATGAAAATGCTTGGTTTCCGTGCAAAAATCGCGACAGTCGCCTTAACGGCTGCCGTCGCCATGACGAGCTTCACACCGTCTTTTGCCATGCAGATGCCGGCCGCACCGATCGTAAAACAGTCCGCACCCACCCAGGCCGCGCCTGGTAATGTCGAACAGGTGCAGTGGCGCCATGGTGGCTACTACCGCCGCGGCTGGTATGGCGGCTATCGTGGTTATCGAGGGTATCGTCATGGCTATCGCTATCATGACGGCTATTGGTTCCCGCTGGCTGCCTTCGGCGCAGGCGCGCTGATCGGCGGCGCGATCGCCAGCCAACCGCGTTACTATGAGCCGGCTCCGGCTCCGTCCGCGGGCATCAACCCGCGCCATGTCGCCTGGTGCGAGTCGCGCTACCGCTCCTATCGCGCTTACGACAATACCTTCCAGCCGAATTCCGGCCCGCGCCGTCAGTGCTATTCGCCGTATTTCTAAGCGGCAATTTCAGAACGACAAATGCAAGCCGTCCGGTTTTTCGCCGGACGGCTTTTTCATGCTTTGACGTCAGAGAATATTGACCCGCTTGAGTAGCCACCATGCCAGCAGCATGGAGGCGATGATGAAGCCAACCGCGTATCCGGTGCCACTTGCACCGCTTGCCAGCGGCAACCCTGATGTGTTCATGCCGAAGAATCCGGTCACCAGCGTCGGCGGCAGCAGAAACGCGGTCATGATCGACAGGATGTAGAGATGCCGATTGATCTCGGAGGCAAGCTTCGAATCGATCTCTTCGTGCAGCAGCCTTGCCCGTTCCTGCAGTGCATAGACGTCGTGCTCGACCGCTTCGAGGCGTCCCGTCAGCCGGCCGGCGACATCCTCGAAGCCGAGCGGCATTTCCTCGTCGTCGGAGGCAGCGGCGTGGCGCATCAACGAGAGAACGGTCCGCAGATGGCGATGCAGGCGCACGATCGTCCTGCGGATGGGCGGCAGCTTGGCACGCTCGTCGCGCGACGTATTGCCGTGGACGAAATCCTCAATGCCATTCAGCTCTTCGCTGATTTCGATGACGACGGAGATCAGGGTTCGTTGGAACTCGACGACGATCAGCTCGAAAATATCAACGGGATTGGAAAATCGTGCGGCGTTTTTTTCGATCAGCACCCGGGTCCTGTCCAGGCTGCGCAGCGGCTGCAGCCGGGTTGTTATCAGCAGGCGATCGGTCAGTGCGAAATGCAGCCAGCCGATGTCGTGGGTGTTGTGGGCAAAGTCGCGCTGGAAGTCGACCAATGTGCCGAAAAGCATCTGTTCGTCGACCGTAATCGTTGCATGTGTCTCATGCGTGGTCAGCGCTATGCGGGCGGCTTCGTTCAGCCCCGGCGCATCCTCGAGGAAGGCCGGCACCCGGGCATCCACGAGATTGAGATGCAGCCAGAGAAAGCCGTCGTCGCCGAACAGCCTCGAACGATCGGTATCGTCAGGTAGGCGCTCCGGCTTGGTTTCGCCGGGACGGAGACGGTATGCCCAGATAAAGCCTGGTATGGTGTTGGCTGACGTGAGCGTGTTCATGGGGGCATCATTCGCATTGTCTGAACAGTTGCCTTAGTCTTCGTTCATGACGATTGTTTATGCAAGTCGCTGCTTTGGCGGAATAATCGCGGATATAGGCGGCGATGTCACGGCCGCTCGGCACGCGTAAGACGCATGTCACGTTCGGGTTCGCGAGACGATGGAAATCGATGCTTCCTGCAATTTGAGAAAATTGACGTTTACGTAAAAATAAACTAGCTATAACCACAAATGGCCGATGGTCCGGATGAGGCGGGCCATCGCTAGCATCGATCCGGAGGAAATCATCATGTACAAGGCGCCTGTCGAAGAAATCGCGTTCACCCTGAAACATGTCGTTGGCATGGAGCGCGCCATGGAAGAGGGCGTTCTCGGCGATCTCAGCACCGATCTTGTCGATGCCATCCTGTCGGAAGCCGGGCGTTTCGCCGGCGAAGAGGTGGAGCCGCTTGCCGAGAATGGCGATAAGCAAGGCGCAAGGCTGGCGGATGGCAAGGTGGTTCTTCCCGATGGCTGGGAGAAGCTCTACCGCGACTGGATCGCTGGCGGTTGGAATGGCCTGACCGCGCCCGAGGAGTTCGGTGGGCAGGGTCTGCCGCACATGCTGAACATCGCGACGCTGGAAATGTGGAATTCCGCCTCGATGGCCTTCGGCCTCGCGCCGACGCTGACCATGGGAGCGGTCGAAGCGCTGCGGGCTCACGGCAGCGAAGACCTCAAGAAGACATATCTGGCAAAGCTCGTCTCGGGCGAGTGGACGGGGACCATGAACCTGACGGAGCCGCATGCGGGTTCCGATGTCGGCGCTCTGCGCTCCCGCGCCGAACGCCGCGATGACGGCACCTATCGCATCTTCGGCCAGAAGATTTTCATCACCTGGGGCGATCACGAAGCGACCGAGAACATCATCCATCTCGTTCTCGCCCGCCTTCCGGATGCGCCGGCCGGCACGCGCGGCATTTCGCTGTTTCTCGTGCCGAAATTCCTTGTGAATGAGGATGGTTCGCTCGGCGCCCGCAACGATCTTTTCGTGCATTCGCTGGAACATAAGCTCGGCATCCATGGTTCACCGACCTGCACGATGATCTATGGCGATGGCAAATATGGTGCGGAAAAGGGCGCCGTCGGCTGGCTGGTGGGCGAGGAGAACAAGGGCCTCGCCTGCATGTTCACGATGATGAACAATGCCAGATTGGCTGTCGGCATTCAGGGCGTGGCGATTGCGGAAGCGGCAACCCAGAAGGCCATCGCCTATAGCCGGGAGCGCACCCAGGGCCGCGCGCCGGGCACGGCCGTATCAGGCATGAGCCCCATCATCGAGCATCCCGATGTCGCGCGTATGCTGCTGACGATGAAAGCCCTGACTCAAGGGGGGCGCGCGATCTGCTACGCCTGTGCACAGGCGATCGACATGTCGCATCGCGATCCCGAGAGGGCGAAATATTGGCAGGAGCGTGCAGCATTGCTGACGCCGATCGCCAAATCCTTTTCCACCGATGCCGGCGTCGATGCCGCATCGCTTGGCATACAGGTTCATGGCGGCATGGGCTTCATCGAGGAGACGGGGGCAGCACGCCTGCTGCGCGATGTGCGCATCGCACCGATCTACGAGGGCACCAACGGCATCCAGGCGATCGATCTGGTGACGCGCAAGCTGACAATCGGCAATGGCGATCATGTGCGCGGCGTCATTGCCGAACTGCGTGAGATTGCCGATAGTGTCGCGAAATCCAATCTCGAAGGCTTCGGTGAAACGGCGCCGCGGCTGCAGGCAGCCATTGCCGATCTCGAAAAGACGAGCGAATGGCTCCTGTCGAAACAGGCAGAAGGCGCCGTTGCCGAAGCTCTGGCGGGCGCCACGCCTTACCAGCGGCTTTTCGGCCTGGTGCTGACCGGCTCGTATCTTGCCAAGGGTGGCCTTGCCGATGCAGGCGACGGCGAAGGCATCAAGCGCATCGCACTCTGCCGGTTCGCTGCCGAAAATCTTCTGGCCGAGACCGCCGCTCTCTCTGATCGGGTCATCGCCGGCGCATCCAGCCTCGAAGCCGCCCGCGCCGCACTAGCCTGAGGAAAAGCCATGACCGACCACATCCTGATCGAACGCCCCGAGACTGCGCCGCAGGTCCAGATCATCCGCTTCAACCGGCCGGAAAAGAAGAATGCCATCACGCGCGCCATGTATCAGGCCATGACCGATGCGCTCAAGGCAGCGGAAGCTGCGCCGGACATCCGCGTCCACGTCTTTCTTGGCACGGAAGGCTGTTTTTCCGCCGGCAACGATCTGGCGGATTTCCTTGCCTTCGCCATGAGCGGCAATATGGGGCGCGAAGTCATTGATTTTCTCGTTGCACTGGCGAGCACAAAGAAGCCCGTCGTCTCTGGTGTCGATGGTCTGGCGATTGGTATTGGCACCACGATCCATCTGCATTGCGATTTAACAATTGCTTCGGATCGCAGCCTGTTCAAGACACCCTTCGTCGATCTTGCGCTGGTTCCGGAAGCGGCTTCAAGCCTGCTTGCTCCGCGCGTGATGGGACATCAGCGTGCTTTCGCCTTGCTTGCTCTCGGCGAAGGATTCTCCGCTTCCGAAGCGAAGGAGGCGGGCCTGATCTGGAAGATGGCGTCACCGGAAACGGTGGAGACCGAAACGCTGTCGCTGGCTGCAAAACTCGCCGCCAAGCCGCCCGAGGCTCTGCGGATTGCGCGTGACTTGATGCGAGGCCCAACCGATGCCGTCCTCGACCGCATCCAGGATGAAGCCGAACATTTCGCCGCCCAGCTGAAAAGCGCCGAGGCCCGCGCGGCTTTCGAAGCCTTCATGAAGCGGTGAAGCTCACCCGCCCTCGCAGGGCTATCGCATATGAGCGGAGATCGCCGCTGTCCCCCTTCTCCCCAGCGGGGAGAAGGTGCCGCCAGGCGGATGAGGGGGTGCCCGCCAAGACCACAAAAATCCATGAATTCAAATCGATAACCCCCTCATCCGACCCTTCGGGCCACCTTCTCCCCAAGGGGAGAAGGAGTTTATGGTGCTCATCCGCCTCCATATGCGATAGCCCTGCCCGCCCTCGTGCTTCGAGACGGCCCTTCGGGCCTCCTCAGCATGAAGGCTAATCTCTGGCGCATCTCGATCGTGAGCGACTCCGCCCTCATGGTGAGGTGCGAAGCCCAGAGGGCGTAGCCTCGAACCACGAGGGCCGACCACCAAACTTCTGGCGAAGAGAGCTACTTCTCCAGCGCCGCAACGACTTCGACATGCGAGGTCCACAGGAACTGGTCGATCGGCGTCACCCGCGTAATGCGGTAGCCGCCCTCGACCAGGATAGCGAGATCGCGGGCGAGGGTCAGCGGATTGCAGGAGACGGCAACGATCTTCTTGACCTGGGAGCGCGCCAGTTCCTTGCTCTGGAATTCCGCGCCGGCGCGCGGCGGGTCGAAGACAACGGCATCGTAGACCTTCAATTCCTGCGCCATCAAGGGCCGGCGGAAAAGATCGCGGCGTTCCACGATGACTGGCTTCAGTCCCTGCGTGTTGCGGGCGGCATGATCCAAAGCGGCAAGCGGCTTGGCCTCACCTTCGACCGCATGCACCCGCCCGATCCGCGCCAGGCGAAGCGAGAATGTGCCGCTGCCGGCGAAGAGATCGGCGATACGCTTGGCCTTGCCGACGTGGATTGCAACCAGCTCCGCCATGGCGTCCTCGGCCTGCTTGGTCGCCTGTGTGAAGGCACCGGGCGGCGGCGCAACCTGAACGCCGCCGAAATCGATCATCGGCTTTACCGGCTCCACTAGGATCTCGCCGTTTAGCGAGACGCGGGCGATGCCGCGAAGCGACAGCACCGTTTCGATCGTGCTACGGCGCTGCTTGTCCGAAAGAGACTTGATGCCGTCGACGGCAAGGTCGAGGCCCGTCTGCGTCTCCAATACGGAGATGCGGAAGGCTTCGGCATTGATGGCGATTGCCGCTGCAATCGTCTTGATGGCGGGCAGCCTGGCCATGATGCCGGCCGAGGCGATGGGACATTCCTCTATGGCGACGATGTGGTGGCTTTCGGCCTGATTGAAGCCGATCAGCATATCCTTTTCAGTCTTGCGCGCGGCGAAGACGACCCTGCGGCGCTCGCCCGGATGCGCGGCGACGATATCGTCCACTTCGGGCGTGAGGCCCTTGGAGCGCAGGGCATCGACCACGAGCTGACGCTTGAAGGCGCGATAGGGCGCATCGGCATAATGTTGCAGGGTGCAGCCGCCGCAGGCGCCGTTGACGCCATGTGGGCCGAAATGCCGACAGTGCGGCTCCTGGCGATCCGGTGAGGCCGTCGTAATCGACATCAACGTGCCTTGGCTTTTCACCCGCGCGATGGCGACGTTTTCGCCCGGTAGGGTGAAGGGCACGTAGATCGGGCCATCGGTGCCCTGCGCGATGCCGTCGCCCTGGGCGCCGAGCTTTTGAATGGTAATGGTTTCGGTGCTCATGGCTTGATCCCTGCGAGAAGAAATTCCTGATTGCCGTCGCCGCCAGCGATCGGCGAGGCGATGAGGCCGAGGCTTTGCCAACCCATGTCTTCGGTGAACCAGCGCTCGAGTTCGGCGGCCACAGCCGGAGCGGAGGAGGGGTCCTTCAAAAGCCCGGCCTTGCCGATCGCATCGCGGCCCGCCTCGAATTGCGGCTTGACCAGCAGCGCCGCCCGCGCGCCGGGTTCGGCGAGCGCGAGCACCGGCGCGAGAGCTAGCTTCAGCGAAATGAAGGAGACATCGGAAACGACGAAGGTGAAAGGTTCGCCGATATCTTCTGCCGTCAGGTTGCGCGCGTTGAGCCCCTCGATATTGGTGACGCGTGGATCGTCCGCTATGCGCGGATGCATCTGGTCGTGGCCGACATCGATTGCCGTGACATGGGTAGCGCCGCGCTGAAGCAGCACTTCGGTAAAGCCGCCTGTCGATGCGCCGACATCGAGACAATGTTGTCCCTTCGGATCGAGGCCGAAATGGTCGAGTGCCGCCACCAGCTTCAACGCGGCGCGGGAAACATAATCCTGCGCCGGATCGTCGATGCTGATCTTGGCATTTTCGGAAAAAAGTGCCCCCGGCTTCGTCACGATCTTGCCGTTCACGGTGACCGTGCCGCGTTGGATCGCATCGCGAGCGCGCGAGCGGCTGGCGAAGAGCGAAAGGATGACAAGAAGCTGATCGAGGCGTTGCGGTTCGGACATGGGCTGTCCATGCCGGGCAATGCATTATGTTGCAAGCCTTTTATGCTGTAATCGGCGTTGACGTCGGATAGCGGCCAGCCATAATCGCCGCGATCAATGGGCGAGGGGCATCATGTGGAAGATTGGTGGCTATGCTGCGCTGATGGCGATGTCAGCGGCTCCGGCTATGGCGAACGACACGATGGCCGAGCTGAAGACGGGCGGTCTCGCCTATGTCCGCACCGGCGATATCAGCATGGATCAGGAAAAGTTGTTCATTTCGCCAGAACAGGTCCGTGTCGATTACGTCTTTGAAAACATGTCCGATAAGGACGTCGAAAGCGTCGTCGCCTTTCCGATGCCCGATATCAAGGGCGACATCGACAGCATGGTTGATGCCGGAAATGTCGATTCCGACAATTTCCTCGGCTTCACCGTCACACAGGGCGGCAAGGCCATCACGCCGATCCTGCAGCAGCGCGTATCGGTTGCCGGAGTCGACATGACCGACGAACTGAAGGCTCACGGCGTGCCGCTGCTGCCGCTCAGCAAGGCGGCGACGGATGCTGTCGCTAAATTGCCCGTCGATGTGCTCGAGGATTGGACAGCCCGCGGACTGATCGCCGATGATGAATACGACGCCGACGGCCAGGGCATGAAACATCATCCGACGCCGATGTGGACGCTGCACACGACCTATTGGTGGCGCACCAAGTTTCCGGCCAAGGCCAGGATCGCCGTGGAGCATCGCTACAAGCCGAGCGTCGGCGGAACCGTCGCCATCACCTTTGCCGGCGACGAAGATTACCAGAAGCAGCAGCTGCAGAACTATCGCGCCAAATATTGCCTCGATGAGGCCTTTCTGAAGACGGCCGTCAAGCTTGCCGCAGCGGCCGACAAGGGTGGTCGCGGCTATACCGAAAGCTGGATCTCCTATGTGCTGACGACAGGTGCCAACTGGTCCGGCCCGATCAAGCATTTCGAGCTGACAGTCGATAAGGGCAGTCCCGAGAACTACATCAGCTTTTGCGGTACGAATGTGAAGAAGATCGGCGCGACGACGTTCCAGATGACAGCGCAGGATTTTTACCCGGAGCACGATCTGGAAATCCTGATCCTGGCCGCGGCGGCGGTGAACTAGCGCTAAGCTGAGCAGTCCGCGCAAATTAAATAAATTTAAAGCCGAAACCTCTACTCATGCCGAGGATTGCGGTGATCCGCTTCCAGATCACCGCCTGCCATGAAGGCTTCACGCGTCTGCGTCCCAATCATGCCCTCCCTGAATTCTTCGAGCATCGGCCGTACTCCCTCCCAATGACGGCCGGACGATGCTCGCTAGGACCGGCGCTCAGGAGGCGCTCGCTCATGTTTGCGAAAAAACTCTCTTTGAATGGCAAGCTTGCCATTACATTTACGGCCCTGATCGCCATTTTTGCTTGTGTTTCCGCTTTCGTCTATGCAAAGCAGGACGTCTCGGCCGGAGCCGCCGACGAGCAGGCAAAATCGCAGCAGCTCGTCAGCCTGATCGACGACTCCCTGCAGTCGATGCTGGAACAGGCTGTCAATCTGCGCGGTTTTCTGCTTCTGCGCAGCGAAAGCACCTACGGCGATATCTTCAACAATCGCGAGCGGATGCTGAAGAGCATCGCAGCCGCCAAGGAGGCGGCCGCCGATTCTCCGGATCTGCTGCAGGCGATCGACAACATGCAGAAAGCTGCTGATCTCTATTTCCATCAGCTCGCGGAGCCACAGGCCAAGGCGCGCAAGGAAACCGAGATGCCGCTCGATCAGATCGTCAAGATCGGCCAGAACGAAACCAAGGGTCAGCTTGACGGCTTCCGTGAAGCTGCCGCCAAGATCAAGCAGGCTGCCCGCTCCAAGGCAAGCAGCCTCGCAGCCATGCAGGATGATGCCAATGGCGATCTTCGCCTGACCCTCATTCTTGGCAGTATCTTCGCCTCGCTAGCCGCCGCTGTGCTTGCCTGGCTGCTCTCGCGCATTATCGTGCGCCCGATCGTCGGCATGACGGCGGCCATGGGCCGTCTGGCAAACGGCGAGCACGATATCGAAGTCCCGGCTGTCGGCCGCGGCGACGAAATCGGCCGTATGGCGGATGCCGTCCTCGTCTTCAAGGAGGCCGGCATCGAGAAGCTGCGTCTTGCCGGCGAGACCGAGCGCATGCGTGACGATGCCGAACGTCAGCGCCTGATGAATGACGAGCAGAAGGCGCGTGAAGAAGGCGAAATCCGCTTCGCCATGGAAGCGCTCGCCGGCGGCCTCTCGGCTCTATCGTCGGGTAATGTCGCAACCCGCCTTCACAACAGCTTTGCACCGCAATTCGACAGCGTTCGCGCTGATTTCAATAATGCAGTCGAGAAGCTGGAGGCCGCCCTGCAGTCTGTCGGCTCCAATGCCCGCGCCATCAATGCAGGTGCTGACGAAATCCGTGCGGCCGCCGATGATCTGGCGCATCGCACCGAGCAGCAGGCTGCCGCTGTCGAGGAGACTGCCGCAGCACTGGAACAGGTCACGACGACCGTTCGTGACTCTGCCAAGCGCGCCGAGGATGTTGGCCATCTCGTCGAACGCGCCCGCCTCGGTGCGGAGCGATCGGGCGAAGTGGTTCGCAAAGCCGTCGCGGCCATGCAGCAGATTGAAAGATCCTCGGGCGAGATCAGCAACATCATCAGCGTCATCGACGACATCGCGTTCCAGACCAATCTTCTGGC
Source organism: Martinezella dioscoreae (assembly GCF_009176305.1). GTDB lineage: Bacteria > Pseudomonadota > Alphaproteobacteria > Rhizobiales > Rhizobiaceae > Rhizobium > Rhizobium dioscoreae. The sequence continues at coordinate 481,708 of NZ_BLAJ01000003.1, read as the reverse complement.
GCTGAATGCCGGCGTCGAGGCAGCACGTGCCGGAGATGCCGGCAAGGGCTTTGCCGTCGTCGCCCAGGAAGTGCGCGAGCTTGCACAGCGTTCGGCTAATGCCGCCAAGGAAATCAAGTCGCTCATCACGACATCGAGCGATCAGGTCAATACGGGTGTGTCGCTGGTCGGCGAGACCGGCAAGGCGCTGGAATTGATCGTATCCGAAGTGCAAGAGATCAACCGCCATGTCGGCGCGATCGTGACGGCGACCCGCGAGCAGTCGACCGGCCTGCAGGAGATCAACACGGCCGTCAACAATATGGACCAGGGCACCCAGAAGAATGCCGCGATGGTCGAGGAGCAGACGGCGGCAAGCCATGCGCTCGCCCGCGAAGCAGCTGCACTCAACGAGCTGCTGCAGCAATTCCGTCTCGGCAATTCCGTGCAGGCTGCACCTGCTCGGGTAATGCCCGCCCGGCCCATATCGGCAACGCCGGCACGGCCAGTCGCGGCAACGGCGCATTCGAAGCCGGCCATGTCTCCGGCCCGCGCTCTCGGGCGTACGGTCGCCAAGGCCTTTGCCGGTAAGGCAACGGCTTCCGCCGCCGCACCCCAGGACGATTGGGAAGAATTCTGATTAAGCAACCCTCCCTTTGATGGCAGAGCTATCGCCCGTATGCGATAGCCCAGCCCACAAGGGGAGGTAAAGCTATCCAGCAGCTTCGACGATGCGGCCGTGGCCGAGCGTGCGGAAGACCGTTTGCACGATGCCGGCACGGTCGAGACCGGCCCGGGCATTCATGGCTTCGGGCTTTGCCTGTTCCATCCAGATATCGGGCATGACGAGCGAACGGATTTTCAGGCCGTTGTCCAGCAGGCCCTCATTGGCAAGGAACTGCATGACCTGGCTGCCGAAGCCGCCGACCGAACCTTCCTCGATGGTGATCAGCATCTCGTGATGGGCGGCAAGCTGGCGGATGAGGTCGTGATCGAGCGGCTTGGCGAAGCGCGCGTCCGCAACTGTCGTCGAAAGACCGGCGGCATCGAGATCCTCGGCGGCTGCAAGACTATCGGCGAGACGCGTGCCGAAGGAGAGTAGGGCGACCTTCGTGCCCTGCTTGATGACGCGACCCTTGCCGATTTCGAGGATCTGGCCGCGTTCCGGCAGATCGACGCCGACGCCTTCACCGCGCGGATAGCGGAAGGAGATCGGACCCAGATCATAGGCGGCAGCGGTGCGCACCATGTGCTTCAGCTCCGCCTCGTCTGCCGCGGCCATGACGACGAAGCCCGGCAGAGTCGCGAGGAAAGCGGTGTCGAAGGAGCCAGCATGCGTCGGGCCATCGGCACCGACGAAGCCGGCGCGGTCGATCGGGAAACGGACCGGCAGCCCTTGAATGGCCACATCATGCACCACCTGGTCATAGGCGCGCTGCAGGAAAGTGGAGTAAAGGGCGGCAAAGGGCTTATAACCTTCGGCGGCGAGGCCAGCGGCGAAAGTCACGGCATGCTGCTCGGCGATGCCGACATCGAAACAGCGTTTGGGGAAGAACTCCTGCAGCTTGTCGAGGCCGGTGCCGTTCGGCATGGCGGCGGTGATACCGACGATTTTGTCGTCGAGGGTCGCCTCCTGCACCAAAGCGTCCGCAAAGACGCTTGTGTAGCTCGGCGCATTCGGCTTCACCTTCGTCTGAGCTCCGGTGATGACGTCGAACTTGTTGACGCCGTGATATTTGTCGGCAGCCGCTTCGGCTGGGGGATAGCCCTTGCCCTTCTGCGTCACGACATGGATCAGCACCGGTCCCTGTGCATTGTCGCGCACATTGCGCAGCACGGGCAGCAGATGTTCGAAGGAATGGCCGTCGATCGGACCGATATGGTAGAAGCCCATCTCCTCGAACATGGTGCCGCCGGTTACATAGCCCCGTGCGTGTTCGACTGCCCGCGTGATGGCGCGGTCGACCTTCTTGCCGAGATAAGCGGTCAGTTTCTTTCCAAAATCCCGGAAGCCCATATAGGTGCGGCCGGAGGCGAGGCGGGCGAGATAGGCGCTCATCGCTCCCGTCGGCGGGGCAATCGACATGTCATTGTCGTTGAGAATGACGATCAGCCGGGCATCGAGCGCGCCGGCATTGTTCAGCGCCTCATAAGCCATGCCGGCTGACATGGCACCGTCGCCGATGACGGCGATCACCCGGCGGTCGCTGTTTTCGAGCTCGGCGGCAACAGCCATGCCGAGGCCGGCGGAAATGGAAGTCGAGGAATGCGCTGCGCCGAAAGGATCGTACTCGCTTTCGGCCCGGCGCGTGAAGCCGGAAAGACCGTTTTCCTGGCGCAGCGTGCGAATGCGGTCGCGACGCCCAGTCAGGATCTTGTGCGGATAACACTGATGCCCGACATCGAAGATCAAACGATCGTTCGGCGTATCGAAGACGCTGTGGATGGCAATGGTCAATTCAACGACGCCGAGGCCGGCGCCGAGATGTCCGCCGGTGCGCGATACCGCGTCGATCATCTCGTCGCGGACTTCGCGGGCGAGCTGCGGCAGTTCCCGGTCCTCCAGCTTTCGCAGGTCGGAGGGATATTGGACCCGGTCGAGCAGGGGCGTCTCTGGCATTTGTGTCAAGGCTGATGCCTCTTTCTTGCTATTCTTGGGCGGTTGTCCGCCTTTACGTCAAAACAGATTGCGACAAAAGGCGCCGAATTCAAGGTGCTCCCGAACAAGAAACATGTGGGAATGTTATGAACCCGTTAGCCCTCCGGCAGGGGAATGAACTCTTCCTCGTCGCCCGGCACGATATCGAAGCGGCCCGTGCGCCATTCTTCTTTGGCTTTTTCGATACGCTCCTTCGAGGACGAGACGAAATTCCACCAGATATAGCGCTTCGAATTAAGCGCTGCACCGCCAAAAAGCATGAGATGACAGCCTTTTTCGCCGGCCCCCAGCGTTATCGCGTCACCGGGGCGGAAGACGAGAAGCTGATCCTGCTCGAAACGGTCTCCGGCGACGACGAGCGAACCGGAGAGAATATAGACTGCCCGTTCCTCATGCGCTGCCCCAAAAGGAAACGTCGTGTTCGGCTGCAGCTGAAGATCGACATAGAGAGTGTCCGAGAAGGATTTCACCGGCGATTCCAGGCCCTCGAAATTACCGATCACCACGCGCCCGCTCACGCCGCCATCGGCGATGACAGGCAGCTCGTCCTTTTCCGTGTGGGCGAAGGAGGGATCGATCTCCTCCTTGTCGTCGGGCAGCGCCAGCCATGTCTGCAGGCCGGACATGGAAAATGGATGGTCGCGCAGGTTCTCCGGCGTGCGCTCGGAATGCACGATGCCGCGCCCGGCCGTCATCAGGTTGATGTCGCCGGGACGGATCACCTTGGCCGTGCCGAGGCTGTCCATATGGCGGATCTCGCCGTCGAAGAGGTAGGTGACGGTGGAAAGGCCAATATGCGGATGTGGGCGCACATCGAGCGCTTGGCCCGGCCGCAAAATGGCTGGCCCCATGCGGTCGAAGAAGATGAACGGTCCCACCAGCCGGCGCCGGCTGCTCGGAAGCGCGCGCCGCACGGAGAAGCCGCCGAGGTCGCTGGTGCGCGGGATAATCAGATTCTCGATCGCATCGCAGGCGAAGGCGTCACCCGCCTGCGGATCGTTTCCTGGGAAGAAGGACATGAAGGCTCTCCTTTCGGTTGGGGCTCAACCTAGCGAGAAAGGTTGGGAAACTCAAATTCCGCTGTCCAGGCGTTTATAAGGATTGTTTCAAAGGGTTGTTTAACATTGCGCGCTATGTGAACAGCGGGGTAATTTTGGAGACGAATAAGCATGGACATGCGCGGAAGCAAAGTACTGTTTGCCTTTCTCTTGGGAGGAATGCTGGCCGCATGCACCACGACGGGTGACCGGCCTGAGCAGCAGTTTGCTAAAAAAGCTGCCGATCCGACGGCAATTGAACCTGCGGTTGCTGCGTTTCGAGATATTTGCTTTGCTTCTAGCGCGCCCTATACGCAGGCTCGGGCGGCTGCAGCCCGCTATGGGGTTAAGTCGTTTCAAACCAAGCAAGGTTCGAGTTTGATTTCTGGCAAGTATACATATTTCGAGGGGGCAACGGACGATCGATCGCTGATTGTTATCATCAATCCAGACGGACTATGTGATACGAAGTATCGCCGTCATCCAGGGATGGCAGACGATGAGACGATCGAACGCCAATTCGCAGACGTCATCAAAACAAAATATCCGGATGCGTTCAAAATTGGCGATAGAGGCAGAGAGTATCACGTATCCATAAACGGAAAGCGGACCAGCTTCGGGTTTTCGCTCAACCACGATGGTTACATACAGTTCATGTCGCCTTGACGAAATCGTTCATCCGCATCAAAGCGCCTGCGCGAGACTCATGGCGATTCCGGTAGGCGCGTGCAGCCGCCCGCCTCACGCGCCATCCAGCGCTTCCGTGCCATGCGGCTTGCCTGCGCGGTCGAGCCTGATCTTCTCGATGCGGTTTTCCGCAGCCGAAAGCAGCGCCTCGCAATGCTTCTTCAGCGCTTCGCCGCGCTCGTAGATGGCGATAGATTCATCCAGCGCCACATCGCCGCGTTCGAGCCGGGCAACGATGCTTTCCAGCTCCGCCACGGCCTTCTCGAAGGAATAGCCTGATACATCTGCCTTGGCGTTCTCGCTCATCGTCAACCTTTCATCATGCGTAGAATATGCATTCCCGCCGACTCGGCGAGACCTTCCAGATCATAGCCGCCTTCGAGCAGGCTGACGACCCGGTTCTTGGCGCTGCGGTCGGCAACCTCGAGCAGTCGCCCCGTCGCCCAGTCGAAATCCTCGCCCGTCAGGTTCAGCTGCGCCAGGGGATCGCGGTGATGGGCATCGAAGCCCGCCGAGATGATGATGAGGTCGGGGCGGAAGTCGGTGAGCGCCGGCAGCACGCGGGACTTGAAGGCTTCGCGAAAATGATCGCCGCCGGTATTGGGGGACAGCGGCGCATTGACGATGGTGTTGTGCGCGCCGCGTTCGTCCTTCTTGCCCGTGCCGGGATAGAGTGGCATCTGGTGAGTGGAACAGAAGAGCACGGACGGATCGTCCCAGAAGATATCCTGCGTGCCATTGCCGTGATGCACGTCCCAATCGACGATGGCGACGCGCTCGGCACCATGGGCCTTTTGCGCATGGCGGGCGGCGATCGCGGCATTGTTGAAGAAGCAGAAACCCATGGCCTTGGTCTTCTCGGCATGGTGGCCGGGCGGCCGGGCCGCGACGAAGACATTGTCGGCCGCACCGGAGAAGACGTCGTCGACCGCCGCCATGGCGCCGCCGACGCCATGCATGATCGCCTGCAGCGTCTTCGGGCTGGCATAGGTATCCGCCTCGATCTGGTTGATCTCGCCCTCGTCACCTCTGTCCGGCATCGAACGCAGCACGAAATCCAGATGCTCCTCGGGATGCGCAAGCAGGATCGCATCCTCATGCGCGGGCGGCGCCTTTCGCCGGTCCAGCCTCTCGAAATTTGGATGCTCCAGCGCAATGTTCAGCGAGCGAAGCCGGTCCGGTCGCTCCGGATGGCCAGGAGGAACGATGTGTTCAAGAAAGATCGGATGTTCGTAAAGACGTGTGCTCATGGGGCCAATCTATAAATGAGGTGTGACGCCTATTACAGGACATGGACAATGTCACTACAATGTCAACAATCCATCTTAACCACTTTGAAGTGGCGCCGTTTACTTATCGAGGCGCGGTGTTAAGCTTTCATTAAGGTCAGTACGGCGTCGGCCAGGGTTGTTGCGTGATGGCGAGAGTAGAACGATCCGATGTCATCGAGGTAAGGGTGCCGCCGCGTGATGTCGACCGGCACGGCCAGATGTTTATCGCCTCCTACATCTCGCAAGCCGAGACCGCACTCTCCAACTTTTGGCGCACGCGGCCGCTGGTCGACGACGAGCCTCTCTATATCGCCAAGAAGGCATCGTGCTCGCTGCACCGCGCCCTGCACTATGACGACCTTGCCCGTTACTCGATCAGCGTCAACAAGATTGGCGGCAAGTCGATCGGTTTCGTTGTCGCGGTTGAAACTGGCAACGAATTGGCAGCGGAGGTGGAAATCCTCTGGCTCGCGGTGCGTGGCGATGAGCATGACCCGGTGCCACTGCCGGAAGACACGCGCGACTGGCTCTACAAATATCTGGCTTAGTCTCGATTTAGCTCCGCTGCGGCAGAAGCGGATAGCCGACCATGACAGCGCGGCCGACCAGGGCTGCGACGACGGCCTTGATGACATCGCCCGGCACGAAGCCCAGGGACCCGATAAACGCCTTGCTGAAACCGATATTGATGGCGAGCCAGGCAATGCCGAACGCGTACAGCACCACCACCCCACCGATAACAGCAGCGATGAAGAAGCCGACACCTTGAACCAGGCCGCTCTGTTCCGGCTTGACCAGTCGTTCGGAGAGATAGCCGGTGATGAAGGCAGCGAAGATCCAGCCGACGAAGAAGCCGGCTGTCGGGCCGGCAAAGACGGCAAGGCCGCCGCGGCCGCCGGAAAGGACCGGCAGGCCGATCGAAACAAGCACCACTACCAGCAGCACCGCGATCGTCCCGCGCTTGGCGCCGAGGACGACGCCGGCGAGCATGACGCCGAGCGACTGGGCGGTGATCGGAACCGGAATGATGCCGATGGGGATCGGCGGCAACAGGCCGAGCGCCACGATGATGGCGGCAAACAGCGCCGAGAGGACGAGATCGCGGGTGTTCATGGCGGCTCCTTCCGAAAAAGACCTATGTTCATTGACGCCGAATGCCCCGCGCGTCAATCGCCGCCGCGATATTGTCCGCATCGCGCAGCGTCAGGATGATGAGCGGCGCGAGCGTGGTTGCCAGGCGAACCTTGATCCCGCGCGCCTGATGCGCTTCACGGATCGCGCGGTAGCGATCGAGGATTTCAGGCACGAAACGGATCACCAGGCCGATCGCAAGCCCGATATCGGCCGCTCTGAGCAGGCCGAGCTTTTCAAGCGGCATGGCAAGTGCCGTGATCTCGTCGATGAAGGCGGCCATCGATGTCGTTGCCGTCACCGTGGCGGCAAACAGCGCGAGCGCCGTCAGCCGCAGCGCCGTGACGATGGCGGCGTGGAGCGGGCCGACCAGTGCCGCAAAGATCGCCAGGACAGCGATCGAGATCAGGATCGGCCGAAGCCGCTTCATCGCCTCTCCGACCGGCAAACCGCTGCGAAGGTAGAGGGTGGCGCCGACAAGATTTGCACAGGCAAGCAGCATGATGGAGTGCGTTAGGAACAGCAACACGCCGAATGCGGTCAAAGCCAGCAGCTTTACGCGCGGCGAAAGCCGGTGCAGCCAGGTATCGACATCGACATGCAGCGTCTGCATCAGCCAGCCATCTCCCTGTAGCGAGCGATCGCTTCCTCTGCCGGAGCGTCGGCGACGAGCCGGCCTTGATCGAACAAAAGCACCCGCTCGAAACCCTCGAGCAGTGGCAGATCGTGGCTGATGACGATGACACTTTCCGGCAGCCCCATCATGGTCTTCTGCACCAGCGCCCGGTTCTTGAGGTCGAGTTGGTTCGTCGGCTCGTCCAGAATGAGGATATCCGGGCCAGTCACCAGCACCGAGCAAAGGGCAGCCATCTGTAATTCGCCCCCGGAGAGCTCATGTGCCCGCCGCGCGCCGAGATGACCGACGCCGAAGCGGCCAAGAATGCCCTCGACCGCCGCATCGATCTGCGCCTTGTCATATCCGCGCGCCTTGAGGCCGAAGGCGATGTCGTCGCGCACAATGGGCAGGATGATCTGGTTTTGCGGCGACTGGAAGATATAACCGACCTTGCCGAGCACCTTGGCAGCATCGCCGACCGTGTCGAGCCCATCAACCACGACGCGCCCCGTTGTCGGCTTGACGAGCCCGTTGATCAGCCGCGCGAAGGTCGTCTTGCCGGAACCGTTGAGGCCGATCACCCCGATGCGGCGCTCCTGAAGCGTGAGATTCAGAGGAAACAGCGCAGTGCGCTTGCCATAATCGACGCCAGCGGTTTCGAAGCGGATGTCCAAGCGGCTTTCCTGTTCGGTAGTGTGATCGCGGAGCTATAGCGCATTGCATCGAATTATCAAATCGACGCCTCTTTGAAAGCATGGGAATTTATGCCTATGATCCCGTAATGACGAATCTGCTCTCGAATCGTGACGCCCGCCGCGTGTTCCTTGCCAAGCAAGGTCTTGCCAATCCGCCGAACCGCGCCTTGACCAAGGCGGGGCTGCTGCAGCTCATCCACGACATCGGCTTCGTGCAGGTGGACAGTATCGCCACCGTCGAGCGCGCCCATCACCAGATCCTGTTTTCGCGCAACCAGACCTATCGGCGTGAACATCTGACCGAACTCTTGGAGAAGGACGGTGCACTCTTCGAGAACTGGACGCATGATGCCTCCATCCTGCCGAGCGCCTTCTTCGTCTATTGGAAGCACCGCTTCCGCCGCGAGGATGAGGCAATCATCGCACGCTGGCGCAAATGGCGCGGGGAGGGCTTCGAGGCGGCTTTCGAGGAAACCTACGAGCGCGTGCTGAAGAACGGCGCGATCACCGCCCGCGAGGTCAAGGCGGAGGATCATGTCTCCGGCGGCTGGTGGAATTGGCACCCAAACAAGACGGCGCTCGAATATTTCTGGCGCACCGGCAAGTTCGCCATCGCCGGCCGCACTAATTTTCAAAAGGTCTACGACCTCGTCGAACGTGTCCTTCCGGCCCATTTCCATGAGCCCGAAGTGGAGCATGACGAATTTGTCGACTGGGCTTGCCGAAGCGCGCTGCAGCGCCTCGGCTTTGCCACCTCGGGCGAAATCGCCGCCTTCTGGGATCTGGTCACGCCACAGGAAGCCAAGAGCTGGGTCGAGACTCATCGAGACGAATTGACCGAAGTACTGATCGAGCCCGCCGCCGGCGGCAAGCCGCGCTCGTCCTTCGCCTTCCTCAATTTCCATGACACGCTCGACAGTCATGCCGAGGCACCGGCGCGCATCCGCGTGCTGAGCCCCTTCGATCCGACTCTGCGCGATCGCAATCGGACCGAACGTCTCTTCGGCTTCTTCTACCGCATCGAGATTTTCGTGCCCGAGCCGAAGCGCGAATACGGCTATTACGTCTTCCCATTGCTGGAGGGCGACCGGCTGATCGGACGGATCGACATGAAGGCCGACCGCAAGGCGGGAACACTGGATGTCAAGCGCCTGTGGCTGGAACCGGGCGTCAAGGCATCCGCCGGCCGGTTGGAGAAGCTGGAAGCGGAGCTGGAACGTGTTGCCCGTTTCACCGGCGTCGAGAAGGTCGTGCTTCTCGACGGCTGGCGGGGATGACCGACAGTTCTTTTTCAGGAAATCGGCGCTGAGTGGCATCAGGGAGACTGCCGCTCATTTTGGGATCGAGATCGCATGAACACCGTTCGGATTTTCGATGGGCATAATGATGCGGTCCAGTTCATGCTGGATTACAAGCCTGACGGCCGTGATTTTTTGGCCCGGTCCGAGGCTGGGCATCTCGATCTTCCGCGAGCACTCGAAGGAGGCTTAGCCGGCGGATTGTTTGCGATGTACGCCGCGCCGGAGCATGAGCCGGTAGATGATCTGACGATCACCCAAAATGGCTACGAAGTTCGCTATGCCGAAGCTTTGCATCAGGACCATGCCCGCCGGCAAATCGACGGGCAGCTTGCGGCGATAAGGAAGCTGATTGGACGCTCGGGCGATAAAATCCGTGTGGCAACGAGCGTAGGGGAGATCAAGGCGGCTGAATATGACGGCGCATTCGCCATCGTACTCCATATGGAAGGCGCCGACGCCATCGGCCCCAATCTCGCCTATCTGGATAGCCTCTATGATGCCGGCCTTCGATCCCTGGGCATCGTATGGAGCCGCCCGAATATCTTTGGTTACGGCGTTCCGTTCGCCTATCCGAGATCGCCAGATACTGGACCCGGCCTCACGGATTTGGGAAAGGGTCTGGTCAGAAGGTGCAACGAACTCGGGATCATGATCGATGTTTCCCATCTGAACGAGCGCGGATTTTGGGACGTGGCCGCATTGAGCACCGCTCCGCTTGTCGCCACGCATGCCTGCGCTCATGCCATATGCCCGTCGACCCGAAACCTCACCGACCGGCAATTGGACGCCATCCGCGATACAGGTGGCGTCGTCGGGTTGAATCTTGCCGTCAACGATATCCGCGCGGATGCCAATCTTGACGAAGACACCCCGCTCGACGCCGTTATTCGCCAGATCGACCATCTCGTGGCCCGCCTCGGCGCGGATGGGGTCGCTCTGGGATCGGATTTCGATGGTGCCGTCATGCCCCGCGAGATCAAGGACGCAAGCGGCTTGCCGTGCCTCGTGGACGCAATGCGCAAGAGTGGTTTCGACGAGCTGACCTTGCGAAAATTCGCCTATGACAATTGGCTTGGCGTATTCGATGCCACATGGCTGATCGGCAAGGAGCTTTGTCAACCTCCCATGAGGCGACATTACTAACAGAGTCCAACTGGCAGAAGAGCACCCGAAAAGGAGAGTTCATTGTCGTCGCTGATTCTAAAAGGCCGCAATGTCAGGCTCCGCCCGCCATGTGCCGAGGACGCCGATGAGCGCCTCCTCTTGGGCACCAATGCCGAGATCGCGGAAATGTATGGCGTCAACAAGGAGGACATCAAGCCCATCACTCGGGAGAGCGCGGTCAGATGGGTTCAGGGTATTGCCGATCACCCCCACGCATGGGTTATCGAGATCAAGGGCGCCTTTGCCGGCGTGATCAGATTGGACAACGTCAATCCTCAGGACAAGCGTGCGACGATGGCGATCGGGATTTATGACCCGGCGTTGCTTGGCAAAGGGTTTGGCACGGAAGCGATCATGCTTCTATTACGTCATGCTTTCGGCGAGATGGGGCTGCACCGCATCGGAATACGCGTGCTCGCCTACAACCAGCGTGCCATCCGCGCCTATGAAAAATGCGGCTTCGTTGTCGAGGGAAGGGAGCGGGAGACGGCCTATGTCAACGGCAGCTGGCACGATGACATCATGATGGGGCTGCTCGATCGCGAGTTTTCGGCACCTCTCCCGTGAGGGAGGTCGCCGCGTAGTCAGGGGCAGGAAATGCCCCTGAGTTCGACGAGACATTACGCTGCCCCCTCGGAGCTTCGTTCCGACCGTTCCACTCAAGGGTAGATCGAAGATCAGCAGATCTCCGTCTTGGCGATCTTGATCCCGAACCCTTCCAGGCCGACATAGTGCCGCTCGCGGCTGGTGAGCAACTTGATCGAGCTGACGCCGAGATCCTTCAGGATCTGCGCGCCGAGGCCGATTTCCAGCCACTCGCTATCCCGCGTCTGCGCTTCGGCATGCGCCTCGCGGCCGGCCTGGCGCGATTTGCGGCCGTTGTCGAAATGGCCGACGCCGACAGAGCCCTCACGCAGATAGACGATGATGCCACGGCCCTCTTCAGCAATCTTTTTCATGTAGAAATCGACCGGGCTGTTCTTGCCGAAAATATCCTCGGCAACGTTCTCCGGATGCAGTCGAACCGGGATATCGACGCCGTCGCGAATATCGCCGAAAACGACGGCAAGATGCTGCATCGGGTCCCAGGGCAGGGAATAGGTATGGGCGCGCGCCTTGCCGAACGATGTTTCGATGTCGAAGCTGGTGCCGAGCTCGATGAGGGTTTCCTTGCGCTGGCGATAGGCGATGAGGTCGGCGACCGAAACAAGCTTCAGCCCGTGTTGCTCGGCGAAGCTCACCACCTGCTGACCGCGAGTGACGGTGCCATCGTCATTGACGAGTTCGCAGATGACGCCGATCGGCGGCAGGCCGGCAAGCTTGCAGAGATCGACCGCCGCTTCCGTATGGCCCGAACGCATCAGCACGCCGCCTTCGCGGGCAACGAGCGGGAAGATATGGCCCGGACGAACGAAATCCGTCGGCCCGACATTCGGATTGGCGAGGTTTCGGACCGTCAGCGTCCGGTCGTCGGCGGAAATGCCTGTTGTGGTGCCATGCTTGAAATCGACGGAAACGGTGAAGGCCGTCGTATGGGCGGAATCATTCTCCGCGACCATGGCGTTGAGGTTGAGTCGCTTGGCCTCCTCGCGCGGCATCGGCGTGCAGACGATGCCGGACGTGTGCCGGACGATGAAAGCCATCTTGTCCGGCGTGCAGTGAACGGCGGCAACGATCAGATCGCCTTCGTTCTCGCGGTCATTGTCGTCCATGACGACGACGATCTCGCCGGCTTCGAAAGCCCTTATGGCATCGACAACACGCTTCTGGTCGTAAGACATCTCGAAGTTCCTACCTCTGCTGGCCCGTCTGGCCGCGATCCCTCAGATAATGATCGGCAACGGCGCAGGCGACCATCGCCTCGCCGATCGGCACGGCGCGAATGCCGACGCAAGGATCGTGGCGGCCCTTGGTGCGCACATCGACATTGTTGCCATCGGCATCGATCGACTGGCGTTCCGTCAGGATCGAGGAGGTCGGCTTGATGGCGAAGCGCGCGACGACGGGCTCGCCTGTGGAAATGCCGCCCAGGATGCCGCCGGCATGATTGGACAGGAAGATGCGCTTGCCGTCATTGCCCATGCGCATGGCATCGGCATTTTCCTCGCCTGTGAGTTCAGCGGAGGCGAACCCCTCACCGATTTCGACGCCCTTGACGGCATTGATCGACATCAGCAGCGAGGCGATATCCTGGTCGAGCTTGCCATAGATCGGAGCGCCGAGACCGGCCGGCACGCCTTCCGCCACCACTTCCACCACGGCACCGATCGAGGAGCCGGCCTTGCGGATACCGTCGAGATAGTCTTCCCAAATAGGCACGATTTCGGGATCAGGCGCAAAGAACGGGTTCTGATCCACCTGCGCCCAATCCCAGTTGGCACGGTTGATCTTGTGCTTGCCGATCTGCACCAGCGCGCCACGGATCGTCACGCCGGGCACCACGAGACGGGCGATGCCGCCGGCAGCGACGCGCGCCGCGGTTTCGCGGGCTGATGAGCGGCCGCCGCCGCGGTAGTCGCGAATGCCGTATTTGACGTCATAGGTGTAGTCTGCATGGCCGGGGCGGTAACGCCTAGCGATCTCGCCATAATCCTTCGAGCGCTGATCGGTATTCTCGATCAGCATCGAGATCGGTGTGCCGGTCGAGATCATCGTCTCGCCGTCCTCGTCCGTCATGACGCCCGACAGAACCTTGACGAGATCGTCCTCGCGCCGCTGCGTCACGAAGCGCGACTGGCCCGGCTTGCGCTTGTCGAGCCAGGTTTGAATGTCCTGGAGCTTGAAACGGAGGCCTGGAGGGCAGCCGTCGACGACGCAGCCGAGCGCTGGACCGTGGCTTTCGCCCCAGGTGGTGACGCGGAAGAGGTGACCGAATGTATTATGCGACATGTAAAACGACCGGATTAGCGCAGCCTGACCGACAGGCCGCGTCTTGTCTCTTGCAATTTCGGCCCACTCATAGGCCAAAATGCCGACAAGACAAAATCTTTCTTTCACTTGCCTCGGAAACGGCGACCGGCCCTTTTCCTCCTCAAGCACCGGCATGGTAAACAAAGATTAATCCGAATTGTGGATTGTGACGAAGCATTCACCATTTGGGCGGGCGAAGTCATTATTGGGGGCAACTTCCGCCATATTCGACGTGTTTTCTAGACCGCATAAGAAATCATAATCAATTTACCTGAAGGGTGACGACGATGCGCTTCTTTGTAGCGACGCTTTTGGCCACGGCAAGCCTGCTTGCTCCTGTCGCCGGTTTTGCTGAAAGCGCCGATGTCGAAGCCGTCATCAAGAAGGTCGACGCGAAGAACTTCAACATCACGCTGGATGACGGCAAGAGCTATCAGGTGCCGGAGGATTTCGATTTCAGTGGTCTGCAGGCCGGTGTGAAGGTGGTGGTCTTCTATACGGAAGTCGACGGCAAGCGCGTCGTCAACGATCTCGATATCGTCCAGTAAATAGCGCTGCCGGGCAGCCGGCGGTCTTGGACGGTTTTCCCGCTTTCAAGGTGATTATTCTTCTTCGCTAGCTCCCAAATCACCCAGTCATCCGCGCCTGAAGCGCATCGCGATCTTTCGGATTCGCTTCTTGCGCTTTAGATCTTTGATTTGGGTATGTCATTGTCGCAAAACCGCTGCACACTTTTGCGCGACATGCTTTAATCGGGAACCGTCTACATCCAGCCGATGATCTTCATCTGCGGATCGACCTTCAGGATCTGGTCCTGATGGATCGGGATTTCCGCCGCCTCTTCCTTTTCGACATCGCCGATCAGACGGAACAGCGTACGGATGACGCCGCCATGCGTGACGCAGACCGTCGGGCGGTCGACGGATGTCAGCCATGAGCCGACGCGCCAGGAGAGGATTTCATAGCTTTCAGCATCTTCGCCAGGCGGGATGAAGTCCCATTTATTCGCCTTGCGCTCGGCAAGCCGGTCGGGCGCTGTTGCCTTCAATTCCTTGAGGGTAAAGCCCTCCCAGGCTCCGAACGACAGTTCGACGAGCCTGTCGTCGGTCGCATAGTCCTTGGGCGGCAGGCCCATGGCATCTCTGGCGATTTCCATGGTTTCGCGCGTGCGCCGCAAGGGGCTGGCGACGAAATCGAAGGGCCGGTTTTCGAATGCGAGGATTTCGGCGAGATCGATGCCGTTCTGCCGCGCCTGTTCGCGGCCGATGGCGTTGAGATCGATGTCTTTCTGCCCCTGCAGGCGACGCTCGGCATTCCAGTCGGTCTGACCGTGACGTATCACATAGAGGATGGGCGACACGGTCAGCTTCCTGTTGGTCAGTCCTTCGCGACGGAAATGTCGGGCGCGTCCACGGCCTTCATGCCGACCGTATGATAGCCCGAATCGACGTGATGGATTTCGCCGGTCACGGCCGTCGACAGATCGGACAGCAGATAGAGGGCGGAATTGCCGACTTCGTCGATCGTGACAGTCCGCTTCAGCGGTGCGTTGTACTCATTCCACTTCAGGATGTAGCGGAAGTCGCCGATACCGGACGCAGCGAGCGTCTTGATCGGGCCTGCCGAGATCGCGTTGACGCGAATACCGCGGCTGCCGAGGTCGACTGCGAGGTAGCGCACGCTGGCTTCCAAAGCAGCCTTCGCGACACCCATGACGTTGTAGTGCGGCATGACCTTTTCCGCACCGTAATAGGTGAGGGTGATCATCGAGCCGCCGTCATTCATGATTCGCTCGGCGCGCTGTGCAACCGCCGTGAAGGAATAGACGGAGATATCCATCGTCTTCGTGAAGTTGTCGCGGCTGGTATCGAGGTAACGGCCGGTCAGCTCGTCCTTGTCGGAAAACGCGATGGCATGCACGACGAAATCGATCTTGCCCCATTTCGCCTCAAGCGTGTCCATGACGGCATCGATCGTTGCCGGCTCGGTTACGTCGCAATGGCCAGCCATAAATGCGCCGAGTTCCTGAGCAAGCGGCTCGACGCGCTTCTTCAGGGCATCGCCCTGCCACGTCAATGCGATTTCGGCTCCGGCATCCGAACAGGCCTTGGCAATACCCCACGCTATCGAACGGTTGTTTGCTACGCCGAGGATGACGCCGCGTTTGCCTGCCATGAGGCCAGTGGATTGAGCCATATTCTGCTCCCTTGAACTTTCGAATGACCCTGCCTATGGCATAGGCCGTTCCCCTGTTCAAGCATCGTAAAGATCATCAACTGTTAGGGATCGTAACAAAGGGTGCTGTTGTCACCAAAATTTCACAGGAAAAGCCCCTCGCGCATGCTGCGCATGAGATCCGTGACCTTATCGTCGGGTTTTTCCCACAGCATCAGCCGCAATTCGACGATGAGATCGCCTTTTCCGCCATTGCCGTCGGGCAATCCCTCGCCGGAAATGCGCACGACCTGATCCGAACCGGACCAGGCCGGCACCGTGATCCTGACCGGTCCGTTCAATCCTTCGACAGTGGTTTCGCAACCGAGAACGGCATTCTCTATCGTAATGGGTAATATTGTATGCACATCGCTGCCGTCGAGCGTGAAGCGTCCGTCGGTCGATAGGTGAACGGTGACGGCGACATCGCCGCGCAGCATGCCCTGCAGTTTCAGTCCCTGGCCCTTGAGGTGAAGCACCTGGCCATTGGAGATATCAGTCGTCGCCTGGAAGCGCGCCTCACGATTGTCGGGCAGCGGAACGGCAATCCAGCGGCTCTTCAGCATGTCGTCGAGCGTTACCGTGGCTTCGGCGGCGACCTCCGGGGTTTTCTCCGGCGGCTTTTCGGGCGCACTGCCGCCCGTGATGCGTCGTACCAGAGAGCCGAGGATGCCGAAGGCGGAGCGCGAGCCGGCAGCTGCCGAAACCGTGGCAAGCTGCTCCTCTTCCACCTGCGGCTCTTCCGGCGCCGCGGTATCGGGTTGCTCCTGCGGTTTTTCCGCCTGCTTTACGCCTGTTGCCGCCGTGGCCTGTGCCTGCTGCGCCTGGCCGGTCTTCACTCCGAAAATGCGTTCGACCATGTCTTCCGGAGATTCGGTGGCATTGCCCTGTTGGCCGGATGCAGCGGAGGCTGCTGCTTTGCGGGCGTTGGCCCGCGCGAGCTCTTCCATGATCTTGTCGGCATTGGCGCGCGCGGCCTTGGCCCGCTCGGCAGCCTCGCGAGCCGCCTGCCGCTGCTGCATGATCGTCTGTTCCTGGCTCTGACCCTTTGCCTCGGCCATACGTGCGATCTGGTCGTAGCGGCTGCGCTTTTGCGGATCCTTCAGCGTCTCGTAAGCCCGGCCGATTTCGGCAAACCGTTCCGACGCGGTCGGATCGCCCAGATTGTGATCGGGATGGGCGGTCTTCGCCAGACTGCGCCAGGCGGATTTGATTTCCTCCGCCCCCGCATCTCTCCGAACGCCCAGCACCTTATACGGATCGCGCATCTTTCCCGCCATCATTCATGGGTGTGCCGAGCCCCATCGCAGCACCCCAAGCAAAGAACCAGTTAGCGCTTCGCCATCCTGCTTCCTGTCATGGGAGGCAAGGCTGATGCGCCGATGAGCCGATCCTGCGGGAAAAGTTGCTAATCAGGCGTTACGGCGGATGGAACCTGAAGGCCTGCATTTCAAGGCATGGTTAGCCGATCGCTAACGGCCGATGCTTGGGATTTGCAGTCGGAGCCGGATCGCCGATGATAATAGAATGCCTATCAGCGTGAACTGATTTGAGGGCGGGACGAAAAGGAGAAAGGCGCTCAGCCCGCCTGCTGGAAGCTTAGCAACTGCCATTCGCCAAGGCCGACAAGGCAAGTCCTGCCCGAGAAATTGGCAACGCCCTGATAGGAATGCCGGCTGGTGCGGAATTGGCGGCAGACCACGCCGGACGCATTGCTTTCGACAATCGTGTCGATGACACCGGCACTGCCGGTTGAGGTGTTTGCCCAGGGTATGGGCTGGCCGTTGAGTTTGTGGAGATCCGCCGAGGTAACGGCATTGCGCACCGTGGTCTCGTCGGAGATGCTGTCCGTCGTTACGGGGGCCGTCGGCACGGTGCCCGTTGATACGCTGCGATCCACTTTGGCCGAGCTCAGATAGTCCATGCCGCCGCCGACGCAGCCGCCAAGGGTGAAAAGGGAGACTAGGGCGACAGCCATCGTCACGCCTTTTGCAAGCTTGCGCTTTGTATGAACGATCGACTTTGCTATGACTTCCACCCGAACTTCTTGGCCAGCCAGAGGGGCCGGCGGTTATTAGGAATTGCGGAGCTTTTGAATTAATATGTCGGAAAACGAGTTAACAAGCGGTGACTTCACCGAGCAGAACGAACCTTTCAGTCTCTTTGCGTCCTGGCTGCGTGAGGCGGAGACCACCGAACCGAACGATCCGAATGCGGTAGCACTGGCAACGGTGGATAAGGATGGTTTGCCAAATGTCCGCATGGTTCTTCTGAAAGGTTTCGATAGCGACGGATTCGTATTCTATACAAATTTCGAGAGCCAGAAAGGCCAAGAAATTCTTTCCCAGAAGAAAGCGGCCATGTGTTTCCACTGGAAGTCGTTGCGTCGCCAGGTGCGCCTGCGTGGCCTGGTTGAAGTGGTGAGCGATAAGGAAGCCGACGAATATTATAAGACAAGGCCTCGCGGCAGCCGCATCGGCGCTTGGGCCTCAAAGCAGTCGCGACCACTGGAAGGCCGCTTCGCGCTGGAAAAGGCCGTTGCCGAATATACCGCCCGTTACGCGATCGGCGATATTCCGCGCCCGCCTTACTGGTCCGGCTTCCGCATCCGGCCACTGTCGATCGAATTCTGGCACGACCGCCAGTTCCGCCTGCACGATCGCATCGAATTTCGCCGTGATGTACCGGAGGGTGCCTGGCAAAAGGTGCGGATGTATCCGTAAATCCTATGCCGTTTCTCGGCGCCCCATCAGCCGCATGGGGATGCCGGATGCAAGCGCCGACGCATAGCGGGGCTTCTGGTAATGGCCGTTCAGCGATAGCCGCGGCAATAGCAGGGAGTTGCCGTTTGCTGCCGTGATCGTGCCGGGGCGGGTCGTGACGCCGACGGAGAAGCCGAGTTCAGCCGCAAGCCGTCCCTCGCGCGCCGAGACTGCCTCGTTCGTGCCATAGGGGTAGGCGATCGTGGTTGGCCGCTTTCCGGTGATGTCGGCGACATAATCGGCCGAAAGCGCCATCTCCGCGACAGCCTCCGCTTCGGGGAGCCTTGCCAAGGCCCGATGGCTCACCGTATGGGCGCCGAGCGAGGCAAGGGGATGGCGAGCGAGCTGCCGCAATTCATCCCGATCCATGATAGATGCACGGACGATATCGACCGGTTCCAGACCATGGCGCCGGGCAAGCTCATCGATCCGGCCGACGGCTTCGCTTTCTTCATGACTATGAACAAAGGCGGCGAAGCGGGCAAATGCGGCATGCTTTTGGCTATCCTTGCCGAGTGGCAGAAACTCTTCTCCTGACCCGAAATCGAATGTCAGGCGATCAAGCCGGCCAAGCAGTTCGCCCAGCGTCTCCCACCATAAACTATGCGTCCGCTCCGAAAGCCCCTGGGCGACGAAGACGGTGAAGGGCACATCGTGGCGTGCGAAGATTGGCAGGGCGTTGTCAAGATTGTCCCGATTGCCATCGTCGAGCGTGACGGCGACGAAGGGTGGCTTGCCGGCCTCTTTTGCCCGGGATGGAAGAGCGTCGAGTGCAATGAACTCGTAACCGTCTTGCTTGAGCCGGGCGATCGCCTGATCGAGAAAGTCGGGCGAGACTTCCAGATGCGCATTGGGCGCAAAACGGCGGGGGAGGGCAGGGCGGACGTGATGAAGGGTGAAGATCGTGCCGAGGCCGGCAACATCGCGCATCAGTCCCGCACCCTTCAAAAGCGCGGCAGCCTCAAGCCCGCTTGAGATCATCGTGCGCTTGAGGCGGACCTTGATGCCCTGTTCCATGCGGCTCGACCCGGTTGACCAATGTCAACGCTGTAGCGCATCCCCGTTAAACCTTACTGAATCTTCGTCATAATTTCCAATGCGTTAATGCTTATTTTACCAGGAAAGGCAAAATTGAAGAACTATCGAGGCTGTTGCCTCAATATCGCACCGGTATCAGGCTTTTTGTCGCAAAATCATACAGGGATTGATGCGGTGTGTTGGCATTCTTTCGGTTGGGGACAATTATGAAACGACTTCTGATGGCTTTGTCTGCGGCCGTCTTGCTGTTGAGCGCTCCTGTAGCGAGCTTCGCCGGCAGCGCCTATTTCATCATGGATGCGAAGACCGGCAAAGTGCTGGCATCGAGCAATCCGGATGACCTCAACCATCCGGCATCGCTGACCAAGATGATGACCCTTTACATGACCTTCGAGGCGATCCATCGCGGCAAGCTGAGCTGGAACACCCGGATCCCGGTTTCGCGCTTCGCTGCCGCCAAGCCGCCAACCAAGCTGGGCCTCAAGCCCGGTGGTACGGTGACTGTCCGCGAAGCCGTCGATGGCATGATCATCAAGTCCGCCAACGATGCCGCAACCGCCATGGCGGAAGCGCTCGGCGGCAGCGAGAGCGGTTTTGCGCGGATGATGACGCAGAAGGCACGCGAACTCGGCATGCGCCGCACCACCTTCCTGAATGCCTCGGGCCTGCCGAATATGCAGCAGTGGACGACGGCGCGAGATATGTCGACGCTCGCCGTCGCGCTCATCAATAACTATCCCCAGGAATACCGGCTCTTCTCGCAGACGAGCTTCAACTATCGGGGCCATTACGTGCGCGGCCATAACAACCTGATGTATCGCTATGAAGGCATGGACGGTATCAAGACCGGCTATACGAATGCCTCCGGCTTCAACCTCGTCAGCGCCGTGCGTCAGGGCAATCGTCGCGTGATCGGCGTCGTCATGGGCGGCGCCACGGCGCGCGGCCGCGATGCGATGATGGCGTCGCTGCTGGACCGCTATGTGCCCAAGGCAGCCTCCGTCGCGACATCGCGTCTCATGGCGAGCGTCGGCGGCAAGATGGAGAAGCAGGTTGAAGTGGCGTCTGCATCGGACGATGTTGCCGTCGATGTCGATGCCCAAACCACTGCCACGACGACACCTGCGCCGGCGCGCAAGCGTACCGAGGTTGTCCCAATGGCATTCGCCGCCGCCTCGAACGTCACCGTGCCGATGGATCGCCCGGCTGCGATGGACGAGATCCTCGTCGACAACAAGCAGGCGGCAGCCGCCAGCAAGCCGATGGTATCCGGAAGCTGGCAGGTGCAGATCGCGGCGACGCCAACCGCTCAGGCTGCCAAGGATTTGCTCTCGGAAGCGAAGTCCAAGGCCGGCAATGCGCTCGCCAATGCCTCGCCCTATACCGAAGCCGTCGGCAAGGGCGCCAGCACGGTCTATCGCGCCCGCTTCACCGGCTTTGCAAGCCGCGACGATGCGAGTTCGGCTTGCTCCGCTTTGAAGCGCAAGGACTTCGATTGCATGCTCCTGCCGAGCAAGGGCTGAACATAATCTTGATTGGATAGAAGCGAGCCGGCGGAGCAAATCTCCGCCGGCTCGACTTTTTTGCGGGAATCGTTCATTGATGAATGGAACATAAAGGGAACGATTTCGATGCTGAAAGATCTGATGGAGCAATTCGAAACGGCTTCGGCACGCTACGCCGCCGACAACGGCATGGAGCGCGACGACGACTGGTTCGTGTTGAAACTCCAGGAAGAAATGGGCGAGTTGGTCCAGATCTGGAACAAGGTCACCGGCCGCGGGCGGCGCAAGGGCATGAGCGACGCGGATCTTGCGACGGCGCTTGCCGATGAAACGGCCGATGTGCTCGGCCATATTCTTCTATTCGCGCATCGCAACGGCCTCGATCTGCCGGCTGCCGTCGAGCGCAAGTGGCTCTTTCGCCCTCAGGCGTAGCAGGCCGGGGCGGTTAAGCCTTGGTGCCGCCCACCGTGATCTGGTCCATGCGCAGATGCGGCTGACCGACGCCGACGGGAACCCATTGGCCGGCTTTGCCGCAATTGCCGATGCCGGTATCGAGTTTCATGTCGTTGCCGATCATCGAAACGCGCTTCATCGCATCCGGCCCGTTGCCGATCAGCATGGCTCCCTTGATAGGAGCGCCGACCTTGCCATCCTCGATGAGGTAGGCTTCGGTGCAGCCGAAGACGAATTTGCCTGAGGTGATATCCACCTGACCACCGCCGAAGGAAACGGCGTAGATGCCCTTCTTCACCGAAGCGATGATTTCGTCCGGCGTCTTGTCGCCGCCAAGCATATAGGTGTTGGTCATGCGCGGCATCGGCGTATGGGCATAGCCCTGGCGGCGGCCGTTGCCGGTCGCCTTCATGCCCATCAGCCGGGCATTCTGTCGGTCCTGCATATAGCCGACCAGTTTGCCGTTTTCGATTAGCACGTTGTAGGCCGAAGGCGTGCCTTCGTCGTCGACGGTGATCGAACCACGGCGGTTCTCGATCGTGCCGTCATCGACGACGGTAACGCCGGGAGCGGCGACCATCTGGCCGAGCAGCCCCGCGAAAGCCGATGTCTTCTTGCGGTTGAAATCGCCTTCCAGCCCGTGTCCGACGGCTTCGTGCAGCATGACGCCCGGCCAGCCGGAGCCGAGCACGACATCCATCGTGCCGGCGGGTGCCTCGATTGCCTCGAGATTGACGAGCGCCTGGCGAAGCGCCTCGTCGGCGCCGTAATGCCAATTGTCTTCTGTGACGAAATCGCCGAAGCCGATGCGGCCGCCCGTGCCGAAGGAGCCGGATTCCTGCCGGTCGCCGTCACCCACGATGACAGAGATATTGACGCGCGTCATCGGCCTGACATCGCGGACGCGATGACCATCGGCGCGCAAAATGTCGACCACCTGCCAGCTTGCGGCGATGGATGCCGTCACCTGGCGCACCTTGTCGTTCTTGTCGCGCAGATAGCTGTCGATCCGCTGCAGGAGCTTTGCCTTTTCCTCGAAGCTCGGCGTGCCGATCGGGTTCTCGTCGCCATAGAGCACCTTGTTGGTACGCTGTGGCGCGGCTGCATAGGAGCCGGCATAGCCCGATGTCACCGCACGTACCGCATCGGCGGCGCGCTTCAGGGCGGCTTCGGACAGGTCGCCCGCATGGGCATAGCCCACCGCTTCGCCGGCAACGGCGCGAAGGCCGAAGCCCTGCTCGGTGTTGAAGCTGCCGCCCTTCATACGGCCATTGTCGAAGGTCAGCGATTCCGCCTGGACATGCTCGACGAAGAGTTCGCCGTCGTCGGCGCCGGACAGCGCCTCGGCCACGATGCCGCGCAGCTTGGCTTCATCGGCATCGAAAAGGGTAAGGAGATCGGTATTCATGGGTCAGGTGCTCCGTTCAGAGCCGATGTAGGCTTCGCACCGCGCAAGAGCAAGCCCATCCGGTCAGGGAAGGGCGTCGTAGCCGTCCGCGAAGCCCTTCAAGTCCACAGGGATGCCGATCCCTTCTTCCGGTGACTGGAAGACGATGAAAGTTGCCGTGGCGCCGCTGCGCAGCGTCTTCAGCAATTGATCCTCCAGCACGACTTCGGCGTAGCAGCCGTCGGAGAAGCAGCGCACGAAATAGGCGCGGCCGATATCCTTACCATCGATATTGAGGCCGAGACCGTTGGGCAGCAGCACGCCGAGCGGCGCCAGCACGCGCAGGATCTTGGATTTGCGGTCAGCCGTCTTCAGCACGACGACGGACAAACCGATTTCGGGACGATCCTCCGCAATCACGTTCTGCATCAGCGCGCATTGCTCGGTTGCCGCGCCTGCCGGCTTGTCGCAGACGACGGACCATGCGCCATGGCTGGAGCGAACCGTACCCGGCGGTTGCGGAACCTGGCTCGTTGGCACCTGCTGCGTATGCGGCTGCTGTTGGCCCGGCTGGTCCGGCTGCAACTGCTGGGTCTGCTGCGCCGGCGGCTGAGTCTGCTGTGCCTGTTGCGCCCATGCGGGTGCGGCAACTGCGGCAGCGACGCTGCCGGTAACAAGCAAAAGCCGGGCGAGGGAACGAAAACCCATGGAAACCTCTAGATTCGAATCAGTGCCGCTATTGTTGAAGCCCAGGCCGGCAAATGAAAAGCCCCGGCTGCTGGATTCCAACCGACTACGGCGGAAATACGACGTCTACTCCATTTTGTCCCGGCGGCGCCATGGACCGCGATGCAATTTTTCGTATGATGATGAAATGCTTGCCATGTCCGGGACAAGCATGGGGGGATATTCGCGCAAAAATGCCGCACTAACAAATGTCTTGAGTTGTTGCGGAGTACCCCAAACTGTGGTTTGAAGCGCAATGGATTGTAGGGATACTGCGTTTGAGGAAGATCTGGGATCAAACGCTGGAGGGAGAGACATCGTGATTAAGAGAGCTTACGCGGCTCTGGCAGCTATGATCTGTCTGCTTTTTGCGACAGGTAGCTACGCCGATCAGCCGAGACCTTGGGAAACCGGTATGCAGCAGGCGGCAACCGGCAACATGCATCAAATCCGCTGGTTTGAGGCATACACGCTTTGGTTTATCATTCCGATCACGCTGCTTGTTCTGGCCCTCCTGGTGGTGGTCATGGTCAAGTTCCGGGCCTCCAAGAACCCGGTTCCGTCGAAGACGAGTCACAACACGCTGATCGAAGTCATCTGGACCATCGGACCGGTCCTCATTCTTCTCTTCCTGGCCATTCCCTCCTTCAATCTACTGACCGATCAGCTGACCTTCCCGGAGAAGACGGATGTCACCGTCAAGGCGACAGCGACGCAATGGCAGTGGAATTATGAATATGAGGGCAGCGGCGCGACGCCTGTTGCCTTCGATTCCTTCATGCTGAAGGAGCAGGATCGCACCGCCGCCGGCAAGGACGACAAGTCGAAATATCCGCGGCTGCTTGCTGTCGACAATGAAATGGTCGTGCCTGTCGGCAAGAACGTTCGCCTTCTTATCACCGCCGCGCCGGCCGACGTCATCCATTCCTTCGCCATGCCCGCCTTCGGCATCAGGATCGATGCCATTCCGGGCCGTCTGAACGAAACCTGGTTCAATGCCGACCGCGAAGGCCTGTATTATGGACAGTGTTCCGAGCTCTGCGGCAAGGATCACTCTTTCATGCCGATCGCCATCCGCGTCGTCTCCGATGATCAGTACAAGCAGTGGCTTGCCGCTGCTGCAACCGACGTCGGCAAGGCGAACAAGGCTCTGATGGCCGCCGTCGATCAGCCGACGACCGTCAAGGTCGCGGAAAACACGGCGAAGTAAGAGGGTAGGAACAATGGCTGGATCCAAGGCACACGACGATCACTCGAATGAGCTTCACGACGCTCACGCGCATGACGATCATCACGCACACAAGCAGACCTTCGCCGAACGTTGGCTGTTTTCGACGAATCACAAGGACATCGGCACGCTCTATCTGATCTTCGCGATCTTCGCGGGCGTGATCGGCTTCCTCCTCTCCGTTGCCATTCGTATGGAATTGCAGGAGCCCGGCATCCAGATCTTCAGCGGTCTGGCGTCGATGGTCTACGGCTTTTCGGGCGATGCCGCCATTGATGGCGGCAAGCAGATGTACAACGTCTTCGTCACCGCCCACGCGCTGATCATGATCTTCTTCATGGTCATGCCGGCGATGATCGGCGGCTTTGCCAACTGGATGGTGCCGATCATGATCGGCGCGCCCGATATGGCGTTCCCGCGCCTGAACAACATTTCGTTCTGGCTGCTCGTTCCGGCCTTCCTGCTGCTCATTCTCTCGATGTTCGTCGAAGGCCCGGCAGGCGCCTACGGCGCAGGCGGCGGCTGGACGATGTATGTGCCCTTGTCCGGCACCGTCGGCCATCCCGGCCCGGCGATCGATCTGGTCATCTTCGCGCTGCACATTGCCGGTGCCTCATCGATCCTCGGTGCGATCAACTTCATCACCACGATCCTGAACATGCGCGCTCCCGGCATGACGCTGCACAAGATGCCGCTGTTTGCCTGGTCGGTTCTGATCACCGCCTTCCTGCTGCTGCTGTCGCTCCCGGTTTTGGCTGGCGCCATCACCATGGTTCTGACGGACCGCAACTTCGGCACGACCTTCTTCGCGCCGGAAGGCGGCGGCGACCCGCTGCTCTATCAGCACCTCTTCTGGTTCTTTGGCCATCCGGAAGTCTACATCCTGATCCTGCCCGGTTTCGGCATGATCAGCCACATCATCTCGACCTTCTCGCGCAAGCCGATCTTCGGCTATCTCGGCATGGCCTACGCCATGGTCGCGATCGGCGCCGTCGGCTTCGTCGTCTGGGCCCACCACATGTACGTGACCGGCCTCTCGCTCGACACCCAGCGCTACTTCGTCTTCGCGACGATGGTCATCGCGGTTCCGACAGGCGTGAAGGTCTTCTCGTGGATCGCGACCATGTGGGGCGGTTCGATCCAGTTCCGCACGCCGATGATCTGGGCGCTCGGCTTCATCTTCCTGTTCACGCTCGGCGGCGTCACTGGCGTCCAGCTCGCCAATGCCGGCCTCGACCGCGAACTGCATGCGACCTATTACGTGGTGGCTCACTTCCACTACGTTCTGTCGCTCGGCGCCGTCTTTGCCATCTTCGCCGCCTGGTACTACTGGTTCCCGAAGATGACGGGCTACATGTACAATGAGCGGATCGGCAACTGGCACTTCTGGATCACCTTCATCGGTGTCAACATGGTGTTCTTCCCGCAGCACTTCCTGGGCCGTGCGGGCATGCCGCGCCGCTATATCGACTATCCGGATGCCTATGCCGGCTGGAACTTCGTATCCTCCATCGGCTCCTATGTCGCAGCCGTAGGCCTTTGCTTCTTCTTCTGGGGCGTTATAGATGCCTTCGTAAAGAAGCGCGTCGCAGGCGATAATCCCTGGGGCGATGGTGCGACCACGCTGGAATGGCAGCTGTCGTCGCCGCCGCCGCACCATCAGTGGGAAGAGCTGCCGCGCATCAAGTAGCTCATTTCCGGACGCCGTGATCAGCGGCGTCCGGCTCAACGGATAATTGGAAGAGAGAATGACGGTCATCGACAATCACGAAGCGCTCGCAAAGCAAGGCGAAACCGGCCTGTCGGAAGCGGGTGCGCGCGATTATTTCGAGCTTCTGAAGCCGCGCGTGATGTCGCTGGTCGTCTTTACTGCCTTCACCGGCCTGGTGCTGGCCCCCGGTCATATCAACCCCGTTCTCGGCTTCATTGCTATCCTCTGCATTGCGGTCGGTGCCGGTGCATCTGGTGCCTTGAACATGTGGTACGACGCCGATATCGACGCCGTCATGACCCGCACCAAGAGCCGGCCGATACCTTCAGGCCGTATCAATCCGTCGGAAGCCCTGGCCTTCGGCCTGGTGCTGTCAGGCTTCTCGGTGACGATCCTCGGTCTTGCAATCAATTGGCTTTCCGCCGGCATTCTTGCCTTCACCATTTTCTTCTATGCCGTCGTCTACACGATGTGGCTGAAGCGCTCGACGCCGCAAAACATCGTCATCGGCGGTGCAGCCGGCGCTTTCCCGCCCGTGATCGGCTGGGCCTGCGTGACCGGCAGCGTGCCGGTCGAGAGCATCGTGCTCTTCCTCATCATTTTCCTTTGGACGCCGGCCCATTTCTGGGCACTGGCGCTCTTCAAGATGGGTGATTACGAGGCCGTCGACGTGCCGATGCTGCCGAATGTCTCGGGTATCCAGACAACGAAGAATCAGATCGTCGTCTATGCGGTGTTGACCGCGATCGTCGGCGTCGTGCCGGCCTTCATGGGCTTTGCGAGCCTTGGCTATGGTATTGTTGCCGCGATCCTCGGCGTGATCTTCGTGCACTGTTCCATCGCCGTCTGGCGCATGGCCGATGGCGACGTGAAGATGGTGCCGGCAAAGAAGCTCTTCGGCTTCTCCATTTTCTATCTTTTCGCGATCTTTTCCGCGCTGCTGATCGACCGGCTCGTTACCGTTCTGATGTCAGGCAGCGGTGGAGGCTGGCTATGATCGAACTCGTCAAGCTGACCGAGGCGCAGAAGAAATCGCGGCGAGGGCGCAATATCGCGCTCGGGCTGGTGCTTGCCGGTCTGGTGGTGCTGTTTTACGCAATCACCATCATCAAGGTCGGTTCCGGACACGTTTGAGGAGGCGTCATGGAGGGGGAGGTCACAAAGAGCACGAGAAGCGGCGGCCGTAACAACGGCATGATCGTTGCCATGTGCCTGAGCTTCGTCGTCGGCATGAGCGCCATGTGCGCCGCTGCCGTGCCGCTCTATCGCATGTTCTGCCAGGTGACGGGCTATAACGGCACGACGCAGCGCGTCGAGCAGGTCTCGAACGTCATCCTCGACAAGCAGATCCAGGTTTCGTTCGACGCCAATGTCGCGCCGGGCCTGCCGTGGGATTTCAAGCCGCTGCAGAAGTCGGTGAACCCGAAGATCGGCGAGACGGTCGAGGTCAAGTTCCAGATCGAAAACAAGTCGGACAAGATGGAGCGCGGCCAGGCGATCTTCAATGTCACGCCGCTGGAAGCCGGGGTCTATTTCAACAAGGTCCAGTGTTTCTGCTTCAACGAGACGGATCTCGCGCCCGGCGAAAAGCGCGAGATGTCGGTGGTTTTCTATGTCGATCCTGAGATCACCAAGGCTGTGGAAACCAAGACGATCAATGCGCTGACACTGTCCTATACCTATTACCCACGGGAAGGCGTAAAGCCCGTGGCTTCCAATGACGGCAGTACGAAGCCGGTGGAAAAGAAACTTTGATGGAGAGTGCTTCTCGGTTTGACCGGAAGCAATATGGGAAAAAGTTATTCGGGGATTGCTGATATGGCCGAGGCGCATCAGAGAAAACACGATTATCACATTATCGATCCCAGCCCGTGGCCGATCATTGCGGCCCTTGGGGCCTTCGTGATCACCTTCGGCGGCGTCTGCTTCATGCGCTACCTGAATGGCGGCGCGGTGCATCTGTTCGGGATCAATTTCGCGCAGCCCTGGCTGTTCTTCATCGGCCTCGCCGTGATCCTCTACGTCATGTACGGCTGGTGGGCCGACACGATCAAGGAGGCGCATGAGGGCGCGCATACCCGCGTCGTGTCGCTGCATCTGCGCTACGGCATGATCATGTTCATCGCTTCCGAAGTGATGTTCTTCGTCGCCTGGTTCTGGGCCTATTTCGATGTCAGCCTGTTCCCGAACGAGGCGATCCAGGCGTCGCGCACGGCCTTCCTTGGCGGCCAGTTCCCGCCGAAAGGCGTTGAGGTTCTCGACCCCTGGCACCTGCCGATCTACAACACCATTATCCTGCTGCTGTCGGGCACGACCGTCACCTGGGCTCACCACGCGTTGCTGCATGGTGATCGCAAGGGCCTGATCCAGGGCCTGACGCTCACCGTCCTGCTCGGCGCGTTGTTCTCCTGCGTCCAGGCCTATGAATATGCCCATGCGCCGTTCGAGTTCAGAAACTCGATCTACGGCGCGACCTTCTTCATGGCGACCGGCTTCCACGGTTTCCACGTGTTGGTCGGCACGATCTTCCTGATCGTCTGCCTGGTCCGCGCCATCCGCGGCGATTTCACGCCGAAGCAGCATTTCGGCTTCGAAGCGGCCGCCTGGTACTGGCACTTCGTCGACGTGGTCTGGCTCTTCCTGTTCTTCTGCATTTATGTTTGGGGCAGCTGGGGCGCGCCGGTCGCGGCGGGCTGATCGGTATCGATCTCTGAAAACAAAAGGCGGGCGCTGGACGACCGCCTTTTATTTTTTGGCCTCAATCCCTTGAGGCAATCCTCTCGAATGCCGTCGGATGAGGCAGATCTTCAGCGAGCAATTGTCTGATTTGCTCGGCGCATGCCTTGGGGCTTTTCACCGACGTATCGACCTCCAGATCATAGATTCCGGGCCGATGTACCTGTTCCTGCCAGGCAATGACTGGCGCAGGGACAGTCATGCCAGCCTCGACCTTCACGTAAGTGCCCTGTCTTTCCGGCCCTTCGGCCAGCCGCCGCCCCATCACGACATCGAGTGGGCAGCGCACGCCGACGAACAGAACGGGCAGCCCCGTCAGCAGCCGGGCGCAATCAGCAAGAATGCCGAGCGGCTGCGAATAGCTTTCATGATGACCGAACTCGGCGACGACATTCAATCCCATGCGGCTATGTGCGGCGATGGAGGCATAGAGTGCGGCATAAAGGCGCGCAACCAGCGGCTCGAGATCAGGCCGCTCGCCGCCGGGACGCAAGCCGATGCCCGGACGGTAGCGTGGAGGCGTGATATGCCGCACATAGGCGTCGACGCCGAGATTCACCCACACGCCTTCAAAATCGGCCTGTATCGCCTCGACGATGCTGCTTTTTCCGGATCGCGGCGCACCGTTGAGAATGACGATCTGGCCAGCCGGCCGGCTTTCGCTGAATGGCATGAATTCGATCCCCTTTGCTTGTTTTGAGGCTGATGAGGAGGAGCTGAGAGCTTTTCGATTGGACGGATGCATGCTTCGCAGTTAGTTATAATGATAGGGGCGAGGTTCATGTGATCGCCCGCTATTTTAGGCTGATCGAGACAGAACTTTGAGCTCAGAGCAAGACAAGACGCCAAACGAGGCATCCCACAGCGACAGCGCCCTCTTTGCGCCCGTCGATCCCTTTAAGGTCGGCATACAGGGATGTTGCCCGCGTTGCGGCCAAGGCAAGCTCTTCGATGGATTATTGTCGCTGAAACCGCGCTGTGCGGCCTGCGATCTCGATTACGCCTTCGCGGATGCGGGCGATGGCCCGGCGGTCTTCGTCATCCTGATCGTCGGCTTTATCATTATCGGCTCGGTCCTGTGGATGCAGATCAACTATGCGCCGCCGATCTGGGTCTATATCGTGTTGTTCGCGCCGCTTACGATCATCCTTTCGCTTCTATCTTTACGCTGGTGCAAGGGCATCCTGATCGCCCTGCAATATCGCAACAACGCCGCCGAAGGGCGCGTCCATCGTGACTGAGTCCGCAGTGCCCGTGCGTCGCGCCAATCCCTTGTGGCAGATCGCCAAGGCACTGCTTCTTCTCGCGGCGCTCGTCATCCTCATCGGGCTTGGAACATGGCAGGTCGAGCGGCTACAATGGAAAGAGGGCCTGCTGGCTGACATCGCGGCCCGCAAGGACGCACCGGCTATGCCCTTGTCGGCGATCGAGACGATGGCGGCATCCGGCGGCGATATCGAATATCGCGTCGTAACCGCCACCGGCCATTACCTCAACGACAAGGAGCGGCATTTCCTCGCCACCTATGACGGCGATCCCGGCTACCACATCTATACGCCGCTGCAGCTGGGCGACGGTCGCTTTATCTTCGTCAATCGAGGCTTCGTTCCTACAGAGGCGAAGGACCCCGAAAAGCGCAAACAGGGTGAATTGACGGGCGAACAGACTGTCACCGGTCTTGCCCGCGCCAAACTTGCCGAGCGGCCAGACGGCATGCCGGACAATGATCTCGGCAAGAACATCTTCTTCTGGAAGGATCTGGATGCCATGGCTGCCAGCGTCGGCCTGCCGAAGGACAAGGTGCTGCCCTTCTTCATCGACGCCGACAAGACACCCAATCCAGGAGGGGCGCCGATCGGCGGCGTCACCATCATCGATCTGCCGAACAATCACCTGCAATATGCGGTGACCTGGTATGGCTTGGCGGTGGCGCTGGCAGCGATCGTCGCCATATCCTGGTGGCGCAAACGCCATCCGGACGCGCCCTCACAATAGAGGCCCCACAATAGAGACATGCAATAGAATAGCTTCATTTCGATGGAATATTCCGCTAGAGCATGATCCCAAAAAGTGCGCAGCGGTTTTTGGGATCATGCGGACTGAATGGAGCAGGCGGCAGGGCAGCCCTATCTATGGCTCGAGCCTCTGTCGCATTTCGGAAGAGATATGAACATAGCTGTTTCCAAACCTGACCTGACCATCCGGCTTTGCGGGCCGCGCGGCTTTTGCGCCGGCGTCGACCGCGCCATCCAGATCGTCGTTCTGGCGCTGAAGGCCTATGGCGCGCCGGTTTATGTCCGCCACGAGATCGTTCACAACCGCTATGTCGTCGAGGGGCTGGAAGCCAAGGGCGCCATCTTCGTCGAGGAGCTGGATGAAATCCCGGCCGAGCATCGCGCCCAGCCCGTCGTCTTCTCGGCGCATGGCGTGCCGAAATCTGTGCCGGCCGATGCCGATGCGCGCAATCTCTTCTATCTCGATGCCACCTGTCCGCTTGTCTCCAAGGTGCACAAGCAGGCCATGCGCCACAATCGCCTTGGCCGCCACGTCGTCCTGATCGGCCATGCCGGCCACCCGGAAGTGATCGGTACTATGGGCCAGCTGCCGGAAGGTGCCGTGTCGCTGATCGAGACGGTGGAGGATGCCGACGTCTACCAGCCTGATGATCCCGACAATCTCGGCTTCGTCACGCAGACGACGCTCTCTGTTGACGATACCGCCGGCGTCATCGCGCGGCTGCAGGAGCGTTTCCCCAATCTGACAGCACCGGCTGCCGACTCGATCTGCTATGCCACAACCAACCGCCAGGAAGTGGTAAAGGAGGCGGCGCCGGGCTGCGATCTCTTCATCGTCGTCGGTGCGCCGAATTCGTCGAATTCCAAGCGCCTCGTCGAAGTGGCGCTGAGGGCAGGGGCGAAGAAATCCGTTCTCGTCCAGCGCGCCGCCGAGATCGATTGGGACGATATCGGCGATATCAAGACCGTTGGCCTCTCGGCTGGTGCATCTGCGCCAGAAGTCATCGTCAACGAGATTATCGAAGCTTTCCGCGCCCGCTATAATGCTGTGGTGGAACTCGCTGAAACTGTGAAGGAAACCGAGAATTTCCTCGTCAATCGCGAGCTTCGCAGTATAGAGCTGACGACAGCAGACATGGCTTTCGTCAACGGCGAAGAGCCGACCTAAGGCGCTCAAGTTCGGGACTGTTTCGTGGCCGTTTATACCGATATTACCGAAGACGATTTGAAGTGGTTCCTGACCGAATATGATGTCGGTGAATTGCTCTCCTACAAGGGCATTGCCGAAGGCGTCGAGAATTCGAACTTCCTGCTGCATACGAGCCGCGATCCGCTGATCCTGACGCTTTATGAGAAGCGCGTCGACAAGGGCGATCTGCCGTTCTTCCTGGGGCTGATGCAGCATCTGGCGAGCCGCGGCCTGTCCTGCCCGCTACCCCTGCCGCGCCGTGACGGTGCCTTGCTCGGTCATCTCTCCGGGCGTCCTGCCGCCCTGATCTCCTTCCTCGAGGGCATGTGGCTGCGCAAGCCCGAGGCACATCACTGCCGCGAAGTCGGCAAAGCGCTGGCCGCTATGCATATTGCCGGTGAGGGTTTCGAGATCCGCCGCCCGAACGCGCTGTCGCTTGAGGGCTGGCAAGCGCTCTGGGAAAAATCAGAGGCCCGCGCCGACGAAGTCGAGGCCGGCCTGCAGGGTGAGATCCGCGGCGAACTCGATTTCCTTGGAAAGCATTGGCCGAAGGGTCTGTCCGAAGGCGTCATCCACGCCGATCTTTTCCCGGACAATGTCTTCTTCCTCGGCGACACCCTGTCCGGCTTGATCGATTTCTATTTCGCCTGCAACGATCAGCTCGCCTACGATGTCGCGATCTGCCTGAATGCCTGGTGCTTCGAGAAAGATCACGCCTACAACATCACCAAGGGAATGGCGCTGCTTGAGGGATATCAGAGCGTGCGGCCGTTGAGCGAGGCTGAAATCGCCGCCCTGCCGACGCTGGCCCGCGGCTCGGCGTTGCGCTTCTTCCTGACACGTCTCTACGACTGGCTGACGACCCCCGCCGGCGCTCTCGTCACCAAGAAAGATCCGATCGAATATCTGCGCAAGCTGCGCTTCCACCGCCAGATTGCCGCGGCCGCCGAATATGGGCTGAAGGCATGAAGCACGTCGATATTTTTACCGACGGCGCCTGCTCCGGCAATCCCGGCCCCGGCGGCTGGGGCGCCGTGCTTCGTTACGGCGAGGTGGAAAAGGAACTCTCCGGCGGCGAGGCAGAGACGACCAACAACCGCATGGAGCTGATGGCCGCGATCTCGGCACTCGGCGCCCTGAAGAGCCCATGCGAGGTCGATCTCTATACTGACAGCGTCTACGTCAAGGACGGCATCACCAAGTGGATCTTCGGCTGGAAGAAGAACGGCTGGAAGACCGCAGACAAGAAGCCGGTGAAGAATGCCGAGCTCTGGCAGGCGCTGGACGAGGCCTATAACAGACACAAGGTGATGCTGCACTGGGTAAAGGGGCATGCAGGACACCCGGAGAACGAGCGGGCCGACGAGCTGGCCCGCAAGGGCATGGAGCCGTTTAAGCGGAAGTAGCTCGTCGGCAATAAACTCGGACTAGCCGCGTCACATAGAACTCGATCACGCTAAGATATGATCGAGCGCGCTTCTCACTCTTGGCTTTTCGGTTGCGGAGAGGGGCAGGATTGGGCGCGGTGGATCGATCCGGCAAAGATCGAGTGCTTCCGCAATCGCATACATGACACGGAAGCTGCCGAACTCCTTGAACAGGCTCCATAGCGGCTGGAATTTTTGATCGAGCCGTTCGGCTTCGGCGACGTTGCCGGCCTGGGCGGCCCGTGTGAGCGCCAGCGCCTCGGCGGGCAGGAGGCCGGCGATCACGCTGTACCAGGCGTCGGCGCCGGCCAGTAGCCCGGCTGCGGCCCCCCAATCGCCGCTATAGCCGATGGCGAAACCCTTTGACGTTTCCTGGCGCAGGCGCGCTATCTCTCCCTTGAAATCGCCATCTTGCGGCAGAGGCATCTTCACCGCCACGATGTTCGCCACCTTTGCCAGCCGTACAATCAGTCGATCGCTGAATGTGAATTTCGTTGTGCCGGGATTGTTGTAGATGCAGAGCGGCAGCTCGCCGGCCTCCGCGACGGCTGCGAAGTGCTGGTAGACCTCTTCCTCCGTGAGTGGAGTATAGGATACCGGGGCCAGCAGTAGCCCATCCGCGCCGGCCGACTTGGCATCACGCGCCAATGCCTGCGCTTCGTCGGTCCGCAGCGCTCCGACACCGACGATGACCGGGATCTTGCCGCCGACACTTGTCATCGCCGCCTGTACTGCCCGCCGGCGCTCGTCGCGTGACAGAAAGGCGTAACCGCCCGTACTGCCGAGCAACCCGATGGAATCCGCGCCCGCCCGTTGAATGCGTTCAAGCAGGTGGGTGAGAGCTGCAACATCCACGCGTCCGGAAGCGTCGGTCGGAGTAATTGGAAAGGCCGAAAGTCCTGTAAAGAGCGTCACAATTGTTTTCCTTCTCTGTCAGGCCATGAGCAGCGGTAGCGGTCGAAAAACAGAACCTGAAATCGTCCTATGCTGAGTACCGTGTAGCTGTCGATGGAATATGTTGTAAAATCATACTCCGCTCAGCAACTTTGTGGCGATCATCCACATGGTAAGCGCGATGAGCGTTTCCAGAACGCGCCAGGAGGCGGGCTTCGCGAAGATCGGCCTTAGCCATCGCGCGCCAAAGCCAAGCGAAAAGAAGAACAGGAAAGAGCCGGTCATGGCCCCCGCCGCAAATGAAGCCTCGTTTCCCGGAAATCGGGTCGAGATCGTGCCGAGCAGCGCGACGGTATCGAGATAGACGTGCGGGTTGAGCCAGGTGAGCGCCAGGCACATGGCAAGCGTCTGCCGGAAGCTCGATGATTTCGCTTCTCCGGCGGCCAGCACCGCGG
The DNA here is from genome assembly GCF_009176305.1 of Martinezella dioscoreae. GTDB lineage: Bacteria > Pseudomonadota > Alphaproteobacteria > Rhizobiales > Rhizobiaceae > Rhizobium > Rhizobium dioscoreae. The sequence goes on along the minus strand of NZ_BLAJ01000003.1, from coordinate 446,518 downwards.
AGGAACGAAAGGCGGAGTAGAGGCTCCTGGCTCCGTACCAGATGAGGAAGGCTGCCCCGGCATAGCGCATGACAGGATCGAGCCAGGGCAACAGCGCCGAGATCTGGCGGAAGCTCGTCACCCCGAGGATGATGAGCGCGGCATCGGAGAGCGCGCATGCAAGGCAGACTGCGAATACATGCTCGTTGCGAAGGCCTTGACGCAGGACGAAGGCATTTTGCGCGCCGATCGCGACAATCAGGCTGAGCCCCATCATCAGGCCCGTCATATAGATCGAAAAATTCATCCTAGCCGAAATGCTCCAAAACCAATGAGCATTTCCGGTATCGGCATAAGAAGATTTAGGCTAGTTAATGTTGCTAACCCTGATTAAGAAAAACTAATCAATGCTCGATTATTCTGCTCTCCGTGCCGTCTCTATGGTCGTCCAGACAGGCAGCTTCGAAAAGGCGGCGGCCCTTCTCAATGTCACACCTTCGGCCGTCTCGCAGCGGGTGAAGCAGCTGGAAGAACGCCTGGGCATCGTCCTGATCGTCAGGGGCAATCCCTGCACAGCAACGGAGAAGGGCGAATGGCTCTGCCGCCATATGGAGAATGTCGGCATGCTCGAAGACGAGCTTTTCGGACGTTTGCCGGCACTTATCGATCCCGAGGAGCCCAAGCAAAGGGTTACGCTTCACATTGCCACGAATGCCGACAGTCTCGGGACGTGGTTCGTGGAAGCCATATCGGGTTTTGCCAGACGCTCCCCCTATCTGCTGAATATTGCCATCGACGATCAGGATCATACCGCCGAATGGCTGCAGCGCGGCCGGGTCATCGCCGCCGTCACCGGCTTGGAGAAGCCGATCCAGGGATGCCGGCGCATGTCCCTCGGCGCCCTCCGCTACCATGCGACGGCAAGCCCGGATTTCGTTGCCCGGCATTTTGCACAGGGCGTTACCCCGCAAGCGATCCGGAATGCGCCGGCCCTGACCTTCAACCAGAAGGACAGGCTTCAAGGCCGATGGATACGTCAGACATTCGGAGAGGATTTTGCCTATCCGAGCCATTGGCTGCCGTCGACGCAGGGTTTCGTCGATGCCAGCCTTGCAGGCATGGGATGGGGCATGAATCCCATTCAGCTTGTGCGGGAGCATCTGGAGGCTGGGCGCTTGGTGGAACTGATCCCCGACACGCCGCTGGACATTCCATTATATTGGCAAGTGAATCGTCTCGCAGCCGACCGGCTTGCCGAGCTGACGCGCGAGATCACAGCGGCAGCCAAAGCTCATCTGTCAGCATGAGCAATGCTTCTAAACACCTTGCCATTCGCCTCGCTGCCGGAACGCAATGTTCGCGAATTGGTGCCTTGCCCGGCTGTCCTTTCCCTCTATGCTGCCCCCGACTTCCAGGGAGATTGTTTTATGATCCTGCATTGCGTTTTTCTTAGACTCAAATCCGCCCTGACACAGGATGAGAAGACCGCGCTCTTCGACTCTGTCGTCGCCTTGCAGAAGGTCATTCCGGGCATTGTCGATGTGAAATATGGGCCAAACGTATCGCCCGAAGGCTTGCATGGCGGCTTCGCCGATGGATTTGCCGTCACCTTCGAGAGTGTGGAGGCGCGTGATGCCTATCTCATCCATCCCGAACATGTGGCTGTCGGCGAACGCATCGTTTCCTCCACCGACGGCGGTCTGGCCGGCCTAATGGTTTTTGATTTCAATCTTTGAAATAGCCGCCAGGATCCGGCCGCAGACGGGGTAAGCCTGCGACCGGATCCGGTCGATCAGCTCGATTTCGCCATCGCAGCGGCGAGCTGGTCAACGTTATAACGGAACATTTTTTCGTAAGTCGAAGCCGGCCCGTTGGCCTTTGAAAGCGATTCGACATAGAGCTCGCCGCCCGGCTCGGCGCCGGTTGCCTTGGCGACCTGCTTGACGAGGCGCGGATCGTTCGAATTCTCGAAGAAATAGGTCTTCACATGCTCGGTCTTGATCTGCTCGATCAGCTTGGCGACGTCGGCGGCCGACGCCTCCGTCTCCGTCGAAACGCCGAGCGGCGAGAGGAAGTTGACCTTGTATTCGCGGCCGAAATAGCCAAAGGCGTCGTGGCTGGTCAGCACCTTGCGGCGATCGTCCGGGATCTTGTCGAACTTGCCGTGCGCATAGGCGTCAAGCTCCGTCAGCACCTTCGTATAGCGCTCGGCATTGGCCTCGAAGTCGGCGGCGTCAGCCGGATCGGCGGCGGAAAGAGCCTTTTCGATATTGGCGACCCAGACCTTCACATTGACCGGGCTATTCCAGACATGCGGATCGGTGACGGTCTTGCCATCGTCGACCATGGTGCGGGTGTTGACGCCTTCGGAGGTGACAACGGGCGTTCCCTTGTAGCCGGACGCGGTAATCAGCCGGTCCATCCAGCCTTCCAGGCCTTCGCCGCTGACGAAGACGACCTTGGCGGCATTCAACGTCTTGGCATCGGCTGGCGAGGGCTCGAATTCATGGGGGTCGCCATTCGGGCCGACCAGGCTCGACACCTTCACATGATTGCCGCCGACCTGCTTGACGACATCAGCAAGCACGGTGAAGGACGCAACGACATTGAGTGTCTCGGCGGAGGCTGGTGCAGCGACGCCGAAGGCGACGAAGGCTGCCGCGGCGGCTGAGAGAAGCAGTCTCTGTTTGTTCATGTGGGTCTCCTTGTTCAGATTAGCCCCGGAGATGGGGACGGGGGAAGAGCCGCCGGGCAAGGCCCGAAGGTGCGAAGAGAATGGAGAAGCCGTAGATCAGGCTGGCGGTGATGATGATGGTCGGGCCTGATGCAAATTCGAGATGGTATGATGCGATGAGGCCTAGATAGCCTGTCACTATCGCCGTTCCCGTCGCAATCATCATCATGGCGGGTAGGCTGCGCGACCAGAGCTGAGCCACGGCGGCCGGCAGCATCATCAGCCCGACGGCCATCAGCGTACCGAGCGCCTGAAAGCTCGCGACGAGATTGAGCACGACCAGCAGCAGAAACAGGAAATGATAGAGCGGTCCGCGCCCGCCGACAGCACGCAGGAAACCCGGATCGAAGCATTCCATGACAAGCGGCCGGTAGATGACGGCGAGCGCCAGCAGCGTCACCGTCGTAATCGCACCGATCTGGTAGAGAGCCGGCGCATCGATTGCGAGAATGGTGCCGAAGAGCACATGCAGCAGATCGATGTTGGAGCCGCGTAGTGACACGATGAGGACGCCGAGCGCCAGCGAGGTCAGATAGAAGCTGGCAAAGCTCGCATCCTCCTGCAGCACGGTTGCGCGGCTGACGAGCCCGGAGAGCAGCGCCACCGAAAGGCCGGCCACCAGACCGCCAAGCCCCATCGCGGTCAGCGACAGCGAGCCGGCAATGAGGTAGCCGATAGCGGCGCCAGGCAGAACGGCATGGCTCATGGCATCACCCATCAGGCTCATGCGCCTGAGCATCAGGAAGACGCCGATCGGGCCGGAGCCGAGGCCGAGGCAGACGCAGGCAATCAGCGCGCGCCGCATGAAACCATAGTCCGCAAAGGGTGCGAGGAAGATATCGTAGACGGTCATTCGGCCGGCTCCCGCTTCACGAGGCCGCCTTCGTCGTGCTCTTCTTCGGGGAGGCATGTCGCGGCCTCCTCATCCCAGCGCTCGGCCATGGCGCGCGCTTTGATGAGGTTCGTTGGACTCATGACATCTTCCGTCCTGCCCCATCCCACGAGTTTGCGGGCGATCAGCAGCGTTTCGGGGAAATAGCTTCGCACCTGCTCGAAATCGTGCAGTACGGCGATGACCGTGCGTCCCTCCCGGTTCCATCGCAGCACGAGGTCGAGAAGATCGCGCGTCGTGCGCTGGTCGATCGCCGTGAAGGGTTCGTCCAGCAAGATGACACGAGCATCCTGCAGCAGCAGCCGCGCAAACAGCACGCGCTGGAACTGTCCGGCCGAAAGCGAGCCGATATGCCTTTTTTCGAAGCCCGAAAGCCCGACGATGCCGAGCGCCTCGCGCGCCCGCTCGGCGTCTTTCCGCGAGAACCGCCCAAAGGCGCCGGCATTCTTCCAGGCACCGAGCATGACGGTATCGGCAACCGAAATCGGAAAGCGCCTGGCGATATCGGCCACTTGGGGCAGATAGCCAAAATCGTTGCGCGTCAGCTTGCCACGATCGATCGACCCTTCCGCCGGCCGCAGCTCTCCGACGATTGCCTTGAGCAAGGTCGACTTGCCGGCACCGTTCGGCCCGGCAATCGCCGTCAGGCTGCCGGCAGCAAAGCCGCCAGAGAGATGGTGTACGGCTGGGTGACGTTCATAGGTAACGGTGAGATTATTGAGGCGGATCAGATCATTCATGCCAAAGCCACCGCCCAGCCGATAGCAGCCCAAAGCACTGCAATGCCCACCGCCACATAGGCAAGGCGCATCAAAGCCGAGCGCCCCATGAGGGACGAAGCGAAGGGATCACGGTCAAAAGGCATTTCAGGGCTTTCATTATGTAATAACATTACGTGTTGTAGCCGATGAAACGCGGCGAAAAAGAGGCGGGCGGAGAACTGCCAGGAATTTGAGGTGAACAAGGCTGGAATATTTACCGGCAATGATGTCCGCGCCTTATCGCCATGAGGCTCACGACAGTTGTATTTTCACGCAGATCGAGCGACAAAATTTACGAGGCGGGTAGGAGACAATGTTATGAAGCTAAGGCTTGAGTTGTTTGTTGCCGATGTGACGGCGTCGATAGAATTCTATCGACGGGTACTGAACTTCCAGGTGGTTGGCGAAACAGGCGAGCAATACACGATGCTCTCGAATGGCGAGGCTATCATTTCCGTCAACAAGCGGGAGGCTCTTGGGCCTGATCATCCACTTCGGGCGGTCAATGGCGAACGACCAGGTCTTGGCATCGAAATCGTGCTAAGCGTCGAGGATGTGGAAAGTTTCTATGGTATCGCTAAAGCCGGCGGCCATCCGGTATCCAAGCTTGCCTTGCAGCCATGGGGGTTGCGTGATTTCCGTATCGCAGATCCGGATGGCTATTATATCCGGGTAACAAGCAGGTAGAAGAAATGAGGAAGGGCTTGCGCCTTACCTTTAGTTGGAAAAGGCCGGGCTCAGGGCGCCCAGCCTTTCCAAATCCATCAAAATCCTAAAGCTGCTCCATCATGGCAGCGGCGCCCGAAACCGTGGCCTGACCGGGGCTTTCCTCGATATTGAGCGTCTTCACCACGCCGTTTTCCACCAGCATGGAATAGCGCTTGGAGCGAATGCCGAGGCCGCCGGCCGAGAGATCGACGTCTAGGCCGAGCGCCTTGGTGAAGGCGCCGTCCCAATCGGCGAGGAAGTGGATCTTGCCGAGACCACCGGACGACTGCGCCCAGGCGCCCATGACGTGCCAGTCGTTGATGGAAACGACGGCGATGTCATCGATGCCCTTGGCGAGAATGGCATCGCGGTTTTCGAGGAAGCCCGGCAGGTGATTGAGCGAGCAGGTGGGCGTAAACGCGCCGGGAACGGCGAAGAGGACGACGCGCTTGCCGGCAAACAGCTGCTCGGTGCTGATCTCGACCGGTCCGTCGGCGGTCTTTTCCTTGAAGGTGGCGGCAGGCAGCGTGTCGCCGATGGCGATAGTCATGGCTCTCTCCTTGGGTCGTTGTTTCGGGGCGCTCGAACGGCCGCCGATGGTTTGAAGACGGTTCAGAGAACTATAGATCCGGCCTATTCGAGCGCAAGGGTGGTTTCCATCGCCCGATCGCCATCGACGACCAGAATACCCCAGCTTTGGCCCTTCGGATCATAATCCTTCGGTAGTTTGCCGATTACCATATCGGCCGAGAAGGAAATTCCCTCCCGCTTCGCATTCGCTTGCTGAAAGAACACATAGCCGGATGGCCCCGTGACATAGATCTCAGGTGCATTTCCGCTCGCTTCCGGCAGTGTCAGATGCAGGGAAAGGCCCTTGCCGTCGTTGGAGAACTTATGGCTCCGGACGGCGAAATCCGGGGAGGGAGGCTGCGGTAGCACGGCCTTTGCCGCATCGAGCAAAGCCAGTTCATGCGAGGTTGGCTGCACATCTGCCGGCAACGGCAGGGAATATTCGGCCTGGAAAGGGATGCAGATATCCTTGCAGAGGCCGATGAAGGCCGTCAGCTCAAGCTTTGCCGGCGCCTTGCCGGTGACGCGCAGATCGAGCGGAAACGTGACCGGCGCGTCGTAGCCGATTTCCTGGATGGGGCCGACGCGGATCGGCTTCGGCGCGGGATAGTCCGCCCTTTCCAGTGTTACGCCGCTGCCGGCTGCCGGCGTTATTTGCGGCGGAATTCCGCCCTGACCCGGCTCGCGCCAATAGGTGATCCAGCCCGGCTCCGGCTCGATCTGCAAGGCGGCGCGGATATGCCCTTCTGCGTCCGGTGCCAGTGCGATCAGACGCATTCTGCCGCCCTGATTGTCTATCCACTCACTCGTTGCGGCATGAGCCGCCGCGGTGCTGAAAAACAAAGTGGTGAGAAGCGCCGACAGGCGGGCAACGGTACTTATTTCGATCATGGAACAAGGATTTAGCGGATTGGGTCGCCGGGAGCCAGCACGACCGAAGAGGTAAATGATCATTTTCAGTTGATTGATTTATGACATTGCCCCATCTTGGTATGAGGCGGCGCAGTTGCGAACTGCGGTCAGGAGGCACGATGTCCCTATCGACGCTGAAGAATAGACGCGAAAGAGGTTTTCTCGACGGTCAGTTCCTGATCGCCATGCCCGGCATGGAGGATCGGAACTTTCATCGCACGGTTGTTTATATCTGTGCCCATTCCGATGCCGGTGCCATGGGCTTCGTCATCAACCGGGCTCAGAAGCTGACATTCACCGACGTCCTCTTGCATCTCGAAATGATCAAGGACGACGATGCTATCGTGCTTCCGCAGATGGCGCGCGATTTCCCGATCCAGACCGGCGGTCCAGTCGAAAGCGGCCGAGGTTTCGTCCTGCATTCCGACGATTACATCAGCGACAGCAGCATCCCGGTCAGTGACGATATCAGCCTGACGGCGACGCTCGACATCGTCAGGGCGATTTCCAAGGGGAGCGGTCCGAAGCGCGCGACGATGTTGCTCGGCTATGCCGGCTGGGGCGCTGGCCAGCTTGAGGCGGAGATTGGCAACAATGGCTGGCTGAACTGCCCTGCAAACGAAGAATTGATCTTCGATCGCAGCCTCGAGAACAAGTATGATCGTGCGCTGGCTCTCATGGGTATCAATCCGGTCATGCTGTCACCGCATGCCGGTCATAGCTGAGCCGATTTGCGTTGTTTTGGAACGAAATAGCGGGCGTGACGTTTTCCTGACAGAGCGACGGCAATTCCGCTGTCGCAGCCAAGGAGGCGTCAGACATGAGCAGCACGACCGACAAGGTGTCCGGTAAGGCGAATGAAATTGCCGGCAAGGCCAAGCAGATGGCCGGCAAGGCGACGAATGACAAGGAAATGCGCGCCAAGGGCGTTGCACAGGAAGCCAAGGGTAAGGTGCAAACCGCCGTTGGCAAAGCCAAGGATAAGGTCAAGGGAGCGGTGGACCGGATGTGACCGGCTGCTTGTTTTTGTCAATCCATGGTCGCTGCTCCGTCTGAATTGACGTCGAAGCGGCGATGTTGGGAGGAAGAGCCTGTTACGGAAACGTGGCAGGCTCTTTATTGCCTGCCAATAAGTTTTCCGAGGGGGAGCATGCGGCTTTTCACGTGCGATCATTGCGGACAGCCTGTACATTTCGATAACAGGCAATGCATTCGATGTGGTCATCAGCTCGGTTTCATCCCCGATTACTTGGCGATATATGCCCTGGAAGCAGAAACTGAGACGAACTGGCATCCCGTCTCTGAACAGACGCGGCATGTTCGCTTCTGCGCGAATGCCGAACTCGATATCTGCAATTGGCTCATTGATGCGGACGATCCGCAACCCTATTGTGTTGCATGTCGGCACAATCGTCTCGTGCCGAACACCGGCACGCAACAGGGTATAGATCGCTGGCGGCGCATCAGCCAGGCGCAGCGGCATTTGTTTTATTCGCTCTTGCGGTGGAACCTGCCGCATCCCGATCGGCAGCAGGACCCCGAAGGTGGGCTCGTCTTCGATTTCCTAGAGGATGAGGTGCAGGGCAATACCGTGGTCCCGGCGATGACCGGTCACGAGGAGGGACTGATCGCCATCCGGGCCGCTGAAGCCGATGACGTGACGCGCGAACAGGCGCGTACTTCCATGAATGAGCCCTATCGCACCTTGCTTGGCCACTTCCGCCACGAGACCGGTCATTTCATCTGGAACAAGCTTGTCCGCGATCGTGGACAATTCGATGCCTTTCGCGCCGTCTTCGGCGACGAACGCGCCGATTATGGCGCCGCACTCCAGGCCCATTACGACCATGGCCCGCTTGCAAACTGGCAGGAAAGTTTCATCAGCGCCTATGCCAGCTCCCATCCCTGGGAGGATTTCGCCGAATGCTTTGCGCATTATCTGCACATCGTCGATACGCTGGAAACGGCGCGTTCCTTCGGCTTGGCGATCGATCCCCATCGCTATCACGACATGGCGGCCGAGGTGGATTTCAATCCTTACAAGGCAGAAAGCGCCGAGCAGCTCGTCAGCGCCTGGATCCCTTTGAGTGTAGCGATCAATTCCATCCAGCGCAGCATGGGGCAGCCGGATTCCTATCCCTTCATTCTCTCGCCGCCGGTGGTCGCGAAGCTCGGCTATATCAGGGAATTGATCGACAGCGTCTGAGCGGCGCTGCCATTATTGACGATGCTAAGCGCGCTTCGTCAGCGGAAAGCGTTCCTTGAGCAGACGGATCACCGAATCCGAGCCCATCGGCGGACCGAAGATGAAGCTCTGGCCGTAGCTGCAGCCGATCTTGGCGAGCTCCAGCGCATCCTCTTCCGATTCGATGCCCTCGGCGACGACGCGCATATTGAGTTCGCGCGCCATGGAAATGACCGAACGCAGCAGCACCGCCTTCTTGTCGCTATCGTCGCGGACCATCGCCTTGTCGAGCTTGATCGTATCGAAGGGGAAGCGGGTGAGATAGGCGAGCGAGGAATAGCCGGTGCCGAAATCATCGAGCGCCAAACCGATGCCGGCTTCGCGCAGCTTGTCGAGCACGAGCCGCGCCTGTTCCGGATTCTCCATCACCTGCGATTCCGTCAATTCCAGCTTGATGCGGCTTGGATCGCAATGGGTCTTGGCGAGCAGGGCGCGGATATCGTCGTAAAGCTCGTTGTTGAGCAGCTGTACGCTGGAAAGGTTGATGGAGACGAACAGCGGCAAGTCACCAGTCTGTCGTTGCCATGCCTTGAGGTCGTTCGTTGCCTGCTCCAGTGCGAACATGCCGAGCGGACCGATGATGTCGGAAGCCTCCGCGATCGGGATGAATTCCGATGGCGGAATGTTACCGCGCTTCGGATGCTCCCAGCGCATCAGCGCCTCGAAGCCTGCGATTTCTGCATCCTCAAGCCGAACGATCGGCTGATAGACGAGCGAAAGCTCCTTGCGTTCGACGGCGCGGCGCAGATCGGTTTCGAGCTGCAGCCGGTCGGTGCCGAAGCTGCGGAAGGCAGGTTGGAAAGGTTCGACGCGGTTGCCGCCGGCGCGCTTGGCGCGATACATGGCGAGTTCCGCATCGCTCAGCATCCCGGCCGCATTTTCCTGCTGGTCGACCCACGAGGTCAACCCGACCGATGCCGTCAAAATGATCTCGCGGTTGGCGAAATTGATCGGCACCATGATCGCCTTGCTGATCGCGTCGGCGAAGTCGGCGACCTTGGCGGGATCGCGTTCGGAAACGAGGATGAGGCCGAACTGGTCGCCCGAAAGACGCGCCAGTGTATCCTGCGGCTTCATCAGGCGGCGAAGGCGACGGGTCAATGCGATCAGGATATTGTCGCCTGCGGCAAAGCCAAGCGTATCGTTGACGAGTTTATAGCGATCGATGTCGATGACCATGACCGTCGGCCGCAATTGATTTCCATCGGAAGCCAGCGTCAGAACGGCTTGCAGGCGATCGAGGAAGACCTGACGGTTCGGGAGCCCGGTCAGATTGTCGTGCACGGCGTCGTGGAGCAATCGTTCAACTGAATTCTTCTGTTCGGTAATGTCGACGATCGTGCCGACGCAGCGAATGATCTCGCCGTTCGACCCCAGCACCGGCCGTGCGCGGATCGACAGCCAGTGGAAATGTCCATCCTCCGCGCGGATGCGGAATTCATGGTTCAATCGGCCGCGCCGATGCTCCAGAAGGACGTCGAGCGTCGCTCGGAAGCGGTCGCGGTCGTCGGGATGCAGCCGCGGCAGCCAGTTGCGCGCCGCGCCATGCATGGTTCCGGGCGAGAGGCCGAGCTTCACCGAGATATCGGGCGTCGTCACTACGCGGTCGCGCGCCACGTCCCAGTCCCATACGGTATCGCCGGAGCCCGTCAGCGCCAGGGACTGCCGCTCCAGATCCGAGAACAGGCCCTGCTGGAAGGCGCCGCCGGCAAAGGCGTGCTGCATGACGGTGAAGCCGATCAGCAGGACGATGAGAACGAGGCCGCCGCCGAGTGCCGGCTGGATGATGTCATTGTCGAGCTTGCCCATGACCGTCATCCAGGCGCCGAACAGCCAGACGAGGATCAGCGCCCAGGCCGGCACGAGCAGGATGGCCCGGTCATAACGGCTGAAGCCGAGATAGATGATGAGTAGCAGGCCGGCTGTTGCCGTCAGCGCCAGCGACAGCCGCGCAATGCCCGCAGCAATCGACGGATCGTAGATCGCCACGCCGAAGAGGAGGGCAAGGCCAAGCACCCAGGCAAGTGTCACATAACCGAGATGGGCGTGCCAGCGATTGAGATTGAGATAGGTGAAGAGGAAGATCACCAGGCTCGACGCGAGCGCCACTTCCGCACAGGCGCGCCATATTCGCTGGTCGCTTGACGTGATGCTGATGAGCTTGCCGAGGAAGCCGAAATCGACGCAGATATAGCCGAGCACCGCCCAGGCAAGTGCCGCCGTCGCCGGCAGCATCGACGTGCCCTTGACGACGAAAAGAATGGTCAGGAACACCGCCAGCAGGCCGGCAATGCCGAGCACGATGCCGCGATAGAGCGTGAAAGCGTTGACCGTATCCTTGTAGGCGTTCGGTTCCCAGAGATAGAGCTGCGGCAGGTTCGGTGACGAAAGTTCGGCAACGAAGGTGACGACGGCGCCTGGGTTCAACGTGATACGGAAGACGTCAGCCTCGTCGCTCGGCTGACGATCGAGCGCAAAACCTTCGCTCGGCGTGATCGCGACGATGCGCTGCGAGCCGAGATCGGGCCAGAAGACCTTTGAATTCACGAGACGGAAATGCGGCGCGACGATGACGCGCTCAAGCTGCTCTTCGGAAACGTTGGCGAGCGCGAAAACCGCCCAGTCGCCCTGATGATTGGGCGAAGAGGAGCGAACCTCGATGCGGCGGCGGATGCCGTCGGCGCCGGCCGCTGTCGAAACCTGGAAGGCTTCACCCTGATTGGTGTAGATTTCGGTCGTCGCTGTGAGATCGAGAGCAGTATCGTCGCGCGAGATCTTCACGGGCTCGGCTGCATCAGCCATCCCGGCGATCAACAACAGCATGGCGGCCGCGAGCGTTGCGATCACGGCGCATAGCCGGCGGGCCGTTGGCCACGTCTGCATCATTCCGGCGATCATCGCTGGTCGAAGCTTCGGTTCGGGTTGGTGTCGGATGCCAACCTTGAAAACATCACATGGTCGCGCCACTGACCGTTGATTTTAAGATAACCGCGCAAATGACCTTCCCGCTGGAAACCGGCTTTTTCTAAAAGCCGCATGCTACGCTCGTTATCCGGAATACAGGCTGCTTCAATTCGGTGCAACTCAAGTCCGGAAAAGATATAGGGTATAACCAACTGAAGTGCGGCGAACATATGGCCCTGACCGGAGTAGCGCTCGCCCATCCAATATCCGATCATGCAGCTCTGCGCAGCACCTCGGCGAATATAGCCGATCGTGATGCCGCCAACCAGCGTCATGTTTTCCCTGAGAAAAATGAAGAGCGGTATGGCCTGGCCGGAGCTGTATTCCTGCTTTCCGCGGATGATGCGTGCCCGATAGGCGCCCTCGGTCAGCTCGTCGTGTCGCCAGGTAGGCTCCCAGGGTTCGAGAAAGCGCCGGCTTTCCGCCCGAAGCTTATGCCATTGATTGAAATCGGAGTAGCGTGGCAAACGCAGCAAATAATTGTCGTTTTCGAGTTCAACCGCGTCCGTATGACGTGAGAGAAACCGAAAGACAGATTTTTGCATGCCGCCAAGCACTCCCCCGAGAATTGCACCCATAGGCCCGCGGCGTGCCCTTAGCCGCTTGCGCTTCTGGAGGCAGGGACCGGCGCCGACAGCGAGGTTACGATGTCCTCCATCGGCGCGAGCTGCTCCAGCGGCCCGATCGCAGAAAGCGTCGGTACTGTATCGAAGAACAAGCGACCGGCAAGATCCGTCAGGCGGTCGATCGTGATGCCTTCCAGGCGCTCCAGCATCTCCTGGTTCGGGATGGGGCGGCCATAAAGCATCATCTGTCGTGCGACCTGGCCGGCGCGGGCAGCCGGGCTTTCCTGGCCCATCAGCAGCTGCGCGCGGATCTGGGCGCGGGCGCGCTCGATTTCCTGCTGCTGAATGTCATGCGAGGATTTATGCAGCTCGTCGACAATGACGGGCAGCAGTTCCGGCAGGTTCTCGCCGCCGGTCGCCGCATGGATGCCGAAGATGCCCGTGTCGGAGAAGCCCCAATGAAAGGCATAGACCGAATAACAGAGGCCGCGGAATTCGCGCACTTCCTGGAATAGCCGCGAGGACATGCCGCCGCCGAGGATATTGGCGAGGATCTGCGAGCAGTAGAAATCGCGGGTATGATAGGCGCGGCCTTCGAAGCCGAGCAGGATCTGCGCATCCATCAGATCGCGGGTTTCGCGAATGTTGCCGCCGATATAACGCGCCGGCTCGATAACGGGTGGAGCGGACGGTTTCGTCGGAAGACTGGAGAAGCGCTCCTCGACCTGCCGCACGAAGCTTTCATGGTCGACTGCGCCGGCCGCCACGACGAACATGCGGTCGGTCGTGTAGTTGCGGCCAAGATAATGGCGGATCTGTTCCGGTGAGAAGGAGACGACAGTCTCCGGTGTGCCGAGAATGGCGCGCCCAAGCGTCTGGCCGCGATAGGCGACCTCGGAAAACTTGTCGAAGACGACATCGTCGGGCGTGTCGTTCGCGGCATTGATTTCCTGCAGGATGACCTGCTTTTCGCGCGCCAGCTCTTCCTCGTCGAAAGCGGATTCCGTCAGGATATCGGCAAGGATATCGACGGCGAGCGGCACATGATCCTTCAGCACGCGGGCATAATAAGACGTGGTTTCCGTCGAGGTGGCGGCGTTGACTTCGCCGCCGACATTCTCGATTTCCTCGGCGATCTGCCGGGCGGAGCGCCGCGCTGTGCCCTTGAACGCCATATGTTCGAGCAGATGCGCGATACCGTGTTCTGCCTCGGTTTCGTTACGCGAACCCGACTTGATCCAAACGCCGAGTGCCACGCTTTCGAGGTGTGGCATCGATTGGGTCGCTACTGTCAGCCCGGACGCTAGCCGGGTGCACTCCACTGTCATCGCCTGTCTTTCCGCGTCTGTTATTCGCCGGTCCGGGCATGCTTGCCGATAAAGCTTTCAACGGCTTTAAGTTCCGGATCGAGAATGTCGAAACGCTCCTCCCTGGTCATCAGACCAGCAAGCCACGTCGGAAGCGCCGGGTCAATACCGGATGCGGATTTTACTGCGGCGGGGAATTTTGCCGGGTGGGCCGTCGCAAGCGTTACCATCGGGCTGCTGGGACGCTCGTTCTTGCCCGCAATGAAGACGCCGATCGCCGTATGCGGATCGAGCAGATAGCCTGTGTCGGCAAGGGTTTTGCGGATCGTTTCGGCCACCTGCTTCTCGCTGGCGCGGCCGGCTCGGAAGTCCTTCTTGATAAGCTTCAGGGCTTCTTCGCTGACTGAAAATCCGTTCGACTGCTTCAGGCTTTCCATGGCGGCGCGCACCTTGGAGGCATCCCGGCCGTTGGCCTCGAACAGCAGGCGCTCGAAATTGGAGGAGATCTGGATATCCATCGACGGCGAGGTGGTGGCTTTTACCGAGCGCATCTCATAGCGGCCTGACTTCAGCATGCGCGCCAGAATATCGTTCTCGTTGGTGGCGATGACCAGTTTTTCGATCGGCAGGCCCATGCGCTTTGCGACGTAGCCGGCGAAAATATCGCCGAAATTGCCCGTCGGCACCGTGAAGGAAATCTTTCGGTCAGGGCCGCCGAGAGCAACAGCGGTGGTGAAATAGTAGACCACCTGCGCCATGATTCGCGCCCAGTTGATGGAATTGACGCCGGAGAGCCTCACCTTGTCGCGGAAGGGCGCATCGTTGAACATGGCTTTGACGAGGTTCTGGCAATCGTCGAAATTGCCCTTGATGGCCAGCGCATGCACATTTGCTGCCGTCGACGTGGTCATCTGCCGCTGCTGTACCGGCGAGACTTTTCCATGCGGGAAGAGAATGAAGATATCGGTGCGCTCGCGTCCGGCAAAGGCGTCGATTGCCGCGCCGCCGGTATCGCCCGAGGTCGCGCCGACGATGGTCGCCCGCTGGCCGCGCTTCTCCAGCGCATAGTCCATCAGCCGCGCCAGCAGCTGCATGGCGACATCCTTGAAGGCGAGTGTCGTGCCGTGAAAAAGCTCCATGACGAAGCTGTTCGGCCCGGTCTGGACGAGTGGCGCCACTGCCGGATGCCGGAACGTGGCGTAGGCATCGTCGATCATGCCGCGGAAGACATCTGCCGGGATCTCGCCATTGGTGAAGGGCGAAAGCACCGCGAAGGCGACATCCTGATAGCTCTTGCCGCGAAAGGCGCGGATTTCCTTCTTCGTCAGGACCGGCCATTCACGGGGAACATAGAGCCCGCCGTCACGAGCAAGGCCGGCCAGGAGGGCGTCGCAGAAGCCAAGGGCAGGGGCTTCTCCCCGCGTTGAAATATAGTCCACGGTCTAGAATTCCTTTGGTCGCAAAATTGCCTGAGTGATCGATTGAGAGGGTAGAGGAACGAAGAGACGACGGCCGGTCTTTTTGCGTCGGATCAGCCGCGTGATTTTCGCGTTTGCGCAAGGCGCGTGGGATCGGCGCCATGTGGCGTCTGTTTGTGGCAATGTGTCGATCTCGAAAAGTGAGCCAAAACGGTGTCTACCCAATCGATTTTTCGCTGCGTCGCTGGTATAGACCATCGCCAAGTGTCATAAAAGGCCCGTTTGACAGGCTGCAGGCCGATTATATGAAATATATGGAGAGGGTGGAATTATAGTGTTTGGCAAGGTTTCGCGTCGTCTTTTCTCCGCTTCGCTTCTGGCATTCCTGATGGGTTGCAGCACTCTCGGCATCGGCGGCAACAGTGAAAAACAGCCGGCAACGGATGTAACGGTAGCGCCGCAAACCGGAGCCACGACTGCCGCACCTACGGGCGGCCAGACCTATGTTGCCGGCAAGTGCCCGCAGGCGGTCATCCGCGACGAGGATTCGGTCTATCGCACCTACGCCAAGGGCGCCAAGGACGATCCGAACCAGCTAGTCTATCAGGCTTCGCTGGCGCAGGCGACCCGCCAGTGCACCACCGATGGAACAAGCCTCGGCATTCACGTCGTGGCGCAGGGGCGCCTGGTTGCTGGTCCCATGGGCAGCTCCGGCAAGGTAACCCTGCCGATCCATGTTGCGGTCATGGACAATGACAACGCGCTCTATAGCAAGACCATCATGTATACGGCGGAAATCCCGCCGGGCGAAAGCACGGCGCAGTTCCTCTTCACCGACGACGATATTCAAGTTGCTGGTGGCTCGGGCGGCTTCACCATCGTCCAGATCGGCTTCGATCAAGGCCCGCAGAAGCCGGCAAAGGGCGAGAAGCCAGCGCGCAAGAAGCGTCACTAAGGTTGGAGCAGTAGGCAGTAGGAAAAGATCACCTTGTCCTTGCTGCCGCCGGCACTATGGCCGCAACATCTTGCCTATTGCCTATTGCCTATTGCCTCAGAGCACGCCGTCCCATTCGGCGAGCGCCATGACCACGCCCGGCAAGTCGGCCATGCGGCTGACGACGGTTTCGGCGCCGGCATCGGTCAGACGGTCGGCATGCGAAGGATAGGTGTGCGATGCGCCGGTGAAGCCGATGACGCGCATGCCGGCGGCACGTGCCGCCTGAACGCCGTGGACCGAATCTTCGACGACGATCGTATTGGCTGGGCTGACATTCATCTGCTTGGCGCCATGCAGGAAAATGTCCGGCTTGGGCTTGACGCGGTCGGCGCCGAGATCCTTGGCGGAAAAGATATTAGGAGCAAACAGTTTGAGGTAGCCGACCTTCGTCAGCATCATCTCGATGCGGGCGAAGCTGGAATTCGAGCAGATGCAGCGCGGTATCGGCAGGCGTGACAGCGCCAGCGGAACGCCAGGGATAGGCTGAACGTCGCTGGCAAGCGCCAGGTCGAGCAGCTTTTCCGATTTGTCGAGCAGCGAAGCGGAGAGGGGAATACTGGCCTCGCGCTCGACTTCGAACAGGATGTTGCGCCAGGTCATGCCGGCGAAGCGTTCACCCATTTCCTCGGTGCTGATCGGATAGCCCGCATCGGTCAGCAGTTTGGATTCGACTTGTGCCGCGATGATTTCCGAATCGACCAGAACGCCGTCGCAGTCGAAGATGATGAGGTCGAAGCCATTGCTCATGAAATTGCTGCCTTTGATGTGGCTGAGTTCGGCACGCTACAGGAAACCATTGATGTTTCGGGGCATGCTCTGAAAAATGACCGCCGGGCTTTACACGATATGTCGGCAAAGCTCAACCAATTGGCGGGCATGGCTGCGCTGCAGTGAGCGAAAAGGTCGAAATGCGCAAAAGAGGTGATGACGATTTCTTGTCGCTCGATATCGGCCCTCGACATCGGATTGGCCCGCCTTTAAGGATCGGCCATGGCCAAGGAGCGCGACGACACCATTGCCAGCCGCATCAGCCGGGTGCTTGCCGACCGCATCATCCGCGGCGAGATCGCGCCCGATGCCCGCCTGCGGCAGGATCACATCGCCGAGGAGTTCGGCACCAGCCATGTGCCCGTGCGCGAGGCGTTCCGGCGGCTCGAGGCGCAGGGACTGGCGATCAGCCTGCCGCGCCGTGGCGTCCGTGTCGCCTCCTTCGATCTCAAGGAAGTCCGCGAAGTTGCGGAAATGCGCGCAGCCCTCGAAGGCCTTGCACTCAAGTATGCGGCCCCGCATCTGACGTCAGCCATTCTGGACGAGGCCGAGCAGGCGACACGCGATGGCGATGCCGCCGGTGATGTCCACGCCTGGGAGGAAGCAAACCGCCGTTTCCATCGCCTGATCCTGGCGCCTTGCGGCATGGCGCGTCTTCTTGCCGCTATCGATGATTTGCATGCGGCGAGCGCCCGCTTTCTCTTTTCTGCCTGGCAATCCGGCTGGGAAAAACGCACGGATCATGACCACCGCGCCATTCTGGCGGCGCTGCGCCAAGGGCGGGCAGACGAGGCGGCTGCTATTCTGCAGAAGCATGTGCAATGGATCGGCCGCGCGCCGGTGCGCACACCTACCGGATCGACACGCGACGCCTTTGCAATCGTCGGCTAAAAATTATAGATAATTTTAAGATGCCTTGTAGGGCGTGCCTCGCGAACTGTACTCCGCGCGGAGTTTCTTCGTTTTGCCGCTGTTGCATCTCGATCAGCATTTCAGCTGCGGTTCGCCGCGCTTTCCGGATTTATTACACTTATTTTTCAAAAGGATTTCGCGCTTACTCAAAATATCCGGAGCTTGCCACTTGCCTGATTTCGCAATCTCTCTCATAAAATAGATGAGACTCAAAAATTATCTATAATTTTGAAAGGAGAGCCTATGTCCCTGTTGCAGCATCACGATGAAGTCGCTTTTGATCCGCTTCGCCTTGGTCAGCGTTCGCTTGTTGCCAAGACTGTGTTCGTTCTCGCCGGAACACTGATCCTGGCACTCGCATCGCGAATCTCGGTGCCGATGATACCGGTGCCGATCACCATGCAGACATTCGCGATCACCATGATCGGTGCTCTTTATGGCTGGCGTCTTGGCGCAGTTACGGTTCTCGCCTGGCTGGGCGAAGCTGCCATCGGCTTTCCGGTGCTCGCCGGCGGGGTAGGCGGCATTGCGCCCTTCATGGGTCCGACGGCGGGTTATCTCGCATCCTTCCCGATCATCGCAGCCCTCGTCGGCTGGCTTGCCGAGCGAGGTTGGAGCGGCAACCGCGTCGTGCGCAGCTTTCTGGCGCATCTCTCGGCTAACATTCTCTGCCTTGCGATCGGCGGCGTATGGCTTGCAGCGCTGAACGGTGCGGAAAAAGGCTGGCTGCTTGGCGTGGCGCCCTTCATCCTCGGCGCCGTCCTCAAGTCCGCGCTTGCAGCCGCAGTGCTGAAGACCATTCAGGTCTATAGCGGCGAGGCGCGTCTGAATTGACCGTCAGGCTTCGCGCCCATCATCTGCTCTGCATGCTGACCTTCGTCGGTGAAGGCTATACCTCAGCCTTCACCGACAATTATCGCCGCATCGCCGAGCGGCTGTCGGAAGGGGAGAAGATCAAACTGGTCTCCGGCCCCGATGACGTCTGCGCTCCGCTCCTGAACGGGGAGGAGCCACACTGCTTCAAGGCTTCGGTCATCGAGCGGGATGCAACTGCCCTTGCCGATGTCGCGGCCTTGCTGGGCGAAGAGATCGGCATAGGCACGGTGCTGGTGCCTGATGCCATCCTGCTTTCTAAGCTTCGCCGCAATTTCGCCGGCGGTGAAATCCGTCATGCCTGCATCGGCTGCGAATGGGGCGACCTCTGCAGCCGCATTGCTGCAAGCAATTTCAGCGGTGCCCTGATCAAGGCAGCTTAAGGCGTGTTATCCAGCTCTGGCTGTGAGGCCTCTGGCTGCCGGGCGCCATCGCTCAACTCAAGTGGAAAGAGCGCCAAAAAGCGGCGCTCGCCCTCGGGCGTGAAGAAGATCGAGCGGCTGTTTTCGGTTCGCCGCGCCCAACCCTTGTCGAGAAAATTCGAAAGCAGCGCCTTGCCGAGGCTGCCTGCAAGATGCGCGCGCCGCTCGCTCCAATCCAGGCAGGATCGGCAAAGCGGGCGGCGGCTCGAGCGCAATCCGGAGACGTCGATGCCGATCGTTCCAAGATGCCTTTCGCCATCGTCCGTCAGGCTCAGACCTTCGCCGACCGCGGAGATCGACCCGGCCTCGATCAGGCTGTCGAGCATGCGCACGCCGTAATCGCCGGCTAGATGGTCGTAGCAGATGCGTGCCTTGCGCAGGGCCGGCTCCTTCGGGCCGGGACGATGGCGCAGATGGCCACGGCTGGCTGCAAAACCCATGATACCCTCAAGCAGCTTGCCGACGCGATCGTCTGCCAGCGTGAAATAGCGATGGCGGCCCTGCTTGCGTTGTGCCAGCAGGCCTCCCGCTTCAAGTTTGGCAAGATGGGCGCTGGCGGTCTGCAACGTCACGCCGGCAGCCGCCGCCAGTTCCGTTGCCGTCAACGCCCGGCCGCCCATCAGCGCTGTCAAAATGTTCGCTCGCGCGGGATCGCCGATCAGCGAGCCGATCTGTGCTATGTCTGGACCTTCTTTCATACTTCGATCGTAACCGAACCATCTCCGTGCTGCAATGTGCGAAAACAGCGGCATCAGCAAAGGAGAAAACCCATGATCACCTGTCTCATCCGCTACCAGATCGACCCGTTCAAGCAGGACGCCTTCGCAGAGTATGGCAAAGCCTGGGGCCAGGTCATCCCACGCAATGGCGCGGACCTGATCGGCTATTTCGCTCCGCATGAAGGCTCGCTGACAACAGCCTATGGCATCTACAACATCGAAAATCTCGCCGCCTACGAGGCTTATCGCAAGAGCCTAGCCGCCGATCCGCTGGCGCAGGCCAATCTCGATTTTGCTCGCCGCGAGCGCTTCATCTTGCAGGAAGACCGCATTTTCCTGAAGAATGTCTCGCTGCCGCATGCTCCGAGGATATCGCCGTGATCGCAGTCATTTTCGAAGTTATTCCCCATCCCGACGAACGCCAGCACTATCTCGATATTGCCGCAAGGCTGCGTTCGGAACTGGAAGCGATCGACGGTTTCGTCTCCATCGAACGCTTCGAAAGCCTGACCCAGCCGGGCAAGATCCTGTCGCTGTCCTTCTGGCGCGACGAGGCCGCCGTTCGCGAATGGCGAAACCGCGAGGCGCATCGCGCCGCCCAGAAAGCGGGGCGCAAGACAGTCTTTGCCGACTATCGTTTGCGTGTCGCGCAGGTGCTTCGCGATTACGGTATGACGGAACGCGCGGAAGCGCCCGACGACAGTCACGCAGTCCACGATATCTAGGGCTTTCAACGCGATAGCGCCTTACGATGAGGCCTGCATTCCCGGCGGTTTCGTTGGGAATGCAGAAAATATGACGCCGCTTTAGCCTTTAGTAACCAAGTTAGGTAACCATAACACTCAGTTAAGAGCACCGAGTAAGTGTAACAGCGAGTATCACATGGCGTCAGTTTTCCCGCTTGCCGACCTCAGGACTTCAGCCGCTCCGGGGTCCTGGATCGACACGATCATCAAGGGCGATTGCGTGGCCGCTCTTGAGGCACTGCCCAATCAATCCGTCGACGTCATCTTCGCCGACCCACCATACAATCTCCAGCTTGGCGGCACGCTGCATCGTCCGGACCAGTCGCTGGTCGACGCTGTCGACGATGAGTGGGACCAGTTCGCCTCTTTCGAAGCCTACGACGCCTTCACCCGCGCCTGGCTGCTCGCCTGCCGCCGCGTGCTGAAGCCAACGGGCACGATCTGGGTCATCGGCTCCTATCACAATATCTTCCGTGTCGGGGCGACATTGCAGGATCTGAACTTCTGGATCCTCAACGACATCGTCTGGCGCAAGACCAACCCGATGCCGAATTTCAAGGGTCGCCGCTTCCAGAACGCGCATGAGACGATGATCTGGGCAAGCCCGAATGCCAAGGCCAAGGGCTATACCTTCAACTACGACGCAATGAAGGCCGCCAACGACGACGTGCAGATGCGCTCCGACTGGCTGTTTCCGATCTGCAGCGGCAATGAGCGGCTGAAGGGCGACGACGGCAAGAAGGTGCATCCGACGCAGAAGCCGGAAGCGCTGCTGGCCCGTGTCATCATGGCCTCGTCGAAGCCTGGCGACATCATTCTCGATCCCTTCTTTGGATCGGGAACGACGGGCGCGGTTGCCAAGCGCCTCGGCCGCCACTTTGTCGGCATCGAGCGCGAGCAGGATTATATCGATGCGGCCAGCGCCCGCATTGCAGCCGTCGAGCCGCTCGGCAAGGCCGAGCTGACCGTCATGACCGGTAAGAAGGCCGAAGTGCGCGTCGCCTTCAATACGCTCATCGAAAGCGGCCTCATCAAGCCTGGCCAAGTGCTGACCGATGCGAAGCGCCGCTATAGCGCCATCGTGCGGGCTGATGGCACGGTTGATTCCGGCGGCGAGGCCGGTTCCATTCATCGCCTTGGCGCGAAAGTTCAGGGCCTTGATGCATGCAATGGGTGGATGTTCTGGCATTTCGACGACGGCCGTTCCCTGCGTCCGATCGACGAACTCAGAGCCATCATCCGCAGTGATCTGGCGAAGGTGGAGTAGCCTCAGCCATTTCCCGCAAACCTATCCGCCTTCTTCCGCCGTGTACCTCCAGTCAGGGAAGAAGGTGAAATGCGCAGGGCCTTGCCGGGCGATCTATCCGGCAAGGCCCTGCGCGTCTTTAGTTTCAGATTTTAGAAGTCCTGGTAATCCGTGACATCCACGCGCACGACGCGGCCGTCCTCGTTAAAGGTAATCGTTTCCTCGCCTTCGCGGATCAGCGGCTTGCCCGTCTTGCTGTTGGTTGCGCGGACAGACCAGACGGCACGGCCGGACAGTGGGGTCAGCGTCTCCACCAGCGAGTTGGATGCGGTCTGATCCGGATAGGTGTCGAAATAGCCGCGGAAGGCTTCCATGATCGCCGCGCGGCCGGCAAGGCTGCCGACGCCGTTGGAGACATAGGTCGCATCCTCGGCGAAGAAATTTTCGATCGCCTCATAGTCGAGGCGGTTGATCGCGTCATGGAACAGCTCAATGCGTTCTGCGGGATCGAAGGTCATCGGCTTAAACCTTTATGCCATGGGCGGCGAGATCGCTGCGCAGCTTCTCGGCGCCGGTGAAGTGAACAGCATGCCAGCCGGCAGCGCGCGCGCCTTCGACGTTCGCCTGGGAATCATCGATAAAGATCGTCGAGGCCGGGTCAAGACCGAAGCTCTTGGCGTGGGTATCATAAATCGCGACATCCGGCTTGATCAGGCCGATATCGCCCGAAACCGTCACGCCGCGCGGCTTCTTGAGGAAGGGATAGCGCTCCTGTGCCTCGCGGAACGTGTCAGAGGCGAAATTGGTCAGCATGGTGACATCGCGGCCTTCCGCGATAAACTGTTCCAGAATGGCGACGCTGTCGTCATAGGCATGCGGAACCATCTCATGCCAATATTTACGGAAGCTGCGGATTTGCTCTTCCCGTTCGGGGTGATCGGCGATCAGCAACGCTTCGGCATCGCTCCAGGTGCGGCCGCGATCCTGCTCGAGGTTCCATTCATGAGTGCAGACATTGGCGAAGAACCATTCTCGCTCAGCATCGTCCGGAATGATCCGGCTGTAGGGAAGGTTTGGATCATAGTGGATGAGAACCTTGCCAATATCGAAAACGATGTGCCGTATTTCCGTCGTCATGAATGAATTCCTGATTTTTGCTCTAAAGGCATTTTTGCGAACGCATTGGGAATAGCCTGAGCGATAGCTTTTTTCATGACTGTCGGGAGTGCCTGCTCTTCAAGATTTGTAACCGGCGCCCACCATCCGTCATGGTTGTCATTCTGCGTCACCGACTTGGCACGCCAGATCGACAATCTCAATTCGAAATGCGTGAAGACATGCGTCACCGTGCCTGCCGGCTGCCAGTCGGCAGGGAAGGGCGCGGCCTCGATGCCGGTCTCGCCGTCAATCCGCGCCGTCCAGCCGGTCGTCGGAACCTCGGTCATGCCGCCGAGCAATCCACTTTCCACACGCCGCCGCAGGAAGATTTCCCCGTCGTCATTGACGGCGACGAAGGCCGCGCCCTGGCGTACCGGCTTTTCCTTCTTGGCTGCCTTGACCGGGAAACGTTCGGGATCATGCGCGGCCAGCGCCTGACAAGCGCCGTTGAAGGGACAGAGCGAACAGACCGGACGCTTCGGCGTGCAGATCGTCGCGCCGAGATCCATCATCGCCTGAGCAAAATCGCCCGGTCGGTCGGCAGGTGTCAGCAGGGCTACCTTGTGCTTCATCAGCGGCTTGGCGCCGGGCAGCGGCGCCGAAATCGCGTAGAGGCGGGAAATGACGCGCTCGACATTACCGTCCATCACGGCTGCCTGGCGATTGAACGCGATGGCGGCGACGGCGGCGGATGTATAATCGCCGATGCCTGGAAGCGCTCGCAGCCCTTCCTCGGTATCGGGAAAGCGGCCAGCATGGTCTGCGGCAACCGCTTCGGCGCATTTCTTCAGATTGCGGGCGCGCGCGTAATAGCCGAGCCCCGCCCAGGCGGCCATGACGTCTTCATTCGCAGCGGCGGCGAGATCATTGACAGTCGGCCAGCGCTCCAGGAATTTCGCGAAATAGGCTTTGACCGCCGGCACGGTCGTCTGCTGCAGCATCACTTCCGACAGCCAGACGCGATAGGGGTCCGGCTTGACGCCGCGTGCTGCCATCGGCGGCGAAACCCGCCAGGGCAGGTCGCGATGATGGCGGTCGTACCAGGCAAGCAGCGATGCGGCCGTGGGGGATTCTAAAGTCGTCGTCATGATTTGCCGCGTCGAGGGGAAGTGCTCTATACTTGGCCAAGCTGTGTCGGGCGATCAAGGTGCCGGACGCATAAAGCCTGTGTAGAGACCCAGTTGAAATGAGTTATCCCCGAAAAGGCGAAAAGCAGATTTCCGAGCTGACCAACGGCATTGTCGATCCCGTGCTGGCAAAGCGCGCAGGTATCAATACAACGCTGCTCGGCTGCTGGGACGAGATCGCCGGCGAGGACTTTGCCGATTGCACACGGCCGGAGAAGATCGCCTGGGCAAAGCGAACCGGTCCCGGCATGGACGACCGCTATCAGCCTGGCGTGCTGACGATCGCCTGCGAGGGCGCCCGCGCGCTCTTCCTGACCCATGCCCAGGGTGAACTCATCCAGCGCATTAACAGCTTCTTCGGTTTCTATGCCGTCAACCAGATCCGCATCGTGCAGAAGCCGGTTTCGGTCGCGTCCAAGCGTTCGCGCACGCCGCCGCCACTGAAGGGCGAGGCGGCCCGCAAGCTGGCTGACATGATGGACGGCATTGAAGATGAGAAGATCAGGGCCGCCGTTCAGCGTTTAGGAACGGCCATGGCTTGGAAACGGCGCTAGAAGATAGCGGAGCTGAATTTCGAAATCCGGTTGGATATCCGCTCCCGAGTTGCTATATTTGTATAGCAAACGGAGTTTAATGTTATGCTGGCCCTGAGGCTTCCGCCGGAAATTGAAGCAAGGCTCGATGAGCTCGCCAAGCGTACGGGGCGCAGCAAGAGCTTCTATGCGCGCGAAGCAATTCTCGAGCATCTTGATGATCTTGAGGATATCTATTTGGCGGAAAAGCGTCTCGAAGAGCTTCGCCGTGGTGAGAGTGACACCGTTTCGCTGGCCGAACTGATGGCGCGTTATGGCGTGGCGGATTGAATTTCAACGAGCCGCCGAGCGCGAACTAGACAAACTCGGACATGAGGTTTCCCGACGAATCTTGAAGTTTCTTTACGACCGTGTTGCCAAGCTGGATGATCCGCGTGCCATCGGAGAGGCGCTGAAGGGCTCGGAACTCGGGGATTTCTGGAAATACAGAGTAGGGGATTATCGTATTATCGCGCACATAGAAGATAGAGCCGTGCGGATACTGATCGTTCGAATCGGCAACAGACGTGAAGTCTATCGAAAATAATCCGACCATGCTGTATTCGATACAGCTAATTGTCTCGTTGCGATTCCGGCAGCAATTTTAGCTTTTTGTCTTTCCCCGGTCACAATTCTTTGAAGAAAGTTGGCCAACCGTGCCTTGTTAGCGGCAAGCTGCCGTTATATCGCATGAAACATTCGAAGACCTCTTTCAACGACGGGTGACTCTATGCCGATGTCCGACATGCTCTTGACCAAACGCCACCTGCTGGGCGGTTCTGCCGTTGCAGCCCTTTCCGTGGCGTTCTCTGCCGTTGCAGGCACCGCATCCGCCGCAACTGCAGAAGACGAAGTGCCGCCGTCGGACGGCAATGTCGACATGAATGAAGTGCTGAAGCCCGGCCCGCTGCCGGAGATCGCACTCGGCAAGGAAGATGCGCCGGTCAAGATCGTGGAATACATGTCGCTGAC
The DNA here is from genome assembly GCF_009176305.1 of Martinezella dioscoreae. Lineage (GTDB taxonomy): Bacteria > Pseudomonadota > Alphaproteobacteria > Rhizobiales > Rhizobiaceae > Rhizobium > Rhizobium dioscoreae. The sequence continues at coordinate 420,950 of NZ_BLAJ01000003.1, read as the reverse complement.
CTGCCCGCACTGCGCGCATTTTGCCGTCACGACTTTCGACACCATCAAGCAGAAATATGTCGATACCGGCAAGGTTCGCTTCATCATCCGCGAATTCCCCTTCGATCCGCGCGCTGCCGCAGCCTTCATGCTGGCCCGCTGCGCCCCGCAGGAACAGTACATGCCGATGGTCGAAATGCTCTTCAAGCAGCAGATCGCCTGGGCTTCTCCAGATGTCGACGGCCGTGCCGCATTGCTCCAGATGTCGAAACTCGCTGGTTTTACTGAGGATAGCTTCACGAAATGCTTGACGAACCAGAAGCTTCTGGATGATGTCAATTCCGTACGGGAACGCGCAGCCAAGGATTTCGGCGTCAATGCGACGCCGACCTTCCTGATCAATGGCAAGCGCTATGCAGGGGACATGTCTGTTGCTGCCATGTCGAAGCTTATCGACAGCCTGCTCTGATCCGCGCCTTTTTACATCACAGGCGGGCGGCCGAGATCGCACGCCTGTTTTCCATTACCTCCCTCTCGAGGGGGGAGGTCGCGTGGAACGCGCGGGTGGGGGTGATTTCCTGGGTGAGCGCATGATTACCCCGCCCCGGACCTTGGGTCCCAGCCTCTCCTTCAAGGGCAGGATTATCGCATATGAGTGGAGATCGCCGCTGTCCCCCTTCTCCCCAGCGAGGAGAAGGTGCCGACAGGCGGATGAGGGGGTGCCTGCCAAACGCACGAAAATCCATGAATTCAAATCGATAGCCCCCTCATCCGACCCTTCGGGCCACCTTCTCTCCAAGGGGAGAAGGAGCTTATGGTGCTCGTCCGCCTCCATATGCGATAGCCCTGCCTTCAAGGGGGGGGTGGAGATCAGCCGATGAAATTCAACAGGCTGAGACTTGTCGGCTTCAAATCCTTCGTCGAACCGGCGGAATTCGTCATTGAGCGTGGCCTGACCGGTGTCGTCGGCCCGAATGGCTGCGGCAAGTCCAATCTTGTCGAAGCGCTGCGCTGGGTCATGGGCGAGAATTCCTACAAGAACATGCGCGCCTCCGGCATGGATGACGTGATCTTCTCCGGATCCGGCAATCGCCCGGCCCGCAACACCGCCGAAGTCGGCCTCTACCTCGACAATAGCGATCGCACCGCGCCTGCCGCCTTCAACGACAGCGACGAGATCCAGGTCACGCGCCGCATCGAGCGCGAGCAGGGCTCGGTCTATCGCATCAACGGCAAGGAAGCGCGCGCCAAGGATGTACAGCTGCTGTTTGCCGATGCTTCCACCGGTGCCCGTTCGCCTTCCATGGTCGGGCAGGGGCGTATTGGCGAGCTGATCCAGGCGAAGCCGCAGGCGAGGCGCCAGCTGCTGGAAGAAGCAGCCGGCATTTCCGGCCTGCACTCGCGCCGCCATGAAGCTGAGCTGCGTCTGCGCGCCGCCGAAGGCAATCTCGAGCGGCTTGACGATGTGACCTCGCAGCTCGAAAGCCAGATCGAGAGCCTGAAGCGGCAGGCGCGGCAGGCCAATCGCTTCAAGATGCTCTCGGCCGATATCCGCGCCCGCGAGGCCATGCTGCTGCATATCCACTGGGTGCAGGCCAAGGAAGCCGAAGCCGAAGCCGACAGCGCGCTCAACCAGGCAACAGTGCTCGTCGCCGAAAAGGCGCAAATCCAGATGGAAGCGGCAAAGGCACAGGGCATTGCCAGCTTCAAGCTGCCGGAACTGCGCGACGAAGAGGCGAAAGCCGCCGCCGCTTTGCAGCGTCTGCAGATCGCCCGCTCCCAGCTGGAGGAAGATGTCAACCGCATCCTCCGCCGGCGGGATGAATTGATTCGTCGGCTGGCACAGCTGGCGGAGGACATCAGCCGCGAGCAGCGGCTTGTCGCCGACAACGCTGCTATTTTGGCAAAACTCGACGCGGAAGAAGCCGATCTCGCCGATATTCTTGCCGATTCCGGCAGGCTTGCCGAAGAAACGCGCTTAGCCTTCGAGGAAGCGGCCACCAAGCTCGCCGACAGCGAGCGGATATTTACGACGCTGACCGCAGAACGTGCTGAAGCTGCCGCCGCTCGCAATCAGCTGGAGCGCGCCATCCGCGATCTGGCCGATCGCAAGATGCGGCTCGAGCGACAGGCCGATGAAGCGAACCGCGAGCTTGCCGCCATCGACGAAAAGATGGCCGATCTGCCCGACCCGAGTGAAAAGCGCGACATTGTCGAGGCGGCGGAAAACGTCGTTGCGGATGCGGAAAGCGAGATCCAGCGTGTCGAAGCCGTTCTTGCCAAGGCGCGTGAAACCGAGGCGCTGTCGCGTGGCCCCGTTGAGCAGGCGCGGGCGCGTCTGAATGCGCTGGAAACCGAGGCGCGGACCATTTCCAAGATGCTGGCGGCGGGCGATACGTCCGGTGCCTTTTCCCCTGTCGCCGAAGAGCTGCGTGTCGACCGTGGCTTCGAAACGGCGCTTGGCGCAGCCCTTGGCGATGATCTGGAATCCTCGCTCAGCTCCGAGGCACCCGTCTATTGGTCGGATAATGGCAGCGGTGCGAACGACCCGGCCTTGCCGGAAGGTGCCGCGCCGTTGATTACCCATGTCGGCGCGCCGGCGGCATTGACGCGGCGTCTGCGCCAGATCGGCATTGTCTCGGTGGAAGACGCGCTGCGGCTGATGCCCGAGCTGAAGCCGGGACAGCGGCTGGTGACCAGGGATGGCGCCGTGTTTCGCTGGGACGGTCACGTGACCGGAGCGGATGCGCCGAGTGCGGCTGCCCTGCGGCTTGCCCAGAAGAACCGTCTTTCTGAGTTGGAAGCCGAAGCGGAGCTTGCGCGCGATGTGCTAGCCGAGGCCGAGGAGCGCCTGTCAGCAGCCGCCGATGCGATCCGCGCAGAAGAAGGTCATCTCACGACCGCCCGTGACGCAAGCCGTCTTGCTGCCCGTCATCTGGCCGAGGCGCGCGAAGCGCTCGCTGCCGCAGAGCGCGCTTCCGGCGATCTCATCCGCCGCCGTGACGTCATCATTGAGGCCGTCAGCCGGCTGCAGGAGCAGCTGGAAGACGTTGTCATGCAGGATGAAAATGCCCGCATCGAGCTGGAAGACGCGCCGAATCTCGACGCCATCGATCTGAAGTTGCGCGACCAGCAGGCCGAAGTCGCAACGGATCGGGGCGTGCTGGCCGAAGCACGCGCCCGCCATGAGGGCTTGAACCGCGAAAACGAGGCGCGGCAACGTCGTATCCTGGCGATCCAGCAGGAGCGCGACACCTGGCATCAGCGCGCCGCCAGCGCCGAGGAGCACATTCAGACGCTGCGCGACCGTGAAGAGGAAGCGCGCGAAGAGGCGGCTGAGCTCGATCTGGCACCCGATGAGTTCGATGACAAGCGCCGCGCCTTGATGAACGAGCTGCAGAAGGCCGAGGATGCCCGCCGGCAGGCCGCAGACCGTCTTGCCGAAGCTGAAGGCATCCAGCGCGAAGCCGATCGCCATGCGGCGACGGCACTCTCCGAGCTCGCCGAAAGCCGGGAAAAGCGCGGCCGCGTCGAGGAGCGGCTGGTGTCGGCGCGTGAGCGTCGGCAGGAAAGCGAATTGCGCATCCGCCAAGCCCTGAACGTCGAGCCGCATGAGGCGATGCGCCTGACCGGCCTTTCAGTATCGCAAAACGTGCCTGACCTCCGCGAAGTCGAGCGCGAGCTGGAGCGGCTGAAGATTGAGCGCGAGCGTCTCGGTGCCGTCAATCTGCGCGCCGAGGAAGAGAGCAAGGAGCTGACAGAGCGGCTGCAGGCGCTGATCAAGGAACGCGATGACGTCATCGACGCCATCCGGAAGCTGCGCGGCGCGATCCAGAGCCTCAACCGCGAGGGCCGCGAACGCCTGATTGTCGCCTTCGACATCGTCAATGCGCAGTTCCAGCGGCTGTTCACCCATCTTTTCGGCGGTGGCACGGCCGAACTGCAGCTCATCGAGTCGGATGATCCACTAGAGGCAGGCCTCGAAATTCTCGCTCGGCCGCCCGGCAAGAAGCCGCAGACCATGACGCTGCTTTCCGGCGGCGAGCAGGCACTGACGGCCATGGCGCTGATCTTTGCGGTGTTCCTCACCAATCCCGCGCCGATCTGCGTTCTGGACGAAGTGGATGCGCCGCTCGATGACCACAATGTCGAGCGCTACTGTAACCTCATGGACGAGATGGCGGCCTCTACTGAGACTCGCTTCGTGGTCATCACCCACAATCCCATCACCATGGCCCGCATGGATCGCCTCTTCGGCGTCACCATGGCGGAGCAGGGCGTCTCGCAGCTCGTCTCCGTCGACCTGCAGACCGCCGAACGGCTGCGCGAAATCGCTTGAAAGCGATGATAAAACTGTTCCCGTTTCGACAAGAAATTGCTCCGTCGTCTGCCGCACAGCCCTAAAGCGTGCTAGCGTCGTCTTTAAATCAACAACATGGGCGCTGATCCGCCCGGAAGGGAAGTATGTCTGACTCGACTGGCGGTATTTTCGATATCCTCGGAATACTTGCCGTATTGCTGCTCGTCGCCGCCAACGGCTTTTTCGTTGCGGCGGAGTTTTCTCTGGTGTCCGTCCGCCGCAGCCGCGTGACGGAGCTCGTTGCCGAAGGACGCATGAACGCCAAGGCGCTGCAGAAGGCGGTCGATAATCTCGATGCCAATCTCGCCGCCACGCAGCTCGGCATCACCATTTCCTCGCTTGCCCTCGGTTGGGTCGGCGAACCCGCTCTTGCTCATCTGCTCGAGCCGCTGCTCGATTTTCTGCCCGGAACATGGGCTGCGGCTGGGTCGCATGCCATCGCCGTCGCCATTTCCTTCATCATCATCACGGCGCTTCATATCGTCCTCGGCGAACTTGCGCCGAAGAGCCTGGCGTTGCAGCGCAGCGAAGGCACTGCGCTTGGTGTCGTGCGTCCGCTCGGCCTGTTCCTCTTCTTGCTGCGTCCGGCCATTACCGTGCTGAACGGCCTCGGCAATCTCGTGCTCCGCCTTTTCGGCCTGCGTCCCGGTGCCGGCGAGGGCTCGCTGCATTCGCCGGCCGAGATCAAGCTCCTGATCGCCGAAAGCCAGGAGGCTGGTCTGTTGGAACAGGCGCAGCAGGATCTGGTCGAACGCGTCTTCAATATCGGCGACCGCGACGTCTCCGACATCATGACGCCGCGGCTCGAGGTCGAATGGATCGATGCCGACGATCCGCCAGAGGAAATGCAGAAGACCATTCGTGAAAGCCGCTTCGAGCAGCTTCTTGTGGGTCGCGGATCGATCGACGAGCCGATCGGCATGATCCTGAAGAAGGATCTGCTTGACCAGCTTCTGAACGGCGAGCCGCTGAACCCGATGGCCGTCATCCGCCAGCCCCTGATCGTTCATGAATCGACGGCTGTCTTCAAGGTGCTTGAAAACTTCAAGCGCGCGCCCGTCCGCCTCGCCATGGTTATCGACGAATATGGCAGCCTGGAGGGAATCGTCACGCAGACGGACCTGCTGGAAGCGATTGCCGGCGATCTGCCCGACATGGAAAACGAAACGCCCGATGTCGTTGAGCGCGCCGATGGATCGCTGCTGATGGAAGGCATGATGCCTGTCTATGATGCCTTCGCGCGGCTGGGACTGCGTTTCAGCGACGAGGAGGTCAATTTCCATACTCTCGCGGGCTTTGCGCTCTACCAACTCGGCCATCTGCCCGAAGTGGGCGAAAGTTTCTCCTTCGGCGGCTGGCATTTCGAGATTGTCGATCTCGACGGTATGCGCATCGACAAGATTCTCGCCAGGCGCGAGCCGCAACCCTAGCCGTCAAGTCGCACTGGATGGACCCGGAGGCTCCCGATTTCGATCAATCGATTGAAATCGGGAGCCTCCGGGTCATATTTATTGTGCACCGCAACATTTTGCCGTATTTGTCGATTTTCATTTGTGCTGCAGTGAATTAAGTTCAACCGGAGGAGTTGGACGGAGACGATGACGAATTGGGTCTACACATTCGGCGACGGTAAGGCCGAGGGGGGCGCCGGCGATTTTGAACGGCTCGGCGGCAAGGGCGCAAATCTTGCTGAAATGTGCAATCTCGGCCTGCCGGTTCCACCGGGACTGACGATCGTCAGCGACGTCTGCACCTTCTATTACAAGAACGGCCGCAAGATTCCCGAAGAGCTGAAGCCGCAGGTCATGCGTGGGTTTCAGCGGATGGAGGCCATCACCGGGCGCAAGTTCGGCGATACGGAACGACCGCTGCTGGTATCCGTGCGCTCCGGCGGTCGCGCCTCTATGCCGGGCATGATGGATACGGTTCTCAATCTCGGGCTCAATGACGCTACAGTGCAGGCGCTCGGCCACGATGCCGGCGATGCCCGTTTTGCGTGGGACAGCTATCGCCGGTTCATCCAGATGTATGCCGATGTCGTCATGGGTCTCGACAATGAGGTCTTCGAAGAGATCCTGGAGGATGAGAAGGCCCGGTTCGGTCATGAGTTCGATACCGATCTGACCGCCGTCGAATGGCAGCATGTCGTCTCGATCTACAAGGCAGTCATCGAGGAAGAATTGGGCGAGGCCTTCCCACAGGAGCCGGAAGTTCAGCTCTGGGGCGCTGTCGGTGCCGTTTTTGCCAGCTGGATGAACGCGCGCGCCGTCACCTATCGCAATCTGCATAATATTCCAGAGGCCTGGGGTACCGCCGTCAATATCCAGGCGATGGTGTTCGGCAATCTCGGCAATTCGTCCGCGACAGGCGTCGCCTTCACGCGAAATCCGTCGACGGGCGAGAAGGAGCTTTACGGCGAATTCCTCGTCAATGCGCAGGGTGAGGATGTCGTTGCCGGCATCCGCACGCCCCAGAGCATCACGGAAGTCGCCCGGATCGCGTCGGGCTATGACAAGCCGTCGATGGAAAAGCTGATGCCGGAAGCCTTTGCCGAGTTCCGCAGCATTTGCGCGCAGCTGGAAGCACATTACCGCGACGTACAGGACCTGGAATTCACCATCGAGCGCGGCAAGCTTTGGATGCTGCAGACCCGCAATGCCAAGCGCACCACCAAGGCGGCGATGAAGATCGCCGTCGACATGGTCGATGAGGGATTGATTGCCGAAGACGAAGCTGTTTCCCGCATCGATCCGACGTCGCTGGACCAGCTTCTGCATCCGACGATCGACCCGCGCGTCCACCGCGAGGTCATCGGCTCCGGCCTGCCCGCATCTCCGGGGGCTGCCACGGGCGAAATCGTCTTCACCGCGGAAGAGGTGATCATTGCCGAGGAAGAAGGCCGCAAAGCCATTCTCGTACGGATCGAGACGAGCCCCGAAGATATTCACGGCATGCATGCCGCCGAGGCGATCCTGACCACCCGCGGCGGCATGACCAGTCACGCGGCCGTCGTTGCCCGAGGCATGGGCATTCCTTGCGTCGTCGGCGCCGGAACCATGCGCATCGACATGCGTAATGAGAAGCTGATCGGCATTGGCGTCACCTTGAAGAGGGGCGATATCGTCACGATAGACGGCTCTACCGGCCAGGTCCTGAAGGGCGAAGTGCCGATGATACAGCCGGAATTGTCAGGTGATTTCGGGCGCATCATGGCCTGGGCGGACCGCTCGCGCCGCATGACGGTGCGCACCAACGCCGACACACCTGCCGATGCGCGCGCGGCCCGCTCCTTCGGCGCCGAGGGCATCGGCCTTTGCCGCACCGAGCACATGTTCTTCGAAGGCGACCGTATCCATGTGATGCGCGAGATGATCCTTGCGGAGGACGAAACGGGGCGCCGCGCCGCCCTCGCCAAGCTCATGCCGATGCAGCGGCTCGATTTCACCGGCCTTTTCACCATCATGCATGGCCTGCCGGTGACGATCCGCCTGCTTGATCCGCCACTGCACGAATTCCTGCCGAAAACGGATGAGGAGATTGCCGAGGTTGCCGGCATCATGAGCATGGAGCCGGCCGCGCTGCGCCAGCGGGTGGATGCGCTGCACGAGTTCAATCCCATGCTTGGCCATCGCGGTTGTCGCCTGGCGATTTCCTATCCGGAGATCGTCGAAATGCAGGCCCGCGCCATCTTCGAGGCGGCGGTCCTCGCTGCACGCGAGACGGGGGCTGCCGTTGTGCCCGAAATCATGGTGCCGCTCGTCGGTCTGCGCTCGGAGCTCGATTACGTCAAGGCCCGCATCGATGAGGTGGCGCGCGCCGTGATGACCGAAGCGAAAATGAAGATCGACTATCTCGTCGGCACGATGATCGAGCTGCCGCGCGCGGCCTTGCGTGCCCATATCATCGCGGAGGCTGCCGAATTTTTCTCCTTCGGTACGAACGACCTGACGCAGACGACATTCGGCATGTCACGCGATGACGCTGCCGCCTTCATCCCGACCTATCAGCGCAAGGGCATCATCGAGCATGACCCCTTCATATCGCTCGATTTCGACGGGGTCGGCGAACTCATCCGCATCGCGTCGGAGCGCGGCCGCCGCACGCGCAACGACATGAAGCTCGGCATCTGCGGCGAGCATGGCGGCGATCCCGCGTCTATCCATTTCTGCGAGGATATCGGATTGGATTACGTATCCTGTTCGCCGTTCCGCGTGCCGATCGCGCGGCTTGCGGCGGCGCAAGCAGCGATCAAGGGGCGAGCCTGATTCTCTAATTCTGAAATATGCAGGTCAGTGGCGCCAGTAGCCGCGATGGTAGTAATATCCCGGACCGCCGACGACAATGGTCGGACCCCAGAAGAAGTCGTCATTGCTTTCCATGAAAGCCCGCTGATCCGCGCGCCGGCTAAGATCCTGATTCATCAGGCAATTGGCAAAGTTCTGGGTGCCTGGCTTAAAGCCATAGCCGCTGCATCTTGACGCATCGGCCGCCCGGATTTCTTCGGCCGTCTGGCAGGAGGAGAGTGCAAGCATAATGGCGAGAAGAGATAGTGCGGAAGCTGCGATACGCATGACATGTTATCCTGAATGCGGATTTACAGGCACAGACTATAGCGTCGCGCGTGGTGGCGCGAAAGACGTATTACCACCGCAGCCAGGTTGCTTAGGCCGCTTCCTTCGGCTTTGTCGGCATCCGCTGCAAGAGATCGACAAAGGCATCGGCGAAGCGCAGCAGGTGCGCGGTGTCTTCATCCGGCTGCAGCAGGCGGATTTCCGCACCGTCTTCGTCCAGAGCGGCAAAGAGGGTGCGCATCGTTGCATTCCCTTCGGGAATTCGCAGCACCGCCAATCTGCGGCAATCGGGTATCAGCCCTTCAGCCGGCAGATCAAACAGGAAGTCGCCCTGCACTGCCGAAGCGGCCTTGCGCACGGCTTCGCAGAAACCAGGTTCGCCACCGGAAAAACCCTCAAGCGAAAGCTCCAGTTCAAGCAGCTCCAGCGGTAGGAACGGGTCGATCGTATCGGTTCCGGCAATCGCCGCTCCCGGCACTGATTTGGCAGTGACGTCTTGAGAAAGCATCGGTTCCATCTCATCAAGTCCTTTCACAGCCTCGATAAAACGCTAAAGAATGGCCTTTTTTAGGAATTTAAGCAAGTGCTCACGTTTTTGGTCTAGGCGTTACTGGTTTGAGCTTGGACAAAACATTGGACACCGATGCCGTGACATTCGATTTATTTTCGGCATTTCTTGATCTAAACATAAGTCGCTTTCTGGGATTCGGTGCATCCGGCTTCCGATCCGACGCGCCGACGAGCCTTTGATGACCATTCGTTTCGACCGTCCTGTTTCACATGCCGCCCGCGCCGCGCGTTTGATCGCTTCGTTTGCATTGGTTCTCTGCGGAGTGACGCTGATCGGCCACCGCTTCGGGCCGCTGGAAACGCCTTACTTCGTTCTGCTGCTCCTGATTTCTGCTGGCTGCGCCATCCTGGCGGTGCTGCTCGCGCTGGTCGGTCTTGCTCAGCTCTGGCAGAGTGCCGCCATCGGTGGTGTCTCCGCCGTCAAGGCGCTCGTCTATGCCGCCCTGCCGCTGGCGATTTTCGGTTTCGGTGCCGAGCGCTACTGGACCCGGCCGCATATCTACGAGATTTCGACCGATCTCAACGATCCGCCGGAATGGCTGGCGACGCCGGATGCGCGGCAGTTGTGGCTGCCGCCGCGCCATCTGGTGACGCAGCAGGAACGCGAGGCGCAGTTCGATGCCTATCCCGCTTTGATCAGCCGCCGCTACGAGGGCGCTGCCGACCGTGTGTTGGAGGCGGTGCGCAAGGTTGCGCATGATTATCACATCACCATCGTCAAGGCCGAAGGCGCCGATGTGGCCGATCCGAATGGCAATGTGAGGCCGAAGCGGCGTGGACGCCCGCAGACCGTCAATCCAGCCCAGGATGACAGCGCCGCCGGCGATGTGCCCGCTATCGTTCCTGTGCCGACGCCACGTCCCTTCCGTGACGGAGTGGCGGAACTCATCCGCCAGAATACCGACGTCATTCTGCAGGGCGAGGTGCGAACCCGCATTTTTGGCCTGCCATGCGACATACTAATCCGTATTCGCGAGGAGGCGGAAACGACGCTGGTCGATATCCGTGTTGCCTCCCGCTACGGCCAGGATGATCTCGGGGTCAGCGCCGATCTGGCCGATGGTTACCTGAAGGCGCTGGATGCCGAACTGCTCGGTATTGCCGGAAGCTGAGACGGCTCAAGCCGGTCGATATGTTCCCAACAGCGCCGGCGGCCCATCGGTTTCCACCTGCGCCTTCTCCACCAAGTCTTCCAGATGCGCCAGCACCGAAAGTGCTGCTGCGCCATGCAGGCGCGGGTCCGTATCGCGATAGATGGCCTTCACCATGTCCGGGATCAGCCGGTCGCCGGCCTTGATGCGTTCCAGCACGGCGCGCTCGCGCATGCGCCGGTGGGTTCTGAGGCCGCGCATGAAGGAGGCCGGCTCCTTCACCGGCCCGCCATGTCCGGGCAGGAACAGCCGATCGTCGCGGGCGAGAAGCCGCTCCAGCGAGGCCATGTAGTCCGCCATCGATCCGTCAGGAGGCGCGACGATCGAGGTCGCCCAGGCCATGACATGATCGGCGGAAAAGACGATGCCCGTGCCCTCGAGCGCGAAGCAAGCGTGGTTGGCCGTATGGCCAGGCGTCAGCAGCGCCGTCATCGTCCAACCGTCTCCAGAGACATTTTGACCATCGGCGAGCACGATATCGGGCTGAAACTCCATGTCGGAGCTTTCGGCAAAGGGATTGACCTCGCCCTGATGCAGCGGCCGCGCGGCCCGATGCGGCCCTTCGCCGACAGTCAGCGCCCCCGTCGCCTCCTTCAGCCGCTTCGCCAGCGGAGAGTGATCGCGATGAGTATGGCTGACAAAGATATGCGTGACCTCGCGCCCCTTCAGCGCCGCCATCAGCGCAGCGAAATGCGCGTCATTCTCCGGGCCGGGATCGATGACCGCCACGGAAGAGCCGCCGACGATGTAGCTGTTGGTTCCATGAAAGGTAAAGGCGCTTGGGTTGTTGACCGTCATGCGTTCAATACCCGGCGCAACGGGGACAGAGCGACCATAGGCGGGTTCGAAGGCGAGGTCGAAGTCAGGCGTGCTCATGATTGCTTGTATTCGATTTCGATGAATGACATCGGCTCGGAGCCAGCATTGACGACATTATGCTCCACGCCCGCCTCGCGCCGGTAGGCAGCGCCTCTGGCGATATCGACACGCCTGATACCGCCGGGCTCCTCCAGCAGAAACTGGCAATCCGTCATCGGCACCACGACGTAGCCAAGGCCATGGACATGATGCCCGGTATCGGCACCCGGCTCGAAATCCCAGCGCGTGATGCGGCAGACAGCGTCGTCGAGAAGCACGGTGGGCATGGCCGGAGGGCGGGCGCGAAACTGGCTCATCGGACCTCTTCACTTCAAATGCGGTGCAGCAAGACCTATCATAGCCGCGCGGAAAGCACACAGAAATATGCATCCGCACATCACTTAGTCATTGTAGCGCGATGCGACCTTTGCTAATCAGACGCCGATTTGGCTGGCATGATAGCTATTTCTCTGTTGGGGCGTCGCCAAGCGGTAAGGCACCGGTTTTTGGTACCGGCATTCCCAGGTTCGAATCCTGGCGCCCCAGCCACACGACATTAGGTCCGTTCTGGACACATAGGTTACGATTTATTCCTGAGACATAGGTAACAGTTTTGCGCCGAAAGGGTTCGGCAGCGGTTCGAGCCTGCATGTCTCGTCATCGAAGTATCCCAGATCGTAATCTATGAAGCTTGCGAGCCAGATATGGTCTTCGACCTGTTTGATTCCAATGGCCTGGCCGGCAAAGACCAGGCTGAGATTGATCTTCTTTCGCTTATAGCAGATGCGACCGCATGTTGTGACGGTAACGGTCTGGTCGTGGAACGGATAGTCGAGCTCTGGCAGGCCGCGATAGGGTCGTGGTGACGTGTGGTAGCGCTCTGCCGGGCAAGCCATGTCAAGGGCTTGGTGTGGCCGCTCTGTGTTGAATTCTTCGACAAAATCGTCAAAGCGGGCCTGCTGCTGCAGGAAATTGGCGCCGGCTGGCTTGGTGGTCTCCAGCTTGAGTGTGAGATGCATGCGTTCGTGGCGGCCGTTCTGCTGCGGATTGCCTGGCTTGATGCGCTCGATGTCGATGCCGAGCCTGAGCCACCAGACCGCCAACCGCGACAGATTGAACAATCCGTTGGGACTGGCGAAGGGCACGCCATTGTCGGTTCTGATCGCCTTGGGCAGGCCGAACTCCTTGAAGACGCTCTCGAACACGGTGAAGGCGTAGGCCTCCCTCGTCGTGTGCAGCGCCTCGCAAGCCAGGAGATAGCGACTGGCGAAATCGGTGATCGTCAATGGATAGCAGTAGCGCTTGTCGGCGAGCATGAACTCGCCCTTGTAATCGGCGCACCACAGGTCGTTGGGTTGGCGAGGTTGGGAGAGAGGTGTTCCCTGTGCCCTGTTGCGTCGTCGCTTGCGGTGCTGGACCAGCCCGTTGCGATCGAGCACCGCGTGCACGGTCGAGATCGCCGGCGTTTGCACGTCCGGGTAAAGCCGCGCCAGTCGTTCTCTGATCTTCGGCGCCCCCCAGCTTGGCTTCTCCTGCTTGGCACGCACAATCAGCTTCTCGATTTGGAAAGGAAGCTGATTGGCGTGCCGATAGGGACGCCGCGAGCGATCCGTCAGTCCTTCCAGCCCGCAGGCATTATAGCGGCTGATGATCTTGTGGCCGGTCTTGCGGGAAATGCCGAACTCGCGGCACAGCGCCGCGATCTTCTCGCCATCCAGAACCCGCGCAACGAATTTGAGACGCTCGTCCATACGGTTGCACTCCTGCCAAGGCACCTTTGCTCTCCTCGCAAAGGCCAAAAGTGTAACCCATGTCTCCGGTATGAACTGTCACCCTTCTCTCGGGAAGGACAATCCGACAAAGCAGTGATTAGTTGACCTTCTTCGGCTTGACGACCGTGGGCTCAACAGGTGTCGATCCTGCCCATGCAAGCTTGTTCATGAATGCGCTGCAAGCCTGCATGTCGCCAACCAAGATCGATGCGCCTACGAAATTTCCGTTCACCCGGTCGCGAGCCTTCTTAACGTCCGCGTCGGTCGCGCCGAGTGCTTTCGCCTGGGCAAGGTTCTTTTCCGCATCGGCGCGCATTTGTACAACCGAGCTGTATCCACCGTAAGCAGGACAGTTCGTGGCAATCGTTTCCGCGCCCGTATAGCGGTTTAGGTAAGTTTCCATCGGCGATCCGGGGGTGGTTGCACAGCTTGCGAGCGCAGATATTCCGGCCAATGCCGCAAGAGATTTCAACTTCATATTAGCGCCAACAAAAGTAAATTAACGCTGAAGTTGCAATCAACGATATAACTTTTAAGATGTCTATAGTGAAATAACGAAGGGTGAGGAGAAATCCCTAGGTGGGTGACTTGCACACAAAAACGGGCAGCCCTCGCAGGCCGCCCGCTGATATTGTTTCGGGATGAAGCTTTTGGCCTTAGTCCGCTTGTTCGGCTTTTGCAGTCTTTTCCAGCGGAGCCAGAAGCTCGGCGCAGTAGGAGGGGCCGCTGACGCCGGGCTGGTCGCCGAGGATTTTAACCGACCGGATTTCGTAGCTCTGGTTGGTAACGATGTCGGCCTTGCAGCTGAGGGAGCGCTTGCCGGCTTTCTTGCCGTCCTTGTTGACGATGGTGACGTTCTTGTAGCCGCCACGCCAGGTGTAGACGCGATTACCGCCTTCATCGCGATCTGAGATCGGCGGGCCGTAAGCCGCGAAGAAGCGGCCTGCAGACTGGCCCTGCCAGCGATCCTGAACGGGGTTCTTCGCAAGCAGCGGCAGGGCTGCTGTCGTTGTTGTCGTCGTGGTGCTGCAACCGGCCAGCGCCAGCAACAGTCCAGCCGCGGTCATCATGCGGATATTCATCGTGTCGTCCTTGAGCTTCTGTCACGCATAAGGTTGCGGAAAGGCCGCTGTCCCACGGCATTTCCACCTGTCCCGCTTAGGGCTTTAGCGCCAAAGCCGGCAAAAGAAAATTCCCATCCGCGTGTACAAACGGGATTTTACTTGATCTGTTGCGTCTTTTGCACGCCGGCATTTTCGGCCGCTGTTTCCTGCCGGTTTTCTAGGCAGATGCGGCTGTAATTTTTTCGTCAAAAATCAGATGCTTTTTTTGAATTTGGTGCTTGTGCATCAAAAATGGCTGGTCTATAGAAGCGCCGCTGGTCACGGAGTGTAGCGCAGTCTGGTAGCGCACCACGTTCGGGACGTGGGGGTCGAGTGTTCGAATCACTCCACTCCGACCAGCTTAAGACACTGATCTTGTTCCCGAAAAAATCTCCCATTTAAGAGTGCTGTCTGCATGCCTTGCAAGGCCGGACGGGGTTTCGCCAATGCCTGATGGCGGCGTTTCGATCAGGCCGTCTCGCTCCTTGAGGACGGGCGTATGAGGCTTTGCCGCAATCCTTCTGGTGCCTGTCGCCTATTCCCCCTTTCATAAGCTCACATCCAAACCGCGCCTCGGGTACGCTTTTACAAAACCGGCTCTTTTTGTCGCCCGAAGCACCATATACAAGGAAGAGGGACGTGCATCCGACTCAGGCGAGAGTTCGGCTGGCAGGTGCTGGAGCGGAGTAACGGAATGAGTCTTGTTGACGGGGTGGCCAGATTGGCTGGGGAGACGATCATGGGGCGACGGCAGACTAACAGCGCTTTGCGCAGTAAGGCCGTTGGGAAGAGATTGGGAATCGCGACCGGCTTCAGTGTGCTGGCGTTGAGCGCCGCATTTCTTCTGGGTTCCAGCAGCAATGCCCTGCGTGCCGCCGATTGCGGCAATGTCGCCGGACCTGGGCTTGACTGGAGCGGCTGCAGCAAGACCAATATCATGCTGCAGAGCAGCGACCTTCACGGTGCCAATCTGGCCGGCGCGCATTTCGACAGCACCGATCTCAGCGACACCAATCTGACCTCGGCCAATCTCGAGAAAGCGACTCTGGTGCGTGCCTGGCTGAAGAATGCCAAGGCCGATGGCGCCAATTTCGCAAAGATCGAGGCATATCGCTCCGATTTCAGCAGTGCCTCCGCCAATGGCGCGTCCTTTGCCAATGCCGAATTGCAGCGCGCCGAATTTGCCGGCGCGCAGCTGAAGAACGCCGATTTTCAGAAGGCGGAGCTCGGCCGTGCCGATTTCGACAAGGCCGTGCTGACGGGCTCGAATTTCTCCTTCGCCAATCTCTCGCGCGCCACGTTGAATGGCGCGGTGATGGACGGGTCGACTTCCTTCAGCGGCGCCTTCATGTATCTGACGCGCATCGAGGGTCTTGATCTTTCGAAGGCAAGCGGTCTGCAGCAGGCGCAGATCAATCTAGCGTGCGGGGATAATACGACCATATTGCCGTCCTGGTTGAAAGCGCCGTCCAGCTGGCCTTGCCCGCCCGATGAGAAGGACTGACAGTCTCTTCGTGACAGAACTTCGAAAGAGCAGACACATGTTTGTAGAAAAATCGATCCAACATGGCGGCAAGCCGGAATTCTATCGAGAGCTTGCGGATCAGCTGAAGGCCTTGCTTGATGGTGAGCGCGATGGGATTGCCAATGCGGCCAATACCTCGGCGCTGATCTTCCAGATGCTGCCGGAGCTTAATTGGGCGGGCTTTTATTTCCTTCACAGGGAAGACGAGCTTGTGTTGGGGCCGTTTCAAGGCAAGCCCGCTTGTGTCCGCATTGCCGTCGGTCGCGGCGTCTGCGGAACAGCGGTCGAAAGGGCGCAGTCGGTCCTCGTCGAGGATGTGCATGCCTTTCCCGGGCATATCGCCTGCGATGCGGCCTCGCGGTCGGAGCTGGTCGTGCCGCTCTTTCGCGATGGGAAGGTCTTCGGCGTCATCGATCTCGACAGCCCGCTGCCCGGCCGCTTCGATGGTGACGATCAAGCCGGTATCGAGGCGCTCGCCGCGATTTATGCGGCCTCAAGCGAGGCGAATGGCTAAGCTGCAGGAAGGGCAGGGCGTCACGCAGTCGTGATCGATATGGCAAATCGATCGCGTGATACCTATATTGGCCCTGCAAACACTCCCTCAGCGCTGCTCGAGCTTCATCCGGCCCTCTCCGTGTCCCCAGGACCAGGCCAAGCTCGGAGGGCGTGCCGAGGGGCAAGGAGAACAACAATGGGCAAATACAGCAAGACGGCAGAGGCCATCGCCAAGCTTACCCCTGAGCAGTATCGCGTGACGCAGCAGAGCGGCACGGAACGTCCCGGCTCCGGTGAATATCTCTATAACAAGCAGCCGGGCATCTATGTCGATATCGTCTCGGGCGAGCCGCTTTTTGCTTCGGCCGACAAGTTCGATTCCGGCTGCGGCTGGCCGAGCTTCACCAAGCCGATCGAACCCGCCAATGTCAGCGAATTGACCGACATGTCGCATGGCATGGTGCGCGTCGAAGTGCGCTCGGCCAATGGCGACAGCCATCTGGGCCATGTTTTCCCGGATGGTCCGATCGATCGCGGCGGCTTGCGCTATTGCATCAATTCCGCCTCGCTTCGCTTCGTGCCGCGTGACCGCATGGAGGCAGAGGGCTATGGTGCCTATATCGATCAAGTGGAGGATGTAAGATGACAACGGAACGTGCAGTTCTCGCCGGCGGTTGCTTCTGGGGCATGCAGGATCTCATCCGCCGTTACAACGGCGTCATCTCGACGCGCGTCGGCTATAGCGGCGGCGATGTCCGCAACGCCACCTACCGCAACCACGGCACCCATGCCGAGGCGATCGAAATCATTTTCGATCCGCAGAAGATCAGCTATCGCGATCTGCTGGAATTCTTCTTCCAGATCCATGATCCGACCACGCGCAACCGGCAGGGCAACGATGTCGGTTTGAGCTACCGCTCGGCGATCTTCTACACCAGCGAAGAGCAGAAGCAGGTCGCGTTGGATACGATCGCCGATGTCGACGCTTCCGGCCTTTGGCCCGGCAAGGTCGTCACTGAGGTCGCCCCCGTCGGCGATTTCTGGCAGGCAGAGCCGGAGCACCAGGATTATCTGGAGCGCTATCCGAACGGCTATACCTGCCACTTCATCCGGCCGGGCTGGAAACTGCCGCGCCGGCAGGCCGACGCAGCGCAGCGCGCGGCGTCATGATGAAAGGATCGGCCGGCGCTGGCCGGCTGGACTCCTTCCTTGGCTCATGGGAGGTGAAGCGGCGGATCATCGATCGCTTCAATCGCTCCCTGGTCACATTCGAAGGGCAGGCGTTCGTTACGCCTGTCCAGTTCGAGGAACATGGCGATACGCGAAGCGACCATGCAACGCTGAGAAGCAGCCGCACCTATCGGCTTGACGATGCCGACGACGATCTCGTCGTGCGTTTCCCCAATCTTTCGGAATTCATTCGCATCGGTGAGGGCGCCTCGCAGCGTGTCACCCATCACTGCGGTCCCGATCTTTATCGAGGCCGTCTGTTCTTTCGCACGTCGGATGATTGGGCGGAGATGTGGCATGTGCGCGGGCCCAGAAAAAATTACCTGAGCCTCGCGCACTACCGACGCATTTGATCGGAACCGGTCTCCCGAATGGGAGGCCGCGTTAGCGAGCCTGGCGCCGTGCCCGGACGGCCTTCGCCAAATCTTCCAGCGTGCGCACGGAGGTCGGCCAGTCGATGCAGCCATCCGTGATGCTTTGGCCGTAAACCAAAGGCTTGCCCGGCACGAGATCCTGGCGGCCGGCGACGAGATTGCTCTCCATCATCATGCCTTTGATCCGCCGATCCCCGCCTGCGACCTGCTCCGCGACCGATGTGACGACGAGCGGTTGGTTTTCCGGGTTCTTGCTGCTGTTGGCATGGCTGGCGTCGATGATGATGCGCGGCTCGAGCCCGACCTTGAGGGACTGTTCTGCCGTCGACTGCACGCTCTCGGCGTCATAATTGGGCTCTCTGCCGCCTCGCAGGATGATGTGACAATCCTCGTTGCCGCGGGTCGAGGCGATCGCGGCAAGGCCTTCCTTGGTCACGGCCGGGAAGTGATGCGGTTGCGATGCCGCGACGATTGCGTCGAGCGCGATGCGCACGTCGCCATTCGTGCCGTTCTTGAAGCCGACAGGGCAGGAGAGGCCGGATGCGAGCTGCCGATGCACCTGGCTTTCGGTCGTCCTCGCGCCGATCGCGCCCCAGCTCACGAGATCGGAAATATATTGCGGCGTGATCGTATCGAGATATTCGCAGCCTGCCGGCAGACCGATCTCGTTGACGTCGAACAGCAGCTTGCGGGCGATGCGCAGGCCTTCCTCGATGCGGTAGCTGCCGTCGAGATGCGGGTCGTTGATCAGACCCTTCCAGCCAACCGTCGTACGTGGCTTCTCGAAATAGACGCGCATGATGATTTCGAGATCGTCCGCGAAGCGGTCCCGTTGTTCCCTGAGCAGGGCGGCATACTCGTGGGCAGCAGCCGGATCGTGAATGGAGCAGGGGCCGATCACAACGATCAGTCGGTCGTCTTCGTCGCGCAGGATGTTGTGGACGGCGTTGCGCGCCCCGGTGACGGTCGCTGTCACCGCCTCGTCGCGGGGGATTTCATCGATAATTCGAGAGGGCGGCGTCAGCGCCGTGATCTCGACAATGCGCAAGTCGTCAGTGGAATTCAACACGGTATCGGTTCCTTTTGGGGTCATACCGTGGCGACAAAAAAGCCGCCAGGTAGAACTAGCGGCTGTTCGGGTCTTTGCTGTCGTGTCTTTTCTAACTACGCACAGGCCCGTCTCCGCTGAGAGCAGCGGTACGAATAAAATCGTGCGGAATATGCGTGAGCGAAAGACATGGGCTGTCTCTACGATAAAAAATGCCTGGTGTCGATGAGGAAGATTGAGATTTCAGACGGCATGCTGCAGAGCCAGCCTTCAGAAAAAATGACTTACCCCTGTCTCGGAAGGATCGGCCCGACTTCGCTGGAAGTAAGGCCGATCCCCATCCGATCAGGGGTCAAGTCAGATCAGATCTCAGTAAAGTGGTCTTAGAAGCTACGCTGGAAGCGGAGAACGCCAGCCCACTGGTCCTGATTGATGGAGTCCCAGTTGGTGTAGGATACTTCCGGCGTGATCTGCAGGTTCTTGACCGGGTTCCAACGGACGTTCGCGGTGGCTGCGAAAATCTTCGAGTCGGTGTAGGCAACCTGAGCGTTCGCCTGCAGCTTTTCGTTGATCGGAACGGTGAAGCCGCCCCAGACAGCCCAGTCGCCCCAGCCGATGCCCTTGGCAGAGCCAGCGCCGTTGGCGTTTGCATACTTGTTCAGCTTGTCACCATCGGTGTTCCAGCCGCCCATCAAGAAGGCCTTGAAGACGCCGAAGTCGGCATCGACGCGAGCCTTGATGGCGCCTTCTTCGACGATGGAGTCATAACCGCCGACGATCTTAAAGCCGAAGTTACCAGCCTTGTAACCAGCACCGGCAACAACATCCGGAGCGTAGTGGTTGGTGCTGTTTTCGCCGTTTGCGCCCGTAGCGCCCGAACCGGAGTTCGAGTCTTCAACCGAGATCACAGCCGTGAAGCCGTTGCCGGCGTCATAGTTGTAGGTCAACTGGTTGAGTTCGTACGGGCCGTCATTGACCACGTCGTCGTTGATGACATTGCCAGCGTAACCGATGTACGAGTTGTACTGGGAGTCAGCCTTACCGACCAGAAAGCCACCGAGGCTGATGTTTGCGAACAGCAGCTTCGTGGTGGTCGAGCCGCCATCCTGCCAGTCCCAACGGATGACCGTGTTGGTCTTCAGCGGGCCATATTCGGTGTCGGTCGCAGTGTCGAGGCTCAGATGAGCGCGCGTGTGCCAGAGCGTGCCATTGTGGCTGTTCGGGTTGTAGGCGTCGTACCACTTGCCTTCGGTACGGACATAACCGCCGATCTTGAGGCAGGTTTCCGTACCCGGGATGAAGAAGTAGCCAGCGCCATATGCGTCGCAGATGCGAACGTATTCCAGCGGTTCCGGCTCGGCAGCAACGATAGCGTCGGCTGCCTGAGCGCCAGAAACTACTGCCAGGGCAGCAGCGGAGCCGAGAAGAAGGCTCTTGATGTTCATAAAAACTCCAATCCAATATAGATTGGGCATAGGCAATCGCGCCGAAAAATCGACGTGCCTTAACCCTATCCCTGTTTAAAAACCCCGACTCGGGAGAAACGGGCCCCACCCGCTTCTGGTCGCTATTAAAGACGAATTCCTGCAAAGTTATATGATATATTTTTCTCGGGATGACTTTTTCGTGAAATTTAAGTTCGAGTTGCAAGAAAGCAACAGGCGTAAACAAAATGATAAGTTCTGCATAATATTGGCTACGCAATAGTCATTTTAAGATAGAATACGGTTCCTTATATTATTCGAATATTATTTGATAATATTTATTGCGGCGTGCTCGGCCAAATGCAGTTGCCCATTTGGTGGCTACACCACGTCATCGCCCTCTCGCGGCAGCCAAGGGGTCTATTCAGGCCATCGCCAGCTCTTCCGGTCGGTTAGTATGAGGCTGGTCGCTTCGAGGCTGAGACGATGAGTTTGCTTAATATAGAGCCGATCATGATGCCCCAGAGCCCGCTGGTCATGCCGACGATGATGTCGAGCGGCGAACCGTAATTGCCGCTTGCCAACAGATGCGAAAGGGAAAGCGCCAGCACGCTGCCGATCATCAGGAGACAAGTGAAGGAGGGAGACTGCGGGTAGGCGAGGCGGGCAAGCATGCCTGCTACGCAGAGCGCAAGGGCGCGAAAGATGTCAAACGGATTGCCGAATGTGGCCTGCCAATTGAGATGAGCAAGCGTTACGCCGATAAGCGCCGCAATATAGGTCCAGGCAATAATCTTCAAAAACCGGTCTGATATCATGGGGATATGATATAGCAGCGGCGAATATAAACGCCAGCCTGACGCCGCTGCGAAGATCGTTGGCGCACGAATCTAGCGCGCACATTTTATGTGGTTTCGAAATATTCTGTTGCGGCGCGGTAAGGTTTTCGGCCGTGTTTGGCCTTCGATTCGCCTTCTTGCTGTGCCGCCGTCAGTGAGTGGACTGGCCGCGTTACCTTTCCGGCCAGTCATCAATGCTGCTTAAGCTTTCGATACGCGAAGCGCATCTTCATCCTCGTCCAATTGCTCTTCATCGTCTGCGGCAACGGTTGATGATGAACGGCCGAGGAAGGAAAAGACGACGATCGCCGTCAGGACAGTGATGGCAGTCAGAAGCCAGAGGAGCGCGCCGAAGGCGTTGCCATAACCCAGAATAAGCGTGTCATGCCCGATTGCCGGCACAGTCGATGCCGCGGCGGTCAGATTGCCTGTTACGAGCTGCTGGGCAGCCATAGCGGCGTGCTCGCCAGCGGATACGCCGAGATTCGATTGAATGAAGGCGGAGAGGATGGCGCTGACGACGGCAAGCGCCACCCCTTCGCCGGCGACGCGGGTGGTGCTGAAGATGCCGGTCGCCATTCCGGCTCGCTCCTTGGGGACGACGCTGACGGCAAGCCCGTCCATTAGGCCCCAGGGCAAGCTGATGCCGACCCCGATCGTCAGCAGCGGGCCGATGAGAGCGGATGGGGCCGAGCCGGCGGCAAAATGGCTAAGCCAGAAAAGGCCCGTCGCCGAGATGATGAGACCGGCGCCGCAGATCGTTGCGGGGCTGAACCAGCGGGTGAGGAGCCCGGCGACGATCGGCAGGATGAGCAGCGGCGCCGAAAGCGCGACCATCATCCGCCCGGCGGCGATCTCGCTCATGCCTTCGATGCCGACGAAACGCACGGGCAGCAGGATCAGCAAAACGACAAAGGCATAGGCGGGTGCCGCCGCCAGAAGCTGCACGCCGACGAAACGCGGATAGCGAAACAGGCTGAGATCCAGCATGGGTCGCTTCACGACGCGCTCGATGATAGCGAAGGCAAGAAAGAGCACTGCGGCGCCGGCCAGCAGGGCGATGACGAGCGGATCACTCCAGCCGGTTTCCGGCGCGCGCAGAACGCCATAGGTGAAGAGCGTCAAGGCAAGTGTAAAGCTCAGGGCGCCCGGCCAATCTAGCCCCGCCGCATCGGGATCTTTGGATTCGCGCAGGAAACAGGCGCCGAGGCCAAGTGCGAGCAATGCCAGCGCAACCACGAGGATGAAGATGGAGGGCCAGCCGAAGGCATCGATCATCAGACCGGAGGCGATCGGCCCGAAGGCGAGACCTACGCCGAAGCTGGAGCCGACGATGCTGAAGGCACGCATCCTTGCCGCCCCGTCGAACTCCTGAGCCAGCGAGGCCATGCCACCGGAAAAGGCGGCCGCAGCGCCGAGGCCCTGCAGTGCCCTCAGTATATCGAACCAGACGATGTTGTTGGCCAGCGCCAATCCGGCTGAGAACAGCGCGAAGCAACCGACGCCGGTCAGAAAGATGCGCCGGCGGCCAAAGCTGTCAGCCAGCGCGCCCGAGGCCATCAGGCAACTGCCGAAGGTCAGCATGAAGGCGTTGGTGACCCAGTTGAGCGCGATCGGGCTGCCGCCGAGCATGCGGCTGATGGCCGGCAGGGCGACGGCTGGGCCGGTGAATGTTAGCGGCATCGCCGCTGCAGCACAGCAGACGGCGACAAGGACGAAGAATTTCTCGGTCGGACTTGCGACCTTTGTCTGGGGAGAGGTCATCGGATTACCGTTGGGTTTGAGCAAGGAAGGAAGCGGCAGGCAATCCTGGGAGTGATGTTGGCCAAAGGCCCGCGCCTGCGCTTCAAATGACCGCACCAAGATATATTCGCTGCAATCACATGATAATTGCGCTATTTTTTCATATATACCGGAATAAAACTCTCGAATGGAGCGCGCCCATGGATCGTTTAAGCGGATTGACAGCCTTCGTTCGTACCGCGGATCTCGGCAGCTTTGCCGCTGCCGGACGCGTGCTCGGCCTTTCGGCCTCCGCTGTCGGCAAGGCGGTCAGCAATCTGGAGCATCAGCTTGGCGTCCGGTTGCTGCAGCGTTCCACGCGCAGCATTCGATTGACCGAGGAAGGGCGGCTCTTTCACGAGCGTTGCCGGCGCGTGCTTGACGATCTCGACGATGCGCAAGCCTCGCTTGCGCAGGCGGTCGCCGTTCCGCGCGGGCGGTTGCGCGTCAGCGTTCCCATCGTCAGCTATCACTTCCTCTTGCCCGTCGTGCCGGAATTCGTTGCTCGATATCCCGAGGTCGAGCTCGACATCGATTTCAACGACCGTATCGTCGATATGATCGAGGAGGGGGTCGATGTCGCGATCCGCAGCGGCGATCTGCCGGATTCGCGGCTGATATCGCGCACCTTGCGCCCGTTTCAGATGTTGCTCTGCGCCGCGCCCAGCTATCTCGAACGCTTCGGCATTCCCGGTTGCCCGCGTGATCTCAACGAGCATCTGGCCGTCAGGTTTCGTTTCCCGAATAGCGGCAAGCTGCAGGATTGGCCATTGAAAATGCCCGAGAGCGAGGCGGATCTTCGAATGCGAACGGCTTTCTCCTGCAACAATATGGAAGCGGTGCGCGGCGCGACCGTCGCCGGCCTTGGCATCGGCTGCATGCCGGATTTCCTCGTGCGCAGCACGCTTGCGGAAGGAAAGCTCAGAACGGTTCTCGACGATTTCATCGATGAACCCGGCCATTTCCATCTGCTCTGGCCATCCAACCGCCATATGTCGCCCAAGGTCCGCGTTTTCGTCGATTTTCTGAGCGAGAGGCTGTTCGCGAAAAGCTGCGATGTCTTGCCGGCAACGACTGCTGCTTAGGACAGAGGCTTTGGGGGCCGGCTCTAATACCGCCTGTTGGTCATAATGATAATTTCTAGAATCGTCTGAGAGACAGTTGTCGCGGGAGTTCGATTTTGCGACGGTGTTGGCTTCATATGCAGACCTGCCGCAGCAATCCGCAGTTCCCAACCGCCAAAATTTGGAAACCCCAATGAGCCGCTTCTGGAGCCCGATTGTTCATTCCTTGACCCCCTATGTCGCCGGCGAGCAGCCGACGACCGGCGGAATAACCAAGCTCAATACCAATGAGAGCCCTTACGGTCCTTCGCCGCTTGCCCTGGAGGCGATCTCTAAGGCTACATCCGATACGCTTCGGCTCTATCCGGATCCGACGGCGCAGGAGCTGCGCATCGCAATTGCCGAAAGCTTCGGGCTCGACAAGGACGAGGTCTTCGTCGGCAATGGATCGGACGAGGTTTTGGCCCATACGTTCCAGGCGCTGCTGAACCATGAGGAACCGCTGCTTTTCCCCGATATTACCTATAGCTTCTACCCCACCTATTGCCGCCTCTATGGGATCGAATTCCGGCAGATTCCGGTCGATACCGAAATGCGCGTCCGCATTGACGATTATCGCCAGCCCTGCGGCGCAATCATTCTGCCCAATCCCAATGCACCCACGGGGATCGGCCTGCCTCTGGCTGATATCGAAACCCTTCTCCGGGATCATCCCGATCAGGTCGTTGTTATCGACGAAGCCTATGTCGATTTCGGCGGCGAGAGCGCGGTTCCACTCGTCCGCACATATCCAAACCTCGTGGTAATCCAGACCCTCTCGAAGTCGCGCGGGCTTGCCGGCTTGCGTGTCGGTTTCGCCGTCGGACAACGGCCGCTAATCGACGCTTTGGAAAGGGTCAAAGACAGCTTCAATTCCTTTCCTCTCGACCGGCTCGCGCAGGCAGGTGCGGTAGCGGCCTGGAAAGATCGCGACTGGTTCGAACGCCATCGCGCCATGATCATCGCCAGCCGGGAACGGCTGGCCGTTGAGCTCGGGGAGCTGGGCTTTCACGTCCTGCCGTCATCCACCAATTTTCTGTTCGCGCGACATCCGAGCCGGCCAGGTGCGGAACTGGCGGCAGAGCTGCGAAGCAGGAACATTCTGGTAAGACGGTTTTCCGGCGAGCGTATCGGCGACTTCCTGCGCATCAGCATCGGTACGGATGAGGAGTGCGACCGGCTGGTGACGGAGCTCGGCGACATTTTGCAGTGAGCTAACGGCCCCGGACGGTCACTTTGAGGCAGAATGCCAGAAGGGCCGATTACCTCAGTCAAACCGAACCGCGGTGGTGTTGGCGCCACAAAGCAGCACAGCCACCCGCTCGTCCGGGACGGGGACATATTTGCCGGCAAGTAGTGCGGCAAAGGCCGTCGCGCCGCCTGGTTCGGCGACAATCCGCAGCCGATCCCACAAAACCTGTTGCCCCAGCCGGATTTCGTCGTCGGATACGAGCACGGGGCGCTGCACATAGGCTTGTGCAATCGGAAACATGATGTCTCCGACACGCTTCGGCGCAAGTGAATCGGCGGCAATGCTGCCTGCCGGCGCATCGACAGGTTTACCGGCCTCGAAGGCCTTCCAGAGTGTCGGCGCCCCATCTGGTTCGACAGCGACGACTCGGACGCGACCCCGGAACCATGCGGCAATGCCGCCGATCAGTCCACCGCCGCCGACAGCGATCAGCAGCGTGTCGATATCGGGAATGTCAGCCTCGATCTCAAGCCCGGTGGTTCCTTGTCCCAGCAAGGTCTCCGGCTGGTCAAAGGCATGGATCGCCATCGCACCGCGTTCCTCGACCCATTGCTGGCTGGCCGCCAGTGCATCGGCATAGCGCTCGCCGCCGATTACGAGGTTGGCTCCGTAGCCGCGGATACGCTCGGCCTTGGCTGGCGACGTCACGCTCGGCACGAAGATCGTCGCCGGAATGCCCAGCCGCATGGCGGCGTAGGCGACTGCCGCGCCGTGATTGCCACCGGAGGCGGCAACGACGCCGGCTTTCGGCACCTCTCTGCCGAGCAGGCTCGAAAAGGCGCCACGTGCTTTGAACGTGCCGGAATGCTGCAGAAACTCGAGCTTGAAATCGACGGAGCCGGAAGCAAGGCCGAAGTCCGCCAAATCCGCCCGCAGAACCGGCGTGTGGCGGATATGCGGGCGGATGCGCTTTTCGGTTTGTGCGATGCGCTCGGGGGTGATCGTTGTGTCGGCAAGCATAGGCATCTCGTAGGCAGAGGTTGACAAGTATTTTGTTACTTAGCAAACTGACGAAATGCAAGAGGTTGATCTCATCAAGGCTTTGGCGAACGAACGCCGCATCAGGATTCTCAGGTGGCTGAGGGAGCCCCGGGCTCATTTCCCACCACAGATCGATGGTGATCTGGTCGAGGATGGCGTCTGCGCGCTTCTCATCGCCGAGAAACTGGAGATCTCACAGGCAACGTTGAGCGAGCACATGCGCATTCTGGTGCAAGCCGGTCTCGTTCGGCCTAAGCGAATCAAACAGTGGATTTTTTACAAGCGCGATGAAGATCGTATGGCACTGCTGGCTGCGCTCGTTGCGGACCTTTAGGCGCATCACTGCGCTGCTGGCCTAACGGGCGTCTCCAAGCGAAAATGGCGTAGTGAGCTGGAACCGGCTCATGGACAAGAAATCGGGGGAAGACCTATTGCAGGATCAAACCTCGTTTTATGGCAGCCGCCAAGCCTTGAGGGTTTTCCCAAGCCATCGAGTGCCCCGCCCGATCGACCATTTCCACACCGATTCCGTGTCTTGGCAGAGCTTCCCAATCCGGATCGGGCAGCGAGTTTTCGCCGAAGATCACCGTCCTTGGCATGGGCAATTGATATAATTGTTCGCGCCAGGTCGGAGAATCGCCCAGGACCAGGGAAGATGCGGAACGATGAACGGCGTAGGGCGATGATATCGATAGAGATGCACCCCAGATGTCGTTTCCGTCCGTCATGCAGGTCCGAATGAGGTCAGCATGGCCATGTGCCAGATAGTCGGCCTCGCTCATCTCGGCAATCTTGCGGCTAAAGAAGCCGCCTCCCGAATCGAGATTGGGTTCGCTCAACACAAGATGCCGCACGCACTCACGCAGAAGATGAGCGACCTTGATGGCGACGGCGCCGCCCATGCTGTGGCCGAAAAGATCGGCGGACTCTAGCTTCGAGCCGCGGATAAATTCGACGATCGTTTGAGCGTGATCGGTAATGCCGTATCCGAAATCGGCAGGGTGGTCGCTGAAACCTGACCCCGGCAAATCGATCAGCAATAATCTCCGTCCTGACAGGGCCGGATTTGCCGCAACCGTGGGATAGTCGCACGAAGATGCGCATCCGAGACCGTGGATGAAGAGCAACGGCGGCTCATCCTCTGGTCCCGGTATGTCATGAAATCTTATGGCGCCTTGTGCCGTTCCTGATTGGAAAGTTTTCACGCTACGACCCGATAATTGTTGTTTCGCATAATCGAGTTGCGTCTCATCCAGACATGGGCGCAACCTTGCTGCCGGCACGAGCGCCCGTAGGGGTCAGTCAGCTTCTGACTGGCGGCAAATCTTTTGACAGAGCCGCCGATCAGTGAGCCGGAGGTTGAGCGATCAAATGTCGCTTGCCGCGTTCGCCCAGATTTCAGCGGCTTGTGCGGCGGTGACGCGGCGCACGTCCGTTTCATCGCGGCGGCTCGCGAAGAGTTCGCTTGCCATGATCTGCTCGGCGAGGTCGGCCGGCAGCGACAGGAGAACACGCTGTCCTTCCTTGTGGATGCCACCAACGTCCGAGCGCTTGCCGGTGATCATGCCGCCGGCGACCGTGTTGTTGCTTTCGGGATCGATCAGGATGAAGGAGCCGGTCGAACGGTTCTGCTCGTAGGGGTCGAAGATGGCGCTCTCGTCGAAGGTCAGGCGAACCTTGCCGATGGCGTTCATCCACAGCGCCTGCGCCGGAGCCCAGGCGCCGGTCTTCAGCTCGAGCTGGGCGATCGGCTGCACTTGCACACGCTGACGGCGGCTGCCGCTCTTCAGCCAATAGCGCTTGCCGGGTTCGATGCCTTCCGGCTGTAGTGCTACGATCTGGGCATCGAAGGAAAGGCCCGTCTGCGGCTGGCTGTCGATGGCGACGATCATGTCGCCGCGCGATACGTCCACCTGGCGGTCAAGAACGAGGGTGATGGCATCGCCCGCAACCGCCGCATTGCGCACGAGATCGAAGGTGACGATCTTCGAGACATTGGCGACCATGCCCGAGGGCAGGATCATGACGCTGTCACCCGGCTTCACCGAACCGCCGGCGACCGTGCCCTGATAGCCGCGGAAGCTTTCGCCGGGGCGGGAGACGCGCTGCACCGAAAGGCGGAAGCCGACCGTCTGCGCCGAGCGAACAGTCGCCAGTTCCAGCGTTTCGACCAGCGTCGGGCCGGTATACCACGGCATGGCGGCTTGGCCGGAATAGACGACGTTTTCACCCTTCAGCGCTGACATCGGGATGGCGGTGATCTGCTTGACGCCGAGCGACAAGGCAAACTCGCGGAAGTCGTTGGAAATCTTCTCGAAACCGGCGCGGTCGTAATTCGTCAGGTCGATCTTGTTGACGGCGAGCACGAACTGCTTGATGCCGAGCAGCGAGGCGATCGTGGCGTGGCGGCGGGTCTGTTCGAGGATGCCCATGCGCGCATCGACCAGCAGGACGGCGAGGTCGGCGGTGGAGGCACCGGTTGCCATGTTGCGGGTGTATTGCTCATGGCCGGGCGTGTCGGCGACGATGAAGGAGCGCTTGTCAGTCGAGAAATAGCGATAGGCGACATCGATGGTGATGCCCTGTTCGCGCTCGGCCTGCAGACCGTCGAGCAGCAATGCGAAATCGGGTAGGCCGAGATCGTTCTGCTTGCCGGTGGAATCGCGCTGGAGCGTGGCGGCCTGGTCTTCCTTGACTGCCTTGGTATCCCAAAGGAGACGGCCGATCAGCGTGGACTTACCGTCATCGACGCTGCCGCAGGTGATCAGGCGAAGCGGGCGCGAATCGCGGAGAGCCTTGGCCGGTTCGGCGGCAGACCCAACAGCGGGCCCAACAATGGGCATCGTGACGACGTTGGCGTTTGCGGTCATCTCAGAAATATCCTTCACGCTTCTTCTTTTCCATGGAGCCGGACTGGTCGCGGTCGATTGCGCGGCCCTGCCGTTCGGAAACCGTGGCGATTTCCAGCTCTGCAATAATGTCTTCCAGTGTCGTCGCAGTGGAACGGATGGCCCCGGTCAGTGGGAAGCAGCCGAGGGTGCGGAAGCGGATCACTTCCTCGCGCTTGGTTTCGCCCGGCAGCAGCTCGAGCCTTGGATCTGCTGCCATGATCATCATGCCGTCGCGCTCGACGATCGGGCGCTTGGCCGCGAAATAGAGCGGCACGATCGGGATTTCCTCGGCCAGGATGTAGCGCCAGATATCCACTTCGGTCCAGTTGGAGAGCGGGAAGACGCGAACGCTTTCGCCCTTGCGGATCTGGCCGTTATAGATGTTCCAGAGTTCCGGGCGCTGGTTGCGCGGATCCCAGCGATGGTCCGGCGTGCGGAAGGAATAGATGCGCTCCTTGGCGCGCGAGGCTTCCTCGTCGCGGCGAGCACCGCCGAAAGCGGCGTCGAACTGGCCGGCATCGAGCGCGTGGCGCAGCGCTTCCGTTTTCATGATGTCGGTGTAGCGGGCCGAGCCATAGGTGAAGGGCGTGATATTCTCAGCCTTGCCGCGCGGATTGATATGCTCGATGAGATCGAGATCGTACTTCTTCACGATCTCGTCGCGGAAGGTGATCATCTCGGCGAATTTCCAGCCGGTGTTCACATGCAGGAGCGGGAAGGGGACGCGGCCGGGATAAAAGGCCTTGCGCGCCAGATGCAGCAGCACCGACGAATCCTTGCCGATCGAATAGAGCATGACGGGACGCTCGAACTCGGCCGCAACCTCACGGAAGATATGAATCGCTTCGTTTTCGAGCGCCTTCAGATGGGGATCGAGGGGCGGCTTGACGCTTTGCGGATGGGAGATTTCCGTATCCGGACGGCTATCGGGCATTGATGACTCCAGAACTTTCAAATGTCCCGACCGAAACTTGGTCGGAAAGAATGGATGCGTTGGTTCCCGGTTGAACAGCGGCGTAGGAAACGCGCTTCGGATCGATGCCGGGAGCCGGCGGGCATATTATTGTGTTGTTGCGGCAGCGCCTTCTTCGTGGACATGCAGGCCGCATTCGCGCTTCTCATCGTTTTCCCACCACCAGCGGCCGGCCCGCTCGGGCTCGCCCGGCTTGATGGCGCGGGTGCAGGGCTCGCAGCCGATTGAGGGGTAGCCGCGCGCATGCAGCGGGTTCACCGGCACGCTGTTATCGGCGACATAGGCGCGGATCGCGTCGATATCCCAGTCTGCGAGCGGGTTGATCTTGACCAGGTTGCGCTCGGGGTCGAATTCGGCGAAGGGCGTATCGGCGCGGTTGGCGGACTGGCCGCGGCGCAGGCCGGTAATCCAGATGCTGGCGCCTGAAAGTGCTCGCGCAAGCGGCTTCAACTTGCGCACGCCGCAACAGGCATGCCTGGCTTCGACGCTCTCATAGAAACCGTTCAGACCGTATTTTTCCGCATAGGCGTCGATATCGGCCTGTTCCGGCTCGTAGCGGACGATCTTGATATCGTATTGGCTTTCCGTCTCGTCGATCAGGACGAGCGTTTCCGGGAAGAGACGGCCGGTCTGCAGGGTCGCCACTTCGATCGGCAGGCGGTGATTGCCGATCTCCGCCGTGATCACTTGATCCTCGATCCCGAGCGACGTCGTGAACACGGCACGGCCACCGAGGCCGGCCACGAGAGACAGACGGCCGGCAAGATCGAGCGATGCAAGCTGGCTGTTGAGCGTCGCGGCATCTTCAATAAGGGTAATGGCAGTCATGGGGATCCTGTCCTGATGTTGCCCGGAGTATCGCAGTTCGCCAGGGTAGCGGACAGAAAAATAGATTTCGAAAGGAGCAGATGGAGAGTAAATATCTCCATGAAGCGGCGCCGATAAGGAAAAGCGACCGCCTCGGCTGTTAACCAAGGCGTTTTGCCGCCGGAAGCGGTCCTTCGGAAGCACTCGATATGGCTGACCATGTTTAAGTGCTTGCTTTAATGTCTATAGAAATAGTAGAGTTACACATAGCTTGTCAAATGGAAATCGGAAGTGATGCCCAAAATGATGCACTGCGGCGGATTTTGCGCTAAACTATGGGCATAGCGACGAAGAATGATAACAAGTCTGGGTTGCTAACGTTTCCTGGCCGTGCGCCAAGGGTGTGAGTGCTTCGAAATTGCCCCGGGGACGAGGGCTGAGGAGTTCTGGAGCGGACCGGCCGAATCGCTCGACCGGACGTATCGCATGTGTGTGTGAAGCGGTTCGAAATGATTACTCAGAAAGCAAAATATGCGCTGCGGGCACTCTCTGCCTTGGCCCAATCCGAGGCGGGCGAGCCGATGATGATTTCCGACATCGCTGCCCAGCAAAAGATCCCGAAGAAATTCCTCGAACAGATCCTTCTCGACCTGAAGCATCAGGGCATTGTCATCAGCCGTCGCGGCAAGCAGGGTGGTTATCTCCTGCGCAAGCCGGCGGACGAGATCACGTTTGGCGAAATCCTGCGGGTCATCGATGGACCGCTGGCGCCGCTGCCGTGTCTATCACTGACAGCCTATCGTCGCTGCGACGACTGCGACGGTGAGCAGACCTGCGAGATCCGCCACGTCTTTGCCCGGGTGGCGGATGCGACCCGCAAGGTGCTGTTCTCGACGACCATCGCCGATGCCATCGCTCAGCCGGAGGACGCGGAAGTTGCCAGGCTGATGGCTTAGATAGGCCAAGGCCGGGAAAGGCCTACCATGTGCCTTTCTCCGGCATCGGCAGAGCTTCGGCATTCAGTGGGTGGCGTGTTCCTCGCCACCTTCCTTTTCCATGGCACGCCGGGCGCGGATTGCTGCTGCGATGAAGACGCGGGACAGCCCATGATACAAGGGTTCGCGCGACAATAGCCGTGAAGTTACATAGCCGATCATCGATACAGCCATGATCGGGATGACGGCTTGATGATCGCCCGTCATTTCCAGGATGATGACAAAGGCGGTCATCGGCGCCTGCACCACACCGGCGAAATAGCCGGCCATGCCGAGGATTGCCGCAAGCGCCACGCCGCCACCGACCAGTGTGCCGACCGTGCTGCCGAAACCGGCACCGACGGCAAGTGATGGCGCGAAGATGCCGCCGGGAATGCCTGATATCATCGACAGGAAGCTCGCCAGCAGCTTCTCGACGAAGAAGAGCAGGGGCAGGGCGTGTCCTTCCACCGCGCCGCGGGCTTGCTCGTAACCGGTACCGAAGGTTTGACCGCCGGAAAGCACGCCGACGGCGGCAACGACAAGGCCACAGAGGCCGGCAAGGATCAGCATGCGTTTCAGCGGCTGTGGTTGTGCCCAGCGACGGATGCGAATGCCGGCATAAAGCGCCAATCCGCTGAAGGTGGCGCCGAGCGCACCACCGCCGACACCGCAGATCAGCATGACGATCCAGTCCCGAAACATCGTCGGCGCGGCGTCGGCCG
The DNA here is from genome assembly GCF_009176305.1 of Martinezella dioscoreae. GTDB lineage: Bacteria > Pseudomonadota > Alphaproteobacteria > Rhizobiales > Rhizobiaceae > Rhizobium > Rhizobium dioscoreae. The sequence continues at coordinate 388,163 of NZ_BLAJ01000003.1, read as the reverse complement.
TGCCGAAATAATTGTAGCTGCCGGAGAGGCCGAGTGCGGCAAGGCCGGAAAGAATGACGGCGGTCAGAACCAGACCGTTGGCCCGGGATTCATAGGTCCGGCTCATCTCCTCGATGGCAAAGACGATACCAGCAAGCGGCGTGTTGAAGGCGGCGGCGATGCCGGCGGCGGAGCCGGCAAGGATAAGCCCCTTGGCCTGCGCCATGCCGCCGAAGCGGGCAACGGCCAGCATGAAGGACGCGCCAACCTGCACCGTCGGCCCCTCGCGGCCGATCGAGGCACCGCTCAACAATCCCAATATTGTCAGCACGATCTTGCCGAAAGCCAACCTCAGCGAGAGCAGCTTTGTTCGATCCTCTTCATGATGCAGGTGTCGCGCGGCAATCGCCTGCGGAATGCCGCTCCCTTGCGAATTGGGAAACAGCGTCGCAGCCAGATACGCAGACAGGACGAAACCGAGCGGCGTCAAAAGCAGCGGCAGAAGCCACATCCACTCACCCGATTGCGTCACACCGGTAAAAGCCCGCTGCGCCACATCGGCGAGCTTGGCAAAGCCGACGCTGATAACACCGATCGCCAGAGCGCCCGTCCAGAACACCAAACGCGGTCGCCAGAGATTGAACGAGCCCCAGATGACGCGGGAACGGCGGAGCAGCTTGGACTTGCGATAGATAGGGGGCATGAGACGCTCTTCAGGGCGGGGAATTGGTGGGCACTATTCTGTTCTGGCAACCGATCTATGCACCGATTGTCGTGCCAAAGCCACGAAACGATGTTTCACCTCGTTGAAAAGACTGGGTGGCAATGGTCCGAGATAGCCGCTTTCCGTTTCCGACGGGCGAATATCCGGTCCCGGCCAGGCAAAATAGTTGCTTTCTGAAAGGATGATCCATGAAGGGATGTCGTCCAGACCAAGCCGGAATTTTACCGGTGTTGGAAGTTCGATGGCCATGGAGGCGTTGTCCGGCAGCGTATGCGTGACAGGAAGGACACGAACCCGCTTAGTTCCATCCGCATCATCGACAACAAGTGCCAACACGAGGCAGGGGCGATCCTTCACGCCTTCTTCGCGTCCCTCAAGTCGCTCCCTGTGCCAGAGATAGGAATAGCGAAAGACGAAACCGACCTTGACTTCAGCGGGCAGCATGCGGCTTTAGTTCATCATCAAGATGCTCGTGACCGGTTTCCATCTCGGCTGCTTCGACGGCGGCAATATCGGCCTCTGAAAGCTCAGCTGTCAGTTGGACCTGCCTATCTCGTCGCAGCAGGCGCTGATAATCTTCATAAGCAAGCAGCACCGTCCGTGGGCGACCGTTCTTAGTAATGACAACCGGATCGCGCATGGCTGCGTCTTGAAAGGCGCCAAAATTCTTGGAAGCTTCGGCGGCAGTTACCGTCTTCATGAAAAATCTCCTTGCCGAAATTATACGGACTTTCCGCAAATCCCGCAAGTTATCCCATGAAATTGGTACCGCCCCGACGGCAATCTCACCGATCGCTGGTCTCCCACCGCGGATTGATCCAAGGCTCCTGGTTCGAGCGCGCCAGCCTCGGCTTGCCAAGGATGTGGTCGGCCGCCTTTTCGCCTGTCATGATCGAAGGGCCGTTCAGGTTTCCATAGGTCACATGCGGGAAGATCGAGCTGTCGGCGACACGCAGGCCGTCGACGCCGATGACGCGGGTGTCGGGATCGACCACCGCCATGGGATCGTCCTTTGAGCCCATTTTGCAGGTGCCGCAGGGATGATAGGCGCTTTCCAGATGTTCGCGCAGGAAGGCGTCGATCTCGTCGTCGGTCTGAACGTTCGGTCCGGGCTGGATTTCCGGTCCACGATATTCGTCGAAGGCCTTCTGCCCGAAGATCTCGCGGGTAAGGCGCACGCAGTGGCGGAACTTCTCCCAGTCTTCCGGATGGCTCATATAGTTGAAGCGGATAACGGGATCCGCCTTCGGGTCGGAAGAGCGCAGCGTGACGTTGCCGCGCGATTTCGAGAGGTTGTAGCCGACATGCACCTGGAAGCCATGGCTCTTGGCGGCCGCCTTGCCGTCATAGCTGATGGCGACGGGAAGGAAGTGGTACTGAATGTCGGGCTGTTTGACGCCGGGCGCGGAGCGCAGGAAGGCGCAGGCCTCGAACTGGTTGGAGGTGCCGAGGCCCTTCTTGAAGAACAGCCATTGCGCGCCGGCAATCCCCTGCATGTACCAGGGAAGCCAGGAATAGAGCGACACCGGCTTCAGACTGGTCTGCTGGAAATAGAATTCCATATGGTCCTGCAGGTTGGCGCCGACGCCCGGCCGGTCGGCCTTCACCTCGATGCCCATGTCGCGCAGATGCTGCCCAGGCCCGATGCCAGATAGCATCAGCAGCTTCGGAGAATTGAACGAGGAGGCGGAGACGATCACCTCGCGGTTTGCCTTAATGATCTCGATCTTGCCGTCCCGCTCGACTTCGACACCCGTCGCACGGCCATTTTCGATGACGATCTTGCGGGCGAAGCAGCGGATGAGCGTCACGTTCGGCCGCTTCAGCGCAGGCTTGAGATAGGCTGTCGCCGCAGACCAGCGCCGGCCCATCCACGTCGTCTGCTCCATTAGGCCGAAGCCTTCCTGCTTGCTGCCGTTATAATCCTCCGTCGCCTCGAAGCCCGCCTGCTTGCCCGCCTCGATGAAGGCGTGGAACAGCGGGTTGCGCGCATCGCCCCGGCGCACATGCAACGGGCCATCCTTGCCGCGCCATCCCTCCTCGCCGCCATGCGAATGCTCCATCCGCTTGAAGTAGGGCAGCACGTCGGCATAGGCCCAGCCCTGAGCGCCGAGCTCCTCCCAGCGATTGAAGTCTTCCGCATGACCGCGCACATAGACCATGCCGTTGATCGAGGAAGACCCGCCGATCACCTTGCCGCGCGGTGCGGTGATGCGTCGGTTGTTGAGCTGCGGTTCCGGCTCGGAAAGATAGCCCCAATTGTAACGGTCCATGCTCATCGGCCAGGCAAGGGCTGCGGGCATCTGGATGAAAGGCCCGAAATCGCTGCCGCCGAATTCCAGAACGATGACCGAATGCTTGCCATCCTCCGACAGGCGGTAGGCCATGGCGGAGCCAGCTGAGCCTGAGCCAACGATGACGAAATCTGCTTGCATGACTGTTGCCCTCTTTGCGGACGTTCTTCTTGATCTGCAGGACTATGGGTGGCTCCGTCGTTCCCTCGCCCCGCATGAGCGGGGAGAGGGCTAGGGTGAGGGGCGGGGCAATGAGATGCGGCATGCTTGAAGCGGCCCTTCATCCGGCTTGTCGCAATCTCACTCCGTTCGATTCCGCCAACCCACCTTCTCCCCGTTTCACGGGGCGAAGGGGCTTGTTCAATAAGGCGCCTGTACCGGCCCCATGCCGACATAGACGGTCTTCAGTTCCGAATAATGCTCCAGCGCCGCCAGTGAATTCTCGCGGCCGAAGCCGGATTGCTTGGAGCCGCCGAAGGGAATTTCGACCGGGCAGAGATTGTAGGTGTTGATCCAGAGCGTACCGGCTTCGAGCTGATCGACGACGCGGTGGGCACGGGTGAGGTCGGCGGTAAAGACGCCGCCGGAAAGGCCGAATTCGGTGGCATTGGCGCGGGCTATCACCTCGGCCTCGTCATCGAAATCGAGCACGCACATAACTGGCCCGAAAATTTCCTCGCGCGCGATCGTCATGTCGTCGGTGACGTCAGAAAACACGGTCGGCTGAATGTAATAGCCTTCGCCGGAGACATTGTTCGGGATGCCGCCGCCGGTCAGCAGCGTCGCGCCTTCGGCCTTGCCTTTTTCGATGTAAGACAGCACCTTCTCACGCTGCGCCCAGGAGACCATTGGGCCGATCTGTGTTGCCTCATCCATCGGGTCGCCGATGAGCATGGCCTCGGTGCGGGCCTTCAGGCGCTTCAGGAATTCGGACTTGATCTTGCTGTTGACGAAGACGCGCGTGCCGTTCGAGCAGACCTGACCCGTCGAATAGAAATTGCCGAGCATCGCGCCGCCGATGGCGCTGTCGATATCGGCATCGTCGAAGACGATCAGCGGCGACTTGCCACCGAGTTCCATGGTGACATGCTTGAGGTTGCCGGCGGCAGAAGCCGCCACCTTGCGGCCCGTCGGTACCGAGCCGGTCAGTGAGACCTTCGCCACGTCGGGATGGTTGATGAGCAGAGGTCCGGTTTCGCGGTCGCCTTGGATGACATTGTAGAGCCCCTTCGGCAGGCCTGCCTCAATAAGGATTTCGGCGATCTTCAGCGCGCCGAGCGGTGTGTTTTCCGAAGGCTTGAACACCATGGCGTTGCCGGCGACCAGCGCCGGCGCACCCTTCCAGCAGGCGATCTGCTGCGGGTAGTTCCACGCGCCGATGCCGACGCACACGCCGAGCGGCACGCGCTTGGTATAGGCGAAGTCACCGCCGAGCGGGATATAGGAGCCATTGAGGCCGGCCGCCGCGACGCCGCCGAAGAATTCGAAGCTGTCGGCGCCTGATGTTGGGTCTGCGACAATGGTTTCCTGGATCGGCTTGCCCGTATCCAGCGTCTCCAGCTCGGAAAGCTCGCGGTTACGTTCGCGCATGATCTCGGCTGCCCGCTTCAGGATGCGGCCGCGCGCTGTCGGGCTCATAGCAGCCCATTCCGGCTGCGCACGCTTGGCGCTAGCGATCGCCTTTTCGACGATGGTTGGCGTCGCTGCGTGCAGGCGGGCGATGACTTCGCCGGTCGCCGGATAGATGCTTTCGATAAGAGTGCCGTCGGTGTCCTCGACATATTCCCCGTCGATGAAATGCGAGGCTTTCGGTTGTGCGCGCATTATAGAACCCTCAATTCTTCGTAGGACACCATGACATGCTCTTGGAAAGCAGGTCGCTCGGTGAGGTTTTCATAGTAGCGCTGCAGCCGTGGATGGGCTGGGCGCTGGATGTCGATGTCGAAATAGCGATAGAGAACATGCCCGAATTGTATGTCGGCCAGCGTCAGAGTATTGCCCGCAAGGAAGCGATGCCGTCCGAACTGCGACTCGGCGATGTCTAGCTTCGCAGCGAGTGCTGCGACAGCCGCAACAATCGCCTTCTCATCACGCAGGGCAGGGGCAGTCCGCACCGCGCGCCAGAACACCGGGCCGGTGAAATTTAAGGCGATATTGATCTTCGCCCATTCGGCCCATTTATCGATCTGGGCGCGATGGCGTGCACTCTTCGGCCAGAAGGCATCCTCGCCATATTGCGTCGCGAGATAGCGCAGGATAGCGCCCGTTTCCCAAAGCGGCTCGTCGTCGCCGTCGCGCAGCACCGGAACGGTGCCGTTCGGGTTCATCGCCAGGAATTCGGGCGTGTCATTGACGCAGTATGTGAAGCCAGCATCGATGCGCTCATAGGCAAGGCCGAGTTCGCCGATGCACCACATCAGCGCCTGCACATTGGATGACGATTTGCGGCCCCAGACGGTCAGCATGGTCTTCAGCCTTTCAAGGCGTTGAGGTGGGTCGTCAGATAATCTTCCGTCAGCGCGATCGACGCCTCAGTGCTGATCGGCGCGGATCTGAGGCCCTGGCGGATATAGAGCCCGTCGATCATGGCAGCCGCACCCTCGGCGATCCGCCCGGCATCGCCGGCCGGGCACAGAGCCTTGAGATTGGCAACGAGATTTGAGTGCAGGCGGCGTGCGTAGATGACGAGAAAGCGCCGCGTCTCTTCCGAGCGTTGCGCCTCGGCATAGAAGGCGAGCCAGGCGGCGATCGTTTCCGGTGCGAACTGATCGGCCTGGAAGCTGACGCGGATGACGGCGGAGAGCTTTTCGCGCGGCGTTTTCGCCTCGCGGAGCGCCGTCACGACGCTGTCGCGCAGCCGCTGTAGATGCACGCGGACGGTTTCGATCAGCAGCTGTTCCTTGCTGCCGAAGTAATGATGCGCAAGGGCAGGCGAAACGCCCGCCTGCTTGGCGATTTCGGACATGGTTACGGTTAGCGAGCCGTGATCGCCGATCACGCGCATCGCAGCATCCACCAGCGCCTTGCGGCGCACCGGCTCCATTCCGACTTTCGGCATTGCGTCAATCCTCAAGATTGAAGATGAGTGTATTTTTGATTGACTGATCAATCAATAAAAAAATCAGGTGGCCGGTATTCCCTGACGAAAAATCCGCAACCTCTTTCCGCAGAGCATTTCTGTGCCATACTTCCTCATAGGAGGAGGTGCAGTCATGGTTGATATTCTTGATGAAGTTCCCCCATCCGCGATGCGCGACAAATGGGGTTGGTTTGTCGGACTTGGCATATTGCTGCTGATCTGTGGTGGCATCGCCCTAGGCAATCTGTTCATCGCCACGGTGGCTTCGGTCTATTATGTCGGCATGCTGATGCTGATCGGCGGCATCGTGCATCTGGCCCATGCCTTTCAGGTGAGGGGCTGGGAGCATATCCTGTTCTGGGTGTTGAGCGGCCTGCTCTATACGGTTGCCGGTATCCTTGCCTTCGCCAATCCGCTGTTGGCTTCCGAGGCATTGACGCTGTTCCTTGCCATCGCGCTCCTCATAGCCGGCACGTTCCGCGTCTGGGTCGGCCGCAAGCTGAAACCTGAGCGCGGCTGGGTTTGGATCGTCATCAGCGGTCTTGCGACTGCCGTTGCAGGCATCGCCATCGCTCTCGGCTGGCCGGTCAACAGCCTTTGGATCCTCGGCCTTTTCCTGGCCTTCGATCTGATCTTCCAGGGCTGGACGCTGGTGGTCTTCGGCCTCGTGCTCAGGCGGTAGTGCATCTCCCAAAAGGGGTAACGCACTGCTACTTTTTGACAAGAAGCGTGAGCGGCGTTACTCTTCGTGCCTCTGCCATATCAGGCAGAACGGCGTTGCGTTGATGTAACGGCAGTATCTTCATCTGGAAGTCCGCATGTCGAGGGACATGCTCGAAGAAACTGGTCGAAGCCGCGGAACATAGTTCCAGACAAATTTCCGCTAGATAACGTCAAGGGAGGAATATCATGCCAATGGTAACGGTTTCCATCTCTCCGCTTCAGGCTGCCGGCATCCGGGCAGCGGTCGACACCGGCACCTATGCCTCGAGCAGCGAAGTCGTGCGGGAAGCTCTTCGCATGTGGGATGCGGCGCGCAAGCGCGGTGACATTTGCGAGGTGCCACGTGCCGCCAACGATGGCGGCGAGACGGCAAAAAGCGGCCGTTGCGTCGCCGATATGTTTGCCGATTACGAGGCAGAGCGGCACTCGAGCAATCAGCACTGAACCCCACTCGTCACGGCAGCCCTCGGCTGCCGTGTGCCGGGTCTGCCTCCCGGCGAATGGTTAATATTGCTTTACCATTCATGAAACTTTCACATAGGGGAAAGGTTTCGTTGACGCTTTATGGTGCAATCTTGGGTCGAAAACGCGGTAAATCCAAAGTTTTACTTAAATAAATTAGATTAGAATCCGCAAGTGGAGATGGGCATGTCCCTGACTGCCGCAGTCGAACCGGGCGTATTGCGCCGATATGCCAGCGACCAGATCGTCACTCTCGCCAAACTCGTCATCGAAAATGCATTCCAGCCGATCGTGGAGGCCGGTACGGGCGCCGTTTTCGGCTATGAATCCCTGATGCGCGGCCAGGAACGCATCGGTTTTGACAGCCCGGTTGACATTCTCGATGAGGCCGAGCGCACCGGTCAGCTTCTCGGGCTGGAGCAAATGGTCACGAGCCGCGCGCTGGCGAAGTTTGCCATCCTACCCAATATCGCCACCACGACACTTTTCCTCAATCTGGATGTCCGGCTGATTGCGCAGGGCACGGCCTTGGTTGACGGCCTGCTGCAGCACATGAGAAAGGCCGGCATCGCGCCGTCCTCCGTCTGCTTCGAATTCTCCGAACGTTTCGACAATACCATCGTGCCGGAGTTTTCGGCGCTGGTTGCCAAGATGCGCAATGCCGGCTTCAAGCTCGCGATCGATGATTTCGGCGTCGGCCGTGGCGAGATGAAGTTGCTGTCCGATTATCCGGTCGACTATCTCAAGATCGACCGGCATTTCATCGTCGATATCGACCGCAGCGCCCGCAAGCGCCATATCCTGAGGAACCTCGTCAATATCGCCCATGTTCTCGGGACGCGCGTGATCGCCGAGGGCATCGAGACTGAGGCGGAGTTCGTGACCTGCCGCGAATTCGGCGTCGACCTCGTCCAGGGCTGGTTCATTGCCCGTCCGACGGTCCTGGTCAACGAGCTGAAGCAGAGCTTTCCGCATCTGCAGGATCTCGGCAAGACGGCACGCAACAGCCAGTCGCTTGATGAAATCCTCATCCGCAAGCAGATCGAAGTGCTGCCGACCATCCGCGAAAGCGACAGCATCGACAGTGTCTTCGAGCTCTTCCGCCGCAATCCGCGCCGGGCCTATTTCCCGGTCGTCAATGCCAATGACGAGCCGCGCGGGATCATCCACGAGTACCAGCTGAAGGAATATATCTATCAGCCTTTCGGCCGCGACCTGTTGAAGAACAAGGTCTATAAACGGTCGATCTCGCATTTCGTCGAAATGGCGCCGATCGTCGGGCTCGATTCCGATGCCGACACGCTGATGACGATCTTCGCCAACATGGAAAGCAGCGATTGCCTGATCGTCACCGAAGGCACACATTATGCCGGCATCGTCTCCGCTGCCTCCCTCATCAAGGTCATCAACGAAAAGCAGCTGAAGATCGCCCAGGACCAGAACCCGCTGACTGGCCTTCCCGGCAACAGGGCGATCCATGATTTCATGCAGAACGCCGGCCGCGATGGCGATGAAATCAGGCATTTCTGCTATTGCGACTTCGATAATTTCAAGCCGTTCAACGATGCCTATGGCTTCCATCTCGGCGACCATGCCATCTCGCTGTTCGCTGCATTGATGCGCCGCTATTTCTTTGCGGAGCGCCATTTCCTCGGTCATGTCGGCGGCGACGATTTCTTCATCGGTGTCACCGGCTGGAATATGCAGGAGCTTCGCGAGGTTCTGGACCGGCTGCTTGCCGATTTCCACGCCGACGTCCGCGAGCTCTATTCGGTGGAGGATCGTGTCGCGGGCCGCATTCGCGGCCACGACCGCAGTGGCGCCGAGACAGAGTTCCCGCTGATGCGCTGCTCGATCGGCATCCTGCAACTGCCGGAGGGGCTGGTGATCGACAATATCAGCCGGGTCAGCACTTCCATTGCGGGTATCAAGGCGAAGGCAAAGGAAAGCGCCATGGGCGTGGCATTCCTCGGCTTGGCCGAGACGAATTGACGCCCTCCGGCACTCGGTCCTTTTCAAGCGCTTTGCGCTAAACTATCTCCACTGCTTTGCTGGGAGAGGAGATAGCGCCATGCCCTTGCCGTCTGAAATGCGTTTCGTGGATTTGCCGTCCTTTGGCGGACCAGAGGTCATGACCATCGCCCGAAAGCCTCTGCCGGTCTTGCAGCCGGGCGAGATCCTGGTCCGCGTCGAGGCCGCCGGCGTCAATCGGCCGGATGTGGCGCAACGGCAGGGCACCTATCCCCCACCGAAGGAGGCAAGTCCGATCCTCGGTCTCGAAATATCGGGCGAAGTGGTCGATGTCGCGCCCGGCGTGACGGAGTTTTCGATCGGCAACAAGGTTTGCGGCCTCGCCAATGGCGGTGGCTATGCCGAATATTGCGTCCTGCCCGCCGGCCAGGCGCTCCGATTTCCGAACGGCTATGATGCGGTGCGCGCAGCGGCATTGCCTGAGACGTTCTTCACGGTCTGGGCCAATCTCTTCCAGATGGCGGGCCTCACCGAAGGCGAAAGCGTGCTGATCCACGGCGGCTCCAGCGGCATCGGCACGACGGCGATCCAGCTTGCCCGCGCTTTCGGCGCGACCGTTTATGCGACCGCCGGATCGAAAGAAAAATGCGAGGCTTGCGAGAAGCTCGGCGCCAAGCGGGCGATCAATTATAAAGAAGAGGATTTCGCCGAGGTCATCAAGGCCGAGACGGAACATGGCGTCGATATCATCCTCGACATGATCGGCGCCGCCTATCTGGAAAAGAACCTCGCTTCGCTTGCCCGCGATGGCTGCCTTTCCATCATTGCTTTCCTTGGCGGCGCGGTGGCGGATAGGGCAAACCTTGCGCCGATCATGGTCAAGCGGCTGACCGTGACCGGTTCGACCATGCGCCCGCGCACGGCTGAGGAAAAGCGGGCCATCCGCGACGACCTGCTGTCCCAAGTCTGGCCGCTGCTGGACGAGGGCACGGTTGCCCCCGTTATCTATCGGACCTTCTCTTTCGACGATGTGGTCGAGGCACATCGATTGATGGAAACCAGCGATCACATCGGTAAGATCATGCTGCAGCTGGCTTGATCGTCAGTGACAGGACGACGGCGATAAAGCCGGGTATGGCCATCAGCGCATAGAGCCATGTTGCGGCAGAGAGGCCGCCGGCAATGCCACCCGGATGGGTCAGGCCCGCTCCATTGACGATGACGCCGGCGAGCGCGGCACCGAATGCGCCGCCCAGCGACTGTGTCATCGAGATCGCCGCCGAGGCCTTGTCTTGTTCGGTCCTGCGGGCGATGCCAATGATCCTGGTTACAAGATGCGCCCAGCCGAGACCGACGCCGAATCCCATCAGGAACATGGCGATCACGGCCGGCGCGAACCTGACGATGGTGTCGAAGGGCGTATTCGTTGCCAGGAACGGGATCAGCGATGCGGTTGCGGCCGTTTCCAGAATGCAGCCACTGACGATGGCGATGGCCGCTGGCCGACCCGAGAAAGAGTTGCTGAAGAAGGCCGCGATGGTCCAGCCGAGCGCTACCAGCGCCACGAGATAGCCTGAGACCAGCGGCGTTACGCCATGGAGCGTCTGCAGGAAGTAGGGGATATAGATGTCGCTCGTCAGCACCAGCATCATCGTGAATATCGTCAAATAGAGCCGCGCGATGGGGTTGCTGAGCATGACGGCGCCATAGGGCAGGAGGCGCACTTCGCTCTTGCGCTCTATTAGCACCATCGTTGCGACGAGCACGATCGAAGCTGCGATCAGCACCATCTTGTAGGATCCATGTTCGATCGTGCCGGCAATGCTCACGAATAGAACTGCGGTAAGCAGAAGTATGATCTGGATCAGCGGCGTTCTGGTGTCGATCCGATCGTCCGCGACATCGGGCAGCAGCCAGCGCCCCGAGAGCGCCATGAGGACAGCCACCGGGACGAGGATGAGAAAGGCCTCTCGCCAGGCGCTCCCTGCGGCGAAGAGGCCGCCGAGCGTCGGCCCGAGCACGGTCGCTACACCCCAGATGGCAGCGTAGAGCGTAGAGGCCCTGCGCCACAGGGGTTCAGGATAGATGAAGCGAATGAAGGCGTAGGCGAGGCCGGACAGCATGCCGGAGCCGTATCCCTGAACGGCGCGACCGATCAGCAGCACGGGCATGGTCGGCGCGATGGCGCAAGCTAGGCTGCCGACGCCGAAGGTGAGCGCCGCTGCAACATAGACGGCACGCAAGCCTATTCCTTTCGGCCGGGTCGCAACCGTGATCGAGCCGAGCACGCCTGCGGCGACGAAAAGCGTCGTCATCCACGAGAACAATTCGAGGCCGCCGATATCGCGGACGATCGAGGGCGCAATCGTGGCGGTGATGTAGGATTCGACGGCATAAAGCGTGACGCCTCCGCCCAGCATCAGTGTCGCAGGCAGAAGTCTTGGCGAGAACAGCGTGAAGATGGAGGCTGATTTGAGGGGAGCTGTGGTTTCGATGCTGGACATCGGGCAATCCTCGGTATTTTCCCTAGCGGTTGATTATTTTCCAAGTTATAATTTGGAAAATTACATCCTTGTCGGATTAAAACAAGAGAAAACTTGGAAAAATGCGTCAGTCACCTGCCAATCGAATTCTGATCCTGTTGAAAACCGACGGGCCGCAGCTGGCAGCGGCTGTCGGCGATGCGCTCGGCATATCGTCGGAAGCAGCCCGTCAGCAGCTGACGAAGATGGCGGAGGAAGGGTTGGTCGAGCCTGTAGCGGAAGCTTCCGCCGGCAGAGGCAGACCGCGCCAGTTCTGGCATCTGACGGCGGCCGGCAATCGGCAGTTTCCCGATGGCCATGCAGATCTGACCGCCACCCTGCTTGCCACCATGGCCAGCCAGCTGGGGCAGGGGGCCGTCGATGCTGTCATCTCGGCACGCGAAACGGAGACGCTTCGGCGCTATCGCAGCGAAATCGATTTGACAGCCGATCTGCCCTCACGGGTCGCAAGCCTTGCTGCCATCCGCACGCGGGAAGGTTATATGGCCGATCACTGGCAGGACGATGACGGTTCGTTGGTGCTGGTGGAGAACCATTGTCCCATCTGCGCCGCCGCATCTGCCTGTGCCGGCTTCTGCCGATCGGAGCTGGAGACTTTCCGCATGGTGCTCGGCGCTGATGTCGAACGGGAGGAGCATATTCTGCTCGGCGCCCGGCGTTGCGCCTACAGGATCCGCGACGCGGCCTGAGAAATCGCTTTTTGATGCTGTGCCCACCCGCATCGGCGATTGGCAATCCAGGGAGCAGCGGCTATCACTGGCCGTCTAGCAAACCAAAGGCTGCGTCCCCTCATGTCCAATCCCGTCTGCGTCGAAGTCACCCGTGGCAATCTGGTTGAGAGCCGTCATCGCGGTTCCATCGTTGCGGTCGATGGCGATGGCAAGTTGGTCTTCTCGGTCGGCGATATCGAAAGCGGCGTCTTTCCGCGCTCCGCCTGCAAGGCGATGCAGGCGTTGCCATTGGTCGAAAGCGGCGCGGCAGAAGCCTATGGCTTCGGCAACAAGGAATTGGCGCTCGCCTGTTCCTCCCACAATGGCGAGGACGAGCATGCAGCACTCGCTGCCGCCATGCTGGCTCGCGCCGGCCGCGATGTCGGTACGCTCGAATGCGGCGCGCACTGGTCCTCCGACCTGAAAACAACAATCCATCAGGCCCGCACCATTGAGACGCCGACGGCGCTGCATAACAATTGCTCCGGTAAGCATGCCGGCTTCGTTTGCGCCTGCTGCCATCAGGACATCGATCCCAAGGGCTATATCGGCTATGACCATCCGCTGCAGCAGCAGATCCGCGAGATGATGCAGAGCCTGACCGGCGCTATTCTGGCGCACGACAATTGCGGCACGGATGGCTGCTCGATCCCGACCTATGCCGTGCCGCTCAAGGGACTGGCGCATGGCTTTGCCAAGATGGCGACCGGTGTCGGCCTGGAGCCCCTGCGTGCCAAGGCATCACGCCGGCTGTTCGAGGCCTGCATGGCCGAACCCTTTTACGTTGCTGGCACCGACCGCGCCTGCACCAGGCTGATGCAGATCGCTCCTGGCCGCATTTTCGCCAAGACTGGCGCCGAGGGCGTGTTCTGCGCTGCAATCCCCGAACAGAGCATCGCCATCGCGCTCAAATGCGACGATGGCACCACTCGCGCGGCAGAGGTCATGGTGGCCGCAACATTGGCCCGCTTCTTCGAGAAGGACGGCGCTGTTCATGCCGGCCTGATGGCTATGGCCGGCCGATCCTTCAAGAACTGGAACGGCATCCATGTCGGCGATATCAGGCCGACGGCTGCTCTGACGGCATAGGTAACTCTTCGCCTCAGCCGCTCGTTTTCTGAGCCGGTACATGGTGCCGGACGACCTTGTATTCCTGCCAGATGAGAACCATGACCACGAGGTCGAAAATGGTGAGGATGATGAGCCCGATACCGTGCGTGTCGGTGAAGCGATAAAGCTGGTAGACGATGAAAAGGCCCAAGGCCACCAGCGAGGCTGGATAGGCCCACATCTTGCCCCGGAGCAGGCCGATGACCAGCAACACCTTCACCAGCCCATGGCTCAAGAGGTAATAGGCATAGAAATTCTTGGTACCGACCGAAAAATCTTGTGCCCATATGAGCAGATGGGTCGCGATAAAATCATGCGGGTCGTTGAGCAGCTCGGGCTGGGTGATCCGGTTCGCCAGCCGAAGGATCGATTCGGTGCTGACGAGCGCGAGCACAAGGCCGCCGAGGCATTCGATCAGGGCATGCGCGCCTTTCAACAGGACGCTGATTTCGAAGAGCTGATGAATGCGTCGTTCGTTCATGGGCGATCACAACCTCTGGGGCCTATTCAGGTAGGCTTGATCGGCGGCGGCGACAAGGCATGCCGATCTCCGGCCGTCGGTCAGGCCAGGAAGATCGGCACGTCCATATCTCGATAGGGCGTCAGGCTCTGCTCCGGAAGATCGGAGGACACGATCACGCCGGAGACGCCTGTCAATGGAAGGATCTGGTATGGAGAGGCGGCGTCGAGCTTTTCGGCTGTCGCCAGCACATAGGTTTCGGCCGAACACTGCGCGATATGCCGCTTGATGGCCGCTTCCTCGAAATCGCCGGTCGAAAAGCCGCGGGCGGGATGAATGGCGGTGACGCCCAGAAAGAAGATGTCGGCCCTTATCGATGCGATGGCCGTCATGGCGGCAGCACCCGTCGCCACCATCGAATGCTTGTAGAGCTTGCCGCCGATCAGGATCACCTCCACCAGGGCATGATGCTCCAGCTCACCAGCAATCGTCGGGCTGTGGGTAACGATGGTGACGGGAAGGTCTTTCGGAAGTTGCCGGGCGATCTCGGCATTGGTGGTGCCGCCGTCCAGAAATACGGTCTGGCCCGGTTGGATCATCTTGGCTGCATAGGCACCAAGCCGGCGTTTCTCGTCGGAGGAGACTGCCTGCCGCGCGGTGAAATCGGGCAGCTCCGGTGACAGCGGCAATGCGCCGCCATGCACGCGCTTCAGCAGCTTCTCCGTTGCCATCTCTCGCAGATCCCGGCGGATCGTGTCTTCGGACAGATCGAGTTCGTCGGCCAGAACCTTGGCGATCACTTGGCCGTCCCGGCGCAATCTGTCGAGGATGAGGGCTTTGCGCTGGCTGGTCAGCATGTTGATCTCTGCACGATATATCACGAATAGTCATGAATTTATCAGAATCGATTCGACATTCAAGAAAATATGCGCATATTCGTGCAAATTCCTGCAGGAAGCAGGTACTCAGAATGGAGACATGACATGTTGATCCTGATTGCGGGGCCCTATCGCTCCGGCACCGGCGATGATCCGAAGAAGATGGCCGAAAACCTCAAGCGCCTTGAGGAGCCGTCCTATGCCCTGTTCAAGGCAGGTCATCTCCCCATGATCGGCGAATGGGTCGCCCTGCCGGTCTGGCATGCCGCCGGCGGCAAGAGCATCGGCGACGATCTCTATGAAGAGATCTTCCACCCGACAGCCGGCCGCCTGCTGCAGCTTTGCGAGGGTGTTCTCAGGTTGCCGGGTGATTCCAAGGGCGCCGATAATGATGTCCGCATTGCCCGCGAGCGCGGCATTCCCGTCTGGTACAGGCTGGAAGACGTGCCAGGCTGCGCCTGAGATCAACCGCCCATCCCCATTGAGCCAGCCAATGGGGATGGGGATATCGGCTTAATCGATCAAAACCTTTTGTGGCGCCCATCAGCATCAGCCACTTCCGTATCGGCCGGGTTCGTTTTAGCTTCCTTGCAGAATTCAATTGAGGAACGGAACATGCTGACATTCTATTATGCGCCCGGAAGCTGCGCGCTCGCCAGTCTCATCGCCCTGGAAGAATCCGGCCTTGCCTACGAGCCCCGACGCCTCAACCTCGCCAACGGCGATCAGCGCCAGCCGGATTATCTGGCCATCAATCCGAAAGGTCGCGTTCCGGCGCTGGTGACCGATCGCGGCGTCCTCACCGAGAATATCGCGATCATGGCCTATCTCGCCCAGATCGCACCGGCCGCGAAGCTGGCACCGCTCGACGACCCCTTCGAATTCGCGCAGATGCAGTCCTTCAACAGTTACATCGTCTCCACCGTTCATGTGAACCATTCGCACAAGGGACGCGGCTACCGCTGGACCGACGATGCGGCAGCCATCGAGACGATGAAGGCCAAGGTGCCGCAGACCATGACCGAAAGCTTCGCTTTGATCGAGGATAAGATGCTGAAGGGTCCCTGGGTGATGGGCGAGCAATATACCGTCGCAGACGGCTATCTCTTCACCATGGAGAAGTGGCTGCCGGGAGACAATGTCGATATCAAGCAGTTCCCCAAGGTTAGCGCGCATTATCAGCGTATGCTCGAGCGCCCGGCCGTTCAGAAGGCCCTTGCCGTCGAACAGGGCTGATCGATCAGCCGAACATTGCCAGAAGTTTTTTCGGGGCGCGGTATCGCCACGCCTCGACTAAGCGCAGCTCCAGTTCCTCGTCGCCGATCGCGGCGATGCGCAGCGGCAGGGATGGCCAGCCGACGTAGTGATCCGTCTGGAAATAGATCTTCGGTGCCATTTCCATCAGCTGTTCCTTGCGGTCGACCGGCAGCGACAGCACGATGGTCTCGTTGTTCTTGACGGTCACAAACGCCTTGCCGCCGACTTTGAAGGCCGGCAGTCCATAATGAAGGCCAGGCTCGACCTCGAGCAGCCTGGCTTGCGCCACCAGCCGCTGCAATCGTTCTGCTATGGCGTCCATGCCTAGGTTCGATGTCATGCGCGTGTGAGTGCCATGATTAACTCTCTTATGCGCATTCTTCCGGCTGAATGGTCCGCTTGTCCATAGGCCGCCCCAGGTTTTCCGGCATCAGCGGCAGATCGGCCAATTCTTCCAGCGACATGGCCGCAAGCATGGGATGCTGCAACGGATCGCTATCCGATTTGCGATCCTCTTCGAGAAGATGATTGAAGAAAAGCTTCAAGATCGACATGGCATGCCTCCTTGGATGCTCGCATCGATGCAACCGTGAGGGCATCAGCCGAGCGAGCGGCGACGGTCTTCAATTTCATGGTGCAATAATCGCGCGAATATGCGCTCGATGCAATTGAGAATGCGGGGATGCTGATATAGATATTCTATAATGAAAAACCTCAACAACGTTCATTTGAATGGCTTGCGCGCGCTGGAGGCGGTCGGGCGCCTCGGTTCGCTGCAGGCAGCGGCCGATGAACTCGGCGTGACGGTCGGTGCGGTCAGCCAGCAGGTCATCAAGGCCGAGGCGCAACTCGGTCGGCCGCTGTTCGAGCGGACGCCTAACGGGATGACGGTGACGGCATCGGGACTGGCGGTGCTGGCAAGGTTGGGCGAGGGATTTCAGGCGCTTTCGGCGGCAATTGCGCTTGTGCAGCACAAGGATGAGAATATCCTCACCATTTCGGTGGCACCGGTTTTTGCGGCCCGCTGGCTAGTCTATCGGCTGGACCGCTTCGCCGGCCGCCATCCGGATATCCGCCTGCGCATCGATGCCACAACACGGCTGATCAACCCGGCGACGTCTGATGTCGATATTGGCATTCGGGTCGGCAATGGGCAATGGCCCGGCGTCAAGGCCGAGCTGCTGCTGGCCCAGGAGGTGTTCCCGGTCGTTACGCCGCAGATTGCCGCGACGCTTCAGGAGCCTGTCGATATACTGAAAGTCCCCGCCGTCATCGACGGACATGCGATGTTCGGCTGGGAGGTGTGGTTGCGCGAGGCCGGGCTCCCGGGCCATTGCATGGAAGAGCGTCACATCTTCAACGACGCATCGCTCTGTCTGGATGCGGCCATAGCGGGGCAAGGGGTGATGCTCGCCTGGCAGACGCTGGCGGCCTATGCCCTCCAGCAGAAATGCCTCGTCGATCCCTTCGGCATCCGCGCCAAAACCGGTTTCGGCCATTATTTCGTCACCGCCGAAGGCGTGCGGGAGCCGAAGAAGGTCACCGCCTTCAAGGCCTGGATCCGTGAGGAAATGGAAGAGAGCATGCGTCTCTTCCAATAATGTCAGACCGGCTCCTTGCCGCGGGTCGCCTGCATGGCCTTGTAGGCATCGCGCGACTGGCAGCGCTCGATCCAGGCCTTCATCCTCGGGCGAGCGTCGAACAAGTCCTGCTCGGTTTGGGCATAGCGCAGCACTTCGGCCAGGTTGAGGTCGGCGGCGGTAAAGCGATTGCCGACGAGATAGTCCTGGTTTTGCAGGTGCTTTTCGAGCACGTCGAGCGGTTTCTTCAGCGAGCGGCAGGCGACTGCGATCCCGGCCTTGCCTGCATCGCTATTTTCCTGCGCGTTGTCATAGATGCGCACGAGCGCGACGCTATAGGGTTCGACTTCCGTCGCCGCCCACATCGTCCACATAGACATCAGTCCTTCTTCCTCTACCGTCTTGCCGGCCAGCGGGCCGCCATATTTGCGCGCGAGATAGAGGTTGATGGCGAGCGACTCATGCATCGCGAGATCGCCATCCTTGATGTAGGGGATCATGCCCATCGGATTGACCGCCAGAAACTCCGGCGACATCGTGTTGATTGGCGCGTCGGCAGCGAGCGGATTGGCAAGCCGGCTGGCCTGGATGACAGGCACGGATTTGAACTCAATGCCGAGCTCCTCCGCCATCCAGTAATTGCGCGAGGCGCGCGAGCGATAGACACCGTAGATCGTCAGCATATGGGTCTCCCAGATTCGAGTCGGCGCGACCTTATTGGGCAGCTTGGGCGAGTAAAAGACCCTGCCGCTGATATCTGCGATGAAAGCTCGTGATGGATGGCGGATGGCCAGCGCCGAGCAAGCACGAAAATATCCGCCAGCCCGTCTAAATCTTTGCAAATCATGCTGCCGAGGCCTAGCCTTCGTTCAGAAATTAGCGTCGCTGCATGTTACCGTTCGGTTATGGCTTTCGTCGGATGCGGTAGGAGGCATCCGGTGAAAGGTACATGGGCAATCGGTAACTGCGATCTCGGGAGGAGAGCAGATGCTTGCTACCGGCGTTTCGCTAGACGACAAATATACCGCTGAGGATGGCCGCGTTTTCATGACCGGCCTGCAGGCGCTGGTGCGGCTGCCCATGACGCAGATGCGGCGTGATCGCGCCGCAGGACTCAATACGGCAACGTTCATTTCAGGCTATCGCGGCTCGCCCCTCGGCGGCTACGACCAGCAGCTTCTGAAGGCCCGGACTTACCTCGACGCGCATGACGTCACCTTCCAGCCCGGAATCAATGAAGACCTTGCAGCCACGGCGGTCTGGGGCTCGCAGCAGGTCGGCCTTTCTCCCGGCGCCCGCAAGGACGGCGTGCTCGGCATCTGGTACGGCAAAGGCCCCGGCGTTGACCGCTCCGGTGACGTGCTGAAGCATGGCAATGCTGCCGGTACCTCCAGGCATGGTGGGGTCCTCTGTTTTGCCGGCGACGATCATTCCGCCAAATCCTCGACCATTCCGCACCAGACCGACCATGAATTCATGTCGGCGGTCATGCCGGTCATCTATCCTTCTTCGATCCACGAATTCCTCGAATACGGCCTGCTCGGCATCGCCATGTCGCGTTATTCCGGCTGCTGGGTCGGCATGAAATTCATTGCCGATACCGTCGAGACGACGGCGGCCGTCGATCTATCAGGAGAAAAGCGGCAGTTCGTCTTGCCGACGGATTTCGAGCTGCCTCCCGGCGGCCTCAACCTGCGCTGGCCCGATCCGCCGCTGGTGCAGGACGATCGCCTGCAGAATTACAAGGCCTATGCGGCCATCGCTTTCGCCCGAGCCAATCGCGTCGACGAAATCACCCATGATGTTCCCAATGCCCGCTTCGGCATCATCTCCTCCGGCAAGGCCTATGAGGATGTGCTGCAGGCGTTGCGCGAGCTGGAGATCGGCCCGCGGGAAATGGCCGATATCGGCCTGCGTATCTTGAAGGTGCGCATGCCCTGGCCGTTGGAGCCGGAGGCCGTGCGCCATTTCTCGGAAGGGCTGGACGAAGTTCTTGTCGTCGAGGAGCGTCGCGAAATCATCGAAAACCAGATCAAACAGCAGCTCTTCAACTGGCGCGCCGATGTGCGCCCGCGCATCGTCGGCAAGTTCGACGAGCATGACAAACCCTATCTCAGCCTGTCTTCGGCGCTGACCGTCGGCGCGGTTGCGAGAGCCATCGCCGGACGCATCGTCAAGCTCGATCTCGATCAGGGCCTGCATGATCGCATTGCCGCCAAGCTTGCCTATCTTGCCGAGCGCGGCCAGATCAGCCGCAGCCATGTGGCGCCACTGAACCGTACGCCGTTCTTCTGCTCGGGCTGTCCGCACAATACCTCCACCCGCGTTCCCGAAGGCAGCCGCGCCATCGCCGGCATCGGCTGCCATTACATGGCCACCTGGATGGACCGCAACACCGAGACCTTCACCCAGATGGGCGGTGAAGGCGTGCCGTGGACGGCGATTGCGCGTTACACCGACGAAAAGCATATGTTCGTCAATCTCGGTGACGGCACCTATTTCCACTCCGGCATTCTTGCCGTCCGCCAGTCCGTCGCCTCCAAGGTCAACGTCACCTACAAGCTGCTTTATAATGATGCCGTCGCCATGACAGGCGGGCAGCCGATCGATGGCTACCTGACGCCGCAGCTGGTCACCAAGCAGCTGCATGACGAGGGCGTCAAGCCGATCTATCTGCTGTCGGACAATCCCGATGCCTATCGCGCTTCGGAGCTGGCGCCCGGCGTCAAAGTCCTGCATCGCGACCACATCGATCAGGTGATGCTGACGCTGCGCGAGACGGCAGGTTGTTCGGCGATCGTCTACGTCCAGACCTGCGCCGCCGAGAAGCGCCGTCGCCGCAGCCGCGGCCTGATGGAAGATCCGGCCAAGCGCGTCTTCATTAACAAGGCTGTCTGCGAGGGATGCGGTGATTGCTCGGTACAGTCGAACTGCATCTCCGTCGAGCCGCTGGAAACGGAATTCGGCCGCAAGCGCCAGATCAACCAATCGAGCTGCAACAAGGATTTCTCCTGCGTCAAAGGCTTTTGTCCGTCCTTCGTCACGGTTCATGGCGGCAAGCGCCGCAAGCGGAAGGCACTGGGCCACGCCGACATCGACGTGCCGATGCCGGAAATCCCTGCCATCGCCGATCGTCCCTGGAACATCGCGATAGCCGGCGTCGGCGGCACGGGCATCCTGACCATCGGCGCCATCCTTGGCATGGCCGCGCATCTCGATGGCAAGGTGCCGATGATCCTTGACATGGCAGGCCTCGCCCAGAAGGGCGGCGCCGTCATGAGCCATCTGCGTATCGGTCTCAACCAGGCAGACGTCACGTCCTCGCGCATCGTCAATGGCGGCGCGGACTTGCTGTTGTCGGCGGACGAAGTGGTTGGGGCCTCCAAGGATGCGGTCACGCTCTGCTCAACGACGCGTACGACCGCCATCGTCAACACCGGGCTCATGCCGGTCGCCGATTTCGTTCGCAACCGCGATTTCGACTTCAGGACCGGTTCGATCCAGCATACGATTGCAAAGACCGTCAGCGATAAGTCCGTCTTCCTCGATTTCGGTCAGGTCGCGACCGAGGTCACCGGCGATGCGATCTCGACCAATATCCTGCTAACCGGCTTTGCCTGGCAGCGCGGTCTGCTGCCGTTGTCGTTGGAGGCGATCGAAAAGGCGATCGAGCTCAACGGCGTCGCCGTCAAGGCGAGCCTCTCCGCGTTTCATTGGGGCCGGCTTCTCGCGCATGATCCGCAGGCCGTGCATGCCCTGATGGTCGCGCCCGATGCCGGCAAGACGCTGGCTGACATGAGTCTCGATGATCTCATCAGGCATCGCAAGGCGCATCTGACCGCCTATCAGGATGCGGCCCTTGCCGAGCGCTATGGTGCTTTCGTCGCCCACGCCAATGCTCTGGCGACGAAAGAGCGGCTTTCGGACAAGGTGCCCTTTGCCGTCGCCGTCACTTATGCGCGGATCCTGGCCTACAAGGACGAATATGAGGTTGCCCGGCTGCTCACCGATCCGGCTTTCGAAGCACAATTGCGTGAGGAGATGGAGGGAGATTTCAAGCTGGCCCTCAATCTTGCCCCACCCATCCTCGGCGGCAGGGACCCGAACGGCCGACCAAGGAAGCGCGAGTTCGGCGCCTGGATCCTGCCGCTGTTGCGGATGCTTGCACCAATGAAACGGCTACGAGGCACCGCTTTCGATCCCTTCGGCTATATGGCGGAGCGGCAAATGGAACGCCGCCTGATTGCCGAATACGAAGAGATCGCCGGGCGTGTGCTTTCCAGTCTGCGCCACGACAACGAGACAGAAGCCCTTGCCATTCTCTCGCTGTTTGATGAGATAAGAGGCTTCGGCCCGGTCAAGGAGGAGGCTCGCCGGAAGATCATGGTGAGGATAGCGGACAGACTGAAAGCCTATGAGATGCCGCGGGAGGCGCAGCATGTACCCGCAGATGCGGCATGACGCCGGCGGCGGAAACTTGAAGCAGGCATAACGAGACATACGTTCAAAGAGATTGGACGTTCGGGAGGTCGGGAGGAGAAGCCGGATGTTTTCTGGGGGATTGAACTTCGCGCTGGGCGAGGACATCGATGCGCTGCGCGAGCAGGTGCGCCGCTTTGCCAGCAATCGCATTGCACCCTTTGCAGACGAGATCGATCGCAACAACAGCTTCCCGATGCATCTGTGGCGGGAGATGGGCGATCTCGGCGTACTCGGGATCACGGTTGACGAAGCCTATGGCGGCGCCGGCCTCGGCTATCTCGCCCACACGGTTGCCATGGAAGAGATCAGCCGTGCTTCGGCTTCCGTGGGTCTGAGCTACGGCGCTCATTCCAACCTCTGCGTCAACCAGATCTACCGCAACGGCACGGCGGCACAGAAGGAGCGCTACCTGCCGAAGCTGATATCCGGCGAGCATGTGGGGGCTCTCGCCATGTCGGAGCCGAGTGCAGGCTCCGATGTCGTCTCCATGAAGCTGCATGCCGAAAAGCGCGGCCATCGCTATGTGCTGAACGGCAGCAAGATGTGGATCACCAATGGCCCGGATGCCGATGTCCTCGTCGTCTACGCCAAGACCTCTCCGGATGCCGGCCCGCGCGGGATTACCGCCTTCCTCGTCGAAAAAGGCTTTCCCGGCTTCTCCGTCGGCCAGAAGCTCGACAAGCTCGGTATGCGCGGCTCGAACACCTCGGAGCTGATCTTCCTCGATTGCGAGGTTCCGGAGGAGAATGTTCTCGGTCACATCGATGGCGGCGTGCGCGTACTGATGTCGGGTCTCGATTACGAGCGCGTGGTCCTTTCCGGTGGCCCCGTCGGCATCATGGCGGCCTGCATGGATGTGGTGCTGCCTTACATGCATGAGCGCAAGCAGTTCGGCCAGTCGATCGGCGAGTTCCAGCTGATGCAGGGCAAGCTGGCCGATATGTATGTCACCATGAATGCCTGCCGCGCCTATGTCTATGCCGTGGCCGCCGCCTGCGATCGCGGCGAGACGACGCGTAAGGATGCAGCCGGCTGTATTCTCTACTCCGCAGAAAAGGCGACGGCGCTGGCGCTCGAATGCATCCAGGCGCTCGGTGGTAACGGCTATACCAATGATTATCCCGCTGGACGGCTGCTGCGCGACGCCAAGCTCTATGAGATCGGTGCCGGCACATCCGAAATCCGGCGCATGCTGATCGGCCGCGAGCTGTTTGGCGAAACGGCCTGACTGCGAGATCGAGACATCAACGAATTTAAAGACGCGTGCCTATGCCTTCACAACCATGGAAGCCGACTCTGCATCTCGAGAGGCGGCTTCCGTCAACGTATCGGTGATCCATTGATTGACGGACTGAGCCTTGTTTCCTGCGGCGCGAACGACCTGCTCATGCAGGCGCGGAGTCATGCGCAGGGAAAGATTCCCCGAAAATGGTCGATCGGGTTCCTGCGATCTTTCCGCGCAAAATGCGAGGTAGTCATCGACGCTGTCGCGGAAGGCCTGCACCAGTTCTTGCGCCGTTTCCGCTTCAAAAGTCACGATGTCTCTGATGCCGACGATTCTGCCATGAAAAACCATGTCGTCCTCATCGAATTCCACCGAACCGGTATATCCCTTGTAAGATCTCATGGCTTTATTCCCAAATCTGTCAGAAACTCCCTGACCGTGCGCACCACATATTGCTTCGTATCAGGCTTCGGATGTGGCCGATGGATGAACAATGTTCGGCCGCTTTGCGTAAAACGAGCGCGCGAGCCGCTTCCTTCCGACATCTCGCAGCCAATTGCCACCAGCAGGGCCTCAATGTCTTGCCATTTGATCGTGGCCTTCACCGGGTTGCTGAAAATGGCTTCCAGCGTCTGCCGCTGCTTTGAATTCATGGATTGTTCCGCAATGGCAAACAAGTGGTATCAAAATATGGTAGCAAATAGGCCAAGTCAATGACCGTCCTGAAATCAGAGATATCGACGCATACGGATCGCTTCCGCGACAATCGCGCCGCCATGCTGGAGGCGATCGGCGTCGCTGAGGCTGCGGCGTCGCAGGCGGCGGAAGGCGGCGGCGCGCAGGCGCGTGAGCGCCATGTCGGCCGCGGCAAGATGCTGCCGCGCGATCGTGTCGCCGGGCTGATCGATCCCGCCACGCCGTTTCTGGAGATCGGGACGACGGCAGCCCATGGACTATATGGCAACGAAGCGCCGGGCGCCGGCCTGATCGTCGGCATCGGCCGCGTTTCCGGCCGCGATTGCATGATCGTCTGCAATGATGCCACCGTCAAAGGTGGCACTTATTATCCGATCACGGTGAAGAAGCATCTGCGCGCGCAGGAGATTGCGGCGGAAAACAATCTCCCCTGCATCTATCTCGTTGATTCCGGTGGCGCCAATCTGCCGAACCAGGACGAGGTCTTTCCGGATCGCGATCATTTCGGCCGCATCTTCTATAATCAGGCCAATATGTCGGCGGCTGGCATTCCGCAGATCGCCGTCGTCATGGGCTCCTGCACGGCGGGCGGCGCCTATGTGCCTGCCATGTCGGACGAAACCATCATCGTCGAGAAACAGGGAACGATCTTTCTCGCCGGTCCGCCGCTGGTCAAGGCGGCGACGGGTGAGGTGGTCTCGGCCGAAGACCTCGGCGGCGGCGATGTCCATACGCGCCTTTCCGGTGTTGCCGATCATCTGGCGCGGGACGATGCCCATGCGCTCGCACTCGCCCGGCAGGCGGTCGCCAATCTCAATCGCCGCAAGCCCGAGAGTGTCGAGCGTCGCACGCCCGAGGCGCCGCTCTACGATCCCGAGGATATTCTCGGCATCGTCCCCTCGGATCTGCGCACGCCCTATGACGTGCGGGAGGTCATCGCCCGCATGGTGGATGGCTCCCGCCTTGATGAGTTCAAGGGGCGCTACGGCACGACGCTTGTCTGCGGCTTTGCCCATATCCATGGCATTCCAGTCGGCATCATCGCCAACAACGGTGTTCTCTTCTCGGAGTCGGCGCTGAAGGGCGCGCATTTCGTCGAGCTTTGCTCGCAGCGCAAGATCCCGCTCGTTTTCCTGCAGAACATCACCGGCTTCATGGTCGGCCGTAAATATGAGACCGAAGGGATCGCGAAGAATGGCGCTAAGCTGGTGACGGCTGTGGCGACGACCAAGGTCCCGAAGATCACCATGCTGATCGGCGGCTCCTTCGGCGCCGGCAATTATGGCATGGCCGGCCGGGCCTATTCGCCGCGTTTTCTCTGGACCTGGCCCAACAGCCGCATATCCGTCATGGGCGGAGAGCAGGCGGCAGGCGTGCTCGCCACCGTACGCGGCGAGGCGCTGGCGCGTGCCGGCAAACCTTGGACGCCGGAAGAAGAGGCCGCCTTCAAGGCGCCGACGCTCAAGATGTTCGAAACCCAGAGCCATCCGCTCTACGCCTCGGCCCGCCTATGGGACGATGGCATCATCGATCCGCGCAAGAGCCGCGACGTGCTGGCTCTGTCGCTTTCAGCAGCACTCAACGCACCGATCGAAGACACACGCTTCGGTCTGTTCAGGATGTGAGGAGACGGAGATGAAACGCGATGCCATCAATGCCAAGAATGCGCCGCAGCCCCGCGGCGGCTATGCTCAAGCCGTAAAGCTCGAGAATTTCGAACGATTGCTTTTTATCAGCGGACAGATACCGACCGACGTCGACGATGCCTTGCCGGAGGGTTTTAAGGCGCAGGCTCGCCAGGTCTGGCACAACATCGATGCGCAGCTGAAGGCGGCCGGCATGACGAAGGACGATATCGTCAAGGTCACCACCTTTCTCGCCGATCGACATCATACGATCGAGAACCGCGAGATCCGTAGCGAATATCTAGGCTCGCTCACGCCGGCCATGACTGTCGTGATCGCCGGTATTTTCGATACGGCCTGGCTGCTCGAAGTCGAAGTCATTGCCGCGCAATAGGGTCTGCCGATGTTTTCGAAGATACTGATCGCCAATCGCGGCGAAATCGCCTGCCGCATCATCCGCACGGCGAGGAGCCTGGGCATCCGCACAGTCGCCGTCTATTCCGACGCCGATCGGGATGCGCTGCATGTGGTGCTGGCCGATGAAGCCGTTCACATCGGGCCGGCGGCGGCGAGCGAAAGCTATCTTTCGAAGGAAAAGATTATCGCAGCCGCAAAGCGAACCGGCGCGGAGGCCATCCATCCGGGCTACGGCTTTCTCTCGGAAAATGCAGCTTTTGCCGAGGCCGTCGAAGCTGCAGGCCTGGTTTTCATCGGCCCGTCGCCGGCCTCCATTCGAGCGATGGGGCTCAAGGATGCGGCCAAGGCGCTGATGGAGCGGGCCGGCGTGCCCGTTGTTCCCGGCTATCATGGCGATAGGCAAGAGCCCGGCTTTCTTGCCGAGCAGGCCGACGGCATCGGCTTTCCCGTTCTTATCAAGGCGAGGGCCGGCGGCGGCGGCAAGGGCATGCGCCGCGTCGACCGTCCGGAGGATTTCGAGGCTTCGCTGGAGGCGGCGAAGCGCGAGGCGAAATCCGCTTTCGGCGACGATGCCGTGCTCATCGAAAAATATCTCGTCAAGCCGCGACATATCGAGATTCAGGTGTTCGGTGACAGCCAGGGCAATGCCGTGCACCTCTTCGAGCGCGATTGCTCCCTGCAGCGCCGGCACCAGAAGGTGATTGAGGAGGCACCGGCGCCCGGCATGACGGAGGAGATGCGCAGCGCCATGGGCGAAGCTGCGGTTCGCGCCGCCCGCGCCATCGATTATCGCGGCGCCGGCACCGTTGAGTTCATCGCCGATGTCTCCGACGGCCTGTCGCCGGATCGCTTCTTCTTCATGGAGATGAACACCCGCCTGCAGGTCGAGCATCCCGTCACAGAGGCAATCGCCGGCGTCGATCTTGTCGAATGGCAATTGCGCGTTGCGAGCGGCGAGCCGCTGCCGAAAACGCAAGCTGAGCTCACCATAAACGGCTGGGCCTTCGAAGCCCGCATCTATGCCGAAGACCCATCGCGCGGCTTCCTGCCGGCAACCGGCACGCTTTCCCGCCTGCGCTTTCTCGAAGGCGATGTCCGCATCGATGCCGGCGTGCGCGAGGGCGACAGCATCACCCCGCATTACGACCCGCTGATCGCCAAGCTGACCGTGCATGCGCCCGATCGGGCGGCGGCGCTTGCCAAGCTCACGCACGGTCTCGAGCAGACACAGGTTGCCGGAACCACCACCAACCTCGATTTCCTTATCCGGTTGAGCCGCCAGCCGGATTTCGCCGCCGGCCATCCGGATACGGGATTGATCGATCGTGACGTGGAGGCGCTGACCTCGGCGCAACCGCCAGACGATGCTGCCCTCGCCATTGCTGCCATTGTCGAGGTGGGTGGGTTCGCAGAAGCCACTGGCAGTGATCCTTGGCTGTCGCTCGGTCCTTGGCAGCTCTGGGGTGAAGCAAGCCGTCCCGTCACGCTGCATTTTGCCGGTGGTCATCAGAATTGCCGCTTGGCTGCAAAGAGTCGGTCGCTATTCGGCGTCACCTTTGACGATCGCATCATTCTCGTTCGCTTGCTCGCAGGCGAGGGCCTTTCCCGCCACGTCGAGATCGACGGCCGGCAGTCCCATGTCGATATCTTCGAGATATCGTCAGGCGTGACTTTATTCCTCGATGGACAGACGCATCATTTCCATCGACTCGATCTGCTCGACGGTGGAGAAGAGGCGGCCGGCGGTGGCGATCGCGTCATCGCGCCGATGCCGGGCCTCGTCAAGATCGTACGTGTGCGCGAGGGTGACGCGGTGGCGAGGGGCCAGGCGCTGATCGTCATGGAGGCCATGAAGATGGAGCTGACGCTGACGGCGGCACGCGACGGCATCGTCGAAGATCTGTATGTCGGCGAGGGGGATCAGACCAGCGAAAGCGCCGTGCTTCTGTCACTCCGTCCGGAGGATGCGGCATGAGCGACAAGCCTTCCAACCACGTCACCATCGTCGAGATGGCACCGCGTGACGGGCTGCAGAACGAGAAGCGGCAGGTTGATACCGAACACAAGATCGAGCTGGTCAATCTGCTTTCGGATTGTGGTTTCGAGCGAATTGAAGTCACCAGCTTCGTCAGCCCGAAATGGGTGCCGCAGCTTGGGGATGCCGCTTCGGTCATGGCCGGCATAGAGCGGCGTCCAGGCGTTCGTTACGCAGCGCTGGCGCCCAACATGCAGGGCTTCGAGGCGGCCCTTGCGGCTGGCGTCGATGAAGTGGCGATCTTCGCGTCCGCCTCGGAAACCTTCTCCATGCGCAACATCAACTGCTCGATCGCCGAGAGCATCGAGCGCTTTCGGCCGGTGGCGGCCGCCAGTCGGGATCGCGGCGTTCCGTTGCGCGGCTATGTCAGCTGCGTCGTCGAGTGCCCTTATGAGGGCGCGGTGCCGCCGCAAAATGTTGTCAGCGTCGCGTGGCAGTTGCGTGCGCTTGGTTGCTATGAGATCAGCCTTGGCGACACGATCGGCAAAGGCACGCCCGAGGCCGTCGACCGGATGCTTGGCGCAGTGCTCGGAGAACTCCCCGCGGCAGTCCTTGCCGGCCATTTTCATGACACGTCCGGCCGTGCGCTCGACAATATCGGCGTCGCGTTGGAGCGCGGCCTGCGGGTATTCGATGCGTCAGCCGGCGGCCTTGGCGGTTGTCCCTTCGCTCCCGGCGCCAAGGGCAATGTCGATACCGTTTCTGTTCAAGATTATCTATCGATGCGGGGCTTCGAGACCGGTCTCGACGAGGACAGGCTTGCCCGCGCCTCCGCCTTTGCCCGCAGCCTCAGGAGTGCCTCATGATATCGAAGACGATCCGCATCGCCACCGACGAGCGCGGTGTTGCCCATGTGACGCTGGCGCGCCCGGAAAAGCACAATGCCCTTTCGGCGGAGATGATCGATGACTTGACAGCGGCAACGGACGACCTTGCTCACGACAGCGCAGTCCGGGTCGTCGTGCTGACCGGCGAGGGCGCCAGTTTCTGTGCCGGCGGCGATCTCGGTTGGATGCGTGCCCAGTTCGATGCTACGCGGGATGGGCGTATGGCTGAGGCGCGGCGACTTGCCATGCTGTTCAAGGCGTTGAACGAATTGCCGAAGCCGCTGATCGCCCGCGTCCAGGGCAATGCTTTCGGCGGCGGTATCGGCATCCTCAGCGTCTGCGACATGGTGATATCGGCATCGACGGCCCGTTTCGGCCTGACGGAGGTGCGCCTCGGCATCATTCCGGCCACGATCAGTCCCTATGTCGTCGCGCGCATCGGCCAAGCGAATGCGCGCCCGTTGTTTCTCTCCGGCAAAATCATCGATGCCTGGCAGGCGCATGCCTTCGGGCTCCTGTCACGGGTCGTGGCGGAGGAGGCACTGGATGAGGCCGTAGAAGCCGAAGTCCGCCATTTCCTGGGAGCGTCACCGCAGGCAGCGGCCCGCGCTAAGGCCCTGGCGCGCTCCGTCGGCAGGCCGATCACCGATGGCATGATCGATCGCGTCGTCGAGCAGCTGGCAGATGCCTGGGAGACCGAGGAGGCTAGGGAGGGCATTACCGCCTTCTTCGAAAAACGGCAGCCGAACTGGCGATCGGCCTAAACGAGCCTGTTGTTTTCGATGGTCAGCTGCGGGAATTGCGTGCTTCCCTTGATGAGATCGCCGGGTGCCGGCTTGTCCCAGCGAAAGCCCATGATCGCGGCTTGCTGCATTTCCTGGAAGAGATTGCCTGATATCACCGCCGAGCCGGCACCATCGGCGACGGAGACGACGCAGCCGATGCCGGCATGTCTGACGATATTGCCGGTCGCAACGACATTGCGGAGATATTGCCCCCAGCCGAGCCGCAGGCCCCAGAGCGGCGCATTCTCGATAACATTGTCGGCAACAAGCGTATCGGCTTCCGCCGAGATGCCGATGCCGAAACCGCCATCCTGCGCATAGGGTGCGGTGAGCGACAGATTGCGGATGACATTGCCCGTCACCGAAGCGAGCCTTCCGCCCTTGTCGAAATTGGTGACTGAAATGCCGTTGGCGGCGCCATCGACCAGATTGTTGCTGATCGTGGCGCCGACAAACTCGAATTCGCAGTAGATGGCGGTTTCGCCGGAGCGCAGGCACTGATTGTTCGAGATCTGCACATTGGAGGCCGAATTGGCGCGGATGGCAGTGAAGGCACAATCGGCGATCTGATTGCCGGAAACCGTGACGCCATCCGCGCGGAAGACATTGATGCCATTGCCGTTCTGGCCGGTGCCGCCGCCATTGGCGCGGATGCGGGCAATGCGGTTGTTGATGACGCTGCTGCCATCCTCGGCCTTGTCCCAGCGATGGATCAGAATACCGCCATTACCGCAATCCTCGACGCGATTGCCTGTCACCGCCAAGCCGGTGGATTGCACGGAATAGATCCCCGTCTCGGCCGCTCCGGAGATGTGGCTGCGCTCGATCCGACCGCCACAGCGCTCCAGCTGCAGTCCGTGCTTGCGGCTGCCGATTATTTCGCAATTGTCGATCAGCACTTCGTCGACGCCGGTAAATTGCAGAAGGCCACCCGCATAATCGGCAAGCCAGCGATTGCCGCCATCGAGCACGAGGCCGGAAAGCTCGATACGCCTGGCTTTATCTGCATTCATCAGATGGCCGTCGCCGCTATAGATGAGCCGTGAGGCGCCAGGAACGCCTGTGATGCGCGTATTATTGGGGAGTGTCAGGTTTGAGATGTTGTAGGTGCCCGGTGGTAGGAAAAGCGGCATGTTGCTTCGCGCCGCATTGTCGATCATCGCCTGCAGCTTGCCGCTCTTGAAATCGCTGGCGCCCGGTGTCGTCTTCAGCGCAATGGCGTCGATTGGACCGCGCAGCTCGGCACCGGCCATCTTGGCAAGTGGTGCCGCGAAACCGCGCCGTGCAAGCACGCCAGCCGCTGCCGAGGCGGCGAGGGAAGCGATAAGGGCGCGGCGTTGCATCATTATGAACTCCTGGAACGTCACTTACGAAGCAGAAATCGTGCCAGGCCCATCTGTGCCGTTTTGATACAGAAGCTGTTCTTCAAACGCTTTCGATCGGCCAAGAGCCTCAACCTCTTTCTATTTCATTTACCAGTCCGGTAGAGGCGATGACCCGCACCTGATCCATTTGTGCTAGGGCCGACTCGCCGCGCATGTTACCCCTGCCGCATGCGGATCGCGGCCTTTCAACGTCTGGCACTTTTCGATGCCGTCGAGCAGGCGGCCCAGGCTTTGGCGCGCGATCTCGCCTGGGCGGAAAGGCAGGGCATCGATCTCGCCCTCTTTCCAGAATGCTATCTGCAGGGACACAGCTACAACGAAGCCATCGCCAGACGCCGCGCGCTTTCCCTCGACGATCCCGGTTTGGACGCGCTTGTCGCTCGCTTCGCCTCGAGCAGGACGACAGCGATTATTGGCCTCTTCGAGAAGAGGGGCGATGCGCTCTACAACAGCGCCATGGTCGTCAAGTCCGGCCGGATAGCCGGCGTCTATGCCAAGGCTCACCCGCTCGAAAGCGGCTGCACGCCGGGAAAGGATTTTCCGATCTGGCAGGAGGGCCATTGGCGCTTTGGTATCAATATCTGCGCCGATCTCCGATGTCCCTATACCGCAGCTCGTTTGGCCCGAAAGGGAGCGGGCCTCATCTGCAATCCCGTCAACCTGATGCTTCGGCCCCACAAGGCGGAGAAATGGCATAGGCCGGGCATTTCGAGCCTGCAGATATGCGCCAGGCATACGGGCTGCTGGGTCATGGCGTCCGATGTGGTCGGCAGCAACGAGGATGGCTGGGTGAGCTATGGCACCAGCGCAATCGTCGATCCGAACGGCGCCGTCGTGGCAAAGGCCAAGCCGCATAGCGAGGATGTCCTCGTCTTCGATCTGCCGGATCGGCAACCCGAGCGCGGATTCGCGCGAAAAGCAGCTGATATCGCTACCTAATTGTGCAAATCGCGCTATCCTCACAAGTCATGAGACCCGATCAACTGCTTTATCCGGCGCCTGCGGGCTTGTTCTGCCCGATCGGCGGCTTCTATATCGATCCCGTGCAGCCGGTCGAGCGAGCGCTCGTCACGCATGGTCATTCGGACCACGCTCGTTCCGGCCATGCCAATGTGCTCGCCACGCGCCAGACCCTCGATATCATGCGCATCCGCTATGGTGATGGCTTTGCAGGATCGGAGCAGGCGGTTGCCTTCGGCGAGGAAGTGACGATCAATGGCGTCAAGGTGCAGTTCCATCCTGCCGGCCACGTCCTGGGTTCGGCTCAGATCGCAGTGGAGAAGGATGGACTGCGCATCGTGGTCTCAGGCGATTACAAGCGCCGGCCCGATCCGACCTGTGAAGCCTATGTGCCGGTCCCCTGTGATGTCTTCATCACCGAGGCAACCTTCGGGCTGCCGGTCTTCCATCATCCCGATCCCATGGCTGAGACGCGCAAGCTCCTGGCTTCGCTTCGGCAGTTTCCGGAACGAACGCATCTGATCGGCGCCTATGCGCTCGGCAAGGCGCAGCGCGTCGTCCGCCTGCTGCGCGATGCCGGCTATGACAAACCGATCTATATCCATGGCGCGCTCGAAACCCTGTGCGACTACTATGTCAGCCAGGGCATCGCGCTTGGTGAACTCAAGCCAGCCACCATCGAAAGCCGCGATCAGTCGATCTTTCAGGGCGCCGTCGTCGTCGGTCCGACCTCCGCGTTTCAGGATCGCTGGGCGAGACGATTTAACGATCCACTGCCGGCTTTCGCCTCCGGCTGGATGATGGTGCGCCAGCGTGCCAAGCAGCTTGGCGTCGAGCTGCCGCTGGTCATATCGGATCATTGCGACTGGCCCGAACTGACCGAGACGATCTCCGATTTGAAGCCGAGCGAGGTTTGGGTCACCCACGGCCGCGAAGAGGCGCTGGTGCGCTGGTGCGAGCTGCAGGGCATCGCCGCCAAGCCGCTGCATCTCATCGGCTATGAAGACGAGGGCGATTGATGAAAGCCTTTGCCGACCTCCTCGACCGCCTGGTGCTGACGCCGAGCCGCAACGGCAAGCTGAAGCTGCTGACCGATTATTTCCGCGATACGCCCGATCCGGACCGCGGCTATGGTCTGGCCGCCATTGCCGGCACGCTCGAGGTGCGCAACGTCAAGCCCGCCATGCTACGCGAGCTCGTTCTCGAGCGTATGGACGAGGTGCTGTTCCGCTATTCCTACGATTATGTCGGCGATCTTGCCGAAACGATCTCGCTGGTCTGGGACAAGGAGAGCGATATCGAGCGTCCCGCCGGCGAGCAGCCGAAGCTCGGCGAGGTTATCAGGCGCATGAATGCGCTCGGGCGGACCGAAGTGCGCAGCTTCGTCCGCGACCTGTTGGACCGGCTGGATACGTCGGGCCGCTTTGCCTTCTTGAAGCTTGCGACCGGCGCTCTGCGCATCGGCGTTTCGGCCCGCCTTGCCAAGCAGGCGCTAGCCGAGCTCGCCGGCAAGGACGTGACCGAGATCGAGACGCTGTGGCACGGTCTGCAGCCGCCCTATGAAAGCCTGTTTCGATGGCTGGAAGGAAAGGGCGAGCGGCCGATATTGGCGACGCCGGCGATCTTCCATTCCGTTATGCTGGCCAATCCTGTTGAAACAGGCGATCTCGACGGGCTCGACCCCCGCGATTTCGCGGCCGAATGGAAGTGGGATGGCATCCGCGTCCAGCTTTCGCGCTCTGGGGAGACGAGCAAGCTCTATTCGCGCTCCGGCGATGACATATCCGGTGCCTTTCCCGACGTTGTGGACGCCATGAATTTCGAGGGCGTCATGGACGGTGAGCTGCTGGTTGGCGGCACTGTTCGCTCCAACAGCCCGACACGCAGCTTCTCCGATCTGCAGCAGCGCCTCAACCGCAAGACCGTGACGGCAAAGATGCTGGACGAGTTTCCGGCCTTCATCCGCGCCTATGATCTTCTTTTTGACGGCGCGGAGGACGTGCGCGCCCGCGGTTTCCTCGATCGGCGGGAGCGGCTGACGGAGATCATCGATGCCGCGCCCCACGACCGCTTTGATCTGTCGCCGCTCGTCGATTTCTCGTCCTGGGAGGAGCTCGACCGCCTGCGCTCCTCGCCGCCCGATCCGGTGATCGAAGGCGTGATGATCAAGCGCAGGGACAGCGCCTATCTCGCAGGCCGCGCCAAAGGCCCCTGGTTCAAGTGGAAGCGCGATCCCTATAATGTCGATGCCGTGCTGATGTATGCCCAGCGCGGCCACGGCAAGCGCTCCAGCTACTATTCCGATTTCACCTTCGGCGTCTGGGCGACGACGCCGGAGGGTGAGCAGCTCGTGCCTGTCGGCAAGGCCTATTTCGGCTTTACCGATGCGGAGCTTGAGGTGCTCGACAAGTTCGTGCGCAACAATACGGTCGACCGTTTCGGCCCAGTGCGAGCGGTGCGCGCCGATCGCGATTTTGGCTTCGTGCTCGAGGTCGCTTTCGAGGGCATCAACCGCTCGACCCGCCATAAATCGGGTGTCGCCATGCGCTTTCCACGCATTGCCCGACTGCGGCCCGACAAACCGCCCTACGAGGCCGACAGGCTGGAAACTTTGATCGCGATGATTGACGCCAAGGCTCCGGTTGTCGATGAATAGGCGAGGGCGATTCCTCACCACAAAGTGAGTTGGCCTAGCCTTCCAACCCGTGCAGATTTGATCTGCGCCGGGATATTTCGACAGAGCCCACGACCATGTCCGACGACCACGCATTTCGTCCCAATCGCCGCAGCCTTCTAGCCGGTATTGCCTTCACGCTCTTTGCGCCCAACATCGTCAGAGCTGCCGATGACAGTACGACTGCAAACAAGCCTGCCGAGAACAAGAGTGTCGCCACACGGAGCGACGAGAAGGCCGAGGATGCGCCGCCGCTGCTTTCGGGCGACTATGCCAAGGAGCGCCATCTGTTTCGCACTGATCTCGTGAGCAAGGGACCTGCTCCCGATATCTACGAACCGCTGGTGACGCCATCGACCGCCGAACGGCTTTTCTATCGCAGCGGCGTCGGCGAGGAGCTGGAGCTTGTCGCCTGGGTTTCCCGCTACACGCGTTCGGAGAAACCGAAGCCGGCCGTATTGTTCCTGCATGGCGGCAACGCCATCGGCCAGGGACATTGGCAGCTGATGAAGCCCTATGTCGAGGCCGGCTACGTCGTCATGATCCCTTCCATGCGCGGCGAAAACGGCCAGAAGGGCAATTTTTCCGGCTTTTACGACGAAGTTGCCGATGTGCTGGCCGCGTCCAACCGGCTGCGGCATCTGCCGGGTGTCGATCCGCATCGCATGTTCCTGGCTGGCCACAGCATCGGCGGTACCCTCGCTATGCTTGCCGCCATGTCGACGAAGCGCTTCCGTGCGGTCGCGCCGATATCCGGCAACCCCGACGCTTACGCCTTCTTCAGCCGTTACCCGCAGGACATCCGCTTCAACACCAGGAACCCGCGTGAATACCAGATGCGCTCGCCGCTCTGCTACGCGCACAGCTTCAAAAGCCCGATAAAACTGTTCCACGGAACCGAAGAGGCACATTTCGACTCGCGCCTGTCGCTGCTCTCCAAACGGGCAACGGCCGCCGGCGTGAAGATCGAAATGGCGACGGTGCCGGGCAGCCACAATTCGGCTTTGCCGGGCGAAATCGCTCAAAGTATCGAGTTCTTCAAGAGCGTGGCTGTCTGAACCAGCGCCCGCAAGAGCGGCACGGGAGATAATCCGAA
Organism: Martinezella dioscoreae; assembly: GCF_009176305.1. Taxonomy (GTDB): domain Bacteria; phylum Pseudomonadota; class Alphaproteobacteria; order Rhizobiales; family Rhizobiaceae; genus Rhizobium; species Rhizobium dioscoreae. The sequence continues at coordinate 352,186 of NZ_BLAJ01000003.1, read as the reverse complement.
CCGCTCTGCGAGTCGATGCTTACGCCATCAGCTTCTCGATCAGCGCCGTTGCCGCTTCCGCAATCACCGTGCCGGGCGGGAAGATTGCGTCCGCACCGGCCGCTTCCAGCGCCGCGAAATCCTGTGGCGGGATGACGCCGCCGACGGCGATCAGCACATTGCCGGCATGGCGGCGCGCGAGCGCGGCCTTCAATTCCGGCACCAGCGTCAGATGGCCGGCGGCAAGTGACGATGCGCCGAGGATGTCGACGCCTTCGCGAACGGCGACATCGGCCACTTCTTCCGGAGTCTGGAACATGGCGCCGACGACGACATCGAAGCCCAGATCGGCAAAAGCCGTGGCGATGACCTTCTGGCCGCGATCGTGTCCGTCCTGGCCCATTTTGGCGATGAGGATGCGGGGCTTTTCACCGCGCGCTCTGCGGAAGGCTTCAACCTTGACCACAGCCTTGTTGAAAGCAGGATCGGCATCGCCGACTTCCCGACGATAGACGCCGGAAATGGTCCTGATCTCGGCCACATGCCGGCCATATGCCTTTTCCAGCGCCAGCGAAATTTCGCCGACGGTCGCTCTTGCCCTTGCTGCCTTAACGGCGAAGTCGAGCAGATTGCCGCTGCCGGTGCGCGCCGCATCCGTCAGGGCGTCGAGGGCAGTCTCGACGGCGGCCGTCTCCCGTGTGCCCTTCAATTGCTGCAGCTTGGATAGCTGACGTGCCCGCACTTCGGAATTGTCCACCTTCAACACGTCGACTTCGATATCCTTCTCTGGCCTGGAAAAGTTGATGCCGACGAGTGTCTGATGGCCGCTGTCGATGCGCGCTTGCGTGCGTGCGGCGGCTTCCTCGATGCGAAGCTTCGGAATGCCTTTCTCGATCGCCTTCGCCATGCCGCCGAGCGCCTCGACTTCCTCGATATGGGCAAGGGCGCGGGCCGCAAGATCGTAGGTCAGCCGTTCGACATAGGCCGAGCCGCCCCAGGGGTCGATGATCCCTGTCGTGCCGGATTCCTTCTGCAGCAGGATTTGCGTGTTGCGCGCAATGCGGGCGGAATGGTCGGTCGGCAGCGCCAGCGCTTCGTCGAAGGAATTGGTGTGCAGCGACTGGGTATGTCCCTGCGTTGCCGCCATCGCCTCGACCATGGTGCGGATGATGTTGTTCATCGGATCCTGCGCCGTCAGCGACCAGCCGGAGGTCTGGCTGTGGGTCCTGAGTGCCAGGGATTTCTGGTCTTTCGGTGCGAAATTCTTCTGCATCAGCGCGGCCCAGATCAGCCGTCCCGCGCGCATCTTGGCAACCTCCATGAAAAAGTTCATGCTGACGGCCCAGAAGAAGGAGAGGCGAGGGGCGAAGCTGTCTATATCGAGCCCGGCTGCCACGCCTGCCCGTGCATATTCGATGCCGTCGGCGATCGTGTAGGCGAGCTCCAGATCCGCCGTCGCGCCGGCCTCCTGCATGTGGTAGCCGGAGATCGAGATGGAGTTGAACTTCGGCATCCGCTGGCTGGTATAGCTGAAAATGTCCGAGACGATGCGCATCGAGGGCTGCGGCGGATAAATGTAGGTGTTGCGAACCATGAACTCCTTGAGAATGTCGTTCTGGATCGTGCCCGACAGCTTATCCTCGGAAACGCCCTGTTCCTCCGCCGCGACGATATAGAGCGCCATGACCGGCAGCACAGCGCCGTTCATGGTCATCGATACGCTCATCTCGTCAAGCGGAATGCCGTCGAAGAGCTGGCGCATATCGAGGATGGAATCGATCGCCACCCCCGCCATGCCGACATCGCCGGCCACTCGCGGATGATCGCTGTCATAGCCGCGGTGAGTGGCAAGATCGAAGGCGACGGAGAGGCCCTTCTGGCCGGCGGCAAGATTGCGGCGATAGAAGGCATTGGACTCCTCGGCAGTGGAGAAGCCGGCATATTGGCGGATGGTCCAGGGCTGCTGGACATACATTGTGGGGTAGGGGCCACGCACGAACGGCGCAGCACCGGGATAGGTATCCAAAAAATTCAGGCGGGCGAGGTCGCTTTCGCCATAGCTGCGCTTGACGCTGATGCCTTCGGGAGTTTCCCAGGTTGGGGCGCCGATTGTTGGCGTCGTTGCCTGCGGCTTGGCCCAGGGGATGGTGGCGAAGTCGGGGATATTGGTCATGGAGCCGATGCCTCCGTGAATGGGGAGGGCGCAACCCCCCCTCTGTCACTTCGTGACATCTCCCCCACAAGGGGGGAGATCGTCCCAAGCCAGAATTTAACCCAGTCGGTCGTGACAACTTTCGCTGCCGCAGATGAGGGGTTTGTTCGAGGTGGAAGGGTTCCGCGAGTTTCCAATCTCCCCCCTTGTGGGGGAGATGTCGCGAAAGCGACAGAGGGGGGTATTGCACTTGTCTCGAACCCGATGTCCATCCTCATGCCTCCGTCCCCTCATCCAATCGTATCGGCGCCAACCCCATCCCGCCAACAATCGGACCCAAAGGCCCCAAAACCGTCACCGGCCGCTCGGTCTTCATGGCAAACAGCGTCGTCCCCACGATCGGCCTCGCGGCACGGCTCTCCCGCGCCTCTGCGATCATCGCCGCCAGTTCGCCGCTGGAAATGACCTTCGCCAATCCTCCCTCGCCTTCGATCCGGGTGAAAATCTTCCAAGCCCGTTCGCAAAGCGCGTCGGTCAGCGCCTCGATGCCGCCGGCCCCGGCAGCTGGATCGGCGACATGATCGAGGTGGCTTTCGGCGATCAGAATCGTCTGCGTGTTGCGCGCTAGGCGCCGCGCCAGCGGATCAGGAATGCCGTGCGTCAGGCTGTGCGGCAGAACACCGATCTCGTCGGCGCCGCCAACGCCGGCTGAAAAGACCGCGATCGTGTTGCGCAGGATGTTCGTCTCCGGATCGAGGCGGGTCAGCATGCGATAGCTGGTCTCAGCAAAGAGATGTGCCGGTCGTGGGTCGGTAATGCCGCAGGCCTCGGCGATCCGGGTGAAGATCAGCCGCGCGGCGCGCATCTTCGCGGTTGTGACGAACTGGTTCTGATCGGCCGAAAGGCAGAGGCTGGTTGCCGCAAGCGCTGCTTCCGGCGACAGTCCGGCCTCTTCAAGCAGTCGTAAATGGCCGACGAGGCTTGCCGCCATCACCGCCAGTTCCTGCGCCTCGGTCCCGCCGGCATTATGCACGGCACGGCCGTCCGCATTGACGATCGAACCAACCGACTTCAACTCTTTGAAGTATTTGATGTCACTGGTAAAATTGGCGAAATGCACGGCTGTCAAGAAAGCGTCGAGTCCAAGGTGCAATCTCTGGGCACCACCATCCACAATCGAGGCTGCCGCCATTTTCGCAACGCCGGAAGAAAAGCCATCGAGGCGCAGGGTTGTAGTCTTGGCGGATGCTGCTGCCAGCACTTCGGAAAAGATTGGCGACTGAGCATCCATCCCGATGCCGAAGGCCGAAGCGGAACTGCTGGAAACGAGGCTGATACCGCTTGCACCATTGGCAAGATCGTCGCCGAGCTGCACTATTGCCCGCTCGGTGTCCGGATCGTCCATGCGCTGCATCACCGTCCATGGCAACTCGGCCCGCTGACGAAATAGCGGCTTGCCGTCGCGCCGTCGCTGGTAAAGCGGCTCTATCGCGATGCCGTCATCGGTTCGCGAGACCAGTGCTTCCTGGAAATTCTTGCCTTTCAGCGCCCGTTCCACCAGCTTCAGCCAAATCTTGTGGTCGGTCTGGCCGAAGATGCCCGGGTCGAGACTGTCGATATTCATGCGCTCCTCCGTACTGCATTGGTCTAGCCTATGATGTCGCAAGGGAAAACAGGAGTTTGGCCGATCGGTGTAATATCTTCGTTGGAACCGTCTGGCGATCGACGCCAGCCTCGCTCCAGCCGCGGCAGTCATTATGCGGTCGATCCGATGTGTCCCAACTGGTTTCCGATAATGGCCGACCTGCTGCCCGTTTCCCGTCATCTGTTTGCCGCTGCCGCACTGACGACATTGTCCGCCTGCAGCATCATTCCCGATACGGGCGCCACCGATCCGGATCGCTTCGTGCAGGAGACGACGCCCGTCTTCTATCGTCCGGAGGGGATCGAGCCGAACAGGGTAAGGCGCCTGCCGGTGCAGCCCGTGCCGCAATCGCGCGATCTCTTCCGCACCCAATTCCACCAGACCTATGGCCTGCCGACCTTCAATCCAGTGCACCAGGCCATGTATGCGCAGCGCAGCGAAGACGACTTCACGTTGCCGGCCATCCCCTACAAGCGCATCGATCCGCGCTTCCTGCGCCAGGAGGTGGATTACCAGACCAGGGAACGCCCCGGCACCATCGTTGTCGATACGCGCGACCACTTCCTCTATTTCATCGAACCGGGCGGCAAGGCGATGCGCTACGGCGTCGGCCTCGGCGCGGCAGGATATGCCTGGCACGGCAGGGGCCTGATCCAATGGAAGCAGAAATGGCCGCGCTGGACCCCGCCCGCAGAAATGGTCGCGCGCGACCCGCAGATGAGGCCGCTATCGGCCGAGCGCGGCGGCATGAATCCGGGGCCGACCAATCCGCTCGGCGCGCGTGCGCTCTATATCTATCAGAATGGCCGGGATACTCTTTATCGAGTTCACGGCACCCCGGATTGGCAGTCGATCGGCAAGGCTGCATCTTCCGGCTGTGTTCGCATGCTCAACCAGGACGTGATAGATCTTTACAGCCGGGTGCCCGATAAGGCGGAAATCGTCGTTCTGTAGCGGTATTTTACCACAAATTTTCGTGATGTTGCATAAGTGCGATAGTCGGGGTGGTTTGCGCTCTTTAGTTTTGCGTCCGTCTCTGCGAACCTCTCGGGGAGCCGAATCAGCCTGTTGTTGCGGGTTTTCGCTTCCTCCACAAAAGGAACTATGCTGTCGACATGAGCCTTCCTTCATCCCTATCGCGACGTAACTTCCTCGCTCTGGCGGGTCTCGGCGCCGTTTCGACGCTTGCCAGCTGCGCCTCCACCATCGATAACGGCCCCGTCGTCAGCCCGGTTCAATATACCGGCTCCCCGCGGCCGTTCCGAACCTGGTTCTCCAGCTATGATGGCGAGCAGCCTGATCCGGCCGTAATCTATGCCTCCGTCGAGGATGGCGGCTTCATCATTCCGGCGGTTCCCTACCAGCAGATCGATCCCCGCTTCTATCGTCAACGGGTGATCGACCCAACAGGCGAGGCACCCGGCAGCGTGGTCGTCAATACAACCCAGCGCATGCTCTATGTGACCGAGCAGGGCGGAACGGCGATGCGCTATGGCATCGGCGTCGGCCGCGAAGGATTTGCCTGGCAGGGCCGGGGCGTCATCCAGTGGCGCAAGAAATGGCCGCGCTGGAATCCGCCGGATGAAATGGTCGCCCGCCAGCCGGAACTCGTGAAATATTCCATCGCCAATGGTGGCATGGACCCGGGTCTGAAGAACCCGCTGGGAGCACGTGCTCTCTATATCTTCGAGGATAAGCAGGATTCGCTTTATCGCCTGCACGGCAACCCCGACTGGCGCTCCATCGGCAAGGCCGTTTCCTCCGGCTGCGTCCGTCTGTTGAATCAGGATGTCATCGATCTCTATGATCGCGTTCCCGAGCGGGCGCCGATCCTGGTCACGGCCTGATACCGCATCATTGAAAAAGGGGCGCCGCTGGCGCCCTTTTTGTTTGCGGTCCTGACCGGAAGTACCCGGAAGCCGATCTCAAACGATTGTCAGATTGATTTTCGACTGCCGGCGCTGGTCGCGCTGATTGGCTCTCCGCCATATCGCAGTCGTCACTATCCTCGTATTGACGGCCTTATCGCAATTCACTTTCTCAAAACCATTGCGAAATATATGTTGCGCGCGATTAAATCGTGATGTATATAAAATCCATCCAACCGAAGGAGACATGACATGCCTATTCTTTATACGACCAAAGCTTCCGCCACCGGTGGCCGCGCCGGCCATGCAGTTTCCGAAAATGGCGTCCTCGACGTCACGCTGACCGTACCGAAGGAGCTCGGTGGCGATGGCGCTACCGGCACCAATCCGGAGCAGCTCTTTGCAGCCGGCTATTCCGCCTGCTTCCTGGGCGCTTTGAAATTTGTCGCCGGCCAGCAGAAGGTCAAGATTCCGGAAGACGCCAAGGTCACGGCGACTGTCGGGATTGGTCCTCGCGCGGATGGCACCGGTTTCGGCATCGAAGTTTCGTTGGCTGTCCACATTCCCGGCATGGACAAGGCCGAGGCTGAAAAGCTCGCCGCTGCCGCCCATATCGTATGCCCCTACAGCCATGCCATGCGCACCTCGACCGAAGTGCCGGTTGCTGTTGTCTGACGGGAAACGCGCCGCCGGTCGATTGAGGACCGGATATGTGGGAATATATTGAAAAGGAGCGGCAGTTTTATCTGTCGCTCCTTTTCTTTTGCAAGAAAAATGCTATATCTTTTCTTAGGAAAGGAAGTAGCCATGATAAAAGCCCAGGTAATAGGCCAGCCGATGCCCGGTGAAGCGCTGGTCATCACCAAGGCCGTCGTCAATGCCGCCGAGAGGCTGGGATTGAACGCCCGCATCCTTGCGGCCATCATCGGCGTGTCGGAGGCGACGGTATCGCGCATGAAGCGGCAGGATCATCTGCTGGAGCGCGATAGCAAGCCTTTCGAACTTGCCGTGCTTTTCGTTCGTCTCTTCCGTTCGCTCGATGCCATCGTCGGCGGCGACGAGGCTGTGGCGCGGCAATGGCTGCGTAACGGCAATATCGCCTTTGGCGCAGCGCCGATCGACAAGATCATCTCGATTTCCGGTTTGACCGATGTCCTTGCCTATCTGGACGCCCGCCGCGCTCTCGTCTGAGGCAAAGGTCATCTCCGGCCAATATTGGCGGCTGGTGGAATCGCAGCATCAGGTCTCGACGCTGAAGCTTGTCGATACGCTGGAGGAGCAAGCGCTTCTCGAAAGCGTGCTCGAGGAAACCAAGCCGGCGCTGCCGCCGGAATGCGCAGGGCTGGATTATCTGCTCGCCACACCCTTCCGTTACGGAGCGATCTATCCCCACGGTTCCCGTTTCAGACGCGCCGGCCGCACGCTCGGCGTTTTCTACGCCTCGGAGCAGGTGGAGACGGCGCTGGCTGAAATGAGCTTCTATCGGCTGCTCTTCTTCCGTGATTCCCCTGACACGCCGTTGCCTGCCAATGCCGCAGAATATACAGCCTTTTCTGCTGCGATTGCAACGAAGGCTGGGATCGATCTGACAGTGCCTCCCTTGGATCGCGATCGGCAATTGTGGACAGATCCGGTCAACTACGAAGCCTGCCAATCGCTTGCCGAGGCGGCGCGAGCCGGCGGTATCGAGGCGATCCTCTATCGTTCCGTCCGGGATCCCCGCGGAGGCATGAACATCGCGCTGCTCACGGCCAGGGCCTTCTCCGCCCGCGAACCCGTCGAACGCCAGACCTGGCGCATCCGGCTGTCTCGCGTCGGCGTGCAGGCGCTGTGCGAATTCCCACGGCGCCGCATCGGCTTCGAAAGGCAGGATTTCGAGGGCGATCCGCGATTGTCTGAACCGCAATTCAGAGCAGAATAGCGAGATCGCTACGCAGGCGGTCGCCATTGCCGTCGGGCAGCCGCTCTTCGAGGGCGGCATGTGTCGTCTTCCAGATCGGCACGGCGGCGGCGAGCGCCGCCTTTCCCGATGGCGTGAGGCTGAGCAGGCGGGCGCGGCGGTCTTTTGGATTGGGCACGATGCTCACCCATCCCCGCCGTTCCAGTGGCTTTAGGGCCGCCGTCAGCGTCGTTTGGTCTATTGCCAGGAGTGCCGTGACCGATCCCATGGATGCCGGCGCCGGCCTGTTCAGAGACATCATCAGGGAGAACTGGCCGTTGGTGAGTCCGAATGGCCGCAGTGCCTCGTCAAAACGGCGGGCCAGCGCGCGCGCCGCGCGTTGAACATGCAGGCACAGGCAGGTATCGCGGACTAACAGCGTGGTTTCAAAGGGGATTTGGACTGCGTTTGACATGATTCATTAATATTGATATCAATATATTTGTCAAGATTTGGAAATGAAAACGCCGGAGGAGGGCGCGGACAATGAACCAGGTCGTTTCCAGAGAAGTGTGGCTCGAGGCCCGCCGTCAACTGCTTGCCAAGGAAAAGGAAGCTACGCATCTTCGCGATCGCGTCAATGCGGAACGCCTAGCCTTGCCCTGGGTAAAGGTCGATAAGGATTATGTTTTCGACACGCCGGCCGGCAAGAGGACGCTTGCCTATCTCTTCGACGGCCGCAGCCAGCTGATCATCTATCATTTCATGCTCGGCCCGGATTGGGATGCCGGATGCACCGGTTGCTCCTTCCTCGCCGATCATTTCGATGGAACGCTTCCGCATCTCAATCATCACGATGTCACGCTGGTCGCAGTGTCGCGCGCGCCGATCGAAAAGATAGAGGCCTATAAGAAGCGCATGGGCTGGAAATTCCCCTGGGTGTCGTCCTTCTCCAACGATTTCAATTTCGACTATCACGTCTCTTTCACCAAAGAGCAGCTCGCCGGCGAAAAGGTGTTCTATAATTTCAACGATATGGACGCCGCCAACGGCAACGACGAGTTGCCTGGACTCAGCGCCTTCTACAAGGATGAAGCGGGCAATATCTTCCACACCTATTCCAGCTATGCCCGCGGCGGCGAGGAAATGATCGGCACGCTGATGATCCTCGACAATGCGCCGAAGGGCCGAAATGAAGGCCACACCATGGATTTCGTGCGCCGCCATGACGAATATCAGGAGGTGGCAAAGGCGGACTCCTGCTGCCATTGAGGGCGTGACGAGACCGCCAAATTCATGCCATGCGGCACAAGGGGTCGAATTATTACGCCTTGCGCCTAGTTAAGACCTGGAGCCTGCTCGCCGGGGAACGACGGATCGACCGATTGACCATCGTTCGGCCGTCACTTTCATCGGCCATGATGTGCTTGCGCCGACATCAGGCTCAGGATGAGACGGATGACCGCAACAATCACAATAGGGAGCGATGTTATGGCTGAGAAGGGATATTTTGTCTGGTACGAGCTGATGACGACAGACATGAAGGCGGCGGAAGCCTTCTATACCAAGGTCGTCGGCTGGGATGCGGCGGATGCCGGCATGCCTGATGTCGGCATGGACTATACGCTGTTCAGCGCCGGTGCAGGCCCTGTTGCCGGTTTGATGATCCTGCCTGACGAGGCGAAGGCCATGGGCACGCCGCCCTGCTGGACCGGCTATATCGGCGTTCCCAATGTCGATGAAGCCACCAAGACCGTTGTCGCCAAGGGCGGCAAGACCTATCGCGAGCCCACGGATATTCCAGGCGTCGGCCGGTTCTCCGTCGTCTCCGATCCCTATGGCGCTGCATTCTGCCTGTTCACCCCGCTGCCGGGCCAGGATTGGGAGCCGCCTGCGCCTGCGACACCGGGCTATTTCGGCTGGCACGAACTCTATTCCAACGACGGCCCGAAGGCCTTCGATTTCTATAGCGAGATGTTCGGCTGGGAACTGAGCTCCGATTTCGACATGGGGCCGATGGGTAAATACAAGATCTTCAAGATCGGCGATCGCGACTTCGGCGGCATCATGACCAAGCCGGCGGAAATGCCGATGGCGGCCTGGAATTTCTACATCAACGTTCCGGCGATCGACGCCGCGATCGCCCGCATCACGGAGGGCGGCGGCAGGATCGCCAACGGCCCGATGGAAGTGCCCGGCGGCAGCTGGATCGTCCAGGCAACCGATCCGCAAGGCGCATTCTTCTCGCTGGTCGCACCGGTGCGCTGATCTTCACCTTCTCCCTTGAGGGAAGTAACACCTCCCTTTGATGGGGGAGGTCGCCGCAAAGCGGCGGGTGGGGGTGATAGTCGGAACCGGAAAGGTCTCCGCGGATCACCCCACCCCAGAGCTTCGCTCCGACCCTCCCCCTCAAGGGGAGGGTAATCTTCTATCGCTTCAGGCTGCCAAGAATGCCGCGCACCAGCGCTCGTCCGACCTGCGTTGCCACCGTGCGCGCCATGCTTTTCATCGTCGCCTCCAGAATCGTCTCGCGCTGATAGCCCGAACGGCCGCGGCTTGCCGGCTTGCTGCTGTCGCCGCCAAAGCCGGGCAAGGTCCAGCCATCGCCGGCACTCTCGCTCTGCGGCGCAGCCGCCTTGCGCGCACGCTCCGTCAGGATCTCGTAAGCGGATTCGCGGTCGATCGTCTGGTCATAGACGCCTGCAACCGGACTGCCGTTGATGATGGCTTGACGCTCGCCATCCGTGACGGGGCCGATACGGCCCGATGGCGGGCGGATCAGCGTGCGTTCGACGATGGAGGGCGCACCCTTGCCCTCGAGCATTGATACCAGCGCCTCGCCAGTGCCGAGCGTCGTGATGACGGTGGCGCAATCGAAAGCCGGATTGGGCCGGAAGGTCGAGGCCGCCGTCTGCACGGCCTTCTGTTCGCGTGGTGTATAGGCGCGAAGCGCATGCTGCACGCGATTGCCAAGCTGTGCCAGCACCGTTTCCGGCACGTCGAGCGGGTTCTGCGTCACGAAATAGACGCCGACGCCCTTTGAGCGGATCAGTCGCACCACTTGCTCCACGCGTTCGATCAGCACCTTCGGCGCGTCGTTGAAAAGCAGGTGCGCCTCATCGAAGAAGAAGACCAGCTTCGGCTTGTCCGGATCGCCGACTTCGGGCAGTTCCTCGAATAGCTCGGAGAGCAGCCACAGCAGGAAGGTGGCATAGAGGCGCGGGTTCATCATCAGCTTATCGGCCGCAAGCACCGAGACCTGCCCGTAACCGTCGTTGCTGACACGCATGATGTCGGAGATTTTCAGCGCCGGCTCACCGAAGAAGTTTTCCGCGCCCTGCTGTTCCAGCACAAGCATGGCGCGCTGGATCGAGCCGACCGACGATTTCGAGATCAGGCCGTATTTCGTGGAGAGCTCGCTGGCGTTTTCGCCCATATAGTTCAGCAGCGCCTGCAGGTCCTTGAGGTCGAGCAGCGCCAGGCCATTTTCATCGGCGACCTTGAAGGCAATGTTGAGCACGCCTTCCTGCGCCTCGGACGCATCCATCAAGCGTGCCAGCAGCAGCGGCCCCATCTCGGCGATGGTGGTGCGCACCCGATGGCCCTTTTCCCCATAGAGGTCCCAGAAAATCACCGGGAACTGGTCGAACTCATAGGGCGACAGGCCGATTTCCTCGGCGCGCTTCAGCAGGAAGTCCTTCGGCTCGCCCTTAACGGCGATACCTGAAAGATCGCCCTTGATGTCGGCACAGAAGACGGGCACGCCGGCCCTGGAAAATCCTTCCGCCAGAACCTGCAGCGTCACCGTCTTGCCGGTGCCGGTGGCACCTGTGACGAGGCCATGACGGTTGCCGAATCTCAGCGTCAGGAACTCGTCCTTGTTGATGCTGTCATCCGGATTGCGGCTCGCGCCGACGAAAATCTGTCCATCCTGCTGCGGCATGGTGTCGTCTCCCTTAAAGCACTTCCAGCAAAAGTGCGAAGCGGTTTTGCGTCCGGAAAGCGGAAATGCTCCAGAGCATGCTGCCGAAAAATGTCACAGATTTTCAGACGACATCATGCTCTACCTATATGATTCTAGAACCGGATGATTTCGGATCGATTGGATCCGAAATCATCCGGTTCTAGGGCGGCGGCACAGCAGCTTTTGAAAGCTGCAAGGGCCATTCATCGATTTGTCCTGACACTGTTATAAGAACTCGCGTGAAGAGGGACAACCATTCGCGTCGAGGTTCCGCTTCTGGTAGAATGATAGCCGCCGGGGCGTCTTGTGCCGGTTGCTGCATTCAGTTACGTTGACGTTAACGTTATAAAGGCAGGAGGCCACAGTGAACGAAGTTATTGATCAGATCGCGACCAAAGCCGGCATCGCTCCCGACCTCGCGGAAAAGGCCGTCGGCATGATTCTCGGCTTCCTGCAGCGCGAAGCTCCGGATGGCCCCGTCACCAAGATGATCGAATCCATCCCGGGCGCCTCCGATCTCGTTGCACAATATAACGGCGAGGAAACGGGTGGCGGCGGCCTGCTCGGCGGCTTGCTTAGTGCAGTCGGCGGTGGCGGCGGCCTGATGGCACTCGGCCAGCAGCTGATGAGCAGCGGTCTCAGCATGGGTGAAATCGGCTCGCTCGCCAAGGAAACGATTGCAACCGCTCGCCAGCATGCCGGCGACGAGGTGGTCGACCAGGTCGTCAATTCCGTCCCGGGCCTGCACCAGTTCATTTGAGGCTGAAGAAGCGTTCTCCTGATGACGAGAGAGCCGACTGGCGGATAGCCATCGGTTTCATCCGTTGACTTCATGGGTACGTTCCGCAGTTTAAGCATTGATTACTTCGATCTCGGCCTTCGCCCTTGGGCGAGGGCCGTCGTTTTTGAGGAGGCAGCTTCGTGCCAGACAGCCCTATCCCGGCCCTTATGCCAAGCAGGTCCGGTCACCAGTTCGTCCTCTATGGTGATGCCTGTTCTGGTATCCCTGGCGCCCTTCATGAAAGCACTTTCGCCAGCGTCAATCAGATCCTGCGCAGGCTCGATCCGCCCCCGGAATTCATTCTGTTTCCGGGTGACGAGATCATCGGGCTAACCGCCGATCCGGATGCATTGCGGGCGCAATGGCGGCATTGGCTTGATCGTGAGATGGTATGGCTCGATCGCAGCAAAACGCCGCTTTGGCATACGACAGGCAACCACACGACCTATGACGAGATGAGCGAGCGGATTTTCCGCGAAGTCCTTCAGCTGCCCGAAAACGGGCCAGCGGGGCAGGAGGGATTATCTTACTGGGTTCGTCGCGATGATCTGCTGCTGGTGTTCGTACATACGTTGTGGACGGGGTTGGGCGGCGAAGGGCACGTCGAGACGGAATGGCTGGAAGCGACGCTGAAGGCGCATTCCGATGCCAGGCATAAGATCGTGCTGGGTCATCACCCTGTTTTCCCCGTCAACGGCTATTCCGGTACATACCAGCGGGAGATCGGTCACGAATATGCGAAGCCGTTCTGGGATATTCTCGTGGACGCCGATGTTCTGGCTTATGTCTGCAGCCATATGCTGGTTTTCGACGTTCAAGTTCATCGCGGCGTCCTGCAGCTTTGCACGGCGGGAGCAGGGACGGCGCACCGGATGCCGGAAGGCGTGGAGTATCTCCATTGTGTTCAGGCCGCATTGGACGCGGACGGATTCCGCTATCAGGTGCTCGACACCGACGGCATCGTTCGCGAGCGGCTGCAGTGGCCTTTTAAATCGGCCAAGACGTTGCGACATCTATCGCTCGGATTGAACGAAGCCGACTTTGGCGGTCTCCAGGGCGACAATTATATCGTTCACCTCCGGATCTCCGGACGCTTGGCGGACGAGATGCATGCACCGGCACAAACGCTATTTTCCGCCTTCGAAAACCAGGAGATCGCCCCCGTGTGGCTGGGCTTGCGTGGTTCCCGGCAGACATTGACTTTGATTCTTGGCCGCGATCCCGGCCGCAGTCCGCATTACTGGTTCGGGCCTGATCTCGCTCCGGGCCGAACATTCGATATAGATATTGCCCTGCACGCAGGCATGGGGCCTGGTGGCATGCTCTTTCGCATGCCGACCGACCACGGGTGGAGCTCGCTCAAGGGCGCGTCGGCAACCGGTCTCGAGCGCACCACATGGCCTGAACGATGGGCTATGGGCCATGGCCAGGGCGGCGCCGCGGACCGTCCCTTCATGGGCGAGGATCTGGCCGTCCAGATTGCGGCGTCGGCATGAGCGCCTTCGCCGCACAGACCAGCCGGCAATACTAAACCTTCCTGCCCTTCGGCGTCCCATCGATCTCATGCCATTTGCGGCCGTCGCGTTCGATAAGTTCGTCGGCGCAGGCCGGGCCGGTGCTGCCGGGGGCGTAAGGATCGGGTTTGCCGCCCTCTGCCCAGAGGTCGAGGAAGGGCTGAACGGCCGCCCAGCCGGCTTCGATGCCGTCGGCGCGCTGGAAGAGCGTCTGGTCACCGACGAAGAGTTCGTAGAACAGACTTTCATAGCCGGTCTGCTTGCCGATATCGAAACTGTCGGCATAGCGGAAATCGAGCGAAACCGGCGCGGTTTTCAGCACCAGCCCCGGTGACTTGATCGAAATTTCCATGTCGAGGCCTTCGTCGGGCTGCACCTGGATGATGAGCCTGTTCGGCGGCAGCTCGGGGCGGGATTCGTGGCGCGGGAACTGGGCAAAGGGCACCGGCCGGAAGGTGATGACCACTTCCGTATCGCGCGCCTTCATCGCCTTGCCCGTGCGCAGGTAGAAGGGCACGCCGGCCCAGCGCCATGTATCAACGAAGAGCTTTAGCGCCACGAAGGTTTCAGTGTTGCTGTCGGGGGCGACATCGGGTGTTTGGGTAAAGGCCGGCAGATCCCTGCCGGCAATCGGGCCGGCCGTATAGGCGCCGCGCACGCCATTCTTGATTGCCTCCTCCCGCGAGTAAACACGCAGGGCCTTCAGCACCTTGCCCTTCTCATTACGGATGGATTCGGCATCGAAGCTGTTCGGCGGTTCCATCGCCACCATCGCCAGCAGCTGGAAAAGATGGTTCGGCACCATGTCGCGAAGCGCGCCGGTCGCATCGTAGAATTTACCGCGCGTGCCGACATCCACAAGCTCTGCCGCCGTGATCTGCACGTGGTCGATATAGTTGTTGTTCCACAGCGCCTCGATCATCATGTTGGCGAAGCGCGTCGTCATGATGTTCTGCACCGTTTCCTTACCGAGGAAATGGTCGATGCGATAGATCTGGCTTTCGGACACATGGTTCAGCAGCCGCGCATTCAAAGCCTGTGCCGAAGCAAGATCGTGGCCGAAGGGCTTTTCGATCGCGATGCGGCGGAAGGCGCCGGTCGCCTCGTTCATCAGCCCGTTTTCGGAGAGTTTCTCGGCGATATCGCCGAAGAAGCGCGGCGGCACGGCGAAATAGAAGGCTGCATTGGCGGTCGGCGCATGCGAGAGATAATCCGAAATCTCCTTGTAGACGCCGTTCTGGGTGAAATCGCCAGAGATGTAGCTAATGCGCTTGCGCAGGCTCTGCCATGCGGCCTGCCGCTCCGGATCGTCCATATCGCCGGAGGTCTTCAGAAATGATTCCAGCCGATCCAGCAGCATGTCGACGCCGCCGGTCTCGATGCCGATGCCGAGAATATGCAGGTCTTCGCCGACAAGCCCGCTGCGGGTCATGTTGATCAGCGTTGGGATCAGCAGGCGCCGCGTAAGGTCGCCGGCAGCACCGAAGATCACGAATGTCAGCGGCGGAGCCGGTGCGACGTCGGGGGTGGTCATGCGCGCATCTCCTTCTGGCGGCCATATTCGGGGCTTCTGGACGACATCGACTATCTCCTCGGAGCTATTGCTGTTTCAGCTTTGGCTGTGGGTGTTCTAGCGCGGGCCGATGCCGGTTGTCGATGGGATCGACGCACCGCCGTCAGTCGGCATTTCGCGGCTGATAAATATCCTATTTCTTCACCGCGACCAGGAAGAGCCGCGGAAAGCGCAACAGCACCTTGCCATCGACAAGCGGCGGATAGGCCTGCTCGATATGCTTCAGATATTCGGCGGCAAAGGCATCGCGATGCTCGGCGCCGGCATGGTCGAGATAGGGGCGCAAGCCCGTGCCCTTCACCCATTCGACAATGGCTGCCGCGTTTTCCAGCACGTGATTGTAGTTGGTGTGCCAGATATCGACCCGGGCCGATTTGCCGATTAGCCTGTTGTAATAGACCGAGGGCGCGGGCAGGGGATTGCGGCGTACGCTCTTCTTCGCAAAGGCCTCGCTCCAAGGACCATTCTTGGCCGTTTCCTCCATCATCAGATGGCTCTGTTCGGTGAGATTGTCGGGCATTTGCACGGCAAGAACGCCGCCAGGCTTCAGCCCGTCCATCAGGTGGTCGAGGATGTCGAGATGATTGGGCAACCACTGAAACACGGCATTGGCAAAAAGCAGGTCGACGGGTTCTTCCGGCCGCCATGTGGCGAGATCGGCCTTTTCAAAGTGCGTGCCGGGCATGCGCTTGCGAGCGGCCTCCAGCATATTGTCGTCGCTATCGAGGCCGGAGACATCGGCAATGCCATATCGTTCGGCGATCAGCTCGGTCGAATTGCCAGGGCCGCAACCGAGATCGATCGCTCGCTCGACATGCTGCAGCGGCACCTGCGCCAAGAGGTCGCGCGCCGGACGCGTGCGTTCATCCTCGAATTTCACATATTGGCCAGCAGACCATGCCATGGGCATACCCTCTTCCTGGATTGCCGTTTTCCCGATGCGCATAGCACCGGGATGTATCAGAACCGTGTAATGACGCTGATGCCCTTGCCCTCGGCCTTATCAAGCGTCATCAGCGCCGGAACGGCGTCTTCCAGGCTGATCCTGCGGCCAATGAGCTTCTGCGGCGCGATCTTGCCGGCGGCGAGCATGTCGAGCATGGCATCGTAGCGCCAGGCCTGCATGCCGTGGCTGCCGTAGATCTCGAGTTCATGGCCGATGACCTGCGCCATCGGGATCTGCGGCGTCGCATAATCGCCGAGCATGAGGCCGACCTGCACATGCCGGCCGCGCCGGCGCAGGTTCTTGATGGAATTGAAGCAGGTCGTGGGATGGCCGAGCGCATCGATCGAGACATGGGCGCCACCCTTGGTGATCTCGCGCACCGCCTCCGCCACATCCGCGACCTCAGCCGCATTGATCGTCGCGACCGCGCCGCATTCGCGGGCAAAGGCGAGCTTTTCGTCGGAAATGTCGACGGCGATGGCATTGGCGCCGAGCGCGCTGGCGATCATGATCGCCGACAGCCCGACGCCGCCGCAGCCATGGACAGCGATCCATTCGCCGGGGCGCGTCTTGGCCTGATCGGCAACGGCACGGAAGGAGGTGGCGAAACGGCAGCCGAGGCTTGCCGCCGTCGCATCATCGACAGATTCTGGCAGGTGCACGAGATTGGTGTCGGCATAGTCGATTGCGACATATTCGGCAAAGGAACCCCAATGGGTGAAGCCTGGCTGGAATTGGCTGGGGCAGACCTGCTGGTTTCCGGAGTGACACTCGGCGCAGTGGCCACAGCCGGAGACAAAAGGAACGGTGACGCGATCGTCGACCTTGAAACGGACGACGCCGCGCCCGGTTGCCACGACCTTGCCGGCGAGCTCGTGGCCCGGCACGTGCGGCAGCTTGATATCTGGATCATGACCCATCCAGCCATGCCAGTCGCTGCGGCAAAGGCCGGTTGCGCCGACGGCGATGACCACGCCATCTTCACCGGGTGTCGGGTCGGGCAGGGTGCGGATTTCGGGTGTTGCCTCGAAGGCCTCGTAATACATCGCTTTCATGGGAGTTCTCCCTCTCTCCTGACGATCCCTATGGTTCATCACTTTTGCTGATGGACCCATTCGTCAAGTTGTTGTTTCGACGCATGAAAATTGCGTTATGAATGCGATATCAAGCGCTTTGTTGCAAATGGATTTTGCCGCGCAGTTTCTGCTTGACCCTTGGGTTGCACGGTTATTTGCTCTCCGCCACCCGGAGCATCCAGCAAAAGTACGAAGCCGTTTTGCGCCCGGAATTGCGAGAAAACAAAAAGGTAGAGCGGTTCAGAGATCCCGTGAGCTGAACTGTTTTAGGAGAGGAACCCCCCATGTCCGTCGATACGTCACCCCGCACCGCCACCTGGACCTATGTCGAAGGAGAATGGCTTTCCGGCAATCCGCCGCTGATCGGGCCGACCTCGCACGCCATGTGGCTCGGCTCGACCGTGTTCGATGGCGCCCGCTGGTTCGATGGCATCGCGCCCGATCTCGATCTCCATTGCCAGCGCATCAATCGCTCGGCCGTAGCCATGGGGCTGAAGCCGGTCAAGACCTCGCAGGAGATCGAAGCGCTCGCCTGGGAAGGCATCAAAAGATTCGACGGCAAGACGCCGATCTACATCAAGCCCATGTATTGGGGTGAGCACGGCTCGCCGGGCAGCGTCGTCGCCGTCGATGCGGAATCGACGCGCTTCGCCCTCTGCCTGTTCGAGGCGCCGCTCGGCGGCACCGGCGGCATCACGCTGACTGTCTCGCCCTTCCGCCGTCCGTCGCCGGAAACGGCGATGACCGACGCCAAGGCCGGCTCGCTCTATCCGAATAGCGGCCGCATGATCCTGGAGGCGAGGGGTCGCGGCTTCAACAATGCGCTGGTGCGCGACATGAACGGCAATGTCGTCGAAACGGCATCGTCCAACGTCTTCATGGTCAAGGATGGTATCGTCTATACGCCGGTTGCCAACCGCACCTTCCTTGCTGGCATCACCCGCGCCCGCGTCATCAGCCTGCTACGCCAGGAGGGCTTCGATGTGCGCGAGGAAACTCTGTCCGTCGAACAGTTCATGACGGCCGATGAGATCTTCACGACCGGCAACTATTCCAAGGTCGTCAGCGTCAACCGCCTGGACGACCGCGAATTTCAGGAGGGGCCGGTCGCCCGCAAGGCGCTGGAACTCTATATGGATTGGGCACACGGCCGTAGCGCCAGCGAGGAATAAACCCTTCTGGCAAGGAGAAGGGCATGCAGAAGAGTGCGGCCGTTCATGGCCGCACGGGTGTTCCTACACGACCTGCCGAAGCAAGGTAGGATCGCGGCGCGAAGAAAACGCCATCAGTCTCGAAAGCCTCAAGGTCTTCGGCGTGGAGCGCGTGGCGGACGCTCGGTCTTGCGCTGACGCGAGCCATGAATTCCTGTAACGCTGGCCTCCGTGCGATGTCGATCTTGATCCACGGCGACCAGTTCAAGCAGACGAAGAGATAGGCGTCGGCGACCGTGAAATCGTCACCGGTCAGATAGGGGCCGACGAGCTGGCTGTTTAGCCAATCAAGTCGCTTGCATACCAGTTCATGAATGCCGGCATGAGCACCTTCATAAGCGGCGTTGAAGAGCATCGCCATTGGCTTGTGAAGTTCGGCAGTGATGAAATTCAGATAGGATTGAACCTGGCTTCTGGCATAGGTTCCGGCCTCCGGCAGGAGGCGCGATCCCTCCGGTGAACACTCCGCGAGGAATTGCACAATGGCAGGACCTTCGGTCAGCACTCTCCCATCATCGAGCATCAATGCCGGCACGTAGCCATTCCCGTTGATGGCAAAGTAGTCCTCGCCCGAACTCGTCCGATGAGTCTTTCGATCAACTTCGACCAGTTCAACATCCAGCCCCAACTCCCGACAAACGATGTGCGGCGACAAAGAGCAAGCGGCGGCGTGCATGTAGAGTTTCATGGGTCTCTCTCCTTTTCGATGCAGGCGCGAGGTATGGCGTCGGCATCCATTGAATATTTGTACCATTTCGCATAAAATGCATCCGGTCAAGATTTTTGTGCGAAGTAGTATAAAATATGAAGAGCGAGAAGAAGCAGGGCCGTCCACGCGCTTTTGACGCGAAAGCTGTCATTGGGCAGGCACGGGAGGTTTTCTGGGACAGAGGATTCTCGGCGGCCTCATTGGATAATTTGAGCGCTGCGACGAAACTCAATCGGCCGAGCCTCTACGGAGCATTCGGGGACAAGGAGGACCTCTATCTTGACACCTTGGAAGGTTATCGCGAGGACAGTCTCGATATATTGTCTGAGGCGCTCAACCCGGCCCTCACGCTGCGGGAGAATCTCGCGCGCATCTATGCCGAGGCTCTGAAAATATACCTGCATGGCGAGACCGCGGCGCGTGGCTGCTTCCTGATCAGCACGGCCACGGCGGAGGCTATTCAGCATGATCGAGTACGGGAGGTATTGCGCCGCAGCTTGAATGAATTCGACGATGCGATCAAGGAACGCATGGAGCTTGCGGTTGAGCGGGGCGAGCTTCCGGCTGAAGCGGATGCTGCAACTCTCGCAAAGCTGGCATCCGCTGTCATGCATTCGCTTGCCGTTCGAGCGCGTGCAGGCGATAAGCGCGAAACGCTGGAGGCGATAGCGCGTTCTGGGGTCGATTTTATCTGCGGTCGGCCTTGACGCGAGGCATGGGGTCACTGCCTCGTAAGCTCAGCCTCGAAGGTGGCTCTCGTCACGCTGTACGAAGCAAAGGGCTCATCGTGATAGGTGGTCTGGCGCGGCTGCGACAGACCGAGCTTTTGCGCAACGCGGACGGACGCCGCATTTCCAGGGGCGATATCGGCAATCACGCGATCGAGTTCGAGTGTCTGGAAGGCATGGGCGAGAACCGGCCTTGCCGCCTCCGTCGCATAACCCTTGCCCCAGGCACGCCTGTTCAGCCGCCATCCGATCTCGATATCAGGCCCGACGGCGTCGGCGGGTATCAGCAATATCCAGCCGAGGAATTGCTTAGGCCTTTCTTTGGCGCGGATTGACCAATATCCGAGACCATCACCGAAACTCGCCTCGATCCGACCTTTCACGAAGGTTCGATGTGCCACGGCATCGTGCCACGGGCCGGGAATGAAGCGCGTTACCTCTGGGTCGCGATCCATGGCGATGCAATCGTCAAGATCGGCCATGACGCGAGGCAGAAGGATCAGTCTCTCGGTTTCGAAGCTTGGAAGCGCCATGGCGGATCTCCACAACTGTCAATCACGGGAGAATAGCAAAAGCACATTTGAGCTCAATCTGGCTCGGGCGGGATCGCGACGATCACGCGGCAATTCTGATCTTCAATGCCCGTGTTTGCAGGTAGCGGCTGAGTTATTCCGCTTCCTTCTTCGGGCTGACCCACCAGCAATAGGCAGCGCCGATCGCCAGCAGCACGCAGGTTCCGAGGAACACGGCGCGCATGCCGATATGGCCGCCGACGAAGCCGCCCAGGACTGGGCCTGCCACCTGGCCGACATATTGCGAGGAGATGGAGAGCCCGAGAATGCTGCCCGTCGCCGCATCGGGAACATTATGCCGGATAACGGCGGTGATGCAGGGCAGAAGGCCGCCGAGCGCCACGCCCATCAGGAAACGCAGGCCGATCAACTGCCAGGCCGAGCTCACGAAAGCCTGCGGTATCAGCAGCAGCGCCGCAACAGCAAGCGCCGCCATGATGACGCTCCAGTAGCCGATGCGGTCGGCGAGCTTGCCGAGCCAGGAGGACGACAGGATGCTGCCGAACGCAGCGGCCGCCATGACGACGCCGGAGACCATCGTCACTTTGACGTCTGTGACGAACTGCGCGACATAGACTGTGATGATCGGCTCGATCGACATATTGGCGAGCATCAGCAAGAGGCCGAGCGACAGCATGGCGACGACGGGGCGTTTGTCCGGAATGGAGGCCCAGCTGCCGCTGGCCTTCGCAGCCTTCTTCCGTGCCGTGGACTTCTCCTCCTTGATCAGGAAGGTCGTCGCCAGGAAGGTCAGGAAGATCACGCCGCCGGCCAGCAGGAAGGTGCCGCGAATGCCGATAACAGGCGGCAGCGCGCCTCCAATCAGCGGTCCGACGAGATTGCCGGCCATGATGCCGGCAGATAGCGTGCCCAGCGCCCATGCCGAGCGATGCTTCGGCGTTTGCGCTGCCACCAGCACCATCGAACCCGAGGCATAGCCGCCGGCAAGACCGGTGAAGAGGCGCAGCGCCACCAGCTGCCAGACATTGCCGGCCATGCCCATCAGCGAGATGGCGACTGTCATGCCGAGGCTGGCGCGGATCAGCATCAGCTTGCGGCCGTATATATCGCCCAGCCGTCCCCAGAGCGGCGCGACGAAGGCGGCGGCAAAGAAGGTGGCGCCATAGGCGATACCGGACCATTGCACGATCGCGGCTTTGTCGCTCACGCCGAGTTCCTCGACATAGAGCGGCAGGAAGGGGAGCAGCAGCGTCATCGCCACGATCGTCGTGAACGAGCCGACGAGGCAGATGATCAGGTTCCGCATCCAATGGGTGGTTTCCGGCTCGGCCGGTGCTGCTGCATCCCATCTCGTCTCGGTCATTTCTCGGCCTTTGCATTCAATGTGTAAAACAGTTCCTTGCTGCCCGATGCGAGGATATGGCCTTTCGCGGCGGCAAGCAGATCGGCGCGGGTGAAGAGATCCGGCAGGTTCAGTCGGTCGACATCGAGCGCATAGACGGTGACGTGATAGCTGTGAATGCGCGCGTCATTCCAGGGTGGGCAGGCGCCCATATAACCGCCATGCGGCCCATCCTTCAAATTGCCGCCGCCGGCACCATTCTGGCCGCGGCGTCCATAGGCCGTGCGTTCGAGCGGCAGGCCATTGGCTGAAGGACCGTTTCCGTCCGCGCCTTCGGCAAGGCTGGTGCGCGACGCAGGAATATCGGCCAGCACCCAGTGAACGAATTCCATCCGCTTGAAATCCTTCGGGATGGTCTTGTCCGCCTTGTTGAACAGCGAGAAATCGGTGGGCACGTCAGGGTCGACCATCGTCAACGCATAGGATCGCGTGCCCTTCGGCCCTTTCGACCAGGAAACGGCAAGGCTCTTGTTGGGGCCGGGTGCCGACTTGTCTGAAGATGTCGAAATGCAGGAGGCGTTTTCCGGCAGCAGCGTCCGGTCATTGCTCTTTGGAAACGCCACCTTGAGATCGGCCGATAGGGCCGGGGTGGCGACAACTGCTGCGATGACGGTGGCGTTCAGAAGGTTGAGCATGGTTTTCATGATGTTGCCCTTTCGCGGTTCGCTCCTGTGAGCTTCGAGGGCAGGGTCTAACAAATTCGTGCCGAGCGTCGGCGCACGCAAACGCTCAAAATGCTGTCGCAAACGCTCACGCGCTGCGAAGTCGATCGGCAAAGCGTCGGGGCGAGCGATAGCCTGTCGCAAGCGCGGCTTCCCGCAGCGATAGCCCGTCCTCGGCGAGAAGGGTCGTGGCCAGCGCCACGCGCTCGCTTACCAGCACCTCTCGCAGGGAGGCGCCCTCGCGCGACAGGCGGCGGCGCAGCGTGGCGTTGCTGGTGCCGAGCTCGGCGGCGATGAGATCGGCTGTCCAGGCTCGATCCGGCTGCCAGCGCACCAGCGCCCGCACCGCCTCGGCTGTGGTCTCCGGCGAACCGGGCAGGGCACCGCGCATGCCGAGCACCATAAGGATTTCGAGAAGCCTGTGCTCGATCAGCGGGATCGGCATATTGCCGCCGGCGATGCCTTCGCCGGCATGGTTGATCGCGGCAGCCAGCAGCGGATCGAGCGGCAAGTCTATCTGCGATACGGGCTGCGCAGGCGGAAAGGCTTTTGCTGCACGGCGTGTCAATTCCTCGGGGAAGGTGATGAAGATTGCCCGATAGAAGCCTGTCTGCGGATCGGGGTCGTTGACGACATCGCCGCTCCAGCCTGCCGGCAGCACGAGCACCGTACCGGCCGCAAAATGTCGCTGTCGTCCCATGCTGACGATTTCCTTGGAACCTTCGAGGATGGCGACGATTGAAACCTGTGAAAAGGCCGAGCCGGCAATGCGCTCGCGTTCGCGCGTGACGAAGGTGAAAAGTGTGGAATAGCTGCCGATGCCGGTCGGTTCGCCCGCCGGACGATTGTCCTTTGCCGCCAGGCGGCGCAGCTTTTCCAACATGGAGTGATGAGCCTCGGGCACTGCGATGGCTTTCTGCTGATTGGGAGTGCGGCAGAGTTTGGACCACACAGGCGGCAATGCCAAGTCTGCAAAGCGCCTTGTCGGTTCGCCCGACTGATATTATAAAACTGATTGCGTTACGCAATCAGTTAATGGTTGGCGGATCAAAAGCTGCGCTGATGCAAAGGAGGAAGCAGATTATGAACTCTCTCGAAAATGCCCGTTGCGATACGGTCAAACGGCTGTTTGCAGCCTATGTCGCTCAGCATCCCGATATCGTCGACCCGATGCTGACCCAGGATTTCACCTTTTCCAGCCCGCGCGACGATCACATCGACCGAAAACGCTATTTCGAGCACTGCTGGCCGAAGGAGAAGGTGTTCCGCGACATTCATATCGAACATCTGGTCGCGGATGGTGACGACGTGATCGTCGGCTATCGCGCCGAGAAGATGGATGGTGCCAGCTTTCGCAATGTGGAGCTCATCCGCTTTGCCGGCGACCGCATTGCTGAGGTCAACGTCTATTTCGGGCGCAACCTGTAACGCTTCAGCTATCCGTGGTCTTCGCCATTGCCGCGGCAAGTGCGGCCGCCGGACCGGTCATAGGTTTCGGGCAGTTTGCCGGAAGAAGATAAACAGCATCGGTCATCGAGGCTTGAGCGAAAGCGATCGTGACAGCGCCTTCGCCGCTGACCGCTTTCACCGCCTCGGCAATCGAGGTGAGATAGGCCCGGAGATCCCCCTCGCGGAAGTGCGCCCATGCACCCGGCACCAGCCGAACCTCGATTTCAGCACCCGTCGCCTTAGCCGCTGTTTCGAAAAGTGCGGTCGTCGGGGCGATGGTCGTTTCGACGGTGCACAACACGATAACCTTGCCGCCTGCCTTGACCGCTTGCTCGGCCAGCATCGCATCAGCCCGGATGATCGGTGCCTCGGCACCGGCAGCGACCTTCAATGCTGCCGGACCGAGTGTCGAGCAATTGAGCACGACGGCATCGGCATCCTCTGCCAGATGCCAGAGGAGGGCCGCCGTTTCGGCAGAGATCTCATCCGTCAGGCGCCCCACTTTTTCGGCGGCAAGTAGAAGATCCGCGCGGATGTGATGACGCAGCATCCCCTCAGGCAATCCAAGTGCCTTCGCCGCCGTTTCATAGACGGCGATGTTGCTTTCGGCTGTGTGCAAACAGGCGATCGTCACCGACATTCCTCATCACCGAATGAGATCCGCAAACCTAGCCTCGGCAACCTGCCTTGTCGACATTTCGGTGCAGCAGTTCGCCCCGTATTCGGGCATCATCATATACAGCAAGGTTCATTTCTAAGTCTATGCTATATCTAATTCAAAAATAGGGCAATTTTTACTCCCGAGTGCAACTTTTTTGGCATGTCGCCGGTTGCCCTTCCAGGCGACCGCTCCTATGTTCCGGTTCACCTGCCGACGCAATTTTTTGCCAAGAGGAGATATGACCATGGCTTTCGAATTGCCTGAACTTCCATATGATTACGACGCCCTTTCGCCCTTCATGTCGCGTGAAACCCTTGAGTATCACCACGACAAGCACCACAAGGCTTATGTCGACAACGGCAACAAGCTCGCCGCGGAAGCAGGTCTTGCCGATCTGTCGCTCGAGGAAATCGTGAAGAAGTCCTTCGGCACCAATGCAGGCCTCTTCAACAATGCAGCCCAGCACTACAACCACATCCATTTCTGGAAGTGGATGAAGAAGGGCGGCGGCGGCAACAAACTGCCGGGCAAGCTCGAAGCGGCTTTTGCCTCCGATCTCGGCGGCTACGACAAGTTCAAGGCCGATTTTGCGGCTGCCGGCGCCACTCAGTTCGGCTCGGGCTGGGCATGGGTTTCCGTCAAGAACGGCAAGCTCGAAATCTCCAAGACCCCGAACGGCGAAAATCCGCTCGTCCACGGCGCCGACCCGATCCTCGGCGTCGACGTCTGGGAACACTCCTACTACATCGATTACCGCAACCTGCGTCCGAAGTACCTCGAAGCCTTCATCGACAGCCTGATCAACTGGGACTACGTCCTGGAGCGCTACGAAGCCGCTACGAAGTAAGGTTCGCCGCATAGGCTGGCTTTCGCACCCGGCGTCTTCCTGGCGTCGGGTGTTTTCTTATGAGCAGCCTTGTTGATATATCTGTGTGCCGCATGACGGCTCAGGAGATCGCCACAGGAGGCTGAATGCCATCAGCGCCGCTTTTCCGCTTCGGTGTCATCGCCGATCCGCAATATGCCGATCTCGCGCCCAATCTCACCCTCAATCGCTATCCGGCGAAGAGCCTCGACAAGCTTCGGGATGCAATTGAGGAGTTCAATCGGCACGATCTCGCCTTCGTCGTCACGCTCGGTGACATCATCGATCGTGAATGGAAGAGCTTCGACGCCATTCTGCCCGTCTACGAAGCCTTGCGTCATCGCAAGCACTTTCTCCTCGGCAATCACGATTTCGCCGTGGCATCGGAACATCTCAGCACGGTGCCGGCACGCGTGGGCATGCCGTCCGCCTATTATGATTTCGGCCATTCCGGCTATCGCTTCATTGCTCTCGACGGCAATGAAATCAGCGTCTTTGCCCCGCCGGAAGGTGATCCTCGACGGCAGGAGGCAAAGGAAATGATGCGGGTGCTGGAGAGCACCGGCGCGCTCAATGGCCAGCGATGGAACGGAGCGATAGGCGACACACAATATGACTGGCTTGCTGCAAAGCTCAGGGAAGCAAAGGCGGCGGGCGAGAAGGTCATAGTCATGAACCACTATCCGATCTTCCCGGATAATGCCCATAACGCCCTGAACAGCGACCGCTTGCTGGCGCTTCTGGCGGAGCACGAGCATGTCGTCGCCTACCTCAATGGCCACAATCACGCCGGCAACTTCGGAGTGTCGGGTGGCACATACTTCGTCAACTTTAAGGGCATGGTCGATACCGAAGATACGAGCGCCTATGCGATCGTCGCCGTCTACAATGATCGGCTGGAGGTCATGGGCTTCGGACGCGAGGATAGCCGGGTGCTGGCGCTGTCAGGCGCTTGATGAATCCCTTGGATGATTTGACAGGGGGAACGATCCGCAACGTTGAAAGTTTAGGAACTGAGGCTGCTGTGAGGCGGAGCCGATGTTTCCGGTATTGCAAATTCTGACAATCATGGTCGTGGCAGTTGCCATGGCACTGGCGCTGGCACATCTGCTGGAGCTGCCGGGTAAAATGCGACTGTCGAAAGAAGACTATATGACGGTTCAGCGAATTTATTATCCCGGATTCACGATCGGCGGCGTTGCCGAGCCGATCGGCACTCTTTTGCTTCTGCTTCTCCTGTTCCTGACGCCAGCCAACATCATCGCGTTCTGGCTGTTTGCCGCGGCTTTTGCTGCCATGGCTGCCATGCATGCCGTCTTTTGGTTGCTGATACAGCCCGTAAACAATTTCTGGCTCAAGGATGCCGAGCTGAAAGGGTTGGGCACAGGCTTCTTTTCCTACGTTCCAGTCGGCGGTCATCGGATCGAGGCTGATGCCGAGGCGGACTGGACCATGCTGCGTGATCTCTGGGAATGGTCGCATGCCGCGCGAGCGGTCTTGGGATTACTGGCTTTTATTCTGTTGGTGACCGCGATTGCTCTTTAGCGGCGCGCAAAACCGAGAGTTGACCTGTTATTATTCCGCCGCCATCCGCATCTCGGTCACGTCCCTTTTCGGCGGCGTGCCGAACATGCGGGTATATTCGCGGCTGAACTGCGAGGCACTTTCGTAGCCGACGCGATAGGCAGCACTCTCCACATTGGCGTGGCCGGCGACCATCAGGCGGCGGGCTTCCAGCAGCCGCATCTGCTTCTGATATTGCAGCGGCGTCATCGAGGTCAGCGTCTTGAAATGCTGGTGGAAGGAAGAGGGGCTCATGCGTGCGACAGCGGCCAGCTGCTCGATGCGCACCGGCTCCGTGAAATTGTCGCGCAACAGGCGGATGGCGTCCGCAATGCGCCGCGTCTGGCCATCGGGCAGCACCAGCTTGCAGACCTCGCCGCCATTGGGGCCGGTGAGCAGCCAAAAGCAGATTTCCCGCATGATCGCCGGATAGAGCACTGGAATGGCGCTCGGGTGCGACAGCAGTCGGGTCAATCGTACCAGGCAATCGGCAAGCTCATTGCCGAGATTCTCGACGAAGATGCCAAGCTGCGCGCCGCCTGCTGGTTTCGGCGGCTTGTCGAGCTGTTCCATCACCTCACGCATCATGCCAACATCGAATTCCAGGGAGATGGCCATATAGGGTTTTTCGACACTCGCCTGGACCACTCTACCGGCTGCAGGCAGCTCGATGCTGATGATGAGCGCCTGCATCTCGGCATAATAGATCACTCTGTCATTCAGCATCAATTGCTTCGCGCCCTGCAGAATGACGCAGAGCGCCGGTCGGTAGATCATCGCATGCGGCATTTTCGGCTCGGTCGAGCGCATGATCAGCAGGCCATCGATGCCCGTGGGAAAGACGCCATTGTCGCCGCCGTCATTGGCTTCGATAAATTGTGTGATCGCATCTTTAAGGGCTGAGGACATTGGTGGTCTCCGGGGAAAGTGCCACTGCGGCATCATAGCAGCGGGGCAGCAGCGAACAAGGCAGTTGGAGGAATAGGCAAGAAATTCGCGAGTTCCGGCATTCAGGGAAATGGTTCCGCAGGCGTAGATTCCGGTCACCAAACATTCCCTGGAGAACGGCAATGACGACCGAAAATACCGATAAATCAAAGACAAAGATTGCGATCATCACCGGCGGCAGCCGCGGCCTCGGCCGCAATAGCGCCATTCATCTTGCCCAGCGCGGTGTCGATACAATCCTGACCTATAACGCAAATAAGGCAGAAGCCGATAGCGCCATTGCCGAGATCGAAGCGCTCGGTCAAAAGGCTGTAGCCTTACAGCTCGACACCGGCGACGTTGCATCCTTCGACGCTTTCGTTGCCGAAGTTGGCCGCGTGCTGCAGAAGGGCTGGGCGCGCGATCGTTTCGATTTCCTCGTCAACAATGCCGGCACGTCCTATCATGCCTCCATCGCTGAAACGACGGAAGCCGAGTTCGACAAGCTCTACAACATCCATCTCAAGGGCGTCTTCTTCCTGACGCAGAAGCTGCTGTCGCACATCAACGACGGCGGCCGTATCGTCAATATTTCCTCCGGCCTTGCTCGTGTCAGCTATCCGGGCTCGTCGGCCTATGCGGCGATGAAGGGTGCGGTCGAGGTACTGACGCGCTATTTTGCCAAGGAGCTCGGCCCGCGCGGCATCACGGTCAACACGGTGGCGCCGGGCGCGATCCAGACCGATTTCAGCGGCGGCATGGTCCGCGACAATCCCGAGGTCAACAGGATGGTCGCTTCCATGACAGCACTCGGCCGCGCAGGCCTGCCTGACGATATCGGCCCGATGATCGCCTCGCTGCTGTCGGACGACAATCGCTGGGTCAACGGGCAGCGCATCGAAGCCTCGGGTGGCATGGTCCTTTAATTCGCAATGTTAGATCTGTGGGATCTGCAGCACCTCAGCCGGCAGCGGTTGAGGTGTTTATCTGCCAGCCGTTCACCCAGATTTGCCTCAAACCATCACCTTCGCCCTTGAACCACAATCCCGTCGCCTCGCAGCCTTCGATCCGATCGCTACGGAAGTTGCGGATGGCCTGGCGCAATTCGCACCAGGCGACGATGTTGGCGGTCTCCGAATAATAGATGAGGGCGATCGGCCGGATGATGCGTTCCGTGGCGCGGCCGAGTTCGTCGCGATAGGCAAGATCCAGCTTTTCCTCGTCGCGAATGGCGCGGCGCACCAGCGAGAGATCGATCGCCGAGGCGGAAGGTGCGGCAAAGCCCCAGGCATGCAGCGCATTGGCATCGAGCGTCTGGCGCAGCGGCGGTGGCACGGCGCCGGCAATTTTCGCGGTGACGCGCTTGGCCGCCTGCTTCAGCTCGGCATCACCGGTGCGCTCCAAAAGCGCCAGCGACAGCACGATCGCTTCCATTTCCTCGATCGAAAACATCAGCGGCGGCAGGTCGAAGCCGGGCCGCAGGATATAGCCGATGCCTCGCTCGCCCTCGATCGGCACCCGCATCGCCTGAAGTGCCGCGATATCGCGATAGACCGAGCGGACCGTCACCTCCAGCCGGGCGGCGATATCGGCCCCTGTCACCGGCCGCTTGGCCAGCCGCAGGATCTGGATGATCTCGAACAGGCGCGATGCCTTGCGCATTTCTTGCCCCAAAGAAGAAGGCTACTGACAACACCCCGTCAGTTGGTTCATTTTATAAGACTGCCTATCGACTTGAAAATCAACCATTTCCTCTCCTGTCTCTCTGGAGAGGGCGATAGGCAACTGACATGGGTTACGCAGAAAATCTCTGGCTCTTCTTCATCCTTCTCTTAGGGATCATCATCGTGCCGGGCATGGACATGCTGTTCGTGCTTGCCAATTCGCTGACCGGCGGCAGCAATCGCGGTCTTGCCGCGACAGGCGGCATCATGCTCGGCGGTGCGGTGCACTCGCTGAACGGCGCCGTCGGCATCGGCCTGCTGATGCATTTCGTGCCCGTTCTCTTCAATCCGCTGCTGATCGCTGGCGGCGCCTATATGGCCTTCATCGGCTACACGCTGATGCGCAGCTCCATCACCGTGGGCAATGAAGGGCCGGTCGGCAGCCGCTCCGCCTGGAAAGCCTTCCGGCAGGGAGCGGTGACTTGCCTCATAAATCCCAAGGCCTATCTCTTCATCTTCGCCGTCTATCCGCAATTCCTAAAGCCGGATTACGGGCCGATGTGGATACAGGCCGTCATCATGGGAGCCATGACCATCGCAACGCAATTTGCCGTCTATGGCGGACTTGCCATCACTGCCGGGCGCAGCCGCGAGCTGCTGGTCGCCAATCCCAGAGCAACCGCCTTTGCGGGCCGCGCTGCAGGGCTGCTTTTGGTCGCGGTATCGGCATTTACCGTCTGGGAGGGCCTGAAACTGGCGTGAGGGTTGCCGCCGCGAATGTGTATGTCGATGGCATGACACTGATTTCACTCAGCTCTCACCACTTTGTGACTTCATTGCCGGAAAGGAAACCGGCAAACATGTCGCCGTAATCATGCGCCGGGCCGCATGCGCGGTCTTGAACACCCGAGAGGTAGGAGAACGAAATGAAGTGGAAAGCGATTGTGATGGCGACGGCTTTGGCCGGCATCGCACTAGGTTCGGTCGTCGCAGCCGACGGCACGCATGACTCCCGCATCGGGATGATGAAGAAGATCGGCGGCGCCACCGGAGCTCTCGGCGCGATCGCCAAGGGGGACAAGCCCTATGACGCCGATATCGTCAAGGCGTCGCTGACGACGATCGCCGAAACGGCCAAGGCCTTCCCGGATCAGTTCAACCCGCAGAGCGACAAGACCGATCCCGAGGTCAATCCGAAGATCTGGGACAATCTCGATGACTTCAAGGCGCATGCCGCCAAGCTTTCGACCGATGCCGAGACAGCGCTCGCCCAACTCCCTGCCGATAAGGCTGCCGTTGGCGCGACGCTGAAGACCCTCGGCGCCAGCTGTGGCGCCTGTCATCAGGCCTATCGCATCAAGAAGGATTAAGCGGTAGGTCTAGAAATCGATCTTGGCATCCGCACCGGTTCTGCCGGTGCGGAGCCTTTTGGTTTTAGAGCTAAGGCTTGGGGTGCGTGATGGCGCGGTTTATTCGATGGTTGCTTTGCCTTTTCGGCGTGATCATCCTCGGCGGCGGCGCATTTTACGTCATCACCGCGCCATCGCCTTTGCCAGCGAGCCATTGGGCCAATCTCGGTGATCCTGACGTCAAGAACGGTCAGATGGTTTTCTGGGCAGGCGGCTGCACGAGCTGTCATGCGGCTCCGGGCGCGCAGGGTGATGCCAAGCTGGTGCTTTCAGGCGGTCTCGCGCTGACGAGCCCCTTCGGTACTTTCCATGTGCCGAATATCTCGCCGGATGAGAAAGCCGGGCTCGGCAGCTGGACGCTTGCCGATTTCGGCAACGCCATGAAGCGCGGCGTCGGTAAAAACGGCGAGCACCTCTACCCGTCCTTTCCCTACGGCTCCTATACCCGCATGAGCGACAAGGACATCAACGATCTCTGGGCCTTCCTGAAGACGCTGCCGAAGAGCGACAATGTCGCTCCGCCGCATGAGCTGCCCTTTCCCTTCAACATCCGGCTGGCGCTGGGCGGCTGGAAGTTCCTCTATCTCAACGACCAGCCGCGTATCGTGCTCGCCAGTGCCGACGAGAAGGTCAAGCGCGGGCAATATCTCGTCGAAGGGCCAGGCCATTGCGGCGAATGCCACACGCCGCGCGATAGCCTCGGCGGCTTTGTGAGCGGCCAATGGCTGGCGGGTGCGCCCAATCCGGAAGGCAAGGGCCAGATCCCCGATATCAGGCCCGGCTCGAAGGCCATCGGCAGCTGGAGCGCCGGCGACATCGCCAACTACCTTGAAACCGGCTTCACCCCGGACTACGACTCCGCCGGTGGCTCGATGGCCGAAGTCCAGCAGAACATCGCCCATCTGCCGGCAACCGACCGCGAGGCGATCGCGGCCTACCTGAAGGCACTGCCGGCGAAATAGGCCTGGTGTTCAGGTCGCGCCCGAGCGCTTGGCGAGATAGAGATGGGTTTCATAATGCAATTCGAATACGCCGCCATGCGCGTTGATGGCATCGGCAAGTTCGAAAAGCAGCGCTTCTCTCCGATCCTCGCTCAAAAGCCGGTAGCTTGAAAGCGTGCGCAAAAGATCAGTATAGCTCTGCGCCGTGTGCGACCGGCTCCAGGAATAAGAGTGGTGCACCGGAGCTTCGAAGTGGTCGGACTGCGGCAGCTCCCGAGCAAAAGGGCCATCAGGCAGATACCATGCCTCCACGGGCGGGCCGGCAAGCTGCGGGACATGGCGGGCGTAGATCCCCACGAACTTGTCGGATAGTGGCGGTTCCGGCTTCATCGGCACATTGCCGAAGACGGCGAGTGTTCCTTCCGGCGCGAGAAGGGCGGCCGTCGCAGCGAAGCGCAGTTCCGGCGAAACCCAATGGAAGGATTGTGCCGCGAATATCAGCCTGAAGCTCTCCGGCTTACCCGGCCATGCTTCGAAGGTGGTTTGCTCGAATCGCACTCGCGGAAATTCCGCCAATCTTTCCTGCGCAACTGCAATCAGTTCCGCGCCGGGATCAAGCGCGCGAATGGAGAGGCCGTGGCGGGCAAAGCCCTCTGTCGCCTGTCCGGTGCCGCAGCCGATTTCGAGGACCTGATCCTTGGCTTCCAGCCCGGCAAAATCGATGACATCGGCAAAAAGCGCATCGGGATAGAGCGGGCGGGAAGTATTGTAGAGGCTGGCGACGCCGTCAAATGTGAACCGTTGTTCCAAGGCGCACCTCCAGTTGCAGATCGAAGTCGACGGCCATTTTTCTAGCGCATTTCCGGTCAAGCTTGTAGCCACGGGATTCGGCAACGGGAGAGGGTGGTCGTGGACGCAAGGGTGGCGCGGAAGGTTCCTTATTTCACCCAATGGGAAACGCCTGACATGACGTTGGCGGTCGTCGCCGAGGGCGCGCAATCGGCCTTGCTGAAGGACCCGCTCTGGGCGTCATCCGGCGCAAGCACCGTCGAGGATTATGCCCGCTGGGCCGGCAATCTTTGCGGTATGGCATGCTTGAAAATGGTGCTCGCGGCCCGCACCGGCAAAATCATCCCGATCATGGATCTGGCCATGGGTTGCAGGGAGTATGGCGGCTATGTCGAGGAGGTGGATGGCAGGATCAAGGGGCTGATCTACGCGCCGTTCGTTCCCTTCGTGCGGGATCGCTTCAATCTGGCTGCCCGGGTGGTTACCGGGATTTCCGTTGCTGATATCGCCGATATCCTCATGCAGTCGGAGTTTTTCATCGCGTCGGTGCATCATTCGATTCGCTGGCCAGAGACCGAGCCACCGGCCAAGGGCGGCCATCTCGTGCTGGTGACGGCCGTCGACGGAAATAGCATCCGCTTCCACAATCCCTCCGGCCACGTCGATGCGACGCGCGAGAACGCGGAGATGCCGCTGGAGGTGTTCGAGAGGTTCTTTGCAGGCCGCGGGATCGCCATCGATCACTGAAGCATTTCCAAATACGCATCGGTTTTTCGTCCGGAATGCGCAAAACCAGAAACACTCTAAAAATCAATATCGGATGGCGATCCTCTTAAAGGCCGGCATCAGGCGAGAGCCTGCAGGTAACGCATGCCGGTGACCGGCCGCGGCTTGAAATCCATGTTTTCGTAGAAGCGGTGGGCCTGGAAATTGCCTGTTGCGGCGCCGACCGAAAGGTAGCTGCAGCCGGCCTTGCGGGCGATATCGCGGGCGCGGTCGACGAGATGCTGCCCAACGCCATGGCCGCGATGGCCGTCGCGCACGAAGAGATGATGCAGGTCCATGCCGCGCTGGCCTTCCTGCGCCTTGTAGAGCGGCACGAGGATGGCGTAGCCGATCAGCCCTTGCTCGCCTTCGGCGACAAGCGCCGTGATCCAGGGCACGGGGCCGAAGAGATCGCGCTCAAGCTGCTCCGGCGTCGTGCCGGAGGGATCGCCGTGGTGGGCGGCCAGCAGCCGGATCATGTCATTGAGCTCAGGCAGGTCACGCGGCTGCGCGTTGCGGATGGTGAGAACCGGCGGGCGGAGAAGTGAGATGTCGCTATCGTCTAGCATGGCATTTTGCGTCCTTGTTTTTCAATGAGCCGTCAGGACGCTGCCGATACAACAAAGCCGCCTGACGGCGGCTTGTTGACAATATGATCTGTCTTGGCCGCCCGTTACAGGTACAGCCAAAAATACGAGCAGTTGTGGAGCGCGTGCGTGATCATGGGCGCATCAATGATCCGGTTCAGCGCGTTTGTCAATGGGGCCTCAATGCTCGTGTTCGCACAGGCCGTGGTCGGAGAGTGCACGGATCACATAGCAGTCTTCGATGCTGTGGCCATCGCAGTGCGAGACGATGCGCTCCAGTTCGTGCTCCAGCTTCTTCAGCCGCGCAATCTTGGTGCGAACGTCATCCAGATGTTCCTTGGCGATACGGTCGGCGCCGACGCAGGGGCGGTCCGGATGCTGGCTGAGCGAAATCAGCTCCTTGATGGCATCGATCGTCAGTCCGAGGTCGCGGCCATGACGGATAAAGGCGAGACGCTCGAGATCGGCTTTGGAGTAACGCCGCTGATTGCCTTCGCTGCGCTCGGGCTCCGATATCAGGCCCATCTGCTCATAATAACGGATTGTCGGCACTTTCACGCCCGTCCGCTTGGATAGATCGCCGATGGTTAGCATTCAGAGTCCCCAATACCTCTAGTCTCTAGAGCAACATATGAGGCCCGTTCATGGAAATTGCAAGGCTAGGTAGCTGTACAGGTGGATGGGATACTCTGCTGGTCACCTCATCGTCCGATCGTCGCGACTAAGTATGGCTTCCCATTCATCGTCACAAATAGTATACCCCCCTATATTATAATCGAGGCCACGATGTCCCATACCATTCGTCAGCAAGCCAAGCTCCTCTCACGCGTCCGCCGTCTCAAAGGACAGATGGAAGCGGTGGAGCGGGCGCTCGAGGCCGAGCGCCCCTGCGGGGAAATCTTGCAGCTGCTGGCCTCCATTCGCGGTGCCCTGACGGGGCTGACCGGGGAGGTTCTTGAAGACCATCTGCAGGAGCACGTGCTGCATGCCGAAAGTGAAGAGGGCCGCCGGCAGGCGGTCGATGAGATTGCCGACGTGCTGAAGACCTATCTGCGGTGACGATTCGAGCGTTCAAAGAGAGACTAATGTCATGAGTATTTCTTCCGAAATGGGCCACAGCCACGTTTTTCTGGGCTCCGATCATCAGCGCAACGAGCGTCGCATCTGGGCCGTCATCGCGCTGACCGCCGTCATGATGGTGGTCGAGATCGGCGCGGGCACAATCTATGGCTCGATGGCACTGCTCGCCGACGGCTGGCATATGTCGACCCATGTCAGCGCCATGCTGATCTCGGCGCTCGCCTATCTCTATGCGCGCCGGCATGCGCACAATGCGCGCTTCACCTTCGGCACCGGTAAGTTCGGCGATCTCGCGGGCTTTGCCAGCGCCATCGTGCTGGCGCTGATCGCGCTCATCATGGGCTGGGAGAGCATTCTGAGATTGCTCGATCCGGTGGCAATCAATTTCCGCGAAGCAATTGCTATTGCGGTAGTTGGTCTTCTCGTCAATCTCGCCAGCGCCTGGTTGCTGCGCGACGACCATAGCCATCACCACCACGGCCACGCCGGCCACGGGCACAGCCATGGCCATGCCCACGATCATGACCATCATCATGAGCACGGCGACGATCATCACCACCACGACCATGACCAAAAAGGTGGCAGGGACAACAATCTGCGCTCGGTCTATGTCCATGTCATTGCCGACGCGATGACCTCGGTTCTCGCCATTGTTGCCCTGCTGCTCGGCAGCCGTTTCGGCTGGACCTTCCTCGATCCGGTCATGGGCATCGTCGGCGGCCTGGTCATCCTGCAATGGGCATGGAGCCTGCTGCGCGCTTCCGGCGCCGTTCTCCTCGATTTCATTCCGCAAGGCGAGGATCTGCCCGAGGAGATCCGCGAAGCGATCGAGACGGAGGAGGATCGCATCACGGATCTGCACGTATGGCAGGTCGGCCCGGGGCATCATGCCGCCATCGTCGCGGTCGCAACGCCCGTCTTGCGCGATCCGTCTTTCTACAAGGCGCGGCTTGCCGAGATCCACGAGCTCTCGCACGTGACGGTCGAAGTTACCGTCGACAAGGCGGCATAGAATCCGTTAGCAATCGGTCAGGTCAGAGGCTTGCCACATTCCTCGCATAGCCCAAGACCTGCCGATTCCGCTGGAGGCCTCTCATATGCCCACATTGCTCACGCGCCGCCGCCTCATGGCTGGCTCGGCGCTGCTTCTTCCCGTCCTGACGCTCCGCCCCGATAGGCTTTTCGCTGAGGATAGCGGCACGCCGGCGCAGACGCCTCCCGCAACGGACAATCCGGCAACGCCCGACGCCGGCGGCCAGAGCCCGCAAGACGACAGCGCAGCGCAGGACAATTCGCAACTGTCCGACGATGTCGACAAGCAGCTGGCCGATCTGGAACAGAAGACCGGTGGTCGTCTCGGCGTCTCCGTGCTTGACACCGAAACCAATATTTCCCTCGGCCATCGTGAGGAGGAGCATTTTCCCCTGTGCAGCACCTATAAGGCGCTTGCCGTTGGCTTTGTGCTGGCGCGCGTCGATCAGGGCACGGAAAAGCTCGACCGGCGCGTCACCTATGGCAAGGACAAGGTCGTCACCTATTCGCCGGAAACAGAAAAGCATGCCGACGGCGATGGCATGACCATTGCCGAGCTCTGCGCAGCCGCAATCACGCTGAGCGATAATACGGCCGGCAATCTTCTGCTCGAAAGCTTCGGCGGCCCTGCCGCGTTGACCTCATGGCTGCGCACCACGGGCGATACCGAGACCCGCCTCGACCGCAACGAGCCCGATGTCAATCAGGCCGTCAAGGACGACCCGCGCGATACGACGACGCCGGACGCGATGCTGGATTCGATCGGCCTTCTGACCCTCGGCAATACGCTGTCGGAAACATCGAGGGATCAGCTGGTCAACTGGCTGGTCGCCAACACGACGGGCAACAATCGCCTGCGGGCCGGTCTGCCGAAGGAGTGGAAAGTTGGCGATAAGACCGGTACAGGCAATAACGGTTCCTATGCGGATATCGCTGTTATCTGGCCGCCGGATCGGGGTGCGATCCTGGTCACGACATTTGTTGCCGAGGCGACCGCACCTGCAAAGGATGTGGAGGCAGTGTTTGCCGAGATCAGCAAGATCGTCGTCGATATGGTAGGGCAATAGCGAGATATCGATAATAAAAACAAGATGATACGGGCGAGATGTGAATCAGCTCCGTATCGTCTTCAAGTGGTTTGGCAATTGACTCAGACGAGCGCCAGTGCCGAGGCCGCACCGTCCGTTTCCTGATCGCTATCACCATCAGCATTGCCGGCGCCGAGCTTCTGTTTGATCTCATCGGCAATCTGGTCGTTGATCGCCTTCTGTTGGTCGGCCGGCAAGGACTTGAAAGAATCTTCCGTCAGGCCATGCGCTTCCAGATATTGTGCGCGGATCTTTTGCGCCGGCGTCATATTTGCCCATTTGGCAAACTCGTCGAGAATATCCTGATCGGATTGGCCGCTTGACGATGCCGAGCTGCTGGAAGCACTCGCGCCAGACTGATCGTCAGCGGAGGCCGATGTCGAAGACGAGGAATCACCGAACTGGCTGAGCCAGAGGCCGGACGAAATGGAGGAGGGGACGCCGCTGGAGGCAATGGAAGGCCCCTGCGTATCGTCCTGGTCG
Source organism: Martinezella dioscoreae (assembly GCF_009176305.1). GTDB lineage: Bacteria > Pseudomonadota > Alphaproteobacteria > Rhizobiales > Rhizobiaceae > Rhizobium > Rhizobium dioscoreae. The sequence goes on along the minus strand of NZ_BLAJ01000003.1, from coordinate 314,261 downwards.
CCGCCACCGTCGCCCGGCAGCGAGAAGGGCGTGCTGTCGTCGCTGTCGCCGCTCTGCTGGCTGCGGATCGGCGCACTGAAATAGTTTTGGGTGCTGCTGTGCACTTTCATCATCATGTCTCCCAACAGGTTGTGGGGACGATGACTCTGCAAGCCTGTCTGGGGCTTGTGCGCTCAAGCGTCCTCAGGTGCCGCAAAAGGTCTGAAGCACCCGTTCTGTCGGCAATGGTGGTTCTGCATAGGGCGCAAAGCCTGGCTGATCCTCGTATGGGGTGGCGAGCACCTTCAGCAATGCTTCGAATAGAGAAAAGTCGTCGTCCTCCACAGCAGCCTCGATGGCCTGCTCGATCCGGTGATTGCGGGGAATGAAGGCGGGATTGACCTTGCGCATCGCCGCCGCACGCGCTGCCGGCGTCTGCGGATCGCGAGCAAGCCGCTCGCGCCAGCTTTCGAGCCAAGATGCCGCTAATTGCGGCTCGTTGAACGTAGCGGCGAAATCGGCCACATCTCCGTCTGCCGCGAGTGCGGCAAGCCGGCGGAAGGCGAGGGTGAAATCCGCGCCCTGCTGCTGCATCGTCGCCAAAAGCGACTGGATCAGCTCGAGATCGCCGTCCTCCTCGTTTGCAAGACCGATCTTGGCGCGCATGCCGGCAAGCCAATAGGCCTGAAAGCGTTCGCCATAGGCTTTGATGACCGTGTTCGCCAAATCGATCGCCGCATCGACGGAGGGGGCGATCAGCGGAATCAAAGTCTCGCCGAGGCGCGCGAGATTCCATTGGCCGATCGCCGGCTGGTTGGCATAGGCATAGCGGCCATTGCGGTCGATGGACGAGAAGACAGTCGCCGGATCATAGGCATCCATGAAGGCGCAGGGACCGAAATCGATCGTCTCGCCTGATACGGTCATATTGTCGGTGTTCATCACGCCGTGGATGAAGCCGACATGCAGCCAGCGCGCGATCAATGAAGCTTGCCGGTCGGCCACGGCTTCGAGCAGTGCGAGATAAGGGTTCTTGCGGTCTCGGATCTCGGGATAGTGCCGGGCAATGACATAATCCGCCAGGGTCCGCACGCTTTCCGTATCGCCCCGCGCCGCAAAGAACTGGAAGGTGCCGACGCGAATATGGCTTGCCGCCACGCGGGTAAACACTGCACCCGGCAGCACCTCCTCGCGATAGACAGGTTCTCCGGTGATCACGGCCGCAAGTGCCCGCGTCGTCGGAATGCCGAGCGCGTGCATCGCCTCGCTGACGATATATTCGCGCAGAACCGGGCCGAGTGCGGCGCGCCCGTCGCCGCGGCGGGAAAACGGCGTAGGCCCCGACCCCTTGAGCTGAATGTCCCGGGGCCTGCCGTTGCGATCCTTCACCTCGCCGAGGAGGATCGCGCGTCCATCGCCAAGCTGCGGCACGAAATTGCCGAACTGATGACCGGCATAAGCCATGGCGATCGGCTGCGATCCCGACAGCAGCTCGTTGCCCGAAAAGATTGCAGCCGCATTTTGTTTCAACGCTTCGGCATCCAGCCCGAGTTCTCGCGCCAGCACCTCGTTGAACTTGATCAGCTGTGGCGCGGCAACCGGGGTCGGCGCCTGATCCGTGAAAAACTGCGGCGGCAGGCGCGCGTAGCTGTTGTCGAAGGCGACCGTCGGCGCCCGAAGGGCGGTATCATCGTGAAGAGGAGAGCTCATGTTCCTAAGGTAGGGGCGACAGTTAGGCAGCGCAAGGCGCTTGCTCCAGGTAGGAAATCATCCTACTTTATCCTACCGTATAAGAGGATTTTGCGATGAACGAGAAACTGAGCATTTCGCTCCCCAGTGAAATGGTAGCTGCGATCAAGGCGCGCGTCGATGCGGGGAGCTATGCCTCTACGAGTGAGGTGTTACGCGCGGCGGTCCGAGTCTGGCTAAGGGAAGAAGAGGAATATCAGCAGCGGATCGCAGCGATCAGACAAAAGGTTGCCGCATCTTTGGATGACCCTCGGCCAAACTTGAGCGGACACGACGTAAAACAGCGCCTTGATGCTTTTTTTGACAAGCGTCGGTAGACATAGAGCGATATGCGGTCGAGTACCGCCCGGAGGCCGTGGAAAATCTGCTTGACGTCGCAGCTTACGTGTTCGAGCTAAGTCAGAATATCAGAACAGCGGAGGGATATATTGGTCGTATCTACGCGCGCTGTGAAAAGATCGGTGATGCACCGTTCGGAGGCGTTGCTCGAGACGACCTAGGTACCGGCATTCGCATGGCGGTTTTCGAAAAGAGCGTCGTCATCCTTTACACCATTGTCGAAAATACAGTCTGGATCACCAATGTCTTCTTTGGAAGCAGAGACTATGAGACCCTGTTGGCGCGTCCCTAGTCTTCCTCCAGCTCCCGCGCCATCTCCGCAAGCTTGCGCACCGTATTGAGATTTCTCGATGTTCCCGCCTTCAGCGCCGGCAGCTTGAGCTTCGAGCGTCCCGAGCCATCGGGATAATGCACGTAGATCTCCCTGCCGGCGATATGCACTTCCTCGCCGCCGGGTGCGACGAGTTTCTCCAGCGCATCCTCCGGTGCCGCTTCCTGCAGGAAGGTGACCAGCAGATAGTTCGGCTTGGCGTGCGGAAAGGGCGAATGTTCCGCGACCCTTTCGAGAGCTTCGCGGCTGCGCAGGATTACGCCGGGAGACTTGCCCATCTTCGTAGCCAGCGCCTTTTCAAGTTGAGCCAGCACCGTTGCCTCATCCGCTTCGGCGCGGAAAACCACATTGCCGCTCTGGATGTAAGTGCGCACATCCTTGAAGCCGATCTCTTCGCACAGTGCCTTGAGATCGGCCATGGACAGCATGCCGGTGCCACCGACATTGACGGCACGCAGCAGGGCAACAAAAACGGTCATGGCTTCCTCTCGCCGTCCGGCTTACATCTTCTCGGCGACTTTGACGGCGAAGGCGTATTCGAACGCGACTTCCTCCAGGCGCTGGAAGCGGCCGGAAGCGCCGCCATGGCCGGCATCCATGTTAGTCTTCAGCAGGATGGGCGCGTCGCTCGTCGTCTTGTCGCGCAGCTTGGCGACCCACTTGGCCGGTTCCCAATAGGTGACGCGCGGGTCGGTGAGGCCACCGAGTGCGAGGATCGGCGGATAGGGCTTCTCGCCGACATTGTCATAGGGGCTGTAGGCGGCGATCTGCTCGTACTCTTCCTTGCTCTCGATCGGATTGCCCCATTCCGGCCATTCCGGCGGCGTCAGCGGCAGAGTGTCGTCAAGCATAGTGTTGAGCACGTCGACGAAGGGCACGGCGGCGATGATGCCGGCGAATTTTTCCGGCGCCATGTTGGCGACGGCCCCCATCAGCATGCCGCCGGCCGATCCGCCCTCGGCAATGATCTTCGCGTAAGAGGTGAACTTCTGCTGATTCAAATAGTCGGCGGCTGCGATGAAGTCCTTGAAGGTATTGGTCTTCTTTTCCATCTTGCCGTCTTCGTACCAGGCGAAGCCCTTATCCTTGCCGCCGCGGATATGGGCAATGGCGTAGACGAAGCCGCGATCGGCAAGCGACAGGCAATTGGTGTTGAAGCCGGCCGGGATGGTGACGCCATAGGCGCCGTAGCCATAGAGCAGGCAGGGGGCGGAGCCGTCCAGCGGCGTGTCCTTGCGATAAAGCAGCGTCACCGGTACCGTCTCGCCGTCCCAGGCCGGCGCGAAGACGCGGCGCGTCACATAGTCTTCCGGATTGTGGCCGGAAGGAACTTCCTGTGTCTTCAGCAGCGTGCGCTCGCGCGTCACCATGTTGTAGTCGTAAAGCTGGCTCGGCGTCGTCATCGAGGAATAGGAGAAGCGGATGACATCCGTGTCGTATTCCGCCGCACCTTGCAGGCCGAGCGCATAGGCCTCTTCTTCGAAGGCGATCGCATGCTCCTCGCCGGTACGACGATCGCGGATGATGATGCGCGGCAGGCCGTCCTTGCGCTCCAGCCAGAGGAGATGGCGGGCATAGGCGAGATGGCTGAGGATCAAGGTGCCTGGCTTGTGGGGCACGACCTCGCGCCAGTTTTCCTTGCCTGGGTTCTCCGCCGGCGCTTCCATGATCTTGAAATCCTTGGCGCCGCCGTCATTGGTGAGAATGTAGAAAACGTCGCCACCTTCGCTGATCTCATATTCGATCTCGGTTTCGCGCTCGGCCACGATCTTGGGCTCGGCGGTGAGATCCGAGGTCGGGATGATACGATATTCGCTGGTCTCGTGATCGTGAATGTCGATGAAGATGTAGTCGTCCAACAGCGAGCCGCCGACGCCCATAAAGAAGCCCGGATCCTCCTCCTCATAGACGAGCCGGTCGTCGGACTGCGGCGTGCCGATGATGTGATGGAAGATCTTCGAAGGGCGATGGTTCTCGTCCTGCAGTGTGTAGAAGAAGCTCTTGCCGTCAGGCGCCCAGACGGCGTCGCCGCCGGTGTTCTCGATCACGTCGGCAAGATCCTCGCCGGTCTCGAAATTGCGGATCTTCAGGGTGAAATACTCCGAGCCTTTGTCGTCATAGCCCCAGATGCCATGGCTGTGATCGGAGGAGTGATCGAGGCCAGAAAGACGGAAATAGGATTTCCCCTCATTCTCCTTGTCGCCATTCAGCAGCAGCTTGCGTTCCCCGCCGTTGCGCGGCTCGCGGAAGAAATGGGGCTGTTCGCCGCCGGTAACGAAAAGTGTGCCGTAAGCATAGGGACCATCCTTCATCGGTATCGAGCTGTCGTCTTCCTTGATACGGCCCTTCATCTCGCCGAAGAGGACCTTCTGCAACTCCTTCGTGTCCGCCATCGCGGCGTTCATGTAAGTGTTCTCGGCTTCCAGATGCGACCGGATTTCCGGCGCCAGGATCGACGAGTCCTTGAACATGGCCTGCCAGTTGTCGGCCCGCAGCCACGCATAATCGTCGGTGCGGGTAATGCCGTGGCGTGTATCCGTAAACGGTTTTTTCGCAGCGGCGGGCGGGGTGGGAAGATTCTTGAAAACTGACACGAGGGGCGCTTTCTCTGGAGTGAAAGTCGGATGTGAAGTGAAGAGAGAAATAGAGGGCAGCGAGGTGAGGTTCAAGCGGCAAGTCCGCTCCTCCAGCTTCATGCAAGCAGCCGATATTAGTTTTGCTCGAACAGGCAGCCTGCGGGAGACCGCATCGCGGCGCTGCCTTGATGAGACCACATTCTTTATCGAAGTCGGCATACAGTGCGTCGACATGAAGGCGGTCAAAGCCTTCTCTGATGGAGCGAACGCACTCAAATCCAAAACAATGCAAGGGACCGGTCTTCATGCTGAAACTCTTCGCCATCCTGATTCCATTGGTTAGCGTCGCCACCTCCGCCTTCGCCGTCGATGCGGCTATCAAGAAGCAGTTGGAGAAGCTCGATCCGTCGGAGCGAATGGAGCAGGCATGCGATGCAGAGGCCATGAAGCGGATCGGTACGGACAAGACGGGGTTCAAACCGGACAAGGTGATTGCCTACACATTCGGCGATCCGGATATGAAGCCGGATGCCATGAATGCCCCCGGTGCGGTCTTTCGCAGTAAGGGTGACTGGTATCACCTCTCCTATACTTGTGTGACCGGGCCGCAGCATATTCATGTCCGCGATCTGAGCTATCAGATCGGTGACAAGGTGCCGCGCGACGCTTGGCAGGAGCATTATCTTTACGATTGAGCGCCCGGATGAAGCACGAGGGGCCGCCCCGGAGATCGCTTCATGGCGGCCACGCTCCATCCTGAGGTAATTTTCAACCTTATCGCCGTCTCAGCGATTCCACTCGTGTCAGCTCCGACAGGATGTGATCCTGCACATCGGGCGGCTGCCGGCACACGGCATCCGTCAGGTCACGCAGCGTCGCTCTGAGGCTGTGAAGCTGATCTACCAGATCCATGACGACATCGACGCCGGGCTCGTTGACGCCCATCGATTTACTGAGATCGAGAATGAGCCGGCCGCGCGCAATGTCGGCTTCGTGGAAATTGCGGCCCTGATCGGTGACTTCGGGCACGACCCAGCCCTGAGATATCCAGACTTCCAGCACGGTGGTTTCGATCCGGAGGTGAAGTCGAAACTCGTTCTCGTTCATCGCTTATCCTCCCATGGTCTTTCTGGGATCTTGCGCCTTGCCTGCCTCCCAATCTGAAACGAAGCGCGTCAGCTCGGGGTCCGGCGTATCCGGCAGGACGATCTTCAGCGAGACATAGGCATCGCCATTGTCCTTGCCGCGCACGGGTGCGCCCTTGCCCTTCAAGCGCAACACCTTGCCCGTATTGGAGTTCGGCGGCAGCGTCACGGTGACGGCTCCCGACGGTGTCGGGACACGAATCTTGCCGCCGAGCACAGCTTCGGCCAGCGAGATCGGCACTTCCAATCGGATATCGTCGCCATCGCGCGTGTAGAAGCGGTGCGGCCGAACATGCACGGCGATCAGCGCGTCCCCGGGTTTCCCGCCGTTGAAGCCGGGATCGCCCTTGCCCTTCAGGCGTAGCGTCTGCCCATCGCGTGTCCCCGGTGGAATTTGGACGTCGAGCGCCGGCCCCTCGGGCAGGCTGATCTGCTTCTTGGCGCCATTGATGGCGTCCAGAAAGTCGACCTCCATCGTATAGTGACGGTCTTGACCCTGCATTTGCGATTGGCCTCGGCTGCGCCGCGAGAAGAAGCTGGAAAATATATCGTCGGCATCGCCGAAATCGGCAAAGCCGCCCGCATTCTGATAGCGGCCGCGCTGGCCTTCCTGCGCTGCATAATCGCGATAGTAGTTGCGCGGCGCCTGCTCGGCACCGCTGCTGTCGATCTCGCCACGGTCGAACCGCCCGCGTTTCTCCTCATCGCCGAGAATGCCATAGGCCGCCGAGACTTCCTTGAATTTGTCCTCGGCCTGCTTGTCACCCGGGTTGAGATCTGGGTGAAGCTTCTTGGCAAGCTTGCGATAGGCGCTTTGAATGTCTTTTTGGGGGGCGTCCCGCTTTACGCCCAAAATTTCATAGGGATCGCGACTCATACATGTCTCTCTTCGGGAGCACGGAAAGATACGCAGATAGTGCTAGGGTAGGCTCATATCAATCGTATCATAGACGCGGTCAGGTTGAAGCCCGGACTTGGCAGCTTTCATGTCCGTCGCCATTGTGATGTGAAATGGGCGCTGCCGCCGCCGCTTTGCCATATTTCCGGCGTCTTGCCGGATAATGGCGAGCGGTGTGGCTGGGCTGGTAATCAAGCGCCCGCCGAATTTTGTTTGCCTGATCCACCGGTGGCCGTCCGATGAAACGCCTGTTGCTCGCTTCCTCGCTCCTTCTTGCCGCGACGGCCGCCTTTGCCGCGCAGCCCGAGCAGCCGCCTGCCGGTTGGCCGCCGCTGCCGCCGAAGGCGCCGGTTTCGAAGATCAAACTTGTGGAGCCGCATCTGCATGTCGATCGTGCCGGCACGGGGGCTCCCCGCATCGCGCTCACCTTCGATGCCTGCATGGGCAAGACCGACCCACGCATTTTGAGCACCCTCGTCGATCAGCGCATTCCGGCGACGATCTTCGTCACCGCGCGCTGGCTGCGCACCAATCCGGATGCATTGAAGGTCTTCCTCGCGCATCCGGATCTCTTCGAGTTGGAAAATCACGGTCAAAACCATATCCCCGCCGTCGATGTCCCGACCAAGGTTTATGGTATCGCCGCCGCTGGCTCGCCGCAGGCGGTCGCCCAGGAGGTGAAGGGTGGTGCGGACGCCATGATCGCAGCCGGCATTCCGCAACCGCGCTGGTTCCGCGGCGCGACCGCGAAATACACGCCTGCCGCCATCATGCAGATCCGTGGCATGGGCTATCGGATCGCCGGTTACTCGGTGAATGGCGACAGCGGTTCGCTTCTGCCGGCCAAGATGGTGGAAAAGCAATATGCCTCCGCCAAGGACGGCGATGTCATCATCTCCCACATCAATCAGCCGACGCATACGGCAGGCGAGGGGGTCGCGGCCAGCATCCTCGCGCTGAAGGCCAAGGGCGTCGATTTCGTTCGTCTGCAGGATATCCCCGAAAAGGGTGACGACGACACGACCAACTGAGCGGTCGAGTGCTAGCCCGGCAATTGCGGCTGCGTTTTTTCCTCGATGAAAAGCTCGTCAATGACGGTCATGACGATCAGCGACAGCGGCAGCGCCAGCATGGCGCCGACCGCGCCCCACATCCATGTCCAGAAGATGATGGCCAGAAAGACGACGAAGGGATTGAGCTCCCATTGGCGGCCCATGATCGCCGGAAAGACTAGGTTTTCCACGGTCAGATGCACGGCGAAGAAGGCGACGGCCGGCGCGAGACCGAAAATGATGTCCGAATGCGTGATGATGCCGGCGATCGCGAGCGCGATCGTCATGGCCGTGACGCCGAGGAATGGGATGAAGCTGGATAAGAAGGCGAAAACGCCCCACAGCACCGGCACGCTCATTCCGCCGACATAGGCGATCAGGGTCATCGCGAGGCCGATCCCGGCATAAATCAGCGAAGCCGTCGCAAAATAGAAGCCGAGCACCCGCTCCACGGCATTGATGATGCGGATGGCATTCAGTCGAGATGCCCTGCTGGAAAAGGTCATGATGATCGTCTTGCGCAGGCTTACCCTGCCGGCAAGGAATAGCAGCAGGGCTGCAAAGAAGATCAGGATCTGCACGATGGCCGGTGTCAGGCTGGTGGACACGACATGCAGCACGTTGCCGCTGTTCTCCAGCAGGGTGTTGATCGACATCGGGCTGCCTTGAAAGGTTTCGGAAGAAATGTGCAGCCATTGAAACCGGTCGAGATAGGGCATCAGCCGGTCGGATGTGCGCTGGAAGAAGTCAGGCGCCTGCTGTGCGAGCTTGGCGATCGGTTCGGCGAGCGCATTAATGATGAGGAAGATCACCAGGGCAACGCTGGAGGAAAGAATGACGGCATTTAGAACGCGGGGAATGCCGAGCTTGCTGAGCCTTTCGGCCGCCAAGCCGAGAATCATTCCCACGACGACGGCAAGCGTCACCGGAATGAGGATCAGTGACATCGTGTAGACGGCGGCGAAGGCCAACATGAGGAAGATGCCGATCGTTGCCCAGGAGGCGGCAATGTTGAGCTTGTCGCGTCCTCGCTGGTCGGAGAGACCGAAAATTTCCGCTTCGTCGCCTTGTGCACGGGATGCGTTGCGATCGATACCCGGGCCGACATCCTGCGACGCGGTTGTTGCATCCGATCGGCCGGCGGCGATTTTGTCGAATTCCATCCCGAGAAAGTTCCCCGAAGGCAGGATCGCCTCGCTACTTCAACGCGAAAAGCCCGCCGCGGTTCCGCAACGGGCTTGTCGAATGGCGGCCGGATCGGAAAAGTCAGGCGATGAGATTAAGTCCGATACCCCACGGATCGCGCAGCGATATGCCGCCATCGCGCTTCTCCGTCTCGATTTCGTGCTGCTCCAGGGCGGCTACGGCCTTGTCCAGGGCTGCCTTGTCGTTGAAGCGCAACGTATAGTCGGAAAGACCGGTCATATGTTCGCTGCGTATGCCGGCGCCACGGCTGTTCCAGGTATTGGCGCCGAGATGATGGTGATAGCCGCCGGTCGCAAGGAAGGTCGCGCCGGGATAGCGCGCCGCCATGACCTTCATGCCGAGGACGTCGCGATAGAAGGCGTTGGCTTCGGCAACATCGCCGACCTGCAGATGGATATGGCCGATTGCCGATCCTTCGGCCATGCCGTCCCAGCGATCCTGCGGGGCGCTCTCGTAGAGCTTCTGCAGATCAAGCCGGAGCGTCGCCATTTCGACCGTGCCGTCATCGTGGAAGGTCCATTCCTCATGCGGGCGGTCGGCGTAGATTTCGATGCCGTTGCCTTCGGGGTCGGACAGGTAGATGGCCTCGCTGACGATATGATCCGAAGCGCCTTCCAGCACCACATTCTTATGGGCGGCATGACGAAGCCAGCGCGCAAGCTCGACACGGCTCGGCAGCAGGAACGCGGTATGGAACAGGCCGGCCGCCGTCTTCGGTGCGTGCACCGCAGCCCGATCGGTTGTCAGCGTCAGAAGGGGAAGACCGGCGACACCGAGGACTTCGCCGCTCGCTGTCTTCTCGATGACCTTCAAACCCAGCATGTCCTGATAGAAGCGGGATACCAGCGCCACGTCGGTAACGACGAGGTGCGACTGGCCAACATAGGCGGGACGGGTCAGGGCGTAGGAGGGGGCAGTTTCGGTCATGGTGTCAGTTCCAACCTTGGGATGGGGTCTCGAAAAGGCAACCGGCGTCGGCGGCAAGGGCCGCCGGTAGCGGACAGGAGGGTTTCGCCGGTTGATATGCCTTTTTGATCCTCTGGTCCGCTGTACTTGCATATTCATATGGCGGATTTCGATTGTTCACAGAAGGCCATAAATTGCGGATTGAGCGTTCGCTTTCCATTGACAAGCGATAAGCAGGCCCATGGCAAGCCGTTCACGAAGATTGATCGATGTGCGCGTTTGGCGCAGTTGTCTCCTCCTGTTTCTAGTGCAAGGATCGGTCTCCAACGAAAACGGAACCGGATGATATGACTGAATACAGAGGCATCCGCTGGGCCTATGATCGCTATGAGATCATCGCAGACGGCATCGTCAATGGTGTCGGCGTGGTCCTTGCGCTGATCGGCGCCACCGTGCTGATCTTCTATGCGACGGTTTGGAGCTCCTACGGCGAAATTGCCGCCGCCTGGATCTATGGCGTCGGCCTGGTGCTGACGCTCGGAATGTCCTTCACCTATAATCTATGGCCCGTATCCAGGACGAAATGGTTTCTGCGCCGCTTCGACCACTCTTTCATCTATGTCCTGATCGCCGCTACTTACACCCCCTTTCTGGAGCGCGGATCCGAGGACCCGCTGCTGCTTGGCGTGCTGATCGCCGTCTGGGTGTTTGCGGCGTTCGGTATCGTCCTGAAAGTCCTTTTTCCAGGACGCTTCGATCGGCTGGCGATCCTGCTTTACCTTGCAATGGGCTGGAGCGGCATCCTCGTCGCCAAGCCGGTTTCCATGCATATCCCATTCGCCTCGATGCTGCTCATTATCATCGGCGGCGTCATCTATTCGCTCGGCGTGATCTTTCACGTCTGGGAAAAGCTGCGCTTCCAGAATGCGATCTGGCATGGCTTCGTGGTTGCTGCCGCCGCCGTGCATTATTCGGCGGTACTGACCTGCTTCAGCCTGTCGCCGGAAAACTTTTGACGATCTCCGCCGTCGGCGTGCATTTCTTCGTCGAGCGCAGGCTGCGCACGAGGCGCATGACGATGGCGTCGTAGCGCTGCATGTCCGCCTTCGAGTAATCCATCTGGAAGAAGGCCGCGGCACCGTTGCAGAGCGCGACCCCACGCACGTAGACGATCCGCCCCTGCCTGGTGCCGGAAAAGCTGATGCCGCGCGAATTCGATTTCGAATAGGAAATCTTCCAGCCTTGGTCTCTGGCAAGCGCCACGCGCCCATTCGCTTCCGATGCAAAATCGCCATTGGCAACCATCGTGCCGAAGACCTGCAGCGAAGCGGAGCGATCTGCCGGCGACAGCGACAGCCGATCGGTATCCTCGGAAGAGGCGGCAAGATGGAATTCCGACGGCAGCTCGATCGCGTAGCCAAAGCCTGCGTTGTCATAGGACCACCAGTCCGCGGCAAAGGCCGGGGCGGGGAAAAGAAGCAGGAGGGCAATCAGGCGGGCGAGCATTGCGGTTTCCGGGAGGCGGGATCTGCAAACCGATCAAGATTAGCGCTTTTTTGAGCGCAATTTCCATAGCGGTTCGGAAAATACCGATAAATTAGCGCAAATTCATTACAACTTCATTGCGAGCCATGCAGGAATAGCAAGGAATTCTGCAATGCTGCGACGTTCAAACCGGCATCGCAGGCTTCCGGACGATCATTGAATCCTGCAACCTCCACGGTTGCTGGCAGCAAAAATCGATTTCGGTGGTTTACGTCCGGTTTTCCCTTGTCAGGGCTTGAGGCGATGTGTCCTTTCGCCTATCCCTTCAAGACCGCTCCGGCTTTGCCGGATTCTGCATGAACGTTCAGTAAGGGGGGAGCATGGCCGCCGCCACCGCGGGCCTGACATTCCTGGCTCTATGCCTGCCCTTTCTCGGTGCGCTGACCGCGCCGGTTGTCTTTCGGCGTTTGGGCCACAATGCGGCGTGGCTCCTGGCGCTGCTTCCCGCTCTTGCCTTTCTGCATTTTTCGAGCTTCCTTCCTGTCGTTGCAGCCGGCGGCATCCAAACTGGCGGTTTCGATTGGGTGCCGAGCCTTGATCTCCGGTTCTCCTGGCTGATTGATGGCCTGTCGCTGACCTTTGCGCTGCTCATCACCGGCATCGGCACGCTGATCGTCGTCTATGCTGGCGGCTATCTGAAGGGGCATGTCGATCTCGGCCGCTTCTTCTCCTTCATCTTCCTCTTCATGGGCTCGATGCTCGGCCTCGTCGTCTCGGACAGCTTCCTCACGCTGTTCGTCTTCTGGGAACTGACCTCGATCACTTCCTTCCTGCTGATTGGCTTCGATCATCATCGGGAAGCGTCGCGACGGGCGGCGCTGCAGGCGCTGGTCGTGACCGGCGGCGGCGGGCTGCTGTTCCTGGCGGGCCTGTTGCTGATCTGGCAGATCACAGGCATCGGCGCGATGTCCGATCTCCTGAAGGCTGGCGATGTCCTGCGCGCAAGCCCGCTCTATCTGGCGGCCCTGATCCTGGTGCTTGGTGGGGCCTTCACCAAATCGGCGCAGTTTCCCTTTCATTTCTGGCTGCCGAATGCCATGGAGGCGCCGACTCCGGTCTCGGCCTATCTGCATTCGGCGACCATGGTGAAGGCAGGCGTCTATCTGCTGATGCGGCTCAATCCGATCATGGGCGGGACGATGGCGTGGCAGACGATCCTGCCGGTCTTCGGCGCGGCGACCTTGCTCGTCGGAACTTTGCTTGCCATCCGCCAGACCGACTTGAAGCTGAAGCTCGCCTATACGACGGTCTCCTCGCTCGGCCTGCTGGTGATGCTCACCGGTTTTGGCACCGATTATGCCGTCGAAGCCGCCGTCCTCTATCTGGTGGCGCATTCCCTGTTCAAGGGCGCCCTATTCATGGTTGCCGGCATCGTCGATCATGAAACGGGAACACGCGACATCACCCGGCTGGGCGGCTTGCGCTCGGCCATGCCGTTGACCTTTGTCGCTGCCTTGGTCGCTGCCATATCGATGGGAGGGCTGCCTCCGGCTTTCGGGTTCCTCGCGAAGGAGGAAATCTATGCCGCGCTGGCACAGGCATCGCCGGCTGCCATCATCCTCACCCTCATCGCCGTGGCGGGCAATGCGCTGATGTTTGCCATCGCCTTTGCCGTGGCGCTGAAGCCCTTCGTCGGCCCGCTGACCGAGACGCCTCGCCCGCCGCATGAGGCGCCCCCATTGCTCTGGCTCGGACCGGTCACGCTTGCTTTACTCGGCATCGCTTCGGCTTTGTTCTCGGGCCTTTGGCACGAGTATGTCTCTTCGCCGATGGCAAGCGCGGTCGGCGGCAAGGGATTGGAGATTTCGGTCTCCTTGATCCCGCATATTGGTCTACCTCTGGCGCTTTCTCTGCTGACCGTGCTGATCGGCGTCATCGTCTACTGGCAGCTCGATCGCGCCCGTTTCCTGATGTCCGTCGTTCTGCGTGCCCTCGGGCCGGGGCCGGATCGCGGTTTCGATGGATTCATCTCCGGTCTGGTGCGGCTGTCGCATGTCGTCTCGCGGCTGCTGCAGCCTGGCCGACTGGAAATCTACGTCACCGTCACTTTCCTTTGCCTGGCGGCAATGTTGCTGATCCCTCTCGCTGCTCATGGCGAGCTGCCCGCGATGCCGGCATTGCCGAACCTGCAGTGGCATGAGGCAACGATCTTTTTGATTGCCGTCATCGGCGTTGTTGCGGTCGTCTTTGCGCGGGACCGGCTGACGGCGATCGTTTCGCTTGGCATCCAGGGCTTTGCCGTCGCCGTCATTTTCCTGCTGTTCGGCGCACCGGATCTTTCCTTCACGCAGTTTATGGTCGAGACGCTTGCGGTGGTGATTCTGGCGCTTGTCATGACGCGGCTGCGGCTTTCGCCGTCCGATCGCCGGCCGCCGCTCGCCAGGATCGCCCATGCCGTGCTCGCCATTGCCTGCGGCAGCGGTTTTACGCTCCTGCTGCTGAAGGCGACCGAAGCGCCGTTCGATCTGACGCTGACCGCCTTCTTCAATCAATATTCGAAGCTGATCGCGCATGGCGACAATGTGGTCAACGTTATCATCGTCGACTTCCGCGGCACGGATACGCTCGGCGAAATCGCAGTCGTCGCCATGACCGGGCTTGCCATCCTGGCGCTGATCCGCATCCGCGCCGGCGGCGAGCGCAAGCTAGCAACCAACGATCCCGATCTTGAGGAGAAGCCCGGTTTCGAGGAAGGGATGGAGGCCGAGCGCTCATGAACACGCTGATCTTCCGCACCGCCGCGCCGTTTTTGACGGCCCTGATGTTGCTCTTCTCCATCTTCGTGCTGCTGCGCGGTCATAACGAGCCCGGCGGCGGCTTTATCGGCGGCCTGATCGCGGCTTCGGCGCTCGCGATCTATGGCATTGCCTGCGGCGTGACGGCCGTCCGCCGCGCGATCATCTTTCATCCGCTGGCGATTGCCGGTTTCGGCCTGCTTGCCTCGACCCTTGCCGGCTTGGTGTCCGTCTTTGCCGGCGTGCCGTTCATGACGGGGCTGTGGATCTATCCGCATCTCTTCGGTGTCGAGGTGCCGCTTTCCACCGTCATGCTCTTCGACACCGGCGTCTATCTGGTCGTCGTCGGCGCCATCACCTCGATCGCGCTCGCGCTCGAAGAGCGGGAGGTGGATTGATGGAAGCCGTCTTCGCCGTCGTCGTCGGCATCTTCTTCACCGCTGCGATCTATCTGATGCTTTCGCGATACTCGATCCGCATCATGCTCGGCATCGCGATCCTCGGCAACGCCGTCAACCTTCTGCTGTTCACGGCCGGCCGGGTCACGCCCGAAGTGCCGCCGATCATTCAGAAAGGCGCGGCCACGCTCGATCTTGCCGCCGCCAATCCGCTGCCGCAGGCCTTAATCCTGACAGCGATTGTCATCTCCTTCTCGTTCCTCGCTTTTCTGCTTGTCCTGACCTATCGGGCCTATCAGGCCTTGAAGACCGACAATACGGGCGAGATGCGGCTCGCTGAACCGGAGGAGCGGCCGCTGCCGCCCCTGGGGTACTGACGCCATGGCTGGACCCACGGATACCGCAGTTGATCTTTCCCAGGCGCTGGTCGCAGCGCCGATACCGATGGGACATTGGCTCGTCATTTTGCCGGTCGTCTTGTGTATCGGGCTCGGCGCGCTTCTTCTGATGCTGCGCAATCGTACCGAATGGCATGCCGCGATCGCCATTCCCGGCCTTGTGCTATTGGTGCTGATCGATGCTGCCTTGCTTTATCGGGTCGTCGGCGACGGCGCCGTGACCATGGTCATGGGGCGATGGCTGCCGCCCTTCGGCATCGCCTTCACCGTCGATATTTTTGGCGCGCTCATGGCTTTGACGGCGGCGGTGGTTGCGCTCGCAGCGGGTTTCTATTCTCTTGGCGAAATCACGGTGAGTGGTCGGCGATATGGCTTCTTTCCATTCCTGATGCTGCTGCTCGCCGGCGTTAGCGGCGCCTTCCTGACGGGCGATGTCTTCAACCTCTACGTCTGGTTCGAGGTGCTGCTGATCTCGTCTTTTGGCCTGCTGATACTTGGCTCGGAGCCTGAGCAGATCGACGGTGCGCTGAAATATGCTGTCCTCAACCTAATCGCCACCACGCTCTTTCTCGTCTCCGTCGGCTATCTCTACGCCGTCTTCGGCACGCTCAACATGGCCGATATCGCGCTGAAGGCGAGGGCGGGTGATAGCAACGCACCGCTGATGACGCTGGCCGGCCTATTCCTGCTAGCCTTCGGCATGAAGGCTGCCGCCTTTCCGGTCAATTTCTGGCTCCCAGCCTCCTATCACACACCACGCATCACCGTTTCGGCGATTTTTGCCGGCTTGCTGACCAAGGTCGGCGTCTATGCGATGATCCGGGTTCTGGTCATGCTGCTGCCTGTCGAGCGGGTGGAGCTTGGTCCGCTCGTCGCGGTCGTTGCTATTGCCACCATGCTTGTCGGCGTCGTCGGAGCGCTGGCGGCAAACGATGTCAGGCGCATGCTCGGCTATATCGTCATCTCCGGTATCGGAACCATGCTTGCGGGTGTCGCTCTCGGCAGTGCCGACGGCCTCAGCGGCGCGATCTTCTATGCACTGCATTCGATGGTGCTGATGACGGCACTTTACCTGCTCGCAGGGCAGGCGGCTCGGCTCGGCGGCAGCTTTTCCTTGAGCGCCCTCGGTGGCCTCTATCGCCGCAACGGCTGGTTTGCCGGCATCTCGCTGGTGCTGTTCTTCGCCATCAGCGGCTTGCCGCCCTTTTCCGGCTTCTGGCCGAAGGTGGTGCTCGTGAAGGCGGCGCTCGCGACGGGCGCATGGTGGCTTGCCGCAACAATCCTTTTGGCCGGTTTCCTGACGACAATCGTGTTCGGGCGGGTATTTCTCCTGGCCTATTGGCGCCCGGCGGCGGCAGATGGGATTGAAGCGGAGCCGATTGCATGGCAGGCGGCGCTGCCGCTCCTTGCTCTTTCTCTGCTTGTCGTCGGCTTCGGCCTGTTTCCGGAATGGCTCCTGCACCTAACGCAGGCCGCCGCTGCCGGCCTTGAGCAACCATCGGCCTATCTGCGCTCGGTCTTCCCCACGGCAGGAGGCGCGCAATGATCCTGTTCGTCTTCAACCTGCTGCTCTCCATCGTCTGGGTCGCCATCACCGGCAGCGCTTCCTTCATCAATCTGGTCTTCGGATTCGCCCTTGCGGCAATTGCGCTGGCGATCGTCCGCTCGTCCTATGGCGGCGTGCTTTATCTTGGCCGTGTCCGCCGTATTTTGGCATTGCTGTTGCTGTTCATCCGGGAGCTCGCCAAGTCGGTCTGGGCGGTCGCCGTCGCCGTCATGAGCCCCAGGATGGACGTGAAGCCCGGTATCTTCGCCTTTTCCTTGACGGTCGATCGCGATTTCGAAATCACGCTGCTTGCCAATCTTATCACGCTGACGCCGGGAACTCTGTCCGTCGACGTCTCCGATGATCGCAAGACGCTTTACGTCCATGCGCTCGATTGCTCCGATCCGGAGGCCATCAGGCGCAGCATCGCCGATGGCTTCGAGCGCCGGATCATGGAGGCCTTCCGATGATGGCCGCGTCCGTCGTTTCGGCCGCCGCGATGGTGGCGCTCGGCATTCTGAGCATTGCCTTCCTGTTGACCGTCTATCGTGTGGTGGCCGGCCCGACCTTGCCGGACCGGGTTCTCGCGCTCGACATGCTGGTGGCGATCGCCATCGGCTTCATCGCCATCATCGCCATCAAGACGGGTTTCACGCTCTATATCGATATTGCCATCTCGCTCGGTCTCGTCGGCTTTCTGGCGACCGTCGCCTTCGCACGGTTCATCCTGACACAGGGGCAATCGGATGCCGTGCAACAGGCTGGCGCAGGACCGGATGAGAATACCGCAGCCGAAGGCAAAAAGAGGCGTAAGCACCGCGGGCGGAAGAAGGAAGGGCGATAGTGGATTTGCTTTGGGCTATCATAGTAACCGTGCTTCTACTTTCGGGTGCGCTGTTCTCGCTCATTGCAGCGATTGGCATCGTGCGTCTTCCCGATCTCTACAGCCGTATGCATGCGGCGTCGAAGGCGGGTACGGTTGGCTCCGGCCTACTACTACTTGCGGTCGGTATCCACTCGCAGGACATATCTGTCCTGGCAAGAGCATTGGCGGGTTTCGTCTTTTTCGTGCTGACGGCACCGATCGCAGCGCATCTTCTCGCGAGGGCGGCACACAGGGCTGGACATCGGCTGACGCCGCCTTCCGTGCGGGATGAACTGCTGGCGAGGGAGCAGATCACCAAAGGCGCGTATAGAAAGAAGGGCTAACAAACGTGGAAATTGTTCAGAAAGGAATAGCTGTTCGCGTTATTAGTTATCTGTTTTTTAGTAGATGAATTTTTTGCGAAGAAATGTAGGGATTAAAAACTGGACATTTGGATAAAGAGTGCTAATTCAGATTCAAGTAGAGTTCTGATGTTGAGTTAGTCTCGACCGGGTTTAAGCTCTCGATGCTTTTATCTTTCTTTGATGAAAAGCTGAGCAAAACTTTCTTCCGGTAAGTGATTAAAGATCGCTATCGCGGTCGCTAATTCTGATGTCAGGCGGCAAGGGGCGGTTTTCTCTCACGTGAGGTCTAGGGGTGGATTTCATGCGGAAAGAAATTTGGTTTTATCCACCGTTTTCTTGCTGGTGACTGCTACGAATACGAGCAATGCGTTTGTGCGGATTGTTCGGCGCTGGGACATAGCGAAATCGACAGATTTCCGTAGCCGAGCGCAAAATATATAGCAACGTTGTGCCCTGCGTGCTCTCCGGAGGCGCGGACGCAGCAGGCAAGCCGATGAACAGGAGAACACAATGACAGATGCGGCCCTTGGCAACGGGCAGGAGTTACTGGTTGAACTGACTGCCGACATTGTTGCGGCCTATGTCAGCAACCATGTCGTACCGGTCAGCGACCTTCCGAATTTGATTTCCGACGTACATTCCGCCTTGAGCAGCACCTCGGCTCCGGCACCTGCCGTAACCGTGGTCGAAAAGCAGAAGCCGGCCGTATCCGTTCGCAAATCCGTGCAGGATGACCAGATCACCTGCCTCGAATGTGGCGGCAGCTTCAAGTCTTTGAAGCGCCATCTCATGACCCATCATGGTCTTTCGCCGGAAGAATATCGCGAAAAGTGGGA
The DNA here is from genome assembly GCF_009176305.1 of Martinezella dioscoreae. Lineage (GTDB taxonomy): Bacteria > Pseudomonadota > Alphaproteobacteria > Rhizobiales > Rhizobiaceae > Rhizobium > Rhizobium dioscoreae. The sequence continues at coordinate 295,392 of NZ_BLAJ01000003.1, read as the reverse complement.
CCTCGCTGCCGATTATCCGATGGTGGCACCAGCCTATGCGGAAGCCCGTTCGCGCCTGGCAAAGGAAATGGGCCTCGGCCAACGTCGCAAGCGCGGCCGCTGAGAGTTCCATAACGACCTTAAAGATAACCCGGCTTTTGGGCCGGGTTATCCCCATGTTGGCTGCAGGAGCGGCCTATGCCGCGGCCCTGACACGAGCCTCTTCGCGAATGCGTTTGATCATCGAGCGCAATCCGTTGGCGCGCTGCGAGGACAGATGTTCCACCAGCCCGATCTTCCCGAAGACATCGAGTGCGTCGAGAGCCGCGATTTCCGAAGCTGGCTTGCCGGAATAGGTGGCTAGCACGATCGCCACCAGCCCCCGCACGATATGCGCGTCTGAATCACCTTCAAAGGTCAATATCGGATTGTCCGGATCGCCAGATGCATGCGTGACGAGCCAGACCTGGCTCGCACAGCCCTGCACCTTGTTTTCCAGAGTCCGCTTTTCCTTCGGCAGGTCGGGCAGCGCCTTGCCGAGCTCGATCACAAAGCGGTAGCGATCCTCCCATTCGTCCAGGAAGGAAAAGTCTTCGATGATCTTCTCAAGCGGTGTCATTGCAGCAGTCCAGATTGTCCATTGTCTTGGATATAGGCGAAACGGTGCCCGATTTGAACCCAGGACGACAAAGAACGCCACCGACCATGGGGGTCGACGGCGCTGAAGTTGGGGCCAATGGAAGAAATGTCAGATATGTGGGCGCGGCATCGGCAGCGGAATGGAGGACGGCAGCTTGACCGTGCCGGTAACGACGGCGTCGGCCGTTTCTGTACCCGTGATGCGCTTGGCCGGCATCGGCTGCGCCATGGCGGCAACCTGATCGGTGCCCGTGTGAGCCGTTGCGGCAGCTGCCTGCGGATTTGCGGCTTGATCCTTGAAGTGACGGCCGAGCATGTCGTAGGCGACGCGAGCGCCGTCGCCGACCTGATAGCCGAGCGCCGTCAGCGTTTCGCCGCCCTTGGCACAGACATCCGGCTTCTCGTTGCACATGGCGCCGACATATTGAACGACGCCCGATGCAGCCGAAATCGCATCGGAAACCTGCAGCGTCGCTTCACCTGCCGGCCGCGGCGCACCCTCGGGCTTTGCAAAGATCGGCAGGAACATGAGAACCAGCGAAAACCAGAACCCTGCTCTAATCAGAAACCACATCGCCTAGCCCCATCCTCTCTGTCGCTCGGCTCGATCGCCGATTCGGACTTGCCCGTCCGATCTGGTTCGAACCCTATCTGGCAGAGGACAACAGCGCTTTTCAAAACTCGGCAGCATTTTCTGCAATTTTGATTCAAATTTTAGCTTTCCGGCTTTTACCAGCATTTGGTTCAAATTGTAGCGATTGCTGTTAAGCATGTCTCGCCCTATCCGCCTGATATGCAGGGGTTTGCGGATGCAAGCCTTGCCGCAAAAGTTAACGCGCGGCAGAAATACGAATAAAATCCGTTGCTTACCCGCTGTTAACCACAAAAAACAAAGGTCCTTCATTCTGCGTCAAAACGGGATTTTGAGCCCTTTTCGGCCATCCTCAGCGTTCCTTCTTTATTCTTTCCTTAAGTCGGCGGGGCCTATTGTGCAGTCCGATAAGTGACCGTTTTGACGGGTTGTAGTGTGCGCGTATTGAGTGACATTTCTGTTGGGGCTGTAGCCCTCGTGGACCGGGTAGGCCGAAACTGGCTTTCCCGGACGAGCGGGGATGGCGAAGTCCGAGGGCAGGAATTGGCGATCCTGCGCCGGCTTGCGCTTGCTTCTTCCGTCGCGCTCTTTGCCGTTCCGGCCGGTCTTTCCCTCCTTACCAGCCCGGCCGTGGCGCTGCCTGCCGGTGTGGCCACGGTATGCGCCGCCTTCCTCTTTTCGGCCGTGGGCAGCATCGCGCTGTCGCGTCAGCGGCCTGCCCTGCACCCGGCAGAGGCCGTCGTCGTCGAGCACCGCGATCTGATGCTGGAGTCGGCCTTCGGCCTTGTCCTGCTGCTCGACCCCCAGGGCAATGTGACCACAGTCGGTGGTCGCGATCGTGCGGAATTTCTGAGCTGGATGCGCGACCCCGCCGGGCGTGGCTTCGTCGAGCAGATCCACGTCTCAGACAGAATCGTCTTCCTGCAGGCGATCGATGTACTGCGCCAGGGAAGGGATGCCCATAGCGCCGATTTGCGCCTGGAACGCTCGGCGGTTGTCGGCGGTGATGACCAGTTCGTCCATGTGCGCATGGAGCTGACCGCGCGCCGCGATGGCGAGGGGCGCCTGACGGCAATCGTCAGCCAGTTGCGCGATATTTCTCAGGACCAGCAGCTCCGCGAGGATGCGGCGCGCAAGGCGGCCGAGGCGGAATCGGCCAATGATGCCAAGTCGCGCTTCCTCGCTGCCGTCAGCCATGAGCTGCGTACCCCGCTTAACGCCATCCTCGGCTTTTCCGATATTCTGAGCGGCGAGTATTTCGGCAAGCTGGAAAATGACCGCCAGCGCGAATATGTCGGCCTGATCCGCCAGTCGGGTGCCCATCTTCTGTCGGTCGTCAATACCATGCTCGACATGAGCAAGATCGAGGCTGGCCGCTATGAATTGCTGCTCGAATCCTTCGCGATCGAGGACACCATTGCGACATGCGAAGCAATGCTCGGGCTGCAGGCGAAGGAAAAGGGACTGACGCTGACAAGCCGCATCCAGCGCGGCCTCGGCGAGATCGTCGCCGACCAGCGGGCGATCCAGCAGATCCTCATCAACCTCGTCGGCAATGCCATCAAATTTACAGATGCGGGCGGCGCGATCACCATCGATGCTGCTTTGGCCGATGGCATGTTGAAGCTGTCGGTCGGCGATACGGGCATCGGCATTGCCAGCGAACGGCTGGCATCGCTCGGCCAGCCCTTCGTGCAGATCCAGAACGACTACACCCGCCGTTACGCCGGCACCGGCCTCGGTCTGTCGCTCGTCAAGGGCCTCGTCGGCCTGCATGGCGGAAACTTCTCGATTGCGAGCGCGCCGGGCGAGGGTACGGTCATCACCATCCTCATTCCGTTCGACGGCTCCGGTGCCGTAACGATGCAGCAGCCTGTGGATGTTAATCGTCCTGTCGATTTTCCGCCGCGCCTGAAACATACTGTGGAGATAGATGAAGGGCGAAACAAGGAACTGATGAATGGCCCCGCAAAAGCGAAAATCGCCTAAGGGAAGAGGGAAGGGCAAGCGCAAGCAGCCCGGCCTGGCCTCCCGTGGTGCGGTTGCCCTTGGCAGCCTGGGCCTGCGCGGCAGCACCGCGCTGGGCGGCCTTGGCCTTCGCGGTGCAGGCGCGCTCGCCGCTCTGATCGGCAGTGCAGTCGGCCGTCATCCAGCCATTGCCGGCGGCGTGGCGCTTTTCTTCGGGGTTTTTGGCTTCGTCACCGCCAACGCGCTCTGGTATCAGACGGGCGCGCATCCATCGCCCATATTGCGCACCCGCGATCCCGCGTCTCCCTACCAGATCCCCGGCCGCAAATCCTTCCTGCACGCGCAGCAGGCCGATGCCGGCAATGTCACCACCTTTCGGATAGAAAGGCAGGATTCGGCTTCCAATTCCGCCACGGCACCCTCAACAGCACAGTCATCCAGCGCGCCGTCGAAACTGATTGCCGATGTACAGGCTGAACTCATCCGTCACGGCCTCTATGATGGCGCAGCCGATGGGAAGCCGGGATCGCGCACGACATCGGCCATCCTCTTCTTCCAGGAGGCGTCTGGTCTTCCGCAGACCGGTACGCCGACACCGGAGCTTCTTGCCGCCCTCAAGGCCAGCAATGCCGCTGCTGCACAGCCGGCTAGCGGCAGAGCGAATGCGACGGCTGCCGTCCCCGCCGAGCGCCCCGTCAACGTTTCCGCCACGGCGGATGCGATCGACCCGGTTGCTGCCGCCATACAGAATGCCGAAAAGAACTTGAAGACCGGCGCGGTAGCGGCGAAAGCAACGCCAAGCGATGCGGTTAACAAGGTCAATATGGTCATGCAGATCCAGAAGGGTCTGAGCAATATCGCCTATAGCAATGTCAGCATCGACGGCGTAGCCGGAGAGCAGACGAAGGCAGCGATCCGCCGCTTCCAGAAGCACTATCGCCTGCCGGAAACCGGCGAGCCGAATATGGCGGTCCTCAAGAAGCTGCAGGATATCGGCGCGCTCTGAAGCCCGCGGTACAAGCCTCTGCCGCAAACCTGGTGGCGACTATGCGCTGCAGGCGGCTTCAATTGCCTTGGCGAGCATGCATCGCTATAGCTCGGGCATGAGATTGCGCAGCGACATCTTTGTTTCCGCCCTTGTCCGCCGCTTGTTTGCGCGTGGGGATTTTGCCGCTGTCGAGCACAAGGGCGAGGAGCAGGCTGGCGCGATCTTTATCCGCCAACGTTTCCGCGATGGATCGGAGACCCTCTATGCGCCGGCACCGCAGAGCCTGTTCGATGAGGAGGAGAGCGGGAAGCGGCTCTTCGAGATCCGCATCGAGCGGAAGGAACCGCAGGAAATCCGCGAAACCCTTGATCGCGAGCTGAAATTCGATCCTGATTTATGGATCGTCGAACTGGAAACGGACGATATCACCGATATCGTCCCATTGGCCGGTTTCCGCGCCAATTCGCTGGATTGAGCCGTCCTTATCGACGGTTTGCCACACGCAATTCGCGGAGAGGACCTGATTTTGCCCCGAACAACGGCGCTGCAGGACGCAGCGCCGGCTTTTCCTGCGGCAGATAGGTATAGCTGTCAGCGCGACGCCATGCCTCGACGCGCGCCTGGCTCTCTTCCGAGTCGATATCATCGAGCACCAGCCATGCCCGGCTGACGCTGCCATGTCGTTCGGCCAGATGCGGATAGAAGCGCTCCAGCGAGTAGACGGCATCGGCGATGCCCATGCCGAGGCTGACGAGCGTGACGGCGAGCTGTTGCCCCGAAGTGTCGAGCAGGATGCGTTCAGCAAGCCAGTAGCTGGAGGAAAGGGCATCGGCGAGCGTCGTTGCGAATTGCACCGCATCGCGCTCGCGCGCAAAGCGGACGAGCAGCGCTTCCTGCGTCTCGCTAAGGCTGCGCAGACCGAGCCGGTCGCTGTCATCGCGGTTGAGATGGCGCGCAGCCTGTTTGATCTGCTGGCGCAGGATTTCTTCGCGTGACTGCCGTTCGGTTTCCGCCTCGGCCTGCGATGAAATTACATCAGCTGGCTGCTCCTGTACTGTCATGCCGCGTTCCGGCTCGGCCTGATGCAGACCGACAAGTGCGTCTATGACTTTGGGGGAAAGGGATGAGCGGCGGACGATTGCTCGGGCATGAGCGGCCCCTTGCGTGCGAGCGATGGTGATGAGTGTATCGTCGTCGATCGCCTGCGAACTCGTGAGGAACGGAGCGGCAATGGCGATCGGCTGACAGCCGATGAACAGGGCAACTGCCTGGGGCACGGTTTCACATTGGGAGAGGGCGGCAACCGCCTGCCGCTTTGCCTCGTCCGAAGATGCCTGGAAAACGGGGGTGAAAAGCTCGGCAAATTGGCGAAGTTCCGATTTGGACGGATGGCCCATGCCTTCGAAGCTGGTGATCGTCGCCATCAGAACCACGTCCTTCTTGCGGACAGTCGCAGGCTCTTCAAGGTCTCTAAACCGATCACGCACGCCAACACCCATACTGATACGCCGAACAAAAAAGCAGGGAGCCCGAAGGTCGACCATGGCTTCCGCTTTGCTTCGCTCCAGTCGAACGGAACGACTCTTTCGATAAAGAGAGCGTCCTCGATGATGACTGTCGAAACGGGTATGGACACGGTCGTCCTTATCTGGCTTTCGCCAAAGACTAAGGCCGGCAGGGTTAATGGTTCGTGAAAACTTTATTAAAATCCGAATAAAAATTGCGCGTTAAGCTTGCGCGAGGAGTGCAGCGGCTTTTTGGCCGCATGGACGGCAGTTTGGGGCGAAAGCGGACCTGTGGAAAACCTTTCTGGGCATAGGTGCTTACAGGCAAATTCAACCTATGAGTGCTTCTGTTGTGGAGATAGTCAAAAGCGATGTCACTCGCTGCAAAAGCGGAGATCCGGCTTCTTGATGCAGGTGGGATTCTTCAGATGCCCTTATGCTCGCGCAAGGCTGCGAGCAGCTTTTCCGAGGTGTTGTAGCCGGATTGAAAAAGGCCGATTGCCGCCGTGGCCGCGAACTGGGCTTCCGTGCTTCTAATATCGATCCGCTTTTCCAGGCACCACCCATCCAGCGCATCGCGCAAGACGGTGACGTCCTCCGGTGAAAAGACGGAACTGCCCGCCGCAAACATTGATTGCCCTCGAATTACGACCTTACATTACGTTAATTTTTCGTGAGCGCAAATAATATTTGTGTGACGCTTTTCTGCAACGTGGTATTCGCGCTTTCCATGTGCCCGCCGGATCGTCTGTTGAGTTAAGAGCATGATATTGCTCGTTTTCGTGGCAAAAGCGCGTTCCGCAATTTTTCAACAGCCGATGAAACCAAAGCCGCCGTCACGGCGTTAATAGAGCATGACGAGCGATGAGAATTAGCATTCTGTTAACTGCGATATGTCTGAATTCCGCTTGAAAGCAGCCATTGGCAGAATGTGATCGAGTGTAAAGACAGCATGGAAGCCGAAAAATCGGTGCTCATGCCACGGTGTAAGGGAAATGCCGTGAGAAGGCGCGGATGCCTCCATTGAAGCCCAAAACAAAGGCTGGAATGGAGGGGAGCGTTAGTCCGCTTCAGTGGCGGGCAGGGTGAAATCAAGTCGCAGGTTCATCCGTCTCGAGACGTTAATGGAGACGAGAATGGCAAAGATCATATCTCTTTCGGGTTGGCGATTGCGCCTGCCGCCGCGCGCCCAGAAGGAACCGGTGGAGGCAAAGATACTATTGTTCACCGGCGTACGTTACGAGCATCTTGATACGCCAACGCATCGCCCCGGGGCAGGCCCGAAGCGGGCAAAGGGAAAGTAAGCGCTTCAACATATGCGAGTGCGTGGCGAGTTTTCGCGCCTGCCAGTTGTCGCTGCAATCCAGCCGAATAGCGCTTGCTGGCGCCACTCGCCACGAGCCGTCAGCTTCCCGCAGTACAATTCTGGAGCCGGGGTTTTCAGCCAAAGATTTTAGCTCCTAAGATCTCAGCTCCAAAAGATCTCAGCCATTGTCGAATTCGTCACAGCCGGCCTCGGAGAGAAATTCTTGCGCCGCATCGTCGAAACTTGCTTGCGGCGCCATGGTGCGCAGCACCGCATAGCCTTGAGCCCGCGGCACTTCCACCAGGATCGATTGGGCAAGCGCGGGTGGCAGTGCCTTGCGTATGCCAGTTAGCTGGACAGGCGATGCAAGCAGCAAATCTAGCGTTCCGCCGACCGACGTACGGTCGCTCATGCTGAACACTTCATTGGATGCCGCGTCATAGATGGCAAGCGACCAGAACGGCACCTTGCCCTTCGCGGTCAGATGAACGGGCGTATCCTCGATGTCGAAGGCGCAGACGGCCGTGCGGATGTAGGGATCGATATTGGAAAGCCCCGCATCGTCATCTTTGTTGTCGAGCATGTAGAAATGATTTTCGTCACCCTCGTCCGATACACGCGTATAGGCGTCCCGATCGGAGAAATGCGGCAGCGACAGAATGATGATGATATGCAGCAGCACCGCGCCGAATAGGCCGGTGAGGATCGCGAAGACGAATCTAAACATTGCCGCATCCGATCTTCTCGAGTTTCGGCATGCCGAGATCGATCAGGCCGGAATTGCTGGCCGCCGGCGAATCCAGGAGCGTCCATACCAGGCGGAAATTGCCAGATGGCGGCAGGGCGAGCCAGTTGCCCGCCTGGGGACTGGATGAAACCGTGATGTTGAAGGTCGAATCCGGCTTGCGCAGCACCACCCAGGAATTGATGGTGGAAGGGCGACCGGCAGCATCTTCGATCGGCCGGCCGTCATTGCCGGCGATAAAGAGGGTCCAAAGCCTTGCCGGTGGCGTCTGGCCGCTGATGCGGTAGGTGCAATTTGCGGTCAGCCGCGCTTTGCTGTCATCGTCGGAGGCGGTAAACACCAGCCCCTCGGCTGTGCCGTACAGCAAACGCCCCGCGCGTGCTCGATGCGATTTCGCATAAGGGTCCGCATCCGCCGTCTGCGTTTCGGGGAACGCCTGCCAGGCGCCAAGCTTGATCGCGCCGAAGCCGGAGGTGGCATCCAACGCCAGAAGCGTGAACACGATACCGCCGCCAAAGGCGATGACAAGCGAAAGCGCAACAAGAAGGGGAACTCGGAACACCCTAGGATCGTCCTCGTGACAAATCAGTGTCGATTTATTCCTGATTCTGGCGGTAGGGGGAAGGGCAAGCCACTATTTACGGCTGTCTTGGGAACAATAGGCAAGATCGGGAACGGCAGTGGGCATCCAAAACGCCGGCTTCCATCCTTCAATTCGACGGCAGGTTTGCCGCCGTCACCTGCCTCGCGTTGCAGTACAGTTTCCGGGAGGGTTGGTCACTCAGGCGCAGTCATGCTGCGATGCTCCGCCGTCGCCACCTTCTGCGCGCCGAGCGGTGTCGCCGCCTTCAGCCTTTCGCCGATATCGCGCAGGATATTCGTGGAGTCTACCGAAAGCGAGCGCGGGCGCACCAGCGGCGGCAGGGCGCTACTGGCGGGGTCGGCGGGCTTCTTGGCCGCAACTGTTTGCGGCTTCTGCACGGGGAAGGGGTTGGTGATGCCCGGGATCGGCTTCAGCACGATGCCCTGATTGGCGTAATCCATGATCTTCTTGAAGGTCATGGCCGGCAGCGTGCCGCCCGTCATGTTGTTCGTGGAGGTATAGTCGTCATTCCCGAACCAGACAGCGCAGGTGTAGTTGCCGGTAAAGCCGATGAACCAGGCGTCACGATAGGCCTGCGTGGTGCCGGTCTTGCCGCCGACCACGATGCCGTTGTCGAGGGCTGCTTTGCGGCCGGTGCCGATCACGGGAACCTGCGTCAGCATCTGGTTCATGTATGACGTGGCTTTTTCGCTCAAAACCCGCTTGGCTGGCGCCTCGTCCCGGCCGAAATCGTAGAGCACCTTGCCGTCATAGCCGGTGATCTGCTCGATGCCGTGGCGGCGCGACTGCATGCCGTTGGCCGGAAACACCGCATAGGCTGTCGCCTGATCGAGGACGGTTACTTCCGATGTGCCGATCGGAATGGTCTTGTCGTTGCGGATCGGCGTTTCCACGCCCATGGCCTTGGCCATGTTACGGATCGGCTGAATGCCGAATTTCTCCTTGGCGAGCCGCACGGGGATAGTGTTGATCGATTGCGTCAGCGCCTGGGTGAGCGTCACCTTGCCTTCGTAGCGGTTTTCGTAATTATGCGGGCTCCAGTTGCCCCAGCTGATCGGCGCATCGACGATGGTGGAGGTGGGCGTCATGCCGTTTTCCATCGCGACCGAATAGGTATAGATCTTGAAGGACGAACCGGGCTGGCGCAGCGCCTTGGTCGCGCGGTTGAACTGGCTTTCGCCATAGTCGCTGCCGCCGACCATGGCGCGCACAGCGCCGCCATTTTCGATGACGACGGAGGCGCCCTGTTTGGCCTTATAGCGCTCGCCGAACTCCATCAGGCTGGATTGAACCGAATCCTCCGCCGCCTTCTGCAGCCCCATATCGATGGTGGTGCGCACGATCAGCGAGCGCTCGGGGAACCGCGTAGCAAGCCTCTGCACTTCATCGAAGGCCCAATCGAGGAAATAATCCGGGGATTCGATCTGAGCTCGGTCGACCACCGAAGCCGGGTTGCGTCGCGCGGCGATCACTTGTCCCTCGGTCATCAGCCCGCTTTGCACGAGATTGGACAGCACGTCGTTGGCGCGGGCGCGCGCCGCCGGCAGGTTGACGTGCGGCGCATATTTTGCCGGCGCCTTGAAGAGGCCGGCGAGCATCGCGGCTTCCGCCAGATTGACGTCAGTGATGCTCTTGCCGAAATAGAATTGCGCCGCCGCCGCTGCGCCGAAGGTGCCGCCGCCCATATAGGTGCGGTCGAGATAGAGGCTCAGGATCTCCTTCTTGGAGAGATTGGCCTCGAGCCAGATCGCCAGGAAGGCTTCCTTGACCTTGCGTTCGATGGAGCGCTCATTGCTGAGGAAGATGTTCTTGGCAAGCTGCTGCGTCAGTGTCGAGCCGCCCTGAACGACGCCGCCGGCCTGCGCATTGACGGTGACCGCGCGGAACAGGCCGATGACGTCGATGCCGAAATGGTCGAAGAAGCGCCGGTCCTCGGTCGCCAGCACCGCCTTGACGAAATAGTCCGGCAGCTGGTCTACCGGCACGGAATTCTCGTGAATGATGCCGCGATGGCCGATGACGTTGCCGTAGCGGTCGAGAAAGGTGACGGCGAAATTGCCGCGGTTGCGCCAGTCGCCCTGCGTCGCCTCGAAGGCCGGCATGGCGAGCATCAGCATGACGACGGAGCTGGCCGTCCCCAGCGTCAGGCCTTCACCGAGCAGTTCGAAAAAGACGCGTTTCCAGCCGCGAACGCGGAAGCGGCGGAAGAAGATGGTGATCTCCTCCCATGCCTCGGCGAGACCGAAGCCTGCATTCCACAACGTGGAGTCGATCCATGAATCAAGGCGCAAAAAGAAATAGCGCTTGCGACGCCGCGGCTTCTCGGCCCCGTTATCCTTAGGCGTCTCGGGCTCCATCTTCGGCCCGTTTTCTGGATTGGATGGGTCTTCCACGCTCTACTTCCCGACCACATTACTGCCGCGTGTCTCCTTGTGGCACACGCAAAGCCCATTATCTCATAGAACGGCTAATTGAATAATTGGTTGATTTAGAGAAAAGAACAAGAGACATGCATGCCGCAGCCCGAATTCCCTTTGCCGGGTGGCGAGGACGACGATGATGACAGACGAGATACCCTTCTGGAAAAGCAAGACCCTGGCGGAAATGAGCCCGTCGGAATGGGAAAGCCTTTGCGACGGCTGTGGCCTCTGTTGTCTCAACAAGCTCGAGGAGTGGGATAGCGGCGACGTCTATTTCACCTCGATCCGCTGCAAGCTGATGGACGGCGAAAGCTGTCGTTGCACCAGCTACCCGAACCGCTGGGATTTCGTGCCCGACTGCGTACAGTTGACGCCGGAGAAGGTTCCGGAACTGGAATGGCTCCCGCCCACCTGCGCCTATCGCCTCGTCAATGAGGGCCGGGATCTCTACTGGTGGCATCCGCTGATCTCGGGTGATCCGGAAACAGTGCATATCGCCGGTGTTTCCGCCCAAGGGCGCACCGTCAGCGAGAACGATGTCGATCTTGACGATTTCGAGGATTATGTCGTCGACTGGCCACTGACCATCGAGGATGACATGATGCCTAATCCTCCGGCAAAGCCATAGATTTCGACGCCACATTTCGCCAAGCCTGGCGCAAGAGCCTTTTAATCTCCTCGTTTCCGGCATCGCGATGGAAAAGTCGCGTCCATCCTTTCTGGCCCCAGCTGCCGGGCACAGCGGCGACATGCCTTGGCATGATGGCCGAAGCCATCTGCTGCTGGTCGGGCGTCAGCTTGACGACGCAGAAATCCGGTTCGCGAAGTGTCATGAAGATTTTGCCCCGCACGCGAAAGTCACGGGTGCCGAAATGCGAGCCCTCTGCCGTTTCAGGCAAGCCGAGGGCGAGGGATGCAAGCTCCTCGTCGGTCATGGCCGCGACAGTATCATCTCCTTCCATGCAGTAAATGGAGGCTTGAAAAGGGTGCGACCAAACGGTTCTACGACGAGATGGTGAGTTTATTGAATTGAGCCTGTCCACATGGTATCGCGCGATGCCCTCGCATATGCACAAGGAGCCGCCGCGTGATCCGTCATATCGTCTTCTTTACCGTTCCCGATCGCGCCAAGCTTGAGGAGGTCCGTTCCGGCCTCTCGATCCTCACGGCCATTCCGCATGCGCGGCTTTTGGAGATCGGCACGAACGTCAAGACCGATCAGCTCGGAACCGAAGTCGATCTTGTGGTCTACGGCGAATTCGACAACGAGGCGGCATTGGCGGCTTACAAGGCCCATCCGAATTACCAGCGCTCCATCGAGCGCGTTCGGCCGCTGCGCGAAATGCGCATTGCCGCAGATTACGAGACGGCGACGGCCGTCCGTGAACCTTTCTGAATGTCGGGCGCGGGGGCAGAACTATTTCCCGCCAGTCCTTTCAATGGATTGAGCATGCAAGCGGAATCGGATTGTCCGCGACCGGATTCTCGGCTTGAGGTTCTTGAATCAACTTTTGAAGCTCCGGACTCAATTTGAGAGGAAATCGCGGCAAGCGATTCAAAGGACTCAAGGAAATCATCACGCCTTATGCCGATAAGGCGTCTCCAGGCCAGTTGCATTGGTCACGGGAGGGCGCGGTTCATCTCGCCGACATGAACCGATGATAAGCAAGAATGATTAAAAATGGCTGAGCTGGCGGCTCCGCGCGTAGTGCTCGCGAAGCCGGGCATGCATCGGTCCACTCATATCGCCGATAGATTGTATCGATGCCGCGTTCTGAAGCGACAGACGGTTGCTGTCCTCACGCTGCAGCGGATCCACATTCAACAATTTCAAATGCTTAGAAAATCCTCTGGACGACCCCTGCGCCCGGCTGGCCGAAAATTACAGCCCATTCATTTGCCATTCAGACGTGTTTGGGTAAATAATCGGCCAAGTTCATATCCCTGTGGGAAGTCCGAAGCATGGCCTCATTTTCAAGCATAGCAGCAGCGGCCCTCGTCCTGGCCGGCTCGTCTGTTCTGCCGGCGCCAGCGCCGACGTCGACCCTGGTCGCGCGCGCCAACAGCGATTGCAGCGAGGCAGCCGAGGAAGTCGTCGCCAAGACCGGTGGCCAGCTTCTTTCCGCACAGCCGTCCGGCGACAGCTGCATCATCACCGTTCTCGTTCAGGGCAACGGGCAGCGCCCGCGCAAGGTGACGATGAAGGTGCCGATGTGATGCCAGGGCATGTGGGTACCAACCTAAAGCCTTGAATCTCACACAAAATCTTATTGTTTCCGTGATTCCACTGCAGCGTGATTTACAGTACTGTTTCTCGAACCGGGGAAATTGGATTCAGAGATGCGCATTCTCATAGTCGAAGACGATATCAACTTGAACCGCCAGCTTGCCGAGGCCTTGAAGGAGGCGGGCTATGTGGTCGATACGGCCTTTGATGGCGAAGAGGGGCATTTCCTCGGCGACACCGAACCTTATGACGCGATCATCCTCGATATCGGCTTGCCTGAAATGGATGGCATCACCGTGCTTGAAAAATGGCGCGGCGCCGGACGCACCGTGCCCGTTCTGATTCTGACCGCCCGCGACCGCTGGAGCGACAAGGTGGCAGGCATAGACGCGGGCGCGGACGATTATGTCGCCAAGCCTTTCCACGTCGAGGAAGTGCTTGCCCGCATCCGCGCGCTCATCCGCCGCGCCGCAGGCCACGCCTCTTCGGAAATCGTTTGCGGCCCGGTGCGGCTCGACACCAAGAGCTCGAAGGCGACCGTGGACGGCAAGCCGCTCAAGCTTACGTCTCATGAATATCGGCTGCTTGCCTATCTCATGCATCACAAGGGCGAGGTCGTCTCACGCACCGAACTGGTCGAGCATATGTACGATCAGGATTTCGACCGTGATTCCAATACGATTGAAGTTTTTGTCGGACGCCTTCGCAAGAAGATGGGCGTCGATTTGATCGAAACGGTCCGTGGCCTTGGTTACCGCATCCAAGCAGCGACCAATGCGAATTAAGTCGCTCACCGCTCGCGTCCTGCTGCTGACCACGCTTTGGTCGGCGGTGGCGCTGGTGGTGATCGGGCTTGTCATCTCCGATATCTACCGCAAGAACGCCGAGCGCGGCTTTCAGGATCTGTTGCGGGCGCAGCTCTATAACGTCATCAACTCCGTGACGATCGGTGATCAGGGTGCGCTGTCAGGCAGTCCGCAGCTTGGAGACCTCCGTTTCTCACAGCCGAAGACCGGCTGGTATTGGATAGTCGAGCCGCTCGGCACATATACGTCAAACCCCTTGGTTTCGTCGTCGCTCGGCGCGTCAAACCTGCCGGTTCTATCCGTGCTGGAAGCGCCTTTCGATAAGAATTACGAGCGCTATTATATCGTCACCGACGCCTTCGGAAATCGCGTTCAGGTGGCGGAAACCGAAATCCAGTTCGATACGGACCATGCGGCTCGGTTTCGCGTGACCGGCAATGTCGCCGTGGTTGAAGATGACGTGCGCAATTTCTCCCACAGCCTCTATTTCGCGCTCGTCGGCTTCGGCGTCGGAAGCTTGATCGTCAATGCGCTTGCCATTCTCTACGGTCTGAAGCCGCTCGATAAGGCGCGGGCCGCGCTGGAACGCATCCGCGCCGGTGAAAGCGAACGCCTGCAAGGCGATTTTCCGCGTGAGATCCTGCCGCTTGCCAATGAGATCAATGCGCTGATCGACAGCAACCGGCGTATCGTCGAGCGCGCCCGCATGCAGGTGGGTAATCTCGCGCACTCACTGAAAACGCCGATTGCGGTTCTTCTGAATGAATCCCGTGTCCTTGAGCGATCGCATGGCGATCTGGTGAAGAACCAGGCCGAGGTCATGCAGGGGCAAGTGCAATCCTATCTCAATCGTGCCCGCATCGCCGCCCAGCGCGAATCCGTGCTGGCGCGCACCGAAGCCGAGCCGGCGCTGGAGCGGCTGGTCCGCGTCATGCGGCGGCTGAACGCCGACAAGGAGTTCGAACTCTCCGTCTCGCCCAATCTGGCGCTCGCCATGGAGCAGCAGGATCTCGAGGAGACGGTCGGCAATCTCCTCGAAAATGCCGCTCGCTTTGCCGAACACAAGGTGCGTCTGGTTGCAAACGAAGCGCCCGCTGAAGTCAAGGGTATCGATCCGGCGCGGCGCCATTGGGTGGAACTGGTGGTTGAAGACGACGGCCCAGGGCTGGAGCCGGATCAGATCCGCGAAGCCATGAAACGCGGGCGCAGACTGGACGAGAGCAAGCCCGGCACCGGTCTCGGTCTGTCGATCGTCAGCGAGATTACGAATGAATATCAAGGCCGTTTCGAGCTCTCCCGGGGCAGCTGGGGCGGGCTTCGCGCGAGCCTAATTTTGCCGGGCCTGACGAAGGATGTTGCGTGAGGAACGGCATGATGCCAAAAAGGCGTTGTGGGTCATGATGATGCCGCAGCGCAGTACCTATGGTTTTGCTTTTTGATACTGGTTCGGTTGTATGAAGCTTCGTACCTTTTTTCTGGTCATTCCCTCTCTTTTTGCCGCGCTTGCGCTTTCAGGTTGCTCGACCACGGGCGGCCTCGGTGGCAGCAAGAGCCTGTTTTCGTCTGCGAAGCCTCCGGCCTCAGCGACCTTCATCAATGCTCTTGATGGTGGTATCGTCGAGCGCACCGGCATCAAGCTGAGCGACAACGACAAACAGCGTGCGCTGGAAGCGGAATATCGTGCCCTCGAAACCTCGCCTCTCGGCCAACCTGTGGCATGGAAGGGCAGGAATGCAAGCGGCGAGGTTGTTCCCGCTGCGCCCTACCAGGTTGGCTCGCAGAATTGCCGGCAATATACGCATACTGTCACGGTCGACGGCAAGCCGACGACAGCAAGGGGCGCGGCCTGCCGCAATGACGACGGCACCTGGACGCCGCTTGAATAGGCGTCTGCACTGAAAGGCGCGGCCAAACGCCTCAAATCTTCGTCAGATGGCCTTTCCCGGTTGGAATAAGCGCCCCGTTAAAGTATTGGGCGTCTATGCTGTTCTGGATTCTCGTGGCCGTTCTTACGGCGGTTGTCGGCGCTGTGCTCCTCTATCCCCTTCTGCGTGGTGCGAAGGAGGCGGAGGACCGTCGTTCCGGAGAGGCCGAGGTCTATCGCGATCAGCTCAGCGAACTGGACCGGGACCTTGCCAGCGGCCTCATCTCCGCGCAGGAGGCCGACTATGCCCGGGCCGAAATCGGACGGCGTCTCATCGCAGCCGCGAAGGACGAGAAGACGGCAGCGAAATCGCCCGCGCATGGCAGCTATCGTCTTGCCCAGGCCTTCATCATCATCCTTCTTCCGGCCGTTGGTCTCTGTCTCTATCTCGTCAATGGCGATCCCGGCCTGCCGTCGCAGCCGCTGGAAGCGCGGCTGGAGAAGCCGGGAAGCGATCTCGCCATCTCGATCGTCAAGATCGAGCAGCATCTGGCCAAGAACCCGGATGATGCCAAGGGCTGGGAGGTCCTGGCACCGATCTATTTCAAGACCAACCGTATCGGCGACGCCGAGCTTGCCTATCGCAATGTCATCCGCCTGCTGGGACCGAACGCAGCTCGGCTTGGCGATCTGGGCGAGGTGCTGGTCGTGAAGGCCAATGGCATTGTGACTGCGGAGGCGCGCGAGGTGCTACAGCAATCGCTGGCGCTCGATGCCACCAATCCGCGCACGCTTTTCTACCTGGCTCTGGCACTGGAGCAGGAGGGCAAGGCGGCCGATGCGAAAACGGCCTTTGAGGCCCTGGCAAAACAATCGCCGCCAGACGCACCCTGGCTTGCCGCGGTCAATGAGCATATCATCAAGAATGGCGGTCAGGCGATGGCATCCGCCAATGACAATGCACCCGGCAATCCGACCGCGGAGGATGTCGCTGCGGCCAATGCGCTGAGCAGCGGCGATCGCCAGCAGATGATCCGCGGCATGGTCGACAGCCTCGATGCCAAGCTCAAGCAAGATCCGAAGAATTTCGAGGGCTGGATGCGGTTGATCCGCTCCTACGCCGTGCTGAATGATCGGGAGCGCGCGGCGGATGCATTGAAGCGCGGTCTTGCGGCCTTTCCGGCCGATGGAGGAGAGGGCCAGCAGCTTCTGGCGCTGGCGAAGGAATTGGGACTGCCGACGGAGGTGACGCAGCAATGACCCGCAAGCAGAAACGTCTGGCCGTGATCGCCGGCGGCATGGGTTTCATCGCCGCCGCCGTGTTGCTCGTGCTGTTCGCCTTCAGCCAGTCGGTCGCCTATTTCTATATGCCGGCGGATCTCGCCAAGACACCGGTCAATGCCGGGACGCTGATCCGCCTCGGCGGCCTCGTCGGTGAAGGCTCGATCGTGCGCGGTCAGGGAACGCAGGTTCAATTCTCGGTCACCGACGGCACCGATACGATCAAGGTCAAGTATGATGGCATCCTGCCGGACCTGTTCCGCGAAGGGCAGGGCGTCGTCACCGAAGGCAAGTTCGAGCCGGGCAGTGACGTTTTCGTTGCCGACAGCGTGCTCGCCAAGCATGATGAACGTTACATGCCAAAGCAGGTCGCCGACAAGCTGAAGGCTGATGGCGTCTGGAAAGGCGAGGAGGCCAGCCAATGATCATCGAGCTCGGACACTATGCCCTGGTGCTGGCGCTCGCGACCGCGCTGATTGTCTCCATCCTGCCTGTCGTCGGTGCCCGGCGCGGGGACGTGTCGATGATGGATATCGCCCCGGTCGGCTCCATCGTCATGTTCCTGCTCGTCGCCTTCTCCTTCGGCGTGCTGACCTACGCCTATGTCGCCTCCGATTTCTCCGTCCTCAATGTCTGGGCCAATTCCCATTCGCTGATGCCGCTGATCTTCAAGATCTCCGGCGTCTGGGGCAATCACGAGGGATCGATGATGCTCTGGCTGCTGATCCTGGCCCTGTTCAGTGCGTTTGTCGCGCTCTTCGGGCGCAATCTGCCGGATGTACTGCGCGCCAATGTACTGGCTGTACAGTCGTGGATCTCCTCGGCCTTCCTTGTCTTCATTCTGCTCACCTCCAATCCCTTCATTCGGCTCAACCCGGCGCCGGCCGAGGGCAAGGATCTCAATCCCGTCCTCCAGGATATCGGTTTGGCGATCCATCCGCCCTTGCTCTATCTCGGCTATGTCGGCTTCTCCGTCTGCTTCTCCTTTGCTGTCGCCGCGCTTCTGGAAGGTCGCATCGATGCCGCTTGGGCACGCTGGGTCCGGCCTTGGACGCTCGCCGCCTGGAGCTTCCTGACGCTCGGCATCGCCATGGGCTCCTACTGGGCCTATTACGAGCTCGGCTGGGGCGGCTGGTGGTTCTGGGATCCGGTGGAAAATGCCTCCTTCATGCCCTGGCTTGCCGGAACGGCCCTGCTGCATTCGGCACTGGTCATGGAAAAGCGCGACGCCCTGAAGATCTGGACGGTGCTGCTGGCGATCCTGACGTTTTCGCTGTCACTGCTCGGCACCTTCCTCGTGCGTTCCGGCGTGCTAACCTCTGTCCATTCCTTCGCCAGCGATCCGACGCGCGGTATCTTCATTCTCTGCATTCTCCTGATCTTCATCGGCGGGGCTTTATCGCTTTTCGCGCTGCGTGCGCCGAAGCTTGCTGCCGGCGGATTGTTCGCACCGATCTCGCGCGAGGGGGCGCTTGTGCTGAACAACCTGATCCTCACGGTCGCCTGCGGCACGGTATTGATCGGCACGCTCTATCCGCTGGCGCTCGAAACACTGACCGGCGACAAGATCTCTGTCGGCCCGCCCTTCTTCAACATGACGTTCGGGCTGTTGATGACCCCGATCCTCATCGCTGTGCCATTCGGGCCGTTGCTCGCCTGGAAGCGCGGTGACCTGCTCGGCGCACTGCAGAGGCTCTATCTCGTGGCAGGCCTAGCCTTCCTGGCTGGCCTTGTTCTGTTTTACATCGAGCATGGCGGTCCCGTACTGGCCGCTCTCGGCCTTGCCGCCGGCTTCTTCCTGGCCTTCGGCGCCTTGGCCGATCTCTGGTATCGCGCCGGCGTCGGCAAGGTGGCGGCTGGTGTCGCCTGGCGCCGCTTGAGCGGGCTGCCTCGCTCTGCCTTCGGCACCGCGCTAGCCCATGCCGGCCTCGGTATCACCGTACTTGGCATCGTCGCTGTGACGACTTTCGAGGGAGAACACATCACCAGCATGAAGCCGGGCGAGACCGCCGAGCTTGGCGGCTACAGCCTGCGCTTCGATGGAGTGCAGCCGGGCGTAGGCCCCAATTTCACCGAGGATCGTGCCCATTTCACCGTCAGTCGCGGTGGGGTTGCCTTTGCCGAAATGTCATCCGCCAAACGCGTCTTTACCGCAAGCCGCACGGCGACCACCGAATCGGGCATTCTCACGCTCGGCCTCAACCAGCTCTATGTGTCGGTCGGCGATGCCGGCAAGGATGGCGGCATGGTCGTGCGCATCTGGTGGAAGCCGTTCATTCTTTGCATCTGGCTTGGCGCGCTCATCATGGCGGCCGGCGGCTTCGTGTCGCTCAGCGACCGCCGCCTGCGCGTCGGCGCACCGAGCCGTAAGGCGAAACCAGTTCGCCCGGCCATGGAGCCGGCAGAATGATAGGTTTGACTAATACCCCCTCATCCGCCCCTACGGGGCACCTTCTCCCCGAGGGGAGAAGGGGAAATTGCCGCTGTGGTGCCGGTATCGCACAAAAGCCAGTCGAGGAAGACTGCAGCGGTTTTCCCTTCTCCCCTCGGGGAGAAGGTGCCCGAAGGGCGGATGAGGGGGTATTGCGTGTTAAGAATAGCGGGGCCGGGAAGAAGGTAGCGGTGTTCGCGCGCCTGCTTATGTTGTTGGCATTGCTCTTTGCTGCGGCCCCTGCCTTTGCCGTCAATCCCGATGAAGTCCTCTCCGATCCGGCCTTGGAGGCACGGGCACGCACGATCTCGGCGGAGCTGCGCTGCATGGTCTGCCAGAATCAATCCATCGATGATTCCAATGCCGATCTTGCGCGGGACCTGCGCTTGCTGGTGCGCAAGCGCCTGACCGATGGCGACAGCGATCAGCAGGTGCTGGATTACATCGTCTCGCGCTACGGCGAGTTTGTGCTGCTCAAGCCGCGCTTGAGCGAGAAGACATACATCCTCTGGGGAGCACCGATCGTGCTCTTCGTAGCAGGCGGATTGGCCCTTGCCTTTTACGCGCGCCACCGCGTCGGCGAGCCCACCGGCAGCGCTTTGAGCGCCGATGAAGAGGCGCAGCTTAAAGATATCCTCGGAAAGTGACCCGACTGTCGTCTTTCGTCATAATGTTGCACCGATACCTTACATTACGAATTTTTCATGGGGCGGACAGTTCGTTGTAAGGTGCCGTGCCCTATATCTTCATTATGGCGCAACACAGCCGGTTTGGCCGGCGCAAATCTGACGAGAAAAGAGAAGGTAATTCGCATATGTTCAGGAATATCAAGGACACTTTGTCTCGCAGCACCGCTATGAAGGCTTCCGTCGTCGCCGGCCTCGCTGTTGCTGCCCTGGCAACGGGTGTTCCGGCCGTAGTTACCGGTGCCTATGCCGATGCCGTCAACGTTCAGGCGCCGCAGGTTCCGAGCTTTGCCAATGTGGTCGACGCCGTATCGCCGGCCGTCGTTTCGGTCCGCGTCGAATCCCGTGTCAATCCGGTTGCCGATGACGACGATTCCTTCGGTCTCGGCCGCGGCTTCGATGATCTTCCGGACGATCACCCGCTGAAGAAGTTCTTCCGCCAGTTCGAGCAGCAGCAGGGTCGCGGCCAGCAGCATGGTCAGAACCAGCAGAAGAATTCCGATGACAAGGGTCGCCTGCGTCCGGTCGCTCAAGGATCCGGCTTCTTCGTCTCCGAAGACGGGTACATCGTCACCAACAATCACGTCGTTTCCGACGGTGCCGCTTTCGTCGTCGTCCTCAATGACGGCACCGAACTCGACGCCAAGCTCGTCGGCAAGGATAGCCGCACCGACCTGGCAGTCCTGAAGGTCGATCCCAAGGGCAAGAAGTTCACCTATGTCGGCTGGGCCGATGATTCCAAGGTCCGCGTCGGCGATTGGGTCGTTGCCGTTGGCAACCCCTTCGGCCTCGGCGGCACGGTCACCGCCGGTATCGTCTCGGCTCGCGGCCGTGACATTCATTCCGGCCCCTATGACGATTACATCCAGATCGATGCGCCGGTGAACAAGGGCAACTCGGGTGGCCCGACCTTCAACCTCAACGGCCAGGTGGTTGGCATCAATACCGCGATCTTCTCGCAGTCAGGCGGCAGCGTCGGCATCGCCTTCGCAATCCCGGCGACCACCGCCAAGGATGTCGTGACCGACCTGATCAAGACCGGCACGGTTTCACGCGGCTGGCTCGGCGTTCAGATCCAGCCCGTCACGAAGGACATCGCCGAATCGCTCGGCCTTGCCGAAGCAAGCGGCGCTCTGGTCGTCTCCCCGCAGGATGGCTCGCCTGGCCAGAAGGCCGGCATCAAGAATGGTGACGTCGTCACGGCGGTCAATGGCGATCCGGTCAAGGACCCGCGCGATCTCGCTCGTCGCATCGGCGCCATGCAGCCAGGCTCCAAGGTTGAGGTTTCGCTGTGGCGCGGCGGCAAGTCGCAGTCGGTCACGGTCGAACTCGGCACATTGCCTGCCGATCAGAACCAGGCTTCCAATGACGACTCGCAGCCGGATCAGCAGCCGCAGCAGCCGTCCTCCGAGAAGGCGCTGGCTGACCTCGGCCTCACCGTCGGCCCTTCCGACGATGGCAAGGGTGTTGCGATCACCGCGGTCGATCCCGACTCCGATGCCGCCGACAAGGGCGTGAAGGAGGGCGAGAAGATTACCTCGGTCAACAACCAGCAGGTCTCGAACGCCGGCGATATCGCCAAGGTCATCGAGCAGGCGAAGAAGGATGGCCGCACGCGCGCCCTGTTCCAGATTCAGTCCGGCAATGGCAGCCGCTTCGTCGCTCTGCCGATTAATGCCGGTTGATCCTTTAAACGAATGAAATGAATCAGGAAGCCGCGCAGGCCACGGCTTGCGCGGCTTCCTTTTTAGAACATGTCAAGATGACTGGCTCCAAGGCAGGTGAAAGATGACAACCGCTGGCCAACATGCCGTGAATTCCTCCGATTCTGGTTGTGCCGAGGCAGCCTCGGCAGGTAATGTCGCCCATATGAAGATTCTGATCATCGAAGACGATCTCGAAGCGGCGGCTTATCTCACCAAGGCGTTTCGCGAGGCCGGCATCATTGCCGATCACGCGAGCGATGGCGAGAGCGGTCTCTTCATGGCCACTGAGAACACCTACGATGTCGCCATCATCGACCGCATGCTGCCGCGCCGCGATGGCCTCTCCGTCATAAGCGAATTGCGTCGCAAGGGCGTTCACACGCCGGTTCTGATCCTTTCTGCGCTCGGTCAGGTCGACGATCGCGTCACCGGCCTACGCGCCGGCGGCGACGATTACCTGCCGAAGCCCTATGCCTTCAGCGAGCTTCTGGCCCGCGTCGAAGTGCTAGGCCGCCGCAAGGGGACGCCGGAACAGGATGTTCTTTATCGCGTCGGCGATCTGGAACTGGACCGCCTCTCGCATGAGGTGCGCCGCGGCGGCAAGGAAATCCTGCTGCAGCCGCGCGAATTCCGTCTGCTGGAATATCTGATGAAGAATGCCGGCCAGGTCGTGACCCGCACCATGCTGCTGGAAAATGTCTGGGATTATCATTTTGATCCGCAGACAAACGTCATCGACGTCCATGTCTCACGGCTGCGCTCCAAGATCGAGAAGGATTTCAGCCAGCCGCTGCTGAAGACGATTCGCGGCGCCGGCTACATGATCAAGGACGAGGGATGAGCCGCTTCCGCGTCCTCTTCAAGTCCACCGCAGTCCGCCTTTCCGCCCTCTACATCCTTCTTTTCTCGCTTTGCGCCGCGACGCTCGTCTTCTACGTCACGGCCATGTCCGAACGGCTGCTGACGGGGCAGATCCGCGATGCAGTCCAGCAGGAGGTCAGTCAGGTCAAGCGCGCCTACGACATCGGCGGTCTGAACCTGCTTCTGCGCACTATGGAGCGCCGCGCCCGTCAGCCGGGTGCCAATCTCTATGTCATTGCCGGGCCATCGGGCGATATCCTGGCCGGCAACGTCGCCTCCGTACAGCCCGGTGTGCTCGGTCAGGCCGGCTGGACGGAGTTGCCCTTCTCCTACGAACGGTACACCGACGCCGCAAATGATCCGGAGCGCCGGCATCTGGCAATTGCCAACATTTTCATTCTCGACAACGGCTTGCGCATCCTGATCGGCCGCGACCTCGGCGAGCCCGAGCGCTTCCGCGTGCTGGTACGCCAGGCGCTGATGCTGGCGCTGGCGATCATGGGCCTCGGCGCACTGGTCATCTGGTTCGGCATCGGCCGCAACGCATTGAAGCGCATCGACCGGATGACGGATGCCAGCCGCAAGATCATGGCGGGCGATCTCTCGCAGCGGCTGCCGGTCGGTGGTTCCGGCGATGAGTTCGACCGCATGTCCGCCTCGCTGAATGCGATGCTCGAGCGCATCGAGAAGCTGAACGAAGGGCTGCGGCAGGTCTCCGACAATATCGCTCATGACCTCAAGACGCCGCTGACGCGCCTGCGCAACAAGGCCGCCGATGCGCTCGACAGTGCCGACAGCGAGGGGCGTCGTGTCGCCCTTGAGGGCATTATCGGCGAATCCGATCAGCTGATTCGCACCTTCAATGCCCTTCTGATGATTTCCCGCGTCGAGGCGGGGTCGGTAGCGGCGGAAATGACTGAAGTCGATCTCTCTTCCATCGTCGCCGATACCGCCGAACTCTATGAGCCGGTCGCAGAAGAGGCGGGTCTGACGCTGACGGCCGATATCGAGCCGAATGTCGAAATTCAGGGCAATCGCGAGCTGATCGGTCAGGCACTCTTCAATCTCATCGACAATGCCCTCAAATATGCGACGGGCTGCAACGGCGAGCAGACGATCACCTTCAAGCTGGCGCGCACCAACGACGCCGTGACGCTCGCGGTCGCCGATCATGGGCCAGGCATTCCCGCCCATCAACGTGCCGATGTGGTCAAGCGTTTCTTCCGTCTGGACGAAAGCCGCTCGAAGCCGGGAACAGGCCTCGGCCTTGCACTGGTGGAGGCTGTCATGGAGCTGCATGGCGGTCGGCTTGAGCTTTCCGATACGGTCCCCGACAGTCCCGACGCGAAGGGATTAACGGTCACCATGATCTTCCCCATGCAGAAACAATAGGTTAATCCTGCACTAGAGCCGGATGATTTTAGGTCGAAACGACCTGAAATCTGAATCCGCTCTAGCGTCAAAGAAGTAGAGCATGATGTTATCCGAAAACCGCTCATACTTTTCGGCATCATGCTCTATCCGCTTGCTGTTGGGGAGAACTGCATGACGACGCAAAGCGATTTGCTGCGGGATGTTCCGGCCGGGCAGTTGCGGCCGTTAAACCAGACGGAGACGAAGTCTGCGCTTGCCGATCTCAAGCAGATCGCCGGAACGGAGCCGGTCGTTGCCGATCTCGTTGCGGGCGAGAGTGCGTTGCGGGATTTCATCGTCGCCGCTCTGACCCTGTCCCCTCATTTGCGCGAAATCGCCAATCTCGAACCGTCGCTCCTCGTCGCCGCGATCGAGAAGCCGCTGTCGCCGCAAATCGAAGGGCTGGTGGAAGAGGCTCGCCGCGCCTGGCTGCCCGCGGATGGGGAAGGTGCCTCTCCTGCTGAATCTGAGGTAATGAGCCGTCTGCGCATTGCCAAACGCCGTGCGGCCTTCCTCGTTGCCCTTGCCGATCTCGCGCGCATCTATGACGGCAGGGTGACGACACGCTGGCTGAGCAGGCTTGCGGAGGCCTCCATCTCAGCGGCGATCGATCACCTGTTGCTGTCGTCGCACGAGGCCGGCAAGATCGTGGTTCCCGATCCCGCCGCCCCGAGCTGGAAATCCGGGTTGATCGTCCTCGGGATGGGCAAGCTCGGCGCCGAAGAGCTGAACTATTCCTCCGACATCGATCTGGTTGTCTTTTTCGACGAGACGGCAGGCATCGTGCCCGATCCCGATGATGCCATCGACATCTTCCCGCGGCTGATGCGCCGGCTGGTGCGCATCCTGCAGGAGCGCACGGCAGATGGCTATGTCTTCCGCACCGATCTCCGTCTGCGTCCCGATCCCGGCTCCACGCCGCTCGCGATCCCTGTGGACGCTGCGATGATCTATTACGAGGGCAGGGGGCAGAACTGGGAGCGCGCCGCCTTCATCAAGGCGCGTCCCGTCGGCGGTGATATCGCTGCCGGTCAGGCTTTCATCCGCGATCTCGTGCCCTTCGTCTTCCGCAAATATCTGGATTATGCCGCGATATCAGACATCCACTCCATCAAGCGGCAGATCCACGCGCATAAAGGGCACGGCGCCATCGCGGTCAAAGGCCATAACGTCAAGCTTGGCCGCGGCGGCATTCGCGAGATTGAGTTCTTCGTGCAGACGCAGCAGCTGATTGCTGGCGGTCGCATGCCGTCTCTGCGCAGCCGATCGACGGAGGAGACGCTTTTCGAGCTGACCGAGGCGAAGTGGATCGATGCGGAAACGCGCGACGAACTGGTGACGGCCTATTGGTTTCTGCGCGACGTCGAGCATCGCATCCAGATGGTGCGCGACGAGCAGACGCATCTGTTGCCGGAAACCGATGCCGAACTCCGCCGCATCGCCTACATGATGGGTTTTGCCGACGTGTCGGCTTTTTCCGAAACGCTGGTGACGACGTTGAAAGCCGTCGAGCGCCGCTATGCGCGCCTGTTCGAACAGGAAACCAAACTATCGAGCGAAACCGGCAATCTGGTCTTTACCGGCCAGGGCGACGATCCCGATACCCTGGAGACTCTACGCCGTCTTGGCTTCGATCGCCCGTCTGACATCGCCAACGTCATCCGCACCTGGCACTACGGTCGATATCGCGCGACGCAATCGGTAGAGGCACGAGAACGGTTGACGGAACTGACGCCGGAGCTGCTGCGAGTCTTTGGCGAAAGCAAGCGTGCCGACAAGGCTTTGTTGCGCTTCGACAGCTTCATTTCCGGCCTGCCGGCAGGCATACAGCTCTTCTCGCTGCTCGGGAACAATCCGGCGCTTCTCTCGCTCATCGTCAACATTATGTCGTCGGCGCCGCGACTTGCCGAGATCATCGCGGCCAAGCCGCATGTCTTTGACGGCATGCTGGATCCAACGCTGATGGCGGAATTGCCGACGCGCGACTATCTGGCAGAGCGCCTCCAGAGCTTTCTTGCCCCGGCACGGCATTATGAAGAGACGCTCGATCTCTTGCGCATCTTTGCCTCCGAACAGCGTTTCCTGATCGGCATTCGCCTGTTGACGGGTGCAATCGGCGGGGTCATGGCGGCACGCGCCTTTACTTATCTTGCCGATCTCATCGTTGAGGCGGCACTGGACGCCGTCATGAAGGAAATTCGGGCGGCGCATGGGGACTATCCCGGCGGGCGAGTTGCCATAGTCGGAATGGGCAAACTTGGCAGTTTCGAGCTCTCGGCTGGTTCCGATATCGATATCATCCTGCTTTACGATTACGACGACGCAGCCAGCGAATCCGATGGTCCGAAGTCGCTCGATGCCACGCGATATTTCACGCGTATCACGCAGCGCCTGATCGCGGCCCTCTCTGCACCGACGGCCGAGGGCGTGCTCTATGAGGTGGACATGCGCTTGCGTCCCTCCGGCAACAAGGGGCCGGTCGCCACGCGCATCAACTCCTTCGAGAAGTACCAGCGCGAGGAAGCCTGGACGTGGGAGCATATGGCGCTGTCGCGGTCGCGCCTGATCTGCGGCGACGAGAAGCTGGTGAACGATGCGGAGCGCGTCATAGGCGAGGTTCTTTCGACAAAGAGAGATGTCGCCAGGATCGCTAAGGATGTTCGCGAGATGCGTGCCCTGATCGAACAGGAAAAGCCGCCGGAAAGCATCTGGGATCTGAAACTGATCCCCGGCGGCCTGATCGATATCGAATTCATCGCGCAATATCTGCGGCTGATCGCGTCGGTTCGCGGCGTTGGCATCGATGCAAACGGCCTCAGCACCGCCGAAGCGTTGAAACTGCTCGGCGGCAGCCTGATGGATCGCAACGATCTGGACGTCTGCCTGGAAGCTCTGCAGCTCTATACGGAAGTGTCGCAGCTTATCCGCCTTTGCATCGATGGCCCGTTCGATCCGAAAAACACGCCTTCCGGCCTGATCGAGCTGGTTGGCCGCGCCGGCGATTGCCCGGATATCCGCACGCTGGAAGCGGAGCTGAAGCGCCTGTCGAAGGCCGTTCGGAAAGTATTCCAGACAACAGTCGGAAGCTGATCAGCTCTGATCCGGGATGCGGATTGCGATCACCGTGCCGATACCTTCGCGCGAGCGGATGCGCATGCGGCCTTGATGCAGCGCGGTCAGTGATCTGGAAATGGCAAGCCCCAGGCCGGAGCCTCCCTTGCTCTTGGCATATTGGCTCTGCACCTGTTCGAAGGGCTGGCCGATCTTGCTGAGCGCCGATTTCGGAATGCCGATACCGGTGTCGGCGATGACGAGCATGACGGCATCGTCGACCCTGCGTGTGCGAACCGCGATGCGGCCGCCGTCATTGGTGAATTTCACGGCATTGGAGAGCAGGTTTAGCACGATCTGCTTCATCGCCCGCCGGTCGGCATTGAGCTTGATCTCGGAGGAAATATCCTGCTCGACGAGAATGTTCTTCTGTGCGGCCGGAATGCGGGTGAAGCGCAGGCATTCCTCGATGAGCGGTGCGAGATTGATCCGCTCGCAGGAGAGCTTCATGTGCCCGGCTTCGATCTTCGACATGTCGAGAATGTCGTTGATGACGTTGAGCAGATGCTTGCCGCTGTCGTGAATGTCCTTGGCATATTCGTTGTAGCGGGCCGAGCCGAGCGGACCGAACATCTGGTCCTGCAAGATCTCCGAGAAGCCGAGAATGGCGTTGAGCGGCGTGCGCAGTTCATGCGACATGTTGGCGAGGAATTCCGATTTGGCCCTGTTGGCGGCTTCGGCGCGCTCCTTCTCGGCGAGATAATTGGCGTTGGCGGTCGAAAGCTCCGCCTTTTGCTTCTCCAGGATCTGCCGCGATGCGGAGAGATCGTTGATCGTCGCCATCAGCCGGCGCTCGGAGTCGCGAAGGCGCTCCTGATTGCGCTTGAGCTGTGTGATGTCGGTACCGACGGAGACAAGGCCACCGTCGCGGGTGCGACGCTCATTGATCTGCAGCCAGCGCTCGTCGGCAAGCTGGACTTCCGTCGTCTGCGAGTGGTTGGAGCGGCCGGGATCGACAATGCGGCGCTCGATGACCGGTCGCGCGGCAGCGGCATTGACGACGGCGCGTTCGGTGCCGGGAACGAGCACATTGTCCGGCAGGCCATAAGCCTGCTGGAAATGGGCGTTGCACATGACCAAGCGATCGTTTTTGTCCCACAGCACGAAGGCTTCGGAGGTGCACTCGATGGCATCGGCCAGCCGCTGGTCGGCTTCGGCATAGCGCTGCGCCAGCCGGTGCTGTTCGGTCACGTCCATCGCGATGCCGATCATGTGGACGCGGCCGGAATTGGTGCGGATTACCTGGGCGCGGGCGCGCATCCAGACATAATGCCCTTTGGCGTGGCGGATACGGAGGATCTGGTCCACCTGGCCGGCATTGCCGCGGGTGACTGTGCGGGCAAGCATATGCAGGCTGTTATCATCCGGATGCATCAGCCGTGCCGCATCCGTGAAGGCGAGTGGCTTGTCGGCGACCGGCAGCCCGAGCATGTCGTACATCGACCGCGACCAGAAGAATTGGCGGCTGGTGAAATCGAAATCCCAAAGACCGCAGCGCCCGCGCGACAGTGCGGTCTCGACCCGCAGGTTGGATTCGAGGAAGATTTCGTCGGCGTCCCGGGCGCGTTTCACCTGCGTATAATAGGCGTAGAGGATGACGAGCAGGATGGAGGATATGCCGGCAAACAGTGTGACGTTCAGCGTCAGCTCGTCGCGCCAGAGCTTGTCGATCTGATCCATCGATGCAGCCGACAGAATGAAATCACCCTTGTCGCCGATCAGGGAAATGGCTGCGTAGAAGGGCTCGCCGCCAATCATGGTCTCGATTACGCCGGCATGGTCGCCAAAACTGCGGATGGCCGTCACTTCGGGAAAGAAGTCGGAGACGAGCATTCCGATATAGCCTGAGCCGGCGGCCGATGAGCCGAACACCCGGCCGCTTGCCTGCACCAACAGGACGAAAGCACCGGTGTCCAGTCGATCCTGCGGCAGATAGGAGGCCAGTTTCCGTTCTGCGCCGCTGCGGTCTCCCGCCTGGAACAGGCTGGCGTCATTCGAAAAGGCGGCGGATGCGGCGGCGATGGAAAGAGAGGTCGTTCGGCGGGCGGCCGCCGCCATCCGGCTATGCTCCGTGATCATGCCGAAGAAATGCGATGCGGCAACGACCATAAGGAAGGAAACGATGAGGACGGGAATGATGCGCTTGAGAATATGCTCCGTCTGCGGAAAACGACGCGAAATCGTCTCCATCCGCACTCCGGTTCGATCGGTAACGCCGCTATGCCAGGATTTCAGACCGTCGAAATTAACACGCAGCCGTCCATCGGCCGCGGTTGCCCGCCGCACGTCCACCATCGCTTTAGCCTTGTCCCTCGTGTGATTCGCTGCGCCGCTCGCCCGAATCTGCCCTAATGAATCATTCGTGATTCGGCTTGTCCAGAGGGTGCGGTAAAACTTTCTTAACCATCTGCGATTTCAGCATATTTTGCACACGCAGCGGTAAGTTGCATGCTTTCGGGACTCGTTGAAGCTGAAAAGGCGGATGCAAATCAGCCCTCGAAATCGGCGCACCGGGCGATCGAAATCACTCCTTGAGGATACGTTCGACGATGTCGCGCACGTCGGTCGAAAGACCGCCTGCGCGCTCGATCCGCATCAGCGCCGCGCGGGCATGGTCGGCCCGCACCGGCTCCAACAGGCGCCAGGAGCGCATCGAAGTCAGGATGCGTGCCGCAAGCTGCGGATTGCGCTGATCGATTTCGAGGATCTCGTCGGCCAGGAAATTGTATCCGGCTCCATCTACGCGACCAAAGCCGGTCGGGTTCGCGAAGGCGAAGGTGCCGATCAGCGCCCGCACGCGGTTCGGATTGGTGCGCTTGAACAGCGGTGTCCCCATGAGCAGCCGAATGCGCTCCAGCGCGCCGGCGCCAGGAATCGCGGCCTGAATGGCGAGCCACTTGTCGATGACGAGCGCATTGTCTGCGAAGCGGTCGCGGAAATGCGCAAGCGCTGCCGCCGTCTCGGCAGCATCCGGGAAGCGCTGCGCCAGAATGGTCAGTGCCGCACTGAGATCGGTCATGTTGTTCGCCGCGTCATAGGCGGCCTTTGCTCTCGCTGGCGTCTCGTCCAGCTGCGAGAGATAGCTCAGTGCCGTATTGCGCAAGGCGCGGCGACCGGCGCTTGCCGAATCCGGGGTAAAGGGGCCGGACGTCTGCATGCTGTCATAGAGGGCGGTGAAGACATGCTTTCCAGCTTCCGCGACCCGCTTGATGATCGTCTGGCGCGCGGCGTGAATGGCATCGGGGTCGTTATTGCCGCCGAGTTCGCGGGCGATATCGGCCTCGCTGGGCAGGGCGAGTGCCTGAGCGCGGAATGCCGGCTCCAGGCTTTCGTCGGCTGCGGCTGCGAGCAGCGCCTCGGTGAAGGCAGAATCGCAAGTGATATCGGTGCCTTGGCGTATATCGCGCGCCGCCTGCAAGAGGTTCGGCAGGCCAAGATCGATCAGCGCCTGCCAGCGGGCGAAATGATCGGTCTCGTAGCGAGCAATCAGTGCAAGGTCCTGGGTGCTCTGGCTGAATTGCAAGTTGATCGGCGTCGAGAAGCTGCGATTGAGCGAAAGAACTGGCCGCGAGGGAATGCCGTGGAATGTCACGGTCTGCGCCTGCTTCGTCAGATGCAGGACATCGTCGGTGAGCTCTGCCCCGGTAACGGACGCGGGCGTGATGATCGTGCCGTCTTCGGCGAGCAAGCCCATGCGTAGCGGAATGTGCATCGGCTTCTTCACGGTCTGGCCCGGCGTCGCCGGCACCATCTGCTCGAGCGACAGGGTGAACGTCTTGGCATCGGCATCATAGGCGCCGGATGCCGTGACGAGCGGCGTGCCGGCTTGGTGATACCACAGCGAAAACTGTGTGAGATCGCGACCGCTGACATCCTCGAAACATCTGACGAAATCTTCGATCGTGACAGCCTGTCCGTCATGCCGATCGAAATAGAGGTCCATGCCCTTCTTGAAGAGATCGCGGCCGAGCAGCGTCGCGATCATGCGTGTGACTTCGCTGCCCTTCTCATAGACGGTCGTCGTATAGAAGTTATTGATTTCACGGTATGTCGTCGGCCGTACCGGATGGGCAAGCGGCCCGCTGTCCTCTGGAAACTGTTCCGACTTCAGGTGACGGACTTCGGCAATCCGCTTGACGGGACGCGAACGTTGATCGGCGGAAAACTCGTGATCGCGATAGACGGTCAAGCCTTCCTTGAGGCAGAGCTGGAACCAGTCTCGGCAGGTGATGCGGTTGCCCGTCCAGTTGTGGAAATATTCGTGGGCGATGATGGCTTCGATATTGGCGTAATCGGCATCGGTTGCCGTCTCGGGATCGGCCAGAACGTATTTGTCGTTGAAGACGTTGAGGCCCTTATTCTCCATCGCCCCCATGTTGAAGTCCGATACCGCGACGATCATGAAGATGTCGAGATCGTATTCGCGGCCGAACCGTTCTTCGTCCCACTTCATCGAGCGCTTCAGCGCATCCATGGCGTAGGTCGCACGCGGCTCCTTGCCGTGCTCGACATAGATCTTCAGTGCGACCTCACGGCCGGACATTGTGATGAACATGTCTTCGACGACACCAAGATCGCCAGCGACGAGCGCGAAGAGATAGCTCGGCTTCGGGTGCGGATCGAACCAGGCGGCGAAATGCTTGCCTTCACCATAGCCGGCGCCGCCGAGGAAATTGCCGTTCGACAGCAGCAGCGGATTGGCGGCCTTGTCGGCGATGATGTTGACCGTATAGGGGGCGAGAACATCCGGCCGGTCGGGGAAATAGGTGATACGGCGGAAGCCTTCGGCCTCGCACTGCGTGCAATAAATGCCGCCGGTGCGATAGAGACCCATCAGCTGCGTGTTGGCTTCCGGGTTGATCACGGTCGTGATCGTCAGCTCGAAGGGCGTGCTTTCCGGCAGATCGCGAACCGTGAGGCTTTCAGGCGTGGCGTCATATTGCGCGACAGGCAGCTCCGCCTGATCGAGCAGCAGGCCGGAGAGCAACAGCTCGTCGCCATCGAGCACCAGGGGTGCCTTGGGATCGATACCTTCGCGCCGATGGAAGATCAGCCGTGCCTCCACTTTGGTCTCGGTCGGATGCAGATCGAAGGTGAGGTCCACGCGTTCCAGAACGAAGTCGGTGGGACGATAGTCTGCCAGATTGACGATCTGGCCGGTGTCTGTGCGCATGGTCTATCCTGATCAGGCTATGCTGTGGCGGGCACAGTCCGAAGCCCTCCTCCGGACTGAAAGTGCCGCATCATTACACCGAAATCTGAACCAAAGTTAAAGTCATATCGCAATGCCGATATGTTTTGTTATGGCACAATAAGTATTCGCTCGCCGAGCGGCTCTCGATTCAGCTATTCGAATAAAAAGTGGTAGCTCTACGCCTGCATTTGCAGACCGACAGTGCAATTGCTACCATAACGTTCCGGTGGATCATCATGACTGCATTGCTGTTGGATGCAGGCCGTTACGGTCGGGAAACAATAATTTAAAGTAAATTATTTGTTTAACCCCTTGCGATATAAAAGCGCTTGCATAACTATAGCATGCTATTAGATGTCGGAATTATGATCGATTCCGATAGTTTTGTTCACAAAAATGAAACATCCACTTTCTGTTGCTTTTAAGAAGGGCACCCCAGGAGGCCCGATTGAGTTTTCCCATCGAGCAACTTGCTCGTCATCCCAAGTTCGTAGCATCCTTGAGCTTTCTCTCTGAGACATTGCGTAACCGTTATGATAGCGGCCCGAGGGTTGCGCGCATGCTCGCCTCACATCAGCGCTGGCTTCTGACCCAGGCCGCCTATGCGCTTCATCTTGAATATGATCCGGGGATTCCGGGCTCGGGGCTGACCGTTGTTGCCCTGCGCAACCTCATCACGCATTACCGCATCGCCAGCCGCAACACGGTCCTGAGCTTCATCGAGGAACTGCTGACCTATCGCTTCCTGGAGTTGGCTCCAGGTCCTGCCCGCCGTCCGCGCCGCTACGTGCCGACCGAAATCAGCTATACGGCGATGTTCGGCTGGTATCTCGCCAATCTGGCCGCGCTCGATCTCCTTGACAATGGCAGCCGCGCAGCCGCGCTAGTGGCTTCGCCGATGCTGATGGATCTGGCACAGCCGCGCATGACCCGCAATTGTCTGGCCGCCGACATCTGGCGCGAACCGCCGGAAAGCGTAGGCCTATTTCTCTGGACGGAATCCGGCGGTCTTGTTGTCGATCATATCGTGTCAAGGCTGGATCTCAGTGGAGAAGTCGGCGATCGAATCGATATCGGCCATGTCGATGCCCGCGCTCTCGCCGCGCATTTTATGATATCGCGTACCCATTTGCAGCGTATCCTGCGTAAATCTGCCGACCGCGGAGACATCGGCTGGCATGATGAACCCAAGAAGACGCGTATGTGGATATCGCGCAATTTTCTCGATCAGTATTGCGGATGGCAGGCCGTAAAATTGGCGGCGGTCGATGAGGCCTTCGCCTGGGCGCGGTCCGCATAGAGGGCAGGGCTCTCTCGGAACTGCCCGTTCAGCCCGAGCCGTTGATCAGGCAGAGTAATTCTGCCTGATCAAAGCGGAATGCTGGTCGCGACGATCCGGGCAGCGCTTGTGCTGCGGCACTCGTCCTTGTGAAAATTGCGTGCGCGCTCGAATTCCTCGGCGGCCCGCACCGCAGAGCCGATATGGCCGACGGAATCGAGCAGAGCGATGAATGAACGCAAACCTGAAGACATGATGGAAATCCCGATACTTGAACGTTACGCTGGATCGCCCGGCAATTCGCGCCCGCAAGTCAGCAGGCGCGGAAATCGGCGAAAATTGCCGTCGGGCGGCTGATGCGAGCCGAGATGCCGGTGCCTCGTGCGGTCATCTGCTCATTGGCAGCAATGCCGAGATTGCGATGGCCGTTTATGGCGCGCACGGGCTCGATGGCGCGGCGCAGGGTATCAAACCCGCAGTGAATAGGGCGAAAACGTGCAGTCATTGCCTTGGTTCCTTTCGAATTCCTCCCAAGACAACCTTTATATTGCAGTGCAGCATAGATTCTGCAACGCACAGCAAAAGAAGACTGCCATGCAATAAATGCATAACTTGTGTCATTCTCCATTAATAGCTGTTGAAATTAGCCTAATATTTCAGCGGCGACATAATTCTTGAAGGCCAGAAGATCGCTCCAGGCCAGACGTTTATTGATGGGCGCGGTCAGCAGTTCCTGGGGATGCAGGCTGGCGATAGCGGGGATGGTTCGGCCGAGAATGCCGATTTCCCGCCATTGTCCACGCAATCCATGGATGGTTTCGCCACCGCCGAAGAAGTGGCGGGCGGTGAAATTACCGAGCAGCAGCACAGCCTTCGGCTCGGCAAGCGCAATCTGCCGTTCTATGAACGGACGACATATCTCGATTTCTGCGGGAGAAGGGGAGCGGTTGCCCGGCGGTCGCCACGGAATGACGTTGGTGAGCAGGATCGAATCGCGCTGCAGGCCGATGGCGGCGAGCATCCTGTCGAGCAACTGTCCCGCGCGGCCGGCAAACGGTGCCCCCTCGCGATCATCGTCGGCGCTCGGCATCGGTCCGATCACCATGAGCCGGCCCTCCGGCGTGCCACTCGCAAAGATCGTCGAGCGGGCGCTGTTCTTGAGGTTGCAGCTATTGAAGGCTTCGAGTGCCGTCTTCAACTCACTAAGAGAACGCGCACTTTCGGCCGCGAATCGGGCCTGTTCCACGGCTTGCTCGTCGGGAATGGCCGGCGTTGCGCGCGGTGGTGATGCTGCGGCAGGCGTCGCCGGCTTTGCGGCGGGGCGACGCTCGGGCTGTGACCGTGTGGCGGGTGCGGGTGCTGGCGCTTCGGCCCTTGGCTGCGTTGCGCGCGAGCCCTGCCGCGCGGCGCGCATCGCCTCGAATTCCGCAAACCGATCCACCGGCTCATCTTCCAGCAGCCAATCAACGCCGGCATCCGCATGGAAGTGCAGAAGGGCGGCAAGCTCGGCCGGTGTGAGGTCGCTGGCGGAAATCATGGGCGAACTCTAACCAAAGCGGCGCGGGAACGAAAGGGCAGGATGGTCGGCTATCTCACGCCGTCCACTGGGCGATATCGTCGCGCTCGCCAATCAGGGCCAAACCATGGGCGATGGACAGCAGTTCGCCGCCCGTTTCGATGCGCTCCTGGCCGAAGCGTTCCGTGAAGATGCGCCGAACGGCCGGCACGAAGGAGGTGCCGCCGGTCAGGAACACCTTGTCGATCGCATTCGGTGATGTGTTGGTGGTTGTCAGCACATCGTCCAATGCCCCTTCGATACGGGCAAGATCTTCGGCGATCCAGCTTTCGAAGTCAGCGCGGCGAACATGCTTGCGGCCGGCCTTGCCGAGCGGCGGGAAGTTGAATTCGGCCTCTTCCTCGCTCGAAAGCGCCATCTTCGTCGCAGATACGGCCTGATAGAGCGGATAGCCTTCGTCATGCTCGACCAGCTCGATGAAGGTTTCCAGCTTCTCCGGCTCCAGGCTGCTGCGCACCAGCGTCTTCAGGTCGGCATATTCGCGCGAGGTCTTGAATATCGAGAGCTGGTTCCAGCGGCCGAAATTGGCGTAGTAGGAGGTCGGCACTTCCAGCAGCTTGTCGAAGCTCTTGAAGTAGCTTCCCTTGCCGATGGCCGGCGAGACGATGTTGTCGATCATCCGGAAATCGAAATGATCGCCGGCGATGCCGACACCGGAATGGCCGATCGGCGTCGCCGTCAGCTTTCCGGCATGGGTCTCGAAGCGGATGAGCGAATAGTCGGTTGTGCCGCCGCCGAAGTCGGCCACCAGCACGGTCGCATCCTTCTTCAGGTGTTGGGCGAAGTAGAAGGCCGCCGCCACCGGCTCGTAGACGTAGTGAATTTCCGGAAAGCCGAATCGTGCAAGAGCGGCATTGTAGCGCTCGGTGGCAAGGGCAGGGTTCGGGTTGGCGCCGGCAAAATGCACCGGTCGGCCGGTGACGATGCGCGAAACATTCTCCGGCCATCCCTCTCCGGCGTAGGCGCGCAGGCGACGCACGAAGATCTCCATCAGATCCTCGAAGCTGTGGCGCTTGGCGAAGATCAGCGTACCCTGGAAGAGTGCGCTCGCCGCAAAAGTCTTGATCGACTGCAGGAAGCGGCAGTCGCCGGGATTGTCGATAAACTGCCGGATGGCCGCATGTCCTGCCTCGACCTTGAGCGCGGCCGCACCCAGCCCCGGATCCTTCATGAAGGAGAGCGCGGTGCGCATGCTGTCGGCGGTGCCGGCCGTGCTGTTGAAGGCGACCGATTGCGTCGCGGGTCCTTCGGCCATCGCCAGAACCGTGTTCGTGGTGCCGAAGTCGAAACCAAGCGCCCGAGCCATGCCCGCACTCCTTTCCGTCGAAATTGTCTGGATTGGGGCCAAGCCCCTGATGGGACGCATGACGCGCCCTGTCGCAAAGAGGGCGCGTCATGACATGGCTGGACGTCAAGTTCAAGACGGAGAGGTGCTTTTATTTTTGCCCGCCGTGGTATCCGCCGACAGTATTTCACCGGCGATGCGTTTCGCTTTGCTGGAAAAGGAATGGGCGCCTTTCGGCGCCCGTTTTTGTCATTCCGCGGCAATCGCCGACGGCGGTTCCTTCTGGTGCGGGTCGTCGTCCTTGCGCCGGCCGAAACGACCGAGGAAGTCGCTCAGGCGGTTCATCTCCAGGAAGATGACAGGCGTGATGAACAGGGTCAGAAGCTGCGACACCACCAAGCCGCCGACCACAGCGATACCGAGCGGCTGGCGCAGCTCGGAGCTTGCGCCGCTGCCGACCGCGATCGGCAGGGCGCCGAGCAGGGCGCAGAAGGTGGTCATCATGATCGGGCGGAAACGGCGTACGCAGGCTTCGTGGATCGCTTCCGCCGGCGACATGCCAGTACTCGAGCGTAGCGTTTCCAGCGCCACGTCGATCATCATGATCGCGTTTTTCTTCACGATACCGATCAGCATCAGCAAGCCAATGAGCGCGATGACCGACAGGTCGAAGCCGAAGATCTTCAGCGCAAGCAGTGCGCCGAGAGCGGCGGCCGGCAGACCGGACAGAATGGTCAGGGGATGGATGAAGCTCTCATAGAGAACGCCGAGAACCACATAGATCGTCAGCACCGCAGCGAGGATCAAATAGGGCGTGCTGCCCTGCGACTGCTGGAAGATCTGCGCCGTGCCGCCGTAGGACGTGAAGATGTCCGCCGGCATGTTGATGTCCTTCTTGATCTGTTCGATCTGTGCCGTGGCGTCGCCAAGCGCTTCGCCGGCCGGCAGGTTGAAGGATACCGTGGTCGAGACGAGCTGACCGGTCTGGTTGATGGTCACCGGACCGGTATTGCGCTCGATGCGCGCGAAGGCCGACAATGGAACCTGCTGGCCGCTCGAAGACGTCACATGGATACGCGACAGCTTCTGGTCGTCCCAAGGCTGGTTCGCATCATATTCGATGATCACGTCATAGCTGTCGCCGGTCGACTGGATCTGTGCAGCGGCGTAGTCGCTGAAGGCCTCCTCAAGCGTGGTGCGCAGCAGGTTGTTGTTGATGCCGTAGGCGGCGGCTTTCTCCGTATCGACCACAATATTGGCCTGCAGTGCATTATATTGCGCGTCGGTGGTGACGTCCGTGAAACGTGGATCCTTTCGCATCTCCTGCAGCATCTTGTTGGCCCACTGGTTCGTCAGATCGGCGTTAAGCGCCTGAATGACGAGCTGATACTGGCTGGCGGTCTGGCGTCCGCCGAAGCGAAGGCTTTGCTGAGGGTTGATGAAGACCTGAATGCCTGGGATTTTGGCGACGGCGGCGCGTATTTCGCGCAAAGTCTGGTCGAGAGGCGGACGATCCTTCTTATCTTTTAGCTGCGCGTAGATCGTACCGTTGTTGAGTGTCTGGCGCGCGCTGGCGCCGACAACCGACATCACGTGCTCGACGGCAGGATTCGCCTTGATCGCCGCAGCGGCCTGGTTCTGAAGGTCACGCATAGCCGGATAGGAAATATCCTGGCGGGCGCGGGTTGAAATCTGCAGCCGGCCGATGTCTTCCTGGGGGAAGAAGCTGGCCGGCAGCGTCAGGAAAAGGTAGGCCGACAGCGCGACCGAAGCAAGGAAGCTTCCGAGCACGATGTAGCGATGGCGAATGCACCATTCCACGCCCTTGCCGTAATTGACCTCGGTCCAGTTGAAGCCCTTATTGAAGATGCGCACCGGCAAGGGAGGATGGCTGTGGGCGTTGGAGAGACGCGAGCCGAGCATTGGCGTGACGGTCAGCGAAACCACCGCGGACGATATGATGGCGATTGCCACGACCATCCCGAATTCGTTGAAGATACGGCCAACGACGCCGCCCATCAGCAGGATAGGGATGAACACGGCGATCAGCGAGACCGACATGGAGATAATCGTATAGCTGACTTCGGCCGCGCCCTGGATGGCTGCCTGCCGCACAGGCATGCCTTCTTCCATGTGCCGCAGAATGTTCTCCAGCATGACGATGGCGTCATCCACCACGAGGCCCACTGCAATCGTCAATCCGAGCAGCGAGATATTGTCGACGCTATAGCCGAGCACATACATCATGCCGAAAGTTGATATCAGCGAAAGGGGCACGGCGAGGCCGGGGATAATCGTTGCCGTCACGTGGCCCGTGAACAGGTAGATGACGAGAACGACCAGGCCGATGGTCAGCAGCAAGGTAAACTTGACGTCCGAGATGGCCTCGCGGATTGGCTGGGCCGAGTCGTTCATAACGGTCATTTTGACGGAAGCCGGCATTTCGGCCTGCAGCTTCGGCAGCGTCTTGTTCACGGCATCGACAACGTCGACGGTGTTGGCATCGGGCTGGCGTTGAATAGCCAGAATGATCGCTCGCTGGCCATCATACCAGCTACCGATATTCTGGTTTTCCACGCTGTCCTGCACGTCGGCGACGTCGCCGAGGTGAATTGGCTTGCCGTTGGGATTGGCAATCACAAGCGTGCGAAACTCGTCGGCGTTGACGCGCTGCGTATTCGCATTGATCGTCATGCTCTGCGCCGAGTCTTGCAACGTGCCGACCGGGACCTGGTTGTTGGCGTTGACGACGGCTGTATTGACCGTGTCGATACCGATGCCGCGATCCAGAAGCTTGTTCGGATCGACGTCGATGCGCACCGCGTAGGTCTGCGCGCCGTTTACGGTCACTTCAGCGACGCCAGGCAGTGTCGAGATCGATGGAGAGATGATGTTCTCGGCGATATCGTCGAGCTTGCTGCGCTGCAATGTGTCGCTTTGTACGGCGATCAGCATGACAGGCGCGTCGGCCGGATTGGTCTTCCGGTAGCTTGGCGGGGTGGTCAGGTTGTTGGGAAGTTTTCTTTGCGCGGTCGAAATCGCCGCCTGCACGTCACCAGCGGCGGCATCGATGTTGCGGTCGAGATTGAACTGCAGCACGATGCTGGTATTGCCAAGCGAGTTTGTCGAAGAAATTTCGCTGATGCCGGGGATCGTCTCGAACTGTTTGATCAGCGGCGTGGCGACCGATGTCGCCATCGTCTGTGGTGAGGCGCCCGTCAGCTGGGCCGAGACGTTGATCGTCGGGAAATCCACCTGCGGCACTGCCGCGACGGGGATGAGCTGATAGCCGGCGAGACCGGCAAGCACCACGCCGATAGCGAGGAGCGTGGTCGCGACCGGACGCTGGATACAGAAGGTCGGGATCATTGTTGCGCTCCAACTGCGATGGTTTCGGTTTTTCCATCATCGGCCGAAGCGACCTTCTCGTTTGGATTGTCGCTGAACTGTTCCTTGACTTCGGTGCCGTTGTTCAGTTGCGACTGGCCTTCGACAACGACATGATCGCCGACCGAAAGGCCTGTGGCGACGGCTGTGCGGCCGCCATTGGCGCGAGCAATCGTCACTGGCGTAATCTTGACCTTGTTGTCTTTCACCACAAAGGCGATATAGCCGTCCGGCCCCGGGCTGACGGCAACGGTCGGCACGACGATCAGCTGCTCGTTGTCGGCGAAGTGAACCATGACATTCGCGGAGCGTCCCGGCCACAAGGCACCGTTGGCATTTTCGAACGTTGCCTTCACGGCGATCGTTCCGGAAGCCTGGTCGACCGTGTTGTCGTAAAAGGTGATCGTTCCGGTGCGGGGCTTGCCCTGTGCGGAACGGGGAACGGTGGTGACGTGAACAGGACCCGCGGCCAGCTGTTCCTGCAGTTCGCGCAGATTGTTTTCCTGCATGGTAAACTTGATATATGCCGGATCATATTTGCTGATCGTCACGATCGGCGTGCCGGCGCTGACATAAGCCCCCAGGCTCAATTGAACATCGCCAAGCCTGCCATCATAAGGTGCCCGTATGTCGGTATTTCCGAGCAGGACTTGATCCGAGGCAAGCTGTGCCTGGTCCGCGCTGAGCGTGGCAATGGCGCCGTCGCGGGTCGCACGCGCTTCATCGGCAGTCGCCTGAGTGCCGGCGCTGCTCGTGAGCAAGCTATTGGCACGGGTCAGCGCGGTCTCCGCTTGGGCAAGGTTTGCCTGGTCTTTCGTAATGTTCGCCTTGTCCTTGTCGACGGCAGCCTGTGCCGTACGCGGATCGAGTTTTGCGATCAGGTCGCCGGCTTTGACCGTCGCGCCATCTTTTACGGCGATCTGCGTGATCAATCCGGCTTCCTGTGCGGCGATCGTCGTTGAATCGATCGGCACGACCCAGCCGGTCGCGGGAACGTCCATTGGGAGCGTAGTTTTGACTGCGGCAACGGTCTTTACCGCGACTGGGCCGGCCTGACGCTTGCCGCCGGCCTGCGCCGCCTTGCCGGCGTCTTTGGTTTCTGCGGACGCTTGATCGACAAAGGCGGAAAGGAAAGGAATACGGTCGCGGTAGCTCCACGCCGCAAGGGCTGCGACGACGAGAAGGCCGAGGGGAAGCCAAAGTTTTTTCATATTTAAAGAACCGGTCGGGGCTTGTTGCAGGAAGCGCGAGGACGGTGAAGTGTATTTATTGCGTCGCACAACAAAGACGAGCTTCGCCGCAATCCATACATCGCCGTTACCGCTAACGTTCGGTAATTCTGTCCCTTTAACGCGAATTCATGAACGCTGATGCTGTGGAATCTACCACAGTTCCGGACGACGAAAAATTAAAGCTTGGAAAGCTTTGGAATTGTTTCTGTTTGTGCGGTGCAGCAAACAGTCAAATGGCTATTTTTTGATTGCCGTTATGTAATAATCGGTCGGCAAAACAGCTTTAGGCGGTATTTATAGTGTAAAGATGTGCTGCCGCGTGCATAGAAGCGTTGCTGCAGCTCACGGAATTGTGTTGTCAGGCCCTGTTGCAAGGGCCTGCACTCTGTTCGCCGCGGTGGCGATCTCAAAGGGAGCGAGCAGCTCCCCCATCGCAGCGGACCATGGTGCCCGTCACGTAGCTCGCCGGTTCGCTGCAAAGGAAGGCGGCGGTGGCGGCGAATTCCTCGACGCGGCCGTAGCGGCCGGCGGGGATGCGCTGTTGGCGCTCGGCGCTGACCTCGTCGAGGCTTCTGCCGCCGCGTTTCGCCGTGGCCGAATCGAGCTCCGCCAGCCGGTCGGTCGCGATGCTGCCTGGCAGAAGCATGTTCACGGTGATGCCGTATGCCGCTACTTCGCTGGCCAGCGTCTTGCTCCAACCCGCAAGCGCCGGGCGCAGCGTGTTGGAGAGCGCAAGATTAGGAATGGGCTCGATGACGCCGGAGGAGGCGACGGTGAGGATGCGTCCCCATCCCTGTGCCTTCATCTCAGGCAAGAGCGCATTGGTGAGGGTAATGATCCGCGACACCATGGAGATGAAATAGGTCTCCAGCCGGTCGGCGGTCATATCTTCCGTCGTGCCGGGAGTCGGGCCACCGCTATTGTTGACGAGGATGTCGATGCCGCCGAGCTTCTCGGTCGCAGCCTTGGTGACGACCTCAACGAAGTTCTCGTCGTTGAGGTCGGCCCAGATCCAGTCGGCCCGGCCCTTGCCCTCGGCATTGATGGCCTTGCAATTGCTATCCAGCCGGTCTCCGCTGCGGCCGCAGAGCAGGACATTCACGCCCTCGCGGGCAAGCGCCACGGCGATGCCATGGCCCAGCCCCTTCGATGAGGCGAGCACCAGTGCGCGCTTCCCGCCAATACGAAGATCCATCTTGATCACCCTTCATGCTATTTGGATTGTCTGATTGGCATTTATAGAGGGCCATCGGGCGACTATGGAAGGTGCACTTCACAACTGATGGCAAATACCATCAGAATATTGACGTTAACGTAAGGGTCATTTAACTTGTTTTACGTGTTGGGCAAATTGGGGGATTGCCTGTCGCTTCCCGGCTCGACAATCCCCTCCCATTTTGACAAGAGATAACCGAAACGGGGAAGACGCCCAAGGGGACAAGGCTGCGATCCGGGATGATCGGACGCCGGCCAAGCGGAGAAGATGAATGACTGACGCGAACGAGCTGCCGGAACGCGAGAGCATGGAATTCGACGTTGTGATTGTCGGCGCAGGTCCAGCGGGCCTGTCGGCGGCGATCCGGCTGAAGCAGATCAATCCCGATCTGACCGTCGTCGTGCTCGAGAAGGGGGCCGAGGTTGGCGCGCATATCCTGTCGGGCGCCGTCGTCGATCCGATCGGCATCGACCGCCTGCTGCCGGGCTGGCGTGACGAGGAGGGGCATCCCTTCAAGACCAAAGTCACGAGCGACCACTTCCTGTTTCTGGGGCCTGCCGGCTCCGTCCGCCTGCCGAATTTCCTGATGCCGCCGCTGATGAACAATCACGGCAACTATATCGTCTCGCTCGGCAATGTCTGTCGCTGGCTTGCCGAGAAGGCCGAAGCTCTCGGCGTCGAGATCTATCCCGGCTTTGCCGCGACCGAAGTGCTCTATAATGAAGAGGGAGCCGTCATCGGCGTCGCGACCGGCGACATGGGCATCGAGAAGAACGGCGAACCCGGCCCGAACTATACCCGCGGCATGGCGTTGCTCGGCAAATACGTGCTGATCGGCGAGGGCGTGCGCGGCTCGCTCGCAAAGCAGCTGATTGCCAAGTTTGATCTCGCGCGGAACAGCGACGTGCCGAAGTTCGGCATCGGCATCAAGGAGCTCTGGGAGGTCAAGCGCGAGAACCATAAGAAGGGCCTGGTGCAGCACTCCTTCGGCTGGCCTCTTGGCATGAAGACGGGCGGCGGCTCGTTCCTCTACCATCTGGAAGACAATTTGGTCGCGGTCGGCTTCGTCGTGCACCTGAACTACAAGAACCCCTATCTCTATCCCTTCGAGGAATTCCAGCGCTTCAAGACCCATCCGGCCATCCGCGGCACTTTCGAGGGTGGTAAACGCATCTCCTATGGCGCGCGCGCCATCACCGAGGGCGGATATCAGTCGGTGCCGAAGCTGACCTTCCCGGGCGGTGCGCTGATCGGCTGCTCGGCAGGTTTCGTCAACGTTCCCCGCATCAAGGGCAGCCACAATGCGGTGCTGTCGGGCATGCTGGCGGCCGACAAGATCGCCGCGGCAATCGCGGCTGGTCGCGGCAATGACGAGGTGGTCGAGATCGAGAACGAGTGGCGCTCTTCGGATATCGGCAAGGACCTGAAGCGCGTCCGGAACGTCAAGCCGCTGTGGTCGAAGTTCGGCACGGCGATCGGCGTGGCGCTCGGCGGCCTCGACATGTGGACGAACCAGCTGTTCGGCTTCTCTTTCTTCGGTACGCTGAAGCACGGCAAGACGGACGCGCAGAGCCTAGAGCCCGCCGCACAGCACCAGAAGATCGACTATCCGAAGCCGGACGGCGTGCTCACCTTCGACCGCCTCTCCTCGGTGTTCCTGTCGAACACCAATCATGAGGAAGATCAGCCGGTGCATCTGCAGGTCAAGGACATGGCACTGCAGAAGAATTCGGAACACGATGTCTATGCCGGTCCGTCAACGCGCTACTGTCCGGCCGGCGTCTATGAATGGGTGGAGAAGGACGGCAAGGATACCTTCGTCATCAACGCCCAGAACTGCGTCCACTGCAAGACCTGCGATATCAAGGACCCGAACCAGAACATCAACTGGGTGCCGCCGCAGGGCGGCGAAGGGCCGGTCTATCCGAATATGTGAGATGCGATGACGGAGATCGAACAGGGCGCCTGGACGATCCGTTCGGCCAGGGCCGACGAACTGCATTTGCTCGCTGCCATCGAGATCGATGCTTTCTGGGCTCTGCATGAGGC
Organism: Martinezella dioscoreae; assembly: GCF_009176305.1. GTDB lineage: Bacteria > Pseudomonadota > Alphaproteobacteria > Rhizobiales > Rhizobiaceae > Rhizobium > Rhizobium dioscoreae. Next base: position 251,042 of record NZ_BLAJ01000003.1, on the reverse strand, counting down.
CGGCGCGGTTGCTTGCGAGCCGACGTCCCTGCCTCTCGACGTGTTGGAGCAATCCCTTGCGGAAGGCTTGCTGTTCGTTGCCGTCGACGATGAAGATCGGCCGTTCGGCTTTTTGGCCGGCGTTATGAAAGATAGCTCGGTTTACATCGCCGAAATCGATGTCGTTAGACGTTGGCAGAAGCGAGGTGTTGGGCGTCGGCTGATGGAAGCTGCGATTGCGGCGGCGAGAACGCAAGGGGCCACTGGCGTCACTTTGACGACGGACCGGCATGTGGCCTTCAACGCGCCATTCTACGCCTCCTTAGGATTTCAAATCCTCGATCATGGAGAAAGGTCGGCCGCTCTCACGCAGATCCTGGAGAATGAATTTGACCACGGCGCTGATCCGGCCAGACGCGTGGCCATGGCGCTGCGCTTCTGATTTATAGCAGCGCGGCAATGCCGAGGTTTTCGGCCACACGTTGCAGCCGTTTGTCGCGCGTCCAGAGATAGGTTCCAGGCGCCAGTATCGTCGCGGCCGCGAGATGAGCATCGATATAGCCGATTCCGGTACCCTGCAGTTTGTTGCTTCGGATGAAATAAAGAACGTCCTCATCCGAGGCTCTCGCAATTGCAGGCAGTCTACGGAGGCTTCCTATCACGAGATCATATTGCCGCAGATTGCCAAGGCTGATCTCACCGACGACAAAGGGATGAACGACGACTTGTTTTTGCTCCAGCAGAGATTGAAGCCGCGCCTCCAGCGTATGAAAGTGATCGATCCAGATCGACGTATCGACCAGGATCATTCGACGCCAAACTGACGACGAGGGGGAGCCGTGATATTCGGTTCGGTGCCGCCGAGACGTATCAGCGTTTTGGCGGCTTCCCGTTCCACAAGGGCTTTCAATGCTTCACGCAGGATTGCCGAGGTCTCGGCGAGACCGGTAACCTCGCGTGCATCCGCAAGCAACTTATCGTCGATGGCTACGGTGGTGCGCATTGATATCTCCGTTGTCATCAAAATTAGCATCAGATGATGCTGCTTTCAATGCCGAGGGTTGCACATGGCAGCCTTCGATCCATTGTCTTGCAGTTGAAAGACTTATTTCCGGGCCAGCACCCCGGTCGAAAGTGCCACCCCAAGCCCCGTGACGATCGCTGCGGCAATCCCGGCTGTTCCGATTTCCTCGCCGAGCAGAAAGCCGCCGCCGATCGTGGCAAGGACGGGGGTGATGGCGGTGAAGGCTGCGGCCTGGGTGCCACCGAGAGCCTGGACGGCGAGGCCATAGGCGAGAGTGGCGGCAAGGCCGGACAGCAGGCCCTGGCTGACGATCTGCAGACCGATTTCCGGCAGCGGCACCGAGGCAAGTGAGCTGCCGAAGACGGCGGCCAGGCCGACATGGATCAGGAACGACCAGACGGCGATGATGGCGCTCGACTGCAGAGCACTCAGGCCGGAGCGGCGGAAGGCATGCGTGTAGCTTGCCCAGAGCACGGCAGACAGCGGCAGCAGGATAAAGCCCTCCCAGGAGATCTGCACGCCATAGAGGCTGCGTGCCAGGAGGATCACGACGCCGGCGACGATGCCGCCAAGGCCGAGCCAGCGGGTGATATCAAGCCGCTCGCGGAACAACAGCACACCAATCAGGGCAGTTGCGAGCGGCATGGAGCCGCCGAGCAGGATGCCGGCCGACGAGGCGGGCGTGAACTGGATGGCAAGCGTGGTCAGCTGGAAGAAGAGGGCGCCGGAACCGCAGACCATCAGCGCGAGCAGTTTCAGTGGCACGCCCTTCGGCAGCAGGCCCGTCTTCCACCAGACGGGTGCGAGCACCAGGGCCGGCACGCCGTAACGGATCAGGCCGAGATCGATGGTGCCCATCTGCGTTTCGGCCGTGTGGCGGGTTGCGAGAATCCAGTTTGCCCAGATCAAGACGGTAACGATGGCGCCGGCATAGCCGACCATGGTGGGGGTTGCCTTGCGGGTGGAGAGAGACAAAGCGGTCATCGACATATCCTTTCCAGCGATCCGGTTATCTTTCGAATGAGGAAAAGATAGTCCCGAAGGCCGAGGCATGTCCTTGCTAGTTATGGCTCCAAAATCGTGCTATCAGCAATAAACTGCCAATTTGCAAATTAGAGTTTCTCGAATATGCCAAAACTGGATAAATTCGATATCGCGATCCTCAACTGCCTTCAGGAGGATGCGCGCGCCACCAATGTCGAGATCGCCGAGCGGGTAAATCTCTCGCCGTCTCCTTGCCTCAGGCGCATTCGCAATCTGGAAAAATCCGGGCTTTTGCGCGGCTATCGCGCGGATATTGACCGCAAGGAGGCCGGCCTCGGTCTCACGGTCTTCGTGGAACTCAAGGTCGGCCATCATTCGAAGGAGAATTCCGAGACGCAGCAGGCAGCATTGCTCGCCATTCCGGAAGTCGTCGCCTGCCATCTGATTTCGGGTACGGCCGATTTCCTGGCTGAGGTCGTGGTGGAGGATTTGGCCGCCTATGAGAAGGTGATGTCGGAAAAGCTGCTTGTCCTTCCAGGCGTGGTCGATCTGCGCTCGAACTTCGCGATTCGCACGATCAAGACCAACGGTGCTCTGAAACTGCCACAGCCTGAATGAAATAGCCGGAGTAAAAATGAAAAAGGGCCGTCGCCGGCCCCTTTGCCATGAGAATTTGATTATCCTCAGAGCATCGTTCCGCTGAGGATCAGCAGGGCAACCGAGAAGTAGATCACCAGGCCGGTAACATCGACGAGCGTCGCGACGAAGGGTGCCGATGCGCTGGCTGGATCGAGGCGTAGCTTCTGCAGGACGAAGGGCAGCATAGAGCCGGCAAGCGAGCCGAAGGTGACGATGCCGATCAGGGCCGCGAAGACGGTGAAAGCGACCAGCTGCCAATGCGGGCCGTAATCGAAGAGGCCGATATTCTGCCAGAGCACGATGCGGGCAAAGCCGACGAGGCCGAGGATCGCGCCGAGCACGATGCCTGTCGGCAGTTCGCGGAACGCCACGCGCCACCAGTCCGAAAGCTTGAGCTCGCCGAGCGCCAGCGCCCGGATGATCAGCGAGGTCGCCTGTGAGCCGGAATTGCCGCCCGAGCTCATAATGAGCGGGATAAAGAGCGTCAGCACGACGGCCTTTTCCAGCTCGCCTTCGAAGTGCTGCATAGCGCTTGCGGTCAACATCTCGCCGAGGAAGAGGGCGGCAAGCCAGCCGGCGCGCTTGCGGATCATGCCCGCAAAGCTGATCTTCATATAGGGCTGGCCGAGGGCCTCCATACCACCGAACTTCTGGGCGTCCTCGGTCGTATCGGCGATCATCGTATCGATGACGTCATCGACAGTGACGATGCCGAGCATATGGCCCTTGTCGTCGACGACAGGCAGCGCCAGAAGATCGTGACGGCGGATCAGGCGCGCGACATCCTCCTGCTTCATTAGCGGCGGTGCCGTAACCGGCACGCCTTTCTGGGCCACCGTCAGGATACAGGCATCGGGCTCGCCGGTGATGAGGCGGCGCAGCGTCACGACGTGCAGCAGCACATGCGTCTCGTCATCGAGCACATAGATGGCATAGACCGTTTCGCGGGAGCGCTCGACCTGGCGAACGTGATCGAGCGTCTGGGCGACCGTCCAGCTCGCGAAAACGCTGACGAATTCCGTCGTCATGATGCCGCCGGCCGTGCGCGGCGGATAGCCCATCAGGCCCTGGATCGCCTGCCTTGCATGCTCGTCAAAGGTCGCGAACAGCCGGGCGCGCGCGTCGACATCCATTTCGAGCAGCACGTCGGCGACGCGGTCGTTGGACATGCCATGCAGCAGGCGCGCGGCATCTGCGTTGCCCATGACTTCGAGAATGGCGGGTGCGTTGCGCAGCTCCGGCCGGTCGAGAATGCGCACGGCGCGCTCTTCCGGCATTTTGGCGAGAATGCGGGCAGCCTCCGCTACGTCCGTTGCGTTCAGAGCCTCGACGCGTTCCGCAATGGTGACGGCGCGATTATTATTGATGAATGCACGAGCGGCATTGCCGGCCCGCGCGGGAAAGCTGTTGATGTTCATTATAGCTCGCCTTTCCGGTCGATCCGCCGTCGTAGCGGATCGTGGCGAGCCGACAGGAGTCGGTTAGTGCACGAATGCTACTGACGGCAAAGGCAATCGACTACTACTGTCGCTAGGCATCGAAAGATGGCTCCGGTTAATCGGTATGGAAAACGCTGTTCCCCACGTGCGGAGAAGTCGCGCCGAAGGCATGAAAAGTCAAGAGGCGGACACGCCTAAATGCTCGATCCTGCGATAAAAATTTGTTTAGGCGGCTGCAAATTTTTGCGATGCAACAAAACCTGATGCAAATGCGTTAAAACAAAGCGGCCGGACGACATTCGCCCGGCCTGATCTGTCGCGGATATTGGCTGCTCAGAAGCCCGCCAGAACGACCTTGCCCTTCATCTTGCCGGTCTCGACGAGGGCATGCGCCTTCTTGAGATTGGCGGCGTTGATCGCGCCTGCGGTCTCCGTCAGGGTCGAGCGAATCTTGCCGGAATCCACCAGTTCGGCGATCTTCGTCAGCAGCTTGTGCTGCTCGATCATGTCGGCGGTGTTGAAGAGCGGACGAGTGAACATCAGCTCCCAATGGGTTGATACCGCCTTGCGCTTGAAGGGCACGACATCAAGGGTTTTCGGGTCATCGATCAGGGCGAAGCGGCCTTGCGGCGCAATGGCTTCGACGATCGAGTCGACATGATCAGACGTGTTGGTCGTAGAGAAGACGAAGGCCGGAGCACCGATGCCGAGCGCTTCGATCTGCGGCGCAAGTGGTTTCGAGTGGTCGATGACATGGTGCGCGCCCAATTCCTTCACCCAAGCCTGTGTTTCCGGCCGGGATGCCGTAGCGATGATGGTGAGATCGGTCAGCGCGCGTGCAATCTGGATGGCGATCGATCCAACCCCGCCGGCTCCGCCGATGATAAGGATGGCATTGGCGGCGCCGGGAACCGGATCCTGCACCTTCAGCCGATCGAAGAGTGTCTCGTAGGCCGTGATCGAGGTCAGCGGCAGCGCGGCGGCCGCCGGAAAATCGAGACTCTTTGGCTTGGCGCCGACGATGCGCTCGTCGACCAGATGGAATTCGGCATTGGAGCCGCCGCGATTGATGGCGCCCGCATAGAAGACTTCGTCTCCCGGCTTGAACATGGTGACATCGGGGCCAACCGCCTTGACGATGCCGGCAGCATCCCAGCCGACGACCTTGTATTCACCCTCGGGCGGGGCGACGCTGGCGCGGACCTTGACATCGACCGGATTGACGGAAACGGCCTTCACTTCGACGAGCAGATCATGACCCTCTGCCTCGGGCATCGGCAGTTCGATGTCGATCAGAGATGTTTCTGCGGAGATGGGTTGTGGCTGCTTGTAGGCGACTGCGCGCATGGGAGAAGCTCCTGGGTTGGTTGCACAGAGGCTAGATGCGCATTATCTTCAAAAGGCGCAAGAATGCACATTTTCTGTACGTAGATACAAAAAGGATACTGTCAAATGTCGGTTCCCCGCTCCAAGCTTGTCGGCAATTTCCCCGGATGCCCGGTCGAGGCGACGCTGAGCGTGCTCGACGGCAAATGGAAGGGCGTGATCCTGTTTCACCTGATGGATGGAACGCTGCGCTTCAACGAAATCCGCCGCAAGCTGCCGTCGGTAACGCAGCGCATGTTGACCAAGCAATTACGGGAATTGGAAGAATCCGGTCTGCTATCACGCACTGTCTTTCCGGTCGTGCCGCCGCGCGTCGATTATGCGCTGACGCCGCTTGGCGCCAGCCTGGGGCCGATCATCAAGGCGATGGCCGTTTGGGGCGAGGAGAATGTATTTTGCCGCGATGGGCGCCAGCAGCTGGGCGCCCCTGGCATGTCATGCACGCCCGGTGCGGCGCTCCAGGCCAACTGAAACGGCGAAGACGGCGAGGCCTGCAACGGAAAGCACCGCGCCGACATAGCCAGTTGCAGCCGCCGTAAAGCCCCAGGAGATCACCAGCCCGCCAAGCCAGGCGCCGAGCGCATTCGCGATATTGAAGGCGGAATGATTGGAGGCGGCGGCCAGCGTCTGTGCGTCGGCAGCTACATCCATCAGGCGGGTCTGTACGGCGGGGCAGGCGGCAAAGCCGCAGCCGATCAGGAAGACGCAGACGCAGAGCATGATCGGGTTAGCTGCCGTCAGCGAAAAGAGCGTCATGATGACGATGTTGAAGATCATCATGCCGCCGATCGTTCCTTTGATCGATATATCGCCAAGGCGCGAGCCGACGATGTTGCCGACATTCATGCCGATGCCGAAGAGAGCCAGCACGACCGGCACCATGGCGGAGCCGAGGCCGGCGACATCGGTCGTGGTCGTCGCGACGTAGCTGAAGATCGAAAACATGCCGCCGAAGCCGACGGCGGCGACTCCAAGCGAAAGCCAGACCTGGATGCGCTTCAGTGCGCCGAGCTCGCGCGTAATGCTCGCGCCTTCCTCAACCTTGTCCTTGGGGAGGAAGAGGGCGATCAGCAGCATGGTGGCTAGGCCGATAGCGCCAACCATCATGAAGGCTGCGCGCCAATTCAGAAGCTGTCCGAGGAAAGTCGCGATCGGCGTGCCGATCAGTGTCGCGATCGTGAGGCCGAGCATCACCTGGCCGACGGCGCGCACGCGGCGATGGACCGGCACCATCGAGGCAGCTACGAGCGCGGCAACGCCGAAATAGGCGCCATGCGGCAGGCCGGTGATGAAGCGCAGTACCGTGAAGCTTTCGAAAGTGGGTGCGAAGGCGCTGGAAATATTGCCGGCGGCAAAGATCGCCATCATCAGGAGGAGCAGCGTGCGGCGCGCCATCTTTGCGGCGAGCACGGCGATGATTGGTGCACCGACGACGACGCCGAGCGCATAGGCGCTGATCACATGACCTGCTTCCGGAGTGGTAACGCCGAAGGTGTCGGCTACATTCGGTAAGAGTCCCATGATGACGAATTCGCCCGTGCCGATACCGAAGCTGCCGACGGCCAGCGCCAAAGTCACCAGCGCGATCGCGGTGCGCGACGGTGCTTCGAGGGTGGTTTGGGTATCGAGGACCTCGGCGGTAATATCGCTCACGAAAACTCCTTGGGCGGCACACGAAGGTCAAGCGCCGCGAATCAGGCGGCAAATCCCGGCATTCGGCGCTCAGTGCATCAAAATGGAATAAGGGACAGGCGGGTATAGACACACCCTCGTTGATACTATCAATGAGAGCAATGTTCCTGTCGCGTGCATTTTTCGCAGTGCAGCATGTCCGATCATGCATAAGTGCGCTGCGGCGACCGAGCGAAACCGCCGCAATGCTTGAAATCATTCCATCCAAAACCATCTGAGAAGAAGCGCAGGGGGCCTTAGCCCCTCAGAAATATAGTTTGCGGGAAGACCGAGAGCCCCCGATGAAGTTGATCGGCTTTTTCAATCGCGATGGCGGAACGTTCCGCACGACCGACATGGCTGTCTATGAAAGGAAAGCGGAACAGGTCTTCCGCGACGCCGGTCATGCTTTCGAAGCCGTGGTCGTGGAGGGACGCAACATCGTGGCGGCGATGGAACGCGCGGCGCGCCGTGATGATATTGACGGCATTGTCGCCGGCGGCGGCGATGGCACGATTTCGGCGGCCGCGGCCATCGCCTGGAAAAACGGCGTCGCCCTCGGTGTCATTCCGGCGGGCACCATGAACCTCTTTGCCCGCTCATTGCGTCTGCCGCTCGACATCTGGCAGACGTTGAACGTTCTTGCGACAGGCGAGGTCGACAATGTCGATATCGGCAGCGCCAACGGCCGCGCTTTCATTCATCAGTTTTCAGCGGGCCTGCATGCGCGCATGGTGCGCTATCGCAATGGCTACACCTATCGCTCGCGCATCGGAAAGATGTCGGCCAGCACGCGCGCCGCCTTCGGCGTCATTGCCAATCCCCCGGAATTCGACGTCGACTTCGAGGCCGGCGGCATTCGTGAGCGCCGGCATGTCTCGGCGATCTCGGTTTCGAACAATCCCTTTGGCGCCAATGCACTGCTTTACGCCGACAGCCTGCGCAGCGGCGAACTGGGCTTTTACACGGCAAAGCCCCTGCGGCCGCTCGGTGTCGCCCGTCTTGCCATCGACATGCTGCGCGGCCGGGTTCGCGAGAACGCCGATGTCATGGTCATGCATGCGCCGGAAGTGCATCTGCACTTTCCGAAGCTGCGCCAGCTTGCCAACTGCGTCATGGATGGCGAGTTGCTGCCCCTCGAGCGTGATGTGACGCTCAAGGTGCATCCGGGCGAGCTCAAGGTGATGGTCCGTGAAGGGACCGCCGCGCGTGTCCAGAGCGAGGGTGCCGTCGATAGCCTCGCCGTCTGACGTCGTCAGAGACGCGGCAGATAGGTGCGATAATCGAAATCGGAAACGGTGCGCAGATAGCGGATCGCCTCCTTCTGCTTGGTATCGCCATAGAGCCTTTGATATTGCTCGCCGAACACATCGGCAATGAAGGTTGACGTTCGGAAGCGCTCCACCGCAGTCAGAAAATCATGCGTCAGCTTGGGCGCGCCGGCCGGCACATAAGCTGGCGTCGTCTCCTCACCGGGATCGAGGTCGTTCTGTACGCCGAGCAGCATGCCGCCTAGGATTGCCGCCAGCATGAGATAGGGATTGGCATCCGCACCGGCGACACGGTGCTCGATGCGTGCACCCGGCCCGTCCTTTTCGGGAATGCGCACGGCCGTACCGCGATGGCCGAAGCCCCAGGTCAGATCGACGGGGGCAAAGGAGCCTGGTTGGAAGCGGCGGTAGGAATTGGCATAGGGCGCAAAGACCAGCTGCGCGTCCTGCAGCGTCTGCAGCAGCCCTGCGCAGATCGACTTCAGTCTCTTCGGCTCGCCGCCAGCTGTATCGAGGACATTGCGTCCTTGAGCGTCGATTATACTCGCATGTACGTGCAGTCCCGAGCCGGCATGGTCTGTATAGGGCTTGGCCATGCAGGTCGATTTCAGGCCGTGCTTGCGCGCCGCCTGCTCGGCCACGCGCTTCAGCATGACGCAATCATCTGCAGCGGCCAGCGCATCCGGGCGATGCAGAAGGTTCACTTCGAACTGGCCGGGGCCGAATTCCGCCGTCGTTGCGTCCGCCGGCAACTCTTGAGCCCGCGCATAGGCACGCAAGGTTTCAAGATAGCCATCAAGGAGATCGACGGCATCCATGTCGTAAAGCTGAAAGCCGTTCGGTTCGCCGCGGTAGATCAGGGCCGGCGGCGGCGATGGGATGCCTTTGTCGCGCCAGTCTCCGGCGAGCAGATAGAATTCCAGTTCGGTCGCGATGACGGGCGTCAGGCCGAGCGCCTTATAGCGATCAACGACGGCGGCAAGAATAGCGCGTGGATCCTGAAAGCTCGGGCGGCCGTCGAGTTCATGCATGGTGGCGAGCACCTGCTTCGATCCCGCTGGCGCCCAAGGCATGTCGGCGAGCGTACGCTGGTCGGCAACGCAGGTCCCGTCGGGATCTCCGATTGTCAGCGACAGACCGGTAATATCGTCATTGTCGTCGCCCCAGATATCGAGCGATTGCGTCGAGGTCGGCAGGCGTACGGCACCGGACCAGACCTTCTTTTCGGCTGAAATCGGGATCTGCTTGCCGCGCAGCCGGCCGTTCATGTCCGAAATCAGCACTTCGATGCGCGCGTTACCTTCGGTTGCGTTGTCGGCCGCCATGCTCTTGTAAATCCCCCATGCTCACGGCATGGTCGTAAACCAAGATAGCTTTCAGTCAAGTCCGGCTGCGTTGCCGCTTTGTGCCCGGCCCCTCACCCTAGCCCTCTCCCCGCATGTGCGGGGAGAGGGGACTCTCTGATGCTCAGCCTCGCACGTAGCGGCATGGGCGGATAACCCCCTCTCCCCGTTTGACGGGGAGAGGGTTGGGTGAGGGGCCATGCACATAATCTCAGCGTCCGTAGATTTGCCTGACCAGCCGAAATTAGAACGGGGTTCCATTCAACCATGTCCGACACGCCAAGCCGCTCCAATCTCGCCGCCCTCGATGCCGCCCATCACCTCCATCCCTTCGCGGATATGCGCAAGCTCAATGCCGAAGGTGCGCGCGTCATCCAGCGCGGTGATGGCGTCTATATTTTCGATGCGGAAGGACGGAAGTACCTGGATGGCTTTGCCGGTCTCTGGTGCGTGAACATCGGCTACGGCCGCACCGAAATCGCCGATGCCGTCGCCAGGCAGATGAACGAGCTGCCCTATTACAATACCTTCTTCGGCACCACCACGACACCCGCGACGCTGCTTGCCGAAAAGGTCTGCGCCCATGCCGGGCCGCAGTTCAACCATGTCTTCTTCACCAATTCCGGCTCCGAGGCTAACGATACCTGGTTCCGCATGGCGAGGGTCTATTGGGGGGCTGTAGGCAAGCCGACGAAGAAGACCATCATTGCCCGTAAGAACGGCTATCACGGCTCCACGGTCGCCGGCGCCAGCATGGGCGGCATGAAATACATGCACGAGCAGGGCGATTTGCCGATCCCAGGCGTCGTTCATATCGGCCAGCCCTATTGGTATGCCGAGGGCGGCGATCTCTCGCCGGAGGAATTCGGCCTGAAGATGGCTCGCGAGCTTGAAGCCAAGATCGATGAGTTGGGTGAGGATAATGTCGCGGCTTTCGTCGCCGAGCCGGTTCAGGGTGCCGGCGGCGTTATCATTCCGCCTTTGACCTATTGGCCCGAGATTGCCCGCATCTGCAAGGTAAGGAACATCCTGCTCGTCTGCGATGAAGTGATCTGCGGCTTCGGTCGTCTCGGCGCATGGTTCGGCCATCAGCATTTCGGCGTCGAGCCGGATCTCGTGCCCATCGCCAAGGGGCTGTCGTCAGGCTACCTGCCGATCGGCGGTGTGCTGGTCAGCGACCGTATCGCCGATGTGCTGATCAACGAAGTCGGCGAATTCAATCATGGCTTCACCTATTCCGGCCACCCGGTTTGCGCGGCCGCCGCCCTCGAAAATCTGCGGATCATCGAAGAAGAAAAGCTGATCGAGCGTGTGCGCGACGATATCGGCCCTTACTTCGCCAAGGCTTGGGGCAGCCTCGCCGATCACGACATGGTGGGCGAAGCCGTCAGCATTGGCCTCATGGGCGGCCTGCAGCTTGCGGCGGAGAAATCGACACGCCGCCGCTTTGAAAAGCCGGATGCAATCGGCTCCGCTGTTCGCAACCATGCTTTGGCGAACGGCCTGGTGCTGCGCGCCACGGGCGACCGCATGCTGGCCTCGCCGCCGCTCGTCATCAGCCACGAGGAAGTGGATGCCATGGTGCGCATCACGCGCGGCGCGCTCGATGCCGTCTGGGCAGAAGTGAAGTCGTAACTAGAGCTTGCTTGATGGCGCAGGCACGTCCCATTTGCCTGCCTTGTGAAGGGCAAGGGTCAGTGCCGCAACATGGATGACTTGGATCATCTTGCCGTCCAGTGCCAGTTCGATCGCCTGCCGGATCGGCATGCGGATCAGGCGAATGCGCTCGGTCGGGTCGTCCGCCGGCCTGGTGGTAAGCTCGACATTGCGGGCGATGACGATATGCGCGAGGTTGGTATGCGTCGCCGGATTGGGCGCGAGCTTGCCGACATAATCCCAGTCAGTCGACGAGAGTCCTGTTTCCTCCCGCAATTCGCGCGCGGCCGCCTCTACCGGGCCTGCATCGGTCGCATCCACCGCTCCGCCGGGGAGCTCGAGCGCCGCGACGCCGAGCCCGTGACGATACTGCTGGACGAGGTAGATGTGATCCTCGGCATCGAGCGCGATGATCTCGACCCAATCGGGATATTCCAATACGTAGTAGGGCGCAATTTCCACGCCCTCCGCCGTCACGCAGTTGTCGGCGCGAACCTTCAGCCAGCGATCATGAAACAGATGCGTCGAGCTCGTCGTCTGCCAGGGCGGAAGATCCACCGTGTCCGACACCAAGCTTACGATATCGTCTTTCTGGCTCACGCGTGGTTCAGTCCCTGTTTCAGATAGGCCCATACTCAGGCAAAGGATGCCTAGGCATCTTGATGATCTCGATCGAAGATCTTGCGCACGATATAGTTCGGCGAGAGATCGTCGCGATAATAGATGCGGGCGATCATTTCGGCGAGGATGCCTGTCGTGATCATCTGCACCGACGACAGGAGCAGCACGACACCGACCATCAGCAGCGGGCGGCTGCCGATATCATCGCCGAAGATGAACTTGTCGATGAAGAGCCAGAGCAGGATCAAGCCGGCAAGCGCACCGAGGCCGAGGCCGAGCGAGCCGAAGAAATGCCCTGGCCGCGCCTTGTAGCGCATGAAAAACATTACGGACAGCAGATCGAGGATGACGCGGAAGGTGCGGGAGATCCCGTATTTCGACGTGCCGTGCTGGCGGGCATGGTGAGTGACCGGGACTTCGCCGATCCGTGAGCTCGGCACGACGCCGGCGACCCAGGCGGGGATGAAGCGATGCATTTCGCCCATCAGCTTCACCTGCTTGATGATGGAGGAGCGATAGATCTTCAGGCTGCAGCCATAATCGTGCAGCTTGACGCCGGTGATGCGGCCGATCAGGTAGTTGGCGCACCAGGAGGGGATCTTGCGCAGCAGCAGGCCGTCCTGACGATTCTTGCGCCAGCCGACGAGCAGGTCGAGTTGCCGCCGCTCCAGTTCCTCGACCATCGAAGGAATGTCCTTCGGATCGTTCTGCAGGTCGCCGTCCATGGTGGCGATCAGGCGGCCGTTCGCTGCATCGATGCCGGCCTGCATGGCGGCCGTCTGGCCGAAATTGCGCTGAAGCTCGACAATGCGCAGCGTCAAGCCTTCCTGCGAAAGCGATCGGCGGGCATTGACGAGCGTCGCGTCCGTGCTGCCGTCATCGACCAGGATCAGTTCCCAGGATTTGGCAAAGCCCGCCATGGCGGAACAGATGCGCTCGATCAGCGGTCCGACGCTTTCTTCCTCGTTGAAGACGGGCACGACCAGCGAAAGCTCGAGAGGGCTTGCCGGATCGGCCTGGGGGAGGGTCGACTCTGCCGTTGTCTGCAACACTTCTTTCTCCTAAAAGACCGGCAGTACCTGCCGGACGGAACGAGCGAAAAGTCCGGTTCAGCCTTCCGCTCGCATTTGGGTGCCCTAACTACATGAAGACTCCGACGGTTGCCAGCCGACAGAATTGGTTTATTCGCAACCGAATGACGCTCTTGACGCTCGCGGTCGTCCTTGCCTACGCCGCCTTCATCGAATGGTTTTGGGGCTGGAGCTCGATCCTTGCGCAATGGAGCAAGGTCGGCGCGCTGCCGATCCTTCTGGCGCTAGCACTTCTGACAAGCACCTATTTCCTGCGCACATGGCGCATCTACGATTATTTCCCGAAGGAAACCTCGGGCCATTTTGCGGCGCTGTTTCGCGTGACGCAGGTTCATAATCTGCTGAATATCATGATGCCGTTCCGAACGGGGGAAACCAGCTTCCCGGTGCTGATGCGCTCCGAATTCGGCATTCCGCTGGCCCGCGGCACCTCGGCGCTGTTCGTCATGCGGCTGCTCGACCTGCATGCGCTGCTGGCCGCAGCCGGCGTCGGCCTTGCACTTGCTTCGCCCTATCATGTCCTGGCCTGGATCGTATGGGCGGCTTTCCTGCTGCTGCCGGTCGCGGGTTTCGCTTCCCGGCGACCGCTAATCCGCCTTGCCGCCCGCATCCTGCCGAAGAAGGCGCAAGGGCTTGTGCATGAGCTGGAACGCGGTCTGCCGGTTGATGCCAGCGCCTTTGCGCGCGCCTGGCTGACGACCATCGTCAACTGGCTCGTCAAGGTCGTGGTGCTCGCTTGGGCGCTCGGCCTCATGAACGTCACGCCACTTTCGGCAAGCTTCGGTGGCGCACTCGGCGGCGAACTATCCTCAGTCCTGCCCGTGCATGCACCCGGAGGCGTGGGCACCTATCCGGCCGGCATTACCGCCGGTGCCATGGCCTTTGGTGCTTCGAGTGCAAAAGAGGCAATCGAAAATCTCGCGCAGGCCAGCATCAATGCTCACCTTCTGATCGTGGTATCGGCGCTAACAGGAACCGCGATCGGATTGCTGGTCTCACGCAAGCGCGCAACTGCGCCCTGAAAGATCGCGACGCGCCTTAATGCCGGGTCGTCTTATCGTCAAGCTCGGCCAATCGCCTGCGCAGGAAGGCCTGCTCCGGCGCCTGCTGACAGAGCGATAGCGCCGTTTGGTAGGATTGCCGCGCCTCGTCCGTCCGGCCAAGCTGGCGCAGGAAATCCGCCTTCGCCGCATGGGTGAGATGATACCGTGCCATACGCTCCTCCCGCAACAGCCCGTCGACGATGGACAATGCCGTCGCAGGCCCGTCGCGCATGGAGATGGCCACCGCCCGATTGAGCTCGATCACAGGGGATGGGCTTGCGATCAGCAGCAGGTCGTAAAGCGTCACCAACTGCCGCCAGTCGGTGTCGTCGGCGGTTACGGCGCGTGCATGTTCCGCCGCGATCGCGGCCTGCAGGGCATAGCTGCCGACGCTCTCCGCTGACATGGCCCGCGCCGACAGCTGCAGGCCCTCGCGTATCTGGCCATGATCCCACAGCGCACGATCCTGATCGACGAGCAGAACGAGATCGCCGGAGGTATCGGTACGCGCATGCCGCCGCGAATCCTGCAGCAGCATGATTGCCAGTAGCCCCTCGACTTCCGAATCCGGCAATAGCTGCAGCAAAAGCCTGCCGAGCCGTATGGCCTCCGCGGCCAGATCGGCGCGCACGATCGCAGAGCCGGAGGAGGCCGAGTAGCCCTCGTTGAAAACGAGGTAGATGACATGCAGCACCTGCGCCAGCCGCTCCGGCAGTTCGGTCTTATCAGGCACCTCGTAGGGAATGTTGGCGGTGCGTATGCGGTTCTTGGCGCGGACGATGCGCTGGGCGACTGTCGGGGCCGGAATCAGAAAGGCATGGGCGATCTCTTCCGTGGTCAGCCCGCATACCTCCCGCAACGCCATCGCCATCCGCGCCTCGGCAGGAATAAGCGGGTGGCAGCAGGTGAAGATCAGCCGCAGCATGTCGTCCTCGATCTCTTCATGTTCGGCGATCTCCATCGCCTCTCCCTCCGGATAAAGGCTCTCGGCAATATCGGAGCGGGCGGTGTCAAAACGCGCCCGCCGCCTGATATGGTCGATGGCGCGAAAGCGTCCGGCGGAAACGAGCCAAGCATAGGGATTGGCCGGGATCGTCTCGTCAGTCCACTGCTGCGCCGCCGCCGCGAAAGCATCGTGGAGCGCTTCCTCGGCGCGGTCGAAATCACCGAGCAGACGGATCAGCGTTGCCAGCACGCGGCGCGAGTGGCTGCGGTAGATGCTTTCGATGGTTCGGTTCAGCGACATGGATGTCAGGATGTCTCCGCCAAGTCCCCCCGCAGGGTCAAGATGCGCACAGGGCGGATTTCGACGGCGCCGTAACGCGCCGAGGGAATGCGCTTGGCGATCCCGACTGCTTCCTCAAGATCGGGAGCTTCGATGAGGTAGAAGCCGGCCAGATGCTCCTTCGTCTCCGCGAACGGCCCGTCCGTTACCGAAAATGTGTCACCGTCCGGACGGATGACGATCGATTTGTCTCGAAGCGCCAGCGCATCGGAAACGATCATGGTGCCGTCCCGCCGCAAGCCCTCATCAAAGATGAAGTGCTCGGCGATCAGATGGTTCATCTCGTTTGGCGTCAATCGTCCGTCGACATCGACCGTCGTGTAGATCAGGCATAGAAACCGCATGTCTTCTCCTCTCGCTGCTATTCGTTCGGAAAGCGGATGTCGAAGGCGGCGCGAACCTCGATCATGCCGTAGCGCGCAACCGGGAAGGTGGCGGCGATCGCCGTCGCTTCCTCCATGTCCCGGGCCTCGATCAGAACGAAGCCGCCGAGATGTTCTTTCATTTCAGTGAAAGGGCCGTCCGTCACGGCGGTTTCGCCCCTGCGCACGCGAACGGTTTTCGCAGTTTCCGGTTCGCGCAGTGCATTTGCGACGATGAGGTGCCCGCTCTCGCGCAGCCGGTTGTCGCTATCGACCGAATCCTGGGTCAGCTTGCGCCCTTCCTCCTCGGAAAGCTTGGCGATTTCCGCGCTCTCGAACCATACCTGGCAAAGAAATTTCATCTGAACCTCCTCAAGCATCCGGGCCGAAGTTATGGATCGGCCGCACCTCGATCGCGCCCAGCTTGGCGAGCGGAATGCCCGCCGCAATCCGGATCGCATCGTTCAGATCCTTCGCCTCAATCAGGATGAAGCCGCCAAGATGCTCCTTGGTTTCGATGAAAGGGCCGTCCGTCACCGCCGTCTCCCCATTGCGGACCCGCACCGTTACCGCAGACTTTGGCGACTGTAGCGCTTCAGCCTGGATCATATTGCCGCTCGCCATCAGATCGCGATCATAGCCGAGCGAATCGGCATCGAGCTTTTGCTTTTCCTCCTTGGTCATGAGGTCGAGCCTCGTGCCATCGAACCAGACCTGGCAGAGATATTTCATCGCAGCGTCTCCTCTCTCAATTTGCTGACAGCCATAGACGAGCGGCTGCCAAGCAAATCGACATCCTCTTCCACAGCATGACAAAATTTTTTGAGGTTGTCGAAAAAGCCCGAACCCGGTCGACCAGTTCCGTCAACACCATAAGGAGAGACGGAAATGTACAGTCTGGAAGCCGCAATCGTGCATTACTGGCAGAAGAAGACGCTGTCGGAAGAGGAGCTGCTCGACGCAGCCGATGTCGGCAGGGTCGTGTTCCGCACCTGGATCGGCTTAGCGGGCTTTGCCCTGGTGATCCTGTGCCTGAGCTGGGGTGCACACCCGAACGACGAACGGCCGCAAGTCGCGGCCGCTGCCAATGTATATTCGTTGCCCGCGGATGGGCGATAGGAGGGAAACCCTATTGCTTATTGGAACGCCGTTTCGAAGAAGCTGCGCAGCTTGCGTGAATGCAGCGCCTCCGGCGGCATGGCGGCCAGCTTCTGGATGGCGCGGATGCCGATCTGCAAATGCTGATTGACCTGCGTGCGGTAGAAGGCGGTTGCCATGCCCGGCAGCTTCAATTCGCCATGCAACGGCTTGTCGGAAACGCAGAGCAGCGTGCCGTAGGGAACGCGGAAGCGGAAACCGTTGGCGGCGATCGTCGCCGATTCCATATCGAGCGCGACTGCGCGGGCCTGCGACAGCCGCTTCACCGGGCCTGCCTGATCGCGCAGCTCCCAGTTGCGGTTGTCGATGGTGCCGACCGTGCCCGTGCGCATGATCCGCTTCAGCTCGAAGCCTTCATAGCCGGTGATTTCGGCAACGGCTGCTTCCAGCGCCACCTGCACTTCGGCGAGAGCCGGGATCGGCACCCAGACCGGCAGGTCGTCATCGAGAACGTGGTCCTCGCGCATATAGGCATGGGCGAGCACGTAGTCGCCGAGCCGCTGGCTGTTGCGCAGGCCGGCGCAATGGCCGAGCATCAGCCAGGCATGCGGGCGCAGGACGGCCACGTGGTCGGTGATCGTCTTGGCGTTGGAAGGACCGACGCCGATATTGATCATGGTGATCCCGGCATGGCCCTTCTTCTTCAGATGGTAGGCCGGCATCTGCGGCAGCCGCGGCGCGGTCACATCGCCTTCCGGCTGGCTGGAGCCAGCCTTGGTGATGATGTTGCCCGGTTCGACGAACTCGGTATAGCCGTCGCCGCCGCTTGCCATAAGCTCCCGCGCCCATTTGCAGAATTCGTCGATATAGAACTGGTAGTTCGTGAACAGCACGAAATTCTGGAAATGCGCCGCACTCGTCGCAGTGTAGTGAACGAGGCGAGCCAGCGAATAGTCGATGCGCTGCGCGGTAAATGGCGCAAGCGGCGAGGGCTCTCCCGGCGGCGGGATATATTCGCCGTTGGCGATTTCATCGTCCGTGGTGCTCAGGTCCGGCGTATCGAAGAGATCGCGTAGCGGAATGTCTTCGAAAATGCTCGCGGTTGCTTCCACATGAGCGCCTTCACCGAAGGCGAAATGAATCGGGATGGGCGTCGTCGATTCCGATACAACGACCGGAACATTGTGGCTGCGCATCAGCAGCGTCAGCTGTTCCTTGAGATAATGCTTGAAGAGCTGCGGGCGGGTGATCGTCGTCGTATAGACGCCGGGCGCCGTCACGTGGCCGTAGGAGAGACGCGAGTCGACATGGCCGAAGCTCGTCGTTTCGATGCTGACCTGCGGATAGAAAGCGCGATAGCGCGCGGTGATCGGCGCGCCCTTGGCAAGCTTGGTGAAATTGTGGATCAGGAACGCGGTGTTGCGATCGTAAAGCTCCGTCAGCGCTTCCACGGCCTTGCCCGGATCATCGAAGGTCCGCGGCTGGAACGGGCTGGGAGAGGAGATGTCGAGGGGTGAAAAGGGAGAGATTCTGTTGCTCATGCGCCATTATAGAGTGTCGTTGGTTACAAGCAAACGACCTTGCAACAGGCGGCTCGGATTCTCGCAGCTATTTTTAGAGCCGGCCAAGGGCCTGCGCGAGGATCGCGCGCAGGCGTTCTTTATTGCACCGTCGTGCAGTAAGGAGTGCCGGTTTGCACGCAGGTGAAGCTTGCCCCAAAATGCGACTGCGCACCGCTGCGGCCGCCATGCTCGACCGCAACCGAGAAGCTGAATGCAAAGATGGCGGCAAACAGCATGATAACAACGAAGCGCCGCGCGATGATGATCGAGTCCATGTCCTTGGCCTACCCGTGCCCTATACTGGACACCGTTTTGCCATGGTCATGCTGAACAGGTGCTGAGATACCGGTTCATCCAGCGTTCATAAATATTACCGGATTCGAATGGTCGAATGAATCTTCCGCAGGCAAATAAAAGCCGCCTGCCAACCGGGGCGGGCGGGCGCAACGGCGCTTTCTGAAATAAGCAGGAGCCGTCTTAAAGCTTTGTCCAGGTCTGCGACTTGCAGAATACTTTCAGCACGCAGCCTTGCATCTTGATCTTGTTGCCGTTGACCGTGCCGGAGCCGCTATAGGTCTTGTCTTCGGAGGGGTCGGTCAGTTCGCCCGTATAGCTGTTGCCCTTGCCCTGCATCTTGCCGATCTGTTTGCCGGCATATTTGCCGGTCTTCAGCGTCACGCAGTAGCTGTCGCCGCAGGGCGCGATGGCGGCGGTATCGCCAGCGACGGTCTTCCAGTTGCCGACGATCGGCTCTTCGGCAAAGGCCGCGCTCGCGCTCAACAGCATCGCGGCAGCAAGAATGGTGGCACGGATCATGTTCTTATTCCTCCCGGGCGCCATCCGGCTCCATGGCCGGAAACGTGGCGAGATTATCTAACGCGAACGTAAAGGTAAATATGGCTTTCGGAGCTCAAATCTCCGTTTTGCCGGGTATCCACGCGTCGTCGAAACACGACATCGAATTCAACTGCGCTCTTTTTGTGGTGAACGAAGGGTTTAAATCAAAATCCTAACGAAAGGTTAAACTCACGCGAAAATCCTTAATTTGCAAGGGAAGCGATGTTTAACAAAATCCCAAGTTTACCAAGCATTTGCACTTTGTTTGCATCGAATTAATCATGCATTTTAGGCGTTTTTTGAAAGCCGTCTGCGATAGTGAAGCCATCAAACGAGCGGGGCAAACCCGCCGGCCGGAAGAACCGGAAAGCCGCGAACGACGGCAAGGTTCGGACGGAAAACAGGGCAGATACGAACAGAAGTCAAACAGGGATAATAGCAATGGCACGCTTCGAAACGCCGATGTCTGGAAATGCCATGATGGGTGGTAACAGCGCCGATGCCCTTTGCGAACTGGGCGTGAACTACGCGACCGGCAGGGGCTGCAATGCAGACCTCGTTGCCGCCCACAAATGGTTGAATATCGCCGCCATCCGTGGCAGCGAGCGTGCCGCCGAGCTTCGCGCCGACGTTGCCGCGACCTTGACCAAGATGCAGCTCGCAGCCGCGCTGCGCGCCGCCCGCGAATGGATGACGACACACTGAGGCGTGCCGCATGCAGTAAGACTTCCTGACCTCTCAAGAGGGGATGTCGGCGGCTGACGGAGACGCCAGCCGAAATGATGAAAACCGCGACCGGCCGGGACAAGGCAGGCGCGGTTTCGTCGTTTTGAGCTTAACCGATCGCCTTCAGGACCTTCGGCAACGCCTCGGCCAGGAGATCGAGATCCTGCTTCGGGCCGACGCTGACGCGGATGCAGCGGTTGAGGGGCGCGACACCCGGCATGCGGATGAAGACGCCGTGCTGGATCAGCCCGTCGACGATCGCGCGGGCATAGGTGCCGTCGCGGCCGCAATCGATAGCGACGAAGTTGGTGGCTGAGGCGAGCGGCAGCAAGCCATTGTCGCGGGCGATCGTACCGATCTCTTCGCGTGCGGCTCGGATCTTGCCGACCACTTCGGCAAGATAGGTCTGATCCTTCAGTGCGGCGAGCGCGGCCACGGTCGCAAGCCTGTTCATGCCGAAATGGTTGCGGATCTTGTCGAAGGTCAGCACCGTCTCGGGCGCGCCGATGACATAGCCGACGCGGGCACCGGCAAGCCCATAGGCCTTGGAAAAGGTGCGGGTGCGCAAGACATTCGGCAGATCAATCAGAGTTGAGATAGCCGGGAGCGAGCTGGCAGGCCCGGTTTCGCTATAGGCTTCGTCGAGGATCAGCAGGCAATTGTCAGGCAATTCACGGGCAAAGGCAACGATCTTGTCGGCATCCCACCAACTGCCCATCGGATTGTCGGGATTGGCGAAATAGACGAGCGGCGCGTTTTCGCGCTTCACTGCTTCGAACAGCCCATCGAGGTCTTCGCGATCATCGACATAGGGCACGGTGACGAGGCGGCCGCCGAACCCCGCGACGTGGAAATTGAAGGTGGGATAGCCCCCGAGCGAGGTGACGACGGGTGTACCGGGCTCGATGACCATGCGCGCGATCAGGCCGAGCAGACTGTCGATGCCTTCGCCGACAGCGATATTGGCCGGCTGGACGCCGAGATGGGCCGCCAGCGCCTGCTTCAGCTCGAAATTTTCCGGATCGTTATACATCCAGATATCGCCGGCGTTTTCGCGCATGGCCGCAATGACGGAGGGCGCCGGCCCGAAGCCGTTCTCATTGGCGCCGATACGGGCTTTGACCGTCAGCCCGCGCTGACGCTCCAGCGCCTCGGGGCCGACGAAAGGAACCGTGGAGGGAAGGGCGCTGATCAGCGGCGTGAAGCGCGAGAAGGCGGACATGCTGGCTTTGTTTCCTGAATTCGGTTGCTGGGTGCGGCAGAATAGGCGCTTGGCGGGTGGTTGCAAGGGCGGAAAGACGTGGCTTTCGGATTGCGCCGTGACACTCATTGAAAATCATCGTCAGTTGCCATTAAAGGGAGTCTCGGTCATCGCGAGAGCATCGATTAACGAGGCCCCTGATGGATAAGCTCGCAATAGCGTTTCTTGCATCCAACAATGGAACCTCATTTCGGACGATCAACGAGGCCATTCGAGCGAACACAATGAACGCCACCGCTGTCGTACTGGTTAGCAATAGGGCTTCGTCCCCAGCGCTCGCCTATGCTGAGGCTAACGGCATTCCCTCGTGCCATATTCCGACGAAGGATAGGGAAGCTGATGCGGACAAACAGCTTCGCGACACGCTAATCGCCTATGGTGCTGAACTCGTTGTCTTATCTGGCTATCTCAAGAGACTTGGCCCGCTTACGCTAGCCGCTTTTGAGGGGCGAATATTGAATGTTCATCCGGGGCTGCTGCCCAAATACGGCGGATTGGGAATGTATGGGCGAAGAGTCCACCAAGCCGTGCTCGACAATCGGGAGACAGAAACAGGTGCAACGATCCACCTCGTAGACGGAGAGTACGATCACGGAAGAACTGTGGCCACAACGATTGTTCAAATCCATCCCGACGATAGCGTAGTTTCGCTGGAACTACGGGTCATGGCTGCGGAATGCAACCTTTTCACTGATCTCATACGCCGCATATCAAAGGGCGAACTACGCCTGCCGTTATAGAACGGCGCAAAGAGCCGAACGCAGCTGCCGGTCCGCGCTCCCGGGGCCGATGGCTGCGTGTTCCCTCTAATGCACGGCCGAGTCGGGACGGCAGCAGCTTTTTGGCTGCCACCGATTCCGGTTACAAACCTGCCTCAGCCATCCAGAGTTCAGCATCCGCACCGCCCGGAATTCGCAGCGGGGCGGATGGATCGGTGGCTGCCCGCCACACTGCCTTCGCTACGTCGGGAGCATAGGTCACAGGGCTGGTGTCGTCCTGTACATTCTTTATGAATTGCTGGATCAAGGGCGCATAATCCGGATCGTCCAGACCACGCAAATGTGGACGCGCATTCTCCCCAAAGCGAGTTTCCGGCGACCGGCCTGGCAGGACAATATGCACCCGCACGCCAAATGGCTCCATCTCCACCGATAAGGACTCGGTGAACGCGTTCACCGCTGCCTTGCTCGCCCGGTAGATCCCAATCACAGGCAGAGTCTTGACCGTCACCGTGGAGGTGACGTTGACGATGACTCCGGCCCGACGTTGACGCATCTGGGGTAATACGGCCTGAATCATCGCCAATGTGCCGATCGTATTTGTCTGGAACAGCGACTGCACCGTCTCCGGCGCAGTCAGCTCGATTGGTGAGGGCGCGCCGAAACCGGCATTGTTGACCAATACGTCTATCGGACCGGCAGCCTTCACGGCGTCCGCGATGCTTGCCGGATTGGTGACGTCGAGCGCGAGAATACGCAAGCGTCCGGAAACCGGTAGCAGCTCGGGTTTGGGCGTGCGCATTGTTGCGATGACATCCCACCCTCGTTCAAAAAACAGTTTCGCAGTCTCCAGGCCGAAGCCAGACGAGCAACCAGTAATCAATATCGTGGACATGAGCCTCTCCAAACAAAAGGAATGATTCCATGGTAGTGACCGCGCGAGAGACTTTATATACGCTATAGTCTCCCTTTCTTTAGCGTTAGTCCTGATTATGACCGTCGATCCCCTTGCCGAAATCGTCACACTGCTGCAGCCGGCCGCACGCTTTTCGAAGCTGGTGGAATGCGCCGGCGCCTGGCGAATTCATCGCGAGGCCACAGGCGAGCCATTCTACTGCGCAATCCTTGAGGGGCGTTGCCGTGTAACGTTTGGAGGACATCAGCCTTTCATCCTCCGAGCCGGCGATTTCGTGCTCGTGCCGGCCATGCGCGACCTCATCAACGAGAGTGTCGACGCACCGGCCGGTCTGTCCGCCATGGTTCCAACGCAGCTGAGTGGCGGCCATTTCCGTGTCGGACGCCTCGAAGGGCCGGCGGATATGCGCATGCGCATAGGGCATTGCAGCTTCGGTGCGCCGGATGCGGCCTTGCTCGTTTCCCTCTTGCCTGATGTAGTTATCGTTCGTGACGAGCCTCGGCTCGCGACGCTGATGCAATTGGTCGGTGAGGAAACGCGCGAGCGCCGGCCGGCACGCGAACTCGTGCTGGAACGGCTGCTGGAGGTGTTGTTGATCGAGGCATTGCGATCCGGCACGGAACCAACCGTCACGTCGAGCTTGAGTCGCGGCCTTGCCGATGAACGCCTATCCGCAGCACTTCACGCGATGCATGCGCGTCCTGCCCATCCTTGGACTGTCGCGGATCTTGCGACCGAAGCGGCCCTGTCCCGATCGGCTTTCTTTGCGCGTTTCAGCCGCGTCGTCGGCCTGCCGCCAATGGAATATCTGTTGGCTTGGCGCATGGCTCTTGCAAAGCAGCTATTGCGCAGCCGCGAATTGGGGATGGATCAGGTAGCTGAACGCGTTGGCTACGGATCGGCAAGCACTTTCAGCGTCGCCTTTGCTCGATACACAGGTATGCCGCCTGCACGATATGCCCGCGGGGACGTGCGAAGCGATTGAGGATGTGAAGCCGAATTTATACCGGCCGCCTCTTGCCGCGCGCAGCCAGCGCTTCGACATTGCCGATCATGAAATCGGCGCGCACGACGCGACGCAGCGTTTCCGGTTCGATCAGGTTGATGAAGCGCACATGGACGCGGTTGCCGTTGCGGCTCGTTTCAGCGCAGGCGATGCGGTAGGCAAGACCGAGGATGTTCAGATAGTAATGGGTCGGCAGGCCGACGGTCGTGGCGACGGTGAAGCTGGCGCCGCCGCGCGAAATGTCGGTAATTTCGGCGCTGCGTACGGAAATACCCGTC
Source organism: Martinezella dioscoreae (assembly GCF_009176305.1). GTDB lineage: Bacteria > Pseudomonadota > Alphaproteobacteria > Rhizobiales > Rhizobiaceae > Rhizobium > Rhizobium dioscoreae. Next base: position 226,845 of record NZ_BLAJ01000003.1, on the reverse strand, counting down.
AGACAGGGACGAACCGCTACGAGGCGCGCCGGCCTCTGGACGTAGAACCGTTCCCAGCTGCGTTCGTAGACTTCGGATTTGACTTTCGCCAGATGGGTTGCGCGAAGCATTGTCATTCCCTGTTGAAGAACAGACCGAATTCATCTCGGTTACACTACGAACCTTGCACGGAGATTTTGCGGAAGCGTCAATTGCATTGGTAGAATTTTAACGGGTTCGTCTTTTGTGCCGATTTGGGCGCATCTTGACAGCGGGAGCGGCTTCGATCATACGAAAGCTCGGTTCGAGGCGCCTGCCGCTCGCGGATGAAAATCCAAGGTGAAGTCCTCGCTGTTTTAGGTCACGGCCATTCAGGGCATGCTGACTGACGGTAATGCGAGCCCCGTTTCACGGTCGTAATTGCGTGCCTTAGCAAAGGCTGATCCTATGACGACGTATCCGTCCATAGATGAATTGAAGGCTCAGGCCCGGCGTCTGCGTCAGGCGATGGCCGAACGCGGCGACGACATGAGCCACTCGACGGCACTGGAACTCATCGCCAAGCAACACGGGCTGCGCGACTGGAACACGCTGTCGGCGCTTGCCGCAAAACCCAACGATGGGCCGGACGCGCCTTTCGATGTCGGTTCCGCCGTGCGTGGGCGCTATCTGAACAAGCCCTTCACGGGCAAGGTTCTGGCGATGTCGGCGAAGTCAGGCGGGCTCTACAGGATAACGATCCATTTCGACGAACCGGTCGATGTGGTGGAGTTCGAGAGCTTCTCGGCGTTCCGTCAGCGCATCAACGCCCAGGTCGATGCCGACGGCATTTCGCCGCGCAGGACATCGAACGGCCTGCCGCACCTCGTTCTCGACATCTGATTTCATCCTTCATCACTAGACCATTATCCTCGCCGCCTGCGAGCGATTCCGTCCGGACACCACCATGGCGCACACGAACGAAAACAACATGTTCCTCACCGGCTGGCTGCCTGGCGTCTTTGCCAGGACGGCCGCGCCGATCATCGTCATCACCACGGTCAGCGGCCTTTTCGCCGTCGTCGACGCCTATTTTCTTGGCGTCTATGTCGGCGGCGACGCGCTGTCCGCCGTCAGCCTCATCTTTCCCGCGCTCATGCTGCTGATCGCGCTGCAGACGCTGGTTTCGAACGGCATGGCGAGCATTCTCGCCCGCCGCCTCGGCGCCGGTGATCGCAAGGGCGCGAAGTCGGTATTCACCGGCGCCCACACGCTGGCACTTGCCATCGTGGTCGTAATCAACCTCGTCTACTGGCTCGCTGGTCGGCAGTTCATTGCCGTGGCTGCGGCGGGAAATGTCGATGTCGCCCGCAACGCCGAGGCCTTCATGGGCACCATGATCGCCTTCGCGCCGATCAGCTTCTTCCTGTCGGTGCATCTCGATGGGCTGCGCTGCGAAGGAAAGCTCGGTTTCATGACGCTGGTGACGCTTGCCTCGACGCTGCTGAATATCGTGGCAAACTGGCTGCTGATGGCCGTCCTTCATTGGGGCGTGGTCGGCTCCGCCGGCGGCTCGATCCTGGCGCAATTCATCTGCCTGGCGCTCGTCGTCATCTATCGCCTGCGTCGGCCGAACGGGCTCTGGGTCGATATGGCGCTGCATGTTCGCGAGTGGCGCGGCATCTTTGCCTTCGGCGCGCCGATGAGCCTCGGCTTCATCGGCATTTCGCTAAGCTCGGCCGCCATCCTCTTCAATGTGTCGATCTGGCATCAGGGCGATTATGTCGCAACCGTCGGCGCCTATGGCATCGTGACCCGTGTCATGACCTTCGCCTATCTGCCGCTACTGGGCTTGAGCATCGCTCTCCAGACCATATCGGGCCACAACCATGGCGCAGCGCTTCCGGCGCGCGTCGGTCATAGCGTTGTCATCGCCCTGATTTCGGCTCTGGTCTATTGCGCCGCCGTCGAATTCGTCGTCGAGCTGCTGGCGGGGCATCTGGGCTCGGTCTTCGTCGCCGATCCCCTGATCGTCGCGGAGGTCGGCCGCATCCTGCCCTGGACGATCGGCGCCTATTTCCTCTTCGGCCAGGCGATCATCCTGTCGTCCTATTTCCAGTCGATCGGCGATGCGAAACGCGGCGCGATCTTTGGCCTGTCACGGTCTTACCTCTTCACCCTGCCGCTGACATTCCTCCTGCCGCTTGTCTTCGGCGAACGCGGGATATGGATGACGCCGATCTTTGCAGAAATGGGGATGATTCTGCTGACCTGGCTGGTGCTGTCGCGCAATGCCAGGGATCGGAAATGGCGCTACGGCTTGTTGCCCGCATGACATGAAAAAGGCCGCGCTTTCGGGCGCGGCCCTTTGTTATATCGATAATAAGCCTCCACCTACGGTGGAGGACTGGACGAGTTCTACACGGTAGTTGAGAGACCTCCTGCTTGAACCGCTGGGGTGGCCCAGACTTCGAACAAGGAGGTTTTATGGATGAGCAGACGCTCTCGCACGCGACGTGGGACTGCAAGTATCACATTGTTTTTGGCAGCAAATACCGAACGAAAAGGCTGTACGGGGACGTACGGCGTGAGTTGGGAGACCTCTTACGTCGGCTGGCACAGCAGAAAGGCTGCCAGATCGAAGAGGGTCATTTGATGCCCGATCATGTGCATATGTTGATCTCGATCCCGCCGAAATATTCGGTTGCGCATATTGTCGGCTTTTTGAAGGGCAAGACAGCCCTTTATGTTGCCAACAAGTATGCGCGCAAGCGCCGCTACAAGGGTTATCACTTTTGGGCGCGCGGCTATTTCGTATCGACGACGGGCTACAATGAGCAGGTCGTCAGACAATATATCCGTCATCAGGAAAAGGCCGACAAAGCTTCCGACTTTGCCGACCTCTTCAATCGTAGCTACTAAGCGCTAACAATACCGCTTCTAGCGGTTCAAGCGCAGCGTTTCAAACCTCCACCTCTGGTGGAGGTCATGACTTTCCGGGAGCTTGTGGCCATCCTCGCCCTTCGAGGCTTCGCTCCTCAGGGTGAGGATGGAGCAGGCTCGTCGCTATCGCAATGCAGAGGCAATGAAGAAATGAGCCCGTAGCGGCTGGGTGCAAAGGTCAGCCCTCATGCTGAGGAGGCCCGAAGGGCCGTCTCGAAGCACGAGGGCGGATGGTTGAGAACAGCGCCACCAGCTCAGGACTTCAGCAGCCATTCGTGTTCCACGGCATTATGGAATTTCCAGATGCGCTTCGGCCCGGCCATGACGTTCAGGTAATAGAGATCATAGCCGTGGCAGGCAGCGCAAGGGTGATATCCCTTTGGCACCAGCGTCACATCGCCATCCTCCAGCACCATCACCTCATCGAGCGACCGGTCGTCGGTATAGACCCGCTGGAAGCCAAAACCCTGCGGCGGGTTGAGGCGGTGGTAATAGGTCTCCTCAAGGAAGCTTTCGTTCGGGAGATCGTCCTGATCGTGCTTGTGCGGAGGATAGGAGGAGGTGTGTCCGCCGGGCGTGATCACTTCCACGACCAGCAGCGAATGTGCCGCCCCATCATCTTCCGGCATGATATTGTTGACGTAGCGGACGTTGGTTCCCTTGCCGCGCGTGAGCGCGGGATGGGTGCCTGGCGGAATGGCACGGGCCTCATAGGAGCCGCCGCCCGGTGCCGAACAGACGGCGAGCTCCAGATCGGTCTCGGCGGTCACCGACCAGCTCGAGCCTGCTGGGATATAGAGCGCATGCGGTGCGCCTTCGAAGGGGCTCATGCGCCCGCCGAGCGAGCCGAAATCCTTCGTACCCGCCTTGGCGCTGCCCTTGCCGCTAACCCAGACGAGGCAGATTTCGCGATCACCGGTCTCGGCCGAAGCGGTTTCGCCCGGCTTCAGGCGGTGGAGATCGAAGCCGACATAGGTCCAGCCGGCGCTTTCGGGCGTGACATGGGTGACGCGGCCATGGGAGCCGTCAGGTTTGACCTTGAGATTGGGCATGGGTTCTTCCTCCATTGCTTGGGAGAACGCCCCTTCCCATCCTTCGATGGGGCGAGGGGCGCTCATCTCTCGAGCAATTCCAGGAAAAGTGCTTAGCGGTTTTCCGTCCGGAATTGCGTGAAAACAAAGAGCTAGAGCGTTTTCGCGATTCGAAGAAAAGCGGAAGCGCTCCAGCTATCCCTTGGGAAAGCCTTCGGTTTCCACCGTGTAGCCTGCGGCCGTCATGACGCGCATCAGCTCGGCATGGCCGATCTCGGCCATTTTCTGTGGCGGCGCCTTGCGCGGGTCCTGTTCGGCTTCGACCACGAACCAGCCTTCATAGCCGTAATCGGCGAAGCGCTGGACGATGGCGCCGAAATCGAGCGAGCCGTCTCCCGGCACCGTGAACGCGCCGAGCGCGACGGCATCGAGGAAGGACTGCCGGCTGCGATCCAGCCCGTCGACGATGGACTTGCGGATATCCTTGACGTGAACGTGGTTGATGCGGGCGTGGTGGTTGTCGATGGCGCGCAGCACGTCGCCGCCGGCAAAGGCCAGGTGACCGGCATCGAGCAGCAGCGGAATGCCTTCGCCGGAATTGCGCATGAAGGCGTCGAGTTCCGGCTCGGTTTCGACCACGGCTGCCATATGATGATGATAGGAAAGCGGCATGCCTTGCTCGGCGCACCATTCGCCGAATTCGGTGACGCGGCGGGCATAGGCCTTCATCTCGTCATCCGAAAGGCGCGGCTTGGTGGCGAGCGGCTTGGAACGATCGCCCTGGATCGAGCGGCCGACTTCGCCGTAGACGATGCAGGGCGCATTGACGGCCTTGAACAGCTCGATCATCGGCGCGATACGATCCTTGTTGGCGGCAAGCTCCTCATTGACGAGCGTGCCCGAGAACCAGCCGCCGCAGAGCGTCACGTCGGCGGCGCGCAGGATCGGCAGCATCTCATCGGGGTTGCTGGGGAAGCGCCGGCCCTGTTCCATGCCGGTGAAGCCGGCGCCGCGCGACTGGCGTAGGCATTCTTCCAAAGATACGTCGTCGCTGAGCTCCGGAAGATCGTCGTTCCACCAGGCGATGGGCGACATGCCGAGTTTGGCCTTCATCAATGGTCTCCTTGAAAAGCTATTGGAGGAGCCGAAGCTCCTCCAGAAAAATGACGGAAATAATCAGCCGATGCGCTGGGCGGCGCGGGCTTGTTCGTAGGCGGCGCGAGCCTTGTTGACTTCGGCACGCGGGCTGACTTCGGGAACGGCGACATCCCACCAGTGGCCGCCTTCATTCGTGGTGATCAGCGGGTCGGTGTCGATGACGATGACCGAGCTGCGGTCGTTCTTCTTCGATGCCTCGATGGCCTGTTCCAGCTCGGTGATGGACGAGACCTTCACGGCTATCGCGCCCATGCTGGCCGCATGCGCCCGGAAGTCGATCTCCGGCATCACCTCGAAGCGCGCATCCTTCAAGAGATTGTTGAAGTTCGCGCCGCCGGTCGCCATCTGCAGGCGATTGATGCAGCCATAGCCACGGTTGTCGAGCAGCACGACGGTAATCTTCAGGCCGAGCATGACGGAGGTCGCCAGTTCGGAATTCAGCATCATATAGGAGCCGTCGCCGACCATGACGACGACATCCTTCTCCGGCCGCGCCATCTTGACGCCAAGGCCACCGGCAATCTCATAGCCCATGCAGGAGAAGCCATATTCCATGTGATAGCTGCCGGGTGCGGTCGCCGGCCAGAGCTTGTGCAGCTCGCCGGGGAGGCCGCCAGCTGCGCAGACCAGAATGCTGTTTTCGCCACCGAGCGTGCGGGTGACGGCGCCGATGACCTGGGCGTCGGAGGGCAGGGCGGCATTGGTGGTCGCCATGGCCTTTGCGGCGGCTTCCATCCAGATCTGCTTTTCTTTCGTCGCCTTTTCGGCAAGCGATGCCGGTGCGCGCCAGCCGGTCAGGCCCGCGGAAAGCGCCTTCAGCCCTTCGCGCGCATCCGTCACCAATGGGTGACTGTTGTGCTTCAGCGCATCATAGGCCGCGATGTTCAGGCCGATCATGGCCAGCTTCTCGTTCTTGAACAGCGCCCAGGAGCCGGTGGTGAAATCCTGGCAGCGCGTGCCGACGGCAATCACCAGATCGGTTTCTTCGGCGATGGCATTGGCGGCAGAGGTGCCTGTCACGCCGACAGAGCCGAGTGCGAGCGGATGTGTCTCGTCGATCGCCGATTTGCCGGCCTGCGTGACGACGACGGGAATGTCATGCGCTTCCGCGAAAGCCACCAGTTCCTTGGTCGCCTGCGAATAGAGAACACCGCCACCGGCGAGGATGACGGGCTTTTCCGAGCGGCGGATCAGCGAGATGGCATTGGCAAGTTCCTCGGCATCCGGCTGCGGCCGGCGCTGCGTCCAGACATGCTCTTCGAAGAAGCTTTCGGGATAATCATAGGCTTCGGCCTGCACGTCCTGGCAGAGCGAAAGCGTCACCGGGCCGCAATCAAGGGGATCGGTCAGCACCTGCATGGCGCGCTTCAGCGCCGTCATGATCTGCTCCGGGCGAGTGATGCGGTCGAAATAGCGCGAGACAGGGCGGAGGGCGTCGTTGGCCGAAACGGTGCCGTCACCAAAATCCTCGATCTGCTGCAGCACTGGATCGGGCGCGCGGTTGGCAAAGACGTCGCCCGGCAGGAAGAGAACCGGAATACGATTGACATGCGCAACGCCGGCGGCCGTCACCATATTCAGCGCGCCGGGACCGATGGAGGTCGTGCAGGCCATGAAACGCTGACGAAAGCTCGCCTTGGCATAGGCGATGGCGGCATGGGCCATGCCCTGCTCATTGTGGGCGCGGAAGGTCGGCAGTTCCTCGCGCACCTGATAGAGCGCCTCGCCGATGCCCGCGACATTGCCGTGACCGAAGATTGCCCAGACGCCGCCGAAGATCGGCTGCTTCTGTCCGTCAATGATGGTCATCTGCTTCTTGAGGAAATGTGCGACGGCCTGTGCCATCGTCAATCGGATCGTCTTGCCCATCGGGCGCCTCCCAAATGCTAGATTCTCACAGGCCGCGAGTCTTGAGCCACGCGTCCGTCAGTTGCCGGAAACGGCCGGCCATGTCGGCAATCGCTTCCTCGTCGTTCATGCCACCCGAGAGCCACGCACGGGCCGCATCGGAGAAGATGGTCCGCCCAACGGCGAAGCCCTTGACCGAGGGAGCCGCCAGCGTCGCCTCGAAGCTGCGGATCAGTTCTTCCGCCGGCGCCTCCAGGCCGAGCAGGACGATACCACGGCACCATGGATCATTTTTGGCGATCACGGCATCGATTTTTTTCCAGGCAGCCGTCGATTCCTGCGGCTCCAGCTTCCACCAGTCCGGCTTGATGCCGAGTGCATAGAGCTCTTCCATTGCCCTCGGAATCGTATCGTCGGTCAGTGGTCCGTTCTTGCTGGCGATGATTTCCACCAGCAGTTCGCGTCCTACCTTGCGCGCGGCCTCGAACAGGGTCCGCAGCTTCTCCTGCTGCTCCGCCTTCAATTCTTGCGGATCGTCCGGATGGTAGAAGCATAGGCATTTGATGCAATGATTGAGCGGCCATTCGACGAGCTGGGAGCCGATGTCCTGGCTGAATTCGAATTTCAGCGGCTTCGATCCCGGCAGTTCGACAGGGCGGCCGATCCAGGAGAAATTCTTGGTTGCCGCATCGAAGAAGGCGTCGCGCCCGAAGCGCTCATCGATCAGCATGCCGTAGCCGGGGCGGCCGTCGGCCACCCGAGCCGCCGCCTCGACGGCCAGCCGCTTGAAGGCGACGATCTTGTCATGGCCGATGCCCAGTTCATCGCAGACGCTGACGAGCTGCGAGCGATGGTCGATCGCAAGCGCCATCAGCAGCGGGATTTCATCGGCGCGGCGGGTCGTCGCCCAATGAATGTGGTTGATTGCCTCGTCCTTGCGCAGCGCCCTATGCTTGCTGCCCGTCTTCAGGAAGAAATCGAGCTCCGTCCAGGTCGGATACTCCGGCGAGCAGAGCAGGCGCGAGACGGCGAAGGCGCCGCAGGCATTCGCCCAAGTGGCACAGGTCTTCAAGGGCTCGCCGCGCAGATAGCCGCGCAGGAAGCCGGACATGAAGGCATCGCCTGCGCCGAGAACGTTGAAGACCTCGATCGGGAAACCCTGGCCGACGATGCCGGCTTCGAGATCGTCCGAAATCGGGCCTTCATAGACGATGCAGCCCATGGCGCCGCGTTTCAGCACGATGACGGCGGACGAGAGACGGCGAATTTCCCTCAAGGCGCCGAGCACGTCGTCGGCGCCGGAGGCGATCATGATCTCTTCTTCCGTGCCGACGATCAGGTCGCAATCCGGCAAGGTCTCCTTCATTTTGGAGGACACGCGATCCGACTTCACATAGCGCTCGAAGCCTTCGGCATGGCCGGCGAGGCCCCAGAGGTTCGGCCGGTAATCGATATCGAAGATCACCTTGCGGCCGTTCGCCTTGGCGATGCGGATCGCCTTGCGTTGGGCCGCTTCGGTGTTGGGCTTGGAGAAATGCGTGCCGGAGACCAGAACAGCGCCCGAGGACTTGATGAAGCCTTCGTCGATATCGTCTTCGTTCAGCGCCATGTCGGCGCAATCTGACCGATAGAAGATCATCGGCGAGACGCCTTCGGCCTCGACCGCGAGCAATACCAGCGCCGTCAGCCGTTCCTTGTCTGTTGCGATCCCGTCGACGGCCACACCTTCGCGGGCGGTCTGCTCGCGGATGAAGCGGCCCATCTGCTCGTCGCCGACACGGGTGATAAGGCCGGATTTCAGGCCGAGCCGCGCCGTGCCGATGGCGATATTGGCCGGGCAGCCGCCGACCGATTTGGCGAAAGAGGCGATGTCTTCGAGCTTCGAGCCGATCTGCTGACCATAAAGGTCGACGGAGGAGCGGCCGATGGTGATCACATCGAGTTTTGCGTCCGGCCCAGCGCCAGAATTGTCGTGTGCCATGATGTCCTCCCGTCGGAGCATGACCTCTTTTGCTTTTCAGCCTGCGCCGAGATCATGCGTTATTGAAAGTGCCGGTGTTCGTTTCGTCCCGGTTGCTATGGATCTGGCAGCCATCTCCCGCGGCCGTGATCTTGGTTGTAGTGAAACATTGGTTCCGAGATTTTGTCAATTCGGAATGTTTATTCCATTTTCGTTTTATCGGCTTTTGTCGCAGCTTTTCGACGGCGCTCGGCGATGGCGACAGGAAAGGCCATGATCAGCGCCATCGATGCCGATAGCGAGCGGAAACCCGCAAAATCGGCTTCAGCCACTTCAAACCAGTAGTCGGCGCAAGCGGTAAGCGGCGAAAAGGCCGAATCGGTAATGGCGATGACCGGGACGTTGCGCGAGGCGAGATCCTGTGCCTGCGCCAGGCTATCGGCGGCATAGGGCGAAAAGCTCGCGGCGATGGCGGCGTCCTTCTCCGTTGCGAAGCGGGTGATCTCGCCGTCGATGCCGTTCGGCGAGGCGACGATCTGGTGACGAATGTTCAGCTTGGAGAAGGCATAGGTCATATGTGCCGTCAGCGGATAGGAGCGGCGCTTGGCGATGAGATAGATCGTCTCGGCCGCTGCGAGCACGTCGACGGCCTTGGCGAAGGTGTCGGTCTCGATGGTTGCGGCGAGCTTGTTGACGGATTGGCTCGCCGCAGAGAGGAAGCCCGAGAGAATGCTGGCCTCTTCGTTCTCGATGCCGGAGCGTTCGAGCGTTACCAGCCGCTCCTCATAGCTCAGCGTCCGGTCGCGCAGCCGTTCACGAAAGATGCTCTGAAGATCGGAAAAGCCCTCATAGCCGAGGTGATGAGCAAGGCGCACCAATGTGGAAGGCTGAACTTCGGCGGCAGCGGCGATGCTGGCCGTCGTGCCGAAGGCGATCTCATCGGGATTGCCGAGCGCAAAGGCGGCAACCTGGGCCAACCGCTTCGGCATGGCATTCTTGCGCTCTATAATGGTGCTGCGCAGGCTTTCGAAGTCGCGTGGTACCTTGGTCTGCGTCTCGATATTGTTGTCCATGCACCGTCCTTCAGCTCCCCCAATGCCCGTAATGAAACAAACGTTCCATATTTCCAACGATACCGGATTTTGAATCGTTCGGCACGAATAATTTTAAGTTCATGATTTTAAATGTGTAAATATGAATTCTTGCCTGCAGAAGAGATGCCGATGCCATGAGTGTGCTTGTCAAAACGGTCTAAATATTCCAAAAATCGCGCAACTTCGGGAGCGGATTTGAGGAGGAAGGGTAAATGAAGCCGTTGGGCGTTGGATTGATCGGCACCGGTTATATGGGCAAATGCCATGCACTGGCATGGAATGCGGTCAAAACAGTATTCGGCGATGTCGCGCGGCCGCGCCTGGTGCATCTTGCCGAAGCCAATGCCGATCTGGCAAAGGCGCGCGGCGACGAATTCGGCTTCGAAAAGGCAACGGCCGACTGGCGCGAGCTCATCGCAGATCCGGAAGTCGACGTCGTCTCGGTCACGACCCCCAACCAGTTCCACCCGGAAATGGCGATCGCAGCCCTTGAAGCCGGCAAACATGTCTGGTGTGAAAAGCCGATGGCGCCATCCTATGGCGATGCCGAACGCATGCTGGCTGCGGCCAAGGCCTCGGGCAAGGTTGCCATTCTCGGCTACAATTATATCCAGAACCCGGTGATGCGGCACATCAAGGCGCTGATTGCGGAAGGCGCGATCGGAGCGGTCAATCACGTCCGCGTCGAGATGGACGAGGACTTCATGGCCGATCCGAACGGCCTATTCTATTGGAAGAGCGAACTTGCCTCCGGTTATGGCGCTCTCGATGATTTCGCCGTGCATCCGCTTTCGCTGCTCTGGTTCCTGTTCGGCCATGTGGAAGCCGTCATTACCGACATGGTGAAGCCCTATGCCGAACGGCCGTTGAAGGATGGTGGCAGCCGCGCGGTCGAAAATCACGATCTCGCCAATGTGCTGATGCGGCTTGGCGGCGGCATTTCCGTGGTTCTCATGGCCAACCGCTCCGCTTGGGGCCGCAAGGGACGGATCGCGTTGCAGATCTTCGGCTCCAAAGGCTCGATCTCCTATGACCAGGAGCGCATGAACGAATTCGAGCTCTACCAAGCCGAGGGCAGGGACAGCGAACAGGGCTTCCGCAAGGTGCTGGCCGCACCCGCGCACAAACCCTATGACCGCTTCATCCCGGCGCCCGGCCACGGCCTTGGCTTCAACGATCTGAAGATCATCGAATGCCGCGAGCTGATCCGAGCCATAGGGGGCGAAGCTGCGTCAGTCGTGGCTTTCAAGGATGGGCTGCGAATCGAGAAATCGGTGCACGCCATGGCGCAATCCTTCCACGAGCGCCGCTGGGTCGAAATATCAGGCTGAGCCTGTCGGCCTAACTTTCTCCCGATCCGGGGCGCAGGGTCAGTCGTGATTGACGCTTGCGGATGCAGGCGTTACCCCTGAATCCTACGAGCGCGTCCATACTGGGGCTCGCCATAATAACAATGGAGTACGGATCGTGACGGGCAGATTGGTCATTATCGGGGCCGGGCAGGCGGGTTTCGCGCTCGCTGCCAAATTGCGCGGGTTGGGTGATTCGCGGCCGATCACCATCGTCGGTGCTGAAGAGAATCTTCCCTATCAGCGACCGCCACTGACCAAGAAGTATCTGCTCGGCGAAATGACTTTTGATCGCCTGCTGTTCCGGCCTGAACATTGGTATGCCGACAATAATGTCGAGATTCGTGTGTCCACCTGGGTCGAGCAGATCGATCGTGCCGCAAAGCAGATCGTCATGCAGGACGGCTCCAGGCTGGATTATGAGACGCTGGCGCTTGCGACGGGCTCGACGCCCCGCCGCCTGCCGCCCTCCGTCGGCGGCGCGCTCGAAGGCGTCTATCTCGCCCGCGACAAGCGCGATGCCGATCTTCTTGCCGGCGAGATGCGCCCCGGACGCCGGGTGCTTATCATCGGCGGCGGCTATATCGGGCTTGAGGCAGCCGCTGTCGCGCGCCATCGCGGCCTTGAGGTCACGCTCATCGAGATGGGCGACCGGATATTGCAGCGGGTGGCGGCCAAGGAAACGGCCGATATTTTCCGGGCCATCCATCAGAAGCACGACGTGGTCATTCGGGAGAAGACCGGGCTGAAGCAGCTCATCGGTCGCAACGGCCATGTCGCCGCCGCCGAATTGTCCGATGGATCTACCATCGATGTCGATTTCGTTGTCGTTGGCATCGGCGTTGCTCCCAATGATAGGCTTGCCAAGGAGGCCGGCCTTGAGGTCGGCAACGGCATCGTCGTCGATTCGTTTGCCCGCACCTCCGATCCCGCAATCTTCGCCATGGGTGATTGCGTGGAGTTGCCATGGGAGGGGGGCCGTATCAGGCTCGAATCCGTGCAGAATGCCGTCGACCAGGCAGAAGCCGCGGCGGGAATCATAGCCGGCAACGAAAAGGCCTATGACCCGAAGCCGTGGTTCTGGTCGGATCAATATGACGTCAAACTGCAGATCGCCGGTTTCAATCTGGGTTACGACGAGACGCTTCTGCGTCCCGGCGCGCGCGAGGGTGCTGCTTCCGTCTGGTATTTCAAGCAGGGTCGTTTCATAGCCGTCGACGCGATAAACGACGCAAAGGCCTATGTGACCGGCAAAAAGCTGCTGGAAACCGGCGCCAATCCATCCCGGGAGATCCTTGCCGACCCGGCCGCGGATTTGAAGCAGCTGCTGGCTTGATGTGAATTTTCGAGCCGGCCGGAGCATGGTTCGGCCGGCAATCGCCTGTTGCTGAATCATGGAAAGAACGTACACAAGCGCGAAAAAGCGCTTGCGTCGATAAATGAATGGCCCTATCAGGGCCGCACCGGAGAGGTGGCCGAGTGGTCGAAGGCGCTCCCCTGCTAAGGGAGTATACCAGAAATGGTATCGTGGGTTCGAATCCCATCTTCTCCGCCATCTGCGTTCATATGTACGAACCCCTGACGCAGATGATCCAAGGCTGCATTGTTTGGCGTGGTCGACACCTGAGGCCAGATCGGATATGTGACCTTGGATATCGATGGTGCGCTCTCCGACGATCACAACAGCTACGATCGTGCTCAAATAGATTTTTGCGACCGCTCTGTTCTCACCGAAAAGCAGTTCTAGCATGTCGTTACGGAATAGATCGACGCTTTCCGGCGTAATGCCCCCGGCGTGGTCATAGGTGCGTCGAAGCAAGTCTGAGAGCATCTGATTCGCGGTTCTGAGCTCGACCGACACTGCGGCAACATCGTCTTGATAAGGGCGTTGCTCACTAATTGACGGCACTTGTTTAGCAATTGCGAACAGCCCAGTCAGCGCCTTTTCGGCTGCGGCTATACGCGTCCGGAGCTGAGGTACCAGGATATTTTCCTTTTCTCTCGCCAGCATTTCGCGGTCCCGTAATCGAGTCAGCAACTCAAACAATCGATCATGGCAGAGCACCTGATCGCGGACTTGTTCAAGGACAACGGAGTCTAGGTCATCTTCGGCTACCCGCGGGCGACTACATTTCCTCTCCTCTGGTGAGGCGGAGGCGCGAACATTCGTACCCCGTGCATCGCTGCTGCATCTGTAGTAGCGATAGATACGGCCCTTCTTACCTGTTCCCGTGCCTAATGTCATAGACGCGCCGCAGGCGCATCTTGCTATCCCTGACAGCAAGAGCGGGCTGCTCACCAGCTTGGCGCCTGACTTTCGGGGATTCCGGAACGTAAGCATTTGCTGGACCTTATCAAAATCTCCGCGGGAGACGATGGGGGCTACCTGCAGATAACGTGGCTCATATTTTTCCTGAAATTGGTGCTCGGTTTGGTTCACTCCCCAGAAGTACTGGCCGTAGTAGATCGAATGGGTCAGCATCCTATGAATTCCTTGAACACTCCATCGCGATCCCGATCTGGTTCGATACCCGTGCTCATTCAGCCAGACTACTATTGATTTGACCCCCATCGGCGGGCCACTCCCGTCTCCGTAGACGGCCATTGAATAAACTTTCTCGACCGTTAGCCTCTCCTCGTCGTGAACGGCAAGACGGGATCGCTGCCGGTTCTCGGGACAGGGAACGCATTTGTAACCGTGCGGGGGAACCCCACCCGGCCAGTATCCTTTGTCAACCATTCGGACGCGTGCACGCGTTGAATCTACCGACGATCGTATCGAGTGAAACTCATCCATCAGATTGGTCATGCGTAAGGAGACCATTCCGCCTGCATCCTTCGAGAAGGTCTGCGAAATCGCCAAAATCTCGATACGTCGATGATGAAGAAGAGCTTCGAAGATCAAGTAATCCCTGGATGATCTAGCGAACCTGGACGTGCTGTGGATCAATATCTTGTCGAATGGTGGATCGCCTTCAGCAGAGGCGTCTCTGATCATTCTTCTGAATTCTTTTCGTGCGGTGGATTTCGCAGACCTACCTGGCTCGTAGTATACAGCAACAATCTCCCATTGCTGCTGGTCGCAAAACTTTCGAAGCTGGGCTTCTTGATCAGGCATCGAAAGATCACTTTTCACGCTCTTGTCGCCAGAAACGCGAATGTATAGAGCGGCACGCGTCGGACCTGAAAGCGTTTGGGACGTTTCGTCCATGGAGGCTGATTGTCGTCTCCGACGATCTGCGGCGCTTTCTTTCTTCGCCTGCCGGTTCAGGACATCGTTGAAGAGCATTTCCAAGGCCGGCTGCGTCTCAACGTGTACCGACTTGGACAATTGTTCTTTCTTGCCTCTCTTCGGTTTCGGCTTATTTACGCTTACTTGTTTCGGCCCGGATCTCCGGCGGATGTTGGTCATCGACGTTGCTCCCTAGAACTTTGACCAAGAGCTGCGGTTCAATATGGTGGCCAGGGCAAAGACCTCCCGTTCGGTAACGCGCGGAGGTAACGCGACGGAGTTTAATACCTGCCACTTCGCCATGTTTGGCCGTTGGTTTATGATCGTCGTCGACAGGTGCGAGGCATGGCTGACCTCCGCAGGCACTTCTGGTGGCCGACCAGTTCCGTCCTCTTGTAGAGACGCCTGCTGATTTTGCCGGGTTACTGCCGGAAGTTTGCGACTGTGGTCGAGGGTGGAGTCCTCATCAGGGATACCGGTCATATGCATCTCCAGGCAAAACTGAACACTCCCGGCAATGCGTCGAGTTTGCTTCACCGGTCTCTATGCGCTGTAACGATGTGTAATGCCGGTATGACACAGTCGCCACGTTATGTCGAGTCTGACGACATGAATATTCTTCGTCTGACTCCGTTTCAGGAAATCCATACCTGAAAAGTAGGCTAGGTTGTCAACAATTAGAAAAACCGTTCGAATCCTTCCAAGGCCACTCTGACTGATCGGTCGCAGTCTTTCTCGTTACAAAGCAACATCGGGCCAACGACATGAAGATCGGGGCTGCCGACGCGTCGCGGACGCGGAATCGCAATTCTGCTTGACATCGATCGGCGCACTCTACATTTTGATCATGTAGTGAGCGAAATGACCACTTTGCGGACATGGTGAAATTTTTCAGATAATCCGCAAGACGTATAGGTATGGAAGAAGCCACCGAGCCGGCATGCGCGAGTCCTTTGAGCTTTGTGGCATCCAGCGCCGCGAGGCGCCGAAAAATCTTACGTCGGATATCAGATATGGAGGGGCTCGTAGAACGCCCTGTAGTGTCAAATACGGTCGAACGGGAATCCTTCCTCGGGGTATCGCGCGACCTTCCGTATAATGCGAGCATGAACACCTCGAATGGCATTCCGAGACAATTCCGCGGAAAGGATTGGTCGGTCGCTTCTGCGTGGAGATCGGATCAGTTGCGGACGCCGGCAGGTGGGCTGCTCATTGTTGTCAACCGACAAATGCCGAAGGCGATCGAGCATCGCAGGGAACGTAGCCATATGACGCTCATCGTTTTTCACTGGCGGCTTAGATATAGTCAGAAAGCACAAAACCAAGCGTTCCGGGAGGGGCGCGAGGCCAGTGTTGATGATATGATCGCTGACGGCAACGAGGAGCCTCTCTATAGCTGCTCTGTTTTTGCGGTTCCGCCGTGTACCCCGATGGAACGTCATAAGCTCCGTCGACTGATCGAAAGGGCCGGATTTCGCAGAGACGAAGCGTCTGGTACCTGGACCGCACGCTGCGAGGGCGAGACGTCGGCTGTCGCTCTAAAGGCGGGACTGGACGCCGCAAGATTTTG
The DNA here is from genome assembly GCF_009176305.1 of Martinezella dioscoreae. Lineage (GTDB taxonomy): Bacteria > Pseudomonadota > Alphaproteobacteria > Rhizobiales > Rhizobiaceae > Rhizobium > Rhizobium dioscoreae. The sequence goes on along the minus strand of NZ_BLAJ01000003.1, from coordinate 210,702 downwards.
CCACGTACACTACCATGACATTCCCCCAGCGTTCATCGTCGATGTTAACCTGGATGGTCTGCTCTGAAAGGCTCGACATTAATTCTTTCGGGTTTCGGGAGTTTACAGGGAGCGCCAGTCGCGCGTCGTGGACGTTGCATCGCGAGATGTACGGTCGCGCTGGTGGTCTGATTAACCTGAGGTACCAAATGCCTAGCAAAGAAAATGACGTCGATCGCGACCGTCCGAAGACCTCGGGGCGCGAGCTAGCCAATGTCGGAAGTACCAACGCGGGGTGCGTTTTGCCGGCTACCGACCGCGACACGGAACGCCCTCGGATAATCATTAAGCAGGGCCGGCCGCGCGAAGCGCTTAAGAAGCGGGGTCCATCCGGAGGTTGATTGCCCAAAGTAGCTGAACGACCCGGCGTCTCTGGGCGGACCCCCCGAGCACGATCGCGAGACGAAGATACTGTTCGCTCCTCGCTAGGAATGATTGTACGAACCGGCCGCCGTCGCCTGTCCTGCTCTCCGACACCGTCGCCCGGAGGTCGTCGCCGCGACCAGCCGCCGCAACGGCTTTCGGACAAGCAGAGAAAAAACCTCACGTGCGCGCAATAAAGATAGAAAAGTTCGGACCGCCGGCCGAAGGGCTGTCGGCCGCCCAACTGCCCGAACCGCCACAGCCCAGCCAATGCGAAGTGCTGATCCAGATGTAATATGAGCCAATCAACGTGAACGACCTTCTGCTCGTGAAGGGCACGTTGCACTACAATCCACCCCCGCCGTCAGTGGTCGGCAACGACGGCGTCGGCAGGATGCTTACGGTCGGCTGCGAAGTTGAGGGGCTGGTGACCGGGTGATGCTCCCGGTCTACAGCATGATCTGGCGCGAACGCATCGTCGTCCCAGCGGAGCGCTTGGTCGCCCTGCCGCGCGAAGCGGATCGCTTGCAGCTTTCGATGCTCCGGATTAACGGCGACGCAAAAAAAGCGCGCTGGGCCGCCCGACAGAGCTTGACGACGGGTGTGGTCGCCTAAGCTTGAGCGGCTCGATTAACGGAACGTTGAAACCTGCAGTGCATTATCCCACTTTACGCGTAACTTTACATCGCTATAACGTGGATGAAGTTGGAAGGGGCAAATCATGACTCACAATAAAAACTTCGATCCCCTGCATGGAAAACACGTCGATCATGTTCCGCTGAAGAACGCTCCGCTCGTGAAGGTGCTTGCCCAGGTCAGGTTTCCGGACGTCACCGTCACGCCGGATCCCCAGTTCGTCTCGGGGTTCCAGCAGGCGATCCGCCGGCGGTATCCGACGGTACGGCAGGAAGCCACCCCGCATTTCGTCTTCGGCCCCGGCGGCGTCCAGGTCACGCCGAACCCCGTCTGGCGTTTCATCGATCCGTCGAACGTCTGGCGCGTGTCGCTCACCCCCACGTTCCTAACGTTGGAGACAGAGAGATACGGATCTGGCCACGACTTCGCGGAGCGCTTCCGGACGCTGTTGCAGGATCTTGGAGAGACGATCTCTCCGAGCCACGTCAACCGCATCGGCATCCGGTATGTCGATCAGGTTGAACTCGTCGACGGCCTCCGCATCGAGGAACTGCTGCATCCGCACATGAACGAGATCACCGGGGCGCTGAAAGGGGTCCGTCACATGGTCTCGGAACTGGAGGCGGAGACGACGGAAGGCGGCGTTCTGGCCCGTTGGGGACAACTTCCCGCCGACGGATCGCATGATCCGGAGATGATGCCTGCGAAGGACGTTCCGTCGTGGTTTCTCGACGTCGATTCATTCTCTAGCTACGAATCAAATCTTCTGGAATACAGGGTTGAGGAAATCTCCAGCATTACAACTTCTCTCGCCAACCGCGCCTACGACTTCTTCCGCTGGTGCGTAAACGACAAGTTTCTGGAGCATTTTGGGAAGGACGCCTGATGAACATCGCAAGAAAGTCTTTTGGCTTCAGGAGCAACGGTTCCTCTAGCGGCTTCAATGGCTATGGTCTGATCCTCGTCGACGACAAGAGCCTCGAGGCCCTGCGTCGCGCATGCGGAGTCGTTTCGCAACAGGCGACGTCCACCAGCGGCGGATTGCGTTCGATGCCTACACACGGCACGCCGATGGTCAACGGTGGCCTGCTGCGCCGCGGCACTGCCGCAAGCGCCAGTCCCACCGTGCTTGCCGCCCCTGACGACGTGCCTCTGATGCTGGCGGAGATCAAGCGGATGACCGGCTTCGGGTGGAACGAGATCGGCGAGTTTCTGGGCTGCACTCGACAAACCGTCTACAACTGGACGCAAGGAGCGGCGGTCAGGGCCGATAACGCGAAGCGGATTTCCGGGCTGCACGAGACGGTGAAGTTCTTCGACCGCGGATCGCAGGAAGAGAACGCCGGGCTGATCGCCACCTCGTACGCCGGCCGCACCGTGCGCGACATGCTGACGTCCGGCGAGTTCGCCGTCGTAAGACGCCTTACCGGCAGGGGGGCGGGACGTCCTACCGCGCGTTGGTCGCCCGTCGAACCTGTCTTGTCCGGCCGCCAGGACCACTGGACCGATCGCATCGGCGCGGACATGCCGGACGAGGTTGACGCTGTCACCGGTTTCCTTCCCAATAAGGTCGTCAAGAAGGTTAAGCTGAAGGTCAAGTAGACGGCATGGCGGACGGACAGGAGGCTGATGCCTTCACCAGCAAGGAGCTGGAGGACCTCGAGAAGTGGCGGCAGGGAGACTTTGCGCTCGACTGCCGCGTCTTTCCGGTTATCACGGACTGGAGCAAGGAGGACCTCGACCAGGACCTTCATGCGGTCGAAGGCTGGGTGGTAATCTCGCAGACGTGCGACATCGTCAACGTCGGCCCCGGCAAGGAGTTCGTCACCGTCTGCCCGATCGTGGTCGCGACGCCTGGTCTTAAGGCGGAGGTCGACAAAGGCATGACTCCTGCCGCTGCAGGACTCGAGCTTCCGGTCGACGACATGCACGTCGTCGACCTCGGGCGCTCCGCCAGCCTTCACAAGAAGGCCCTCCTGCAGCTTGATCGACACGACGGATTCAAGACCGACTTCACGCGCTCCATCTTTAGCGAATCCTTGGAGCGCCGCTTCGGGCGGTTTGCCTTCCCGACGTTGATCAGCAACGGCCCGCTGAGGCATCTCCGCAACCGCGCTAAGGAGAAGCACGACGTGAACTCGGAGGCCGGGCAGGTCTACCGCGCCATCAGTCAGTTCCGGCTCCGGGCCGCACCCAATTTCGACACCAAGGGCGCTCTCGTCGCGTTCCACGTGGTTGTGGATCCAGAGAAGATCAAGGCGGTCGGCCGAAGGGCCGTCCTCGACGAACTGAAGAAAGTGGCCGACCATCCCAAGTTCGCATGGCCGGATGAAGACTTCGGCCGCGAGGAAGACTTCTTCGTCGTCCAGACGCTGGACGAAATGTCGGGGCGCGAGTACCAGGAAAGCTGGGCCGTCGACTTGGACTTCCTATCGAAAGGCTAGCTTCCCGACCCGGCTTCGCAGACATCGGCGGACGCCGACAGCTCCGCGATTTTCCGGATGACGTCCTTCCGCTACTGCTCGTCCTCCATCCTATGCTCAACCCGCAGCAGAAAGTGGAGGTCGACGTAGATGTCGCGCCTGAACCGCGGGTTCCGCCGCGCGTGATCGATCCTCGACCGGAAGTTCGCCTTCAAGCTCTCGAGGGCCTCCAGTGCCTGCGACGCGGCCAGATACCGGCCGTTCCCACGCGAAAGCCTCTTCGCCTCGTCCATGTCGATCTCGTGTCGCCGATGATCGCCCGCTTCCTTCAGGACGGACTTCATTTCTGTAACGTAAGGCGGGCCTCCCCGACGTCGCGACGCTCCTGCTGGAGACGAGGGCCGATCTCTGCGCAGTCCGAGCAGACTTCCACCACCCGGCGCCAAACGACGTGGAACCCGTTCTCGAGACCGGGAAGCAGCCGCTCGCGCAGGGCGATCTCATCTTCGTCCAAGAGGTCTTCGAACTGGTAGAGGGTGCGGATGTTGCCTCCACTGCTTCTTCGAACTCATGCGCAAGACGGCGCGCTTGCCCCGGCCAAAGCAAGGACATGCCCAGTCTTCGCCGACGGCCGGCCGCCATCGTTGACTTCGCCCCGAAGAGGCCGCTGAACTCGGCGAAGGAGATCGCGGGGGGGGCTCGACGAGAACAAGTCGTCCTCCTCTTACGGACGAGGTGTCTGTCACTGTGCCCGCCCGGCTCGCCGCCGACGTCATCGTTAACATGAAGCCGCCCACCATCGGCCAGATGAAAGGTATCTTCCATTCGATCTACGGCGGTCGCCCGACTGACCATCCGGCGGAAATCTTTCTGCTCCTCGACGAGGACATGCAGAGGGCCGTCGTGCGTCCGGGGCGCTGCGTCGGCCGCATACTGGCTTAGCTCGTAGTGCGCCCCGATCCGCCACGCGGCGTCAGGAAACAGCCGCCTGCGCGGAGAGACGTCGAAGATGTGGAGCTTCGCCTTGAGTCCATGAGCGGCTACGGCGAGGCCCGCGAGTGGGGCTGCAGTTGAAGCAGGACCTGAACGACTGGAAGGACGGCCGCATCCGGTGGAGCGACGTCGGCGGGCGAAAGGCCATCTGGGCGACATGCAGCGGGCGATGTTTAAGGCGTTCGAGCACGCTCAGAAGACAGCGCCCGCGATCCTGTTCATCTACGAGATCGATGGATTCGCCGACCACGAGAGCGACTGCGGCCATAACAGGAGCTACGTCCGGCAGGTCATCGACTCCTTCCTTGAAATGCCTCGACGGGATGGTCGACAGGAAAGGCGTGGTGGTCGCCGGCGCCTGCAACAACCGGGCGGTCACCGATCCGGCAATACTTCGGCCCGGCAGGCTGGAAAACCATGTCCAACTGCCGCTCCAGGACGCCCATGCACGTGTCGGAATCCTTTGCCACGATCTTCGCGGCGACCTCTCCGACGAAGGCTTTTCGCGGTTCGCCAAGGACAGCTCCAGCCTGACCGGGGCGGACATCTCCCGGATCGTCCGGCTGGCCCGCCGCGATCGGAGGAAGGTCACCGTCGCGGACACCATGGGAAGTCTTCCGTGCCGCGTTCAGCTCTCGGAGAAGTTCCGCTGGGCACTCGCGACGCACAAACTCGGCCATGCCGTCGTCACGGTCGCCACGGGTCTGGCGCGTCTCCATCGAGAGCAGGGCGTCGTCCTCGCTGGAGCGTCAGATCCTGGGCGGCGCCGTGCTCGAAAGCAGAGAACTCGCCAACAACGGAAAGCAGTTCTACCTCGACAACATCGCCGTCCATATGGGCAGGATGGCCGCGGAGCAGGTCTTCGTCGGTTATCACGGCGACGGCGTCGCGTCTGACCTCGACGGGGCGACGGGCATCGCGATCATCCTCGACTGTCATCTCGGCATGAACGGCATGCTCGCCTCGTGGCCGGCTGGCGTCGACGAGCGGCTGTTCGCCAGCGCCCGACGGGTCGACGGCCCGCTGCTCAAGAGGATCGAACGCGTCCTGCAGGAGCAGCTTGCCCGCGCTAAGACCATCGTCGAATCCTACCGGACTTCGATCGAGGGCCTCCGGCTCGAGCTGATCTGGCGGGGCGTCTGACGGGACGCAGATCGTCGACGGTCTCAGGTCGGATGACACTGAGGATATGCCGACGTCAAAAACGCGTCGGAAGATCAGACAACGGTTGCACGGATGAAGGAGAGACAGCATGACCACCGAATCCATCACAACGGCCGAACCGAAGAAGGCCATCGGCTAGAAAGGACAGAGCGACGCCGCCCACTTCGAGCGACTGAAGACGGCCCTGTGCCACTCGCTGAACCGCAGCCGCTTCGACCGGGCTGCCGCCGACTGCATCCTCAACGATCTCCTGCACGTCGCCTATCGGCGCGGTCGCCAAACCGCGGAGGTTTTTCGTCCCTTAAAAATGATCTCATCTACGCGGATGAAGATGTCAGATGGCGACCTCACGCGGAGAAATGGGTGTGGCCGAATACTGTGTGGAGTGAGCTGCGGACAGCGTTTCAGGAAGGCAGGGTTGATGGGGGCGCACCGATAAGCTCCTTCCGCTGCCCGATCTTCAGCTAGCGTCATCGGACCGGGGACGCTCGCGAATACCACCGTTGAAAAAGTGCAACGCGCGACGGGGCAAACGGCTGATTTCTAACTTGGAATGCAACCAGATCTTGAATCTCCATCGAATTTCACTATCAATGGAATGGGCGGGAATCATGAAATCGACAGCACATTCAAATATACCTTTGGCCGCAGACGCGACAGCCGGTCGGACTTCGACGGAATTCCGGCAGGAGCCTGAGCAATCAGAAGATAAGCGCAATCGAGATTACATAATCCGGGCCGAGGCGACTGCTCGAATCCTTGTCGAGGCAGGCCCCGGCACCGGTAAAACCGAACTTGCCGCTCGTCGTTTAAGTCATCTTGTCAATTCTTCTCTCTCGCCAGGCCAAATATTCGTCCTGAGCTTCTCCAGAAGTGCAGTTCGGACCTTAACCCGGCGGCTCTCGCTCATATCCGAGACAAACGCCAACACGCTTGAGCATCTACGGCATGTTTCGATCCGCACTTTTGACTCATGGACGTTTCGCATTCTGAGGCTCATGGGAGCCGTTCCTTCAATAATGCTGTCGCGCAGCTATGATCAAAATATTGCTGAGCTCGTTGAGCTGATCAAAGGGCCTCGTCGAGACGAAGTACGCAATTTCATCGGTGAACGTCGTCATGTCATCGTCGATGAATTCCAAGATATGCCAGGTATTCGGGGAGAATTGGTTCTTTGTTTGCTGGGGCTGCTGGCGCCAAAAGGATCGGGCGGTTGTGGATTCACCATCTTGGGAGATCCCGCCCAGGCTATTTACGGCTTTGGCGCCAGCCGAGCCGATGCCGACGCTAGTGCGTCTGAATACTGGCGCAGCGTCAGGGAGTCATACGGCTCTGAATTAGACCACCGAACGCTGCAACGGAATTTTCGATCGAAGCCCGAGATCGCAGAGCTTTCTTCCGAAATAAGATCGGTTTTGCTGAGCAACCGACCCGATGAGGAAAAGCTGCTCCGTGTGCGCGATGCGATTTCTCAGCTCCCACCGTCGCAAGCGTTCGACGATGCGGAGCGCTTCCGCAAAGACGACATTGGAACTCATGCGATACTGACGCGAACGAACGGCGATGCCATGCGGGTGATGCAGAAAGTACTGGGGACAAAGGTCGAAGGACCATCGTCGCCGGTTCGTCTGCACGCCGGCAACTTTGCTTCATTACCGCCGGCATGGATTGGTGCGCTTCTACGAAAAGTGAGATCTCCGGATGTCACGAGAACGCAATTCTCGCGTATCTACGCTCACCTGCATAACCTTTGGGAGAGCGACACGAGGCTGGCATTACGGTTGCCAGCGGAACAGCTCGCTTGGGAGCGCTTAGCGCTTGCATCCGGCGAGCCAGAAGATGCAGCTTCTGTAGCGCTTTCCGCGCTCCGAAACCGTCTGGGATGGCCCGATGCGTTTCCAGACGACCAAGGTGTATTTGACGAAGGCGTGCTCATCACGACGATCCATCAATCTAAGGGGATGGAATTCGACGTCGTGACCATTTTAAACGCGGCGCCAAACGAAGACCTGGATGAAAAAGGTTCGTTGGAGGAGGAAGCGAATGTCGGTTTTGTTGCACTATCAAGGGCAGGCACGAAACTAAACCGGCTAGCCGGCGAAACCTTGTATCGAAGCCCTACCAATAAAGATTTCGGCAATGGGCGACAGCGGCTATGCTTCTGGCGGAATGGTTGGGTAAACCTGGAGATCGGTCTTCGAGGAGACATAGATCCCTACAGCTTCGTGGATCCCCTTTTGCATGAAGGAGTGCAAGGGATCGAATCCATACAAGATTTTCTTCTGAAAAATGCTCGAGTTCTTGAGGGTCACAAGGTGATGCTCTGTAAAATTTGGGAAGACGGGAAGGCCCTCTGGGACATTCACCTTCAAGACGTGACACGTCCGGGATTGCGGGTTGGTCGCACCTCGCAGCAGTTAACGTATGATCTGCTGCATATACTTCATGACAAAGGATATGGCTTGCCATCCAGGATTATGAACCTGCGAATTGCCGGGGTTGGGACTATTTCGGATCTGGGGGATCGGGTCTTGGAAGAGCCTGAGCGAAGCAGCCGACTTTGGCTAGGCATAAGTCTCTTTGGAACCGGGGACTTCAAAACCTTTAAAGGCAGACGTTGATGACCAACCACCGTTCCGTCCGCGCTCAACTTTTGGACCGAGTAGCAGGCCTGCTGGTCGGCCCGCTGCATGAGGACGAAGTAATCCGTCCTCCGCCAGCCGATACCTATCTAACCGGCATCCTTTGGCCGGAAGGTCAGCATTTAGATGAACGCGAAGACGACCAGGACGATGGAGCAACCGGTTCGGACGACGGTGAAATTGACGTCGGAGTCCCTGGGTACAGGGCTGTTCGGCCCTGTTCACTCGGATTGACCTTCGCTGCAAGCGTGGACGCGCGCATCATCGTTTCTACCCTCAATACATCCCGGTACGTCCCTATTGAGCAGGAACCTGTGGAAGGCGGCCGGCCAGTTCGACACTGGCGGCGGCTGAAGCTGGGCTATCGCGTTGAGATATCTGGCACAGAACCTGCTATTTGGCGGACAAACGAGTTCATCTCCTCCGAGGGAACAAGCATAGTCGACCCCGGCCTGGAACTTCATGTACGCAGAAGAATCAACGGCCCACTTCAGGTACTGACTGTGACTTTGATCAACAGGTCTAGTGAACACGATAAAGGCCTTCGGGACGAGCGATGCCTGTTCCAGTCCGGGCTTGAGGTGAAAGCAGTTACTCCAACCGGCGAAGGGGCAATCCAGCCTCGCCCCGCGCTTCCACCTCATGGTTCTGATGCTGACGCTCTGTCTTCGGCATTGCTTTACAAGGACGTACTCGAGTACGCGGTAGGGCACGGCATTGCAGCCACTTGGGCGCCGCCAGTCGCAGGACGCCTGACTGCGGTGAAAACTTCATGGATGCCATCGGCAACGGTAAAAGGCATGGATCCATCCGGACACCCGGAACTGATCGAATTTCATCGCGCATACCCTTCCGCGTTTCGCGCTGAGTGGTTAGCCGAAACGAGCGCTAGGAGCGAAATCACAGAAGCCTTAAAGCGGTTTGCCGATGCATATCGCCGGTGGATTAAGGACGAACTCGAAGACGCGGTAGATGCCGTCGATACATCACTCAGGCCGGCTGCAGACGCCAACCTGGAGCGGTGTAGGACCGCAGCAAGTCGGATAGAACAAGGTGTCCGAATCCTTTCAGAACAGGACGCGGCTTGGCAGGCATTTGCGCTGGCCAATCTGGCTATGGATCGCCAAGCACGCTTCGACGCAAAAGCCGATCGGAAAGGCCCTTTGATCTGGAGGCCATTTCAGCTTGCGTACATTTTGCTCGTCATTCCGTCTCTCGTTGAGCCTCAACATGACGATCGAACCACTGTTGATCTACTTTGGTTTCCCACAGGTGGCGGTAAGACAGAGGCTTACCTCGGCCTTACGGCATTCCAGATCTTCCTACGACGTCTGACTACGGACACCAGACGCCACCGCGGCGGTGTCGATGTCTTGATGCGATACACGCTCCGACTGCTAACGGTTCAGCAGTTTCAACGTGCCGCGTCGCTCATTTGCGCTTGCGATAGTATCCGAAAGGAGCGGCAAGACATGGGAGACGCTGCGATATCATTGGGTCTTTATGTTGGTGGTGACGCGACGCCCAATCGTATATCGGACGCACGTGATGCGCTGCAGGCAGAACACGACGGTCAAAAGCCGAGATCAACGCCCTGTCAATTACTCAACTGCCCCGTATGCGGTAGCGAGTTGAGGCCTTCGAATTACACGATGCGGCCGGACTCCTCGGGCATCGACATTCGGTGCAGTAACGCTTCTTGCCAGACAAAGGGTGATGCTCTTCCGATCGTCACGGTAGATGATTTCATCTACAGCGCTCCGACGAGTCTGCTGATCGGCACGATTGACAAGTTTGCGCAGCTTCCTAGACGGCGAGATCTGAGAACCATTTTCGGCCTGGACGAGAATGCCCCACCAAGCCTGATCATCCAAGACGAGCTACACCTAATTTCTGGGCCGCTCGGTTCGATGGCTGGTTTGTATGAGGCCGTCGTGGATCTGCTTTGCACCTGCGACGGCGTAAAGCCAAAGGTAATCGGGTCGACTGCGACGATTGGACAGGCATCCCGACAAGTGCGGGCCCTGTTTGATCGGGACGTCCTCCAGTTTCCTCCGTCGGGATTCAACGCCTCCGATTCCTTTTTCGCGTATCGAGATGACGATGGAGCAGATCGTCTGTATGTCGGCCTTAGCTCGGCCGGTCGAAGCCCAAAGTTCGCGCTTCAAGCCGTAGCCGCCGCGCTGTTGCAGGGCGCCGAGTCTTTGCGGCAGGAGGGCGCAGACCCCGCCAGGCTCGATCCTTACTGGACGGCTGTGCTTTATTTCAACAGCTTGCGGGAGCTAGGAGGGGCGCATGCGTTGCTCCAAGACGACATTCCTAGGCAGATGACATTCCTTGCCAGTCGAGTGGGAGGGGCGCGCCGTGTGTTAGAGGCGGACCCGATTGAACTTAGTAGTCGTGTCCCATCTAGGGGATTGCCAGAATACCTCGGTCAACTGGGCGTCGGGTTGACTCAGGGGGCAGCAGATCCTTTTGGCCCGCAACCTCGCGACGCTGTCTTGGCATCCAACATGATTTCGGTTGGCGTCGACGTACCTCGTCTCGGGCTGATGCTCGTAAATGGACAGCCAAAATCTACGGCCGAATATATTCAGGCAAGCAGCCGTGTCGGTCGAGGCTTAGATGGATTGGTTCTAACACTCTACAATTTTGGCCGGCCACGGGACGTCTCCCATTTTGAACACTTCCCGACCTATCATGGCGCACTTTACCGAAGTGTAGAGGCAACAAGTGTCACGCCGTGGGCGCCGCGTGCTCGCGACAAGGCCTTACATGCTGTTTTCGCGAGCGCCGTACGTCACCTTGCGGCAGGAATGCATTTCGATCCTGATGCGAAGCACTTCGATCCTTCGGCGCAAATAGTTCAAGAAATTTTGAAGGAGCTTCGAGAAAGAGCGCGATCGTCCTCTGGTCATGTGGAGGGAGACGAAACCTCTGAAGATCTCGACGCGATTGCTCGCGAATGGGCACAGCGCAGCCGGGATGCACGCCTGTCACGCCAAGATCTATTGTACTGGGAAATCAAAGCGCCGTTTGGTGCCACACGTCCGCACCTTATGGCCTCGGCCGAAGAGGGTGGACGTCCAGGTCGTTTGGCGTGGCCAACCCCTAATTCTATGCGAGAGGTCGAACCTTCGACCGCGTTCGCGTTACGATCAATAAGAAAGTCCTGATATGGCTCGAGGAACGCGAACCTCAATCTCTGCCGGTAGCGATGCGATCGAACCGCTCGGCGCGGTTAGAAGATCTCAACTCACATCGACGTTTGGGATAGGCGCGATCGTCGATCTTGAGAAGGGGTCCTTTATGCCAATGGGACTCGAAGATTGGGAACGGGCCACCGGTCTTCCTTCGCTCAGCATTGGTGAGCCAAGGCTCCAGTCTATGCTCGGCGTCTCACACTTTCGAATGGGGCCGGTGAAAGAGGACATTCCTGGGACAAACCAAGTGCGGGCGCGCAGTGCAGCGCCTGCCATGCGGTTTCCGGAATGGCATGAATGTCCTCGATGCCACCGCATTGGCAAGCAAGGTTCTCCATTCGAACTCGCTGCAGATGGAGGTAGGCTGGTATGTTTGGCTCATCAAGCAACCGTTTACACGACGCCTGTGCGCTTTGTGACAGCCTGCCGCCACGGACATATCAGTGATTTCCCTTGGGAATGGTGGGCACACAAAGATCGGCCTGATGGTGTCTGTGATACGCCAAGTCTCTACCTGGGCTCTTACGGACGGTCGGCGTCACTTGCTGACCTGCACGTAACCTGCAATTCTTGCAATATTGATGGTAAGGCGACGCAGAGTTCACTCGGCGAAGCATTCAATCCAGACGCGTTGTCGGCTTTTAACTGCACAGGGTTTCGCCCCTGGCTCTACGACCGCGAGGAAGGCTGCGATCAATCAGTGCGAACCCTTCAGAGGGGCGCTTCAAACGTGCATTTTGGTGTGGTTTGTTCCAGCTTGTCGATCCCGCCGGCTTCTGAAGCGGTTAGCCTGATAGTTCAAGAAATCCGCCATTTTTTGGAGGGTGTCCCTGAAAGCACGCTCCCGGCTGTGTTGAACGGCGTCGCTCTCCAGCACGGAGTCTCAGTGGATTCTCTTTTGGCAGCCTACCGGCAGCTACGTGGAATCGAAAACCGGAGTACCTCGCTCACGGAACATCTTGCACGTGCGGAAGAATACGACGCGCTGTCTGAGGACCGGGAGGACCCAGTAATTGGGGGGGTAGTTCCGCAGTTCAGGAACCACTCCCTTGAACCTCCTCAGTCGTTGCGCGGCTGGTTTGACGTCGTCGGCGCGGCGTCTCGGCTGCGGGAAGTTCGCGCGCTGGCAGGTTTCTCTCGTATAGAACCATACCCAGTCAGCGCAGAACGGGTCGCTCAAGCGATATCTGATGGGTTCGTTTCTCCACTGTCCAAGACACCGAGGAATTGGCTGCCGGGCGCTGAAATTCGAGGTGAAGGCATCTTCCTTCGTTTTCGGACGGAGGCGATAGATGAGTGGATCGGCAATAATGCGGCCTTGCGTGATAGGGCTCAAGTGCTTGAGGAGCGAAGCAGCCATGTAGCGCGGGAACGGGGTTACACCCGCGAATACACGGTCACGCCGAGGCTTCTTCTCGTGCACTCGTTCTCCCATGCCTTTATCCGGCAGATAAGCATTGAGTGCGGCTACTCTGCGTCAGCGCTTCGCGAGCGGCTTTACATATCCGAGGCTACTGCCGATGCTCCCGCCATGAATGGAGTGCTCGTCTATACAGGATCTCCCGATTCCGAGGGTAGCTTGGGTGGTTTGGTGCGGCTTGCCGCGCCCGAGTTGCTCGAGCCGATCATTTTCCGGACCCTCCGTAGCGCCGGATGGTGCGGCAGTGACCCAGTGTGTCTCGAGACTGATCCCCGGCAGTCCGGAGATCGGGTGAGCGGGGCTGCGTGCCATTGTTGCCTGCTGCTCCCCGAAACAGCGTGTGAGAAGTTCAATAGAGAACTGGATCGAGCGGTTCTCGTTGGAGATATTGACAGCACCTTCGAAGGATTCTTTGGGCGCGTATCAGAGGACGTATCGTGGCTGTCCTGATCCCTGATGTGCCGAAAGATTGCCCCAACAGCGAACGGCATGTCTATGAACGACTTGGCCGTGAACTGCCTGAGGAGTGGATCATCCTACATTCTCTTGGCCTGCCGACCCATGGCACCAAGATATGGGGTGAGGCCGATATCGTAATTCTTTCGACCTCGGGCGTCTTCGCTCTCGAAGTAAAGGGCGGGACTGTCGAATGCACCGACGGGGTTTGGAGCTTCGGCGGAGATTTCAACAGTTACTCGAAACGGGAAAGTCCTTGGTCGCAAGCGATGGGGGCGCTGGGAGCAGTTCGTGATCGGCTGCGCTCAGCAAACTCAGCTTTCCGTCAGGTTTTGTTCGGATACGGGGTTGTCATGCCCTATACGACCTTTACCGCATCAGGGGCGGAAATTCTCCAAGACGTGCTAATCGACCGGCGTCACTTTCGCGAACCTCTCTCCTCCTACATCCGCTCTCTCGAGAAATATTGGTCTGCTGACCTTCAGCGCAAACATGGACGGAGCTATCGGGGCTTGACAGTGGCGGAGTTGCGAGAAGCGCGACAAATCCTACGTCCCGATCTTGAAACCGCATTAAGTATCGGCAGCTATCTAACCGGCGTAGAGTCTAGGTTAGTCCATCTAACCAACGAACAGATTCGTGCTTCTAGGCGCATGGCAGCAAACCCGCGCACAGTGGTGAGAGGCCGTGCCGGCACCGGTAAAACCGTGATCGCCATAGATCGATGTCGTCAATTGGCATCCCAGGGCCACCGAGTTTTATATCTATGCTTTAATCAGCTTTTGGCCGCTCATGTGAGGTCTGGGGCCGCGATCGATTTGCCCGAAGGCTCACTCGATGCCAAGCATGTACATGCCTTGTATTACGAGATTATCGCAAGCGCTGGGCTGCTGAACCGGTTGAAAAATGAGGATGACGGAAGCGATGACTTTTTCGCTTTTCAGTTTCCGGACATCGCTGCGGAGGCGCTTTGTGAAAAGAGCTTTAGTAGCTGGGATGTGCTCGTTGTAGACGAAGCCCAGGATATCCTTACCCCTCAGCACCTCGATGTACTTGATCTTCTCCTGAAGGACGGTCTGCGTCGCGGCAAATGGCATTTTTTCCTTGACCCAAACCAGAATATTTATGGGGGAGACGTCGCGGCGCAAGTCGAAGGGCGTCTTTCCGAGGGGGCGCCCGCATTCGACGACTTGTTTGAAAATTGCAGGAATACGCGTCAGGTTGCCATACAGGCGTCGATTGTCTCCGGCGTTGATCTAGCTGTTGCCGGCGCGCCAGACGGTCCTGAAGCTGAGATCAGATATTACTCGGACTCAGAGAGCGCCATTGGGATGCTCGAGAAAGTTATACGCGACCTAATTGACGCCGATGTGCGTCCTGAGGACATTGCAGTTCTATCAACAAGGAAACTGCAGAACTCATTACTAGCAGGTAGGTCGGAAATAGCCGGACGCAGGCTCTTTGACCCGCTCAGCGCAAGCCAGTTTAGAACTGGCGAAATCCTCTTCACCACAATGCATGCATTTAAGGGCCTCGAGCGGCAAACTGTAATTGCAGTGGATATGGAGGAAACAGGACAGCAACATTGGTCGATGCTGCACTATGCCGGTCTGTCCAGAGCGAGGTGTCTGTTATACATTTTACTGCCTGCGTCTGCGAGTCGCGCTTATGAACGCCAAGCCGAGTCGTTCGGCATGCGCCTGAAGGGGAGAATTTCTTGAGACTTAAAATCGGCGCTTATTCCGAACTTTACGTTTTCACTAAGGCACTTTCCTGTCTGGTGCCCCCACAGAAGAATTGATCATGAATGCCCGAGCTGTAAGGCAAAAGCTTCAGAGGATCCGGGCTGGTGGAAAAGCTCCGCGGGTCCTTGATCTGTTCGCCGGGTGTGGTGGTTTTTCTTTAGGGTTTAAGCGCGGCGGCTATGATGTAGTCGCCGCAGTTGAATTCGACGCCAGCGCCGCGCAGTCGCACGGGGAAAACTTTCACAGCGGAGAGTGGCGCCACGCTCTGGCGCGAGACATCACCTTGACGCCACCGTTGAAGCTTGCTGAAGACCTGAGCATGGGTGACGTCTCGCTCGCGGTGGATGTCCTTATTGGCGGTCCGCCTTGCCAAGCTTTCGCGAGGGTCGGCCGGTCGAAACTTCGGGAAGTTGCGGAACACCCGGAGGCTTTTCGGCATGACAGCCGTGCACGCCTGTATATCGAATACCTAAGGTATGTCGAGGCCTTCGCCCCGCTCGCTGTCGTCATGGAAAATGTTCCTGATATGCTCAATCATGGTGGGCACAATCTAGCTGAGGAAATTGCGGAGGTTCTTGAAGCGAAGGGCTATGTTTGCAGCTATTCGCTGTTCAACGCCGCATTTTACGGCGTTCCGCAAATGCGTGAGCGAATGGTTCTGATCGCCGTGCATCGCGACGTTGCAAGCGAAGTCAGGCTGCCAACGCCCACGAATTGGATCGAATTGCCACAAGGATACGTCGGTTCAAGAGCGGTGGCGCTAAAACTGCTGTCGACCAAAGCTGGGAGCGGCGGGCGTCACCATTACGTTGAAGCGCCTGCACCAACGCCCACGCTCGATAAGGCTGTCACTACCAAAGACGCTATTGGGGACCTACCGCAAATCAATGCCATGACCTTGCTAAGGGAGGGCGTCTTGAAGCGCGGGCGGAAGGGTTTCGATGTAGCCGTTCCATACAATGCGAATTTTTACTCGAGCTATGTCCAAGTCATGCGTAAGTGGCCTGAATACGAGGGGAAAGCCGCGGTGTACGACCACGTAATTCGGTATCTACCTCGCGATTATAAGATCTTTGCCGGTCTTCAACCGGGTGATCAGTACCCGGAAGCGCATCGATATGCCCTCACGCTGTTCGAGAAGCAGTTAGCCGCCCTTCGGGACGCTGGCGCCGACATTCCTGAAGGATCGGAGGAATGGCAATCACTTCGTGCGAAGATTGTCCCGCCTTATGACGCCAGCAAGTTTCCTAACAAGTGGAGGAAGATGGAGGCAAATCAGCCGGCGCGCACGCTTCTCGCCCACCTTGGAAAAGACGGGTACAGCCATATACACTACGACAGCAATCAAGCTCGACCCATATCGGTCCGTGAAGCTGCTAGGCTTCAATCCTTCCCAGATGGTTTCCGCTTTGCCGGGACAATGAACCCTGCGTTCAGACAAATCGGAAACGCTGTACCGCCACTTTTGGCTTGGCATGTCGCTTCGACGCTTAAGCGGCAACTCATGGGAGTGGCATCCGATCTGGATGTTGATGCGCAACCGGCTCGGTCGAGGATTGCAACTTGAGTGATCAAGAGATCATCATCGTGCGGTCATTGACCGATTCAGATATGGGGTTGTTTGCTGCTCACCGAAAAGCAACCGCCAGCCGGCAGCGCGCGATCGCTTTGACGACGCCCGCCACGCAGCTTCTGTTGGATCCAGTTTTAATCGCTGCGCGAGGCGGTGATTTCGATTGCATCACAACCTTTGGACCGGTGATCAACCGCGAAATACGTCGGATTAACAAGGGGGGTAAGAACTGGAGACTGGGCGGGCGACAATTTGAGGCGCCCGAGTTCAGCGACTTGGATAGCAGAGACTTTGCTCTCATACGCTCGATAAGGAGCAATAACGGTTCCAACCCTATACTCTTGACGTTCGTTGGCCGCCGTTCGCACCGCTTACTTCAGGCGGGGTTGGCGGCGATGCTCTCGGACGGGGCTTTGCAGCACAATGTGGCGGTATTCCGATTTGGAGAACTTGGTTTCGACGCTCTCTCGGCCCTATTTCCTGCGATTCCAGCCAACGTGGCAGTCCGTTCTGCAGTAGTTCAGCCATTAGGCATCGGTACAGAGCGTTGAAATCAACTGACGTCCACAGCCCAGAAGTGCGTAGCTACAACATGAGCAGAATACGCTCAGCGAACACCGGGCCAGAGATGCTGATTAGGCGTGGTCTACATAGTCGAGGTCGGCGATATCGACTTCATGCCGTAGGACTTCCTGGCAGACCGGATTTGCTTTTCTCTAAGTCCCGAGCCGTACTTCTAGTCCACGGATGTTTCTGGCATGGGCATTCCTGTCCCCGTTTTCGAATGCCCGCAACCCGAACCGAGTTTTGGTCAAAGAAAATCGAGAATAACGTTCTTCGAGATCAGCGCGTGTACCAAGAGTTGGCTCTGCAGGGATGGAGAACGCTTGTCGTCTGGGAATGTTCTTTAAAGGGGCGAAGAAAGAGGCCGCTTAGTGAAGTGTTGGACATGTGCGAGCGCTTTTTGGACGAGGAAACTGAAAGCATGGAGATCGAGGGGACATGGGACTAGCTAAAGCAGGCGCGTGCAGCGTGTTGCCGGATCTGTCTGGCTATGACGATATGGATCTCCTGAATCTTCGGGCAAAACTTCACGCAGAGATGAAACGCCGCGGACTGGCTTTAAACGTCGGCCAAGTCGCAGAAAAATTAGCAATAGCATTTTTCAATTCGAATTCCGGGTTGCCGAACCTAAGCGAAGCTGCGGTGAATACGGCAAATGTTGACGCGCTGTCGCGCCGGGGCGATCGTTACTCGATAAAGGGGGTACTGGACGCGAAGAAGACAGGGACGGTCTACCCGGACTCGGTGAACCCGGACCGACAGCTCTTTGAGTATATGTTGGTGGTGAAGCTCAGTCCGGAATGGGAGCTCCAGTCAATCTTTGAATTTGACTGGAAAACTTTTCTGGCGGTTCGAAGCTGGGACAAGCGGATGAATGCTTGGTACATTGGACTGTCCGCCAAGAACCTCATGCAAGCCCGGAAGTACTGAAGGCTCGCGCAGGCAAGTGCTATCGACGAGCGTTCCTACTGCGTCGGCAGCCTTCGATGCCGGCAGCTCTGATCGCTTTACGTTTTTCGATCCAGCGGCGGCTTGGCTTCGCTCAGGTGCCATTTCTCTGACGAGAATATTGCGCGTGCAGACATAGCTGACGCCACCGTCCGCGTGTACATGAAGCCTCACAAGCTATGCGAATCCTTCGCTCTAATTGTTGACAATTCCCGCTAATTATCGCCTGCTCCGCCCATGGATTCGACACAGGAAATCATGACCGCCCTTAGGGCAGCCCGCGCCTTGGCAGGACTTAGCCAGGACGAGCTGGCGGCTCTGGCTGGCGTAAGCCGCCAGATCGTTGCGCGAATCGAGAAGGGCGAAACCAACATCCTGGTTGAGGCCATTGAGAAGGTTCGGGTCGCGCTCGAAAATCAGGGCGTCGTCTTTATTGACGGCGCCGCCGGCCATGGGCCTGCCGTTGCCATGTCGCGCTCAGATCGTTGATACGCTTTCAGCGCTCGAAAGTCATCCCGCATCCGAAGAAAATCTCCGCCACTTCTTCCCCATTTAGTTTTTCTTTCTCGAGGAGGCTGTCTGTGAGCGACCTCAAGACCGAGACATGATCCGAGAGCAGCGCTTTCGCTCGCTCGAACTGGTTTCGCAGAATTCCGTTGATCTCAAATCGCATGGAACTTGGGAGACGCCAAGCTGCGCTACCGGCGGTCGTTTCGTCCTCCAGCGCGAACAACAAGCTTTCGCCCATTCCGTAGGAAGCGACAATCTGGGTCGCCAACCGGGTGGCGTACTCGATGTCACTTCCTGCTTTGCCTCCCACACCATCGGAATGCGCTCCCAGAAGGAGATGCTCTGCCGCCGCCCCTGCGAGCGCCCTGCAAATTGAGTTTTCCAAGGATTCGCGTGTGTGCACCTCTGCCTGTCGGTGGAAGAACTGAGCTTGGCCGAGGTCCGTGAACGACGCAGACGGACGGTAGCTTTTTCGTATGCGCAACGCCACCCTCATGTCCGACCAGAGCAGCAGCGCGATGACGGCGTGACCTGCCTCATGTAGCGACGTCCTCGTAACGGTTTCGTCTGAAAGGATCTGCAGTGGAGGAAGGACATCCGCAATGTCCTGGACTTGAGCTTCTCTCTGCCTTGTTCGGGCACATCGCTTCGCGTCTCGAGCCAATTTCTCAAGATCTGCGGGCGTCCATCCATCAAGGCCGGTCGCCAGTAAGCTCAGCTCCTCCGAACCGGAGGAGTATCCCATGTGAAATCGTAGTATATCCGCGCGCTCGTCCGCGTCAGGCAGATCGAGCCGCACATGGCGTTCAATGCGCCCGCTCCGGAGAAGCGCCGGATCTATCGCCTCTGGATAGTTCGTCGCCGCAATGACGATGACCTTGTCGCGTCCCTCGGCGCCGTCAATGCATTCAAGTAGATGGTTGACCACCTGTGTCGAATAGATTGCATGCTCACCATTGAACTTCGTCCGGTCGCCCACGGAGTCGAGCTCGTCCAGGAACAGTATTGCCGGCTGTTGGGAGCGTGCGCTTTCGAAGGTCGCGTTCATTGCGGCAAGAAGATTCCCGAGATGACCGGCCGACTGCCATTTCGATACTGACGCGGTCACCAGCGGCAGGCCGCACGAGCGCGCAAGCGCTGATGCAAAGAAGGTCTTTCCGGTTCCTGGCGGGCCGTGGATCAGAACACCTCGATCCACGTCTTGCCATCCGATCTCGCCGGAGCGCGCTCTTGCCAGGTCATCGATCAATGACCGCGCCCACGGCTTTAACGATGCGTAGCCGGGGAGGTCATCAAGAGAATGGCCGCCGACTGCACCACCAGCAACCCGCATTCTCAACGCGACGACATCGTCAATCTTTAACTGGTTTTTCAATAAAGCGCGTGCGAGGACATGGAAGTCGCAACCGGCCAAGGCGTTAGCCGTGTGGTCGTCGATTGGCCTGCGTTTCAAGAGCGCACGTGTGGCATGTATCAGCCGCGCATCCGGCCGCTCAAGATTGAGCGCGGCGTCCGCTATCGCCGCCAGCTCAGCCGGCACCAAATCGAGGCTCCGGGCAAGGATCAGGATGGTCGGACAGTTCGCAAGTTGCTCAACGAGCCAGCGACTGTCTTTATTCTTTTGGGACTCGATCCCATGAACGACAGGGCTCTCTTCGAAAAATGTCCGGCCTTTCAGATCGCGTCCGTTGAGAAGGAGCGTTGCAGCCTTCGTATGAACGGTAAGAGACTTTAGTTCGGGGACGAGCAAGATCACCGTAGACGGACCGCCATTCATCAGGTGAAACTGGGATCGCAACGTTCTTGCGAGGCATGAATAGGCCATGAAGAACGCGGCCCCCTCGTTCAGAGATGCCATCACAACTCTTTGGCTACGGGAAAAGTGGCTCGGACGGCGCTTAGGACACATCTGAGTAGCTCCAGGTAGCAAGGGTGTCGGCGGCAATCGGGAGCGGTGACCCAAGGCGGTACCACCGACTGGTGGCGAGCGCGCATCCGCCAGCGAGCGACAACAATTCGATTGGAGCGGTGAATCGAAATTCACCCCAAGCCTTCGGATCCGATCGCCCCGGATAGTGAATGCGACCGACGAGTGTTGGTAACGTCAGCTTGTCCACATACCAATCCTCCACGATAGGGACCACCTTGTCGTCAAGGAAAGGTAGCGTCTTCGATACTGCGACCGACTGAAGGTCCAATGAGAGGGATCGCAATGCGCGCGCGCGGGCGGATATGGACCGCAGCGAAGAGTTTTTTTCAGGTTCGCCGTATCGCAGAAGTACCATAGCTTCGTGCTCCATCGATTAGAGACTCATGAGCGCGGTGCTCATGTTGTAAGCAGAATGTTCATGCCTGATGGTGTTGTCAACAATGAATCTGAATGACTGGGCTGCGGCCGGCTGCGCGCAAGCAAAAGGATGTGGCGTTGAAGCGGCCTAACGTGAGGTCCTGTGCCGTCGAGTGCATAACCGATTACGGTTTTCGGATCGAACAGTGTGACGTCGGTCGCTAAGAAGGTGATGGAGACTCTCGTGGAGGACGAGTGGCCGCGTTGGTCTCATTTAGGACAAACGCTATGGTCAGGCCCGCGACCTTGCCGTCCTGTGCCGACCAGATGGAGCGAGCTGGTAGTAACTTAGTTTTGGGCAGGTGCTTCGTTTGCTCCGGATGAGCGCAATGGGGTCAAGATCTTGATGTTACCCCGGTTGTCATATTGGCATCGGTCTGGCTAAGAGGCCGACTGCTCTTAATCCGCGCTACGGCACGCGAGACTGAGCTCCGGCCAATACCAAGCTGGGCAGCAATATGGCATTGGGCAATACCGTTCTCGTGCATTGATGCAATCTGTGCGGATAGCGACTCGACGGTGCCTGCTCGTTTTAACGTGCTGCGTAGGATGCTGATATTCCACACATTTTCCAGGTTCGCATTTATATCCCCCTTAACCCGCCATTTTCCCGTTTATCTTACCCTACAGACGACGGCCCACGATCTTGGCGCTGCCAAATCCTAAAGCAAGTTTCTATCGGGAATTTCGGCCCGCAAAGCCCTCATAGCGCTTCAGATACGCTATCAGCGCTCGAAGCTTCGGAGCCATGTTTCGTCGATTGGGATAGTAGAGATAGAAACCAGGGAAATAGGGGCAATATTCCTCCAGGATCGGCACCAGTTCGTTTCTGCCGATGAAGTCATGAAAGCTTTCCTCCATCCCGAATGTGATTCCCGCTCCGGCGACAGCCAGCTTGATCATCACGCCCATGTCATTCGTCGTCACCTCGGGTGCGACCTCCACCCGGAATTCCTTGCCCTCTTCCGCAAACTCCCAGCGGTAAGGGACAGCCTTTGGCGCAGGGCGCCAGCCTATGCATCGATGCAGGGAGAGTTCTTTCGGATGCAAGGGGATGCCGAATCGATCGCGATAAGCGGGCGAACAGACGGCCAGTTGCCGCTCGTTGCCGGCGACGGGTATGGCAATCATATCCTGATCGATGACTTCACCAAGCCGGACGCCGGCGTCATAGCCTTCCGAGACGATGTCGAATTCCTCGTCCGTGACGGTGATGTCGAGCTGGATCTCGGGATTGGCGGCCGCAAAGCCCGCTAGAAAATCGCCGGAGAGAAATCGCTCCGCGATCGATGAAACGGCGAGCCGTAATTGACCGCGGGGCCGCGTCCGCAATGCGTCCGTCTTTTCCATCGCGGTGCGTATGTCCGATACCGCCGGCTCTATGTCCGCATAAAGCCGTTCGCCAGCCTCTGTCAGGCTGACGCTGCGGGTTGTGCGCTGCAGCAGCGCGATGCCCATGTTCTCTTCCAATCGCCGGATCGTCTGGCTGACCGCCGACCGGGTGACGCCGAGCCTATCGGCAGCGGCGCGAAAATTGCGCTCTTGAGCGACGAGAATGAAGACGGAGAGAGCATTGAGATCAGGCCACATTGGTAATTATTACTTTCCAAGCTGTCACTGAATGGATGGCTTATCACGACAATGAGGCTCTGTATCCTCCCTGTAGCGGTTCCAGGAGAGAACCGTTCGCATAGCAAGGAGTGATCGTATGCCTATCGATAAAGTCATTCTCATCACGGGTGCCTCCAGCGGCATCGGTGCGGGCATCGCCCGCGAACTCGCTTCCGCCGGCGCAAGGGTCATGTTGGGCGCCAGGCGCATCGATAGATTGGAAACATTGGCGGCCGAGATTCGAGAAATGGGCGGCACGGTCATGACCCGCCGGCTCGACGTCACCGACAGGGCTGACGTAGCTGCCTTTGCTGAGGCGGCACGCCTGGCCTGGGGACGCGTCGATGTGATCGTCAACAATGCCGGCATCATGCCGCTTTCCTTGATGGCTTCGATGAAAGTCGAGGAATGGGACAGAATGGTCGACGTCAATATCAAGGGCGTGCTTCACGGCATTGCGGCGGTGCTGCCGGAAATGGCGGCACGCGGCACCGGCCACATCATCAATATCGCTTCGATCGGCGCGCTGGCGGTCTCTCCGACCGCCGCCGTCTATTGCGCGACCAAATATGCCGTTCGGGCAATCTCCGACGGGCTGCGCCAGGAATGCCGCGATATCCGGGTCACCTGCATCCATCCGGGCGTCGTCGAGAGCGAGCTGGCCGAGACGATCACCGACCCGGTGGCCGCCGAAGCGATGAAGTCCTATCGGGCCGTCGCGCTAACGCCCGATGCCATCGGTCGCGCGGTACGCTTCGCCGTCGAGCAGCCCGATGATGTCGATGTCAATGAGATCGTCGTTCGCCCGACGCGGGCGGCACATTGATTCGCGCTCTCTTTGCTCTCACCCTGTCCGGCGTCGTGTTCCCGCTGCCTGCCCTTTCCGAGGATCGAATCGAAATGAAGACACCGATACATGCTTACGTCGGCATGTGGACGACGGCCGACAATCATATCCGTCATGAACTCCTGCCAAATGGCCGATATATCGAAGCGCGGGGAAGCCGTGAGCGTGCCTATCAGGGGCGCTACGTGGTGACGGGCGATCATATCGACTATTGGGACGATACCGGTTTCACCGCCGATGGCGATTTCATCGATGGTGTGCTTCATCACGCCGGAATGATCCTCTATCGAAGGAAATGACGATGTAGGGCGATATCTGGTCATTGGCGGCTTGGCCTTGCTCAATGCCTACACGTCGCAGTCGAATCGGCCATTTCAAGGAATCACTCTGTCCTTGCGTCGTTTTGGGACGAGGGCCAGACCCGCCAGTGGCTGTCGATCCCGGGTGGGTCGGCGAGGCAAGCGTCATATAGAGCTTACCAAACCTAGCAAAATCCGCCGGTTAGCCATGGAAAGGCCATTCGAATGCCTTTTTCCAATCAGCGGGGACCATTTTCACTGCGCGCGTAAGTGCCGGTAGATTAAGGAGTTTCTTAATGAAGTATAAATAATTGCGGCCGCCGTGTTGCTGACTTGTGTCCTTTCGGCAACAGGACTTGCGGAAGGCTTACGCAAATCCCCTGTTCCGCGAAAATGTCGATTGCGTGACAGTGCACGTCTTGTATTTTCACTCTCGGAAGCGAGGGCGATTGATCGTCCACTTCTTGAAACACGAGGATGGGACAGGGAATACCTTCGGGTAGTTTTCATTCTCGAGATAAAACTTTGACTGGAGGTCAATATGAACATCAAGAGCCTTCTTCTCGGCTCCGCTGCTGCACTCGTAGCAGTTTCCGGTGCTCATGCGGCTGACGCTATCGTCGCTGCTGAGCCGGAGCCGCTCGAATACGTCCGTATCTGCGATGCATTCGGTGCTGGTTACTTCTTCATCCCGGGCACGGAAACCTGCCTCAAGATCGGCGGTAAGGTTCGTACCGAAGGTCAGTGGTACGACGCCTACAACCCGAACTCTCGTCTGGGTACTCTCTGGCATACCCGCGCTGAGTTGAACGTCAACACCGCGACCGACACCGAATACGGTCCGCTGAAGACGGAAACCATCATCCGTTGGGACTGGAACGACGGCAACGCCACCAAGACCAACCTGCTGTGGGCTTACATCAGCCTCGGCGGCTTCACGGTTGGTAAGACGGACTCGCAGTTCAACGTCTTCACCGGTTATGCCGGCGACGTCATCAACGACGACGTGGTCTATGACGGCCCGTACGAACTGAACCAGATCACCTACAACTACGACGCCGGCAACGGCTTCACGGCTGTGATCTCGCTGGAAGATTCCAATTCCGGCACGGGCGCGACCGGTTCCAACGGCGAAGACAGCTCCGACCACTACGCTCCTGACGTTGTCGCAGGTGTTGGCTACAAGGCTGGCGCATGGGGCTTCAAGGTCGTCGGCGGTTACGACTCGATCGTCGAAGAAGGCGCCGTTAAGGCTCGTGTTGACGCCGACTTCGGCGCATTCTCGGCCTTCTTGATGGGCGGCTGGAACACCGATGGCGACAAGCTCAACAAGTACGCTGGTTCGAACGGCGCTGGCGATGCTGCCGGTATCGGCTGGGGTGACTGGGCTGTCTGGGGCGGCGTTGGCGTTCCGATCAACGAAAAGCTGAAGTGGAACCTCCAGCTCGCCTACACCGACTCGAAGATCTTTGCCGCTACCACGAACGTCAAGTGGAACCCGGTCAAGAACCTGCTCATCGAGCCGGAAGTCTCCTACACCAACTGGGACTCCATCAATCAGGACCAGTGGGCTGGTATCCTCCGCTTCGAGCGCACCTTCTAATCTGATCTGACCTCGGTCATTTAAGATTGTTCACTACGATGATGGAAAGCCCGGCGAATAGCTGGGCTTTCTTTATTTGAGAATATCGACAATTAGAATTCAGTCTTGAGAGCGCTCTATGCTCTTTTTCGGCGCGATCGACTCGTGGTTGCGCATCTCTTTCAAGTAATCTGAAGTAGTTTCCGGCTGCTAACGTGTCGGCAGTATGACAGTTTTGCGACGTGATTTTTGTGCAACGCACGCGTTTGAAACCACCGTCACAATTGTTCATAGTTTATCTCTGATATTGCTCTGAAAAAAACGATCTGTAGGTTCCAAATCGGAAGCGAGACTTAGCGTCTTGGTTCTCCCAGATCAGGGGTCAACTTTAAAACCAGGTGGGGTAGGGCGCGTCGATTTTCTCGGCGTGAATTGTCATACCTAATCGATATTGGAACTGGAGTTACTATGAACATCAAGAGCCTTCTTCTCGGCTCCGCTGCTGCGCTGGCAGCAGTATCCGGTGCTCATGCTGCTGACGCGATCGTCGCTGCTGAGCCGGAGCCGCTGGAATACGTCCGCATCTGCGATGCCTATGGCGCTGGCTACTTCTTCATCCCGGGCACGGAAACCTGCCTCAAGATCGGCGGCCGCGTCCGTACCGAAGGCGGCTGGTACAACGCCTACAAGGCTGGCCAGGACGCAGGTGCCCGTGGTACCTACTGGCATACCCGCGCCGAACTCTCTCTCGACACTGCCACCGACACCGAATACGGCCCGCTGAAGACCAATACCGTTGTTCGTTGGGACTGGAATGACGGCAACGCCACCACGACCAAGCTGCTTTGGGCTAATATCAGCCTGGGTGGTTTCCTCGTCGGTAAGGCCGATTCGGTCTACTCGACCTTCCTCGGCTATGCCGGCGACGTCATCAACGACGACGTGATCGAATACGGCATCAATAACACCGACGAACTGAACCAGATCACCTACAAGTATGACGCCGGCAACGGCTTCACGGCTGTGATCTCGCTGGAAGATTCCAATTCCGGCACGGGCGCGACCGGTGCAAACGGCGAAGACAGCTCCGACCACTACGCTCCGGACGTCGTTGCCGGTGTTGGCTACAAGGCCGGCGCCTGGCAGTTCCGCGTCGTTGGCGGCTATGACTCCATCGTTGAAGAAGGCGCGGTTAAGGCTCGCGTCGATGCCGACTTCGGCGTTCTCACCGCTTTCGTTATGGGCGGCTGGAACACTGATGGCGACAAGCTCAACAAGTATGCCGGCGCCGGCGGTGCTGGTCTCGGTTGGGGTGACTGGGCTGTCTGGGGCGGCGTTGGCGTTCCGATCAACGACAAGCTGAAGTGGAACCTGCAGCTCGCCTACGACGATCTGAAGACTTTCGCTGCGACGACGAACGTCAAGTTCAACCCCGTCAAGGACCTGCTGATCGAGCCGGAAGTGACCTACGTCAACTACGACGCCGTCAACAAGGATACCTGGGCTGGTATCCTCCGCTTCCAGCGCACCTTCTAATTCGGTTCGCCGAACAAGTTTGATAAATCTTCTGGTCAGACCTCCGATCGGAAGAGGAAAGGCCCGGTCTCCCAACCGGGCCTTTTGCTTTGGCCAGACGTCGAATAGTGCGCGGGTGCCTGTTGTTAAAACCCCGAGATGAAATGCCGGATCGCATCCGGAACATCGCCCAAATGTAAAATCGGGGCATGTCCTTGTCCTCTCGCGATCTTGATGACCGTTCCCGGATGACGGCTTGCCATCTCGTCCGTTGTGGTCTGTGTCAGAAGCTTCGAATTCTCCCCGCGAATCACCATCAGCGGAATATCTTGAAACGCTTGGAATTGCGGCCAGAGGTCTGGAATCGGCGCCTTCAGGTCGAGTGCCTGCATCTGCGCTGCGATGGCGGGATCGTAATCGGCAATCGGCTTGCCGTCACGAAAGGCATAGATCGCCCGTGCCATGTCCTGCCAATCCTCCTCGTCAAGCGCGCCAAAGGCGCTGCCATGGTTCTCCCGAAGGATCTCGATCACCTCGTCCCAATTGGCGGGTTTCTTGTCCCGGTTGAGATAATCGCGGATATCCGCCAATCCGATCTTCTCGAGGACTGGACCGATATCGTTGAGAATCACCGCCTTGAGGATATCGGGCCGACTGGCCGCTAGCATATGAAGGACCAGGCCTCCGCGCGAGGTGCCAATGAAGATGGCCTGATGAATCCCGAGCGCAGCGCAAACCGCGAGGACATCTTGCCCTTCCACGATGAGATTGTAGTGGGATTTGTCCTCATCCCATTCGGATGCCCCGCGCCCGCGGGCATCGAGCGTGATCACCCTGCGCGGGGCTATCGGGTCCTGTGACAGAAGCAGCGCCAGTTGATGAAAGTCCCGCGAGTTTCGCGTCAGGCCGGGCAGACAGAAGACGGGTGTTCTGGCCTTCGTGGTCGTCTCGTGACCGGCATAGTCCCGCACATGGAGCTTCAGGCCATCTTCCGCTGCGATCGTTCTGACAAGAAAACCGCTTTCGTCGTCGCTGCGCATGCGTCATTCCTCGTGCTCTGGCTATTACGAGGGATGTAACGTCATTTCCGTAGCCTTCACAACTGCGGTTGCTGGCTGAAGCATATCGCGCAAGGCCGGGAGGCGGCTTTGCGATAGTGATGGGGCTTAGCCGCGGCCGTCAACCAGATCGTGTACGATGTCGGTCTTCTGTCCCAGCCGGGCCTTGTAGACCTGATAGTTTTCCATCACGCGCTGCACGTAGTTGCGGGTCTCGGGGAAGGGGATGCGCTCGATCCAGTCGATCACATCGTCGAGCGATTTGCCGCGCGGGTCGCCATAGCGGCTGATCCATTCCGGCACCTTGTTCGGCCCTGCATTGTAAGCGATGAAGGTCAGAATGTAGGAGCCGCCGAAGGTGTCGATCTGCTCGCCGAGGTAATGAGCGCCAAGCGTGGCATTGTAGCCCGCATCCTGCGTCAGCTTGTCGGCCGAAAAGGCCATTCCGTGCCGGCCGGCAACCGCCTTTGCCGTCTTCGGCAGCAGCTGCAGCAGGCCTCGGGCATTGGCAGAGGAAACGGCGGCCGGATTGAAGGCGCTCTCCTGCCGGGCAATGGCATAGGCTAGCGCTTTGCCGGAGCCGGAAATATTCGCATTGTCCGGAATGACGCCGATCGGGAAGGCGAGTGCAGCGACGTCGATGCCGCGCCCATAGGCGATCTTGCCGATCTGGAGCGAAAGCTGGTGATTGCCGGAACGCTCCGCGCGGGCAGCCAGCATGGCGACTTCGCCGGGACTATCCAGCTGTTTCGCGAGCGCACGATAGAGCGCATCGGCACGCCATCCGTGCCCTGCGGCCTCAAGCCGCGAAATCGCCTGTACCGCCTCACGCCCCTGGAAGCGCTGGCGATCCGTAGCCGAGGGCGAGGGATAGGTGACGTTGAGGGTGCGGCGGCCAAGCTTCTCGGCGGCAAGCTGGCCGTAGAAGGTGCTCGGATAGGAGGCGGCCTTCGCGTAGAAATCGGCAGCCTTGCCCGGTCCGCCCGCTTCGGCGGCACGGCCGAGCCAATACCAGCCGCGCGATTGCGAGATCGGGCCGTTCGAGACCTGCAGGATCTTGCGGAAATGGGCTGACGCGTTTGCACCGTCCTGCAGGCCGCGCAGAGCGTACCAGCCGGCATGGAACTCGGCCTCGCCGACATCCTGCGGGCTTTCTGCGACGCTGGCATCGACGACGCGGTAGGCGGCCTTGAACTCACCCTGATCCACCAGGCCGCGGCTGACGATGCGCTGCTCGGCCCACCATGCGCCGGGGCTGACAAGCACGCTGCGGTCTTTGGGCATTTGCGCCAGAAGATTGGCGGCATCGTCATATTTGTTCTGACGACGCAGGTTTTCGATCCGCATGAAGAGATAGGCGGGGTCCTTGCGCCATTGCGCGTCGATGGCTGCGATCAGCGCATCGGCCTTCGGCGAGCGATCATTGACCGCCGCCCACGCCTTATAGAGCGATTGCGCTTTGCCGAGATCGCCGAAGCGTTTGGCCTGCGCGGTCCGGTCGCGGTAAAGCAGATAATCCATGCGCGCCTTGTGATCGGCAGGCGAAAGCAGGCTGGGGAATTCCGCAAGGATCTTGTCCTCGAGAGGCTTGTCCAATGGCTCATCGCGCCAGATCTTGCGGATCAGCTTTCCGGCCTGTGCCGACGCGCCGCGTGCCATAAGAGCACGCGAGAGGATGATGCTGCCCTCCACGGTCTCCGGCTGCGAGCTGCCGAAGGCGGCAAGGACTTGATCCGTTGCCGGATTTTCTATGTAGAGCGCCCGCTCGGAATTGGCGCGCAGGCTGCCGAGGCCCGGCCAGCCTTGAAGCTCGCGGGCGGCGGCGGCAATCTCGCCGGAGGGAATGCCTGGTTGGCCCGAAGTCGCAATTGCCCAGGTCAGGATATGGCGATCGAGCGTGCCTTCACCCATGCCATTGCGGATGGCAAGCGCCTGCATCGGGTTCTTGTTGGAAAGGGCGTCGAGGCCTGCCTTCAGGTCTCCGCTCACCGGCGCGATGGTGCCGCCACGCGGGATCGCGGCCGTGCTCATGGGGTCCGGCGCCATGGCGACATAGGCGTTGGCGCTCGTCGGTATCTGCTGGCCGGGAAGTTGCGAGGCAACCGCGCCCCAGGCGACCGCCAAGCCCACGGCGGTCCAGATCATGACAGGTCTCTTCATCCGGCTACTCACAAAACAAACAGGCCCCTTCCATTTGCCAAATGCAATATTAACGAAACCTTACCGGTGGTCCGAATTTCAATCAATTATGATATCGGAAACTGCCCTTAACCATTCAAAGCGTGCTTGTCGCCGTCAAGCCGGCGCTTTATGGTGCGCGGATTCATAACCATGGATTGCGGCTGAAGCATGAATGCCGCGCCGCTAGGAGACTTGCATGTTCCAGGGATCCATTCCCGCTCTCGTTACGCCCTTTACTGACGCCGGCAAGGTGGACGAGGCATCCTTCGCCTCGCATGTGGATTGGCAGATAAAAGAGGGCAGCAAGGGACTGGTGCCCGTTGGAACGACGGGTGAATCGCCCACCCTCTCGCATGATGAACACAAGCGCGTCGTCGAGCTCTGCATCGAGATCGCCAACAAGCGCGTCCCGGTGATGGCGGGCGCTGGCTCGAACAACACGCGCGAGGCGATCGAGCTGGCGCAACATGCCGAAAAGGTCGGCGCCGATGCGGTGCTGGTCGTGACACCCTATTACAACAAACCGACGCAGAAGGGCCTCTACGCGCATTTCGCTGCGATCGCGGAAGCGGTGAAGTTGCCGATCTATATCTACAACATTCCCGGCCGCTCGGTGGTCGATATGACGCCGGAGACGATGGGCGCGCTCGCCAAGGCCTACGCCAATATCGTCGGTGTAAAGGATGCGACCGGCAAGATCGAACGCGTCTCCGAACAGCGCATCAGCTGCGGCCGCGATTTCCGCCAGCTTTCCGGTGAGGATGCGACGGCGCTCGGCTTCAATGCCCATGGCGGCGTCGGCTGCATCTCGGTCACCGCCAATGTCGCGCCGCGCCTTTGCGCCGAATTCCAGGCGGCCACACTTGGCGGTGACTATGCCAAGGCGCTCGAATATCAGGATCGCCTGATGCCTCTGCACAAGGCGATCTTCCTTGAACCCGGTCTCTGCGGCGCCAAGTACGGTCTTTCGCGTCTTGGCCGCATGAGCCGCAACGTGCGCTCGCCGCTCCTGTCGACCCTGGAGCCGGGCACTGAGGCAGCGATCGACGCGGCCATGCGCCATGCCGGCCTCCTGAACTAACGGCGTCACAGGCGCGCTGCCGAAACTCTGCCGGGCCGCTCTCTTCACAAGGAGGGCGGTCTCGCTTATTTAGGGGACAGGCGCGCGTTCGGCCGCTGCCGGAATGACGCAAGAAAAGAAGAAGAATCATGGCACCCAAAGGCAGCCAGCGTGTGGTGAAGAAGATTGTGGCGGAGAACCGCAAGGCACGCTTCAACTACGAGATCATCGACACTTACGAAGCAGGGCTCGTGCTGAAGGGCACCGAGGTCAAGTCGCTGCGCGAAGGCAAGGCGAATATTGCAGAGTCCTACGCTTCGGACGAGGATGGCGAGATCTGGCTGATCAACTCCTATCTGCCGGAATACCTGCAGGCGAACCGCTTCAATCACGAGCCGCGCCGCCGCCGCAAGCTGCTGCTTTCCAGCCGCGAAATCGGCCGGCTGCGCTCGGCCATCAATCGCGAAGGCATGACGCTCGTGCCGCTGAAAATCTACTTCAACGACAGCGGCCGCGCCAAGTTGGAACTGGCCCTCGCCAAGGGCAAGAAGCTGCATGACAAGCGCGAATCCGAGAAGGAGCGCGATTGGAACAGGCAGAAGAGCCGCCTGCTCAAGGACAATGGGTGAGGGTGAGGAGCGGTCGGGCAAAGCCCGAGCAATCGATCCAGCGAATCGTTTGCAGCGACGAACGCCCTGAGCCCTAGCGAAGGGCCGGCTGTCGCGGCAAATACGAAACGCTTCCCGGCGTCCACAACCATCCCTGCGCAACCACAGCTGCGCGTCAGTCGATTGCAGCGACGAACGCCCCTTCGGCAGGCATCATGATGCCCTAGCGAAGGGCCAACTGCCCGGCAACAACAAACGCTTCCGCTGCGCGCAACTACTCTCCGGCGGCCAGCGAACCTGTCAGATGCAGCCAGTCCCAATTATTCTTCGTCATCCGAAGCGGCCGGTGTCGGTTCGGCGGGACGTTGTGGACGCTCGGAAGCCTCGCGGCCGATTTCGGCCTTCAGCGATACGAGATCGATGAAATGATCGGCCTGGCGGCGCAGATCGTCGGCGATCATCGGCGGCTGGGTCGCCATGGTCGAGATGACCGATACCTTGCGTCCGCGACGCTGGAGAGCTTCAACGAGGGTCGTGAAATCGCCGTCGCCGGAAAAGATCACCAGATGATCGACGGTTTCGGACTGCTCCATGGCGTCAATCGCCAGCTCGATGTCCATATTGCCCTTGATCTTTCGGCGTCCCATGGAATCGGTGAATTCCTTGGCCGGCTTGGTAATCACCTTGTAGCCGTTGTAATCGAGCCAATCGATCAGCGGCCGGATGGAGGAATATTCCTGATCTTCGATGAGGGCGGTGTAATAATAAGCGCGCAGCAGATAGCCGCGTTTCTGAAATGCTTTCAGGAGCTTCCGGTAGTCGATATCGAAGCCGAGGCTCTTGGATGCAGCGTAGAGATTGGCGCCGTCTATAAAGAGTGCAATTTTTTCGCGTGGGTCAAACATCTCTTACATATCCACTGTTATAAAAACGTAATCACTTCATTCAAACACAAGCTAAAACAATGCCTTGTAGGGCGTTGCAGAATAATTCGTATTACTTTATGAATTATTCATATAACCCAGATTTAGGGCACGCAATGCGATATTCCAAGCAATCCAGGGTAGAAATCGTTGTTTGTCTGGGGGAATTTTAGCACTTTCCGGAAGGGTGCAAAGGCGCTGAAACAGGAAAAACTTGAATTTGCCATCGTTTGCTTGTATCGGCGTGCTACTCCGAGACATGATGACGACATCACGACCGCAAAGGACAGGCAATGGCCCGTGTCACAGTAGAAGATTGCATTGATAAAGTAGAGAACCGGTTCGAGCTCGTGCTGCTCGCCAGCCATCGCGCCCGCCTGATTTCGCAGGGCTCGTCGATCACCATCGATCGCGACAACGACAAGAATCCTGTTGTTGCTCTGCGCGAAATCGCCGACGAGACGCTGTCGCCGGACGATCTCAAGGAAGATCTCATCCATTCGCTGCAGAAGCATGTCGAAGTGGATGAGCCTGAGCCCGATCCCGCAAGCCTGCTCGCCGCCGGCGCTTCCGCCTCCAGCGACGAGGAGGAAGATCTGCCGGAAACTGTTACGTTCGATCAGATGTCGGAAGAAGAGCTTCTGGCCGGTATCGAAGGTCTGGTTCCGCCGGAAAAAAGCGACGATTACTGATCGTCGATCTTGATGCTCCGGGCAGGAGCGATATGATGGGAAAATGCGTGCGCCGGTCATATGACTGGCGCGCTTTTGTTTTTGCTGGAGTAGCTTTGGAATGATGCGGCAATACGAGCTTGTTGAGCGCGTGCAGAAATACAAGCCCGATGCCAACGAAGCTCTCCTCAACAAAGCCTATGTTTATGCGATGCAGAAGCATGGCCAGCAGAAACGTGCCAGCGGCGACCCCTATATTTCCCATCCTCTCGAAGTTGCTGCGATCCTGACGGATATGCGCCTGGATGAATCGACCATCGCGGTCGCTCTTCTCCACGACACGATCGAGGATACGACGGCGACGCGCGCCGAAATCGATGAGATGTTCGGCGAAGACATCGGTCGCTTGGTCGAGGGTCTGACGAAGATCAAGAAGCTGGATCTCGTCACCAAGAAGGCCAAGCAGGCCGAAAATCTGCGCAAACTGCTGCTCGCCATTTCCGACGATGTGCGCGTGCTTCTGGTGAAGCTTGCCGACCGCCTGCACAATATGCGCACGCTCGATCACATGTCGCCGGAAAAGCGCGCGCGCATTTCCGAGGAGACGATGGAAATCTATGCGCCGCTTGCCGGCCGCATGGGTATGCAGGACATGCGCGAGGAGCTGGAGGAGCTTTCCTTCCGCCATATCAATCCCGAAGCGCATGATACCGTCACCAAGCGCCTTGAGGAACTGTCGCGCCGTAACGAGGGCCTGGTCAAGAAGATCGAGACCGAGCTGCGCGATCTGCTCGTCGCCAATGGCCTTGCCAACGCCATGGTCAAGGGCCGGCTGAAAAAGCCCTATTCGGTCTTTCGCAAGATGCAGTCGAAGTCGCTCTCCTTCGAGCAGCTCTCCGACGTCTACGGCTTCCGCCTTCTGGTCGACGATATTCCCTCCTGCTATCGGGCGCTCGGCATCGTCCATACCCGCTGGCGCGTCGTTCCCGGCCGCTTCAAGGATTATATCTCGACGCCTAAGCAGAATGATTACCGCTCGCTGCACACGACGATCGTCGGCCCTTCGAGCCAGCGCATCGAACTGCAGATCCGCACCAAGCGCATGCATGAGATCGCCGAATTCGGCATTGCCGCCCACACGCTTTATAAGGATGGCGCCAACACCAATGGCGATAGCGAGCTCCTGTCGAGGGAAAGCAACGCCTATTCCTGGCTGCGCCATACGATCGAGGCGTTGGCCGAGGGCGATAGCCCTGAAGAGTTCCTAGAGCACACGAAGCTCGAACTGTTCCAGGACCAGGTCTTCTGTTTCACGCCCAAGGGCAAGCTGATCGCCCTGCCGCGCGGCGCGACGCCGATCGACTTTGCCTATGCCGTCCACACCAATATCGGTGACACCACGGTCGGCGCCAAGATCAACGGCCGCATCATGCCGCTCGTCACTCGGCTGAACAATGGCGATGAGGTCGAGATCATCCGCTCGGGCGTGCAGGTGCCGCCGGCCGCCTGGGAAGAGATCGTGGTCACCGGCAAGGCGCGCGCCGCCATTCGCCGCGCAACCCGCCTTGCCATCCGCAAGCAATATGCCGGCCTTGGCCATCGCATTCTGGAGCGCACCTTCGAGCGCGCCGGCAAGGTCTTCTCGCGCGATGCCCTGAAGCCGGCCCTGCACCGCCTCGGCCAGAAGGACGTCGAGGACGCGATCGCCGCCGTCGGGCGAGGGGAGATGTCTTCGCTTGATGTCTTGCGCGCCGTCTATCCCGATCATCAGGACGAACGCGTGACCGTGAAGCCTGCCGGCGACGATGGCTGGTTCAACGTTCGCAGCGCCTCCGGCATGATCTTCAAGATACCCGGCAAGAACAAGGCCGAGGTTTCCGACGGCGCCGATCTCGATGCGCCGCCGATCCGCGGCATCTCCTCGAATGTTGAGGTGCATTTCGCGCCAACCGGCGCCGTCCCCGGCGACCGCATCGTCGGCATCATGGAAAAAGGTAAGGGCATCACCATATATCCGATCCAGTCGCCTGTCCTGCAGCGGTTCGATGACGAGCCGGAGCGCTGGATCGATGTGCGCTGGGATCTGGACGAGGCCAACAAGTCCCGCTTTGCGGCCCGCATCCTGATCAATGCCCTCAATGAGCCGGGCACCCTGGCGAAGGTGGCGCAAACCGTGGCGGATGTGGACGTCAATATCCGGGTGCTCAACACCGTTCGGGTTGCAGCCGATTTCACCGAAATGGCCCTCGACGTCGAAGTCTGGGATCTGCGCCAGCTCAACCAGCTTCTGGTGCAGCTCAAGGAACTCGACTGCATCGCGACAGTAAAGCGCCTCTACGAATGAGATCCGCCGGGATTGCTGTCGATCCGAGGCAGGCTGCATATTTTGTGATCATTTTATGACCAAATTCGAGCGTCTTTTTGGATAGATATGCATTGAACGCATGGCTGTGTATATTTTAGAGCGGTGGTAATTAACCTTTGTCAGGCCTATCTTCTGATCGTCGAAGAAACGAAACTGAGATGAGAGAAGACAATGTTTAGCCCGATCAAGAAAATCGCCCGTGCCCTGCGTGTTCCGAGTGTTGAAGAACGCGAAATGGCTTACCTGAATGGTTCGCATGACCGTTTTGACCTTGAGTATCGTCAGCGTCAGGTCGACCGCGGTCTGTTCCGCACGCGTTAATCGCTGTTAATACTTGAAAGACCAGAAGGGGCGCGTCGTTGTTGCGCCCTTGGAGCATCCCGATCTTGCGGGATTGCTTCCTGCAAATGAAGAGAACGTCCATTTTCTGCGCGCCGCGCAGAGGATGTTCCCAAAAAGAGCCGCACTTTCGGTTCTTAATCAGTGCATGATACGTTCGGCCGCTCTTGTCACGACGGCCTCCATTGCACTAGATAAGCCGCATGCTGTTTCGTCGCCGAAAACCACTGACATTCAAGGAAAAACTGCGGGAACACCTTTGGCCCCGCAAGGGTTTCGTCCGTTCGTTCCAATATTTCGGTAAGCGCCTCGTTCGCCTCGCCGCCTCGCCGCATTCGGTTGCGGCCGGCTTTGCGGCGGGCATTGTCGTGTCCTGGACGCCGTTCATCGGTGTGCATTTCGTCATGGCGATCATCATAGCCTATCTCGTCGGTGGCAATGTCATTGCCTCCGCGCTCGGCTGTCTGGCTGCCGGCAATCCGATTACCTACCCCTTCATCTGGGCTTTGACCTGGGAAATCGGTCATCTGATCCTGGCGCGTGACAGTGGCGGCCAGGGCGGCAGCATCGATCTGCCGGCGCTGTGGCACAAGGGCGATCTCACGCAAATCTGGGACCCGGTTTTGAAGCCGATGCTGATCGGCGGCATTCCGCCCGCCATCGTGACGGGTGTGATCGTCTATGCGCTTACCTATTATGGTGTGAAGACCTTCAAGACGCGCCGCAAGGAGCGTCTGATGGAACGTGCGCGCGAGCGGCTCGCGCTCGCCG
Source organism: Martinezella dioscoreae (assembly GCF_009176305.1). Classification (GTDB taxonomy): domain Bacteria; phylum Pseudomonadota; class Alphaproteobacteria; order Rhizobiales; family Rhizobiaceae; genus Rhizobium; species Rhizobium dioscoreae. Next base: position 173,846 of record NZ_BLAJ01000003.1, on the reverse strand, counting down.
AAAACGCATCGAGCGTCTGACGTGCCTGACCGTGTCCGGGCCGCCAGGAGGGCCTTCCCATGATTATCGGCATAGGCAGCGACCTTATCGACATCCGCCGGGTCGAGAAGACGATCGAACGTTTCGGCGCCCGGTTCACCGAGCGCTGCTTTACCGATATTGAGCGCGCCAAGTCCGAGCGCCGCAAGAACAAGGCGGCCTCCTATGCCAAGCGTTTTGCTGCCAAGGAAGCCTGCTCCAAGGCTTTGGGCACGGGGTTGGCGCAGGGTGTTTTCTGGCGCGACATGGGGGTCGTCAATCTGCCAAGCGGTAAGCCGACGATGCAATTGACCGGCGGTGCCGCCGAAAGAGTGGCGGCCATGCTGCCACCAAATCATCGCGCCGCCATTCATTTGACTATAACGGATGATTTTCCTCTTGCTCAGGCTTTTGTGATCATCGAAGCGCTGCCGATGGATGCCTGAATCACGACTGTATGTCGCTTTTGGCAACCGCGCCATTGCCGCGATGATGTGAAGCGAGTAGACAGTGCCTGAATGCAAGTGCGCCGGTGGGGTGCGAAAAAGGAATAAGACTGCGTGTCCGAGAAAGCCGTAAAACAGCAGAACGCCCTGTGGGAGAACATCAAGGTCATCGTACAGGCGCTCGTCCTGGCCATGATCATCCGCACGTTTCTCTTTCAGCCATTCACCATCCCGTCAGGCTCAATGATGCCGACGCTTCTTGTCGGCGATTACATCTTCGTCAACAAGTTTGCCTACGGCTATTCCAAGTATTCGATGCCGTTCTCGCCGGATCTGTTCAGCGGCCGCATCCTGGCCAGCGAGCCGAAGCGTGGCGACGTCGTGGTTTTCCGTTTCCCGCCGAATCCGGATGTCGACTACATCAAGCGCGTGATCGGTCTGCCGGGCGACCGCATACAGGTGAAGAACGATATCCTCTACATCAACGGTCAGGCCGTTCCGCGCGAGCCGCACGGCACTTTCTCGTCGGATTACAGCCAGGAGCCGGGCGACCACATCGCCGTCTACAGCGAGCGCCTGCCTGATACCGGCAAGGTCTATGACACGCTGGATCTTTCGCCGAATTCGCGTGGCGACAACACCCAGGAATATGTCGTTCCGCCGGGCCATTACTTCATGATGGGCGACAATCGCGACAATTCCGACGATAGCCGTTTCGATGTCGGCTATGTCCCTGCCGAGAACCTGATCGGCCGCGCCAGCATCATCTTCTTCTCGCTGGGCCACGACACCTCGTTCCGCGAAGTCTGGAAATGGCCGACCAACATGCGTTGGGACCGTATTTTCAAGGTTGTCGAATGACGAAGGCGCAGACGCTCTCCCAGGCGGATCGTGCCAAGCTTGAGGTCGTTATAGGCCATGAATTCGCCGAAAAGGAGCGTCTCGATCGCGCGCTGACCCATGCCAGCGCGCGGACGCACAAGACGGGCAACTATGAACGGCTGGAATTTCTCGGCGACCGTGTTCTCGGCCTGTGCATTGCAGAATTGCTTTTCAAGACCTTCGGCGCGGCGACGGAAGGCGAGCTTTCGGTACGTCTCAACCAGCTGGTGAGTGCAGAGACCTGCGCCGAAGTTGCCGATGAGATGGAGTTGCATCTTTACATCCGCACCGGCGCCGACGTGAAGAAGCTCACGGGCAAGCGCATGCTCAACGTGCGCGCCGATGTCGTCGAAAGCCTGATTGCCGCGCTTTATCTGGATGGCGGCCTTGAAGTCGCCCGCGCGTTCATCCTGCGTTTCTGGGAGCGCCGGGCTATTCGGCCGGAAGGCGCAAGGCGCGATGCAAAGACGGAATTGCAGGAATGGGCGCATGCGAAATTTGGCGTCACTCCGGTCTATAGGGTTGATGATCGCAGCGGACCGGATCATGATCCGCGCTTCACGGTGACCGTGGAAGTCAAGGGTACAGCGCCCGAAACGGGAATAGAGCGCTCCAAACGTGCGGCCGAACAGATGGCGGCGACACGGATCCTGGAGCGCGAAGGTGTATGGCAGCCTCAGTTGACTGAGAAGTGACTGCCGGGGAATAGTGAAAATGAGCAATCAGCAGGACACCTCAGCCGAAGACGGCGCGGCTGAACATATCGGTCCGACGCATTCGGGCTTCGTCGCCCTTATCGGCCCCACCAATGCCGGCAAGTCGACGCTGGTCAACCGGCTTGTGGGCGCCAAGGTTTCGATCGTCAGCCACAAGGTGCAGACGACGCGCGCCATCGTGCGCGGCATTGCCATTCACAACAATGCGCAGATCGTCTTCATGGACACGCCGGGCATCTTCAAGCCGCGCCGCCGGCTGGATCGCGCCATGGTGACGTCTGCCTGGGGCGGAGCCAAGGATGCCGACCTCATCATGCTGTTGATCGACAGCGAGCGCGGCTTGCGCGGCGATGCCGAGGCCATTCTGGAAGGCTTGAAGGACGTTTCCCAGCCGAAGATCCTGGTTTTGAACAAGATCGACCGCGTCCGCCGCGAGGATCTGCTGGCACTTGCCGCCGCCGCCAACGAGAAGATCGCCTTCGAGCAGACCTTCATGATCTCGGCGGAGAACGGCTCCGGCTGCGACGACGTGATGGATTATCTAGCAAAGACCTTGCCGGAAGGCCCCTGGTACTATCCCGAGGATCAGATTTCGGACCTGCCGATGCGCCAGCTCGCCGCCGAAATTACCCGGGAAAAGCTGTTCCTGCGCCTGCACCAGGAGCTTCCCTATTCCTCGCATGTCGAGACCGAGAAATGGGAGGAGCGCAAGGATGGCTCGGTGCGCATCGAACAGGTGATCTATGTCGAGCGGGAGAGCCAGAAGAAGATCGCGCTCGGCAAGGGCGGCGAGACGATCAAGGCGATCTCGACCGCGTCGCGCAAGGAACTCTCCGAAATTCTGGAACAGCCCGTGCACCTCTTCCTCTTCATCAAGGTCCGCGAAAACTGGGGAGACGATCCCGAGCGTTTCCGGGAGATGGGGCTCGATTTCCCGCATTGATGGAACTTTGCTTCCCTGAGCGCTTTATATTGCAGCGGTTTATCGGGCATGTCGCTTTGCCGCTGCAACTGAGGGGAGCATTTCATGACGAAGGCAGCTGCGACTGTGCATGGACAACGCACGCCCTGCCAGCAATGTCCACTAAGATCCCTGCCGCATTTCCGAGAATTCGAGCGCGACGAGCTGAATTTCATCAGCGGTTTCAAGAAGGGCGAACTTCTCGTCGACGCCGGTGCCACGATCTTTCTTGAAGGCGCGCATAGCGCCCACCTTTTCACCATCCTCTCCGGCTGGGGCTTCCGCTACAAGACGCTGGAGGATGGGCGCCGCCAGATTCTGAACTATGTGATGCCCGGCGACCTCATCGGATTGCAAGGTTCGATCATGGGCGAGATGCAGCACTCGACGGAGGCGCTTTCGCCGATATCGCTTTGCGTCTTCGAGCGCACGGAATTGATGGCGCTCTACAATTCCCATCCTTCGCTGGCCTATGATCTGACCTGGATCGCATCGCGAGAGGAGCGGATACTGGATGAACATCTTCTAAGCATAGGTCGCCGCTCCGCGCTGGAGCGTGCAGCCTATCTGATCGCGTATCTGCATCAGCGTGCCCGCGCACTCCGCTTGTTCAATGGCAGCAAGACCATCCCCATCCGGCAGCAGCACGTCGCCGACACGCTTGGTCTTTCGGTGGTTCATACCAACAAGACATTGAAAAAGTTGGCGGCGCGGAAGCTGCTGCTCTGGAACGAGCGAGGCTGTGAGGTTTTGGACAGCGAAGGCCTTGCTGAGCTCGCTGGTTGGGACGGCCTTGATTCGGTCAGGCGCCCCTTCATTTGAGGGCAGCCTTTTGCACAAACGACATGTCTTTTTTAAATGCTGACGACAACTGTATCAGCATAGATTATTGTTATCGTCACTTTTCGACCAGTTTCACCTTTTACTAACCGCGGCGGCAAAAGCGATTGGAGCATGGTGACGAGCCCATAGTCCCGCAGTGCAAAAAGTGCGAAGCGGATTGGAGGCGAAGTCATGTCACAAGAGACTGAGCCAAAACGGATGGGCAAAGCCATCCATTCAAGACGGGCCGATGATTGGCGCCGGAGGGATAGATGCGGGACTTTTTACGGGGTGCGCCAATTGGCGCGTACGTGCAAGGATGGCGCTGATATGACGTTTCAGCGCGTCCTTATACTAGAAGATAATCTTATCATTGCCATGGAGGCGGAGGAAATTCTTCACCTCGTCGGAATTCAACAAATTGAGATTGCTTCGAATCTGGAGCAGGCGGTCAACGCCATTCATTCGGAACATTATGATTTTGCAATGCTCGACGTGAACCTTGGGGAGTCGACCAGTTTCGGCTTTGCCCGATTGCTGATGGAGCGCGGCATTTCCTTCGGCTTCGTCAGCGGCTATTCCGATACGCTCGATTTTCCGGCAGATCTGCGGCATGTGCCGCTTTTGAACAAGCCTTTCGACGAGCAATCCATGCGCCTCTTCGTCGAGACGCTGGCCGGCAGTTCCCCGCTCGCCATGTGACAGCGGCAGTCATTTGTCCTAAACTCGAATCGCAGAAATCTTTCGGGGCAACCGGCCGATGCAATGGCAGGACCATGCGATCATTCTGGGCGTCAAACGTCTCGGCGAGACCAGCGTCGTCGCCGAGGTGATGACGCGTACCCGCGGTCGCCATATGGGATTGGTACGATCCGGCCGCTCGCGCGCCATGCAGCCGGTGCTGCAGGCCGGCAATCTCGTCGAAGTCACCTGGCGGGCAAGACTGCATGAGCATCTCGGCGAATTTCGCATGGAGCCGGTGACACTGAGGGCTGCGCGGCTGATGGAGACAGCGACCGCTGTCTATGGCGTGCAGGCGATGGCCGCTTTGCTGCGGCTGCTGCCGGAGCGCGATCCGCACCCGCACCTCTACGATGCCCTCGATGTCATCCTTGAAAACCTGCAGAATCCCGCCGACGCCGGCGAACTCTTCGTGCGCTTCGAGCTTGCCGTCTTGAATGATCTTGGTTTCGGCCTCGATTTGACGGAATGCGCGGCAACTGGCGTGCGTGAGGATCTGGCTTTCGTTTCGCCGAAGTCCGGGCGTGCCGTCTGCCGGGCAGCCGGCATGCCCTGGGCGGACAAGATGTTGGCATTGCCGCCGTTTCTGGCGACAGGGGCCATGATCGCCGCAGATAGGGAAAGCCTTTCCGCCGCTTTCCGTCTCACTGGCTTCTTTCTGCATCGACACGTCTACGAACCGCGCGGCATAGAGATCGCCGCGGCGCGCGACGGCTTTATGCAAGCCGCACTGAAGGCGGTTGCCGTCGCTTCGCTGAACGAGGGCATGGTATCCCCGGGCCTTGTCGTCAAAGGCTGAGCAGTAAAAGGCCTGCACAGAGGGTCAGTTTTAGCGCCGCTTGAGTGCCCAGCCTTCGGGCCGTTCCTCGAGCACCGTCACCGTATCGCCGATCTTCACAGCGCCTTCGCCACGCGGCACGGCATTCCAGCCGAAGAGCGGGCCGGGCACGCGCCGGTCGGCGGACATGCGGATACGGCCCATGGCGGGCATCGGATTCGGCACGTCGCGCGAACCGGTCTGCTGATCCTGCGTCGTCATGATGCAGCGCGAGCAGGGCTTGACGAGATCGAGACGGATGCCGCCGATTTCGATGGCGGCCCAGCGATCCTCCGGCCATTCCTCGTCGATATCGATGACGATGTTGGGGCGGAAGCGCTCCATGCCGACTGCGCCTTCGCCGTGCGCGGCAAGATTGGCGTTGAGCGCCTTCAGCGAGCCGGTGGTGGTGACCAGAATCTGGTAGCCATCGGAAAACGTAACAGGCGTATCCTCGCCGGCCCATTCCGGGTTGGCGATGCGCTTCGCGAGCCTGTCGAAGAACACCATCCTGACCTCGCGATCCAGCCAGGCCGACAGGGCCTTGTTGGTTTCTTCATCCGCGACGGAGGCGTTGACGGCTGATTTCCAGACGATGATATCCATGCGGTTGTCGGGGTGTGGCGGCGGCACGATGATGTCAGCCTTGCCCTCCATCTTCAGACGCAGATAGGAAGGCGCAGGCTGGATATCGATCCGGGCCAGTGCCTGCAATTCGCGCTGGGTGATGAAGTTGCCCGAGGGATCGACCAGCATGGCGCGGCGGTCGTCCGCGAGACCGAAGGCATCGATGGCTGCCGACGGAATGGCGATGCCGCGGGCGCTCTTGAGGGGATAGATGAAAAGATCGCTGACGCGCATGGGTGGCCCTCAGATTTCGTCGATGAACATTGCCAGCACGGTCTTCAGCCGGTCATGCCGCGCTTCGGCAAACCTGGCCCCCGTCTCGGTCTGGAATCCATCCGCAAGTTTGAACAGCTTTGTCTCGAAATGGTCAATGGCGAAGCGCTTGTCGTCAAGCGGCCGCTCTGTCGCAAGCGGATCGAACGGGTCGTAAAGGCCGGAACCGAGACGGCCTGCAATGTAGAAGCAACGTGCCGCACCGATCATGCCGATGGCATCCAGCCGGTCGGCATCCTGCAGGATCTTCGCTTCGAGCGTTTCCGGCTGCAGGTTGGCGGAGAAACTATGCGTGGTGATCGCATGCGCGGCAGCCGCAATATCGTCGTCCGCCCAGCCGAGCTGCCGCAAAATGCCCGAAGCTTTCTCGGCTGCGAGCCGCGAGGCTTGCGCGCGATGCGGCGAATTTTTTTCGACTGCAACGCAATCGTGCAGCAGCACGGCCGCGGCGAGAATACGGGCATTGCCGCCTTCTTCGGCCTGGATGGCCATGGCATTGCGGAAGACGCGCAGGATATGGGCAATATCGTGCGAACCGTCATCGCCATCCGCGGCGTGGGGGATGAGATCCGCAGCCAGTGCTTCGAACGGGGCGAAAGCCCGTGCCATCTTGTCGGTATTCATGGTCGCACTTGCTCCGGGATGATCAGTCGGCAGGTTCTTTCCTCCTACCGGGCGAATGGATTCGCCGCAATCACTCCGTCGCTTTCTTGCGTGTCAGGATTCTCTGGTAGAACAGGCCGATACCGATCAAGACAGCGCCGAGGCCGATGAAGGATAGCGCCCGGAGGAAGCCTTCAAGGTTCGCCATGTCGATCAGGAAGGCCTTCACGACGGCGATGAAGACCAGCACCGCCGAGGCGATGCGCAGGCTCCGGGCCTCGAGGCGGGTCCCGAGCCCGAGAAGCGCGATGCCGATCAGCAGCCAGACGACGGAATAGGAATAGAGCTCGCCCTGGATGAAACCGTTCCAGAAGGGAATGTACTCGCCCTGCCAGAAGCGCCGCACCGACAGGGTCGCCCATGCGAAGGCCATGACGGCCGCCGCGACCGCGAGCATGCCGACATAAGGCAGGGGACGACGATTGCGGGCAAAGAGCGCCAGGCCGGCATAAGCGATGGCTGGCAGGAGATAGGCGAGCAGCAGCAGATTGAAGAGCGGGATGCCACCTGTGCTCTCACCCGTCATGAACGGGTTCAGCCCCAGCAGATGCAGGGTCAGGATCATGAAGACCGAAATGACGCCGAGCGCCATGCCGCCATAGCGGAAGACAGGGCTTGCGGCGCTGAGATCGAGCGCCATCAGCGTCGCCGAGGCACCGATCGCCAGCAGCGTGTAGATCGACTGTTCGCCGAGCGTCGGAACCGCATCGTTCAGGACGCCGCCATTCATGGCATGGCGCACGAGGATAGCGATCGTCAGCAGCACGAGGAAGCAGGCGAGCGCCTGTAAGGCATTGCGCAGGCGCTGGCTCGGCGAAAGACGTGTGATAAAGGCAGCTAGGACGGCAAGGGCGGCCGGAATGCCGTAGCCGGCAAGCAGCATATTGAAGACCGGCGTCGTGCCGAGTTCCGAGGGATCGACGATCGTCGGCTGCCAGGCGATGCGCCCCATGGCGATGACCAGCGCAGCAACCATGGTCCATGGCAGAACGGGCCAGTTGCGCAGACGTCCCGCCAGCAGATAGACGATGCCGAGAATCGGCAGCAGGATCGTCGCGGTGGCATGATGCGCAAGCGTATGCAGGGCGAAGACTGCGGCGGCAAAAGAGCCGGCCGCCAGGATATTCGTCGGCAGCTTCAACGCTTCTCCGTCACGGCGATCCTGCCATTCCGCAAGCCCGACGAGAACCAGCGCCAGTCCGATGCCGTAAAGCCCATGCAGCCAGTCGAGCGTCCAATTGCCGAAGTTGGCGAAGCTGATCGTCGCGATCGCCAGCGGCGTAACGACCATGACGAGGCTCCAAAGTGCGGCATAGGGTTTCTCCGCCTGGGCGAAGCGCCTGAGGAAAAAGGCGCCGATCAGTACAAAGAGGGCGCCGAGGCCGAGCATTTCATAGAGCACCGTGCTTTGCAGGCTGGCGGTTCCATCCGCGCCCGTGGACTCTATTCCGGCGATCCAATTGGCCAGAATGCCGGACGCGCCGATGACGGCGACAAGCGCCGACAGGATCGTTGCCCAGGCTGCATGCAGGCGACCGGCACCGAAGGCCGCTACCGCCGCAACGATCGCCGCAAACATGAATGTGGCGTCGACAATGGGATATCCATATCGAAGGCTGTAGCTGACGATGCAGAGCGATACCGTAAGCGCGCCAATCGCTGCCGTCAGCGTCGTGCCGAGCGGCGGACGGGCGAGAAACGCCGCCCATCCCATGCCGGCACTCAATTGCTGAGGCACATCATCGGCGGGCGCCGTTGCGCTGTCTTCCTTTGCTGCCTCGGAGATCGGATAGCGCCCCGGCCAGAGGAAGATGGTGCCGCCGATCATCGCAAGCATAGCAAGCGTAACCGGCGTCAGATCGACGGCGGGGCTGAAGGTGATGTAGAGCAGAGGCCAGAGGCTCAGCAACCCATTTGCTAGGGATGGCGCGATCAGCCAGCGGCGCAGGCGGGATGCCAATAGGGTCGCAAGCCAGGTCAGAACGAGATAGCTGAAGAGTGTCCAAGGGCGTGGCGCAGTCGATGCGATCAGGGCAGGGGTTGCCATTGATGCCAGCAGACCAAGGCCGGCAAGCGCCTGCCCATGCAATAGCGATAGTCCGAGCGTGGCGAGCGAGATTAGTGCGAGAAGAATGAAGGCGGTCGTGGGGCCGATGAATTCGTAAATGGCATGCGCGGCATAGGTCGCGCCGAACAGGGCAACGACGCCAGCCGCCGTCAAGACGCCAGGGATCATCGCATTCTGGAAGGCATTGTTCAGAACCGGTGCGGCGCGGCGGCGGATCACTTCACCGGCGGCAATCAGGACGAGACCGAAGAGCGCCGCAAGAACAAGCCGGACGCTGGGGCTGAGAAGACCGCTCTCGATCGAATATTTGACCATGAAGACGCCGCCGAGCGCCAGCGCGATGCCGCCGACCCAGACGGCCCAGCGTGCACCGATCGTGCTCTCCAGGCTTTCCTTCGTCTGCACGGATGTATGGGTGGCAAGAGGGGCGGTCTTTTCCTCGACCACATCCGCGACATTGTTTGCGGCGAGGGCCGGTTGCTCGGTATCGGGCGCGGAGGTGTCTTCGATCACCGCTTTCGGCTCTTCTTCGACAGGCTGTCCAGCAGCAAGAGCCATCGAATCCGTCGCAGGAATCGATTCGCCCGTTTCCGCTGTCAGCACCTTGCCCGCGAGAGCATTTTGCAGCTCCTGAACGCGCGCTTCCAGCTGTCTTATCCTTAGGTTGTGGCCTCGCAGTACCAGGATACCGACGACCAGGATGACGAGCGGTAACAATTCCATCATGTCTTCTCCATGGGCGATCCGCCGTAGCATATACGAAACCGCTCGCCGGGTAAGATTAGATAGTAAGATTCCCCTATGATTCCAGTGGATTATGCCGGACTACCTTATAACGGATCGCAAAGGGAACATTAGGAAATTCAGATTTACCGCTTGGGAACTATGGTTAATACTCATTAACAATTTGTCTTTACCGGCAGCGCGAAGCAGCTTAATAACGGCTCATAGTCTAACTCTGAATGTATTGCGTACAAACGACGTCGCATGAGGCGGCTCCTACCTTAGGAGGTTTGTATGTCCCATGTTTCTTCCGTATCCAACAGCTCCTACCCATATCGTGGCACGCTTTCGCGCCTCGATTCGAACGGCGATGGTCTTTTGAGCCAAGAGGAACGCGCGGTGGACGAGCGCCCCGGCATTCTCGAGGCCAGTAATACCGACGCTACTGCCAATGGTTCGAATGGTGCACTGAGCGGCTTCATTGCCAAGCTCATGCAATTGCCGAGCGCCGATATCGCTTCCACGGCCAAGTCACCGGAATCCAATGTCGATTTCGACCTGGATCTGCTGTCGCCGATGGATGCATATAACAGCACATACGGCCAGTATGACGTCGACAGCATAGCGGCCTGACAAGCACTTTCGTCCGATGCAAGGCGACCTGCCGTAATGCCGGCAAGTCGCCTTATCATTTTGATTAGGGTCATTTTTTTCCATTCGCCGGAACCCTCGTGCCTGCCACGCGTTGGGCAATTGCCACGCAGAACAGGGAGGGTGTTCCATGAAGCGGATGACGATCGTTGCAATTCTTGCCCTTGCCGCAGCCGCGCCCGCGGCAGCGCAAACCCAAAATCAAAACACCGCCACTGCTGATTTCGTCGGCCTCGACGGTAAACAAGCCGGTCGGGCGACCTTGACCGAGGGCAAAAAGGGCGTGCTGATCGAGATGGAAGTGTCCGGCATGCCGGCCAATCGCTGGGTCGCCTTCCACATCCATGAAAATAGCCGTTGCGACCATGCGCACGGCTTCGAGTCCGCTGGTGGTCATTTCAACCCAACCAAGGCGGAACACGGCTTTCTGGCCGCCAACGGTCCGCATGCCGGCGATATGCCCAACCAGTATGTCGATCAGGATGGCAAACTGCGTGCCCAGGTCTTCAATGGCATGGTATCGCTGAACGGGAAAAACGGCATCCGCGGCCGCACGCTGATGATCCATGCCGATTCGGATGATTACCGCAGTCAGCCCGTCGGCGGCGCCGGCAAGCGCCTGGCATGTGCCGTCATCCAATAGGAAGCGGGTCCGTAAGCAAGCGAAGATGATTCGCGCCGCTGAAGCGGCGGATGCCAAGCAGCGGTTGTTTCCGCTGCGTAGGCGCCCACCGGCGATATGATTCGGTGTCTGTCAATTATGGTTAATGGTGAATTAACACCAATCTTCAACCGGCAGGGCAAACAGACCTATCCTATCTGCAGATGATTAAGCGTGCCGGGGTCTATCAAACACGCGATGGCATTTGCCGTAGGAGATTTGGATGAGCGGGGTTTCTTCAATTGGAAGCAGCATGACGGCTGCCTCGTACAGTCCCCTGGATAAGAATCAGGACGGCGTCGTGGATGCTCAGGAGCTGGAGGAGGCGGCGCAGTCCGGCCTTCTGTCGGCGAGCATGCTCAACGATGAGGACAGCAACAGCAGCAGCGATCCCAGCGCGACGGATGTCTTTTCCGGCAATCTGGCCTCGATGCTGTTACAGATGCAGCAGAACAGCCAGTCAAGCGGTTCCGCGTCGGCCGACGGCTCTTCCGGCGAATCGCCCATGGACCAGCTGTTTGCCAGCCTGGACACCGACAAGGACGGCAAAGTCTCGCAGGACGAGTTCGTCGCTGGCCGTCCGAAGGATATGAGCGAGAGCGATGCTGAAAACCTGTTCAATAGCCTGGATACGCAAAACGCCGGCTCCCTGACCAAGGATCAATTCGCCGAGGGTCTCGATGCCCTGAAATCGTCGGATGTCTCAGCCGCCGATATGCTGTCGCTGGAGCCCGATACGAGCGGCAGCAGTTCAACGGATGACGCGACACTTGCCAAGGATCAGGCGCTGGATGTCTTGTTGAACGACATGCAGGATCCGTCGTCGCTTTACCAGAATACTTATGGTCAGTACGACCCGGATCAAACGGATGTCGTCGCCGCGTGATCGCCGTGGTTCATTGCTGTGAGGCGAGCGGAGATTGCGAAACGCGGTCTCCGCTTTTTAAGCGCCGGTGCTCGAGTCGGCCAAGGGCAGCATGAAAGGTGCGTTGCCGTCAGTATCTGCGCCACGGCCGATCTCTTTGACTGCAGCAACCAGCCGCCCCCGGCGTCCAAGCATGTCGTCGCCGATGGCAACGAGCCGGGCATTCGGCGTGACGAATGGCGAGCTCGCGCGCAGGCGGCGGACCAGCACAAGGTCGTTCTCCTCCGGGTGAACGGCCAAAGCTGCAATCAGTGCCGCCGCCGGCGAGCGTGAAATACCCATCCAGCAATGGATGAGCAAAGGTGCGCCTCGATCCCAACCGGTAGCGAAATCGATGATGGCGCGAACATGCGTCTCCTGCGGGGCGACGAGATCGCCGGTTCCGGCAAAGCTGATGTCGTTCATATTGAGCAGCAGATGCCGATCCGCCTTGATGACGGCGGGACGGTGAAAATTCTGCTCCTTGGCCATCAGGCTGATCATTTCGCGCGCGCCATGGCGAACGGCCATTTCGGCGATGCGCGCAAGCGGCGATACGATGATTGCTGTCACGCGCCGACCCTCATGGCGGCACGCTCCGCCTCGATCACCTCGAAGCGCTTGAGGAACAGCCGTTGTGCCTCGATTGCCGGCATGGGGTCGATCGGCAGCATCTCGCGCGTGATGTCGCGCGGCTGGCCGAAGAATTTGCGGGCTTCATCGGGCGTGAAGCCGGCAAGCAGCGTCGCCTCGAAATAGGCCGAGATCGTATCGGCCTTCTTGATCTTTTCCTTGAGCTTTGGCGCGCAATGCGGGGGCAGGGCGAAGCGCCGGTAGATTGCCGCCTCGAGCCGCTTCTCCACGACCTTGTAATCGCCGCCGACGACGGACTTGAACGGCGAGATCATGTCGCCGATCACATATTCCGGTGCGTCATGCAGCAAGGCGGCAAGCAATTCGTCGGGCGTTGCCGGATTGAGATGGCGAAAGATCGCCTCGACGACAAGGCTGTGTTGCGCCACCGAAAAGGCATGGTCGCCGGAGGTCTGTCCATTCCAACGCGCGACACGGGCAAGCCCATGCGCAATGTCGCTGATCTCGACGTCGAGCGGCGAGGGATCGAGAAGGTCGAGCCTGCGCCCGGATAACATGCGCTGCCAGGCGCGCGCGGTCGTCGCCGATGTCATGCCGACGCCTCGTCGGCGCGGGTGGGGAAGGAGAGGCCGGACCAGATCGGAAGTGACACGATGACGTCAACCTCACCAGCCTTTATCGGAACCTCTTCGGCAATGGCTTCGCCAGCCCGGTCTATGCGGACGATGGCTAGGCCCATATTGCCGGCGGTCGAGCCGAGCGTTCCGATCGGCTTGCCGCCAACAGTCAATTCCGTGCCGGAGGGCGGCAATTCGGCGCTGCCGTTGACGATGACGACACGCCTGCGCGCCGTTCCGCGATGGTGCATGCGGGAAACCACTTCCTGGCCGATATAGCAGCCCTTGCGGAAGCCCAGTCCGCCATTCAGATCCATCAGCACGTCATGCGGGAACGCGTCCTGCAATGCGAAATCGCGGCCGGAAACGGCGATGCCGTTGTCGATACGCAGGGCGTCATAAAGTGTCTCGGGATCGCCGCCGTGCTCGCCGGGCGTCCGGGTCAGCACAATTCCCGCCCTCGCGAAGCGGCTGTCCTTGGGACCGCCAGCTGTGACATCTCCCCATGCGACGGTGACGCCCTGCATCTCCTCCGTGACGAAATCGACCTTGGCTCGCAGGCGATACATGGTGAGCCGCTTGAGCAGGCTCTCCCGCTGCGCCGTGTCCGTTTCGAGCAGAAAGCCAGGGCCGTCCCGCCAGATCATGAAGTCGAACAGGATCTTGCCCTGCGGCGTCAGCAGCCCGCCTGGGCGCGCCTCGTCGGTGCCGAGCGAGACGAGATCGGTGGTGATGAGATTGTGCAGGAACGTCTCCGCCTCCGCGCCGGCAATGCGGATGAAGGAGCGCTCTCTGAGGAATACGGCTGGCATGATGGTTCCGCTGATTTGGCCTAAAGCACGTCGCGATCTTTCAGGTCGCTTCCTGCGCTTCAGGTCTTTGTTCTTGCGCATGTCGTTGTCGCAAAACCGCTGCGCACTTTTGCGCGACATGCTTCATCACGCAGAGGTAGGGCCTTCGACGGGGAACCGCAAGTTCCCCGGCCGCATCATTCGCCCGAGGTGAAGAATTTCCAGCGGCCGTCCGGCGTGATGCCGACGCGATAAAAATTATAGCCGCCGAATTCCTGCATGTCGGCATAGTCGCCGGCCGTCACGATACGCATCAGATCGACCTTCTCCGGCGTGGAGAGTGTCTTGATGTCCTTCTCGGCGAAATAGGGCCAGACATAGACCTCATCAGGGGTTCCCTGGCCGACATGGGCAAAGCCGGTCGACATGATGTCGAGGAGGATGGACAGGATCTCGATGCCGTCGGGATCGCCTGAAAGATCATGCAGGGTCTTGATCGGATCTTCGCCGGGGTCGTCGGCGGTGACCTGCGTCTGCTTGAGCCCGCCGCCGACATTCATCAGCGGGCGCAGGCGCTCGAGATCACCGGAAGCGGCAGCCTCGACGATCGCCGCACGCAGCTTCTTTACCGGCTCCGGCGCCCTGTCGATATCGTAGAGGAATTCGACTGACTTGTTTGTGCTCGAAGCATCGCCGCTGCTCTGGCTTGCCTGCTTGTTGATCAGCGGATCGGGCATTGGCAGCGCGTTATTGGCAGGCGCTTCCAGCGCCTGCTCGATCGGCTTCTCGTTCTCTTTGGGAGTGGACTGTGCTGCGTCTTTCGCCTGGGAAGCCGGCGGGTTGAGCTGGGAAAAGGCATTGGCCGGTAGCGGCAAGGCGGTGCTGCCCAAAAGCAGGGTTACGGCAGCGAACGAGGCAATGGAACAGGTGACCGCATTGCCTGGAAAGATACGCATTAGCAATCTCTGAGTGTTATTGCAGGGTACGGTTCGGAGAGAACTCGCCAGCGAGCATGCGTTCACGCAGCGATTCGAGCAAGGCTTCGGCGCCCTGTTCCCCTTGATTCCGGATCGTCTCGCGAATCGCGTGGGCGATGGCGGCGTCGGCGATGATTTCGGGCTCGATGCCATCTGCCATGCCGTCGGCCCAAGCTTCATTCTGGTATTCCAGCGCTGCCTGCATCTTTTCATGAACGATCATGTCGTCGATTTCGTTCAGGCTGGTTTCCATTGTTTCTTTCCTCGAGACGTTCATGTCCTTACCACTTGCTTAATAACTCTATCAGCCTTTTCCCAAAACGACACGGCTCGCTATGAAAAGAGGTTAATAAATCGTCAATTTCCAAAGCGTGCGGTGATTTCTGTCGCCAGTGTTGCACCTTCGTTACGGTATCGCTCTTCCGCGACGCGGGCTTGCGGCGTGCAATTCGTGTAAACCGATGCAAAGGACCGATATCCACGGTTGAAAGCGGCAGTGAGCCTTTCCTTTCGTTTCGGCTCGCTCTTGGTCTCCGTGTCGAGCAAGTGCTGCATGTCGCCGCGCCATCCGTCTTCCTGCGTCGGGCTACATAGATTGCGCAGATAGTCGATCGAACCGAGAATTTCGGAGAGCCGGGAAAGCTGCTCGTCATATGGCGCAGGCTGCTCGGCATTCGCATTATCGGCAGCCTGTGCCGGTGGCGCGCTTGCTGCTGGCTGTGCGGCAGCGGGAAGGGCTGCGGCAAGCGCGATGCAGATCAGAAGCGGTCGGCCAAGGCTGTTATGAATCATGTAACCATGTTGACCGGACAAGCATGACGGGAACAAGGCGCGAGGGGCGGTTTCCACGCCGATATTGCTCAGCATCGTTAATTTCGGCGCCGAGCTATGCGTTTTCTGCAGCAAGTCGTTCCACGCATTCGAGCACACTGGCGGGAACGGGCAGGGTGCGCACCTCCTCCAGCGTGTACCAGCCAATGGCGGCCGCATCGTCGGCTGCTTCGGCGACCGCATCCTCATCGGCATCCACAAGAAAGACCGAGAGCAGGAAGTGGCTCGTCAGCGTTCCGTCCGCCGCGTGGGAGCGCAGGTCGTAAGTCTCGAACAGGCGGGGATTGCGCGCAGATATGCCTGTCTCCTCCTTGAACTCGCGCAGCGCCGCGTCGGCCGGTGTCTCTCCGTCTTCGGCCCGCCCTCCCGGAAAGGCATACATATCGGCGGACGGCGGATTGCTGCGCAAGACAAGCAGGAAGCGACCGTTGCGTTCGAGAATGGCGGAGGAGGCAGGGCGAGGGTTGGAAGTCATGGATCACTTTGCATTCGGATGAAGATCGATGCGCGATGGCAAGGAGCCATCTGCGGCCCATTTCTACAGGAAACGGCGCTTGCTGTCCCATGGGAAAGCCCCTTAACTCGCTGCCGGCGGAAGCCGCGATTCTGAATGCGCCGAATACGGGGACGATCGGGAATGATTTACGGGCTATATGCTTTGGCGGCTCTTGCCGAAATTGCGGGCTGCTTTGCCTTCTGGGCGTGGCTGCGTCTGTCGAAGCCCGTCTGGTGGCTTGCACCCGGCCTTGTCTCGCTAGTGCTCTTTGCATGGCTGCTGGCGCTGGTGCCGAGCGAGGCGGCCGGCCGCACTTTTGCTGCCTATGGCGGCGTCTATATTGTTGCCTCCATTCTCTGGCTCTGGTTCGCCGAAGGGCGGCTACCGGACCGATGGGATATTTCGGGCGCCGTCATCTGCCTCGTCGGGGCGGCGGTCATTCTGCTCGGTCCGCGCGGCTGACGTTAGGCTTGACCAGCCGCTTTTCGGGTGCAACACAGGCCTGATGTGCGGACGTTTCGCTTTGACATCGACGGCAGATCACGTGGGGGAAGCGCTCGGCGTCCTGCTGAACGAGGCTTTTCCCGCGCGCTACAATATCGCGCCGACGCAGCCGATCCTTGTCGTGATATCGGGCGATCGGCAGCGACCGGGAAGCAATCTGCCGGATCGTCGCGCCTTGCTCGTGCGCTGGGGCTTTATGCCCGACTGGGTGAAGGACCCCAAGGATTTCCCGCTTCTGATCAATGCGCGGGCGGAAACGGCAATAGCCAAGGCCTCCTTCCGCGCGGCCATGCGCCATCGCCGCATCCTCATCCCGGCATCCGGCTTCTACGAATGGAATCGGCCGCCGAAGGAAAGCGGCGAGAAGCCGCAAGCCTACTGGATCCGCCCCCGTAGCGGCGGCGTCATCGCTTTTGCCGGGCTGATGGAAACCTGGTCGTCGGCCGACGGTTCGGAAGTTGATACGGGTGCGATCCTGACGACGGCGGCAAACAGCGCCATTCGATCCATCCATGACCGCATGCCCGTCGTCATCAAGCCGGAGGATTTCGCCCGCTGGCTCGATTGCAAGACGCAGGAGCCTCGCGAGGTGCTTGGTCTGATGAAGCCGGTCCAGGAAGATTTTTTCGAGGCGATCCCGGTTTCGGATCGCGTCAACAAAGTTGCCAATATGGGGCCGGATGTGCAGACACCTGTGGTGCTCGATCCGGTCAGGAAACCGCCGAAGAAAACGGATCCGGACGATGGCCAACTAAGCCTTCTCTGAGCGGCCGCCATTTTAGCGGCCAGTGAGCGGAAATGCTGCCTGCCGGCATTGGTCGGCGGTGGGCAGAACTATATTCTCAGGCGATCTTCTTCTTGAGAGGCTTTGTCTTCAGCATCAGATGGGCTGCAAGAACGGCTTTCAGCCCCAGCGGACGATAATGCTTGCTGGGATCGATCTTTGCCTGCGGTTGTGCCGGCTGGTCCTTTTTCTGCGTCATGTTTCACTCCTCACCATGCTCCCACGGAGCATTTTTCGATTCACAGTCGAGTAGTGCTTTTTGTCGTAAATCATGACAAATCGAAGGCGTTTTCCAATCAGCTTTTGTAAACAACGACCATATTTCGAGAGATTAGCGCCGAAACCTCGTGTAGAATCCGCACTGCCGCAATGTTTGAATCTGCGGAAATGTCGCGCCGAGCTGGCCTTCCGTTGCGCCGATGAGCGACCGTCATGTCTCTGATTGATAAGGGAGACTTACAGACTAGCGGTTGCAGCCCGGCGATGCCGCCAGAGGACTGTTGTGCAGCGGTTTGATATGCCGGCGCTAGATATGTCGGCCGATGTCGTCGTTGGAATCGTCGACATTGGGATCGGCGGGGCCATTGATGGTGTAGGTGCCGTATTTCTTTGCCCAGGAGCGTGCGCCGAAGGGTAGGGACAGCAAATAGATGACGACGGTCACGACCATGACATGCCACGTATAGCTCATCAGCAGCGCGACATAGACGACGAGGCCGAGCATGATCGGCAGCACCAGATCGCGCCTTACGCCGTTGCCTTCCGATTTGCCGGACCATACGGGCAGACGGCTGACCAGCAGGAAGCCGATGAGAACCGTGTAGGCTGCGCCCCATAAGGCGAAGGTGCGGTCCGGCGTAAGGCCGAGAAAGCCGAGATAAACAGGCAGCAGCACCAGCATGGCGCCGGCAGGCGCCGGTACGCCGACAAAATATTCGGATTGCCACGAGGCTTTATGCTCGCGTTCAGCCATGACATTGAAGCGGGCGAGCCGCAGTCCGGCGGCGATCGTATAGATCAGCGCCGCGATCCAGCCGAGCGAGCGGGCTTGGTCGAGCAGGAACACGTAGACGACAAGGGCCGGCGCAACGCCGAAATTGACGATGTCGGCGAGCGAATCCATCTGCGCGCCGAATTTCGAGGTGGCCTTCATCAGCCGCGCGACGCGCCCGTCGATGCCGTCGAGGAAGGCGGCGACCAGCACCGCCACGACGGCGAGCTCGTAACGGTTTTCGAAAGCGAGGCGAATGCCTGTCAGGCCCGAGCAGATCGCCAGCACGGTGATCATGTTCGGCACGATCAGTCGCAACGGAATTTCCCGGAGACGCGGTCCACGCGCTTCGTCATTGGGCCCGTGCGGCTCGAAAGGCGGAAAAGGCGTCTTCATCTCGCTCGTGTTCCTACACTTCAGCTGCGGCGGCTAAGGGTTGCGCCCTTGGCCGAGCCGAATTCGGCAATGACGGTTTCGCCGGCGATCGCCCGCTGACCGACGGCAACGCGCGGCGCAGCGCCTTCCGGCAGGAAGACATCGAGGCGCGAGCCGAAGCGGATGAGGCCGATGCGTTCGCCGGCATCCAGCGGCTCGTTCGGATGGACGAAGCAAAGAATGCGGCGGGCAACGAGGCCGGCAATCTGCACGACGCCGATTTCGCCATGCTTCGTTTCGATCACGAGGCCGTTGCGTTCATTCTGTTCGCTGGCCTTGTCGAGTTCGGCATTGAGGAAGCTGCCCTGGCGATAGGCGACGTTGGTGATGCGACCGCGCATCGGCGAACGGTTCACATGGCAATCGAAGACATTCATGAAGATCGAGATACGCAGCATCGGCTGGCTGCCGAGATTGAGCTCGGCCGGCGGCGTCACCATCTGCACGCTCGAAACTTTGCCGTCGGCAGGCGATATCGCCAGATCATCGTCCTGAGGCGTCATACGTTCGGGATCGCGGAAGAAATAGGCGCACCACAGCGTCAGGATCAGGCCGATCCAGAAGAGCGGCTTGAAGATCCAACCGAGCACCAGCGACGCGACGAAGAAGCCTGCAACGAAGGGATAGCCCTCCTTGTGTATGGGAACGATGACGTTGCGTACGCTGTTCATCAAGCTCATCTATGGCCTACTCCGTTAGGGCATGCTCACCAGGAACCGGGCTCCGGTTCTTCGGCAAGATCATGCCAGTCAAAAGAATGAGAACAAGATAAGCGGTCTTGCTCTGAATACCAGTCGAGCGTGACTACAGGCAAACTCTGTCATGGGCAATGCTTTCGCGCGCTCGTCCTCAACGCAATCCGCGTCGAGCAAGATGCCAACGTTCCCGTGACTTGAAAAGTGCAGCCTGTGGAAACCCGTGCGGGACGCAATGAAAAGGCCGCCGATGGCGGCGGCCTCCTGTGTCCCGCGTCGGCCGATCGGAAATCAGAGGCCGAGAGCGGCGCGCAGTTCAGCCTTGGCGCCCTCATACTCGGTCTTGTAGTCCTCATGCATCATGATGGTTTCGGCGATGACGGTGCCTGCAATGCGGCCGGCTTCGATATCGGAAGCATAGTGGATGCCGCCGACGATACGGTTATGGCCGTATTCCCAGGCGCGAGCCATGATGGCGGCGCGCTTTTCCGGCACCATGTTGGCAAGCACAATGCCCATCAGCGTGCCGACCGTGGTGTGGCCGGACGGATAGGAGCCGGACTTGGAGAGCGGCACGATCGGCTTGACGAGGTCGCTGTAGAGATGCGGACGCGGACGCTTCCAGACATCCTTGGCGGGATCGACGACGGCGCCTTCGGTCTCGACGACGCGATCGAAGAAGGCCGAAAACTTCGGCAGGTTTTCCTTGGTGAATTTCGGATTGTCGATGACGTCGGAGAAGCGCCAGACGTTCTCTTCGGCATCGGCCACGGCGCGAGCCGCCATTTCCGGCGTGCGGGTCACCTGGATCGTCAGGATTTCGCCGAGCTCAGCCTTCATCTGTGTGGAATCATTGGCGGGCGGAGGCGGCAGCAGATCGAGGAGGTTGATCTCCTTGGCATCGGTGAAAGGCTTGGCATCTTCGGCGAAAACCGGCGAGGCGAGGCCGACGATGAGCAACAGGCTGAAAGCTTTGGCAAAACTACGCATTTGAGGGGCTCCGTTGAAAAGACCCTCGTACCTAGCAAGCTGTCATCTCAGTCTCGTGACAACACTCGGTGCATAACCGCTGCGCACCCGATGCTGTCATGGGCGGCGGAATTCCATGCTTCTACGGGTTTTCTCAGCTTGCCGGCGCCAGTCGGTCGACAACGCCGAGATCGTCGTTTTCGCGTACCTGTTTCAGATGCTCCTCCGCCTGCGTTGCCTCGCGCTGGCGGCTCCACATGGACGCATAAAGCCCGTTCCGCGCCAGAAGCTCGGCATGCGTGCCGCGCTCGGCGATCACGCCGCTTTTCAGCACGATGATCTCATCTGCTCCGATGACGGTCGACAGGCGATGCGCGATGACCAAAGTTGTACGGTTCTTCGAAACGACATCGAGGGCAGCCTGTATTTCGCGCTCGGTCGTCGTGTCGAGTGCCGAGGTCGCCTCGTCGAGGATCAGGACCGGCGGCGCCTTGAGAATGGTGCGCGCGATCGCCACACGCTGCTTCTCGCCGCCAGACAATTTGAGGCCACGCTCGCCGACCTTGGTCTCGAAGCCTTCCGGCAGATTGCGGATGAACTCGCCGATCTGCGCGATCTCCGCGGCCGCGGTAACTTCCCCTTCGCTGGCGCTCGGACGGCCATAGCGGATGTTGTAGGCGATGGTATCGTTGAAGAGCACGGTATCCTGCGGCACCATGCCGATGACCTTGCGCAGGCTTTTCTGCGTGACGGTTCGCAGATCCTGGCCGTCGATGGTGATCGTGCCGTCCTGCACGTCGTAGAAACGATAGAGCAAGCGCGACAGCGTCGATTTACCGGCGCCCGAAGGCCCGACCACGGCAACCGTCTTGCCAGCCGGCACCTCAAAGGAGATGCCCTTCAGGATCGGCCGCGCCGGATCATAGGCGAAATGCACGTCCTTGAATGCGATTGCGCCATTACCGATGACGAGCTCCTTGGCGTCAGGCGCATCGACCACCTCGGGCTTGACCTCGAGCAGGTCGAACATCTCCTCGATATCGGTCAGGCCCTGACGTATTTCGCGATAGACGAAGCCGATGAAGTTGAGCGGTACGGAGAGCTGCAGCAGCATGGCGTTGATGAACACGAAGTCGCCGACCGTGTGATGGCCGTTCAAGACGGACCAGCCCGACATGACCATCATCACCGTCGTGCCAAGGCCGAAGATCAAGCCTTGGCCGAAGTTAAGCCAGCCGAGCGACGTCCAGACGCTGGTGGCTGCCTTTTCATATCGCTCCATCGATTGATCGAAGCGTTTGGCTTCCATCTCCTCGTTGCCGAAATATTTGACCGTCTCGAAGTTCAGCAACGAATCGATCGCCTTGGTGTTGGCGTCGGTGTCGCTGTTGTTCATTGTCCGGCGGATGGAGATGCGCCAGTCGCTCGCCTTAACCGTGAACCAGATGTAGAGCCAGACCGTGACGGCCGTGACCGCGAGATAGGAAAAGCCATAGCCGCGCCAGAAGATGATGGCGGTTAGCAGGAATTCGATGAAGGTCGGAAACGTGTTGAGGATCGTGAAGCGGACGATCGTTTCGATGCCCTTGGTGCCGCGCTCGATGATGCGCGAGAGGCCTCCGGTCTTGCGCTCCAGATGGAAACGCAGCGAGAGCTCGTGCATGTGCACGAAGGTTCTGTAGGCGAGCTGGCGCACCGCATATTGGCCGACGCTCGCAAACAGGGCATCGCGCAGCTGGTTGAGGCCGAGCTGGATCAGACGCGTCGCGTTCGTGGCGATGATCAAAGCGATGGCGCCGACCAGGAAAGCAGGCAGAATGCCTTGCATGTCGAGCTTGCCGTTCAGCGCATCGACGGACCATTTGAAGAAGTAGGGGACCAGCAGCAGGAAAAATTTCGAGACCAGCAGGAAGACGGTTGCCCAGACCACCCGCATTTTCAGATCCATGCGCCCGCTCGGCCACATATAGGGCCAGAGATTGACGATCGTGTTCAATGGATTGCTGGAATCCGCCGATATGGTTTTCTTCTGGCCTGCCATGTCCGTCTCCGGCGAATGATTGGGCAGCCGGATGTGGCAGCGTTTGCACAGCCGACTGGCAAGCCTTCATGGCCAAGACATGGCCGTTGTGGGAAGGCTATGGGGTCGGGCGACGCTTATACTATTTTCATGCGGTATAAAAGCAGCGGCCAGGCGTGGATGAGCCTGGCCGCTGCCAATGTTCACGATGGGCGGTCGTTGCGCTAGAGGTGCTCGCCCGAAAGCCGCTTGCGGTGAAGCTCCTCGGCATTCGGCAATGCATCCTTCGGCAGACCGAAGACCTGACCCGGCAGGATGCGGTCCGGATTGTTGATCTTGTCCTCGTTGGCCAGATAGATCGTCGTGTAGCGCACGCCCGCACCGTAGATGCGGCGCGATATCTGCCACAGCGTATCGCCGCGACGGATGATGACGGCATTGGTGTCCTGCGACAGCGGTGCCTGTTCGAGCGTCTTCGGGCCACTGTCGTTGGATGAGACCTCTGTGTTCGGCTGCGCCGGTGCCGTCTGAGCAGGCTGCGTGATAACAGCGATCATCTGTTCGAGCCCAGGCAGCGCCGCGCCGACCGATTTCGGATCTTTCGGCAAAGCCAGCAAGGTGGCAAGCGCCTTGGAGGCCGCGCTCGAAGCGTCGGCAGCAGCCTTCTTCAACGCAGCACTGGCGTTGATGGTCGGCCGGAATTCAGACAGCGACTTGAGCGCGATTTCCGTGCCGGAGCGGGCGGCTGCGAGCTGCTCCGTATTAGGCTGCTTGCCGTCGGTAAAGAGGCCCTTGAGCAGCGCAAAAGCCTTGCCCGCGCCTTCCTTGAGCTTGGCAAGCTCGCCCTCGTCGAGCGGCACCATGTTTGCCGTGGCCGTCTGCCCTTGACCATTTGCGGCGGCGGGTGTCTGCGCCGCGACCGTCACCTGATTGCCCTCGGGGCGCGTGAAGTTGACGCTGGTCCGCACGACGACTTTGCCGGCGCCATCGAGTACGTCGACGCGGATCTTGTGATCACCGACGGCAAGAGGCATGGGTCCGTCCACGACAAAGTGACCGTCCGCACCCGCGACGTTCTCGCCGATGAGCTTGTCGTCGGCATAGGCGCGGACCTTGGCATTCGGCTTCGTGGTGCCGGCAACGAAGATATGATCGTTTTCGATCTCCACCGCATTGACCATGACGTCTGGATTCGCCTCTACCTTCGCTGCTGGCGGTGTTGCCGTGCCTGCCGCAGGATTGGCGGATGCGACCGCCGTACCATCCTGTTGCGGCTTGGCATCTGTCGTGGTCGTTTTGGCCTGAGTGCCGGCTGCGGACGCGTCCTGTTCGCCGGCGGTCACGCGGCCCTGCTTGGCGGAAGGCGCAGTGATGATGCGACTTGCTGCGCCTGGCTTCGACACCATCGCGAGGACCTGGGTGGAATTGTCCTTCGGCACGGAGACGGTTGCGATTTCCTCGGAACTGACAGCCTTGCCGTCCTTGCCGGTGGCGCGCAGCACCAATTCGTGGTCTCCAGGCGGCAGCGGATTGTCGAGTACGGCGGCAAAGTCGCCGCTCGGGCCGACATTGGTCGTCGTGACGACCTTTTCGCCGTCGACGATCTCCAGCTTGGCATTCGGCTCGGCTGAGCCTGCGATAACAGTGGAGCCATCCGGTTCGACGCGCAATACATCGAATGATGGTACGCGAGGATTGGCAGCCGAGTTGGTCCCGGGCGCCTGTTGCCCTGTCAGCGTTGCAAGAGCCTTGTCGATCGCCGCACTGGCTTCGGCAGCATTCTCGGGAAGAGACTGGATGATGGTGAGCGCCTTACCTGCACTGTCCTGCGCTTTCTTAACGAGTCCCGTTGTCGTTGCGTCGATCCCTTCGGGAAGCGCGAAGCCGACGATCGATTGCAGGGCAGTAATCGCCTTTGTCTTCGCAGCCGTGAAGGCATCCTGGGCCGGTGCATTGCCATCCTTGAAGAGCGCCTTCAAATCGGCCAGCGAAGCAGTTGCCGCGCCCGTCAGGTCGGTCAGCTTTTTCGCGAGGTCTGCCGTATTGACGGCGGTCGACACGGCATTCTGCGTGGCCTTGGTTGCGTTCTCGGCGGCCTCGCCCGCCTTCTGCGCGTTTTGGTCGATCGTATTTTTCACCGCGTTGCTGGCTTGATTGACCACGTTGCCGATCGGGGTCTTGTCACCGTTGATGCGCGGCATCACGAAGAAGACCATCAACAAGGTCGCAATTGCCAACACCAACAGAGCCAGCCAACCGGCACGGTTCTTCATCATCATTCATCTCCACGCGGCGAAGTCATCGCAACTCCTGAAATTGCTAGCGATTTCGCCTGCTTTTACAAGCTTTCTCAGCCATTTTCGCATGTCCCGGCACAAGTTTTCCTTTGAAAAATCTTGACTGCGCACCTGCAGCATAGTTCTTTGCATCCATGACCGACGATTCCGCGCCAATTCGAACCATTTGCGTCTATTGTGGCTCACAGCCGGGACGCGATCCTTCCTACATGGCCGCTGGCCGCGAACTCGGCAAAAGCATTGCCGAAAACGGCCTGCGCCTGATCTATGGCGGCGGAACGAAGGGCATCATGGGCGCTGTCGCAAGCGGCGTGCTGTCGCACGGCGGTCAGGTCACCGGCATCATTCCGGAATTTCTGGTCGATATGGAAGCGACGCGCCACTCGCTCGGTCAGCTCGACGAACTCATCATAACGCCGGACATGCATACGCGCAAACATGGCATGTTCGAGCGCGCCGACGCTTTCGTGGCCTTGCCGGGCGGTATAGGCACCCTGGAGGAGATCGTCGAGATCATGACCTGGGGCCAGCTGGGCCGTCACGAAAAGCCGATGGTTTTTGCCAATATCAACGGCTTTTGGGATTCGATGATGGAAATCGTCCGTCATATGCGGGACGAGGGCTTCATCCATACCGCCCATCGTGTCCAGCCGCTTGTGATCGACAAGGTGGCCGATATCATTCCGGCGATCCGCAAGCATGCCGCAGAGACGCGCGGCGACCGCGGCGGAGAAGAGGCCGTGATTTCCAAGCTCTAAAAGCTGTTCCGGCAAACGAGCAGCGGTTTTCGCTTAGGGCTGCGTGATGACAAGGGACGAGGCGGTTCACGGCTTTCTTGAAAGCCAAACCGCCACAAATAGCGATTTGCTAACCATATCGCCTGGTTATGCTCCTCTGCTCTGACGCAGCATCGACCAGCTGTAGAGCACGAGACCGGCCCATATCAGCGAGAATGCAACGAGCTGCGTCGTGCCGAAGGGTTCCTTGAACAGGAAAACGGCGATCAGGAAGACCATTGTGGGAACGATGTATTGCATGATGCCGATGGTCGACATCCTCAAAAGCTTCGCACCATTGGCGAAGATCATCAACGGCAGCGCCGTCACGAGCCCGCAGCCGAGCAGGAGCCCGGTATCCGAAAGGCCGGTCTGGTAAAAGTGGCCTTCGCCGCGCGCTTCCAGATAGAGGATGTAAAATGCTGCCGGGATGCAGAGCAGTAGCACCTCGATGAAAAAGCCCTGGTTGGCTCCAACAGGCAGGGTTTTGCGGAAAAAGGCATAGAAGCCCCAGGAGAAGGTCAGCGACAACGCGACCCAGGGCAGGGTGCCGGCTTTCACCGTCAAAATGATGACGGCGGCGGCTGCAAGGCAGATCGCGACGATCTGCGTCGGCGTCAGCTTTTCCTTGAGTAGGATGGCGCCGAGCGCGATGCTGAACAGCGGATTGATGAAGTAACCGAGGGCCGCATCGAGCGAATGGCCGGCGCCGATGGCCCAGACATAGGTTCCCCAGTTGATGGTGACAAGCGCTGCCGTCAGCGATGCCATGGCGATTGTCCGCGGGTTGCGAAACGCCGCCTTCACGTCGCCCAGGCGACCGAGCGCCAGCAGCACGATGCCGGCGACGGGAACTGACCAGACGATGCGATGGGCGATGACCTCGAAAGCCGGGATATGCGCCAGCGCCTTCATATAGAGTGGCAGAACGCCCCAGAAGAGATAGGCCGTCATCGCAAAGCCGAAGCCGCGGATAGCGTCGTTGTTCTTGATTTCAGGTTTGACCGCGTCAGTGGCCATGAATTTTCCCGTCATTCTCTGTCATTTGAGACGGGATTACTCCAATGCATGCGGCATGGCTAATTCATTTCATTGACGGCATCGTCAAGCTTTTTGATGGGCGGCGGATTACTCCGCCGCAATCTTGCCTGCCATATGCCGGTTTTTCATCAGCTTGTAGATGACGGAATCCATCAGAGCCTGGAACGACGCGTCGATGATGTTTTCGGAGACGCCGACTGTCCACCAGCGTACGCCGTCACTATCCGTGGATTCGATTAGGACTCGGGTGATGGCCTCCGTGCCGCCATTGAGGATACGCACCTTGAAGTCGGCCAGTTCCAGATCGTCTATCTCGTGCTGGTATTCGCCGAAATTCTTGCGCAGCGCCAGGTCGAGTGCGTTGACCGGGCCGTCTCCCTCGGCAACCGACATGATGGTTTCGCCATCGATGATGATCTTGACGACGGCTTCCGAGACGATTTTCACCCGGCCGTGGGAATCGAAGCGGCGTTCCACCATGACGCGGAAACCATCGATCGCAAAGAATTCCGGGATGGTACCGAGCGTGCGGCGCGCCAAAAGTTCGAAGCTCGCATCCGCGCCTTCGTAAGCATAGCCTGTCGCTTCGCGTTCCTTGACGATGTGGATCAGCTGGTCGAGCTTCGGATCGTCCTTGCCGACCTCGATGCCGCGCCGCTTCAGCGCATTGATGAAGTTCGACTTGCCGCCCTGGTCGGAGACCATGACCTTGCGGAAGTTGCCGACGCTTTCCGGCGGCACATGTTCGTAGGTGCGCGGGTCCTTCAGCAGCGCCGAGGCGTGGATACCAGCCTTGGTGGCAAAGGCGGAGGCACCGACATAGGGCGCCTGATGGTCGGGTGAGCGGTTCAGAAGCTCGTCGAAGGCATGCGAAAGGCCGGTCAAGCCCACCAGCCGCTCGGCGTCGATCGTCGTTTCGAAGCGTTCGCTATAAGCTCTTTTCAGCGCCAGGGTCGCGATCAGTGTGATCAGGTTGGCATTGCCGCAACGCTCGCCGATGCCGTTCAGCGTGCCCTGGATCTGCCGCACGCCGGCCTCGACCGCCGCGAGCGAATTGGCGACCGCCTGGCCGGTGTCGTTATGGGCATGGATGCCGAGACAGTGCCCGGGAACGCCGCAGGCGATGACGGCCTCGACGATGGCGCGAATCTCCGGCGGCTGCGCGCCGCCGTTGGTGTCACAGAGCACGACCCAGCGCGCTCCGGCATCATAGGCCGTCTTGGCGCAAGCAAGCGCATAGGTCGGATTGGCCTTGTAGCCGTCGAAGAAGTGCTCGCAATCGACCAGGGCTTCCTTGCCGGCGCCGACGGCAGCCTTGACGCTTTCGGCGATACTTTCGAGATTTTCCTCGTTGGTGCAGCCGAGCGCCACCTTGACGTGATAGTCCCAACTCTTGGCGACAAAGCAGATGGCGTCGGCCTTTGCCTGCAGCAGGCTTGCAAGGCCCGGATCGTTGGAGGCGGAGATGCCGGCGCGCTTCGTCATGCCGAAGGCGACGAAGGAGGCCGATGTCGTGCGCTTCTCGTTGAAGAAGGCCGTATCGGTCGGGTTGGCGCCGGGGTAACCGCCTTCGACATAATCCAGGCCGAACTCATCCAGCATGGTCGCAATGGCAATCTTATCCTCGACGGAAAAATCGATGCCAGGCGTCTGCTGGCCATCGCGGAGCGTCGTGTCGAAGAGATAGATTTTTTCGCGTGTCATACTGTTTCCTCCGGCGAACCGGTTTGATAGTGGGATGCCCCTCACCCGTCCTCTCTCGGTTTCGCTTTGCGAAACCGTTCGAGTCCACCTTCTCCCCGTTTACACGGGGCGAAGGGGCTTGTGAGCTTGTTCCCTCTCCCCGCATGCGGGGAGAGGGCTAGGGTGAGTGGCCTTATTCGGCATTACACTTTCCCGGCAAACCTGTCCGTCGCGCGGATTAGCTGATCGAGAATGCCAGGCTCCGACGAAGCATGGCCGGCACCCTCGACCAGGTGAAATTCCGCTTTCGGCCAAGCCTTGTGCAGCGCCCAGGCATATCGCGCCGGACAGGGCATGTCGTAGCGCCCATGGACGATGACGCCGGGAATGTCTTTTAACTTGTAGGCGTCGCGCAGCAGCTGGCCTTCCTCGAGCCAGCCGGCATTGACGAAGAAATGATTCTCGATGCGGGCAAAGGCATGCGCATATTCCGCATCTTCGAACTGGGCGCTGACGGCCGGCTCCGGCAGGAGCGTGATCGTCTCGCCTTCCCAGATCGACCATGCCTTCGCGGCTTCCAGGCGGGCAGCCTTATCGGGATGCGTCAGCAGCCGATGGTAGGCGGCCATCATCTCATGGCGCTCTTCCGGTGGGATAGGGGCGATGAAGCGCTCCCATTTGTCAGGGAACATTTCGGAGACGCCGAACTGATAATACCAGTCGAGTTCGGCTCTCGTCAGCGTATAGATGCCGCGCACGACCAGTTCGGAAACCCGATCCGGATGTGTTTCGGAGTAGGCGAGCGCCAGCGTCGAGCCCCAGGAGCCGCCGAAAACAAGCCATTTCTCGACGCCGGCCATTTTGCGCAGCCGCTCGATATCGTCGACCAGATGCCAGGTCGTATTGGCTTCAAGGCCGGCATGCGGCGTCGAGCGCCCGCAGCCGCGCTGGTCGAATAGGGTCACGTCGTAAAGCGCCGGATCGAACACGCGGCGATGGCTGGGCGAAATGCCGCCGCCGGGTCCGCCATGCAGGAAGACGGCGGGCTTGGCACCGGGCGTTCCCACCCGTTCCCAATAGATCACATGACCGTCGCCGACATCGAGATGGCCGGAGGCGTAAGGTTCGATCTCCGGATAGAATGTGCGCAGGACTTCGGTCATATTTTCAGCCCCTCGGCCGGCCAGACATCAGTGTCATGATCGGGATGCTGGAAGGAAATGATCTGCTCCTGCCGCGAATAGAAATCTGGATCCTGATGAATGGGCTTTTCGAAAATCGTCTCTACCCAAGGCAGTCGATAGGCATGGTTGACCTGGATCTGCGGGGCGAGATCGTCGCGCTCGTCGAAGGCGCCGATGGCGATTTCAAGGCCGCCCGGATGACGGTAGGTCAACGGCGTGCCGCAGTTCTTGCAGAAGCCGCGGTCGATATTGACGGAAGACTGGAAATAGCTCGGTTCGCCGCGCGTCCATTCCACGCCGTCTTCAGGGGCGGTAACAAGCGCGGAGAAGAAATTGCCGAACTGCTTCTGGCACATGCGGCAATGGCAGATTGAGGGGCGGCCGAGCTGGCCGCGGATGCGAAACCGTACCGCGCCGCATTGGCATCCTCCGCTTCTGGTAGCTTCACTCATGGCTCTTCTCCTCTGGTCAGCTTGAGGTATCGTGATCAGGATGCTGATGATTGGACAGCTTGATCGATATCGCACGGTCCGAGCTATCCTCGTCCGGTTCCATCGGCAGCGCATCGAGTGCATGGAACCAGGGCATCTTTGCCGCGCGGTTCGATTGCGCGACGGGTTGGACCAGCGTTGGCTCATCCAGTGAACCAAGCGTCACATTGATGGAATCCGTGCCGGGCACATCATAGAACAGGGGCGTGCCGCAGGTGCCGCAAAAGCCGCGGCGCACGAGATCGGACGAATGAAACCATGAGGGTTCGCCGCGTGTCAGCTCGAAATCGGCCCGTTTGGCGTTTCCCAGCGGCAGGGCATAATTGCCGGATGCTTTCTGGCACATGCGGCAATGACAAAGATGCGGATAGCCGAGCGCGCCGGCGGTGCGATAACGAACCGCGCCACATTGGCATCCGCCGCTATATCCCGCTGCCATTGTCATTTGCTGCTCTCCGGTGGCCACGTTGCCGTATCGTGATCGGGATGCTGGTTGGATATGATGTTCAATACGAAGGGCGCCTGCGCGGCATCCTCCTCCGTCGAGTGTCCGGGCAGCAGATGCAGCCGATCGACGAAGCCGATCTTGGCTTCCGTGCCATATTGGACGACAGGCGGCAGCTGCGAGGGGTTATCGAAAGCACCAGCCGCGATTGCAATGCCATCGGGCGCTTCATAGGTCAGCGGCGTTCCGCAATCCCCGCAGAAGCCGCGCTTCACATAATTGGACGATTGGAACAGCTTCCGCTCGCCACGTGTCCATGCGAGCTCGGCACCACGCGTCGAGACCAGCGGCGCGTAGTAGGCGCCGAAAGCCTTCTGACACATGCGGCAATGACAGATCGACGCATCCTTCAGTCCGCCCCGCACCCGGAAGCGAACCGCGCCGCACTGACAGCCGCCGGTGTAGGTCGAGACGGTCATAACTTATCCTTTCCGCTGACGATCAGGATATGCATGCAGATGTTATCGATATCCTTCAGGACATCGTCATTCCAGAAGCGCAGGATAGTCCAGCCATCGGCTTCGAGGCGGCGGGTGCGAATCTGGTCATAGGTCTGATCACGATCATTGCCGTGCTGGGAGCCGTCGACTTCGACAATCAGCCTTTCGGCAGGGCATGCGAAATCGACAATATATCCAGCGATGGGCAACTGGCGGCGGAAGCCGAGGCCCATGAGGCGATGGGCACGCAATTCGTTCCATAGACGCAGTTCCGTATCCGTCATGACCTTGCGCATGCGGCGTGCATTGCTTCGGGCTTTCGGCGGGACTGGAGTATGCGGCAAAGTACCCCCCTCTGTCACTTCGTGACATCTCCCCCACAAGGGGGGAGATTGTTCGCGGCGAGCTGTTAGCCCTCCATCTTCTTTCCCGCGCAGGCGGAAACGTATTGCTGCGGAAATAGAAGGCAGCTTGGAACTAGAGCGGTCGGCAAACTCCCCCAATCTCCCCCCTTGTGGGGGAGATGTCACGAAGTGACAGAGGGGGGTAACCAGACTCACCGCTTGATCTCCCAAGTCGTGATACGCTCGCCCGTCGTTGGATCCTTACCATCCTTGAGCTGGATACCCATGGCCGTCAGCTCCTCGCGAAGCTTGTCGGCTTCGGCGAAGTTCTTTGCCTTCAACAACTCCAGTCGCTGACGTACCTTGGTATCGATCTCCGCGACCACAGCTTCGTCCATCTCCGCCTTCTTCGGCAGCAGGCCGAGAAGATCGGCGCTGGCCGCGAACACCGGCAGGAGGCTGGCGTCGGCATTGGCGGCCTGTGCTAGGGCATGGAGCGCCTGAATGGCAGCAACGGTGTTCAGATCGTCGCCGAGCGGGGCAAGCACGGCTTCATCTGGAGCCGCCCCGCTCAGGTCGACAGCCGGCCATTTTGCAATTAGCCGTTCGGCCTCTTCCAGACGCTTCACAGAGAAATCGATCGGCTCGCGATAATGCGTCATCAGCATGGCAAGCCTCAGCACCTCGCCCGGCCAGGTCCGGCCGCCGAGCTTTTCCGTCTGCAGCAGCTCGTAGATGGTGACGAAGTTGCCCTCCGATTTCGACATCTTGCGGCCTTCGACCTGCACGAAGCCGTTATGCATCCAGACATTGGCCATGGCATGCGTGCCATGCGCGCAACGCGATTGGGCAATTTCGTTTTCATGGTGCGGGAAGATCAGGTCCAGGCCGCCGCCGTGAATGTCAAAGACATCACCGAGATAGCGTCCGCTCATGGCCGAGCATTCGATATGCCAGCCCGGACGACCGCGGCCCCAGGGGCTTTCCCAGCCGGGTTCGTTCTCGTCCGAAAGTTTCCACAGA
Source organism: Martinezella dioscoreae (assembly GCF_009176305.1). Taxonomy (GTDB): domain Bacteria; phylum Pseudomonadota; class Alphaproteobacteria; order Rhizobiales; family Rhizobiaceae; genus Rhizobium; species Rhizobium dioscoreae. Next base: position 141,385 of record NZ_BLAJ01000003.1, on the reverse strand, counting down.
ACGAAATCGCCGGGGCTCTTCTTGTGCTCGTCGACGGCGACGCGGGCGCCGGCCTGCTGCTCGTCGAGATTGCGCTTCGAAAGCTGTCCATAATCGGCCATCGACTTGGTATCGAACAGCACTTCGCCGGCGGCCCGATAGGCATGGCCCTTGGTGATCAGCGTTTCGATGATCGCGATCATCTGTGCGATATTGTCGGTCGCACGCGGTTGCACCGATGGCTCCAGGCAGCCGAGCGCCGTCGTGTCTTCGCGGTACTGCCGTTCGGTCTTCTCCGTCACCAGGCGGATCGCATCGTTCAGCGGCAGGCCGGGATGGTCGCGCAGTGCGCGCGCGTTGATCTTGTCGTCGACGTCGGTGATGTTGCGGACGTAGGTGACACGGCTCTCGCCATAGACATGCCGCAGCAGTCGGAACAGTACGTCGAAAACGATCGCCGGGCGGGCATTGCCGATATGGGCGAAGTCATAGACCGTCGGGCCGCAGACATACATGCCGACGTTGTTGCGGTCGATCGGCTGAAAATCGGCCTTTTCGCGCGTCAGCGTGTTGTAGAACTTCAATTGCGGCTCGGCGGCCATGTCACTCTCCCAAGGCATAATCCGAAAAAATACCGTCACCGGCCGGCCGGACGTTTGTCATCTTGGATTTTGGGAGACGAAAACGGCCAGGCCAGCGAAACGCTAGCGAATAATCTTCCGGCAGATAATGCAGATAACCGTTTTCATGGGCGGCTTTATCGCGCGCCGGATGAATTTGGTCAAGTAGGGATAAGGTGTCTCACGTAAAGGCTGAGACGTTTTTATTCCGGCATTCGATAGTCGACGAGCCTGTTCTCGCGCACGACGAAAAGCTTGCCGGTTTCGGTGACGTCGGGGCCGACCAGAGGCAGGATCGCCTGAGCGACCTCTCGCGGATGCGGCAGCGTATCCGGATCTTCGCCGGGCATGGCCTGGGCGCGCATGGCGGTGCGGGTAGCGCCCGGATCGACGCTGGTGATGCGCAGCGGCGTGCTCTGCGTTTCCCCGGCCCAGGTGCGGGCCAGCGCCTCGACGGCGGCCTTGGAGGCGGAGTAGGGACCCCAGAATGGCCGGCAGCGATGGGCGGCGGCCGAAGAGAGGATAACGGCGCGGCCCGCCTCGGCGCGCATCAGCAGCGGCTCGACGGAGCGGATCAGCCGCCAAGTGGCGGTGACATTGATCGTCATCACCTTTTCGAACACCTTGGCTTCGACATGGCCGATCGGCGAGATCACGCCAAGCACGCCGGCATTGGCGATGAGGATGTCGAGCTTGCCCCAGCGCTCGTAGATGGAGGCGCCGAGCGCATCGATGGCATTCATGTCGGCAAGATCGAAGGGCACAAGGGTCGCCGAGCCGCCGGCAGCCTTGATGGCATCGTCAAGCTCCTCAAGGCCCCCGACCGTGCGGGCGCAGGCGATCACATGCGCGCCGGCCTTGGCCAGCTCCAGTGCCGTGAAATAGCCGATACCGCGCGATGCCCCGGTGACGAGGGCGATCTTGTCCTTGAGATTGACGCTCATGCTGCCTTGATCCGAATGCGTGGAAAGAGAAAGGGGCAGGGCGCCCCTGTCAGCCGTTACTTGGGCTTGTCAGCCGTTGCTCGCGAGGACGGAGAGCTTGCGCACGTTGCTGGTGCTTTCCTTGTCGAGCAGACGCGTCGGATAGTCACCGGTAAAGTAATGGTCGGTGAACTGCGGCTGCGCATTGTTGCGCGGCTCGCCGCCGACAGCCTGGTAAAGGCCATCGATGGACAGGAACTCCAGCGAATCCGCGCCGATATACTCGCACATGGCCTTCAGGCTCGTGTACTGGTTTGCCAACAGCTTGTCGGCGTCCGGTGTGTCGATGCCGTAGAAATCCGGATGGAAGATCATCGGGCTGGCGACGCGGATATGCACCTCGCTGGCGCCGGCATCGCGGATCATCTGCACGATCTTCACCGATGTCGTGCCGCGCACGATGGAATCGTCGACGAGCACCACGCGCTTGCCGGCGATGATTTCGCGATTGGCGGAATGCTTGAGCTTGACGCCGAAGGCGCGGATCTGCTGCGTCGGCTCGATGAAGGTGCGGCCGACATAATGGTTGCGGATGATGCCGAGCTCGAAGGGAATGCCGCTTGCCTGCGCATAGCCGATGGCGGCCGGTGTGCCTCCATCCGGCACCGGCACGACCACGTCGGCCGCGACAGGCGCTTCCTTGGCAAGGTTGATGCCCATGTTCTTGCGGGCGACATAAACGTTGCGGCCGCCGACGACGGAATCGGGACGGGCGAAATAGACATATTCGAACAGGCAGAGACGCTCGGGTTGTGAAACTTCCGGCTTGCGGGCGTCGATGGTGATCGAACCATCAGGCTGGATCTCGCAGATGATGACCTCGCCGTTTTCAACGTCGCGGACATATTTTGCGCCGATGATGTCGAGAGCACAGGTCTCCGAGCAGAAGATGGGCTTGCCGTCGAGTTCGCCCATGACCAGCGGCCGGATGCCAATCGGATCGCGGGCGGCGATCAGCTTGGTGCGCGTCATGGCGAGCATCGAATAGCCGCCTTCCATCTGCCTGATAGCATCGATGAAACGATCTGAGGAGGAGGGATGCTTGGAGCGGGCGATGAGATGCAGCACGACTTCGGTATCCGAGGTCGACTGACAGATGGCACCATCGGCAATCAGCTGACGGCGCATGGTCAGGCCATTGGTGAAATTACCGTTATGGGCAATGGCGATGCCGCCGACTTCCAGCTCGGCAAACAGCGGCTGGACATTGCGAAGGATGGTCTCGCCGGTGGTGGAGTAGCGTACATGACCGATCGAGCGGTCACCGGGGAGGCGGGCGAGGGTGGCCGGGTCAGTGTAGTGGTCTCCGACCAGACCCATCCGCCGCTCCGAGTGGAAGCGCTGACCATCGAAGGAGACGATGCCGGCCGCTTCCTGGCCGCGATGCTGCAAGGCGTGCAGGCCGAGCGCCGTCAGTGTTGCCGCATCCGGGTGCCCCAGGATGCCGAAGACGCCGCATTCTTCATGCAGCGTGTCGCCGTCGATATCGTCCTCGAAGGAAACGGAATGGTTCATGGCTGCGGGCCTTTGCTCTCAACGTGGGCGGATCGGGGCGGCGTCACGAGTGACCGTTAAAATAACTTAAAATCCGGCCGGAAAAAATATCGGGCCGGATCTTCTATTGTCACGCCGCTCAAATGGCGATTCTCGGGCGGCAGGTCAAGCCTGTAAACGCACCGTCAATTGTTTGTCTGCGGCGCCGGTGCGTCATCCGACGGCGCGGTATCGTTCGGCGTGGCGTTGTCGCCGCTTCCCTGCTGCTGCTGTTGCTGCTGGTTTGGCGCGATCTTGTTGAGGATTTCGGCCGGCAGCCTTGCCTGAATGTCTTGGGGCAGCGCCGCAGTCAGCTTCTCCACCATCGAATCGAGGAAAGGCTTCGACTTGGCGTTATTGACCCAGTCCGGACGTGCGGCCGGTGCCACCAGCCAGTTCCAGAAGGCAACGACGACGACCATCAGCAGCAGGCCGCGTGCCGCGCCGAAGAGGAAGCCGAGCGTGCGGTCGAGCGCGCCGATGCGGCTGTCGATGATGAAATCGGCAATCCGGATGGTGATGAAGGAAATGATGATGAGCGCCAGCAGGAAGATGACGGCGGCTGACGCAATCGTGGCGATCTTGGTGTCGGCCTTGTATTGCAGAGCATAGGGAACGAGCAGCGGATAGAGATAGTATGCGGCGACTGCGGAGCCGCCCCAGCTGACGATCGAGAGAATTTCGCGTGAGAAGCCGCGAACCATGGCCAGAATGGCGGAGAAGAGAAGAACGCCGATAACAATACCGTCGAAAATCGTAATGGGCATCTATAATCCACTTCAAGACTTGCCGGACCTCATGGTCGGCATCGGCCTCAATTCATGAGCCTCTTCTTCGCCAAGAACGGCTGAAGTAAGGCTCAGTCTTCGTCTTCCGCGCGCTTGAGCGCACCTTTCGATCCGGCAATGCGCGCCACCAGATCCGGTAGGCTGTCGATCTCGCTCCAGCGTCCGCCATTGCCCTTTGGCAGATCGGCGGAAGCGGCAGGCAGAACGGCCGCGGAAAATCCCAGCTTCTCGGCTTCCTTGAGGCGCTGGGCGGTGTGCGCAACCGGCCGGACGGCGCCCGACAGGCTGACTTCGCCGAAATAGACGCAATCGGCGGGCAGAGCAAGACCGGCCAGGGAGGAAACCAGTGCAGAAGCGACCGCAAGGTCCGCAGCCGGCTCGGAAATGCGGTAGCCGCCGGCAATATTGAGGTAAACATCGTGCTGACCGAGCCTGACGCCGCAATGCGCTTCCAGAACGGCGAGAATCATGGAAAGGCGCGCCGAATCCCAGCCGACGATGGCGCGGCGCGGCGTGCCGAGCGATGTCGGCGCGACGAGCGCCTGCACCTCCACCAGCACCGGACGCGTGCCTTCGATGCCGGCAAAGACGGCCGCGCCTGGCGACTTTTCGTTGCGTTCACCAAGGAAAAGTTCGGATGGGTTGGGCACATCGCGAAGCCCGGCGTCGGACATTTCGAATACGCCGATCTCGTCGGTCGGACCGAAGCGGTTCTTCACCGTGCGCAGGATACGGTAATGATGGCCCCGATCGCCTTCGAAGTAGAGAACGGCATCGACCATATGCTCGACGACGCGCGGCCCGGCGATCTGGCCGTCCTTGGTGACATGGCCGACCAGCACCATGGCAGTTCCCGTCTGCTTGGCGAAGCGGATCATCGCCTGCACGCCAGTACGCACCTGCGTTACCGTGCCGGGTGCGGATTCGGCAAGCTCGCTCCACAGCGTCTGGATGGAATCAATGATGACAAGATCCGGCCGCTTGCCTTCCGCCAGCGTTGCCAGGATATCCTCGACATTGGTTTCGGCGGCGAGCAGCACTTCGGTATCGGCCGCCTTCAGCCGTTGGGCGCGCAGGCGCACCTGCGCCACGGCCTCTTCGCCGGAGACGTAGACGATCTTGTGTCCTTGCCGGGCGAGGGCCGCTGCCGCCTGCATCAGCAGCGTCGACTTGCCGATGCCAGGATCGCCGCCGACGAGAACGGCCGAGCCACGCACAAAACCGCCGCCGGTGGCGCGGTCGAGTTCGGATATGCCGGTATGGATGCGCGGCGCTTCCTCGATTTCACCCGAAAGCGTGGTCAGCGTGACCGGCTTGCCCTTTCGCGGCGTCTTCGTTGGTCCGCCGCCGATTCCGCCCATCGGATCTTCCTCGACGATGGTATTCCACGCGCCGCAACTGTCGCACTTGCCGGCCCAGCGATTGTGGACCGTGCCGCAGTTCTGGCAGATGAATTGTGTGCGGGCCTTAGCCATAGGATGCTATTCTCAAGTTCAAATGCTTCGCTTTTCGCGACGAATCGCTTGGGCAGTCAGATAATGTCTTTCCCGGCCTATCAAAACTAATGATTTCCGTATCAACGGCGATCGTGTCAGCCTTTATGCCGGGTTTTATGGATGATGACCGATGTTTGACTATTCGCTTGCGCACTGGATGGGCTTTCTGACTGCTGCGATTCTCCTTAATCTGTCGCCGGGGCCGGATATCGCCTTCATTCTCGGTCACACGATCAGAAGCGGCATGCGCTCCGGCTTTGCAGCGCTGTTCGGCATCTGGAGCGGCGCATGCCTGCATGTACTGATGGCGGCCGCCGGCCTGTCGGCGATCCTTGCCGCCTCCGCGCTGGCCTTCTCGACCGTCAAATGGGTCGGTGCGGCCTATCTGATCTGGCTCGGCATCCAGGCGCTGCGCTCGAAGGGCGAGAGCGCATGGATCAAGGAAGCCGGCAAATCCTTGCCCTTTAGCCGTATCTATCGCCAAGGTATTCTGGTCTCGCTGCTCAATCCGAAGGTCGCCATCTTCTTCCTGGCCTTCCTGCCGCAATTCGTCGTCGAAGGCGCCGGCCCGGTCTGGGCGCAGCTCTTGCTGCATGGAAGCCTGATCATTGTCGTCGCCGCCTTCATTGAACCGCCGCTGATCCTGCTCGGCGGCCGCCTGAGCGAGGCTCTCCGGCGCAATCGCAGTCTCGGCCTCTGGCTCGATCGCGGTCTCGGCACGTTGTTCGTGGCGCTTGGCGTTCGGTTGGCGATCAGTGCGCGCTAACTATCCTGAGACGTAGCCGGGCTATTCCTCGGTCTCTTCCGAGATATACCGGCGTTCGTGCCGCAGCCCCATGCTGGTCAGCATCTCGTAGCCGATCGTGCCTGCCGCCCTTGCGGCCTCGTCGACCGAGATGTTGCTGCCGAAAAGTTCAATGTAGTCACCAGCTCTGACCAGGTTTTCCGGCAGGTCGGTGACATCGAAGATGGTGAGGTCCATGGTGATGCGGCCGGCAACGGGCACCTTATGGCCGGCTATGAAGCCGTGACCGCCCGCAATACCGGTCTGGCGCAATGGCACGCCGGCACTCGACTGGCTGCGCATATAGCCGTCGGCGTAACCTGCCGAGACGATCGCCAGTCGGCTGTCGCGGGTCAATTGAAGCGCGCGGCCATATCCCACCGTTTCGCCCGCCTTGACCGAGCGGGTCTGGATAATCCGAGCCTCCGCCGTCGCTACCGGGCGCATCGGATTGGCCATGCCCGGCACTGCCTCGCCGCCATAGGTGGCGATGCCGGGGCGGGTGAGATCGAAATGATAGTCGGCCCCAAGAAAGATGCCGGCCGAATTGGCAAGGCTCGCCTCGATGCCTTCGAAGGCGGCACTGACTTTGCGGAAAGCCTCGAGCTGCTGCCCGTTCATCGCGTTGGAAGGATCGTCGCCGCAGGCGAGGTGGCTCATGACGAGAACCGGCGCAAAGCTTGCCGGACGCGAGACGTCATCGGCAAGCGCGATCGCATCATCCATCGGCAGGCCGAGCCTGTTGAAGCCGGTATCGACCTGCAGTGCGCAGGGATAATCGCCATAATCAGACAGAACCGACATCCAGAAGGTCAGCTGTTCTTCCGAAGCAATGACGGGTACGAGGTCGTTTTCGAAGAACCGGCGCTCCATGCCCGGCCAGATGCCGCTGAGCACGAAGATGCGCGCCTCGGGCGCGTAGAGCCGCAAGGTCGCGCCTTCATCGGCGGTGGCGACAAAGAAATCGCGCGCCCCGGCAGCGTAAAGCGTTTCGCCGACATCCTCGATCCCGAGCCCGTAGGCATCGGCCTTGACAACGGCTGACGTGCGCGCCTTCCCCGAGCGGTGCGCGAGGTCGCGCCAGTTTTCGACGAGCGCGCCGAGATCCACCGTCAGCCGCAGGCCGGCGGAAGCGAAAGCATCGTCGTCATTGAAATTATCTGTCATGGGGCGCCCTAAACAAGGAAGTGGCCGGAAGTGATTTGGCTTGGGTCAGGATACTGGCCGTCGATGAAAAGAAAAAGTGCTGCGATGCATGTATGCGGAATTAGGCAGAAACTGCCGCCACATTTCTGACGACAGCTTCCGGCTAAAGGTCGGAAACCAACAGGCTGCTTGCGGCACGAATGAGCTGAAGGGCAGGCCTTCAGGCACGCTGTGCGCATCATCTTGAAGGCAGGCTGTCGTAGGCTTTAGTTTCCGGGATGATGGCTATTTCGGAACAGCGGCATCGTGCCCCGCTGGCGATCGCCGGAATAGGCTCAGTCGTCACGCCTTCTCACCGCCCATGAGGCGGTATCGCGATCAGGATGCTGGTTGTTGCTCGTCTTGATCGCCGCAGCCCAATCGGCGCCGTTATTTTCAGTCACGCCGGTATTTTCTATGCCCGTGATCGTATCGAACCATGTCACCATATTCTCGGTGCAGGTATTGGCATGCGGCGGGAAGGCATGCGGATTATCAAGCGAACCGATCATCAGGTTGGTGCGGCCGTTTTCGAGGTGATGGAAGAACAATGGCGTGCCGCAATTGGCGCAGAAGCCGCGCTCGACAAGCTCAGAACTCTTCCAGATGCTCGGCTTGCCGCGCGTCCAGGTGAGCGCATCATCAGGCGCGGCGACAAGCGCGGCAAAGATGTTGCCGGAGGCTTTCTGGCACATGCGGCAATGGCAGAGATGCGAATTATCATGCATGGCAGTTGCGTGATAGCGCACGGCACCGCACTGGCAGCCGCCGCTTACCGTCATCTCAATGCGTTTCAATTTTCCTTCTCCTCCAAAAGGCGAGTTTGGGCCTAAATGCTTTTTAGGTTTTCATCTTGGGATCGTCCAGCGGAACGACGGATCCGACCACACCTTCTCAAAAAAAGCGCGGACGGGTGGATGCCAGCCTTTCCCACATGCGATCACTTTTGTTCAAGACGCGCGGGAGCCGGCGCGCTAATCTTCGGGGATGCAGAACGTTTCGCAGAAAGAGGCGGCTGACGCCATGCCGCTTGCCAAGGTGGAATCGACCCGCTTCTGGCGAGACGGTCGCTTTCGTGACATGGAATGCCTGAGCGCAAGCTTCGTGACGCATGAATATGCGCCGCATGCGCACGACACCTTCAGCATCGGGACGATTGAAAGAGGCAGCCAGATCACCACGCTGCTCGGCAGTCGGGAGGAAGCCGGACCGGGCGATCTCTATATGATCAATCCTGGAGTAGTGCATGACGGCGCTCCGGGCGGCGAAGGCTATCGCTACCGCATGATCTACCCGGACACGAAGCTCTTCGTCGATATTCTGGAAGACGTCACGGGCAAAGCCTTCAATGCGACGCCATCTTTCGCCAGTTCGTTGTTGCGCGATCCGCAGCTTGCAAGCGCCTTCCACAAGGCGCATCGCACACTCGAGAGCGGCGCCGGTGCGCTGGAATCCGATGAAGGCATGTTCTCGGTGCTGGCGGCCCTCTTTGCGCGCTATGGTAGCACGATCGTCCTTCCCGTCGACACCAAGGAGCGTAGCGCCGTCGTGCGCGCCCGCGATTATCTCACTGAGAATTTCGACAGCGATATCGGATTGGAGGAGTTGGCCAAGATCGCAGGCCTGAGCCGCGCGCACCTGATTCGCGCCTTCCGCAGGGAGTATCATATTACGCCCCATGCCTTTCTGACTGACCGGCGTGTCATCGTTGCCCGCCGATTGCTCAGGGAGGGCCGCATGCCCGCCGATGTTGCCATGGAATGTGGTTTTGCCGATCAGGCGCATTTCACGCGCCACTTCAAATCGCGCACCGGCGTCACCCCGGGCCAGTTCCGCGTCGGCTAGGCTGTAGTGACGAATTAAGGGTTTGGGATTCCCAATTAGGAGCAAATCAGATTCAAGGCTGACTTTTGGAGGTCGGTCATGGATATCGATAGGCTCAGTGGGGAACAGTGGTCTCGGATCGAGCCGTTTGTGCCAGGCGGGCGCAAGGGGCGTCGGGGTCCACGCTCCAACAACAGACGGTTCGTCGAGGCGCTGGTCTGGATGGCCCGCTCTGGTGGACGTTGGCGTGATTTGCCCGAACGCTATGGCGACTACCAGACCGTCAAGCGGCGCTATTACCGCTGGATCGAGATGGGTGTCCTCGAAAGTTTGTTCGAGGCGTTAGCGCGAGAAGCGGACCTTGACTGGGTCTCGATCGATTCCACCTCCATCCGTGCCCAGCCTCAAGCCGCTGGCGCCCGGCGAAAAAGGGGGGAGCGGACGCCCAGGGCCTTGGCCGCTCACGCGGCGGGCTAGGCACCAAGATCCACGCCGTCGTCGATGCTTTGGGGCTACCGGTGCGCTTCGTCCTTGCACCGGGACACCGTGGCGATGTGATTTATGGCAGGGAATTGCTCCATGGCCTCAACCCCGGCCACGTCATCGCAGACAGAGCCTATGATGCCGAACACTTCCACGACACCATTCTGGACGCTGGTGCCACCCCCGTCATTCCGCCGCGGCCGGAGCGCCGCCGCCCGCACCGCTGCGACTGGCGGCTCTATAAAGAGCGCAACCTCATCGAACGCTTCTTTGCAAAGCTCAAGCAGTTCCGCCGCGTTGCCACCCGATACGACAAGTTGCTCGCCAATTTCAGAGGCTTCGTCATCATCGCTGCCATAATCATTTGGCTGCGATAGTTAAATCGTCACTACTGCCTAGCGCATTTCCAATTGCGAAACGGCTTTCTGTCCGGAATGCGTCTGATCACTTTCGTTCAATACAGCGCCGGCTGCCGTCGGCTACCCCTCCGTCATTGTTGAAGTGGAGGTTGCCAATGTTGCAGCAAAGCCGGCCGGCCGGCGAATTCAAAGCCGGGATGCGTGCCATTCTTCCGCTGATCGTTGCCGTCCTGCCGATCGGCCTCGTGTTCGGCGCGGTTTCGGCGACCAAGGGGCTTTCGCCGCTGGAGACCACACTGATGAGCGCGCTCGTCTTTGCTGGCGGCTCGCAATTCGTGGCGATGGATATCTGGACACATCCCGCAAGCTGGATGGGTGCTGGCATCGCGGCCCTGCTCGTCAATGTCAGGCACTTGCTGATGAGTGCTTCGATCGGCACGAAGATGCAATCTTTCACCGGCATCAAACGCTATCTCGCCATGCTGTTTCTCGCCGACGAGATTTGGGCCATGGCGGAGTTCCGCGCCGGCACGATGCGGCTCACGCCCGCTTGGTATGCGGGCATCGTCACGCCATTTTACTTGGCCTGGGTCGGCTCGTCGCTTGCGGGTGCTCTGCTTGGCGCTTTTCTCGGCGATCCCGCCGTCATCGGTCTCGACTTCGCCTTTCCGGCCGTCTTCATCGTGCTGGTCATGGGCTTCTGGAAAGGACCGGAAACCGGCGCGGTGCTTGCCGCAAGCGGAATTGCAGCCGTTGCTGTCCACCAGTTCGTGCCCGGTGTCTGGCATATTGCAGCCGGCGCGCTGGCGGGACTGGCAATGGCTTTCTGGAAGGGCAGAGCGCGGGAGCAAGCGGCATGACGCTCGATTTCAACACTCTGCTCGCCATCCTCGCCATGGCTGCCGCAACGATCTTCACCCGTGTTGGCGGTCTCGTCTTGATTCGCTACGTGAAGCTTGACGAGCGTCGGCAAACCGCAATCAAAGCCATTCCACCGGCCGTGCTGATGGCTGTCATTGCCCCCACAGCTTTTGCCACCGGCTGGGCGGAGACGCTGGCCTGCATGGTCACCGCAATCGTCTCTCGCCGCTTGCCGTTGCTGGCAAGCGTTATCGTCGGCGTTGCGACGGTGGCTTTGCTGAGGGCTGCGGGACTCTGAAGCCTTTCCGGCAAAGTGCGAAGCGGTTCTCATCCCAGCGGAACATTGACGCGGCAAGCGTCAATGTTCTTCGTACTGCGTGAAAGACGGGTCGGCGAGGTCGGCAAATCGGGTGAATTCCGATTGGAAGGCGAGCTTCACCGTGCCCGTCGGTCCGTGACGCTGCTTGGCGATGATGACATCGGCCGTGCCCTTCACGCGGTCGAACAGCGCTTCCCATTCCGCATATTTCGGGTCGTTCGGGTCGCGGGGCTCTTGGTTCTTCACATAATATTCCTCGCGGAACACGAAGAGCACCACGTCGGCGTCCTGCTCGATCGAGCCGGATTCGCGAAGGTCCGAAAGCTGGGGGCGCTTATCGTCGCGGCTTTCGACCGCGCGCGAGAGCTGGGAGAGTGCGACGATCGGAACGTTGAGCTCCTTGCCGAGCGCCTTCAGGCCAGTGGTGATCTCGGTGATTTCCTGAACGCGGTTTTCGCCCGACTTCTTCGAACCGGTCATGAGCTGCACGTAGTCGACGACCAGAACGTCGAGGCCGCGCTGGCGTTTGAGGCGGCGGGCGCGGGCGGCGAGTTGGGCGATGGAAATACCACCGGTCTGGTCGATATAAAGCGGCACCTTCTGCATCATCATCGAGCAGGCCACCAGCTTTTCGAAATCGGCATCGTTGATGTCGCCGCGGCGGATCTTCGAGGAGGAGACTTCCGTCTGCTCGGAGATGATACGGGTGGCGAGCTGCTCCGATGACATTTCCAGCGAGTAGAAGCCGACAACGCCGCCGTTCTTTGCCTTCATCGAGCCGTCGGGCTGGACTTCGCCCTCGTAGGCGGCGGCGATATTATAGGCGATGTTGGTGGCAAGCGAGGTTTTGCCCATGCCGGGACGGCCGGCAAGGATGATCAAGTCGGAGCGCTGCAGGCCGCCCATCTTGCTATCAAGCGAGTGGATGCCCGTGGAGATGCCGGAGAGGCCGCCGTCACGCTCCTTGGCAACGGCCGCCATGTCGATCGCCAGTGCCACGGCGTCGTTGAATGACTGGAAGCCGCCGTCGTAGCGGCCATTCTCGGCAAGCTCGAACAGCCGGCGCTCCGTATCCTCGATCTGCGTCTGCGGCGGCATGTCGAGCGGCGCGTCATAGGCGATGTTGACCATGTCCTCGCCGATGGTGATCAGCGCACGGCGCAGCGCCAGGTCATAGATGGCGCGGCCGTAATCTTCAGCGTTGATGATCGACACGGCCTCGACGGCGAGGCGCGCGAGATATTGCGCGACCGTCATGTCGCCGACCTTCTCGTCAGCCGGCACGAAGCTCTTGATGGTCACAGGATTGGCGGTCTTGCCCATGCGGATGATATCGCCGGCGACTTCGAAGATCTTCCGGTGCAGCGGCTCGTAGAGATGGATCGGCTTCAGGAAATCGGAGACGCGATAATAGGCATCGTTGTTGACGAGGATGGCACCGAGCAGAGCCTGTTCCGCCTCAATGTTATTGGGCGCTTCGCGATAATGCTGGTCGGCGGGAGCAATGGCGGCAAGCTTGCGCGCAGCTTCGTTCATTTTCCATCTCTTCATGCTTTAGGGTGTCGTCTGGTTTGCGATGTTCCGATGTCATGGTCAACCGTGCAAACGGATGGCCATACCGACCTATCAACGTTGTTCCACTCGTCCACAGGGACAAGTTTCCGCCACGTAAAAAATCCCTTGTGGCCACTTTGCAACGCAAAGATCGACACACGAATCACTTATGCAAACTATCTGTGGGGAACATTTTAGCCGGTCTTTCGCTGCGCGCATCAACTGTTGCGGCTATCCTGCTTGAAAAACTGGGAAAATCCGGGTATTCCCCTTAAATTAGGGTAGGATGCTAATAGTATAAAGTTGCAATAATGCCAGGTGCGCCATCAAGACAAGAACTCTTCGACGATCTCTCCGCGTTCAATCGCAAGCTGAGGGCGGCTTTCGACGCTCTCGTTCGAGAGCACGGCATGACCCTTTCCCGCGCGAGGGTTTTTCGCAAGCTCTCCCGCCGGGACGGAATAAACCAGAGGGAGCTTGCCGACGAGCTGGAGCTGGAAACGCCGACGCTCGTGCGCATCCTCGATGCCATGGAGGCGCAGAATTTCATTGAGCGCCGCGCCGCCGTATCCGATCGCCGCGCCAAGCAGATCTTCATGACGGAATCAGGAAAAGTCGTTGCCGCCGAGGTTGAGGCTCTTGCCACCAGTGTGCGTGCGGATATCTTGGAGGGGATTTCGGACGAGGATGTCGGCATGGCGCTGAAAGTTATCCGTGCCATGACTGCCAATCTTCAGAATATTGGCAAATCATGAGGTAGTGCATGAGCGGGGATCCGGGCCCGGTCGCCAATGCGGAAGCCAACGCCGTCCCACCCGCTCCACCGCCTATGCCGGGCTGGAAAGTGCCGCTCTATATTGCGGCGTCCGTCATGTTCTTCCTGACGCAGGGCCTCGGTCTCAATCTCGCCTTCGCCAACCTTACGCAAATTCAGGGAACCATCGCGGCGACCACCACAGAGTCGGCATGGCTTTCTGCTGCCTATATGGCGCCCAATGTCAGCCTCGCCATCGCGCTGGTGAAGATCCGCCTTCAATATGGCGTGCGCAATTTCGCCGAGGTCAGCATTCTCGGCTTCGTGCTCGCCTCGCTGCTCAATCTTTTCGTTTCCGACCTGCATTCTGCGATCGTCGTCCGCTTCCTAAGCGGGATTGCCGGCGCGCCTCTGTCGACGCTTGGCTTTCTTTATATGCTGGAGGCCTTCGAGCCGGCGAAGAAGATGACGATCGGCGTCAGCCTGGCGATGATGAACACGCTGCTTGCCGCTCCCATCACCCGTCTCGTGTCGCCCTCGCTACTCGATTATGGCGAATGGCGCGGCCTCTATACGCTTGAAATGGCATTGGCGCTCCTCGTCATGCCGATCATCTATCTGCTGCCGCTGACGCCGCCGCCGCGCGTCAAGGTTATCGTGCTGGGCGATATCTTCAGCTATCTTCTTGTCGCGATCGGTTTCGGCTGTCTTGCCGTCGCCCTATCGGTCGGGCGCCTCTACTGGTGGCTGGAGGTGCCATGGCTCGGCGTCGTTCTGGCTATTGCCGTCGCATCCCTGACCGTTGCCATCGTCGTCGAACTGAGACGGTCGACGCCTTTGATCGACGTTCGCTGGCTCCTTCGGCCGGAAATTCTGCATCTGACGGCGATCCTCCTGGTCTTCCGCATCATTGCCGCCGAGCAGACCTCCGTCATCATGACCTTCTATCAGAATGCGGTCGGCCTGCTCTATGACCAGCTTGCCTTGCTCTATTGGATCATCCTCGCCTTCTCGATCATCGGCGGCCTCATCTGCACCGTGTTCATGAGCTATGGCTATACGTGGCAGATCCAGTTCATCGCGCTTATTCTGATGGGGGTGGGCTCGCTGATGGATTCGCAGGTGACGAACCTGACCCGTCCCGAGCAGATGTATCTCAGCCAGGCCCTGGTGGCGGCCGGCGCGGCGCTCTTCTTGCCGCCATCCATGTCGGCAGGCTTCAAGGAGGCTATATCCAAAGGCCCGCCCTATCTGGTGACCTTCTTCGTCGTCTTCACCTTCACGCAAAGCATCGGCGGCCTCGTCGGCTCGGCCTTCTACGGCACGCTGATCACCATTCGCGAGAAGTTCCATTCGGCCGTCCTGACCGAGCGCGTGCTGCTGACGGATCCGCATGTGGCCACACGCGTCAGCCAGCTTTCATCCTCCTATGGCAAGGTGATTGGGGATAGCGCGCTGCTGAAGGGGGAGGGGCTGGCGCTGCTCGGCGCGCAGGTCAGCCGCGAAGCCAATATGCTTGCCTACGGAGATGCCTTCTTCACTGCCGCCGTAATCGCCTTCCTGTCACTTGCCGGCCTCTCAATCCATGTTCTCTTCCGCGTCGTCAGGGCTCGCTTCGCTGGCGATCGGGTAGAGGTCGCGACATCCAACCCATGAGGATATGAAATAGCTCCATGTCGAGGCTCGTTCGCTCCCCCATCGAAGTCATCGCCGTGCTCGCCGGTATCGGCGGCGTCATGCTGGTGCTCTACGCCTGGCATCTACCGCCGTTCAAGACCGCGGTCGAAACCACGGACGACGCCTATGTCAAAGGCTATGTCACGACCATCAGCCCGCAGGTCAGCGGCTATATCACCGACGTGCCGATCAAGGACTACAAGCTCGTCAAGGAGGGCGATGTGCTCGCCCAGATCGATAACCGCATCTACAAGCAGAAGGTGGCGCAGGCCCACGCGACGCTGGACGGACAGAAGGCCGCACTCGCCAATTCGCAGCAGCAGGAGCAGGCCGCCAAGGCCGGCATCGTCTCCAGCCAGGCGCAGATCGACAGCGCCAATGCAGCGCTGAAGCGTGCCCAGCTTGCCTTCGATCGCGTCACGACACTCGTCTCCAGAGGCGTCTCGACGACAAGCGATTCCGAGCAGGCGCAGGCGACGCTGCAGCAGGCGCAGGCATCGGTCAATCAGGCAAAGGCCGCTCTCGATGTCTCCCAGCAGAACCTGACGACGATCATCGTCAACCGCGCTTCGCTGGAAGCCGGTGTCAGCGGCGCGGAAGCGGCCGTGCAGCTTGCCGATATCGATCTCGACAATACGACCATCAGGGCGCCGCAGGACGGCCGCGTCGGCGAGATCGGCGTGCGTCTTGGCCAATATGTGACGCCCGGCACGCAGCTGATGAACCTCGTTCCGAAGGACGTCTGGGTCATCGCCAATTTCAAGGAAACCCAGCTTGATGGCATGAAGCTCGATCAGCCCGCCACCATCTCCGTGGATGCGCTAGGACATCGCGAGATCAAGGGCCGCATCCAGCGCTTCTCCCCGGCCGCTGGCTCGGAATTTGCGGTCATCAAACCCGATAATGCCACGGGCAATTTCACCAAGGTCGCCCAGCGTCTCGGTGTCAGGATCAAAATCGAGGATGGGCAGCCTCTGGCGGACCAGTTGGCGCCCGGCATGTCCGTCGTCGTTTCGATCGACAAGGATTCGGCTCCATTGCCGGAAATCAAGGATAACGACTGACCTGGGCGTTCGCTCCATCTTCTGTCAGAAAACAGGAAAGCCTGGGTCGGAGGACCCAGGCTTTCTTGCATTAGAAATTACGAAAAAGGCTTGAAGATCAAGCTTCTTCGTCGCCGTCGCGGTCAGCTTCCGGATCGAAGAAGTCTTCCGGACGCAGGGCGTCTTCGTCAACGCCGTAGATGGCGTCGGCGGAGGTGAGGGTTTCGCCCTTGGCCTGACGCTCGGCTTCTTCAGCGGAGCGTGCAACGTTGAGTTCGATCGTGATTTCGACTTCGGCGTGAAGGCCGATCGTGACGTTGTGCAGGCCGATGGCCTTGATCGGCGTGTTCATGTGAACCTGGCTGCGGCCGACGGTGAAGCCTTCGGCAGCGAGGATTTCGACGACGTCACGAGCAGCGACCGAGCCGTAGAGCTGACCGGTTTCGCCGGCCGAGCGAACGACGATGAAGGATTTGCCGGCGAGAACGTCGGCAACCTTCTGGGCTTCGCTCTTGCGCTCGAGGTTGCGGGCTTCGAGCGTTGCGCGCTCGGATTCGAAGCGGGCCTTGTTGGCGGCGTTGGCGCGCAGCGCCTTGCCGAGCGGCAGCAGGTAGTTACGGGCAAAGCCGTCGCGAACCTTTACCACTTCGCCCATCTGGCCGAGCTTGGAGATACGCTCGAGAAGAATGACTTCCATTTTCTTGTTCCTTTCGATGTCAGATTTTCGTGTCAGTTGGTTTGGATGTATCGACATTCTTGTTCGGGGTCAGCGATATCGCCTTGCGCGTATCGTAGAGGCCGAGAACAAGGATGATGAAGAGCGGCAGTGTGAAAACAGTCGCTAGGTAGCAGAGGATCAACGCGGGTATGCGCCAGTCCTTGCCGCGAGTCCGATAATGCAGCGACGCAAAACCAGAAGCTATGAAGCCCGCTCCAAAGGCGCCAAGTATAGGAGCGGCGATGAGACCGATCACACCGCCAAAGAAGACGGCGACGATCGCCACGAGAAAGATAAAGATCGCATTGCGATTCATGCGTAGCGACGAGGGGATATCTTCGCGGGGGCGTAGATTGCGGCTAGAAGCCGAGACGACGCGGGTCGCAATGTAGTATGCCGCGAACTCCATCAATGTCCACATCATGCCCGAAAGGATCGGGACCATGTAGAACATCGCCGACTTCATCTTTGCGATTGCAATCGGGTCAAGCTGAAGATCGGGAGACTGTTGAGTCACTGCGGCAATATAGGTGTCGAACGCCTTGCCAACGTCACCGGCATTGTAGCCATTGATTGTGAGCGTTATGACGATAGTCGCTGCAGTCAAGCTGCAGAGATATAGCATTATATCGGAGAGCGGATACCAGGCGATCAAGTGATCTGGGCCGCCAATTTCCGACGCCGGACGTGCTAGGTTGGCGAGGTGACTAATCCATGCGGGGATTAGCGTCACCAGGATTGCCGAGATCCCGAAACTAATCGACTGAAAAACAGTACCGAAAACACCGGCGGCCACGACGGCGGTGATAACTGCGGCGTTGCCCCAACCAAGGCCGGCAATCAGGATCGCAAGAAGAGATAGAACAGGCAGCAAAATCGCAAAAAATGTCGGCGCCATCGCGCCATACAATAGTAAAGCGGCGGTCAGACCGGCGAGTGCGCCGATGCCAAGCTCTTTTGCGTTCAACTTCTTCACGTCGCTGTCCTGCTTCGTATCGAGCAGTTAGAGGATGCCCTCGCCACGCAGGCTGAAAGCCGTCCCCAACATGGGGTTTCAAGGTTCCGATCCGCGCCCATCGCGAAAGGGAGAAGGGAAGGCATCGCTGCCTTCCCTCAAATTCATTCTGCGTCAGGCGCGCTATTAGGCGACGACGTAGGGCAGCAGGCCGAGGAAACGGGCGCGCTTGATCGCCTGGGCGAGTTCGCGCTGCTTCTTCTGGGAAACGGCCGTGATGCGGGACGGAACGATCTTGCCACGCTCTGAAATGTAGCGCTGCAGGAGACGAACGTCCTTGTAGTCGATGCGCGGCGCATTGGCGCCCGAGAACGGGCAGGTCTTGCGGCGGCGATGGAACGGACGGCGGACCGGTGCGGAAGAAACTTCAGACATCTCTCAGAACTCCTTATGCACGGTCTTCGCGCGGACGGCGCGGACGGTCTTCGCGGTCACCACGATCCGGGCGCGGACCGCGATCGCCGAAGCTGCGCTCCGGACGGTCGCCATCGCGGCGCGGACGGTCGTCACGGTCGCGCTTCTGCATCATGGCAGACGGGCCGTCTTCGTGCTTTTCAACAGCGATCGTCATGTAACGCAGGACATCTTCGCTGATGCGCATCTGGCGTTCCATTTCCTGGATCGCAGCGGCCGGAGCATCGATATCCATCAGGGCGTAGTGAGCCTTGCGGTTCTTCTTGATGCGGTAGGTGAGGGACTTGAGGCCCCAGTTTTCGATACGCCCGACTTTACCGCCGTTAGCTTCGATGACACCCTTGTACTGTTCTACGAGGGCGTCGACCTGCTGAGCGGAAATATCCTGCCGGGCAAGGAATACATGTTCGTAAAGAGCCATGGATAGCTTTGCCTTTCTTGCGTTGGTCTGAACCCGATATTCGGCGGCTAAGCCTCAACGACTGCTCCTGAGAGGGTAAACCCAAGCAAGAAAAGCGTTTCCGAGACGGTCGAGAGCGGAGACACGGGAGGCTGGAACGCTTCCGTTCCGAACGATTCCCCTTATTGGAAAACCGGCCCTCCGTTCAGCCACCAGCCAGAAGACCGGGTTGCGAACAGGGCGGCTTATACGGATTTTTCTTCGAAAGGCAAGGGTAGGGGCGAAATTATGCCGTTTTGCCCGTGAGCGCCGTCGATGCTTGGGCCAAATCGCGAGCTCCCATCCGCCGCAGCGTTGCACCCGCCGCGCTCTCCCATATGATGGAATGCGAATTGCAGCAACAGGGACGATTCATGCGCATCTTTCTCGTTCGGCACGGCGAATCCCTTGGCAATATCGATGACCAGGCCTATCGGCAATTCGGCGACCATAATGTGCCCCTGACGGAATGGGGCTATCGACAGATATTGGAGGCGGGTGAGGCGGTATCAGCCTATCTGAAAGGGCTGCCATCAGCCGAACTGCGCAAGCTGAGCGTCTGGTATTCGCCCTTCCTGAGGACGCGGCAGAGCAAGGATGCCCTGTTGGAGGTTCTGCCCGCCGAACTCATCGGAGATATCAGAGAGGATTATCTCCTGCGTGAGCAGGACTTCGGCCTCTTCACCGAAATATACGATCATGCCGAACAGAAGCGGAAATTCCCCGATGAGTTCGAGAAATGGGCAAGGCTGCGCAACAATAACGGCAAGTTCTACGCACGGCCGCCGGACGGCGAGAGCCGTGCCGATGTCGCCCAGCGTGTCCGTCTGTTCCTGCAGACCGTCATGCGCGACGCCGAAAACGGAAAGAACAATGTCATCATCGTCGGCCATGGCGTGACCAACCGGGCCTTCGAGATGAATTTCCTGCATCAGCCTGTCGATTGGTTCGAGCGCTCGGACAATCCAGGAAACGCCGATGTCACCTTGATCGAGGGGCGGAGTTCGGAAGGCTATCGCTCGATCCTGCTTCATAAGTCCGTGGACCGTGTGAAGGGGCAGGAGGAATTGAAGGCGGCTTATGGTTCCGAATTGGCGATTGCGCCGAAGACAAAGCAATAGGCCGCTTGCCGTAAGCATGGCTTTTTCCCGCTGCCATATGAGCCTGCTTTCATTTCATCGGTAAGGCCGAATCTTTCGAATGTGGGCTGCAATCATGGCTTGTGAAGCGCCTGGAGCTATGGAATTCATGGCTTGGCTGCAATTTGGGGGTGGGCTGTGAAGAAAAGCTTTGCTTTGCTGGGTTTTGCTCTGGGTTTCGCGCTTCTTGCGCAAAATGCCGCGGCGCGGCTGAGCTACGACGTTCGAACTGCGGATGATGGAATTACCTACATTGCGGTAATTGGCAGTTTCGAAGCCGACGATGATTTGAGCTTATTCCGCGATAAGGCTGTTTCCAGCCACGCTATCTACGTCGGCTTCGACAGCGGCGGCGGCAATGTATCCAAGGCATTGGAACTGGGCCGGCTGATAAGATCTCTGGGGCTCAGCACTCTCGCTGTAAGAAGCGCCGAATGCTCCTCGGCTTGTTCCTTGTCCTTTCTTGGCGGAGTGGGCCGGTTTGCCGAACCGGGCTCGATCGGCGTTCACAAGTCTTCGGTCAGCGATACAAAAGGAATGGATGTCGAGACTGCCGTAGCAGCCGTCCAACGGCAGACAGCTGACGTGATTGCCTATATGAACGAAATGGGCATTGACCCGGGCTTGCTGCAGCTCACGCTCAAATATGACAGCAACGATATTCGTTATCTGTCATCGAGCGAAATGACACAGTTTCGAGTGACGACCGTGTCATACCAGGAGATTCAGGAGTTCGCAGCAAAGTCGTCGTCTAACAATGCTCCGGCAGCGAGTGCTGAAGCGCGTAAGGCAACTCAGCCACTGAACGAGGAGTCGCCGCTTCTGCAAGTTCCAATCCCGAGAAACGGCATTGTTCAAGACGACGCAGGAGCGGCCCTGCTCAAGACCAGCCGGAACATGAGCGCCAAGACGATTGCGACTTTCCCGAATGGGAGCGAATTGACGATCAAAAAGAGCATCGGCGATTGGTATCGTGTGTCGATCGGCAAAAAGTCCGGCTATATGCTTCAGACGTCGGTGTGGGTGCGCGAATTCGAGGAAAATCGCTTTGGCAAACAATATATCCAAATATTCGTCGATCCCTCGTTGACGACAGCCATACAGTTGGCCAAGGGGGCAAACCCTCCTATGGCGGTGCATTTGACCGCGCAGGGGCGGTATGCCCTTACCATTAAGGACGTCTACGACAAAAATATCGCTCCGCTGGTATATCGACACCTGATAGGGAGTAAAAAAATCCCTCTCAATGCCATCATCACTCATGGCAACGACTACGTTCGCGAAATCTGCTGCAGTGCTTCCGCTGTAACGGCCGAATAAACGGGCAAACTTGCCCGTTTATCCTTTTGAATCCTATCGACAGGCTTCTCACATAGGCATCGGATATTTCCGGTGCACCTGCTCGATCTCGGCCAGTGCCTCCTCGGGTAGCGTCACATAAGCGGCGGCCACGTCGGTCTCAAGCTGCGCCATCGTCGTCGCGCCGATGATGACGGACGTCATGAAGGGCTTGGTGAGGCAGTAGGCCAGCGCCAGTTTCGACGGGTCAATACCGTATTTGGCGGCGATCTCGAGATAGGCCTTAACCGGCGGCTCCTGCAGCGGCTGCAGGCGGCCCCCGATATCAAGATTGATCGAGCCGCGCGAGCCGGCCGGACGGGCACCGCCGACATACTTGCCGGTGAGGATGCCGCCAGCGAGCGGCGAATAGGCGAGCAGGCCGACATCTTCGTGATGCGACAGTTCAGCCAGATCGAGGTCGAAATGGCGGTAGAGGAGATTGTATTCGTTCTGCGTGGTGGCGACGCGCGGCAGGCCCTTCTGCTCGGCAATCGTCAGATATTTCTGGATACCCCAGGTCGTCTCGTTCGAGAGGCCGACGGCGCGGATCTTGCCGGCCTTCACCAGCTCGCCCATCGTCTCCAGGATTTCGGTGATCTCGGCGACGACTTTCTCGCGATCCTGGTTGAAGGGATTATAACGCCAGTTCTGACGGAAATGGAAATGGCCGCGGTTCGGCCAGTGAACCTGATAGAGGTCGATATAATCGGTCTTCAGCCGCTTCAGGCTGGCGTCGACAGCTGCGTTGATATTGGCGGCATCCGGACCCTGTCCGCCGCGCAGATATTCGCGGCCCGGCCCGGCGACTTTGGTGGCGAGCACGACATCTCTACGCTTGCCGGTCTTCTCGAACCAGGTGCCGATATATTCCTCGGTGCGGCCCTGAGTCTCCGGCCCCACAGGCGTCGTCGGATACATTTCAGCGGTATCGAAGAAATTGATGCCCTTCTGGACAGCATAGTCCATCTGTTCATGGGCTTCGGCTTCACTGTTCTGCGTGCCCCAGGTCATCGTGCCCAGGCAAATCTGCGAAACGGAAATATCGGTACGGCCTAATCTCTTATATTTCATGGGAAAACCTTGGGGATGGGAGAAGGTCAAAATGAATGAGGTCGCGCAAATTTAGGCCCGATCTGAGCGAGCGCAAGAAAAAAATCATTGCGCTTCGCGGGTGCAAAAGCCTGTGGCTGCGGGGCTTGCACTATTGACTCCGCTGCAAACAATGTCATTGGGAAGCAAAACGACCCCCAAAAGGACGCTTTATAATGACTGTTGCTTTCACATTTCCCGGCCAGGGCAGCCAAGCCGTCGGCATGGGCAAGGATCTTGCCGACAATTTCGCCGAGGCGCGCGCCGTCTTCGAGGAAGTCGATGAAGCGCTCGGTGAAAAGCTTTCCGACGTCATCTTCAACGGCCCGGAAGACAAGCTGACGCTGACGGCCAATGCGCAGCCTGCGCTGATGGCCGTCTCGCTCGCAGTCATCCGCGTGCTGCAGGCTCGCGGCCTCGATCTGAAGAGCAAGGTCTCTTATGTTGCCGGTCACTCGCTCGGCGAATACTCCGCGCTCTGTGCCGCCGGCACCTTCTCGCTTGCCGATACGGCGCGGCTGCTGCGCATCCGCGGCAACGCCATGCAGGCGGCAGTTCCCGTCGGCGTCGGCGCCATGGCCGCGATCATCGGCCTTGAACATGCCGATGTAGTCGCCGTTTGCGAGGAGGCTTCTGCACTCGGCGCCTGCCAGATCGCCAATGACAATGGTGGCGGCCAGATCGTTATCTCCGGCGAGAAAGCCCCGGTCGAAAAGGCAGCGGAACTTGCGACCGCCAAGGGCGCTAAGCGCGCCATCCTCTTGCCCGTCTCCGCACCGTTCCATTCTGCGTTGATGGCTCCGGCTGCCGACGCCATGCGCGAGGCGCTCGCCGGCGTCGCCAAGGCCAACCCGGTCGTGCCTGTTATCGCTAATGTGAAGGCGGCTCCGGTTACCGATGCTGATGAGATTGCGCGGTTGCTGGTCGAGCAGGTTACCGGCCAGGTGCGCTGGCGTGAGACGGTGGAATGGTTTGCCGCCAACAATGTGACAACATTGTATGAAATTGGCGCCGGCAAGGTGCTGACGGGTCTTGCCCGCCGCATCGACAAGTCGGTCAACGGCATCGCCGTCAACAATGCTGCAGATATAGATACGGCGCTTGCCGCATTGCTCGGCTGATATATTCAAGGAACGAGGGACACATATGCTTGATTTGACCGGCCGCAAGGCCCTGGTAACCGGCGCATCCGGCGGCATCGGTGAAGAAATTGCCCGGCTCCTGCACAAGCAGGGCGCCATCGTCGGCCTGCACGGCACGCGCGTCGAAAAGCTGGAGGCGCTGGCCTCCGAGCTCGGCGATCGCGTCAAGATCTTCCCGGCCAACCTGTCGGACCGCGACGAAGTCAAGGCACTCGGCGCCAAGGCGGAAGAGGAGCTCGGCGGCGTCGATATCCTGGTCAACAATGCCGGCATCACCAAGGACGGCCTCTTCGTGCGCATGAGCGACGAGGACTGGGACGCCGTGCTGGAAGTCAATCTGACCGCCGTCTTCCGCCTGACGCGGGAGTTGACCCATCCGATGATGCGCCGCCGCTACGGCCGCATCATCAACATCACCTCCGTCGTCGGCGTGACGGGTAATCCGGGCCAGGCCAACTACTGCGCCTCCAAGGCGGGCATGATCGGCTTCACCAAGTCGCTGGCGCAGGAAATCGCAACGCGAAACGTCACGGTCAACTGCGTTGCCCCCGGCTTCATCGAAAGCGCGATGACGGGCAAGCTGAACGACAAGCAGAAAGAAGCCATCATGGGGGCGATCCCCATGAAGCGTATGGGCACGGGTCAGGAAGTCGCTTCTGCCGTTGCTTATCTCGCTTCCTCGGAGGCGAGCTATGTCACGGGGCAGACGATCCATGTCAACGGCGGCATGGCGATGATCTAAAGGAATTGCTGTTGGGGGGAACTTTCCCGCCAATAGCATGTTGAGCAACCCGGAGCCGGCTATTTTCTGGCTTTGCGACGGACTTAAACCGTGTTAAGCGGGCCATGACTGTGAACAGTCGTCCGGAAAATTCAGGCGGACTGGGCCACATTCAAGGCGCTGGACCGGATCTCAATGCCGGGTTGAACGGGTTTGCCAGCGGCGTCGGAACAGATGCTGCAGGTTTGAATTAGGGTAGGGATGTCACAAGGCATTCTCATCAGGATATAAGGTCGAGGAAACCGACATGAGCGATATCGCAGAACGCGTAAAGAAAATTGTTGTTGATCATCTTGGCGTTGACGCCGACAAGGTTGTTGAAAGCGCAAGCTTCATCGACGATCTGGGTGCGGACTCGCTCGACACCGTCGAACTGGTCATGGCCTTCGAAGAAGAATTCGGCGTTGAAATTCCGGACGACGCTGCTGACTCGATCCTGACGGTCGGCGACGCGGTAAAGTTCATTGAGAAGGCTCAGGCCTAATCTTTTGCGCTTTTTGACGGGGCGGGCTGAAGAGTCCGCCCTATTTCGTCCGGCGCCGCCGGACGAAGCAAGCTTATACGCATATCATCATAAAAAGACGGGGGTCTGCGGGCGATGAGACGTGTCGTTATCACGGGTACCGGCATGGTATCACCTTTGGGCTGTGGCACTGAGGTGTCCTGGACGCGGTTGCTCGCTGGGCACAACGGCGCCCGCCTCGTAACTGAATTCGAGGTCGATGACCTCGCGGCAAAGATTGCCTGCCGCATTCCTGTCGGCGACGGTACCGACGGCACGTTCAATGCTGACGATTGGATGGAGCCGAAGGAACAGCGCAAGGTCGATCCCTTCATCATCTATGGCATGGCCGCTGCCGATATGGCGCTGGCCGACGCTGGCTGGCACCCGGAAACGGATGAGGATCAGATCGCCACCGGCGTCATGATCGGCTCGGGCATCGGCGGACTCGAGGGCATCGTCGAAGCCGGCTATACGCTGCGTGACAAAGGTCCGCGCCGTATTTCGCCTTTCTTCATCCCCGGTCGTCTCATCAATCTCGTCTCCGGTCAGGTCTCGATCCGCCACAAGCTGCGCGGACCGAACCATGCGGTCGTTACCGCATGCTCGACCGGCGCGCACGCGATCGGCGATGCCGCCCGTCTTATCATGCTCGGCGATGCCGATGTGATGGTAGCAGGCGGTGCCGAAGCTCCGGTCTGCCGCATTTCGCTTGCAGGCTTTGCTGCCTGCAAGGCGCTGTCGACAGACTTCAACGATACGCCGCAAAAGGCCTCGCGCCCCTATGACCGCGACCGTGACGGCTTCGTCATGGGCGAGGGCGCCGGCATCGTCGTTCTCGAAGAACTGGAACACGCCAAGGCGCGCGGCGCCAAGATCTACGCAGAAGTCGTCGGCTACGGCCTCTCGGGCGACGCCCATCATATCACTGCTCCGTCCGAGGACGGCGAAGGCGCTTTCCGCTGCATGACATCAGCGCTGAAGCGTGCCGGCCTGACGCCTGCCGATATCGACTACATCAATGCCCATGGCACATCGACGATGGCCGATACGATCGAACTCGGCGCTGTCGAACGGCTGGTCGGCAATGCCGCGTCGAAGATTTCCATGTCGTCCACCAAGTCGGCAACCGGTCATCTTCTTGGCGCTGCCGGTGCCATCGAAGCGATCTTTGCCACGCTCGCCATTCGCGACAATATCGCCCCGCCGACGCTCAACCTGGACAATCCGGAACGCGAGACCGCCATCGATCTCGTTCCACATAAGGCTCGCAAGCGCGAAATCAACGTCGCGCTGTCGAACTCCTTCGGCTTCGGCGGCACGAATGCGTCGCTTGTCCTGCGCCGTTATGAGGCTTAATAACAACGCGTAACTGTTGGGGTGAGGGTGCCTTGCGGCAATCTCGCCCGCATCCTTGATTGTTGCTGCGCCTTCGTCTTTCTCGGGAATGTGGTGCGGGAACGCCTGATCGGTCGAAGTCGGAGCCTCGAGCTCCGCCTTATCTTCTGAACCTGCTTTTTGCCGCATTGCTTGGCCAAAGAGCAGGCAATCACAAAAAGGAAGGGATTGCCGGTGAGCGATACGAACCAGAGCAACGGAACTCCGAACGGGCAGAAAGGACCGATTATCCCGAAATCGGCGAATGAAGCCCTGCGTCCGGAGCGTGTTCCGGATCCGCCGAAGCGTTCGCGCAAGGCCCGCAGCCAGATGGTCATCTTCCTGAACTTCCTGATGACGCTTGCGGTTTTCGTCGCCGTTGCCGCCATCGGCGGCGCGTATTACGCGTTTTCGATCTATCAGGGTCCCGGTCCTCTGACGACCAACACCAATTTCATCGTGCGCAATGGTGCTGGCCTCAGCGAGATCGCCAACCGCCTGGAATCCAATAACATCATCACCGATCAGCGCATCTTCCGCTGGTTGACGGCCACCTATCTGCATGATGGTGAAACGCTTCGCGCCGGCGAATACGAGATCAAGGCCGGCGCTTCCATGAAGGACATCATGGAGCTGCTGAAGTCCGGCAAGTCGATCCTCTATTCGGTTACTTTGCCGGAAGGGCTTACGGTGCGGCAGATGTTCAACAAGCTGCAGGCCGATGTTGTGCTGGAGGGCGATCTGCCGTCGGCCCTGCCGCCGGAAGGCAGTCTGAGACCGGACACCTATAAGTTCACACGCGGTACCAAGCGCACCGAAATCGTTCAGCAGATGGCGGCGGCACAGGCCAAACTGGTCGATCAGATTTGGGAGAAGCGCGATTCCAGCGTCCAGCTGGCGAGCAAGCAGGATTTCATCACGCTGGCTTCCATGGTGGAGAAGGAAACCGGTGTGGCGGACGAACGCGCCCATGTCGCTTCCGTCTTCCTGAACCGGTTGGGCAAGGGTATGCGCCTGCAGTCCGACCCGACGGTCATCTATGGCCTCTTCGGTGGTGAAGGAAAGCCGTCCGATCGCCCCATCTACCAGTCCGACCTGAAGAAGGACACGCCTTATAATACCTACCTCATCAAGGGCTTGCCGCCGACGCCGATCGCAAATCCGGGCAAGGATGCTCTGGAGGCCGTCGCCAACCCCTGGAAGACGCAGGACCTCTATTTCGTGGCGGATGGCACCGGTGGACATGTCTTCGCCGCAACGCTGGACGAGCACAATGCCAATGTCAGGCGCTGGCGCAAGCTGGTTGCCGAGAAGGGCGAAGATCCCAGCGCCATTGCCGTTGATGGTCAGCCCGACGATGCTGCCGTAGCCCCCGGTTCGGGCACGCAGCAGAAGAAGAAGACCAACTAATCCTCGCCGCGCCGTGGTCTGCATAGAGTGCCCGGCGTGGATTCACTTTACATTGGCCCGTAATCCGAAGATTTTCGATGGATTGGGGATAGGAACTATCGGAGGCTTGCATGGCGTTGCAGTCCATGACCGGCTTTGCCCGGCGTGAGGGAACGAGTGGTCGTGGCCGCTGGGCATGGGAACTACGCTCCGTGAACGGCAAGGGCTTGGATATCCGCCTGCGCTTGCCGCCGGGCCTGGAGCGCCTCGAAACTGATGTCCGCAAGTCGATCGCGGATCGGCTCTCGCGCGGCAATCTTCAGGTCAGCCTGTCGCTCTCGGTGGAAGAAAGCCGTATCGAGGTCGTCGTGAACCAGGATGCGCTGACGGCGGTCCTGGCACTACGCGATCAGCTGGCCGGCATCGTGGATCCCGCTCCGCTGCGCCTGGAAAGCCTGATGGCTGTGCGCGGCCTGGTGGAATTCAAGGAAGCCGAGGAAGACGAGGACGCCGTCGCCGCGCGCGACGCAGATATCATGGCCGGCCTCGAGGCGGCACTCGCCGATCTCCGCGACATGCGCCGGCAGGAAGGCGATGCACTCGGCAAGGTTCTGCTCGGTCATGTCGCGACGATCGAGGCGCTGACATCAACGGTCGAGCGTGATCCGTCCCGTTCCCCGCAGGAAATTGCCGCGAGACTGGCGACGCAGGTTTCGATACTTCTGGACGGCTCGTCGGGCCTTGACCGTGACCGGCTCCACGCCGAAGCTGCCCTTCTCGCCACCAAGGCCGATTTGCGGGAGGAGATCGATCGCCTGAAGGCCCACATGGCCGCGGCACGCGATCTGATCTCCAAGGGCGGCCCTGTCGGCCGCAAACTCGATTTTCTTGCACAGGAATTTAACCGGGAATCGAATACCATCTGTTCGAAATCGAATGCAGCGGCCGTGACTGCCGCCGGCATCGAGCTGAAGGTAGTCATCGACCAGTTCCGCGAACAGGTCCAGAATTTGGAGTAGGCCATGAAGCCGGCGACATCCACATCCATTCCGATCGCCCGCCGGGGGTTGATGCTTGCCATCTCCTCTCCCTCAGGAGCCGGCAAGTCGACGATCGCGCGCACACTGCTCGACAAGGACAAGCAGGTGAGCCTCTCCGTCAGCGTCACGACGCGGCAGCGCAGGCCGAGCGAAATCGAGGGCGTGCACTACCATTTCGTCTCGCAGCGCGAGTTCGAGCGCCTTCGCGATTCCGACTCCCTGCTCGAATGGGCGGAGGTACACGGCAATTTCTATGGCACGCCGCGCGAGCCCGTCGAGACGGCGATGTCGGAAGGCCGCGACATGCTCTTCGATATCGACTGGCAAGGCGCCCAGCAGTTGCAGGAGAAGATGCCCGCTGACGTCGTCTCCATCTTCGTGCTGCCGCCGACCATGACGGAGCTGCAGTCGCGCCTGCATCGCCGCGCGGAGGATTCCGAAGAGGTCATCGCCATGCGTCTTGCCAATTCCCGGGCCGAGATCGCTCACTGGCGCGAATACGACTATGTCATCGTCAAT
This sequence comes from Martinezella dioscoreae, assembly GCF_009176305.1. GTDB lineage: Bacteria > Pseudomonadota > Alphaproteobacteria > Rhizobiales > Rhizobiaceae > Rhizobium > Rhizobium dioscoreae. Next base: position 112,238 of record NZ_BLAJ01000003.1, on the reverse strand, counting down.
GACGATCTGAACATTGCTTTCGACGCGGTTCAGTCGATCGTCAAGGCCGAGCGCCTGCGCCGCGACCGTCGGCATGGCATGTTCGATTTCGTCCGCGATCTGCTGGAAGAGACGCCGAAGCTATAAAGCTGGTTACAGGCAATTCGCCAGCCGACAGAATTCTTCTACCGAAAGCGTTTCGGCGCGGCGCTGCGGGTCGATATCGGCCTTTAGCAGCAGGGCTTCGCCGCCAAGCGGCTTGAGGCTCTGTCGCAGCATCTTGCGGCGCTGGCCGAAGGCGGCCTGGGTTACCTTCTCCAGCTTGTCGACGGCGCAAGGAATAGGGTTTTCCCTCGGCGTCAGATGCACCACGGTCGAGGTCACCTTGGGCGGCGGCGTGAAGGCCTGTGGCGGCACGTCGAAAGCCATGCGGGCCTCTGTCCGCCAGCCGCAGAGCACGCCGAGCCGGCCATAATGATCGTCATCTTCCTGCGCCACGATCCGCTGGCCGACTTCCTTCTGGAACATCAGGGTCAGGGATTGCCAGAAGGGTGGCCATTGCGCCGGCAGAAGCCAGTTCACCAAAAGCTGCGTCCCGACATTATAGGGCAGGTTGGCGATGATCTTCACCGGCCCTTGCGGGGCAAGGGAGGAAAAATCCGTCTTCAGCGCATCGCCTTCGATCACCTCTAGTCGGCCCGGATAGTGATCGGCAATTTCGGCCAACGCCGGCAGACAGCGCGCATCGCGCTCGACGGCGATGACCTTGGCCGCACCGAGCGCCAGGATGGCGCGCGTCAGTCCGCCCGGCCCAGGCCCGACCTCGAAAACGGTGACGCCCTCAAGTGATCCGGCTGTGCGCGCGACCTTCTGGGTCAGATTGAGGTCGAGAAGGAAGTTCTGGCCAAGCGCCTTGCGCGCATCGAGGCCGTGGCGTTGGATTACATCGCGAAGGGGCGGCAAGCCATCGAGAGCGGCCATCAGGGGTTGTTTCCGGTCGTGCTGCTGATTTCGCTGGCCAGCTTCAGCGCAGCGACAAGGCTGTCTTCCTTGGCAATACCTTTACCGGCGATGCCGAAAGCCGTGCCGTGATCCGGAGACGTGCGGACAAAAGGTAAGCCGAGCGTGACATTGACGGAATCGTCGAAGCCGAGCGCTTTGGCCGGGATCAATGCCTGATCGTGATACATGCAGATGGCTACATCGTAACGTCGACGGGCGTCGTCATGGAACATGGTGTCGGCGGGCAGGGGCCCGAATGCGTCGATGCCCTCGGAGCGGAGCCTGTCGATCGCAGGCCGTACGATTTCGTCGTCTTCCTTGCCGAGCGCGCCATTCTCTCCCGCATGCGGATTGAGACCGGCAACGGCAAGGCGCGGCTTGGAGATGCCGAAACGGACGCGGAGGTCGTGATCGGTAATCCGGCAGGTTTCGGCGATCAGATCGGAGGTCAACGTTTCAGGCACCTCCTTCAGCGGAATATGGATGGTGACTGGGATCGCGCGAAGCCTGGGACCGGCAAGCAACATGACCGGCATGACCGGCTTTCCAGTGGCGCGCGTTGCAAGATCCGCCAGGAATTCCGTATGGCCGGGAAAGCCGAAACCGGCGTCATAGAGCACCGATTTGGCGATCGGATTGGTGACGACTGCGGATGTCCGGCCGCTCATGCTGAGGGAAACGGCCGTTTCGATGGCGGCAATCGTACCTTTTGCGGTCGCCACATGCGGCTCGCCGGCGATGATATCCATGCCAGCGTCGATCGGCAGGATCGGCAGCGCATCGGGAAAGATATTGCAGGCATTCGCCGGATCGGCAGTCGCAAGCGGTACGGTCAGGCCGAGCTGAGAAGCTCGCGCCTCAAGCACGGCGGCATCGCCAAGAAACAGGAAGGGCGGCAGATCCAGCTCGCCGCGGCGAAGCCAGGCGGCGAGGGTGATGTCGGGACCTATGCCAGCCGGATCCCCCTGCGTGAGCGCGAGGGGGAGGGAAGAGCGCGGTGACATCGTCAATCAGCGATAGACGATCTGCGCCTTGGAGCGCAGCTCATCCATATACTTCTTGTCATTGGCGCTCACACCCGTTGCCTTGTCCTTACCGATATCCTCGGCACGGAACACGGCAGCGGCGGCGACGTCATCATTCACCTGACGTTGCGAGCAAATGGCGACATATTCGACGCCGCGATCGGTTACGATCGGCGTGGTCGTGTTGCCGGATGCCTTCTCCAGGAGCGGCTTCCACATTTCCGGAACTTCTGGTGCAAGGACGCGGCCAAGGTCCTGGACGGAGACGTCACGCATGGTCGCGGCGAAGACCTTTGCCTGGTCGCAGCCCGGGAACTTCGACCGCGATGCTTCGGCTTCCGCTTTGCGCTGGTTCAAAATGGCGTTCCGCTTCGCAGCCGGAACGACGAAGACGATCTGCTTCAGGAAATATTCCGTCGTGACCGGCTTCGTCTTGTTTTCCGTCATGCGCGTCACGAGATCATCGTTCGACATGCGGCTTCTTGCGCCGAAGCGTGCATTGACGACCCGCGGCCAGCTCATGGAAACGGCGATATAGGATTTGAAGTGATCGACGCCCACGCCGGCCTTTTCGAGAATCTGGCTAAGCTGTGCCGGTGTCATCTTGTTGCTGGAGGCGAAACGGCCGAAGGCGGCATCGACGTCCGTCGTCGAAACGGACATGCGCAGGCGGGAGATCTCCGCGCGCTTCAACGTTTCGTCAACAAGCTGCTCTTTGGCAAGCTTGTTCAGATCGCCTTTCTGGCGCTGCAATTTGAGGAAGGCGACGCGCCTGGCTATGTCGCCGGATGTGATTACCTGGCTATTGACGAGGACTTTCACTTCGCTTGCTGCGAAAGCAACATCGCTGCTCGGCACGGCGAAGCTCGCCATAACCAAGGCCGCGGCTCCGAACAACAGAGCGCGCATCGGTGTCTTTCCAGAAAACATCAATTACCCCTTCCCAAAGGTATTTCCTGCCAGCATGGCGCCGTTTTGGTGCGTCTGTCGGCGCAATACGGCAACTTCGCGCCACATGTCTACATCAAGCGCGATGAATTGCAAAATCCTTGCGGCGAAACAATGACACGACAGCGCCGCGCGTCATATGTGACGCGCAAAGGTCGCTGTAGTATTTTAAATCTGCCGCGCAATTCCTTAAATCGATCCAGATTTAAGGAATTGCGCGGTAGGCAGCGGCCAACCGCATCCATGCAAAAGAGCCGGCGATAAAGCCGGCTCTCTGCAGTTTCGATTCAGATCAGAATGTTGCGTCCTGAACGCTGCCGAGGTTGACGTCGCCAAGCGTACGGAAGGTCAGGCGAGCGCCGATCGACCAATTGGTGGCCGAGCTGGCTGTCGAATCCTTCTTGTCGAGGAATGACACGGTGAAGATCGTGCATTCGTCCTCATAGGAAAGACCGACGCCCTGGCGAGTGATCTCATTGCTGTTGAGATCATAGCTGACCGTGCCGAAGACGGACCAGTATTCCTTGAACTTGATCTGCGCGCGCGACTGGATTTCGTCCTGATTGCTGGTGAAACCATATTGCGGCTGGGCCGCAATATGCGTGTAGATCAAGGATGTCTGGAACACATCGTTCGAGAAGCCGACTGCCGTATCCCCGCGACGGAAGGCAAAATCCTTCTCGTCGAAGCGGTAGGACTGCGACAGTGAAATGCCCTGCGGTGTCGTCAAGCCGAACATGGTGACATAGTCAGAACGGGTGGTTTCAAGCCCCGAATCCGAACCTGCACCGACCAGATCGTCGGTCGCAAAGGAGTTGCGTCCCGCGAGCTGATAGGACTGTCCGAAAATATGCTGCAGTTTGTAACCGCTGTCGAAGCTGGCGGTGTAGCGCCACCCGACATTGGCACGCGTGCCGCCTTCAATGCGGTCGAAGCCCGAGAACTTGTCACGATCAAACAGGTTGGTCGCATCGAAGACAAAGCTCTGCGCGTCTTCATTCGGCAGCCGTCCGGCAAGTTGCTCGTCCGGGCGCACATAGATCTGTGCGATCGGCTCGAACACGTGGGTGCTATTGCTTGTCGTAATGAGGAACGGATACTTGGCTTCGAGACCCAGGGTCGCCATGCCGCGCGCGGCATAGTCGCTGTTGTCATAATTGCCGGAGTAGGTGTTGGCCGCCGGCCCGTTCATGTCCAGGCCGTAGACGTCGCCGCGAAGTGCTGCCAGCGGCGTCAAAACCAGACCCTGATCCGTGGTGAAGGTACGCTGCCACTGCAGTTCGGTGCTCAGACGCGTATAATCTCCGGAAAGACCGAGGTAGCGGTCATTCAGACTGGCGTCGCCGAGATTTGCGACATTATCGAGCACAGACGTCTTATCACGCGACAGATGCGTGAAATTCATCGTTGCCGACAGCTCGCCTCCGTAAACCGAGTTCGGATCGACATAGTGATAATCGACGCTCGGATAGACATATGCCTGCTGCTTCTGCGCCGTAGCGTTATCGTCTGTGTCCTGCACGTTATAGTAGAAGGCGCGCATATCGAAGAAATTGCGCTTTCCGATGCCGGTCAGATAGGCTTGGTTCGTATGGGTGCTCTGGTTGAGACCATCCAGGCCATAGGTGCGCGAGAAGTTATTATCGCTCTGCGCCATGACATCCCAGCCGAAAGTCCAGCGAGGATTGATCCTGAAATCTGCCTTGGAGCTGATCATGCCGCGCGTTTTGTGCTCGGCATCGGTCGTACCGGCCGTGAAGGCGTCCGGATTCATCTGGCTGATGCCGGCAACACGCAGGGTGTGAGTGCCGTTCTCGAAGCGCTGGCGGAATTCACCTTGGAGCAGCAGACCCTGATTGCTGTAGCCCGTTGCGGTGACCGTCGCATCCATGCTCGGCGAGATGACGTAATAATAAGGAACCGTTACACCGACGCCGAGACGCTGGGAAACAGTCACCGACGGGAACAGGAAGCCGGACTTGCGCTTGACCGTATTGTCGGGAACCGTGACCCACGGAACATAGGCGATCGGCTGTCCGAACAACTCGAAACGGGCGTGCTCGAGACGAATCGTGTGTGTCACGCCGTTCTGGACGACACGCTGTGCCTTGACCTGCCACAGTGGCGCGCGGCCTTGCTCGGAACAGGCCATGCAAGCGGTATAGACGCCTTTTGTGAGAATCAGCTGATTGCCGCCGACCCGCTCGCCCTTTTCGGCGACCATCCGGGTGTTGTCGGGCATTTCGATGCGCAGAGCGTTGACGAAACCGTCGGAGAAGCTGTCGGTGACGTCCATTTTGTCACCGTACATGCGATTGCCGTCCGGGGTGATCAGCTCGACATTGCCGAGAGCCGTCATCCGCCCGGATTTCTGATTATATTCAACCTTCTGGGCGACCATTCTATAGCCGCCATAGTTGATCTGGACCGCACCCGTCGCCGTGACGATCTGCGTATCCTTGTTATAGACCAATTCGTTGGACGAAAGGACTAGCTTAGAGCCTTCCGGCACCTTCACCTTGATAGGGGAGGTCGCAGCGCCGGCGCCGCCATTGTTGGTGTTGGCATTATTATTATTGGCCTGGGCGTAAGCGACGACCGGACTCAAAATATATGCACACGCGGCCGTGCCCGTAACGAGGGCAGCCACATACTTTCTGATACTCTTGCGGTTGCCTGCCGCCACTTAGCCGTCCTCCTGATGAAGCAGGATCGTTGCCCCGAATGCCAATGCGACGATCACGGGTATCCATGCCGCCACGTAGGGTGGAACCACTCCGCTGCTCCCGAATGCCTTTACAAGCACGGTGACAACATAAAGCACGAAGCCGGAGAGGATTCCACCCAGAATCACAGAGCGCGATTGATTGAATCTACTGAATTTTAGGGACACGGTTGCCGCAATCAGAGTCATTGCCACGAGAAGGAATGGCTGTGACAGCAGCGAATGAAACTGTGTCTCAAGTGCGTTGGTCGAGATGCCGAAGGAGCGTGCGACCTTTATTCGATTAGAAAGATCATAAAAAGCAATGGTTTCCGGTTGCGCCAAACGTTGCGAGACGAAATCCTGTTTCAGATTCGTACGGACCTGTATCGAATTTTTGTGATCCGGAATTTCGCCCGGCCGCCGTTCGACAACATTGTTAAGAAGCCAGTAACCATCTTCCAACTTTGCCGAGTCCGCATCCTGTCGCAGGACGATATTTCCCTGTGAATCGAAGTGGATAAACACGACGCCCGTCAGGGTCGTTCCGTTATTCAGAATGGCCTTTGCACCAATGATCGTGTCGTCTTTTCCGTTGGACTGGCGCAGCCACGGAATCGAAAGTGTATTGCGATAGGACGGGTCGCCGCGCAGATCGGCTTCGATCGCTTCGGCATGTCGCTGGCCCCATGCTGCTACTGGATTGAGGGCAAGCATGGTCAGAAGCCCGACGCAGAAAGCCCCCATCAGAAAGGGCGTCATGAACTGCCAGACGGAAATGCCGGCAGCGCGTGCGATAACCAGCTCGCGGCGGCGATTGAGGGCGATCAGTACCGTCATGCCCACGAAGAGCGCGATGAACGGCACCGTCTGCTGCAGGATGAATGGCAGTCTGACCGCCGTCATCAGCAAGCCGATGGAGACGGTATATCCGGGCAGGCCGGCAAGCCGCCCAGCGGTCTCGCTGAAATCGACGAGATAAACGATCGAGAGGACGCCGAGGAAGAACCAGAACGTCGTCACGATGTAACGCGTGAAGAAGTAGCGCCCGAGCGTGCCGAAAATCATGCACCGCCCCCGTTCGAGCTGCCTGGTGCGGTCGGCATGCGGTCCTGAACTCTTTGCCGCCAGTTGCTGAGGCGGTTGCGGATCGAGACGGGCATCGTCATCTTCCGGTTCCGCAGCAAGAGGATGATCGCGATAAGCGCCGCGATGATATTGATTGCGTAGAGAACGCCGATGAATTTGGCTGAATGGTCGATCTGGTTGGCAGCGTAGAAATCCGCCCAGCGCAACGCGAAGGATAGAGTCAGCGCCGATACCATCGGATGTAGCCGCGCCTCGCGATGTGATCGCGCATCACCGGCAATAACAAGCGATATCAGCGCAAAGATTGCCGGCAGCGCCCAGTCGTTGAGGCGGCGATGCAATTCCGCGCGGTAATCGCCAGGTCTTTGCTTGTAGTCCGGATCGTTCGTATCCGGATTGAACAGGAAGCCGAGGCTGCGGTCGCTGGCACGCGCATTTGCCTGGCCGCGGCTTTGCGTCATATCCGACAAGTCGAAGGAGTAGGAATCGAACTTGATGACCGAGACGCTGCCATCGGGCGTTTTGCGGTGCACCTCGCCATCCTTCATCAGCAGCGACGTACCGCTCGGATCGACGGCGCCTTCCTTGGCATAATAGATGAGGTCAAAGGCTGGGTCGCGGGAATCGACGACGAACAGCCCCTTCAGGATTCGTCCCGAAAGGCGCTGCGAGATCTGCACATAGAGCCCATCCTCGATGCGCCGGAAGTTCTTCTCTTCGATCACGGTGGACAGAAGATCAGCATAGGCTTCGGCCACCATCTGGCGGGCGGCGACACGCGCTCTCGGCTCGACGACATTGTCCACGAAAAAGGAGAAGACGCTAATCGCAATGGCGAGAATCATGATCGGGCGGATGATGATGCTGCGCTTCGCGCCGGCAGCTTCCATGACGGTCAGCTCGGAATCGCTGTTCATCGCCGTCAAGGTCTGCGTGATGCCGATGACCAATGCGAAAGGCAGAACGATCGGGATGATCGTCGGCAGAATGAGTGTCGCGAGCTTCGCAAACGAGCCCATCGACTGGCCGCTATCGGTCACGAGATTGATGCGTTGCAGGACCTGGGTGGTCCAAATAATGGCGAGCACTGGCAGCAGCGCTACCAGGAACATCATACCGACACGCCGTACGATATATGTCTCGAATAACTTCATGCCGGCCCTTAAACGCAACAGCTGCCGAACGAGCCGACAGAGATTCACCCTCCTCTACGCTGTTTACGTTTTTTTGGCGACAACCAACTCGAAAAAAATTCGTTAATTTTCCGAGATTCTTCTGTCGTGTGTCGTTTCGGATAAAGCGAGCAGCGCGGCGAATATGACAAGCGAGGAAAGCCAGCCGAGGACGGCATCGGAAAGATAGTGTCCGCCAAAGGCTATTCTAAGTGCCGGAATCAGCAGCGAAACTGCCGCGATCGGCAGGGCGGCCGCCGATCGGAACGGCTGCGGAATGATGAGGATCAGACAGAACAGCCAGCCTGCCGCTGCCGCTTCGCCCGAGATGAAGGAACAGTTGCTGACACATTTGCCGGCGAAGGATCCGGCATGCACGAAGTCGAGCGTGCCGCCGAAGAGATCGGTCTGTCGTGGGCGCGGGCGCCCGGAGAAGGCTTTCAGCCACAGATTGACGATCAGCACCGGCCCCAGGAGCAGGGAGCCGAGCGCAACCTTGAGATTGCGGGCTCTCAGCGCGTTGAAGGTTGCGCCGTGATCCTGCCAGCATCTGAGAAGCATCCAGAGCAGCACGAAGGCGACGACGTAGGGTAGCTGAAAGAATATTTCCCTCAGCAGGCGCATGTGCTGATCGCCGCTATAAGGGAAAATGCCGCAGATCTGATCGGGCTTGGTGCTTCCGAGGCATTGCTGCGGTTGGAAGAACATGGTCGCGACGCCGAGATCGATCTGTGGGAAAAGTGAAAACAGTCCCAGCAAAGCCCACCAGAGACAGAAGAGAGCGATGAAGGCATCACCTGCCGTGCGCGGCCGTAGAATCTCTGGAAAGCGATCTTCGCGATTGAGGCTGTTGAAATCTATGATCAAGGCGGCTTTCCGACAAGAATTGCGCCGCCGAGGCGGCTAAAACACCATCGCGTATAGTCTAGCCTCGCTAAATGACAGGGATTTGAAGCCGCCAACCGCCATATATAAGGAATGCAACGCCAAACGCTTGTATTCCTTAGCCAGACCTTGAATGATGGTTGTGCAAAGTTCTCTCACTACGACGCATATTATCGGAGCAGAAATGTCTGTGAAATTCGAGATTTCCTTCGCCAAGTCAGCTCGTCTCAGCGGCGGTCTGGCTATTCTCCTGAAAGGAACGGACAGTGAGCTGCCGGCTGGTGCCGAAAGCGCCGATCCGGCGAATGTTTTCGCCAAGGCGGCGCCGGTATTCGGCTTCAAGAGCAAAGCGTTGAGCAGTCTGGATATCATCGCGCCCGAAGCCTCGCCCGTCGACCGGATCATCGTCATCGGTGCCGGCAAGGCCAAGGACCTGACCGCGCACGACTGGCTGAAGCTTGGCGGCACCGCCGCTGCAAAAATCCGCAACACGGAGAAGGTCGCGATTTTCCTCGATGCACCCAGCGTCGAAGTCGGGCCAAAGGAAGCGGCCGATTTTGCCCTGGGCATGCTTCTGCGTGCCTACAGCTTCGATACCTACAAGACGAAGAAGGGCGATGAGGACGAGAAGGGGGCCTCCCGCAAGGCGGTGAAGGTGACGATCGTTACCCAGGAAGCGGCTGCGGCCAAGAAGCTCTATGCGACCTCCGAAGCCGTAGCCGGCGGCGTGATTCTCGCGCGTGATCTCGTCAACGAGCCGCCGAATGTTCTCGGTCCCGTCGAGTTTGCGGCCAAGGCCAAGGAATTGGAGAAGCTTGGTGTCGAGATCGAAATCCTGACGGAGCGTGAGATGCGCCGGCTCGGCATGGCGGCCCTGCTGGGCGTCGCGCAAGGGTCGGCCCGGCCGCCGCGGCTGGTGGTCATGCAATGGAAGGGCGGCAAGGCGAAAGACAAGCCGGTTGCCTTCATCGGCAAGGGCGTCGTCTTCGACACCGGCGGTATCTCCATCAAGCCGGCTGCCGGCATGGAGGAGATGAAGGGGGACATGGGAGGGGCTGCGGCCGTTACCGGCCTCATGCATACGCTTGCTGCACGCGAAGCCAAGGTCAACGCCATCGGCGTCATCGGTCTTGTGGAAAACATGCCCGATGGCAATGCACAGCGCCCGGGCGATATCGTTACCTCCATGTCCGGCCAGACGATCGAGATCATCAACACGGATGCCGAGGGGCGGCTCGTTCTCTGCGATGCGCTCTGGTACACGAACGACCGTTTCAAGCCGCAGTTCATGATCAACCTGGCGACCTTGACCGGTGCGATCCTTGTCGCGCTCGGCAATCTGCAGGCCGGTCTGTTCTGCAACGACGACAAGCTGGCGGGTGAGCTGACGACGGCAGGCCTTGTGACCGATGAGCGTCTGTGGCGCATGCCGCTCGGCAAGGACTATGACAAGATGATCGATAGCAAGTTCGCCGATATGAAGAATACCGGTGGGCGCCACGCAGGTTCGATCACCGCTGCCCAGTTCCTCAAGCGCTTTGTCGGCGACACGCCCTGGGCGCATCTCGATATCGCCGGCACGGCGATGGGCTCGGTTCAGGACGAGATCAATCAGTCCTGGGGTTCGGGCTTCGGCGTGCGCCTGCTCGATCAGCTGGTCCGTTCCAATTACGAATCGTGACTAGCCGGATTTTGTGAGATAGAGCCTTTCCGCTTTTCTTCGAATCGCGAAAACGCTCTATCCTTTTTTCCGACGCAATTACGAACGGAAAACCGCTTCGCACTTTTCCTGGAATTGCTTTAGAAGAGGCGTCATGACCGACGTTCTCTTCTATCATCTGACGGAATCGAAGCTTGAAGACGCCCTGCCGCCGCTGATCGACAAGAGTGTCGAACGCGGCTGGCAGGTCGCTGTGCAGATGCGCGAGCCGGCCAGGCGCGATCTCCTTGATAGCCATCTCTGGACCTATCGGGAGGACAGCTTTCTGCCGCATGGCACCGATGAAGATGAGATGGCAAGTCGCCAGCCCGTGCTGCTGACGATTTCGCCTGATAATATAAATGATGCCACCGTACGTTTCTTCATCGACGGCGCTGAGGTGACGGATGTCGGAGCCTATCAGCGCGTCGTGCTGATGTTCGACGGCTACGATCAGGAACAGTTGGAAAGCGCGCGGGCCCAATGGAAACGCCTGAAAGGCGAGGGGCATAACCTTACCTATTGGCAGCAGACGCAGGACGGCCGGTGGGAGAAGAAGGCCTGACCTTTTTCCGCTCGTGAAGAGCTACGCGCCTTCCGACAGGATCTTCTGAATGAAATCCTTCTTCGCTGCCGTATAGGATGCGCGATCATTGGCATATTTTGCCGCAAGCTCGATCTTCAGCGCTTCGTAGGCATGCGCCAGATCCGGTTCTCTGCGCAACCGGTCGCGAAAGATGAGGAAGTTGCGCCAGGTCGGGCCATTATATTCGACTACATGCACGAGATGCGTGCGGGTATCCCCTTTTATGTCTCGACCGAAAATATGGTCGTCCGGCACGATATTGCTGCCGGCATAGACGTAGCCGATGGAGGCCATCGGCTCGACACAGGCAAGCCCATCCTCGAAGCGCCGTACGCCGACGGCGATATCGATGATCGGCTTGGCTTTTATCGTTGGGATCGACGTGCTGCCGAAATGCTGGACATCAACGGCGATGTCGCCGAGAGCCTTGCGAATGGCAGCCTCCTCCAGCAAATAGGCTTCGTGCCAGCTCTGGTTCGGGTCGGCGAGCTTGACGGACTTGTTGCCGACGCCGAGGCCAAAAGATTGTTCATGCTCCGATGCCATAGGCATCTCTCCAGTGAAGACGATGCGCCACGCTAGCACGCCGCGGGCGGCATTGTCTTCACCGGGAAAGCCTCATCAATCGTAAAATGCTTCGACGAATTTGCGCTTGCCGAGCATGAAGGCATCGGCGACATGGCGCAGCGGCGAAACGTCGACATCGGAGACGCCAGCTTTGACGATCTCGGCAAAGCGGCGATAGAGCGAAGGGTATTCGGCTTCCGGTGCGGAGAACTTCAGCTCGCCGTTGACCGAAAGCTTGGAGCCGCCTTCGGCGAGAACCATCTGTCCCGCATCCGTTTCGGCAACGATATCCCAGCTCTGCTTGCCGGTCTGACGCCAGTCGAATTCGGCATGAACCGGCAGGCCCTGACCGCTCTTGAAGTGCAGGTCGGCGGCAATCGGCGAATCCCGGTTTTCCGGAAATTCCAGCGTCGCGCCGGTCAGGAAGAGCGGCGGCAGGATATGAGTGACGATCGACAGCGCGTTGATGCCGGGATCGAAGACGCCAAGGCCACCCGCCTGCCAGATCCATTCCTGATTCGGATGCCAATGCCGGACGTCTTCCTTCCAGATCACATGGGCGCTGCGGATCGTGGTGCTGGCGAGGAAGGTCTTTGCAGCCTCCACGGCCGGAGCATAGCGCGAATGCCAGCTCGCAAAGAGCGACACGCCCTTGTTCTTTGCAAGGTTTTCAAGATCGGCCACTTCGCTGAGCGTGGCGCCCGGCGGCTTCTCCAGGAAAACATGCTTGCCGGCCGACAGCGCCTTGTAGGCGGCTTCATAGCGGTATTGCGGCGGCATGCAAAGTGAAACGGCGTCGATCTCCGGCACAGCATCGAGCATGGCTTCGATGGTCGTGAAGGCGGGAATGCCTTCGACCGTGCCGTGACGGCTTGCCGTGGCGATCAGTTTGAAATCCGCATTGTTCGCAATGGATGGAAGATGCTGGTCGCGGACGATCTTGCCGACACCGACGATAGCGAGGTTGATGGGGGACATGGGTGTCTCTCGATTAGTATGATTATTGATGCGATCTTTATCAGAATGCCGCATGCGGGCAAGGGCGGCAAATCGCAAATGCAGCCGTCAGGTCCAATCTTGGATCATTGTACCCAGGCGTCATCATGCTTGGAAAACGAGTGCCGGCTCTTGATTCACAGCCTGAAATCGGCACTCTTCCTCTGCGCAGCCAAAAGATCCGGGAAGAATCGCTGCGGGGGGAAATCATGAAAACATTGCTCGGCTTCAGCCGAATCGTCGACTATGTGACTGAGATCGTCGGAAAATCAGTCTCATGGCTTATTCTGGTCGCTGTCTTGGTCAGCGCCGGAAATGCCGTTGTCCGCAAGGTCTTCAACACATCGTCCAATGCCTGGCTGGAAGCGCAATGGTATCTGTTCGGCGCCGCCTTCATGCTCGCCGCCGCCTATACGCTGCGCCAGAACGAGCATATCCGCATCGATATCATCTACGGCTCCCTGCCGCGCCGCGTGCAGCACTGGATCGATCTCATCGGCCACTGCCTGTTCCTGATGCCTTTCGTGCTGCTGATGGTCTACGATCTCGTGCCCTATGTCCGCATCTCCTTCCTATCAGGGGAAGTTTCCTCGAGTGCCGGCGGCCTGATCATCTGGCCGGGCAAGGCCTTGTTGCTGGCGGGCTTCTTTCTGCTGGCGCTGCAGGGGATCTCCGAAATCATCAAGAAGATCGCCGTCATGCGCGGCGATATGGATGATCCGACTCCCTATGTGCCGACGCATGCGCCGCTCGATGTCGAAACCCCGGCCGGGGAGGCGCGCTGATGATCGAATTCATTGCCGTGAACATGGCGCCGATCATGTTCGCCTCGCTGATCATTTTCCTGCTTCTGGGCTATCCCGTCGCCTTCGCGCTTGCTGCGAACGGACTTCTGTTCTTCTGGATCGGTGTCGAGCTCGCACCCTATTCGGGCGGGACCATCAATCTCTCATGGCCGCTTCTCAACGCGTTGCCGGATCGATTCTGGGGGGTGATGTCGAACGACACGCTGCTGGCGATCCCGTTCTTCACCTTCATGGGCATCGTGCTGGAGCGATCCGGCATGGCCGAAGACCTGCTCGACACGATCGGCCAGCTGTTCGGGCCGATCCGCGGGGGGCTTGCCTATGCGGTGATTTTCGTCGGAGCGCTGCTGGCGGCCACCACCGGTGTCGTTGCCGCTTCGGTCATTGCCATGGGTCTGATCTCGCTACCGATCATGTTGCGCTATGGCTATGACCGGCGGGTCGCCTCCGGCGTCATCGCCGCTTCCGGCACGCTGGCGCAGATCATTCCGCCGTCGCTCGTCCTGATCGTGCTTGCCGACCAGCTCGGCCGTTCGGTCGGTGACATGTATGCCGGCGCCCTGATTCCCGGCCTGGTGCTGACCGGTCTCTACATGCTCTATGTATTGATCATGTCGATCGTGAAGCCGAACTCCATGCCGGCATTGCCGAAGGAGGCTCGCTCGCTTGGCTCCGGCGTCACGTCCCTGCTGATCGCATTGTTGATATGCGCAGGCGTGGCCTATGCCGCACACGTTTACCTGACGCCCGCCTATGGCGAAAACGCCGATATTCTCGGTGCAACGGTTGGCGTCGCCTTCATCTACGCGATCGCCGTGCTCGATAAGGGGATGAAGCTCAACGTGATGTCGCGGCTGGCCCAGCAGGTCATCATCGTCCTCATTCCACCGCTGGCGCTGATCTTCCTCGTGCTTGGCACGATCTTTCTCGGCATCGCGACGCCGACGGAAGGCGGCGCAATGGGGGCAGTGGGCGCGCTCATAATGGCCGCTGCGAAAGGCCGGCTGAACATGGAGGTCATCCGTTCGGCACTGACCTCGACCACCCGGCTTTCGGCCTTCGTGCTGTTCATCCTCATCGGCTCGCGCGTCTTTTCGCTGACCTTCTATGGCGTCAATGGCCATGTCTGGGTCGAGCATCTGCTGGTATCGCTGCCCGGCGGGGAGGTCGGCTTCCTGATTGCCGTCAACATCCTTGTCTTCGTGCTGGCCTTCTTTCTCGATTTCTTCGAGCTTGCCTTCATCATCGTACCGTTGTTGGCACCTGCTGCCGAAAAGCTCGGCATCGATCTCATCTGGTTTGGCGTGCTGCTCGGCGTCAACATGCAGACGAGCTTCATGCATCCGCCCTTCGGCTTCGCGCTGTTCTATCTCCGCTCGGTGGCCGCGCGCGTGCCCTATCTCGACAGGGTGACCGGCAAGCAGATCGCGCCCGTCACGACCGGGCAGATCTACTGGGGATCCGTGCCCTTCGTCGGCATCCAGGTCCTGATGGTGGCGTTGACGATCATGTTCCCGCAGATGGTCATGCACTACAAGGGAGCCGGCACCGGCGTCGATCCCAACACGATCAAGATCGAGGTCCCCGGCTTCGGCGCACCCGGCCAGGATAATGGCGGCGGCCTCGGCCTGCCGGGCCTGCAGCTTCCAGGCGGCAATCCGCTTGATAGCAAGCCGGCGGATAAGGGTGGCGGCACGTCAAACCCGCCGGCCAACGATCTCAGCCAGCCGCCATCGTTTAACTAAAGGCAAAAATACTTTCTCCCTCTGGGGAGAAGGTATTTGTCTGTGCCAAAGTACCGGCGTGGGATATTACCCGGTCCGCTCTAGACTATCGGTCATTTGCAGCCTTTAGCCTTCATCGTGTTTTGAATAGATAGAACCTTACCCTTAGTAACGGAGATAAGGCCCTCTTTATCGCCGCCGGTCACGCTGGACATGGGTACGCCGACTAGGAAGACGCCAAAGGCGTCGCCATTGGCGGCATTATTCTGGTCTTTCGAAAGGGCCGTCAGTTTTCCTTGCTCTGTATTGAGCTCTCGCGTGAGGCCTACGCAATCAAGGTTGGAATAGGCCGCCATCGGAATTTCTGTAGGCACGATGGCATCGGGACGTTTGGCGCAAGCGGCGAGTGGCAATAAGACAATTACTGCAAATTGTTTTCGGTTCATAATATTCCCCAGCGTTGAGACAGTAATAGCTAGCAACAACGCAGGAAGGAATTCATATGAAATATCAATCAACCACAGATTTTTGTTTCGTATAAGAATCGGCAGGCTTCTGCTCTAAGTCGTCACCCTCTTCGGGCGGAGCTTTGGACAGACTCCGCCCGGAAAAAGCCTATGCCGTCAATTGCACCACTCAAATCTTCCCTGAGCGCTGCAGCGTCATCATGTAGACGTCGTAGCTGTATTCGGCGACCTGAGTGTAGAGATAATGCTGGCCGCGGAAGCCCTTGATCGATTCCCAGATCTTTTTGAAGGTCGGGTTGTTGGCTTCCATTTCGGCATAGACCTCGTTGGCCTTGTCGAAGCAGGCATTCAAGATTTCGGTGCTGAAAGGCCTGAGCTTCGCCCCTTCGGCCACGACCCGCTTGATGGCGGCGGGGTTCAGGTAGTCGTATTTCTGCAGCATGTTGGCGTCGGTCGCCTGCGCGGCCGTGCGCAGCAGCGATTGATAAGCCTTCGGCAGGCCTTCATAGGCGGCCTTGTTGAACATGACATGCACCGTCGGGCCACCTTCCCACCAGCCGGGATAGTAGTAATAGGGTGCCACCTTGTAGAAGCCGAGCTTCTCGTCGTCATAGGGGCCGACCCATTCGGCCGCATCGATCGTGCCTTTCTCGAGCGCCGGATAGATGTCGCCGCCGGCGAGCTGCTGCGGCACGACGCCGAGGCGTTCGACCACCTTGCCGGCAAAGCCGCCGATACGCATCTTCAGACCCTTGAGATCGGCAACGGTGTTGATTTCCTTGCGGAACCAGCCGCCCATCTGCACGCCGGTATTGCCGGCGGGGAAGCCGATCAGCCCCTGCGTCGCCAGGAATTCATTGAAGAGATCGATGCCGCCGCCGTGATATTGCCAGGCATTCATGCCGCGGGCGTTGAGCGCGAAGGGAACGGCAGCTCCCAAGGCCCAGACCGGATCCTTGCCCCAATAATAATAGGCGACCGAATGACAGGCTTCGACGGTTCCGGCCGAAGTTGCGTCTGCAGCCTGCAGGCCAGGCACGATTTCGCCGGCTGCAAATACCTGGATGTTGAAATTGCCGTCGGTAGCCTCGGAAACATATTTCGATAGCACTTCACCGCCGCCATAGATCGTATCGAGCGACTTCGGAAACGACGATGTGAGGCGCCAGTTGATTTTCGGATTGCTCTGCGCAATGGCCGGTGCTGCAAGTGTTGCAGCCGCTGCCACCGACCCGGCGCCGGCGACGCCGGCTTTCCGCAGAAATGAACGACGATCCATCTATTACTCCCCCCGGATACGAGCGGGGCGGACTCGCCCGCTCTTCGTAATCACGGCCGCAGCTAATCATGCCGCTCGGCGCGTTTCAAGCGTATCGGAAGCTGGTGCAACCATTGATTTTTGCTGCGAGCCGTAAGCGTGATCTAAAGGCTTTTGCCCTTCACGATCGTCTCCCGCAAAAAACTGTAACCCAGAGCCGTGCGCGTCGCGAGCTCGATTGATGCGCCGTCGCCGCCATGGCCACCCGAGCCGAATTCGTGGAACAGCGGATGATGGCCGAGCGCTTCCAGCTGGGCGGCGAAGCGCCGGGCATGCGAAGGATGAACCCGGTCGTCATTGCTCGAGCTTTCGATGTAGATCGACGGATACGTGATCTCGGAGGTAGGCTTGACATTGTGCAGCGGCGAATAGCTCACCAGGTAATCGCGATCAGCCGGATTGTCGGGATCGCCATATTCGTCGATCCAGGCTTTTCCGGCCGGGAAGACATGGAAGCGGGTCATATCCAGGACAGGCACCTGGCACCAGATCGCGCCGAAATCCTGCGGATAGCGTGTCGCCATGACGCCAGTCAGCAAACCTCCATTGCTGCCGCCATTGCCGGCTATGCGCGATGGCTTGGTATAGCCGCGGGCGACGAGGTCGCGGGCGACGGCGGCAAAGTCCGCGAATGCCCTGTGGCGACCCTGGCCTTTTGCGACGCGATGCCAGTTCGGCCCGAATTCGCCTCCGCCGCGAATATAGGCCGTCACAAAGGCGTTACCCTGTTCCAGCCAGCGGCCGATGACCCCGGAATAATATGGGCCGAGCGGGACGTCGAAGCCGCCGTAGCCATATTGCAGCACCGGCAGTTCGCCCTTGGTCCAGGCCTTCGGCAGTACGATATGATAGGGCACCTTCGTCCCGTCCTCGGAGGTAGCTTCCAGCAGGAGGGACGTCATGCCTTCGCTGTCGAAATAGGTCGGCGAACTGGCAATGTGCTTGAGTTCAAGCGGGGCCTTGCGATCGCCAAGATCCAGCCGGTAGGAGGAGGGCGGCTGCAGAAAGCCCGCGCCATAGACCTGCAGCGTGTCGTCACCGAGATGCAGATCGGAATAGAGCGGGGCGACCGACACCGTCTGAACATCATCAGGCAGTGCGATTTCGCGGATTTCGGCATCGGCGCTCGTCAGGTCGAGAACGAAGAGATGCGGTTGCATATTGTCCGAGACGATGAAGACGCACCATTCGCGCATCAAAAGGAATTGCGAAACCGATTGTCGGTCATTGGGCGAAAACAGGATGCGTCTTGCATCGATACCGGTCTTGCCGGGCTCCCGAGGAAGGGGTTGCAGGGCCAGGCTGCCGGCCGGGATCCGTTCGTCTGTCTTGGCAAGCCAGATCAGATGGGAGTGGTTGAACCCGAACTCGGCATCCTTCGGCAGGTCGATCCGCCGCAGCGAACCGTCCCCATCCTCGATGAAATGGCTGGCGCTGCCGATTTCGTGACCCGCGCTGAAAATACGGATCGGCCTAGCCGCATCTCCCGTCGCCAGACCGGCGAGTTGCGGATCGAAGACCGAACAGGAGCCATAGATGTCGCTGTCATCGGCGGCATAGAGTACGGGTGCATCGGACGGCACCTGGCCACGCCTCAGGCGGCGGCCGAGACGCGGCCAGCCTGAACGCGTCGAGGATTCGCGGTCGATGGAGCCGAAATAGGCGATTTCGTCGCGGCTGAGCCAGGTCGCGTGACTGCGCACGGCCGGCGTGTCGAAGCCGCCTTCGACGATGCTCTTCGTCTCGCAATCGAATTCGAGCATCCGAATGGGATCGGAGCCGCCATCGGAAAGGCAAAGCAGCACGCGCATCGGCTCCCAGGGGCAGGTGAGCGCACCGCGCCAGAGCCATTTTCTGCCCTCCTTGGCGCAGAAGGCGTCGAGATCGAAGATTGGTTCCCAGGGAGCGTCGGGCAGAGGGGTAAGATCGGCCGGCAGCCGATACCAGCAACCGAGCGGATGATCGGCGCTGCGATGAAAATCGAACAGCCAGCTGCCGCGCCGGGTCGTGGCGATCAGCCGATCCTCGCGTTCGATCATCTCCTTGATCGCGTTGCGATCCGCCTCGAATTCCGGCGTCATCAGCAGCCGCTCGGATTCGGTATCCTTCTCTGCGACGAACTGCAGAGTTTGTGGGTCGTCGTCGCGTTCAAGGTGAAGGTGCATGGGGCTCGCCATTCCATTGTTGTTGGTGGTCGCCCTCAGCAAACCAAAATACGGGCGCTGAAGCAACTATGCTTCCGCGCCCGTATCGGTCATAGATTTTTCGGTGTCGACCCGCCTTAGCGGACCATCTTTGTGTCGGCCTGTGCGACCATATTGCTCGCCGGGGCCGGTTCGCGCTTGTATTTCAGCGTGACGACCTTGTAGCCCTCATTCTCCAGTCGGCTGAGGAGAACGGGCAGCATCCTAACCGTGCGCTGGTGGATGTCGTGCATCAGAACGATGCCGCGGCCGCGCTGATGGAGCTGCTTCATGGTGCGATCGACCACTGAGGCTGGGGTCGAAGTGAAGTAATCCTTGCTGTCGATATCGACATCCATGACGATCATGTCGCGAGCGGCAATCGCCGTGCGCAGGCGTTTGGAGTCGGCAAGATAGGGGAAGCGGAAGAAGGGAACGTCCGTGCCGATCGCCTTGGTGACGGCATCCTTGCCGCGGGCGATCTCGGTCATCGCCGCGTCGAAAGTCATCTTGTCGAGATCGGGATGGCGGAAGGTGTGGCTGCCGATCGCATCGCCATGCGCAAGCACCTCGCGTGCCGTCGCCGGGTGTGCCTGCGCCATTTCGCCGACCATCATGAAGGCGGCCTTGACGCCGAATTTGTCGAGCGTGGCGAGAATGCGTTCCGTCTTGCCGGGAGCCGGGCCGTCATCGAAGGTCAGGATGACCTCCTTGTCGGCGAGCCTGATATCCTTGAGCGACGAGACCTCCAGCGTCCGGCCGGCGAGATTGTGCGGGCCGTTCATGCCCGCCAGGTCTCCCCTTGTTTCGAGATCGGCGACGAGCCATTTCTTCGGCTCCATCTCGATGGGATCGTTGGCCTTCAGCGGCTTGTGACGCGGCTCTTCGGCGGCATAGCTGCTCTTGAGCGACGCTTCATTGCCTGGTTTCGTGGCACATCCTCCGAGAGCCAGGGACACGGCGAGGCCAGCCAGCAACACACGGTAGTTCATCAGAATCGCTCAACACTATGTCTATGAAGTTGAGCGCATATTCTGCAGTTATGGTTAATGATCGGTTAGGAGCGGCCGCGAATTCCTTAACAAGCGGTCAGCTTCAGCTGGCCATGCCGCTCTCATATTCCGATGAAAGTTCCAGCCACTGCTCCTCGGCCGCCGCGAGCTTTTCTGCCGCATCGGCACGCTGTTTTGCCTTTTCCGCAGCCTTGGCCGGTGCCTTCTCATAGAGGGCGGGGTCCGCAAGTTCTGCGTCAAGAGCCTGAATCAGTTTCTCAAGCTTGCCGGTCAAGGATTCGATTTCATTGATCTTCTTCTTGAGCGGCGCCAGCGAGGCGCGCCGATCGGCATTGAGCTTGCGCTGGTCGGCTTTGGAAACGGAATCGTCACCGATGCTCGGCTTGGCCTTGTCGTCCTTGGCTTTCGGGCTGGCGACGACGAGGCTGCGATATTCTTCAAGATCGCCGTCGAAGGTCGAGACGGTGCCGTCGCGCACCAGCCACAGCCGATCGACGGTGGCTTCGATCAGGTGACGGTCGTGCGAGATCAGGATGACGGCGCCGGAATAATCGTTCAGCGCCTGGATCAGCGCGTTGCGGCTGTCGATATCGAGATGGTTCGTCGGTTCGTCGAGGATTAGCAGGTTCGGTGCGTCGAAGGCGGCAAGGCCCATGAGAAGCCGTGCCTTCTCGCCGCCGGAGAGATCCTTGACCTGCGTGTCCATCTTCTCCGTCGCAAGCCCCATCTGCGCGACGCGGGCGCGCACCTTCGCTTCCGGCGTTTCGGGCATGCGGCGGCGGACATGCTCGACGGCCGTCTGGTTGGGGATGAGGTCGTCGAGCTGGTGTTGAGCGAAGAAGCCGATCTTCAGGTTCGGTGCGAGCCTGACTTCGCCGCTTTCCGCGCCGAGCCGGCCCGAAATGAACTTCGCGAAGGTCGATTTGCCGTTGCCGTTGGAGCCGAGCAGCGCGATGCGGTCGTCGGCATCGATGCGCAGGTTCAGCCGTTTCAGGATCGGCTTGCCCGGCTCATAGCCGACGGCGCCGCCGCTGATTGCGATGATCGGCGAGGCGGGCTGCTTTTCAGGTTCCGGAAAACTGAAGCCCATCACATGGTCTTCGATGACGGCGGCGACCGTTCCCATCCGCTCCAGCGCCTTGATGCGCGACTGTGCCTGCCGCGCCTTCGAGGCCTTGGCCTTGAAGCGGTCGATGAAGCTCTGCAGGTGCTTGCGGGCTGCATCGTTCTTCGCCTTCGCCTTCATCTGCAACTCGTCGGCCTCAGCCTTCTGCCGCTCGAACTGATCGTAGGAGCCGCGATAGAAGGTGAGCTTCTTCTGGTCGAGATGCACGATGGAATTGACCGCCGTGTTCAGCAGATCGCGGTCGTGCGAAATGATGATGACCGTGTGCGGATAGCGGCGGATGTAGTCCTCCAGCCAGAGCGTGCCTTCAAGGTCGAGATAGTTCGTCGGTTCGTCGAGCAGCAACAGATCCGGCTCGGAAAACAAGACGGCCGCGAGAGCCACGCGCATGCGCCAGCCACCGGAGAAGGAGGAGGCGGGGCGTTTCTGCGCTTCGTGGTCGAAGCCGAGGCCGGCAAGGATACTGGCGGCACGTGCTTCGGCCGAATGCGCATCGATATCGGCCAGACGCGTCTGGATATCGGCGATGCGGTGCGGATCGGTCGCTGTCTCGGCTTCCGCAAGCAATGCGGAGCGTTCCTTGTCGGCTGCCAGGACGATATCGATCAAAGGCTCCTCGGTGCCGGGTGCCTCCTGCGCCACCTGGCCGATGCGGGCATTGCGGGGGATCGAGACCGAGCCGCTCTCGGCAGCGAGATCGCCGGTGATGATCCTGAACAGCGTGGATTTGCCAGCACCGTTCTTGCCGACGAGGCCAGCCTTCGTGCCCGCCGGAAGCGTCACGCTGGCATGGTCGATGAGAAGGCGGCCGGCAATGCGGGCGGAAAGGTCTGAAATCGAAATCATGGCGCGGTTTTGGCCGAACTCGACGCTGAAGGCAAGAGCGGGACGGCGCTTAGGCGCCGGCCTTCTGCGAGGATTTCGAGAGATTGGCGCAGTTACGCAGCCGCTCGGTCAGCTCCGTTTCATAGAGCATGAGATTGCTGAGCGAGGCATTGAGGCTGTCGAGTGCAGCATTGGCATGCGGAGTCGTGTCGATCTCGCGGGCAAAATGCTGCTTTTTCATCAGCCCCTTGGCGAGCTGATCGGCGACTTCGCGCAGCATCTCGGCCGCGTCGCTCTCGGATTTGCGCGCCACCAGCCCGCAATGGCTGACAAGGCGATGCTTCAGGCCAATCTCGTCGAGCCCGCTTTGCGGGGGAAGGGGGCCAAGCGCCTCGATCTCTTCGGCAAGACAGCGGTCCTGGCCATAGAGCGCTTCATAGAAGAGCTGATAGTTGCGCGGCAGGTTTTTCACCTTCAGCCGCGTCATGAAGCGGCCGATAACCTCAAGCTCGGTTTCCGTTTCATCGTCATCGATGGAATATGCCGAAACGCTTGTCTGCGAGTTCTTCATGCCTGCCTTTGGACCGTGAGCTGATATATCTTATCAATCTGCAGGTCGGCAGGTTAAGGGAACATGAACAAGACGGCCGATCCTCGCCGCAGCGCAACAAAATGAGGCATGTGATCAACGTCTGGGCGAAGATGGGAAACGACGGTTCTCCCCTTGGCTACATCCAGTGCTGTCCTTCGCTGCGCAGAAAATGCAGGAGGTCCAGCACCAGTGACGGCTTGCCCATGGATGTGAGGATAGTGTGGCACTGGCCGCGGTGATGGGTGTGATGGTTGAACATATGGGATACCGCCGCATGGAGGGGAACGGTGATGGCGCCCGGGCGCAGGATCGAGGTATAGGTGATGTCGGAGGCAAGTGCATCGGCATCGAGCGTTTCCAACCAAGTAATGATATTTCGATCTTCCGCCTCCCGTAAGCTGTAAAGGCCTTCAAGGGTGTCATGTAGGACGGTATCGAGTGACGCAGGTACGCCGCCAGTGCCGTTGAAACGGTGCATCCACAGCCGGTCCGCTATCAACAGATGATTGAGCGTTCCGTGGAGCGAGCCGAAGAAGGCGCCGCGGTCTTCGTGAAATTCGGCGTCGCTGAGGTTTGCTGCGGCATTGTAGACCTGGACATTGGCCCAGCGATTATAGTCGGCAAGCATCTTGAAATGTTTGAGCATATGGGTCTCCTCTTATAGTGGTGGTGATTTTATCGCGAAGTTTGGTGGCGGACAGCCGCTTCGCCACCCAGCAGATCGCGAATCAGCTGCTCGGACTGTGACAGCGGCGTGAAATTGGCCGATCCCCCTTGTTTTCGGGCCTTGGGGCAGGTAAAGACCGCCCACTTTTCTCTGATTACAAGGAATGGACCCATGGCGATTGAACGTACTTTCTCGATGATCAAGCCGGATGCGACGAAGCGCAACCTGACCGGCGCCATCACCAAGGTTTTTGAAGACAACGGCCTGTGCGTCATCGCCTCCAAGCGCGTCTGGATGAGCAAGCGCGAAGCTGAAGGCTTCTACGCCGTTCACAAGGAACGTCCGTTCTTCGGCGAACTCGTCGAAGGCATGACCTCCGGCCCGACCGTCGTTCAGGTTCTGGAAGGCGAAAACGCCATCCTGAAGAACCGCGAAATCATGGGCGCGACCAACCCGGCCAACGCTGCCGAAGGCACGATCCGCAAGACCTTCGCTCTGTCGATCGGCGAAAACTCCGTTCACGGCTCGGACGCTCCGGAAACGGCTGCCGTCGAAATCGCCTACTGGTTCTCCGAAACTGAAATCGTCGGCTGAATCGGCCTTTCAGCGAAAGCGCTGAACGATTTGAAATGACTTATGAAAGCCGGGATTTCGATCCCGGCTTTTTTCATGCAGGCAAATTAGACTCCCTCTCCCCGTGGGGGGCAGGGGGTATCGCATATGAACTGAAATCGCCGCCGTCCTCCTTCTCCCCTTGGGGAGAAGGTGCCGCAAGGCGGATGAGGGGGTGCCCGCCAAGACCACCAAAATTCATGAATTCAAATCGTAACCCCCTCATCCGACCCTTCGGGCCACCTTCTCCCAGAGGGGAGAAGGGATTTCCGGCGCTGATCACCCCATATGTGATTGTCCTACCGCGAGTGGGAAGAGGAGACTATCCCGCTGCTGCCTCTCAAGCCGGGCAGGCCATATCCTTCCCGTAATCGGCGCTGCCATCGCCCTTGAAGACATCCGGATTGGCGGTATAGACCGGGCCGACGACCAGCGGTTTCGTCGGCAGCACGGTCTGGTCGAGATCGGATTTGACTTCGGTCTTGATCGTCTGGATCGTCTTGTCGCTGGCATCCACCAGCTTGATCGAGACGGCATAGGGGCGGTCCTTGCGCACGCAGTGCAGGTCCGGGCTTTCCAGCGTGATCTTGTCCCAGAATGTATAGATCTTCTGGGTGACGACGAGTGGGTTGCCGCCCGCGGGATTTTCGAATTCCGCGATCGCCTTTGTTCCCTCCGGGATCGGGGCGATCTTCTTGAGCGTGATCATGTAGCTTGCGCTCGCCACGCGATAGTTGAAGACGAAAAGGCGGCCGGTGAGCTGGGTCGGGCCTTCGTCGTCTTTCCTCTGGCAACTGGCCAGCGCCAGGCCGGCGATGATCCCGGCGCTCATCATTGTCAGCATGATCCTTCGCAATCTCATGGCGCAGTCTCCTCCTTCTTGCGCCGGTAGTGCCGGCTAGCCTTGGCTCGGTTGCCGCAAACCGCCATGTCGCACCAGGCGCGGCTTTTGTTCTTGCTACGGTCGATGAAGAGCCAGCCGCAGTTGCGGCATATTTTCATTCGTTCGGGATCGGGCATGGCGATGAGGCGCAGCGTCGAATGCACCGTCGCGGCATCGAGCCCACCGGATGAGGCTCGTTTCAGAACTTGCGCCAATGCCGCAAGCAGATCCGCAAGCAGCGGATCGGCAGCCTCGCCAAGAATGCGTGCCCGGAAATAGCGGTCGATCAACTCGCGGAGGGCAATGAAATCGGCGCGGTTTTCCCGCTTTACCGGCAGGATATCGCCGAAGAGCGCCCGCTCCGCGCAGAAATTCGCAGCTGCCTTCGGGAAGCTATCCATCTGTCCCACTGCCTCGAAGCGGTCGATCCGACGCCCGTCGTCATGGCGCAGGATTACGCTGTTGGCGACATCGAGCGCGAGCGCGCCACCGGAGAAGCGATGTGGGGTCCAGGAAAAACTCATGGCGAAAATTATAACTGGTAAAATTCATTTTGCCAGTTACTATTTACTCGTTTTTCGGAGAGATGGAATGGCTTATCTTCTGCAGCAACTGGCGAATGCCGTTCCGCTCGCTGCACTGTATGCGACGCTGGCCTTCGGCTATTCCATTGCCTTCGGGGTCATGAAGCGGGCCGATATCACCTATGGCGCGCTGTTCGCCTTTGCCGGCCAGATGCTCGTGCTCTTTACCGATGTCGGCTACACCAAGATGTATCTGGTTCTGCCGGCCGCCTTTGCCTTCGGTGCCGTCGTCGCCGTCGGCTACACGATCGGCACCAGCTTCCTCGTCGGCCGTGCAATCATGCTGCCGCTGTCGCGCAAGTCACCGAATACGGTCATCGTCGCGGCACTCGGCATGATGATCATCCTGATGGAAACGGCGCGGCTTGCCTCGAATACGCGTGGCATCTGGCTGCCACCCTTCCTGAACGATGCTGTCGTCTTCTGGGATAGCGGCGATTTCCGCGTGACGCTGACGGAAATCCAGCTGCTCAATACGGCCCTGATGATCCTTGTCATCCTCGCGGGTGCCTATGTGCTGAAATGCACCGGCTGGGGGCGTATCTGGCGGGCGGTGACGGACGATTCCCTTGCTGCCGAGCTCTGCGGCGCCAGTGCCAACCGCGTCTTCCTGCTTGCCTATGTCGCGTCAGCCTTCGTCGCAACCATCTGCGGCCTGCTGGCTACTTCCTACTATGGAACGATGGATTTCGGGGCGGGGCTGATGTTCGGGCTTAAGGTGCTGATGATCGCGGCCGTCGGCGGCTATTCCGATCCGCTGAAGTCAGCGGGCGGGGCAGCGCTCCTTGGCTTGACGGAGACGATGTGGGGTGCCTACGGTCCGTTCCTGTGGCGCGACTTCGTCATCTTCTCGCTGCTCGTCCTGCTGCTGGTTATGAGCCGGCGCGAAAGAGTGGTGCCTTGAAGCTTACGTGTTGCCGGCCCACTTTGCCCGCGCGGCATCGTCGGCATCCTTGGCCGAAACCCAGCCGCCTTCGGTACCATCCTTGCCGTGCTCCTTCTTCCAGAAGGGAGCAGAGGTCTTCAGAAAATCCATGACGAAATTGGCGCCGTCGAAGGCGGCCTGCCGATGCGGTGCCGCGGCAATGACGAGCACGATGTTCTCGCCGGGCGCGATCTTGCCAAAGCGATGGATGGCGGTCAGGCCGAGAAGCTCGAAACGCTCGATGGCTAGTCTGGCGATGCGGGTGATCTCCGCTTCCGCCATGCCGGGATAATGTTCGAGTTCGAGGGCACCGAGCGCGCCCCCTTCGTCACGGCAGAGGCCCGAGAAGGTCACGACAGCGCCGATATCGCGCCGCCCGGCGGCTAGCCGATCGATCTCCGCCTGGAGATCGAAATCCTCGCGCTGGACTTTGACGAATGGTGAAATCATCGCAATTTCCTTGATCGGCTTCGCAAACATGCTGAGGTGCCTCCCGACCCTTCGCTAAGGCTCAGGGCGTTCGTCGCTGCAATCGATTCACTGGATCGATTACTCGGGCTTCGCCCGACCGCTCCTCACCCCCCGGTCATCGGCGGGAAGAGCCCGATCTCCCGCGCTCCGGCGATCGGCTCATCGTGCTCCGCATGTTCCATGTTGATAGCGACGCGGATCGCCTGGGGGAATTGAAGTGCCGCCTCGTATTCCTCGCCCAAGCCTTTCAAATGACTCAGGAGATCGCCGACGGTGACGACATCGGCGGGCAGGGAAATCTCTTCCTCGGCCTTACCGATCCGCTCACGCACCCAGGCGAAATAGACGAGTTTCGTCATCATTCCTCATCCACGACATGCTTTAGCCCGGCCCGGAAATAGTCATAGCCGGTATAGATGGTCAAAAGCGCTGCGACCCAGAGCAGGACGATGCCCATCTCTGTCGTGTAGGGTAGCACCTTGTCGCCTGCCGGCCCAGCCAGAAGGAAGGCGATGGCGACGAGCTGGGCGGTCGTCTTCCATTTTGCGATGCGCGTCACGGGAACGCTGACTTTCAGCGCCGCCAGATATTCGCGCAGACCCGAAACCAGGATTTCGCGGCAAAGGATGATGATGGCGGCCCAGAGCGACCAGCCGGCAATGGTGCCGTCGGCCGCAACCAGAAGCAGGATCGCGGAGACCAGCAGTTTGTCGGCGATCGGATCGAGCATCCGGCCGATATTCGAGGTCTGGTTCCAGATACGCGCGAGATAGCCGTCGAGGAAATCGGTGATCGAGGCGATGATGAAGATCCAGAGCGCGACCCAGCGCGCAAAATCGGAGCCCTCCAGCTTACCCTCGATGAAGAAGCAAAGAACGATCAGGGGTACGCAGATAATGCGGCCGTAGGTGAGCAGATTGGGGATGCTGTAAGCGCGCGAAGCCATGGAAATCGTTTCGTTTCTGTTGTCTCGACCGAACCGGATTGGGCACTGTTGATCCCATCCCGCTGAAGTCGTCTGATGGAGTGTGATCCCAAAAACCGCTCCGCACTTTTTGGTGGTCACACCTTAGATGATGGGTTGGTCAGTTTATCGTCAATATTGTTTCTGTTTTTTCACCGCTATTGCGTGGAATTTGCGACGAGCTTTCCCTATTTCGCGGCGTCCTCGTGGAAATGGTTATAGACCTGACGCGCCACCGCTTCGGAAATGCCCTCGACTGCCATCAGGTCGGAAAGTGCGGCGCGTGACACGGCCTTCGCGGTGCCGAAATGCTGGAGAAGCGCGCGCTTGCGCGAAGGGCCGATGCCACCGATCTCGTCGAGCGGGTTCTTCACCATCTCCTTCTTGCGCCGGGCGCGATGCGAGCCGATTGCGAAGCGGTGCGCCTCGTCGCGCATGCGCTGGATGAAATAGAGCACGGGATCGCGCGGCGGGAGCGAGAAGCTTTCGCGCGAAGGGGCGAAGAAACGCTCACGCCCGGCTTCGCGGTCGACGCCCTTGGCGACGCCGATGGCGATGACACTGTCGGTGATCCCGAGCTCATCGAGAATGGCGCGCACGGCCGTCATTTGCCCTTGGCCGCCGTCGATGAGGATGACATCGGGCCAGGCGGGGAAGGCGCGATCGGCGGCATCGACGCTGGCGTCGGTCTCGCCGCTGCGGTCGGGCTTGCCTTCCTCCTTCAGGAGACGAGAGAAACGGCGGGTCATGACTTCGCGCATCATGCCGAAGTCGTCGCCCGGCGTGATGTCGGTCGATTTGATGTTGAACTTGCGGTACTGGTTTTTGACGAAGCCTTCCGGCCCGGCCACGACCATGCCGCCGACCGCATTCGTGCCCATGATGTGAGAGTTGTCGTAAATCTCGATGCGTTGTGGCGTGTAGGGAAGCTTGAACGTTTCCTTGAAGCCTTCGAGCAGCCGCGATTGCGAGGCGGTTTCCGCCAGCTTGCGGCCATGCGCCTCACGCGCGTTGGCAATGACATGTTCGACCAGATCGCGCTTCTCGCCGCGTTGCGGCACGAGGATCGTAACCTTATGACCGGCCTTCTCACTGAGAGCAGCCGCCAGGAGCTCCATTTCCTCGATGGTCTCCGACAGCAGGATCTGCCGCGGTACAGGCTTGTCGTCATAGAATTGCGCGAGGAAAGCGTTCAGCACTTCAGCACCCGAGAGCGATGGATCGGCCTTCGGGAAATAGGCACGGTTGCCCCAGTTCTGTCCGGTTCGGAAGAAGAAGACCTGGATGCAGGAAATGCCGCCCTCGTGGTGGATGGCGAAGACATCGGCTTCCTCGACGCCGGCCGGGTTGATGCCCTGATGGCTCTGCACATGCGAGAGCGCCGCCAGACGGTCGCGGAAAATGGCGGCGCGTTCGAAATCCAGATCTTCGGCGGCAGCATTCATCGCCTCGGCCATATGCGCCTTGACGTTCTGGCTCTTGCCGGAAAGGAAGTCCTTCGCCTCCTGTACCAGTTCAGCATAGCCTGCATCGCTGATCTCATGCGTGCAGGGGCCGGAACAGCGCTTGATCTGATAGAGCAGACAGGGCCGCGTGCGCGTCTCGAAGACGCTATCGGTGCAGGTCCGGATCAGGAAGGCGCGCTGCAGTGAATTGATGGTGCGCCCGACGGCGCCCGCCGAAGCGAAGGGGCCGAAATAGTCGCCCTTGCGGGCGCGGGCGCCGCGATGCTTGAAGATCGCCGGCGCGCGATGATCGCCCGTAATCAGAATATAGGGAAAGGATTTGTCGTCGCGCAGCAGAACGTTAAAGCGCGGACGCAAGCGCTTGATGAGATTCGCTTCCAGCAGCAGCGCTTCCGTCTCCGTCCGCGTGGTCACGAATTCCATATTGGCGGTTTCGCGCACCATGCGGGCGATGCGGTTGGAGTGCACCTTGCCCAAGGCATAGTTGGAAACGCGCTTCTTCAGGTTCCTGGCCTTGCCGACGTAAAGCACGTCGCCGGCCTCGTTGAACATGCGGTAGACGCCGGGATTGTTGGGCAGCCGCTTGACGAATTCGGCGATCAGCTCGGCGCCGCGCAGTCCCGTCTCGTTCTTTCCGCCTTCGTTCCAGTCGACAGGCGCAATAGGGGAGGCTGCGGCATCGCCTTCCACCTCGATGTCGTCTTCGATATCCTCTGATTCGTCATAGAGAACGCCGCCGTCAGGCAGCTTTCTTCCATTCATTCTGCACTCTCCGACACGTCTGGCGTTTCCCAGGCAAGGTGCTGGCCGCCATCGAGCGCTATCATTTGGCCCGTGATCGAGGGCGTGTCAAAAAGAAAGCGGATGGTCCGGCCGAATTCTTCGAGCCCGGGCGCCGCCTTTAATATGAGGCCGTCGATCTGCGCTTGAAAGTCCTCTTCGGTCTGCCGCACGCTGCGCACCGTCGGGCCTGGGCCGATCGCGTTGACGCGGATACGCGGCGCAAAGCTCTGCGCCATCGTCTGAGTCGCCGTCCAGAGGGCGGCTTTCGACAGTGTATAGGAATAGAAGCGCGGATTGAGTGCCCAGACCCGCTGATCGACCATGTTGACGATCAGGCCCGGATGCGGTTCGGGAAGCTGCCGGACGAAATCGGCAGCCAGAATCGACGGCGCCCGCACATGGATTGCGAAATGTGCCTCGAAGGCTTCTTCGTCAAAATGATCGGCGGAATCGCCGAGGAAGGCTGAGGCATTATTCACCAGAAGATCGAGCGGGCCGAGGGTATCCGCAACCCTTTCGACAAGGGTTGAAGTCTCGCCCAAATTCTGCAGATCCGCCTTGATCGCAATGGCTCTCCGGCCCATTTGCCGCAATTTCGCCGCAATTTCCTCGGCTTCGGCGAGGGACTGATTGGCATGCAACGCTACGGCGAAGCCATTAGCCGACAAATCCTCGGCAATTGCCAGGCCTATTCTTTTGGAAGCGCCGGTTATCAGCGCCGTACGTAGTTTTTCCTGGCTCAAGAGATCGCCTTTTGCTCGTCGTTACCCAATCGATGCTCATATAGGGCGTCGATACACCATATGAAAAGATGCATGAGCGAATGATGCGCTTTGGGGTTTCTTATGTAAAACTTGAGATATATTTAGTTTAAAATAAGTATACATAGTTTAACCGATGATTAGGGTTAACAATTCCTCTGTTGCGATGAAGCAACATCGAAATTCAGCCACGTCTGTGCCACAATGATATCATATTTTGGCTCTTCCAATTCCTCATTTGCATTCCAATTTCAACCTCGATCCGGGAGGGATATGTTTTAATCGCTCGTGGCGCTTCGAAGTCAAGGACAGTAAGCGGGGCACACGGGACTGAAAGGAGAAAAGTATGCGTACTCTTATCACGACCCTCATGGTCTCCGCTTTCGCTCTCGGCGGCTACACCGCAGCTCAGGCTGCTGACGCTGTTGAGCAGATTCCGCAGCCGCCCGTCGCCCAGGAAGCAGCTCCGGCCGTCAACAACTGGTCCGGCTTCTACATCGGTGGCGCTGGCGACTGGAACGCCGGTCACTTCAACCGCAACGGCGACGCTTACGCCTGGGGCGGCCAGGCCTTCACCGGCTACAACTGGCAGCAGGGCCAGATCGTATATGGTATCGAAGCTGACCTCGGCTACTCCGGCGCCGACAGCACCCGCAACGGCCTGACCGCCAAGAACGGTGTCAACGGCTCGGTTCGCGGTCGCCTCGGTTACGACTTCAACCCGTTCATGCTGTACGGCACGGCCGGTCTGGCACTCGGCCAGAACAAGCTCTCCGACGACACCTCGTCTGACAGCAAGACGGCTGTTGGTTACACGGTCGGTGCAGGTGCTGAAACCTTCATCACCAACAACATCACGGCTCGCCTCGAGTACCGTTACACGGACTACGGCAAGAAGAACTTCGACCTCGACTCCGGTCGGTTCTCTCGCGGCTACGACGAACAGAGCGTCAAGGTCGGTATCGGCGTCAAGTTCTGATTACCCAAAGGCTTAAGCCTGAAGAAAAAGCCGGGGTTTTGCCCCGGCTTTTTTGCGTTATGCCTCTGAATATTTAGGCGGCATCCGTCGGGAAGTCAGTCGAGACGGCCAGTTCGCGCCAGTCGGCCAGTTCCTTGGCGACATACTCGTTCTTGGCCTCGATCGCGCCAATTGTATCCGAGCCGAAGGGCATGCGCAGCGGTGGGTTCGCCGAATGGGCAAGCGTGATCATCGATTTTGCAAGGCGGTTGGGATCGCCGGGCTGGGCGTGATTGTGACCGGCGGCGAAATCGCGCATGACGCCGGCCGGCGTGTCCCTGTAGTCGGCAATCGAGCTCGGGCTGACGGCAAGCGAGCTCTCATCAAGGAAGTCGGTGCGGAAGAAGCCGGGTTCGACAACCGTGACCTTGATGCCAAGCGGCTTGAGTTCCGCCGCCATTGCCTCCGATAGGCCTTCGACCGCGAACTTTGTCGAGCAGTAGACGCCCCAGCCGGCATGGCTCTGATAGCCTCCGACCGAGGACATGTTGATGACATGGCCCGAGCGCTGCCGGCGCATATGCGGCAGGATGGCGCGCGTCACCTTCAGCAGGCCAAAGACGTTGGTGGCATAGAGCTTCTCGATCTCCTCGGCCGTTGCTTCTTCCACGGCGCCGAGCAGCCCGTAACCGGCATTGTTGACAAGGATATCGATCTTTCCGAAGCGCTTGACGGCGGCCGCGGCGGCCTCATGAGCCTGCGCTTCGTTCGAGACGTCGAGGGCGACGGGCAGGAGGCTCGGATGGTTGCCGAACTTCTCTGCCAGACCGGCGGGATTGCGGGCCGTAGCGACAACGGCGTCGCCGGCGGCGAGGGCTTCTTGGGCGATGAGGGCGCCAAAGCCGCGGGATGCGCCCGTGATGAACCAAACACGCATGATTTTCTCCTTCGTGGGTTGGCAATTCCAGGGGTGGAATTCGCTTGCAGGAGAAAGGTAGCTTGATGGCATCGTTGAGATAATCTACTTTCTCTTCCATAAAGTGCTGAGAAATTCTCATCAATGCGGCGTATCCGTTCGACCGATCTGGCTATCTTCCTGGCGATTGCCCAACACCGCAGTTTTCGCAAGGCGGCGGTGGAGCTCGGCGTGACGCCTTCAGCGCTCAGCCATTCGTTGCGCGCGATCGAGGAGAGGTTGGATGTGCGGCTGGTTAATCGCACCACGCGCGGTGTCGGGTTGACGGAGGCCGGAGAGCGCCTGTTCGATCGCATCCGCCCCGCTTTCCTCGATATCGACGATGCTCTCGAAGATCTCGATAAATTCCGCGGCCAGCCCTACGGCAAGCTGCGCATCAACGCCCCGCGCCCCGCCGCCAGGATGGTGCTGCTGCCAATCGTGTCACGGTTCTTGAGGGCTTATCCGGCCATCGAAATGGAAATCGTCGTGGACGATGCGCTCGTGGACACGGTTTCCGCCGGTTTCGATGCCGGCATACGGTTCGGAGAAAGCATCGCGGCCGACATGATCGCTATTCCTATTGGCCCTCGTCAGCGCACGGCGATCGTCGGCTCGCCGGAATATTTTCAGCGTTTCCCTAAACCGGTCACACCTCATGATCTGAAGGACCACCCCTGTATCCGCTACCGTTTTGCGAGCGGCACCTATTATCGCTGGGAGTTCGAGCGAGGAGGCATCGAGCTGGAGATCGATGTGCAGGGGCCGCTGACGCTTTGCGATCTCGACATCATGCTGGATGCCGCTATCAATGGTTCCGGTCTAGCCTTCTTGTTCGAGGATCACGCGCTGCCGGCTTTGCGGGATGGCCGGCTGATCCGCGTGCTGGAGGACTGGTGCCCCTATTATCCCGGCTTCTTCCTCTATTATCCGAGCCGCCGGCAGCTGCCGACGGCTTTGCGCGCCTTTATCGATTTTGTAAAGGCCGAGACTGCTCGCCAGAGCTGAGCCGAACAGCGTTAGACCTGCGGCTTCATCGCTGGAAAATCGGGGAAATGCTTCTCGAATTTGCGCGCCCAGTCTATCAATCCCGCATGGTCCGCTTCCCACTGCCCTTCGAAGCGGAGCTGCAGATAGCCGACAAGGGAGGCAAGCGCGAAATGACCCGCATGCAGCTTCTTGCCGATCTTCGGCGGCTCGGCGTCGAGATGGGTGAGGGCGCGGCTGACCTTCGTCCACTGCCGGTCGATCCAGGGCTGATGCTGCTTCTCGGGCTCGCGAAGGCGGCGCTCGTAGACGATCGACAGCAGGCACTCGTTGGTGCCGTCGATCAGCGCCTCCAGAACTTCGATTTCGGTGCGCTTGCCCTTCTTCGATGGATAGAGCCCGCCCTCGTGACGATCGAAATAATGCATGATGGCGCGGCTGTCGAAAATCGCCTCGCCGTCGCCGGTCAGCAATGTCGGGATCTTGCCGAGCGGATTGTTGTCGATCAGCAGAGTCGGCCCGGCATTTGTGTCGACATGAATTTCTTCCAGCTTGATGCCGAGATGGCGTGCCGCCATGCGCACCTTGCTGGAAAAGGGGGAGGTGGACGAGCAAAGAAGTCTCATGAAATCACCTGCGGGATATGGATGTGAATAGTCTCAATGTTCGCCACGCAGCCAGAAGGCCCGCTGCGAGGCGAAGCGGTCCTGCGCCAGAATATCCTTCAGGGCCGGCAGCAGCGCATGCAACTCGTCCTTCAGCGTGAAAGGCGGATTGACGATGATGAGACCGGAGCCTGTGAGCCCGGTGAAACTGCGATCGCTTTTGACGATCAACTCCGCGCAGAGCATCTTCGGAATTTCGAGCGCCTGCAGTGCCTCGTGAAACGGCTTGATCGGCGCATCCTTCTTGATCGGATACCAAAGGCAATAGGTGCCGCCGGGAAAGCGGCGCCAGGCTTTGGCCAAGCCTTCGATCAGCCGCTCATATTCGCCTTCCTCTTCGAAAGGCGGGTCGACGAGCACGATGCCGCGCTTCTCCTTTGGCGGCAGATGAGCGCCGAGCGCCAGCCAGCCGTCCAGCTCGGTAACGCGGGCATGGTGATCGCCTTCGAAGAGGCGGTGTAGCCGCTGGAAATCATCCGGATGCAGTTCCATCGCCGAAAGCCGGTCTTGCGGGCGAAACAGCATGCGGGCAAGCTTCGGCGAGCCGGGATAGAGCCTGACGCCGCCCTCGGGGTTCAGCTCGCGGATGGTGGCAAGATAGGGCTCCAGCAGGTCCGCCACTTGCGGCACCAATTCCGCCTCCAGCACCTTGCCGATACCATCTCGCCATTCGCCGGTCTTCTGCGCTTCTTCGGAGGAGAGATCGTAAAGCCCGATGCCGGCATGGGTATCGAGAACGCGAAAGGCCTTGTCCTTGTTCTGCATGTAGCGGACGAGGCGGGCGAGGATTGCGTGTTTCAAGACATCGGCAAAATTGCCCGCGTGGTAGATGTGCCGATAGTTCATTGTCGGTGAAGTCCGCATGAATTGTTGAGATGGGCCGGATTGTCTCTAGTGGCCGGTCTCCGCTTGAAATATACAAACCTCATGAACATTGCGACCCCTATCCAAGCCAAATCGCGCATCGGGCACACAGCCTGTCCGCATGACTGTCCCTCCACCTGCGCGCTGGAGGTCGATCTGACTGAAGACGGCAGAATCGGCCGGGTTCGCGGCGCCAACGATCATTCCTATACCGCCGGCGTCATCTGCGCCAAGGTCGCCCGCTATGCCGAACGGCTTTATCACCCCGATCGTCTGATGAAACCGCTCCGCCGTGCCGGCGCCAAGGGTGAGGGGCGCTGGCAGGAGCTCTCCTGGGACGATGCGCTGGACGAAATCGCCGAAGCCTTCATCAAGGCTGAAGCGAAGGACGGCAGCGAGGCGATCTGGCCCTATTTCTATGCCGGTACGATGGGCTGGGTGCAGCGCGATTCCATCGAGCGGCTGCGCCATGCCAAGCGCTATTCCGGTTTCTTCTCATCGATCTGCACCAATCCGGCCTGGACCGGCTTCACCATGGCGACGGGCGTGTTGCGTGGCCCCGATCCGCGCGAGATGGGCCGTACTGATTGCGTCGTCATCTGGGGCACCAATGCGGTTGCCACCCAAGTCAACGTCATGACCCATGCGGTGAAATCCCGCAAGGAACGCGGCGCCAAGATCGTCGTCGTCGATATCTATGACAATCCGACGATGAAGCAGGCCGACATGGCTCTGATCGTCAAGCCGGGCACGGATGCGGCGCTTGCCTGCGCCGTCATGCACATCGCCTTCCGTGACGGCTATGCCGACCGCGATTACATGGCCAAATATGCCGACGATCCCGCCGGCCTGGAAGAACACCTGAAATCGAAAACCCCGGCATGGGCCGCGGCCATAACCGGCCTCTCGGTCGATGAGATCGAAGCCTTCGCCAAACTCGTGGGGACGACGAAGAAGACCTATTTCCGGCTCGGCTACGGCTTTACCCGTCAGCGCAATGGCGCGATCGCCATGCACGCGGCAGCGTCGATCGCGACGGTGCTCGGCTCTTGGCAATATGAGGGCGGCGGCGCCTTCCATTCGAACAGCGATATCTTCCGCATGGATGCGAGCGAGCTGACCGGCCGCGCCATGAAGGATATGGATATCCGCATGATCGACCAGTCGCAGATCGGCCGCGCCTTGACCGGTGATGCCGTGGCGCTGCGTCATCGCGGTCCCGTGACCGCCATGCTGATCCAGAACACCAATCCGGTGAATATCGCGCCAGAGCAGCGGCTGGTGAAACGCGGCTTCGCCCGTTCCGATCTCTTCGTCGCTGTGCACGAGCAGTTCATGACCGATACGGCTGACATGGCCGATATCGTCATCCCCGCCACCATGTTCGTCGAGCATGACGACATCTATCGCGCCGGTGGCCAGAACCACATCCTTCTCGGGCCGAAGCTTGTCGAGCCGCCGCCAACCGTGCGCAGCAATCTCTTTGTAATCGAGGAGCTCGCCAAACGCCTCGGCGTTGCGGATTGCCCCGGCTTCGGCTTCTCCGCTCGCGAGATGATCGACCGGGTTCTGTCCAGAAGCGGTCTGCCGGACTATGATTATTTCCTCGAACACAAATGGTTCGATCGCCAGCCGGATTTCGAGGAGGCCCATTTTATCAAGGGTTTTGCCCATCCCGACGGCAAGTTCCGCTTTCGCCCCGATTGGACCAACCAGCCGGCGCCGAACCGTCCGCCAGCATCGGTCGGATTGCTCGGGCCGCATGTCGAGCTGCCGGAGTTTCCGGATCAGGTCGATGTGATCGAGGTGGCCGATCCCGAGCATCCGTTCCGGCTCGCGACCTCGCCATCGCGCAACTTCCTGAATTCCAGTTTCGCGGAAACGAAGACGTCGCGCCAGAAGGAAGGGCGTCCCGAGGTGATGGTCAACCCGGCCGATGCCGAACGGCTTGATATTGTTCATGGCGAGCTGGTTCGCATCGGCAATACACGCGGCAATATCCGCCTGCATGCGCGCGTGACAGCGGAAGTGAAGCCGGGCGTGCTGATCGCCGAGGGCCTCTGGCCGAACAAGGCTCACGTCGATGGTGAGGGCATCAATGTGCTCACCGGCGCCGATCCGGTCGCGCCATATGGCGGCGCGGCTGTCCACGACAACAAGGTATGGCTCCGCAAGGATATGGCATGAGTGAATTCGAAAAGGCGAAAGCCGAAATCGTCAGCGAAAGGACGCTGGCGGATCAATGGACGCGGCTGAGCACATTTGAGGTCGACTACACGGATTCGCAGGGCGAAAAGCATCGCCTGAAGCGCGAGGTCTATCACCGCACGCCGGCGGCCTGCATCCTGCTTTATGATCCAAAGCGCGAAACGGTGATACTCGTCCGGCAATACCGTCTTCCGTCCCATCTTGTCGGTCTTCCCGACCGGATGATCGAGGTGCCCGCCGGCCTGCTCGATGGTGACGATCCGGAGGCCGCGATCCGCCGCGAAGCCATGGAAGAGACCGGCTTTCGCGTGCGCGACGTCCGCTTCCTCTTCAAATCGATGACGTCGCCCGGTTCCTCGACCGAGGTTATCCATTTCTTCGCCGCGGTGATCGATACGTCCGACCGTGTAGCCGATGGTGGCGGCCTTGCGGAGGAGCATGAGGATATCGAGGGGCTGGAAGTTCGCCTGTCCGATGCAATGGCGATGATCGAGAAGGGCGATATCTATGACGCCAAGACGATCATGCTACTGCAATGGGCGGCTTTGAATGTCGCCAGCTTGAGATAGACTAACGGGTGAGCGGGAGCTTTGTAAAAACTCTGCTCGCCATTCATCACAATGTCACGAATCGAGCTTACCGGGGCGTGCTGGCCGGAAACATTCGAATGTTTCCGAGCCTCCTTCGATCATGGACGCTGTTTCAGGAGAAAGCCGATGTGGCTCAGCAATTTCACGCTCGTTCTTCCCAATGAAGTCGTCGAGAGAGGCGCCGTGCGCATCGAAGACGGCGTGATTGCCGAAATCCGCTCGGAGCCGGTGGAGCAGCCGACGTTTGATGGCGGCGGCCGCTTGCTGATGCCAGGCTTCGTCGATCTGCATTGCGACATGGTGGAGCGCGAAATCGCGCCGCGGCCAAATGCGATGATGCCGATCGATTTCGGCATTCACGAGCTGGACAAGAAGCTGGCGGCCGCTGGCGTCACCACCGCTTTCGCGGCGCTCTCCTTTGCGACCGAAAGCGTCTACGGCCACGTCCGTTCGCTCGAAACCACTTCGGCAGTGATCCGTGGCATCGGCAGCCTGCGGGACGAGCTTCTGATCGACCATCGTGTCCACGCACGCTACGAAATCACCAATCTCGGCGCGGCTCCGACCCTGGAGCGGCTCCTGGAAGAGGGCTCCGTCGATATGGTTTCGCTCACCGACCATACACCGGGGCAGGGGCAGTACAACGACATCGAAAGCTACATCCGCAGCATGTCCGAGCGCCGGTCCATGTCGCGTGAGGCGGCCGAGGAGGTCGTGGCAAAGCGCATTGCGCAGCGCGAGGATCCTGAGATCGAGCGCAAGCTCCATGAAGTGGTCGACCTTGCGCTGAAGCACAAGCTGTCGCTCGCCTCGCATGATGACGACAGCCCCGAGAAGGTGGCGGCGATGCACGATCTCGGCGTGACGATCAGCGAATTTCCGGTGACCGGACCGGCGGCGGAGGAAGCCTGCCGCCGCGGTCTCTGGACACTAATGGGCGCACCAAACGCGCTGCGCGGCCAGTCCATGTCCGGCAATCTCAGCGCGCTGGATGCGGCGCGATCCGGTCTACTCGGCATCATCGCGGCCGATTATCACCCGGCCGCCTTCGTGCCGGCTATTTTCAAGATTGCTGATGTTGTCGCTGGCGGTCTGCCGGCGGCCGTTGCGACGGCAACCGCCAACGCCGCCCGTTCCGCCGGCCTGACGGATCGCGGCGAAATCGCTGTCGGCCAGCTTGCCGATCTGGTCGCCGTCGAGCCCGGCTCGGTTCACCGCATCCGCGCCACCTTCCGCGGCGGCCGCATCGTCTATAGCGACGGCACGCTGCATCCGCTGATGGCAATGGCGGCTTGAGGGAGGCATCTGGCATCCCCCTCATCCGCCCTTTGGGCACCTTCTCTCCGAGGGGAGAAGGGGTTTTTGCTAGACGCACCAGCTCGACAAAAGTATCTCGCTAAGAGGGTGACGTTTCCACCTTCTAATGGAGTTACACAGTCCCGGACGAGATTAGCTTCGTTATTGAAAAGGCAGCATCCGAAGCACTTCCACCTTCTCCCCTTGGGGAGAAGGTGCCCGAAGGGCGGATGAGGGGCTGTTCGAAGCCAGAGTTGCGTAATTATTCCGCGTCTCCAAGCAGTGACAAAATCTGCCGCTCATCGACAGCAGTCGCCTTGCCAAAGCTCACGGCCTTGCCATCTTCCATCCTGACCTTGCCTTCCGCCAGCAGCCGCAGCGATTGCGGATAGAGCTGATGCTCGACCGTGAGCACGCGGGCGGCAAGGCTGCCGGCGGTATCGTCGGTTAAGACGGGCACGGCAGCCTGGCCGACGACAGGACCTTCGTCCATGCCTTCGGTGACGAAATGCACGGTGCAGCCGGCAATGCGCATGCCCGCGTCAATGGCGCGCTGATGCGTATGCAGGCCTGGGAAAAGCGGCAGCAGAGAGGGATGGATGTTGATGATCCGGCCCTTGTAGGCCTGGATGAAGCGGCCGGAGAGCAGCCGCATATAGCCGGCAAGGCAGATGATATCGGGCGAGAGGGCTTCCAGCTGCGAAAGGATCGCCTCTTCATGGGCTTCCTTGCTGGGAAATTCCTTGCGGACGAAAGCGAAGGTCGCAATGCCTTCCGCCGCAGCCTTCGCGAGACCACCGGCATCCGCCTTGTCGGAGATGACACCGACGATCTCTGCCGGGTAGTCCGCTGCCTTCGTGGCCTTCAGAAGAGCCAGCATGTTGGAGCCGCCGCCCGAGATGAAGACGACGACGCGTTTGCGCGGCGTGGTCATAGAGCGAGCGTGCCCTTGTAGACGGTGCCGGGAGCGCCTTCTTCGCGAGCGACCATGCGGCCGAGCGTAACGACGGCTTCGCCTTCTGCCTCAAGCACGGCCTTCACGGGCTCAACGTTCTCGGCAGCAACGACCACGATCATGCCGATGCCGCAGTTGAAGGTGCGCAGCATTTCCTTCGCTTCGACGCCGCCCGTCTTGGCAAGCCAGGAGAAGACCGGCGGCACCTTCACCGCGGCAAGATCGATTTCAGCAGCCAGATGCTTCGGCAGTACGCGCGGAATATTCTCCGGAAAGCCGCCGCCGGTGATGTGTGCAAGTGCCTTCAGGGCGTGGGTTTCGCGGATGGCGTTGAGCAGCGGCTTCACATAGATGCGCGTCGGTGTCAGCAGCGCTTCGCCCAGCGCCTTGCCTTCGGCGAAGGGAGCCGGTGCATCCCAGCCAAGACCGGAAAGCTCGACGATCTTGCGCACCAGCGAGAAGCCGTTGGAATGAACGCCTGACGAAGCGAGGCCGAGAATGATGTCGCCTTCGGCAATGTCGCCCGAGGGCAGCAGCTGGCCGCGCTCGGCCGCACCGACGGCAAAGCCCGCCAGATCGTAATCGCCATGGGAATACATGCCTGGCATTTCCGCGGTCTCGCCGCCGATCAGCGCACAGCCTGCATCACGGCAGCCGGCCGCGATGCCGCCCACGATCGCCGCACCTTGATCCGGGTCGAGCTTGCCGGTGGCAAAGTAATCTAGGAAAAAGAGCGGCTCAGCGCCCTGGACGACCAGATCGTTCACGCACATGGCAACGAGATCGATGCCGACAGTGTC
The DNA here is from genome assembly GCF_009176305.1 of Martinezella dioscoreae. Lineage (GTDB taxonomy): Bacteria > Pseudomonadota > Alphaproteobacteria > Rhizobiales > Rhizobiaceae > Rhizobium > Rhizobium dioscoreae. The sequence continues at coordinate 71,138 of NZ_BLAJ01000003.1, read as the reverse complement.
GTGATAGTTGGCATCGATCGCGATTTTCAGCTTGGTTCCGACGCCGTCATTGGCAGCCACCAGCACCGGATCGATAAAGCCGGCGGCCTTGAGATCGAACAGGCCGCCGAAGCCGCCGATTTCACCATCGGCACCCGGCCGGCGCGTCGAACGGACGGCAGGCTTGATCTTTTCGACCAGCAGGTTGCCGGCATCGATATCGACGCCCGCGTCGCTATAGGTCAGACCGTTTTTTCCAGACTGGCTCATGCTTCCGCCTCCGATGGCCGCCCGTCCATTATGACAGGGCTTTGATCGGCTCGCCATTGCATGATAGGGGCCTTTATGCAAGGCGCAAGCGCCGCAAACCCTTCGATTTTCCCCGCTTCCCATTGCTCAAGGCAGATTTCCGGCCGCAGGCTTGACCATAATTGCGGCATCATCCTATGTCCTAAGCACACGGCAAACGGGCGCGAAACAACGGGGAAGACGATGGAGCAAAAGGTCAGCGGGGCGAGCCTCAAGCGTCAAGTCACCTTCTGGGTGATCGTGCTCGTCGTCTTCATCGCCTTTATCTATATCTTCAGCACGATCCTGCTGCCGTTTATCGCTGGCATGGCGGTAGCCTATTTTCTCGATCCGGTCGCCGACCGGCTGGAGCGGATCGGCCTCAGCCGCCTGATGGCGACGGTGGTAATCCTGGTCTCCTTCATACTGATCTTCGCGCTGGCGCTGACGATCTTCATCCCGATCATCGTCAATCAGTTCAACGATTTCATTCAGCACATTCCGACCTATGTGCAGCAGATCCAGCAGCTGATCGCCAAGGCGCAGACGATGGTGCTGCCGGATTGGATCCGCAACCAGCTCGGCGCGATCAAGGACAATTTCTCCAGCATCATGTCCGAAGGTTTGAGCTTCGTCGGCGGCCTGTTCGCGCAGCTCTGGAGCTCTGGCAAGGCGCTGGTCAACATCATCTCGCTGATGGTCGTCACACCCGTCGTCGCCTTCTATATGCTGCTCGACTGGGATCGGATGGTCGCCAAGGTGGACGACTGGATCCCGCGCGATCATGTCGCCACCGTTCGCCAGATCGCTCGCGAGATCGACCAGGCAATCGCCGGCTTCATTCGAGGGCAGGGTTCGCTCTGCATTATTCTCGGCGTCTATTACGGCGTCGGTCTCTCGCTGGTTGGCCTGAATTTCGGTCTGCTGATCGGCCTCTTCGCCGGCATGATCAGCTTCATTCCCTATGTCGGCTCGATGGTCGGCCTCGTTCTGGCCGTCGGCGTCGCACTGGTTCAGTTCTGGCCGGATTATCTCTGGGTCGGCCTGACGCTCGTCGTCTTCTTCACCGGCCAGTTTCTGGAAGGCAATGTGCTGCAGCCGAAGCTTGTCGGCGAAAGCGTGGGCCTCCATCCGGTCTGGCTGATGTTCGCCCTTTTTGCCTTTGGTGCGCTTTTCGGCTTTGTCGGGCTGCTGATAGCGGTCCCGGCCGCTGCCGCCTGCGGCGTTCTTGTCCGCTTCGCCCTTTCGCGCTACCTTCAGAGCGATCTCTATTATGGACGCTCGGAAGCGGGCAAGGCGCGCAGAGCCAAGGCCGGCAAGACCGAGAATAGCTAGACATGACCGACGCAAAGAACGCTGATCTAAGGCGCAAGGCCGCCGAGCAGCTGCCCTTGGCCTTTACGCATGATCCCGCAAACGGGCGCGACGATCTGCTCGTCGCCGATCCCTTGAGCGCGGCGGTGAAGATCGTCGATTCCTGGCCGCACTGGCCGTCGCCGGTGGTGATCCTGGCCGGTCCTGTCGGGTCGGGCAAATCGCATCTTGCCAGCATCTGGGCAGAGCGATGTGGGGCAGTCCACATTCACCCGGTGGCCGGCTCCGCTGCGGCAGTTGCAGCGGCGAACGGCCCCGTCATTTTCGAAGACGTGGATCGCCTCGGTTTTGACGATACCGAGCTTTTTCATGTCATCAACAGTGTGCGCGAAAACGGCACCAGTCTTCTGATGACGAGCCGGCTCTGGCCGATGTCGTGGCCGGTGACGCTGCCCGACCTGCGCTCGCGCCTGAAGGCGGCGACGGTGGTCGAGATCGGTGAGCCGGACGAGGAATTGCTGTCGCAGGTGATCGTCAAGCTATTCGCCGATCGCCAGCTTTATATCGATGACAAACTCGTCCTCTATATCGTCAATCGCATGGAGCGTTCCCTGAACGCAGCGCAGCTGATCGTCGACAGGCTGGACCGGCTGGCATTGGCGCGAGGAACAAGGATCACGCGCCTGTTGGCAGCCGAGGTCTTGAACGAACTGGGTGGCTCCGGTCAGCCGGATTGAGCTGACATCGACTGTCACAGTTCCGTCGTCAAACTGATATACGTGGCACAGGATTGGAAAGAGGGTAGGTGGAACATGGACTCGGCACTCACGGAACATCAGGACGCCAACCAGGAAAATCCAGAGACCGCACCTGCGGTCAGCGAATTGCTGACCAGCCCCGAGCGCTTCATCAACCGCGAGTTCTCCTGGCTGCAGTTCAACCGCCGCGTCCTTGAAGAGACGCTGAACACCGCCCATCCGCTGCTGGAACGCGTCCGCTTCCTTTCGATTTCCGCCGCGAACCTCGATGAGTTCTTCATGGTGCGCGTTGCCGGTCTTGAGGGCCAGGTCCGCCAGAAGATTCTCGTGCGCACCCCAGATGGCAAGACGCCGGCCGAACAGCTCGATGATATCCTGCGCGAGATCGACAATCTGCAGATGGAGCAGCAGGCTTCGCTCGCCGTCCTGCAGCAATATCTCGCCAAGGAAGATATTCTGATCGTACGCCCGGCCGCCCTTTCCGATGCCGACCGACAGTGGCTCCATACCGAATTCGAACAGGCGATCTTCCCGGTCCTGACGCCGCTCTCCATCGATCCGGCCCATCCGTTCCCGTTCATTCCGAACCTCGGCTTCTCGATCGCGCTGCAGCTGAAGAGCATGAATGGCCGCGAGCCGATGACGGCGCTGTTGCGCCTGCCGCCGGCGCTCGATCGTTTCGTGCGCCTGCCTGACGCCAGCAACGTCATCCGCTACATCACGCTCGAAGATGTGGTGAACATCTTCATCCACCGGCTTTATCCGGGTTACGAAGTGCAGGGCTCCGGTACCTTCCGCATTATTCGAGACAGCGATATCGAAGTCGAGGAAGAGGCCGAAGATCTGGTGCGCTTCTTCGAAACCGCGCTGAAGCGTCGCCGCCGCGGTTCCGTGATCCGCATCGAGACGGACTCCGAAATGCCGCTCGAGCTTCGCCAGTTCGTGGTGGAGTCGCTGAACGTTCCGGGAAACCGCATCGCGGTTCTGCCCGGCCTTCTCGCGCTCAACACGCTTTCCGAAATCTGCAAGGCGCCGCGCGACGATCTGCGTTTCGAGCCCTACAATGCCCGATTTCCTGAGCGCGTCCGCGAACATGCCGGCGATTGCTTCGCCGCGATCCGTGAAAAGGACATGGTCGTCCACCACCCCTATGAATCCTTCGACGTGGTGGTCCAGTTCCTTCTCCAGGCTGCTAGGGATCCTGATGTTCTGGCGATAAAACAGACGCTTTACCGCACGTCAAATGACAGCCCCATCGTCCGTGCGCTGATCGATGCAGCCGATCTCGGCAAATCAGTTACCGCGTTGGTGGAACTGAAGGCTCGATTTGACGAAGAAGCCAACATCCGCTGGGCGCGCGATCTGGAGCGCGCCGGCGTGCAGGTCGTCTTCGGCTTCATCGAGCTTAAGACGCATTCGAAGATGTCCATGGTCGTGCGCCGCGAAGATGGCAAGTTGCGGACCTATTGCCATCTCGGCACCGGCAACTATCATCCGGTTACCGCCAAGATTTACACCGATCTTTCCTACTTCACCTGTGATCCGACGATCGCCCATGACATGGCGAACATCTTCAACTTCATTACCGGTTACGGTGAGCCGGAACAGGGCATGAAGATCGCCGTTTCGCCCTATACGCTGCGTCCGCGCATCCTTCAGCATATCGAAGGCGAGATCGAACATGCTAGGAACGGCCGTCCGGCGGCGATCTGGATGAAGATGAATTCGCTCGTCGATCCCGAAATCATCGACGCTCTGTATCGCGCCAGCAACGCCGGCGTCGATATCGAGCTTGTCGTGCGCGGCATTTGCTGCCTGCGTCCGCAGATTCCCGGGCTTTCGGAAAGGATCCGCGTCAAATCCATCGTCGGCCGCTTCCTTGAGCACAGCCGCATCTTCTGCTTCGGCGACGGTCACGGCCTGCCGTCGGACAAGGCGCTGGTCTATATCGGCTCGGCCGACATGATGCCGAGAAACCTCGACCGCCGTGTCGAAACGCTCGTGCCGCTCACCAACAAGACCGTGCATGAACAGGTGCTTTCACAGATCATGCTGGGCAATATCATTGACAATCAGCAAAGCTACGAGATATTGCCGGACGGGACTTCACGGCGCATGGAAGTGCGTCAGGGAAAAGAGCCATTCAATGCACAGCAGTATTTCATGACCAATCCCAGCCTGTCCGGCCGTGGTGAAGCCTTGAAATCCAGCGCACCGAAACTCATCGCTGGGCTGCTGTCGGGCCGCAACAAATAAATTGGACCTGCATGGTTGAATCAGAAGCCCAGGGGCGTCTTCCGGGCATCGCCCCTGTCTCCGTTGTCGATATCGGGTCGAACTCGGTCCGCCTTGTCGTTTATGAAGGCCATTCGCGGTCGCCAACCATCCTCTTCAACGAAAAAGTGCTGTGCGGCCTCGGCAAGGGCATAGCGCTGACGGGGAAGATGGACGAGGAAAGCGTGGCGCGGGCGCTTGCCGCGCTGCATCGCTTCAAGGCGCTCTCCGATCAGGCGCGCGCATCCACCATCTACGTGCTGGCGACAGCCGCAGCGCGTGAGGCCAGCAATGGTCCGCAGTTCATCCATCAGGCAGAAGCCATCCTCCAGCGCAAGGTGCGCGTGCTGTCTGGCGAAGAAGAGGCACGCTTTTCCGCGCTTGGCATTATCAGCGGTTTTTACCATCCCGATGGCATTGCCGGAGATCTTGGTGGCGGCTCGCTGGAGCTGATCGACATCAAGGACCGGGAGATCGGCAAGGGCATCACGCTGCCGCTTGGCGGCCTGCGCCTCTCCGAATATGCTGGCGGCTCGATTGAGAAGGCGCGCAGCTTCGCGCGCAAGCATGTCAAGACCGCGAAGCTCCTGAGCAAGGGCGAGGGCCGGACATTCTACGCAGTTGGCGGCACATGGCGAAGCGTGGCCAAGCTGCACATGGAAATCCGCAAATATCCGCTGCACATGATGCAGGGCTATGAAGTGCCGCTCGATGAGATGATCCGCTTTCTGGATCAGATCGTCGAATCGAAGGATTCGAAGGACCCCGCTCTGCAGGCGGTTTCCAAGCATCGTCGTTCGCTGCTGCCTTTCGGCGCGGTCGCCATGCGCGAAGTACTGACCGCTATGAAGCCGTCCGTCATCTCCTTCTCCGCTCAGGGCGTTCGTGAAGGTTATCTCTATTCGCTGCTGACGGAGGCGGAGCGCAACAGCGATCCGTTGCTCACCGCAGCCGGCGAGCTTGCCATCCTGCGTGCGCGTTCGCCGGAACATGCCCGCGAGCTTGCCGATTGGACGGGGCGGATGATGCCCTTTTTCGGTATCACCGAGACCGAAGAAGAGAGCCGCTATCGCCAGGCAGCCTGCCTGCTTGCCGACATCAGCTGGCGCGCCCATCCCGATTATCGCGGCCTGCAGGCGCTGAACATCATCGCCCACACCTCCTTCGTCGGCATCACCCATGCCGGCCGCGCCTTCATCGCACTTGCCAACTACTATCGCTTCGAGGGTTTGAACGACGATGGAGCGACCGAGCCGCTGGCAACGATCGCGACGCCGCTCTACATCGAGCGGGCCAAGCTGCTCGGCGGCCTGTTGCGTGTCGTCTATCTCTTCTCGGCGTCAATGCCCGGTATTGTCCGCAACCTGTCGTTCCGCCGTTCGACAAATCCGGATCTAGACCTCGAATTCGTCGTCCCCGCCGAGTATCACGATTTTGCGGGCGAGCGACTGGATGGGCGCCTGCAGCAGCTCGGCAAGCTTACGAACCGCCGCTTGGCCTTCCGCTTCGAATAGGTTTTTTGAAGCCTCTCCCCGCAAACCAGGGAGAGGCCGTTTCGCCGCGACTTATTTCGCGTTCAGGAAATCGCCCACTTCAAGAAGGCTGAACTCGTTGTCGTCAGCCTTATCGACGGCACGGCCTGCCGAGAAGGGCAGATTATTGTCATTGCCGATGACGATATGTGTGGCATCGACGCGATCGACATTCTCGATCGTGACGAAGGGCATGTCGTAAAAGCCTTCGCCGCCGCCCTGGCGACGCTTGTGATCGGGATCTTCGATGCGCAGCAGATCGATATAGCCGATCTTGCGAACGGACTTGCCGACATTGGCGTCGCTGAACTCGATCTTATAGACGCGCTTCAGCTCGACCGGAGCCTCGAAGCAATCCGGCTTCGGCTGCTTGGGATCGGCGCAGGCCTTGTCCTTCGTGCCGGCGCCGTTGTCGCGTTCGATGACCAGGGCCGTCGTCTCGTCGAGCATGTTGAAATCGCCGATCGACACACCCTTGTCCGCGAAGGGATAGAGCCAGCTGCGGCCGGTCCAGCTCTTCGACGCAACATCGAATTCGATGACACGGATGGCCGTCTTGCCGTCGACGCTCTCCATCTGGCCGTCATCCTTGTAGATCGGGCCTTCCAGCAGACCGTAGAGCTTGGAGCCGTCCTTCGACATGGCGAGGCCCTCGAAGCCGCCGGAGCGCTTCAGGTTGAAGGCCGGCATCTTCTGCGTGGGGTTGCCGGGCAGCTGGATCAGCGGATTGTCAGGAGACAGGACCGGCTTGCCGTCGAGCGTCGTTGCGAAGACGTCGGTCAGCTGGCCGTTCGTGTCGAATTTCAGCAGGTAAGGGCCGAATTCATCGCCGATCCAGAAGCCATCGGCAACAGGTTGGATCGATTCGATGTCGAAGTCGGCGCCTGTCAGGTAACGCTTGTCGGCGCCTTCCATAACGATCGGGAAGGGGGCCTTCTTGTTCGGGTCGGACAGGAACAGATTCTTGACGACCTCGACCTTGCCCCCGTCCCAGTCGAATTTCAGCTGATGCAGGAAAAGCATCGCGTCGGAAGAGTTCTGCTTGGAGCCGAAGCCATTGTCGGAGAGCGTCCAGAAGGTGCCGTCGGGCATGGTCTTGATGCCGGAGAAGCCCTGAATCGGCTGGCCGGCGAAGGGCAGCTTCAGGTCGGTGACGCGGGCGCCATCCTTGCCCGGCACGGTGCCGAGAGCGTCGGTGCGCTTGCGATCCGGCGTGGTGAATTTGCCTGACGTTTTCAAGAAATCTGCCGCATCGGCTGGGGCGGCAGTGATGGTGTTGGCCGGCAGGATCGCCTGGCCGACGAGCTTTGCCTTGAATTGCTGCTCGTCTGCTTGCGCCGAGGCGGCAAGCAGAATGAAAAGTGCCGTGGAAGCGGAAAGGATTCGGGTCATTATGTCACCTTGTTGGCGAGAAGTGGTGAAAACAATCCCGCTTAACAGGGGAGCCATGTCGGTGAATTAACGCTCAGGTGAAGATTTGGTGACTGTGGACAACCCATAGGCTGTGAAGCCCTGGCGTGCATCAATATCGGACTGCAGCTAGCGATGTGTATTGCTCACGATATATTGCGAATGGTCTTCAGCGCCTGCTGGTCCTGCGCGTGAAGGGCGATGACGCCAAGGTGCTGATCGCGGCCGCGAACGGCATGTTCACCGAGCTCTTCCTTGATGACCCCTTCGGGAAGCTCCATCCTTCTGGCAAGGTCGCTTGAAATCAGCACCTGACGCTCCAGCGTTTTGCAGAGAGACTCCAGCCTTGCGGTCGTGTTCACCGTGTCGCCGAAATAGGCGATCTTGTGGTGGTCGACGCCGATTTCCGCCGTCACGATGCTGCCGCCGTGGAGAGCGGCCCGCAAACGCGGTACCCTGCCATAGGATTTCAGCCATGTTTCGGCGTTTTTTTCGATATCGTCGAGGATATTGAATACGCAGCGCACGCAATTGGCATTCTTGACGCCCCGTTGGAGCGGCCAGGTGATGATGGCGGCATCGCCGATATAGTCGTCGATCGCGCCCTTATGCCGCCGTACCGGCTCGGCCATGGAACCGAATACCGCACCGAGGAATTCCTGCGTTTTCAGGTCGCCATGTTCCTCGGCAAAAGCAGTCGAGCCGACGAGATCGATGAACAGAAAGACGCGCTCCTCCTGCACCGGATTGCGGTAGCGGCCGGTCAACAGGCTGGAGAAGACGTCGCGCCCAAGCAATTCCCGCACGCGGCCGATGAAAATGACAATGGCGGTGACGACGACAGCATAAAGATAGACGTCTATCTTCAGCAGCGTAAGATCTTCCCAGGAGCCATCGACCAGCCCCAGAAGCTTCATGATACTGCCCGCCATGGCGTAGCCGGCGCTCATCAGCAGGAAATCGACGACCAGGGCCGAAAGGATGAAAGCCGGCGTCGGCAGCCGATGCATCCAGTCGTTCAGCCGCGGCAGGATCATGCGGCGTTCGAAGACCAGCAGCGGCATGCCGCAGAACAGCGCAAAGACTGCACCGATGTACATCGGCGCCTGTGGGAAGAATAGCTTGCCGTAGATGACGCCCGTCGAAGCGACGAATAGCGATGTCAGGATCCAGTTGCGCATCGAATGGAAGATGCCCATTCACTTTTCCGCCGAGAAGCGACGCCTGTCATCGACGCGGGATTGCGCCGGCAAACTGGAACGTCATCGAATAGAACGATTACACAAGACGTTCATTTCACGAGATTTGCGGCGCAATCGTGATGGCAGCCGGTATCTCGATGCGCGAATCATACGCAATCGCAAGGCGTCGGGAAAGGAGAATGTCGCTGCTAGAGGGCGACGGTCTCGATCCGCTTGCCGACGAAGCGCAGGGCCACTTGGCCCTGGATCAGCTGCAGGGCAGTCTCGCCGAAAAGATCGCGCCGCCAGCCGGTCAGAGCCGCAACATCGGCCTTCTCGCCCTCAGCGGCGATCTTGTCGAGATCGTCGCTATTGGCGATGACCTTCGGCGCAACGCCATGCTTTTCCGCAATCAGCTTCAAAAGGACCTTCAACAGTTCGGAAGCCGCTGCCGTGCCCTCGGGAGCCTGCTGGTGGCGCGGCGGATGCGGCATTTCTGCCTTCGGCAGCGCCAGCGCCGCGTTGATCGCTTCAAGCACCGCCGTGCCGGCGGCAGAGCGCTCCCACCCCTTCGGAATGGTGCGCAGACGCGCCAGCGCTTCGGTATCCTTCGGCTGCTGCTGCGCAATCTCATAGATCGCGTCATCCTTCAGCACGCGGGCGCGCGGAACGTTGCGGGCGCGCGCCTCGCGTTCGCGCCAGGCGGCCACGAACTTGAGGACGGCCAGCTCCTGCGGCTTGCGTAGCCGCATCTTCAACCGCTGCCATGCATCGTCCGGATGCAGGTCGTAGGTCTCTCGCGCTTCGAGGATCGCCATCTCCTCCTGCAGCCAGGAGGCGCGCCCTTCGCGCTGTAATTGCTCCTTGAGCGAGAGATAGACGTCGCGCAGATGCGTCACGTCGGCGAGTGCATAGTCGAGCTGCTTTTCCGAGAGCGGGCGCCGGCTCCAGTCGGTAAAGCGCGAAGATTTGTCGATATGGACATTCTTGATGCGGCTGACGAGCTGATCGTAGGAAACCGAATCGCCGAAGCCGCAGACCATCGCCGCAACTTGGGTATCGAAGATCGGATGCGGAATGAGATTGCCGCGATGGAAAATGATTTCGATGTCCTGGCGCGCAGCATGAAACACCTTCAAAACCGATGGATTGGCCATCAGTTCGAAGAAGGGTGCCAGATCCAGCCCCTTGGCCAGCGGATCCACCAGCACTTCGGTGGTGGGGCTTGCCATCTGTATCAAACACAGCTCCGGCCAGAAGGTCGTTTCTCGCAGGAATTCCGTATCGATGGTGATGAATTCCGACTTGGCCAGCTCTTGGCAGGCCGCCTCCAATTGGGCGGTAGTTTCGATCATATCAACACATTCAATGGTAAAATACTTTCTTAACTTCCTTCTCCTTTCAGCCGGATATGTCAATACTTTCGCGGACAAAGCCCTTGCCGCATTTCGCTTTTCGCTGAAATTGCCGGAAACAGAGATGGCTTTGACCAAGGCCACTGGAAATTGAAGAGGCTTGCAACCGGCTAGGCCACCCGCACGTAACTCGTCATGCCCGTCTTCTGGTGTTCGATGATATGGCAATGCAGCAGCCAGTCGCCGGGATTGTCGGCGACGAAGGCAAGCTGCACCTTTTCATCCGGCTGGATCAGATAGGTATCGGAGACGAAGGGCTGCACCTGCCGCGTCGAAGAGGAGATGACGGTAAAGCTCATTCCGTGCAGGTGGATCGGATGGCTGTGCGGCGTGACGTTTTCCATGTCTATGATATAGCTCTTGCCGAGCTTGAGTTCGGCAAGCGGCGCGGTCGGATCGGGCGTATCGCCCGGCCACGGCACCTTGTTGATCGCCCAGAAACTGTAGCCGAGCGAGCCGCAAATGCTGTTGTCGGCGGTATTCTCCGCCGTCGAGCTCAGGATCAGCGGAATATGGGTGGCGGAACCGAGATCTACTTTCTGCACGGGATTGTCTTCAAGCGGCGCCAGATCGCGCATGTCTCGCTTCAATGATGCGCCCACGGCGCGTAGCGTCGCCAGCACCTTCGGATTGGTCCCTTTGATGTCCTCGAGCTTGACGACCGCGCCTTCGCTGTCGGGCATGCGCACCGCAAGCTCCAGCCGCTGTCCCGGTCCGAGCTGCAAAAGATCGAGCGGAAAGCGCTGCGGCACGGGATTGCCATCGATCGCGATCACAGTCGCCTCGGCGCCGTCCATGCGGAAGGAATAGATGCGCGTAACGTCGGTGATGGCAATGCGCAGCCGCACCAGCCCGCCGGAAGGCGCGTCATATTGCGGCTCCTGCTGCCAATTGGCAGTTCGCACCGTGCCGTAGGTGCCGGACTTGGCCGCATCCCGCGGCTTGAATTGCGCGATGAACTGGCCGTCGCTGCCGATCCGCCAATCGCGCAGATTGAGCACTACTTCCGAATCGAAGGCGGGATCCTTGGGGTTCTCGACCACGATGACGCCCGTCATGCCGTGGCCCATCTGCTCCAGCGTATTGCAATGTGGATGATACCAGAAGGTGCCGGCGTCCGGCGGCGTAAAGGCGTAATCGAAATGATCACCGGTATAGATGTAGGGCTGGGTGAGGAAGGGCACGCCGTCCATATTGTTGGGCAGACGAATGCCGTGCCAGTGAATGGTTGTCGGGTCGTCTATGCCATTGACGAGCCGGGCGGCGAAAGCTTCACCCTTCTTCATGCGCACGACCGGCGGCATGCCGGCGTCCCCATAGGTGAGCACGTTCTTGGTTTTGCCGCCGTCGGTAAGGTTTGCCTCGATCTTGGCCGTCTTCAGCGTGAGTGGCTCGGCGGCGGCCGCCTTGCCCGCAAACTTCCCGGCGATCCCGATACCGACGCCGTAAGCGCCCGCAACGGCTGAAGCTTTCAAAAGATTGCGGCGGGTAAGGATCGGCATGTCGGGCTCCGGGGGCGAAGATATATGGATGTCTGTTTAAAGTTGACCGTGATGTTCAGCAATAGCATCGAGGTAGCCAAACTGCCGCAGCAGCTACTTGCGGCTGTCGATATGTTTATCGTCATGCTGGATCTCGATAGAGCCGTATGCTTTCCTGGACGCAATCGCCAAAACAGGAGGGCGCATGCGCCGCGACGTACCGGCTCGACTGCGCCAATTCGCGAAAACAATGCGCAGTGATGCCACCAAGGCTGAAAACATGCTTTGGCAGGCCTTGCGTCGAAGCCAGCTTGAGGGATTCAAATTTAAGCGACAGGTTCCGATCGATGGTTACATTCTCGATTTCGTATGTTTCGAGGCGCGGCTCATTGTCGAGGTCGACGGTGCCCAACACGCCGAAAGCATCGGGGATCTAGCGAGAGACGCACATTTCTCGAAGCAGGGCTTTCGTATAATGCGAGTCTGGAACCATGAGGTCACAACAAATCTTGAGGGAGTCTGCCTGACGATTCTGGCAGAGCTGAAAAATAGCGGAGAATGAACAGGAGGATGAAGCTGGTGCAGGTCTATCTCGCCCTTGGCGGGCGAGAAAGCAATTTCAATGGTTTAGGAATTGCGAACTGGGAGCTGCGACGCTTTCCAAAGCGCAGCGCAATTTCTAAGTCATTGAAATTGCAAGAGCGGGGGTCCTCTTCTCGCTCGTATAATTCAAAGATTGGGTGCACCCCTACCTACCCCCTCTCTTGCAAAAACTAAGACTTAGAAGAGGGGCGAGCCCTCATCTAAGTCTAAGTTTTTGCTTTCTCGCCCGCCGGGGGCGAGATAAGCCATGCGTTCGAGCCTTGACAAATCGGGCGCACCATGCGCTTTTCCGCCCGATTTTCTCGTCGGCGGGCGAGGGGTCTGTGTGTCCTTTCGCCGCCGCCCGCCAAGTCCAGGATATATATTATGCATCGCTATCGCAGCCACACATGCGCCGCCCTGCGCAAGTCCGACGTCGGTTCGACCGTCCGTATTGCCGGCTGGGTTCATCGCGTCCGAGATCATGGCGGCGTGCTGTTCATCGATCTGCGCGATCACTACGGCATCACCCAGGTCGTTGCTGACCCAGATTCTCCGGCATTCAAGCTCGCCGAAACCGTTCGTGGCGAGTGGGTCATCCGCATCGACGGCCTCGTTAAGGCCCGTACGGAAGACACCGTCAACAAGAACATGCCGACCGGCGAGATCGAGCTTTACGCCCAGGAGATCGAAGTCCTCTCCGCCGCCAAGGAGCTGCCGCTGCCCGTTTTCGGTGAACCGGATTATCCGGAAGACGTTCGCCTGAAGTATCGCTTCCTCGATCTTCGCCGCGAAACGCTGCACAAGAACATCGTCAAGCGCACGCAGATCATCTCCTCCATGCGCCGCCACATGGGCGATGCCGGCTTTACCGAATATACGACCCCGATCCTGACGGCATCGTCGCCGGAAGGCGCGCGCGACTTCCTGGTGCCGAGCCGTATCCACCCCGGCACCTTCTACGCGCTGCCGCAGGCGCCGCAGCAGTACAAGCAGCTTCTGATGGTTGCCGGCTTCGACCGCTACTTCCAGATCGCGCCGTGCTTCCGCGATGAAGACCCGCGTGCCGACCGTCTGCCTGGCGAATTCTATCAGCTCGATCTCGAAATGAGCTTCGTAACGCAGGAAGACGTCTGGAACACGATGGGTCCGCTGATGACCCAGGTCTTCGAAGAGTTTGCAGACGGCAAGCCGGTCACCAAGGAATGGCCGCGCATCCCCTATGACGTCGCCATCCGCAAGTATGGCTCCGACAAGCCGGACCTGCGCAACCCGATCGTCATGGAAGCCGTTACCGAGCATTTTGCCGGCTCCGGCTTCAAGGTCTTCGCCAATATGATCGCTTCCAACCCGAAGGTCGAAGTCTGGGCAATCCCGGCCAAGACCGGTGGTTCGCGTGCATTCTGCGATCGCATGAACGCCTGGGCGCAGAGCCAGGGCCAGCCGGGCCTCGGCTACATCTTCTGGCGCAAGGAAGGCGAGAAGCTCGAAGGTGCCGGCCCGCTCGCCAAGAACATCGGCGAAGAGCGCACGGATGCGATCCGTACCCAGCTCGGCCTCGATGATGGCGATGCCTGCTTCTTCGTCGCCGGCGATCCCGCCAAGTTCTATAAGTTTGCCGGTGAAGCCCGTAACCGTGCCGCCGACGAACTGAACCTGATCGATCGCGATCGCTTCGAGCTGTGCTGGATCGTCGACTTCCCGTTCTTCGAATGGAGCGAGGAAGAAAAGAAGATCGATTTCGCTCACAACCCGTTCTCGATGCCGCAGGGCGGTCTCGAGGCGCTGCAGAACCAGGATCCCCTGACGATCAAGGCGTTCCAGTACGACGCCGTCTGCAACGGCTTCGAAATCGCGTCGGGCTCGATCCGTAACCAGTCGCCGGAAACCATGGTCGCCGCCTTCGAAAAGGTCGGCCTTAGCCAGACGGACGTCGAAGAGCGCTTCGGCGGCCTTTATCGTGCCTTCCAGTACGGTGCGCCTCCGCACGGTGGTGCTGCCTTCGGCATCGACCGTATCGTCATGCTGCTGGTCGGTGCCAAGAACCTACGCGAGATCTCGCTCTTCCCGATGAACCAGCAGGCACAGGATCTGCTGATGGGCGCTCCTTCGGCCGCAACGCCGACGCAGCTGCGCGAATTGGCGATCCGCCCAGTGCCGCCAGTCAAGAAGGACTAAGTCCTTCAAGAGCTTGTCAAAATGCAAAACCCGGCGACCGAAATGCCGGGTTTTTTGCGCTTGATTAGACGACCAACCTAATCGTTTGATGTGATTTTCAGGTCGATCATCTTCGGGATCGACTCTTTTGCGTTCCTCGCTGCTTCGAGGACGGCTGACATCGGAATGGGTTGGGCAGGGGTGGCGCTAAACATCAGGCTTCTTGGATTGTTGAAGTATTCAATAATCGCTCTTGAAAGCATCCGCTGGAGGTCGGGAATATCAAGCGCAGCTGTTAACTCCTGCATTTCTTTAGCGAAGCGGTTCGCAGATTGCGCGCGCGTCACATGGTCCCATTTACTCACGTAGTCGAATGCGCGGTTGGTGATTGACGCATCGTCAAAGCGAATCTGCGCGCTATTCAACGTCAACTGCTGAACGAACGCGAGAAGCAGCAAATATTTAGCGTTCTTGGTATTCTCATCGTCCTCGGCGCCGGTCAAGGAGGAGTAAAGTGCATCCGTGGTGCTGTAGAGCCCCGGGGTGATGCCCGAGAAACTGAGCTGTACATTCAGTTTCCCCATATTCTCCAGATCAATCGTGTAGTCCGTCAGATCATACTTGCCGGTCGAAAGCTCCCAGCTGCTTTTCATGGAAAATGTCGCGCGCAGATTTTGCAGCCCAAAATATCGAATTGCTTCAGGGCTTACCGGCATTTGAGCTAGGGAGAGATCGGCAACAATTCCATCAATTGTGAAACTGGAATCGACGCCTTTTCCGTCTGGACGTTTCGTTGCGACGGAATCGGCAGCGGATATGGAGAAAAACTTTTCACCGACTTTGAGGGCAGACACCGGGCCAGCATGTGCGTGATAAGTGAATACTGAGTCGATATCACTCAACGTCGCATTTGCGGGAATTTCGAGATCTTCCACCCTTAGCCCCGTTGCATTCGCACTGAAGTCCTTTTGTTCTATTGTAATATCGGGAATGAGCACCTTCTTGATTGCATAACCGCCCGTCCGTTCGGTCACGTCGGTCATGACGACATCTCCGAGGCTAATGGCGGTTCTTCCTCGCGGCATATATCTCACGTTTTTCAGAACGACGGTTGAACCGTTAACATCGACGCTTCCGGCTTCGACTGAGTCGCCTATTTGCGCGACCATGGCGTTGTTTAGCTTCTTGAGGACGTCGGCACCGTCGAGCGCGAAAGCAGAACTCGCTGAGAATAGAAGCCCGACACTGATCGCCGCCCGCCACCTTGCCCGATAGAAAATCATGATGGAGTGTCCCGGATTAAAAGTGTACATCTGAAACAATAAATTGCTTATCATTGC
The DNA here is from genome assembly GCF_009176305.1 of Martinezella dioscoreae. Lineage (GTDB taxonomy): Bacteria > Pseudomonadota > Alphaproteobacteria > Rhizobiales > Rhizobiaceae > Rhizobium > Rhizobium dioscoreae. The sequence goes on along the minus strand of NZ_BLAJ01000003.1, from coordinate 55,427 downwards.
AAGCAATAGGATTCATTTTATTGAAATGCAAACATTGGTTGCATTTGTGGCGGCGACATATGTTCGCGTTGCTCAATTTCATGAAATACAAAAACCCGGCGACCGCAATCGCCGGGTTTTTGCTTGTCTGCTGATATCAGTTAGATTGCGGCATAGACCGCTTTCGCCAGGTCGATCGTGAATTGCCCCCACATGCCTTCGAGCGCTGTATTCGTCAGCGCGACCACCGTCAGGCCCTTTTGGGCATCGACGAACCAGCTGTGCCCATAGACACCGCCCCATTTGATCGTGCCAGCCGAGAAGGGGACCTGAGCGACGAAGGGATCGAGGACGACGGACCAGCCGTAACCGAAACCGAAGCCGGCCTGCTGGGCCTGCATGTGGCCGCCTGCCTGATCTGTCATCATGGTCTTCACCGTATCGGCCGACAGCAGCGGTGCTCCACCCTTTCTGATCGTGTCCAGAATGGCAAGGATATCGCTTGCCGTTCCGGCCATGCCGGCGCCGCCGGAGTGGTAGGAAGCGGGATCGAATACCCTGTCGGGTGCAAAGCGGATCGTGCCGTCGAAAATCGGAACGAGAGCCTCGTCCCCCATCCGTTGCGGCTCGGGAGCATCATTCACATAGGCGGCTGCCAGGCGGCTGCGGTCGCGCACGTAGAAGGCCGTGTCGGAAATGCCGAGCGGCTTCATGACAAGATCGGCAACTGCATCGCCGAGCCGGCCGCCGGTTTCCTTCTCGATGATGCCGCCAAGGACATCCATCGCCAGCGAATACTGCCAGTTTTGGCCGGGCGCGAAGAGAAGAGGGGCGCTGGCGAGGCGCTGGAGGTTGTCTGCCAGCGAACGACCCGGTGTGTCCAGCCCGTCGGATACGCCAGCCGTGTGATAGGGGCCGTCTTGCGCCTCGGCGAATGTGTAACCCAACCCGGAGGTATGGGTGAGAAGATGTCGAATACGGATAACGGCTTCGCCGCCATCGGGCAGACGCGGCCGGAAATCCGGGAGCCATTTGGTGATCGGATCGTCGAGACCGATGCGGCCCTGTTCGACGAGCCGCATGGCGGCAATGGTGACGATCGGTTTGGTGACGGAAGCAAGGCGGAAAATAGCGTCTTCCCGCATTGCGACTTTGTTTTCGCGATCCGCCAGACCGGCGGCGCGGGTGTAGACCAATTCTCCGTCCTGAGCGATCAGAACGACGGTCCCGACCAGCCTTTTGTCGGCCAGCGCGGAATCGATTGCAGCATCGACGCCTTCAGCGAGGCTGCCGTCGGTGAGAGGAACGGAATTTTCCAGTGGAAGACTCATGGGGAAAAACCTTATATAATCACAATGACCATTCCTGAATAAACCAAGTCGGGAAATAATTCTAGAGTGACCATTGTGAAAAATATTGAAGAGAAGGAAAATTCTTCGCCACGCAAGCGTGGGCGGCCGCCCGCTTTCGATCGGGAAACGGTTCTTGCCGCCGCGCGAGATACTTTCTGGAAGCACGGCTACGACGGTTCCTCCATTGCCGACCTGACGGCCGCCATGGGCATTACGCCGCAAAGCCTTTATGCCGCCTTCGGTTCGAAGGCCGAGCTCTATCGCGAGACGCTGGATCAATATCGGCGCATGCCCCGTCCGGAACCCGGCAATCCCTTCCAGGACAAGGTGAATACCGTGACTGCCTTCGAGCGCTTTCTGACGAACTCCGCCAAGATCTTCACGGCGCCGGAACACCCGAAAGGCTGCATGATATCCACCGCGGTGCTGAATTGCGCAGAGGAGAACGAGCCGATCGCCCATCATGTCGCATCGATGCGTCTGCAGACGCTGGATATCTTCACCGCCCGCATCGAGCGCGGGATTGCGGAGGGGGATATGCGGCCGGACGCGGACGCTCGGTCGCTGGCGCGTTTTCTGGGCGCGATCGTGCAGGGCATGTCCGTTCAGGCCCGCGACGGCGCAACCACGGACGAATTGCTCGCCCTCTTGTCTCATGCGCTCAACGAACTGAAAACCTATCAAGTGCGGCAGGAAGCCTGAGCCGAGGCAAAGAAAAACCCGGCGACCGAGATCGCCGGGTTCCGGAATGGTTTTGGAAATGACCGATTAGTCGTTCGAGGAAACCTTGAGGCCGATGACCTGCGGGATCGTCGTCGGCGCGCCCATGGCAGCGCCGATGATCATCGGCACAGGCACCGGCTTGCCGGGAGCAGCCGTGACCGTCAGGCTCTTCGGATTGTCGAGATAGGCGCTGACCGCTGCGGAGACGGCATTCTGGAGCTCCGGAACGTTGAGCTGCGCCATCATGATCGGCGTCATTGCCTTCAGCGTGTCGGCGAGCTGCTTGCCGGTAACGCCCTGCTGCTTGCTGGCGAAGTCGAGCGCGCGTGCCGTAATCGACGCGTCGTCGAAGCGGATCTGGGCGCTGTTGAAGGTGAGCTGCTGCAGCAGGCCGAGCATGGCGAGGCCGGCGGACTGCTGCGCTTCCTGCTGGTTCGGATTGGCGCGAACCGTCTTCAGCGCATCCTGCATCGACTTGGCGAAGGCGGGCGTATAGCCGGAAATGCTGAAGGCGAGGTTCAGCTTGCCGATGTCCCTGAAGTCAAAGGAGTATTCGCTGATGTCGATCGTGCCGGGGCCGATTTCCCAGCTGCCCTTCATGGAGACGGTACCGTCGATCTGCTGCAGCTTCAGCGCATCGATCGCTTCCTTTGTCTTCGCATCGTCGACCTTGCTGAGATCGGCCTTGATGCCGTTGATCTTGGCGTCGAAGTCGAGGCCCGACTTGTCGTCACGCCTCTTCATGTTGGCGTCGGCGCCCTCGATCGAGAACACCTCGGTATCGTCCTTCGTTACGGACACGGCGCCGGCATGAGCGCTCTTGTAGTAGAGCAGCGAGCTCAGGTCGCCCTTGCTTGCGTCGGCCGGGATCTCTACGCCGCTCAGCTTGAGATCGGTGGCGGAAACGGAGGCACCGTCCTTTTTGAAATCGACATCCGCAAAATCGATTTCTTCGATCGTGTAGCCGCCATTGTTTTCCTCGACGCCATCAAGGGTGATATCGCCCAGCGGAATGCTGTCTTCCATGCCGGCCGCCTTGACGCTTGCACCCTTCAGCGTCACTGTGCTGCCGTCGACATCGATGCTGCTAGCGGCAATCGAACCGCCCTGCTGGCTATAGACGTCGTTGATCTTCTTCAGCAGATCGTTGCCGTCGAGCGCAAAGGCGGAGCTGGCGAAAGACAGGGTGGCGGCACTGCACAGCATCAGCCGCGTGGTCCGATAGAAAGTCATGATGGCGTTCCTCGTTGAGCCGGTGGTATTGGCGGGGACGTACAGATTGAGCGTGTACTGCGCTGACTTATATTGATCTTTCTGTGAAAATCCAACGACAATGAATGTAGAGTGCGAGTGCAGCAAAAATGTATCGATAGCCACCCTGCAATGTGCCTGAAACGCCTTCATCCACAGGTGCTTTCGGCTGATTTCTTGCTGTGAATCGTCATCTCTTATAGTCAAGGGCCATGGGAAAAAATCTGACACCGCCGCCCGGTGACGGCGACGACAACATCCTTCCGGTCGATCTGAAGGCCGCGCTCGAAGAGCGTTACCTGGCCTATGCCTTGTCGACGATTACGCAACGCGCGCTTCCGGACGTCCGCGACGGGCTGAAGCCGGTGCATCGCCGTATCGTCTATGCGATGAGCGAGATGGGGCTCCGCCCGAACGCTGCCTTCCGCAAATGCGCCAAGATTGTCGGCGAGGTGATGGGTAACTATCACCCGCATGGCGACCAATCGATCTACGATGCGCTGGCGCGCCTGGCGCAGGATTTCTCGCAGCGCTACACGCTGGTCAACGGCCAGGGCAATTTCGGCAATATCGACGGCGATAGCCCGGCCGCGATGCGCTACACCGAATCCAAGATGACGGCGGTTTCCGAGCTGCTGCTCGAGGGTATCGACCAGGATGCAGTGGATTTCCGTGACACCTATGACGAGTCGAATTCCGAGCCGATCGTTCTGCCTGGGGCTTTTCCCAATCTGCTCGCCAACGGCTCTTCTGGCATTGCCGTCGGCATGGCGACCTCTATCCCGCCGCACAATGCTCACGAGCTTTGCGACGCCGCCCTGCATCTGATCAAGGATCGCGATGCGACGGTCGAGAAGCTGGTGGAACTGTATATTCCAGGTCCCGACTTTCCGACCGGCGGCATCATTATCGATGATCGGCAGAGCATCATAGAAAGTTATAAGACCGGCCGCGGCGGTTTCCGTGTCCGGTCCAAGTGGGAGATCGAGGATCTCGGTCGCGGCGGCTACCAGATTGTCATCACGGAAATTCCGTTCCAGGTGCAGAAGTCGCGGCTGATCGAAAAGATCGCCGAACTGCTTCTGGCGCGCAAGCTGCCGCTGCTCGAGGACATCCGTGACGAATCCGCCGAAGATATCCGCGTCGTTCTCGTGCCGAAGAGCCGCACAGTCGACGCGACGATCCTGATGGAGTCGATGTTCAAGCTCACCGAGCTTGAGAGCCGGTTCCCGCTCAACATGAACGTTCTGTCCATGGGCCGCATTCCCAAGGTCATGGCGCTGAACGAAGTGCTGAAGGAATGGCTGGATCACCGCCGGGAAGTCCTGCTGCGCCGTTCGCGCTTCCGTCTGGCGGCCATCGAAAAGCGCCTCGAAATTCTCGGCGGCTTGCTGGTCGCTTATCTCAATATCGACGAGGTCATCGCCATCATCCGCGAGGAGGATGAGCCGAAGCCTGTGATGATGGAGCGTTTCGGCCTCACGGACAATCAGGTCGAGGCGATCCTCAACATGCGGCTGCGCTCCTTGCGCAAGCTGGAGGAGTTCGAAATCCGCAAGGAGTTCGACGGCCTGACGAAGGAGAAAGCCGACATCGAGGCATTGCTCGCTTCGGACGAGAAGCAGTGGCAGACGGTTGCCTGGGAAATCGGCGAGGTGAAGAAGAAATTCGCCAAGGCCACTGACATTGGTCGGCGCCGCACGCAGTTTGCCGAAGCGCCCGAAGCCGATGATGCGGCCATCCAGCAGGCGATGATCGAGAAGGAGCCGATTACCGTCGTCGTTTCGGAAAAGGGCTGGATTCGTGCTCTCAAGGGCCACATTTCCGATACCTCGTCGCTGACCTTCAAGGAGGGTGACGGTCTCAAGGTTGCGTTCCCGGCGCAGACCACGGACAAGATCCTCATCATTACGACCGGCGGCAAGGCCTATACGCTCGGAGGCGACAAGCTGCCGGGCGGCCGCGGCCATGGCGAGCCGCTGCGCATCATGATCGACATGGAAAACGATCAGGATGTGCTGACCGCCTTCGTCCATGATCCGCAGCGCAAGCAGATAATCGCATCGACGGCAGGTAACGGCTTCATCGTTGCCGAGGCGGAACTGGTCGCAAACACCCGCAAGGGCAAGCAGATCATGAACGTCTCTTATCCCGACGAGACCAAGCTTCTGGTTCCGGTTTCGGGCGACCATGTCGCCGTGGTTGGCGAGAACCGCAAGATGGTGATCTTCCCGCTTTCGCAGGTGCCGGAAATGTCGCGCGGCAAGGGCGTGCGCCTGCAGCGCTACAAGGATGGCGGCATCGCCGATATCAGATGCTTCGCGATCGCAGATGGCCTGACCTGGGAAGACAGCGCCGGCCGCACCTTCACCAAGAGCAAGGATGAGTTGGTGGAATGGTTGGGCGACCGCGCCGGCGCCGGCCGTGCCGTCCCGAAGGGCTTCCCCAGAAGCGGCAGGTTTTCGGGGTGAGGAGCGGTCAGGCAAAGTCCGAGCAATCGACCCATGGGTCGATTACAGCGACGAACGCCCTGAGCGCTAGCGAAGGGCCGGGGATAACGGATACGGCAGCCCGTCACCCGGCCAGCGGAACGCTGAAATCTTTCAGGAATTGAGTCGCACCTATTTCATCGATTTCCCCGGCCGCGACACCCAATACAAACGTCACGATCATCCCATCGTCGGCTTCAATCAGATAGCCATGGATGTAGAGAAATGTGAACGCCGCCAGGTAACCAGTTCTTTTGTTCCCGTCGGAAAAAGGATGGTTCCGTAACGGACCGTAAAGATAGGCGGCGGCCAAAGCGAATAGGTCATTTTCGCCATAGACAGCTTTGTTGAGCGGACGAGCCAACGCCGCTTCCAAAGCATTTTCATCCTTTAAACCCAATAAGCCACCATGCTCGGCGAGTTGTTCCTCGTGCATGATCTCGATGGCTTCGCGGGAGAGCCATTTGTATTCGATCATTTTGCAAGTTCACGCAGAGCAGCGCGATATTTTTGCATGCCAAGCCGCGCAGCCCGCAGTTGCTCGGCGAGATCGGCACGCTCCGGCACCAACTCGATGTTGCCGTTTACTTCGCGTATTTCCAATGCATCGCCGTTCTTCAAGCCGAGTCTGTGAAGGACTTCCTTCGGAATAATCACGCCTTCGGAATTGCCGATTTTGCGGATGGTGACATTCATGTCTCAACTCCAATGTAATAACTCAGTTATAACATTGGCCGACTGTTGTTTCAATGCGCAAGGCTTTGCGCGGTGATCGCTGCTCTAGCCTTGACCCGCGCCTGCCAGAGCGAGTGTGCGGCCAGCGCCAGGATCAATATCGCGCCGCCGGCCAGTGTCATGGTGGTCGGCGCCTCCGAGAAGATCATCCAGACCCAGATCGGCGCGAGGATCGTTTCGAGCAGATAGAACATCGCCACTTCCGGCGCTGAGAGAAAGCGTGTGCCCGTCGCAAGGCACCAGAAGGAAAGCGGCATCAGTACGGCGCCGTCAAAAAGGATCCAGCCGGGATGGGTGATGGAAAAGCCGGAGGGAGCCACGTGATAGAGGCCGACGGCGGCTGGGATGATCGCTGCCAGCAAGGAAGCAAAGCCCATATCCCGCCCCGAGGCGCGGCTAATCGTGATCGCACAGGCGATGGAAAGCGATGCGATCACCGAAAGGGCATCGCCAAGCAGGTGCCCAGCCTCCATGCCGTCGCCGACGATCAGGCCAACACCGAGGATCATCACTGCCATGGTGATGAAGGTGGACACGGCAGGTCGCTCTTTCAGGAAAATCCAAGACAGCAGCGCGGTGAACATTGGGTTGAGCGCGATGATGAAGACCACATTCGCCGCCTTCGTATAATAGACGGCAAGCAGGAAGGTGATGGTGGTCAGCCCGTAGAAGAAGCCAACGGGAATTCCAAGCCAGCCCGGCAGTACGCCTTGCAACGAGCCTGTGACCCGGCGGATGACGAAAAGAGCTGCGAGTGCCACGACGATGGTCGCAAGGCTGCGTGCCGACAGCACCGACCAGACTTCGCCGCTGGAAAGCCGGATCAAGGGAATATCCATCGACAGCGCCAGGCCGCCGAGCGTCGTCAGCAGCAGGCCCTTCTTGTGGTCCGAAAGCTGGGAGAACATTCAGCGGACGATTTCTTTGTCGCCGTCGGCGGCCGGATCGAAGCGCTCCCATCCGCGTGGGGTGAGATGCTCCTGAGGCTGGAAGCGCGTCTTGTAGTCCATCTTGCGCGAGCCCTTGACCCAATAGCCGAGATAGACGTGCGGCAGCCCCAGGGCCTTCGTCCGCTTGATGTGGTCCAGAATCATGAACGTGCCGAGCGACCGCGCATCGAGATCGGGATTGAAATAGGAATAGACCATGGACAGCCCGTCGCTCATGACGTCGGTCAGGGCGGCGGCCAGCAGTTCGCCCTTCGGGCGCTGTTCCAGCCCCGAACCCTCTTCGCGGCGGCGATATTCGATGATGCGCGTGTTCACATGTGTGTCCTCGACCATGATCGCATAATCGAGGACGGTCATGTCGGACATGCCGCCTTGCTGATGACGATAATCGAGATAGCGACGGAAGAGCGAATATTGCTCGCTGGAGGGCTGCGCCGGAAATTCGGTGGCGATGATATCGTTGTTGGCGGTCAGTACCCGTTTCATCGATCGGGTGGGCTCGAATTCCTGGGCGAGGATGCGTACCGATATGCAGGCCCTGCAGGATTCGCAGGCGGGACGATAAGCGATGTTCTGCGAGCGCCTGAAGCCGCCCTGGGTCAGAATATCGTTCATCTCGGCGGCGCGCGGACCAACAAGGTGCGTAAAGACCTTGCGTTCCATTTCGTGCGGCAGGTACGGGCAGGAAGCCGGTGCCGTCAGATAAAACTGCGGAGATGGCGTCGACTGCGTGTTCATCTGCCGTTGATTGACCTTTCTCTCGGCACCCGTTTTCTACAAGCATGGCCCAAGTTTAGAAAACGTCAACTACGTCCTTCGCTAAAGATCGAAGTTTCCTAATTGACCATGCACAGAAATATCTCCCGCGCGCGCCATGGCCCGTGGGAAATCGTGGGGGTGCCCTATGCTTATGCGTTGTTTTAGGCCGTCCGGGCGATGACCGTGCCGAGCAGCAGGTCATGCACAAGCCGGCTGCGGTCGGTGAAGAGACCTACCAGCAGGATAAGCGGCGTCAGGACGGAGTTCAGGATCCAGAACAGGGCCAGATGTACGATCGCGGTCAGGAAATCCATGCGCCGGCCGTCGACTCGAACCATGGTGAGGCCCATGGCGCGCATGCCGAGCGACGCCTGATAGGGGCCGCCAAGCGTCCACCCGAAATAGAGGCCGGCAACGAGAACGAACAGCACCGGATAAAGGAAGAAGCCGAGCCCCAGTGTCAGGATTGAAACGAGGAACAGCAGTACGGCCGCCGGAATGCACAGCAGCGCGACGATGATGTAGTCAACGATGAAGGCGAAGATGCGCCGGCTCAGCACGCCACTATAGGCGCGCCAGTCATCCGGTGCTGCATAGAGCGGGCTGGGGTTCAGGCTCATCGTTTTGCTCCTTCGCACTAGCCCCCGTCAATTCTTCAGATCCGCAAGGGGCCAATGCCAGTTAAAGATCCCTCTGCGACTTTTGTGCGACCGGTAGGGCACGCAAAAGTCGCGGCGAGGAAACATTTGCCGAACATATGGTATCGGCTTCAGCAAATACAATAAGCGAGCGGCGTGACGTTATTTCTTCGCCAGATGTCTCGCCACCTCGACAGCGAAATAGGTGAGGATGCCATCGCAGCCGGCGCGCTTGAAGGCGAGCAGGGTTTCGAGCATTACCTTCTCGCCGTCGATCCAGCCGTTGGCCGCGGCAGCCTTGATCATAGCGTATTCGCCGGAGACCTGATAGGCGAAGGTCGGAAGGCCGAAGGCTTCCTTCAGCCGCCAGCAGATGTCGAGATAGGGCAGGCCGGGCTTGACCATCAGCATGTCGGCGCCTTCCTCGACGTCGAGCGTCGCGTCGCGCACGGCCTCGGTGCCGTTTGCCGGGTCGATATAATAGGTCTTCTTGTCGCCCTTCAGCAGACCGCCGGTCGAAATTGCCTCACGATAGGGACCGTAGAAGGCCGAGCTGAATTTCGTCGCATAGCTCATGATGCCGACGCTCTGGTGGCCGGCTGCATCGAGTGCCTGGCGGATCGCGCCGATGCGGCCGTCCATCATTTCCGAAGGCGCGATGATGTCTGCTCCGGCATCCGCTTGATATACTGCGGCACGCGCCACCTGTTCGACCGTTTCGTCATTGACGATCTCGTTGCCGCGCAGGATGCCGTCATGGCCGTGGCTGGTGAAAGGGTCGAGCGCGACGTCTGTGATGACGCCAATGTTCGGCACCGCCTTCTTGATTGCGGCCGTGGCGAGGTTGATGAGATTATTCTTCTCGAGACTGTTGGAGCCGGTCTCATCGCGCAGTTCCATCTCGATGTTGGGGAATGTCGCGAGCGCGGGAATGCCGAGATCGGCTGCCTCCTTGGCCGCTTCCACAGCTTTGTCCACGGTCATGCGGTTGACGCCGGGCATGGCCGGGATGGGCTCGACGATGCCGGTGCCTGGGATCACGAAGATCGGCCAGATCAGATCGTCGACCGTCAGCCGGTTTTCCTGCACGAGACGGCGCGTCCAATCGGCCTTGCGGTTGCGCCGCATGCGCCGATGACCGGTGATCTCGTCAACGAGATGCGTCTTGTTCTCCATGATGCCGCCATCCTTCTTCGTCTATTTATGGCATTCTCTATGGGGCGCGTACCTATCACGCCGTCCCCAGGATTCAAAACAAGGCGAAAGGCCGCAGCCATTATATTCTGGCGAGGCACGTGCCTCCTACGTATTGTTCGCGCATGGAACCTGATTCTTCGACCGTACCCAAGAATACGCTGACGGACATCCTGTTCGTGCTGTTCCTGCGGCTGATCGCGATCGCCTGCTTCTGGCTCGGCCTGCAATACTGGGCGATGCTGGTCGGCTATTCGCTGGATGGTCACGCCCGCTTCGATCTGCTCGCTCTGCCCTGGAAGGTCGCGGGTGCCGGGCTTGCCGTGGTTTTTCCGGTCGCAGCCCTTGGATTATGGCTTACAGTTTCCTGGGGGCCGGTCATGTGGGTGCTGGCTGCAGGCGGGCAGGGGCTGATGTATGGCGTCTGGCCGGAGATATTCGGATCCAATCCGCTGATCATGATCTTGCATGCCTGTGTCGCGGTGATTTATTGCGCTTTCCGCGTCCTGCTGTGGCAGGAGAAACGCCGGCGTCGTCGGCAGCAGGTAATGGTTGATTTACCCTGAGACAGCAACACTTCCTGGTAAGGTGCTGTTAAGCCTGCAGTTTAAGTAGAATTTTATGTGTATTCGATAGGGTCTCACTCAAGGCGGGAAGAAAACGACACCGCCAAACAAAACAGAGTGAGGCCAAGTCATGATGAACACGAAAATCAAGCCGCAGGCAGTTGCAAACGCTCGGGATCAGCAGGTTGATGACATCCGGGCCCTCTACATGGAATCCCTTCACCTGGTCGAGCGTCTGCACCGCCGCCTGCTTGATGTTATCAAGGACGAGTTCGACCGCCAGGGTCGCGACGATGTCAACGCCGTACAGGCACTTCTCCTTTTCAATATCGGTAATTCCGAGCTGACGGCCGGCGAACTGCGCTCCCGCGGTTTCTACCTCGGCTCCAACGTTTCCTATAACGTCAAGAAGCTGGTCGACCTGGGCTTCATCAACCATCAGCGCTCGCGCATCGACCGTCGCTCGGTCCGCATCAGCCTGACGGAAACCGGCCAGGATATCGCCGAAACCGTCGCCAAGCTCTATGAGCGCCATATCGGCTCGATCGACAAGGTCGGCGGCATCGGCACGGACGAGTTCACCCAGATGAACAAGCTCCTGCAGCGTCTGGACCGCTTCTGGAACGATCAGATCCTCTATCGCCTGTAAGTAGCGGGCAGGGACAGATCCCAAGGCCTTCCAGTCAAAGCAAGCTGGACACGTTCCCTGCGTGTCCGGCTTGAACGCGTTGACGGTTCGGCCGTTGTGCGTTTTTTGCCACGTCCGCGCTTCACCTTCCGTCACATGTAACGTCCCGGGCGGCTAAGCCATTGACGCAAGATCAGGACACGCTATGAACCACGCGCAGCTGTGGTATTTTAGCAAATGCAGTTTGGCTTTTCTTTTGCACTCGCGCGGCAAAGCAAGTTTCATGCCGTGAGACACGAATTGGCCATATTGCTATGACAGCGGAAATCGACTGCAGGCAGCGTTCTCGAAATACGATCTTCCGACCTGAAGGTCTTGGCTTCGCGATATTGTGATAGTTCGTGGCCAAGTTTTTGGTGGTGCATTAAGGGAACGGATTGATACTGAGCCACGTTACTTGGCGCAAGCTTGCGCTATTTACTGCTTCCTCTCTAGGCTGCGCATGATTGGATCGCAGCGTTGAACGGTTAGGATATGTCGAAGAAAAACGGAATTGAACCCTTTTCGCGCCGCGCTTTCCTGCGGTCGGCTGCAACTCTTGGCGCTGCTGCACTGGCTGCTCCGGCTCTCGCGCAAAACGCGACCCCACTGGAAGCGCTGATCAACGACCGTTCTCGCGGCAATTGGGATGATCAGTTCGACGCCAAGGCTGCGGCGCGCACCGCCGCTGCTGTTCAGTCGAACACGCCAATTCTCGGGCCAGATTCCGTATCGAATATTCAGCAGGCGATCGCGCAATATCAGAGTATTGCCGCCAACGGCGGATGGCCGCAGATCAATCCGACAAGCCAGCAGCCGCTGCAGCTCGGTGTGACCGATCCGGCGGTACAGTCGCTGCGCCAGCATTTGATGATCACCGGCGACCTGCCGCGTGAGGCTGGTATCTCCTCTGCCTTCGACTCTTATGTCGACGGTGCGGTCAAGCGCTTCCAGGCCCGTCACGGACTGCCGGCAGATGGCGTCCTGGGCGATTTCACGCTGAAGGCGATGAACATCCCCGCCAATGTCCGCCTGCAGCAGCTCAACACCAATCTTGTTCGCCTCCAGACGTTCCCGTCCGACCTCGGCCGTCGTCACGTCATGGTCAACATCCCGGCGACACGTGTCGAAGCCGTCGAGGATGGCCAGGTAGCGTTGCGCCACCAGGCGATCGTGGGCCGTGAATCGCGGCCGACGCACATCATCAATTCGAAGATCTATGAGGTCATCCTCAACCCGTACTGGACGGCGCCGCGCTCCATCGTCGTCAAGGACATCGTGCCCTTGATGCGCAAGGACCCGACCTACCTGACGAAGAACAACATTCGCCTTCTCGACGGCAAGGGCCAGGAAGTGGCCCCCGAGACGATCGACTGGAATTCGGACAAGGCGCCGGACCTGATGTTCCGTCAGGACCCGGGCAAGACGAATGCCATGGCATCCACGAAGATCAACTTCTATAATCCCAATAACGAATACATGCACGATACGCCCGAGCAGGGCCTCTTCAACAAGCTAATGCGTTTCGACAGCTCGGGCTGCGTGCGCGTCCAGAACGTACGCGACCTCGCAACCTGGCTGCTGGCTGAAACGCCAGGCTGGCCGCGTCAGCACATCGAGCAGGTCATTTCCACCCGCGTCAACACGCCGATCAAGCTGGCGACCGAAGTGCCTGTCTATTTCGTTTATATTTCGGCCTGGAGCGCCCGCGACGGCATCGTCCAGTTCCGTGACGATATCTATAATCTCGACGGCAATTCCCAGTTGGCGCTCAATACGACTGAGGGCATGGAGCAGCCGGTTCAATAATCGGCATTCCAATTGCAATTCTTATCGAAGCCGCGTTTTCGGACGCGGCTTTTTCGTGTGTCGGTGTCAGCTATCGTAGTTTGCCCAGCAAATGTCGCTGGTCGTATTGCTCTCCGGCGACCCGGGCGTTAATACCGTCTGCATTGCCGTTCCGGCCCGTTCAGGAGCTTTCACGATGACCAACGCGTCCACCGAACCCTTCTTCAATCGCTCGCTTGCCGACACCGATCCGGAAATCTTTGGCGCGATCGGCAAGGAACTCGGTCGCCAGCGGCACGAAATCGAACTGATCGCCTCGGAAAACATCGTCTCGCGCGCCGTTCTGGAAGCGCAGGGCTCGATCATGACCAACAAATATGCCGAGGGATATCCGGGCAAGCGCTACTACGGCGGCTGCCAGTTCGTCGATATCGCCGAAGAACTCGCCATCGAGCGCGCCAAGAAGCTGTTCGGCGTCAACTTCGCCAACGTTCAGCCGAACTCCGGTTCGCAGATGAACCAGGCCGTCTTCCTTGCACTTCTGCAGCCGGGCGATACCTTCATGGGCCTCGACCTGAATTCGGGTGGTCATCTGACGCATGGTTCGCCGGTCAACATGTCCGGCAAGTGGTTCAACGTCGTGTCCTACGGCGTGCGCGAAGGCGATAACCTGCTCGACATGGACGAAGTGCAGCGCAAGGCCGAAGAGCACAAGCCGAAGCTCATCATTGCCGGCGGCACGGCCTATTCCCGTATCTGGGACTGGAAGCGCTTCCGCGAGATCGCCGACAGCGTCGGCGCCTATCTGATGGTGGACATGGCCCATATTGCCGGTCTCGTCGCCGGTGGCCAGCATCCGTCGCCGTTCCCGCATTGCCATGTCGCCACCACGACCACGCACAAGTCGCTCCGCGGCCCGCGCGGCGGCATGATCCTTACCAATGACGAGGATCTGGCAAAGAAGTTCAACTCGGCCGTCTTCCCGGGCCTCCAGGGCGGCCCGCTGATGCACGTCATCGCCGCCAAGGCCGTTGCCCTCGGCGAAGCGCTGCAGCCCGATTTCAAGGACTATGCTGCCCAGATCGTCAAGAACGCCAAGGCTCTGGCTGAAACGCTGATTTCCGGCGGCGTCGACGTTGTCTCTGGCGGCACCGACAACCACCTGATGCTGGTCGACCTGCGTAAGAAGAATGCGACTGGAAAGCGTGCGGAAGCCGCACTCGGCCGCGCTTACGTCACCTGCAACAAGAACGGCATTCCGTTCGATCCCGAAAAGCCTTTTGTCACCTCCGGTGTCCGCCTCGGCACGCCGGCCGGCACGACGCGCGGCTTCAAGGAAGCCGAGTTCCGTGAGATCGGCAATCTGATCATCGAAGTGCTCGATGGCCTGAAGGTCGCCAATTCCGACGAAGGCAATGCTGCCGTCGAGGCTGCCGTGCGCGAGAAGGTGGTCAAGCTCACCGACCGCTTCCCGATGTACGGCTACATGGGCTAAGGAGAGCGCATGCGCTGCCCTTACTGCGGCTCAGAAGATACCCAGGTCAAGGACTCGCGCCCGGCGGAGGACAATACGTCCATCCGCCGTCGGCGCATTTGTCCGGATTGCGGCGGCCGCTTCACCACCTTCGAGCGCGTGCAGCTGCGCGAGCTCATGGTCATCAAGAAGACTGGACGCAAGGTGCCGTTCGATCGTGACAAGCTGGTGCGCTCCTTCGAGATCGCGCTGCGCAAGCGTCCGGTCGATCGTGACCGGATCGAGCGTGCCGTGTCTGGTATCGTTCGCCGCCTCGAAAGCTCGGGCGAAACCGAAATCAGCTCCGAGCAGATCGGTCTGCAGGTGCTGGAAGCGTTGAAAAGTCTCGATGACGTCGCCTTCGTGCGCTACGCCTCCGTCTACCGCGATTTTTCGCATGCGGAGGATTTCGAGCACGTGATCGACGAGATCAACGCCAAGATCGCCCGCGATCCGCTGGACCCTTGACCATGGTGTTGCGGCCTGAAGACGAGCGTTTCATGGCCGCGGCCATCCGCCTGTCGCGCCGGCATTTGGGACTGACCTCCACCAATCCGTCCGTCGGCTGCATCGTCGTCAAGGACGGCGTAGTCTTGGGCAGCGCTGTGACAGCGCTTGGGGGGCGGCCGCATGCCGAACCTCAGGCTCTGGCCGAGGCGGGGGCGGGGGCGCTGGGCGCTACCGCCTATGTGACGCTGGAACCCTGTTCTCACTACGGCAAGACACCGCCCTGCGCCGAGGCGCTGATTGCCTATGGCGTGGCACGCGTCGTCATCAGCGTCACCGATCCCGACCAGCGCGTTTCCGGGCGTGGCATCGCCATGCTGCGCGATGCGGGCATCGAGGTCGACGCCGGCATTCTGGAGGCGGAAGGCAGGCGGTCTCTCGCCGGCTATCTCATGCGCCAGACGAGAAACCGGCCTTATGTGACTCTCAAGCTTGCCGTTTCCGCCGATGGCATGATCGGCAAGTCGGGCGAGGGACAGGTGCGCATTACCGGCGATATCGCGCGCGCGCAGGTCCAGATGCTGCGCGCCGAAAGCGACGCCATTCTCGTCGGCATAGGCACGGCGATATCAGATGATCCAGAATTGACTTGCCGGCTTCCCGGCCTGGAGGATCGTTCGCCGCTCCGTATCGTCATCGATGGCGAACTGCGGCTGCCTCTCGGCAGCAAGCTGGTCCGGACGGCCCGGCAGCATCCGGTGATCGCAGTTGCCGGCCATCCGCCGTCCTTCGATGACAATACCGATGCTGCATTCCTCGGACGGCGCGCGGCGCTCGATGCTGCTGGCGTCGAGGTGTTGCAATCCAATTCCAGCGAGCCGGGAGAGCTGCTGGAGGCGCTGGGTACGCGCGGCATCTCGTCCCTGCTGGTGGAAGGTGGCGCCAGGACGGCGCAGCGCTTTCTCGACGCCGGGCTCGTCGATCGCATTCTGCTGTTCCGGGGGGCGGCCGATATCGGCGAGGGCGGTATTGAATCGCCGGTCCTCAAGTCCAATATCCCAGCTGATTTTATGCATGTCGGCGAGAGCCGCTTCGGCGACGATCTCTGCGACGAATACGAGAGAGGTTTTTGATGTTTACCGGAATTGTCACCGACGTCGGCACGGTCGAATCCATTTCCCCGATGCAGGAAGGCATCAAGCTGCGCGTTGCCACCAATTACGATCCGGCGACGATCGACATGGGCGCATCCATCTCGCACGCAGGCGTCTGCCTGACGGTGACCGGATTGCCGGAAGAGGGCAGCAATGGACGCTGGTTCGAGGTCGAGGCTTGGGAAGAGGCCCTCCGCCTGACGACCATCGGCAGCTGGGAGCCCGGGGCTAAGATCAATCTCGAGCGTTCCCTGAAGATCGGCGACGAGCTTGGCGGCCACATCGTGTCAGGCCATATCGACGGCAAGGCGGAAATCCTATCGGTGACATCAGAAGGCGAGGCCACCCGCTTCCGCCTGCGCGCGCCGGAGCATCTCGCAAGATTCGTGGCGCCGAAGGGCTCGGTCGCTCTTGATGGCACCTCGCTCACGGTCAATGCCGTCGAGGGTACGGAATTCGATGTGCTCCTGATCCGCCACTCCCTGGAGGTCACCACCTGGGGCGAGCGCAAGGCTGGCGATTTCGTCAATTTCGAAGTCGACACCATGGCCCGCTACGCCGCTCGTCTGGCGGAATTTCCGGTGGTTCGCGAAGCCCAAGTTTCCTAAAGGCGCCGACCTGCGCCTGGCGGTTCTACGCGAGCGTCTTTTCCATCAGGAAGTTCGAGAAGATCTGGCCGCGCTTTTCTACCTGTTGCGAGGTCACGACGACAAAGCCCTTGCGCTCGAAGAAGGGGCGGGCCGTCAGGCTCGCTTCCGTGAAGATCCGTTGAAGGCCCCGTTCGCGGGCCGCATTTTCGACGGTTGCAAGCAACAGGCTGGCGACGCCTTTTCCCTGATAATCGGGCGAAACGAACATCATATCCAGG
The DNA here is from genome assembly GCF_009176305.1 of Martinezella dioscoreae. Lineage (GTDB taxonomy): Bacteria > Pseudomonadota > Alphaproteobacteria > Rhizobiales > Rhizobiaceae > Rhizobium > Rhizobium dioscoreae. Next base: position 38,354 of record NZ_BLAJ01000003.1, on the reverse strand, counting down.
CAACCATCCGATTTCAGATCGGTAAAGCCGATGGGTTTCGAATCGTCCATCGCAAGCCAGGTCGGCCGGCTCGCTCGATATTGTGCCCATTTTTCTGCATCATCGACCTTCGCCCAGGCAGCGATCTGGGCCGGGTTGTAGTCCTTGGACGCCACCTCGCGAATGGCTCTCAGGAAAATATCGATCGTGGCTTCGGCGTCATCCGGTTCGTAAGATCTGACGGAAAACCTGTCCTGCGGAGCCGGCATGATAGTTCTCCCCGCAACGCCTAACGTTCGAATAGGACGTTGGACCTGTCCTTGAGCACGAGTTCGCCGATACGGCGGAAGCCGATTTTTTCGGCAACCCGTATCGACGGCAGGTTCTCGAAATCCACGATGCAGGTCATGCGACGGCCTGCGAACAGTCTGTCCGCCCAGGCAATCGCCGCATTCATGGCTTCCGTAGCATAGCCCTTGCCCTGCATTGGCGGCGTAATGCCCCAACCGGCCTCCAGCGTGCCTTCCGTCATCGGCGTCATGTCGCGATGCAGGTCGAGGAATCCCACTTCGCCGATCAACCGGCCGCTTTGGCGTTCCTCGACGGCAAAGAAACCGAAGCCGAGATGATGCCATAGGCCGGCATAGCGTAACAGTCGGGCCCAAACCTGCTCGCGTGTCGGCATCTCGCCGCCGATGAAGCGGACAATCTCCTTGTGCTTCCAGAGCTCGAGGAATTCTTCGAAATCATCAAGCGTATGGCCGCGCAGCAGAAGCCGATCAGTCGTCAATGTTGGAATGTGGGTCATCGGGTCAGGTCTTTGCCGAAAATGTTTTTGGTGATGGTCAGTCGTCCGAGGCGCCGGGCTCGCCGTCCCAGTAGTCGAGGTTGGTGGCAGCGGCGCGGCCGATGGCGCGGAACGCCGTCTTGCCGCCGCTATAGGTCTTGGCCAGGAACTTGCCGGAATCGGGATATTCCACGATCTCGGTCCGCGCCTTCGTTGAAATGGCGAGATAGGTGAGCACGCTGGGGCCGATGTTGATCAGCTGGTGTGCCGTTTCCGGGCCGCCGGCCGGAGCTCCAAGAATATCGCCCTTGCTGACCGTGATCCGCTGGTCGCCGAAGCGGTATTCGCCTTCGCCGTCGAGAATGACGAACATCTCCTCCTCGACATGATGATTGTGAAATGGACAGCCGGATTTGCCCGGTGGCACCTCGTTGTAGCTGATGCCGAGCTGCTTCAGCCCGAGCTTCGCCCCGAAGGACGTGTCGCTGCCGGCAAAGAAGCTGCCTTGCTGCCAATGTTCCAGTTCAAGCTCGCCGACATTGATGGCGGGTGTGGATTTCTCTGTCATGAACCTCCCCCTTGCAGGCTGCAAATTATTACCGAAGCGGTTGCGTGTGCGAAAGCCACAATTTCCGCGGTGCGCCGATCATTTCCAAATAGGGTCGGAATCGGACCGCGCCATTGAAAAACACTTGCCAAGCGAGGCTCGCCGTGATTTGACCCGGGCCTAACAAGGTGCCGCGCCCTCTCAAATTGCAGGTGATGTATGACCAGCTCTTCCAACGCTCATATCCTTATCGTCGAAGCTCGCTTCTATGACGATATGGCCGATGCACTGCTCGACGGCGCCAAGGCCGCTCTCGATGAGGCAGGCGCGACCTATGACGTCGTTACCGTCCCCGGCGCGCTGGAGATCCCCGCAGCAATTGCCATGGCGCTAGATGGCGGCGACAATGGTAATGTGGTTTATGACGGCTATGTGGCTCTCGGCATGGTTATCCGCGGCGAGACCTATCATTTCGATATCGTCGCCAATGAATCCTCGCGGGCTCTGATGGATCTGGCCGTCAGCGAATCTCTTGCGATAGGCAATGGTATCCTCACCGTCGAGAACGATGAGCAGGCATGGGCGCGTGCGCGCCGTTCGGACAAGGACAAGGGCGGTTTCGCTGCCCGTGCGGCGCTGACCATGATCGCGCTGAAAGAGAAGTTGGGTGCATAATAGATGAGCAATCAGGATAACGAGCGACCGGCCAAGCCCGCCAACCAGCGGGGTGCCGCACGTCTTGCGGCGGTTCAGGCGCTCTATCAGATGGATATCGGCGGAACCGGCGTTCTGGAGGTGGTGGCTGAATACGAGGCCCACCGTCTCGGGCAGGAGCTGGATGGCGAGACCTATCTGAAGGCCGACGCATCCTGGTTCCGCTCCATCGTGTCGGGCGTCGTGCGTGAGCAGACCCGGCTCGATCCGCTGATTGGTTCCGCGCTTCAGGATGACTGGGCGCTGTCGCGTCTCGACAGCACCGTGCGCGCTATCCTGCGCGCCGGCACTTTCGAGCTTATCGACCGCAAGGACGTGCCGGTCCCGGTCATCGTCACCGAGTATGTCGAGATTGCGCATGCCTTCTTCGAGGAGGACGAGCCGAAGCTCGTGAATGCCGTGCTCGACCGAATCGCCAAGCAGGTTCGCGGCGAAGCGAAGAAATAGGCTTCGCCGGACGTTCAGATCGCGATGTAACGCATTTTCGTTTTCTTCGTTCGCGCCTGATTTCATCTTCGAATATTCTTTTGAACCTCCTGCGGGTGTTTTACCTGCGGACGGTCTTGACGCGACGTTTTCCCGCCATCAATCTCGCAACTGCACATCAGCCGATCTCCTGGAGGAGGGGACCGATCGTTGTCGCAGGCGGCCGGGGGAGGAGTAAACCGCCGGCTTTTTTGGAGGGAAAAAGCGAAATGTCGATTCTTTTAGGAGTGATCGCATGCGGACTGCTCTCGGTCATCTATGCCGTATGGGCAACCCGGTCGGTGCTCGCTGCCGATCAGGGCAATGCCCGCATGCAGGAGATTGCCGGGTATATTCGTGAAGGAGCGCAAGCCTATCTGGCGCGCCAATATAGAACCATCGCCATCGTCGGGATCATTGTTTTCATCGCGGCCTGGCTCCTCTTGTCGGCCGAAGCCGCGTTCGGCTTCCTGATCGGCGCAATCCTCTCAGGCGCCGCAGGTTTCATCGGCATGCATGTCTCCGTGCGCGCCAATGTTCGAACCGCGCAAGCCTCGTCGCAGAGCCTGTCTGCAGGCCTCGACATTGCCTTCAAGTCCGGTGCCATCACCGGCATGCTAGTTGCAGGTCTCGCCCTGCTCGGCGTCTCCATCTACTTCTATGTGCTTACCGGCATCCTCGGTCACGAAGCGGGTTCGCGTGACGTGATCGATGCGCTCGTCGCCCTTGGTTTTGGCGCCTCGCTGATTTCGATCTTCGCCCGTCTCGGCGGCGGTATCTTCACCAAGGGGGCCGATGTCGGCGGCGACCTCGTCGGCAAGGTCGAGGCCGGCATCCCGGAAGACGATCCGCGCAATCCCGCCACGATCGCCGACAATGTCGGCGACAATGTCGGCGATTGCGCTGGCATGGCAGCCGACCTGTTCGAGACCTATGCGGTGTCCGTCGTTGCGACCATGGTTCTCGCCGCCATTTTCTTCGCCGGCTCCCCGATCCTCGGTTCTGCCATGATCTACCCGCTGGCGATTTGCGGCGCCTGCATCATCACCTCGATCATCGGTACCTTCTTCGTCAAGCTCGGTGTCAATGGTTCGATCATGGGCGCTCTTTATAAGGGCCTCATCGCGACCGGCGTGCTGTCGATCGTCGGTCTGGCCGCAGCCACCTCGCTCACCATCGGCTGGGGTTCGATCGGCACCGTTGGCGGCTTCGACGTTACCGGCACGAAGCTCTTCACCTGCGGTATCGTCGGTCTCATCGTCACGGCGCTGATCGTCGTCATCACCGAATACTACACCGGCACCAACAAGCGGCCGGTCAATTCCATCGCCCAGGCGTCGGTTACCGGTCACGGCACCAACGTCATTCAGGGCCTTGCCGTCTCGCTGGAATCGACGGCATTGCCGGCAATCGTCATCGTCGGCGGCATCATCGCCACCTACCAGCTCGGCGGCCTGTTCGGCACGGGTATTGCTGTTACCGCCATGCTCGGCCTTGCCGGCATGATTGTCGCGCTCGATGCCTTCGGTCCGGTGACGGACAATGCCGGCGGCATCGCGGAAATGTCGCATCTTCCGCCGGAAGTGCGCAAATCCACCGATGCGCTGGACGCGGTCGGCAACACCACCAAGGCCGTCACCAAGGGTTATGCCATCGGTTCGGCCGGTCTCGGTGCGCTCGTGCTGTTTGCCGCCTATTCGAACGACCTGCAATATTTCGCGGCGCACGGCGACAAGTTCCCGTATTTCGCCAATGTGGGCACGATTTCGTTCGAGCTTTCAAACCCCTACGTCGTTGCCGGCCTGCTGTTCGGCGGTCTGATCCCCTATCTCTTCGGCGGTATCGCCATGACGGCCGTCGGTCGTGCCGCCGGTTCGATCGTGGAAGAGGTGCGCCGGCAGTTTCGTGAAAAGCCCGGCATCATGCAGGGCACCGAGCGTCCCGACTATGGCCGCGCCGTCGATTTGTTGACCAAGGCTGCCATTCGGGAAATGATCATCCCGTCGCTGCTGCCGGTTCTGGCGCCTGTCGTCGTCTATTTCGGCGTCCTGCTGTTGTCCGGCTCCAAGGCCTCTGCCTTTGCCGCTCTCGGCGCCTCGCTGCTCGGCGTGATCATCAACGGCCTCTTCGTCGCCATCTCGATGACGTCGGGCGGCGGCGCCTGGGATAACGCCAAGAAGAGCTTCGAGGACGGTTTCGTCGACAAGGACGGCACGCGCCACATGAAGGGCTCGGAAGCTCACAAGGCATCGGTGACGGGCGACACCGTCGGCGATCCCTACAAGGATACGGCGGGTCCGGCCGTCAATCCGGCGATCAAGATCACCAATATCGTCGCCCTGCTGTTACTTGCGATTCTCGCCGGCTAAGCGAAGCAGACCGAACGCAAAAAGAAAACCCGCGGGGCGCAGTGCCTCGCGGGTTTTTCGTTGAGATATCGTCCCGGTCTTACTGGCCCGGGTTGAGGTTGTTGAGGAAGTTCCGTGCGCCGTTGACGCCGCTTCCGCTGCCCTGGAGGATCTGCTGCAGGAAGGTGATGTCGCGACCACCGGTCGGGGTCGTGCGGCTGATCATGTCGAAGACCTTGCCGTCCTTCAGCGTGTAGTTGGCTTCCTGCTTCACCACGCCGTCCTTGTCGAAATAGATCGCCAGAATGTTCTGGTCGACCAGCTTCGGCTTCATGAAGGCGACGGCGCGCGTACGCTTCTGGGAGATGTAGTAGAAGACCTCGCCATCGAAGGTTGCGGTGGTGGAAGGCGTGCCGAGCGACAGCAGGACCTGTTCGCGGCTCGAACCGACCGGCGCGAGCGCCAGCGACTGCGGGTCGAAGATGTAGCCGTTGTTCATGACCTCACTGGTCTTGCATCCCGAAAGGCCCATGGTCGCAATCACCAGGGCGATGGCGGCAGCGCTGCTGAAAGTAATGTCAGACTTGAAATACCGTCTGGTCAACGACATCTCATCTCCCCTAATGAATCAATCCGATGGCCGGACGGCCGATATGACCTTGCTGTGCACATCATTGTGGCCTTTCCGCGATGGCAAAAGGCACAATCATGTTGTTCGGCACTCTTCGTCACCGATCATGCACAACGTGACGACGGTAAGGGCTGGAGCCTCGAAGCGGGCACAAACGGCATTGCAATTCGCGCTTGCTTCGGTAAACCAGCTTTTGCGTGGATGCAACAAGGCCAAGCAAAAACGGCGCGCTCTGAGGGAGCCAATTCCGGGAATTTTCATGATTTTTGGGCTCTTCCGTAAAAGAAATCACAATCAGATCATCGTGGTCAGGCAGTATGAGATCCTGACATCCATGGCGCGGCAGCCGGTTTTCTATACCGACTACGAGGTGCCTGATACGGTGATGGGGCGCTTCGAATTGCTGTCTGTCATGATGATCCTGTTCTTTCGCCGTACGCGGTCTTCGGCAACAAGCGGCCAGGAGCTGGCGCAGGAAATCGTGGATGCCTTCTTCGAGGATATCGATTATTCGATCCGCGAGCTCGGTATAGGCGACAACAGCGTGCCGAAGCGCATGAAGAAGCTGGCCGGCATGTTTTATGGACGGCTCGAAAGCTATGCGGGTGCCATGGATAGCGATGATCGCACCGCGCTTGCCGCGGCGCTACAGCGCAACATCTATCCCAAGGCGAATGAAAATGCGGCATCCATGCGTTCGCTGGCCGATTGGATGATGATCGCAGAAGCGCACTTGGCGACCATAACCGAAAATCAGATCGCTACGGGCTCGGCGACGCTGCCAGTGCCAGATAAAGTCGGCCAACGGGCCGGTTAGGAGATAAAAATGAAAAGACACGACTCCGATGAAACGCCGTTCTCCTATCCGGTGAAGGTGGGGCATATCTCCGCCAATCCGGTGGATGTGCACCTCGAGGCTGACGATCGCGAACTGGCCGGGCTCGCTGCTCTCTGGGATGTTCTCTCGGTCGGCAAGCTAGAAGCCGACCTCAAGATTTCTCGCTGGAAGCGCGACGGCGTGCGCATCAAGGGCAATGTGAAGGCAAAGATCGTTCAGGCTTGCGTTGTCACACTCGAGCCGGTCGAATCTGATATCGACGAGGACTTCGAGCACATCTTCGTGCCCGAGGATTCCAAACTGGCGCGTGCGCCCTCTGTGGATGCCGGAGAAATGATACTTGATCCCGATGGTCCGGATCTTCCGGAGACCTTTACCGGTGACACGATTGATGCCGGCGCGGTCGTTGCGGAATTTGCCGCTCTCGCCATTGATCCCTATCCGCGCAAGCCTGGCGTCGAATTCGAAGCGCATATTGAAGACACGGGCGAAGATGACAGAAAACCGTCGCCCTTCGCTGTTCTGAAAGACTGGAAAAAGGAATAGGCCCCGGTGCCGTTCGAGCACAATTCAGTTGTAACCGGGGGAGAAAACGGTATTTTGACGCCAAATTCGCCCGTCGCGGCGAAGAAAAAGGACTAGGGACGCGTGATCAGAATTTCTCTTGACCTAATGGGTGGCGACTTCGGCCCTGAGGTTGTTGTTCCCGGCGCGGCCAAGGCGCTGGATAGGCATCCCGATATCACATTCGTCATGTACGGACAGAAGGAACGCTGCGAGGCGGTCCTCGCCAAATATCCCAAGCTTCGCGAAAAATCGGTCTTTCACGAATGCGAGGTTGCCATCAGCATGGATGAAAAGCCGAGCCAGGCGCTTCGCCGCGGCCGCTACGTCTCCAGCATGTGGCGCTCGATCGAGGCGGTGAAGACGGGCGATGCTGATGTCGTCGTGTCCGCCGGCAATACCGGCGCGCTGATGGCGATGGCGAAATTTTGCCTCCGCACCATGGCCAATATCGAACGCCCGGCAATCGCGGCGATCTGGCCGACGCTGCGTGGCGAAAGCATCGTGCTTGATGTCGGCGCCACGATCGGCGCCGATGCCCAGCAATTGCTCGACTTTGCCCTGATGGGCGGCGCCATGGCACGCGCGCTCTTCGAGATCGAGCGCCCCACCGTCGGCTTGCTGAACGTCGGCGTCGAGGAAATCAAGGGGCAGGAGGAAGTCAAGGACGCCGGCCGCCTCATTCGCGAAGCCAATCTCGAATCGCTTGAATATTCCGGTTTCGTCGAGGGCGATGATATCGGCAAGGGCACGGTCGACGTCGTCGTCACGGAAGGCTTCTCCGGCAATATCGCGCTGAAGGCGGCCGAAGGCACGGCAAAGCAGATCGGCGCCTATCTGCGCGCCGCCATGTCGCGCACGCTGCTTGCACGCATCGGTTATGTCTTTGCCAAGGGCGCCTTCGACCTGCTGCGCGAAAAGCTCGATCCCAGCAAAGTCAATGGCGGCGTCTTCCTTGGCCTGAACGGCATCGTCATTAAGAGCCATGGCGGTGCGAATGTCGAAGCCTTCGCAGCTGCCATCGATGTCGGCTACGATATGGCCAAGAATGGGCTCACGCAGAAAATCGAAAACGATTTGAAGAGATATCATGCCAAACGGCTGCCCCCTATCGGGCCGGAAGCGGCATGAGAGACGGGGTATACGCAGAATGATCCGTTCAATAGTCCGCGGTTTTGGGGCGGCGCTCCCCAAACGCGTCATGACCAATGCCGAGATGGAGCAGATCGTCGACACGAGCGACGACTGGATCGTCCAACGCTCGGGCATTCGTCAGCGCTACATCGCCAGTGAAGGCGAAACCACGGCGTCCCTGGGCGAGCAGGCGGCACGCGCCGCTCTCGCCAATGCCGGGATGACACCGGATGACCTCGATCTGATCATCGTTGCCACCTCGACGCCGGACAATACTTTTCCCGCAACGGCGGTGAATATCCAGAACAGGCTCGGTATGCATCATGGCTTCGCCTTCGATGTCCAGGCCGTCTGCACCGGCTTCGTCTATGCGGTGACCACGGCTGACGCCTATATTCGCGGCGGCCTTGCCAAGCGCGTACTCGTCATCGGCGCCGAGACATTTTCCCGCATCCTCAATTGGACCGACCGCACGACATGCGTTCTCTTTGGGGACGGTGCCGGCGCGCTGATCCTGGAGGCCGGCGAGGGGAGTGGCGCCAATAGCGATCGCGGCGTGCTGACGGCAAGCCTGCGCTCCGACGGTTCGCACAAGGACAAGCTTTATGTCGATGGCGGCCCGTCAACAACGGGAACCGTCGGCGTTCTCCATATGGCGGGCCGTGAGGTCTTCAAGCACGCCGTCGGCATGATCACCGACGTCATCCAGGCCGCATTCGATGCAACGGGCACCACGCCCGACGATCTCGATTGGCTCGTGCCGCATCAGGCCAATCGCCGCATCATCGATGGTTCCGCCAAGAAGCTCGGAATTGCTCCCGAGAAGGTTGTGGTCACCGTGGACCTTCATGGTAACACATCGGCTGCATCAATTCCGCTTGCGCTCGCCGTTGCGGCAGGTGATGGACGAATCAAGAAGGGCGACCTGGTGATGCTGGAGGCTATGGGTGGCGGCTTCACCTGGGGCGCGGTCCTGCTGCGCTGGTAGTGCCACATCTCTAAAAGCCGTTCCGAACAAGAGCTTGACCGTTCGGCGCAACGGCAATAGTCTCGCGAAACTTGAAGAAGATTACGCAGCAATATGGGCGGGGAGCTATGACGGGCAAGACAGTGACGCGCGCAGACCTAGCGGAGTCGGTATTCCGGAAAGTCGGTCTCTCCAGAACGGAGTCGGCGGAGCTCGTCGAGACTGTGATCGATGAAATTTGCAACGCCATCGTGCGTGGGGAAACGGTAAAGCTCTCCTCGTTTGCGACATTCCAGGTGCGTGACAAGAATGAGCGCATTGGCCGCAATCCGAAAACCGGCGAGGAAGTGCCGATCTCTCCGCGGCGTGTCATGACCTTCAAGGCGTCGAACGTCCTCAAGACCCGCATTCTGAAAGCACATGCGAGCCGCAAGGCGAAGGCCAAGCCGGTAAATCCTGCCTCCTGATCCATCCTTATGATTTCTGTTTTCGCTCGACCGCATGCCTTGTCGTGCGGTCGCTCCAGTGCATCTTCTGTGTTGATTTGTCGCCAGCCTGTGCAGCGGCTGAAGATGTGACTTGAATTTCCACCGCCAAACCGTTGAAATATGGTGAGTCGTATCATGGAACGATACGAATGCCGACATCCGCTTTGCGTGATCCGGCCAAACGGCGCTGCATGCGCAGTGTGGGAGTATGATGATGGACAAGAGCCCGGATGCATTTCGCACGATCAGCGAAGTCGCGGAAGACCTTGATCTGCCGCAGCATGTCCTACGGTTCTGGGAGACCCGGTTTCCGCAGATAAAGCCGATGAAGCGGGGTGGCGGCCGGCGCTACTATCGCCCCGAGGACGTCGACCTGCTGAATGGTATCCGCCATCTCCTCTACGATCACGGCTATACGATTAAGGGTGTTCAGAAGCTTCTGAAGACCAACGGCAACAAGTTCGTCATCGCTGTCGGGCATGGTGATCTGGCCAGTGTGGAGGCGCTTGCGGCGGCCCAGGAGCCTGCCGCCATGGAGCCCCGCGTCGCCTCTGCCAATTCCGACGAAGACCAGATCGTCGGCCGCGCCAAGGCGCCGATCAGCCGCCGTTTCTTCAATTTCGTCAGCGGTGACGATGGCGTGCCTGACGTCTCCATTGGCAAATCGAGCGTCGGCAAGGAAGATCGCGCTTTGCTTCAGGAGACGCTTTACGATCTTCTGGAATGCAAGCGTCTCCTCGATCAGGTGCGATAAGACTGCCCGCGCCCCGGGTCGCACGTGTTGGGGATTGCGTTTAAAGCATATTATGTTGCAGGTGTATGCATTCTCTTGTCCGATGCATGTTTCGGCTACCTGTGGTGCGTTCGTTTTGTCATTGCGACAGGCATGTGACATTTTTGTCACGTCTGCTACTCTTCTGCGTTGTAGGAATTAGTTCGGCAGCCTTATTAACTTGCTGGGGCAAGCTCACGGGTTCAGTTTGACGGCGAAGCTTATTGCTTCGCCCTGTTTGAGGGGAACAGTCAGGCTATGGAGGGGCACGCTGTTGTCTGCCGGGAGACTCCATCTCTGACGGATAGTCGAATGGAGACACCATGAACATCAAGAGCCTTCTTCTTGGCTCCGCCGCTGCCATCGCCGCGGCGAGCGCCGCCCATGCCGCCGATGCTATCGTCGCTGCGGAACCCGAACCGCTTGAATATGTCCGTATCTGCGATGGATACGGCACAGGCTATTTCTATATTCCCGGCACTGAAACCTGCCTGAAAATCGGCGGAAAGGTTCGCACGGAGGGTGAGTGGTATGACGCCTATAATCCGCGCAGCAAGGTCGGCACGCTCTGGCATGAGCGTGTGGAGCTCAACGTCGATACGGCGACCGACACCGAATACGGGCCGTTGAAGACCAATACCATCTTCCGCTGGGAGTGGAACGATGGGGGCGCGACATCCTCGAAGCTGCTGTTTGCCAATATCAGCCTCGCCGGCTTCACGGTGGGTAAGCTCGATTCGCAATTCAATCTTTACGCCGGCTATGCTGGCGATGTCATCAACGACGACGTGATCTATGACGGCCCGTATGAACTTAATCAGCTGACCTATAAATACGAGCCGGACAATGGCTTCTCGGCTATGATCTCGCTGGAAGACTCCAATTCCACTTCCGACGGCGAGGCCTCCTACGGTGCAGGCTGGTGGACGGACGACAAATCCAACCACTATGCTCCCGATGTTGTGGCCGGCCTCGGCTATAAGGCAGGCAACTGGGGCATCAAGGTTGTCGGTGGTTATGACTCCATCGTCGAAGAGGGTGCCATCAAGGCTCGTCTCGACGCCAAATTCGGTGGCGTGGAAGCCTTCCTGATGGGGGGCTGGAATACGGACGGCGACAAGCTGAACAAATATGCAGGCACGAACCAGGATATCTCGGCCTGCACGAGATCGAACGGCACTGTGAATGCCGCCAAATGCGGCTGGGGTGACTGGGCGCTCTGGGGCGGCGTCGGCGTCCCGGTCAACGACAAGCTGAAGTGGAACCTGCAGCTCGCCTATACAGAGTCGAAGATGTTCGAAGCGACCACAAACCTCAAGATCTATCCGGTCAAGGATTTCCTGGTCGAGCCGGAACTCACCTATGTGCACTACGACTACATCAAAGATGATACGGTCGCCGGCATCCTTCGTTTCGAACGGAACTTCTGATCGAAAACACGCCCGCCGTCTTGATGGGCTGCGGGCGTGCAAATCGGATATGAGGGCCCCGTCTCAACGGGGTCTTTTCATTTTGCGCTATGCTGCTATCCGGTCGTTAAGCACGATGCCATCCTTGCGTGCAGTTTTGCCACGACTTGACGGATTTTCGCGCGATGCTTGATAAGGTTGGCTTGCTAAAGCTTACCTTTGGCTGTATTTCGCTTTCCGGGGTTGTATCCTAAATTGCCGGAGGGAATATGCGCATACGTGCCACGATGGCGGCGAGCCTTGTCGCTATATCAACCATTCTATCGAGCTGTCAGACACCGCAGGAATCTGCGATGAATGCGGAAATGACCTGCCAGTCGCAGGGCTTCCGTCCAGGTACGCAGCGTTATAACCGCTGCGTCGGCGCGACCTACCAGTCCAATCGCGCTCAGGCGCAACAGGCTGAAAACCAGGCTGCTGCCCTGGCCGCCGCCGGCATCATCGGCGGGGTTCTCGTCGGCGCCGCTGTCAGCGATAATCATCATCACCGCGGCTATTACGGCCGGCCCTATTACCGCCGATGCTATCGCTGCTGGTAAGCGTGGCTTTTATCTGTGTTACATCACGCTCCGTCGGCTCACGCTGACGGAGTTGTCGTTTCAGGCCAAACGAACCTCCAGAGTAGTTCTAGGAGACTGCAGCGATTTTCCGTCGGAAGGCACACCTAGTCTGGCGGGCTCATTTCCTGGCGGTTCACGAGCTTCACGCTTCGGTCCGGCTGGACGATATAGGTTTCGATAACATCCTGGCCCCACTGGTTCGTGAAGTGATGCTGGAATTGCGATCCGGGAGGCGATTTCGTCAGTTTCATATGCGGCTGGCCGCCATAGGTGATGCTGCCCGGGATGGGCTGCACCGATTCCGTCGTATTGCACGAGGAAAGCAGCGGTGCACATAACAGGAGAGTCATTATATAAGGCTTCATTGCTTTGACTTTCCGCCCACTTTCCGTCTTGCGATATCCGTCGCACATAAAGACGGAAGGGCATCTATGAGTGTGGCTCCAAATCACTATATACAGATAATGACGGCGTGCTCGGCAGCAAGGTTGTTATGCAGATTTACTTGATTGCGCCGCCGGATTTCGAAGGAGTCGCATATGTTTACGATTGCGAGATCGATAACTGCCGCAGGCTTTGGTCTTTTGCTGGCGGCCGGTGCCGCCATGCCGGCGAATGCCGTCACCATGCCGACCCTGACCGTGCCTGCAACCGGACAGTCGGACATCATCCAGGTGCGCGATCACGGTCATGGCCACGGCCATTGGCATCATCACCATAATCGTTGGGGCAGCGGCCATCGGCTGCATGGCTCGGACAGCTATTATGACGACGATTCGGATAGCGGCGTGCTCTTTAAATCCTTTGTGACCGGCACGCTGTTCAACAGGCAGGGCTCACAGAGCTATTACGGCGTTCATGCGCGTGACTGCGCAAGCCGCTACCGCTCTTATCGCGCCTCCGATAACACCTATCAGCCGAGCCGCGGACCGAGGCAGCTGTGCCGTTGAACGGCAACTTTTTCTGAGCAGGCCGACACTTTTCGCTTGCGTCGGGAAACGCTAAACTCTAAACGAAACAAGCCGTTTCGGCAGGTCGGGGCGTAGCGCAGCCCGGTAGCGCACTTGACTGGGGGTCAAGGGGTCGCTGGTTCGAGTCCAGTCGCCCCGACCATTTATCTCCTTGAACTCCCAATCGAATTTCTGAAAGTCAGCTGCACCAGGACGACGCTTGGCCGGTCCAGCGGCGTGCGAGACCTTCCGACACCATCTGATCGCCGAGCGAGCGCCCCGCGCGCATGGCAATGCGCAGTTTGCCGCCATTCGGGTCGTCGCGACGGCTGCTGCCGGAAAGCACGAAGCTTCCGTCATTGAGAATGGCCTGCAGGCGCAGTTTCGCGGCTACGCCTCTCTGTCTTTCGCTCGGGCAACGCGCGGCACCGGCGTCCGGTACATCGATATCGGCCAACTGAATCCGGATGCCATCCTGCCAGAAGGTATTGCCATCGACGACGCAGTTCGTTCCAGAGCCAGCACCGCATAGCACGAAACGACCGCCGGACTGCGCACGCAGGCTGGGTATCGGCCGTTCGACCGGTATCTTGTTGACCGGCATCGCCACAGGAATGGCGGCAGGCGGTACCGGCAGGGCGGATGTCGCGCGCGGCTCCGAGGTGACTGCTGCCGTCTTTATTTGCGGTTTTGCCGCTGGCACCGGTGCCTCCCGAGCCATATGCGGCATGCCTGCGACTGCGCCGGCATGCGCAAGCATCGACGGCATGTCCTTGCGATGCTGATAGGCGTAGATGCCAGCTATCGTTGCCAGGCCGACAACACCCCATAGCCACATCGAATTGCCCGCCTTGGATTGCGGCCTGCGCCGCGTGCGTCGTTTCGCTTTCGCCATGGTATCATCCCTCAATTGCGAGGGGGATTATCGCCGCCATTTCTTACCGATCCGTTGGCTTTGGCGGCGATCATGAACTGCGATGGGGCAGGGCTATTTCGTGGCCGCCGTCGGCGGCTTCAGTTTCACCGCCATCGTCACCTGTCCGTTGATGGAAAGTCTCGTGCCGCGATTGTCTGGATTGTTGACCGAAGTATTGCTCGACAGAGCACTGATTTCGCAGGCATCGGCAATCGTGTCGAGCAGGGTGGCGCAGCTGCTTGCGGCAATCTTATAGAAGGATTTCAACGCCTTCTCCTGCTGCTCCTCGCTGTCGCCATCTGTTATGGGATAGGAGATCGATATTCCCGATTGCACGGAAATATATCCTTCGGGTGGCTGGCGAGGGTTGCGCAGCGGAAGATTCGAAAAATTCTGCGCGAGGGCGGGCAGGGCCGCCGCTGCAAGCGTCAAGCTGAGAGCAGCCCGGATCAGAAATCTGGTCATCATTATGCCTCCGTTTTTTCTGCTTATTGCAGATGCGGATAAAGGCTTGGTGATGCACTAACTTAAAATTGTACCTTCGATCGAATTTCCGTAAAATTTGCGAATCAGAAATGCGTCGGCCGAAATGCTTCCTTGCCAACCCCACACGCAAGGCGCATAGTCTAATCCTATCGTCGGGAATAAAACGGGTGCCGGCGAAGTACTGCGTGCTTCTGCCCCACGGACAATGAGACGCGCAAATGCTGGACACACCTATCCATCCACGAGATCTGCCGCTGTTTTCAGACGATCTGGACCGACTCGAGAAGGTGCTTGATACGGTCTGCAAGGATCGTGGCATGAGCCCGCGAAGCCTCGAAGCAGAGCGCCTTGGCGCATTGATTATTCAGCTTTATCGCCAGGGCGTAAAGGATGACGCGAAGCTTCTCGCACTTGCACGGGCTTATTTCTGACGCAGCTGCGTTTTTTTGTGGCCGAAAATCTAATCGATTTAAGCTGATTTCACATAGCAGCAATGATGCTTTGTGCCTGTTCGAAGCGGGGCAGCCTCCCTATATTTGCTGCGTTGCACAAAGAGATTCGATTTCTCGATGTCACTGATTCTGGAAAGGAACAGTGCGCGCTAGCCCGCAGCGGAGGAAAAACCGGCCGTGGCTGACGTGGATAGAAAGGTCCATGATGAATTTTAAAGTTCCGAGCCGGCTTCGCCGCTTGCTCGTCGATTCCGTCGAGCTGCCGCAGCTCAAATTTCCGATGATGCAGCCCCAATCGCAGCCGTCGCGCCGTCGCGTTTCCACGCGCCCGTCGCCGCAGCGGCTGACGGAAGTTTTGTGGTTTGGCCGCAATCCCGGCGATTTGCGCATGCTCGAATATGTACCCCCGGGGGTAAAGGGACCGATGCCGCTCGTCGTTGTCCTGCACGGCTGTCATCAGAATGCCGAGGATTTCGATCGCGCGAGCGGATGGACCGCACTTGCGCGCCAGCACGGATTTGCCGTGCTTTATGCGGAGCAGAAGGCATCGAACAACCCAAATCTCTGTTTCAACTGGTTTCGCCCGAGCATGGTCACGCGCGATCGCGGTGAGCTCGGATCCATCAGAGAAATGATCGATTTCAGCCGCCGCCTGCATGCGATCGACGATAGCAGGATTTTCGTCATGGGCCTCTCGGCTGGCGGCGCTGTGGCAGCCGCATTGCTGGCGACCTATCCGGAACTCTTTGCCGCAGGCGCCATCATCGGCGGCCTGCCTTTCGGCGCTGCCCGCGATGCCATATCGGCGCTTGACGTTATGAAGCGCGGCTCAAGCCGCCCGGCGGAAAAATGGGGCGAGCTCGTTCGCGAAGTTTCCCCCGAAGCTGCTCGCTATCCCGTCGTCTCCATTTGGCATGGCGATGCCGATAATGTGGTGTCTTTCGCCAATGCCGAGGCATCCGTGGCGCAATGGCTGACTGCTCGCGAGCGTCCGCGCACCAAGGGTCGGTTGCGTCTCTTCGAAGGTGGCGAGCGGCGCGAATGGCGCGACGACTACGGCCATATGATCCTGGAGCTCGTGACGCTGACCGATTTCGGGCATGGCCTGCCGGTTGGCTCCATTGTTGAAGGCTGGGAGCCGGCAAACAACACCGAGCGCTACATCCTGCCTGCAGCCCTCTCTGCGCCCGAAGAGCTTGTCAAAGGCTGGAAGCTCGCGGCCTGAGGCAGATCGCAAGACCTAAGGCCTGAAGGCGAAGCGGCGCTGGGAGATTTCAGGCACTGCGTCAGCCGTCAATCGTCATTGGTGGCATTCAGGTTCTCAGGCCGGACGCCATCATTTTCGGACCAATGCTTGAAGCGAATGCCAGGGCCACCCATGCCGTCACTGCCGCCGGCGAGGAAAAGCACTCCGTGGCTCTCGAGGACGGAGCGAACTGTCGCAAGCGCCCTCATATCCGCCGGGCTTGTCCCTGTTTCCAGCGCTTCGATCGCCGAAACCGGGAGTTTGCTCTCGCTGGCAAGCGTCTCCACTGTCAGTTCGAGCATGGCGCGCGCGCCGCGCAATTGTGCTGAAGTAATCATGAGTTAAGTCTATCGCATTGGCTTGAAAAGCGGAACCGATTTCCGACGAAAATCCTCTGCGAGTTTAAAGGGCAGCCGCGCTTTTCTCCCGGTCCTCGCGCTTATTATCCAAACTGGAATTTGCTACCAATTCCAGCGGGGCAGGGGTGGGGTAGCCGAGCAGGTCGTGATAGATCTTCTCGGTCGCATCCGCCATGCCGGCGAGCGTATATCCATCCTTACGGCGACGGGCTTCGGCAGTAAAATTCGCCAGCAACGTCGGATCGCCAAGACGTGCCATCGCGGCCGCCAACGCTTCCGGATTATCGCTGTTCGGCACGATGTAGCCGTTCTTGCCGTGCTCCAGCACCGTGCGCGCGCCACCGACATCGGCAAGCAGCAGCGGCTTGCCCGCAGCTGCGGCCTCCAGCATCACATAGGACATCGCCTCATAGCGGCTTGGCATGACGACAACATCGAAGGCGTCGATGGCCGTCACCCCCGGTACGCTGCCATCAATGCGGGCGCGATCTTCAAGCCCGGCCGCCTTGATCATCTCCCTTGCAGTGTCGGCCAGCTCACCGATCCCGATCATCAGCAGATGGGCTTGCGGCAATTGGGCTGCTATCCGTGCAAAAGCCGCGACCAGGCGCTCAGGCGCCTTCTGTTGTGTCATTCTGCCGACGAAGCCGAAGAGCAAAGCTTCCTGAGGAATGCCGTATCGTCTGCGGATGGCTGCTCGCTGGCTGAGGGGAGGTGCGTTGACGCCGTTGACCACGACGCGCAGGCGTTTTTCCGGGATGCCGAGCGAGAGGGCGTGATTATATTCATCCTGCGAAACGCAGACCAGGCGATCGGTCAGCCACGTCCCGAGAAGGCGCTCGATACCGCCATAGATCAGGCGGCCCTTCGCACCGAGCGTCGGGTCCATGGTGCGGAAGGCATGCGGCGTGTAGAGAACGGGGACATGGCGCCCCGGCAAACGCAAGCGCGTTAATGCGCCCGCTTTCGAGCTATGGCCATGGATCAGATCAAACGGCCCATGACTGGCCGCGATCTTGCGCAGTTGCCACCATGCAGTCAGATCCCAGGGGCCGGGCGCGCGCCGCATGCCAAGCGGAATGACATTGTCCAGGCCGATATTTTCCAGTTCTGTGACGAAAGCGGGCTCTGCGCGCACTGGGGAATAGATAGCGGTCACGGAATGGCCGCGATGCTGCATGGCCCGGCATAGGTCGAGAAAATGTCGCCCGGAGCCACCGCCGCTCGGTTCGAGAACCTGCAGCAACGACAGGCGTTTGACGTTGGTGCGAATGTTCACGGCGCAGCTTTCCTTTTGTTCAGGTCACGCTGATACTTTTGCTCCAGGGCGCCGCAGCCCCAGACGATGCCGATCAGCATGTAGAAATGGCGCCAGTGGTCGGTATCGATGACGTTGCCGATGCCGACATGGCCGAGAATGACGATCCAGGCGATCATCACGTAGGGCTGCCAGGGACGCTCCCTCAGGAGGTTGCGGAAGCCGATATAGATGGTCCAGCAGATCATGCTGACCCAGGTGACGAAGCCGAGCCAGCCATAAGTGGTCAGCGTCTTTAGCCAGGTATTGTGTTCGTCCTCGCGGAAGATCTGACCGAAGACCAGCGGCCCGATGCCGAAAGGCCGTTCCATGGACATTTGGAAGCCGATGCTGTGGCGTTCGAAGCGGCCGAGATGTCCGCCGTCATAACTCTGAACCAGCTGCAAGCGCGTCGAAAACAGGTCGCTGACCTGCGGAAATTGCAGCGCAACGACGAGCAGAACGACCATGAGGACGATGGCCGCCAGCGACATCACCAGGATCCGCAGCCGGAAGGTATTGCTGCGGTGCTTCAGCAGCATGCAGAAGATCAGCATCACCGAGGCGAAGGCGAAGAGGGCCCAAGCGGCGCGGGAGAAAGACAGGAAAATACCGAAGGCGAGCACGAACAGGCATATGCCTTTGATCGGCGCTTTCTTCAGGTCACCGATGAGCAAGCCGTGCATGAGGTAAAGGCTTGGCGCCACGAGATAGGGGCCGAAGACGTTCGGATCCTGGAACGCACCCATGGCGCGATCATAGCGGGTGAAGATGTCGAAGCCCGGTACGGCGTGGAAGTAGCCGAGGATGCCGAGGCTCGCGGTGATCAGCGCCGCCACCACCCATGTATTGAAGATCAGCTTCAGCCGCTTTTCGTTGTCTTCGGTGATGGCGGCATAGAAGACGGAACTCAGCGCCAGGAAAGTGGAAACGGCGATATAGATCGGGCCGGCGAGATGATCGCTGGCGGCGAGATCATGCATCTGAGTGATCGACAGCATTCCGCCGATATTGAACAGTAGGAACAGCGCCAGCAGTGGCGCGACGCTGCGCGAGATTTTGAGCCTGAGAATGAACCAGGTACCGATCAGAAAAGCGAGCCATAGCTCGTAGGGTGCCGGCTCGGCGATGACGAAGCCCGACAGAAACACGCCGACAGCAACGCTTGCCGTGCCGACCAGCCGCATGGCGGCAAGCTGCGGCTGCGCGACGCGGGGCGATGGCAGGTCCAGCGTGGTCAATAGGCGTTTTCCGTATTGAGCAGACGGAACGGCGTCAGGAACAGGATCTTCAGATCGAAGAGCAGCGACCAGTTCTCGATGTAGTACAGATCGTAAGCCGTGCGGAACTTGATCTTGTCGTCGCTGTCGATCTCGCCGCGCCAGCCGTTGATCTGCGCCCAGCCAGTGACGCCGGGCTTGACGCGATGGCGCGCGAAATAGCCTTCGACGACGTCGGCATAGGTGCGGTTATGGCTGGCGGCCAGAACGGCGTGGGGGCGCGGTCCCACAAGCGAGAGGCTGCCGAGCAGCACGTTGAAGAGCTGCGGCAACTCGTCGATCGATGTCTTGCGGATGAAGCGGCCGACGGGGGTCACGCGCGGATCGTTCTTGGTCACGGCATTGCGCGCCGAGGGATCGCTCATATGGGTGTACATCGAGCGGAACTTGAACACGTTGATAATCTCGTTGTTGAAGCCGTGGCGCTTCTGCATGAAGAAGATCGGCCCTCTCGAGGTTGCCTTCACGGCAATTGCGGCGCCGAGCATGATCGGCCAGAGCAACGCAAGTGCGACCAGGCTGAAGAAGATGTCGAAGATGCGTTTGGCAACGCCATCCCAGTCACGGATCGGCTTGTTGAAGATGTCGAGCATCGGTACGGCGCCGACATGCGAATAGGCGCGGGGGCGGAACCGCAGCTTGTTGGCATGGGCGGCAAGACGAATGTCGACGGGTAGCACCCAAAGCATTTTCAGCAATTGCAGAATGCGATCTTCGGCGCTGATCGGCAACGCGATAATCAGCATGTCTATGCGCACGAGTCGGGCGAATTCGACCAGTTCCGATACCGTGCCCAGCTTCGGGTAACCGGCGACCATGACTGGCGAGCGCTTTTCGCCGCGATCGTCGAAGATGCCGCAGATACGGATATCGTTGTCGGGCTGATGCTCGAGCGCGCGGATGAGCTCCTTTGCCGGTTCGCCGCCGCCAACGATGACGGCGCGTCTTTCCATGACGCCGTTACGGGCCCAGTGGCGGATACCGTAGGCGAAAAGCAGGCGGGCGACGAGGAGGAAGCCTGCACCCGCCGCAAACCAAAGGCTGAGAAGTGAGAGGGAATAGATATTGTTGATGTCGAAGGGGAAGAGGGCGATGACCATGACCGCGAAGGCGGCTGCCCAGGATCCGAGTATCCGGTGCAGGAAGTGATGCGGCGAGCGCAAGACCGGTATCTGATAGGCATCCGCAATCTGCAGGAAGACGATGGCAAGGCCGCAGAGGGCGATCGTCACCACGGCCTTCGACAGGAAGGGATGATTGTCCGACGTCCCGAAGAGGAGGATCGCAAGCCCGAATGCAAGCAGCGACAGAAATTCGAACAGCCGGTATTGTCCGACGATGATTGCCGGGGACTGGTTGGTTTCGCGAAGCTGTTCGGCGATTTGCCGCGCATAGGCATTCATGCTGTCTGGGCGATCGCTATGAGGCTCGCTGGCACCGCGAGTGCGGATTTCCGAAACCTGTTTGCGAAGATGGTCCAAGTTGAATTGCTCGGACTTTTCGGTAGTGTTCATGGCAACTTATCCAGTCGTTACCGGACAAGGCCTATCAGATATCAGCTAAGAAACACTTACAACACTTGCCTGTATTCTAACCGTCTTCGTTCAGGCCAAGTATATTTCGATACAAGTGCAAAGTATCCCGCGCCATGGCCGAAGCCGAAAAATTCGATCGTATCGTTCCGATATCGGGCATGTTGCGAGCGCCCCATAGCGGTTCTGTGATCGCTTCGGCCATGATGCGCGAGAGGTCATCGGCATCTTCCGGTTTGGCGAGTGCTGCGCTGTTTTCGCCAAGCGCTTCCGCAACGCCGCCGACGCGCGAGGCGATGACGGTCTTGCCGGCTGCGAGCGCTTCAAGAACGATATAGGGCATGGCCTCGGCGCGCGAGGGGACGACGATGTTCTGTGATACCGTGAAGGCTTCCTGCACGCGCATCGCGGGTAGCATGCCGATACGGTGACCGAGGCCCCGTTCGACCATCATTCGGTGATATTTGTCTCTGTCCGGTCCGTCGCCGATCATCAGCGCTGACAGCGGCCTGCCGATCCGCCGCTCCGTTTTTGCAAAGGCGTCCACGAACAGATCGGGACCTTTGAGGTCCCGCAGCATGCCGATATAGACGAAATGCACGGAGTCCGATCGTGTCGGTATGGTGCGAAAATCTCTTTCGCTGATGCCGTTATAGATCATCACAGAGCGGGTGCGCGGCTTGCCGATCTTTCTTTCATAGGTGCGGCGTTCGAAGTCGCAAATGAAGATCAGGCCATCGGTGAGAAACTCGAGCATCCGTTCCAGGCTGTGCACCAGCATGCCCTGGAACGAGCCGCGCGAGAAATGCAGGCTTCCGCCATGCGCTGTATAGAGGCGGGCTACGCGACACCTGTTGACCCGCAGGATCGAGCCGAGAACGCGCGCAAGCAGGCCGCCCTTGGCGCCGTGCCCGTGCAGCACATCCGGCCGCAAACTCTTGATTTCTTTATAGCTACTCCACAGTGTCGCAGCATCCGAGAGGGTAATTTGCCGTCGGATCGGCAGACGGACGACGCCAAGAGCCAGGAATGGCGCGATATCGTCGAACAGACGATCCTCATGCTCGCCGCCCGTCAGGCTGTCGCAAAGGATGCCGACCTCATGGCCCGCTTTGCTCTGTTCCTCCGCCAGATCCCGGACATGGCGGAAGACCCCGCCGACGGGCGATCTGAAGCAGTGAAGGATTCGAAGCGGTCGGGCCATGAGCGGTCGCGGTTAGAACAACCGCTCTCTGACATAGATGGTGTCGCCTGCCAGCACCGGATCGGAGATGCCGACCCGTCCAGTCATGACATGACCGTTAATCTTGCGGGTGACATCCGCGTTGGATTGGTTGGCCCGGCTGGTGAACCCGCCTGCGACCGCGATGGCATTCTGGATGGTCATGCCCGGCACATAGGAATATTGGCCCGGCTGGCCGACTTCGCCCATAATATAGACCGAGCGATAGCGGTCGATGTCGATGGTGACGTCTGGATCGCGAATATATCCCTGGCGAAGCTTCTGCGCGATCTGGCCGGAGAGCTGCTGCAGCGTGCGGCCGCGGGCAGCAACCTGGCCGATCAGCGGGAAGGCGATATAGCCGGCCTGATCGACAGTATAGGTGTTGGTCAGCCCGGCTTGATCGAACACCGTGACGCGCAACCGGTCGCCGCTATCAAGCGTATAGGGCTGGATCGTGGCCTCGTTGAAGGCCTTGGGTGCCGGTTGATAGGTGTTGCAGCCAGTGAGCGCGGCGCTCACGGCAGCCATGCCGAGTGCAAGGACAATCTTTGACTTTGCGAAGGGCATTTCGCGCTCATTAGAAAGGGAAGACACTGCCGTCGTTATCGATCCGTTAGGGTTAACGGTCGGTAAAGAGTAAATCAAATTCCAGGAAAAAATTAGAGATGCCAAAAATAATGCTGGCGAAATACTATTAACGCTTGGGTTACCATAGTCGTTTACGATTAATTTTGGCTTTCTATTATGGAGTTTTGCATATGTCCGGTGTCAACAACACCCAGCAGGATGTGGACATCGATCTCGCTCAGCTCTTTCGCGCTGTGTGGCAGCGGCGGGTGCGCGTCGTTGCCATCACGCTGGCTGGCGCCTGCGCGGCATTCGCGATCGCCAAGGTCATGTCGCCGGAATATCGCAGCGAGGCCCGCATCCTCATCGAGCAGCGTGCGCCCGCCTTTGCGGCGACGACATCGGGCAACGATGCCGGTGCTGGCCCGCTGCTAGACGAGTTGAATATTGCCAGCCAGGTGCAGATCCTGCAGTCGGCGGATCTGGTGAAGCAGGTCATTACCAATCTCAAGCTCTACGATCGTCCCGAATTCGCCGCCGGCAACAACGGTTCTGCTCTCTCTGATATTCTGATCAAGCTGCATCTGAAGCGGGCGGCGGCCGACAAGGCCCCGGAAGAGCGGATGCTGGACGCCTTCAACAGCCGCCTGCAGGTCTATCAGATCAACAGCTCACGCGTGATCGGCATCAGCTTCACGTCCCGCAATCCGGATCTCGCCGCCAGCGTGCCGAATGCCATGGCGCAGGTCTATCTATCCATGCAGAGCGGCGCCAAGCTCGATTCCAATAGCGAGGCGACGCGCTGGCTGGAGCCGGAGATCGCCAAGCTGCGCGATAAGGTGAGCGAGGCGGAAAAGAAAGTTGCGGATTATCGTTCCGCCAACGGTCTTCTCCAGACCAGTCAGAACAACAATTTCGCCACGCAGCAGCTCGCGGATATCTCGACGCAGCTGGCGCAGGTGCGTGGCGACAAGGCCAATGCCGAGGCGAGGGCGCAGGCGGTGCGCAGCGCACTGTCCAGCGGCCGTTCGACCGATACGCTTGCGGACGTCGCAGGCTCGCAAACTATTCAGCGGCTGAAGGCGACCCAATCTAATCTCGAGTCGCAGATATCGGATTTGTCCACGACGCTGATGGATGGGCATCCACGGCTGAAGAGCCTGCGGGCGCAGCTCGTCGATATCCGTCAGCAGATCGATCGCGAGACCCAGAGGATTCTGGCAAGCATCGAGAACGAGGCGAAGGTAGCGCAGCTGCGCGAACAGCAGCTCCTCGCCCAATCGAATACGCTGAAGGCCGATAGCGCCCGGGCAGGGGAGGACGAAGTGGGCCTCAATGCGCTGGAGCGTGAAGCTGCGGCAGAGCGACAATTGCTAGAGACCTATCTTGCCCGTTATCGCGAAGCGGCCTCTCGCGTCGACAAGAATTCCAGCCCTGCCGATGCGCGCATCGTTTCCACGGCGGTCGAACCGGTCGATCCCTCTTTCCCGAAAGTCGGCCCGATCGTCATCGTCGCTACCCTTGCCACCTTCATCCTCACGGCCATCGTTATCATGCTCGCGGAGCTGTTCAGCGGCCGTGCATTGCGGCCGGTCGGGCCTGCCCGCAGGGAAGATGCCGTCATGCTGGAGACGGCGAAGCGCACTCGACCCGTCGTCGAACCTGCTCCGGTTCGGGCAGTTGCGAGCGCGAGCGGTGCCGAGGCGCCGGCAAGCATGCTTTCGATCCCGCCAGAAGACATCGCGGTTCAGGTTGCAGACACTGCAATTGCGCCCGACGCCGCTGCCGCCCCGGGCACTGCAATCGCTCCGGACCATGAACCCAGGCAGGCTGCTCGCGCGACGGAGGAAGAGGAAGATTTCTCCATCCAATCCGTCGCGGATTATCTGATCGACAGCGGCTCGCGGCTGGCGATCGCCATATCTCCGACCGGTGATAATGGTTCGACCGCGACTGTCATGCTGGCGCGGACCATCGCCGATGCGGGGAGCCGTATCGTGCTGGTCGATATGACCGGCACCGGATGTCCCTCCAGACTCATGGCAGAGCATGACGAACTTCCTGGCGTAACCGACCTGCTTTGCGGCGAAGCGGCCTTTGCCGATACGATCCATCCGGATCGCCTGTCGGATGCCCATCTCGTGCCGCAGGGCATGAGCGACCTTGCCCGTGCCATGCGCGGCGCCGATCGTCTGTCGCTGATCCTCGACGCACTCGGTTCGGCCTATGACATCGTTCTGGTGGAATGTGGCGCGGCTGAAGTCTCCGGCGTCGCACGGCTGACGCGCAGCAAGGAGACGGAAATCATCCTCTCCATGCCTGAGCCCGACGAAAGCCAGTTCATCGCTGCCATGACGGAATTCCAGAAGGCCGGCTACGAGCACATCATTCTGATGTCCGGCTGGCGCGAGGAGCATGATCCGGACACGCGCCGGGACGCAGCCTGATCAATCCGCGTCGCCGCCTCCATCATCCGATGCGGTGCCGGCTCCATGCCGTGCCCGCAGCCGCTGGATGAAGGAATAGAGCTTGCGATTGGATTTGATCGCGACCTTCGTACGCGTGATGACCCGGTTCGCCATCGCCGCGAGACGCCCCATGCCTGAGACGGGCAGGAAGAGATCATACTGCACCGTTTCCATCGGGCACCAGGAACGCTTGTAAATCTGGTCGCCGATACCGAAGTCGAAGAGCGCGACGCCTTCGCGATGCAGCCGCTCGATCATCAGCCAAAACAGCAATTCGCCGGGGCTCGCCTCCGCAACCAGAGCCTCATCGATAGAGGCAAACTGGCAGATGACATGATCTCCCTTGCGGGACAGGGCAGCGATGGCTGGAATATGGCCCTCGTGTTCGCCTTTTAGGCGCAGCGCATGCATCTCCAGCGTCGCGCCGATGCCATCGCCTTGGCGTCGGCGCAACATGGCGTGCAGCGCAGCCTTGATCCGGCCATCCTTGAACGCATCGGGCAGGCCGGCATCCTCGAAGCGGATCGCCTTCTGCCGGAAGAACAGATCGAGCAATGCGTCCTGCTCGTCAGGACCGGCGATCACATATTCGTAGCCGCCCCTGGCATCGAGAAGCCGGCTCTGATGCTTGAACTTCTTGCGCCGGCGCTTGGCATTGACCTGCTTTAGGCTTGCTTCAAAACTGCCGAGGAAGGGCATCTGAAAGGCGTGGTTCTGATTTTCGATCGACGTCAGCAAAGCGAGCGGATTTTTGCGGCCGCGCCATTCGAGCGGGACGTTGCGCAGGATGACGACGTCCGCCTTGCCGCGCAAAGCCGCCGAGATGGCGCTCGCCTGAGGAGCCGTCAAACCCCCATTCTCCAGGAACTCGGCTGAAAACAATCCGGTATTGATATTGTTGTGGTGGCCTCCGATGAACTCGGCTCGTCTTGTCCCGCGACTGCGAATGATTTCGAGCGGCAGGATGAAAGCAACCTGGTCTCCGATCGAGCCCCGGATGATGGCGAGAGGACGTTCGAGGTTCTCCACCCAAGCTGCGCACCAGTCATAGCTCTGGTGCAGCGAGTTGAGATCGTCCCGTTCCAGCGCGCGCCATTCGGCTTCGAGCGGTGCCATGCTGTCGAAGATGTCGACCCGCAACTGATCGGCGGCGGCAGGCTCCATCTCGATGCACGCAATCCGCTTATCCGCTGCTTCGGCGGCTATGCCAGCGATATCTCGCGTCTGGGTCTGCATCCGATCTTCTCCGCTCCGGCGGTATTCGGGCGCAGTCTGGCGGGCAACGGCTTATTTTTGGCTTAAGATGGGACACTCGCGCCGGACAAGGTGCGGATCAGGGTTAGCCTAATGTAAATCCTGCCAGAACGCGCGTTACTGCGGGCGCGGCCCGGCCATCCACTTGATGATGCCCATTGCCGGCAGCACCCAGATGATGCCGCTGAAAAGGAAATAGAGGAAATGCACCCAGCCGGGTTGATCTGCAAGCGTTCGCACTGCAACGATCATGGCGACGATCGCATAGATTGCAACCAGCAGCACCAGCAGGATCATGCCAATGAATTTGCGCAGGCGAAGGGGCACGGGGTTTTCTCCTCATTATGGCAACATGCCGCGACGGCATGCCGCAAACTCCCGGGACTTGTTTTGCACGCCCCTATCGGGCAAATCAACAGCCTGATCGAAGGGAGAAGCCATGGCTGCCACTAATTTTACGACCGAACAGGCCATTTTGAAGGAAGTGGCCCGGCAGGACCGCAATCGTCGCGCTATACGAATCTGGCTCGCCTGTGTGCTTCTGGTTCTCTTCGGTCTCGTGCTGGTGGGAGGCGCCACGCGCCTCACCAATTCCGGCCTGTCGATCACACAATGGCAGCCGATCCATGGCGTTATCCCGCCGCTGAATGCGCAGGAATGGCAGGACGAATTCGATCTCTACAAGCGCATCCCGCAATTCCAGATCCTGAACAAGGATATGACGGTCGAAGAGTTCAAGGGCATCTTCTGGTGGGAGTGGGCTCATCGCCTGCTGGCCCGCACCATCGGTATCATCTTTGGCCTGCCGCTACTGTTCTTCGTGTTGACGGGCCGCGTCGAGCGCAAGCTCTGGCTGCCGCTTGCGGGCATTTTCCTCCTCGGCGGCCTTCAGGGCGCGATCGGTTGGTGGATGGTCTCCTCGGGGCTCGAAGCGCGCACCGACGTCAGCCAATATCGCCTTGCGACGCATCTCGTGACGGCCTGTCTGATCTTTGCCGCCTGCATGTGGTTCATGCGCGCCCTGTCGCCGCATTCGAACGAGCCGCCGCCTACACGTCATTCAGCAAAACTCGCCGGTTTGATTGCTTTTATGGCCTTGTTTCAGATCTATCTCGGCGCGCTCGTCGCCGGTCTCGATGCAGGCCTCAGCTACAATACCTGGCCACTGATGGATGGCGCCGTCGTACCGAGTGATCTTTTCATACAGTCGCCGGGCTGGATCAATTTCTTCGAGAACCCGAAGACGGTCCAGTTCGTTCACCGCCTCGGCGCCTATGCGCTCTTCGCCGTGGTCGCCGTCAACATGATCATCTCGCTGCGCGCGGCGGCGCAAACGACCCATGCGCGGCGATCCGTCGTTCTCTTCGTGCTTGTGCTGATCCAGGCGATCCTCGGCATTTCGACGCTGCTGCTGCACGTGCCGCTGCATTTGGCCTTGGC
The DNA here is from genome assembly GCF_009176305.1 of Martinezella dioscoreae. Taxonomy (GTDB): domain Bacteria; phylum Pseudomonadota; class Alphaproteobacteria; order Rhizobiales; family Rhizobiaceae; genus Rhizobium; species Rhizobium dioscoreae. The sequence continues at coordinate 10,619 of NZ_BLAJ01000003.1, read as the reverse complement.
ACATCAGGCCGGCGCCCTGATCGTCTTCGGCTTTGCGATTGCCAATTGGCGCGGTTTCTATGGCGAATTGCCGCGCCAGACCTCGATCGTCGTGAGAGATTGAGGCGCTTTGCGCCTCGAATCCTTTTACCGTGCCGAAGCGACGCTTGCCGCCGACGACATCCGCGAGACCACTTTCAATCGCTTGATTTCGCCACGCCGGAAGGCAGCCAGGAAGCGGTTGTAATCCTTGAAGACCACGCAGCCATTCGATTCGCCACGGCCGCCTCTGAGCATGTAGGTGTGAGCCAGCAGGCCATCGCGGCCATAGACGCGAGCGCCGTTTGCGGGTGTCAGGCGCAGCGCCTGCACGCCATGGAACAGGCTTTCCCTATAAGTCAGGTTATACGTTTCAGGCGGCGTCGGGCCGGTATTCTTGCGGTCGACATAGCGGGGATTGTCGCGCATGTGGCCGAGGCCGGAATGGGCCTCGAGGCGCTCGCCGCTCGGCAAATAAACGGTTTTCGCCTCGATGTCGTAGATCGCCGTGCCTGCGCCGGGGCTGATCGCCGCAAACGGATTGATGAACGGCTTCGTCTTGCGCACGGAACTGTCATCCGGATCGGCATACGCCGTGAGACGTGATGGTGGCTGAGCGGTTGCTTCGTCGCCCGTCGCTCTGGCGATCGCGCTCGTGGCATTGGCGCGCTGCATGGGTGTCGGTGTCTCGCGGGCAGGGCGGGCCACCGGAATGACGTTCAGAACGGCTTCGGCCACCGCAATGTCGGCGTCCTTGGCGGGCAACGGCTTGGCTTCCGCAACGGCGGGCAAGCTTACCGCGGGGGCTGCCGAAGCAACCGCAGCCGGCTGTCCGGTCGTCTTTAGAGGACTTGCGGCAGGTATCAGCGCGGCTGCATACTTTGCTTGGCTCAGCGATTGCATTGCAGTCGCGAAGTTTATGGCGATGACCTTGCGCAAATGGTCGATCTTCTCGGGTGAAGCCGCGGCCACTTCGATACGACCGCTCTTGATGCTCGCCGCTACGTCCTGCGCCTGTTTCATTTCGGAGGTCTGCTGTGCAAGCGCATAGGCTAGTTGCAGTCGAACAGCGTCCGCACCGACACCTTTCGTTTGAACATCCGCGTCTGCGATGCCGCCGAAGCGGCTCTGTCCATGCAGCGAGGTCGTCTGGCTGGCGTAACGGACGGGATGAGCCGCGCGGCTTGGCGGAACGATGAATGCCGATGCGCGGGGCGCCAGGAAATTATCGGTCGGCGCCGCTGCGCCGGGAAGCGATAGCACCATCGATTGCGTCGTCATCAGCGTCGCCGCGATCCAGGCGAAAGCAGCGACTGCGACGCCGGTGGCCAGGGTGCCGGGACGGATGCTGAAGGATTTTTTTGATCGCGAGGCGTAGCCGGAGCGCGAATTGAAGTTACCGAACGTTTCGGTCACGAACGCCATGATACTCGTTATCCAAACTACACAGACACCAAGCCGGCTCAAGAACGCACACGCGCCCTAACGCGAGTGTCGCGTTCGGTCGCCAACTTGCCGGCTGTCTGGAAGCATGCCGAATTATGGTAACCAATTCCTTTACGATGGCTCATTCTTGGATATTCATTGAAAAAAGGGATAGTTTTAAACGTCCCGCCCATTCGGACCAGCAAAGCCGTTAAAGAGGAAATCCGGCCGACAATTGGTCGCGGAGCCTCACAGGCATTCACTTTTCCGTGTAGCTTCGGCTAATTTAGAGCAGCGGCAAAAATAAGGCCGCAAACAATGGCGAGCTCGAAATCGCGCAAAACCCCTTGCGGGCATGTAAAAAGCCCGGCCTGATCGATCCTCTGCGGATGAACGGGCCGGGCCGAACAAGCTTCGATTTGCGTCGGGCTGAGTTAGGCGCTCAGCATGAGATCCATGTTCTGTACGGCTGCGCCAGATGCGCCCTTGCCGAGATTGTCGAGCAGCGCCACCAGATTGACTTGCGCTCCGCCCGGCGTGCCAAAGACGAAGAGCTTCATCGTGTCCTTGCCGGCGAGCTCGACGGCGTTGACGCGGGGCAGGGCGCGGCTCTCATCGAGCGAAACGACCTGAACGATATCCTGACCGGCATAATGCTCGACGAGCGCGGCATGAATGCTCTCCAGCGTCGCGCCTTCCGCGAGATCGCTAAGATGCAGCGGCACCTGCACGATCATGCCCTGGGGGAAGCGGCCGACGGAGGGCGAGAAGATCGGCGCGCGCTCCAGCAGGCCGTGGGTCGTCATCTCGGGCACATGCTTGTGGGTCAGCGGCAGGCCATAGAGGAAGTGCGGCGCGGTGATCGCATCCGGATGATCCGGATTTTCCATCTGGGCGATCATTTGCTTGCCGCCGCCCGTGTAGCCCGACACGGCATTGACCGTCACGGGATAGTCCGTCGGAAGGATGCCGGCGGCGCGCAGCGGCCGAATGACACCGATCGCACCTGTCGGATAGCAGCCGGGATTGGCGACGAAACGTGCTGCCTTGATCTTACTGCCCTGGTTGCTGTCCATTTCGGCAAAGCCATAGGCCCAGTCGGGATGGATGCGGAAAGCTGTCGAGGTGTCGATAACGCGGACATTGTTGTTGCCCGCCACCATCTTTACCGCTTCTTTCGATGCGTCGTCGGGCAGGCAGAGGATGGCGATATCGGCGCTATTCAGCATGTCCTCGCGCATGGCGGCGTTGCGGCGTTCGGCTTCGGGAATGGACAGCAGCTCGACATCGCGGCGGTCGGCCATGCGCGTGCGGATCTGCAAGCCCGTGGTTCCGTGTTCGCCATCGATGAAGATTTTCGGTGCCATCTTATTCCTGCTCTTTCAATAGGTTCAGAGTGTTTCCGGACTCAGTTTGCCATGCAGTTGATTCAATTTCATAACGGCCGCTGTGGAAGCAGAAGGCGGCTTTCGAAAACCGTCCCACCTATCCCGAAATCATGTCTCAACGACCGCTCGCACGTCGTTCGGCGTGGAGACCGAGCATATACATCGCCACGGTCGCCCCCGCAATGGCGGTGATGTCGGCGTGGTCGTAGGCGGGCGACACTTCGACGACATCGGCCCCCCGGATATCCAGCTGATGCAGCCGCTGCAGCACCGACAGGATCTTGGCGCTGGAAGGGCCGCCCGCGACCGGCGTTCCCGTGCCCGGGGCATAGGCCGGATCGAGGCAATCTATATCGAAGGTCAGATAGGTTGGTGCGCCTTTGGTATGAGAAATGATCATCGAAGCGATATCGCCGGCGCTCATATCTTCGATCTGATGGCCATAGAGGATCTGGATACCAAAATCCTCGGGCGCATGCGTGCGGATGCCGATCTGGATGGAGCGGTCCGGGTCGATCAGCCCGTCGCGTACGGCGCGCGCAACGAAGGAGCCGTGGTCGATACGCTTGCCGTCATCGAACCAGGTGTCCTGATGGGCGTCGAACTGCACCAGTGCCAGCGGCCCATGCTTGGCGGCATGCGCCTTCAACAACGGCCATGTGACGAAGTGATCGCCCCCTAGGGTCAGCATGAAGGCGCCGCTGTCCAGGATCGTGGCCGCCTGTCTTTCGATTGCAGCGGGTGTCTCCTGATGATTGCCGTAGTCGAGCAGGCAGTCGCCATAGTCGATGACGGCCATCTCGGCGAAAAGATCGCGATTGAACGGATATTGCGGATCATTGTCGAAGATGGCCGACGCACGGCGGATCGCCTGCGGTCCGAAACGCGTTCCCGGCCGGTTCGAGGTGGCGGCATCGAAGGGGATGCCCCAAACCACGGCATCGACACCATCAAGCGATTTCGTGAAGCGGCGGCGCATGAAGGAGAGCGTGCCGGCAAAGGTCGGGTCGCTCGCAGCCGAGGTCAGGCTTGCCGCGGTAAAGGCATGGTCAATCGATGTGCTCGGCAAGGGCCTCTCCTTTGCTCGCTTGAAAGTCGTAGGCCCGTTCTATCCTACCTATGCGAACCTTGTATTCTTCGTACCAGCGCTCGCGCCCGAGTTTCTGCGCAGCCAGATGCGACACCACGTTCTTCCAGGCGAGGATGCTTTCCTCGTCCCGCCAGAAGGAGTTGGTGATGCCGAAACCATCGGTACTTCTCGCGCTTTCAAGCCCAAGAAAGCCATCCTGCGCCCTTGCCAGTTCTTCCATGCGCTCGCCCATCGAACCATAGCCGTTGTCGCCTTCGGTGCGGAGCGACGCGAATGTGACGATGTAATAGGGCGGCTCGGGAGTGGCCGCGAAACGCGATGAAGTACTCTTGCTCATGGTGTTTCTCCGGAGAGCGGTCAAATCTGGAAATTCAGGCTGGAATTATAAGCCAAGATCCGGTGATTATTTGCCCGATCTAGCGGTGCATTGATATGCCTTTTTCACACAGGCGATCTGCGGCGTGGAACACTCGGCCTGCCCATCGGTCACGACACAGTAGGAGCAGCTGTCGTTGAACTCGCGACAATCGGCATTTGCGTGGAGAAAATCCTTCATGCTCTGCATATCCGCCGTCGTTTCTGCAGGCGGAGCTGGCTGGGCATCGTCACACAGAACGGGTACGGCGCTCGCGATCAAAAACAGAAGCGAAAAGATGAATCCACGCATTGAACTCTCCCGGTGCTTGTATCGGGACTTTGCCACAAAATGTGCCGCTTGCCTTTGCGGATCTGCATCTTTTCTCATGATGTAAAAGAAAAAGGCCGGGAAAACCCGGCCTTTCCAAAAATCCGATCTCGGGTAAGCGATTAACGCTTGGAGAACTGGAACGAACGACGTGCCTTTGCGCGGCCGTACTTCTTGCGTTCGACGACGCGGCTGTCGCGGGTCAGGAAGCCACCCTTCTTCAGGACCGAGCGCAGGCCCGGCTCGAAGTAGGTGATCGCCTTGGACAGGCCGTGACGAACGGCACCGGCCTGGCCGGAGAGGCCGCCGCCGGCTACGGTTGCTACGATGTCGAACTGGCCGTCACGGGCAGCAGCGACGATCGGCTGACGGAGGATCATCTGCAGAACCGGACGGGCGAAGTAAGCCGTGTAGTCCTTGCCGTTGACGATGATCTTGCCGGAGCCGGCCTTGACCCACACGCGGGCGACGGCGTCCTTGCGCTTGCCGGTCGCGTAGGAGCGGCCGAGCGAGTCAACCTTGCGGACGTGAACCGGAGCAGCAGCTGCTTCAGACGTCGTGCCGAGGTCCTTCAGGGAGGAAAGGTCAGCCATTATCAGGCGCTCCTTACGTTCTTCTTGTTCAGCTTGGCGACGTCGAGGACGACCGGCTGCTGGGCTTCGTGGGGATGGTTGGAGCCGGCGTAGACGCGCAGGTTCTTCATCTGGCGACGGCCGAGCGGGCCGCGGGGAACCATGCGCTCGACGGCCTTCTCAACGACGCGCTCCGGGAAGCGACCTTCGATGATCTGGCGAGCCGTACGCTCCTTGATGCCGCCGGCATAACCGGTGTGCCAGTAGTAAACCTTGTCTTCGTACTTCTTGCCGGTGAAAACGACCTTGTCGGCATTGATGACGATGACGTTGTCGCCGTCGTCGACGTGCGGCGTGAAGGTAGCCTTATGCTTGCCGCGCAGACGCATTGCGATGATAGAAGCGAGACGGCCAACGACAAGCCCTTCGGCGTCGATGAGAACCCACTTCTTCTCCACCTCTGCAGGCTTCTGGGAGAAGGTTGCCATGTTGCATACTCTCTTTTAGGACCCTTGGCCCGAAGGCGTCTGGGCGTTTCTTGTTGCTTGGTTTGGCGCGTATGAATGCGTGCCAAAAAAGAAAGCAGCCGGGAGAGGCTGCAATCTGCGGCGGCTTATAGATCGATTAAGGGCCAGGGTCAATATCGCCTGATTGGCAGGCCGAAAAAATTATAAAGTAAAATCAATATGTTGTTTATGTGGTAAAATAAGACCACATAATTTATCGTCAGCCAAGCCGCAAAACCAGCACTCCGCCAGCAATAATGGCGCCGGCAATATAGCGCCAGATGCTGGACCGCTCCTTCAAAACGACGACGGATATCACCAAAGCGAAGAGGATCGAAGTCTCGCGCAAGGCGGCGACCATGGCGACCGGCGCCTTGGTCATCGCCCACAAGGCCAGCCCGTAGGAAGCGATCGAGCCGCCGCCGCCGATAAGCCCGCGCCACCAGTTGTAACGGACGTGGGCGGCGACGGCATTGATGCCGCGTTGCGATATCGCCCAGGCGAAAAGGAGAATGGGGGGAAGGAGTGCCATCCACAGAGTATAGGATACCGAATTGCCCGATATCCGCGCGCCGATGCCATCGACATAGGTATAGGTCGCGATGACAACGGCATTGGCGAGGGCGAGAACGATCGCCCGGCGGCTGCCCTTTCGGGCCTCGAAGGCAAGCGTCAATATGCCGGCACAAATGGTCATGGTGCCGATCAATGCGCCGCTCGAAAGCGTTTCCTTCAGGATGAAGCTGCTTGTCGAAACAATGATGAGCGGTGCGACACCGCGCATCAGCGGATAGACGAGCCCGATATCCCCGGCGCGATAAGCGGCTGCCACCAGCTGGAAATAGGCGAATTGAAGGATGGCCGAGGCACCGATGAACGGCCAGGCCGCTGAGGCGGGCAGGGGAAGGAACGGCAGAAGGGGCAATGCCGCGACCGCGCCGCCGGCCGAAACCAGCGCCGCATCGAGCGATTTGTCGGTTCCGGCCTTGATGATCGCATTCCACGTCGCGTGTAGCAGGGCGCCGAAAAGAACGAGCGCGATAACGTCGAGAGACACGGAAAACCTCGGAAATTGGCAGGCGTAATGGCAATGCTTGGTATTTTGTGGGAGTGCGGTCCCCATATGATCCGCAATACATCGAAAAGCAACGAAATATCGGTCATTCTGACGGCTTGCCATTTGCTCCGGTCATGTCGGGCGCTGAGAATGGTGTTTTTGTTATGTTCCAGATCGCTCTTTTCAGCATTATAAGTAACTAATTTATTGGAGTATGAAGCGCGAACAAATATCGCATGTCCTGTGAACGCGAGAGTAGCATTAGACACTTCTTACTTAAAAACGACAGAGGGCTGTGTCGCCTGCAACGCCGCGTGTTGTCGGGCGTGGGAAAATCGACGCGAAAACGCCGTGCGCAATCTCTCTTCCCCTCATGAATAGAGTGGATAATTCTACAAGAGGTGAAAAATATTACAGGTAGAGCGCGCGATGCTGCTGATGAAAATCATAATAAGAGATAAGTATAGAATCGTCGAACCAAAAATTGGCAGGGCAATATCATTGCGCGAACTCGAAAATTATTCTGTGGGAAAATAATCAAATAGCATATGTTCCGCGTTCGCATTCGGTTCTCGTTGGAATTGACTGTCTATTCGAAGTTTCTAATTTATATGCGAATAAAAAGCGAACAAAGATTGCATTTCCTGAGAACGCAACCCCGCGGCTTCAGGAAAATTTATGAAAGCGCTTTGGAGAGGGGCTTGAACACAGGCGTATAAATGCCCGCGCGCGGCCATAGGGCCCAAGATGCACCGTGCCTGGGACAATCAATGGTCGTATCGAACTCGTGAGCCGTCCGTCATATCCAGCCGTAGTCTATTGCGATCAGCGTCGGAAAATCAAATCATCGTCATCGAGGTCGGTCGTCGGCCTGCATATATAGACCGGACAGGAAGCGCGATCCTTCGTGGGGAGATAATCCTGATAGGCGTAAAAGCCCATATCGCATGCGCCGCTGTCCGCAACATAGCGATCATAGAGCGTCATGTTCGGTGTTCTTCTGGCCGGATAACGCATGATGACTGCACGCTCCCGATTGATGACCGCCCTGGCCTCGGCGCAGGTCATGGACATGGAATTATATCGCGAAATCGCCAATGCCGGCGTCGCGGCCGAAGTGACGAGCAGGCCCAGCAGGATGAAATTTTTCATCTGAGTAATCCTCCCTGAAGTTGTTATAATACAATATATATACGCGGAGACCGCCATTGCGGTTTCCATATTTGTGACAAAACGCAAGTGTGATCGAGGTGGGAGGCTTCGTGATGAACCACGATAGTTATGACGATTCCTATATAGCCGATATCCTCTTGTCCGTAAGGACCATCGCGCTCGTCGGCGCTTCGCCCAATCCCGCGCGCCCGAGCAACGGTGTGATGGCCTATCTCCTGAACAGGGGATATCGCGTCATCCCCATCAATCCCGGACAGGCCGGCAAGGAAATTCTGGGGCAATGGGTCTATGCACGCCTGGCCGACATTCCCGAGCCTGTGGATATGGTCGATGTTTTTCGGGCGCCGGAATATCTCCGATCGGTCGTGGAGGAGACGATCATGATCGAGCCGCGGCCCCCGGTCATCTGGGGCCAACTCGGCGTGCGTGACGATGCGGCTGCGGCGAGAGCGGAAGCTGCGGGGGTAAGGGTCGTCATGGACCGCTGCCCGGCTATCGAGTATCCGCGTCTGGTCGCTTGACCGAGATCATGCATGACGGCTGCATTCTGCCGTTTATCGCGCGATCTCACTGAAAGATGGCAAGTTTTTTCCGCGAGCCGAGAAGCACGGCAAAGTTCGCGGTTAACTTTCATATGCCAGGCGTTATGCTTTTCCCGTTACGAACAAGATCCGGCGGGAGGAAAAATATGCCAACCAACAACCCAGGTTTCGACACGCTTGCGATCCACGCCGGCGCGCAGCCAGACCCGGCGACAGGCGCGCGCGCGACGCCGATCTACCAGACGACCTCCTTCGTCTTTCAGGACGCCGATCATGCCGCTGCACTGTTTGGATTGCAGCAGTTCGGCAATATCTACACGCGCATCATGAACCCGACGCAGGCGGTGTTGGAAGAGCGGGTGGCGGCTCTTGAAGGCGGAACCGCGGCTCTCGCGGTGGCCTCCGGTCATGCGGCACAGCTGCTCGTTTTCCATGCCATCATGCAGCCGGGCGACAATTTTGTTGCGGCCAAGCGGCTCTATGGTGGCTCGGTCAATCAGTTCGGGCAATCCTTCAAGAATTTCGACTGGCGAGTCCACTGGGCCGATTCCGCCGATCCTGCGACCTTCGAGGCGCAGATCGATGGCCGCACCCGCGCCGTCTTCATCGAAAGTCTTGCCAATCCCGGCGGCACCTTCGTCGATATCGCCGCGATCGCGGCCATCGCGCACAAGCATGGCCTGCCGCTGATCGTCGACAACACCCTTGCAAGCCCCTATCTCATCCGGCCGCTGGAGCATGGCGCCGATATCGTCGTGCACTCGCTGACAAAATTCCTCGGTGGCCACGGCAATTCCATGGGCGGCATCATCGTCGACGGCGGCACTTTCGACTGGTCCGCCTCGGGCAATTATCCCATGCTGTCTTCACCGCGCCCGGAATATAACGGCGTCGTTCTGCATTCGACTTTCGGCAACTTCGCTTTCGCCATTGCTTGCCGGGTGCTAGGCCTGCGCGATCTCGGGCCAGCCATCTCGCCATTCAATGCCTTTCTGATCCTGACCGGCATTGAGACGCTGCCATTGCGCATGCAGCGCCATTCCGACAATGCGGCTGCCGTTGCGCGTTGGCTGAAAGCGCAGGAAAAGGTGGCATGGGTGAACTATTCCGGCCTGGAAGACGATCCGAACCATGCCCTCCAGCAGCGTTACTCACCGAAAGGCGCGGGCTCGGTCTTCACCTTCGGACTGAAGGGTGGTTATGAAGCGGGCAAGGGGCTGGTCGAAGGTCTGGAGCTCTTTTCGCATCTTGCCAATATCGGCGATACGCGTTCGCTCGTCATCCATCCCGCCTCGACGACCCACAAACAGTTGACTGACGAGCAGAAGGTTGCCGCCGGTGCCGGCCCGGATGTCGTGCGTTTGTCGATCGGCATCGAGGACGTCAAGGACATCATCGCCGACCTGGAACAGGCGCTCGCGAAAGTCTGATGAGGTTCCTCACATAGCTTTGGCAACACTTTTTTATTGGGTTGTATTGAGGCGACCGGCGAAAAAACGTGAAAAACGGGGCGCTCGCATATATGGCCTCTTCAAATCTGACCCTATAGGATGCCGGTTACGAAGCGATCCAGCCGGGTTTCTGGACGATAGAGCGTCTTGACCAGGATCGCCGCGAAAACGGCGGTAAGCACCCCACCCATGACGTCACCGACATAATGCGTGCCGACGTAGACTCGCGAGAAGGAGACAAGGATCGCGCCGAGTAGGAAGAAGAGGCTTCGCTCTGGCATGCGTTGAAGTGCAAATGCGGCAACGATCGCGAACGCGGCCGTTGCGTGGTCGGAGGGAAAGGACGGGTCATTGCTGCGATTTATAAGTAGCTTGGTGACTCCGACATCATACGGGCGAACGCGACTGACAAAAAACAGGATGACTTGGTTGATGCCGAGACCGATGACGAAGGTCAGGCCCGCGGCAACGAGTGCGTGTCGGGTTTCCGATCGACGTTCTCCGACCCACCATTGGACAGCGACGAGAACGATCAACAAGGGAACGCCGTAAGCCGTGATTAGGATCATCAGGCTGTCGACTGTCGGGTTTCCGGCTATGCCATTGATCCACTCTGTTATAACGACATCTAGTCCATACATGCTGGCCCCTTCTGAACTGCGATTGCGATTTCGGCCCGATTGAGATGGTCGAGCCAATTAACGAAGCGCAC
>NZ_BLAJ01000002.1 GCF_009176305.1 Martinezella dioscoreae | reverse complement strand
TCCCACCCCCTACGGTGTGTCTGACAGGAATGCGGCGTCATTCGACACGCCGCGGGCATGTTGGTTGCCCCTCAGTCCGGCCGCAGCCGATCGAGAAGCATTTCGAATTCCGGTGTGCCGCGCACAGCCATGGCGACGATGCGGCCGTCGTCCAGAGCGACGATCCGATCCGCCAAGGCAGCCTCACGACGAATATGTGTAGCAATGACGAGACTGCGCCCATCGGCCACCGAGGCCAGCCGAGCAAGCACGGCACGGGCCGTTGCGGCATCGAGGCCTTCCGTCGGCTCATCGAGAAGCCAGAGCGGCGTATCGCGCAACAGGAGCCTTGCGAGCGCCAGCCGGCGAAGCTGGCCGCCGGAGAGGCCGCTGCCGCCTTCGCCGAGGTGCGTGGAAAGGCCATGAGGGAGTGCATCGATGTCGTCGAGCAAGCCGGCGGTTGCGAGAGCATCGCGCAGCCGTTCGTCGTTCGCATGAGGCGCTGCCAGCTTCAGGTTGCCTCGCACCGTGTCTCGAAACACGTCGCTGCGCTGCGTTAGCGTCGCAGCAGCTTGACAAGCCACCGCGCCGCTCGTCGCAGCGATCTCGCCTGCCAGCAGGGCCAGCAATGTCGACTTGCCGACGCCGCTTTCACCCACGACCGCCAGCCGCTCGCCGACCGGCAGCGACAGAGACAGATCGTTCAGGACAGGGCGGAGAGCTCCCTCGTGTCCGGCGGCGGCGGCGCTGAGCTGAAAGGCGTAGCCGGCAACCGGTTCAACCCGCGGCATGGAAGCGGCGGCCGAGCTCAATCGAGGTGCAATGCGCCTTGCAGCCAGCAGGGTTCGTCCGAGTTCGAGCGCCCCTCGTCTAAGAGCCGCAAAAGGTTCCGTGGCAGCGAAGGCGATGAGCAGCGCGAAGGCTGCGGCAGGCGCACCAATCGCGCCCTGCTTGGCAAAGAGGGCAACCACAAGCAGCGTCATCGTCAACAGGAATGTCGAGCCAAGTGAAAAGCCGGCTGCGACGCCACTGTCGATCCTATTCAAGGCGCTGTCAGCCTTCGCCAATCGCTGATCCGCTTCGATGATCGCCGCCTGTTGTGCCTGCAGCTGTCCAGCCATCGCCAGATCGGTCTGACCGGCAACAAGATCGACAACCCGAGCACGCAACGCTTCCATCGCGTGGGCGCGGCGACGCCCTGGCTTCAGCGCCAGACGCGCCGCGACGAGGGAGAGACCGAGACAGAGCGCGACAAGCCAAAGCCCCGCCATGGCGCCGAACGATGGATCGATGAAACAGAGCGCTATCGTTACCGCAATAGCGGCAAGAATGGCGACAACGGCCGGCACAAGCACGCGCAGATAGAGGGAATCGAGCGCATCGACATCATTCGTCAGGCGGAACAGCAGCTTTGCCGGCCGGCGGATCATGATCGCGGCCGCGGAAGGCTCCGCCCAGCCGCGAAACAACCTCTCGCGCAAGGCGGCAAGAACCCTGAGGGTCGCATCATGCGTGACAAGCCGCTCGCCGTATCGGGCAGCCGTCCGGCTGATGGCGAGCAGGCGTATGCCGGCTGACGGCATAAACACGTCGAAAACCGCGGCACTCGCGACCGTCAAGCCGGCAAAGGCCGACGCGGTGATGAACCAGCCGGACAACCCCAGCAACCCACTGCCGGCAAGCATGGCCAGCGCGGACAAGCCGGCGCCGAGAGCGAGGCGCGCGCCACGCTCGACCCAGAACAGCTTGACCAACGGCAGGAGGATCTTGAGGGACGTCCTCATGCCGTTACCCTCCGCGCCCGCTCATCGAGCCGGACGATGCGATCCATTCGCGCGGCAAGCACGGGATCGTGCGTGGCGACGATCAGGATGCGGCTCTTGGCGAGCGCGAGCAGGGTATCCGTGACTGCGGCCGCAGTCCGCGCGTCAAGATGGGCTGTTGGCTCGTCCGCCAGGATGATATCGGCTCGCTCATCAACCATCATCCGCGCAAGCATCAGCCTCAGCGCCTCGCCGCCGGAAAGACCGAGCCCTCCCTCGCCGACCGCAGCTATCCGCTCCGAGGTAAAGACCCGATCGAGAGCCGCGCTTTCCAGAGCCGAAGCAACGGCGGGAGCATCGATACCACCGCGCCCCAAGGCAATATTGCGCATGACGCTGCCCGCAAAGATATGAGGCGATTGCCCGATCCACGCCATTCGATGCCGCAATGCATCTGCGGTATCGTCACGCAGCGGGATGCCGCCGATCCTGATGACGCCGCCCTCGTGTCGCGCAAGGCCAGCAATCAGCGACAGAAGTGTGGTCTTGCCCGAGCCGCTGGCACCCCAGAGCGCCACATGCTCCCCGGCCCCGATGGAGAGATCGAAATGATCGATTGCCGCGTCTCGTCCCGGCGTATGGCGGAAGACCAGCGCTTCGATCTCGACGGAGGCTTGGCTTGTTGGCGTGGACGATTGCAATTCGGCGCCGCCGAGAATGGTTTGGCGCGATGGTGCCAGCTCTTTCAATGCCGAAAGTGCTGCCTCGCCATCGGCGCGATCGTGCCAAACGGCTGACAGCTCCCGCAACGGCTCGAAGAACGCAGGCGCGAGCAGCAGAATGAAGAGGCCCTGTGTCAATGTGAGACGACCATCCCAGGTCCCGATTTCAATCGAGCCCAAAAGGCTGAAGCCGACATAAACGGCCGTCGCAGCAACGCCGAGCGCGGCGAAGAATTCGAGCACCGCCGAAGACAGAAATGCGATCCTCAACACAGCCATGGTACGCAGCCGCAATGAGTCCGCATCGGCGCGCAGGCGCCCGGCCGTGAGGTCGACGGCATCGAGCGCGCGAATGGTCGCGAGGCCGCGAAGACGATCGAGCAGGAAGGCATTGATGCCGCCGGTTTCGGCGAGCTGCCTCTCGCTGGCGGCCTTGGCGCGCCAGCCGATCAACGCCATGAAAATCGGAATGAGCGGCGCGCAAAGCGTGAGGATCAGCGCCGCCAGCCAGGAAATCGGCAGGATACAGAGGAGCATGACCAGCGGCACCAGGCTTGCTCTCATGCGGATCGGACGGAAGCGCGCGAGATAAGGAACGACCGCTTCCGCCTGCTCGCCCAGCACACTTGCCGCCAAACCGGAGGCCGGCCTGCCGCTGTCGAGGGGGGAACATGCCGCAAGAGCTGCAGTTGCCGCCGCACGCTGCGCGCTCAGTTCCCGGCGCGCAGCGACAAATGCGAGGCGCCCGCCCACCGCATCCAGGAATGCCCGCAGGACGCCGATACCCGCAACTACGGCGGCCGGAACCGCGACCTCGCCGACACCGCCACCATCGCTGATCGCACCGACACCTACAGCAAGCATCGCCGCCTGACCGATCCATCCGAGAGAAGACAGGCAGAGCAGCACCGATGCAAGGCGGAGGCCAGGACACTTTGCGGCCATCGGCTCTTTCGCCGCCTTGTCGTTAATCGAACTCTGCGACGCAGGGTTCGCAACCTTGCGTCTTTCCAACATTCCATCGGTGGCGGAGGAGGCTGTCACGTGAGCCCGTCCTTTCCAGTCAGTGTCATCGAGGAGGGTTCGCGGACCAATAAAGATCGAATGAACTGCATTGCAGACCATCAATCTTCCGTCGAACCCAGAACGCACTTGCCGCAATCGACGATATCGGAGCCCCAATATGACTGGCTTTCTGCCTCTTGTCAGCGACAAGAATAGCAGCACCCGTCTCGCCGATGGGTTGATCTCATGGCAAGCTGTTCGCGACATGGTTCTAGGATAATTTGTGCACTGCGCAAAAGCGTGCAGGATGTCGCAGGGCTTCGCCACAGCCATGTCAGATTGACGCAGAAGCCCATGATATTTCTAGATTGTTGCGATAGCGGCACTCCATCGTCCGGCGGCTAAACTGTTTGCAATGCAGCAATTTTCCCGATTCTGACGTCTATTTCGGGAAGCGCGAATCCACGGCCGCTCGCTATGCGATCGGAGATGAAAACCGCGACCATTTGACCTCTATTGCGCTAAACTTCACGCCAGGCTGGCGAATCACCTGCTCGAAAGGACTGCGCCGACTGCGAGACGAGCAGTCATCGGCCGAGGGCCTACAGATATGTATGGTTTGCATCATGCCGGCAACGAGACTTGACGGATGCTCTCATTATCGATGTGCTGGGTACGCGTTTGCTTGTCCGGGCAAGTTTAACCGGAAAGATTGCAAGCGAGACCGAAGAACTGCTTCGGGCCGAGACGTTTTGGGAGAATGCAATGTATGACAAGATCATTTGCGCAATTGGGCTGGGCTCGCGCGAGCGCGCCGAACGCCTGTTGCGGACGTCTCAGGCACTTTTATCTCCAGGCGGCGAATTGACCGTCGCGCATGTTATCGAGCGTTTTCCCTCCGGACGCGAAAGCCCGGACGATTGGGCTGTTTCGGTGATCACGGAGGCTGAGGAAAAGCTCGATGCTCTGTGCAGGCGTCTCGGCATTACCGCCTCCGTCGACGTACGCATGGGCACGGCATCGAAGACGCTGCTGACCGTCGCCAAGGAGAAGAAGGCCGACCTCATCATTCTTGCGACGCATACCTCTGACATTATCGACCGCATATTCGGCTCGACGGTCGAATATGTCATCCGCCATGCAGAATGTTCCGTCCTCGTCGAGCGAGCCGATAAATCGCATGACGATACGGCAAGGAAGGCGGTTACGGCGAAGAAGGCGTAGCGCTCTCTTAGAGCGGTCCGTCATGCCGGATTCTATCGAAACATGGCGCGGTTACGGTTTGCGCGGCTCGGCAGGGATGCTACATAGCCGCTCCGACCTCAAATCCAAGACGAGCTGAATGACCGAATCCGCCATAACCTGGAGCATCGCCGGCCTGACCGCCCTCGGTGTCGTAACACGCCCATTCCGATGGCCGGAAGCGATCTGGGCTGTGCTCGGCGCAGCACTTCTCGTTACGCTGCGGCTCATCGGCCCAAGCGATATATGGACAGGCATTTCCAAAGGGTTCGACGTCTATCTCTTCCTAATCGGCATGATGCTGTTGTCGGAGCTCGCACGGCGCGAAGGGCTCTTCGATTGGGTGGCGGCGATCGCCACTTCGCATGCCAGGGGCTCTCCCCGCCGGCTGTTCGTGCTCGTCTATGTCGTCGGCGTGGTCGTGACGGTATTCCTGTCGAACGACGCAACCGCCGTTGTGCTTACGCCGGCCGTTTACGCAGCCTGCCGTGCGGCGCGTGTGAAGGACCCCATGCCATATCTGCTGGTCTGCGCCTTCATCGCCAATGCCGCGAGCTTCGTACTGCCGATCTCCAATCCGGCCAATCTGGTCATCTTCGCCGGCGGCGAGATGCCACCCCTGTCGCGCTGGATGCAGACTTTCCTGCTGCCATCAATCGTCTCGATCATCGTCACCTTCGCCTGTCTCTATTGGACGCAGCGGCATGCATTGGCGGAAGACACGATCGCCCGCGATGTCGGACAACCAACCCTTTCCCACAGCGCCAAGCTGGCAGGATGGGGTCTCGTGGTCACCGCCCTCATTCTGATCGCGGCGTCGGCGATGAATTTCGATCTCGGCATCCCGACATTTGTCGCGGGCCTGCTTACGACCGTCATCGTTCTCACCCTCGCCCGGCAAAATCCGCTGGAAACGGTTCGTGGCATAAGTTGGAGCGTGATACCTCTGGTTGCGGGCCTTTTCGTGATCGTCGAGGCAGTCAATCACACCGGCCTCACCGCTCTTCTCTCTGAAAAGCTGGCACTTCTGGCGGCTCAGTCGCAGACACAGGCGGTCGGGGCTGCCGGGCTTTCCGTTGCCATCGTCTCCAACCTCGTCAACAATCTGCCGGCCGGTCTTTTCGCCGGCAGCGCCGTGCAGGCCGCCCATGTTCCTGATTCCATTGCCGGCGCGGTGCTGATCGGCGTCGATCTTGGACCCAACCTCTCCGTCACCGGGTCGCTCGCCACCATCCTCTGGCTTGCCGCTCTTCGCCGCGAAGGGCTCCACATGGGAGCACTGGCTTTCCTGAGGATCGGCGCTCTCGTGATGTTTCCGGCTTTGATCCTCTCGCTTGCGGCCCTCGCACTGATCTGATGACCGCGAACAACATCGGGTTTATAGACGACCGGTCGATTATTTGTTACGGACCGCTCATGATGACGAAGAAGAAATCAGAGCTGACTCGGAGCCATATTCTCGCAATCGGGCGGGAACTGGTGCTGCGCAAGGGTTTCGGAGGCGTGGGCCTGAAGGAGCTGCTCGAACAGAGCGCCGTGCCGAAAGGCTCATTCTATTATTATTTCGCATCCAAGGAGGCCTTCGGCTGCGCCCTGCTAAAGCAATATTGCTCCGATTATGCCGAGCGGCTCGACGCGCTCTTCGGCTGGAAGGGCAATGGCCGCCAACGCCTGATGCACTATTGGGATGCCTGGCTTTCCGATGGCAATACCAGCCTCGCCGATCGGTGCCTGGTGGTAAAGCTTGCTGCCGAGATCTCCGATCTCTCAGACAACATGCGCGTGATCCTGCTCGGCGGTGTCGAGGATCTCATTCGCCGCCTCACCAAAACAATCACCGAGGGGCGCGAGGACGGTTCGATTTCACCATCCTGCATCCCGGAAAAGACGGCTCGTTCGCTCTATAGCCTTTGGCTCGGGGCAGCGATCCTCGCCAAGCTCGGAAAAGACAGGACACCGCTCGACCAGGCCATGCTTGCCACCGAACAAGCCCTTTCGGCCCCCGGCAGCCTTTGATCCAAAGCAGGACCAGCATGTCAACACGCAAGGAAAATACAATGCGCAGTGCCATCCACGATGTCTTCGGCGATCCGGCTGCGGTCCTTTATCTGGCCGACATGCCCATGCCGGAGCCCGCCGCAGGAGACGTGCGCATTCGCACCATTCTCTCCCCCATCCACAATCACGACCTCTGGACCGTGCGCGGCGCCTATGGCTACAAGCCGGTTTTGCCTGCCATCGGCGGCAGCGAAGCGGTCGGCTTCGTCGATGCCGTGGGAGCAGGTGTCGACAAGACACTGATCGGCAAACGCGTCGTTGCAGCCGGCGTCCATGGCACCTGGGCAGAGCAATTCACGGCACCTGCAGCAAGCCTCGTTCCGGTACCGGACGTGATCTCCGACGAAGCCGCAGCACAGCTGATCGCCATGCCGTTCAGCGCCATTTCGCTTCTGGAATCCCTCAATGTCGAGCGCGGCGACTGGATCATCCAGAATGCAGCGAATGGTGCTGTCGGCAAGACCCTGGCCATGCTGGCACACAGCCGCGGCATACACATGATCAATCTCGTTCGGCGAGATGGCGGCATCGACGAGCTATCTGCATTCGGCATCGGCAATGCCGTCTCGACCGCCGCGCCCGATTGGAAGGCGAAGGTGCGCACCATCGTCGGCGATGCACCGATCCGCGCCGCAGTCGATTCCGTCGGTGGTGTTGCAAGCAACGACCTGGCAGACCTGCTGGGCGAAAACGGCCTGTTGGTTTCTTTTGGCACTGCGGCCGGCAAGCCGATGCAGATCGCCTCGAGAGCCGTCATCTTCAAGCAGCTCACGATCAAGGGCTTCTGGGGCATCAAAGTCAGCGCCGCTATGCCGGCGGAAGAGCGGCGGAGGCTGATCAGCGAATTGATCACGCGCGTCGCCTCAGGCGAGGTCAAGCTGCCGGTAGAAGCGGCCTATGACATCGCGGAGATCTCGGAAGCTGTAAAATCCTCGCTCGCGCCCGGCAAGACCGGCAAGGTCCTGCTGAAACTACTATAGGTCTCCCTGCGCCATGCCGTAAGCAGCCGCCGCAGGGAGCTGGGCGGCTTCACGGTATATGACTAGACCGATTGCAGCGTCTGCGAATGATTGCGCAAAAATTCGCAGAATTGCTCTTGTCCCTCTAGTTGCTAGAGGATGTACCGATGGTTCCAGTAGAAAATCTGGAACCGAAACATGACGTCGACAACACAACAGACCCGCTATCGCGTAGAGGGCATGGATTGCGCTTCCTGCGCTGCTAAAATCGACACGGCCGTTCGCCGGCTGCAGGGTGTCGAAGATGTCTCCGTCTCGGTCACTGCAGGCACCATGACTGTCAAGCATCAGAGCGATCCGGACTTGCTGCCCAACATCGCAAAGCGGGTCACGGGACTGGGCTACAAAGTTTTCCCGCTGCCGCAAAGCAATGTCGCCGCACCAAAGGCAGAAGAGAGCGACCATGCCTGCGGCTGCGGGCACGATCATCATACGCACACGTCCGATCGCCACGACCATGCGGGGCATGATCATGACCACGATCACGGCAAACATGATCATGGCGCCGCCGGGAATCGACTTGATCACGCCGATCACAGCCGCGCTTCGGATGAGCACGATGCCTCGGTCGCCGGTCTTCACGGTCACGATCATGGATCGACCACGGGGCCATGGTGGAAATCCGTCAAGGGTCGCCTGACGATCGCAAGCGGCGTGGCGCTCGCCGCCGCCTGGGGTGCCGGCAAGCTGATACCGGCCTGGGATATGTGGATCTTCACTGCCGCCATGCTTGTCGGCTTAGTGCCGATCGCTCGGCGCGCCTTCATGGCCGCAAGGATGGGAACACCGTTCTCGATCGAGATGCTGATGACGATCGCGGCCATCGGCGCCGTCATCATCGGTGCCAGCGAAGAAGCCGCTGCCGTCGTCTTCCTCTTCCTGATCGGTGAATTGCTGGAAGGTGTCGCTGCCAGCAAGGCGCGCGCCAGCATTCAGTCTCTGACCGATCTGGTGCCTAAGACCGCACTCCTTGAAGAGAATGGCAAGGCCCGCGAAGTGCAAGCCGAAAGCCTTGCCGTCGGTGCCATCATCCTGGTTCGCCCGGGCGACCGTATTCCGGCCGACGGCGTAATTCTTTCCGGTGAAAGCGCTATCGACGAGGCGCCGGTCACAGGCGAAAGCACGCCTGTGCGCAAGGGCGTGGATGCAACCGTCTTTGCGGGTACCGTCAATGGTGATGCCGCCCTGCGCGTCCGCGTGACCGCGGCAGCATCCGACAATACCATCGCCCGCGTCGTCAAACTCGTTGAGGAAGCACAGGAATCGAAGGCTCCGACGGAGCGTTTCATCGATCGCTTCTCTCGCTACTACACGCCTGGGGTCGTCGTTGTCGGCGCGCTCGTCGCCATCATCCCGCCTTTGTTCCTGGGCGGCAGCTGGAGCGAGTGGGTCTATAAGGGTCTGGCGATCCTGCTGATCGGCTGCCCCTGCGCCCTCGTCATTTCGACGCCGGCGGCAATCGCGGCCTCACTGTCTTCAGGCGCTCGCCGCGGCCTGTTGCTGAAGGGTGGCGCCGTGCTTGAGAACATCGGCAAGGTCACCGCTATTGCCTTCGACAAGACCGGCACGCTGACTGAAGGCAAACCCAAGGTCACCGATATCGTCGGCCTCGGCATGAGCGATACGGACGTGCTGCGGCTGGCAGCCGCGCTCGAAATCGGCTCCAGCCACCCGCTCGCCCGCGCCATCCTCGACCGCGCGGCTGAAGCCGGAACGGATATCCCCCAGGTCATCGACGCCAAGGCCATCGGCGGCAAGGGTGTCAGCGGTACGGTCGATGGTTTGGACGTGTTCCTCGGATCGCCACAGGCCGCCGCCGACCGCGCTTCATTGACCTCGGAGCACTCTGCCCGGATTGCCGCACTCAACGATGAAGGAAAGACGGTTTCCATCATCGTTGCCAAGGGTGCGGCAGCCGGCCTGCTCGCCATGCGCGACGAACCGCGCGCCGATACGGCAGCAGGCCTCAAGGCTCTCGCCGATGCGGGCATCAAGACGATCATGCTGACGGGCGACAATCAGCGCACGGCTGAGGCGATCGGCAAGACGCTCGGCATAGAGGTTCGCGCGCAATTGCTGCCCGAAGACAAGCAGCGGATCGTCGGCGATCTGAAGCGGCAAGGCTTTCACGTCGCCAAGGTTGGCGACGGCATCAACGACGCGCCTGCACTCGCAGCAGCCGATGTCGGGATTGCCATGGGTGGCGGCACCGACGTTGCGCTGGAGACGGCGGATGCCGCCGTGCTGCATGGCCGCGTCGGAGATGTCATCGAGATGATCGATCTTTCCAAGCGGACGATGAGTAATATCGGCCAGAACATCACCATCGCGCTCGGCCTCAAGGGCGTGTTCCTGGTCACCACGATCGTCGGCATCACCGGACTTTGGCCGGCAATCCTCGCCGATACCGGTGCAACCGTACTGGTGACCATGAACGCGCTGCGCCTGCTCGCCCCCCGGCCTCGCCGGATAGCCGCGTAGGCCATCTATGGGCGCCGATCGACAGGTCGGCGCCTTTTCCTGTTGTCGTTCAAGCGCGAATCAAGTTTTCCGGACGGAGAGGTAACGACGCGGCGATAGGCCGAAAGCCTTTCTGAACATGGCGATGAAGCTGCTGGCACTGGCATATCCCAGGCTGTCCGCCACTTCAGCGATCGGCTTGCCCGCACTCAGATATTCAAGCGCAAGCAGCAAGCGCGCCTGCTGCCGCCAATGGGCGAAGGACATGCCCGTTTCGGCGTTGAAAAGACGCCTTGCCGATCGCTCGGATACTCCCACCCGCAGCGCCAGCGCATGAAGGGTCTCCTCGCTAGCCGGTTCCTGCAGTACGGCTTCCGCGATGCGCAAAGCGCGCCGGTCCGCCGGCATAGGCAAATGCAGGCTTTCGCGCGGTGCGGCCCGAACCTCGTCCAGCAAAACGGCTGCCAGACGACGCTGCTGCGGTGAGAGCTTTTCCTCCCAGTGCCATGTCGCCGCGCGACGCACCAATGCCCGCAAAACCTCGCTCACGCTCAGAACGCAGGGTGTCGCTGGCAATCCGGCGCTGGCGTCCGGTGTCAACAGGATGCCCCAGCCGCTCAGCACGCCGTTGATCCCCGCTTTGTGCATGACACCTGGCGGAATCCAGCCCGCACGCTGCGGCGGCAATAGCCAGGAACCATCAGGTGTATCGACACGGACAAGCCCGCTTTCGATGCAGAAGAGCTGCCCGCGGCCATGCGCGTGCCAATCGTACTCCTGGGTGCCGAGGCGGAAAGCGCTACCCGGTTCATCCGATCCCCAGAAGGCGATGAGCGGTGGCCCGTCGAGACGCTCGCCAATATCTTCGATGCCCATGTTCCGTTTGACCGTTTCGCAACATTTATAGTCCGAATGTCGTTACCACGTCCCGGTCGTGGCACGCTATTCTTCCCTGACAAAATCGAAGTCGAATAGTGAACGGAATAGAAGGCCTATGCAGGACTTTCATGTCGTCATCATCGGCGCAGGCCTTGGAGGCCTGTGCCTTGCCCAGGGATTGAAGCGCGCCGGCATCCGTTTTGATGTCTACGAGCGCGATCCGGCAGCTGATAGCCGCTTGCAGGGCTATCGCATCCGAATCGATCAGAATGGACAACAGGCGCTGGAAGCCTGCCTTCCAAAGACTCAATTCGACCTCTTTCGAGCGACCGCCTCGACGAGCCCTCGATCCGCGTGCTTCCTGACGCCTCAGCTTCTGCCCGTTACCGGCCGCACGCCGACGAGCTGGGATACCGGCGAAAATGATGACGACGGCGATCTGAGTGTCAATCGCCTCACCCTTCGCGAAATCCTGTTGTCGGGGATCGAGGATCACGTTCATTTCGGCCATGCCCTTACGCGGTATCGCCGCATGGATGATGGGCGTGTCGAAGTGCATTTCGAAGGTGCCGCCTCGGTTTCCTGCAGCCTACTCGTCGGTTCAGATGGTGTGAACTCGCAGGTGCGACGCCAGTTGGCACCCTATGCCGAGCCGGTGGACACGGGCTCCATTTGTGTCTACGGCAAGAGCGAAATACCGCTGAGCGATGCCGCCGATCTGCTTGGAGACGGAACGACCGTGATCTTTGCCGATGGGTGCACGGCAATCTTCGATCTCATGCGGTTCGGCGATCACTTCCCGAAGCTTGCCGCCAGTCTCGCGCCCGATTGCAAGCTGACGCCGGTCACCGATTACCTCTATTGGGCACTGATCGGCCCCCGCCAAAGGCTGGGACTGGAAACATACAACCATACCCAGGATCTGCCTGTCTTGCTCAGAACCGCCATGCGCGGCTGGCATCCTGAATTGAAGCGGATCATCAGCCGGAGCAAGGCCGAAGCGGTAGCAGCGCTTCCCGTCAGAAGCGGGCGCCCCGACGCCCTTTGGCCGTTCGGTGCCATCACGCTTCTGGGCGATGCAATCCACGCGATGAGCCCTGCCGGTGGCCTCGGCGCCAATACGGCTCTCGAAGATGCCCGCATGCTGGCGCAGATCCTGGCCGAAGCCGGAAAGGAGACTAAGACCACCTGCACAGCCCTGCTGGACTACGAGACCGATATGCGCGAGCGAGCGGCTTACGCCATCGCCTCGTCGCAACACGGCGCCGAGATGCTGTTTGCCGCCGTGACCGATAAGATCGCCTGAGGAGACCGATATGACAATCGATACAACCAACTTCACCTTTCACGACGTTTCCCTTTGGCCGATCGTGCGCCAATCCGCTGTGGCTATCCAGCCAGGTTATTCGAAACAATGGGAGCGGGAGATGGACGCCCTGCTCGCTCTCTCGATGCCTTTCGTCGTGATCATGGAAGGCGACGAACACACCGAAGAGCACGAGGATCGCAAGGCCCGCGGCATTTGGCTGAAGAAGAACAAGACGGCGCTTGCTGCCGTTTGCAAGGCAGTCATCGGCATTGAGGCAAGCGCAATCAAGCGTGCCGCCATGCAGCTGCAGACGAGCCTTGCAACGAAGGCATTCGGCATAAGAATGGAAGTCGTTGCGTCTCAGAAGGAAGCGCTGCTTCTTGCTGAGCGAATTCTCGAAGGAACGGACGCCGCGACCTCTCTCGCCTGCTGACCGAGGCTGTAGCCCAAGCTCTTCAGGACAGAAGCGAACCGGATCGGACGGGCGTAGAACCCGTCGATCCGGGCATTGCGGATGTGGGGCGGCCGTAGCCCTCAGGATGCGGATCGACGCAGAAGCGCGGTCTCCTTCCAGCCAAGCTCCGGAGCGACCAGCGTCACGAAGTCATGGATGATCTGCCTATATTCCTCATCGTGGAACTCATAGGGCAGCTCCAGCCGGAACTCGCTCACATGGGGCAGGATCGGGTCCTTGCGCAGGCGCTCCAGTATCTCATCCGATGAGCCGACGACATCGCGGGCGAAAAGCGTGCGTCGTTCGCCCTGAGGCGAAAGCGTGCGCTCATAGCGGCCAGCCGCATAGTCGGTGTAGCGTTTGCGGGTAATCGCATCCGCGCTGTCGAAAGGCACGATGACCCGGCCGAGCGCCACCCGCCTCGCATCACCGCCGGAAGCGCGATAGGTTTCCAGCTGGCGCGATTGCGCGACGAAGAAATCGTCTGTCTGCTCGCCCGTGGTGACATTACCGATCAGCAGATTGAAGCCGTTGCGGCCAGCCCATTCGGCAGACCGCAATGAGCCGCCCCCATACCAGATGCGATCGATCAGACCCTTCGCATAGGGCTGAAGCCGCGGACGCTGCGGGCCGAACGGCGTCTTGATGACCGTATCCTGATTGCCGAGATAGGCGCCCCTCAGATTGTCGGCAAAGCGCAGCACCCTCTGATGGGAGAAATCGTGGCTCTCCCAATCGCCGTCGAAGGCAAGCGGCCCAATCAGATCCGCATGCAGCGGCCGCCCAGCGCTCAAGCCGATATTCAACCGTCCGCGCGACAGCACATCCACAGTCGCCAGATCCTCGGCAAGGCGATACGGACTTTCGTAGCCGATGGGAATGACCGCAGTGCCTAGCTCGATATGTCGCGTGCGCTGCGTCGCCGCAGCGAGGAAGGCGCTCGCCGAGGAAATGCCGGGTTCCAAATGGCGCTGGCGAACCCAGGCGCTGTTGAAACCCCTCTGCTCTCCGAATTCGAGCAATTGCAGGGTCTGTTCCAGGCCGGCGAGCGGGTCCTCATCCGGATAATTGCCAGGCGTGAGAAAGCCGATATGGCTGATCGATGGGGCTTGGCGGCTCATGCTGTCTCCTCAAAATTTCGGCAGGCCCGGCGGATTGGTTTCCGATTTCGGCAAGGCTTCTTCGGCAAGATGCCAATGGTCGAGGATTTTGGCGTAGGTGCCATCCTTGATCAGTCCATTCGTTGCGATGGTGAGCGCCGCCGCGAGACCGCTGCCCTTGCGCGTGGTGATCGCGACATCCGAGCGATCCGGCCAGCCGGCGCTCAGTGTGCCCACGCGCTTGATGTTCTTGTCGCGAGCGGCGATGTAGACCAGCTGGGCGTGCGGCTGCACGATGACATCGGCGCGCCCCGAGCGGAGGGCCAGAAGGCTCGCCGCCTCATCGTCGTAATATTGCAGCTCGATCGGCTTCAGGCCGGCTTTGACATCCTCATCGCTCCATTTCAGCAGGATGCGCTCCTGATTGGTGCCTGCACCGACGATGATGCGCAGGCCGGCTGCGTCCTTCGGCTCCTTGATCGACCCGATCTTGCTGTCACTCTTGACGAAGAAACCGTGCAGGCCCTGTCGATAGGTGGAGAAATCAAACTTCTCCTTGCGCTGCTCGGTGACACCGACGTTGGAGATGACGGCATCATATTTGCCTGAGGTCAGCCCAAGCGGCCAGTCAATCCAGGCGACCGGGACAAGCTCGAGCTTCAGTCCGAGCGCATCGGCGACGGCATAGGCATAATCGGGATCGGCACCGACGACAGTCTTGGCATCCGTCGCGTAGGTCGCCAGCGGCGGGCCGCCTGGCGCGACCGCCACGGTGAATGTGCCTGGTGTGACGAACTTGAAATCCTTTGGGATAGCGGCAATCGCCGCTTCGTTTTTCGCCGCGTGAAGACGTCCCGGCTGTTCCGGGCTCAGATCGAAATCTTCGGCTGCCATTGCCGGAGTAAGACCGGTCAAGGTAAGCGCCATGGCGGCTGCCATCATAGTTTTGAACGTAGTGCGGATAGTCACGGAACCTGTCTCTCCATTTGAGATGGATGGGAGCGGACCGGCGTGAGCCCCACTGACGCCGGTCCGCCCGACCAACATTACGAACCGCTCTTCGGCAGGCCCGCAGGGTTGGTCTTGGATTGATCGACCGCTTCGGCAGTGAGGCTCCAGCGCTTCAGCACTTCGCCATACTTGCCGTTCTTGATCAGATCGTTGAGCGCGAGCGTGACGGCATCGGCAAGGCCAGCGCCTTTTTTCGTCGTCACGGCGATTTCGGCCGTCAGCGGCCAACCGCCCGAGACGGTTCCCACAAGCTTCCTAGTGCCGTTGATGGCGGCCTTATAGGCCTGTGTCGCATTCGGATTGAACTCGACATCGGCACGGCCGGACTGCAAAGCAAGATCGGCGGCGGCGCGGTCGTCGTAATATTGCACCTCGATAGGCTTCAGGCCGGCTGCCACATTCTGCCGGTCCCATTCGAGAATAATCTTCTCCTGATTGGTGCCAGCGCCGGTGATCACCTTGAGACCTGCGACATCCTTCGGCTCCTTGATCGAGGTGATCTTGCTGTCGGCCTTCACGTAGAAGCCGAGCACGTCCCTGCGATAGGTCGAGAAATCGAACTTCAGCTTGCGCTCTTCCGTGACCGTCACGTTGGAAATGACGGCATCATATTTCCCGGAGGAGACGCCGAGCGGCCAATCCTCCCAGGCGACCGGCACCAGCTCGAGCTGCAGGCCGAGGGAGTCTGCAAGCAGTTGCGCGATATCCGGATCAGCGCCTACGACAGTCTTGGCGTCGGTCGCATAGGTGGCGATCGGCGGATCCCATGGGTTGATTGCGACCGTGAACTTGCCGGGATTGACGAACTTGAAGCCCGGCGCAATCGCCTTGATTGCTGCCTCGTCCTTCTGGGCGCGAACGCGATTGGAAGTATCCGGGCTCAGGTTGAACTTTTCGGCCGCAATCGTCGGCGTCCCACTCATCGCTGCCACCGTCAGCACGCCGGCAACGATATATTTTGCTCTCTCAATGAATGCCATTTCCCTTCTCCTTTTTCAATTCTAAGTTGTTATTGTTGTTACAATGATCAGGACACCCGTTGCGTCAGAGCGTCGAATGCCTACCTGCGACTGCTAGAGAACCTTGGCGAGAAAAGCGCGCGTGCGCGGATGTCTCGCATCGTTGAGGATCTGCGTTGGCGAGCCGGCTTCGATAACGTGGCCGCCCTCCATAAAGACGATGCTATCGGCGACCTCGCGGGCAAAGCCAATCTCGTGGGTGACGATGACGAGCGTCGTGCCGGTGCGGGCAAGCTCCTTGATCACATCGAGCACTTCGCCGACGAGCTCAGGATCGAGTGCGGAGGTCGGCTCGTCGAAGAGAAGAACCTTCGGCCGCAGTGCCAGCGCGCGAGCGATGGCGACACGCTGCTGCTGGCCACCGGAGAGCTGGCGGGGATAGGCGTCGATCTTGTCGCTGAGACCCACCCGGGCGAGAAGCTCCTGCGCAAAGGCGGTCGCTTCGTCGCGGCTCACCCCGCGCACCTGGATCGGTGCCTCGATAATATTTTCCAAAACAGTGAGATGCGGGAACAAGTTAAAGTTCTGAAAGACCATACCGATGTCGGTCCGGCGCTTCAGAATGTCCTTTTCCTTGAGCTCGTAGAGCACCTCGCCCTTCTGTGTGTAACCGACAAGCTCGCCGTCGACGGAAATGAAGCCACTGTCGACGCGCTCCAGATGATTGATGGCGCGCAGCAGCGTCGATTTTCCCGAGCCCGACGGGCCGATAATGGCTGTGACGCTGCCGGCCGGCAGGTTGAGCTCGATATCGTCCAGGACCTTCAGCGTGCCGAAGCTCTTCGAAATGCCGTGGATGCGCACAGCACCACCCTTGGCACGAAGATCCGTTACGCTGCGAAAAGTGGCGAGTGTCGCGGTGTCCGATCTGGTGTCTGCCGCCGCAGCAGGCAGCGGCCGCTGGAAGCGGCGGAAGAATGCCTGGAATGGCAAAGGCGTCGGATTGCGCACCGCACCCTTGGAGAAATAGCGCTCAATATAGTGCTGCGCGATCGACAGCACCGTCATGATGACGAGATACCAGACGGTCGCCACCATCAGGAGCGGAATGACTTCCAGATTGCGGCGATAGATGACCTGTACCGTGTAGAAGAGCTCCGGCAGGGCGAGCACATAGACCATGGAGGTGCTCTTCGCGAGGCCGATGATCTCGTTGAAGCCAGTGGGCAGGATGGAGCGCATCGCCTGCGGCAGGACGATGCGGAACGCCTGGCGGCGGCGAGACAGGCCGAGGGATGCAGCCGCTTCCAACTGACCTTGATCGACCGACAGAATGCCGCCACGCACGATTTCAGCAAAGAAAGCAGATTGGTTTAGCGTCAGTCCGAGAAAGGCCGCGGCAAACGGCGTCAGCAGCTGTGTGGTCGGATAATCGAACAGAACCTTGTCGGTGAACGGAATGCCTATGGTAATGGTTTCATATAGATAGCCGAGATTGTTGAGAACCAGCAACAGCACGATCATCGGGATCGAACGCAACAGCCAGATATAGCCCCAGGAAAGGCTCGCAAGCAGCGGCGACTTTGATACGCGCGCCAGCGCCAAGGCCGTTCCGAGGATAGAACCCGACACCGCCGCAAGCGCTGTCAGCAGCAACGTCCTGCCAAGGCCAACCAGCACCGGCTCCGCGAAGAACCACTCGGCGAAGACACCCCAGCCCCAGCGCGGATTGGTAAAGGTGGAATAGAGGACGATCGCAATGACAAGCGCGGCAAAGATCGTGCCCGCCGCACGTCCAGGGTGCCTCGCGGGCACGATGCGGTAACGCGAATAGTCAGTCTTCGTCTCGGCGGCTCCAGTATCTCGATCGACACCTGCAAAATCCGTCGTCAGCGCCATGATGCTTACCCCTTATGATTGTCGTTGATCCGCCATGCGTTACCGGCCGGCGGCCGCCAAGCGCTGCTGCGAGCCCGAGGTTTCGGCGATATAGGCCAGAGCCAAATGGCTGATATCCTTCTCGAAAGGCAGGCTCTTGTAGACTTCCGGATCGACGGAGGTATCGAACAGGGCTGTGTAGCCGTTGTTGAGATAAAGACCGACCGCCTCGGGTTGGCGAAAGCCAGTAGTCAGGTAGATGCGACGATAGCCCTGTCGCGCCGCCTGGGCCTCCAGTTCGACCAGAAGCCTACGCGCCAATCCCTGACGACGAAGATCGTGCCGCGTCCAAATCCGTTTGAATTCGGCGGTTTGGTCGTCATAGTGCTTGAAAGCGCCACCGCCGATCGTCTCCCCGTTTCGGAGCAGGAGCAGAAAATTGCCATGCGGCGGCGCAAAGGCCTCCGGCGGATAGCGGTTGAGTTCGGCAATCGCCCCTTCAGCATTGAAATAGTTGCCGTACCGGCTGTCATACTCATGGATCAGCTCGTCGATCAGCGGCTTGGCGCGCGGGTCCAATGTGGTCGTATAAAGAAACGTGTCGCTCATGTCGTTCGTCACCCGTTGTCATTCGCGAGGAAAGCTTCGGCGAGCCGCACCCAGTAGCGGGCTGCCGGCGCGATGATGGCGTCGTTGAAATCGTAGCGGGCGCTATGCAGCGGTGCGCTGTCGCCATTGCCGACAAAGAGGTAGCTCCCGGGCTTGGCCTGCAGCAGGAAAGCAAAGTCTTCGCTCGCCGTCCGCGGCCGGAAATCCGCCTCGACGGCAGCACTTCCAAGCGCCTGCATGGCAACATTGCGGGCGAATTCTGTCTCTTCGGCATGATTGACGAGTGCAGGAAAACCGAGACGGTAATCGACTTCAGCCACAGCGCCGAAGCTCTCCGCCTGCGCGCGCGCCAGTGCGGGAATTCGCTCCTGCAATCTGGCTCGGACGGTCTCATTGTAGGCGCGCATGGTCAGCTTCATCTCCACGCTTTCCGGGATGACGTTCGAAGCCGAACCGGCATGAATGGAGCCGACCGTTGCGACCGCCATTTCCTGAGGATCGATATTGCGCGAGACGACGCTTTGCAGAGCAGTAATGAATGAAGCCGAAGCCAACACCGGATCAACGGCACGATGCGGCTCGGCACCATGTCCGCCCTTTCCGACGATGTTGATGACCGCCTTGTCGACGGAAGCCATCGCCGGGCCGGCAACAAAACCGAACTGCCCCGTCGGCACGCCGGGCCAATTGTGCAGTCCGAAGACCGCATCGACCGGAAACCGATCGAAAAGTCCTTCCGAGAGCATCTTGCGCGCGCCGGCGCCAATTTCCTCGGCCGGCTGGAAGATCAACCGCAGCGTGCCGCTGAAATTGGCGCTTTCTGCAAGGTAACGAGCAGCAGCGAGCAGGATCGATGTATGTCCGTCGTGGCCGCAGGCGTGCATGACGCCGGGATTGCTGCTGGCATAGTCAAGCCCGGTTGCTTCTTCAATGGGCAGCGCATCCATATCGGCACGGATGCCCAGGCTGCGCTGCCCATCGCCCCGCTTAAGGGTTGCGACCACGCCGGTCCCGGCTATGCCCGTTGCTACCTCGTAACCCCAGTCGGCAAGCAACGAAGCGACCTTCTTGGATGTGCGGTGCTCCTGAAAGGCGAGTTCGGGATATTGATGCAGGTCATGTCTCAGCGCGATGATCTCGTCGAGGTAGGCGACAATCCCTGTTTCGATTTGATCGGTGACCGAAGCGGGCTTGATGATAGCGTTCATGATGATCGTCCTGGCTCAGGCGCCGACGGCCTTTGCGGGTGTAATGTTCGAAGCCTCTGTCGCGTAACGGCTCTCGCGATACGGCAAGCCCAGATGATCTCGCAGCGTCTCCCCCTTCAACGCCGGGTCGAAATAGCCGTGCTCGGTCAGGATCGGCAGGACATGCCTGGAGAAATCGTCGAAGCCTTCACCGATCACCGGGAAACCGAGGATGAAGCCATCCGCGCCTTCTTCATCCACCCAGCGGATGATCTCATTGGCGATGTGCTCGGCCGTGCCGATGAAGGAGGTTCGCGGCGTGGCAGCATCGAGCGCCACCTCACGCAAGGTGAGCCCCTTCTCTCGCGCGGTTTTCTTGATGCGGTCGGTCGTGGCACGGAAGTTGTTGCGGCCGATATCGCCGAGATCGGGGAACGGCTCATCCAGGGGATAGGCGCTGAAATCGTGGTGATCGAAGAAGCGGCCGAGATAGGCCAGCGCCTCCTCGATGGTGACGAGATTGCGGATCGCCTGGTACTTGGCCTCCGCCTCCTCCTGCGTCGCGCCGACGATCGGCCCGATGCCCGGGAAGATGCCGACATCCGCGGCACTGCGGCCATGTGCGATCGCGCTCTGCTTTACCTGCTTATAGAAGGTCTTCGCGTCTTCCAGCGGTCCGCCATTGGTGAAGACGGCATCGGCGTGCTTGCCCGCTAGCCGGATACCGGAATCGGAAGCACCGGCCTGGAACACCACCGGCTGCCCCTGCTTGGAGCGGCCGATATTGAGGGGGCCTTCGATGCGGAAGAACCGGCCTTTGTGGTTCAGGCGGTGTAGCTTGGATTTGTCGGCATAGACGCCGGTCTCACGGTCGCGCACGAAGGCATCGTCATCCCAGGAATCCCATAACCCCTTGATCGCATCGAGATACTCGTCGGCAATCTCGTATCGCAGCTCGTGCTCGGGATGTTCGCGGCTATAGTTGCGGCCAGAGCCTTCGAGCGGAGACGTCACGGCATTCCAGCCGGCGCGGCCCCCGCTGATGAGATCGAGCGAGGCAAATTGCCGGGCGATGGTGAAGGGATCGCTATAGGATGTCGAAACCGTACCCACCAGGCCGAGCTTCGTGGTAAAGGCGGCAAGCGCCGAGAGGATCGTCAGCGGCTCGAAGCGGTTGAGGAAATGCGGGATCGATTGCTCGTTGATATAGAGTCCGTCCGCGACGAAAGCGAAGGCGATACCGGCCTCTTCGGCCTTGCGGGCCGTCTTGACGAAGAAGTTCAGATTGGTGCTTGCATCGGCCGGAACGCTCGGATGCTTCCAGGCATTCATGTGGCCGCCGGGGCCCTGCAGCATGATACCGAAGGTAACGTGTTTTTGAGCCATGATGATCCTCCTGGGACAGGCCGTTCAGGCAACGAGGGAAAGGCGCTCTTTGGCGAGCAATTCTATGGAGTTGAGGCGTTCGGCCGCCGTCAGCGCCGGCGTGTCGAGCACGAACTCCTCGACGCCGTAGCGGCGATGGAGTGCGTCAAGCTCGTCGCGGATCTGCGTCGCAGTGCCATGCAACACGCTCGGCACCTTCTCTTCGGTCCGGAACTCCGAGAAGCCGGCCTGCCGCGCAAATTCCGCCGCCTGCTCCTGCGTGCCGACATTGACGCTCTGGCCGTTGGGCAGGAAGAGCTTGACGATGCGCAGTTGCCCAACGCGCTCACGGGCATGGGCTTCGCTTTCGGCAGCAAAGGCTGCGAGCGCCAGGATCGGCACCTTGCCGCCCGTCGCATTCCCGTAGGCCTCGAAGGTATTGCGCAGATTTTCCGGATCGCCGTTCAGATGGCCGGCAAACACCAGCCGCCAGCCCTTCTCCGCGGCGAGCTTCGCGCTCTCCACGCTGGCGCCAAGGAGGAAGCGCTCCGGCGCACGCGGCGGAAAAGGCGTCGCCAGCGCGCCAACGGAATGAGGGTCGGCCGCGAGATAGGTGTTGATGTCGGAAAGCTGCTCGGCGAAGTCCGGCTTCTTCTCAGGATCGAAGGCACGCTGCAATGCGCGGGTGGAGAGCGGGAAACCGCCCGGCGCCTTGCCTACACCCAGATCGACGCGTCCCGGCGCCAGCGACGCCAGGAGATTGAAAGTTTCTGCGACCTTATAGGCGCTGTAATGCTGCAGCATGACGCCGCCGGAACCGACACGGATCCTCGAAGTCCGGGCAAGAAGATGAGCGATCAGGACTTCCGGAGCCGAACTTGCGAGGTTCGCCATATTGTGATGCTCGGCAACCCAGAAGCGATGATAGCCGAGTTCCTCGGCCCGGATGGCCAAGCGAGCCGTGGCACCGAGCGCATCGGTGGCGCTAAGCCCCTGTTCGATCGGGCTCTTGTCAAGAAGACTGAGAAGATAAGTCATGCCGTTCATCCATGTTTGCGCCCAATGCCAATCATGGAGCGCTATAGTCTATAAAAAACATAGATTTTAAGTTATTTAAGAAACAGCTTTCTTTTTCTTTCCCCGGATGCGGAAAAAATCAGCAGCGACCAAAATCGGTGGATGGGTGCAGATGCAGGTTCCAATGACGAGATCGAACGCCTGTTGAGACTACGCCTGCTCAGAGGAGAGCACAGCGTCGAGCCGTTAAACCCCGCGGATCACCGTTCATTTTGACCGGCTGTTACGCCTCTCACGACGCAAAGAGGGCGCAATCGAGAGCGATTGAACGCAATAGATTGCCAAAACCCGCAAATCAGTTCACCTTTTACCTATGCCCGATATCGCACGACCATTCGTGACCGATGATGATCCCGACCGGGACATCCGCTGCCAGGACGCGCTGCAAGCCGCTTTTCGAGAGTTGCTGAGTGCCGCGATCCTGGCGGGATGGTCGGAGCGTGAAGTCGCCTTGGCGATTGCTGAGCTCGCGGACAAGCATTTGCTCTCGCTTGAGACCCATGACAACACTGACGCCCTCATCGCATTGTTGCGGCGAATGACCTAATGAGCCAACCGTCCACCTGCGGGAGGATCGATCGTTACAGTACTCAATGTATGCCGCCGCCGCCACCCTCCTTGAGATCGACATTGCTCAGGATCAGCGCAAGCGGAATGGCGCAGAGCACGACCAGCATCAGCACATGGAATACATCGATATAGGCGAGGAAGCTCGCCTGGGTCTGCACCTGCTGCCCTATCCAGGCCGTCGCCTGCGCCTGGGCATCCGCCATGGTTGCACCTTTCTCGGCAAAATAACGCGTCATGGTTCGCAGTGTCTCCTGATAGGCCGGTGAGGGAGGCGTGACATGCTCCACCAGGCGGCTCTGGTGCCACTGCTCCCGATGCGCCAGGACATTTGACGCGATACAAACGCCGATGGAGCCGCCGATGTTGCGCGCAGCATTGATCATGGCCGACGCCTGATTGGTCTGTTCAGGCCTCAAACCGTAGTAGGAGGCAGAGGTGATGGGGATGAAGATCAGCGGCAGGCCGAGCCCGATATAGAGACGAGACCAGACGAAGAAGCCGAAGTTCAGGCCGGGATAGAGCCGCGTCAGCTGCCACATGGACATCGCAATGATCGCCGCACCTATGGCGATCAGATACTTCGGCTGAACCAGGGAATTCACCCGGCCGGCAACGAACATCATGACCATGGTCACAAGCCCGCCTGGCGAAAGTGCGAGCCCAGCCCAGGTCGCCGTATATCCGTAGTTCTGCTGCACGACCTCAGGGATGAACTGCGTCGTCGCAATCAGGATTGCGCCGGTTGCCATCATCACGATGAAACAGGAACCGAATTGCCGGGTGCCGAGCAGCCACCCGTCGATGATCGGGTTAGCCTTGGTCAGAACCCACGGTATGGCCGCCAGGAAGGCGAGAATGCATATGACTACCATGACGATGATGAAGTCGGAGCCGAACCAGTCATCGGTCTGCCCCCGATCCAGGATGAGTTCCAGAGAGCCGAGAAAGGTTGCCACCAGCAGAAAGCCGATGAGATCGAAACGCACGCCCTTCCGGCGGAATTCCTCGCGCATATTCCTCGTTTTCGGAGTCTCCGTCAACAGCACATAGACGAGCACGAAGGCGAATATGCCGACGGGACCATTGATGAGGAAGCACCAGTGCCAGGAGAGGTTGTCGGAGAGATAACCGCCTAAGGTCGGTCCGATGACCGGCGCGACGACCACGGCGACACCGAAGAGCGCAAAAGCCTGACCACGTTTTGCCGGCGGGAAGGCATCGGCAAGGATCGCCTGTGAGGTCGGCACCATGCCGCCGCCGGCAAAACCCTGTATAACGCGGAAAATCAACAGCGCCTGGAGATTCCACGATAGACCGCACAGAACGGAAGCGATCGTGAATGTCACCAGGCATAGGAGATAGAACCGACGGCGTCCGAACCGTTCGGCGAAATAGCTGCTGGCAACCAGCACGATGGCGTTGGAAACGAGATAGGTCGTGACCACCCAGGAGGCTTCGTCGGAGCTGACGGCAAGGCCGCCTGAAATGTAGCGCAGCGCCACGTTGGCAATCGTGGTGTCGAGCACTTCCATGAAGGTTGCCAGCGACACCACCATGGCTATCAGCCAGGGATTCGTGACTTGCGCGGATGATGCTTCTCTTCCGCCCGCCGCTGCGCCTGCACCGCTCATCTCGCTCAGCTCCTCGGGTGTACCGTCACTGTCGGCACCACGGACATGCCGGGGCCGATTGCAACATTATCGGGCCATCTGTCGACGATAATCTTGACCGGCACGCGCTGCGTGACCTTGACGTAATTGCCGGTCGCGTTTTCTGCTGGCAACAGCGAAAAGGCAGTGCCAGAGCCCGGCTGAACCGAGGCCACCTTTCCGTGGAGCGTGTGATTGGGATAGGCATCGATCGTGATGTCCACCGGCTGGCCCGGCCGCATGTCGGTGAGCTGCGTCTCCTTGAAGTTCGCCGTGATCCAGACCTCATCGGGAACGAATGTCGAGATTGCCTGCCCTGCCTCCACATACTGCCCCTTGGCGCCGGCAAGACGTACGATGCGCCCCGGCTGAGCCGCCGTGATCGTCGTGTAACTAAGGTTCTGCTGCGCTTCTTCGGCCTGTGCCTGCGCCTGCTTGAGGCTTGCGAGCGCACTGGATTTCTGCGCTTCGGCAACGGCTTTGTTCTTCAGCGCCGAGGTAATATTCGCCTGCATCTGGGCAAGACTTGCCTGATCCTGCTGCAGGGTTGCCGTAGCCTGTTGCACGGCCTGCACGCTGCCGGAGCCGGTCTTGACCAGTTGCTGCTGGCGATTGGATTCCTGCTGTGCAAATTGCAGAGCGGCGGTGGCGGAATTCTGTTGCGCCCTGGCGACGTCGACGGCGGCGCTCGCCGCCTCGATCTGCGCGCCGGCGCTGTCGACCGAGGCCTTTGCCACCTCTACCTGCCCGTTCGCCTGATCGAGCGCGATCTGATAGTCACGCGGATCGATCATCAAGATGACATCGCCGGCTTTGACGGACTGGTTATCGGTCACTGGAACCTCGGCAACATAGCCGGATACTTTGGCAGCAACCGAAAAGCTGCGCGCATCGACAAAGGCATCATCCGTCGACTCATAGGGATAGAAATAGATCTTCCAGACGAACCATGCGGCTACGATCAGTGCGAGCAACACGACGATGCCGAGCAGAATGGAGAGGGGATGACGGCGAATGAAGGATGCGCGCTTTTCAGCCGGTGCATCATTTTCGCGGCCGGCGTCATCAACAGGTTGCTGTTTCAGGCGATCCGGCTTGGTTTCCGCAATATTAGGTTGATTGTCAGCCATAACATGACCTTTGCTTGCTGTTCTGCGGGTTGTGTCTGGAGAAAATGGTCAGTGCCGCACAAAACTCCGGATCTTTTTGAGATCCCGAATGAAGGTGAGCTTGTTCTTTTCCCTCTCATCCGCCTCCCTGATCCGCAGAAGCGCCGAGGGATGAATGGTCACCAGGACATCGAGTTTTCCCGACGGATGCAGGATCTGGCCGCGGTCGCGCATGACCCTGACTTTCGAGCCGAGTAGCGAGGATACAGCCGTCGCCCCAAGTGCGACGACCAGCTTCGGCTTTAGCAATTCGAGTTCTGCTCCCAGCCACCAGGCACAGCGCTGCACCTCGCCGGCATTGGGCCTGGCATGCAGTCGTTTCTTGCCGCGCATCTGATATTTGAAATGCTTCACGGCGTTGGTGACATAACAACGGTCCCGATCCACGCCCGCTTCCTCAAGGCATTCATCAAGAAGCCGGCCGGCCGGTCCGACAAAAGGCCGGCCGGCCACATCCTCCTTGTCGCCCGGCTGTTCACCGACCAGCACGATGTCGGCCTGGGCCGGCCCTTCGCCGAACACGAGATGAGTGGCGTTGCGATAGAGATCGCAGCGTGTGCAGGATCGAGCATCCTCATGCAGCTCATCAAGTGTCTCTGCATCGGCATGCTCATAGCTGAGCGACGGGCCTGCGCCGGCCGAAGGAAATCTATCGAGCATTGGGGGCTCGCTATGGTTCCAGATTCTATGACGATCAACTAATCGTCCTTCTGTTTGTTCCATGCGGGATGCTCATCACGTGGGAACCCCCTCCCATGGTGCTCGTTAAGACAATGAGACCACGAGAACGGAGAACCCGCCATGAATAGCGAACGTAAAACCGGCTCCTTTGCATTAACCGCATTCTTCGACGACGAATATGACGCGGAAGCTGCAGCCCAGGCGTTGATGGAAGCCGGTATCCCGAAGGACGCGATCACCATGACACCGGGCAACCGGCCAGATACCTCACCGACCGATCACATGGGCTTTCTGGATGCGTTGACGGGCATCTTCTTTCACGAGGAGCAACGTGCCGCCTATGCAGCCGCCCTCGAACGAGGAGGAACGCTCGTCACGGTGCAGGAAATGAATGAGGCGCAGCATAATATCGCCCTGCCGATCCTGGCGGAAAAAGGCCAGATCGATCTCAACGAGCGCGAAAGCACCAGTTAGGCCGGCAGGCTTTCGCTTTGCTATGGGAATGACCGCTCTCGAGCAGAGTTCAGGATTTTGGCGCGTTCCTGAGCGTCGATATCCATGTCGGCTTCGCTCCGGCGGAAAGATACTAGCCTTGTCGTCTTCGTCCATTTAGACAAACAATTCCTATTATAGTCTATAAAAATAGTTTGCTATTTCTATCGATCCTGCCCCCGATTTCGCTAGGCTCTGTGCATTCCATTCAGGGAACCGCCGGAAAATCTGATCCGGCCAAGGGGACTAGTCATGAAATTCAACACACTGATCGCTGCGGCCGTCTTGGGTCTCGCCAGCATTTCCATGGCGGCCGGCGCAGCCGCTGCCGACAAGAAGGTCGTCGTCGCCTATCAGACGGATGCCCTTCCCTCCTCTGTCGCGATCGCCAATGGCGATTTCGCAAAGGAGACGGGCTATGAGATCGACTTCCGCAAGTTCAATTCGGGAGCAGAGATCTTCGCCGCCATCGCATCCGGCGATGTCCAAATCGGTTATGTCGGCTCGAGCCCGTTTGCCGCTGCTGCTTCACGCGGCCTCGAGGTGAAGGCCTTTTACCTCTCGTCCATCTCGGGCGTCGATGAAGCTCTGGTGGTGCGCAATGGCTCCGGCATCAACACACTCGCCGATCTGAAGGGCAAGAAGCTCGCGGCGGCACCCGTTTCCACTGACCATTATCAGCTGCTCGCCCTGATCAAGTCCCTTGGCCTGAGCGAAAAGGACGTACAGGTCTTTGCTGTCCCGCAGCCTGAAATCGTCGCAAGCTACAATCGCGGTGATATCGACGGCGGCTTCGTCTGGGACCCGGCACTCACCGAACTGAAGAAGAACGGCAAGGTGCTGGTGACATCCAAGGACGTCGCCGACAAGGGCGCTCCAACATTTTCCGCCTGGGTCGCAACCTCGAAATTCGCAGCAGACAATCCGCAATTCCTGAAAGCCTATGCCTCGGTGATCAACAAATACTACGCCTCGTTCGCCGCCGACAAGGCCGCCTGGGGACCGAACAGCGACAACGCCAAGGCGCTCGCCAAGCTTCTGGGCGGCACGGCAGAGCAGCAGGCGGCAGCGCTCAAGAACCTTACTCTGCTGACACCCGACGTGCAGGCATCGGCCGCCTGGCTCGGTGGCGGCGATCAGTCCGGCGCGGCAAAAATCCTCAAGGACACGGCAGCCTTCCTGAAGAGCCAGGGGAAAGTCTCCGAAGTCCTGCCGAATTACGGCGCATTCGTCACCGCCGACGCGCTCGTCAGCGCAAGCAACTGATCCTCCCTGGCGTCGGCGCGCTTGTCGCGCCGGCGTCGCAATATCGAGAGAGCCCATGCTTCAAGTCGACCATGCAAGCGTCTTCTTTGCAGCGCGTGACGGCAGAACCGTTCACGCGCTTGACCGCGTTTCCTTCGACATTCCCGAACGCGGCATCGTGGTCGCACTCGGCGCATCCGGTTGCGGCAAATCCACCCTGCTCAATGCGATCGCCGGTTTCCTGCCGCTTTCAGAGGGAAAGATCACGCTCGACGGCAGGCCTGTTTCCGGTCCCGGCGCCGATCGCGGCGTCGTCTTCCAGAAGGATTCGCTGCTGCCATGGAAATCCGTGATCGACAATGTGGCTCTCGGCCTGCAATTTGCCGGACTGGGTAAACGGGAACGCCGGGATCGCGCATCGGAACTGCTACGGCTTGTCGGTTTGACCGACTTTGCCAATGCTCTGCCCTATGAGTTGTCGGGCGGCATGCGCCAGCGCGTCGGCATTGCCCGGGCACTTGCCACCGATCCCGATATCCTGCTGATGGACGAACCATTCGGCGCTCTCGACAGCCTGACGCGCGAGCAGATGCAGGAGCTGCTGGTTTCCGTCTGGGCTAGAACCGACAAGCGCATCTTCTTCATCACCCATTCGATCGAGGAGGCGCTTTTTCTCGGAACCGAGGTTCTCGTCATGTCTCCGAGGCCCGGGCGTGTCGTTGCGCGTTTCGAACTCGATTTCGTACATCGCTTTGCCGCCAGCGGCGATACGAAGGCGATCATCTCGTCGCCTGAATTCAGCAGCCTTCGGGAAGAAATTCGCGCTATTCTCCACAGCGCCGAGAACATCAGGAGCGTGGCATGAGTGACATCATCGAAACGCGCCCGATTACCGTTCCTCAAAGGGAAGCGCAACCGAAGCTGGTTCGCGTCCCGAGTTTCGGCGTTGGCGAGAAACCCACCATCGCCATCAGCATCGCGACTGCGATCGTCTGCCTCGCATTGTGGTGGCTCGTCGCAAAGCTCGGTCTGGTGTCACACCTCTTCCTGCCTCGCCCCGATGAAGTGCTGACGCAGATCGGCGTCGTCTACCGCGATGGTTATGCCGGCGCTTCACTTTCCGAACATGTATTGGCAAGCCTGTTCCGCATCGTCGTCGCCGCAGCCATCGCGATCGGGGTCGGCATTCCTGTCGGTCTGCTGATGGGGCTCAACCGCTGGGCAAAGGGAATTCTCGATACGTCGATCGAATTCTATTGGCCGCTGCCGCCCCTTTCCTATCTGCCGCTGATGATCATATGGCTTGGGATCGGCGAGACCTCGAAGATCACCCTTCTCGTGCTCGCCATGTTCGCGCCGATCTGCCTGTCCGCCCAAGCCGGCGTGCGTTCGCTGCCGCTGGAGCGGGTCAATGCCGCACGGTCCCTCGGCGCGAACCGGCTGCAGCTTTTCTTCAACGTCGTCCTGCCTTCGGCGCTGCCGGAAATCCTGACGGGCATCCGGATCGCCCTCGGCATTGGCTGGGGAACGCTGGTGGCGGCCGAACTCATCGCTTCGACCCGCGGCATCGGCTTCATGATCATGTCGGCGTCGCAGTTCCTTGCCACCGACGTCGTCTTCGTCGGCATCGGCATCATTGCGGTCTGCGCCTTTGCCTTCTCGACCGCCGTCCGCATTCTTGAAGCCGTGCTCGTCCCGTGGAAGGGCAAGCTTTAGACTCAAGGGAGATGAGCCGAGGATCACCACGGCTCTCCTCGCCACAAATCCCGTATCAATCAATTCAGAGAGACCGACAGGCGCAGGCATGAGCGATAACAGCGAATTTCTCTGGTACATCCCGAACGACGTCAAGCCGGGTCACCGCGGCGATTCCGCCGTCGAGAACCACAACAGCCTGGAAACGCTCACGAGCC
Organism: Martinezella dioscoreae; assembly: GCF_009176305.1. Lineage (GTDB taxonomy): Bacteria > Pseudomonadota > Alphaproteobacteria > Rhizobiales > Rhizobiaceae > Rhizobium > Rhizobium dioscoreae. Next base: position 1,108,504 of record NZ_BLAJ01000002.1, on the reverse strand, counting down.
ATGCCAAGGCATTGGAGGATCACGGCTGGAAGGGCGCATTGATCGGCACCGGCTGGGGCCGACCCGACACTTTCACCGTCGCGGCCGCACTTGCGGCGCGCACCACCAGCTTCGAGCCGCTCATTGCAATCCGCCCCGGCTACTGGCGCCCAGCGCACTTCGCTTCCGCTGCTGCCACGCTGGATCAGCTGAGCGGCGGCCGGGTGCGCATCAACATCGTTTCCGGCAAGGACAATCTTGCCGCCTATGGCGACAGCGAGGGCGATCAAGCGCACCGCTATGGCCGCACCAAGGAATTCATGCGGCTCAGCCGCAGGCTCTGGACCGAAGAGAATGTCACCTATGAGGGAGAACACTTTCGCGTCAGCGAATCCACGGCTGCGCCGCGCATCAAGCCGCGCGGTGAACGTCTGCATCCCAGGCTCTATTTCGGCGGCGCTTCGGATGCTGCAGAACGCGTTTCCGCCACGGAGGCAGATGTTCAGCTTTTCTGGGGCGAGCCACTCGCCGACATTGCTGAGCGAATAAGCCGGCTTAAGGCATTAAGCAGAGACCTTGATCGCGATCTGCCGCCACTGGAATTCGGGCTGCGCATTACGACGCTGGTGCGCGACACGACGGAGCAGGCCTGGACCGACGCCGAGGCGAAAGTCGCGGAGATGGCTGAGAATAAGGGTGTCGGCTGGAATGATCACCGGCAATCGATCGCAGTGGGCCAGAAACGGCTGTTCGATCTCGCCGCGCGCGGCGACGTGCTTGACGACAATCTCTATACCGCGCCGGGCAGGTTCGGCGGCGGTGGCGCCGGCACAACCTGGCTGGTCGGCTCGCCAGAGGATGTCGCCCGCTCCCTGCGCAAGTATCGCGACCTCGGCATTACGCATTTCGTTCTTTCGGACACACCATACCTCTCGGAAATAAAGCGGCAAGGTGAGCAACTGCTGCCGCTGTTGCGCGCCTGAAGGCGTGGCGCGACGAGCCAATTGAGACACGGGAATTTCGATTTCACGGCTGGCCGGGATCGGTCGCCGGGGTTTCATAACGTCTTTGAATTATTTATAGTCGAGGCTAAACATCATTACACGACTCTTAATCAAGAGGGAGATGAGCCGCCTTGACGAAATTGCCTGCCGCCCCGGAAAGCCGTCTTTCTTCGACCGAGATCGAGACGCATGCCGAGGCCTTTCAGAAAAGCCGCGACGATCGACGTACTGAATTGATGGAGGATTACGTCGAGCTCATCGCCGATCTGATAGAGCATGCTGGCGAAGCGCGCCAGACCGATATTGCGCAAAGACTGGGAGTAACGCAGCCGACGGTTGCAAAAATGCTCAAGCGGCTCGCCGAGGAAAACTTGATCACGCAGCGCCCCTATCGTGGCGTGTTCCTGACTGAAGAAGGGCACCGCCTGGCGGTGGCAACCCGCCGGCGCCATGAGATCGTCGAGGCCGTTCTTTGCCGCCTCGGCGTCGATCCTGATACGGCAAGGAATGATGCCGAGGGCATCGAACACCATGTCAGCGAAAAGACCCTCGAAGCCTTCGAGCGTTTTTTGAAGACATGACTGCCCCCAATACATCGGATCAATCCGATAGCAATCGCGCCAGAGAGCCATTTAGGGCACAGTTTTGACAAGAATGAGTTGAAAAGAAGCGGACAGTGATTGTCCGGCTTGACCCGCTACCTGATATCAACACAAGGTTTACCAATGCTCGCTAAGCAGAACTTGGCGAACTGCCGGCCTTTTATTTCGCATACCGACTTTTACTGCCGGCGCAGGGAATCATGATGAACGCCCAGGACTTCAGCAGCACCGTTTTCGACCTTGCCCCCGTCGCCATGTGGCTGGAGGATTTCAGCGGCGTCAAGGAGCAGTTCGAGGTCTGGCGTGCGGAGGGCGTGACGGACCTGCGTTCCTATCTGTTGGCCGACGTGCAGCGCGTCGCATCCTGCTCGCAAAGGATCAAGCTTCTTGCCGTCAATACCAGGACGCTGGAGCTCTTCGAGGCGCCATCCTTCGAGACGCTCGTCGAAAGCCTTCCGCGGGTCTTTCGCGACGAGATGCTGCAAAGCCATGTGAATGAGCTGGTGGCGCTCTGGGAAGGCAAGACCGAGTTTTCCGGCACCGCAATCAACTATTCCCTCGGCGGCAAAAGGCTCGACATCCAGCTACGCGGCGTCATCCTGCCGGGCCACGAGACCTCGTGGAGCCGGCTGCTGCTGACGACGGAAGACGTGACGGCCCGCGAGGAGGCGAGACGGCAGGAAGAGCGGCAGCGCCGCTATGCCGAGGGCATGTTCGAGCATTCGCCGGTTTCCCTGTGGGTCGAGGATTTTAGCCGCATCAAGATCCTGCTCGATGATATCCGCCACCGAGGCATCGTCGACTTTCAGGTATTTCTCGACGTGCATCCGGAGTTCGTCCAGCAATGCATGAGTGAGATCAGCGTGCTCGACGTCAATCAGGCAACGCTCGATCTATTCTGCGCACCGGACCGCCAGACCCTGCATCAGCGGATCGGCGAAGTGTTCCGCGATGATATGGAGAAGCATTTTCGCGGGCAATTGGTGGAGTTGTGGAACGGTCGCCTCTTCCATCAGCGTGAAGTGCTGAACTATGCGCTCGACGGATCGGAGCGTCACGTCCTCCTGCAGTTTTCGGTTTTTCCCGGTTACGAGGAAGACTGGTCGCTGGTGCAGGTGGCACTCACCGACATTACCGCGCGCAAGAAGGCGGAAGCCTATCTCGAATATCTCGGCAAGCACGATGTGCTCACCCGGCTTTTCAACCGCGCCTTCTATATGGAGGAGCTCAACAGGCTGGAGCGCAAATCGCTTCGGCCAGTATCGGCCATCATTCTCGATCTGAACGGACTCAAGGAGTCCAATGACGAGAGCGGCCACGATGCTGGCGATGCTCTGCTGCGCCGTATGGGCGAGGTGCTGAACAGCGTCGTCTCCCTGCCGAACCACGCCGCCCGCATCGGCGGCGACGAATTTGCAGTTCTCATGCCGGGCGCTGATGAAATCGCGGCTGCCGCGATGGTCGAGACGATCAACGAACTGCTGAAGATCAACAACCAGTTCTATTCCAGCGCGCCGCTCAGCGTCTCCATCGGCATTGCCACGAGCCTGCCCGGCGAAACCATGGAAGCCATGATCAAGCGCGCGGATCTCGGCATGTACGAGCAGAAGAAGGCTCACTACACCGCAGCTGCCACCATTGGTCCGCATCAGGCAAAGCACGGCGCCTGACGCTCCCGCATAGAGACCGACCCGCATAATCCATTGAAACCGTTGGGTTTCATACGCCCGGTTGCCAGGAACAAAAACGCGACTTCTCATTTGGCTCTCTGGGAAAGATGGAGTTTTGACATGGACGATCAAACGACCAATATCGTCGTCGCCACTCGCACGGCACTCGACCAGGCCTCGGCGCTCGCGGTTCAATATGGATTTTCGCTTCTCGGCGCGATCATTCTTCTGATCGGTGGCTGGCTTCTTGCGGGCATTATCAGCCGCTCGGCCTACCGCGTCATCTCGCGCATTCGCGGCATAGATGAAACGCTCGCGAGCTTCTTCCAGAATGTCCTGCACTACAGCTTGCTCATCCTTGTCTTCATCACCGTCCTTGGCCAGTTCGGCGTTCAGACCGCCTCCATCATCGCCGCTCTCGGTGCTGCCGGCCTGGCGATCGGCCTGGCATTGCAAGGCACGCTTCAAAATATCGCCGCCGGCATCATGCTGCTGATCCTGCGGCCATTCCGGGTCGGCGAATATATCGAGGCGACGAACGTCAAAGGCTACATCAAGGAAATCGGGCTCTTCGCCACGGAGATGAGGACGGCGGACGGCCTCTATCTGATGGCACCGAACTCGACGCTCTGGAACACGCCCATTATCAACCACAGCCGCGAGCCGGACCGCCGCCAGCAATTGTCCGTTGCCATGGGTGAGAAAATTGACATCGATCTTGCCCGCAAAACGATCCTCGACATCCTGAAAGCGGATCAACGCATCAAGACCACACCGGCACCGAAGGTTTTTCTCGACGAATTGGCCGTCGATCAAGCCGTGCTCAACATCGAATATTGGGCAATCACCACGTCGTGGTCCGATGTCCGGCACGATGTGGTCTCGAAGCTCAAGGCCAGGCTTGCCGAGCCCGACATAACGATCAAATCACCAACGGAGGCGACAGGGCCTGCCGACTGAGGTTACTGCTCGAACGCTAAGCCTGCCGCCGGCAGGGAGTCGAACCAGCGGCAGGCTTCGCGAGGTCATGACACCTCGAGCAAGATCGATGTCCTGCCCGTTCTAAACTTCCGCGAGAGGCATTTGTTCCCTGCCGCGATAGGAAAGGGCCGAATTAGAAACCCGTGAATCTACCATTTGATACGGTAGTCCAGCCGCACATTGCCAGCCGGCGTCAAAGTCTGCGGATCGGCGAAGGAGGCCGAGAAATTGAGGTTCGGCGCCAAAGGCTGCCGAAACGAGACCGTGCTGGAAAAGACGCTGCCGACGTCCTTCAGATTGCCGATCGCAGATAGAGACGTCCCCGTCCACGGAACCGCAACGGTCACGGCTTGTGTCGCGGTAATGGAGTTTGCCGCATTCCGCGTGCCCGCATAATTTACGTTCAGCGACCTCGAAGTGCTCATGTCCAGGTTTTCCGACACCGTCCAGCTCCGCGAGCGTTCGAGGCAAAGCGTTCCGGTGCTGTTGAGCGCGTCGACCCTCAATGACACCTCTCGGCGCCATGCGGTCGAAAAGCGCTTGTGATCGTCGATTGCCGTACCCCATAGGGTTGCCAGGCTGCTGCTGCGCAGGATGGCGCCGGTGGCCGCGCTGCCAAGTCCGAGATCCATGCCAGCGCTGACATCCCAGGCCATCGGCAGCCGGAAACCGAGAGTGGTCTTGTATGTTCTCGGTGCGACCTTGACCGGCGACCAGATCATCAGATCGCTGGCTTTGGTCACCTGCGGCAAGCTGACACTCGCAAGAAGACCAAGAACGCCGCGAAGGACGCGTTTTGACTTGAAGCCCATGTTAAAGCCCGCATTCTCTATGCCCCCGACCTCGTAATTTTCAGGGCGCACCAAGGCAACAGCCGGGCACGGAAACACCCGCATTCCGGCTTCAGATTGATTTTGTTCGGTTAAGCGCCGGCAAAATTGCGGCACATCGGAGCCAAGACTAGCGGCATCCGGTTGAAGGGAATGACGCCACTTCCAATCAAGCAGCACCCTTCGTCTAAAAGAATCCCATCCAGGGCCACGCTTGTAAACCCCTTGACGTCACGTTTTTTGCTGCGTTGCACACATGTCGCACCTGCGACGCCGCAGCATGAAAGCGACATCACCGCGAATGACCTGGAAAATCAGCCCTTGCCGGATAGCCAAGTCATCATTGAAGGATGATCACATTCTCGCGAGCGGCCGCGGCGCGAAGCACCGAACCGATGGTTCACCCCGCCCGGAGCCCAGCCTTCGTCAGAATCGGAAGCACTCGATCGCAGAAATAGGGCAGTTCCTGCGTATAGTTGACGAAGGACAAGGCTATGCCGGCATAGCCTTGCTCGGCAATGGCGATCATCTCTTCGGCAATGCGCTGCGGCGTGCCGATCAGCGGATAGCTGCCTGCTCCACCGGCAAAGCGCTGACGGTAACGGTCATAGGACTCGCGATCATGGGACTGCGAGAACTCCTTCTTGCCGGCCATGTGTTGATCGACGGCAGCCTGATCGGCCATAGTCACGGCATAACGGGTGTAATAGTCGTCTGCCTCCGTCTGTGTCTCGCGGCAGACGACGTGACAAACCGTATAAACGCCGACCTGCCTGCCTTTACCTTCCGCCCGTGCAGCGATATCAATAACATGCTTTCCGGCGTCACCGATATCGGTGAAGGTGGTGAAGAGATAGTCGCAATGCGCCGCGGCAAAGTCTCGGCCGGGGCCGCCGAAGGCCGCATTCATCGTCACCGGCCGTGGCGCCTGCAGGCTAGCAGGGCGGCTGACAGCCTCTTTCAGATTGTAGTAGGTGCCGGCATAATCGATGGGCTCATCAGTGGCATAGAGCCTTTCGACAATTTCGAGCCATTCAGCGGCCTGGTCGTAGCCCTTTTCGACCAGCGGCACGCCGAACATGCCGAATTCCTTCGGGTTCCAGCCGCAGACAATGTTCAGCCCCGCGCGCCCTTGGCTGATATGATCGACGGTCGCAAGCGACTTGGCAGCATAAAGGGGATGGACGAGCGGCACGTGCACCGTCATGAAAAGGCCGATCTGCTCGGTCGCGGCCGAGAGCGCAGCAGCCCAGGTGAAGGTCTCGAACGACCATTCGCGAACGCGGTTCTTGCCGCCGAAACCGCGCCAGCGGGCAATCGGCAGAAAGAATTCGAGCCCCGCCCGGTCGGCGATCTGTGCTGCGGTCAGATTATCCTGCCATCCTGCCGTCCAGCGCTCCGGCACGTCGGTGATGGCAAGCCCACCATCCGCGTTGGTCGAGAAAACACCGAGCTTCAGCCTGTTCGGCCCCTTCAGCGGATGGGTCTTCATGGTGGCTTCCTCCCGAGTTCACCTCGCGTCTATCCTGCAAAATCCGCAGCGACCCGATAGGAATGTGTTAGCGTTGCCATGAAGAATTTCAAGCTTGAAATTTTTCGATCAGAGCATAACGATCAACCGCGCGGCACAAGGCTCTTGCGTCTCGCCTGTTGCGACGCGATTCGCTTGTCACCTGCGAAAAACGGGCCGCCATGCCGATCCAGTTCGCTATGTGTGAGACCGCACAATGCCTCCACCTCTCCGGCTGAAGCACGCCCGAAGACATCGTCGAACCTATCGGCCAGGTCCCGATCCATCTCTCGAAGCAGGCGGGGAATCCATTTGCCCCTACCCGACCATCTTCCTCGTCCCAGCAGCATAAGGTCGGCCAAAGGCTGATAGAGTTGCGCGGCAATCGCGCCTACCTCCGGGGCCGCCCGCTCCCCACGCAGATCATCGAGAAGGTCGGTGATCTGATATTTCAAAGCATTCAGCTTCTCACCTTCCAGCTTCGGTGGGCCGTTATGGAGGATGCCGATAGCATAGTCCTTCCAGACCTGCCCCTTGTCAGGATTTGGCCCGAGGATCTGGCCTGTCGCAACCATATGAATAATAACGGGATAGCCACGCACAATATCGCTCTCGAAAAACCAGCTGAGCGTCTCCGGGTCGTGAACAAACGCTTCGAACGGAAAGTCGCCCTCGATAAAGGTCTCGCGCCAAGCGGTTTCGAGCTGATCAAAGACCACGACCAGATCAATGTCCGAGCCCTTTCTTCCTTCGCCTCGTATGATCGACCCTGAGACAAAGGCAAAGGAATAGCCCCGAAAACGGCTGGCGAGAACCGGGCGTGTCGCCTGCATCGCCGTTTCGAATATGCTCATTTCGCTCTCCAAACATCAATTGTCTTGCGGGTTCGATATGCCCGCCAGGGTGCGAGCAGACAGGAACCGGCTACGCACGCTGAACGGCACTTCGCCGCCGCCATAATGGGCCGACAGCTAGCTGCAATGCTACGAGACCAAGGGCAGCTCAAAGCTTCGCTTCAGCGTTTCCATTGGCACATCGGTCTTGACGTTCAATACGCTCGGGATGCGCGTCAAGTGGTCAGCCTGAAACCGCCAATAGCTGTGCAGATCAGTCGTGACGATGCGCAGGACGGCATCGCATTCGCCCGTCGTCAGATAACATTCCATGACTTCAGGAAACCGCCTGACCGCCTCCGCAAATTGGAGGGTGACTTGCGCATCCTGCGTCTTGAACCAGACGCGGGCGAACACGGTGAGGCCCGCACCCACCTTTGCCGGGTCGAGAACGGCCACATAGCGATCGATGATGCCTGCATCCTCCAGCAATCGCACGCGGCGAAGACAGGGTGACGGCGAGAGCCCCACTTCCCTCGCGAGGTCCACATTGGAAATGCGTCCGTCGCGCTGCAGCACCCTGAGGATACGCCGGTCGATCTCGTCCAAAGTCGTTGACACAACATAGCTCCTACTGCCGATTGAGTGGCATAATATGCCAAATTCTCTCGTATTATTGAACTCTTCGCAAGCTCATTGCGCGAGGATTGGCCTATCGTTCCAGCCGTCAACATGGAGACGGAAGCCGATGTCGAAAAAGCTCAAGAAAGTCGTGCTCGCCTATTCGGGAGGACTGGACACATCCATCATCCTGAAATGGCTGCAGCAAACCTACGGCTGCGAAGTCGTGACCTTTACCGCCAACCTTGGCCAGGGCGAGGAGCTTGAGCCCGCCCGCCGAAAGGCCGAGCAATTGGGCGCGACAGATATCAGGATCGAGGATGTCCGCGAGGAATTCGTTCGGGATTTCGTTTTCCCGATGTTCCGGGCAAACGCGCTTTATGAGGGGCAATATCTCCTCGGCTCCTCCATCGCCCGCCCCCTGATCGCCAAGCATCTCATCAATATCGCACGCGAGGTGGGTGCCGATGCCATTGCCCACGGCTCCACAGGCAAGGGCAATGATCAGGTGCGTTTCGAACTGGCGGCCAATGCGCTCGATCCATCGATCAAGATCATCGCGCCATGGCGCGAGTGGGCCTTCCAATCGCGCACTCAGCTGATCGAATATGCCGAAGCGCATCAAATTCCTGTGCCGAAGGATAAGCGCGGCGAGGCTCCCTTTTCGACCGACGCGAATCTCCTGCACACCTCCACCGAAGGCAAGGTCCTGGAAGACCCGGCTGAAATCGCGCCATCCTATATCTATCAGCGCACCGTCGATCCTCTGGAGGCACCAAACGAGCCGGAAATCGTCGTCATCGGCTTTGAAAAGGGCGATGCGGTCTCCGTGAACGGCGAAGCAATGGCACCAGCGGCACTGCTGACAAAGCTCAACGAATTGGGCGGCAGGCATGGGATCGGCGGGATCGATCTCGTCGAGAACCGCTTCGTCGGGATGAAGTCGCGCGGCGTTTACGAAACTCCGGGTGGCACGATCCTGTTCGCCGCCCATCGCGGGATCGAATCCATCACGCTCGACCGCGCCGCTGCACATTTGAAGGACGAGATCATGCCCCGCTACGCCGCGCTGATCTATAATGGCTTTTGGTATTCGCCCGAGCGGGAAATGCTGCAGGCATTGATCGATCGGAGCCAAATCCATGTCAGCGGCGAAGTGACGCTCAGGCTCTACAAGGGCTCAGCCAGCGTGATCGCGCGCGCCTCGCCAGCCTCGCTCTACTCGACCGACCTCGTCACCTTCGAGGAAAGCTCCGGAGCGTACGACCACCATGACGCCGAGGGCTTCATCAAACTCAATGGCTTGCGCCTGAAGAGCTGGGCAATGCGAAACGCCAGGATGGCTGCGCCTGCTATTGACCTCGACTGCGCTTGAGGTTGCAGAATGGCTGTCTTAACGAGGTCCATCCGCAATGAAGATATTGAAAGACGAGGATTTATGTCCTGCCGCAGTCATGCGTCGGGCAATCGATGCCTTGGAAGCAGCCTTCCGGGCCAAGGCCGCCGGCAAGCTGGTGTCCCCACCCCGCCATCACGTCTCCTTTCCCGATCGTGGAGACATCGTGTTTACCGTCGGCGGCATCGATGGCGAACGGCCGCTTGCCGGCTTTCGCGCCTACGAGACTTTTACCGGCGGGCAGCATTCACAAGTGGTCGCTGTTTGGCGTGCTGACACCGCAGAACTTCAAGGGATCATCCTGGGCGAACGGCTCGGCCAGATCAGGACAGGGGCAATAGGAGGCATAGCCATCCGTCACCTCAGCGCTGCGACCGCCCGCACGGTCGGCATCATTGGTAGCGGTGCGCAGGCGCGAACGCAGCTCATTGCCGCTGCCGCCGTTCGCGACATAGGCTCTGCCCGCGTCTTTAGCCGAAACCCAAGAAACTGCGCCGCCTTCGCTGAGGAGATGCAATTGCAACTCGGCATTGCCGTTAAACCGGTTTCAAGTGCCGCAGAAGCGGTGGCCGATGCCGATATCGTGTTATGCGCAACGAGCAGCGACATGCCGGTGATCGATGCTTCGGATTTAAAAGCCGGCGTCCACATCAATACGATCGGCCCAAAGACGCTCAAGGGACATGAACTCGGCCTGGACGTCGCGAACATGGCCAGCATCATCGCCACGGATTCTCCGGAGCAAACGCGCGCCTATGCGTCCCCATTTTTCCTTTCCGGAACCATACACGACGAGCGAATGCTCGACCTTGCAGCCATAGTCGCCGGTCATGTGGCCGGCAGAACATCTCCTCTCGACACCACGCTCTTCTGTTCGGTCGGCCTCGCGGGCACGGAAGTCGTCGTAGCATCGGCCATATTCGACATGATCTGACATTCGCTCGGAACTCGCGTGGCTGAGCCTCGATACGCCTCAGCCGTCCCAGCCCACGACCGTCAGCCTCGGCCAGACTGCAATCCAGCGATTGACTTTCTGCTCGTAGATGGCCTGCGTGATCTGCTTCTTATTGGGGCGGACGACGCCATTCAGCAGATCGGAAAGACCGAACGGAGCACAATAATCCAGACAACGGTGACTATTGGAGCGCAATCCCACGGCGGTTGCCGTGGTCGGAAAAGTGGTGATGGCGTCTAGGGTCGATTTGTAAGGCGGGATCGGGTATCCGAACTTCGCTTCGTACCAGCAATGAACCCGGGCTTCGTTCTTCACATCGATCCAGACCGGCAAATCGGGAAACATCGCGCGGACCCGTGCGGCATGACTGGCCTCCGCTTGTTCAGAGAGATCATCGGCATCGAAATAAACGATGTCGAGGTCATTGATCCCATGAGACAGGGGCAGCCCGAAGGCATGATTCCAAACGGTCTGGGCAATGGCTCCCGCCACCAGCCAGCAATCTGGCAGCGCAATCTCATCCCAGCGCCGGAGAAGCGAGATGAGCAATGGACTTCTGAAGACTATATCCTCTAGTTCCGTCTGTTCGCTTGTCGTCATTGCCCCCACCCGACCGGAAACGACCTTGCGGCCATGGTGTATGGCCTTGCCTCCCTGTATTTAAGCACGATTCTCGGCCTCGAATGTAGACAAGGCTAGCGTATCAGCGCTGTCTGCATGCGCTGTCATTTGCAAGCCGTAGCAGGTGGCCCGGTTCGCCATGCGAACTCAAAAGAGCGATAGGCACTTGTGGTCCATGCAGATTAATTTCGGAGGATCATTCCGGCATCATTGCGGCGTCACCTCGCTCAACAGCCAGTCCTGGAACAATGTCGCCGTCTCGTTCGTCTGCTTCTTTTCCGGCATGACCACATAATAGCTGTTCTCGGTCGGCATCGGCAGATTAAACAGCGGCAGAAGCGTGCCGGCCTTGAGCTCGTCCTCGATCAGATAGGTCGGCAGGAGCGCCACACCGAGCCCCGCAATGGCGGCTGCGATGATCATGGAAAACTGGTCGAAGCGCGCGCCGGGATAGGCATTCTCCGTCGGCAGCTCCTGCAGGTCGAACCACTGCGCCCAGAGCTTCGGACGCGTCGTCAGGTGCAGCAGTGGCGCTCCTGCCAACTCGTCCGGCGAGATCAGACCCAGCCGCCCAGCAAGCTCGCGGCTGGCAACGGGCAGCACGGTTTCGTTGCAAAGAAAAGTCGCGACGGCTCCCGCCCATGCCGGCAGGCCGTAGTGAATGGCAAGATCGAAATTATCCTCCTCAAAATTGAAGGGCTTGGAGCGCGATTCCACTGTGACGGCGACATCGCGATGTTTATCAAGAAATCGGCCGAGGCGCGGCACCAGCCAGCGTGTGCCGAAGGTCGGCAAGGTCGCGACCTTCAGAGATAATTTCATCTGGCCGGCGGCGACGGCGCCGATCATCAGCCGCTCCGAACGCAGGAGCAGATCCTTCACCTCCGGCAACAGCCGAAGTCCGGCCTCGGACAGCACGACGCGTTGGCGGACACGCTCGAACAGCTTCAGGCCCGTCTGCTGCTCGAGATCGCTGATCTGGCGACTGACGGCGCTTTGCGTCAGATTGAGTTCTTCGGCGGCACGCGAGAAATTCTGATGGCGCGCCGCGCATTCGAATGCTTGAAGATTGACGATGTCAGGGATGAGGCGTCGGCGCATAGTCATTCCATTTTCGCATCAAGTTAGAATTCACTCTCACAACATCGGCCGCTGAACAAGAGATATTCTGCTGGATAGGAATGACATAGCCTTTCAGGAAGAGATCGCACATGAAGCCTGATCACGTCTCGACCAGCGATATTCGCAGCGCTTTTTCAGCCGCCATGTCGGCAATGTATCGCGAAGAGGTTCCCGCCTACGGCACGCTCATGGAGCTGGTCGCTCGCGTCAACGACGAAACGTTGGCGACACAGCCCAAGCTGAAGGAGCGGCTGGAGGCGACGGATTATCTCGATCGCATCTCCGAGGAACGTCATGGCGCCATCCGGCTCGGCACCGCAGCCGAGCTTGCGATGATGGCGCGCGTCTTTGCCGTCATGGGCATGTATCCGGTCGGCTATTACGATCTGTCGACCGCCGGCGTACCAGTTCATTCGACCGCCTTCCGGCCGATCGGCGACGCCGAATTGAAGCGCAATCCCTTCCGCGTCTTCACCTCCCTGCTGCGGCTCGATCTCATCGCCGATGAGAATCTTCGCAAGGCGGCTGCAGACATTCTTTCGAAGCGCCGTATCTTCACGGAAGGTGCCATTACGCTCACCGAGAAGGCCGAGCGCGAAGGCGGCCTGAACAAGGACGACGCCCAGCGCTTCGTCGACGAGGTTTTGGAGACCTTCCGCTGGCATGACGAGGCCAATGTCGATGCCGGCATGTATCATCGGCTTCATGACGCCCATCGTCTGATTGCCGATGTCGTGTCGTTCAAAGGCCCGCACATCAATCATCTGACCCCCCGCACGCTGGATATCGACCGGGTGCAGGCGCTGATGCCCGACTATGACATTGCACCGAAAGCCGTTGTCGAGGGACCGCCGACGCGTATCTGCCCGATCCTGCTGCGCCAGACCTCGTTCAAGGCGCTCGAGGAACCTGTCTCATTCCGCAATGCCGACGGCATCTGGGAAGCAGGCTCGCACACCGCCCGCTTCGGAGAGATCGAGCAACGCGGCATTGCGCTGACGCCGAAGGGCCGTGCGCTTTACGATAAGCTGTTAGACGACTCCCGCAAGATCGTACGTCCGGCAGCCGATGGATCGAACGCCCGCGATTATGAAGCCGCACTTGCCGAGAGCTTTGCCGAATTCCCGGATGACTGGGCGGCAATCCGCGCCGAAGGCCTCGGCTATTTCACCTATTCGCTGACGGCCAAGGGCAAGACCGCTGCAAGGAGCCACGGGGATATCGAAGCACTGATCGACCAGGGCTTCGTGCAGTTTGATCCGATCGTCTACGAGGATTTTCTTCCCGTCAGCGCCGCCGGCATCTTCCAGTCCAATCTCGGCGATGGCGCGCAGCAGGACTTCGTCGCCAGCCCGAACCAGCAGCGCTTCGAAGCCGATCTCGGCATGAAGGTGCTGAACGAATTCGACCATTACGCCGGCATCGAACAGGCATCGATCGATGCTTGCCTACGAGCCCTTTCCAAACAAGACGCCGCCGAGTGAAGTGATGCGGCGATATCGCCGCGCGCCACCCGGATCAAGACAAGTGGAGTTTCACAAGATGAATATCGCAGCCAAGACCCCTTCCGTTGCAGCCGAAGCTGCCGCCATTCTCGAAAAGCTCGGCGTCGACAAGGCGCTTTATACTGAGGGCGACATGCCCTCCTACTCCCCGGTCACCGGCGAGAAGATCGGCAGCCTCAAGACCGTTTCGGCCGAGGAAGCGGCGAAGAAAATCGAGAAGGCGCATGCCGCATTCCGCGCCTGGCGCCTTGTTCCGGCACCGAAGCGCGGCGAACTGGTGCGTCTGCTCGGTGAAGAGTTGCGCGCCGCCAAGGACGATCTCGGCCGTCTGGTTTCCATCGAAGCCGGCAAGATCCGCTCCGAAGGCCTCGGCGAAGTGCAGGAAATGATCGACATCTGCGATTTCGCCGTCGGCCTTTCCCGCCAGCTGTACGGCCTGACGATTGCCACCGAACGTCCGGGCCATCGCATGATGGAAACCTGGCATCCGCTCGGCGTCGTCGGCATCATCTCCGCCTTCAATTTCCCGGTCGCCGTCTGGTCGTGGAACGCGGCGCTGGCACTGATCTGCGGCGACGCCGTCGTCTGGAAACCCTCGGAAAAGACGCCGCTGACCGCTCTTGCCTCGCAGGCGATCCTTGATCGCGCACTTGCCCGCTTCGGCGACGCGCCGGAAGGCTTGTCGCAGGTACTGATCGGCGATCGTGCGATCGGCGAAGTCCTCGTCGATCATCCGAAGGTGCCGCTCGTTTCGGCAACCGGCTCGACCCGCATGGGCCGTGAAGTCGGACCGCGGCTTGCCAAGCGCTTTGCCCGCGCCATTCTCGAACTCGGCGGCAACAATGCCGGCATCGTCTGCCCGTCGGCCGATCTCGACATGGCACTGCGCGCCATCGCTTTCGGCGCCATGGGCACGGCCGGCCAGCGCTGCACGACCCTGCGCCGTCTCTTCGTCCACAAAAGCGTCTACGATCAGCTCGTTCCGCGGTTGAAGAAGGCCTATCAGAGTGTCTCGGTCGGCGATCCCCTACACTCCTCCGCTCTCGTCGGCCCGCTGATCGACAAGGCCGCATTCGACAACATGCAGAAGGCGATTGCCGAGGCGAAGGCTCATGGCGGCTCCGTCACTGGTGGCGAGCGCGTCGATGTCGGCCATGCCGATGGCTACTACGCAAAGCCGGCGCTGGTGGAAATGCCGAAGCAGGCAGGCCCGGTGATGGAAGAAACCTTCGCACCCATCCTCTATGTCATGCCCTATGACGATTTCGACGCTGTCATCGATGAGCACAATGCCGTTGTTGCCGGTCTGTCGTCGTCGATCTTCACGCGTGACATGCAGGAATCCGAGCGCTTCCTCGCAGCTGACGGCTCCGATTGCGGCATCGCCAACGTCAATATCGGCACCTCTGGCGCTGAAATCGGCGGCGCATTCGGCGGCGAGAAGGAAACCGGCGGCGGCCGCGAATCCGGCTCGGACGCCTGGAAGGCCTATATGCGCCGGGCCACCAACACGGTGAACTACTCCAAGGCCCTGCCGCTGGCGCAGGGTGTCTCCTTCGACATCGAGTAAGCTCCATGACGATCGCCGCGAAAATCGAAGAGGCGGGCTTCAAGCCCGCTTCGCGGATCGCCTCCATCGGCGTTTCCACCATTCTTCAGATCGGCGCGCGTGCCAATGCGATGAAGCGGGAAGGCTTGCCTGTCATCATTCTCGGTGCCGGCGAACCGGATTTCGACACGCCCGACAATGTCAAGGAAGCCGCCAAGGCCGCCATCGATCGTGGCGAAACGAAATATACTGCGCTCGACGGCACGCCGGAGCTGAAGAAGGCGATTGCCGGGAAGTTTCAGCGTGAGAACGGCATCGACTACGCACTCGATGAAATTACCGTGGCGACGGGTGCCAAGCAGATCCTGTTCAACGCCTTCATGGCGTCGATCAATCCGGGCGATGAAGTCATCATCCCGACGCCCTATTGGACCTCCTATTCCGATATCGTCGAGATCTGCGGCGGCGTGCCGGTTCTGATCCCCTGCGATGCCAAGGCCGGTTTTCGCCTGAGGGCCGATCAGCTTGAAAAGGCGATCACGCCCAAGACGCGCTGGCTGCTGCTCAACTCGCCGTCCAATCCATCAGGTGCGGCTTATTCCGAGGCCGATTATCGGCCGCTGATCGAGGTGCTGCAGCGCCATCCGCATGTCTGGCTGATGGTCGACGATATGTATGAGCATATCGTCTATGAGGGCTTTCATTTCACCACGCCTGTCGCCCTCGAGCCGAGCCTCAAAAGCCGGACCTTGACGGTCAACGGCGTTTCCAAAGCCTATGCCATGACCGGCTGGCGCATCGGCTATGCCGGTGGTCCGAGGGACCTCATCAAGGCCATGGCCGTTATCCAGAGCCAGGCGACCTCCTGCCCTTCCTCCGTCAGCCAGGCGGCGGCCGTTGCAGCGCTGAATGGCCCGCAGGATTTTCTCGAGGGTCGCAAGGCAAGCTTCCAGCGCCGACGCGATCTCGTCGTGAACAGGCTGAACGCCATCGATGGCCTGGATTGCCTGATGCCGGAAGGTGCCTTCTACACATTCTCCGGCTGCGCCGGCGTGCTTGGAACGACGACACCGTCCGGAAAGAAGATCGAGACGGATGCGGATTTTTGCGCCTATCTCCTCGACGAAGCGCATGTCGCCGTCGTGCCCGGCTCAGCCTTCGGATTGTCGCCCTATTTCCGCATTTCCTATGCGACATCGGAAGCCGATCTCATCGAAGCCCTTGATCGCATCGAAAGGGCCTGCGCGGCGCTCCGGCGCTAGAGCAACTGCGGCCGACGCACAAAACGGCTATCCATCCGGAACTGCGTGAAAACAAAGAGATAGAGCATTCCCGTAATTCTGTTTAAAAGCGGGAGTGCTCCAATCACCGCGTAAAACGCCGGAAGTCTTCGCATCATGATACCACGCCTCGTTTCGGCGAAAGACAGTTCGCTACATCAGACCGGCGCCTTTGCCCGTCGGCTGTCTGCACTCGGCTTTAGCGGCGACCTCGAAACGGATCACGGTGCCAGGACGGTCGCCTCGACCGACAATTCCATCTATCAGGTCAAGCCGGCGGCAATTCTCTATCCGCGCGGTGCGGATGATCTGAAAATCATCGCCAAAGCCATATCCGAACCTGTCTTTTCCGATCTTGTCATCGCCCCGCGCGGCGGTGGCACCGGAACGAACGGACAATCCCTGACCTCTGGGATCGTCGTCGACTGCTCCCGACATATGAACCGCATCCTGGAGATCGATCCGGTTCGAAAGATCGCCCGTGTCGAGGCCGGCGTCGTCAAGGATCAACTGAACAAGGCGTTGAAACCATACGGGTTGTTCTTCGCGCCTGAGCTTTCCACCTCCAACCGCGCCACCATCGGCGGCATGATCTCCACCGATGCCTGCGGCCAGGGCTCGTGTCTTTACGGCAAGACCAGCAACCACGTTCTCGGCCTTCGCGTGGTGCTTTCCGATGGCAGTGACTGGTGGTCGCGTCCGCTTGGCAATAGCGAGCTGGACGAGATCAAGGCGCGTGACGATCGTATCGGCGAAATTCATCGTGTCGTTGATGCGATCGCCCGGGACAAAAGCGAGCTGATCGCGGCGACCTTCCCCAAGCTCAACCGCTACATGACCGGCTACGATCTCGCCCATATCTGGCGCGAGGACGGCCGCTTCGATCTCAATGCGGTGCTGTGCGGCTCCGAAGGCACGCTTGTCATGATCGCCGAGGCCGAACTCAACGTGCTGCCGATCCCGGCGCGATCGGCCCTCATCAACATCCGCTATGGCGATTTCAACACCGCGCTGGAGGATGCCAGGCGGCTGGTGGCATTGAAGGTGGCCTCGGTCGAGACGGTCGATGAGAAGGTGCTGGGTCTCGCCAAGGGCGACATCGTCTGGAGCGGCATCGCCCGCTTCTTCCCCGAAGATGCATCTGGCGCCGCCAACGGCATCAATATCGTCGAAGTGCTGGCCGACGATAGCGACGAGTTGGAACGCAAGCTGGCGGACGTGACCGCCGCCCTTGATGACGGCTCCTCAGCTCGCCACAAGGGCTATACGATCGCTCGAGAAAAGGCCGAGGTCGAGGCAATCTGGTCGATGCGCAAGCGCGCCGTCGGCCTGCTTGGCAATGTCGAGGGGCCGGTGCGGCCGGTGCCCTTCGTTGAAGACACTGCCGTTCCGCCCGAGCATCTGGCCGCCTATATAAGGGAATTCCGTGCCCTTCTCGATGCCGAGGAGCTGGATTACGGCATGTTCGGCCATGTCGATGCCGGCGTGCTGCATGTCCGCCCGGCGCTCGATCTTACCCGCACCGACCATCAGCCGCTCGTCCGCAAGATCAGCGACGGCGTCGTTGCTCTCACCCGCAAATATGGCGGGGTGCTCTGGGGCGAACATGGCAAGGGCGTTCGCTCGGAATATGTCCCCGAATATTTCGGCGAGCTTTATCCGAGCCTGCAGGACATTAAGCGCGCATTCGACCCCGGCGATCGCCTCAATCCCGGCAAGATCGCATCCGGCTCATCCCGCCCGTTGCTGAAGATCGACGAAATGTCACTGCGTGGCGACTTTGATCGTATCATCGGCAATGATATCCGCGCCGCCTTCGACAATGCAGCCTATTGCAACGGTAACGGCGCCTGTTTCGATTTCGACGCGACAAGCCCGATGTGCCCCTCCTTCAAGGCGACGGGTGACCGGCGCTATTCGCCGAAGGGCCGCGCGGCGCTGATGCGCGAATGGCTGCGCCTGCTGGCGGAGCGGCAGGTCGATCCGCGGCGGGAGGCGCAAGAGCTGTGCCGCGCCAATCCTTTCGGCAATCTCTTGCGGCGAGCGGTCAATTCGCTCAATCCGGCCAATCGCGACGACTTTTCCCATGAGGTGCGGGCGGCAATGGACACCTGCCTCGCCTGCAAGGCTTGCGCCGGCCAATGTCCCGTCAAGGTCAGCGTCCCGGCCTTCCGTTCGAAATTCCTGGAGCTCTATTACGGTCGATACCTTAGGCCACTAAAGGACCCAATCGTTGCTGCTATTGAGACGACCCTGCCGCTGATGGCGCGCTTCAAGTCTGGTTACAATCTACTCACCGGATCGGCCGCCGGCCAAGCCTTGATGCGGTTCGCTGGTCTCACCGCGCTTCCCGCCATGCCTGCAGTATCGCTCGAACGGGAAGCCGCTCGTCTCCGCGTGCAGGTTGCTACTCCCGAAACGTTGGGAAATCTCTCCGCAGAGGAGCGAGCCCAGGCGGTCGTCATCGTTGCCGATGTCTTCTCCACCTATTTCGATCCAGCCGTCGTCATCGCAGCGCTCAAGCTCGCCCTGAAAATGGGTTTCAAACCGTGGCTCGCCGTATCACAGAACAACGGCAAAGCCCTGCATGTGCATGGCTATCTCGGTCGCTTCGAGAAGGCGGCGGCGAAATCGCGAGATTATCTCGATCGCATCTCGCAAATGGGCATATCGCTTGTTGGCATCGATCCATCGATGACGCTGACCTATCGCAGCGAATATGCCGCCCTGCCCTCGGCTAAGCTGCAGGCGTCGGTGCTGCTGCTTCAGGAGTGGCTCGCCGCAAATCTCGACCGATTGCCGCCACCACAGGCCCTGTCGCAAGAGCGCTTCACGCTGCTTGCCCATTGCACGGAGAAAACAAACGCTCCGGCTGCCCTCAAGCAATGGTCCCTGCTCTTCGGGAAACTTGGCATTGAGCTCGATATGGCCGATGTCGGCTGCTGCGGCATGGCCGGCACCTTCGGGCACGAAGTGCGCAATCGCGCCATCTCGGAAAAGCTCTATGCGATGAGCTGGCAGGACAGGATCGCCGAGAACGGCAATCAGACGGTTGTTATGGCCACCGGTTTTTCCTGTCGCTCGCAGGTCGCCAAGATCGATCATCAAGCCATCCCGCATCCCGTCGAGATCCTCGAACGACTGATCGGTTAGTCTCTGCAGCGCCGTTTCCAAGGGCTAAAACACATGTGGCGCCCGAGGGCGCCACATTTCAAAACAGGAATAGCCGCTTAGACGGCTTCTTTCATCCTGATTTTCTCAAGGCTGTAAACCTGTCCGAAGCGATTGGCGAGGAAATCGCCGAGATCGATTTCTTCCTGGCAAACGAAACCCTTGGAGGGAAGTTTGCCCTGAGCGAGGAGATCGAGCACGGTGGTAATGCCGGCTGCGGTGGTGATCTGAATGGCGCTCATCTTCTTGCTGGCAACGATGCCTGCATAGACCTTGTTGGCATAGGTTTCCTGCATGTAGCGGCCCTCGCGCCAGCCGCAGACGGTGACGAAAACGACGACCACGTCCTGCATGGTGGCGGGCAGCGCATTTTCGAAGAGATCCTTCAGCACATCGCGACGGTTCTTGAGGTTGAGGTCGTTGAGCAGCGCCTTGATGATGGCCTGATGGCCGGGATAGCGGATGGTGCGGTAGTTCATCGTCCGCACGCGGCCAGCCAGGGTCTTGGCGAGCGTGCCGAGGCCACCTGACGTGTTGAAGGCTTCATAGGTGACACCGTCGAGCGAGAATTCCTCGCGCTCTTCCATGGCCGGAACGGTGACGAGCTTGCCTTCGACGATCGCTTCGCAGGGCTCGATATATTCGTTGATGAGGCCGTCCGTGCTCCAGGTTAGATTGTAGTTCAGAGCATTGGAGGGATATTGCGGCAGCGCGCCGACGCGCATGCGCACGCTGTCGAGGCTGTCGAACCGCTTGGCGAGATCGTTGGCGACGATCGAGATGAAGCCCGGCGCAAGTCCGCATTGCGGGATGAAGGCGGTGTTTGCTCCCTGAGCCAGTTCCTCGACCTTCTTGGTCGTCGCGACGTCTTCGGTGAGGTCGAGATAATGGACGCCGGCTTCAAGTGCCGCTTCCGCGACGAAGCCGGTGAGATGGAACGGTGCTGCCGACAGGACGGCGAACTTGCCCTTCAGAATGCCGACGAGCCCGGCGCGGTCGGCAATATCGACGGCGGCGGTGGAAATCGCAGGGTGACGATCGATCTTGTCGAGCTGTTCCTGGCTGCGGTCGGCGACGACGACCGTGTAGTCGCCCGTCTGGGCCAGCATCAGAGCGATCGCCCCACCGATCTTGCCTGCGCCGATGACCACTATGTCTTTCATATGACTCCCCTGCATTTCATTGATAAGATTTTTATAAGTGTAGGTAGGAGTTGAACGATTCATAGCGACGAAAAATGCATTTCGTTGTACAAAACTATACAAATTGACGAATAGAATTTGCAAAATGCAGGAAACACCATGCAGGTCACCGATAAGGACCGCGAACTGATCGCCTTGCTCGGCCAGAATGCCCGAATGCCTGTTGCGACTCTCGCCAAGAAGCTGTCGCTGTCGCGCACCACCGTTCAGGCAAGGCTCGAACGGCTGGAGCGGGAGGGCGTCATTTCAGGCTATGGCGTGCGGTTGTCAGAAACCTATCTATCGGGCCTTATTCGGGCCCATGTACTAATCACGATCGCGCCGAAAGCGCTGTCAGCGGTGACGGCATCACTGAATGCCATTCCGGAGGTAACGACGCTTCATTCGGTCAGCGGCACGTTCGATCTGATCGCCATCATTGCAGCCCCCTCGATCTCCGAACTGGATCAGCTGATCGACGGCATCGGCACAATCGATGGCGTCGAACGCACATTGTCGTCCATCATCCTTTCGACGCGAATCTCGCGCTAAAAACAAAGTTCAGCCAAGCGCCGGCTCCATCTCGGGCGTGGTGGACAAGACCGCTTCCTTCAAAGCCTGCGAATAGGGATGCTGCGGATTGTCGAGAACGGCACGCGCGCCGCCCTGCTCGACGATCTCGCCCTTCTTCATGATGATGATGCGATCGCTGATATAGTAGGCGGTCGCCAGATCATG
The DNA here is from genome assembly GCF_009176305.1 of Martinezella dioscoreae. Taxonomy (GTDB): domain Bacteria; phylum Pseudomonadota; class Alphaproteobacteria; order Rhizobiales; family Rhizobiaceae; genus Rhizobium; species Rhizobium dioscoreae. The sequence goes on along the minus strand of NZ_BLAJ01000002.1, from coordinate 1,086,956 downwards.
GGTGATGTAGATGATCGACAGCCCCAGCTCCTTCTTCAGCTGACCGAAAAGATTGACGATCGCCATTCTCAGCGAAGCATCGACCATTGAAACCGGCTCATCGGCCACCAGCAGACGCGGTTGCGGTATGAGCGCGCGGGCAATGGCGGTGCGCTGCAGCTGACCGCCCGAAAGCTCATGCGGAAACCGTCCCTTCACCTCGGCAAGTGTCAGGCCGATATGGGCAAGCGCCTCATCGGCAATACGCTCGACATCGGCTCGGCTTGGCCTTGGACCCATCGGCGCGAAATTCCTTGCCGTTTCAAAAAGATATCGATCAACCCTCTTGAGTGGGTTGAACGCTTCGAACGGATTCTGAAGGACCGGCTGCACCTCCCGCATGAAGGCGCGCCGCTCGGACCGGCCATGAATGGCGACGGCTCTGCCGCGAAAATTCAGGCTGCCGGATGTCGGCGCCGTCTGGCCGAGGATCATCGACGCGATCGTGGATTTACCGGAGCCCGACTCGCCGACGATGGAGAGGATTTCCGGCTCCTCTCCGAGACTCAGACTGACATCGCGAACCGCCGTGATATGACGACGGCTGAGCATGCCGCCCTGACGATAGACCTTGCTGACATGCGAGAGAGAAAGAAGATCGCTCATCGCGCCCCTCCCGTCACTGCGAAGCAGGCGACACGCCGGTCCGGCTCGACGTTCACCATAGGCGGCACTTCGCGGCTGCAGATATCCATGCGCTTCGGGCAACGCGGATGAAAACGACATCCTTCCGGCGGCATGGCGAGATTGGGCGGCCGTCCTTCCAGCGACGGCCGCGTCGAGGCATCGCCGATTCGCGGCAGGCTTGCGACCAGATGCTGCGTATAGGGATGGAGCGGCAGGTGAAAAAGCTTGCGCGTCGGCGCCTCCTCCACCAACCGTCCGGCATAGACGATGCCGATGCGATCGGAAACTGCGGCGTGAACGCCCATATCGTGGGTTACAAACAGGAAGGACGAGCCCATCTCGCGCTGTATCTCCCGGATCATCTGCAGCACGTCGCGCTGGACGATGACATCGAGCGCGGTCGTCGGCTCATCGGCGATAATGAACTCCGGCGTCAGGATGGTCGCCAGCGCGATCGTCATGCGCTGACGCATGCCGCCCGACAATTCGTGCGGATAAGCATCGAGAAGATTCGCATCGAGCTTCAGCCGCTGAAGGTGAGCACCAACCCGATCGAAGAAGGTGCCTCGATCGGCTTTCATATGCCGGAAAGCGAAATCGGTGAACGAATGTCGGATCCGGCGCACGGGATTGAGTACATTCATCGATCCCTGCATGATGTAGGAGAGATGCCGCCAGCGAAGCGATGCCCGCTGCTCTGCCGTCATGGCGTAGATATCCTGCGTCCCATTGTTGAAATGAAACTTGACGGCACCGGAGACAACCCGAAGCGGCGGCCGGATAGCGCCGGCAATCGTCTTGATCAGCGTCGTCTTGCCGCTGCTCGATTCACCGGCAACGCCATAGATCTCGCCGCGTCCGATCGACAGGCTGACATCGTCAACCGCCCGCACCTCGCGATCGACGCCATAAAGGAAGGCCCGGTAATAGGCCTTGAGGTTGTTGACCTCAACGACAGCCTCCATGCCTCAGCCTCCCATCCGGTTCAAACGACTGCGGGGGTCGTTATATTCATTCATCGACATCGACAGCAGGAAGAGCGCCATGAACAGCACCACGATGGCGGCGACGGGTGCTGCAACCCACCACCATGTTCCGGCGATCAGCGCCGAATGCGCATTGGCCCAGTAGATCATCATGCCCATGGTCGGCGTCTCGATATCGGTAAAGCCGAGCACCGCAAGCGTGATCTCCATGCCGATCGACCAGATCATATTGTTCATCGTCGTGGCAAAAACGATCGGCAGAACATAAGGCAGATGTTCCTCAACGAGGATCTTGCGCATGCTCATGCCGGAATAGACGCTCTGCGTGGTGAAAGGCCGCGTCTTCAGGCTGATCGCCACCGAGCGGATCAGGCGCGCGTCGTAGGACCAGCCGAGTGAGGCCATGACGATGATCAGCACCGTCCAGGTCATTTCATCCTTGAGGACGAAGTAGAACAGGATCAGCAGCGGAAACTGCGGAATGACCATGATGCTGTCATTGATCGCCATCAGCACGCGATCGACGGCACCTCCGGCATAGCCGGCCACCAGCCCCACGACAAGCGAGATGATGCGCGAGAGAATGGCGACGCCGATGCCGAAATAGAGTGTGTTGCGGAGCGCTGTCGTCAGCTGCCAGAAAACATCCTGACCACGCGATGTCGTGCCCAGCCAGTATTGCCCATCCGGCGGCATGTCAGGCGGCAGCAGATAAAGATCGGCTGGGCCATAGGGCGAGAAATAGGACAGGATCACCAGCCCGACGATGACGGCAAGCAGCAGAAGGCCGCAAAGGAATTCCATATTCTGGCGTGCGAGGTCGCGAACGATCGTCAGCATGGCCTACTCCACCTTGATGCGCGGGTCGATCAGCGGACCCAATATGTCGATGATGAAGACGGCCGCGGCGACACCGACGATCGACAGTGCGCTAAGCCCGAGGACGAGACTGTAATCGCCTGCGTGCACGGCCGAAATCAGGAGATTGCCGATACCGGGATAGCCGAAGACGATTTCGGTGATGACCGTGCCGTTGAAGACGGCGCCAAGGGACATGGCAAGGCCGGTAAATTGCGGCACCATGGCATTGCGGGCGATGTAGGAGCGCAGGATCTTGCGCTTCGGCACGCCGCCGAGCTCGGCGAAAACAACATAATCCTCGGTGATGATATTGGAGACCAGCGCCCGCATGCCGATCAGCCAGCCACCCGTCCCAACGAGGATCAGCGACAACGCCGGCAGGATGGAGTGGCGGAGAATATCGAGCACCAGCGTGAAGGACAGTTGCAGGTTGGTGTTCATCTCATAGCCGCCATTGATGGGCAGAATCGGCCAGACATAGCCGAAGAGAATGATGAGAACGAAAGCGAGGATGTAATAAGGGATCGGCTGCATGGCGATGAAAACCAGGCTGACGGCCTTCAGCACCGAGCTCTTGCGATAATATCCTGCGAGCGCGCCGATCATGTTGCCGAGAATGAAGGTGAGGATGACGGAAACCGTCATCAGACCAATCGTCCAGGGCAGCGCCCTCGCGATGATGGCGGAAACCGGCGTAGGGAATGCCGACAGCGACGGCCCGAGATCACCGGTCGCAAGACGCCCCCAGAAATGTAGATATTGCTGCCAGATAGAGCCCTCGAGGCCATAGAGCTCACGTAACGACTGACGCATCAACTCGACAGCGCGGGGATCGGATTGGCCCATCTGCTGGATGGTCCCGATGCTTTCCTCGACAGGATCGATCGGCGTCATGTGAGTGATGAAGAACGTCGCGGAAATGCCGAGGAAGACAACGAGCAGGAATTGGCCAAATCGTCTCAATACGAAAACTGGATAGGACGTCATGCCGCCGTCTTCCTTGCTGCTTGCGCTTCATCATCAATTCAAAAGATTCGCCGGACGTGCCTAGTGTCCGGCGAAAGGTGCCTGATGCGGCGATTGCCGCATCAGGGTCGGGAGAAATCAGGGCTGTGCCGGCTTCAGCTTGACCATCATCAACCGGGAGTTCGCCCAATTGGGAACGGGGTCCGTATAGGGGTCGGCAATGGTCGGATAGCCTTTCCAATAGGTCGTATCCATCGAAGTGAAGACGTTATAGGACATCAGCGGAATGGTCGGCATCTGCTGCGCAACCAACTTCAGATAGTCCTTGCCAAGTTCGATGCCCTTCGGATCATCGGCGCTGATGCGGCGGATGTTTTCGATGATCTTGTCGAGATCCGGATTGGACCAGCGCTGCCAGTTGCGCGGCGCCTGGTTCTCACCCTTCTTGGCGACGAACTGCGAATGCCAGCTGTCGAGGAAGAAAGACAGATCAGGATCGCCGCCCCAGGTCTCGACGCTCCACGCAATCGCGACCTGATAGTTGCCGGGCTGCAATCCCGCCTGCCAGACGCTGGTGGATGGAGCAGCTTTGGAATCGATCCCGAAGGCTGCCCATTGCTGAGCGATGAGAGTGCCCGCACGGGTAAAGACGGAGCGAGTGTCGCCTTCGACCGTCAGACGGATCTTGAACGGCTGCCCGTCAGGCGTCATCCATTTGCCGCCGACCTTCTTGAAGCCGGCTTTTTCCAATAGCTCGCCGGCGGCCTGCGGATCGGGCTTCCACCAGCCATAGCCGAAGGCATTGCTGATCGCGGCTGGATCGGTCGGAATCTGATCCTTGTATTTCGGCTGCTTGCGCAGGATATCGGCAATCTGCTGACCGATCGTCGGATCGTATGGCTTGATCTTGCGCTTGCCGGTATCGATCTCAAAATTCTTCAGCCAATCCTGCATCGGCGCCTGATAATCCGTCATGGCTACCGCCGTCGGCGGAACGCCGAGTGCGGAGAGCGTGGCGGCGCCGCGATAACTGGCCATATCGACGGCCTTGATATCGATGAGCAATGCCAGGGCCCAGCGCACATCAGGATTCTGGAACAGCGGGTCCTGATTGTTGAAGATCACGGCGGGCAGCGTCGGATCCGGATGCGCGAAGGGGAAGCCGGGGAACCAGCTTTCGACCGTCTTCGATTTCTCCTTCAGCGTGAACATGCCTTCGGGCGTGTTGTCGTGAATGATATCGAGATTGTGCTCGAGCTGCGCGATCGTGCGCTTATCCGGCGGGCCTGGATCGACATAGGTGACATATTTCGGGGCCGGCTCGCCAAAACGGCCTAGCGATGTGCGCTGCCAGTCGTCGCGCTTCTCCCAGGTGTACCATTTGCCCTGCGGATCGTATGCCTTTAGCCTATAGGCGCCGAGCGAGACGGGATTGGCATTATCATAACGAACGGGATCGGCGACCTTCTCGAAGATATGCTTGGGCATGATCCATGCGCCGTTCCAGCGAACAGTGAAGATGGCGTGGAAACGCGAATTCGGCTTCTTCAGCTTGAAGACGACCGTATAGGGATCCGGTGCTTCGACACTTGCAACCTGAACCGAGAAGGCCGCGCTCCAGTTCATGCCCGGATGGTCCATCTGGGTCTTGACGGTGTAGACAACGTCATCGGCGGTGAATTCGACGCCGTCACTCCAATAGAGGCCCTTGCGCAGTTTCACCGTCATCTGGGTGAAATCGTCATTATATTGCGGCTTGTCGGATGCAAGTGAGTTGTCCCAAGCCGAGCCGCCGAGACCTTTCTCCGGATCGATGTACCAGAGCGTGTCCATCGTCAGCTGCTGGAGGCCGGTCGAAACGCCCCCGCCGCCATTGACCCAGATGTTGAACCAGCCCGGATTCTTGATCGTTCCCTCAGGGTTTTCGACGATCAAGGTCTCCTTGCGAGGCAAGGCGGTATAATCTTGAGCCTTGGCTGCCGCGATGAGGCCGAACGTGGCCAGCGCGACGCCGAAGGCAAGCTTCTTCCACTGCTTCATGATCTCCTCCCATTTTTATCGACTGCGCGGCACACTCAAGCGATAGTGAGCAGACCGCGATTTCACCCCTTTTTCCCGGCCGGCCGCTCAAACCAACGTACGGGCCGTCCGGGCCTGCAATGGGTCCTCAGCCGCCTCCTCGCGACCATCAGACCGTTTTCAGTGCCGGGTGCATTCGCCCCGGCCACAAGGTGTCAGACTGCCAGTCGGATCACCGTGTAGGATAGCGGCTTCAGTGTCGCGCGAAGCCGTCCATCCTCGATCTTGGCGTCGCCCGTATTGGTTGGGACGACTGCGTTCGGATGCGCTGCCGTGTTGGTCGCCTGCAAATCGCTGTGAACCATTTCATGCTGTTCGACGACACGGGCTCCGGCAAAGCCTTCGAGGCGCGTATCTAGATCGAGCGCGATGTCGGGATGGCGGTTGACGGCAAAGAGCGTAACCATCTTTCCGATCTCGTCGTGAACGGCCGACACATCGAGATAGGGCACGTCGTCGGCCTCGTCGCTGTCATAGGTCGGGCCGTCGGTGACCAGGCGCAGCGCGTAGCCGCGGCCATATTTCGAGGCGAAATAGAGCGGATAGTAAATCGTCTGCCGCCATGCCGGGCCTCCGTCCTCCGTCATAATTGGCGCGATGACGTTGACGAGCTGGGCAATACAGGCAATGCGCACGCGGTCGGAACGGCGAATGAAGGTGTTGAGAATGCCGCCGACCTGCAGCACGTCCTCGAAATTATAGACATCCTCAAGCAGATGCGGCGCATCCGGCCATTCGTCGCGCGCAAGGATCTCCTTGTCCTGCTGGTTGGAGTGATACCAGACGTTCCATTCGTCGAAGGAAATGCCGATCGTCTTCTTCGAGCGCTTCTTAGCCTTGATATAGTCGATGACGCCGCCGATGGTGACGATATAGCGATCGAGTTTCTCGGCCTTGGCGAGATAGTTCAGCGTATTCTTCTCGCGATTGGCGAAATACATGTGCAGCGAGATATGATCAGCGCTGTCGTAGCACTGCTCCAGAACCTGGGCTTCCCAATCGGGGTAAGTCTTCATGTCCGAGTTGGACGAGCCGCAGACCACCAGTTCAAGCGATTTATCGAAGCCGCGCATGGCCTTGGCGGTCTCGTCGGCCAGGCGGCCATATTCGTAGGCAGACTTGTGACCGACCTGCCAGGGACCATCCATCTCATTGCCCAGGCACCAGAGCTTCACTCCATGCGGATCAGCCCAGCCGTGCTTGCGCCGCAAGTCCGACCAGTATGTGCCGCTCGGATGATTGCAATATTCAAGGAAGTTTCGTGCCGCATCCAGCCCGCGCGAGCCGAGATTGACGGCAAGCATCGGCTTGGTATTGGCCTTCTTGCACCAATCCACGAATTCATTGACGCCGATCTGGTTGCTCTCGCGCGTCCGCCAGGCAAGATCGAGGCGCACCGGCCGCTCAGAACGGGGCCCAACGCCATCTTCCCAATTATAGGCTGAGACGAAATTACCCCCCGGATAACGGCAGTAGGGCGAGTTGAGCTCGCGCACCAGCTCAATCACATCCTTACGGAAACCGTTCTCATCGGCAGTCGGGTGGCCCGGCTCGTAGATGCCGCCATAGATCGCCCGACCCAGATGCTCCAGAAAAGAGCTGTAGAGCCGATCATCGATGTCGGCAATTCGGAAATCACGATGGACGATCACATACGCCTTCACGGCCTTCCTCCCATATATATCAGATATTTCGTTCTTATACCTTGATCTTGATACACTTTTGGAAGGCCGTCAACGCACTCACGGAGGAAAATATCGCAGAAACCACAGGAGCGGCGCGCACGGAATGACAAAACTCTCCGTGAAATCAGTGATTTATGAAAAATATGACTTATCGGAATTTAACTCCGACAATATGCTATGTATCATAAATTACGATACTATTGCGCCAAATCGATGCGCATGAGGATATCACGGCCATAATTGCCGAAACCGCGACCGAAGATATTGATGCCACCGGTGTTGCGCGCATCGTCGGCGATACCGATCCGCAGACGGATCGAGGAATGCTGACTGATGGCAAGGTCATCGATCGTCACATCGGAAGAGGCGACCCCGTCGATGAACGTGCCCTTCTTGGAGATTCGCCAGGTCTTGAGCTTGCCGTATTGAGAACCTTCCAGTTTCCACCAGCTTGGCGTGAAGGCCCCGCGCTTGTCACCATAATCGCCCGGAGAGGTCCACGTGCCGACAGCGACGCCGTTGATCCAGACAGTGATGTCGGACGGCCAATCCGGATTGGTGCCGGGCACTTCGGATGAGAGCTCCATCGAGAATTCGATGGCATTGACGTTTCGGTTCAAGATCTTGGCATTGTTGGGGAATTTATATTCAACATGGCCGCGGCCGAACCAGAGAAGACCGGCCTGCATGCGTTGCGGGTCGAGGAAATAATCGGGAACATCGAGTAGGCCGATGACGCCCTCGGTCGAGCACAGGCCACAAGGCGCATGCGTCTCGCAGCTCGTGTAGAGACCGATTGGCATGGCGACTTCGATCACGTCCTCATCATGCTTGAAGGCCTGGTCCTCGAAGCTCAACAGGATTTCGTCGTAAAGCGCGATGCAGATCTTTTGGTAGCCTTTTCGCGCTTTCGCAGCCTTGGTTTCGACAAGACCGGCCTCCTCCAGGATCATGATACCCGTCGCAACAGTCGATTGCGGCAGATCCAGTTCCCGGGCGATCTCGTTGACGTTCAGTGAGCCTCGGGCGCAAAGCAGCTTCAGCATGTCGACGCGCGCCGGCGCCGATAGCGCCCTGAAGACTGCAGCGTTCTCACCCGCATAAATTGTCAGAAAGCCGCGCTTCATTGAATCCTGAATTCCCCATCAATAGATCTCATTTATATCAGGATTTTTGATTTCACAAGAGATATCAGTTCGAAAGCCCTGACTGGCGCCTTCTCCGCGGAATGAGAAGACGCCAATCCGCTTGTCCGCTACACAACCCGCTGCAACGAAATCGCCGGTAGATCCTCGGACGCCGCCGGCCTCACCGGCAAGTCTCTATTCGCTTCAATGCGGCCGTAATGCCGGAAAGAGAGTAGGAATAGCTCGTCTCAGTGCCTCGTTTCGAGGTTGCCTGCAGCTGCAGCTGCGCGCCGCCTTTCATGGCGTTGACCATGGTCGGCTCCTGCGCCTCGTTCCTTACCCAGCCGTGCCGGTCTTTCGTAAACATCGGGAATGTCTTATCGCCAACCGTCGCCGTCATCTGCGCCCCGTCTTTCAGGTCGTAGCCCATTGCGGCTTCCGGAACCAGTTTGTCACCGGGAGACAGGCGCGAGACGATGAAGAAATTGTCGCCGTGGTCGACACTGGCGGGCTGCTGCGCAACCGGCCTGGATAAAACATAGCAACTGACGCTGTCGCCGGACTTATAAGAATATGCGCCCCAATGATCGAATTGATCGATACGGACGGGCACTTCCGCATGCGCGATACCGGCGCCGAATGCGACGAAGACCAGAGCGGGGGCGAAATTTCTTGCAAACATGGTTTCCTGCCATTTCTTGTTTCAAGGACATTGAAAGCGAGAGATGCACTCACACGCGCGGCAGTTTCGGTGCGGTGCGTTATCCGATTGTTAATGTCTTCGTTAAAATTTGTTCATGTTAGGAAGCGCGCAAGAAACCATATGTGGGAAGAACGCAACCTCGTCGGCATTGACGATCAGTTCACAGTTTGCGCTGTTCCATCCGCTGCATCCATGCACATATAGCCGCCTGAAGCTTCGGCTTTTGCAAGCCATGCCATGAAGACGCAAGCAAGCGGCACCTTTGACGCGCCGGTTTCTGCATGGACATGCGTGATGCAAAAGCAGCCCGTGCTAATCGGATATAATAGGATTGTACCATGAAGAAGATCGGTTTCCTTTCATTCGGCCACTGGACGCCGTCGCCGCAATCGCAGACGCGCTCGGCAGCCGACACGCTGCTACAGTCGATTGATCTCGCCGTCGCGGCGGAACAGCTGGGAGCGGACGGCGCTTATTTTCGCGTGCATCATTTCGCTCGCCAGCTCGCATCGCCCTTCCCGCTGCTGGCGGCTGTCGGCGCCAAGACCAGCCGCATCGAAACAGGCACCGCCGTCATCGACATGCGCTATGAAAACCCGTTCTACATGGCCGAGGATGCGGGCGCTGCCGATCTTATCGCCGGCGGCCGGCTGCAGCTCGGCATCAGCCGCGGCTCGCCCGAACAGGTGATCGATGGATGGCGCCACTTCGGTTATGCGCCGATGGAAGGCGAGAGCGACGCCGACATGGGCCGCAGGCATACGGAAGTGCTGCTCGATCTGCTGCGCGGCGAGGGCTTCGCACAGCCCAATCCTCGGCCAATGTTCCCCAACCCGCCTGGCCTGCTGCGCCTCGAACCCTACTCCGAGGGTTTGCGCGAGCGGATCTGGTGGGGTGCCGGCTCTAATGCCACGGCCGTATGGGCCGCAAAGCTTGGCATGAACCTGCAGAGCTCGACGCTCAAAGACGATGAAAGCGGCCTGCCCTTCCACGTCCAGCAGGCCGATCAGATCAGGCTCTATCGCGAGGCCTGGAAAGAAGCCGGGCACAAGCGCGAGCCGCGGGTTTCGGTCAGCCGCAGCATCTTCGCGCTGGTCAACGATCTCGACCGAGCCTATTTCGGCCAGAGCGGCCAGGATGCAGACAAGATCGGCTTCATCGATGAAAAGACGCGCGCCATCTTCGGCCGCAGCTATGCCGCAGAGCCGGATGTGCTGATCGAACAGTTGGCAAAGGACGAAGCCATCGCCGCGGCAGACACGCTGCTCTTGACCGTGCCGAACCAGCTCGGGGTCGACTATAACGCCCATGTCATCGAGTCCATCCTGACGCATGTCGCACCGGCATTAGGATGGCGCTAGGACGGCTGCGAATGGCGAAGGTACGTCTGCCGACAGGCGAGGTTGCGTGAGGCAGAAAATGGAAGAAACGAAATTGACCGCCCGCGAAAGCCAACTTTCGCGGGCGGTCGTTTCAGATTTTACATCATGAGGGGCGCAGGGCTCGGCAGATCAAGCCAGGGCATTGTGACGCCGCAACAGATGAAGCGCTGCCAGCACCAGCAACGCCATCAGCGTGGCAAAGGCGATCAGAGGCCATGCACTATCGCCATCCAGCGCTGTGACGGCCAGAGTCCCGATGAGACTTACGATCAGACTCTGAATGCAGAAATAGAATGCCACGGCCGATCCGGCGATATCGCCGAACTCCGCCAGCGCCCCGTTCGCCGTCACAGATCCCGCAAAGACGATGCCGACAGCCATGATCCACATCGGAAGCACGAAGCTTGCGAAGGACGGCATCCCATAGAGCTGACCGAGACCAAGAGCTGCCGCACCGATCAGAAGCAGTCCCATACCCCGTGCAGCACAGCCCGCAACGCCCCATCTTTCCACAAACAATCGGGCAAAGCGCGCCGTGATAATCATCACGATGGCGACCGTCGCGAATGCGATGCTGAAACCGAGTTCGGAATAACCGGCCCGGCCGATCAGCACGCGCGGAGCGGTCGAGAAGAACACGAAGAATGTGCCCATGCCCGCGCTGAAGGCCAGTGTATAGGTCCAGAACGATCGGCTTTTAAAGATCGGCCATATGGAACGGCGTGGGCCGGCGGCGCCCTCGGGGCGCGTTTCGTGCCATTTCACAACAGCATGGAGACTTGCAGGAAGCGTCAGCATCGCGAGCACCATGAAGATGGCACGCCACCCGAACTGGTCGGCAATCAGCGCTCCGGCTATCGGACCGAGCGCCGGCACGAAGGACAGGATCGAGCCGAATGTGGCATAGATAATGGCCTGCTCCGGACGATTGCCGTAGACATCCCGCACGGTCGCGAAGGTCGCGACCAAGGCTGCCGACGCGCCTATGGCCTGCAGCAGGCGGCATAGCACGAAGACAGGCGCACCCCATGAAAGGGCAGCTCCGAGAGAGGCAACGGCAAACAGAAACGCACCGGAAAGCAGGACCGGGCGGCGGCCGATGCGATCCGAAAGAGGGCCGAACACGACCTGGCCGAGACCGAGCACGATCATATAGAGGCTCAGTGTCAGCTGGATCACCGCAGGCGTCGTGTTGAGAATGCCGGGCATCGACGGCACGACGGGAAGGTAGATATCCATGGCCAGTGAAGCGAGGATATCAAAAGGCGCCATCAGCAGCAGTGCCGCCGGCAGCGAGTAGGCCCATGACGGGCGTATGTCAGACATGAGAAAATTCCGCTCGAAAGAGAGATCGGGCGGCGCCTGCCACTGGCATCAAAGGGAATGAGTTCGACAGCACGCCGCAACAACAAAAAGCTGTTGCGGCTTATCTATCTGCTGACTTGGAGTTCCCCATGCCTATGGCCCCGTGGCGAGATACGTGATGACCGCAGCGTTTAGCAGATGACATCGGACCGAGCAATGATGTTGCGACGGGCATGGCCGCAACCACCACATGCAATGCAGTCAGCCGCGCATCGAAAATGAGGTGAAAATCTAATGAATTTTTAACCATGACTGTGCCCTAACTGCTTGTAATTTCTTTCTTGGAGCAGATTATGGTGCGCGCATCGAAAATGGACGAGTTGGGAGACCGGCTCGACTTTGTTGGACTGGGACAGGATGCCAGGCAGGCTCTTTCGGAGCTGCAGCCGACTATCGAATCGGCCGTCAAAGACTCTCTCGACACCTTTTACGAGAAGATCACCAAACATCCGGCGATGTCGAAATTCTTTTCGTCGCAGCAGCATGTGCATCACGCCAAATCCAAGCAGCAGGACCATTGGAAGACGATCGCGTCAGGCGCATACGGACCCGATTATGTCGAAGCGGTCTCGGCGGTCGGCAGGACCCATGCCCGCCTCGGCCTCGAGCCGCGCTGGTATATTGGCGGCTATGCCTTGATCCTCGAAGGGATGGTGCGATCGATCGTTGCGCAGCAGCTCAATGGCTTCATGCAGCGCAAGCATGAACAAGCCTTGTCACGGCGGCTGTCGGCGATCGTCAAGGCTGCCCTCGTCGACATGGATTACGGCATTTCGGTTTATCTGCAGGTGCTCGCCGATGAGCGCGACAGCGCGGAATCCGAGCGGGCTGCTGCACAGCGCGAGCAGGAACGCGCGCTTGATGCGCTCGGCATAGCGCTGAACGGCCTTGCGAACGGCGACCTGACGGCTGATATCACAGAAGCCCTTTCGACCGAGTTCGAGGTCCTGAAGAGCAACTACAACGAGTCGCTTGCATCCCTCGGTACTGCGATGCAGCGCATCGAAGATTCGGTGACCCGCGTTCGCGACGAAGCCGGTTCGATCTCGTCCGCCGCTGACAACATGGCAAGGCGCACGGAACAGCAAGCCTCAGCGCTTGAAGAAAGTGCCGCCGCGATCGATCAGATCACCACGATTTCGGAACAGACCGCCGAGCGGACGCGTGAGGTTCAGGCAATCGTCAAGGAATCCGCCTCGGAGGCGGAACGTTCGCGCGAGGTCGTGCAGCAGGCCGTGTCCGCCATGGGCGATATCGAGACCTCGTCGCGCAAGATGACCGATATCATCTCCGTCATCGATGATATCGCCTTCCAGACGAACCTTCTGGCGTTGAACGCCGGCGTCGAGGCCGCCAGAGCCGGAGAACAGGGCAAGGGCTTCGCCGTCGTCGCGCAGGAAGTCCGCGAACTGGCTCAGCGTTCGGCGACCGCCGCAAAAGAAATCAAGGATCTGATCGATAGGTCGTCAAATGACGTGCGCCGCGGCGTCGAACTGGTCAACCGGACCGGCGAGGCACTGGCCTTGATCGGCAATCAGGTCGCGTCCATCGACCGGAACGTCGGCGCGATCGCCCGCTCGGCGCAGGAACAGGCCGCCGGCATCAGCGAGATCAACTCCGCGGTCCGCAACATGGACCAGATGACCCAGCAGAATGTCGCGCTCATGGAAGAGACGAATGCCTCGACGCGGCACCTCGCCGATATCAGCAACGAACTCGCCGGTCTGGTTGGACGCTTCAAGACGGTGCGTTCGGGAACGCGGACAGGCGCTGTCAGGCTGAAAATCGCAAGCTGAAGCGGCCGACGACATCGTTAGCACATTCAATGAGATGGCTTCGAACAATAGTTCGGGGCCGTTTTGCCGCGCATTTAGCCCGGCATCTCCTCGATTTCCGCCAACAGCCATTGGCGAAACACCTTCATGGAAGCCGTTTCCGCTCGCGATTTCAAGCGCGTCAGCCAGTAGCTGCCGGTCATCGCCGTGATCTGGAACGGCTGCATGATCCTGCCGGCCTCGATGTCATGGGAAAACATCGCGACGGGCACGAGCGCGACGCCAACGCCTCGCGCAGCCGCCTCCACGAGCGTCAGCGACGAATCGAACATCCAGCCGCGAAGATGCGGCGGCGGCAGACCCGCCACCCTGAACCAGAGCGACCATTCGTCGACCCGATAGGATCGTAACAGCTCGACATCGGCGAGATCGGCAGGCGTGCGCAATCGCGCGCCGATATCGGGCGTGCAAACCGGGGAGAGCGGCGCATCCATAAGATGGATCGCTTCCGTTCCATGCCAGGCGCCGTCGCCGAAGCGCAGGAAGAAATCCAATCCGTCGAGCACCATGTCGGCGCGATTGTTGTTGGTCTTCAGGCGCAGATCGACATGCGGATGCTGTGCTTTGAAACTGCCGAGACGCGGCAGGAGCCAGCCGATCGCGAAAGTCCCGACGACGCCGATCGTCAGGATCTCGGCGAAATTTCCCTCCTCCAGCTGGCTGAGCGTGGCGCTCATGCGGCGAAAGGCATCGGTCAGCACCGGCAGCAGCGCGTGCCCTTCATCGGTCAGCGCCAGACCGCGCGGCAGGCGCTTGAAAAGGGTTACACCCAGCACGTCTTCCAGCGCCTTGACCTGATGGCTGATCGCCGTCTGCGTGACCCGGAGTTCGAGGCCAGCCCGCGTAAAGCTGCAATGCCGCGCCGAGGCCTCGAAAACGCGCAGCGCGTTCAATGGCAGCTGGGAGATGTCCATTTGTGTCCTAAGGCCAAGTTTTTCTCATGTCTAAGCTCAGAATTGATCGTTTGTCTAGGGCAGAAAGCAGAGCCATAGTCTGCCTCGCAAGGTGATTTGCAGGGTCCCAATGACGTCCACGAGACCCGAGACGCACCTCTTTGCTCAACATCAATCGAAGTGGAAACGTGATGACGATTTTATTGTCGCGCCGGCAAAGCCTTGCCGGCAGCTTGCTTGCACTGCCTGTTCTGGCGGGGCTTAGCGCGGTTGGACGCACTGCAGACGATAATACCGGCGAGGCGCAGCTTGCCACACTCGAAAGCAAGCATCCGGGCCGTATCTGCGTGAGTATTCTCGACACGGCAAGCGGCAGGCGCATCGAGCACCGCGCCGGCGAGCGCATCCTGATGTGCAGCACCTTCAAGGCATTGGCCGCAGCTCTGGTGCTTGCCCGCGTCGACAAGGGCGAAGAGAAGCTCGACCGGCGCGTTCATTACAGGACGAGCGATCTCATCGACTATTCTCCGGCAACCGAACCCAACGCCGGAGACAATGGCATGACCGTTGGCGAACTTTGTGCGGCCGCCGTGACGCTCAGCGACAATACCGCGGCCAACCTGCTGCTCGCGAGCTTTGGCGGCCCAAAGGCGATGACGGCTTTCTGCCGTAGCCTAGGCGACGATCTCACGCGCCTTGACCGCACAGAACCTACATTGAACTACCACGACACTCCGGACGATCAACGCGATACGACGACGGCTTCGGCCATGCTGGAAAATCTGCGGCGGCTTCTGTTCACCGATGCACTGACGCCCGCCTCGCGATCGCAACTGGCCGCCTGGCTGATCACCAACAAGACGGGTGATGCGCGCTTGCGCGCCGGCCTTCCGAAGGGCTGGCTGGTTGGGGACAAGACCGGGACAAACGGCGATAAAGCCGGCAATGCCAATGATATCGCGGTGCTGTGGCCAGCAAACCGTGCGCCCATCATCGTGACAGCCTATTGCGAGATACCGGAAATCGCAGCCGACGAGCGCAACGCCATCATTGCCGAGATCGGCCGGATCGCTGCGACGATCTGAGATCATACGCACCCGATAACAGCCGCCACCGGTCATCACCTCCTTCTCGACCATGCGATCCTGCACGGTCGATCATCACAATGAGGATATCATCTTGAATATACGTACCAATTCTTTGCAGAAGCTCGGTATCGTCGCAGGCTGCCTTTTCTATGGGATCGGTGCCCACGCCGCCGAAGTCGATGACCGGGAGCAGCTGGAGCGAGCTGTCAACGAGATCATTCGTCCGCTCATGAAGGATAACGACGTGCCGGGCATGGCGATCGCGATTGCCGTCAAGGGCAAGCGCTACATCTTCAATTACGGCGTCGCCTCGAAGGAGAGCGGCCAGAAAGTAACGAATGACACGATCTTCGAGCTCGGCTCCATCAGCAAGACCTTTACGGCAGCCCTTGGCTCCTACGCACAGATCAGCGGAAAGCTCTCCTTCTCCGACAAGGCGACAAAATATATGCCGGAACTTGCGGGTACCAGTTTCGACAAGATCAGCCTCCTCGATCTCGCCACATATTCGGCCGGCGGTCTGCCTCTGCAGTTTCCCAATGGGGTAACGGATCAGGACAAGATGGTTGCTTATTATCGCAACTGGCATCCTTCCTTCGCGCCTGGCACCTACAGACAATACTCCAATCCCAGCATCGGCCTGTTCGGTTACCTGGCAGCGCAGGCGATGGGCGAGCCATTTGACACGCTGATGCAGGACAAAATTCTTTCCGGTCTCAACCTCAACCACACCTATATCCGTGTTCCACCGGCCGAGATGGGCAACTATGCCTATGGCTATTCGAAGCAGGGCAAGCCGATCCGCGTCAATGGCGGCGTTTTCGACACGCAGGCCTATGGCATCAAGACTACGGGCTCCGACATGCTTGCCTTTCTCGAGACCAATATGGGCCAAGCAAAGCTCGACGCCACACTTCGGCAGGCAATCGATGCGACGCATGTCGGCTATTATAAGGTCGATAACATGACGCAGGCGCTCGGTTGGGAGATCTATGCCTATCCAACGACGCTTGCCCGGCTGCTTGCCGGTAATTCGACCGACATGGCACGTGAGCCGCATAAGATCACCCGCCTCGATCCGCCGCAGCCGCCGCGCAAGGATGTCCTACTGAACAAGACAGGCTCGACGAACGGCTTCGGCGCCTACGCAGCCTTCATACCGGCCCGGCAGATCGGCATCGTTCTGCTGGCAAACAGAAATTTTCCGATCCCTGCACGCGTTTCGTCAGTCTACAAGATCCTGACTGCCGTCGAAAATCTGGCGGGATCGAAGGAGGCAAAGTAGAGACCGGACTCGAAGGTTCGGTCCGCTCCAACGAACGGCCGACCCCAGCAAAAGCTGACGGGTCGGCCAGTATCACACAGCGCCATTCGCCAAGCTGCTGACATATATTACGACGATATCCCATGCCCTGCATGTACGAAGCAGGCTGCTTCGAATGCGTTCGGCTATCTGGTAGCACGTCTTTTTGAACGTTAAGTTCGGTTCATGAAGAGGTCGCCGCCGGATACCGGGATCAGGCGGTGGCAAGATCGCCTGCTTCCTGCCAATTGCGCAACAAGGCAAACAGCTCCTCGCGATCCTTCACATCGAGCTGCGGCACGCCGGGAACGCGGACAGGGCCGACCTTCAGGCCGGAAAAGGTGACGGCCTCCTTGACGACGGTGACGTTTGTTCCGTTGCGGAACTTGGTGCGCATGCGTTCGAAGGGCTCGAGCTTGTCGACGATGGCGCGGGCAGCGGCAAAATCGCCCTTCTCCAAAGCCGCGTGCACGGCAAGCGACAGTTTCGGAGCAACATTGACAAGGCCCGACGTGAAGCCCCTTGCGCCGGCGGCGGCGAATGTCGGGGCCCAGCTCTCAGCGAGACCGCAGACGAATAGCGCGCCGTTCGGATCGGAAGCTGCGATCGCCCGTGAAAGCAGCATCAGATCCGTCGTCGCGAACTTGATGCCGGCAATGTTGCCGTGACCGGCCAGTCGAACCATGTCATCGACGCTGAAGCCTTCGGCACGGACATAGGCAACGAGCGGGAGCGGCGAAGCCTCCGCCAGATCGCGAAAATAGTCGATCTGCGAGCCGGGTGCGGCGAACGGATCCACCGGTTGATGCGACATGACGGCGGAGGCGCCGATCGAGGCAGCATCCTTCGCCATCTGGATCGCCTCGCGCAATGAACGGCCGATCGCTGCCGTCACCGGCGCCTTGCCGTCGACACCCTTGATCGCAGCTTCGTGGACGTGGCGAATCTCTCCCGGCGTCAGCGCATAGAATTCGCCCGTATTGCCCGCTGCGACGATGTTATGAATCCCGGCAGCCGCTACCCGCTGATAGACCTGAGCCGTCACGCGCGGTTCCACTTCGCCACTCCCATCATAGGCCGTGACCGGAACTCCGGAGACGCCGGTCAGCACCTGCCGCATGGTTTCAATGCTCATCTTCCTACCCTTACCCTTTATCATCCATCGGGACGCAAACGAGGAGGCGCAAAGAAGTCATCACCTCGCCTTCGCCCCATTCAATTCCCTATACGCCCTGAAACATGCGGGCGCGTGCATTCAAGATATGTCGCTTCATGGCATCGTGAGCCTCAGTCTCCTGCCGCGCGAAAATCGCCTGCACGATGACGGCATGCTCATCCTGAACACTGCGGATCTGCTCGGGCGTCCGCTTGAGGCTGAGGCTGCGGGTCACGGAATGACCGATAGCGAAATGCGGCCGGAACAATTCACGGACGGTAATATGGAACTGATTGCCAGTCGCGATCGCAATGGCGTCGTGCAGCTCCTGATCCTCCTCCGCGCCGAGCCGGCCCTCGCGAAGACATTGTTCGATCTTTTGAAGCGCTGCGGTGATCCGCTCCTTGTCGTCAGGCTGCCAGTTGCGCGCCGCAAGCTCGGCGGCCTCGGCCTCGAGCCCGGCGCGAAATTCGAAAAAGCGCTGGACATCGGCAAGCGACCCTACGGGCACCATTTTCAGGACCGAGGAATCCGGCCTTTGCCTCACATAGGAACCCGACCCCTTGCGCGACACGATCAGACTATCGGCACGCAGCCGCTCCAGGGCGTCGCGCACGACGGGTCGTGACGCGCCGAACATTTCCGCAAGCTTCGCTTCCGCCGGCAGCCGCTCATTCACCGGAAAGGTTCCGTCCGCGATCATGGCGACGATCCTCTCATAGATGATGTCGCCGAAGCGCGTCGCGCCCGCACCGGAATCGTTGGCGACAGAGAGTTTCATCATCGTCCTTCGTGAATGCTGGCCGGCGACAGCCATAGCGCATTTCCTGCGCGACAGGGCTACTAAATCTGTAAAAATCTGTCAACTCTTGTAATTATTTGAGAACGTAATATGGTCTCGACGCTGCGCCAGAGGGGTGCATGGCGACGGGGCGGGAGCCTGTCGCATCGGCCGAGGCAAAACCCGGCCGAAATCAAAACGGGAGGGATTCGATGCGCGATGAAATATTGTCCCGCGGCGTGAGCAGGCGTGCCGTCCTCGGCGGCATGGCGGGAATGGCAGCCCTGTCTCTGGCCGGTCGTGTCAACGCCGCCGATGCAGGTGGCGAGGCGCCCGCCCTGGCTGCGCTCGTCAAGGATGGCAAGCTGCCGTCGCTGGCCGACCGGCTGCCGAAAAAGCCGATGGTGGTCACCCCTTACGAAAAAGTCGGAACCTATGGCGGCACATTACGGCGCGGCCTGCGCGGCTCGTCCGACCACAACGGCATTCTACGCATGGTGGGCAATCAAAGCCTGGTGCGCTGGAACCTTGAGTTCACACAGGTCCTGCCGAACCTTGCCGAGCGCTGGGACGTCAATGCCGACGCCTCGCAGTTCACCTTCTATCTCATCCAGGGTGCACGCTGGTCCGACGGGCAGCCGTTCACGGCAGATGACGTCGTTTTCGCCATCGAGGATTGCGTCAAGAATACCGATCTCTATAGCGCGACGCCGGCTCAGCTCTCCGTTGCCGGCAAGGCAGTCGATGTCACGAAGATTGACGACTATACGGTGAAATTCACCTTTGCCGCTCCGAACGCGCTTTATCTGGAAAATCTCGCAACCCCGCTCGGCCAGCATCCAACGCTGTTTCCGAAGCACTATTGCAGCCAGTTCTTGCCCAAATACAATCCGAACGTCGCGGAGGATGCGAAGAAGGCCGGCGTCAGCAGTTGGCCCGAACTCTTCCGCGCACGCTGCGGCGACATCGAAATACCCTCACGCTGGGGCAATCCGGACAAGCCGACGCTCGATCCCTGGGTCGTCAAGGAACCCTATACCGGCGGAGCAACCCGTGTCGTCATGACCCGCAACCCATACTTCTGGCAGGTCGATACCTCAGGCAACCAGCTTCCGTATGTCGACGAGATCAATTTCGGCATCTCGCAGGATGTGGAATCGCTGATGCTGAACGTCATTTCCGGCAAGATCGATATTCAGGAGCGCCATATCAGCGTGCTCGCCAACAAGCCGACGCTCTCGCAGAACATGAAGAAAGGCGATTATCGCCTTTTAACCCTTGTCCCTTCCACCTCGCAGCAATGCCAGATCTATTTCAACATCACCCATAAAGATCCGGCCATGCGCAAGATGTTTGCCGACAAGTCGGTCCGGCAGGCGCTCTCGCTCGGGATCAATCGACAGGAAATCATCGACATCGTCTATTTCGGCCAGAGCGAGGGATACCAGGCCGGGCCGCGACCGGAGCATCCCTGGTACAATGAAAAATATGCCCGCCAATTCACCAACTACGATCCGGACAAGGCCGGATCCATGCTCGATCAGGCCGGCTACGGCAAGAAGGATGCAAACGGCTTCCGCCTGAGGCCGGACGGCCAGAAAGTCTTCTTCGCCGTCGACGTCATACCGACCCTCTATCCCGATCTGGTCGATGCCCTCGAACTGGTGAAGGCGCATTGGGCACAGATCGGCGTCGACATGAAGGTCAATACGATCGAGCGCGCGCTTTACTACACCCGTGGCGACGACAATGCCCATGATGCTCAGGTCTGGCCCGGGCCTGGCGGCCTCGATCCGATGCTCGATCCGCGCGATTTCTTCGCTTTCCACCCGCAGGGTTCGCGCTACGCCATTCCATGGTCGGTCTGGTACACCTCGAATGGCAAACAGGGCGAGGAGCCGCCGGAGAGCCAGAAAAAGCGCATGAAACTTTTTGACGAGGCGCGCTCGACGGCCGATCTCGACAAGCGCGGCGCCGTCATGAAGCAGATCTTCGACATCGCCGCCGAAGAATTTGAAACCGTTGGACTTTGTCTTGCCGTCGGCGGTTTCGGCATCATCCGCAATAACCTGCACAATGTTCCGGAAAAGCAGCCGGACAGCTGGTCCTGGCCCAATCCGGGACCGGCCATGCCGCAGCAATTCTTCTTCACCAGTTGATTGCGCCGATCAAGCGCCGCCTTGCACGGGCGGCGCTTTCCTTGATGCGGAGCTGCCCGTGGCAGCACTCACTGCGAGAAACAGCCATGCTGGTCTTCATCGGTAAACGCCTCTTGTGGATGATCCCATCCCTTTTCGCCATCAGCTTCCTGGCCTTCGTGCTGATCCAGCTGCCTCCCGGCGACTATGTGACGACCTACATCGCCACGCTCGCCTCTTCGAATGAAGTGGTCGATCAGAACACAGCTGCGCAATTGCGCGAACGCTTCGGCCTCGATCAGCCGATGCTCATCCAATATCTGAAATGGATGTGGGGCATTCTTTCGCGCGGCGATTTCGGTATTTCGTTCGAATGGCAGCAACCGGTCTCGGGCCTGATTTGGGAGCGCATGGCGCTGACGCTCATTCTGGCGCTTGCAGCGCTGATCGCGACCTGGGCGATCGCGCTGCCGATCGGCGTCTATTCCGCCGTCAAGAAATATTCGATCGGCGATTATTTCTTTACCGCCTTCACCTTTCTCGGGCTTGCCATCCCCTCCTTCCTACTGGCGCTGGTGCTGATGTATGTCGCAGCAGTCGAGTTCGGTCAGGATGTCGGCGGTCTGTTCTCCACCGAATTCGAGACGGCACCCTGGAGCATCGCCAAGATGGTGGATCTGCTCGCGCATTTGTGGCTGCCGGTCGTCATTCTTGCCGTTTCTTCTACCGCAAGCCTCATCCGCGTCATGCGCGCCAATATGCTCGATGAGCTGCCGAAACCCTATGTGACGACGGCGCGCGCGAAAGGCCTCTCCGAATTCCGGCTGTTGGTCAAATATCCGCTGCGCATAGCGCTCAATCCGTTCATCTCCACCATCGCATGGCTGCTGCCCAATCTCATTTCGGGCTCAGTCGTCGTCGCGATCGTTCTCAACCTGCCAACGGCGGCGCCATTGCTGCTGCAGGCGCTGATGGCGCAGGACATGTATCTGGCCGGTGCCTTCGTGCTGCTGATCTGCGCGCTGACGCTGATCGGGTCACTCATCAGTGACATTCTGCTTGCCCTTGTCGATCCCCGCATCCGGTTGGAATAGGAGCAGCCCATGGCCGATATCGCCGTCCCGAACCTGCGCCCCGACCGAAACGCCGTCGCCTCGCAATGGCAGCTGATCTGGTGGGCTTTCCGCCGCCACAAGCTTGCCATGGTCGCCCTCGTCGTCACCATATTGATGTATATCGTCGCGGTCGCGCCCGGCTTCTTTGCCATCAATGACCCCAATCAGCAGAATGCACGCGCAACCTTTCACCCGCCGCAGAAGGTCCACTTCTTCGATACGGACAACGGCTTTTCCTTCGGGCTGCACTACTATCCGCTAAAGCTCACACGCGATCCGGAAACGCTTGCGCCGATCTTCAAGGAAGACACGACCAAGCGCGTCTCAATCAGCCTGTTCGGTCGCGGCTACGAATATTCCGTACTCGGCCTCTTCACGAGCGACATTCACCTGCTGGTCTCCTCGGACAAGACGACACCGCTTTTGCTGTTCGGCGCAGATCGGCTCGGCCGTGACGTCTTCAGCCGCACCGTCCAAGGTGCGCAGATTTCGCTATCGATCGGCCTCGTCGGTGTGTTCTTCTCGCTCCTGCTCGGCATCGTTCTGGGGGGAATTTCAGGCTATTACGGCGGAAAGCTCGACTTCTTCATCCAGCGCCTGATCGATTTCGTGCTCTCCCTGCCGACCATTCCGATCTGGCTTGCCATGGCGGCGGCCCTGCCGCAGGGCTGGCCGGCGGCACTGCAATATATGATGATCACGATCATCCTGTCCTTGACCGGCTGGGCGCAGCTTGCCCGCGTCGTGCGCGGCCGCTTTCTGTCGCTGCGAACGGAAGAGTTTGTCGCCGCAGCCAGACTCGACGGCGCCAGCGAAGGGCGCATCATCTTCCGCCATATGCTGCCGAGCTTCGCCAGCCACATCATCGCTTCCATCACCCTTGCCGTGCCGGCGATGATCCTAGCCGAGACGTCCCTCTCCTTTCTGGGGCTCGGCCTGCAGCCGCCGACCATTTCCTGGGGCGTGCTGTTGCGCGAGGCGCAGAACATCCGCTCGATCGCAACCGCACCATGGCTCTTCCTGCCAGGTGTCGCCGTCGTCATTGCCGTCATGGCTCTGAACCTTCTCGGCGATGGCCTGCGCGATGCGGCCGATCCCTACAACAAATGAGGCGGGCATGACCGATATCGTTTCCATGAACACCTCCCGCCCTTTGCTGCAGGTCAAGAATCTCACCGTCGACTTCCCCTTGAGAAAAGGTATTTTCCGCGCGGTCGACAATCTCTCCTTTGCCATCGAGCCCGGAAAGACGCTCTGCGTCGTCGGCGAGAGCGGATCGGGCAAATCTGTTACCGCACGCTCGATCCTGCAGATCGTCGATGCCCCCGGCCGCATCACCGGCGGCTCGATCATTCTCAACGGTGCTGGCGGCAGTTCGGTCGATCTCGTCAGGTTCAATCCGCGCGGGCGGCAGATCAGATCGATCCGCGGGCGCGACATTGCCATGATCTTTCAGGAGCCGATGGCATCGCTCTCGCCGGTCCACACGGTCGGCGACCAGATCATGGAGGCGCTGCGCCTTCATACGAGGATGAGCAAGGCCGAGGCGCGAGCCGAAGCGATCTCGCTTTTGAAACAGGTGGAAATCCCCTCGCCCGAAAAGGCGATCGACCGCTACGCTTTTCAATATTCGGGCGGCATGCGTCAGCGTGCCATGATCGCCATGGCGCTTGCCTGCAAGCCGCAGCTTCTGATCGCCGACGAGCCGACGACGGCACTTGATGTCACGACGCAGGCCGAAATCCTCGACCTCATTGCCCGGCTGCAGAAGGCCAATGGCATGGCGGTACTGTTCATCACCCACGACATGGGCGTGGTCGCTCAGATCGCCGATGACGTGCTCGTCATGCACAATGGCGTCGTCAGGGAATACGGTCCAGTCGAGCAGATCTTCCATGCGCCGAAGGACGATTATACCCGCATGCTGATCGGCTCGGTGCTGAAGCTCGAGAGGAAGGCCGAAATCCGGCTGGCGCGACCGCCGCTCGACAAGACCGCTGCCCCGATCCTTGAACTGCGCAACGTGTCGATGGCCTTCGGCGAGGTTCGTGCTCTCAACGACGTCTCGATCTCGCTTCTGCCGCGCGAAACTCTTGGGATCGTCGGCGAGAGCGGATCGGGCAAGACGACGATGGGCCGCTCGATCATGCGCCTTATCGACCCGAGTGCAGGCGAAATTCTCTATCGCCACACTGATGGCGACGTCACCGATCTCGCAAGCGCCAAGGGGGCGGCCCTTGCGGCAGCGCGCCGCGAGCTGCGCATGGTGTTCCAGGACCCATTCGGCTCGCTCAATCCGCGCATGACGGTTTCACAGATCATCGGCGAGCCATTGCTTGTCAACGGCATTGCCAGGGGCCGGGCGCTCGACGAGCGCGTCTGCCATCTGATGGAGCAGGTCGGCCTCGATCCGAGGGCGCGCGAGCGCTATCCGCATGCCTTCTCAGGCGGCCAGCGCCAGCGCATCGGCATTGCCCGCGCCATTACCCTCAATCCCCGCGTGATCGTCGCTGACGAGGCGACCTCGGCCCTCGATGTTTCCGTCCGCTCGCAGGTGCTCGATCTCCTCATGCGCCTGCAGGACGAACTTGGCCTCGCTTATATCTTCATCAGTCATGATATCGGCGTCATCCGCTACATGTGCGACCGCGTCGGCGTCATGTACAAAGGGCGCCTCGTCGAGGTCGGCGATGCCGACAAGGTCTGCAATGCACCCGAACATGCCTATACGCAGGCGCTGATTTCGGCGATCCCTCGCCCTGACCCTCGCGACAGGGATCACTCGCGGCGGTTCCGCTATGTCGAGCCCGAAACCGTGGAGAACGGGAGCGCGGCTTGATGCCTTCCCTCGACAACGCTGCAACGCCCATTTTCCACGAGCCAGGCTTCCCCGCGATGCGCGCAATGATTTCCCCACCTGCGGCAGCTCCCATGCCGCATTCATGTCAATCGATAGAAGGAAGATAAGATGAAGATCGACCGCATGCGGGTATTCGTGACCCGCGACAAGGATCGTCCGCGCGTCATCGTGGCGCTGGATACGGACGATGGACTGACGGGCTGGGGCGAGTGCTACAATCACGGCCCCGATTTGGCACTGCCGCCGATTCTCGACTATCTCTACGGTTTCCTCGCCGGCCAGGATCCAAGCCGGATCGACTATCTCGTCAACCTGCTGATCCAGCAGAGCCGCTTCCCGCCGGGCGCGCTTGGCCTTTCGGCGATTTCCGCGCTCGATCACTGCCTCTGGGATCTCTCGGCCAAGGCCCTCAACGTTCCGGTCTACAAGCTGCTCGGCGGCGCGGTGCGCGATCGCATCAAGGTCTATGCCGGCGTCTATACCGCTCCGGATGCGCCGGCTGCGCGCGATGAGCTCGACCGTCTGAACGCCGAATGGGGCTTTACCGCCTTCAAGCTCAGCCCATGGCGCATCGACATGCACGCCCATCGCTGGGGCAATGTCGTCAAGGCATCGGCCGACTATTTCCGTTCGCTGCGCGAGACCGTGCGCGACGACTATGAGATCGCCTTCGACGCCCATGCGAAAATCTTCGAGCCGGTCGCCGCCCGCCAGCTCGGCAATGCGCTGGCTCCTTATGATCCGCTTTTCTATGAAGAGCCGCTCCGGCCCGAAAACATCGAGATGTGGGGTGAGCTGAAACAAGGCCTCAATTGCGTGCTCGCGACCGGCGAATCCCTCTATAATCGCAACGAGTTTCTGCGCCTGCTGCAGGTCAAGGGCGCCGACCTGATCCAGCCCGACATCTGCGTCGTCGGCGGCATCAGCGAGATGCGGCGCATCGCGACGATCGCCGAAGCGCATTTCGTCGGTGTTGCCCCACACAACCCGATGGGACCGCTCGCAACCGCCGTCAACGTGCATTTCTCGGCCGCCGCACAGAACTTTCGGATACTCGAATACCGGCTGCCGAAGGGTCAGGCCTACGTCTATGGCGGCAACGAAGTCGAACAGCGACAAGGCGAAACCCGCTATGTCGTCGACCCCTATCTGCCGAAGGACGGTTATCTCGAGCTTAGACCCGATCGGCCCGGCTGGGGCGTCGAGATGGACGAAAAGGCCATGGAAGAGGAAGGTTATATCCATTGGCAGCGGCGCGTGCCCAAGCGTCCGGATGGTTCCTACGCCTTTGCGTGAGCTTGATATCAGCACCTAAAAAAATTGGGGCGGCCATCAGGCCGCCCCTCTCATTTGGCGGATGCTTTTGCGAGCATGAGCGCAATCATTTCACGCGGGCTGCGTTAGGATTGCCAAGATCTTCCGGCCGGGGTGTGCGCGGTATCATGCGTCCGATCACAAGGACCAACAGCACCGCAATCAGAAGGCAGGCGGCCAAGAAGAACATCGGCGCGATCGTGCTTCCCGTGGAATCCTTGATCCAGGGCACGACGTTCTGAGCGATGAAGCCGCCGAGATTGCCAACTGAATTGATGGCAGCAAGGCCCGCTGCCGCACCCGCTCCCTGTAGGAAGCGCGACGGCAAGCTCCAGAACACCGGCTGACCCGCGAAGATGCCGGCCGCCGCAATGGAGAGGAAAACAAACTGCAGCGTATGGTCGGGAATAACGGCAGATAATACCAGGCTTACGGCGCCGACCAGCGCGGGAATGACGATATAGGGCGTCTTGGACTCCGCCTTGTCCGCTGTACGCGGGACGGCATACAGAGCGATGGCGACGAGAATCCACGGGATAATGTTCAGGAAACCGTTCGTCGTGTTGCTGACGCCGAAATTCTTGACGATCGTCGGCAGCCAGTAGCTAAGTCCATAGGCGGCGAGCGGGAAACCGATATAGCAAAGCGCCATCAGCAGCACGCGCGGATTGACGAGCGCCTTGAAGCCGTCGGCGGCGTTCTGCTCCATCCCGGAATTTTCCACCTCGAGCCGGTCCTTCAGCCAGTTCTTTTCCGTATCGTCGAGGAACGTCGCTTTGGATGGCAGATCCGGCAGGTAAAACAGGGTTATGAAGCCGGCAATAATGGCTGGGATACCGGTCACCAGGAAGACCCATTGCCAGCCGGCAATACCATAAAGGCCGTTCAGGTCCAGCAGCACGCCACCAAGTGGCGCGCCGATCGCATTGGCGAAGGCGCTGAAGATCATGAAAAGCCCGACCATCGTGCCGCGATAGGCCGAAGGATACCAAAGGGTTAGCAGATAAAGTACGCCTGGAAAAAATCCGGCCTCGCAAGCGCCTAGCAGGAAGCGAAGAATATAGAACATGGTCGCATTCTGCGTATAGGCAAGCGCGACCGTGACCGCGCCCCAGGAGATCAGAATGCGCGCAAACCACCTGCTGGCTCCGAACCTGTCCAGAAGCAGGTTGCTCGGCACCTCGAAGATGAAATAGCCGATGAAGAACAGCGAGGCGCCGAGACCATAGGCATATTCGCTCATGCCGAGCGCATCGACCATCTGAAGCTTCGCGTAGCTGACATTCTGGCGATCGATATAGGCGATCAGATAGAGAATGCCCAGAAAGGGCATAAGCCTCCAGGTGATCTTGGATATAAGCTGCTTTTCATCAACCACGCCTCTTCCTCCCTGAAAGATGTTTGTGATTGATATAGATAGCGCAACTAAGCGTTTATCAATGCGCTGATTGATAAAGCACATCCTGCCCACAGAATTCAAATGGCAGCACCGCAAATCCCTTCTGCCAAGCGGGCGTCAGCCGTGCGGCCTTCGCCTCAAGCGACGCGTTCGAACTGCGTGCGGATATGCTCGATATAGTGCTGGCCGGGCGACGGCGCTTTCACCATGGCGATCGCCGCCTTCTGCGGAACGCCGGTGAATTGACGTTCTTCACCGTTCTTGAAGCGGATGTAAAGCCGTCCATCATCCGGGCGGAAATAGACTGATTTGATGATTTTTGACGAAACCGGGAGCTCTTGCATGGGTCACCTTACCTCTGGCCCGCTTTGTCGCATGAAAACCGAAATATTGGGTGAAGCGACCTAGTTAATCAAAGATAGAGTTGTATCGCTCGATTTTATCGATTGCGCCCAGCACCTTAACGATCGTGCGGAAGTGCATGCTCGGCCTAGAGAGATGCGAACTCCGCACTTGGCGGTATCGGCTTGATGATGTCGATCAAGACGCCGTTCGGATCGGACGTGATGAAATGACGCTGACCGAAATCCTCGTCGCGGATGGCAAGCAGAATCGGCAAGCCGGCCGCCCGCAAGCGCCCATGAACGGCATCGACATCATCCACTTCAAAGTTGAGCAATAAGCCTGCGACCTTACCGCGCCCCTGCCGCGGAATTGTCTCATGCTGCCCATTCAGAATAGCGAGATTGACAGCGCTGTCCTCAGCCGACTGCAGATGGACGTACCAATCACTGGTGAAACTCTCCTGGAAGCCGAAATGCTTCACGTAAAAGGCAGCGGTTTCCTCGACGCGCTCAGTCATGATCACCGGATAATAGCTCGTTACCTTCATGCTTCACTTCCTCCCTCAAAAGACATACAATCTGTCTGTATTATTTCGAATGACATACAGGCTGCATGCATGCAAGATCCACGCTCAAACCGTGAGAGAACCGAAAAGACCAAGGCTGCACTCATCGCGGCTGCCCGCGCCCTATTCGTGGAAAAGGGCTATGCCGAGACCTCGACGCCGGAGATCGTGGCCGCCGCCGGCATCACGCGCGGCGCGCTCTATCATCATTTCGAGGACAAGCGTGCGCTGTTTCGCGCAGTTGTCACAGAGGAAGCTCTGGCGGTGACCCGCGCCATAGAGAAGGCAACCCCTGATCATCTTGCGCCCCGCGCCGCCCTGATCGCCGGCAGCAATGCCTATCTCGATGCAATGCGGGTTGTCGGCCGCACGCGACTTCTGCTGATTGAAGGACCGACTGTGCTTGGTTTTGTCGATATGAAGCAACTGGATGAGGAAACCACTACCCTTACACTGAAACATGGTCTGGAAGCAGCGCTCAGTCGTGGGCAGGGGTCGGATATCGCCGTTGAGGCCCTCGCCGACATTCTCTCAGCGGCCTTCGATCGCGCCGCCCTCGCCATCGATGCGGGGGGTGATGCGGATCGCTATCGCGCAGCCATTGCACATATGATCGACCGTATTGCAGCTTGACATCATGCTTGCTCGCCAGACCACAAACGGTGGTCGCCCGAAAAACAATTGAATACCCGCTCGGGCTATCTAATGCTGTAAGCGACGAGTAGATTTCGAGCGCTCTCGCATATTATTTAAGCACGCCAATTGCTTGACACTTTTTTAGCCCCCTCCTATGATTTTTACCAAACGATCAAAAACCAGGGGAACTGAAAAATGACCAATGAAATCATACTGTCACGCCGCGCTGTCATCGCATCCGGCATCGCGCTCGGCGTCAGCGCTCTTGCGCCAGCCGCCCGCGCCGCAGCGCCGCTCAAGGTCGCAGGCATTCATGCCTCGCCGGTCGAAAACGCCTGGAATTCCTGTCTTCACAAGGCGCTTCAGGATGCCGCCAAGGAAGGCGTTATCGAATATGTCTTTTCCGAAGGCGTTTCGGGCACGGACTATCCGCGTGCCATGCGCGAATATGCCGAACAGGGCAACAAGCTGATCATCGGCGAGGCCTATGCTGTAGAGAAGGAAGCGCGCCAGGTTGCTGCCGACTATCCGGATACGGCTTTCGTTCTCGGGTCCAGCGGCGAGGCTGCCGGGAGCAATTTCGGCGTCTTCGGCACCTGGAACTATGACGGCGCCTATCTCGCCGGTATGCTGGCGGGCAAGATGACCAAGTCGAACGTCGTCGGCTCCGTCGGCGCCATCCCGATTCCCGAAGTCAACATGCTGATCAATGCCTTTGCCGCGGGCGTCAAAGCGGTCAACCCCGATTGCAAGCACCTCGTCTCCTTCATCGGCACCTTCTTCGACCCGCCGAAGGCGCGTGAAGCCGGTCTCGCGCAGATCGACGCCGGTGCCGACGTGCTCTTCGGTGAGCGCATCGGCACGGCTGATGCCGCCAAGGAGCGGCATATCAAATCAGTGGGATCGCTGATCGATTACACGCCGCGCTATCCCGACACCGTTTTCGCCAATGCCATGTGGTACTTCCGCCCCATTCTCAATGCGGCGATCGCCGACGTCGCTGCCGGCAAGCCGGTTGGCCGCAACTACACGGCCTACGGTCTCATGAAGGAAGGCGGCAGCGATATCGTCTATGTGAAGGGCACAGCACCAGCAGAGGCCGAAGCTGCAATGGAGAAGGTCCGCGCCGACATCAAGGCCGGCAGCTTCGAAGTGCCGAAGGTAGCGGATCAGCCGAAGTAATCCTTCGGCTCGATCATGACCAGACCTTCATTTACTGACGCCACGGAGCTGGCCGGCGCGATCAAGTCCGGCAAGCTTACCTGTGTGGATGCCATGCAGGCGGCGCTTGCCGCCTGCGCCATGAAAGATGAGCTTGGCGCCATTACCTATGTCAATCCTGAAGCCGGGCTCGCGGCAGCACACGCCCTGGATCAGGAAGCATCGGCGTATCCCGAGCGCTTTGCGCAGCGCGCCTTTGCCGGCGTACCGACGGTCGCCAAAAATCTCGGCGGCCCCTTCCAGGGGCTGCCGGTGACGGCAGGCTCGCGCCTCTTCGGCCGCACGGGTCAAGGCGCGGACAGCGATTTGGCAGAGCGCTTTCGCGATGCCGGTCTCTGCGCCTTCGGCTTGACCACCAGTCCGGAATTCGGCTTCTCACTCGCATCCGAACCGGCAATCGGTCCGATCTGCCGAAACCCGTTGAATCCTGTCAGAACTGCCGGCGGCTCGTCGGGTGGTGCCGCGGCCGCAGTCGCAGCCGGTATCGTTGCGATCGCGCATGCGACGGACGCGGGCGGCTCGATCCGCGTGCCGGCTGCCTGCTGCGGCCTTGTCGGACTGAAGCCGACACGCGGCGCCGTGCCCGCCGGCCCCTCCTTCGGCAATCATCTCGGCGGGATCGCCAGCGAACTTGCGGTCACCCGCTCAGTTCGCGACACCGCACAAATCTTCGATGTTGTCCGGGGAAAGACAAGAGGGCCATACGCGGATATCGCTCAACTCCCGCCCAAAACGGGTAAGCTTCGCATTGGTCTCCTTGCAGACACTGGCCAGCGTTACGCAATCGACCAGGATCGGGCCCAAGCGGTGGAAGCAGCGGCCAGTTTCCTCGAAAGCCGGGGAAACGAGCAGATATCCATCCGTTGGGACGAGATGGAAAGCGCCGTTCAGGCCAGCAGCCGCGCTTTTGGTGATATCATTTCCGTCAATATCGCCCACCTGATTGATGATCTCGAACTGGACACGCGTCTCGCCGAGACGATGACGCAAGCCTTCATCATGCGCGGGCGCGCCATGCGGGCAACCACCCTTTGGAGCTCCGTCAATGGCGCCGTGAAGGCTAGCCGCATTCTGTGGGAGATCTTCGACAGGGTCGACGTCATCGTCATGCCGATGCTCGCTTCGGCACCGCCACCCATCGGATCCTTTCCGACGGATCATTCGGACACTCAATTGCACCTCGAGCGCATGACGTCCTTTGCCCCTCTTGCCGCGCTCGCCAACATTTCCGGTTTTCCGGCCATCACACTTCCCTTCGGCGAGGATGCGGAAGGATTGCCGCTGCCGGTCCAACTGATGGCCCCCATGGGTGAGGATAAGCTGTTGCTGCAGCTTGCATCCGCGCTCGAGGCTGAGCAACGTTGGCTGCAGCGCTACCCGATTGCAGGCTTTCCGGCATGACCATCTCTGTCCTTTCCATCGAAGGTGTCAGCAAACGCTTCGGCAGCACGATTGCCAATGACAATATTTCGCTGTCTCTAGCAAAGGGTGAGATCGTTGCCCTGCTCGGCGAGAACGGTGCCGGCAAGACGACGCTGATGAGCATCCTCTTCGGGCACTATGTGCCCGATGCCGGTCGCATCCTGATCGATAATGTGGAATTGCCGCAGGGCAAGCCGCGCGCGGCGATCCGGGCCGGCGTCGGCATGGTGCATCAGCATTTCTCGCTCGCGCCGAACCTGACTGTGCTGGAAAACATCATGACGGGCACGGAGGGACTTTGGTCGCTCAAGTCCCAAACGGCAGCGGCCCGCAACAAGCTTCTGGCGATTGCCGAACGCTTCGGCTTGAAAGTCGATCCGGATGCCCGCCTCGGCGATCTCTCGGTCGGTGAGCAGCAGCGGGTGGAAATCCTGAAAGCGCTCTACAACGATGCGCGCATCCTGATCCTCGACGAGCCGACCGCCGTTCTCACCCAGATCGAGGCAGAAAAGCTCTTTTCGACGCTGAAACAGATGGCCGCACAAGGCCTGTCCTTGATCTTCATTTCGCACAAGCTCGATGAAGTCATGGCCACGGCCGATCGTATCGTCGTCCTGCGCGGCGGCAAGGTCGCCGCCGAAAGACAGGCATCTCAGACCAGCAAGGCCGAGCTTGCGGAGCTGATGGTCGGACATCGCGTCACACGCCCGACCCGCGAAGCGTCGACGCCGGGCGACATCGTGCTCGAAGCTCGCGATATCATCGTCAAGACCGGTGGCGTCGAACGGTTGAAAAAGATCAGCTTCCATGTCCGGGCCGGCGAGGTTCTGGGGATCATCGGCGTATCGGGCAACGGTCAGGCGACCTTGGGGCAAATTCTGTCCGGCATGTCGAACCGCACATCCGGCGAGCTTCTTCTGTTCGGCAAGCCAGTCGGCGATCTCGACGTTGCCGCGATTATCGAGGCTGGCATCGGGCGCATTCCGGAAGACCGAAACCGTGATGGTGCCATCGGCGAAATGGCGATCTGGGAGAATGCCGTGCTCGAGCGCCTGCCTTCCTATTCGAAACATGGTCTGGTCGACAAGGGTGCCGGCATGGCCTTTGCGCAGGAGATCATCGAGGCATTCGACGTGCGCGGCGGCAATGCTGCGACACGCACCCGATTGTTATCTGGCGGCAATATGCAGAAGCTGATCCTCGGTCGCAATCTCCATGAGCGACCACGAATCCTGATCGCCGCCCAGCCAGCGCGCGGGCTGGATGAAGGTGCAGTGGCCGCCGTTCACGGACGCATTCTGGAAGCGCGCCGACAGGGCACTGCCGTTCTCTTGATCTCGGAGGATCTGGACGAGGTCATTGCATTGGCCGATCGCATCCAGGCAATCGTCGGCGGACGCCTTTCGGCGCCTATCGATGCCGATAAGGCCGATGCGCGCCTACTGGGACTGATGATGGCGGGAGAATGGAAAGAAAAGAGTGGGGCCAATCATGCGATTTGAACGGCGCGAACACCGTCCACTGTCTATGATGATCCTCGCTCCCGTGCTTTCGGTCGTCGCGGCCCTTGCGCTCGCAGGCATCCTGATCGCGATTGCCGGCGCACCCGTCCTCGAAGCCTATCGGCGGATTCTGCTTGGAGCCTTCGGTTCGCGGCTTTCGGCAACGGAGACGCTCACCCGCGCGACGCCATTGATCCTGACGGGATTGGCCGCCGCAGTCGCCTTTCGCGCCCGTCTGTGGAACATCGGCGCCGAGGGACAATTCTATTTCGGCGCCATAGCCGTTGCAGCCTTCGGATCGAAAATGCTCGCCGACCTGCCTGGCCCGATCCTTATTCCGCTCTTGATGGTGATCGGCGCCATTGCCGGCATGGTCCTGATCCTCGTGCCACTATGGCTGCGGCTGCGCTTTTCCGTCGATGAAGTCGTCACCAGCCTTATCCTGAATTTCATCGCCGTCCTTTTCGTCTCCATGCTGATCGACGGCGTGCTGAAGGACCCGACGGCATTCGGCTGGCCGCAATCCCAGGCGCTTGGCGATCATGCCATGCTGCCGAAGCTGATTGCGCGATCGCGTCTTCATATCGGTTTTGCAATTGCGATCGTCATTGCGGCAATCGTCTATTTCGTTCAGTCGCGCACCGTTTTCGGCATGCAGTCGCGGGCAGCGGGCCTCAATCCCTCGGGCGCCGTTTTTGCAGGCGTTCGTCTCGGCTCGACCCTCGTCAAAGTTGCCTGTCTTTCGGGCGGGCTTGCCGGCCTTGCAGGCGCCATCGAAGTCATGGGTGTCAAAGGCTATGTCACAACCGATCTGTCCCCGGGCTTCGGCTATGCCGGCATCGTCGTCGCCATGCTTGCAAACCTCAACCCGCTTGGTGTCGTTCTTGCGGCGATCTTTACGGCCACGATGTTTGTCGGCGCTGACGGCATGAGCCGGAGTCTCGGCATCCCAACTTACATCGCCGACGTCACGGTCGCCCTGTCGCTGTTGACCATGCTGATCGCTTTGTTCTTCACGCAGTACAGGATCCGCCGATGAGCACGTTGATCGACATCATTGCTTCGGCCGGGCTTTGGGCTGCCGTGTTGCGGATTGCGACACCCTTGATCTTCGGCACGCTCGGCGCGCTTCTTTGCGAGCGGGCCGGCGTTCTTAATCTCGGCATCGAGGGCATCATGACCTTTGGCGCGATGATCGGTTGGCTCTCCGTCTATCACGGTGCCGATCTGTGGACCGGCCTTCTCATCGCGGCGATTGCGGGCGGCATTTTCGGGCTTTTGCATTCGGCCCTGACGGTGACGCTGGGCCTGTCGCAGCATGTTTCCGGCCTCGGCGTGACGCTTTTTGCATCCAGCTTCAGTTACTACGTCTTCCGGTTGATCGTTCCCGTCGCCGGGACGCCGCCGACCATCACGCCGTTTCAGCCGATCGCCATTCCCGGGCTTTCCACCCTGCCCTTCATCGGCCCCGCTCTCTTCACGCAGACCGTCCCGACCTATCTCGCGATCCTGGTGGCGCTGGTCATGGCCTATCTGATCTTCCGCACGCCGGTCGGGCTTGCGATCCGCATGACGGGCGAAAATCCGCATGCAGCCGAGGCACAGGGCCTCAACCCCATGAGGATCCGCTATGGCGCCATCATCGCCGGCAGCGCATTGATGGGCATGGGCGGCGCTTTCCTGACGCTTTCCGCCTTCAACAGCTTCTTTCCGACGATGGTGCAGGGACGCGGCTGGATCTGCATCGCGCTCGTCGTCTTTTCGTCCTGGAGGCCGGGCCGGGCGCTGTTCGGTGCGCTGCTCTTCGCCTTCTTCGACGCGTTCCAATTGCGCCTGCAGACCGCAGTCCAGGGTGTCCCCTATCAGCTCTTCCTGATGACACCCTATATCCTGTCCATCGTTGCCCTTGCCGTCATGAGCAGACGCGCCCGCGTGCCGCAGGCGCTGATGCAACCCTATCGCCGTGGCGAAAGATAATCCGAGGAGCCGTTCATGTTCGATCTGATCATTCGCAATGCCAATCTGCCAGATGGCCGCACAGGCATCGACATCGCCGTCAAGGATGGCAGGATCGCAGCAATCGAAGCCTCGATTACCACCGAGAGCAAGGAAGAAATAGATGCGACCGATCGGCTGGTGAGCCCGCCCTTCGTCGACCCGCATTTCCATATGGATGCCACGCTTTCGCTCGGCCTGCCGCGCATGAATATATCCGGCACGCTTCTGGAAGGCATCGCCCTCTGGGGAGAATTGCGCCCCATCGTGACGAAGGAGGAGCTTGTCGAGCGCGCGCTACGATACTGCGATCTCGCCGTCACGCAAGGACTGCTGTTCATCCGCAGCCATGTCGACACGTCCGATCCCAAGCTGG
This sequence comes from Martinezella dioscoreae, assembly GCF_009176305.1. Lineage (GTDB taxonomy): Bacteria > Pseudomonadota > Alphaproteobacteria > Rhizobiales > Rhizobiaceae > Rhizobium > Rhizobium dioscoreae. The sequence goes on along the minus strand of NZ_BLAJ01000002.1, from coordinate 1,051,192 downwards.
TGACGGCCGAGGCGCTTCTGGAGGTGAAGGACAGGGTCAAGCCCTATATCGATCTGCAGCTCGTCGCCTTCCCGCAGGATGGATACTATCGCGCCAAGGATGGCGTGGCTTCGCTCGCACGCGCGCTCGACATGGGCGTCGATATCGTCGGCGGCATTCCGCATTTCGAACGTACAATGGACGAAGGACGGGCGTCGGTCGAAGCACTGTGCAGGATCGCCGCCGATCGCGGTCTTCCCGTCGACATGCATTGCGACGAAACCGACGACCCGATGTCGCGTCACATCGAAACGCTGGCGGCAGAAACGGTCCGCTTCGGGCTGCAGGGCCGCGTTGCCGGCTCGCACCTGACCTCGATGCATTCGATGGACAATTACTACGTCTCCAAGCTCATCCCGCTGATGGCAGAGGCGAAGATCAATGTGATCCCTAACCCGCTCATCAACATCATGCTGCAAGGCCGGCACGACACCTATCCCAAGCGGCGCGGCATGACGCGCGTGCGCGAACTTATGGATGCCGGGCTCAACGTCTCCTTCGGCCATGATTGCGTGATGGACCCCTGGTATTCGATGGGCTCGGGTGACATGCTCGAAGTTGGCCACATGGCTATCCACGTCGCACAAATGGCCGGCATCGAAGACAAGAAGAAGATTTTCGATGCGCTCACCATCAACTCCGCCAAGACGCTCGGCCTGGAAGGCTACGGCCTGGAAAAGGGCTGTAATGCCGATTTTGTCGTGCTGCAGGCCGTCGACACGCTGGAAGCGCTACGGCTGAAGCCCAATCGTCTCGCGGTCATCAAGCGCGGCAAGGTCATTGCCCGCTCCGCGCCGCGCATCGGCGAACTCTTCCTCGATGGCCGGCCTTCACAAATCGATGGCGGGCTCGACTACGTGCCTGCAAGGGGCTAACAGAGGCCGGGGCCGAGGCTCCATAAAATTCCCAACCATCAACTGCTACCGCCGCCAATTCGACGTCCGTGTAATCACATATAGGCGACTGATGTAAACTTCGCTTTACAACTAACATGTCAGCATGCTACGCACTGATCTCACAAGATCGGGAGGATCGGATGAGTGAGAATTTTGGCCTGTCGGCCGCGCTAGCAACGCCTTTCGACGCTGATGGCGAGATTGCAATCCCGGGTGTGATCGAGCAGGCAAAGCATTGCCTTGCCAATGGCTGCAAGAGCGTCACCCTGTTCGGCACCACGGGCGAAGGCGCTTCGATCGGCATGCAGGAGCGCCAGCAGGTTCTGGCCGCCATGCTCGCCGCCGGCATTGCGCCGAAGCAGATCGTCATGGGCGTGCTCGTCGATGCCGCAGAAGATGCGGCAGCGCAGGCTGGACAAGCGCTGGCGCAGGGTGTCCGCAACATTCTCCTTGCCCCACCCTCCTACTTCAAGAACGTCAGCGACGATGGCCTCTTCAAATGGTTCGCGGCCGTTTTCACTATGCTCGGCACGCATGCCCGCGACGTGATCGTCTATAATATTCCGTCGGTAACGATGGTGCCGCTATCCATTTCCCTCGTTGGCCGCCTGCGCACCGCATTTCCGGATGTCGTTGTCGGCGTCAAGGACTCCTCGGGCGATTGGCCCTATACCGAGGAACTGCTGAAGACGCATGGCGATCTCATCATTCTGATTGGCGACGAGCGGCATCTTGCCCGCGGCGTTCGGCTCGGCGGACAGGGAGCAATCTCCGGCATGGCAAATCTTCTTCCTCGCGAAGTGCAGGCCATGGCGGAAAAAGGTATCGCTGACGCCAATGTCGAGCGTTTCGTCGAACAGCTGCTGAACTATCCGGTCATTCCTTCGATCAAGGCTATTCTCGCCCGGTTGACGGAGGACGATAGCTGGCTTGCCGTGCGCCCGCCGCTCGTGGCATTGAACAGCCAAGATTCCGACACGCTCTTTGCTGCTTTCGGCGCACTGTTTCGCGCCAAAGCAGCCTAACCGAACAGCCCGGAGCTGCCGATGGACGGACCAGGCGAACAGACAACGTTGAGAGAGAAAGCCTATGAGAGCTTCACACGCCATCTCTTGGCGCGCGACGTTCGTCCCGGGCAATTCATCTCGCAGCGGCGGCTGGTCGAGCTGACGGGACTGACGCTCGGCGCGATCCGCGAATTGATCCCGCGTCTGGAAGCGGAAGGTCTGATCAAGACGGTTCCGCAGCGTGGATTGCAGATCGCCCATATCGATCTGGACCTGATCCGCGAAGCGTTCCAGCTTCGTCTTTTTCTGGAGAAGGAAGCCGTTGCGCTGTTTACCCATTCAGCATCGGACGAGACGATCGCCAAGCTTCTGAAGGATCATCGCGATATCGCCGATGCCATCCGCTCCGGCGACAATTCCCCGGAGCTGGAGCTTCACGCGCAATCGGTGGACTGGGGCATGCATGATGCCTTCATCGATGCGCTCGGCAATACGATCATCTCGAACGCCTATCGGGTCAATTCGATCAAGATGCGACTGATCAGTCAGGACAGGTTCCGCATCAACGGCCATGTCGGGCCGGTCATGGACGAGCATTTGAAAGTGCTTGAGGCCATCCAGCGACGATCCGCCGAAGAGGCGGTTACCGCGCTGGTCGCCCACATCGGCGGAGCCCGGGATCGCGCATTAAAGATGTAAATAGCTTTGGATAACAGGCCGCGAATGAGGAGATTTTCGGCCAAAAGGAGGAGGAACGCAATGTCATCGTCACTTTTCAATCCGACACGTCGCGGCTTCATGGCCGGCACGGCTGCATTCGGCGCGGCAAGCCTTCTCGGTGTCCGCACCGCTTCGGCAGCCGTCGACTGGAAGCGCTTTGCCGGCACGACGCTCGAAGTCAATCTGGTCAAGAGCCCGCGCAGCGAAACGATCCTCAAATACTTAAGCGAGTTCGAAGCCCTGACCGGCATCAAGGTCAATGCCGAGGCGACACCCGAGCAGCAGCAGCGCCAGAAAACCACCATCGAGCTCAGCTCCGGCAAGCCGAGCTTCGACGTCGTGCACCTGAGTTACCACGTCCAGAAGCGCCAGTTCGAAAAGGGCGGCTGGCTCGCCGATATCAGCGGCTTCATGAAGGACCCGTCGCTCACCGATCCCTCGCTGACGGAAAGCGATTTCGCCGAGGCCGGGCTGAAGTTCGCCAAGGATTCCGCAGGCGTCATGCGCTCCCTGCCCTTCTCGGTGGACTACTGGATCGTCTACTGGAACAAGGCCCTGTTTGAGAAGAAGGGCCTGGCCTATCCCGAAACCTTCGAAGATATGGCGAAAGCCGCCGAGGCGCTGACGGACAAATCGACCAACACTTACGGCTTCGTCGCCCGCGGCCTGAAGAATGCCAACGCCCCGGTCTGGACGACCTTCATGCTCGGCTACGGTACGACGCCGCTTTCGGCCGACGGCAAGCTGCAGACGGAATCGCAGGGCGCCGTCGACGCCGCCAAGCTTTATCAACGCCTGATGACGAAATCGGCACCTCCGGGTGTTTCCGGCTTCAACTGGGCGGAAGCGCAATCAGCCTTCCTGCAAGGCAAGATCGGCATGTGGGTCGATGGCGTCGGCTTTGCGCCGCCCATCGAAAATCCGGAAAAATCCCGCGTCGTCGGCCAGGTCGGCTACGGCGTCATGCCGAAAGGGCCGAACGCACAGGCAGCTGCGACGACCGGCGACGGCATCGGCGTGACTGCTGCCAGTCAGAAGAAGGAAGCCGCCTATCTCTTCTGCCAATGGGCGATCTCGCACGACATGGGCGCGCGTCTTCTGCAGGCCGGTGCAGGCGTTCCCTTCCGTCAATCCATTCTGGAGGATCAGAAGGTTCGCGAAGGTGTGAAAATGCCGGGTGCCTGGCTCGATGCCGTCGCTGGCTCCGCCAAGGTCTCCCAGCTGGCGCTACCCGTCATCATCCCGGTCACCGAGTTCCGCGACATCTATGGTGTCGCGCTGACAAACATGATCGGCGGCGCAGATCCGGCAGCCGAACTGAAGACGGCAACCGCCCAGTTCGAGCCTGTTCTGGCACGAAGCGAGGGATGATGGCTTCCGTGAGCATCGAAGATACCGCCGCGAAGGCAACCAAAGGAAGGAGCAAGCCGCAACGGCTTGCTACCAACTACTGGCCCTTTGTCATTCCTGCATTGATCGTCATTGCCGCTGTCATCGTCTTCCCCTGGGTCTTCACCCTCTGGATGAGCGTGAACAAGTGGACGCTCGGTCAATCGCAGAGTTTCGTCGGCTGGGACAACTATGTCCGGCTGGCGACCGATGTACGATTTTGGGAATCCCTTTGGCACACGGTTCTCTATACCGTGCTCTCCGTCGTCGGCCCCTTGATCTTCGGAACGCTGGCGGCGCTGATCTTCGATGCAAACTTTCCGCTGCGCGGATTCCTGCGCGGCATCTTCGTCATGCCGATGATGGCAACTCCCGTCGCGGTGGCGCTCGTTTGGACCATGATGTTTCACCCGCAGCTCGGCGTGCTCAATTACCTGCTCTCGCTTGTGGGTATCGGACCGCAGGAGTGGATCTACAATCAAGCGAGCGTCATCCCCTCGCTTGTCCTCGTCGAGGTGTGGCAATGGACGCCGCTGGTCATGCTGATCGTGCTCGGCGGTCTCGCCTCCGTGCCGCGCGAACCCTATGAAAGCGCCGAAATCGACGGTGCGAATGCCTGGCAGAAGTTCCGCTATCTGACCCTGCCGATGATCTCGCCTTTCCTGATGATCGCCGTCATCATCCGCGGTATCGACGCGATCAAGAGCTTCGACATTATCTATGCGATGACGCAGGGTGGCCCGGGAACGGCATCTGAAACGATCAACATCTATCTCTACAACACCGCCTTTTCCTATTACGACATCGGCTATGGCTCGGCCATGGCTGTGGTGTTCTTCATCCTCATCGTCGCGCTTTCCTTCATGCTCCTGATGATGCGGCAGCGGACGAAATGGACCGACGCGGAGGGACATTGAGATGAAGCGTTCGACACTCAACCGTATCGGCCTATTCTTCGTGGCCCTGGTCATCGTCTCGCCCGTTATTCTGTTCTTCCTCTGGATGATCTCGCTGTCGCTGAAATACGAGATCGACAACGGCGCCTATCCGCCGATCCTTATTCCCGATCGTTTCGCCTGGACGAACTACGTCAATGTCTTCCAGGAAAACAACTTCTTTCTCTATTTCTGGAACTCCATTCTCGTGACGGGGGCAGCGACCCTACTCGCACTCATCATCGGCGTGCCGGCCGGTTATGGCATTGCACGGCTGAAGGCTGAGAAATCCGCCATCGTCATCATGATCGCCCGCATGACGCCCGGCCTATCCTTCCTCATCCCGTTGTTCCTGCTGTTCCAATGGCTCAATCTGCTCGGAACGCTCTGGCCGCAGATCATCATCCATCTCGTCGTCACCGTGCCGATCGTCGTCTGGATCATGATCGGCTATTTCGAAACGACCCCGATGGAACTGGAGGAGGCGGCAAGCATCGACGGCGCGACACCGTGGCAGGTCTTCCGGCTCGTCGCTCTGCCCATCGCCCGGCCCGGCATCGTCGTCGCCTTCATTTTGTCGGTGATCTTCTCGTGGAACAATTTCGTCTTCGGCATTGTGCTTGCGAGCCGCGAGACCCGCACGCTGCCGGTGGCCGTCTATAACATGCTCTCCTTCGAGCAGGTGAGCTGGGGACCGCTTGCTGCTGCCGCCCTGATCGTGACGCTGCCGGTGCTCGTGCTGACGATGTTCGCACAACGACAGATCATCGCCGGTCTAACAGCCGGCGCCGTCAAGTGACGCAGCCTTTATCTTTTGGATAGGATCACATTCATGGCACCCGTCAATATACAGAGCATCCAGAAGCGCTACGGCCAGGTAAAGGTCATTCACGATATCAGCGTCGATATCGCCGACGGCGAATTCGTCGTCCTCGTCGGCCCTTCGGGCTGCGGCAAGTCCACACTGCTGCGCATGATTGCCGGGCTTGAAGAGGTGAGCGACGGCGAGATCCATATCGGTCGGCGCGAAGTCAGCCATTTGCCGGCGCGCGACCGCGACATTGCGATGGTCTTCCAGAACTACGCGCTCTATCCGCATATGACGGTCGCCGAAAACATGGGCTTTGCGCTAAAGCTGAAAAAGGCAGAGGCTTCGGAAATCGCCGCTAAAGTGCAGAAGGCGGCCGCCGTCCTTGGCCTGGAAAATCTGCTGGACCGCCTGCCTCGTCAGCTTTCCGGCGGCCAGCGCCAGCGCGTCGCCATGGGCCGCGCACTGGTCCGCGATCCTCAAGTTTTCCTGTTCGACGAACCGCTCTCCAATCTCGATGCAAAGCTGCGCGTCCAGATGCGCGGCGAGATCAAATCCATGCATCAGCGCATTGGCACGACGACGATCTACGTGACGCATGACCAGGTCGAGGCGATGACCATGGCGGACAAAATCGTCGTGCTGCATGGCGGCCTCATCGAACAGGTTGGCGCGCCGCTCGATCTCTACGATCGTCCGGCCAACCTCTTCGTCGCCGGCTTCATCGGCTCACCCTCAATGAACTTCATCGACGGCAGGATTGAGGAGGGCGTCTTCCGCAGCGACAGAGGTCTGATCCTGCCCTTGCCGGAAGGCTTTCCGATCGCGCAGCATGGTGGGCACCCACTCGTCTACGGTGTCCGGCCCGAGCATATCCGAGCTGCCCTCGGCGGCTTACCGGCTCGGGTCGGCATTGTCGAAGGCACCGGATCTGAGATCTATGCCAAGCTCGACTGCGGCGGGGAAGACATCTCCTGTCTGTTCCGCGAGCGGCTCAACATCCGCTTCGGCGACAAGATCGAAATCGGCATCGACCCGGCCAGCATCCATCTTTTCGACAAGGCGAGCGGAAAGCGGCTTTGAGCGCTCTGTCCATCTTCGATCCACCGGCCGGTAGGGCCAGGCACGTCCTTTGTGTCGGCGCTGCCGTTCTCGATACGCTTTTTCGCGTCCGCACCCTTCCGCAGGGTCAGGGAAAGGTTCTGCCTTACGACATGCTGCAGATCGCGGAAGGCATGGCCTCCAGCGCAGCCTATGCCATTATCCGGCTCGGCGGCAAGGCAAGCCTGTGGGGTGCCGTTGGCCGCGACGATACCGGCGAGCGCATTATCCGCGATCTGGACGCCGCCGGCATCGACGTCGGAGGCATGTCGCGCATAGAGGGCGCACGCTCTGCCGTCTCGACCATCCTGGTGGACGATGACGGCGAAAGACTGATCGTTCCCTTCTACGATCCGGAACTGCACCACACCGTCAAGGCATTCTCGGCCGACGAGATCGCCGCCTTCGATGCCGTACTCGTCGACGTCCGCTGGCCGGCGTTGGCGCTGCAAGTTCTCAAGACCGCAAGAGCCATGGGCAGGCCAGCCATTCTAGACGGCGACGTGGCTCCTGACGGCGTCATCGAGGAGCTGGCGCCGGAAGCGACCCACATCATCTTTTCGGAGCCAGCCGCACAGCGTATCGCGGGAACAAGCGATGTGCCCGAGATGGCGCGGCGTCTGAAACAACGGTTCGACCATGCCTTCATCTGCGTAACGGCGGGTGCAGCGGGCAGTCACTGGTTCGACGAGCAAAACAATACCGTCACGCATTGCCCGACTATTTCCATCAAGGCCGTCGACACGCTTGCCGCCGGCGACATTTTTCACGGCGCGTTCGCTCTGGCAATCGCGGAAGGAATGGCGCCGGCAGACGCAATCCGCTTTTCCTCTATCGCCGCTGCCATCAAGTGCGAGTCGTTTGGGGGGCGCTCCGGGTCACCGACGCGGGCCGAGGTGATCTGCCGATCCCATTCGCGTTGAAAGCTGGGACGCGAGCGGGGCATCAGGCTTTCAGGCGCGAAAAGCGGCGCTTGGCGATCGCTCGCATCTTCCTGTAAGATTTCTCAATTCTCATCTCAACGAGGCCGCACCCACGCCTCAAGGCGGCGTTCTCGCCCTCTCCCGATGGTGACAATCAATGCAATCACTGAAAATCGAACACACTCAGACCAGCCGCCATTTCATCGAGGCCAAGTGGGCGCGTGACCGGCGGTTCGGCTCTCGCCAGACAGCCCTGCCGTTCGCATAGGCGGCAGGCAGGACCGATCATGACCTGATTGCTACCCAGCGCCTTCCCATAGACCACCTCGTCGCGATGGGAGATATCGCAGCCGATCAGAAGTGCGGTGCGGCGCACCCTTTCGCCGAAATCGGCCCGCGGCCCCTCGATCGTTCGCGAGATTGTCAGAAAGCCGCCCCCGTCAGGCATTTGGGCAGCGTCCACCAATATCTGGCCGGGCTGGGTGAAAGCGGCATGGATATTGAGCTTCGGACAGGCGCCACCGAAACGCGCCTGTGGAAAGCCTTGGGCGCCAGCCTTGCGCAGACGATGGCCGGCATTATCGATCTCCGTCAGGAAAAACGGAATGCCGGATGCGCCGGGGCGCTGCAGGCTGGTCAGCCGCGTGGCGGCCTGCTCGTAAGAAACGCCGAAACGGGCACTCAGACCATCGATATCATAATGCAGTCGCTGCGCTGCCGAGAGATAGGCGCCATACGGCATCAGAAGCGCATGGGAAGCGTAGCGCGCCAGCTCGAAACGGGCGATGCGATTGGCCTCAGGCGTCGAAAGCGCGAGAGCATCGAGTTCGGCGGCGATCTCTTGACGCAGGGCCAAAAGAGAGACTTCAGTCGCAATCTCCCGGATCTGATCGAAGGGCGAAAGACGCTCCGACAGGAAAAGCCGCATCGAATGCCGGTCGTAGCGACGACGCAAACCAGGCATGGCATGCACTGGCAACAGGCGCACCGCGACGCCATGCTCGGCCTTTAGCCATGCCTTCAATGCGCCCGCCAGGTCGTCGCCGGGCGACAGGCGTTCATGGAAGGTTTCCGCAGCATCTTCGATGCGGGCAAAGAAATTCGGACGCGACTGCAGGCGATCGTGAACCTCGTCGAGCGGCAGTCGCGGTCCGGCGACCTCGGCAACCCGGCCCTCGCGGCCCAGAAGCTCGGCGAGATCGGACAACCTTGCCGCCTGCTCGCGATAGGCGCGATAAAGCCGGATCATGCCGTTTGCCGCATTCGGCGCGGCCTCGGCGAGCTCGATCAGCTCCTGATCCCCAGGGATCTCGCCTGACAGCAGCGGATCGGCAAAAACTTCACGCAATTGCCCTGCACTGCCGGCCTCTCCGCCCTGCAGCTCGTCGAGGTCGACCTTATAGACCGCCGACAGCTTCAACAGCAGCTGCACGGTCAGCGGCCGTTGGTTGCGCTCGATGAGGTTGAGATAGGATGGCGAGATATCGAGCGCCTGCGCCATCGTCGTCTGTGTCAGACCGAGGCCCATGCGAATGCGCCGAACCTTCGGACCTGCAAAGATCTTGCGCTCAACCATGTGTCATACCTTTTACAAAGCTCTCATCAGCAAGATTTTTACAAGATTTACAATTTTACCGAAGACTAATGTCAACAGTAACACATCATAACCCTTTTATCTAACGGCATTTTCCAGTTTTTCTCGCCCTTGCAGCATTGATATTGTAAAAATAGTCGTGCAACGGAGATCGATCGAAGGATCAAGAGGAAGTACCGGGAGAATAGCATGACAGATTTTTACAAACTGGTTCCCAGCGCACCAACCGGGCGTTTCGATGGCATCGAGCGCCCCTACAAGGCCGCGGATGTCGAGCGGCTGCGCGGATCGGTCAGCATCCGTCATTCACTGGCCGAGATGGGTGCTAACCGCCTCTGGCAGCTCATCCACGAGGAGGATTTCGTCAATGCGCTCGGTGCGCTCTCGGGCAATCAGGCCATGCAGATGGTCCGCGCCGGCCTGAAGGCGATCTATCTCTCGGGATGGCAGGTTGCCGCCGACGCCAATACGGCATCTGCCATGTACCCCGACCAATCGCTCTATCCGGCCAATGCAGGCCCGGAGCTGGCCAAGCGCATCAACCGCACGCTGCAAAGAGCCGACCAGATCGAGACCGCGGAAGGCAAAGGGCTTTCCGTCGACACGTGGTTTGCTCCGATCGTCGCCGATGCCGAAGCGGGCTTCGGCGGTCCCCTCAATGCCTTCGAGATCATGAAGGCCTATATCGAGGCGGGGGCTGCGGGCGTCCACTTCGAGGATCAGCTGGCATCTGAGAAGAAATGCGGCCATCTCGGCGGCAAGGTCCTCATCCCGACGGCGGCCCATATCCGCAATCTCAACGCGGCACGGCTTGCGGCCGACGTCATGGGCGTGCCGACCCTCGTGGTTGCGCGTACCGACGCCGAGGCCGCGAAGCTTCTGACCTCGGACATCGATGAGCGCGACCAACCTTTCGTCGACTACGACGCCGGCCGCACGGTCGAAGGCTTCTATCAGGTCAGGAACGGCATCGAACCCTGCATCGCCCGTGCTGTCGCCTATGCGCCGCATTGCGATCTCATCTGGTGCGAGACGTCGAAGCCGGATCTGGAGCAGGCGCGTAAATTTGCCGAGGGCGTGCATCGGATCCATCCCGGCAAGCTGCTCGCTTACAATTGCTCGCCGTCCTTCAACTGGAAGAAGAACCTGGATGACGCGACGATCGCCAAGTTCCAGCGCGAACTAGGCGCCATGGGCTACAAGTTCCAGTTCATCACGCTTGCCGGCTTCCACCAGCTGAATTTCGGCATGTTCGAGCTCGCCCGCGGCTACAAGGCTCGCCAGATGGCCGCCTATTCGGAGCTGCAGCAGGCGGAATTTGCAGCCGAGGCCAATGGCTATACCGCCACCAAGCATCAACGCGAAGTCGGCACCGGCTATTTCGATGCGGTTTCGCTGGCAATCACCGGCGGCCAGTCGTCCACCACCGCCATGCACGGATCGACCGAGCATGCCCAATTCAAACCGGCAGCAGAGTGATATCAGGATCTTAGGAGGAGAATGACATGGCATCGATAGCACGCGTTCGCGAGAGAGCTGAGGAGCAATCTCTCACCATGAATGCCGATCAGCAGGCGGTCATCCGCATGCTGGCCAATGAGCTGCATCGCCTCAACCAGGCGGTCATGAATGCGGTCGAAGCCGGCGTTTCCGTCGAGCTCGTCCGCTCGGCCCGCCACCATGGCGGTAACGGCAATTGGGGCGACCTCTTGATCCCCGTCGTCGTCGCCAAGGCTGCGCATCAGGCTTGACGAAGATAGATGCAACGATGTTCGGGCCGCGCCGTCATTAACGGCCGGCCCGACGCTCAATCCAGCCAGTTTTCGACACGGAGATCGCGGACGCGCTTAAACTCGCCGATATTAGCTGTTACCAGGACCGCCTCCAGCGCACGAGCATGGGCAGCAATCAGCAGGTCGTTTGGGCCGATGGATTTGCCAGCAACTTCCAGCTCGGCCCTAATGGCTCCGTATTCGGCATCGGCAGGGACATCGAGCGCGAGCACCGGTATGCTTCCCAGGATGGCCTCGATCTGTGCCAGCAATTTCGGCGATCCCTTTTTAGCGCAGCCATAGCGCAACTCTGCGGCTGTAACGATGCTGACACAAATTGCATTCGGCCCGACATCTGCGATGCGCTTGGCAACGGTACCCTGCGGGTTTCGCGCAAGTTCGGATACGATATTGGTATCCAGCATGTAGAGCTTATTCAAAGCTCGATTTCCTTCGCTGGCAACAGAGTATCATCTATATCGGGAAACTGATCCTCTGGTCCGAGAGGCTCCAAACTTGCCAAAACGTCAAGCAAGCTCTTGCGGCGCACCGGCTCGATAATAAGCCGATCTCCTTCCCGGTGAATCATCACTCGATCGCCAGGAAGCTCGAAGTCAGCCGGGATGCGTACGGCCTGACTCTTGTTGTTACGAAACAGCTTGGCTTCTCGTGGCGGACTAGGTTCGTTATCTCGGAGATGGCGCATGCTAACCTCCCTCCTTGCATATCCATATGTATATGCAGCGTAACGGATCTGATTTCAAGCCCGCTGAATCCAACGACACAAGATTACTTTTCCGCGAAAGCCCTTGCTCAGGACTTCACGTCTGCGAAATCAGAGAATGCCTGCTTGACGACGTCCGCAGTGGCTCCAGAGGCAACCAGGGCTGCCAGCAAAACTCTCGCCTGCCCCGGTCGCAGTGTGGAGGAGTGGATTGCACCGGCCGCCGCAAGATCATGGCCGCCACCGCCACCGCCATAGCTTGAAACGAGCAAGCCTTCCGGTACGCGGCTGGAAACCACGACGGGTACGCTGACATCGGCACAGCGCCTGACAGCCTCGACCAGACGCGGATTGGCATTGCCGGAACCGAGAGCCGCCAGAACGATGCCATGGGCGTCTGCCCTCAGGCTTGCATCCACATGCACCGAGTCACAGCCAGGATAGATTGCGACGACATCAATCCGCACATTATCGAGCGCCGCCGCAAGCCGCGGACTTGGCGGATTTTCGAGCGGCCGCGATTGACGGAACGCATCGGCACTATCCGAAGAATGCTTATAGAGGCCCCAAGCCGGCAGCAGGCGGCCGCCGAAACAGACGAGCACGCCACGCCTCGCGTTTGCAGGATCGACGGCTGCGGCAACGGCAGCAGCAAGGTTGGCCGGCCCGTCGGCCATGGGGTGATCTGCGGTAAATTGCGCGCCGGTAAATACGACGGGCTTGCTCAGGCAGTGCTGCAGATGGACGAGCAACGCCGTCTCTTCCATAGCGTCCGTGCCATGCAGGATGACGATGCCGTTGATGGCATCATCGGCAAGCAATTCGCCGACCTTGTCGCTGATCCCCTGCATGTCGGCGAGCGTCAGGCTCGCCGAATCCTTTGCCATCAGCTCGACGGGCCTGAGATCGACAGGCATATCCGGGAGCAGTGCCAACAGGCTCTCTCCCGTCAGCGACGGTATGCTGGCGCCGCTATCGGTGCGCTCGCTCGCAATGGTGCCGCCGGTGGCAATGACTGCCACCAGCGGATTGACTTGCCCAGCCGTCACGACTGGCCCCGCTCGGCTGCCAGCCGATAGATCCGATCCCGCAACAGATACCAGCCGATCACAAGAGCCGGCGCGATCAGGATCAGTGAGGCGATCGTCCACGTGCCGACCGGATAATCGAGCGCCATCAGCACCAGCACCGCAAACAGGAAGACGAGCGTCAGGATGCCGGTATAGGGCGCACCGAACATGCGGAAATCCGGCCGGGCCATCTCGCCCCGTTGCGACAACTTCCAGAGCTTCAGCTGGCACAATACAATCACGCCCCAGGCCGAGATGATGCCGAGCGCTGAGAGATTGAGCGCAATCTCGAAAGCGGCCGACGGAACGACGGCGTTCAGCGCCACGCCGATGACAGTCACGACAGCCGTCACCGCAATGCCGCCATAGGGGACGCCTGCCTTGTTCATCTTGGCGAGCGCGGCCGGTGCCGAGCCCGAAACCGCCATCGAATGCAGGATGCGGCCGGTGGAGTAAAGGCCGGCGTTGAGTGAGGACAGCACTGCCGTCAGCACGACGAGGTTCATGATGATATCAGCACCTTGAATGCCGATCGTCCCGAAGAAGGTGACGAAGGGGCTCTCGCCGGCCTTGTAGGCCGTGTAAGGCAGAAGCAGCGACAGAAGCAGGACCGAGCCGACATAGAAGACCAACAGACGGGCGACCACCGTGCGGATCGCGCCTGGCATGACCTTGCGTGGATCTTCAGTTTCACCGGCGGTCGTGCCGATCAGCTCGATCGATGCATAGGCGAAGACGACGCCCTGTATGATGACGAAGGCCGGCAAAATGCCGTTGGGGAAGAAGCCGCCACTGTCGCTGATGATGCTGAACCCCGCCGAGTGACCGGCAATCGGCGTACCGGAAACGACGAAATAGATGCCGATGACGAGAAAGCTGACCAGCGCCAGAACCTTCACCAGACTGAACCAGAATTCGAGCTCGCCGAAGACCTTCACCGACAGAAGGTTCATGGCCAGCACGACCATCAGCGCAATCAGCGCGAAGACCCATTGATCGATGCCCGCAAGCCAGGGCACGTAATGCTTGAAGAAATTCATGTAGAGGGCGACGGCCGTCACATCGGCAACCGAGGTCATGGCCCAGTTCAGCCAGTACATCCAGCCGACGGCAAAGGCCATCTTCTCGCCGTAGAATTCGCGGGCATAGGAAACGAAAGAGCCGGAGCTCGGGCGGTGCATAATGAGTTCGCCGAGCGCGCGCAGCACCAGAAAGGCAAAGAAGCCGCAGAGCGCGTAGACGAAGATGAGCGCTGGCCCGGCTGCGGCAAGGCGTCCGCCCGCGCCGAGGAAGAGACCGGTGCCGATAGCGCCGCCGATGGCGATCATCTGGATCTGCCGCGGCTTCAACGCCTTGTGGTAGCCAAGATCCTCATTGACCGGCGGCCGGCGATCCGCCGGAATATTCTGAATAGGTTCGACTGACATTGCTCCTCCCTCGAGCCGTTTGTCCATGGGCGGCGGATCCGGGTGATTTTGCACCCGACCGGATGCCGCTGCCTTAATCTGGCCGCCGATCAAGCCTAGCGATCGCCGGTCATGCTGTAATGCTGTATGACAGATTTTCTCTTAGACATAGAAAAGCCCGCAGGTCAAGCCGGGCAGCACTTATTGACGTGGCAGGAGCGAACGGATAACAGATTTCAAAATCTGTCATACAGCTTGACAGATATAGCTTGATTTCGACCATAGGAGGATAATGTGGTCAAGACGCGAAGCGAGTATGACCTGCTGGGCGAAAAGGATATTCCAGCTGAGGTTTATTGGGGGGTACATACGGCAAGAGCGGTTGAGAATTTCCAGGTCACGGGAACACCGATCGGCCGCTATGCACATCTCATTCGGGGCCTGGCCTTCGTCAAGGAAGCAGCGGCTCTTGCCAATCACGAACTTGGCTTGCTCAGCAAGGAAAGGCTCGACGCCATCGTGCGCGCCTGCCGCGAAATCCGCGCCGGCGAGCTTCACGACCAGTTCGTCGTGGATGTGATTCAAGGCGGCGCCGGCACTTCTACCAACATGAACGCCAATGAGGTCATCGCCAACCGCGCGCTCGAACTGCTCGGCCATGCCAAGGGCGACTATGCTCACCTTCATCCGAACGACCACGTCAATCTCAGCCAATCCACCAACGACGCCTATCCGACAGCCGTCAATGTCGCGCTGATCGAAGCGATCGACAATCTGGCGGCGGCAATGGAGACGCTGCAGGAGGCCTTCGAACGCAAGGCCAAGGAATTCGACGGCATTCTGAAGATCGGCCGCACGCAGCTACAGGATGCCGTGCCGATGACGCTCGGCCAGGAATTCAGGACCTTTGCCGTCATGCTCGGGGAAGATCGATCCCGCCTGATCGAATCGGCGGCCCTTTTGCATGAGGTCAATCTCGGCGCCACCGCCATCGGCACCGGCCTCAATGCACCTGTCGGCTATGCCGCCCTTGCCTGTTCCCACCTCGCCCGGCTGACGGGCCGTCCGCTGGTCACCGCAAGCGACCTCATCGAAGCAACGCAGGACCCTGGCGCCTTCGTCCATCTCTCCGGTGTACTGAAGCGCGTCGCAGTCAAGCTATCCAAGACTTGCAACGACCTGCGCTTGCTCTCTTCCGGGCCTCGCGCCGGCATCGGCGAGATCACGCTGCCTGCCATGCAGGCAGGTTCGAGCATCATGCCCGGCAAGGTCAATCCGGTGATCCCGGAAATGGTCAACCAGGTGGCGTTCTCCGTCATCGGCAACGACATTACCGTGACCATGGCGGCGGAAGCGGGCCAACTGCAGCTCAATGCCTTCGAGCCGATCATTGTGCGCTCGCTATCGGAAAGCATCATGCATCTGACCGCCGCCTGCCATATCCTAGCCGAACGCTGCGTTGACGGTATCACGGCCAATCCGGCTCTGATGGCACAACGCCTGCAGGAATCGATTGGCCTTGCGACAGCGCTCAATCCTTTGATCGGCTACCAGGCGGCGACCAAAGTTGCTCGCGAGGCGCTGGCAACAGGACGCACAGTGCCGGAAATCGTGCTGGATCATGGATATCTGACCGCGGAAGAGCTTTTCGAGGCGCTACGGCCGGAACGGCTCGCCAACCTGCCGATTGCTCTCAATGAGGCTGTTGCCCCTCGCCGATGATCGTGGTCACCACGCGCTTGACCTGACCGAGATGGGCCTCCATCGCCGCGATGGCCTCCTGCTCCGAGGCCGCCGCAATCGCCTCGACGATGCGGCGGTGCTCGACATTCGACGCCACGCGGCGCTGCGCCATCATGTTGACCAACTCCGATTGGCGCATCAGTGCGTCGCGGGCGTCGGAAACGATCTTGGAAAAGACGGCATTTCCGGAGGATTCGGCAATCATGGAATGGAATTCCGAGTCCAGAGTTACCCACTTCAATGGGTCTTCTTCCCCGTCCATCTCATCACAAAGTTCAAGCAGGCGCGCCAGCTGCTGTTCCGTGCGCCGTAGCGCCGCCCAACCTGCCGCCGGGACTTCGATAAACGGACGCGCCTCGATCAGGTCGCGGGCGGAATAACCGCCATAGCGGAGTTCCGGACCGGGAGTGGAGGTCAGAACGTAGGTCCCGCTGCCGGTGCGCGTCTGGGTGAGGCCGAGCGTCTGAAGCGAGCGGAGCGCTTCGCGGATGATCGGACGGCTGACACCATAACGCGTCGCAAGCTGCGACTCGGCGGGCAGCCGTGTCCCGACCGCCAACCGTCCCGATGTTATTGCCGAACGAATATCCTCAAACACTGCCTCGGCAGCGTTTTTCCGACTGATCGGACTTGTATAAGATAACCAATCAGCCACCTCACTCATAACAGTCAAACTTCACAAACATTCTTCGCTTGTCAAGCGATCGCACCCCGAATTGGTGCATGTCTCTCCGGCTGAAAGCCCGTCGAAAGAACTGGCATTATGTGAAGAATGTCACCGACGATAACTCGTGCTTGATGTATCCCCCATGTCGATATAAAGAAATCCTTATTCCTTTATATCGGAGCTGGACGTGCCCTTACCCCTCTTCGCATTGTTTCTGGCTGCGTTTGCTTTCGGCACGACCGAGTTTGTCATTGCCGGCATCCTTCCGGACGTGGCACAGGGTCTTGATGTCTCGATCCCCTTTGCCGGCTATCTGGTTTCCGGCTATGCGCTGGGGATTGCCCTCGGCGGGCCGCTCCTGACCATGGCGACACGACAGATTTCGCGCCGAACCATTCTGATTGCTCTGACGATCGCCTTTTGCCTGGGTCAGATCGCCTGCGCGCTTGCACCTGACTTCGCCGCCATGCTCTTCTTCCGTGTTGCGACTGCCGTCGCCCACGGCGCCTATTTCGGCATCGCCATGGTGGTTGCGGTCGGCCTCGTGCCGCAAGCGTTTCGAGGGCGTGCAGTCTCCGTGATCCTCGCAGGCCTGACGGTCTCCAATATTGTCGGCGTTCCTCTGGGCGCGGCAATCGGTGGGCTTTGGGGATGGCGGATGACGTTTTGGGCGATGACCTTGGTCGGTGTCCTCGCATTGGTCGCGATATGGGTCTTGATTCCGCAAACGAAAGCAGAATCTCAGCAATCCGGCCATTTGAGCGGCGAAGTGCGCGTTCTCGGCCGTCAGCAGGTCTGGACGTCCCTTATCATGATGCTCGCATTGATGATCGGCCAGATGGTGCCGTTCACCTACATAACGCCGCTCCTGAGCGAAGTAACGGGCCTCGATGTCATGCTCATTCCCTGGGTTCTCCTGCTCAATGGCGTTGGAGCGACATTGGGTGTTGTGATCGGCGGCAGGCTGTCGGACTGGAAGCTGATGCCCTCGCTTATCGCGATGCTCGCCATCCAGTCCGCGATACTCGTCATTCTTTACCTGGTCAGCCCCTATCCTTTACCGATGAGCGTGGCGATCTTCGTTTGGGGCGCGCTTAATTTTGCAATCGGCACCCCTATCCAGGCTCGCATCCTGATGTGGACCGCCGATGCGCCGGGCCTTGCCTCCTCACTCATTCCTTCGGGGTTCAACATCGGCATTGCGATTGCAGCCAGTGTCGGTGCGGCACTGCTCGAGAGCGGCTATGGCTATCGCAGCTTGCCGGTGCTTGGCGCGATCACGCTTGCCTTGGCCTGCGTGGTTGCCATCCTCTCCGCAGCGCGCGAAAGGTGCAGCGGCGCCGTTCCTCCCAATGCGGCCCTCACGTAATTTCTATTGGCGGCCCTTAACGCCGGCCGCCGGCGCGCCGGTCACACGATCAGCCCCTTCATTGGCAGGACATGATCGGAGCCCGGAAAGACATCGCGCGTCAACAGGGTCGGTGACGCCCCAAGCAGATCGACCGCGATCCCCTTGACCACAGCGCGCAGATCCGTTGTGGCGGCAAGGTCACGGCCGTCGCGCAACTGCGCCTGTTTAAGACCGGGCCAGTCGGCGATCACGCGGCCGCCCTTGATCGCGCCGCCGGCGAGAAAGGCCGCCGTTCCGGTGCCGTGGTCGGTGCCCTGGGTACCATTGACCTGCGCCGTGCGGCCGAATTCGGTCGCAACAAGAATCGCGGTATCCTTCCAGGCCGGACCAAGCTCCTGCTGGAAGGCGGCAAACGAATTATCGAGCCCGACGAGCAGCTTGTTCAGCCGATCGATCTCTCCGGCATGAGTATCCCATCCTTCGAAAGCCAGTGCCGCAACGCGCGGGCCATCGTCTTGAGCCAGCAGGCGCGCGGCCCCTCTCGCCATCTGTTCCATGCCGGTAGGATCGCCGGGACCTCCCTTCGCCTTGACATCGAGGCCAGCGGCGATCTTGCCGGTCGAAATGCCTTCAGCAAGGATTTTCGCAAAGAGCGGGTCGGTGTGATTGTAGAGATCCATCAGCCGCGGCGGCAGGTCGTCGCTCACCGGTTGGAGGGTCGATGGCGACCAGCCGAGTACCGGCGCCTTGCCGCGAATGACGAGTGGCGCATTGGCGCCGACCGAGAGACCTCGAATCTCCGAAGCTCCCGGTGAAACCTTGTCACCCTTCGGCAGTCCTTCGAGCATCCGGTTCAGCCATCCGGATTCGACGCGGCCGGGCATTTCGTAACCGGACTCCAGCACGTCCTGACCATCGAAATGCGACCGGTCGCGATAGGGCGTCGCACTGGCATGCACGACGGCCGCCTGTCCCGCGCGATAGAGCCGATTGAAATTCGGCATCGACGGATGCAGCGCAAAGAAGCTGTCGAGCGGAAGAGCCGCCTCAGGGCCGCTCGTCGTCATGGCGATCGACTGCCGCAGGGCCTGATAATCGGGATCGCCAACGGGTGGGACAGCCGTCAGACCGTCAAGCGCACCGCGCAGGATGATGGTGATGAAGCGCGGGTCCCGTCCGCCGGCGGCGTGAGCGAAGCGCGGGATGAAGGCCCAGGCAAACAAGGCGCCGGAGGCGCCAAGTACGGCACGACGGGTGGGGGTCATAAGTTCGCAGGTCATGGTCAGCGCCTTTGAAATTCGGGGGAAAGATAAGCGATCATCAGGCCCTGCTTGCGGGTTTCCGCGCGCGATACCGCCTGCAACGTTTCATTCGAAAGAAGCGGCCCCAGGCTGTCGGACACGAAACTGCGAGGATCGACCTGAGGCGGCACCGCATTGGCGATCATATTGGCGACATCCATGCGCATGCTGAGGCTCTCGCTGGAGGCCCAGACATCGACGGTATCGGCAAAACCGTTGGGGCCGGCCGGCGCCCAGAAGGGCTGCCCCATCGCGGTCAAGGCGCCGAGGATGACATTCGGCTTCGGCGTCTCGCCGCTTGCCCGCAAGAGCGCGGTCATGAATTCGATTGGCGAGCGAACTTTCGACAGGGTCGGGTTCCATGCATCCTCGGAGCCGACGAGCGCCCGATAGACGGCGGAAAGATCGCCATCCGTCTTGCTGAAGGTCGCCGCAACGGTTTGCACAAGTCCTGGTGGCGGCGTATCGGCGACGAAATGCCGGACAAGCTTGGTGGCGATATGCTGCGCTGTTGCCGGATGGCGGGCGAGATCGCGCAGCGCTTCCCGCCCCTGCCCCACGCCATTATCGGCATAGGTGAGACCGAGCAGCGTCTGATCGCCGGGCTCGTGGGCACCGGCATTGAAGACGAAGGTGCCGGGTGTCCCGAGCTTGCCCTCGGCGCGCGCCACCGTCCAGCCTGTGATGATCTTGGCGAGCGTCGTCACGTCGGCCTGCGTGTAGCCGCCGTTGACACCAAGCGTGTGGAGCTCCAGCGTTTCCCGGGCAAGGTTTTCATTGAGACCACGTTTCTTGTTGGCATTGGCCTTGGAATTCGGCCCGATCGATTGCTGGTTGTCGAGATAACCGAGCATAGCCGGATGGGTCTCGACAGCGACCAGCATGTCGGCGAAGCGCCCGAAGACATGCGGCCGGATCGCCTCGCGCTCGAAGGCGCCGGCAATCATATGCACCTCCTCGCTCTTCGACACGGCGACAGCGAAATGGTTTGCCCAGAACATGGCAAGCCGCTCGCCAAAGCCGATCAATGGCTGCCGGATCGTGCCGTTGAAGCGGGCATCCACTTCGGCCAGCAGGACCTGCTGCGGAAGGTAGGGCATTGCGGGCTTTTCCAACTTCTCGACTGCCTTGCCGATGACAGCCGCCATGGCCTGGTTACTCGGCTGGACCTGATTATTCGGCTGCTCTGCCGTGGCGCCGGAAGGTTGTAGCTGCGGCTTCTGCGGCGGCTGCGGGCCTTGCATCTGCTTGTCCTGCGGCACGGCGGCGACAGCGGCTGCGGCCTGCTGTCTGGCCTCCTTGCGCTGTTCCTGGAATGCGTAGAGAGAAACTAGAAGATCGGCCGTCGATTGCAGCTGCGGCCCGACCGGAACCGGGACGAAGCGCTCGGTGATTTCTTCCAGCAACGCGCCGCGCGGATCCGATGCGATCGAAGCGGTGCCGTTGTGGTCCGCCCCTAACCCAAAACGGGAAAGAGCGAGCGCGGCATAAACATCATTGGACTGCTGGGCCATGGCCTTGCCAACTCCTGCATCAAACATGCTCCTTTAACGCAGGCCTGGTTTCGATCCGTCGCTCGGCAAGTGTGATCATTTTGTGGCAGCGGCTTTAGGCATGCTGCGGCGGACCAGGCTTTCCGCCAGCGCCCGACGCTCGTCGTAGGAAAGCCCTGCCGCAAAATCGACGGCACGCTGCTCCAGCTTCGCCCTCAAGGCGATATCGGCATCGCGCGCCCTCGCCAGCGCGGCCGAGAGCGCCTCTTTATCCAACGTCGGCTGCCCAAGAATGGAGGCGGCGTCGACCTTGGCCTGTTGTGCCTCGAGAATGATCTGACGTTCGTCCTTGCGGGCTTCGTTGAGCGCAGCGCGCAGAGCCTTCTTCTTCGCCGAAGGCAATTGCTCGCCGGCGAGCGGCATCATTCCGGCCCGCGCCTGCGTCTTGCGGATCCATGTCAGCCCGCCACCGGCCAACGCTCCGACCAGGAACGTATTCAGCACCAAAAGAAAAATGACCACTATTCGAAAGCTGCGTTCCGTCATTGGCTGTCCTGCTGTGCTGCACCCGCGTCCGGCCCTATATCGCCGAACATGGTCGCGGTTCCGTCGGAGACGACTGAGGTATCGGACGTCAAGCTCGGGGCCAAGACGGCGATGGCGATGCTGCCGGCAAGCGCGCCGGCTATGCCGACCCCCACGAGGCCGATGCCGGCCGAGCCGAAGCGGAACCAGTTTCTTATCGTCAGGCGGCGAACGAGCTTTGCGAGAATTCGCTCTTCAAGGCCGGCATGGCGAGGCTTGACGACGTAGGTATCGAGCAACGCATCCAGATCGGCCGCGCGCGCAAGCGTTTCGGCGGCGGTGGAGCTCTTGGCAAAATCCCGAGCGGCCGCCCGCTCAGCCTGCGGCCATCGGCCGATATCGCCGCCATAGGCCGCGGTCAGCGCTTCAAAGCGATCGGCATTCATCGGACCCGCGATATTCTCAACCATCGCCCTCATCCTTCAACAAAAGCGCCTGCAAGGAGCGCCTTCCACGCGCAAGCAGGCTTTCCAGTGCGTCGACGCTGACGTCCATGATCTCAGCTGCCTCGGCATTCGACAGCGCCTGATAGTAAACCAGAATGATCGCTTCGCGCTGCCTGGGCGCGATCATCTGCATGGCCCGTTCCACGCGCCTGGACGGATCGTCCTCGCTCATCAAGCCCGCATCCGGCGCCGGCCCTTCATACTCGACATCGGGTGGATGCTCGGCAAGAACGTCTTTGCGACGCCGCAGGCGATCATAACAAAGGTTGGTCGCTACGCGGTGCACCCAGGTGCTGAAGCGGGCATTGCCCTGGCGCCAGCCGCCCGCATTGCGCCAGACGCGCAGGAATGTTTCCTGCGCTACATCCTCTGCCTCGGTCGCATCACCGAGCATGCGGGTTGCCACGGCAACGATGCGCGGCAACTGCCGTGTTATCATCATGCGCATCGCCGGAACATCGCCCGCAGCGATGCGACCGAGCAGGTCCTCATCAGGGTCGCCACTCTTGGGCGCGCGATCCCATTTCATCGACAATCGCTACCGCTCCAGTTTCCTGCGATACCGCCATGACACCGGGGCCTCGGGACTCTCGGCCGGCAAATCCTGCCTCGCCGTCAACTTCGGCAAGCGGCGCCACTTAGATCGCAGCATCTCGGTCAGCGTATCATCCTTCGACATCAAACACAGGCTCACAAGGATTGAACGCCGCACTTGCCGAATTCCGTCGCTTTCATGTCGAAGGTTTTCGAATTTTCTTTTCGAGCCCAAAAGGCATCTATCGGGTAAAATATCAGGCAAAAACAAAGAGCCGGCTCGCCCGGAGGCGGGAGTTTCAACCTTCCCTGCCCGGGGCTTGCCGGCACTTCGCATGATGAAATGCGAAAGTTCAGGCTCGATCAGAGCGTCAATAAGTCGCTCGTCGTCAGATCCTGTTCATTGTTCGCGTAGAAGCTTCCGAAATCCGGCATCTGCGGTTGCTGCGCCTTCATGGCCTGCTCGAACTGGCTCTGCGTCAAGGATCCGGCGCCGGACGTGTCGAGGCTCTTGAACAGCGATGTTGCCTGGTCCTCGCTTACATCGGAAGGACGGGCGGCCACGAATTCGGATTCGCTGACGCTACCGTCGCCGTCCGTGTCCATGGAGGAAAATGCAGTGGAGAGATCGTCCTCGCTCATCTGCCCGTCGCCCGGTGCGGGACGGCCGTGATGGCCTGCCTGCATGGCTTTTGCGAGCTGCGCCTCGGTGAGAGAACCTGTATTGTCGGTGTCGAAGCTCTGGAACAATTGTTGCGCCTGGGTTTCGCTGACCTCCGACGGGCGTGCGGCCACGAATTCCGCTTCGCTGATATTGCCGTCGCCATTGGTGTCCATAGCGCTGATCATGTCGCTTTGGCTGCCATCCTGGCTACCGGTTGCGGAAGTCTGCTGAGTACTTGACGTCGAACTGGTGGAGTTGCTGTCGGAGTCCGATGTCGAATTATCGCTGCCGATGCCGGCCTGCAGATTGAGAATCATGTTCATCAGCTGCGCGACGAGCTGTTCTGCCGAAGCGATCTGAGACTGATCGTCCGAAGACGAAGAGGAATTCGTGCCGGAAGAACTGCCCGACGAATTACCGGAGGAGCTGTCGGACAGCAGGGATGCGATAGAATCGTCAGCCGTCGACGCTGTCGAGCGCGAGGTCTGGTATTGATAATAATTGCTCGATGAGATCGAGTAGATGCTCGTCATTGGGGGCCTCCAGATACGAGCGTTGAGAGGAACTCAGATGGCTTATGCGTACGCGACTTGAACACAATCGATATGTGCGGATGGACTTGCGAACGCCGCCGATCAAACGCATCTTGCGCCCCAACTTGACCGATGCATCTTTTCCAGAGCAGGCGTACCCGGGATCACCCCAGCAATATGTATGTCGCCATCATGGCTATATCGGCATCTGCACATTTCGATTTTCACTTCCCAACGCGGGGAAATTGCACAAGGAAACTTGCGCGTGGCTTATAGACGCTTGACGAAAACATCCTGTTGCGATTTCCTTCCTCGATTTTTAGGGAATATATAAATTCCGCCACTCTGTTGAGCATTGCTGGTATATGGGCTCCAGCACTGAGCGGCATTGATGGATAAAGAATATCAAGAAGAGGGGCACAGCTTGAACATCGGTTTCTGTGGAGAGGTGAATGAGGCGAACTAAGGAGGAGGCGGCGGAAACGAGGAGCGAGATTTTGCAGTCTGCAAAGGCTTTGTTCCTCGACAAAGGCTACGAGAATGTCAGCCTGGAAGAGATAGCCGCAGCCGCCGGTGTCACGCGGGGGGCAGTACACTGGCATTTCAAGAACAAGCAGGGGTTGATGTTCGCGATTCGCGACGAGGCCCAGCAGCCGTTTCAGGAATTGGCGGAGCGAATGTCCAAGGAGCTGCCGCCCAATCCACTCGACCTGATTGCCGATACGATAGCTGCGATATTCGACGACGTTCACGGTGATCCGCGCAAGCGCAGCATGTTGAAGGTGATGATGCATCTCGACATGGCATTTTGCGACGGGACGACAAGCCGGGCGAGCTCGTTCCGGCACGACATGCATGAAAATTTCGAACGCATTTTCACCCTGATGGATGAAAAGACGAAGCTTCCGGCTCCGTGGACGCCGGATACGGCTGCTTCCGCTCTGACAGCGGTCATCGGCGGCCTGATCACCGAATGGACGCTCGACCGGGGCAGTTTCGAACTGGTCCCGTGTGGACAGATGTTCATAAGGATGGTGCTAAAGACCTGGTTCCCGCTGGCACAGACGCAGGAACTGGCAATTACCGCGATGTGACGATATCGGAAAAAGCAGACAGCGGTTTTCCCTTCTGAAGTGAAGAGAACCAACGATAACGGCCTTAAGCTTCTGCTGGGCGCTGAATCGATTGCCAAAAGCTGGAAATAAAAAAGGATCCGGAGGGAAAGCCAGATCCTTTGCTTTGATCGGAGGTCAACCGATCGATGGAAGAAGCCTGACGGATTGGAACGTCAGGCTTCTCATACCCGGCGCTAAGCCGGGTAATTCAATATTAGAAGCTACGCTCGAAGCGCAGGATACCAGCCCACTGATCCTGGTTCACAGAATCGAAGTTGGTGTAGGAGACTTCCGGCTCGATGAGCAGGTTCTTGACCGGGTTCCACTTGACGTTCGTGGTAGCGGCAAAAATCTTCGAGTCGGTGTAGGCGAGCTGGAGGTTCCACTTCAGCTTTTCGTTGATCGGAACGCCAACGCCGCCCCAAACAGCCCAGTCACCCCAGCCGCACTTCGATTCATCGTTAACAGGGCAAGCCGAACGATCGAGGTTGGTGCCGGCGTACTTGTTCAGCTTGTCGCCGTCCGTGTTCCAGCCGCCCATCAAGAAGGCCGAGAAGGTACCGAAGTCAGCGTCGACGCGAGCCTTGATGGCGCCTTCTTCGACGATGGAGTCATAACCGCCGACGACCTTGAAGCCCCATGCGCCAGACTTGAAGCCGGCACCGGCAACGACGTCAGGAGCGTAGTGGTTGCCCTTGTCGTCAGACCACCAGCTTGAGCCGTAGGAGGCGCCGGAGCCGCTGGAGTTCGAGTCTTCAACCGAGACGACAGCCGTGAAGCCATTGCCGGCATCGTAGGTGTAGGTCAACTGGTTGAGTTCGTACGGGCCGTCATAGATCACGTCGTCGTTGATGACGTCGCCGGCATAGCCGATGTAGTAGTTATACTGCGAATCGGCCTTACCGACCAGGAAACCGCCGAGGCTGATGTTGGCGAACAGCAGCTTGGTGGAGGTCGAGTTGCCGTCGTTCCAGTCCCAACGGATGACCGTGTTGGTCTTCAGCGGGCCATATTCGGTGTCGGTCGCGGTATCGACGCTCAGCTCGGCGCGGGTATGCCAGAGCGTACCGTTCTTGCTGTTCGGGTTGTAGGCATCGTACCATTCGCCTTCGGTACGGACGCGGCCGCCGATCTTGAGGCAGGTTTCCGTGCCCGGAATGAAGAAGTAGCCAGCACCGTATGCGTCGCAGATGCGAACGTATTCCAGCGGCTCCGGCTCAGCGGCGACGATCGCGTCTGCTGCGTGGGCACCGGATACTGCTGCCAGAGCAGCAGCGGAGCCGAGAAGAAGGCTCTTGATGTTCATTTTAAACTCCTGGTTGTATTATGCATTTCTATTTTACCGCGAGCGCAAAACTGGAACACTGCCCTGGGGATCGGCTTGGTCTAAACACGACCGGGCAGCCCGGCAAATACGCACCTGATGTTGGCTTGAGTCCCCTCGAACCTTCATGATTACCCCCGCGGTAAAAGGTTTTGAAATGCCTCTACCGATCCGGCCGATTGCTCGACCGTAAGACAACTTATGTCCTGTATTGGATTTACAAACAGCCCGTATGTTTGTCAATTATATGAAGGGCGCTGGGGCGTTAGTCTTGGCCTCTGTTGCTTAAATGCAACTCGCGACCGCAGGCCATGGCGGGACAGGTAGGGATCGCAAAGATGTCCCTGTTCACGAGAACGCCTACCAGTCAGGGCTGTCACCGCATCTAGGGCCACCGCGATGTCGGCGGTCGATGACGACCGTGGCAGCCCAATCTGGTCATGATATGGCCATCGCGAATTCCACGGCATAATGACCGGTCGGCTTGAGCAAAGATCAGCAATAAAATTCAATAATTCGCTACACACAGAAATATTGAATTTTCCTAGATTCCGGCGACTCGCGCCATCGGAGAGGGAAAATCGCGAATGAATGAGAACCGGCTGATCTTCATAGCGACCCCCTGCTTCGGCGGCCTCGTTACCAAGGACTACATGCAGTCCATTTTCTCACTGATGCAGACGGGAGCGCAGGCGGGCATACAGCTGACGCTGGCTCTGCTCGGCAATGACGCCCTGATTACCCGCAGCCGAAACACGCTTGTCTCGTCCTTCCTGAACGATACGACGGCGACCCATATGCTCTTCATCGACGCCGACATCAGCTTCGAGCCCGATCAGGTCATGAGGCTTCTGGAAGCCGATAAGGATGTGGTCGCCGCCATGTATCCGATCAAGGATTATGATTGGCAGACGGCGGCCCGCATCAATTCAGCAGACGGCGAAACACTTGCGGCAGCCGCACTTCACTATGTCGGCACGCCACTTGTCGGCCAGGTTGCAGAGCGTGATGGCGATTTCGTCAGCGCCGTCTATGCAGGCACCGGCATGCTTCTGATCAAGCGCAACGTCATAGAAAGAATGATCGCGGCCTATCCGAAGCTGCGCTACAACGCAATCCATGCCTATCCCAGCACCAAACGCTCGCCCAGCACCCAATACGCCCTGTTCGAATGCATGGTCGAGGAGGGAACGGGGATCTATCTCAGCGAGGACTTCGCCTTCTGTCACCGCTGGCGCGCCCTCGGCGGCAAGATCTGGCTCGATACCGCGAGCAAGCTGTCCCATACTGGCCCCCATCGCTTTGTCGGCAATACCACACCACGTTACTAAGGCGCGGCAAGTCCGCACGATGATCTGCACGATAAAGTTGCAATTCGACGGGCGCGGCAATGGTCAATCTCCCGGAAAATGCGACCGCCGCTGCGGGGTTGACAGAGGACAAGAGTAAGGCATAGCCTTTTGACATTCACCAGGGGGGTCCCGGCAAGGGGCTGAGATACTGCTGAACAATACGGCTATGCCGGTTGTGGGCGCAGTGACCCGTTGAACCTGATCCAGTTCATACTGGCGTAGGGACGGTGCAAGCGCTCGAGGCTTCGGATTCCCGCCTGGATTCCATGTCGGCGTCTTTTCATCATTCCGGCTGATTGACTGGGTCTCCAACTGCAACTTGGAGCCTCGCACCATGAACATTGCCGCAAAAAACCTCACTCCGACCGTCACCACCGGCCCGCTGCCGGCCTCTCGGAAAATCCATATCACCGGGGATATCCATGCCGATATCCGCGTGCCGATGCGCGAAATCAGCGTCCATCCGACATCGGGCGAGCCGCCAGTTATCGTCTACGATTCGTCCGGCCCCTATACTGTCGAAGGCGCAGATATCCGCATCGAAGAGGGCCTGCCGCAGCTGCGCCGCGATTGGGTTCTCGCCCGTGGCGATGTCGAGGCTTATGAAGGCCGCCATGTGCGTCCCGAAGACAACGGTTTCGCCACCGGCGAACGGCTGACACCGGAATTTCCGGCCAAGCGCCAGCCGCTGCGCGCCAAGGATGGCAAGGCCGTCACCCAACTCGCCTATGCGCGCGCCGGCATCATCACCCCGGAAATGGAATTCATCGCCATCCGCGAGAACCTCGGCCGCAAGGCGAAGGCAGAAGCCTTGATCCGCGATGGCGAGAGCTTCGGCGCGCATATTCCCGATCACGTCACGCCTGAATTCGTTCGCCAGGAAGTTGCGAGCGGCCGAGCGATCATTCCGGCCAACATCAATCATCCCGAAAGCGAGCCGATGATCATCGGCCGGAATTTCCTGGTGAAGATCAACGCCAATATCGGCAATTCCGCAGTCACCTCCTCCATGGCGGAGGAGGTCGAAAAGATGGTCTGGGCAGCGCGCTGGGGTGCCGATACCGTCATGGATCTTTCGACCGGCCGCAACATCCACAATATCCGCGAATGGATCATCCGCAATTCGCCGCTGCCGATCGGCACGGTGCCGCTCTATCAGGCTCTGGAAAAGGTCGGCGGCATCGCGGAGGAACTGACCTGGGAGATCTATCGCGACACGCTGATCGAGCAGGCCGAACAGGGCGTCGACTATTTCACCATCCATGCCGGCGTGCGGCTTCACTACATCCCGCTCACCGTCAACCGCGTCACCGGCATTGTCTCGCGCGGCGGCTCGATCATGGCCAAGTGGTGTCTCCATCACCACAAGGAGAGCTTCCTCTACGAGCATTTCGAGGAAATCTGCGACATCTGCCGCGCCTATGACGTCTCCTTCTCGCTCGGCGACGGTCTGCGGCCCGGGTCGATCGCCGATGCCAACGATGCCGCGCAGTTTGCCGAGCTCGAAACGCTCGGCGAACTGACGAAGATCGCCTGGGCAAAAGATTGCCAGGTGATGATCGAAGGCCCCGGCCATGTGCCGATGCACAAGATCAAGGAGAACATGGACAAGCAGCTCGCCGTCTGCGGTGAGGCGCCCTTCTACACGCTTGGGCCGCTGACGACGGATATCGCACCGGGCTACGATCACATCACCTCCGGGATCGGCGCTGCGATGATCGGCTGGTTCGGCACGGCGATGCTGTGCTACGTCACGCCGAAGGAGCATCTCGGCCTACCCGACCGCAACGACGTCAAGACCGGCGTCATCACCTACAAGATCGCCGCCCACGCGGCCGACCTCGCCAAGGGGCATCCGGCCGCTCAGGTCCGCGACGACGCATTGTCGCGTGCGAGATTCGAGTTCCGCTGGGAGGACCAGTTCAACCTGTCGCTCGATCCGGATACCGCCCGCAGCTTCCACGACGAAACCTTG
Organism: Martinezella dioscoreae; assembly: GCF_009176305.1. GTDB lineage: Bacteria > Pseudomonadota > Alphaproteobacteria > Rhizobiales > Rhizobiaceae > Rhizobium > Rhizobium dioscoreae. Next base: position 1,021,725 of record NZ_BLAJ01000002.1, on the reverse strand, counting down.
CCGAAGGAGGCTCACAAGGTCGCGCATTTCTGCTCGATGTGCGGCCCGAAATTCTGCTCGATGCGGATTTCGCACGACATTCGCGCGGAGGCACAGAAGGAAGGGCTGGAAGCGATGGCGGCGAAATATCGGGAGGGCGGCGATCTCTATATGCCGGTCGAAGCCCCTACCCAGCCGGCCGAGTGACATGCGCATCCTCATCAAAGGGGCCGGCGTTGCCGGCCTCACGGTCGCTCACGAGCTGATCCGGCGCGGAGCAGAGGTCACGATCTCGGATCCAAGCCGGAATTTTCATCGCGCCGCCTCCTGGCTTGCCGGCGGCATGCTGGCGCCATGGTGCGAGCGGGAAAGTGCCGATGAGGCTGTGCTCGAGCGCGGGGGTGATTCCGCCGATCGATGGGACGCGATTCTGCCGGGCAAGGTCGTCCGCAACGGAACGCTCGTCGTCGCGCCGAACCGCGATCAAAACGAGCTGAAGCGATTCGCCAGCCGCACGACAGGCCATCGCTGGGTGGGCGAAGACGAAATCGCCGCCCTTGAGCCTTCGCTTGCCGGCCGGTTCCGCCTGGGCCTGTTCTTTCCGCAGGAGGCGCATCTCGATCCCCGCGAGATCCTGCGATCATTGAAGGACGATCTATCTGCAAAAGGCGTCACCTTTGTCGACGGACACCTGGATGACGGTAGCTTCTCCGACATCGTCGACTGCACGGGGGCTGCCAGCATCGGTCGCATCCGCGATTTGCGCGGCGTGCGCGGCGAAATGCTCTATCTGCAAAGCGACGAGGTCTCGCTTTCGCGCCCCGTCCGCCTGCTGCATCCGCGTTTTCCCATCTATATCGTGCCGCGCGGCAACGGCCCGTTCATGGTCGGCGCGACGATGATCGAGACCGATTTCAAAGGGCCGATCAGCGCCCGTTCGCTGATGGAGCTCCTGAATGCAGCCTATGCGCTGCACCCGGCCTTTGCCGAAGCCGCCGTGATCGAAACAGACGCCGGCATCCGACCTGCCTTTCCTGACAATCTTCCCCGCGTCACGCGCGAGGAAGGGACGGTATTCGTCAACGGCCTCTATCGTCACGGCTTCTTGCTGGCACCGGCGATGGCCGAGAAAGCCGCCGATCTCGTCTTTTCCGGACACAACGAAAGGAGTCGCCAATGCGCCTGATCATCAACGGCGAAGCGCAGATTGTCGAAGCAACCACGCTCTCGCAGCTTCTCACTGCGCTCGAATATGAGGGGGAATGGCTGGCAACCGCCGTCAACGGCGAGCTCATCCATAGCGACGAGCGCGATGACCATACCCTGACCGACGACGACAGGATCGAAATCCTCACGCCCATGCAAGGAGGTTGACCCGTGCTTGAACTCTATGGAACCCAAATCGCATCACGCCTTCTTCTCGGCACGGCACGCTACCCCTCCCCGGCCATGCTGGCGGAAGCCGTCAAACGTTCGCAAACCGAGATCGTCACCGTGTCGCTGCGCAGGGAAACGGCAGGCGGGCGCAATGGCGGTGCATTCTTCGAGATGATTCGCGAACTCGGCGTTCGCATCCTTCCCAATACCGCCGGCTGCCACGGCGTATCCGAGGCGGTCCTGACCGCGAAAATGGCGCGCGAAGTGTTTCGGACCAACTGGATCAAGCTCGAGGTGATCGGCAACCACGATACGCTGCAGCCCGACGTCTTCGCGCTGGTGGAAGCGGCAAAAATCCTCGCCGCCGAGGGATTCGAGGTCTTTCCCTATACGACGGACGATCTTGTCGTCGCCGAGCGGCTGCTGGAAGCCGGATGCAAGGTGCTGATGCCCTGGTGCGCGCCAATCGGAACGGCGGCGGGACCGCTCAACCTCTCCGCCCTGCGCTCGATGCGGGCACATTTTCCCGAGGTATCGCTGATCGTGGACGCCGGCATTGGCAGGCCGTCGCATGCGGCGACCGTCATGGAACTTGGCTTCGATGCCGTGCTCCTGAACACGGCCGTTGCCGGCGCCGGTGACCCGGCAGGGATGGCGGAAGCCTTCGCCAAGGCAATCGATGCCGGCAGGCAGGCATTTGGCGCCGGGATGCTGGAGCCGCGCGACATGGCCGTGCCATCGACACCCGTCATCGGCAAGGCGGTGTTCTCATGAAGCTTGATCCGTTCTACCTCATTGTCGATAGCGCCGCCTGGATACAGAGGCTGGTGCCGCTCGGCATCAGACTGGTGCAGTTGCGCATCAAGGATCGCCCAACCTCCGACGTTCGCGCGGAAATTCGCCAATCGAAGGCAATCTGTGCCGCGCATGGATGCCAGCTGATCATCAATGATTATTGGCAGCTCGCGACCGAGGAGCGCTGCGATTTCATCCATCTCGGCCAGGAGGATCTCGCTTACGCCGATCTCTCCGCCATACGGAATGCCGGATTGAAGCTGGGGCTTTCGACGCATGATGAGGCGGAATTGGAGACGGCACTTGCTGCCGAACCCGACTATATAGCGCTTGGGCCGATCTATCCGACTGTGCTCAAGGCCATGCCCTGGGCGCCCCAGGGCCTTGAGCGGATCGGCGAGTGGAAGGCTCGCATCGGCGATCGGCCGCTTGTCGCAATCGGGGGCCTGACGGTCGAGCGTCTTGCGGGTGTATTCAAGCACGGCGCCGATGTCGCGGCAGTCGTGACAGATATTACTCGCAATCCAGACCCCGAATCGCGGACGCTCGAATGGCTGAACGCGACGCGGCGGCTGCCTCCAAATTGACAAGTTCGCGCCTCAGAGCCCGTGGGAGGGGTTATTTTCAGCCGCTTTGCCCGATGAACGGGCCATTCATTGAATATTCAGCTGAACATATTCATGCTGAAGACGTTAATTAGATGACTCGCGCATTCGCTGAGCACAAAGACTGCTTTGGAGGTGGTCATGATAAAGAAGACGGTTCTTACGGTTTTGCTGGCCGCTACGGTCGTAGGCGGCGCATTGGCGCCCGTCAGCAGCGCACAGGCACAGTATTACGACGGCCATCGCGGCGACTGGCGCGGCCATGATGATTGGCGTCGCCACCACCACCATGGCAATGGTGGCGCGATCGCCGGCGGTGTTGCCGCAGGTCTCCTGGGTGGCTTGCTCGTCGGCGGCGCCCTTGCCAATAGAGGCCCGGTTTACGAAGTCGCCCCGCCGCCGCCCAGGTGCTGGTACGAGGATCGCCGCGTCCAGAACGAGTATGACTATGGCTGGCACTACGAGCGCATTCGCGTTTGTAACTAAGCGATAAGCGATGCATCTGCCCTGAATGGATGCATCGTTTCATGGATGATTTGGGTTTGCCGGCGGCCAAAACCGCCGGCAAAAACTATTTGAGGCTGGCGAATTATAGGCCGTGCGTCCTCGGATAGGGGTTACGCTCCGGGTATATTCGCCCAGCAAGGCTTTCAGGTTCGGGTCGCCAGATTTCGACCAGCAATGGATAGCAGGGCACCGTATCGCTCGAATGTTCGCTGCCGCAGTCACCGCCAGGGCATGCTGAGAGAGCGCCAAGCAGATCGATTTCCGCGAAGAACTCGATGAAGTCGCCCGGCCGCACGGGGCTCGCCTTCATGAAATACTGATGGGTGTCACGCGTAAAGCCCGTACACATGAAGACATTCAGCACGTCGTGAACGTGAAACTCCGCCTCCTGGACAGAGATGTTCATTTCCTTGGCGAGCGCGCGTGACAGGTTCGAATGGCAGCAATGGTGATAGTCGTCGCCCTTCAGCAGCCGGTTCGTATAGGGATCGCAGCGCGTGCCGATGACGTCATGAACGCCTGCCCCGTCCGCGTCCCAGCCATACCAGCCAAGCGTATCATGCGTGATCGTCGCCATGGGGCGCAGATAGGGCAACGTGCTCCACAGGCGATCGCCGAGACCGACATGGGTGGCATGCAACGCTCGCGTCTTGCCGCTGAAGAAACGCTCGGAAAGATCGGCGGCATTCCACAGATTGAGATCGCCGACCTGCGCTCCCTCCACGCTGACGATCCGAAAGAAATGTCCCTTCGGCACGCGAAAACTGCCGCCCTCGCGCGGGGGGACGACGATTTCGGCCATCTTGGTCATGGTTTGCCGCGCCGATCGCAGCACATCCATATCGGCAGGCGGCAGCGTGCCGTTCGGATAGACGATGACAGGAGGCTTGTCGCGCCGCTCGGCTGCATCGGCGGGAGCGGGCGTATCGAAAATACTGTTCATGGCGACTTCACATTCCTCACCGATCTGACAGGAAGACATTCGTTTTGGCATCACTCTACGAATACAAGGCGCCCGCGCAACATCGATTCTCCTTGCGCTTTGACCAAGTTTTACTTAGCCTTATCCGATGCAACATGTTCCGCTTGCCTCCCTTCGCGCCTTCGAGGCAGCCGTTCGCCATGAGAGTTTTGCCAAGGCGGCGGCTGAACTCAATCTCACGGCCGCGGGTGTCAGCCAACATGTGCGCGCCCTGGAGGAATGGCTCGGCATCAAGCTGTTTACGCGCCATGCCCGCGGCGTAATGGCAACCATGGCCGGCCGCAGTTTCGGGGCAGCGGTGGCAAACGGTCTCGGACATATCGACATCGCCGCCCGGCAGCTGCGGCTTGCCGGCAACAATCGGCCGGTCAGCGTGGCCTGTATTGCTTCTGTCGCCACGCGCTGGCTGATACCGCGATTGCAGGCATTCAAGAAGGAATACCCTGAAATTCAGGTCAATATCGTCTACGCGCTCGATGCGAGGACGCCGGAGGCGGCAAACGCCGATCTGTTGATCCGCCATGGACCAAGGCCAGCGGTCAACGCGGTTTCCCTATTGCCCGCCGAAACGCGGCCAACCTGTTCGAGGGAATATGAGCGCCGTCACGGACCGATCAGGACGCCAGCCGATCTCCTTAATGTCGACCTCCTGCACGATGAAACGACGGCCGCCTGGACACGCTGGTTCACCCTTGAAGGCATCCACCAGCCTCCTAAACCCGGACCGATCTTTGCCGATTTCGGCTTGATGATCGGATCCGTCATCGGCGGGCAAGGTGTGGGCCTCTGCCCAACGGCCTTGATTGCAGAAGAATTGGGCAATGGAACGCTGGTTGCCCTGTTCGATACGGCGTTGGATACCGATAAGTCCTATTGGCTGATCGAAGCCGACCATCTTTCCGACGATGCGGAAACGTTTCGCGACTGGCTGATTGCTGCCAGCGCCGCAATCGCTTAGGCGCCAAGTTGGACGACTCGCGCCCGACGCCAACGATCACGACCGCTAGACCCAGTTTTCCACCCGAATGCCGGGTATGCGGATGAATTCCTTCATGTTGTTCGTCACCACAATCAGCCCCTCGCTGCGGGCATGTGCGCCGATCTGCATGTCATGCGGGCCACATGGGGTCCCTGCGCGCTCCAACTCGGCTCGCACTTGTCCGTAATGTGCAGCCGCCTTGTCGCCGAACGACAGAACCTCCAGCCGAGCCACGAAATGCTCGACGGCAGTCAAGTTTTCCACGCGCCGAGTCGACTTCTCCACACCATAATACAACTCGCCAAGGGTTATGCTCGATATGCAAAGCTGCTCCGCCAGCGCGTTGAATTTTTCCCTCACGGCAGGCGGATAGGTCTTCATCACATAAATGCAAATATTCGTATCGAGCATATAGGTCAGCATCAGAAGGACTCGCGTTCTTCCACCGCTGGCTGTTCACGCTCGTCCAGAAAGTCGTCACTGACACGGGGGCCATGAAGGAAGAGATCATCCCATCGTTTACCTTGCGGCACGATCACGCGGCTGCGACCGATCTTCAGGATATCGACCTGATGTACGTCCTCAGGGAATGCTACGGCCTTGGGCAGACGCACAGCCTGGCTTCGATTGCTGGTGAATACAGTCGAACTCGTCATGTTCGGCTCCTGATTTTGGGATATGCAATTGGGATATACTTAATTCTACAGGCTTGAAAAATCAAGACTCCGCTCCCCTAGGCGCCTATGCGGTTTAAAGCCAACAAGCGCCGGTTGGCGCGAGATATCTGAGCCGACGCACCAATGTCTTCAGAGGCTTTCAGGAGTAATAGTTAGAAACCGCACCGGTTCGAGATCCACGTCGGTATCAATCAGGCCCAGCCGCTTCAGTGTCAGATCGATGGCACGCCGAGCCTGAACCTCCGGAGCCTGATCGAGAACGATCGTCATCAGCCCCTCCTTGAGATAGGTGCGCGTCGCGTCGGACAATTCATGCCCGACCCAGAAGACCGACTGCTGACGATATCGGCGCAGAACCGTCGCAATCGCGGCATTGTCGCCGCCGGCGCTATAAAGGCCGGCAATGTCGGGATATCGGGCGAAGGCACTCGTCAGCAGCTCGACTGTCTTCATTTCATCATCCTCATCGAACATGACTTCGACGAAGCGATGCGATGGGTTCGCATGATCAAGCAGATAGCTGGAAAAACCGCGAATACGTGCCTTGTGGTTCTCGTAAGCACCACTGTGGCAGAGCGCGACGAAAGTGCCTGAGATGCCAGCCTGCATGCGCGCCATGTAGAAAGCAGCGGTGCGACCGGCCGCTTCGTTGTCGATGCCGACGTAAGGCAGCTCCAGAGCTGGCCGCGTCATGATCTGCACGACAGGAATGCCGCCGCTGGCAGCCTTGCGGATGCTGCCGACCACATCGGGATGATCGGGCGCGACGACGATCAAGGCGGAGCGCCGCGCCTGCGGATTGGCGATATGACGCGAAAAATCGACAGGATCGTCTTCCCTGGCGAAAGTCCGCTGGATCTGAATATCCTTGTCGAGCAACGCGGCGATGCGCTCGAATGCGCGATTGAGCCTTGAATAGAAATAGGTCTCAGGCCGGAGCAGCACGACTTCGATGCGCACCAGACCATGCCTAGTGCCGGCGAGCGGCATACGGTAGCCGAGCCGCTTTGCGGCGATGAATACCTTTTCCGCCGTCTCCGGCAACACATTGCCGCGGCCGTTGAGTGCACGCTCGACGGTGGCTGCTCCCACACCCGCGGCTTCCGCCACATCCTTCAACGTAATCTTGGCCACGCGTCCCTCACTTGCCAACCCGATGATCAGATTTGATCATGGATCCGTGGCGGATGAAAGAGGTGAAAATGTCAACCGAAGCGAGCGACGAGAAAATCGATAACGCTGCGCAGCATGGCCGTCGGGCGCCGGTCCGGTGCATAGACAAGGTGCATGGGTGTCGGCTGGTACGACCAGAGGGGCAGAACCGGCTCAAGCCGGCCTGCATCAAGATCGGCCGCCAGAAGTAGTTCCGGCTGCAGCACAATGCCGGCTCCATGCAGAGCGGCAACGCGCAGAGCACCGCCCTGATTGGTGGTGAACCTGCCCTTGATGGCGATCTCGCGCGTTTCCCCATCCGGGCCGACGAGATGCCAGCGCCCCTGCAGACGCCAGTAGGAATGGCCGAGACACATATGATTGGCAAGGTCCTCAGGGCTTTGCGGCCTGCCACAGCGATCCAGATAATCCGGCGATGCTGCGAGAACGCGCCGATAGGGTTTTAACGGACGCGCCACAAGATTGGTGTCCGTCAGATCGCCGATATGGATGCCGAGTTCGTAGCCTTCGCCGATCAGATCATGCGGATTATTGTCGAGCGCCAGATCGACGCTGACCTCCAGATTCTCATGCAGATAGTCGACGAGTGCCGGCACGAGGCTTTGCGTCCCGAAACTGACGGGTGCGACGAGCCGCAGGCGCCCGCGCGGCGCCGATTGCAGTTCGGAGGCCGATTGCTCGGCTAGCTCCACCTCCGCCAGCACCGTCTTGCAGCGCTCGTAATAGAGCCTGCCGACCTCGGTCAGCTGATGACGGCGCGTCGTGCGGTGAAGCAGGCGTGCGCCAAGCCGCTGTTCGATCGTCCTGATATGCTTGGCGACCATGGCTGGCGACACCCGGCTTATGTCGGCAGCGGCAGCAAAGCTGCCATGCTCGACCACTCTGACGAACATCGCCATGCCGGCCAACTTGTCCATGATTGCATACCTATAGGTTCGGAATAAAGCAAATAAGAGCGTATTTATCGCCAGTTGGTTTTGCAAGATAGTCCGCGGTGCCTGACATCAGGCAGAACCTATTCAATGATCTATCAAGGAGTTACCATGCCCATCCTGCGCTTGGAAATGCATCCCGGCCGCACACAAGACCAGAAGCGCGCTTTCGTTCGCGAGGCGACCAAAGCCGCTGTGGAAACCCTCGCTTGCCCGCCGGAATCGGTGGAAATCATCGTTACCGAGATTTCGAAGGAATCCTGGGCCACGGCGGGCAAACTGAAATCGGATAGCTAAAACAATCCGATTTCACGATCGAAGCCTGGCGGTCCTTATGCCACCGTCAGGCCACATCCGGCGCCAGGCTCTGCCGCCCCCAGGCTTCGGCCCAATCCATCAGACGTACCAATTCCTGCTTGAGAGCGTGAGAACGAATGATGTCGGCGGCGTGGTTCGCGTTGGTACGCGGATTGTAGAATGCGTCGATCTCTTCGCCGCTTTCCCGCCTTGCCGCCTCCAGGCGGAGCTTTATTTCCTCGACTTCGGCCTTCACCGCAAAGTACCGCTTCATGACCTCGACAAGGTCTCGGTCGCCTGCACTGGTCTCCATGCCTACTCCATCCTACTTATTTTAGCGCCTTGCAATGATCCGATTCGAATGGCGAAATCTAGGTCATTGTTTAGCCGGCAAGATGAATAGAGCGGCGACCCCTCGCCCGGCTGATGGAGCAGGAAGCGGAATTACGACCAGTTTTCCTTGACAGATTGCATCACCACATTGGTCGACGTGCTTGCCACGAAAGGCAGGCTGGAAATTTTTTCGCCGAGAACAATGCGGTAGCGGCGAATGTCGGACGTCCGGACCTTCAGGAGATAATCGAAGCGGCCAGCGATCATGTGGCACTCTTCGATTTCCTTGATTTTCTTGATGGCATTGTTGAAGCTCAGCAAGGCCTCCTCACGGGTATCCGTGAGTTTCACTTCGGCAAAAGCAACGTGATCGAGGCCAAGCTTGATCGGATTGAGGATGGCCTTGAAGCCGTCGATATAGCCGGAATCGATCAGCTTCTTGAGCCGTGCCTGACAGGGAGTCTTGGAAAGACCGACCCGCTCTGAAAGCTCCGTGATCGACATGCGGCCATCCTCGACTAGGGCGTCGAGGATCTTTTGGTCGAACTGGTCAATTTCACTGGATTTGGTCATTTTCGCAGGCATTCCTATTTGAAATAAGCGCTATTGAAGTTCAATATGACTGGAAAGCCGCAGTTTCAAGGCGGAACGCTTTTCTGCAATGAAGTATGTTCTCGTCGAAGCAATGGGACAGCTGGGCGTGGCAATATCGCTGACCTCAGCTCAAACCATTAGGCCCCTTGCACCTTGAGGTTATCATGACTGTCTCTGCCAAGCTCGCAACTGAAGAACCAGCTCCAGACGCTGCCCCATTTTCGCATTTCGCGCCGCCCATTCGCGAGCAGAGCCCGCTTCGCCAGGCGATCACTGCCGCCTACAGACGCTCCGAGACCGAATGCCTGCCGTTCCTTGTCGAAGCGGCGACCCTGCCGGACACGACGCGCGAAGCGGCAAAGAAGACGGCCAGGAAACTGATCGAAGCGCTACGCGCCAAACACAAGGGAGACGGCGTCGAGGGGCTGGTGCAGGAATATTCCCTCTCCAGCCAGGAAGGCGTCGCGCTGATGTGCCTTGCCGAGGCGCTGTTGCGCATTCCCGACACGGCGACGCGCGATGCGCTGATCCGCGACAAGATCGCCGGCGGCGACTGGAAGTCGCATATCGGCGGCGGCCGCTCGATGTTCGTCAATGCCGCGACCTGGGGCCTCGTCGTCACCGGCAAACTGACCTCCACCGTCAACGAAGGCGGGCTTTCCGCGGCGCTGACAAAGCTGATCGCCCGCGCTGGCGAGCCTGTCATCCGCCGCGGCGTCGATATGGCCATGCGCATGATGGGCGAACAATTCGTCACTGGCGAGACGATCGACGAAGCATTGAAGCGTGCACGTGCGCTCGAAGCAAAGGGCTTCCGCTATTCATATGACATGCTCGGCGAAGCCGCGACGACGCATGCCGATGCCGAGCGCTACTATCGCGACTACGAAAACGCCATCCATGCGATCGGCAAGGCCTCGGCTGGCCGCGGCATCTATGAAGGCCCCGGCATCTCCATCAAGCTCTCCGCGCTCCACCCGCGCTATTCGCGTTCGCAGGCCGACAGGGTGATGGGCGAACTTCTGCCGAAGGTGAAAGCGTTGGCGCTGCTTGCCAAGGGCTACAATATCGGCCTGAACATCGATGCCGAAGAGGCAGACCGTCTCGAACTCTCGCTCGACCTTCTGGAAGAACTGTGCCTCGATCCGGCCCTCGCCGGCTGGGATGGTATTGGCTTCGTCGTGCAGGCATACGGCAAGCGCTGCCCCTTCGTCCTCGATTTCATCATCGATCTTGCCCGCCGCTCCGGACATCGCCTGATGGTTCGCCTCGTCAAGGGCGCCTATTGGGACGCGGAGATCAAGCGCGCGCAGCTCGACGGCCTGGAAGGTTTTCCGGTCTATACACGCAAGATCTATACAGACGTCTCCTACATCGCCTGCGCCAAGAAGCTCCTGGGCGCGACCGACGTCGTGTTCCCGCAATTTGCCACCCATAATGCGCAGAGCCTGGCCACCATCTACCATATGGCCGGGAACGACTTTGCTATCGGCAAATACGAGTTTCAGTGCCTGCACGGCATGGGCGAGCCGCTCTACGAAGAGGTGGTCGGCGCCGAAAATCTCAATCGCCCCTGCCGGATCTATGCGCCGGTCGGCACCCATGAAACGCTGCTCGCCTATCTTGTCCGCCGCCTGCTGGAAAACGGCGCCAACTCCTCTTTCGTCAATAAGATCGCCGACCCAGCCGTGCCCGTTTCCGAGCTGATTGCCGATCCCGGCGAGATCGTGCGCGGCATGACCGTGGTCGGCGCACAGCACGACAAGATCGTTCTCCCGGCCGATCTGTTCGGCGGCGCGCGACGGAATTCCGCCGGCGTCGATCTCTCGAATGAAGCGGCGCTAACCGATCTCTCCGCGCAGCTGCAAGCCTCGGCAGCCAGGGACTGGATCGCCAAGCCGCTTCTCGCAGACGCCTCCGAACGCGGCGTGGCTCGCGCCGTCCTCAATCCCGCCGATCATGGCGATGTCGTCGGCCATGTCACCGAGCTCGAGCCGCAGGATGCAGCCGACGTCATGCGGTTTGCCGCCGCGGCAGCCGAAGGTTGGGCCGCGGTGAACCCTGCTGAGCGGGCCACCATTCTTGAACGTGCTGCCGATCTCATGCAGAGCGAGATGCCTGTTCTCGTCGGGCTGACCATCCGCGAAGCCGGAAAATCGGCTGCGAACGCGGTCGGTGAAATCCGTGAAGCGATCGACTTCCTTCGCTATTATGCTGCGCAGGCACGTCAAGTACTGAAGCCGGAGAGCGTGCCCCTTGGCCCCGTCGTCTGCATCAGCCCATGGAATTTCCCGCTGGCGATCTTTACCGGCCAGGTTGCGGCCGCTTTGGTCGCGGGCAATCCCGTCGTCGCGAAGCCAGCCGGCAATACACCGCTGATCGCAGCCCAAGGCGTCCGCATCCTGCACGAAGCGGGCATTCCGCGCGATGTTCTGCAATTTGTCCCGGGCGGGGGGCAAATGGGTGCCGCCCTCGTCGACGCTTCGGAAACCGCCGGCGTCATGTTCACCGGTTCCACGGAAGTTGCCCGCCTGATCCAGGCTCAGCTGGCCGAACGGCTTTCCAAATTCGGTAAACCGATTCCCTTAATTGCCGAAACCGGCGGGCAGAACGGCATGATCGTCGACTCCTCGGCGCTTGCCGAACAGGTCGTCGGCGATGTCATTGCCTCGGCCTTCGACAGCGCCGGCCAGCGCTGCTCGGCCCTGCGCATCCTCTGCCTACAGGATGAAGTCGCCGATCGCACGCTGGCCATGCTGCGCGGCGCTCTTCGCGAACTCTCGGTCGGCAGGACCGATCGGCTCGCCGTCGATATCGGCCCCGTCATCGATGACAACGCCAGGCGCCGCATCGACGAGCATATCGAACGCATGCGCAAGCTTGGCTGCAATGTCGAACAGCTCGACCTTCCCGAAAGCGCCGCCAAGGGCACCTTCGTTGCTCCCACCATCATCGAGCTGAAGAAGCTGAGCGATCTGAAGCGGGAAGTCTTTGGTCCCGTTCTTCATATTATACGCTATCAACGCAAGAACCTGGACAAGCTGATCGCCGATATCAATGCCTCCGGCTACGGCCTGACCTTCGGCCTGCACACCCGGCTTGACGATACGATCGCCCATGTCACCGAGCGCGTCCGCGCCGGCAATCTCTACGTCAACCGCAATACCATCGGCGCCGTCGTCGGCGTCCAGCCCTTTGGCGGGCGCGGCCTTTCCGGCACGGGTCCGAAGGCGGGCGGCCCAATGTACCTGCGCCGCCTTGTCGCCTCCCCGACCGAACCGCTGCGCAATGCCTCCGTGCAGGCCGACCCGGCTGCGCAGCAGTTCATCGCCTGGCTCGAAAGCAAGGGCGCTGCGGATGCGGCCAAACAGGCCCGTGCCGTCGCCGCCCAATCATCGCTCGGCTTCAATACCGAACTGCAAGGCCCGGTCGGTGAGCTGAACCTCTATGCCCTGCATCCACGAGGGAGAATCCTGCTCGCTCCGCAGACAGCACTTGGCTTGCATGTCCAAATCGCCGCAGGCCTTGCGACAGGCAATTCAATCGTCATCGATGCTGCATCGGGCCTGCAGGGCGAGCTTCATGGCTTGCCGGTGCAGATCGCAAACCGCATCTCCTGGACAAAGGACTGGACAGCGGATGGGCCGTTTGCGGGCGCTCTCATCGAAGGTAATGCCGAGCGCGTCCAGCAGGCGATCAAGACGATCGCGTCTATCCCCGGCCCGCTGGTTCTCACACAGGCTGCGTCGAGCGAGGACATTGCCAAGAGCGTCGATGCCTATTGCCTCAACTGGCTGCTCGAAGAAGTAACGACGTCGATCAACACCGCGGCGGCCGGTGGCAATGCCAGCCTGATGACAATCGGCTAAAGCTGACAGCGATCTAGAACTTACGCGGCGGCTGGACCGGCAGGGTCCCGGCCGCCGCTCCGTTTTCATGGTGCACATTCTGCAGTGATCTGTAAATTCGCTACGGTCCTCATCCAGCTTCCGGGCCTCCTTCTCTTCCGCGCAGAAATTTTTGAGAAAAGCTTTTCTCATATTGACTCTTGCCGTGAGAAAAGCTTTTCTCACGAAAAATGATTGGGAGAAGACATCTGGAAAATCAGCGTGCGAAAAGCGGACGTGCAACGATCCATGACGTTGCGGCGGCTGCAGGCGTGAGCATTTCAACGGCATCCAAGGCCTTGAACAATACCGGCCGCATGGGCGACGAGACGCGCGAGAGGGTCAAGCGCGCGGCCGCCGACATAGGCTTCCGTCCTAATGCCTTGGCCAAGGGTTTGCTCAGCAATCGCACGTTCACGATCGGTCTTCTGACAAATGATACCTACGGACGTTTCACGCTGCCGGTCATGGCCGGCATCACGGAGGCACTCGTCGATCACGGCGTCTCGGTTTTTCTTTGCACGATCGAGGACGATCCGGCGCTTGGGAAGGTTCATGTGGACGCGATGCTGGACAAGCATGTGGATGGCATTATCGCCTCGGGAAAGCGGATCGACCGCCGCCTGCCGGTGGATCTGTCCAATCTGCCGATTCCCGTGATTTATGCCTTCACTGAAGGGGCGCCGGGAAGCGTCACCTTCTGCGCGGATGACTATCAGGGGGCTGCCCTTGCTGTCGAATGGTTGCAGGGGCTTGGCCGACGCCGGATTGCCCATGTGACCGGTCCTGAAAGCTTCGTTTCAGTGCGTGAGCGCGCCAAGGCCTATCGCGACCTCGCCGGAGACGAACTGCCGGTCATGTTCGGCATGTGGTCCGAGGCCTGGGGACACGAGGCCGTCGCAAAGCTCTGGAGCGTGGCCGGAGCAAAGCCGGATGCGATCTTCTGCGGCAACGACCAGATTGCCCGTGCAGTCGTCGATGCGCTTCGTGAGCGCGGCGTACGGGTGCCGGAGGATGTCTCGGTGGTCGGTTTCGACAATTGGGAGATCGTCGCCGCCCAGACCCGGCCGCCGCTGACAACGGTCGATATGAATCTTAAAGCCCTTGGCCGTGAGGCCGGGCTGACGGTTCTCGCGCTTGCGGAAGGACGCAGCGTCGAACCTGGCATCAGAACTTTGCCCTGCGAGCTTATCGTGCGGCAATCATGCGGGGGAAGCCCCGGTCGTTGATTAAAGGAAAAGGGGCTGATGGGAGTAGCCCCATGGGAGGAGAACATGATGAAGCGATTTCTGGCCGCAACCGGCCTTATATCCCTAATGCTTGCGTCCGCCGCATCCGCCGAAAATATCTCCATGTGGGTGCGAAGCGGCATCGGCGATTCCTTCAAGAAGGTCGTCGAGGCCTATAATGCCGGCCACGAGGACAAGGTCACGCTGACCGAAGTGCCTTTTGCCGAACTCGTGCAGAAATACGCGACGGCCATTGCCGGCGGCCAGGCGCCCGACGCCCTGTCGATGGACCTCATCTATACACCGGCCTTTGCTGCCGCCGGCCAGCTCGAGGACCTGACGGACTGGGCCAAGAGCCTACCCTATTTCAATTCGCTGTCGCCCTCGCATGTGAAGCTCGGCACCTATGACGGCCACATCTATGGCCTGCCGCTCTCCGTCGAGACGTCGGTCTTTGCCTGGAACAAGGATCTTTACAAAAAGGCGGGCCTCGACCCTGAAAAGGCGCCGACCAGCTGGGACGAGATCACGAGCAATGCCGAAAAGATCCGTGCGCTCGGCAGCGATACCTACGGGTTCTATTTCTCCGGCGGCGGCTGCGGCGGCTGCATGATCTTCACCTTTACGCCGCTTGTCTGGGGCGCTGGTGCCGACATTCTCTCGGAAGACGGCAAGAAGGCGACGCTCGACACGCCGCAAATGCGCAAGGCGGTCGATATATACCGTAATATGGTCAAGAAGGATCTGGTGCCGGCGGGTGCCGCAAGTGACACTGGCGCGAACTTCCTCAGCATCAGCAACGGCAAGATCGGCCAGCAGAGCATCGGCGCCTTCTCGATCGGCACGCTGATCACGCAATATCCCGATATCCACTTCGGCGTGACCCTGATCCCCGGCGTCGACGGCAAACCGTCCTCTTTTGCCGGCGGCGATAATTTCGTCATCTCCAAGGGCACGAAGAAGCTCGATGCCGTGAAAAAGTTTCTCGAATACACCTATTCGCTTGAGGGACAGAAGATCATGGCGAAATACGGTAGCCTGCCGACGCGAGGTGATATCGCCGACCAGGTGCTGCAGGGCCTGGATCCGCGCATGCAGGTCGGCCTAAAGGCGATTGCCGTCGCCAAGACACCCTATACGCTGCAGTTCAACGACCTGATCAACAGCGCCAACGGTCCCTGGGCGGGCTTCACCAACGCAGCTATCTTCGGAAGCGATGTCGATGGCGCATTCTCTAATGCCCAATCGGAGATGCAGTCGATCATCGACAACGCCCAACAATAATCGACCCATGAACGCCGGGGAGCTTCGACACTCCCCGGTCCCTCCATCGCAATATCGGGAGCATTCCATGGCTGGCCCTGGAGCTATCGCAACCGCGCGTCCGCGAAAACGGCGAAAGCGTGCCGGCTGGCACGGGTTTCTCTACATCGCGCCGGCCATGGCGCTCGTTATCGTCTTCTTCGTGCTGCCCGTGGTCTTTACCGTCTGGATGAGCTTCCACAACTGGCCGTTGCTCGGCAATCCCCGATGGATTGGCTTTGGAAACTATGTCCGCATGATCTCCGACATGCGCTTCATGGCAGCGCTGCGCTTCACCGCCTATTACACCGTCGTCGTCACTATTGCGATCTTCGCCGTTGCCTTTCCGCTCGCCTTCTTCGTTGAAAAGCACCGGCCGTTCGTGGGCTTCTACCGAACGATCATCTTCCTTCCGGTCGTCGTGGGGCTTGCAACGGCTTCGCTGCTCTGGGTCTGGCTTGCCAATGTCGACGCCGGCTTCTTCGCACCGGTCGCCCTGGCACTCGGTCTTGTCGACAAGCGGCCGAACCTGCTTGCCGATTTCGACATGGCGTTCGCAACCATCATCGTCATGGTGGTCTGGAAGATCGCCGGCTTCACCATGATCATCCTGCTGACCGGCCTGCAGGCGATCCCCTCCGAACTGACCGAGGCGGCCCGCATCGATGGCGCGAGGCGCTGGCAGCGCTTCCGGTATCTGACCCTGCCGCTGATGCGCCGCACGATCGCGCTCGCGCTGATCATCTCCATCACGGGCTCGGTGCTCGCCTTCGACCAGTTCTATATCATGACATCAGGCGGCCCGCAGAACCGCATGATTTCGGTCGTCTACTACATCTTCAACCAGTCCTTCGTGTCCTTCAACCTCGGCTATGGCGCAGCGCTCTCGATCGCGCTTCTCGTCATCCTGGTGCTGATCAGCATCGTCCAGCTCTGGCTGCTGCGCGTCGGGGAGGACAAGCCATGACCACGGCAAAGGAACGCCGCGCAAGGCGTAAGCTCTTGGATGGCATCGGCTATCACGGCATCGGCGTCGTCATCGTCATCTTCTTCTTCGCGCCGTTCGCGATCGCATTGCTATCGTCATTCCGGCATGGAACCGAAGCCAGCCTTCCACCCTTGCCGCCATGGCCGACGACCGGCTTCAGCTTCGACGCCTATCGCTCGCTCGATGGCTTCGGCGCCGGGGTCATCCAGCATACGCTGAACTCGCTCTTCGTCTCGGTCGCAACCGTGCTTCTGACCGTCATCGTCAGCCTGCTCGCCGGCTACGGCTTCTCGCGCTATCATTTCCCCTTTAAGGGCGCGCTCTTCATCCTGATCATCGCGACGCTGATGATCCCCTTCCAGTCGATCCTGACGCCGCTTTTTATCATCCTGGCAAGGCTCGGGCTTAACAATTCCCTAATCGGGCTGACGCTCGTCTATGTGACGCTGCAGCTTCCCTTTTCGGTCTTCATGATGCGCAATGCCTTCGACGCAGTACCGAAGGAAATCGAGGAGGCGGCCCGCATCGATGGCGCGCGCGATCTGAAGCTTCTTTTCCGCGTTCTCTTTCCGCTGGTGCTGCCGGGTGTCGCAACCGTTGCGATCTTCGCCTTCCTTAACGCCTGGAACGAGTTCCTGGCCGCCCTGGTGCTCCTGTCGAGCAACGAGAAATTCACCCTGCCGGTGCTGATGATCGCCGTCAGGACCGGTCGCCTCGGTGCCGTCAACTGGGGTGCGGTCCAGGCCGGCATCGCCGTCATGACCATCCCCTGCGTCATCGTCTTTCTGCTTCTGCAACGCTATTACATGCGCGGGCTGATGGCCGGCGCGGTGAAATAACCCTTCGAACAACGGATCAAAGCCATGTCTGACAAGCAAAGCCGCCAGTTTCGCCCCCTGCCCGTTCCGAATGTCGAACTTGGAGGGCTCTTCGGTGCTCGCCAGGATGCCATATGCAATTCCACCGCAGCAACGCTACTCGACCGCTGCGTCGAGGCCGGCATGATCAAAGCCATCGACGTGGACCAGCCAAGCCCCGGCATCGTCATTCCCTTGCAGACCTGGTCGGGCTCGACGCAGATGTTCTGGGACAGTGATCTCGGCAAGTCGATCGAAACCATCGCCTATTCGCTCTATCGTCGCCCCAATGCCGAACTGGAAGCGCGCGCGGACGCCATCATCGACATGTACGAAAAGCTGCAGCAGGAGGACGGCTATCTGAACGCCTGGTTCCAGCGCGTCCAGCCGGGCCGCCGCTGGACCAATTTGCGCGATCATCACGAACTCTATTGCGCCGGCCATCTGATCGAAGCGGCCGTCGCCTATTACCAGGCGACGGGCAAGCGCAAGCTGCTCGATATCATGAGCCGCTTTGCCGATTACATGATTACCGTTTTCGGGCATGGCGAAGGCCAGCTGCGCGGCTATTGCGGCCATGAAGAGGTGGAGCTCGCCCTCGTCAAGCTCGGCCGCGTCACCGGTGCGAAGAAGTATCTCGATCTCGCGAAATACTTCATCGACGAGCGTGGCCAAGAACCGCATTTCTTCACCGAGGAAGCGCTTCGCGATGGCCGCGACCCAAAGAATTTTGTGCAGAAGACCTACGAATACAGCCAGTCGCACCTGCCGGTGCGCCAACAGACCAAGGTCGTGGGCCATGCCGTGCGCGCCATGTATCTCTATTCCGGCATGGCCGATATCGCCACGGAATATAACGACGATACGCTGACTGCAGCACTCGAGACGCTTTGGGACGACCTGACGACCAAGCAGATGTATGTGACGGGCGGCATCGGGCCGGCTGCCTCGAACGAAGGCTTCACCGATTATTACGACCTGCCGAACGAGAGCGCCTATGCCGAGACCTGCGCCTCCGTCGGCCTAGTCTTCTGGGCCAACCGCATGCTCGGCCGCGGCCCGAACCGCCGTTATGCCGACATCATGGAAGTGGCGCTCTATAACGGTGCGATGGCCGGGCTATCGCAGGACGGCAAGACCTTTTTCTACGAAAATCCGCTGGAGAGCGCCGGCACGCATCACCGCTGGACCTGGCACCATTGCCCTTGCTGCCCGCCCAATATCGCACGCCTACTCGCCTCCGTCGGCTCCTATATGTATGCGGCGGCCGACAACGAGATCGCCGTCCATCTCTACGGCGAGAGCAAGGCCCGCGTCCCTCTCGCCGGTGGCCTGACCGTGCAGCTTTCCCAGACGACGCGCTATCCTTGGGACGGCGCCATTCGCGTCGAGGTCAATCCCGATCGTGCAGCCCAATTCGCACTATCGCTGCGCATTCCCGAATGGGCCGAAGGCGCGACGCTCGCAGTCAATGGCGCGCCGGTCGATCTGGCAACGGTTACCGTCGATGGCTATGCCCGCATCGAGCAGGAGTGGCAGGCGGGCGACAGCGTCGACCTCACCCTTCCGCTGATCCCGCGCACGCTGTTTGCCAATCCGAAAGTCCGCCAGGACGCCGGACGTGCTGCCCTGATGCGCGGCCCGCTCGTCTATTGCGTCGAAACCACCGACAATGGCCACGACCTCAACGGCATCTCGCTTTCCAGCGATCCGGTTTCCGCCAAGACGACGGAAATTGCGGCATTGGAGGGCGCGGTGGCGCTCGATATTTCCGTCATGCGCGATGAGGCCAACTGGGGCTCCGATCTCTATCGGACGACACGACCGAAAAGCGCTGCCTCCACCGCGCGTTTCGTGCCCTATCATCTCTGGGACAATCGCGATCCGGGCGAGATGCTGGTCTGGATCCGCGCCGATCAGCTGCAGCGCGGAGCCTGACATGACGAAGAACGGTATGCGCCTGACCGGCGTCCGCAAGAGTTTCGGCGGGCTGGAGGTCATTCATGGCATCGATCTCGACATACCGGAAGGCGCTTTCGTCGTCTTTGTCGGCCCCTCCGGCTGTGGCAAATCCACGCTGCTGCGCATGATTGCCGGGCTGGAGGAGGTGACCGACGGTGAGATCGCCATCAAGGGCCGGGACGTCACCGATCTCGATCCGTCCGAGCGCGGCATCGCCATGGTCTTCCAGTCCTATGCGCTCTATCCGCATATGAGCGTTCGCGACAATCTCGGTTTCGGGCTGAAAATGGCCCGGACCGATGCATCCGAAATCGAAAGACGCGTGCGCTCCGCCGCCGCGATCCTCAAGATCGATCATCTCCTCGACCGCCGCCCGGGACAGCTTTCCGGCGGCCAGCGCCAGCGTGTCGCCATCGGCCGCGCCATCGTTCGCGAGCCGGATGTCTTTCTCTTCGACGAGCCGCTCTCCAACCTCGACGCGGAACTTCGCGTCTCCATGCGCATTGAAATTGCCCGGCTTCACCGGGAACTCGGCAATACGATGATCTATGTCACCCATGACCAGACCGAGGCCATGACGCTCGCCGACAAGATCGTCGTGCTGAGGGACGGCCGGATCGAGCAGGCCGGCAGTCCGCGCGAGATCTATGAAGATCCGGCCAACAGTTTCGTGGCCGGCTTCATCGGCTCGCCAAGGATGAACATGATCGAAGCGACATGGTCGGATGACGGGACGGCAAATGTCGGAAACGACAGCATCAAGGTCGACCTTTCACAGACCAAGCCATCGACGGGCGAAAAGATCCTGCTTGGCATGCGCCCCGAACATTTCGTCGTCTCTCCCGATGCGAACGATGCCCTGCGGGTCACCGTCGACGTCACCGAATATCTGGGCGGCACCCGCTATCTCTACTGCCAGACAGAGGACGGCCAGGCGATCATAGCCGAATATCGCGACGGGCCTGAGATCGAGCGCGGCGATATGCTCCATCTGCATTGCCCGCCCGAACGTCGGCGCTATTTCGACAAGCAGGGAGGACGGCTGCGGTAGCTGTCTTCTCGAGCAACCGCACATATGCCGGAAAGGTCGTCACCATTGCAAGCGGACTAGAATTCCCAAGGAGATATCAGATCCAGCCCAGTCTCACGGAAGTCGGACAGATTGCGAGTGGCCAAACGTCCGCCATTTACGCGGGCGATGGCTGCAATCATGCCATCCGCCGTCGACATTGGTCGTCCTTGCCTCTTCGCTGCACCCATTAGCTCGCCGTAGTCTAATGCGGCTTCTTCAGTAAGACCGAAGATCCGATCCGCGAAACGATGGCGCCATTCAGATAATCTCTGCTCAAGCCGGGCAGCCCTCTGGTCGGGAGCACTCTTTTGAATACCAAAGACGATTTCAGCAATAGCCACAGTGGAAAGTGCTATCTCCGCATCATACCGACCAAGCCACGATATCACAGCCTCGTCAGGCAGTTTCCGGAAAGTTTCGGAGATGACATTCGTGTCCAGAAATATCACAGATCAATACCGTGATTGGGTTGACGCCCATCGCGAATGACGGATTCGAGGTCGATATCATCATCATCCCTCATCGCCATTCGAGCATAGAAAGACGATGCGGGTTCGCGACCAGCCTCGCGAATTTCATAGGCTTCCAATGCTCGTTCGACGACATCGGCGATCGTCCGGTTTTCACGCCGCGCAAGGCGATGCGCGAGTTCACGTGCTCGAGCACTGCGAACGGATAGTTGTGGTTCAGCCATATCTGTCTCCTGTTCCAACTAACATAGCCACAGGATAGTCAGCCATCAAGATGGCAAAAGACGGCTAGAAGGCAAAACGAAACTATGCCGCCTTGCTGACCCGCACCGGAACGGATTTATACGACGGCGTGCCGCTTTCCTTGTCCTGATAGTCGATCGGGATCAGGCAATTTGCCTCCGGGTAATAGGCAGCGACGGAGCCCTCGGAAATATCGTAGGAAATCGCCGTCAGCTTCAGCAATCGCTTGGCACCCGATGGGAGCGCTGTTTCGATCTCGACCAGATCGCCGTGCTCCAGGCCCTTTGCTTTCAGATCCTTGTCGTTCATGAACAGGATGTCGCGGCGGCCGAAGACGCCACGATAGCGGTCATCGAGCCCATAGATCGTCGTATTGTACTGGTCGTGGCTGCGGATTGTAGCGAGCTTGAGGATAGTTCCATCCGAAAGCGAGATATCTTCGTTCAGACCATCAAAGAGCTTGAATTCTGCCTTGCCGGACGGCGTCTTCCAGACGCGCTCGGTCGGTCCGATCGGCAGGCGAAAGCCACCCGGCACCCGGATGCGCTCGTTATAGTCGGCAAAATCCGGATAGACCACTTCGATCTTGTCGCGGATCAGATCGTAATCGGTGATGAGCTCCATCCAGGCGACCTTGCTGTTCGGTAGGGTCGCCTGCGCTATTCCCGCGACGATCGCAGGTTCCGAACGCAGCTGATCGGAAGCAGGTTTCAGCCGGCCGCGCGAGGCATGCACCATCGACATTGAATCTTCGATCGTCACCGATTGCGCGCCGGTTGCCTGAACGTCCTGCTCGGTGCGGCCAAGTACGGGGAACAGGAAGGATTCCTTGCCAATAAGCAGATTGGAGCGATTGAGCTTGGTATTCATATGAACGGCGAGATCGAGCTTGCGCATCGCCTGCGCGCAGAGTTCCGGATCGGGAAGCGCGATCGAGAAATTACCGCCGAGGCAGATGAGCACCTTGGAGCGCCCTTCCGCCATCGCCTGCATGGCGGCGACGGCATCGTGACCATGATGAGCCGGCGCGGTGAAGCCAAAGGCTCGTTCGATGCCCTCGATCAAAGCCGGCGTCGGCTTCTCGGTAATTCCGACGGTGCGATTGCCTTGGACGTTGGAATGGCCGCGCAGCGGGCAGATGCCCGCACCGGGCCTGCCGAAATTGCCGCGTAGCAGCAGGAGATTGGCGATCTGCTGCACATTCGCCGTTCCCTTGGCATGCTGGGTGATGCCCATGCCGTAGGCGACGATCGTGGCCTTCGACTTGGCATAGATCTCCGCTACCCGTTCCAGGTCGGCGCGGGCGAGACCGGAGACCCGCTCGATATCGGCCCACTCAGTCCGGTTGATATCGGCAACAAGGGCATCGAAGCCGGTGGTGTGTTCGGCAATGAAGGCGTGATCGAGAACGTCAGGAGAGGTTTCGGCCAGCGCGAGGACCGCTTTCATGATGCCCTTGAGCGCGGCCGCGTCGCCGCCGATCTTCACCTGGTAATAGGATGAGGCGATCCGGGTGGAGCTGAAGGTTCCCATCTCGATCGGGTCCTGCGGATCGGCAAAACGCTCCAGCGCCCGCTCCTTCAAGGGGTTAAACACGATGATCGGCACGCCGCGGCGCGAGCACTCATGCAGCGTGCCCATCATGCGCGGATGATTGGTGCCGGGATTGTGCCCCATGGAAATGATAAGATCGCATTCGTCGAAGTCATCGAGCGAGACGGTGCCCTTGCCGATGCCGATCGATTGCGGCAGGCCGACGCTGGTCGCTTCGTGGCACATGTTCGAGCAATCGGGGAAATTGTTGGTGCCGTATTCACGGGCAAAGATTTGGAAGAGGAAGGCCGCTTCGTTGGAAGCACGGCCGGATGTGTAGAATTCGACCATATCCGGATCGGGCTGGCTGCGCATGACGTCGCCGATGCGGGCAAAGGCGCCTTCCCAGGCAATCGGCCGGTAGGTATCGGATGCGTGGTCGTAGACCATCGGATGGGTCAACCGGCCGGCATTTTCGAGCTCATAATCGCTCCAGGTCAAAAGCTCGCTGACCGTATGTTCGGCGAAGAATTCCGGCGTCACGCGCTTGTTCGTCGCTTCCCAGGTGACGGCCTTGGCGCCGTTTTCACAGAACTGGAAGGTGGAGGTGTGTTCCTTGTCGGGCCAGGCACAGCCAGGGCAATCGAAGCCCGTGGGCTTGTTGGTGCGCAGGAGAAGGCCCGGCGCCTCGGTGACATCCATCTGGTCGCGAACCGCCTTGGCGGTTGCCTTCAGGGCTCCCCAACCGCCAGCTGGGCTATTATAGGGACGGATACCGGGGACTTCACGCTTCTGCGTCATCATACGCTCCTTTGGCTACCCAAACGGCTTCCTCCCAAATGCCGATCTCTAACGAATAAGCGGGCGGCAGGAGAGAGTAAAGCGCTACCAATAGGCACTTGACAAAACAATCGATACGCGCCGGCCGCAAATGACGCAGGTATTGACGCGCCCCAAACTCAGTTCTTAAAAACCAGGCAACTGCCGCCCTGCTGCCGGACCTGCGTGCAAACGGCATCCGCTTCCTCCCGCGTTTGCCGCGGAATGCGCGCCGCATAACGGACCCGGCGACCGAAGTCGG
Organism: Martinezella dioscoreae; assembly: GCF_009176305.1. Classification (GTDB taxonomy): domain Bacteria; phylum Pseudomonadota; class Alphaproteobacteria; order Rhizobiales; family Rhizobiaceae; genus Rhizobium; species Rhizobium dioscoreae. Next base: position 997,871 of record NZ_BLAJ01000002.1, on the reverse strand, counting down.
CATTGCGCTGCCGCACGATCAACGGCTTCTCCAAATTCAGCGGTGACGGCAGCTTCCGGATATTTGCGGTAAACAGACGGCGAGCGGCATCCAACTGAAAATGCTCGGCCAATTGGGCGCCCCAAGGCGCCCACGGCCGCTCCTGCTCCAAGGGAATGGGCTTCAGGCGCCGGCTTTGGGCAAGGGCGACGCAGGAATCGACAAACGGCTTACTCTTATCCAGCACGGGGGCTGCTATATCTGGCGGATCATCGCGCCATTCTTCGACACTGTGGGCGGTGATCGCGCTCACATAGTTGCGCGTCTCATAGGGAAGCCCGCCCGAATTCAGGAAATTGGCAAGGCCAGCCTCACCGGCATTATAAGCCGCCGCCGCAAGACCCAGATTGCCGAAGCGGTCGCGCAATTCATCGAGATAGGTTGCCGCCTTGCCGAGCGCTTCGAGCGCATCGTAGCTATCGCGCACGCCACGCAGCCTCGCCGTTCCCGGCATGAACTGCGCGATGCCCCGCGCGCCCTTGGGGCTGATCGCATCGGAGCGAAACAGGCTTTCGCGCCAGACGAGCCGTGCAAGATAATCCGGCGGCAGATGGTTGGCATGAGCGAAATACTCTATGGCCGTGCACAGATCACGATTGTAGCTGTCCTTGCGCAGGCACAGCGTTTGGCCCGTCTCCGTCGTCAGCGGCCCCGAAATGCAGACAGGTGGTGCGACAGTCCATTCCGGTTGAGCTCTCGCGGGTCTGAAAGCAAAACCGTCAATGGAAAATGCGATCGCAAAAGCGACGATGATGCCGAAGAAGCCTGCTCGGTAATGCCTGCCTGCCATTTAAGCGATATCCGTCCGACACCAACCGATCGCAAATTCGCGGCCTCTTCATATCATCGATGGACGGAAGCGAAAACCTCTCGCGCGACAGCCAACGCGCAGGCTGTTACTCCGCAAGGCGTCCGCCGCGCATCGGCGCCGGCACGCCCGTCGTGCCAGGAAAGCTGATCGGCAGGCCACGCAGAACGCGCACGGCGAGAAACGCAAAGCACTCGGCCTCGACAGCATCGCCGCGCCAGCCGAGATCCTCGGCAAAGATCGGCTCGACGCCGGCCCGGCTCTTCAGCATCGACATGATCGTCGGATTGTGTCGGCCGCCGCCGCTGACGACGACCTTGGTGGGCCTGCGCGGCAGCAGGTCCAGCGCCTTGCCGACGGCGCTTGCCGTGAAGGCCGAAAGCGTGGCGGCGCCATCTTCCGGGCTGAGGCCATCCGCCATGGCGGCACCGAAATCGAAACGATCCAGCGATTTCGGATAGGGCGCAGTCATATAGGGGTGCTGCAGCAGCCGCTCGAGCCGTGCCTCATCGACCTTGCCGGCAGCTCCAAGCGCGCCGTCGCGGTCCATCTCGCCAAGCCCGTGCGACTTGATGAAATCGTTGAGCGGCGCATTGGCCGGGCCGGTATCGAAAGCAACGAAATTGCCCTCTCCATCCCACCATGTGACATTGGCAACGCCGCCGAGATTGAGAATGGCCGCCTCTCCTGCTGCACCCGCCCCGCGCAGCAGCGCGGTATGGTAGGCAGCAGCAAGCGGCGCGCCCTGGCCGCCGGCGCGCATGTCGGCCGAGCGGAAATCATAGGCGATCTTGGTGCCGAGAATGGACCGCATCAGCTCGCCATCGCCAAGCTGGCGCGTCTGCCCCAGCCGGTCCTTCTGCGGCGCGCGATGCAAGACGGTCTGGCCATGGAAGCCGACGACGCCGATGTCTGCCATCGTCATACCGTTGCTTTCCACGAATTCCTTCACGGCTTCCGACTGTGCTCGCGTCAAGGCTTCCTCGGCCGCCTTGAAGATCGCCGGTTCAGGTCCTTCGAAATTCCATGCGCGCGCCTGCCGTAGCGTCTCTTCCAGCAGTTCTCGAATCCAGCTGGGATAGGGGGCCAAAACATAGGGGCCGAATTCCTCGACGCGCTCGCCGTCCGTCTTCAGCATGGCGACATCGATATTGCCGTCGAGGACGGTTCCGGTCATCAGACCGACTGCCCAGATTGGTTCCATGGTCAGGCTCCTATGCTGCGTTGACGAGATCGCTGACGGCCTGACGGAGCGCCAGAATGCCGCTGTCGAAATGGCGCGTCGGGTGAATGCGGTTGGTAAGCAGGGTCCAGGCTCGGCCTTTGTCGAAGTCGACCCAGAGGGCTACGCCGGTAAACCCCGTATGGCCGATCGTGCCGGGCGAGCAGAGAGCACCGCCATGCCAACCGTCATGGGGCCGTTCCCAGCCATGGGTCCGCGTTGCCGAAAGCGGTGTTCGCATCAGGGTGATCGAGCGGGCCGGTGCGCCGCTGCCATCCAGCAGCCCCTTTGCGAAGTCGAGGATCGCGTCCGCCGTTCCGAATAAGCCGGCATGACCGGCACCCTGCAATGCCGAACAATTATCATCATGGACCTCGCCCGACAGAACACGGTGACGCCAGGTGCAGTCTTCCGTTGCAGCAGCCAATTCCGGCGGCGCGGAGAAGGCAAATCCCGGCCCCGGATCCATGGCGCGGATTGTCTTCCCATCCAGCCGCTCCAGCGCGAGGCCAAGCAGAATGAAGTTAATGTCGGAATAGACGGGCGGCCCGGCGCGCCATTCGCGCTGCAGGATGAAGGCGCGCAGAAGCTCTGGGTCGCGGCCATAGGTGTAGATCGGCTCGACCGCCGGGAACGGCGTCTGATGGCCGAGGCATTGGCGGAACGTCACCTTTCGCTCCCAGGCGTCGGCACTATATTGGCGCAGATCGGGCAGGAGTTCGATCAAGGGAGCATCGAGGTCGATCGTGCCGGCCTCTGCCAGAGCGAGGATGCGCGGCGTAGTGAAAATGACCTTGGTGAGCGACGCAAGGTCGAACCAGGTATCTGGAAGCATCGGCCTGACATCGGGCACCTTCTGTGCCGAACCGACGGCGCGGACCTGCCTGATACCGTCGAGATCGACCATGCCAAGCACACCGCCGGGGATGCGCGCCGCCACAACCGATTGCTCGATCGGCGCGAAGGCCCGATCGAAACGCTCCTGAAACTGCATGCTCCCCCCTGCTGCCATCTCGCCTCTCCTCGACCCGCTCAGGCTTCTGCCAGCGCGATGTGATCCGGCGCAAAGCGGCGCCACTCGGGAATGGCCGGCTCGAAGCCCAAGGGGCGCACCAGGGACGGAACCTGACGAGTGTCGAGCGTGAAGTTTTCCCTGCGCCGCGCAACCGTCGGAACCGCCGCGATCAACCGCCTGGTATAGGAATGCTTGGGTTCCGACAAGACCGAGGCGGCATCACCGATCTCGACAATCTGCCCGGCATAGATCACTGCGATGCGATGGGCGATGCGCTCCACGACAGCCATGTCGTGCGAGATGAACAGATAGGCGAGCCCGTATTCGCGCTGAAGTTCGATCAGCAATTCGAGAACCTGAGCTTGAACGGATACGTCGAGCGCGGACACAGCTTCATCCAGCACAAGCACTGACGGATTCAGCATCAAAGCGCGCGCAATACATAGTCTTTGCCGCTGGCCCCCGGAAAATTCGTGCGGATAGCGCTCCAGGGCATTTTCCGGCAAGCCCACGCGCTTGAGCAGCATGACCATACGCTCGCGGGTTCCGGCAGAAACCCGCGAGCCCGCGGCGATCACCGGTTCGGCAAGAATGCTATCGATGCGCAGTCTCGGATTGAGCGAAGCGTATGGGTTCTGGAAAACCATTTGCACCGCGCTCGTGCGATCCGCCGCCTTGCCGCTATTTGTCGTAAAGGTGCCGCGGGTCGATTTCACCAATCCGAGGATCGCGCGGGCCGTGGTGGATTTACCCGATCCGCTCTCGCCGACGATTGCCAGCGTCTCGCCCGGCATCAGGTCAAAACCAACGCCTTCGACGGCATGAACGGCGCCGCTCGACCGCCGAAGGAGGCCGCCCTTGACCGGAAAACGGACGGTCAACCCCTCCACCTCCAGTGCGGGCTTGGAAGCAGCCGCGTTGCGATGGAAATCACTGCGCGCCGCCTGTCCGGACGAAAAGTGGGGAACCGAATGCAGCAGATGGCGGGTATAGGGATGGGTTGGATGATCGAGGATCTGATTAAGCTCGCCCTGCTCAACCGCCTGGCCTGCCTGCATCACCATCACCTTGTCGGCAATGCCGGCGACGAGGCCGATATCATGCGTGATGAAGATCATCGACATGCCGGTTTCGCGTTTCAATTCGGCAAGGAGCGCCATGATCTGCGCCTGTACGGTGACATCGAGCGCCGTCGTCGGCTCGTCAGCAATCAGAAGACGTGGATTGCAAGCAAGCGCGGTTGCAATCATCACGCGCTGGAGCATGCCGCCGGAAAGCTGGTTCGGGCAATAGGTCAAGCGCCGCGCGGCATCCGGAATGCGCACGCGATCCAAGGCGTCCCTGGCCGCCGCTTTCGCCTGACTCCCCGTCAGGCCGCGATGCAGCCGGAAGGATTCCTCGATCTGCGTACCTATGGTCAGGACGGGGTTGAGGGAGGTCATCGGCTCCTGGAAGATCATGCCGATTTCGGCACCACGGATCTTCGTCAGTTCCGCTTCGCTCGCCTTGGTCAGATCGAGGATGCTGTTATCGGCACGTTTCAGGCGGATCGAGCCGCCGGTGATGCGGCCACCGCCGAAATCGACGAGACGATTGATCGAAAGTGCGGTGACCGACTTGCCCGAGCCGCTTTCGCCGACGATTGCCAGCGTCTCGCCGGCATCAAGATCGAAGCTGACACCGCGAACGATGGGATTGGTCTGGGGGTTGCGTCCGAAGCCGACGCTGAGATCAGAGACAGAAAGAAGCGGTGTCATACCGTCGCCCTCCGCATCTTCGGATCAAGGATATCGCGCAGGGCATCGCCGAGCAGATTGAAGCCGAGGATGGAGATCATGATGGTCACGCCAGGGAAGATCAGCAGCCAAGGCGCCGTTTCCATAAGATTGCGACTGTCGCTCAGCATCAGGCCAAGCGAAGAGGACGGCGGCTGCGTTCCCAGGCCGAGGAAGCTGAGGCCCGCTTCCGTCAGCAGCGACCAGGCAAGCGCCAGCGTCACCTGCACGGTCAAGGGTGCGACGAGATTGAGCAGAAGATGCCGCGTCAGGATATAGGAACGGCTGCTGCCGAAGGTGCGGGCGGCATCGACGAAATCGCGTCCTTTCAAGGAAAGAGCCGGGCCGCGCACGACGCGGGTGAAGATCGGCGTATAGACGATCGCGATTGCGGCAACGCTTGTCCAGGTACCGGGGCCAACGATGGCGATGATGAGCAACGCGAGCAGGATCGCAGGGAAAGCGAGAAGCACATCCATGGTACGCATGATGACGCCATCCCAGCGCTTGCCAGACCAGGCGGCGGTTAAGCCAAGCACGGTGCCGATCAGGGTAGCAACGGCGACGGAAAAGAAGGCGACGGTGAAGGATTCGCCGATACCGTGCATTAACCGACTTGCGACATCGCGGCCGAAGAGATCCGTGCCCATCCAATAGGTGAGGCTCGGCGGATGCAGCCTGTCGATCCTATTCTGCGTCAGTGGATCGTGCGGCGTGACCCCGAGCGTGCCGAGGATGGCAAGCAAGATATAGATGAGGACGATGACGCCGCCGATCCGCCCGCTCATATGTCCGAAGATGGCTCCGATGATCCGCATCAGCCTTCTCCTAGCCGAACACGCGGATCGAGCGCGACATAGGCGAGATCGACAAGCAGATTGACGATCATGAAGTTGAAGGCAATGAACAGCACGCTTCCCTGCACCAGCGCATAGTCACGCTGCAGGATGGCATCGAGCACCATGCGCCCCAGCCCGGGCAGGGCATAGATCTGCTCGACCAGGACAGCACCACCAAGCAGATAGCCAAATTCGACGCCGCTCAGGGTCACCACCGGGATCAATGCATTCGGCAGAGCATGCCGCCAGATGACGCCGCGCGCCGGCACGCCACGGCTGCGGGCGGTGCGGACATAATCATCGCTCAGGACATCGAGCATCGCCGAGCGCACCACGCGCGTCACCGACGCGGCGAAAGCAAAACCGAGCGTCAGCGCGGGCAGGATCATCTGGCCGAGATTTTCGAGCGGATTCTCCCAAAGGGGTGTGAAGGCGCCCATAGTCGGCAACACGCCAAATCCCGCCGACAAGGCATAGATCAGCAGCAGCCCGAGAACGAAGTTCGGCGTGGACTGCCCGACCATGGCGACGATGCGCACGGCAAGATCGGACAGTTTTTCATTGCGGGTGGCGGCAAAGACGCCCGCCGGCAGGCCGATGGCAAGCGCGATCACCATGGAAAGCAAAGCAAGCTCGAGCGTCAGCGGAAAGCGCTCCAGGATGATGTCGAGCACCGGTTTTCCGTAGGTGACGGATATGCCGAGATTGCCTTGGAATACACCGAGCAGCCAATGCCAGTACTGGATCGGCCAGGACTGGTCGATGCCAAAATAGGCAGCAAGGGCCTGCCGCTGTTCCGGCGTCAGCAGGCCCGCATTGGTTCCGAGCATCGCCGTGATCGCATCGCCCGGCACCAGCCGGATGGCGACGAAGACGAAGATGGACACGCCCAGCATGATCAGCGGGAATGTCATCAGCCGGCGCGTCAGATACGACATTATAATTCCTCTAGAACAATTTCAGCTGAACCAAGACGTGAGCTTACGGCCGAAATTGCGTAAAAACAAAGAGATAGAGCACTTCCATGATGTCATTTGAAAAGGAAATGCTCTAGCTCCCGATCGTCGTTACTTAATCGAAACCTTGCTCAGACCGAACAGCGAGCCGGTCGGCGTCGGCACGAAGCCTTCGACGTTCTTTTGCTCGGCCGTGTAGCCATAGGCCGTGTAGAGCCAGATCCAGGGCGAGACTTCGGCAAGATGCTTTTCGAACTCGGCGAAGATCTCCTTGCGCTTGGTCGGATCGGTTTCGGCGCGGCCCTTCTGCATCAGGCTGTCCAGCGTATCATCGATATAGTTGGCGACCTTCTGCAGGTTGCCGGTCTTGGTCCAGTAACGGTTATACATTGAATAAGGGTCGGCACTGCCGCCATTAAGTGCCACGGCCATGTCGAAATTGCCCTTCAGCCAGGTGTCGACATAGACGTTGAGTTCCATCACCTTGATATCGAGCTTGATGCCGATTTCGGCGAGCTGCGACTGAATGACCTGCGCCTCGGCCGTGGCCGTCGGCGGCTCGCCGGTTGCGGCGATCACAGTCGCCGAAAAGCCGTTGGCAAAGCCGGCATCGGCCATCAGCTTCTTCGCCTTGGCAACATCGCGCGTATAGCAGAAGAGCTTGCTGGGATCGGTCGCATAGAGCGGCATCGTCAGTGGCCCGGTCACCTTGCCTTCGCCGAGAGCTGCGGTGTCCATCACATCCTTGCGGTCGATGGCACACGAGATCGCCTGGCGCACGGCCAGCTGATCCATCGGCTTGCGCGAGGGATTGAGCTGCAGAACGTTGTAGGAGAGCACCGGCGTGCGGGTGAGCTGCAGCTTCGGCTCCTTCGGCACAAGCGTTGCGACGAGCGGATCGTTCAGAAGCGCGAAATCGATCTGGCCGGTGCGGAGCGAGGCAAGGATCGCGGTTTCATCCGGCAGCACGCTAATGTTGATGCCATCGACGCCGGTGGCGCCGCCTGCCCAATCCTTATTGGCGCTCAAGACTTCCTTGGCGTTTGGAACCCAGCTGTCGAGCTTGAAGGGCCCGGAACCGATCGCCTTAGTACCGATGGTGCCAGCGGAAATCTCGCTTGCCGGCACGATGGCAGCGTTGAGGCTCGTCATGGCCGTCAGAAGCGGGACGTCGGGCTGCGACAGGTTGAAGACGACGGTTGTGGCATCGGGCGTATCGATACTTGCGATCGACAGGAAATTAGCGCGGGCGACGGCACCGGTCGCCTGATCGAGAATGCGCTGAAAGGAAGCCTTGACGTCGGCCGACGTGAGGGCTGCACCGTTCTGGAATTTGGCCTTCGCGTTGAGCTTGAAGGTCAACTGCTTGCCGTCGGGCGAGAACTGCCAGCTTTCAGCGACACCCGGCACGATCTGCAGATTGCCGTCCAGGCGAACCAGCGGCTCATAGATCAGCTCCAGCAGGCGGATGGAGGAGAAGGCGGTCTGCTTATGCGGATCGAGACCGGTTGCGTCCTGCGACCATGCCATGCGCAACGTCGCTGCCTCCACAGGCATCGCAACCGTCGCCAGACCGATCCCCACGACCAGCGCCACGCCTGAAATCAGCTTCTTTCCAAAATTCCCTTCCACTTTCAGTCCTCCAAATTTTTTAAATGTCCCCGGCCGATTTTGGCCATTGATTGCCGTCGCGGTTAGCTGCGACGGTTGTCTCAAGCAGTCCTGGCGTTGATGGCCTTGCGCAGGAATCCATCAGCGTTTTGCAATGCCACGCGGGCTTCTTCAATGCCCATCCCGGTAATTTCCATGAGAATGGCTAGCTTGACGTCATTGCCGGTCAGGTCGAGCACACGGCGCGCTTCCTGCTGCGTACAGCCGGTCGCCTGCATGACGATGCGCGAAGCGCGCGCCACCAGCTTCTTGTTGCTGGCGCTGACGTCGACCATCAGGTTCTGATAGCTCTTGCCGATGCGGATCATGCTCGCCGTCGTCAGCATGTTGAGAATGAGTTTCTGTGCCGTGCCGGATTTCAGACGGGTCGAGCCGGTCAGGATTTCCGGGCCGACAACAGGCGAGATCGCCAGATCAGCGATGCCGGCGATGATGGAATTGGGATTGCAGGAGAGCGCGACCGTGAAAGCGCCGATGCTCTTGGCATAATTCAGGCCGCCGATCACATAGGGTGTACGGCCGCTGACGGCGATGCCGACGACCACATCATCCTTGGTGAGATTGATCTCTTCCAGCGCCTGACGCCCCTGTACCGGATCGTCCTCCGCGCCTTCGATCGAACGGCGCAGCGCATCCGGGCCGCCCGCAATCAATCCGATGACCATATCCGGCGGCACGCTGAAGGTGGGCGGGCATTCGGAGGCATCCAGAACGCCGAGACGGCCGCTGGTGCCGGCCCCCATATAGATCAGCCGTCCGCCCTTCTGGAAGGCGGCGACGATCTGATTGACGGCGGCGGCAATCGCCGGAATGACCTTCTCGACGGCGAGAGGCACCGTCTGATCCTCATAATTGATTTCACGCAAGATATCGAAAGTCGGCAATAGATCGATATGCATCGTATTCGGATTGCGCCCTTCGGAAACCAATTGTTCCAGTTCGGATATCAACGTCTGTTCTGTCATGGGCCTGCTCGCGAAATAACGCTTCGATATCAATAGCTCGCAGGGGCAAGTTCGATCATTCTAATATCGAACACACCGCAGCAAGGGTCGGCTTTCAGTCAGACGGCCGATCAAATTCAGCCTGGGCTCGGACGGCCTTTTTCGGCTTCGCTTCCTGCCCACTCCCTGTTTACCTTGGTTAACACTATGTCTGATTATTCCTTTCGTCAATCTACAAAGGAATAAAATATTCCACTTCTGCCACGCAAATTCACCACTGCGATTATGCGAGGCAGCACACAGCGGCATGTGTAATTTGCCGACTGCGTTAGCTAGCGCTGCGGCTCGGTCAGCTTAATCGTAGAGGAGGTCGCCATCGTCGCGCTGGTTGCTATTCATTGTGGAGATAGCGATCATTCCGATCTGAAAACCATCGGAAGATCCGCCGATACGTTGAGCGGCTGGAAGTGCCGCAAGTTCTCCGTGATGACGGTCAGGTCATAAGCCCGCGCCGTCGCCGCAATGATAATGTCGCCGAGGCCGGGATTGTGACCCTTGCTCAGGGCATCGTCTTCCAGAGCGCCGGCGACCCGCGCAACCACCGTATCCATGGGTAGGATACGATCACTGAAACTGTCCGTGATGAAATCGAGCCAATCAGAGAGACGCTTGGCTCGCTCAGTCACGCCACGGCGATGAAGAGAGCGTATTCCCTTTTCGATCTCCGAGACAGACATGGCCGACAGAAAGAGCGCATCGGCTTCGCCCTGACTGTGGAACCAGATCCGGATGGCATCGGAGGGCGGCACCTTATCCGGCGCAAACCTGCTGATAATATTCGTATCGAGCAGGTACCCTGTCACAGATCAATGTCCCTCGTGTTTGACGAGTTTCGATCCAGATCGACACCACCGGGAAAGGTGAGCAGGAAATCCCCAAAATTCGGCTTTGGCTTCTCCAAAGCCTTCTTTGCGGCCTCTGCCGCTTCGACCGACACAAGTACGGCAGCGGGCTTCCCGTGGCGCGTAATGGTGACAAAATCACCGTTGGCAGCTTCATCGACCAGATTGGCAAAGCCTGCCTTTGCTTCTGCTACGCTAATTGTTGACATCACGGCCCTCAATCGAAAATGACCATATATAGTCAAAATAGGATCTGCCGTCGACGGAATCAAGGGGGAAGAGAAAGACGTTTATTGTATGCCCGCAATCATTCAGTACGACCGCAAACAGCTCGTCTTGCCAGAATGATCGCACCGGATACGGCGTCACCATCGATGGGTTTCAAGCGGCGGCGCACATCAGGCGAGAGCCAGGGTTCGAGCGGGCTTGCGAGACCACCGAGCAGGCAGACGCGCGGCGCACCTTTTTCGAACAGGGTGCGAACCAGCGTATCGATATGGCCGGCCGCGCTTTGCACGATTCGCCGTGCGGCAGCATCGCCCTGATCGGCATGCCTAAGGACCATCGGCGCAAGAGCGGCATAATCCGTCGCCGATGCCCGGTCCATCCAGGCGACCGCCTCCATCGGATCGCTCTGGAAGCGCTGCATGATCTCGGCCAGCAGCGCCGTCTTCTGTTCGCGGCCATCATGGGCGCGCAGTGCAAGCTGAACCGTTTTCAGTCCGAGATAAGCGCCACTACCCTCATCCGAAATCGGAAAACCATAGCCGCCGACCCGCAATTGCCGTCCTTCGACGAGGCCGAGACCGATGGAGCCCGTACCAGCAATGACGATGGCACCATCGCGACCGGAATGGGCGCCAAGACAGGCGCCCTCCCCGTCGCTGATGAAGTCAATACTGGCGAAGGGGTGTTCTATCGCCTTCAGCGCGGCAAGGGCGCCTTTGCGGCCGATCCCGGCCAACCCGACGCCGACATGGATGCGCCCAAGATCGGAGGCACTCAGCCCCGCCTCCTCAATAGCGGCATCGAAGGCGCGCGAAATCGATGCCCACGCTTCGTAAATCCCTAACCGGGTCGTTGCCGGCCCGGACAATCCCTGCCCTAAAACCGTGCCCTCGACATCCTCGATGCGAGCCCGGCAGCCGGTGCCACCGCCATCGATGCCGAGGAAATAGGGAGCGTTTTCCGATGGGGCGGTCATGATGTCAGCCGTTCGATATCGGCACCGCAGAGACGCAATTTGCGATCAAGCTGCTCATAGCCACGGTCGAGATGATAGACGCGGTTGACGATGGTTTCGCCCTTGGACACGAGGGCGGCGAGAACCAGCGACACTGACGCCCTGAGGTCCGTTGCCATCACCTGCGCACCCTTGAGCGGCGCACCGCCGCGCACCAGTGCCGTCGTGCCCTGCAGGGTGATGTTGGCACCGAGCCGCGTCAGCTCCGGTACATGCATGAAGCGGTTTTCGAATACCGTTTCGCGGATCAACGACGCGCCTTCGGCGCAGCAGGCCAGAGCCATGAACTGCGCCTGCAGATCCGTCGGGAAGCCAGGATAGGGCTCCGTCGTGATATCGGCCCCCCTCAGCGGGCCGTCCCTGGAGACCACAAGGCCGCGATCGCTCGGCCAGACGCTCACTCCCATGGCTTCCAAAGCCTGGACGACCGAAGCCAGATTTTCCAGCCGTGCATGGATAAGCTCGAGTTGACCACCGGTAATCGCCGCCGCAACGGCATAGGTGCCGGCTTCTATACGATCAGGGATGCTGTGATGCCTGGCGGGGCGCCAGCCGGTGTCACCATCGATGAGGATGCGATGGGTCCCCGCCCCTTCGATCCGCGCGCCCATGGCGCAAAGACAGGCTGCGAGATCAGCCACCTCCGGCTCACGGGCAGCATTCAGGATCTCGGCTTCGCCCTTGGCCGCGCAGGCGGCCATCATGGCCGTCTCCGTTGCGCCGACGGATGGCGAACTCAGCACGATCCGCGCCCCCTTCAGCCCATTCGGCGCCGAGGCGACGATCAGGCCGCTTTCGATCGCGATATCGGCGCCCAAAGTCGCCAGCGCCTTGATATGCATATCGACGGGCCGGGCTCCGATGGCGCAGCCGCCCGGAAGGGAAACACGCGCATGGCCGAAGCGGGCTAGCAGCGGCGCCAGCACAAGAACGGTCGCCCGCATGCGCCTGACCGTATCGTAGGACGTCTCTTTCGAGACGATTTCGCTCGCATCGATCGTTGTGCCGTGCGGCCCGCGAGTGATTTTGGCGCCGTGCAGCGCAATAACGCCGAGCATATTCTCGACGTCGCTGACGGCGGGCAGGTTCGTGAGCTCCAGCGGATGCGGGCTCAAAAGCGCTGCGGCGATCTGCGGCAAGGCGGCGTTCTTGGCACCCGCGATGGTCACCGCGCCCTGCAACCTTTTGCCGCCGGAGATGCGAAGTCTGTCCATGATGAAAATCCGTCGAGGAAAAGGTAAGGACGCCACGAGTCCTTCACGCGTTCCCCCAAAGACTAATCGGTCATTCCATGCTGTCAACCAGATTTGGAATTTTTTATTCCAACCTGCTGTGATAACGTCCGATCGCACGAAGCGAGATTGCCGAGCTTGAACCGGATGCTATTTTTGGTGCGCTCGTGTGGGTGGATGAAGCGGCCTTGAGGGCTCGAAGGGACAAATGTCGATCTTAAAGAAAATCAGCGCGCAGCTCGAAACCATGGCCCCCGCCGATCGTCAGATCGGACAGTTCATCATCGACAATCCCGACCAGATGCTGCGCCTTTCTTCCGCAGCACTTGCTGTTGAAACGGGCCGCAGCCAGTCGAGCGTCGTGAAATTCAGCCAGAAGCTCGGCTATGCCGGCTATCAGGAATTGAAACTTGCTGTCAGTGAAGCCAAGGCGCAGGAATGGCAGGCGCCGGCCGGCATGATCCACGGCACGATCGAAGTGGGTGACGGCTATCTCACGATCCTGCAGAAGCTGCTCGGCAGCAAGATGCAGGCCATGCAGCAGACCATTTCCGTCAACAACGAAGCCGATATCGAAAAGGCGCTCGAGGCGCTTCATGATGCCCGGCGCATCCATCTGGCCGGGGTCGGCGCCTCGTCGCTGGTCGCGCGCGACTTTTCCTATAAGCTGATGAAGCTCGGCCGTAACGTGCTGCATGACAGCGACAGCCATGTGCAGATGGCCAATGCATCGACGCTTGGGCCTGACGACCTGCTCTTTGCGCTGTCCTATTCCGGCGCCAGCATCGAGACACTGCGGATTGCGGAGCTGGCAAGCCAGCGCCAGGCAACCGTCATTGCTGTCACCGGGCTGCAGGATAATCCGCTTGCCCGCGTCGCTGATATCTGCCTTCATACCGTCGGCGACGAGGATCGCGTGCGCTCGTCGGCGATCACCGCCCGCGATGCACAGCTGATGCTGACCGACCTGCTGTTCATTCTCCTGGTGCAGCGTCAGCCTGATGCCAACGACTATGTCCATAACAGCGAGACAGCCGTTTCGGTGCTGAAGGCCAAGCGTCTTTCATAAGATCGCGCTCCGGTAACCAAGCTGTGACGACCGCGACCCTGTACGGTGGTGATTTCGGGACGTAGCTTGGCGATCCAAGCAAATCATACCGGAGACATTCCATGGACCTCGGCCTCAAGGATAAAGTCGTTCTGATCACGGGCGGCTCCAAGGGCATCGGCTTCGCCTGTGCTGAACTCTTCCTGCAGGAAGGTGCACGGGTTGCGATCTGCTCGCGCTCACAGTCGAATATCGACGCCGCGCTTTCCCGTCTTCCTGGTGCGCGCGGCTATGCCGCCGACCTGATCTCCGATGAACAGGCGCTTGCCGTGGTGAACAAGGTCGAAACGGAAATCGGCCCGATCGACATCCTCGTCAACAGCGCCGGTGCCGCAGCGCGCACGCCCGCCGACGAGCTGACGCCCGCCATCTGGCGCGCTGCGATGGATGCGAAATACTTTTCCTACATCAATGTGATCGATCCCGTCATCAAGCGCATGGGCACACGCGGCTCAGGTACCGTCATCAATATCATCGGCAACGGCGGCAAGGTCGCCTCGCCCGTCCATTTGGCCGGAGGATCGGCCAATGCCGCCCTGATGCTCGCAAGCGTCGGGCTTGCTAACGCCTATGCCGGCAAAGGTGTGCGCGTCGTCGGCCTCAACCCCGGCCTCACCGAAACGGATCGAGTCGCCGAGGGTCTCAAAGCAGCCGCGAAGGCTTCCGGCTCGACCGAGAAGGAGGCGCTAGCCGATGCGCTGAAGCGTATTCCGATCGGCCGCATGGCAGAGCCCGCCGACATTGCCAATGTCGTTGCTTTCCTGAGTTCGGCCAAAGCAAGCTATGTCACCGGCGTCGTGATCAGCATGGACGGCGCGCAAGTGCCGGTCGTTGTGTGAAAACTGAGCAGTGACTTGGTCGCATCAGAATCAAGAAGTCAATTTGGCTTGCGTGTTGACCGGGCTCAACTTGATCGGGACCCTTTTGCATTGAAGAAGCGATATATGCGTGCTATCTAGATCACTCATCTAGAAAGATTGCGACCATGGCGTTGAGCATCAAGACTGAGGAAGCGGATCGGCTGGCGCGGGAATTATCCCGCCTGACCGGCGAAACCATGACCGACGCCATTACCCAGGCCATGCGCGAGCGGCTTGAACGGCTGCGTGCCGAGCAGGAGGCGCTGGGCGACTATATTGCCCGCATGAGAGATTTCGTTCGAGGGCGCGCCAGCCGCTACGACCGCCGGCCCGTCACGAAACAGGAATGGGATGAAGCGGTCGGCGACACAGCTGAAGATCTCGATTTCCCCCGATGATGATCGTTGATGCGTCTGCCATCATTGCGATCATGTTCGAGGAGACGGAAGCTCCGGACTGCATGATGGCCCTTCAGACGGACGCTCAGCGTCTCATATCAGCTGTCAATTACGTCGAGGCCGGAACAGTCATGGCGGGCAGGATCAAAGAGGGAGACCGGCATGAAGCGATTGCCGATCTGGATGAATTTTTAACCGAATTCCGCATCGAGATTGCCTCGATAGACGAAAATCTCGCGCGAGCCGCGATGAAGGCCCGTGTGGAATACGGCAAGGATTTCGGCACGCGAGGCGGCCTGAATTTCGGTGATTGCTTCGCCTATGCTCTTGCCAAACGACATTCAGCCCCTCTGCTCTATGTCGGAGATGATTTTGCGTTGACCGACGTGCGATCCGCATTGATGAAGTAAATGGCCAACTGGAAGCTGGAGGGCCGGTAACCTCGCGCTACCGGCCCTCCAAAATGCGGAACTTACCCTACCTCAGGTTTCTGTCTTCCAGTCCAGCCCGATATCGAGCGTCGGCGCACTGTGAGTCAGCCAGCCGACGGAGATGAGATCGACGCCGGAGGCCGCGATTGCGGAAGCCGTCGCCGGCATGATGCGGCCCGAGGCTTCGGTGATCGCCCGGCCGCCGACGATATCGACTGCCTCGCGCAGTTGATCCGGCGTCATGTTGTCGAGCAACACGGCGTCGGCGCCCTCCTGCATCGCTTCGCGAAGCTGCTCCAGCGTATCCACCTCGACCTCGATCTTGACCATATGACCCACGCCCGCCTTGGCGCGGCGAATGGCTTCAGTGATGCCTCCGGCAATAGCGACGTGATTGTCCTTGATCAATACCGCGTCATAGAGCGCGAAGCGATGGTTCATGCCGCCGCCGGCGCGCACGGCGTATTTTTCCAGCGCCCGAAGACCAGGTGTCGTCTTGCGCGTGCAGACGATCGAGGCCTTCGTGCCGGCGATCGCCTCGGCGATGCCGGCCGTCACGGAGGCGATACCGGAGAGATGACCGAGGAAGTTGAGCGCGGTGCGTTCCGCCGTCAGCAGGCCGCGGGATGGCCCTTCGACCATCGCGATGACCTCGCCTGCCTCCACCTTCGTACCGTCGGGCACGTGACGGGTCATGGCAACGGTGGGATCGACCAGCTGGAAGGCAAGTTCAGCGGCATCGAGACCTGCGATAACGCCCGGCTGGCGGGTGACCATAGCAACGCGGGACCGATGTTCCGCCGGGATGACGGCCGTAGATGTGACGTCGCCAGCGAGGCCAAGATCTTCGACCAATGCATTGCGCACCAGTGGCTCAACGATCAGGCGCGGGAGGGGAGCAAGCGTCATGTCAGGCACTCCTTGCGAGCGAATAGGGGGTGACGGACCTGGCAATATCCAAGGCGTCGGAAAGGTTCATCATGCGGCGCTGCGCGTATTGCAGTTTCAGCGGAAAATCCGTGCGCGCATGGGCGCCGCGTGATTCCATCCGGAGACTTGCGAAGACGGCGATCAGCAAGGCCACCAGCGCAGGGTCGGTTGCCGTGCTTTCGTTCTCACAAAGCGGCAGAAGGGCCGCGATCGCGCCATGGATGGCACCGGCATTGCGCAACACGCCGAGATGCCGCGACACAATCGGCCGGACGAGCGTCAGGTCTGGCGCGAATGTCTCGGGACACTGCTTCTGCAATCTTGCGGGGCTTGCATCCGTGCCGGCGATATCGTGCGCCGCCCGCATACCCATGACCGCAGCCTCCAACAGGGAGTTGCTGGCAAGGCGGTTGGCGCCGTGCAGGCCGGTGGAAGCCGTCTCGCCCACCACCCATAGGCCGGGAACCGAACTGCGGCCGTTCTCGTCGGTCGCAACGCCGCCCATGTGGTAGTGAACGGCCGGACGCACCGGGATGAGATCGCTCGCCGGATCGACACCTGCCTCGTGGCAAAGGGCCTCGATGACTGGAAAGCGCGCGGCGAAACCATTGCCGAGCGCGCCTCGCGCATCGAGGAAGACCCGGCCGCCGCGGGCGATTTCCGCGCTGATCGCGCGTGCGACCACATCGCGCGGCGCAAGCTCGGCACCTTCGACACCGGCCATGAAGCGCTCGCCACTCTCATTGACGAGGAGCGCGCCTTCGCCGCGAACCGCTTCGCTGACAAGCGCCAGCGGACGCCTGCGACTATCGAGCGCCGTTGGATGGAATTGCACGAACTCCATATCGGCAAGCCGTGCCCCGGCCCGTGCCGCAAGCGCAATCCCCTGCCCGAAATTGCCGACCGGATTGGTCGTGGCATCGAAGAGGCCACCGATGCCGCCCGTGGCAAGGACGATACGGGAGGACGGCAAGACGACGTGGCCCTTGCTGGTCAGGCACAAAAGGCCGGCGACGCGATCCCCATCCAGCAGCAGCCGCTGCGCCTGATAGCCCTCGAGCACTGTGATCGACGGCGTGCGGGCGACCGCCTCGGCAAGTGCGCGAACGATGGCGGCACCCGAGCCATCGCCCTTGGAATGCACGATACGCCGAAGCGAATGTGCAGCTTCGAGACCGAGGGACAACTCGCCGGCGTCGTTGCGGTCGAACTCGACGCCGAAGCGCTCCAGCGCCGCGATGGCCGCAGGGGCTTCGGCAACGATCCTTGCCGCCACTTCCGCGTCGCAGAGCCCGTCGCCAGCGGCGAGCGTATCGGCAAGATGCAGGGCCGCGCTGTCGCCCTCGCCTATGCTGGCGGCGATGCCACCTTGCGCCCAGGCACTTGAGGTCTCCGCGCCGATCAAGGCGCGGGTAATAATCACGGTTGGCTCGGGAGCCAGCGTCAGCGCCGTCATCAATCCGGCGAGGCCGCTGCCGACGATAACGATGCGGCCGCTCAAGTCTTCACGAATCTCGCTCATATCGCCAGCATCCTTTCAACCGCCCGACGGGCGTCTGCAGCAATTGCCGGGTCGACCGTCACCTCATGCCGCCCCTCTTCCAGGGCCTTGCGAATATTGCCAAGCGTGATGCGCTTCATGTGCGGGCAAAGATTGCAGGGCCGGATGAATTCGACATCCGGATGATGCACGGCGACATTGTCGCTCATCGAACATTCGGTGAGCAGCACCACACGGGACGGGTGCTTCTTGCCGACATAGTCGGACATGACGGCGGTAGAACCGGCGAAATCGGCGGCTTCGACGACATCAGGCGGGCATTCCGGATGGGCCAGTACGGTCACGCCGGGATAATTCTCGCGAAGCTGACGTATATCGTCCGCGGTGAAGAGCTCGTGAACCTCGCAATGCCCATGCCAGGCGATGAGCTCGACATTGGTTTCGCGTGCGACGTTGCGCGCCAGATATTCGTCCGGCAGCATCAGCACCTTCGGCACGCCGAGCGATTCCACCACCTGCCGGGCATTGCCCGAAGTGCAGCAGATATCGGACGCCGCTTTTACGGCTGCCGACGTGTTGACATAGGTGACCACCGGAACGCCCGGATGAGCCTGACGCAGCAGCGCGATATCTTCCGGCGTGATCGATTCCGCCAGCGAGCAGCCCGCCTCCATATCCGGGATCAGAACCGTCTTTTCCGGGTTCAGCAGCTTGGCCGTCTCGGCCATGAAATGCACACCGGCCAGGACGATGATATCGGCATTGACCTCCACCGCCTTCCGCGCAAGCGCGAGGCTATCGCCGACGATATCGGCGACGCCATGGAAGATTTCCGGCGTCTGATAGTTGTGAGCGAGAATGACGGCATTGTGCCGCCGCTTCAATTCGAGGATCGCCTCGACGTCATCCTGAAAAGTCAGCCATTCAGCTTTGGGAATGACGCGGCTGACGCGATCGTAAAGGGAAGATGCGGATACGGGAAGATTCATGGCCGGCTCCTTATTATACTCATTTTGAGTATATCATGAGCAAATAGATATTCTCAACGTGAGCATATGTCAATTGCGGGAGAGTGGTAATTTCGTTCCAGCGAATTCGCGTTCTTCGAGCACGGCGCGACGGAAGCGGAAGAGCTTGGCCGGACGGCCGCCGGTCTCGCTTTCTGTCCCCCCGGTCTCTTCGACCAGTTCCTGCTGCTCGATCAGTCGACGGAAGTTCTGTTTATGCAGGGTCAGGCCTGCCAGCGCCTCCACGGTTTTCTGCAATTGCAGAAGCGTGAAATTCTCGGGCATGAGTTCGAACACCACAGGCCGATATTTGATCTTAGCCCTGAGCCGCGCCATGCCCGTCGCAAGGATACGGCGATGATCTGCAAACATGGACCGACCGAAATTGAGCTTGAGATCGCAGCCCGCCTCGGCGACAAGATGCGCCTCGTAGAGCAATTCATAACGCTGCAGGACGAGATCTTCGTTCCAAGCAGCACCATTCAATCCGAAAGTAAAATCGGCCCGCCGGCGGCGCTGGTCGCGCCGCATGGCATCGTCACCGATCCAGGCCGTCAGACGGGCGGCGACATCATCCAGCATCGGCGGTCGCCCGCCCCGATGATCCTCCCAAGGGAAATATTCGTACCAGCCGTGCCAGCCAGGCATGCCGCCGCCGGGGGCCGCCTGCTCGCGCACCAGCCCAAGATAGCTGATCGAAATCGTGCGGCCGCCGAGAATTTCGTTGTTTCGATCGCGATCGGCAAAGGTGTAAAGCTGTTCCAGATAGCCGACCGGGTGGGCCGTCTGCTCCTGAACCCATTCGCGCAATCCGCTTTGCAGCGTGCGATGCCCAAGCTCGAACGGACCGGACGGCAAGGCATCACCCGACCGCACCGTCATCACCCTTGGATCGCCGCCCGTAACGGCCGTCAGAACCGCGATCAACTCGGCATGCGCAAGCCCGATGGTCAAGCGAACTCCATGATTTGTTTGCCTCAGATCTTGTCGCATGAAGCGAGGCATAAGCCAATCCGCGGGTCGGCGCGCTCCACATCTCACATCGGTCCGAAAAGCCGATAGGCTAACGGCTCACATAATCCGGATATTGCTCGCAAATAAGATCGACGATCGACAAGGTGCCCGACAAATGCCGGCGCAAAGCGGCAACGGCGGCCTCCGCATCGGCCGAGCTGATAGCATCGACCACGGCTTGATGATCGACAATGATCTGCTCGAGCTTGCCCGGCATGGGCAGGTTGAGCATGCGCAGCCGGTCGAGATGCACGCTTTGGCGCCGGACCGTGGACCAGAGGCCGAGAATGCCGGCCCGCTCGTAGAGAACGCGATGGAAATCCTTGTCGAGCATGTCGAATAGATCATAGGTTTCCTGTGACGCCACATGCTTCTGGCGAGCCAGGATGCCTTCGAGGATTGCTGCGGTTTCCGCAGGCGAATCCGCAGCCAGCCTGCGGACGGCCTCCAGTTCGATCGACAATCGCAGGAAATGTGCCTCGGTTGCGTTGCGGATATCGATCCTCGCAACGACAGTCGCATATTGTGGATAGACCTCCACAAGCCCCTCCTCCTCAAGCCGGATCAGGGCATCGCGCACAGGAGTCTGGCTGACATTGAATTCGCTCTGCAGCGAGATGCGCGACAAGACCGTCGTTGGCGGCAAGCTCATCGAAAGAATGCGCGATCGCAGGATCTCGAGAATCTGAGGCGCGACCTGGCGGGAGCGATCGAGGGCAAATTCTTTCGGATTGAGCTTCACTGGCGGCCTTTCTGGGCAAGAGCGTCTGCTCATTAAACACAATTCAGGGCTTGATGCACTGATACATTAGTGCTTTAGTGAACCGACGCCAACCTCCTTTCTCAAAGGTTGGATCAATCGGGAGGAGCAAATGAGAGGATTTCTTCGCTGTCTGACTGCGGTCGGCATGGTGATTGCGGGCAGCTTTTCAGCCGGAGCAGCCGAAAAGACGGATATTTCGATCACGCGCCAGCCCGGCATTCTCTATCTCGCCAGTCACGTCATGGAAACGCAGAAGCTGATCGAGAAGCACGCGGCCGCAGACGGCCTACAGGGCGTCAAGGTGGAATGGCGGACCTTCAGCGGTGGCGGCGCGCAGACCGACGCGCTGCTGTCCGGCAATGTCGACATCGTCAACACCGGCACCGGCAATCTGCTGCTGCTTTGGGACCGCACCAGAGGCAAGGTCAAGGGCATCGTTACCAATTCGGCCCAGCCGGTCATCATGGTTTCGCGCGACCCGCGCATCCAGTCGTTGAAGGACATTCAGGCCGGCGACAAGATCGCGGTGCCGACGGTCGGCGTCTCCA
The DNA here is from genome assembly GCF_009176305.1 of Martinezella dioscoreae. GTDB lineage: Bacteria > Pseudomonadota > Alphaproteobacteria > Rhizobiales > Rhizobiaceae > Rhizobium > Rhizobium dioscoreae. The sequence goes on along the minus strand of NZ_BLAJ01000002.1, from coordinate 976,665 downwards.
CGCAGGCAATTCTGCTGCAGATGGCCGCCGCGCAAATGTATGGCGACGACCAGGTACACAAGTTCGACGCCAATACGGTGCAGCTCGGTCACCCCGACGCGATGGCAGCGCTCGCCAACCAGACCCATGAGGTCAAGAACCACTTCTCCGCCCCGCCCTTCCAATATCTGGAGCTGAAGCAGCCGGGCGTTCACAAGGTCATCGATTCCCGCGACATCATCGGCGGCGAGCTGACCCAGGGCACCTTCTTCACCACGACGCAGTTTGCAAGCGCCAACCCGACGATCATCAAGGCGGTACGCGAGGCGACGGCTGAAGCGATCGACTTCATCAAGAAGGATCCGAAATCGGCGGTGGAAGCCTACAAGACCGTCAGCGGCGACAAGACCAGCGTCGAAGACCTGTTGGCGATCCTGAAGGAGCCGCACATGATGGAGTTCCGCATGGATCCGCAGGGAACCATGAAGTTCGCGGCGCACCTCCACAAGATCGGTACGCTGAAGACCATGCCCAAGGCCTGGACCGACTATTACCTGCCGGAAGCCGCCGATCTCAATGGCAACTGATGCCTACGGGCGGCGCGAATGCCGCCTTCAAGCGACCCCACGGAGAAGGCCCATGCTTCAGGCAAAAACGCGTGCTGACATGCCGATGACGGAAACAATGACCGCGACACCGCTTCTGAATGTCGACAGGGTGACGCTTCGCTACAAGACGCCGAACCTGCTGATCACCGCGACGGAAAATGTCAGCTTCTCCGTTGGCCAGTCCGATCGCTTCGTCCTTCTCGGCCCCTCGGGCTGCGGAAAATCGACGCTGCTGAAGGCGATCGGCGGCTATATGATACCGACGGTGGGGCGGATCGAAATCAAGGGGCAACCGGTCAAGAAACCGGGCGCCGACCGCATGATGGTCTTTCAGGAATTCGACCAGTTGCTCCCCTGGAAGACGGTACTGGAAAACGTCATGTTCCCACTGACGACAGCCCGCCGCCTGCCGCGTCGCGAAGCTGAGGCGATCGCCCGCGATTATATCGAGAAAGTCAAGCTCACACGCGCGGTCGACACCTATCCGCACATGCTGTCCGGCGGCATGAAACAGCGTGTCGCGATTGCCCGCGGCATGGCGATGCAGCCCGATATCCTGCTGATGGACGAGCCTTTCGCAGCGCTCGATGCCCTCACCCGCCGGCAGATGCAGGACGAGCTCCTGCAGCTCTGGGAAGATACACGCTTTACCGTCATCTTCGTCACCCATTCGATCGCCGAGGCGATCAAGATCTCCAATCGTATCCTGCTGCTGTCGCCGCATCCCGGTCGGGTCAAGGCCGAGGTGCGCGATGTGGAGGCCGTCCGCGACGACCCCACAGCCGCCGCCAAGCTGGAGCAGGAAATTCATCACATGCTGTTTGCCGAACAGGGGCACAGGGAGTAATCCATGAGCGCACCGCAGATTATCCTTGCGCCGCAGTCACCGGAAACGGCCGGCCATATCGCAGCCGTCGAACAAAAGCTCGGCACGATCGAGCTCCTCTGGCAGTCGGGCCTTTTCCGCAAGTCATTGCTGATCGTTGTCCTCGCCGTCATATGGGAGGCCTATGCCCGGCATCTCGACAATCCGCTGCTGTTTCCGACGTTGAGCGACACGCTGACGGCGCTTTACGACCGGTTTGCCGACGGTGTGCTGCCGGCCCGCATCTGGACCACGCTGAAGATACTGGTAACAGGCTACGTCTCGGGAACGGTGCTCGCTGCCGTCCTGACGGTTGTTGCGATCAACACCCGCATCGGCACCGATTTCCTGGAAACCATGACGGCGATGTTCAATCCGCTGCCGGCCATCTCGCTCTTGCCGCTCGCGCTCATCTGGTTCGGCCTCGGTCCAGCGAGCCTCGTCTTCGTGCTTATCCACTCCGTCCTATGGGCTGTCGCGCTCAACACGCATGCCGGCTTTCTCGGGGTCTCGCGCACTCTGCGCATGGTCGGTGCCAATTACGGGCTGACGGGGCTATCCTATGTCTTCCGCATCCTGATCCCCGCCGCCTTTCCGTCGATCCTGACCGGCCTGAAAATCGGCTGGGCCTTTTCCTGGCGCACGCTGATCGCCGCCGAGCTCGTCTTCGGCGTCTCCTCCGGCCAGGGCGGCCTCGGCTGGTTCATCTTCGAAAACCGCAATCTTCTCGATATCCCCTCGGTCTTTGCCGGCCTGCTGACTGTGATCGTCATCGGGCTTATTGTCGAAAACCTGGTCTTCCAGACCATCGAGCGGCGCACCCTGCTAAAATGGGGCATGAAGGAATGATGCGGCGCACGGATTTATCCCTTCGACCAACATCCGAATACAAGGCGTCAATACAATGAACAGCAGGAAGAAGCCCCAGGATTTACGCAGCGCCAGATGGTTTGCGCCTGATGATCTCAGAAGCTCGGGGCATCGCTCGCGCACCATGCAAATGGGCTATGCGCCCGAAGAATGGACCGATAAGCCCGTCATCGCCATCCTGAACACCTGGTCCGACGCCAATCCGTGTCATGCGCATTTCAAGCATCGCGTCGAGGATGTGAAGCGCGGCATCCTGCAGGCCGGCGGCTTTCCGCTGGAACTGCCCGCCCTGTCGCTTTCGGAAAGCTATGTGAAGCCGACGACCATGCTCTATCGCAACATGCTGGCGATGGAGGCGGAGGAGCTGTTGCGGTCGCATCCGGTCGATGGTGCCGTCTTGATGGGCGGCTGCGACAAGACCACGCCCGGCCTCGTCATGGGCGCGCTCTCCATGGGGCTGCCGATGATCTACCTCCCGGCCGGCCCGATGCTGCGCGGCAATTATCGCGGCGAATATCTAGGGTCCGGATCCGACGCCTGGAAATTCTGGGACGAGCGCCGCGCCGGCACCATCTCGGAGAAAGAATGGGTCGATGTCGAGGCCGGTATTGCCCGCTCCTACGGTCACTGCATGACCATGGGCACGGCGAGCACGATGACGGCAATCGCCGAGGCGCTGGGCCTGACCCTGCCCGGCGCCAGCTCGATCCCCGCGCCAGACGCCAATCATATCCGCATGTCATCAGCTGTCGGTCGACGTATCGTCGAGATGGTTTGGGAAGATCTGGTCCCTTCGAGAATCGTCACGCAGGCCGCCGTCAACAATGCCGTTGCTGTCGCGATGGCGACAGGCTGTTCCACCAATGCAGTTGTGCATCTGATCGCGATGGCACGCCGCGCCGGCGTCAATCTCTCGCTCGACGATCTCGACAAAGCCGGGCGCACGACTCCGGTGCTTGCCAATATCAGGCCCACCGGCAAGATCTATCTCATGGAGGATTTCTATTATGCCGGCGGTCTGCGCGCGCTGATGGCGAAGCTCTCCCCGAAGCTCGACCTTTCGGCGCTAACAGTCTCCGGTGTCACCCTCGGCGAAACGTTGGAGGGGGCGAAATGCTACAATGACGACGTGATCCGCTCGCTCGACAATCCGGTCTATCATGAGGGGTCGCTTGCGGTGCTGAAGGGCAACCTCGCGCCGACGGGGGCCGTCATCAAGCCGGCCGCCTGCGATCCGCGCTTTCACAAGCATCAAGGGCCAGCGCTCGTCTTCGACAGCTATCCGGAGATGAAGGCGGCGGTCGACGATGAAAATCTCGACATTACGCCCGATCACGTCATGGTGCTGCGCGGTGCCGGCCCGCAAGGCGGCCCCGGTATGCCCGAATGGGGCATGCTGCCGATCCCGAAGGCGCTTCTGAAGAAAGGGCACAGGGATATGCTCCGCCTCTCCGATGCCCGCATGAGCGGCACGAGCTACGGCGCCTGCATTCTGCACGTCTCGCCGGAATCCCATGTCGGCGGCCCGCTGGCGCTGCTGCGCAACGGCGATATCATTCGCCTCGACCTCGAAGCACGGCGCGTCGACATGCTTGTTGATGAGGACGAGCTGCAGCGCCGGCGCGACGCCTGGGTCAAGCCGGCGGAAAAATTCAGCCGCGGCTATGGCTGGATGTTCTCGCGCCATGTGGCGCAGGCCGATACCGGCTGCGATTTCGACTTCCTGGAAACCGGCTTCGGCCCGACGCCGGGCGAACCAGACATCTATTGATCACGAGGGATATATCGCATGAGCAATTACGTGCTGAGCAAAGAGACGCGCGACAAGCTGATGGGCGTCGCAACACCGACGATCGCCACTGCACTTTTCCGGCGCGGCCTGCGCAACCAGTTCATCCAGGATGTGCGGCCGCTTTCGCCGAAGAAGGCGAACATGGTCGGTCAGGCCTTCACGCTGCGCTATATTCCGGCGCGAGAGGACCTGAACACGCTGGAAGTCTTCCGCAACCCCGAGCATCCGCAACGGGCTGCAGTCGAGCAATGCCCGTCCGGTTTTGTGCTGGTCATGGATAGCCGAAAGGATGCGCGTGCCGCTTCGGCCGGTTCCATCCTGGTCTCGCGGCTGCAGGTGCGTGGCGTGGCCGGCGTCGTCACCGATGGCGGCTTTCGCGACAGCCCGGAAATCGCTGCCCTCGATATCCCCTCCTATCATCACCGCCCGTCCGCGCCGACGAACCTGACGCTGCATCAGGCGATCGAAATCAATGGCCCGATCGGCTGCGGCGACGTCGCGGTTTTCCCCGGCGACGTTCTCGTCGGCGACAATGAGGGCGTCATCGTCATTCCGGCGCACCTTGCTGACGAAATCGCCGATGAAACCGTCGAAATGACGGCCTATGAGGATTTCGTCACGGAAGAAGTGATGAACGGGGCGACCATCATCGGACTCTACCCGGCAACCAGCGACGCTCCGAAACAGAAGTTCGCGGAATGGCGGAGGCAGAAGGGTCGATAAGGCCGCATAGGTCACGCAGCCGGCGGATACGTCCGGCTGCGGTTCTCTTAATTACTCTTCCTTGACCAGCTTCAGAACGAGCTGCTGGAGATTGCCGCCATCGCTGAATTCGACCCTATCGAAATCGCTGTTGCGCTGCCGTTCCCTGCTGGAAATCTCACCGAGCCGCTTTGTCAGTTCCACGCGGATCTTGCTGCATTTCGGATCGTCGGGCACGGAAAAGCCGACGCTCATCGCCTCGATCTCCTTGACCATGTCCTTGATGTAACCACCATGCACGCGCTCGTGCGCCTCGACGCCGGCGATGAACTTCTGCCAGCTTTTGCGGGTCGATGGCGGCAGTTGCGCGGAAGGCTTCGGCAAGGTGTAGGTGATGATCAGCTTCGGGATGTTGACCGTGATCTTGCAGGCGCCGTCCGGCTGCAGCTCATATTTCCGCGTCCAGATCAGCTTGAAATCGGTATGGGCAATCGCCCTCACCTTCGGTCCGAGCAATGGACCGCGCTCGCCGATGGAATCGTAGAGCTCGCGCCCCGATGTTCCGGTAATCGCATATGTCTTGGTCGTCTCCACCGCCTGCCACTCGGCATGGGCGGCCATCGGCAAAGAGGCAACGCACGTCACCGCTACCAGTAGTCGAATGTCTGCCTTCACGAACGTCCCCTGCATGCCCCACTCAAGCGCGGCAAAGCTAGCGGGTGACCTCAGCTATTTCAATGAGCATCCATCTTCAGAATGCCGAGGCCGACAGCAACAGTTCCTCGGCATCCTCTCGCTCCATATCGAAGACCCGTTTGCCGATCGCGAAGCTGAAACCGTTGCGGGCGAAGGCGGATAGTTCCTTTGCCTTGCGCTTCTCATCGAGATCGCCGCGCCGGAACGGGCCGAAACCACGCTTTCGGGCGAAGATGACGGCGGAATGGAGATCGTCGACCTCCTCCACGGCCGCGACAACCGTTTCACCACTGATGCCCTTGGAAGCGAGCTTGAAGGCGATGGCTTTCTTCGATTTGCCGGAACGAACGGCCGAGCGTGTGCTGATCTCGGCAAAAGCGACGTCGTCGAGGACTTTCAGTTCGTAAGCGAATTTAACGGCGAAATTAGCAAGCGCCTTGATCTGTGCGTCGCTGATATCCTCGAACTTCTGCTTGGCTTTCTTGGTGATCGCGTCGAACAGCTGCTTTTCCGTCATCATCCGGCGCTCGAGACGATAGATGGTGGAGTTGCGTGCCCAGGAAAGCATGCGGCTTGTCGGCGTTTCATCCATGAAGGGAAGCATTCGGCGAGAGAAGAATCATCACGGAGAATTTTACGCAAGCGAGGCCACTCAGGCAACGAATGCGCTTGGTAATCATGGGATGATTGACTATGGTGTCTCTGCGGCCACGGCATTGAAACGCCGAGCGTCGAACCCCATCGACGGTGGAGGCCGTCTCAAGCACCACATTGCTATGAATCACGGAGCCTGCGGCTTTCCCGACAGCTTTGCCGATCGGGTGCCAGCGCTCCGTTCAGAGGAGGCAGGAATGGATTATCGCAAGCTCGGCCCAAGCGGGGCCGTTGTCACGGCCTATTGCCTTGGCACCATGACTTTCGGCGCGGAAGCAGACGAGGCCGCATCACATAAACTTCTCGACGATTATTTCGCATGGGGCGGCAATTTCATCGACACCGCCGATGTCTATAGCGCCGGCAAGTCGGAAGAGATCATCGGACGCTGGCTGAAGGCTCGTCCAACAGAGGCGCGCCAGGCCGTGATCGCCACCAAGGGCCGCTTTCCGATGGGCAACGGTCCGAACGATCTCGGTCTGTCGCGCCGTCATCTCGGCCAGGCGCTGGACGACTCGCTGCGTCGTCTCGGCATCGAGCATATCGATCTCTATCAGATGCATGCCTGGGATGCCCTAACACCGATCGAGGAGACGTTGCGGTTTCTCGACGATGCCGTGCGCGCCGGCAAGATCGGCTATTACGGCCTCTCCAACTACGTCGGCTGGCATATCGCCAAGGCGGTCGAGATTGCCAAGGCGCGCGGCTATACGCGACCGGTGACGCTGCAGCCGCAATATAACCTGCTCGTTCGCGATATCGAACTTGAGATCGTCGATGCCTGCTTGGATGCCGGCATGGGCCTGCTTCCCTGGTCGCCGCTCGGCGGCGGATGGCTGACCGGCAAATACAAGCGCGACGAAATGCCGACCGGCGCCACGCGGCTTGGCGAGAACCCCAACCGCGGCAGCGAATCCTTTGCGCCGCGCAATGCGCAGGAACGGACCTGGGCAATCATTGCCGCTGTCGAGGAAATCGCCAAGGCACGAGATGTGACCATGGCACAGGTAGCTCTTGCCTGGACGGCAGCACGCCCGGCGGTAACGTCAGTCATTCTCGGCGCCCGCACGCGTGAACAGCTTGCCGACAATCTCGGCGCCGCCAAGCTGACGCTGTCGGAGGCGGAGATGGACCGGCTGAACGAGGTCAGCGCGCCGCAACCAGCCGCCTATCCTTATGGCGAAAGCGGCCGAAACCAGCGCCATCGCAAGATCGAGGGTGGCCGTTAAATGACATCCGGCGGCGAAGCATTTGCCTGCTTCGCCGCCGCCATCGGATCGCTTGCCGCGTCAAACCAGCGGCGGGTTGAGTCTGGCGAAGCCTTCCTGTCGCCGATAGGGAAAATAGGGATAGGGCGCTGTCATCTCGCTCACCTTGTCTAGCCTCTCGATCTGCTCTTTCGAAAGCGTCCAGCCGACCGCACCGAGATTCTGCCGCAGCTGCTCTTCGTTGCGCGCGCCGATGATCACGCTTGCGACCGTTGGCCGGCTCAAGAGCCAGTTGAGGGCGATCTGTGGAACGCTCTTTCCGGTCTCGCCGGCGATCTCATCCAGCACATCGACGATATCGAACAGCTTCTCGTCATCAACAGGCGGGCCGAATGACGCGGTCTCATGCAAGCGGCTCTTTTCCGGCAATGGCTGTCCGCGACGGATCTTGCCTGTCAGCCTGCCCCACGCCAACGGACTCCAGACCAGGGCGCCGACGTTCTGATCATGACCCAGCGGCATCAGCTCCCATTCGTAATCGCGACCGGCGAGCGAATAATAGACCTGATGGGCGACATGGCGGGCATAGCCGTACTTGTCGGAGATCGCGAGCGATTTCATCAGCTCCCAGCCAGCGAAGTTGGAAGCGCCGATGTAGCGGACCTTTCCCGCCTTCACGAGGCCATCAAGGGTGGAAAGCGTTTCCTCGATCGGCGTCGAGGCATCGAAGGCGTGCAATTGCAAAAGGTCGATGTAATCTGTCCCGAGCCGGCGCAGGGCGGCGTCGACCGATCTGATCAGGCGCGAACGCGAGCTGCCCCAATCGGCCGGTCCATCGCCCATCGGCAAAGCTGTCTTCGTCGAGATCAGCACGGCATCTCGCTTACCCCGGATCGCCTCGCCAAGCACCTCCTCCGATGCGCCTGCCGAATAGACATCGGCCGTATCGAAGAGATTGACGCCGGTCTCCAGGCAGATGTCGACCAGACGCCGCGCTTCCGCCGCATCCGTCGAACCCCAGGCGCTGAAGAGGGGGCCGCTGCCGGCAAACGTGCCGGCTCCGAAACTGAGAACCGGAACGCGCAGGCCGGAAGCACCTAGATTTCTGTATTCCATCGTCTGTCTCCTATTGGTTCTTCAGGTAGATAGACGTTCGGATGAAGGTGATATAGATTGCCGGAAAGAAACTGATTTATGATTTAAATTCATCATGAGCCGCCAAGAGACCAATCGTTCTGGTGAAATGGAAGTCTTCGTGCGCGCCGTGGAGCTCGGTGGCTTCACTGCCGCTGCCGCGGCCTGCCGGATGACACCGTCCGCCGTCAGCAAGCTTGTCACGAGACTTGAAAAGCGCCTTGGTGCGCGGCTCATTCACCGCTCGACGCGGCGTCTACAGCTCACCCCAGAAGGTTGCGCCTTCTTCGAGCGCAGCGTCGCCATTCTTGCCGATATTGCCGAAGCCGAACGCCATGCATCGGCGGGAGAGCAGGTGGCCGGCCATATCCGCATCAACACCAGCGGCTCCTTCGGCAATCATGTGCTGGCTCCGCTCATTCCGGGCTTCATGGCGCTGCATCCTAATGTCTCGCTGGAGATCTTCCATACGGACCGGGTCATCGACCTGATGGAGGAGCGCGCCGACGTCGCAATCCGCGCCGGGCCGCTGAAGAGCTCCAGCCTCACGGCCCGCAAGCTCGGAGCGACGCGAAATATCATCGTCGCCTCGCCGGACTATCTGCGTAAGCATGGAACGCCTCACTCCGCCGCGGAATTGGCAAAACATTGCCGCATCGGCTTTGCCTATTCCAGGGCGATCGAAGGGTGGCCGCTGCTCATTGACGGCGAAATTGCGACGGTACCGGCAACGCGCAGCCTGCAGGTGGGCGACGGCGAAGCCATGCGGCATCTGGCGCTTGCCGGTGCCGGCCTGGCGCGGCTTGCCGCCTTTACCGTCAAATCGGATATCGCAGCCGGGCGGCTAAAGCCCCTGCTGGAAGAATTCAATTCCGGCGATATCGAGGAATTCCACGCCGTCTATATCGGCCAGGGCGGCCCTCTGCCAGCGCGCGTGCGCGCCCTGCTGGATTTCTTGCGCGAGAATGTTCACCTGTAAAAAGCGACGCGGCCGTCAGGGCCGCATCGTATCAGCTAAAACTCTCAGTCACCACGCCGATCAGGCTGATGGCTGGCGGGTCTTGCGCAAATAGGGCAATACCGTATCGAACGAGCCGAAGCGGGTAATGGCGTCTTCGTTGGAGACGGCGGCGGTGATGATGACGTCCTCGCCCTGCTGCCAGTTTGCGGGGGTCGCCACCTGATGCTTGGATGTCAGCTGGATCGAGTCGATCGCACGCAGGATTTCGCCGAAGTTGCGGCCCGTCGTCATCGGATAGGTGAGGATCAGCTTGATCTTCTTGTCGGGGCCGATGACGAAGACGGAGCGAACCGTGGCGTTGTCGGCAGGCGTGCGGCCTTCCGAGCTTTCGCCGGCGCCTGCCGGAAGCATGTCATAGAGCTTGGCGACCTTCAGGTCCTTGTCGCCGATCAGCGGATAGTCGACATCGAAACCGGTCGCCATCTTGATATCGTTCTTCCAGCGGCCGTGGCTTTCGACCGGATCGACCGAGATGCCAATGATCTTGACGCCGCGCTTGCGGAATTCGCCTTCCAGGCCAGCCATTGCGCCGAGTTCCGTCGTGCAGACCGGCGTGAAGTTCTTCGGATGCGAGAAGAGCACGGCCCAGCCATTACCGATCCAGTCATGGAACTTAATCTCGCCCTGCGTCGTCTCGGCCGTAAAATCCGGCGCGATATCGTTGATGCGCAAACTCATTGCCTTACCTCCAAAGAACATGCCCCGGCGCGCGCTTGGGATGGCGGCCAAAAGGCGAGAAAAAAATCCGTCGCACAATGGCGTCGAATGTCGGATATGAAAAGCCCTTCTTTCAAATGGACGCCGCGATTGCCGCTGAAAATCCCTGCGGCCTGCGATGCCTGCTGCGCGCCTTCAACATGTCCAGAAAGCGGTAACCACCCGCCCAGCGCCCGTAACCGCTTGCTATGTTGATATGTCCTGCAAGGCCGATATTGCGAACATCCGAATTCCAGAGCCGTCCGAACATGCCGAGCCGGTCGAGGCTCATATAGATGTCGTTCAGGCTCCCGACCGTCATGCTGGGAAAAGGCAGCGCGTCGGTCGGCATGGTACCGAAGGACAGATGTCCGGCATGCAGGGCTTCCGTCACGGGAATATCGCAGGGCGCTACGAGCAGTGCACCTTTGACCCTTCGCGCAGCCTCGCGGCCAGCCAGCCTCGCCGTCAACACGCAGCCCAGGCTGTGGGCGACGATATAGGCTTCACCGGCCTCTTCCAGCGCGGCTTCTAATTTCTCCATCCAACTGCCGAGATTGGGAAAGTCCCAGTCATCCTGCTCGACAAGCCGAACGTCGCGATGATCCTGCAGCCAATAGCGCTGCCAATGCCCCTCGCCCGAGCCGAAAAGGCCAGGCACAATCAGTACTCTGGTCATGTAAGCCTCACGAGAAAGATCGAACACAAAGCTTGCGACAGGACATCAAAAGCACATCTCCCTTCAATGCCAAGGCGCAGGGGATGTACACCAATAGTAGATCTCGTAGTCGCGCGCGGAGAGCTCTCGCTCGACGGACTCGGGCCGATCGACCGACTGGATGCGTCCATCCGCATCCCGCAACGCGCGCCCAGCGAAAATCGTCTTCAGGCGGCTAATGACATTCCATTTCATGTAACCCTCCATTTGGTTGATAGATCCGAGGCGGTCGAAGGCAATTTGTCCATCAGCCCATCATTCGGCCGCAGCCAGCACCCTTACCGAATGCGGGAAGAAAGCCGAGAGCTCACCGACCACTTCATTGATCCGGTTGGCCAGCGGTTCCGAAGAGACCTTGTAGTCGGTAAAATCACGATCAGACGCATAGACAGCGGTTGGCAGGGTGTGTGCCATGAAGAAGCCGAAGAGCGGCCGCAGCTGATGTTCCACCATCAGCGCGTGCCTGTCTCCGCCGCCGGTCGCGGTGATGATGATCGGCTTGGCGCGCAGCTCGTGCGGATCGATAAGATCGATCAGATGCTTGAACAGCCCGGGATAGGATCCCTTGAACGTCGGCGAACCGATAATCAGCGCATCCGATGAGACGATATCGTCGATCACACCTTTCGCCTGGTCGTCGAGCTCCTTTCGCCACTGAGCGGCGCCAAGGGACGCACCAACATCGTGCAGATCATAGACCTTGCTTGAGAAGCCATATCGCTCGATTGCCAAATCCGCGACGGTCTGGACCAGCGCGTAGGTCTTGGACGGCCTGTTGAAGCTGCCGGCAATGCCGACGAGTTTGGGCGCACTCATTCTCATCCCTTCCGAAGATCGCATGCATTTTCGATAATGCAAATATTGTCCATAAAAATAGTAGATTAAAAGAAACAGCGATCTCTGAAGGCATGGGAATTGGAAAATCTCTTTCTACGCTGGAGCCAGCTGGACAGGGGCGCAAAAATGCCACCCGGCTGAAGAATTGGGCGACAGGCTTGATCTTTTAAAAATGCCGCAGACACCAAATGATGGCTGGAACGGGATGCGTCGTCCTGACGAAGCATTGCAGTAGGCGTTGCCGCAAAGAAGCGGTTCATTTCTCTCCCAGATTGTCGAAAAAGCCGGCTTCTCCGGTACACCGATAATGGGGCAGGGTCCGTCTTTTCAGTCGCGTGGCCAAGGCTCGTCTTGCCACCGGTGACGTCCATGACTTCGTCAAAGTCGGCAATATCGGATTCCTCGAACGGCTTCTTCACCGTATTCCCGGCATTGTTGACGACGATATCGACCGGGCCGTGCGTCTCCTCGACTCCGGCGGCGAAGGTTTTGATCGACGCAAGATCACGAAGGTCGAGCTGTGCGGCTTTCGCCAGGGGCCAATCGACGCCGCAGCATCCTCAAGGAGATCCGGCCTGCGGCCAGCCAGCACCACCTCAGCGCCGGAGGCGGCGAGGCAACGCGCGATCGCGAGGCCCAGTCCACTGCCTCCGCCAATCACCAGCGCGCGCTATCCGTCCAGTCGGAACGCACCATGCCAGTCGGGAAGCGCTGTTGGAGATTTCATGGATGCTTGCGTATTCATCTTTCGACAATGACCTTCAAAACGTCACGGTTCTTGTCCCAAAAGGGCAATGCACCTTCGGCCTCGGCGAAGGGTATGATCTTGGAAATGAGCGAGGCGGCGCGGTCGCCGATCGTCTCCAGATAAGCGATCACCGCATCGAAATCGGACCTGGCCGCGTTGCGCGAGCCCATGATATCCAACTCCTTGAGATTGAACATTTGTGTCTGATAGGTAACGGGAGCCTTGGCGTAGCCGACATAGACGACGCGCCCGCAAAAGCCGGCAAGATCGATCGCCTGACGAAAGGTTTCCGGAAGACCGACCGCCTCGAAGGCCACATCGACGCCCTGGTCATCAGTCAGTTCAACAATGCGCGCAGCGACATCTTCCGTGCCGGCATCGATTGTGTGGCGCGCTCCGAAGCGTTGTGCCAGCGCGGTCTTTTCCGGGCTGAGATCGACGGCAATCACCTCGGCTCCGCGCGCAACGGCTCCGATGACCACGCCCATGCCAATCATGCCGCAGCCCAGCACGACGATGCGATCACTCGACGAAACGCGGCCGCGCGCCACCGCATGGAAGCCTACCGACAGCGGCTCGACCAAAGCAAGAAAGCGAGGATCGAGCGTGTCGTTCAGGATCACCTTCTCCGCGGGAAGAACGATCTCTTCGGCAAGCCCGCCATCCTGCTGCACGCCAAGCGTGCGGTTGTAGCGACAAGCATTCACGCGACCCTTGCGACAGGAAGAGCAAGTACCGCAACTGGTATAGGGAAGAACGATGACGCGCTGTCCCGGTTGATAGGCCGACGAAACGCCCGCCCCTGTCTCGATGATCTCGCCACCGATTTCGTGCCCTGGGATGCGCGGCAGCTCCACCAGCGGGTTGAGGCCTCGAAACGTGTTGAGATCACTCCCGCAGATGCCGACATGGCGGACGGCGATACGGACATCGCCTTCTCCGAGCTGCGGGCGGGCGACATCGGTGAAACGGCTGACACCTTCACTTTCGATCAATAGGGCTTTCACGTGACGATACCTTTCCGGTTTGGGGGCGTGAACCGAGCGCTTGCACCCGGTTCGCTGGAAACAGATCAGTTCAGGGTAGCGATGTCGGCCGGCAGGTCGACGCCATAGGCGCCGACGACCGTCTTCAGCGTCGCCGAGCCGCTGGTCCGTGCGATCGCACAGAACGCGCCCAGCACAAACCCCACGATAGTTGCCGCCACCGAAAGCCGAATCGTCAGCCAGACGCCTTCCGCAAACCAATAGGGAAGCAGGCCCTCGAAATCAAAAGTGTAGCTCATACGACGCCATCTTCCCGGCAGCGCCAGTGAGCAACGAGATATGCTGGTCTCATTCCCGAGCTATCCTCCTTAGCTTGAGGCGGAATCTACACGGTTGAGGCGATCGATTTAAAGTGGTATTTTTTGTTTAAAAAACCAACGAAACCAAATCGGCATGCGTTCTGAAAACCTCTTCAAACGGCAGTTCAACGAGTTCCTGCGCCACGTACAATCGGTCGGTCACGGCCACCCTCTTGGCTCGGAACGCGAGATCGGCCGAACCCTCGGCACCAGCAGAACGACGGTCCGCAAGTGCCTGGCGGCCGCCATGGAGAACGGCCTTCTATCCAAGGATAGGATAGTGCTGCGGCAGGCAGAACCATCCGAGCTCTATGCCGAAGCGGAGACCATCCCGCCGACATTGATCGTCGAGCGCGCCTTCCTGACCTGGATACTCCAATCCGATAGCGGTCCGGGCCAGGCGATCAATGCGCTTCAGCTCGCGCGGCAATTCGGCGTGTCGACGACGACGATCCGCGAGTTTCTGCAGAGCTTCCGGCATTTTGGCCTGATGGAGCGCGAAGCCGGCGGCAAATGGGTCTTCCGCGGCATGACCCTGGAATTCGCCAACGAGCTTTCCGATATCCGCGAAATTTTCGAAATGCGGTCCGTCATGCGCTTTGCGGAACTCGATGACAGCGACCCGAGCTGGAACGCGCTGCGCAGACTGCGCACCGAGCATCTCAAGCTGCTGGAGACGATCGAGACCGATTATCACCGGTTCTCGCTCCTTGACGAGCAATTGCATCGCTTGATCAACAGTGCTTCCAGCAATCGCTTCGTCACCGAATTCTACCACGTCATCTCACTGATTTTCTTCTACCATTATCAATGGAACAAGAAAGACGAGCGCATTCGCAACGAAGCGGCTGTCTATCAGCATCTGGCTTATATCGATGCGATTCTCTCAAGGGACCAAAGGAAAATTAGCCAGACCTGCACGGCACATCTGAGCGAGGCGCGCCGGACATTGCTTGCAAGCATTAGCCGGGAAACTTGACATCGGAATTCGAGCATACTGCCGGAGCGAAGGAAATGCGTGCGGTTGGCGGCACCGCCAATCGCACCGGCAACCCTGCCGAAATCCGACCTGCTACTGAAGGGTCAAGCCCGACCTGATGTGGGCTCTTGCGGCGTAGGGATCGACAATGGAGAGCGCCCGGCTGAGAGCCTCGGCAAATCCATTGAGCGAAATAACGTAGCTCACATCACGACCCGTATCGGTCGCCGCCAGCATCACGCGGATGCTACGCCGTCGCCGCAGGTTGGCAATCATGGCTGCATCGAGCTTCAGCTCGACCGGACAGCCGCGCGAAGAAGCCGCACCGAGCGGCTGAGCCAGACCCAAAGCAGCTTCGTCACCCCGCGGCAACCGCCCGCTCCGCAGATGCAGCCCCAGCGGCAACGCCAATATACCCCTCAGGCTTCCGCCGTCGGGAGTAAGTTCGATCGAAAGCACTGGCGCGTTTGTCTGCAGATCATACAGCGTATAGGAAATCGCATAATGTGGCCGCGCTTGATCGGCGGTTCCCTGATTGACGATGGTAAGCGTCCAGTCGCCGTAACGCTCCTGCAATGTGCCTGAACCGGCGGCGATAGTAGTCCGGCCAGCCATCACAATCCTCCGCTTGGTCGACTTGCCAATATGGGCAAGCGCCTATCGGCACGCCTTATGAGCGCGAACAGCGCCATCCCATTCATCTCTGCTCCCCGCAACATTATGCGCCCCACCTTACCCCTCGGCCCTCAAAACCCGAGGTTATCTCGATAACAATAGCGTTAATTTTATGCCATTGCATCATAGAATTTATGTAGCGATAAGAATTACACTTTCATCACGTTCAATCACCATAACCTTCGTCAGCCTTAGTAAGGTATTTTTGTAGACTATACATAGGATTTATGATTCAGAAATATCTCTTTCAATTTGTATTATTAATTGTTACTTCAATTTCACTTATATTGAAAATAGAAATCACAGACAAAATAGGTTTGAATGATATTGCAAAAGCCGCTCACGAATGGAGCGAGGCTGGCCGGCGGTCATTTGAATGACAGCTCCCAGAAAGACTGCATTGACAATCTCTCTCGCCGCCCTGGTGACAGCAGGATCAGCAGCAGCGGCTTTTCCGGCGAAACGCTGGTCGCCAACCATCCCGGCGGCAACGTCAGCAGCCTCGGCTCAGGTCCGTTCTGGCAGATATTGTGAAGCTGATACCGAGCAGGTTGACAGCGTGATGCTTCTCAAGGGTAACGCGCCGACAGTAATTAGGCCGGAACCGGCTATTTTGCCGGCGGCAAGGAGACGTAAAGAATGAAGCCAACCATGTTACGATCAGGCCTTTTAGCGCGAAAACCTCGGCACGGATGCAATAAGTTCGCGCGTATAGGCATGACGAGGCCGCTGGAAGACCTCTTCGACAGATCCAGCCTCGACGATCGCTCCTTGCTTCATGACGACGATCCGATGGCTGATATGCTGGATCACCCCCAGATCATGCGAAATGAACATCATCGACAGGCCGAGCCTTGCCTGCAGATCGACCAATAGATCCAGAACCTGGGCTTGTGTCGTGACGTCGAGTGCCGAAACCGGCTCGTCACAAATCAGAAGCTTCGGCGCGGCCGCAAGAGCCTGGGCGATCGATACGCGCTGGCGCTGGCCACCTGAAAGCGCGGTCGGCCTCCGGGCGAGCAAATCCGGCGGCAACCCGACCAGATCCATTAGACCGATGATCTTCTCGCGGCGCTCCGATCTGCCGAGGCCGCCATGAAGCAGCAGAGGCTGCTCGATGATGCGCTCGACGGTGAAGCGTGGGTTGAAGGAGCTCAGCGGGTCCTGGCTGATGGTCTGTATTCCGGCTCTGAGGGGGCGGCGAATGCGTTCGGAAAGCGCGCTCCACGGTCGCCCTTCGTACAGCACCTCCCCCGCATCCGGCCGCTGCAGCGCCAGCGCAATCTTGCCGAGCGTGGTCTTGCCCGAACCGGATTCACCGACGACACCCAGCGTTTCGCCGCTGCCGATATGAAGCGATACGTCCCTGACGGCGCGCAGAAGACTGCCATCCGCGTGCCTGAAACTCATCGATACGTTGCGTATCTCCAGCAGACTCTCGGCTGAGCAAACGGGCTTCCGGAGCGGCAAGGGCGTATTCGCTGCGCTGAGGCGGCGGCCGCGATTGACCGCTGTAGGTACGGCTGCCAGGAGCCGCCGGGTATAGTCATGCTGTGGATCTGACAGAATGCTGCGCGCCAGGCCCGTTTCCACCAGCCGGCCCTTTTGCATCACCGCGACCCGATCGGCAAGCTGGGCGGCAACGGAGAGATCATGCGTGATCAGGAGGATGCCATGGCCGGCAGCGGCCAGTTCCTTGAAGATGGCGAGCACTCTTTTCTGGACGCTGACATCCAGCGCTGTCGTCGGTTCGTCGGCGACGAGCAAGCGCGGCTGGCCGGCAAGCGCGGAGGCAATCAATGCCCTTTGCCGCAATCCGCCGGACAATTGATGCGCATATTGCCCCATCCGCAAATCCGGCTCGGGAACACCAACACGTTCCAGCAATTCCACGACATGTTGCGATACGAGTGAAGGTGGTGCCAGTCGATGCGTGAGGATGGGCTCGGCGATTTCGCGACCGACCGTCCTCAGGGGATCGAGCGATACGAGCGCATCCTGAAGAATGAAACCGATTTCGCGGCCGCGCACATGGCGCCAGGCTTTTTCCGACAGATCAAGGAGGTCGAGCGGCCGGCCATCATGCGCGCTCAGATCCATCCTGTCGGCTTTTACCACGGAGCGCGATCCGGCGAGGCCGACAATCGCCCGGGCCGTTACAGACTTTCCGGAGCCGGATTCGCCGACCAATGCGAGGATCTCGCCAGGCGCGATTTGTAGCGACAGGTCGCGAACCGCATCCACGCGGCCCTGCGGGGTCTGAAAGGCCACATTCAACCCTTTGACCGCAAGCAGCTGGGGCGGCTCGGAAGCGGTGGTCTGAAAGTTTCGAAGGCCGGACTGAATATTCATCGCAGATCTCCCGTTGCGAGGAGGGTTTGCAGCCGGCGGCCCAGGAGCGTGATCGAAATGACGGAAAGCGCAACCACCGTCGCCGGCAACAGGCTGGTCCAGGGCGCGATATCGAGAAAATTGCGGCCATTGGCGAGGAGTGCACCCCATTCGGCGGCCGGAGGCACGACGCCCAGACCAAGGAAGCTCAAGGCCGAAGCGGACAGTACCGAACTGCCCACACCAATCGTCGCGAGGATGAGAAGCGGCCGGATGGCGTTGGGGACGATATGCCGGCTGATGATCGTCCACGGATGCTCGCCAAGTGCCACGGCATGTTCGACATAGTCCGACAGCTTAATGTGAAGTACCTGCGAACGGATCAGCCGCGCGTAGCCGGCGATGCTGGCAAGCCCGACCGCCAAGAGCGTGTTGGCTGGCCCGCGGCCGAGAACGGCAATCACCAGCAATGCAAGCAGCATTTCCGGAAAGGCAAGCAGAATATCGATGATGCGTAACAAAAGCCGGGCGATCGGCCTTGGAGCCAGTGCAGCCGTCGTCCCCAACACGATCCCGCCGAGACTGGCAATCAGGGTCGCACCGATGCCGATGGTCAGGGATTGCGAGGTGCCGTAAACCACGCGCGAAAACAGATCCCGGCCCAGTTCGTCGGTTCCAAACCAGTGTTGCCCATCAGGCGGCAAGAGGATCGCATTCGGATCGACTGCCTCGGGATCGAGAGCAGAGAGCCATTGTGGCGCCCAGACCGCTACACAAAGAAGCACAAAAAAGGCGAAGGGAACAAGCAGTCCGAAAGACAGCCAGACGGGGCGTCTGCGCGTGATGCGGCGCTGCCCGCTTTCAGCTAGCACGACATCGCTCAAAGGCCTGTCCTCCTTAGACGTGGATCGATCACAAGGTAGAAAGCATCGACCAGCAGATTGACGATGACGAAGACAAGGGCAGACAGCATCACCAGACCGAGGATCAACGGCATGTCGCGGGTCTTGATCGCCTGAAGCGTGATCTGCCCGATGCCCGAACGGCCGAATACCGTCTCGGTCAGGATCGAGCCGCCTAGGGTGCTGGCAAGCAACGTGCCGGTGAGGGTCGAGGCCGCCAGTGCGGCGTGCCGCAAACCATGTCTGACACGCAGGACCGTCTCGCCGACGCCGCGTGTCCGCACGGTCAGAGAAAACGGCTGGGACAGCGCCTCCTCCAGGCCGTCGCGCAATACCTGGCTCAAGAGTGCGGCGAGCGGCAGGCTCAAGGCAATGGCGGGCAGCACAAGCGCCGATGGTCCATCATTGCCTGTGACCGGAAACCATTCGAGATTGAAGCTGAAGACCGACAATAGGACAATGCCGATCCAATAGACGGGCGTGCTCAGAAGGATCAATTCTATTCCCGAGGACAGCAGCGTCAGGCTTTTGCGACGGCCTGCGGTTGCCAAGGCCACGCTGATCGCCAGAAGGAGAGCAAGCACGATCGCGCTGCCGGCGAGCTGCAATGTCGGCCCCGCGGCCTCATAGATCACCTCTGAAACAGGTTGCCTGTACTGGTAGCTTTGTCCGAAATCGCCACTTAAGGCCTTGGCGATATAATGCGCATATTGCAGCGCAAGCGGCTGGTCGAGGCCATATTGATGCACCAGTGCGGCCCGCTCTGCCTCATCGACGACGTTCTCCCCGCCAGCCAGGATCGCGACGGGATCGCCGGGAGTGAGCTTTACGGCGATAAAGGCAATCGTTGCCGCGCCCCAAAGCACGGCAACGATCACCCCGGTCCGCCGCACAGCGGTTTGGAAGAGCTTAGCGGTCCAGCCAGGCATCGTAGAAATTCGGCTTCGCATTGGTGGCCCAGGAAATGCCATGCAGGCTCTTCGAGGCGCCGAGCTGATAGGCGGCTACGAAAAGCGGTACGGCATAAGCCTGCTCGATCACTTCCTTCTGTATCTCGGCATAGAGTTTCTTACGCTCGGCATCGGAAGCCCCGACCGCTTTCGTCAGCTTTTCATCGAGGCTTTTGACGCGAGACGCATTCTGACCGGCTGGAGGAATATAGGCCGAATGGAATACCGTGCGCAGGATATCGGGCTCCGCACGCACATAGTAGAAGGACACGAGATCGTAATCATTGGCATTGGCGCGAGCGGTCCAGTCACCGGAATCGACTGGATCGAGCTGCAAGTCGAAACCCGCCTGCCGCACCTGATATTGAACGGCCTGCGCCAAGGTGACTTCCGTCGCGGCGAGCGAGGTGCTGTCGTAGACATAATGCAGGGTCAGCCGGCCGCCATCTTTTTTGCGGACACCATCGGCGTCCTTCTGTGACCAGCCCGCCTCGTCAAGCAGCCGGTTGGCCTTTGCCAGATCGAAGCCCCATGAGCTAGAAATATCGTGGTCATAATAGAGCGTCGAGGGGCCGAGGATATTGTCGGCCGGCTTCAAGGCTCCGAAGAAGGCAGCCTTGACCGCTGCCGGTCCATTGACGGCGCTCTGGAAAGCCTGCCGCACCTTCAAGTCCTGAAATGGTCCCTTCGAGGTGTTCAGGAAATAGGCGCTGTTGACGCCCGGGTTTTCCCGCGTCACCACCTGCAGCTTGCCGTTACCCTGAACGGAGCGATAATTTGCCGGCGGCACCGCGTCGATCGCCTGCAACTGACCGCTTGCCAGCGCACCGAGACGCACGGAAGCCTCCGGCAGATATTTGAAGACGATCTGATCGAAATGGGCCGGCCCTTTATGCGCGGCATAGCCAGGACCCCAATTGTAATCCGCACGGCGGCTCAGCTTGCTGCCGCTGCCCTTCGTAAAATTGTCGAGCACGTAAGGACCCGATCCGATGACCGTATTCGTCGTGCTCTGGGCCTTCTGAAGATAGGTCGATGATTGAATGCCGAGATAGGGAAGGCTCAACCCCTGCAGCAAAGGCGCGAAGGACTGGCGATAGCGGATCACGACCGTACGGCTATCCGGCGCCTCGATCTTGTCGATCGGTCCGAGCAGCGACTTGGCGTAGCTCGATGTCGTCTTCGGATCGAGAATGCGATCGAAATTGTATTTGACCGCGGCTGCATCGAGCGGAGTGCCGTCGCTGAATGTCACGCCCTGACGCAGACGGAAAGTATAGACGGTATTGTCGCCATTGATGTCCCAGCTTTCTGCCAGCCACGGCGTGAACTTGTTGTCTTCGGCCTGCCCGACAAGCGAGTCGACGATATTGCGGGTAATCAATGCCGTAACCGAGTTGCCCGTGATCGACGGGTCGATAATGGAGGCATCCGTTGCCAATCCGACGTTGAGAATGCCCCCATCGACCGGCTTTGCCGTATCGGATGCGGCATTTGCGACAGTGCCCATCATCGTCAGAAAAGAAAATGCCAGGGCAATGCGGATCTTGCTTCGCCCGATGGTTTTCGCGCTTGAATGCGTTTTTCTCATATCCCGTCCCTATTTTGGCCGCCACGACATCGATCATGCGGCCAAAAGGCCGCTCGGCACCGCGCAGGCTAAACGGCACGATAATTGTCTATAAAAATACTAGACTAAAGGCATTGTGATGCGTTTATGCGAAGACAGGCGGAAATCCGTTTCAAGATCGCTGAGGCCGTCAGCGGCAACCTGACCGGTGGCGCGTTCATTGGCGTTGGAATGATCTCAAGCAAACTATGAGGCAGTTCGAAGCGATGCGGATGCCAAGCGGATACTGCACATGGCAAGCTGCGACGGCTCGCACCGTCGCAGTTTTGCATTTCATTTTGGAAGTTGCGCGCCAGCCTGCTTCACCGCATTTGCGATGGTTTCGCAAAACTGCTTTTCGGTCACGTTCTGCGCTTTTGTAATGGCTGCAAGATCCTGATTCACGCCCATGGCGGAGATCTTGCCTTTTTCACCCTCTTGTTCGGCCGCCTCGCCCTTCGCCATATCCGAGGGCGCCGGTATGAGAGCGAGCATTTTCGTTTGAGTCTCGACAGCAGCCCCATCGATGTGGCCTGCATTCTGGCAATATTTCAGCACGCCAAGTTGATTGCGTGCCGAATTATAAGCCAATTCCAGTTGGTCGTTTGATACCTGTGCATAGCTTGGCGCGGCAAATCCGCATGCCACGATACCGATCAGAATGATCTTCCGCATATGAAACTCCTGATTGCTTCAACATGCTGCGATCTATCCTCGATCGTCCTGAAGGCAATAGCTGCAAAGTCGGAAAACGCTCTACCCACGAGAGCATCGCTGCGGAGGGTCAAAAGAAAGCTGAAGCCTTCGATATGATCGTGGTCGCCAACGGAACTGCCCGTTCCCTCCGCAGCTCGCGCGCAGGTCCGTTCGGCAGCGATCAAACGGATCTCCAGCTTCCGTGTCGGGCATAAGACGCCGATGACGCCGGTAGCATCCGTTCATTTCCTGTGGGAAAGCTTCAAACTTCATCCGGCCAACACATGGCATCGGGATCGATGTGGCAGTAATCCGGACGCGCCCGGACGGCTTTGACTGTCCGGATTTGCCTCTGCGTGGCCGTTGCGCTGCCGGGGCATCGCAAGAGCGAAGGAAAAGATCAACGGCTTCACCCGCGACATCCTTCGACAACAGCAACATCAGGACCTGGAGGTCTTACATGAAGAAGCCTATTGCTGCCGCCGTCTTCGCTGCAGCACTTTATACCTTTGCCGGCACCGCGCATGCCGATTGCGGTTCGGTCTCCATCGCCGAAATGAACTGGGCGTCGGCCGGCGTTGCGGCAAATGTCGACAAGATCATCCTCCAGGAAGGCTATGGCTGCTCGGTCGAACTCCTCACGGGCGACACGCTGCCAACATTTACTTCGATGAACGAGAAAGGCCAACCGGACGTTGCGCCGGAACTTTGGATCAATGCGGTGCGCACGCCGCTGGATCGGGCGGTTTCCGAGGGACGGTTGGTCATCGCTGCCGGCATTCTCTCCGATGGCGGCCAGGATGGCTGGTGGATTCCGAAATTCCTCGCCGACGCCCATCCCGATATCAAGACCGTCCAGCAGGCGCTGGAACACCCGGACCTTTTCCCCGCGCCGGACGATCCGAAAAAGGGCGTCATCTACAATTGCCCGCCCGGCTGGCAATGCCAGGCGTCGCTCGGCAATCTCTTCCGGGCGCTCGACGGCGAGAAGAAGGGCTTTGAAATCGTCGAGACCGGCTCTGCCGCCGCTCTTGACGGCACGATCGCCAATGCCTTCGAAAAGAAGACGGGCTGGCTTGGCTATTATTGGTCGCCGACCGCTATCCTCGGCAAGTATCCGATGGTGCGCCTTTCCTTCGGCGTACCCCACGACAAGGCCGAATGGGACGCATGCACCTCGGTCATGGATTGCGCCAATCCAAAGGTCAATTCCTATCCCGTCTCGGAAGTCTACACCGTCGTCACCAAGAGGTTCGCCGATCAAGCCGGGATTGCGATGGACTATCTGAAGAAGCGGAAATGGTCGAACGATCTCGTCAACAGCATTCTTGCCTGGCAGACGGACAACCAGGGCACCAATGAAGATACCGCCCGATATTTCCTGAAGACCCATGAAGACATCTGGACGACATGGGTAAGCCCGGATGTCGCTGCCAAGGTAAAGGCCGCGCTCTAAATTCTGGCTTCGGGGACGCGGTGAACCACTGCGTCCCGGCCTCATAGCCATGAGCGCGAATGCTCCAGCTCGCACTTTTGGACAGCTTGGCGAAAAAACTTGCCGTCGGGGGTGGGCAGAAAAACAATGCACGCTATTTGATGCATATGAGCGGGGAGAAATATTAGCTCGATGGAGGAGGTCGTCCGGCACGAAGGAAGAGGATTCTCATGCCCAATTCAGTTTTGAATGCCCTTGGACAGCCACTTTACTATAGCGATACGTCGACAGGTTTCTTTTCCGCCACCGGCTCTGGCCCGGTGCTTTACGGCACTGCCGGCAACGACTCCATGTGGGGTGACGCCTCCGTCAATGTGACGATGATGGGCGGCACCGGCGACGATATCTACTATCTCTATTCCAGCATCAATCATGCCTATGAGGCGCCCAATGCCGGCATCGATACCATCAATACTTGGATGGATTATACGCTGCCCGAAAATTTCGAAAATCTCACGGTCACGGGCAACAACCGCCATGCCTATGGCAATGACGCCGATAATATCATCACCGGCGGCAGCGGCAGCCAGACCATCGATGGCGGTGCCGGCAACGACGTGCTGACGGGCGGTGGCGGCGCCGATACTTTCATCATCAGCAAGGGCAACGGCAGCGATCTCATCACCGATTTCAGCGATGACGACAAGGTCAGGCTCAATCAGTATGGCCTGACGTCGTTCGATCAGGTCGTCAGCCATTCCACGCAGGAAGGTGCCAATGTCCGGCTCGATCTCGGTAATGGCGAAAGCCTGGTCTTCGCCAACAAGACCATCTCCGACCTGCATGAAGACCAGTTTCAGCTCGGGCTCGACAGATCGTCGCTCACTCAGACTTTTTCGGACGATTTCAATACGCTCTCGCTGCACGAGGGGACGCAGGGCACCTGGGATGCTAAATATTCCTGGGCGCCGGACAAGGGCAGCAGCCTGAATGACGAACTGCAGTGGTACATCAATCCTTCTTATGCACCGACCGCATCCGCCAACCCCTTTTCCGTCTCCGACGGCATTCTGACGATTACGGCGAAACAGACGCCGGACGTGCTGAAATCGATCGTCGAGAACCATGATTATACTTCAGGCATTCTGACCACTCACTCGACCTTCTCGCAGACCTACGGCTATTTCGAAATGCGGGCAGAGATGCCGCATAATCAGGGCGTCTGGCCCGCTTTCTGGCTGCTGCCGGAGGATGGTTCCTGGCCACCGGAACTCGACGTGGTGGAAATGCGCGGACAAAACCCGACCACGGTCAATGTGACGGTTCATTCGAATGCCACCGGCGAGCACACGAAGACCTCTATTCCAGTGGAAGTGCCAAGCACCGATGGCTTCCACAATTACGGCGTGCTCTGGGACAAGGATCAGATCGTCTGGTATTTCGACGACGTTGCCGTTGCCCATGCCGATACGCCGGCCGATATGCACGGGCCGATGTACATGCTGGTCGATCTCGCGGTCGGCGGCGTGGCGGGGACGCCGACGGATGGTCTCCCGAATGGGTCGGAGATGAAGATCGACTATATCAAGGCCTATTCCCTGGACGATCACAACGCCCAGCTTGCCGCCTCGACGCAATCCGCCCACACGACGGACTGGCACATCTGACTGCATCGAACAATCGGTGCGTCAAAACAGGTGTTTCGGACGGATTGATCCGGCCGAAACCAACCGCCATCGGGAGCTATTCCTCGAAGCGGCCGGTACCCTCGCGATCGCGTGCGTATCGCTTCTCGAGCGGAAAAGGCGGCAGCCACGATTCGCGACGGATGGTCCATAGCTCGTAAGTGGGCTTTAGCTGGTCGGGAGCATCCAGGGAGCCCAGACTTATCTCGATTTCATCCACGGTGCGCGAAAAAACGGACGAGCCGCAGCGGGGACAGAAGAAGCGCCCTGCATAATCCCGGGCCTCACCGTCGATCTTGACCGCCTGCTCGGGGAATATCGCAGAGGCATGGAAAAGCGCGCCATGATGCTTGCGGCAGTCGAGACAATGGCAAAGGCCGACCCGGTACGGCCGACCCGATGCCACAAATCGGACCTCGCCGCATAGGCAACCGCCCTTGTATTGATCCATGCTACCCTCCTCAAAAGTCAAGCGATGAAGCGTCTGCATCGACCGCTGCGCAATTGATCGCTGTGAGCAATGGCGCTCCCGCACATCACAACTCTGAGCCGATGCACCTATATGCCTAATCCTCTTTGAACGCCCGCCTGATCTGGTCGGTCATCGGCTTTGTCAGATAGGCAAGGACGCTTCGTTGGCCCGTTTGCAGAAAGGCCTCCACAGGCATGCCGGGCAGCGGCGTAAGCTGCCCCAGCCGATCCCATTCCGGCTTCGCCACCTTTGCTCGCACGACATAATAGCTTTGGCCTGAACGCTGATCCGTCGCCAGATCGGCGGAAATGGTATCGACCTGCCCGTTCAATTCCGGCGTGATCCGCTGATTGAAAGCAGGAAAACGCAGGGATACCGCCTGCCCTACCGTAATCTGATCAATATCCTGGGGCGCGAGTTTCAGTTCTGCGACCAGCGCGTCCTTGTCCGGAACGATCTGCAGGATCGCCTCTGCCGGCGAAATGACGGCCCCTTCGGCATGGATGCTTAGCTGGTCGACGATCCCCGCCTGCGGCGCCTTGATGTCGATCCGCTTCAGATCGTCCTCGGCGGCGATAAGGCGCTCGGCGAACTGGCCGCTATCGCTTTCCGCCTGGCGCAATTGCTCGGATACTTCCGAACTGCGGTCGGCATCGATCTGCAGGATCTGCAGCTCGGTTTCCGCAATCTTGCCTTTGGTCTGGGCGACGGACGAGACGAGGTTTCCGAGATCGCCGTTCAGCGAAGCGCTTTCCCGCTGCAATGAGTAGACCTTCGTCGCCGAAATGATGCCCTGATCGAGCAGGCCTTCGAGGCTTCCGAGCTCCTTGGCGATGAGCGCGATTTCCCGCCGCTTGCCCTCTTCCTGGGCGACGAGACCGTCAATCTCCTGCCTGAGCTGCTGAATGCGCTCGTGAAGCTGCGATTTCTGCCCGTCGCGCGATATCTGACGATCGCGAAAGAGCCGACGCTCGCCTGCCAGGATAGCTGCCACATCAGCATCTTCGGCAAACGAGAGCAGATCGGCCGGAAAGTCGATATCCTGCCGGCCGTCGCGCTCTGCTGCCAGACGCGCCGTGCGGGCAGAAAGTTCGTTAAGCCGTTTGCGGATGATCGAGAGGTTGGCTCTGGTCTGGGTGTCGTCCAGCCGGACGAGCACCTGGCCGGCGGCGACATGATCGCCGTTCTTCACCAGGATCGCACGGGCGATCCCACCCTTCAAATGCTTTACTGGCTTTACATAGCTGTCGACGACAAGCGTGCCGGAGGTGACGACCGCGCCGGAAATCTTCGTTGCGGCGGCAAGGCCGCCCATGACGCCGAACAACAGCAGAATGGCGGCTATCACCAACAGCGACAGGCGGCGGATCATTCGTTCGTTCGATGACGAGGCCTTGCCGATCATCCGTGCGTCTCCCCGCCGGCGATGGCCAGATGCGTCGTTCCGAGCTGCTTGGGCGACGGACCGAGGATGTCCTTCTTTGGCCCGAATGCCTGGACCTGGCCGCCGGCAACGATCATGACCCTATCGGCGGCGGCAAGAGCGCTTGGCCGGTGGGCAATGACGATCGCAATGCCGCCCCTCTCCTTGACGCCTGCGAGGGCCGCCGTCAGTGCCGCTTCGCCTTCCGCATCCAGATTGG
This sequence comes from Martinezella dioscoreae, assembly GCF_009176305.1. Lineage (GTDB taxonomy): Bacteria > Pseudomonadota > Alphaproteobacteria > Rhizobiales > Rhizobiaceae > Rhizobium > Rhizobium dioscoreae. The sequence continues at coordinate 949,415 of NZ_BLAJ01000002.1, read as the reverse complement.
AATTCGGCTCGTCGAGAAGCACCAGAAAGGGATCGCCGTAAAGCGCCCTCGCCAGGGCGATACGCTGCCTTTGCCCGGCTGAAAGGCGCGATCCGCCTTCGCCGATCTTGGTATCGAAGCCATCCGGGAGTTTGACGATCATGTCGTAGACACCCGCCGCTTTCGCCGCCGCAATGATCGATTCGGTTCGCATGTCCTCAGCAAAACGCGAAATATTCTCGGCGATTGTGCCGTCGAAGAGGTCTACATCCTGCGGCAGATAGCCGATATGCTGCCCAAGTTCATCGGTATCCCATTGCGAAAGAGCGGCACGGTCGAGCCGCACGGAGCCGATTGCAACCGGCCACAAGCCGGCAATTGCACGTGCCAGCGAAGACTTGCCCGATGCGCTCGGGCCGATGACGCCGAGTATGGTTCCCGCCGATATCTTGAACGAGACATTGCGCAGGATAAGATCGCGGCTGCCGGGCGACGTCACGGTGATATTCTCGACGCTGAGCTCCCGCGACGGTGCGGGCAAGGCGAAAGCCTGCTTCTCGGGCGGCGCGGCGTCGAGGAGTGCGGCAAGCCGCGTCCAACCCTGGCGTGCAGCCACAAAACCCTTCCATTGGCCGATCGCAAGCTCGACGGGCGCCAGCGCCCGCGTCACCAGGATCGAGCTTGCAATGATGATACCTCCCGTCGCTTCCTGGCGAATGACGAGGATCGCGCCGACGGCAAGGACGCCGGATTGCAGCATCATGCGTGCAATCTTGGCGGCGATGGTCAGCGCGCCGACACGGGTGCTCGCTATCGCCTGGTGACTGAGATAATCCTCATTCATGACAGCCCATTTATCGGTGAGGCGGCCGGAAAACCCCATAGCAATAGCAGCCTCCCAGTTCCGCCGCGCAGCCTGAGCAAAGCCGAGGCGTGCTGCCGAAGACCTGGCCGCCTCCAGCGCCGGTCGACGCGACAGCATTTCGGCAGCCACGGTAATGCCGACGAGCAGCAAGGCGCCGCAAAGAGCCGTAAAGCCGATCCAGAAGTGGAACAGAAAGCAAAGGATCAGATAGAACGGCACCCATGGCAAATCGAAAAGCGCCGTCGAACCGGTACCGGAAAGGAAGGAGCGGATCTGCTCGAGATCACGCACCGATTGCAGCCCATCGTCCGACGTCTGTTTTTTGCTCGGCAGGAACAGAAGCGCGCCGAAGACCTTCCTGTTTAGACGCTCATCGAGCGACATGCCGATGTGCACAAGCAGCATGGAGCGCAGGAATTCGATTACGCCCTGAAACAGATAGAGGGTCACGACGATGATGACGAGACCGGACAGCGTCGGCAGGCTATGGCTCGGAATGACCCGATCATAGACCTGCAGCATGAAGAAGGAGCCGGTCAGCGCCAGCACATTGATGGCAGCGCTCGCCAGAGCGATGCCGATGAAGGCCTTGCGAAGCGCCGACAACATCAATGCGACGAATGTCTGCGGCGGGTCTTTCGGGACGGCAAGCACCTTGCGTCGATCCTCAACATTGGCCGTCGCGTACGGCAGGGATTTACATGACGCCCAAAGCACCGCCTCCCGCTCGGCGCATGGACCTGCAAAGCGATCGCCTATGGCTTTGCCACCATTCCCGCTTCAAGCATAACCTTCGACGATCCCTTGCAATTTAGGAAGTCGAAATCTATCCAGAATGCAGTTTCGGTGAACCCAACCTTATCGCGGAACGCCTTGTCCACTTGCGGGACAATTGCGCCATGAAATGGGGCAGCAGCTTGTTCCGGCAAGATGCCTGACCTATCATATTAGGATGAGCAAGCGGCATCTTGCCACCTGCCTCCCGCATTCAGTCGAATTTCTCCGTCGTGTCCGCCTTGCCCTTGACCCAATAGCCGGACGCCTTGATCCAGCTCAGCGGATAGCCGCGGTCTTCGACGAGGTAGGAGCGCAAGGCGCGCGTGACGGAGGCTTCGGCGGCGATCCAGACGAACGTGCCGGGCACCACATCGATCGACTGCAATATCTTCAGAAGCGAGGACGGATCCGCCGCTTCCGAAAGAGGCCGATATGCCCAGCGCATATCCAGCTGCGCATCGGTTTGAAATGCCTGATGTTCATGAGCATCGGCAACCGCGGCGATCGCCGTTATATGTGCCCCCGCACGTGCCTCCTCAATCCGGCGGCCGATGGCCGGCAGCGCCGTCTCGTCGCCGATGAGCAGCCAGTTCTCGATATCTGCGGACACGACGGCCGAGCCGCGGGGACCGCCGATCTCCAGCCTGTCGCCGACGCGAGCGTCGAGCGCCCATTGCGTGGCAGGGCCTGCCTCATGGACGGCAAAATCGAGGACGAGTGTCCGCGCGTCGGTGTCGTATTGGCGAGGCGTATAGTCACGCCGCTCCATCTCCTCGCCGGCGCCCGGCACCATCACCTTGATGTGGTCGTCGGGCGCAAGGCTTACAAAATCGGCGAGATCTTCGCCGGCCAGCCGAATGCGCAGCATGCCGGGCGTGATCCTGTCGATGGCCGTTACAGTCAGAGTGCGCCGCTTCAGTTCATGGCGCACGCGCTCGATCTTCGGAGTGGAGATGGCCGGGTTGGAACTATGGGGGGTATCCATGGGTGTCCTTTCGAGGCACTTTGATCTCGATCCGCAGGACACAGTCGCGCAGACCGAAGCCGCAGAGCCGTTCGATCATACGCGTTGAGTGACGTTAACGCTTACGTGGCTGGACGATATCAAGCCAGTCTGCGTCACCTATAGAAGAAGAATTCTTACACCGCAACAAAAAGATGATTTTTATAGACAAGTTTTGTGAGCCATAGAAAATCGGACACCATCGCAGGCCTCTGCGGAGCAGATCGGCACGGCTGCTTCGAACCGTGCCGACCCGATTGATTACTGCAGTGCCTTTTCCATCAAACGCGCCAGCCGCTCGGCAAAAGCACGCGGATCGGCAGGCTTGTCGCCGTCCAGAACACGAGCCTGATCGAGCAGCAGGAAGGCCGCATCGTCACGCAGGGACGGCGCATCCGCCTTGGCGGCAATCGCCTTGACGACCGGGTGATCCATATTGATCTCAAGGATCGGCTTGGCGCCGGACTGCAGGCGGCCGGCGCCCTGCAGGATCTTCTCCAGCTGGCGGTCATAACCCTGCTCGGAGGCCACGAGGCAAACGGCGCTTTCGATCAGACGATCGGATGCACGGACATCGGAGACCTCATCGGCCAGCTTCTGCTTGGCATAATCGAGAAAGGCCTGGACTTCGGCGGGCGCGCTTTCGCTTTCCGGCTTGTCTTCGTCCTGCTTCTTGAACTGGGCGAGATCAGCAGAGCCTTGCGTGATCGACTTGAAGCTCTTGCCCTCAAATTCCGGAGCATTGGTCACCCAGAAGCTGTCGACGGAATCGGTCAGCAACAGGACTTCGATGCCGCGGGCACGGAAGCCTTCAAGCTGCGGCGACGCCTTCAGCTGCTCCAGGCTGCCGCCGACGAGATAGTAGATCGACTGCTGGCCCTCCTTGGCATCCTTGATGTAGTCGGCAAGCGAACGATAGCCATCTCCCGAGGTAGTCGTGCGGAAGCGCGAGAGCGCCAGAAGCTGCGAGCGGCGCTCGAAGTCCTCGTAGAGGCCTTCCTTGATGAGGCTGCCGAAATTCTCCCAGATCTTCAGGAAGGCGTCGTGATCGCTCTCCGCCTGCTTCTCGATCGCCGTGATGATACGATTGGTCACGCCCTTGCGGATCGCCGTCAGGATCGGGCTTTCCTGGATCATCTCGCGCGAGACGTTGAGCGGCAGGTCCGACGTATCGACGAGGCCGCGCACGAAGCGGAGATAACGCGGCAGCAATTCGGCTTCATCGGTGATGAAGACGCGCTTCACATAGAGCTTCATGCGGCCCTTGCGGTCCGGATCGAAAAGATCGAAGGGCTGCGAGCCCGGCACGAAGGCAAGCGCCGAATATTCATGGCGACCCTCGGCGCGGAAATGCACCGTCAGCGCCGGCTCGTCATACTGGCCGGAAACGCCGCGATAGAAATCGGTGTACTCTTCAGACGTGATGTCGTTCTTCGATTTCGTCCAGAGCGCGGTGCCGTCGGTCAGCTGCGTCGCTTCCTCGCCGGGCTTTTCGGCGATCTTGATCGGCACCGGCACATGACCGGACTGTTCCTTGACGATGCGCTCGACGCTCCAGCGCGAGGCGTAGCTCTTGGCATCTTCCATCAGATGCAGCGTAATGCGAGTGCCGCGCGCCGGTGCCTCGCTGACGTCAACAGGCGCAACGCTGTAGCCGCCCTTGCCATCGGAAGACCAGAGCCAGGCATCCTCCGCACCGGCGCGGCGCGAGATGACGTCGACGCGGTCGGCAACCATGAAACAGGAATAGAAGCCGACGCCGAACTGGCCGATGAGCTGCGCACCCTCGCCCTGCTTGTTGGCCTCGATTCGCTCCATGAAGGCGCGCGTGCCCGAGCGGGCAATTGTGCCGAGCGCTTCGATCATCTCGTCGCGGCTCATGCCGATGCCGTTATCTTCCACGATGAGCTTGCTGCCATCGGCATCAAGCGTCAGCAGGATGCGGCTGTCGGGATCGTTGGCAAGCAAGCCGGGATGGGCAATCGCTTCGTAGCGCAGCTTCTCGCAGGCATCGGCCGCGTTCGAGATCAGCTCGCGCAGGAAGACATCCTTGTCCGAATAAACCGAGTGAACCATCATGTGCAGAAGGCGGGCAACGTCGGCCTCAAAAACGTGGCTCTCGGCGGTATTTTCTGCGGTGGTGGTCGTCATAAGCGTCTAGTCTCCTGGGAATAAAAAAAGTCGCGCCGCACAGGTGGCGGAAGACAAGCGAAATTTCAAGCGGGCGTTGTCCCATAGAGCTCAAAACGAGCGAATGGGCCCGCTTCGCGTGCGGAAGCGTTCACGCGACGCTTCTGTCACGAGTTTATCACGCAGGATTGACAGCAGTGCGGCCCCACTGCGGCATGGTGCCGCAGTGACTGCCATAAATTTGGCAGAGGCGAGACCAAGATCGAAAGGGTTCGCATCGATCGGCGCTCCAAGCCATTCAAGCGGGAGCCGATCCGACATGCTCTCAACGCAAAGGAGATCATCGTGCTAACCCTCCGCAATGCATTTCTCATCAGCGCCGGCCTTATCACAGCCACAGGATTGGCGAGCCAGGCCGTCGCTCAGCAGAAGATTGAGCAATCCGCCAATACGCACCAAATGACAGTTCGCCTGCCGGACGGCTCGCTGGAATTGATCCGCTACAGCGGTGCTCAGCCACCGACGATTACCTTCCGGGACGATCCGGCGTCGATGGCGGGCTTTGCTCCAATCGACGACGTCTCGCCCTTCGCCGACATAGAGCGCATCTCGGCTGCCATGGATCGCGAGGCTGCAGCCCTGATGAATGATCCGCGTCTTTTCGCGCCGTGGCCGGATGGCTCGGATAATCTCATGAAGATCGATCTGTCGAAGCTCCCCGCAGGCGTGAAAGGATATACGGTCATCTCGATGACATCGGGCAAGGGCACCTGCACGCAAACCGTGGAGTATTTCAGCTCCGGCAGCGGCAAGCCTCGGGTCGAGAAAACGAGCTCCGGAAGCTGCGGCCCGGCTCAGAGCCCGGCTCCTCGGCCGGCACATGCCGTCGCACCCCAGCCATCTCCCAACCATCAGCCGTCCAACGTGATCCAGGCTTCGTTTCAGCCCGATGCAAAAACGGTGAGATTGGCAGGTCTGTTCTAGGATACAGACCTTAAGTCAGTAGTATCGATCTCAAAGGCGGGATGCTCGAAAGGGCATCCCGTTTGTATTTGGAGACGCGGGTAGAGATCTTTTTGCATGGCAACCGCCCTCGCGCCCATGCGGATTGCTATCCTGGCAGTGTTGTTATAATAACTTGAGTTTAATTTGAAGGATTATTGCGCAGAAGCAACGCCGGAAGCAGCAAATGACGTTTCAGCCAAGAATGCAGAACAAGATCGGAGGCTTTTCCGTCATCGGCGGTATGCATCGCCGCCACTGGAACGGCATGGTTGCCGATATCTGGAACGTCAATTGCGCCGCACAGGCCGGCGGATATTATGTGGCGCGCGATCCGCGCCTGTTCATCCTTCTAGAACAGCGTGGTGCAGGCAAGACCAATGTCCGCCCCTCGCCTCGCGCGCAGGCCCAGCTGCAGGATTATAATAGCGGCCGCATCTCCTATATCCCCGCCGGCATGGAGCTCTGGGTCGACATGGCAGGCGTCGAGTTCGTGCGCCACCTCGATATTCATTTCGATGCGGGGGTTGTCAGCCAGCGCCTGATGGAAAATATCGATCCGGCACAGCTCGAGCGGCCACAGCTGCATTTCAACGCCCCGCGGGTGATGGCGCTCGCCGAACTTATCGCCGCCGAATGCGAAAACCCCGAACCGCTGCACGATCTCTACGGCGATGGCCTGACGCTTTCGCTTTTGATCGACGTGTTGCGGTTGCGCGGAACCCAGCCCCGCAAGCGCAGCGGCCTGGCCACCTGGCAGCTGCGGCGCGCGGTCGACTATATCGAAGAGCATTGCACCCGGGCCATCCGGCTCGAGGAGTTGGCGGCGCTGACCGGCCTCTCGCAATCGCATTTCAGTCACGCCTTCAAGGCGTCGACGGGCCTGCCGCCGCATCAATGGCAAACGCAGGCCAGGCTCGAACGGGCCAAGCAACTTCTTCTGAGCAGCGAGATGCCGCTGACGACCGTCGCCGTCGAAACCGGCTTTGCCGACCAGGCGCATTTCACCCGCGTCTTCCGCAAGAATGTCGGCACCGCGCCCGCCAGTTGGAAGCGAAGCAGGCTTGCCTGAAAACCACAGTCCGCGAGCAATTGTACGCTTTGCGGAGAATTGCCCAAAAACATTCAATTTCCCCCGTGACAGACAAGCCGCATCGGTAAATATGAGTTAACTACTCATCTTATCGAGGGATCGGCTGACATGGCCGAACGGGCGCAAGAATTCGGGACAATTGACGGAAATGCAGGGATTGAAGCAGGACGTATCGCAAGCGCGGCTCATGGCGACGGGCGTAGCCATTATCGCGCTGCTGGCGGGCTCCAAGGTCATGGCGCAGGAAACGCCGACGGAGCTGCAGCCTTTGGTCATCCAGGGTTCGCAGCAGAAGAGCGAAGACAGCGGCACGGCGCCGGTCAAGGGCTATGTCGCCAGGAAGACCACCGCGGGCTCGAAATCCGACACGCCGATCACCGAAGTACCGCAATCGGTTTCCGTCATCGGCCAGCAGGAAATGCGGGATCGCGGCATCACCAACAAGGTGGATGAGGTTCTGCGCTATACGCCCGGCGTCACCACGCAGCCCTTCGGCAATGACGGCGACACCGACTGGTTCTACATTCGCGGTTTCGACGCGACGCAGAGCGGCGTCTTCATGAATGGCCTGACGCTCTATAGTTACGGCTTCGGTGGCTTCCAGATCGATCCCTATATGCTCGAGCGCGTCGAAGTGCTGAAGGGGCCCTCCTCCGTCCTTTACGGCGGCGCCAATCCGGGCGGCCTCGTCAACATGGTCCGCAAGGAGCCGACCGACACGCCCCAATATTCGACCGAGATCGGCATCAACAATCTCGGCAATGCCTTCGTCGGCTTCGACTTCTCCGACAAGCTGTCGGCCGACGGCGTCTACCGCTATCGCCTGACGGGCAAGATCGCCGGCGGCGACACCTATAGCGATGGTACCCACGACCTGCGCGGCTTCATCATGCCGCAGGTCACCATCTCACCCGATGAGTCCACCAAGCTGACCGTCTTCGGCATACTGAGCGGCCTGGATGAAATCCATAGCGGCAACGGCTTCTTTCCTTACGTCGGCACGGTGGTCGATGCGCCCTTCGGCAAGATCAAGCGCGATGCCTTCTATGGCGAGCGCAGCATCGACAATCTCAAATATGCCCAGCAGATGCTCGGCTACGAATTCTCGCATGATTTCGACGGCGGCTGGACCGTGTCGCAGAACGCGCGCTACGGTCACCTTTATAAGCGCGAGGAAGGCCCCTATCTGAACGGCTATGTCGACGGCAATCCGCTCAGCCCCGGTTATGACGATCCCAACTACATGCTGAACCGCATCGGCTTCTTCGAGCGCTCCAAGGTCGATACGTTCTCCGTCGACACGCGCGCGGAAAACAAGTTCGACACCGGCCCGATCAGCCATGATTTCCTGATCGGCACAGACTATTCGATCTACCGCCTCGACCAGATCCAGGCGTGCTGCGGCTCCAATCCGATCAGCGCCACCAACCCGATTTATGGCACGCCGCAGGGGACCAACTTCGTCTACCTCAATCAGGTCATGACGCAGCAGCAGTTCGGCATCTACACACAGGACCAGATGCGCTTCGGCGATGGCTGGCTGGTGACCCTCAACGGCCGTTACGACTTCGTCGACACCAATTCCGACTCCAAGGTCGGCACGAGCTACAAGTCGAACGCATCAGCGCCAAGCGGCCGCGCGGGCCTCGCCTACGAGTTTTCCAACGGCATCACGCCCTATATCAGCGCCGGCACCTTCTTCAATCCTCTGATCGGCACCAGCATCAGCGGCGGCGGCCTGACGCCGGAAAAGGGCGAGCAGTACGAGGCCGGCATCAAGTATGAGCCCGACTTCATCGACGGCCTGTTCACGGCGTCCATCTTCCAGATCAACCGCAAGAACATGGCGCTGACCGATCCGGTCACCTTCCTGCAGCGCCAGGTCGGCGAGGTCCGCTCGCGCGGTGTCGAATTGGAAGGCAAGGTCAATCTGGGCGAAAACTGGAAGCTGCTCGGCTCCTATTCCTACACGGATCTGACGATCACCAAGGACCTCGACTCCTCCGTCATCGGCAACTCGCCCTATCTGGTGCCGAATTCCACCGCATCCCTGTGGCTCGACTACGCCTTCACAAGCGATGCGCTTGACGGGCTCAGCATTGGCGCCGGCGTGCGCTACCAGGGCAAGTCCTGGGCAGACCAGGCCAATACGCTGCGCGTACCCTCGGCAACGCTCTTCGATGCGGGGATCCGCTACGAGAAGAAGGGCTGGGGTGCGGCGCTCAACGTCTCGAACCTGTTCGACAAGGAATATGTCTCGGGTTGCGCCGGCGAGAATGTCTGCGGCTACGGCGAAGCGAGAACCATCACCTTCAAGCTCAGCAAGAAGTGGTAAGTTGATAATTAAAGTATACTTTCATTCTCGATCATGGCAAGGAACCGGGGATTGCCGCAAGGCAATCCTCGAACTCGTTTCAAACCGAAGGCAACGCTTGCGCATGACGACGCAACGGCAGCAGCGAATTTACCGCGTCGCGAGGATGCTTGCCCAGTCACCGTGCTGCAGCCTGGTCAGCTATTTCCGATGACAGCAGGAAACGCTCATAAACTGTCGCGAAGACAGTTCCTTGCGATGGCAGGCGCAGGCGTGATCGCCGGCCTGACGCCGGCGCGCGCGGCGGCGAGCCCGCGTGTGGCGACGCTCGATTGGGCCATTCTGGAAACCCTGCTGGCGATCGGCGCCAATGTGGTTGCCGGCACTGAACTGCTGCAATTCCGCGACGTTGCCGTGACCCCGACCATTCCCGCGGGCGTTGCCGATCTCGGGCTGCGCGGCACGCCGAACTTCGAAGTCCTTTATGCAGCCCGGCCAAATCTGATCTTCAATTCCAATTTCTATGCCTGGGCCAACGATCGCATGCGGCTGATCGCACCGGTCGAGAGCCACGCCATTTATCAACCCGGAGCCAGCCCCTACCAGCTTTCGGAGCAGGCAACGCTTGCGATCGGCGAGCGGCTCGGGCTTACGACAGGCCGCGCCCTCGTCGATGCGACGCGCGAAAAACTCGAAGCCTATCGCGCCGGTTTCAGCAAGGGCGATCATCGGCCGATCCTGCCGATCAATCTGGGCGACGCCAGACACTTTCGCGTCTTCGGCTCCGATAGCATGTTCGGGGAAGTTCTGACCCGCACCGGCCTGACCAATGCCTGGCCGGATTTGACGAGTTATTCGGCGACCGCACCCGTCGGCATCGAGCGACTTGCCACCATGCCGGACGCCTGGATCGTCCTCATCCCGCCGCATCCGGCCGAAGCTCTGGCGGAACTCCAGCGAAGCGCATTCTGGAATGTGCTTCCGCCGGTACGGCAAGGTCGTGTCCTCATGCTCGGCTCGATCAATCCCTATGGCGCGCTGCCGGCGGCAGAACGCTTCGCCGATCTCCTTGCAGGAGGGCTCGACCGTGCATGGAATGGTTGATCGGCCTGTGATTGCCCAAGGCAAATCTCTGGCACGCAACAGTGCTCTGCTCGGCGCCATCTGTGTCTTTGCCTTCGCGGCGCTCCTCTTCCTGCGGCCGCAGCTTGCTGCCGATGTGCACGAGGCGGCGACCCTCAACCATATCCTGCTCACCGATAGCCTGCTGCCGCGCTCGATGATCGCAGTCATCGCCGGTGCAGCACTCGGCCTTTCCGGTGCTCTGTTGCAAAGGGTGCTGCGCAATCCGATCGCCGACGCCTCGACACTCGGGATCGCCGCCGGGTCGCAGCTGGCGATGACGATCGCTGTCGGGCTCTTTCCCTTGCTGATCGGCCTGCCACGGGAGATCTCTGCCTTTGTCGGCGGGCTTGCTGCGGTCCTGATCGTTCTGGCATTGAGCTGGAGGCATGGTCTCGACCCGGTGACGGTGGCGCTATGCGGCATGATGGTGACGCTGGTTGCAACCGCACTTAGCGTCACCATCATTCTCGCGCGCGGCGAATATGCCATGTCCGTCTTCATCTGGGGCGCGGGCGCGCTGAACCAGCAAAACTGGGACGGCGTCGTCACGCTTGCGCCGCGCCTGGTCGTCGGCTTTACAGTCGCATTGGTACTGGTCCGTCCTCTGACGGTGATGAGCCTGGACGACAGCAGCGCCAAGAACCTCGGCCTTGCATTGCACAGCATGCGCCTCGCCATTCTGGCGCTTGCCGTCTGGCTGGCGGCTTCGGTGACGGCACAGGTCGGCATCATCGGCTTTCTTGGGCTTGCCGCACCTCACATCGCCAGATTCTGCGGCGCGCGGCGCACCCGGCAGCTGCTGATCGCCGCCCCTGTCGCCGGCGCCGGCCTGCTGTTCCTGACGGATTGCCTGGTGCAGCTCCTCTCGCCGGGGTTCACCGACCTTGCCCCGACGGGAGCAGCGACCGCGCTCCTTGGCGGCCCCCTCCTATTGCTGCTTCTGCGGCGCCTGCATTCCGGCAATGCGCTACGCGCCGTTGACGGTCCTCGGGCGCGGCTGACGATTGCAGCACCGGGACGAGCGCTTGCCTTGCTCGCACTCGGCTTCGTTCTTCTGATCCTCATTGTTCTGTCGGTCGGGCGCAGCTTCGATGGCTGGCATGCGGCGCTCGGCAGCCAGTTTCGGGAACTTCTGCCTTTCCGCCTGCCGCGCACCGTCGTTGCGGCAACTGCCGGCGCGATGCTCGCCGCAGCCGGCTTCATCATGCAGCGCCTCACCGCCAATCCGCTCGCAAGCCCCGAGGTCCTGGGAGTGAGCGCCGGCGGCGGGGCGGGCCTGACGATTGCACTCTTTCTCTTTGCATTCCCCTCGCCCGTCGTCACGATCACCGCAATGACGATCGGCGCGCTGATTGCATTCCTCGCCATGATGGCATTCAGCGCGCGCGGCGGCTTCGACCCCGAGCGACTGCTGCTTTCGGGCGTCGCCATTGGCGCCCTCTGCATGGCAATCGTCACTGTCGTTCTCTCACGCGGCGATCTGCGCGCCTATCTCCTGTTGACCTGGCTGTCGGGCTCCACCAATCGGGCCGGCTCCTTCGAAGCCTGGACCGGCGCCATTTCGCTTGTGCTTCTTGTTCCGATCCTGCCGATGCTGAGGCGATGGTTCGATGTGCTGCCGCTCGGCGGCGACGTTTCGCGCTCCGTCGGCCTCTCGGTTGCGGCAAGCCGCCTCACTCTGGCGGTTCTTGCGGCCATCTTGACTGCGATCCCCTCTTTCCTCGTCGGCCCGCTCAGCCTGACTGGGCTGATCGCACCGCATCTTGGGCGTCTCATAGGCTTTCGTAGCACCCTCAAACAGTTGGGCGCGAGCTTGCTGCTTGGCGCCATGCTGCTCGTGCTGGCCGACTGGCTGTCGCGCATTGTGATCTTTCCCTATGAGGTTCCCGTCGGTCTGTTCGCGGCGCTGATTGGCGGGCCCTATCTCATCTGGTTCCTGACCCGCAAGGAGACGAAAAAATGATGCATTCAAGGGATTTCACCGCTTCCGGCGTGGCGACCCACAAGGATGCCGGTCAATTGCTGGATCAGTTCTGCGCGCGTTTTGCCGAACATGTCACCATCACGAGAAGTGAGGCCGGAGCCCGCCTCGATACCGTCATCGGCAGCGCCGACATCGCCGTCAGCAATGATCGTCTCGACATCAAGCTACGTTGCCCGACGGCAGCCATGCTCTTCACGATCCGCAGCATGGTCGCCGAAAACCTGTTCGAACTCTCCACCAGCAACACTCTCGCCCTCGATTGGGCCGACGGCCCGCAACCATCAGCCATACCGAACTTCCGCGAAATCAGGGTCGTCGATGCCTACGATATCACTCCGCACATGCGCCGCGTCGTCGTTGCGACTGATGATGCCAGGCATTTCGTCGAGGGCGGCCTGCATGCGCGCCTGCTCATTCCGCCGAAAGGCCGCGAGCCGGTCTGGCCGCATACGGAGCCGGACGGCCGCATCCATTGGCCGAAGGGCGATGATGCGCTGACCATCCGCGCCTATACGATCCGTAGCATCGATCTTGACCGCGGCGAGATGAATATCGATTTCGTCGTACATGAAGGCGACGATGTGCCGGGAGCGACCTGGGCGTTGACTGCTCGCCCCGGCGATCCTGCCGGCCTGATCGGCCCCGGTGGCGGCGGCGTGCCAGCAGCGCGCAAACTCATTCTTGCTGGCGACGAAACCGCGCTGCCGGCTATCGCCCGCATTGCAGCCTCCGTCCCTGCCGATGCCGAGTTGCGGATCCTTCTTGAGGTCGCCGACAAACAAGAAGAGCAGCCGCTGACATCAAGCGCATCGATGGATGTCACCTGGCTGCATCGCAATGATGCCGCTGCCGGGACGACGGATACGCTTGAACGCATCCTGCGCGACATCGTGCCTGCGGCCGATCCGGAAACCTTTGTCTGGGTCGCCTGCGAACAGAAGCAGGCGCGTGTCGTCCGCGCTTTCGTCAAGAGCGAGATGGCCAGGGATCCCGGCACTTTCAGCATCGCCGCCTATTGGCAGCGTTGATGAGGAAATAGCCAGAACAGGTCGAAATAGCCTAATATTTAGGCGATTTTTAAAATCGCCCAATATTTCAGCGAGCAACACTTGTTCGCCTTGCTGCATTGCGTCATAAAGATGCAATGAGCCGTCTCGATCTGACCATTCTTGTGATCGATGAAAACACGATCCGCGCCTCGATCATCGAAGAGGGGCTGCGGGAGGCTGGTCATGCGCGGGTGACGGTCATCCATGAAGTGCAGGGCGTCGCACGCACGATCGAGACGCTACGTCCCGACGTCATCATCATCGATCTCGAAAATCCAAACCGCGACATGATGGAGCATCTGTTTCAGCTGACGCGGACGGTAGGGCGGCCAATCGCCATGTTCGTCGATCGTTCCGACACCGCCTCGATCGAAGCGGCTGTCGAGGCCGGCGTATCAGCCTATATCGTCGACGGCCTCAAGAAGGAGCGGGTCAAGCCAATCCTAGATATGGCCGTCAGCCGCTTCAATGCCTTCAGCCGGCTACAGCGGGAACTGGCGGACGCCAAGTCTGCGCTTGAAGAACGCAAGATCGTCGAGCGGGCCAAGGGAATCTTGATGAAGATGCGCGGCCTTTCGGAGGAGGAAGCCTTCGCGCTGCTGCGACAGACGGCCATGAACGAGAAGAAGAAGATGTCCGAGATCGCGCAAAGCGTTGTGACGGCAGCGGGGTTGCTGATGTGAGCGTACCGAGCCCCACCTTGTCCGCCGCCTTGAGAGGGGAGGCATCGGAGTGAATATGAGAGTGCAAGCAACTCGTTCCGCCAAAGCCCAGCAGGCAGGCGACAGCAATCCTTCGGCGCCTGCCCAGATTGCCGGCGAAGGCCCGCGCATACTGCGCGCCGGCTTCATTCCGCTCGTCGATGCTTCTGTCCTGATTGCGGCGGCGGAATTTGGTTTCGCCCGCAAGGAGGGGATCGCCCTCGATCTCGTCAAGGACGTCTCCTGGGCCAATGTCCGCGACCGTCTTGCCTTTCGTCAGTTCGACATCGCCCATATGCTCTCGCCGATGCCGGTCGCGGCGATGCTAGGGCTCGGCTCGAACCCCTCGCCCACGATTACGCCATTCTCTCTCGGCTGCGGCGGCAATGCCATCACGCTATCGACGCGCCTGTTCGACCGCATGTGCGAAGAAACAGGCCTGTCCGATCAGGCAAGCGCACTGGAAAATTCGCAGGCGCTTGCGAAAGTGGTCGACAATATGAAGGCGCGCGGGGAGCAGCCGCCGACGCTTGGCATGACCTATCCCTTCTCGTCGCATAATTACGAATTCCGCTATTGGCTGGCCGCCGGCGGCATCGATCCGGACCGGGACGTGAAGCTCGTCGTCGTGCCGCCGCCCCTCACATCCGATGCGCTCGCCGCCGGCGCCATCGATGGCTTCTGCGTCGGCGCACCCTGGAACATGGTCGCATCCGAACGAGGCGTCGGCCGCATCGTCGCAGCCAAGCAGGATATCTGGCCCTCCGCACCCGAAAAGGTGATCGGCATGCGCCCGGAATGGGCCGAAAGCCATCCGGAAACCGTGTCGCGCCTTATCGTGGCGCTGGACGCAGCAGCGCGCTGGTGTGACCGGCCGGAAAATCACGATTCCCTTGCCGAAGCGCTTGCCGATCAGCGCTATATTGCGGCACCTGTGCACATCATCCGCCATGTGCTGGCGGGCGAATTCAACCTTGATGCCAGGGGCCATCGCCGCATCATCGACAGGTATTTCAGTTTCCATGGCGGCTTTGCCAACTATCCGCGCCCGAGCCAAGCGCTTTGGATCTTCAGCCAGATGATACGCTGGGGGCAAAGCGCATTTTCCGAGCAGAACATGAAGATGGCAGCCTCGGCCTACCGTTCCGATCTCTATCGGCTGGCACTCGGCAGCGAGGCGTCGCCCGACGATGCCGATATCCGTATCGAGGGCGGCAGGGATGGCGACCGCTTCATGGACGGCCATATTTTCGATCCAGCGGAAATCGCCGCCTATGTCGCCGGATTTGCCGTGAAAACGACAAGCGCGACGCAGTCTTTGAGCGACGACATCTAGCCTCAAGGCATGCTGCGCTGCACAGAATAAACGCAGGATCAAAAGCCGGCGAGCGGCATCCGCTCAAAATATTTGCAGAAATCGCAACTGCCCGCAAAGCGAGCCGTCGGACCACCCCCCTGAATAATCGAGCAATTACAATGCCATGATCGCGCCGTGAAAAACTGGCACGCGGCTTGCTTATTCAATTTCGCTTCGATCAACGGCGATCGAAGCACGCAATGCGCGGAAAACGCGCTCGCAAAGACATCGACGTCGCAAGGTTCTTGCCCCGAGGATTCCTTTCCTGTCCCGGGCTGCATCAACCGAGCGGCGTTTTTTTATGTCCAAAATCCACGCGTCACGAGCAAAACAAGGGGAAACTGCAAGTGAAGAAGATCCTTTCCGGTGGTATTACGCGCCGAAACCTTTTGAAGACATCCGCCACGGCAGCCCTGATCGGCGCCGTCAGGACCGCTTTCCCCTCCGGTGCCTTTGCAGCAACCACCGGACCTGAAGTGTCGGATGTGAAGCTTGGTTATATCGCGCTGACGGATGCCGCACCGCTGGTTATTGCCAAGGAAAAGGGCCTGTTCGAAAAGCATGGCCTTTCCAACGTCGATGTGGCCAAGCAGGCCTCCTGGGGTGCAACCCGCGACAATCTCGTGCTCGGCGGGGCGGCAAACGGCATCGACGGCGCCCACATCCTCTCGCCGCTCCCCTACCTCATGCACACGGGCAAGGTGACGCAGAACAACCAAGCCGTGCCGATGGCGATCCTCGCCCGTCTCAATTACGACAGCCAGGGCATTTCGGTTGCAAAGGAATATGCGGAAACCGGTGTGCAGCTTGACGCATCCAAGCTGAAAGCCGCCTTCGACGCGAAAAGAGCCGCGGGCAAGGAGATCAAGGCGGCCATGACCTTCCCCGGCGGCACGCATGATCTTTGGATCCGCTATTGGCTGGCGGCGGGCGGCATCCATCCCGACAAGGACGTCTCGACCATCGTCGTACCGCCTCCGCAGATGGTGGCGAACATGAAGGTCGGCAACATGGACGTCTTCTGCGTCGGCGAGCCTTGGAACGAGCAGCTCGTCAATCAGGGGATCGGCTTTACCGCCTGTACGACCGGCGAAATCTGGAAGGGCCACCCGGAAAAGGCGCTCGGCATGCGCGCAGACTGGATCGAAAAGAATCCGAATGCGGCCAAGGCCCTGCTGATGGCGGTCATGGAAGCCCAGCAATGGTGCGACAGCATGGACAACAAGGAGGAGATGGCGGCCATTCTCGGCAAGCGGCAATGGTTCAACGTGCCGCCCAAGGACGTGCTCGGCCGCCTCAAGGGCGACATCAACTACGGCAACGGCCGGATCGCCAAGGGCACCGATCTTTACATGAAGTTCTGGAAGGGAGGCGTTTCCTATCCCTATCAGAGCCACGACGCTTGGTTCATCGCCGAAAACATTCGCTGGGGCAAGTTCGCTCCCGATACCGATATCAAGACGCTCGTCGGCCAGGTGAATCGCCAAGACATCTGGCGCGATGCCGCCAAGGATCTCGGCGTTGCCGCGTCGGACATTCCCGCATCGACTTCGCGCGGCAAGGAAACCTTCTTCGACGGCAAGGTTTTCGATCCCGAAAATCCCACTGCCTACCTCGAAAGCCTCTCGATCAAGGTGGCGTCATGATGCTCGGCACTCTCTTCCAAAAAGGATTCGTTCAATGTCCGTAACCGCCCGCAAACAGCAAGCTGCCGTTGCGCAAGCGCCTGCTCCCGCAAAGAGCGATGTCGTGACATTGGCAGCCCGCCCGGCTCGGCGCATCAATCCAGGTCGTATCGCTGTCTCGGTCTTGCGTAACGCCCTGCCGCCCCTGGTAGTCCTGGTGCTTCTGCTCGCTATCTGGCAGCTGCTCTGTGAGCAGCCGGGCGCCAGCTTGCCGCCGCCTTCGCAGGTCTGGCAGGACAGTTACGACCTCATCGTCTACCCCTTTTTCTATAACGGGCCGCAGGATATCGGGCTTGCGTGGCGCGTGCTCGTCTCGCTGCAGCGCGTCGCCTATGGCTTCGGCCTTGCCGCCGTTGCCGGCGTGCTGATCGGTGCGGTGATCGGACAATCGGTCTGGGCGATGCGCGGTCTCGACCCGATCTTTCAGGTGCTGCGTACCGTCCCGCCGCTTGCTTGGCTGCCGCTGTCGCTCGCGGCCTTCCAGAATTCCAACCCGTCGGCGATTTTCGTGATCTTCATCACCTCGATCTGGCCTGTTATCATCAACACGGCAGTCGGCGTTCGCAACATTCCACAGGATTATCGCAACGTCGCCAAGGTGCTGCGGCTGAACCAGATCGAATTCTTCTTCCGCATCATGGTGCCGGCGGCCGCTCCCTACATCTTCACGGGCCTTCGCATCGGCGCCGGGCTTTCCTGGCTTGCAATCGTTGCCGCCGAGATGCTGACCGGCGGTGTCGGCATCGGCTTCTTCATCTGGGACGCATGGAACTCCTCGCGTCTGCCCGACATCATCGTCGCACTCGCCTACATCGGCATCACCGGCTTCGTCCTCGACCGCCTGGTCGCAGGCCTCGGTGCCGTCGTGACCCGCGGCATGACGAGCAATTGAGGAGAACCCAATGAGCGCCTATCTGAAGCTCGATCATATCAACAAATATTTCGATCGCGGCGGCCAACGTGCCGAAGTCCTGAAGGGCATCGAACTCATCATCGACAAGGGCGAATTCGTGTCGATCATCGGCCATTCCGGCTGCGGCAAGTCGACCCTGTTGAACCTCATTGCGGGCCTCACGCCTGTTTCCGCCGGTGCGGTGCTGCTTGAGAACCGGGAAGTCAACGCGCCAGGTCCGGATCGCGCCGTAGTCTTTCAGAACCATAGCCTGCTGCCCTGGCTCAGCGTTTACGAGAACGTCAATCTCGCTGTCTCGAAGGTATTCCGCGGCACGAAGAGCAAGGCGGAGCGTCATGACTGGGTCATGCGCAACCTCGATCTCGTGCAGATGGCCCATGCCAAGGACAAGCGTCCCTCGGAAATATCAGGCGGCATGAAGCAGCGTGTCGGCATTGCCCGCGCACTCGCCATGGAGCCAAAGATCCTGCTGCTTGACGAGCCCTTCGGCGCGCTGGATGCGCTCACCCGCGCCCATCTTCAGGATGCCGTCATGGAAATCCACGCCCGCCTCGGTAGCACGATGGTGATGATCACCCATGATGTCGATGAAGCCGTGCTGCTCTCCGACCGCATCGTCATGATGACCAATGGCCCGGCCGCTCATATCGGCGATGTCCTTGAAGTGCCGATCCCGCGGCCGCGCAGCCGCATCGAGCTTGCGTCCGACAGAACCTACCTCAAATGCCGCGAGGCCGTGCTGAAGTTCCTCTACGAACGCCACCGCTTCGTCGAAGCCGCGGAGTGATACCATGACCCAGAAACTCGTCATCATCGGCAATGGCATGGCGCCAGGGCGCATGCTGGAATATCTGCTGGAAAAGGCGCCCGGCCTCTATCAGGTCACGATCTTCAACGCTGAACCGCGCGTCAATTACGATCGCATCATGCTGTCGCCGGTGCTGTCAGGCGAAAAGGACTTCGAGCAGATCATCATCCATGGCGACGGCTGGTACATCAAGCACGGCATCACGCTCTACAAGGGACACAAGATCGTCGCCATTGACCGGGCGGCAAAGACGGTCACCTCCGATCACGGCGTGACGGAGAGCTACGACAAGCTTGTCATCGCGACAGGCTCCGTTCCCTTCATCATCCCCGTTCCCGGCAACAATCTTCGCGGAGTCATCACCTATCGCGATCTGGACGACGTGCAGGCCATGCTGCTTGCGGCTCAGTCACGCGAAAAGGCCGTTGTCATCGGCGGCGGCCTGCTCGGTCTGGAAGCGGCCGCTGGGCTTAGCCTGCGTGGTATGGATGTCACCGTTCTTCATGTGCAGCCGACTCTGATGGAACGCCAGCTCGATCCGGCCGCCGGCTATCTCCTGCAAAAGGCGGTCGAGGAGCGCGGCATCAAGGTCATCACCAAGGCCAATACCAAGGCGATCATCGGTGATGGCAAGGTCGAGGGGATCGAACTCGACGATGGACGGGTGATCCCGGCCACGCTCGTCGTCATGGCCGTCGGGATCCGTCCCAATGTCGGCCTTGCCAAGGAAGCGGGCATCGCCGTCAACCGCGGCATCGTCGTCGATGACGGCATGCAGACCTCGGATGGCTCGATCATGGCGCTCGGCGAATGCGCCGAAGTCGGCGGCATGGTCTATGGCCTCGTCGCCCCCCTCTACGAGATGGCGCGTGTGGCCGCCTCGCACCTCGCTGGCGACGCGAGCGCCGCCTTCGTACATTCGGACACGCCGACGAAGCTGAAGGTCACAGGCATCGATCTGTTTTCGCTCGGCGACTTCGCCGATGGCGACGATCGCGAAGAGATCGTCCTGCGCGACGCGGCGGCCGGCGTCTACAAGCGCCTCGTGCTGAAGGACAACAGGATCATCGGCACCGTGCTTTATGGCGAGACGGCCGACGGCGCCTGGTTCAACGACCTGAAGAAGAAGGCGGTCGATATCTCTGAGATGCGCGATACCCTGATCTTCGGCCAGGCCTATCAGGGAGGGTCACCGCTGGACCCTATGGCGGCCGTTGCAGCCTTGCCGGATGATGCGGAGATCTGCGGCTGCAACGGCGTCTGCAAGGGCAAGATCACCTCGACGATCACGGCCAAGGGCCTGACATCGCTCGACGACGTGCGCGCCCACACGAAGGCTTCGGCCTCCTGCGGATCCTGCACGGGCCTTGTCGAACAATTAATGTCGATCACGCTCGGCGACAGCTACAACCCCGCTGCCGTGCAGCCAATGTGCACCTGTACCGAGCTCGGCCATGACGATGTCAGAAGGCTGATAAAAGCCAAGGGATTGAAGACCATTCCTGCCGTTATGCAGGAGCTTGAATGGAAGACTTCCTGCGGCTGCGCCAAGTGCCGCCCGGCTCTGAACTATTACCTCGTCTGCGATTGGCCGGACGAATATGCCGATGACTACCAGTCGCGCTTTATCAATGAACGCGTGCATGCCAACATCCAGAAGGACGGCACCTATTCCGTGGTGCCACGCATGTGGGGCGGCGTCACCAGCTCGAACGAGCTGCGCGCGATTGCCGACGTCGTCGACAAGTTCGAAATCCCGATGGTAAAGGTGACCGGCGGTCAGCGCATCGATCTTCTCGGCGTACAGAAGGAGGATCTGCCCGCCGTCTGGGCCGATCTCGGCAAGGCTGGCTTCATCTCGGGGCAAGCCTATGCCAAGGGCCTGCGCACGGTGAAGACCTGCGTCGGCTCCGACTGGTGCCGCTTCGGCACGCAGGATTCCACCGGTCTTGGCATCCGCATCGAGAAATTCATGTGGGGCTCATGGACGCCGGCGAAGGTGAAGATGGCCGTCTCCGGCTGTCCGCGCAATTGCGCCGAGGCGACCTGCAAGGATGTCGGCGTCATCTGCGTCGACAGCGGCTTCGAAATCCATTTCGCCGGTGCCGCCGGTCTCGACATCAAGGGCACGGAAGTGCTCGGCCTCGTCAAGACGGAGGACGAGGCGCTCGAACATATCGTGGCGTTGACGCAGATGTATCGCGAGCAGGCCCGCTATCTCGAGCGTATCTATAAATGGGCCAAGCGCATCGGCCTCGACGAGATCCGCCGCCAGATCATGGGTGATGCCGAAAAGCGCAGGGCTTATTACGAGCGCTTTGTTTTCAGCCAGAAATTCGCCCAGGTCGATCCCTGGTCGGAGCGCGTCTCCGGCAAGGACAAACATGAGTTCAAGCCGATGGCGACGGTGGGCTTCCCGCAGGCCGCCGAGTGAGGAGATGAATATGAACTGGATCGAAATTGGCGACATCTCCGACATCCCGCCTCGCGGCGCACGCTGCGTAAAAACCCCGCAGGGCAAGATCGCCGTGTTCCGCACGGCAGAAAACGAGGTCTTCGCCATCGAGGATCATTGCCCGCACAAAGGCGGGCCGCTCTCCCAGGGCATCGTTCACGGTAAAGCTGTGACCTGTCCGCTGCACAACTGGGTGATCTCGCTCGAAACCGGCAAGGCGCTTGGCGCCGATCAGGGCGAAGTGCGGACTATTCCGGTCCGAAACGAGGACGGGGCGCTCTTCATCGCGCTCGAAAGCCTGATGATGGCGGCGGAGTGAGGATGACGGTGCGCGGGAAAAATCACCCCCCTCTGTCAGCTTCGCTGACATCTCCCCCACAAGGGGGGAGATTGGCCGGAGCGAGAAGTCACCTTTATCGAGCCAAAATGGAAAGATCGGCGAAAGCGGCGCCAGGTGATCTCCCCCCTTGTGGGGGAGATGTCCCGCATGGACAGAGGGGGGTGTTCTCCCACGCTCTAACATTCATGGACCCCACCCATGTCCATTGAAACCAAAACCACCTGCCCCTATTGCGGCGTCGGATGCGGCGTCATCGCCAGGGTCGATGACGCCGGCAAAGTTTCCGTCAAAGGCGACCCCGACCACCCTGCCAACTTCGGACGCCTGTGCTCGAAGGGCTCCGCCCTAGCCGAAACGATCGATCTCGACGGACGCCTGCTCCATCCGGAAATTGCCGGCCAGAGGGCAAGCTGGCACGAGGCGCTTGATCTGGTCGCGAGACGCCTCAGTGAGACGATTGCCGAGCATGGACCGGATTCCGTTGCCTTCTACGTCTCCGGCCAGCTGCTGACGGAGGATTATTACGTCGCCAACAAGCTGATGAAAGGCTTCATCGGCTCGGGCAATATCGACACGAATTCGCGGCTCTGCATGTCATCCTCGGTCGCCGGTCATCGCCGCGCCTTCGGTTCGGATACGGTGCCCGGCACCTACGAGGATATCGAGCTTGCCGACCTCGTCATCCTCACCGGCTCCAATCTCGCCTGGTGCCATCCGGTCATCTACCAGCGGCTGGCGGCGGCAAAGGCGGCACGGCCGACGATGAAGATCGTCGTCATCGATCCGCGCCGGACCATGACCTGCGATATCGCCGATCTGCATCTGGCGATCCGGCCGGATGGCGACGTTGCCCTTTTCCTGGGCCTGTTCGAGCATCTGATCACAAGCAACACCATCGATCAGAATTATATTGCCGAGCATACCGGCGGCTTTGCCGAGGCCTTTGCAGCCGCCGGCGCCCTGTCGTTCAACCGCGTGCTTGAGCTGACCGGCCTGCCCGCCATGCAGCTTCGCGAATTCTACCGGCTGTTTGCGCAGACCGAGAAGGTCGTTACCTGCTACAGCCAGGGTGTCAACCAATCCTCATCCGGCACCGATAAGGTCAACGCCATCATCAATTGCCATCTCGCGACCGGCCGCATCGGCCGGCCCGGTATAGGCCCCTTCTCACTGACCGGCCAGCCGAATGCCATGGGCGGCCGCGAGGTCGGCGGCCTCGCCAACATGCTTGCCGCTCACATGGCGATCGAGAGCGCTTTGGATCGCGACCGCGTGCAGCGCTTCTGGCAGTCACCGCGGATTGCCGGAAAGCCGGGATTGAAGGCGGTCGACATGTTTCGCGCCGTCGCCGACGGCCGCATCAAGGCATTGTGGATCATGGCGACCAACCCCGTCGTCTCCATGCCGGACGCCGATGCCGTCGAGGCGGCCATCAGAGCCTGTCCCTTCGTCGTTGTCTCCGACATCCTGCGCGAGACGGATACGACGCGGCACGCGCATGTGCTGCTGCCCTCGCTGGGTTGGGGGGAAAAGGACGGCACCGTCACCAATTCCGAACGGCGGATTTCGAGGCAGCGCCAGTTTCTCGCAGCCCCCGGCGAAGCCAGGCCCGACTGGTGGCAAATGGCCGAAGTCGGCCGCCGCATGGGATTTTCGCAAGCCTTCTCCTTTCGCACGAATGCCGAGATATTCGCCGAGCACGCAGGCCTTTCCGGCTTCGAAAACGAGGGAAGCCGGGACTTCGACATCGGCGCTTATCAAGCGATCGCCACAGAAGAATACGACGCGCTCACGCCGTTCCAATGGCCACAGCCAGCCGGGGCGGCACCACGGATCACACGCTTCTTCGCAGATGGCGGATTTTATCATTCCGATCGCAAGGCGCGCTTCGTCGCCATAGAACCGCCGGCTACCGATCGAACCGACCGTCGCTTCCCCCTGACGCTCAATACCGGACGCGTTCGCGATCACTGGCATACGATGACACGCACCGGCAAAAGCGCCCGCCTATCGGGCCACATCGCCGAGCCCTTCGTCGAGATCCATCCGCGCGACGCGATCGAGATCGGTGTCGCCGAAGCGGGCCTGGTCGAGATCGAGAGCCCACATGGCAAGGTGATCGTCCGCGCCTTGGTGACGGAACGGCAGGCGCGCGGCAGCCTTTTCGTACCGATGCACTGGAACGACAGCTTCGCCGCCAAAGCCCGCATCGATGCTGTGGTCGCTCCCCTTACAGATCCGATTTCCGGTCAGCCCGCGTCGAAGAATGTCGCAGTCTGCGCACGCCGCTTCCAGGCCTCGCATTATTGCTTCACGGTCTCCACAGCAAAGCCGCGCGACCTCGAGAGTGCCTATTGGGCGCTTGCCAAGACCGATGGTGGATGGCGGACAGAACTTGCGTTCGATCTGGTACCGGACGACTGGGTCAGCTGGTGCCGCATGACATTCGATATACCAGTTGACCTCGAGCCGCTCGGCTATGCCGATCAGGCCTCCGGAGACCTGCGCCTTGCCTTCTTCGATGGCGAGCGGCTGCTTGCGGCTCTCTTTGTCGCCCGCCAACCCGTCGCGGTCGCCCGAAACTGGGCGATCGCCCAGCTTTCGGCATCGCACGGCAATCTCAACAAGCGGTTTGCGCTGATCGCAGGCAGGCCGGGAGCCGATACGATTGATGCCGGTGCGACGGTCTGTTCCTGCTTCAGCGTCGGCGTCAATCAAATCATCGCGGCCATTCGCGACGGCTGTCACAGTGTCGAAGCCGTCGGCAAGAAGCTTAATGCTGGAACCAATTGCGGCTCCTGCCGAGCCGAGATCCGTACGATCATCGATAGCTGTCTTGCCGCGGCGGCAGAATGACCGGTCTGGCATCATAGCCGATCATTCGCGTTAAACTGCAGTTTCACCTTAACGTTCTCGGTGCTAGAACTATTGAAAATAGCTGCATGATTTCGCTTTCCTTTTACACTCCGGGGAGGATGGGAGCGGATGGAGATCGAGGGCCGGAAGGTTCAACTCAGCTACGGCGCCGAGCCGGGCATACGCTTCGCCGTCCTTCTCGACGGCAACGGCAGCTGTCGCGAGATCGGTGCCGCCGGCCTGCAGAGTTGGAAGCCGGCAGACGGAATTCTCTGGGTTCATCTCGAGCGTGACCATGATGCGGCGGCCGCTTGGATAACACGAAATGGCGGTTTCGATCCGCTCGTCGCCGACGCGTTGCTCGAGGATGAATCGCGTCCGCGCGTCGAGCCGGTCGATGATGGCTTGCTGATCATTCTTCGCGGCGTCTGCGCTGCACCGCCCGACGAGGCGGATGTGGCGGTCGAGGATCTGGATCTCGTTCCCCTGCATGCCTGGGTGGACGAGAACCGCGTCGTAACGCTTCGCGACAGCGGCCATTACATCACCGCTCTTCGGGACATTCGCCAGGCGCTCGAAAAGGGCAAGGGGCCGAAGCGCACCGGCGAACTGCTTGCCCTCGTGAGCGACAAGCTCGTAAGGGACCTGGAGCCCGTTCTTGATCAGATGGATGAGGAAGTTGACGAGCTGGATGAGCTGATCTTCCATGGCGAGGCCGCCGAAGTCCGCGAGCGCCTGAAGCTGCTTCGCAGACGCGCCGTGCAGCTAAGACGCTATCTTTCGCCGCAACGCGATGCCCTCAATCGCATCGAACATGACGACGCTCCCTGGCTTGCCGAACGCGACAAGCTTCGCATGCGTGAGGTCATCGACAAGCTGATGCGCTGCATCGAATATCTGGATGCGATCCGCGACCGGACGGGCATCCTGCATGACGACCTTTCGACCGTCATCAGCGAGCGCATCGCCCGCAACTCCAACCGGCTTGCAGCGCTTGCCGCGTTGCTGCTGCCGCCGAGCGTCGTCGCCGGCCTGTTCGGCATGAATGTTGGCGGCATTCCAGGCGTCAACGACACCTGGGCCTTCGTCATCATCGTCGTGCTGGTCGCCGTCACCTCCATCGTCACCCTCTATATTCTGAAGCGCATCAACTGGCTCTGACGGCCTGGGAACCGAGCATAGCCTGCGGCGTTCCTAGCTAGTCTGACGAAGGGATTGATATCATGCGTCATCAAGCGCGCCTTCTCACCGTCCTTGCCGCTGTTTGCCTGGCGACACCTGCCGCCGCCGATAAAATCGGATTTCTGAAGCCGCTGAACGGCAGCTGGACGGGAACCGGCAAGGTGCTTCGAAAGATCGGCGACCCGCCGATCAATGTCTCCTGCAGGTTTACCATCAGCGCACCCGGCTCCTCGATTTCGATGAGGGGAAATTGCCGCGGCCTTCTCACCATCAATCGCGCGATCTCGGCCCAGCTCACTGCGCGCGGAAACCGATATTCCGGCACCTATACCGGTCCTTCCGGTGCGACGTCGCAGCTGTCGGGCAGCAGGCAGGGCGATGTCATCAATCTGGCGGTGCGCTGGGCACGCCTCGTCAACGGCGATCGCGATGCCAATATGACCATCCGCAGGCAAGGCAATAGCCAGCTGACGCTACGGACCATCGATAAGGATCTAAGCTCCGGCAAAGCGATCGTGACGAGCGAGATCAATCTGCATCGTCAATGATGCTGAAAACGAAAGCCCGTTGCTCGTTGTCAACCAAGACCGGCCGTCGGCTCGACATTCGTCGAGATCAGATCTGTCCGCATGACAGACGCGTGTCGGATTGGATTTCGGCGATCAATCAGCCTCTGCTTCTGCGAGGCCGTTTACCCGCGGGCTTCTCAATCAATGGCTCAGACCCTTCCCTGGCCAGCCTTTCCTTGCGAAGCCGCTCAGTCTTGCTTTCACGCGCGGCTTCTTCGTTGTGAATGATGGTCCACGCAGATTCATTCGTAGCAATCGCAGCCTTCTCGGCTTTGGACAAAGGCTTGTTTTGCCGGTTGATCCTATATGCACTCATGTTGCCTCCCTGAGCAGCCGGCAGCAAAAAAGGCCGGAGCGAAATCGCGCCGACCTTCCCGACATCGCCTTCGCACCAATGCCAGTACATCCGTGGTCAGAAGAGGAACGCGACTAAGACATTGCGAGCCTCCAAATTTAGCTGGCGCTCACCAACAATGCCATTTCGGATATTTAGTTCATTATTTCGTAAAATTCAAGCACTTAGAAAATTTATTTCCGAAGAAACGCCATTTCCGTTGCACCGATAAAATGAGTTTTCTAGCAACGGAAGCGCAGCCTTTAATTCAGCTTCTCGGGACATCGGATAACTGATAGATTGAAACCGATCGATGTGACACGGAAATCGTTCCGCCACCATCCTTCACGGATGGCGCATGTCGAAGGTTACGCTCAGATATGCGGTTCGCCAGGAGCGTGACCGCACTTGGACTGTATACGATATTTTCACAGGAAGAGCCGCTCAGCCCACACATTGGATTTTGAGTATTCTGACTGAGAAAGAGGCGAAAGCTTATTGCACCATTCTCAACGTCAAAGACGTCGAGCGACGAGAGCGATTGGGGTTTTAGACCATCACTATCGGCTTCCGCAGCCGAATTCTCTGCGTATTATTCATCGCGGCGGATAAATAACAGCAAGCTTATGCTTTACCACGCCGTATAGGCTTTTTCCGTGCTTTGACCGACTTTTCTGCCTTCGGTTCCACCATTGCTTCTCGTTGCAGGCGAAGGGCTCGCAAAGCCTCCGTTTTCTTTTCCCGTGCGGAATTCTCTGCCGCGACAATGGTTTTTGCCGCATTGTCGGTAATCGTGGCTTTATCATTGCCGAGAGACGCGGTCTTCCTAAAGAACTGTTCCTTGGTAGCTGACATGATCGCTCCTTCCTGCAGAATACCGAATGGGGATTGAATGCCCAGACGTTAACGACTTGCGCCCCTGCTGCGATTACTTTTGGGCAGCAAGCCATCTCTTTGCAGCTTTTTTCGCAGCAACTTGCGCTGCCGCCGAATGGCTTGCGCCTTTTCTAAAGCGCGACGCTCGGATGGCTTTAAGTAGGCCGAGCGCATCTTTATCTCGCGGAATACACCATCTCGGATCATCTTCTTCTTGAGTACGCGCAAGGCTTGATCAATATCGTTATCTCTTACAAAAACCTGCAAAACATACCCTTTCCATAGTGTGCTCTGTGACGCCTTATGTCTTAACGGAATGCTTGCCTTTTCCACCTATCGCGAGAGGTTTGAGCCATGGCTCCTGTTTGCGAGGAGTTGATCCTTGATCATCGGCAGTTGGATCCGTGCTCAACTTCTCGATTTCGGTCGACGAGATACGTCGCTCGAAACTCTCGTCCAAAAAGCGCACCTGATAATGGATCTCGTCGGAGTCGGAGGGCAGTGTGCTTATGATCCGACATAGTCTCGGAGCCGCTTTCAGCCGGTTGAGATCGGCCTTCAGGGCCACAATGTCTCCAACTGAATATTTCATTCTGCTCATCGCATCCCCTTGCAGATGGGTCGCAGAAATATAAAAGGCCGGGCCATAAACCCGACCTTCTCCGTCAATCAAATCATTACTGCCAGTACATCCGTGGTCAGCAAGATGAGTGACAATTAGATTGCTCTCAGATTATCAGCGGAGCTCTTGCCGGTCTTGCGATCGCGCACCAGTTCGTAGCTGACCTTCTGACCCTCTGCGAGAGCATTCATACCCGCGCGCTCAACGGCGGAAATGTGAACGAACACATCGGTTGCGCCATCTTCAGGCTGAATGAAGCCGAAGCCCTTGGCGCTATTGAACCACTTTACGGTTCCTGAACTCATAGCGGATTCCTTTCAATTAGACATAGGATTTCGTTCCGCCGAAAACCGTTTTCGGCAGTATTACAAACCGAAATTGAAAGAAAATTCGCGCCACGCTTCCGGGCAAACAAAGATCATCAAGCAAGATCGACCATAAGAACATAGGTATGAAATAGGGCAAAGGCAAGGCTACATTTTCTGATTGATGAATTCGGCCGAAAATCACCCTTAAATTACAAGGGAGTTAGGCTCGCCGGTTGGCGTTTTCATTGGAAAACCGCCATGCCTGTCGGCGGCTCGGGCCGCGAACGCGGTCTTGCTTGACTTTTCGAACTCCATATGAGAACATAAAGTGAACAAATGGAGTTTTCCATGACCAAGGCAGAACAAGTCATCGAACGTGCAATGACCTTTGTCGCTGTCTCGAAGGCCCTTCGGGAGCGCGAACAGGAACGGCGCGCCACATGGACGCGCCGCGTTGAAATCAGCCGGCCGCTACCGCCTTTGCCGCGCGCCGTTCAGCTCTCGTTGAAGCTCGACAGCTGAAGAGGCAAGGGCTGTAACCAGCACCCGGCAGGCTGTGAAGCGCCCGCCTTTTTGGCGGGCGCATGACCTCTTTATTGCTTAGGCCTTGAAGAAGGCGAGCAGATCAGCATTGATCACGTCCGCATGCGTGGTGGCCATGCCGTGCGGGAAGCCCTTATAGACCTTGAGCGTGCCATTCTTTAGCAGCTTCGAGGAAAGAAGCGCCGAATCCGCGATCGGCACAATCTGGTCGTCGTCGCCATGCATGACGAGGGTCGGGACTTCGATCTTCTTCAAGTCTTCGGTGAAGTCTGTTTCCGAAAAGGCCTTGATGCAATCGTAATGGGCCTTGGTGCCGCCCATCATGCCCTGGCGCCACCAATTATCGATAACGCCCTGCGAAACAGCTGCGCCCGGACGATTGAAACCGTAGAACGGCCCTGCCGGAATATCGCGGAAGAACTGAGCGCGGTTGGCTGCAAGTGCGGTGCGGAAGCCATCAAAAACTTCCAGCGGCAGGCCGCCGGGGTTCTTGTCGGACTTGACCATGATCGGCGGTACGGCGCCGATCAGCACGGCCTTCGAGACGCGGCCATGGCCGCCATACTGGGCGACATAGCGCGCAACTTCGCCGCCGCCTGTCGAATGGCCGACATGGATGGCGCCCTTGAGATCGAGATGCTCGGCAAGAGCCGCCACATCGGCAGCGTAGGTATCCATTTCATTTCCGGTCGCCGTCTGGCTGGAGCGGCCATGGCCGCGGCGGTCGTGGGCGATGACGCGGTAGCCCTGGTGAAGGAAGAATAGCATCTGGGCGTCCCAATCGTCGGAGCTCAAGGGCCATCCGTGATGGAAGACGATCGGCTGGCCCGTCCCCCAGTCCTTGTAGAAGATCTGCGTTCCGTCCTTGGTGGTGATCGTGCTGCTGCTCATGGTGTCCTTACCTTTTGAAGTTGATTGCTTTGTAGAGGCTTGTGCAGGTTGAGCGAAGGGGCTGACAGCTGCAGCGGCCGCAAGGCCAAGCCCGGCTGTCATAACGCCCCGACGAGTAGCTTGAGGGATCGACTGGCTCATTTCAATCTCCACTTAAATTTATCGTGCGATTTATTATCGCGACATGGATATGCATAATGGCTTTCGCTTAGCCTGTCCATATAAAAATTTGATCCACGATTATTTATTGCAATAAATAATTAGGCACCATAAGCCAATCGGCCGAGCGCTCTTGATGAGGCCCCGCAGAAGAGCAGACATTTTCGCAATCAGATTGAGCTCGACCAGGTGTGCGAGCTATTGCATCGGCTTATCGACAAAATGCGCAATCGCGAATTGCGCAACGCGTTCGTTCGATTTCCTCGCATCGTCGAGCCAGAACGGGAAAATCTGCCATTGATGGATCATCCCCGGCCAGACTTCCAGGCTCACATTACCGCCCGCCTGGCGTACTTTGTCTGCGAACCGCGAGGCGTCATCAAGTAGCACCTCGCGAGCGCCGACCTGGATCAACAGCGGGGGAAACCCCGAGACATTGCCATAGAGCGGCGATATGTCGGGATCGGCGAGAGGACGATCACGCGCGAACGCATCGTGGATGAGGGTCAGCTCGGCCTTGTTCATGAAAGGATCGCTGGCGGCGTTGGCGGCCAGGGAAGCGCCCGTTGCGGCGAAATCGGTAATCGGGCTCATCGCGACCACGGCAGCGGGAAGCGGACCACTCAGCCTAAGCTGGTTCAAAACGACCTCGATGGCCAGAGTTGCGCCAACCGACTCGCCGACGATAACGATGTTGCCGGCCTTGTATCCTGATGTCAGAAGCCAGCGATAGGCCGCAATGGCATCGTCTCTTTGCGCGGGAAAGCGATTTTCGGGCGCGAGGCGATAGTCGATCAACAGCACGTCGGCCGAGGCCGCCTTGGCGAGCGAACCGGCTATGTTGGCGTGCGTGCGAAGCGAGCCGCTATAAAAGCCGCCGCCATGCAGATAAAGGATGGCACGCCGCCCGATCGGATGATGCAACCGTGCCGGCCAGATCAGATCGCCATCCACACCGTTGGCGTCGACACGCCGTATCTGGACACGCGCCGGGCCTGGCGTCGATGCCATGAGCTTTTCGAAACCGGAGCGGCGTTGCAACAGGTCGGCTCCGGACACCGCGCCGCTGTCACGCAAAGTGCCGATCAGCTTCTCGATCTGCTCGCTCGAAGCCTTTGTCTGCGGAGCGATCTCGGGTGTCTCGGCGGCTGCAGCTTGCGATATCGACCCCAGGCCTGCACATATCAGAACGGTCACTGCCATGACGAAACGGAACATGCGGCGCAACGATCGGAACTCGTTCATCAAATAAGCCTTTTCCCCGTAAGGCCGTGGACGCTATTGTGATGCCACGGTCGCAGAAAAGCTATTTGTGTCAAGTATGATAGGCGACGTGAGACTGGAATTTCCATTCATCCGCTGCCCATCATTGCCTCGACACGATCAACCGATGATCGCTTCCCTATTGGTGCTCCGTTTCATTGAGGTGACAGCGCCGGTGGACAAGTCGATGTTCATTCAGGCTCATGTCTGGCCGCTGTAAGGCGAGCGATGATCGCCTGCCGCGCCATTCTCGAGCCGGCAAGGCGTTGCCTGGTTCTGGCCAACACCTCAGCGCTGGCCTTCTCGGGCAATCCGGAATGAAATGGCGGCTCTGGCGCGTATTCCAGTGACAGTTGGATCGCTTCGGCTTCCTCTCGACCGCGCAAGGCGGCAGCAATCGTCAATCCGAAATCGATGCCGGCAGTCACGCCGCCCGCGGTGAAGAGATTGCCATCCCGCACCACGCGCCCCGGCGTGACAACGGCTCCGAAACTCTCGAGGAAATCAAGCGCATTCCAATGGGTCGTGGCCTTCTTGCCCTTGAGCAGGCCGGCCGCCCCAAGCACGAGAGAACCGGTGCACACCGATGTTACGAAGCGCGCTCGGCTCGCCTGTTCCCGGACGAAGCTGAGGACGGCCGTATCCTCGAGCAATGCATTGACGCCGGCACCGCCGGGCACGCAGATCACATCGAGCGGCGGGCAGTCGGCAAACGTCGTCGTCGGCTGCAGCACCAGCTTCGTTGCCGACACGATCGGTGACGTGTCCTTCCACACCAGATGCACCTCCGCATCATCCATCGAGGCGAATACCTCATAAGGTGCGGTCAGATCGAGTTGCTGGACGCCGGGAAAGGCAAGCAGGCCGAAGCGAATGGTCATGACATGTCTCCGAGGATTGACTTTTCCAAACCTATGCGACAACGATCTGGCATATTTGCCAAATCACCGTCATTTCTTGCCATCATGCGCCGCATCGAAATTCTTGCGTTCGACAATGCCCAGCTGCTCGACATTACCGGTCCGCTGCAGGTTTTCACCAGCGCCAACGAGGCGGCGCATGAGCTCGATCTGCCGAAAGCATACGAGGCCATCGTGGTCGCGGAAGACCCGCAGACGCAAACGAGCTCGGGTCTCGTGCTCATGACCGCCCCACTCGGCAATATCGATACACCGCTCGACACCTTGATCATTGCCGGCGGCTGGGGCGTCAATAAAGCCTGCGAGAACCTCGACCTGATCGAATGGGTGCGCCGGCGAGCTGCGAATGCCCGACGGATAGCCTCGGTCTGCAGCGGCGCCTTTCTGCTTGCGGAAGCCGGTCTTCTGAACGGGCGGCGGGCAGCGACCCATTGGAATCGTTGCGAAGAATTCGCCAAGCGCTTTCCGCAAGTGAAGCTTGAGCCCGATCCGATCTTCGTTCAGGACGGGCA
Organism: Martinezella dioscoreae; assembly: GCF_009176305.1. Classification (GTDB taxonomy): domain Bacteria; phylum Pseudomonadota; class Alphaproteobacteria; order Rhizobiales; family Rhizobiaceae; genus Rhizobium; species Rhizobium dioscoreae. The sequence continues at coordinate 916,800 of NZ_BLAJ01000002.1, read as the reverse complement.
GATCTGGAGTTCCGCCGGCGTGACTGCCGGCATCGATCTCTCGCTTGCTTTGGTTGAAGCCGATCTCGGCCGCCCGCTGGCGCTTTCCGTGGCTCGCGAACTCGTCGTCTTCCTCAAGCGTCCCGGCGGCCAGGCGCAGTTCAGCGCAGCGCTGAGACTTCAGGAGGGCGGCGAACGCTTCGACCGTCTGCATGGCTGGATCATGGACAATCTGCGCGCCGATCTTTCCCTGCCGACGCTTGCCGAGCAGGCCAATATGAGCGCACGCAGCTTCTCGCGCCATTATTTGAAGGCGACCGGGCGGACGCCTGCACGCGCCGTGGAGGAAATCCGCATCGAGGCAGCCCGCCGCCTTCTGGAGGAAGGCCTCAGCGTGCATCAGGCACGCATGCGCTGCGGCTTCAGTTCGGAAGAAACCATGCGACGCAATTTCATGCGGAAGTTCGGCACGACGCCGCAGGCATTTCGCGATCATTTTGCTTGAGGCCTGTCTGCGGTGGCAGGCATTTAACCGCATACCAAACAAAGTGGCCTTTATGCGTAAATATGGTCGTTGCGCTCTTTCCCAGACGTTCGGAGTCGTCATAGGCTGACGCGACCGGATTCCACGTGAGGCTTAAGCAAAATGGCAATACACCGTTTCGCTCCTACCCATTATCACAATGTCATCGGCTCGCTGCCTCCGGCCTTGCATGTTGCCGATGGCGATACGGTTGTTACCGAAACGCTCGATGCCGCCGGCTACGACAAGCATGATGTCCGCCAGATATCCGGCCCCAATCCGATGAACGGGCCGATCTTCGTCGAGGGTGCTGAGCCGGAAGATTCTCTCAAGGTTGAGATCGTCGCAATGGTGCCGACGCGCGATACGGGTTTCACCGGCAGCGTGGTCGCCGCCAACGTCGTCGATCCGCAGGATGTCCGGGCACTACCGGCACGCGAGAGGGTTATCTGGCAGATCGACCGCCAGAATCTCACGGCGCGATTGGCCGAACCGGTGACGGGTCTCGAAACCCTTACCCTGCCGCTGGCTCCGATGATCGGCTGCTTCGGAGTTGCGCCGTCTCTCGGTCAGGCCATATCGACCGCCACCAGCGGCGAATTCGGCGGCAACATGGATTATCGCCTGCTGGGGCCTGGCACGACCATCTGGTTTCCGGTCTCTGCGCCTGGCGCTCTCTTTTTCCTGGGCGATTGCCATGCAGTGCAAGGAGACGGCGAGATCGTCGGCACTGGGATCGAGACCACTTTCGAGGTGACGGTGCGCCTCAGCGTCGAAAAGAAAAAGACGATCATCTGGCCGCGCGGCGAGACGGCGGAGGATATTTTCACCATCGGCAATGCCCGGCCGCTCGATCAAGCCCTGCAGCATGCCACCAGCGAGATGCTGCGCTGGCTCGGCTCCGATTACGGTCTCGACAAGACCGCAGCCAGCCACCTGCTCGGTCAGGTCGTGCGCTATGATGTCGGCAATGTCTTCGACCCTGCCTACACGATGGCCTGCCGCGTTTCGAAAAGCTGGCTGAAACGCCGATAAAATATCAGCCTGATATCAGCTGGCATCCTGGGAAAGATCGCGCCGCTGGCGTGACACATTGCTCTCCTGCCGCTCCCGCGCCATGCGGCTGACGGCGGCACGCAGCTGCGGATGGCGCGACATGAACAGATTGAAGTCTCGGCGATCCAGCACGAAGAGCTGACAGAAATCGACGGCAACGACATCGGCCGTGCGGCGTGCCCCCGTCAGCAGCGCCATTTCACCGAAGAAGGCGCCGGCGCCGAGCCGGATCTCGTCATTCTCCAGCTGCACTTCGACAGCACCGGAGGCGATGAAGAACATGCTGTCACCGCGATCGCCGGTTCTGATCACCCGGTCGCCGGGCGACGCCGATCTCGGGCGGAAGAGCAGCAGCAGTTCCTCATGCTCGTTATCATCAAGTTCGGCAAACATCGGGAAGGTTTCGATGAGTTGCTCGATCTCGAGATGATGCTGGCGGTCCCGCTCCTCGCGCTGCTTGTTGATGACGGCCAGCTGGCGGCGAAGAGCCTCCTGCTTGGCCATGCCATATTTGTTCGCCAGGAACGGCCAGCGCGCAAAGGCCCAGTTTTCCAGCTTTTCCGTGGCGTAGAAAGCCAGCGGATTGAGCGTGATCGATAGGATCGCACCGGCGAGAATGAGATCCTGCCCTTCCCGCGTCAGCAATCCAAGCGAGACGCCGAGCCCCGCGAGAATGAAGGAGAATTCGCCGATCTGCGCAAGTCCGGCCGCAACAGCAAAACCGATGCTGGCGGGATAGCGCAGCAGCAGAACGACACAGAAGGCGATCAATGCCTTGCCGAGCATGATCAGGGCAAGCACGCCGATAATCATCAGTGGTTCGCGGATCAGAACGGTCGGATCGAAGAGCATGCCGACGGACACGAAGAAGAGAACCGAAAAGGCATTCTGCAATGGCAGGGAGTCGGCCGCCGCCCTGTGGCTGAGATGCGATTCACTCATCACAAGGCCGGCAAAGAAGGCGCCGAGCGCAAAGGACACACCGAAGATTTCTGCCGCGCCGAAGGCGATGCCGAGCGCGATCGCCAGAACCGACAGCGTGAACAGCTCGCGCGAACCCGTGCGCGCAACCGAAGTCAGGAGCCATGGCACCACACGCGGGCCGATGAAAATCGCGACAGCTGCAAAGGCTGCGACCTTGAGCAGTGTCATGCCGATCGTCAGCCAGATCGAACCGGAAGCGGCATGGCCGCCGGCGTCCGCATGACCGCCCAGAACACCGGCAAAGGCCGGCAAGAGCACGAGCGCAAGCACCATGGCCAGATCTTCGACGATCAGCCAGCCGACGGCGACGCGGCCATTCGTCGAACTCACGAGATTGCGCTCTTCCAGCGCTTTCAGGAGCACGACCGTACTGGCAACGGCAAGGCTGAGGCCGAAGACCACGCCGGCGCCGACGCTCCAGCCCCACAGTGAGGTCAACCCCACCCCGAGCAACGTCGCGATTGCAATCTGACCGATGGCGCCGGGAATGGCGACGCCGCGCACGGCCAACAAGTCGGCGGCCGAGAAATGCAGACCGACGCCGAACATCAGCAGGATGACGCCGATCTCGGCCAATTGCGATGCCAGCGAAACATCGGCGACAAAACCCGGCGTGGACGAGCCTATGATGACGCCGGCCACCAGATAGCCGACCAGCGGCGGCAAATGCAGCCTGTCGGCCAGATAGCCGAAAATGGCCGCGAATACGAAGCCGGCGGCAATCAATGCGATCAATGCAACGTCGTGCGGCACGGCGATCCTTCCCGTTTCACGGCGTCAAAGCCTGTTTCCCTCTGTGAAAGGCTACCTAGCATCGCTTTTGCCAGGCCGTCTACGGGAGATATGAAACCTAAGGGAAAACATCGCCTTGCCGGTGCGTGAAGCCAGAAGAAGACTTGAGGCAAGGCGATGAGACAGCGAGCGACTATTGGTCGAGGACGATCTGCAATTTGACGTCAGTCGGACGGGCTTCGACGGCGCGATCGAAAGCCTTGATCGAGTCCTCGAAGTCGAATGTCTCGGAGATCAAGGGCTTGAGATCGACGCGGCCGGAAGCAATCAGCGCGATGGAGCGCTCGTACTGATGCGCATAGCGGAAGACCGTTTCGATGCGGATCTCCTTGGTCGACGCCGTGGAAACATCGAAGCCGACCGGATTGACCGGCAGGCCGACGGCCACGATGACGCCGCCGGGACGCGGCAGCGCCATGACCGTTTCCCAGGCCTTCGGCGAGCCCGAGCATTCGAAGACGACATCCGCACCCCAGCCATCGGTCAGGCGATCGACTTCCTCGACGAGGTTCTTCTCGCGAATATTGACCGGAATGACGCCTTGATACTGCGCGGCGATATCGAGTTTCGGCTGGGCGAGATCGGCAACAATCGCCCGGGCGCAGCCACCGGCAAGCGCTGCAACCGCAACCATGATGCCGATCGGGCCGGCACCAAGCACGACAGCGGTGTCGCCGGGTGTGATGCGTGCCTTGGTCGCCGCCTGCATACCGACGGCAAAGGGCTCGACCATCGCCCCTTCCGCAAAGCTGACATTATCAGGCAGCTTGAAGGTGTAGTTGGCCGGATGCACGACGAATGGCGTCAGCACGCCATGAATCGGTGGCGTCGCCCAGAAGATGACCGCAGGATCGACATTGTACATGCCGAGACGGCTCGCTTTGGAATTGGCATCGGGAATGCCGGGCTCCATGCAGACGCGGTCACCGACCTTCAGATGCGTCACACCTGCGCCGACTTCCACTACCGTTCCTGCCGCTTCGTGCCCGAGCACCATCGGTTCGTTGACGATGAAGGGGCCGATCTTGCCGTGCGTGTAATAGTGCACATCCGACCCGCAGACACCGACCGTATGGATCTTGATCTTCACCTGGCCCGGCCCGACCTCCTGCGGCAGATCGATATCGCGGATCGCCAGTTCATGCTGACGCTCCAAAACCAGGGCACGCATCTTGCTCATTGCCTTTTCCTCTTTTCCAAAGCAGCCGGCGTCCCGCTGACACAGGGACGAAATCCTTTTCCGTTATATCGTGTGAGCCGGCATCATAAAACGATCTTTAGGCTCTTGCAGATGAAGTTCGACGGCTCTCTTCAGCCATCGAAGTATGTTTCGCCCTCCAAATATTAGATAACGCTTATTATTTAGCTCGCTATTGCCGATATTGACTGGCGTTCCATTTCTTGTCTTTCTAATCACTAATGAGAAGGAGGGGCTCATTATGACAGTATATGATTGGACCGGTCAGCGCGCCCGCCGGAGGCGGATGATGCGCGCGGCAAGCGTCGCAATAGTTCTGATCATCCTGATGGCGATTCCAGCGATATTGCTGCATTATAATCTCATCCAACTCTCGTACTAACCGCTTCGGAAAAAGACATCACTACGCCGCTTTCGACACGCCCTTCCTTGGCTTGCGCGAGACGTTTTCGCCTGCCTTGCGGTCAAGCGGCAAACAATCCAGCACAGCCAGAAGCGCGATGATGCCGAGCAGCACGAAGGCGAGGCGGAACTCGATGGCGACGATGCTCTCCACTCCGAGCGGTGCGCTGATCGCCTGACCGATGCGAATGCCGATTGCGCCAACGGCGATGCCCATGCCCATCGTCAGCTGAAAGACGGTGCTGAACAGCGTGTTGGCACCCGTCATCTGCCCCGGTGGGATATCGGCAAAAGCGATCGTGTTGAGTGCGGTAAAATGCATCGACCGGCACATACCGCCAATGAACAGTACCGGCACGATGAACCAGAGCGGCGTATCTGGCGAAAACAGCGCACAGGCGGCAATGAAGACGGCATTCAACAGGCCGTTGACGATCAGCACCGGCTTGAAGCCGAAGCGGCGCAGAATGGGCGTCGTTGCCGGCTTCATCGCCAGATTACCGGCAAAAACGGCGAGCGTCAGCATGCCGGCATGAAAGGCGCTGAGCCCGAAGCCAACCTGGAACATCAGCGGCAGCAGGAAGGGCACCGCGCCAATGGCGGTGCGGAACAGCGATCCGCCTGAGATGGTGATGGCGAACGTCGGCAGCTTCAGCCCCGAGAGATCGATGAGCGGATGCTCCGTGCGGAGAAAATGAAAAACGGCGATGGCCAGCAGGACAAAGCCGACGATCACATAGGTCCAGGCTTCCAGCCAGGCGGGATCAGGGCGCCCGATCAATTCCAGCCCATACATGAGGCCGGCAAGTCCGATGCCGCTGACGACAAAGCCGACCCAGTCGAAAGGCGGGCGCACTGTGCTTTTCGTTTCCGGAATGAGCATGAGCGCGAAGATGAAGGCCAGAATGCCGAGCGGCAGGTTAAGGAAGAAGATCCAGCGCCAGCTAGCATGGTCGGTGATGAAACCGCCGAGCGGCGGCCCGAGGATCGGCGCCACCAGCGCCGGCCAGGTGATCGTGGCAATGGCCGAGATCAGCTTGTCCTTCGGCGTATTGTTCAAGACGACAAGCCGGCCCACCGGCACCATCATCGCCCCGCCGATGCCTTGCAGAATGCGCATGGCAACGAAGGAGCCGACCCCATTGGCAAAGCCGCAGAGAACGGAGGCGAGCGTGAAAATAACGACGGCGGTTGTGAAGACCAGACGCGCACCGAAGCGATCGCTGATCCAGCCGCTGATCGGAATGAAGACGCCGAGGGTCAGAAGATAGGCACTCATACCGATATTGAGGTCGACCGGGCGAGCACCGAAGGAAACGGCCATCTGCGGCAATGCGGTCGCGATGACCGTACCGTCGAGATTTTCCATGAAGAAGGCACCGGCCACGAGCAATGCAATCAACAGCGAGCGCGAGCCCGCTTCCTGCGCATCCTCCCTTTGCCCAGGCGTGGACATGTCATTCATGGATCAGCAACTCCGAATCCGCCTCGCATCCCGCCTGCATTTAACCGGTTCGGTAACGTTTACGATAGTCGAAATCGTCCCATCAATCGATTAAGCGATCACGTTTCGCTTAGCGGATGGTGCGCAATTTGATCACCGCTGCCGATCCCAATAGAGGCCCGGGGCGAAACGCATTAGCATGTTCAAATTGGTGAACAGATCGATCAACCCGGTGCCAGTAGGCATGCATACGCAAGACATGCTAGGGTTTTCACCGGAAAATGCCGCGGGAAGAACAATGGGATCGATACAACATCAATATGGAACAGCCCCAAACTGGCCGAGATACCAGCAAGAAGCCTCGCAAATCGACGTAGGCTGATGATTGTTCTCGCGAACGGCGCATCAATAAGGAACGAGAGTCCCGCATAATGAAACATGGCCAGGACGCAATAACCTCCAGGGCTACCCCGGAGTCGAAACTGATCGTAACACAGTCGCCCTTCGATGCCTTTGTGCGAAAATACGGCACGATCCCCCGGCGTGGCGTCTTCGGCTATTTCGTCCACGAGCTCGGCCGCCGTATCGTCGGCGGAGACTATCCAGTCGGCGCAACACTGCCAAACGAGCCCGATTTGGTCGAACAATTCGGCATCAGCCGCACGGTCATCCGCGAAGCGATGAAGTGCCTGGCCGGCAAGGGACTGGTCGAGATCAAGACCCGCGTCGGCACGCGCGTCAAGGAACGCTCCAACTGGCATCATCTCGATACGGATGTCATGGTCTGGTACTATGAGACCGGCCCCTCAGTCGAAATCATGCGATCGATCAAGGACCTGCGATTGGCACTCGAGCCGGAGGCGACGGCGCGCGCAGCACTGCGCCGCACCGAGAGCGATATTGCCGCGATCAGCTCCGCCTACGAGGAGATGGCGTCCACCATTGGCGACGTCAACAGCAATGCCGATGCCGATCTGCGCTTTCATACGGCGATCTTCGCCGCCACACACAACATGATCTATTCGCAGCTGATCGATCTGATCGCCGTCGGGATCTACGCCAATCGCACGCTTTCCGGCCATGAGGACATCGCCGAAGGGCAAAAGCGCGCCCTGCCCCTCCACAAGGCGATCCTCGACGCCATCGTCGCACAGGATACGGACGCCGCAATCAAGGCATCGCGAAACCTACTGGAAGCCTGGCTCGCGCGCGACTACGGCTTCTGACAGATCAAGCCCTGCCCGACCGCCCGGACCTCGCGCTAATGAGTCATGGCTTCCTGTGCATCCGCCTTGGGTACTGACGACCCACGGCCGGCGTCTCGGGTGACCGGGATCAGCCAGATGGTCACGCAGGTCGTCAGAGCGACGATGACGACCCCCCAGAAGCTCCAGTGCAGGGCCGCATCGAAGACGCTTCTGATCGCGGGATCGGTGACAAGATCGGAAAGGCCGCTGGGCTGATTGAGGATATCGTGCAGCCTGGTTGCGAGCTCGCCGCTGCCATAATGGGCGATGCCGACATTCATGATCGCGCCGAGCGCGGTTGCGCCAAGCGTGTTGCCGAGGCTGCGCGAGAAGATGATCGAGGCGGTGGCGCTGCCGCGCATCGACCACTCCACGCTTTCCTGCACCAGCACGACGCTCGTCAGGCTGATGAGACCCATGCCGAAGCCCATCAGGAACGAGCCGATACCGGCGATCACCGGGTTGCTCTCCGGCGTTAGGAACAGCAGGAAAAGCGAGCCGAAGGGAAACATGAGACTGCCGGCGCGCAAGGTGTTGCGGATGCCGAAAGTGCGGAAGAACCGGCTCGCCAGCATCACGGCCAGCGGCCAGCCGACAATCAGCATCGTCAGCGTAAAGCCTGCCTCTAGCGGCGAACGACCAAGGACACCCTGAACATAGATCGGCAGAACGGTCGTCAGGCCGATCAGCGCCATGCCGGCAAGCAGCGTTGCGGCATTGCTGGTGGCAATCAGCCGCTGGCTCCAGAGAGCGATCGAAATGATCGGCTCCGGCGCTCGCCGCTCCTGCCACAGGAACAGGATGCCGGTAACGATAAAGACGATCGCCAGGGGACAGAGAACGGCGAAGCCCGCATCGGTTTCCGTCAGGATGACGAGAAGCGACACGATCGATATCGAAAACAGGATCGTGCCGAGATAATCGATCTTCGCCTCGCGCGGCGTAACCGACTCGTGCAGGAAGAGGATGAACCCGACGATGGCGAGCACGCCAAGCGGCAGGTTGATCCAGAAAATCCAGGCCCAGGAGAGATTGTCGACGATGATGCCGCCGGCAAGCGGGCCGATGACGGCGGAGATGGCCCAGACGCTGGCGAGCGCGCCCTGCACCTTGGCGCGCTCCTCCAGCTTATAGAGATCGCCGACGACGGTCATGGTCACAGGCTGAATGGCACCCGCGCCGAGGCCCTGCAGCAGCCTGAAGACGATAAGGGACGCCATCGACCAGGCGAAACCGGCGAGCGTTGAGCCTATGAGAAAGATGATGATGCCACCGATCAGCATCGGCTTGCGGCCGAAAATATCGGAAAGCTTGCCATAGATGACGGTGGTGGTGGATTGCGCCAGCAGAAAGGCGGAAAAGACCCAGCTGTAATAGGTGAAGCCGCCGAGCTGGCCAACGATGCGCGGCATGGCGGTCGCAACGATGGTCGCTTCGATGGCGACCATGAAGGTCGCAAGCATGATCGAGACGATGACCAACGGGCGTCTCGAACGATCGACCGTGCTGGACATGGCATTCCTTTCTGACTGCTGCACCCGGGATCGAAACATGCACATGCCGCCATAACGGCCATGGTCGAGCGCGAAGCTTGTGGGATCAAAGTCTAGGGACGAGACGATTGCGGGCGAGCGCCGGCTGAATCGTTATGATAAGCTTTGCATATTGATACGGGTCGATGTCAACCATTTAAACGCGAACATGTTTTGCGAAATCGCCCCATGACGGCGCCTGGACTGCCGCCTTTCACAAAGCAGGTCGAGCAATCGGTGCGTTCTTCCGCTACATTGCAGCGCGGCGTGATTAGGGCTGCAATGAAACCAAATATGGTTGCTTTGTTTATTTTCTGAACTTATTCTCGGCAAAACAAGCAAAAATCCAGGCGGAACGTCGAATTGCTAACGTCCTCCCAGCAGCAGCTCTTACGGGTCATCAGCCAATCAGGCCCTTCCAGCCGCACAGTTCTGGCAGCCTCCATGGGGCTGAGCAAGGCTGCGATGAGCGGGATTGCGCGCGATCTGATTTCCCTCGGCATCTTGCGGGAAACGGAAACGATCTACGGACAGGGCCGCCCCTCGATCCTGCTGGACCTGCATCCGGAAGGCGCCTTCTTCGGCGGCATCTCGCTTCTCGAAGACCCGGCGCCGCTGGTTCTCTGCGATTTCAACGGCAATATCGTCGCGCGTCAGACGATGCCACTGTCGCGCGATCCTGATGTCATCGCCGCGATGATCGCCGACACGCTGCCGAAATTGCTTTCCGAATGTAAAGATGCCGGACGAAAGCTTTCAGGCCTTGGTGTTGCGCTCTCCGGTTTCGTCGATGAAAAGCAAGCGAGCTGCGTCAAATCCACGTTACTCGGCTGGCAGGATGTACCGCTTGCCGGTATCGTCAGGCAGAAGACCGGTATCGCCACCTTTATCGAAAACGACGCCAAGGCGGTCGCCGTCAGCGAAAAGCTGTTCGGCGGCGCCCGTGACGTGCAGAATTTCAGCGTCGTTTCCTTCGACGACGGCATCGGGTGCGCCCATTTCGTCGGCGGCAAACTCTACCGCGGCAATCATGGCGGCGCCGGCGAAATCGCTCATTGCACGATCGAGCTCAATGGTTCGCCCTGCCGCTGTGGCAAGCGCGGCTGTCTCGATACCGTGGCCTCGCTGAAGGCGATCAAGGAAATGGCAAAGGCGGAAGGTCTCGCCTGCCAATCCCTCGACGACTTGGAGACGGAGGCATCACTCGGCAATGCCACCGCAATCCGCATCTTGCACCGCGCCGGCAGCGCACTTGGGCTTGCGATTGCGCATCTCATCCAGTTCAACGATCCCGGCCTGATCCTGATTACCCATGTCGAAGGCCGGTTTGATCGCCTCTTCGGCACCGTCATGCGGCAGGCGGTCGAGGCGAACGTATTGCCGCGCTATGCCGGCCAGACGCCGATCCGCACGCAGCGTGTCGATGGCGATGTCTGGGCGCGGGGCGCTGCCAGCATTGCCGCCCATAATTTCCTGATTGGTCCCAACCCCTATTGAGGTTCCCATGCGTATTGCCGTTGGAGGCATTCACATCGAATGCAGCACCTACAATCCCGTCCTGAACGAAGAGAAGGATTTTCGCGTTCTGCGCGGCGCGGAGCTGACTGCCTCGCCCTACTTCGCCTTCCTTAGGGATTATGACGGCGAATTCCTGCCAACCATCCATGCCAGAGCGATCGCCGGCGGCCCGGTCGCCCGTCATACATACGAAGCCTTCAAGGCGGAGTTTCTGGAAGGGCTGAAGGCCCTGCTGCCGCTGGATGGACTCTATCTCGCCATGCACGGCGCCATGTATGTCGAAGGCATGGAAGACGCCGAGGGTGACTGGATCAGTGCAGCTCGCGCCGTCGTCGGTGAGGATTGCATGGTCTCGGCAAGCTACGACCTGCACGGCAATGTCACCCAGCGCATCATCGATGCGCTCGACATGTACTCCACCTATCGCACAGCGCCGCATATCGATGTCGAGGAAACCATGCGCCGCGCCGTCAAGATGCTGACCGAAAGCCTGAAGACCGGCGTGAAGCCGATCCTGCTCTGGGCGCCGATCCCCGTAGTGCTGCCGGGCGAACGTACCAGTACGGTCGATGAGCCGGCCAAGAGCCTCTACGACATGTTGCCCGGCATCGACGCCATCGAGGGCGTCTGGGATGCCTCGCTCATGGTCGGCTATGTCTGGGCCGACGAGCCGCGCGCAACGGCTGCTGCCATCATGACCGGCACGGATCGCAGCATACTCGAACGCGAGGCGAAACGACTGGCCCAGGCCTATTGGGACGTGCGTGAGGATTTCGTTTTCGGCTCGGAGACCGGCTCGATCGAGGAATGCGTCGCGAAGGCAATCGCCAGCACGACCGCGCCCGTGGTTCTGGCGGAATCCGGCGATAATCCGACGGGCGGCGGTGTCGGCGACCGCGCCGACGTACTGGCGGAACTGATTGCCAACGGTGCAGAAGGCGTCATCTTCGCCGGCATCGCCGACAAGACTGCCACAGAAGTGTGCTACGCCGCCGGCATCGGCGCCACTCTCGATCTCTCCGTAGGCGCATCGCTCGACACCAAAGGCAGCAAGCCGGTCAAGGGCGACTTTACGGTCAAGCACCTGCTGGACACTACGGAAGCCAGCGACATGCAGGCCGTCGTCTCCATCGGCGGCATCGACCTCGTCCTGTCGGCCAAGCGCCGCCCCTACCATAATATCGCCGATTTCACCCGCCTCGGCCTTGATCCGCACAAAGCGAAGATCATCGTCGTCAAATCCGGCTACCTCTCGCCGGAACTGGCGCCGATCGCCAACCCGAACCTGATGGCTCTCTCCCCCGGTGTCGTCGACCAGTTCGTCGAACGCCTGCCGCGCCTGCGCAAGGCCAAGCCGACCTATCCCTTCGACAAGGATTTCGACTTCACGCCTGAGATAGCCATTTCGGCACGCGCCGTCGGTCGCTGAAGCTCAAGTCCCAGAACCGCGAGGGCGGACATCGTTGATCCGTCATCTCAAGAAGGCGACTCGTTTTGCGGGTCGCCTTTCTGCATTGCGCACAAACATTGTGCATTGCCGAAATTGCACAAAAAAGCGCTTGACGAGACGATCGAGTTCAACTTCTATTGGACCAATTCCAAATTGGTTCACCTTTCAATATGGCAATCAACAGCCTTCCGGAAAATTCGGTTCATGCCCTGGAAAGGCTCCGTGGGCTCTTGAATTCGGCCGATCTCCCGGCGGATGGAAAGCTGCCGACGGAGCGGGCTCTATCGGAGAACCTCGGCGTCAGCCGGCGAGCGATCAGGCGAGCGCTCGAGGTGCTGGAAGCCGAAGGCCGCGTCTGGCGGCGCCAAGGCTCGGGAACCTATGTCGGACAGCGACCGGACGATTGGAGCCAGCATGTCAGCACGCTTGTGGCAGGCACGGATCTCATGGAGGTCATGGAAGTCCGCCTGCGTATCGAGCCGCAACTCGCCCAGCTCGCCGCCATGCGCGCCAAGCCCGACGACATCGACCGCATGTACGAACTGGCAAAGAAGATCACCGCCAGCGACGACGCCGACAGCCGCGAACTCTGGGATGGCGCGTTGCATCGGCTGATCGCGCAAAGCGCCGGCAACCAGTTCTTTTTGACCATCTTCGACGTCATCAACCATGTCCGCCAGGACGAAGCCTGGCAAACCATTCGCGAATTGGCCCGCAGCATCAACAAGACCCGCCCGGTCTCCTACGCCCAGCATAGGACGATCATCGACGCGATTGCCGCGCGCAATCCGATGAAGGCGGCCGAGGCCATGCGCGAACATTTGCTGATGCTGCAGGAAAGCCTGATCCGCATCACGTCGCTGGATGCGCAGCAAGCTGAGGAGCCACTGACCGAGGAGGTGGGCTGACCCCAAAGCCGGCCTGCCCACCACGACCGGAGAGGAAACCGGTCGAAACTGCAAAGAACGAAAACGATAAACAGGAGAACGAAATGAAGATCGCCAAATTCATGGCATCGCTTGCCGCCGGCGCCCTGATCGCGCTGCCATCTTTCGCCGTCGAACTCAAGATCGGCCTGCAGGACGATGCCGATGCGCTGGACCCAGCTCAATCCCGCACCTTCGTCGGCCGCATCGTCTATACCGCGCTCTGCGACAAGCTCGTTGACGTAACACCCGACCTGAAGTTCGTGCCGCAGCTCGCCACATCCTGGAAATGGTCCGCCGATGGCAAGCAGCTCGTCATGGAGCTGCGCCAGGGCGTGAAATTCCAGGACGGCACGCCGTTCAATGCGCAAGCTGTTGTCGACAACATCCAGCGCTATCAGACCATGCCGGAATCACGCCGCAAGAGCGAGCTTTCCTCTGTCGCCAAGGTCGAAGCATCCGGTGAATACGAAGCTACCTTCACCCTGAAGGCGCCCGACGTCACGCTGCTTGCCCAGCTTTCCGACCGCTCGGGCATGATGGTTTCGCCAACGGCTGCAAAGGCTGCCGGTGCCAAATTCGGCGACCATCCCGTCTGCTCCGGCCCCTTCAAATTCGTCGAGCGCGTGCAGCAGGACCGGATCGTGCTCGAAAAATTCCAGGATTACTGGAACAAGGACAATATCTTCATCGATAAGGTAACCTATCTGCCGATCCCCGACACAACGGTGCGTCTTGCAAACCTGCGCTCCGGCGACCTCGACATGATCGAGCGCGTGGCCGCCTCCGATGCCGGCACTGTCAAGAGCGATCCCAATCTCGTCTATGCCGACGCTGTCGGCACCGGCTGGCTTGGCGTCTACGCCAATGTCGGCAATGGCGCTCGCGCCGACAATCCAATGGGCAAGAACAAGCGCCTGCGCCAGGCCTTCTCGCTGGCAATCGACCGCGAAGCCGCCATGCAGATCGTCTTCGATGGCACCGGGCTTGCCGGCAACCAGCCTTTTGCACCGAACAGCCCCTGGTTCGACAAGGATATTCCGGTACCCGCCCGCGACGTCGACAAGGCTAAGGCGCTGGTCAAGGAAGCCGGTTTCGACCGTATCCCAGTCGAGCTCGCCGTCGCCAACAATCCCGTATCGATGCAGATGATGCAGATCATCCAGTCGATGGTTGCCGAAGCCGGCTTCGACGTGACACTGAAGACGACGGAATTCGCGACCCTGCTCGACGCGCAGTCGAGCGGCAACTACCAGCTCAGCCGATCCGACTGGTCCGGCCGCTCCGATCCGGACGGCAATATCCAGCAGTTCGTGACGACAGGCGCCGGCCTCAACGATTCCAAATACAGCAATCCGGAGGTCGACAAGCTGCTGCTTGAGGCGCGCCAGTCTCAGGACAACGCCGTACGCAAGCAGAAATACGATGCGGCCGAGGCGATCCTCAGCCAGGACCTGCCGATCATCTTTCTCGGGCATCAGGCCTGGATCTGGGCCTACAATAAGAAGGTGTCCGGCTTTGTGCCCTCCCCGGACGGCATGATCCGCCTCGTAGGCGTGAAGAAAAGCGGCTGAGCTATGAGCGCCATGCGGGCTTCTTTCCGGATGGCGCTTTCACATTCGACATCGCGGCAAGGATCTGCCCATGTATAGCTATATCGGAAAGAGGCTGCTCGTCGCCATACCGACGCTTCTGATCATTTCGATCTTCGTCTTCTCGCTGCAGAAGCTTCTGCCCGGCGATCCGGTGCTAGCCATGGCAGGCGAGGAGCGCGATCCTCAGGTGCTGGAGCTGTTGCGCGAGAAATATCGCCTGAACGACCCTGTGATCTACCAATATGGCTACTGGCTGCAGGGCGTCGCCAAGGGCGATCTCGGCGTTTCGCTGCGCACCAACCAACCGGTGCTGACGCTCGTTACCGAAAAGCTGCCGGTCACCATTCAGCTCGCCGTGATGTCGATGATCTTCGCCTTCGCCATCGGCATTCCCATGGGCATATTGGCGGCGGTGAAGAAGAATAGCTTCATCGATTTTCTCGCCAACATCATCGCCTTGTGCGGCCTGTCCGTGCCGAATTTCTGGCTCGGCATCATGCTGATCCTGCTGGTCTCGGTGAAGCTGCATTGGCTGCCGGCCTCGGGATACCAACCCTTCTTCGAAGATCCATGGCGCTCCATCCAGACGATGCTGATGCCATCCTTCGTGCTCGGCAATGCGCTTGCTGCCACCTTGATGCGCCACACGCGCTCGTCGATGCTGAGCGTGCTCAGCGCCGACTATATCCGCACTGCCCGCGCCAAGGGCCTGCCGGAGATGGCCGTCGTGCTGCAGCACAGCTTCCGCAACGCCATCCTGCCCGTTGTCACCGTCAGCGCCCTGCTGTTCGGAGAGCTCCTGGCCGGTGCCGTTCTGACCGAGCAGATATTCACCATCCCCGGCTTCGGCAAGCTGATCGTCGATGCGGTCTTCAACCGGGATTACGCCGTCGTCCAGGGCGTGGTGCTCTGCACGGCCATCGGCTTCATCGCCATGAACCTCATTGCCGATATTCTCTATGTCCTCCTCAATCCGCGCATGAGGGCAGCCCTATGAGCACCATCGTTCAGACGGCCGCTGCAGCCCCTCCCGCCAAGCGCGCTCCCAATCGGGCCTGGCGGAAGCTGAGGGCCAACAAGGGGGCCTTGGTCGGACTTGCCATCATCCTTTTCTTTACCGCACTTGCTGCGCTTGCACCGCTCCTGCCGATTCCGGACCCGGTCGCAACCAGCTGGTCTGCGATCCGCAAGGCGCCATCCGCCGCACACTGGCTCGGCAGCGACGATCTCGGCCGCGACATTCTCTCCCGCATGATCTGGGGCGCACGGGCATCGCTGATGGCCGGCGTCTTCTCGGTTGCCATCGCGGTCGCGATCGGCGTGCCCTTCGGTCTCATCTCCGGCTACTATGGCGGCTGGATCGACCAGATCATCTCGCGCATCACCGAGGCCTTCCTGGCGATGCCATTCCTTATCACCGCTATTGCGCTTGCCGCCTTCCTCGGCCCGAGCCTCACCAACGCGATGATCGCGATCGGATTGTCCGCAACGCCGGTCTTCGTGCGGCTGACGCGCGGCCAGGTGCTGGCGGTCAAGACGGAGGATTATGTCGAGGGCGCCCGCTCGATCGGCCTCACCCATTTCAGCATCATCTCCCGCTATATCCTGCCCAACGTCTTTGCTCCGATCCTCGTGCAGGCAACACTCACCATCGCGACCGCCATCATCGCCGAGGCGAGCCTCTCCTTCCTCGGGCTCGGCCAGCAGCCGCCCGCCCCTAGCTGGGGCTCGATGCTCAATGTCGCCAAGAACTATCTCGAACAGGCGCCCTGGATGGCCATGTGGCCGGGGGCCGCCATTTTTCTCGTCGTGATCGGCTTCAATCTCCTCGGCGACGGCCTGCGCGATGCGCTCGATCCGCGCGAGGCATGAATAAACTCAAAAGGATGCCCCCAATGACCGCATTCACCACCCGCCCTGAAATCCTCGGCACCTTCGGCGTCGTCACGTCGACGCACTGGATCGCATCCGCCGTCGGCATGAGCATTCTCGAAAAGGGCGGCAACGCCTTCGACGCGGCCGTTGCGACAGGCTTCGTGCTGCAGATCGTCGAGCCGCATCTCTGCGGGCCGGGCGGCGACATGCCAGCCATCCTCTATTCGAAGAAGAAGGATAAGGTCGAGGTCATCTGTGCCCAGGGCCTGGCACCGGCCGGCGCAACGATCGAGCATTATAGGCGCGAGGGGCTGAAACTGATCCCCGGCGACGGCCTGCTCGCCACTGTCATCCCCGGCGCCTTCGACGGCTGGATGCTGATGCTGCGCGATTATGGGCAGCTGACCGTCCGCGACGTGCTGGAACCGGCGATACATTATGCGGAGAAAGGCCATCCAGTCCTGCCGCGCGTTTCCACGACCATCGCAGGTCTTGCCGATTTCTACCGCAAGGAATGGCCGACCTCCTACGAGACCTGGCTTCCTGGCGGTGCCGCCCCCGAACCCTGGTCCAATTTCAGGAACCCGGTTCTTGCCGAAACCTGGAAGCGTGTTGTCGCTGAGGCGGAAAGCAAGAGCGATCGCGAAGCGCAGATCGAAGCCGCTCGCGGTGCCTATTACCGCGGCTTCGTCGCAGAAGCCATCGACAGCTATGTCAGCAAGACGGAGGTCATGGATGCAAGCGGCGGGCGCCACAAGGGCGTGCTGACCGCCGACGACATGGCCAACTGGCAGGCGACGGTCGAGGCGCCGCTGACCTATGATTATCACGGCTGGACGGTCGCCAAGATCGGCCCCTGGGGTCAAGGCCCCGTCTTCCTCCAGACACTGTCGCTGCTCAAGGGTTTCGATCTGGCCGGCATGGATCCCGCCGGCGCCGATTTCGTCCACACCGTGACCGAGGCCATGAAACTCGCCTTTGCCGATCGCGAGGTCTAT
Organism: Martinezella dioscoreae; assembly: GCF_009176305.1. GTDB lineage: Bacteria > Pseudomonadota > Alphaproteobacteria > Rhizobiales > Rhizobiaceae > Rhizobium > Rhizobium dioscoreae. The sequence continues at coordinate 899,281 of NZ_BLAJ01000002.1, read as the reverse complement.
TACGGCGACCCCAATTTCACGCGCGTACCGCTCGAAACCCTGCTGTCGGACGCCTATGCCGGCGAGCGCCGCCGGCTGGTTTCGTCAGAGGCGTCGCTTGCCCTGCGCCCCGGCAAGCTGCCCGGCTTTGAAAGCCAGTACGATCTTACCATGGCGATGCTCGACGCACCGGAAGCCAAGAGCGGCGCGGTCTATGAGCCCACCATGTCGCATCTTACCGAGAAGCGCGGCGACACCGTGCATATCGATGTCATCGACCGCGAAGGCAACATGGTCTCGGTCACGCCATCCGGCGGCTGGCTGCAATCCTCGCCGATCATTCCAGGCCTCGGCTTCTGCCTCAATTCTCGCGCCCAGATGTTCTGGCTGCAGCCGGGTCTGCCCTCCTCGCTGGCACCGGGCAAGCGGCCGCGTACGACGCTGACCCCGACAATGGCACTGCATGAAGGACGCCCGACGCTGGCCTTCGGCACGCCCGGCGGCGATCAGCAGGAGCAGTGGCAGCTGTCCTTCTTCCTGCGCTATGTCCATCATGGGCTGAACCTGCAGGAAGCGATCGACAAGCCGCTGTTCCACAGCACGCATTTTCCGAGCTCCTTCTATCCGCGCACCCGCGAACCGGGTGGCCTGACGGCGGAGGCGAATTTCGGCGCTGACGTGCTCGATACGCTCCGCAAGAGAGGCCACCAGCTGACCGTCGCACCGGAGTGGACCGTGGGTCGGCTGACCGCCGCACGGCGCGACGCCGATGGCCTCTTGCGCGCAGCGGCAACACCTCGTTTGATGCAAGCCTATGCCGTTGGGAGATAGAGCCGATGACCTGGTCGATCGTTGCCCGAGAACCCGAAACCGGACATCTCGCCATCGCCGTCGCCACGCGCTTCTTTGCCGTCGGCAGCATCGTGCCGCATATTCGCGGCGGCATCGGCGCGGTTGCGACGCAGGCCTTTGCCAGCCCGCTTTACGGCATCGACGGACTTGCGATGCTGGCATCCGGTCATGCGCCCCATGAAATTCTGGAAACGCTGAGCGCCCGCGACGAAGGCCGCGAGCAGCGGCAGTTTCACCTGATCGACAACAAGGGCAACAATGCCGCCTTTACCGGCGCCAAGTGTATCGATTGGGCGGGGCATCTGGTCGAAGACAATGTATCGGTGGCCGGCAACATGCTGGCTGGACCGCAGGTGATTGCGGAAACGCTTGCGACCTTCAAGAAGGCCGCAGGCAAACCACTTGCGGAGCGGCTGCTCGAAGCCATGCGGGCGGGCGAAGATGCAGGCGGGGATAAGCGTGGCAAGCAATCGGCCGCACTCGTCATCCACCGCGACCAGGATTACGCTTGGCTGAACATCCGAGTCGACGACAGCGCCGATCCGCTGACCGAACTCGAGCGGCTCTACGCAGTTGCGCAGGAACGCTATTTGCATGTCGCAGAAACCATGCCGACGCGGCAGAACCCCAGCGGGATGACCGACCGCCGCGAGATCGACGAAAAGATTGCCGCGCTTGAGGCCAAGAGGATTGCCGAAGGTCGCCCTTCAGCCTCCCGTGCCACGATAGCAGCTCCATCGTGAGTAAACGCAGTTGAAGCCTGACCAATGGTAAAATCATAAAGGGAACTTCATGCCGATCGTTGCAGCGCCGATGACAAATCCAGACACCCAGCCTGTTCTTTCCATCTCCAATCTCACCACGTCGTTTCTCGTCGATGGCGAGTGGCGCAAGGTCGTGAAGGACATTTCCTTCGATGTCATGCCGGGAGAGACGGTCGCCATCGTCGGCGAAAGCGGTTCCGGCAAGAGCGTGACGTCGCTTTCGATCATGCGGCTGCTCGCCGGGGCCAGCAGCCGCATCGAGGGCGAAGTCAGGCTCAACGGCCGCGATCTCCTGGCATTGCCGGAGGCCGAAATGCGCAAGGTGCGCGGCAAGGACGTCGCGATGATCTTCCAGGAGCCGATGACTTCTCTCAATCCGATCTTCACCATCGGCCGGCAGATTTCCGAGGCGCTGACCTGCCATGGCAATATTTCCAAGGCGGAGGCAAAAGCCGAGACGATCCGCCTCCTGGAGAAAGTGCGCATCCCCAACGCGTCCTCGCGCTTCGACGAATATCCGCACCAGTTTTCCGGCGGCATGCGCCAGCGCGTGATGATCGCCATGGCGCTTGCCAGTCGCCCGAAACTCCTGATCGCCGATGAGCCGACGACCGCGCTCGACGTGACAATCCAGGGCCAGATCCTCGATCTCATCAAGGTGCTGCAGGAAGAGGAAGGCATGTCCGTCCTCTTCATCACCCACGACATGGGCGTCGTCGCCGAAATCTCCGACCGCACCATCGTCATGTATCGCGGCGAAGCGGTGGAAACCGGCAAGACCGACGATATCTTTCATCGCGGCCAGCATCCTTACACCCGCGCCCTGCTGTCAGCCGTGCCGTGCCTCGGCTCCATGAAAGATCAGCCGCAGCCGCTGCGCTTCCCGGTCGTCGACGCGAGCACCGGCGAGCGCAGCGAACCGAAGGCGCTCGCCGATACCGTCGATCACGGCAAGACACCAGTGCTCGAGGTGAAGAACCTCGTCACACGCTTCGATCTTCGCGGCGGACTGCTGGCCCGCCCGACGGGCGCAATCCATGCGGTCGAGAACGTCTCCTTCGATCTTGCACAAGGGGAAACGCTGTCGCTGGTCGGCGAATCCGGCTGCGGTAAGTCGACGACGGGGCGCTCCATCATGCGCCTCATCAATCCCAAATCCGGCGAGGTTCGCCTCGACGGCTATGACGTGATGAAGCTCAATACGCTCGATCTGCGCCGGATGCGCCGCAGCATCCAGATGATCTTCCAAGACCCATTCGCGAGCCTTAATCCACGCATGACGATCGGCGCTGCGGTTGCCGAACCCTTCATCGAGCATCGCTTGGGCACGCGCTCCGAAGCCCGGGAAAAGGCTGCCGATCTTCTGGAGCGGGTCGGGCTGAAGGCCGACATGATGAGCCGTTATCCGCACGAATTCTCGGGCGGCCAGCGGCAGCGCATCTGTATTGCACGCGCGCTCGCCCTCGACCCGAAGGTGATCGTCGCCGACGAAAGCGTCTCGGCGCTCGACGTGTCGATCAAGGCGCAGGTTTGCAATCTGCTGATGGATCTGCAGCAGAGCCTCAAACTCTCCTATCTCTTCATCTCGCACGACATGGCCGTGGTCGAGCGCGTCAGCCATCGCGTCGCGGTCATGTATCTCGGCGAGATCGTCGAGATCGGCCCGCGCGCGTCGGTTTTCGAGAATCCACAGCATCCCTACACGAGGAAGCTGATGGCGGCCGTCCCGGTGCCGGATCCATCACGGCGCGGCATCCGGCGCAACCTCGCCGTCGACGAATTGAAGAGCCCGGTGCGCCCTGTCGGCTATCAGCCACCCGCGCGACACTACCGCGAAGTCTCGCAGGGCCATCTGGTTCGAATGGAAGAGGCTGCCTGAGGCGCATTCTGACCTTGACGCCACCGAATTCCGGGCAAATATCGGCATCCTGTTTTCCATCTCATCTGGAGTGAATGATATGACCGATAGCGTGCTCGATATTCCGGTAAAGAGGATCGACGGCAGCGATACGACGCTTGCCGACTATCGCGGCAAGGTCATCATGGTCGTCAATGTCGCGTCCAAATGCGGCCTGACGGTGCAGTACGAAGGGCTGGAAAAGCTCTATGAGGCAAAGCGGGACGAAGGTTTGGTGATCGCCGGCTTTCCGGCCAACGATTTCAAGGGCCAGGAGCCGGGTAGCGATAAGGAGATTCTGGAGTTCTGCACCCTGACCTATGACGTGCAGTTCCCTATGTTTTCCAAGGTCGCCGTGACTGGCGACGAGCGTCATCCGTTGTACGACAGCCTGATCGCATCCGGCGTCGAGACGATCGGCGACGGTCCGATGCGTGCCCGCCTCGCCGATCGCGGCCTGCACACCGGCGACAATGGCGGCATCGTCTGGAACTTCGAGAAATTCCTGATTGGCCGCGACGGCAAGGTTGCCGCGCGCTTTGCGCCCGACGTAACCGCCGACGATCCGCGCCTGCTCTCAGTTCTGGAAAAGGAGCTCTCGCGCGCCAGCTGAGGCGTGAGCTCTCTTTTGGACCTCCCAAATAACACATCACATCAATAGGTTGCGCTACTTTTCAGGGCGAGGGCCTGACGTGTTCAGCCGGATGGCGTAATTGCCTGCCCTCCAGCCTGGGAGTATCTTTCCCTATCCGAATACATCGTGACGGAACGCTGCATCAATTCTGATGGGAGGATGTCATGCGCGAACCTGATATGCAGAAACTCGATGCCCTTGTCGGGCGCTTGGTCGGCGATCTCGGCGCGGCGGTCTCAGGTGTGTTGGTAACGCTCGGAGACCATCTGGGCCTGTTCAAGGCCATGGCTGACGGAACGCCAAGGACTTCGGCCGATTTGGCCGACAAAGTCGGTGTGAAAGAACGCTATGTGCGCGAATGGCTGTCAGCTCAGGCAGCCGCCGACTATGTCAGTTATGACGATAAGACCGAGCGCTTCTACCTGACGCCGGAACAGGCAATGGTATTTGCGGAGGAAGACAGCCCTGCCTTTTTCGCCGGCGCTTTCGATGTCGTTCAATCCATGTGGATCGACGAGCCGAAGGTCGTCAACGCCTTCAAGACCGGCAGCGGCCTTGGTTGGCATGAGCACAGCACCTGCCTGTTTCGCGGCACGGAACGCTTCTTCCGGACAGGCTACAACAGCCATCTCGTTTCGGAATGGATACCGGCGCTCGACGGCATGCAGGAAAAGCTCGAGGCCGGCGCGATCGTCGCCGATGTCGGCTGCGGCCACGGCGCCTCGACCATCCTGATGGCAGAAGCCTATCCGAACTCGACTTTCTTCGGCTTCGACTACCATCTTCCGTCCATCGAACGAGCGAAAGCTGCGGCGCAGGAAGCGGGCGTTGCGGGCCGGATCACGTTCGAACAGGCGACCGCCAAGGACTTCCCGGCTGCCGACTACGACCTTGTGGCGATGTTCGATTGTCTGCACGACATGGGCGATCCCGTCGGTGCCGGCAAACATATTAAGGAAACTCTCGCCGATGACGGCACCTGGATGATCGTCGAGCCCTTCGCCCATGACTGCCTGAAGGACAATCTCAACCCCGTTGGCCGCGTCTACTACGGGGCTTCAACGATGATCTGTACGCCAGCCTCGCTGTCGCAGGAGGTCGGGCTGGGTCTGGGCGCACAGGCTGGCGAGCTGAAACTGCGCAAGGTTGCCATGGATGCGGGCTATTCGCATTTCCGCAAGGCGACTGAAACGCCGTTCAACATGATCTTCGAAGTCAGGGCATGAAGATTGTGCCGCACGCTTCGTCCAACGCGCGGCACCGCATCTTATAGACGCTGCCCGTCTTCCCCGAACAGCGACGCGAGCGCCGGCTGAAAATAAACCGGCTGCTCGGTGTCGAGTGCGACATCCTCATCGGCATCGATACGCACCGACAGCGTCTCGCTGCCAACCTGACCCCAGATCAGATTGTCCGAGCCCATGGGCTCGACGATGGTGAAGGTCGCCGGCAGGCTGGCAGCCCGTCCGCTAGCGGGCTGGAACTGCATTTGCTCGGGTCGAACGCCAAGTGTCGCCTTGCGGCCCTCGCCCGGCGTGCCGGAAAACTCGTAGCCGTTGAGGTCGATCGCGCGGCCATCCGGCAACATGAACGCCGGCACGCCGCCATTGCTCGCCACCTGCCCCGACAGGAAGTTCATCGATGGCGAGCCGACGAAGCCTGCCACGAAGCGATTGACCGGACGGCGATAGATCTCCTTCGGCGTGGCGAATTGCTGGATGACGCCGCCGCTCATGACGGCGATGCGATCGGCGAGCGTCAGCGCCTCAATCTGGTCATGCGTCACGTAGATCATGGTGGAACCGAGGCCGCTATGCAGGCGCTTCAGTTCGACACGCAGCTCGGTTCTGAGCTTGGCGTCAAGGTTGGAGAGCGGCTCGTCGAACAGGAAGACGTCGACGTCACGCACCAGCGCACGGCCGATGGCGACACGCTGGCGCTGGCCGCCGGAAAGCTCCCCCGGTCGCCGTTTGCGCAAGGGGTCGATCTGCAGGATCTGCACGGCGCGGTCGACACGCTGGGCAATCTCCTCCTTCGCCATGCCGGCAATGCGCAGCCCGAAGGAGAGATTTCCTTCGACCGTCATCGTCGGATAAAGCGCATAGGACTGGAACACCATGCCGATGCCGCGGTCCTTCGGTTCCTCCCAGGTGACGTTCCTGTCGCCGATCCAGATCTGGCCGTCCGTGATATCGGTCAGCCCGGCAATGGCGTTGAGCAAGGTCGACTTGCCGCAGCCGGAGGGACCGAGGAGTACGATGAACTCGCCGGATTGTATCTCGAGATTGAGCGATTTCAGCACGCTGACGCTGCCGAAATCGATTGCAAGTTCGCGAATGGAAACATTGGCCATGAACTATCCCTTGACTGCGCCGGCGGTGATACCGCGCACGAACCAGCGGCCCGAGCCGAAATAGACGATCAACGGAACCAGGGCGGTGAGGATGGTCGCCGCCATGTTGACGTTGTAGAGCTTCTCACCCTGGGTGGAGTTGACGATGTTGTTGAGCTGCACGGTCATGGGGAAGTTTTCTCGGCCGGCGAAGACGACGCCGAAGAGGAAGTCGTTCCAGATGCCGGTCACCTGCAGGATCGCCGCGACCACCAGGATCGGGATCGACATCGGGATCATCAGCCGGAAGAAGATCTGCCACAGCCCGGCGCCGTCGATGCGAGCTGCCTTGAAGAGCTCCATCGGCAGACTCGAATAATAGTTGCGGAAAAGCAGCGTCAGCACCGGCAGACCGAAGACCGTGTGGGTGATGATGATGCAGGGCAGCGTCGAATAGATGCCGACGTCGCGATAGATCAGAACCAGCGGATAGATGAACACCTGGTACGGTATGAAGGCACCGAGCAGCAGGATGGCAAAGAGCACGTTTGCCCCTTTGACCCGCCAGAAGGACAGCGCATAGCCGGTCAGCGACGAGATCAGGATCGACAAAATCATGCTCGGGATCAAGATCTTCACCGAATTCCAGAAGCCGACGCTGATGCCGCCGCATTCAAGTCCGGTGCAGGCCGTGCTCCACGCCTGTATCCAGGCATCCGCAGTCCACATTTGCGGAAAGGCGAAGATATTGCCCTGACGGATCTCCGGCATGGATTTGAACGAGGTGACAAGCATCACATAGAGCGGCAGCAGGAAGAACAGGGCCGCGATGACGAGAAAGAGATAAAGGCCGATGCGTCCTGGGGTCAGATGCTGCGGCTTGCGGCCGGTCGGACCCTGCATGGCACCAGTGACGGAAGATGGCGTCGTCATCAGTTCCCCCTCGGCTTTTCACGGAAATATTCATAATAGAGCCAGGGCGTCACCAGGATGACCACCGTGATGAACATCACGGTCGATGCTCCGGTTGCAAGGCCGATATTGCCGCGCCCGAAGAGGTAATCCATGATGAATTTCCCGGGCACTTCGGTCGCGATACCCGGACCGCCGCCGGTCGTCGCCAGAACCAGTTCGTAAACCCTCACAACCGCAATCGCCAGAAGAACGCTGGCGGTGATGATGGTCGGTCTCAGGATCGGGATGACGATATGCAGGTAAACGCGCCAGCTCGGTATGCCGTCGATGCGGGTCGCCTTCCACAATTCCCGGTCGACGCCGCGCAGGCCCGCGAGCATGATCGCCATGACGAGGCCGGAAGATTGCCAGACACCGGCAAGCACGATGACATAGAGCGCGAGATCGCTCTGGACGATCCAGTCGAAGCGGAACCAGGTGAAGCCGACACTGTCGGCAACCTTTTGCAGGCCGAGCGTCGGATTCATGATCCACTGCCAGACCAGCCCGGTAACGATGAAGGACATGGCAAAGGGATAGAGGAAGATCGTTCGGAAGGTATTTTCGAAACGGACCTTCTGATCGAGCGCGACGGCGAGAAGAAAGCCGAGGATCAGACAGCCGGCAATGAAGAGAATGCCGAAGACGACGACGTTCTGCAGCGACAGCAGCCAGCGCGCCGTCGAAAACAACCGCTCATACTGCTTCGTGCCGACGAAAGTGTTGACCGGCAGCACCTTGCTGTCCGTGAACGATATCCAGATGTTCCAGACGACGGTGACGACATAGGCCAGAAGCACGATGGCGAAGGCTGGAAACAGGGCCACGTAGGGCGAAAAATGTATCCTCCTGCGGCTGACGCTCGCAGGTGCGACAGCCGCTTTTGCAGCAGTGGCGCTCGTATTGGGGCTGCTCATGGACGCGCTCCTCCTCAGCATTCATGGAAACCGGCGGCAGGCTCACCTGCCGCCGCATGGATGTCGATCGAAGCTTACTTGGCCTGTTCGATGACCTGCGCAAACTGCGTGGCGAACTGGTCCGCCGTCATGCTGGGCGTCGTCCAGTATTGAGCAATGAGATCGCCTTCGGTCTGGACGATATCTTGAGGGGTCAGCACGTCGGGTGCCAGGATCTGGCGGCTCGGATCCTTGAGTGCGTTCAAACCCTTCTGGGCGCAAGCGTCGAGCTTCGACGTATCGACGTCGAGACGCACGGGCACCGAACCCTTCTTGGAGTTGAAGGCAAGCTGGCCTTCCTTCGACATGATGACGGTAGCGAGCAGGGTCTGGGCGTCGGTCGCCGTCTTATCCTTGAGAACGGGGAAGACGAAGATGTCGCCGCCCATCATGAAGTTGGATTCGCCAGGTCCGAGGATGCAGCCGAAATCCTTGTCGGCGACGAGGCCGGCATGGATGAATTCACCCTTGGCCCAGTCGCCCATGAACTGGATGCCGGCCTTTCCGTCGATCAGCATGCCGGTCGCGACGTTCCAGTCGCGGTTCGGGCTGCCAGGGTCCTGATAGTTGCGCAGCTTGGCGAAGACTTCCGCCACATGCTTGAACTTGTCGGACTTGACGGCATCCGTGTCGAGATCCTTCCAGACCTTGGCATAGAGATCCTTCCCGCCCTCGCCGAGCAGGATGGCGTTGAACATCGACTGCAGCTGCCAGGGCTGACCGCCGACGGCAACCGGGATCAGGCCGGCAGCCTTGATCTTGTCGAGCGCGGCAAACATTTCATCCCAGGTCTTCGGCTCTTCCGTCACGCCGGCCTTGGTGAAGACGGCCTTGGAATAGAAGACCCAGTTCTGGCCGTGGTCGTTGATGGGAGCGCCATAGATATGATCCTGGAACTGGATGGCCTGATAGAAAGATGGTGTCAGAACCGATTTCCAATCCTGCTCCTTGGCGAGATCGTCGAGCGGCCGCAGCAGGCCCTGCTGGGCCAGTTCGTTCATCTGCGTGCCGGTGTTGAACTGCATGGCCGTCGGCGGATTGCCGCCGATGATGCGGTTGATGCCGATCGGACGAGCAGTCGAGCCGGAGCCGGCAATTGCGGTATCCACCCATTCGCCGCCTGCAGCGTTGAAGGCCTTGGCCAGCTCCTTCACGGCTGCGGCTTCACCGCCCGAAGTCCACCAATGCAGAACTTCGGCCTTCTTGCCTTCGGCCAGAGCGCCGGTCACGCTCGCCGCGACCAGCGCCGTGGCGCCGACCAATGCCATCATCAATTTGCGCATGCGTTCCTCCTCCTTTGAGGGCGTTCTTCAAACGCCTTTCCTCAGCCGCCGCCGTCTCCAGACACCGGATGCCGAATCTCCTGATCCTCCAAAACTGTGCGGCAGGGCCTCCGTTCCCCGCAGCACGTGAGCAATGCTTCCTCAGGCATTGCCCCTTCGTCAAGCCCGCAGTCCAAAAGGACCGCATTTTCTCAACTCTATAGCGCACTCAATGAGAAACGTCCCTCATTTATTGCGCGCGGTATTGGATCGGGCCGACCGCAACTACTGTGGATTGCAACCACAGAACGCGATTGCGCCGAACGCTCGAATGCCGTCATCACCTCAAGGGCGTGGAAAGCCAGTTCCGACGATACCCGATGCTGGCGTCCCGAGCGAAGGGAATCCACCATCTCCGCCGCGCCCAATCCGCGCAGACCGAGATGACCTGGCACACCTTCCGTATAGGGGTGATCGACGGGGATCTCCCTCCACGCCTCATCGCCGTCGCGAAATATCTCGACCTTGCCGCTGAAATTGTTCGGATCCGGCGTCACCATAGTACCTTCCGAGCCGTAAAGCTCGATCTGATTGTGCTTGTGCTTGATAACATCAAAGCTGGTGGCAATGGTGACGGTCGCACCGCTATGGAACTCCATAACGCCCGTCAGATGGGTCGGCACCAGTACCTTAATCGTCTCGCCGCGACGCGGATCAGTCTTCACCGTGCGTTCGATGCGGGTGATCTTCGCAGTGCCAAAGATCTCGCGCACGGGGCCGAGCAAGGCGATGAGGTTCGTCACGTAGTACGGACCGACATCGAGCATCGGCCCGCCGCCGCGGCCGTAGAAGAAGGCTGGGTTGGGATGCCAATGCTCATGACCCGGCAACAGCAGCATGGCGGTGGCCGAAATCGTCTTGCCGATGCGCCCTTCATCGAGCAAGCGCCGTGTCAACTGGTGACCGCCGCCAAGGAAGGTGTCGGGAGCGCAACCGAGCCGCAGGTCTCCTGCCCGCGCGATGGCCATCAACTCCTCCGCCTCGCCCATGGAGACGCCAAGCGGCTTCTCCGAATAGACATGCTTGCCGGCAAGCAGCGCCTTCTTGCTGATGGCATAATGCGAGACCGGCGTCGTCAGGTTGATGATGAGACCGATTTCCGGATCGGAAAGCATCGTATCGAGCGCAACGGCCTCGATGCCAAACTGCTCGGCGAGCTTGCGGGCAGGCTCCTGATAAAGATCGTAAACAGACTTCACGCGAATGAAATCAAACATATGCAGGGTCGCAACATAGGTGGCGCTGATATTGCCGGCGCCGACAATGCCGACTTTCATGGGTTCGTTGCTCATTGGCTTGCCTCTAGGAAATGGTGATATCGAGTTCGGCGGCAGCGGCGCGCAGATAGCTCATGCCACGGCGCATCTCGTCATCGAATTCCGTCGTCGCTTCGCGGAAATGGGTCCAATGCGATGCACCCGGCGCGTCTTCCAGCTCCAACGTGATCGGGCCGGAGTAGCCGATGGTCTTGACTGCCGCGAAAATCGCCTTCCAATCGATCTTGCCGCGCCCCGGGCGCCAATGGGCGTTGGTGTGCCCTTCATTATCGGAAAAATGCGTGTTGAAGATCCGATCGCCGAGCGCCAGCACGACGTAATGCGGCATGTCGCCGGCCGGAAAGAGATGGCTCGGGTCGAAGTTCAGGCCGAGATTGGCGGCACCGGTGCGCTCGATCAGCCGCAGCATGCCCTGACCGGAGCTGACCCAGCGATAAGGATGCGGCTCGATCGCGACCTTGAGACCCGCGGCGGCGGCAATCTCGCAAGCCCGGATAAAACCCTCCACGACGGCTTCATATTCACCCGTCCAATCCCATTGCGGTTCGACTGCCGCGCCCCACTCCTGCGAGATCGGCCGCTGCAGGATCGGCCTGACCTCGGACTGAAACGGATAGGGTGTCATGCTGGTAACGATCGGCGTGCCGATCGCGGCGGCGACTTCCATGCCGCGCCTGTAGCCATCGAGGTCAACTGTCGAGACGGCAGCATTTGCTGCGCGGCTGAAGGGTAGATTGAAGAAGAAGTTGGTGAGCACCAGCCCCTCTCCGTCTGCAATCTGCTTCAACTCGCGGATGGTTTCGCGCGTGTAGTAGCTCAACATGTCCACCGACCAGGCGGTGAGCTCAAATCCCTTGCAGCCTGTCGCAGCGAGCCGCCGCAACGGCGCTTGATACGGCGGGTTCCAATTGAAGGTCCAAATAGGCGATCCGAAAAAAAGCGATCCGTCGCTCACGTCATCCTCCCCTTACAATGCGTGAAGCCGCGCGCGGCGAGGCCTCCACGCCTGAACAATGTGCCTTGCCAATGAGCTTCTTCACTCGAAATCGGTAATTCGTAACGTTACGATTATGGAAAAGAGAAAGACTGTCAATCGACGATTTTCTGGCCGACTAACGTTTCAATATTGCGCAATCTGCAAATTCGTAACGTTACGAATACCTTCTCGCCGCCTGCTCATCCTGCAAGCAGCAATATTTTTCAAGCGTGACGTGACTGGCTTTGATGATCGACGAAGGCGGCTTGGACGACTTCGCGCAGATCGGCCGGATTTTCGCCGGCGATTGCCCGATGCAGGAAGGCCGCCAATCGCTCGCCTATGGCATGGTTCGAATAGTGAAAGGTACTCAAAGGCGGGTTGAAGAAATCTGGCAGTGCGGTGCCGCCATAGGTAATCAGCGCGAAATCCCTGCCGGCCTGCCGCCCGGCATCGCGCAAGCCGGCGAGGAAACCGAGAGCTGCCTCTTCGCTGGCAACGAAAGCGGCGGTCGCTGCGGGATTCTGCGCTGCTATGTGCTTTGCCATCTCGCGACCATTGTCGGGTGTCGCCGTGGTGAAATGGATGCCATCATCAGGCACATCGAGATGATGCTCGGCAAAAGTCCTGCGCCACCCTCTTACGAATTGCAGGCTGTAGGTGAATTGCTGGTTGGGCGCGATCAGCAGCGGCATATGGTGGCCGGCATCGAGCAGAAGGCGTGCAGCCTCTGCGCCGATCACTTCATGATCGAGATCGATGCTCGGATGAACGCTCAAGAGCTCCGTCCGCCCGAAGGTGACAAAAGGCATGCCGACTTCAAGCAGGTATTTGACGCGATCGTCCTGTGGTGTCGTATGCGTGATGATGACGCCGTCGACCGATCCCTCCTCGACGATATCGCGCACCGTCGCGAGTGGATCATCTGCCTGGAGCTGCGGGACGATTGTCGTTCGGTACCCTCGCGACTTCATATAGCGCGAAGCGCCTTCGATCAGCGAGGCAACGACAATGTTCATCTCGCCCTCACGCCCGAAAGGCAGCACGATGCCGATGGCGTGGGTTTTGCCGGTGCGCAGATTGATGCCACCGAGATTGGGACGATAGCCAAGCTCGCCCGCAACGCGCTTGACCAGTTCGATGGTCTCGCGATTGACCTCTGCGCCCTCCTTAAGGGCACGGCTGACCGTCGTGACCGAAAGACCGAGAGCCGTAGCAACGGTCCGCAAGGTCACGCGCTGACCTACTTCGCGACGCAAGCCGCGCCCCGCCGCCAATCCCTGCACCTTCGACAAATCATTCCGCTCCGCCATGTCGGAGCGAGAATGCCCACAGGCGGGTGACGATGCAAGCGCAGGCTGCGATCAAAGTCGACAAGGGGGGAAGGTCGTGTTTGGGCTGTTATCCGATAGTATCACCCGACATCGGGGCACAACCTTGAGCATCTGTATTCAGCCGGCATTCAGAAAGGCAATTTTAAGATGCATATCGTTAGTCATTCTATCATTAGGGGAAACTCATGGACAAATATACCAAAACTGTTTTGACAATCATCGCCGTCGCGCTCGCGGCAATCGCCATCCAAAACACAATCACGCCGGCACAAGCGGTCGGTGGCGGCTGCGGTACCGAGACCTACCGGCCCTGCTATGTAAAGCTGGTGAATTAGAGCGGATCCAGATTTTAGGTTGAACAGACCTAAATCATCCGGCTCTAGCGCAACCACCGCTGCCCGTGGGATACCTCGGGCAGCTTTTATCTCAGCCGATTATGAATCAGCGCCTTTTCGCGCAGCCTGAATGGCCGTGCGGGCGCCGGCGCGCAGCTGCGCCGTTTCCGTGCCGGCGATAACCAGATCGAGGCCAAGCTTCAGATATTCCCCGGCGCGGGCGCCATCGCCGCCGAAGGCGCAAATGACCTTGCCGTGGGCGCGACAGCGTGCCAGCACGGTTGCAAGCGCCTGATCGATCGCAGCGCTATCCGGGGCAAGTCGGGCGCCGTTCGAAAGCGCGATCGAAAGATCGGACGGGCCAACAAAGATACCATCGATGCCGTCGACTGCGAGAATCTCGTCGATTGCATCTAGTGCCATGCGGGTTTCCACCATGGCGATGGTGGCAGTCAGGCTGTTGGCGCTCTGCAGATAATCTTCAGCTGGCAGGCCGAAATGATTGAGCGCCAGCGATGGCCCCCAGCTCCGCTCACCGAGCGGCGGATATTTCGTCGCTTGCACCAACGCGCGCGCATCATCGGCAGAATTGATCATCGGCGCGATAATCGCGGAGGCGCCGGCATCGAGAAGGCGTGAGGCAGAGGCAAAATCGCCGACGGGAATGCGGGCAATCGCCGGCTTGCCGGCCAGGCGCACATAGGCAATCCCATTGGCGGCAGACTCCATGTTCCACATGCCATGCTGCATATCGAGCACGATGGTGTCGAAGTCTTCCTGCGCCAGATGATTGACGAGCATCGGATCGGGTATGCCGACCCAGCCGGAGATCATGCCGCCATTCTCGCGGCGTTTCAGGCGTCCGGTAAAACCGTTCATGTCAGTCGTCATCGTCTTTCCTCACCTATCAACAGCAGGGCTCTGTCTTTTTGCCAGCCTCGACCGCCAAATCAAGGCGAGCCGTTGCAAGCGACAATACCCAATTCCCACTGTCGGGCCACTCGAAAGTGCACATGCGACTGAAGCAAATCGACGAAGCACGGCTGCGACCATCGTCGGTTGCCGTGCCGAAAGATGATTTCAAATCTGCCAGACGACCATGACAAATATGCAGCTATTTAAGTCGGTTGGTCACGCTCGCAAGACGCCAAGGCGTGACTGAAGACGAGAGATGCCGACAGGCAGACAACATCGCCCAACCGCAGGATTTCGCCGGCTCCTTATCGCTCAACGATCAGCAAAACGCTGCTTCGCAAAGTCCGTAACAGGCGTGTAAAGGCTGATGAGCGTTCCCTCGGGATCGCGGATCTGCCCTGCCCGGTTGCCCCAGGGCATCAGCTTCGGTTCGTGCACGACCTCCACCTTGTCCTTTAGCTTTGCAAATTCGGCATCAACATCACCAACCTGGAATTCGATGATGACAGAGCGATTGGCGCAGGGCTCGGCACTGCCCTCCTTGAACAGGGCGACGGTCTCGGCGCTTCCGATCGCAAGCGTCGCCGCGGGGGTGACGATCTCGGCAAAGACCGGGGCCAGCCACTCCGCTGCCTGACCCGTGACCATTTCATAAAAGCCGACCATTTTCCTGATGTCTGAAGCGATCAGACGCGTGGATGCCAGTTTCATCGCATACTCCTTCAAAAGGCCCGCCGAACATATCGTTGGCGGCTTGAAGGCTCTTGTTGCATAAGGCTGTTGCCACCATACTGGCAGCAGGAGTCAGCAGGAATGCGTCGCGCCGACCGTTTGTTTCAGATCATACAGATATTGCGCCGGTCGAGCCGGCCGGTGACCGCTGCCATTCTGGCGGAGGAGCTCGAAGTCTCCAAACGCACGGTCTATCGCGACGTCGCCGATCTGATGAGCCAGCGCGTTCCGATCGAGGGTGAGGCCGGCTTCGGATATCTCCTCTCGCCCGGCTACGAAATGCCGCCGTTGATGCTGACACCGGAGGAGATCGAGGCTGTCGTCCTCGGAGCGCAATGGGTTGCAAGCCGTGCCGACAAGGCCATTGCCAATGCCGCACGCGATGTGGTTGCCAAGATCACCGCCATCGTGCCCGAGCACCTGCGCCCCTTCATCCTCGAGCCGAGCGTCGGCGCCAAACCGCTTCTTCAGGGAACCCAAGAGGAAAACATCGACCTGCCAATGCTGCGGGCGGCAATCCGCCAAGGACGAAAACTTCGTCTGCGTTATCGGCCCGATGCGGGCGCGGAAAGCACAAGGATCGTCTGGCCTGTCATCCTCGGCTATTCCGATACAAGCCGCATTCTGGTGGCGTGGTGCGAGCTACGTGAAGGCTTCCGGCATTTCCGCACGGAGCGAATTCTCGCGGTCGACGCACTCGACGAAAACTATGGCCTGCGGCCAGGCGAATTGCGGCGTCGCTGGTCCGCCTGGCGAGAGGCCGAACTCCAGCAATTGGGGCAGGCGCGATAGGCATCGGGTGCCGGCGCCATTTTGTGCCGGCACCCGATAATCTCAGATGATCCCGCCGCCGCCGGCAACGGAAGCCGGACGCTCTCCGGTAACCTTGCGGCGATAACCGCTCGCCCTGTAGGTGGCGACCGGATCGATGGCACCACCGGCGCGGCGGCGAGCTTCGGCCAGGATCGGTTCGACATCGGCGCGATAGGCGCGTTTCAGCGTTTCCGATGCCATCAGCGCGTCATTCGCGTCCTGATACTCGCTAAGTGCATCGCGATCGACGATCAGCGCCTGCGCGTAGGCGCGGCGGATCTCGTTGGCGCTGGAAATCAAGCTCTCGATCGGATCGGTCACGTTATGCGACTGGTCGATCATATGCGCCGGATTGAAGTCGTTCACTCCGCGCCGTTCCGCATCGACCAGCTCGTTGAAGACGAGGAACAGGCGGTAGGGCTCGATGGCACCTGCATCGAGATCGTCGTCACCATACTTGGAATCGTTGAAGTGGAAGCCACCGAGCTTGCCGAACTGGATGAGGCGCGCGACGATCATCTCGATATTGGTATTCGGCGCGTGATGGCCGAGATCGACGAGGCAATACGCCTTGGGGCCGAGCGTCTGCGCGATCAGGTAGTTGGTGCCCCAGTCCTGCACGACCGTCGAATAGAAGGCCGGCTCGTACATCTTGTGTTCGGAAAACAGCCGCCAATCGTCAGGGAGTGCCTTGTAGATATCGGTCATGGCGGCGAGATAGCGCTCGAAAGCCTTGGTGAAATTGGTCTGGCCGGGGAAGTTCGAGCCGTCGCCGATCCATACCGTCAGCGCCTTCGAGCCGATCGCCTTGCCGATTTCGATGCATTCGATGTTGTGCTCGACAGCCTGGGCGCGGGTCGCCGCATCGACATGGCTCAGCGAACCGAATTTGTAGGAATGCGCCTGACCGGGCGCATCGGAGAAAGTGTTGGAGTTCATGGCGTCGAAGCCGAGGCCGAGTGCATCGCCTTTCGCCTTCAATTCCTTCGCATCGGCCTTGTCCCAGGGAATATGCAGCGAAACCCTTGGTGTTGCCCGCGTCAGCTGCTGAATGACGGCGCAATCGTCGAGCTTGTCGAAGATGCCGCGTGGCTCGCCGGTGCCGGGGAAACGGGCGAAGCGCGTGCCGCCGGTTCCGACACCCCAGGACGGGACCGCGACGAAGAATTCCGAAACTTTTTTTGTGACGGCTTCGATATCGACGCCGCGGCGGGCGAGCGTGGTGCCCAGCGCCTCATAATCGGATTTCAATGCGGCGGCGCGCTTGTCGTTTTCTGCGGCGACCAGATCGGGCGCGATCCTGTATTCGGCCATTCTTTCCTCCCAATGCGTTATTCGAAACACTACAGCGCGATGACCCTGCAAGCCATCACCCGCCCTCGCCCTTCGAGGGCCCTACAGGCCACCTCAGGGTGAGGGCTGATCTCCCAGTCAGTCGGCGCAAGCGCTGCTCCACCCTCATGGTGAGGTGCGCCGCCGCAAGAGCGAAACGAGTGCGGTAGAGCCTCGGACCATGAGGATGGCCCCGAGGCCGCCGCTTCCCCCCCGCAACTACCGCGTAAAGCTCTGCGCGTTGCCGGCGTCGACGTTGATGATATTACCCGTCGACTTGGCGGAAAGATCCGAAGCCAGGAAGTAGATCGCCTCGGCAATGTCCTCCGGGAAGACATTGAGCTTCAGCATCGAGCGCTTGCGGTAATGTTCCTCCAGCTCGTCCACCTCAATCTTCGAGGAAGCAGCGCGCTGCTCGCGCCACTCGCCGTTCCAGATCTTCGAGCCGCGCAGCACGGCGTCGGGATTGACCGTGTTCACACGAATGCCGGCTTCCGCCCCTTCCAGTGCCAGGCAGCGGGCCAAATGAATCTCGGCAGCTTTTGCGGTGCAGTAAGCGGCGGCATTCGGCGAGGATGCAAGGCCGTTCTTGGAGGCGACGAAGACGACATTGCCACCAAGGTTCTGGCGGCGGAACAGCCGGAAGGCTTCGCGCGAGACGAGGAAATAACCGGTCGCGAGGATATCGATATTGCGGTTCCACATTGAAAGCTCGGTGCTTTCGATCGGTGCCGACGATGCTATACCGGCATTCGAGACCAGAATGTCGATACCGCCGAACTCGACGCAAGCCTCAGCAAAGGCGGCAATGACCGCATCTTCCTTGGTGACATCGAGCTTGACGCTGCGCACTGCATCCGCTCCATATTTCTTGGCGAAATCGGCCTGTGTGCTCTCAAGTGCCGCCTGGTCGATGTCAGCCAAAACGACGCAGGCGCCCTCGCCCACCAGGCGCGCCGCCGTGGCGCGACCGATGCCACCGGCGCCGCCGGTCACGAAGGCAACGCGGCCGGCGAGGCTCTTCGGCTTCGGCATACGCTGAAGCTTCGCCTCCTCCAGCAGCCAATATTCGATATCGAAGGCTTCCTGCTCAGGCAGGCCCTGATATTCGGAAACCGTGGAAGCGCCACGCATGACGTTGATGGCGTTGACATAGAACTCGCCAGCGATACGGGCGGTCGCCTTGTCCCGGGCAAAGGACAGCATTCCGACGCCGGGCACGAGAAAGATCACCGGGTTCGGATCGCGCATGGCCGGCGAATTGTCATGCTTGCAATCATTGTAATAGCGTGCGTAGTCGGCGCGGTAATCTTCCAATGCCTTGTCGAAGCCAGCGATGACGGCATCGACATCAGGCTTGGCCGGATCGAAATCGACGATCAGTGGCCGGATCTTGGTGCGCAGGAAGTGATCCGGGCAGCTGGTGCCGAGCGCGCCAAGCGGGCGAAGGTTCTTCGAATTGACGAATTCGAGCACGGCATCCTGATCGTCGAAATCGCCGAGCTTGCGCTCGGCCTTGCCGATGCGGCCGCGGATTTCCGGCATCAGCCGGGCGGCGATCGCACGACGCTCCGCCTGCGGCAGGCTCTGGGTGATGGCACCGCCGAAAATCGTCTTGCCTTCGGTCTTGGCTGCGAACCATTCGATCGCCTTGTTGATGATCGCGAGCGTCAGCTCGTAGCATTCCTTGGCGTCATTGGCCCAGGTGAAGAGACCATGGCTTTCGAGAACAACGCCCTTGGCATTCGGATGCGCCTTGACGAAGGCTTCGAGATCGAGGCCGAGCTGGAAGCCCGGACGGCGCCAGGGCAGCCAGCCGATCTCGTCGCCGAAGATTTCGCGCGTCAGCTCGCGCGAGTTCTTCGAAGCGGCGATGGCAATGATGGCATCCGGATGCATGTGGTCGACATGGGTGAACGGCACGAAGCCATGCAGCGGCGTATCGATCGAAGCGGCACGGGCGTTGAGGTTGAAAGTGCAATGCGGCAGGAAGCCGACCATGCGATCCTCGTCTGCAACGCCCTGATAGATGTTCTTCAGGCTGTCCAGCTTGTCCTGATAAAGCGTGGCGAAACCGTCAAGCTTGATGGTGCCGACATCGCCGCCGGAGCCTTTGACCCAGAGCACCTTAACCTTCTCGCCGGAGAGCGGATCGGTTTCCATGACCTTGGCCGACGTGTTGCCGCCGCCATAGTTGGTGATACGCTTATCGGCACCGAGCAGATTCGACCGATAAAGCAGCTTGCCAGGCTCATCGAGCCCATCAGCATGTGCATCATCCCAACGGTTTTCCAGAAGCTGAACGCCAGCCGCCATGTCATCCTCCCTTGAAATCAAGTCTTTCGGGCAGATCGGATCATGATGGAACCGCCCTTTGTGAGCAGGGTATCGCTCACGTATAGTCGCCTTGTCAATCGAAAACGATCAAATTCGATAATGCTGCGATGCAATATGAAAGTTTATGATCGTTTATGATTGACACTTTGTCATATTTGCGAAATAACCGCCGACAAGGAGGAGCCAATGCACGAACGCGAACGCCATCGCATTATTCTGAGCGCCGTACAGGAAAAGTCTGTCGTGACGATTCAGGATATTTCCGAGCTGACCGAGGCTTCGGAAGCGACGATACGCCGTGATATCGCTGCCCTGCACGTACAGGGAAAGATCAGGCGTGTGCGCGGCGGAGCGGAATCGATCCATCCTCCGCAACTCGGCAACCTGGCCGCGCGGCCGTTCCGTGTATCCGAAGCCGTCAACATCGATAGGAAGCGCGCAATTGCGCGCAAGGCCGCCGAACTCTGCAATCCCGGCGACGCCATTATCATCAATGGCGGCACGACCACATTCCAGCTGGTTCACTATATCTCCGCCTTCCGGCTGCAGGTGATGACCAATTCCTTCGCGATCGCCGAACACCTGGTCAAGCATTCGAAGAATAACGTGACGGTGCCGGGCGGCGCGATCTATCGCGAACAAAGCCTGATCCTCTCGCCCTTCGACAACGATACGATCCGCAATTTCTATGCTCAGCGCATGTTCATCGGTGCGCAGGGCGTAGGCCCGCTGGGCGTCATGGAAGCCGACGCGCTGGTCATCCAGAGCGAGCAGAAGCTCATGCGCCAGGCCGACGAACTCGTCGTCATGGTGGATTCAAGCAAATTCCGCCAGCGCTCCAGCCTGATCCTTTGCCCGCTCGATCAGGTCTCGACCATCATCACCGACGACGGTGTTACCGCCGAAACCGTGCGCATGATCGAGGATGCGGGCATTTCGCTCATTATTGCAAATGTTTCGGCTGAGGCTGAGGAGGAAGATTCCCCATCGGTCGCGTGAAATGCGCGGCCGAAATGGGGTGAGCATGCCTATTAACTTTGGGAGGAAGTGACATGAATATTGCAAAGAAACTGGCGATCGGCGTCGCGCTCGCCGCCACGCTTTTCGCCGGCGCGGCCAGTGCAAAGGACATCAAGATCGGCCTCGTGGTGAAGTCGCTGGGCAACGGCTTCTTTGAAGCCGCCAACAAGGGCGCACAGGAAGCAGCCAAGGATCTCGGCGGCGTGCAGGTGATCTACACCGGCCCGACCTCGACCACGGCAGAAGGCCAGATCGAAGTCATCAACTCGCTGATCGCCCAAGGGGTCGATGCCATCGCGATTTCCGCAAACGATCCCGACGCAGTTGTTCCGGCCCTGAAGAAGGCGGCACAGCGCGGTATCAAGGTGATCTCCTGGGATTCCGGCGTCGCCAAGGCTGGCCGCATCCTGCAGCTGAACCCCTCGTCCAACGAACTGATCGGCAAGATGTGCCTGACGCTCGCCAAGGATCATCTTGACGGCGGCAAGGGCAACTTCGCCATCCTGTCGGCAACGACCACCTCGACCAACCAGAACATCTGGATCGGCGAGATGAAGAAGCAGCTGAAGGATTTCCCGGGCCTCAACCTGGTGACAACAGTCTATGGTGACGACCTCTCCGACAAGAGCTATCGTGAAGCCCAAGGCCTCCTGACCTCGCATCCGGAAGTCAAGGTCATCGTCGCTCCGACGACGGTCGGCGTGCTTGCCGCCTCGCAAGCGGTCAAGGATGCCGGGAAGATCGGTCAGGTCTATGTGACCGGCCTCGGCCTGCCGTCCGAAATGGCCGGCGCCATCAAGTCCGGCGCGACGAAGGAATTCGCGATCTGGAATCCGATCGATCTCGGCTATTCCGCAACGCAGATCGCCTATCGCCTGGTCAAGGGCGAGACCGACGGCAAGCCGGGCAGCGAGATCAATGCCGGCCGCATGGGCAAAATCAAGGTTGGCGAAAACGGCGAAGCCGCCATGGCTGATCCGTTCGTCTACAACGCTTCGAACATCGATCAGTTCTCCAAGGTTTTCTGATCGAAAATCGAACTCGCAGCTCTCCGGCGGCATCAGCCGCCGGACCTGGTTTCACTGATCCGGTACATTGCTGATGACCACAGTCCTTCAACGCTCCATCGCGGACGCACCAGCCGCGAACAATCAGGCCATTCTGGAAATGCGCGGCATTTCCCAGATCTTTCCCGGCGTCAAGGCGCTGGATGGCGTCAGCATTTCCCTCTATCCCGGCAAGGTGACCGCGCTGATCGGCGAGAACGGCGCGGGCAAATCGACACTCGTCAAGATTCTTACGGGAATCTACCGCCCGAATGAGGGCGAGATCCTCGTCGATGGCAAGCCGACGGCCTTTGCGAATGCGCAGGCGGCCATCGATGCCGGCGTCACCGCCATTCATCAGGAAACCGTACTCTTCGACGAGTTGACTGTTGCCGAAAACATCTTCCTTGGTCATGCGCCGCGCACATCCTGGCGCACCATCGACTGGAAGAGGATGAACAGCCGATCGAAAGAGCTTCTGCAATCGCTGGAAAGCGCGATCGATCCAACAACCCGCTTGAAGGATCTCTCCATCGCGCAGCGCCATCTTGTGGCAATCGCGCGCGCCTTGTCGATCGAGGCCCGCATCGTCATCATGGACGAGCCCACCGCCGCCCTTTCCCGCAAGGAGATCGACGATCTCTTCCGCATCGTCGAAGGGTTGAAGGCGAAAGGCAAGGCGATCCTCTTCATCAGCCACAAGTTCGACGAACTCTATGAAATCGCCGACAATTTCGTCGTCTTCCGTGACGGTCGGGCCGTCGGCCACGGCGAACTGAAGTCGACGCCCCAGGACGAGATCGTCCGCATGATGGTCGGGCGCGATGTCAAGGACGCCTTCCCGAAAGTGACTGTCACCATCGGCGACACCGTTCTCGAAGTCGACAAATACTGTCACCGCACCGAATTCCGCGATATTTCCTTCAAGCTTCGGCGCGGCGAGATCCTCGGCGTCTATGGCTTGATCGGCGCCGGACGCTCCGAGCTTTGCCAATCGCTCTTCGGCATTACCAAACCGCTGTCCGGACGCCTGACGCTCGACGGACAGGAAATCCAAGTGCGATCGCCGCAGGATGCCATTCGCGCGGGGATCGTGTATGTGCCCGAAGAGCGCGGTCGCCACGGCCTGGCACTGCCGATGCCAATCTATCAGAATATGTCGCTACCTTCACTCGGGCGCACGTCGCGCAAGGGCTTCCTGAAGGCAGCCAACGAATTCGCTCTCGCCCGCAAATATGCCGAGCGGCTCGATCTGCGCGCTGCCGCACTTTCCGTGCCTGTGGGAACACTCTCCGGCGGTAACCAGCAGAAGGTGGTTATCGGCAAGTGGCTCGCGACGCAACCGAAGATCATCATTCTCGACGAACCCACCAAGGGTATCGATATCGGCTCCAAGGCCGCCGTCCACGGCTTCATCAGCGAGCTGGCCGCCGAGGGTCTCAGCATCATCATGATCTCCTCCGAACTGCCCGAGATCCTCGGCATGTCGGATCGCGTGCTGGTCATGAAGGAAGGCCTGTCCGCTGGCCTTTTCAAGCGCGAGGGGCTGACGCCGGAAACCTTGGTGCGCGCCGCCACTGGAAATGCATAGGGAGGACGGGATGCCACGCATCCTCAAAAAGCGCGAAACTCTGCTCGCCATTATCATCGTCGTGATGATCGCCGGCTTCGCAACGCGTGCGGCCGGCTTTGCTGAGCCCGCCAATCTCGCCAATATCTTCAACGACACATCGATCCTCATCATTCTGGCGCTTGCTCAGATGACGGTCATCCTGACGAAGTCGATCGATCTGTCCGTCGCCGCCAATCTGGCGTTGACCGGCATGGCGGTTGCAATGCTGAACGCATCCTATCCCGATATTCCGCTGATCGCACTCGTCATTACGGCAATCCTGATGGGCGCGGCTCTCGGCGCCATCAATGGCTATCTCGTCTGGGCGCTGGAAATCCCGCCGATCGTCGTCACGCTTGGCACCCTGACGATCTATCGCGGCATGGCATTCGTCCTATCAGGCGGCGCCTGGGTCAATGCGCATCAATTCACGCCGATTTTCCTGAACGTGCCGCGCACGCCGCTTCTCGGCCTGCCGGTGCTTGCCTGGATCGGTATCGCCATCGTTCTGATGATGTATCTGGTGCTGCGCTACACGCAGTTCGGCCGCTCGGCCTATGCCAGCGGCGGCAATCCGGTTGCCGCCGTCTATGCCGGTATCGATGTCGGCTGGACGCGCTTCCTCGCCTTCGTCCTCTCCGGCGCGCTTGCAGGGCTGAGCGGCTATCTCTGGGTTTCGCGCTATGCGGTCGCCTATGTCGATATCGCCAATGGTTTCGAACTTGATAGCGTGGCGGCCTGCGTCATCGGCGGCATTTCGATTGCCGGCGGTGTCGGTTCAGTCGCCGGCGCGGTCTTAGGCGCCCTCTTCCTCGGCGTCATCAAGAACGCACTTCCGGTCATCGGCATCTCGCCGTTCACGCAGATGGCGATTTCAGGCACCGTCATCATCCTTGCCGTCGTCTTCAACGCCCGTCGCGAACGCAACCGCGGCCGCATCATCCTGCGCGATCAAGCCGCAAGGGACACCGCCAGCCAGGGAGCACACGCATGAGCAACGGTTCGCAAGCGGCAACCGCGGAAAAGCGCGCCATTCCCGATCGCCTCGGCACGCCCTTCAAGCGCGTTATGGCAAGCTGGGAAACGCTGCTCTTCGGCGTCGCGGTCGCGATCTTCATCTTCAACTCGCTGGCCTCGCCCTATTTCCTCGATCCATTCAATCTCTCGGACGCGACCTTCAACTTTACCGAAAAGGCGATGATCGCCTTTGCCATGGCGCTGCTGGTGATTGCTGGCGAAATCGACCTCTCGGTCGCAGCCATCATCGCGCTGGCGTCGACGGCGATGGGCGCTGCCGCGCAAATGGGCGTCGACACGGCCGGCCTCGTTGCGATCGGTATCGGCGTCGGCCTCGTCTGCGGCATCTTCAACGGATTCCTCGTTTCCGTGCTGAAGCTGCCGTCAATCGTCGTCACCATCGGCACGATGAGCCTGTTTCGCGGCATTTCCTATATCGTTCTCGGCGACCAGGCCTATGGCAACTATCCGGATAGTTTCGCCTATTTCGGCCAGGGCTATGTCGTCTGGGTCTTCTCGTTCGAATTCGTGCTCTTCATCGTGCTGGCGATCGCCTTTGCAATCCTGCTGCATGCGACGAATTTCGGCCGGCAGGTCTATACGATCGGCAACAATGATTTTGCTGCGCGCTTCTCGGGCATTCCAGTCGAGCGGGTCAAATTCATCCTGTTTCTCCTGACCGGCATCATGAGCGGTATCGCCGCCGTCTGCCTCACCTCGCGCCTCGGCTCCACGCGCCCTTCGATCGCGCTTGGCTGGGAGCTCGAAGTCGTCACCATGGTCGTGCTCGGCGGTGTGTCGATCCTCGGCGGCTCGGGGACGATCGGCGGCGTCGTCATCGCTGCTTTCGTCATGGGCTTGGTCACCTTCGGCCTTGGCCTGCTGAATGTTCCCGGCATTGTCATGTCGATTTTCATCGGCCTCCTCCTCATCATCACCATCGCGCTGCCGATCGTGGCAAAGCGCATCAAGACCATGAGCTCCAAATGACCGCTGCTCACGAACGCCACGCCTTCAAGATGACGCTCAATCCAGGCATGGAAGCGGAATACCGCAAGAGGCATGATGAAATCTGGCCTGAGCTGGTGGATCTGCTGCATCAGGCAGGTGTCAGCGATTACTCCATCCATCTCGACCGCGAGACGAACACGCTTTTCGGCGTGCTGACCCGGCCGAAAGATCACGCCATGGCCAGCCTGCCCGAACATCCCGTCATGAAGAAATGGTGGGCGCATATGGCGGACATCATGGCGACCAATCCCGATAACTCGCCCATCCAAAGTGATCTTGTCACGGTCTTTCATCTGCCATGAACAGCGAGACAGCCTACCGCCACATCGCCGTGATCGACATCGGCAAGACCAACGCCAAGGTCGTTGTGCTGGACGCCGGGACCGGTGCCGAGATCGCCGCCGTCAGGATCGCAAACAGCGTCCTGAAGTCAGGTCCTTACCCGCATTACGATATCGAAAGCCTATGGCGCTTCATCATTGAGGCGCTGAAGGGCTTTGCAGCCACGCCCGGCTTCGATGCCATATCAATCACGACGCACGGTGCTTCGGTGGTCCTGTTGGACGCCGGCGGCGATCTTGCCTTGCCGGTTCTCGATTACGAACACATCTATCCGCAAACCGTTCAGGAAGCCTATGGGCAAGTGCGTCCGGCTTTTGCCGAAACCTTTTCGCCGCGGCTATCCGGTGGCCTCAATGTCGGCGCGCAGATCCACTATCAGCAAAGCGCCTTCCCGGCTGATTTTGCTCGCGTCGCAACGATCCTGACCTATCCGCAATATTGGGCGTTTCGCCTGACCGGCGTCGCGGCCAACGAGATGACGTCTCTTGGCTGCCATACCGATCTCTGGAACCCGACGACCCAAAGCTATTCGTCCCTGGTTGACACGCTTGGCATTCGTGCCTTGATGGCGCCGGTCCGTTCGGCATTCGACGCCCTAGGCCCGGTGCTACCAGCACTTGCCGCCGATATCAGTCTCTCGTCGCCTGTCCCTGTCTATTGCGGCATTCATGATTCCAACGCCTCGCTGCTGCCGCATCTTGTCGAGAATGAAGCGCCTTTTGCCGTCGTCTCGACGGGGACATGGGTTATCAGTTTTGGCGTCGGCGGCGATCTCGATCATCTCGATCCCGCCCGCGATACCCTTGCCAATGTCGATGCCTATGGCCGCGCCGTGCCGTCTTCCCGCTTCATGGGCGGCCGCGAGTTCGAGATTCTGGCAGCGGAAATCGGTATTGCATCCCATGAAGCAATCGAAGCCGCGTTGGAACGGGTGATCGAGAAAGGCCTCATGCTACTGCCCAATGTAGTCGAGGGCTCTGGTCCGTTTCCGGGCAGGAAAATGCGTTGGATCGGCAGTGCGACCAATTCCGCCGAACGCCTTGCCGCCGTCAGCCTCTATCTCGCGCTGATGACGGAAGCCTGCCTCGATCTGATCGGCGCTAAAGGATCGATCTTCGTCGAAGGTCCCTTTGCGCTCAATCGCGCCTACCTCATTGCCCTCTCTGCCTTGACGAGCACCGATGTCATCGCACTAGCGGGCTCGACAGGCACCAGCCAGGGCGCCGCCTTGCTGACGGGGATAAGACCCGCTGGTGCCGCGGCCAGCTCCCCCACTCGCACCGAACTGCCGGGGTTGGCGCGCTATCGGCAGTCCTGGCGCGGGACCCTGATCTCCTAGCCTCCGGTTCTGGCGAGTTCTGCCGCCGCGATTTCGGCAACGCGCAGCGTTGGTTCGACGTGTTCATCCTCGCCATCTTCGGTCAGCCAACTTGCCGAAAGGCCGGCCCAGGCAATGATCCATCGCAACAGGCGTCCGCGCTCCATTCCCGCCGCCTCGGCAACGACCGTCACTTGCTGGGCAAGACGGCCGGGAGATGTGGCGACTGCATTATCGGGATTGCAGAAGAGATTGGCGTAATCAAAGCCGCGCTCGCCCACGAGACCCTTCGGATCGATCGCGAGCCAGCCGCGCTCTGCGAAGTCGAGGATATTGCCGTGATGAATGTCGCCATGCAGCGCGACTACATCGCGGGGCTCCGACAACAGCGCGCGGGCCACGACCGCGGACTGGACGAAGATACCGCCTTCACAATGAGCCATAGTTTCGAGCGAACGAAAGCGGTGGACAAGCGGAATCAATTGCGGCAAGGCGCCGCCGCGAGAGGCGTGGAGCCCGGCGACGGCCTTGCAGATGATCCGGCTTGCCTCGTCGTCTTCGCCATTCCTTGCCATCTCGGCAAGTGAGCGGCTGCCAGTCGCCCGTTCGAGCAGGATAGCATCGTCCTGATGTTCGAGAACGCGCGCAGCACCAATGCCATTCCACCAGACCATAAGCTCGGCCCCCGATTTCTCCTCCGGTGCGTCGGCGATCTTCAGCATCGCCGGCTCGCCATCACGACGCACGGGAAAAAGCCGGCTGGAATGCGTCACGATCGGGGTACCGTCGGGAATCAGCCGCCAGAGGTCAAAATAGACCTTCGAATCGTCATTGTCGTTCACGCGATACTGATCTCCTTGGCCCGGGCCGCACCATGACAGACGCCGCGGCTTATGTGGATCCGCCGCATGCAGATTTCCACTTTCAGATCCACCTCGCTTTACCGCCCTATTACCTAGGCTCTGCGGCAAGCAGGCAACAACCATCCCTCGTCAAAATTTTTCGAAAAAACGCTAAAATTGTCTTCGCGACGGTTATTTTCTTGCGGAATCGTCGCAATATTCCTACACAAAATACCCTCATGAGCGCTTTCGAGATCAAAAAATGTCCGAAGGCGATCATCGGCTTCGATATCAGCTTTGTCTCTTTAAAAAGAACGCCTCACGGCAGTTTGCGCGTCGAGACAGGCGATTGCGAGCGGGTTCAAAGGGCGCTGCCGCGCCCATCCAAGGAGAGCTAACATGAGTCTGAAGACATTGACGGCCGCGACCTTCGTCGCTTCGCTGGCCTTCGCACCTCTCGCACATGCGGACATCACCATCGGCCTCATCGCGCCGCTGACCGGCCCCGTCGCTGCCTATGGCGAGCAGGTCAAGAATGGCGCACAGACCGCCATCGACGAAATCAACAAGAGCGGCGGCGTTCTCGGCCAGAAGCTCATCCTGAAGCTCGGCGACGATGCCGGCGACCCGAAGCAGGGCGTATCCGTCGCCAACGGCTTTGTCGGCGATAGCATCCGCTTCGTCGTCGGCCCGGTCACTTCGGGTGTTGCCATTCCGGTTTCGGACGCGCTGGCCGAAAACGGCATCCTGATGGTCACGCCGACCGCAACCGCTCCGGACCTGACCAATCGCGGTCTCACGAACATCTTCCGCACCTGCGGCCGAGATGACCAGCAGGCCGTCGTCGCCGGCGAATATGTCGTGAAGAACTTCAAGGACAAGAAGATCGCCATCCTCAACGATAAGGGCGCTTACGGCAAGGGCCTGGCGGACGCCTTCAAGGCTGCGATCAACAAGGGTGGCATCACTGAGGTCGTCAATGACTCGCTGACCCCTGGCGAGAAAGACTACAGCGCTCTGACGACAAAGCTGAAGCAGGCCGGCGTCGACGTGATCTACTTCGGCGGCTACCATCCGGAAGCAGGTCTGCTAGCCCGCCAGTTGCACGACATCTCCGTCAAGGCGCAGATCATCGGCGGCGACGGCCTTTCCAATACCGAATATTGGGCGATCGCCAACGATTCGGCTGCCGGCACGCTCTTCACCAACGCGTCCGACGCGCTGAAGAACCCGGATTCGCAAAGCGCCGTCGCCGCCCTCAAGGCGCGCAACATCCCGGCCGAAGCCTTCACGCTGAACGCCTATGCTGCCGTGCAGGTGTTGAAGGCCGGCATCGAGAAGGCCGGCAAGGCAGACGATGCCGAAGCAGTCGGTACCGCTCTGAAGAAAGGCGAACCGATCGACACCGCCATCGGCAAGGTCACCTACGGCGAAACCGGCGACCTGACCTCGCAGAGCTTCTCGCTCTACAAATGGGAAGGCGGCAAGATCGTTTCGGCCGAGTAAGCCGTCACCTCATCGCTTCGAAAAAGAGCCGGGCCACTTGCTGGTCCGGTTTTTTGTTATCGATCCTGGGTACTGCCACTCAGCAAACACTGCGGAAACGCTCGATGCAGGTGGAGAGGACCTCCTCACCCGGGCGCTTCCACCAATTATTCTGAGAGAAGATCTCGACCTCCTGCAGGCCGAAGAAGCCGGCCTTTTCGATCTCGGCGCGGATGCCTTTCAAGTCGATGACACCGTCGCCCATCATGCCGCGATCGAGCAGCAGGTCCGTGGTCGGCACGAGCCAGTCGCAGATGTGATGCGCCAGGATGCGGCCACCGGCGCCAGCGCGCGCGATCTGCTGATAAAGCTTCGGGTCCCACCAGACATGGTAGACATCGATCGCGACGCCAATGCCTTCGCCGAGAAGATCGCAGATGTCGAGCGCCTGCTCCAGCGTGTTCACGCAGGCGCGGTCGGCCGCATACATAGGATGCAACGGCTCAATCGCGATCGGAATACCGGCGCTGCGCGCATGTGGCAGGATCGCCGCGATACCGTCCGCTACCATCTCGCGGGCATACGTGATATCCCTCGATCCTTCCGGCAGGCCACCGACAACAAGGACGAGGCAATCGGCATTCAGCGCCGCCGCTTCGTCGATCGCCCGCTTGTTGTCTTCGATTGCAGCCGCCCTACCCTCGGCGCTTGCCGCGGGAAACATGCCGCCGCGGCAAAGGCCAGTCACTTTGAGCTTGTTGTCGGCGACAATGCGAGCAGCCTCCGAAAGCCCGATCTTATGCACCTGATCGCGCCAGGGCGCGATCGCGACGATATCCTGCTTCAGGCAGGCTTCGACCGCCTGGCGCATGTCATATTGCTGGCGCACCGTCGCCAAGTTGATGGACAAGCCCTCTACGGCCATCGTGATCCTCCCCCATTCTTATTCGCTAGTCGATGCCGATGGTGGCAAGGATTGCCTTCATGCGATAGACTGCGAGATCCGGATCACGCAGTACGCGCGCCGTGTCGGCCAGACGGAAAAGCTCCGAAAGATGCTGGATCGAGCGGGCGCTCTGCTGACCGCCGAGCATCTGGAAATGGTCCTGAAAGCCGTTGAGATAGGCAAGGAAAACGACGCCGGTCTTATAGAAGCGCGTCGGTGCCTTGAAGATATGGCGCGATAGCGGGACGGTCGGCACCAGGATCGCGTGGAAGGCGTCGAGGTCGTTCTGAGCGAGCTTTGCGAGAGCTGCGCTCGCTGCCGGCGCGATGGCATCGAAGATGCCGAGCAGGGCATGCGAATAGCCCTGCTCGTCACCGGCGATCAGTTCTGCGTAGTTGAAATCGTCGCCGGTATACATCTTGACCGACGAATCGAGCCGGCGGCGCATAATGATTTCCTTCTCTGCCGAAAGCAGCGAAATCTTCACGCCATCGACCTTGGCTGCGTTCTGATTGATGATCGCTGTTGCCGTCTTCATGGCCAGCATGTCGTCGGCCGAGCCCCAATAGCCCGCCAGGGCCGGATCGAACATCGAGCCGAGCCAATGAATGATGACGGGCTCTTTGACCTGACCGAGGATGCGGTCGTAGACCCTGACATAGTCGTCCGGGCTCTTGGCGACTGCCGCCAGAGCCCGGCTCGCCATGAGAATGACGCGGCCGCCCTGTCCTTCGACATAAGCGACCTGTTCCTCATAGGCGCGGATGACATCATCGATCGTGACATCGGGACCGGGCTGCAGATGATCAGTCCCGGCGCCATAGGCGATCACGGCATCCGGCCGGCCGCGGGCGGCCGACTGCGCATGCGCGATCAGCTCCTTTGCGCCGGTCCAGTCGAGTCCCATGCCGCGCTGTGCGGTATCCATCGCTTCCGCGACGCCGAGGCCGAGACCCCAGAGATATTCGCGGAAGGCGATCGTGCGCTCCCAGTCGATGTTGCGGTCAAGCCAGGGATCGTTGTCCGCAAGCGCATCGACCACAACATGCGCCGCCGCATAGGCCACGCGATTGAAGTGATGGCCGCCAGCCGGTTTTACAGGCGCGATCAACGGCTCATTGACGGGCGTGAAGGCGGCGATCGTGCCATCGGCACTTGGCAAGTGAAGACTTCTCTCCATGAGATCAGCCTCCTAGCGGGCCGACAGCGAGGGAACGTCGACCCAGCGGCGTTCCGCCCAACTCTTCTGTGCCAGCTCTGCCAGCTGCACACCCTTGGCGCCCTCGCGCAGCGTGAACTTCCAGGGCGCGTCCTCGGCCACATGGCACAGGAACTGCTCCCATTGCGCCTTGAAACCATTGTCGAAGGCTTGCGTGTCAGGCACCTCTTCCCAGGTATCGAAGAAATTGATTGGCTGCGGCTGATCGGGGTTCCAGACCGGTTTCGGCGTGTTGACGCGATGCTGTGTCCAGCAGCGCATCAGGCCGCAGACGGCGGATCCATGGGTGCCGTCGACCTGGAAGGTGACGAGATCGTCGCGGCGTACACGCACCGCCCAGGAGGAGTTGATATGGGCGATAACGCCGCCCTCGAGTTCGAAGGTAGCATAGGCGGCATCGTCGGCATCGGCGACATAGGTGTTACCGTTCTCATCGACGCGGCTTGGAATATGCGTGGCGCCGAGGCAGCTGACCGACTTGACTTCACCAAAGAGATTGTCGAGCACATAACGCCAATGCGGCAGCATATCGAGGATCATGCCGCCGCCATCTTTTTTGCGGTAGTTCCAGGAGGGGCGCTGTGCTTTCACGCCCCAATCGCCTTCGAAAACCCAATAGCCGAATTCGCCGCGCACGGAGAGGATCTTGCCGAAGAAGCCGCTATCGCGCAGCATGGCGATCTTGCGCAAGCCAGGCAAGAAGAGCTTGTCCTGGACGACACCGTTCTTGACGCCGCGACGTTCAGCGGAGGCGGCAACCGACAGCGCCTCCTCCAGCGTCTCCGAGATCGGCTTTTCGCAATAGACATGCTTGCCGGCGGCAATCGCCTTTTCGAGAAGCTCGACGCGCATCTGCGTCGAGCCGGCATCGAAGAAGATCGTATTGCTGGGATCGGCAAGAGCGGCCTCGAGATCGGTCGTCGTCTTGGAAAGACCATGCTTGCGCGCAATGGCCTCGATCTTTTCGGCATTGCGTCCGACAAGCAGCGGCTCCGGCATCAGCCTATCGCCGTTCGACAGAAGAACGCCGCCCTGTTCGCGGATCGCCAGGATGGAACGCACGAGATGCTGGTTATAGCCCATGCGGCCGGTAATGCCGTGCATGATGATGCCGATCGGCTTCGTTGCCATGAGTTTCTTCCTCCCGTAAATAACTATATAGTTACATAACTGACATGGCAAAGCCATGCTGTCAACGGCCATCGTCAATGGTCACAGCGGCAATCGTCTATCGTTGCTGAGTCTGTTGCGCGGGAGATTTCAGGGACGCAGATAGGCGAAAATCACGTCGACGATATGCTCCCCCCAGGCGTCGATTTCGCTCTTGTCCGAGAGATTGCGACGGAAGATCGTCGAGAGCGTCCAGCGGTTCGTGAGGAAGAACGAGCCGAGGGCCGCGATGCTCATATAGATCTTCACCGGATCGCAGCCGCTGCGGAATACGCCCGCGGCCGCGCCGCGGTCCAGCAAGCCGGAGATCTCCGACACCAGCGGCGAGTGCAGCTCGAAAATGCGCGCCGAACGCTTCAGGAAGCGGGCCTTATGCATGTTTTCCGTGCTGAGGATTCCTAGGAATTCCGGGTGATCCAGAAAATATTGCCAGGTGAAGACGACGAGCTCCCGCAAGCCGTCTGCAGGGGAGCGATGCGAGAGATCGAGCCGTGCTTCCGCCGAACGGATGGCGATATAGCTGCCTTCCAGAACGGCGACGTAGAGCGCATCCTTGCCGCCGAAATAGTGATAGAGCATCCGCTTATTGATTTTCGCCCGTTCGGCGATGGCATCGACGCGAGCACCGCCATAGCCGCGCTCGGCAAATTCCTTGGTCGCGGCCGCCAAAATCGCCTTGCTGGTGCGTTCCGCATCCCTGAGACGGGGCCGTTCCGAAGCTGCGCGCGAGGGGGTTTTCTCTGCATTCGCAAGGCCTGCATTCCTTGCGCTGCGCTTCACGGTCTTGGCTTCTGACATCATGGCTCCCGGCGGCATTTCGTAAGGCTTATGCGGCCCACCCTCACGCCGATAAGTAACCGATCATCGCATAAGTTGACAGCCCCCGGTGAATCAGAAGCAATAGTAACCATATGGTTATATCGATTTAAACGTGGATATGGCAAAGGATACGAGAGGAAACGTTGGATTTCCGGCGCTGCCGTAACCCCGCTCAACGACAGTGAGATTGGACCGGGACGGCGGTGATCTTGCGTTCGGCCCCCATCCGGCCCTAGAGAACAGTAGGCAGGCGGCACCGGGTGAGTATGACAAAAAAGCAAATCGCAATCATTGGCGGCGGCCCTGCCGGGTTGATGGCGGCAGAGACCTTATCGCGGCTTGGCCATCGCGTCGTGATCTACGACACCATGCCGACGGTCGCGCGCAAGTTTCTGCTGGCCGGAAAATCCGGTCTCAACATCACGCATTCGGAAGATTACGGTGTCTTTGCCAACCGCTTCGGCGCCGCCTCGTCCCGATTGCGCGCAGCGCTTGACGATTTCCAACCGGATGACATCAGAGCCTGGGCGAAAGGCCTGGGAACGGAAACCTTCATCGGCTCGTCCGGCCGCGTCTTCCCGAAAGTCATGAAGGCCTCGCCGCTGCTGCGTGCCTGGCTGGCCAGGCTGCAGGCGGGTAATGTCAGCATCATGACGCGGCATCGCTGGTGCGGCTTCGAGGACGACAGTCTAGTCTTCGAAACACCGAATGGGCGCGAGCTCGTGCGTCATGACGTCGTTTTGCTGGCACTCGGCGGGGCAAGCTATGCCCGGCTCGGATCGGATGCGGCATGGGTCAGCTGGCTTCGCAACAAGGGGATCGATATCGCCGCCTTCCAGCCAGCCAATTGCGGTTTCGACGTCACCTGGAGTGCGACCTTCAGCGAGCGCTTTGCCGGCGAACCCCTCAAAGCCGTTACGGCAACATCGGAAGCCGGGACTTTTCCCGGCGAATTCGTCATCTCGAAAACGGGAATCGAGGGCAGCCTGGTTTACGCGCATGCCGCTTCGCTGCGCGACCGGTTGGCAAAAATGGGCGAGGCTTCGCTCATTGTCGATCTGGCACCGGGACGCGATGAGGTGCGCTTGGCGCGCGATCTGACGCGGCAGGACCCAAAGGCCAGCTTCTCCAATCGCCTGCGCAAGGGTGCCGGCATCGAGGGCGTCAAGGCAGGCCTTTTGCGCGAGCTTGCCGAACCCGCCGTTCTCTCGCATCCGGAAAATCTTGCCCGCCTGATCAAAGCCCTGCCGATTCCGTTGCTGCGGCCAAGGCCCATTGCCGAAGCCATCTCGTCTGCCGGCGGCATTCGCTGGGATGAGCTCGACGAGAGATACATGCTGAAGAAACTTCCCGGCCTGTTCGCGGCCGGAGAAATGATCGATTGGGAAGCGCCGACCGGCGGCTATCTTCTGACGGCCTGCTTTGCGACTGGTCATGCGGCAGCAAAAGGCATGGATGCCTGGCTCAGAACCACTGACCAGGCTTAAAGACTGGCCTTTCAACC
Organism: Martinezella dioscoreae; assembly: GCF_009176305.1. Lineage (GTDB taxonomy): Bacteria > Pseudomonadota > Alphaproteobacteria > Rhizobiales > Rhizobiaceae > Rhizobium > Rhizobium dioscoreae. The sequence goes on along the minus strand of NZ_BLAJ01000002.1, from coordinate 864,189 downwards.
GATCCGACCATTCTCCATCAGCCAGGCAACCGCCTCCTGAACGGCCTGCAGCGACGTATAGCGCGGCCGGTATCCAAGCAGCCTCTCGGCCTTCGCAATCGAGCAATTCGGGCTTCTGGCAATGTGCTCCCAGGTCGCCTGCGCATCTTCCGCCGGCTGGCCTTCCGCCCATGCCCCATAGGGCAGGAATTCCAGCTTCGGCTCATGTCCGAACCAGCGCGACATCGCTTCGGCATAGCCTCTGAGCGTCAGCGCGCCGGCTGAAACCGCATGAAAAGCCTCTCCTGTCGAGGCCCGCCAATTGGCGATGGCGCCCATGAACATCTGCGCGACGTCATCGGCATGAACGTGATGTACTGTCTCCAGGCCGAAATTCGGCAAGAGGAGGGTTTCACCACGCGCCAAGGTCGCGAAGGCGGATAGATTGAAATGCCCGGCAGGATTGAGAGGCTCCCAGCCCGGACCGACAATATGGCCGGGATGGATCAGGGTTGCTGGAAATCCCCTGCGCCGCGCCTCCTCAAGCAGATGCGCTTCGATCGCTGCCTTCTGAATGCCATAGTCGCCGAACGGCCGCTTCGGCGCTTCTTCCGGCGTCGGAACCACGGTCGAAAATCCATGCGTCCAGATCGTACCCGTATGCAGGAAATGGCCGACATGATCGGTGAGCGCCTCGGTCAGATGCCTTGCGCTATCGAGCGTGAAGCAGATCATGTCGATGACGATATCCGGCTTCAGGGCGCGAATGGCTGGACCGAAGCGGCCTTCTTTCTCCATCGCAGCACGATCCATCGCCTGCATCTCCACATCATTCCACGCTTTGTTCGGCGAATAGGGTTTGGCCTGGCCGCGGCTGATCGCCACGACCTCATGCCCTGCTTCCACGAGCCGCGGCACGAGATAGGTGCCGATATGGCCCGTTGCACCGATAATCACCGTGCGCGTCATGATGTCCTCCCAAGGTCAAGATCGAAATCGGCGGCTGCCGATATCAAAGAAATGATCTGCTCCGTGAGAATAGGAGAGCGAACGGCTTTGTCATCCCTCTCATGGCTGAAAAAGTCATTCATCGCTGTCTTCATTGCAGGAGAGGGTGACGGAGGCATCCCGAGCATCACTTTAGCGTAGACAATGGTGTAATGCGCTGCGATCGAGGTTACGGATAGCGCCCGCAGACAGCCCAGCGCGCCATTCAATGGCAGCGGCGTTTTCCAGACCGCATCGGGGACTAAACCGCCACTTTTTCCATCACCCATACACGAACATGCGAATTCCTGGGCGCTCGCTGAGGCATGAACGCAAGATCGGCCTTTGGCATCTTTGCAGCCTTGGCAACAAGGAACTGATTTATTCTGAATAGATACAATGGCTTGAATCATGATCTTGCAGCTGCGGCGCCTTATGGCATCGGTATTGCATGTCTGACTTTCCAGACCATGCCGCCAGGATTTACCAATGCCGAACAAGACATCATCGCCATCCGTGCGACCGCTGATTTCATGACTCCCTCCACCAGACAGACCGCTCAAACCAATTCGCCATCGTCCCGTGCCATGATTGCGACACCGCATTGGCAGGCCAGCGAAGCAGGCGCAAAAGTGCTCAGACGCGGCGGCAATGCGATTGAGGCATTGGTCGCGGCCGGAGCGGCTCTATCGGTAACCTACCCCCATTTCTGCGGGCTGGGCGGTGACGCTGTCTGGCTGGTGGCGGACGAAATAGGCAATGCACAGACTTTCCTCGGCATCGGGCAGGCGGCTGCGGCCATTCCGCGTGGAGACATACTTTTGCGGGGCGCAGCCTCTACCCTGACGACGGCCTGCCTCGTGGATAGTTGGGAGAAAGTGCTTGCCTATTCCGCCGACGAATGGGGCGGCACGGAGCGATTGCCGGCCCTTCTCGATGACGCCATCGCACTGGCGGACGCCGGCTTCGAAGTCAGCAGGTCGCAAGCCTTCTGGTACGAATTCCGGCGCGATGAACTGGAGGGCTGGCCGGGCTTTACCGGGCTCTTCCAGTCCGGCGGCATCCAGCACCAGCCTGCCTTGGCGCAGACGCTCAAAGCCATAGCGCGTCACGGCACCCGCGAATTCTATGAGGGGGCTCTCGCCCGTCGAATTGTAAACGGGCTTGCCGAGGCCGGCTCTCCTCTTTCGGCCGCAGATCTTGCTGCCACGCGGACTGATGTCGCGGCTCCTCTCCAGCAGGCGTATCGCGACACGATACTTCTTGCTCCACCCCCTCCGACGCAAGGAATAACCACCCTCGCCATCATGGGTGTGCTCGACCATCTGCCGATGGCGAATTTCCGACCTGACGGTCCAGCCTATTATCATGCGCTGGTCGAAGCCGTGAAACAGGCGTTCCTCGATCGGCATGCGATCGCCGATCCTCGTTTCGCCGAGGACGCCTCGAAATACCTCCTCGATCCAATGCGCCTTGCCGCCAAGGCTGCGGCGATCGATCCGGCACGAGCCCTGCCTTGGCCACAAGATTATCGACACGGCGATACAGCGCTGCTTGCCGCCGTGGATGCCAATGGAAGATGCGCCTCTCTGCTGCAAAGCCTCTATTTCGACTGGGGCAGCGGCGTAGTGGTCGGCGACACTGGCCTCCTCTGGCAAAACAGAGGGGCGGCCTTCAGCACCGATCCGGTAAATCCCAATTGCATCCAACCGGGAAAGCGTCCTTTCTATACGCTCAACCCGGGCCTTGCGCTGAAGGACGGGCGTCCGCATCTGGTCTACGGCACACAGGGCGCGGACGGTCAACCCCAGACCCTGTCGCTGCTGCTCAGCCTGCTGATCGACCACGGCCTTGATCCCGCTGCAGCACTCGCACGCCCGCGCTTCTTGCTCGGCCGCACATTTTCCGACAGTCGGGATAGCTTAAAGATCGAGGAAAATATTGGCGCCGAAACGGTTTCTGCCCTCGCAGCCATGGGGCATGAGATCTCCACCATCGACGCCTTCAGTCCACTTGGGGGCCAAGCCGGTATCATCCGCATCGGCGAAGACGGGGCGATTGACGGCGCGCATGATCCGCGGAGCGACGGAGGCGCGATCCTGCTGTGAGCGCCAACGGCCAACCGTTCGATCTCATCATTCGAAATGTCCGTGTTGTAGAAGATGGCGATTTCGTCGACATCGGCGTGCGGGATGACCGGATTGCAGCCATCGAACCCCGCATTCGATGTGACGCAGTATCGAACGTAGACGGCGGGGGAAGCTTCGCCTTTGGCGGATTTGTCGATACCCACATTCATCTCGACAAGGCCTGCATTCTCGATCGTTGCGCAATGTGCGAGGGGACACTGACTGAGGCCGTGCGGGAAGTCGCCAAAGCGAAGGCAGGCTTCGAAGAAGCCGATGTTTATTCGCGCGCTGCGCGCGTCGTGGAGAAAGCGATATCCCATGGCACGACGCGGATGCGCACCTTCGTCGAAATCGATCCGCGCGCGGGCTTCCGCTCCTTTGAAGCGATCAAGCGTCTCCGTCGGGATTATGCCTTCGCGATCGACATCGAAATCTGTGCCTTTGCCCAGGACGGGCTTACGAACGAACCCCAAACATACGATATGCTCGACGCAGCACTTGCCGATGGTGCAGATCTGGTCGGCGGCTGCCCCTATACAGATCCCTCCCCCGGCCGGCACGTGGACATGATTTTTGCCCTTGCCGTAAAGCACAATGTCGCGGTCGACTTTCATCTCGATTTCAGTCTCGATCCGGATCGAACCGATCTGCCTGACGTGATTGACGCGACGCTCCGTCATGGCTGGCAGGGCCGCGTATCGATCGGCCACGTCACCAATCTGTCGGCCATGCCACAGGCGCAGATTCTTGCCATTGCCAACGACCTGGTAAAAGCAGGGATCGCTTTATCGGTGCTTCCGGCGACCGATTTGTTCCTCATGGGCCGAGGTCAAGACCGGCTGATTCCACGTGGCGTAGCGCCGGCCCATCTGCTCGCAAAAAGAGGGGTCGTCACCTCCATCGCGACCAACAATATTCTCAATCCCTTCACGCCCTATGGCGACGCTTCGCTCATTCGCATGGCCAATCTTTACGCCAATGTCGCCCAGCTTTCGCGTGACGAAGATATGAGCCTGGCTTTCGACATGGTGAGCGGAATGGCAGCGGGCCAACGCGACGGCAGCACGCGTCTGCAGGCCGGCGACGAAGCGACGATCGTGCTCCTCGACAGTGCCGGCCCCGGTGCGGCCGTGCGCGAGATTGCCCGAGTGATTGCCGGCTGGAAAAAGGGGCGCAAGAGCTTCGACAACGGCCGCCCTATGCTCCACAAACCGATCTAGGACAGCGCGCTATTCCGCTATGGAATCCGATTGGTCCACGCGGAAGAAGCGAGCCTGGCATCGGGATTAGCTACACTGTTAAGGCCCAACGATCAGTCATGCCGCTCCAGGAAACTTGAAACCGTCTTCAGGCAAAGATCCTTCTCTTCGACATGCGGCATATGGCTCGAATTTTCAAAGAGCACCCACTCGCAACCCCTCACGCCATCGACATAGGGCTTGACCACCAGCGGCGTCGCCTCGTCATACTTGCCCGAAATCAGCAAGGTCGGTGCTTCGATAAGGGCAAGCCTGTCTTCGATCGTCCAATCCTTCATGGTGCCGATGACGTGAAACTCGGTCGGGCCGTTCATATTGCGGTAGACGGTATTGTCCTCGTCCATGGTGGCGAAGGTGCGAGCAACCTCCTCCGGCCAAGGCACGACACGGCAGACATGGCGATCGTAAAAGACGCGGGAAGCGGCGATATATTCCGGATCGGTGATCGTGCCAGCCCGTTCGTGCTTCAGCAGCGTGTCCTGCACCTCCTGCGGCAGCTCCTCGCGAAGGCGGTTCGCTTCCGCCACCCAGGTATGCATGTTGGCCGGCGAATTGGCGATCACGAGCGCCTTGAGACCCTTTGGTCGACGCACCGCATGTTCGGCACCCAGCATGCCGCCCCAGGATTGCCCGAGAAAGGCGTAGCGCTCCTGAATGCCGAGATGCCTTAATAACGCATCCAGCTCATCGAGGAAAAGCGCCGGCGTCCAGAAGTCGGGGCCTTTCTCCGGCAGGCGCGTGGACTTGCCATTGCCGAGTTGATCATAGTGGATGACGGCGCGGCCATCGATTTCGGCAATGCCCTTGAAGCTGTCGACGTAGTCATGAGTGCAGCCCGGCCCGCCATGGGCGACGACGAGCGGCAGCCTGCCGGAATCGAGCGAGCCGGTGATGCGGTACCATGTCCGGTATTCACGGAAGGGCAGAAAGGCTTCCTGCGTCGGGATTGCGGCCACGTATCTCTCCATCTCCAGGCTTCGATGGACCAGACCATAACGCGGCCGAAACGGGTACGGCAGCTATCACAAGTTATAGGATGGCTGTGCGTCCAGCAGGCGATAATGCGTGGCCCGGACGACTGCCTGCGTGCGGTTCTTGGCGCCTAGCTTCTTTGCCGCGGCATTCAAGTGCATGACGACGGTCGGCACCGCGCGATCGATGATGCGCGAGATCTCCTTGGCGGAATAGCCCTCGGCGGAATAGCGCAGGCATTCCCTCTCACGCTCCGTCAGCCGGATTTTGCCGACACTCAGCGCTGCGGTATCGAAGAGCGAATAGGCCGTCTCGTGGAAGACATGCGCAAGCAGGTTGAAATCGGCGATATAGCGCAGGGCGTCGCGTTCGAACTCCTTGTTGGCACCAAATCGAATTCCGGTGACCGTCGCATAATCGCCGCGCGGCATGTGCACCGGCACAGTGACACCCGTCGACATGTCGCGCTCGCTCAGGTATCGCGCGACGGGAACCGTGTCCTCGCTCATGAAGCGCTTGATCAGCGTATCGGCATCGGGATCGTAATTCCAGAAGAACGGCGCCGAAGTCCGTAGCGCCACTTGCTGTACGGGATCGATGCGGAAATAACCGCGATCGAACCAATATTCATACATGTCGTCGGAGATGTTCCTGAGCTTCAGAAGCGAAGGGATCATGATCTTGCCGTCTAGGTCGTAGGGCACCGGCGAATAATCGTAGATCAAAGCCTCGAAACCGATCGCCTTCATGCTCTCGAAGATATGATCGATACGCCCGTCCAGCGTCTGATGCGCCGTGAACTGGCGCCTGATGGTTCCGATTTGATCGAACATGCAGCGGTTCCCGTCTGAGCCTGCGACCTCCCAACCTATCACTTCTTATAGCTGGTGCCGAGCGCGGTTTAAGGTAAAAATTTAGCCATGCTCAAATATTGAGCAAGCAGAGTCTTTCGCCGGAGTTATCAATGTGGCGTGAAATTGAGCCGGAGGCGCGTCATGTCGTCGAGGTCGATGGCTACAAGGTGGTCGCCTACAGCTTTGGCAGCGGGCCGGAGACGGTCTTCTGCCTGAATGGCGGCCCAGGCTTGCCCTGCGACTATCTGCGCGAGGCGCATTCCTGCCTGATCGACAAGGGGTACAGGGTCGTCGCTTTCGATCAGCTCGGCACCGGCGCCTCCGACCGTCCCACAGACAAGGGTCTATGGACCATCGGCCGCTATGTCGAGGAGACTGAAACCGTCCGCAAGGCGCTCGGCCTCGGCAAGGTCCACATGCTCGGTCACTCCTGGGGCGGCTGGCTGGCGATTGACTATGCCCTGACCTATCCCGAGAACCTCAAGACGCTGATCCTCGAAGATACCGTCGCCGATATGCCGCACCTGATTTCCGAGCTGGAGCGGCTGCGCGCGGCACTCGGTCCGGAAACGGTCGCCATGATGCAGAAGCACGAGGCGCAGGGCACCTATAATCACCCCGAATATCTCGCCGCCGTCACCATCCTCAATTATCGCCATGTCTGCCGTCTGCCGGAATGGCCGGCACCCGTCCGCCGCTCGCTCGACGATTGGAACATGGGTCCCTACGAGACGATGCAGGGGCCGAATGAATTTCTCTATATCGGCAATCTCAAGGACTGGAACCGCATTCCGGACCTTCCGCAGCTTGCCATGCCGGTGCTGATCACGGCGGGCGAACATGACGAATTGACGCCGGCCTGTGCGCTCAGGATGAAGCGTGCCTTGAAGGATGCCGAACTCAAGGTCTTCGCCAATGCCAGCCACATGCCTTTCTATGAGAACCCGTGGGATTACTATCCGGCGCTCCTCGACTTCCTGTCGCGGCATAGGGCAAGCTGATGCAAGCTAAGGTGATCCAATCCCACCGACGACAAGGGGGCGATCGCCGCCATGCATCGCTATAGATTCGTACTGACGCGACCGCTGCAGTTCCTGCCTGTCCTCTTCGGCATCAGCGTCATCACATTCGTTCTGGTCCGCCTCATTCCCGGCGATCCCGCGCGCAATATCCTCGGCACACGCGCCACCCCGACAGCGCTTGCCAGCATTCGCGCGCAATACGGCCTCGATCAGCCGATGTGGCTGCAATATTTCTATTTCATCAGAAATCTCGGCAATGGCGAGATGGGCAAATCGATCCTCTACAAGATCGACGTGCTGCCGCTGATTTCGACGCGGATCGAACCGACCGTCTCGCTGGTCGTCTCGAGCGTCATCCTGTCGATCCTGATTGCCGTGCCTATGTCGGCGATTGCCGCACGCAATGTCGGGCGCGCACCGGATCACATCGTGCGCGTGGTCTCGACCTTCGGCATCGGTTTCCCGCCCTTCTGGCTGGGGCTGATGCTGATCATCCTGTTCAGCGTTCAACTCGGGATGCTGCCGGTCTCGGGCTACGGCTCGACGATCGGCGAGAAGATCGCCCATCTCATCCTGCCGGCCCTGACGGTCGCGCTGTCGCTTTCGACCGTGCTGACGCGCAGCTTGCGGGCGGCGATGATCGAATCTCTTAAATCGGATGTGGCGACTGCGGCCCGCGCTCGCGGCATGCCGGAGGGCATCGTCTTCTGGCGGCATGTCGTGCCGAACTCGCTGGTGCCGACTATCAACCTGCTCGCCGTCAACATCGGCTGGCTGATCGGCGGCACGGTCGTCGTCGAAAGCGTCTTTGCCCTGCCCGGCATGGGGCAACTGCTGGTGCGCGCCATCTTCTCGCGCGACTACATGGTCGTTCAGGGTGTTGCGATGGTGTTTGCCTGCGCCACGGTGCTGGTCAATTTCCTCGCCGATATCGTCACGGTCGCCGTCGATCCTCGGGTGAAGCTATGAGCATCGACACAACAGCAACGGCTTCCCTCGGCTGGAACAGGTTTTTGGGGAAGCACCTGACGCTGACGCTCGGTGGCGGCATCCTTCTGTTTTTCCTTCTTCTGGCGATTTCGGCACCACTCGTCGCGCCCTATGATCCGATCTTCCAGAATGCCGACATGCGCCTGCAAGCGCCGTCGTTCCTGCATCCGTTCGGCACGGACAATTTCGGACGAGACATTCTTTCCCGCGTCATCTGGGGTACGCGCATCGACCTGCAGATCGCCGTCATCGGCGTACTCTTCCCCATTCTGATCGGCACTACGATCGGCACCATCGCCGGCTTCTTCGGTGGCATAGTCGATGCGCTCTTCATGCGCATCGTCGATATCATTCTCGCCTTCCCCTTCCTGGTGCTGATGCTGTCGATCATCGCCATTCTCGGACCGGGATTGAGCAGCTTCTATATCGCCATGGCCCTTGTCGGCTGGGTCTCCTATGCTCGCCTCATCCGTGCGCAGATGCTGGTGCTGAAGAGCAGCGACTATGCCGTTGCCGCCGTCAGTCTCGGCTTCAGCCGTCCTCGGATCATGTTCCGCCATCTGCTGCCGAACGCCATTGCCGGCTCCATCGTCTTTTCCATGTCGGACGCCGTGCTCGTGCTCCTGAGCGGCGCGGCCGTCAGCTATCTCGGCCTCGGCGTTCAGCCACCGCTTGCCGAATGGGGCGTCATGGTGGCGGAAGGCCAGAGCTTCATCACCACGGCCTGGTGGATCACGCTGTTTCCCGGCCTTTCCATCGTCTGCCTCGCCTTCGGCTTCAGCATGCTGGGCGATGCACTCGGCGAACTGCTCGGGGTGCATGAATGAGCGCGCCCGTCCTCTCCGTCCGCGATCTGGTGGTGAAGGCCAGCCTTGATGGCGGCACCCGCACGCTGATCGACGGCATTTCGCTTGATCTCGGCAAGGGCGAGATTCTCGGCCTCGTCGGCGAAAGCGGCTCCGGCAAGAGCCTCCTGTGCCGTTCGCTGGTGCGTCTGCTGCCCTCGTCGCTTCTGAAAATCGAAAGCGGCTCCATTCGCCTCGAAGGGCGGGAACTGACGGAAATCAGCGATGCCGAGATGCTTGAGGTGCGTGGCGGCGAGATCGGGATGATCTTCCAAAATCCGACGAGCCATCTCGATCCCGTCATGCGCATCGGCGACCAGATCGCCGAAGGCATCCGCTACCATCAAGGGCTCACAACGCGCAAGGCGCGCACAGCCGCGACCGAAATCCTTGAGCAGGTCGGCTTTCCCGATCCCAAAAGACAGTATGACAGCTATCCGCACGAGTTTTCCGGCGGGATGCGGCAGCGCGCCATGATCGGCGTCGCACTCTCCTGCAATCCAAAGATCCTGATTGCCGATGAGCCGACGACGGCGCTCGACGTCACCATTCAGGCGCAGATCCTGCGGCTTCTGATCGACATTCGCGACAAGCGCGGGCTTTCGATCATCCTCATCACCCATGATCTCGGCATCGTCGCCCAGACCTGCGACAGGATCGCCGTCATGCGCAACGGCCGGCTGCTCGAACAGGGTCCCAAAAGGACGATCCTCAGCCGGCCTGAAAACCCCTATACGATCGATCTGATCAACAGCCACCCTTCCCTGCCCGACGAAGCGGCAATGACGCAGCCGGAACCAACCCGGCCGAAAACGTCAGCCAAGCCGCTGCTTGAAATCGATGACCTGCGTGTAGACTTCAGGGTCGGCGGCGGCTTCTATAGGGGCAGCGGCGCAAAGACGGTCAGCGCCGTTTCCGGCGTCAGCCTGCAGATCATGCCGGGCGAAACCATCGGCATTGTGGGAGAATCCGGCAGCGGCAAGAGCACGCTTGCGCGCGCCGTTCTCGGCCTCACCCCGATTTCCTCCGGCCATGTCACTTTCGACGGCATCGATCTGACCCAGCAGAAAAGGCTCGGCCTCGCAAGGCTCCGGCGCGAAACCGCGATGGTCTTCCAGGACCCGTTCAACGCGCTCAACCTGCGCCTGACGATCGGCCAGACGCTTGCCGAAGTGCTGAAAGTCCACGGCAAGGTCGCAAAGGCCGACATCCCCGCGCGCATCGGCGAATTGCTCGATCTCGTCGGCCTGGAACGGGAATTCGCCGATCGCAAGCCGCGCAGCATGAGTGGCGGCCAATGCCAGCGCGCCGGCATTGCAAGGGCGCTTGCTGTCGACCCGAAGCTCATCATCGCCGACGAATGCGTGGCTGCCCTTGATGTCACTATCCAAGCGCAGATCATCGATCTCTTCCGCGAATTGACGCGCCGGATGAGCCTGACCTTGATCTTCATCGCGCACGACCTCGCGATCGTGCGCGATCTCTGTGAGCGGACGGTCGTGATGTATCGCGGCGAGATCGTCGAGGAAGGCCGCTCGCAGGAGATCTTCTCTCGCCCGAAACATGCCTATACCGCAGCGCTCATCGCAGCGATTCCCGATATCGATCCGGACAAGCCTTTGTACGGCGAACGCAATACGGCACCCGCCGGGCAGACCCAATCAGCCAAACGCATGCGATAACAACGAAGGGAACGAATTCATGACCAATAAGTGGAAGACAATCGGGCTTGCCGCCATTCTCGCCGGGTTGACGCTGAGCGCAAGCTATGCCGAAGCCGCCGGCGTGCTGACCATCGGCCGCCGTGAGGATTCGACGACGTTCGATCCGATCAAAACAGCGCAGAATATCGACAACTGGGTGTTCTCCAACGTCTACGACGTGCTGGTGCGCGTCGACAAGACGGGCACGAAGCTGGAGCCGGGTCTCGCGGAAAGCTGGACGACCTCGGATGACGGTCTCACCTATGTCTTCAAGATTCGCGATGCGAAGTTTTCCGATGGCTCGCCGCTGACGGCTGACGATGCAGCCTTCAGCCTGCTGCGCATCCGCGACGACAAGGCATCGCTCTGGAGCGACTCATACAAGGTGATCGATACCGCCGTCGCGACTGATCCGCACACGCTGACGATCAAGCTCAAACATGCATCGGCGCCTTTCCTTTCAACGCTGGCGTTGCCGAACGCATCGGTCATCTCGAAGGCCGGGATGGAATCGATGGGGCCGGATGCCTATGCGGAAAAGCCAATCGCCTCCGGCGCCTTCTCCGTCGAGGAATGGCGCCGCGGCGATCGCATCATCCTGAAGAAGAACCCGAATTTCTGGCAAGCCGACCGCGTGAAACTCGACGGCGTCGAATGGATCTCCGTACCGGACGACAACACCCGCATGCTGAACGTCCAGGCCGGCCAGCTCGATACCGCCATTTTCGTTCCGTTCTCGCGTGTCGACGAGCTGAAAAAGGACCCAAACCTCAACGTGCTGATCGATCCTTCCACGCGTGAGGATCACCTGCTGATCAACCACGCCCATGGCGATCTCGGCAAGAAGGAAGTCCGCCAGGCTCTCGACATGGCGATCGACAAGAAGGCGATCGTCGACGCCGTTACCTTCCATCAGGGCACCGTCGCCAATTCCTACATTCCCAAGGGCGCCTTGTATTACTATGCGGATAATCCGCAACGCCCCTACGATCCGGAAAAGGCCAAGCAGATGCTTTTGGCGGCCGGCGTCTCCAATCTCACGTTAAAATACCTCATTCGCGCCGGCGATGAAGTGGATGAACAGACGGCCGTGCTGGTCCAGCAGCAACTCGCCAAGGCCGGCATTACTGCCGACCTGCAAAAGGTGGACCCCAGCCAGGAATGGGACATGACCATCGCTGGCGACTACGACATTTCCGTCAACTACTGGACCAACGATATTCTCGATCCGGACCAGAAGACGACCTTCGTTCTCGGCCACGATTCCAACAACAACTATATGACCAACTACAAGAATGATGCGGTAAAGGACCTCGTCGCCAAGGCGCGGCTGGAGCTGGATCCGAAGAAGCGCGAGCAGATGTATATTGATCTGCAGAAGATGGCGAAGGACGACGTCAACTGGATCGACCTATATTACAGCCCGTATATCAACGTCGCGCGCAAGAATATCGATAATTTCCATCAAAACCCGCTTGGCCGATTCTTCCTGGAAGACACCGTCAAGAATTGACACAGCCTCAAGCTCCGCTGCCCACAGGGACGGCGGAGCATTGTTTTGGGAGATGCCCCCTTTCGCAAACCCATGAAGCGGTTATTCTGTCATCTTGATGCAAGGCAGGGATCATTGGCGAATGCACGTGCCGCAAGGTGAATTTCGGGAGCGCATGACGATACTGGGCGACCTTAACGCAGCCTCATTCGTCCCGTGGATCCGGCGTCACGCCAACAAGCTCGGACTTGCGCAGACATTCTTCCATTCCGATGCGGCCCGGATCGAACTTGAGGTCACCGGACCTGTGGAACTGATCGACATGCTGGAAATGGGCTGCTCACTCGGTCCGATCGACGTCTGGGTTGAGGAGATTCAACGCAGGGTCATGAATGGGCCGGAAACATCGCATCTTAGGAATTTCTGATCTATTGCCTTTTATTTAATCATTGTTGCCAATGCGAATTATTTATGCAAAATCTTTGAACGCTAAGGGGATGCAGGCATCAGTGCCTGCCTATGACCAGCGGCGCTAAGCCATTGGTGAAATTAGAGAGTTGAGACCATGCCATTTGATGGGGCCGGATCCTGGGCGCCAGTCGCCCTTTCCTCCGATCTGCCACCAGGAACCGTCATGCCGGCCTGGACATCGGTTGGCCCGATTGCCCTTTGGCGCAGTCAGTCGGGTCGCGCAACCGCATCATCCGATCGCTGTCCACATCGCGGAATGAGCTTGTCACATGGCTTCGTCCGCGGCGAGGCACTCTCCTGCATCTATCACGGGTGGAGCTATTCGCCGTCAGGCGGATGCATTCGCATTCCGGCCCATCCCGATCTTGTTCCGCCGGAAACCATCCGTGTCGCCGTCCAGCAGGTGGAAGAAGCAGATGGTGTTCTATGGGTGGCAGCCGGACAACCGGCAACACCGCCTCCTCACCTCGACGAATTCATCCCGCTGCGCTCCCTGATCGTTGAAACGGGTGTCGCGGAGATCGAAGCTGCGGCAGGGGCAAAGAATGATACAAGGAGGCTGGTTCGCCTACCTCAATTTCCTTGGATCGGGCTGCTGCTGGCACCCCAGGGAAAACATACGCTCCTTCTTCTCTTGATCGATAGGGATCGGAGCCCGGCAGACCGCATTGCGGCGTCCCGCATTGTCGAATCCATCCGCCGTGCCGCGGAAGAGCGCCAAAGGGAGAACGCATGATGAATGGCGGCGCGATGATCGATGAATGGTATCCGGTCGGCCTTTTCAGCCAGCTCAGCGAGAAGGGAAGCAAGACCTGGCTGATGGGCGAGGCGATCGAGGTCGCGCGCGATCAGGATGGCAATGCGCGTGTGACGACCGCCGAGGGAAGAGCCCTCCCGATCCGTGTCCGGTATGGCCATGTCTGGTCCTCCCTCGGCAACCCGGAGAAAGAACTTTTTGCCATTCCTGAGGCCGATCAGCCGGGTCGGCGCTTCGTCGATGTCGGCGTGGTCCGCGTGCGCTGTTCGCCGCTTCGCGCCGTGGAGAACTTTCTCGACATCGCGCATTTTCCCTTCGTCCATACTGACATCCTCGGTGCGGAACCACATACGGAGGTCGAAAATTACAAGGTCGAGATCCGTGAGGGTGTGGATGAAGTCTGGGCAACGCAGGTGAAGTTCTACCAGCCGCAGGCTGCAAAATCTGCGACCGGCGGCATTACGACCGAATATATGTACCGCGTGCCGGCCCCGACCTGTTCGGTCCTCTACAAGACATGCCCTCCGCGCCCCAGCGAATGGGACGTCATCACCTTATTCGTCCAGCCTCTTGCCGAAGACCTTTGCGACGTATGGCCCTGGATGGCGCTCTTCGATGATGAAACGCCCATGACGGACCTCATCCACTTTCAACAGACGATCTTCCTGCAGGATCGTTCGATCCTCGAAAACCAGATACCCGCGCTTCTTCCGCTCGATCCCGGCATGGAAATTCCAACAAGGGCAGATCTCACCTCGGTCGCCTACCGGCGATGGCTCAAGCGCCACAACTATACCTACGGCGCACAGTTGGTCGCACAATGAAACTCTACGATTATGTTCTATCGCCGAGTTGCTACAAGATCCGGCTGATGGCCGCGATCCTCGGCATCAAGCTCGAAATCCGGCCGGTCGACTTCCATCCCGGCGCGGAGCATCGCGGGCCGGAGCTTCTGGCGCTCAATCCGGCGGGTTCCATCCCGATCCTCGAGGATGGCGATCTTGTGCTCACCGAATCCTCGGCAATGCTTGCCTATCTCGCTGCCAGCGGCGCACCGGAATGGCTGGGGCAGAGTTCGCCGCAGGAGGCGGCACGCGTGCAGCAATGGCTTTCCTTCTCGCATCGTCTGACCGCCAATCTTGGCGGCGCGCGGCTCCACGAAATGCTTCTGCGCCCGGGCAATATCAAACTTCTACAGGCTCAAGGGATTGCTGCCCTGCGCGAGCTCGAAGCGGGCCTCTTCGAACAACGCGAGCGCGGCATGCGGTTTCTTGCGGCAAGTGAGCCGACGATCGCCGATATCGCCTGCTTTCCCTATGTCGCGCTTGCGCCTGACGGCGGCATCCCGCTTGATCCCTATCCCTTGATCCGCCTCTGGATGCGCGCCATCCGCAGCCTACCCGGTTTCATCGAAATGCCCGGCATTCATCGCCTGCATGAGTTGAAACCCGATCCGCATCCGGCAGCAGAGGCATGATGGAATGACCGGTTATCTCCTGAAGAATTGCGCTGCAGTTATCGTCGATGAGGGCAATGGGCCGAGCGTGCGCCGGAACGTCGACCTGCTCACCAAGGGGCCGGCCATTCAGGCGATCAGGGAGAACCTGTCGCAGAACGCCTTGCCCGAAGGCACCATCGTCCAGGACGCATCCGGCTGGTTCGTCTATCCGGGGCTCGTCAACACCCATCACCACTTCTTTCAGTGCTTCGTGCGCAACCGGGCCGACCTCGACTGGACGAAGCTTTCGGTCATCGAATGGCTCGACCGGATCTATCCGATCTTCTCTCGGCTGACGGAAGACTGCTTCTATCATTCTTCGGTCACCGCCATGGCCGAGATGATCAAGCACGGATGCACGACCGCCTTCGACCATCAATATTGCTTTCCCCGCCATGCCGGAAAGCGCCTGATCGATCGCCAGTTCGAGGCGGCAGAATTGCTCGGTATGCGCTTTCACGCAGGCCGTGGCGGCAACACCCTGCCGAAGTCCGAGGGGTCGACGATCCCGGATGCCATGCTCGAAACCACCGACGAATTCATCGCCGACTGCGCGCGGCTGATCGATAGCTATCACGATGCCAGCCCCTTCAGCATGCGCCAGGTAGTGGTCGCACCCTGCCAGCCGGTCAATTGCTATCGCGAAACCTTCGTCGAGTCGGTCGCGCTGGCGCGTGATCGCCGCGTTCAGCTGCATACCCATGTCGGCGAAGGCGAAAGCCCTGTCATCGAGGCGCGGCATGGCATGCGCACGGTCGACTACTGCGCGGAATTGGGCTTTGCCGGTCCCGACACCTTCTATGCCCATTGCTGGGAACTGACGCATGACGAGTTGCGCAAGATGGCGGCAAGCGGCACCGGCGTTTCCCATTGCCCCGAGCCGGTTTACCTAGTCGGCGCCGAAGTGACCGATATTCCGGCGATGCAGGCTTTCGGCCTGCGCATCGGCCTCGGCTGCGATGGAGCGGCATCGAATGACAACTCCAACCTCATGCACTGCATCCATTCCGCCTACATGCTGCAATGCCTGACAGCCTCGACGCGCGCGCACGCCGTTCCTGCCCCGCTTGACTTCCTGCGATATGCGACAAGCGGAGGCGCAAGCCTGCTCGGACGCACAGATATCGGGCGACTTGCCCCGGGTATGGCCGCCGATCTCTTCGCCATCGATACGCGGCGAATGGACTATGTCGGCACACGACACGATCCGCTGAGCCTGATTGCCAAGGTCGGGATCGGCATGCCCACCGATCTGACCATGATCAACGGACGCATCGTCTGGCAAGGCGGTGAATTCACCGGACTGGATGAGGCCGCGCTGTTTGCGGCGGCCGAAGCTGCTCTTGCAACAGTAGAATTCTGAAAGCCAAAAAGGGGAACTGGGATGCAGAAGAATCTGACCCGCAGAACATTGATGAAGAGCGCGGCCGTCGCAGGCCTCGCAACGGCCTTTACCGGTCGCTCCGCCTTTGCCGCCGCCGAACCGCTCGGCATTACGCTCGTCGTGCCCTCGCCGATCGGCGATGTCGGCTGGGGTCATGCGCTGGCCGCAGGGCTTGATCCGATCAAGGCCGCCTATGGCGACAAGGTCAAGGTAACCGTGATCGAGAACATCGCCGAAGGCCCGGATGCCGACCGTATCATGAACAAGACGGTCGCCGACGGAAACCACTTCCTGATCGCCGGCTCCTTCGGCTATCAGAACGGCGCGCTTCAGATTGCCCGCCGCAACCCGAAGGTGACCGTCCTGCATGCCTCCGGCTTCCAGGTCGCGCCGAATTTCTCGCCCTTCGCCGCCAAGTATTTCCAAGGAACCTACCTGCTCGGCATGGCAGCGGCCGCCGTTTCCAAGACCGGCAAGCTCGGTTCGGTTTCCGCATTCGCCATTCCCGAACTGATCACATCCATCAACGCCTTCACGCTCGGCGCGCAGGCCGTGAAGCCTGACATCGAGGTATCGGTCGTCTGGGTCAATTCCTGGTTCGATCCGGCCAAGGAACAGGAGGCCGCCAAGGCCTTGATCTCGCAGGGCTGCGACGTGATCTTCTCGAACGCCCAGGATACGCCCTCGGTCATCTCAGCCTGCGAGGAAGCCGGCGTCTATGCCTTCAACCTGAACTCCTCGATGAAGAAATATGCGCCGAAAACCTATCTCGGCTGCGTGTCGACGGACTGGTCGCCCTTCTTCAAGGCATCGGTCGATGCCCATCTCGCCGGCACCTTCAAGGGTGCCAACGCTTTCCTCGGCGTCGCGGACAAGGTCGTCGAAGTCGTCGACTGGAGCCCGGCAATCCCGGCCGACACCATGGCCAAGATCAAGGAAATCGAAGGTAAGATCGCAAGCGGCGGCTTTTCGCCGTTCACCGGCCCGATCACCAAGGCCGATGGCAGCGAAGGAGCGGCTTCGGGCGCGACACTGACGGATGCCCAGATCGTCGCGATGGACTGGCATGTCAAAGGTGTGAAGACGCCTTTGCCGAAGTAAGTCGCTCATGACCATTCCGCTGCTGTCGCTGCGCGGCATCTCCAAAAGCTACGGCCAGGTCCATGCCAACAAGCATATCGATCTGGACGTAGCCCCGGGCTCGATCCATGCCATCCTCGGAGAAAACGGCGCCGGCAAATCGACGCTGATGAAGCTGATCTACGGCGTCGAACAACCGGACGAAGGCACCATTGCCTGGCATGGAAAGCCCTTGAGCCTTGCCTCCCCTGCGGAGGCGAGGCGTACCGGCATCGGGATGGTCTTTCAGCATTTCTCGCTGTTCGAGAGCCTGACGGTCGTCGAGAATATTCGCCTGATCGTCTCCGGCAGCAGGGCGGAACTTGCGCAACGCATCCGCACATTGGGCGACGAATTCGGTCTCGAAGTCGATCCGTTGGCGCATGTGCATGAACTGTCGGTCGGCGAGCGGCAGCGAGTGGAAATCATCCGGTGCCTGATGACCGATCCGAAGCTGCTGATCCTCGACGAGCCGACATCGGTCCTGCCGCCGCAAGCCGTCGAGAAGCTGTTCGACACGCTGCGCCGGCTGCGCGATCGCGGCGTGTCGATCCTCTTCATCTCGCATAAGCTGGAAGAAATCCAATCCCTGTGCGACCGGGCTACGATCCTGCGCGGCGGACACGTGACCGGGCATGTGGATCCGCGCGAACACGACGCCCATGATCTCGCCCGCATGATGATCGGCCGCGATATGCCGGAAGCGATACCGGCCTTGACTTTGGCCGAGGGTGAAAAGCGCCTGGAAATCATCGGCCTCGACTACCGGCCGGACGATCCCTTTGGCATGCCGCTCTCCATGATCAGCCTGACGGTGCGCAGCGGCGAGATTCTGGGCATCGCCGGCATTTCCGGGAATGGGCAAAAGGAGCTTGCCGCCCTGATTTCAGGGGAAATGCCCCTGCCCCGAGACAAACGCGATCAGATCTTCATGATGGGACAGGATGTCGGCAGCCTCGACGCCGCCAGCCGCCGGAAGCTTGGCTTTGCCTTTGTTCCGGAGGATCGGCTCGGGCATGGCGCCGTTCCCGAAATGTCCTTAACGCTCAACAGCTTACTGACGGCCCATCCCTTGAAGCTCGTCAAGCATGGTCTCATCGACAAAGCGAAGGCAACGGATTTCGCAAACGAGTGCATCCGGGATTATGACGTGCGCACGCGCGGTCCGGAGGCTGAAGCCGGGTCGCTTTCCGGGGGGAACCTGCAGAAGTTCATCGTCGGGCGCGAAATCATGCTCGCCCCGAAACTGCTGTTTCTTGCGCAACCAACCTGGGGCGTCGATGTCGGCGCGGCTTCCGCCATTCGCAAGCGACTGATCGAGCTGCGCAATCAAGGCATGGCAATTCTCGTCATATCGGAAGAGCTCGAGGAATTGTTCGAGCTTAGCGACGTCATTCAGGTCCTTTACCACGGCACGCTGAGCCTGCCACTCGTGACCCGCGATACAAAAGCTGAAGATATCGGTCGATACATGATCGGCGCACAGCCCCAAGGCGAAAAGGCATTCGCATGAGCCGTTCCTTTTCTGCAATCCTTCCCAGCTTTGTCCGCCGCGATCGAGCCTCGTTCGCCGCAAAGCTGCTCGCGCCGCCGATCGCCCTCATCGTCACCATCGCACTCAATCTCGGCCTCTATGTCGCGATGGGCCGTGATCCGATGGCGGTGATCTATGCCATGCTGATCGAACCATTCGTCTCCTGGGCCTCATTCTCGGAAGTATTGCTCAAGACTGGCCCCCTGCTTCTGATTGCACAGGGTCTCGCAATCGGCTTTCGCGCGAAGGTCTTCAATATCGGCGCTGAGGGCCAATTCATTCTTGGCGCAATCTTCGCCTCCGCCATACCCATCTGGATGCCGCAGGCAACGGGCCAATGGATATGGCCGGCAATGCTGCTGCTCGGCACTCTCGGCGGTGCTCTATGGGCGTCTCTCACCGCCTTCTGGCGCGTCAGGCTCAATGCCAATGAAATCCTCGTCTCATTGATGCTGAGCTTCGTTGCCGCGCAATTGCTCAACTATCTTCTTCTCGGCCCATGGAAAGATCCCGGCGGCTTCAATTTCCCGCAATCGGTCATGTTCCAGTACGACGCAATGGTGCCGATCCTGTTCGAGGGAACCCGCGTCAATGTCTCGCTTATCCTTGCCGTCGGCCTGTCGATCGCGGCGTGGATCTTCATGCAGAAGAGCTTCGCCGGGTATAAATTGCAGGTCGGCGGACTGGCTCCCCGGGCGGCGAGCTATGCCGGTTTCAAGGAGAGCTGGGCAATCTGGCTTTCGCTGATCATTGGCGGAGCGGCCGCCGGACTTGCGGGCGCCGCTGAAGTTGCCGGACCGCTTGGCCAGCTGCAGCGTTCGATCTCGACCGGATATGGATACGCGGCAATCATCGTTGCCTATCTTGGCGGCCTCAATCCAATCGGCATCGTCATCTCCGCGATCATCATGGCAGCGCTCTATATCGGTGGCGATAACGCCATGGTCTCCGCCAATCTGCCCATTGCAGCCGTCCGCGTGTTCCAGGGCAGTCTGCTCCTCATCTATCTCATCGCGGTGGCTTTCGTGCGCTATCGCATCGTCTGGCGCCCCGTGCCCATCCGGAGCGCATCATGAGCGCCGTCGAGTTCATTCTAGCCGGCATGCTGGCAGCCGCAACTCCGTTTCTGCTGGCAGCCCTGGGCGAGCTTGTTGCTGAGCGCGCGGGCGTATTGAACCTCGGCGTAGAGGGCTTGATGGCCGTTGGCGCCGTCATCGCGTTCATTGTCGTTTATCATGGCGGCGGTCATCTTCTTGCCTTCCTTGCGGCCGGTCTCGGAAGTGCACTCCTCTCCATGATTTTTGCCGCTATCACACTGGGCTTCAACGCAAACCAGGTTGCTGCCGGTCTTGCCCTCGGCATTCTCGGCCAGGGCCTCTCGGCACTATTCGGCAAGAGTTATGAGAGCCTGACCGTCACCACCTTGCCAAAGATCGCAATTCCCGGGCTTTCACAAATTCCAGTCGTCGGGGGCCTCTTCAGCCAGGATATCGTCGTCTGGATCTCGCTTGTCGTGACGGTCGGCATATGGGCGATGTTTGCCTATAGCAAGGTCGGTCTTATCCTTCGCGCCGTCGGTGAAAATCCGAAAGCTGCGCATGCTATCGGCTATCCCATTGTCTCGATCCGCTTCGCGGCAGTTACGTTTGGCGGCATGATGGCAGGCTTTGCCGGCGCTTACGCCTCAACGATCTATACGCCGCTCTGGGCGGACGGCATGATCGCCGGGCGGGGCTGGATTGCCATTGCCCTCGTTGTCTTTGGAACCTGGCTGACATCCAGGATTTTCCTGGGCGCCTGCCTGTTCGGTGCGGTGTCGCTGATGGGTCTTGCGGCGCAGGCGAGCGGGCTCGCAATTTCCTCGCAATTGCTCGCATGCCTGCCCTATCTCGTGACGATCATCGTCCTTGGCATCATCTCCGTCGATCGCCGGCTCCTGAAGCTGAATGGTGTCGCCTCACTCGGCGAACCGTTTGAACGATAGCAGTTTGAACGATAGCAAATGTGCATAGGCGGAGATTTCCATATCCACAGGTTGCTGCGACTGATCGCCTGAAGCGCGGGTGGACGGCAAAAATCTGCCGATTAATTTCCTTCGCTTGCCTTGAGGGCAGCAATACCGGCATTCTTCTTGCTTCTGGCATTTCGTCAGCACTCCCTGAGAGGGCGTGTTCGCTGGTTCAGAGCAAGGAGGCCTTCCATGATCCCATCCGATACTCAAGATAGAGTCCTGCCGAACGAGCCGGTACTTTCCGTGCGCGGTCTGACGGTCAGCCTCCCGAAGAACATGGAACGCGTGCATGCCGTGCAGGATATCACCTTCGACCTGATGCAAGGCGAGATCCTTTGCATCATCGGTGAATCCGGTTCGGGGAAATCGGTGACCGCGAATGCGATCATGGGCCTGTTGCCATCCATCATAAGAGTAACGGCGGGTACGATCCGCTTCAAGGGCGTGGACCTCGTAAGCGCCGACGCTGCCACCCTTCAAAGCCTGAGGGGACGAGCCGTTTCGATCATTTTCCAGGACCCGCTCTCGGCACTCAATCCACTGATGACGATCGGCGACCAGATCATCGAGGTTCTCGATGCTCATAAGATCGGCACGCCGGAAAGCCGGCGACAGAAGGTGAAGGAACTCCTCGGCGAAGTCGGCCTGCCAGATCCGGATCTTCTCCAGCATCAATATCCCTTCCGGCTGTCCGGCGGGCAGCGTCAGCGCGTGATGATCGCCATGGCGCTGGCGCTCGATCCGGATGTGCTGATCGCCGACGAACCGACCACTGCATTGGACGTGACGACGCAGGCCCAAATCCTCGAATTGATCCGCAAGATACAGGCGCGCAAGAAGATGAGCGTCATGTTCATCACCCATGATTTCGGGGTGGTCGCCGAGATTGCCGACAGGGTGATCGTCATGGAGAAGGGGCATCTTGTCGAACAGGGACCGGCGGCGCAGGTGCTGAATGCGCCTGTTCATCCCTATACGCAGCGTCTTATCGCGGCCGTTCCCCGCATGACGACCGCCGGTCGCGAAACCATTGCCGAAGCGCCCGTGGTGCTGGAAGTCGATAAGCTCAACAAGACCTATCGAGCGGGAAGCGGCTTCCTGTCAAAATCGCGGACGGTGCAGGCGGTCAACGACGTCAGCTTCTCGATCCGCAAGGGATGCACATTGGGAGTGGTCGGTGAATCCGGCTCCGGAAAATCCTCGCTAGGCCGCGTCCTGTTGAAGCTTTTGAGCTCGGACAGTGGTCGGATTCTCTTCGATGGCCGCGATATCGCTCCGTTGTCAGACGACGAGTTCCGGCCATTGCGTCTTTATATACAGATGATCTTTCAAGACCCATTCGCCTCGCTAAACCCGCGCCATACGATCGGCCGCATTCTCACCGTTGGACCGATGGCGCACGGCCTGTCGATGCATGAGGCCAAGGCGAAGGCGCTGCGTCTTCTCAAGCGCGTCGGCCTCGACGAAGGTGCCTTTGACCGCTTTCCCCATGAGTTCTCCGGTGGCCAGCGCCAGCGCATCGGCATCGCCCGCGCCTTGATGTTCGACCCCGTGCTGCTGGTGGCTGACGAGGCAGTCTCCGCTCTCGACGTCTCGATCCAGGCGCAAATCCTCAAGCTTCTTGCCGAAATCCAGCAGGATACCAAGGTCGCGATGATCTTCATTACCCACGATCTGCGCGTCGCCAGCCAGATCTGTGACGAAGTCGCCGTCATGTACAAGGGCGAGATCGTCGAATGTGGCCCGCCTTCGCAGATCTTCCGTGCGCCGGCTCATGCCTATACCCAAAACCTGTTGGCTGCCATCCCCGGCGGCGACTGGGAAGCGGTCGGCTAAACGTCCACCAACGAGGCATAGCGGCGCCGAATGCGGCCCGCTTCTGCTTAATTACCACCATTCGTGCACGCGCCAGCAGCGATTGATGCCTGAGAAACGGGCAGTCTTCCGCACTGATTATTTTTTATCTGATTGGGCGAAAAAATAGTTGCATTTATCCACTATCCGTCCTTTCATGAGCATGAAATTTCCAGCGACGATCCGCCGCAGACGATCATGGACCTGCCACGCATGCCACGCATTAGGGGTGGCGGGAACGGCGTTTCGTTGCCTTTCAAAGGTTCCGAGCCATGCCGCCGACCAAGGCCCTGCCAATTTCCGTCAAGGACATCGATATCGACGTCCTGGAGGATACGCTGAGCTTTTACATCCGCAGCATCAATCTCGCCGTCTCGCGCGATCTGGACGAGAAGCTGGAAGGTTTGGACGTCGCCCGCGGAACGGGAAAGATCACTACCCTGTTCCTGGTCGACGACAATCCGGGAATCCGGCCTTCCACCATCGCGCAAATCATCCTGAAAGACCGCTCGGCGACCGGCAGGCTGATCGAACAGATGGAAGCACATGATCTCCTTACGCGCGAGACGTCGGCGGACGACAGCCGCGCCCAGGAACTCTACATCACGGAAAAAGGTCACGAACTGGCAAAACGTGTGCGTGCCATCGTCACCAAGCAATCACGCGAATTCTTTTCCGACATCACCGACGAAGAACACAGGCTCTTGATCGACATACTGCGCCGGACTTACCGGCGCATCGTGGCGCAATCGTGAGCCGGCAAACCGTGGGAGAGCAAACATGGGCATGAGTGACGAGCGGGTCGCAATGATATCCGGTGCCAGCCGGGGGATCGGCGCCGCACTCGCCGAGGAACTTGCCGCCAAGGGATGGCGGCTCTCGCTCGGCATGCGCCGTCCTGAAATGCCCACTTGGGCAGACCCTGCGCACGTTAGCGCCTTTGCCTATGATGCCATCGATACGGACGCATCCGATCGCTGGGTGGAAGGGACGCTTCGCACCTTCGGGCGCATCGACGCGATCGTCGCCAATGCCGGCATTGGCATCGCGAAGACGGTGATCGAAGCCGATGATGCCGACCTCGACGATCTGCTCGAGGTGAACGTCAAGGCACCGCGAAGACTTGCAAAATCCGCATGGAGCGCCCTTGCTTCAAGCGGTCGCGGCCGCGTCATCATCGTCGCTTCGCTCTCGGGAAAGCGGGTGAAGTCCGCGAATTCCGGTCTTTATGCCGTCTCGAAATTCGCGGCGGTCGCGCTGGCCCACGCCATACGCCACACCGGCTTTGACCTTGGCATCCGCGCCACCGCCATCTGCCCCGGCTTCGTCGCGACCGACATGGCGCGCGGACTTACGAGCAAGCCCGATAGCGAGATGACCGATCCGCGCGACCTCGCCCGCATCATCTCCATGCTGATGGAGCTGCCGAACGAGGCAAGCGTTGCCGAATTTACCATCAATTGCCAGTTAGAGGAGTCCTTCTGACCATGCCCGGCCCCTATGTTGTGCCCGTTCACGGGGATGCGGAACTGCCCAAGGAAGTCGACGTCGTCGTCATCGGCGGTGGCATCATCGGCACCTCGACGACGCTGGAACTTGCCGAACGGGGTCTGCGGGTCGCGCTTTGCGAGAAGGGCGGCATCGGCCAGGAGCAATCGAGCCGCAACTGGGGTTGGGTGCGCATTTCCAGGCGTGATCCGCGCGAAGTGCCCCTCATGGCGGAGGCCCTGCGCATCTGGAGCACGCTCGACAGACGTACCGGCCGCGACACCGGCTACAAGCGCGCCGGCATCATCTTCACCTGCGCGGATGACAAGCAATATGCCGATCATGAGCGCTGGAACAGCAATCTGGAAGGCTACCAGCTGGAAAGCCGCATGATCAGCGGCGCCGAATTCAAGAACCTCTTTCCCGGCACGCAGATGGAGCTCAAGGGTGCGCTCTTTACCGCCGCCGACGGCCGTGCCGAGCCGCAGCGTGCCGCCCCCGCCATTGCCGAGGCCGCCCGCGACAAGGGAGCTTCCATTCTGACCGAATGCGCCGTGCGTGGCATCGAGACCGCCGGCGGCCGCATCTCCGGCGTCATCACCGAACGTGGCCCCATCGCCTGCAAGGCCGTCGTGCTTGCCGGCGGCGCCTGGTCAAGCCTGTTTGCCGGCATGTTCGGGCTCGATCTGCCGCAGTTGAAGGTGATGAATTCCGTCTTGCGCACCAAGCCGCTGGATGGCGGCCCCGAGCAAGCCATCTGGGCGAGCGGCTTTGCCCTGCGCAAGCGTCAGGATGGCGGCTACACCATCGCTTCGGGCCATGAGAACATCGTGGACATCGTACCGAGCTCCTTCCGCTACGCCGGCAAGTTCCTGCCGGCGCTGAAAAAGGAGTGGCGCTCGCTGAACTTCCGCGTTTCCGGCCGGTTCTTCGACGAAGCGCGCATTCCCAATCGGTGGGCGATGGAGGAGGCAAGCCCCTTCGAATATTGCCGCGTTCTCGACCCCAAACCCTCCACCAAGCTTTCGAATGCGGCGCTCACCAACCTCAAGAAAGCCTTTCCGGTTTTCGAGAAGGCCGAGATCGCTCAGCGCTGGGCAGGTTATATCGACGTGACACCGGATGCCGTGCCGGTGATCGATGCGATCGACAGCATTCCGGGCTTTCATATCGCCACCGGCTTTTCCGGCCACGGCTTCGGCATCGGGCCTGCGGCCGGACGATTGATGGCCGACATCGTCACCGGCAAGCCGCCAGTGGTGGATCGCAAGAACTTCCGCTTTTCCCGCTTCCATGACGGTTCGAAGATCGAACTGATCAGTGGTTTCTGACCTCTCCGAACCAAGCAGACAATACAAAGACGAAAGAGAAAAACAGCCGAATCCTACCAACAAAAAGGGGAACGATCATGACCGATGCAAATGACACCATCCTCCTGAAACCAACCCGCCGCCAGGCATTGACTATGATGGCACTCGGTGCCTCCGGGTTGATCATGCCCAATATCCTCGGTCGCGGCGAGGCTTTCGCGGCACCTCCCGCCAAGCCGACCGGCCAGCTAGTTATCGGCTTCTCGCAGGAGCCGACCGTCTTCAATCCGCATCTGATCCACATCGAAGTCGATGAGGGCATCCATTTCAGTGTCTTCGATCCGCTCTTTACCGTCACCCCGGAGGGCAAGTTTTCCCCTTCGCTTGCAACCGAAGTTCCGACGGTCGAAAACGGCGGCATCTCGGCCGACGGTCTTCATTGGAAGATCAAGCTGCGCGATGGCGTGAAGTGGCATGACGGCACACCGTTCACCGCAGAAGACGTCAAGTTCACCCTCGAACTTATGGTCGATCCGAACTTCCGCAGCTGGCGCAAGACTGGCCATGAGCTGGTACGCGACCTGACTGTCGTCTCGCCGACGGAAATCACCTGGCGGATGGAAAAGCCGTTTGCGCCCTACCCCTCGATCCTCGCCATGACCTTCATCGTGCCAAAGCATATCCTTGGTGCGGAGAAGGACAAGAACACCGCCCCCTTCAACAATGCACCCATCGGCACCGGCCCGTTCAAATGGGTCGAGCGCGTCCCCGGCGATCACATTACGCTCGCTGCCAATACCGACTATTTCGGCACCGGCCCTTATCTCGAAACCCTGGTCTACAAGTATGTTCCCGACCTGACGGTTCTGTATACGCAGTTCAAGACCGGCGATATCGACGTCGTCGGCCTGCAATGGATCACCCCGGATCACTATGACGAGGCCAAGGGGCTGGATGGGAAGGCCGTTGCCGTCGTTCCGGCCGCAACCGTCGAATCCGTCGGCTTCAACATGGAGAAGCCGCAATTCAAGGACCCGGCGGTGCGCGAGGCGCTCTACTACGCGATCGACAAGCAGACGATCATCGATGCGCTCTACTACGGCCTGCCGACACCGACCGAGAGCTACATCCCGCAGCAGTCCTTCTATTATAATCCGGACCTGCCGAAGCAGGAATTCAGTACCGACAAGGCCAAGAAGATCCTTGACGACGCCGGCTGGAAGCCCGGTCCCGACGGCATTCGCGTGAAGGACGGCGTCAAGCTTTCCTTCACCAACTCCACCACCGCCGGCAATCATATCCGCGAACAGGTGCAGCAGTTCATGCAGCAGACCTTCAAGGACATCGGCGTGGAGCTTACCATCTCCAACCTGCCGCCGGCGGTCATGTGGGGCGATTATTGGACAATGTCGAAGTTCGATTCCGTCATCGTCGGCATCAACTTCCAGACCGGCTCCGATCCCGACACCTCCGATTATTTCCGTTCCTCGGCGATCACCGCCAAGGGCGGAGCCGGCCAGAACTCCTGGCAATATGCCAATCCGGAGGTCGACAAGCTCCTTGCGGAAGGCGGCCAGATCTTCGTGCCGGAGGAACGCAAGAAGGTCTACCAGAAGATCCAGGAGATCATGCGCCACGACCTGCCTTTCCTGCCGCTATTCCAGTATGCGACCGTACGCGGCCATAAGGTGGGGGTCGAAAACGTCACTCCCAACATCAATGTGCGCATCGACAGCTGGAATGTGGGCACCTGGTATTGGGCCAAGGCATAGGCTGCTCGTTCCAGCCCTTCGGCCGAAGCATCGAAGGGCTGATCGCTTCACATTCCGCAACCATCGGAGACGAATGCCATGTTGCGCTATCTCCTGAGCCGCCTGTGGCAGAGCCTGGTGCTGCTGCTCCTCGTATCGATGATCGGCTTTGCCGTACTTACCCTCGCTCCCGGCGGTCCGCTGTCGCAATATACTCTGACGCCAGGCATGACCAAGGAAGCGCTCGACAGGATCGCCGCACAGATGGGCCTCGACCGGCCGCTGCCGATCCAATATCTCGACTGGTTGAGACATCTGCTGATGGGCGACTGGGGCCGCTCTTACCGCGACAACCAGCCGGTACTGTCGATCATTTTCGGCCATCTCTTCGCCACGCTGCTACTGATGGGCACATCGATGGTGATCTCGATCGCGATCGGCACCTGGATCGGCATCAAGGGGGCAACCCGCCGCTATTCGATCTTCGATTACAGCGCCACCGTCGGCGCCATGGTGGCGCTGTCGATACCGACCTTCTGGTTCGGTCTCGTCGCCATCTATATCTTCTCGCTGAAGCTGAAATGGCTGCCGGCGGGCAACATGTACACGGTCGGCAACGGCTCGCTCGGTGATTATGCGATCCATCTGATCATGCCGAGCCTCGTGCTTGCGCTTGTCAACATCGCGGTCTGGAGCCGCTACATGCGCACAGCCACGCTCGAGGTCATCAACCAGGACTTCGTACGCACCGCCAGGGCCAAGGGCCTCTCGCCCCGGCGCGTCCTGATGCGCCATGTCGTCGGCAACGCGCTATTGCCGATGATCACGCTTGCCGGCCTGCAATTGCCGACCATTCTCGGTGGTGCTCTGGTGGCGGAGACCGTCTTCACCTGGCCGGGAATGGGCCGGCTTTTCCTTGATAGCCTTGGCTACAGCGACTATCCGGTCGTCATGGGCCTCCTGATGTTCTCGGCAATCTTCGTGCTGATCGGCAATCTGCTTGCGGATCTGCTCGTCGCCTTCGTCGATCCGCGCGTCCGGCTTGGTTAGGAGAAACGCCATGTCTTCCTCCTCCCCCGCAACCCTTTCGCAATCATTATTCGCCCATTCGCGCTGGTGGCAAAATCGGACTTTGCGCCGTTTCGTCCGCCATAGGCTCGCGCTCCTCGGCGTGGCCATGATCACGCTCATAGTCCTTGCCTGCCTGCTCGGGCCGTCACTGCTTCCCTATGACGAGCTCTATATCGACCTGCGGGCTCGTTTCGCACCGCCCTTTACGGCCGGCTACCATATTTTCGGCACTGACCCGCTTGGGCGCGACGTTGCTGTACGCCTGTTCATGGCAGGCCGGATTTCGCTCCTCGTCGGCTTCTTCGCGATGGTGCTCAGCACACTGACCGGCACGGTGATCGGCGTGGTGGCGGGCTATTACGGTGGGCGCATCGGGATATTGCTGATGCGCTTCGTCGATGCCTTTCTGTCCTTTCCCAGCATCTTCCTGCTGCTGGCGCTGGCCGCCTTCATCAAGCCGAGCCCCTTCATGATCACCGTCATCATCGCGGTGACGAGCTGGATGGAGACCGCGCGCATCGTCGAGGCGGAAGTACGATCGCTGCGCGAACGCGATTTCGTGCTCGCCGCGCGCATGCTCGGCCTCTCCAACAGATGGATCATGTTTCGCGAACTGCTGCCGAACGCCATCGGCCCGATCATCGTCGCCGCTACGCTGACGGTCGCCCGCGCCATCCTGCTCGAAGCCTATGTCAGCTTCCTCGGCTACGGTATCCAGCCGCCGCTCCCGAGTTGGGGCAATATGCTGAACGGCGCCCAGCAATATCTCGCCAGCGCACCATGGCTGGCCATCGTCCCGGGCGTCGCCATCACGCTCGCCGTCACCAGCTTCAACTTCATCGGCGACGGCCTGCGCGATGCGCTCGATGCCCGCAGCGATCTGCACTGAGGATGCGGGATGACAAAATTTTCGCCGTTCAAAACAACCCTGTGGTATGCCACCGCTGCCCCCGCACCCGATACAACGGAGCTGGAAGGCACGATCAAGGTCGATGTCTGCATTGTCGGTGGCGGCTATACGGGCCTGACCACCGCTCTTGAGCTTGCGAAGAGCGGCACAAGCGTCGTACTTCTCGAAAAGGAGGAAATCGGCTTCGGCGGCTCTGGCCGTAACGCCGGGCACTGCACGCCGACTTTCACCCATTACAGCCTGCCGGAACTGCGCTCCATGCTGGGCGAGCCCTGGGCCGAGCGATTGATCGCCCGGCAGACGCGCGCCAACGACCGTGTCTCCAGCATGATCCGGCAGTACCAGATCCAATGCGAATGGCAGCAGAACGGCTATGTCATGGGCGCGCTTTACCCCGGCTTGATGAAGACAATCGAGGAGAAGGTTCGCACCTACAATGCTGTCGGCGCGAAAACGCGGGCCATCGGCAGGGACGAGGTTGCAGCGATCACCGGCAGCCCGCGCTTTCACGGCGGTTGGCTGCATGAAGAGGCCGGCCATCTTAATCCCCTCGGCTATTCTCGTGGTCTCGCACGTGCCGTCATCCAGGAAGGCGGCGTCATTCACACCGATTCGCCAGTGACCGGATGCGAGCGCGTGGCGGGCGGCTGGGCGGTCAGCACGCTGAAAGGGAAAGTCATTGCCGACAAGGTGATCTTCGCGACGGGCGCCTATACCGTCGGCGGCTGGCCGAAACTCGATCGGACCTTCAAGATCCAGAGGGTCTTCGTCGCCGCTACCCAGCCGCTTTCCGACGACGAGCGGCTGTCGGTGCTGCCGCGCAACACCACCATCCATGATGGACGTGGCGATATCTATGTCTACAAATACAATGCCGAAGGCCGGATCGTCGCCTCCATGTTCCCGATGGGACGGCGCGGCCGCGACATGGACTATACGCGGCAGGTCATGAGCGACCGGCTGAAATGGCTGCATCCGCAGATCAAACAGGAGATCCGCTGGGAATATTTCTGGTTTGGCGAGCTGGACATGCAATACCGCACCATCCCCCGCCTCTACGATCTGGCACCAGGCGTCGTGGCGCTGACGGGCCTGTCTGGCCGCGGCGTGCCAACAGGAAGCATGCTCGGCGGTATCCTCTCGGAATGGGCCAGAGGCGTGCCGGAAAAAGACCTGTCGCTGAAGCTGGAGCCGCTTTCAGCGGCTCCCTTCTATATGAATTATGGTCCGAAGCTGACGCTGCGCTATTATCGTATTTCGGATTGGATCAAGACCAAACTGGCGGACGTTCCTTTGCCGCCGCATGCCTGATCGCCGCCAACATCCTCGATCAGGAGAAGGCCGAAATGCCGGCAGGCGCGACAGGTTTGACCGTGAAGATCGCTTGTGTGCGCTCACGGACACTCTTGAACCTGTCTGCTGCTGTTCCGATCAAACTATCTGACGAAGCGTTCCGGCCGGAAAGGGGCTAGAAGCGGATGACGCTTGCCGGTGGCGATCTCGTCGGCAAGCAGTTCGCCGGCGATCAGGCCGAGAGTGGCACCGCTATGGCTGAAGGCAACGAAATAGCCCGGTATGGCCTGCAATTCGCCGAAAACCGGCTCGCCATCCCCCGGAATGGGTTTGGGACCAACGCCGTAGTCGCCGATTTCGAGCTTCGGATTCCCCTCCAACACCTTTGAGGCTTCCTGCAGGAGCCCTTCAAGGGTCGAAGGCTTGATTGCATAGCTGCCATCGTCCTTTACGACAACCTCTTCTTCCGACCAGGCTGAATCGAGCGCAAAAGCGCCGTCAGGAGTGGGCCTGATGGCAACCCTTGGCGTATTCAGCACGGCCTTCAGAGGATGCTTGACCGGCTTCGTCCGAACGAGAAGAGCGATCGGCGTATCGTCGCCAATATGCTGACCGGCTTCCGCGACGATCGCCGGCACCTCGCCGCCAGCCGCCAACAATACGGCATCGGCGGCCCAACGGGCGCCATTGGCAGTCGTGACGCCCCGGGCGCGGCCATCCTCCACCTTGATAGCCGCCCGGCCGGCATCGGTGACGATTTCGCCGCCCAATGCCCGGAACTCTTCGGCAAGAACGCCGATCAGGGACGGCAGATCGACCCACCCCTCGCCCGGATTGAAGATTGCGCCCTGCTGCGTGACGGCGCTTGCATCGACGCCTGGCGTCACTTTCGCAATCTGGCCCGGCGTCAGCAATTGGGCATGGTAGCCAAGGTCACGCTCGTAATCGAAGACGGCGGCAATGTCGTTATCGGCTTCGTCGGCATCCCAGGTCAGGCCGCCGTCGAAACGTAGCCATGCCGCGTCCGGATATCGTGCGGAAAGCGTGCGATAGCGGTCGATGCCGGCGAGACGCAGCCGATGATAGGCATCGGAGCGGCGCCTTGCGGAATTGAGCCAGGCAAGCGAGCGGCCCGATGCACCATTCGCCAGTGGGCCGTCGTTGATCAGCGTTGTCTGAATGCCTAGTCGCGCCAGATGAACGGCCGTGGAAACCCCGAAGATACCGCCGCCGACAACGACGACTTTTGAAGAACGAATGGGAGCATGCATGTTGGAAAACCTTGTCAGTAGGGAATGTTACGATGGAATGGCCGTCTGATTTCTCGCCGGCCCGTTTGTCAGAGGACCTCGGCGAGGAAGCGTTTCAGCCGTTCGCTTTGCGGATTGTCGAAGATCTGTTGCGGCGGGCCGGCTTCAACGATGCGGCCTTCATCCATGAAGACGACCTGATCGGCGACCCTGCGGGCAAATCCCATTTCGTGAGTAACAACTGCCATGGTCATGCCCTGGCGCCCGAGATTGGCCATCAGGTCGAGCACCCCCTTCACCAATTCCGGATCGAGCGCGCTCGTGACCTCGTCGAAGAGGACGACTTCCGGATCCATGGCGAGCGCCCGGGCAATGGCGACACGCTGCTGCTGGCCGCCGGAAAGACCGGCTGGGCGATGGTCCTTGCGGCCACCAAGCCCCACTTCCGCCAGGCGGGTCTCGGCAATCCGGCGCGCCTCAGCTTTCGGCATCCTCTTGATCTTCGTCAGCGACAGCATGACGTTTTCAAGCGCGGTGTGATCCGGAAAGAGATTGAAGTGCTGAAACACCATGCCGACGCGGCGGCGCAGGCTTTCCGGCTTCATGGACAGGATGCTTTCGCCATCGAGCTCGATGTCGCCGCGCTTCGGCTCAACGAGCCTGTTCAAGCACCGGAGCAGCGTCGACTTGCCCGATCCCGACGGCCCGATGATGCAGGTCACCGTGCCTCTGGCTATGTCGAGATCGATGCCTTTCAGCACTTCGAGATCGCCATAGGACATGCTGAGATCGCGGATTTGAACGGCCCCACCTTTGAAGCGCGAAGCAGCGGCGTCGGAAGGCGCCCCGGTACCCGAAGCGGCCTCCAGCTCGCCGACCTCGACAAGGCCGCTCGTGCCACCGGATCCGCGCCCCTGCCGTCCAAGGCGCAAACGCGCGTCGATGTAGTTGACGAGATGCGTCAGCGGCACGGTGATGACCAGATAAAAGATGCCGGCCAGCAGCAGAGGCGAGAGATTGCCCGTCACAACAGCCTGATCCTGGCCGACGCGAAAGATTTCGCGCTCAGAGGCCAGCAGCCCCAGGAAGTAGACGAGGCTCGAATCCTTGACGTTGCCTATGAACTGGTTGACGAGGGCGGGCAGGACACGCCGGACCCCTTGCGGAATGACGATCAGCCGCATGCCCTGTCCGTAACTCATGCTCAGCGCGCGACAGGCTTCCATCTGCCCCCGCTCGACGCTCTGAATGCCGGATCGAAAGATTTCGCCGATATAGGCACCGGCGATCAGGCTCAGCGCGATGATGCCAAGCGGAAAAGGCGACGGCCCGAAGATCTCGCGACCGATGCGGGCAAAGCCCTGGCCAATGATGAGGATCGTCACGATCGCCGGCAGGCCGCGAAAAATATCGGTATAGATGCGCGCCGGCAGGCGCAGCCAACGTGACTGCGAAATGCCCATAACGGCGAGCACCATGCCGATGATGACGCCGAGCACGGTGGAGGCTGCCGCCAAAATCAGTGTGTTCTTCAGTCCGACCGTGATCATGCTCGGCAGGACTTCCGCCATCGCACCCCAATCGAGGAAGCTGCGACGGAGATTTTCAAGCCAATCCATTCAATTCCTCATGAAATTCGTGAGGCAGGTTGATGCTGCTGCCCGGGAAGCCGGGCAGCAGCGCGGCCTTACTTCTTGGGAAGGTATTGATCGGGCATCGGCGAGCCGGGGAACCACTTCTCATAGAGCGTCTTCCAGGTGCCATCCTGCATCGCTTCGTGCAGCGCCTTGTTGAGCGCCAGCCGGAAGGCGTCGTTGCCCTTGTGGACGACGAAGCCCGCCGGTGCGTCGAAGGATGGGATATTCACGGCAATCTTCAGTGCCGGATAGCGCTCGCTATATTGTTTGGCTGCTTCATAATCGAGGAAATGTGCGTCGATGGTGCCGTTGTTCAGCGCCGCCACGGCAGAATTGTTGTCCGGAAATTTGACGAGATCGGTGCCGGTGAAATTCTTCGTGGCATAGACCTCCTGCAGCGTGCCCTGCACGACGCCGAGGCGCTTGCCCTTGAGGCCGGCTGCATCCTTCATCGAGGCATCCGATGTCAGAACCGAGAGATAGCCGGCGAGATAGCCATCGGAGAAGTCGACCGTCTTCTTGCGTGCTTCGGTCGTTCCGATCGCCGCGACGGCGACGTCGAAACGCTGGTTGGCAACGGAGGGCAGCAAGGCCGAGAACTCCTGGCCGGTAAACGTCACCTTGTCCTTGGGAAAGCCCATGCGGGAAACGACGTTCAGAAAGAGCTCTATATCGAAGCCGGTGAATTGCCCATCGGCCGTCGTGAAGGTGTAGGGCTTGGAATCTCCCATCGTGCCGACGCTGATGACGTTCGGATCGATCAGGTTATAGGGATTGTCGGCGGCGATCGCCGGGCCGACGCTTGCCGCGACGATATAGGCGAGCACGCCAGCGCGCAGAGGCGCGGCGATGGCCGAGAAAATGCTGGATAGGTTCATGTTCGTTCTCCGCTCTGAAGGATGCTCTTATCGGCATTCATGCATGCGCGTCCGCATCTCCACTCCTTGCGGCAGCAAGAGACTTTCTGGACGAGAGACCGGTATCATATAAAAAGAGACCGGTCTCAATGCTATTTGTTAACTTCAGATTGACCGCCCGTCAACAACTCTTGTAATCGTCATCCCATGGAAGAGCCCCTCACCTCGAAACGCTCCGTAACAGTCGCCGATGTTGCCAGGGTCGCTAAAGTCTCGAAGGCGACCGCTGCCCGTGTGCTCGGCGGCTATGGCGTCGTCAGCGACAAGGTTCGCGAGCAGGTGCTTGCCGCTGCGGCAGCGCTCGAATACCGGCCGAACGAACTTGCCCGGAGCATGACGACAGGCAAATCCGGCATCATCGGGGTCGTGGTCGGCGATATCGAAAATGCCTTCTTCAGCCTTGCCGTCCGGGGCATCAGCGATGCCGCGCGCATGGCCGGCTTCAATGTGATCATTGCCAATTCCGGTGAAGAACTCGATGCGGAAAAGTCGGCGGTCGACCTGCTCATCGGCAAGCGCGTCGATGGATTGATCGTAACGCCGGCACGCTGCGACCGAATGGAGCATCTTCAGGACATACGCCGCGTCGGCGTGCCTCTCGTCCTCTTTGACCGAAACATTCCGGAGCTCGGCGTCGACGCCGTGACGGGCGCCGATTTCGATGCCGCCATGGTCGCCACCCGCCATCTTCTCGACATGGGGCATAGACGGATCGCCTATATATCGGCGATGGATGCCGGGAGCGAACCCCTTGGCGATATCAGCAGCATTTCCAATTCTGCCGTGCGCGAACGGGTGGATGGCATGTTGAAGGAGCAGGCCGATGCGGGCATCGAGAACGCGCTATATTACGTGCGGCTCGGCGCGACCGACCAGTCAAGGACGGATGATGTCGTCAAGAGCCTGCTGCACGATGCGGCGCCTCCGACCGCCATCATAGCGTCGGACAGTCTCGTCGGGCTCAGGGTCTTCAAGACCTTGCAAAAACTGGGATTGTCCATGCCGCGCGATATATCGATGATCTCTTTCCTTGATGCGGACTGGACGACCGTCACGACACCGCCGATCACCGTCGTCGACCAGCCCGTCTACGAAATGGGAAAGAAGGCGGCCGAGCGTCTTATCTCGCGGCTGAACGGCAAGGATCTGCCCGTCGGGCGAACCGCCATCAAAACAGGCCTGATCGAGCGCGGATCGGTCGCCTCACCATCTCACGACAGCAATCGATAACGCCTCGCTTGGTAAGTCACAGCGCGGATATGATCGCGATGCGCTTGGCGCACGCCAGCCCCATGCAATCTCAAGGACAGAGCCGGCAGATTGCCGGCGACTGCCGCTTCAAGCCGCCGGTTTGCCGGTCCCCGGCAAACCTTTGCTTCATTATCCTGATCAGCACAGCGAGATACAGGAGAGACGAATGCGCGGTGCTGACATTCTGGTAGACATGCTCATCGGATACGGGGTTGATACGATCTTTGGTGTCCCCGGAGATACCAATGTGCCGCTCTATGAAGCACTCCAGCACCGCGAAGGCGAAATACGGCATGTGATGGCCCGCGACGAGCGCTCTGCCGGCTTCATGGCGGATGCTTACGGGCGGTTCACCAACAAGCCCGGCGTGTTTGAATGCCCATCGGGCGCCGGCGCGATGTATTCCTTGCCGCCGGTCGCTGAATCGAACGGATCGTCAGTGCCGGTAATCCTGCTGACCATCGACATTCCACTACCCGGCGAGGGGCGCGGCGTCCTGACGGAATTGGATTGCGCGAAACTGTTCGAACCGGTCACAAAGCTGTCCGTGCAGGTAAAGACGCCGGAAAAGCTGCCCGAAATCATCCGCCGCGCCTTTCGCGTCGCCTGCTCAGGCAAACCTGGCGCCGTGCATCTGCAGATCCCCGAGGATATGCTGCTGGCCGAAATAGACCTGACGCGAATATCTCTGCATGTCGAGGAGGAATGCCGTACCTTCCCTGCTTATCCCACGCTGCCGCCGCGCTCGAAGCTCGAAGAGCTGCTGGAGCTTCTTTCCAGGGCCGAGCGACCGCTGATCGTTGCGGGAGGTGGGGTGAACCGCGCCCGTGCAGGCAACGAGATCACCCGGCTTGCCGAAAAATTCAACGTGCCGATGTGCACGACGATGACTGGCCAGGGTGCAATCGATGACGACCATCGCCTCGCAATCGGCGTCATCGGCGACAACGGATATCATCCGCATGCGAACTGGGCACTTGAACATTCCGATTTCACGCTGTTCGTAGGCTCGCGCATCGGTTCGGTCGTCACCATCGGCTGGACCTTTCCGCGGATCACGCTCAGTAAACGCCTGGCGCAGATCGATATCTCGCCCGAGATCATGGCGAACAACTACGAGAATCTGCTGTCCATCCCGGGAGATGCCTTGCTTGTCCTCACGGAGTTGCTGGAGCTGAAAGCAAGTATCGAGCCCGCATTGCACGAAGCCTGGGTCGGCGAGCTCAACCGGCGTCGGCAAGTCTTTTGGGAGCATGCGGAGGAGGCGCTTTCCGACGAGCGGGTTCCTTTACGGCCCGAGCGCGCCGTGCGTGCTTTCAATCAAGCTTTGCAATCTTCCGGCAAGCCCGCGCTCATCTACTCCGATGCAGGAACGCCGACCCCATACATGACGCGTTTCCTCAAAATCAATGACCGCGAAACCCGCTTTGCCATACCACGTGCCTTTGGTGGCCTGGGTTCAGCGCTTCCCGCCACAGTCGGAGCCTGGCGGGCCGATCCATCCAAGAGGCCGATCGGTCTCTTCGGCGACGGATCGTTCGGCATGACGGTCGGCGAACTGGAAACGCTGGTGCGCCTGCAGGTGCCGGCGATCCTTATCCTCTTCAACAACGGGACATTCGGCTGGATCAAGGGCCTCCACCGGCTCAAAGGCCATAATCATTGCTTCGGCGTGGATTTTCTGGCGCCGCGCGGTCAGGCAATCGCGGAGGCTTATGGTCTCAAGGCATGGACGGCCAAAACGGCTTCGGAACTCGATACTGCGTTGGCGTCCGCCTTTGCTCACGACGATGGGCCGTGCTTCATCGACGTTCATGTCGAATCCATCGCAGACCGGGTACCGCCGGTCTATTCATGGCTATTGAAGCGGGGAGAGGATCCGCTCGAGCTAAAGCCGGTGGAGAAGGCCTATTTTTGATCCAAGGGATACGCCAGAGGCAGGAATTGCCGCCGGCGCGTGAATTCGGTGGCGAACCAATCGCGGAAGATCCGCACGTTGGCCGAGTTCATCCGCGCCTGCGGGAAACAGAGATAAAAGCCTTCCCCCGACGTCTGGAGCCTGCTTAAGGCGGGCTTCAGAATTCCTGCGGCAAGTTCGGTGCGCACATGGAGCTCGGGAACGACCGCCAGCCCCATGCCGCTGATGGCACATTCGAGGATCATATCGAAGTTCGGCAAGCGCGGACCGTAGATGCGGCTCTTGTAGTGCACGCCTGCTCCCCGCAGCCAATGCAGCCACAGGCTCGGCCGGCTGGAATTCTGGATCAGCGGGTATTCCAGCAGCGCCTCGTCGTTTGGCAGGCCTTGCAATGGCACCAGATTCGGCGCTCCCACAACGATCAACTCCTCATCGAAGAGCAACTGACTGCGCGCCCCGCTCCAATTGCCCGTACCGCGCACGAACGCAAGATCCAGCTCGGATGCCGCGAAATCGAGATCGTGACGGCAGGGATAGACCTCGAACCATGTTTGAGGATGCGCGGCCGCAAAAGCAGTCAGCATCGCAGCTCCCCAGCGCCGCATCAATGTCGGCGGAAAGCCGATCTTCAGCATGCTCTGCGCCTTTCGACCGCGGACGGCATCGATGGAGACATCTTCCAACTTGTCGAGCAGGCGCGAAATCTCATCGTAATAGCGCGCGCCCTCCTCCGTCAGCACCAGCTTCGGGCCGGCGCGCTCGAACAGGGTAAGCCCAAGAAAATCCTCAAGGTTTTTTATCTGCCGGCTGATGCCGCTCTGCGTGATCCCCATGTCCTCGGCAGCCTTGGTAAAGCTCAAGTGACGCACGGATGCATCGAAGGCATGCAGGGCACTCAAGGACGGCAGAAAACGGCGCATGACGAAGCTCCTGTTGACCAGCATGAATAAAAGTCATGAAGAACCCATTTTTCAATGCTTTTCTTTGGGAAAATTTGGCCCCAGTCTTCCCGCAAAAGAAAGTGGGAACGACATGGACTACGGCGACAGCATTGACCGCAATCTGCTCAGCATCCTGGAGGAAAATGCACGCGTAACGGCCAGTGAACTGGCGCGACGCGTCGGCCTCGCGCGCTCAAGTGTCCAGGAGCGTATCGAGCGGCTGGAACGTCGCGGCGTCATCCTTGGCTATCGTGCGATCGTGGGCCGTCGCGAGATTGATCAAAGCGTTTCAGCCTATATCTTCATCACCACCGCCCTGCGCGCGACGCAAAGGCTGTTTGCGGTATTGCGCGGCTATCCCGAGATCCTGACCGCCGACGCGATCAGCGGCCCGGCCAACATTCTCTGCCGCGTGAACGTCAATTTTTTAGAAGATCTGGAAGCGCTCATCGACGAGCTTGCGCGGATCGAAGAAATCGAAAGCGTGACCTATTCGGTCGTCCTTTCCAACAAAATCAATCGCGAAAACGCATTGATCGCCCGCAAGGCGCAATAGGGAACGAGCAATCAACTGGGATATGACCATGAACAGACGTGATTTCGGAAGGGCAGTGCTGCTCGCAGGCGCTGCTGCGCTACTTCCATCCTCCGCACTTCTTGCAGCGACCGAAGGTCCGACGCTCGAAGCGATCCGGGCGCGGGGGGCGCTACGGATCGGCGTGTTTGCAGGCACCGAGCCTTATTATCACAAGAATCTCGCAACCGGAGAATGGGAAGGTTTCTGCGTCGCGATGGGACAAGACCTCGCGCAATATATCGGCGTCAAGCTGGAACTGGTCGAGACGACCTGGGGCAACTCCGTGATCGATCTCCAAAGCAACAAGATCGATATCATGTTCGGGCTCAGCAACAACCCGGAGCGCGCCAAGGTTGTCGATTTCACCAAGGCACTGATGGACAATACCTTCACGCTCGTTGCCCGCAAGGATCTGGAAGTGACGAAGTGGGAGGAAATGAACAGACCGGAGATGCGGGTGGCCGTCGACCTCGGCTCGACGCAGGACAACTTCGCGCGCAAGAACCTGCCGAACTGCACGCTGGTTGCGCTCAAATCTGCCGATGAGACCATTCTGGCGCTTCAGTCGGGTCGCGCCGATGCCATCATCCAGGTCGCGCTCCTCGCTGTCGTGACGACGAAACACCTCGCTCCAAACGTCAAACTCATCATTCCCGACCCTCACGGAAGCCAGCCGACCACCATCGGCGTGCGCCGCGATCCGAATGGCGAGTTCCGCGACTATGTCGATGCCTGGCTTGCGGAACGCCGCGGACAAGGCAAGGTCTCGGGCTGGATTGTCGATAGCCTCGCGCTCGTGGGTGTCGACAAGGCTGCACTGCCTGCAAGCCTGACCTTCTGACAGGCACGATCATGTCGGTCTCTTCGGGTGCCTTGGGCATCATCATGCTGGATACAACGTTCGAACGCCCGCCCGGCGATGTCGGCCATGCTGGATCATGGCGCTTTCCGGTCCGGTTCCGTCAGGTGCGCGGTGCATCCGTTTCCCTCGTCGTCCGTGGGGGCGGCGAGGGTCTCGTCGACGATTTCGTCGCCGCCGGACGGGAGCTGATCTCGGAGGGCTGCAGCGCGATTGTCACGTCCTGCGGCTTCATGGCGCGACACCAACGGAAACTGGCCGAGGCGTTGGGCGTGCCGGTGGCTGCCTCCAGTCTCATGCAGCTGCCCATGGTCGAGATGGCGCTCGGTGCAGGCCTGCGCCCCGGCGTGATAACGTATGATGCAGGAAGCCTCGTTCCCGAAGTGTTCGAAGCCTGCGGAGCAGATCCATCCGTGCCCGTGCGCGGCGTGCCCGCCAACGGGGCATTTCACGCGCTCATCGAAGGCTCTGCCACATACGCTCACGCGGCGCTGGAGGCCGAAGTGGTCGATGCTGCACGCAAGCTCGTCGCCGAGCATCCGTCGGTCGGCGCCATCGTGCTGGAATGCACCAACATGCCACCCTTTGCGCAGGCGATCGCGACGGCTCTCGGCCTTCCCGTCTTCGACATCCTGACGTTGGGCGAGTGGCTTTTTACATCAACCTCTCCCCGGACTTTCAGCCGGGCCGAACAAAGCGCGCTGTGATGCAATATCAATGGGACTTTTCCAGCCTTTGGCAGTATCGCGGCCTGTTTCTTCAGGGCTTAGGCTACACGGTCGGCTTTACCATTCTGACCATCGTTTCCGGAATCCTTGTCGGCACGCTCTTCGCTCTTGCCCGGCTTTCGGGTCTGAAAATCGTCACCGTTCCGATCATGACGATCGTGGAACTCTTTCGCTGTACGCCCGTGCTCGTACAATTGGTCTGGTGCTACTATGCCCTGCCCATGCTGGTCGGAATTCAGATCTCCCCTGCGATGGCAGCCTTCATCACGCTGACCATGTACGGCGCCGCGTTCTATGCGGAGATTATTCGGGGCGGCATCGTCTCGATCGATGCCGGGCAATGGGATGCCGGCCGCGCGATCGGCATGCGTCGAGGCCAGTTGATGGCCAAGATCATTCTGCCGCAGGCGTTGCGCCGCATGGTGCCGCCGCTGGTCAACCAGTCTGTCCTGCA
Source organism: Martinezella dioscoreae (assembly GCF_009176305.1). Classification (GTDB taxonomy): domain Bacteria; phylum Pseudomonadota; class Alphaproteobacteria; order Rhizobiales; family Rhizobiaceae; genus Rhizobium; species Rhizobium dioscoreae. Next base: position 822,974 of record NZ_BLAJ01000002.1, on the reverse strand, counting down.
GCTCAAAAACACCTCGCTTCTCTCCGTGCTCGCCGTGCCCGACCTGCTCTATCAAGGTCAGCTCGTGACCTCGGCCACCTACCGGCCGCTTGAAACCTACACTTTGATTGCATTCGTCTATCTGGCGGTCCTGTTCCCTATGACACGCCTGGCGCACTGGCTGGAGGGTCGTAAGGCATGAATGGCAAGATAGAGAGAATGGGCGCAGAAGAGCCGATGATCGAGGTCGTGGGCTTGAAGAAATCCTTCGGTCCTCTCGACGTCTTGAAGGACATCAACCTTTCGGTGCCGCGCGGTCATGTGGTGGCGATGATCGGGCCAAGCGGCTCGGGAAAGTCGACCCTGTTGCGCAGCCTCAATCTGCTGTCATTGCCGGATGCGGGCTGCATTACCATCGGCGGGAGACGGATGGATTTTTCCGCGGGCCGGGTTGCCATGCGCGACCGGGACCTTGCGGCCTTCCGTGCCAATACCGGTATGGTGTTTCAGAACTTCAATCTGTTCCCGCATATGAGCGTCATCGACAACGTGATGGTTGGGCCTGTGAGCGTGCTGAAGCAGGACAGGAATTCCGCGCGAACCGTCGCGATGGAGCTTCTCGCCAAGGTCGGCCTGGTCGCGAAAGCCGACGCGCGCCCGGAGCAGCTTTCGGGCGGGCAGAAGCAGCGCGTGGCGATCGCGCGCGCGCTCGCCATGAAACCGGAAGTCATGCTGTTTGATGAGGCCACCTCGGCACTCGACCCTGCACTGGTCGGCGAAGTTCTGGCGGTCATTCGTCAGCTCGCCGAGCAGGGCATGACGATGATCCTCGTCACTCATGAGATGGCCTTTGCCCGCGATGTCGCCGATACGGTCATCTTCATGCAGGACGGCTTCGTCGTCGAGTCGGGTGACGCGCGCCAAGTCATCAACGAGCCTCGCGAGACGAGAACGCGAGAATTCCTCAGCCATTTCCATGGCGGACTTTCCTGAGAGCAGGACGAAACGGCAATGACAGGCAAGGTAATCGTTGTTGGCGCTGGCATTATCGGTGCCACCGCGGCATTGAGATTGGCAGAAGCAGGCTGGGATGTCGCGCTTTGCGACGGCAACGCCCCGGGTAGCGAAGCCGGGGCAAGCTACGGCAATGGCGGCTGGATCAGCCCGGCATCGATCATTCCGATGAGCATGCCCGGCCTGTGGCGTAAGGTTCCCGGTTTCCTTCTCGATCGAAACGGGCCGCTGACGATCGACTGGAGGTCGCTGCCGCAGCTGACGCCTTGGCTCCTGCGGTTCTTGTGGGCTGGCGCCAGTAAGACCCGCGTACGCCGGACGGCGAAATTGCTGAACTTCCTGCTGCATGATGGCCCCGAGCGACATCTGGAACTCGCGCGAAAGACCGGACAGGAACAGCTCGTTCTTCAGAAAGGGCTGCTCTACGCCTATCCCGACCGGGCCTCCTTCGAGGCGGAAGCGCTGAGCTGGGAACTGCGCCGAGAAAACGGCGTGGCATATGTGGAGTGGGACGAGACCGAAATCCGGAAAAGGCTTCCGGCTCTCGGCTCCCCCTATCGCTTCGCCATCCATGTGGTGAACGGCGCCCATTGCCGCGACACCGGAAGCTATGTAGCCGGCATTGTGGAAGCCGCTCGACGCAAGGGTGTACAATTCCACCAGTCCGCCGTGACAGCTATCCTCGACGGCGTAACGCCGCAGGCGGTGCTGGAGGGTGGCGAGACGCTATCTGCCGACCGCATCGTCGTGGCCGCGGGCATACATTCCGGCCGCCTGCTTCGCCCGCTTGGCGTGCGCATTCCGATGCAGAGCGAACGGGGCTATCATGTGACTGTGACATCAGGGCAGGCACCCTTCGAAATTCCCGTCATGCCGAGTACCGGCCGGATGGCCAATACGCCGACCAATATGGGCCTGCGCCTTTCCGGCCAGGTCGAGCTTGCAACCGTGAACAAACCCCCTAATTGGGAGCGCGCGCAGGTGCTGCAACGCCATGCCCTGGCGAGCTACCCCTATCTGGCTGCCGACAAGACACCCCACCTTCGCCTCTGGATGGGACATCGGCCATCCACGCCCGACGGGCTTCCTGTGATCGGCCCACTGTCACGCCATCCCAGCCTGATCGCTGCATTCGGCCACGGGCATGTCGGCATCGCGGCAGCTCCCAAAACGGCGGATCTGGTACTCGACGCATTGGAACGTCGCATCAGCGACAACGCATGCCCTTTCCTACCCAGCCGCTTTGGGCAATGACCGATCGCCCACCCCAGCGGACCCCAAATGAACGCTCCTAGTGGGGAACTGAACCGATGGAGTTGCAATCACTGGATCGGGCTGGAAAGACCCTGCGATGGGCACCAGTTCGCGTTCGGATATCGGCAACGCCGGCAAGGATATTTTTCTTGGCGGCGCTGACGAGCGGTTTATCGATGAAAACCTGCAGGGGGAGACATCTCGCGCGCCAAGCGTCCAGCTCGCCGATGATCCGGTTTCGACCTAACTCACATGATTCTCGGAACGAATATAAACCTGCAGCGTGTACCCGATATGCTCGGTCATCAGCGCTCTGGCACGTTCCAGATCCCGGTCGAGGGCCGCTTCCATCAATGCCGTATGATGCTCGATCGCCATGGCGTCCTGCAAAGCGGCAACGGCTTTTTCATAACCGATCGAAAGGCCAGCAGCCGCGCGCTGCGTCGGCGCAAGGCCGAGAAAACGATGGTGGCGGCGGAGCTGATCCGAGATGGTGGACTGGAAACGCTGAAGCCAGTTCGACGTTGCCGCGCTGACAAGCGCAGCGTGAAAGGCGCTGTGCTTCTCATCCCATTCGTCCGCCATCTCCTCCGAGGCGGAGTCGGGCACGATCTTGCAGCGTGAGAGGCGATAATGTGCAGTAACGACGGCCGATTCCCAATCCGGGCCACCCTTCTCGATCGACTCCATGAGAAGCGGCAGCTCTACGACCATGCGCGCCCGCGTCAGATCCTCCAGTTCGGCCCGCGATACTGGAGCGACAGCGAAGCCGCGATTGCTGATCGCAGTCACAAGCTTTTCGGCCTCCAGCCGCGATAGCGCCTCGCGAAGCGGCGTCCAGCCGAGGCCGTAGATATCCCGAAGGGCGCTCAACCGAAGAGAGGCACCAGGCCTTAGCTTGGTATTGAGGATGTCGCGTCGCAACAGCCAGTAAGCCGCTTCCGTCTTGCTCAGCGCATCCTTGTCCTGCATGGCCCTCGTCCCGATCCTCCCCAGGCGCAGATTATATATAAAAGCTCCTTATCCGGAAATTATATATTATATATGCCCATCGTGAATATCATATATCACAAATTGACAGGCCTGCAGCACTCGCTATGATCCCTGCCCGAGAGAGCCGAAGGAAAACGGCTCCTTATTACACCGGGAGGAAAATATGCTGAGATCTACGTCCAAGTGGCTGGCCGGCCTCGCTGTCGTCGGCGCCTTCGCAGCAAGCGTTGCAACCGCATCGGCCGAGCCCATCAAGATCGCCATCGCCAACTTCGGCGAGCATCCGCAGCTCAACGCATCGATTGCCGGCTTTAAGAAGGCTCTTGCTGACAACGGCTTCGTCGAAGGCAAGGATGTCGTCTATTCCGAAAGCAACACGAGCTTCGACGCCTCGCTCGTTCCGCAGATGATCGCCAAGCTGCAATCCGAACATCCGAAGCTGATGTATACGGTGACCACCCCCGTATCGCAGATTGCCAAGAAGGCGCTGGCCGGCTCCGGCATTCCGATCGTCTTTACTGCCGTCACCGATCCCGTCGCCGCCAAGCTCGTCCCGTCCTGGGACGCCGGTGACACAGGCATCACCGGCTCGAGCGACCTGCAGGACATCTCGGCCATCCTCACCTTCACCAAGAAGCTGCTTCCGAATGCCAAGCGCATCGGCGTGCCCTACAATCCCGGCGAAGCTAACGACGTTGCGCTGATCGACAAGGTCAAGGCCGCCGCTCCGGCAGCCGGCTTCGAAGTGGTTCCGGTTGGCGTCGACAATGTCAACGACATTCAGCAGCGCATCGCATCGCTCGCCGGCAAGGCAGACGTGATCTACACGCCCGCTTCCAACCTATTGCAGCCGGCAATCCCCGCCGTTGCCGCCGCCGCCCGCCAGGCTCAGATCCCGATCGTCAATTCCGATGACGCGGCCGTCCGCAATGGCGTCGTGCCCGCAAGCTTTGCTGTCAACTATGAACAGGTTGGCGAAAATGCCGGCAAGATCGCCGCTGAGATCCTCAAGGGTGCCGATCCGAAGACGATCAAGCCCTCCGTTCCGGCTTACAAGGACCATGCGCCGCTGATCAACAAGACCGTGTTGAAGGCATTCAGCGCCGAAGTTCCGGCTTCGCTTGCCGATTGCAATTGCTTCACGAAGTAATAGGCGGCATTTTCTACTGCATAATTCCTTAAATCGATGTCGATCTAAGGATAAAATTATGCAGCAGCTTTAAAGTCCTACAGCGACCTTTGCGCGTCATATGTGACGCGCGGCGCTGTAGGATCAATCCGATCCATGGCGGCGTCAGGAACGCCGCCATTTCATAACCCTACACTGCAGGGGAGGCACGGATGCTTGAGATCAAATCCGCGCGCAAGGTTTTCTACAGGGGCCAGCCCGACGAAAAGGTCGCGCTTAATGGCCTGACGCTCTCCCTCAAGACAGGCGAATTCGGCGTCGTCATCGGTTCCAACGGCGCCGGCAAGAGCAGCATGCTGAATGCGATTTCCGGCGCTCTCAGCCTCGATTCCGGTCAGATCCTCATTAACGGTGATGACGTGACGAACATGCCGGTCCACAAGCGCGCCGCGCGTCTGGCTCGCGTGTTCCAGGACCCGATGAAGGGCACCGCCGCCAGCATGACTGTCGGCGAGAACATGCTTCTGGCGGAACTGCGCGGCAAAGCCAGAGGATTTCGGCCCGGCCTGAACGCGGCGCGGCTCGCCGCCTACAAGGAACGGCTCGCCGTTCTCGGCCTCGGCCTCGAAAATCGGCTGGACACAAAAGTAGAGCTTCTTTCAGGCGGCCAGCGCCAGTCGCTGTCGCTCATCATGGCCGTCGGTGGCTCGCCAGACGTGCTGCTGCTCGATGAACATACCGCAGCGCTCGACCCGCGCACGGCCGATATCGTCATGCAGGCAACAGTGCGCACGGTCGAGGCGCTGAAGCTGACGACATTGATGGTGACGCACAACATGCAGCACGCCGTCGATTTCGGCGACAGCATCATCATGCTCGATGCCGGCCGCGTCCATCTCGAAATTACCGGAGATGGCAAGCGGCGCATCACCGTGCCCGAACTGATCGGCCACTTCGCCGTCAAGACCGACCGCATGCTGCTGGTGAGCTGACATCATGATGGATTTCATTCAATCAACCGTTTCGAGCTTCGTCTCGCTCATCCCGGTCACGCTGGCGCAGAGCTTCATCCTGAGCTTCGTCGTCCTCGGCATCATGATCCCCTTCCGTATGCTGAGCTTTCCGGATCTGACCAGTGAAGGTGCGTTTCCGCTCGGCGGCTGCGTCTGCGGCATCCTGCTTGCCGCCGGCGTCGCGCCGCCGCTTGCCATTGCGGTAGCCTTCGCCGTCGGCCTTGCCGCCGGCTGCTGCACGGCCTTCATTCACCTGCGCTTCCGCATCCATACGCTGCTTGCTGGCATCCTGATGTCGACCATGCTCTATAGTGTCAACCTCGGCATCATGGGCAAATCGAACCTCTCCGTTTTCGGCTCTCCGACCGTGTTCGATGTCGTGCCATTCACCGAGCCCGGCTTTCCCGCGAGCAAGATCGTCATCGCCGGCCTGCTTGCCATCATCGTGTTGATCGCCCTTAACCTTTACTTCAAGACGGAGAAAGGCACGGCCATGCGCGCGGTCGGCTCCAATCCCGACATGGCCGAGGCACAGGGCATCAATGTCTGGGCTGCCACCATCGGCGGCGTCGGTATCGCCAGCGCCTTTTCAGCCGCCAGCGGCGCCTTGATGGTGCAGTCGCAGGGCTTTGCCGACGTCAACATGGGTATCGGCATCCTCATCAACGGCCTTGCAGCGCTGATGATCGGCGAAGCTTTCACCGGCAAGCAGACCGTCCTGCGTCAGTTGCTGGCGCCCTTCGTCGGCTCCATCATCTATTATCAGCTCGTGTCGCTCTGCCTTGCCGCCGGCATGCCGCCGCCGAACCTCAAACTCGCTACCGGCCTGTTCGTGCTGATCATGCTGGCGCTGCCGAGCATCCGCCGCAGCCGCGGCGGAGCCGTCACCCGAGAAACCATTCGCGAATAAGTTTACGAGGCAACGACATCATGGATAGCCTTCCCGATCTCGCGGCCGTCGAGGCCATGGACGAGGCCGACCCGCTGCGCGTCTTCCGCAGCCGCTTCGCCCTGCCCGCTGGCGTTATCTATCTCGACGGCAATTCGCTCGGCGCGGCCTCGCACGAGGTTTTTGCCGAAGTGCGCCAGGCCGCCATGGAAGAATGGGGCAATGGCCTGATCCGCAGCTGGAACAGCGCCGGGTGGTTTCATCTGTCACTGGAACTCGGTGATCGTATCGGCAGACTGATCGGCGCTGCCGAAGGGCAGTCTGTCGTGACCGACTCCACCTCGATCAACATCTACAAGACACTTCATGCGGCGCTCGCGATGCGACCGGATCGCAACGTGATCGTGGCGGAGGGCGACAGTTTCCCGACCGATCTCTACATGGCCGAAGGCGTCGTTTCGACGCGCCCAGGTGTCACGCTGCGCCTCGAAGGCCGCGATGCCGACACCATCGAGGAATTGATCGATGAGACCGTCGCCGTCGTTCTCGTCAATCATGTCAACTACAAGAGCGGCGAACTGCGCGACATGGCGGCACTGACGAAGCGCATCCAGGCAGCGGGCGCACTCGTCATCTGGGATCTGTGTCACAGCGCCGGCGCCCTGCCTGTCGATCTCGACGGTGCGGACGCCGATTTCGCCGTCGGCTGCACCTACAAATATCTGAATGGCGGCCCGGGCGCACCGGCCTTCATCTACGCGGCGAAGCGTCATCACGCATCGATCGTCCAGCCGCTCAGTGGCTGGTGGAGCCACGCCCGTCCCTTCGCCTTCGAACAAAGCTTCGACGGCGATGCCGGCATCAAGCGTTTTCTCTGCGGCACGCAGCCGATCCTCTCCTTGCGGGCTCTGAAAGGAGCGCTCTCCATCTGGGATGAGGTGGACATGAACGCGCTGCGCCGGAAAAGCATAGCGCTGACCGATCTCTTCATCCGTTTGGTCGAAGCCAAATGCGGCCAATATGGTGTGGAACTCGAGACGACGCGCGACAGCGAAAAGCGCGGCAGCCAGGTGTCCTTCATCCACAGCAATGCTTATGAGGTCATGCAGGCGCTGATCGAACGCGGCGTCATCGGCGATTTCCGCGCCCCGTCGACATTGCGCTTCGGCTTTACGCCGCTCTATGTCGGTTATCATGACGTATGGCGCGCCGTGACGGTGCTTGAGGAAATCCTGAGCAGCGGATCATGGAAGGACGCACGCTTTGCGGTGCGCGCGGCCGTGACCTGATCTACAGGCGTCGGCAGCTGGAGAGAGGAAGCTGAACATGAGCTATTTCAGGGTCACCGATTGGGACGCAGCCTATACCAATGGCGCCTATATCGTCGACGGCGATCACTGGCCAGCCGCCTGGGTCGAGCCGGCAAAATCCTTCCGTGACAGGCTGACGACCGCGGGACGCGCGAAACTCGATCTGGCCTATGGTCCTGCGGAGCGCAATCGCTTCGATCTCTTTCTGCCCGAAAGCCAGCCGCAGGGATTGGTGGTTTTCGTCCATGGCGGTTACTGGCTGCAACTGGACAAAAGCTACTGGTCGCACTTTGCAGCAGGCTCAATTATCAGAGGATACGCGGTCGCGATCCCGTCCTATACGCTTTGCCCGGAAAATCGCATCGCCGGGATCGGCAAGGAAATCGCCTCCGCGATCACGAAAGCGGCTGAACTCGTCAGCGGACCCATCGTATTGACCGGCCATTCGGCGGGCGGTCAGCTTGTCGCCCGCATGATGACAACGACATCGCCGCTGAACGAGACAATCCGCAAACGCATTCGCCATGTGCTTGCCATTTCCGGCCTTCATGATCTGCGCCCGATCATGAAGCGCAGCATGAACGCGCAGCTTCAGATCGACGACGCCGAAGCAAGGACCGAAAGCCCGGCTCTCCTCGAGCCGGTCGACAACATTCGCCTAACCTGTTGGGCTGGCGGTGCCGAGCGCGCCGAATTCGTCCGCCAGAATGCGCTGCTCGCCAATATCTGGACCGGGCTCGGCGCGGCGACCGAGGTCGTGGTGGAGCCCGACAAGCATCACTATTCGGTTCTGGACGGCCTTACGGACGCTGAGCATCCTCTCTCGCGGACCCTGCTTGCAGAATAGCGTCTTCGCAGCCGGACCAAAAGAAATGCCCTCGGCGCCACAAACACTGAGGGCATTATATCGTCAGCCGTTGACCGGCGCATTCATCGCCCAGGCGACGCCGAATGGATCGCGCAGCTGGCCCCAGCGATCGCCCCAGAACATAACCTGCGGCTCGACGACCACTTCCGCTCCCGCATCGACGGCACGCTTCCACCAGAAATCGAGGTCATCGACGACAAGCTGCATCGTGAAGGACTGCGGCTTTTCCAGCGCATGGCCGTATTCCGGAAAAGCGTCGCCGAGCATGACCGAGTTGCCGTTGATGTAGAGATGAATATGCATGGTCCGGCCTTTTTCATCGACCGGATACATGAAGGCCTGCTCGGCGCCGAAGGCGCGCTTGTAGAATTCGGCTGCCTTCACAGCGCCATCTACCGTCAGATAGGCTACGACGCCGCCGCGAACCGGCACGCGCGGCTGCTGGGACTGTTCTGTTGCATCACTCATGTTGGTCTCCTTGGAACGGTTCTTTGTGTCGCGCCCTTGTCGGGGCTGATCCAAGGACGTTGGTCAACCACCCTTCCCGACAACAAGTTACCAAATTTTTTTTGGTTATTAATTGCGACGGCCGCCCGAAGGTTTCGGCGGTCATGCATGCGCTGGTTTTCGGGCACGTAACGTCGGGGCGGGATAGGCCTCACGGAGAATTCGCGCCAGGGCATCCTCGCGTGACATTGGCCGGCCGAGCAGGAAACCCTGCACCTCGTGATAGCCCTCGGCTCGCAATTTTGCCAATTGAGCCTCCGTCTCGATGCCTTCAGCCAATGTGACCGCATTGAAGCCGGAGGCGATGCCAACTACGGCCCGCACGATGGCAAGATTACCGGGATCGGCATCCATGCCGGCGACGAAACTGCGGTCGAGCTTGATCTTGTCGAAAGAGAAGGAGCGCAGATAGCTGAGCGAGGAATAGCCCGTGCCGAAATCATCGATCGCGATGCGAATACCGAGCTCCTTGAGGGCACGCAGCAGCGATAAGCTTTGCTCGACCTCGGAAAGCAGGATGGATTCCGTGACCTCGATCTCCAGGCGTCCGGGACAAAGACCTGTCTCGCTCAGTGCTGAAACGACGGTGGCCAGCAGGCTCGAATGACGGAATTGATAGACGGAGAGATTGATTGCCACTTTCAGGTTGCCGGGCCACTCCATGGCGGTCCGGCAAGCTTCCCTCAGCACCCAGTCGCCGATCGGAACGATCATCCCCGTTTCTTCGGCGATGGGGATGAATTCTGCCGGCGAGATGAGTCCGCGCTTCGGATGGCGCCAGCGGATCAGAGCTTCGAAGCCGGAGAGAGTATCTTCGTCCAGACGAATGATCGGCTGGTAATGAAGTTCGAATTCGTCGTTCTGCAACGCCTCACGAAGCTCCAGCGTGAGCTGATGGCGCCGTTCAGCTTCGAGCCGCATCTCCGTCTGGTAGAACCGATAGGTCGAACGGCCGCTCGTCTTGGCGGCATAGAGCGCCAGATCCGCGTCCCGCATCAGCACGTCAGCATCGTTGCCGTGCTCGGGCGCAATGGCAATGCCGATGCTGCAGGTCACATGTTCCCGGACGCCATCGAGATCGAAGGGTGCCGACAGCGATTGCAACAACAGGTCGGCGAAGCGCCGGGCTCGCCCGGCATCCGTCATCCGTAAAACCAGCGCGAACTCGTCGCCGCCCAGGCGCGCGACCAGATCGTTCCTCTCGGCAAGCTGCTGGAGGCGCTCGGCAACCTGGCGCAGGAGCATGTCGCCGGCGGCATGGCCCTTGCTGTCATTGATATGCTTGAAATGATCGACATCGATATAGAGCAGCGCGATTGGCTTTTCCGGCCTCGCAGCAGCCACCTGCCGCACGATGTTCTCGGAAAAGAAAGCTCTGTTCGGAAGCCCGGTCAAGGAATCATGCATGGCAAGATGCGCAAGTCTTGCCTCGACGCTGCGCTCCTCGGTCACATCCTGGGAAATGCCGAGAACATAGCGCGGCGCTTGCCCTGACGGGGCGGGAAGCGCCCGTTTCGCTGTCTTCAGGATACGCAATACGCCATCCACCGTGTGAATGGTTTCCTCGAAGTAGACGGTTTCGGCGGTTTCGAAGGCAAGCTTGTCCTGCTCCCGGAAAAGCGCCGTCTGCTCATCGGAAAATATCGCACGATCCGACTTGCCGATCACATCTGGTGCTGCCTGCCCGACGATGGCGCCGCACGCCTCATTGAACAGGATATAACGACCATCCCGCTCCATGTCCTTGACGAAAACGCCGACGGGGAGATTGTCGACGATGCTGTCCAGCAGCGACTGGGTGGCATCGACCTGCCGCCGTGCCGCATTGACCTCGGTGCGGTCCTGCACGATCGCCAGAATCGCCATCTTGCCGTCGAAGCGGATTTCCCGCCCATAGGTCAGAACCTCGAATGTCTCGCCATCCGCCTTCAGATGCGTCCAGCGTTGCGCCGTCTCGATGTCGGTGCGGTGGTACACCGCATCGAGCATGCGTTCGCGCTCTTCCGGAGGCCGGATATCAAGGACGGTCATGACCGCAAAAGCAGCGAGGCTATAGCCATAGAGATCGCGGGCAGCATCGTTGACGATCAGGAATTTCAGCGTCTCGGGATCATAGACCCACATCGGAGACGGATGCGTCTTGAAAAGTGACCGAAAATCGTCGTTCGGGGCGTCGGGCCAAACGGAATTCATAGGAAGGTCGACCTTGCCAATTCGAGTTTGAAGATCAGCGAATTGGACATTGATAGACGAGAAAACTAAATAAAATCAAAATTGTAACAAGGTTAAACTTTAGGCAAAAGCCTATCGAATATGCAACAGCAGGCTTTATTCCTCCGCCCCTTTTCACCGACATGGGACGGCAAATGCCGTGAGGTTCAAAGCCCTGCTTTGCCGATCGCATGGATGACGCCGTGAAGTTCGCCAAGACCTTTCAAGCGGCCGATGAGGGAATAGCCGGGATTGGTCGGCTTATCGATATCGTCGCCGATCAGATGTCCGTGGTCCGGCCGCATCGGGATCATATGGTCTTCCCTGCCTTCCTCGCGACGCCGTGCCTCCTCCGTGAGCAATGTGCGCAGGATGGCATACATATCGCTGCGCCCCTCCAAATGGGAGGCCTCCACGAATGAACCATCGGCTTCGAGCGCAACGTCGCGCAGATGTGCGAAATTGATGCGCGAGGCGAATTCGCTTGTGATAGCAAACACATCATTGTCGGCGCGAGAACCGAGAGATCCGACACAGAGCGTCAAACCGTTGGCCGGATCGTCGACATTGCCGAGGATGCGCCGCAGATCCGACGCCGTCGAGACGACGCGGGGCAAGCCGAAAAGCGAGATGGGCGGATCGTCGGGGTGAATCGCAAGCCTCGCGCCAAGCTCTGCTGCAACCGGCACGATCTCGTGCAGAAAGGCTTCGAGATTGGCCTGGAGATCCCCAGCCGTCATACCGTCGAAGAGTGCGATGGCCGAGCGTATGGCATCGCGGCCATAGCTGTCTTCGCCGCCAGGAAGACCGGCGATGATGTTATTCTCCAGCCGTTGCACGGCCTCCGGCGAGAGCCCTTTCAGCCGCTCCTCGGCACGCCGCAGCAGGTCCGGCGCATAATTTTCTTCCGCACCCTTCCTGCGCAGGACGAAGACGTCATAGGCAACGAACTGCGCCATGTCGAAACGCAATGCGAGCGCGGTGGTCGGCATTTCGAAGCGCAGATCCGTACGCGTCCAGTCGACGACCGGCATGAAATTATAGCAGACGGTTTTGATGCCAGCGCGGGCGAGATGGACGAGACTGTCCTTCCAGACACCAATCGCAGCCTTTGCCCCTGCCCCGCCGAGCTTGATCGCGCTTGGCACCGGGATCGATTCACAGACGCTCCAGCGCAACCCCGCCGCTTCCACCAGCGCCTTTCGCGCTTCGATTTCGGCCGGCGTCCAGACGCGCGAATGCGAGACTTCATGCAATGCCGTGACGATGCCTGTCGCGCCGGCCTGGCGCGCATGCAAGAGCGGAACGAGATCCTTCGGGCCGAACCACCGCCAGCAGCTTTCCATATGATGCCCCCTCCATTTGTCGGTCAAAATACCGCTGAAAAGCGAAATGTCCATCATCTTTGGTCGCTTGACGCCACTATTGACCAACAATATGCTTTCAACAACGGAGGAGAGACGGTGGTGGATACCGCTGATATCGAGGATAGAGGTTCCGCGGTCGATCAGGTGGTCGACGCGCTGCGGCGACTGATGCGCGAGCGCAATCTCGGTCTCGGAGATGCCCTGCCCTCGGAAGCCGAGCTCGCTTCCATGTTCAATACCAGCCGCAATACGGTGCGCGAAGCGATCCGCATCCTGAAGGCCTATGGCATTGTCGAAAGCCGCCAGAAGGTCGGCGCGGTGATTACGGACCGCCGCCAGCAGGCACTGATGGACCTCTTCTCCTTCGCTATCGACATCTCGGCGGAGAGCTTTCTCGATATCCAGGGATTTCGTCGCCTCATCGAGGTCAATCTCAGCGATCTTCTGTTCGAAACGCTTGATGAAGTCGCCATCGACAGGCTGCGCTCCATCAACGACGCGATGAAGGCCGCATCGACATTGGCCGAGGCTGCGGAACTTGATTTCAGGTTTCATGCCACCCTTGTCGGCTTCGCCGGCAATCAGACCCTGTCACAAGTCTATGGCATTATGCAGCCATTGTTGCAGCGGCTGATGGAGGCGGGCAAGCGCTCCCGCGAGGCCGTCGACAGTGCCTACCATGATCATCGCGCCATCATCGAAGCGTTGGAACAACGGGATCGAATCGCTTACGCCTATCACATGAACCGCCACCTGCAGGCGGGCCTGCAGTTCATCGCGCCAAAGGCTGTTTGAGACATCCATTTCATCACGGATACATGACATGAAAAGACAGACGCTCGACACCGGCTGGATCATCTCGCGCCTTCGCGCGCCCTCCAGCGCACCGGCCCTGCCCAATTCGATCCCCGCGACCGTGCCGGGCAACGTTCATCTCGACCTGATGGCCGCGCAGCTGATCACCGATCCCTATCTCGACGTCAACGAAATCTCGCAGGACTGGATTGGGCGTTCCGCCTGGCGCTATCGTCTGGCCTTCGACTGGGACGGCGAGGACGCCGAGCGCATCGATCTTTCCTGCCTCGGCCTCGACACTGCCGCGCGCCTGGAACTGAACGGCAGTTTGCTTGGCGAAACCCGCAACATGCATCGCAGCTACCGCTTTGGCATCAGCGATCATCTGAAAAGCGGCCGCAACGAGCTGATCGTCGATTTCCAATCCGCCTATGAACATGGCGAGGAAGTCCGCAAGCAGCTGGGCAGCGCCGCCGATATTCCTCAGAACTATCCCGGCCCAAGCAATCTCATCCGCAAGATGGCCTGCAACTTCGGCTGGGACTGGGGCCCGACCGTCGTCACCTCTGGCATCTGGAAACCTGTCGTCATCGAGAGCTGGTCGAAGGCCCGTCTCGGCAGCATCCGCCCGGAAATCACCCTGCAAGGCAGCCAGGGCGTCGCGCGCCTGCATGTCGAAATCGAATGGGCTGACAAGGGCACGGATAGCGTGGCGCTCGTGCTCTCCGTCGGCGGCAAGCGCGCGGAAGTGCGCGTCGCGCAGGGGGAGACCCACGCGCTGATCGAATGCCGCATCGACAATCCGCAGGTCTGGTGGCCGCACGGCATGGGCGGTCAGCCGCTTTACGATCTCGACCTGCAGCTGCTCGGCTCGGATGGTGCGGCGCTTGACGGCTGGAAGCGGCGCGTCGGCTTCCGCTCCGTGCGGTTGGATACGACGCCCGACGAAGTCGGCTCCGCCTTCACCCTCGTCGTCAACGATGTGCCGGTCTTTGCCCGCGGCGCCAACTGGATTCCCGACGATTGCTTCCTGCCGCGCGTGACGCGCGACCGCTATCGCGAGCGGATCGCCCAGGCTCGCGACGCCAATATGAACATGCTGCGCGTCTGGGGCGGCGGCATCTATGAAACCGATACGTTCTACGAGGAATGCGATGCCGCCGGCATCATGGTCTGGCAGGATTTCATGTTTGCCTGCGCCACCTATCCCGAGGAAGAGCCGGTCTACAGCGAGATCGAGGCGGAAGCGCGCGAGGCGATCGCGCGGCTCATGCCTTACGCTTCGCTGGTCATCTGGAACGGCAATAACGAGAATATCTGGGGCTATTTCGACTGGGGCTGGCAGGACGTGCTGGGCAATCGCCCCTGGGGCGCCGGCTACTACCTCGACCTCCTGCCGAAGCTGGTGGCCGAGATCGATCCGACCCGGCCCTACTGGCCGGGCAGCCCCTATTCCGGCTCGATGGATATAGCGCCGAATGCCGATGAGCACGGCTGCAGGCATATCTGGGATGTGTGGAACGAGGTGGGCTACGAGACCTACCGCAACTATATCCCGCGCTTCTGCTCCGAATTCGGCTGGCAGGCACCGCCGACTTTCGCAACACTTGCCCAATCCGTTCGCGAGAAGGATCGCGCCCCGGCCTCCCCCGCGGTCCTGCATCACCAGAAGGCAACCGGCGGCAATGACAAGCTTCTACAGGGGCTGGAAGGCTGGTTTCCCCACCCGCAAAATTTCGACGACTGGCTCTTCGTCACGCAGCTGAACCAGGCGCGCGCAATCAGCTACGGCATCGACCATATGCGCTCGCATCGGCCGACCTGCATGGGCACCATCGTCTGGCAGCTCAACGATTGCTGGCCGGTCACCTCCTGGGCGGCCGTCGATGGCGCTGGCAGGAAGAAGCCGCTCTGGTATGCCTTGAAGCATAGCTATGCGCCGCATCTCCTCACCATCCAGCCGCGCGGCGATGGGCTGGCCGCCGTTGCCGTCAACGACGCGACCCTTTTCTGGCGCGTGCCCTTCACGGTCGAGCGCTTCGATTTCACCGGCAAGCTGCTCGCCCGCCACCACGTCTGGCGCATCCTGTGCGACCGCTTCGAGAACACCGATATCGACATCCCGACCGAGGTCGCGACCCCGGGCGATCCGCGCCGCGAATATCTGCGCGCTCGCCTCGGCGATGCGGAAGCCTGGTGGTTCTTCGAGAAGGACATGCAGCTGCAATATCCGCAGCCCCGCTTCGATATCGAAAGCGTCCAGACGCCGGACGAGATTGCTATCACCATCACGGCGCAGTCCTTCCTGCGTGATGTCTGCCTGTTCGTCGATCGCATCAGTCCGAATGCCGAAGTCGACGACATGCTGGTCAATCTCGCGCCTGGCGAAAGCAGAACGTTCAAGGTCAAAGGCATTTCCAAGGAAGCCTTCGACGATGCCGATCTTTCGGCTGTTATACGCACGGCCAACCAGGTTGCGGAGCACCCGCACCACTGACACCGGGTGCTCTCCCACAGAAAAGATCCGGCGCATTGCGCCGGATCGGCGCCTGTATTTTCCGTAAGCCGTCACAAAAGATTGCGCTGGTGAATGGCGAATTGCCTCCTATGATCGGGCGCCGCCTTGTGATCTAGTGCCCCTCATCCGATCCATGAATCAGCGAGATCACGCTTATGTCCTCGGACACCAATCGCAGCTTTCAAACGCCCCGCCGCGAAGAACTTGGCCTTATCACGCTCGCCAATACCGCCGGTCTTTCGGCTTCGGCGCTGCCGAACGGCACACTGTTTTCGATCGACTTTGCCGACCAGCAGGGCGGCGTCATGATCAATCAGGTGCTCGGATCGCCTGTGTATGGCGGTATTGGCCGGCTCTATCTGCGCATCGGCGGGCCTAAGCCGGCGACGGCCGAAATCGTCGGCCCGAAAGCCACGGTAGAGTTCGGCCATGGCAAGAGCGGCTTTTCCTGGAGCGGCGAAACGGAAGGCGTACGACACACCGTCAGCCTCCGGCTGCATCCGAGCCAGACCGCATGGTTCTGGCAAATTTCGCTGGAAAACAGCACCAACGCGATGCTTTCGGCTGATCTCATCCTCGTTCAGGATGTCGGCCTCGGCGATCGCGGCTTCCTGATGAACAGCGAGGCCTATGCCTCACAATATATCGACCATCACATCGCCACCCATGCCGCCTTCGGCCCTGTCATTATGGTCAGGCAGAATCTCAAGCAGGGCGGCGGGCGAAATCCGTGGCTCGCGCAAGGCTGCCTTGAGGGTGCCGCGGCTTACGCGACCGATGCCATCCAGCTCCTCGTGCCCTCCAAGAGCAATGATGGCGTCATGGTGCCGGATTTCGGCGCCAGCCTGCCGAGCGCCCGCCGCCAGCATGAGGTCGCCTGCCCGACAATCCAGTCGAAGCCGCTTTCGCTCGCAGTAGGTGGCGCCGCCACAACGACCTTCTTCGGCCTCTTCATCGCCGATCATCCGGCTGCTTCCAGCGATGCCGATCTTGCCCACCTCGATGGCCTGCCGAAACTTCAGGGCGAATTGGCGATCGACACGATTGCTGCCGCTCAATCGGCACGCAGTCTCGTTCAGGATGCCCCCCTTGCTGAGAGCGGCAGCCTGGATCAGGCCGCCATCGACGCGCTTTATCCGAAGCGGATGTTGGAGGAGCACGCCGATGGAAAGCTGATCTCCTTCTTCGTACCGGATGGGGCGCACAACAGGCACATCGTGCTCCAGGAAAAAGAGCGCCTAGTGGCTCGCCGCCACGGCGCCATCGTTCGCAGCGGCCAGAACATGCTGCTCGATGACCAGACGTTGGCTGCCACCTGCTGGATGCAGGGCATCTTCGCCGCGCAGCTGACCATCGGCAACACCTCCTTCCACAAGCTGTTCTCCGTTTCCCGCGACCCTTACAATCTGACGCGATCGAGCGGCCTGCGCATTCTCGTCGACCTTGGCGACGGCTGGCGCCTACTCGGCGTGCCCGCCGCCTTCGAAATGGGGCTCAGCGATACCAAGTGGATCTACAAGCTCCCCGGTCGCACCATCACCGTATCGGCAATCGCCTCCGGCGACGATCCGGCCATGCAATGGAGCGTTTCGGTGGAGGGCGAACCCTGCCGTTTCCTCGTCTTCGGCCATATCGTTCTTGGCGAGCGCGACTATGAAGCCGTGGCAAACATCGCAATCGATACGGTAGGCAAGCGCATCTCCTTCCGGCCTCAACCGTCCTGGCTCTGGGATCGCTACCCGAAGGCCGGCTATCACCTCGTCACGTCGACCCCGGATGCCTTCGAAACCGTTGGCGGCGATGAGCTGCTTTATACCGATGGCACCACCCGCAACGGCCCGTTCATCGCCCTGAAATCGCGCCCGACGAAGGCACTACGCTTTGCCGTCACGGGCTCGATGACCGATCCGGATGCGGCGGAAGCGCTTGCCGCGCGCTACAGCGCTGGTGTCGAGAGCGAAGAGATGCTCGCACCCGCGCAACGTTTCTGGAGCCATGTAACGCGAAGCGCGCGCATCGAGGGCGATGGCCGCGATGTGGCGGCACAGGCGGTCATGCTGCCCTGGATCGCGCATGATGCCATCGTGCATTTGAGCGTGCCGCACGGGCTCGAACAATATACGGGTGCTGCCTGGGGCACGCGGGACGTCTGCCAGGGGCCGATCGAGTTCCTGCTTTCCTACGAGCATGACGAAGAAGTCCGGCAGATCCTTTCAACGCTCTTTTCCGAGCAGTATCGCGATCGCGGCGACTGGCCGCAATGGTTCATGTTGGAGCCCTATGCCAACATCCGCGCCGGCGAGGCTCACGGCGATATCGTCGTCTGGCCGCTGAAGGCGCTCTGCGACTATATCGAGGCGACCGGGGACATCGCTTTCCTTGCAGAAACCGTGCCGTGGCGTGCCGACGACACCATGCAGCTGACTTTGGAACGCGCGACGATCTCCGATCACATCGAAAAACTGCTAGGCACCGTACGCAGCCGCTTCGTGCCGGGCACGAGCCTCATCCGCTACGGCGAGGGCGACTGGAACGACAGCCTGCAGCCGGCCGACCCGCATCTGCGCGATTGGATGGTCAGCAGCTGGACCGTTTCACTCCTGTACGAACAGCTGGTGCGCTACGCCAATATCCTGACGCTCGCCAGCCGCAACGAGGAAGCGCAGTCGCTGCAAGCGACCGCGGTCGCCATGCGCGCCGATTTCAACCGGCTCCTGATGCGTGACGGCATCGTTGCCGGTTATGGCGTCTTCGATCCGAGCCATGACGGCGTCGAATTGCTTCTGCATCCAGAGGATACGCGCACGGGCCTGCATTATTCGCTGATCGCGATGACGCAGCCGATGATCGGCGGCCTGTTCACGCCCGATCAGCGCCATGTCCATATGAAGATCATCCGCGAGAACCTGCTGTTCCCGGATGGCGTCCGATTGATGGAAAAGCCGGCGACCTATTCCGGCGGCCCAGAAAAGCTCTTCCGGCGTGCCGAATCCTCGTCGTTCTTCGGCCGCGAGATCGGACTCATGTATGTGCATGCGCATCTGCGATACTGCGAAGCCCTGGCGCTTGAAGACGATGCAGAGGCCGTATGGGCAGCACTGGCACTTGCCAACCCGATCGCAGTCAGCGGCCGGGTGGAACATGCGTCGCTGCGCCAGCGCAATACCTATTTCAGCAGCAGCGATGCGGCCTTCGACGACCGCTATCAGGCTTCCGCGGAATGGGCGCGCGTCAAGGCAGGCGATATCGCCGTCGATGGCGGCTGGCGCATCTATTCGAGCGGCCCCGGCCTCTATACCAAGAGCCTCATCGGCAATATCTTCGGTTTCAAGCGGCAATTCGGGCAGCGCATCCGCAAGCCGTTGTTGCCGGCTTCGATCGGCGCCTGCGACGTCAAGCTGGATTTCAAGGCGTAAGCTACCCGTGAGAGGGGCCTCGCCATCGGCCCTTTTTTTCACACGCCTGCAATATTCGCCTTTGCAGCAAGACCCGCTTCGCACCTTTATCGACCGTCTGGTTAACCGAATCGGCTAACCTTGTCCGGACATGCAAAGCCCGGAGGCGGATTTGGAAACGGCGCTCTATCTCCCCATCAAGTCATTTCTCGAAGCCGCCGGCTATGCGGTGAAAGGCGAAATCGGCGGCTGCGACCTCGTTGGAGTGACTGATGGCGAGCCGCCGGTCGTGGTCATCTGCGAACTGAAGATGACCTTTAATCTCGAACTCATCCTGCAGGCGGTGGATCGCGCAGCTGCCAGCGATGAAGTTTGGATCGCCGCCCGCGTCTCGAAGAAGGGAAAGGGCCGGGAAGGCGATCGCCGGTTCCGCGACTTGTGCCGCCGGCTGGGCTTTGGCATGCTCGCCGTATCGGACAACGACGTCGTGGATATCGTCGTCAGCCCCATCGCGCCAATGCCGCGCAAGAACACACGGCGCAGATCGCGCCTTGTCGAGGAACATCGCCGGCGCAAGGGTGACCCGGCACTCGGCGGCAGCACCCGCAAGCCGATCATGACCGCCTACCGCCAACAGGCCCTTGCCTGCGCCGCCGCTATCGAAAACGGCGTGCAGCGCCCTAAGGATATGCGCGAAGCGGCACCGAAGGCCCCACAAATTCTAAGGGATAATGTCTATGGCTGGTTCGAGCGCATCGACCGCGGCATCTACGCGCTGACGGAGCTTGGAACAGAGGCCCTCAAGCGTTGGCCGGCAGCGCAGCTTTGAATATGGAAAATTTCCGGCCGTCCAACATTAAATTCATGTAATATCTTAAAATTTTGCAATAAAAACATGATCAATATTTAATTTGTAAAAGTTAATTTGCGGATCATATTAACACCAAGCGCCAATTCAAATCTATACTTTGCTTCCCGTAGTAAAAAATGGGAAACGAAGTCGCTCGCAAAATTGACGCGGACCAATCGCAGCCCATCCCCGATATGGACGGGCTGCCAAACCGCCAACGATCTCGCAAGGGACTTTTGCCATGCCTTCTCTTCTCCGCAAACATCGCACAGCCGCCATCGTCGGTGCCGCTATCATCGTCGGCGCCGGCGCATTGCCTTTTGCCTTCAGCACATCCGCAACCCTCGCCTCGGCGGCAGAGCCGGCCGGCATCATCGCGCCCGGCGGCTCCTTCGCTCCGATCGTCGACGCCGATAAACCGGCCGTCGTCACCGTCACCACCACCATGAAGGCGACCGACACCAGTGCCGAAAGCAATTCGCCGATGGACGAGCAGTTCCGGCAATTCTTCGAAAATCAGGGCATCCCGTTCCCGAAGCAGATGCCGCACCAGCAACAGAACCAGCGCGCCATGGCGCTCGGTTCCGGCTTTATCATCAGCCCGGACGGCGTCATCGTCACCAACAACCACGTCATTCAGAACGCCGTCGACATCAAGGTGACGCTCGATGACGGCACCGAGCTGCCCGCCAAGCTTTTGGGTGCCGATGCTAAATCCGATCTTGCCGTCCTGAAGATCAACGCGCCGAAGCCGCTCGCCACAATCGCCTGGGGTGATTCCGACAAGCTGAAGCTTGGCGACCAGATTCTGGCGATTGGCAACCCCTTCGGCATCGGCACGACCGTTACCGCCGGCATCGTCTCGGCCCGCGGTCGCGACCTGCACAGCGGCCCCTATGACGATTTCATCCAGATCGATGCGCCCATCAACCACGGCAACTCCGGCGGGCCGCTGGTTGACCGCGAAGGCAATGTGGTCGGTATCAACACCGCTATTTACTCGCCGAATGGCGGCAGCGTCGGCGTCGGCTTTGCCATTCCCTCCGACGAGGCCAAGGCGATCGTCGCCAAGCTCGAGAAGAACGGCTCGATCGATCACGGCTATCTAGGCGTCGCCATCCAGCCGGTGACCTCGGATATCGCCAATGCCATGGGCCTCTCGCAGACCCAGGGTGCGCTCGTTGCCAGCGTCAATGACGATACGCCAGCCGCACGCGCCGGCATCAAGAGCGGCGACATCGTTACCGCCGTCGGCAACGAGGCCGTCAAGACGCCGAAGGATCTGTCGCGGCTGGTCGCCGATCTCTCCCCCGGCGAAAAGCGTTCGGTCACACTGTGGCGCGACGGCAAGAGCATGGACGTCAATGTCACCATCGGCGGCAATGACGACAGCAAGCAGGCTGCCAACGACGCTGGCGACGGCAAGGTGCAGCCGTCCAACCAGCCAAGCATCGGTGTCGGCCTCGCCAACCTCACACCGGATGTGCGTGAGCAGCTGAATCTGCCGCATGGTGTCGAAGGCGCCGTCGTTGCCAGTGTCAATCCGGACAAGCCCGCCGCTGCGGCCGGCATCCAGACCGGCGACATCATCGTCTCGGTCAACGACCAGCCGGTGCATAACGCCCATGAGGTGCAGACGGCCGTCGCCAAGGCCGGCAAGGATGGTCGCAAATCCGTGCTGCTTCTGATCGAGCGCGACGGCAACAAGACCTTCGTCGCCGTGCCGTTCTCGGCGGCTTAAGCATCTGAGGCAGTGAATGATCGGCCCGCTTCCGTCGACGAAGCGGGCCGATTGCCGTTATGTCACCAAAAGACGCCGACGTTCCACAAGGCTGACCATTGTCAACTCTGCCGGCTCAAGCAGTCGCGCTCGACCGAACGATTTGAGATGCTGAATTTCCACAGAAGAGGCTGCTCGCCTTTGACATAGGACTCTTTTTGTCCAAACTCTGCCTTTGTGATGGTACAAATAGCGCCGGAGCCGATTGAAACGGCCGGGCGGGACATTTAAACCGCGCGGGCGATATCAGCGGCCAGGCCTTAAAACAGGAACAAGCGGCGGCAGGAGTTGGAGTGACTGATCCATACGATATTCTCGGCGTTGCGCGCGATGCGGGCGAAGAGCAGATCAAGGCGGCTTATCGCAAGCGCGCGAAGGCAGCCCATCCGGATTCCGGCGGCGATACCGACGCTTTCGCGCAGCTGCAGAAGGCCTACGAGCTTCTTCTCGACCCCGTTCGCCGCAAGGTGTTCGACGATACCGGCTATGACGTCGAACTGACCGATGCCGTCGACTTGCAGGCGCTGGTCGCCATCGAAAAGCTGATTACCGAGATAGTGCTGGACGAGCGGGAACCCGGCACATTCGATCCGGTCGCCAAGATGCGAGCGAGCCTTCTGGAAGAAATTCGCAAGGCGAATTTCAGCAAGAGCGAGCTCGAGCGACACTCCAATCGCATCGGCCTTCATCTCGACCGGCTCGGTAAGCGCCCCGGCAAGGACGTGGTCGGACACATGCTGCGCGCCCGCATCAAGGCGATCGCCACCGCCATCAGCGAAACGGAAGCCAAGATCGGCGCCAACGAACGCGCCTGCGACATGCTCGAAGGCTATCTTTACGAGATGAACGAGCCTCTGGATGAAGCCGATGCTGCTCCCGAAATCGAATGGGACGAGCCAAGAGTCCGCTCGGCCGCGCAGTGAAGGCGGCGCTTTTCGCCGCTCTGAAGTGATAAAATTCGCGTTTGCCTTGATCGCGAGATCACTTTCAGCAACGCAATGTTGCAATGCAACAATTCTCTCTAGACAAATCGAGGGGCTGGCCTAGATCAAGCATCCAACACGCCGTCCTGCTCCATCGAATGATGGCGAAGCGGCAATGGCGGGCGCCGGATCTCCGGCATCCGCTGCAGATCTAAAACGGCGAGGTATGCGATTGCTAGCGTCCGAAGCGGATGAAATCGTCTTTGAACACTTAAGCGAAAACCGGTCGCGGGCCGCATTGAGGGGCGCTTTCTGGTCGGCGCTGGATACGCTTATCCCGACGGCACTCAACAGCCTTGTCTTCGTCGTCACCTCCCGTTTCCTTCTGCCGCAGGATTTCGGCCTGGTCGCGCTCGCCTTCGCCATCGTCAGTTTCGCCTCCGGCTTCGGCCCGACGGCCTTCGGCGAGGCACTGATCCAGCAGAAATCCATTCGGCGCAGCCATCTCGATACGGTCTTCTGGCTATCCTTCGTCTCCGCAGCCATCCTCTATGCCGCGCTGTTTCTGCTTTCGCCGTTTCTCGCCCATTGGCTAGGACATGACGATATCGTCAAACTGCTGCTGATCATCGGCCTGAAAATCTTCTTCGACATGATGATCATCGTGCCCAATGCCCTGATCGGCCGCACGATGTCCTTCCATCTTGCTGCGGCCCGCACCGCGATCGCCACCTCTGTTTCGGCGATCATCTGTCTTTCGCTGGTTTTCGCCGGTTTCGGCCTGTGGGCGCTTGCGATTGCTCAAATCGCAGCACCGGCGGCCGCCTGCATCGCCGCTTTCTGGGGGGCGAAATGGCTGCCTGGCTTCAGGGTAAAGCTCTCGAGCCTGCGCGAACTGCTGCATTACGGCATCTTCGCCTCAGGCAACCGCTTCCTCCAGACCATGAATCTCGACCAGCTGATCATCGGCACGCTGGTAAGCCCGGCTGCTCTCGGTATCTATAATTTCGCCCGGCGGCTCTACGAGATGCTCAACAATGTCGTGGCGGGCGGGCTGAATTCGGTCAGCCACGTGCTGCTCTCCTCACTGCAGCATGATAAGGACAAAGTGCGTGAAGCCTTCCTCATGGCGACCTTCGGGTGCTCGCTAGTGTCCTTTCCGGCCTTCATGGGGCTTGCAGCGGTCGCCGACGATGCCATTCCGCTGATCTTCGGGCCGCACTGGGCTGCCGCCGTTTGGCCGGTTCGCTTCTTCTGCGTCATCGGCCTGATGGCCGGCATCGGCATCATCCAGGCTTCCTTGATTACCAGCCAGGGCAGATCCGACTGGTGGTTCTACTATCAGCTGGTGCGCAACATCGTCTCGATCCTCACCGTGCTCGTTCTTCACCAATATGGGGTGACAACCGTCGTCTTCGGACTCATGCTCGGAGTGGTGATGCTCTGGCCGGTGACGCTGTGGATGGTGTCGCGATTGATCGGCCTCAGCATTCTGGAATATTTCGGCCAGTTCCTAAGACCTATCGCTGCTTATCTCGGCATGCTTGTCGCCGTCTTGGCAATCTCGTCGGCGCTGATCGACCGGCCCCTTGCGGAACGCCTCGTCTGCGAAGTCCTGGTCGGTGGCCTCGCCTATTCGGCCCTCATCCTTCTCTTATGCAAGGAAAGGGTCCTCTTCCTCGTGCGGACGACGCTGCAAGGCCGTCGCGCGAAGGCATAGTAGCCGCCATCCCGAATAAGGACGGAAACAACGCTCATTCGATCCCGCGATAGAATACCAAGTCGGAAAGGCGCCTCATGACACTGGTCACGTTCATCATTCCCGTTCGCCATCAGGCCAATTCCAATGATTGGCCGGCGCTCAAACGACGCCTGTCGCAAACGATCGCATCGATCGCCGGGCAGTCCAACAAAAACTGGCGCGGCGTAGTCGTCGCCAATGAAGGCGCAGATCTGCCGGATCTGCCGCCGAATTTTACGGCGGAACGCGTGACCTTCCCGCCGAACCAGCTCCACGACATCGATGGTGCCGATCGCGAAAAGGTCTACGATGCGTTCCGGCTGGACAAGGGCCGCCGCGTCTTGAGCGGCATGCTGTCCGCGCGCGATACCCGCTTCTTCATGATCGTCGACGACGATGATTTCGTCAGCGCCAATATCGTCGATTTCGCCGCTAGAAATCCCGATGCCAACGGCTGGAAGATCGACCGCGGCTATCTCTGGAACGAAGGCGGCCGGCTGCTTATGCATCACAACGATTTCGCCAATTTTTGCGGGACATCACTGATCATCCGCTCCGATCTCTATCGCCTGCCGGCGACCTTCGAGGATGCCGAGGTCGATTATATCAAATCCATGCTCGGCAGCCATGTGCGCATCGGCAAGCTGCTTGCAGACGCCGGCGCGCCGCTCGGCTCGCTGCCTTTCCGCGGCGCGATCTATCGGGTCGGCCATGCCGGCGCCCACAGCAAATCCTCCAATCTCATCAGGACCCATTTCCTGAACCGGTCGGTGCTGACAAGCCCCCGCCAGTTCCTGGGCAATCTTTCGCGGGTGCGCCCCCTTGATCGAAATTTGAGAAACGAATTCTTCGGCGTGCGCGCCGCCGGATAGCTTAGGCGTAACCTTTTCCCCCAATGAGGTTCCGATCAATGCCGGCTGATGCAACGAGACACAGATATGCCGCCTTGGATGCGATGCGCGGCCTGGCTGCCTTCGCCGTTGTCGTCTATCACCTCGACAGGCCCTATGCGCCTTCGGCCTACATCGCCGTCGATTTCTTCTTCGTGCTCAGCGGCTTCGTCATCGCCAGAGCCTATGGTGAAAAGCTCGCCGGCGGCATGACGGTGCTGGCCTTCATGAAGGCACGATACGCGCGTCTCTATCCGCTCTTCCTCATCGGCAGCGTCTACGGGCTCGTGCAATTGCTGCTGCACTGGCAGGCATCCGGTGTTGGGCGGGCCGATCTTGCCGCAAGCATCCTGACCACCGTCTTCATGCTGCCTTCTCCAAGCTTTCTGACGCGGTCGGCCGGATACATCTTGGCGCTCTACCCGCTGAATGGTCCCGCCTGGTCGCTGTTCTGGGAGCTGTTGGCCAATCTGGTATTCGCACTGGTGCTGTTCAGGCTGAAAACGCGGAGCCTCATCCTCATTGCCGCCGCATCTCTGGCGATGCTGATCGTCTCGGTTTTTTTCCACAAATCGCTCGATCTCGGCTGGGAATGGCACTCTGTGGATGGCGGCCTTGCCCGCGTCTTCTTTTCCTTCACGCTCGGGATGATCATCTACCGGCTTCGAAGCAGCACCGCGATTGGCTGGACCATGAACAGCTATGCCGCCCTGCTGCCCATTGCCGTGATCTTAATCTTGCTGTTTCTCCCCACCTATTCGCTGAAATATGCGCTTATCTTCTGCATCCTGATCTCGCCGCTCATCGTCCTTGCCGGCACCATGCTCGAACTGCCGGAGAGGCTGCAGCGGCTCGGAATCTTTCTCGGCTATCTCTCCTACCCGATCTACATGTGCCATCGCGGCTTTACCGAGATCTACGGGCATCTGATGCGCAATATCCACTTGCCGCAGCCCGTCTACATCGCGATCTATCTCGTCGCAATTTCCGTCATTTCGCTCATCTCGGCCAGGCTTGCGACTATCCTCGTCAAGTACGCTTCCTCTTGGAGGGAGACGCCTAAAAGCCTGGGCGCAACTTCAAGCCATTAGCTCCACCCTTCACGTGTGAACGGCGGCAAGTGCGATGGCATCCGCAACATATTCGCGCCGTTCCAAGAGTTTGGCCGTCGCGACACGCAAATGGCTGCTGGGCAGGATCGAAAACTTGGCACCGGGATGCACTGCAATGCCCCGGGCGGCAAGCGTCACCATTGCGAAGGGCTCCGACGAGACCGGCACCCAGGCACATAGTCCTTCTCCATGCCACGCATCGACGCCGCGCTCGCGAAGCGCATCGATGAGGCCTGCGCGGCGTTCCCGATAGGTCCTGCGGGCATGATTCAGGCACGATGCCGTCGCTGGATCGCGCAGCAGCCAAGCAGCCGCCGCCTGCAGAATACGGCTGGTCCAGCCGGAGCTGAAGCTGCGATAGGATTGGATCTGGTCGATAATCGCGCGCGAGCTCGACAAGACCGCGAGGCGCAGATCCGGCCCATGCGTTTTCGAAAATGACAGGATATGGATGACCCGATCGGGAAAGAGATGCCCCATGGAATGGCGAGGCGAGATCGAGATGTCGGCGACACCATCGTCTTCGACGATCAACGTATCCTTGTCGCGAAGGATCTCCGCGATCGTTGCCATGCGTGCAGGGCTCACGCTCTGGCCCGTGACGGAATGGATGCGCGGCTGAAAGATGAACGCGACGGGACGATATTTCAGCGCCTCCTCCAGCGAGGCCGGCAACGGACCATCCTGGTCGCATTTCACCGGAATGATGCGCGCACCCCGATCCTCAAGAATATCGAGAAGCCGCATTCCCGTCGGGTCCTCGATCGCAACGGCGGCACCCGGCATGACCAAGGCATTGATCAAGGTGTAGACGGCATTGTAGCCACCATTGGTCGCCAGGAACGCCTCCGGCTCATAGGGCCAGGTCTTCCTGACCTCGCGTTCAAGCTCCGGCAGGATCCGGCTTCGCTCGTAGCTGTTGAGATTTTCGGCCGAGGCACCATAGGCCATTGCCGCCTCGAGCTTCGGCAGCAGTTGCACATCGGGAACGGCAGCAGTCAGATTGAGAGCGCCGGAGCCATAATCGCCAACGCTTGCAAGGCGAGCCGGCTGGGCGACGAAGCGGTCGCCGCTGACCCATGTGCCATTCCTGCCGCGTCCGCTGATGATCTTCTGACGCCTGAGCTCACTCCAGGCTTCCGATAGGGTCGCCGGGCTCACCCCAAGAGCAAAGGCAAGGTCACGGATCGGCGGCAGCTTGGTACCAACCGGCAAGGCGCCGGCTCGAATGAGCGCACTCGTCTCGAGCGCGATACCGCGAATGGTCCGATCGCTCAATTTCGAGGCAAGCCAATTCGCATCCCGAGCTTCGCTCATTTTTCGCACCATTTTTAATGTTCAATAACGTAATAACATTTGATCGACCTATATTGAACATTTACTCGTTGAGAAAACAAGTTTTCCCGCGAGTGAATTTCATGCCTCTTACTCTCCGCCTTGCCCTTCGTGATTGGGACTACATGACGCCTCTGGTCCTGGGTGATGTCTCCTCCCCCAAGCTCGACATTAGGGTAGATCGGGTCGGCACGCTGGTCTCGCATGTCGGCAAGAGTGAGGCCTATGACGCAGCGGAAACGTCCTTCAGCCGCTACACGCAGATGCGCATCGACGGTGACGAGAGCGTTGTCGGCATTCCGAATTTCATCATGCGCGGCTTCCGCCACCGCTGCGTCGTCACCACCAAGGACAGCCCGATCACGAGCTTCGCCCAACTGGCTGGCAAGCGCATCGGCGTCACCGGCTGGCGTGACTCCGGCAATACCTGGACGCGGGCCGCACTGCGTCGCGAAGGTGTCGGCGTGGAAGATGCCATGTGGTATGCCGGCCGCCTGACCGAAGCCCATCCGATCACCGATCGCCTCGACGGCTTCGGCCGTCCCGGCCGCATCGAGGCGGCACCCGGCGAAAGGCCGATGGTGGATCTGCTGAAGGAAGGCAAGATGGACGCGATCTTCACGCCCTTCATGCCGGATGGCTATTTCGCCGGCAACTCCGGCTTCCGCCAGCTGCTGCCGGATTTCCGCTCTGCCGAGCATCGCTATTTTGCCGATGTGGGCTATGTACCGGGTATGCACCTGATTGGTTTCAAGGCGGAGTTCGTCGCAGAACATCCGTGGGTCATCGGCGAACTGAGCGCTCTCATCGATGAATCGCAACGCGTCTGGCTCAGCAAGCGGCGCAAATATGCCGACACCACGCCCTTCATGCTCGACGAACTCTTGAAATCGGCAACCGAGCTGCCCGAAGGGTGGGATGCGAGCGGCTTTGCCGCCAACCGCAAGATGATCGCGGATTTCGCCGGGGAGCTGCATGTGCAGGGTATCCTGCCGCGGCTGATGACGCCGGAGGAGCTGTTTCCGTTCGATGTCGACGGCAGCCGGACGAGCGCTGCCTGACCACCGACTGAAAAATCAGAGACACAAAGCAAAAAGGGGAATGAACATGTCGCTGAAGAAAATGACCTACGTCGCCCTGGCAAGCCTGATGATGTCGGGCGCTGCCTTTGCCGAGGATGCCAGCCTGCCGAAACTCTCGGTCAACAAGGATCTGCAGGCCAAACTGCCGGAAGCGATCCGTACATCGGGCAAGATGATTTCCGTCAACAATGGGTCTTTCCCTCCCTATGAAATCGTCACCGGCACCAAGCTGACCGGCGCCAGTGCCGATCTGACCGATGCGATCGGCGAGGTACTTGGCGTCAAGATCGAGCATGAGAGCGTCAGCGGCCTGCCCGCCATTCTCGCGGGCATCAACTCCGGCCGCTATCAGTTCGCCTTCGGCCCAATCGGCGATTTCAAGAGCCGCGAGGAAGCCAATGATTTCGTCGACTGGGTGCAGGAATTCGTTGTCTTCGCCGTTCAGAAGGGCAATCCGAAGGGTATCACCTCGCTCGACAGCGCCTGCGGTCAGCGCATCGCAGTCATGGCTGGCGGATCGGCCGAAAAGGTGATCCAGGTACAAGCCGAGAAGTGCAAGACGGATGGCAAGGGTGCGATCGAGGTCCAGTCCTTCACCGATCAGCCGAGCTCGATCCTCGCCGTCCGCTCCAAGCGCTCCGACGCCTTCTTCTCCTCGCAGGCGCCACTCACCTATTTCGTCTCGCAGGCGAACGGCCAGCTGGAACTGACCGGCGTCGGTCAGAAGAACGGTTTCGAAGATCTCTATCAGGGCGCCGTCGTGCCGAAAGACTCGCCGCTCGGCCCAATTTTGAAGGACGCCGTCAAACTTCTCATGGACAATGGCACCTATGCCGCCATCATGAAGAAATGGGGCCTTGAGAACAATATGATCAAGGAACCCGGTATCAATCTTGGCGGGACGTTGCCGAAATGAGTAGGAACGCCGGAAACATCGCATCGCCTTCAGGCGATGCGGCGGAACGGGACGTGGCGAATGCCCACACTCCGTTTCCGAAGGGTCGCGTGGCGGCCTGGATCGTTACCCTTGCGATCGCGGCTTATTGGGCCTGGTCGGTCGCCCACAATGAAAACTTCGGCTGGCATGTCGTCGCCCAGTATTTCTTCGACCCTGTCGTGATCAGCGGCCTCTATGTCTCGCTCGGGCTGACCGTCGTCGCCATGGCGCTCGGCATCGTCTTCGGCTTGCTGCTGGCGATTGCCCGCATGTCGAAGGATAGGCTGGCAAGCACGCTCGCCTCGCTGTTCATCTGGTTCTTCCGCGGCACGCCGCTGCTCGTGCAGCTGATCTTCTGGTACAATCTGTCGACGCTCTTCCCGACGCTGTCGATCGGCATTCCCGTCGGCCCGACCTTCGTCAGCTGGGACACGAATTCCGTCATAAGCCCGATGACGGCTGCGATTGCCGGCTTGGCCCTCAACGAAGCCGCCTATATGGCCGAGATCATCCGCGGCGGCCTGCTTTCGGTCGACAGGGGCCAGTTCGAGACCGCTGAAGCCTTCGGCATGACGCGGAGCCGGGCTCTGCGCCGCATCATCATCCCGCAAGCCATGCGCTCCATCGTGCCGCCAACCGGCAATCAGTTGATCAGCATGATCAAGGCGACCTCGCTCGTCAGCGTTATCGCCATGGCTGATCTGCTCTATTCCGTGCAGTCGATCTACAACCGTACCTTCGAAGTCATCCCGATGCTGCTGGTCGCCGTCATCTGGTATCTGCTGATCACCTCGGTGCTGAATATCGGCCAGAGCTATATCGAGCGATACTATAGCCGCGCAGATCGCCGCACCGCCAGGACGAAGGCGGCAACGGAGAGCCCGCTGGCGCTCGTGCCGGCACAGGAGGCGGGCCAATGAACGCTCCGATGAACTCAGCCGTCAACGTCAGCCCCCTGGTACAGGCGCGCAACGTCCACAAATCCTTCGAACATCTCGAAGTCCTGAAAGGCATCGACCTCGATGTGACACCGGGTGAAGTGGTCGTCATTCTCGGGCCGTCCGGCTCCGGAAAATCGACCTTCCTACGGTGCATCAACCATCTGGAATCGATCAATCGCGGTTCGATCGAAGTCGATGGCGAGCAGATCGGCTACCGGCTGAACAAGGGCCGGCTGGTCAAACTGTCAAACCATGCGATCGCGCTGCAGAGGCGCAAGATCGGCATGGTGTTCCAGCAGTTCAATCTCTATCCGCATATGACGGCGCTGCAGAATGTCATCGAAGCGCCGATCGGCATCCATGGTGAAAGCCGCAAGCAGGCAACCGAGAATGCGCTGGCATTGCTTGATCGCGTCGGGCTTTCGGCCAAGGCCAACAATTATCCGCGCCAGCTTTCCGGCGGCCAGCAGCAGCGCGTTGCAATCGCCCGAGCGCTGGCGATCAAGCCGAAACTGATGCTCTTCGACGAGCCGACGTCTGCGCTCGATCCGGAACTGGTCGGCGAAGTGCTCGCCACCATGCGTGATCTTGCCAAACAGGGCCTGACGATGATCGTCGTGACCCACGAGATCGGTTTTGCCCGCGAAGCGGCCGACCGCGTCGTCTTCATGGATGGCGGCAAGATCGTCGAACAGGGCAAGCCAGAGGATGTGATCGGCAATCCGCAGCATCCGCGCACCAGAAGTTTCCTGTCGCGCTTCATCTAGCGCGACAGCTTGATCCACCACGGCAGCCGGCACGCTTTATTGCGGCTCCAGCGAACCATTGGAATAGCCATGACCCTCGACAACGATTTCGCCCGCCTCTCGGATTTCGAGCCGATGAAGGCCGAACTGACCGGCATCCGCCGGCACCTGCACGCCAATCCCGAGCTCTCCTTCGAAGAGGCGGAAACCGCACGTTTCGTCGCCGAGAAGCTGGAAGCCTGGGGCTATGAGGTAACCCGCAATATCGGCGGTCATGGCGTCGTCGCGCGCATGACTGTTGGAGCCGGCAAGAAGAGCATTGCAATCCGCGCCGATATGGACGCCCTGCCGATCATCGAGCAGACCGGCGCCGCCTATGCCAGCAAGACGCCCGGCAAGATGCATGCCTGCGGCCACGACGGCCATACCACCATATTGCTAGGGGCTGCAGAATATCTCGCCCGTACCCGCCGCTTCAACGGCACCGTGAACCTAATCTTCCAGCCGGCCGAAGAGGCCGGTGCGGTGAGCGGCGCTCCCGCGATGATCAAGGATGGCCTGTTCGAACGCTTTCCCTTCGACGTCATTTACGGCCTGCACAATCACCCGGGTGCACCGGAAGGCACCTGGCTGTTGCGCTCCGGCCCGCTGATGGCCGCCGCCGATACAGTCGAGATTACAATCACAGGCAAGGGCGGCCATGCTTCGCGCCCGCATCTGACCATCGATCCCGTCGTTGTCGCCTGCAACCTCGTCGTCAGTCTGCAGACGATCGTTGCCCGCAGCGTCGATCCGACACAGACAGCGGTCGTGACCGTCGGCGCCATCCACGCCGGCGAGGCTTCGAACGTCATTCCGGAAAGTGCGAAGATGCTGCTCACCGTCCGTTCCTTCGATCCGAAGGTGCGCGAGCTGCTTGAGTCGCGCATCCGCAAGCTGACGGCCTCCATCGCAGACGGCTATGGCGCGAGCGCCGAGATCGACTACGTCCACGGTCATCCGGTTGTCGTCAACTCGGAGAAGGAAACGGAATTCGCACGGACGGTCGCCGAGGAACTTGTCGGCGCCGACAAGGTCACCACCTGCGGCCTGATCCCCGGCAGCGAGGATTTCTCGCATTACCTGGAGCATAAGCCCGGCAGCTTCCTACGCCTCGGCAACGGCGTGACCTCGGCCATCCTCCACAGCGCCAAATATGATTTCGCCGATGAAAGCCTCACCGTCGGCGCTGCCATGTGGGCGCGTCTGACCGAGCGTTATCTCGACGCCTGAACTAGCTCTTATCTCGATCGCACTGGGATTCAGCGACGCTACGATAAACGACAGCCCTGGCAAGAAGCCGGGGCTGATCCGCTTTCTGGATGTCATGAAAAAAGGCGAAATGCGATGCTTTCAATAGCGCCGCTAGACCCGCGAGTGCGGTGCGATTCCTGCCTCCATAAATACTACTTATCGAGGGATCCGAGACTATCGCTCGTTGCAGGCCCGGTATTTCCGGATGTTTCACTCTCGGGCCCGGTTTCCAGCTGCACATGCTGAGTCTGCATTACCCGCCACTCATTCTCGAGGCGATCAATCACATACGTAGGAATTTCATTTCTTACGCTTTCAAGCTCTTGCATCACGACCTCCATTGTCATGCGTTACTGGCATGACATGGAGGAGTTTCTTTGTAAATCAAGGTATTAAACTATTTAAACGATTAAATTATTTTCAATCGTTTGAAATATCCCCGCCTGTGGAAAGATAGGAGACAGATGGCGATGCGGGTTGAGGCGCACATCGGTCAGAATTGCAAAATCACGCGATGTTGGGCGGGACGAGGAACTCGGCCCTCGTCCCGCCGACCTGCAACACAAACGCGATGAAGCTCACATTGCCGAAATTGCAACCGAAGTTGTATTCGGAGGAGAAAATCCAGGCCCTTAACCGCACGCGTTACGATGATGTTTTACTGACCGCCGACCATGTTGCCAACGACCCCACCGAGCAGGCCGCCGCCCACTGCGCCAGCAATCGTCCCGGAGGTCTTGTGTTTCTTGCCCGAAAGCTTGTTGCCGGCGATACCGCCTGCAATGGCACCGCCGACGGCGCCGATGTTCCGACCCGTTAACAAGCCAGGAGCGCCGTCGTTAGCGATGCTGCCCGTAGCTTGCGGATCAATCCCTTGATCAGCTTGTATCGGCATTGCCTGTCGCATCGGTTGACCATACTGCGAATTTCGGTTGTCGACCATGTTGCCGACCATTCTGCCAGCAACCGCCCCGCCGACGACACCGGCGATCGTCCCGAGCGTCTTGTGCTTCTTACCGCCGAGCTTGTTGCCGACGAGACCTCCGGCGACAGCGCCGCCCACTGTACCAATATTCTGGCCGTTAAGCAGTGACTGTTCCTGGGCATGGCTGGCGACGGGCAGCATCGCCATAGCGGCGACGGGCGCAAGCAATGTCAGGCGCAGGCAAGTTTTACGAAAAGAGAAGCCGGAAGTTTCGGAATGCAACATTGCACATGCCTTTCAAGAAGAAGTCGGATCTCCTGAAACATGACTTGTTATCCATAAATCTTCGTAAGGAAACACGGTTAACGGGATCTATCCGTCCCGATATGAGGGATCGCGTCAGCTTCCATCCGCGCACACAACCCCATGCCAAGGGGCTACGCTATTCCCCTATGGGTTGCCCGCTCTTGCCAATCAAACTCCAGATCGCGCGCGCGTCCGATCGAATCATGTTGTTCGCGCATGGCATCGGCCGCCTCGCGCACTACTTCGGAAATCTGCATGAGCTGTTTGGCGAGAGGGCTCGTCCTGCGCCAGATCATGCCAATCGTTCGCGACGGTTGCGGGCTTTGGAAGCGCACCGTCGACACCGAGGCGGAACGGGTTTCCACCGCGACCGCCATCTCCGGTATCAGGGTGACGCCAATCCCGGCGCTGACCATCTGCACCAGTGTCGACAGTGAGCTGCCGTCCATCAGTTCCCGCGGCAAGGCTGAATGGATGTTGCAGAAGGAGAGAGCCTGGTCGCGAAAGCAGTGTCCCTCTTCCAACAGCAGTAGCCGCATTTCGCGAAGCGCTTCCCGGTTGGGAACCGGTTTGCCCTCATCCTCGCTTGGCCGCACCAACACGAAGTTTTCCGCAAACAGCGGCACCTCCGTCAGAGATGTCTCGGAGACGGGCAGAGCGACAATCGCCGTATCCAGCCTCCCCTCCTCCAGCTCCTCGACCAGCTTCGACGTCAAGGTCTCGCGCACATGGATATCAAGCCCGTCATAGATACGGGTGAGATTGCCGATGATGCTCGGCAGCAGATAGGGTGCAACCGTGGGGATGATGCCGATGCGCAACCGGCCCACAGGCTGATTATGCGATGCGCGGGCAAGATCTCCCAGCTCGTCAACGGAGCGCAGGATGTCACGGACGCGGAGCGCGAAAGCTTCCCCGAAATTGGTCAGCCGGACCTGTCTTGCGCCTCTTTCGAAGAGGTTCGTGCCAAGCTGCTCCTCCAGCTCCTTGATCTGCATCGACAAGGCGGGCTGAGAGATCGCGCATAGATCGGCGGCGCGTCCGAAGTGGCCGAGCCGAGCCAGCGCTTCGAAATAGCGGAGCTGTTTGAGCGTGAAGTTTGCCATAAGCGCATCTTATCGCGCCAATCAGGAAATCCAACTTAAATTAATGGAAAGCCTTGGCTATAGTGCCGCGGCTGAGGTGAGATGCGGCCGCCTGTCATACGAAACTCATATTAAGGGCATTAAGGGCGTTCAATTCATCGATGCACGGGCCGATCGGAAGGCAGGGGACCCAAGCTTTGCCTGCTTCCACGTCTCCGTTTCACGCGAGGCCAGAACAACGAGAGATTCATGCGCCTGTCATGTCGCTGCCATACCCGTTTTAGAACCGGGTCATTTCCCGGCGGGCGGGCAAAGCTCCTTCTCCGGTCGTCACAAATCAAATCATCGTAAGGGAGAGTATCATGGATACAAAAGTCGAAACCGCCGGCAAATGTCCGTTTCCGCATGGAAACACGAGCGTTTCCGCGCGTTCGAACCGGGACTGGTGGCCGAATCAGCTGAACCTTCGGATCCTCCACCAGAATTCCGCGCTTTCCAGCCCCATGGGCAAGGCGTTCAACTATGCCGAAGAGTTCAAGAAGCTCGACCTGGACGCCCTGAAGAAGGACCTTACCGCCCTGATGACGGATTCGCAGGAGTGGTGGCCGGCCGACTTCGGTCACTACGGCCCGCTCTTCATCCGCATGGCCTGGCATAGCGCCGGCACCTACCGTACGGGCGACGGCCGCGGTGGCGCCTCCTCCGGCACGCAGCGTTTCGCTCCGCTCAACAGCTGGCCGGATAACGTTAACCTCGACAAGGCCCGCCGTCTCCTTTGGCCGATCAAGCAGAAATACGGTAACAGCATCTCCTGGGCCGATCTCATGATCCTGACGGGTAACGTCGCGCTGGAATCCATGGGCTTCAAGACCTTCGGTTTCGGCGGCGGTCGCGAAGATGTCTGGGAGCCGGAAGAAGACATCTATTGGGGCGCGGAAGATACCTGGCTCGGTGACAAGCGCTACAGCGGCGACCGCAATCTGGAAAACCCGCTCGCAGCCGTGCAGATGGGTCTCATCTACGTCAATCCTGAGGGACCGAACGGCAACCCGGACCCGCTTGCAGCCGCACGCGACATCCGCGAAACCTTCGCGCGCATGGCAATGAACGACGAAGAAACCGTTGCCCTCATCGCCGGCGGCCACACCTTCGGCAAGACCCATGGCGCAGGCGATGCCGCCCATGTCGGCCCCGAGCCGGAAGCAGCCGGCATCGAAGAACAGGGCCTCGGCTGGAAGAACAGCTTCGGCACTGGCAAGGGCGGCGACACGATCGGCAGCGGTCTCGAAGTCACCTGGACCTCGACGCCTACCAAGTGGAGCAACAACTTCTTCTGGAACCTGTTCGGCTATGAATGGGAACTGACGAAGAGCCCTGCTGGCGCGCATCAGTGGGTGCCGAAGCACGGCGCCGGCGCCGGCTCGATCCCCGACGCGCACGACAAGTCCAAGCGTCATGCGCCGTCGATGCTGACGACCGACCTCGCCCTGCGCTTCGATCCGGCCTATGAGAAGATTTCTCGCCGCTTCTTCGAAAATCCGGATGAGTTCGCCGATGCCTTCGCCCGCGCATGGTTCAAGCTGACTCATCGCGACATGGGGCCGCGTGTTCGTTATCTCGGTCCGGAAGTGCCGAGCGAAGAGCTCATCTGGCAGGACCCAATCCCGGCTGCCGGTCCCGCATCGATCGATGCCAACGATGTCGCTGTCCTCAAGGCCGAGATTGCTGCATCGGGTCTCACCATTCCGCAGCTGGTTTCGACAGCCTGGGCTTCAGCTTCGACGTTCCGCGGCTCGGACAAGCGCGGCGGCGCAAACGGCGCTCGCATCCGTCTTGCTCCGCAGAAGGACTGGGAAGCCAACCAGCCGGCCCAGCTCGCTTCCGTGCTGGCGACGCTCGAAGGCATCCAGAAGAAGTTCAACGATGCTCAGACCGGTGGAAAGACGGTATCGCTTGCCGATCTGATCGTTCTCGGCGGCTCGGTCGCTATCGAACAGGCTGCGAAGAAGGCCGGTCATGACCTGGTCGTCCCCTTCGCTCCCGGCCGTACCGATGCGACGCAGGAACAGACCGACGTCGAGGCCTTCGCCGTTCTCGAACCGATCGTCGATGGCTTCCGCAACTACCAGCGGCAGGCCTACACCGTCTCTTCCGAAGAACTGCTGATCGACAAGGCACAGCTGCTGACGCTGACGGCGCCGGAAATGACCGCCCTCATCGGCGGCCTGCGTGTGCTGAACGCCAATGTTGGTCAGAGCCAGCACGGCGTCTTCACCAAGCGTCCGGAAACGCTGACCAACGACTTCTTCGTGAACCTGCTCGACATGGGCACGGAGTGGAAGGCGGTTTCGGATGCCAAAGACGTCTTCGAGGGACGGGACCGCGCGACGGGCGACGTGAAGTGGACCGCCACGCGCGTCGATCTCGTTTTCGGCTCCAACTCGCAGCTGCGCGCGATCGCCGAAGTCTACGGCCAGTCCGATGCCGAGACGAAGTTCGTTCAGGACTTCGTTGCGGCATGGACCAAGGTGATGAACGCCGACCGCTTCGACATCGCTTGAAGTAACTGAATAACACACCCGGACGCGACCCTACTCGGGTCGCGTCCGGGTGTGGCATGATCTCTAAACGGACTCCGGACTTCAGCGCGCAGACTGCAATTGCAGGCGCGAGACGCCGGCTGCAACGTTCAGGCCGGTTCCCGCTTCCGCGCTCAACGGCTGCAGGGCAAAATTCTTGGAATTGCCGCCAACGAGAACGTTGGCTCCGAGGCCAAGACCGAGGGAAGCACCTGCCGACGCACCGACATAGGTGCCTGCCAGAGCACCATCGCCAACACGTGTGGGCACGGTGTTGACGACGACCCAGCTCAGATAGGTCTTACGCGTGACCCCGATATCGATGCCGAGCTTGCCGATCGAACCCATATAGCGTTCGACCTTGCCCGTCCGCTGCTTGAAGGTGCAATCGATCGCCTTGTTCGACCCGATGATCATACCGACGCCGCCGGCGACGTCGCAGGACAACGTTCCGAGCCTTTGCTTCGGCTCGGACACCACCTGTGTCGATTGTTTTTTGGAATGGGTGCTGGCGGCGGAAGCCACAGAACCAAGGGCGACTGCAATTACCGCGGCCGTTACAATGACTTTTTTCATGAGGTCTCCTTCGGCGTTTTGAGCGCCGCGGTCTGCCCGGACGGCGCGGGGGAATTCGACATCTCGATCTGCGGATGGCTGGAAGGGTCGCGATCAGCCCCGAGGGTGATGTTGCTGACGATGCGGGTCCTGGCATATTCGGCAGCTATTGCAATGGCCCGCTGCCGCGCCTCATCGTTCGATGCCACTCCGGAAAGAACGATTGTGTCTTCAATGGCGGCAACATCGATACGACAATCCTCAAGCCCCTCGGCATAGGCGATCAGATAGCGGATCGCCGCACAGGTTGCGTAACGATCCGAGGATGTCGTCAGCGATGGAGACCTGGCCAGGAAAAGCATTGGAAGCCTCGATAAAGCGCGGTGGCAAAATTTCGCACGCGCTTGGCGTCAGCGAAGCGCGTTCTTGATGGCGTCTTTGGCCTTACCGACTTTCGCCTGAATCCTGCCTTCGACCTTCTCGACGGCACCCTCCATCTTGAGCCGATTGTTTCCCGTCAGCTTTCCTGCGGCCTCCTTGATTGAGCCTGTTGCTTCCTTGACTGCGCCTTTGACACGGTTCTTGTCCATTTCTGATCTCCTTGAGCTTTTCAAAAGAGGAGGTATCGGCGTCCCGCCGAAACCATGAACAATGAAGTAGATTAGATAGGCCGGCCAATCGATAAGGGAAGCCATTGCGATCGTCAGCAGAGATGCGGGCGTCGACAACCGCCCGCAAGCCGAGGCTTTCGGTTCAATCTACACAGCACAGAGGCGCGGCATTCTGCAACGGCAACGGCAGGGCGATGGTGTGATTGGGAATGGTAAGCGCATCCAGCGTCGCTGTCTGTTCGGGCGAGAGCCGGACTTCGAGCGCACCGATATCCTCATTGAGTTGCTTCAGCGTATGGACGCCGATAATCGTCGAAGATACGCCAAGGCGCGCCATTGCCCAGGCAAGGGCGACGCGTGCGGTCGTCGTACCGAGTTCATCGGCAACGCGGAACAGGGCGTCGACGATTTCAAAATCCTGCTCGTCGGGCCGTTGCATCAATTGCGCTGCATGTCCTGTTCTTGCGCCCGCATTGTTGGCACGCGTATATCGGCCGCTGATGAGGCCGCCGCTCAATGGCGAATGCGAGACGACGCCAAGCCCCAACCCGCGCGCCAAGGGAATGAGCTCGATTTCAAACAGCCGTGCGGCAAGCGAATATTCGATCTGCAAACCGATGAATGGAGCCCAGCCGTTGGACTGCGACAGGAGATGGGCATGCGCTACCTTCCAGGCCGGCGTATCTGAAATGCCGAAATAACGCAGCTTTCCCGACTGAACGAGATCGTGGAGCGCCTCCAGCATTTCTTCCAAAGGCGCCTGTATGTCCCAATTGTTCAGCCAATAGAGGTCGAGATAGTCGGTGCGCAGCCGACGAAGGGTCTCCTCGAAGCCGTCGATCACGGCTTTGCGGCCAAGCCTTTCGCCATGTCGCGCGACATCGAATTTGGCGGCGATGACAAGACGATCGCGCCGGATCGAGTTTTGTGCGACATAGCTGCCGACGACCGTCTGGCCGCCCGCTTTCATCGCTCCGTTGCCGGTATCGAGATAATTGCCACCGAGTTCGAGATAGCGCGTCAGGATCGCCGCAGGTTGATTTTCATGCGAATGCCGGATGAACCCCTTATCGAAAGTCATGGTTCCGAGCGCAAGCGGACTGACGCGCAACTCCGAGCGGCCGAGTGCGGCATAGTCTTCAAGATGCATGCATAATCCCCCAGCCGGCCTGCAACCGTTACATACCCGTGCAGGTTATGTAAAAGCATCCAGCAAAGGAGATAAGCACCAATTTCCAATTTTACAATTCGGGAATCCGGATAATCGGCCCGATATCGTTCAATTTTGCAATGCGAAGAGGGAGGAACAGTTCTAGCGCTTGCGTATGAACTCGGTGCGAAGAACCAAACCCTTGATCCCGTCGTAACGGCAATCGACTTCTTCAGGATTGTCGGTCAGTCGAATCGACTTGATAACGGTACCCTGCTTCAAAGTCTGATTGGCGCCCTTCACTTTCAAATCCTTGATGAGGGTGACGGAGTCGCCAT
The DNA here is from genome assembly GCF_009176305.1 of Martinezella dioscoreae. Lineage (GTDB taxonomy): Bacteria > Pseudomonadota > Alphaproteobacteria > Rhizobiales > Rhizobiaceae > Rhizobium > Rhizobium dioscoreae. The sequence continues at coordinate 782,553 of NZ_BLAJ01000002.1, read as the reverse complement.
CGGCGAGGACGTTGCCGCTTGCATCGTGAACGACAAGCTCCGTAGCGACGGCAGCCGCTGCCATCTCCGCGGCAGGTCGCCACTCGCCGGTCACTTCGTCATAGACATATTCGTCATTTTGGCTGGTCATGCCAAACTCCATTCTGCAAGTTTCTTGAGTATTCCAAAGCCGGCAAATGCCTAGCTTTCATCTCATTCACGATCTGTGAATGGCATCTACCCGAGACAATCAGCCGATGCAACAAGCGCGAAGTGGTGCGCCGATGCGGATACTCGGCTTTGCTATTTCAGCTCGGATGCCGGCCAGGGATTACGGCCCTCCCGAAGCCACGACAGCGTATCGACCCAGAAACCGGCAGCATGGCTATCGTGAAAGAGGCCGAAATGGCCGATTGCGTCCCGACCGAAATCAGCCGGACGGAGCAGCACCGACTGACGTTGCGCGCCGGTATAGTAATTCAGTGTGCGGCGAATTGCCGGTACGGTGCCAAGTTCGTCGTCCGAAACCGCAACGGCCAGGATCGATGCTTTGACGGCGCTCATTCGCCGTAGTACCTCCCGCCTCTCGCCCACAGGATGGCTGCGCTCGAACCGGGGGCCACGAAAGCTCCACTCGTTTGCCACACCTTTCGGCAGATCCTCCAGCCAGCCAAGCCGCCGGCCCGGGAAATAGCCGCAGAGCGCAGTCATCGCAGGCATAGCCACATGCCATTTGAGGAACAGAGCGGCCCGCCTGCTCGGCATGTAATCGCCCCACCAGGCATATTGAGCTCCGACCGTCAGCATCCTGTCTATCTCCGGAGCATTCTCAGCCAATCCCGGCAGGAATCCGCCGACGCTATGACCCACCACCAAAAGCGGACCGTTGCGGCGGTGATCGGACATCAGCCGAAGCGCGGCATCGAAATCCCGCTCGCCCCAATCGCGCCAGCGATAACGGGACCCCCGCAGCCGGTGCGGGCGCGACTGGCCGATGCCGCGATAATCGAAGGTCAGGACATCGAACCCATGCCGCACCAGGAATTGCGCATAGCGGTGATAATAGCGTGCGAGAACTCCGGTGGCCGGGTTGATGATGACGCTGCCTTCCGGCCTTTTCGTCTCCGCCAGCCAAAGGCGGCCACCGAGAACGACGTCATCCCGACAGGGGATGGAAATCGAAAGACTGTCTTCATTCAAGGATGGTCGAGGTTGCTGGCTCATGGGCGTCAAGATGGGACGATCGCCGCGTTGTGTATATTCACTACCCGGTATACATTGAGCCATGAGAGACAGTTCCCTGCCGACACGCGAGCGTATTCTTCAGGCCGCCGCAAAACTCTTCCACAGCGACGGCATCCGCGCGATCAGTGTCGACGCCATCGCCGAGAAGGCAGGCGTCACCAAGCGCACCCTCTATTATCATTTCCGCAGCAAGGACGACCTGATCGCCGCCCATCTGCAGGCGCGCGACGAGCCGAACCTTGCCTTCTTCAAACGCTGGTTCGAAGAAACCGAAGGCGACATTTCAGAAAAGGTTGCCGGCATTTTCCGCCAGCTGGCGCAATCGGCGCGCAGCGCCAAATGGAAGGGCTGTGGTTTTTTGCGGACTTCGGTGGAACTCATCAACCTTCCCGGCCATCCCGCGCTGGTTGCGGCGCGCACTCACAAGAAGAGTGTTGAGGAGTGGCTGGGATCGGTCTTCGTGGAGGCGGGTGCAGGCAGCAATGCCCTGCCGCTCGCGCGCCAGATCATGCTGCTCCTCGACGGTTCATTTGCGGTGGTCTTGCTCCATCGCGATCCGAGCTACATGGAAACCGCGGCTGATGCGGCGGCACGGCTAATTGCCGAACGATTGTCGGATGCAAAGGCGCCCGAGAACCGGCTCTCTGGCGCCGCATAGCAATACGCTCAATGATACTTCAGGCGCTCGCGACCGAGGATGGCGGGCGCGTCCACACCAGCGATCGGCTGGGAAAGATCGCTGGAAATGTCGCCGGCCAGCTGCAGGTCGAGATAGCGGGCGCAGCACACCCGCAGGAACGAGGTAAAATTGCCGAGATCGTGGCCGGCGTCGATGGATTCATGGTGCAGCTTGGTGATCAGCTGCACCACATTCATTCCGTCACGTCGCGCGATTTCCTCCAGCTTCGACCAGAAGAAATTTTCCAGCCGGATACTGGTCACCATGCCATCGATGCGCAGGGAGCGCGTCGTGCTTTCCCAGAGCTTGGCATCGGCCTTGATGAACAATTCGCACATGTGCGTCCCCCTCAAGTTCAGGCAGCGTTTGCTGACGACAAGGCGTTGGCATCCAGCACGGCCATGAATTGACGCAGCCATGACGGATGCGCCGGCCATGCCGGTGCAGTCACGAGATTGCCGTCGGCAACCGCATCATTGATGGCGATGTCGGCATAAATGCCGCCGGCAAGCTCCACCTCGGGCCGGCACGCGGGATAGGCCGAGCAGGTGCGTCCCTTGAGGACACCGGCCGCGGCTAACAGCTGCGCGCCGTGGCAGATGGCGGCAACCGGCTTGCCCGCCTCGAAGAAGTGCTGAACAGCCTTGATGACGTCTGGATTCAGGCGCAGATATTCCGGCGCACGGCCGCCCGGAATGACGAGCGCATCGTAATCTTCGGCGCGGATGCTGGCGAATGTCGCATTCAATGCAAAATTATGACCGCGCTTCTCCGAATAGGTCTGATCGCCTTCGAAATCATGAATGGCCGTTGCCACCGTCTCGCCGGCATTCTTGCCAGGGCAGACGGCATGGACCGTGTAGCCGCAGGCAAGCAGCGTCTGGAACGGCACCATGGTCTCGTAGTCTTCGGTGAAATCACCTGTAATCATCAGGATCTTTGCTGCTGGCATCGTCTTCCTCCCTGAAAACCAACGGACGGCACTTTAGCAAAGTGTCTGCGGTCGCAGGTATTAGGCGAATACTACACGCCGTTTATGGCCCCGCCTATTGCAGCGGCGCACGGTTGATGTCCGGGATTACGCAGGCTTCGCCACCGCCGAAGAGGCGCGAGCGTGTGAGAAATCGTTTCTCCCGCCCATTGTCGAGCGAGAACATGCCGCCGCGTCCCGGTACGACATCGATGACGAGCTGCGTGTGTTTCCACGCCTCGAACTGACTGCCGCTGATATAGACGGGCACACCGCCGATCTCGCCGAGCTTGACGTCATTGTCGCCAATCATGAATTCGTTGGCCGGATAGCACATCGGCGAAGAGCCGTCGCAGCACCCGCCCGACTGATGAAACAGGATATCGGGATGGTCCTTCTGTATCTCGCGGATAAGCTCAAGTGCCTTCTCGGTCGCAAGCACCCGCGGTTCCGACCCATTATCGTCCATGATGATCCTCCATCCCCAATGTGCGAATACTCGAAGGCTCCCGGCCGCAGCCGGGAGCCTTCCTAGCTTTGTTGGGAGGTCTCAGAAGAAGCCCAGAGCCTTCGGGCTGTAGCTCACCAGCATATTCTTGGTCTGCTGATAGTGATCGAGCATCATCTTGTGCGTCTCACGTCCGATGCCCGATTGCTTGTAGCCGCCGAAAGCGGCGTGGGCCGGATAGGCGTGATAGCAATTCGTCCAGACGCGGCCGGCCTGGATCTCGCGACCAAAGCGATAGGCGCGATTGCCGTCGCGGGTCCATACGCCGGCACCGAGGCCGTAGAGCGTATCGTTCGCGATCTCAAGCGCTTCCCTCTCATCCTTGAACGTCGTGACCGATACGACCGGACCGAAGATTTCCTCCTGGAACACGCGCATCTTGTTGTGGCCCTTGAAGATGGTCGGCTTGATGTAGTAGCCGCTCGACAGCTCGCCGCCGAGATCGGCGCGCGCGCCGCCCGTCAGGACTTCGGCGCCTTCCTGCCGGCCGATATCGAGATAGGAGAGAATCTTCTCCATCTGCTCGCTCGATGCCTGGGCGCCGATCATGGTTGCGGCATCAAGCGGATTGCCCTGCTTGATGGCTTCCACGCGCTTGACGGCACGCTCCATGAAGCGGTCGTAGACCGATTCCTGAATCAGCGCTCGGCTCGGGCATGTGCAGACCTCGCCCTGGTTAAGCGCGAACATCGCAAAGCCTTCGAGCGCCTTGTCGAAGAAATCGTCGTCTTCGGCCGCAACATCGGCAAAGAAGATGTTCGGCGACTTGCCGCCGAGTTCGAGCGTGACGGGGATGAGGTTCTGGCTGGCATATTGCATGATCAGCCGGCCCGTCGTCGTCTCGCCGGTAAAGGCGATCTTGGCAATGCGCGGGCTGGTGGCGAGTGGCTTGCCGGCTTCGAGGCCGAAACCATTGACGATATTGAGTACGCCAGGCGGCAGGAGATCGCCGACCAGTTCGGCCCAGACCAATAGCGAGGCGGGCGTCTGCTCGGCCGGCTTGATGACGACGCAATTGCCGGCGGCCAGTGCCGGCGCAAGCTTCCAGGCGGCCATGAGGATCGGGAAGTTCCAGGGAATGATCTGGCCGACGACGCCGAGCGGCTCATGAAAGTGGTAGGCGACGGTATCGTGGTCGATCTCGCCGATCGAGCCTTCCTGGGCACGGATGCAGGAGGCGAAATAGCGGAAGTGATCGATGGCGAGCGGGATATCGGCCGCCATGGTTTCGCGGATCGGCTTGCCGTTGTCCCAGCTTTCAGCCTGCGCCAGCACTTCCAGCTTGTCTTCCATGCGCTGGGCGATCTTCATCAGGATATTGGAGCGCTCGGTGGTAGACGTCCGCCCCCACTTGTCCTTGGCTGCATGGGCGGCATCAAGCGCAGCGTTGATGTCCTTTTCGTCGGAGCGCGGTATCTCGCAGATCTTGCCGCCTGTTATCGGCGTGAGGTTGTCGAAATACTTGCCCGCGATCGGCTCGCGCCACTCGCCGCCAATATAGTTGCCATATTTGAGTTTGAACGGAGATTCCACGATCTTCTGATGCAGCATGCCATCCTCCCTTGGTCGGCAGGTTCAATAAGCGAACCGATGGGAGAAGTCTGAGGGCATATCGCGGCGGGCGATAGAGGCGGCTTGCCGTGCTGCAGCGCACAGTGTCGCAACTCTGCGACAGCTGCCAGATCGAATGCGCGTTGATGGCGCTTCAGTGGAGATTGAGGCGGTTCATCTTCCGATGCAGCGTCGAGCGGCTCATGCCGAGCGCTGCGGCCGCCTGGGAGACATTGCCGTTGGCGCGCGAAAGAGCCCTGAGCAGGGCCGCGCGTTCAGCCTCGGCCAGATCCTCGCCGACGGCTCCCTGCTGCTCGCGAAGAACATCGGAGGCAGGAATGCCTACGGCAATGCGATGATCGTCGAGCTTCAATGCCACCCGGGCTGCGCGGGTCGCGCCAAGCACGAGGTCGTTGCGATCGACAGCCAGCAGTGCTGAGGTGGAAGCCGTATCCGTCGGCACCATGACGAAGCGGGCACCTGCAAAGGCGCTGCGGAAAAGATTGAGTTCGATGCGCACAGCCGCATCGCGCACCGTCTGCGACAGGATCGCCAGTGTCGCGTCGTTCACGTCATCGCGGCAGGTGGAAATATCGAGCGCGCCGGCAAGCTGGCCGCGATGATCGCGGATCGGCGCTGTGGTGCAGCTGAGATTGATGTTTGAGCAGAAGAAATGCTGGTCACGGAAGATCGCAACGGCCCGCTCGTCGGCAAGCGCCGTACCGATGCCGTTGGTGCCGATGCTCGCTTCCGTCCAGACGGATCCGGTCCATAGACCGAGATCGTGGAAGTCCTTGTCGTCGCCGGCAGCGCCCCGGCGTTCGAGTGCGATGCCATCCCGATCCGTCAGAAGCAGGCAGCAGCCGGCTTTGCCGACCGCGAGAAAAAGACGATCCAGTTCACTGGCCGCTTCGGCAACCAGCCGTTCCGATCGCTCCAACGCTGTTTGAAATTCCTGGCTGGTCAAGCGCATCGGCAGACGCTTCTCTTCCGGCGCCAGACGATGCATGACCATGCACCGTCGCCAGGAGGCAACAACCGAAGAACTCGCCGCCGCCGATTGCGCCGACGCGTAAACCTGATCCGCATGTGCGGAATAGTGCTGCATTTGGCTCCTCCCACCGAACGCTAGCCCAATTGTCGCTAAAAAAGGCCATCGAAGCAATCCTCGTGGCGACTTTCGCCCGGGGCCGCGAAATTCGGCGGCTACCTTGTTGATGGCACAGTCTTTTTCGGCACCGTTGTTTCTTCAGCCCATGACTGCACAGTCCGACCATCGAAGCTGTCTGGCAGATGCCGTGCGTTTTGGTTTTGCCGCCTACACAACCGAGATCTGACCCGCCAATCGCGACCTTTCAGGCCGCTGTCAGCGTGTTGCTGTAGCAGCTTCTTCCTAGGGAAACGGAGCGGAAGGCGATTGGTGAGCCCAGCTCCACGAGCGGCTGTTTCGACATTGATGGAAGTCGGCTTTATGCAGGCATGGCAGCGGGGCCGAGAGGCCATAAAAGAAATGCTGGGACGTTCCGCCGACACCGGTCGCAGACGCATGGCTGGCGGCCTTCACTGCTTCTTCAACACCCCGACCATTAAGCCGCCTGCGAATCGCGCATTTCTGGAGCGCCCGATCGTTATCATCGCCATCTTCCTCGCCTTATCATTGCTCGTCATGTGGGCGGCCGATTATCCCTTGGGCATCTGGATGAAATCGTTTCCCGCGCAATTGCGTGGGACGGCGAAATGGATCAGCAGCCTCGGCACCGGGCTTCTGGTGCTCTCATTCAGCGGAGCGCTGCTGATATTTGCGATCCTCGCGCCCGCGCATAAGCTGCGGAAATCCATGCGAACGGGGGCAGATCTCATCGCGACTGCGGCTGCTTTCGTCTTCCTGGCGGTGGCCGGCGGCGGCATTGTCGATTCGCTCGCAAAGAACATCATCGGTCGCGCCAGGCCGGAACTCCTGGATACGAACGGCGCCTTCTCTTTCCGACCCTTTGCTTTCCATGCCGACTTCGCCTCCTTTCCTTCCGGACACTCGGCAACGGCCGGCGCCATGGCGATGTCGCTGGCGCTGGTCTTTCCCCGCCTTCGCCCCGTCTTCATGCCTGTCGGCGTCCTGATCTGCCTGTCGCGCCAATGGGTCGGCGCCCATTGGGCAAGCGACACGCTGATGGGCTGGGGCGTCGGCGTAGCTTTTGCCCTGTGGCTCGCGCATGCATTCGCGCGACGCCGTCTCCTGTTTGCCTATGATTCCAGCGGCCGCTTGTGTCCTGGGGAACAATACAAGGCAATTCTCGCCGTTCTGCGCGCGTTGATCCGGCGCATGCCGCTCATCGGCAGGAAAACGGTGCCTGCAGCAAAATCGTGCCCGGCTCAATCTCGCCTCGCATCCCGAGCCCTTGAAATTCGATCCTGATCCTGCGGCCTGATCCCGCGGCAAGTACAGTTCTCCTGCATCGCTCGCCGGCTTACGCACCGCGTATGCCAGCCTTTCCCGTCCGAATGCAAAATCATCGCTATGCAGCGACGGATTTGCCGCTCGTCCCCGTTCAAGCGCTGAAGGGATAACAGCTTGAAGCTCTTCAAGGACGAATGAGGACATCATGAAAAAGATCATTTTGCTGGCTTTCGCCGCGACCGCCTGCTTTGCGGCCATCTCTCCAGCCGAAGCCCGCGATGGCTGCGGCATCGGCTGGCATCGCAATCCCTATGGCTACTGCCGTCCGGATGGACGGCCTGTGGTCGTCGTGCCGGCGGTTCCGGCCTATGGCATCTACTATCCCGGCCGCGGCTACTGGGATGGGCATCGCTATTGGGTGCATCGCGAGTGGTGGCATGGTGGCTGGCGTTATCGCTAAGCTACTCTTCCGCGATGCGCGCGGCCCGATCTTGCAGATCGGGCCGCATGCCGACCGGCGATCGAACGGCTTGCTTCTCTCGATCCTTCCGCTGCCCAGCGCTGCGATGCAAAGCTCGCGGTCGTTTGCCGGTTTGACATGGCAGCCCACGGAAACGTGCAATTGACGGCGACAATGCAACCGGTCAAAGCTGTGACCAGACGGGTCTACGGAAAACAATGCCGCCAACATGAGCAAAAGCACCATCAGCGACTATCAAGGGCCGATCATCGTCTTTGACGCCATGTGCGTCCTGTGTACCGCCAACGCCCAGTTCGTGCTGCGTCATGATCGCCTCGGCCGTTTTCGTCTTGCCTCCATGCAGAATGAAACCGGCATCGCCCTCTATCGCCGCTGCGGCATGGACCCCACCGATCCGGATAGCCTCATCATCGTCGACGGCGCGAAGGTGCTGCGCGATAGTGACGCGGTGCTGGCCATTTATGCCGGTCTCGGCTGGCCCTGGAAGGCCATTTCCGTACTGCGCATCGTACCGCGCATGCTGCGCGACCCGATCTACCTTTGGCTTGCCCGCAATCGCTATCGCATCTTCGGCAAACGGGAGACATGCTGGCTGCCGACACCCGAGCAGGCGAGCCGCATACTTTGAAAAGAATCCTCGTTCTCGGCGGCTATGGCGGGTTCGGCGCGCGGCTGTCGCGGCGCCTTGCCGAAGACGGTTTCGAGGTTCTGGTCGCCGGACGCAATCTCGAATCGGCAAAGGCACTCGCCGCTCGATTGCCGCATGCAATTGCCCTGCAAGCCGATCGAAATGGCGATATCACTGCGATCCTCGGGGAGCACAGACCCTTTCTGTTGATCGATGCGGCAGGCCCTTTCCAAGATAGTGACCAGAGAGTCCCGCGCGCCTGCTTAGAGGCCGGTATCCACTATATCGATCTTGCCGACGCGCGCGATTTCGTCGGCGCGATCGGCTCGCTTGACGAAGAGGCTAAGGCCGCTGGCGTTACCATCATCTCGGGCGCGTCGAGCGTCCCGGCGCTCTCCGGCGCCGTCGTAGCCGCCCTCGCCAAGAACATGGAGGAGGTTCGCTCGATAGAAATGTCGATCAGCGCCTCCAATCGCGCGACCGCCGGCGCCTCGGTCGCAGCGGCGATCCTGAGTTATGTCGGCAAGCCGGTGCGGCTCTGGCGCGGCCGGCACTGGCAGGACGCGACGGGCTGGCACATGCTGAAGCGCGAAACCTATGCGGTTTCCGGCCACCGCGCTCTGCGCCGGCTGGTGGCGCTTGCCGACGTGCCGGATCACGATCTTCTGGTCGATAGTTTTGCCGGACGGCCCAGCGTCATTTTCCGGGCGGGGCCGGAATTCGCCTTTCAGACTTTGGCGCTCTGGCTGTTGTCCTGGCCGGTCACTTGGGGATGGCTGACGTCGCTCAGAAAGATCAGCCGCTTCCTGCTGCCGCTGCAACGCCTGACGGCAAGGCTTGGGACGGCGCGCTCGGCCGTGGCGATCGAAATCAAGGGCATAGAGCAAGGCACCATGAAGGCTCGTCGCTGGACCCTGATTGCGGAAAATGGAGACGGCGTGGAAATTCCCACGCTTCCGGCGCAATTGCTGGCGCGGGCCTTGCGCGACTGCCGTCTTTCGCCCGGCGCCCGTCACGCCGGCAGGCTCCTGTCGCTTGAGGATTTCCGGGGCTTGTTTCGCGATCTGGCGGTTGCCGAGGAAACAAAGGAAGCACCCTATATGCCGCTCTATCAGCGTGTCATGGGGCCTGCATTTGCTCATCTATCCGAACCGGTCCGTGCCATGCACGAGGTCTTCGGCGACGGCGGCGCCAGAGGCGAGGCGGTCGTCACCCGTGGGCGCTCACCGCTTGCACGGCTGGTCGCGAAAATATTTGGCTTTCCCGCGGCAGGAAAGCACGCACTGCATGTGTCCTTCGAGGAAACCAACGGCATAGAAGAATGGACGCGGGATTTTTCCGGCCAGCGCTTCCAAAGCCATTTGAGCGAAGAGAATGGCCACCTCGTCGAACGCTTCGGCCCCTTCCGCTTTGCATTCGATCTTCCCATTGGGGGCAACGGGCTCAGCATGGAGATGCGACACTGGTCGTTCCTGTGCATTCCGCTGCCGCGCCTTCTGGCGCCCCAAAGCATCGCTCGTGAATGGGCGGAGGACGATCGCTTCCACTTCGACGTACCGATTGCCCTCCCTCTCATCGGCCCCGTCGTTCATTATCGGGGCTGGCTGCAGCCAATCGAATGATCCAATCCGGCGTCTTAGCGCCGCCTGGCTATCGGCCGATTTGCAGCCGATAGCGCAAGCGGAACAGACGATCGTCAACCGGCCGCACTGGCGGCGCTGAGGACCGCCTTGACGGTTGCGGTCGCAACATCGGCATCGATACCGACGCCGAAGACCTGCGATCCGTCCGGCCGGACGCATTGCAGATAAGCGGCCGCTTGCGCATCGCTGCCGCGACGCAGGGCATGCTCCTGATAGTCCATGACGCTCAGTTCCACTGCGAAGGCCTCGGCAATCGCGGCAAGTACCGCTGAAACGAGGCCGTTGCCGCGACCGCTGACGACGACATCCTGATTGCCATGGCGAATCCGGCCAGTGAAGATGCGCTCGGCGCCGGCTCCCCTGCGAAAACCACCTTCGTAATCGACGAGTTCGAAGCGCTCGAAATCGTCAACATGATAGGCGTGGACGAACGCCTTCCAGATATCTTCGGCCGTCAATTCGCGCTTCGTCTCATCGGCGAGGAGCTGCACCCGCCTGCTGAAATCGACCTGCATGGCGCGCGGCAGCTTCAAGCCCTTGTCCTGCTCGATCACCCAGGCGACCCCGCCCTTGCCCGACTGGCTGTTGACGCGGATGACGGCCTCGTAGCTCTCGCCGATATCGGCGGGATCAACCGGCAGGTAGGGCATTTCCCAGACGCCGTCATTGCGCCGCTCATGCGCGGCAAATCCCTTGCGGATCGCATCCTGATGCGAGCCGGAGAAGGCCGTGTGCACGAGTTCGCCCGCATAAGGGTGGCGCGGATGGATGGGCAGACCGTTGCAATATTCCACCGTCTTCACCACCTCACGGATCGACGGAAAGGTCAGGCCGGGATCGATGCCCTGCGTGTAGAGGTTTAGCGCTAGCGTCACCAGATCAACATTGCCGGTACGCTCGCCATTGCCGAACAGGCAACCTTCGACCCGATCGGCGCCTGCCAGCAGCGCCTGCTCGGCCGAGGCCACCGCCGTACCGCGATCATTATGCGGATGAACGCTGATGATGACGGCATCGCGGCGCGAAATATGGCGGCAGAACCATTCGATCTGGTCTGCATAGACATTCGGCATCGCCACTTCCACCGTTGCCGGCAGGTTGAGGATGGCTGGGCGTTCCGCAGTCGGCTGCCAGACATCGAGCACGCGCTCGCAGATTTCGAGCGCGAAATCCGGCTCGGTGAAGCAGAAGGTTTCCGGCGAATATTCGAAGGTCCAGTCGGTCTCCGGCTGCTTCAGGCTTTCCTCCAGCATTGCGGTAACACCGCTGATGGCAAGGTCGACAATCTCGTGTCGCTCCATGCCGAAGACGACGCGGCGGAAGAGTGGTGCGGTCGCATTGTAGAGATGGACGATGGCTTTGCGGGCGCCGATGAGGGATTCGAACGTGCGCGCGATGAGATCGGCGCGCGATTGGGTCAACACCTGGATCGTCACATCCTCGGGGATGCGGTGTTCCTCGATGAGCGCACGGACGAAATCGAACTCGATCTGCGAGGCCGACGGAAAGGCGACCTCGATCTCCTTGAAGCCTGAGGCGAGCAGCATGTCGTAGAAGCGCAGCTTGCGCTCGACATCCATGGGGTTGGCGAGCGCCTGGTTTCCGTCGCGCAGATCCGTTGACAGCCAGCGGGGTGCCTTGGCGAGGCGCCTGTTCGGCCATCGCCGATCCGGCAATTCGATGGGCGAGATGAAAGGACGATATTTGGTTTCAGGATTCTTCAGCATGATCCGTTCCGTTGCATGTCGGTCAATTGGGGAGAAAGCGGACAGCAGAATACGGCCGCCGGGATGCCGTCAGGCCCGACGACCGCGGCTAAGTCGCAGTGCAACGGAAAACTGAAGAGAAACGGGTATGCAGGACGAGGCGTCGGCATCCATCCGCACGCGCAGCGATGCGACGGCAGCGCCATGCGGCCGATCCGATCGATGCAGATTGTGGGATGCGGCAGACACGAAAGTAGATATCCTGCTGGAAAGGAACTCTAGGTTACTGTCGACATCTTTGTTATTCTCGCGCGTATGGATCATTCATCATCGCAAAAGGATCAATACTATCTTCAGCACGGCACGGATGTCGCTGAAGGTGTCGCCGTCATCGCACATGACGATCATCGCTTCACCAGTTCTCGCCACAGCCATAGGCAGGCGCAACTGCTCTACGCCGTCAGCGGCGTGATCTCTTTGACCACGGATAGCGGCACCTGGGTCGTACCGCCGAGCCGAGCGGTCTGGCTGCCGCCGCAGCTCGAACACGTGACGGCAAGCCATACGAGCGTGCAGTTTCGCTCATTATTGATCGATCCCAATGGCAGAGATGCGTTGCCGAATGAGTGCACGGTGGTGGAAGTCACCTCGCTGCTGCGCGAACTCATCCTGCGGCTCGCCGGTCTTGTCGACAAACCCGATCAGAAAGAGGTTGTGGAGGCAGTCATTCACCTGCTGCTTCTCGAACTTACCTTCTTGCCGGCACAGCCGCTGAAGCTCCCTCTACCGAAACATCCGGGGCTTGCGGCGTTCTGCGAAACCTTGCTCGGCGATCTTGCGAGCACAATCTCGATCGAAGAGGCGGCCAATGGGCTGCATATGAGCCGGGCAACCCTCATGCGGCTATTTCAGCGCGAAACGGGACTGAGTTTCGGCCGGTGGCGACAACAGGCACGCATGCTGAAGGCGCTCACCTTGCTCGCGGAGGGTCGAAGTGTTCTCGATGTCGCGCTGGACTGTGGCTATGAGAGCCCGAGCGCCTTCTCGGCCATGTTCCGGCGGGCGCTCGGGCGCTCGCCCCGAGACTATTTTCAATCCGCAGCGCTGGCCGGCGAAATCAGCCAGGGGACTGACTAGAGGCTAGTTCTGTCGGTCGCTGGCCAGGCAGCCGAACATGCGGAAATCATGGAAGGCCTCTTTGAACCGCGCCTTCTGCCGCAGTGTGCCCTCATATTGGAAGCCCGCTTTTTCCAGAACCCGATCGGAAGCTGTGTTTCCCGGCAACGTCCAGGCTTCGATGCGATTGAGCGAAAAATCGTCGAAGCCGCACCGGACGATAGCCCTCGCCGCCTCACTCATCAGCCCCTTGCCCCAGGCCGAAGGGTGCAGCTCATATCCAAGTTCGGCGCATTTGGCACGCCGATCGATGCTATTGAAGCGGATCGCGCCGAGCAAGTGGCCTGAAAGCCGATCCTCGATGATCCATGAACAACCTGCTCCCTTGGGGAAGATTTTGATCATCCATCGCAGGGAACGTTCAATCTGCGCCATTTTGGGCGCATCAACCCAATTCGAGAACCGCGTGACCTCCGGAATCGAAATCAGCGCATGGAAGTCGTCGCGATCGTCCATACTCGCTTCGCGAAGCCGCAGCCGCTCGGTGACAAGGGTGGGGAACTCGGCTTTTGAAGGCGCCATCGTCACGCTTTCAGCAGATTGGCAAGGATGATTTCGCGCCAGACGCGGGCGGGCGTGATCCACGCGTCCCAGGAATTATACTTGCCGGAGTAGATGACAGCGGCGATATCCGCATCGGGCATCAGCCAGAGCCTCTGCCCACCATTGCCGAAGCCGGCATACCATGGACGCGGCCCATCAAACGCCGGCACCGGCGCGTCGCCCGAGAACCACAGTCTGCCATAGCTCAGACCGTCCCCGGTCGAAATCGCCGGCGCGAGAGATTGCGCGATCCACTCTTCCGAGACGATCCTTTTGCCGTTCCACACGCCCTTCTGAAGGAAAAGCATCCCGATCTTCAGCAAATCGGGAGCGGTCAGGCGTAATCCGGATGCGGGCGACGCCACGCCGTCACGCCCGGCGTTCCAGTGGAATTTTGCAATCCCCAGCGGTTCGAAGAGAACTTCTCGCGCAAAATCGGGCAATTGCTTGCCCGTGCCGCGCTCGATGACCGCCCCCACCAGCGCGACGCTGCCGCCGGAATAAATCCAGCGCGTCCCCGGCTCGGCAATCACCGGACGTTCCAGAACAAAACGATATCGGTCCGGCGCATTCTCCATCGCAATTTCGCTGTTCAGCGGGTCCGTATAGGGGCGATCCTCGTCCCACTCCATCCCCAGCGTCATCGTCAGGGCATGGCCGACAGTGATCTTGGCGCGCGCAGGATCTCGGGCGAGATCGCCGTATTCCGGGAACTGCTCGTAGAGCGATGCATCCAGTGGCGGTACCAATCCCCTGTCGAGCGCGATGCCATAAAGAAGGCCGGCAATGCTCTTGGTGACCGAACGAAGATCGTGCAGCGTATCGGCGTCGAAGGCGACATCCCCAAGCGGATCTCCCCAATTTTCGTCGGAACCAACGGCGTAATATTCCAGGCATACGCGCCCGGAACGGGCGGCAAGCACGACATGCAGATCGCGCAGCAGGCCGGATTCGATGCCGGCTTCAAATTTGCGTCCGAGCTCGGGATCAAAGCCCATGGCCTGCAAGGTCTCGCGATCAGGTGACAAGGATGAATTGCTCTGCGTCACGGCCATGAAATCACCTTCCTCCGCTATGCGACCTTCAGCTCAGGCTACAATCCAAGCATGTGTTCGGCAAGGTGACCACACCGCATTTCGCCGCCGCTGTCGTCCGTCGAAATCAGCTCCGTTCCACCCGCAATTCACCGCCCGCCTCCACGACGAACGCCGCCACTGTCCGATTGCGGCCGTTCAGCTTTGCCTTCAGCAAAGCGCCGTCCGCGCGGTTGATCAGGGTCGTGGTCGGTCCCGACACCGGGGAAGAGGCGATGCCGACGGAGACGGAAAGCGGCCCAACAATCCGCGCGCGATAAGAAAAAGGCGTGCCGAACACACTCGTACGCAGCTTCTCGGCAAGCGCAAAACCTTCCTCGTCGGTCATATCCGTGGCAATGACCGTCAACTCCTCCCCGCCGAAGCGGTAGACTGTACCGGCCTCGCCAACCGTATCGGCAACGATCTGCCCGACATGTCGCAGCACCTCGTCACCGGCATCATGGCCGAACTCGTCGTTGAAACGCTTGAAGTGATCGATGTCGATCATCATGCAGATGACCGTGCGGGCGGATTGATCCCTGTGAAGGTTGTTGAGCGCCTCGTCCAGGGAGCGCCTGTTGAGCAGGCCTGTCAGCGCGTCGCGCACGGCGAGATTGATCAACCGGTCGCGCAGCTGCAGATTGGCGATCGCAAGGCCGATATTCTCGGCGATCAGCTCCAGATAGAGCCGCGGCGCATCGGCGGCCGTCGCATCCTTCGTGCGGTCCTCGAAGTAAAGCAGGCCGATCGCCTCGCCGAGCGCGGTCAGGGGGACGCAAAGACCCGGCACGCCGGAGTGATCCAGATGCTGACAGGGAATATCGGTATCCGCCACGTGGCTGACATGCGGACGGCCACGGCGCAGGCCCCAGCAGGCGGAAGCGGCAAAGAAAGGCTCGGTATGTTCAGGCTCCAGCCACCGGCTGACTTCGCTCAGCGCCGTCCTGCTTTCATTCATCGTGTAGAGGCACCCTGCGACGCCGGGGAAGATCTGCGGCACGAAGAGCGCAACGACTTCGGCAAGTTCTTTCTGGGCGTAGCAGGCCTGGAGGCGATGCATCATCTGCAGAATGAGATCCTTGGTTTCCAGATCGCGCTTGCGCTCGGCGTCGAGACGGTTTCGCTCCAGACCGTTCTCGCGGAAGATCTGTATGGCATCGTTCATTTCGCCGATCTCGTCACGGCGGCGGTCGGTCGGCACCTCGACGGCATAATCCTGTCTTGCCAGCCGGTTGACGATCCCGGTCATGCGCACCAGCGGCAGCGCCACCCGGCGCCGCAGGATGAAATAGAGCACGCCGAGGAATATCACCGCAGTCAAGGCTAGCATCACCTTGGCAATGTTGGCCCAGAGATCGCTGCGTGCCTGCGCGGAACGGAAAGCCGCCTCGGTGCGCGCCGTCGCTAGGGCGCGAAACTGATTGACGCTGTTGAGCAGTGCCGTCTGGATGCGCTCATGTTCAGGGCCGAACAGCGTATCGCGCGCACCGGTCTGATCGCCGCCGGTATAGGCGGCGACCGCCGCCGCCTCCACTTTATCAAGCGCCTGCGCATTGACCGCCACCTCCTCGATGACCTGACGCTCGGCATCCGGAATGCCGGGGCCGCGCAGAGCATTGATGGCCGCATCCCGACGACGCTCTTCACCTTCGTCGACGGTGAAGGCATTCAGATGTCTCTCCTCGCCGCGCACGACATAGAGGCGAGCTTCGTCCGTCGTTTCCTCCGCGCCGAGCGCAAGCTCCTCGCCCATGCTGTTCAGCAGCAGATGCTGCTCCACGGCCTGCCGCTCCTGCACAGCACTTCGGGCCGAGAGGATGAATGCCACAGCCGACAGCACGGTCAGGACCACGGTGATACCGTAGGCCCAATTCGTAATTGTGGTAATTCTCATCTGCCGTCCTCTATGCCTTCTTCAGGCACTCCTAAAGTACACGCCGTGCCGAGCCCTCTATTATGAAAAGCAGCTGCGGGATCAAGCGAGAATATGCAGCGTGGAAAGCTTATTTCCGGCGCACAGGCACCAACCCTCGTCTGCATCGCGCGGCGCGGAGAGCTGTGGGCGTCGCGATCTTCTGACGAGAACCTCGGTTGCGGCCGAGCGGCCGCTTCCGAGATTCCCGGCTGTCGTCAGGGGTGAGTACGACAGCCGCGTCAACAAATCGATTTTCAGACCGGCAATCCATAGGCCGACTGGAAGCTGGGAAATATATGCTTAAGTTCCACAAGTGACTGCCCCATTTTGAGACATCTTTCACGTAATGCTAAAATTTATCCTGCCCAGATTGGCCTTGCGCACGGCAATTGTTGTTCAAATCTCAGACAAGTGCGATGATTTGAACTTTCCAACCTAACCCATTTTCCTGAATAGCTCCTGGGCTTCTGCACAGATTCTGCAAAGACGGGCGCCATCGTCGCGCCATGAACAACACGCCCGAGACAGTCACCGCTCCGCCCGCCCGCTTGCCACGCAGCCTTCTCAAAGAAGGCTGGTGGCTCAGGGACGATCGTCATCCTCAAGCCGATCCGCCCGCTCAAGAGGCCGAGATCATACCCTTCGCCGAACATCTCGCACGGAGCCGATACCGATGAGCCTATCCGATGCAGCGACCCTTCCCTTAAACTCCACAAATAAATCCCGTCGCAAACTCCTCACATTCATTGCCCTTGTCGCCCTGGCAGACCTTCTCCTTTTCGACAGACAGCCCGGCCTCAATCTTTTTATCTTCACCAATGCCGTTGCCGCCGGTCTGCTCAACTCCTCCCGAAAAAGACCATCCGCTCAAAAAATCGCGGCGCTTGTCGCCCTCGGCCTCGTCGGGTCCATTCCGCTTGCCGAAGCCACCTCCTGGATGGGCATCGCAATCAGCCTTCTCAGCCTTTGCTTGATCTCGCTCGGCATCGGCGGATTGATCCCCTCGCAATGGACTCGCCTGCCGCTTGTGCTGCTGCGTTTCCTTCTAGACGTACCGGCGCGGCCTTTTCGCCGCGCGAGCTATCGCTGGCTGCAGCACCTGCAAAAACCGTCACCGCACGGCGCGCGGCATCATCTTCGCAACTGGATCATGCCGCTGGTTTTTGCCGCAGGCTTTCTTGCCCTCTTCGCAGCCGCCAATCCGCTGATCGACAAGACGCTGCGCAGCATCGACCTTACCTTCCTGCTCCAACTGTTGAGCATATGGCGGATCGGCTTCTGGCTTGCCGTTGCAGCCTTTCTGCGCCTGCTGCTTCGCCCACGCCTCATGCGGCGGCGCCTTCGCCGACGGGATGTTCCCGATATCGCAACCGGAGCTGAAGATGCGCTATTCAGCCATGGTGCCCTGCTGCGTTCGCTGCTGGTCTTCAATGTGCTGTTTGCCGTGCAGACGCTGCTCGATCTCACCTATCTCTGGGGTGGCGCCAACCTGCCAGATGGCATGAGCCATGCCGAATACGCCCATCGCGGCGCCTATCCGCTGATGCTCACCGCAATCCTCGCTGCCATCTTCGTGCTTGCTGCCATGCGGCGCGGCGGGCCAGGCGATAGAAGCCCCATGCTTCGCGGCCTGGTGCATCTCTGGATCGCGCAGAACATCCTGCTTTGC
Source organism: Martinezella dioscoreae (assembly GCF_009176305.1). Classification (GTDB taxonomy): domain Bacteria; phylum Pseudomonadota; class Alphaproteobacteria; order Rhizobiales; family Rhizobiaceae; genus Rhizobium; species Rhizobium dioscoreae. The sequence goes on along the minus strand of NZ_BLAJ01000002.1, from coordinate 764,389 downwards.
CTTTCCTCCATTCTGCGGCTCGACCTCTATGTCGAAGTCTATTCGCTGACGGAGCTGCGCGTTGCGGCCGGCATCTGGATGGGGCTGGTCGCGGTCGGTCTCTGCCTCATCCTTCTGCGCATCCTGTTGGATCGCTCCAACGAGTGGCTGATCGCGTTGAGTGCCGCGATGCTGGTTCTTACGCTCTATGCCGCCGCGCTCACGGATATTCCCGCCTTCATCGCCCGCTTCAACGTTGCCCATAGCCGTGAGATATCGGGTGAAGGCATCGTGCTCGATCTTGATTATCTCTTGACACTCGGCCCAGCGGCCATTCCGGCGCTCGACACCTATCTGGCATCGCTGCCCGCCGACGCGGATGCTCGCAGGGTGCGCGAAACACTACTATGGCAGCATCTCGGACGCTCGCACGATTGGCGAAGCTGGACATATCGTGGAGCCCGCCTCGACGGCTACCTCAAGCGGACGCAACTCTTGCAAGATCAGGCGGAAACGAAGAAAACGAATGGGTGAACCAGGATCCTTACAGCATGGCCCAGCGCATCCTCGTCGCCGACGACGAACCGAATATTCGCGACGTGATCTGCTTCGCGCTCGACCGCGCCGGCATGAAGACGACGACCGCGCGCAATGGCACTGAGGCCATGATGGCCTTTCACAAAGGCGGTCTCGACCTCATCGTCCTTGATGTCGGCATGCCCGATATGGATGGGCTGGAAGTCTGCCGCCGCATTCGCAAGACATCGAACCTTCCGATCCTCTTCCTGTCGGCGCGCGACGAAGAAATCGACAGGATCCTCGGCCTGGAAATCGGCGGCGACGATTATGTCACCAAACCTTTCAGCCCGCGCGAACTGGTTGCCCGGGTGAAGACTATCCTGAAGCGAACCGGCCATGGCTCTGAGCCGGAGGCAATCAATGGCTCCGTATCCGTGGGATCTCTGCGGCTCAATCGCGGTGGCCGCACCGCCAGTTTCGCCGATGTACCGCTCACCTTGACCGCACTTGAATTCTCGATCCTCGATACGCTGCTGTCGCGCCCCGAGATCGTCTTCAGCCGCGATCAACTGATGGAAGCGGCCTATGGCGCTGACATGCAGGTCGCAGACCGCACCATAGACAGCCATATCCGCAATCTCCGCGCCAAGCTTTCGGCCGCCGGCGGCAAGGGCATCATCGCCACGGTGCACGGCATCGGCTTCAAGCTGACATCACCAACGGAAGGAAGCGTCTGATGCACGCGCCAAGGGTAAAGCCGAAGTGGCGGCCGCCGCTTGCCCTCATCGTCTATGCCGTGCTTCTGACCGTGATGATGCTGCCGCTGCTGACTGTCATCTGGTTTCGCGCCGTACGCGCCGCCTCGGGAGCCATGGCACCGGCGGAGATCGCCACCCTCGCTGCCGTTCTGATCCTCACCCTCATCGTCGCCTATGTGCTCACGCGCACGCTGACTACGCCGATCAATGCCCTGATCGCCCGCACCGAAGAGATCGCCCGCGGCGGACGATCCGCAATCCGGCCGCTCGACATCTACGGCACGCGCGAGGTCGCAACCCTTTCGCAGAGCTTTCTCGATCTCGCCGGCAAGCTGGTCGATCATTCCGATTATGTGCGCTCCTTTGCCACCCATGTTTCGCACGAACTGAAATCGCCCCTCACCTCGATCAAGGGAGCGGCGGAACTGCTGCGCGACGATGACGACAGCAATCCGATGAGCCCGGAGCAGCGCAACCGCTTTCTCGGAAATATCATTGCCGACACCGAGCGGCTGGACAGGCTATTGTCCCGCCTGCGAGAGCTGGCGAAAGCCGAGCTCCCGTCCGAGCAAGGTTCAAGCAGCCTTCGCGACGTTATAACCGAGCTAAAGATGCAATTTCGCCAATTGGCCATTAGCGACGAAGGCAGCGTCGTCAAGATGCTGCCGCTGCCAGTCGAGGCCGCCGGTATTGTCTTCGCCAATCTGGCGGAAAATGCCTCTCAGAACGGCGCCACAAGCCTTACAATCAAGGCAAGCGACGAAGGGCGGAGAATGACGATCCAGGTGCGCGATAATGGTCGTGGCATTGCCGATGGCAATCGGGATCGCGTCTTCGAGCCCTTCTTCTCGACGCGGCGGGACGATGGCGGCACGGGCATGGGCCTCGGCATCGTGAGAGCGATGCTCGCCTCGCATGGCGGTAGCGTCGAGTTGTTGGATAGCGGCAAGGATGGCACGACGTTTCAGATCATCCTGCCAATTGCCGCCTGAAACGAAAGTGATGCACTCCGCCATGAACTGGCAGCAAAAAGCGGCCGATGGCAGAAACCATCGACCGCTCCGCTGCTTCAGGATCCGGAGCTTACGCCGCCTGTGACTGCGCTTGAGCTTCCAAAGCCATGGCACGCGCCGTCACGAAATCGACCTTGCCGGAGCCGAGAACCGGCACCTTGCCGACGGTCACTTCGGCGGGGACCATCATTTCCGTGGCCCCCTTCGATTTGGCGAATGCTAGGAAATCGCTTCGCGTCGCACCCGGCGCATCGGTCAGGAGCACGAGACGCTCGCCCTTCTTGACGTCGGGCACCGCCGAGACGACGCTGAGAGCACCCGGCCAGAGCTGTGCGGCAAGCGTTTCCACCGCGGCAAGCGAGATCATTTCGCCGCCGATCTTGGCGAAGCGCTTGGCGCGGCCGCGGATCTTGACGAAGCCGTCCTCATCGATCGTAACGATGTCGCCGGTATCGTGCCAACCCTCAGGCAGCGGCTCGAGGACGCCGGGATTGTCGGCGCGCAGGTAGCCGGCCATGACGTTGGCGCCGCGAATCAGAAGGCGGCCGCCCTCGTCGATGCCGGGTACCGGCTCGAGCTTCCATTCTATCCCCGGCATGATCTTGCCGACCGTTCCGGTGCGGTTATACATCGGGGTATTCAGCGATATGACCGGCGCGGCTTCGGTGACGCCATAACCTTCCAAGATGCGCAGGCCAAACTTCTCTATGTAGACCTCGCGGGTCGATGCCTTCACAGGCTCGGCACCCGAGAAGATGTAGCGGATCGACCGCAAATCGTAAGGATGAGCTGTGCGGGCATAGCCGTTCAGGAACGTATCCGTGCCGAAGACGATCGTGGCGTTCGACACATAGATCAGCTCCGGCACGATGCGGTAGTGCAGTGGCGACGGATAGAAGAACACCGGCACGCCCGAGACCAGTGGCAGGATCGTGCCTGCCGTCAGGCCGAAGGAGTGGAACATCGGCAGGACGTTGAATACCTTGTCGCCAGGGTGGAAGTCGATGCGCGAAGCGGCCTGGGCGGCGTTCGAGAGGATGTTACGGTGCGTCAGCACCACGCCCTTCGGCGCCCCTTCCGAACCGGAGGTGAAGAGGATGACCGCCGGATCATCCGCGCTGCGTTTGACCAGTGGCCGATACTTGCGCATGAGGCCGACGATTTTGTTGAGGAAAGTGACCTCAGTGCGCAGATGATCCAACCAGACGAAGGCCACCTGCTTTTCGAGCTCCTCGACCACCGGGCCGAGTTTGGCCTGTGTGATGAAGGCGCGAGAGCAGAGCACATGCTTGACCTCCGCGGTCCGGCAGGCGGATAGGATGTTGGCCGCACCAGCCGTGAAGTTCAGCATGGCCGGAACCTTGCCCGCCGACATAACGCCGAGCACGGTCGCGGCGGTGCCATTGGCATTCGGCAGCATCACGCCGAGCGTCTTCTCGTTCGGGAACATCTTCCTGAACTTCGCACCCAATACCGCAGCCCCTGTCAGCAGCTTGGCATAGGAGAGCTTGCCGGCGATCGGGTCTTCGACAGCGAGTTTCTTGCCGCCATATTCATGGGCGCTGTCGATGACGCGTCCAAGGACGGTATTATTGGTGTCGGCGGTGCGGAACATCAGCGTCGACATGATCTGGTAGAGAGCGGCACCTGCGGCGACACGGCGCTTCCTGCCCTTGAGTTCTGCGGATACGTCGAGCTTGACCGGCTCTAGGATCGTCACCTTGACCTTGGGGAAGAGGCGACGGCGAACATGGCTCGAGGTCAGATAGGAGGCATAGCTCTTTTCCAAACCATCGATGCGAACGGGCACGATCATGGCGCCGGTCTTGTCGGCCACCATGGCGGCACCGTCATAGACCTTCATCAGCGTGCCGGTGACGGTCAGGCGTCCCTCGGGGAAGATGCCGACAGGGCTGCCGTCCTGGATGACCTTGATCAGCGAGCGCGTCGCCATCGGCTTGGTAGGGTCGAGCGGCAGGAACTTGCACATCTTCAAAAGCGGCCGCACCCACCATTTCCTCGCGAAGGCATAGTCGATGGCGAAGACGGGCTCTTCCTCGGTGATGGCGAGCGCGAGAGCACCGTCGAGCAGGCTTACATGGTTGAGCGCGATGATCGGTGCGGGGCCGGCCTTGCGGATGTTCTCAAGGCCCTCGACCTCTAGCCGCATGAAGGCGCGGAAGATGATGGAGATGAGATCACGGAAGGCATTGGTTGGCAGCATTTTCAGCATGAGCCAGGCGATCGCCGCGTTGAGCACGGAGATGCTAAGAATGATCATCGGGATCGACAGGCCTACGGCCTGAAGCACCGCCACAAGCGCCAAACCCACGGCAATGAAGAGAGCGGAAAGCACATTCGAGGCGCCGATGACGCGGGCGCGGCGATCCTCATGCGCCCAGCTCTGCATGGCCGAGAAGGTTGGAACCGCCAGGAAGGCACCGCCAATCGCCATGCCGGCGAGGTCGATGGCAACGCGGATGGTCTTTGGTCCCTCGAAGAAGGCGAGAATGGTTTCGGCATGAGAGGTCGACTGCAGACCCCAGAGGTTCCAGCCGAGATCGAGGCCAAAGAGCGCGACGATGAGCATGCCGATCGGCGCCGGCAAGAGCACGATGCGGCCGGCCGCCATCCATCCGGCAATGGCTGAGCCGATGGCAACCGATATGGCGAAGATCGCCAGATAGGCGGGAACGACGATTTCCGAGCCGCCGAGAATATCGGTGACCATGACCGGCAGCATCGACATGATGAAGGCGCCGACGAACCAGAACCAGCAGTTCATGAGCGAAGCGCGCCAAATGCGGCTGTCAGCGCGAAGCTCGTTGACCAGCCGGTAGCTCGAGCGCACGACATTGGTGTCGACGATGAGATCAGGTGCCTTGGAACCGGTCGCAGGAATCAGACGGGCGGCGAACCAGCAGAGGATGGAAAGCCCCATCATCATCGGCCCGAAGATCCAGACATTTTCGCCCTCGCGGAAGGCGACCGCCGCAACCATCGTGCCGGTCAAGATGGCAATGAAAGTACCGCCCTCGATCCAGGCATTCGCCTTTGGAAGATCCCGGCTTTGCAGATGATCCGGCAGGATGCCGTATTTGATCGGCCCAAAGAGCGAGGAAATGACGCCGAAGCCGAAGAGGGCAAGCATCAGGATCCAGATGGAGGAGAAGGCGATGCCGACAACGGAGATCGCCGCGACACCGAGCTCGCAGCGCTTCAGAAGCTCTGCCATCTTGGCCTTGTCGTATTTGTCGGCAAGCTCGCCGGCGATCGCCGACAGGAGCAGGAACGGCACGATGAAGATGCCGCCGGCAAGTGTGACCAGCGCCGCACCCTCGGTCGCCATCTGCGCGAGAATGACGAAAACCAGGGTCTGCTTTAAGAAATTATCATTGAAGGCGGTCAGAAATTGCGTCCAGAACAGCGGCGCGAACTTCCTCGATCTCATCAGGTGCGTTTGCATGGCGTATCCCTCATTCGGCCAACAGGACGCCATAGAGTTGTTACGCAAAGATTGAGCGCGGATACAACCCTATGGCACCGTTAATAAAAACTAGTCCTGACCGTCACGATTGAACTTAACCAGAAGCTTTTCCGTACGGGCATCCTCCACCTTCCGGATCAGTTTGTCAGCCTCGCTATTGTCTCGGATTGTCTTGGTGACGTTGACCGCCGTCTGCACCAGCATCAGGATGCCCATAGCGAGATAGCCTTTACCCCAGAGATCGATCGGCATCATGTAAAGGCCGATGAGGAGCATAAATGCGGCAGCGGCAAAAGAGATGTAGGAAAAGCTGACCCAAGCCTGGGAATGTTTCTGAAAGCTGTCATTCATGATCGTATCCTCTCAAATGTGTTCGTTGTGTTCGGTTTCAGGCTGCTGAATTCATGCGCTCACGCAGGCGGGTAAGCACGTCGTCGGCCGAAGGATCGAGCGGTGCGCCGCAGCCGGCATTGGCGAGTTTTTCGATGATATGTGCCTGCCGGCTCGCGGCATCCATCTCCTTCATGGCCGAGGCTGCGATCTCGCAGCGGCTCTGATAGGCCTGAAGACGGGCAAGCGTCTCCTCGGCGTCATCGAGTGTGGCCAGGCCGGAATTGTCGTCGCAGGCGGCATTGAGCTTCTGTGTCTGCTCGGTGGCGCGCGCCAGGCGTTCGCCCCGCTGCAATTCCTGCAGCCGCGCTTCCGATGTGCGAACGGTTGCCTTGAGTTTGCCGATCGTCTGAGTGAATTGCGCCTGTGCCTTCTCGGATGCGTCGCGCTCGGCTTCGAGCTGGGCGATCGCCTCGGCCGCTTCCCGCGCGAGTTCTTCGCTTCCCTTCTGCAGGGCGGCGACGGCGCGTGTTTCCAAGTCCGCAATGCGGCCGATGATCGCTGCGTGCCGGTTCTTTTCTTGCTCATTCTGCGCGATGGCAATCGCCACGGCCCGCCGCGCCGACTGAATCGCGCTGGCCGCCTCGCGGATCTGCTGGGCCAGCAGCGGCACCGCGTTGCGATCGATGAATGCCTGTTCGGCATCGTAGGCCCGACCGCGAATGAGCGTCAGAATTGAATTGAACATTTGTCGTCTCCCGTTTATGAACGATGTTCACGAAACGATGTATGCCAGAATCATGAACATCGTTCAAGAAAAATTTTGAACGATGTTCAAAAAAATCAGATTGGAATTATCAATGGCGAGAAAAACTCTGGAAAAGCGCGAGGACCTGAAGCTCAGGTTGATCGAGGCAGCACGCAATCGCATTGCAGCCAATGGGATTTCCAACCTGAGGGCGCGCGACGTCACACAGGATGTCGGCTGTGCTCTCGGAGGTCTTTACACTGTCTTTGCTGACCTTGACGATCTGGTCATTCACGTCAATTCGGCAACCCTGAAGGCGCTGGAAGCATCGCTGGCACTGGCCGAAGTCAAGGATCACACACCGACGGACCGGCTGCGCAATCTCGCGCGCGGCTATCTGCGCTTTGCGGTCACCCATCGCAATCTGTGGAAGGCGCTTTTCGATCACCGCCCGCCGGATGACCGCCCGAGCCCCGAATGGCATCTGGAAGAGCATATGTTCCTGATGGGCGTCATTGCCGAGCCGCTCGCGGAGTTGCAGCCGAACATGTCGGAAACGGCACGTGCAATCCGGGCGAGAACGCTCTTCGGCGCCGTGCATGGCGTCGTCAGCATCAGCCTCGAAGGGCGTTTCGTCGGCTTGCCGATCGAAAGCCTGGAACAGGAGCTCGACGATTTCATCCGGACGGTCGCAGCAGGAGCTGCGGCGAGGCAAGGCTAACATCCGTTGTAAGGGAAACGCGCTCCGTCGTATGGTGCCGTTCAGACCGCCGCTTCAACGAACGGTTTCCTGACTGCCTCGATATCCTCGTCAACTCCTTGTATCAGCTTGGAAGTTCATTAAGGGAGCACTCAGCCCCCCGTCGCTCATAGCAACTCCACCCAAGACACGATCGCCGAGTTCACATCGTCCTTGCGGTCCTGCATGATCCAGTGCCCGGCGTTCTTCCAGACGTCGACCTTGGACTTCTCGTTCGAGAACCATCTGCGCATCCGCGCCGCCTGGCTCTCGTCACGGCAGAGATGATAGAAAGGGACTGTGATCGTCTTGCAGAAGGTTTCGCTATTGCTGCCAAGGCCGACCTGATCAGATCCGAAGAATAGCGGTCCGAAGGATTCTCGAACGGGATGCTCCGGCATTCCCTGAAGTCGTCTTGCATGCCAGCGCTTGATTGCCGGATCGGTTGAAGGGTCGTAGACGCTTTCGAACAGGGCCGGACCGACCACGCCGGGACTCTGCGTCTGGAGGCCGTCGACGGTTTTCTTGAAGATCGGCCCAAGGCTGTCCGCAAAGCCGAGAGAACCATCGACTGATACAACCGCATCGACAAGATCCGGCCGCTTTGCCGCAAGGCGCGCGGCGACCTGCCCACCCATGGAATGTCCTATCAATATAAATCTCTCACCCTCGAATTTCCTTTCGATCAGAGCTTCGATGTCACGAACATAGTCGCCAGGCATGTAGCTGCCTGATGGCATGATCTCGGACCAGCCATGGCCGCGCAGATCGACGGCAACGACCCGATAGCGGCTTTCAAGGGCGGGCAATTGCCAACTCCAGTCATGGGAATCACACGTCCAGCCATGCAGCAGCATTACGTTCCGGCCCTTTCCGGAGACCGTATAGAAAAGCTTGGCGGTGCGCGGCGGCGCGGCAAGGGCAGAACCGGGGCCTGCAGCAGCAGCCGCAACCGTCATTCCAAGGATGGTCATCAGACCGCGCCGCGATAGGTCGAAATTGCTCTCTGCCACTGATAGTCTCCTTTGAAATCTCTGGCATGTCCGCCAGCTTCCCGCTCGGCGGCCCGGCGTTGATTGCTCGGTGACTCGTAGATATACATTGTCAATCTACGATCAATTACGCACCTTAAAGTGCGTAGATATACCGGAGGATATCCAGATGCCCGGAAAGGTGGACAACGTCTTCTTCGCGGACTGTGCGGCGCGCTCGTTCTTCGATCAGGTCGCGAACAAATGGTCCGTCATGATACTGACCGTGCTTGAGGAAAAGCCCACCCGCTTCAATGAGTTCATGCGCAGGTTGGAAGGAATTACTCACAAGGCGCTGACCCAGGCACTGCGACGGCTTGAAAGAAACGGGCTGATTTCGCGCAGAGTGCTGGCAACCTCACCGGTCGCGGTGGAATATTCGATCACCGATCTTGGCCGGACGCTTCAAGTGCCGTTCGGCGCGGTCTACGAATGGGCGATCAACCATCTGCGGCACATCGAAGAGGCGCAGGAAAACTATGACGCCCGCGCGAATACATAAGGCGAGCATATTCGAAAACGACGATCGCTTCTGTCCCGAGCCTTCGCCCTGCCGCGCAAACATGCGCGGTGATTTCGCGCTATGTCCGAGAGATCACAGACCCGAACCTGAAGACACAGAAGTGTTCAAGGTCTCGAGGGCGCATAATTCCTGATGTCGCCGAAAGCGTAGCCGCGATCCCTAAGCTTGCGGATCAGCGACTGCAGGTTTTCGCGACCATTGAACTGGTCCTGAAACATCTCGTCATGCATGAGCAGGATCATCTTTCCACGCTGCGTGAAACGGCCATATTGGAAAAGGTGGTCGATCTCGTTGACGAGATGGTCCACCGATTGGACCGGCTTGCCGTCGTCGCTATGCACCCATTCGAAATCCCAGCCGAAGAGATAGAACCCCGCTTCGGCGACAAGTTCGTAGTCCAGCCACTCGCGCTCCCATTGGGCGACGTTGATGGATAGATCCTCCCGCGATACGGTCGGAAGCCGGAAGACATCCCTGCCCGGCAGTCGCGCATTGACGATCGGCGTCAGACCCAGCACCTCATTGGCGTGCAGCATGTCGGCAACCACGGCCTGGGTGTTGGAATAGTATCGTCTATAGCGATTATTGGCGTGGCTGTAGCTGTGATTGCCGACGGTCACCAGCGGCATCGCCTTGGCCTCTGCCAGGAGGTCGCGCCCGGCTGGAATGGTTTCGACATGCTGGCCGACCATGAACATGGCGGCGGGGACATTTTCCTGACTTAGCACGGAAAGAATGTTCTTCGTTCCAGGCAAAGGGCCGTCATCGAAAGTCAGAAAGATCGTCTTATCGGCCGCGCGAGCAGAGACGGCGCAGGCCGCAACCAAGAGGCCGGTGAGCAGCCATCTGAAGATCGTATTCCATCGATAATTCAACCCGCTCAAGCCAGCCGCCTCCCGCCTCATCGCTGCAAACTGGCATATCGCATGGAACAAGAAAAGCATCAGGAATGCGACAAAAGCAAAGGGCGCTCTACCCATTTCTGGGGAGCGCCCTTGCTTATTGACCCGGACAGCGAACACCGGCTCGACACAGAAATGTCAGCGCGGCAGGCCATCGATACAGGTGATGGGCTGCAAATAATCGCGAATCGCACCCTTTGCAAGAGGCGGGTGCGAAAATTTTAGCAATTCTGTCACACGAGAATTCCATGTGACAGAATTCGCACATTTTACAAGCGCTGATCTTTCGTCAGGCGGCCTGCAAGGCCGCGTCGCGCGGGATCTCGACATCGATCTCCAGCATTGAGACATCCTTGTCGCGATCCATCTTCACTTGCACCTTGTCGCGATCGACCTGCACATGCTTGGCGATGACGGCGAGGATTTCCTCCCTCAGCACGGATACGAGATCCGAGCCCACCGAGGCACGCTCGTGGGCAAGGAGAATCTGCAGGCGCTCACGCGCCATAGGTGCAGATCTCTGCTTGCGGAACAGTCCGAAAATGCTCATGCGGCCCTCCTTGCGAAGATCTTGCCGAAGATACCCCGCTTCTCGCCGGGGATAGTGATCGGCACCTGCTCGCCGGCAAGACGGCGTGCGGCGTCGAAATAGGCAAGCGACGGCGCGCAGCGCGCATCGGCAAGCGTCACCGGCGAGCCGAGGTTGGACGCGCGCAGGACATCAGTGCTTTCCGGGATGATGCCGAGCAACGGGATGGAGAGGATCTCCAGCACGTCGTCGACCTTCAGCATGTCGCCGCGTTCGGCGCGGCCAGCATCGAAGCGGGTCAGCAGCAGGTGCTTTTCCATGCGCTCGCCGCGCTCCGCCTTCAGCGTCTTGGAGTCCAGCAGGCCGATGATCCGGTCGGAATCGCGCACCGAGGAGACTTCCGGGTTGGTGACGACGACGGCGACGTCGGCATGGCGCATGGCAAGCGTGGCGCCGCGCTCGATACCGGCCGGGCTATCGCAGATGACCCAATCGAAATAATTCTTGAGCTCGTTGATGACGCGCTCGACACCCTCGGGCGTCAGATTATCTTTGTCGCGGGTCTGCGAAGCCGGCAGGAGGAAGAGCGTCTCCAACCGCTTGTCGCGGATCAGCGCCTGCGGCAGCTTGGCATCGCCGTGGATGACGTTGACAAGGTCGTATACAACGCGGCGTTCCGCGCCCATGACCAGGTCGAGGTTGCGCAGGCCGACGTCGAAATCGACGACGACGACCTTTTCGTTTCTCTGTGCCAGAGCCGCCCCCAATGCGGCCGTCGAAGTCGTCTTTCCAACTCCGCCCTTGCCTGATGTGACGACGATTACCTTGCCCATCTTGCTCTCCTGTTTTGGCCGGCTTCGGCTCAGATTAGTTTTTCGGCCATGATCGTTTCACCATCCAGCCAGAGCTGGACGGCTTGCCCCTTGAGGCCGGGTGATACGTCTTCCGCCATCTTGTAGATGCCATCGATCGCCAGCAGCTCGGCCTCGAGCTTGCGGCAGAAGATTCGCGCCGAGGCATTGCCGATCGAGCCCGCCATGGCGCGGCCGCGCAGGGCGCCGTAAATATGGACCGATCCACCCGCAATGACTTCCGCGCCCGATGCCACCGAACCGATGACAGTGACATCGCCTTCGGGAAAGATCACCGATTGGCCGGATCGTACCGGCTCGCGGATGATCAGCGACTGCGTAACCGCACGAACTTCCGGCGGCGGCGCCTTGGGCTCGCTATTGCGGCGCTCCACGACCGGTTCGGCCTCGGAGACTTCGAAATCGGCAGCCGGACGCCCACCCTTCAGGATCGGCGGCATACCAGGCCCCGATATCGACGGGCGACCGCCCTCGATGCCCATGATGCTGACATTGCGGGCCGAAAGCTCGGCAATCAGCTCCTTGAGCTGCGCCTTGTCGATCGGCAGGTCGGTGATGTCGAGCACGACCGGCCGCCCCAGAAAGAAGCCGGCCGAACGGGCTGCGAGGTCGTCAAGCCTGGTCAACCACTGATCCAGCGGAAGATCCGGCGAAAGCATGACCGCAAGAAAAGAGCGGCCCTTGATACGGATCGAACGAGCGTCTGTTAGCACTTTGGTCATCTATGTGAATAAATCGTTGATCCTGTGTACCGTTGATATGGTTAACAAATGGTTAATTCGGGGCTCGATTGGGGCCCGAACCGCCCCACAAAACGGCGAGGCTCGCAAGCGCCGAAGGCTCGTTGGAGCTGGGGTCGTAGACGCAGGGAGCGGCAAAAATCGCAGCTCCTGCAAGGAGAAGAATGATTGGTCGCATGAGATCCTCCAGAGGGAAAAGCAGGCGCCGGCCTGCTTGATAGTCAATGCAGAAAAATTAACGATTCGGCGCGCCGCACCTTCCGGAACGACGCGCAATATCGACGCTTGAGCGATTCTCAGGCGAGCTTCAGCTCGACATTGATGTTGCCGCGAGTCGCCTTCGAATAGGGGCAGGTCTGGTGAGCTTCCTCGACCAGCGTACGGGCAAGCTCTGGCTCGATGCCGGGCATGCTGATGGTCAGGCGCGCCTGCAGGAAGTAAGCACCATCCGTGGTACCCAGATCCACTTCGGCATCGACGGCGAGATCGGCAGGAAGCTTGATCTTGCGCTTGCCAGCGGCCAGGCCCATGGCTCCGATGAAGCACGCCGACCAGCCGGCGGCAAAGAGCTGCTCGGGATTGGTGCCGGCATGGGCGCTGCCGGGAGGCGAAAGCTTGACATCCAGCTGGTTGTCATCGCTGCGCGCGAAGCCGTCGCGGCCACCGATGGTGTGGGTCTTGCCGGTGTAGAGAACCTTGTCGATCTTGGTCATGGAACACTCCTTTGTTGCGCTGCCTGTCTGCTATGCTGTGAGGGCAACGTCAGTTGACGGAGTTGTTTTTGATGGATCGACGTATCCGGCATGTTTCCGAAATCGCCGGAAGTGTTACAAAACGTAGGCGCCAACAGGCCGGATACAATTGCTTACAAAGATCCTGAAAATAATAAATGGACCAGATAACGGGAACAGCGAAGTCAGAGACACGCTTGGGGTATAACGAAACCAGACAACATTTCGAGACACGCGATCTGGACGGGGACGCAGAGAAGATTCGGATGGAGGCATATAAAGTTGTTTCCAAAGAGGATGCCAAACGACGATCCAGAGAACGACTCCTGTCTTGGTTGGCGCTAGCTATTATGCTCCTACTACTAGCGTGGCTCTTTGGTTGGATTTAACCGCTATCCGGACGAACAGACGACCAGTTTATCTAAATCCTTTCCGCGCGATCAGGAAATGACGACTTCGGCGGCCAGGCCGCCGCCTTCGCGGTTATAGAGTCTGACGGAGCCGCCGAGCGTCTGGGCTAGCTGCTGGGCAATCGCCAACCCGAGCCCGGTGCCGCCGGTATTACGGTTGCGTGACTGCTCCAGCCGGAAGAATGGCTGCATCGCCGCTTCTATCTGGTCCTGCGGAATACCGGGACCGCGATCCAGAACAGTGATCGCAATCTGGCCCGTATCCCGCCGCTCCACGGCGATTTCCGCCGCACCGGCAAATTTCAGGGCATTATCGATGAAGTTGGTGAGGATGCGGCGTAGCGCATGCGGCTTCGTCGTCGCCGTGCCCTGGATCAGGCCAAAAATCTCGACGGATTTTCCGGTGTCCTGATAATCGTAGCTGATGCTTTCGATGAAGGAGGCAAGATCGATGCGTGCGCTCTTCTCGCCATTACCATGGGCGCTGCGTGCATAGGCGATCCCGTCCTGCACCAGACGCTCGATCTCGCCGAGATCCTGCAGCAGCTTGGTCTTCTCGGGCGAATCGTCGGCGATATCGGCGCGCAGGCGCATGCGGGTGATCGGCGTCTGCAGATCGTGCGATATCGCCGCAAGGATCTGCACGCGCTCTTCGAGATAATGCGCTATTCGATCCCGCATGGCGTTGAAGGCCCTGGCGGCATGCGCGACTTCGCTCGGCCCCCGATCGCTCAAGGCCGGGCTCTTGTTGTTCGGATCGAGCGCATCGGCCGCAGCAGCAAGCTCGGCGAGCGGACGTGTCGCTTGGCGGACGGCAAACCAGGTACAAAGCACGATCAGCAGCATCTGTACAACGAAGACATAGGGCAGCCAGGCCGCGATCGGCATGACGCCCTTGGGCGTAACATCGATCGTCAGCGGACTGCCATCGCTCAAATTGAGATGTGCCTGCAACCGCGAGATCGGCCCTGGTATCGATTCCATGCGAATGGGAAAGCGATGGCCAACCGCCTCTTCTATCTTGGCGGCGATCTCCGCGCCATGCGCAGAGGTATCGGGCACACCAGGCAGGCCCGTCCCCAGCTCGAAATTGTAATTGCCGCGGCTGAGCCAATCGACGAAATTCGCCCTCTCATCGGCCGGCAGGCGATCAAGAACCGCGATCGAGGTCGCAACGTCGTTCTCCAGCGTGCCGAGCATGACCGCCTTTGCCGACATATAGCGCTCGATATAAAGCACGCTGAAAGACAGGCCGTAAGCAATTGCGAGGCCAGCCAGCAGGATCAGCGAAATGCGAGCACGCAGGGTACTCGGCCACCATGGCCGGTGACCCGGAAGGTCGATCACCGTCATGGGCGAAGCTCCGCAATTTCCACCGGCACGGAGAAGACATAGCCTTCGCTGCGCACCGTCTTGATATACATCGGCTCCCGGGCGTCATCCCCCAACCGCTGGCGAAGACGGCTGACGAGGAGGTCTATGGACCGATCGAAGAGATCGGCGTCGCGGCCCTGGGTGAGGTTCAGAAGCTGGTCGCGATTGAGCACCCGCTGCGGATGATCGATAAAGACGCGCAGCAGGCGGTATTCCGCACCGCTAAGCGTGATCTCCGTGCCGTCCTTATCGAGCAGATGACGGCCGACCGTATCCAGCCGCCAGTCTCCGAAGACCAACAATTGACCGGCTTCGCTGATCTGCAGGTTGGGCGGCAGCATGCGGGTGCGCCGAAGAACCGCCTTGATGCGGGCAAGCAGCTCGCGGGCGGCAAACGGCTTTGCCAGATAATCGTCTGCGCCCATTTCCAGGCCGAGGATCCGGTCCATCTCGTCGCTGCGCGCCGTCAGCATAAGAATGGGCGTCGCCTTGTGCTTTCCGGCGCGAAGCTCGCGACACAGCACCAGGCCGTCATCACCAGGCATCATCACGTCGAGCACGATCAGATCGACCGAATTGGCCTCAAGAAAACTGCGCATCTGCCGGCCATCGGCGGCCGTTGTCGCCCGCAGACCGTTCTTTTTCAGATAGCTCGACACCAGTTCGCGGATTTCCCGATCGTCATCCACGATCAGGATATGGTCGATATGATCCATTTCGATTTCCCACTCATCATCGTAAGCATCGAGCTACGAACATTCCCTCATAGCACCAACGACAGGAGGCGCCAGCTTACGCCGGCACCCTCCCGCACGCTACCGCTGAACTAGAAACGATCAACATCTATTACAGCCTGGGCGAAAGCCTGCGGCGCTTCCTGCGGCAGATTGTGGCCAATGCCGCCAGTGATGGTGCGATGCTCGTACTTGCCCGAGAACTTGCCGCGATAGGCCGCAGGCTCCGGATGCGGCGCGCCGTTGGCGTCACCTTCCATGGTGATGGTCGGGATTGAAATCACCGGGCCGGCGGCGAGCTTCTTTTCATAGGCATCGAACTTCGCTTCGCCTTCGACCAGACCGAGGCGCCAGCGGTAGTTATGGATGACGATATCGACATGGTCGGGGTTGTCGAATGCTGCGGCCGAGCGATCGAAAGTGGCATCGTCAAAAGCCCATTGCGGCGAGGCGGTGTGCCAGATCAGCTTTGCGAAATCGTGCCGATTTTCCTGGTAACCAAGTCGCCCGCGCTCAGTGGCGAAATAGAACTGGTACCACCAGGCAAGCTCGGCCTTCGGCGGCAGCGGCTTGCGGTTCACCTCCTGGCTGCCGATGAGATAGCCGCTTACGGAGACCAGCGCCTTGCAGCGCTCCGGCCAGAGTGCGGCCATGATGTCAGCGGTGCGGCCACCCCAGTCGTAGCCGGCAACGACGACCTTATCGATCTTCAACGCATCGAGAAGGTCGATCATATCAGCGGCAAGTGCGGTCTGCTGGCCATTGCGCGGCGTGTCCTGCGAAAGGAAGCGGGTGGTCCCGTAGCCGCGAAGATAGGGGATGATGACCCGGTAGCCGGCACCGGCCAAGAGCGGCGCGACATCGACGAAGCTGTAGATGTCATAGGGCCAGCCGTGCAGCAGCAGGACGACCGGGCCATCGGCCGGGCCGGCTTCCGCATAACCGACATTGAGCACGCCGGCATTGATCTGCTTCAGCGCGCCGAAGGACGTGTGAGTGCCGGCCTTGATCGCCGGCAGGGTCGATGCGGAAGCCTTTGTTTCTTGTGCGCCGGCAATGGCAGGCAGGCCGAATTCGGCGGCGGCGACGGCGATGGCGGCCATGCCGAAAAAGCGGCGGCGGGTGTGGTTGATTTCCTCGGACATCTCTATCTCCTGTCGATTGGATCGTGAGCATAAGAAAGCCAGCCACATGTATCGCCGATGTGTCGCAGCCAGTGGCATTTTGAATGCCTTTGTAGCTTCAGGCGGCACAGATACAGTGTGATACAATCCACTACGCCTGACCCGCAAACATTCGATAGGCGCCGAGACCCCTGTCCAAATCGGCTCGCGACAATCAATTTGTATCGCAATGTATCGCAGCCCGAGACGTCGACGTTTCGGTACATTATGCCGTCCAATCAGACACATTCGAGATACGTCGCCACCGGCAGATAGCGTCACTGCTGCACACGGCACCTGGCCGTTCGCAGCCGCTCAATCGCTTCTAAAGGAACAAGAACGATGACGCTTCTTATCATAGCTTATCTCGGAGGAGCGCTGACGATTCTCAGTCCGTGCATCCTGCCCATCCTCCCCTTCGTCTTTGCCCGTGCAGGACAACCCTTCGTCCGCAGCACGCTTCCCATGCTTGCGGGCATGGCGCTCACCTTTGCTGTCGTCGCGACGCTGGCTGCTGTCGGCGGTGCCTGGGCGATCCGCGCCAATGAATATGGCCGCCTCGCGGCGATCGTTCTGCTCGGCCTCTTTGGCCTGAGCTTGATTTCACCGCGCATCGCCAGCGCCCTCTCCCGACCGGCAGTCGATCTCGGCAACAACCTGCTGAACGCCGCCGGGGCCAATCGGGCAACAGCGAGCGTCAGAAGCTCATTCGTGCTTGGCATCGCAACCGGCCTGCTTTGGGCACCTTGCGCCGGCCCGATCCTCGGACTGGTCCTGACGGGTGCTGCTTTGAAGGGCGCCAATCTGCAGACGACCTTCCTGCTGCTTGCCTATGGTGCCGGTGCCGCGACCTCGCTTGCCGTTGCTCTCTTTGCCGGCGGCAAGATCTTTGCCCGCATGAAGCAGTCCCTCGGTATCAGCGAGCGCATCCGCCAGTTTGCCGGTGCTGCCGTTCTCGCCGGCGTTGCTGCGATCGCCCTTGGCCTTGATACCGGTCTGCTCGCCCGCCTCTCCTACGCCAGCACCGGTTCCTTCGAGCAGACCTTGCTGGAGAAGCTGCACCCCAAGACCTCAGCCCCGGAAACCGAGGTTGCCAGCAACAGCGCCATCAAGGTTGCGACAGACGCGGTGCGACCGTTCCACAGCGATCTGCCCGTCGAAGGCCCCGCTCCGTCGCTCGATGGCGCGGTCACCTGGCTGAACTCGCAGCCGCTGACGACGGCCGAGCTTCGCGGCAAGGTCGTCCTCGTCGATTTCTGGACCTATTCCTGCATCAACTGCATCCGCACCATCCCCTATGTCCGTGCCTGGGCGGAAAAGTATAAGGATCAGGGCCTCGTCGTCATCGGCGTCCATGCTCCGGAATTCGCCTTCGAGAAGAATGTCGACAACGTCAAGAAGGCGGTCGCCGACTTCAAGATCAGCTACCCCGTTGCAATCGACAACGACTACCGCATCTGGCGCGCCTTTGAGAACAATTACTGGCCGGCACATTACTTGATCGATGCCAAGGGGCAAATCCGCTACCAGCATTTCGGCGAAGGCAATTATCGCCAGACCGAACAGGCGATCCAGGACCTCCTGCGCGAAGCCGGCAGCGACATGGCTCAAAGCGGCCCGGTCGTTCCGGACGCGCAGGGTGCGGAAGCAAGCCCCGACCTCGGCCACATCCGCTCCGGCGAAACCTATGTCGGCTACAGCCAGACCACAGGATTCGTGTCCCCCGAAGGGCTAAAGGCCGATACCGCAGCCGACTATTCCATTGCCAATCCCGGCCTCAATCAATGGGGTCTGACGGGCACCTGGACAGTCGGGTCCGAGCAGGCGACGCTCAACAAGGCAGACGGCGGCATCAGTTACCGCTTCAGCGCCCGCGACCTGCACCTCGTCCTTGGCCCTTCTGCAGATGGAAAGCCGATCCGTTTCCAGGTGACCGTGGACGGAAAGGCGCCGGGTATGGACCATGGCTCCGATATCGACGCCGACGGCAACGGCACCGTGACGGCCACCAGGCTCTATCAGCTCGTCCGCCAGTCCGGCGACGTCACCGCCCGCAACTTCGAGATCCGTTTCCTCGATCCCGGGGTGCAGGCCTACGCCTTCACTTTCGGCTGAAATTCCCCTTCACCCCCCAAGCATGAAGCTCAACTGACAGGAGTTATACCCATGAAGACCCGTTTTCTCTCCATCATCGCTCTCGGCCTTGCCGCAAGCACCTTTGCCTTTGCTGCGCAGGCAGCCGAGATCAAGAATATCGTCATCGTCCACGGCGCCCTTGCCGACGGTTCGGGATGGCGCAAGACCGCCGCAATCCTTGAAAAGGACGGCTTCAACGTCACCGTCGTGCAGGAACCGATCACCTCGCTCGCTGACGATGTCGCCGCCACCAATCGCGTGCTCGACCTTCAGAGCGGGCCGAGCCTGCTCGTCGGCCACAGCTATGGCGGCATGGTCATCACCGAAGCGGGCAATCGCCCTGATGTTGCCGGTCTCGTCTATGTCGCGGCGTTCCAGCCCGACAAGGGCGAGAGCCTGATCAGCCTTGCGAGCTCGAAGCCGGCAGGTAGCATGAACATCCGCGAAACCAAGGACGGCCAGTATCTTTATCTCGATCCGGCGACTTTCGCTGCTGACTTTGCCGCCGACCTGCCGAAGGATGAAGCCAATTTTCTGGCGAAGTCACAGGTTTTCGCGTCGAAGGCCGCCTTCACCGCCAAAGTCGGCGATCCCGCCTGGAGGGCGAAGAAGAGCTGGGCGGTCGTCGCAACCAACGACCGCTCCATCAACCCCGAGCTTGAGCGCGACATGGCAAAGCGCGCCGGCAGCAACGTGACCGAAATCAAGGCGAGCCATGCCGTCTTCGCCTCGCAGCCGGAAAAGGTCGCCGCCGTCATCGAAAAGGCAGCCAAGGACGCCGGCAAGTAAACTCAAGCAGGCGGCGGCTCAGGAATGAACCGCCGCCTGCCTCCAGTCCTTATACAGGATCGTAGCGGCTAACTTCGATCCCGGAACCGACGGGCAACAGAACAGAGGTAATGCCAGGTTTGGCGCGAACGGCTTCGCCATAGCGTTTCACATCCTCATTCCCGGGCATGAACATATTGTCGGCCACAATGATGGCGCCGGCATTGAGCTTCGGATAGAAGGCCTCAAGACATGGGATGTAGAGATCCTTCCACAGGTCAACGAGCACGAAATCGACGCCGGACGACAGCGCCTTGATCATCTCCACCGCATCGCCGATCTGGAAATCGATATGCGCCGATAACCCCGCCTTTTCAGCCATCTCTCTGGCAAACTCGGTCTTGTAGGCGTGCAACTCCATGGAAATAAGCTTGCCGCCGCTGGCGCGCGCGGCCTCGGCAAGCCAGATACCTGAATAGCCGAAGGATGTGCCAAGCTCCAGAATGGTGGGCGCCTTCAGGCTCTTCGCCAGAATGTTGATGAAGCGACCCGTCTCCGGTCCGACCGCCCTCAACCGACGATCCTGACCACCGTCACGCCCGCCCGGCGGCATTTCCCTCGGCTTGCTGTGCTCTTCGCGAATTAGCTCATGATAGGCTTCGAGAACGGCTTCGATCTTCTGGTCCATGACACGCTCACCTTCCAAGCAATCATCTCGACGATATCTCAGGCGATATGGCTACATCTCGATATGGCGCCACTCAAGCGCTATGGAGATTCATGTCTGAAACTTAATCTTTCACCGACGTTCAGCGGGACGCATTGTGCTCGCGGATCAGATCAATCAAGGCCCGCAATCGGGCCGGCATCTGGCGGCGCTGGGCGAAATACAGGCTGAGCCCCGGATAGGGTGGGCTCCAATCCTCCAGCACCGCGATCAGATTGCCCGCCGCTATGTGCCCAGCAACGGAGGCTTCGCTGATATAGGCCAGCCCCGCCCCCTCGAGCGCAGCGTTTAACATCAGGTCGGAAGCATCGAGGGTGAGGCTTCCCGGTGCATCGACAAGGATGGACTGGCCGTGCCGCTCGAACTCCCAGCGATAAAGCTTGCCGCTCGCCATGCGAGCACGGATGCAGCGATGTCGCAGGAGATCGCCCGGAACAAGCGGGTATGGCCTGTTGCTGAAATAGGCAGGTGAGCCGACGACCAGCGAGCGCAGCGTCGGAATAATCGGGATTGCGACCATATCGGTCGGAACTGCCTCGGCAATCCGGATGCCGGCGTCAAAGCCCTTGCCGATGACATCGACCAAGGCGTTATCGGTGACGATCTCGATTTCGACATCGGGATAGCGCCGGCCATATTCGAGAATAAGCGGCGTCAGTAGTATGCGCGCTGCGCCGGGCGCCATATTGAGACGAAGCGTGCCTGATATCGTACCGGAAGACAGGCCTGCATTTTCGATCGCCCTGTCGATTGCCACGAGCGCCGGCGCCACTTCCGCCACGAAGCGCTCGCCGGCATCCGATAGCGTGACGCTGCGCGTCGTCCTGTTGAAGATCCGCACGGACAGGCGTTCTTCCAGCGCGGCAACCGCATGGCTGAGCGCCGAGGAGGACATGCCGAGTTCGCGGGCGGCCGCGCGAAAACCGCCATGGCGGGCAACCGCAGCGATCGCTTCAAGCTCCGTCAGACTGGCCTTCATTGCGCGATTTCCCTTATCAGCCTGTACTACTTTGTCCCACTACAGCGAACAGATAGCGCGTCTTACCTCTGTCGTGAAGATGAAGGAGACGCTCATGCGCACGATAGACACGATTTACATTAATGGCAGCTTCGTTCGGCCCCATGGCAAAGAGGAAGCACCTCTTTTCAACCCGGCCACGGAAGAGCGGATCGGCACCGTATGCCTTGGCGACGAGCAGGATGTTGACAACGCTGTCAGCGCCGCCAAGGCAGCATTTGCGAGCCAGTCGCAAAGCTCGAAGGCCGAGCGCGTCGCCATGCTGCACAGCCTGCACGACGCGGTTGCGGCCAGAGCCTCAGACCTCACCGACGCCATGCGCGAGGAATATGGCGCGCCGGCATCCTTCATCGGTTTTTCGGTGCCACATGCCGCCACGGCATTCCTCAACATGGCCAAGACACTCGAAACCTATGAATTTCGCCGCCGTATCGGCCATGCGGAAATAGAGATGCGCCCGGCCGGCGTTGCAGCCGCGATCACGCCCTGGAACAGCAATTATGGCTTCATCTGCAACAAGCTGGCCACAGCCATCGCGGCAGGCGCGACCATGGTCATCAAGCCCTCCGAGATGAGTGCGATCCAGACGCAGCTCCTCACCGAGTGCCTGCATGCAGCCGGCCTGCCGAATGGGATTTTCAACATCGTCAACGGCTACGGCCATGTGGTAGGCGCCGCTCTCAGCAGCCACCACGATATCGCAAAGATCAGCTTCACCGGCTCGACGGTGACGGGACGGGCGATCCTTCAGGCGGCGTCGGCGACCTTTAAGCGCGTGACGCTTGAGCTTGGCGGCAAGAGCCCAAACATCATTCTCGACGATGCCGATCTCGATCTTGTCATCCCGCAGGTCTTGGCAGCCGGATTTGCCAATAGCGGCCAGGCGTGCATCGCCGGCACACGCATTCTCGCGCCCGAAGGCCGGCTGGCGGAAATCCACGATCGTCTTGCTCAAGCGGTTGCGACACTCAAGGTGGGCGATGCAAGCGATCCCGCCGTCAGGATCGGCCCCATGGTCAGCCGGAAACAATGGGATCGCGTGCAGTCCTATATCCGTCTCGGCCAGGAAGAAGGCGCGTGGCTGCTCGCGGGTGGTGAAGGGCGGCCGGAAGGGGTCGATCGCGGCTGGTTCGTTCGTCCAACCATCTTCTCCCGCGTCAATAACGACATGAGGATCGCTCGCGAAGAGATTTTCGGACCGGTACTCTGTGTCATCCCTTATCGCGATGACACGCATGCACTCGAGATCGCCAATGACACCGTCTATGGCTTGCAGGCCTACATCTTCTCCGCCGATGTCGACAGGGCAAAGCGGATGGCGGATCGCATCGAAGCGGGCCGCGTCGTCATCAATGGCGCGCCGCATGAACCGACTGCACCCTTCGGCGGCTTCAAGCAATCGGGCATAGGCCGAGAATTCGGCGCCTTCGGCCTGGAATCATTTCTCGAACCGCGCGCGGTGCTCAGCTGATGTGAGGAAGCCCGGAGCCCCGGAAGAGCTTAACAGCCTTCCGGGCACCTCCCTAGCCGGACGCGAAGGCTGGCGCCCTCAGGATACCGCCAGGTATGCGCCAGGATATGAGGATGCCGAACGAAGTACGCTGGAAGGCTCGCATTCAGGTTCTCGTTAGAATCATGTTCTACCTTTAGAACAATTCCAATTTAAGGAGACCCGATGCCTGCCAGATCGACCTACTCTACTCCGCAACGCATTCTTCATTGGCTCATGGCCATTCTCATCTTTTTCAATCTCCTGTTTCCCGATGGCATGAACGCGTGGCGGCGTCTTGTGCGGCATGGCCAGGTGCCAACACCGGCCGATGTCGCCAGTGCCAACATCCATGCCTATGCCGGTATCGCGATCCTGCTGCTGGCTATCGTGCGCCTTTGCCTGAGATTGGTGTCCGATGTCCCAGCATTGCCCGACAATCAGCCCGCATTTCTGCATTACATCGCAAACATCACGCATTTCCTGCTTTATGCACTGATCTTCGCAATGCCCCTATCGGGAATGGCAGCCTACTATTTCGGTATCGATACAGCCGCCTTCGTCCATGGTGGGCCGATCAAGACGCTGCTTTGGATCGCTGTCGTACTGCACATATTCGGAGCGTTTGTTCAACACTTCTATTTCAAATCGGATGTCCTGCGACGCATGACGATCGGCTAGGTCATCTGCGAAATTGGCGGCTAAGCGGGTTGGCCGCCAAAGTGCTTTTCGAAGGAGAACAGAGCAGTCGCCAGCGCGCTGCCGCCTTGGAGCGCCAGATCGGCGAGAATCTCGCCGACCACGCTCGTAAACTTGAAGCCGTGGCCGGAACAGGCTGACGAGACCACCACATTCGGCTGTCCAGGCACTTTATCGATGAGAAAATCTTCGCTCGGCAGCATCGTATAGCGGCAGGTCGTCGCCCGCACGCGATATGACGCGGCATTCGGCAAGCGCTTGCGGGCGAAGCTGTCGAGCAGATCGGTATCGGTGTCATTGACCGGCGGGTTGGGCAGGGCGGGATCGATCAGCTCGCGGAAATGCGCATGGCGGCCGATTTTCACGCCATCGATACCGATCGCCGGGAAGCCGAAATAGGAGCCTTCCGCGCCCTCATCGCGCAGAAAGCATGGCATGCGCTGCGGCTCTGCAACAAAGCCGTCCCTCGGCTGATACCAGGCCACCACCTGGCGGATCGGCTGTGCGTGCGCCTTCAGCTGCGGCACGAGTTCGGCAATCCATGCACCTGTTGCAACGATCACCTTGCGGGCGCGATATCGTCCCGTCGAGGAAACGACCGTCACGCCCGTATCGTCGGGCTCGATCACGACAACGCGCTCGCCGAAATGCAAAACGGCACCATCTTCTGCGGCAAGCTTCAGATAGCCCATGATCGCCGCTTCAGGCCTGACATAGCCGCCTTGTGGGTCGAGCAGGCCGATCTCTCCTTCTTCCAGCCCGAAAGCCGGAAAACGACGGTTCATGGCGTCACGGTCGAGTACTTCGTACGGCAACCCATGCATGTCACAGGAGGCGCGCGTGCCGCTGACGATCTTGCTGTCGGGCGTGCCAATCTGCAGGACACCCGTGACGGTCAGGATTTCGGCCCGCAGCCGCGCCTCCAGCGCGCGCCAGTTTTGATAGGCACGCTTCAGCAGCGGAACATAGGACGGATCTTCGAAGTAGCCGAGGCGGATCAGGCGGCTGTCGCCATGCGAGGAGCTGAGCGCATGGGCGGGAAAATGTGCCTCGATCCCGATCGCCTTTGCACCGCGCGCTGCGGCGAAAGACAAGGCTGCACTTCCCATTGCGCCGAGGCCAATGACGGCAATGTCGAATTCCGCAGTCATTTCATGCTCCAGTTTCATCTTCCGCAGGTGGCGCGATCTTGGCGATCATGGCCCGCAAGGCTTCCATATCCGCATTCAGCGGACGGTCATCGCCATAGATGGGCACGCAAGAACGGGCGGCCGCGTAGATACGCTCGGTTCCCGGCGCCCGCGTCCCGTGCGAGGTAAGAAAATCATGCGCCTGGGCCGCCGCCATCAGTTCGATCGCCAGGATGTATTCCGCGTTATCGAGGATCGCGAGCAGCTTGTTGGCCGCCGCTGTCGGATGGGCCAGAAAATCCTCCTGCAGGCCGGAGGTCAGTCCGCCGTCAAGCGATGCGGGCGCGGCGAGACGCCGGTTGTCGTTGCTCAGCGCGGCAGCCGTGTATTGCGCGATCATGAAGCCGGAATGGCTGCCGGCGTCGCCCGCAAGGAACGGCGGCAGGCCGCTGACCAGGGGATTGACGAGACGATCCGTCCGCCGCTCGCTCATCGCGGCAATTTGGGCGATCGCGATCGCCAGACTATCAGCCGCCTGGCCGAGGGCGGGGGCAACGGCATGGGCTTCGGACGAGACGATCGGCTCCTCCGGCGTACCCGAAACGGCCGGATTATCGGTGACCGAAGCCAGTTCCTGATCGACAATGCGCGCCGTCTGCTCGAAGACATCCCAGGCTGCGCCATGGGCATGAGGTACCGATCTCAGACTCAGAGCATCCTGCGTCCGCCGCCCAAGGGCAGCAGCGACAAGGCCACTGCCATTCAAGCGGCTGCGAAGCCTGCGCCCGACCTTGGCGATCCCGGCCGATGGACGCAGCGCAAGCACATTTCCCTCGAAAGCTGCCATCTGGCAGCCTACGGCTTCCAAGGTCAGCGCGGCGATGGCATCGGCCCAATCGAGCAGGCGTTCGGCACGCGAGACTGCAAGCGCCGACAATCCCGTGGCGCATGCCGTGCCGTTGACGAGGCTCAAACCCTCCTTGGCACCCAGTACCAGGGGAGGCAGACCGATCGCTGCGAGCGCCTCTGCACCACTCATCAGCTTGCCCTTCACGACAGCTCTGCCCTCGCCGATCAGAACGAGAGCGATGTGGGCATTGTGTGTGAGATAGCCGGCAGAGCCTTTGGACGGGACTTCCGGAATGCAGTCATATCCGAGAAACGCAGCCAGATGCGTGACGATCTCGGGCCGCACACCGGAATAGCCATGGGCGAAATTGGCGATCTGCGCCGCAATGATCGAGCGCACCTCGCGCGCCGGCAGAAGCGGACCGACACCGCAGGCATGGCTCAAGATGATGTTGCGCGAGAGCCGGCTCTGGGAATCGCGATCGACCACCGTATCGGAGAGCGCGCCGACGCCGGTGTTGACGCCATAGGCGCGCACGCCCGTTTCGACGATACGCTCGACGATGCGGCTTGCCTGCTCAACGCGCTTCCAGGCTTTGTCGGACAGGGTCAGCGGCTCGCCGCCGCCAACACGAGCGACGTCGCGCCAGGATAGCGACTTATCGACGATGACGGTCATTGCCCATTTCCGAAATGGCCGATGAATTGACGGAAGGCCGGCGAGGCGCCGCTGCCGAACATCTCGTCCGGCGTGCCGGTGCTTTCGACGAGGCCTTCCTTCATGAAGACGACGCGGTTGGAGACGTTGCGGGCAAAGCTCATCTCGTGGGTGACGACCAGCATCGTCGTGCCTTCTTCGGCAAGCGAGCGCATGACGCGCAGCACTTCGCCGACAAGCTCGGGATCGAGCGCCGAAGTCGGCTCGTCGAACAGCATGAGCTTCGGCTTCATGGCAAGCGCGCGGGCAATCGCCGCACGCTGCTGCTGCCCGCCGGAGAGATGCGCGGGATAGGCATGGCGCTTGTCGGCAATACCGACCTTTTCCAGCAGCACTTCCGCCTCGGCGATGCATTCTGCGCGGGGACGCTTCAGGACATGAACCGGACCTTCGATCACATTCTGCAGGATCGTCATATGGGACCAGAGATTGAAGCTCTGGAAGACCATGCCGAGTTCGGAGCGGATATGATCCACCTGCTTATGGCTCGCCGGATAGCTCTTGCCATTCTTGTGGACCATGCGGATCTGCTCGCCATCCACCCAGATCTCGCCATCCGTGGCGATTTCGAGGAGGTTGATGCAGCGAAGGAAGGTCGATTTGCCCGAGCCGGAAGCGCCCAGCAGCGAAATCACATCGCCATCCTGTGCATCGAGGGAAATGCCGCGCAAGACCTCGTGAGTACCGAAGCTCTTGCGGATGTTGCGGACGGAAAGTCGGGTGACACCTGGCATGATTTGCCTGCTCCAGTAAGCTTTAAGCCTTCAGCGCCGGCGGGATCGCACGGCGATGGCGGGACAGAGAATATTCCAGCAGGGCCATGGCCTGCAGAATGATGAAATTCAGCACGAGGTAGATGATCGCCGCGCAGATGAAGACCTCCATCGTGCGGTAGGTTTGCGAGATCAGCCGCTGCGCAACGCCCGTGACCTCCCAGACCGTGACGAGGCTCGCGAGCGCGGTCGACTTCATCATCAGCACGATTTCGGTTGAATAGGCCGGGAGCGCATGCCGGAAGGCGATCGGCGCGATGATGCGACGCACCAGCAGGAAGCCGGACATGCCGATCGAACGCGCCGCTTCGATCTCCTTCGGCGAAACGGCACGGATGCCGCCGCGAAAGATCTCGGCCGAATAGCCGGCGGTGCAAAGCGCCAGCGACAGGATCGCGCAGACGACCGGCTCGCGCAGGAAGGGCCAGAGGAAGGAGTAGCGGATGATCGAGAATTGCGCCAAGCCGTAGAAGACCAGGAACATCTGGATCAGCAGCGGCGAGCCGCGGAACACGAAAATATAGCCCTTGGCAAAACCGGAGAGAATCGGATTGCCGCTGACGCGCATGGCGACGATGACAAGCGCCAGAATGCCGCCAAAGAAGATCGACAGGAAGAACAGCAGCAGCGTCATTGGCACTGCCTTCAGCAGTGTGACCATCGTGCTCGAAAGGAAATCGAAATCCATACCGTCCTCCTCAAGCCTGGCCGATCGTCGCAGCCGGCATGCTGCGATTGGCGCGTCGTTCGGCCTTGTTGAAGATGCGATCCGATAGGCTGGTCAGGACCAAATAGAGAATGCCGCCGGCTATGAAGAAGAGGAAATACTGGCGGGTGGAACCGGCAGCCACCTGACTGGTGCGCATCAATTCCGCAAGGCCGGTGACCGAGATCAAAGCGGAATCCTTGAGGCTGAGCTGCCAGACATTGCCGAGCCCGGGAATGGCGAAGCGGAAGACCTGCGGAATGATGATCCGGCGCAGGCGCAAACCGCGATGCATGCCGATCGCGGACGCCGCCTCAAGCTCGCCCTTGGAAATGGCGAGATAGGCTCCACGGAAAACCTCTGCCTGATAAGCGCCGGAAATGATGCCGACAGCGAGAGCACCGGCGGCAAAGGATGGCAGGCCGAGAAAGCCTTCATAGCCAAGCCATTTGCCGATGGAGGTTACCGCCGACGACCCGCCGAAATAGATCAGATAGATAATCAGAAGTTCGGGCACACCGCGGAAAACGGTAGTGTAGATATTGCCGAGCGTCTTCAACACCATGCTTCCCGAGAGCTTCGCGAAGGCAATGGCCGCGCCGAGGACGGCGCCGATGGCCAAGGCGGTCGCCGTCACGGCCAGCGTCATCAAGGCGGCAACAAGCAGCAGCGCGCCCCACCCGTTCGAGCCGAAGCCCAGCAATTGCAAGCTTGCCATAGATCCAATCCCTGTCCGTGGCAGTTTCAGGCGTCAGGATACCATAGGGTCTCCGGCCGCAAAGCCGGAGACCGATGATAACGGCCCAAAGACGTACTCATCAATTCGGGCTGACGTCGACCTTGAACCACTTCATCGACAGGGTCTTGATGGTACCGTCGGCAAGCGCGGACTTGATCGCCTCATTGAACTTGTCGCGCAGGTCGGTATCCGCCTTGCGGATGCCAAGGCCTTCGCCTTCGCCCCAGATGGAACCGGCGATTTCCGGGCCGGTGAAGGCGAGCGAATCATTCGCGCTGGCAAAAGCGTTCGCGAAGTAGACGGCATCGTCGAAGCCGAGATCGATGCGGCCGTTCTGCAGGTCGAGATCGCGGTCGGCGCCGGTCTTGTATTCGCGGAT
Organism: Martinezella dioscoreae; assembly: GCF_009176305.1. Classification (GTDB taxonomy): domain Bacteria; phylum Pseudomonadota; class Alphaproteobacteria; order Rhizobiales; family Rhizobiaceae; genus Rhizobium; species Rhizobium dioscoreae. The sequence continues at coordinate 735,676 of NZ_BLAJ01000002.1, read as the reverse complement.
CGTGGCGATCGAGCCGAAATTGTCATAGACGAACTTGGCATAGACGGTTGCGGCCTGGATGCCGATGGTCTTGCCCTTGAAGGCTTCCTTCAACACGTCGATTTCCTTAACGCCGGTCTGGCCGGGGGTCATCTTGATCGTGGTGCCGGTGCCGGCAGCATTGGCAAGCGGGCTGTCCTTGGCGGTCGCAAAAGCGGCAGGCGTTGCAGCATAAGGAATGGTGAAGCCGATGACCTGCTTGCGCTCGTCGGTGATCGACAGAGCATCCATGATGACGTCGAACTTGCCGGCGTTCAGCGCCGGGATCATGCCATCCCAGTCGGAAGCGACGAGCTTGCAATCGATCTTGGCGCGTTCGCACAGAACCTTGGCAAGCTCCGGCTCGAAGCCGCCGAGCGTACCGTCGGCGTTCGTCATGTTCCACGGCGCGTAGGCACCTTCCAAGGTAATCGTTGCCGTCTTCCAGTCCTTGGCGAAGGCCGGCGCGGCAAAAGCGGCGGCAGCCACGACGCCTGACAAGAGAATTGCACTGAATCTCATCGTGTAGAGCTCCTCTGAGGTTGAAATAAGCCTTGCAGCATTTCCTACCGATCTTCGCCGGCTTGCCCGCTTTCCCAATTAATTTTTAGGATTGATTGCGAGGTTGTATAGGGTACCATATGTGATAATTTATGATATGCAAGTGGGAAAGTTGTTTTCGAGGCAGATTCACTCTGTGCAAAGGGAATAGGCAATGAAACGTTCCGGCGAGATGAAACGCGAACTGGCGGAAAATGACGCCGCGCCCCTCTATGCCGGCGTCAAGCAGATGATACTCGACCGCATTCATAGTGGCGAGTGGCCGCCCAAATATCGCGTTCCCTCCGAAAACGAATTGGTGGTCGAACTTGGCGTCAGCAAAATGACGGCCAATCGTGCGCTGCGGGAACTGGCCAATGAAGGCGAGCTCGTTCGCATCCAGGGCGTCGGCTCCTTCGTCGCCGAGCGCAAGGGCGCCTCCGCCCTGTTCGAGGTCCGCAACATCGCCGAGGAGATCGCCGAACGCGGCCATTCCCATCAGGCAAGCGTAGTCGTTCTCGCCCGGGAAGCCGCATCGCCCGACATTGCCGACGCGTTGGAACTCGACATCGGATCGCCGGTTTTCCATTCGCTGATCGTGCATAGCGAGAACGGCGTGCCCGTGCAGATCGAGGACCGGCATGTCCATCCGGACGCCGCACCCGACTATCTGCAGCAGGATTTTACCGACATGACGCCGAACGCCTATCTCTCGGCCGTTGCCCCGCTCAGCGGATCGGAACATGTCGTCGAAGCCGTCATGCCGCAAGCCTGGGAATGCAAGCTGCTGACGATCCTGAAGACCGAACCCTGCCTGACGATCTGGAGGCGCACATGGTCGGCGCGCGGCATTGTCTCCACAGCGCGGCTGGTTTATCCGGGACACCGCTATCGGCTGGAGAGCCAAAGCGGCAAACCGTCTGATCGTTAGTTGTATATGGAAGATATGAGCATTCGTTCGCTTTGGGAAAGCGCAAAGGATGCAGGAGGGGTCGAATGGGCTGGGTGCTGTCGGCAAATTACGATACCTGCAGCATGTACTCCATAAATAATGCGCCCAAAAGCAGGCCCGAAACCGTGGCAAGCACTTTCAAGATCGCGCGCTCGATCCTGAGGCACTTCTGCGGCAGGATGAGCGCGAGCGACTCGCTTGCAGCTGCAACCAATATGCACACAAGAGCAATGATGCGGCGGTCTTCCGGGTAAGCCATGACAAACAGAAACCCCAGAAGGCCGAACGGGATGACGCTGTCGATACTCGCCATCGCCATGAACGGATACTTCGTCCCGACCGGAACGACCGTCGTCACGGCGATCAGACCGAGCACGATCCAGGCAAGGGCGTGGGCAAGCAGAGCAAGTTCCATACGAAAATCATAACAACAAGCCGCGAGTTTTCAAGCTGCGGGCACGGCCTGTCTGCGCTTCCGTTCGGCAGTGCGAGAATCCATGATGGCTGGCTGTATCCGGCTTCGCATCGGCCACATCCGCCAACGATGCCTCTCACAGGCTGCTCAGCAAAAGGCTTGTCTCGCTGTTCGCAACGCCATCGATCATCCGCACTTCGCGCAAGACCCGATCAAAGTCCGACAGGCTGGTCGCTCGGATATTGGCGACCAGATCCCAATTGCCATTCGTCGTATGCAGCGAATATATTTCGGGAAGGCCGCGCAGTTTACGGATGACCTGCGTCGTCGATTTCCCGACGACTTCGATCATCATGACGGCATGCACGGTCTGCTCCTCATAATCTTCCCGAACCCTTACGGTGAAGCCAAGCAGCGTGCCGGTCTCTATCAGTCGATCCAGCCGGTTCTGCACCGTACCACGCGCGACGCCCAAAACATCGGACAGTTTGGAGAGCGAAGCCCGCCCGTCAGCGCGCAGATGAGCGATGATACGCCGGTCGAGATCATCGGGAATATATTTGGCGAGCGTCATCGCACGATCCTGATCTTGTTCAATCCGTCAAAAATTATGGGCAATTTGTGCAAACCCATACCAAAACTGGCACAGTTTTGCGATTTCAGTCAATCGATCCGCTTGATACCCTATGGGAAATGATTTCCATCGAGGATACGAGAATGTCCGCACCGCTCCCATCGGAAAGAGCTTTCATTCCCTTCGTCAGCGTCGAGAACATGATGCGGCTCGTCCATCACATCGGCATCGAAACCGTGCTCATCGAACTCACCGACGCCATCGAAGCGGATTTCCGCCGCTGGGACCTCTTCGACAAGACGCCCCGCGTCGCTTCCCATTCGCATGACGGCGTCATCGAGCTGATGCCGACCTCGGATGGCGCCGTCTACAGCTTCAAATATGTAAACGGCCATCCAAAGAACATGGCTCAGGGCCTGCAGACGGTGACCGCCTTCGGCTTGCTTGCGGAAGTTTCGACCGGTTATCCCGTGCTGCTAACGGAAATGACGCTGCTGACGGCGCTGCGCACTGCGGCAACCTCGGCGATGGCGGCTAAACATCTGGCACCTGCCAATTCGCGCCGCCTCACCTTGATCGGCAATGGCGCACAGGCCGAATTCCAGGCGCTGGCGATGAAGGCCGTCCTCGGCATCGAGGAAGTCCGCCTTTACGACATTGATCCCAGAGCAACGGAAAAGACCGTCCGCAATCTCGCAAAGATCGGCTTGAAGCTCGTGCCCTGCACCTCGGCACAGGCGGCGATCGAAGGTGCCGACATCATCACGACCTGTACGGCCGACAAGCAATTCGCGACCATTCTGACGGACAATATGGTCGGTGCCGGCGTGCACATCAACGCCATCGGCGGTGATTGCCCCGGCAAGACTGAGCTTCACCGCGATATCCTGCTGCGCTCCGACACTTTCGTCGAATATCCGCCGCAGACCCGCATCGAAGGCGAAATCCAGCAGATGGATCCGGATTATCCGGTCACCGAACTCTGGCAGGTCGTGAGCGGCCGGGCACCCGGCCGCAGCAGCGACCGGCAGATCACGCTGTTCGACAGCGTCGGCTTCGCGATCGAAGATTTCTCCGCCCTGCGCTACGTTCGCGAGAAGCTGGTGGGTACGGACTATTTCCAGAAGCTCGACATCATCGCCGATCCGGATGATCCGCGCGATCTCTTCGGCATGCTGCTCAGGGCAGCCTGAAGAAAGATAATGGCGGCCATTTCCACGGCCGCCATCAAACCCACCCGTCCTTCAGGCTAGGCGAATTCAGCCTTTGCTGCCGTAAGCAACCAGTTCCGGCTCGCGGACCCGCCCATTCAAAGAGAAGGCCAGCAGGGCCGACAACAGCATCAGTGCACCTACGATGAACATCGGCAGCTCATAGAGGCCGGTCGCATCCTTGACGAGACCGGTCACATAGGGTGCGGCAAAGCCTGCGATATTGCCGATCGTATTGATCAGGGCGATGCCCGCTGCGGCCGCCGGCCCGGTCAGGAAGCGCGACGGAATGGCCCAGAAATTCGGCAGGGCGGAAAAGATCGCGCAAGCCGTCAGTGTGATCATCACAATCGTCGCTTCAGGCGAGCCCATATAAAGCGCGGCCGGAATGCTGAAAGCGCCTACCAGGGCCGGAATGCCGATGTGCCACGGCCGCACACCACGTCTGGACGCATCGCGACTCCAGAAGAAGAGGGTAACGGCTGCCGGCAGATAGGGAACGGCCGTGATCAAGCCCTTGTCGAAGACATCGAACTTGGTGCCAAATTTCGTTTCGAAGCCGGCAATGATCGTCGGCAGGAAGAAGGCCAGCGCATAGAGGCCGTAGATCAGGCCGAAATAGATGACCGACAGCAGCCAGACGCGGCCGTCCGTCAAGGCGAGGCCGGTCATCTTGCCATGCGCCGCCGCCTTTGCCTTTTCCTCGCCGGCAAGCGCCCGGTTCAGCCAATCCTTCTCCGCCTGGGTCAGCCATTTCGCATCATCGGGGCGATCAGCGAGGTAGAACCAGGTGATGATGCCGACGATGACAGCCGGAATGGCAACGCCGAAGAACATGACACGCCAGCCTTCGAGGCCGAAGAGGCCATGCATCTGGATCAGCGTGGCCGCAAAGGGCGCTCCGACGACTGTTGTCAGCGGCTGGGCAAGGTAGAACAGTGCCAGGATCTTGCTGCGATGCTTGGCCGGCACCCACATGCTCAAGAACAGGATCGCCCCCGGGAAGAAGCCGGCTTCGGCAACGCCCAGCAGGAAGCGCAGCACATAGAGCTCCGTCGCGCTCGATACCCAGGTGAACAAGAGCGCCACAATGCCCCAGCTTACCATGATGCGGGCAAGCCAGCGCCGCGCGCCGTATTTGTGAAGCGCGAGATTGCTCGGAATTTCGAGAACGATGTAACCGAAAAAGAAGATGCCGGCGGCAAAACCGAACTGGGCCGCCGTCAGCGCCAGATCCGTCGTCATGCCGTTCGGCCCGGCGAAGGAAATCGCCGTGCGGTCAAGAAAGTTAATGAAGAACATCAAGGCGATGAACGGCACCAGCCGCTTCGAAACCTTTGATATGGCCGAACGCTCGACCTGTGACATTTCCTGATTTGCGGGCTGCAATGAAAATCCCTCCCCCGTGCTGAAATCTTGACAACGCAGCGATCCGCTTGCGTCGCTGACAGAGCGGAAACTCCGACTTCCCCTCCAGTCCCTGCCTTCGGCCGCATGCGCCTTCGAATGACCTTGATCTCTAGCGGGATGGACAAGCCGCAAGCAAACGATTTAATCTCCCCATCATGTGAGGAAAAATCACATCACGAGATAGCGGAATTTAAAAAATGAGCGGCCCTCTTCCATCCTTGAATGCGCTGAAGGCATTCGAAGCAACCGCGCGGCACAGGTCGATGACGCTTGCCGCCGACGAGCTCTGCGTTACGCATGGCGCGATCAGCCGGCACATTCGCGGGCTAGAGGAGACGCTCGGCGTCATCCTCGTGACCCGCCGCGCCCATTCGACAGAGCCGACGCCGGAAGGCTCGCGACTTGCTGAAGGGCTGGCAAGTGCTTTCGGCCTGATGCAGGCAAGCGTCGAGCGCGTCCGCCCAAGCCCGCTGACGCTCTCCTGCTCTTCCTCGATCATGATGGGCTGGATCATTCCGCGCATCGGCCAGTTTCACGAGCGCCACCCGCATATCGCCCTTCAGTTCAACATGAATTACGATCAGATCGACTTCGTCCGAGATAAGATCAGCCTCGCCATCCGCTCCAGTGTCATCGATCCGCCGAAGGATGCGATCATCCGGGAGCTCGGCGGCGAGGCCATCGGTCCTGTCTGTTCGCCGGAATATCTGAACCGCTCCGGCATTTCGCGTCCCGATGATATGGAACATGCAGCGATCCTCTCCACGCAGACACGACCGCAAGCCTGGAGCGACTGGCAGGCCATAGCCGGACAGGCGGATCTGCGTCTGACACCACAGGCGGCCTTCGATCATTTCTATCTGCTGATCCAGGCCGCCGCATGCGGCCTCGGTATGGCGGTCGTGCCGCAAATGCTCGTGCTCGATCAGCTTGCTTCCGGGCGGCTGGTGGCACCTTTCGGCTTTCTGCCCGGCCCGCGCCGCATGGTGCTTTGGATCGCGCCGCACATTGCCGGAAGGCCGGATGCGCTGGCGCTCGAGAGATGGCTGACGGCCGAAATGCATGCAAGGCCGGACACCTGACAACTCCCTCAAACTGGCGTCAAATGGAAGCTCGCCTAGGATAAAGGTCTGTCGCCCGGGTCCGCTTTGAGCGGCCCGAAACATTCGGCGCGAAAATTCGCTTATGTCACTTAAGATACATTGAAATCAGCGGGTTTTCTCTCTGCACTTCGCGACGAAGAATATGTTATGAATTTTCGCAAGCATGAGCGGAACGGGGCAATCCTTGTCGGTTGCGATCGCTCAAGAGAGGATGCATCCTGAATATCGTCCCCGAACAGGCAAGTCACACCAACGAGATGGCAGCGCTTATCTCTGGCTTCGACTGGGAAGCGACCAGTCTTGGCCCGAAATCGGCATGGCCCCCATGCCTTACCGCTGCCGTCGATATCATGCTCTCCGCGCAAGCCCAGATCGTCATATTCTGGGGCGACGACTTTATTGCGCTTTATAATGACGCTTATGCGCCGACGATAGGCGACAAGCATCCTCAGGCCCTTGGCCGTCCCGCGCGCGAAAGCTGGGCCGAGCTCTGGAACGATCTCGAACCGCTTCTGCAATCCGTTCTTCGCGATGGCAAGACGGTCTCCGCCAAAGACCGACCGTTCTACATCGAGCGCTACGGCTATCCCGAAACGGTTTACTTCGATATTTCCTATTCGCCTGTTCGCGATGCGGACGGCAAGACGGTGGGCGTCTTCTGCATCGTCAGCGAGACGACGGAACGTGTCCGGTCCGAGCAGGCGTTGCGCGAAAGCGAGGAGCGAATCCGTGCCGTCATTTCCCAATCCGCGACGGGAATAGCCCAATGCGAGCTCGATGGCCGCTTTGTTCAGGTGAACGGGCGCTTCTGCGAGATCGTCGGCTATGCCGAGAGCGAGCTACTCGGCATGCGGATGCATGACATTACCTATCCGGACGATCTGCGCGAGAACACCCGCATGTTCGAAACGATGATGGCGACCGGCGAGAGCTTCGAGATCGAAAAACGCTATATCCGCAAGGATGGCAGCCTCGTCTGGGTCGCAAATTCGGTTTCCGGCTTGCGGGACGATTCAGGGCACATCCGGCGGGTTGCCAGCGTCGTCACGGATATCACCGAACGCAAACGAGTCCAGCAGGTGGAACAGCGTCTCGCGGCCATCATAGCCTCGTCGGATGATGCCATCCTCAGCACCGATCTCAACATGGTGATCACCAGCTGGAACACCGGTGCCGAACGGCTTTATGGCCATTCGGCGGAAGAGGCCATCGGACGCTCGGTCATGATGCTCGTTCCGGACGATCGCAGTGAAGAGGAGCCGGCGATCCTTGCGCAGATCCGCGCTGGCCAGAAGGTCGAACCCTACGAGACCAAGCGGCGCTGCAAGAATGGCGAACTGGTCGATGTGCTGCTCAGCGTTTCCCCGATCTATGACGCCTATGGCCGTATCATAGGTGCATCGAAGATCGCCCATGACATCAGCGCCAAGAAGGAGGCCGAGCGCCTGCAGACCGTGCTGGTGGGCGAGCTCAATCATCGCGTCAAGAATGTGCTCGCAACCGTGATGGCCATTGCGCGCCAAACACTCGGGCGGGACGATGTGGACAAGGCATCCGTCGAGACATTCGAGGCGCGGCTCTCCTCGATGGCGCGCGCCCACGATCTGCTGATCCACGGCCAATGGGAGCAGGCGGAGTTGACCGCCGTCATTGCCCAGGCGCTATCCCCCTATCCGAAGGACAGGTTCGAAATTTCCGGACCGGCAATCAAACTCGCGCCGAGAGCTGTCGTTTCCATATCGCTTGCACTGCATGAGCTTGCGACGAATGCCGCCAAATACGGTGCGCTTTCGGTGGCGGATGGCCGTGTTGCGATCACGTGGTCACTGGAAACGGGCAGGACGGATCACCTCAAACTGCGCTGGCAGGAATCGGGAGGGCCAATCGTAAAGCCTCCGACCCGCAAGGGCTTCGGCTCCCGCTTGATCGAAAACCTGCTGGCGGCGGAATTGAGCGGCAAGGTCCAAGTCCGTTACGAGCCGAGCGGCTTGATCTGCGAGGTGGATGCCGCCGCAGGGATCGGCTGGGATCAAGCGCACGACAAGGCAGAGTAACGCCGCACCCGGTGCTCAATCCCGGTCGATTCAACGCAGTCCTTTCGGCCGCGTCGCGAGCACATTGCGGATCGAGAAGCTCGAATGGATTCGCAGCACTCCCGGCATGGTCGACAGAATATCCTTATGGATGCGTTCGAAGTCGCCGGGATTGGCGACCTCGACGCGCAGCAGATAGTCGGAGCCGCCCGTCATCAAAAAGCACTCCTTGATCTCGGGATGTTTGCGTACCGCCGCCTCGAAACGATCGAGATGCTCCTCCGTTTGCCGCTCGAGCGTGATGTTGATGATGACGGCGATCGATGCCTCTGCCTGGGACGTGTCCACCAGGGCCGTATAGCCCCTGATCACGCCCGCCTGTTCCATCAATTTGATACGCCGCAGGCAGGCCGATGGCGACAGCCCCACCTCGCCTGCCAGCTTGGCGTTGCTGACTCGGGCATCGAGGCGAAGCAAGCGGAGAATATTGCGGTCGATGGCGTCGAGAGCGGGCATGTGGATTCTTTCAAAAATTCGCAGATCCTTTCAATATCAATGCATTTAAACAATAATCAATCACTGTTTAGCAAGCAATTTCGCGATCCTTTCAATAATCTTATATTGAACGACGAGGGCGGACATGGACGGCGGTATTGTGGATTCTCTGGCGCCAAAATTGGCGATCGATAGTGGAGCGTGTGGCTATCTGACGATCGATTTGGCCGCGCTATGCCGGAACTATGACAAGCTATCCACTATCGTCGCACCGGCGCGGGCCGCCGCCGTCGTCAAGGCGGATTCCTACGGACTTGGCGCCAATCAGGTATCGAAAGCACTCTACGAGCGCGGTTGCCGCCACTTTTTCGTCGCCCACTTCATTGAAGCGCTACGGCTGCGTCCGCAACTCCGTGGCGATGCAACTATTTTTGTGCTGAACGGCCTTTTACCCGGCAATGAGGCTGCCTGCGCCGATGGCGGCATCGTGCCTGTGATCAATTCGCTCCAACAGTTGCGGCAGTGGTCGGAGATGTCACGCTCTCTTCACCGCAGGCTCCCCGCGGTTCTCCAATTCGATACCGGCATGTCGCGGCTCGGCATACCGCCGGAGGACAGAAGCGCCGTGGCAGCTCATCTGCAGACATCCGACGACGTCGATATCCTGTTCATCATGAGCCACCTCGCCTCCGCAGATGAGACCGACAGCAGGCAAAACGGTGATCAGCTTGCCGAGATGTGTCGCGTCGCAACGGAGTTTCCGCAATACGATGTTTCGTTCGCCAATTCCGGCGGCATCTTTCTTGGCGGAGATTTCCATGGCGTACTGGCACGGCCAGGCATCGCTCTTTATGGCGGCGCTCCCACCAGTGGCGTTGCCAACCCCATGGAAGCGGTTGTCCGGCTCGAAGTTGCCGTGGTGCAGACACGGACCGTTTTGGAAGGCGCTCGGGTCGGCTATGGCGGCGTGCATGTGACGAAAGGCAAGACCCGGCTCGCGACGATCGCCGCCGGCTACGCCGACGGCTTGCCGCGCAGCCTCAGCGATCGCGGCGCCGTCTATTACGACGGCGTGCGTCTGCCCATCGTCGGCCGCGTGTCGATGGACAGCACGACAATCGATATCAGCGCCTTGCCCGAAGGCGCTCTCTCTTTCGGCAGCATGGTGGAAGTTCTGGGAGATCATCAGACCGTGGATGATCTTGCGTGCGACGCCGGCTTGATTTCCTATGAAATCCTGACCAGTCTCGGCCATCGCTTCCACCGTCAATATCGCTGACCTTCCCATCTCTCAAGTCTCTGAGGACATCATGAAAGTCGTCGTTCTGGGTGCCGGCATCATCGGCGTGACGTCAGCCTATCAGCTTGCCAAGGCGGGCCACGAGGTTACGGTCATCGACCGGCAGCAGGGCCCGGCGCTGGAAACGAGCTTCGCCAATGCCGGCGAGGTTTCCTTCGGCTATTGCTCGCCCTGGGCCGCACCCGGCATTCCCATGAAGGCGATCAAGTGGCTGTTCATGCACCACGCGCCGCTCATCCTGCGCCCGAAGGTCGATGGCGCCATGCTCTCATGGCTCATCAAGATGCTGTCAAACTGCACGTCGGAGCGTTACGCGATCAACAAGAGCCGCATGCTGCGCCTTGCCGATTACAGCCGCATTTCGCTCGCTGAGCTTCGCGAAGAGACAGGTATTGCCTATGACGAGCGTATGCAGGGCACGCTCCAGCTCTTCCGCACGCAAGCGCAGCTCGATGCATCCGCCAAGGACGTCAAGGCTCTTGCGGCCGACGGCATTCCGTATGAGGTGCTCGATCCCGACGGCTGCATTCGCGTCGAACCGGCCCTTCGGCATGTCCGCGGCAAGATCGTCGGTGGTCTGCTGACACCGAAGGACGAGACCGGCGACTGCTTCAAATTCACCAATGCGCTTGCTGCAAAAGCGATTGAGCTTGGCGTCCGGTTCCAGTACGGCACGACGATCAAGGGGCTCGCCATCGAGGGCAGCCAAGTACGTGGCGTGGTGACCGATCGTGGGCGCCTGGATGCGGATGCGGTCGTCGTCGCGCTCGGCAGCTATTCACCGCTGCTGCTGAAACCGCTCGGCATCAGCCTGTCCGTCTATCCGGTCAAAGGCTATTCGCTGACGATCCCGATCACCGATGCCTCGCGCGCACCGGAATCGACCGTCATGGACGAAACCTACAAGATCGCCATCACTCGCCTCGGCGACCGCATCCGCGTCGGCGGCATGGCGGAAATCTCCGGCTATACCAATGATCTCGGCCTTGCGAGACGCCGGACACTTGAGCATTCCGTGACCGATCTCTTCCCCGGCGGCGATGTCGCCAAGGCCTCGTTCTGGTCGGGCCTGCGGCCGATGACGCCGGATGGCACGCCGGTCATCGGACCGACGAGGATCAAGGGGCTTTATCTCAATACAGGTCATGGCACGCTTGGATGGACCATGAGTTCCGGTTCGGCACGCGTCATCAGCGATCTCGTCAGTGGCCGCAAGCCTGATATCGACGCGACCGACCTCGCGATCAGCCGCTACGCCTGACAAAGGGGTCTCAACGCGGGCGCTCAAGAACAGCGGCGGGCTGATCGCCCGCCGGTTTCGATCAATGCCGCGGAATTCGTGGCAGGAAGATCGTGAATAATCCCAACAACGGCAGATACGAGCAGAGCGTATAGACGAAGGGGATGCCACGCGCATCGGCGAAATCGCCGAGCCAGGCTGCCCCCAGTCCACCCGCGCCGAAGGCAAAGCCGAAGAAGATGCCGCCGATCAGTCCCACGCGGCCAGGGATCAGCTCCTGCGCAAAGACCACGATCGCCGGGAAGGCCGAGGCAAGCACGAGGCCGATGACGACAGTCAGGACGCAGGTCCAGAACAGGTTCGCATAGGGCATCAGCAGCGCAAACGGGATGACGCCGAGGATCGAGAACCAGATCACGAAACGCGCGCCAAAACGGTCGCCCACCGGCCCGCCCATGATCGTGCCGACCGCGACCGAGCCGAGGAAAAGAAACAGCATCAGCTGCGCATCCCGGACATCGAGATGGAACTTGTCGATGACGTAGAAGGTGAAATAGCTCGAAATGCTCGCCATGTAGACGTTCTTCGTCGCCGTCAGCAGGATGAGGATGGCAAGCGCCCACATCGCCTTGTTGCGCGCGATCGGCAAGGTGCGGCTCGGGGCGGAACGCGCCGACTGCTGGCGACGATGGTTGATGAACCAGTTGCCGACCCAGCTCAGAACGATGAAGCCGATGACGGCCAGCACCGAAAGCCAGGCGACGCTCTTCTGGCCATGCTGGAGGACGAAGAACGCGGCAATGAGCGGCCCGATCGCCGAGCCGGCGTTACCACCGAGCTGAAACAGCGACTGCGCCAGCCCGTGACGTCCGCCCGAAGCGAGACGTGCAACGCGCGAAGCCTCCGGATGGAAGACGGCCGAACCGAAGCCGATCAGGCTTGCAGCGATCAGGAGCACGCCGAAACTGCCGGCATAGCCAAGCAGCACCAGGCCTGCAAAGGTGCTGACCATGCCCACGGGCAACGAATAGGGCATCGGCCATTTGTCGGTCACGATACCGACCACCGGCTGCAGCAACGAGGCGGTGATCTGGAACATCATCGTCAACAAGCCGATCTGCACGAAATCGAGCGCATAATTCTCTCTGAACATCGGATAGAGCGACGTCAGCAGCGATTGCATCGTATCGTTCAGCAGATGACAGGTACTGACCGCCATAACGATCGACATCGTCGTCTTTTGATATCGGGCCTGCGTACCCGCCACTTCCGCAACCATGTGGGGAATCCTCCTGCGCCGGCGAGACTTGCCGACGATATGACTTGATCCGCCTTTACCACGGCTTGCGAATGTCCTTCTTTCGTGTTTTGGTCCAATAGTTTCTCGATTGGGCCAAAATGGAAAAGCTATCGAAACAGTTGCTGGCGACCCTCGACGACGACCATGTGCGAAACATGCGCTGGATGGAGGAATCGCCAGCCGACGTGCTCGTCCATAGCGCCGAGCCGCCGCAGGGCTACACGGTTCCCTGGCATCACCACCGCCGCACGCAGCTGCTTTGCATCTTCGCCGGCGTCGCCCTGATCATGACGGCGCGCGGCCGCTGGATGGTGCCGCCCGGCCATGCCCTATTCATCCCCGTCGGGCTGGAGCATTCGATTGAGATCCTGAGCGACGTCAGCATGAAGTCCGTCTACGTGACGCCGCGCGGCCAGCCGCCGAAGGGTGAAGCGCCGCGTGTCGTCGAAGTGACCGATCTTGCCCGCAGCCTGCTGCTCGAAGCCATCCGGCTGCGGGAGGCGCCGGTCAGCCATCGCAAGGCCAAGCTCGTTCTGTCGCTACTGGTCGAGGAAATCGCAACGTTGCCCGAGCGTCCGCTCGGCCTGCCCTTCCCGTCCGACCGCCGATTGACTGCGCTCTGCCGCGACTATCTCTCCAACCCATCGCCTAATGCCAGGCTGGATGATTGGGCCGAAAAGCTTTCGGTAAGCCGCCGAACGTTCACCAGGCAGTTCCGCAAGGAAACCGGCATCAGCTTCACCACCTGGCGCCAGCAGGCAAGCGTCTTTGCCTGCCTGCCGCAACTGGCGGAGGGCCAGCCCGTCATCAACATCGCGCTCGAAGCAGGCTACGAGAGCGTGGCGGCGTTTACCACCATGTTCCGCCGCATGCTCGGCACCTCGCCGCGCAGCTATATGGCCAACCGCTGGACCCTTGAGCGGCAATCAGCTTGAAGCCTCCTCTTGAAATGAGCAGGCGCTTCCGGCAAACAGCGCTGAAGAGCGAGGCAAAGCATATGCGGCATATTCACATCGTCGGTATCGGCACGGGAAACCCCGAACATCTGACCGTGCAGGCGATCAATGCGCTGAACTCAGCCGATGTCATCCTCATTCCAAGCAAGGGCGCGGCCAAGAGCGAGCTTGCCGACGTCAGGCGCGATATCTGCCAGCGCTATGTCACCAATCCCGCCACCCGCTACGTGGATTACGACGTGCCGTCACGCCAGATGGCGGACCGCAGATATGTGCGGAGCGTCGATGAATGGCATGACGCGATTTCCGCGACCTACGAGCGGCTGTTTCTGGAACATCTGACGGAAAGCCAGAGTGCTGCCTTCCTCGTCTGGGGCGATCCCGGCCTTTATGACAGCACGCTCCGCATTCTCGAGCGTGTCGTCGGTCGCGGCAAAGTCGTTATCGATTATAGCGTTATTCCTGGCATCACCAGCATCCAAGCGCTGACGGCAAGCCATCGCATCCCCCTCAACCTCGTCGGCAAGCCGGTTCAGATCACCACCGGTCGGCGATTGGCCGAAAGCTTTCCCGGAATTGCCGAAACGGCCGTCGTCATGCTCGATGGCGAGCAGGCCTTCAGCAAGATCGACGATCCCGATGCCCATATCTATTGGGGCGCCTATCTCGGCACCAAGGATGAAATCATCATCGCGGGCAGGCTGGCTGAGGTTTCCGAGCGGATTCTTGCGACCCGCGCCGAAGCCCGCGCCCGGCATGGATGGATCATGGATATCTATCTTATGCGTAAGGGTCGGGACTTCGACGATCTCGAATAAGCGCCAAGTACCAAATCGTTTGCCCGCCGATCCGGTTTGTGCAAGGAAATGTCCCTTATGAAGGGCAGTCTTATGGTTGCGGTCGACGCGCAGACAGTGGAGGAACAAGCGTGCTTCTCTAAAGGGGGAGCTGCCGAGGACGGCGTTGCATCGCCCCTGCCCTCTATGGTTCGCGGTGCCTGCCCCTCGCTGAATGCACCGATGCAGACCGGCGACGGCCTTCTTGTTCGTTTGCGGCCATCGACTCCGGGGCTGACTATCGCGCAATTACGTCTCTTGGCGGAAGCAGCCGAGAGACACGGCAATGGCCTGATCGAGATCACTGCGCGCGGCAATTTTCAGCTGCGTGGCATGACGCCGCAAAGCATGCCTGGACTGGCCGCCGATATCGATCGGGCCGGCATCGTGCCAGAGAGCGGCGTCACGATCGAAGTCCCGCCGCTCAGCGGTGTCGATCCGTCCGAGATTGCTGATGCACGTGGGCTTTCTGAGCGTCTGCGAAGCGCCATCGATGCACTTCGTCCCAAGCCATTGCTCGCTGCAAAGCTCGCCATTATCGTTGACGGCGGCGGCCGGCTCGTCCTTGACGAACTCTCGGCGGATATCAGGCTGAAGGCTGTCACTGCCGCCGATGGCCGAAAGCTTTGGACTCTTGCCATTGCGGGAACCGAGACGACGGCCACACGGCTTGTCGCCTTGTCTGGCGAAGAAGCGATAGCCTGTGTCATGGCATTGCTCAAAGCGTTGGCGGCAATCGGCCCTCGCGCCCGCGGCCGTGACCTGGACATCGCCGCTTTAGGACTACAGTTTCCTGCCCCTTCCAGCTTCCCACGACGAGAAACTAACTCATCCGCCCTTCCTGTCGGTGTCATTCCGCTCGATAACGAACAGACCGCACTCGGATTGCGGCCCGCCTTCGGTCAAATCCACGCTCAAGACCTCATCCGATTTCTTGACCATGCAGAGATGACTGGGGCGCATGAATTACGGACCGGCCCCGAACACAGCCTGTTGCTGCTCGGCCTCCCGCGCGAGCGGATCAAAGGTATTCTCGCCGCGGCAGCTGATTGCGGCTTTCAGACACGCGCCGATGATCCCGCAAATTATGCCGTTCCCTGTTCCGGTGCCGGCGCATGCGCCTCTGCCCACTACGCCACGAAAAAGGCGGCCGCCGATCTGGTCGAAATCGGGCATGAGCTGCTGGATGGTTCGCTCAAGGTGCATCTATCCGGCTGCGCAAAAGGCTGCGCCCATCCTTTCCCGGCGATGCTGACCATCGTCGGTGCTGCAACGGGCTATGCTATTGTCGTAAATGGGTCAGCATCATCAGAGCCCGTGGCTTACATCCATAAGGAATATCTGAAATCGGCGCTGGCTGCGCTCGGGGAACTGGTGCGAAACAACAAAGCTGCTGGCGAATCGGCACAGCAGTGTCTTAAACGGCTCGGCCGGGACGCAATCGCGACGGCCTTACGACAGGGATAGAAATGCCTGACTATGACTATATCCGCGAAGGGGATGCGATCTACGAGCGCTCCTTTGCGATCATCCGCAGCGAAGCCGATCTCCAGCGTTTCCCTGAAGCCGAGGCCGATGTCGCCATCCGCATGATTCATGCCTGCGGATTGGTGGAAGCGGCAGAACATTTTCTCTTCTCTCCCGATTTCGTCGCATCCGCCCGCAAGGCGCTGACTGACGGTGCACCGATTTTCTGCGACGCAGAGATGGTCGCCCGCGGCGTCACCCGCGCCCGTCTGCCTGCCGCCAACGAAGTGATCTGCACCTTGCAGGACCCGCGGACGGCGGAGATCGCGAAGACCATTGGCAACACGCGCTCGGCCGCAGCCATGCATCTTTGGACGGATCGGCTGGCGGGCTCTGTCGTCGCTATCGGCAACGCGCCGACGGCCCTCTTCCACCTTCTCGAAATGCTGCGCGATGGCGCGCCGAAGCCGGCTGCCATCATCGGCATGCCCGTCGGTTTCGTCGGCGCGGCGGAATCGAAGGATGCGCTTGCCGAAAACTCCTACGGCGTTCCCTTTGCCATCGTGCGCGGCCGGCTGGGCGGCAGTGCCATGACGGCAGCCGCCCTCAATGCGCTTGCGAGGCCTGGTCTATGAGTGCGCCGTCCAATGGAAACCTGATCGGCGTCGGCACCGGTCCTGGCGATCCGGAACTGCTGACGGTCAAGGCCGTCAAGGCTCTCGACCGTGCCGATGTTGTCGCTTACTTCGCCAAGCAGGGTAGAGGTGGCAATGGGAAAGCCATCGTCGGCGATCTGCTGAAGGCGGACGTAACGCTGCTGCCGCTCTACTATCCGGTGACGACCGAGATCGACAAGGACGCGCCGGAATATCTCCGTCAGATCACCGCCTTCTATGACGCCTCGGCCGAGATGGTGGCGGCGCATCTTCGCGAAGGAAAGACGGTTGCCGTACTCAGCGAGGGCGATCCGCTCTTCTATGGCTCCTACATGCATCTGCATGTGCGCCTTGCCGATCGCTTCCCCACTGAAGTCATCCCGGGCGTGACCGCCATGTCCGGTTGCTGGTCTCTTGCAGGATTGCCGATGGTGCAGGGAGACGACATTCTCTCCGTGCTGCCAGGAACGATGGCGGAGGCCGAGCTAACCCGCAGATTGGGTGATACACAGGCTGCCGTGATCATGAAGGTCGGCCGCAATCTGCCCAAGATCCGCCGCGCGCTTGATGCCGCTGGCCGACTGGAGGAAGCGATCTATGTCGAGCGCGGCACGATGGCGAACGGCGCAATGACGCCGCTAGCCAGCCGCAACGATGCCGAAGCGCCCTATTTCTCCCTTGTGCTGGTTCCTGGCTGGGAAAGCCGGCCATGAGCGGGCGTCTTTATGTGATCGGCACGGGCCCCGGCAATCCCCAGCAGACGACGCCGGAGGCACTTGCTGCCGTGGCGGACGCTCACGAATTTTACGGTTACGGTCCTTATCTCGACCGCCTGACGCTGCGCGACGACCAGATCCGTCAGGCATCAGACAATCGCGAGGAGCTGGACCGCGCCAAGATGGCGCTGCAGCGAGCCGCAAGCGGCATCAATGTCTGCGTCGTCTCCGGTGGCGATCCCGGCGTCTTTGCCATGGCGGCCGCCGTTTGCGAGGCGATCGATCATGGTCCGGTTGAATGGCGGACGGTAGACCTTATCGTCGTGCCGGGTATCACGGCCATGCTTGCCGTTGCGGCCCGCATCGGCGCTCCCCTCGGGCACGATTTCTGCGCGATCTCGCTTTCGGACAATCTGAAACCCTGGCCGCTGATCGAGAGTCGCCTCCGCGCCGTTGCCGAAGCGGGCTTTGTGAGCGCGCTCTACAATCCGATCAGCAAGGCGCGGCCCTGGCAGCTTGGCAAGGCCTTCGAGATCCTGCGCGCCGTGCTGCCCGGCGAAACACCTGTCATCTTCGGTCGGGCCGCCGGTCGTCCCGACGAGCGCATGACAGTGGCTCGGCTCGCCGATGCCGAGGCCTCGCAGGCGGATATGGCGACCTGCGTCATCATCGGCTCGGCCGAGACGCGCGTCATTGCCCGCGAGGGACGCCCGGATCTGGTCTATACGCCGCGCTTCATCAGGGAAGAGACGAAATGATCGATCCGATCGAGCGCAGCGTCTACCGTTTCGACCACCGGCAAGCCGGCGGTATCCGCGCGCTCGACCATGATCACCTTGATTCCGAGCTGCCTTGCCGCCTCTATCTTCCCGTAGGTCGCGTCACCGCCGCTGTTCTTGGCGACGACCACCTCGATTCCATGCCGTTGCAGCATCTCCAGCTCGTTCTCCAGGCGGAACGGACCCCGGCTGTGGATGTAGCTGACGTCAGGCACGGTCAGCGGCGGTTCGACGGGATCGACGCTGCGGACCCAATAATGGTGCTGCGGCGCGGCGTTCGCATAATGCGCCTCCTGCCGCCCCGTTGCCAGGAAAACGCGCAAGGGTGCTGCGCCGAGCGCGGCTATGGCCTGCGAAACGCCATGCACGGAAAGCCAGTCATCGCCTTCGACCGACATCCACGCGGGACGGCGCAATGCAAAGGCCGTAACAGCGCATTGAGTGGCTGCCTGGGAAGCATTGGCGGAAATGCGGGCCGCGAAGGGATGGGTGGCATCGATCACCAGATCGATCTTTTCATCGATGACATAGCGGGCAAGCCCCTCTGCGCCACCGAAACCGCCGCTGCGCACCGGAACGGGCTGCGGCGCCGGATCGGCGGTTCGTCCGGCAAGGGACAGAACAATGTCGAGATCAGTGCGCGGGGCAAGCGCCGCCGCCAGCGCTCGGGCCTCGGTCGTGCCGCCGAGGATCAGAATGCGGACCTTGCCCATGGCTGAGACACCTTCAGTTCAACGCTGGCTTACTCTTATCGGCATCGGCGAAGACGGTCCAGCCGGTGTCGGCGACGAGGCCAAACGGCAGATCGCTGACGCGCCGTCGGTCTTCGGTGGTGTACGCCACATCGAGTTGATGAGGTCACTGATAACAGGCGAAACCCATCAATGGCTTTCGCCATTCGAAAAATCCGTTGAAGCGGTTCTTGCCCGGCGCGGAGAACCGACAGTGGTTCTTGCCTCCGGCGATCCTTTTTTCTACGGCGTCGGCGCGACACTTTCGCGGCACATTCCGGCCGCTGAAATGACCGTTATCCCAGCACCCTCCTCCTTCAGCCTTGCCGCGTCGCGCCTCGGCTGGCCCCTGCAGGAGACGACGGTTCTGTCGCTCCATGGCCGGTCCATCGATCTGATCCGGCCGCACCTGCATTCGGGCCGCAAGATCCTGGCGCTGACATCCGATGGCAAAGGCCCCGCCGAATTGGCCGCCCTGCTGCGCAGCTCTGGTTTCGGTCCGTCAGAACTGACGGTTCTGGAAGCGCTTGGCGGTCCAAACGAGAAGGTCTCCCGGGAAACTGCGGCTAGCTTTAGCCTCTCCGGCATCAACGATCTGAACATCTGCGGCGTCGAGGTCAAGGCGGAAGCCGGCGCGCGGATTTTGCCGCTAAGCGCAGGCCTCGCCGACGAGCTTTTTGAACATGACGGCCAGATCACCAAGCGGGAGATCCGCGCGATGACGCTATCCGCGCTGGCGCCACGTTATGGTGAGCTGCTCTGGGATATCGGTGCCGGCTCCGGCTCGATCGGCATCGAATGGATGCTGGCCGATCCGTCACTGCGCGTCATTGCCATTGAGGCTTCCGTTGAACGCGCCGCTCGAATCCGCCGAAACGCAGCGAATTTCGGTGTACCGGGCCTGACCGTTGTCGAAGGCGAGGCGCCGGCTGCTCTTACCGGCCTGCCGGCACCGGATGCGATCTTTATCGGCGGTGGCGGCAGCGATGCCGGCGTGCTGGAGGCCGCCATCGGCCAATTGAAAAGCGGCGGCAGGCTGGTCGCCAATGCCGTCACGACCGAAATGGAAGTCCTTCTGTTGGCCGAACAGGCACGCCGCGGCGGCTCGCTGATCCGTATCGACATTGCGCGCGCCGCACCTGTCGGCCGCATGACCGGCTGGCGGCCGGCCATGCCGGTGACGCAATGGTCTTGGATCAAGCCATAATTGAGAATGAGGTAGAGTGATGACAGTGCATTTCATTGGCGCAGGCCCAGGCGCCGCCGACCTGATCACGGTGCGCGGCCGCGACCTGATCGGCAAATGCCCGGTCTGCCTCTATGCCGGCTCGATTGTCTCGCCGGAACTGCTGCAATATTGCCCACCCGGCGCCCGCATCATCGATACGGCGCCGATGTCGCTTGACGAGATAGAGGCCGAATACCTGAAAGCCAATGCAGCGGGCGAGGATGTCGCGCGCCTGCATTCGGGCGATCTCTCGGTCTGGAGCGCGGTTGCCGAACAGATCCGCCGGCTGGAGCAGCATGGCATCGACTATACGCTGACCCCAGGCGTTCCCGCTTTCGCAGCCGCAGCTTCGGCGCTCGGCCGCGAACTGACCATACCAGCCCTCGCCCAAAGCCTAGTTCTGACCCGCGTTTCCGGTCGGGCCTCGCCGATGCCGAACAATGAGACGCTAGCGAAATTCGGCGCGACCGGCGCGACGCTCGCGATCCATCTGGCCATCCATGCACTCAAGGAAGTCGTCGAGGATCTGACGCCGCTTTATGGCGCGGACTGCCCGGTTGCGATCGTCGTCAAGGCATCCTGGCCCGATGAGCGGATTATCCGGGGCACGCTTGCCACGATTGAGGCAAAGGTAGCGGCGGAGCCGATCGAGCGCACCGCATTGATCTTCGTCGGCTCGTCGCTCGCCGCCAGTGATTTCCGCGAAAGCTCGCTCTACGATCCCACCTATCAGCGTCGTTTCCGTGGCCGCCAATAACGCCGGACACCGTTGCAAATCCCCTCGAAATTTCCTCTAGTCGATCGCGGCACGCCGTTGGGGAAAAGAGGATCAGGAAATGCAGCGCATTACCATCACCATCGATGACGATCTTCTGGAGACGATCGACAAGATCAGCGTGCAGCGCGGCTATGCAAGCCGCTCGGAAACCTTGCGCGATCTCGTGCGCGATGCCGTGACCCGCACGCAGCCGACCATAGATGGCGAAGCGCGATGCTACGCGGCCCTTGCCTACGTCTATGAACACGAGACCCGCGACCTGTCGCGCCGGCTGACGACGGCGCAACACGATCACCACGATCTTTCAGTCTCGACGCTTCATGTTCATATCGATGGGCAAGATTGCCTCGAAGTCTCCGTGCTGAAGGGTAAGGTGGACGAGATAAAGACCTTTGCCGACAGCGTCGTGACGCAGCGCGGCGTACGCTTCGGGAACTTGCACATCATTCCATCCGACGACGGCGCAGACCACCCCGAATCCCATTCGCATGACTGAGTGGACGGCAAGTTGCCCGCGGACTACCCAGTCAGAGCTGATGACATAGGCGATACTCCTTGAGAGCGGCAACCAAAACCAGGCGGCTTCAACAGGGCCAGTGATGCCGGCGGCGCCCAGCATCGGCTTCAGCGCCGATCCGGGTCATGCCTTCCGGGCGGTAAGCACGGTCAAACCGAAGTTGTCGCTCACCACATAAGATTCCGTCAGGCCTTGACGAAGGACGATGAAGCATAAATGTCTTCCCATCACGGCAAATGGGGGAAGCGATGAAGATACTCGGCATATCGGGCAGCCTGCGTAAAGGCTCCTTCAACACGGCCCTGCTGCACGCGGCCGTCGAATTGGCACCAAGCGGCGTCGAGCTGATCGCCCGCACCATCCATGGCGTGCCGCTTTACGATGCCGATCTCGAGGCTGCGGATGGCATTCCGGAAAAAGTACAGGAACTCAAGGACCTCGCCATTTCAGCCGATGGGCTGATCCTGTTTACGCCGGAATACAACAATTCGCTTCCGGGCGTTTTCAAGAACGCAATCGACTGGATGAGCCGGCCTTCTACAGACATCGCTCAGGTTTTCGGCGGAAAGCCGATCGCCGTCCTCGGAGCTTCGCCGGGCAATTTCGGTACCATCCTCAGCCAGAACGCCTGGTTGACGGTGTTGCGCACGCTCGGCGCCGAAGCCTGGTTCGGCGGTCGGCTCATGGTGTCACGTGCCGGCAGTGTCTTTGATGCCCATGGCGCAATCGTCGACGAGAAAGTGAAGCACAATCTTGCGGCTTTCATCGATGGCTTCACGACCTTCGTCGCGGATCGCAAAAAGGACTGATGCGTGGCTCTGCGGATGGACCGGACCGCAAACATGGAGCCTATGATTGAACCGATGAATGACCTAATGTGAATGTGGTGCCGGGTCCCGGCGCCTCCGGGGCCCCGCACATCTTCTTCCTTCGAAAGCCATGAAATCCAATAGTACCGGTTACGTCTTCACGCTGTTGGCAATCAGCATATTCGCCATACAGGACGGCATCTCCAAGCACCTTGTCAGCGCCTACCCGCCGCTTCTGGTGGCGATGATCCGCTATTGGGCTTTCATGCTTTTCGCCATCGCAATGGCTTCGCGCGCGCCTGGCGGCTTGCGGCGCAACGTCAGGACCAAACGCCCTGTCCTACAGATTGCCCGGGGCTTGCTGCTCGCCGCGCAGATCGTCGTCGCCATCTCGTCCTTCGTCGTCGTCGGCCTTGCCCATTCTCAGGCGATCTTTTCATCCGGTCCGCTGATGGTGGCCTTGCTGTCGATCCCCATCCTCGGCGAGAAGGTCGGCTGGCGGCGATGGCTGGCGATCTGTTTCGGTTTCTTCGGCGTGCTGTTGATCCTGAAGCCGGAAAGCGGCGTCTTCGATACGCGCTTCCTGGTGCCGCTCTTCGGCGCATTGCTATTTTCGCTCTACGTCGTCCTGACACGCTATGTCAGCCGCGAAGACGGCGCCATGACCAGCTTTTTCTATACGGGTGTGGTGGGCGCGATCGCCATGAGCTGCATCGGGCCGTTCTTCTGGACACCGCTTGCGCCCCATGACTGGATCTTCATGGGCATTCTTTGCCTGACCGGCGTTTCAAGCCATTATTTCCTCATCCGAGCCTACGATATGCTGGACGCGGTGGTGATCCAGCCGCTGACCTATCTGCAGCTCGTCTTTTCCGCCATTATCGGTGTCATGATATTCGGCGAAAAGTTGAGCGCGCCCATGATCTTAGGCGCGCTCATCGTTGTTGCGGCGGGCATATTCACGATCTGGCGCGAACATGCGCTGGCGAGAACCCGGCTCAAGACCGGCAAGGGACCGGCGGACTAAGCATCCACCTGGGCGCGCGGCTGCACCTCGGTGTAGTAGCTCACATATTTCTGCCGGTAGCGCTCCGTTCCACCGAAATCGCTGTAGCGCGGCAGTTCCGACATGTCGGTCTTGTTGAGGATCACACCGAGGATGCGCGAGTTGATCTGCGGCTCCTGCTCGAGAACATCACGCACCAGATTGGTCGGCGTTGCGCCCCATTCGGTCACCAGCAGGAAGGCATCGACCTGCGGCGCGAAGGCCTTTGCATCGATGACAGGACCAAGCGGCGCAAGATCGACGATGATGTAGTCGAACATCTTGCGGGCATTTTCCATCAGATGCTGCATGCCCTGCGAGGACAGAAGCTCGCTGGTGTGCAGCAGATGATCACGCACGGCGACCGGAAGAATGGCAAGCTTGGTGCGCGGGTCGACCTTCACGGCATTCGTCCAGGGCACCTCGCCAAGCACAGCCTCGATCAGGCCTGCCTGCGGCGGCGTCTTCAGCGTCCGGCTGAGGCCCGGATTGCGCAAGTCGGCGTCGATGAGCAGCGTGCGCTTACCGCTGCTCGCAAGCAGGGCGGCAAAATTGGCAGCCGTCGTTGACTTGCCTTCGCCCGGCAGTGCCGAGACGACGCCGATGACACGGTCGGCACGGCCTTGCAGCATCACATCGCTGGCAAGCTTTGCGTTCCTCAAGGTCTCGGCGAAGATCGAGCGCGGCGCTTCGACGGAGATGCGCATTATGCGCTCGAAGGCGACGCCGTTTTCTCCCTCTTCCGCCGTTATCGGCTCCGCTCCGGCATCGGCCCTGCGCGACTTCTTCTTGCTCTTGCTCTTGCTCTGCTGACCGAGCAGCGGCAGATAGCCCAGGAATTTCAAACCGAGAGCAGCCCGCACGTCGGCCTCCACGCGGAAGTAACGGTCGCGGAACTCCTGGAATGCAGCTACACCGCAGCCGACCATCAGACCGAGGATGACCGAGAGCGCCATGACGAGCGTCTTCTTCGGGCTGGACGGCGCAGTGGGCACGCCGGCCACCGAAATGACGCGGGCCTTGGCGATGGGGAACGAGCGCTGCTGGGTCGCCTGTTCGAAGCGGCCGAGATAGGATTCGTAAAGCGTCTTCAGCGCCGATGCCTTCTGGTTCAACTCATTCAGGTGAACCAGCGACTTGTTGGCCTCGGAATTCTTGCCGACGACCTTGTCGATGCTTTCGCGCAGCGATTCCGCCCGCGACTGAGCGACATCATACTCGTTCTTGTAGCTGGCGGTGAGCTGCTGAAGGACCTGATAGATCTGCCGGGTGATATCCTGCCGCTCGGCCTTGAGCGCGACTGCCTGCGGATGATCGGCGCCGAAATTCTGCGTGACATCCTGTTCGCGCTTTTCGACGGCAAGATAGCGCGTTTTCAAATCTTGCAGCACTGAATTGTCGGTCGAGCTCGATGAGATGGTCGCGTTCTTGACGGCGTTATCAGGGCCTTGGTCGATGATCGACTTGTACTGATTGTAGCGGGCGGCGGCGCTGGCCGTGTCGGCCTGGGCGATGATCAGCTGCTTGTTGAGGTCGGAAATCTGCTGTTCCGACATCAGTTCGCCGCCGGTTGACGTCAGGCCATTGTCCGCCTTGTATTTCTCGACTTCCAGTGAAGCCTCCTGAGCGCGCTGGCGCAAGTCGTTCAAGCGTTCCTGTAACCAGACGGAAGCGCGTTCGGTTGCATCGAAATTGGCGTTCAGCTGGTCGGTTAGATAAGCGTCGGCATAAGCGCTCGTAACCTTGGCGGCGAGACGCTTGTCCGTCGAACTGAAGGAGACGGCTACGACCGAGCTGCGCGTGACGCGTTCGACCTTCAGATTATCCTGCAGAACGGCAGCAACCTTCTGGCGCTGGGCTTCCCGCTGTTCCTCGGGCGTCATAGGCGGGCGGCCAGGCGTGAAGACGCTGACGATCAGGCTAACGCCGGATTTGAGCAAGGCCGCCGGAGATACGGGCGGATTGAGCAGGGTATTGTTGTCAGCGAGGCCCGCCGTGTCGACGACACGCAACGCCATCTCATTCGATTTGAGGATTTCGACCGCACTGGCGATCTCCATGTCCGCCTGCTGGCTGCTTGCCGCCGGCGGCTGATCCTCGGCATATTTCGTCATGGTTTCGTCGAGCAATATCTGCGTCATCGACGTATAGCTCGAGGTGGCCGTCAACAGATAGACGACGGCCAGGATGACAAAGGCGGCCACGGCGAAAATGATGGTGCGGATGCGCCGGACCACGACGGCCATCAGCCGGTCGAGATCGATAAAGCTATCCTGCGACTCCGCTTGCGGAAGAGCGCTGTGGAAAGTGAAGTTCTTCTGATGCATGGCGACCACCTTGTCGGAGAAGCCCGAATGAACAATAGCCATGGCCCGCGGCCTTACCGGCCGCAGGCCACAATGTGAACAGGCTTAAGCGGCGGTCATCTGCGCTTCGTGCGAGACGACCATGTTGCGGATCGAGTCATAGACCAAGCTGCCGATATCGGAGCGAGCGAGCGCGAAGGCGACGTTCGCTTCGATGAAGCCGTGCTTGGACCCGCAGTCGAACGTGCGTCCGTTATAGACCTGGGCATGGAAGGTCTGCGTCTCGGAAAGGCGCAGCATGCCGTCGGTCAGCTGGATCTCATTGCCGGCGCCGCGCTCCTGACGGGCCAGAATATCGAAAATCTCGGGCTGCAGAATATAACGGCCATTGAGGTAAAAGTTTGAAGGCGCCTCGGACGGATGCGGCTTCTCGACCATTTTGGTCACGGCGAAGCCATGGCGCACGGACTCGCCCTTGCCGATAATGCCGTATTTCGAGGTTTCTTCCGGAGCGCATTCCTCGACAGCGACGATGTTGCCGCCGGTCTCATTATAGAGGTCCATCAAGCCGGCCATGCAGCCGCGAATGCCGTAGCAGAGCATGTCAGGCAGAAGCAGCGCGAATGGCTCGTTGCCGATCAGATCGCGGGCACACCAGACAGCGTGGCCGAGGCCGAGCGGAGCCTGCTGGCGGGTGAAGCTGACAGCGCCCGGCCGCGGCAGGAGGCGTTCCAGCTCGCTGACCTGGTGGCTCTTGCCTGCCCTTTGCAGCGAAGAAATCAGCTCCGGCGTGTCGTCGAAATGGTCTTCGATCGCCGACTTGTTGCGGCTGGTGACGAAGACGATGTGCTCGATGCCGGCTTCGATGGCTTCATCGACGGCATATTGCACGACCGGACGATCGACGATCGTCAGCATCTCCTTTGGCATCGCCTTGGTGGCGGGCAGGAAGCGCGTTCCATTGCCGGCAACCGGGATGACTGCTTTTCTCACACGACGTTTGGGGTCCATGGCTCTATCCTTTGTTAGAGTGAGGGCCTGCGCCCATGTTGGGCAGGGGGGAGGAAAGTTGGGAGGTAGGCGACGGCTGGCGACCGCTCCGCAGAGATGCGGCCAACCGACGAAAACGCGCAAAGATCGGCATGCTGAGATGGCGCACCGCCCGCGGGTTGAGGCATGCGATCTTGAGCATCGCCTGCAATTCACGTTCCTTGATGCTGTCGACCAGCTTCAGGAACGCGATGACGTCCTTCAGATTGCGCGTGCGTCGCCGCTGTGCGGCAAGAGCAGCAGCCCCGAAGGGATGTTCGGCGAAGAATCTGGTGTCTGCGGCAAGCATGGCTTCGACATGGTCTTGCCTGAGAACACGCGAGATCGATCCATCGCGAATGTAATACAAGTAGCCTACGGTCGGCTCGACGACGCAGAGGCCGCCACGAGCGAGCGCGGAAGCCAGGAAAATGTAATCCTCGCCAATCCGCAGGGTTTCATCGAAGCGCAGGCGATGCTTCTCGACGAAGGCTCGCTCGAAGACCGGCTTCATATAGCCGAAATTGTGCTCGGACTGGAAAATCATGTTGGAGGCGATGAACTTTGCCAGCGTCAGCGTCGGCATGCGTGCCAGCATCGCCTCGGGGAACATCGGCAGCATCGTGCCCACGTCCTCGCGGATGACGTCGAGATTGTCGACCGCGATCTGCGCCTCGGCCTTTTCCGCCCTGGCGATCAGGCGGGCCATGCGGTCCGGACGCAGGGCATCGTCAGAATCGAGCACGGCCACCCAGCGGCCCCGGGCCGCATCGAGCCCGGCATTGCGGGCAGCGCCCGGGCCACCATTGCGGGCCATGGCGACGAGTCGTACGCGCGGATCGGGATGGTTGGCGGCGATCTCGCGCGTGCCGTCCGTCGAGCAATCGTCGACGACGATGACTTCCATGCTGACGGCACCTTGCGCCAGCGCGCTGTCAATGGCGCGCTCGAGCGTTTCCTCGGCATTATAGGCAGCAATGACGAAGCTGACATCGGGGATGAAATCCGTCATTGCGGTGCCTTCTCCAGATTTCCATATTGTTCTATTTCGCGAACTCCGAAGAGGCCGCTGACGACGCCGGCATGCATGATGCCGCGCAGGCCATAGCGATGGCGCTTGATGGGCGATGCCGAGAGCAACGCCGCGGCAACGAAGCAATAGGCAGATTTCGTGCCTGCAAGCGCGATCGCGCGCCAGCGCCCGAAGCCACCCCTGGCTTCCAGCAGCATGCGACCATGCGTCTGTCCCATGCGATACCGGCGCTTCGAGAGCCAAGAGACGGTTGCCCGACCGTTGGGAACGGGTTCGTAGACCAGCGCATCCGCGGCATAGGCGATCCTGCCGCCCGCCTTGTGCATATGGGTGAAGAACTCGGTATCTTCGCCGCCGCTGCGCCCGAGCGCGATATTGAAACGCCGCCCGGCAAGCGAAGGCGCGCCGCGGCGCAGCAATACATTGCAGGTGTAGCCGGTCAGGATTTCTCCCGCGACCCAGACCGGCAGAGTCGAATGGAAATCGCCCTGCTGCATCCATGCCGGAGCGACATTCGCGTAAACCGCCTGCACGGGGCCGAGAACGGCATCGGCGCCGGTCGTGTCGGCCATGATGAGCATTTCCGTCAACCAGTCTTCCGAAGCAGTCTCGTCATCATCAATGAAGGCAAGGAAATCGCCGCTTGCATGATCGAGGCAGGCATTGCGGGCAATCGAGATGTTCGATGCCGGGCAATGGACATAGACGATCTCGAAGGGTACGGCCGAACGCATGGCGTCGACACGGCTCCGCGCGCTCGGCGTCACATCATTGTCGGCGACGATGATCCGGATGACCGCACCTGTGGGGACGTTGAGCACGGCAAGCGACAGCAGCGTCTGATCGAGCTCTGCCCGTCGATAGGTGCAGACCGCTATGTCGATCTTAATGGGGCGTCGATGGACTTGAGTCATGACGCGACCCTGCGATTGCGAAAGCTGAAAACTTCCATCCAGAAGCCCATGGACCAGGCGAAATGCATGACCATGGCGGAAATTGCGGCCAGCGGGCCGTAGGGGTTCTTCTGGCCGAGAGCGATCCAGAAACCGTAGGCGATGCAGGCCACAGCCCACAGACCAACCGGAATAACCGCAATCCAGTTAAGGACCGCCAGGAAGGCACCGATGAAAATCGGCACGACCGCAAGCGGCAGCATCTGGCGCAGGCTCGGCATGCTGCGATGCTTGAGAATATTGCGCGCGCGGCCGCGGCCATAACCGAGATATTGCTTGAAGAGCGTCGGGACGCTGGAGCGCGGATAGTAGGTCATGGCAGTCTTGTCCGTCAGCCAGATCCGATACCCCGCCTTGTTCAGCCGATAATCCAGCTCGGCATCCTCGTTATGGCTGAAGGTTTCGTCGTAGCCGCCGACGGCACGGAAGGCGGCAACGCGCATTAGCGCATGATGCCCATGCTCCGCCCAATGGCCCTTGGCTCCTTCGCGATGTTTGGAGCCGCCATTGCCGAGCTTGGAGTTCTGCGCGACGGCCGTTGCCTTCTGGAAGGCGCTGAAACCCATGGTGCGCATAGCAACGACGACGGAATCCGCGCCCGTCGCACCGGCCTCCTGCACCAGCGTCTGGCAGTAATCGTCGGGATAATCGCCATGGGCGTCGATGCGGATGAAATACTCGTAATCGTCGCCGAACGTCTCGATGGCGAGATTGATCGCTGCGCTCTGCAGCCGCTTCGGATTGTCGAGCAACAGAACGCGAGGATCTCTTACAGCTATATCCCGGACGATCTCGCGCGTGCGATCGGTGCTGCCGCCATCAGCCACTACGATCCTGGCGTCGAGTTCGTCCAGAGCCTGCCCGAGTTTGGCGATCAGCGGCTCGATATGCTTTTCCTCGTTGAGGCAAGGAATAACGATTATGCAGCGCATGTCCCCAGAGCTTTCAGTCGTCATTGCAATCCACCTCTATTGCGATGTAGTTGTGGGAGGGCCTGTACTTCGGCAATCTGCTCATTGGCGTGCGTCAGCGACGCCAGCCGCTGCACCAGCCCCTGACAGTCGGCGCGATCCATCATCCATTGCTTGCGATCCTGGGAAGCCACCGCCTCGAAGGCGTCGAGATAACGCCTCGTGTCCATCTCACCCAAAAGCGCCGTCAGATGTTCGGCATCGGCCTGGTCGAGCGTAAGCCCGATCTTTCGGCTGGCAAGAAATCTTGCCGTCTCCGTATCCTTGATCGCAATCGGCACAGCGCCATAAAGACCGCCTTCATAGAGGCGGTTCGGCAGCAGCCAGTTGGAGTTCAAGCCTTCTTCGAAAAAATCGATCGCCCAGGAGAACTGGACTTCGCCATAGATCGCCGAAAGATCCTCGGGATTCTTGTAGGCGCCGGCAAAATGCATGAAGGGTGCATCGCGGACGGTGCGATCGAAGTCCTCGAACTCGGAGTAGGCCGGGCGGCCCCGGAGGACGATCTCGAAACGGCCCTCCACCCGCCGCGAGAATTGATCGAGCAAGGCCAAGGACTTGCGGCAGCGAAGAGCGCCGAACCAGCCTATCTTCCAGGGCTTGCCCGCAGCCGGCGGTCTTGCTGCCGATGCGATGGCGCGCGCCGCAGGCTCAAGCGCCAGCACCTTGTTTTCGAGCAGCATGACCGGCACATGCAGCCCGGAGCGCGGGCGGAAATAACGTTCGATGAAGGCTGGCGAACTGGTCACCAGCAATGCCGCCTGCGAACCGAAATGGCGTTCCGCACTGCGAAGCGCGCTGCCCACGACATCGTCGCGCAGCAGTAGCCGGTGGATATCGAGGCATTCATAGACAACAGGCATATCGCCGCCAAAAATGGACTTGGCGCGATGGGCCAGCGCCAGCATTTCGAGATTGCGGCCGATGATGAGGTCCGGCCTTGCGACCGAGCGCAGCGCACCACGCAGTTTCGCCGCCGATTTGGCCACCGCCGCAATGCGCTGCGCAAACTGGGCATCCCGTGTCTTGCCGAGCTCGATCGGCTCGACACCATGGATGGCAGCCAGCGCATTGTCATCGCGCCGGAACCCCGCGAGCGTCACGAGTGCCCCGCCGGCCTGCAGCATCAGCACCCGCCTGCGCACAGCCGGGTCGGCAAGATCATGGACGAAATACAGTATATGCAGCATCAAAATTTCCGCTTTTGCGCCCGGCCAGAACCAGGCGCCTTGTGTGGTTGGTGTTGCATGGTGGCATTGCAACCGACCGCGCGAGATGCCACGCGGCCGACCATGTTCAATCGAGCTTGCAGGTGATCGATTCCGGGAACAGGCACTTCTCTCCCGGCGCAGTGAAGGCGACGCGCTTGATCTCCATGGTTGCCGGCTCGCCGCTATAGGCGAACTTGCCCATCCAGCCGCTGAGCGTATCGGTGCCCCAGAGACTGAAGAAGATCTTCTGCGCGTTCGTCGGTATCTTCGAAGGATCGGTGACTTCCTGAACGAGCTTGCCGTTCACGTAGTAGCGCAGACGATCCTTTTCCCAGACGAAGGCATAATCATTGAAGTCCTGGTCGGCGCCACCTGCAACCGGCACCAGCTTTTCGTTGCCGCCCTTGGCGGAAATATATTGGTTGACCTGAACTTGGCCGGGATTCTTCCCGAGCACTTCGAAATCGATCTCGTCATGCGGCTTCTTGTCGGTGGGACCGATATAGGTGAAGAAGGCAGAGTTGAGACCAGGCCCCTTGGCTGTGCGATAACGCGCCTCGTAGGTGCCGTAGCCATAGCGTTTCATCGTCTGGATTTCGCCGCAAGCATAATTGCGATCGCCGGTCTTGGACTGGGTGAACTGCAGTTGCAGCGTCCCATCCCTGACGTTCACCTGTTTCCGCGACCAGGTGCAATTCTGATACGCCCCATTGTTCCAGCCATCGGAAATATACCAGCGGCTGGTATCCAAACGTTCGAAATTGTCGACGAATGACTGGCCGGTTGCCTGATCATCCTGGGCGGACACGGCCTGTGGCAGGAAGCACGCGCTCAGGAGAGCGATTGAGACAAGACCAAGTCTTTGCATGTAACTTCTTTTCGATGTCGTCATGGCATCACCTTTGCTTCGAACGCACTTGCCGACCTTCGGCGGCGCGGTTCTGGACAGCACGGATTTCGGTTTGCGGGCGTACCCGGCTGCCAGTCAGCAGGTTGTGGAAGCTTGGCAGGGCGTAGCGCGCCATGCCGTTGGTCAAGGGCAGCAGCAGTAAGGCAAGCGCTGCCGCCAAAAGATAGAAAATCGGATAGAGTTCGCTGCCGCCGCGGTTCCAAAGAACCCAGAGACAGAAGAGCAAAGGATAATGGGCGCAAAAAATCCAGAAGCTGAGGCTGCCCGTTCCCGCCAGACCCCTCCCGATCCGGCTGCGGATGAAGATTGCCGATACTGCCCAGAACCCGGGAATGCCCACCAACACCATCAGATTGCGACAAACCTCGAGCCACAACGGCAATCCAGGCCCTGTCATGTAGGCAGCCGTGGCCAGAAGCGCGGCAAGCGCAATGAAGGCGGGCGCGATCAGGGCGGCATAGCGATCTATGAGCGTCACGTCGATACGATGGAGGCTCAGGTAGATTCCAAAGCTGAAACTGAAGAGGATCGAGTTCCGCAACACTATCCCGATAGATATTGGCCATGCCGCCAGCAAGAGCAGAAAGATCAATGTCGGTAACGGAGCACGACGAATAAGAAAAGCCAGCACCGGCGACAGCAAAATGCAAACAAAAAGATCGCGCAGGAAATAGAGCGGCAGATTTATCGGTTCGCCATCGATAGCGAGCAGGAGATTCGATATCGTGTGCGGATTAGCCTCCGACAGATCCGGCAGGTATCCATCTCCGATACCATAATACTGAAGAAGAAGTACGAAGAGGAAG
Organism: Martinezella dioscoreae; assembly: GCF_009176305.1. Classification (GTDB taxonomy): domain Bacteria; phylum Pseudomonadota; class Alphaproteobacteria; order Rhizobiales; family Rhizobiaceae; genus Rhizobium; species Rhizobium dioscoreae. The sequence goes on along the minus strand of NZ_BLAJ01000002.1, from coordinate 703,348 downwards.
AACGCGCTATTCCACAACAGGAACGGCAGAATAATTGTCTTTGTCTTCCGGCTAATGGTCTCTGTATAGCTCTGCGGTGCCTTTCCATTTCGAAACAGCAAGTATCCGGAGATTACGCTCAGGCAGGGAACACCTACACGGAACAAGCTGTCACGCAGGAACACTCGCAGCCAATCGAAAAAGCCATAGGCGCCGTTGAATGGGCTGCTATGCGGATCGAACGGTATATGAACAAAGATTATGCCCGAGATGAGCACGATACGCATGAGGTTTATCCGCGAAGATACGTTGGCAGTCACATTCACGATGTCTGTCACCCCTTCTTCGTGCTGCATCCCCCCTTGCAGCCATTTCAAACAGAGCACAGCAGAGCTCGCAGACTTAACCTAGGGCGCTCTTTGGAAAGGGAATATGGCACCGCAGCAAAAATGAGTAAAAAATCATATGCGGACCAGTGCTGAAAACACCGGTCTGCATGCCTTTGAGCATGGAATAATCGATTTGAATTGGAGAAAAGCTCTGCTGCGAAAGGCACTTAGACGCCCGCGCGAACTTTCGATGCCGGCTTCCGAGGAAGAGTTCGACCCGTCTTGTTTTTTTACTGGAAGGTGAAGATTTTTTGCAGCGCAGCAGAGTTTGGTAGGCGAACCATGACCAAAATGCGACAGCATTTCAATCCATGTGAGAAAAGCGGCCTACGTCGCTCCCCTCATGGGTGCATAAATGTAAGATCATGGCGCGCAATGTGTCACAATGATCCTCGCGGGATGGTCCGGGATCCCTCGGCGGGATGGTCTGGATGCCGTCGCACTGGGATAAAGTTTCAGAAAATCTCGTTTCTCAACATTGCTCGACACCGATTGGACGCTACCTGTTGGCGTCACAACGACCTCCGTTATGGGTCAATCGGCCGGAAAATTGCCGCGGATGCCGTTGGAAAGCCAATGATCATGCCCTCGGGGATGAGACCGCAAGCCCCTGAATCAAAACCGTAAAGGCGGGAAAATGGCGTCTATCACAATTGTTATTCCGTTCTATCAGAAGCAAACCGGCGTTCTGCTGCGCGCGTTGAAATCAATATCCCGGCAGACATTTCAGGATTTCGATATCCTCATCGTCGACGATGCATCGCCGCTTCCGGCGGAAGACGAGCTGCAGTCGCTGAGCAATGAAGAAAGAAAACGCATTCGTGTGATCCGTCAGACCAACGCGGGTCCCGGCGGGGCCCGCAATACCGGCCTTAACAGCGTGCCAGCCGAGAGCCGGTTCGTGGCCTTCCTGGATTCCGATGACGAATGGGCACCGGAACATCTCAGCAACGCCTTCGGAACGCTGACCCATTACAATGCAGATTGCTACTGGGACTCCATCGATGGCGGCAAGGAGTTCTATTATCATTTCAGCATCGCCGAACTCGGAAAGTCGGCCGATACGATACGATTGTCGGACAGGCCCGCCGTCGTCGAAATTCCGAACATTGCCAGCGTCATGCTGCAGGATTGGAGCTTTTTGCATATGTCCTGCATGGTGATCGGGCGGCCGCTCTTCGAAAAGATCCGTTTCGAGCCGTCATTGCGGCTGGCGGCAGAGGACGTCTTGTTCTTCTGCGACTGCGTTCTCGCAGCCAAGCGGGTATTGCTATGTGAAAATGCCGGTGCACTGCGTGGCGAAGGCGTGAATATCTTCCACAGCATCGATAACGATTCCCCCGAATTCCTGCGTCAGCAATTCAACACGTGGACGGCGCTCAACACGCTGGAACAGAGATTTTCGCGGCGGCCTCAGGATGTCGAGTCCATCCGCCTCTATAAAAATCGCGCCCGGCGGCAGGCGCTCTGGAGCCAGGCGCGGCAGGTGCGGCAGCGGCGTCTGCCGCAATTTGGACTGCTGGCAAAATGGGCCTTGCGCGACCCGGCGATTTTACAAAGCGTCATGCAGCTTGCCGTCGGCAAACTCGCGCCCTAGATTTTGCAGCGCAGCATGAGCTGCGCATGCCGCATCGAAGAGCCACGGCGTGCCCCGCTATCGTTTGGATCAGCAAGGAGTCCTGTATGAAGCCGTTCCACTGGGAATCCACCCATGGCAATTTCGGTGATGATCTCAATCTCTGGCTCTGGGATTTCCTACTTCCCGGCCTTCGCGATGTTCACAAGGAAACACTGCTGGTCGGCGTCGGAACCGTCCTCAACACAGAGATCCTGCCCGACGAGGGACGCAAGCTCGTCATCGGCAGCGGCTTCGGCTATGGCTCCCTTCCCGACATGCGCGACACATCGCAATGGGACATTCGCAGCGTACGCGGCCCGCTGACAGCGGAAAAGGCTGGCCTGCCTGCCACAATGGGCATTGTCGACCCCGCCGTCCTGGTGACGGAAATGCCCGAATTCCAGAACATTTCGAAAAACGGCAAGCGCACCTTCATTCCGCATTGGGAATCGGCTGCCGCTGGTCTCTGGCCTGAAATCTGCAAAACCGTGGGCCTTTCCTATCTCGACCCCCGCGGCGAGGCAAAGGCCGTGATCCGCGAAATTGCTGCGTCAGAAATGATCGTTGCGGAGTCCATGCACGGCGCTATCCTTGCCGATGCTTTCCGCGTTCCATGGATTGCAGTCAGCTCCTCGCGCTCCATCAACAGCTTCAAATGGAACGACTGGGCGCGCTCGCTCGGCGTCACCTATCAGCCGAAGCACATCCCCGTTTCGACCCGCGCCGAGGCGATCGCCAAGGGCGCGAAGTTCTGGGGAGTCGGTTTCGAACGCAGCAAGCTGGCAGCAGACGAGCTCGGAAAACAGCGCTACGGGGAAAACGTGATGCTTGCCGATCCCGAGCAGACCACGCTGCGCATCATGGCAAAGCAGGCACTTGCCATGCCTTCCGCCCTGGCTCTGTGGCAGGCAAGCAAGGCGAGGCCGCAGCTGAGCAAGGATAGCGCGCTTGCCGCCTGCAAGGAGCGCCTCCTCAATGTGGTCGAAGGCGTTCGCCGCGATTATCTGTAAGCCGCGATACCGCTATTTCGGAGCGGCCTGCAGAAGATAGCGCAGGCCGTTCGCACCGGCATGGGCAATGGGCGCGCCGCTCCGCTTGCGGAAGCGCTCGGTCTTATCAGCCAGAATGCCGCCGGCAATCGCCGGGACGGCGAAGGGATGCGAAAGCGCATAGATCGCGGCAGACAAGAGCCCCGATTGCGACTTGATGTCGAGGAAATGCCTGAGCTCGTAGCGATCGCGGATATGCTGCTCATGACGGCGGATTACCGCAGCGTCTTCCGAAGAAAGCCCGCCCTTGGCAAGTATGGTCCGGTCAGCCTCATAGAGACGGCGCAAATCCTCCGTCCTGTGCCGGCCGCTCAGCGAATCGCTGCGCACCACGGCGCCGTAACCGCAGCTATGGATGACCTTGTAACGTGCGCGCTTCGCCAGCGCGCGGACGTAAAGGTCATAGTCCTCGCCGAGGCGCAGCGCCTCATTGTAGCGCAGGCCATGCGCATCCAGAAAGGAACGCCGCATCAAGGGCTTCAGGAAGCCGATCTCGCCGCGGCGCACGCCTCGCTTGGAAATATTGCCCTCGACGAAAGCAGCAAGATCAAGAAACCGCGGCTTCGCATCGAAATGATCGAGCCGTGCATGCGCGTCAGGAACGGTGTCGGCACTGACGAAGGCGATGTTGTCGGCGACGAAATCCCAATCGTCAGCGGCAAGCAGCGCAGCAAAACGCCCCGGAAAGAAGAAATCGTCGGCATCGAGAATGCCGATCAGCGGAGCCTTGGATATGTCGATCGCGTGGTTTCGTGCTGCGGCGGGACCACGGTTCTTCTCGAATTCCTGGATCGTCAGTCTGCCGCTGCCGTCATCGGCCTTGGCCGCCGCGGCGGCGGTCCCATCCGTCGAACCGTCGTCGATGACGACGACTTCCGCCACTTCGGGCTCGCGAAGGGCCGAGGCAACGGCCAGCCCGATGGTGTCGCTGGCATTCTTTGCGGCAATGATTACGCAGACACTTTTTTCTGCACTGTCGATCACGTCAGCCTCCAATGGTTCAGGCGGAGACTTAGGACATGGCGCCGATCCGGCAACTACCGGATCATCAAAAGATCTAATCGTCTAGCCGGTTCAGGGGTTGAACGGTTCCGAACGCTTTAAACTGGAGGCGGACAGACCGGCGACCTTGCTGTCCTCCTGGGCCGATGACGGCACCTTATCTTCGCTCGACAGGGCTTCATGCGCCTTGCGCTCTTTCCAGACAAGGTAGAGCACACCCAGGAAATAACCGACCTGCAGAAGGACGGCACAGATGACCGTTTCGATCAGGGTGGTCGAAAGCGAGTTCGTCAGGAAATATGTTGCGATGGCAAATACGATCAGCGTGCCCAGCATGCTGATGAAAACGCGGGGCGCATACATAATCTTACCCCGCCCGCTCGACCATCAAATGAAAAACGATCAAGGTCTTTCCTCCCTTATCAGACCTAAGTCTTAAATATATTTTATGATTCATTGAGATTCAACCAAGTTACCCAGATCCGTTGCGATTTGAGACGACCCTAACGCCGGGCCTGTTAAAACTACACCTCGATTATAATTACAATTGAATTTGTTCATCTTTCTCTTTGCAATTATATGGAGATGTAATGAAATAATGCAATTTTTACGAAGCATGAGGTCAGCCGCGCCTCCATCGTTTCATCGTCAATCCAATCAACTTTTATTACAAAGTCCTGAAAAATCCGATCTCAGTATGTGCGCTGCAAAATATTGCTGCAGCGCAATATATCTCATGAAGAAATCGGGATGGCATATAGCTGAAGGGAAACCAAACACAGGCTATCGAAGCCAATGATAATGAACAACTTACCGTTCGATGCCTATAACATCCTTAGAAATCGTCGACTATGACGCGGCAGAGCTGTCAACCGTGACATTATACGCAACACGATACAGTACAACCCATCTATAGTTGATCACTGAATTAAACCAATTCACCATCGGTGCGGTAATTCTATACCGCCATGCCATATCGCTACAAAAGTTTGGCTTAAAAAGTCCAAATCGGAACCTACACTCCGATCATCCCGGCTCTAATTACGCGTCCGAGAATTTCCGACCAATCGTCAACATGAATGGAGTTTTCTCTATGAAGTCTGCGACGAGATCGGCCACATCGGCTTTTTTCAGCGCCGCGGAAAGCGACGTCTTTCCGCCCACTGGTGGAGTACTGAAGCGCGTTTTCGACGTCTCTACCGCTATGCTCGCTTTGGTTCTCATCAGCCCGCTCTTTCTGATGCTGATGCTGCTGGTAAAACTTACAGACCGCGGCCCCGCTTTCTACGGTCATCGCCGTATCGGCCATAACGGCAAGACCTTCCGTTGCCTGAAGTTCCGCACCATGGTCGTCGATGGCGACAAGGTGCTGCATGCCTACCTGCAGGCCAATCCGAAGGCAATGGAAGAGTGGCGCGCAACGCGCAAACTGCAGAACGACCCCCGTGTCACCACCGTCGGGGCCGTCCTGCGCAAGCTCAGCCTCGACGAGCTGCCGCAGCTCATCAACATCATCCGCGGCGAAATGAGCGTCGTCGGACCACGCCCGGTCGTGGAAGACGAGCTCGAACGCTACGAGACCGCGGCAATCTACTATTTGCAGTCCCGTCCGGGCCTGACCGGTCTGTGGCAGGTCAGCGGCCGCAACGACGTCTCCTATGAAAGCCGTGTCGCCTTCGACACGCATTATGTGAAGAACTGGTCGCTCAGCAGCGACATGGTGATCATCGCCAAAACCATTCCTGCAGTCTGCCTCTCGCGCGGCAGCTATTGATGATGACTGACAGATACCGCGGGAGGTTTCCTGCGGTTCTCCCGCGTCTTGCGGGTTGCCTACCAATAACAGGGAAGATCCTGCATGATTGAATTTCGGCCTTCCAAGAGGCTTGTACGCGTCAATACATCGCTACGCTGCGCAACTATCGTTGCTCTCAGCCTTTGCGTAGCTTCCGTCTCGGCCTCGGCCGAAAACCTTCCCGGATATCATCTGGGCGTCATGGACAAGCTGCATGTGCGCGTCGCCGAATGGCAGACCGCCGAAGGCACGGTTCGTGACTGGTCCACCATTTCGGGCGATTATACGGTCGGCCCTTCCGGCTCGATATCCATTCCCTTCATCGGGGACATGCCCGCAGTCGGCAAGACCACGGATCAGATCGCCGAAGCCATCGGCCTCGGGCTGCAGAAGCAGTTCGGCCTGCGTGATCGCCCATCGGCTTCAGTTGAAATGTCGCAGTTCCGACCGATCTACCTTTCAGGGGAAGTGCAGAATCCGGGTGAATATCCGTTCGTACCCAACCTGACCGTGCTGAAAGCCGTAAGCCTCGGCGGCGGCATGCGCCGTGCCGATGCCGGACAGCGCTTTGCGCGCGATTTCATCAATGCCAAGGGCGACGCCGTCGTCTACATGGCGGAGCGCAGCCGCCTGCTGATGCGCAAGGCGCGGCTGCTGGCCGAATTGGCTGGCAAGGATGACATCGATGTGCCGCCAGAGCTCAAGCAATTGCCCCAAACGGCAAGTCTGCTCGCAAGCGAGAAAGCGCTGATGGACACGCGCGCCAAGCGCATGACGACGCAGCTAAAATCACTGGAAGATCTGAAGGCGCTCCTACAGAACGAAGTCGAGGCGCTTTCGAAAAAGAACGACACGCAGAGCCGCCAGCTCGATCTGGCCAAGGCCGATCGCGACAAAGTCGAAAGCCTGACGGAACGCGGCCTGGAGCTTGCCTCCCGCAGGATCTCCGCTGAACAGCGCGCCTCCGATCTGGAAGCGACGCTTCTCGATACGGAAACCGCGTCCCTGAAAGCCAAACAGGATATCAACAAGGCCAACCAGGACGAGATCACTCTGCACAACGACTGGCAGAGCTCGTTGGCCCAGGACATGCAGGATACCGACACGCAGCTGGAAACGCTGCAGCTGAAACTGTCGACCAGCCAATCGCTCATGCAGGAAGCCGTGGCCCAATCCGCCGACGCCAGCAACCTCGATCCAAGCGGACCGGGTGTCAGCATCTCCTACACCATCATTCGTGACGAAAACGGCCAGTCGAAGGAAATTCAGGCTCAGGAGAACACGCAGGTACTGCCGGGCGACCTAATCAAGGTCACTACCGGCCTTGCCATCCGATAGGAAAGTCGATGCGGATAGCCAAATCGATCTTTGTGCGTCCAGGCAGCAACGCCACCTACGGAGCGGTGGCGATTGCTCTCTCCTTCTTCGTATTTGCCTATTCCTCCCGCTTCGGCCAGCCCTCGATTCTGCTGTACTATGCCCTCTGGTTTCCGCTCGTCATGATCGATTACCGGAACGTGCTCGGCAGCTATAATAGACAGCTCTGGCTCTTCGCATTCGGCGTTTTCACCTGCCTTTCGATTTTCTGGTCGGTCGTGCCCTCCGTGACGGCGCGCGCGGCGATCCAGTACATGACGCATATCTTCTGCGCCTTGGTCGCCATGCGCACGCTCGATATCCGCACGCTGACGCGCGGCGCGATCGCGGGCACCGCCATCGTGCTCATCTATTCGATATTGTTCGGCTATTACGCCTATGATCCGATCGACGGAAGCTACAGCTTCGTCGGCGCCTTCGATTCCAAGAACCAGCTCGGCTTTTATGCCTCGCTCGGCATCTATTTCGCCTTCGCAGCCGTCTTCGTCCTTGGCGAACGTCGGATCTGGATGCTGGGTGCAGGATTTGCCGGCCTGCTGTCCGCCTATTGCCTCCATGCTTCGGCATCGGCAACATCGGTGCTGACGACGGGACTGGTCGTAGTGTTATGCATAAGCCTGCGCGTCATCCTGTATCTGTCTCCCAAGCAGCGTAAAAGGCTGTTTGTGACAGCGGCCGTCTCCGGCGTCATCCTCGCGGTTGCCGGCGTCTATCTCGGTGCGGTCGATCTTGTTCTCGGTGCGTTTGGCAAGGATTCCACGCTTACCGGGCGTACCTATCTTTGGCAGCAGGGCATCGCGGCCGCACAGCAGAATCCTTTCTTCGGCGTCGGCTATCAAGCTTATTGGGTCCAGGGTTTCTCCGAGCCCGAGCGACTGTGGGATGAGTTCTTTATCGCCTCCCGCGCTGGCTTCCATTTCCATAATACCTATATCGAAACTACGGTCGAAACCGGACTCATCGGCGTCTTCCTGCTCGCCTCGATCCTGCTGACGGCTTTCATCGGCCATATCAGCCGCTTTCTGAGCGACATCAGAAACGATGAATCCTACATCCTTCTGGGTGTCGCGACCCTGTTGCTGATCCGCTCTTTCGTCGAGATCGATATTCTCAATCCGTACCATGTCGGGTCCTTCCTGTTTTACTTCACAGCAGGAAAGCTTTCCATGCGAGCGCGCATGCCGGCGAACATGCCATTGCGAACGGATGAGCAGATACCATTCGCGCCGCCTGTCAACTGGGAGCCGCGAACGGGCCAATGAAGACACTCTACGGCATTCAATATCTCCGTGCCTTTGCAGCGCTCGCGGTAGTGTTCTTTCACGCAGCCGAGCGCAGCGGCGGCCATTTCCGCATCGGCGCCGCTGGCGTCGACGTCTTCTTCGTCATCAGCGGATTCATCATGTGGACCATGAGCGAGCGTCGACCGGTGACGCCGCTGCGCTTTGCGCTCGACCGGCTGCAGCGCATCGCGCCATCCTACTGGATCGTGACCGCCATCATGATTGCCGGCGCCGCCATCGGCCTGTTTCCGAACATGAAGCTGACGGCAGGTCATATCCTCGGTTCGCTGCTGTTCATTCCTGTCCGCTCGCCAAGCACGAGCGGTGATGAGATCTGGCCGGTTCTGGTGCAGGGATGGACGCTGAATTTCGAAATGTTCTTCTACGTCATCTTCGCGGCCTGCTTGTTCCTGCCGCAACGGCTGCGGCTTGCCAGCATGACGGCGATCTTCCTCGCCTTTGTCCTTGCCGGCGGCATCATCGCCTCACAGTCCCCGCTGCTTTTGACCTATACGCGGCCGATCATCCTGGAATTCGTCGCCGGCGCAATCCTCGGACGCCTCTGGCTATCCGGACACGTGCCGGGGGCGGGCCTCGGTCTTGCCCTGATCGCCGTCGCATTGTCGGGCTTTGCTGCGATCCAGATTCTCGGCCTGGACTTCAACGAGGTGACCTGCGGACCCCTCGCTGTTGCCCTCGTACTCGGCATGGTGTCGGTGGAACGCAGCGGCAAGTTGCCCTCCATCCCGCTCCTTACCTATCTCGGCAACAGCTCCTATTCGATCTACCTCTGGCACACATTGGCCATTTCGGTGGTCGTCAAGCTGATGGCGCGGATGCAGATACCCTCCGACGCCATCACCTTCGTCGCCGTCATCAGCGGCACCATTCTCGGCATCTGCGCCTACGAAGCTGTCGAAAAGCCGCTGCGCAATCTGCTGAGAAACCTGAGCTGGCAAAGATCGCGCCCTTCGCCGGCCTGAGGCCCGCGCTGCGCACACCCGTTGCGCAATATCGCGCATACGCTTGAGGACGCCTCGGTAGACCTCTCCTAAAGGACAGTTGGTTCCGGCGCAGCTTGTGCGCAGACTGATGCCTGCTTCTACCTGCAAGCCTCTAAACTGGCGCCTGCCCGGATAGGTCTAGGCCCACAGCGCTCCAAAGCGACCTTCCTTGACGACAAGCATGGGCAACAATCGAACGGGGATAGCGTCCCGCTCGATTGTCGCCCCATGCCTCGCCCTGTCCCTTTCCTAGGCCCGGCGGCGCCGCAGCTGGTCGAAATAAACGATGACGATGATCAGGACACCGGTGATAATGCGCTGCCAGAAGGAATTCAGGTTCAGCAGGTTGGCGCCATTGTTGATGGTTGCCAGGATGAAGGCGCCGATCAGCGGGCCGTAGACCGTTCCGACGGCGCCGAACAGGCTGGTTCCACCGATCACCGAAGAGGCGATCGCCTGCAACTCCCAGCCGTCGGCCTGCGTGGCATTGCCGATGGCGATACGCGAGGCAAGAAGAATGCCGACGAACGCCGCACAGGTCCCTGAAAGGATATAGGCGAGATAGATCATCCGGTTGACGTTGACGCCGGACAGACGTGCAGCCTCGCGGTTTGAGCCGACGGCGAAGAGATAGCGCCCCCAGCGGCTCAGATGCAGGAAGATCACGGCCGGGATCGCCACGAGGATCACCATCCAGAACAGGCTCGGGATTCCCAAGAAATCCGAGACAGCGAAATTGGTGAAATCATCATTGACGATATTGATCGTCGAACCGTTGGTAATCAGCAGGCCGATACCGCGAAGCGATGTCAATGTCGCGAGCGTGATGATGAAGGGTGGCAGGCCCATGCGCACGATGCCGAAACCATGGAACGCCCCGATCAGAACCCCGAACAGCAATGTGATCAGGATGGCCGCCCAGACCGGAAACCCGGCCTGCAGCAGCCAGGCGATGATGACGGTGCAGAAGCCGACGATCGCGCCTACGGAAAGGTCGATGCCCGCGGTGATGATGACGAAGGTTTGCCCAAGCGCAAGAATGGCCGTCATAGAGCCCTGACGCATCAGATTGGTGATGTTGAGCGGCGTCCAGAACTTGTCGGTCCAGAGTCCGAGCACGACCCACAGTGCCAGCAACAGCAGGATCAGCGTCAAGCTGAAGAGGATGTTCATCTTGCGCCGGGGCGCAACGGTCGGGCCTTCTGTCGTATTCGCGGCCATTTTTGTTCTCCCTCTTTAGACTTGTTTATTGTTCAGACGCCGATCGCCTCGCCGAGGACTTCTTCATGCGTCGCGGCATGGAAATCATGGCTGGCGACCAGCTGGCCGTGGCGGAAGACGTGCAGACGGTCCGCGAGCTCGTAAACCTCGGGCAGATAGGACGAAATGACGATGATGCCGGCGCCGGCGCGCAGCAGCTTGGCAAATAGCCGATAGATCTCCGCCTTCGTTCCGACATCGACGCCGACTGTCGGCTCATCGAAGATGAAGAGCTTGGCACCGTGGCTCAGCCATTTGCCGATGACCACTTTCTGCTGATTGCCGCCGGACATGGCTGAAACCAGAACCCGCCGGCTCGGTGTCTTGATGCTGAGATCGCGGATCTGCTTGTCGGCATTCGCAGCTTCACTCTTGTTGTTGATGATCGGACCGTGGCTCAGCCGCCGGAACACGGGGAGATTGATGTTGAGCCCGATCGGCAGGTTGAGGCAGAGGCCCTGATCGCGTCGGCTCTCCGGTGCTAGGGCAATACCGAGTTCCATCGCGTCACGCTCGTTGCGGATGTCGACCTTGCGTCCCTGCCAGTAGATTTCGCCCGCAGAAAGCGGCTGGCGACCATAAAGACCCAGCGCGAATTCGCTGCGGCCGGCGCCGATCAGCCCGTAAAGACCGACGATCTCGCCGGCACGGACGCTGAGCGAAACATTCTCGAAGCCGGGGCCGGAAAGGCCGCGGCCATCGAGGATGGTATCGCCGATCGGGATCTCCTCCTTGTGGTAGATCTGCTCGATGGAACGATTGATCATCAGCTTGATCAGCTCGTCCTCGTTGGTTTCGGCGATCGTGCGGGTGCCGACATGCGTGCCGTCGCGCAAGACAGAGACGCGATCGGCCAGCTCGAACACCTCTTCCATGCGATGGCTGATATAGACGATCGTTACGCCTTCGCCCTGCAGACGACGGATCAGCTTGAACAATTGCGCCGATTCCTGGCGGGTGAGATAGGCGGTCGGCTCGTCGAAAATCAGGAATTGGGTGCCACGCATCGCGGCTCTTGCCGTTGCCACGAGCTGCTGCTGGCCGATGGTGAGCGAGCTTAGGAGTTCGCCCGCCGGCAGTCCGAAGCCGAGATCATCGAGCACGGTTTGCGCCATCGCCACCATCTGCTTTTTGCGCATCAGGCCGAAACGATTGACTTCATCGCCAAGGAAAAGATTGGCAGCGACGGTCAGATGCGGGCAGAGCACGACTTCCTGATGCACCGCATTGATGCCGCGGGCGATTGCCTCATTCGGCGTTGCGAGCGCAACCGGATGCCCACACCAGAAAATTTCGCCCGCCGTCCTGGTGATGACGCCGGTCAGGAGCTTGATGAGGGTCGATTTGCCCGCACCATTTTCGCCGACGATCGCATGAATCTCTCCAGCCAGAAACGTGACGGTCGCCGGCTTCAGCGCCTCGACGAAGCCATAGCGTTTCTGCAGGCCCTTGAGTTCCAGGATTGGCGAGCCTGGCGGAATGCGGTTTGCTTCCGTCTTGACGGTATCGTCGTGCCGATGGCTGATTTCTTCAAGGCTCGTCATGAGGTCTCCTCCCTCTCGCACCGCCGCGCGACCGCCTCGGAGAAGCGGCCAGACGAAAAGGCCGCGCCCGCTTTGTGCAGGCGCGGCCTCAAGCCTTACTTGACCTTCGGGTTCAACAGCGCGTCGATCTTCGGATCGCTCATGTTCGCCTTGGTGACGAGGTTGGCGCCGGTGTCGACATTGGCCTCGACCTTTTCCTTCTTGGAAGCAGCGAGCGCCGTTTTGATGCCGTCATAACCCATGCGGTAAGGGTCCTGCACCACGAGGCCGGCAAGAACGCCAGACTTCAGGAAGCCGACCGTCTTGTCGTCATTGTCGAAGCCGATGACCTTGATCTTGTCGCCGAGCTTGTTTTCCGCAATCGCTTGGCCCACACCCTGCGCCATGATCAGGTTGGAAGCGAAGACGCCGACCAGCTTCGGATTGGCCGTGATCAAGTCGGTCATGATGTTGAGACCGGTCGTGGCCTGACCGTCCGCATATTTGTCGGCAACGACCTTCAGGCCCGGATACTTGTTCTTGACCTCTTCCAGGAAGCCCTGACGGCGCTGGTCGAGAGAACCGACGCCCGGCAGGCTGGTGATGATGGCGATCTCACCCTCTTCCTTACCGGTCATGCCCTTGATTGCGGCCGCAAGACCGTCTGCAGCGATACGGCCGCCCTGGACGTTGTCAGTCGTCAGGAACGAGACGAAGGACTTGGAATCGGCAGCAGAGTCGATACCGACGACCGGCACGGACTTGGCGGCTTCATCCACGGGCTTGCCGAGCGCCTTGAACTCGGTCGGCGAAATGACGACAGCAGCCGGCTTACCGGCAACGGCGTTTTCGAGAATGCTGATCTGACCGTTGATGTCGGATTCCGACTGTGCGCCGAGTTCCGGCACCTTCACACCGAGATCCTTGCCCGCCTGACGAGCGCCGGCAAGAACGATCTGCCAGTAGAAGGATGTCGTATCCTTGACAATGATCGGAATGGTCACGTCGGCCGCGAAGGACTGCACGGGCATCGCCATCGCTATGATGGCAGCGCCGGCAAGGCCGGTAAAGCTGCGGCGGGATAGAAGTGACTTGGCAATTTTCATCTGCTTCTCCTCTCAACGCGCTCTGTTCTCCTGCACACCCGCCGCTGAACGCTTACGGCTCGGTATCGCAACGCCTTGCGGCATTACGCATCGCGCGGCGGAAAGGCCACCGACGCCAAAACAGGCTTTCCTCCTCTTCGAGGCCGTCTCTCCCGACGGCTCGATAGCTCCCAATCTGCTAGACTCTGACCGCCTCGTCTCCCAATGGAGGCGCGACCACAGTCAAACCTTCGAACTCCGCATAGAGACTGTCGGGAAGCCTTGGCTCCACGAGCTGCATGTTGCGGACAAGACTTTCCGGCTTCGCCGTACCGATCAGTACCGACGCCACGCAAGGGCTGCGCAGCGGGAACTGAAGCGCCGGCTGGGCAAGCGGTACACCGTGCTTGCGGGCGATCTCCTCCATCGCCCCCACCTTGGCCAGAATATCCGGCGTCGCCGGCAGATAGTCGAAATGCGCGCCAGGCACGGGGCCAGTCGCCAGAATACCGGAGTTAAAGACGCCGCCCACGATGAGCGACGTTCCCTTCTTCTCGCAAAGCGGCAGCAGCTCGGCAACGGCCGAACGATCCAGCAGGGTATAGCGGCCTGCAAGCAGAATGCAGTCGATATCAGCCGCGTTCATCACATCCAGGCAGACCGGCACTTCGTTGACGCCGAGACCATAGGCCTTGATCGCGCCGGACGACTTCAGCTCCCCCAGAGCTTTCAATCCCGACCCCAGGAGCTGCCCAAGGTAACGCTCGTTCAAGGCTTTGCCGTGCGTATAGCCGCCGATATCGTGGACATAGAGAATATCGATGCGATTGAGTCCGAGACGGGCATAGCTGAACTCGACTGAGCGCATGATGCCATCATACGAGTAGTCGTAGTCGGCATCGAAGGGCAGAGGATCGACATAGCCGTAATTCGGCACCTTGTCGGTCGGCACCGGGCGCATGAGACGACCGACCTTGGTCGACAGCACGTAACTGTCCTCGGGCTGGTCTCGTAGAAAATCACCAACGCGGCGTTCGCCAAGGCCAAAGCCATACCAGGGCGCAGCGTCGAAATAGCGAATACCGCTGTCCCAGGCGGCCTGGAGGGTTGCCATTGCCTGGTCGCGCGGACAGGCACGATAGAGGCCGCCCAGCGCCGCAGCGCCGAAGCTGATCTCCGTGACCTTGAGGGCCGTCCTGCCGATTGTTCTTGTTTGCATCACCTCTCCCTTGTGATGGCTGTCACGCAATTTCCCATGAGCGCATTTCCGGCGCTCTTGTATCCCTATCGGAGCGATCCAAGCGGGCCGCTCCCATTCCTCCTTCGTCATTGGTGGCGGTCAGCTCCCGATAGTCCATCCACCAATTGATTTTGTTTTTTATCTACAATAAACATTTTGGTGTCAACGAGCAAATCGCCTGACGCCTTGGAGGAAGGTGGCCAGTGCGCTCCATCAACACTCCTGCAATTGACTGCCATTCGATCATGGTTCAGACAGCGCCGCCGGTAAAGAGCGGCGAGGATACGCGAGGGGGAAATGGCAAGGCAAAACACGCTCTTCAAGGAGGCGTATAATCGCTATGCGGCGCGCCTGAAGCCCGATACCGAGCTGCCAAGCGAGCCGGAAATCGCCGCCGAACTCGGCGTCAGCCGCAGCACGGCGCGCGCGATCCTAATGCGTCTAAATGACGCCGGCATCATTCTCTGGAACAAGCGGCAGAAGACGGTTCTGCGCCGGCCGACGGAGGACGATTTCTTCCCGAAGGAAGAGACCGATTCACTCCATGACATCATCGAACGCAGTTTCATGATGCGCATCATGTCCGATGAAGCACAGCCCGGCATGCAGATCAACGAGCTGGAACTGGCGCGCGAGATCGGCACCGGTACTTCGGTCGTGCGTGAATTTCTTATTCGTTTCAGCCGCTTCGGCCTGATCGAAAAGCGACCAAACAGCCATTGGATCCTCAAGGGCTTCACCAGCGAATTTGCGCTTGAGCTCGCCGACGTGCGCGAAATGTTCGAGCTGCATTCCGCCGCCGAATTCGGCCGCCTGCCCGCCAATCACCGCGCCTGGGAGGATCTCAAAGCGATCGAACAGGAGCATCACGCCCTCCTCGAGGATTTCGACGCGCATTACCGCGATTTCTCGCGTCTCGATGAAAAGTTTCACCTTCTCATCCATCGCGCCTCAAGGAACCGCTTCATCGCCGATTTCTACGACGTCATCGCCATCATCTTTCACTATCACTACCAGTGGAACAAGACGTTCGCCCGCGAGCGCAATGCCCGCGCCGTGACCGAACACCTCGACTATATCGAGGCCCTGCAATCACGCGACCAGCGAAGGATCGACGCCGCGTGCCGCCGGCATCTCGCCTCGGCGCGGCAGACGCTGTTACAGTCGATCCCCCAGGGTGCGGGCGAAATTGCCGGCTCGGTCGCCTGACGGCAAGAGCCGGCTGCTTGCTCACCTTGCAGTAAAACTCAAGCTTTGGCTGGCAAAGCGCGGGGACGAGACTTCGAGGTTGATCGTCCCAGACTTGCCCGTCGCCTGCAGCCAGAAGCCCGTGGTTCCACCCTGGAATGCCACCGTTTGCGGTCCGAGGACCTTGCCCGGGCCATCGATCTTGACCGTGATGGCTTCATTGAGAAAAGCCAGACGCGAGCCGGCCTGATCGAGGGCACGCACGATGACACGCACCGTGTCACGCTCACCCGCGCGCAGAGTATCGGCATCGGCTTCCACCTGCAGCGAGGTCGGCAGCGGATTGGCGACCATATGTTGCTGCGCTACCGGCTTGCCATTGATGTAACCGGTGAAATGCACATCCTCCCACTCCATCCCCCATACGCCGAGTTCGTCCGGTGTGAAGGATCGATGATCGAAAACGACAGGCGGGTGCGGCAAATGCGGGAAAGTTTCCCGGTCCGGGCCGAGACGCTTGGTCAGCGACCCATAGCGCAGTTCGACCTCGTCGCAGTTCGTCAGCACGATCAGCGGCAGTGCGCCGCCGATGTTGCGCTCGCCGCGCGCCCAGATCGTGACCGGCTTCATGACGATCTCTTCGGCGGGCTCGCACTGGCTGGCATAGACATAAGCGGCGAATTTCGGCTCGCGGAACATGTCCATGACGCCGTGGTAGCAGATGCGGTCACCCGAGCCGAAATCGCTATGGGTGTTGTAGTCGAACATGCACCAGCCGATGGCGCCTGATATCGACGGATCACCATAGGCGGCATTCAGGACTTCCAGATGCCGGCGCACATGCTCGGCCTGTCGCTGCTCCTGATCGTAGATTTTCGTCGGATACATATGGCCGCCGAATTCGGTAATCAGATAGGGCACATCCTTGGAGAGACCGGTATTTTCCTGCTGCGGCCTCAGCGGCGTGCGCGGCCGGTTGGCGCCCGGCAGTTCCTCATTGCCGAGAATGAAGTCGTTCATCGTATAGACGTCTTCGAGCATTTCGCTCTCGGTGATGTAACGCACCCCGCCCGTCTGGCGCGTCGGATCGAGCTCGCGTGCCAGGCGGTTCGTCTCGGCGTAGAAATCGTGAGAATCCTGGGATTCGTTGATGCGCACGCCCCAGATGACGATCGAGGGATGGTTCCAGTCGCGTTCGATCATTCGACGCACGTTGCGGATCGATTCCTGCTGCCATTCCTTATCGCCGATATGCTGCCAACCGGGGATTTCCTCGAAGACCAAGAGGCCGATACGGTCGCAATGATCGAGGAACCATTTCGATTGCGGATAATGCGAAGTGCGTACGATGTTGCATTTCAGCGTGCGCTTCATGATTTCGGCATCACGCTCTTGGGCGGAACGGCCCATCGCATAGCCGACATAGGGGAAGGCCTGATGGCGATTGAGACCGCGCAGCTTCAGCTTTTTGCCATTCAGCAGGAAGCCTTCCGCTGTGAAGCTCGCGGTACGGAAGCCAAAAGTCGCAGCAAGACGGTCCGGTCCGTGCTCGCTCGCAAGCTCCACTTCCGCCGAATAGAGGACGGGATTGTCGAGCTCCCAAAGCGCAAGACCGGAAAGGCCGCTAAAGCTGAGCTTGACGCTTTCACCTAATGTGTCAGCCTCACCCGAAGCGATGGCTGCTCCGTCGGCAGAGCGCAGAGTAACAGTCACCGTACCCCTGAAAGCGAGATTTTGCGGATTGGAGATGTCGCAGCGCACCGTCGCGGATTTGTGGTCGGAAAGGACATCTGTCGTCTCGATCTTGATGTTGGCGACCGAGACGGGCGCAGCGACCTTCAGCCAAACATCGCGATAGAGTCCGGCATAGGTGAGATAGTCGATCCGACCACCGAAAGGCGGGATCTCGGGATTCTCGCTGCCATCGATCTTGACCGTGATCAGGTTCTCACCCTTATGCAGGCGACCAGTCAGCCGCGCCTCGAACGGCGTGTAGCCATCCTTGTGGGCAACGATTTCCTCGCCGTTCAGATAGACGGCGGCATCGGCCATGGCCGCATCGAAGATCAGCGATACCTCACGGCCTGCGAAGCTCTCATCCCAATTGACGATTTTCTGATAGGTGAAGGCGCGCTGATAGGATTTCTCGTCGAAATAATTGAAGGGCAGTTCGACGGCCGTATGCGGCAGAGTGACCTGCTGTCCATCCTGCGGGCGGCCGGCATCTCCGGGCGAAAACCCTTCACGAAACGTCCAGGATTCATTGAAGGCGACAACAGAACGCATATTCAATCCTATCGATTAAGCCCGTCGCATCGGATGACGAACAGATGTTGCTGGGAAGTCAGGCGCGCGGCGCGGCAGGCGGGACGCCGCGGAGCGATATCTATACAGGCGCGCCGCCGTTGCGCAATGCGACGGGTTGGCGGATTTCCATTTTCAAGACAGGCAAGCGATAGCGAGAATGCCGACCTATCACGGTTCTATCGGCTCCGTGCATTCTTCGTCTCCTCGGCCGGACTGCGCACCGCGGCATACATGCCGGTCGTGCGGAACTCCGTCGGATTGATGCCGTAGATGCGGCGAAACACCTTGGAGAAATAATTGGCATCGTCGAAGCCCGACATGATCGCCACTTCCTTGACCGGGATGAAGGCGGCCTTCGTCAGCAACTTCGCCGCGCGCTGCATGCGCTGCTGCAATACGAATTCCGCCGGCGGCACGCCTTCGCTCTCGGCAAAGACGCGCGAAAAATGCGCGCGGCTGAGGCCGCCCACTTTCGCAAGCTCCTCGACCGGCAGCGGCTTGTCGAGATTGGCATTGATATGGTCGATGACGATCTGCATGACAGAGCGGTCCGCAGCAAAGGCATGCGAACCGAAGACATCATCATAGAGCGCCATGGCCGCCTCATAGGCGATGGCCGAAGCCGAAGCCGGCGTCGTGGCGCCCTTGACGAGCCGAAGACTGCAATCGGCAAGATGATCGATGGTCGCCTGCTGCAGCTTCAGGACGGGACCGGCGGCAGCGAGTATCAGGCGATGGATGCGCAGTGCTTCCTCACCGTTCATGGAAATCCAGAAATATTCCCAACGCTCCCCCTTCTCCAGCCAATAGCGGTGATTATGCGGCACGAGAACGAGCAGTGTGTCGCCGGCATTGACACGATAATTGCGGCTTTCATAACGAAGACGCCCGGTGCCGCTGATCGTGTGCTGCAGCACGGTGAACGGTGTCAGACCGCGCCGTCGTCCATCCCAATCATAGGGTTCGTCATAGCGCACTTCATATCCCGCACTGGTCGGCATGGCGTGCAATCGGTGGCGGCCGCGCGGCAGGGAAACCGTCCGCATGACCTGTCCGTTATCGATCAATTCTTGCAGCACAAAATTACCCTCAAAAGCATAATAGTTCTCTGTTCGCCTCGGCGATTATAGGCATAATCCCGCCAGAAAACAGCGCATGCTCGCCGGCGAGGAACGGCGATCGGAGGAAAAATCTCGATTTCGGCCCATTCCGCAACCGATACGACACTGGACGAAAATGCCGTCGATTTCCCTGCCGCTGCTTGTTTGATTGACTTGAAGGTGAGGATCATGAGTTTCAAAATCGCTATTATCGGCGCCGGCAGCGTCGGCTTCACGAAAAAGCTGTTCACCGACATTCTCTGCGTGCCGGAATTCCGCGACGTCGAATTCGCGCTGACCGACGTGAGTGAGCACAATCTGACGATGATCAAGGCGATCCTCGACCGGATCGTTGAAGCCAACAAGCTGCCGACACGCGTCACCGCCAGCACGGATCGCCGCAAGGCGCTGGAAGGCGCACGCTATGTCATCAGCTGCGTGCGGGTCGGTGGTTTGGAGGCTTACGCCGAAGATATCCGCATTCCGCTGAAATACGGCATCGACCAATGCGTCGGCGATACGATCTGCGCCGGCGGCATTCTCTACGGCCAGCGCAACATTCCGGTCATTCTCGATTTCTGCAAGGATATCCGCGAGGTCGCCGAGAGCGGCGCCAAATTCCTGAACTATGCCAACCCGATGGCGATGAACACCTGGGCGGCCATCGAATACGGCAAAGTCGATACGATCGGCCTCTGCCACGGCGTCCAGCACGGCGCCGAACAGATTGCCGAAGTGCTCGGCGCCAAGGACAAGCGCGAACTCGACTATATCTGCTCGGGCATCAACCACCAGACCTGGTTCGTCGACCTGCGCCTCAACGGCCGCAAGATCGGCAGGGACGAGCTGATCGCGGCCTTCGAGGCGCATCCGGTCTATTCGCAGCAGGAAAAGCTGCGAATAGACGTCCTCAAGCGTTTCGGCGTCTATTCGACTGAGAGCAACGGTCACCTGTCGGAATACCTGCCCTGGTACCGCAAGCGCCCGGACGAGATCAACAAATGGATCGACATGTCGGACTGGATCCACGGCGAGACCGGCGGCTATTTGCGTCACTCCACCGAGACGCGCAACTGGTTCGAGACGGAATTCCAGCAGATCCTCGACAGCGCCTCGCAGCCGATCGATCCGGCACGCCGCTCCAACGAGCATGCCAGCCATATTCTCGAAGCGCTGGAAACCAATCGCGTCTATCGCGGCCATTTCAACGTCAAGAACAATGGCGTCATCACCAATCTGCCTGCCGATGCCATCATCGAGTCACCCGGCTTCGTCGATCGCTTCGGCATCAATATGGTGGCGGGTATCACACTGCCGGAGGCATGTGCGGCCACCTGCATATCCTCGATCAACGTTCAGCGTATGTCGGTTCATGCCGCCATTAGCGGCGATATCGACCTCCTGAAACTTGCCGTCCTGCATGATCCGCTGGTCGGCGCCGTCGCCACGCCGGAGGAGGTGTGGCAGATGGTCGATGAAATGGTCGTCGCGGAAGCGCGCTGGCTGCCGCAATATGCGCATGCTGTGGACGAGGCGAAGGAGCGCCTGTCGCGCGGCAAGGTCAAGACACGCGACTGGAAGGGCGCGGCGAGCCGCAACATTCGCTCGATCGAGGAGTTGCGCGCAGAGAAAGCAGCCTTGAAACAGGCTGGCTGACGAGCAGGCAGGCCGGAAGGTGAAGGTTGAGGCGGGATCTTAAGGGGATGTCCCGCTTCAACCAGCCATCTTTCGTTTCAAAGGAGGAACGCGAGGTCTCGAACGGAACGCTCGCGATTTAGGGAGAGAGAAAAGATGAGACATTTTCGACCGATCGGCCTTTTGGCTGCGTTGACGATTGCCACATCCGCAATCGCGATCAGCGCCCATGCGGCCGACCCGACTGTGCCGCCCGTTCCACCGGTCTTTCCGGCGGAAGGAAAAATCAAATATGTCGAGCGCAACTCCATTCTGGAGTTCAAGGCGCTGCCGGAATATCACGAGCCTGCCTGGGTGACGGAGAAGTTCGTCAAGACCGGCAAACTGCCGCCCGTCAAGGATCGCCTGCCGAAAGAGCCGCTCGTGTTCAAAACCGGCAACATGCCCGACGGCATCGGTGTCTATGGCGACACGCTGCGCCATGTCATCGGCGGCCGGCCGGAAGGCTGGAACTACGGCGCCGGCCAAACGCAGGGCTGGGGCGGCATCGACATCGGCCTTTCGGAGTGCCTGACGCGCACGGCTCCCCTCTTCCAGGTGGAAGCCAAGGACACCGAACCGCTGCCGAACCTCGCCAAGAGCTGGGAATGGTCGCCGGACGGCCATAAGCTCACCATGCACCTGATCGAA
Source organism: Martinezella dioscoreae (assembly GCF_009176305.1). Classification (GTDB taxonomy): domain Bacteria; phylum Pseudomonadota; class Alphaproteobacteria; order Rhizobiales; family Rhizobiaceae; genus Rhizobium; species Rhizobium dioscoreae. Next base: position 681,824 of record NZ_BLAJ01000002.1, on the reverse strand, counting down.
GGTGCAAAATGGTCCGACGGCGCGCCCTTCAACGCCGATGACATCATGTTCTACTGGGATGACGAGGTCATCGATCCGAACGTCTCACCGCTTGGCGGCGGTGCATCTCCGGAAGCTTTCGGCGAAGGAACAACTCTCAAGAAGATCGACGATTACACAATCGAATGGACCTTCAAGGACGCCTTCCCGAAACAATATCTCTACACGATGGCCTATCCCAATTTCTGCCCAGGCCCGTCGCATCTTTTGAAGCCGCAGCACCCGAAATATTCCAAGAACACCTACGACCAGTTCAAGAACGCCTTCCCGCCGGAATATATGAACATGCCGGTCATGGGTGCCTGGGTGCCGGTCGAATACCGTTCCGACGATATCATCGTCATGCGCCGCAATCCCTATTACTGGAAGGTCGACGAAAAGGGCAACCAACTGCCTTACCTCAACGAGCTGCATTACAAGCTCTCGACCTGGGCAGACCGCGACGTACAGGCAGTTGCCGGCTCCGGCGACCTGTCGAACCTCGAGCAGCCGGAAAACTTCGTCGCCTCTCTGAAGCGCGCCGCACAGCCCGATGCTCCTGCCCGTCTCGCCTTCGGTCCCCGCCTCATCGGCTATAATTTGCAGATGAATTTCTCTGCCAATGGCTGGGGCAGTCCGGACGAGCGTGCACAAGCGGTGCGCGAGTTGAACCGCAACGAGGATTTCCGCAAGGCCGTCACCATGGCGCTCGATCGCAAGGCGCTCGGCGAGTCGCTGGTCAAGGGACCGTTCACCGCGATCTATCCGGGCGGCCTATCCTCCGGCAGCAGCTTCTATGATCGCAATTCCACGGTTTATTACCCGTTCGATCTCGCGGCAGCAAAGGCCGAGCTTGCAAAAGCCGGCCTGAAGGACACGGACGGCGACGGCATCGTCAACTTCCCGGCCGGCGTCAACGGCGGCAAGGATGTCGAGATCACGCTTCTGGTCAGCAGCGACTACACCACCGACAAGAGCCTTGCCGAGGGCGTCGTCAGCCAGATGGAAAAACTCGGGCTTCGAGTGATCATAAACTCGCTCGTTGGTCCGAAGCGCGACGATGCCAATTATAGCGGCCGTTTCGACTGGATGGTCCGCCGCAACAGCACCGAGCTTGCCTCGGTCGTGCAGAATACCGAACAGCTTGCACCGGTCGGCCCCCGCACCAGCTGGAACCACCGCGCCCCGGAAAGCGGTCAGCTGGACCTGATGCCCTTCGAAAAAGACATGGTCGATGTCGTCAACAAGTTCATCACGTCGAAAGATAACGACGAGCGCGTGGCCTTGATGAAGCAGTTCCAGAAGATCTCGACCGGGCATCTCTACAATATCGGCCTGACCGAATATCCAGGCGCTCTCATCATCAACAAGCGCTTCTCCAACGTTCCTCCGGGCACGCCGATCTTCCTGTTCAACTGGGCAGAAGATTCGATCATCCGCGAGCGGCTCTGGGTGGCGGCAGACAAACAGGGCAAATACGAGCTGTTCCCAGAGGAACTGCCGGGTGCCCCAGGCAGCGCCGGCCCGATCAAATAAGGTTCCAACCAACCCCATGGCAGCCTGTATGATGCAGGCTGCCATGGGACCTGAAACATCCAGCGATCAGCTATCGCCGGGTTAAATGAAGCGCTGGCGATGTCGTTCCTGGAGAATGGGACAGTCGACAGCATCAAGAGAAGCGAACCGTCCCATGTTACGATTCCTGCTCGTTCGCATAGCCTCCGCCATTCCCGTGCTCCTGATTCTGAGCGTGGTGACGTTTGCCATCATCCAGGCGCCGCCGGGCGATTATGCCGATTATATCCGCTCGCAACTGATGAACCAGGGCGGCGCGTCCTTCGAACAGGCCGACGCCCAGGCGCAGGCCTATCGCAAGGAACATGGCTTGGACAAGCCGATGATCGTCCAGTATTTCAACTGGATCGGTGGCATCGTCACCAAGGGCGATTTCGGCTACAGCATGGTCTACAACAAGCCGGTGGCCGATGTCGTCGGCGAGCGCCTGCCGCGAACACTGGCCTTGGCGCTCGTGTGCCACATCCTGGCTTCCATTCTCGGCATCGGTTTCGGCATCTGGGCCGCAACGCGGCAATATAGCTGGATTGACAATCTGCTTGCCGGCATCTCCTTCCTCGGCATGACGGTGCCGCGCTTTCTGATGGCGCTGATCATCGTCTATCTCCTCGTCTTCCAGCTCAACGTCTCGGAGATCGGCAGCTTCTTCTCGCCGCAATATGGCGGTGCGCCCTGGTCCTGGGCCAAATTCGTCGATCTCGTCAAGCATGTCTGGCCGGTCGTCGCGATCGCCACGTTCGGCGGCCTCGCCTACAACATGCGCATCATGCGCGGCAATCTGCTCGATACGCTGAATGCCCAATATGTGGAAACAGCGCGAGCTAAGGGCCTTTCCGGCGGAGCCGTCATTATGCGCCATGCCGTGCCGAATGCGCTGCATCCTCTGATCATGTATCAGGGCGTGGTTCTGCCCTATATGCTGACGGGCGAAATCGAGACCGCGATCATCTTCACGCTGCCGACCGTCGGGCCGGCGATCGTCGGCTCGATGGCCGTCGGCGACGTCTACGTGACCGCAACCTTCATGATGGTGCTTTCGGCAACCCTCATCGTCGGCAATATCATCGCCGACGTGTTGCTTGCCCTGCTCGATCCACGTGTGCGTCAACAGGGAGGAATCCACTGATGCTCGCCTTCAGCAACTCCCCGCCGCCGCCCGAAGAGAAAATCAAGCAGAAGAGCGGCAATGAGAGCTACCTCGCCCTGGTCTGGCGTCGCCTGAAGCGCTCCTGGACCGGCATGGGCGGCCTTACTCTCGTCGTCCTGCTGCTGCTGATGGCGATCTTCGCCGAATTCATCGCACCGCTCGACCCCAAGGCGACCGACACCGGCTTCGCGCCGCCGCAGGTCATCAGCTTTCACGACAAGGACGGCAATTTCGTCCTCCAGCCTCGGGTCTACGCGCTTGCCGAGACCAGCGATCTCGATCCGGTCACGTTCCAACCGATCGTCGGACCGGATTACGATCACCCTCGCCTGCTTGGTCTCTTCGTCAAGGGTGACCCCTATCATCTCTTTGGCCTGATCCCCGGTGACCGGCATCTCTTCGGCGCCACCGACGGCGGCCCCGTTCATTTCCTCGGCACGGACAAATTCGGCCGGGATGTGCTGTCGCGCGCCATTTACGGTTCGCGCATCTCCTTGATGATCGCCTTGACGGTAGTCGCCATCGTCACCGTCGTCGGCACTGCGGTCGGCATGATATCTGGCTATTTCGGCGGCACGCTCGATGCCTGGATCCAGCGTTTCGTCGAAGTGGTACTGGCTTTCCCGCAACTGCCGCTCTACCTGGCACTGACCTCGCTGATCCCTGTGACGGCTCCGACCAACGTCTTCCTCGCCTTCGTCATCGTCGTCATGTCGGCGCTCGGCTGGGCGCAGATGTCGCGCGAGGTGCGCGGCAAGACGCTGGCTCTGGCGCGGATCGATTATGTCCGGGCGGCCATGGCGGTCGGCGCGACCGACCGGCGCATCATCCTGCAGCATATTTTCCCGAACGTCATGAGCCACGTCATCGTGACGGTCACGCTCGCGATCCCGAGCGTCGTGCTGCTGGAATCCTTCCTCGGCTTCCTCGGCTTTGCCGTCAAACCGCCGCTGATCTCCTGGGGTCTGATGCTGCAGGATACGTCGACCTATTCGGTCATCGGCTCCTATCCCTGGATCCTGACGCCCGTCGCCTTCGTTCTCGTCACCGTCTTCGCCTTCAACGCCCTTGGCGACGGCCTGCGCGACGCGATCGATCCCTATTGAGAGGAGAACGGATATGGCTCTTGCACTCGTCAATTCCTTCGCTCCCGACAGGCGGCTCGATGCTGCGAACAAGACAGCCGCACCTGTCATCGACGCTCGCAATATTGCCGTCAAGTTCAAGGTCGAGGACGGCATGGTCGATGCCGTCAAAGACATCACCTTCCAGCTTTATCGCGGCGAAACCATCGCCATCGTCGGCGAATCCGGCTCGGGAAAATCGGTGACCGCCCGCACGGTGATGGGCCTGCTGACCAAACGCGCCGTCGTCTCCGACAAGTCCGCCGTGCATTACGACGGCAAGAACGTGCTGAAATTCTCGGAGCGGGCGCGCCGGCAATTGCGTGGCGACCGCATCTCGATGATCTTCCAGGAGCCGATGAGCTCGCTCAATCCGATCTACACCATCGGTAGCCAGATCGTCGAAGCGATACGGGTCCATCGCAAGGTCAGCCGCCGCGACGCGGAGAAGCGGGCGCTCGATCTCCTGAAGCAGGTTCAGATTCCCGATCCGGAAGCGCGGCTGAAACAATATCCGCACCAGCTCTCCGGTGGCCAGCGCCAGCGCGTGATGATCGCCATGGCGCTCGCCAACGACCCGGACGTACTGATTGCCGACGAACCGACGACAGCGCTCGATGTCACCGTGCAGGCGCAGATCCTGAACCTCATCCGCAACCTGCAAAAGCAGCTCGGCATGGCCGTGATCCTGATCACTCACGACCTGACGGTCGTGCGCCAGTTCTCCGACTACGTCTATGTGATGCAGCATGGCGAGATGCGCGAGCACAATACGACGGAGGCGCTCTTTGCGCGCCCGCAGCATCCCTATACGCAGCACCTGCTGACCTCGGAGCCACGCGGACAGGCAAAGCCGCTGCCGCCGAACTGCGACACGATTCTCGAAGGCAAGTCCGTCAAGGTGGCGTTCATGCTGCGGCACGGCAGCTTCTTTAAACCCGACATGCGTGAGCTCGTCGCCGTCGACAGCCTCAATATCGAGCTGCGCCGCCACGAGACGCTCGGCCTTGTCGGCGAATCCGGCTCCGGCAAGACCACCTTCGGTCAGGCGCTGCTGCGGCTGATCGATGCCGATGGCGGCGAGATTTTCTTCGACGGGCAGCCGATCCATGGCCGGTCTCGCGCCGAGATGCGGCCGTTGCGCTCGCGCATGCAGATCGTCTTTCAGGATCCTTTTTCGTCGCTCAATCCGCGCATGACCATCGGCCAGATCATTTGCGAGGGGCTGATTGTCAACAATCTCGGTTCCAACAAGGCGGAGCGCCTGGAGCGCGTCAAGGAGGCACTGGTCAGTGCCGGCATGCCGGCCAACATTCTCTCGCGCTTCCCGCATGAATTTTCCGGCGGCCAGCGCCAGCGTATCGCCATTGCCCGCGCCATCGCGCTCGAGCCGGAATTCATTCTGCTCGACGAGCCGACCTCCGCACTCGATCTTTCCGTTCAGGCCCAGATCATCGACCTCCTGCGCAAGCTGCAGGATGAAAAAGGCCTGAGCTACCTTTTCATTTCCCACGACCTCAAGGTCGTCCGCGCCCTTTGCCATCGCGTCATCGTCATGCAGCATGGCAAGATCATGGAGCAAGGGCCGGTCGAAGAGGTTCTGTCCCATCCCAAGACCGCTTACACAGAACGCCTTGTCAGAGCGGCGTTCGAAGTAGCTTCGTAGCATCCCAGGAGATTTTGACATGACAGGTACTCCCAAGATCACCTTCATCGGCGCCGGCTCGACCGTCTTCATGAAGAATATCATCGGCGACGTCTTGCAGCGGCCCGCCCTTGCCGACGCCAGGATCGCGCTAATGGACATCAATCCGCAGCGGCTGGACGAAAGCGCCATTGTTGCCCGGAAGCTGGCCTCGACGCTGGGCACCTCCGCGACGGTCGAAACCTTTACCGATCAGCGCAAGGCGCTTGACGGCGCGCACTTTGTGGTCGTCGCTTTCCAGATCGGCGGCTACGAGCCCTGCACCGTCACCGATTTCGAAGTGCCGAAGAAATATGGCCTGCGCCAGACGATCGCCGACACGCTCGGCGTCGGCGGCATCATGCGCGGCCTGCGCACGGTTCCGCATCTGTGGAAGATTTGCGAGGACATGCTCGCCGTCTGCCCGAACGCGATCATGCTGCAATATGTGAACCCGATGGCCATCAATACCTGGGCGATCGGGGAGAAGTACCCAACGATCAAGCAGGTCGGTCTTTGCCATTCGGTGCAGGGCACGGCCATGGAACTGGCGCACGATCTCGACATTCCCTACAACGAGATCCGCTACCGCTCGGCCGGCATCAACCACATGGCCTTCTATCTCGAATTCGAGCATCGTCAGCCGGATGGTTCCTATCGTAATCTCTATCCGGATCTCGTTCGCGCCTATCGCGAAGGACGCGCGCCGAAGCCCGGCTGGAACCCGCGCTGCCCGAACAAGGTGCGCTATGAAATGCTGACCCGCCTCGGCTATTTCGTCACCGAAAGCTCCGAGCATTTCGCCGAATACACCCCCTACTTCATCAAGGAGGGCCGCGAGGATCTGATCGAGAAGTTCGGCATTCCGCTCGACGAATATCCGAAACGCTGCATCGAGCAGGTGGCGCGCTGGAAGAACCAGGCTGAGGAATACCGCACGGCGGAAAAGATCGAGGTCAAGCAGTCGAAGGAATATGCCTCCTCGATCATCAATTCGGTCTGGACCGGCGAACCCTCCGTCATCTACGGCAATGTCCGCAACAATGGCTGCATCACCTCGCTGCCTTATAATTGCGCGGCGGAAGTCGCCTGCCTCGTCGATGCCTCCGGCATCCAGCCGACCTATGTCGGCGATCTGCCGCCGCAGCTGACGGCGCTCATCCGCACGAACATCAACGTGCAGGAGCTGACCGTGAAAGCTCTGATGACCGAAAATCGCGAGCACATCTACCATGCCGCGATGATGGATCCGCACACGGCAGCCGAACTCGATCTCGACCAAATCTGGTCGCTGGTCGACGAGCTGTTGGCAGCCCACGGCGACTGGCTGCCGGAATGGGCGCGCGGCAATCGCAAGGTTCAGGCCGCGTAAAGCCACTCTCTCCCGGCTTGCGGCCCAAAAGGCCTCGCGGTGGCGCCGCGGGGCCTTACATTTTTAGCTTCCAGGAAAAGATGAAAATTCAAAATGCAGCGAATGATGCCGTCATAACAGATGGCAAAGCGGGATCGACTGCGCTAGAAACGCTCGCAGTTTGGAGGAGACGAACGACATGGCCAGCTCGAACACATTCACCACCGGAACATTCGTCGGCCGCATCTGGCGCCCGGATGTGCAAGGCCCCGCTCTCGTCACCCTTCGCGACGGCACGCTCTATGATATCACCTCGAAGGAAACGCCGACCATGCGCGACCTTCTGGAAAAAGATGATCCGGTGGCTTTCATTCGCACCCAGAAAGGCGAAGCCATCGCCAAACTCGATGATCTGCTGGCCGCCAAGGCCGACCACTCGGCCATCCACCTTCTCGCCCCCATCGACCTGCAGGCGATCAAGGCCTGTGGCGTCACCTTTGCCCGTTCGATGCTGGAGCGCGTCATCGAGGAGCGCGCAGCCGGCAATCCGGACCTAGCCGAAGCGATCCGCCGCAAGGTGACCGCACTGATCGGCGACAGCCTGCGCAACTTGAAGGCCGGTTCAGCGGAAGCGGCCAAGGTCAAGGCAGCGCTGATCGAAGAAGGCGTCTGGTCGCAATATCTCGAAGTGGGCATCGGACCGGACGCGGAAGTCTTTTCCAAATCGCAGATAATGTCGTCTGTGGGACAAGGCGCCGATGTCGGCCTGCATCCGATCTCCAAGTGGAACAATCCCGAGCCGGAAATCGTGCTGGCGGTCGACAGCCAGGGCCGGGTCAAGGGCGCCACCCTCGGCAACGACGTCAACCTGCGCGACGTGGAAGGCCGATCCGCCCTGCTCCTTGGCAAGGCCAAGGACAACAACGCCTCCTGCTCGATCGGGCCGTTCATCCGTCTGTTCGACGAGACCTATAATCTTGATGACGTGCGCAACGCCGATCTCGACCTCAAAGTCGAAGGTGAGGACGGTTATGTGCTGCACGGCCGCTCGTCGATGAAGGAAATCAGCCGCGATCCGCTCGATCTCGTCTCCCAGACCATCGGCCGCCATCATCAATATCCCGACGGCTTCGTGCTATTCATGGGAACGCTTTTCGCCCCCGTCGAAGATCGCGACACGCCCGGCCAAGGCTTCACCCACAAGGTCGGCGACATCGTCACCATCTCGAACGACAAGCTGGGGGCGCTGAAGAACCGCGTGCTGCTATCGACCGAATGCGCGCCATGGACATTCGGAACTTCGCATCTGATGCGCAATCTGGCCCGGCGGGGATTGATCTGAGACTTCAAAGGCGAATTGGCCACACCGAGCCTATGCCTTGAAAGATCCCGCTCTCCCGGAAAGCGCCGCCAGATCCTCGGCAAGGCGCACGGGCAGGTCCATGCGCTCATGCAAAATGCTCATCACGCCAAGATCGCCGTTATCGAGCTCCCGGAAGAAGACATAATGATGCTCGTAGCGACTGAAATACGCCTCGTGTTTCACGTCGGCGGGAACTGCAAGACGCTGTGGAAGCTTGCGCCATATCGCCCTTTCCTCGCATAGCCGCTGCAAATGGGTATGCAAGCCGGTGATATACGTCACCGCCTGCTTCTCTCCCCATGTCTCAACTGTATCCCGCCAAATCTTGTCCTGCGCCGCATCCGCGCGCGGATAAAAGCGATACACCACCATGATCAGCGACGCGTATTGCGGCGAATGACATCTTCGGCGGAAACTGCGATAAACTCGCTGTCATCCGCGCGCATGGCCGGTGTAAGCTCCTTTTGCAGCGCATCCCACGCCTCATTACGGGTTTGAAGGTCGCGACGTATCAATGCGCGAATGTATTCGCTGGCGTTCTCATAAAGACCAGTGTCGCCGATCTGCTGCTGAATGTGGTCTTGCAGCGCACCGCTGACCTTCACATGAATGCTACCCGACGCCATCGGAACTATCCTTCCATTCCACCTCAATTGTGGAGTTCGTAGCATATATTGTCAATATTCTTCACGGGTAAGAGCGCGCCGCATCATCGCGACGACTGTCCGGGCCACCAGCAACCTTGCCGTCGGAGCCGACGAGGCGGCAGAAAAACCCCCTCGCGAAAAAGGACGACGCAACGCCGCACCTCCCTCCGATTGGCTTGATTGGATCGCGCTGCCTACAGTGGGGCTTCTTCATTGCCTGCGAGATCGTTGACGACTAAGCGCAAGATCCGAGCGACACCAGTCTCGCCGAGAGTTGCGCAGCATCGATAGAAGCAAGATTGCCACCGGTGAAAAACGGATCGTCTGAAACGTCGCGTCCAATCCAGTGAGGCAATGCATGCGCTTCGAGCAAGGCGACGGATTCCGCCTCGATCTCGCATAGAACCAGGCCGACAAGCTGACCTTCGAAAACATCGAGGCAAAGCGCAGACGAGGCGATATTGTACCGCCTCTTCCGAATGCCTTTGCCGTTCAACGCTGAAAGAAGATCATATTCCTGCGATGTCAGATAGATATTGACGATTGCGAGGGGATTGGCGCTCGGGCCGGGGTACTTCTTGCAGAGCTTGTATTGCTCGTCTCCATTCTCGCAGATGATCTTGCGCAGGCGCAGCCGGGTGCCGTCGAGATAAAGATCTTCGATCAGCCGGGATGCTAGACCGGAAAGATCTGGAATGTCGCTGAGGAGAAATCGGCGTTCATATTCGGGCCGCGCATATTTCGGAATTGAGTTTGCCATATTGAAATGGGACGCCCGCCTCTCAAAAGCACGAGCACCGGCTCCCTCAATCTCAATGAGTGGACATCGACTGCGGCTGGTCGAGGCGGCTGCGCACAGCGGTCAGTTCCGAGGTTGTATGGTTCAGGCGATCGGCCAGCACGCGCATGATCTCGACGGCCATCTCCGGGAAATCGCTGAGCAGCTTCAGGAAATGCTCCTTGCTGATCTTCAAGGCTTCCAGCCTGGAAGTCGCTTTCACCGTGGCTGTACGGGAGACATCGCAGAGGATGGCAATTTCGCCGACGATGGAATTGAGGTCGACTTCGGCAACCTTGATCTCGCCGGCTGGGCTATCGACGAGAATATCAGCAGTTCCTGAAAGAACAACATAGGCCGCATCACCTTGATCACCCTGATGAAACAGGGTTTGGCCAGCATTGTAGCTGACCCGATCGGACGTAAACGCCAAGAGTTTCAATTTTGCCGGTGCAATGCGCGAAAAAATCGGCACCCGCTTCAGCATTTCAACTTCGTCCTTCAGAAGCATGAGCTTCGGTACCCCCAGTGTTCGGCCCCAGACGCCACTGTCGAGATAGGATATTACGATAACAGTTCTTTGAACATACCGTTTTTCTCTAAAAGATCGGTGGTAGAGCCATTTTCGACGAGGCTGCCGTGATCGAAAACCATGACACGGTCGAACAATTCGGCAAAACTGGGGTTGGAGAGAACCCAGATGATCGCCGGCGCATAATCGCCGCTATGGAGTTCGCCCAGAATGGCTCTCGCGATCTGATCCTGAACGCGATGGTCGAGTGCGGGCAGCGGGCGATTGCAGATGATGTAATCGGCTCGTTTCAAAAGGGCGCGACCGAGATTGAGTTTCTGGCGCTGCACGTTAGTCAGGCGCTTGCCGCCCGAGCCGACGTCGAAATCCAGCCCGATCGACAGAACTGCATCATGCATGCCGAGACGCCCGAACACATCATACATGATCTGATGGATACGCTCCGGCGCATTCGCCTGCTGATGCGCAATGCGCCCGAACAGCACGTTGTCCATCAAGGTGGCAGACGCAGTGAAGCGCTCCGGATCGTAGCGCTCGATGACCTTGGCGAGATCGGCCGGAATATTCTCGTAGAACTTCGCGCGCGCCTTCACGATCTTTTCCATGAGCACCTGCGTCAGAAGGCCGAAGCGGTGACGCGGTTCGATATAGGAGAAGCTCAGCCGGATGATGGCCGCACGCTCATCGTCGGTCGCCGCCTCATAGCCCTTGCCGTTGAGCTTCTGCAGCAGCGCCTCATAGGTCGGGATGTCTTCCGCCGTCATGAAGGTCAGCTGCTGGAAGAACGGATGGTCCGGCGGCAGGTCCGTGAAGAGTTCGACTGCGTTTTCGGCGATCTCCAGGCCCATATCGTACAAATCGGATACCAAACCGGTCTCGGCAAATATCTGCTGGAAATAGGGATGAGCCGCCAGTTTGCGATTAGTCATCTGCGGCCGCTTCAGCGTACCGAAAAGCAGATTTTCACCAACGGTCGCTTGCGGATTATAAGCATCGAACTCGAAGGGAACCACGAGATCCGCGAGTTTTTCCTCCTCGAGCCGCGACCGCAATGCCTGCCGCAGCTCGACGATGCGCGACGTCAGATCCTGATGTGCCGTGGCATCGACATTCGAGCGCAAGGCCATGTCGAAAATATCCTGCGACATGGCGACGGCATCGAGAACCGGACGGATGGCGGAGTAGATATCATCCGGCCCCGTCGCCCCGGCGGCGGCATAATCCACCCAGTCGCTATTGAGGTCGAATTCCGGATTGGCCGCACGACGCGCCTCGGCCATGCTCCATTTGACCTTTGTCGCTTCATCCTCGCTATAGACGGGGGCAACGAGCGGAGCGTGCTTGAGACCATAGAGGAGATTGCTGCGCAAAGTGCCGTGAAAGAAGAAGGTCTCGGAGGAGGCGTAGGCGATGCGTCGCCCGATGAGCGATTCCGGCAGTTCCAGAATATCGTGGCCGTCGATCGAGATGCGGCCGCTATCCGGCCAGATCAGGCGTCCGAACGCCTCTGCAAGATATTCGCCGCCCGCACCGCTGTCGCCGACGATCGCCACCCTTTCGCCCGGATGAATCTCAACCGAAACGTGGTCCAGCACACGCGCGCCGCTGTCGTCGACGATGGTCAAATTGGTCGCGACGAGAGAATGGGTGATGCGAGCGGCGGGCGCGGGCGAAACCGCCTGGATTTTCGGATCGATCAGATGCTCGACGCTGAACTGTTCGACCACCTGATTGTATTTTACCTGGACGTCCTGACGCGACTGGTCCCAGTCGATCAGCTCCTTCAGTGGTCCGGGCAGATCCTTGTAGGCATTGATGACGGCGACGAGCTGACCGATGTCCAGTCGGCCCTGCAACGCCAGGAAGCCGCCGATCAGATAGAACAGGAACGGCGTTACCTGAGCGAGGAAGTTATTGATGAATTTGACCAGGAACTTCCACTGATAGAGATCGTAGCGGATCGAGAAGATCAATCCGAGCCGGTGCGCGATATCGGCGCGCTCCAGGTTCGTGGTATCGTTGGCGTGGATAGTCCCGATACCATCGACGATCTCACCGACGCGGCCGGAAAGTTCGCGCGCCGTCAGCTGCCGCTGGCGCCCGAGTTCCAGGAGCCGCTTGCGCATGCGGGGAATGACGATGGCCTGCACGGCAACGATGGCCGCGGCGATCATGCCGAGCCAGAAATTCTGCATGATGATGAAGACGAGCGCCGTTACCGCCTGGCCGCCGAGAAGGGCGGGCTGCACGAAAGCATCGCCCGTAAAGCCACCCATCGGCTCCACCTCGTCCTTGATCATGGTGGCGATTTCCGCGGGCTTGACGCGCTTGAAGTGCGCCGGCGGAAACCGCAAGACCCGGTCGATCAGCTCAAAGCGGATACGGCGAAGCATGCGCTCGCCCAGACGTCCCTTATAGGTGTTGATATAGAGCTTGAAGAGACCGTTGAGGACGACGAGCGCCAAAAACACCATGCTCAGCGCAACGAGCATCCACATGCGCGTCAGCTGCACGCCCTGAAAAATCTCGACATGGCCGATGAGCGGCACATTGAAAGCAATGTGCATGAAGGTCTGCGTATCGCCGGGATGTTCGAAACCTTTGCCCTGGATAGGCCCGTTGACGATCTGCTTCGGCAAGTCGAAGGACAGGAAGTACGGGATCATCGAGGCCGCGACGACGAGCAGTATCCAGACCTGCTCCAGCCGGGTATTCGACCAAATGTAACGCGCTAGGCTTTTTTCCATTGCTTACTGCAGGCTTTCAAATTCAACGCCCAGCGCCAGCTCGATGCCGGCACCGATGTTGCAGAGATGCGGGAAGGTTTCGTTACGGATACGTGGCCCCATATGTGAAAGGGGACTCCGCCCGGTCTTTCGTCCACGCTCCTCCCGATTCATCGATTTTTCGATTTATATCACAAGATTGCGGGAATCCAGGAGGATAAAACGACAGGATGTCTCCGATATCAGCCGCACACGTCGCTACATGACCTCACGCAGAATGGCGGAAGTTCTGGCGGCGCCGCCAAGATCGATATCCGGCTTGCCTGGCTTGGGTCGGGACAGCGCCGTCCTCACGGCCTCGACCAGCATGTCCGTCGTCAATCCCGCTTCCGGCAAGGCCAATGCCAATCCCAATCTCTCCAGCCGCTCGGCTCGGACGGATTGCTCCGTCTCGCCGCCGGCGGTGAAAGGAACCAGAATGGCGCGGCAACCGGCCACGAGAAGATCGCCGACCGTATTATAGCCGGCCTGCGAAATCGAAAGCTCGGCGCCACGCAGAAGGGAGGGAAAATCCTTGCGGAAGCGAACCAGTTCGACATTACCGGGCGCGTCGCTGGCGAGCTCGGCATAATCCCGCTCCGGCAGGTTCGGCCCGGCGATCAACAGCCAGCGGCGATCGCTCGCCACTCGGCTTGCCGCTTCCAGCGAGGCGCGGATAAGGTCGCGCCCGACAGCGCCGCCGCCGGCTGAAACGACGATGTCGAAGGTTTCGACTGGTTCCGGTGGCAAAGCGGGTGCGACAAGACCCGTGTAGACAATCTTGTCCGCGATCGCCTCGGTCAGGGGAAAGGTCTCTTCCAGCCGGACGAAATGCGGATCGCCATGGACGAGCACGCCATCAAAATGATCGCGAAGCAGGCCGACCGTCTCTTCGTCGCGCCCCGGTTTCTTCTGCTGCTGCAGAATGTCCCGCACCGAGGTGTAGAGCCTCGGCTTCGGATCGGCTTCAGAAATGGCATCGAGCAGCGGCAGAAGCTCGAAACGCATCTGTCTGCGACCGAAGGGAAAGGCCTCGATGATGACGACATCGGGCGCCGCCTGCCGGAACGCCTCCAGCAACAAGTCGCGGCGCCGAGACAGGAACTCCTCGCCGGCGGCATTGCCAGACTGATCGGCAAGACCGGAGAAGCCGGCGCTGCTCGCAACCACGGCCGGCAATGTGACGGAGGTAACATCCGCCCCCGGGAAGCCGTTTACCGGCAGGCCGCCGGTGACCACCGTCACCTGGCAGCCGTCTTGCGCCAGCGCGCTGGCGATGCGGCTCGCGCGCGCCAGATGGCCGATGCCAAGCAGATGCTGAACGTAGAAAAAGACCCGCAACGGTAGGCTATGCGAGGTTGTCATGCGGATTTCCGCCATTGATCTTCTCTCTGCCATTGCTCCTCGAACAGCCCCGTCAGCTGCCGGATGCTGGCGTGATAGTCGAAATGCTCGCGCACCCGTCTTTCGGCCGCTTCGCCCAGCCTGTGGCGCAGTGCCGGGTTGCGAATGGCGGATTCCATCGCGACGGCGAGCGCCTGCGGATCCTCCGGAGGAACGACAAGACCGTTCGCACCATCTTCGAGGAGTTCGGGAACGCCGGAGACATCGGTGGAAACGCAGACAAGGCGCTGGCTAGAGGCTTCAACGAGCACGTTCGGCAGTCCGTCACGATCACCGTCGGCGGCCACCCGGCAGGCGAGCGCGAAGATATCGGCCTGGCGATATTGGGCAAGCACGTCTTCCTGTGCCAGCGCACCCTTCCAGGTGATGCGGTCGGCGATGCCAAGCGTATCAGCCAATGCCTTGAGTTTCGTCAAGCCATCTCCGCCGCCAATGTGGGTAAAGCGCCAGTTGAGATCGCCGGGAAGCAATGCCAGCGCCTTCAACAGCACGTCGTATCCCTTCTTCTCCACCGCACGTCCAACGCTGAGGATAAAAGCGGGATCGGAAGCGTCCTTGCCATCGCGGCTGGAATGTTCGCCGGTGAAGGAGCCGAAGCGATCCAGATCCAGCCCGTGATAGCTCAGATGAACCTTGTCGTCCGCTCCGACCAGATCGCGCATGTGTTCGAAACCGGTGCGCGTGCAGGTCACGGTCCAGCGCGCGCGGCCAAGCTTTTCCGAAAGCTCCCAGTCCGATGACGTCCAAATATCCTTGGCATGGGCCGAACACGTCCAGGGAATGCCGGTCATGACGCTGGCATAGGATGTCACCGAGGCAGGCGTATGGATGAAATGCGCATGCAGCCATTCGCCGCCATCGGGCCATTCATGCGCCAGCACCAAGGCCTGACCGAAGCGCCGCACGCGGTTAGGGGTGGTATCCCGCTTGAGATCGGTCCAGAACTGCTTCAGGAGCGGCTTGAACCCGGGCTTGCCGATACCGGCAAAGAAGGCGCGAAGCACCCTCAACGGTTCGTTGTGCAGATATTCGGGCAGATAGACGACACGCGCCTTGATCTCGTCATGGACGGGATGGCGCTTCTTATCCGTAGGCTTGCGCATCGAAATCAGCGTCAGGTCGAAGCCAGCCTTTTCCAGGCCGAGCAGCTCCTGCGCGATGAAGGTTTCCGACAGGCGAGGATAGCCTTTCAGGACCACCAGTATTTTCTTCCGCATCGACAGGTTCCGGTGATCTACTCGGCAACGATCGATAGCGGCGTATAGCGCTCGCGGTCATCGAACCATTCGCCGACGGTGCGCGAAATATGCACGAGCCCTTCCAGGCGCATGTTGCTGTTGCTCGCCGAAGGTGGCGCCCTGTTCGGCAGGCGCTTCAGCGCAGCGGCAAGCTGCTTCGGATCGGCCGATTCTTCCGGCAGCAGCATGTCGACGAGGCCGAGTTCGCTTGCCCGCTGCGCGCGGATGAGCTGCTCCTCGCGCGGCCGCGTGCGCGGAATGATCAGCGCCGGCTTGTCGAAGGACAGGATCTCGCAATAGGTATTATAGCCGCCCATGGCGACAACGGCCTTGGCGCCGGCAATCAGCTCTTCCATCTTGTTATCGAACTCGATGACCTGCAGACAGTCGATCTTGCTCGCGCGTTCCAAAAGCTGACCGCGTTCCTTGGCTGGCATATAGGGGCCGAGCACGATCAGCGTCTTCTGCGTGAGAGAGCCATCCTCTTCGAAAGCGGCAATGACATCGCTGACGAGATCGGCGCCGTCGCCGCCGCCGCCAGTCGTCACCAGGATATAATCCTCGTCAGGTACATGTTCCGACTTCGTGCCCAGGGTGGAAACGCTGCGCTGCAGGAAGCCGACGAACTCCATCTTCCGGCGCACGCCGGGGGGAACGTCGAGGCCGACGAGCGGATCGTGAAAGTCCGGCGGGCCATAGACCCAGACGCGATCGTAGAACTGATCGATCTTCTGCAGGACGTTGTTCTTCTTCCATTCGGCTTCCAGGAGATGCGGCGCATCCATGACGTCGCGCATGCCGAGTACGAGCGTCGTGCCGCGCGCCTTGAGATAGGTCAGCGTTTCCTCGACCTCGCCCTTCAGCCCCATCGGCTCCTTGTCGACAATGAAAACATCGGGCTGAAAGGTTTCGGCCGTGTGGCGAATGATCGATTGCCGCATCTTCAGCGTTTCCTGCAATGCGACATGGCTCGCCATAGACGTGTATTCGCCGTCGCGCAGCTTGATGACGCTCGGCACTTTGACGAAATCGACACGGGCGCGATAATCGAATGCGCCGGCGATCGTCGCGCCGGATATGATCAGCACATTCAGGCCGCGATAGTCCTCGACAAGCGCATGGGCAATCGTTCTGCACCGCCTCAGATGGCCGAGACCGAACGTGTCATGGCTATACATGAGGATTCGAGCATCTTCTAAGCGCCGCTTCATAGGCAAAAACCTCTGGGGGTGAAAGTTATACGCGGTATGTCGGCAAACGACATCCGCGGGCCGCTTCTCGAATTGCAATCCTGTCTTCGCCGTTCATCCTGCTATTTGTAGGGATCGGCGGCATCGCGCAAGCCGTCTCCTAAAAAGTTGAACGCCAGAATGACCAAAATCACCGGGATCATAGGGAAAAGGAGCCATGGATAGAAGGCGATGACGCTGACGCTTCTTGCCTCGGTCAGCAAAATGCCCCAGCTCGTGATTGGCGGGCGAAGCCCCAATCCGAGGAAGCTGAGGGCGGTTTCGCCGAGAATCATGCTGGGAACAGAGATCGTCGCCGTGGCGATGAGATGCGACATGAAGCCGGGAACGAGATGACGGCCGATGATGCGGCGTGTGCTTGCGCCCATCAATTGCGCGGCGAGCACGTAGTCTTCCTCCCGCAGGGACAGAAGCTTCGAGCGCACGGCGCGTGCAAGGCCGGTCCAGTCGAGAATGCCGAGAATAATGGTAATGCCGAAATAGACGATGATCGGACTCCAGCTCACGGGCATGATCGCCGCCAGCGCCATCCACAATGGCAGGCTCGGCAGTGATTGCAGCACCTCGATCACGCGCTGAACGAGGAGATCGAAAAGACCGCCGTGATAGCCCGCCAGACCACCGATGACGATGCCGAGCACGAAGCTGACCGTAATGCCAATCAGCCCGATGGTCAGGGATATGCGCGCGCCATAGATGATGCGCGACAGCACGTCGCGGCCCAGCCGGTCGGTTCCCAGTAGGTACATTTGCCCGCCGACCGCAGGACAGACCAGATGGACGTTCGAATCCACCAGTCCCCAGAATCGGTAGGCGTCGCCCCGACAGAAGAAGCGGATCGGCTGTACATCCGAGGGATTATCGATATAGACCCGGCGCAGCGTATCGATATCGAGGGTCATCTTGCGGCCGTATACGAACGGTCCGACAAACTCTCCGTTGTTGAAGAAGTGCACCGCCTGCGGCGGCGAATGGATGTAATCGACGTTGCGGGTATGCAGCCCATAGGGAGCGAGGAACTCGGCAATGACGATCATGCCATAGGCCAGCAGCAGGAAAATGCCTGATGCAAGCGCAAGCTTGTGCTTTTTGAACTTCCACCACATCAGCTTCTTCTGAGAAGCCATGTAATAGCGCTGCTGGCCGGCCGACATGGCTTCGAACTGATCCGGGTCGAAATCCGCGTTCGAGACGTAATGCTCCAGGGGAGCCCCGGGTTTTGGCAGGGATACGCTCACTTTGTGCTCCTGCCTTGCAAGCGGATGCGGGGATCGAGAAAGCCGAGCGCGATATCCGAGATCAACACGCCGATAACATTGAGGAAGGCGAGAAACATCAGAAATGAACCGGCAAGATACATGTCCTGGCTTTGCAGGGCCCGGATCAACATCGGGCCGGTCGTCTCCAGCGACAGCACGATGGCGGTGATCTCAGCGCCCGAAATGATCGACGGCAGGATGGAGCCGATATCGGCGACGAAAAAGTTCAGCGCCATGCGCAGCGGATATTTCACCAGAGCCTTCAGGGGGTGCAACCCCTTTGCCCGTGCCGTGATGACATATTGCTTCTGCATCTCGTCGAGCAGATTGGCGCGAAGGCGGCGGATCATGCCCGCCGTTCCTGCCGTGCCGACGATGATGACCGGAATCCACAGATGCGACAGGATCGAGCGCGCCTTTTCCCAGCTCATCGGCTGCGAGAGATATTGCTGATCCATCAGATGGCCGATCGACACGCCGAACCACACATTGGCGAAATACATCAGGATCAGCGCCAGCATGAAATTCGGGATGGCAATGCCGAGCAGGCCAAGAAAGGTCAGGCCGTAGTCGCCCCAGCTATATTGATGGGTGGCGGAATAGATGCCGATCGGAAAAGCGATCAGCCAGGTCAAGAGAATTGTTGTCATCGACACGAGGATTGTCAGCCAGAGCCGGTCGCCGACGACATCCGATACCGGCAGCTGATATTCGAAGGAATAGCCGAAATCGCCATGCAGCATGCCGCCGGCCCAATGCAGGTATTGGAGCGGCAATGGCTGGTCGAGCCCGTATTCGTGGCGAAGATTCTCCATATCCTGGAGATTGGCGGTGTCGCCTTGAGCACGCAGTTCGGCGATCTGGCTATCGAAGAAATCGCCGGGCGGCAACTGGATGATGGTGAAGACCAACATGGAGATGATGACCAAGGTCGGGATCATCACGGCGGTGCGCCAGAGGATATATTTAAGCATTCCGGCGTTCCTCCTTCATCCAGAAGGTGTCCGGCATGTACACGCCGAGCAGGCAGGTCGGGTCGAAGCCGTAAAGCGCCTTTTCCGGCACATTCTGCATGCGGGCCGAATGCACGATCGGCTGCAAGGTGGCGTTGACCAAGCCGATGGAGAACACTTGATCCGTATAAATCTTTAGCATCTTGTGCCAGATTTCGGCACGTTCGAAGGAGGAGGCAGCTTCTTCCCATTCGCCCAGGAGCTTGACCAACTCGACTGCTTCCGGCACATCTGGAGCCACCCCTTGCGTCTGGCGCGAGAGATAGTACATGCCCCAAAGCGGCCATTGCATCTGGTCGTTGGCCGTCGGCGCCAATTCGCCCGGATTCATGTCGGCCGTCGCCACGCCATTGTCGAGGCCGAACCACATTGACATCAGAATGCGGCCGCTCATAGCGCGACTGCGGAAAACATCACGTTGGGACACGCGAATGAAAAGCGCAATGCCGATCTTGCGCCAGTGATCCGTCACCAATTCGAGGACGTCGGAATCGAGCGTGCTTTCGCCCGGGGTTTCAACGGTAATCTCCATTCGCCGGCCATCCGACAGCAAACGGATGCCGTCTTCATCTCGTTTGTCCAGGCCGGCAGCGTCTAAAAGAGCATTGGCCTGATCCGGATCGTGCTCGATCCAGGCAGAGGCATATTCGGGTTTGAAAAGCGGGCTGTCGGGTAACATCGTGTTGGCGCTTGCTGTACCGAGGCCGTAGAAGACCGCCATATTGATCTCGTGACGATCGATCGCAAGCGACAGCGCTCTGCGCACCCGAACATCGCGCAAGAGATCGCGCCAGACTGGATCGGCGCTATTCAGATTGGGGTACAGGGCAACGCGTGACCCGCGCGCCGCCTTCCAGAGATCGACCTTGATCTTGCTTGGATCGCGCCTTTCCGCTTCCTTAAGGAACGTATAGTCATTGAAGTCTATGCCGGTCGCCTGTAGATCGCTTTCCCCCGCACCAGTTTTGGCGGCGATGATCGCCGAAGAACTGATGTTCAGGATCATGCGATCGATATAGGGCAGCTGCCGCCCGTTCTCGTCAACGCGATGGAAATAGGGGTTGCGTTCAAATACGAATTGCTCGGCCGGCGGCGCTGTCGTGTTTTTCCATGGATCGAGTACCGGCAGATTGGGATTTTCAGGCCGGTAGGAGCGGCCCATCTTGATATGCAGATCCTGCCATTTCTTCACCCGGTTTTCCTTCATCAGCGAGGAAAGACGAATGCTGTCCTGGTATTTCTTGTGGAACTGCTTAAGATAATGCGCCGGCCCGGCGATGACGAGCGGCTGGGGCGCGGCCAGGATCGGCAGGAAATTCGGGTTGGGATCATCCCAGGAATAGCGCACCGTCAAGTCGTCGATCAGCTCGAAACGCGGCAGACTACCGTGCGGGCGTAGTTCCAGCGCGCCTCCTCCGGGCGTTAGCTCTTTGTTGAGGATGACGTCTTCCCACCAGTAACGAAAATCATGGGCCGTAAACGGCTGCCCGTCGGACCATTTATGGCCCTCGCGCAGCTTGAAGGTGTACACCATATCGTTGACGGCGGAAAAGGACTCGAGAATATCCGGCTGAAGCGTCAGCGTGCTGTCATAACCAACCAGGCGAGCATAGCCATAGATGGTCATGAGGCGGATATCGTTCTGGCTGCCGATGAGCGTGCGCACGGAGCCGCCATAACGGCCCGGCATGCGGCCCATGGCCGCGACATTGACGACGCGGGGGAAGTTCGGCAAACGCCTGGCAAGGTGCGGCATCTGACCCGCCCTCAGCCAATCGGCGAAATATTCCGGCTCGTTGTCGATGTCGGCTGCGAGAACGGGCTGAGGCAGAACGGTAGAGGCCAAAAGGCCAAGAAAAGTGCGCCGATTGATCATTTGCGCAGCTCCCGGGCACCGAGACCCCGGCGGGCGCGCACGAAATGTCCCCCACCCAAATCGGCATAGGCCAGATCTCCGTCCGCTCCCTCGGAGAATTGCGGCCCCCATTTCTGCTTGGCTGCGGCGCCTTCGCTGCCCAGGGCGGAGAAATCCAGCGGCCGGTCCAGATCGGGGAATGGCACCGCCGCAAGCAGCGAGCGCGTGTAGGGATGAACGGGATCGCGCAGGATGATCTCGCGCGGCGCGATTTCGACGATGCGTCCACGCGCCATGACGGCAATCCGATCAGCCATATAGTCGACCACCGCCAGATTATGCGAAATGAACAGATAGGTCAGGCCGAGTTCTTTCTGCAGATCCTTGAGGAGATTGAGGATCTGCGCCTGGACGGACACGTCGAGAGCCGAGACGGGCTCGTCGAGGATCAGAAGTTTTGGCCCAAGCGCCAATGCGCGCGCAATTCCGATGCGCTGGCGCTGGCCGCCTGAAAAGCTGTGCGGATAGCGGCTCAGATAGTGCCTATCGAGCCCGATCGCCTGCATCAGCGCCGTCACCTTCTCCTTGCGCTCAGCGCTGTCACCATGCCCGTGAATTTCCAGGGGTTCGCTCAGGATGTTGCGGATGGTCATGCGCGGAGAAAGCGAAGAGACCGGGTCCTGGAAAACCATTTGGATCTTCGTGCGCAGATCCATCAATTCATCGCCCTTGACGGCAAGCACATCGATCTTGCCGCTGCCGTCATCGAAGGTGACAGAACCGCTATCGGCGGTAACACCCCGCATCAGGATCTTGCTGACGGTCGTCTTGCCGCAACCGCTTTCTCCGACCAGGCCGAGACATTCGCCGCGGCGAATATCGAAACTGACATCATCGACCGCACGGAACTTCGTGCCATCCCGTCGCCCGAAAAGCCCGCCGGCCTTCGAGGTGTAGGTCTTGGTCAGATTGCGCACGCTGAGCAGGACATCGGGTGCGGTGCCCGTAGCCGGCACACCGTTGCCGATAAGCTTCTTCTTCCCCGAGAAAGTGCCGAGATTGACCGGGACATCCCGCAAAGATTTCAATCGCTCTCCCGGCTTCATGTCGAAATGCGGCACCGCCGACATCAGCGCCTTCAGATAGCGATGCTGCGGCTGACGGAAGATCGTCTCGACGGGACCTGCTTCCATGATCTCGCCGTGATAGATGACCACGACCTCATCGGCCATGTTCGCAACCACGCCGAGATCGTGGGTGATCAGCAACATTGCCATGTTGAACGTCTGCTGGAGATTGCGCAGCAGTCCGAGGATTTGCGCCTGGATGGTGACATCCAATGCCGTCGTTGGCTCGTCGGCGATCAGCAGCGCCGGATTGCAGATCAGCGCCATGGCGATCATCGCGCGCTGACGCATGCCTCCGGAAAGCTCGAAGGGATACATGTCGAAAGTGCGAACCGGGTCCTGAAAGCCGACGAGGTTCAGCATCTCTTCCGTCTTTTCGCGCTGCTCTGCTCTACTGGTGCCCGCGCTGTGAATGCGAAGCGCTTCACTGATCTGGTTGCCGACCGTATGCAGCGGCGACAGCGAGGTCATCGGCTCCTGGAAGATCTTTGCCATGCGCGCGCCACGCAGCCCGCGGATCGCGGCGCCGTCGCGCGGCAGCTGGAGAATATCGGTCGTCTGACCGTTGAGCGGATCGGTGAAGAGAATCCGGCCCGTCGCCTTTGCCGCCGTTGGGAGGATGCCCATGATCGATTGGCTGATGATCGACTTGCCGGAGCCGGATTCGCCGACGAGCGCCGTAACCTTGCCTGGAAGCACTCTCAAGCCGGCATTCTTGACGACGCGCAGACTATCTCCGTAAAGGGAAAACGAGACGTCGAGGTTCTCGATACGCAGTAGATCAGTCCCTGACGCCATACATATTACTTCCCGCTCACATGACCTTTGTGGCCTTGGACGGCACACTAACGTAGGCCATAACGGGTGTCTAGCTGGTCAAAGCAATGCGGAGACTGTAAAAAAACTGTCGCCTTTCCAGTGATATATCGGCTTATGCTGAAGCGCGAGGCATGCGCAGTCACGGAGTCAGGTTTTCGACTTGAAGACGGCTCTCGAACTTCTTGGCGTCCCTATGCAAGAGAATGACCTGTTCGGCCTCGGAGAGGCTGTCTGGTGCCGCCTCCTGAAAGATCTCGAGCGCGCCATTGGATGGCGTCGCGGCTTTCGGGGAGACGACGGTGAAGCGCTGACGCACGCCGCGCAGCTTCTCCTCTCCAAGTTTTCCCCATTCGCAATCGGTGTAGCTGGAAAATGCCTGGCTCGCGACGACTTCGGTCCCATATTTCTTGGTCAGCGACTGTAGGCGCTCGACCTCATTGACCGCCGCGCCGAATGCGGAAAACGTCAACCGGTCCCTCAAGCCGACATTGCCGAACATGACGTTGCCGACATGCAGGCCGATCCCATAGCGCACTTCGCTCAAATTGCGCGACTGGCGATCGCTGTTGAGTGCCTTGACACGGCGTTGCGCCTCGAAAACAGCCGAAAGTGCGGCTTCGCAAGCCACCTTTGACGGGTCCTTGTGCCGCCCGCATGGGTAGACGGCGAGAAATCCGTCGCCAAGGAAGCTCAGGATTTCGCCGCCATTGCGATTGAACGGCGCCGCGATCGCGTCGAAGAACTCATTGAGCGTATCGATATAGGCCTGGCGCCCTTCCTTTTCGGCATAAACCGTGGATTGCCGCATGTCGCCCATGACGAGGGCCGCGCGGATCGTCTCGCCGTCTCCGCGGCGAATCTGGCCGTTCAGCACGCGCTTTCCGGCATCGCCGCCGAGATAGGTGGTCAGCATATTGTTGGCGAGCTTGCCGAGGACCGCCATCTTGGCGGCCATGGCCAGATGGTTCTGCATGCGCATCAGCGCGCCGATCATCTCTTCGCTAAAACCGCCGATGCTGTCGGTCGACCAGGAACCCATCATCCCCTGCACCGAGCCTGCGCCGAAAGTCTGCACAAAGGCCATATAGTCGGTGACCTTCTCCTTGCGCAGATCCTCGAAAATCGGAAATTCGACCGCGCCGTCGACATCGATCCGGCGACGCAGGTGCTGAAGATTGTTGGACAAGAGGTAATAGTAGGGGCTCTGCACGAAGCGTTCCGGTTTCTCGTTCCCATGCCGATAGCCCTCGATCATCAGACCGCCGGCGCGCCGCCAGGTAAAGCCGAGCGCATCATAGAGCGGATGAAGCATGGAAAAGGTCAAATGCACGCGCTTGAGCGGCATCCCCGTCGCAGCCATGCGTTCGCAGAAGCCGCGAATGATGGTCTCCAGGTTTTCGCCCGTGAGCGCCGCCTGTGTCAGCCATTCCGCTACTTTATCGAGAAGAAGATCAGAAACACTCGAATGGATAGTCATTGTCCCCGCGGCCTATCTTGCAATGCCCGATGTCTCGCCGGCCATGGAGCACCGGCTCTTTCGCCGACGTCCACTTCCGGAATTTCCGGCCTATCGTTCAAGGCTGGATGAAACAATCATTCAACGGCACCAGCGCGTTCCCTTGCTACCCCTGGATCGCGCAGGCACCAGAAAAATCGACTGCATCTCTCACGCCCCCGCACCAGAAATGCAGCACAACGACAGCCGTCGCAATCGGCGACTCTCGTTTTGTTCTCTTTCAGATAAGGCGCATATTCAGCTGAAACAATGGGCTAAACCGAAATGGGTCGATAAAAATCACGACTGAAACCCATGGCCAGCTGCGCGTGGCAATCGAAGATCACTCGCTCGCGGCAAGCTCGAGCGGCCTCTTTTCCCGCAGCGCCATGGCCGCCATCGCATAACCCCCGCTCGCCCCGTCGATGAAATGCATGTGGTCGCGCATCAGCGGGGTCGGCACGAAACAGGTCATCAATGCGCTATCCTGGCGATGCAGACCAAAACGGCAGACACCCTCCGCCTCGGCCTGACGCAAGCGCGCCTCGATACGCTCAAGATGCGTGGCGTCGACATCGATCGTCATTTTCAGGCCATCGTCGAACTTGCGAAAATCGGAATTCGCCGCGAGATCACGCCGGTAGATCTTGACATCAAAGCTTCCAGCCCTCGCTCCGAACTTAGAGAGAACCCACAACAGAATGACCTGCGCGTCAATTGCAAGCTTGCGCCACCAGCGATTGGCCGGGGTGGCCAAAGCCCGCGCTTCGATATCGGCGCCACCGAAACTCAATGCCGGCGTCGGACCTTCGACCGGGACAGGGTGGCCGTCGCGGCTCTGCTCTGCGGAAATCGCGATGATATCGGCGACCAATTGCTGAAATTGCGGACCGTTTCCACCCTCGCCGGGAATGGCGATGATGGAGACGATCTCGCCATTTTGCGCCTTGATCGGGTTCCAACGACAGGAAAGACCCGTGAGATCTGGCTCCTCCTTCTCCGGCTGGGCTTCGACGATGAAGCGTCCTGCCTTCATTTGTCGTTCCGCCCAGCTCGTGCCGCCGCCGGAAAACATGGCGTAGGAAACATGGTCGCTCGGGTTGAACCGCGCGACCTGCACGTCGAACCCTTCCCCGCGAATGGCGCTCATCGGCACCAAAGCCGTGCGCAGATCGAGTTGCAGCTCCTCCATCACCCAGCCTCGTACCGCCACAAGCGCCTGTCGCGCCCGCTCCGCGCCGGAAGGCGGGACGGCGACCAATGCACCATCCCCGCCGAAGGCGAAGGGATAGTCGCCTCGGTCCAAAGCGTTGAGTACGGCGGAAATCACGCTGGCGCCTGCCATATTGACCGATTTGTAATGTCCGGCGGCAATCGCCTTCGTGGAGCTGACGATATCGGCGATCGCAATCAGCCAGTCATCCGGTAGGGGCTGGTAATTGGCGCTGTCCGTCACGCCTTCGAAATGCGTGAAACCCGCAAGCTTATGGAAGAAATCATCATTGGATGGCTCGGCCATGATGTCCCCCTTCATTGAGCGCCGCGACAATCTATCCCTACAGCAAATGCGCCGAAAATCTAGCGGGTGGTCGACGCCGCAATGCCCGCCGTGCTACGCCCACTGCGGGAGAGGCACAAGACGCCAAGGATACTTCAAATACGATGAGCCGCCTCGATAGTTTCATTCGCCGCCTCAGCGCGCAGCGCGATATCCTCAATACCGTTGCCAACGAGGTGAGAACGCTTGCCGGCCCCGTGCTGGAGCTCGGTCTTGGCAATGGCCGCACCTTCGATCACCTGCGCGAACTTTTTCCCGATCGCCGCATCATTGCCTTCGACCGGACGGTCAATGCCTACGGTCCTTCGATGCCGTCGGCCGACGATCTTGTGCTCGGTGAGATCAGGGACACGGCGAAAACCTTCATCGGCGCCAATGCCTCGCTCGCCCATGCCGATATCGGCACCGGCTACGAAGACAAGGATGCAATAACATTGACCTGGCTGCCCGAGATCATGGCTGGGGTGCTGGCACCGGGCGGGCTTGCGGTCAGCGGCCTTCCTCTCGATCATCCAGATCTCGAGGCGCTGCCCCTGCCCTCGACCGTCAAGGACGGCCGCTATTTCATCTATCGGCGCAAATAGGCTCAGTGCAGAAACAGAACGTCGAACTGTTCGCCTTCGACCGGCAGTTCGACCACTTTCATGACCTGCTCGCCGTCTTCGAAGAACGCAAGACATTCGCTATAGTGTCCGGCGAGATCGGCGATGAAGTCTTTGGTCTGATCCTTGCCGTAGAAGGCCGGGGTGAATTCCATATAAAGCGGCACTTTGCGGGCCATCAGCGCCCCCATCGAACGACAGGCAACCGGCTCATAGCCCTCGATGTCCATCCAGATCAGCCCGATATCGGCGGAATCGACGCCTGCCTGCAGGAGAATATCGCCGACCGGCTGGACAGGCACCGAGATCTTCTCGTCGGTCGCGCTCTGCCGCAATGCGCTGCTCTTGCCATGATTCTTGTGGTTGAGATAGAAATCGAGCTGCCCCTCGCGATCGCCGGCGGCGCAATTGACCGCCGTCACCATCTTCTGCAGGCTATTGTCGGCGATATTGGCCTCCAGCAGGCGAAAATTGCGCGGATCCGGCTCAACGCTGACGATACGATCATAGGCGCCGCTCAAGGCAAAATAGCAGGTCTGCGTGCCGATATTGCCGCCAAGTTCCAGGAGCGCCGAGCCCTTGCGCAGTAAGCCGCGCTCGCGCAATACGCTCAGCAAGCGGTCGACATGGTCGCGCTCGAAATGCCCTTTGCGAAAAACCTTGCGGCCGATGTAGTCGGCGGGCGAGAAACTGAGGACGTGATCCCCGCAATCGACCGTCATCATCTTGACGCGAGGCCCAATCGCACTGACGAGGATATCCCGGCCCAGCCTGGTGTCGAAGAAGCGCGTGGCGATCGCATCCCGCTTGCGGCGAAAAGCCCGTCTCCAGTATTTTTTTGTGAGAATCCTACGGTCGAACATGAGCGCCATCTCTACACCGGCGCCATTGCATTGCAAACGGACAAGGTCGACGATGCCGCCACGCTCTGAAAATCAGGCAAAGTGGGCGCTCGCCTCTTTCGAAACGATGTAGACCCGCAAGGGCTCACCCCGGCCTCTGACGGCAATCTCCCGGCTTTCTGTGCCGGCAATATCTGCTTCCGAAAGCTGCGCCACCGGTTCTGAAAAGACGAGCGCGGTATTGAACTCCTTGGCGACGCTTTCAAGGCGGCTGGCGACGTTGACCGTATCGCCGATTGCCGTCACGTTCTTGACGGTGCCATACCCCATCGAGCCCACCACAGCGAGGCCGGTATGGATGCCGATGGCGATTTCGAGTGGGGCAGCCAGTTCATCAGCGAGCTCCGCACTGAGCTTGTCGATCTCGCGGATGATCGCGGCGGCGGCCTTCAATGCCTGGCGATTGGCCTCCTTCGGGGTCGTGCGAAGGCCGAAGAGCGCCATGGCGCCATCGCCGATGAACTTGTCCATCCGGCCACCATTTTCTTCGATGATACGGCCGACGATCGCGAAATAGCGGTTTAGCAGGAAGACGATGTCGAAAGGCAGCCGCGATTCCGTCAACGACGTGAAATGGCGCAGATCGCAGAAGAAGACGACGATCTCGCGCTCGCGGCCGGGACTTGCCGTTTGTGTGTAGACCGGAATCGTCGCCTCGGCCATCGGCGTCAGCAGCGGCACAACGCTGACGTTTCCGGTTGGACGCAGTTGACAGGCAAGCCTGACATCCGGCGTGGCGCCGATACGGTTCAGGGTCTTCTGCTCCAACGGCTCGGGCGGCGGCAGGTTTTCCGCCCCCTCGATGATTTGCACGCGGCAGGTGGAACATTGCCCCTTGCCGCCGCAGACCGAATAATGGGGGATACCGCCGAGACGGCTTGCCTCGAGCACGCTGAAGCCGCGCGGCGCGTGCACGACTTCCCCGCCGGCGTAACGAATGGCGACCTGATATTGCCGTTCTTTTAGCCTGCGATGTGCCCGGAAGGCGAAAAGAGCGGCGATCGACAGGCTGAAGGCGCCATAAAATCCGGCGCGGTACGGCCACAAGTCTTCCGCCATTTTACTGCCAGGCGCCGAGCCTGACTCGCCGAAGCTTCGCACGTCGCTGTAGTAGCCGCCGGGATAGCCGCGCTCATCCTCCTGGGCGACCTCATGTGCCACCGTCTTGCCCATTGCGGCAAAGCCGAGCAAAGCGAGGATCGGCAGAACAATGGCGAGCGACAGCATGACGGGCGCGATCGCCATGTACCAGGGGCGGTAGCGCAGCCAGAAATGAACGCCGATACACCCATGAAGCCAAACGATCAGAAGGACGAGCGACTGGCGCACACCGTTGAATGGCGACGTCACCCACAGGCTGCGCACGATCGCCTTGTAGGTATCGTGATAGCCGTAGACCTCATGAACGATGCGCGTCGCAACGATATGGTCTATCAGCAGGAGGGGGACCAATAGACCGGTAACGATCTGAAAAGCCTCGCCCGCGGGCATGACAAGCGTCCTGCGCTTGTAGAGCATTCGCAGCACGAGCAGGATATGCAGGATCAGTGCCCCATAGAGCAGCACGGTTCCGACCGGATTGCGCCAAACCGCCATGAACCAATGCTGCGCACGTTCGGCCATGCCGAGCGAGATCAGACCGAGGGAATGGTTGGCCAGATGCATGATGACGAAAGCAAAAACGATCAGACCGGAGCCGAGACGGAGCTTTCGCACGAGGCGATCGGTTATGATTGGCTTTCTTGCCTCGATGGTCATCAAACCCAATGTATATTGCCCGTTCACAACAGATCCGAAAACGGCTATCGCCTATTCATCTACAGCGGCGCGCGTCATATATGACGCGCAAAAATCGCTGTAGCACTTTTAACCTGCGGCATAATTTTATCCTCAAATCGATTCCGATTTAAGGAATTATGCAGTAGCCGCAACACCGCATACTGTCGAGGATGCGGCTTTTTGAAGCAGGGACCTTATTGTCACGCAACCGGTCGGAATTCGGGCAATCCTCTCACGATTCGGGTTCCTGCCATCACTTAATCGTCAACGGTGCGACGACATCATGAAGATTGCCTTTTATGCTCCCTTGAAGTCGCCTGCCCATCCGGTCCCGTCCGGCGACCGGCTGATGGCGCGCCAGATCATCGCAGTATTGAAGATGGCCGGGCATGAGGTCGAAGTCGCTTCCGAATTGCGCAGCTTCACGCCTACCCCGGAAGCCGGCCCACGCGCGGAGATCGCCAGACAGGCGGAGAGCGAGATGGGCCGACTGCGGGAGCAATGGCGGGACAAGGCGGCACCCGATCTGTGGTTCACCTATCATCCCTATTACAAGACACCCGATCTCATCGGTCCACCCATCGCCAGCACGCTGGGCATTCCCTATGTTACGGCCGAGGCCTCCTACTCCCGCCGTCATGACGAGACCGGCTGGAGCGAGAACCAGCGCCTTATCGCCGATGCGGTAAGGCTTGCCGCCGTCAATCTGTGCTTTACCGAGCGGGACCGGCTTGGTTTGCTCGATGCGATCCCCGATGCCCGCTACGAGCGCTTCCTGCCCTTCATCGATACCGCACCCTTCGCCCGCTCCTCCTCCGATCCGCGACGGCTGATTACAGTGGCAATGCTACGGAAGGGCGACAAGTTTGACAGCTACGCCATGCTGGCGGGTGCGCTCGATCTTATCCGCGATCAGGATTGGATCCTGACCATCATTGGCGACGGGCCGATGCGGGCCGAGGCAAGGTCGTTGTTTTCCACATTCGGCGAAAGCCGCATCATCTGGCGCGGAGAGCGTTCCACCCCAGAGATCGCGCAAGAACTGGCGGCCGCCGGCCTTTATGTCTGGCCCGGCTGCAACGAAGCCTATGGCCTCGCCTATCTGGAGGCGCAGGCGGCGGGCCTGCCCGTCGTCGCGCAGGCAACGGCCGGCGTGCCGGAGGTGGTGATGGCAGACAAGACCGGACTTCTAACACCAGAGGGCGATATCGAGGCCTATGCCAGTGCCATCGCTCGACTTTTGAACGATCAGAACCTGCGGCAGACCATGGCAGACGCAGCCTATGACTTCGTGCATCAGGAGCGCTCGCTGACCGCCGCAGCGCGGCGGTTGGAAACCATTCTTCGAAACCATTTGGGAGACACCTATTATGAGCGATAGAGCCGATTGGCAGCCCGTGCGTGACGAACTGCGGCGATGGAGCGAGGCGGGACGGAAGGTAAAATTCTGGTTCCGCGACGACGACGCCATCGAGCCGACCCCTGCCCTCGACCGGCTTCTGTCGCTTGCCAATCGTTTCGACGTGCCGATGGCTCTGGCGATCATTCCGGGACCGACGGGCGAGGCACTGGCCGAACGTCTGACGCGGGAAAGCCACATCACCGCCACAGTGCACGGCTGGACGCATCAAAACTATGCCCCTGACGAAACCAAGAAGCAGGAGCTCGGTCTGCATCGGCCGCAGTCGATCGTGCTCGACGAGCTGCACCGCGGCTTCGATAAGCTGAAGACCCTTTACCCACAACAGTTCGTGCCGCTGTTGGTCCCGCCGTGGAACCGGATCGATGATGCGCTGTTGCCACATCTCGCCCCCTTCGGCTATCGCGCCGTCTCCGTTTTCGGACTGGCAAAACAGGCCCCCATCGGCTTGATCAACACCCATATCGACATCATGAGATGGCACGGCGTACGTGGTGGTTTACCGCATGCCGAAGTAATCGGACGTCTCGTGGAAGAGCTCCGGATCCGTTTCGACGGCCACGACGAACCGATCGGGGTGATGACGCACCATCTCGCCCATGACGATCTCGCCTGGAATTTCGTGGAGGCGCTGTTTGAGGAGACGGCCGACCATGCCGCCATCGAATGGCGGCCGGTCGGTGACTTCGTACATTAGTCGTTCAGCTACGCGCCGAGTTCCTGGGCGAGCCCGATGAGAAGTCCTTCAGGTCCGCGGATATAGCAGAGGCGATACGCGTCGCCATACTGGACGACTTCGCCGACGAGCTGCGCGCCACGCGCACGAAGCCTTTCAAGGGTGTCGTCGATGTCGTCCACGGCAAACATGACGCGGAGATAACCCAAAGCGTTAACCGGGGCGTTGCGATGATCCGCGACGACGGCCGGCGCAAGGAAACGGGAGAGCTCCAGCCGGCTGTGGCCGTCCGGCGTGCGCATCATGGCAATTTCGACGCGCTGATCGCCTAGGCCGGTGATACGCCCGGCCCACTCTCCCTCAATCGTCGCCTGCCCTTCGAGCTCGAGGCCGAGTTCGCGAAAAAAATCAATCGCCCCTGCCAGATCTTCGACGACGATTCCGACATTGTCCATTCGCTTGACGGCCATCTCTTCAACCTCCCGAAAGCCGTTTCAGTCAAAGGGTTGTTACCCCGTGTAATAACGGACACTTCTAGCCAAACGGTGTCTCAGAGCTGCAGCGATTGCCCGTCAAAGGCGAAGAACGCTTCGGGGAAGCTCTTCTGCGCATCGCGTTGCATGTCATCTAGTTCCCGGTCCGTCCGGCCGGGCGCATGATGGAACATGGCAAGCCGCTTGGCACCGGCCTTCTTCGCGAGCTTGATGCCCTCCTGCCATGTAGAATGGCCAAAACCGAGATATTTCTGCATCTCCGTTTCGAGATAGGTCGCATCGTAGATGGCAAGGTCGGCATCCGCCATCAGCTCAAGCGCCGCCTCGTCGAGACGGCCCGCCACATGCTCGGTATCATAGACCATGGCGATCACTCGCCCCGACCACTCGATGCGATAGCCGATACAGCCGCCGGGATGGTTCAGCCTCGTCGTATGAATGACGATGCCGGGATGCGGCTTCAACGTGTCGCCGGCGGCAAAATCGCGGAAATTCATCGTCGCCCGACAGATGTCGGGTTCGACGGGGAACCATGGCGGCCGCATGAATTGGCCGATCAGCTGCCGCGTCGTC
Organism: Martinezella dioscoreae; assembly: GCF_009176305.1. Taxonomy (GTDB): domain Bacteria; phylum Pseudomonadota; class Alphaproteobacteria; order Rhizobiales; family Rhizobiaceae; genus Rhizobium; species Rhizobium dioscoreae. The sequence goes on along the minus strand of NZ_BLAJ01000002.1, from coordinate 649,376 downwards.
GTTTTGCCGGCCAGATGGCCCGACCAGAGATCGACGCTAACGCGCGGATCGTATATCGCGTTGAAGAAAGGCAGGCCGATGATGTGGTCATAGTGCGAATGGGTGAAGAAGAGATCGATGTTGCGGACCTCCTCCTTGGCAAGGGATGCCGCCGCTTCGCGCAAACCGGTCCCTGCGTCGAACAAGATATGCCTGCCGTCATGCCGTAACTCAATGCACGACGTGTTACCGCCGTACCGCTCAAATTCCGGTCCCGATACAGGGATGCTCCCCCGCACGCCCCAAAATTTCAGCTCAAAACTATCGTTGTTCATGGAAGTTTTTACACCATTCCCCTTTCGGTCAAAAAAAGCACACTTTTGCTATCGTGCGAAGCCAGCAATTTCTAAAAGTCGTGCAGTGGTAAAAACTGGATCTCATCGGTCAGCCGACACAGATCGTTGGGCGGATTGTCGCCAACGGATCGCACAGGCCTAATATAGGTATGAAATGGCAGAATAGATAAGAGGGGGAATTTGCGTGTGGTCCCGATGGGCTAATCTATATTAGACCACAACGAGATGCGAACCTGTGCGAGAGACTGAGAAGATTTGGCCGAGACTTGCGCGCGTCTATCCTAGAGCGTGGCGGCCGACCGCGCCGCCTGTTCGTAATAGCCGGACAATGCCCTTAGATGCGAAGCGATATCGGAGAGATCGTCTTGCGAGAGACCCGATACTTTCGTTGCCTCAACCAATAGCCGCTCGCGAATTTCGGTATAGCGCTTCAGCGCGTCCAAGCCCTTATCCGTCACCCGGATGGTCTTTTCCTTGCCGGCCTTGCCGCTCTTGACGAGGCCTGCCGCCTCGAGCTTCTTGATGGCATAATTGGTAACATGCGTATCCTCGATGTCGAGCACGAGACAGAGATCGGCGAGCGTTTTCGGTCTATCTCGGTGTCGCACCGAATGAATGATCAGGATCTCGATCGGCGAAAGGCCAGGCACGCCCGCCGCCGCCATGCAACGGACCAGCCACCGATTGAAGGCATGGGAAAAGAGGATCGACCCGTATTCCAGCTCCGACAAGGCCGGCGAGCTGCCGCCGGCAAGATGGGCCGATGATACGATCAACTCGCGTCGTTTGCTCTTTTCCTCGGACGTCACCTGAAAACTCCTTCGAACCGGATTAAGGCCCGGCAGATTCGACGAGCCGGGCGATCAAGGCCGCTCGACCCGGCATCACATTGCTATTCGTCCCGTTTTCCGTAGCCGCCGCCGGTGGGAGTGACGACCGTAAAGGCTTCGCCGGCTTCGAGGACGGTATGGGCCGACCCGATCAGTTCCTCGATCTTGCCATCGTTGCGGAGGACATAGTTGCGGCCAGTCTGTCCGGCTTCGCCGCCCTTGATGCCGAAGGGCGCCACACGCCGATGGCCCGATAGGATCGCGAATTCCAACTTCTCACGCGTGCGGATGGTGCGCTGCGTGCCGTTGCCGGAGTTCCACTTGCCGCGCCCGCCCGAATTCGGACGAATGTGGAAATCCTCCAGCACGACGGGAAACCGCGTCTCGAGGATTTCGGGATCGGTGAGGCGCGAGTTGGTCATATGCGTGTGCACAGCATCGGCGCCGTTGAAGCCCGGTCCTGCCGGCGCGCCGGAGCAGATCGTCTCGTAATATTGATAGGCATCGTTGCCGAACGTCAGATTGTTCATCGTGCCTTGGGCTGCGGCAAGCGCCTCGACCGCGCCGAACAGGCAGTTGGTCACGGCCTGACTGACCTCGACATTGCCGGCAACGACGGCAGCCGGATATTTCGGCGTCAGCATCGTGCCTTCGGGGATGATGATCCGGATCGGCCGGAGGCAGCCGGCATTCATCGGAATATCGGCCTCGACGAGCACACGGAAGACATAGAGGACGGCGGCGCGTGTGACGGGCTGCGGCGCATTGAAATTGTCGGGGCGCTGCGCGGATGTGCCGGTGAAATCGACCGTCGCCTCGCGCTTGTCCTTATCGATCGAAATCTTGACGACGATCTTGCAGCCCTGATCCATCTCATAGCTGAATTCGCCGTCCGACAGACGATCGAGGACACGCCGCACGCTTTCCGCCGCATTGTCCTGAACGTGACCCATATAGGCGTCGACGACATCTTCGCCGAAGAGTGCGATCATCTTCTTCAGCTCGGCGACACCCTTTTCATTGGCGGCGACCTGCGCCTTGAGATCGTTGATATTCTGCGCCAGCGTGCGCACAGGATAGCGGGCACCCGTCAGCAGCTTGGTAAGCTCTGCTTCACAGAAGCGGCCGCGATCGAGCAGCTTGAAATTATCGATATAGACGCCTTCTTCCTCGATATGGGTAGCAAGCGGCGACATCGATCCCGGCGAGATACCGCCGATATCGGCGTGATGGCCGCGGCTGGCAACCCAGAAGCGGATCTTCTGGCCGGCATCGTCGAAGACGGGCGTGCAGACCGTGAGATCCGGCAGATGCGTCCCACCATTATAGGGGGCGTTGATCAGGAAGACATCGCCCGGATGAATGACGGTGTTTTCGCGGATCGCGGTCGCGACGGATGCGTCCATAGAGCCGAGATGAACCGGCATATGCGGCGCGTTAGCGACCAGATTGCCTTCCGCATCGAAGACGGCGCAGGAGAAATCCAGCCGCTCCTTGATGTTGACCGAATAGGCCGTGTTCTGCAGCGTCATGCCCATCTGCTCTGCGATCGACATGAAGAGATTGTTGAAGATCTCCAGCATGACGGGGTCGGCCTTGGTGCCGATGGCGTTGCGCTCCGGCAGCGCCTTGATGCGCTTGAGGACGATATGATCCTTGACGGTCAGCTGCGCCTGCCAGCCATCCTCGATGACGATCGTCTGGTTCGGCTCGATGATGATGGCCGGGCCGGTGACAGTCTGGCCCGGCTTGATTGCCTCACGCAGGACAACAGCCGCATCGTGACTTTCGCCGTTTGAGTAGAAGGCGGTGCGCCTTGCAGCTTGCGCCTCACCCTCGGCCGCCGCTTCAAGCTCGACTGCGATATCGGCAGCAGCACCGCCGATCGTTTCGATCTCGACGGCCTCCACGACCAGAGGCTTGTCCTCGGCAACGAAGCCGAAGCGGCGCTTGTGCAGCGTCTCGAACTGGCTGCGCAGCCGCGCGGGATCGTCGATTCCGGGGAAAGTCGTCTCGACCGCCAGCAAGGTATCGGTGCCGGCATAGCGGATATGGGCGCGCTGGACCGTCTTGATCTCGGCTGTGGCAACGCCCTGAGCTTCCAACTCGGGCACGCATTCGCCGCGCAATTCGCTACCGAGCGCTGCAATGGCGAGGGGTGCGGCATCATCAAGCGAAATGCCGAGCGCCTTCTGGCGCGTTGCCCTGATATCGGCAAGCCCCATGCCATACGCGGAGAGAAGGCCGGACATCGGATGCAGAAGGATGCTCTTCATGCCGAGCGCATCGGCCACCAGGCAGGCATGCTGCCCGCCGGCGCCGCCGAAGCAATTCAGCGCATAACGTGTCACGTCATAGCCGCGCTGTACGGAGATCTTCTTGATCGCCTCGACCATATTGGCAACGGCGATGCGGATGAAGCCGTCGGCGACGTCTTCCGGGCTGCGGCCATCGCCGATTTCGGCTGCGAGTGCGGCGAACTTGGACCGCACCGTCTCGACATCGAGCGGCTGGTCCTGATTGGGTCCGAAAATGGAGGGGAAGAATTCCGGCAGCAGCTTGCCGGCCATGACATTGGCGTCGGTGACGGCCAGCGGGCCGCCATTGCGATAGCAGGCCGGACCCGGAAAGGCGCCGGCCGAATCCGGGCCGACGCGGAAGCGATCGCCATCGAAATGCAGGATCGAGCCGCCACCGGCGGCCACGGTATGGATCAGCATCATCGGCGCACGGACGCGTACGCCGGCCACTTCCGTCTCGAAGGCGCGTTCATATTCGCCGTCGAAATGCGCCACATCCGTGGAGGTGCCGCCCATGTCGAAGCCGATAACATTGGCAAAGCCCGCCTGCTCACCGGTCTTCGCAAGGCCGACAACGCCACCGGCGGGGCCTGAGAGAATGGCATCCTTGCCCTGGAACATGTCTGCCGCCGTCAGCCCGCCCGACGACATCATGAACATGACGCGCGCGCCGGTCCGCTCGACATCGAGCTCATCACAGACCTGGCGGATATAGCGTCCGAGAACCGGCGAGAGATAAGCGTCGATCACAGCCGTATCGCCGCGGCCGACGAGCTTGATCAGCGGCGAAACCTCATGGCTGACCGAGACCTGCTCGAAGCCGATCGACCTTGCGATCCTTGCAACGGCAGCCTCGTGCGCCGGGAACTTGTAGGCATGCATGAAGACGATGGCGACGGAGCGATAACCTTTGGCGAGAAGGTCACGCAGCGCCATTTCGGCGGCCTTTTCGTCCAGAGCCAATTCGACGGTACCGTCGGCAAGCACACGCTCTTCGATCTCGACGACATCTTCATAGAGCGCTTCCGGTTTGACGATCTCGGTCGCGAAGATTTTCTTGCGTTCCTGGTAGCCGATGCGCAGCGCGTCACGGAAACCCTTCGTCGTTACCAAGGCGAGGCGCTCGCCTTTGCGCTCGAGCAGAGCATTGGTGGCGACCGTCGTGCCCATGCGGACCTCGCCGATTGCACCTTCGGGAACCGGCTCACCTTTGCCAAGACCAAGATGCAGGCGGATGCCGTGAACGGCTGCGTCGCGGTAAGCCTCCGGATTTTCAGAGAGGACCTTGCGGGCGTGGAGAGCGCCGGACGGATCGCGCCCGACAACGTCGGTGAAGGTGCCGCCGCGGTCGATCCAGAAATCCCAACGACCCGAAATATTCTCCGACAAACCCGCCTCCAGCAGAACGACGCCAACAACGATGATAATATATCGATAAATCGTCAACGTTTTGTCGTCAACATGAATCGCCGATAGCGGCGCGTTTCACCACCAGTATGTCGAGTCGGCCAAGAGGCAAGCGAGGGCAAAGTCGCGATCAGCCAGACCAGATAGGCTGGCGGCGCAACCGTTCCCGGAGCGATGAACCGTCATGAAATGCAAGGGCGCGAGGCCGTTGTAAAAGGTGCTAGTGCAGGCCACCAACGCCGAGCAGGCGTTCAACCGCGTGATGATCCGCGGCCAGCGCCTCGGGTGTACCCTTCCAGGCCAGCCGGCCGCGCTCCAGAATAATGACAGCGCTGGCAAAATCCAATGCGCTCTGGATGCGCTGCTCGACCAGCAGGATCGTCATGTCGCCCGCCTTGGCAAGCTTGGCGAAGGCCGCCATCAGTTCCTCGCAGATGACGGGGGCAAGCCCCTCCAGCGGCTCGTCCAGAAGCAGGACTGAGGGCCGGCCGAGGATGGTGCGGGCCGTCGACAGCATCTGCTGTTCGCCACCGGAAAGCTGGCCGCCGAGGTTTCTGCGACGCTCCTGCAGGCGTGGAAACATGTCATAGGCTTCCTGCAGGGCGGCCTTCGGCCGCCCCTTCAGCCCGACGGACAGATTTTCCTCCACCGTCAGCGTCGGAAAGACGTCACGCGTCTGCGGCACATAGCCGAGGCCCTGATGAGCGCGGCGTGCGCTCGGTAAGCCGGCGATATCGGCCGAGCCGAGCCGGATGCGGCCATCATAGCGCCGGGTCTGCCCGGCGAGCGTGGCCAGCAGCGTGCTCTTGCCCATGCCATTGCGGCCGAGCACGGCGAGCCGTCCGCCTGCCGGCACGGAAAAGGAGACGCCCTCCAGCACCCGTGTCGGACCATAACCGGCCGACAGATTTTCGACTTCAAGCGGCGTGGCCGGCATTGGCGTAGCTCCCCAGATAGGCTTCGCGCACCCGCGCATCCTGCGTCACGTCTTTCGGTGACCCGTCGAATATGATCGTGCCAGCCGCGAGCACTACGACGCGCTTGGCAAAACGGAAAACGAGGTCCATGTCATGTTCGATCATGAGCACGGCGAGATCGGCGGGCAGATCGGCCAGCGCCTGCTCAATGCGGCCGGTATCGCTCTGCGGCACGCCGGCAGCGGGTTCGTCGAGCAGAAGCACTTTCGGCTTCAGCGCCATGGCAACGGCAATTTCCAATAGCCGCTGCTGGCCATAGGCGATCTCGCTGACCTTGCGATGCGCAAGAGCTGTGAGGCCGAGCGTGCCGAGCAGTTCCGCCGTCTCGGCCATGACATCGCGCATGGCAAGGAAATTGCCGAACATGCGACCGGAACGGCCGGTCCGTTGCAGCACCGCCATGCCGACATGCTCGGCTGGCGTCATATCCTGAAACAGCCGCGTCACCTGGAACGAGCGCACCAGCCCGCGCCTCACCCGGCCGATGGCATCGACCTTGTTGACGTTCTGACCGGCAATGCGGACTTCACCGGAATCCGCCTGCAGATTGCCTGTCACGAGATTGACGAAGCTGGTCTTGCCGGCGCCGTTCGGGCCAATGAGAGCGACGCGGTCGCCCGGCGCCATGGATAGGCTGACATTGTTCGTCACCGTCAGCCCGCCGAACGCCTTCTTCAGATTGCTGACTTCGAAAATCGCGCTCATGCCCGCACCTCCCTACGACGGGCCACATAGGCAGCCGCCGTGCCGTAAATACCCTTGGGCGCGAAGAGAACGACGAGAATGAGAAGCGCGCCGACGATCGTCAGCCAATGGAAAGGGTTGGCGGCGGAGACATAATCCTCGAAGAGCATGAAGATCAGCGTGCCGACGAGCGCACCAAACAGCGATCCGGTGCCGCCGAGCACGAGCATGACCAGAGCCTCGGCCGATTGTGTGAAGGAGAGACTGTCGAGACCGACGACCTGCGTAGAGATCGCATTCAGCGCACCGCCGATGCCGGCAACAGCACCGGAAATGACATACATCTTGATGAGAGCTACTTTCGGCGAGGCACCCATGGCGCGGATGCGCAAGGGATCCTGCCGGATGCCGCGGCAGAGCATGCCGAAGGGCGAACGCACGAGAAAGCGCAAAAGCACGAGCACGATCAGCAGCAGTGCCACGCCATAGAAGTAGGCCGTATGCCCATAGAGATCGAATTCGAAAACACCGAACAGCGGATCAGCTGAAATACCCGACAGGCCGTCGCTGCCGCCTGTCCAGCTCGACGCCTTGTTGGCGAATTCGTGGAAGAGATAGATCAGCGCAATCGAGAGCACGAGCTGCGGCAGGCCATGAGCTCTCAAAATGACAATGGAGCAAATCAACCCGGCAGCCGCGCCGCCGGCGATGCCGGCAAGCGTCATCAGCAAGGGATCGTTGATGCCGTAATGGGCTGACGCAATGCCGGCTGCATAGGCACCCGCGCCGAACAACGCCGCATGGCCGAGAGTCGCCACGCCGCAATAGCCGGTGACGAGATCGAGCGAGAGAACGAGAAGCGCGATCGCGATCAGGCGCGTCAGGAGGGCAAGGTTGTCTGGAAACAGCAGGTAGCCGGCGGCAGCCAGCAGGGCGATGACCGCCACCGCGATGAAATCCTGTCCAAGTGTGCGATGTCTGGTCACGAGCGGAGCGGCCTCTCTTTCAAACGTCAAAGCCATGTTACTTCATTCTCCCGGCAAAGCCGCGCGGGAAGACGCAGACAATGGCAATGACGGCCAGATAGAAGAAGAATTCCCCATATTCCGGCATGAGGTAGCGGCCGGTCGTATCGATGCAGCCAAGGATGAGACAGGCAAGCAGCGCGCCGGAAATCGAGCCCGCGCCGCCGACTGAAACGACGACGAGAAAGGTCACCATGTAGCGCAGGGCATAATAGGGCTCGACCGGCAGGAGCTCGGCACCCACGACACCACCGAAGGCGGCAAGCCCGACGGCAATGGCGAAGCTGACCGCATAGACGATTTCCGTCCTGACGCCGAGAGCAGCCGCCATCGCGGCATTATCGACGGAGGCACGCAGCTTCACGCCGAAGGAGGTCTTCTCGATCGTGTACCACAAGGCTAGGGCGACGATGAGGCCGCAGGTGATCGCGAAGATACGATGGGTGCCGATGGTACGGAAGCCGAGATCGACCGAACCTTGGAGGCTGCTAGGCAGCGGTATCGTCTTCAGGGTGGGGCCGAAGACATAATTGGCGATGCCGATGATGCAGAAGGTGATGCCGATCGTCATCAGCACCTGCGTCAATTCAGGCGCGCCATAGATGCGCCGATAGAGCAGCCGTTCGATCGGAATGGAGATGATGACGGTGCCGACGACCGCCAGCAATACGGCGGCGCCATAACCAAGCCCTAGATCGCGCGCCGCATAGGAAGCGATATAGCCGCCGATCATGGCAAAGGCGCCGTGGGCAAGATTGACGACGCGCATCAGCCCCATGGTGACGGAAAGGCCGATGGAGATGACGAACAGCACCATGCCGTAAGCGAAGGCATCGACTGCTATGCTGAGCACGGTTTGCATTGATATCGCTGGTCCGGTTTGTTGTTGCGCCACCGCCGTCATCCCCTGAACGGAATCTTCCGATCAGGGGATCAGGTACTGGAGCGCTTACTTCGCAGCGGCAAGGCCGGGATCGCCCTGCTTCTCGAAGGTCTGAATTTCCCTGTTGTAGTATTTGCCGTCATCGCCCCTGGCGACCTCGCGCAGATAGATGTTCTGCGTGATATGCCGGCTTTCGGGATCGATGGTGACGGGACCGCGCGGGCTGACCCAGGACAGGCCCTTCACGGCATCGACCGCCTTCTGCGCATCCTGCTTGCCACCGGTCGCCTCGATCATCTTGTAGATGACATGCATCCCGTCGAAGGCACCCACGGCCGGGAAGGTCAGCTCGGCCGGATTGCCGATTGCCTTGTCGGCGGCTGCGACAAAAGCCTTGTTTTCGGGCGAGTCATGCGAAATCGCATAATGGAAGGTCGTCTGCATGCCGAGCGCGGCATCACCAAGCGCCGGCAGATCGGATTCCTGCGTGAGGTCGCCGGGCGCAAAGAGCTTGATGCCGGCAGACTTTAGGCCATTCTCATTATAGGCCTTGACGAAGCCGAGCGTCGTCGGCCCGGAGGGCAGGAAGGCGAAGACGCCCTGCGCGCCGGAATCCTTGATGCGCTGCATGATCGGGCTGAAGTCATTGGTCGAGAGCGGCATGCGGATCGCCTGCACCACTTCGCCACCCTGCTTTTCGAAGCCGGCCTTGAACGCGTTTTCGGCATCGACGCCCGGACCGTAGTCGCTGACGACGGAGATGACCTTCTTCACGCCGGCATCATAGGCAACCTTGGCGATCGGCGTTGAGGTCTGCCAGGTGGTAAAGGACGTGCGTACGACGAGCGGGCTCTTGGTGACGATGGCCGAAGTGGCAGCGTTGAAGATCACCATCGGCACATTGGCCTGTTTGAGGATCGGCGTCACGGCCATCGCATCCGGGGTAAAGTAGAAGCCGGCGAGATACTGGACCTTCTCCTTGACGACGAGCTCCTGGGCGAGCGACTTCGATTGGGCGGGATCGGCCGCAGGCAAGTCGCGGTAGATCACCTCCACCTCATCATTGCCGACCTTCTTGCCATTGACGGCCATATAGGCATCGATGCCAGCCTTGAAATTCTTGCCCTGCAGCGCGAACGGACCCGAAAACGGACCGATGACGCCGACCTTGATAGTATCGGCATAGGCAGCACCGCCAAGAGCAACGGCCGCAATGGCGGCCAAGACAAACCGTTTCATTTTCTCTCCTCCCGGCAGCCGTCTTTTTGAGCTGCCCTTGATCATTCAAATTCTGATCATCGCCAATTTCTCATGAGAAATGGTGATGTAAAATGAAATAAAACCTTGCTTCCATACCGATTCAGTTATGGATGGCGACGAATATCCTACTCGGCCGTCGTTCCCAAGCGCTTGATCGAACCGACCAGTTGCAACGCGTGGCGCAACGAAGCTGCCGTTGCCACCACCATAGGCGGCAATAGCAACCATTCCAATGTCCAGGCGGCGCCAGAGCGCTCCTGCTCGTGTACCAGCGACTGGTGAATGCCGGAAAGCTGGACGGCATTGAAGCGAGCTAGCGTGACAAGCGTTTCAGCCGCGACCGGATTTTGCTTGTGCGGCATGGCGGAGGAGCCGCCGCCGCCGGCAAGCTCTATCTCCTCGCCTGCCTGCGCCAGAAGTGCCACGTCCTGGCCGATCTTGCCGAGGCTGCCTGATATCATGGACAAGAGCCCGGCAAGCTCGGCAATGCGCGCTCTCTGGCTTTGCCATTGCGGCTCGTCCGTGAGACCAAGCGCTTGCGCCAGCGAGCTTCTGATTTCCGCCGCTTTCGGCCCGAATTTTTCCAGCGTGCCAGCCGCACCGCCGAACTGCAGCGGAAAAGTCTCCTGCGTCAGCCGGTCGCGATACTGATCGAGCGGATGGCGCCATGCCCGCAGCCGGTCGGACACGGTGATCGCGATCGCCGCCTGCATCCGGGTGCGGCCCATCAGCCGGTTCGATCCGAAACGCTCATCCAGCTTGGTGAGCGCGGACGATACGGCGAAAAGACGGTTGCTCAGGATGAAAACCGCCGCCTTCAGCCGCAGCATCAGGCTGGTATCGATGACATCTTGGCTGGTGGCGCCGAAATGGACATGCTTGCCGACATCCTCTCCGACCGCCTTGCGCAGTTGCCGAACAAGATCCGGCACGACGACGCCATCCGATGCCGTTGCACTCATCAGGCTTTGTAGATCGGGTTCGAAATCCGCGCAGACCTTAGCGATATGCACAGCCACCTCCTGCGGGATCAACCCATGCTGCGCCTCGACCTCGGCAAGTGCCGCTTCGAAAGAGAGCATGGCGCGGATGTCGGCCTTGGCTGAAAAATACGCCGCAATCTCCTCGTCACCGAGAAGGCCTGACAGAAAGGGATGATCGAAGGGAGAAACGCTCATGGCCTATATATCGAGGAAAACCGTTTCTTTGTCGCCCTGCAAATGGATGTCGAAGGTGTAGACGGAACCTTCCTTGTGAGCGATCAGCGTTGCCAAGCGCTCCTTGTGTTCGATGCGGGCAAGCAATGGATCTTCCGCGTTGGCGGCAGCTTCCTCCGGAAAATACATGCGCGTGTGCAGGCCGATGTTGATGCCGCGCGCCACGATCCAGACGGTGATGTGCGGCGCCATCTTGCGGCCGTCCTTGAAGGGAACGCGGCCCGGCTTGATGGTCTCGAAACGGAAAACTCCGTCGGTCGAGCTGGTAGGACAACGCCCCCAGCCGGTAAAGTTCGGATCGGCCGTGCCGCGCAGCTCCGAGGGGCTGCTATAAAGCCCGGCGCTATCGGCCTGCCAGATCTCGAGGACGGCATCCTTGACCGGCGCTCCCGCGCCATCGAGAACCCTGCCCGTCACGGTGATACGCTCGCCGAGCGTCTTGTCGTTCACCATGACAGAGCCGAGATCGGTTTCGTAGACACCGCCGATCTCGCTGTAATTCGGCGTCAGGCCGATATGGACGTAAGGGCCTGCCGTCTGCGACGGTGTTTCCTTGAGATAGCCGAGATCCTGTACCATCAATTGCCCTCCAGCCGGTTTTCGAACAGGGTCGACCGGCGACCGCGCAGCACGATATCGAATTTATAGGCGCGGGCATCCATCGGGATCGTGTTGCCCCAGTCAAGCGGCGCAATCAGCTGCTCGATCGCCTGTTTGTCGGGGATCGTCCCGACGATCGGACATTTCCAGATCATCGGATCGCCCTCGAAATACATCTGCGTGATCAGCCGCTGCGCAAAGCCATGGCCGAAGACGGAGAAGTGGATATGCGCAGGGCGCCAGTCGTTGACGCCGTTCGGCCAGGGATAGGCGCCGGGGCGGATGGTGCGGAAGGCATAGCGTCCTTCATCATCTGTGATGGCGCGGCCGCACCCACCGAAATTCGGATCGATGGCCGCGAGATAGGTTTCCTTCTTGTGGCGATAACGGCCGCCGGCATTGGCCTGCCAGAACTCGAGCAGGACGCCCGGCACCGGCCGGCCGCGCTCGTCGAGCACGCGGCCATGCACGATGATCCGCTCGCCGATGGCGCTCTCGCCCGGCTTGGCAAAATTATGGATCAGGTCGTTGTCGAGCTCGTTCAATATGGAATGGCCGAAGACCGGTCCGGTGATTTCGGAGATGGTGCCGTCGAGCGATAGCAGCGCGCGTTGCGGCGAGCGCAATACGGACGTCTTATAGCCGGGCGCGAAGGCCGGCGGATGCCAGGCGCGGTCTCTCGCGAAAAAGGCGCCCGTTTCGGGTTTGCTGTTGCTTCTATCGGACATGTCTGCCTCGCTTCATGCCGCCTGTTCGGCGTCCATCTGTTCGAAAACCTGCTTGGCGATCTTGATCGCGTGGTTTGCCGCCGGCACGCCGGCATAGATCGCCACATGCAGAAGCGCCTCGCAGATATCGTCGCGCGTCGCGCCGGTGTTGCGCGTGGCGCGCACATGCATTGCCACCTCGTCATCCTGGCCGAGTGCCGCCAGAAGCGCGATCGTCACGATGGAGCGCTCGCGACGGCTGAGCGTCGGGCGCGACCAGACGTGCCCCCAGGCCGCTTCGGTGATCAGCTCCTGGAAAGGCTTGTCAAACTCTGTCACGCCCTGTTGCGCGCGATCGACATGCTCGTCGCCCAGGACTGCGCGGCGCGTTGCCATGCCCTGTAGATAGCGCTCGGACGGCATGGTGGGGTCATTCATCAGGCTTGCTCTCCATGCAGGACGACATCGATGAAGGCACGGATGACTTCGGTCAACGCCTCGGGTTGTTCGACGCAGGGGATGTGGCCCGCGTCCTTGATAACTTCATAACGCGCATTCGGAATGAGCTTTGCCGTCGAAAGCACCAGCTCCGGCGGCGTCGAGCCGTCCTGATCGCCGACGATGCAGATGGTTGGCACGGCGATCTTTGCCGCGGCTTCGGTCAGATCGGCATCGCGAAGGGCCGCGCAGGTAGCGGCATAGCCCGCAACCGGCTGGCGGATCAGCATGTTGCAATAGCCGGCATAGGCGAGGTTTTCCAGACGACGGAAGGCGGGCGTGAACCAGCGCTCCATGATGGAATCGACGATGGATTCGATACCATCAGCCTCGACCTTGGCGATGCGGGCATTCCAGCTCTCGGTCGTGCCGATCTTGGGGGCAGTATCGCAGAGGATCAGCGCCCGCACCAGATCCGGCCGCCGCTGATAGAGCGACTGCGCGATCAGCCCGCCGACCGACAGGCCGCAGATAATGGCATTCTTGACCGAAAGGAAATCGAGCAGGCCAGCGAGATCGGTGGCGTGATCTTCGATGGAATATGGCATCTGCCCGAGATCGGAGAGACCATGGCCGCGCTTGTCGTAAAGCACGATGGCGAAATCGCCGGCCAGACGCACGATCACATCCCGCCAGATCCGGAAATCGGTGCCGAGCGAATTGGCAAAGACAAGAACCGGCTTGTCGGCGGGGCCGCCAATGATCTGGTAATGGATCGTGACGTCGTTGATGCGGGCAAACTGCACTGGAAATCTCCTCGGGTGCGAGATTGGATGTATAATCTGGTTAGGTAAAATGATATTTCTTTGCTCTACGATAACTCCAGGGTTATGAGTGAGCATGCTCGACGCACGCATAAAGTTCCGCCATCTGCAGACCTTTGTCGAGGTTGCGCGCCAGAAAAGCGTGATCAAGGCGGCTGGCCTGCTGAATATCAGCCAGCCGGCGGTGACGAAGACCATTCGCGAGCTGGAAGAAGCGCTTGGTGTCGCCGTCTTCGAGCGCGACGGGCGCGGCATCCGCATCACCCGCTATGGCGAAGTCTTTCTCCGCCATGCCGGTGCCGCGTTGACAGCACTCCGACAAGGGCTGGACTCGGTTTCGCAGGAGCGCTCCGGCGAAGCGCCGCCGATCCGCGTCGGCGCATTGCCGACGGTTTCGACGCGGATCATGCCGCGGGCAATGGATCTGTTTCTCAAGGAAGAGACCTGGAGCCGCATCAAGATCGTGACCGGCGAAAACGCGGTCCTTCTGGAGCAGTTGCGCGTCGGCGACCTCGATCTCGTCGTCGGCCGATTGGCAAGCCCGGATAAAATGACCGGCTTTTCCTTCGAGCACCTCTACTCCGAACAGGTGGTTTTCGCCGTCAGGGCCGGCCATCCCTTGCTGTCCGGCACGCAATCGCTGTTTTCCGATCTCAGCCGCTACACAGTCCTGATGCCGACGCGCGGCTCGATCATCCGCCCTTTCGTCGAGAGCTTTCTGATCGCCAACGGCGCCGGCGGACTGCCCAACCAAATCGAAACCGTCTCCGACTCCTTCGGCCGCGCCTTCGTGCGATCGAGCGACGCCATTTGGATCATCTCGGCCGGCGTCGTTGCCGGCGATGTCGATGACGGGCTGCTGGCGCTGCTGCCGATCGACACCAGCGAGACGAAGGGGCCGGTGGGATTGACCGTTCGCACCGACGCCATCCCCACCCTTCCCTTGTCGATCCTGATGCAGACCATCCGGCAAGCGGCAAGCGAGATCGCCAAGAAGCTCTAAAAGCTCGCTCAGAACGGCAGGCCGACATAATTCTCGGCGAGCGCGGTCGACGCGGCACGCGAATGGGTGAGATAGTCGAGTTCGGCTTCCTGGATTTTCTGGTCGAAATCGCTGGTATCGGGAAAGCGATGCATCATCGTTGTCATCCACCAGGAGAAGCGCACCGCCTTCCAGACCCGGGCGAGCGCATGAGCCGAGTAGGCATCCAATCCGGTATTGGAGCGATCCTGATAATGCTCGACAAGACCCGAAAACAGGTAATGCACGTCGCTTGCCGCCAGATTGAGCCCTTTGGCACCGGTCGGCGGCACGATATGGGCGGCATCGCCAACCAGGAAGAGGCGGCCAAAACGCATGGGCTCGGCCACGAAGGAGCGCAGCGGCGCGATCGATTTCTCGAAGGATGGTGCGGTCACCAGCGCCTCGGCATGATGGGCCGGCAATCGACGGCGCAGCTCGTCCCAGAAGCGATCGTCGCTCCAGTCCTCGACCTTCTCGTCGAGCGGACATTGGATGTAATAGCGGCTGCGCGTCATCGACCGCATCGAGCAGAGCGCAAAACCACGGGGATGGTTGGCATAGATCAGCTCGTGATTGACGGGCGCTACTTCCGCCAGCACGCCGAGCCAGCCGAAGGGATAGACCTTCTCGAAGCTGCGGACTGCCTTTTCCGGAACCGATTTGCGGCTGACGCCATGAAAGCCGTCGCAGCCGGCGATGAAATCGCAATCGATGCGATGGGAAACGCCATCCTTCTCGTAGGTGAGATAGGGCATATCACCGTCAAAACCGTGCGGCTGGACATTGCTCGCGCTGTAGATGGTCTGCACACCGCTTTCCTCGCGCCGAGCCATCAGATCGCGGGTCATCTCCGTCTGTCCATAGATGACGACCCGCTTGCCGCCGGTGAGACCATGAAGGTCGATACGATGATCGCGGCCGTCGAAGGCGAGCGAAAAGCCATCATGCGGCAAGCCCTCGGCATGCAAACGTCCGCTTGCCTTAGCCTCGTCCAGCAATCGGACGGTGCCTTCCTCCAGCACGCCGGCGCGCACGCGGCCGAGAATATAATCCTTGCCGACACGATCGAGAATGACATTATCGATGCCGGCCTCCGTCAGTAGCTGGCCGAGCAGCAGCCCGGACGGCCCCGAACCGATAATGGCGACTTGAGTGCGCATCGTCTCTCCTCCCATGCGTATTTCTTGCCTCAAGTCTCTTCGGCGCGAGGTAAGTCCGCAATGGACATTTCGGTCATGAAATTGCACAAATCGAACATGGTAAGCGAGGAGTGCCATGACGAAGACCGTGCCGACTTATGAGCTCTATGGCGAAAATACCGGCCGAAAGCCGGATTTTTGGCTACATTGCGAGACAATTCCCTCCCGCAGCAGCCTTCATCATTGGGAGATCCGCCCGCACCGGCATGAGAGCTTTTTCCAGATCTTGTACATACAAGCCGGATCGGGCGATGCCGTCTTTGACGGAATTCCCCATGCCATCACGCCACCCGCCGTCATTACGGTGCCGCCGCGTCTCAATCACGCCTTTCGGTTCTCGCGCGATATAGACGGCTTCGTCATCACGGTGCTGATTTCGCATCTGAAGGCCTCGCCGGGCGATCGCAGCCGGTTGGGCGCATGGCTTGCTGCTCCGCATCTGATCTTGCTCGATCCTGACGATGAAGACGCAGCCTACGTCGCCAGCACATTGAGGCGCCTGGGGGAAGAATTTGCGAGCCACCGCAACGGCCGCAACGATCTGCTGGATGCCTATCTGACTTCGGCCTTGCTGCTGACGGCCCGCATCGCCCAAAAGGCTGATGAGGAATCCAATCCGGGCGACGAAAGCGAGCGCCGCATGGAGATGCTGCAGGGCCTGATCCAGCGCCACTTCCGCTCGCACAAGCCGGCCGCCTTCTACGCCGAGAGCCTTGGCATCTCGCCGGCCCATCTCAGCCGCATCGTGCGTGGCAGAACCGGGCATGGCGCGCACGAGCTGATCACACGCAAGCTGCTGGATGAGGCCAAGCGCGAGCTGGTCTTCACCTTCGCGACCGTTCAGGAAATCAGCTATCGCCTCGGCTTTGCCGATCCCGCCTATTTCTCCCGCTTCTTCGTCAAGCAGACCGGGCAAACGCCTCGCGCCTGGCGAATTGAGGAGAGGGAGAGGCTAGGAATGTGAACAGAAATCAATCGGGTAATCACCCGCCGCCGTGGTTCGAGACGGCCTTACAGGCCTCCTCACCATGAGGGCTAATCCTCTCACTTCGCCAAAGAGGCTCCAAAGCATATCGAGCGTCGGGCATGCTCCATCCTCATCCTGAGATGCGCAGCCGAAGGCGGAGCCTCGAAGGACGAGGATGGCCCCGAAAATACACAAAAGCTACGGCAGCACCAGCCGCAGTGCCTTCTGCGTCTCTTTCAGCAGCGACAGAAAGCGCTCGGCCATGTCGGAAGCCGCGACATAGGCGGCCGGTGCGCCGATATTGATCGCCGCCACAGTCTGGCCACGGTCGTTTTCGACCGGCACGGCAATCGAGCACAGCCCGATCTCCAGTTCCTGGTCGATAACGGCGTAGCCCTGTTCCCTCACCCGGCGGAATTCCGCCATCAGCTCCTCCGGATCGGTCCTGGTATTGGGCGTGTTCGCCTTGAGGTCGGTTCGCCCAAGCACGGAGCGCGCCTCGCTTTCCGGCAAAGCGGCCAGCAGAACGCGGCCCATCGAGGCGCAGAAGGCCGGAAGCCGGCTGCCGGGCGTCAGGTTGATCGACATCACCCGGCGCTGCGAGGCGCGGGCGATATAGACGACTTCCGTGCCGTCGAGCACGGACGCAGAGGCATTCTGCCCGGCGCGCTCGGCAAGCTGATCGAGATGGGGCTGGATGATCGTCGGCAGCGGCGTCGCGGCCAGATAGGCGTGGCCGAGCCTCAGGATCTTCGGCGTCAGCGTGAAGAATTTGCCGTCATAAGTGGCATAGCCGAGTTCGGAGAGCGTCAGCAACGAACGGCGCACGGTGGCGCGATCGAGGCCGGTCAGCTTCGATGCTTCGGCAATCGTCAGGCGCTGCTGCGTCTCGCCGAAGGCTTCGATGACTTTCAATCCTTTGGCAAAGCCGCTGACGAAATCCGTTTCGCGCATCTCTGATCCCCGATTTTGGCGGCATTTTGTGCGATATATGAACAAATATCAAATATCGCACAAAATAATTGCCGTCCAGCCCTTGCTGATCTATTCGAAAGGAAGAGGACGGGGCGCCTTGGTCCGCCCGCATTGGCAAGTGGGAGTTTGCGCATGGATAAGACAATTGCGAGCACTGCAGCTGCCGTCTCCGAGATCGGTGATGGTGCGACCGTCATGATCGGTGGCTTTGGCGGCTCCGGCGCGCCGATCGAACTCATTCATGCGCTGATCGACAAAGGCCCGAAGAACCTGACCGTCATCAACAACAATGCCGGCAACGGGCGTATCGGCATCGCTGCGATGATCGATGCCGGCATGGTCAGGAAGATGATCTGCTCCTTCCCGCGTTCGTCCGATCCGCGCGCCTTCACCGACCGCTATCTAGCTGGCGAAATAGAGCTGGAGCTGGTGCCTCAGGGGACGCTCGCCGAACGTATCCGTGCCGGCGGCGCCGGCATTCCAGCCTTTTATACCCCAACCGCCTATGGCACCGAACTCGCCAACGGCAAGGTCATCGCCGAATTCGACGGCCGCCACTATGTTCAAGAGCGCTGGCTCAAGGCCGATTTTGCCATCGTCAAGGCTGAAGTCGGCGACGTGCAGGGCAATCTCATCTACAACAAGGCCGGCCGCAATTTTAATCCGCTGATGTGCATGGCCGCGGCCAAGACGATCGCACAGGTCTCGAAAATCGTTGCCGCCGGCGAGCTCGATCCCGAACACATCGTAACCCCCGGCATCTTCGTCAATGGTGTCGTTGAAGTCGCTGATCCGCAGCAGGAAGAAAATCTCATTCGAGCTGGAGTGGCCTACGTATGACCATCGACACACGCGAAGACATCAAGCTCTCCAACGCCCAGATCGCCTGGCGCGCGGCTCAGGATATCGAAGACGGCGCCTATGTTAACCTCGGCATCGGTTTTCCGGAAATGGTCGCCCGCTACCAGCCTCCAGGCCGCCAGGCGATCTTCCACACCGAAAACGGCATCCTGAATTTCGGCGAGCCGCCGGCGGAAGGCGAGGAAGATTGGGATCTGATCAACGCCGGCAAGAAGGCCGTCACGCTGAAGCCGGGCGCCTCCTTTTTCCACCACGCCGATAGCTTCGCCATGGTGCGTGGCGGCCATCTGGATGTCGCGATCCTCGGCGCCTATCAAGTGGCGCAGAATGGCGATCTTGCCAATTGGCGCGTCGGCTCCAAGGGTGTGCCTGCCGTCGGCGGAGCCATGGATCTGGTCCATGGCGCCAAGCAGGTCTTCGTCATCACCGAACATGTGACGAAGGACGGCAAGCCGAAACTGGTGGAGGCCTGCACCTTTCCGCTGACCGGTGTCGGCTGCATCACCCGTATCTATACGAGCCATGCAGTCATCGACATTGGCAAGCAAGGTTTCGTCGTGCGCGAAAAACTCGCTGCCATGACGATGAACGAGCTGCAAGCGATGACCGGTGCGCCCCTGCATACAGACGGCCCGGTTGCCGACCTGATCGTGCCGACGCTCTAAAGCTCGTTGCGATCTTTCAGATTCGCGCGCAATGCTTTAAGCTTATAATATTTCGCATGCCGTAGGGAGAAGACCATGACCGAAGCCTTCATCTGTGATTACATCCGCACGCCGATCGGCCGCTTCGGCGGATCGCTTTCTTCCGTCCGCGCCGACGATCTCGGTGCCGTGCCGCTGAAAGCGCTAATCGAGCGCAACGGCTCGGTCGACTGGGAAGCCGTCGATGATGTCATCTATGGCTGCGCCAACCAGGCGGGCGAGGACAATCGCAACGTCGCGCGCATGGCAAGCCTGCTGGCCGGCCTGCCGATTTCAGTGCCCGGCACGACGATCAATCGGCTTTGCGGTTCGGGCATGGATGCCGTTATCGCAGCCGCCCGCGCCATCCGCGCCGGCGAGGCTGATTTGATGATCGCCGGCGGCGTCGAAAGCATGTCGCGCGCGCCCTTCGTCATCCCCAAGGCTGAAAGCGCCTTTTCGCGCAATGCCGAGATCTACGATACCACCATCGGCTGGCGCTTCATCAACCCTGTCATGAAGAAGCAATACGGCGTGGATTCCATGCCGGAAACCGGCGAGAACGTCGCAGAAGATTACAAGGTCAGCCGCGAAGACCAGGACGGCTTTGCCGTTCGTTCGCAGGCAAAGGCAGCCACGGCACAGGAAAACGGCCGGCTTGCCAAGGAAATCACTTTGGTCACGATCCCGCAGCGCAAGGGCGATCCTGTCATTGTCGGCAAGGACGAGCATCCGCGCGCAACCACCATGGAGGCGCTTGCAAAGCTCGGCACGCCCTTCAAGAAGGAAGGCGGCACGGTGACGGCCGGCAACGCCTCCGGCGTCAATGATGGCGCTGCCGCGCTCATCATTGCTTCAGAGGCAGCTGCCAGGAAATACGGCCTGACACCGATTGCCCGCATTCTCGGCGGTGCGGCCGCCGGTGTTCCCCCGCGCATCATGGGGATCGGCCCGGTTCCCGCCTCCCGCAAGCTCATGACGCGCCTCGGCATGGACCAGGAACAGTTCGACGTTATCGAATTGAACGAGGCCTTCGCTTCGCAGGGGCTTGCCGTGCTGCGCGAACTCGGCATTGCCGATGATGATACGCGCGTCAACCGCAACGGAGGCGCCATCGCGCTCGGTCATCCGCTTGGCATGTCCGGTGCCCGCATCACCGGTACCGCCGCCCTGGAGCTGAAGGAAACCGGCGGCCGCTATTCGCTGTCGACCATGTGCATCGGCGTCGGCCAGGGCATCGCCATCGCGCTGGAACGGGTCTGATCGTTGCGAACAGGCGGGGGTCCGGCGCCACATGAGCGGCGGATCATGCTCGCGGCCGAAACCCGACGCCGGGTCATTGAAGGCTGCAACCAGCGATAAAACTGGAACGGCAAAGGTTCTGGCGCGTTTTTCCTGCTGCTCAGTGGGATCAGTCCATGCCATCACGCCAGAATGTCTTAAAAGCATTTCCGTCAACCGCCGTTATCATTCTCATTGCCATCACCCTGTTGCTGTCGATTGCGCAATCCGCCTTCGCTGTCGAAGGGCAGAAGGCCAGCCACCCTTCGGAAGGGCTGTTCCTGGTCCAGATCATTCTGCTTGTCGTATCGGGCAGGCTGCTCGGCGAATTGATGGTGCGCATCGGCCAGCCATCGATCATGGGTCAGATCATCGCCGGCATCATTCTCGGCCCCTCCCTTTTCGGCCTGATCTTCCCGCATACACAAGCGAGCCTTTTTCCTTCGGACGGCGCGCAAAAGAGCATGACCGACGCGATCGGCCAGCTCGGCATTCTCTTTCTCCTGCTGCTCGCAGGCATGGAGACCGATCTCGCTCTTGCGAAACGCCTGCGCAAATCGGCGGCCGGCGTTTCGTTGACGGGCATCGTCATTCCCTTTGCGGCCGGCTTTGCACTCGGCGAGCTCATCCCGGACGCCTTTCTTCCCGATCCCGAAAAGCGGCTGGTCACATCACTTTTTCTTGGTACCGCGCTTTCCATTTCTTCCGTGAAGATCGTCGCCTCCGTCGTCCGCGAAATGGATTTCATGCGCCGGAACATCGGTCAGCTGATCGTCGCTTCGGCCATTATCGACGATACGGTTGGGTGGGTCATCATCGCCATAACCTTTGGTCTTGCGGAAAAAGGGACGGTCGATCTCATGACACTGGCGACCAGCGTCATCGGCACACTGGCCTTCATGGCCGTGAGCTTCACTGTAGGACGGCGGATCGTGTTCGAGATCATCCGCTGGACCAACGATAATTTTCGCAGCGACCTGCCCGTGCTCAGCGCCATCGTTGCGATCATGGGCGGGATGGCCATCATCACCAATCTCATCGGCGTCCATACCGTGCTCGGCGCCTTCGTCGCCGGCATTCTCGTCGGTGAATCGCCGATCCTTACCCGACAGATCGACGTCCAGCTTCGCGGCTTGACGACGGCGCTGTTCATGCCTGTTTTCTTCGGGCTGACTGGCCTGCAGACCGATCTTACCGTGCTTGCCGATCCCTCCATCTTGCTGCTGACGGCCGCCATCGTCATCATAGCGAGCATCGGCAAGTTCGGAGGCGCTTTTGCCGCCGCCAAGTTTGGCGGCTATTCGGCATCCGAAGCTCTGGCGCTCGGCTGTGGAATGAACGCCAGGGGATCGACGGAAGTCATCGTCGCGACCATAGGCCTGTCCGTCGGCGTATTGGACGAAAAACTCTTCTCCATCATTGTCGCCATGGCCGTCATCACTACGATGGCGATGCCACCAACACTTCGCTGGGCGCTTGCCCGCCTGCCATTGCGCGAAGAGGAGCGTGACCGGCTCGAACGTGAAGAATTCGAAAGCGAAAGCTTCCTCGGAAATTTCGAACGCATCCTGCTGACCGTGGATGGCTCGCAAAGCAGCCGCCTCGCCACGTGGATCGCCGCCTTCTTCGCCGTGACGCGCAAGATGCCTGTCACCGTCCTGGATATCAGGGAACCACGCGACGCAATACACGATCCAAATGATACAGCGACGACAGGCGCAGCGCCGCAAGGTCGAGCCGTCGCTGACGATTTGAGACAATGCGCGACCGATTTACTCGCGTCGGCTTCCCCGAAGCAGGATATGGCCAGCGAAAGCGATATCCATGTTACGGTCCGGGAGAAGAACGACACGCTGGAAACCATGCTCGAAGATGTCTCGGGTGCCGGCCACGATCTCCTCTTCATGGGCATCGAACCGACCATGGGCGAAGACGGGCGCTTCAGCACGGCCCTGCAAATCATGACCTCTGCCTTCCAGGGAACGTCAGCTATCGTAACAGCACGCGGTATGCTCCCCGAACGTCCCCAGGACTTGAGAATCCTGCTGCCGGTCAGCGGCACCGAACGCTCCGTCCGGGCAGCCGAATTCGGGCTTGCGATTGCGAAGGCGGCGGGAGCCCATTGCGCCCTGCTGCGGATCGTTGAACCGCGACAGGTCAGAGCCATTCCGCGCATCAGCGACCGAGGCAATGACCAATGGGACGTTCTCAACAAGGTCGGCGCGATCGCGGATTACTATGGCGTCGAGATCGAGAAGGTGGTTCAGCAAGGACCGTCACCGGAGCTCTCGATCCTGCGGCACGCCCGAAGCGGCAAATATAATCTGATCGTGCTCGGCGTGAGCAAGCGAGCCAGTGGCAGCCTCTCCTATGGCAGCGTGGCAGACACACTGCTGCAAACGGCAGACAGATCATGCGTCTTCATTGAAACCGACCTGGCCGCCTCGCAGGCAATTCGCGAATAGCCCTGTCCGTCAACGGTGGGATGGATCAAGAGAATCAATAGGCGCCATCAGCACTATTCATTTCTCGAACGTAGCCCCGTGAAGCATATTGACCGGCAGCACGATCTTTTGCAGAGCCCGATATGTCCGACCTTATCCTTTCGCGCGACCATGAAGAAGCCGATACGCGGGAAGGATGGAAGGTCGTTGCCGCCACCCATGTGCTGACGACCGTGACGTTCGGAGCCGCCTACTCCTTCTCCGCCACTTTGCCGGGGCTTGCTGCGGAGTTCAATGCGTCGCGCGGCGAGGTCGCCCTCGTCTTTTCCATTTCCGCATTTCTCTTCTACTCGCTCGGCGCGATTGCCGGGCCTCTCGCCGACAGATGGTCGTCGCGCAGCCTTGTTCTTCTGGGACTGGGAGCAATGATCATTGGCTATATCGCCGCTAGTCGTGCCGGATCCTTGACCGCACTTTACATCTGGTATGGCTTCGGCGTCGGATTTGGGATCGGCCTGTCATACGTTCCGGCGATCGGAGCGGTGCAATCCTGGTTCATCCACAAACGAAGCCAGGCGTCGGGCGTCGCGACGGCCGGGATTGGGCTTGGGACCTTGATCCTGCCCTTCGCCATCGGCCAGGCTCTTCCCTTCATCGGCTGGCGAGGGTGTTTCCTTGCGCTTGCCTGCATCTTCGCCATTTTTGGCATACCGGCGGCTCTGCTTGTCCGCAAGCGCCGTGACGGTACGATCTCGTTCCCGGCGCACGCCGGCAATCCCAAGCTCCCCGCTATATGGCGCGACGGACGGTTCTGGCTTTTCTATATGGTGCTTCTCCTGTCCTCTCTGTGCACCTTCATCCCCTATGTTCATATCGTCGCCGCCGCCCGCGACATGGGACTTTCCATTCAGGACGGAACCGCCCTTGTCAGCGTTATCGGTGTCGGCAGCGTCATCGGCCGCTTCTTTCTGGCAGGCCTGGGAGATCGCTTCGGCCGTCGGCAACTCCTGGCATCGCTCACCCTTGCAGTCGCGGCCTCCTTTGCCATATGGGCGTCGGCATCAGGCATGATCCAGCTGATCTTGTTCGCATTGATCTTCGGCATGAGCTATGGCGGGTGCGTCGGCCTTTATCCGGCTGTCGCCGCCGATCTGTTCGGCACACGCCAGATTGGTGCGGTTATCGGGTATCTCTATTCGGCCGTGGGTGTGGCAGCCCTGATCGGGCCAACTGCAGCAGGCTTTATTTTCGACCATACCGGCAGCTATTCCGGCCCGATTATCGCAAGCGGCCTCGCGGCATTCGCAGCAGGCTTTATCGCGTTGCGCCTTGGGAAGAAGTCCTAGAGCTGAGCTGCGATTGCAGCCTTGTCGATGACAGACCAGACGTTCCGGATTCGCCCGTCCAGAAACTCATAGAAGACATTCTCGGCAAACTGCACCCTTCTGCCATTCACCGCCATACCGAACAGCATTCCCGTCGGCCTACAATCAAATTGCAGGCGACTTGCGACGCGTGGCGGTTCGCAGATCAGTAGAGTGATATCGAAATGAAGATCGGGAATGGCGCGAAAATCGCCTTCGAGCATTTGCCGATAGCCTGATAGTCCAATGTAGGCGTCATTGTAATGCACGTCTTCATGGACGAATTTACCCAGATTCGACCAATCCTGCTTGTTCAGGCAGGCAATATAGCCTCGGTAGATCTCGGACAGATCGACGCTTGCCATTCTCATCACCCACGCCCTGGAGGCGGCCTGCGCTTCAGGCCGATGCCTGCAGACGGCGGCGACTCGTATGCATCATCGTAATCGGATGCTTGAGCGCCGGTGCCGGACGGCCGATATGGTATCCCTGAACGGCATCGATGCCAAAGGATTTGACGAGATTGAGCTGCTCCTCGTCCTCCACGCCCTCGACCAGAATGCGATGGCCGCGATTGCGCACCAGGCCGATGATGTCCTCGAGAAGGATCTTCGCACCGTCGTTGCTTGCCGCGTCATGCAGGAAGGATTTGTCGATCTTGACGGTTTCGAATTCCATCAGCCGCAGCCATGACAATCCGGCAAAACCTGTGCCGAAATCATCCAGCCAGA
The DNA here is from genome assembly GCF_009176305.1 of Martinezella dioscoreae. Lineage (GTDB taxonomy): Bacteria > Pseudomonadota > Alphaproteobacteria > Rhizobiales > Rhizobiaceae > Rhizobium > Rhizobium dioscoreae. The sequence continues at coordinate 624,360 of NZ_BLAJ01000002.1, read as the reverse complement.
ATTTGATGCCGAGCTTCTTGAGATCCTGAATGCTGTCGAGGACATCGGGGCGTATCTCCATATCGACGCCCTCGGTGATCTCGAACGCCACCCTGTGACCCGAAACGCCCGTTTCCGCCAGAATAGCGGCCACCTGTGCGGCGAAACCCGGAGCCCGAAGCTGGATCGGGGAGACGTTTATGCTGACCGTGTCGACAATGTCGCGAGTAAGCAAATCACAGCAGGCCCTTCTGATCGCCCAATAGCCGAGTTCCATGATGGCGCCGGTGCGTTCCGCTATCGGGATAAAGACGGCCGGAGAAGCATTCGATCCGTCGAGCAACTGCAGGCGCATCAGAGCTTCATAGGCACCGATTTCTCCAGTCTGGAGATATTGGATCGGCTGATAGACCAGCGAGACGAGGTTCTGCTGGATGGCGATCTTCAAAATGGCCGCGATATTCTCGCTCGCATCGCCGCCCGGCAGCTCGTTCGGATCGAAGATCCGTGCGCAATTGCGGCCGCTCGCCTTTGCCGAATACAGAGCACGGTCGGCCTCGTTGATCACGTTCTCCAGCTTCGCGCCGGCGACGTCTCTCGTAATGGTCGCTCCAACACTCACCGTGACATGCCGGAAGCCGTCCAGACGTTGTGCATGGACGATATCGAGAGCCTCTATCCCCTGACAAATGGCATCCGCCAGAGCCAGCGCATCCGAACTGCTCTCCAGATCGAGGATAACGATGAATTCCTCGCCGCCATAACGTCCGACCGTTGCCCCGAGTGGAGCAACGATGTTCGACAGCGCATTGGCAACCGTCACAAGGCAGTGATCCCCCTCCTGATGGCCGTAATAATCATTATACTTCTTAAAGAAATCGACATCGACCAGCAGGATGGCGAATGCTGCGCCCTTCTCGCGCCAGCGATCCCAAAATTGTTTCAGCCTTATATCCGCGGCTCTTCTGTTCTCCATCCCGGTCAGGGAATCCGTAATCGAAAGCCGCAGAAGCGCCTCGCCGCGTTCCGTCGCCTGGCGCTGCTGCAGCTCCGCTTCCCTGGCATTGAGAAAGACGTTGAAACGCTCCTTGTTCAGTTTCCAGTTCACATAGGAGGTGAACACGAAGCAGCAGAGATAGAAGGTGGTGAAGGCCAGACAGTAGGCGGCGCTATAATGAAATTCCATCAGCGACAGCAGGAAAAAGGCGAAGATCAGCCCTGATGACATCAGTGCCAGGCCGAACTCAAGGCTGAAGAACAGGTTAACGCCCATCATGAAGATGGCGCCGAAGGCGGCATAATAGGAGAATGCCTCGGCATTGGCCGTCTGCAATGCCGGCAGCAGCCACACGACATATCCAAGAACGACGGCCGCAGCACATGTCGCCTCAAGCTCGCCGGCACGACGTTGCCGCGAAAACTGCATTTCCAGGATCAAAAGCGAAAAGCCCCCGATCAGAAACCGCGCAGGGATCGTCACGTGCGAGACGTCGGGAATGAAGACCAGATCTGTGACCAGGAAGAGGATATAAACGGGCACGGCAAGCCACAGACCGCTGCGAGCCAAGACGCGCCGCGCATCGTTGCTATAGGCTTTGTAGAGCCCGCGCAGCTCATCGGGGCGGTTAGTCATGCGAGCCTCGCTCTGACCAAGATCGCTGTTTCCCGACAATCGACGCATGCTCATCATCACCCGAGTTAGCCGAGACCTCATGTCCACCGCGTTACCTTTGCGTCGCTCGAATGAACAAATCGCTCGCTTCACCACGGCGGCTAATTTGATCCGTTTGATAACGACAGCGTTGCCGCAGCGACATTAACAAAACCATAGCGCTCAATTTTTATATGAGATATGGTTTGCGTAGTGTTCACGGAATGATTTAAAATTGAAACAATTTCAAACCGCTCTTGATGGCTTCAGCCTCGTTACCTCCCAGTCCATCTCGGAACATACGAGATCGTCCGGTAACAACATTGCAACCGACCAAATAAAGGAGGGCGAGGCTGAACTCGCCCTCATTCTCTCCCTCACGCAGCAGGCGTTCGAAGCAAACGCGCCCGTTCCAGGCACCATGCAAGCCTTGACGGAGCGTCTGCAGGCGCTGAAAAACAAGACGACACCCCTGACCTGGGCACATCTCGCCTCGGTGGCGCAGGGACATCCCGTGTCGTCCTACCTGTTGCAGGACCCTCTGACGCGATGGTCCTTCGAAAAACCGCGCGGCTACAGCGGCGATGCCTATCTGCTGGATTTCATCTATGAACATCCGGCCGTTGCCGCACAGGTGGCGGAAGCTTCGGCGCTGGGCGCAGAAGTTTACGATTTCACCCGGCGCGCACCATCCGCCGTCGCCGTGCGAGAAAGGCGGGAGATCCTGGCAGCCCACGTCGATGCAGTGGCGGAGGCGACGGATGGCGCCGAAGTCCTGGCAATCGCGGCCGGCCATCTTCGCGAAGCGGAGCTCTCAAAGGCTCTGCAGAGCGGCAGGCTCAAGCGCTGGGTCGCGCTTGATCAGGACCCGGTCAGTGTCGGGGCGGTGAGCTCGACCTTCCATGGCACCTGCATCGAAGCGATCAACGGCTCCGTTCGCACCATTCTGGGGCGCGCGCAGAAGCTTGGTACGTTCGACTTCATCTATGCAGCCGGCCTTTACGATTATCTGGCCGAAAGCGTAGCCGTGCGTCTGACGGAACGCTGCCTGCAGATGCTGAAGCCCGGCGGCAAGTTCCTGCTCGCAAACTTCGCCAAGGATATCGGTGTCGAAGGTTATATGGAGACCTTCATGAATTGGCCGCTGATCTGGCGAACGGACGAGGATGTCCAGTCGATCATCGACAAGGTCAAGCACCCGATCGCTGATGTTTCCCTTACACGCGGCGAAAACGGTGGCGTCATATACGCCGTTCTGACCGTATAGCCGACGGCAAGCGTGATGAGCGGCTAAGCCGCGCTGCGGCTTGGCCGGTAAAATCGCAGCAGCGCAAGCAGCAGAAGATTGACCAAGATGATTGCTGCGACGGCGGCAGGTGCTGCTGCATCTGGCGCCAATATTTGTTGACGCAACAAATAACCCGATACCAGAAACGGCGTATTCCAAATCAACGCGCCGCAGAATGTCGCGATGGCAAAGCCTGGCGCCGGGATGGCAAGCACACCTGCTGGCAATGCCATATAGGCGCGAACGATAGGCACAAGCTGACCGAAGAGCGTGGCCCGTATGGCATGACCATGATAATTGCGTTTCAGGCGCAGATACCACTCTTCTTTGATATCCAGACGCCGGGTCATCCTCAGCACGAAGAGGTCGCCACGCGCAGGTCCCAGCCAACGGCCTATTCCATACCAGAACAGCGAGCCTGCCGTTGAACCGGCGGCGGTAACGGCGATCACTGCAGGCAGATCAACCGGGTTGGCGACACCCAGCATGCCCAGCATCAAGAATAGGGCGATCGACGGTAGGATGGGGACAAGCTTCTCGATCGCGGAACACAATGCAAGGCCGAACAGTCCCCACGCCGCCAGATCGGGCAGAACATCCAACATATAGGAGGAGTCACTCATGTGGCGGCAGCCGGAGATTTTATCGGCCTGCGCCGGACGATCTTATAGACCCTAGCAGGCGGAAAGTTGCGCAGCACCTGGCCCTGCAGCGTTGCCTTGAAGCCATACCGGTCGAGCAGGCGATGCGGTATCGGACAGCGCAGGCCATAGGTGAACTGATAGAGTGCCCCGCCCTCACGCAGCCTCGCTGATACCGCAGCAAGAATGGCAATGACCGTCTTCGGCGACATGTTAAGTAGCGGCAACCCGCTGATCGCACAGCCGAACAGCTCTCCTTCAGGCAAGTCATAGGCATCAAGCCGCGCAGCATCGGCGCAGATGACGCGGGCATCAGGAAACCGCTGTCGCAGCAGACTGGCAAAACTATCAGCGGATTCAATCAGCGTAATATCGCTTTCGCATATGCCGCGTGCGAGTAGGGCTCGTGTGAATACTCCCGTGCCCGGACCGAGCTCGAGGATCGGTCCCGCCGAAGGACCAATTTCGCTTGTAATCAGATTGGCTAGGACCGGGCCGGAGGGGGCGATCGCTCCCACCATGCGCGGATTGGTCAGCAGAGTTCGCAAGAATAGTGATGTGTTTGACATATGTTCCCGCCAGTAGGGGCTCAAGAGATTCGCCTGTGCAGCAGGCTTTTCCTAGAAGGAGCCGATTGCGAGAACATTGCATCGGGAGCCGATAGGCTATCCGGCCATCGGAAAGCTCAATCTGAAAGACGCACCACCCGTCGGTCCGTCGATGACGCAAACCTTTCCGCCATGGAGCCTCGCAATCTCCTGAACGAGGTTCAGCCCGAGGCCGAAACCTTTGCTGCGTCCCTGGAGGCGGTGAAACGGTTCGAAGATGCGGTCCCGCTCCTCCTGCGGGACACCGTTTCCTTCGTCGCTTACGGTAATGCCGGTGGCACGGCCGACATGGACGGTGATCCTGCCGCGGCGGCCGCCATGCTGGATCGCATTCTGCACGAGGTTGGTGACGGCCCGCTCGATGGCCATGCGATCACCGAGAACCTCCACAACCTCCTCGTCCTTGATGAAACAAGGTTCGTAATTGGCAGCGATTGCAAGCGGTGCCAGCTCCGAAACGACGTGTTCGGCGACCTGTACGAGATCAACTGAAGTTGGCTCGAAGCGATGATTGAGGCGCTGAAGATCGAGGAACTGCTCGGCAAGCGTCGCAAGGCGCACCGTATCCTCAAACAGCCGCTCCTTCAAAGGGCCTGCCGGCAGACCATCGAGACGTGCCTGCAGGATCGCGACCGGCGTCCGCCACTCATGCGCAAGATGGGAAAACAGACGCTTCTGCCGCTCATAGCCGTCGTCCAGCCGGCTCAGCGCGTCATTGACGGCTTCGACAAGCGGCAGGATCTCGCGCGGAACATCATCGATCGGTAGCCGCATTCCCTGGCGATTGATATCGATCTGCCCGGCGCGGGCAACGGCGGAATCAAGCGAAGAAAAAGCGCGGCGAATCACGAGTGGCGCGGCAATCACCGTTGCGATCGCCGTTACGATGAGCAACGGCAGAAGAGCGCTGAAGAAGACAATACCCACCGCACCAAGGACACGGATCGTCGACACGCTGCCGTCCATACCTGTCAGAACCTGGACCTCACCGGCCGGAGACGAGACCCATTGCAACCGGGCGGCAGGTACGGTGCTGCCGCCGAGATTGCCGCCGAAACGGGCTTGTCCGACACCGTCGAGCGCAGCGCCGATCGCGGCATAGGCCGCGGGTACGTTTCCGTCCTTGATCGTGGCGCCGCTGCGATCGCGAACGACGAACCAGAGACCCGGCAGATCTCCACGCCGCGCCAAAAGCGCTGCCGTCTCCTTCAGCATAAGGGCACCATTCTGATCGCGCCCAAGGGACCGGGAGATGGCATCGATGGTCTCATCTTCCGGCTGAAGAGAGATGAAACTGCCGGTCGCCCAAAGAGCAGCCACGATGAGCACCGCAAGCAGCGACAGGAAGATCGCTTGCAGGAATGATAGGCGCGATACGAGACGCCATCGCAAGGAAGGCTGGCCTCCGCTCATGATTTCACTCTCATCAGATAGCCAATGCCGCGAACAGGATGAATCTCCAGCCCGGACTCCACCGAGGCAAGCTTGCGGCGAAGACGGGAGATATGCGCATCCAGGGTGTTTGACTGGATATCTTCGCTGAACCCATAGACAGCCTCCTCCAGAGCGTGGCGCGATACCGTGCGACCAAGCCGACGCGCAAGCGCCTCAAAGACCAGAACTTCCCGGCGGGGCAATTCGAGCCGTTCACCCTCGATCAGGATGTCATGACAGCCGAAGTCATAAGATAGCCTGCCGAAATTCATCACCTCGCTCCGCAGTTCGCCGGGGCGCCTCAGGATGGCGCGCAGTCGCGCCAGAAGCTCCTCCATGGCAAAAGGCTTGACGAGATAATCGTCGGCGCCGGTATCAAGGCCGCCAATACGGTCGTCGAGATCGCCGCGTGCCGTCAACACGATAACGGGCGTATCGATGCCGGCCGCGCGCAGCTTCGGAATGATCGACAAGCCATCGCCATCCGGAACCTGCCGATCGAGGAGAATGACATCATAAGGGAGATTGATCGCAGCCTCTTCGGCATCGGCCAGGATCGAGACGTGATCGACGACGGCATCGCGAGCCTGCAACGCAGCGCTCAGCGCCGCAGCCATTTCCGGCTCGTCTTCAAGCAACAATATCCGCAATGAACCGTCCCCAAAAATGTAAGGATTGCATTGCATAAGCGGATTGCGGGAAGATTGCGACCCTCTCCAGGCGACACTTCATCATTCACTGGAGAATTCAGACCGATACGCTGTCGGTAGGAAAGATATCGGCCAGTTTCGGCTTTCGACGCCAGTCAGGTCACAGGGGAAGGCATCGCCTCCCCCTGCGATATCCGCCGCGCGGCGGCTGATAGGTAGGCTACAGCGAACGGAGCGGTGAACCCACCATACAAATGGTTTCCCGTCCGTCGTGATTTCGCAGCCGCACCGCCATTCTCGAACCAGCAGAGGTCAAGAAGGACGAGCCGTAAAGTGCCCATCTGCATCAAACCCACCTCATTTAAGGCGGCTCACATGCAACGCCAGCAAGCTGCGATAATCCAGCCCTTCCTCACGCTCGGGAAGACCGATATCCCGAAGCTGATAATTCGATAATCCGTATACCTGCTCATAAGTCTGCCGCCGTTTCCAGACAACAAACAGCAGGGCGCGCGCAGTCCTCCACGCACCGAATTTCTGGTACAGTTCATCGACCGTCGCCGTCAAACTCTCGGCAACTATAAATTGTGAATGAGTCATCGCTATTCCTGGCGCAGTCACGCGACCAGGTCCTCTTGAAGCTTGACCGGCTTCAGGAGTCGATGCGTCAACGACACACCAAATCACACCCTCGGCAAGTCATATAGGTTTATTGGGAAAACGCCTAAGCGGCGGCAGATAAAGCTTTTTTAGCTTTAATTATAAAGTCGCCGCGCAGTTGGTGCAATGCACACCAAGGCCGTCGACATCATTCCGCCGGAGACGTAGGTAAACATATGTGAATTATGCATGTCACGCCTCCTTGTTCGATTTGCGGATGAACGTGATCATACGCGAGATCTGGAAATCAGCAACCCCACAATTTCGAATTGCAGATATCAGGCATGAAATGTTGCATCGAAGCAACAGTGACGACGGTATCGAATCGCCTGCCGGGAGATTGTCTCAAGGCAGCACGATAGTCTCCAAACTTACTGTGTTCAAAACACTTCGCTAGAATGAATTGACGATACCGCCGCCGGTGCGCATCTGCTGCACCATGATATGGGCGTGATAATGCATGGCGCATTTGATGGCATAGATTTGCAGGACGACGGGAGAGCGCCGATGCCGCAGGAGATTGAAAAGCCGCGCGCGGTAAGTGGCGCGCAAATCAGCCTCCTTAACTCGGCGCATCAACCGGAGGAAAATCCCGACAGCTTCGAATGCCCATGTCGCGTTGAGTGCCAGCAGGCGCAGCGGATGGCGGCGCAGGTGGCGTAAGCGAGTACTTTCCGGTTCGATACGCGCGTCGATGTAAAGCGCATCCAGCCGATCGAAATAGGCGGCCGGCTCGTGCAGATCGCTTAGAACCGAAAGATATCCATCACGCAGGGTTTCGCGCGAGAGATTGAGCGGTATGACATTGGTGCCATAGGCGGGCGGATCGTCGTGGTCGAGGCGGCCTTCCTTGGCGAGGCGCGTATAAAGCGGCGTCTTCGGAATCGCCGCCAGCATGCCGATCATGGCGTTGACGATGCGCGCATCCCTGATGAAGACCCGCTGCGCATCGAAAATGGTCGCATCGTCACTATCGAAGCCCAGGATCATGCCGCACCAGACTTCCATCCCGGTCTGCTGGATCGTGTGGATCTTGTCCAGCATCGTCCCGCCCTTGCGCAGGTTCTGCAGCTTCTTGGTTTCGCGCAGCGCCTCCTCGTTCGGAGTTTCGATGCCGATGAAGACGACGCGGATATTGGCATCGACCATCAGCTGCATCAATTCAGCATCGTCAGCCAGATCGATCGATGCCTCCGTCAGGAACGTCATCGGGTAATGATGGCGCTCCTGCCAGGCAACGACATCCCGCAGGACCTCCTTGATTGCCTTCTTGTTGCCGATCAGATTGTCGTCAACGATGAAAGCCGTATCCATCCCGGAGGCGAGCAGGGCCTCCATCTCGGCAATAATCTGCGTACTGGTCTTGATGCGCGGCTTGCGGCCGAAAACGACGATGATATCGCAAAAATCGCAGGTGAAGGGACAGCCGCGCGAAAACTGGATGCTGCCGACAGCATATTCGTCCATCTTCAGGAGATCAAAACGCGGCACGGGCACCTTGCTCATATCCGTCTTGTCAGCCTGTTCATAGCGCCGCGCATGATGACCCTCCTGCCATTCGGCCAGGAATTTGGGCCATGTCTCTTCCGCCTCGCCAATGAAGGAGACATCGACGAGATTGCCGAAATAATCCTCCTTGACCGTAACCCAAGGTCCGCCGACGACGGTGAAACAGTTGCGCCGTTTGAGCTCGGTCAGGATTTCCGTCATGCGGAAGCGCTGGACGATCATGCCTGTCAGCGCAACGATATCGGCCTTCTCGCAAAGGCCGTAGTCTATCGGCTCGATATTCTCGTCCACCAGGGTGACGGTATGTTCGGCCGGCGTCAGCGCCGCCAGCAAAGGCAGGCAGGCCACCGGAAGGTTGGCCTTCACGTCGAACAGCGGCAGAGCGTGCTCCATCCCCCAATAAGAGGTTTCGAAACGCGGATTGATGATGACAATATGAGCCATTGAATGGTCCGCTCCATGATATGAATCTGGTTCGGTATTGCTTTGAGCCTGTATGTCATTTGCAGCTGCATGCGCTGGCCTTACAGCCGCGAAGCAGGGTCTTCCAGCATCGAGGCGGCTGTCTTAGCAGCCCTATATGAGCTCAAGATTAAATTCCGGATGCTGGCGGCTGGACGTCCAGGCCATCACCCCGCAGGAGGACGTTTTTCTAACCGGGCGCACTGGGTGCGAAACAACACCTCCCTTCGAGGCCTCTCAAGGGAGGGTAAGCTTCTACCACTTCGGTTGCCGAGAACACCTCTCATCCAGGCCGATTCGACGTGTTCCCGCACCGCCGATAAAAATTTTTCCGGCGGCAATGTCGAAATCGTCCCGACGCAATCGTCTTTATTCCAGACATGGCGCGAAAGGATATTATCGGATCTTTCGCGCCTGAGCCGAACCGGATGAAGGGAGCTGCAAAATGAGTTCGTCCTATCGTTGGGTGATTGTCGGTGCCGGCGCGCTGATGACCTGTGTTGCGCTCGGCGCGATGTTTTCCTTGGCGATCTTTCAGGTACCAATTGCCGCCGATACAGGCTGGTCGCATGCCGGCATCGCTGCCGCCATGACGCTGAATTTCCTGACCATGGGCCTCGGCGCCTTTGCCTGGGGTGCCGCAAGCGATCGTTTCGGCATCCGCATCGTGGTGGTGATCGGAGCGTTGCTGCTTGGGCTGGCGCTTGTTCTGGCAAGCCGGGCGGGCTCGCTTCTGCAATTCCAGCTGACCTACGGTATTCTCGTCGGCCTTGCCGCCAGCGCCTTCTTCGCGCCGATGATCGCGGCGACGACCGCCTGGTTCGACGAGGGCAGAGGTCTTGCGGTGTCACTGGTCTCGGCCGGCATGGGCGTTGCACCTATGACGGTATCGCCCTTCGCCCGTTACCTGATTTCCGCTTACGATTGGCGTTTCGCCATGCTCATCATCGGCATCATGGCCTGGGTTCTACTGATACCGGCGGCACTGCTGGTGCGGCGGGCACCTGTTCTTGCCGAAGCCACCGCTTCGGGCGGGCAGAGGGAAGAGCAGAGCCTGCCCCTTGGCCGGATCTTCCGCTCGCCGCAATTCCTCGTACTCGGCGCGACCTTCTTTGCCTGCTGTGCAGCCCACTCCGGGCCGATCTTCCACATGGTCAGTTACGCCACCATCTGTGGTGTGGGGCCAATGGCAGCCGTCAGCATCTATAGCGTCGAGGGCCTTGCGGGTCTTGGCGGCCGTCTTCTTTACGGGACGCTGGCGGACAAGCTCGGCGTGAAACCGGTGCTGGTTGCGGGCCTTCTCGTGCAGGCGGCGGCACTTGCTACCTATCTGATGGTCAGTGAACTCGGCGAGTTCTATGCTTTGGCGGTCATCTTCGGCAGCGCCTATGGCGGTGTCATGCCGCTTTATGCCGTGCTCGCGCGCGAATATTTTGGGCCGCGCGTCATCGGTACCGTCTTTGGCGCAGCATCGATGCTCTCGAGCATCGGCATGGCCGCCGGGCCTTTGATCGGCGGCTGGATCTTCGATACCTTCGCCAATTATTCCTGGCTCTTCATCGGCTCGTCCCTTGTGGGATTGGGGGCTGCCGCCATCGCGCTTGCCTTTCCGCCCATGCGCCGCCTGCAACTGCAGGCGGCATAAGACAGGCCGGAAGCGGCCTGAGTCCGCTTCTGCAAATCCTGCCGGGTGCCTCATATTTTACCGCGCCCGGCAGCGCTTTCCCCGGCAAAAAGCCCTTGGCGTCATGCTGGTGAAGGACATATTCGTATTTCTTGATGCTTACACACAGATTTCCATAAGCGGCAGCGGTTGCAGCCATTGCAATTTTCAATTTTTGGCCAACACTCACATATGCATCAGGTGCGTGATCTTCTGGGGGAGGAAATCAGGAGAGCACCCACTGGCGCGACTTTCCGCGCCCATCGGCAGGAAAGTCCTGCGTAATGTCATTATGGGGGACATGACACGGGTCTTTTGACCATGTCCCTGGTGCAATTGGGAGGATTGATTCATGGCATCCACGTCCGTGGCCGAGACGACGAGTCGAGGCATGACCAGGGAGGAGAAGAAGGTCATCTTCGCCTCCTCCCTTGGAACCGTGTTCGAATGGTACGATTTCTATCTTTACGGTTCTCTGGCCGCCTTCATCGGCACGGCCTTCTTCAGCGACTATCCGGAAGCAACCCGCAATATCTTCGCCCTGCTCGCCTTTGCCGCAGGCTTCCTCGTCAGGCCGTTCGGCGCCCTCGTCTTCGGGCGCATCGGCGATCTTGTCGGGCGTAAATACACCTTCCTCGTCACGATCCTGATTATGGGTCTTTCGACCTTTTTGGTCGGCGTCCTTCCCGGATCAGCGAGCTGGGGCATCGCCGCGCCCGTCGTCCTGATCATCCTTCGCCTGCTGCAAGGTCTGGCGCTCGGCGGAGAATATGGCGGTGCTGCGACTTATGTCGCCGAACACGCACCCGACAACAAACGCGGCTATTACACCTCCTGGATCCAGACGACTGCGACGCTCGGCCTGTTCCTGTCGCTGATCGTTATCCTGATCGTCCAGAACGCCCTCGGGAAGGATGCCTTTGCCGCCTGGGGCTGGCGCATTCCCTTCCTGCTCTCCTGCCTTCTGCTCGCCATCTCCGTCTGGATACGGCTGTCGCTCAGCGAATCGCCGGCATTTAAGAAGATGAAGGAAGAGGGCAAGGGCTCCAAAGCTCCGCTTTCCGAGGCCTTCGGCCAGTGGAAGAATGCCAAGATCGCCTTGATCGCCCTGCTCGGCCTTACCGCCGGCCAGGCGGTCGTCTGGTATGCCGGCCAATTCTACTCCCTGTTCTTCCTGCAGAACGTGCTGAAGGTCGACGGCCAATCAGTCAACATCATGATTGCGATCGCGCTTCTGATCGGCAGCGGTTTCTTCGTGTTCTTCGGCTGGCTTTCCGACAAGATCGGCCGCAAGCCGATCATCATGGCGGGCCTTGCACTGGCGATCCTCACCTATTCCCCGCTGTTCAAGGCTTTGACCAATGCCGCAAATCCGGCGCTTGCCCAAGCGGAGCAAACCATCCGGGCGACGGTGACGGCTGCTCCTGGCGATTGCACCTTCCAGTTCAATCCGGTCGGCACCGCCAAGTTCAACAATTCGTGCGATATCGCCACGTCCTTCCTGGCGAAGTCGTCCGTGCCCTATACCATTGTCGAAGGCGCAGCCGGGCAGCCGGCGACGGTCAAGGTCGGCGACGCGACCATCACTTCTTACGATGCGACGGCGGCAGGTGCCGGTGCAGCGGCCAAGAGCGCGGCATTCACGCATGACATGAACCTTGCCCTGCAGAAGGCCGGTTTCCCACTGGCTCGCGATCCTGCCAAGGTACCGGACGCCAAGCTGGATGCCTTCATCGCCGCAAATCCCGAACTGGGGCTCAACGCGGCAACCGTGCGGGCGGGCGACAAGACGGTCACTCCGGTCGCGGATCTCGTCAAGGCGAAGCTTCTGACGGCGGATCAAGCTGGCGGCGCAACCGAGATGCCGGTCTATACCATCGCCAATGGCGGCGCCTTCAAGATGATTGCTAATCCCTCGGCCATCAACTGGCCGCTGACCATCCTCATCCTGACCATCCTCGTCATCTATGTGACGATGGTCTACGGCCCGATCGCCGCAATCCTGGTTGAGATGTTCCCGACCCGCATCCGCTATACAGGTATGTCGCTGCCCTATCATATCGGCAACGGCTGGTTCGGCGGCCTGCTGCCCGCAACGGTCTTCGCCATGAGCGCCGCCAAGGGCGATATCTACTACGGCCTCTGGTATCCGATCGCGATTGCTGCGATGACTCTGATCATCGGCCTTATCTTCGTTCGGGAAACCAAGGGCGTCGATCTGAACAGCATCAAGTAACCGCATAAGGCCCGGCGTTCAGATGCGGCACGCCGGGCCTTTCTTTGCTTCGTTTTGCCAACCCTTAATCGAAGCGCAGATCTCAGCTTCCGCAAAGAGCGTGGAGCAGCACCAGAAGCGAAAAGAGGACCATCAGGCCCGCCAGAAAATGCTGCAGGATCGACCAGACGCGTTTGGTTGCCGCAAGGCTTGGCCGCGTTGCAAGAGAAGCGAGATAGAGCACTGTATCCATGACAACCCCTGGCGCATGTTTCCGCAGGCGCGACGTGATCACCTCGCTATCGCGGACATTGCTGATATTTAACGGCTTTATATTGTCTATAAAATTAGTAGATTAAAGGAAGGGTTTTCCGGCTCCCTCGGAATTTCAGACAAATTAAACTCCCTGACGACAGGCGTCGGCAACACTTGCTCGATCTCGCCGCACATCCACGAGCTCCAGATGGAGGCGAACCGGAGCCCGGAAAAAATTTATTCTATAGATTAAATAAACAAAGCAAGGCTCGTCCTTTTAATTGATCGCCAGTGGCTTACGAGTACCGCTGACAATCATCGAACCCATGCCCATGACCTTGCTGGATGCCCAAAATCTTTCGCTTGCTTTCGGCTCGACACAGGCTTTGTCGGCAGCGTCTCTAACCGTTGATCGCGGCGAGGTCGTCGCACTGATGGGAGCGAATGGCGCCGGCAAGTCGACGCTGGTCAAAATCCTGTCGGGCATTCACCGCGCCGATTCAGGCACGATCCTATGGAACGGCGCGGATTATCGCCCCGAAAGTCCGGCCGAGGCAACAGCGCGGGGCATCGTTACCGTGCATCAATCGACCGATGTCGTCGGGGTCGCCGGCCTTTCGGTCGCGGATGCGCTGCTGCTCAACCAATATGTTGACGGACGCCAGCCCTTCTTTCTGTCGAAGCGTTCAGTGCGGCGGAAGGCAGAAGCGATCCTGTCTGAAGCCGGCTTCGACTTGCCGCTCGACGGGGATTTCGGCGATCTTGCAACCGCTGACCGACAGATGGTCGCCATTGCGCGCGCCCTTTCCAATCAGGCGCAATTGCTGATCCTGGATGAGCCGACCGCAAGCCTGTCTGCGCGCGAGGCGAGCCGGCTTTATGATATCGTCCGTCGGCTGAAGGCCCGCGGCTTGGGCATTCTCTATATCTCGCACCGTACGGCCGATCTCGATGCGCTCGCCGATCGCGTGGTCGTCCTGCGCGGCGGCCGCAACGTCGGTGCCTTCTCGCGCCCGATTGACTTCGATGCCGCCATCGAAACCATGATCGGCCGTTCCATGAAGGCGGCTCGCCCGCATCGCCGTGAACAATTTGACCGAACCATACTGGAGCTTCAGGGCATACAGCTGTTTGCCGACAGCCCGCCGATCGATCTCAGGCTTCATGCCGGCGAGGTCGTCGCCATTACCGGCGTCCTCGGCGCCGGCAAGAGCCGTCTTCTGTCTACGCTTTTCGGCCTCGAGCGCTTTGCCTCCGGCACGGCACTTCTGGATGGCATTGCATTTCAGCCCGGCTCGCCCGCGGATGCAATCGCGCGTGGCGTCGTCATGGCTGCCGCCGACCGGCATCGCTCTTCTCTGATGCCATCAGACTGGCCCGGAGAGAGTATTGCGGCAACGATCAGCCTACCGCACCTAAAACGCTGGTATCCGTCGGGTTTCCTGTTTTCCGGGCACGAGAGCCGTGAGGGAGAAAAGGCCATCCGGCGCCTCGGCATAAAGGCCCCCGGTCCCGAGGCGTCCGTCTGGTCTCTTTCCGGCGGCAATCAGCAAAAGGTCGTGCTCGCGCGCTGGGAAGCCGAGCCAAGCCGCCTGCTGCTTCTCGACGAGCCCTTTCAGGGGGTCGATGTCGGCGCCCGCCAGGACATTATCGCGGCCATACGCGCCCATACCGACCGCGCTACGCTGATCGCCACATCCGATCCGGAAGAAGCACTCGAAGTCGCCGACCGGGTGCTGGTGATGGAACATCATGGTCTCAAAGAAGCCGTTGATGCGGCCTCGGGCGGCCGACAGAACGAGGAATATGCCTGATGAGTGAAGGTACCGTGGAAATCCCCGAACAGATCAGGCGGACGAACCATGCGATATCGCCGCAGGAATTCGTGCGGCGGGGCGCTGTATTTCTCCTCCTCCTTGCCCTTATCATCATTTTCAGCTTCGCCCAGCCGGCCTTCATCAACATCAACAATCTGATGAGCATCCTGCAGGCGGTTTCGGTGGTCGCCATCATCGGTGCCGGCGTGACGGTGACGCTTGCCATCGGCGGTTTCGATCTATCCGTTGGCGCGGTGGCTGCCTCCAGTGTCATGGCCGCCAGCTACGCCATGATCGTATGGAACCTCGATGTCTATGAGACCGTGCCGCTGGTGCTTGCCTTCGGCGCGATCGTCGGGCTCGTCAATTCTCTGCTGATCGTTCGGCTGAAGGTGCCGGATCTCCTCGCGACCCTCTCTACCATGTTCCTGCTCACGGGATTACAGCTGATCCCGACAGCCGGACGCTCGATCTCGGTGGGATTGATCCTTCCCGATGGGACGAAGGCGATCGGCAAAGTCGATCCCACCTTTTTGACGATAGGACGTTCAAGCCTGTTCGGCACCATTCCCTTTCCCGTCATTCTGATGCTCGTCGTGGCGCTTGTGCTTTTCGTGCTGACCGAGCGTACGCGCCTCGGTCGCCTTCTTTACGCAACCGGCGGCAATGAAGCCGCGACGCGGCTCGCCGGCGCCAATATCGCCCAGCTGAAAACCTTTGCCTATGTGCTGTCAGGCGTTCTCGCTTCGCTCGGCGGCATTATCGTTGCTGCCCGCGTCGGTCGCGGCGACGTCTCTTCCGGCGCATCGCTGCTGATGGACTCCGTCGCAGCCTCGCTCATCGGCTTTGCCGTCCTTGGCCTGCGCCGCCCCAACGTTCTTGGCACGACGATCGGAGCGGTCTTCGTCGGTGTGCTTCTGAACGGCCTGACGATGCTGAATGCGCCCTATTATACCCAGGATTTCATCAAGGGTGCCGTTCTCGTCGGCGCGCTTGCGCTGACCTACGGGATCGGCCGCAGCAAGGCGTGATCCCGCCATCCATCCCAACTCAACGCTCAATGGATTTTCAATGATCAAATTATTCAAAATCATAGCTTCGGCCGTCGTCGCCGGCTCGCTTTTCATGACCACAGCATCGGCGGCAGGCCTCAGCGGCGCGCCCGCTCCCTTCGATAAAAGAACAGTCAATATCGCCGTCATCAGCTTCCTTGGCAGCGGCGACTGGCTGCAAGCCTTCGAGGCTGGCGTCAAGCGGCAGGCGGATGCGCTTGGCGTCAACCTCACTGTTTCGCAGGCCCGCAATGACAACGACACGCAGCGCAATCTTGTCGAGCAGGCGATCAATCTCGGCGTCGACGGCATCATCATCAACAATGGCCGCCCAGAGGTCCTGAAGGATGTCGCGCAGAAGGCACTCGACAAGGGCATCAAGGTGCTCGCCTATGACGTCAACCTCGACAATCCGCAAATTCCGCAGATCGAACAGAGCGACAAGGATATGGCCAAGCTCGTGCTTGACCAGGCCGTGAAGGATAAGGGTGATGGCTTCACCGGCGGTGCGGTCTACGTTGCCGGTTTCGCGCCGCTCGACCGCCGATATGCGGTGTGGAAGGATTTTATTGCCAAGCACAATCTGAAGGAAAAGGCCGTCTGGGGCGTGGTCAATGACACCGTTCCCGCCTCCGTCGCCGACCAGACCAAGGCCGTCCTGCGCGCCAATCCGGATATTTCGGTGATCTTCACGCCATGGGATGAGTTCGCCAAGGGTGCAAAGCTCGCTATCGACGAGCTCGGCCTTTCCGCCAAGGTGAAGATCTACGGCGTAGACACGTCGACCGCCGATATCCAGCTGATGGTCGAACCGGACAGCGCCTGGGTAGCGACGGCTGCCACCAACGCTGCCGTCGTCGGTGAAGTTTCCGTCCGCGCCGTTTCGCTTGCCATTGCCGGTCAGCCTCCGGGCCACTCCGTTCTTCTGCAGCCGACACTCATCACGCGCGACGATCTCGTCAACAACAAGATCGGCACCATCGAAGAACTGCAGCAGAAATTCCCGGCCTTCCTGAAGAGCGATGCCGCCACGGCAGCCTGGATTCCGGCGGCCAAGAACTGAGACTTATCAGCTGCTTTCGCAGGCGCCGCCCGCAAGGGCGGCCCTTTTCATTCCCCTGAGCGTGAGACGTCCCATGGCATCGACCGACCTGCCGAAACCTGACTTTGCCCGCAACATGACATTGATCGGCCATAACGATATCGGCGGCCGTGGCGATGGGTTGCAATTGATGGTTCATCGAGGCTACGCCTATGTCGCCCATCCCTGGTCGCAGGGCTTCTCGATCGTTGACGTACGCGACCCGAAACATCCCAAGACGGTCAATTACGTGCCAGCGCCAGCCAACACCTGGAACATCCATCTGCAGACGCATGACGACCTGCTGCTGGTCATCAACGCGCTCGACCTCTTTGCCGACGTGGAAACCTTCACGAACGAGAAGGCCTACTACACGCAATCCGTCGGCGAGACGGTCGCCTCCAGAAAGCGTGAGCGCGCCTGGACCGCGGGCATGAGCGTGTTTGATATTTCCGTTCCCGACAAGCCGCGCAAGATCGGCCAACTGGATGTCGAAGGCGTCGGCTTTCACAGGCTTTGGTATGTCGGCGGCCGCTATGCCTATGCCTCGGCGCTGCTCGACGGCTTTACCGACTATATCTTCGTGACCATCGACATGGCCGATCCAACCAGGCCCGAACTTGTCGGCCAATGGTGGCTTCCCGGCATGAACCGCGCGGCGGGCGAAACCCCAAATTGGGGCGACGGCAAGCGCTATGCCCTGCACCACGCGCTCGTCCATGGCGACACCGCCTACGCTTGCTGGCGCGATGGCGGATTGACGCTCCTCGATATCAAGGATCGTTCCGCCCCCCGGCTCATCAAACACCATAACTGGTGCCCGCCCTACGGCGGCGGCACACATTCGCCGCTGCCACTTCCCGGCCGCGATCTTCTTGTCGTGGCGGATGAGGCTGTGCTGGACAATGAGGAAGACGGCCGGAAACATACCTGGGTCTTCGACATCCGCGTGCCCGAAAATCCGATCAGCATCTCGACTTTCCCGATCCCCGCCGAAATCGACTACGCGAAGAAGGGCGGTCATTTCGGACCGCACAATCTGCACGAAAACCGGCCCGGCTCTTTCGTCTCCGAGACGCTGATCTTTGCGACGTGGCAGAATGCCGGCATCCGCGCCTTCGACATTTCCGACCCCTATCATCCTGTCGAAACCGGCGCTCTCGTGCCGGCGGGGCCGACTGCCATTACCGACCGCCGTCCAGGCCGCCCGAAAGTGATCCAATCAGCCGACGTCTTTGTTGACGCCAATGGTCTGGTCTATGCCACGGATTACAATGCCGGGCTCGAAATCATCGAATATGGCGGCTGATGCGCGAGCTTGGCTCCAAATCCATATTTATCGACGAAAGAAGAGAAGTTTTTACCAGCACGGCATGAGTCGACATGTGAGTGACGAGGCTGACCTTGTCGTCAGGCGCCCGTGCCAAAACGCGCCCGATAAAAGCCGGGTGTTATGGCAAGATTCTTGAGAAAGGCCCTATGCAGCGTGTCGAGGCTTGAAAAGCCCGAACGCTCGGCGATGCGGGCCAGCGGCCAGTCAGAACTTTCGAGAAGCGCCTTTGCCCGCTCCAACCGTGCGGCTTCCACGAATTGCGCCGGCGTTGTTCCGGTTTCCTTTCGGAAACTGCGCGAAAAGGTGCGCTCCGTCATGCCGACCCGGCTGGCAAGAGCAGGTCCCGATAGATCCCCTGTGGGATCGTCGATGATCTCGCTCAAGAGCTGCCGCAGGCGCGGTGTCGCATTCGCCTGAAGGGCGAGGCCCGCGCTGAACTGCGACTGACCGCCCGGCCGGCGCATGAACAATACCATCTGTCGCGCAACGGCAAGAGCGGTCTTCGGACCACAATCGGCCTCGACCAGCGCCAGACATAGATCGATACCAGCCGTAATGCCGGCTGAGGTGAAGACGGGCGGCTCCGCCACAAAGATGGCGTCTGGCTCGACCTCGATCTGAGGCCGCAATTCCTTCAAAAGGGAACAGGAATTCCAATGCGTGGTCGCTCGTCTGCCATCGAGGAAGCCGCCGGCCGCGAGGATGAAGGCTCCGGTGCAGACGCTGGCCATGCGCCGGGTAGGCCTCGCCCGCGAATGCAGCCAGGCAAGCAGGTCCGTCTGAAATATGACCTGCCGAAGCCCATCCTCGCTGCCGCCGGAGAGGATGATCGTATCGAGATCGGCGGGCAGTTGTTCGAGGCTCATGGTCTCGCCGAAGACAAGGCCGCCGGCGGAGCTGCTTTTCACCGATCCACCGGCCGGGGACGCGAGCACGACTTCGTAAGGCGGCGCACCCTCGGGCAAATGAAGGTTCGCCATCGCGAAGACCTCCATGGGTCCGACGATATCGAGCGCCTGAACACCGTCATAGCCGATAACGACGATACGCCGCGGGGAATGTCCAGAATCCTGCATTGGCGGAAAATGCGATATCTTTGTCATTTTCGCCAGCCTGCGAACCAAATATTTCCGAGGGTATGACATCAAAAATCTGGACACGTGCCATGGATCGCCATTTCCCCAAAATCTTGCTTCTCGCCCTGCTCGTATTTTGCATTGCGATTTTCCCTTTCGAAAGACCTGCGATAGCTGCGGAAAATGCCATCCGGCTCCCGACGTTCAAAGCCGGCCGGACACGGCCCCTCATCGCGATCGCCGCCGACAACCGCGGCACGGAGACAACCGATCTCGTCATCCCCTACGGCGTCCTGCGCAGTGCCGGTGTCGCCGACGTCGTGATCGTCTCGACCCAGGCTGGCATCGTGAACCTCATGCCGGCGCTGAAAATCAAGCCGGACGCAACAATGCGGGACTTTGACCGTGAGCATCCGGAAGGCGCCGATATCGTCATCGTCCCCGCCATGCATGACAACAGCAGCCGCAACGTCATTGCCTGGATTCGCGAGCAATCATCGAAGGGCGCGATGGTCGTTTCGATCTGTGAGGGCGCCTGGCTTGCGGCAAGGGCCGGCGTATTCGACGGCAAGCACGCCACCACCCATTGGTACGCCTTCGACGCAATCCGCCGTACCTTTCCGCGGACAGAGTGGGTTCATAACCGGCGTTACATCGTCGATGGTAATGTCATGAGCACCACGGGCGTCACGGCATCGATCCCCGCTTCCCTGACTCTGGTGGAGGCCATTGCTGGCGCGCAGAAGGCGCGCTCGGCGGCCACCCGGCTGGGTGTCATCGATTGGAGCAGCGCGCATGATTCCGCACCGTTTCACATGACAACGAGCCGCTTCTGGCGCTTTGCCGGCAACACCCTTGCCTTCTGGAACCACGAGATCATCCGCCTGCCCGCGGAGGAAGGTTTCGATGAAATCGCTTTGGCGCTGACGGCGGATGCGTGGTCGAGAACCTATCGTTCGAAGGCTGTCATCGCGGAGCCGGCCCAATCCATCCGTTCGCGCAGCGGCCTCCTGCTTGTGCCGGACCTTTCAGCCCATACCGATGCCTCGGTCGTGACGGTTCCCGCGCGCCCACCCGCGCAGGCGCTGGATCAGACGCTGTTCGAGATTGCCGCGCGGTATGGTGCGCGAACATCTGATATCGTCGCGCTGCAGCTCGAATATCCCATACAGCATTGATCCATCATTATCCGCCACCGATCTCGCAAAGTTCGGCGGTGGTCGACGGCTGCACTCTCGTGATGAACACGGCAACTAAGGCATGACTTACGCCACCTTGACCGTTGCCTTTTCGGCAATCGATAGTGCGCATAATTGTTCTTTATTAGAACGCTGAATTCCCCCATCATCCCTGGCATTGGTGGATAACGAGACGAAAAGTCCGATCGCCCAATCAACAGGGGAACTATCAGCATGTCTCAATTCATGATGAATCGTCGCCGTTTCCTATCCAATGCTGCCTTGGTCGGGGGTCTTGCTGCGACCCAGACCTTCGTCGGCATCCGTGCCGGCAAGGCCGCCGATGTTGCCGAAGTGCGCATGCAGCTCGGCTGGCTTGCTTCCAACGGACTCATCGGCGAAGTCGCGGCACAGAAGAAGGGCTTTTTCACCGAGCAGGGCATCAATCTCACCATCGTCCCCGGCGGCCCGAATGTCGATGGCGTTGCCGGCGTTGCGGCAGGCCAATCCACCATCGGGCAGATTTCCTCCAGCCCGTCCGTCATGCTCGCGCGCTCGGCCGGCATGCCGGTCAAGGCGTTTCTGGCAGGATACCGTAAGCATCCATTTACATATTTCTCGCTGAAAAAGGCGCCGATCCGCGAGCCGAAGGACATGATCGGCAAGACGATCGCCACCCAGCCGACCGCCTTCATCCTGCTGCGCGCGCTCCTCGCCAAAAACGGCATTCCGGAAGACAAGGTGAAGATGGTCAACATGGGTTCCGACATGAACCAGCTGATGACCGGCCAGGCCGATGCCGTCACCGGCTGGGTCACGAACACCAACGCGCTGAAGGTGCTCGGCGACGATCGTGTCGACATGATGCTCTGGGATGCCGGCCTGCAGCTCTACGCCAACGTCTATTATACGACCGACGAACAGCTCGACAAACATTCCGACGTGCTGGTGCGCTTCACCAAGGCTGCCGCCAAAGGTTGGGGTTACGTCCGCGACCATCCGGAAGAAGCCGTCGACATGCTGGTCGATGCCTATCCCAATCTCGACAAGGCCAGCGAGCTTGAAGCCGTCCACCCGGTTATCGATTTCTCCTTCGGCGATAGCACCAAGCAGACCGGCTGGGGCGCGATGAACAAGGACAATTGGGCAGCACAGATCAAGGCTTACGCCGATCTCAAGCAGTTTACGGGAGCAATACCGACCGTCGATGACGTCGCCACCATGGCGATCCTCGACGCGACGACCGATATCCGCAAGCAGATCGGATGAATGCCATGATGAGCGCCGCCACCATCAAGCAGCCGCCGCTACCGGTCGTCGAAACGTCAAGGCTTGCCGTTTCCATTCGCGATCTCGATATTCGCTTCGGCGACAAGGGCAACGAGTTCACCGCTCTGTCCAAGGTCTCCGTCGATATTCCGGAAGGATCGTTCGTCACCATGCTCGGGCCGTCCGGATGCGGTAAGTCGACCTTGCTGCGCTGCATCGCCGATCTCGTTGACATCAGCGACGGTTCGGTTTCGGTTTTCGGCCGACCGCCACGAGAGGCGCGCCAAGGTCGCGATTTTGCCTTCGTCTTCCAGGAGGCAACGCTTTTGCCGTGGCGGAGCGTCATCGACAATGTCCGCCTGCCGCTGGAAGTCGGCAGGCACGACAAAAGCTCCTACGCCGATCCCATGGAGCTGCTCGCTCTCGTCGGCCTCAAGGGTCGCGAAAATGCCCTGCCGCACGAATTGTCCGGCGGCATGCGCCAGCGCGTCGCCATCGCCCGCGCCCTGATAACAAAGCCACGTATCCTGCTGATGGACGAGCCCTTCGGCGCTCTGGATGAAATCACCCGCGACAAGCTCAACGAGGAACTGCTTCGCATCTGGCGCGAAACGGGCACGACCATCGTTTTCGTCACCCATTCCATTCCGGAGGCGGTCTTCCTCGGTCAGCACGTGCTGATGTTGCAGGCCCACCCCGGCCGGGTGAAAGAATTCATGAAGGTCGATCTTCCCTATCCCCGCGCCCTTGCGATGCGTGACACGGTCGACTTCATAAAAGTGACCGCGCATCTGCGCGCGCTCCTGGAGGAATGCATATGAGCAACGCCGTGCACTCTGACATCGGCCACATCGCCAAGGCGCCGCGCAAGGTCGCCATCCTCGACGCAACCATCGGCGTTCTCTCCTCGCACATGCCCGCGATTCTTGCGGCACTCGGCTGCATCGTGCTCTGGCAGGCGGTCATCTGGATCTTCAAGATCCCGACTTTCATGGCGCCAAGCCCGCTCGATGTGCTCTCTGCCTTTCGCGACAATGCCGCGACGCTGACGCGAAACTTCCTGCCGACCGTGCTCGAGGCCGTTCTCGGTTTCGTCTTCGGCAATCTCGTCGCCATACTGCTGGCGATCTGGTTCGTCCACAGCGCGACGGCCGAGAAGGCCTTCTATCCGATCGCCGTCTTCGTCAAGGCGATCCCGATCATCGCGCTTGCGCCGATCCTGGTCCTGATCTTCGGCAACGGCGTCGCCCCGAAGATCATCATCGCCGGCCTCATCTGCTTCTTCCCGACGCTGGTCAACATGGTGCAGGGACTTCGCTCCGCCAGCCCCGCAATGCTCGACCTGATGCGGGTGCTTTCGGCCAGCAATTCGGAGATTCTCTGGAAGGTCCGTCTGCCAAGCTCGCTGCCATTTCTCTTCGCCGCGCTGAAGATCGCCGCAACGAGCAGTGTCATGGGCGCGATCGTCGCGGAATGGATCGGTTCCAGCTTCGGGCTTGGCGCACTCATCATCGAGGCGACCTACAATTTCCGCTCGCCGCTGCTTTACGCAACGGTTGTCATTGCCGCGCTGCTGGCCGTGATCCTCTTCTTCATCGTCTCAGTCGCCGAGGCGAAGATGATCCGCTGGAAGCCGGCGGGACAGCACTAAAGCTTAGAAAACATCGAGGGAACACCAATGGAACAGGTTATTCACCAGCCTGCACGGGATATCCGTGTCGTCGATCGCTCTGATGTGGTTGTGGTCGGCGGTGGCCCGGCAGGGATTGCCGCTGCCGTCTCGGCCGCACGCAACGGCGCCAGCGTCACGCTTCTCGAACGTTATCCCTATGTCGGCGGACTTGCCGCCGGCGGCATGGTGCTCGTGCTCGACGACATGATCAACGAGCTCGAAATCACCGTGCGCGGCATTTGCATGGAGATGATCGAGCGTATGAAGCGCTGGGGACTCTGCGTGACCCCGACCGATCGCGATCGCCTGATCGAATTCCGCGATACGCCGGAGGCCTGGCAGCGCTGGGCGCGCTGGGGCCTTTTCGACTTCCACACCCAGTCGATGCCGCATCCGATCTGTTTTTCGGCCGCCTTCGATCCCGACGCCTTCAAGCGCGCGGCCTATGACATGATCGCCGAAGCGAAGATCAAGCTCAGAACCCATAGCTGGTTCTCCTCGGCGATCGTCGAAGGTGGCGCAATCAAGGGCGTCATCTGCCAGACCAAGGAAGGTATGCAGGCGATCCTCGGCGATGTCGTCATCGACACGACGGGCGATCTCGATGTCGCTGCAAGCGCGGGGGCTTCCCATGTCGAATCCAACTTCATCCTGACGACGGTCTCGCGTTGGGGTGGCGTCGATACGGAAGCGGCGGAGCGTTTCGAACGGCAGGAGCCGGAAGCCTTCAAGGCGCTCGATCACGAAGCCAAGCGGCTGATCGGCGGTTGCTGGTCCTTCTGGTGGCTGAAGACGCCGCTGCCAGGCGTCGTCTGGCTGAACTGCCCGCATATGCCGACGCTGAGTGGTTTGAAGGTCGACGACCTGACCAAGGCGGAGATGGAAGGCCGCTCGCGGATCGCAAAGCTGCTCGATTTCGCGCGGGAAAAAATGCCCGGCTTCGAGAACGCCTATGTCGTCGATTTTGCGCCGCAGACCGGCGTGCGCCAGACGCGGTTGTTGCAGGGAGATTATGTCGTAACGAAGGACGACGTCATGACCCGCCGCCATTTTGCGGACACGGTCTGCCGCGGCCGCGATTACTACACGCCGTACCGCGCCATGCTGCCCAGGGAGGTCGATCAGCTGATCGTTGCCGGCCGGCATTATTCGGCAACGCCGCAGGCACAGAAATCCAGCCGCGAGATCCCGCCCTGCATGGCGATGGGCGAAGCGGCGGGTGTCGCAGCAACGGTTGCCCTCAATGCCGGAACGACCGTTCGCAAGGCCGATATCCGGGCAATTCAGAAGCAGATGCGGGCTCAGGGAGCCGATCCAGGCGACATTCCCTCGGAGAACGCGACATATTTGGAGGCTGCAGAATGACGACTTTGCCACTCGACGGAATCCGCGTGATCGATTTCACGCAGGTCATGCTCGGCCCTTCCTGCACGCAGGTTTTGGCCGACTATGGCGCCGAAGTCATCAAGATCGAGAAGGTCAAGATCGGCGATCTCTCGCGTTGGTCGCTGGGCTCCGATCCGGACGGGCTCAACAATCCGGTCTTTTGCTCCTTGAACCGCAACAAAAAGAGCCTGGCGCTCGATCTGAAGGATGCCGGCGCCCGCAAAACCGTCCAGGCACTGCTTGAGACTGCCGACGTGGTCGTCAACAACTTCCGGCCCGGCGTCATGGAACGCATGGGTTTTGGCTATGAGGATCTCAAGAAGATCAATCCGCGCCTGATCTATGCCGTCGGCACGGGTTTCGGGCTGACCGGCCCCTATCAGCATAAAGGCGGCCAGGATGTGCTGGCGCAGGCCGTCTCCGGCGTCATGCGCCGCAAGTCGGACAATAGCCACCCGACCTCGATCTATGCCACGCCGCTTGCCGATTACTCGGCCGGCATGCATCTCGTCCAGGGCATCCTGCTTGCCCTGCTGCAACGCGACAAGACCGGCGAAGGCCAACAGGTCGCCGTCAGCCTCTACAACTCCATGATCGCCATGCAGATGCAGGAGGGCACGACACATCTGATGCGCCAGAAGGATCTGAACTGGGGCGCCTTTCCGCTGACGGGTGTTTTCGAGACAACGGACAGCGCGATCGTCATGGTCGGTGCCTTCAAGCCGAACCCCTTGCGCGACATCTGCGAGGCGTTGGCGATCGAGGACCTCTCGCAATATCCGCACTACAAGGATTTCGATGCCCAGATGGCGCGGCGGCCGGAACTGCAGGCGATCTTCCGCGACAACTTCGCCAAGAACAGCACCGCGCACTGGATTGAACGGCTGGAAGGCGTCGACATCCTCTGCGCCCCGGTGCGTTCACTCCCCGAGGCGCTGAAGGACGAGCAGACGATCATCAACAAGATGATCCTCGAGGCAGGCGAGACCGCAGCCGGTCCGATCCGTCTGATCGGCTCGCCGATCGACATGTCAGCCGCGCAGGTGACCGTGCGAATTTCTCCGCCGCAGCTCGGTCAGCACAATGACGAAATTCTGGCTTTGCTTTCCGAGGTGAGGGGAGACGCAGCATGAGCGTCTCCTTCACCGTAGGAGATCGCGTCGCCCGCGTCACGCTGGACCGACCCGACCGGATGAACGCCGTCGATGCCGAGACGGAAGCCGAACTTGAGTCGATCTGGGTGGAGATCGAGAAGCGCGACGATATCAGCTGCGTCGTCCTGACAGGCTCAGGCGAAAAGGCTTTTTGTGCAGGCGCCGACCTCAAGGGCGGCAGCGGCAGTTCCGGCGTCGATTATTGGACCGCCGGCCGGGAAAACGGCTTTGGCGGCCTCGCGTTCCGCCGCTCGCTCGACGTGCCCGTCATCGCCCGCGTCAATGGCTACGCGCTGGGCGGCGGCTTCGAGATGGTGCTCGGCTGCGATATCGTCATTGCGGTGGAGACAGCACGCTTCGGCCTGCCGGAAGCGCGCGTCGGCCGCATGCCGCTCGATGGCGGCATGGTGCTGCTCCAGCGCAAAATCCCGTTCAACCGCGCCATGGCCGTGATGCTGACGGGACGTCAGTTCGGCGCCCAGGAAATGGCAAGCTATGGTGTCGTCAACGAAGTCGTATCGGCTGGCGAACTCGATGCGGCTGTCGATCGCTGGGTTGCCGACATTGTCGCCTGCGCGCCGCTGTCGCTGCGGGCGATCAAGCAGACGGTCAATCGCACCGCCCATTTGAGCCCGGCCGAGGCACAGGCGCTGCGGACGCCGGCGCTCATCAAGGCGCTGAAAAGCGAGGATGCGATGGAGGGTGTAGCGGCCTTCCGCGAGAAGCGTGCGCCCGTTTGGCGCGGCAGATAGGCATGCTATAGCTTCAAGATTGCCGAGGGCTTTCTATGCATGCCAGCATCCTGAAATATTTCACCGAGGTCGCACGCTCTGGATCCATCCGCAAGGCGTCCGAAGAGCTGCATGTGGCAACCTCCGCCGTCAGCCGCCAGATCAAGAAGCTCGAAGACGAGCTTGGAACACCGCTCTTCGAACGCTTTTCCGACGGGCTGCGGCTGACGTCCGCCGGCGAAATCGTGCTGCGCCACGCCAAGGAGACGCTGCAGGACTTCGAGGTAATGAAGTCCAATCTCGGTGACCTTCAGGGAAAGAATACGGGCCGCGTCCATATCGCCGCCCTCGACAGCCTGCTCGTCACGTTTCTTCCTGATTTCATTAAGAGGTTTCATAAGCTGCATCCTGCAGTCGACTTTCGCGTCCGAGCGGGAGCCTACAACAATATTTTCCATTTCATGGCTGCGGGCGACATTGATATCGGCATCAGCTTTGATCTTGCGACCCCACATGACCTGAAGCTTGTGGGGTCGATCCGCACAGCCTTCATGGCCATGGTCGCTTCATCGCATCCATTGGCTAGGGCGAAATCGGTGACGCTGCCAGAATGCGCCCAATATAAGCTGCTTCTGGCGCTCGACAGCGAAGTCGTCAGTTCGGCGATAGCGGTCGAGCTTGCGGGGCTTAATCGTGTGGGGCGAACGTTGGTCGCATCCAACAATCCAATCCTCCTCAAACCATTAATCATGTCGGGAGACGGCATTGGTTTCTTTACCCCGGTTGGACTCTGGCCGGAAATCCAGACGGGCGAAATCGTTGCCATTCCGATTCGGGACTTCAAGCTCAGCACCGTCGATATCGCTGTTTTCGTCCCCCGCGATCGGCATCTAACTCATGCTAGCCAAGCAGTCATCGAGCTGCTTAATACCGAGTTGCGTAGGTTCGGCGAGGATTTGAGAGCCATCGTCAGCAGATGAGAAAAGTATGAAAACGATCCGCCTGCTAAAATGTCCTGGCTACGACCCGGCCATGCGCTTCGACAGATTGACAGACCTGCCATTGCAGTTCAACGCTGCGACTGCGCTGCCCGGCGACCTCATCCTCCCCTCACCCGTCAACGCCCACGATCATGGCTATGGCATCCGCACACTTGATTTTGGCGCGGTCGACGACGGACTTGAGGTGTGGATACCGGGCTTGAGGCTGCGGCCGCGCACCGATCCCTATCTCGAGGCGCTTGTCGCCTTCGGCCGGCTGGCCAAAACCGGCGTCGGCGCGACGATGCACTGCCACAACTCGCTCAATGTCGATCGTCTGGTCGATGAGGCAAGCGCCGTCATACGGGCCGCCAACGATATCGGCATTCGAATTGCGCTTTCCTGTCCGCTGCTCGACCATGATGCCTGGGCCTATGATGGTGGGCCGCAGCGCCTGAAGCCGTTTCTGTCCACAGGTGATTGGCAGGCGTTGGAGCCGACCATCCCAGCCTACGCTCCGATCCCCACCCAACTTGCAGCCGTCGAGGCGATCGCTGCGGTCAACACCAGCCCGCTGGTCGATGTGCAGTATGGGCCGATCGGGCCGCAATGGTGCTCGAACGCACTTCTGGAGGCGATTGCCGAGGCTTCTGCGCATCATAATCGACGCATACACATGCATCTGCTCGAAAGTCCCCGCCAGCGCCTATGGCTGGACCGCCGCTTTCGCGAGGGCGTCGTCAACTATCTCGACAAAATAGGCTTCCTGTCGCCGCGGCTCGCCATCGCCCATGGCGTCCAATTGCGCCCCGATGAACTTGAACTGCTTGCCGAGCGCGGCGTGCAGCTTGTCAGCAATCCCTCAGCCAATCTGCGTCTTCGCTCCGGCATCGCTCCGATCGCATCCATGACCGAACTCGGCAGGCCCGCATTCGCCATCGGCCTCGACGGCACAGGGCTGGATGACGACCAGGATCTATGGCGGGAAATGCGTCTCCTTTATCTGCTGCATGGCGGACGTAACCTGACGCGACAGTTGACGGCCGAGAATGTCTTCCACGCAGCAATCCGGGTTGGGAGGCAGGTCATCAATGCCAAGAATGCGGAAGACTTTACGATCATCGATTATAAAGCCCTAATCGCCGATGCGCTGTTCGATGATGTCGACAAGGCGGAGGTCCTGTTGACGCGCATGAGCGCGCAATACGCCCGCGGACTTGTCGTGGCTGGCCGCGAGGTGATGCGCGGAGGCGAACTGACAGGCGTCGACTTCGATGCTGCCCTTGCCGAGCTCCTGGCGCAGGCAAGAGCCGATCTGCCGAGACTTGAGAGGCAACGGCCTCTCGTCAACGCATTGTCAGAAGCGACGCGCGCCTATTATGCGAGCTGGCCCGGCATTTCCTGATATCGCGAGAGGCAACAACCACTGCCCAAAAGGCAGCGGAGACACCTAATCAGGACATCTTTGTATCACAATCGATTTTCGGGCGCACCATCGTAAGCCGCCACGAAGGGATGATCGAGACTGGTCGTGTGGCTCTTGTCCCAGCCGCCGGGGGCACCCCAGCCGGTCACGCCGTCGGCAAAGAAATCGCGGTTGACGTCGCGCAGGAACAGCCGCTCCGCCGGCATTTCCTCGTCCCACAGGATGGCGTCGACGGGACAGACCGAGAGACAGAGGCCACAATTGATGCACTCGTCCGGATGGATGTAAAACATACGTCCACCCTCATAGATGCAATCGACCGGACAGGCGACAGTGCAGGCGCCATCCTTCGTATCGATGCAGGGCTCGGTGATTACGTAAGCCATAACGCTCGCCTCGCAGCGCTCTCAAGGGCGCTTTCGACGAACTATGACAAATGGGAGCGTTCTGAAGAAGCGCCGATTTTCGGCCTTCTGATTGCCGAAATGGCAACGCTCACGAGGGAGAAAATCTGTTGGAATACACCCACCGGAAATGAGATAGGCTTGAGGCATTTGAGCCGCACGCATTTACACAATGCGGCTCAAGCCGAACTGTCGTTAGAGCAGCTTTTCCAGCGTGATCGGCAGGTCGCGAACACGCTTGCCGGTGGCATGGAACACGGCATTGGCGATGGCAGGCGCGACACCAACGATGCCGACTTCCCCGACGCCCTTGCCTCCGAGCGCCGAAGCATTATGGTCCGGAACGCCGACGGAGATCACCTGGATATCCGGAATGTCGGAATTCGTCGGCACGAGGTAATCGCCGACATTGTTGTTGATGGTGCGTCCGTTACGCTGATCGACCAACCCCTCTTCCAGAAGCGCCTGGCCGATGCCCATGATGATGCCGCCCCGCCACTGGCTTTCCACCAGCCTCGGATTATAGAGCCGGCCGCAATCAAAGGCGGAAACTATGCGCGAGACGCGCACCGTGCCGAAGTCCTCGTCGACTCGCACTTCGGCAAAATGGGCGCACCAGCTATGCATGGAATAATCGCCCATGGTCGGTCCCTGAACCCTGGCCATGGTGGTCCACGCCTGAAGCTGCTCCTGTGCGTTCGCACCGTCAGGCAGGGTGTTGCGCCGGACTTCGATCTCCTCGCGCTTCAGCGCGGACATCAGTTCGGCGAGCGTCAGCGATGGTGCCTCGCCACGCGGGGCTGCGATGCGCCCTTCGGCAAAATTCAGCGTATTTGCACCCGTATCGCGGAAGGGCGAATTGGCATCGCTGAGGGCAAGGCCGATGAGTTCGTCGCGGGCCGCGACCGCCGCCTTATGGACGGCCCCCATGATCGAGCCTGCCAGCATGGAACCGCCGGCGATCGCCGAACCCGGTAGGCGTGAATCGCCGAGATAGACCTCGACCTGATCGACCGGAATGCCGAAGACCTCCGCAGCGCTTTGGGCAAGGATCGTGTAGGTGCCCTGCCCCATATCGATGGCGCCGCTGACGACCTCGACCCGACCGTTTGCGAGAATGCGGATCATCGCTTCACTCGGTGCGCGGATGACCGGGAAGGTGCCGCAGCCAATGCCCCAGCCGATCAGAGTCTTGCCGTCGCGCATAGAGCGCGGCGCGTGGCTGCGCCGCGACCAGCCGAAGGCTTCCGCGCCTTCCGTCAGCGCCTCGCGTAGCCTGCGCGTCGACCAGGGCTTGCCGGATTGATAGTCGTGATCGGCATAGTTCTTCAGCCTTATCTCGAGCGGATCCATGCCGAGCTTGTAGGCCAACTCCTCGATCGCACATTCGATGCCGTAGGCACTCGGGTTCTTGCCCGGACCACGCAAGGCGCCCGGCGTGACGCTATTGACCGGCACGACACGATGCTGCGAGGAGAAATTCTCGACCTTGTAGAGGATCGACGTTGCCGCCCCCGTCTGCTCCGGCCAGTCGGCATCGACCGAGGTTTCGCTGGCACCGTGATGGACGATCGCCTGCAGGATACCGTCTTCCGTCGCGCCAAGCGCGATCTTCTGCCTGGTCGCGGCGCGCCCGCCATAGCTCGTGAAATTCTGCGGGCGGGTGACCGCTAGTTTCACCGGCCGGCCTAGCTTTCTGGCAGCCGCAACGGCGACCGCGCCATAGGCAAGCGGCACCCCCTTCGATCCGAAACCGCCGCCGATGAAGGGCGAAATGATCCGGACATTCTCATAGGGCATGTCGAACCATTCAGAATACATGCGCGCCATGCCATGGGACCATTGGCTTGGCTCCCAGATCGTCAGCTGGTCGCCATCCCATTTCGCCGTCAGACCATGCGGCTCCATCGCCACGTGATATTCGCGCGGTGTCGAATATTCCGCTTCGATCCTAACCGGGGAAGCAGCAAGTGCTGCCTCGGCATCACCCCAGGCAATCGAGAGGGGCTCCATGAGCTTGCCCTCGCCGGCATTCGGATCGTTGAGATCGGCGACGTGCTGGCTCTCTTCGTAAGTGACGCGCACCAGCCTGGCGGCCTCCGTCGCCAGTTCGCGGCTCTCCGCAACGACAGCGGCAATCGACTGTCCGTTGAAACCCACATCACGCGGCAGCGGATAGTAGGGTCCGTCGGCGGGCTTATTGCCGCCCCAATCAGCCGAAAGCTTGAGACCGAGATCATCTTCCGGCGTCAGCACCAGCAGCACGCCCGGCATCGCAAGTGCTGCCGAAGCATCCACCTCGACAACGCGGCCAGCCGGAATCGTACTCTGGATGAGCACGGCATAAGCGAGGTTTTCGACCGGATATTCCAGCGCATACGTCGCCGTACCCGTTACCTTCATACTGCCTTCGAAGCGCGACTGACGACCGCCGACGGTGCCGTCGGACGCATCGCCGTGCTTGCGGGGTTCCATCATGGTCATGCGAGACCTCCCATCTTCTGAATGGCGCGGACGATGACGCGCGGCGCAAGTTCGATCTTATAATGGTTGCCGCCATGATCGGCGGCACCCTCCATGGCGAGCCGGCTGGCCTTCTCCAAAGCCTCCGGAGTGAGAGCCTTGCCGATGAGTGCCTGCTCGACTGCCCGTGCCCGCCAGGGCTTGGTGGCAACCCCGCCGATTGCCACGCGGACATCACGCACCGTTCTCCCGTCGGCTTCAAGCTCCAGGCCGACTGCGGCACTCGCGGCAGCAAATTCATAGGACTGCCGATCACGGACCTTGAGGTAGGTGGAGTTCCGGGCAGCGGGGGAGGCAGGAATGGTGATAGCGGTGATGATCTCGCCGCGCTGCAGGACGGTTTCCTTGTTCGGCGTGTCGCCGGGAACGAGGAAGAAATCGTCGATGTCGACTTTACGGCTATCCGTCTCGACCACGGCGTCAAATGCGACCAGAGCAACCGCCAGATCACCGGGATAGGAGGCGATGCAGGCCTCGCTGGTTCCGAGCACGGCGTGATTGCGCGTGACGCCGCCGATCGCCGAACAGCCGGAGCCGGGATTGCGCTTGTTGCAGGCGGGAAAGGCGCCGGGATCGCGGAAATAGGAACAGCGCGTCCGCTGCAGGAGGTTGCCGCCGACTGTCGCCATGTTACGAAGCTGGGCGGAGGCGGCCAGAGACAAGGATTCGGAAACAGCCGGGAAGGCCGCGAGGATATCCTTGTGGTCAGCGACTTCGCTCATTCTGGCAAGCGCGCCGATCGTTGCACCATCGGCGGTTACGGTGATGCCGCTCATACCGGAAAGATGGGTAATGTCTATGACGGTATCGGGCTCGCCGACACCGCATTTGGCAAGATCGAGCAGCGTCGTTCCGCCGGCAAGCAGCATGGCGCCGGCCTGCTGCGCCGCCTGGGCGGCTTCTGCTGTCGATGTGGCCCGCAGATAGGAGAAGTTTCGCATCATGCCACCTCCGCGGCCTGACGCACCGCCGCGACGATGCTGTTATAGGCCCCGCACCGACAGAGATTGCCGGACATATATTCGCGGATTTCCGCATCCGAGCCGGCATGTCCCTCGCGGATGCAGGCAACCGCCGACATGATCTGGCCCGGCGTGCAATAGCCGCACTGGAAAGCGTCCTGCTCGATAAATGCGGCCTGCACCGGATGCAGATCGCCGCTCTCGCCGCTCAGTCCCTCGATCGTCGTGATCTCGCGGCCTTCGGCCTGCGCGGCCAGCGTCAGACAGGATAGCACGCGCTTACCGTCGACATGGCAGGTACAGGCGCCGCACTGTCCCTGATCGCAGCCCTTCTTGGTGCCGGTGAGGGAAAGCTGCTCGCGCAGCGCATCGAGAAGCGTCACACGCGGCTCGATATCGAGCTCGTGGCGCTGCCCGTTAATGTCGAGCGCGATATGGATGGTTCGTGTCATGATAAGCTCCTGCCATCGTCACGAAGAAGAGACCTGCGGAATCTAGTGGAATCTATCCGTCGGTCTACCGGTTGCTATGGTTTCTGTTGGAAAGATGGGCCGATGGAATTCTGACGTCATGATCGGCTCTCATCTGAATTGGGAAGCGGAGGACGCAACAAATAAACGGAGGCGCCTCCGTTTAAATTAATGCCTGGCTTGTTTTCGTCAAGCCCCGACATTCGGGCGAATCTAGCTTTGAAACGATCGAGATAGAGGATGGGCAGGAGGCGGATCGAAAGAGCCTCTGCTATTTGTCCTCGGTCCCTTCTTGCGAGCCGGCGGGGTGAAGGGATCGATCAATGCCCGCTCCCCATCCATCAAATCACTTGAAAAATGAAGCGTACCTAAGTTATGCTCAAATCGAGCAATAGTAGCCGAGGCCATCGGACCCTCATTTTGATTCAGCACCAAAATGATCACAACCTCCTGTCATCGCTCAACTATTTTTAAATCTGACCGTCAGTGACAGGCTCGACCTCTTGTGAATTCACTTAAGGAGGATTTTCATGATCCATGAAATGCGCATCTATACCTGCCTACCCGGCAAGCTGCCAGCGCTCCAGGAGCGTTTTGAAACGGCGACACTGGCGATCTGGGATCGGATCGGAATCCGCCCCATCGGTTTCTGGACGACGATGATCGGACCGTCCAGCAATGACCTCATCTATTTACTTGAATGGCAATCACTAGAGGAACGCCAGCGGAAATGGGCGGAGTTCGTAACCGATCCGGTCTGGAAGGAAGCTTTGGCAAAGAGCGAGGCTTCAGGCCCGATCATCGCCAATATCGCCAGTTCGATCCTGCAGCCGACTGCATTCTTTCGCCCTTTTATCTCCGTCGAGGCCGATGGCTGAAGACGGACAGCAGATTGATGCGCCAGGCATAAAAGCCGGGACATGCCCGGCTTTCAAAATCTTTTCGGCAGGCGTGCTTGCCGCTTCCTGTCAGCCGTTCTGGTCGCCGCTATTGTCGGCAGCCGGCTCCTGTTCTTTCTCCTTCAGCACGTCCGTCAGCTTGTTGACGCCTTCGAAACCGGCGACGGCGGCGGCGGCCTTCGTCAGGAAACCGGCATTCGGGTCGACAGCCTCGACGGCCTCGTCGGCAGCCACGGCACCTGCAACTTCTTCAATCAGCTTTCCGATACCCATTTCAAGCTCCTGATCGTTTTTTTGTCTGCCGCAAAGTTGCGGCAATCGAGCGTTGCGAACGCCTCGCAGCCGATGTTTGGAAAGTCACCGCAAGCGACCTTTTCCTCCCTGGGGCGAGACATGGTTTTCCCCGGCTCCTGCCATTTAGGCAACTAAACTGAAAGCGGCCTTAGCCCAAGATGAAGCGAAGCTGATGCTGCGCAATCTCTGCGGCACGCGCCTGCCCACATTTGTCACTTGCCGCCGTCAAGCCGTCACATCAGCCTAATAGGCCTGTGCTAAGCTTCCAGAATTTCGGACAATACCAAACCGTTTGAACCTAGGAAATTTCCCGCCATGACATTCTCGTATCGCGTCACGGCTCTTGCCGCATCCTTCCTCCCCCTCCTTTTCGCGCCGGCCTTCGCCGACTCCGACGTGCTCTGGAAGATCGTTCATGACAAGTGCGTCGTACAAACTGCACCCTGCCTTTCGGTGAATACGGCCGAACACTACGCGATGCTGAAGGATCTGCGGGGCGTTGCGCAAGTTCTGCTGATTCCGACCGACAAGATTACCGGCATGGAGAGCGCGGCGCTCCTCGATCCTGCAACGCATAACTTCTTTGCCGATGCCTGGGCCGAGCGGGCCGATGTCGATGTTCGATTGCCGCATGCGCTCCCGCGTGACGGCCTCAGCCTGGCTATTAACGCACAGCAAGCGCGCTCACAGAACCAGCTGCATATCCACATCGATTGCCTGAGCGCTGATGCACGGGCAGTCCTCAAGGCCGATGCCGACAAAATTGGTGCCGACTGGGCACCTCTTCCCGATACCATCGCCGGCCACAGGTTCACGGCGGTCCGGGTCAAGGGCGAGACTTTGGGCGACTTCAATCCATTCCTGGCGCTTGCCAAGACATTGAAGGACCCGGCAAAGGAAATGGGCGATCACAATCTCGTGGTGGTCGGCGCCAACTTCGCCGACGGCCCCGGCTTCATCGTCCTGACGGATGTCGCCGCACCGGGCATGGGCGGCGAGGACGTGCAGGACCATAGCTGCGCGATTACGCATTAGAATCAGCATATTATCGCTTGGCGCGAAAGCTGCATCGATCACTTCTTCGATGCAGCCGCCCCTTTGCGCGAACGAAAAAGGCCTGGAAACCGGATTTATGAATCTGGTTTCTAACGTCTATCACGTTTCACATACTAATCTTTTTGATGCGGCCGGTTCAGTGTTATAGTCCGGGTTGTGAGCCTGAGCTATACGTCATCCGTTCGTTGAGCATCCAGATCATCGAACAGCACCGGCATTGAAGGTTCGCGATCGAAAGCCTCAGGAGGCGCCTCATGAATCTTCAAATCAATAGCCAATCCTACCAAGTCGATTCGGAGGGAGATACACCGCTCCTCTGGATCATCCGTGATGAGTTGGGCATGACCGGCACCAAATATGGTTGCGGGCTGGCACAATGCGGCGCCTGTTCGGTCCTTGTCGACGGCGAAGTGGTGCGCTCGTGCGTGACGCCGCTCGACAGCGTCGCCGGTCGACAGGTCACGACGATCGAGGCGATCGAAGCCGACCCGGTTGGAAAGCGTGTTGTCGCCGCCTGGGTCAAGCATCAGGTTCCGCAATGTGGTTACTGTCAATCGGGGCAGGTCGTCGCCGCGACCGCGCTCCTCAAACAAACGCCAAACCCTTCCGATGACGAAATCGCCGCGGCGATGATCAATCTCTGTCGATGCGGGACTTACAATGCGATCAAGGCGGCGGTCAAAGACCTCTCCTCCAAGGAAGGAGAGACGCTATGACCGAAACCAGCCGCAATCTCGTTCCGGAGGATGAATTCCCTACCGGATCTCCGGTCAACATCTCACGCCGGCACTTTCTCCTCACTTCTGCCGGTGCGGCAGCCGGGGCATTCGTGCTTGGCTTCGGCGTTCCTGTCGGCCGGGCACGGGCACAGCAGGCGGCAAGCGCTATGCCTCCAGGCACTCGCGTTCCGGCATTCCTCGAAATCCGCCCGGATAGCACCATCCGCTTCATGAGCCCCTTCGTCGAGGGCGGGCAAGGCGTCTTCACTGCGATGGCACAGATCGTCGGCGAAGAACTCGATGCCGATCCGAAGACCTTCATTGTCGAAAATGCGCCGACAGGCAGCGACTATCTTGTCGTGCACGGCAAGATGCGCATCACCGGCGGCAGCATGTCGGTGCGCACCAGCTATGAGACCATGCGCAGGCTCGGCGCGCTCGCCCGCAACATGCTCCTGCAAGCAGCCGCCAAGCGCCTGGATGCGCCGATTACCGAACTGACGACGGAACCCGGCCGCGTGATCCATGCCGCATCGGGCCGCAGCCTCGCCTATGGCGACGTTGCGAGCGAAGCACTGGATCTGCCGGTTCCTGCCCCTGAGAACGTCGCGCTTCGGGACCCAAGCAAATTCCGATGGATCGGCAAACCGGTCGAACGGCTCGATATGCATGACAAGTCAACGGGCAAGGCAATCTACGCGATCGATTGCAAGGTTGACGGCATGTTGCATGCCGCCGTCCAGCACGCTCCCCGCCTCGGCCTGACGGTCGGCAAGATCCGCAACGAAGACCAGGTGAAGGCGATGCCGGGTGTTCATTCCGTCCATAGTCTGTCCGGCGCTGTTGCTGTCGTCGCTGAACGCTGGTGGAATGCCAAGCGGGCAGCAGAAGCCGCTCAAGTCGATTGGCGCGAACCCGGCTCGGACGCCGATCCTGCGCTCCGCTATATGCCCGCCGATTTTTCGACAACAGCTTTCAACGACAAGCTCGCCAACGAACCGGGCAATGGCAAGGAGGCGGAGAATGTCGGCGATATCGCCAAAGCGTTCGACGGCGCCAAGACCGTCATTTCCGCCACCTACAGGAGCCAGTATCTGCATCATGCGCAGCTGGAGCCGCCATCGACCCTAGCCCGCTTCAACCCGGATGGCAGTCTCGAAATCTGGATGCCCAACCAGGCGCCCGAGCAATTCCAGGCGGATATCGCCAAGCTGACCGGCCTCGACCCATCGAAAGTGACGCTCCACAGCCCCATTCTGGGCGGCTTCTTCGGACGGCACTTCCTGTATCCGTCCGCCAATCCCTATCCGCAGGCCATCCAGCTTGCAAAAGAGGTAGGGCGGCCAGTCAAACTGATCTGGAGCCGCGAGGAGGAATTTCTGCGCGATCCGATGCGCCCGATGGCGGCAGTGCGCTTCCGCGGCGCACTCGATGCCAACGGTATGCCAGTGGCGCTCGAGGCCATCAGCGCTTGCGAGGGACCGACGGAGGGCGTTTACGGTCACAAGGAGGATTCGCTGGATCCGACGGCCCTGGAGGGCCTGGCCGGCAAATCCTATGCAATCCCGAACTACCGCATCGCACAGATCTACGTCAAAAACCCCACGACACTCGCCTATTGGCGCTCTGTCGGGAATTCCATGAACGACTTCTTCTACGAGACCTTCCTCGACGAACTGGCCGACAAGGGTGGGCAGGACCCCTACGAGCTGCGCCTCAAGCTGCTGCAAAAGAACGAGCGGCTGAGCAATCTCCTGAAAGCGGCCGGCGATCTCTCAGGCGGCTGGAAGCGGGGTCCCTTCACGGCGGAGGATGGCTCGAAGCGGGCGCGTGGCGTTGCCATGGCCTCTCCCTTCGGCAGCCATACGGCGACAATCGCCGAGGTCTCCATCCGCAACGGCCAGGTCGTCGTCCATGATGTCTGGGAAGCGATCGATCCCGGCAGCATCGTCAATCCGGCGATCATCGAAGCACAGATCAATTCGGCGACTGCGCTCGGAATGTCACAGGTTCTGATGGAGGAGGCCGTTTACAAGAACGGCGAGCCGGTG
Source organism: Martinezella dioscoreae (assembly GCF_009176305.1). GTDB lineage: Bacteria > Pseudomonadota > Alphaproteobacteria > Rhizobiales > Rhizobiaceae > Rhizobium > Rhizobium dioscoreae. Next base: position 585,812 of record NZ_BLAJ01000002.1, on the reverse strand, counting down.
GCGCGCAACTACGACCTCTATCCGATCCTGCCGCCGGATCGCATGGCGCGCGTTCACGTCCGCATCGTCGAAAGCGGGGCAGAGATGGGCGGCATCGGCGAGCCGGGCCTGCCAGCCGTCCCTCCGGCGGTCGCCAATGCGGTTTCCACGCTGACGGGCAAGCGGATACGCAGTATGCCCCTCTCCAACTACACCTTTGAAAGCTGAGACGCAGCACTCGCTGCGCCAGGCAAAGTTCCGGCTCTCGGCACATTTTCGGTCCGAGAGCCGGCTTGGTTGGCTCCCCTTAGAGCCGGACGATCTTGTCCGGCTCTAGAACTAAAGTGGAGCATGATGTCGTCCGAAAACCGATCACACTTTTCGACATCATGCTCCAGCCGCATACGAAATCCCGAAGCAAAGACATGAGGGCACACTCTTGAAGAAACTTCTTCTGGTTCTTCTCCTGATTATCGTGCTTGTGGCCGGCGGTATTGCGTGGTTCGTCACGCGCACGCCGGCTTCGCCCTTCGATAGTGTCGCCGCGACACAGGCGCCCTCGGAGGACCTGCTGCAGCACGGCGAATATGTTGCGCGCCTCGGCGATTGCGTCGCCTGCCACAGCACGCCGAAGAGCGCTCCCTTCGCCGGCGGGCTGGAAATGGGGACGCCGCTCGGCTCCATCTTCACGACCAACATCACCCCGGATAAGGAAACCGGGATCGGCAACTATACGCTCGCAGATTTCGACCGCGCCGTCCGCCAGGGTGTTGCGCGGGACGGGCATCGCCTCTATCCGGCCATGCCCTACCCTTCCTATGTGAAGATGAGCGACGACGACATTCGAGCGCTCTATGCCTATTTCATGAATAGGGTCGCGCCGGTCCAGCAGGCGGACAGACCCTCCGACATCAAATGGCCGATGAACATGCGCTGGCCTCTGGCACTCTGGAACGCCGTTTTCACCGAAGGCGGCACCTATCAGCCGAAAACGGCCGGCGACGACCAGTGGAACCGTGGCGCCTATCTCGTTCAGGGGCCGGGACACTGCGGCAGCTGCCATACACCGCGCGCCATTACGATGGCAGAAAAGGCGCTGGATGAGAGCAGTCCGCTCTATCTTTCCGGCGCTCTTCTCGACGGCTGGTATGCGCCAAGCCTGCGCGGCGATCCCAATACCGGCCTTGGCCGCTGGAGCGAGGAGGATATCTATGCCTTCCTCAAGAGCGGCAGGAACGGTCACGCCGTCGTCTTCGGCTCCATGGCGGATGCCTTCAACAATTCGACACAGTTCATGAGTGATGACGACCTGAAGGCAATAAGCCATTACCTGAAATCCCTGCCCGGCGATCCCGCCCGCGACGGCACGCCCTGGCAATACGACGAAGGCACCGCCCAGAACGTATCGCTTTCCAACCGTGAGCAGATACCGGGCGCCCAGACTTTCGTTGCAAAATGCAGCTTCTGTCACGGCGTCGACGGACGCGGAAAGCAGCAATGGATCCCACCGCTCGCCGGCTCTGCCGCTTCGCTTGCGAAGGAAAACGCATCGCAGATCAATGTGACGCTGAACGGTTCCAGCCGCGTCGTGGCGAACGGAATTCCGGATGCCTATCGCATGCCGCCGTTCCGCCAGCAGCTTTCGGACCAGCAGATTGCCGATGTCCTGACATTCGTGCGCTCTTCGTGGGGAAATCACGGCGGAGCGGTTGCAGCAAACGATGTGAAGGCCCTACGCGAGCATACGGATCCGGCAAGCAGCAGCCCGATCATATTGCAGATGCGGTAGCGCCTGGTTGCCCGTTGACCGTTGCCGTGCCGCTACTCGTGACTTCCGGCATTGTCTCCCCATAAGCCGCAGGGCTATTGCACATGGGGCGGATGAGCACTGAAAATTCCCTCTCCCCGGCGGGGAGAAGGGACGCCGCAACGACTTCAGTTCATGCGGTTGCCCTACCATAAGCCGGGTCGAGCATCTAAAGCATGTCGCGCAAAAGTGTGTAGCGGTTTTGCGAGAACGACATGCGCAAAATCAAGGAACTAAAGCACAGAAAGCGAATCTGAAAGATCGCGACGTGCTTTAGTGTTCCTGCCCGGCAAGCTTGAGAGCTTGCGCCCGCTTTCTTCTCCGGCTTACCCGCGACGAGGGCGTCTTGACCTGCCCTTCCTGGGGCAGGGAAATGATGGCCTTCAGACCGGGATTGTTGGGCTGAAGCAGGATATCGCCGCCATGCTGCCGTGCCACTGCCCTTGCAATCGACAGGCCGAGTCCGACGCCGCCCGTGCCCCGGTTTCTCGAAGCTTCCAGACGGAAGAAGGGCGCGAATACCTTTTCCTTCATATCCTCAGGTATGCCCGGGCCATTGTCTTCGACAACGATATCGATGGTGCTGGCGGAATGGTGAATATGGACCCTGGCATGGCCGCCGTAGCGCGCCGCATTTTCCGCAAGATTGCGGACGGCGCGGCGCAAGCCATCGGGCCGGCAGCGATAAGTCGTCTTTGGCCCCTCGATATATTCCACCGGCAGGCCAAGATCGGCAAGATCGTCGCAAATGCTGCCAACCAGCGCCTCCAGTTCGATGGCCCGCGTTTCCTCGGCCGTGGATTCGCCGCGTGCGAAGGAAATGGCGGCTTCCGTCATGCTTTGAAGCTCATCGATGGTCGCCAGCATCTTCTGCTGTACGTCCGGATCCTTGACGAACTCGGCCCTCAACCGCAGCGATGTCAGCGGCGTCCTGAGATCGTGGCCGATCGCGGCCAGCATCCTCGTTCGATCATCGACAAAGCGATGCAGACGCTCCTGCATGCGGTTGAATGCTTCGGCGGTACGCTTGATGTCGTCAGGTCCTTGCTCCGGCAACGGCGGCAGATTTTCGCCGCGCCCCAAGGCTTCCGCCGAAACGGCAAGCCGTCTCAGCGGGCGTGCGATGCGGCTGGCGATGAATACTCCGATGAGCGACAGGATGAGCGCGGTGGTCGCAAGTGAGGTGAGCGATTTCATATCCCACCAGCGGTCGCCGACATTCTTATAGAACGCCGTATTCAGCCACATGCCATCATTGAGCTTGACGGCAAGGCCATATCCATTGCGATCCCCGAAATAAACGAACTTTGCCGGCTGCGGCAGGCTCCAGAGAACGGGCGGTGGGGTAGCCCAGTCCTCGCCGGCGTTCGCCGTCATTACCCCCTTCGACATCAGATGATCGACATCCGGGCTCGAGCGCATGCCCCACTTCGCTCCAAGGTCGATAAAATTCTCGATCGGCCGTGCAAGTTCATTTGCCGCACGCGAGCGCCATGCGCCGGCATCCGTCGGCTCAATCTGCGAAAGCCAGAAACGGGAATAGCTGGTCTCGCTTGCGAGCAGCGCCTGTTCACGCAACGGCTTGGGCATGGATTCCATCAAGCGCGTGACGGAGGCGCACCGGCTGAAGAATTCGCTTTTCATGGCGGCATGCAGCGCCTTGGTGCGCTCGTCCCAGGAAATCGAAAACGTCAGGCACTGCGAGACGACAAGGGCAAGCAGGGTAAAGCCGATGAACTGGGCAGCAAGGCTCCTCCTCCACCAGTAGATCATTCGAACCCCACATCCGCCGAGAGGCTGTAGCCGCCGCCCCAATGCGTCTTGATGACCGAAGGATTCTTCGGATCCGGCTCGATCTTCTTGCGCAAGCGGCTCACCTGGTTGTCGATGCTTCTGTCGAAGATGTCGGCCGTCCTGCCAACCGTCAGATCGAGAAGCTGCTCGCGGCTGAGCACCATGCCCGGACGTTCGAGGAAGACCTTCAGAAGCCGGAATTCGGCGGTGCTGAGCGGGATGCCGACACCGTCGTCGCCCGAAAGCTCCTGCCGCCCCATATTGACGCGCCATTGAGCGACGCGGATAACCCTGGCCTTTTTCAGCGTTTCCCGCTGCTGCTGCGGCACACCATTGGCCCGACGCAGGACAGCCCGGATGCGTGCCAGCAATTCGCGCGGATTGAATGGCTTCACCAGATAATCGTCAGCCCCCAGTTCAAGGCCGATGATGCGGTCGGTATCCTCACTCATGGCGGTCAGAAAGATGATGGGGGTATCCGTCGTCGCCCTGAGATGACGGCAGACGGAGAGACCATCTTCGCCCGGCATCATGACGTCCAGAACGATCAGATCCACCGCACCGCGCTCGAGGATCCGTCTCAGGGCGAGCCCGCTATCGGCGACGCTGACCTTATAGCCTTGCTGCTCGAGATATTGGCCGACAAGGTCCCTTATGTCCGAATGATCATCGACGACGGCGATGTGCGCAGCTTTTTGCATGACGGTTTCCACGATCTCAAGTCATTCTACAGAAGGCCGCTCCGAGCCGCATCGAAAAAAGTGTATCAAAGTTTCACATAGACCGGAGGGTTGCGCCGCAAGCGGCACGCCCCACTTGAAAACCTTGCGACAGCCGGTGCAAGCCGTATCGAGAGGATACGGATTTCATCGAACCTGTCCTCGAAATCCAATCGATATGTTGCGCGAAGAGGTCCCCTGCAGCTGACAAACTATAAGGTTGTTGTCACATGGATGTGCCGCGGACGGGCAAATTTGTAACAAGCTGTCGCAGCTCCCGCACCGCCGATATGCCCTGTCTTGACGGAATGCGACGACGACATCGCCCGGCTTCGATCAAGGGCAAATCCTGCCATTTGCTCTGCAAAATAGGCCGTTTGCGGCAGCCGTCCAACAATCACTGCCGCGCCGGCCTGTGCCAGAGCCGATGGCCGGCGCCGCCATCGCCGGCGACAGGCTTTTACATCTCCGGCACAAAGCTGCGACATGAGCGTCTTAACCTCCTGCCCGAAGATCACTTGCCCGGTCGAGACTATCGACGCTGACAGGAGGATATGGAATTGGCCATGGAATTATCACAGATCGCAACGCTTCGCCGCGTTCTCGAAATCTTCTGCGCCCGGCACGAACTGGAGTTCGCCGATCGAACGGCGATCATCGCCGCCCGCGAGCTCATGAAATTCGCCGACGAGGGCGAAACCGATCCCCTGGTTCTCGAGCAGCGCCTCGACGAAGCAATGCAGACTTCCGGCGGACCTATGCTGCCGGCCCAAAGGGCCGCGGCATCGATGGGCGCTTCATCGGCGCGGCAGCAATGATTGTCCGCCGTCGAAATTGTCCGGTCATCTTCCGCACCCAAAAGCCTCGTTTAAATCGGAAGGCAAACCCATGCACCTTTCCCGCCGCACCGTGTTGACATCGATGGTGGCCGCGGCCGCCGCACCCAGATGGAGCTTTGCCGCAGACGAACGACGGGCTCTGGTCGTCTATTATTCCTATACCGGCCATACCAGGGCGGTTGCCGAAAAGCTTCGTGCACTCCTGGGGGCCGAGCTCTTCGAAATCCAGATGCGCAACCCTTATCCTCTCGACATGCAGCGTGCAGCCGAGCAGTCCAAATACGAGCTGGAAACGGGAGAGCTTCCTCCCTTGCTCGATGGCCTTCCCAATCTTTCGAAATACGACCTGATCCTCGTCGGCGGCCCGGTGTGGTGGAATACCATCACGCCGCCTGTCATGAGTTTCCTCGAACGGATGGATTTTGGGGGGCGGAAGGTTGCCGCCTTCTCCACATATGTGCTGGAGCCGGCGCATTATGAAAGGAATTTTGCCGCACAGGCACGCAGCGCTTCGCTTCTACCCAGCCTGATGATCAGCGAATTCGAGGTCACGGAGAGGCTGGCGGACAAGGCCATCGCATCCTGGGCTCTCAAAAGCCTGCCGAAGGATGCGCCGCAAGCTCTCTAAGGTCGCCAACACACGCGGATTGCTCTCGCTCCACCATCCACGCATGTTGCAGCCTCTTGTCGCGATGACGCCGCATTCGCCGTGATATTCTGACGCCGCGGTATCAATGGTATTCTATGGTGCCGCAAGTCCTCCATCTGCGGAGATCCCAATGGGCGAAGCATTTCCAGCGACATCGATGCCGGACCGCGATTGGTGGACGGCACTTTGGCCCGATCCGCTGGCAACACTCCAAGCACTCGGCATCAAGCCCGGCATGACCGTCCTCGATCTTTGCTGCGGCGATGGCTACTTCACCGCACCGCTGGCAAAACTCGTTGCCGGAAAGGTCTATGCGCTCGATTTGGACGAAACCATGCTCGAAATGGCGGGGACGGAAGCCGATCGACAAGGCGTCTCCGTGCAAAAATGGATCCATGCCGATGCGCGCGACGTCGCAAAACATCTTCCCGAAAATATCAATTATGTCCTGATGGCGAACACGTTTCACGGTGTTCCCGATCAGCCTGGCCTCGTCCGCGCCGTCCATTCGGTGCTCGCTCCCAAGGGGCTTTTCGGTATCGTCAACTGGGAGACACGATCGCGCGAGGAGACCACGGTGCTCGGGCTGCCGCGCGGCCCCAAGACCGAGATGCGCATGGCGCCGGCCAAGGTCGCGGCGATTGTCGAGACCTTCGGCTTCAAGTCCCAGGCCGTGATCAAGCTGCCGCCCTATCACTACGGCGCGGTTTTCGCTGCCCTATAGCTGTGCCAAGGATGTCGCTGGGCATATTGCCAAGCCTACTGGCGGTCCCGGCCGAACGCAGGGACCGCCATATCAATCAGCTGAACGCAACAGTGCGTATCCTGCGGAGCGAGAATGCGATCAACAGGCCGGCGATCGAGGCGACGGTGCCTGCCAGAAAGACGCTGCCATAGCCGGTCCGGTCGGCCAGAAGGCCGGCAAATGGCCCGGTCAGCCCGTAGGCGAGGTCCTGAAAGGCCGAGAAGCCTCCAAGCGCGGTGCCGCGCAGATGCGGTTCCACTCGCCGGACGACCTCGCGGCCCATGGAAGGATAGATCAGTGAGCATCCGAGCCCGGTCAGAAAGGCACCCGCCAGGGCGAGCATGGGATCGGCGGCACTCCAGATCAGCAATTGGCCTACCGCTTCGACCACCAGTGACCCGAGCGCGACCGGCAAGCCACCGATACGATCAGGCAGATGGCCGAAGAGCACGCGTACCAGAACGAAGCCGACGCCGAAGGCCGTCAGGCCCAGCCCGGCATAACTCCAGCCCCGATCAAGGAAATACAGCGTGAAAAAGGCACCGATCGCGGCGAAGCCTATGCCCTGAAAACACACGACCGCCCCATGCAGCCAGACCTTGCCGACGACGGTCCAGAATGGCGGGAGTGGCGCACCGGGATGAGGCGCAACGGCGGGAACCCGCCAGATCGCCATCAGCCCTAGGAATGGCAGAACAGCGCTGATCGCCATTGTCCCGGCAAAGCCAAACCGGCTGAACAAAGCCAGACCGATCGGCCCGCCTACGGCGAGCGCTCCATAGATGGCGGCGCCGACCAGCGCCAGAACCCTGCCCGAACGAGCCGGGCCGACGACGCCAATGCCCCAGGCGATGATGCCGACGGCAACCAGACTTTCGCCCAGCCCCAAAGCCAAGCGTCCCAGAAGGAGGAGTAGAAAGGACGGCAACGGCGTGTCGGTGAGAACGCCGGCACCCAAAGCCATCAAAGCCCCCACGACATAGAATGCAAGCCCCCGCGTCACAGCCACCTTGGCGCCGCGATGGTCCGAGAGCTCGCCGGCATAGCCGCGCGTGAGGATGGTTGCCAGAAAGGCGATGCCGACGCCGAGCCCGGCCCAGACATTGCCGAGCCGCAACTGACCGCTCACATAAAGCGGCACGATCGGAAACGAGATGCCGATGCAAAGATAGGAAATGAAAAGAATGGCGCTCAGCAGCAGCAGCCGGCCGCGCGCCGGATCGGGTGTCGATTGAAAAGCCATGATAATCTCCAGGCTTTCCTCAATCGGCGAAGGCATAAAAAAACGCACTCCGACCGACGAGGATCGTTGAGTGCGTTGCTTGACGTCAAACGCTTACGGCCGGCACCGCCGGCTGCCATTCCAATAGGCGCTTGCCGCAAGCGTGTCAACATCGCGTTGACCGCGCCGGAGGCATGCTGGCCCGCCCCTCACCGAAGCCTGAGGCTTTTAAGATAGGCGCAGAACATATCCGCCATGGCATCGCCATAGGCTTCGATCTCCTGCGCAGTTTGCGTGCTTTCCGAAAGCTGCTTTCCCGTCGCGCTCAGCGTCGTGGCGATCAAGTCCGCCGCCAGGACACGGGCCGCGTCATCGACCTCCGGCAAGGCTTCGCGCATGAAGAGCTGCAGGATGCGGTCCCCGGATGACCGCGCCTCATGCGCCTCCGGCGCATCACGATAAAGCGGCGCCGCGTCGTTGAGCGCAACACGCATCGCGGCCTCCTCGCATTCGGAGCGGATGAACGCGTGGACCAGGGAGCGTAATCGGCCCAGCGGTGGCGTTGCCGTATCCTCGAGGATGCGTCGCAGCATATCCGAAGTCCGCCGCCATTCGTCACTTTGCAGGCGAAAGAGGATCGCTGCCTTGTTGGGGAAGTATTGATAGAGGGAGCCGACACTGACACCGGCCTTTTCGGCAACGCGTGCGGTGGTGAAGCGCTGAGCGCCCTCCGTTGCCAAAACCTGAGCCGCAGCACTCAGGATCGCGGAAACGAGCTCGGTCGAGCGAGCCTGCTTCGGCTGCTTTCGCGAGGAAATCCGGGCTCTTGGACGATCCGTCATATCGAGGCCTGACAATGCGAATAGGAAAGATGACGAATTAATCGTATTTTGCGCGCCATGCAAACCGAAGAACAACATGGCGATGAAAGCAGCGGGCCGGCACGCGGAGCAGTCGAAACCGACGCCCTGGCAAAGACTGTCTCGCATGTGAGCCAAAGCCTGGTGAAAGCCGCACTTGCCGGCGCGAGCGACTCCGAGCTCGTCATTCTTCTCGGCCGTGCGCTGTATGCGGTGGGTCTCGACATTTCGACGATCGAGATCGGCTGTGATGCCGTCGATCCGGAGAGGGTGCAGCATTTCATTCGTTGGCGGCGAGACGGCGAAGGCACCGAAGACAATATTCTCGGCGGTAAGATCTTCACTGCCATGCTGGAGGAGGACGCAACGGTTCTCCGCCTTGATGCTCGCAGCGGTCGCCTTGCATCCGTTCCGCAGGATAGAGCAACGGACGCCATCGCCTTTGCGAACCATCTTGCCCCCGACGTCACGCTCGGTTTCTTCGACGACGTCATGAGCCTGTTCATCACCGAGCGTCCCGGTGGGTTTTCAGCGATGGAAATAGAGCTGCTGCATCTCTTGACGCCGGTCTTCGCACTTGCCCTCGGAGCCCGATTGAATGCCGCCGCCGCGCGCGTTCTGCTGCAGACCTATCTCGGCCGCAATGCTGCAACCGCCTTGCTCGACGGCCGCGTGGGCCTTGGCGAGGTCGAGCAAATTCGGGCGATCGTGATCTATTGCGACCTCTTCCAGTTCACCTCGCTGACCGAACGACTGGACCCCCGGCCTCTCATCGACCACCTCAATCTGTTCTTCGAGACGATTACCAGGCCTGTGTCCCGCGCCGGCGGCCAGGTCTCCGGTCATGTCGGTGACGCCGTCGTCATGTTCTTCCCCGTTCCGGACGCTGCAAGCGCACGCCCGCTCTGCGCCGCCGCGGTGAAGGCCGCGCTGGAGGGGCTGCAGGCACTGGAGCGCGTCAATGCCATGCTGTCACGAAAGACGGCGCCGCCGCTGCGGGCGCGGATCGGCATCGACATCGGCGACGTCGTTCACGGCAATATCGGTTCCGCAGGCAGATTTTCGTTTACGATCATCGGCACGCCGGTAAACCGCTCGGCCCGATTGCAGGCCCTCGCCAAGGATCTGGACGCAGTTATGCTGATGACTTCGGCTCTCGCGGAGGCCGCCGGCATTCAATGCAAGTCTTTCGGCCGCCACGCTCTGAGGGGCTTCGACCATCCGGTCGACATCGTCGGTTTCGATATCTCCGGCGACCACTGAAATGCGAATGACAGCTCTCACGAGATTGCACCGGATGTGATCAGCTCTCGGATTTACTGAATATTTTCAAAAACATAAATGCATTCCACGCCAACATCGGCCGACGCGATTATGAAAAGCGACGAATTATTCGTATTTGTCGCCAACGAAAACTTCAGTCCTGAACGGAGAAAAACATGACGTCCCTGACGAACGCCCCGCTCGCACCCTTGCTCGATCGCCTGTTCGAGGAAGCCGATGCGACGTCGCCCGCGACAACTCCATCGGTCGCCGCCTACTGGGGCGGCCTTTCCAGCGAGGAACGCGCGCGTCTGGTGCGCAGCAAAACCGACTACCTCGATTTCTATGCCCGGCTGAAGGACATACCGCTCGCGGTCTCGCGCGAGGCTGGAACCTTGCTCTATATGCTGGCGCGAAGCACGGGAGCCCGCACCATCGTCGAATTCGGAACTTCCTTCGGCATCTCCACCCTTCACCTTGCGGCCGCGCTGCGGGACAATGGCGGCGGGCGTCTGATCACCACCGAATTCGAACCCTCCAAAGTGGCACGGGCGCGGGAACATCTAAAAGCCGCTGGCCTCATCGATCTCGTAGAGATCCGGGAAGGCGATGCCCTGCAGACGCTGAGCGCCGATCTGCCCGATGCTATCGACCTGTTGCTTCTCGATGGCGCCAAGGCGCTCTATCCGGACATTCTGAGGCTGGTGGAAAGCCGCCTAAGGCCGGGAGCTCTCGTGCTGGCCGACAATGCGGATTTCTGCCCCGATTACTTGGCATGGGTGCGGTCGCCGGCAAGCGGATATATGTCCGTACCGTTCGCCGAAGATATCGAACTGTCGATGCGGATCGGATGACGCCATTCACGGCGCAAGCGCGTCCCTGGAGTGCTTGCAACATCCCCTACATTCACTGCCGACTGCGGCGACGGCTTTCACATGCTCTATTGCGTTGGCGTCGCGGCCGTCACGCCGCGGTATGAACAAGCTTGAACTGCGAACGCCTGTAGAAGGCCAGCATTTCCCGCTCGAAACTTTCCACGGCCAGCACGACCCACGGCTCGTAATGGTCTCTGCGGGAGCGCATCCTGCGTCGGCCATCCGGGTCGAGCATTCCGCGCAACGCCCAATCTACCAACCCCATCCCGTCACTCTCACCCCGCCAAGGTCCCTTCACCATCCGCCTTACCGGCCTCAATCGCGTCCGACGGCATGGCCAACGCTAAATAGGTAACCCCTGATCGAAAGAAAGGTGAAGAAACGTTGTATTAAGGTTTGTAACATGGGGTTTGCCTGGGACTGTCGCATTGCGGCGACACCCGGCAGCCAATCCCGCTCCGCGGCGATCGCAAACAGGGCTGAACAAGGATGTCGGCGCCTGCTTCCATAACGATGGGATCATCTGAACATCAGGCGCGTGACGTGCCGATCGATCATCCGCGAATTCGCTTCGATCCAGCGCCAGACCATGGCCATGGCAAACATGGTCAGAAGCCACCCGAGCATGACATCCGACAGGAAATGAGCACCAAAGATCACGCGGTTGAACGCCACGAACAGCGAGCATGGTACCAGGATCACCGCAGCAATCCATCTGCGCCCCACAGGCACAAATATCAATAGGGACAGCGCCGCAGCAGCCGCGGCTGCTTCGCCGGAAGGGAAGGAACAATTGCGGGTGCACGCTGCCGAAAACTGCCACACCGGGGTAAAATCAGCTGTGCCCCCGAACTCGATCAGCTGACGAGGGCGCACGCGTCCAATCGCTACTTTTAGCGTCTGCACCACCAATAGCGGCCCGGCGGCAAAGCTCAGGAGCACGAAAAGCGGTTTGTGAGGAGGGCAGAACCGCAATCGCCGTGGCAGGAAAACATGCAGGACGATGATGACAGCCATGGTGCCGAGAATATAAGGCTGGCTTTGACGAGCAATGTCCCTCACCGCTTTCAGCCAGGGATTCTCCGCCAGCCAGAAAGCATGCCCACGTGTAAACAAGCGCGCGACCGCCAGATCGAGCTTCGGAAAGACCACAAAGACAAAGCTGGTCCAGACGATCATCATGCCGATAACAGCCAAGTCGCTATCCGGGGCTGCTCGCAACTGACGCGGCCGCACTTGACCGGAACCGGAGCTCCAAGAATTCGATGCAAATTTCCACATGCCATGTCTCCAGAGGCGGAACGGCGCCAAGCTGAAGCCCGATTGTCAAGAAATGGCGAAGATCGCATCAAGGCCGTGTTCAGAATCGACCGTCGAACGATCGGAAAGCTGTTTGGAAATTGCGGAAGCCTGCTTTGTCCGCAATAGTAAGGTTAGGGCGATAAAGCCCAACGAAAAACGGAAGAAACACAGGGCGCTAGGGTTTGGATAACAGTCTCGTTCTCATCGTCGAGGATGAACCGGCAATCGCACAGATACTCGATGGCTATCTGACGCGGGACGGCTTTCGCACGGTTCGCGCCGGCGATGGTGAAACCGCTTTGCAGCACCATGCGCTTTTGAAGCCGGACCTGGTGTTGCTGGATGTTCGCCTGCCGAAACTGGATGGCTTCGGTGTGCTCGGCCGGCTGCGCCAGGCGGGCTCAACACCGGTCATCATGGTCACCGCCGTCGCTGATGACATAGACCGCCTGAGCGGGTTGCGCCTCGGCGCCGACGACTATATCGTCAAGCCATTCAACCCGCAGGAGGTCGTTGCCCGTGTGAGAGCGGTCCTGCGCCGCACGCATGGCGATCGGGCTGATGCCATCAAGCGCTTCGGTGCGCTGGAGGTTGATTTTGGCAGCTATACCGTCTTCGTCAACAAGGACGAGCGTCGTATCGCATTGCCGCTGACACTCAGCGAATTCCGCATACTCGCCTACATGATCCGCCATCCGACCCAGGCTTTCGCGCGAGCAGATATTCTCGATGCCTGCCTGCCGGAAAGCGATGCTCTGGTGCGTACAGTCGATACCCACATCTCTAATCTCAGGCGCAAACTGGAAGAAATGGGGCAGATCGGCTTCTTTCCCGCCGTGCGCGGCATCGGCTATCGCTTTTCGGATCCGCGATGAAAAGACAGAGAATTCCCAGCGCGCCGCTTGCAACGCTCACGGCCATAGTCACCACGATCATGCTGCTGCTCAGCGTTGGCCTAACCTATCTGGGGGTCAACTGGTATGCGACCTATCTGGAGCAAGGCATCAGCGAGGCCCTGCCGCCCAAGGCCGCGGCGACCTACAAGATGCTGAGCGAAAACAAGGTTCCCGACGGAGATTCCCTTAAGCTCCTGGTCGAACACCTCATTTCGCTGACGGAACCTACGGATCTCAAGGTGCAGCTCTCCGTCCTCGTTTTCGGCCTCTTGTCGGCTCTACTCTGCGCCGTAATCGGCGTCTTCCTGGCGCGGCGGCTTGCGCGCCCGCTCGAAGATCTCACTTTCGCCGCCGAGGGCCTGAAGTCCGGCGACTTCTCCGTCCGCGTCGCAGCCTCCTATCGCAGCACGCGCGAAGTCGCGAGCCTCGTTGAAACCTTCAACGCCCTTGCGACCAGCCTGGAGACGATGGAGGAAAGATTGCGCTTCAACAACATGGCGGTTGCACATGAGCTGCGCACACCGTTGACCATCCTGCAGGGATCGCTGCAGAGCATGCTCGATGGCGTGTTTCCGATGGATCGGAAAATCATTTCCGACCTCCTCTTGCAGGTCGAAGGCCTGGGACGGGTTGTCGAGGATCTGCGCACCCTGTCGCTCGCCATCGGCCAGAAACTCGTGATGGAACGTCAGCGCATCGACGCATCCCTGCTGGTCGAGACTGTCATCGCCTCGGCAAAACCCATGCTGGAAGCCAGCAAGCTGCAGGTCGAAACTGAGCTGAAACCCGCCTGGATCTCAGCCGACTCCCCCCGCATTCGCCAAGCCGTGCTGGCGCTGCTCGAAAATGCGTGCCGCTACGCTGCCGAAGGTGGATGGCTGCGATGCGAAACCGAGCAGCTGGCGGACGATAGGATCGTCATTCGCGTTCTCGATCACGGTCGCGGATTTCCGCAGGATATGGATGCCGTCGCCGTCAACCCTTTCTGGCGCGGCGACCCCTCGCGTTCGCGGGCGACCGGCGGCACCGGGCTGGGACTATCCGTGGTGCAGGCAATCGCGGCTGCCCACGGCGGACATCTTGAATTCGCAAATCGGCCCGAGGGCGGCGCCATGGTCGCAATCCATTTGCCAGACGGTATGCCTGGAGAAACGCGCGGTTTCGGTGAGCAGGATACAGCCTCTGGACAATGCCGGCTTTGTTGAACAAGGCCACCGCGGTCGGGCCGTCAGTGGAAGAGTTCGCCGATATTGAGGAACCACGACTTTTTCTGGCTGCGCCTGTCCTCTTTCTGAATTTTCGAATGGGGGATCTGGAAGCCGTAGACGCACTCCGGTTCGCCGGAACGCTCAAGCCAGAAAGCATCGATGTTCGATAGCAGCATCGATTGCCGAGAACGCCGGCGATATTGAATCGGGTGCCTTGCCTGCGAAATGGCAAGGAAGTGCTGCATGCCTCCCTCCGCCGCCAGGCCCTGCAGCACGATCAGGATCGCCTCTTTGGGCCTGAGGCCGGCGAGATCGCGAGTTACCTCGATGATACGGTGCTTCGCGTTGCGCGGCCCCTGCATGCTCCCGACAACGAATGTATAGCGCCCCTCTACCCCTTGATTGACGAAGATGAATCTGACCGTGCAAAGAACAGCCTGATCGCTCACGCGCAGGAGTTTGATGGCGAAAGCACCCTCATGGCGGCCGCCGCTGCGGTCGGCGAGCGCAATGTGGCATGCATATGCCTCGCATTTGCCTTGCACTATGCCCATTTCCAGCCAATCACCGCGCCAGAGCCGTATCATGCTGTCTCTGGAGAGGATGGTTTCAGCAATCGAAAAATGCTCGATGAGAAGGAAGAGCCGACGGGAATTGGGCATTCCGTGGACGAGAAACTTCGAAAGCGGTTTCTGCAGCAGTTCGTCATGCGGAGGCGGTAATTCACGCGTAGCCGCGAACGCCGCGATAAAGCGCCACCAACGAATAGTCAGAAGCGGGTTTGCAGCAAAGCGGCACCAGAAGAGAAAAGCACGCTTCCAGCGCACGCGCAGGCCGAAGGTCAATATTCTCCAGATGACGATGTATCGCGATATAGGCGGTCGGGAAGCCGTTGGCGGCAACGCAGGACAAGGGGAAATCTTGGATAGGAGGCGCTCCGGCGCCGCAGCAGCTAATGTCTTTTGATTCATGCGAAAGTCCGGCGGATTTGATTTCGCCGAACCATCTGCGTTGGGATTGTCAAGGTAGCGTCAAGACAAGATCAGCCTTTCATGAGACATGCCACGAAGGGCTCCGAGCCTAAGCGATCTGGTGCGCTCCCGGGGAAACCACGAAAGGCATCAGCTTTGCGGTCTCCTCCCATTTGCATTGCGAATGATCCGACCGCGCCGATCGAGCGCCGGCGCGGTCCAGCTTGATATCAACCCAAGAAAGCGCGGATTTCGACTGCGATCTCGGCAGCGTGGGTTTCTAGAGCAAAATGGCCGGTATCAAAGAATTTGACCACCGCGTCTGGAATGTCCCGGCGATAGGCCTCAGCACCTGGCGGCAAGAAAAAGGGATCGTGCCTGCCCCAGACCGCAAGCAGACGCGGCTTGTAGGTTCTGAAATAATTCTGGAAGGTCGAATAGAGCGCGACGTTGCTTTTGTAGTCGCCGAAAAGATCGAGCTGCACCTTCTCCGAACCAGGTCGGGCCAGATAGAGACTATCGAGCGAATAGCCGTCGGGAGAGACCTTCGAGAGGTCCGGGACACCGTGCGTGTATTGCCACGCCGTCGCGTCCGGCTGAAGGAATGCCTTCAGGGCATTACGATTTTCATCGGAGGCTTCGCGCCAATAGGCTTGGATCGGATTCCAACCTTCGCTCAAGCCCTCTTCATAGGCATTGCCGTTCTGGGAGATGATCGCCGTGATCCGTTCCGGATGCTTCAACGCCAGTCGGAAGCCGGTCGGCGCACCATAATCGAAGACATAGACGGCAAAACGGTCGAAGCCAACGACTTCCGTGAAACGGTCGATCGTCTCGGCGATGCTGTCGAATGTGTTGCTGCCCTTCGGCGCGTCGGATTGCCCGAAGCCGGGTAGATCTGGGGCGATGATGTGGTAGCGATCCGCCAGAAGCGGGATGAGATCGCGGAACATGTGGCTGGAAGTCGGGAAGCCATGCAGCAGCAGAAGCTTGTCCGCGCCGGCCAAGCCCGCTTCACGGTAGAAAACCTTGACATCTTCGATATTGACGCTGCGATAGGTGATATCAGTCATCTTAAGCTCCTTTCGTAACCTATGAACATCTATTTTTTAGGTTACATCTCAGAATTCAAATGATGCCGCGGACGCGCCTGCGTTGACACCGATATCAGCGACAGACGCCATCATCAGTGCGGACAACTCGGCCCTCTGTAGTAGCATTGGCCTTCTCCCGCCAGTTGGAATAAATAACCTCTTTAATGACACTGATATGGTTACTTTTCACTTGCGTAACTTGTCAAGAGGCTTTGGAAGGGTTATATAGTCGCTATGTTTTCGAGCGGCCTTTCAGCCCCCTGTCGGCCGGAATAAGGAGCAGTCGATGGACAGCCGTTCACCCGCCATCTTCGTTGGCGACACGCTCGGACTGGATTTCCTCAATTCGGTCGCAACGCCGGTGGATGTGCCGATCGACTGGATTGACGATGGAGAGGGTCTGCTGCGCTGGCTGGAACAGGCAGGCCTAGTGCCGCGGGAAACGCTTGCCGCCATGCGCAAGCAGGCGCTGCCGGGCGGACTCGACAAAGTCGCCCACCAGGCAAGAAGCCTGCGTGAGTGGTTCAGAACTTTCGTAAACTCCCACAGGGGAAAGCCGCTGGCATCAGAGGCCTTGAACGATCTGGAACCGCTGAACCGTCTGCTGGAACGCGATGAAGGTTTTAGCCGGATTGTCACAAGAAAGCCGGGCGAAGATCGCGAACTCTGCCTTCAGCCGATGCGGAAATGGCGCTCACCGGAATCGCTGCTATTACCGATCGGCGAAGCGCTGGGACGTTTCGTCTGCACGGAAGATTTTTCCGATGTGAAGGCCTGCGAAGGCCACGCATGCACCTTGATGTTCGTTGATCATACGCGCGGGCGCCGCAGACGCTGGTGCAGCATGGCGATGTGCGGTAATCGCTCCAAGCAGGCAGCCCATCGACATCGGCTCAAGCAGAGCTGACGCCAGTCCCGCAAAAAGACAGGCGTTTTGCTGGAAACATGAATTACAGCTTGAAGCTAAGCCCAGCTCGCTCCTGCCCGATATCACCAGAGTCGAGCCGAGAACACCATTGGCTCAGGCCGGGTCTTCCCTGTGAAGATCGTGAATGGCGACGGCATCGTCGCTGAAAGGTGGCAGCAGCCAGTCGGTATGGCGCAGCGTGCGCTTGGTATCTTCGAGGCCCATGTCCCAATGCTCGCGCATCGACGTGCCGGAGAACTCATAGTCCTTGGCGTGACCTTCGTAGTTCTTGTGCTGATAGATCAGATGCACGATATTGACGACGCCGGCATCGGAATAATCCGCAATCAGCTCTTCCTCTTCCGCAGTCAACTGCTCTTTCGGAACACGCTTTAGGGCGCTCAGGAGCTTCATCTTCAGTCCGTGAATACGCTTGAAATTGTCGGTATTCTGCCGCGTGCGGCTCGAATACATGATGTCCTTGTGGCGCGACAGCACGTCCGGCATGCTGCGCGGCAGGACGCCGCGGGCACTGAAGAGATCCACCTGGAAGACGAGCGAGCTGCGGTCCTCTTCCTGATCGAGCAGATATTGCAGCGGCGTATTCGAAACGATGCCGCCGTCCCAGTAATATTCGCCTTCGATCCGGATGGACGGCAAGGCCGGCGGCAGGGCGCCGCTCGCCATGATATGCTCGGGGCCGATGCGTACTTTGTCGGTGTCGAAATAGACGAAATTACCGGTGCGGACATTCACCGCGCCGACGCTGAAGCGCTTCTTGCCATCGTTCAGCACGTCGAAGTCGATCAGCATTTCCAGCGTCTTCTTCAACTCCGCGGAATCGTAGAAGCTGGTTGCCCCCTCGGCTCCTGGCAGCTCGAACCATGGGTTGGGAAAGCGCGGCTTGAAGAAGCCGGGCTGGCCCATGGTCATCGTCATCCAGGAACTGGTGCGATTACGGATATCGCGGAAGAAATCGCCTTCCGGCGTATAGGCCCAGATCTTGCGGCCGGAAATGATCTGCCAGAACTGCTCCAGACGCTGCAATCGCCGGCCCGGCTCGTTGCCGGCGATGATCGCGGCATTGACTGCGCCGATGGAGACGCCCGAGAGCCAGGTCGGCTCGCATCCCGCTTCGGCAAGCGCCTGATAGACGCCGGCCTGATAGGCGCCGAGCGCACCGCCACCCTGGAAGACCAGGGCAACGCGATCATATTGCGCAGCTATTTCCGGGATGGTCGGCGCTACCGCCTTGATATTTCGTTCGAGCACGATCCGTCTCCAGTATGGTCTAACAATAAGGCTTCGGCTACCTGCGCTCGGCGAGATAGTCGTGAACGACTTCGCCTAGCCCGAGCGTCAGATCGGCGGTAAAATGAACCGCCGAAACCACTTCCAGCACGGGCAGTCGCGCGACGTCGGCCATGACATGCGGCCGAAGATCGAGGGCAGCCGGCGAAGTCCAGGCTTCCTTGATGGTGATATCGGTCAGATAGTAGCGCACGAGCTCGCAGATACGCGGCGTGGCATCGACATGCGGCACGATCTTGATCAGGAAATTCGGTTCCGAGAGAGCTGCTAGAAGCGGTCCCTGGTCGATCGGCTTGTGTTTGTAACCCATCGTGCCCGTGGCGCAGAGAACGCTGCCGTAATGCAGCGTGCCGACGATGACTTCGCCTTCGTTGACGATCTTCGGATTGGCAAGCTTCTTCGGAAAGCCCCAGATCTCGCGGCCGCCGGTGATCGGCGCATCGTCATCGAGATACATGGAGTGAACATAGCCGCCCTTTTGCCCGCGATAGGTAACAGGGATGACTTGTCCGGTCTCGGTGTAATCACCAAAGCCGGTGGAATCGGGCATGCGGATGAATTCGTATTTCACCAGCGGCTCGTCGATTTCGAGCGGCGCCGGCACGACCGCTTCAAGCGCCTCGCGCGTGGTGCGATAGGTGATGATGATATATTCGCGATCGAAGAACCGATAAGGCCCTGGAGGATAGGAAGGATTGGTCAGCGGCATCGCATAGGCATGCTTCAGAATGTCTTCGACCTTCATCGTATTGTCCGTCGTTGGAGGAAATCGCCGGGCGCCAGAGCGAAAACTTGCACGGTTGCATGACAGTGAAGTGTCAGCCAATGATTGGCAGCGCCGCGAGGCAAAACCGCGCTGTTATCAAAGCGACATATCAGGCTGGCAGTGTGCGCTCATCTTGAGCATTTCCCTCTACCCAACCATGTCATAGAGATTGCAGGAGTTGCATCATGGGTTCGTTGACTTCGAAGAATGCGCTGGTCACCGGTTCGACGAGCGGTATCGGGCTTGCGATCGCCCGCGCCTTTGCCGCCGAGGGCGCGAACATCACGATCAACGGCCTTGGGGACGCCGATGCGATCGAAAAGGAGCGCGCGGCGATCGAAGCCGATTTCGGCGTGAAGTGCCGCTATTCCGGCGCCAACATGATGAATGGCGAGGAAGTGACATCGATGGTGCGTGAAGCCGAGGAAGCCTTCGGCAGCCTCGATGTCCTCGTCAACAATGCCGGCATCCAGTTCGTCGCCCCGATCGAGGAGTTTCCCGACGACAAGTGGGAGGCGATTATCCGCATCAATCTGCTTGCTGCCTTCTACGCCATCAAGGCCGCCATTCCCGGCATGAAGGCGCGCAAATGGGGCCGCATCATCAATACGTCCTCGGCACATGCGCTGGTCGCCTCGCCTTTCAAATCGGCCTATGTTTCGGCCAAGCACGGCATTACCGGTCTCACCAAGACCATCGCCCTCGAAGCCGCTCAGAACGGCGTGACCGTCAACTCCATCGCGCCCGGCTATGTCTGGACGCCGCTCGTCGAAAAGCAGATCCCCGAGACCATGAAGGCGCGCAACATGACGGAAGAGCAGGTCAAGCATGACGTGCTGCTGGCCGCCCAGCCGACGAAGGAGTTCGTAACCGTCGACGAAGTCGCCGCTATCGCGGTGTTCCTGTGCAGTGACGCCGCAAAGCAGATTACCGGCACGACGCTTTCCGTCGATGGCGGCTGGACCGCCGAATAACACGGAAGCCATAGCCGGCACATGCTTGAGCACCGTGCCGGCTCTCAGCAGCCCAGGGCTGCAGCATCAACATGAAAACAGAGCAGGAGGCGCACAATGACCGACGAAACCCAGGACCCGCTCAGCCGTATCAAGGATGAGATCGTCGACAGCTTCGACGAAGAGCTGGAGATGCAGCTCGAAGAGGACCGGCTGGACGAACTGGTCGCAGAAGGCCTTATCAGCGAAGGTGAGGCGACGCTCGATCGCCGCGTCTATTTCCGCGAACTTTTCCGGCTTCAGCACGAGCTCGTGCGCCTGCAGGACTGGGTCCAATACAAGAAGCTGAAGGTCGTCGTGCTGTTTGAAGGGCGCGATTCCGCGGGCAAGGGCGGCGCCATCAAGCGCGTCACGCAGCGCCTCAATCCGCGCGTCTGCCGCGTCGTCGCATTGCCGGCACCGACCGAGCGCGAACGGCATCAATGGTACTTCCAGCGCTATACAGCGCACCTGCCGACCGCGGGCGAAATGGTGCTGTTCGACCGCAGCTGGTATAACCGCGCCGGCGTCGAACGCGTCATGGGCTTCTGCTCGCCGGAGGAATTGGAGGAGTTCTTCCGCTCCGTGCCGGATTTCGAGCGCATGCTGGTTCGCTCCGGCATCATCCTCATCAAATACTGGTTCTCGATCACCGATGAAGAGCAGGAATTCCGCTTCAACATGCGCATCCAGGATCCGCTGAAGCAGTGGAAGCTTTCGCCGATGGACCTGCAGAGCCGCGTGCATTGGGAGGAATATACCAAGGCCAAGGAAGAGATGCTGGAGCGCACCCATATTCCGGAAGCGCCGTGGTGGGTCGTCCACGCCGTCGACAAGAAGAAGGCGCGCCTCAACTGCATCGCCCACCTTCTGAGCCAGATCCCTTACGAAAGCGTACCGAAGCCGGAAATCGTACTGCCGGAACGTATGCGCAATGCCGACTATCACCGTACGCCGGTGCCGCCGGAAATGTATGTGCCGGAAATCTACTGATAAGAATCGATGAGGGGTCCGCTTCTGGCAGGCCCCTCTGAAGGATTACTTGAAAAACGAAATCCCTGTCACTCCGCCACCAGCAGGCGAGGCCGGCTCAAGGTCAGGCTGAACGATAGGCCCATTCGGACATGGCGCCCAAACCCAGCCGCCGCAAGAGCTCATAGGCGACTCTCCGGTTGATGGGATTGTGCAGCCTGAGAACTTTCGAGCCAAGAAAATCCATCTCCACATGTTCAAACGGCAGGAGATGTCGTGCTCTGCCAAGTGCGGCTCGATAGAGCCCATGAAAATCCCGGCGGCAGACATAGGTCTTGTACTTCGTCACACAAAAGGCGACAAAGCTATCGCTGTTTCTGCGCAGAAAATCCGAGACACCGATCGTCACCTCCGGCCAGGCCGGATTGAACGTATCGTCAAAGGCGATGATGCCATGATCGGCCAGTACGCTCTTCGCCAACCGGCTATCGGCAACGATGTGGCGAAGCAAATGCCCTCCATCGATACTGAAAAAACGAACCTGCCCAACCTTGTCGATGATGGCCTGTGGATCGAGCTCGGTGCTGTCACCCGTTATGACGAGATCCTCATCAACGGGAATGCCCAGTGATTTTCCGTTGTCGAGGAAGCGTTGATATTGCGCACCATCCGCTTCTATGTCGAAAAGGTCGATCGCAAGCACGTTGTCATCGGGTGCGCTGATCTTGCGCAGCAAAAAATAGGACCGCCCGTAGTAAACCCCGATTTCGGCGAGGCCGCCATAAAGTTTCTCCTGCCTTTGCTTTTCGATCAAAGACAGGAAGACAAGCGCATCCGGCGGATCGATGTAACCATCGATTTTCTGAAGATCGCTAAACACAAATTTTCGAACGCCCGATTTCAAATGTAAACCTCACTGGTTTTCTTCATGTATTTCGCCTCCGAACTTGCTCATCGATTGGAACCGGTCGATCAAGAAACGCCCCGTTTCTGCCACGACTGCGGCAGCGAAGCCGGAAGCTCTCGAAAATTGGGACGGCACGGCCTCAAGGCGAGCACCGCTCACGAATATTGCGGCCTTTCTGTCGTATTCCGGATAGCCATGCGCGAGTTGGATAGTCCGGCCCATATTAGGATCAATGCCGAAACCACATCGCAGATGATGACGAATAGCGAGCCGGCATCCTAAGTGATGTATAATGTGAGTCTAAAATTCATATCATCGGCCGAGGAGACCGTCATGACTGCGCCGCATCCGTCCAAAACGCATATCGGCAACCATGCGCTGCATCCCGAAACTCAGATGCTGAATTACGGCTATGACCCGGAATTGTCCGAGGGCGCGGTCAAGCCGCCTGTTTTCCTGACCTCCACCTTCGTCTTCAAATCGGCCGAGGACGGACGCGATTTCTTCAATTATATCTCCGGCCGCACCGAGCCGCCGGCGGGCACTGGCGTCGGGCTCGTCTACTCACGCTTCAACCACCCGAACAGCGAAATCGTCGAGGATCGCCTCGCCGTCTATGAAAAGGCAGAAAGCGGCGCGCTGTTTTCCTCCGGCATGTCGGCCATCGCAACAACCCTTCTCACCTTCGCGCGACCGGGCGATGCGATCCTGCATTCGCAGCCGCTTTATGGCGGTACGGAAACGTTAGTCGCCAAGACATTCCTCAATCTCGGAGTAGCCGCCGTCGGCTTCGCCGATGGCGTCAACGAAGGCTCGGTGACGGCAGCTGCCGAGGAAGCGATGACCAAAGGCCGTGTCTCGGTCATTCTGGTGGAAACACCGGCCAACCCCACGAACAGTCTCGTCGATATCGCCATGATCCGCCGCATTGCCGATGCGATCGGCAAGAGGCAGGGACACACGCCGATCATCGCCTGCGACAATACGCTGCTCGGCCCGGTCTTTCAGCGGCCGATCGAGCACGGGGCCGATATCTCCCTCTATTCGCTGACCAAATATGTTGGCGGCCATTCCGATCTGATCGCCGGCGCGGCCCTCGGCTCAAAAGCCGTCATCAAACAGGTGAAAGCACTGCGCGGAGCGATCGGCACTCAGCTCGATCCGCATTCCTGCTGGATGCTCGGCAGGTCGCTGGAAACGCTGCAGATCCGCATGGAACGGGCAAACAGCAACGCACGGGCGGTCGCCGATTTCCTGCGGGATCATCCGAAGGTCGAGCAAATCCACTATCTCCCCTACACGGATCCATCCTCGGCAACGGGCCGTACCTTCGCCGCCCAGTGCAGCGGTGCGGGCTCCACCTTCTCCTTCGACATCAAGGGTGGCCAGCCGGCATCGTTCAAATTCCTGAACGCCCTGCAGATCTTCAAGCTGGCCGTCAGCCTCGGCGGCACGGAATCGCTAGCCTCCCATCCGGCAACGACGACGCATTCCGGTGTGCCTGTGGATGTACGCCATCGCATCGGCGTGCTGGAATCGACGATCCGCCTGTCGATCGGAATAGAACACCCCGATGACCTGATTGCCGATCTTGCTGCTTCCCTCGACGCCGCCTGATAAAGCCTATGCGGCCGAAAGACTGGGAGTGAGATAGATCAGGGCCGCACGGCCAGAAGGTTGGCATCGCGTGCGAGGCGCCACTCCCCATCAGCCTCCTTGCGCAGAAGCGTGAGCGTATAACCCGATCGATGAACGGCGTCGCCACCCGGCGGTGTCACCGTCATGTCGATGTGATTGCGGATATAGGCCCAGTCGCCGAGCACCTGCAGTTCGACGATCTCGCTCGCACCCTCCATCTTCATGCCCTCCATGCCTTTGGAAACCGCAGCAAATGCCGCCTTGCCGAAGGGTTCCTGGCCGGGAACCATGAAGATGACATCGTCCGTCATCAGTCCTAAGACGGTTGCCGTATCGCCCGCCTTGCTCGCGGCAATCCAGGTTTCCACGACTTTCCGGATTGCCTTTTCATCGTCGGTCATTCCGAATTCTCCTCGATAGGCGCCGCGCTACCGGGCGGCTGCGATCTGCCCCCTGTCAGCGGCAGCCTGTCGGTTGAACAGGTTCACCATTGCGACCTATCCCGCGTGATCAATCGCCTGGCCAGATCTTGATTTCCAGATCGACATCATAACGGCAAGCGACCGTAAACTGAACAAACAAGCCGTCCGCATCGTGGGCGTTTCTCACGTCCATCCGGCTTTTCATTCGAACGAGCTCGAGCGAGGGATCACGGTCTCCTCGAGGAGCGCCTGTAGCCAGTCGGCGAAAACATGAACGCGGCGGGAGAGATGCCTGCGATGCGGATAGAGCAACGTCATCTGCAGCGGTTCCGCCCGATGATCTGGCATGACCTCGACAAGTTCGCCCGCCTCCAGATGCTGGCGTAGGTCATAGGCCGGATTCTGGATCAAACCCAGGCCCGCGACGCAGCAGGCGATATAGGCCTCGGCGCTATTGACGGTCACGCGGCCTCGCATCGGCAGGCTGCGCAATACCCCGTCTTCCAACCATTCCCAGGGCTCGGTTCGCCCGGTCGAGGGCGAGGCATAATTCACGGCCCAATGGCGGCCGAGATCTTCGAGTGTTTGCGGCGTACCATGCCTCGACAGATAGGCAGGACTTGCGACATTGATGAGCGGCAATTTTCCGATCGGCCGGGCAATCAGCCCTGAATCAACAAGCGGGCCGACGCGCAACACGCAATCGACGCTGTCCTCCACCAGATTGACGGCACGGTCGGTAACGCCGAGATCCACTTCGATATCGGGAAACTGATCGAGAAACGATGGCAGCGCCGGCGCTATGATCAGGCGACCGATGCGGCCCGGCACATCCGTCCGCAATTTACCGGATGGTTTGGCGTCACTCTGTCGAAACAGGCTTTCCGTCTCCTCGACATCGGCAATTACCCTCAGGCACCGGTCGTAGAAGGCCGTGCCATCCTGGGTGGGCGACACCTTGCGCGTACTGCGGTGAAGCAGACGCGCGCCGACGCGGCCCTCCAGCTCCATGACGGCAGCGGAGACCGAGGAGCGCGGCAAGCCCAACGTATCCGCTGCGCGGGTGAAGCTGCTGCATTCCACGACACGCGTGAAAATCCTGAAGAGGTCGATGCGATCCAAAGCTATACCGCTATTGTCCGTTAATTCTGACAGATGATGTCAAATTAGACCGCTTTATCGGCAAATTCCAGACGATAGATTTGCTTCAGGAAGGGCGGCACGGTGCCGTCCCACTTCCCAAGGAGGGCTCTTTCATGACCGATCATTCGATCAAAGGGAAAACCGTCATCATTGCCGGCGGCGCCAAAAATCTCGGCGGCCTGATCGCCCGCGACTTCGCAGCGCACGGCGCAAAAGCGATCGCCGTCCACTACAACAGCGCCGCTACCAAGGCTGATGCCGATGCGACGGTTGCGGCCATCAAGGCAGCCGGTGCCGAAGCTGCCGCATTCCAGGCCAATCTCACGACAGCAGGCGCGGTGGAGAAACTCTTTGCCGAGGCCATTGCCGCCTTCGGCCGCCCCGATATTGCGATCAATACGGTCGGTAAGGTGCTGAAGAAGCCGATCGTCGATATCTCCGAGGCAGAATATGACGAGATGAGTGCCGTCAATTCGAAATCGGCCTTCTTCTTCCTCAAGGAGGCCGGCAAATCGCTCAACGACAACGGCAAGATCTGCACGCTCGTCACGTCGCTGCTCGGTGCCTTCACGCCGTTCTATTCAAGCTATGCCGGGACCAAGGCGCCAGTCGAGCATTTTACCCGCGCTGCGGCCAAGGAATTCGGCGATCGCGGCATCTCGGTGACCGCGATCGGTCCCGGTCCGATGGACACGCCTTTCTTCTACCCAGCGGAAAGCGCCGATGCCCAGGCCTATCACAAGGGCGCCGCCGCTCTCTCGAAGTTTTCGAAGACCGGCCTTACCGATATCGAGGATATCGTGCCCTATATCCGGTTCCTGGTCTCCGACGGTTGGTGGATGACCGGACAGACCATTCTCGTCAACGGTGGCTATACGACAAAGTAAACGGGTCGTATCTGCTTCCGGCCTGTCCAAAAAGCAGCCTATTCCGATCCGTCCTTCAGCTTAGCGGCACGCAGGGCGTCGCTAAGCTCCATTCTGGCCGTTCCGATGAGCTGCTCCATGGCAAAACGTGCAGCATCGGGCCGGCGCATGCGGATCGCATCCAGGACATCCTGATGGCGCGCGATCGCGTAATCATGCGACTGGCTGGCCCGGTTGGTCAGGCGAAAACTCGCGAGCAAAGCGGCGCGGATCGCAGTGGCGAACTGCCGGAAAACCCAGTTGCCGCTAGCATTGATGATCGCGGTATGAAACTCCAGATCTGCTTGGCTCCATGCCTCGTTGTCGCGGGCATTGGCAGCGACCATATCCTCGAAGGCCTCGGCAATCTGTGCGAGCTGCTTGGCCGTGGCATTAGCAGCCGCCTGTGCGGCGGCGGCGGGTTCCAGCACTTGCCGCGCATCGAGCAGGGAATCGTAGAAGCTGCGGTCATTGCTGAGTGCCAGGGTCGCATCGAGAACCAGCGGGTCCAGATAGTTCCAGTTCTCTCGTGGCAGAACAGTGGTACCGGCGCGGGTGCGCGAACGGACCATCCCCAGCGCCGACAAATATTGCATGGCTTCGCGCAGGCTGGTGCGGCTAACGCCGTAAACTTCCGAGAGTTCAGCCTCATTGGGAAGAACCGAGCCCTCGGCGAGAGAGCCCGAGACGATCTGGCCGATGAGCTTCTTCAACAGCTCCTCGCGCACGGTACGCCTTCCCTGCTCAGGCGCGGCCCCGGCCGGCGTCGTCCGTAAAGACCCCAAACGCGTACTCATCCCTAGCACTCCCTTCCGCTGACCCATCAGCGATCATGAGCGGCACCACGCCCCGGCATCAATGCGCAACTGCAAGCTCGATAAACTTCTCCCCAAACTTCTCCAAGGAAATCCGACCGTTACAAACGACTGCCACGCCCTACCGCGGACGAGCGCAGATTGTCCAACAGAACGGCAAGCAGCAGAATGCAGCCGCGCACGAGATATTGATAGAAGGCCTGGATATTGAGCAGGTTCATGACGTTCTCGGCAATGCCCATGATGAGGACGCCGACGATCACGCCGGTCATCGCTGCGCGGCCGCCCGCGAGAGACACGCCGCCGAGCACGCAGGCCGAGATGACGGAAAGCTCGAGCCCGGTTGCCGCGTTCGGCTGGCCCGAGGTGATGCGCGAGGCAAGCAGAATACCGGCAATGGCGCAGACGAGACCCTGCAAGGCAAAGATCCAGATCCGCATGTTGACGACATTGACGCCGGCCAGACGCGACGCCTCGGGATTGCCGCCGATCGCAAGCGTGTTCTTGCCGAAAACAGTGCGGTTGAGCGTAAAGCCGAAGATGATGAAGAGCAGCACCATGATCCAGATCGGCGTCGGCACCGTCAGAAAGCGCGACAGCGCGAGCTGATAGAAGGCCGGATCGTTGATGCCGACGGCACGGCCATCAGACGCGATCAAGGCGAGGCCGCGCACGATCTGCATCGTCGCGAGCGTGGTGATCAGCGCATTGATGCGGAACTTGGCGATGAC
Source organism: Martinezella dioscoreae (assembly GCF_009176305.1). Lineage (GTDB taxonomy): Bacteria > Pseudomonadota > Alphaproteobacteria > Rhizobiales > Rhizobiaceae > Rhizobium > Rhizobium dioscoreae. Next base: position 558,080 of record NZ_BLAJ01000002.1, on the reverse strand, counting down.
GACGCCATTGACGACGCCGACGACGCTGCCGCAAATCAGCGCGGCGAGCAGGCCGAGCGGAATGGAGCCGGTGGAGTTCGACACCATGACGGCGATCATGCCCGAGAAGGCGACCGTCGAACCAACCGAAAGATCGAAGTCGCGCGAGGCCAGGCAGAACATCATCGTGCAGGCGACGATGCCGATCGTCACCACCGACTGCAGCAGACCGAGCATGTTGCGCTCCGTCAGGAAGCTCGGCACAAAGAGCGAGACGATCACGAAGGCGATCGCGAAGATCACCACGAGGCCCTGTTCGCCGAGGAGAATTTTTTTCAACGAATTCATCACTACCATTCCTGAATTAGATCGTGCCGGCGGCATTCTTATCGGGCAAAGCTGCGGTCAGAATGGCCCGTTCGTCGAAATCGGCGCGAGCGACATTGGCGGCGACGCGCCCCTGGCACATGACGATGATGCGATCGGAAATGCCCATGACCTCGGGAAGCTCGCTGGAGATGACGACGATCGCCATGCCGCCAGCCGCCAGCTCGTAGAGAATTTCATAGATTTCCGATTTGGCGCCGACATCGATGCCGCGCGTCGGCTCGTCGATGACGAGGACCTTGACACCCTGTTCCGAAAGCCAGCGGCCAAGGATGACCTTCTGCTGGTTGCCGCCCGAGAGATTGACGATATCCTGCTTGCGGGAGGGCGTACGGACCCTGAGCTTGGCGATGAACTGATCGGCGACCGAGGCTTCCTTCTTCGGATTGAGGATGCCGAAGGGCGAGAAATGCCGCCGCGAAGAAATCGCAATGTTTTCCTCGATCGATCGCCCCTGAATGATGCCGTCGAACTTTCGATCTTCAGGGCAGAGAACCATGCCGGCACTGATGGCCGCCTTCGGATTGTTCGGCGCGACGGCAACGCCGTCTATAGAGACGCTGCCCTGATGACGATGATCGGCACCATAGAGAAGGCGGGCCATTTCGCTTCGGCCGGCACCGATGAGGCCGAAAAAGCCAAGGATTTCGCCCTTGCGAACCGAGAAGCTGACGGGATTGCGCAACTTAAAACCGGAGAGACCCTTGACTTCCAGACGCACCTCGCCAAGCGGCCGCTCGCGCCAGCCCCAGATATTGCTGATCTCGCGGCCGACCATTTGCGAGATGATCTGTTCGCGCGTCGTATCGGCAATGTCAGGATGATGGGCCGCAAGCTTGCCGTCGCGCAGCACGGTGAGGCTGTCGCAGAGCCGGAAGATCTCATCCAGGCGATGCGAGACATAAAGAATGACGGTGCCGTTGGCTCTCAACCGGTCTATCAGGGAAAACAGGATTTCGCTTTCACGTGACGAGAGCGAGGAGGTCGGCTCATCGAGCGCGATCACCCGCGCATCGACCATGACGGCCTTGGCGATCTCCACCATCTGGCGCGCGCCGATCGACAGCGAGGATACCTTTGCCGCAGGATCAACATCGATGCCGATTTCCTTGAGCTTCGTGCGAACGGTCTCGATCAGCATCTTGCCGTCGATCACGCCGGCCTTGCCGGGAAAACGGCCGAGCCAGAGGTTTTCGGCAACCGTCAGTTCCGGCACCAGCTGCAGTTCCTGATGGATGACAATGACGCCGGCATGAAAGGCATCGCGGACGGAGCTATAGTGTTGCTCCACGCCATCGATGACGATGCTGCCGCTATCGGCAGCCTGATCGCCGGAGAGAACCCGGATCAGCGTCGACTTGCCGGCGCCGTTTTCGCCCATCAGCCCGTGCACGGCACCCCTTTCGACATCGAAAGAGACGTTCGACAGCGCCTGGACACCGGGATAACCCTTGGAAATGCCCTTGAATTCAAGGAAAGCCATGCTTGCTCCATCGAGAGAAGGTCCGGCGGCATTTGTGAGGCCGCCGAACGGACATCATCCTGCCTGGATGATCATTCGATGCCGAGATCCTTGCGAACCTTCTCATAGTCGCCGCGCAGTGCGAGGGAACCGGAAGTGAGCGTGAGCTTCGGCGGCTCCTTGCTGTTGGCGATCCAGTCATACATGTTGAGCGCCGTCTCATAGCCATGGCGCTTCGGTGAGATGATGACCGTGCCGAAGAAGCCGGTCGCGGCGGGCTTCTTGAATTCGTTGATCGCCGAATCCGCGCCGCCGATACCAACGCCGATCATGTTCGTTGCGGGAATGCCGACCGATTCCGAGGCGCGGACGGCGCCGAGCACAGCTTCGTCGTTAAGGCCGAAGGCAACCCAGTATTTGATATCGGCATGCTTGTTGAGAACGGTGGTCGCAGCGTTGAGCGCTGCTTCCGTATCGGTCTTGGCCTGCGGCGCGTCGTAGATATTCGCAGCCGGAAAGCCTGCGGCCTTCAGAACCGAGATCGCGCCTTCGACGCGGTCGACGGCGGTCGGCAGCTGATCGTAGGACACGCGGATCGCGCCGACATTCTTCATGTCCCAGCCGCGCTTCTTGATTTCGTCGACGATCGCTTGGCCCACGGTCTCGCCGATCTTCGTTGCGGAAATGCCCATATGCGGCACATCTTCGAGCGGCTTGCCCTCGGCATTCACCAGGCGGTCGTCGACCGTCATCAGCTTCAGCTGATTGGCGGCAGCCTTGGCAACGATTCCAGGGCCGAGCTTCACGTCCGGGGTGCAGATAATGAAGCCCTGCGCTCCTTGCGCGCCGAGATTGTCGATCGCCGACTGAACCTTCTCGCCGTCCTCAGCGCCGATCTTGACGAGCGTGAAGCCCTTCTCCTTGGCCGCCTGGTCGGCGAATTTCCATTCGTCCTGGAACCATGGTTCTTCGGGCTGCTTCACGATGAAGCCGATCTTGACGTCCTCCGCGAAAGCAGAGCCGGCCGCCAGAACGGCAAAGGTGCCGGCAAGGATAGCCGCTTTGAAAAAGCGCATGATCTCTCTCCCTTTGTTTGCGCGTCCCCATCCATCTCCCGGGAACCGCTCGATTTCCGTAAGTTATATTGTAATATGAGTCAATTATTTGTATAACAATTAAACTGCATTTGCAGCCCAATGGACCCGAGACCTTGAATATGAAAAAACATCATACCAGTCAATATTTATGTATGATTATTTATGCCGTTGCGGCATTAGCTGATCGCCAAAGGCTCGCTTAAAATGCCGAACAGGGATAGATTGCGGGATATATCGGCAAGAACCTCAGAGATGATCCGAAAATAAATCATATATATCCGTTGACATGGGCCGAGGCAGATATAGGGTGTCGTGCGTTCGGCACCGGCCTTGGTTGTAGGGAGAAGGCAACCGCTTAATGACCATCATCGATTTGCGGGACGGTTCGCTTTCTGCTCGCGTTTCAACCTTCGGCGGCACATTGCTCGATTATGCCTGGACGGTGGAGGGGCGCAGGATTGCGCTATTGAGATCCGCACCGGACGATGCGCATGCGTCCGCCTCCGCCTGCTATCCCCTCGTTCCCTTCGGCAACCGCGTGCGAAACAATCATTTCGCGTTCGCGGGGCGCAACTATCGGCTGAGGCCGAACACGGCTTCGGATCCTCACTACCTTCATGGCGACGGTTGGCAAGCCGAATGGTCCGTCCTCTCCCGCATCGGCAACGAATTGCAGATCGGCTTTCATCATCGGGAGGGCGATACGCCCTACAGTTACGCAGCGAGGCAGATCATCGCGCTGACATCCGAAGGGCTGATGCTTCACATGAGCGTTGAGAACACCGGCAAGGAGGCGCTGCCCTTCGGGCTTGGCTGGCATCCATACTTCCCGATGACCCCTGAGACGACACTTTTTGCGCCAGCGCAGCGATTTTGGACGGAAACGGAAGGCTGGCTTCCGGGAGAACGTACCGAGATTCCGGACGATCTCGACTTTTCCGCGCCTTCACCCCTGCCTCGCCGCTGGGTCAACAACGGCTTCGAGGGATGGAGCGGCGAAGCGGAGATCGTCTGGCCGGAGAGACATGCAGGCCTGCGGCTGACCGCCGACGCTTCAGTCAGACACGCATTCATCTTCATTCCAGATACGAACTTCAATCCCGCCTTTCGCCATGATTATTTCTGCTTCGAGCCGATGTCCCACATCGCCAACGGTCACAATCTCCCCGACCTCGGAGATTTGAAAATCCTGCAGCCGGGAGAGACATTTGCAGGATCGATCCGCCTGCGGCCACAGGAATATTCGCGGTAGCCTGCGCGGTCGGCTGACCGCGAGATTTCCGCCCCAGCACAAAGAGGAACACTGGATGTCAAATCGCCTTTCGGGAAAACGGATCTTCATTACCGGAGCCGCGCAGGGAATCGGGCTGGCCATAGCCGAGGCATGCATGGCTGAAGATGCAAGCATCTTCCTGATCGATCGCGACGAAGCTCTGCTGGAACAAGCTGCGGATAGGCTGAAGGAAGACGGTGCCAATCTTGGCTATCAGGCGGCCGACATCACCGATGCCGAAGCCGTGCGCGCAGCCGTGGCCAGAGCATCCGGCAAAATCGGCGGCATCAATGCGCTTGTCAACAATGCCGGGGTCAACGTCTTTGCCGAGCCGTTGAAGACGACGGACGAGGACTGGGAGCGCTGCTTTGACATCAATCTCAAGGGCGCCTGGAATTGCTGCCGGTCCGTGCTGCCCGAGATGATCGCCCGTGGCGGCGGCGTCATACTCAACATCGCTTCAACCCACGCCTTCACGATCATCCCGCATACCTTCCCCTACCCGCTTGCCAAGCATGCTCTTCTCGGCATGACCAAATCTCTGGGGATCGAATATGCCTCGAAGAACGTGCGCGTGAACGCACTCGCGCCCGGCTATGTCGCAACGCAGAAGGCCATCGATTACTGGAACAGTTTCCCCGACCCGGAAAAGGCGAAGGCCGAAACGATGAAACTGCATCCGGGCGGCCGCATCGCTACCCCTCACGAGATCGCCATGGCAGCGGTCTTCATGGTCTCGGACGAGTGTCCCTTCATGAATGCCGCCTGCCTGACCGTGGACGGGGGCCTGAGCGTGTTGCAGCATCAATAGTATCGCAAACGAAGGCGCTATCGCGATCTGAGCTGGGCAATCGAGAGCATCAGATCGGCGCTCATGCCAATCCCCGATCCGCGCGTCAGGATGGCGGATGCGGCAGAGGTCGTATTCCCGCCATTTGCCGCATCATAGACGGCCGAGAAGCGCTTGAGCAGATTGTTCACCTTGCCGGCATCATGCAAATCCTTGATCGGGAATAGCTTTTCAAGCATCGCCGCCTGACGGGTCACATCCATGTTCGACATGGATGCGGGTAGCGAATAAGTCGTCTTGATCACATTGTAGAGCGCCGGATCCGACATGATATCGTAGACGGAATTGACCTGGGGTGCCTTGCGCTGAAAATAGAGAGCGAGACGAACACCTTCGTTGGAGCTTCCCTGCTGCGTCTCCAGGGTCTGATGAAGATAGAGATCGTTGGTGGCGAGACGCGCGCCCTTGTTCTGTCCCGGCTCGATCTTGGCCGTGGTCAGATTTCCCTTGGCGTCGAAATTGAAGGCGTTCACCATCGCCTTGAACTGCTGGCCTGCCTGCGTGTTCAGAAAGCCCTTGGCATCCTCGGGGTCCGCGGTGAAGGCCTTCTTCAAGCTATTCTTGTCGACCGACTTGGGATCGATATTGTTCGCAACGAGAATAAACTCCGTCAGCTTCTTGTCTGCGAGGAGTTCGTCGACCGTCTTGATCTTGGAGATCGACTTGCTGAATTCGGTCGCTGCGTCCTTCGCATCCTTGACCGCCTTATCTCGCATCTCGCCGGTCAATCCGAAGGTCTTCGACTTTGAATAGGCTGAGATCAGGCTGTTGATCGAAGTCTGGGACAAGGGCGCGACCGGCGCCCGCAGATTGCCCTCACTGTCGAAATTGAAAGCCTTGGCAAGCCCGACGAATCTGTCGTCTTTCAGCGAATTGACATAGCTCTTGCTGTCATAGGGATCGCTCTCCAGTATCTTGCGCAGCTGGTCCCTGGAGACCTCGTTCTTGCCGATCCCAAAGGCACGAAGCGCCATGTCCTCCACGGTTGGAAGATTCTTGTTCTTGGTATCGTTGGCGGCAAAGAAGTCCGCAATCGTCTTTATCTCGCCGACCGCGCTCTTGTAGTGTTTCTCCGCATCGCCGAACTGGTTCTGTTTCGCATCTTTCGCCTGGTTCAAATATTTGGTCGAGATGTCGTCGATGGCTTGCGGCGTCTGCGCCGGCTGACCGGCGGGCAGCGTACCATCGGATGCAAACTGAAAGTGCGAAACCATATCCGCCATTCCAGTCACGGCGGCATAATCGGAGTTCGTAAAAGCGAGGTTGAATTGGACCGGAGTGAGCTTGGGATTCAGGTTGAATGCGGTCTTTATGTAGGAAAACAGCCTGTTATCGCCAGTTATGTCGTTGAGCGACTGAACTTTCGTGATCGTCTGACGATAGTAATCGTCGTTGCTGGCGGCCGCAGCCGGGCTCAACAGGCTCGGGACCATGCTGTCATACCGCGAGATCATGGCCTCCTTCTGCTCCGCCGTCTGCGCGGTCGCGCCGGAAAGCGTTCCGTCGGCATTGAAGCTGAACTGTGATGCGATCAGCTTGTATGTCGGCTGCAGCGATGCCGTCGAGAAATTGCTCGCCGTGTTAACGAAGCTGTTCGGGTCGTTGACATCGCTGGTCAGAACCGACTTGAGGAACGCCTTCGAGATATTGTCCGGGTTTAAACCGTGCGCCCGCAGGATATAGTCCGTCATTCTGCTGCTGTTGACGATGTCGTCGACGTTCGACACCTTATCGATCCAGCTATCGTAGAACTTGCTTTCCTTCTTGGCCAAAGCCGTTTCATTGGCGAAGGATTGCTCATAGAGCCCGATCGTATCGCTCTTCTGTGAATCGCTCTGAGCCGATTGATTTTTTGACGTGCCGCTGAAATTGAAAGCGGCAGCGAATTGCCGGTAACGGCTGTCCGTCAGTTTGTTTGCAAAGCTGCTCGTGTTGCTAAGATCGCTGGTCAGGACCTTTTTCATGAAGGCCTTGGCGTAGGTCATGTCCTCGAGGCCATAGGCCTTCATCGCATAGCTATACAGCTTGTAGTCGCTCAGAAACTCATCGACATTCTTAATCTTGCCGATATGCGCATCGTAATATTGCTGGTCGCTTTTGACCGTCGCCTGCTTGGCGATGCGCGCAAGCGTCGATGCCATGTCCTTTGTCGCGGACACGTAGCCGAGATACGTCGAAATCATAGATCGCCCCCACAGCGCAGTTCATCGATATTCGCCCCGCCTGAACTATCGCAATCAGACCTTGTGCGAGACTAGATCGGCAATCTGTGCTTTACCATTCGGTGTGATCAATCTCAGCTCCGCCATGGCGTTCCTGAAGCAAGACTACGACAAGGGGAAACTTCCGGCTCGGCTTCGGCAACCAGTTCTGAGGCAATCCTGAGAACGTTCGCCGCCAAAGCACAAGATGTCTTCGGCGCCCCAATGCAAGGTGCAAAGAGTTCTAAATTCTCCGACAGGAATTGCCCGGAACGAATTTCGGCGTCAGCACGAAATCCTGCGGCGGCTCGACCGCACCTTGCGGATTGGTGATGCGGTGCATCAGGCGTCTTGCAATGATGCCGCCGAGCGCCAGCGTATCCTGGACCACCATGGTAATGCGCGGCGTGATGACCGAACTCCACTGCACATTGTCGATCATGGCGAGCGAGATGTCTTCGGGACAGCGGAAGCCCAGCTCCTGCATGGCTTGCAGCGCCGAGAGCGCAACTGCGTTATTGGTGCCGAGGATCGCAGTGGGGCGTTCGGGCTGGATCAGCAAACGCATGGCCGCCTCGTAGCCGGCTGTGCGCGTGAACTGACCGTCGACGACGAAATTCGGATTGATGTCTACGCCGGCATTGGCCATCGTATCGGCAAAGCCGCGATATCTCTCCGTCGCGGTATGCATATGGCTCGGGCCGGTGATGACGGCGATGCGCCTGTGGCCGAGCTGCAGGAGATGTTCCGTCAGCATCGCCCCGGCCAGATAATTGTCGGAGCCGACGAAATCGCGCTCGATGCCGGCAACCTTCTGGTCGAAACAGACGATCGGCAGGTTCAGGCCGGCAATGAAGTCGATATAATCCCGATCATGGCCTGACGGCGCAAGCGCAAGGCCCGCAGTTTTGAGGCCGATCAGGTGCTCGATCATCGCCCTCTCGCGATCCGTTTTGCCTGAGGAATCGGTGACGACGACGAAGTGCTGATGGTCAAGCGCATAATTTTCCAGCTCGCGCCGGATATCCCCGAAAAACGGGTTGCCGACATTGCCGACGATGAAGCCAATCATGCGGCTGCGCCCACGCGCCAGGCTCTGGGCAAGCGGATCGGCAACGAAGCCGACCGCAGCGATCGCCTGATGAATTTTCTCCAGTGTTTTCTGGCTGACGCGCGCCGGATTGCTCAAGGCCAGCGACACCGTCGAGACGGATACGTCAGCAAGTTTGGCGACGTCACGAATGGTGGCCATGAATTTTTCGAACCGTTTCTATCGCCTCGAGCCTTCCGATCAAAGGCTCCCTTCCGTGAATCTCTGCCATAAATCTACCATTTGCCGGCCGTGAAGCAATATGCGGAAAGAGATTTCAACAGTGCGCTTGACATACCGGGCATGAGGATCAATTATCAAATCGAACCGGTTCGATGAAGCCTTAACACTTGGGAGGATAGTGTGAGCGACGCAGCGATCAGTGGCGGCCAGGATGTGGCCGACGGCAAGGCATGGTTTGGACACGACCGCTTCGGCATGTTCATCCACTTCGGACTTTACGCCCTCGGCGCACGTCACGAATGGCTGAAGAACCGGGAGGAGTTCACCACCGAGGCCTATCAGAAATATTTCGACAATTTCGACCCCGACCTCTACGACGCCCGCGAATGGGCACGCCGCGCTCGCGAAGCCGGCATGAAATATGTCGTTCTGACTGCGAAGCACCATGAAGGCTTCTGCCTGTGGGACAGCAAGGTCACCGACTACAAGGTCACCAACACACCCTATGGCAAGGACCTGATCGGCCCCTATGTCGAAGCGCTTCGTGCCGAAGGGCTCAAGGTCGGCTTCTATTATTCGCTGCTCGACTGGCACCACCCCGATTTCCCGATCGACGGACATCACCCCCAGCGAAACCATCCCGACGCCGCCAAGCTCAACGAGGGCCGCGACGTCAAGCGTTATGCGAAATACATGCGCGATCAGGTGACCGAGCTTCTGACGAACTTCGGCAAGATCGACGTGATCTGGTTCGATTTCAGCTATCCGCAGCGCGTCTACAAGGGCCTGCCCGGCAAGGGACGTGCCGATTGGGAGAGCGACGACCTGATGAAACTGGTGCGCCAGCTACAGCCCGATATCATCGTCGGCGACCGCCTCGACTTGCCGCGCGATGCGGATCACATGCCCGAACTCGTCACGCCGGAGCAATATACGCCGCGCGTCGCACCGACCGTTGCCGGCCTGCCGGTACGATGGGAGGCTTGCCACACCTTCAGCGGCTCCTGGGGCTATTATCGCGACGAGAGCAGCTGGAAGGATGCTGGCCAGCTCATCAACATCCTGGTCGACACGGTCTCGCTCGGCGGCAATCTGCTGATGAATGTCGGCCCGACCGGCCGCGGCACCTTCGACGCCCGCGCCATCAAGGCGCTCGACACCTATGGCGAATGGCTGCGTCTGAACGGCCGCTCGATCTATGGCGCGGGACCTTCGACCTACAAGGCGCCAAACGGATGCCGCTTTACCCAGAAGGGCAATTGGCTCTACCTGCATATACAGACCTGGCCCTTCCGCCACATCCATATCGAAGGGCTGGGGCGCAAGGTCAAATATGCACAGTTCCTGCACGATGCCAGCGAGCTTCATTGGCTCGACCCGGATGCCGAAGTCGACTCCAATGTCGGCGTCGCCGTCGGAGAGGGCATTCTGACCCTGGAACTGCCGGTGCTCAAGCCTGACGTCGTCACCCCGGTCATCGAACTGATCCTCAAGGATTGAGGGAGATAGCGAAGCCCAGCCGTCCCTGTGCCGTCGTGAGCCGCGAAACCGAACTCATAGCCGCGATGACCCCCTTGATCGCCGATCTGGCAGAAGACGGCAATGGTGCCGTTGCACTCGCCGGATCGCGCGGCAAGGGGAGGTCGGATGCGCAATCAGATTTCGACTTCAGGGTCTATGCCGACGCCTATCGCGGACCGGAGGTCCGGCAAACCGCGGCGTGGCGGCGTTTCGATGCCGCGCTGCGAGACTGGCAGGCCGAAGGCATCCGCATGGATGGCGTCTGGATGCGGCGGTATGCCGGCGTCCAGCGCGACCTGGATTCCTGGCTTGCCGGAGTGGTCGTGCCCAAGAGCTTCGAATGGACGATCTGGGGCTATCATCTGCCGACCGATCTTGCCAACCAGCAGATCATCGCCGATCCCAGGGGTTTGCTGGCCGGCTGGAGGCAGCAGCTGGCGCAATATCCGGAAGCGCTCAGGGCTTCCGTGCTCAGCCAATATATGGATGTCCTGCGCTATTGGGCCCGAGATTATCACTATGAGAGCAAGGTCGTTCGCCGCGACCTCGTCTTTCTCGTCGGTCTCACAGGCAAGCTTGCCAATGCCATTCTACAGACCGTCTTTGCCTTCAACCGGGTCTATTTTCCGGGCGACGGCTGGAATCTGCCCATGGCAGCCGAACTCGAACGGCTGCCGCCCGACTTTCTCCAGCGGATGACGGCCATTCTGGAGCCGGAGCAAGGTCCGGACACGTGGCAGCGTCAGCGAAGCGAACTGATCGGCCTGATCGCCGACCTGGAGGCGATGATCGCGGCGTGAACGAGCCGCAAGACCAAGCCGGAGGGGAGCGTCCGGATAGTGATGAACGTCACTGCAACGAAAGTCATTGAGGAGGAGGAACAATCATGAAGCATTCATTGATCTTTGCCGCCGCCCTTGCGGCGGGTTCACTACCCGGCATCTGCGCGCAAGCGCAGGATACCGCCGTGACCCTTACCTGGCAGATGTGGGGCGCGCCGAACGATGCGGAGCTCTGGCAGCAGCTGGCCGATCTCGTCAACAAGCAATATCCCGATATCAAGGTCAAGCTGCAGCTTTCGGGCTGGACGGACTACTGGACACGCCTGCCGGTTCTGGCAGCATCGGGTCAGGTCGCCGATATCGTCTCGATGCAATCGATGCGCCTGCCGAATTTCTCTTCGATCCTGACACCGCTCGATGATTACGTGAAAGGCAGCGACGTGAAGGTGGCTGATTTCGAGACATCGATCATGTCCGGTCTTTCGCAGGACGGCAAACTCTATGCGCTGCCCTACGATGTCGGCCCGTGGATGGTCTTCTACAATCGCGACAAGTTCGCAGCCGCCGGCTTGAAGGAGCCGGCCAAAGACTGGACGTTCGACGACTTCAAGGCCGACGCCAAGGCACTAACCAAGGATGGAGTCTACGGCTATGGCACCCAGGCTTTTGATTTCATCGCCGGCCCCGTCGCGCTCGGTGCTGATTATTTCAACGCCGACAATGAATTCGACCTTACCAATGCCGGCTTTGTCGATGCGTTCAGCAAATACGCCGATCTCACCGCCAAAGACAAACTCTCGCCGGTCTTTGCCTCCGCGGCCGATGCTTCGGCCGCAAGCGGCCGCTTCGCTTCGGGCAATGTCGCTATGTATATCGACGGTCCTTGGTCATTGATTACCGGGCAGGCCAATGTCGATTTCAAGATCGGCATCGCACCGCTGCCGCGCGGCAGCGGCTCTTCGCGCTTCATTACGGCCGGCTCGGGCTGGGGTATCTCCGCCACCAGTCAGCACAAGGATGCCGCATTCAAGGCGCTGCAGGTGCTGACAGGCCCCAAGGCCGCTGAAATCCTTGGCGCGGCCGGACGCGCACTGCCGGCCCGGCTTGCACAGCAGACCGCCTGGTATGACGGCGCTGCCAAGAATGTCAGCGGCACACGCGATACGCTTCAATATATATTTGCCCACACCACACCGTTCCGCATCAACGAGAAATGGAACCAGTTCGAGAATCTGGTGATGCAATATGTGCCGCTCGCGCTGACGGGAGACTCGAAACCCGAAGGCGTATTGAGCGACATTCAGAGCCAGCTGCCATAGACCGGACGTCTCGTCGGCCTGCGGCCGGGCTCATCGGCTCGACCGCAGCGCCATCGCCGGAAAGGAGAGGCCCATGATGCTGGGCAAGCATACCGACATGATCGCAAGACCAAGGCCACGCTCGCGCAAATGGTTCGGAGGCGAGGGATGGACGGCCCTGTTCTTCCTGCTGCCGGGCCTGATCGGCATCGTCCTGTTTCTCGTCCTGCCGATCCTTGCCTCGATCGCGCTCAGCTTCACCAATTGGCAGCTGCTCGGTACGCCGCGTTTCGTCGGCATTTCCAACTATGTGCGCCTGTTTACGACCGACCCGCAATTCTGGACGGTCTTGCGCAACACCCTCTTCTTCACCGTCGAATATCTTGTACTGAACATCATCATCTCGCTCGGGCTGGCGACGTGGATTTCGAGCCTGAAGATCGGGCAGCGTTGGTTCCGGGTGATCTTCTTTCTCCCGACCTTCACCCCACTGATTGCGGTCGCCATGGTCTGGATGTTGATCTTCACCAGCGGCGGGCTTTTCGACAGTCTGATGGCCTCACTATCGCTGCCATTGTCGGGCGTGCTGAACGATCGCACACTTGCCATGCAGGCGGTCGTCCTCACCTCGATCTGGGCCGGCGTTGGCTACAATACCGTTCTCTTCAACGCCGCGCTCGACATGGTGCCGGCAAGTTACCTCGAAGCAGCCCGCATCGATGGCGCGACGGCCTGGGACCGCTTCTGGAAAATCCGGCTGCCGCTGATTTCGCCGACGCTGTTCTTCGGCACCGTCATGACGGCGATCACCTCGCTGCAGGTCTTCGACCAGATTTTCGTCATGACCAAGGGCGGGCCGGGATCGTCGACCGCGACGCTCGGCTATGCCATCTACCAACGCGGCTTTCAGAACTTCCAAATGGGCTACGCCTCTGCCATCGCCTGGGTGATGTTCGCGCTGATCATGGCGCTGACGGCCCTGCAATTCTGGTTCCAGCGCAAATGGGTGCATTATGACGCTTAAATCCGAAGCCAGAACACGCCGGAAGCTGGTGCTCGATGTCGTCAATCACCTGGCAATCACGCTTGTCGCCATCGCCTTTCTCTTTCCCTTCTTCTGGATGGTATCGAATGCAGTGCGCTCAAATGCCGAGGTGACGGCGATACCCCCACGTATCCTGCCCGATATCTTCGAATGGGGTAATTTTGCCGCCGCCTGGACTCAGCTGCCCTTTGGCCGCTTCTTTTTCAACAGCGCCATCATCGCGATCTGCGTGACAGCGATCACTGTCGTCGTCTCCTGCCTTTCCGGCTATGCCTTCGCGCGGCTGAAATTCAGGGCGCGCGAAACGCTGTTGCTCGGTTATATCGGCACGCTGATGGTGCCGCCGCTGATGCTCATCATTCCGCTGTTTCTGATCGTCAACAAGCTGGGTCTGGTCAACACCTTCCCCGGCGTGATCCTGCCGATCTCCTTCGGCACCTTCGGCGCATTCCTGATGCGGCAGTTCTTCCTCTCCATTCCCATGGAACTCGAGGAAGCCGCCAGGATCGACGGCGCGTCCCGCCTACGGATCCTCGTCAGCATCATCGTGCCGCTATCGATGCCAGCGATCGGGCTTCTGTCACTCTTCACCTTCATCGGGCAATGGAACAACTTCCTCTGGCCGCTGATCGTCATGACGGGTGCCGACAATGCTACCCTGCCGGTCGGCCTCACCCTGTTCCAGACGCAGCAAGGCACGCAGTGGAACTATCTCATGGCGGGTGCGACGCTTTCCATGCTTCCGGGCATCTTCCTCGCGATCATCCTGCAGAAGCTCATCTACAACAGCATCGCCCTCAATGCGGGCATGGGCGGTCGCTGAAGCGCCCGCCGAATTTTGGGAGAGATATCCATGGCGAAACTGACCATTCGCAATGCCATCAAACGCTACGGCGCGCTTGAAGTGCTGCACGGCGTCTCCGTCGCCGCACAGGATGGAGAATTCGTGGTGCTTGTCGGACCCTCGGGCTGCGGCAAATCCACCCTGCTGCGGATGATCGCCGGGCTGGAAGGCATCAGCGACGGCGAGATCGAAATCGGCGATCGTATCGTCAATGATCTCGAACCCAATGAGCGCGATATCGCCATGGTGTTCCAGTCCTATGCGCTCTATCCGCACATGACCGTGCGCGACAACATGGCCTTTTCTCTGAAGCTCGCGCGCCGCAGCCGCCAGGAGATCGAGCAAAAGGTGAACGATGCCGCAGCGATCCTCGACCTTGCCGCGCTCCTCGATCGCTATCCCCGACAATTGTCCGGTGGCCAGCGCCAGCGCGTGGCGATGGGGCGCGCCATCGTCCGCAACCCCGCCGTCTTCCTCTTCGACGAACCGCTGTCCAATCTCGATGCTAAGCTGCGCGTGCAGATGCGCACCGAGATCAAGACGCTGCACCAGCGGCTTGGCACCACCATGGTCTACGTGACGCACGACCAGATGGAAGCCATGACCATGGCCGACCGCATCGTCGTCATGCGCGGCGGCTATATCGAACAGATCGGCTCTCCCCTCGAAATCTACGATGCGCCGGCCAACAGCTTTGTCGCCGGCTTCATCGGATCGCCATCGATGAATTTCATCGACGGCCTCGTCACTGACCGAAACGGGACCTTGGGGCTGCAGGACGCGCAAGATCTGCATTGGCCGCTGCCGGAAAACGCCCGCCGCCATCTCGGCCGATCCGTCCAGCTCGGCATCCGCCCGGAACATATTGCCGTCGATACGGATGGCGTACAGGCCAAGGTCATCATCATCGAGCCGACGGGTTCGGACACGCATCTGCAATTGCAGGCCGGCGCGCAATCGATCGTGGCCGCCATTAGGGACCGTCCCACCGTGTCACCCGGCCAGCCAATCCAACTGAAGATCGACCCGGCAAAGACACATCTGTTCGATCCGTCGAATGGCCAGCGCTTGCATTGAGAATGCTTCTCAGCTTGTGGCGGAAGCCCCCGCAGCAACCTTCTCTCCTGATATCCACGATGGATTTAGACCGTCACATGGGGCACTGAAACCGGCTTGCGAATACCGGCCTGTTCGAGCAGCGGAAGAACCCGATCACGGAAATATGGGAATTCGGCATTGTAATCGACAAATGAAATGGTCGTTCCGCTGAAGCCCGCCTTGTGAAGGGCAAGAATACCCTCCGCCACCTGCTCGGGCGTCCCGATGAGCGGGAAACCACCATGTCCGGCAGCCATCCGGTCCCGGATCAATGCCAGAAGGTCATGCGGAAAGGATTGCGCATGCGCGAATTGCAGGCGCACCAGATTGTCGACTGCCTCCCAATCCGCATTGTCCTTTCCGAAATGCTGCAGATAGTCTCGCGCTTCTCCCTCCGTCGGCCGGCAGACGACATGGGCAAAGGTGAGGACACCCAGATTGCGACCGGCGGCTTTGCCCTGCTGTTTCAACTCCGCGATTTCAGTCGTCGAACGGCTCAGATCTATGGCCGGAGTAAACAGAAAGTCTGCATTCCGCACGGCAAAGGAGCGGCCTTGGCCGGAACCTGCAGCGTTGAGGATAGGTGCCTGATGCCCGGGGCGAGGATCGCCAAGAACATTTCTGAGATGAAAGAATTGTCCATCATAGTCAAAGGCCCGATCTCGCTCCCATAGGCTTTTGACGACATCGAACCATTCCTCCGCATAGGCATAGCGGCTTTCATGGTCGGCGGGCAGGTCAAGTCCCAACGCTTCGTATTCCGGCTGGTTCCAACCGGCAACTATGTTGAGGCCGATCCGTCCTCTGCTGATTTGATCGATCGTCGCGATTTGCTTGGCAACGACGACTGGATGGTTCGCGGCCGTGTGAATGGTGGCAAAGACGTTGATGTTGTTCGTGCTGGCGAGCAAGCTCGCCGCCCACGTCATCGTTTCCAGCACATTGCCGTGAAAATTGGTGTCGCCGCCATATCCGATCCATCGGGCGATCGGCAACATGAAATCGATACCTGCTTCATCCAGCTGCTGGGCCAATTTCAGATTGTTGTCCCAGGAATTGACCCAGCGTTCCGGCACTTTGGTAACGCTCATGCCGCTGGAGCAATTGCTGGCGAAGGTGCCGAGCAAAAATTGCCCTGCGGCGAACATCGAGTTCTCCGACATTTCGTTCCCTTTATTTTTTGATATAATTTACGATAGAAATTTTATTTGAAACTTGAAGCTTGTCAACTCTCGCCGTCTTGGCGTCACCCCAATATCCCGCAAAGGAAGCATATGAGCACCGAAACCGAAGACCAGAAGGGCCATCCACGCGGCTTGGATCGAAGCTGGCATCTGGCGCAAACACCGCTGCAAGTGGACCTGACCGAATTGGAATTTGCCCTCATGCGCGCGTTCGAAGCGTTCGGACGCTGGCAAACCGAGTGTCTGGCTTCGGTCATTGGACTGGCAGCAAGCGGCCCTGAGAATGCCATGCTCCATATAATTCGCATGCATGATAGGCCTAAATCCATCAAGGATCTCGCGCGCCTGTCCAATCGAGAAGACATCCCGAACATGCAGTACAGCTTGAGAAAGCTGGTCGGTGCAGGACTGGTAGAACGAAAGGGCAGCGGCCGTTCGGGGGTGACATATTCGGTGACAGAAAAAGGTCGAGACGTCACAGATGAATACGCCGCAGTGCGCTCGGCCCTTCTGGTAAAAGCTGTGCAAGGCGTCCCGAACATGGGCCGCCGTTTGGAGGAAGCGTCCAGCACATTGGACTTGATGACCGGGATTTATGAGCACGTGGCCAGAAGCGCAGCGACGCATCGCCGTTTTACGGACGACTAGACTTTCTTAGGCGCGCAGCGCGGCAGCCGGGCTGGAGCGTAGCGCGCTGAACGCCGGCACGATGGAGATGATCGCGGCAACGGCTGCAAAGCCTCCGACAAGCCAGAGATCATCGAAAGAGAAACCGACGGGCAGGCGCACGGCGGTCGCTGCCGCCAGCCTGACGGAGATAACCAGCGCTGCCGCGTAGCCGAGGGCGATACCGAGCAGGATGCCGGCGGCGAACAGGACGAAGAGCTCGCCCCAGACGAGCGTGATGATCGAGCGGACCGGTGTTCCAAGCGCCCGCAAGGCGCCGATCTGCCGGCGCCGCGAGCCGACATGCATGATGGTGACCAGCACGATCGCGGCAATCACGATCGCCTGGGTCCCAAATGCGATCGCCAGCAGCAGGCTGCGGGCATCGCCGAGCGTTGCATAGAGCCTGGTCAGCACCTCAGCCGGGAAAATGCCGAGCGTCGTACCCGTGCGGTATTCCTGCCGCAGGCGATAAGCATCGGCAATCGTCTTCGGCTTGACCAGAACGGCCGGAACGCCGGACGTCTGCACGTCGAAATGCTCGTCGAGCGGCGCATTGGCATCAACATGACCGTGCTCATGGTCGTGGCCTTCTTCGCGCCCGTCGTCATGCTGATGCGGCTCGGCTGCGCCATGCACATTGGCTTCGTCGCCATCATCGTCGTGATGGTCCGCGCCATGCATTCCGTGCAACTGCCAGACGGCACGGATCGGCACCAGGATGGCGCGATCCCAGGCTGTTCCCGTCGGCGCCATGCGGCCGGTGATCTTATAGGCGATGGCCGTATGGGTTTCGCCGCCGGTCTCGGCCGTGCCATGCATTGGTTTGACTTCCGCGCCAGTCGACAAGGCGACATCCGAGCCAACAACCGCTTCGCCGAGACGCGCGAACATCACCCCCTGCGAGAGCGACGGCGAGAGGGACGAAATGAGGCCCGTGGTCGTGCCGACAATCGGATGTCCGTAGGCGGAATCGCCGAAGCCGACCGGTGCCGCCAGTTCAACACGCGGATCACTGGCAAGGCGAGACAGAACGGCACCCTCCATCAGCGGCAATGGCGCCGGCTGTAGGAAAACGGCGGAAAGCGCCAGCTGCGTTTCACTGCCGGCAGCACCGACAAGCAGATCGAATTTTTCCGCGGCGCGGGCGCTGCCGAGCCGGACAGCCCGCTCCTGCAGCGTCACCGTCACGCTCAGCGCGACCGAAAGGGCAATCAGCACCACAACGGCCAGCGCGCCGCTCCAGAAACGTCTGAGGTCAGCAAGAATGAAGGTGATCATCGCGCGGCCACCTCTTGGCTGTCTTCTTCGATGCGACCGTTTGCTAGATTGATGCGATGACCGAGGCGCTCGGCGAGTGCGACGTCATGCGTGACCACGATGAGCGTCGTCCCCTCCTCGGCCGAAAGTTGCAGCAGAAGCTCCGCAACCTCATGGCCCGCCTGACGATCGAGGCTGGCGGTCGGCTCGTCCGCTACGATGACCCCGGGACGCGACAGCAGTGCGCGGGCAACGGCAACACGCTGCATCTCGCCGCGCGACAAGGTTTCGATCTTCTGCTGCGGTCGGGCGATACCGGTGACAGACAGCAGATAAAGTGCGCGTTCCCGTTCCTTGGCCGCAAGGCGCCGCGTCAGCTTGATCGGCAGCACGACATTCTCGAAGGCGGACAGGCCGGGAAAGAGATGAAAATCCTGCATGACAAGGCCGATGTTGCGGGCGCGGAACGCATCGCGCCGGCCGGACGACAGGCGTGTGATCTCCGTGCCGCTCCAGGATATGCTGCCATTACCGACATCTTCCAAGCCGGTAATGGCGTTGACGAACGTGCTTTTGCCGGAGCCTGAAGCACCGGTGATCGCAAGCCTGCCGCCCGCCGGCAGATGGAAGCGGTCGATGGCGAGAACTGGCGCCGCCAGGCCGGGAAACTGCATTTCAAGACCGGAGATATCGAGCGCAAGCATGTGTTCAGACGGTCCTGAACGATGCGTCGCGGAGACGCAGCTGGCTGATGAATCCGGTTTCCGGATCGGTCCACGAGCCGAATTCCAGCACGCCCCGCGCCGTGATTGGGGCATTGTACTGCACGAATGTCTGCTTGGAGGAGAGATAGACGACCATGATGTTATCGGGCCAATCGGCATCGGAAGAGCAGAACGGGCAGAGCGACATCGGGATTTCCGTGAGCACGAAGAAAGCGGCCTCGGCCTTCAATGGCGGCGCCATGAAGCCGTTGATGGCGACTTCCTTGCCGCTCAGCTGCTTCACCTTGTCGGAAAATTCGAGCCCGAGTGGGCCGAAGCTCTTATAGAGTTCGCCGAAGCCCAATGTCTCGGCGGCATTCGCACGTGCCGCAATGCCCATGACCGGCAAAATCGCGGCAGCGGCCAAGAAGCCCCGACGATTGATGGTGGCGATCCTGTCCCCGGACATCGCATATCCTCATGAAAGGTGAACAGACAGGCGGCCTCGAAGCCGCCTGTCATGGTCATACGATCTGTAACAACTTACATCTTTTCGGAGCCGAACGCGAAAGTATCGGCCAGCACACGGTAGACATCGCTCTGTTCCATGTAGCCACGGAAGCCTTCGGCGCCGGGACCAGCCGCCTGCAGCACGACATCATCGACGGCGTGGACACCGCTGTCCTCGTCCCGCGGAATGTTGCCCTGCACGAAGACGGCACCGGGCACGTCCTTATAGGCTTCATTGGCGACGTATTCCTTCTTCTCGTTCTGAACAGCCGGCACGAAAGGACCATCGAGCTTCGGGCGGAAGGTCTCGTAGTGGTCCGGACCATTGTTGGCGGCCATGAACAGGCGACGCGAAACGTCGACGCGATCCGGATAGCCGTCGCCATCCTTGTCCTCATAGTTCGGGAAGCCGGCAGCCGCATAGGTGCCGACCTTCTCGCGCATCTCGGTGCCCTTCTTTTCGTCATCGACGGTGCCGATGATCGAAACGCCATGCGTGTGGTCGCCGGTGACGACAACAAGCGTATCCGGATTCTTGGCCTGAAACTCGCGGGCGACGGCAACGGCCTTGTCGAACTCGATGGTTTCGACCAGAGCGCGATCCCAGTCGAGCGGATGGCTCATCTTGTCGATGGAGGCACCTTCCACCACCAGGAAGAAGCCGTCCGGGTTCTTGGCAAGCTTATCGAGCGCGACCTTGGTCATGTCGACCAAGCCCGGCTGGTTCGGAAACTTGTCGACGGTGCCCTTCTTCAGGAATTCACGATCGAGCGTGACGTCAAGGTTGCCGGTGTGGAAGAGACCAAGCAGCTTGTCCTGGTTGGAGCCGGCAGCCGCCGCCAGTTCGTTCTTGTCGGTCGCAACGGCATAGCCGGCATCCTTGAAGAGCGCGATATAGTCCTTGTCGTCCTTGCGTTTGGAGCCAGGAACGCTCTTCGCCAGGAAATAGGCCGAGCCGCCGCCGAGCAGGACATCCGGCTTGACGTCGTACATCATGCCGACGATCTCCGCCTTGTCGCCGCGCTTGCGGGTATGGGAAACGAGCGCTGCCGGCGTCGCATCTTCGACTTCGGCCGTGGTGACGATGCCGAGCGACTTCTTGCCGGTGCGGCGCAACGCCTCGCCGATCGTTTCGACCTTCGGGTCGTCCAGGCTTGCCGGCGTACGGTCGGCGTAGACGCCGAGGGCGTTGACGGCCGACTTGTGGCCGGTCATGTAGGCCGACATGGTATTGGCGCTGTCGGTGGCAATCGCAGAGGTCGAGGAGGTGCCGATGAAGGCGACCGGCGGGATATCGTCCATGGCAAGACGGCCATTGGCCTTTCCTTCGGTCATGCCCTTGGACATGATGCGGGCGCCGGTTCGGTGTGCAACAGAGAGGCCGTCGCCGAGCAGGAAGATGATGTTCTTGGCCTTCGGCGTGGCCGACGTGCCATAGACATCCCAGTTGACGGACTTCTTCTCGTCGCCGGCCGAAACCTCGACCTTGTACTGGCCGGGCTTTGCGAGCTTGATGCCGCGCAGGATCAGGGCCGATCCGAGTACCTTGTCTTCAGCGCCCTTCTCTTCTGCGACGAAATCAGCCGCCTTGCCGAAAACCGCGTCGTAGCTTTCGCCGTTGACCGTGACCTTCACGTCTTCCGGCTTGACGACCTTGTTGAATTCCACCTTGAAATCGAACGGAGAGCCGGCAAGTACCGTTGCCCGGTCCAACGGATAGACTGTCGCTGCATGGGCTGCGCCGGACATCAAGGCCGCAGACATCATGGCGAGAAGAAGTTTACGCATTTATACCCCCTGCGTTTGGTTGCTTCCCGCTCCCCACTTATAAAAGCCAGATGACAATCACGTAAAATGGAGTCAACTTTCTCAACCGCTAATTCCAAAACGACGATCGGTAAGTAAGATTGATTGTGTGTGCCGCATCTAAAATGCCAGCCGAACCTACGGACCTTCTTTCCAATTCGACACAATCCGCGCAACCTTCGTCATGCAAGCTAAGCCGACATTCATGATGTCAAACTTGCCATCCTCATAAGATAAGCGAATACTACACACGCTTCGTGAGGATTCTCAGAGTTTTGCGCAATGGATGAACAACTCGACAAATTGGATCTGCGTCTGCTGAAGGAGCTTCAGAAAGACGGCAGACTGACGAACAACGAGCTCGGCGAGCGCATTGCGCTTTCGCCGTCGCAATGCTCGAGGCGACGCACGAGGCTGGAGGCAGAAGGCTATATTCGCAGCTACCAGGCCAATCTCGACCGGCAGAAGCTGGGGCTGGACATGCTCGTCGTCATCTCGGTGACGCTCGCCACCCACAACAGAGATAATGCCCGCCGCTTTTCGCAGCTCATCAACGGTCTGCCGGAGGTGCTGGAAGCCTATGCGCTGACAGGAGAAATGGACTATCACCTGAAGGTCGCCACCCGCGGGCTTACCGATCTCTCCCGTTTCGTCAACGACGTGCTGCTTCCGCATGAATCGGTCCAGCATGTGAAGACGGCAATCGTCCTCGATACTCTCAAGACCTTCGAAGGATTTCCGATCGCCCTGCCACAAGGCTGACATGGCGCCGGCGTTCGATTGCGCAGCCCCTGCCCTACCGAGCATCAAGGGCAAGTTTTGAGGGCTTGCTTTCGGCGCGTGCAGCCTTTCCAATCACGCCAAAGGCAATATCCTTGGCGAGGACAGGCTTGCATGACCGGCATGGACGTACAGACGCGGCATTTCGAAGAATTTGCCGAAGTTCTGCTCAGATGTAATCATCTATACCATCCCAGCAACGATTCCATTGCCTTGCGCAATGCTGTCGAAAGCAGGCGCCAGATCGAGATATTCGACTATAGTCGTTCCGCCGATGCCTTCACGCGTGCGTTCGGAATGCGAAATTCACTGAAGTGCCTGCAGGTACTTACCAGCCTCGAAGCAACGGTCCACAAATATAGAAGGGTATGCGATCTCGGCTGCGGCTCGGGCGCCTTCAGCCTTGCCTTTGCCTATCTTGCCGGAAATCCCGAGCTCGAGGTTTACGGGCTGGACATTTCCGAACATCAGCTCGCTCTCGCCAGGGAGCTGATGTCAGCGGCTGGCCTGCCGGGACATTTCCAGTTCGAGCAACGAAGCCTGCCGGCGCAGATCGGGTATCTTCCCGACCTGACGATCTCCTCTTACTGGTTTTGTGAAAATGAGCATGTGATCGATGATCCGCTGCTGTTCGACCTTGTGGCCGGACAGGAGATATTGATCGTCGATTATGAAACGATCATCGGCCGTATCGCAACCTGTCTTCCGAAGGGATTCCATATTCTCGCACAGCATAGCGCCCAGGTCGAAATTCCTCCCGCCCTGTCTGATTTCGTCGCGCAGGAAAGAGCAAGCGTTTACGGCATCCATATCGGTCGGACCAACATTTAGACGCTAGGTGACATTGCCGTCTTTGCAAAATGCACGCGAACCCTTGAAACGCCAACGTCGGCTTCCCAGCTATTGGCCAACCCGCTGGTCCGGGCCCCTCTGGTGAGAGCCGTCGGCGCTCTTGCGATGTCGGACCTTTCCGACACCGCGCCGACAGGGGTCTTCCGACATGGAAACGTCTTTGCTCTTCGTGGAGTGGCTGGGAAAGCCGCTCTGGATGTGGGTGAGCTTCCTTGCGCTCGTTATCGCCATTCTCTCCTTCGATCTCGGTGTGCTGCATAAGGAAAACAAGGAGATCGGCGTCGGCGGGAGCATCAAACTCTCCGTTCTCTATATCACGCTCGGCCTCGCCTTCGGCGGCTGGGTATGGTGGTATCTCGGTGCCGATTCCGGCCTGGCCTACATGACGGGCTTCGTCGTGGAAAAGACGCTGGCTCTCGACAACGTCTTCGTCATTGCCCTCATCTTCGCTTTCTTCGCCGTGCCTCGCCTCTATCAGCACCGCGTGCTCTTCTGGGGTATTCTCGGCGTCATCGTGCTGCGCGCGATCATGATCGGCGTCGGCGCGACACTGGTGGCCGAGTTCTCCTGGCTGCTCTATGTTTTCGCCGCCTTCCTCATCATCACCGGCATCAAGATGCTGGTCGTGAAGGATACCGAACCGGATGTGTCAAAGAACCCGCTGGTACGCTTCATGCGCAGCCGCTTCAACGTCACCGACCACCATCATGGCGAGCGCTTCTTCGTCAAGCAGCCGCATCCGCAGAACGGAAAAATGGTCTGGTTCATCACGCCGCTTTTCATGGCGCTCGTGCTGATCGAAGTCGCCGACGTCATCTTTGCCGTGGATTCGGTTCCTGCGATCTTCGCGATCACCACCGATCCGTTCATCGTCTATACGTCGAATATTTTCGCGATCCTTGGCCTGCGTGCCCTCTATTTCGCGCTTGCCGCCATGATCCACCGCTTCCGGTACCTGAAGCCCGCGCTCGCCGTCGTGCTCGTCTTCATCGGCTCGAAGATCTTCGTCGCCGATATGCTGGGTCTCGAAAAATTCCCGGCCGCCCTCTCGCTCGGCATCACCTTCGCGATCATTGCAAGCGGTGTCGGCTGGAGCCTGCTGAAGACGCGCGACAAGGCTGAAAGCGCTTGACGCCATGAGGTGCCCCGCTCGGGGCACTTCCCTCCCCGCTTCAAACAGATTTCCGACAAGGTACAGACATGATCTCCAATCTCCTCGCAGCCCTTTTTGCAACTTTCGCCCTTGGCCCGCTTCAAGCCGAAATCGAGCGGCATGCCGCTGCCGCCGGCCAGCCTGTCGGGATCATCAGGCAATCGCAGGCATGTCTCTCGTCCGAGGTCCCGGCACTGGCGCAACGCGCCTCCGAAGATACTTTTTGGACGATTTCAACCGTCATCGGCCTGTCGACCGGCTGGAGCAGCCCTGCCGATCTGCTCGATAAAAGCAATCCGGACTGCGCGCCCGTCATCAGGCTTATCCAGGGAAAGGGCGAAGGTGTCGATGAAGCCTGACGCTTTGTGCAAACAAGAAATTCCGGTGACCTTATCTGGTGATGTCCGATGACAGAACAGGCTGCCGGTACGACTGGGCATGATGACAGGGCATCCACTCGCCTGCACCATCTCGCCAGGCTCACCCATGAGCAGGGCGGCATCTTCATCGGCGAGGTGCTCAGCGGCCTCGGGCACACGAGCATGGCCTTTACCATCCTCTTTCTCTCGCTGCCGGCACTGATCCCGATCCCAGGACCGTTCGGCGTCGTCTTCGGAAGCGCTCTCGCTCTGGTGGCGGTGCAAATCGCACTGGGCCGCCGGACGATATGGTTACCGGCCTTTCTCAACCGACGCCGGCTTTCGCCGGCAGTCGTGGAACTCATCGTACGCTACAGCGCGCCGATCCTCGCCAGGGTCGAAACCGTCGTTCGTCGGGGCCGTCTGGCCGCTTTCACGGGCGACACCATGCAATGGCTGCTGTCCTTTCCGATCTTCCTGCTGGCCGTCGCCATTGTCCTTCCGATCCCGCTCGGCAACTATATGCCGGTCGTTGCCCTCGTGGCGATCTCAGTCGCCCTGATGGCACGGGACGGATTGCTGATCCTGGCGGCGCTGTTCGTCTCAGCACTGGCCTTCATCGCCACGGCCGGTCTCATTCAGTTGGCTTTCACCAGCCTGAATGCAATCGGATCGTAAGCACCTTATTCAGTAAGGAAGACAGCGGATGATTTTGCGGCCAGTTGCCGCGCTTGTCCGCAACAGCCTTTTCGCGTCTTGCCAATAGCGGCAAGCTTGCCATCTATGCCAGCGGCGCATTTCCCAGCCATTAGGCTCCGGCCTGTAAAATCATCTGTGCAGAGGATTTCATCGCATGCCATCAAAGCCCCCGTCATTCGTCCGCATGATTGCCCTCGGCAGCTCCGTCGCCATCGCGCTTGGCGCGCAGACGGCGACGGCGCAGGAAATGCCGGCTGCCTCTCAGTGGCCCGACACGCCGACCTCGCGTCTGGAAGCACTGGCAATCCTGCAGACCCTGAATGCCGATCTCCTCAGCAATGCCAGTGCCACGCTGACGCTCGATCGCTGGTGTGCTGCGCATAAGCTTGCACCGGATGGCTCGAAAATCGTTGCGCAGCGCGTGCGCGGTCAGGACAAGCCGGCCGACGATTCAATCCGGAAGCTGCTGGCGGTCGGACCTGACGAACCTGTCGCCTATCGTCGCGTTCGTCTGGCTTGCGGGGATCGTATTCTGTCCGAGGCGGACAATTGGTACGTGCCGGCAAAGCTCACAGCCGAAATGAACAAGTCGCTCGATACGAGCGACATCGCGTTCGGCCGTGCCGTTCAGGCTCTCAATTTCACCCGCACGAACCTGTCGGCAAAGCTCCTTTGGTCGCCGCTCCCGCAAGGATGGGAAACCGGCGCCGATCTGCCGCCATCCGGGAGCGGGTCTCTCGCCTTGCCTTCCTTTCTTCTCGAACACCATGCCGTGCTGAAGCTGCCGGATGGAACACCGTTCAGCGCACTGATCGAAAGCTATACCAGCCGGGTGCTGGACTTTCCCGCTCCCCATCTGCCATCGCGATAGGTTCGATCCCGCGCAAAAGCAAACTAGTCGCCGCTCACTAATGCGCAAACCTTTCTCGGCCTTCCATTGAAAGAAGCTCCTTCCGAGCAGTTTGAAACATTGAAGTAAGGTTTCCTTCGGCCACGATGTAGTAGCTTCATCGGCAATATAGGGTGGCGTGATGGTAGTTTTGGACAATGGTTTTTTCTCAAGCTTCGACTGCAGTCATCGGATGGGCGCGATATTTCTGAGCACCTTTCTGATGCAAGCGGCGGTTGTTGCAAGCTTCACCGCACATGTACGCAGGCCGAACCGCTATGGACCTCCAGTAGAAATACTCGACGAAGGCCCGCTCTTCACCCGCCGGCGGATTATAGTCTGGAGCGTGTGGGCAATGATCTTCACTCTGGTTTCGGGAACGTCCGCCCTTCTGCGAACGGTTACTGCGGTTTTGCTGGATTCAACATCGATCATCGAAACGAGTTGCATCGGGCCTTTCCAGAGCGAATATAGGCTCGATCGCACCAAGCTGAACGTCATTTTTGGCCACGATCCGGACTGGCTCGTCAAACGTCCGCTGGAAACAGGCTATCTAGCGATCACGCAAAGCGAGATGCCGCGGCCGATATTCATTCATTTGAACGGTCGTCCTGGCGCGAAGGAACTTATCGAGCTGGCACCAGAGGCAATGGCCGACTATGCCCGCTATCGACTGAGCCATGGAGCTCGTTAGGATTCTTTACCTTTAGCGTAATATCGCAGGCTTGAACAACCGTCCCTCCGGCAAGCCCAGGGCCTTTCATATGCACAACCCTGCCCGAACTCCGCCATATTTGCGCCGCGATCGCTGAAGAAGGCTGGCGCGAACAGGTGGAGTATATCAACGGCAGGCAACAATTCTCTGTGGCTGCCGCGATTTCCGGCATCTGTTAGGATCTCGTTCAGCAAAGCAGCGCACAAGTATGAGTTCTGGATCTAAGCGTTTGGCAGGCGAGCTTGTGGGGCAGGCAGGCTGTCAACATTGCTTTTGACGGCAGCAGCGAATGCCGACCCAGAATATTTGATAGGAGAACTAATTCCGTGCGGTTGAGATATGCCCTTCGAAGCGTCCCCCAGATGCTCAGCCTTTGCTCCCTCGCCCTCGTCATTCCCGCAACATCGCAATCCCTGGCAGCCACCCGGCAGCCGGACATTCCGGCCTGGCTCGGAGCCTATGTCGGTACCGGCGACGGGCAGATCGCTCAACCAGTCCTGCAAAGAGCCCGCGCGCTCTACATGCGAAAGGTGAGCGAAGGCACGGTCAAAAATCCCTGCTATTTCGCCATGGACGCAACTCGTCCGAACACTCCAAATGACGGCAAGTCCGCGGGCCGCTTCTACATCGTTTGCGAGGCGACACAGACGTTCCGTGTCGTTTCATCCGGCCACGGCAGCGGCCGCGATCTCAAGGGCGTAGCTGATTTCGGCAACGGCCGCATGTGCGCCAAGAACTTCGGCAATGCGATGGACTCGAACCTGACGACGGGCGGTTCCTATGTGACGGAGGAGACGAAGACGACCTTCAAGGGCTACTACAAGCTCTCACAAACCAAGGAAGCTGCCTATCTTCGCACGTTCCTCCAGTTCGATGGCGAAGGCGAGACCGCGAATGCTCGCGAAAGGGCGATCGGCGGACATGCGGCCGCCAAGGTTGCGGGCATCTGCATGAAGAAAGATCCGCAGAGCCCCTACGCCAACCGGGACGGATATGTTCCGCTCGGAAAGCTGGTGGAATATGCTGGCGGCCGTAGCGACGGCTGCACCAGTTGGGCGGCATCGGATGCCAATCAGATCATTTCCATGGTGAAGGACAATCCGACGACGCTCTACATCTATCCGGAGTCCTCGGACATCAAAGCGATCGCCAAAGCCGTTGCGGCGGGGCGCTCTCCGGCCCAATCCGGATTATATTGGAACGACTCCTGCTTGAAGGAGATCGGCACGCCTAAGTTCTGGCCGAAGGAAACCCTCGAACCGATCATCGTGCAATACAAGAAGGACCATCCGGCACCGCCTGCCAAGCCGATCCCGATCTGCGACCAGCCGTGACGGTGGCCGAGAGCTAAATCAGGAAATTTGACAGGTGACGGCCGGGATCATTGATCATTGCCGCGCCTGTTTAAGGGAGCCGGGATGCAATTTCTCCTGTCGCGTCCAAATGCCTGCGCGGTAAGCTTGCCTGTGGATACCATAGCGCCGGATCGACGCGAAAATATATGGACATTTGCCGGTAAAAACGGCATAAAAACTTGAGATCGGCGGACGATAAGAACGCCTCCTATGACTTACTTCGGCTGACCTGGCTGAATTTTACACAGCCTCTAGCCGATTGATTTCATTGAGATAAAGCCTCAATCAGAAGCTATCCCTCTCTTTCCTGCCGTTAGCCCTATAGGAGGGCTGCGCCGTCTTTCGCATCAACCAAAACCGTGGTCGATGCGTCTCAGCAGACTTGATCAGGTCTGCGTTAAACCAGCGCTCCGTATCGAGGCCTAGGTGGAACCGGATATCAATCTTTCCACATTGAAATTAGAACCGGCTAGGCCACCTTTGGCGCGGTCGTATTTGCCCGCAGAAGGCTCATAAGCATGGGACCGATCGCAAACTCTCCTTTCTCCGTTCGCCGGGTCAGATCGCGAAGATAGCCGCCGGCTGAATTGATGTATGGGGCGCGTTGGAGGATGCAGGCGATGACGGTGGCAGCATTTTCTGTCCCCATGATCCTGCAGGCCTCCTGATAGGCTCCAGGGCTGATATCGAGTGTTGATTTGACGATGATCGAGGCTGCAAGCAGATCACGCCAGTTGTTGATAGTCCCTGCTGGTCCATAGGACATGATGTCTGGACAAGCGCGGAGAATGAGATCCAGTGGGAAGGACTTTAGCTCCATCGCAGTCTTGTTACGAGCTTCAACGCGAAAGCTGCGCATTGTTGAGGATGTTGGTCCGATAACGCCCGGAGATGTTGCCGCTTCGGGCGTCTGTGGTGTTGTCCGTGGAAATACGGTCTCGTCCAGTGGCATTTCTTGCTGTCCGGCCTCGGTTTCAGATTCAATTAGGGATTCGGAGTCTGAATTCTGTATGTGCCGCTCATTTTGATAGGGATTGCCGCTTAGTTTCGTGGCTTTTACATGTGTTTCCAATTGGTTGATGATTTGGTCGTGCAGGCGGCAGAGTTTATCCAGGAGAACGTCCAGCTCCATTGCGGTGGGAGATCGCGAAACACCGTCAATCAACGCACGGAAAGCCACGTAGACGGCTTCCCAAGGGCCTTCCACAGCTTCGGCAATGGCAGTTTCGATCAGTTTGGCGATATCGCGTCTGTGGAGGCTAATACGCTCGCGCAAGCTCTGCATATGGAGCCGTTCGGCCGCAACCCGAGTGGCGAGATGCTCGATCTCTTCGGCGCGTGCGAGAAGAGGCGCCAATGAGAAGCCATAGGCCTCATTGAGGTCCCCTACCCTGCTCCGACGAGCATAACGCTTGCCGTTGGGGCTATCCCTGCGTACCAGAAGCCCGGCAGCGATAAGCGCAGCCAAGTGGCGGCGAATGGTCTGCTCGGCCATCCCATGGGCGCGCAACGAGAGCTGCGCGTTCGAGGGAAACACGATCAGGTTGGCGTCATCCGATAGCTCGTTTTTCGGATAGAAGCTTAAGAGCGCATTGAGAACTGCAAGCGCACGATCCGTCACCCCGAGAAGAGGCTTAGCTTCACAGAGCGCGCGATAAATCTTCCATTTGTCGACGGACTTGATGCGCTTCCCATGCTCGGCTCGTCTTTGAGCCATCAACATGGCAAGCGTCATCGGCCGCCGCCCAAAAGGCGTCGTCACATATTCGGCTTCCATTTTCTTTCACCTACGTTGTGGCAAAAGAAGACAGCTCACCAAAACGGCGTCAAAGACTCTTGACTGTGATTCGGGGAAATGCGATTCTCGATTTGCTTAAGATCAGAGAAGGGCTTCCACGACGACGTCGTTTGGGGGCCTTTTTCTTTTGCGGGTTACGTTTCCTTTCCTTGCTGAAACTCGTTGAAGAGAGATTGCAGTCTCTCCTGCACGAACTCGTCAAAACCGGGCGCAGCCTTGCTGTCGAAAACAAAAGTGGCGCGCGCCGGCGTTCGCTTAAAGGTTACCGGAACTCCGGCTATGGATGAGGGAGCTGCAGTGCTCTTGCCAGAAGCGGGCTTACCTGTTGCCAGAGCGAGTGCCTGCTGGAAGCGCTCATCGCTAGACATCTTCCGATAGTTGTCCGCGGACAACTCGGCAATGATCGGCTCGGAAGCGATGCTCTCAAGACGTTCTCCCAGTTCCAGCCAACGTCTGCGGCCGATTTCAGGAGCAGGCCCGATCACGCTGATAAGCGGCAGAGGCACCTGTCTCGTGACGATCAGCATCTTGGAAAGCGCTGCCTTGTCCACACCGAGTGCGGCCATGATGATATCGCGGCCGAAACCACGCTGCTCGAGGCGCAACGCAAACAACGCTCGCTCGACATAGGAAAGATTGGTGCGTGCGCTATTTTCCTGGCCCTGACTAACCACCAGCTGGTCATCCGTGAGCTGACGGACGACAGCGCGCACTTTGATGCCGAGTTCCTTCGCGGCTGCCAGACGACGATGACCGTAGGCAACCTGAAAGCGCCCCTTGGACTCCGGATGCGGTCGCACAAGGATCGGAACCTGCTGGCCGTGCTCGCGTATTTGCTCAACCAGTTGGCCGAGCTCAATGGGATCTATTTCGAGGCGGTCGGTAACGAAGGATCCGTCGATGACATCGGGATCGATGTCGACGACCGTCTGCCCTTCCGCCAGCTGCCGTTCGAGGTCGCTGGCGCGTTCCATCTTCTCCGTGATGTTTCCGAGTGTCCTCGTAATGCCGCCCACCGGACCACCACCCCTCGCCTGCGGCAGGAAGCCTGCAATCGGGCGATTGTCCTTTGCCGCTGGCGCATCCGTGCGCGCCGTGTTCGGCGCCGAGATTTCAAGAAGGTTTTTGCGCGCCATCTATTTATTTCCTTCCCCAGGTCAGGCGGAGATGCATCTCGATCTCGCTGTTGACGAGATTGAGCGAATCCAGAGCCCGGTCGTAGGTACCCCTGGTGAATTGGGCACGATCGACCTCATAAAGCGTTTGTTTGGTGACACCGGCATCGGCAACGGCCGTCGATTTGACCATGGCATTCTGCAGCATGCGATTGCCGAAGATGGCTCGCATGAAGCCTGTCATCTGGCTTTGCGGCCCGTCGTTCGGCTCGAAGCGAGTGACGAGATAGCGCATCCAGTCGTAGCTGGTGCGCCCGCCGGCATTCTCGACCACGGACATAAGCTCGCTCGTCATCGTCAGGAACTGCGACATCGACATGACGTCGAGCATCTGCGGATGAACGGTGATGAGGATCGACGTCGCGGCGCAGAGCGCAGACATCGTCAGGAAACCCAGCTGCGGCGGGCAATCGATGACAACGACATCGTAGAAACTCTCGATCTCGGTCAGAACCTCACCAATGCGAGCAAAGAACATGGTCTCCGCACGACCTGCCGCCATTGCGCGCGGCGTTTCGTGCTCGAACTCCATGAGCTCGAGATTGCCGGGGATCAGATGCAGGTTCGGCGTATAGGTCGAGCGGACGATATCGGCGATTGGACGCGGCTCTTCATAGCGGATGGCGCCATAGAGAGTTTCATTTTCACCGACATCGAGTTCCGGCTGATGACCGAAGAGGGCAGACAAGGAGGCCTGCGGATCGAGATCGATGGCCAGCACGCGATAGCCCCTCAGCGCCAGATATTGGGCGAGGTGAGCGGCGGTGGTGGTCTTGCCCGAACCGCCCTTGAAATTCATGACCGAGATGATCTGGAGCTTTTCCGACCCTCTGCGCCAGGGAACATATTTAGGTGTCCCGTTGCGCTCATCCAGTACCTTGCGGATGCGGTCCATATCCTCGGCGGCATAAAGCCGGCGCCCATTGGAAAGCGGGTCGGGTCCATGGCCTTCGGCTGCGATCTGGCGAAGATAGCCCTCACCGATGCCGATGAAGGCTGCAGCTTCGGCCGGCGAAAACATCCGCATAGTTTTCTGTGACTGAGGCGGGAAGATCTTTGCCTGATGTTGCTGGAGCTGATAAGACAATTCCTGCGCATCTGTCGCCAGAAGCGTTGGAAGGTGCTCTTGATCTTCTTGTAGCACGAGACTCGGCTGCATGGTTGTTTTCCCAATTAACTGCGCAATTGTGACAGAATGCTACTGAACTACGCAGTTACAATATGCTCCGATTCGTGTCCGTTTTACAAATGCTTAGATAAAAGGCAGTTTTTGATGCGTTTTTACGCATCAACAGCGTACAGCGACGTTCGATCCGATGCCGCTTTACTATTTCGGCGATTTAGGTACGGCCGATCTGGATAGCGATTCGCATCCCGATTTTCATGGACGAACGGCGAGTGGTCCGCGGACCACTTTCACTGAAGGCCAACAGGATTCTGGATTGATCGCGCCCAAGCGTGTCACTTCATGAATGAGCTTGATGGGCCGGTAGTCCGCGGACTACCGGGACGCAGCCGGAGCTGCTGTCAATTGCATCGCCGCACCACCACGCCAAGGGCGCAGCGTTTCCATTACGGTCGTTACAATGAAGGCGAGGAGGATATGAGGCGATGCGCCCAGGCGCATCAGCGGGCGGCGCGATCGGAGCGTCGGCCGAGGAGGGAGGCTCGAATGAGTTCTGCTTTGCTCAAAGCTGGCGGTGGTGGCGGCTCTTCGCGTTGGGCCGCAGCCTTAGCCTGCGTTTGGCGCAGCGTGATCAGGCGCTGCTGTGCGGCAAGCCTGTCTTCGGCCGAAAGCGGCTCGACGGGATTGCCGGCGAGGTCGTGCCGCATGGAATCCGGCTGGGCGCAGGCATGATAATATCGTTTGGAATGCAGAAACGCGCTGGTGGAGCGACGCAGAGACATGACTGGCACGCCAGGTTTCAAAAGCGGACGGATTTCATTCCAGAGGCCAAGCGCAAAAGGACGGATAGGATCGCCGGCTTTGGCGGGTAGGATAGCGATGGGGCGAAGCAAGAGCGTGTTGATCGCGGCTGCCTTCTTGACATCGAGTTCGGTCGCCACGATCGGCTCGCGATTGGTTGTCCAAGGTTCTTCCATCAAATCGTTCCTCTGCGTGCAATTCCATTACGGACTGATTGTGAAGTGATTTTGACGGGATGGCAAAGAAATCTGTCCCGCTTGTTCGCCCTCACGCCAAGCCGACGTTCATATATGAGATGGTGCAGCCTGCAGCAAGTTTTTGGTTAACGAGATTTTTATAGTTGGACGGCTAGCTTTCGCGAAGCCGCGATAGGTAGCGCGTACGCGGCGCATCTTCCCTCAATCCCGAATTTGTAACAAGCTGCCTGCGAAAATGTCGCAGGGTTCTGGTTTGCGCGGGTTGGTGTGTTCAAAAGGGGAGGGGCCTTTTATTCGGGCGGCTGCAAACCAAATGCTAGCGGAGCAAGTCACGGTCAATAGGCGATGGGTCGACGGTACTCCTTATATTTGCGGTTGTTCAGGTTGCCTGGTGAAGCTGCGTCCTTCGAATGGTCCGCGCGGCGTGGTGTAACAGAGTATTGCATGGGTTTGGCCTTCGCTGCTCCACGCCAGCGGTTGGCTTCAAATGTCCGAG
Source organism: Martinezella dioscoreae (assembly GCF_009176305.1). Taxonomy (GTDB): domain Bacteria; phylum Pseudomonadota; class Alphaproteobacteria; order Rhizobiales; family Rhizobiaceae; genus Rhizobium; species Rhizobium dioscoreae. The sequence continues at coordinate 524,445 of NZ_BLAJ01000002.1, read as the reverse complement.
GCTCTTCATTGCAATTCTCCGGCGCCGAGTAGCATCTTTCATCGGCAAGGCAGCGAGGGAGCATTCGTATTTGAGGGATGCTGCAGACGGAGAAGCGGTTGCAAGAATGAAGCCATCGAGGGCAGGGGCGGGTATCGCGCGGGAACGCGCAAATCGCGTCTTGCGTCGTCAAGCCAAACCGATGCCCTTCGGTCCATTGAAGAGGGCTGCTCTATATCAGGGTGCGTTTTCTCGCAGGTTGAAGCACATTCCGCAACCGTCGTCATCTAATCTGTGAGCCCGGTAAAAAATCTGGAGATAGTTGCTATGGGCGGCTTGGCTGGCGGCGATCGTAGCGGTAGATACAGCAGCACGGTCGACACGATCCAAGTTCGAACGGCTCGTCAGTCATTGGGGGAAGTCTTCTTGAGCATAGCAGCATCCCTTTCACTGGGCGTCGTTGTTTCACTCACGCTCGGTTCGAGTGCGTTTGCTTTCGACAAAGCTTCCTTCTTCGACGCCGCCCTTTGCAAGCCGCCTTATTCGACTGCCAGCGCGACAAAGATGTATGATGAGGCTGAAAAGCTCGCGAAGGCGGATACGTCGCTCATGACGGCTGCCGTATACAAAATGTCTACGGACTTTGGCCGCCAAGGCTTCAAGACGAGTGAAATCGTCTTCGCCGGAACGAGCTTCGGCATTCTGGTCGAGGGCTTGCGAGCGGACGATCTGGCTAAGACCTATCACCTGACACCGGATGGGCTTGGCAATCTCTTCGGCACCGCAACGAAGTCATATGGGCGCGCTTTGCGTAAGGCTGAGCAGCCCGCGGCCGAGATGGGAGTAGTCTCCGTGGTCGCCCGCGAATCCGCGGCCTTCCCGGGCAAGACCCTGCTGGCTTGCGAGTTCGTCTCGCATGAAGACCTCGAAGCCATGAAGAGCATGCAATCACCGCCGAAGTAGTGCGCGCCAGGGTATGGGGCCGCTGCTTTTTCCTACGGTTGGAAGGCAACGGCAATGGTCCTCCGCGGAAGAGGAACCTTGGGGCGCAATCTGTTTCTCCGAAGTGGCTCTCGGTTCGAGAGTTCGGTATCGGGTCTCTCGGATTGCCAAACCCGATTGCAGAGATGCTGGCGTGTGGCGGAAGTAAAATCTTAAATAGCTTCGGCTAAGCGAAGTATTAACTATAATCTCAAGCTATTGTGAAACCTGCGGCTTGACGCTTCCAGGCAGCAGCAACGTACGTGGGGCAAATTTCTGGCAATGCAAAACCGCCTCGCTTTGCGCAGGCGGCTTTCAATTGCGATGGATGGTGAAACCTGTTTATCTGATGAGAAATTGCAAGTGGCTGGACAGCAAAGGCTGCGTTTGAGATGGCCCCTTATCTACTATTATTTTTCATCTTCGTCACATGCGGCCTCGTCAATATGACGCGCCCTCGAAATTCTATTAGACCAGTGAGTGACCGAGACACCGAAAACGCTTACAAAGCGGCTTTCAAAATTGAATCCAGGGAGACGGTAGAGCGACGAAAGCTCATAGGCCTCCTTCTGGTGATTGCATTGCTAATCGACATGCTCCTCATCGTATGGATAATTCGCTTCGCTTAAGAGATAGGCTTGCTAAACGGGGACGGTGCCTAAATGCGGGGGCGCCATCTCACGAATTATGTGGGATGGTCTGGAAAGCGCGTTTATGCCTCCAAATCTGCTCCACCTATCGCAGCATCGGTTCGTCGAGCAGATTCCAAGCTGCTAGTGCCTCGTTATGCGACCTCAGCGCTGCAAGTTTGCGCCAGCGGATTACCCATCTCACCTCAAAACGGAATGGTGCGGCCAGCTTCAGATCATGCTGAAACTGCTTCATATCCTTTCCGACCAAGGCGTCCACCCGAGGGCAAATACGTTTCCCGGCCCATGCACGGCGGCGAAGAGCAGTCCCGCTACGAAAACGAAGTGATCCACGAAGAAGCCGAATTCAGCTTGGTTGCCGGCCCAACGGCCCGGACCATGGAATGAGAATCCGAGGAAGATGACATACACGGCTGCAACGAGCGTAGCCGGGACGAACAAAGCACCGGTCAAGAAAGCAACGGCAAGCAGCACTTCAAGGATTGCGGCACACCAAGCCAAGAATAATGGAAATGGAAAGCCGGCGGCAGCGATGTAGCTCGCAGTCGCGCCCATATCCATAAACTTGAACGAGACGGCCATCACAAAGACGGCGGTGAAGATGAGGCGCGCGATGAGAACGGCGGCTGTCTGCCAAATTGATTGAGCGTTTTCCACGATATCCCTCCAGGTTGACGCGGTTGATATTCCAAGGACGGCCAACCGAAGGTGATTCCGACAGGGAGGATGAGAATTATTTGCCGGACTCCCGTGATTGTCCGCTTATGCCGGAAGTATGGCTCGTAATGACGTAGCGATCGTTCTCGTCGAGTGCGTCCGGATCCACCAGAACGACGGAAGGCTCTCCGGCGCCGGATATCAGAATGAAAGAATAGGGATTCGTTGTCTCGTCGTTGGCAACCAGGAGCGATCTCTGGAGCAGTCGTGCCAGTTGGCTGGCAGCGTCCAGAAGAAGCGGCGGGTGCAGATCACTGGAGTGATAGATGCTGATGGTCTGCGAATAGTCATCGAAAGCTTCCGACGTCACGAGGCATGTTGCCGGCATATCCGCGATTTGCGCTATGTCGTGGATTACGTCCACGCTGTCGGTATCGACACTGAGTACAGTCGCGATGGAACGCCGCAGAAGATCATCGTCAGCATGCTTTTCAAGAGCGGCATCAAACCAGATCATTGTCCGCGGTTCCGATTTTCAGGATTTATGTCACGCAGGCGCCTTTATAGCCAAAGCTCTTCCGTCGCTTCAAAGTTCGAAAACCAATCAGAGTCGTGGTCGCTATTTGCGTCGCATCGCAAGACATGTCGTCATCGACGATTACGACGTCATCATCCACTCAATCAAGGCATTCTGGGCATGAAGCAAAAATGCCTTGGCCAATCGGCTTTGGCAGGCTGTATGCAGCTTTGCATCCGCCGTCAGTTCCTGACCTCTCGTGACTAGCGGGCATGGCAAAAAGATAGCGCCTTACTTTCCTTCGTTGAGAAGCGAAGCCGACACCCGATACTCAGCCAACGCATCTTCTTCTGCGTCCGTTGGCCATGAATCGGTAATGATGACGTCCGCATCGAGCAGATGGCGAATGTCCCTGCTGCTTTCAAAATTCGAGTTCAGAAGGTCCGGGTCGGTGACGTGCCAGCGCTCCGGATAGACCTGGACGACGTGCATCGGCATCGATCGTGATGCCTCGACCCATGATCTCAATATATTGGCGTCTGGCGCAATTCCGACAACCTTGAGGCCATCAAGCGTTCCTCTTACGCTCTTGATATAGGCAAGATCGCCAAGCGTTTCGCAAGGGTGATTGGTTCTTGTTCGGGCATTGATAACGGGTGCTTCCGCGGCGGCAGCAAGCTCATGCAGAGTAGCAAGCTCTTTTGTCCTGACGACAAGAAGATCAAGCCAATTATCGAGGTAGCCCGCTAGATCGGCTGTGGGTTCGCGAGTACTGAAGCTGATGAGAGGTTGAGCAGATATGCCGCCCATCGCCTTCACGCCGAGATCGAAAGCGGTCGTGTTTCTCCATCCCGTGTCGTCGACAATGATGCCCACGCGCTTGCCGAACAGGGCTTGTGGCATCGTGCGTTCATGCCAATGCTTTGCAAGTTGGTCTGCCCGGTCAATAATCCCTAGGATAACGCTCGGGGGCAACGAGTGAAACTCGAGAAAATCTCTGTTCGACATAAAATTCATAGCGTGTTCAAGGTTGAATTCGGCAGCTTTCTGCAACGGAGGCGAGGCGTTTACCCTAGGCAGTTTTCGATCCGGCGCAATGGCGGAGAAGCGTCAGCCGACCGGTGTTGCCTTGATGCCAGTCCCGCCCATAGCGGTGATCTGCTTTCGGCGAAGACTTATCGCAGATGCTGCTTTTTCAAGATCTTTAGCAACCCCATTGGCAAAATCTTTAGATCGTTCGGAGTATCGAGGCCGCGATGCTTTCCGGCTGCTTTGGTAGTTTTCGATGATCAATGAATTAGATATGCCGACGGTGCTCTTTCTCCAAAAGACATCCTATATCGCTGGTGCGGTGACTTTGGGTTATCTGAAATATAGCTCGAATGAAAGCCGCGGCGTTGGTCTGCTTGCCTCAAGTTTCGTAATTCTCGCTGCGGCATCAACATTGGCCGGATATGCCGAAACCTATACGGCATTCTATGCGCCTCTCAGCCTTATCAATCTCGTTTGCGCCGTGCTTGGATATTCACTGCTCGGCTCATCTTTCGTAGTGATCAGCGATCCCGACAGAAAGGTGATACCGGCTCTTGCATTGCTGCCTGCGCTGCTGACTTTGCTTGTCGGAGCTTTCACGGCATTTCATTTGAACAATACATATCGGGCGGTGACATTCAATTCCCTCGGCAGCGTGATGCTTGCCGGCGCGGCGAGCGTCATATTCAAGGATTCCTTTCGCGAACCGCTGCCGATCAGAAAATTCGTTGCCGCAATATTATTGGCCTGCAGCCTGCTATCGCTGATAATGGCCTTCGAGTTCTCGTTCCATTCCTTTGTCCTTCTCGATGTGGCGAGCGGCTTCCTGCTGATGATCCTTTCCAAGTTCGTGCTGGCGCTGTCGATCGTCATTTTCATAAGCGAGCGCCAACAGATAAAACTCAGACAAACAGCCGAGCGAGATGGCCTGACCGGTCTTTATAATCGCCGCTTCTTCAACGAGAACGCTTCCGCACGGCTTCGGGATGGAGATGCCATTCTTTATCTCGATATCGATCACTTCAAGCATTTCAATGATCGTTGGGGTCATGCGGCGGGAGATGAAGTTCTCGTTGCAGTATCGCGAACAATAGAGGCGATTCTGCCGTCGTCCGCCATTTTCGCGCGGCAGGGAGGAGAGGAGTTCATAATCTTTCTTCCCTTGAAAGCAGGAGAGCCGCTTATCCAGGCCGAGCGCATTCGAGAAGCTGTTCAGCGAACCCGATTTCCGGATCTCGGTGTCGATGTGGTGGTGACGACGAGCATTGGCATTTCGAAGGTGAGCCGGGAATGCAGGTCGCTAGCCGAGCTTTGTCGCGAAGCGGATCGTGCCCTCTATCTGGCGAAGGCAGGCGGACGAAACCGGGTCTGTGATGCGAGCAGCGACTTTGTCGCCGAAGTTTACGTTCGCTCGGCGTAATCCTCGATTTTTGGTAAAGGCCCCGAATGCCGGGAAGCGGCGTTGATTTAGCTGGCATGCCCCTTTATTTCTCACGCTGAAAGAAGAGGTCAGTTAGCCATGGATAATGAAACAAGCCTCCGAAACGAGCGCAAGCGCGGCTCCGGCGTGAAGGTGGTCTATGATATCCTGAGGGACGAAATTCTGGATCTCGAATTGCCGCCTGGCAGCCCCATCGACGAGGTGCAGCTTTCCGAACGCTTCGGCATGTCGCGCACGCCGATCCGCGAGGCGCTCGTGCGGCTGGCAGGCGAGGGGTTGATCGATACGCTGCCCAACCGCTCGACCATGGTCTCGCAGATCGATTTTCTCAACATGCATAGCTATTTCGATGCGCTGGTGCTGATGTATCGGGTGACAACGCAGCTTGCCGCCAAATATCATCGTCCGGAAGATCTTCAAGGTGTGCGCGCGCTTCAGGCTGAGTTCGCCGATGCCGTCGAAGCGCAGGATGCGCTCGCCATGATCTCCACCAATGCCGCGCTTCATCTCGCGATCGCCGAGGCTGGCCGCAACCCCTATTTCACCAGCCTCTTCTCGCGATTGCTAGATGAGGGACGGCGCCTCCTGCGCCTCTATTACCAATCCTACGACGATCGTCTGCCGCGTCGTTTCGTCGAGGAGCACGATGAAATCATTGCCGCTGTCGAGGCGCGGGATACGGAACTTGCCGAGCGCCTTGCGCGCGAACATGCTGAGCAGATCGTCGCCCAAATCCAGAAATTGCTGATGCGCGGGGACCGTCTCGACGTCAGCCTTTGATTTGCATATTTCTTGTCGACAAAATAAATACAAAGGTATATCAATGCTGCGAAAACGGTGAGGCGCGGTGGCGGATGCAGCTGGGCTGATAGCCGATCCACCCCCGGCCCAAGAGGATAGAAAGATGAAGTCCAGCATTTTCTCCGGGGTGATCCCGGCCTTGATGACTCCGTGCAAAGCCGATCGCAGTCCCGATTTCGATGCGTTGGTGCGCAAGGGCAAGCAGTTGATCGCCGAGGGCATGTCGGCTGTGGTCTATTGCGGCTCGATGGGCGATTGGCCGCTTCTGACCGATGCGCAACGCATGGAGGGCGTCGATCGGCTGACCAAAGCGGGCGTACCCGTCATCGTCGGCACCGGCGCCGTCAATACGGCATCGGCCGTAGCCCACGCTACCCATGCCCAGAAGGTCGGTGCCAAGGGGCTGATGGTCATCCCCCGCGTGCTGTCGCGCGGCTCAGTGATCGCCGCCCAGAAGGCGCATTTCAAAGCGATCCTGTCGGCCGCCCCCGATCTTCCGGCCGTCATCTACAACAGCCCCTACTATGGTTTTGCAACGCGCGCCGATCTCTTCTTCGCGCTACGCGCTGAACATGCCAATCTCGTCGGCTTCAAGGAGTTCGGCGGCCCGGCCGATATGCGCTATGCCGCCGAAAACATCACCAGCCGCGACGATGACGTATCGCTGATGATCGGTGTTGACACGGCGGTCTTCCACGGCTTCGTCAATTGCGGTGCAACCGGCGCCATTACCGGCATCGGCAACGTGTTGCCGAGGGAAGTCGTTCATCTCTGCAACCTTGCCCAGGCGGCCGCCAAGGGCGACGTCGATGCGCGCCAGCGCGCGCTCGAGCTGGAGCAGGCGCTTGCCGTTCTGTCTTCTTTCGATGAAGGTCCGGATCTGGTTCTCTTCTTCAAGCATATGATGGTGCTGAAGGGAGACAAGGAATATGAGCTGCATTTCAACGAAAGCGACATCTTGAACGATAGCCAGCGCGGCTATGTCGAAGCGCAGTTCAAGCTGTTCAACAGCTGGTATGCGGAATGGAGCAAGCTTCCGGGTGCCGTGGAAAAGTACAAGGCCTGAGGCGGTCGCAAGCTTAAACCCAAACATGAGAGGCCCGAATGGGCCTCTTTTTGTTACCTTACGTTGGCTTTCACTTACATTTCGATATTGCTCAAGCTACGGCGTCTAGGCCGAGTTTCTCAAGGCGATCGAGTTGCCGGATTTCCTCTGCTGTCAGCGGGATACCGTCCTTTTCCGCGCGAGCGCGGGCGGCAAAGCGGCGTTGCGACGGCAGGCGCGCGCCTTGGCCGACAATCGCTTCGAACAGCACTTCCGCACGGGCGAGCGGATTTCCAGGTCGACCAGCAGCGAAGGCCTCCGGCGAGAAGGCGACGATGAGTTCGCCGTGCCGCGGTGCGAAGGCCGTGGAGCCGAGATAATCGAGCGCTTCGCGGCTGGTGAAGTCGCCGATCATGATGCCGGCCAGAAGCTCGATCATCGTGCCGATCGCCGACCCCTTATGCCCCCCGAACGGCAGCATTGCGCCGGCCAGTGCCGCTTCCGGATCCGTGGTCGGCTGGCCCTCGGCATCGATCGCCCAGCCCTCGGGGAGGGGCTTGCCGGCGCGCCGATGCAGTTCGATCTCGCCGCGGGCGGCAACCGAAGTCGCGAAGTCGAAGACGTAAGGCGGATTATCGAGGCGCGGCCAGCCGAAGGCGAAGGGATTGGTTCCGAGGAGCGGCGCTGTGCCTCCGGCGGGTGCCACCGTGGAATAGCTCGGACACATGGCAAAGGCGGCAAGGCCTCGATCCGTCAGGGCTTCCACCTCCGGCCAGAGCGCTGCGAAATGCGTGCAGTCGTTGATGGCGAGTGCGGCAATGCCGAAGCGGCGAGCCCGTTCGGCAAGCACAGGCATGCCGAGCTCGAAAGCAGCATTGGAAAAGCCGCTCTTGGCGTCCACCCGCACGATGGCGGAATCCTCACGCTTTTCCAGCAGCGGCACCGCATCCGGCCGCGCCTTGCCAGCCTTGACCGCACGCAACACGCCTTCGATGCGGTAGATGCCGTGCGACTTGCAGGCGTCACGTTCACCGGCGACGATCACCCGCGCGATTGCACCGGCCTGCTGCGCATTGATGCCGGCTATTAAAAGGATCGCTTCGACACGGCCTCGCAGCGCATCAGGCGTCAGGGTGATCACGTCAGTCAATTTCGGTTCTCCCATATTATGCTCGCTTGCATCATAGACTTGAAAATTATAAATACAAAAAGAATACAAAAAATCGACATGCTATGCCGTCGCGCTTTTCGGCTTCAGCTAAGGAAGGCCAGTGAATTGCCGTCACCCGCAAATATCTGGTCGCTGCAGCCGAAGAAATGACGGTAAAACGGATCCGCACCGGCGTTGCCGAGACGTTCTTGATCCTTCCGACAAGAACGCTTGCCATGGCGCCGGAACATATGTTGTCTGATGACGTAATATCCGCGCTTGATCCCGCATCGGAGGAGGGATGACCATGATCTGCCTAACGCTTGGACCAGCGCCTGCTCGCGATGTCTCCGATCGCGTTGCCTCTTTCCACCGGAGCGTCATGACCGAGATCGGCAAGTCCGAACAGATTTTCGGCGCGCCGCAGTATCAGCAGAAATCTCTCGCGAGCGTGCGTTGATGGCAAAACCGGACGTTATCGTCATCGGGGCCGGCGTCATAGGCCTATCCGCCGCGATTGCGGCTCAGTCGCGCGGTTTGAGCGTCGTTGTCGTCGACCGCGAGGGGCCGGCCGCCGGCGCTTCGGCCGGCAATGCCGGTGCCTTCGCCTTCACGGATATCCTGCCGCTGGCGTCCCCCGGCATCTTGAAAAAGGCGCCGAAATGGCTCCTCGATCCGCTGGGGCCGCTCTCGGTGCCGCCTGCCTATGCACTCAGGATCGCGCCCTGGATGTTTCGGTTCTGGCGTGCCTGCCAGCCCTCACGCGTGGCCCACTCCACGGCGGCGCAGACAAGCCTGATGGATCTTTCCAAGGCCGAACTTGAGCCTTTTCTCGCCGCGACGGAGACGCTCTCCATGCTGCGCAAGGAGGGTAATCTCCAGGTCTATGAAAGCGAGGCGGAATTTCGCGCTTCGCTGCAAGGCTGGGAGGTTCGCCGCAATCACGGCATCGAATTCCAGCATCTGAAGAAAGCCGACGAGATGGCGGCGATCCAGCCCGGGTTGGCGTCGCGCTTCATCCTCGGCACGTTTACGCCTGGATGGTATTCTATTGCCGATCCCAAGCTTTATACGCTGGCGCTGGCTAAGCATTTCCGCAGCCGCGGCGGCGTCATCGAGACATCGGAGATTTCGTCGCTTCGGGCGCTTCCGGTTGGGGTCGAGGTGGTGGCTGCGGATGGAAAGCTGCGCCAGGCCGGCAAGGTCGTCCTGGCCGCCGGCGCCTTCTCGCATCGGATCGCCAAGACGCTCGGCGAGCACATACCGCTCGAAACCGAGCGCGGCTACAACACGACGCTTCCGGCCGATGCCTTCGACCTGCGCACGCAGATCACCTTCGGCGGCCATGGCTTCGTCGTCAGCAAACTTTCGACCGGCATTCGTGTCGGCGGTGCGGTGGAGCTGGGCGGATTGGCCTTGCCGCCGAATTTTCGCCGTTCCGAAGCCATGCTGCAGAAGGCGCGCACTTTCCTGACCGGTCTCAAGCCGGAAGATGGCGTGCAATGGATGGGCTTCCGCCCATCGATGCCCGACAGCCTGCCTGCGATCGGCAGCGCCAAGGCGACGCCGGACGTGATCTATGCCTTCGGCCATGGTCATCTCGGTTTGACCCAATCGGCCGGCACGGCGCGTATTGTCGCCGACCTTTTGACACGGAAGGCACCGGCGATCGATCTGACGCCATTCTCGCCGCAACGCTTCTAATGCAAACAGACATGCCGATGTGCATTGCCACATCGGTGCTTACAATCCTCTCGCATATGGACCCACGATGAAATGAACGACACGGCATCGGCTCGCAGCATCATGGGTGGCACGGCGGAGGGCCGCGTCATCGCCACGCAAGAGGCCCTCAGCTTCTGGGGTGGGGTCGATCCGGCCACCGGAAAGGTCATCGATATCCATCATCCGCTGCATGGCGAATGTCTCACCGGCGCAATTCTGATGATGCCTTCGAGCCGTGGCTCCTGCAGCGGCTCCGGCGTGCTGCTCGATCTCGCGCTGACGGGCCGCGCGCCGGCTGCCCTGATCTTTTGCGAAGCCGAGGATGTGCTGACGCTCGGCGCACTTGTCGCCGCCGAAATGTTCGGCCGGCAGCTGCCTGTCGTGCGGCTCCATCCGGATGTCTTTGTGCGCCTGGCGCAGGCAAAAACGGTCAAGGTCGAAACCGCTGCCGTCGTCGCAGATGGCGAGACCATGCCCCTTTTGCCACCTGCTATCTCCGGGCTTTCCTTGACGCAGGCCGACCGGTCCATGCTGGAGGGCGGCGAAGGCGTTGCGGCTGCTCAGGCCATGCGCATATTGACCGCCATGGCGGCTCAGCAGGGTGCCACTTCCCTTATCGACGTGACGCAGGGCCATATCGATGGATGTATCTATGCAAGCCCGGCCAACCTGACCTTCGCCGAAAAAATGGCTGAGCTCGGCGGGCGTGTGCGGATACCTACCACCATGAACGCCATTTCGGTCGATCGCACCAATTGGAGATCGCAGGGCGTGCCGGAGGATTTTGGCGATCCCGCCGCGCGGCTCGCGGATGCCTATGTGCGCATGGGCTGCCGCCCGACCTTCACCTGCTCTCCTTATTTGCTCGACGGCGCACCGGGCGCCGGGGAGGCCATCGGCTGGGCGGAGTCCAATGCCGTCATCTTCGCCAACAGCGTGCTGGGCGCGCGCACCGCCAAGCATCCCGATTTCCTCGATCTTTGTATTGCATTGACAGGTCGCGCGCCGCTTTCGGGCGTATATCTGGATGAAAATCGCAAGGCGACGCGTATCCTCGACGTTGAACTTTCAGAAGGTCGCGACGATGCTTTCTGGCCGCTCATCGGCTATCTTGCCGGAAAAGCGTCTCCCGATCGCATTCCGTTGCTGCGTGGTCTTGCCGCAGGACATCCGTCACGCGACGACCTGAAGGCGCTCTGCGCTGCCTTTGGCACGACGTCTGCTGCTCCCATGCTGCATGTCGATGGCGTGACGCCGGAGGCTGTCGATGCTCACGATCCGAATGCCGATCGCCTGACTATCACACGCGCCGACATGGCAGCCGCCTGGAAAATACTGAACGAGGGGCCGGAAGCCGTCGAGCTTGTCGCCATCGGCAGCCCGCATGCCTCGCTTGCCGAATGTCATATGCTCGCCGACGCCTTTGCCGGCCGACGCCGCTTGCCTGAGGTAATGGTCATCGTCACGGCAGGACGCGATGTCATCGCGGCTGCGGAGATGGACGGGACACTGGCGCGGTTGCGCGGCAGCGGCGTGCAGGTTTTGCCCGACCTTTGCTGGTGCTCGATCTCCGAGCCGGTCTTTCCGCCCGGCACGCGTGCGGTCATGACCAATTCGGGCAAGTATGCGCATTACGGGCCGGGGCTCAGCGGACGCGCCGTGCGCTTTGGCAGCCTTGCCGATTGTGTTGAGGCGGCTGTCGTCGGGCGCGTTGCAGCGGGGTTGCCGGACTGGCTTTGGGAGGAATGACGGTGCACTGTTTCCACGCATCGGTGCGACGTTTTCGTCCGTAAGCCTAGACGACCGTTTCGCCGCCATCGACGACGAGGATTTGTCCTGTCATGTAGGAGGAGCGGTCGGAAACGAGGAACAGAATCGGTTCGGCGATTTCCGACACATCGGCCCATCGTCCAAGCGGCACTTTCTCGGCGATGTAATCTTCAATGGCGCTGCGTCCACCCATCTGCGTGATGAACGGCGCGTTGAACGGCGTGTCGACCCAGCCGGGGCAGAGCGCGTTGACGCGGATGCCGAACCGGGCATAGTCGCCGGCCATCTGGCGGGTCATGGCGATGACCGCGTGCTTGGAGGTGGTATAGGCGATCATCTCGCGGTCATAGAGCACGCCCGATGATGACGAGGTGTTGAGAATGACACCCTTTCCGGCCTTCTTCATGACCGGCATGACGAAGCGTGAAGCCATGAAGTGCGCCCGCACATTCAGGTTCCAGGACGTATCGAAGCCGGAAACAGCGACCTCTTCCAGATTGCCTGCAACCTGAGCGCCTGCGTGATTGTGCAGGATGTCGATGCGACCATGTCGCGCGGCGATCTTTGCGACGCCGGCCTCAAGCGCCTGATCGTCCATGACGTCGACGACCAGGCTTTCGGCGCTGCCACCCGCCCCGGTAATCTGGCGCACGGTCTCCTCGGCATTTGCCAAGTCGATATCGGCGACGACCACATGCGCGCCTTCGCGCGCCATGATCAGCGCGCCGGCGCGGCCGATGCCGGAGCCGGCTCCGGTGACGATTGCGACCCGATCCTTGAGTATCATGATGTTTCCCTGGTCAGTTTGTCGTTGTCTTTTCGCGCATCAGGAAACGCGCGATGAGAATGAGGAAGAGCGATACGATCAGCACCATGGTCGCGATCGCGTTGATCTCCGGCGTGACGCCGCGGCGGATCGAGGCGAAGACATAGATCGGCAGCGTCGTGTTCGATCCTGCGACGAAGAAGGCGATGATGAAATCGTCGAAGGAGAAGGTGAAGGCGAGCAGGAAGCCGGCGAGGACCGACGGCATGATCTGCGGCAACACGATCTGCCGGAACGTGGTCAGCGGCGTGGCGTAGAGGTCGCTGGAGGCTTCAACGATGTCACGGCCAACGCTTGCAATGCGCGCCTTCACGATCATCGTCACCAGCGCCATGGTGAAGAGGCCGTGTGCCGCGATAATCGAGCCATAGCCGAGCGCGAATCTCGGCGGCTGATCGCCAGGCCAGATGGCCGCGATCAATGGGTTGATGATACCGAAGACCTCGACGAGTGCCACCAGCGTCGCAATGCCGATGACGACACCAGGCACGACGATCGCGGCGGCAAAGAGCCCGTCGAAGACGGCGCGGGCGCGAGGACCGAGCCGCTCTAGGCCGATTGCTGCCATCGTGCCGAAGACCGCCGCAAGTGCTGCGCTGGTGAAGGCGATGATGAGGCTATTGCGCAGCGCTTCCATCAGGAAGGTATTGGACAGCGCCCGTCCGTACCATTGCGTCGAAAAGCCGGTGAATTCGCTGGCATTGCGGCCGGCATTGAAAGAGAACAGGACGACGAGCGCGATCGGCGTATAGAGGAACAGATAGACGAAAGTAACGAGCGCGCGCATCAGACGAGATCCACCTGACGGGTGCCGGCAACGCGCCAGGCAATGCGCATCGCGACAAGTAGTACGATGACGACGACGGCGACGAGCGTCACGGCGATCGCCGATCCGAACGGCCAGTTGCGCGATTGCAGGAAGAGGTCGACAAGCGCATTGCCGATGAAGAACACCTTGCCGCCGCCAAGCAGCTGCGGGATCAGATATTCGCCGAGCAACAGGATCGTCACCAGGGCGACGCCCGTCATGACGCCAGGCAAGGATAGCGGCAGCGTGATGCCGAAGAAGGTCGATATAGGCTTGGCGCCGAGATCGGCGGATGCCTCGAGCAATCGGCGGTCGAGCTTTTCCAGGCTGACATAGATCGGCATGATCATCAGCGGCAGATAGCCATAGACGATGCCGAGCAGCACGGCTCCGGGTGTGTTGATGAGCCGGACATTCTCTATGCCCAGGAATTCCAGCAGATGCGGTATGCCGCGTGCGCCGAGCAGATACATCCAGGCGTATGTGCGCACGAGCAAGCTCGTCCAAAAGGGAACGACGACCAGTGAAACGAGCAGCAGGCGGCGTTGCGGGCTCGCCTTGACGGCCAGATAATAGGCGACCGGATAGGCAACGAGCAGGCAGGCAGCCGCACCAATCGGCGCAAGGATCAACGTATTGATGAAAGCAGCAGACCGCGAGCCAAGACTGGCGAATTGCGCGAAGGTGAAAGCTGCCTGATAGCCACCTTCAGGTGCACGCTCACCAAAGGCAAAGACGATGATGGCGATGAAGGGCAGCACCAGGAAGACGAACAGCCAGATGCTTGCCGGCCCGACGAGGGCAGCGGTGACGAGGCGCCGTTTGGTGGCTGGGTTAAGGGGCATCGAGAGGTTCTTTGTCCGCCGGTGCTGGGAAGCAAGCCGATCCCTTACCGCCGTCATGGCGCAGGGATCGGGTCGAAGAAAAACGATCAGGCCGACTTGAAGCGTGCCATCAGTTCGGCGCGGCTCGGATCGGTAAGCGTGACGGCGGCACCGAATTCGAGCGGCGTCAGCGAGGCTTCATCCGGATAGACGATCTTGTTCGAGGTGATTTCCTTCGGCAGGAGCTCGATCACACGGCTGTCGGTGGTCGGCGCGCCGTTGGCGATGTGCTCTTTCACCGCATTCTTCGGGTCCATCAGATAGTTGAGCAGGGCATAGCCTGCCGCCTTGTTGGGTGCATCCTTCGGGATCGCGTAATAGTCGGTCCAGATCTCGCCGCCATCCTTGCCGAGCACATATTCAAGCTCGGGCATGTCGCGGTTGAGCTGCGCGCCGTCATTGGTCCAGCACATGGTCAGCCAGGCATCGGTCGAACGCATCGACGGCTGATAGTCGGAGTTGATGGCAAAGAGATGCGGCTTGACCTTGATCAGCAGCTCCTCGGCCTTGGCAAGTTCTTCCGGCTTGATCGAGTTGAAATCGTAGCCGAGGGAAACGAGTGCGCTGCCGATGGTGGTCAGCTGATAGTCGTGGACTATGGCGCGGCCGTCGGCCTCGGTCTGGGCGATCTCGAAGAAATCCTTCCAGCTCGAAAGCTTGGTCTTTATCTTCTTGGTGTTGACCGAGAAGCCTGTCGTGCCCCAGTTCTTCGGCACGGCATAGGTCTTGCCGTCGATCTGTCCTTCCTTGGTAAAGCGCGGGCTTTCCGTTGCCTGGCTGAAGTTCGAGATCTTCGACAGATCGAGTTCCTCGATGAGGCCGAGCTTGTGATAGGTCGAAATCGTGTAGTTCGTCGGTACGTAAAGAGACCAGCCGGAGGCGCCTGCCTGCAACTTGGCGAGCATTTCCTCGTTCGAGCCGAATACGTTGACCTCGACGGCAACGCCGGTTGCGGCCTTGAAATTCTCGAAGGTTGCAGGGTCGTGATAGTTCGGCCAGGTCGCGATCGACATCTGCGTGCCGAGTTCGCCGGCGGCATAGGCGGGTGTCGACAGCGCGCCAGGGACGCGCGACAGGACCGCCGTTGCAAGGCTGAGGCCGGTGATATTCAGAAAGTGACGACGGCTGATAGAGCCGCGCTTCAGGCGCATGAATTTGTCCATGAAGCCTTCGGCTGAAATCGGAAGGTTGTCTTTGTAATCCTTGCTCATGATGCTGTTCCCTTGTTTTGGCTTATGCATTCGATGCTGGAAAGACATGGAGGGCCGTGGGGTCGAAGCCGAGGAAGACCTCTTCGCCCGGACCCACGAGATCGCTGTCGTTCATGCTGCGGCGATCCGACGTGATCAGGAAATCGCCGAGACCGGGGACGGTGACTGCGTATTCGGCTGACGAGCCCAGGAAGATGCGATGCGTCACCGTGCCCTTAAAGGACGTGCCGGATGTAGCCATGTCGCGGCTGAGATGGATTGCCTCCGGGCGCAGAGCCGCAATTGCCGCGCCCGGTGCGAGGCGCTTGCCGGACGAAAGCGCCGAACCATCCGCGAGGCGAAGCGTTTCGCCATCGGCTTCCATCGTCGCCTCGATGCGATTGGTCTTGCCGACGAAATCGGCGACGAAAAGATCGGCCGGGCGATCATAGACTTCCTGCGGCGTGCCAAGCTGGCGAATGCGCCCTGCGCTCATGACGCAGACGATATCGGCCATCGACAGTGCTTCCTCCTGATCGTGAGTGACGAGAACGAAGGTAATGCCGAGCTCGCGCTGCAGCGTCTGAAGCTCGATCTGCATGGCCGAGCGCAGTTTCTTGTCGAGGGCCGCCAGCGGCTCGTCGAGCAGGAGCACGGAGGGACGGTTGACGATGGCGCGCGCGAGCGCCACGCGCTGTTGCTGGCCGCCGGACATTTCATGGATGCGCCGCTTGGCGAAACCGCCGAGGCGAACCATCTCGAGCGCTTCGGCGACGCGCCGGTCGATTTCGGCACCGCCGATCTTCGGGCGCATCTGCTTCAGCCCATAGGCGACATTCTGGGCGACGTTGAAATGCGGAAACAGCGCGTAGTGCTGGAACACCATGTTGACCGGGCGCCGGTAGGCGGGCACGCCGTTCATCTCGCGTCCGTCGATCAGCACCGTGCCTTCGCTCGGCTGTTCAAAGCCGCCGATCATGCGCAGGCACGTCGTCTTGCCGCAGCCGGAAGGGCCGAGAAGCGCCAGGAATGCGCCTTTGGGCACATTGAGATTGATGTCCGTTACGGCGGTCACGGCGCCATAGCTCTTTGTGACCGAACGGAATTCGATATCGTTCGTTGAAGCGGATGCCACGTCTGTTCCCTGCGGTTGGTCGGCAGTCTTGATCTGCCTTATTGCCACCGTCGTTGAGGAAAGAGTAAGCCCGAGCTTCTCGCGAGGTATATACCCCGAAAGAGGTATTTTCGTGCCAAATGCTTCGTGGGAGGTGTATATGGGGATTGCGCTCAAATGCGCAGGGCGGCAGAGGGGATCCGTCACATGAGCACCGACCTTGAAGGGCTGTTTGCCGCCTTCAACGCCACGATCGGCCGATCGTCGATGACGGATGCCGAATTCGGAGAGACGTTCCGTCAGATGATGGCGGCGCTGGTGCGGTTCGACTATGTGGTCGTTTTCGCCTATCGCGGCAAGGAGCGGCCGATCGATCTCTACAGCACTTTCGATCCGCAAGAGCATGTCGTCTTCGTCACGCTCTACCAGGCCGGTCCCTATCTGCTGGATCCCTTCTACCACACGGCGCGCAGCCGCCGCGAAGGCGTGCTCAGGATGCGGGAGCTGGCGCCGGATCGCTTCTTTTCCAGCGAGTACTACCGCACCTATTATGTGCAGACCGGACTTGCCGAGGAGATCGGCTTCTTCATTAATGCCGACGAGGACGTCACCATCGTCCTTTCGTTGATGCGACGCGAGAAAACCGGGGTTTTTCCGCCTGCGGAGTTTGCGATGCTGAAGAAGGTCGAGCCGCTGGTCGCAAACATGGTGAGATACTATTGGTCCGGCCTCGCCTCGCGCTTCGATGCGCAATTGGCGGCCGGCAGCAGGGGCCGGCGCAGGAAGGGTGAGAACGAGACCCTCCCGCCAGCGGAAGCCGTCTGGCGGGATCTCAATCTGACGAGCCGGGAGACTGCCATCGTCGAGCTCGTTTTACAGGGGCATTCGTCGGAATCGATCGGCCTGAAGCTCAATATCTCGACGGGGACGGTGAAGGTTCACCGCCGCAACGTCTATCGCAAGCTCGGCATTTCATCCCAGACCCAGCTGCTTTCGCTCTATCTCAAGAATCTCGCATAGTTCGGTCGAGACTCTAGCCCGAGATAGGCGCACCATTTCCATCTCTCGCAAGCAGCTTCAGCCAGGGACCGCAATGGAAGAAGGTCATGAGCAGATACATCGGCACCATCCCGCCGAGCACCGAGCTGCCCTGTGTAGAACAGATCATGTCGCCGTTTGAACCATAAGCGGATAACACGGTCATCAGGGCGAAGCTCGGCGCGGCGGCCAACGCCAGCAGCCGGCCGGCGATGACGGGCAGGGTAGGGGCGGTGCGGCCGCCCCTCTCACCGATTTCGGACGAGACGGACATCAGTTTGCTCCGTACCGATCGTGGTGCTTCCACCATACGCCGGTCTCGTTGCGTCCGAGCGGGGCGCGGTCCAGCCACTGATACATGCCCCAGAGCCCGTCAAGCCCGCGGGCATAGGAGGAGTAGGTATGATAGATGTCGCCGTCCTGCATGGCGAAGGCGCTGACGCCAGGCCGGTCGCGCGTGTAGGTCGGGACATCCGTCCCCGTCATTGACGCCATCAGTTCGACTGGGCCTTCGCTGCCGCGCAGCTCCCATTGCTGCATCGTCTTGCCCACCTGAGCGTCGGGTATTGGAGGCTCGCGGCGATAATTATATTCGATGCCGCCGTCGCGCTGTTCCTCCGGCGTGAACCAGACATTGAAATCATGGTTGAAATCGCTGTTGGCGGAAGAAGCCCAATCGAAAGTCCAGCCCATGCGCCGCTTGAACTCCTGCAGCTTCGCGAACGGGGCGCGGGAGATGGCCGAGAAGGCGACATCGTGATTTTCAAGATGTACGGCGATGCCGTTGAAGCCGTCTGCGATCGATGAGCAGGATGGGCAGCCGGCCGTGTAGTCCGGTCCGAACATGAAGTGATAAACGAGAAGCTGCGAGCGCCCCTTGAAGAGGCCCGAGAGCGGAACGACACCCTGGTCGGTCTCGAGCCGATAGTCCTTTTCCACCTTCACCCATGGCAATTCCTGACGACGGGCGGCGATCTCGTCGCTGCGCCGCGTCAGCTCTTTTTCTTGCTCCAGCAGGGAAAGCCGTGCCGAAAGCCATTCCTTGCGCGTTCCGGTCCTATGCGTCGTCATGGTTCATCTCCTCTTTGTGTCAGGTCTGTCCTTGTCGGCGCTGCATCTTGCCAGCCGATATGCGATAACTTACCGCTAGGGGCGTAAGGGGTGGGAGTTACAAGTGTGACGGGATTTCGATGGATTCGTTGATCGTCGCGGCTGCCCAGGCGCTTGCATCAGGCGACGTGCTGGGCGCGCTGAAGCGCGTCGCGCTGCGCGACGACGCCCCGGCGCTGGCACTGCGCGGCATCGCAATGGCGCAGCTGGGCGACCTAGCCCGCGCGAAGGTGTTGCTGAAGAATGCCGCGCGCGCCTTCGGCCCGCGCGAGGCGGTTGCCCGTGCTCGCTGCATCGTGGCCGAAGCCGAGATCGCCCTTGTCTCGCGCGACCTCGGCTGGCCCGAGAAAGCGCTGGAGACGGCACGGGCCGTTCTCGAAAAACATGGCGATCAAATCAACGCCGCCCATGCCCGCAATCTGCAGATACGGCGTCTGCTGCTGGTCGGTCATCTGGACGAGGCCGAACGGCTGCTGGCAAAACTCGATGCGTCGCCGCTGCCGCCCGCTGCAAAGGCAAGCCATGAACTGGCGGCTGCCGGCATCGCCATCCGCCGCCTGCGTATTCAGCCGGCACGCGCCGCTCTGGCGCGCGCCGAGGAAGCGGCCGGCAAAGCGGGAATCCCCGCGCTTATGGTCGAGGTCCGCGATGCGGCGCGCGCGCTCGATGAGCCGGCGGCACGCCTGTTTGCGCAGGGGCGGGAAAAGCTGTTGTCGCTTGACGAAGTCGAGACGCTTCTGGCGTCCGATACCTTGGTTGTCGATGCCTGCCGCAATGTCGTGCGCAGCGGTGGAGACATCATCTCGCTTGCGAGCCGGCCGGTGCTCTTTGCCCTGGCACGCGCGCTGGCCGAGGCGGCACCCGACGATGCGCCGCGGGAGCTGCTGCTTTCCCGGGCATTTCGCGCCCGTCACGCCGATGAATCCCATCGGGCCAGACTGAGGGTTGAGATTGGCAGGCTTCGCGCCGCCCTAGAGCTGCTTGCCGATATCAATGCGACACAGCACGGTTTTGCGCTGACGCCGCGAGGAAAGCGAGATGTCGTGGTGCTGGTGCCGCCTGTGGAAGTCGAGAATGCCTCGCTGCTTGCCCTGCTGTCGGATGGAGAATCCTGGTCGAGTTCGGCGCTATCTATCGCGCTCGCGATAAGTCCGCGCACGGTGCAGCGCGCGCTCGACGCACTTGCCGCGGATGGGATGGTGCAGGGCGTCGGCAACGGCCGGGCTCGCCGCTGGATGATGCCGCCGGTTCTTGACTTCCCGTCAACATTGTTACTCCCGGGACCACTGCCGAGCGACTAAGCTTTTGCATCATCGACACTCAACCAATCCCGACTGGAGGATGCATCCATGAAAAAATCCCGAGCGGAAATCATTCGCGAATACGGCCCCTTCGACAATGCGCCGCGTGTAAACGGCGTCACTTTCGACGGGCAGCACGTCTGGTTCGCCTCTGGCGAAAAGCTGCATGCCCTGAACCCGGAAAGCGGGGAGCAGGTGCGCACGATCGACGTCGCCTCGCACGCTGGCACCGCTTTCGACGGTCACCATCTCTATCAGATCGCCGAGGACAAGATTCATAAGGTCGATCCTGGAACGGGCAATATACTCTCCACCATTCCCGCACCGGGCAATGGCGGTGATTCAGGTCTTGCCTGGAGCGACGGCAGTCTGTGGGTGGGGCAGCATCGCGGCCGCAAGATCTACGAGATAGACCCGGAGACCGGCGCCATCCGCCGAACCATCGAATCCAACCGTATCGTCACCGGCGTGACATGGGTGGATGGCGAGCTATGGCACGGCACCTGGGAGGGCGACGAAAGCGATGTCCGCCGCGTCGATCCGGTGACCGGCGAAGTTTTGGAGCGGCTCGAAATGCCGGAGGGTACCGGCGTTTCGGGGCTGGAATCCGATGGCAAGGACCGTTTCTATGCCGGTGGCGGCGGCAGCGGCAAACTGCGAGCAATCCGCCGTCCGCGCTGAGTGGCGGCAACGAAGACGTCCTGCGCCTGGAATCGGTCGATCGATCCCAGGCGCTCGGTTTTGGAAAGAGTTGACTTACGTCTCCGGCTTAAAAGATCGCATCCCGATCACGACCGGATAGCGCGACTTTGAAGTTCGACGAGCCATAAACGGAGCTCCGGGCTAGGTCCTGCGATCGCCATCTCACGCATTTTGAACCAACCGCAATGCCATGCGTTTTCAACATGGAAGCCATGCCTTGCCGGCTTCCGCTTTCATTGCCATATTTCACTTACCAACCGCATTTCAATCATTCCAAGTTGCGAGCCGCGCCGATCCTGACGGATGTCGTGAATGGTCGGGCACGCCAAGGAGAAGTCATGAGTGAGATCACGAAAAGTCTTGGCGAAATGAACTTGCAGGAGCGCGCCGATCTTATGGCGGCCGTCGCGGATGTACTGCAAGCCACCGCCGAAGAGGCCGAGGAGGATGGCGATACGCTTGCCGTCACCAATTCGCTGTTCCTGGCATGTAATCTGCGCGGCTGTTCGTCCGATCTCGGGCTGAATGATCTCAAAGCCGCGGAACTGCTATTGGAGCAGGGGATCACCTTCATCCATCTGCTGAATGGGCGTAAGAAAGGTCGTGGGCTGCTGCATTGACGCAATAAATGGCCGGCCCGGCTGCATCCATCCGATTCAGGACGTACGGATGGATGCTTTGCGCGGTTTGGTTTCCCGTACCATCGGGCCGGCCTTCTCCGGCCGACATGACGACGGTTGGCGCGATCGCCTCAATCTTCCTGAATGGCGCTGTCTTTGGCCGTATCCCGCATGAAGAGATAGACGATGAGCGAAATGCCGATCATCGCGGTCACGTACCAATAGAAACCCTGTTCCCAGCCGCTGCTCTTGAATTTCAACGCCACGAATTCGGCTGTGCCGCCGAAGAGTGTGTTGGCCAGCGCATAGGGCAATGCGACGCCGAGAGCCCGGATATGAGCAGGAAACAGTTCCGCCTTCACGACGGCATTGATCGATGTGTAGCCGGTGACGATGACCAGTGCGCCCATGACGAGCAGCCCGGCGAGGAATGGATCCCTCGTGGTTTCGAGCGCCGAGAAGATCGGATAGGTAAACAGCATACCGCAGAGACCGAAACCGATCATCAGCGGCTTGCGGCCGATCTTGTCGGAGAGGCCACCTGCAATCGGCTGCAGCAGCATGAAAATGAACAGCGTGATTGCGTTTATCTCGCTCGACGTTTCCCGGCTGAACCCCGAGGTGTTGACCAGGAATTTCTGCATGTAGATCGAATAGGCGTAGAAGGCGAGCGTGCCGCCAGCCGTGAGCAGCATGACGAGCGCGGTTTCCTTGGGGTGCCGGGTGATGAGCATCCAGAAGCCGGATTTCTGTGTATCGCTTGCGCGTGCATTCTTGAAGCTTTCGGTTTCTGCCAGGCCGCGGCGCAGCCAGAAGACCACGACTGCAAGCGCTGCTCCCATGAAAAAGGGAATGCGCCATCCCCAGGCATTCAGCGCTTCCGTCGTCATCGCGGCCTGCAACAGGATCAACAGTGCAATGGCAAGAAGCTGACCTGAGATCAGCGTGACATACTGAAAGGACGAGAAGAAACCGCGACGCTGGCGACCGGCCATCTCGGAGAGGTACGTCGCGGAGGCGCCATATTCGCCGCCGACCGACAGGCCTTGCATTAGGCGGGCGAGAACCAGAAGTGCCGGTGCCAGCACGCCGATGGTCTCATATCCCGGCGTCAGCGCGATAATTAGCGACCCCGCACACATCAGCGTCACCGAAAGGGCGAGGCCGGCTTTGCGGCCCTTGCGGTCGGCATAGAGCCCCATGATCCAGGCGCCGATCGGCCGCATGACGAAGCCGACGGCAAAGACAGCTGCCGAATTCAACAGCTGCGCCGTCTGGTCGCCGGCGGGGAAGAAATGCGGTGCGAAATAGAGCGCGAATGCAGCATAGACATACCAGTCGAACCATTCGACCAGATTGCCGGTGGAACCGCCGATGATCGATTTCAGACGTTGACGCCGCGCGGCTCCTTCGGTCGCCGCCGTCGTCGTGATGGTATCTTCTAATGTATTCAGCATTGTTCCTCTCCTCCCGTTCTCACTTCGGATCGTCGTTACGCGGCGATGGCGCAGCAAACGACAGGTTTGTCAGGAGAGCCCTATGCATTTGGGCGGCTGGCGGTCGGCCATTTAAGGCGCCATCGGCAATACCGTAGCTCGACCCCAGTAGCCAACTGTTCTGCGTATTGAAGGTCCACTCTCCCAGTGATCCTATTGATAAGTGGGGAAAACGCGAGGTGCGAGATTTTAGGAGAGGTCAGGATATTCTATTGATATAATTCACTTTTCCTCGGACGTACTGCCGATTGCGGGGATATGATGCGCAAGATTTTGCATGACTATTTCGGGGTTTGTGCAATATTCTGCACATATGAGGGGATCAAGTCTGAAGCGAATTGTGCTGTTGGTGGTGGCCAGTTTGGCCGCTGCCGCGGCCATTTGGTGTTCGGCCCTTTTGCTTGCGCGTCAGGATGCGCTGAGGCGGCTGGATGCGGAGGCGAACGGGCTCGCGGTCCAGCACATTCGCCTGCTTGACAGTGAGCTCGCGCGGTTTCGGCTTCTTCCAATCGTGCTTGGCGAATATCGTGATCTTGGCGAGGCGCTCGCTAGCCCCACGACGGACGCTGCCCGGCGGCTTGATGAAAAGCTTGGTTTCCTGGCGCGGGAAACCGGCGCCTATATCATCTATCTCGTCGATCAGAAGGGGCTTGTCATTTCCGCATCGAATGCGGGGACCGAAGATAGTTTCGTTGGCAAGAACTTCAGCTTCCGCCCCTATTTTTCCGAGGCGCTGAAAGACGGCACGGCGGAATATTACGGCGCTGGAGCGATCAGCGGCCGGCCAGGTCTGTTTCTGGCCCGCAGGGTCGGCGATGCTGCCGCTCCGGTCGGAGTCGTCGTAGTCAAATTCGAGTTCGATGCGGTATCGCGAATCTGGGCGAACGATCCCGGAAAAACGTTTGTCGTTGACGAACATCAGATCATCCTTGCCGCATCCGAGCCGTCACAGGTGCTGACGACGCTTGCACCTCTATCGTCCGAAGTCCGGGTTGGCATCGCCGCAAGCGGCCAATATCGCGACGCCGCCCTTGGGCAGGGAAATTATCTCGCCGAGGATGCCGGTCGCATACGCGGTCCACGAGGTCGGATCATGATCGCTGCCGAGCAGCCGGTGGGCGGGACACATTTGCGTCTCCTGCATCTTCTCGACACCCGCGCGGCGCTGCAGGAGGCACAGGCGCGCGCCTGGCTGCTGGCTTTACCCGTCATCGTCGGTTTGGCCGTCGTTGTTGCTGCGATCTGGTGGCGGATGACCCGGGCGGCCAGGGCAGCGGCTGATCGGCGAGCGCTTGAGGAGGCCGTCGCCGCACGCACGGCCGAGCTGCACGAGGAGATGGCTGAACGTGCGCGCGCCGAGGACCGATATCGCGATGCTCGGGAGGAACTTGCCCAGGCGAACCGGCTTGCTTCTGTCGGTTCGATCACGGCGGGGTTGATGCATGAAATAAACCAGCCTGTCGCGACCATCCGCACCCTTGCCGAGAATGCGCGCCACCATCTCGCGGCCAATCGTCTCGATCGCGTTGGCGCCAATCTCGATGCCGCGGTCGAGGTGACGGCGCGTATCGGGACGATTACGCAGGAGATGCGACGGTTTTCGCGCAGGGGGCGACGCGCAGCAGCAGCGGAACCGCTCGATGCCATCATTGCGGGCGCCTTGCTGCTGGTGGGGAATCGATTTCGCAAAGCCGGCGTGCGGCTGGATCTGCCGGCGAAAGGGCTGCCGCATGTGCTTGCCGAGCGGGTGCGGCTGGAGCAGGTCATCGTCAATCTGCTGCAGAACGCTATCGATGCGGTTGCCGGTATCGAGGATCCGCATGTTGCGCTGCTCGTGGACGCCGCCGGAAAGGATATGGTGAAACTGACCGTCGCCGATAATGGCCCCGGCATCGATCCGGCATTGGCCAAGGAGATATTCCGCCCATTCATTACCGGCAAGCCCGATGGGCTCGGTCTTGGGCTCGGGATCGCACAGGACATTATGAACGATCTCGGCGGATCGTTGACTATCGGTTCGTCGCCGCTCGGCGGCGCGGCATTCGTAATGACTATGAGGCGGGCATGACCCTGGAAGCGTCGCAGAAAATCCTTCTGGTCGAGGACGATGGTCCCTTCAATGCAGCGCTTACCGATTCCTTCGTCATAGCGGGCTTCGACGTGGAGACGCATGGTGATGGGCAATCTGCGTTGGCAAGTCTTGCAACCGCATTGCCCGGTGTGATCGTCAGCGATATCCGCCTGCCGCGCATCGATGGGCACGATTTGCTGGAAGCCGTGCTGGCGCGCGATCCGGATTTGCCCGTTATCCTGATGACCGGCCACGGCGATATCGCCATGGCGGTCGGCGCGCTGAAACAGGGCGCCTACGATTTCATTGCCAAGCCCTTTGCCACCGATCACCTGATCGCATCCGTGCGCCGGGCGCTGGAAACGCGCCGCCTGGTGCTGGAAAACCGGCGTTTGCGACAAGCAGCCGCAGAGGCGGAGGACGCAGCGCCGCTTCTCGGCCAGACGGCGGTCATGGCACGGTTGCGCGAGACGATCCGCCAGGTTGCAAATGCCGACGTGGATGTCCTGATCGAAGGCGAAAC
This sequence comes from Martinezella dioscoreae, assembly GCF_009176305.1. Taxonomy (GTDB): domain Bacteria; phylum Pseudomonadota; class Alphaproteobacteria; order Rhizobiales; family Rhizobiaceae; genus Rhizobium; species Rhizobium dioscoreae. The sequence goes on along the minus strand of NZ_BLAJ01000002.1, from coordinate 499,014 downwards.
GGGGACCGGCAAGGAACTCGTGGCTCGGCTCATCCACCGCTGGAGCAGGCGGCGCGCCCGCAGCTTCGTCTCGGTCGATTGTGCCTCCCTGCCGGACGCGATCGCCGACGAGGTCCTGTTCGGAAACCGCGCCCGGCGCGGACGTATTGCCGAGGCAGATCGCGGCACGCTGTTTCTCGACGAGATCGATAGCATGTCCCCCATGCTGCAGGGACGGCTTCTGCGCGTTGCCGAGGAACGCGAGCTGCCTTCGGTGAGTGGCGAGTCGACCCCTGTCGATCTTCGCATTGTCGCTGCGACGAAGCACGCTCCGCATGGCTCGGTGGCTGAAAACCGCGTTCGCGCCGATCTGCTCTATCGGTTGGAAACCGTGCGGATCCGTATTCCGCCCCTGCGGGAGCGCCGGGCTGATATCGGACTGTTGTTCAGCGCCTTCCTCGACGAGGCCGCCCGCCTGCACGGCGTGCCGCGTCCGCCCATCGATGCCGCGATGGAGGCGCGATTTCTAACCGACGACTGGCTGGGCAATGTCCGGGAGCTGCGCAATTATGCGACCCAAGTGGCGCTTGGCCTTGCCTCCGCTCGCAGCCAACCTTCCGTGGAGCTCGGCCTCTCCGATCAGATGGATCACTTCGAGGCAAACATTCTGCGGGCCACGCTGGAGAGATATGAGGGGGATATTTCCGAGGTTGCGCAGGCGCTCAAACTGCCGCGCCGAAGTCTCTATGCCCGTCTGCAACGCCACGGCATCAATCCATCGGCCTACCGTAAGTGAGATCAGTCGAGAGTGAGAGGGCGAGTATAGTTTACTGCCTCAACTTGATGGCGTGATGCGTATTGAATGTAGTTTTCTCCATATCTGTATAGATGTGCGATGTATAAAATAGATTAACGATGTATTAATCATAATTATTCTGCGTAAAATAGAGAATAATTAATACATGTTGAGATATTGTGGCTCGCCTGCATGATGCAGCAGTTAAATTAGAGAGCTATGATATGCTTGATTTGCCTAAATTGATGCAGCTATTACTATTTGCAGCCGTTATATTGTTATTTTTCCGCTGGGTCGTCGAGGACATGAACAGGTAGCCGCTTTCGGCGCCTGAAGAACCAGCGCCGCGCGATTTGCTTCTTCAGTTCACGGTTTCCCTGTCGTCCCGGCAAGACCGCTTGCGTCTCTATTCGGCAAACTGACGGGGACTGAACAATAGCGCCTGGGGTTTCCGGACGCCATTGAGGCGCATCGTATGATTGTCATGGTACAGACGCAGATCGCTCTTACCAGCTTCAGGCCATACGGTATCGCGTGCATAAACCCGCATGGTTCAGTGGGCACCTGCGCCGCCGCCGGCTTGCGGACGCTTGGTGAACAGCATGGTGATCGCTGCGATGGCAAGCACCACGCCGATGACGGCGAAGGTGTCGCTGAAGCCCATGATCAGCGCCTGTCTCTTGATGATCTGGCCGAGGGCGATGATCGCCTTCTGCTGGGCTGCCTGATGGTCCGAAACTCCATGCGACAGGAAGTAGCCGGTCATCTGGTCGATCCGCTCGCGAACCTCGTCACGGGCAAGGGTTACGGATTGGCCGATGATGTTGGAGTGGAACTGCTCGCGTTTGGTCAGGATAGTCCCAAGCGAGGCAGTGCCCACGGCGCCGCCGAGGTTGCGCAGCATGTTCGTCAGGCCCGAGGCCGCGGCAGCGTCCGCCGGAGCAATTCCTGCTGTCGTGATCGCGGTGACGGGCGTGATGACGAAGGCCTGGCCGATGGCGCGAACGATGTTCGGAATGAAGAACTGGTCTCCGGCATTATCGGCGGAAAGCGTGACGTTCATGAAGCAGCTAAGCGCAAAGACCGCAATGCCGAAGAAGGCAAGCCAGCGCACATCCACCCGCTTCATCATCAGCGGAACAAGGGGGATCAACAGCAGCTGCGGCAAGCCCGTCCAGGCAAGGACGTTGCCGATCTGCTCGGCATTGTACTTCTGCACCTGGCCGAGATATTGCGGCAAGATGTAGACCGTCCCGAACAGCGCGACACCGACGAGAATATTGGCAAGCACGCCCAGCCCGAAATTCCTTTGCTTCAGCAGCCGCAATTTCACCAGCGGCTTCGAAACCTTCAATTCGATGATAATGAAGAGCGTCAGGAACACGGCCGCGACGATGCTGAGCCTGACGATGAAGGGCGAGGAGAACCAGTCGTCCTTGTTGCCTTCTTCAAGCACGGTTTGCAGGGCAGAGAGGCCGATCGCCATCGTCACGATACCGGCCCAGTCGCCTTCGCGCAGCAGCTTCAGCTGCATGGGCTGTTTGTCCAGCGTCAGGGCAAGTGCCACGACCATGATGGCGCTCGGGCCGGCATTGATGAAGAAAATCGTCTGCCAGCCGTAATTCTCGGTCAGATAGCCGCCGATCGTAGGGCCGATAGCCGGAGCGAAGGTGACGGACAGCGCGAAGATCGCCAGCCCCAAGGGCTGCTGCGGCTTCGGAAGCTTCGTCAGCACCATGGTGAAAGCCATCGGGATCAGGACGCCGCCGGCAAATCCCTGCAGGCCGCGAAGCACGATCATCGTTCCGAGATCGTGGGCAAAGGCGCAGGAGAGAGATAACAGCGGAAACAGAACCGAGTTCACCAGGATATAACGGCGAAATGAAAAGACGCTGCTGAGATAGGCGGTGAGCGGAATGACGACGATCTCGCCGATCAGATAGGAGGTCGAGATCCAGGCGCCATTATCAACTCCGGTGCCGATGCCCCCCTCGATATCGAGGAGGGAGGCATTGGTGATCTGGATGTTCAGGATCGCCATGAACGCGCCGATCATGCCGGCCAGCACTGCGATCCACTCTCTTGTCGATGCGCGCGGCTCCGCCGCTGCGGCCGGCATCGCGCGGCCATCCATTGTGATGGTGGACATTGTGAGGGCTCCCGCCGTCAGTTCCGCTGTGCGACGTCTGCTTTGGTGTTGATACTCGGCTCGACGGACATTCCCGGGCGAAGTTCACCGCTATTCATGGTCTGCGGGTCAAGCGCAATCCTGACCGGAATTCGCTGAACGACCTTGGTGAAGTTGCCGGTCGCATTGTCCGGCGGCAGCAGGGCGAATTCCTGTCCGCTTGCCGGCGCAAGGCTGTCGACATGACCATGGAAGACCTTGCCGGGGAACATGTCGACTTCGATATCGACAGGTTGGCCGGCATGGACGTTCGTCAGCTGCGTCTCCTTGTAATTGGCGACGACATAGGCCTGGTCGGTCGGCACGAGCGACATCAGCTGCGTTCCCGCCTGGACATATTGGCCGATGCGCAGCGTACGGTTGCCGACGGTGCCGTCGACGGGAGCCGTGATGGTCGTATAGGAAAGGTTCAGCTCGGCCTGGTGCTGGACGGCCTGACTTTTCTGCAGGGCGGCGGTTGCCTGTGCGATCTGGGCTTTCAGAAGTGCAACCTGTTTGACGGCACCTTCCAGCGTTGCGGTATCCCTGACGATGGAAGCCTGCGCCGCGGCGATCTGCGATGCGGCCTGCTGCGCGGTCTGCACGGCCGCATAACCGTTGGAGGCGAGGCTGGCGTAGCGCTTGTTGTTCTGCTCTGCGAAGGTTTCGTTGGCCTTGTCCACATCCAGCGTTGCCCGGGCTGCGGCGATCGTCGACTGCTGAATATCCAGCGAGGCCTGCTCGGCCTCTATGGTCGCCAAAGCCGCGGCGACATCGGCCCTTGCCTGGTCAAGTGCAGCCCGGAAGTCACGGTCGTCAATGCGGGCGAGCGGCTGGCCGGCCTTTACTGTCTCATTGTCCTTGACCAGCACTTCCGCCAGATAGCCTGAGATCTTCGGGGCGATCGAGCTGTTGTCGGCCTGGACATAGGCGTCGTCGGTCGACACCTCGAAACGGCCGTTCTGCCAATAGTCGTGCCCGTAATAGCCCACGGCGGCGATAATGGCGATCGCGCCCCCGCCATACAGCAGCCGGCGCGGCGTCTTGCTACGCTTTGCTGCAGTATTGCCGTCCGCCTGGTCTTGTCGTGCCTCCGGACGGGGCTCGGCTGTTATGCCTTCCTTGGCTTTCGCCTCAACAGTCCCCTGCGCCTCGCTGGAAGCGCCTTCGGACGTTACGATATGCAGATTGTTAGCCATGTACTTGCTCCTGACAACGGTCGCTGCCGGGCAGGGGTAGCGGCCAAGTTCATTTTAGAAACTTGCTATTTTCCAAAATAAGCGCTATAAAATCCAAGTCAACTGGATTTTGGAAAATATCTATGGTCCTAAATCAAAAAGCCACGAAACGACCACGAGGACGGCCGCAAGTCCGCTGTGATGACGACACCAAGGCGATCGTGCTTTCGTCTGCGCGCAAGCGTTTTCTGGAGGCGGGCTATGCCGCTGCATGCGTCAACGACATCGCGCAGGATGCGGGAGTATCGACCAAAACAGTCTATCGGCTGTTCGAAAGCAAGGGCGAGATCTTCAATGCCGTGATTACGGATCGCATCGCGCGCTTCAACGTCGAGGTGGATCAGGGCTTGCTCAGGCACACGGATCTTCATCATGGGCTGGAACAGATCCTGATTGCCTACGGCCGTCTGGCACTGGACCCGGAAACCATCGCGATCAATCGTCTGGCCGTAGCGGAGGCTGATCGCTTTCCCGAAATCGCGGCCTCCTTCTACGAACGGGCGATCAGGGCCTCGACCGTGGTTTTCGAGGTATGGCTGCGCAGCCAGCACGATAAGGGAGCGATTAGAATTGCCAATATCCCCCTCGCGGCCGGCTTCCTCAGGGGCATGATGACCATGGAGCCGCAGCGGGCTGTCATGCTGGGCCAGCGCGAGGCTCCTGACGATGAGGAAATAAGAACCCGCGCGACCGAATGTGCGGCGATCTTCCTGCAGGGCTGCATTTCCGGCTCGGCTTGAGCCGGAAATGGAAGGGCGAATGGTGTCCGCGCAATTGCGGGCAGCCTTCGGACCGGTCAAGGCGCAATGGTGAAACTGTAGCTCCCGTTGGTTTTGTGGCCGTCCGTGGAGAGCACATGCCATTCGACCGTGTACTTGCCGGCCGGCAATTTGTCGGTCAAGGGCACCATCAGCGTGGTGCCGCTGTTCATCAGCATGCCTTCTCCGGTCTTTACGCTCGCCTTGTCGGGGCCGGTGACCTTGACGCCGCTGAATTTCAGATTGAGGCCTTCCGAGAAAGTCAGGTCGAGCTCCGATGGCGCGGTCTTGACCGTGCCGTCGGCTGCCGGAACGGCCGACTTCAGATGGGCGTGTGCCATGGCCTGGCCGGCAAAGGCGATGCCGATGACGCCGGCAGCGAGGAGCAATTTCTTGATCGGGGGCATTTGGTTTCCTCATCCTGTTGATGATCCGAAGAAGGTCTGCGGATCGTATGATGGCGATCGCTCGATCGCCGATATCCGTTACGGGCAGAGCCGGACGGAATTTCCATTTCCCAGTGGTGCTTACGCGCCACGGAATTAATCCTGCCGCAGCAGATTTCGGATCTTCTGCAGCGCGACATCGTTGTTTTCCTGATAGGCGATGGTGCCTCTGAGATTGCCGCCGGCATCGATGAGCAGCACGGAGGCGGTATGATCCATGGTATATCCACCGTCTGGGCTCGGCACCTTCTTGGCATAGATGCGCCAGCCCTTGATGGCCTTCTGCATTTCGGTGGGATCACCCGTGATCCCGGTGATGCGGTCGGTAAAATTGCCCGTGTAGCTATGCATGATCTCCGGCGTGTCGCGCTCCGGGTCGACGGTAAAGAAATAAGCTTTCAACCCATCGGCCTGCGGTCCGAGCGTCTTGAACCAGCCCGCCATATCGTAAAGCGTTGTCGGGCAAACGTCGGGGCAATGCGTGTAGCCGAAATAGACGAGCGAGGGATGGCCCGACAGGGCCTTTTCGGTGATGGGCTCACCGCGATCGTCCGTGAGCGTGAAGGCTGCGCCGGGACCGCCCGTGGCCTGCACCTCAGGCAGCACGAGGAACGTTGCGTAGCCGATCGCGCCCGCACCGGCGACAAGCATAAGGGCGACGGTGGCTGCAACGAAACGTCGTCTATTTGACATGGGACGTCTCCTTGTTCGCCGCTATCGATCCGACCGGGAAATCGACGTCGACAGAGCCGGCTTTTTCGAATTTGAGCGTTGCTTTCACCGTCTGGCCCTGAAGGAAGGGCTCGGCAACCTTCATGAACATGAGATGATAGCCGCCGGGTTTGAGTTCGACGGTCTGGCCGGCCGGTATCGGCAGGCCGCCGGCAAGCTCGCGCATGATCATGACCTCCTTGTCCATCTTCATCTCGTGAATCTGGACTGTTGCGGCGCGCGGTGAACTTGCAGCCACCAGCCGGTCGTCGGCGCCGCCCGTATTCGTGATGGTCATATAACCGCCACCGACGGGAGCTCCCGGCACCATGGCGCGAACATAGGGCGCGGAAATGGTGAGATCGCCGATTTTGACATCGTCGGCACAAGCGAGGGAGGAAGAAAGGAACGCCAGCCCGAAAGCGGCAAGGGCAAAAATCTGTCTCAGCATGATCGATATCCTTGATCCGGAAAAGGAGCGGACAGGCGAAGCCTTTGGGCTCCGCCCGGTCTCGTCAGGAAAAGAAACGCCGGAGCGGCGGCACGAAACGAACCACGAACCGGTCGAGGAGCAGCATCGCGACGATGGCGGCTCCCGTCAGCGGGAAGGCCACCCCGAAGATGATGGCGATGAGCCACAGGCCGATATAGACCGATTTCTGCGGCGGCATCGGCGGCACGCCGAGACGGCCCGATGGCCTTCGCTTCCACCACATGGTGGCAGCCGTCACGCAGCAAAGAATGATGGCGAGACAAGTGGCCAGCATCAGGAGCTGGTTGAAAAGCCCCCATTCCTGTCCCTGATGGAGGTTGATGCCCCATTCGATCGCCTTGCCGAGCGCCGGATACTGGTCATAGGAAATGTCGACGAGCGGCTTGCCGGAATATTGATCGATGTGGACCGTTCGCTCCTCGCCGAGGTCGCCGAAATAGTGACTTGCGGTATAGACGCCGGTCGGATCTGATGGGATCGCAAGATCGGAGCCTGCAACCATGCCTAGGCCATGCATGATGTGGACCGCTTTGTTCAGGCCGATCGGCCTTGCAGATTGCGCTGCGGCGATATCAGAGAGCGGAACGGGCGCATTCTCAACCACCCAGCCGGCGCGGCTGACAATATCCTGTGTGACTTTCGTCGATTTCGGCACCTCGTCCCACACGGCTGCCGGCGTGCCGAGATTGTTTGCAGTCAGCCAGGCGTTGACGTTGGCGCCCCAGTAACCGGACCACGGCATGCCACTGAAGGCCAGGAAGAAGATCAGGATGCCGGCAAAGGCCCCCGTCACGGCATGCAGGTCGCGCCAGAAGACGCGCCGGGACGGATTGCCGCGAACCGTGAGCACGCCGCCGCTCTGCTGTCGCGGCCACCAAAGATAGATGCCGGTCACCACGAGGATGAGGGCAAAGCCCGCGACGATCTCGATGAGGCGATTGGTCCATGTCCCGAAATATTCGAGGCTGTGGATACGCTTAACGACCCAGCCGAATTCCTGTTTCGAGCCGACCGCTCCCAGAATGCTGCCGTCATAAGGGTTGACGTAGACGATGGCTGATTGGCCGTCCTTGGATACCGTTACCCAGGCCGAGCGGTTCGGTGCCGACGCTTCGTGATAGGAGGTTGCGCGGGTGCCGGGAAAGGCTGCGAGCGCCGCATCGGCGATTTGCTGTGGCTGTAGCATCGTGCCGGTCTCGGCAACAAGGTAGCGATGCGAATAGAAAGTGTCGGCAATCTGATCCTTGAACAGATAGAGCGAACCGGTGATCGCCAGATTGAGCATGAAGGGAATGACGAGAAGGCCAGCAAAAAAATGCCAGCGCCAGATCGCACGATAGAGCGACATATTATGGTGTGCTGCGGCTGCAGGCTCTGCAGCGGTAAGGGCAGACATGAAATCCTCCGAAGATCGGTAGGCTGCCATGATCGATCTGGGGAGGGGCGGCGATGGTTCGCCATTTGAGGTGAGCTTGCTTCACTTAAGCAGCCGGACCAATCGGCCCCGCCTTCTTCGGCAAAGTACAGTCAGGAACACCAATCCTCAGATTTTACGACCAAGGGGTCGCGATGCGGCAGCGTTGACGGCGGGCGTCACGGCGAGGCCGCAGCGCCGGTTCAGCCAACGATGTCGAGGAGGGGAGGCGCTCTCGGTCCTGTGTTCGGCGGATAAAGCTGGCGGTGGAAAGCCTCCGATCTTGCGATGACGGTTTCTCCGCGCGGTGAGGCAAGGCACTCGCAAATGTCGGTCGGAGGCGTGGGCAGCATCGCAGCGGACGCGATCCGGCATGCCTCGCATCCAGGCGCATAGGCTTTCCCATGCACCTTGCCGTCGGCATCCTTGTAGGTGACGCAGAGGATGGGCAGCGATCCGTCCGGAAGCCTGTACTGGGCAAGCTCGATTGGGGATACTTCGTCCGCTATTGCCACGATCGGCTGATGGGCGAAGCCGACAAGCAACAATGCAACGGCGCAAAGAATGCGCGTGCTCCACTGTCCTATACGCGAAATTGTCTTCCGCATTCTTGTCCCCACCACCGCATTCGCGGATAAGGTTTCACTCATAGGGCAGGCCTATCACAAGCGCAATGCGTCAATTCGTGCCGTGATCCTGCCGCACTGCCGATCGATGAGAAGCATATAAACTATTTTTAGAGATCGCATGGTATCTCGTAAGGACTTCGACCATGCCGCCACAGCTCATCCATTGCGGCGCGTAGCGAAGACTGGGAATAGCCATGGAAATCGAAACACATTTGATCTCGCTAATACGTGTCCTCGGCCAGGTGGCGATCATTGTCTATGCCTATTCCTGGGTCATCCGTATCGTCGAGCGCGGCGCTTTGAAATCCGTGGCCGTCGGGCTGCTGTTCGGGCTGGTCGGCATCCTGTCCATGGGCGATCCCATCCAATGGATGCCAGGTGTGATCCAGGATGGCCGGTCGATCCTCCTTGTTCTTACGCCGATCTATGGTGGCCTTCTAGGAACCATTGTCGCTGCGGTGATGATGGCCCTGTTTCGGTTCATGGTGGGCGGCATGGGCGCCGTGGTCGGCGTTGCCGGCATCGTGATTGTTGCGGCCGTGGGCTATGCGCTCAGTCTGCTGCCGCGACAATGGACTGGCACGGGATGGAGGCGATCGGCCCTGTTCGGTCTGGCGACCTGCTCATCCATTGTGGTTGTCTTCCTTTTGCCGTGGGCGGTTGCGCACGCCCTGCTCCTCTCGGCGACACTTCCGGTGACGATCGTCAATATCCTCGGCGTCATGCTGCTGTCAGACCTGCTGCAGCGGGAGCAATATCGCATCGGCATACAGCGTGCGTTGGAGAATGAAGCGAGCCTCGACCCACTCACAAGGCTGCCCAACCGCCGCGTGCTGCAGCGCGAAGGCGATCGATGCAGCAAAGAAGCGGGTACGCGGCGCATCCCTTTCTCGATTATCATGCTCGATATCGATCATTTCAAGAAGATCAACGACAGCTGGGGCCATTCCTTCGGCGACACCGTTCTGGCTCGGCTGGCCGATGTTATCAGGCAAACCGTGCGCAAGACCGATATTGCGGCCCGCTATGGCGGCGAGGAGATCGTCGTGTTGCTGCCGAACACGGATATGAGGGCTGCGGCTGCCGTCGCGGAGAAAATTCGCAAGGACATCGAGGGCACAAGCCTGATGTTTGAGCAGGAAGCCGTCCATGTCACCGTTAGCATCGGTATTGCTTGTTCCCTTGAGCCGACGACGGATTTCAAGCATGTGCTCGAGGCTGCCGATAAGGCACTCTATCGAGCGAAGGCGAGTGGAAGAAATCGGGTTGAACTGGCAGAGGCCGCATAGGTCGGCTGTCATTCTTCGGCGATGAGCACGTCGTGCTTTCCCGCATTTCCCGGCAACTCGCATGCGCGAGGATCTGCTGCAGGAAGCATCCCGGCAGGCAATGCATGATTTCGCCGCGCTCGATCCCTCGGAGCGATCGCGGGAAAAACGCGATGTGGTTCAGTTCAAGCGGTGGCGGAACATCCAGGCGGCAACCGGCATCGTCGCGGCGGCGATGGCGACGAGTGCCAGCATATCCGGAAACAGCGCGTCGATGCCGGCACCTTCGAGATAGACGCCGCGCGTGATGCTGATCGCGTATTTCAGCGGATTGATCATCGTCGCATATTGCAGGACTTCCGGCATGTTGTCGGTCGGCGACATCAGACCGGAGAGCAGCATGAACGGCATCAGGAAGACGAAGCAGAGGATCATCGCCTGCTGCATGTTGGCGGCAATCGACGATAGGAATAGCCCGAAGCCGATGGCCGCGGCAAGGAAGAGGCTGAGCCCGAGATAAAGCGTCAGGAACGAACCGGCAAACGGGATACGGAACCAGAACAAGGCCACCAGCAGGATCGTCGATGCCTGGGTAATGCCGACGATCATCGAGGGAACGGCCTTGCCGATCATGATTTCGGTCGGCGTGAACGGTGCGACAAGCAATTGATCGAAGGTGCCTTCCTCGCGTTCGCGCGCAACGGACATGGCCGTCAGCATCATCGTCATCAGCATGGTGATGGTCCCGATGAGCGAGGGGACCATGCTCCATCGCGTTTCCAGTTGCGGGTTATACCATGCCCGCGTCGTGACCCTCATGCTGCCGTTGGAATTCCCCTTTTGTGCCAGCCAGTCGGAGGTGAAGTCGCTGACGATCGTGTTGGCATAGCCTTGCGCAATGCCGCTGGTGTTGGAATTCCTGCCATCCGCGACGACCTGCACCGTGCCTGAGGTGCCGGCTTCCAATTGCCGTTCGAAATCGCGCTCGATGACGATGATGAGTACGGCTTGCTTGGTATCGAGCAAGCGGATGGCCTGGCCGGTCTGCGTCAGTGTCGCTACCCTTTCGAAAATGCCTGATCCCTCGAGCTTTGCGACGAGGTTTCTCGATGTCGTCGTCCTGTCCTGGTCGACGAGCGCATAGGGAACATGATTGAGATCGTAGGTGGCGGCGTAACCGAAGATCAGGCATTGCAGGATCGGCGGCACGACAAGGCTTGCCCGGCTTCTCGGGTCCTTCAGGATAACGAGAAGCTCTTTGCGGATCAGGGTCAGGATGCGCAGAAGCGATGCGATCAACATGGCTATGCGATCCTCTTGCGGGTCATGCGCACGGCAAGGGCCAAAAGCGCTGTCGCCATGCCGGCAAGCACTGCGGCATTGGGCAGGATGACGCTCCAGATATTGCCGGCGAGAAACAGGGTTTGCAGCAGGGTAACGAAATATCGGCCGGGGAAGATGTAGGTGATGATCTGTACGGCCCAAGGCATGCTCCTCGGATCGAACATGAAGCCGGAAAGCATCATGGCTGGCAGGAAGGTCACGAGAACGGTGACCTGGCTGGCAATGAACTGGCTCTTCGTGATCGAGGATATGGCAAGGCCGAGTCCCAGCGCGACGAGAAGATAGAGCATGGATACGACGGTCAGGACCAGCAACGATCCGCGAAGCGGCACGCCAAAGAGAAGCCGGCTGCCGACGACGCAGAGCGCAAGGCCCGCAAGCCCCAGAAGAAAATAGGGGACGGTCTTGCCGAGCAGGATCTCCGTCGAGCGCACCGGCGTTACGAACAGCGCTTCAAAGGTGCCGCGCTCCCATTCCCGCGCCATGACGAGGGCGGTCAGCAGCGCGCCGATCAGCGTCATAACGAGGACGACGAGACCAGGGACGAGGAAATAGCTGCTGTCGTTGGCCTCGTTGAACCACAGGCGGGATTCGATCGTGACGCCGCTGCCGCCGGCCGTCCCTTTGCGCGAGGTTTCCTTGGCGGCCCAGACGCCAACGGCCGCTTCGGCATAGCTCAGCGAGATGCGCGCCGTATTGGCATCGCTGCCGTTGACGACGGCCTGAACCTCGCCACTGCCTTGAGCAACCTTCCGCGAGAAATCCGAGGGAATGCGCAGGATCGCCTGAACTTCGGAGGACAGAAGCATCTTTTCCGCCTCGGCCATCGTCTTGACGCGCTTCGGGGAGAAATAGCTGGAGAGTTCGAAGGAGGAGGCGAGGCCGCGCGCCTCGGCTGAATTTTCTTCCATGACGATCGCGACGGGAACGTTCTTGACGTCGAGATTGATGCCGTATCCGAACAAGATCAGCAGGGCCACGGGCATGACGATACCGATCGCAATGCTGCTCGGATCGCGCAGGAGCTGCCAGGTTTCCTTGCGGATGAGGGCGCGAATGCGGCGCAAGGCTGCGCGCAATCCTTGGCCGGAGCTGTCTTTGGACTGGTTCATGCCGCCTTCTCCATTTTCCTATGGCGCTCCTTCTCGACGATCGCAATAAAGGCCTCCTCCATCGTCGCTGCCGCCTCGCCGTGCGCTCCCGCGCGGGCCCGGATTTCGACCGGTGTTCCCTCGGCCAGGTTTTTGCCGGCATCGAGAATGATGATCCGGTCGCAATATTCGGCCTCTTCCATGAAATGGGTCGTCACGATGATGGTGACGCCCTGTTCGGAGAGGGCAGTGATCCGTCCCCAGAATTGCCGGCGTGCCAGCGGATCGGCGCCGCTGGTCGCTTCGTCCAGGAAGAGAATATCGGGCTCGTGCAGCAGCGCGGCGGCCAACGCCAGTCGTTGCTTGAATCCGCCTGGCAACTGTCCGCTCGGCAGCTTTGAGAACTGGTCGAGTTCGAACTGGCTCTTCAGGGCGACGATCCTGTCCTTTCTGCGCCGGCCACGTAAGCCATAGGCGCTCGCGAAGAATTCCAGATTTTCGTCGACGCTGAGCTGGCCGTAGAGCGAGAATTTCTGCGCGACATAACCCAGCTTTTCTCGTGCCTTCGCACCTGCCGTCAGGAGGTCGGAGCCGGCGACCATCAAGGTGCCGCCAGTGGCCGGAAGCAGGCCGCAGAGCATCCGGAACGTCGTGCTCTTTCCTGCGCCATTCGGACCGAGGAGGCCGTAGACCTCACCTTTGCGGACGCTGAAGCTCACATGGTCGACGGCCGTGAAGTCCCCGAATTTGCGGAGGAGGTCACGCACCTGCACGACCGTTTCATCGCCGTTGCGACGGTCGGATGGCTGGCCGCTGTGCGTCTGGCGCTCGGCGTCGCCGACGACGGCGGAAAACAGCATCATGAAGGCGTCTTCGAACCGGGGCGCGACGCTCTCGGTATCGAGCTCAGTCTCATCCAGCCGCAGCGGCTCGCGCGTCTGCTCCGGTTTGCGCACGATCCGGACGCGGCCGGCTTCCGGCACGGCATCCACAATGCCGGGCAGCGCGAACAAGCGCGCTTGCAGCGATCTAGCCGGCATGTCCTCCGGACCTTGTACCATGAAGCAGCAGCCATCGGCCTTTGCCGTAATCTCTTCCGGCGGCCCCTGATCGAGGATTTTGCCCGCGTGCATGAGCACGGCATGTTCGCAGCGTTCGGCCTCGTCGAGATAGGAAGTTGCCACGATCACCGAGAGCCCGTCCTCCCTGACGAGCTTGAAGACGATCTCCCACAGCTCGCGCCGCGACAGCGGATCGACGCCGACCGTGGGTTCGTCGAGAAGCAGCAGTTCCGGCGCCCGCACCAGCGTGCAGGCAAGGCCAAGCTTCTGTTTCATGCCGCCTGACAGTTTTCCCGCCGGCCGCTCCTTGAAGCGACCGAGCTGCGTCATTTCGAAGAGGCGCGGATAGGTCTCGTCACGCTGGGATTGCGTCACGCCATGCAGATCGGCGTAAAGATCGAGGTTCTCCTGAACGCTCAGATCCTCGTAGAGACCGAACTTCTGCGGCATATAGCCGATCCGGTCCTGAACGCGCTGCGGTTCCCTAGCAATATCGACGCCGATCACCTGCAAACTGCCTTCATTCGGCGCGATGAGGCCGCATGCCAGGCGCAGCAATGTTGTCTTGCCGGCACCGTCCGGGCCGACGAGGGCGGTCAGCGCTCCCTTGCGGACCTCCAGCGAGACATCGGCAAGCGCCTCCACCATCTCGCCGGTGTCGCGGCGAAAGGTCTTGCGGACATTCCTTGCTGTGACCGAGAGATCGCCGGCGCTCATGGCATTCCCACTCTATTGCTGCTGCGCGGTTGCGACATTCGCCTGCTCGCCGGGAAGCGGCCGGACGGTTGCCGGCATGCCCAGCCGCAGCGCGTTATCGGGATCGTCCACGAAGACCCTGACTTCATAGACGAGACTTGTGCGCAGCTCTTCCGTCTGCACCGATTTCGGCGTGAACTCCGCAACCGAGGAGATGAAGCCGATCCACCCGGGGATCGCCCGTCCGGGCAGCGAATCCACGCTGACGTTAGCCTTCATACCGGGACGAAGCATTCCAAGCTGTGTTTCCGAGACATAGGCGCGCACCCATTTCGGGCTGATCGTCGCAAGCGAGAATGCCGCTCGCGTGGGTGAGGCCATCTCGCCGGGCTCGATCAGTCTGGACTGCACGATGGCGTCGACCGGTGCTTTCAGTTCGGCATCGGCAAGCTGCTGGTGCAGAAGCGCGACATTGGCTTCCGATGCATGAAGCTGCGCTTCCGCCTCCTGAATGTCCTCGACTCGGGAACCGACGACAAGCAGATCGAGCGCCTTCTGATTGGCGACGACCTTGGCGTCGGCAACGGCGGCGGCAGAGCGCGCCTCATCCAAAGCCTGTTGGCTGACGGCGGCCTTGGGAGCAAGCGCGTTCTGGCGCTCGAACTGGGCGCGGGCATTGACCGCTTCCGCCTTGGCGGATTCGAGATTGGCGCGGGACTGCGCAATCTCTTCCGGACGATTACCGTTCTTGAGGCGCTCAAGATTGGCCCGCTGACTTGCTGCCTGCGCCTCGGCCTGGGCGACCTGGGGCTGAAGACGGCTCGTATCCAGCCTGGCGACGACCTGGCCTTTCTTGACTTGCGCGCCCTCTTCGACAAGGACTTCGGCGACGCGTTCGCTGCCGTTGAAGGCGAGGGTAAGTTGCCGGAAGTCGATATTTCCATAAAGAACAAGCTCGTTCGAGCCGTTGTCCCGATGGAAATACCACCAGGCTCCGCCCGCGGCGGCGATCAACAGGAGCAAGATGACGACGATGCGCTGCATGCTGTATTTGAACTCCAAAGAGATGCCAGCTTTGATGAAACGAACGGTGACAGAGATCGATCCGCGGGACGATTATAACACTTGTCAAATTCAAATTTCAAATTAATATTTGAATTACTAGAAGGCGAAAGCAATGGCCAGAGGCATAAGACGAACGGCGCGATCTCGAGATCGGCAGGACGGGGCTGCCACGCGGATAAGCCTGCTTGAGGCGGGCGGCGCCGTCTTCGCCGAATTCGGCTTCGATCGCGCGACTGCAAAGGAAATCGCCTTGCATGCGGGAACGAATGCGGCGGCGGTCAACTACCATTTCGGCGGCATCGAGGCCTTGTACGAAGACGTTCTTGCCGAGGCGCATCATCGCCTGATGAGTTACGATGTGCTTGCCCGCACGGTGGGCGCGGACATCGAGTCGAAGGAGAAGCTGCGCCGATTTATCGGGTTGCTGGTCAAAGTGGTGCGAACCGGCAATGAGCACTCATGGCCGGCCAAGGTGATTGTCCGCGAACTGATCGCGCCGACGCCGCACATCGACAAACTGCGGCGCGAGGAAATCGAGCCCAAGAAAGCCTTGCTGTTCGGCGTCATCGCCCAGATCATCGGCGTGGCGCCGGACCATCCGCTCGTTGCTCAGGCGGCGCTTTCGACGATGGCGCCATGCTTCATGCTGCTGGTAGCCGAAAAGCGCGTGTCCGAGATCATTCCGGCGCTTGGACGGGAAGCGACCACGGATGAGGAGCTGGCAGACCGGCTCTTTCGCTTCACGCTTGGCGGCCTTACCCAGCTCTCCCTGCCAGTACAGGCGGCGGCGGGATCACCGGAACAGCCGAGCTGACTCCTGGCAAATCGCGCCTCGGGAAATGCTTCAGCCTTCGAAACCGAAACGTTCGACATCGAAGTCGTCGCCATCGTACGCTTCGGCCTGGGCCTCCGCCATGTCGTCATGCATCGGAATGGGCGCGCTGACGAGGCTCGGGAGCGTCATGTCGACTGCCATGCCCGGCGGTTGCAAGGCCCAGGCGACGATGGCTCCGGTCGACATGGCTCCGACGCCGCCGGATACGTCCTGCACGGCAGAGCTTGGCAGGCGCTCCATTGGCTGCATCTTTGCCATGGCGCTATCGGCTGTATTCTTCGCATTGTCCGAAACTACGAGCTTTCCGGCGTCGCTGCGTCCCACGATCAGGCTGGCGAACACAGCGGGAGGGGCGGGTCTCTCCGGTGCGGCCGTCGGGACAACGACGATGCTGCTGGTCGGCCGCCAAGCCGGCAGCGGAACGGCATAGGCCGCAAGATCGGCAAAGGGCTGGCTCTTGTTTTCTTCGGTCACTCGCTTGCTGAGCTGAAGCTCCAGTCCAGTCAGGGCCCGGCTCCTGGGCGTCGGCAGCATGCTGGTGAGAAGGCTACGGTCGGGCGTGTCATTGCGCGACGCTATCGATGACCCGGCGTCGTCATCGTCATCCACGACGGCTGCGATCCTGCTGCTCATTTGAGATGGCCGCTTTTTGGATTGGGCGACCGCCACATCATAGCCCGGCAGCGGTCTGCCATCTGCCGGCACATGCAGCGTCTGCCCATTCGGGAAAAGCCGCGCGAGTTCCTGGCGCGACATTCTCGGCCAGGCTCGCACCCTGCCGACATCGAGATGCACGAAGGGCGAGCCCGAATTGGGATAGAAGCCCACGCCGCCGATC
Source organism: Martinezella dioscoreae (assembly GCF_009176305.1). Taxonomy (GTDB): domain Bacteria; phylum Pseudomonadota; class Alphaproteobacteria; order Rhizobiales; family Rhizobiaceae; genus Rhizobium; species Rhizobium dioscoreae. The sequence goes on along the minus strand of NZ_BLAJ01000002.1, from coordinate 482,185 downwards.
TGCATCTGCATGGCAATCGCGCGCAGGCTCGCAAGCTTCACGCCGGGAATGTAAAAATCCATCGCCTTGCCGAGCGTATGCTGGCTGTGTTTGGCAACGCCGGAGCTGCGCGAGCGGTTGCGCAGCATGCTGTTGGTCGAGGGAGAGCGGTAGGCCGAGACGACGTGAATGGCCTCGTTGGCGCCGCTGCGGCGATAGACCTCCCAGACGAGATCGAGCAATTCCGGATCGATCCTGGTCGGCTCGTTCTTTCGCCAATCGCGTAAGAAACGATTGATTTGAGCAAGGCCCCGCGGGTCATATTTGCCGCCGCGTTTGAAGACGATGGTCGCTCTTTCCCCCGTATGGGTGAAGAAGAGCTTGAGTGCCCGATCCTCGGCCGCCGCGGTGCCGGCAAAAGCACCGAGCACCAGCATTGCGATCAGCGCCACCCGGCAAGCGACGAATGAGAAAGTCGTGGCGAAAACCGTCGCCGGAATGGAAAAGATCACGTGATGCACGGATACGACTTTCGCCCTTGCTAAGAGAAACAGAAATCAGAGGCGCCGCGTCCGCGGCATCGCTATACCCTCCAATTATGGTCAATAAATCCCTAACGGACCGTTTATAGGTGGAAACGGCAAAATTTTGTCCGTTCGAGCGCATTCATAGGGCGGCGGAAGTCACCTCCAGCCCTGGCGACCCTTATTCCGGAAAGCCTCAGTTGTGCCGTTGCAATTTTGTGTGGGCATCAACCAGTGCCTGTAAGGCGCTGTCTTTCGAAAGCTGGGGAAAACCCGGCTTTGCAAACGTTTTCGCGTGGGTTGCAAACTGCCGGCCAAGACAGCATCATCCCGCCCCATGAGTGGACAGAATCGATTTGCTCCCCCATCAAGTGGGCAGCAAACAATCAGACGTAGCGACCTGTTGCGGCAGCTCCGGCGGGCCGGACTGCGCCGTTTGACGACCATTGTCGCACCTGCCGGATATGGCAAGACCTCTCTTGCCGTTCAATGGTACGAGCTGTTGAAGGAGGATGGTGTCAAGCTCTGCTGGGTGTCGCTCGATGCCGAACATACCAATCAGGAAGCCTTTCTGCTCGCGTTGATCGATGCCCTGCAGACGCTGCTTCATGAGGATGGCGCGGATGCCGGCAACCTGCCTGCGGCGGCATTGCTTTCCGTGCTGGCGACGCGCCTGCGCAAGATCGAGGGGCCGCTCGTCGCCTTTCTCGACGACTATCATTTCGCTCAGACGGATGCGACCGAGGCGCTGATGGCGAAGATCCTCGCCGACCTCTCGCTCGAACACGTCAAGCTGGTGCTGGTCAGCCGCAGCCCGCCGCGCTTTCCGCTCTCCGCATTGCGGTTGCGTGGTGAGTTCAAACAGTTCGGTGTTGCCGAGCTTGGCTTTACCGATGCCGAAGCGGGAGAGCTTTTCGCCGGTAAGGGCACTCATCTGACAGAGGAACAGGTGGGTTCCTTCAATCGCCGGACCGAAGGCTGGGCGGTCGCGCTGCAGATGGTGAGTCTGCTCGTATCGGAATCGGAGGAGAGCGACAGCATTCTGGCTTCGTTCGATGGCGGCGGTGCTGACATGGGCTCTTACCTGTCGGAGCAGGTGTTCGCACATCTGCCTGAAGACATACGTGAGTTTCTCATCGGCACGGCCGCCCTTCCGGCCTTCAATCATTCGTTGCTTGAAGCCGTGCTGGAAAGCAGAGAGCAGGCGGATCTCAGCGAGAGGCTGGCTGACTACGCACTCCCGGTCACACTGCTGGCAGGCCCCGGCAACTGGATGCGGTTTCATCCGGTCTTCAACGAGTTCCTGAAGAAGACCGCCAGCCGCAGGGGTATCGATGCCAATCTTGCGCTCAATCGTGCCGCCCACTGGTTTGAGGCGCAGGGCGACATAGATCGGGCCGTGCATCATGCGCTTGCGGCGGGCGACGCCAATCTTGCCGCGCGCATCGTCGAAACAGCCGGCGGCTGGCGGCGTGTCTATGCCACCACCCGCGGCGGCGCGACGCTCTTTCAGGCCTTGAGCGGACGCGCCTCGGAAATCGATCTCGTCCGCTTTCCGCTTGCAACACTTGGGCTCTCGATCTTCAACGCCAAGGCGGCGCAGCTTGCTGCGGCCAATCATTATCTTGTCATCGCCGAACGGGCCGCTGCTGCAGACCCGACCTTGGCAAAGGACCTGCGCGTCGTGCGTATCCTTCTGGCGCTTTATACGGATCACTGGGCGACGGCGGCCGATCTTTCCGCACTTGAAGATGATTTGCGGCAGCCGGATGGAATGGAGCTCATTCATCGGGCGCTGGCCCTCAACATGCTTTCCTACAATTTCCTGATCCGCAGCGAGCTTGACCGGGCATTGCACTACGGGCATCTGGCCATTCGCGCCTTTCGCGACGGTGGCGCCGATTTCGGCGCCATGCACCTTTATACCCATATCGGCCAGGCCTTCTTTCTCTCCGGTGATTGTGCGAGCGCTCTGTCGGCCTACGAAGAGCTGATCTGCGAAGCGCAGACCAATATCGGTCCGGGCAGCGATCTCGATGCCGTCGGCCAGGTGTTGAAGGCCGAGGTTCTGTCGATGCGCGGCGAGGTGGAGCCAGCAGCGGAGATGCTCGGATGGGCGCTGCCTCACCTTGAGCTTCATGATACCTGGTTTGACCTTCTGGCTGCGGGCTTCATGGCCGAGCAACGGATCCTGCGCATGCGCGAGGATTTGCTTTCCGCCCATGCAGCGATGGATCGCATTCGCGCCGTGGCACGGCGGCGCGGCTTCGATCGGCTGACGCGATTGATTGACGGTGAACGTGCCATGCTGCTCATGGCATCGGGCGATCTCGATCAGGCAATCCGGCATGCCGAGGCCAACGGCTTCGGCATGCAGGCAATCGTTTCAGATCGCGCCAATGCGCTGGCCATCCATCTGCGCGGAGCCACGCCGGCGATCTTCTGGACACGCGCCTATCTGGCTCTTGGTGAGAAGGTTAAGGCGCGCGAGGTCTTTGATCAGTTCAGGATGGGTCAGTCGCAACGTCCGCATGTCCCGCGCGCGATCGAGCTTGCTCTCATCGAAATAGGGATCCTTCTTGCGGAAGGCCGCGCGGATCTCGCCGCCGCCAGCCTTTCCGATCTCGTGTTGACGACCCCCCTCGACGACTACCGGGCGCTGCTTCATCTCGATCACTCCGCGGGACTGGGCGAGCTTCGCGCACTCGCCAATCATCCAACTGTCGCAAACGTTCCTCGAAAGCGTCTCCAGTCTCTGCTCATGAGTGGTGAGACGGTGCACGAACCTGCCGCCGATGATGGCGGCTATGCCTTCACCGGCCGGGAACGCATGGTGTTGGAGCTGTTGAGTTCTGGGCTTTCCAATAAGGAAATCGGCCGGAATCTGGCCTTGTCCGACAATACGATCAAGTTTCACCTGCGCAATATCTTTGCCAAGCTCAATGTCTCGACGCGGACTGCGGCCGTGACGGCAGCGCGTCAAAAGGGCATGCTCGATCGCTGACCTACCCGTTCGGGTAGGTTTTGAGGCGCCCGCCCACCCATCGGGAAGGCTATCGACGGACGAAAAAACACCTAATCTGCACGCGTGCGAATATAATAATGAGGGGAAGATTCGTGATCGTCGTCGATCCGGTGACGCAAGAGATTATCGAGGGCAAGCTGGCAGCCACCGTCGACGAGATGGGCGTGGTCATGGCCAGGACCTCGATGAGCCCGGTGATCTATGAAGTGCTTGATTTCGCCTGCGGTCTCCTCACCCGTGACGGTGAACTCGTGGCGCAGATGAACGGCATCACCCTGTTCACCGGCACCTTCGGCACGCAGGTCAAATCGCTGATCGCGCTCTACGGCGATGATCTGGAAGATGGCGACATCCTGCTTACGAACGATCCCTATTCCGGCGGCACGCATGCCTGCGATTTCGCCATCGTCAAGCCGATCTTCTTCGGTGGCCGGATATTGGCCTATGCCATCAATGTCGCCCATTATCTCGATGTCGGTGGCTCGGTTCCAGGTTCTCTTGCGCCGAACGCCACCTCTGTCTTCCAAGAGGGACTGAGGTTGCCGGGCGTCAAAGTGGTGCGCAGCGATCGCTTCTCGGGCGAAGTCCTGCGCATCATCCGCGAGAATGTTCGTCTGCCCGAAGTCGCGATCGGCGACCTCACGGCTCAGGTGGCGACCGTCCGTGTTGCTGCGCGCCGGATGGGCGAGCTTGCGCACAAATATGGCACCGATGTCGTCGAAACCGCGTTTAATCACCTCCTGTCGGTCAGCGAGAAGCAGGCGCGCGCCGCCATAGCCGCATTGCCGGACGGGATCTATGAGGCGGAAGATATCATTGACGGCGATGGCGTCACTACCGATCCTATTTCGGTCAAGGTTGCCGTCACGATTTCCGGAGATCGCCTGACGGCGGATTTCACCGGTTGCCCGCCAGCCGTCGCAGGCCCGATCAATTGTGCGGCGGGCGCGCTGCAGTCGGCGGTGCGCACCATCTTCAAGGCGCTGGTCGCACCACAGGCACCCTCCAATGAGGGCTGGTTCCGGCCGCTCTCCGTCATTGCGCCGAAAGGTTCGGTTTTTACCGCCGAGAAGCCTTCTCCGACGGGCTGGTATTATGAGGGTTCGGTGCATGCTTCCGAACTCGTCTGGAAGGCCCTTGCAAAGCTTATGCCGGAGCGCTTTTCCGCCGGTTCCTATACAAGCCTCTGCGTCCTCTATGTTTCCGGCAAGGACGAGGCGGGGCAGCCATTCATCCATATCGAGCCGCAACACGGCGGCTGGGGCGCGAGCAGGGACGGCGATGGCGCCAATGCGCTGATCGCGCTTACCGATGGCGATACCTACAATTACTCCGTCGAGGTCATCGAAGCGCGCTTTCCCTTGCTCGTGCGCCGTTATGGGCTGAACGTGGAAGGGGGATCGGGTGCGGGCCGCCGTCGCGGAGGTTTCGGTGTCATTCGCGATTATGAAATCCTCGGGGACGGTGCTTCCGCCTATTGCAGCTTTGGGCGAACGGATACGCCTCCCTGGGGAATAGAAGGTGGTAAATCCGGCAGCATCAATCTTCTGCAGCTGAAAGAGAGCGGCGGAAAGGTCCGTAATTTCGGCCGCGAACCGCATATCGAGCTGAAGCGCGGCGATCTCGTGCGGATCATTACAGGCGGCGGCGGTGGCTGGGGTGACCCGGGTGCTCGCGAACGGGAACAGGTCCGCCGCGATGTCGAAGATGGCTATATCACCAGCGAGATGGCGCGCAGCCTCTATGGATATGAAGAGGGTATGGCGTCATGATCAGACTGGCGACGGATGTAGGCGGTACCTTTACGGACCTCGTCGGTTATGATGAGCGCACGGGCGAGATCTTTACCGCCAAGAGCCTGACGACCGTTCACGACCAATCCGAAGGTGTGCTTGCGGCAATCGAGCTTGCCGAGAAGAAGGACGGGCTTTCGGCGCGCGACGTGATTTTCTTTGCGCATGGCGGGACAACCGTCATCAACGCGATTACGGAGCGAAAGGGCGTCCGCACGGCGCTCGTGACGACCGCCGGCTTTCGCGACGTCTTGGAAATCGGCCGCGGCAATCGCCCCGATCTCTACAATCTCCAGTTCAAGAGCCCGGAAGCCTTTGTGCCGCGCAGCCTGCGCTTCGAGGTGCGCGAACGCATGGATGCCAAAGGCCGGGTGCTGACGCCCATCGAGCTTGGCGATATCGAGCCGATCGTCCGTGAATGCCGCGCTCGCAAGGTCGAGGCGGTCGCCGTCGTCTTCCTCCACAGCTATGCCAATCCCGAGCATGAGATCGTCTGTGCCAAGGCGATCGCCGAAGCGCTGCCGGATGTCACGGTTTGCGCCAGCCACGAGGTTTCCCGTCAATGGCGGGAATATGAGCGTTCCAATACGGCCGTGCTTAACGCTTATGTGCAGCCGATCATCAAGCGCTATTTTGCGCGGCTTGAAAGCGCGCTGACCGAGCGTGATCTCACCTGCCCCTATTATGCCATGCAGTCGAACGGCGGCATCTCCACCTTCGATCAAGCACAGACGAGCCCGCTGACATTGGTCGAATCCGGGCCGGCCGGCGGTGTGGCGGGTGCCGCGCGTATCGGCACCGTGCTTGGCGAATCCGAAGTGCTGTCGCTCGACGTCGGTGGCACGACGGCGAAATGCTCGCTGATCCACGATAGCCGCCCGACGCTTGACAGCGAATACAAGCTCGAGCACACCCGCATCGCACCCGGCTATCCGGTGCAGGTGCCGGTGGTCGATATCGTCGAAATCGGTGCCGGCGGCGGCTCGATTGCCCGCATCGATGAGCGCGGAGCGCTCTGCGTCGGCCCGGAAAGTGCTGGCTCGACACCCGGGCCTGCCTGCTATGGCCGTGGCGGCGACAAGCCGACGCTATCCGATGCTTTGCTGACGCTTGGCATCTTCGATCCGGCAAGCTTCGCGGGCGGCCAGATGCAGCTCGATAAGTCCAAGGCTACGGCGGCAATCGCGACGGTTGCCAAGCCGATGGAGCTATCGGTCGAGGATGCGGCGCTCGCGATCGTCGAGATTGCGCATGCGTCGATGATCAATGCGTTGAAGCTGGTAACCGTCCAGCGCGGACACGATCCGCGCGATGCCGCTTTTGTCATTTCCGGGGGCGCGGGGCCGGCGCTTGCCGCCCGCCTCGGGCGTGATCTCGGTGTGAAGATGACAGTCGTGCCGCCGCATCCCGGCATCTTTTCGGCCTGGGGAATGCTGGCGGCGGAGCCACGGGCCGATTTCCGCAGCACGTGGTTCTCGCCCCTTGGTCCTGAAGCCGTCAGCAATCTGAAGCGTCGTTTCGACGAGCTGAAGCGTGAGGCAGTCAGATATTTCTCCAAAGGCGATGCGGCTGAGATACGCTACGCCTGCCGCGTCGAAGCTCGGTATCGCGGACAGGAGCACGGCGTCTTCGCCCCCTTCGAAATGGAAGACGATGCTGAAAGCTTTGCGGAACGCTTCCATGCCGCGCATGAGCGCGCCTATACCTTCTGCCTGCCCGCTTCGCCGGTGGAGATTACCATGATCCATCTGGAGGCTGTGCTCCACGGCCCGGTCATTGCCATTCCGAAACTCGATCGCACCGGGCGGTCGCTGGATGCAGCCCTCAAGGGTCGTCGCGAGGTCTATTTCGGCGGGACGACCGGTTGGGTGTCCTGCCCGGTCTACGAGCGCATGCGACTGCCGTCTTCCGAGAGAATTGCCGGCCCTCTCATCATCGAGGAGGCAACCGCGACATCGCTGGTTGTTGCCGGACAGGAACTGGAAGTGAGCGAGGAGGGCTTGCTGCTCATCCGCGAACGCGATGGGGGAAGCGTCTAGCATGGCGATAGCGATCGGTCTCGACCATATCGTCAGAAATTACGGGCCGACGCGTGCCGTCGACGACGTGACGCTCGACATCAGGGCAGGGGAGTTCTTTACGCTGCTCGGCTCGTCCGGTTGCGGCAAGAGTTCTCTGCTGAAGCTGATCGGCGGCTTCGACAAGCCCACCTCGGGCCGTGTGCTTTTCGATGGAAGGGACGTGGCAGATGTTCCGGCCAACCGCCGGCCGGTGAATACCGTTTTCCAGTCGCTCGGGCTCTTTCCGCATATGAATGTCGCCCAGAATGTCGGCTATGGGCTGAAGTTGCGCGGGTTGGCCGGAGCCGCCCTGAAAAGCAAGGTCGATGGCGCACTGGACCTCGTCGAACTTTCGGGTTTTGCGGATCGCGACGTCAATCTCCTCTCAGGCGGCCAGCGCCAGCGCGTTGCGCTGGCTCGCGCGCTCGTCATGGAACCGGGCATTCTTCTGCTCGACGAACCTCTGACCGGGCTTGACGAGCGGTTGCGCCAGCAGATGCGCGACGAATTCGGCCGCCTTCACAAGCGTACCGGTGCGACCTTTATCCTGGTTACCCACAATCAGGACGAGGCGCTCAGCCTTTCCGATCGGATGGCTGTCATGCACAAGGGGCGGATCGAGCAGACCGATGTGCCGTCGCGCTTCTTCGAGGCACCGGCCAATGCCTTCGTTGCCCGTTTTGTCGGCATCGATACGCTCCTCAGGCCCGAAAGCATTTCGGTTTCAGGCGGCAGGGCTCTCGTTACGGTTGCGGGACAGCGCATCGGTGCGAGCTTTTCCGGAGCGGCGCCTCCGTCCGATGCGCTTGTCGCAATCCGCCCGGACCGAATTGAGCTGATCCCGGCTGCCGAAGAGCCGGGCGAAATAATTGAACTTAAGGTTGTCGAAAGCATCTATCGCGGACTCAGCCATGACGTTACGCTCGCTTTCGCCGACAGCCAGCGCGTGGTGTTAACGACTAGCGCGGACGCGACTCCGCCCTTGCCGGGCGAAAGCGTGCGCGTGTGTCTAAAGCCGGGTGCTGCGCTCCTGATCGACCGTTCCGGAATACCGGCTCTGGCTGGAGGCGATGAGTAGAACCCGAATAGCTGACACAAGCGAAAAATGAGGGAAGGGAATGACACGATGAACAAGAGCAATAATCTCGTCTCCTCCGCCTTGAGGAGTAACATGCAGCGCCGTGACATGCTCAAGCTGATGGGCGCGGGTGCAGCCGCACTCACCGTTGGCGGGCTTTCTGCAACGAGTGCCATGGCCGATGATGCTGCGGTTGCATTCTGGGGCACCGCCACGCTCGATATCGGCGACAAATGGCAGGAGTTTACTCGCCAAAGTGGCGTTTCGCCCGAGTTTACCGATAACGGCAACGATGTCGGGCCGGTGGTCGCGCGCCTTGCTGCCGGCAATGCCAACGATCTCTTCGATGTCGGCGGCTTTCAGGGCGGCGCCGAGCGCGAGCTTGCCAAGCAGGGTCTGATTGCCCCCTGGGACGTCTCCAAGATCTCGAATTTCGCCGGCATCTGGCAATGGGCCAAGGATATCCCGACCTTGACCTATGAGGGCAAGCAGTACGGCATTCCCACCGTCGTCAACGCCGACTCCATCATCTACCGCCCCGACAAGCTCGGCAAGGTCGACAGCTATGGTGTCATCTTCGATCCTAAGTTGAAGGGTCGTGTCGCGATGGAAGATGCGTGGATCAACAGTGCCATCTTCACCGCCATCTATCTGAAGGAAGCCGAGAACAAGCCGATCAAGGAGCCGGGCAACCTGACGGAATCCGAGCTCGGTCTCGTCATGGAGTTCCTGATCAAGCACAAGAAGGATGGCCAGTTCCGCACCTTCTGGAATGGCTGGGAACAGGGCGTGCAGCTGGTGGCGAACGAGGAGGTCGACGCCATGACCGGCTGGGAGCCGATCGTCTATGAGGGCCGCAAGCGCGGGCTTCAGGTGGAGTATGCAGCTCCCGTCGAAGGCTACGAAGGCTGGGGCAACAATACGGTATTGCTGAAGGGCGCCACGGAGCGCGGCAAGGCCGACGTCGCCCATAAGTTCGTCGATGGCCTGCTTGCCGGCCTCTACGGTTGCGAGCTCGGCAAGGCGCGTGGCTATCTCGTGCCGACCGACAACAACCTCGCCTACGCCAAGGCCCATCCGGATGAATATAAGGCCGATGACGTCGCCAAGCTCGCCGATCATGTGAAGGCCAAGTTCTCCGGAAAGGTCTACTGGCAGAATTGCCGCCCGGACAATTTCCAACTCTACGAGGAGTGGTGGCAGAAGCTGCGCAACGCCTGATTTAACACGATGGATCGGGGCTGGCACATCTGTCGAAGGACAGGTCGGCCCCGAGCCAACGGTATCCACGCCGAGAGAAAGGAGAGGGTTAGACCATGAAGACACCAGTTCTATTGCTTGCTGCTCCGCTTGCGGCGATCCTCGTGCTCGGCCTTGCGCCGCTCGTTCTCGTTATCGTGTGGAGCTTCTGCGCCTGGGATTCCGCCACCTATTGGATCAAGCCGGAATTCAGCCTCGCCGCTTACGGCGCCATTCTGGAGGCCGGGCGGTGGAGCGTGTTCCTGTCCACCCTTGGCAAGGCGTTCCTGGCATCAGCTATCTGCCTCATCATCGCCTATCCCACCGCCTATGCGATGTATTTCCTGGCTGGCCGCACCCTGTCTGTCGTGCTTGCGGCCCTGCTTACCATCCCGTTTTTCACGTCCTATCTCATTCGTTCCTTCTCCTGGCGGCTGCTGCTCGGCCGTACCGGTGTCATCAACACGCTCCTTCAGCAGGCTGGCATCACCGATGCGCCGCTCGACTGGCTGCTGTTCAGCAATTTCGCTGTCATCGTCGGGCTGGTCGCCTCCTATCTGCCGTTCGCGACCTTCCCCATCCTGCTTTCCATGCGCCGCGTCGATACGATCGCGCTTGCGGCCTCGCGCGATCTCGGCGCTGGGTTCTGGACGATGGTCCGCACCGTCCTGCTGCCGCTGACCTATTCCGGCGTCTTCGCTGGCTTCCTGTTCGTCTTCGTCATGGTTGCCGGCTCCTCGACGGAGGTGCAGATGCTCGGCGGTGCCGGCGCTTCAATCGTCTCGGTGATGATCAACGACGTCATGCGCGTCGCCAATTTTCCGCTCGCCTTTGCGATTTCGACTCTGATGCTCGTCATCGTCTTTGGGCTGGTGCTGATCGGGGATGCCCTGTTCGGCCTCTCCTCGCTATTCGAGGAGCGAGGCCAATGATCGTCAGGGAAGGAGCAACCCCGCGCATCGTCATCTGGACGCTGACCATCTTCGGTCTCATCGTGATCTATGCGCCGCCGCTTTATTTGCTCGGTGTCTCGTTCAGCCCGGCGCTGCAGCCGGGGCTGCCGCATTTCTCGGACATTACCCCGAAATGGTACCTCGCACTCGGCTCGGAAAGCGCGCCCATCGCCGCGCTCGGCCAGTCGATCGTTATTGCGTTTGCGACGGCCGTCATTGCGACGCTGCTGTCGCTCGGCGCGGTGCTGGCGCATCGCGAGCTTCATCGCGGGCGCAGCCTCTGGTTCCTGACAGTGCTGCTGCCGATGTTCGTCCCAGGCGTCATCCAGGGGCTGGCGCTTTCGACCGTGATCAGCCGCGCCGGCGTGAAGGCATCGGCTTTGACTGTCATTGCCGGCCATCTTTTATGGGCAATGCCCTTCGCCTTTATCGTCATCCTGACGAGCTTTGCCGCGGTCAAGCGGACCTACCTGATGGCGGCGGACGATCTCGGTGCCGGACGCTTCCGGCAGTTCTGGGATATTACCCTGCCATTGATCCGGCCCGGCCTCGTCAGCGCCTTCATCTTTTCGTTCCTGCTGTCCCTTAACGAATTCACGCGCGCCTTCTATCTGGCAGGCCGCCAGAACACCTTGCCGGTCGTGCTGTTCGGCAAGATGAATGCCGGCGCGTCGCCGACGATCTATGCGATGTCGGGCGCAATCTTCCTTGTTTCCAGCGTCTGCGTGGTGGCCGTGGCACTGCGTTCGCTGCTCATGCAACGCCGAGTGGGGTGATCGATATGCAAATAGGACTGACAAATCGCAAGTTCCGCCCGCCCTTAGACCTCCATCAACGGGAGTACAGAGGATGAAACAAGAGTCGAAACTGATGGCGCTGATCCGCGCGGGAAAGAGGCAGGAGGCGCTTGACATGGTCGAGCGGCTGAAGGCAGCGACGCAATTGCCGCCCACGTCTATCAAGGTGGATCGGACGGGTGCCGTCACCTATTACAAAGGAAACTGCCGTTTCGTGAGAAACATCCAGGGCGGCTGGGATCTGGTGCCGAAGAAAAAGTAGATGTCTGCTATTGATCTGGGCATCGAAAAGGCTGGCGCTGTCGAAGGTGCGGCGCGGGCGAGAAGCAGCGGCTGGAAAGGAAAGATTTCCATCGACTGCAAACGGAAGGTCATGGTGCTAATATTCTATCTGGCAAGTTTTTCATGCTCAGGATTTTGCCAAGGCTGATTATTCTCAGTGAAATAATGATTTGGTTAAGTATTCGATATCTTTAAGATATAAATAATATTAGAAAATATCTTATTTAGAAATATAAAATTAACGTCCGAAGCCTAAGGTCTCCTCGACTGTCATCGCGCAGATGAAGGTCGATTGAAGGAGACAGGACCATGTATCGTGTTTCTCATTTCAACAGGGAGAAAGAGGGCGCCGCAGCAGTCGAATTCGCTCTCATCGCGCCGCTTTTTTTCCTTCTGCTTCTCACGCTGGTTGCCTTTGCCATCTATCTTACCGCCGCTCATTCGCTGCAGCAATTGACGGCCGACGCTGCTCGCACGGCAATCGCCGGGTTGTCGGCGGACGAGCGAAGCCAGCTGGTTCAAAGCTTCGTCACCAATTCGACGATCAACGACGCTTTCATCGACAAGAGCAAGTTGACGATAACCGTCGCCACCGACCCGACCAATGTCAATCAATTCACGGTCAGCGCCAGCTATGACGCGTCGGCTCTTCCGATCTGGAACCTCTATACCTTTGCGATGCCGGATCAAACCATCCGCCGCTATTCGACCATCCGGCTCGGAGGTCTCTGATGCAGCGGCTTCTCGGTCGGCTCGCTTCTCTGCGGGACAGGCGAGGAAACGTCGCCATCACGACTGCGCTCGTCTCGCCCCTCATCCTCTATTGCCTTGGCCTCGGCATCGATTACGGCATGATGACGCTGCAGCAACGGCGCCTGCAGCAATTGAGCGACATCGGCGCGATATCGGCTGCTTCCGATATCGCAAATGCGCGGACTGCGCTTCTGAACAATCTCCAGAGCAATGGCACGACCGCGGCAGTTGCCTCCGGCAGCAACTATATGACGAGCAACGGGCTCGTCACCGCAGCTGCGGCCAACTCCGGTCAATATGAGACCATGGCCAATCTGGTCCTCGGCACCTACACGGCAGATACATCGATCCCCCTTGCAAACCGCTTCTCTTCCACGGGAACCTCGCCGTATGATTCCGTCAAGGTGACATTGACCCAAAAGGCGGTGATGCCTTTCGCTTCCGCCTTTGCCACGCCGCCGACCTTGAGCGCGACGGGCACCGCGTCCAGCGAGCGTCTGGCTGCCTTTTCGGTGGGATCGCGGCTTGCGAGCCTCAATGGCGGTATTCTGAACCAGCTCCTTGGCACGTTGCTAGGAACGCAAATCTCTCTGAAAGTCGCCGATTATCAGTCGCTTGTCAGCGCGAATGTCAATCTTCTGAGCTTTCTCAATCTGCTGGCTACGGATCTCAAGCTTACTGGCGTGAGCTATAACGAGCTTCTGGCAACTGACGTCACCTATGACAAGATTCTCGGCGCTCTTGGCAAGTCGACCAATCTTTCGACCGGAGTCGTGACCCTCATCAACAATCTCGGCAAGACGCTCGGCACAACGAAGCTGACCGTCAAGCTGCAGGATATCGTGAATCTCGGTCCGTTGGGGAGCAATGTCGTCGGCACCTCCCCCAATCTGACGGCCACCATGAACGTGCTGGATTTGATCTCGGCGACCGCAATGGCTGCCAACCAGCAAAGACAGATCGCGATCGATCTCGGGGCCGCTCTGCCAGGCGTCGCGACCGCGAAGCTGACGCTGGCGATCGGGGAAATGTCCCAGCAGACGCCGGCCCTTGCCGTGGGCGCTCCGGGCACGATCGTTCGTACGCCGCAAGTCCGTGCCGCGCTCGAAGTCGCCGTCACCGGCCTGTCGCTGATCGCCGGGTTGAAGCTCAGGGTTCCCCTCTATATCGAGCTTGCTCCCGCGGAAGCCAAGCTTGCCTCGATCACCTGTGTCGGCGGTTCCATGCCAAACGCGGTCGTCGGGATAGACGCCGTGCCCGGTGTTGCCGAGGTAGATCTTGGTGACGTCAATACGTCTGCTTTCGTAAACTTCGGCTCTGAGCCGCGGGTAACGCCGGCTGCGATCATCGATTCCCTTCTTCTCAAAGTGATTGCGAGTGCGCAGGTCGATATCGCTAATATGAGCCCGACACGATTGAACTTTCAGCCTTCGGAGATTTCGGCAGGTACGATCAAGACGGTTTCCACCAGTACTGTCCTGACGTCCACGGTCTCGTCGCTTCTGAAAAACGCGACGATCACCATCCAATTGCTCATCTTGACCATTGGAACGCCGTCGGGGGTGCTTTCAGCCGTTGCCGATACGCTGTCAGTCGTGACCGCGCCCCTCGATCAGGTTCTGTACGGCCTACTCGGCCTCCTCGGTCTTGGTATCGGGCAAGCCGATGTGAGCGTTACCGACGCAAGATGCACGCAGCCTGTGCTGGTACAGTAACGGCTTCGCAGCGCCTATGGTCGAGCCGCACGCTCTAAATACAGTTGTGCCTCGAACGAGGAGTTGGATTGCCAACCGATCGGATCAGGAATTCGTACCCGGCAGGCTGTAGGCCTGCTGGAAATAACGCCTGAAGGCAAGCATGGGCTGGCTGAACTCGACATTGGCTCGCCACGCGAGCCCCACATCCATAGGCGGAACCGGATCTTGGATGTTCACGGTCTCGATGCGCCTTCCCTCAAGCGACCAGGGGCGGTGCACCATGTCCGACAAAATAGCGACGCCGAGGCCGTTCGCCACCATCGATCTGACGGCTTCGATCGAACTGGTCCGCAGGAGCACCTTTGGTTGATAGGGGCTTCGGCTCCAGTAGCGCAGCGAAGAATGTGCCGCCTCATCGACCGTCAGCATGATGTAGGGTTCCTCGGCGATTTCACGCAGACCGATGCCGTCGCGACGTTGCAGCTCGTGGCCGGCCGGCAGCCAGAGACGCCTGACCGAACTCAGAAGCGTCTCGGTCATCAGCATCGGATTGAGGATGTTCGAGGTCAGCAAGACCGAAATGTCGTAGCGGTTGGTCAGCAAGCCTTCCTCGATTGACTCGCGATTGACCTCGTAGAGCTGGATTTTCAGCTTCGGATAGAGACGGCGGATACGCTCGATATGCATCGGCAGGAAATAGCCGATAACGGTATAGGTCGCGGCAACGACGAGCTCGCCTTCGATGTCGCTGCTGACGAGGTTGAGATGGGTCGCCTCGTCGACTTTGGCCAGAATTTCATAGGCATGGGACAGGAATTGCCGGCCTGCCGTGGTTAGATCCATACCCTGTGGCGTGCGGTTGAACAGAGAGACGCCGACGGTAAGTTCGAGATCCTTGATCGCCGCAGTGACGGCAGATTGGGAGATCGACAGGCTGACGGCCGCGTGCGAGATTTGTCCATATTCCGCCGTCGCGACGAAGTAGCGAAGCTGCCGCAGGCTCAAGCTCATGATGTTCTTCCTATCTATTTATCTGAAAACATCTACTGCGATTCAGATTTCATGGATCTAAAACGAGCTGATTTTCGACAAAAGCGTGCGCAATTTTAATATGTAATTGATATTGCAAGATATTTCATGACGCAATTTTAAGCATAGATATCAGTTTATCAGATATCATGCCTTTGAAAATTGTATTTTTCAAAGGCGGCCTTTGCCTCTAGCGTTCAAATATCGGTCCCGGTTGGGGCGCAGGTGCGAGGGAAGGCATTTGAAAGAAGTTGTCGATATCAATTGCGACATGGGGGAGGCCTTCGGCCGATGGCGGATCGGCGATGCGCATGACGAGGAGCTTATCTCACTCATCAGTTCGGCCAATATTGCCACCGGGTTTCACGCCGGCGATCCCAATCTCATGGACGAGACCGTGCGGCTGGCAGCCGCCCACGGCGTCGGCGTCGGTGCTCATCCCGGCTACAATGACCTCCAGGGCTTCGGGCGGCGCAAGATCAACGGTACCAGCCGCGAGATCGTCAACGATCTGATCTATCAGGTCGGTGCGCTGCGCGAGTTTGCCAGACGCTATGGCGTGCCCGTGCAGCATGTGAAGCCGCATGGCGCTCTCTATATGGAATTGGCGGCGAACGCCGATCTCTCGCAGATATTCATACAATATATGCGCACCGTGGCGCCGAACATGTTCGTCTTCTGCATGGACGGGTCGGCCACTTGCCTTGCTGCTGAGGAGGCGGGCCAGCCTGTCGTGCGTGAGTTCTACGCCGATCGCGATTATGGCGATACGGGCTGGATCGTCTTTACCAGGGATGTCGGTCGCCCAGATCCCAGGGCAATTGCCCGCAAGGTCGTGAGAGCCTGCACCGAAGGCGTCGTGCGGACCGTCAACGGTGCGGATATTCCGATCACTTTCGATTCCATCTGTTTTCATTCCGATACTTTGGGTGCGCTCGATATCGTGCGCCACATGCGAGAAGCGCTCATTGCCGAGGGTATCAGGATTGCACCCGTTTCACAGATTTTGAACAGCGACGCAGCGCGGAGGTCCCATGAGCAAGCTTGAGATCAGATCACCCCTTCCGGGAACCTTCTATCGGGCTTCCTCCCCGGACACGCCTCCCTTCAAGGTCGATGGCGACGCCGTTGTGGCCAGCGATACGATCGGTCTCATCGAGGTCATGAAAACCTTCCAGCAGATCCCTGCTGGGCTCGATGGCAAGAACATCACCTTTCTCGTCGATAATGAAGAGCCCATCATGGCCGGCCAGATCATAGCGGAGGTGGATCCATGACCATCCGCTCGGTCCTCATTGCCAATCGCGGCGAGATCGCCGTCAGGATCATAAAGGCCGCCAAAGCGCTCGGCATACGCACCGTGCAGGTTCATAGTGCCGCTGATGCCGACATGCTGGCGGTCAAGCTTGCGGACGAGGCAATCGATATCGGCTCGCCGGCCCCGAAGAGATCCTACCTGAACATCGAAGCCATCGT
The DNA here is from genome assembly GCF_009176305.1 of Martinezella dioscoreae. GTDB lineage: Bacteria > Pseudomonadota > Alphaproteobacteria > Rhizobiales > Rhizobiaceae > Rhizobium > Rhizobium dioscoreae. The sequence continues at coordinate 465,500 of NZ_BLAJ01000002.1, read as the reverse complement.
TTCGGCGGCGCGGTCGGCGGGCGTGGATGCCATTCATCCGGGCTATGGGTTTCTGTCCGAAAACGGAGATTTCGCCGATGCCGTCGAGGCGGCGGGCATGATCTTCATTGGACCGAGCGGCGAAGCCATCCGGCTGCTCGGCGACAAGGTGGCAGCACGGGCGATTGCGAAGCGGGCGGGTGTTCCGACGGTGCCGGGAAGTGATGGTCGCGTGGCGGATATCGCGGCTGCAGAAGCGATTGCCGAACGCATCGGCTTTCCCGTCATGATCAAGGCGGCCGCCGGCGGAGGTGGACGTGGTATCCGCATCGTCCAGTCGCTTACCGAACTCAGGGAACAGTTTCCGCTCGCCTCGGCGGAGGCGGCGGCCGCTTTCGGCGATGGCGGCCTCTACATGGAGAAGGTCATCACCCGCGCCCGCCACATCGAGGTGCAGATTTTCGGCGATGGACGGAATTTCGTCCATTGTTTCGAACGTGAGTGCTCGCTGCAACGTCGCCGTCAGAAGGTGTGGGAGGAAGCGCAGGCCTCCACGCTGCCCGATGACATCAGGCAGCGCCTTTGCGCCAGCGCCGTCGCCCTTGCGGCGGAAGTCGGTTATCGCGGCGCAGGCACGGTCGAATATCTCTACGACGAGGATACCAGGCAGTTCTATTTCATCGAAGTGAATACCCGCATCCAGGTCGAACATCCGGTGACCGAAATGATTACCGGCATCGATCTGGTGCAGGAGATGTTCAAGGTGGCCGGCGGTGCTTCCTTGTCACTGACGCAATCCGATATCCGGACGCGCGGTCACGCCATAGAGTGCCGGATCAATGCCGAAGACTCGGCCAGAGGCTTTCTGCCGGCGCCCGGCACTGTGACGCGGCTCTCGATTCCGGAAGGCGAAGGCATCCGCTTCGATACAATGCTCTACGCCGGCTATACCGTGCCGCCCTTCTACGATTCCCTGCTTGGCAAGCTCATCGTCTGGGCCGAGGATCGCGATGCCTGCCTCGACAGGTTGGCCGGCGCTCTTTCCAATCTGACGATCGAAGGCTTGCCGACGACGATCCCTCTGCATCTCGCGCTCGCGCGTGATCCTTCCGTGCGCAAGGGCGCATTCTATACGCGTTTTCTCGAAACCTGGCTGGAGACCGATTTTGCCGCGGTTGACGGCGTATCGGCGGAGGTTGCCTGATGCCTGCTCGCTTTACGTTCGGAGGTGACGAGCATCTCTTCGTCGAATGCAGCGACGAGATGTCCCTCGAAGCCTTCTTCAAGAGCCTGTCTATGGCCAAGGGGGTGCGCGAGAGCGCCATCAAAGGTGTCACCGAAATTTGCCCTGCCAACGCCTCCTTTCAGATCAAGTTCGATCCCGACATAATCAAGCCGGACGATCTCCTGCGCGAGGTCAAGGCGATCGAGGGTACTGCCGAAAAGGCCGACCCCGTCATTACCACCCGCATCGTCGAAATCCCTGTTTTCTACAATGATCCCTGGACGCATGAGACGCTGATGCGCTTCCGCGAGCGGCATCAGGAGCCGACGGGGACCGATCTCGACTACGCTGCCAGGATCAATGGCTATGATGCGGTCGAGGACTTCATTTCGGCTCATGCCGGCTCGCCCTGGTTCGTTTCGATGGTCGGCTTCGTTGCCGGCCTGCCGTTCATGTATCAGATGGTGGAGCGGCAGCGGCAGATCGAGGTGCCGAAATATCTGCGCCCGCGAACCGACACGCCACGGTTGACGGTGGGACACGGCGGCTGCTTCGGCTGCATCTATTCGGTGCGCGGGGCCGGCGGCTATCAGATGTTCGGCATCACGCCGATGCCGATCTTCGACCCCAAGCAAACGACGAGCTATCTCCGCGATTTCATGGTGTTCTTCCGTCCGGGCGACATCGTGAAGTTCCGGCCGATCGAGCGCGACGGATACGACCAGGCGGTCGAGGATGTCGACAGAGGCCGCTTCGCGCCGCCGATCCGCGACGTCAGTTTCGATCTCAGGCAATACCAGGCCGATATAGACGGCTACAATGCCAAGCTGGAGGGCGCGCTGCATGGCCATTAAGGTTCTTCATCACGGCCTTTCCACCACGATTCAGGATCTCGGACGGCCCGGCTATTTCCATCTCGGCATTCCCATCGGCGGCGCTATGGATCGTTACGCCATGCGGGCGGCAAATCTTCTCGTCGGCAATGATGAGGGTGCGGCCGGGCTTGAAGCCGTCTTCATGGGGCCTAAGCTCGAATTTCTCGACGATGCGCTGATTGCGGTTACCGGCGCCGACATGCCCGTCAGGATCGACGGCGAGCTCCAACCGGGATGGACGGCACTCAGGGTCAGGGCAGGGCAGACCGTAAGCTTCGACTTTCTGAGGTCCGGGGCGCGGATCTGCATTGCGGTGTCGGGCGGCATCGATGTTCCCGAAGCGCTAGGCAGCCGGTCGACCTATGTGATCGGCGCTCTCGGCGGCCTGAATGGTAAGGCTATCGCTGCCGGAGATGAGCTTCCCGTTGGCTCCGGTTCCATGAAGAACGAGGGGCTATCCATTGCCGAGGAGCTGCGCCGCAAGCCCGGTACACCGGCGGAGCTCCGGGTTCTGCCGGGGCTCTATTGGGATCGGTTGACAGAGCAGACGAAGAGCAACTTCTTTGCCGACCAATGGAAGGTTGCGCCGGAGGCCGATCGCATGGGGTATCGCTTCCGCGGCGGCCGCAAGCTCGAATTCGTCGAGCGCAAGCAGCCTTTCGGTGCAGGCTCGGATCCGTCGAATATCGTTGACAGCTGCTATCCATATGGCTCGATCCAGGTGCCGGGCGGAACGGAGCCGATCATCCTGCATCGCGATGCCGTCTCCGGCGGCGGCTATTTCATGCTGGGAACGGTGATCTCCGCCGACATGGATCTGATCGCGCAACTGCAGCCGCATATGCCGACGCAATTCGTGGAGGTCACCATGGATCAGGCGCTGGCGGCCCGGGCGGGCCGGCAAGCATTGCTTGCGCGCCTTCGTGCTGCTCTGGCGTAAGGGATCAAGCGGATGGCTGCCCCTTCGATCCCGCGTTTCCGGCACAGATGGAATAGGTCAAAGCCCCCCTGCATCTCACTCGAGAACGCGGGTAAGATAAGCGGCCGTCACGCCGGGACCGGGGATGATCGCGACGATCTTCATTTGCGCGATCGTGCGGTCGACGGAGGCTTCGAGATGGTTTTCCATCATCGCCGCCGCCGCCTTGACAGCACCTCGCAGCAGCAATTCCGCGATCAGGCGGAGCTCCGTAATGATGGCGGGATCGCCGGGCAGGCCGAGGCGCCGCAGCAATCGCTCCGTCGCCGTGACGGGCAGCAGGTTATTGCGGATGGATTCCTTCAGCCGCTCGTTCGGCGTCGCAAGGATGCAGATGTCGATGAAGTCGGCATGGATAGCTTCCAGCGCCGCAAGATGATCCGCCGGTTCGTGCCGTTCGAGATCGGAAAGGCGCAGAAACAAATCGTTCAACCGCTCCCGGTCGACGCGGCTGGCTCCCGCGACCAGCGCCTGCGGCTCCAGCATGCCGCGCAGGCCGTAATGATCCTTGATCATCTGCGCCGTCAGCGGGCCGGCGATCCAATGGGACGACTGGTTCTTGCGCACGAGGCCACGCTCGCGCAGGCGCGTCAGCACATCGCGGACGACGGTGCGGCTGACGTTGAAATGGTCGGCGAGCTCGATCTCGATGATGCGGTACTGGCCGAAGACGACGCAGCCGGCGACATCGGCCTCGACAGTATTGTAGATGCGTTCCCAGGAGGCGCGGCTCTGCAAGGCTTCGTCTGCGTGGCGCGGGATGGTCAGGCCGAGGGTCTTGATATCGGTGCGCTTCGGCTCGATGCCCTGGCCGGCGGGACCGACGAGATAGCCGCGTCCGTTAAAGCGATGTACCAGCCCTTCGCTCTCCAGCGTCTGCAGCGCCCTTTGCACGGGCGCGCGCGAAATCTGCAGGATATCGGCGATCGGCCCTTCGAGCAGCACCACGCCCTGCGGCAGCGTGTTGTCCTCGATATTGCCACGCAGAACATCCTCGGCGATCTCGTAGCGCTTTTGCGCATTGGGGCGCGCACGGTTTTCGGTCATCTGATGCAATGGACTCACGTCGTTCTGATGCCTCACTCTTACGCGTTTTGTAATTCTAACATAGCGCAAAAATAAATGACTATTGAATACAAAATATGTTTTTCGCGCGAGCGCGGTGAATCTCTTTTTGCTGGTTGTTGACCCATAGCGCCGCGATCGGCGCTATTTTCTGAATGTTATCCGGATGCGGCACGTCACGCTTTGGCGCCCGTAATGGCTGCTTTATTGCCAACTTTACGCGGAGGCGAGGGTGTTCGCCAGCGTCGCCGCCTTCCGCCGGTCGTCCTCGTTTAACTTGTGTTTCTGGGTTCGGCATTTTCACGAAAAAGTCTATTGAATACAAAAATCATTTATGTAATGCTCTCAACATCAAGGCGCTCGTCAGAAGCGCCGCAGGTGGAACTCTTTGAAACGCCAAGGAACATCTCTTTGACGCGCATGTGATCATGCGCGAACGCAGGCAGACGTCTGAAGGTCCGGATACTTGTGATCCGGGCGAAGGCGGAGCTCTGCCCGAAGGATGGTCCTTGCCTTGAAACTGGTGGGAATTCGGTGTCGACCGTTCTTCAGCTTAGTCAAGTCACCAAGTCCTATGGCGCGGCGCCCGCGCTGGACAGGATAGATTTCTCTTTGCCCGACAATGCGTATATCTCGCTGCTAGGCCCCAGCGGCTCCGGCAAGACGACACTGCTGCGCGTCATTGCCGGCTTCGAGGAGCCGGATGCCGGCTCGATCCTCTTCCATGGCAAACGGCTCGATGGCGTCGAGCCGCATGATCGCGGCATCGGCTTCGTCTTTCAGAACTTCGCTCTGTTTCCGCATCTTTCCGTTGCCGAGAACGTTGCCTTCGGCCTGCGCAATCGCAGGGTCGATCCGGTGACGGATGCGCGCATCCTGGCAAAGCGCGTTCAGGACATGCTGTCGCTGGTCGGTCTCAAGGGATTTGACGACCGCGCCGTGACGCAGATTTCAGGTGGTCAGCGCCAGCGCGTCGCCCTGGCACGTACACTGGTGACGGAGCCGAAGATGGTGCTGCTGGACGAACCGCTCGGTGCGCTTGACGCCAATCTGCGCGGCCGTATGCGCAGCGAGCTCAAGATCATCCGCGAGCGCTGCGGCGTAACCTTCCTGCATGTTACGGGCAGCGAGAGCGAAGCTTTGGCGATGGGAGATCTCGTGCTCGTGCTCGATCGCGGCCGCATCGCGCAGGCCGCCGCCTCGGATGTGGTCTACAACAGCCCGGCAACGGCCTCGGTCGCCCGCTTTCTCAATTGCTACAATCTCTTTGCCGGCAATGTCGTCGAGGATGCTTTCGTCGGACCGGCCGGCTGCTTCCCTCTGAATGGGTCGCGCCGAAAAGCGCCGCAGCCGGCTTATGCGATCCGCTACGACCGCGTTTCGATCCGCTCCCGCGATGCGGTGCTCTCGGATGACGAAGTGCGCATCGAGGCGGATTTCATCGCCAGCGAATATTCCGGTGCGGCGGTCAACTCCTTCTTTGCGCTCGATGGCGGCCACGTCTTCGAGGTCGAATCTCATCTGAGCCATGCCCGCCCGCCCGCCTTTGTCGAAAAGGATCGCTATGCGCTCGTCTGGAAGAAGGAGGATGCCCTTGTCTTCGGCTGATGTGACTTTTTCCAACCCTTCCGCCGGACCCTCCAAGGAGAGCGAGAGATGACCATGGTCGCGACATCAGAGGAAGCCGTGCAGGAAGGCGCAACCGTGCGCCGGAAATCGAATAAGACACTCTTGCTTCTGGCGCCGGGCATGATCTGGATGGTGGCCTTCCTCGTCCTGCCGATGCTGATGATGGTCTATGTTTCCTTCTGGACACAGACAACCTTCAAGATCGAGCCGACGCTAACATTGCAGAGCTGGGTCGCCTTCCTGACGAGCCCCACCTATCTCGGCGCGCTCTGGACGACGATCCGCATCTGGTTGCTGGTGCTGGTATCGACGCTTATTGTCGGCTATCCGGCGGCGCTCTTCGTCGGGCTTCTCATCAAGAACAAGACGCTGCAGACCGTGTTGCTCGTGCTCTGCGTCATCCCGTTCTGGACGTCCTTCCTGATCCGCGTGCTTGCCTGGCGGCCGATGCTCGGCACCGAGGGCGCCATCAACATGATCCTGATGAAGCTCGGCATCGTGCAGCAGCCGATAGAGGTGCTGCTGTTTTCGGAGCTGTCCGTCATCATCGGCATGACACAGATCTACTGCGTCTTCATGGTCGGGCCGATCGCCTTCATGATGGGTCGCATCGACGCCTCCGTCATCGAGGCGGCGCAGGATCTCGGTGCCGGCTTCTGGCGCATCTTCCGCACCATCATCCTGCCGTTGTCCATGCCGGGCGTGGTGGTCGGCGCGATCTTCGTCTCCGTCATGGTTCTCGGTGAATTCGCAACGTCCGCTGCCCTGTCCGGCCGCAAGGTCAATCTGCTCGGCAATATCATCGTCACCCAGGTAGGATCGTTGAAATGGGCCTTTGCCGCGGTTGCCGGCGTTGTCCTGACGATCATCATGGGGGCTGTTGTCGCAGCCCTGCTCAAGGTCGTCGACCTCAGAAAGGAGCTCTGATCATGAATGCCGGCGGCATCAAGCTTGGCCTGGGTGTCTATACGACCCTCTTTTTGATCTTCCTCTACGGACCGCTCGCGGTCCTGGCGATCCTGTCGTTCCAGACCGGTCCAGAGGGCGGTCCGCAATTTCCGATCATCGAATGGTCGACCTACTGGTATCGGCATCTCTTCGGTCTCACGCCGCCGTCGCGCATCGCACCGTTGCCGATCGATCAGGCGCTGATCCGCTCGCTTTTTCTGGCGCTGATGACCATGATCGTCTCGACGGTGCTCGGCGTCATGTCCGCCCAGGCCTTTCGCCGCAAGTTCCGCGGCTCGGGCGTCGCCTTCTATCTGATCGTTCTCGGCATGATGGTGCCGGGCGTGCTTGTCGGCCTCGGCATGGCGCTTGTCGCCAATGCCTTCGGCATCGATCGTCACTGGTGGAGCACGGCCTTCGTCCTGCACGTCGTCTACACCTTCCCCTTTGCTTTCCTCGTCATGCTCGCCATCTTCAACAGGTTCGATCCGAGCATGGAGGAGGCCTCATGGTCGCTCGGCGTCACGCCGGCACGCACCTTCCGCAAGGTCACTTTTCCGCTGATCTTCCCGGGCGTGCTTTCGGCCATGCTCTTTGCCTTCACGCTCTCCTATGATGAGTTCTCGCGCACCCTGTTTGCTTCCGGCCGCGAGCTGACGCTGCCGCTTGCCATCTACGGCACCTTCTCCGTCGAGGTGCATCCGAACGTTTTCGCTTTCGGGGTGCTGACCACGCTGTTTTCCTTCGCGCTTCTCGGCACCTACGCGATCCTGATGGGTCTGTCGGTTAGGCGCGCCAAGCGCGTCCGCATCCAGGAGGACGCGTGATGGCTGAGAAGGTTTCCGTTCCGATCTCTGCCATCGTCACCGGCGCCGGCTCGGGTATTGGTCGAGCTATCGCCCTTCGCCTGGCCACCGACGGCTATGCTGTTCTGGTCAACGACCTCTCGGGCGACCGGGCCGAGACTGTTGCCTCGGAAATCACCAAGGCGGGCGGTGTGGCAACCGCGATCGCCGGCGACGTAGCACGGCCCGAGGATGTGGCGACTATCCATGCGGCTGCCAAGGCCTCGCACGGCGACGTCGCCCTTCTCGTCAACAATGCCGGTATTGCGCATCAGGCAGCATTCGAAAACCTCGAGCTTGAGGATTTCGACCGGATGTTTGCGGTGCATGTGCGCGGCACCTTCCTGATGACCAAGGCCGTCATGCCGTCGATGCTGGCGCGAGGCGAGGGCGTCATCGTCAACGTCGCCTCCCAGCTCGGGCAGATCGGCGGTGTCGAGCTGGTCCACTATTCCGGCGCCAAGGCGGCGATCATCGGCATGACCAAGGCACTCGCCCGCGAGGTTTCGAGCTGCGGAGTGCGCGTCAACGCCGTAGCGCCGGGGCCGATCAACACGCCGCTGGTGCGGGGTCTTTCCGAAGAATGGCGCGAACGTAAGAAGCGCGAACTGCCGCTCGGCCGCTTCGGCGAACCGGAAGAGGTGGCGGCGACCGTGGCGTTTCTGGCGTCGCCGGCAGCGAGCCTTTTCGTCGGCCAGACCCTTGGGCCGAATTCCGGCGATGTGATGCTCTGAAGGAGACAAGCAGATGGATAGTTTGGAAAAGCGGATCGTCATCGTCACAGGCGCGGGCATCGGTATCGGCCAAGCGACAGCAAAGGCGTTTGCAGCGCTCGGTGACCATGTCGTCGTCACCGATATCCTCGAAAAGGAAGGTGAGGAGACCGTCCGCGACATCCTCACCAGCGGCGGCTCTGCCGAATTCCATCTCTACGACGTCCGCTCGACGGAGGCCGCCAACCGGCTTGTCGCCAATGTCGAGGCACGCTTCGGCAAGATCGATGTCATCGTCGCCAATGCCGGCATCGCCCATCGCACACCTCTTGAGAAGCTCACCGACGACAAATGGGACCTGACCATGGATGTCGACCTGAAGGGCATCTTCAAGCTGGTGCGTGCCGCGGTACCCGGCATGCGTGCCCGCGGATCGGGCAGTATCGTCGCGCTCTCCTCGATCATGGGCGTCGCCTATGGCTGGGACGAGCATGTCCATTATTCGGCGGCGAAATCCGGGGTCGTGGGATTGGTGCGCGGGCTCGCCGTCGAGCTGGCGAAGGACGGCATCAGGGTCAACGGCATTGCGCCGGGCTATATCCGCACAGCCCAGCTTCTTTCGGAAGAAAATTCGCTCGGCCCAGCAGGCGCGGAGAAGGCAGCCGAGTTCATTCCGATGGGCCGGTTAGGTGAAGCGGAAGACATCGCCGACGTGATCGCATTCCTCGCCTCGAAGGGCGCGAGATACATGACCGGCCAGGTTCTGGTCGTGGATGGCGGCCTCCTTGTGGGGCGGTACTGATCGCCATCGTCCCGGCAACGACTGGGTCAAGGGCGATACGGCAATGAAGCAGGCCCGCGAAGGGCACAAGGGAACAGCAATCAGCACTGGAGAACAGATATGTCCAAGATGGAAATGAACAGACGCTCTCTGTTGAAGCACTCCGCCGGCGTCATGGCGCTCGCGATTGGAGGCGGCACGCCCTTCCTGTCGTCGCGAGCGGCCTACGCCCAGGCTGCGAACCTTGCCAAGGAACAGTTGCGCACCATCGGTCTCTCGGTCACGGTCCAGGAGCGTATCCTTGATGAATTCCGCAAGGTGAGCGGCGTCGGCCAGACCTCGGGTACAGCGGCGACCTTTCCGGACGCGCAGACCAAGATCCTGTCCGGCTCCAAGGATTACGATTGCTGGGAGATCATCGGTGAGCGCTTGCCCTCGATCGTCATGACCAACAATGTCGAGCCGGTTCCGGCCGCTTCCTTGAAGAACTGGGCCAATATCCGCGATACCTTCACCACGCCTTCCGACAAGTGGGAGCCGAAGCAACAGATCGTCGGCCAGATCTGGGCCGATGATGCCAAGACCACGCTGAACATGGTGCCTGCGGTCTACAACTACGATTCCATCGGCTACAATCCGGACGTTCTCTCCGCCGAGGAAGCCAATACATGGTCGGCGATCTTCGATCCGAAGTGGAAGGGCAAATCAGGTCTCAATACCGATCCGCTGATCGCCTTCGGTCAGGCGATCATGGCCATGAACACGCTTGGCCTTCTGAACGTCAAGAATCCCGGCAATCCGAGCACGGCCGAGATCGACGAAGCGGCGAAGTTCCTCGTTTCGAAGAAGAAGGACGGGCAGTTCCGCGCTCTGTGGGGTGACTTCGGCGAGCTGGTCAACCTGATGGCATCGGGCGAGATGGTCGTCTGCGACGCCTGGCAGCCGGCTGTCATGGCGGTCAAAGCCCAGGGCAAGGCGTGCAAATATGCCGTGCCGAAGGAAGGCTATCGCGGCTGGGCGATCGGCCCGTCGATGATCGCAGGCACGCCGAACAAGGAAGCCGTGATCGCCTATGCCGATTACTGGCTCTCGGGCGAGCCCGGCATCACCGTTTCGGAACAGGGCTATTATTCGCCGTCGACCAATATCCAGAAGGTCATGGCGCCGGATAAGTATGCCTTCTGGTACGAGGGCAAGCCTTGGGTTGGTGCTGCCGAGCGCGGCATCAAGGAAGGCGACCTGCGCGACGGTGGCTCGCTGGCTGAGCGTGCCAAGAACGTTGCCTACTGGCACCAGTGGCCGGACGAATACGACCATCTCGTCCAGAAATGGGATGAATTCCTCAATGCCTGATCCGATGGCTGCTGCCAGCCATCCTATGCCGCGCGGGGAGGCGATGTCGCCTCCTCGCCTACGCCCGGAGATCTCTCGTGATATATGATTTGGAACTCATCGATGTCGGCAAGGTCTATGACAATGGCACGCCCGCCGTCATCGACTTCAACCTATCGATCAAAAAGGGCGAGTTCATCGCCTTCCTCGGCCCGTCGGGCTGCGGCAAGACGACGACGCTCCGTATGATCGCCGGTTTTGAGAGTATTTCCTCCGGCGACATGATGATCAAGGGCGAGCGTATGAACGATGTCAGACCGCAGAAGCGGCCGACGTCGATGATCTTCCAGAACTACGCTTTGTTCCCGCATATGACCGTCCGGCGGAATGTCGGATATGGTCTCGAGGTCAAGGGCATGGCGAAGGCCGAACGGGATGCGCGGGTCGATCGTATTCTCGCGACACTTGGGCTGGAGGATATTGCCGAGCGAAAGCCCGACAAGCTTTCCGGCGGCCAGCGCCAGCGCATCGCGCTTGCCCGCGGCCTCGTGGTCGAGCCGGATGTGCTGCTTCTCGACGAGCCGCTGGGTGCTTTGGATGCCAATCTGCGCAAGGCGATCCAGAATGAGCTGAAGCTGCTGCAGAAGAAGCTCGGCGTGACCTTCGTCTTCGTCACGCATGCCCAGTCGGAAGCATTGGCGCTGTCCGACCGCATCGTCGTCATGAACCAGGGCAGGGTGGAGCAGATCAGTCCGCCCGCTCAGCTCTACACACGCCCGAACACGCCTTTCGTGGCACAGTTTATCGGTCGCAACACCATCTTCGAAGGTGAAGTTGCTGGCACCGAGGCCGACAACACTTTTGTCTCCACCGCGTTTGGCATGCTGTCGGGCTGTGCCAATGGCGGCCTCTCCAGCAAGGTCAACATCGTCATTCCCTCGGAGGCGATCGAGGTTCATGCGGCGGGCGGCTCGGTACGCGAAAATCTCGCCCGGGCTTTCGGCGGCAATGTGGTTGGCGCACGCGTCGAGCGCTTCGACGTGGTCGGCCATATCTCGCAGATCGGCATCAGCCTGCCTGATGGCCGAGGCTTGGCACTGGAAGCGCATGTCGACAAATACCGGCCCGGCGCCTTTCTCCCAGGCACCGAGGTCATGCTTACCTGGGATCCGGCCGACGCGACCGTCATCCCGGCTCATTGATTACAGAAACTTAAATCGAAGGAGGTCATCCCATGGCAAAGGAAATCTTGTGCAGTTTTGGCGTCGACGTCGATGCCGTCGCCGGCTGGCTCGGCTCTTATGGTGGCGAGGATTCGCCTGACGACATCTCGCGCGGCCTTTTTGCCGGCGAAGTCGGCAGCCCGCGGCTGGTGAAGCTGTTCGAACGCTTCGGCATCAAGACCACATGGTTCATTCCCGGCCACTCGATCGAGACATTCCCCGAGCAGATGCAGGCGGTGGCCGATGCCGGCCATGAAATCGGCATCCATGGCTACAGCCATGAAAATCCGATCGCTATGACGCGCGAGCAGGAGACAGAAATCCTCGATAAGTGCATCGAGCTGGTGACAAAACTTTCCGGCAAGCGCCCGACCGGTTATGTCGCCCCCTGGTGGGAATTCTCCAACGTGACGAACGAGCTGCTTCTGGAGCGCGGCATCAAGTATGATCACTCGCTGATGCATAATGACTTCACGCCCTATTATGTGCGTGTCGGTGATAGCTGGACGAAGATCGACTATTCCCGCAAGCCGTCGGACTGGATGGTACCGCTGAAACGCGGCCAGGAGACCGATCTGATCGAAATCCCGGCATCCTGGTATCTCGATGACCTGCCGCCGATGATGTTCATCAAGAAATCGCCAAACAGCCATGGCTTCGTCAATCCGCATCACATCGAGCAGATGTGGCGCGATCAGTTCGACTGGGTCTATCGCGAGATGGATTATGCCGTCTTCCCGATCACCATCCATCCCGACGTCGCCGGCCGGCCGCAGGTGCTGATGATGCTGGAGCGGCTCTATGCGCATATGGTCAAGCATCCCGGCGTCAAATTTGTCACGATGAACGAGATCGCCGACGATTTCGCAGCCCGCTTTCCGCGCAAGAAATAGCCGGCTAGGCTGAAGTATCGAAGCATCAGGTTGGAGGCGATTGCCATGTGTTCACTGTGCGGCGTGCTCGGCGGCAATGAGCACTGGACGGATGCCGCGGCACGGCCAGGCGTCTTCACCCGCAATCACGCAAGCTTCGACCGGCGGCGTGAGCGAGTCGAGCGCGTGCGTGCCGCCAACGAAATGCTTTCGGGTTTCGGTCTTGTCCTCTCCGATTGGCAGGGCGCCTCCTTCGTCCTGTCGACGCGAACAGGCAGGAGTGAGATCATCGAGGATCTCGGTCATCTCTGGCCGGCGGCCGAAAGGCTCGTCGGCCGGCCCTGTGACCCGCTCGACCCTGCTTTCGTCGCAAGGATGGAGGCTCGGCATGTCGATTGAGGCGGGCGGCTTCCTGCCGATCAATCTGCTGACAGGCTTTCTCGGTTCCGGCAAGACGACACTGCTCAAGCGCATCCTGGCGGATCCGGCCTTTGCCGATACCGCCGTGCTCATCAACGAATTCGGCGAGATTGGGCTGGACCATGATCTCGTCGAAAGCGTCGAGGGCGAGATGGTGCTGCTGCGCTACGGCTGCGTCTGCTGCACGGTGCGTGACGACCTTGCCACAGCACTCAAGGAACTCTACTCCCGCCGCGAGCGCGGGCTGGTGCCACCATTCCGGCGCGTCATCATCGAAAGCACCGGCCTTGCCGATCCTTTCCCCGTGCTTTCGACCATCAAGGCCGATCCGGTGCTCAGGCACCATTTCTGCGCCGGCAACGTGATTACGACGGTCGATGCGGTGAACGGGCTGCGTCAGCTCGACACCTATATCGAATCCAACAGGCAGGCGGCGGTCGCGGACCGGTTGATCGTGACCAAGACGGATCTTGAGGCGGATCGTAGCGAATACGACCTCCAAGCTCGCCTTCGAACGCTCAATCCCGATGCCCCGATCCTCATCGCGGCTGATCCGCATCTCGATCTTTCCTCACTTGTCGCGGTCCAGAGCAACATCTCAACAAGCGGCCTGTCCCTAAGCGGCTTTTACTGCGAGGAGCCAGTGCAGCTCGTCTCATCGGATGGCGCGCCGCATCAGGTCGCCATTTCTTCGATTTCGCTCGTCATAGACAGGCCTGTCGATTGGACCGCTTTCGGGCTCTGGCTGACCATGCTGCTCAATCGGCATGGCGAACGGGTGCTGCGCGTGAAGGGTATTCTCAATCTCAACGGTGAGGAGCGCCCCGTTGCTGTTCATGGGGTTCAGCATCTGGTTCATACACCGGTGCATATGGATGGCTGGCCTTCGGAAGATCGTAACTCGCGGCTGGTCTTCATCCTGGATGGGCTCGACGGCGCACTATTGAAACGCTCCTTCGAAGCCTTCACATTGGCGCGCGTGCCCGCCGCGTCTTACCCGATCGCTGCGGCGCGATGAGACAATTGGGATCTCCATGAACAAGCATGAATCCGTCGCCAAAAGCATGTCCGCTCCCGCCCTGCATCTGAAGGGCCGGCCGCGCCTGCGTGTACTCGGCACAGCGATTTCACTGCTGGAGGAACTGCGCCTGCGCGCACAGGACGATCTCGGCATTGATGTCACCTTCGACAACAACGATTTCCTGACAACGCAGTACAAGGCGGCCCGCGAGCCGGAAACCTACGATATCTACGACCAGTGCTTCCACAATCTCGATATTGTCTGGCATTGGCGCGCAATCCAGCCTGTGGACACCCAGCGCATCGTGCTCTGGGATGAGGTCAACGATCTGACGAAGACCGGCCATATCGGCCCCAACCCGCGAATGGGGCTTGGCGATGTGCCGGCGAAAAAGCTCTTCGTGCAGCCGAACCTCGCTCTCGGCGATACGCCGTCGCGCTTCATCTCGATGCTGCCGACGACGCATAATTTCGACAGCTTCGCCTATCGGACGGATCTGGCGCCGAATGGTGTTGGCATGCATTCTTGGGGCGCGCTCTTCGACGAGCACTGGGCAGGCAGAGTGGCGCTGGTGGATGAGCCCGCCATCGGAATATTTGATGCTGCGCTCGCAGCACAGGCCGCCGGCCTCATGTCCTTCGACGATATCGGTAATATGTCCATTCAGGAGATCGACCAGCTGATTGATCTCTTGGAGGAGCGCAAGAAAGCCGGCTTCTTCCGGGATTTCTGGAAGACCGCGGAGGATGCGGCGCGGCTGATGATCGCTGGTGAGACCAGCGTGCAGAGCATGTGGTCGCCTGGCATCGGCATCCTGAATTCGAAGGGTGTGCCGGTCGAGCAGGCCGTGCCCGCCGAAGGCTATCGCGCCTGGCATGGCGGCCTCTGCCTTTCGAAACACTTGAACGGCCGCCTGCTCGATGTCGCCTATGAATATCTGAACTGGTGGATCTCGGGATGGCCGGGTGCTGTGGTCGCGCGGCAGGGCTATTACATTTCGACGCCGCAGCGCTCACGGCAGTTCATGACTCAGGCGGAATGGGATTACTGGTATGAAGGTGCGGCGGCTACCGAAGACTTGCCTGGCCCGGATGGGCAGATGCGGATCAGGAAAGGATCGGTGCGCAGCGGCGGATCCTATTGGCAGCGCGCCAATTGCATTGCCGTCTGGAATACGACAATGGATGAGCACAATTATCTCGTCCGCCGCTGGATGCAGCTGGTCGGCTGAGAAGGAGAGCAGGGACTATGACACAGACACATCTCGGCAAATCGATCGCCCAACTCTCGGTCCTGATCCAGTCCGGAAGTCTCGATCCGATCGCGCTGGCCGAGGAGACCCTCGATGCGATCCGGACCTACAAGGATCAGGCGATCTTCACGCGGCTGTTGGAAACGCGCGCGAAGGAAGAGGCGGCGGCTTCGTCCCGACGGCTGCGCGAGGGGCGTTCGCGCGGGCTGCTGGATGGTATTCCGGTCGCATGGAAGGATTTGTTTGCAATCGCCGGCCTGCCGACCACAGCCGGGTCGATCGTACTTGCGGATGCAGAGCCCGCGCAGGACGATGCCGAGGTCGTCAAGGCATTGAAGGCTGCGGGCATGGTGGCTGTCGGTCGGGTCAATATGAGCGAGTTCGCCTTTTCCGGCCTCGGCCTCAATCCGCATTACGGTACCCCGCTAAACCCGCTGGCGATCGATGTCGCGCGCATTCCTGGCGGTTCGTCTTCGGGATCTGCCGTCGCGGTTGCGGTAGGTCTCGTGCCGGTCGCGATCGGTACGGATACGGGCGGCTCAGTGCGCATACCGTCTTCCTTCAACGGCCTTGTCGGCTATAAGGCAAGCCATGGCCGCTACAGCATGGACGGCGTCTTTCCGCTGTCGACTAGCCTCGACTCGCTCGGTCCGCTGTGCCACAGCGTTCAGGATGCGATCTGGATCGATGCCGCAATGCGTGGGCGCTTTGTCCCCGAGGTGGAGCGCGTCGAAGCCACCGGGCTTTCCATCGTGGTACCGACAAATATCGTCATGGATGATGCGCAGGATGGTGTTCTTGGAGCTTTCGAAGCGACGCTGGCGAGATTGAGCGCCGCCGGCGTTAAGATCCGGCGAGCTGCCTTTCCGGCTTTCGAAAGGCTCTTTGAGCTGATGGCCGAGTATGGGCCACTGGTTACTGCCGAGGCCTTCGTGCTGCATCACCGCCGTCTGGCAGGACCGGAAGCCGCTTTCATGGATCGGCGTGTTGTCGCGCGGACACGCCTTGGAGAGAAGACGACACTGGTCGGCTATCTGGAAACACTCAAAGTGCGCAAGCAACTGGTCAAGGAAGTGACTGACACGCTTGGGCCAAACGAGTTCATCGCCTATCCGACGGTTGCCCATGTTGCGCCGGCGCTTGGCCCCTTGGAGGCGGATGACGAGCTGTTCGTAAAGATCAATGGCAGAACACTGCGCAATACGGCAATCGGCAATTTCCTCGATTGGTGCGGCGTCTCCCTGCCTTGCGGCACGGGTGAAGCAGGCATGCCGGTTGGCTTCCTGCTCTCGGCGCCGAGAAACCATGACGAGCGGCTGTTGGGCGCGGCGCTGGCGTTGGAAGAGATCGTCGCGGGCTAACGTTGCGCGGCGGATTTGCCGCCTATCGATCCTCGACCACTATCGCGGTCGAGGATCGAAAGCTCTCTTCCTTCAATGCGAACGGCTGCCACCGGCAGTCGGCTCGGCGTCGACGATCCAGCGGCGGTGCGGGCCGAGCGCGATCAGCAGCACGACAGACAGGAAGCAGCAGCCGGCGAGGATGTAGAAGCCGATATCGCCATTGCTTGTGGCTGCGTCAACATAGGCCTTGATCTGCGGCGAGGCGAAGCTGCCGAGATTGCCGAGCGAGACAATGAAGGCTATGCCGCTAGCGGCACCGACGCCCCCGAGATAGCGGGTCGGCAGGCTCCAGAAGACCGGCTGCGAAGAGGCAAGGCCCGGAACCGCGATGCAGGCCGCAATCACCATCACCCACGGATTCATCGTTAGGCCGATCGTTCCTAGCGCGATGGTGCCTGCCGTCAGCATAGCGATGCAGACGATGCGATGGTTGTCATGCTTGTCGGCATAGACGGTGAAGAAGCGGGTTGCGAAAAGCGCGCAAAGCCAGGGTAGGCCGAGCAGCACGCCGACCCAGGTATTGACGCCGCCGCCGAGCGCCTGCGCCAGCCGCGCCGGCAGGTAAAAGGTGATCGGGCCGACACCGATCTGGATGAACAGGTAGATGCCGATGAAGGCGAGGACGCGCCAGTCTTTCAGCACGCTGAAGACCGAGTGCTTCACTTCGGAAAGCTTACTGCGCTCTTCTGCCTCGATAACGGCATTCAGCGCGTTTTTCTCCTCCGCCGTCAGCCATTTCGCTTCGTTTGGGCGGCTCGTCAGGAAGAAGAGGGCTGCGATGCCGACGACGGTTGCCGCCAGGCCTTCGACCGCAAACATCCATTGCCAGTTGGTGAGGCCAAGGACGTCGTGATGGGTGAGCAGCCAGCCGGAAAGTGGTGCGCCGATCACCAACGACAGGGGAATGCCGAGATAGAACAGGCCAGTGGCGCGCGCTCGCTGCTTGGCGGGGAACCAGTAGGTCAGATAGAGGAGGACGCCCGGATAGAAACCGGCTTCGCAAACGCCGAGCAGAAAGCGCACGATGTAGTAGCTCGTTGGCGTGTGGGCAAAGACCATGCAGGCGGAGACGATACCCCAGGTAATCATGATGCGGCTGAGCCAAAGGCGAGCGCCGACGCGCTGCATGATCAAGTTGCTCGGCACTTCGAAGGTGGCGTAGCCGAGATAGAGAATGCCGGCGCCGAAGGCATAGGCTGCATCCGAAATACCGGTATCGGCCTGGTAAGCCACCTTGGCGAAGCCGACATTGGATCGGTCGAGAAAATTCAGGATCAGCATCAAGCCCAGAAAGGGCAGGAGACGAATCGTCGCCTTGCGCACGGCGCTTTGCAGCGCCGGATTGTCGTTTGTCATAGTTACTCCTCCCAAAGGCAGAATGCCTCGTAGCGAGACGCTCGCGGACAAGGCATGCCTTCATGCTTAAACCGGATCTCGATCTGGCTATTGACGTGACAGCCAAGCCTGATCGCAATCTTGCATATACGCAGATTATATTTATGTATGAAAAGGTCAATAGGCGCGAGCCCACACGCGCTCGGTCCGCTTAAGGGCAGAGCATAGCGTTCGGGCAGCAGTGGAATCCGGATGCTTGTGCCGAGTTGGATGCGCGGCAAAAGCTACGGGCCGGCGAGCCGATTGGCGCGTCGCAATCACGTCTCTACGCGAAACGCCGGGCTATTTGGGCGTATGTTCAGGCAAGATAGGGACCGATGCGCTCCGCGACGGATGCGACATCCGTAACACGCATCCCTGCCACGTTGATCCTGCCGGAATCCGGCATGTAGATGCCGTGTTCGGCCCGAAGCTGCCGGACATTTTCCGGAGGGATCGGCAGAAGGGAGAACATGCCTTCCTGCGACGCGATATTGGCGAGATCGGGACGGAATTGCGCAAAGGCTTCGGCGGCGGCGCAGCGGATTTCGGCTATGCGGTTGCGCATTTCGCTGAGTTCATCGACCCAGGCTTGGCGCCGCGACGGGTCCTGCAGGATCGCGGCAACAATAGCAGCCCCATGCGCCGGCGGCATGGAATAGCTGGCTCGGGCATAGCTCGCCAGATTGCCGATGCCCTTGTTCAACGGCGCCTGCTGATCGCCGAAGAGATAGACCGCGCCGGTGCGCTCCCGATAGAGCGAGAAGGATTTGGAGCAGGAGACGGCTACCATAGACTCGCCGACCGCTTCGATGACGTTGATCATGCCGGCTGCATCTTCGACCCGGCCGTGACCGAGGCCTTGATAGGCATTGTCGAAGAGCGGCAGCAATCCTTTGTCGGCGACGATCTCGGCGATGTCTCGCCAATTCTGCGATGACAATCCTGCGCCTGTCGGATTATGGCAGCTTGTTTGCAGCAGCACGGCATCGCCGGATGCTGCGTTGCGCAGGGTCGTCAGCATCTCGTCAACGAGAATAGCCTGCTTGCCGATGTCAAAGAAGCGATAGGTTTCGACCTGAAGGCCGACCGCGGCAAAGATCGCATGATGGTTGACCCATGTCGGCGTGCCCATCCAGATCTTGCGCCGCTTGTCGAGGGCAAGCAGTTCCGCAGCCAGACGCAGAGCGCCGGTGCCCCCAGGGGTCTGAATTCCCGCGACCGGCTTGCCGCCGTGGCGTTCACCGAAGATTTCGCGGGCCAGCGCGCGCAGAAAAGCATGATCGCCCTCAGGGCCGATATAGGCTTTGGACTCTTGGGTTTCCCAAAGATAGTGCTCGGCTGCCTTGACGGCTCTCATGACCGGTGTGCGGCCCGTTGCATCCCGATAGACGCCAACCCCGAGGTCGATCTTTCCGGATCGCGGATCCGCCGCGAACTTGGCAATCAGTTCAAGCAGCGGGTCGGGCTTCTGTTCCGTAAGGCTATCGAAAAACGCTGTCTTGTTCATTTGCTCCTCCCTCGTGCTCATTGCGGCCAATCCTGCAGAACCCGCACGAATTCCGTCAGCCACGCATTCGTTTGATGCCCATCCAGGGAGCGATGGTCAATCGTCAGGGACACGTAAGCCATCGGGCGGATCTGTATCGTATCGACCCCGTCGACCTCCCGTACCACGACGCGCTTTTCCAGCTTGCCGATGCCGAGGATGGCGGATTGTGGCTGATTGATGATGATCGGGGATGCGACCAGCGAGCCGGAAACGCCATGATTGGAGATGGTGAAGGTTCCGCCTTTCAACTCTTCGCCCTTGAGAGCGTTGGAGCGTGCCCGGTTCGTCAGATCCTGGAGCCTTGCGGCAATCGCCTCCAGCTGGAGATTCTGCGCCTGCCGGATGATCGGCGCGACCAGGCCCTTGTCGCCCAATGCGATGCCGACGCCGATATTGACATCGGCGAAGATCTCCAGGCCGTCATCATGCCACTGGCTGTTGACTTCGGGTACGAGTTTCATGGCCGCAACGGATGCTGCCACGAAATAGGTGGTGTAGGAGAGGTTTACGCCCTCGGCCTTCAGGCGATCCTTGTTGTTTTCGCGATGACGCATGATCGCCGTGAAATCGGCCTCGAAGATTGCGGTGACCTGCGGTGCCGTCGCCAGGGATTGGGCCATATGCCTGGCGATCGAAAGCCGTATGGCGGAATGGGGAACGATGCGAGATTTGCCGTCAGCCGCGACTGCCAGCGGGTTCTGTCCAGCCTCAGCCTGCTGTGACACTGACGCAGATGGATGCGGCCTGGCGGTTTCCAGCGCATGATCCATATCGGCTCGTGTGACCCGTCCGTCCCTGCCGCTGCCCTTCAGACTGGCCGGGTCGATCCCGTATTCCTCGGCGGCCTTGCGAACGGCGGGTGAATAATAAGCGGCTGCGGAGGCCGTGGCAGGTGAAGCCGGCTGTATCTGCGACGGAACCTCGGCCAATTGCGCTGCAACACCGTTTGCATTTTCGATGCTCATCCGTCCGAGGATCGCGCCGGGCGCGGCATCATCGCCATCCTCCATCGCGATTTCGCTCAGGATGCCGTCGCATGGCGCCGGTATCTCCTGGGTGACCTTGTCGGTTTCCAGTTCGACAAGCGCATCGCCTTCCTTGACATGGTCGCCGATCCGCTTCAGCCAGTTTCGGACAACCGCTTTCGTGCCCTCCTGCTCGATCGGCGCCGTGATCTCGATGATACCAGTCATCCTTAAAACTCCAGGATTTTGGCAATGCGCTTGGCGATCCGCTCGCTGGACGGGACGGCCCAGTCGAGAAGCACGGGGTTATGCGGGCTGGGGATATCCGGCATGGTGAGCCGGGAGACCGGCGCATCGAGATCCGTGAAGGCTTTGTCCGCAATGACGGCTGCAATCTCAGCACCGAAGCCCGCAGCTTCGAGGTCCTCATGGACGATAAGGCAGCGATGGGTCTTGGCGACCGATGCAAGCACGGCTTCGTTATCCCAGGGCATCAGAGTACGAAGATCGATAATATCCGCAGACAGGCCTTCCGCCGCCTCCTCGCAGCGCTGCACCATCGCGCCCCAGGTGACGATGGTGATGTCGTTGCCCGTTCGCGTCAGCTTCGCCTTGCCGAAGGGCAGCGCGAAATCGTCGCCGGGATAGGGGCGCCGCGCCCAAGCGTGATCGAGCATCGCCCGATGCTCGAAGAAGATGACCGGGTCGTTGCCGCGGATCGAGGTACGCAGCAGGCCGACCGCATCTTCGGCGTTCGAGGGAACGGCGACCTTCCAGCCTGGTTGGTGTACGAAGGCCACTTCGTTGGTCTGGCTGTGCCAGGGGTCGCCGCATTTGAAGAAGCCGCCGGGCATGCGCACCACGACGGGGGCGCCAAAACGGTTGTTGGTGCGCCAGCGAATGGTGCCGCAATCGTTCAGCTGTTCGGTCGCCGGTTCGGCATATTTCCGGAACTGGATTTCGGGAACGGGGACGAGCCCGGCGAGCGCCATGCCAACCGCACGGCCGATGATGCCCTCTTCGGATAGCGACGTATCGAAGACGCGCTCGTTGCCGAATTTTTCCTGCATGCCGAGGGTGACGGCATGTACGCCGCCCTTGGGGCCGACATCTTCGCCAAAGATTACGACGCGCTCGTTGATCGACATCTCGTGTTCGAGTGTTCTACGAATGGCCGTGACCATGTTGATGCGCGGCCCGGATGTCTCCGGTTCGCTTGTCGTCGCCGGTGCGGAATAACCCATGGGATGCTGGCCGCCCATCGTCTGCATGTCGCCGTCGAAGAACACATGGCGGGTCACGGAGGAGGGGTCGGCAATCGGCCTCTTTTCGGCTTGCGCACGGGCGTTTTCGGCTGTCTCGCGCGCGTCGCTTTCGCAGACATCCCATTCCTGTGCTGTCATCACGGCGGGAACGAGGAAATCTTTCAGGCGCGGCAGGGGATCGCGCTCCCATTCGCGCCTCACGGTTTCCTCGCTCTTGTAGGCCTGCGTGTCTTGAAAACTGTGGCCCTCAAGGCGCGGAACCGTGAGCCTGAGAAGCGCCGGCTTGCGTTCGTCACGAACGAAGGAGACGGCATCCTGCACCAGATGCGCAGCTTCGGCGGGGTTGCAGCCGTCGCCATCGAAGATTGCGAGGTCTTTCCAGCTCGCGAGATTGGCAGCGATATTCCCTCCCGGCGTCTGCACCGTCGAAGGCACCGAGATGCCAAATCCATTATCCTCAATATAGAACAGCATCGGCAGTGCTTGCGTGGTTGCAGCGGTCAGCGCCGACCAAAAGCCGTTCGAGGCAACCGAGCCGTCGCCGCCAAGCACGACGCCGATGTCGCGTGCGTATTCCGTGCGCCCGAGCGTGGTGGCATAGTATTTCATCGCCTGTGCCCAGCCGGCCGTCGGCGTGTATTGCGCACCGACGCCGCCGCACATGGGCAAGGCCGAGGCGCCGGAACGGTTTGGATAGTTGAAGACGACACCGATGTCGCGGCCGTCGGAATAGCCGCCGGCGCGGCCCATGGCTGAGCCCAGCGCATCGGCCGGATCGACGCCAAGAGAAAGCAGAAGTGGCCGCGAGCGATAATAGCCGCAGGTCGCGTCGTGCAGGCCGGTCAGCTGCATTCCAAGAAGGATTTGCGCCATGTCATGGCCGCGTGCGGAAAACTGGTAGAGAACCTTCTTTTCCGGAACGAGGCGCTTCTCCTCCATCTCGTCGAGAGCCCGGGAGAGATGAACGAGATAGGCAACCTTGCGCCAGTCGATGTGATCGTCGGGCGAGTTCCGCTCGTGGCTTTTGAAGGCAAGCTGGGCCATGTGATCCTCCTACAGATGGCTCAACTATTTTAATTCAAGCGTCAGCTCTATTCCTTTCAATTTGACAGTTTTTGCCGTAGTTTTTGAAAGGTATGTTTCATGAGTGGCGGATTTCTGAATGGAAGATTTCGATCTTGATCACGTCGACAGAGCGATTCTGCGCGTCCTGCAGGAGGAGGGCGATATCAGTCAGGCGGCGCTGTCAGAAAAGGTCGGCGCATCGCCCGCGTCCTGCTGGCGAAGGATCAAGGCACTGGAAAGCGCGGGCGTGCTCGGCCGGACGGTTCGCCTTGTCGATCCCGACAAAATCGGCAAGGGGCTGAATGTCTTCTGCCAGGTCAAAATGAAGACCCATGATCCACCGACCCGCCGCGATTTCGAACAGTTCATCGCCAGCTATCGCGAGGTGCTGGAATGCTACTCCATGTCGGGAGAGTGGGATTACCTGATCCGCGCGGTTGTTGCCGATGTCAGGGAATATGAGGGGCTTTTGATGCGGGGTATCCTGACCCATGAAGCCGTGCTGAGCTCGTCGTCGCACTTCTCGCTGAAATGCGTCAAATACACCACGGCGTTGCCGACGAATGTGTCACGATAAAGCCTCTGTCCGTACTCGCCTTGAATAGTGCGAGCGTCTCACGCTAATAAACCCTAATAATTCAGATGCGGAGCAGGGTTGGAGTGTCGGCTGATAACGTCAAACTCGGCCATGATTTGAGCGAAGCGGTTGCGGCGCTCCTTATCAACTTGCCGATAAAAGCGGCGAGCTTCATCGTGACAATCTACGGCGATGTTATCGAGCCGCGCGGGGGCGTCGTCTGGATCGGCAACCTCATCGAGACGTGCAAGAGCGTCGGGATTAACGAGACACTGGTGCGGACCGCAGTGTCGCGATTGGTTGCGGCGGGTCAGCTTGTGGGCGAGCGCGAAGGGCGCCGCAGCTTCTATCGGCTGACCGACGCCGCTCAAGCTGAATTCGTCGAGGCTGCCAGCCTGTTCTATGGGCCGCAGCCCGCGGTTCGATGGCAGTTCGTCCTCATCAACGGACCTGCGCCGGAAGAGATTATGCAGGGCCTTGAGCGGGAGGGGTTTGCGAGGTTGAACCCGCGCCTGGCAGTGGGAACGCATCCCGCACCGCCCCTGCCGAGCAACGTCGTCGTCTTCGACGCGCAGTTGGCGACCGAGAACGGCGCATTGCGGGAATTTGCCGAAGAGGCCTGGAACCTGCCGCGTTTCGCAGAGGCCTATCGCGAATTCATTGCCCGGTTCGGTTCATTTTTCAAACGCGTCGGAAATTGTGCCGCGCTATCGCCGTTCGATTGCCTGATTGCGCGGCTGCTGCTCGTGCATCAATATCGCCTGATCATGCTGCGTGAGCCGCATCTTCCCAAGTCTGCGCTGCCGGATAATTGGCCGGGCGAGGAGGCGCGGCGGCTGTTCGCCGATCTCTATCTGCTTTTGTCGAAAAAAGCCGATGCTTATGCTGGCCGCCATTTCATCAATGAGGCAGGCAAGCTTCAAGAGACCACGCCGGCGAGCCAGAATCGGCACGAACGTCTCAAGTCCCTCTGAAGGGTCAATCCTCTCAGTAACATAGCGAAGCAGTTGCCTCGCTGCACTCTTGATAGTCTAAAATGTCACAAAAAATTTGGAAAATTCATTTGTACTGTGACATATCTCATGTTAATACAGTGACCGATCGGTCGGTTAATGCATTTGCCGCGGGATCGCTGTTTCGTGGAGGAGAACGAGAAACAGGCTTATACTGGCGGTGCCGTAACGCGGCGGCCTTGCTGATGCGCTTCGAGACAACCCCGGGCCTGCGATCATTCTCGAGCGCGTCGGACGCGCGAAGACGGAGGAAAGATCAATGTATGCACAGATGGTGAAAACCGACGACGCCCGCATCCGCTCCCTCGACGAGATGGATCCCCAGGAGCGCGCCTTTCAGGAGCGCGTCGATGCCGGCCAGAAGATCGAGCCGAAGGAGTGGATGCCGGAAGGGTACCGCAAGACGCTGATCCGCCAGATCAGCCAGCATGCTCATTCCGAAATCGTCGGTCAGCTGCCGGAAGGCAACTGGATTACCCGTGCTCCGACGCTGGAACGCAAGGCGATCCTGCTTGCCAAGGTGCAGGACGAAGCCGGCCACGGCCTGTATCTCTATTGCGCCGCCGAGACGCTCGGCATCAGCCGCGACGAGATGTATGAGCAGCTGCATTCCGGCAAGGCCAAATATTCCTCGATCTTCAACTATCCGACGCTGACTTGGGCTGATATCGGGGCGATCGGCTGGCTGGTCGATGGCGCCGCCATCATGAACCAGGTTCCGCTGCAACGCTGTTCCTACGGCCCCTATTCGCGGGCCATGATCCGCATCTGCAAGGAGGAAAGCTTTCATCAGCGCCAGGGCTTCGACATCCTGATGAAAATGGTGAAGGGCACACCGGCGCAAAAGGCCATGGTGCAGGATGCGCTGAACCGCTGGTGGTGGCCGTCGCTGATGATGTTCGGCCCTTCGGACGATGCCTCCGTACATTCGGCCCAGTCGATGGCCTGGAAGATCAAGCAGAATTCCAATGACGAGCTGCGGCAAAAATTCGTCGACCAGACCGTGCCGCAGGCGGAATATCTCGGCCTGACCGTCCCCGATCCCGATCTGAAGTGGAACGAGGAAAAGGGTGGTTACGATTTCGGCGAGCCGGACTGGGAGGAATTCTTTAACGTGATCGCCGGCAACGGCCCCTGCAACGCGGAGCGGCTGAATGCCCGCAAGCAGGCTTGGGAGGATGGCGCTTGGTTCCGCGACGGTCTGACGGCGCATGCCGAAAAGGTGGCCGAGCGCCGCGCTGCCGCAAAGATTGCCGCCGAATAAGGCGGCTCGAAAATTCAGGGAGTGAGAAACATGTCCAGCGAATGGCCGCTTTGGGAAGTCTTCATCCGTGGTCAGCATGGCCTCAACCATCGCCATGTCGGCAGCCTGCATGCGCCCGATGCCGAGATGGCCATCAACAATGCCCGCGATGTCTATACCCGCCGCAACGAAGGGGTCAGCATCTGGGTGGTGCGGTCTTCCGAGATCACTGCAAGCGCCCCTTCTGAAAAAGGGCCACTCTTCGATCCCTCCAACTCGAAGGTCTATCGTCACCCGACCTTCTTCGACATTCCCGATGAAGTGGGGCACATGTGATGGCGACCGCTACCCTTGAGCCGGCGGCCGCTCAGGCCGCTCTCGTCGAATTCCTCCTGCGCCTCGGCGACAACACGCTGATCTTAGGCCACCGCGTTTCCGAATGGTGCGGCCGCGGACCGGCGCTGGAAGAGGATATCGCGCTCGCCAACACGGCGCTCGATCTCATCGGCCAGACGCAGCTCTGGCTCACTCTGGCGGGTGAGGTGGAAGGCAAGGGCCGTTCGGCCGACGAACTCGCCTATCTGCGCGACGGCTACGAGTTTCACAATATCCTGCTGGTCGAACGCCCCAATGGCGATTTCGGCAAGACGCTGATGCGGCAATTTCTGTTCGACGCCTGGCACTATCTGCTGCTGAAAGCGTTGAAAGGCTCGGCCGACCGACGCGTTGCTGAGATCGCCGAGAAGGCTTTCAAGGAAGTCTCCTATCACCTCGATCGCAGCCGCGACCTGATTATCCGCCTTGGCGACGGCATGGCGGAAAGTCATCGCCGCATGCAGGAAGCCTTGGACGAACTCTGGGCCTTCACCGGCGAAATGTTCGTTGGCGATGCCGCCGATGCGGCACTGGCACAGGCCGGCGTGATCCCGGAACCGCAAAGCCTCAAGGCGGGCTGGGACGAGATCGTCTCCGATACACTTACCGAAGCGACGCTGAAACGCCCGGCAGATGGCTACATGCACAAGGGCGGCCGGCGCGGCGTTCACACCGAGCATCTCGGCTATCTCCTGGCCGAGATGCAGTTCCTGCAGCGCGCCTATCCGGGCGCGACTTGGTAGGAGGCGGACATGGTGACCGCGCTGCATCCTTCGGTCGACGAGGTCTGGCATTGGCTGTCTGAAGTGCCGGATCCGGAAATCCCGGTGATCTCGCTGACCGATCTCGGTATCATCCGTAATGTCGAGTGGAGGAAAGATACGCTTGTCGTTACGGTGACGCCGACGTATTCGGGCTGTCCCGCCACGACGGTGATCAATCTCGATATCGAGCGGGCGCTTGCCGAAAAAGGCCTCGACCGTGTGCGTCTCGAGCACCGGCTGTCGCCTGCCTGGACGACGGATTGGATCAGCGCGGAAGGCCGCGAGAAGCTGCGTGCCTACGGCATCGCCCCGCCGATCGATGGCACCGCTGCCGATGGCGTGCTGATGAAACGCATTGACCGGCTTGCGGGCCGCTCCAACCTCGTTGTCGCTTGCCCACACTGCGGATCGACGAACACGGAAAAGATCAGTCAGTTCGGCTCGACGCCCTGCAAGGCAAGCTATCGCTGCACCGAGTGTCAGGAACCTTTTGATTACTTCAAGTGCATTTGACCCCAACAGGACGAGGCCCGCATCCATGGCACGTTTCCATCCGCTGACCGTCACCGATGTGCGCCGCGAGACGCGCGATGCGGTCGTCGTCACGCTTGCGCCTTCCGAGGAGGACCGGGCCATCTTCGATTTCACGCAGGGCCAGTATCTGACCTTCCGCCGCAAGTTCGAGGACGAGGAGCTGCGCCGCTCCTATTCCATCTGCGCCGGCAAGGATGAAGGCGTATTGAAAGTCGGCATCAAGCGCGTGGACGGCGGCTGCTTCTCCACATGGATCAACGAGAACCTGAAGGCCGGCGATACACTGGAGGCTATGCCGCCGATGGGCGCTTTCTTCACAGCCATCGAGCCCGATGTCGCAAGGCACTATCTCGGCTTTGCCGGCGGCAGCGGCATCACGCCGGTGCTCTCCATCATCAAGACCATGCTGGCGCGCGAGCCCCGCTCGGTCTTCACGCTGGTCTATGCCAACAGGCAGATCAGCTCGATCATGTTCCGCGAAGAGCTCGATGATCTGAAGAACCTCTATCTCGGCCGCCTATCGGTGCTGCACATTCTTGAAAGCGAAGCGCAGGAAATCGATCTTTTTACGGGGAGGATCGATGCGGAAAAATGCAAGGCGCTCTTCAAGAGCTGGATCGATATCAAGTCGGTTGCGACAGCCTTCATCTGCGGTCCCGAGCCGATGATGCTGGCAATTGCCGCGGCGCTGCGCGAGCACGGCATGCGCGACGACCAGATTAAATTCGAACTTTTCGCCTCCGCGCAGCCCGGCCGCGCGCGGCACAAAGTGGAACAGGTCGCCGGCGCGGACCAGGACGCGGCGTGCGAGGCGACGGTCACGCTCGACGGCGCGACGCGCATCTTCAAGTTTCCCAAGCATGGCCAGTGCCTGCTCGATGCCGCGCTCGAAAACGCGATGGATGTGCCCTACGCCTGCAAGGCCGGCGTTTGCTCCACCTGCCGAGCCAAGATTCTCGAAGGCGAGGTGGAGATGGAGGTCAACCACGCGCTCGAGGATTACGAGGTGCGCCAGGGCTATGTGCTGACCTGCCAGTGCTACCCGCTCACCGACCGCATCGTCGTCAGCTACGACCAGTAGGCGCGTGTGGGTCGAAGGGAGGAACAAGATGTCCGAGACGATGCCGATCGAGCAATATCTGCAAGAGGGTGGGATGCTCTCCTCGCCGGACAATGCGCCTCCTCGCTATCGCGGCGAACTCTTGCGTTTGATGGCGAGCTTCGTCGATAGCGAACTGGCCGGTTCCGCCGGCTTTGCCGATATCATCAACGACGCCCCAGGTATTCAGGAGCGCATTTCTGCGGCACGCATCGTGTTGGAAAAGACCGACCATGCCGGTCAGGTCCTGAAGATCATGGAGACTTTCGGCGTTGATGGCGAGCGCTATGCCGTCCAGCATCCATGGGCGGCACGGCTCGCCCGCGATGCCGATATAGGCGCTGTGAGGCACGGCGGCGACATGCGGCTTGCCGTATTCCACTACCCGCTCGAAGGCTGGGTGGATGCTGTCGTCATGAATGTGCTCATGGGTGCTGCCAGTGTCGTGCAGTTGAAGGAGCTGGCGCGCGTCTCCTACCAGCCGCTGGCAGAAACTTTCCGTGCCATTCTGCCGCGCGAAAAGCGGCACGCCGAACTCGGCGCCGCCGGTCTTGCCCGCATCGTCGCCGATGATGAGGGGCGGGCCAAGGCGCGACCTTCGATGGCCTACTGGTACCCTCGTGTTGCCGCGAGCTTTGGTCATGCCGGCTCGACCCGCTTCGAGACATTGTCGCGCTTCGGCCTGCGTCATCAGCCCAACGAGACCCTGCTGGCCGAATGGCGAGCCGATGTCGATGCGCAGCTCTCTGCGTCGGATTGGCTTAGCCACGCCCGGAAAGCAAACGGCGATTTGCCTTTCAGGATTGCCGGAAAAGATGAAGGAAGGAAAAACGGATGAACATCATGGCAAAACAGCCGCGCCGGCTTGAAAGCTATGTCGGGGGCAACTGGGTTGCCGGCGCCAAGGAAGGCGTGCCACTGCTTGATGCGTCGACCGGCGTGCCTGTCGCGTTCATCGATTCCTCCGGTATCGATTTCAAGCAGATCTTGGCCTATGGCCGCGACAAAGGCGGACCGGCACTGCGGCGCATGTCTTTCCATGAGCGCGCCGCAATGCTGAAGGCGCTTGGGCCGGCGCTGCTCGAGAGGAAAGAAGAGTTCTACGCGCTCTCGACGGCGACGGGTGCCACGCGCGCCGATAGCTGGATCGATATCGAAGGCGGCATCGGAACCCTGCTGTCCTATGCCTCCAAAGGCCGTCGCGAGCTGCCGAATGCGCGCGTGCTGCTCGATGGCGATGCGGAGCAGCTCTCCAAGGATCAAAGCTTTTCCGCGCAGCATATCCTAAGCCCGCTGCAGGGTGTCGCCGTTCACATCAATGCCTTCAATTTCCCCTGCTGGGGTATGCTGGAAAAAGTCGCGCCGACATTGCTTGCCGGCGTTCCCGCCATCGTGAAACCGGCGAGCCAGACAGCCTATCTCTCCGAGCTGATGGTTCGCCGTATCATTGAAACAGGCCTGCTGCCGGAAGGTGCGCTGCAGCTTGTTTGCGGCTCGGTTGGCGATCTCCTCGATCATGTCGAAGGCCAGGATGTGGTGACCTTTACCGGCTCTGCCGCAACCGGCCAGCGCCTGAAGATGTACAGGGCGATTATCCAGAACTCCGTGCGTTTCACCATGGAGGCCGATAGCCTCAATGCGGCCGTTCTCGGCCTCGATGCTGCTCCTGGCACGGAGGAGTTCGATCTCTTCGTCAAGGAAGTCACCCGTGAGATGACGGTCAAGGCCGGACAGAAGTGCACAGCCATCCGCCGCGTCATTGCGCCCCGTTCCTATAGTGAAGCGCTGATTGCCGCGTTGAACGACCGCCTCGGCAAGATGGCAATCGGCAATCCGGCCGATGAGACTGTTCGTATGGGGCCGCTTGCAAGCCTCGGCCAGCGCGAGGAAGTCCGCGCTCGCATTCGGGATCTCGCCACCGAGGCCGAGATCGTCGGCGGCGATCCCGACAATCCGCGCGTCACGTCCGGCGATGCCAGCGCCGGCGCCTTCCTCAATCCGGTTTTGCTTTATTGTGACAAGCCGGGCTCGGCGCGTGCCGTTCACGATGTCGAGGCCTTCGGCCCGGTCAGTACCGTTATGCCCTATGATACGGCGGAAGAGGCGGTCGATCTGGCACGGCGCGGCAAGGGCAGCCTTGTCGCCTCCGTCTTCACCAACGATCCGCATTTCGCCGAGGAAGTGGTTCTCGGTCTAGCACCGTTCCACGGTCGCGTCATGATCGGCAACCGCTTGAGCGCCAAGAGCTCCACCGGTCATGGTTCACCGCTGCCGGGCCTCGTTCACGGCGGTCCCGGGCGTGCCGGCGGTGGCGAGGAGCTCGGCGGTATCCGTGGCGTGAAGCATTACATGCAGCGCACTGCAGTTCAGGGCACGCCGCGTCTGCTCTCGGCCGTGACGGGACGCTGGATGGATGGGGCGGATGCGCGCGTCGGCAGCGAGCATCCGTTCCGCAAATCGCTTGCTGAGCTAAAGGTCGGCGATCAGCTCGTCACCGCCACGCGCACCGTCACGCTCGACGATATAGAGCACTTCGCCCATTTCACCGGCGACACGTTCTATGCTCATATGGACGAGGAGGCGGCCAAGGCCAATCCGTTCTTCGAGGGCCGGGTGGCGCATGGTTATCTCATCGTCTCGTTCGCGGCAGGCCTTTTCGTCGATCCGGCTCCAGGCCCGGTTCTCGCAAATTATGGGGTCGACAATCTCCGCTTCCTGACACCGGTCAATCCGGGTGATACGCTCCAGGTGCAGTTGACCTGCAAGGAGATCAATCCCCGCATCAATGCCGAGCACGGCGAGGTGCGCTGGGATTGCAAGGTGACCAACCAGCTGGATGCCGTCGTCGCGCAATATGACGTTCTGACGATGGTAGCGAAAACAAGAGAGTGAATGCATGACGACGATTGAGCAAGACCCGCATCGCCTGGAAATGACCGTGCTGATGACGCCCGATATGGCGAATTTCAGCGGCAAGGTGCATGGCGGCGCCCTTCTGAACCTGCTCGATCGCGTTGCCTTCTCCTGTGCGTCGCGCTATTCCAAGCAATATGCCGTAACGCTGTCGGTCGATCAGGTGCTGTTCAAGGAGCCGATCAATGTTGGCGAACTCGTCACCTTCCGGGCCTCTATCAATGATACCGGCCGTACCTCCATGGAAGTCGGCATAAGGGTGGAAGCGGAGAATATCCGTTCCGGCCAGCGCCGCCACACCAACTCCTGTTATTTCACCATGGTTGCCGTTGACGAGGCCGGTCGACCGGTCCGCGTGCCCGAGCTTGTTCCGGTCACGCCGACAGATATCCGCCGTCACAAGGCAGCCCAGCTTCGCCGCACCTTGCGTCGCGAATTCGCGCAGCGGCTGGAAGCCGTAGCCGAAACCGGTCGCGACGTGGAAGGTTTGGGAGCCGACTGAATGGCGCAGATCTATTCCTATGATGGATTGATCCCGGTCATCGATCCCTTAGCCTTCGTGCATCCGGCCGCAACCGTCATCGGCGACGTTATCATCGGCCCGGCCTGTTATGTCGGGCCGGGCGCCGTGCTGCGCGGCGATTTCGGGCGCATCGTGCTCGAGCGCGGCTCGAACGTGCAGGAGACCTGCGTCGTCCATAGCTTCCCGAATCTGGAAGTTGTGATCGGCGAGGCGGGGCACATCGGCCATGGCGCTGTGCTGCATGGCTGCCGCATCGGCGCCAATGTCATGGTCGGCATGAATGCCGTCATCATGGATGAAGCCGTTATCGGCGAGAATGCGATCGTCGCTGCCATGGCCTTCGTCAAGGCCGGTGCCGAAATTCCGGCTAACAGCCTTGCTCTGGGATCGCCGGCCCGAGTGGTGCGTGAGCTTACGGCAGATGAGATTGCGTGGAAGCGCCAGGGTACCGCCATCTATCAGCGCCTCGCACTGGAGGCAAAGGAGAAGCTGGCGGCCGTCGAGCCGCTCACCGCGCCCGAGCCTGATCGCCGTCGCATCCGCGCGCCGGAATATGATCCTCTTATTCTCGAACGGATGAAGCTCGGCGATTGAGGCGCGATATCAACGGACGGCCTTGACCCCTTCAAGGATGAGGGTGGTGGCGATATCGGCATATTCGTCGCGGGTGATCGGGCCGTTGGGACGGAACCACATATAGACCCAGTTCATCATGCCGAAGAGCGACATGGTGACCGGCATCAGCAATGGCTTGTTCTTGTTGAGATCAGGGTTGAGGTCCTGGATCACACTGGAGAAGCGCTTGACGATGCGTCGCTCGATCGTCCTGATCTCCGACAGCTGTTCCGGCGAGAGCGCATGCGTGCCGTTAAGCTGAACCTGATGTTCGTTGTCCGCGCCTTCGTAATTTTTCAATACGGCTTTCACGAGCAGGCGCAGCCGTTCCTGCGGCGTTGCATCGGTGCGATCGGCTGCTTCGATCGCGCTTTCCAGCTCTGTCAGATGCGTCTGCACGATATCGAAGATCAGCGCATCTCTGCCGGGATAGTAATGATAGAGCAGGGCCTTCGAGACGTTGCTGTGCGAGGCGATCATCGACATGGAGGCCTTCTCCATGCCGACCTCGGCAAAGACCGCCGCAGCGCTTGCCAGGATGCCGCGCTGCTTTTCCTCGAAATCAACTGCGCGCGTGCGTGCCATGTGATCCTGCTCTGCTCATTGCCGGTTGACCTTATCCATGCCTAATGGTCGATGCTTCCTATACACGATCAAATCCTTGTCGGGCTATCCGCTACGACACCAATCATTCTTTCGGGCGGTTGTCGACCACACGCTTTGCCTTGCCCTCCGAGCGGACAACGCCGCCCGGCGGATGCACGGCGATCTTCGTCGAGACACCGACCACGCTCTTGATGTGATGGGTGAGTTCCTTTGCCGAAACGCCGCGCGCGATTTCGTCCGCCGCCTCCAGCGTGCATTCGACATGAACGGTCATGTTGTCCATCCGGCCGGAGCGCGTCAGCTCGATCTGGAAGTGCGGCGAAAGCCCGCGGCATTTGAGGATCTGCTCCTCGATCTGTGTCGGGAAGACATTGACCCCACGCAGGATCATCATGTCGTCGGAGCGCCCCGTCACCTTTTCCATGCGGCGCATCGAGCGTGCCGTGCCGGGCAGCAGCCGCGTCAGGTCGCGCGTGCGGTAGCGGATGATTGGCAGCCCTTCTTTGGTCAGCGTCGTAAACACCAGCTCGCCGAGTTCGCCATCTGGCAAGATCGCGCCGGTGACGGGATCGATGATCTCCGGATAGAAATGGTCTTCCCAGATATGCAGCCCGTCCTTGCTCTCGACGCATTCGCTGGCAACGCCCGGACCTATGACCTCAGACAGGCCATAGATGTCTACGGCATGCATGTCGAAGGCGTGTTCGATTTCCTCGCGCATGGCGTTGGTCCATGGCTCTGCGCCGAAGATGCCGACGACAAGCGAACTTTCTCGGGGGTCGAGGCCCTGGCGGCGGAATTCATCGAGGATGGACAGCATGTAGGACGGGGTAACCATGATGATGCGCGGCTTGAGATCCTGGATCAGCGTCACCTGCCGTTCCGTCATGCCGCCGGAGACAGGGACTACCGTGCAGCCGAGCTTTTCCGCGCCGTAATGTGCACCAAGGCCACCGGTGAACAGGCCGTAGCCGTAGGCGACATGCACCAGATCGCCGGCCCGGCCGCCAGCGGCCCGGATCGAACGTGCAACGACGTTCGCCCAGGTATCGACGTCCTTGGCGGTATAGCCGACGACGGTCGGTTTACCTGTCGTGCCGGAGGAAGCATGGAGCCGGGCAAGCTTTTCGCGCGGCACCGCAAACATGCCGAAAGGATAGGTGTCGCGAAGATCCTTCTTGGTGGTGAAGGGGAATTTGGCGAGATCGGACAGGGTCTTCAGATCGGAGGGATGCACGCCGGCTTCATCGAAGCGTTTGTTATAGAAGGGCGAATTCTCATAGGCATGGGTGAGCGACCACTTCATGCGTTCGAGCTGCAGCGCGGAAATCTCGTCGCGCGAGGCTATCTCGATCGCTTCCAGCTCGCTGGCTCGCGGAGAAAGGTTTTCCATGAATGTCTCCTCCAGAAATGCTTATCCTCTTGTCTCTTCCCCATTCCGGCCGGAACACCGCTGCGCATTTTTCCGGGTAATGCTGGGCGCTGCTGGCATGAACCCTATTCCGGCAGCAGCGTGCCCTTGACCGTTCGCGAGTGGCCGCGGAATTCCGCAATCTGCTCGCCCTGCTGATTGGTGATCGCAATGTCGTAAATTCCGCCGCGGCCGCGGCGCGACACCTCCCGCGCCGTCGCCGTCAGCAGGTCGCCCCTGAAGGCCGGCGCGATATAGGTCACCGAACAGTGCTGGGCGACGGTGCGCTGGTTGTAGCTGTTGCAAGCGAAGGCGAATGCCGAGTCGGCAAGCGTGAATATGTAACCGCCATGACAGGTGCCGTGACCATTCGTCATCGCTTCGGTGATCGCCATCGAGAGCGTAGCCTCACCCGGTGCTACTGCAAGCAGCTCCATTCCGAGATGGCGGCTGGCCTTGTCTTCGTCCCACATGGCCCTGGCGCAGGCTTCGGCAAGCGCTTGCGGAGAAAGGTTCGAGGCGCTCATTTGCCCTTGAACTCCGGCTTACGCTTTTCGAGGAAGGCGGAGACGCCCTCGGCATAGTCGGCGCTGCGGCCTGCTTCGCGCTGCAGGTCACGTTCGAGATCAAGCTGCTGGTCCAGCGAATTGGTGGCGGCGGTCTGGATGGCGCGCTTCGTCATGCCGAGGCCGCGGGTCGGGCCGGCGGCGAGGCGGGTGGCGAGGGTGTTTGCCTCTTCCATCAGCGTGTCATCGTCGACGACGCGCCAGATCAGGCCCCAACTGGCCGCCGTTTCCGCATCCAGAGGCTCAGCCGTCAGCGCCAGCGCCTTGGCGCGGGCTTCGCCGATCAGCCGCGGCAGGTTCCAGGTGCCGCCGGAATCCGGCACGAGGCCGATTTTCGCGAAGGCCTGGATGAAGCGGGCGGAACGGGCGGCGATCGTGATATCGCAGGCGAATGCGATATTGGCGCCGGCGCCGGCGGCAACGCCATTGACCGCGCAGATTACTGGCTTTTCCAGACTGCGAATGAGGCGCAGCAGGGGATTGTAAAAAGTCTCGATCGTATGGCCGAGATCCGGAGTGCCTTTGCGCGGATCGCGATCGCCGAGATCCTGGCCGGCCGAAAAGCCACGACCGGCTCCCGTCAGGAGAACCGCGCGAACGTCCGCATCCTGATGTGCACGCTCGAAGCCGGCGCGCAGCGCAAGATGCATTTCTTCGTTGAAGGAGTTGAGTTTGTCGGGTCGATTGAGCGTGAGGCTCAAGACGCCATCGGCAAGCGCCGACAGAATGGTGTCGGATTCGGACATGTTTCCTCCCTGCCGCCCTTTCGATGGCGACGCAAAACTCTTGCATAAACCGACCGGTCAGTCAATTATAAATGCAATGATTGACATGAGGACCATGACCGTCAACGGTCACGCATGAAGGTGCGATGGCCCTCATCGTCCTATCTTGATCCGGATGAAATTAGCGAAGGACTTGTGCAGCCGGAGCGCTTCTTGAGGCTGCATTTCTTCGGTCCCGCCTATGTCACGAAGCTTCTGAAGATTGTGCCGGCCGGGAAAACGGTCACGGAAGTCCTGGCGATCGGCTTAACACTGGCGCGGCGGCCCGATGTATTATGGGCAAACCCGCGGCCTTGCCGAAATCGTTGCGCTTGAAAGTCGTTAGCGCGCCGATTGTCCGCAAGCCCCTGCCTGCCGACGGGAGAGGCCGCGGGAGCGGTTGAGCCTCTGCCTTGCTCCGTACCCCTCGATTCTAAAGGGTACTCGCGGTCACGCAATCTGGCGGAATCGATATATTGAAGCCTGGCTCCAAGGTGCTTTGTTAAGGCAAAATTTGGAGACGCTGATGCTACAGATACTGACCCGACGAGACCGCAATGCGGCGTCCTCGTATTTCACTCAGATGTTCCGCGCCCGCGCGCTCGTCTTCCGTGATCGAATGGGGTGGGATGTCAATGTTGAAGGTGGTTTGGAGATTGACCGCTTCGACGACGAGCACGACCCCATCTACTTGGCCGTGAAGGAAGAGGATGACGAGCTTACGGGTTCGCTGCGGCTGTTGCCGACAACGAGCGAGACGATGCTTTCGAGCGAGTTCCAGCATTTTTTCAACGAGGATCTCGATATCTGCAGCCCTTCGATCTGGGAGTGCACCCGGTTTTGCGTGCATCCTCCGCTCCAGGCCGGACATCCGTCGTCGCAGACAGCCGCCGTCGAACTGCTGTCCGGTCTTTGCCGCCTGAGCTTGAAATCGGGCATCGAGCACATCATGGGCGTCTATGATGCATCGATGATCGGGGTTTACCGAAAGATCGGATGGTCGCCGACGCCGCTTGCGCGTTCGCGGCCGGAGATCGGCAACCTCTATGTCGGCCTCTGGGAGGTGAACGAGGAGTCCGATCAGCGGCTTGAGCAGCGGCTGAGGACGATGCGCGGCAAGGATGACAGGACCCCCACCTTGCAATTCGCATCTTCGTCGCCGGGCAACATTCAGTTCAGCTTTTGATGAGCTCAAGCGAAATTGCTTTCGCAATGGCCTGATTTGTGGTGCTGACATGAAGTTTGCGGCGGCCGGAGCTGAGATACAGGCGCACGGCGCTTTCGGAAATTCCAAGAATGGATGTGATCTGCTTCGGAAGCAGGCCGTGCGCCAGCAGTTCCAGGCACTCGGTTTCCCGCTTCGAAAGCTTGCGTCCAATGCTTTGCTCTCGCAGACCGGACACGATCAATGACTGCTCATGCAGATAATAGGCGATCACCTGCAGATCGCCTATTATGCTGCTTCGCAATTGCTCCCAGTCGCCGCTCTTCAGATTTGAGGTAACTGTAAAAAGCGATCGCTCGCCGTGAGGCCCTCGAACGACCAGCGTCAAGCCGTAGCGCCCGACATCAAAGGCTTCGGCTTCGCGGAAAAAGGAGATGCTTTGCGGCGACTTCAGATCGAGGGTCGACCAGTCGAAGGGCAGAAATCCGTTGCGTCCGGCTTGAACAACGGGATCGATCGAGAAGTAATCGTGCGCTATATATGTGTCTACCCATTCCGGCGGGTAGGTCAGCAGGAGAAGCGGGTTTTGCTGCGACAGGGCGGCGATTTGCGTCACATGAAAGGCTGCGTTTGCCAGGCCGTATAAAGAACAGAACTTGAATAAGAACTGTCGCAATTCATCGATGTCATTTGCCTGAGCTATCTCAGACAAGCAATGAGATTGGCGTGATCCTGTCAACATAGTCTCACCATAGAAGCCGAAGTGAAAGCGGTGCTTGGGCCATGCGCAGCGCGACTGAGATGTCTTTCAAAGTTTGAAGGTCATCCTGGCGCTCCGGCCGCAGTCTCAGCTCTTCATAAGCCAGCTTTTCGCGGGCATGATTGGGCTCTTAAAATTGTCGAAAACATAGTCGCTGCCAATCATATGAGGGTTGTGTTGCTGCACCTTTGGATACACGCGGAGGGTACAGGTCCAAACCCCTCGCCATATGTCCATACGCGCCATATAACGTTTCGCTAAGCGCCCGCTGCTTCCTTCGAGACCGTGCCGACGCCGGCTGTCGCACGCGAAATCCGCATTCAGAAAGATGGTTGATTAGGCCGGGTAATCGAAACCTTCACGACGTCTGACGAACCCACATGGAGCGCGATCATGCCGGCTTTAAGGCCGGGCAGGGTGCAAGCTCCATAATATCAGGCTCGAAGAATGTCCTCCCTTTACAAATGACCGACGGTCAGTCATATATGTGGGCTATCACTGTCAGGTTTTAAGGGGCATGCGAGTGGTCGTTCGTATTGAGAATGTGGGAGGCTCAACACAGAGCGACGCCTGCTTCCGATTTGCCGCATCGAGGGGTATCCAGTCATGATCCGTCACGATCTCAGCCATTGGCCGCTCGTGCTTTCCACCGCTCGCGGTACGATGTCGCTCGACGAGCAGCTCGCTTTCTTTTCGGACTGGGACGCCTGGCTCGATCGCGGCGAATCCTTTTCGACATTGCGTGTCTTTACCGATGCCGAGGCGCTCAAGCGGCCTGAGGGCGGCGCAAAGGATGCAAAGGTCTGGCTTCAGGCCAATGGCGAGCGGATCAGGCAGTTCGTCATCGGCATGGCGACCGTCGTACCGTCGGAGGCTCTCGAAGAGATGAGCCGCATGGATGCCGAAAAGCTATTCGGAATTCCCGCGCAGATGTTCGATGACGTCAATGAGGCGGCGATGTGGCTTGCTTCCCTTTCGGCAGCGCAAGGAAGGCCACTGGACGTCGGTGGGGCACTGCGAGGTCTGGCAGCTTTGCGCGGGCTGTCATGAGCGGGCAAATATCGATGTTGCCCGAGGGTGATGAGACTCATTGGCCGCTCGCTATACTGGTCGCGGAAACGCCGCTTGATGTCGACGGCATGCGCGCCGGCCTCGATATGATCGAGAGCTGGCTGAGACGCGAACAACCTTTTGCTCTCCTCCTGGTCGCGGCTTGCGGATGCGCGTTTCAAAGAGATGTGGCTGTGCTGCCCATGCTGGCGCAGCGGCTGGATCTTGTTCGCGAGGCGCTTTGCCGCTCCCTTCTCGGGGTCGCAGTTGTCGCCCCCGCATCCGCGCTCGATGACGCTCGGCGCAGTCTTGCTCGTCTTCCGCTCGATATGCCGTTAGAAGTCTTTGAAAAGGGCTCGCTTGCGGTAAGGTGGTTGTGCGCATCCGCTCTCTCGCCAGCGGGTATCATCATCGACAGCCTATGAACAGCGAGGAGAACCCGTGACCGTTACAGATCGTCCGCGTCCGCGCACCAAGCCGCCGGAAATTCGCCGTGAGGAATTGATGGATGCCGCGCAGAGACTGTTTCTGGAGAAGGGGTTTGCCGCGACCAGTGTTGCGGAGATCGTCGATGCCGCAGACGTCGCCAAGGGTACTTTCTACCTTTATTTTCAGACCAAGGACGATGTCCTTAAAGCCCTACAAGTGCGGTTCGTCGAGCTCTTTCGCGAGAGGATCGATGCCGTCGCCAGAGCGTCCGCCTCTGACAGTTGGGTGCGGCGGCTCGACGTTTTGATGGAGGCCTGCGTTCTCGGCTATCTCGACGAGGTCGCGCTTCACGATCTGGTATTTCAACAGTTTCAGCCGACGAAGCGGGACATGAAACGTGCCAATCCTCTTGTCAGTCGCCTCACGTCCTTCCTTGTCGAAGGTCATGCTGCCGGCGCGTTCGCCTTCGTCGATGCCCGGCTCACGGCCGTCATGCTGTTCAATTCCATGCACAGTGCGGTGGATGACTGTCTGGCCGATGGATCGGATGTCGACCGGCGGAGGCTGGTGGCAGCCGTTACCGACTTCTGCCGGCGCGCCGTCAGCCCCTAAGCCGAAAGAAATGGCGGCGAGGGGACGTTGGACGAATGGAAGCACGCCCCTTCGCGGAGGAAAAACAGTGCGTATGATGTCTGTCTCGGCAGGGCCAATTGCGCAGATGGTCGGTATGGTGGGTCTTCTCGCTGCCGCCCACATGGTGGCGTTTTGGAATGACCGCTACCGCACTTTTGCAGAGAGAAGTGTGGGCTGATGACGAAGGCGAACTGAAGCCGGGATCGCTTGACGCCTGTGCTGCACAGCCAAGCACGACGCGCGGATGGGCCTGAATAATGGGGAGGCAATGATTTGGAATTTCGAAGTCATTGTGGCCATCACCGGCAGCCTCGGTGCTGCCGGTATTGTCCTGTGGCAATTGGCGGATTCCGGCCGCCGCAGAAAGGAGACACGGGAGAGTAAGGATAACACCGACGCGATTGTGGAAGAGGTGCGGCAAACCCGAAACAAGGACGACTAGGATATTGCTCAGGCTTCCATCACAGCCTTTCAGCCAAGCGAATGCGCGAAATTGCCTCGCTGCATGCGGATATGATCCCTGCTAGAAATTGATGCGCTCCGGGCTTTTGGCGACAATGATCCTAGGGGCGGCGACATTGATCGCGCTATGGGGACCGTCGCGGCTTTCCAACAGGTCGGTGCTGCGCTGAAGCTATTTCGCATGGACATCCCGCCCAAAGCCGGTTGCCTCCTCGGGATACGCGACTTATTGAAACGGACAGCCGTGCGATTTCTCCAGGTGAGGCTTTGTAGAATGCCGTCTGTCACGCTTGCGCAAATGAAGGCCGTCGAAGCTTTGGCGCGCACGGGAAAGTTTTCCCGTGCAGCCGAGGATCTGGGCATCAGCCAGCCCTCGGTTTCGACGCAGATCCAGTCATTCGAGGAGCTGTGCCGCACGCGCGTCTTCATTCGGGATGGGCATAATGTCAGCGTCGCGCCATCGGCAGTCGATCTGATCGCCAAGATCCGGATCACGCTGAAATGCCTGAACGAGGTCGATCGCGCGATCACCGACACCACGTCTTTGAACTCGGGCACGATCTCGATCGGCTTCAGTGCGCATCGCCTCATCATGCCGGTCCTGACGGCGTTCGTCCGCGAATATCCTTCGCTGCGCCTGACGACACGGGGCGGGCCTTCGCTCGATCTCGCCGACGCCGTGCTGCGCGGCGAGATCGATGTCGCCACTATCTCGCAGGTGGCGCCCGACAGCCGCTTTTCCTCCCTGCGCCTGCATGAATCGCGCGTGGCGATTTATGGCCGCAGAGGCGATCCGATGCTGGCCAAGGGCCGGCTGACGCTCGGCGATCTCGATGGCCGCGACATGGTGCTCTGGAACAAGGCGTCCGGCACTCGCACGCTGCTGGAGGATGCGGCGAACAAGCGGGGCATACGCCTGAAGCCGGTGCTTGAAGTCGCGACACTTGACGTTGCCTATGCTGCGGCGGCGGCCGGAATTGGGTTGGCGATCTCTATCGAAGGCGAGGTTCCGCCCGATGACCATATCGAGGTCGTGCCGCTGGTCGAGCCGGAGCTGGCCATCGGCCATTACCTCGTCACCCTGCCGGAATGCCGCGATCACGCGGCCATCCAGGCTTTTTTTGATGTCGCCAAGGAGCACACGCGCGAAGTCGATGGCCGGGTGCCTTGAAGTTGATTTTAAACTATAGGAAAATCATATAATTTTTTATAATTTATAATTCTGTCATATCATTTTGCTAGTGTTTGCCCTATAGGCTGACGGTTAGGCTCGATGCCGGCCGAGGAAAGGGTAACGATATGGCGAATGGATACGATCTTGCGGTTGTCGGTGCGGGTATTGTCGGCATCGGCGTGGCATTGGCGGCTGTGCGCCAGGGCAAGAAGGTCGTCGTCATCGAGCGCAATGCCAAGGCGGTCGGTGCCTCCATTCGCAATTTCGGCTTCGTGACCATCAGCGGGCAGAAGGCGGGCGCCCATTGGGAGCGCGCCATGCGGGCGCGTGACATCTGGGCCGAGATTGTCGACGAGGCGGGCATCGCGGTCATCCATCGCGGCCTGGTCATGCCGGCGCGTCGCTCGGAAGCCGCCGTGGTTGTCGACGCCTTTTTGAAGACACCGATGGGCGAGAAGTGCCGCCTGATGACGAAGGCCGAGGCTGGCGATCTCGTGCTGAGCCTGCGTTTGGATGGCCTCGAGACCATTCTTTATAGCCCGCACGAGCTGCGTGTCGAATCCTCCGAGGCGCTGCCGAAGCTCGCAGCCTGGCTCGAGGCTCGGCACAAAGTCGATTTTCGCTGGAACACGGCCGTCCGCGCCATCGAGGGAACGCGGATCGAGACCAGCCACGGCGCGATCGAGGCGGAAGCCGTCGTCGTCTGCCCCGGCGACGATTTCTCGACGCTTTTCCCGGATGTCATCGCCAAGCATAATCTCATGATCTGCACATTGCAGATGCTGCGGGTGGCACCCGCTCAGCCGAGCAGGTTCGGCGCGGCCGTCATGTCGGATATGAGCCTTGCCCGTTACGAAGGCTTTGCTCAGTTGCCGGAAGCGGAAGCGCTTGGAAAGCGGCTCGATCGCGAAGAGGCCGAAAGCCGCGCCGCCGGCATCCACCTGATCGCGGTCCAGTCGGCCGACGGTTCTCTCGTCGTCGGGGACAGCCATGTCTACGGCAATGCACAACAGCCATTCGCCAGCGAGCGCTTCGACCGGCTGATCCTCGATGAGTTCGATCGCGTATTCGATCTGCCGGGCCGCACCGTCGTCAACCGCTGGATCGGCACTTATGCCTCGTCGAAGGAGCGGACGGTGCTGGTCGAGCGCCCCGCCG
The DNA here is from genome assembly GCF_009176305.1 of Martinezella dioscoreae. Taxonomy (GTDB): domain Bacteria; phylum Pseudomonadota; class Alphaproteobacteria; order Rhizobiales; family Rhizobiaceae; genus Rhizobium; species Rhizobium dioscoreae. The sequence continues at coordinate 422,883 of NZ_BLAJ01000002.1, read as the reverse complement.
ATCATATCCGCCTCGTGATGGTGACGGGCGGAACCGGCGCCTCGACCGGCTTCGCCCTCGGTGAGCAGGTCATCGACGACCTCTACGCTTCGACATCTCGGTCTTGGGAGTGAAATCAGTGAGCCAATTGAAAGCCGTTGTATTCGACTGGGCTGGAACGGTCATCGACTTCGGATCCTTCGCCCCCATGGGCGTCTTCGTCGAAGCCTTCAGCCGCTTCGGCATCGAGGTCACCATCGCGGAAGCGCGTGAGCCGATGGGGCGGCCGAAATGGGATCATATCGACGCCATGCTGAAGCAGCCTCGCATCCGCGAGCTGTGGGCCACGCGTCATGGCAAGACACCGACGGCAGCCGATGTCGACGCGGTCTACGAGGTCTTCGTGCCGATGAACGAGGAGGTGGTGCATAAGTTCGCCGATCTCGTGCCGGGCACGACCGAAGTTGTCGGGACGCTGCGCCAGCGCGGGATGAAGATCGGTTCCACGACGGGTTACACACGCTCGATCATGGAGCGCGTCCTGCCGCTCGCGAAAGAGCAGGGCTATGAGGTCGACAATCTCGTCTGCGCCGGCGACCTGCCGCATGGCCGGCCGACGCCGATGAACATGTACAAGTGCTTCCTCGATCTCGATGTCTGGCCGGCGCATGCGGTAGTCAAGGTCGACGATACTGGTGTCGGCATCGATGAAGGCGTTGCGGCCGGCTGCTGGACGGTCGGCGTCGCATTGAGCGGCAATGAGGCGGGTCTCACTCCGCAAGAGATCGCCGCTATGGCGCCGGATGCGCTCGCCAAGGTTCGTGAACGTGCAACCGGCGTTCTGAACGCACGGGGCGCGCATTATGTCATCGATACAGTTGCCGATCTGCTGCCTGTCATCGATGATATCGAACGTCGGCTGGGCGCCGGCGAACGACCGTAATTTGGTTGGTGTTCAGAGCTGGCAGGGCTCCGTTGCGGCAATCTCGTCCTTGAGCACGCTATCGGTAACTTGTTCGCGCTTACTCTGGAGACCCTGGCTTCGCGGTGTGGTTGATGATGGATATTCGCGTCTTCCCGCTTGCCCTGCTTTTGATCTCCCACGCAATTTGATAGGTATCGCTCCCGTCGATGCCCAGAATGCTAGGAAGGGAAGAGATGACTGATAGGCCTGAAAGCAACGCTGTCGATTTATCGGTTGACGAAGCCTTTTTTGAACTTCTGACCGGCAGTTTTCAACGCATTGTCGGCTCTTCCTTAATTGGCGAGGGCGCGGGGCCGGATTGGCTCTATCGCGACGCGCCGTTTGTGGTCCTCGCCCATAATACGGATGCCGATCCGCGTTTCGTCTACGCCAACAAGGCTGCGCAGAATTGCTTCGAATACTCATGGGACGAGTTTATAACGCTGCCCTCGCGCCTTTCGGCCGAGCTTCCCAATCGGGCGGAGCGTCAGCAGTTGCTGGACGCGGTGACCCGTAACGGCTTCATCTCCGACTATCGCGGTCTGAGGATTGCGAAATCCGGACGACGTTTCTGGATCGATGCCGGTATCGTCTGGCAGCTCGTGGACCGAGATGGCAATTTGCGCGGGCAGGCTGCAACCTTTTCCAAATGGCAGGATGCATAGGCCGCAGGATAGAGACGGACGGTTCAAAAGCTAAGTTCGCTTCATCGGGGCCGCAACAGTCGCGGAAGGTAGCGATCCGTCAGTAAAATCCAGAGCCGATCGCACTCTCGAATATGGTGATAAGAACTAGCACGTGTCCATCCCGCCAATCTTATGGTCATGAGCCGTGCAAAAGCGGCATGGCTATCGTGCAGGCATGTGCATTTTATTTAGGCGGATAAATGCCTATCTCCTGCGCATCAGCAAAGGAGACCGTAAAAATGAGAGTATTTGAGAAGATCAAGCGCTTTAGCGAACAGCGCAGAGCCATACGCGAGCTTTCCGCCCTCGACGATCATGTCCTTCGTGATCTCGGCATTGCCCGCTCGCATATCCCCTACGCCGTCAGCGGCGCCCGCGGCAACTAAATCATCTTTTCGAGCGCATACCCCGAGGTATGCGCCGCCGCAAGAGGCCTCCGGCGAGCACCATTTTTTTCGCTATTATCGTCGCGGATACTATGGCGAAGATTTCAGGCGGCTTGTTCACAGCTGCCTTTCATGTTCTGTTTTGCGCAATATTCGAGTTCGATCTCGAGCAGCCTTGTTGCCTTGGCAAGTGCATCCTCGGCCTCTGCGAATAGCTGTGGCTTATGCCCCATTCTCGCTTCGCCGTAGTTTCTGGCTCGCAGCAAAACGAGGTCAGCCAAAGCGATGCATTCCGGCGTTGGTCGGACAAGGTTCAGGCAATATCGCAAATTGATCGCGACCTCGAGAGCGAACTCGGCTGCCGAGAAATCCAATATCGCGCCTGGCGGCGCGGAGCGGGCTAGAAATATCCTCCAGTGTTGGGTCATCGCAGTACCCCTCTTTTCGGATCGATCGCGCGGGCATCGATATATGGAGTGCCAATTTTTGCAGGGGCACTATTGGTTCCCAACCATGGCATTTTGCATTGGCAGGGCGTCGGCGTATCCGCAGTCATATCGACCAGAGGAAGTCGTTTTCAATAATGCAATCATGCAATTGGGCTTCGGTCCAGCTCCTTCCTGGACGTTAGTCTGATGATATCCCGGCGAAAGGTCTTGGCTTCGATTGCTGAAGTCCAAGCAGAGGTCTCTCCGTTTGATAAGACTTGACCCCTCGCGGTGTTGCGGCGATTTGATATGGGATCAGAGATATTTGCCAGTCGGCGATAAATGGCGGCGCTTTCGGGCCAGGGAGCGACGAACATTCGTCGCCGAAGCCAACCGGAGCCTCAGGAGGCCGTAGGTGTCATTGCGTCGAAAGCTCATTGCTGCTTTGCCATGCCTGTTGTTGACTATGGTCAGCACAGCACTCCCCTACACCATTAAAATTCACGGCGCTTCCGCGATATTTGCACAACAAATAGTGGAGGCAAAAGGGGGTAACGGCAATGGCGGTGGCAATGGTAACGGCGGCGGAAACGGCAATGGGGGAGGCAACGGGAACGGCGGTGGCAACAGCGGCAATGGGGGTGGGAACGGCAACAACGGCAACGGGAATGGAAATGGAAACGGAAACGGAAACGGTAATGCCAATGGCCGTTCATCCGCAACCAAGAGCGCTACCCAAACTCAGGTCGATTCCGACCAATCCTCCGATGATGGCGACGGATCGATTACCGTTCAACACAAGGATGGCATGAGCGAAAATATAAAGAGCGGGCGGTATGTGATGAAGGATTCAAAGGGCCGCACCATCGTCAACCGCAATGCGACGATCGCCGACGAGCAGCGGCTTAAAGCGTTCCTTCACTGACGGCGCCTTTCGAGTTCATCCCTGAATGCCATCGCAGCTTCCGTTCTGTTGCTCACTTCCAGCTTGGCGAAGATCTGGGTCATGTGATGCTTGATGGTCTTTTCATGCAGATCGAGCTTTAGCCCGATATGTTTGTTGCTCAATCCGGCAGAAGCCAGTTCAAGGACCTCCCGCTCGCGCTCCGTCAATGCGCTGAAGGGATTGATCTGGGCACCAGATCCGTTATCCGAGATCAGACGCGCCGATAGCGTCGGTGCGACATAGCTGTCACCCGCAGCAATGCTGCGAAGGATATCGGCGAGGGTCCGTGATCCGACGCCTTTGAGAACATAGCCTTTCGCGCCGCTCTTGAGCGCCGCCATGACATCGTCGCTTGCCTCGGAGACTGTCAGCATCACGATCTTCTGATCGGGTATCTGCTCGAGGATGAGAGAGATGGCATCCAGCCCTCCTCCCGGCATGGAAATGTCGAGCAGCAGGATATCCGGGCGGTGTTCCGCTGCTATGCGCAGCGCATCCTCCCTGCTGCTGCCCTCACCCACAATACTGAACCCATCCATTTCGGTCAGGCTCCGAATAACGCCCTCCCTGAAGAGAGGGTGGTCGTCTACGACCGCCAAACTGATTGCAGCTGTCATGCCTGCTCCATTTCCTCGATGTTCAGGGACATGCGAACGATGGTTCCCCGGTTCGACGACAAAAGTTGAAAAATACCGCCGAGACTTTCGACCCGGTCCCTGAGGCCGGCAAGGCCAAGCTTTTGCGGGCCGACCTCCTTCGGGTCAAATCCCGGCCCTTCATCGGCAACCTCGATCACGATCTGGCCGTCTTTGAAGGTCTGCACGACCTTTTGCCCGATTCCGCCGGCGTGGCGATAACCGTTGTTCAAGGCTTCCTGCACAAAGCGATAGACGCATATTTTTGCGGAGGTCGAAAGATCTGTCGGCGTTGTCGCGACCATCAGCGGGACGGCGACGCCTGTGCGCTGTTCGTGGGCACGGATTGCCCGTTTCAAAAGATCGGTCAGATTGTCCGTCTCGATGTGCGGTAGCATCAGGCCGCTGCAGACGCTCCTGATTTCGGTCATGGCGTCGTCAAGACTGGATTTGATGGTCTGCAGCGACGCCTCGCGCTCCTCTGGCGAGGTGGTGGAGCTGATGAGGGTCTGGCTGTCCAGCCGCAATGAGGCATAGGCGACCAATTGGGCTGGGCCGTCATGCAGGTCGGCGCCGATACGGCGCAAATAGCTCTCGTTAAGTGCGGCCGCACGCTGGGTCGCACGTTGAACCCGGGCTCGCAACGCCTCATTCTGTTGAAGAAGCGTCGACAGTTCGCCGATGCGGCCGTTGAGCGCCTTGCGCTGATTGTCGATGGTGCGGCTGCCACGCAGGACGATGATCGACAGAAGAGCGAAGAATGTCAGAGTGAACAAGGCAACGACAAGCCAGCTCAGCAGGCGGGCCTGAGTGAGGCTCCCTTCGAAATCGTTGGCAATCTCGTAAAATTCGGAGACGGCGACGACCTTGCCCGACCAGGGCTGCAGTACGGGATTGTAGATTTCCAGGAGCGGTTTGCCGCTATTGCGTTCGGCGACGCTTTCCACATCGTCGATCCGGTTGAATTTGGCGACCATCCGGCCGGAAAAAGCCGCCTTCAGGCTATCGGAAAGTGGAAATCGCTTTCCGGAAAGATCCTTGTTGTTGGAGTAGAGGATCGTCCCGTCATTCCGCCATAATCGGAACGAAAACAGCCGTGTGCCAAGCGCGCCCTGGCCGAGCGTTTCGTCAAGAGCGCGGGTGACGGTATCGTCGAGAGCCTGGGTGGTTTGCATATCCGGCAGAAGCGGGGCGATGACGCTGTCGACATAGAGCGCCGTCGTCGCCGCGGAATTGCGCGTCACCGCATTCTCGATGAGGCCGGCAACGAAAGCGCCGACCACGAGCATCGCACAGAGCGCGACGAGGCCGCCGGCGAGCAGGAACTGTCTGGCCAAAGATTGGGAGTTCCAGCGTTCGATAAGACTTGCCAGAGATAGTTTGTATTTATGGTTTGCTCGCAGAACTGGCATAATCAGCACTGATCTCCCAACCCTGTATAGCTATCCCAGTGGGATGGAGTGTCAACTGTTGCAACGTTGGCACCGGTCGCCTCGTCCCGTGAAGAGGGTATTGCTATCCGGCGCGCACAATCTAAGGGACCATCGGGCAGGATCAATCAGACAATGGTCCTAATGCTCAAAGCATAGGTCGGACCCATGTAGAAACCTGGGATTTCGGCAATATTCTAGTGCGCAGTGATTTGCTGGATACGGCCGCTGCTGCGAGTGGTGGACGCTTTATGAAGGAAATGCGCATGAAAATCCGGTCCATAATCGGTGCAACAAGTCTCGGCCTGGTGCTTGCAGTCGCTCCCATGGGAGGAGCTACGGTCGGTTTCATGCAGACGGCATTCGCCAAGGGCGGAAACGGCGGCGGTAATGGTGATGGCGGCGGCCATGGCGAAGGAAATTCCGGTCATGAAAAGTCCGGGAGCGACGATTCAAGCAGCACGTCGACGAGCGCGGCGACTGCGCAGGCTGCCTCATCGTCATTGCAGGCACATCACCCGGACAAACATTCCGGAGCTCATAGTGCAAGCTCGAAGACGCATGTTTCGAAGCCCGACGAGGGCAGGCTTAGCTCGCTCAGGAGAGACTATCACGCCTACTTGAACTCGAAAGACCCCAAGATGGCGGCGCTCTCGGCCTATGTGAAGGCATATGCGGAATTCGAAATGCAATATGGAACGACGGCAGTGCCGACGGATCCAGCCCTCAGCGACAACGCCCTGCGTTCGGCGCTCGCGCAGCTGTCGAACAAGCCGGTAACGGACCAGACACTCGCTGAAGCAAAGAGCATTCTCGGCATCGGAACAAACAGCGGCAAAATCGCCGAAGTCCGTGATGCCCTGGAAAGGAAATCCGAAGCCGCGGCGCCCTCCGAGAGCAGTGCGGCGACTGTCAATTGAATGGCGCTGTACCAGCAGCGTCTTGAGGTGAGCATGCCGGTCGCCGGGCACTTTGCGACACGAGGTTTCTGCGATCATCGCTCACAAGTTTGGGTTCATGAGTTTGGCGTCGATGCACGCCTTTCCCTAGCCGGTCCGCCCACCGGCTCTATCGCCGGGTCGGGCCTTCCGCCCCAGACGCTGCTCGATCCGGCGATAGGCAATTTGCTGCGTGATGCAGGCGGCTAAGTTTAGAATATGGTGCGCAAGGGGGTGCAGCCTGTGGAAGCCACTGTGGAAAACTCGGAGCTTCGGGTAGCGCTGCAGACCGGTCGCTTTCTCGTTTCGGTCGGCATGGATACGCCCATGGGGAACAGGGGGAAGGGTGGAGAGCGGCTTCCCGCTCCCCACGACGATTAGTTCAGAATCTGGATAACCTTGCGTGAGGAAGGCTCGACGATCACGCGTTCGTGGTTGACGACTGCATAGGCATATCGCGGATTCTGCGGAACTGTGCGAACAACGACCGTATCCGGCAGAGACCTGCCGACGACCACTCTCTCGTGGACAACCGTGCCCTCTTCAGGCAAGGGCTGTTCGCGGACATAGGTGACCACCTTCTGAGGCGGCGGATCGATGGCGGTGCCGACAATGGCGCCAGCCACGCCGCCCACGGCGGCCCCGACCGGACCACCGACAACGGCTCCGGTAACCGCGCCACCTGCGGCGCCGGTGACGGTCGACGATTGGGCAAAGGCACATCCGGCGGTCAGGCCTAGCGCGAGTGCCGCAATACTAAGTACTTTCGTTTTCATCAGAATCTCCTTTCACCTTCTCTTCGTCCGTCATTGACGGAGCTGTCGGTAAAACAGAGCTTCGGCGCAGTCGGTTCCTTTCCATGGGCTTCAGTCGAGTGACATTGGGGCGAGGGTCGCGCGATGCACTGGACCAAAGCCTCACGCGGACGGTCTTCATCGGGAATATGTGGAAATTCATCACGCTCAAAGCTGATTTCGGTGATGGAATACAGGGATTGACTGCCTGCAGCCCTCTGTTCGCAAATACCGGAACCGGCTACTGGATGTCGACGGATACAGGAAGCCAATCCGACAAAGGCTTGCGATCGCCGCGCATTCACGGCGGAGCGATCTCAATCCGTCAATGTGCGGCGCGGCTCGAAGAAGCCACCGATACATTTCGCTCCGTGGTCCAGGTGCTCGCCAGGTTTGCACATATGATCCCGACCAGCAGGATTACGGAGACCAAACCAACCAATGTCTCCCATGACTGCCGGCGAAACGGCAGCGGCCAGCGCGATCGGGATATGTTTGGATCATACAGCATTCATCAGCTCCATATCCAAGGGAGAGCCGTCAGCACCGACGTGGCCGTTCCGGTTGAGATCAAGGCTATGATCGCTCTCTTTTTCTGGCACGCGTTCATCTATCAAGTTTATGTCCGTCGAATTCCGAATGTCTAGTACCTTGATCGACAATATCTGGTAACGAAGCCCCTTGCGATTGCTGGATCTGCCAATTTAAGTGAAGTATGGAGAAAATATTTCCGAGATTGGCCGTTATTGCTGAGACATAAAGGCGTGCATGGCTTCAGTCGTGCGCCATGTTGAAAATCTGTTCCGGAATTTGGCCGCGGCTGGTCATAGTGTACAGGAAGTGCGGCAGGTGGCTCCTGCGAAGAGATGACTTTCTTCATGGCTTGCGGAAGCGCGTTCCCAGCCGCCTTCTTTGGCATCGGGAAAGCGACGCTATACGGCTACACGCTCGCGGCCAAAAATGTCGAGTTCCGAAAGGCGGATGGCTTCGCTCGCCGCCGACGTGCTGCCGATGAATTCGTCGATCAGAAATGCGACATAGCCGCCAGTCGTCTTGATGATGGCGATTTCACAGCTCCTTGAGGGCTTGTTGCCCATCTTCGTCGCCAGATCGTAGACCGGCACCAATTCGCCACGATATGAGGTATGACCGAGCGCGCGGCGCGTATCGTCGCTATCGCGAACTGGGCGCCAATTATCCGCCCGGGCGACAATCGTGCCGTCGATGAATGTACATAAGGTGTCATGCACGCGGACCGCCATCGCTGCACGGCGACGAAGAAATGCTGATAGAGGCATTGAGCACTTTGTCCCCTTCGGGACTCCCCATTCAAAAGTGCAATCGTCTGAGGCGAAACCCATTCCAGGATGCCTTGGCACTGTCATGGTGCCGCCGAACCTTGTTCGGCCAGACACATCGATGGTAGAGCCGTGGTCTTGATGACCGCTTTTAGGTTTATCTAAAATTCTAACGAAGGCGTGTTTTTAGACCGAGCATTGGGCTGAAAGCGTGAGGAAAATCCTGAAATTGAAACAGCCTGCGTTCTAGCTATGCCTGCCGCGTCGAAACGGTCGGACGAGAAATTCGGTCAAGTTTTGCGGCTCCCGGATATTGGGCAAGCCGACATCGGGCCATTCCGCGGCCTTCGGATAATAGGCGGTCCCGAACAGAATGTCCCAGATCGCCGAGCCGCTGCCGAAATTCTTGTTGAAGTGCTGTCGCTCGACCGAATGGTGAATACGGTGAAAGCGATTGTCGGGAAAGACGTAACGAACCCAGCCCAGATTCAGTCGCGTCGAGCTATGCTCGAAATAGCCTTGCCAGCGCACGAAGAACACCCAGATCCAGGGAACATAGTCCTGTTTGAAATCGAAGAGCAGCGAGACGGGAATGATCAGAAACGGAATCCTGAAGATCTCCTCGCTGAAATGGTGGTTGCTGTTGAAGGCGCTCATTTCCTCGAGCGAATGATGCTCGGCATGGAAGCGCCAGAAGAAGCTATTGCTATGCTGTAGCCTGTGGAACCAATAGTAGAAGAACTCGCTGACCTGCAGAACGAGAAAAGAAGCAGCTATGGCGCCCAGCAGATGGAGTGGCCATGCGTTCGAAAACTTCGAGAGGAATGTTAGGTCGATCGCAAACAGCGGCTTTATGCCGATGCCCGCCCAAAACCAGTAGAAGAGTGTCAGGCTTGCCTTGGTTATGAGGATGTTCGTCACGCAGAAGATGGCGCCGCGAAGCCTCGATACATAGGTATAGCGAGACTTCGGAAAGATGATCTCTGCGGCGAGCAACAGGAACGCGACCGGAAGAATGCGATCGGTGTACTCCTCCATGAAATCAAGCAATTGAAGCAAATTTTCCATTGTCAATTTGCTATCCACGGAACGATGGAGGAGGCGATATCCTCCCTTTATCCGGGAATGGCGGTTGCTTCAACTTGATGATTAAAAATTGGTTAAAGCCATGCCGGCCGGATTGGAGAGAGGTTAAACACGTTCTGGATCGTGCCCGATCGCGATTCAGTCAGCTGTTGGCGCGGCTGTGGACTGGGAGGATTTGCGCGACTTGTCGCGCCATTCGAGCGGTGTGGTATCAGTGACGCGCCGGAACTCGCGATTGAAGTTCGACTTGGTCTGAAAGCCGACATCGAACATGATTTCCGTCACCGGCTTCCCGGTTTCGGCCAGCAGCGTGCAAGCTTCCGCGATCCGGTACTCGTTGACATATTGCGAGACGTTTTTGCCGGTCGCGCGGTTGATGGCTGTGGAAATCTGCCGGGCGGGAATCGCAAGCTTGCGCGCCAGCCGGTCGAGATTGAGATCGACATCGCGATAGGAGTGTCTTTCCTTCATCAGCGTCTGTACGGCATCAAGCGTCTGGGTGTCCTGCAGGATTTCAGGCGGCAGGACAGCCCCTCCCTTGTCGATGGGCGCGTGGCTGCGGCTGGCTGCAGCGGCGGCTGTGGCCAGGATGGCCAGTCCCACGAGATTTCCGAGGCTGATGACCTGCAACGCATATTCACCACCGGCCCAGGCGAAGTCCAGCCAGATGAAGATATCGACCATCGCCGACAAAAGAAGAGCGCCGGCAGCAAAGAGGACGGCCCGATAGGTCGGACCGGCATTTTCGAATGGCGCGAGGCGAAGCGCGTCCGTGCCCGAGCGCATGAGAAGCAGGATCGCCGCGGCATAGCCGATGTCGATCAGTACGATGGCGATATCAATCGCGTCGCGCCACACCGCGATCAGCACGATAATGAGCCCGGCCGGCAGCGCATGCAGGCAGATCTGCTGAAGTGGGGAGAGCGAGCTTTTGCGCACCAGTCTCGAGACGCCGAGATAGGCAAGTGGCGCCACCATCGCGGCCGCCACCGGCATGATATACATGGCGGGCTGAACGGCATAGCCCCATCGCAGACCGGAAAGCGTGGATTGAAACGCACTGAGAAGGATCAGTGCCTGGAAAGGCAAATTGGGTGGTGCTTCATCGTCTCGAGCCTTTACGGCTGCAAAGAGAACGACGAGCAAAATGGCGACGACAAATGGAAATGGAATGAAGAGCATTGATCGGTTCGTGAAGGATTGGCAGCGATTTTCCAGCCGATCATGCCGAAAGATACCCCGCGCGGCGACCTCAATCATGTTTGAGGCCAACAAAATCCTGGGGAGGGGCGCCGCCCGGAACGAGGACGGTCAATTTCGCTGGATCCCGCTACCTTATCCGCTTCTCCTATTCGCGCCAAAACTCTGTGACCTCCTTTCCCGGATGCCGTGAGCAGAGGAGCGAAACAACATAGGTGCGTTCAAAAATGGACGCAGACAGGCGGGCCGATTCTCCATAGCGTCGGCCTCGATCGTGCATTCGGTGCTCTGCCGGTACTGGTTGGTCCCGTTGTACGATCCGGCAGAATCCGCCTGTGCTTGCCCGGTCGCGGCGCAGATGGATTGCCTTCAGGCCGCGCGCAAGAAATCCTGAGCGGACCCTGGCGTCATAGCCAGCAGGACGATCTGAAACGCTGCGGCCGATGGCATCCAATATGGCTATGTCGGCTTTGAAGCCATAGCGGCTGCGGCTCGATGCTCTCGGACCGCGCACCCATTATGCTGTTCGATGCCATGACGTCCGCGTCCTTGCCGCAGTCTCCTGACCGATACGGCTTCCACTTCGAGCGTCGCTTCGCCGCCTGGCGGTCTCAGCCAAAGCGGCAGCGGTAAGGCACGGAACGACGGGATGCCACTATCATTCAACGAGAAAAAGCAATCACTATGAGATTTTAATTTTTTCGCGCATTGCGCCGAATGGAACGGCTATGCGTGTCGAGCCATTTTTGCGTGAAAGCCAGTTGTCGAGATTGGAGCGCGAAGATGTATTTCGAATTGAAGGATACCACAGCCGATCTTCTGGCGAAGTGTCGCCGTCACGAAGAACTTTGCGATCTTCCGCTCGATCTGATCGTCTCTGAAGATGAGGCTTACGACATCCAAGCCGCGGCGCAGGATGCACTCGGCTTTGAGCGCAAGGGCTATGCGATTGTGGGAACGAGCGATCTGTCTTGCCGGACGCTCGGCCTTAAGGGGCCGATTTATTCAGAAATTCCGTCTTCCGCCCTGCAAAAGAGGGCGCAAAGCTTCCGTCTGCCGCCGGGAACCATTGGAATACAAAGCGAGTTCGTTTTCACGATGCTGAGGTCATTTCCGGACGAAGGCGAGCAAATCTCCCTCGATAGCGTGGCCGAGGCGGTCATGAGCTGCCGCCCTGCAATCGGGGTCGTCGGCCGCCGGACGCGGCGAGCGTTTGCCGGCGCAAACGCTGCGATTGCGGATTTTGGCCTGCATGTCGCGACGCTCTGCGGCGACCATGCCGCAAATATGGACATCGGCGCGCTTTCGAGAATCGAGGTCACGGCGTTTCTGTTTCGGCAGACCATGGTGTCCGGCAGCTCGTCGGCGGTCATGGGCAATCCGCTGAACGCGGTTGCGTGGCTTGCCGCGGCGCTTGCGGCAAATGGCAGGCGGCTCGAGCCGAGCGATATCGTGGCGACCGGCTCCTGCACTGCGGTCCTCCAGGTCTGCGCCGGCCAACATTTGGTCGTCGACTTCGGGCCGCTCGGCCAGGTCGAATGTGTCTTCAATTAAAATGAATCAAAAGTCGAAAGGACGGATAATGCGGCCGCAGCGAAAGCCATTCGTGGTCGAGATCAAGAAGAACAGGCGTCCGCGCTCGAAATCCTCTCTCGAGCAAGCGACGCGTGAGCGCACGCGCGCGCAGAAAGGCGCTGGGGCGAGTGTGGGCCTGACCCTTCAGCGTGGGGATCGGAGCTGATGGTCAGTCGGAACATTCCTCACGAATATTTCCTGCTTTCCGCAACAAGGGAGGAAGGCCCTGTTGTCGGCTATGTCAACGGCAAACCTATTTCGGCTGCCGTCGTGGATAGAAACGGCAGCCGCTACCGGTTCGTCGGCATTGCCGTTCGGGATCGCGAAGGCAGGCTCGATGTTCTGACGCTCAGGCAGGGAGAATGGATCGTCGCGCCAGATCTGATCTATGAGGCGGCAGCCTAATGCCGAGCCTTCCAGGCGTTCCGTAGCATCAGCTCCCGGTCGAATCTCAGCCTCTTCGGCGACTTCCATCCGGTGTTTGATCTCTATCAGGATGCCGTGGATATGATCTCAGGCGATCATATAGCCGCCATCGATCGGCATGGAGATGCCGTTCACCATGGCCGCTGCGTCGGAAAGCAAGAAAAGGATTACCTCCGCAACCTCTGCCGGTTCGACAAAGCGGCCGGCCGGAATGCGATCGCGCATGGGTGCTGCCTTTTCGGGATCGCTCCATGCCTTGACCGCCATCGGTGTCAGCGTCACCGTCGGGTGCACGCCGTTGACGCGAATACCCTTGGGCGCCAGTTCCCTGGCCATCACGCGCGTCAGGCCGTCCAGACCGCCCTTCGATGCGCAATAGGACGCATGATCCGGTATGCCGATAAAGGCGGCAATGGAGGAGACATTGACGATTGCGCCGGGAAGGCCTCTGCCGATCAATGAGCGAGCGAATTCCTGGGCCACGATCATCGGCGCGCGGGTGTTGACCGCATGCAGATGGTCGAAGGCTTCGACCGTGGTCTCAAGGAACGGCTGCAGCTCGGTCGTGCCTGCGCAGTTGACAAGATAATCTGCCGGAAGCGCAGCGATTGCTGCCTCACGTGTTCTGTCGGCGTCGGCAAGATCGACCTGAATGGCTTCGCAACCCAGCTCATTGCGCAAGGAAGCGACGTCCGCTGCGCTTCTGGTCAGTGCCACGACATGTGCACCGCGTTTTATCAGCATTTCCGTCGTCACTCGGCCGATGCCCTTGCCTGCGCCGGTGACGATCACTCTTTTGCCTTCGAAACTCATCGGAACTTCCTCTTCGATCTCCTGCCTGTTTCCCGATCGAAGATGCGAATGCGGCGGGGGTCAACATGAAAATGCAGCGTTCTATCCGAAGCGAACCGAATTTCTCGCCGGGCGGAGGCATCCGCAAACAGCGCAAGTCGCTGAATTCTACGGCGTCTGTTCCGGCGATCCATAATTGCCGCGTCGAAGGGTCGCGCTCGCAAGCCGCTGGAATCATGATTGAATTCATTGCGAATGCTGAAATCGCCATGAAAGAGAAGAATGCTTCTGGTCGGGCGTTCAACGCGGCATATATGTTTCGCCAGTATTTCTTTACTGGAAAACAATCAGTCTTGCGATGAGGATGGAGCGCAACGACACGCCGCCGCGGATTGAGAACAACAGGTATCGAAAGCAGGATTGCAATGAGTTCAGTACTGGCACCCGACCAGCTTGGCCCAACGGTCTGCGTTGGGGAAATCCTCGTGGAAATCGTCGCCACGACGGTCGGCAATGGTTTCATGGAGGCACAACCGCTCGTCGGACCGTTTGCGAGCGGCGCGCCGGCGATCTTCATTTCCCAGTGCGGTCGGCTTGGAGGCAGCGCGGCAATGATCGGCGCTGTCGGCACCGATGATTTCGGCCGCGTGAACCTCGAAAGGCTCAAGGGCGATGGCGTCGATATCTCGGCAATATCCATCGATCCGGATTATCCGACAGGCAGCGCCTTCGTTCGCTACCGCGAGGACGGTTCCCGCGACTTCGTCTATAATATCGCGACGTCAGCGGCTGCTCGCTTTGGCTGGAGCGAAGGCGTCAGCAATCTCATTGACCGTGCCGGACACCTGCATGTGATGGGTTCGGCGCTATCCGTTTCGAGCGCGTGTGAGGTGATCGACAAGGCCGTCGATATCGTCAAGACCCGCGGCGGCACGCTTTCCGTCGATCCGAACATTCGCAAGGAACTCAAGCTCGACGAGGCGACCGAACGGCGGTTTGCCCGGCTCGTGGCTGTGGCCGATCTGCTGCTGCCCTCCGGGGAGGAGCTCGAGCGCGCGGCCGGCGTCGAGGGCGAAACCAATGCGATCCGCCGCCTGTTTGAAATCGGCGTCAAGGAAATCGTGCTGAAGCGCGGGGCTGATGGCGCGACTTATTACAGCAGGGAAGGCGAGCGCATCGATGCGCCGGCCTTCATCGTCGCGGAAATCGATCCGACGGGTGCTGGCGATTGCTTCGGTGGCGCCTACCTCACTTGCCGACGGCTCGGCATGCCGGCGGCAGACGCCCTGACCTATGCGGCTGCGGCGGGTGCCCGCAATGTCACAGTCGTCGGTCCGATGGAGGGGGCCGGCACCCGAGAGCAACTCGACGCGTTCATCGCAACCACGGAAAGACGTTCCTGATGCGGATCCGTTCCGTCGAAGGGGCGGGTTTGGAGGTACAGGCGGCTCGACGACGGCCGCTCCATAGGCGCGATTGACCTGATCGCACTGTGGATGTCGCAGACTGTCTCGAGCTTTGCCAATGATTACCCGGTCTGCAGTGCCGGTAAATGATAGCTGTTTTAATCCAAGGAGGAGGAGACCATGGACGAATTGAAGGGGAAAATCGCCGCGGTGACCGGTGCGGCATCGGGGATCGGGCTGGCCTCGACGGAAGCCATGGTTGCGGCGGGGGCGAAGGTCGTCTTGATCGATCGCGATGAGAGAGCATTGGCATCGGTGTGCGAGCGCCTGGGCGAACTTGCCATTCCGCTTGTCGTCGATCTGCTCGACGCGGAGCAGTGCGCCGGATTGCTGGAGGGCATCCTTGCCAAGGTCGATCATCTCGACATCTTTCATGCGAATGCCGGCACCTATATTGGCGGTGACCTGGTGGAAGCCAATCTCGACGCCATAGACAGGATGCTTAACCTCAACGTCAATGTCGTCATCAAGAATGTCCGCACCGTCGCGCCGCATATGATCGGGCGCGGTACGGGCGATATCATCGTCACGAGTTCGGTCGCAGGCCATTCGGCCATCCCTTGGGAGCCCGTCTATTCGCCCTCGAAATGGGCAATGACCAGCTTCGTCCAGGCCATGCGGCGCCAGCTTCTGAAGAGCGGTGTTCGAGTCGGTTCTGTCTCTCCAGGCCCGGTCATCAGTGCCTTGCTCGCCGACTGGCCCGAAGAAAACCTGCGCAAGGCCAAGGAGGCCGGGGCCTTGATCGAACCCAAGGAAGTCGCAGATGCCATCATGTTCATGCTGACACGTCCGCGCAACGTGACGATCCGCGACGTCGTGGTCCTGCCGAGCGCCTTCGATATTTGAGGAGCAAAGCCATGGGTTATCAGGAGAAATTCCGGCTCGATGGCGAGCGGGCTGTGGTTACGGGCGGTGGCCGCGCCATCGGCCTTTGCTGCGTAGAGGCACTGGCTGAAGCTGGCGCTGCAGTCGTCGTCATCGAGCGTGACGAGGCCGACGCACGGGGAGCTCTCGCTTTACGGGAGAAGGGTTACGACATCGATGTACGGATCGGCGATGTCACGGACTCCGCGCGAATGGAGGCGATCGCCACGGAACTCGTCGATGGCGGCAGTGCCGCGACGATTCTGGTGAACAATGCTGGGATCGGTCAGAGCGGCATACCCTCGCAGGATGTCAGCGACGCCGATTGGCTGCGAATGATGGATGTCAATGTCAATGGCGTGTTCTGGTGCTCGCGCGCCTTCGGCCGCCACATGATTGCTCAAAAACGCGGCGCCATCGTCAATCTCGGTTCGATGTCTGGAATCATCTGCAATAGGCCGCAACCACAGACGCCATACAACGTCTCCAAAGCGGCGGTCCATCATCTCACACGGTCGATGGCGGCGGAATGGGCAGAGCATGGCGTCCGGGTGAATGCCGTGGCTCCTACCTATATCGAAACGCCTATGGTGATGGCGGTCGAGGCCAATCATGAACGCATTCCGGTCTGGCTTGCCGATACGCCGATGGGGCGGATGGGAACGCCAGAGGAAGTCGCCAGCGCGGTTCTCTTCCTTGCATCGGGCGCTGCCAGCCTGATGACGGGCGCGATCGTCAACGTGGATGCCGGCTTCACCTGCTGGTAGGCGTGTCCCGCGTCGGAGTGCATTCCTTCCGCGTAACGCTGCTCGGCGGAGGCGATGCTATACGGCTTGCATTCGGCTGTCGCGCACCCTTTGCCGCCGGGAGAGGTCTCACATTCCGGCAGCCGGCTGGCTATATATAGCCGAAGCAGTGATCCTGCGGAGGGGGCGAGCATCCTTGTAGGCGCGTTTGAGCTTACTCAACCTTGATGTCGCAAATGATCTGGATATTTTACCAGATTAAGTAGTACGCTTTCGATACCGGTACGGGATTCTTCGCCACCCCTCAGGCCAGGAGATCACCGTCAAGGAAACGATAAACAGGTAGTTGTCATGTTCCTAGAAGCAGCTCTTTCCCGCTTGATCAAAATCGGAACGCTCACGGTCACTTTTCCGGACGGTTCCACGCGCAGTTTCGGTACGGGATCGGAACCGCGTGCAGCGATGAAAATCAACACCGCCCGTGCAAAACGCCGTCTGCTCCTCAATCCGGCTCTGGCGCTGGGCGAGGCCTATATGGACGGTGAAGTCGAACCGGCTTCCGGCGATCTTTACGAGATGGTGGACTTGCTCGCTCTCAACATGATGGAAGGCGGGAGCCATCCCTTCGAGAAGCTGATGGAAAAGGTCCGCTGGCTGCGCCGAAATCTCGATCAATTGAATTTCGCCGGTCGCTCGAAGCGCAATGTCGCGCATCATTACGATCTCGATGCCCGGCTCTACTCCTTGATGCTGGATGAAGACCGGCAATATTCCTGCGCCTATTTCCCGGTCGGCGACGAGACCCTGGAGGAGGCTCAGCTCAAGAAGAAGCGGCATATCGCATCGAAACTCATGCTCGACCGCCCGGGCCTCGAGGTTCTGGACATTGGCTGCGGATGGGGCGGCATGGCGCTCTATCTCGCCAGGGAGTTCGGTGCTCGGGTGACGGGTCTTACGCTTTCGGAAGAGCAATTGCTGGCCGCACGAGCCCGCGCGAAGGATGCCGGGCTGGAGCATATGGTCACGTTCGAACTGCTGGATTATCGCTCCTGGACGCGTCCGGTCGACCGCGTCGTCTCGGTCGGCATGTTCGAGCATGTGGGCATCAACCATTACAAGACTTTCTTCGACAAGATCCGCTCCGTGCTCAAGGAGGACGGTGTCGCGCTGATCCATGCAATCGGTCGGGCTGATGGTCCCGGCAGCACGAATCCGTGGATCGCGAAATATATCTTCCCTGGCGGCTATTCGCCGGCGGTCTCCGAGGTCCTGTCCGTGGTCGAAAAATCTGGTCTCTGGACGACCGATATCGAGATCCTGCGCCTCCATTACGCCAAGACACTCGAGCAGTGGCGCGACCGCTTCATGAAGAACAGAAGCACTTTGGCAAAACTCTATGACGAGCGGTTCTGTCGGATGTTCGAGTTCTACCTCGTCGGGTCCGAACTTGCCTTCCGTCGCATGGGTCACATGAACTGGCAACTGCAACTGACGAAGAACGTTTCCGCTCTGCCGCTGTCCCGTGACTATATGGTCGATATCGAGCGGGCGCGGGCTGTTATTGCCGAGCAAGGGAGGGCAGGGCCGATCGAAGCTGCGAGCGCGCGGGCAAGGCGAGATCTGACCTTGCATGACGAGCGCAAATCCCGCCAGCAAAATCAATCCGGAGGCGAGTCCTCGCGGAACCTTTAGAAACCACTTGCAGCCCGGCATGAGGATTGGCAGGACATGGGATACAATGTCCTGTCCAGCCATTCCTTCAATATCTAGCCGATACATATCGCAATGTCGCGGCGAGCAAGTGCCTCCGTGCAAACAGCACGTTTGCGCATCGGTAAGGCGGCAAGCGCCCAATAAACTCGCGGAAACACAAGATCGCTGTGGCTTCTGGCCCACACTCGTCGATTGAGTTTGCAAGGTCATGGTATTGGCGAACTTGTCATTACAGGTCCCGAGTGGCTATGAGGTCACCACCACTTAATGATGAGACATGTCGCCTCTTTCGGCCTCATCCGTCGAAGAAGGCGATATCAATATGCGGGGTTTGTTAGGACAGGAATGCGCTCAACCAAGAATGAAAAGACTCTTTCCCGGCGGGCCTTCATGCTGGGGTCTATCTCTGCGACGGCAGCGCTTGCGGGCTGTGCCACCACCGCCCCGGTTCCAACTCCCATTGCAGCTCCGGTTCGTACGCCACCTGTCGTTCCCGTGGCGTCGGAACCTCAGAGCGTCGTCACACCCGATCCCGAACTCGAAGCACGCTATGCCTCCGTGGTCGATGGCGGTCATGTCATTCCGGCGGTTCCCTACCGAAAGCTGGACCCGAAGTTTTATCGGCAGCGCGTTCCCGATCCGACCGGCGAGGCGCCCGGTACAGTCGTCGTGGATACGGCGTCGAGATTTCTCTATGTCGTGGAGCGCGGCGGCACGGCCATGCGCTACGGTGTCGGCATCGGTCGCGACGGCTTTGCATGGCAGGGCGAAGGGATCATCCATTGGCGCCAGCATTGGCCGCGCTGGAAGCCGCCGGGCGACATGATTGCCCGCAAGCCGGAACTCGCGAAATATTCCGTCGCCAATGGCGGCATGGATCCGGGAATCAAGAATCCGCTGGGTGCCCGCGCGCTCTATATCTTCCAGAATGGCAAGGACACGCTCTATCGTCTGCATGGTTCACCGGAATGGCGCTCGATCGGCAAGGCAGCATCGTCCGGCTGCGTTCGCCTGATCAATCAGGACGTCATCGACCTCTACGAACGCATTCCATACCACGCGCGCATCGTCGTTCATCAGGCGCCGCTTCAAAGCAAGGCGATTTCTGCCTGAGCGAAATCGGCTCCCTCGATAGGCGGGAGCCGATGCTTCGGCACGATGGAGTGCCGTATCACGGGAGACGGCTGCGCTGCTGGCTTTGACGCTGGGCCTCCTGCGCGGCCTTGAGCTGCGCCTTCGTATACATCAGCGCATGTTCGGCAAGGTCGCGGCCATCATCCCAGAGGTTGCGCCAGATGCCGAGGATGCCTTCGAGCGGCTGGCCGACAACGCGGGAGGAGAAGGATTCGAAAGTGATCGGCCCCTGGTAGCCGGAACGGACGAGGGCCCTGAAGACGCCGGTAAGATCGATCGTGCCCGAGCCCATATAGCCGCGATGGGAATCGCCGGTATGGAAATAGCCGAGATAATCGCCGGTTTCGAGAATGGCGGCCTGAATATCGGATTCCTCGATATTCATGTGATAGACATCGAGATGCACCTTCACGTTCGGCATGCCGATGCGCTTGCACATCTCCACGGCCTGGGCGGCCGTGTTCAGCACGTTGGATTCGTAGCGGTTTACCACCTCCAGAACCAGCGTGATGTTGCTTTTCGCCGCCGTCTCGGCCACCTCTCGCAGGATATCGACCGATTGCGCGACGCCGGCAGCTGTCGTCGGCTCGCTATATTTGCCGAAAGCGGAATGCAGAATGCCGCCGATATATTCGCCGCCGCAATCGCGGCAGACGGCGATCGCCTGTTCCAACCTTTCCTTGCCGCGCCGACCCTTCTCCTTGTCGCTGCTTGAGATATCGGTTTCAAAATCGAGACCAAGCGAGAAGTTAATGCCGATGCCGTTCTTCTCCAGCTGCCGGCGGGTGAATTCCGGATCGATCAGGCTTGGGTCGAGCGCTGGTGCCTCGATGAAATCGTAACCCACCTCGGCGCTGTTTGCGATTGCGCGGGCGCATTCGTCGCGGCTCCAGCCGGCCTCCCATACCAGCGCGTGAACTCCCAGTTTGTTCATGCTCGTCCTCCCGATTTCGTGGATGCAAAAAACATTTGCTGCAATGCGAAAGACATGAATCGTTTTATACTTAGAAACGCTCACGTTGACACCGCATCTATGCTGGTATAGCTTACAATAAAACGTTTCACCAGGATTTTCGTATTATCAATCTGAGATTGTTGAAGGGAGGGCAGAATGTCGAAATCGCGAACCCCTTCCATCAAGATGGTGGCCGACAAAGCAGGCGTCTCGGTAGCGACCGTTTCGAACGTCCTCAATGGCAAACCCACGGTCTCTCCGGATTTCGCCAGGCGCGTGAACGACGCGGTGCGTGAGCTTGGCTATGTCGTCGATCTCGGCGCATCGCGGCTGCGCTCGCGCAAGGCACAGCTTGCCGGTGTCGTGGTGCCGGATCTCACCAATCCGATGTTTGCCTCCTTCGTTTCCACGCTGGAGCATCTGGCGCGCCTCGACGATTACGATCTGGTGGTCGTCTCCGCGCGCAACAATGCCGAGGAAGAGGCCGACCGGCTGCGCAAGATCCGCTCATGGCGTCCGGCCGGCCTGATTGTCATCCCCTGTGATGGCGCCTTTGCGGAACGCTTGCCGAACGGCTTCTTTGCGCCGGTCGTATTGGCCGACCGTATACCCGACGCGGCCGGCTTCGATTTGATCGCAGTCGACAATGGCCCGGCTGCCGGCGCGATCGCCGCCCATCTCGACAGGCAGGGTTATGGTGATTGCCTGGTTCTGGGCAGCAGCCTTTCGATCACCAATGTTCGCGAACGCTGGGAGGGCGTGCGCGCTGCGGCCGGCCGTATGCATGTCGAAATGCTGGAAATCGGCATAGACGATGCCAATGGCGCGCAGCGCCTTGAGGGGCGTCTGCGTCAGCGCCCTTTGCCTGGCGCGCTGTTTTCGCTCGACCACGGCACGACGCTTCTGACGTACCGCACCATGGCGGAGATCGGGCTTTCGGTGCCTGGCGATCTCGCCTTTGCGAGCTTCGACGAGATGGAATGGATGAGGCTGGTCGCACCCGGCATTACGGCGGTGCGCCAGCCCGTTGAGGAAATGGCCGAGCAGGCCTGGGCGCTGTTGTTGCGACGTATGACCGGCTCCGGAGGAAAGCCGGTTACGCGGCGCCTGCGCTGCGCCGTCGAGATCCGCGGTTCGACGCCGCGGAGCCCGCTTGAGGAGGCGGGTAACACGAAACTGGGAGGAGAAAAATGGAAGTTACAAGACGAACCCTACTCGTCGGAATAGGTGGAGCTGTCGTCGCCGGCACTCTGGGCGGCACGATCGGCGTCGCACAGGCGGCCGAGCCGCAAGTCGGCGTCGTGGTCAAGATTGGCGGCATTCCATGGTTCAATGCCATGGAAGTCGGCATCAAGAAGGCGGCACCGGAATACAAGGCCAATGCCTGGATGGTCGGGCCGACGCAGGCCGATGCCGCCCAGCAGGTGCGTGCGATCGAAGATCTGATCGCCCGCAAGGTCGCTGTCATCGGCATCGTGCCGAACGACTCCGCTGCCCTCGATCCCGTTCTCGGCCGCGCGCGGGCCGCAGGCATCAAGGTGCTGGCCCATGAAGGGCCGAACCAGAAGGAAGCCGATTGGGACTTCGAGCTGACAACCATCGAAGGCTATGGCCAGGCCCATATGGACCTGCTTGCCAAGCAGATGGGCGAAGAAGGCAAATATATCGTCTATGTCGGATCGCTGACGGTTCCCCTGCATAATGCCTGGGCCGATGCCGCGATCGCCTATCAGAAGCAGAAGTACCCGAAGATGGAAATGCTCGGCGACCGCTTCGGCGTGGCCGAGAGCCTGGATGACAGCATCAAGACCACGCAGGACCAGCTTCGCGCTCATCCGGATCTTAAGGGCATCCTGACATTCGGCTCGCAAGGTCCGATCGGTGCGGCGCGCGTTCTCGACGATCGCGAAAAGGCGAAGTCGATCGCGCTCGTCGGTGGCTTCTCTCCGGGGCAGGGCGTCAAATACGTCAAGTCCGGCACCATCCGCGGTGGCTTCATCTGGAATCCGATGACGGCGGGCGAAATCTTCGTTCAGCTCGCCTCCCTGCTGGCGGCTGGCAAGGAGCCCACCGACAATATGGAGCTGACCGGCGTCGGGAAGGTGCGTGTCTATCCAGACAAGAAACTCATCCAGGCCCAGAAGCTCGAGTCGCTCGATAAGGAAAATATCGACCGGCTCGTAGCGCTTGGTCTCTAAAGCATTTCCAGGAAAAGTGCGCAGCGGTTTTCCGTCCGGAATGCGTAAGGAACCAAGAGGATAGAGCTTTTCCGCGATGAGAAGAGAAGCGGAAAAGTTCTGACAGTTCCTCCCGAGGGCCGGCGGCAGGCTTCAAGCCGCCGCCGGCCGATTCATGGCAATCGGAGTGGATCGATGAGCGATGAAATTCCGTTTCTGCGTTTGACCGGACTGTCCAAACGGTTCGGCGGCGTGCGGGCATTGGAAGAGATCGACTGGGACGTGCGGTCCGGCGAGATTCATTGCCTGGTCGGCGAAAACGGCTGCGGCAAGTCGACCCTCATCAAGGCCGTAGCCGGCGTGCATCCGCTTTCGGCGGGTATGATCGAGATCGAGGGAAGGCCGGTTCTTCCGCTTGATCCAGCACGCGCCAAGGCTCTGGGAATTCAGGTGATTTTCCAGGACCTGTCTCTGTTTCCCAACCTGTCCGTTGTTGAAAATATCGCCATCGAAAGTCATCTCGACCGGCTGGTAAAACCGGTCAACTGGAAGCGAATGCGGGAGAAGGCAAGCGCTGTCCTTACCAGGCTTGGTTTTGCGCTCAACCTCGATCTCGTGGTTTCCGATCTTTCGGTGGCCGAGCGTCAGATCGTCGCGATCGCACGCGGCCTGGCAGCCGAGGCGCGATTGATTTTCATGGACGAACCGACAGCGTCGCTGACGCGGGCCGAGGTCGACCGCCTCTTGGGGATCGTCGGACGGCTCAAGGCGGACGGTATCGCCGTCGTCTTCGTTTCCCACCGGCTCGACGAAGTCGTCGAGATCGCCGAGCGGGTCACTGTCATGCGCGACGGCCGCAAGGTCGGCACCTGGCCCGCCGATCAAATGAATGAAAAGAAGATCGCTCATCTGATGACGGGGCTCGATATCGATCACGCGATCGTTGCCCGCAATATGGGTGAGGCGGCGCCTATTCTGGAAGTCCATGGTCTGTCGCGCCGTGGTGAGTTTGCCGATATCGATTTCACTCTGCGCCGCGGCGAGGTGCTCGGCATCTCTGGATTGCTGGGATCGGGCCGCACCGAGCTTGCACTGACGCTGTTCGGCATGCATCGGGCCGAAAGCGGCAGCATTCGTCTTGAGGGCAGGGAGCTTGTGCTTCGCTCCAATCGTGATGCCGTACGCGCGGGTATCGCCTATGTCTCCGAGGATCGTCTGAGCCTCGGCGTCATCCTGCAGCAGTCGATCGGCGACAACATCATGCTCGCGATCATGCGGGGCATGGCAAACCGGCTGGGGCTCATTCCCGATAAATCCCGCAGGCAACTCGCTGAGGATTGGATCAAGCGGCTCGCCATCAAGGTTCCCTCGGCCGATCGTGCCGTGCAGACCCTTTCGGGCGGCAATCAGCAACGTGTCGTGCTGGCGAAGTGGCTTGCGACGCGGCCGAAGGTGCTGATCCTCGATTCTCCGACAGTCGGCGTCGACATCAAGAACAAGCAGGGCATCTATGATGTGGTGGCCGAACTGGCGCGCCAGGGCGTCGCCATCATCCTCATTTCCGACGAGGTCTCCGAGCTCTTTGCGACCTGCGATCGCATCCTGCACATGCGCGCCGGCCGCATCGTCGGCGAAGCGGTGCCGGGTGACGTCAGCGAGGCCAACATGAAGGAGCGCATCTATGCGTGAGCACAGTCAAACGGCTGGACCATCCTTTATCGTGCAATTGAAGCGGCGTCCCGAAGCGTGGCTTCTGGCCGTCATTGCCGGGGTCGTGATCGTCTTTTCCCTGACGGCGCGCGATTTCCTGACGCTCGCCAATATTATCGATCTGCTCGAAACCTATTCCGTGCAGGCGATCATGGCGATGGGCCTCTTCGTCGTGCTGGTTTCGGGCGGTATCGACATATCCTTCGCGGCGACCGCCTCCGTAGCGCAATATTGTGCGGCACTGCTGGCAACGCAGTTCGGCTTCTCCGCGCCCATCGTTATTGGTTTTGGCCTGGCGATCGGCGTTGGCCTGGGCTGCCTGAATGCACTTCTGGTTCATTATGTACGCATCACATCGATCATCGCCACGATCGCCATGATGAGTGTCAGTTTCTCGCTGCTGATGTATTTTTCCGGTGGCAAGTCGATTTATACGTTGCCGGATTGGTGGACGAACCGCATCGTCTTCTGGCGCATGGAAACGGCATCGGGCGATATCGTCCGCGTGACGTTGCCGATCGTCGCCATGGTGGTGGTGACCCTGTTCACCTGGGCATGGATGACGCGCTCATCGGTCGGGCGGCAGCTCTACGCAATGGGCGGTAATGCGGAGGCTGCACGGCGCATCGGCATGAACATCGGCCGGCTGCAATTCGTCGCCTATGGCTATCTCGGGCTGATGGCGGCGGTTGCCGGCCTGCTGCAGGCCCATCGGGTCGGCGAAAGCGTGCCCAACGCCATGTACAATACGGAACTTGCGGTACTGTCCGCCGCTGTCCTTGGAGGTGCCAGTCTAACCGGCGGCATCGGCACCGTGCCCGGCGTGCTGCTCGGCATCGTGCTTCTGGTCGTGCTGCAGAATGGGCTCAATCTGCTCGGCGTCTCCTCCTATTTCTTCCAGATCGTCATCGGCATCACCATTCTGGTCTCGACCTCGATCACCGTCATCAGCTCGCGGCCGGGCCGCCGCCATCGCATCATCGCGGGAGCGTCGTCCAATGGCTGAACCTCCGCTTCTCTATAACATCAACAACAGCCTGGCAGACCTGATGGCGCGTATGCGGACAGGCATTCCCGGTGCCCACACCGGGCTTGTCGTCCTTCTGGTCTTTCTGGTTGCCGGCTTCTCCCTGTTCATTCCGAATTTCGCCTCACTCGGCACGCTGCAATCCTTCATGTACCAGCTGCCGCTGCTGGGCCTTCTGTCGCTGGCGATGATGGCGCCGTTGATCACGGGCGGCCTCAATCTTGCGATCATCGCGACGACCAACCAATGCGCGCTGCTGATGGCCTTCATCATGCAGAGCCTGATCACGCCCGATAGCGGCACGGGAGCGGCGCTCGCCGTGATCATACTGGCGCTTCTGGCCGGCCTTGTGCTTTGCCTGCTCATCGGCCTTATCACCGGCACGCTCATTGCCTATACCGGCGTTCACCCCATCCTCATCACCCTCGGCACGAAATCGCTGATCGACGGCATCAGCATCTATCTGACCCGCGGCATGGCACTGTCAGGCATACCGGACGGCTTCAGCCGCATCGGGACGACGACGATAGTAGGAGTGCCGCTGATCTTCCTGCTGCTAATCGTGGTTGCTGTCATCGTCAGCCTCATATTGCGACGTACCGCCTTCGGCATCGCCTGCGCCATGATAGGTTCCAATATTGAGGCGGCGCGCTATTCGGCGATCGATACGCGCCGGGTTCTAGTTGGCGTCTATGCCATGTCGAGCCTGATCTGCTTCTTCGCCGCCCTGGTCATGCTGGCAACCTTCAATTCGGCAAGCGCGGATTATGCGCAATCCTATCTGCTGGTAACGATCCTTGCGGCTGTGCTTGGCGGCGTCGATCCCTTCGGCGGCTTCGGCACGGCCGGCGGGTTGATGCTGGCGCTGGCGATCCTGCAGGTCATCTCGTCGGGCTTCAACCAGTTCGGCCTCAGCAATTACCTGACCGTCGCGATATGGGGCGGCATTCTCATCTTCGTCGCTGCGGTTCAGACGGCTCGGCCCTACCTGATGTGGCTGCTGCCGACACGTTTCTTCGGTCCAAAATGAGCATCGTTGCGGTTTTCGACATCGGCAAGACGAATGTGAAGCTGTCGGCGGCAACGGATGACGGCCGCGTATTAGAAACGCTGTCGACGCCGAATATCGTGAAGGATGGTCCGCCCTACCGCCATCACGATCTCGACAGTCTGGAAGACTGGCTCATCGATAGCCTGACGGAGCTGGGACGCAGGCACGATATAGGCGCGATCATTACCTGCGCGCATGGGTCCGGCGGCGTGCTGGTCGACCGACAAGGTGCTGCAATGCCGATGATCGACTATGAGCAGCCGATCCCCGCGGATGTCGAGGCGCGGTACAGGGCAATTGCCGGCTCGTATCGCGAGAGGGCAAGTGCCATCATGCTGGGCGCGGCGCATCTCGCGCGGCAGATGCTGTGGCAGGAAATGTATTGGCCGGAGACCTTTGGCGCGGCCAGCGCCTACCTCGCCACGCCGCAATATTGGGCGTTTCGCCTGTCCGGCGTGCTGGCAAGCGAGGTGACGAGCCTGGCAGCGCAATCTCATCTGTGGGCATCGGCCGACGGCCGGCTGGCATCGCTCGTTGCAAGCCGCGGATGGCAGCGTCTCATGCCGCCGATGCGGCGGGCATGGGAAACGCTCGGCCCGTTGAAGCCTGAGCTTGCTGAGCGATGCGGCCTGAAAGCGACGACGCGTATCCTATGCGGCGTGCATGATTCCTCGGCCAATCTATACCGTTATCAGGCGGCTGATCTGTCTGATTTTACCGTTATCTCCACAGGTACCTGGATCGTTGCATTGAGCGATCGCGGCGATATCGATTTCAGCGTCGAGCGACCCGGCCATTCCTGCAATGCCGATGTCTTCGGAAACCCGACGCCCGGTATGCTGACCATGGGCGGTCGGGAATTTTCGACCGTCGCCGCAAAGGCTTCGGGTCCCGCCTCGTTGCAGGCCCTTCGGAGGATCGTGGCGTCAGGTACCTTTGCACTTCCGACATTCGGCTCGGACGACGGGCTCTTTCCCGGCACGGCCCACCGCGGCCGTCTCGAAGGCCCGCTTGCGGAGGAGGAAGGCGTCCGGTTCACGCTCGCAGTGCTCTATTCGGCGCTGCTGACAGCCGCCTGCATTCAGGACCTTCCGCCCACGGAGACGGTCGTGCTGGACGGCAATTTCGTCGTCGATCCCCTTTATGGCGCCATCGTCGCGGCCTTCCTGCATAATCGACGCGTGCTCGTCAGCCGCAGCACGACCGGAACGGCGACTGGCGCCGCCATGCTGGCATCCCATGAAAAGCGTGCCTCACCTGCAGCGCTGGCGGCCGAAGCACCCGATATCTCCAGCCTTCCCGAACTTTCATCCTACCGGCAACGCTGGCAAACCCTGATCAAGACAATGGAGTGAGATCGTGACGACTTATGACGACAATGCCCTGCGCGAAGACATGGTGGCGATCTGCCGCCGGATGAACGCATCCGGCATCAACCAGGGAACGGCCGGCAATGTGTCGGTGCGGAATCCCAAGGGATTTCTGGTCACGCCAACCTCTCTGCCCTATGACATGATGCAGCCAAAAGACCTGGTGCAGATGTATTTCGATGGCAGCTACGAGGGCGAGCGCCGGCCATCGTCCGAGTGGCGATTCCATCGCGATATTCTCGCATCCCGCGAGGATATCGATTGCGTGCTCCATTGCCACTCGGTCTATGCGACCACGCTCGCCGTACACCATAAGACCATTCCGAGCTTTCACTATATGACCGGTGTCGCGGGCGGCACGACGATCCGCTGCGCCCGCTACGCCACCTTCGGCACCCAGGCGCTTTCGGATGCTGCGATCGAAGCGCTGCAGGATAGGCTAGCCTGCCTGCTCGGTCAGCACGGACAGATCTCACTCGGGAAAACGCCGGCCGCCGCCCTTGCGCTTGCCGTCGAGGTCGAAACCCTCTCCCGCCTTTATGTGCAGGCGCTGACACTTGGCGAGCCGCCCATTCTTGACGACGAGGAAATGGCGCGCGTCATCCAGCAGATGAAGAACATGAGCTATGGACAGGCGCCGGATTTGGATGGGGTCAACGATGTGGCAAAGCGGCGGCAATAATCCCTCGCCGCCTTCAATCGTCTCGCCGCGAAGTCTTGACATGTGTGCGACTGAGTAGCACCTTAGGCTCCTGAAGGAGATTATCCCGTGAGCGTCAAGTCGTCGATATCGTTAACCGATCAGCAGGATGCATTTGCTCGCTCGCTTGTCGAGACGGGCCGCTATTCCAGCCTGAGTTCGGTTCTCCAGCAGGGCCTGGAACTGCTGCGACAGAAAACGGAAGCGGAAGCGGCCGAGACGGAAGGGCTGCGCAGGCTCATTCAGCGCCGCGTCGACGGACCGAAGATTCCGGCTCAGGACATGGAAGAGCGGATCGAGAGCATGATCGAACGCAAACGGCGAGCTCTTCGTGTGGAGCCTTGAATATTCCAGGGATGCCGATCTCGATTTCGAACTGACCTTCGATCATCTGTTTGCGGCCTATCTCGATCTTGGAGACTCGTCTGGGGAAGCTCTAGAGCGCGCGGCCAGCCGTATTCGCGAACTCCGTCGGGAAAGCGATCGGTTGGTCGAGACCTCATATATCGGAACATTGCGGTCGGATATCTATCCTGGCATCCGCTTCCTGCCGCGCGACAAGGCAGCCGTCTGGTTTCTGCCGATCGAGGAACGCAAAACGATCGTCGTTGCGGCGATTTTCTTTGGCGGTCAGGATCATATCAGGCGGATGCTGGCGCGCATGCTGCAGCGATAATGCTTCAATTGTCTGCTCGAATGGGGTTTCCGGCTTCGAGTAGGGTCATTTCTTATTGGTTGCGACCCATTGGCTCCATCCTGATGCCACTTCCGCAATCTGCGTGTAATGTAGCCGCAATCTTTGGCTGTCAGTGGGGGCGAAGGACGGCAATCGCCGTCCTTTGGGGAAAAGTCATTGCGAATTCTGCTGCTTGAGGATGAGCCCGAAATGGCCCGCGCGCTGCTTGAAGCGTTGCGGCGTCGCGATGTGCTCGCCGACCATGTCCGAACGATTGCGGATGCCGATGCCATGGCCCGCGTTGGAACCTATGACGTCCTCGTGCTGGATCGTCGCCTGCCTGACGGCGAAGGACTGGATCTCGTGGCGGCGCTGCGTCAGCGCAAGCATCCCGTCCCGATCCTCGTGCTGACGGCGCTTGGCAGCGTCGATCACCGCGTCGACGGGCTCGACAGCGGTGCCGACGACTATCTTGCAAAGCCTTTCGCGATCGAGGAATTGCTGGCGCGCTTGAGAGCTCTCCAGAGACGAGGGCCGACGGTTTCCGACAGATATCTGACTTTCGGCAATCTGAGCGTCGATCCGAGCACCAATGAGATCTTCGTCGGCAGCGCGCTCGTCGAGTTCCCGCGACGCGAATATCTGGTGCTGGAGACGCTGATGCGCCGTCCGAATCGCATCGTGACGAGACCGAACCTGATCGAAGCGGTTTACGCCCTTGAGGACGAAATCGGATCGAACGCTCTGGATGCGCACATCTCGCGCATTCGAAAGAAGCTGCTTCTGGCCGAAGCCACGGTCGAGATAAGAGCGGTGCGGAACATCGGCTATCTGATCCGGGCGAAGGCATGAACCCGGAACGCAGCCGATCGCTACGCTGGGGACTGATAAAACGCCTGATCGTCCTGCAGGCCTTTCTTCTTGTTCTTTTCTTCGTCCTTCTCGTTGCCTGGCTCTGGATCATCAATCCGGAGCTGGAAGATGCCAATGAAGAGGCCGTTCGCGTTGTCGCTCAGCAGATTACAAGGGATGATGACGGGCAGTTGCAGGTGGCCGAGACGCAGGAGGTGATAGAGCTGAAGCAGCGCTATCCGGACCTCTGGTTCATGATCCGCGACCATAAGGGAGTACTCTTCCAATATGGAGAGATGCCGGCTGCGGCTCTCAACGAGAGCTTTCCGTGGACGATCGAGCGGGTGAGGGTAGAGGCAGCCAACGGGGTGCATGCCACGGTCGAAAACCGAGAGACGTCCATCGGCCAGCTGCAGATCATGGCGGCTACCGAACGCGGCTTTGACAATGATGGCTTGAATGTGTGGATCAACATGCGCGTCGAGATGGCCAGGGGACCCCATGGCGAAATCGCATGGCTCAAAATATTGCCGGCGCTTGCATTCGTCACCTTGATCGGCGTCGTTCCCATACTGGCATTGACGGGCGTCGCGACGCTGCTCGTCACGCCACGTGCCGTCGGCCGGTCGTTGAGCGGGCTGGTGGAGACGGCAACGCAGGCGCAGGCGATCGACTTCGACAGCCGTTCGGCCCGCCTCGAGCGCTCGAAGGTGCCGACCGAGATCATCCCTTTGGTCGACGCGTTCAACCATGCCCTCTCGAAGCTGGATGAAGGGTATAACAGGCACAATCGCTTTCTTGCCGATGCCGCCCATGAGCTGCGGACGCCGATCGCGATTGCACGGACACGGGCGGACCTTCTGCCCGATGCCGAAATCAGTCACCAGCTTCGGGACGATATCGACCGGCTGTCCCGCGTCGCCCATCAACTCCTGGAGATGCAGGCGATCGGCGTGGTCGAATTGCGTGCAGAGAAGAAGGATCTGAATGTGCTGGTCGAAACCATCGCCGCCGATCTTGCGCCGATTGCGATGGACGCCGGCTATGATTTCGACTTCGAGCCGAGCCCCGAGGAAGCGGTCTTCGTGATCCAGACCTCGACGATAGAAATGGCTGTGGTCAATCTGATCCGGAATGCGATCGACCATGCCGGAGGGAAGGGCTCGATCGTCGTTCGCGTCGGCGCCGGCGGCACCATAGATGTCTGCGACGAAGGTCCCGGCATACCGCTGGCGGAGCGCGGTCGCGTCTTCGAGCCGTTTCGCCGCATCAACGCCAGTTCATCCGGCGCGGGGCTGGGGTTGAATCTGGTCAAGAAGGCCGCCGAACTGCATGGTGGACGGGTTTCGTTTCTAGACACCGGCCATGGTTTTTGCGTGCGGCTGCAGATCGGCTCCATACCGCCGTCGGTCGTGGTGGCGGACATGGGCTGGCGACAACAGCGCTAAATGTCGATCCTAAATCGCGGATGCCGGCTATTGCAGCGCAGAATCCTGAAACTGTTTTTATTTTCTCAGCGGTCAGGGCTCGGATATTTGATTTTCCGACGCCGGGTTCCCTGCTAGGTTTCGGGGAGAGGCACCACTGGGATAAGGCATGTTGAAACTTTTATTGTCGGCTTTGTTCTTCCTGACGGCTGTCTGCACTTCTTTTCTTGCCTTCGGCGACACGATGGATCTTCGACTGCATATGGCTGCCGCAACCGGTGACGTCGCGGCCATCCAACAATTGCTTGATAGCGGTGCCGCCATCGAGGCTCGGAATGCAAAGGGCGCAACGCCGCTGTTGGTCGCGACGCACGCCAACAGGGTGGACGCCGCGCGAGCATTGATCGAGGCGGGTGCCGACGTCAATGCCAAGGACGATATTCAAGACAGTCCCTATCTCTATGCCGGCGCTCGCGGCCATCTGGATATTCTCAAGCTGACGCTCGCGCATGGGGCGGATCTCGAGAGCATCAACCGCTATGGCGGCACCGCGCTTATTCCCGCCTCCGAACGAGGTCACGTCGAAGCCGTCGACACGTTGATCAAGGCGGGTGTCAACGTCGATCACGTCAACCGGCTGGGGTGGACTGCCCTGATCGAGGCTATCATTCTCGGCAATGGCGGTTCGCGTCATGTTGAGATCGTCAGGCTGTTGATAGATGCAGGCGCAAACGTCAATCTGGCCGACAATGATGGCGTGACGCCGCTGCGTCATGCCCGCAGTCGCGGTTATGATGGGATCGTGAAATTATTGGAGGTGGCGGGGGCGACGTAACGAGACGCTCCGACTTCCGGTACTATGCAATACCACGGGGAGGCACATGCCTCGGTCTTCCGAAACGATGAGAATGAAGGGCTTGGACAATGGAAAGAAAATACTATTCCTCTCTTGGCGGCCATCCGCCGCAGAGCGATCTGCTGACGGGGCGGGCCGTATTCACGGAGGCCTATGCGGTCATCCCCAAGGGAGTGATGCAGGATATCGTCACCAGCTATTTGCCCTTCTGGAACGATACGCGCTGCTGGGTGATCGCAAGGCCGCTTTCGGGTTTTGCCGAGACCTTTTCGCAGTATGTCATGGAAGTGGCGCCGGGCGGCGGCAGCGACCGGCCGGAGCAGGATGCCGAGGCCGAAGGCGTGTTATTCGTTGTCGACGGCGAGATCGAACTCACCTTGCCCTCCGGCAAGCATGTTCTCCAGCCGGGCGGCTATGCCTTCCTGCCACCGGGCCTGAAATGGTCGCTGCACAACCGCTCCGGCGCTCATGCCCGTTTCCACTGGGTGCGCAAGGCATATGAGGCCGTCGAGGGGCTGGCTCATCCTGAACCGCTCATCTTGAACGAGAAGGATATTACGCCGTCCGCCATGCCGGGCACGGAGGGGCGCTGGGCAACGACCCGCTTCGTCGATCCGTCCGATCTGCGGCATGACATGCACGTGACGATCGTCACTCTCCAACCCGGTGCTGTCATTCCCTTCGCGGAGACCCATGTCATGGAGCACGGCCTCTATGTGCTGGAAGGCAAGGCCGTCTATCGCTTGAACCAGGATTGGGTCGAAGTCGAGGCCGGTGACTTCATGTGGTTGCGCGCCTTTTGCCCGCAGGCGTGCTATGCCGGCGGTCCAGGTCCGTTCCGCTATCTGCTCTACAAGGACGTCAATCGCCACATGACGCTTCGTCCCTTCGGCGCGCGTCGTTAAGCCATGCGGTTTTGCGACAAGCTCGGCGCCCATGGCGCCGGCTTAGGGTCATCGATACGGCCGGTCGTCAGCTTGCCGTCGCATCAGTTCGTGAGGCGCACGGCATCGCCGTCGGCCGAGGAACATTGCGACGAGATCGTATAGAAAAAGTCCTGTCGATCCCAACCGCCGCCATCTTCCCAGGCGTGCTTTTGTGCGGCCTGGCAGCCGAAATAATTCTCGATCGGCAAGGTGACGCCTTTGGGAAGTTGGCTACCGTCGACGAAGAGATAATTCGACGTATTCGGATCATCTGTCCGCAGGGTCAGATCGTATTTTGTGCCGGCCGAGTTCTTGCTGTTGCAGTTCACGGCGTTGTTGTTCGAGATAGACGCGGCCTGGCCAGGCGGACAGCCATCATCCTTGACGTCCATCTGCAGTACGAGCTTGGTATATTGGCCCAGCGTAATCGGGCCGGACGGGACGGCCGTCATGGTGCCCTGGCCACCGTTGTTATGGGTTGTCGGCTGATAGGTTACGGTGCCGACTACGGTTTCGGCTGTTGCATTGGGTCTGACGACACGGATCGTGATGACTTTATAGTACCACCCCTGCGCCTGTGTCGGAGTGATGGTCACGATGTCAGGCTTTGCCGGCGCCGTGGCTTGGGAGTTCACGCCGATGTCGACGCTGTTGATATTGACGATGCGCATCAGATTTGTCGGCACCGCTCCGGTCAAATTGACCGAAAGGATGCGTCCGTTTGCCGTGATAGTATAGCTAAGGTTGGCAGGTGTCGTGTCAGCATAGGCGGTGATGAAGCGTGTGGCTTCTGCCTGCGCCGCGGCAAGGTTGGTACCATCGAAGATCTTGCCGCCGGCCAGAGCGGCACCATCGGCGATTTCCTGCAAATTCGTTCGCTGATGTACCGCAGATGCGTAATCCACTGCCAAGCCTGCAGCTGCAGCCAGCGGGACTGCGATCAACGCCGTCAATGTCGCGAAATTGCCAGCACGATCCTTTGTCAGGCGGTCAAATTGCCGCAAAAAGCGAGTGCTCATTATTCCTACCAGAAAAAGCCTGAACTTTGGTCGGAGAATGGGCAAAATATATAAAGACGTGGTTTAGAAGGAGACTCAAGTTGTAGCCATAGGCAGCATTTTTATGCTGATATTCAGGTGGAAAAGACTTTCTGATACTTTGATGATGCTTTGTGTCTACGGGGATTTATCTGTGGTAGATATTGAGAATCTCAGCAATCTGCGGTAAGTATTCGCCATACATTCTTGTCAATTCGGGTCGTCTCGTTTTTGCGCTTCGTCGTCAGCCGGCAGGCCGAGATCGATCAGCGTTTGGCTGATGTCCCGGCGCGCTGCGAGGTAGATCGGGCTGGTATTGCGAGCGGGCAGGGCGATATTCGCGGCTGTCGAGCCTGGCCTTAGTTCCAACCCCTTCGCCAGAGCTAGTCTGGCTTCGTCCGTTCGGCCCAATCGTTGATAAGCGGTCGCCAAAAGCATATGCGCCCGTCCCGTCCCGGAGGTGATCGCGATGGAGCGTTGCAGCCATCCAATGGCATCTTCATTGCGATTGAGAAGAATATCCGCCCATCCCGCGCCCAGCAGCCAGGTCCAGCGAGACACTGCCGGCGTGTCGAAGCGGTCCGCCAGCTCGAATGTCGCAAGCGCATCTTCGAAACGCCCGAGCTGGATCTGCGTCAGGCCTAGCTGGAACAGCGCCGCGCCATCCCACGGGTTGAGGCTCAGCGCTCTTCCACAAGCCACAAGGCTTTCGGAAAACTGGTTGGTTGCGGTCAGGAAACGGCAATAGATGTCGAGCACCGGCAGAGAGTTCGGTCTTGTTCGTAGCGCATGCTCGATCAGGGATCTTGCCTCGTTCTCTGCTGACCTGCTCTCGGCCGGATCATACCAGTCGAGTTGAATGCCGCGCAGATGCAGCGTGGCAAGCGCGATCTGCAGATCGGCATTATCAGGCTGATCGCGCAGATATTTTTCAAGAATCGATCGTGCCGTCGCGAAGCGTTCCTTCGTCGTCTGATTGATTGACGCGGTTGCCTGTTGGATCGCTACATTGGCGGCGCCGGCTTGGGCTGCAGGGCTACCTGCTTCTTCGAGTTTGTTGAGACGGTTGGCAACATCGTAGCCGGCTCCCGCAGCGAGCCGTGAGGCAAGGCGCTGCCCGTCGGCTTCGGTGGCATCCAGCGTCACTTCGGCGACCGATTCGATCTCGCGGCTGCTCACCTTGATGAGCCGTGTTTGAAGGATCCAGGATTGCGGGCTTCTTTGCAGCTCACTCTGCAAGAGAAAATCGGTTTCGCCGCCAACTCCGGATGTGGGTTTGGCGGCTGCCGCCGGGCTCTGTTCCTTCGGCGCTATCAGACGGATATTGTCGATGGCGGCGAGGCCGTTGATCATCTCCGCAGCGATGCCCTGCGCCAAAACGGCGCTCTGCGCATCGCCAACAGTATCGATAACAGGCAGAACTTCGATGACCGATGGCCCCGCTCCCAAGACCTTGCCAAGGCGAGAGGAAAACAAAGCGAGGCCAATGACGACGGCGATCATGCAAAGCATTGCCAACGCGCCGAGCGCCAAAACCTTGCGCGACCCGCGTCGACCGGGTGTCCCAGCACCATTTGCCATGACACTTGTATCGGAGACCGGCATATCCGGTTCCGCAGGCTGCGGTGCCGAACTCTCCTGCCTTGTGGTTACCTGAGCGGTGAATAGATAACCACGACCAGATACAAGCTTGATCATATGCCGCTCAGTATCACCGAGCGCCGTGCGGATTTCACGAATGCATTGAAACAGGCTGTCTTCCCCTACATAGATCCCGGGCCAGACAGCTTCCATCAGTTCCTGTTTACCGACAACGCGCCCGTTATTCGCGACGAGGAGCTTCAGCAGTTCAAAGGTCTTTGGGCGCAGCCGGATCGCGGAGCCGTCAGGCCCGTGAAGCTCGGCACGATCTGGATCGAGACCGAATCCAGCAAAATAAAACACCTGCTCCCAATGATCCTCAATTGTACCACTTAAAATATGACGCAATATAAAGAGAGCTTTGCTCGACAGTCAACGTGCCGATGCCGCTATCGAGAGAGGGATGACGCCGCTTGCTTCGTCGCGCGGCAAGTTCAAACGGAATTGGCTAAGTGCCAGTTTTTGCAACAAAATCATCAATATCAGAAAAATATCAGAAAATATCAGAACCTTAGCATGGCCTTATCAGGACCTCGCCGCCTGCTCCGACTATTATTTGAATAGATAATGAAAAATTACGGCGGTTATTCATGATGTGAGAGGAAGTGCTCAATATCGGCAAGAACTGTGGGGATATTCTTTGTTGCAACCCGCGCTTCTTCCGATTGCGCATTCCTCACAAGCATGATTGTCCCGGAACGGCATAGCAATGGCCTGGACGCCAGCCAGTCGGCAATCTTGAGAGAGCTTTCCATGGGAAAGGTGCTTGATTTTCTGGTGCAGCGGCCGGCAGGTGAGGCGGACGGTCTGTTCGATCCGGTGGTATTTTCCCAAGCAGTCTTACTGTTGGCCCGTAGTTTCGTTGCGGTTCACGAGGCTTCGCCGCGAACTGCAGCACTTTTCGCAACACAGCAACGCTGGCTCCTCTGCCATGCAGCACTGGGAAATTACTTTCGAACAATTCGCGAGTCCGGAGCAGGACTAACCCGGCGGGGTCTAGGAAATCTCGCTCTGCAATATGCGATTGCCAGCCGCAATACGGCCTATGCTTTCTTTGACGAAGCCTTGCAATATGATGTCGTTCGCCCGATCGTCGCTGCCAATGGTCTGCCATCGGAGCAGGTAGCGCCGGCGCCGTTCATACTGCAGATGCTGGCCCACTGGTATAGCGTACATTTTCAAGCTCTCGATCTCATCGGCGGTGGCGGCAGGACGGCCAGATTCCACGCCGAGCCGGAAAGCCTGCTGGCATTGGTGCAGCCGATTGCGGCGCACGCACTTCTGACGAGTCCCGCAATACGCAGCCCCGGTCCGCTCTATACGATCTTCACCTGGGCGGATGCCGGCGGGCTGCTGATGGACCGGCTGATCGCCGGAATAGAGCCTGAGATGCTGGCGGGACAAGACAAGCTCCTGACGGATGTGAGCTCGATTTCCTATCTGGCTCAATCATTCGGTTTGTCGCGAGCCCATACCAGCCGCAAGCTTGCCGCGGCGGAATCGATCGGAGGCGTCGGCTGGAGTGGCCGGCGTGGTCGCTCTCGGCTGTGGATCTCGCGCGGCTTTTATGAGGAGTATGCGCACGCGCACGCCCG
Organism: Martinezella dioscoreae; assembly: GCF_009176305.1. Classification (GTDB taxonomy): domain Bacteria; phylum Pseudomonadota; class Alphaproteobacteria; order Rhizobiales; family Rhizobiaceae; genus Rhizobium; species Rhizobium dioscoreae. The sequence goes on along the minus strand of NZ_BLAJ01000002.1, from coordinate 385,397 downwards.
CAAGCTGCTCATTCTCGATGACGCGTTTACCAATGCCTTGTCGGCTCTGGTGCCTCCCTCCGAAAAATCGGTGGTGATCGCGGATGGAGAATTGACGGAAGAGTGGGCCTGAAAAGGTCCTTGCCATCCAAAGACAATTCCAAGGCAGCTTTGTCTTCGGCATGTTGGCTGCCGTCGTCACAGTCCCCAGATCTGACAGGCCACGGTGTCTTCACGGTGTTGACCGGCATCGGCGGTGAAGGAGCTGGAGCCGACACAGGACAGCCTGCTTGCCGAGTTCAAGCTCACCGAAGATCCCACCCGCGCCAAAGACCTGGGTTTCCGGGGCGCGTTCTGGCAGGTCGAGCACGATTTCGTGCTGGCGCCGGAGCGGAAGTGAAACTGAAGCATGTCGCGCAAAAGTGTGCAGCGGTTTTGCGACAACGACATGCACAAAATCAAAGGCCTAAAGCGCGGGAAACGACTCTGAAAGATCGCGACGTTCCACCATGGGTGCTGCGGTCGTCCGAATTTACTTACGGAAATTCTTCTTGACCGGTACTGACGTGCAATTCTCCAATACAACCTTAGAATAACGGGAAAGTAAGCTTTCCCGAATAAATGTAGTTCCCAGGCCTCAGAAGCTTCGCCGATGCTGCGGCGGATGGGAGCGTCATGCCATCGATTGATATCATCGTGCCGAAGTCCGCGCCTCGTCGCTGGCAGGAGATCGTGATCCGGCGCCTGCAGGCAGACGGCCACGACATTGCCGTCTCGCACGCAGCCGGGCCGGAAGTGTGGCCGGCAGCGGTCAATGCCGCTTTGGCTCTTGAGCGAACAATCTTCCGCCGGCGCGATCCGGCGCTTGCCGCTCCTCTATCGGAAATTCCCACGAGTATTCGCATCCGCCCTGCTGCATTTCGGCTGGATCTTGCCGGCAATGCTGCGCCATCGGATATTGCGACCATCACGTTGCAGTTCGACGGATCGCGGTCGGACCTCTCGGTCCCGATATCCGTCGCCGCCGGCGCCTTGCCCGCCATCGAAGCCGTCCTGGATGGAAAGAGGGTGATAGGCCGAGCGCGGCCGATGATCGACAAGCGGGAATCCGTCTCGCTCGGTGTCGAAGATGTCTTGGCGCGTGCTATCACGCTTGCCGTTTCCACCGTTCGTGCCCTTGCCGAAAACCGGCTCGCTATGAACGAACCCGTATCCACAGCGCCTGAAAACCCTGCTGCTGGAATGTTGGAGTTTGCATCTTCATATGCGGCCAGCGCCCTGCCACGCCTGAGTCGGGAGGTGATACGGCGCGCACGTTTTCGTCATGCGCATTGGCGCGTCGGCTATCGCTTTACCGACGGGCCGGGTGTGGCAAGCACCTGTGGCCTCGGCGAAGGCTGGTCGGTGCTGCCGGATGCGGGAGACCGTTTCTATGCCGATCCCTTTCCATTTCAATGGCAGGATCGTTCCTTCCTGTTCGTGGAGGATTATCCGCATGCGACAGGCAAGGCGGTCATCTCCGTCGTACCGTTCGATGCCGCCGGGAAGCCCGGAGAGCCGCGATGCGTGCTGGAAGAACCTTACCATCTCTCTTATCCGCAGGTCTTCGAGCGCGATGGTGCAATCTGGATGCTGCCTGAAGCAAGTTCGGGCAGAAAGCTCGTCCTCTATCGTTCCATCCAATTTCCGGATCGCTGGGCTCCCGAAGGCGTGCTCATCGAAGGCGAGATTTCCGATGCGACACTCCTCGAACATGGTGGACGACTCTGGCTGTTTGCGACTGACCGCGATGGTTATGGCAGCACCTCCGATACGCTCGCGGTCTTCCACGCGCCCCGGCTTGCCGGCCCCTGGATACCGCATATGTTGAACCCGGTTCTTATCGATCGTCGCATGGCGCGCCCGGGCGGTGCTTTCGTCCGCGAGGGGGATGGTACCTATCTACCGGTCCAGGACGGAACGCTCGGTTACGGTGGCGGGCTCGGTATCTCGCAATTGCTGGAGCTGGATGAAAAGACGGTTCAGCTGTCGCCGCCCCGGCCGATTGCGGCAGATGGCGACTGGCCATATCCTAAAATCCATACGCTCAATCGCTCAGGCCGACTGGAGGTTATCGACGGGATTGCAGCCGTGCGGAAGTGAGCGGGAAAGAAGCAGCGCTTCGTAGCCGGCGCACATGCGCGCCGGCGAATATTGTTCCTTCAGCTGCCGTCCGGCAGCGGCAAGCCGAGCTGCAAGGTCGGGCCTGGCGATAAGTTCAGCAAGTCCATCAGCCATGCCCTTGGCATCGGCTTCGACGAAGAGCGCGGCGGCTTCGCCATCATCCGTGGTCAGCACTTCCCGCAGGACATCGAGCTTGCTGGTGACCACCGGCAGTCCGGAAATGGCTGCCTCGACGGCGGCAAGGCCAAAGGTTTCCGTCAAGGACGAAAAAGCATAGGCGTCTCCCGTTGCGAGGAATTCGAAGATACGCGAGGGAGGCACCTCGCCGACGAGATGCAGCCTGTCGGCGACGCCATTGTCCTTAGCAAAAGCGACGATCGCATCCTGCTCGGGGCCGGTGCCGGCGATAGCGATATGAATGTCGGGCAGATGGGCGAGGGCACCGACGAGCGCGATCTGGTTTTTCGATTGCGCCATGCGGCCAGAAGAGACGGCGAGCCATGCCTCTCGGGGAAGGTCAAAGGCGGCGCGCGCCGCTCCCTTGTCGAAGGCGGCCGAGGGTGCGGAAACGCCATGGTCGATGCGTGATGTCCGCCGCCGATAGGCTTTCGGGAAGGTGTCGAACTGTGCCTCCGTCCAGCGCGAATTGACGACGTTGGCATGATAGGCGCCGAGCGTGCCCATCAACTTGTCAACCTGCGTCAGGATCCCCCTGACGCCTCGGGTCTGCGGGGCGCCGCTCTGGTTTGCAATGATGAGGTCTGCACCGGCGAACCGCGCGCCGATGGTGCCGAAAATATTGCCGTAGTGCTGGAAGGTGATGACCCCCTCCGGCCGAGCTTTGCGCAAATAGACGGCAAGTCCAATCGCCGCCCGCATCTGGCCTGGAAGACCATGTGGCGGCTTGGTGAGGATGAAATCGGCGTATGGATCGCCATCGTAGACTTCGGTTTTCCTATACATGAAGACTGTCCGCACATCATGGCCACGCGCGCGCAGTCCCTCGCCGACCATATCGGAAATCCGCTGTGCGCCACCGGCTTCCGCTTGTGTCTGGACCTGGATGATTTTCATGAGCGGCCTTTCAGGAAGGAGCGGGCGGCAAGCGCGTCTTCGCCGGCAAGAAAGCCGAGGATTGACGGGTTGATGCCGATGGTGCGGCGCGCGATGAACACGGCGGTCACGCACCAAACGATGATCGTACCGGCGATGGCGAGCGCCGCGCCGATCGGGCCGAGCCAATAGGTCAGCACCGCCGTTGCACAGAGCCCGAAGGTGTTGACGATAACAAGCAGCTTGAAAAGCGCGTGCTGGAGGCCCGTCAACTGCATGAGGATTTCGGTCGGCCCGCAGGCGGTGCCGATGGTCGCGCCGATGCCGAAGATGATCAGCGTCACCTGCATCGTCGGCGTGGCATAGGCGTGATTGAAGATCGACAGGATCAGGTTGCCGAAGACCAGGAAGGATACCAGTACGCACAAGGCGATGATGAAGCCACCCAAAGCTGCGAGGCTGGTGATACGCTGCACATGTGCCCTGTCCCCAGTGTAGAAGGCGGCGGAGATCTGCGGCGCCAGCGCCTGGTTGATGCCGTTGAGTGCGAGGACGACCAGCCGCATCGTTCGATCCGCGACGAAAATCGCGCCAGCGGCCTCTGGGCCTAGAATGGCCGCGACAAGCAAGGTGCTCGCCTGGCTGAGCGCAGGCGGCAGCGCCGTGACGCCCCATAGCCCGAACGTCACCGTCTTGAATTCATCCTTCTGTTCTTTCGTAAGCGGGCCGCGCTGCGCGCGCATCGTATCGCGAAAAAGCACGAATGTTTGCGGCGCGATCATGAGGAGCAGCAACCCGGCTGTCAGGTAGGTTGCGGTAACCGCGCTCATCCTCATCTGCATGAAATGGGCAAGCACGAAGACGGGGATTGCTACTGCCCGCCAAATGACATCGCGTGGCAGCAGGGCGAAGATGAGCGCATTCTTGGCGCGAAGGGCGCAGGCGACGAATTCCGACCAGCCGAGCGCGAAGGCCAACACCATGGTCGCCACGCAGATCGCCAGCCATTCGGGCGTCTGTCTGCCGGCGAATGGCAAAAAGCCAATGACGAGAATGAGCAGGCTGAAGCTCGCGAGCCCCATCAGTGCGACAAGGATGGAACGGGCCATCATGCCGTTTGCCGAATTCAGATCGTTATTGCCGGCATATTGCGGCCAGAACCTGAGCACTGCGCTTTGCTGGCCGACGATGGCGAAGAAGGAGACCAGGCTCGCTCCGGCATAGGCGGCGCTATAAAGACCGAACTGCCGCTCATCGGTCGTCATGGCGACGGCGACGAACATCAGGAACGAAAGGCCGGCACTGGCGAGCTTGATGGCACCGGCAACGGCGCCGCTCCTGGCAAGCGCGCCGATCGACAAGCGCAGGTTGCTCGCAGGCGGCGGCGTTTCGGCCGATATCGTATCGCTGCTGCCAGCTTTCTCACCCAACGCCCTGATCCTGTGTTGATTGCTGTCGACCGAATGGTCTGCAATGCCTGAAATAGAATGTATCTCTAATATCGTAAGTACTGATGCTTACGCCAGAATGAAGTCGCAACATGGTTACTTGCGATGTCTCAAGTCGATCACACGCTTTGGTGTAAATTCAACGGATGATTAACATTATTCACTAATACTGAATTTAGTGATGTGCGATGAGCCGGAGACCCGCGGCCCGCGGAGAGGAACAGGATGAAGCCGTTTAACATTGACGAGCGCTCGCTTCCGCCGCTGTTCGATGTCGGTGCCGTGTGGACCATCCTTTGGCAGCGCTGGCTGATCGTGTTGACGTGCACCGTTGCCGTGCTTCTACTGACGCTGGCTTACCTTGCCGTGGCAAAGCCGAGCTATACCGCGACAGCTTCCGTCATGATCGATCCGCGTGATCCGCGCGCGACGAATCTCAACAATGTCCTGCCCGGCATCGGCAGCGATAGCGCGGCCATCGCAAGCCAGGTGTTCGTCATTGAATCGCGTGACCTTCTGATGAAGGTCTTTGAGAGCGAGAACATCGAGAACGACCCTGAATTTTCGGCAGGCGGCCTCCTGTCGCGTATTGGTCTGGCTTCACATCCCACGAAGGATTCGATCTTCAAGAATTTCCAACGTGCCGTCACCGTAGAGCGTGCCGGGCTTACCTATGTCATCGATGTCAGTTTCGCATCCCGCTATTCCGACAAGGCGGCGCGGATCGCCAACGCCATCGTCAATCGTTATAGGGCCGGTCTGTCGGGCGAGCGGGAGACTGCAAACAGCGACGTGAACTCCCTGCTTGCGAGCCGGATCGGCAATCTTCAGAAGAACGTCAGCGATGCCGAACAGGAGGTCGGAGATTTCAAGGTCTCGCATCAGATCCTCGATGTTTCCGCCGGAGGCACGCTGCAATCTCAGATCGACAAGCTTACGGATCAGCTGATCGGAGCACGAAGTGAGGCCGATCAGGCCAAGGATAAATATGCTCAGGCAGCCGCCGCAGGCACCTCGCCGGCTGGACTTGCCAAGCTTTCGGAAATCCTTTCCTCCGAAGCCACGGTCAAACTTCGCGAGAACTACAATCAACGGGCCGCCGATCTCGCCAATTACGAGGCCATGTATCAGCCGCGTCATCCGATCGTTAAAAGATTGCGATCCGAGTTGGACAGGATGCAGGGTCTTATGGCCGTCGAGGCGCAGCGGATTACTCGGGAATTGAAGGCAAAATCCGACCTCGCTGGACAGAACGTCGCAGCACTCCAGGCAAAGCTCGATGATCTCCGCCAGAAGCTGGACAGTTCGAATGCTGCGCAGGTGCAGTTGCGGCAGCTGGAGGCGAAGACGAAAGCGGCACGCACGGTCCTCGACGATTTCCTGAAACGCGCCGAGGAAACATCGCAGATGCAGGGCCTGCAGCTGCAGGAGGCGCGGGTGATCAGCGCCGCCGCTCCGCCGGTACAGCCGACCTGGCCGAAGCCGCTGCTCCTGTTGCCGGTCAGCGCCGCGCTCGGTCTCATCATCGGCTGCGGTCTTGCCCTGGTGCGCGGACCCAAACATCAGCCGGAACAGGATCCGACGAGCCCCATAAGGCGTAGCCTCCTTGACGCCGAGCCCCACAAAGGCCTTTCGCCGGAAATCGCAAAGACGGAGCCGGCGCCGGTCCATCTTGGTGAATATCGGCTTCCGGGCGTTGCCGGCGTCGGTGCCTATCTTAGCATCCGCGCGATGCGAAGACGCTTTTTCCAGGCCGGAAACGAAGCTTTTTCGCGGGATGTGCTGCAGCTCATGCGGCGCATCATTCTGCATCTGAGAGAGCATCCGAAGCCCTATGTGCTGCTGGTCTCCTCGCTGCACACGCCGCTGGCAGCGAGACTTGCGGGCGCCATGGTCGGCCTTGGCCTCCAACAGGCCGAACAGAATGTGCTCGTGGTCGAGTTCGGAGACCTGCCTGGCTTGGGAGCGCCGGCGCGCAGCGGTAACGGCGTCTTCATCAGCGGGGCGAGCGGCCTGCGGACCGTCGTGTACAACAGGCCCGTGGCCGAGAATTCGGAACCGTGGGTGCGCCTTGGCCTCGATGATATATTGACCACCGCCGGCTCGTTCGACTTCGTGCTTCTGATGGGGCCTTCCATCGTCGATGACAATTGGGATCCAGCGCTTTTCGCTGAAGCGGATCTCATGCTTTTTGCGCTCAACCCTGCCGAGGAAGCGGCGGAAATCGCCAATATGCTTCGTCAACGGCTCGACGCCGATCAGATTGGGCGCAGCGCCACCCTGACAATTGCGCCGGAGAACATCGATACGCGCCGTAGCCAGATGGTGCGACCCATCCGCTCGACTGACGATGGAGGGCAGGGTGATCGAGTCTCTGCAAGGGGATGAACGAGGGACGCGGCTCGCGATCGACGATGATATCACGCCGAAGCGCTCTCAAGCTGGCAGGCGGCTCCATTCTGGCTGCTCTCCCGGCTGCCGGCGCGGCGCGTGCGGCGGCCAGGCCCATCGTACCCTCGCGTGGCATCAATCTGCCCGGATGGTTCGATAACAGCGATGGAGTAGCGCCCAGCGAGCCGGTCCTCGAAAAGCTTCGCCAAGCGGGATTCGAGACGATCCGCTTGCCGATCAATGGCGATCTCTTGACGGCAACTGATGCGGCCGCGCTCCGTCGCATCGAGGCCGGCGTGACCGACCTTAATCGGCTGGGTTTTTCCATCCTTGTGGACATGCATCCCTCTGAAAGTCTGCACAAGGCTCTTCGTCAAGATTTCGAGGCCGGCTCGCAAAGGGCGGCCGCAGCCTGGATGGCGTTAAGCAGCGTTGTCGCGAACCTCCCGGATGATAAGGTCTATCCGGAGCTCTTGAATGAGCCGCCCATGCGAAGTGACGCGTGGCTGCAACTGCGGGATAGGCTTGCCGAGGTCGTGCGATCCAAATGCCCGAGCCATACGCTGATCTGGGGGCCATCACCCTCTCAGGGCATCTGGGAAATAGGCGAGACGCCGCCGCTCGCCGACGATAACCAGATCGCCGCCATTCATTTCTATGCGCCCACGGCCTTCACCCATCAATGCGAGACATGGGATGCGTCTCCGCTTGCGCGGATTTCGAATTTGCCTTTTCCGGCTACCATCGAAACGCCTCTCGTGCAGGAGAGCATCGGCAAGCTGCGCGCCAACGGGGATGAGCAGGCCGCAAACCTCATCGAGGAGCAATTGGCGACGCCCTGGACAGAAGCGGCGATCGCTTCCGAATTCGTGAGGCTGAGGCGCTGGTCCGAGACGCATGACTGCCCCGTCATGATGAATGAGTTCGGCGTGCTCAACTTCTGTGTCGATGCCAAAAGCCGCAGGTTCTGGGTTCGGGCCGTGCGGCAAGCGGCAGAGGCCAATCAGGTCGGCTGGGCCTATTGGGAGCTCGATCAGGGTTTTGGCATCATCGAGAGCCGGCGCAGCGCCGAAGGTTTTGACGTCGGCATGATCGCGGCACTTCTGGATGGCCGTGGCGGAGGCTGAAATGCTGAGGAATATGGCAGTGAGGAACGACAACTGATGCGGACGAATGGAGTTTGGCGATGAGCATTACGGGACATCGCGCCGGCTTCGCGGCGGGAGGCGTTAGTTCGCTGCGCTCGGATGCGGTCTTCCACCTCTGCATCGCTATTCTCGCGGTCATTGCTACCGTTTCAGCCTTCGCCGTCTGGACGCCTTTTGGGGTTGCCGCGACATTTGCCTTGACGCTCGTCCTGTCCGTCGCTCAGCCCGGCTGCATCCCGATCGTCATCGCCTGTTCCTTTCTCTACCAGAACCTCGTGGTCGCCTGGTTCACCCCCTTTGTGCCGGATCACAACACGTTCGATGCGCTGCGCGGCGCCAATTTCGTCATTCTCATGACAGCGTTTGGCGCCTTCGTTATGGCCTCTTTCCAATACCGCGTGCGGGCTCTGACGGAATTGCGGCCCTGGCTGATGTTCAGCTTTATGCTGTGCGGCATTGTTTGTTTCTATCTAGCGCTTGGGGCTGTTCACGGCGGACCGAAGGATGCCGTTATCTACTTCCGCAATACGATCACGCCGCTTGCATGCTTCCACATCGCAATTCTGGCAGCCAGTCTCTATCCAATTGATCTGCGCAAGGGCATCTTTTGGCTCTGCGCCATTGCCATCATATACGGCTATCTGGAACAGATCTTTCGGATGGATTTCCTGAGCCTGTTTCACGGCGATCTCTATATTCATCGTGGCCTGAAGGCTCAGATCGAGGCCGGTGTATGGGAAAAGAAGCTGCGAGAGACTGGCTTCGTGCTTCGCGGCATCGAAGACACGATGATGACGACCTTCTTCAACATCAAGCTGTTCAGTGACCTGTTTCCGCCGATCTTCCGCAACGGCGGCCCGAACTTTCACCCCATCAGCTACGCTTACGGCTTGAGCATCATGTCTGCCTGGCTCCTCTTCAAAGGGCGCTGGCTGCTGCCGATTGCTGCCCTACCGCTATTGCTTGTCATAGGCTCGAAAGGTGCGACCTTCATGCTGCTTGTGGCGATTGGCGCCCGGCTGATCTATCGTCCATCGCGCGCGGAACTGACGCTTCTTGCCGTCATCGCGCTTGCCGTCGTCTGGACGGCCGCCGCCATCCTCTTCGGCGCCACCCATGGCGATTACCATGTTCTCGGCCTGATCGCGGGCGTTCGCGAATTCCTGCACAATCCGTTCGGACAGGGCCTCGGCATCGGCGGTAATCTTTCGAGTACGAGCCTCAATCTGGATTGGGACCGGGCACAGGATGAAGGCGTTGCATCCGTGCCCGTCGAAAGCGCGGTCGGCGTCATGCTCTATCAGATGGGTGTGGGCAGCTTTGTCTTCTTCGGCTTTCTTGCCGCGCTGGCCCTATCGGCGCGCAAGCAGCTGATTGCTACCGGCGATCCGGATTTTCTCTTCGCTTTCGTCGCGGTCGTCACGATCGCGTCCAATGCCGTATTGCAGGAGGAGGCATTCTTCTCTCCGCTTGCGCTCGGCTTCTGCCTCCTGCTTGTCGGTGTTTCTTTTGGAACGCGCTGGCGCTCGCTCGGCATTTCGCGAGCAATGGTCAGCCAGTCGGGCGAACACATGCCATCGCCCTCGCCGTAATGCGGTTAATCTTCAATCGGCCTGAGCCAGCGTAAACTCCAAAAAGCCACCGATGGCTCATTATCAGAGATCAGGAGCCGAAGATGACGAGTTCCGTGAATGTCAGGTCACCAAGCGAGGGCGGTTTCGGACCTTTGAAATATTTCGTGCCGCTTCCGGTGAAATAACGCCCGATGAGACCGGGCACCGGCCCGTTCGCATCGACGACGCAGAGAAATATGCCTTTTCGCAGAAGATGGCGCCCTAGCGCGCCGGCGCACCGGCTAAGCTCCTCAGGGGTGCGGCTGTAAATCACCTGGGCACTTGGAACTATGCCGTGGAAGATACGGCGTGTCTTGAACACGAAGGGAAAAGCTTCGTCACCGGCGACACAAATGAACGACAGGCATCCGAGTGCTGCATGCTGGAGAAGGATCTCCCTATCGCCTTCCGAGAGCATCGACATTTCTGGAAGATCGGAGCGGGCTTCAAGCACACGATAAGTCCGTCTCGCAGTACTCAGCATCGGCAGAAAGGCGAGCTGCCCGTCCGCATAACGGCGAAAGCCGAGCGCTTCGTTGACCTTTATCGTCCCTGGCGCCGGAGAAACGTTGATGAAGGTGACGTTCTTTCGTCTGAGCGCCGCGATAACCATCTTGCCAGCGAAAGCGCGATATTCAGGATCGACGGACCAGCTCGACAAATTGCAGCGGAGCTCTTCTCCTTCCAATCCTTCGTGCCGAAAATAAAGCGCCAGCAGGACACCGACAATGCGTCCGGACATATCCAGAACGAAGCCATATTTCGGCAGATCGGGTACGAAAGGCCGTTTTTCCATGCGCGCGACGGCGCGCTCCCAATAGCTCCGATCGCGTGTTGGAAAATTTCTGCGAAGACAATCGATGATGCCATCCCAATCGCTCTCTTCGATTGGTCGGCAAGTAAGTCCAGGAGGAAATGCGCCTAAAACTGCCATGATCAACTCCGTAATATTATCGATATAGGATTGCATTTTTCACATGTTGGAAACATGCACTATTTCCATGAGTGAATATTTCCTGAGACGGCATTTCGCACTTGCGAGCCCGGCTATGCCATCGGTTCCGAGTTCAGCGCAGCGGATCGCAGTGCAGGCTTGGCGCGTATCGCCTTCGCCTTCAGCTGATGAAGCTTTGTCGCAAGAGCGGGGCTTATGTTTTCGATGCCGTATAGGATGTGCCGCCGTGTGAAATGGAACTGGCGGCGCAGATGCCACCCGACATCGGTCTTCGCCGTTAGATTGAAGTGGTGATCGGCCATTTGCACCGAACTGATGTCCATATCAAGCTTTTCTGGGTCGTCATAATAAGCGGCGATCTTGGTATGATCGATGGCGGTTTCTGTCATCCATTGCGGGATATATGTGCAGCATAGGCGCTCTACATCGGTCAGAAGCCGGCTGACGCCGAGTCCGCTTGCCGGACAGGAGGTCAGATAGGCATCTCCGATCAGCACGACGCCATCCTGCCGGCAATTGTCGGCAGCTGTTATATCGGTCAGCCAGCTATCGACTCGGCTGCTGATTTCAAAATCGCCAAAGGTGTCGACAAGTGACGGCAAGGCGGCCGTGAGCATTCCTTTCGGATCGTCATGCAGCGACTTGACCCATGGATCTCGCGGGTCTCGGAACAGAAAGAGATTGGCTCGTGTCGTTCCAGGGACCGGAAATAGATTGAGATGGTCGATTCCGTCGCCGTCGCCGTGATAGGTCAGGGCGGTATGGCGGAATCTATTGGATCGCCGCGGGCGAATGCTGAAGCCGAGTGCCAGCGGGCGTCTATCGCTAATCTGTCGGTGCAGAATCCCGAGATCCCGGCGCAGGGTATCGCCCATGCCCGTCGCGATCACCAGCAATCGCGCGGTGATTTCGTCCTGACCAAGGATCGATATCCGTTGGCGTGCTGCTCCGATCCGCAAAGCACGGACCTGGCCGACGACGAAATTCACCGTTTCAGGCAGCGCGCTCCGCATCGCCATGACGAGCCTGTTGTAGAAAAATCCATAGTGCTGGCCGTATGTCCGGTCCACCACGTGCCCTTTGTGCATGTTGACGATTTCATCGAAGGGTACGGCGGCAGTCGACAGAGGTGCAAATAGCTGAAGCCGCTGAAGTTTTTCGATCGCCTCGCCGCCTATTCTTTCAACGCGGAATTCCTGGGGAAAGACGCGATGACGATCGATGAGTGTCACCCGATATCCCGCTCGGCCGAGCAGGCAGGCTGCTAGCGTGCCGGAAAGCCCGCCGCCGACAATGGCTATGTCTGTGTCCGTTTCGCTCGTCGGCAGTTCGGAATATCGCCTATTCATCATTTCGAATACCTCAGGATCGCATAGATGGCGTAGGGGTTGGTCGTCAGGTAGCGCCAGAACAGGCGGCGAGGTTCCATCAGCATCCGCCAGAACCATTCGAAACCGGCTCTCTGGATCCAGATGGGCGCCCTCTTCGTTCTCTCCGCCAGATGGTCGAAGAGGCCGCCTGATGTCTTGATGATGCCGACATTGGCAAGTCGCGCAGCAAAATCGTGCACGAAAATCTGCTCGCGCGGCACGCCAAGGCCGATCCACAATATGTCGGGGGCGAGTGTGTTGATTTCGTCAAGCTTCCGTTCCAGGGCTTCTCCGGCAAGGTAGCCGTGGCAATGGCCCACGATGCGCAAGCCGGGATAGCGGGTTTGCACGGCGGCGACGGCTTCACGGTTTGCCGTCTCGGTCGCTCCCAGGAGATAGAAGCTTATGCCTTCCCTTTCGGCCAGTTTGGCGACATCGTGAAAGAGATCCGTTGTTGCCACGCGCTCGGGAAGCTGCACCCTGCAGAGTAAGCGTGAAGCCATCACGAGGGGTTGACCGTCGGCCAGGATCTGATCCGCCTGCTGGAAGAGTTTGGCGATATTGGCATCGGCATGAACGCGTGCGACGACCTCGCCATTGGCTGACGTAAAATAATAGGGCCGGCTGTCGCGGCGGCGTCTGCGCGCGACATCGATCATGAAGGAAGCAGCATTGCGTCGATTGACGACAGTGATGGGCAACCCGCCGATCAACACGCTTGGAAGCGCGGGCGGATAGTCTTGCGCAGGAATGGCGGCTCCATGTTCGGGCGCGTCTGCCGGCTGCATTTGGCTCTCCTGATTTAAGATCTGCTCTTCGGAAACAAGATGCGCACCAGTAGCGTCCGACCCGTTGTGGCTGGGTTTTTGAACGCCATTCGTGATTGAGTAAGCTCTTCCTGAATATCTTTGAGAGTCTGTACCAATATCTTGCACAACCATTACCTCCGCTTGCGTAATGGTTAGCTAATATGAGTTGGAAAGTTAAGGCGTTTATTAGTATTCAGTTAATATGTAAATTTCTAAATAAATAATATGCGCATAAACTGAACTTAATGTGAAGTTAAATCTCTCGTCACACAACGAGTATTTCAGAAGTATTTCAATATGTTAATTAGTTGCTGAATAATCCCGTTCGCGTGGGACATCGGAAGTATCGCAGCGGCTAGCTCATAGACGGAGGAGCACGTCAGCTATTCCTCTCCCTTGAAGGGTTATGTCGCGCGTTCCAGATTCAAACAGTATACGACCTTAGCGTTAGTCTGCCTTCGGATGGCAGCGATATGTAAAGGCCGGGACTGCTCGATGAGTGCAATCACTGAGATTGTATGTCCGTATCCTCCAACGTGACCGCTAGTGGCTTGATCGTAATTACATAAGATATTATATAACTAGTTATGCAAATTGAGGAATGGAGGTCGATTTGACTGAAGATATTGTGAGGGCGATGGGGTTCCTCTGTCTTGGCAGCCGGTTTCGCCGGATCGGCGAGCGTCTGCAGGCCGATACGCAGCAGATCATGGAGGAGCTGGGCGTCTCTTTACAGTCCGCCCAGTATCCATTTCTCGCCGCCATCGATCGCGCCGGGCCGCTGACGATCGGCGAACTTGCCCAGGCCGTCGGCATCACTCAGCCGGGCGCGACACGCACCGTCTCGCAGCTTCTGGAATTGGGCTATGTCGACATGCAGGCCTCGACCGAAGACCAGCGCCGCCGTCTGATCTCGCTGACTTCCAGGGGGCAGGAGCTCGTCGACTATTCGAAAAAATTCGTCTGGCCGCGCATAGAACAGGCGGTCCGAGAGCTGTGCGGTGACCTTTCAGGGCCGCTATTGCAACAACTCGTTGCGATCGAGGACGGACTTGCGGAAGCTCCGCTCAGGCGACGCGGCACCCTCGGCAAGGAGCAGCAATGATGAGCCATATTCTCGATCGTCCGATTTGGAGTGCTCTTGAAACTGCCCATGCATCACTGGCGGAGGGCAATGCGCTTGCCCGCCGCTATCCACCTTCCATCGTGCCCTTTGCGGCGTCCGCGGACAATTCGCCCGAAAGTCTCGAAGCCTTGGCAAAGCTGCCTTTGGGAGAAGAGGTCATGGCGATCGTCGAGGCGGAGCCCATCATCGTTCCTGAAGGGTTAGTGACCCTTTCCAGTGCCAGGCTCGTGCAGATGATGGCGGAGCGCCCTTCCGAGCGAGTCTCGGACAGTCGGGTCGTGCCGCTGACGGAGGCCGATGCTGCGGATATGCTAGCGCTTGCTACGCTGACGAAGCCAGGCCCCTTCACCTTGCAGGCCCAAAGCCTCGGCTCCTTCTGGGGCGTGAAGATCGATGGGCGCCTTGTCGCCATGGCAGGTCAGCGCATGCGCCAGACAGGATTTGCCGAACTTAGCGGCCTCTGCACTCATCCCGATTTTCAGGGGCGCGGCCTCGGCACCTTGCTCTTCCGTTTCGTGGCTGGTGAAATCGCGGCCCGCGGCGAGACTGCCTATCTGCATGCTTATACCACAAACACGCCGGCCATCGCTCTATACGAAGCGATGGGCTTCCGCATCCGTTCGGAGATGAATTTCAGCGTCGTCAAACGGCAGCAGGTTTGATTTTCCTTTGTTGCCGTAAAGGCGGTCACTGCTGTTGCAGCGCGAGCCTCAGGCCCAATGCCATATAGATTGTGCCGATGACCTTTCCCTGCCATCGGCCGATGGTGCGGTTGCGCCGCAGCCAGCCACCAATCGAGCCGGCACCGACCGCCAGAAGCGAGGTCACGCCGATGCTGAGGGTCACGAAGATGGCTCCCAGAAGCGCGAATTGGGCAATGACGGATCCGCTTTCCGGATGGATGAACTGCGGCAGGAAGGCCAGGAAGAAAAGCGCAGTCTTCGGGTTGAGTATCTCCGTGAAGAAACCCTGCCGGAACGCGCGCATGGGGGTGATAGCCTGCGCAGTCGGCAGATCGATGCTACCGCTTTTCTCGACAAAAGCCTTGAATCCCAGATAGATCAGATAGATGACGCCGGCATATTTGACGATCTCGAAGGCCAGCGCGGATGTGGCCAGCAATGCCGACAATCCAAAGGTCGCCATCATCGTATGGAAGAGATCGCCGGCGGCTATTCCAACACCGGTTGCCAATCCCACGCGCTTGCCGCCACTGACGGCCCTGGCGAGCGTGAGTAACGTGGCAGGCCCTGGAATGACCATCAGACCAAGCACCACCAATATATAAGTCGTCAAAACACCGAGGCTGATCATCGATCTCTCTAAAGTTGAGTGCCGTTTCAAAGTCCCCGCGACATGGAGCTTTGTATCCGCTGTTGTTAGCTGGCTTGAAGACTAGTCGTTTTAGAGATCGTTGCAACGAACATGTTGGCGATGTCCGCTGGCGGGAACCCGGCCTCTTCGGTGATCTCGGCTTTCTATCGGCTGTTCTATTCCTCCAGCATTGCCATCTGGTCTATAGTACGGGGTCGATTTGCTTCCTGTGGTTAAAGACAGGTCGTCGAAATTGTTCATGGAAAAAGATCCCGACGGGATTTCAAGGTTTAGCGCTTCGCAATGGAGTTTGAAATTGAGCACTGCGTTCATGAAGGAAGAAAGCGCTGAAACGGCCGCCGAAACCGTGTTGCCCGACCGGCCGATTTCTCCGCATCCGAACCACGTCACCGAGGCGGGACTGAAGGCTCTGGAATTGCAGCTTCAGGACGCGCGCAAAGCCTATGAAGCAGCAAGCGCGATCGAGGATATAAACGAACGCCGGCGGCAGGCAGCTATTCCATTGCGCGATGCGCGCTATTTCGCGGAAAGGGTCCGAACCGCCGAAATCATGCCGGCGCCGGCCTCGTCCGAGGTCGTCGTTTTCGGAAGCACGGTCACCTACAGCCGTGAGGATGGCCGCGTGCAAAAATATCGCATCGTCGGGGAGGACGAGGCCGATCCCAAAGCGGGATCGATTTCCTACGTCTCGCCCGTCGCAAGATTGCTGATGGGAAAGACGGTTGGCGATGTCCTGACACTTGGCAAGGAGGAGCTGGAGATCACGGCGATCGAATAGCGGTTTTTCCGCGCGCCCTCTTTCTGCGCATGCCTGCGGTTTTCGATCAATGCGCCGGTTCGAACGGTGTTGCGATCGCGACCCTCGACGGTGCTACCTGAAAATCTGCCGGCAGCATCCGGTGATAGGCGAGCATGAGCTGACAGGCGCTACGGGCGTCATGGCGCAGATCGTGGTGAATGACGAAAGTGATCTCGCCGGCGGCAAGCAGCCCGATATTGTCTTGATCGAGATCGTGGGCGGCAAAGACCGTGCATTCGCGCCGGGCCTCGGTAAAGGCTTTCAGAATGGCACGATTGCCACCGCCAGCGGAGTAGACCGCGCGGATGTCCGGCTCGCGTTCCAGCGCATCGCGGACGAGCAGTTCCGTCGTGCGGTCGACGCCGAACCCTTCGGAAATTCGGACGACCGAAAGATGGGGGAAACGCTCTGCAAGAGTATCGCGAAATCCGCGCTCACGCTCGTCCTCGCCGGCAAAAAGGCTGCTCGAGAGCGTCACCAACACTTTGCCCGCTCGTTCGCCGGCCATGCGGCCGAGCAGATAGGCGGCGGTCGCCCCTGCCATACGATTGTCCATGCCGACGTAGCCGATACGGGAATTTTCAGGCAGGTCGGTCACCAGCGTAACAACCGGGATCCTTGCTGCCATGAGTTGGGCAGCGAAATCGGCAATGGCCGGCGTCGACGCGGCCTTGAGCACCACGCCGTGGCTGCCGCGCCGGCGTATGGCACGCAGGATGGATAAAAGCTCGGCCTCGCTCATCGTCTCGGCCACATGAAAGCGCGCGAAAAATGATGCGGGCCGCATGCCGGGCAATTCCGCCTCAAAGGCCTCGCGGACGGCCGACGAGAAGCGCTGCGGCGTATCCATGACGACATCGATGACGAGCCGCCGCCCTGCCAAGCCCGATTGCACATATTGCCGCTCCAGCTCGGCAATCGCGGCTGCAACCCGCGTGCGGGTCACAGCACGGACGCCCTCGCGTTCATGCATGACACGATCGACGGTCGCGAGGCTGAGCCCAGCCTGTAGCGCAATATCTTTCAAGGGAAAGCGCGATTTCACGGTCACTCTTTCTGAGGTGTTTTTGAGGTGTTTTCCGTCTTTCTCATAGGCCGGTGCGGGACTACGATCAACCTCATAGTCCAACGTCATTTTGGGAGGAGAACACCATGGACGCTCAGACGCTCGCCAGCCGGCGCAGCCGGAAGGTCTGGCTTTCGGCCGATTGCGGCAATTTCGATACTTTCAAAGGCCTGATGGAAAAGACCGCCGATCCGGCCGACTGGCCATTGGCGGCGGGGATCGAGAAAAACATCCTCATCTATGATGGCGACAAGGTTCGCAGCGCCGCCGAGGATGAAGACGAACGTCGCGCCCTGATGGCCGAGTGGGTGGAAGCCTTTACGTCAGGCCCAGGCGTCGTCGTCATCAAGAACGCCATGCCGGATACGGCGGTTGTCGATCGCGCAACCACCGTATTCGAAGCCATTGTCCGCGAGGAGAAAGAGAAGGGCAAGGGCGCCGGCGATCATTTTGCCAAACCCGGCGCCAACGACCGCATCTGGAACGCACTGGAAAAGCATTGCCTGGCGGACCCGGAGAATTTTGCTCGCTATTACGCCTCGACGGCGGTCGCCATGGTGTCGGAGGCCTGGCTCGGCGTCGGCTATCAGATGACCGCACAGATGAACCGGGTCAATCCGGGCGGCACTGCGCAGAAGCCGCACCGCGACTATCACCTCGGCTTCATGTCGCCGCAGCAGATGCAGGCCTATCCGGGCCACATCCATGCCGTTTCGCCGCTGTTGACGCTGCAGGGCGCGGTCGCGCATTGCGATATGCCGCTCGAAAGCGGGCCGACGCTGTTCCTACCCTATTCGCAGACCTTCTTCGAAGGCTATATCGCCTTCGGCCGGCCGGAATTTCAGGTCTATTTCGCCGAACATTACGTGCAATTACCGCTGAAGAAGGGCGATGCCGTCTTCTTCAATCCGGCAGTCATGCATGGGGCCGGCGACAATGTCTCAAAAGACATCTACCGCATGGCCAACCTCCTGCAGGTGTCCTCGGCCTTCGGGCGGGCGATGGAGAGCGTCAACCGCAGCCGCATGTCTGTCGCAGTCTATCCGGCGCTGGTCGCCGCTCTCGATGCCGGTGCGCTGAGCCGCGCAGAAGCTGCGAACGTGATCGCATCGACGGCAGAGGGCTATGCCTTCCCGACCAATCTCGACAGCGATCCGCCGGTCGGGGGCCTCGCGCCGAAAACCCCGGCGCAGATCATGGCCGAGGCGATCGATGCCGGGACGGATGCGAAGCGATTTGCCGAACTCATCGCCGCCCATGCCGCACGCAGGGAGGCTTGAGATCGTATGAGCCGACTGGATGGAAAATTCGCCGTCGTGACCGGCGGCACGCAAGGCTTAGGCGCGGAAGTTGCCCGGCTGTTTGCCGAACGCGGCGCCGCCGGCCTGACGATCTGTGGCCGCAGCACCGCCAAGGGCGAGGCCAAGGCGCGTGAGATAAGTGACCGCTATAAAATACCGGTCGCTTTCGTTTCAGCCGATCTCGGTAAGGTGGACGATTGCCGCAAGGTCATCGCGACCGCCGTGGAAAAATTCGGCCGCATCGATGCGCTCGTCAATGTCGCCGCCATCACCGATCGCGGCACCATTCTCGATACCGATCCGGATCTGTTCGATCGGATGTTCGCCGTCAACGTGCGTGCCCCGTTCTTCCTGATGCAGGACGCGATCAAGAACATGATCGCCAACGGCATCGAAGGCACGATCGTCAACATCTCCTCGATGTCGGCGATGGCCGGGCAGCCTTTCATCAGCGCCTATTGCTCTTCCAAAGGCGCGCTCGATACGCTGACCCGAAATACGGCCTTCGGGTTGCTCAGGAACCGCATCAGGGTCAACGCGCTCAATATCGGCTGGATGTCGAGCGATGGCGAGGATCGCATCCAGCGCGAATATCACGGTGCCGCCGAAGACTGGCTGGAAAAGGCCGCCGCCGAACAGCCGTTCGGCCGGCTGGTCGATCCGGCCGAGGTCGCACGCGCCGTCGCCTTCCTATCATCGGACGAATCCGGTCTGATGACCGGCGCCACGATCAATTTCGATCAATCGATCTGGGGCGCCTACGAGGGCTCGCCGCATCCGGAGAAAGCGATGTAAGCCACGCGGATTGGCGGGAGGGAAATACCCTTCCGCCAATGGGCAGGTTGCGTGCTGGCGCGAAATGCCAACAGGCATCCTCAGTGCCTCAAAAGCTCTTAATGGTTCCGTCCGACCAGACCATCTTGCCGCCGCGGATCGTGCCGCGCACCCGCGGTATCCGGCCGCGTTCTGCGATGACCAGATCGGCGCGCAATCCTTCGGCGATGCGGCCGCGATCATTCAGGCCCAGCGCCCTTGCCGGATTGGCGCTTGCCAGCGCAGCGGAGGCAGGAAGGCCGCCCTTGCCGACTTCCGCGAGCGCGATCACGGCCGGCAGAATGGCCGATGGGTGATAGTCGCTCGCAAGGATATCGAGCACGCCGGCTTCATAGGCTTCCCGCGCGGAAAGATTGCCGGAATAGGAAAGGCCGCGCAGCGCATTCGGCGCGCCCATGGCCGTCGCCAATCCCAGCCGCCTTGCTTCGGTGGCCGTCGCAATATTGATCGGAAACTCGCTGATTGCCGCGCCGAGGCTGTGTAGCAGCACTGCCTTCTCGATGGTGTCGTCATCATGAGATGCAAGGACGACGCCATGTTCGCGCGCTAGTTCCGCCAAGCCGTTGATGATGTCCATGCTGTCGCCATGCTCGGAGCGGGCCGCCATGCGCTGTTTCACGAGTTCTGCCGCCTGTGCTTCGCTGATCTTCTTGGCCTTTGCCGTGTTGGCGATATGCAGCTCGATATCGCGATATTGTCCCTGGCCCGGCGTGTGATCCATCAGCGAAATCAGGTGCAATGCGCCGGCGTCGATCAGGGTCTTTGCCTCTCTCAGCGCAGGCAGGAAGGTCACCTCGAAGCGGCCATGGACGCGGTGGTCGATCAAAAGCTCTTCGCGCATCGATGCAAGCTTTTCGATCATGGCGTGGGTATGCTCGATGGAGCGGACATGGCCGTAAGTTGCCGGTGTGAAGGCGACGGCCGCATAGGCTGTCGTCACGCCGTTGGCGGCGAGCATCTTGTCGAGGTCGTAAACGCCGAGTTCGAGCGGCATGCGGACATTGACGCGCGGCTCCACACATTTTTCGATCATATCGCCATGCATGTCAACAAAACCGGGCAATAGAAACCGGCCGTGGCCGTCTATTTCAGCCCCGTCGACAGGCCGCTCGCTGATTTCAGCGATCAGCCCATCTTCGATCCTGATGGCACCGCGCTCGATCACGCGATCCTGCAATATAATTTCGAAATTACTCAGCCACATCGTCTTGCTCGTCCTCGATCTTGATGGCTTCCAGATGAAGTTCCCGGTCGATCAATGCCCTTACATCCTCGGGATGATGAAAGACACCGATCATTGCAACGCCGGACGTTTTGAGCTGCGCCAATCTTTCGACCAGCGCCTTGCGGGCGGCATGATCGAGCGATGCGGTTGGCTCGTCGAGCAGCAGCAGACGCTGCGGCAGGATGAGCGCGCGAGCCAGATTGACCTTCTGCTGCTCGCCACCGGAGAAGGTCGAAGGATAAGCCGACCAGAGCTGCTTCTTGACGCCGAAAGCATCGAGCCAACGCCGCGCCTCGGCCAAGGCTTCGGAATGCGACGTGCCGGCAAGCCTCAGCGGCTCGGCCACGATCTCTTCGGCGGCAACGCGCGGGCGAGCATTGAGGAACTGCGTGACGAAGCCGATTTCCCGGCGGCGCAGCACGGCAATGTCGACATCGGCGGCTGTCGCGAGATCTATGATCCCTTCCTGCGTGTGATAATAGACGTGGCCGGCCCGCGGCAGGTAGGAGCGATAGAGCGTGCGCAGCAACGTCGATTTGCCAGCGCCGTTCTCGCCCTTCAGCAGAATGAATTCGCCTGTGTGAAGGTCGAAATCGATATTCTCGAAGGCAAACAGCGTGCGCTTGAGATGGTGCATTTCGAATTGCTTCGAAAGGCCCTGGACGCGCAGCACCGGGGGGGTGGTTTGCCGGGCGGAAACCTGAATGTTCATCTCTCGCGTTTCCTCAAAGCTTGGCGTGAACGAGCTGCTGCGTATAGGCGTGCTGCGGATCCTGAAAGATCTGGTCGGCCAGACCCTGTTCCACAACCTTGCCGCGTCGCATGACCATAACCCGGTCTGCCATCGTGCGTATGACGCCGAGATCGTGCGAGACCAGAACCATGGTGATCGAACGCTCGCGCTGCAACCGCTTCAGCGTATCGAGGACCAGCGCCTGAACGCTGACGTCGAGGCCGGTCGTCGGCTCGTCGAGCAGCAGGACGGCCGGCTCGAGCGCGATTGCCTTGGCGAGCTGTACGCGCTGCTGCATGCCGCCGGAAAGCTCGTTCGGTCGGGCATCCATGCGCTCGATCGGAAATTCCGACGCGTCGAGCGATTGGCGCGCCCGTTCGCGCAGCTCGGCAAAATTGCGATTGCCTGAAATCAGCAGGCGTTCGGCGACGTTGCCGCTGCTCGTGTGGTTCATCAGCAAGCCGAGATGCGGGTTCTGATAGACGATGCCGATGTGATGCGCCCGCAGCATTCGCCGCTCGAAGCGGTCGAGCGTAAAGAGGTCGCGGCTCTCGTGCCCGGGAAGAGCAAGATTATAGGTGCCTGTGTCGGGCGTATCCTCAAGGTTCATCATCCTCAGAAGCGTCGACTTGCCGGAGCCGGATTCGCCGACAATGCCGAGCACTTCGCCCGGATAAACAGTCACATCGACACCGCCGAGCGCGGTGACGTCACCATAGTTGCGCGCAATGCCGCGCATGGTCAGGATAGGCTCGGCCAGCATCAGCCGCGGTGGCTGGCGCGTCAGCTCTGCCGTTTGAGTGGGGTCAAGCGCGGCCATCAGTCCATCCTTCCATTCTTGTACCAGGTCTCGCCGATCTCGACCGCTTCCGCTTCGGATTTGCGGATATGCTTCACGCCGAAATGGCTGTCGGACAGTTCGTATTGCGAGGAACCGTCTTCCTGCGGAAGCTCGTTCATGAAGAAGCCGGTGACATTGCTGCGGTAGCAAGTCTTGTCCTGGTGATCTTCGACGCGGTACGGCACGTCATCGAAAACGAGCGGCTCGACGCGCGTATAGGGCGGCACGGCGAAAATGCGCTTCTCCCGGCCGGCGGACAGGATTGTCAGGTGGTCGGCCTGATTGAGCTTGGGCACGTCCCAGCGCGGGATCGGCGATGGCGTCATCACATGCCGGCCGTTGACCATGCTTGGATAGCTGGACCCTTGCATGATCCGTCCCGATTTGACGAGCTGTTCGTAGAGCACCAGCCACAGCTGCCCATAATCGGCATCGCCATGCATTTCGCGGGCGACGGACATATCCGGCTGAACGGGGCGCAGTGGTTCCGGGTTCGGAACCTGCAGCACCAGGACCTGATCCTCGCGCAGCTTTTCCTCCGGAATGCGGTGGCGGGACTGGATGATGGTTGCGGCCATCGTGTCTTCCGTCTCGACGGCACCACCGACCCGCGCCACGAACTTGCGGATGCTGCTCGCATTCACTGAATCGTCTGATCCCTGGTCGATGACTTTAACGACGGATGTGGGCTTGAGCAGCGTCAGCGTCACCTGCAGTCCGCCGGTTCCCCAGCCGCGGGCGATCGGCACTTCGCGGCTCGCATAGGGCACCTGGTAGCCGGGAACGGCAATCGCCTTCAGGATGCGGCGGCGCATTTCGCGCTTGGCGGATTCATCGAGGAAACCGTAGTTGAAGGCCATCCAGGGCTTGGTCAATTCCTGAAGTTTCATAGCGCAGCCTCCTCCTGTTGCGGGGCGAGCTTTTCTGTCACGGCTGGCTTTGCGGCGGCAGCGTCTTTGTCCGTCTTGACGCGGCGCAGCGCGTCGAGGGTCGATTGGAACGTAACGTAATGCGGAAGCTTGAAGTGAATGCAGAAGCCGGAGCTTTCGACCGGCTCGGTGTGATAGAGTACGAATTCCTCGTTGGCAGCCGGGTGCGGGTCGGGCTGGTTGGAGGCAAGGTCGAGCGTTGCCGCCGCGATCACCTTTACCTCGTTCCAGCCAAAGGTCGCCGAAAAGCCCAGCTGCAATTCCTTCGCCTTGGAAATGACTTCGGTCTGGCTCACACGAACGCGGCCGGCGCTGAAGATTGTACCCGAGGGATGGCGCAGGCGAACTGGCGCATAGGTCAGACGCAGCTCGTTGACGGTCGGATGCACAGCGCTGTAGCCGCGCATGGTGGCATAGCCGAGCGCCAGCGTGCCGCCGGTGTCGGCGCGGGCCAAGCTCTGGAGTTTGTGGGCGCGCGCTGCCGGGAACAGCAGCGGCTCGCGCGTCAGATCGGGGATTTCCTCAGGCGCGACGGTTTCGACCGGATGGTCCGGAATAAGCCCTTGCGCTTTCTGCCAGCTGGTGAGCGACGGTTGCGTCGCCGGCGCCGGCTTGGCAGCCGGGATCACCGGTTCCGGGACATAATCATTGCCCTGCAACACGTCGACCTGAAGCAGGCGGTGGGAGTAGTCCAGCGTCGGCCCCAATATCTGGCCGCCTGGAATATCCTTGAAGGCGGCTGAGATGCGGCGTACCGTCAGAAGATCCGGCTGATTGACGGGTTCGGCGACGGCGATGCGCGGCTGCGTCGTGCGGTAGGCGCGTAGCAGCAGGATCGCTTCGTAGAGATCGCCGCCGGCCTGGGCGAGCGCCAGCGCCGCAAGGTCTGGCTCATAAAGCGAGGCTTCGCCCATCAGCCGGTCGATGAGATAGGGAAGGCCGTTTCGAACCGCCTCGACGCGCTCGCGCGTGATCGGGCCGAGATCGGCGCGGAAAAGCCGTTCCGCCTGTTCGATGGCGTATTCGCCGCCGCGGGTTGCTACATAGGCCATCAGAGCACCTCGATTGTCGTGGAACGCGGAACACCAAGCATGCGTTTGCCGTCGACGAGATAGAGATCCCAGCCGAGCGGGTAACGGATTGCTTTGGCACGCATGTGCCAGAAGGCGGGATCGATACCGTCGATCTCGATCGTCACGCTGTCCTTGATGCCGGGGCCGGTGAGACGCAGTCGCTGTCCGGAGCCAAATTGCGCGGGGGCAAACAGCGTTGCGGCGTCATCGGGATACAGTAGGCTGCCGATGCGCAATGTCGACAAGGCTTCGACAGCTTCGGAGGAGCCGATAGCAGTAAAGACATAATCCGCATCGGCAAGCGGCATTCGTCTCGCACCGGTTGCGGTCATCTTTAAGTCCAGCAACGGATCGCTTGTCACATGGAAGCTGCATTCGCGATCGAGCAGGCTTTCGGCAAGCGGCCAGAAGCCTTCAGTGGGTAGTTCACGCGGCTGACCGGGTCGGCTCAGCGCCCACATGAGTTCTTCGAAGGTGGCGTTGGTGCGGGTATCGTCGAGGGTGGGCAGGAGATTGTTGGCCATGGTCAGAATGTCTCCATCTGCACGCGGGTCGCCTCGACTTTTTGCAGGAGCTGCCGGTCTTCCTCTTCCTGATGGCGTCGTTCGGCATTCAGGAGCTCAAGGATGAGAGCGGCCTGATGATTGGCAGCGATCGCGGCATCGATCACAGCCATTCCCATGGCGTGTTCGAGATCCCGGCCGACCACGGCGCCATAGCCTTCCACGGCGCGATCCGGCACGCGGATATACGCTTCGGACACCAGAACTTCGCCGAGATGGAAGGCGGTGCTGCGAACGGTATCGATCAGCGGCAGCATGGCAAGACCGGTACGATTCACGACGACATCGACCTCGCCGAGGGTGTCGAGCACCTTTTCGGCCGCAGCCTTGATGTGCGCCGGGCGGCTTGCGGCGAGAATGTCCAGTGCCTGCGCATGCGTATAGGATGCGTTGACCGGGTTACCAGTCTTCTCCTCAGTCATCATCTTTTCCTCGGGCATCAGGATTTGTTCGGGGAATGGGGCTCTAAAATATTCGAATGATTACTATAGTCATTCGAATGAATTGTCTATGGCATTTTGTCTTGCTCGAAGAGATTTTCGGGGTGCCGCGAATTCCCTAGGCGCTGCGCCGGCGCAGCCATTCCGCCGTGATGCGGCTTGCTTCCCGTGCAGCGGCCGCCGGTGCCTGCCCCTGCAGCAAGGCGAACAGGAAAGAACCGGCGAAACGGTCGCCGGCACCAATGGTATCGGTCGTGTCGACCTTTGTAGCCGGTTCGACTTCTACCGCCTGCAAGCCGTCAAACAGCGTAATCGGGCGCGTGCCGTCGGTGAGCACGAGCATCTTCAGGCGCGAACCGGCGATTTGGCCGGCCCTCTGCCAGGCGAGATTGAGATCATCCGGAATATCGTCGCGCGAGGAGATGACATAGTCTGCCGGTCGCGGCGTTGCCGGGCGCAACGGAAATTGCGAGAGGACGAGCGGCTGCGCACTGATCTGTTCGACGAGGCTTTCGTCGAGCGCGAGTGCGTTGATATAGACGCCTGCACCCGACAGTTTGCCGGCTGCCGTTAGCGGCTGAGATCGCCCGGTCGGTGCGAGGATCGTCCGCTCTCCATTCGGTTCGAGGAAGATTTCCAGCGGTGCCGTCTCTCCGGGCGCCATCATGATGTAGTCGGTATGGAAGCCGGCCGAGGAAAGGGATCGCAATGCGGTTTGCCCTTGTTCGTCCTGCATCAGCCTCGAAACGATCGCGACGTCCGCTCCCAATTCCAGCAATTGCAGGCCGGTATAAAAGGCGCCGCCGCCGAGGCGGGTCGTCCGGGACGAAAATTGTATGCGTCCGCCAGGAACCAGCGGTGCATCCAGCTGCCATATGCGATCGTGGTTTACCGATCCGATTACGATTACTCGGGGCATGCATCCGCCTATCTGTCATCAATGCCTGGTGCCAGCGCATCGACGATGAAACGCTGCGCCAGCAGGAAGATCAAGAGAACGGGGACGATCGACAACAGGCTTGTTGCCATCAGTGGTCCCCAGGCCCGCTCGGCGCCCTCCAAATCGGCGAATGCGGCAATGCCCGTCGTCAGCGTCTTCTTGAAGGCATCATCGAGTACAAGCTGACCCCAGAGATAGATGTTCCAGGCCCCCATGAAGGAAATCACCGAAAGGGCGGATATTGCCGGAATGACATTGGGGATGCCGATCTCGATGAATTGCCGCCACAATCCGCTTCCATCCATGCGTGCCGCCTCGAATATCGAAGCGGGAAGCGACCGGAAAGCCTGCCGCATGTAGAAGACATAGAAGCCGATATAGGGGATCGATGGGATGATCATCGCGCCATAGGTGTTGAAGGCCTGGAGTTTCACCACGGCGATATAGGTCGGAATGATCGCCAGCACGTTTGGAAAGGACATGGTGGCGATAACGAACCAGAACAGCGGCTGCCTCCCCTTGAATTCGAGTCGCCCGAAGGCAAAGCCGGCCGGCACGGAGAGAGCGAGCTTTCCGGCGGTGATCAGGGTGGCGGTCAGCATGGAATTCCAAAGCCACATCCAGATCGGATGACGGCTTGCGGCGATGGCGAAATTCGAAAGCGTCGGATTTTCCGGCCAGAAACGCACGGCTCTCGCCATGATCATGTCGTTTGGCGTGAAGGCCGCCGTCACCATCCAGACGAGCGGAAACACGGTGACGATGCAGATTGCCATGAGCACGACATGGAGCAGCAACCTGTGAAGCTTGTGACCGATATCGCTCATCTGTAGTGCACCCGCTTCTCGCTGACGCGGAACTGCAGCCAGGTGATGGCGAGCACGAGAATGATGATGATGACGGCAACGGCGCTTGCCGGCCCGAACTGGAAGAACAACAGACCCTGCTGCCACAGGAAATAGAGAAGGCTCGAGCTTCTGCCCGCCGGTCCGCCATGGGTCAGCACATCGATGACGCCGACAATGTCGTCAAGCACATGGAAGAAGGTCGTGACACTGATGAAAAAGGCCGTCGGCGTCATCAGCGGCAGGCTTATGTCGAAGAAATGCCGCGTCAAACCTGCACCGTCGAGCTCAGACGCCTCACGCAGCTGATGCGGCAGGTTCGCGAGCGCTGCCAGCCACAAAAGCATGTTGAGGCCGAAGGTCTTCCAGAAGGTGACGAGGCTGACACAGAGGAGCGCAAGGTTCGGATCCGTATGCCAGCGCGATGGCGGAAAGCCGAAATGGCCGAGCACCTCGTTGAAGAGACCGTTGACCGGATTGAAAAGCCAGGACCAGGCAACGCCTGCCACTGAATAGGCGACGATCGTCGGCAGGAACAGGCTGCCGCGATAAAGCCCTTGCAGCGGATTCTTGCGCACCGAATGCAGCATGACCGCAAAGATTAGTGGGATGACGATCTCGGCCGGGATGAGAACGACGCAGTAAAGCAGCGTATTCCAGGCCGCCATGCGGAAATCTGAATTGTCGAAGATGGACGCGTAGTTATCGACGCCGACAAAGCGGATGTCTGCCGACAGCAGATTCCAGTCGACCACCGATAACAACATCGACGCTATCAGCGGGCCATAGAGGAATATCGCCACGGAAAAAACGGCTGGCCCCACGAAGAGGTAGGGGGCCAGCGATCGAAGACGAAATGGCATGATGCGAACCTATGCCGAAATCAGCCCAGCAAGCTCGTCATGAGCGCCCTTGATACCGTCGGCAACCGTCGTTTCCTTGAGCAGCATACGCGAGACCCACTTGCGCCACACGGCCTGTCCTTCGAGGCCGCGCTTGCCGGGCCAGATCGTCTCTGCGGTCAGGCCATCGCCGAGCTGAGCCGCCGCCGGCTTCATGAACTCGTTGATGAGCGGAATGTCGTGCGTCGACGTGTTGAGGTAGCCGGTCTGAGACCAAAGCGTCTGGCCTTCCTTCGATGCACAGAATTCGAGGAAGGCTAGAGCCGCCTCCGCCTGTTCCTTGTTGCGCGTGTAAATGGCAAGGAAATTGCCGCCGCTGTTCATCTTGCGCTGATGTCCCGGAAGCCCCGGGAATTTGGCCGTGACAGCCTTTGCCGCACCGAAGGGGAAGGTGACGGCGGCGGTCGAGCTGGTCGTGCAAATCGCAAGTGCGCCGGACTGGAACGCGGCCGTCTGCTCCTTGTCGCTGACGGGCAGCCAAAGCCCTTCATGGGCCGGGGCGCAATATTCGGTCATGCCGGCGATGGCTTCCGCGCTGTTTAGGGCCAACTTGCCGTCGGGATCGATGATGAAGCCGCCGGCATTCTGGATGAAGGACTGGCTCGTCCATTCGTTGTTGGAGAGGGAGATCGGCGAGCGATAGGTCGGATGCTTGCCTTTCAGGGCCGCATCAAGCTTGCGGGCGCTTTCGTAGAGCCACTTGGTATCAGGCGTTTCCGGTAGATTGGGATCGAGGCCGGCAGCCTTCCACATGTCGCTGTTGATATAGGTTATCGGCGTCGACATCGCCCAGGGAAGACCGATGACGGCGCCGTCGATGGTGACCAGTGGTAGGACCGACGGGCGGAAATTGGCGAGGATTGCCTCTGCCTTTGCGGAATTGATCTCGCGAAGGTCGCGGGCGCCGAGCGTGCGCTTGGCGAAATAGCCGAACTTCCAGCCGGTGATCATCATGGCCGGCGGACGGCCAGCGGCGACGCTCGCGACCGCCTTGGCGGTCACGGCCTCATAGTCGCCGTCGAAACGGTTGGTAACGGTTATGCCGAGCTGCTTGGCATTGAAAGCGTCGACAATCTTCTGGAACGGCTTGTCGGAGCCCCAGGTGCTCGAAATCTCGATAGCCGCGTCGGCGGACCGGGCCTTGCCGGTCAAAGCGATCGATGTGCCGATGACTGCGGTCGTGCCCGCGATAAATTGACGACGATCAAGTCTTACCATCTTATCCTCAATATCCGAATGATTAATAAAACATTCGGATATTTACCTAACGATGGCGAGTGACACCCATATGAAGGAAAGCGTGGCTAAGAGCTAAAGCTCGAGGGTAAAATTGACTTTGGCTGCTATTTGTTGGATTTCCGATATCGGGCACAGATTGAAAATCGATGCTGTAGCCGATATATGACATTCGAATGACATGGTTGAATTCGGAAGGCAGGCATGGAGAAGAAATTGCTGCACGGGCAATGGCAACAGGTCGAGAGCGATATTGCGGAGGATATCCTGACCGGTCGCCTGTCACCAAAGGCGCAGCTTCCGACGGAATCCGACCTGATGGAACGTTTCGGCGTCGGACGGCACACCATACGGCGCGCCATTTCCCGTCTCGAAAGCCGGGGGCTCGTGCTGGTCGAGCAGGGGCGCGGAACCTTCGTCAGGGATAGTCGCCTCGATTATCGCCTGTCCGAACGCACGCGCTTTTCCCAGAACCTGCTCGATCAAGGCAGAGAACCGCTCGGTCAGGCCATTCATGAGGAGGTTGTCCCGGCTTCGGAATTGATCGCAGAGGCTTTGCGGCTTCCACTTGATGAGCCGGTTTATCATATTGTCCGCCGCGGCTTTGCCGACGAGGAGCCGATCAACTATTCGCATGCTTACTATCCGGTGCGCCGTTTTCCAGGTTTCGACGAGGCGCGGCGCAGCGGGCGAAGCGTCACCGTCATTCTGGCCGAATACGGTATCCCCGACTATATCCGCCTGCGCACGGATATCGTCGTCCGTCTGCCGACAAGCGAAGAGGCGAAACAGCTCTGCCAGTCCATGTCTCAGCCGGTGGCTGTGTCGAGAAAGGTGGACGTCGATCTCAAGGGCACGCCGATTTCCTATTCGGAATCCGTCTGGCCGGGCGAGCGCGTGCAATTCTCCATCGACAACACCAGCCAGCTTCTGGACGTGCTTGCGCGCGGTGACGCGGGCTGAATAGACCGGTTCTGCGCGATTGGGTCTCTTCAGAGCCTGAATGACGCGTCTGCTACGATATGCTAGTATCGGGCTTTCTCAGGCGCGCAGCGGGTGATGCGATGTTGGAGGCAGACAAGCTATTCGCTGGCTCGATTCCGGAAAATTACGACCGCCATATGGTGCCGTTGATTTTCGAGCCTTACGCGGCAGATATAGCCCAGCGAGCAGCGTCCTTGCGGCCCGACGCAGTGTTGGAAATCGCTGCAGGCACCGGCGTTGTCACCCGCGCATTGGCGCCGAAATTATCCCCCGGTGCAAACTACGTCGTCACCGACCTCAACCAGCCGATGCTCGATTACGCCGCTTCGCGGCAGGCTCCCGACAGCCGCATCACATGGCAGCAGGCGGATGCCCAGTCGTTGCCCTTCGAAAATGCATCCTTCGATCTCGTCTTTTGCCAGTTCGGCGCCATGTTTTTTCCGGACCGTATCTCGGCCTACCGCCAGGCAAAGCGCGTTCTGAAGCCCGGTGGGCATTTCCTCTTCAACGTCTGGGACCGCATCGAAGAGAACATGTTCGCGGATGATGTCACGAACGCGCTTGCCCGGATTTTTCCCAACGATCCGCCACGCTTTCTGGCGCGCACTCCGCATGGCTATCACGATGTGGATCGGATTCGCGGCGATCTCGAGAACGCTGGTTTCTCCGAAATTGCGATTGAAACGAGGGCCGAGCAAAGCCGGGCATCTTCGCCGCGTCTTCCGGCCGTCGCTTATTGTCAGGGAACTCTGCTTCGTAACGAAATCGAAGCCAGAGAAGCGGAGAAGCTGCAGGCTGCGACCGACTATGTCGCCGCCGCAATCGAAGCCCGACACGGTAGCGGCGAGGTTGCTGCTAAAATTCAGGCACATATCATCCTAGCGACGGCTTATCCTGCCTAATGTCTGAAATATTAACTGAAGAATAACTATAATCTAAAGCAGGGTTGCCGATTTATGCATGCGGCGACGAGTTGTTATATTGTCGCGGATACCAAATGGAGATCCAGGGCAATATTCGCTGAGCTTTCCGGTGAGGTTTCATAAGGAAATACCTGAGGGACGAGATGCGGGCGGCGACGCCGGCAAATCCGCTCATATGCTCTTGAACCTTCAGGTGCTGCGCGCGCTCGCAGCCTCTTCCGTGGTCATCGCCCATGCTCTGCACGAAACAGAGATCCTTGCAGCAGCGACAGGACGTGCAGCGGTCGATGGCTCTGCCTGGAATCTCGGTTTCGGCGTCGACATCTTCTTCGTTCTTTCCGGCTTCATCATGACCCACACTGCGGCATCGGAGTTCGGCAAGAGCGGCGCTCCGCTGCATTTTTTTCTGCGGCGTTGCGCTCGCGTCGTCCCCCTCTATTGGCTTTTGACGAGTATCATGCTGCTTGGCGCGCTCGCGGCACCCTCGCTTCTCGTCGTTCCCGTCGGCTCCATATCCCATGTTCTCGCCTCCTATTTCTTCATTCCGTCCGGGCGTGGCGTGGGGGAGATCAGGCCTGTACTCGCGCTTGGCTGGACCCTGAATTACGAGATGCTGTTCTATGTGTTCTTCGCACTGGCGCTCCTTTTGCCGATAAGGCTGGGGGTCGTCTGGCTGTCGGTGCTCATGGTCGGCATGGCGCTCGTCGGAAATCTCGTTGACCCCAGCCATGTCCAGATAGCATTCTGGACGAGCCCGATCATTCTGGAGTTCCTGTTTGGCGTCTATGTCGCTCTGATTTTCCGCAGCGGCGTGAGGATCGGCAAGGGTATTGCGTTCGGGCTCGTGGCCATAGGGCTTCTTGGCTTCGTTCATGTCTCCACGCTTTGGAACGATGCGGCCTTGCCGCAATTCCTGCGAAGCGGTTTGCCTGCGGCTCTGTTCGTTCTTGCGGCCGCAATCGGTCCTGTTTTGCCTCATAAGAGACCTGTACTCTGGAGTGTCGCTTTGGGAGATGCCTCCTATAGCCTCTACCTCGCCCATCCCTTTATCCTGCGACCCATGCGAGCCATTTGGGCGAAAGTGATCGGAGGGGCTCTGCCGCTTGGTCTGTTCGCTGGCTTCTCGACGCTCGCTGCTGCCCTGCTTGCCCTGGCGCTCTTCAGAGGTATCGAGAAGCCGCTTACGCGCCGCGTGCAGAGCGTCGTGCTCGGCTCGGCACGGCGCAAGCGGATATCGGCTGGGGTGCTCCCGGCAGCGGATACCGAGAGTGCCTGACGCTTTCAGGCGGTTCGCTTTTGGCGAAGATAATCGACGTGGTTCAATGCCGCCGAGGCGATCGTGTCGAGCTGGGTCGCAGCACGGATCAGCGTGTGGCGGGTCGAGATGTCGGGCTTGCTGATCCAGTAGGAAAGATGTTGGGCGGTCGCGCGCGAGACTTTTGCAAGACGAGCCGGATCGCCGCGACCGAGCTGACGCAGCACGACGTTCAGTGGTTTGGCAAGATGAGGGTGCTCTCTTGCCAGTTCGGCGAGCGTGATCGCAGCCTCGCCGATCGCAAGCGCGGCAAGCATTCCCCTTAGGTCGTCTTCCGCCTGTTTCTCGGGAACGCCGGCATTCGCCGCGGCCTCGCCCGCCAGGCGGTCGGCCGTCCTGCTCAGCCAATGCTCTCTCGTCCAATGGCCCGGAGACCGGCCGATATCCGCCAGATCGCGCAGCGTGGCGCGTTGCAGGCGCTGCCGCTTTGCCGGCAGGTTGGATGGAAAGAGCAGCGTGAAGACGAGTACGCCCGATCCCACACCAAGGATCAGCGCTAGGGCACCGTTCATGAAAGAAGCCGCATCGGCACGGCTGGTATTATCTGGGCCGACCAGATCCAGAAACAGAAAGGCAAAGCTCGTTGCCAGGGCGGCAGTGCGGACGTTGCGCATGGCAAGCCCGGTTGCAAACATGATGATGCCGATGACCATGGCCAGTTCGGTAAAGTCCGACAGCATCGGCAGGATGGCGAAATTGCAGATCGCTGCCGCAATCACCGCGACGAGCCCGCCCTTGAGGAAACCCATTCCGCCGACCACCGGATTGGGCCGGGTGGCAAACAGGGCGCAGATGACACCGAGAATGACAATGAAGCTCGGGCCGGATGGCCAGGCGGTTGCGATCCAGAACCAGGATCCGATGACGATGGCGACGAAGGTGCGAATACCGTTTTGAACTGCGTCGCGATGATCGACGTGGAAGGAGAGCCTTAGCCTTGAGGAGGGGGCTTTCTCGTCCGAGAACAGGGCCTGGCGCGTGAGTGCGCCATGGGCGGCTTCAAGCAGCCTATCGAGGTGATCCAGGATCAGAAGCCGAGGCGGGATCGCATGATCGGAGTCAACAGCAGTTTCGGAGAGTGCAATCCGAACATCTGCCCGCAATGCGGCAATGATATTGGGAGCGACCGGTGATGCGGAGCCGATAGCGTCGAGTGCCATAGCTGCTTTCTCGACGAGAGGTTCATCGAGATCCGGTCGCTCCGCGAGATGCTCGCGCAGAGACTGGGCGATCGCCATCTGGGTCAGCATTGCGACTGCGGCGCCGCGTAGATGGCCCAAACGGCTGCGTACGGAACGGGAGCTTGCGGCGGCATATTCTGCAGCGGCATCCAGCTCCAACGCGCCCGTCATTAGCCCTTGGAAACCCGAAGTGTTGCTCCGGCCGCGCAATGCGCGCGCGCAGAGATCGGAGACCTGGCGGAGATATGTTGTCAGTCGGTTCTGGGTCTCCTGCAGCGGCGTGCCAGGCGCGAAGACGGTGGTGAAAACCGCTTCCGTCATGATCCCCAGGGCGATGTAGATCACCCGTGCCACCGCAATGTCGAAGACCTCCAGCGGCGAACCGATGGAATCGAATGCGACGATAGCCGCGGTGTATCCTGCCAACACGGCACCGTAGGCGCGAAAATTGCGCAAGCCGGTGGCGAGCGCCGTGCACAGTCCCAGCCATAGGGCGAGCGACAGAATGAACAGCTCCGGCGCCTGCATGAAAAGCGCGACCATGGTCACCGCGGCGACGGCCCCGATGATCGTGCCCAAAATTCTGTATTGGCCTTTTGAAAGGCTCATGCCGCGGTTGGATTGAGCAACGATCCAGACCGTCATCGGCGCCCATTTCGGATCGTCGAGATTGAGCAGGAAGGCGATGTAGAGCGCTACGAGCGAGGCTGCGGTCGTTCGTAGCGCGAAACCCACTGCCGGTCGCGTCAACCACGGTGGCAACGCAAGCCCATGTGCCAAGGAGCTGAATAGTCGTGCTGAGTTGAGAGGTGCCACGGTCATGCGCGTAGCCATAACGGTATGGACGAATAAGGATAATGGCGTAAATTCAGGATATATTATTGCTGAAAACGGTAGAATATGGCCAGGGACCTCGAGAGCATTCGGATTTTTCTGCGCGTTGCGGAACGCGGCAGTTTCACCGCCGCCGCGACACAACTGCGGCTGCCTTTGACGAGCGTTAGCCGCCGCGTAAAACAGCTCGAGGACGATCTCGGCGTTCAATTGTTGTATCGCACGACCCGGCGTGTATCGGTCACGGATGCCGGGCGCGACTATTACGAGCGCTGCATCAGGGCAGAGGAGATCCTGGAGGAGGCGGACCAGACAGCACGCGCTGTGCGCATCGAGCCGCAGGGTATGTTGCGCGTCCTCATGCCCTATACGCTCGGCCTGAGTGTCGTGGAGCCAAGACTGGGCGAGTTTCGGCAGAACTATCAAAAGGTGCAGCTGGCCCTGACTTACGATAACTATCCCCTCGACCTCATCGAGCACGGCTTCGACGTGGCATTGCGAACGGGACCGCTCTCCGATTCCGGCTATTCTGTGCGCACGCTCGGTCGGTCTCGCGCCCACCTAGCCGCAAGCCCCGCCTATCTCGACAGGTTCGGCCGACCGGAACGTCCACAGGATCTCAGAGAGCATGCCGTGATGATGATGGGCGCCGGCACATCTTTGGCGACGGTGCGCTTGCTCGACGAAGCCAGCAATGTGGCCGAGGTCATCGTCAAGCCGATACTGATGTCGAACGAGGTAACCACCATCATCCGCCAGGCCGTTGCCGGTGCAGGCATAGCGCTGGTATCGCCTCAACTGGCCGCGCAGCACTTTGCGCGCGGCGAACTCGAAGCGGTTCTCCCGCAATGGCAGCGAGCCGATGATATCGAGCTCAACGCACTCTTTCCAAGACGCGCTACGTCGGATCGAAAGGTGCGCAGTTTCGTCGATTTTCTCGCCGAAGTGTTCAAGGATTGGCGGGGGTAGCGGCTGCTCAATCCGCCCATTCCGGATCCGTCGTAAAAGCGATCGTCAGCCAGCGGTCCGGCCCTTCGTCGCCGATCGCTTCACCGATTTCGTCGCGGATATGGTCCCATTCCTCCAGCTTCTTCGCCGGTCCATCCGGTGGAACGATGAAGTAGAGTTCGATCTGCTTGCCGCGGCCGACCCGCGCGACATAGGAGCGGTAGGATAAGAAATTGTAGCGTCGAACTATGTCGGTCGCGACGCGATCGACATGCTCCCGAAGATCCGCAGGTGTCACGAGCAGGATGTCGGCGAATGCCTGCTTGATCGTTCCGATCGGCATGGGAATGACGATGAGGCAGACGAGAGCCAGAGCGACCGGATCGACATAGGGCGACATCCACTGCAGCTTCGTTCCCTGAATGAAAAAGCCGAAGATGAAGGCGAGGAGCAATGCGCCGCTGAGGCTGCCGGTCATGATCCAGGCCTTGGCGTCCAGTGCGATGAAATTGGATCTGAGCGTCTTGTTCGCGCGGTTGCCATAGGCCGCCATCAGGAAGGCGATGATCATGGTCAGCACCGCGTAGATGATGGCTTGATCGAAAGAGAGATGACGGCCGCCGGCCATGATGCTGCCGATGGCGTTGATCAGGGCATAGACGGCGGCTCCCGTCAGGAGGACGCCATTGAGGCCAAGCACCATCGGCTCGAGGTGCCAGAAGCCCATGGTGAAATGCTTGGCGAATTTGCCGGCGGGTGTCGTGTTCGTCGCGGAGGATATGATCAGATTGGAAACGATCAGCGCCACGATCGTCATACTCGCATCGGTTAGCGCGTAGACGCCGTCAAAGACGATCGCATAGGAGCCGGAGAGAATGCCGAAGACGATACCGGCGATGGCCAGAACGAATGTCACGATGATGGAAATGCGCAGGACGCTTTGTTCGGTCGTCACTTCTTAATCCCCAGCTAAAGCGCGGCATGCATTTCGAATAATCTGGCATGCACGACAGACTTCTATCGCGTCATATGTCCCAAGCCAATCGAGATGGTTCAGTCATGAAATACCTCTTCAAGCGTAAGCTGAGAGGCACTCAATCGCCTCAGGATCGGCGTGGTCTGTCGTTTTCGCCCTGCCGTCTAAACTCGCTCGGCGTGACGCCCACCAGCTTCTTGAAGTCACGGGCAAAGTGGAATGGATCGGGGTAGCCGCATCTGGCGGCGATCTTGCCGATCTGCTCATCCGTTATCACCAGCAACCGCTTGGCGGCGTTTACGCGCTCGTGCCGTAGCCAGTCGATAGGCGTCGTTCCCGTTCTCTGACGGAAGCGTCGGAACAGTTGGGCTTGGCTCAGATTGGCGGCGGGCGCGAGCTCTGCCACCGTCCAGGCGCGTGACAGATCGGCTCGAACCGTCTCCATGACCCGCTGCAGGCGCTGAACGGCGCCGCCAACGTCACTATTGTAGGCCCGCTCCGATACCAATGAAGAGATCAACTGGGCGAGCAAGGCGAAGCACTGGCTCTCTGCAAAGAAGCCTCTTCCTTCCACTTCACCGAGGATTCCCTCAAAGATGCCTTGTAGATTGTGCACAGCCTTCATGTCGAAAACCGGATTGGCGACCACGCCAAGGCTGTCAAACAGGGTATCGAGCCCGTATCCGACGAAGCCCACCCATAGATAGGACCAGTGCGCATGGCGTGGCTCGCAGCGATGCGAATACAACATTGAGGAGTCCAGCCAAGCGATCGTCCCTTCATGCAGCTGGCTGGAGACTCCGTTGACCTGCAACAGGCCTTTTCCGCCGAGAGTAAGGATCAAGGTGTGATGGTTGAAGCGGTGGGCTATCGGCATTTCCGCTGGCGTACAGATCCGGCGTCCGGCGGCGAGAAGCGTGTAGGGAAAGGCGCGGGACAACTTGCCCGGAGTCTGAAAGAAGACGTCGTCAAGGGGGAGGGTTGCTGGTGAAGTCGCTTTATCGGTCATGGCGACCTAACCCTATTGGGGAATGAGAGTTTTATCCATATGGCTGCGGTTGGCATCCATGTCTTTTCATGCCGTGCCGCTGTATTCTACGGTGATAAACCAGAATGGACAAAGGTCCTGATTATGCCGACGGCAACCCCAGCATTCGATCCGCTCAGCCAAGCGTTCACTGACGATCCCTATGCCGCCTACCGTGAGCTGCGCGCCACTCCCGGTCCCGTCTATTACGAGCATTTCGACATATGGCTGCTGTCGCGCTATCAGGATGTGGCCGTTGCCGCCGCTGACAAGACGCTCGTGCGCTCGCTCGAATTCTTTCTTTCCCCGGAGGAGATACAGGAGCAGAAGGTTCGGCAGAATTGGCACGACATGCCGAACCATTCGCGCTTCGTGCAATTCAGCCTTCTGGATTCCGATGGTGAAACCCATGACCGGCTGCGCCGCAAGGTGTTCCGTGAATTTACCCCGGCACTCGTTGCGCGCCAGCGCGGCATGATACAGGATTTCGTCGACCGCCTGCTCGACCGTCTCCTGCAGGCAGGTACGATCGATTTCGTGGAAGATCTCGCCTCGCAGGTTCCCGGGCACATCATCGGCTCCGTGTTGGGCGTGCCCGAGGAATATGCCGGGCAGCTGCGCAAGTGGTCGGAAGAGGTCGTGCAGTATTTCGATGTCGATCGCAGCGCCGAGCGCAAGGCGATCGCCGAACGCGCGACGACGGAATTCTACGAACTCCTCAAGGAACTCATCGCCGAGCGTGTACGCAATCCGCGCGACGATCTTCTCTGTCGGCTGACCGAGGCGCATGTTGCCGGCGAGCTGACCGAAGACGAACTCGTGTCCACCTGCATGCTGATCCTCATGGCCGGACATGGCTCGACCATCGATGTGTTGGGTAGCGGCATGCATGCTTTGATGCAATATCCCGATGCTCTGAGCAAGCTGCGGGAAACCCAGGCCGTGATGCCGACTGCCATCCAGGAAATGTTCCGCTTCGAGTCACCGCTGCCATTCTTTCATCGCTACCTGACGGAAGAAAAGACGATTGCCGGCACGCCACTGCCTAAGGGCACGAAGATCGGCCTGCTCTATGGCGCTGCCAATCGTGATCCGGAGCAATTTGACTCACCCGATGTGTTCAATGTCGAGCGCACCCCCAACCGCCATTTGGCCTTCGGCGGCGGCGCGCATTTCTGTCTCGGCAATCATCTCGCGCGGCTGGACATGGAGATCATTTTCTCGACGCTCCTGCGACGCACCCGCGCGATAGAACTGCTGGATGACAGTCCCGCCTACAAGCGCGGGCTCTCGGTGCGCGGTCCGCAACGTCTGGATGTTCGTCTTATTGCCGCGTGAACGGGCTTACCGAAAAATATGGAGAATGCAATGTGTGAAATCGTGTTCATCGATTCCGCTGGTCGTGAGACGCGTGTTAAGGCGCAGGAGGGTGAAACGCTGATGGCTGTGGCCGTCAGGAGCGGCATCGATGGCATCGTGGCACAATGCGGCGGCGCCTTGGCCTGCGGTACCTGTCATTGCTACATCGAGCAACCTCATCTCGATCTTCTGCCGCCGCCTTCCGAAGAAGAGGCGACGATGATCGAATTCGTGATGGAGCCGGCGCCGAACAGCCGCTTGAGCTGTCAGATTCTCGCAAGCAGCGTCATCGACGGCATGCGTGTCGTCGTGCCGGATAGTCAGCACTAGGGACGGTTCAGTTTTTCACGGAATCTCTGAACCGCTCTATCTCTTTGGTTTCGCGCAATTCCGGACGGAAAACCGCTGCGCACTTTTCCTGGAATTGCTCTCGGAGCTGGCCTTCAGACGAGATGTCTGAGCTAGCGACCTCGTTCGAATTTTCAGAGTATCCGGCCTAAACCGACTGTTCCGATGCCAGGAGATCGGCATAATGGGCGCGAGCGACATCCGGGTGGGAACGCAAGCGGCTCTTCAGCTGGTTCTGACCAACTTCGCGGAAGATCGGGTTCAAGGGGTCGACCGAGATGCCGCGCTCCGATCGTTTCAGCTCTTCCGGCAACTCGATGACGGGGATCGTCGCATCCGGTCGGGAACCGAGGAAGAAGGCGACGGAGAAACGTTCGACGCCGGCAGGCGGTGCGATGACGTCATGCACGTCGGCGCGCACGAAGCCGTTCGTCGCAAGCTCAAGCAACTCGCCGGTATTGATGACGAAGGTGCCCGGCACCGGCGGTGCGTCGATCCAGACGCCGTCTTCCGTGCGCACGCGCAGGCCGGGCGTGGTGTCCTGGAGCAGCACGGTGACGAAGCCGCCATCCTTGTGAGCGCCGACGCCCTGATCCGTTTCGGCGACGTCCCGGCCGGGATAGCGGATGATCTTCAGAAGCTGCGAGGCCTGCGGCTCATAAATATCGGCGAAGACGTTTTCCTGCTGGCCGAGAGCTGCGGCGATCGCCTTCAGCACGTCGATGCCGATGCGCGTCACCTCGGCCTGATAGGTAAGCAGCAGAGGCTTGAGTTCCGGCAACGCCTCCGGCCACTGGTTCGGTCCCTGGAGGCGCCGCCAAGCCGGCGTGTCCGGACCGATCTCGAAGGGTGTACTTTCGGTGTTGATGTCGAGCTGCTCGCGCCAATCCTGTTCGCCGCGGGTACGCTCCTGGCCGGCGCGATTGTAGCCGCGGAAGTGCGGTGACTTGACCATCTCGATCTTGAGCTTTTCTTCCATGGGCAGCGCGAAGAAACGCTTGGCCGTTGCGACCACATCGGCAATCAGCTGGGGATCGACGCCGTGCCCCGTCAGATAGAAGAAGCCGTGATCGTAGAGCACCGTGCGAAGCTCTGCGATGAAGGCCTGATGTTCTGCCGGCGAAGCATAGAGGCGCGACAGATCAAGCGTTGGAAGCGATGCATCGGAGCCAGTCGGCGTGGTATGGCGGGGCAATGAGGTTTCCTCTTCGAAGCTCGTCTTTGTTTTCGGACCGCAATGCCATCGCCTGCCGTGTCCGAGCCTTGGTGATGCAAATGGTTCTTATGGGTTTAGGCAAGGCTAAAAGCCCTTTGTTATCAAAGCAAAGAAGATAATCTCAAAGATCGCGGATCTTTTGGAATGGTTTTACGGTCGTCGTTCTCGCGACTGCCGCTTATCTGAATAGTCATCAAGGCCGCAGTTCACCCCAATTCCTTCGTAAGCGCATCCAGCTCATCGACACTGCCTATCCGTGTCAGCGCCTTGCCGGCATTTTGCGCTTCCGTGCACAGGCGGCGAATGCCGGGCATCCAGTCTTGCTCGATTTCCCATATGGTCCGGAACAGATCTCGCGTCGGTGGCATGGCCGAAAGTCCGCCGGGCGCGTTTTCGATCGTGCCCGACTGCCAGGCGATCTGCCGCTCGGCCGCGAGCCAGAAATGCATCCAGAGCGGCATATCGATGAGGATGATCTCGGTCACGCGATTTATCCGTGCCGGGATCGAATTCTTGTGCCCCAGGCCATCGATGACCCAATTCTCACCCGATAGGATCCTTTCATGCTGCTCGGTATAAGTCTCGATCGGTGTGGGAATCCAGCCTTCCTGCCAAAGCAGCCTGTCGATCTCGAAATGGGGAATCGCGTGGCGCTCGCTCAATTTGCGGGCGAGGGTGGATTTCCCACCGCCTGCATTTCCCAAAATGGCGATGCGCGACATTGGATGACGACCTGACGATTCGAGCCTATCGGAAACTCGGCAAACATGCCGGAGCTTTTATGAAGTTATTTCCTTGTTGTTGCAATTGATGCAGACGGCAGGAGACTCAGGCTGCGTCGCGCCGCACGAAATGCTGAATGCCAGCGGGATTGGTGACGATGAGGTTGCGTATGGGAGTTGGCACCAGGTCGAACCGGTCGAGCCCGACCAGCGTGGAAGGTGCCCAGCGAAATTCGAGGTCGGCATTGCCATCCTTCACCCGATGGACGATTTCCGTTTCGTGAAACGGAAATGGCTGCAGCAGCTCCGCCTCGTAATAGACGCTAACTTCGTGAACACGTCGTCCGGCAAATTCGAAGAAATTTTCGATGATGAAGCGTAAAGGTCCGATGGTCGCCTTGCAGCCGATTTCCTCTTCGATCTCGCGGGCAAGTGTCTCGGCGCCTGCCTCATGAAACTCCACCCGGCCGCCGGGCAAAGACCAGAAGTTGTCCGTGAGTGCGCGGTGAATAAGGATATGATCGCCCTGGCGGATCATTGCTCCGGCGCGCAATTGAAAGCGGGATTCTCCCGAATCCATGACGATCATGGTTCGTGCGGTTTCTGCCATGGGCGGCCTCCGATTGCGAGACGAGGTGGAAATCATTTGCCAGATACCAGCATCCGGTTCTCAGATATAGTGAAGCAGTTTGAAGGTTGTTTTTCGTTTGCTTCGTTTCCCCTAATCGAGCAGGTCCTGGCGATGCGTTTCGTAAATCCAATCCCCTTCGTCAGCGATATCGAGCGTTCGAAGGCGTTCTACTGTGAGCTGTTGGGCCTCAGGGCTTTGAATGACTTTGGCAGCTTCGTGCTGTTTGAAACCGGCTTTGCGATTCATGATGGAAAATCGCTGGAGCAAACGGTCTGGAGGGAAAGCAGCGAAACATCCGAACCCTATGGGCGGCGAAACATCCTTCTCTATTTCGAACATGAGGACGTGGATGCTGCCTTCGAGGCGATAGCGCCGCATGTCAATCTCATTCATCCCATCGAAAGGCAGGAATGGGGGCAGCGCGTATTCCGCTTCTATGATCCTGACGGTCATGCGGTGGAGATCGGCGAACCGCAGCCGGACCTGAAGGCCGGTTGATTCTTGCTGCCGTTAACCTGAAGCGACGGAGAATGGAAATGCGATCGCAGCATGTTCTTCAATGCGAGCCGGTTTGGCTGCACGCGAAGTCAAGGGAATGTATGGTCTGCGTCGCACCGATCGTTGTTTGACATATCACATCATCATGAAACGGATCTCATGCTTATCGCCCAGATTAGCGACATTCACGCCAGCCCGACGAATGATAGCATGGCGCGGCTTGACCGTGCCGTATCCTGGTTAGCGGTCCTCCAGCCAGATTTGCTGGTGGTCTCCGGCGACCTGGTTGATGGGAAATGGCTCGAAGGCTACGGCCTTATATCGACATCGCTCCATCGCCTTGCCTGTCGCTCATTGATCCTTCCGGGCAATTCGGACGATCGGGCCGTCATGCGGACGATCATGCCGCAACCGGATTATTGGCACGACCGGCCGGCAATGCATTTTATCGAACCCTGCGGCGGGTCTGTCATAATCGGGGTCGATACCTGCGTGGATGGCGAAGCCTATGGCGACGTCACGCAACATCTTTCCTGGTTGCGGCGGGCATTGGCGGGTAGCCCGAATGGCACTGCGTTGCTTTTCACCCATCATCACGTGTTCCCTTGCGGTATTCCCCCGTTGGATGCAGTCATGTGCAAGGGTACGCAAGCCTTGGCGGGTCTGCTGAAGAGCGGCATTAGACCGCCGGCCGCCATTTGTAGCGGCCATGTTCATCGGAGCATGTCGAGCCTGTTTGCGGGCATTCCGGCCTATACATGCGGTTCCATATGCCCCGCCAATCCGCTGATGCTCGACGCATCTCGCGTGCCGCAAGCAGCGGACCCTCCCGCCTTGATGATTCATGATCTGAGACATGGTCATCTCGTCAGCAGTCATGTTTCGGTCTGAGGCAAATTCATCCTTGAGGCCGATATAGACCAGTTCCCAGGCGCCTGTGGCGCCGTGGTGGCATCTGCAATGGCGCGGCGGTCGGCCGGCCAAGCGATGCGATGGCCCGTTTGGCCGGCCGCAATATTTCTCAACAAAAAAATGCACCGCCGAAACTGGAACTGGCCATACTGGCGAGGTCGT
The DNA here is from genome assembly GCF_009176305.1 of Martinezella dioscoreae. Taxonomy (GTDB): domain Bacteria; phylum Pseudomonadota; class Alphaproteobacteria; order Rhizobiales; family Rhizobiaceae; genus Rhizobium; species Rhizobium dioscoreae. Next base: position 342,244 of record NZ_BLAJ01000002.1, on the reverse strand, counting down.
TCGCAGGAGGCTTGCATGGCGTTGTGCTTGCGGCGGCGAAGCAAGAGGATCAAGCAATGAAGATCTACTACGCGGCACTGACAATGATGGCCGCATCGGCGGCTGCCATTGGAACTGTCAGCTCCTGTTATGCCCAGGTCGTATTCTATGAGGACCAATCGCCAACCTATTCTCGGGGAGAAGGTCAGCCGGAAGCCGATTTTCTGCAGCGATGGAACCGCCGCCACGAAGAACGTCGCGAATGGGGGCAGAACTCCGACGATTTCGGCCCGTCTGATGTCATTCGTCTCCTGGTGCGTCGGGGATATCGGGTCAAGGATGTGCAAGACGTCGGACCACGCTATCTGGTTCGAGCATGGAGAGACGGAGACGACTTGCTGGTGAGCGTTTCGCGTTCCGGCGAGATCGTCGGCGTGGTTCACGACCGCGGCTGAGGACGTCTATGACGGGCGAAAGGCAGTGCAGATGCATTGCCTTTCGCTCCTATCTCATTGGATCATACGCATCCTGCGACCCTGCATCCATCTACCTCGTTCGGGTCAGAAGATCTGCAGCGCCCTTGTCTATTGCAACATAGGAGGCCTTCAGACTTCCGAACGACGCTCCAAGATTGAGCGCGCCCGGATATTGCTTGGAGACATAGGCAAGCAACAGGCGGTTGGATGTCGAATCAAAGATCTCGACCGCATAGGTCGCCGAGCCGGTCATCGATCCCTGTTTTCCGCGCGCCGCCTGGACGGTATTGTAGACGCCGCCGGCGATATCGAGATGAGAGGCTGGGCCGAGCACGGTATTGGTCGCCTCCGCACCGGCAAGCGTCAAGCGCAGACGCAGCGTGCTAGGGCCAGGAATGGCGGTCATCGAATAGCGTTGGGCAAGTACACTGCTGAACTTGTCATGCATATAGCGCGCGAGGTTCTGCTTGTCCTCTTCGGGCATGTTTGCGAACTGGCTGTCCTTGCCTCTATAGATGGAGACAGGCTCGACGATGATCTTGTCATAATGGTTCCAGTTCACGACCACCTTGTAGCTGAACGGTGCCCGGCCGGAACTGTCGCTCGGATCAGGTCTCAATTGCGCCGCTGATGCGAGGCCTTGATAGACCATGGGTTCGGAAGTGGCGCAGCCTGCTGCAGCAAGGGAAATGGCCGCCAATGCAAGGCATGCGGGAAGGGACTTCATGGAGAGCTCCTGGAGTGTTTTTGCGATCTCCTTGTAAAGTTTGCCCTTGTTGGGTTGTGTTCGGATTTTTATGAAAATGTTGCGGCATTGCCGATGCCGGAATTGGCAGGCAGGCGTATCACGACGGCCAAGCCGCTCGGCTTGCTGTCGCGCAATTCGAAACTGCCTCGATGGCCGATGGTGATGATTCCATGTGCAATGGAAAGCCCGAGGCCGAAACCACCGCCATTCCCGCTCGGCGAACGCGCCTTGTCGGCCTTGAAGAAGGGCTCCAGGACCTTCGGCTTCAAGTCGTCGGCGATGCCGGGGCCATCATCGGCAACCGTGATGACGACCGAACCGTCTTCGTCCTCGGCAAGCGTGAGATTGATGCGGCCGGCATGGCGGGAAGCGTTGTCGATCAGGTTCGATATGGCTCTCGATAGCGCCCGCGGCCGGCAGATATAGGGCAAGCGCCGCGGTCCGGCGAAAGTGACCTCGATGCCGGTATCGGCAAAGTCATCGGTCACGGTTTGCAGAAGGCTGGACAGCTCGACTTTCTTCAAAGCCTCAAGCTCGCCGCCGAGATAAGCGAGGCTTTCGTTGATCATGCCGGAAAGCACATCGATGTCTCTCAACATTTGTTGCCGCAAATCCGCTTGCTCGCAACGCTCGGTGCGCATTCTCAGCCGCGTCAACGGTGTGCGCAGGTCGTGGCTAATGGATGTCAGCATGCGGGTGCGCCCAGCCACCAGTTCGCGGATGCGTTTGCGCATGAGGTTGAGCGAGGTTGCGAGACTCCGCAGCTCGGCCGAGCCACGAACGTCGAAAGCTTCGTCAAGCTCGTCATCGGAGCGCACACCTTCGGCTGCCTTTGCCAGATTGACGATTGGTCTTCCGATCAGCCATGCGGTCAGGATTGCCAGAATGGCTGCGGGGGCAACGATCAGCACAAGATTGCCAACCACGGCGGGGAGGACCCATCGTGTCGTGGAAAATTCTGGCAAGGCAAATACCAGGCTGCCATCTCCGGCTTTGACCGTCAAAGTCTTCGGATTGTTCCAGCCCATGAAGCCATAAGGATCGAGAAAGAGATTGTAATCGAGCAGCCGGCGCACGGCGGCGGCGATATCCTGTGTCGTGATTGGCAAACCTTCGGTCTGTTCACCGGTCGCCCTCCAGACATTGACGCCTTGCGCCCTGAACCTTGAAAGGATGGCGTCTCCTTGCGCTTCATCTGCCGAAAGCGCGAACTCCTTCGCGATGGTTTCGATGCGGCCTGCAAAAAGTCCGACTTCGACACCTTTGTCGAACCGGCCGCGAACGAATGGTTCGGTGCCGGCCGTTATGGTCGTGACGATGGTAGCGAGCAAAATGGTGAGAATGGCGATCTGGGTGCGGACTGATGATCGGGATAGCCACTTCACGGCAGATACTCGACATTCGCGGCGAAAAGATAGCCCCCAAGCCGCACGGTCTTGATGAAGATCGGCTCCTTCAGATTTGGTTCTATCTTCTGCCGAAGACGGCTGATTTGCGCGTCAACGCTGCGCTCGACCGGCCCGGCCGTTCCCGCATGTGTCATCGACAGCAGCTGTTCACGGGTCAGGATCTGGTTCGGATTGTGACAGAAGGCAAGCAGCAGATCGAATTCGGATGTTGTCATCAGCACCTCGGCCCCCTCGGGGTCCACGATCCGCCTGCTTCTTGGGTCGATCATCCAGCCTGAAAAGGTCATCTTCGTAAGCGGCTTCCGCTCCGATGTCTCCGCACCATACGAAGCTCTGCGAAGAAGCGCTTTGATCCTGGCGACGAGTTCCCGCGGGTTGAACGGCTTGGTGACATAGTCGTCTGCCCCAAGCTCAAGGCCGATGATGCGGTCGATATCCTCCGTGAGCGCGGTCAGCATCAGGATCGGGATCGTTCCAGCCGATCTCAGGCGCCGGCAGATGCTGAACCCATCTTCTCCGGGCAGCATGGCGTCGAGAATGATGAGATCGAACGGGTGCCTTTGCAATATCCTGTCCATCTCCGCGCCGCTTCGCACGGGCGAAGCGCGCAAGCCATGATCCTTGATCAGCTCGACTAACATGGTTGCAATCTCGTTATCGTCTTCGACGACGAGAATATGATGTGAAGGCTCAACCGTCCTCATGCGCGCAACCATGTTTGTAGATCCTGATCCTTCGCCCGTTATCCGCGTGCCGGAGTAAACCTTACGCTGCCTGAAAGGGCTGAAAGATGGGCCGAGAGCAACCAGCGATCGATGACTTTCGAAGGAAAATCTCGCAGATCATATCCTCGGCCGTCCATAGCAGAAGGAATTATAGCGGCGTGTTAGAAAATATTACAATATGTTGCAGGCGGTTCCCCGTCGCTGCTGCGCAGAACTGCCTTTTAAGGCGATTGGCGGGTCTTGCGAGCATCAGCAGTCGGAATGCCATCACTGACAAACCGAAGGCTGCGGAAACTGCATAAAAACCGCATATGGTGGGGACGGCGAAGATCTGAGCCATCTACTGCAAAGCCGGCGCGCTGCTTGCGTTACAAAGATCGATTCAGAACAACATTCTCTTCAGGACCTCATCCTTGCGGACGAAATGGTGCCAGAGCGCTGCAAGGATATGCAGACTGACGATAGCATACAGGCAATAGGCACCATATTCGTGGATCTCGGCGGCGGCTCGCTCTAGGCCCTTGTCGTGTGGCAGCAGGTTGGGCCATTGGAAGAGGCCGAACCATGGCAGATCATGACCGCCGGCAGCAGATGTGGCGTAGCCTGCAAGCGGCATCAGGATCATCAAGATGTAGAGCAAGATATGCGCGCCGCGGGCAGCATAGCGATTGAAGACGCCAAGCGGCCGTTGATAGGCAGGTTCACCCAGCGAAAGTCTGAGCGGCAGGCGGATGGCGATGAGAAAAAGCGCCGTCATGCCGAGGGACTTGTGTATGTCGAGGAGGGCGCGACGCAGGGGTATGCCCGGGGTGAGGTAGGAACAATAAAGGCCGATGACGAGTGCTGAAATGATGACGATGGCCATGAGCCAATGCAGGAGCCGTTGCGACGATCGGTAGCGGGCGGTGGATGTTTCTGCTGTGGTCGCTGTCGTATTGGGCATGGGTTTCTCCGGTCGTCTTGGGGGTACGGCGCGGATGCGGTAATCGGTTGGAATATGGCTGAATTGAGGACCTTTCTGTTCACCTTCTCGCGAGCGGACTTCTATCGGCTACGCGCGAGGTAACGCCGGCGAAAGGCTTCGGCTTGCATAAGCGACTTTATGGTCGGAAGTTGTGCCGGCCGCGTCCAGCGCTATCCGGCACTATTGTTCCGGCTTAGGCGGCGTCCGGTTTCTTTCGCCGGCGCTGGAAAGGATCTCGCAGCTTTCCGTATGCGTCGGCGCTGGCGCTTCGGCGACCAGGGCCTTCGTACAAATGCCGATCTCATGTCCTTCGATCCGGAAGAAGGCGATTCCTCCGGTCTCGAGCGCCAGGCGCAACTGCGCCTCCGTCGCCCGATGCAAGCTATGGCGATTGCCTTCATAGTCACGGATCGTGCTGCGCGATACGCCGGAGCGGTCGGCAAGATCCGTCTGCGTCCAATCGAGGAAGCCGCGGGCTGCCCGGCAGAGCGCTGGTGTCAAAATCATCGCCATCTTACCTTGACGCAGGGTTCGAAGCTGCCCATATTGGGCGATATCTATCATATAGGACATAATACACCGGATTTCTAGGGGTTTTGCCGTCGTGGCAGTCTGGCGTGATCCGGCCAAGCGAAGGAATGGCGTTTTGGGATAACTGGCGAGCCTGTTTTTATTCTAGCACTTTTAGCTCTGCCGTTTATCGGAAGTCTTCTTTCCGTATGCCTCTTGCGCACACAGTCGCGGCGTGGCCCGGCCTGGATCGCCGGGACTGTCACATTTCTGGCGCTCTTGATTTCCGTAAGCTTCTATCCTGCCGTCAAGGACGGCGGCGTCGTCCGCTATAGCATAGAATGGCTGCCGCAGCTCGGGCTTGATTTCAGCCTCAGGCTGGATGGTTTTGCCTGGCTGTTTTCGCTTGTCATCACCGCCATCGGCTTTCTCGTCATCGTCTATGCCCGCTACTACATGTCGGAAGAGGACCCGGTTCCTCGCTTCTTCTCTTTCCTGCTCGCCTTCATGGGGGCGATGCTTGGCATCGTGCTTTCGGGCAATGTCATTCTGCTCTCGATCTTCTGGGAGCTGACCAGCATCTTCTCCTTCCTGCTGATCAGCTATTGGCACAACACCGCCGCCGCCCGCGACGGCGCCCGCATGGCGCTGACGATCACGGGGATCGGTGGGTTCTGCCTGCTGATCGGGCTGATCCTGCTCGGCCATATCGTCGGCAGCTACGATCTGGACAAGATCCTGGCATCGGGCGATATCATCCGTAACCATCCGCTCTATCTGCCTGCGCTGATACTGATCCTGCTCGGCGCGCTGACGAAGAGCGCGCAGTTTCCCTTCCATTTCTGGCTTCCGAACGCAATGGCGGCGCCGACTCCCGTCTCCGCCTATCTGCATTCGGCGACGCTGGTGAAGGCCGGCGTCTTCCTGCTGGCACGCTTCTGGCCCGTTCTCGCCGGCACTAACGAGTGGTTCTACATCGTCGGGGCCGCCGGTATCATCACGCTGCTGCTCGGCGCCTATTTCGCAATGTTCCAGCAGGATCTCAAAGGGCTGCTCGCTTATTCGACGATCAGTCATCTCGGTCTCATCACCACCTTGCTCAGCCTCGGCAGCCCGCTTGCGACGGTCGCCGCCATCTTCCACATGCTGAATCACGCGACTTTCAAGGCCTCCCTGTTCATGGCGGCCGGCATCATCGATCACGAGACCGGCACACGCGACATGCGCCGCTTGAGCGGCCTGTTCCGCTATATGCCGTTCACCGGCGCGCTTGCGATCGTTGCGAGTGCCGCCATGGCCGGTGTTCCGCTGCTCAATGGCTTCCTGTCGAAGGAAATGTTCTTCGCCGAAGCGATCGAGACCCATGCCGATTCCATCCTCGATCGCATGCTTCCCTATGTGGCGACGCTGGCGAGCGCCTTCAGCGTTGCCTATTCGCTGCGCTTCATTCAGACGGTGTTCTTTGGCCCCGCGCCGACCGATCTGCCGATCGCCAAGCCGCACGAGCCGCCGCGCTGGATGCGCTTCCCGATCGAGCTTCTGGTCGTGGTATGCTTGGTCGTCGGCATCGTTCCGGCGCTTTCGGTGGCACCCTTCCTGCATGCGGCCGTTGTCAGCGTCCTCAACGCCGATACGCCGCAATACAGCCTCTCGCTCTGGCACGGCTTCAATCTGCCCGTTATCATGAGCATTGTCGCATTGGTTGGCGGCACGGTGTTCTATTTCGCCTTCAAGGATTATCTGTCGCGATGTGATGACGGCCCACCCATCTTCCGCCGCCTGAAAGGGCAGCGAATTTTCGAGCGGGTGCTGGTCGAAGTCTCCTGGCATTGGGCGAGAACGGCCGAAAAGCGGATCGGCACGCGCAAGCTCCAGCCGCAGCTTCGCTGGGTCGTCGTGACAGGGTTTGCTGCCGGCCTGCTGCCGCTTTACCTGTCCGGTTTCGAAGCGAAGCATTTTTCCTTTCTGGGTGCTGATCCGGTCTTCGCCGCGGTCTGGGCGATCGGTATTTGTCTGGCGATCGGCACCGCCTTCTTTGCCAAATATCATCGGCTTGCCGCTTTGGTGATGCTGGGCGGTGTCGGGTTGATCGTCTGCATGACGTTCATATGGCTGTCGGCACCGGACCTTGCGATTACCCAGCTTCTCGTTGAGATCGTCACGACGGTTCTCATCCTGCTGGGTTTGCGCTGGCTGCCGAAGCGGACGGAAGGGATCGACGATACGGTCGATTTGCGCGCCCGTTTCCGCCGCTTCCGCGATCTGGCACTTGCCGTCATCTGCGGCGTCGGCATGATGTTCATTTCCTACGCCGTCATGACCATGCCCGTGCCCGATGCCATCGCGAATTATTTCCTCGAAAACGCCTATTCGAAGGGTGGCGGGCGCAACGTCGTCAACGTCATCCTCGTGGATTTCCGAGGCTTTGATACGTTGGGCGAAATCGCCGTTCTCGGCGTCGTCGCCTTGACGGTCTATGCGCTGATGCGTCGTTTCCGACCGGCGCCCGACAGCATGGAAATGCCGGAGCAGCAGCGAATCCAGAACCGTTTCGACGAGGAACGGCCAGAGCGTTCAGCCGGCGATACCGTGCGCGACTATTTGCTGGTGCCCTCCGTCATCATGCAGTGGATGTTCCCTTTCGTGATCGCCCTGTCGGTCTATATCTTCATGCGGGGGCATGATGCGCCAGGGGGCGGCTTCTCGGCCGGCTTGACGCTCTCGATCGCCTTCCTGCTGCAATATCTGGCCGGCGGTACGCGCTGGGCGGAGGATCGCATTCGCATCCTGCCGCTGCGGTGGATGGGCGCCGGGCTTCTGATCGCAACGGCGACGGGTATCGGCGCCTGGTTCTTCGGCTATCCGTTCCTCACCTCGCATTTCCAGTATCTCGACGTGCCGTTGATCGGCAAGGTTCCGGCGGCAAGCGCACTGCTCTTCGATCTCGGCGTTTTCCTGCTTGTCGTGGGATCCACGGTTCTGATCCTCGTCGCGCTTGCGCACCAGTCGATCCGTATCAACCGCTTGCGTGCGCTTGATGCCGACAAGGCAAAGGGGGATTGATGGAACTCATCTTGTCCATTGCGATCGGTGTGATGACAGCCTGCGGCGTCTGGCTGATCCTGCGTCCACGCACCTATCAGATCATCATCGGGCTGTCGCTGCTCTCCTATGCCGTCAATCTCTTCATCTTTGGCGTCGGCGGCGTGAAGACGAACGTGCCGCCGCTGCTTGGTGATGGCACGGCAACGCGCACCTTGGCCGATCCGGTTCCCCAGGCCCTGGTGCTGACGGCGATTGTTATCGGTTTTGCGACGACGGCCCTGTTCCTCGTCGTGCTGCTTGCCTCGCGCGGCTTGACCGGCACGGACCATGTCGATGGAAGGAGCGATCGGAAATGACGGGCTGGTTGCATCATCTCATCATCGCGCCGATCCTCGTTCCGCTGATTGCGGGCGCGCTGCTCGTGTTCATCGACGAGCGTTCGCGCACGCTGAAGGCATTCATTAGTCTGGCGGCTACGCTCCTGCTGGCAGGCATTGCACTTGCGCTCTTCCGCGCGGAGGGCGGATCGCCGGGGCTGGAGCGCGCCTATCTGCTGGGAAACTGGAGCGCGCCTTTCGGCATCGTGCTCGTGCTCGACGGCTTGTCGGCGCTCATGCTGCTGCTGACATCCATCGTTGCCGTCGCCGCGCTGATATTCTCGCTGGCGCGGTGGCATGCAGTCGGTGCGCATTTCCACACCATGTTCCAGTTGCTGCTGATGGGTGTCAACGGCGCGTTCCTGACCGGCGATCTCTTCAACCTCTTCGTCTTCTTCGAGGTCATGCTGGCCGCGTCCTACGGCCTTCTGCTGCATGGCTCCGGGCCGCTGCGCGTCAAGGCCGGCATGCACTACATAGCCGTCAACCTCGCGGCGGCGCTGCTCTTCCTCATCGGCGTCAGCCTGATCTATGGCACGGCGGGAACGCTGAACATGGCGGATCTTGCCGTGCGCATTCCGGAAATGTCGGCCGACCGCCGCATGCTGATGCAGGCGGGCGCCGGCGTGCTCGGCATCGCATTCCTCATCAAGGCCGGCATGTGGCCGCTCTGCTTCTGGCTGCCGACAGCCTATAGCGCGGCATCTGCGCCAGTTGCGGGCATATTCGCGATCCTCAGCAAGCTTGGCATCTACGTCATCCTGCGGTTGACCATGCTGCTGTTCAGCGCCGGCCCCTCCGCGGGCTTCGGCGCGACCGTGCTTCTCTATGGCGGGATGGCAACTCTGATCTTCGGAACGGTCGGTGTCCTGGCGTCGCAGGCGCTTGGCCGGCTTGCCGGCTTCTCGGTGCTGGTCTCATCCGGCACGCTGCTGATGGTGATCGGCATCAATGACGGCTCCATTTCGTCCGGCGCGCTGATGTATCTCGTCAGCTCGACGCTGACGATCAGCGCCTTCTTCATGCTGATCGAGCTCGTCGAGCGCGGGCAGGATGCCGGCGCCAGCGTACTCGCCGTCACGATGGAGGCCTATGGCGATGCCGAGGAGAAGGAACCGGCCGAAGGCGATGGCGTGACCATGCCCGGCACCATGGCAATGCTCGGCATCTGCTTTGCCGCCTGCGGCATTCTGCTCGCCGGCCTGCCGCCTCTTTCCGGCTTCGTCTCCAAGTTCGCCATGCTCTCGGCCATGATGGGAACCGGCGCGATCGGCATTCCGCCAAGTGCCGCCGTCTGGACGTTGATCCTGCTCGTCATTCTCTCCGGCATAGCCGCGCTGATTGCCATGACAAGGGCCGGCATACGCACATTCTGGAGTTCGCTGGAGGGCACGGTTCCCCGTGTGCTCGTCATCGAGATAGTCCCGGTCATGGGCCTGCTCGCCTTGACGCTCGCATTGACCATTTGGGCAGGCCCCGTCATGCAATATATGGACGCGACCATTCGCACGCTCAGCGACCCCAATATCTATGTCGGTGCGGTTCGCAATGCGGTCGTTGCGCCCGTACAAGCGGGAGGCCTGTGATGCTGCCTTATCCGCTCCTGGCGTTGAGCCTGATCCTGATGTGGCTGCTGCTGAACGGCTTCACGCTTGGTCAGCTTATCCTCGGCATCATCGTCGCGGTTTTCGCCTCCTGGGGCATGGCATCGCTGCGGCCCGAAAAACCGAGGCTGCGGAAATGGTATTTGCTGCCCAAGCTCTTCTTCCGAGTCGTTTTCGACGTCTTGAAATCGAATGCCCAGGTGGCCTGGATCATCCTGAGGGGACGCTCGCGCAAGACGACGCCGGGCTTCGTTGTCCTTGAGCTCAGGGTGCGGGATCAGATCCCGCTGGCGCTGCTTGCGGTTATCCTGACCAGCACGCCGGGGTCCGCGTGGCTGGAATATGATTCCAACGACAACACCGTGCTGCTTCATGTCCTCGATCTCGAAAACGAGGCGCAATGGCGCGATACGGTCGCCAATCGCTACGAGAGCCTGCTGATGGAGATATTCGCATGAGCGCCATGATCATCCAGATATCCGTGGCGGCCGCGCAGCTGATGATCGTGGCGGCCATGGCGATCGCTTCCATCCGCATGTTTCGCGGCCCGCGCGCGCAGGATCGCATCATCGCGCTCGACACGCTTTATGTGAATGCGATGCTGTTGTTGTTGACCTTCGGCATAGGCACAGGTCGCGTCGTCTATTTCGAGGCGGCGCTCGTCATCGGCATGCTTGGCTTCGTTGCAACCGTTGCATTGGCGAAATTCCTGATGCGCGGAGAGGTGATCGAATGAGCACGCCGTTTGAAAACATACCTCTGTGGGCCGCTATCCCCGTCGGTGCGCTTCTCATGATCGGCGCTTTCCTGACGCTCATCGGCGCCATCGGTTTTCTAAGGCTTGGAACATTCTACGAGCGCATTCATGCGCCGACATTGGGAACGAGCGGCGGCATCGGGGCAATCATGATCGCGTCGATGATCTTCTTTTCGACCGCGACACGGACGCTCGTCATTCATGAATTGCTGATCGGTATTTTCATCACGGTGACGACGCCGATCACCTTCATGCTCCTCGCCCGCGCCGCGCTGCATCGCGATCGCGCCGAGCAGAACGGCAACGTTCCGCCCAAGCAGCCGCCCGAGGAGACATCGGTCGAAAGGCGCCCGTCGTAACGTTCAACCCATCCGCTCGATGCTCACAGCCAGCCGAGTGCGGTTGCCGCCCGGATTGCTTCGGCGCGGCGATGACAGCCCAGCTTGCGGAACAGATTTCCGAGGTGAAACTTCACCGTCACCTCGGAGACATTAAGGGTATGAGCAATGCGCTTGTTCGACATGCCGCTCGCGATCAGCTGAATCATCTGGACCTCGCGCTGCGAGAGACCGCCCTGGAGGGCTTTCGCCTGTGGCGAGTTCACGGAGCTTGCAAAGAGCGAAAGTGCGGTGCGGACCTCGGATGAGGTTTCGATGAAGCTGCGAATGCGCTGGTTCTTGAGAAGCGGCGAGAGAAAGATCCGCTCCTCGGAGAGCACGCCGTTGCAGCCAAGGCGCGTTGCGCCTTCAAGCGCGGATAGAAGATGCGCGCGCGTCGCAGCATTGTCGCGACGCTGGTAAGCGGTATAGCTTTGCCATAGCTGCAGGGCGACTTTCTCGCGGTTGGTGACTTTCGGGTTTGCGATCAGCGCGTCGATCTGGCGTGACAGATAGGGCCGCGGCGTCGAGAGGCGCACGCTGTCGCGTAGCCATGCCATGGCATAGGAAATTTCGTCCCGGCGGGTCAGGCGCGTCAGCTCCTCGTTGGCGCTTTCCACCCAGTTACGGCCGATACGCATTCGGACGGCGGACAGCGTTGCCGCCGCGTCGCTCCAGCGATTGGCATTCTGGTAGGCGATGGCGGTGCGGATCTCCATCATCGCGTGAAACTGCAGGCCCTCGGACAGATGAATCCAGAGTCCGTCGAGAAAGCCGGGCCTGATCACCATCGGAAAATGGTCGGCCAGCACCTGTGATGCGTAGTGGAGAGCGAATTGCATCAGGCTCGGCCAGATTTCTGCGGCGGCAAAATCATCGAATTCGTTTTGAACGAATTGGAGAAGATCGCGCGGCTGGCCGGCTTCGTAGGAGATACAGGCTTCGGCGAGCCGCAGCATACGGAATTCAGCCTCTGCTGCGTGCGGCACCTGTTCCAGTTTCTGCCGTGCTTCCTGGGCGGCACGACGCGCGAAAAGGGCATCGCCGCTCATCAGTCGAAGCACTGTCTGATGCAGATGGATGAAGAATTCCAGCAGCGGCTGGCCGCCCATATGGCCGAGATAGATCAAGGCGCGGGCTGCGGCGGCTTCCGCTTCGCGGAAATTCCTGCGGCGAATCTCGAATTCCAGCAGCGCGTTGTAGTAGGCGGCCCACTTGCCGTAATCGCCCATCGGATAATCCGCCATGAACTCGCCGAGGCGGGTAATCATTGCGTCCGTCGGCATCAGGTCCTCGGAAATCATCAGGTTGAGCCGGAACGTTCGCGCCGCGAAGGAAAAGCGCGATCCGCGCAGCAGGACCTTCAGCGGATCGAGATAGTCCGAACCCAGATGTTTGCCGACGAGGTGCCGCACGCGCTGCAATTCTCCGAGCTTCAGGAGCGTGCGAGCCATGGCAAAAAGCACGACTTCATTGGTCGCGATCATCTCGTGGGAAAAGCGCATGATGATATCGCGAAAGGTCCCGAGGCTGTTTCGATAGATCAGCTCCAGACCCCGGGCACGCTCCAGAATCTGCGCCGCATGGGCCTCGTGCCCATGGTCGAGGAGCAGCGACATGGCGGCAAGCGCACGTCCCGCCTGCTCGTAAGCGGAGGCTACCTCGATCACGGCGACGGTGGTTTCGAAGGTTGCCAGGCGTTCGCTGACGGCGCCCGTCAAGAGTGTCAGCAGTTCCTGATGTTCGTCCGGTGCCTCGATCAGGCGTGGTGGCAAAAGGCCCGTCCACTCCTCGACGGTGACAGGAGATCGCGTTTCGAGCCAGATGGAAAGCAGCGCGGTCTGTCCCGGCGAAAGGTGGCCGAGGAAATTCTCGCGCAGATAGTCGATGGATAGGCGAGGATCCTTTTGGCGTGTCAGCGGCAGGAAAACCGGCCAGCCGGCATAATCCCTGACTAACCGGCTGGCTTCTTCGACTGGCAGTTCCCCCAATTCCTCAACGGAAAATGTTAGATCGCCGGCGTCGAGCGTCACCGCACCTCGATGCAGGATGAGCCGCGCCAGCCCGCTGATGCGCTGATCGGGACGGCAGGCGATGACCAGAACCTCGACGGTCTCTATGAGCTGAGCGGAAAGACGAGCCGATCGAGCGGAAACCGGTATATCCCATAAGAGCCATCCATCCCTCACGTCGCTCATGCGCGGTTGCTGCAGGTTGCAAACCTCCTTGCCTATCGCCTTTGCAGCCATGGACAGAACTGTGCTCTTTCCGGCGCCCGCGGGGGCACGCAGGAAGATGACGCCGGCGTGTTCCGTCGCGATGCGATGGCAAAGATGAGGTCGGGCAATCAGTCTGTGCATGCGGGGGTTTGTAAGCGAGTATTGAAAAATAACCTATACCATAAGGCTGAAAAACTATACCTCCAGCCGGTTGTCCATCGTCCGCAGATGAGGACTGTTGTTTGTCAGTTAGCTGACGAACAAGGAAACTCCCGTCGATGCAGCAACATCCGTTGGTCGCGATCCTGACGCGGCTTGGCATCTTCGTTCTGGTCATGATCGCGCTTTCCATCATGATTTTCGCTCTGGCGCGCGTCGTGCCAGGAGACCCCGCGCGCATGGCTCTCGGCCCGGCGGCAATGCAGGAGCAGGTCGATGCGCTGCGTGTGCAGATGGGGTTGGACAAGCCGCTTCTGGTTCAATACGTCGACTATGTCGGCAAGGCGCTGCAAGGCGATCTGGGCATGTCGCTGGTCTCGCAACGTCCCGTCACGACCGATCTGGAACAGACGGTGCCCGCCACCGTGGAACTGGTTCTCGTCTCCGTGGTCTTCATGTTCGTGGTGGCCATTCCGCTCGGTGTCGTCACCGCACATTTTAGGGATCGTGCGCTGGATCATATCGGCCGCATCCTGTCCTTGACCGGTGTGACCATTCCGAGTTTCCTGTTTGCGATAAGCCTGCAATTGCTTGCCGCGCGCTGTCTGCCGAATTGGCCGATCATCGGCCGGCTTGATCATTCTCTGAGCTTTCAGCCCGGACCGACCGGATTTCTGTTGATCGACGGCCTGCTGGCGGGACGTCTGGATGTGTTTGTCGATGCGCTTCAGCATCTTGTGCTGCCGGCTTTCGCGCTTGCCATGGCCGGCATCGGCCAGATTACCCGCATCACTCGTTCCTCCATGCTGGAGAACCAGCGCAAGGATCACGTTCTGACCCTGCAGAGTTTCGGTGTGCCGGAGCGGGTCATCATTTTCCGCTACCTTCTCAAGCTGTCGTCGATCGCGCCGTTGACGATCATGGGCCTCGAATTCGCGTCGCTGATCGGCAATGCCTTCGTCATCGAGATGGTGTTCGCATGGGGCGGCTTCGCCTCCTACGGGCTGAACGCCATCCTGCAAAAGGACCTCAATGCCGTGACCGCCGTGGTGCTGGTCGCCGGCCTGTTTTTCATCGTTGCGAACCTGGTGGTGGATGTCCTGATCTCGATGATCGACCCGCGCCAACGCCGCAAGGAGGCACGCTGATGGCCGATATGAAGATGCTGGATGCATCCGATCGCGCGCTGAGCACCGGTTACATGATGTGGTATCGCTTCAGCCGCAATCCGGCCGCGGTAATCGGCACGCTGATCCTGATTTCGGTCTTTGTGCTGGCTGTGTTCGCACCGTGGCTTACTCCCTATCCGAAACATGTCGGCGCCGTGGTCGATTTCCGCGCTCGGCACGTGTCGCCGGATGCCGCTCATTGGTTCGGAACCGACAAAGTCGGTCGGGATATCTTTTCCCGCACGGTCTTCGGCATGCGCGTTTCACTGCTTCTGGTCATCGGCGTGCTTGGCATTTCGGTGCCGATCGGTACCGTGCTCGGCCTTATCGCCGGCTACTTCGGCGGTTGGGTCGAAAAAATCATAACCGGCCTGACAAATGTGATGCTGGCAATGCCGCCGCTGGTCATGGCGCTTGCCGTGTCGAACCTGCTCGAGCCGAACCTGATAAACGCGATGATCGCCATCACGCTGCTTTGGTGGACCTGGCATGCGCGGCTGATCTACTCCGTTTCCAAGTCTATCGCGTCGGAAGACTATATCGAGGCCGCCCGCCTTGCCGGCGCCGGGCCGATGCACATCCTGTTTCGCGAAATCCTGCCGAATTGCGTGGCGGTCATCTCCGTCAAGACAACGCTGGATGCGGCCTTCGTCATCCTGTTCGGCGCCACGCTCAGCTTCCTCGGCTTCGGTGTGAAGCCACCCATTCCGGATCTTGGCTCCATGGTCGCCGACGGTCGCCAGTTCATGCCCGATTACTGGTGGGAGGTCGTATGCCCTGGTGCTGCGGTCTTCTACGTGACGCTCGGCTTCAATCTCCTGGGCGACGGCTTGCGTGACATGTTTGATGTGGAGAGCTAAGCGATGAGCGAGCCGCTTCTCAAGATCGAGGCTCTGAACGTCTCGTTCACGACCTACGGCCGCACCCGGCAGGTGCTCCGTGACATTTCCCTCACCGTCGCTGCTGGGGAGCGCGTCGCACTGATTGGCGAGACGGGGTCGGGCAAGTCCGTGACAGCAAAGGCAATCATCGGCACCTTGCCGAAGAATGCCGCCATCAACTCCGGCGTCATTTCCGTCGCAGGACGTGACGTTCTGAAAATGCAGCGAAGGGAACGCGAGGCGCTGAAAGGCACCGCCTTTTCCCTGATCATGCAGGACCCGCTCTCGTCCTTCAACCCGGTCTTCAAGATCGGCACGCATCTCGATGATATCATGCGTTTTGCGGACAAGCGTGATGGCATTCGCTCGTCGAAGGCCGAGCGGCGGACGCGAATTGCCGCGGTCTTGCGGAGGGTGCAGCTTGCTGACGCTGAGAGAGTGATGAACGCCTATCCGTCCGAGCTTTCGGGCGGCATGCGTCAGCGCGTTCTGATCGGGCTTGCGCTGTTGCACCAGCCGAAGCTTCTGATCGCCGATGAGCCGGGCACTGCGCTCGACGTGACGACCCAGGATGAGATTCTCAATCTGATCAATCAGTTGGTGATCGAGGAGAACATGGCTCTTCTGATGATCACCCACAATCTCGGTGTCGTGCGCAAAGTTGCCGACCGGGTGGTGGTCATGCATCACGGCGATATCGTCGAGGCGGGACCTTGCCGCGAGATACTCACTGCCCCGCATCAACCCTATACGAAGGCGCTCCTCGACGCCGTGCCGCCGCTTTACGGCGAACGCGTGATCGATCTGTCGCAGAGCGACCGCGCGCCTATCGTCAGGGTCGAGGGCCTGAACAAGATCTATGGCCGGAAGCCAGGCTTTCATGCCGTTCGCGACGTGAACCTCACGTTGCGTCAGGGCGAAATCTTCGGATTGGCCGGCGAGTCCGGCTCAGGCAAGACCTCGGTTGCACGCATCATCATGGACCTGTCACGTCCGACCTCAGGCAGCGTCACCATCGACGCGCCGGCACCAGGGCGTGGCAGACGGCTGACGCAGATCGTCTACCAGAACCCCGGCACATCGCTCAATCCGAAGCGCAATGTCCAGCAGACTCTTGCCTTGCCCCTGAGATCCATAGGTATGGATGGGCCAGCCCGCGAGGCACGGATGAAGCAACTGATGGATCTCGTGCGGCTGCCGCAATCCTATCTGGCAAAGTATCCGCACGAGCTTTCCGGCGGTCAGAAGCAGCGTGTGGCGATTGCGCGCGCGCTCGCGGCCGAGCCGAAGATCCTGATCCTCGACGAACCGACTGCGGCGCTCGACGTGTCGGTGCAGAAAACCGTGATCGAGCTGTTGCTGCAGTTGCGCGAGGAACTGGGTCTCACCTATCTGATGATCTCGCATGACCTTTCGCTGATACGCAATTTCTGCTCGCGCATCGCCATCATGCTGCGCGGCGAGATCGTCGAGGAAGGGCCGACGCCAGAGGTCTTCGCCGCCCCCAATCATCCATACACGCGCGCGCTGATCGCGGCGATCCCCGTCGTTACCGACGAGGAGGAACGCCTGAAGCCCGTCGTGACCGAGGAGGAGCGCATGCGCTTCCTCGTCAAAACCACAGACTGATCGAAGAGGAGCCTGACGTGTATCGCGTTGGAATTGACGTCGGCGGCACCAATACGGATGCCGTCGTCCTGGAGGGAAAGACCGTTCTTGCTGGGGTCAAGGCCTCGACGACCGAAGATGTGACTTCGGGCGTGATCGAGGCGCTGGAGAAGGTTATCGATGCCTCGGGCATCGATCGGGCCCGTATTGCCGCTGTCATGATCGGCACGACGCATTTCACCAATGCGGTCATCGAGCGCCGCCACATGGATGAGGTCGCGGCCATCCGCTTGAGCCTGCCCTCTGGCGCCGGTCTGCCGCCGATGGTCGATTGGCCCGACGATCTGCGCGAGATCGTCGGCAATCACGGCTATCAGATCAAAGGCGGCTACGAGTTCGATGGGCGCGAGCTTTCGCCGCTCGATGAAGACGCCATCGTGCGTATCGCAGGCGAAATCCGTGCAAAGGGTTTAAAGGCCGCCGCCGTGACCTGCGTCTTCAGCGGCATCAACGATGCCATGGAGGTGCGGGCCAAGGAAATCCTGCAGCAGCATTGCCCCGGCCTGCCTGTGGTGATGTCGAAGGACATCGGCCGTCACGGCCTGCTGGCGCGGGAAAGTGCGGCGATCATGAATGCGAGCCTGCTGTCGCTGGCGGATCGCACCGTCGCAGCCTTCGGCAAGGCGCTAACGGCGGCTGGTATACCATGCCCGTTCTACATCACCCAGAACGACGGCACGCTGATGGCCGCCGATGTCGTGCGTGCCTTTCCGGTGCTGACCTTTGCCTCTGGCCCGACCAATTCCATGCGCGGCGCCGCGTTTCTGACCGGGCTCAAGGACGCCGTCGTCGTCGATGTCGGCGGCACGACTTCGGATGTCGGGGCTCTCTCGCACGGCTTTCCACGCCAGGCTTCCACGACCGTCGATATCGGCGGAGTTCGCACCAATTTCCGCATGCCCGATGTCTTTTCGATCGGCCTCGGCGGCGGTTCCCTCGTCGTCAGGGGTGAAGCGGGCATTACAATCGGGCCGAAGTCGGTCGGCTATCGCGTGCGCAAGGAGGCGCTCTGCTTCGGCGGATCGACATTGACCGCAACCGACATCGCGGTTGCCTCCGGCAAGGCCGACGTCGGTGACTGCGCCTTGGTTGCCAATCTCGACAAGGGTCTGGTCGATGCGGCTGTGGCAAAGATCAACGCCATGCTCGAAGCCTGCGTCGAACGCAGTCGAATTTCCTCGACGCCGGTGCCGGTCATCGCTGTTGGTGGCGGTTCAATTCTCATGCCCGACCGTATCGGCGATCTGGAGGTGATCCTTCCCCAGAATTTTGCCGTCGCAAACGCGGTCGGCGCCGCCATCGCCCAGATCAGCGGTGAAACGGATCGCGTCTTCTCGCTCGTCAATGGCCGCACGCGCGAGAGCGCGCTTGCGGAAGCCGAAGCGGAGGCGCGCGAAAAGGCGATCGCAGCCGGCGCTCTCGCGGAAACCCTGGAAGTTATCGAGCGTGAGGATACGCCTCTTGCCTATCTGCCAGGCAACGCCACGCGCATCCACGTCAAAGTCGTCGGTGAAATGGGAGGCCATCATGCCTGAGACGCGCAAGCAGAAATATGATGATGCCGCTCTGCGCCGGCTGACATCAGAGGATCTCGATGCTTTGGAAATCGGAGCGGGCATCCTAGGCACCGGCGGCGGCGGCAATCCCTATCAGGGCAAGCTTCTGGCTCTGGAGGCGATGAAGGCCGGTTACGAGATGAAGGTTCTGGCGACCGACGCCATCGAAACGGACGCGCTCTGCATGTCGATCGGCGGTATCGGCGCACCGGTCGTCGGCGTCGAGCGCATCCGTGAGGGACGCGAAGGGCTGCGCTGCCTGCGTGCCATGGAAGAACTCATCCGCACGCCGATCGACGCGATCGTCTGCGAGGAGATTGGCGGTGCAAATGCGATGAACCCGCTTGTGACGGCGGCGCTCGGCGGTCTTCCCATCCTCGATTGCGACGGCATGGGTCGGGCATTCCCCGAAATGCAGATGACGACCTTTTCGATCTATGGTCACAGCTCGACGCCTTCCGTCATGTGCGACCTGCATGGCAATGCGGTGATTTTCAGCCATGCCGTATCGGAAGTCTGGCATGAGCGCATGGCGCGCGCCTGCGTGGTCGCGCAGGGTGGCGCCGCCATGCTGGCAACTGCGCCGATGCAGGCTCACTATGTCCATCAGTATGGTATTCCAAAAAGCTTCACCAAGGCGATCGCGCTGGGCGAAGCCGTGATCCGTGCCCGCAAGGCGCAGGAAGATCCCATTGCCGCCGTCTGCGCGCTGGAAGGCGGACGGCGGGTGTTCAACGGCAAGATCACTGATCTCAAACGCCATCTGCGCGGCGGCTTCGTCGTCGGCGACATGGAGCTCGCCGGCTTCGATGATTGCAACGGCCAGACGGCGAACGTGGCGATCCAGAACGAATTTCTGGTCTTCCGCCGCGATGGTGTGATCGAGGTCTGCGTGCCGGATCTGATCGTGCTGCTCGATGTCGATACCGGCTATCCGATCACAACCGAAATGCTGCGCTACGGCCAGCGCGTCGCCGTCGTCGCCATTCCCTGCCACGAGCTGCTGCGCAGCGCTCGCGCGCTTGAGGTCGTCGGTCCTGCCGCCTTCGGCTATCCGGACATCACCTATTCGCCGCTGCCGGCTCCGGGCCGGAAGGCAGCCTAACCATAAGCGGGGCAGTTCCCGCATCAAAGAGGAGAACTAGAATGAAGATGGGTTCCAGAAATCTGCGTCTTTCAGCGCTTCTGCTTGCGAGCGCCTTGGCGTTGCCGCTAACTTCGGTTGCCGCATCGGCGGCCGACAAGGTGTCGATTGCCGTCAACACGATGCAGATTTTCAGCTCGCTCGATCCGGCCAAGGTCACAGACTACACGGGCTATATGGCGATCGTGAACATGTATGACGCGCTGACGACTGTCGGCCCTTCGGGCGAGATCGTGCCCCATCTGGCAAAATCCTGGGATATCTCCGAGGATGGGCTGACCTACACCTTCCATATTCGCGATGACGCCAAGTTCCAGGATGGCACGCCCGTCAAGGCTTCCGATTTCGTCTGGTCGATCCGGCGCCTGATCGGCATCAACAAGGGTCCCTCGAACCTCATCGTCGGCCTCGTGCAGCCCGACAATGTCACCGCGCCTGATGACAAGACCGTCGTCGTCAAGCTCGATCGCCAGTTCTCGCCGTTCATGGCTGTGACGCCGCTGATGATGGCGCTGAACGAGAAGCTGATCGAAACCAATTCCAAGCCGGATGACAAATGGGGCGAAGCCTATGTGGGCGAGCATTCTGCGGGCTCGGGTCCCTACAAGCTTGTTAGCTACAATCGCTCCGCCGATATGGTGATCGCGCGCAATCCCGATTACTTCCTAGGCTGGACCAAGGGAACGCCGATCGACGAGGTGCGCTTCGTCCAGACGAGCGATGACGCCACCGTCAAGGCGCTTGCCGAAAAGGGTGAGCTCGGACTTTCTTCGCATGGTCTCGGCAACGACACCTATGAAACCATCGGCAAGATGCCGAGCTACAAGCTGCTCCAGTCGACGACGGCCGGCGGCTTCGTCATCAAGCTGAACAGCAAGGTCTATCCGACCGACGACGTGCATGTGCGCCGGGCAATCGCCTATGCCACCGACTACAAGACCATTCAGGAAGCGATCTATCCGGGCTTCGACATGACCGGCCCGCTCTCGACCGTGTTCAAGGATGCGCACAACGACGATATCCAGCCCGGCGTCTTCGACCTCGAAAAGGCGAAGGAAGAGCTCGCCAAATCCAAATATGCCGGTCAGAAGATCACGCTGGTTAACAGCTATGTCGCCTCGCTCGCTTTCGAATCCGAAGTGGCGCTGCTGATGCAGGCCAATCTCGAACAGATCGGCATCACGCTCGACATCAAGCCCGAGCCTTGGAACCGCATCGTCGAGCTCTCCTCCAAACCCGAGACCACGCCGGCCTCGACACAGGTCAACATCTCGCCCAACTACCCGTCGCCGGATGCGATTTTTTATAATCAGTATCATTCCAAGGCTTCCGGCACGTGGATGTCGATGGAATGGCTGCAGAATCCCGAGGTCGATGCGCTGATCGACAAGGCGAGGTCGACCACCGATATCAAGGAGCAGAACGCGACCTACAAGGAGCTGCAGGTCAAGCTCGCCGAGCTGCAACCCGACGTATGGGCGGTGTCGCCAAACCGGCGCTATGCGGCGAACAAGTGCCTTCAGGGCTATGAGTTCATTCCCATGCAGAGCTGGGATCTGAACTTCTCGAACTTTCATTGGGACTGCAAGGCGAACTGACCTTCGCCTGCACATGACATAGACCCGGCCCCATTCGGGGTCGGGGGAGCTACTGCCGAAGGTGAAACATGCTTCAGGAATTTTCCGAAGACAATATCGAGCCGCTCGCAACGGGAGCCTGGATTCTGGGAACCGGCGGCGGTGGCAATCCCTATATCTCGACTCTTAACCTTCGAAGACTCTATGCCGAGGGGCGTCGCGTGCAGGTGATGGATCCGATGGCGCTCGATGACGACGATATGGTTGCGGTCGTCTCGAAGATGGGCGCGCCGCTGGTCGGGCAGGAGCGTCTCAGCGATCCCGTGCATCTGGCGCGCGCCGTCGAGGTCATGGAGGATTATCTCGGCAAGCCCTTTCGCGCGATCATGAGCGTGGAGATCGGTGGTTCGAATGCGCTCTCCTCTTTTCTCGCCGCCGCGATGCTGGGCCGGCCGGTCGTCAATGCCGATGCGATGGGACGCGCCTATCCCGAGGCGCAGATGACCTCCTTCGCCATTGGCAATCTGCCAATGTATCCGCTTTCCCTCGTCGACGTACGCGAGAATGAGGTTATCGTCACGAAGGCCGCATCCTGGAAATGGATGGAGCGAATTTCGCGCAAGGTCTGCACGGAGGTTGGCTCGACTGCCGCCACCTGCAAGGCGCCGCGCACCGGCCGCGAGGTGAAGGAATGGGGCATTCATTACACCATAACGAAGGCTACAGAGCTTGGCCGCGCCGTCATCGAGGCGCGTGCCCGTCATGACGATCCGGTAAAGGCAGTTCTCGATCATGAGGGCGGCAAGCAATTGTTTCGCGGCAAGGTGATCGACGTGGCGCGCGAAACCACAGGCGGCTTCCTTCGTGGGCGAACCGTGATCGAGGGCATTGACACCGACAAGGGCTCCCGAATGGAGCTCGCTTTCCAGAATGAATGGGCGGTCGCTTTCCGCGATGGCGAGCCGGTGGCAATGACGCCGGATCTCCTTTGCCTGCTCGACACGATTTCCGGCAGTGCCATCGGCACGGAATCCGTGCGTTACGGCCAGCGCGTGACCGTGGTGGCTCTTCCGGCACCCGAACTCCTGACCTCGCCTGCCGGGATCGCTGCGGTCGGTCCTCGTGCCTTCGGTTACGACATTGAATTCAGATCGGTATTCGCATGAAACGCATCGGTATTGACGTTGGCGGCACTAATACGGATGCCGTTCTGATCGACGGTGAGACGATCATCGCTTCCATCAAGGTTCCCACCACGCAGGACGTCATGTCAGGCGTGAAGTCGGCCTTGAGCCATGTCGCCGGCCATGCCGGCGCGTCCAGCCGGCCGATCGATGCCGTCATGATCGGCACCACGCACTTTACCAACGCGGTTGTCGAACGGGCGCGACTGGAAAGGGTGGCTGCGATCCGCATTGCACTCCCGACCGGCGCTTCCCTGCCGCCGATGTGCGATTGGCCAAACGACCTGCGCGCGGCAGTCGATCCGCTCATCTTCATGGTTCATGGCGGTCATGAATATGACGGCAGCCCGCTCGTGCCGATGATCCCCGACGAGATCCGCGAAGCCGCGATGCAGATCCGCGATGCCGGCATCACGTCGATCGCGATATCCGCGACCTTCTCGCCGCTGACCACCGAATGCGAGGTCAAGGCGGCTGAGATCGTTCGGTCGGTGATCCCGGATGCGAGGATCACGCTGTCTCATACTCTCGGTCGGATCGGTCTGCTCGAGCGCGAGAATGTTGCACTTCTCAATGCGGCGCTGCAGTCGCTCGGCAGGACCACGGTGCAGGCGTTTTCGGACGCGCTGCGCGAAGCAGGTGTTGCCGCACCCTTTTACCTGACGCAGAACGACGGTACGGTGGCGCTGGCAGATGTCGCGGCCGCCAATCCGGTTCACAGCTTTGCCTCCGGTCCGACGAATTCGATGCGGGGTGCCGCCTTCCTGACCGGCTTGAGCGACGCCATGGTGGTCGATGTCGGCGGTACCACTTCGGATATCGGCTGCCTCGTCGGCGGCTTTCCGCGCGAGGCCAACAATATCGTCCACATCGGCGGCGTGCGCACCCTATTCCGCATGCCCGATCTTCTGCCGATCGCCCTTGGCGGCGGAACGATCATCGATCCGGAAACTGGCAAGATCGGCCCGCGTTCGGTCGGCTATCGCATCCTGACGGAGGCACGCGTCTTTGGCGGGAACACCCTGACCACCTCGGACGTCGCCGTCGCCGCCGGTCTGATCGAGATGGGAGACAGGGATCGCGTTCGCGATCTCGATCCGGCCTTCGTTAAGGCAAGCCTTGAACGAATCCGCGATATGGTGACGGACAGCTTCGACCAGATGAAGACGTCGGCAGAGGACGTACCGCTGATCGCCGTCGGCGGCGGCGCCTTCCTGATCCCGGAAAAGATCGCGGGAGCTTCCGAAGTTCTTCGTGTCGAAAATGCAGGCGTTGCCAATGCGCTCGGCGCCGCGATGGCGCAGGTGTCGGGCGAAGTCGACCAGGTGTTTTCGGGGTTGAGCCGCGACGAAGCCATCGCCAAGGCAGAAGCGGAGGCGCAGGATGCAGCCGTTGCTTCCGGTGCGAGCCAGGAAAGCGTGAAGACGCTCGAAGTCGAGGATATTCCGATCGCCTATCTTCCCGGCGGAGCGCGCCGCGTAAGAGTAAGGGTCATCGGCGATATCGCCTTCAACTGAAATGACGTCCCGATCAGGCTGATCGGGCGTTGGTGAGGAGAGCGGTGTTGGGCATAGAGATTGCACCGGCGCCGGATCGGAGTGGAAAATGACGAAGATTGCGCTGGCAATTCATGGTGGCTGCGGTGTCATGCCCGAAGGCAGCATGACGCCAGAGGAATGGGAGGGCGCGCGCCGCGACCTGGCTGCCGCTTTGCGTGCAGGCTATACACGGCTGCAGGCCGGTGACAGTGCGGTCGATGCCGTCGAGGCCGCCGTCGTGGTCATGGAAGACAGCCAGCATTTCAACGCTGGCCATGGCGCAGCGCTCAACGAAAACGGCGTGCACGAGCTCGATGCCTCGATCATGGATGGGACGACGCTGGAGGCGGGCGCCATCAGTGCCTCTCGCGCGATCCGCAACCCGATCAAGGCTGCCCGCACATTGATGGAAGACGGCCGTGCCGTCTATCTGACCGGCCCGGCTGCCGATCGTTTTGCCGAAGCCAAGGGGCTGCAGATCGAGCCGCAATCCTATTTTACCACACTGAAGCGGGTCGAGGCGCTGGAGGCGATGAAGCGCCATGCCGCTGACGGCACCGAAGGAACCGAGAACGAAAAGCATGGTACGGTCGGGGCGGTGGCGCTCGATGCCGCCGGCCATCTTGCCGCCGCCACCTCGACGGGCGGCTACAACAACAAGCCTGACGGGCGCGTGGGCGACAGCCCAGTCATCGGTGCGGGCACCTATGCACGCGACGGCGTCTGCGCGGTGTCTGGAACGGGTAAGGGCGAGTTCTTCATCCGCTATGTGGTTGGACACGAGATTGCCTCCCGCATGGCCTATCTGAAGCAGGATATCGCGACCGCGACCGAGGGGTTGATCAACCACGATCTGGCGCCGCATCAGATCGGCGCCGGGCTGGTGGCTATAGATGCTCAGGGTATTGCCGTCGCGCCCTACAATACGCCGGGAATGTTTCGTGGCTGGGTGACGCCGGAAGGCAAGGGTTTCGTCGCGACGCATGAGCGGGTCTACGAAATCGAGCTCTAAGGACGCTGCGGCTTAGCACCGCGCTGTGGGTTCACGGCATTTGTCGCTCGAGCACATAGCAACATTGAACGATGGTTTCGCTGCGCGCCCGCGAGAAAAGCTCCCTGCTGCCGACTTGGCGGAAGCCAAGTTTGGTCAGCACCCGTCCAGAGGCCGGGTTGTCGGATGCGTGACCGGATTCGAGGCTGAAGAGACCGACTTCGTGGAAGATGAAGCCGATCAGTGCCTGCGCCGCCTCGAAGGCATAGCCCTTTCCCCAGGCTTGCCTTTCCAGCCAATAGCCAAGGCTGCCCTTGCTGTCAGCAATGCCATCGACATCGGCGACACCGATCATTCTTTCGGCTTGTTCGATGGCGAAGCGATAGGCGGAGCCTTCGGCCCATTCGCGCTCATGACTGGAAAACCAATCTCTGATATCGTTTTCGTTCGGCGGGTATGAGGCGTTGCTCAGCATGCGCGTCACAGCCCAATCGCTCTGAATTTCGGATGCGCGTTTGGTATCGGCGGCCGATGTCGGACGCAGGCGGAGGCGTGCTGTCTCGATGGAGGAGCGATGGATCGATCTTGCGGTCATCATATGAGGGCTCTTGCCGAGTGAGGGATATCGAGGGGCGGCGCCCGAGGCCACTATCTACGCACGAGGTGATAATGGGAACCGATATCGCCCGATTTTGTCTGGTCTCCATTTTTTAGCGTTAGACAATATATTGCCGCAATGGGCGCGCAAAAGCGCCGCCTCTTGCGGGCCTAGCCTGCAGGAAATATGGGGCCGGCCGTGAGAGCGTTCCGTTTACGAGGGGCGAACCCCCTTTCGCGGTCCGGTCCTTCCCCCGTCATCCATGTCCTCACAGTCCTCGCTTTGGCGAGCAAATCTTGATGGCTATGATGCCGCCCGCTCCCGCGCGTGCCCAAGGAAGCTTGACGTCTGGTCGAGAACAGCCTCCATCGCGTGTCTGGCGGCGATACTGTCGCCTGCGGCGATTGCCTCGGCAACTGCGGCGTGGTTTTCGAGATTGGCCGCAAATGCACCGACCGTATGCGGGAAAACGGCATCGAGAATGGATTCGATCGCCTGGCGCAGGCTTTGCAGCACCGGATTATGCGTTGCTGCAAGGATCGACATGTGAAAGGCCTTGTCGGCGGCGACGGCTGCGATCGGGTCCTTCTGGTCCCGTTCCATGCGGCGATGGATGTCGAGGATCGCCTGACGTTCCAGGTCGGTTGCCCGCAATGCCGCCAGTGCGGCGGCTCCGGGCTCGATGATCTGGCGGGCTTCGGCAAAAGCCATAAGCTCATCGTGCGAGATCCGTCCGCGCGACAGCCATGCGATCAATTCCCCATCGAGCCATTGCCATCGCTCTCGCGGTTCTACTCGCGTGCCCGTGCGCTGCCTGACGGTCACGAGACCCTTGGCCGACAATATCTTCGCCGCTTCACGTACGACCGTGCGACTGACGCCGAATTCCTGCTCCAGTTCGCCTTCCGAGGGAAGATAGGCGCCGGGGAGGATCTGTCCGGACGCGATGCGGATGCCGAGTGCCTCCACGAGGGCTGTCGTCCTGTTCGGCTTTGTCTTCGTCATGCGTCGGTCCTTCGCCTCCATCGCCAACGAGACCAACCAGAATGCGGTGACAAAAGCAAATAGCTTGTTGCACCACAAACATCATATGTTAAAGGTATGATGTTTGTAAGGTGCCGATGAGTGTCGTGGAGGGGGAAATGAATTTCGATACCAATGCAGAGGCGGTCCGGCGCATCAATCTGCGCATCTTGCCGTTCCTGATGCTGCTTTATCTCGTCGCTTACATCGACCGGTCGAATATCTCCGTCGCCGCGCTCGGAATGAACGAGGAGCTGGGCCTGACGAGCCAGATGTACGGGCTGGCGGCCGGCATATTCTTCGCGACCTATATCGTCTTCGAAATACCGAGCAATATGCTGCTGGCCCGGTTCGGCGCACGCCGCTGGATTGCCCGCATCATGATCAGCTGGGGCATCATTGCTGCCGGCATGGCATTCATTTCCAGCGCCTATCAGCTCTATGGAATGCGCCTCCTTCTCGGGGCGGCCGAGGCCGGCTTCACGCCGGGCATCATCTACTATCTCGCGAAATGGTATCCGTCGCGCGACAGGGCGAACGCCATGTCCTTCTTCTATATCGGCGCAGCGCTCGCATCGGTCATCGGCTTGCCGCTCTCCGGCCTGCTGCTCAATGCGCACGGTATTCTCGGCCTATCGGGATGGCGCTGGGTGTTTCTGATCGAAGGCATTCCCGCCATCCTGTTGGGCTTCGTCGTGTTGAAGTTCCTGCCCGATCGCCCGCGAGACGCGGCCTGGCTCACGACCAAGCAGCAGGATGGCCTCGAGCGAACCATCGCCGCCGAGGAGGAGAAGGCGCCTGTCCCGCATCATGCATCCTGGAGTGCCGCCTTTTCCAACACTCGCGTCTGGATGCTTGCCGTCTTTTGGCTGCTTCAGGCCTTCGGGACGATCGGCATCACGCTTTTCATGCCGCTGATCGTCAAGAGCCTGTCCGGCGGCGGCAATCTGGCGGTAAGCCTGCTTTCGGCGGTGCCGTTTCTGGCTGCCTGTACCTTCATGTTCTTCAATGGCAGGCATTCCGATCGAACCGGCGAGCGCGCGTTTCATCTCGGGCTTCCGCTCGCCCTGGCCGGTGTCTGCCTTCTCGGTGCGACCCATGCCGGCGATCCACGGCTGTCCTACTTGCTGCTCGTCCTTTCGGTGGCACTCAACTGGGCGGTTATTCCGATCTTCTGGGCTGTCACCACCGAGTTCGTCTCGGGGATTGCGGCGGCCGTATCGATCGCGCTCATCAATGCGCTGGCGAATGTCGCAGGCCTCGCCCTGCCGCCGGTGACCGGCTGGATCAAGGATTCGACAGGAAGCTATGATGTGGCGCTGACGCTGGTGGCTGCCGCGTTGATCGCGGGTGGCCTCCTCGGCATCGCAATCGTCCGCAAAGGTGCGCCGGCCCTTCGGCTTTCTAAACAATAAGGCGAAACGAGATGGCGTTCGAACCTGAGAAACTGCACGGTATTCATGCGATCCTCTACGCGCTCTTCGATAAGGAGGAAAAGCTCGACAGGTCGGCGATGAAGCGGCAGACCGAGATTTGCGTGGCGGCAGGCGTGCATGGGCTTGCCGCGCTCGGCCTTGCTACGGAGGTCTTCAAATTGACGGCCGCCGAGCGCCGGACCGTGATGGAATGGCTTGCCGAGGACAATGCCGGCCGCCTGCCGCTCGCCTTCACCATCTTCGGCACTTCGGTTGCCGAGCAGGTCGAGCAGGTGCGGCACGCCGAAGCCGTTGGCGCTGACTGGGTGATCCTCCAGCCGCCACCGGTCGGCACTTTCGGCGCGGGCGAATATATTGGCTTCTTCGGCCGCGTCGCGGATGCGACGAACCTGCCGGTGGCGATCCAGAATGCCCCTGCCTTTCTCGGACGCGGCCTGACGGGACCGGATCTCGCGGCATTGCGCGCTGCCCATCCCAATGTAAAGGTGTTGAAGGCGGAGGGCTCGGCCATCGAGATCAAGGCGTTGATGAAGGCGATCGGCGAGGACGTGCCTGTTTTCAACGGTCGAGGTGGCCTGGAATTGCTTGACGGGCTGCGGGCAGGCTGTGCCGGCTACATTCTCGCTCCCGATCTCATCGACTATGCGGTCGACGCATACACCGCCTTTCGCGCTGGGAATGAGGTCCGTGCCGAGGAAATCTATCGTGCCATGCTCCCATCCGCCGTTGCCGTCATGCAGGGGATCGAGCACCTGATGTGCTACGGCAAGCGGCTGTTTGCCGAGCGGGCGGGGCTCACGGTTCGCGATCGCGCGCCTGCCATGCGTCCGACACCGTTCGGCGAGGAACTTGTCGCCTTGCATGCTAAGAGGCTCGGATCTTTCTGAAACCGATCTGCTTCTAATTTTCGGATTGCGGCAATTCCAGCTTCTGGACCTCCAGCGCCTCGCGCAGGAGGTTCTTCATCTGCTCGGCAGCGCCCGGACCATCGGCGCCGGCAATGGCTTCATAGACATTCTGGTGACGGCGTATCCAGCGTTCGTCCTCCTTTGCAGTCCGTTGCAGCCCCGCCTTGAACACATGCTTCAGCCCCACTGAGATCAGCGACCCCAATGCCAGATAGAAGGCATTGCCGGTCGCTGCCAAAATGGCGGTGTGAAATGCGAGATCGTGCTCGATCTTTTCGTCCGCGGTCGACGCGAGGGTCATGCCGAGCAAGGCATGTTTCATTTTCTGCAGCGTCTGCGGCGTCGCGCGCGCGGCGGCAAGCTCCGCCGCGGCCGGCTCGAAGGATTGCCTGAGTTCATAGAGATCGATACGTGCCCTCTCGCTGCCGTTTTCCGCGCCGAGCCTCCATGCGAGGACCTGCGGGTCAAGCAGCAGCCATTCCGAGTGATCGGTCACTCTGGTGCCGCTTCTCGGGCGGCTTTCGAGAAGGCCCTTGGCCGACAGGATCTTGATGGCTTCCCGGATGACGGTACGCGATGTCCCGAAATGATCGCAGAGCTCCTGTTCCGTTCCGATGGAGGCTCCGGCCGCAAGCGCGCCACCGACGATCCGCTCACCCAGCGCATGCACGATCGCGTCGTGGTATCTCTTGTTGGTGCCGAGGCTTGCATCATCGGCGTCCGAAGTCATCCCGGCCATCTGCCTTTCCCAAAAATCGAGACATGTCTAGCGTCTTCAGCCTGTGGTCACAAGCGCTACCGCGCTTGACCGCCATGGCTTATTTATATAACAAAAAAATAAATTATAATACAAAAGAGGCCATCATGACCAAGGATCCAAAGCGGCGGTCGCAGGCGTGGTTCGGCGGAGTGGACAAGGATGGCTTCATCCATCGCTCGTGGATGAAGAATGGTGGCCTGCCCGATGATGTGTTCGACGGCCGCCCCGTCATCGGCATCTGCAATACGTTTTCGGAATTTACGCCGTGCAACGCGCATTTCCGCGAACTGGTCACGCATATCAAGGCTGGCGTCCTGGAAGCCGGCGGATTGCCGCTTGAATTTCCGGTCTTCTCCTGCGGCGAGTCCAATCTGCGGCCGACTGCGATGCTCTTCAGGAATCTCGCTTCCATGGATGTCGAAGAGGCGATCCGCGGCAATCCCATGGACGGCGTCATCCTGATGGCCGGCTGCGACAAGACCACGCCATCGCTGCTGATGGGTGCGGCAAGCTGCGATCTGCCGACGATCGTCATTTCAGGCGGGCCGATGTTGAACGGTAATTTTCGCGGCAAGTCGATCGGCTCAGGCACGGATGTCTGGAAATTCTCCGAGGAAGTAAGGGCAGGCACCATGAGCCGGCAGGAGTTCATGCATGCGGAAAGTGCCATGTCACGCTCGCCCGGCCACTGCATGACAATGGGAACGGCCTCGACCATGGCGTCGATGGTCGAATCCCTCGGCGTTGCCCTGCCGACCAATGCTGCATGGCCTGCCGTCGATGCTCGACGGGCGCGGCTTGCCCGGATGACCGGGCGCCGCGCCGTCGCGATGGTCAAGGAAGACATACGGCTTTCGAAGGTTCTCACGAGGCAGGCGTTCGAGAATGCCATCAAGATCAATGGCGCGATCGGCGGATCGACCAATGCCGTCGTTCATCTGCTCGCCATCGCCGGGCGCATCGGCGTCGACCTGTCGCTGGAGGATTGGGACAGGCTCGGGCGCGACGTGCCGACGATCGTCGACCTCATGCCGTCGGGCAAATACCTCATGGAGGATTTCTGTTATGCCGGCGGCATTCCCGCCGTGATGAAGGAAATTTCCGACCTCCTCCATCTCGATGCACTCACCGTATCGGGGGGGAGCGTCGGAGATAATATTGCCGATGTCGTCAACCACAATCCGGACGTCATCCGCAGCCGGTCAAATCCGCTCGTCGACAGCGGGGGAATTGCCGTCCTCAAGGGCAATCTTGCGCCTGATGGGGCGGTGCTCAAACCATCGGCCGCATCGCCGCATCTGATGCGTCATCGCGGCCGCGCCGTCGTCTTCGAGACTATCGAGGATTTCCATGCCAGGATCGACGATCCGAACCTCGATGTCGATGAGAATTCCGTTCTCGTGCTGAAGGGGGCCGGTCCGCGCGGCTATCCCGGCATGGCCGAGGTCGGCAACATGGCTTTGCCAAGCAAACTGCTGGAGAAAGGCGTACGCGACATGGTGCGCGTTTCCGATGGCCGCATGAGCGGCACGGCCTACGGAACCGTGGTGCTGCATGTATCGCCGGAAGCCGCCGCCGGCGGTCCGCTGGCACTCGTCGAGCAAGGGGATTTCATCGCACTCGACGTCGAGGCCCGCACATTGGTTCTCGACGTTCCGGACCATGAGCTTGCCCGGCGGCGCGCGGCCTGGAAGGAACCGGTGCCGGAAATGACCTCAGGATACCAAGGCCTTTACATTCGAACGGTCATGCAGGCCAATACCGGCGCCGATCTCGATTTCCTGGTCGGCGGACGCGGCGCCAAGGTTCCGCGCGAGAGCCACTAACTCCATTTCATCCAGAGCGAATATGCCTACGTTCCTGGGCATCGCTATTCTTCATCGGTTACTTCATTTTCGAGGTGCGGAGCAATCTTCTGCTGACTAGGTTTGGTGCGAATAAACGGGTCGCGAATATCCAGGCGTCTGTGGCTCGATCTCCCGATGTTCTCTTGTATGCCGCGAAACAGGGCGGTGAGCTGGTGCGCTTGTGCGGCCCTTTGGTTGCGTAAATTTGATGATATAATCTATAATTTTAATAGACAAAAGAATTGGGCAACGATGTTTCAATCATCGACCGCACAATAAAAGATCGTGCCGTGCGAAGCGCACCATCGATCATGCATGCTTTGCCTACGAAGCGCTGAGCGGAGTTTGCAGAGTGGTCGGCAAGATCGGCGATCCTCACGACCGTTCCCGGGCAGCCTTCAGAACATTGTTTGGAGGCATATGCATGAACGATATCATAGTCCGGTCGTCATTGCTGGACCCGGCGGCGGAACCGCTGATCGATGGTCTTGCCAGCGAGTATGATAGCAGATATGGCGCCGTCAGCCGCCCGGGCGGCGCGCGCGCGGAAATCATGCGTTATCCGAGTGCGCTGTTCGCCCCGCCGCTTGGCGATTTTCTCCTGCTGCAGCGCGACGGTCAGACCATTGCCGGCGGCGCCTTCATGAGCCACGACGACGAAACCGCTGAGTTCAAGCGGATATGGGCGCATCCGGATCTCCGGCGTCAGGGACTGGCACGCCGCATCATGATCGCGCTCGAGGAGAGTGCCGGGCAACTCGGCTATAACAGGGCCTACCTTAGCACCGGCTTTCGCCAACCGGAGGCCGTGGCCTTCTATCTGTCGCTCGGCTATCGCCCTCTTTTCGACCCGACCGTCGACCCGAGCCTCTATCGCTCTCTGCCGTTCGAAAAGCATATCGGTAAAAAGGCGGGAGCACCCGGTCTGACACCGATCTATCCGCCTGCCGCCTCCTTTGAGGAGGCTACGGCGCGCGTGACTGCGCTGAAGGCCGGGCAGGAGCAGCAGATTATCGCCCGCCTGGCGGCTCACGAAACCTCCGCTGCGTGACGGGCATGACGTCTCCGATGGCTATCGGCAGATCCTGACAAGAAATCGGATCTGCCTTCGAGTTCCACAATATCGCGAAACGGGACTTCACATGACGCATCCAAATGGTCTCAGGGTCGGCATCGGATTAGATATTGCCGCGCAAACCGCAATTCGCGCGACGCTCAGAAGAAATTCTGGCGGGCGCTTGTTGCGCGTTTCGACACGGTGGTCGATTTTGTGACGCTGGAAGACGGCTTTGCCCGTCCTGACGGCGACGGCTGGATGCCGTGCTGCTTGCAAACTGGCTTGCCGCGAGCAGCAGCAATATCGGAATCATCCCCGGCGCAGCGGTCAATTTCCTCGAGCCGTTTCATGTCTCGACCGCCATCGCGACGCTGGATTTCGTAAGCGAGGGCAGGGCGGGTTTTCTGGTTCAGCATTATGATGGATCGAGAGCCGTGCATGCCCGGCAAGCTATTGGCGCCCTCAATGGCTTTCCTGCAGCGGAAAGCGCCGCCTTGCGTCAGGACGCGCTTGATGTCGTCGATGTCGTGCGGGGGTTATGGGACAGCTGGGAAGATGGAGCGGTCATTCGAGATAAGGAAAGTCAGCGCTTTCTGGATGGCTCGAAGCTGCATTACATCAATTTCAAGGGCAGTGGCTTTCAAGTTCTCGGTCCGTCGATCACGCCGCGCCCGCCGCAGGGACCGCCCGTGGTCGCGACAGCGTATCGTCATGGTGAGAACCCATCCGTGGCCTCGGCTGCCGATGTTGTCTTCCTCCATCCAGATCGCCTGGATATCGCCAATCTCATCAGGACGATCGGTACTGCGGACAAGAACAGGGTGCGGGCGTTCGTAGCCGACGTCGTGATCGATGCCGATCGTAAGCCAGGCCATCCGGCCTACCCGTCCACTAGAAGCTTGGCGGCGTGCAGGCGCTGATGACTTCACAGGGATATGGCCCGACACAGCGGAAGCGATGCGGGCGGCGACTTTCGAAATAGTAGGCATCGCCCGGGCCGAGAATGCGGCGTTCGTCATCCACTGTCACCTCCAGGCGGCCGGTGAGCACGATGCCGCCTTCCTCTCCCTCGTGCACCAGTGGTACCTTGCCGGTATCGGCGCCCGGCTGATAGCACTCCTTCAAGATCTGAAGGCTGCGGCCGAAGAGGTTTTCGCCGATCTGCCGATAGGAAATCGGGCCTTTGCCGATTTCGACCAACTCCTCAGCCGCGTAGAAAGCCTTTTTCGGTGCTTCCGGTTCGAAGGCGAAGAATTCGGCAAGGCCGATCGGGATGCCGTCGAGGATGCGTTTCAGCGCACCGACGGATGGATTAGCCGAATTGGATTCGATCAGCGAGACCGTCGAATTGGTAACGCCCGCGCGCTTGGCGAGTTCGCGTTGAGAAAGATTGTGCGCAAGGCGCAGATGACGCAGGCGATTGCCGATATCGACGGACATGACGGTCTCGGGTTTCAGATGTTCGAAATATCGAAAACATCTCATGTGATATAAGCAAAATCAATGGGTTAAATTCAGCAAGAAAAGGTCTTGTTCGAAACAGGAAAATCGCTGATGTCAGGGATAACGCAATGGAGGCGACCATGGACAAGATCACGCATTCCAACACCCCTGTTCTCGAAAATTTCTGGATGCCGTTCACGGCAAACCGGCAGTTCAAGGCGGCTCCGCGCCTGCTCGCAGCCGCCGACGGCATGTATTACACCGATGTCGACGGCAAGAAGGTGCTTGATGGGACGGCAGGCCTCTGGTGCGTCAATGCCGGCCATGGCCGCAGGAAGATCGCACAGGCGGTCGAGCGCCAGCTCTCCACCATGGACTATGCGCCGACCTTCCAGATGGGCCACCCGATCGCCTTCGACTTCGCGGCAAAGCTCGCTGCGCATGCGCCGGGCGGTCCGGAGGCCGGGCTCGACCGCGTCTTCTTCACAGGCTCCGGATCCGAGTCGGTCGACACCGCGCTGAAGATCGCCATCGCTTATCAGCGCGCTATCGGCCAGGGCACGCGCACCCGCATCATCGGCCGCGAAAAGGGCTATCACGGCGTCGGCTTCGGTGGAATTTCCGTCGGCGGCCTCGTCAACAACCGCCGCGTCTTCCCGCAGATCCCTGCCGATCATATGCGTCACACTCTCGATATCGAGCGCAATGCCTTCAGCAAGGGCCTGCCGGCCCATGGCATCGAGCTTGCGGAAGACCTCGAACGGCTGGTCGCGTTGCACGGGGCTGAAATGATCGCCGCTGTCATTGTCGAGCCGATGTCCGGTTCTGCCGGCGTCGTTCTGCCGCCGAAGGGCTATCTGGAGCGGCTGCGCGCCATCGCCGACAAATATGGCATCCTGCTGATTTTCGATGAAGTGATCACCGGCTTCGGCCGCTTGGGCACCCCGTTTGCAACCGAATATTTCGGCGTTGTTCCCGATCTTGTCACGACGGCAAAAGGCATCACCAACGGCACGATACCGATGGGCGCCGTTTTTGCCAGCCGCAAGATCTATGATGGCCTGATGACCGGCCCGGAAAACCAGATCGAGCTCTTCCACGGCTATACCTATTCCGGCCATCCGGTCGCCTGCGCCGCCGGGCTTGCGACCATGGAAATCTACGAGGAGGAAGGCCTGCTGACGCGTGCAGCCGAACTGGCCGAGGACTGGCAGAATGCGCTGCATTCACTGAGGGGCCTGCCGCATGTAGTCGATATCCGCAATCTCGGCCTAGTCGGCGCCGTAGAACTCGCGCCGCGTGATGGCGCCCCGGGCACGCGGGCCTACGACGTCTTCGTCGATTGCTTCCAGAAGGGCCTGTTGATCCGCGTAACCGGCGATATTATCGCTCTTTCTCCGCCGCTCATCATCGAGCGCGCAGAGATCGAAACGATCGTCTCCATGCTTGGCGATGCGTTGAAGCGGGCGGCCTGATAATTTCTGGACCTGACCGGCGCGGACAGCGTCGGTCAGGCTCGACAAGGATCGCCCTGCACATGCAAGGTTGGCTTCGAACCATCGATCTTTCCAGGAGCGATCGTCTGGGCGATATGATCGCTGAAGTCATCGGCACCCATAAGGTGGATAGTGCGATCGATGCAGTCGGCTTCGAGGCGCCTGGTCATTCAGCCGCGAGCGGCCGGTGATCATGCTCAATCAAATGATGGAGACGATACGAGCCGCCGGTTCGATCGGTATTCCCCGGCTGTATGTAACGGAAGGTCCCGGTGCCGTAGACAGTGCCGCGAAACAGGGCGGTCTGTCTCTGCGCTTCGGTCTCGGCAGGGCAAAGGTACTATCCTTTCATACGGGACAGACGCCGGTGTTGAAATACAATCGCCAGCTCAAGCGGGCGATCCTGCAGGACAGGCTGCCGATTGCAGATATTGTCAACTCCAGGATCATTTCGCTCGAAGATGCTGCACAAGGATATGAGAGTTTCAATCAAGGTGCTGCAACGAAGTTCGTGCTGGATCCGTATGGCGAGCTGACGAAGGCGGTGTAGAGAGGAAGAACTCACAGGATCATGGAGTGATCTCGAGGTGGATACGGATCGAGCGCAGAGGTTGCTATCTCGGGCCTCGGTCTCGTAGAGGCGAACGCATAGGAGTTTGCCGGACAACAAAGTGGCGGCAAGAGCCAGAGACGGCATCAACTACCCGTCGACACGCCCGCAAGGTTTATGCGCCGCCATAGAGCATTTCCAAGCAAGGATGCACGGCAGCACGCCTTGCCGAAGTTTTCAGATCATGTCCGGAAATGGCCAATCGGGTCGGAAAATTTGCGAAAATTAAGCGCCTTTGCTCTCCAAAGGCGGCTGCAAAGGCCAGATTGTCGACAATAATGACGTATTATGTTGCCATTATACATCTATCCTTTACATATATGCGGGCATCCATGCGGAGGAGCTTCGTCATCGCTTCCTAAGCAACGGCGGCTTGACAAAGAACGCTAACTGAAGAGATCGGATCAATGGCAAACTTTCTTGAGAAATGGACTTCAAAAAAGGCTGATAAGCCGAAGGCTGGCGCACGCAATGTTGTCGATACATTTCGTGCTCGAGTAGCGGAACAGAAGGCATATCTGGAGGAATACGAGCGAGACGCTGCAGGCTTCAAGAAGTGGCGCTCCACTTGGTTCCAGCGTGTTCCCGGTGGCTTTGGCGTGACGGTCGGCCGCGATTCCATCAATGCCGGTCGTGGATTGAGCTACGTCGTTGTCGACACGGTCAAGGACGTGGCTGAGTTTCTCGATGATCTGGCCTTTCATGCGGAGAATGATGTCGGCTTCCAGCAGGCTCTCGAGCAGAACCGCCAACGTCGCGTCGCACTCCTGAACGCGGCAAAGACTGGAGGCAAGGCAACGGCTTCGAAGACGAAGGCGAAGGCTGCCAAGCCCGCGGCAACGGTAAAGTCGGCCGCCGCCAAGCCTGCTGCTACCAAGGCAGCACCAAAAGCTGCGGCACCTAAAGCTACCCGGACAAAGGCTGCTTCGGTTGCTGCTCCCGCACCGGCTGCTGCCGAGGCAGCAAAGCCGAAGCGCACGCGCAAGACGAAAGCTGCAGGCGCGGCAGAATAAGACTAAGAAGCCCGCTTCATGCGGGCTTTTTCTTGCCTGAGATATGCTGATGTCATCGAGGGTGTGTAGTTGCGCCATCGAACAAGCATCATGGCGGATGTATCTTCGACATTGCCGGCCCCAGGAGTTAAACTGAACCGGAAGAGAGACGCGCGCTCAATGAGGGACTATGCGGCTATTGGTGCTGACATATTGATTGGAGCTCCTAGCGCATCGGATCAACCTGCCGATGGTCGGTGATGTGGCCGACAGACCATGCAGCAATCGTTGTAGTGAATGCTTCGAGGCAGCGGCATAAGATCGCTACGGGCAAATGTGTTGAGCAGGACTTCTCCTTGAGCTGAGCGATCGTGGCGAGTGGGCAATGACGCTCCGCTCGGAGAAGGTTCATTCCATTCCATGCAGCAATCCGAAAGGAGCGGGTACAAGCCGCCTCTTTCGGTCGATCTCACCTCTTCTCGCTTGGGCCTTGATGGCGGTCGCGACTTCGTCCTTCGCCGGCTACATCTACCCGAAAGCGCGTACGTTGCGGCGGATCGTCTGCGGCGGCTGGCCCAGCACGCGCAGGAATGCGCGACGCATGCGCTCGCGATCGGCAAAGCCGACTTCGGTGGCGATTTCGTCCATCGAATGGCGACCGTCTTCGATCATCAGTCTCGCAGCCTCCACCCGCATGTTCTCGATCGCCTTGGCGGGGGATTGGCCGGTCTCGCTGCGGAAGACGCGGTTGAACTGGCGCGGGCTGAGGCTTGCCGCCTCTGCCAGCTCCTCGACCGATACGATTTTGCGCAGATTTCGTCCGGCAAAGTCGAGCGCGCGTTGAACACGGTCGGACTTCGGCTCCAGCTCGAGAAGCGTGGAAAATTGCGATTGCCCGCCGGCGCGGCGGTGATAGACGACGAGCTTTCGGGCCACTGCTCGTGCCAGCTCCTCGCCGTGATCCTTCTCGATCATCGCAAGGGCGAGGTCGATGGTGGCGGTCATGCCCGCCGATGTCCAGATGGACCCATCGATGATGAAGATTTTGTCTTCATCGACCTTCAGCGCGGGGAAGCGATCCCGCAGCTCTCGCGCAAAGACCCAATGTGTCGTTGCGCGGCGACCATCGAGCAGGCCGGCTTCAGCCAGAGCAAAGGCGCCGGTGCATGGAGCCGCGACGCGCCGGGCGGATTTTGCTGCCCGACGGATATAGTCGAGGATCGCCGGAGATGTCGATGAAACTTCCGTCGCCGCGCCTATGAAAAGAGAATCAAAGGCAGCGTCGCCAAATGCCTCCGTTTCGACACAGAACCCCGCCGATGAGCGTACAGGCCCTCCTGTTTCCGATAGCAGCGTTACACGATAGAGCTCCCTCTCACTCGCCAGATTTGCAACCTCGAAGGCGGTCACTGCGGTAAATCCCATGACCTGAAAGCCGGGGAAGACGAGAAATCCGATGGAATGCATGGCAAAGCTCACGGCTGGAAAAGGTGCTTATAGCATTTATCGGTCGCAAACGGCATCAATTTTCCACGATTCGAGCCATTATTTACCGTTCTGAATGTCTGAAAACGTGGTGAATATGACATTTGGGTCATCGGCATTCGCGCGTATTGTTATCGCAGCGGGATAGTGACGCCGCAGGACAAGGAATGGAAACAATGACAAATTCATCGGGCAAGGCATTGGTAACGGGCGCTTCTTCGGGCATTGGCGCCGTCTACGCGCACCGGCTCGCCCACCGGGGCTACGACCTTATTCTAGTGGCGCGCAATGAAGACCGGCTTTCGGCGATTGCGGATCGGCTGCGTACAGAGACGGGGCGCAAGGTCGAAGTGATCGCCGCAGATCTCGGCTCGCCGAATGGGCTGCGGCGTATCGAGCATGTGCTGAAGACGGATGAAGCGATCACGCTTCTCGTCAATAATGCCGGCTTTGGCGGGGCGGCACCCTTGCTGGAGGCCGATGTCGACAAGATGCAGCAGATGATCGATCTGAATGTCACGGCGCTCATGCGGCTGACCTATGCAGCGGTGCCAGGCTTTGTTCAGCGTGGTGGCGGCTCCCTTATCAATATCGCGTCGATCGTCGCAATCGCGCCGGAATTGCTGAATGGCGTTTATGGCGGCACGAAAGCCTTCGTCCTTGCCTTCAGCCAGTCCCTGAAGCACGAGCTGGCGGACAAGAATATTCGCGTACAGGCAGTTCTGCCCGGCGCGACTGCAACGGAATTCTGGGCGGTCGCCGGCGTCCCCGTTGAACACCTGCCATCGGAGATCGTCATGTCGACCGAGGATATGGTCGATGCAGCGCTGGTTGGCTTTGATCGGGGCGAGCTTGCGACGATCCCTGCTCTCGAAGACGTCGATTTGCAGAAGGCTTATGAAGATGCACGGCAGGCCTTGAAGCCCAATCTTTCGCGCTCTACCGCAGCTCGACGTTATCAAGTGAAGTAAGAATCTATCGAATGAATAGCGTGGCCGGCATTCACATCATGCCGGCCGGTCATTCAAAAGCCATAAAACTGGTGAGGCTCGGAAAGGCAAGACGGATCAACAGGATCCAAGCATCGGCTGCATAGGATATCACGTAATACCACTTATGCGTCAGGATCTATCCCAGCCAGTATCGACGTCATTCATTAGGACCTGAATGAGAAGGTTCGCCGCGACCAAAGCAGATCTGCGAGGTTCAATGCGATGTATTCCATCCAAGACCGCACTCCCGTCTCCATCGTCATTGCGAACTACAACTACGCGCATTTTCTGAGGCGCAGTATCGACAGCGCGTTGGATCAGGATTACGACGATGCCGAGGTCATTGTAGTCGATGATGCATCGACAGATGCGACGGTTGACGTCATCGCCTCCTATGGCTCTCGAATAAAGACATGTCTGCGTGAGGTGAACGGTGGACATGCTGCAGCATTCAACACCGGCTTCGCATCCAGCCACGGCGAGATCGTGCTGTTTCTCGATGCGGATGATTATCTCTATCCGAATGCTGTATCAGAGGTTGTTGAAGCCTTCGAAGAGAAGACAGCCCAGGTGCAGTTCAGGCTGCATATCGTTGATGAACAGATGCATGTAAAGGATGTATTTCCGCCTGTCGAATTGCCCTTCGATTCCGGCGATGTCACTCCGGAATTGCTGCGGAAAGGCCGCTATCAGACGACGGTCACCAGCGGTCTGGCATTCAAGCGTTCGGTGCTGGACAAGGTCATGCCGGTCCCGGAACCGGAGTTTCGCCAGGGCGCCGATGGATATCTTGCCACGGTTGCGCCGCTCCATGGCGAAGTGACCTCCATCGAAGATTGCCTCGGCGCCTATCGCATACATGGCGCCAATCATTCCGTCTTTGCCGAAAAGCTCGGTCAGCGCGCGCGCTGGCGCATAGCGCATGATTTCCGCCGGTTGGAGGCCCTGTCGGATCAGGCAACGGAAATCGGATTGGACATCCCCGATGATGCCGGCCTGCGCGATCCCGTCCATCTGGAGGAGCGTCTGGCATCACTTTGTATCGACAGGGACCAACATCCTGTTGCGAATGATTCCAGGCTCTTTCTTGCTATGGCCGGCGCGGTTGCTAGTTTCAAGATGAATGCATCACGAAAGCGTCGCCTGATGCTGGCCGGATGGTTTCTTTCGATCGGTGTCCTGCCTCGGGATATGGCAAAGACCATCCTCTCGTGGAAGCTCGTGGCCTCGTCCCGGCCTCCATTTCTGCTGCGCCTCTCGAAGACCATCAGGCATGCAATGGGATAGGTGGATTCCTGGAGGCATGGAGCATCTCGCGCCAATGGATCGACCGTGATCTATTCGGCCTTGCCTGATTTGCGCGAAGGTTCCATCAAGGCGTCGACCACGGCTTGATGATGGATATTCCTGTCATAGCGGCTGTCGGTTGCAAGCTGCATCAAGCCGGCAAAGGCGCTTTTGGCGGAAGGTTTCTTGCCCTCGCCGCGGAGATAGGCAATCAGCCGGCGATAATTTGCATTCGTCTTGATCTCCAGCGGATTGCCGGCGCCTATCTTCTTCAATGGCCACCACGACCAGCCAATGCCGTTTCTTTCCTGCAATGCGACGGCGCGGGCATACCAATCATTATTGTTCTCACCGGACTCGCCGTTCCAGAGCGGCATGTCATATTGCTCGCGAAGCTTCAGGAAAGGCTCTATCGATTCCTGTGTCGTCGGTGTCCAGTATTTGTGGAAGCTAAGAGCCATATTGCGATCGTCGATTGGCAGCACGCCTGCATAATTGTTGCCCCAGCAATTGCCCTCGATAATAAGCATATGGTTGGTATCGATCGCGCGGATGGCGTGGATGGTGCGCTGATAGATGTCACGTAGCGGCCGGTTTTCGGTCTCGCGGCAGCCGCCCTTGTCTTTCTTGTCCTGAAAACCCCAGTTCGGCTCGTTGAGCAGATCATAGCCCGCGATCGTCGGCTCGTCCTTGTAGCGGCGCGCGATTTCGCTCCACAGCGCGATCATCATTGCCTGGTTCTCATCGCTGTGCCAGAGCGACGGCTTATTCGGATTGCGATCGGAAATGGCGATGTCGTGACCCTGGCCGCCGGGTGCCGCATGCAGATCGAGGATCAGGTACATGTCATTGGCTTTCAGCCAGCGGATCAAAAGGTCGATCCGCCGAAAGCCCTCCTCGTTCCAGACAATGTTCTTGGACGTGTTCTTGCCGTGCTTGTCCTTGATGA
Source organism: Martinezella dioscoreae (assembly GCF_009176305.1). GTDB lineage: Bacteria > Pseudomonadota > Alphaproteobacteria > Rhizobiales > Rhizobiaceae > Rhizobium > Rhizobium dioscoreae. The sequence goes on along the minus strand of NZ_BLAJ01000002.1, from coordinate 300,304 downwards.
ACAGCTTCCAGTGCATCGGCAGGCGTACGCTGTTGAAGCCCCATTTGCCCATCGCGTCGATATCGGCTTTCGTTACCGCATTCTCGCGCCAGGATCGATAGAATTGCTCGGTCCTTTTCTCGCCGATGACTTCGGAAATGCGGCGGCGAATGATGTGCTGCGCCTTCAGATTGGAAAGCCCCATCATATAGCCCTCTTGCACCATCCAGCCGCCGAGGCCGAGACCGCGCAGGATGAGGGGATTGCCCTTGCCGTCGACGATCCGCTGATGATCGGCGCGAACGAAACCCTCGGCCTGTGCCGGCGGTGCAAAAGACCCCAGGCAGAGAATGGACAGGCTGGCGAACAGCAGCAGAAAATGCCTCATGAATCCCAACTCGCGTGAAACTTTGGCGCCATGTGGGCAAGGTAGCGCGCAGAGGGCCAAAATCTCGTGACAGCATCTAGGCCGGTCGCTCCAATGGCGCGCCGAAGATGATTTCCTGATAGGCAGCAAGCAAGGCAGGTTCCTCAATGGAGCCATGATGGTGGAGCTGATGCCAGACGCCGTCGATCCGGGTGAACCAGCGTGTCGTGCGGATGCGAAGCTCGATATTCCTGTCGGCGGTGACGCAACTTCCCCGCTCCCGGCCAACGAATAGATGCCAGTCATCGCCGCCCTGGCTGGTAAAATCATGGAATGCGACTTGGACTCTCGCCTTTCCACCAAACAGCTTCGCATAGCCTTCACGGATCGACGGCCATCCACGCCGGATGCCTCCGATCGGATTGTCCATGCTTGGCTTGTCGCCATCGGCCCAGTTGGCGGCGAGTGCGTCCAGGTCGCCGGCATTGAAGGCGCGATAGAAGCCGATGAGCGCATCGAGCGCACCACCATTCCCCATCATGTTTTCGCTGCCGGTAATTTCAGTCAAAAGCTTTATCATGTCATGTTCTCCTATTGTTAGGCGTCGGGACCTTGGGCATTCTCCTGAGGAGCGCGGACCAACACCGCAATGGTGAGGTCGATCGCCAAAGCGAGAACCATTGCGCCGGCTCCGATCAAGAAGAGGACCCTGTAGTTTCCGCCGGTTCGGGCGAAGATGAAGGAAAGTCCATAAGCCGCGGCCGCCTGAAACAGGGCAAAGAATACGGTTGCCAGGCTCCATGCGACCTTCTGCTGCGCCGGATGGTGCGGCAGCAATTCCGCGATCCTCCCGAGTATCAGGGGAACCGTACCGGTTACGAAGGCGCCGACGATCAGGCTTGAGGCGATGAGCCAAGCCTGCCCGAGACCAAAGGTGGGAATGGCGACTGCGATGGCCTCGAGAAGGAAGGCGAACCGCAGCGCTGCGGCAAAACCCGTGCGATCGGCCAAATGGCCGGCGAGGATGGGGCCGATGGTCGCGCCGAGGCCAAACAGCACCCAGTATTCCGCGCCGATCTGCAAGCCCTCTCCCAAGCCGCGGGCAACAAAATCCACGAGGAAGATCATATGCGGAACCCAGCCGGCGGCATTCAAAGCATATTCGATGTAGAGCGCGCGCAGCGTCCACTGTTTCGGGATATGCGTGGCATGATGGCTTGTGGCGGTGTGGGCAGCGATTTCGCGCGGCCATCCGACCCACGCGATAATCGTAAGCAGCAGCGATAAGGCGCCGAGGCTGAGCCATGTCTCACGCAAGCCCTGTCGCAGCAGCAGGGGCACCAATGTGCCCGATAGTGCGACGCCAGCGCCGATGCCCATGAAGATTATACCGCTGGCAAGCCCTCGGCGAGACGGTGCGATCAGCGGCAGGACGGTCGGCGCTGCCAGAACCATCAGGGCGCCGCCGGCAAGGCCGGCTGCAAAACGCCACGCAAAGAACCATGGAAAGCTGATAGGAAAGGCGCAGGCGAAGAAGGCTGCCGTTGCGGCAAGCATCATGATCCTGAGCGTCAGGACCGTGGAAGTACGCGCTGCGATCGTCCGCCCGAGCAACGCGCCGAGCAGATAACCGGAAAGATTTGCGGCACCGAGATAGGCAGCCGCCGGGGCTTCGAACCAATTGTTATCGACGATGGCGGGCAGGAGTGGCGTATAGGCGAAACGGGCAAGGCCGATACCGATCAGGCAAGCGCAGAATGCCGACAGGATGGCACGCCATGCCATATGAGCATCATGATGGTTCCTGTCGGTTTCGTGCGTGGCGGTTTCGGTCATGGGAACTCTCTCAACTATCTGTACTTGAGAGAATACGCCGTGCATTATATCATAAAAAATGAATTATTATGAGAGCAGTTATCTCTATTGGAGATAAGAGGAAGATGGACCTATCCGATCTTAGGGTATTCGAAGCAGTATCGCGGCACGGCAGCATGAACCGGGCAGCACAGGAGCTGCATACCGTTCAATCGAATGTGACAGCGCGGATCCGGGCATTGGAAGAAGAGCTGGGCGTCAGCCTGTTCCAGCGGCATGCCAGGGGCGTGTCGACCACGCCGGCCGGACAGCGAATTCTGCCATTTGTCGGCCGCATCACCAAGCTTCTGGCCGATGCCCGCACCGCCGCCAGGGATGATGGCGAGCCGGCCGGGACGCTTTCCCTCGGCAGCCTGGAGACGACCACGGCGCTGCGATTGTCGCCGCTCCTCGGCCAATTCGCCAAGACCTATCCACAGGTGCGCCTCGTCGTCGCGACCGGTACGACCCGCCGACTGATCGACGATGTCGTTTCATGTCGGGTCGAGGGTGCCTTCGTGGCAGGTCCCGTCAGCCATCCCGATCTCGATCAGGAGGTGATCTTTCAGGAAGAGCTTGTTCTCGTGACATCGCCCGCCATTCGCGGCATGGAAGATTTGGCCGGCATTGTCGATCTCAAGACCATCGTCTTCCAGATCGGATGTTCCTATCGGCAGCGGCTGGAGTCGCTTCTTGCCGATATGGGTATCGTGACCTCGAAGCCGCTGGAGTTCGGCTCTCTCGATACGATCGTCAGCTGTGTGTCGGCCGGCGTCGGCATCACTCTCCTTCCGAAAGGCGTCGTCGCTGCCGCTGTCCGGGAGGGCAGGGTTGCAATCCACGAGCTCCCGCCGGAGCGGTCGCTGGTGGATACGCTCTTCATGCGCCGGAAGGACGCCTATACGTCCAGTGCGATGACCGCGCTTCTCGATATGATCCGATCAACCCGTCCGACTAACTTGAAGCCATGATCTCCTGCCAGGCGCGATAGGCCGAAAGCACGGTTTCCATCTGCGCGGTATGGCCGGCGATGAATGCGTCGCCGTAAATGGTCTCGTCCGGATATTCGGTGATCAAGGTCATGGGCACCGTGTGGCGGTCGTCGATACTGGCGAGGCACGGGAAGCCGTTTATGATGCGGAAGCCGGTTTCGCCGGCATGGATTTCATAGAGTGCGATCTGGCGGTCGTTATAATCCAGCAGCCCCGGGATGGCGCCGAGGTGCCTGGTGACCTTGTCCAGAAGGTGCTCTGCCTGAGCCGCCCAGCCGGAATGATAACGGGCAATCAGGAAAAAGCCCTTCGGCAGCGTCCACATGGCGAAGTTGCGTGGGACATAACCGGAGAGCGGCCGCGTCCATTCATGCGCCGGATAGCCATGCAGGTTGACGTGCAGCCGCGCGCCGCTCAGCCTTTCCGCCTGGAAGCGGATTTTCTTTTCGAAGAGATAGGGGCCGGCAGTCTCTTCGGTCCGATATTCGAGATCGTCGCCAAGCGCGGTGTAGCGGGCGGCATGATACATGTGGCGCGGGCTGTCTTGGCGCAGACGCTGATGAAGGGCGTAGCCATCCGGATTTTCCAGCGGCGAGATGGTGAAATGCGCGCCTTCGACCCCTGCCAGCCGCCGCGCTGCCCGCAGCGCGCCCGCGCCGCCAGTCGTCTCGTTGGCGTGCTGCCCGCCGCTGATCATCACGGCCGCGTCGCTGCCCTTGATGTAGCGCGCTCGAACTGTGCGGCCAGAGCGTGTGACGGCCTCGAATGCTTCGCCTCCGATCTTGTCAAGCTCGGCCTCGATCTGCTGCACAGCAAGTGGTTCCGTTGCCATCTCGATCTGCTGTTCCGGGCCATCCGAATAGCGAGACGTCAGTGGTTGCGTTTCCACTTGGACGGAAATCTGGCCAGAGGACTGCAGGATTTGCGGAACGATCTGCCCCGGCTTCAAGCCACGGTCGCCGAGGGGGCGGCCGGATTTCTTCTGGAAGAATTCGAGCAGCGAGAAATAGAAGTCTTCATGCAGCGCCTCGCGAAGGCTCATGACTTCGTCGCCGACAGGCAAGGCCTCGTCCAGCGCCGGCAGGGCAACGCGAATGTTCAGTTCCTCGAAATAGGGTTCGCTTGCGCCCCAGTCGAAGCGTGTGACCGCGGCAACGGTCTCCTCGAAGAGTTGTTCATAATCGGTGGCGAGCCGGTTGCCCGTCGCATTGCCGTCCGGCACGAGCCAGCCGGTTGGAGAAACGCTCGTTTCGCCGGCGGCATCGATATGGACGCGATTCGGCGCCAGCACCTTCAATTGGCGTTCCTGGCCGGCATTGCTCTTCAGCAGGACGTTATAGTGAAAATCGCTGTCGGTTCGCGCACCGAAGGTGATCTTGCGATTTCCGACCATCGCCGCCAGCGGATAGGCTTCCAGGCGGAAGCGGTTTTCCGGTGCGTTAGGGTGAACTGGATAGCGGATCTCGATCGCATTCACATCATGCAGGTCGATTTCCTCGATGAAGGCATTGACCAGCGGCTTGTAGGCGCTGCGAATGCGAGCCTTTATGCCTTTTTCCGCGAGCGTACGCTCAGCCTGCTGGCGGCTCTGACGATCATCGAAAGTCCATGCCTCGAAGTTCTGGCCAGGCTTCGCATCGGCAACAAGGCGCGATAGCGTGCGCTCAAAACGTCTCTCGAAAATCACGGTCATGATATCTACCTTGTCGTTCTGCCTGTTGGGTCGAGGCTGTCGCGCAGCCAATCGCCGAGGAGATTGAGACCGAGCACGGTCAAAAGGATTGCGACGCCCGGGAAAAGGCTCACCCACCACGCCGTCTGCAGATAGGTGCGGCCATCGGCCAGCATGCCGCCCCAGCTCGGAATTGTCGGGTCGACGCCCAGTCCGAGGAAGGTCAGGCTGCTTTCCAGGAGAATGTTGGTGGCGATGTTCAGCGTCATCAATACGATCACCGGTCCGATGAGGTTCGGCAGCAGGTGCTGGAAGATGATGCGCCAGTCTTTGACGCCGATCGCGCGTGCCGAGAGGATGAATTCCCGCTCGCGTAGGCTGAGCACGGAACCGCGCACGAGGCGCGCATATTGCACCCATTGCGATACGATCAGCAGGATGATCGTGTTGGTGAGACTGCCGCCGACAATGGCGATGAAGGTGATCGCCAGCAGGATGAAGGGCATGGCAAGCTGGACGTCGGCAAAGCGCATCAGCAGCATATCCCAGATGCCACGATAGTAGCCTGCGGCAAGCCCCACAAGCACGCCAAGCACAACGCCGCCAAGGACCGAAGTCAGGCCGACGGTCAGCGATATCTTGCCGCCTGCGACAACGCGGGCTAGCACATCGCGGCCGAGGGGATCAGTGCCAAAAGGATGGGCGAGGCTGGCGAAGGGCCTTGCAAGCCTTGCCATCAGATCGATCTTTTCCGCGCCGCCTGGAAAAAGCACGTCAGAGAGCAGCACGGCAAGGCAAATGACAGCCGTGAGCAATACACCGAATATGAATTCGAAGCTGTAGAAGCGCGAACGGTGAGAAACTGTGGCGGCCATCAGCGTTACTCCGTGCGGATACGGGGATCGACGAGGCCATAGGCGATGTCGACGAGGAGATTGACGCCGATGATGAAGAGCGCCAGCACGGTGATTACGCCCTGCAAGACCGGGTAGTCACGGGCGCCGACGGCGTCGAATGCCAGCGTGCCGAGGCCGGGCCAGTTGAAGACGCGCTCGATGACGACGATGCCGCCGAGCAGCCCGCCGAACTGAATGCCGAAATAGGTGATGAGCGGTATCGCGCAATTGCGCAGCGCATGCTTGTAGAGCACCTTGCTTTCGCTAAGGCCCTTGGCGCGCGCGACCATGATATATTGCGATTGCAGCGTCTCCAGCATGGCGGTCCGCACCAGGCGCACATTGGTCGCCGTCAGGATGACGCCCATCGTCACGGCCGGCATGACGTAGCTCGAAATGCCGACCATGCCACTCGGCGGCAGCCAGCCGAGCGTGATGGAAAACAATAGCACCATCATCAGCGCCAGCCAGAAGTTCGGGAAGGAGAGGCCGAGGAGCGAGAGAACGCGGATCACCTGGTCCGCCGTCTTGCCGCGTGCCGTCGCCGCCTTGATGCCGAGTGGGATGGAGAGCGCGATCGATACCACCATCGAGATGAAGGCGAGCAGCAGCGTGGCGGGCAGAGCATTGGCGATCAGTTGCGAGACCGGTGTACCGCCGGTGAAGCTGCGGCCGAAATTGAGCGTCAGCAGCCCCTTCAGGAAGGTGAAATACTGCACGAGGAAAGGTTGATCCGTGCCAAGGGCTGTGCGGATACGGGCCAGGTCGTCTTCGGTCATGCTGCCGCCGCCCTGAAACATCATCACGGCCGGGTCGCCGGTGAGGCGGATGGCGAATGAGACGAGAAGGGTGATGGCGATTACGACGAAAATCGCCTGCAGCAATCGCTTGATGAGAAAACCGGCCACGTTCTTACCCCGAGAGCTTTCGGATGACGCCGCCGGCCGTGCCGGCGGCGTCATGCTTGATGATTAGTCGACGGTGACTTCGTTCAGCTTGATGCGGGTATCCGGAGCGGGCACGAAGCCCTTGACGCGCTTGCTGACGCCGTAGATCGCATTGCTGTTGTAGAGCGGCAGTTCGAGCGCCTTATCAGCGACGTATTTGCCGATGTCCTTCAGCACCTTTTCGCGCTCGGCGCGATCGGTGAGCGGGCGCTGCGATTCCAAGAGCTTGTCCAGAGCGGCATCTTTTTCGTAAGGGTTCCACTTTTCGCCGGAGTGATACATGGAATAGGCAGTGTTGTCGTAGTCGAAGGTCCAGCCACCCCACTTCTGCTGGAACATCGCGCCGGTCTTGCCCTGCGGGATGATGTCGTTCAGCAGAACGTTGGTTTCATACGGCTTGATGGTGGCGGTGAGGCCGACCATCTGCAGATAGCTTGCCACGACCTGCGCCACCTCGTTCATGGTCGCGTCGTTGCCGCGAATGTCGATCTGCAATGCCGCGCCCGGCTTCACACCGGCTTCGGCGAGCAGCTTCTTGGCGCCTGCCGGATCATAGGGAAGCGGCTTCAGATCGGCATCGTAGCCGAAGGAAAGCGAATTCTGGAAGCTGACGATCTCGGTGCCTTGGCCTGCAAGGATCGACTTGACAATCGTGTCGCGGTCGACTGCCATGATGATCGCCTTGCGCACGCGCGGATCGGCCGTGATGCCGTCGCGGGTGTTGAAGCGCAGTGCATCGACCGTCGGGCCGGGAACGCTGGCGATTTCCAGCTTGGAGTCACCCTGAATGACCGGCAGCATGCCGATCGGGATGGTCGGCGGGATGACGATATCGACGCGGCCGGCCTGAAGCTCGGCAACGGCGGTCGCCGGCTCGCTGATGAAGCGATATTCCAGTTCGGAGAGCTTCGGTGCGCCGCCCCAATAATCCGGGTTGGCTTCGAGCTTGATGTTCACCTTCGGCGTATAGGAAACGAATTTGAAGGCGCCGGTGCCGACCGGATTGAGGTTGAAGTAATCCTCCCCCTTTTCCTTGATATATTTCGGCGGCACGATCATCGCGCCATAGCCGGCAAGCTTCGTCAAAAGCACCGGATCGGGCGTTTTCAGCTTCATATCGACCGTGTAGTCGTCGATGATATCAACGCTTTCGATAGCCGTGTAGTTCGAGCGCTGCGGTCCCTTGGCGCCCTGTTCGCCGAGCAGGCGGTCGAAGGTGAACTTCACCGCTTCGGCATTGAAGGGCTCGCCGTCATGGAATTTCACGTTATGGCGGAGCTTGAAGCGGATACGCTTGCCCTGATCCAGCTCTTCCCAGGATTCGGCAAGACCCGGTACCAGCTTGAGATCGGGGCCACGATAGGTAAGGCCGTCGAAAATGTTGGTCGAAACGGCAGCCCATGCCACGAGGAACGTGTCGATCGGGTCCCAGCTGCCGGGATCCTGCGACGACGAAACCGTCAGCTTGCCGGCCGCGAAGGCCGGAGCGGCGCTGATCGCGACGCCTGACATGACAAGTGCCGTCAGAGCGGTCTTCAATCCCCATTTTATTGTTTTCATTGAACCTGTTTCCTCTTCAGATCGATGCAGTGGTTGGTGGTCGTTCAGGCGCACTTGGCGATGAAGTGGCCTGAGGTGATTTCCTCGTGAACCAGGATCGGCGGCTCGTCGCCGACGCGGCGGACGGGATTGGGGATCTCGCCCTCCAGCAAGGTGGTTCTGCGCTCCTGCGTTGGATCGGCGATCGGCACGGCCGAGAGAAGGCGTTGCGTATAGGCATGCATCGGTGTTTCGAAGACCTGGCGGCGGCTGCCGATCTCCATGATCTGGCCGAGATAGAGGACGGCAACGCGATGGCTGATCTTTTCCACGACGGCCATGTCGTGGCTGATGAACAGATAGGCGAGCCCGCGTTCCGCCTGGAGATCCATCAAGAGATTGATGATCTGCGCCTGGATCGACACGTCGAGCGCGGAAAGCGCCTCGTCGGCGATGATGAGCTTGGGATCGGAGGCCAGGGCACGGGCAATACAGACGCGCTGGCGCTGCCCGCCGGAAAACTCGTGCGGATAGCGATCGGCATGAGCCGGCGTCAGTCCGACGCGCTCAAGAAGTTCGTCCACTCGGCGGCGAACCTCCTTCGATCCGGATATGATGCCATGGGTGTTGATCGGCTCCGCAATCGAGAAACCCACCGTCTTGCGCGGGTCGAGCGAGGCGAACGGATCCTGGAAAATATATTGCACGTCGCGCCGCAGGCGGAATCGCTCCAGCGCCGACATGGCGGCAAAACTCTTGCCGTTGAAGGTGATTTCGCCCGAACGCGCTTTCTGCAATTGCTGGATGGTGCGGCCGATCGTCGACTTGCCGGAGCCGGACTCGCCGACGAGGGCCAGGGTTTCACCGGGATGAATATCGAAAGCGACCTTCTGGACGGCACTGCAGCGATGCGTGACCTGGCCGAATATATTCTTCTTGATATCGAAGCGCACGAAGAGGTCGCGCACGGACAGGAGCGGCTGCTGGTCGTAGCGGGCAGTATTCTGGACCCGTTCCTCACCGACAATCTTCGGCTCGCCGCCGTCGAGGACAGTCAGCGGCATGCGCTTTGGAAAATCCTGACCGGTCATGCTGCCAAGCTTCGGCACTGCGGCGAGAAGCGCCTTCGTATAAGGGTGCCTGGGATTGGCGAATATCTCGCGAACCGGGCCTTCCTCGACCTTCTTGCCCTTCCACATGACTACGACATCGTCGGCCATTTCGGCCACCACGCCCATGTCATGGGTGATGAAGATCATGCCCATGCCGAGATCCTTCTGCAGGTCCCGCATGATGTTGAGGATCTGCGCCTGGATCGTCACGTCAAGGGCAGTCGTCGGCTCGTCGGCGATCAGCAGCTTCGGGCGGCAGGCAAGCGCCATGGCGATCATCACGCGCTGGCGCATGCCGCCGGAAAGCTGATGCGGATAGCGGTTCAACAGTGCCTGCGCATCCGGCAGACGCACCATCTCCAGCAGGCGCTGCGCTTCCGCCATTGCGGCGGACTTGCCGATCTTCTCGTGAAGGAGAAGGACCTCGCAGATCTGGTCGCCGACGGTGAAGACAGGGTTGAGCGAGGTCATGGGCTCCTGGAAGATCATGGCGATCTCCTTGCCGCGAACTGCGCGCATCTCCTTCTGCGAAAGCTTCAGCAGATCCTTGCCGTTGAAGAGGATGCTGCCAGTCTCGAAGCGCGCGCCCATCATATCGGCAAGCCGCATGACCGAAAGCGAGGTCACTGATTTGCCGGAGCCGGATTCGCCGACGACGGCGAGCGTTCGCCCCGGCTCGACCGAAAAGGAAAGTCCTTCGACGACGCGGTTTTCGCCGAACCGCACAGTCAGATCCGCTACAGACAGAAGCGGTTTGTTGTCGCCTGTAGCAGCCGTCATGCGCTTACCTCGATATTGGGCAGGTCGTTCATGACATCGGAGACGATTGCCGTGTCACACTTTGCGTCGATGATGCAGGTGCGCTCACCGGGATCGCCGCCACAGCCGGATAGTAGCATGCTCATGCGGACACCCGTTGCGGCCTGGCAAAGGCTGGCGATGTTTTTCTACAAAACAGGCGTCTTATGAACATCTGTATCCGCGTTCCCATTATATTTGTTAGGCATGAGATAGCATCAAACAACAATCTGGTCTATATTGTTCAACAATTTTCGTGTTGCCAATCAAAAATGGGGACAAATCTGCATAAAATCGTCCAGCGGACTTGCCGTTGGGGTGGTGCGACTGCTGCAGACAAGCATGAGAACGCTGTACGCTTCTCAGCAAACGCCTGATATGGCCGGACATCGAAGACGATTGAGTGCAGGCGCCGGGAGAGCAAATGAAGCAGACAAATCTTGCGAGCATCGAGCCGACATCGGTCGCTGAGGCGGGGCAGACGCTGGCGGAATTGACAGCTGCCCGCATTCGTGAGCGCGTGATCAGCGGTATGCTATCGCCGGGTAGCCACCTGTCCGAAGCAGCTCTTTGCGAGGAGCTACAGGTCTCGCGCAACACGCTGCGCGAAGTCTTCCGGCTGCTGACGAAAGAGGGCGTGCTGCGTCATGAAGCCAATCGCGGCGTCTTCGTGTCCACTCCGAGCATCTCCACGATCATGGATATCTTCCATATTCGCCGCCTGATTGAGTGTTCGGCGCTTGCCAATGCGCATCACCGCCATCCAAGCGTCGACAAGATGCGTGCTGCCATCGAGGCTGCCGTGCAGCATCGTGATCGTGGCGAATGGCTGGAGGTCGGCAGCGCTGATATCGCCTTTCATGCCGCGATCGTCGAGCTTGCTGATAGTCCTCGGCTTTCAGCCTTCTATGCGCAGATCTCGCTTGAACTGCGCCTTGTCTTCGGGCTGATCCGCGATCCCGAATATCTGCATGCTCCCTATGTCGGCCAAAACGCGACTATTCTTGCGCATCTGGAGGAGGGGGCGCCGGCGAGTGCTGCCGACGCGCTGGAGAAATATCTGTTCCAGGCCGAGCGCTTCATTCTGGCAGCCTATTCGAGAGCAATGCCGGGCTGAGTCCGGTTACTATAATTGATATGATGAATGGTGTGGACAATCTCTGCGAGATGGGTCCAAGCTCCATGTAACCATTTGCCTCCCGATCCGCTTTGATCGAAGGATATGCAACACCCCGGACGTAGGCGTGAGGTTCATCGGACAGCAGAATTCGCTTTTGCTGCAATCGATCAGGGCGTCCCGCCGATCAACCGGCAAACTCGTTTCGACAACCGTTAAGACGGATGGGGCTATGGACGCGCAATCCCCGACGACCTCCAGCAGGGCCACGGCGATCCAGCAGGTATGGGTTTCGCCGCTGTATCGCGGCGCGACGCTTGCGCTGTTTCTCTCCGGGCTTGCAACATCCGCCTCGCTGCCGCAGATCGTTCTTTTCCTCGTCAAGGAACTTGGGACGTCTTTGCCAGTGGCGGGGCTCTATTATCTGACCGGTCTCACCGCACCGATTGCCGGCTATCTTGTTGGCAGCTATTCCGACAGAACTGGAAGGCGTCTTGGTCTTTTTCGGCTTTGTGCCGTTGCCGGCGCTGTTGGTTGGGCGGGGATCGCCCTTTCGATGCAACCATGGATGCCGTTCGTGATCGGCACCGTCATTCTGGGTTTTTCCGGATCTGCCACCTCGCAGCTCTTCACCGCCATCCATGACGATCTCAAAGTTAAGGGTGCCGGTGCGAATGACAGCGTCGTGGCCATCATCCGCATGGCTTTGACCGCGGGCTGGGTCATCGGGCCGTTTCTTGGCGCCTGGTTTGCTGTCGAAATCGGGCTTCGCGCCATGTTGTGGGGAACGGCGATCTGTTTCTTCGCGCAGATCCTGCCGCTCGGAACACTACATGCGCTTGTTGGTCCGGGGCAGCGAGCCGACAAGAAGACCGATGCCATTGGTCACGTCGACTGGTCCGAGATGCTGCCGCTGCTGGCCTTTACAGGTCTCTACGTCCTCGTCTATGCCGGCGAGCCGATCAAATACGGATTCCTGCTGCTCTATATGCAGGACCAGCTCAAGCTTGATCCCTCCATTCAAGGCTCGGTGATAGGAACGCAGCCATTCATCGAACTCATCCTTATGCCCTTCAGTGTCGTGCTGGCGCGACGGATCGGCATCTTATGGATGATGTGTGTCGCCGCGATTTGCGGCGTCATGGCCAACCTCTGTTTTGCTGCCTGGCCAACGGCCATGGGCATGTTTGCCGGCCAGATTCTGATGGGCGGAGTCTGGGGCCTCTACATGGTCCTCGGACTGATCGTTGCTCAAAGATTGCTCCCGAATGCAGTCGCGACGGCTTCGGCGATCTTCATGAGCTCCTCGGCGCTCGCCAGCGCCCTTGGCGGCGGTGTGGGAGGTGTCGGCGTTGCCTATCTCGGGCTTCCGAACGTTTTCTACCTCCCGGCGGCATTCTCTCTGGTAGCGGCGATCGGCCTGGCGGCCATGGCTCGTTCGGGCGCCATCAAATAGGGATTTCATGCCATAGGACAGGCATTATTTCATTCCGAGAAGCTCCAGCCAGCGTCAAATCTGCTGCAAGCCCTTCGCCATGATTTCGGGTGCTCTGCCAGATCCCGGATCCGCCTATGACTTGCATCCCCGCCTTCGGTTTCGCCATCGCCGCCACATCGCCGTAGCCAACCGATTGTTCGCCTTGCTGAAAATACGATTGACTGAAGACGATCGATTGACTAAGTGATAAAGTCATCCGATGACTTAATGAAATCCAACCATGCGCGCTCTGACCAAAACGACGCTTGCGGATACGGCCGTGGAGGCAATTCGCAGCGAGATTACCAGCCGCCGCTGGCTCGTTGGCGAAAAGCTGCCCAACGAGGCCTCCCTCTCGTCCATGCTGTCCGTCAGCCGCGGCACGGTTCGTGAGGCGGTGAGGGTCCTGGTATCTCAGGGCTATCTCGAGACACGGCAGGGGTCCGGGACCTATGTCCGGTCGAACACAGATGTTGGTCGGCCACTGGACATGGCCCGCCGCGCCGGATTGAGAGACCAGTTCGAGGCCCGGCTTGCGCTGGAGGTCGAGGCAGCAAGGCTTGCAGCCTTACGTCATTCCCCTGAAGCCGTTTCGCAATTGCGCGCCTTGCTGGTTGCTCGCGGCAACTATGCCGGCGGCGACAAGGCGGCGTTCATCGAGCGTGACCTTGCCTTCCACAAGGCTGTCGTCGCGGCCTCGCAGAACAGGGCGATGATCGAAATCTACGAGTTCTTCTCTCTATCGATTGCCGAGACCATCGAGGCGACGCTCGGCGAGGATATCCCCGAGCCGGATATGCAGGCGCATATCGCTATCGTCGACGCCATCGAAACCGGCAGCCCCGAAGCGGCCGATAGAGCTGTGCGCCGCTTCATGGCCCCCATCGTCGCTACACTTGATCGGTTGCTTATGTCATGACCATGTCCTCGCAAAATCTCGCCTCCGTCGAATTGATCGATGCCGAGGCTGATGAAGTTCCCGCACCGCTGCCGCATGGAGGCAAGTCGCCGATCGGCAGGTTTTTGCTGGGTGCGAGCCTTGTGCTCATCGCTTTCAATCTGCGGCCGGTTTTTTCCAGCGCATCGGCGCTCTTGCCGGAGATACGGACCGGTCTTGGCCTCTCCGCCTTCGGCACCAGTATCCTTACGACCTTGCCCGTCATTTGCATGGGGCTGTTTTCACCGCTTGCGCCAAGGCTGGCGCAGCGCGTGGGGACCGAGCGCGTCCTGCTCGGTGTCATTCTCCTGCTCGCGCTGGGCACGGCGCTGCGAGGCTTTTCTTCGATTTCGCTGCTGTTCTTGGGCACCGCATTGGCCGGCGCCTGCATTGCTATCGGCAATGTCCTGTTGCCGGGCGTGGTCAAGCGCGATTTTCCCGATAAGGCGGCGCTTATGACGGGTTGCTATACGATGGCGCTATGCGCGGGAGCTGCAAGTGCGGCCGGCTTCACGCTTCCCGTCGAGCATGCTCTCGGCGGTTCGCTTGGCGGCGCGCTGGCCGTCTGGGCCTTGCCTGCCTTTGCCGTCGGACTTCTCTGGCTGCCGCAGGTAATCGGTGCGCGCAGCCAGGCGCGGCGCGCCGGCTTTCGTGTTACCGGTTTGTGGAGCGACCGCATCGCCTGGCAGGTAACGCTTTTCATGGGACTGCAATCGGCGCTCGCCTATTGCGTCTTTGGTTGGCTGGTGCCCATTCTGCGTGAACGTGGTCTCGACGGCGTGACGGCTGGCGTCATCGTATCTGCCTCGGTCATGGTGCAGGCGGCCGCCTGCTTGGTGGCGCCTCATATCGCCGTCAAGGGTAGAGATCAGCGCGCGATCAATGTCATCCTCTGCACAATTGCCGTCGTCGCCTTGCTGGGGCTGCTCTTTGCTCCGCTCTGGACGGTCTGGTTCTGGGCCGTGCTTCAGGGCATCGGGCAGGGCGGATTGATCGCGGTGGCGCTGACTGTCATCGTATTGCGATCGCCCGATGCGCATGTTGCCGCGCATCTCTCCGGCATGGCGCAATTCGTGGGTTACCTGCTTGCTGCGATCGGTCCGCTGGTGGTCGGCATGATCCATGGTTGGACTGGAAGCTTCGCATGGAGCTCCGTCCTATTCCTGCTGCTTGGCCTCGGTGCCGCGATCAACGGTTGGTTCGCCGGCCGCGCCATCACGGTCAATGCCAGGACGATCGAAACGTCTTAACAGCTGCGAGCGGATCGCATCCAGGCTGGCGAGCGAAATCATGAGGTGCCAGCCCACTGCCAAGGGGCGGTCCTGAATTTATACCCCAGCCCGTGATCAGTTTTGTTCATGCAAAAAGCAAACCGCCCGTTCGAAAAACGGGCGGCATGGTTATGGTGCGTGACGAAACGATCCGGATTAGCCGGCCTTCCGCTGGCGCCGTGGTGGTTCGACCGCCGGAGGAATGTCGGTCAGGTTTTTCGTATGGCCCAAGAGAGCCTGCTTTGCCAACGTCGATCTTGTGGCTGCATAGGAGGCCGAGACCATCGGATAATCCGCGGGCAAGCCCCATTTCCTTCGATATTCTTCGGGCGTCAGACCGTATTTGCTGTTCAGGTGCCGCTTGAGCGACTTGTATTTTCCGCCGTCTTCGAGGCAGATCAGATAGTCGTCTGTTATGGATTTTTTGATCGGCACGGCCGGCTTCAGCAGCTTTTCCACCGCCGTCGTTGATGAGGCCGCCTGCTGAGAGCCTGTCAGCGCAGAATAAGTCTCCGTGATGAGCCTGGGTAAGTCTTCCGGCGTTGTCGCATTGCGAAGTACGTAGGCAGAGACAATCTTGCTCGTGAGCTCAATATACCTTTCATGGCTGGCAGTATTTTCCCTTTTCATTTTCGGCCTCACGCAATGTTTTTTATTTATGTATCCAATGTTGTTTTTGCTTTCAATAAAAATTGACGTGACTTTGGATATTCTTTGTCCTTGGTTTATTTTCATAGTAAATATCAGGCGATAGAAGTTTAGAACTGTTATATTCTCATTTTACCACAATATTCAAATTGCACGCCTTCAGGAGATGCGAGGCGCCGGCGTTCAAATATCTGTTTGCCAAGAACGGTGCGGGACCTGCCGGCTTTCGCCTTGCCTGGGTTGGATGTCAGTCACATCGTGGATGTGACCGTTGCGGGTGGAATGGCAGGACATGATGTTCGGTCAGCGGCGCCATGGTGATATCTCCCGGATCTTGGGGTGATACCCAGCGGATCTCTTCGATCTCTGCCGCTGCCGTGATTGCCGTATCGCCCACATGCAACCGGAATATATCTGCAACGACGGTATGGTCTGGCTCGTTGGCAGCTGGCGCCTGGAAACCGCCAAGAAAAATCAGATCCTTAGCCTCTGCGGTAAGCCCCAGCTCTTCGAAGAGTTCCCTGATCAGCGCCGTCTCCGGCGTCTCCTGCGGCTCCATCTTGCCGCCGGGTTGCATGAAGGCAGCGGTACCGCGCTTGCGCACGAGCAATGTCTTCCCGTCCGGGCGCAACACCAGAGCCGCCGCAATGCGTATCGTTTTCGTCATGTCTTGATCTGATCGGATTCGCGGACGAGTTTCAACACTGATAATGTCTGCGCATAATTCGACGGCGTTCGACACGCGGACACCTTCGCTGTTACGGTTTCATCAGGTGCTGGCGGAAAAATGCGACGACCGCGGCGTTGAACTGCCTATGAAACGCGATGCGATCGAACCCCGGCGCGTCGATGCAGGCATCGGACGATGGGTGTATTTCCGGGCAGGGCGTCAGAAACGACAAATGCACGGCATTGGGGACGATCCGAAAATCAGGCTTTTCCGGCAATAGGCGCGCAAGCGTCGCGACATTTTCGGGAGATGCTCCACCACCCCCTCCAAGTTCCGAGCCCCAAAGCTGAAGCGGAACTCTGACATCTTTCACGCTGTCCACAGTCTGGAAGACGATGCTCAGCGGGTCAGCTACAACGACTGCCTTGATACGGGGGTCGTGGGTCAATGATTGTGGTAGCGGTTGTCGCCGCGGAGGCTGAGCATGGTCCGCTGGCGGGCAGCCGGCTGCTTTTGGATCTGAACGGCGTGGAGGCAGCTTGGTAAAATCCGGATTGGCTCCCGCAACGACGAGACCGGTATATCCGCCCTGGGAAAATCCGTAGAAGCCGATCCGCTGCGGATCGATCCTCGCAGCATCGGGGGAGGCACCAAGCACGAAATCGACGATCCGCTTGATATCGGCAGGTCGCTCGATCAATACGCCAAGACCGTTTGCCCGGCTCATGTCGGCATGATTGGCGTGCGGATGATTGATGGCGACGACAATGAAGCCAGCGTCGGCAAGCGCTTCTGCGGTATCGTGATGGCCGAGATACCAGCCGCCATAGCCATGCGAGACGATGATGAGTGGCAGCTCCTTGCCTGCAATTGGACAATCCGGCGTTGCCGGTATTGCCAGAGCTCCGATCTTCACTTCGGTGGGAGGGGTTGTGCAAGGAGACCATATGGCGGCGTCGATCGCCGGATTATCCCCATCACCTGAGATGCGAATGAATTTCAAACCTGCCGCATATCCCGATGACGCGACAAGAAAGAGCGCGGCCGCGAGGGCAAGGCTAAAGCGGATCATGACAACTGCTCCATTTAAACAGAAATATACGCTGCGCAATGGCTGAGACGGCAAGGTGTGCCGGTCCGTAGTAGGCCAGACGACCACGCGAGGACGCCGCATGCCGGCTGCGAAAAACCATCCAGCTACCTTGCATAAACAGATAGCTTGTTATATTCGTTCTGTAAAGCTGAGGCGTTCATGACTGACTCGATCCAAGTTCAATTGCGGAAGGGCGTGCTCGATCTTTGCGTCCTGGCCGTGCTCTCGCGGGGCGAAAGCTACGGCTATGAAATTGCGAGTACGCTGGTTGCTGCGGTCGGCATGGGCGAAGGAACGATCTATCCGCTGATGCGCAGGATGCAGAATGACGGACTGGTTGCGACCCGCATCGTCGAGTCGAGCAACGGGCCGCCGCGTAAATATTATCGGCTCACGCCGCTGGGGCGCTCGATTTTCGAAGCGCATCGCCGCGACTGGCGCTCGCTAGCAGGCTCCGTCGACAAGCTACTCGAGGATTTGCCGTGACCAGGGAAGCATTTTTGCGCACGCTGAGATTGGGACTTGCAGGCCTGCCTCCTCACGAGGTCGATGATATCGTGGCCGACTATGCCGCCCATTTTTCCGAATCCGAGGCCTCTGGCCGAAGCGAGGAGGAGGTTTCCGCCGCTCTCGGCGATCCGGCCAGGATTGCGCGAGAGCTGCGTGCGGATGTCGGACTGCGCCGCTTCGAGGCGCATTGGAGCGTGCCGAACCTGTTGGCTGCCATGATGGCGCTGGCCGGCCTTGCCATCGTCGATATCTTCTTCCTGCTGCCTTTGCTGTTTGCGGCAATATTCGTCACGCTCGGCCTTGCGATCGCATTGGTGGCCGTCGGCGCCGTTGGCCTGAAGATCATCGTCACGACCGTGTTGTTCCATATCGGCCTGCCTTCCGTCGGCATGCTGGCCCGCCTGCTTGTCGGTGCCGGGCTGGTGAGCTGCTTCGTGGGTGGCGGCGCTTTGCTGCTGATGGGTTTGAGTTTGGGTATCCGCATGATCGGGCAATATGCCCGCCTGCATTTCCGCCTGGCGCAAGTGGACGAAGGTCGAGCTTGAGCGCCGGACTGCACATCGTTGGAGGAAAAGGACAATGAACGGGAAGCTGGCGACTGTCGCGACGACCGGACTGATTTGTGCATTCGTCTTTCTTGCGCTCGGCATCGGACTTTCCGGGCCGGATTGGGCAAACGCAGCGCATTGGTGGGGTGGCATGCAATCCAGCTGCGGATCTGCGGCTTCCGGCCGGCAGCAGGTTATCCTGCCTTTCAGCTCCAGTGGCAGCCTGACGATCGATATCCCGGCCTCCGTTCATTATCAGCCGGGCGGAAAGGCGGAGGCCGTCATCACCGGCGATCCCGCACTTCTCGATCATGTGCGGCTCGAGGGCGGGAGGCTGAGCATGGATTGCAATCCGGGTTGGTCCAACTCCAAATTCGATGTCAGCCTGTCGGGGCCGCTCGTCACTGATTGGAGGGTGCGGGGCAGCGGCGATCTCGCTCTGTCGCAGCTCGATCAGGCAGATCTGCGCCTGAGGATCTCCGGAAGCGGCAGCGTCACGGCCACGGGAAGCGCACGCTCGGTCGATCTGGATGTATCGGGTTCGGGCACTGCACGTCTCAAGGACCTGGCCGCTCAATCCGTGAAGATCAGAATTCATGGCAGCGGCGATGCGGAAGTCGCCGCTGCGGCGGATGCAGACATCTCGATCAGCGGAAGCGGCAATATCGAACTCTACGGACATCCGGTGCTGCGGCGTTCCGAAATCAGAGGCAGCGGCCGCCTGGTACAGGTGCCGTAGTCCATTGCGAGAAAGCGCGCCGCGCGGCGACGATCCTTGCCGTCGGCTTTGATCGATATCATGCGATCGCCTTGCTTTGAATGATTCTCATGTTAATCAGTGAGGGCCGTAATCGAAGCGAACATGCAAAAGATGCAAAACAGAACAGACAGTGGCGTGAGGCCGCGCCCCGAACCTGAAACCGCAGCAAAACAAGCTAAGCGGCCGCTGCGCGATCGCCGCCGCTCGCTGGCGATCGGACTTCTGCGTGCCCGTGAAGCGGTCATGAGCCATTTCCGGCCAATCCTGGCGGCGCATGACGTAACCGAGCAGCAGTGGCGTGTCATTCGCATTCTCTATGAAGGCGGCCAGCTTGACGCGACCGAATTGGCCGACAAGGCATCCATTCTAGCGCCAAGCCTCACGCGCATGATCCGCTCGCTTGAGGAGCGCGGCTTCATCACCAAGCACAAGGATGATGCCGACGGACGCAGAGTATTGCTGCAGATCACCCCGGCAGGGCAGGCGATCGTCGAGGACGTCATGCCGGAAAGCCAGAAAGTCTATGCCGATATCGATGCCCGTTTCGGCGAAGAGCGGGTGGAGAAGCTGCTCGATATGCTGGAGGAGCTTGCCTCGCTGAAATTGGAGAACGGCCCGGCCGGCGAGGAATGAGGCCCCTTCGATTTTGTTAATGTGTTAAGTATTTGATTGACGCGTCAGGAGATCTGTAGCAGTCTTCCGCGGTGCTGACACTGTTGGGAGGCGGAGTTGGACCTGCTACAAAATCGCAGCCTGGTCGACCGGACCTGGTCGCCGACGCCCTACGACCAGTGGGTTGACGATCTTCAGAGCATTTGCGGCAACTTCAATCCGCACACGGTGCAGCGCGGTGATAGCGTCATAGGCATGGCCAGCCGCATCGACGTCTGCGGCATGGAATTCGCCCATGTTTCCAATGATCTCGACTATGTTCATCGCGATTGGGATGACATTCGCCGCGACGCCAATGAGCACCTGTTCCTGATCCTGCAGCTGGAAGGCGTCTGCGGCGTCGAGCATTCCGGCCAGCAGAACATCCTCGATGTCGGCGAATGCATTCTTGTCGACTCCACGCGACCGACAACTTTCTATTTCCGCGGGCACTTTTCCAATCACCTGTCGCTGCATCTGCCCCGGCAGCTGATGTATTCCGAGAGCAAGATCGATTTTGATATTGCGCGCAAGCTCGAGGCGAGCGATCCGATGGCAATGATGCTGCGTGCATTGATCGCCAAGATGATGACCACGCCGGATAATGAAGCAGCTTCGCCCTATCTTCGCCAGCTGATGTTCGACACGACCCGCCAGGCATTCCTCTCCACAGGCGCCCAGACGGCAAGCCTGAATTCCCTGCACGAAAGTGCCAGCAAGCGCATGCAGATGGTCGATATCCTCATCGACAAGCATCTGACCGATAGCGACCTCAGCGCCAAATGGCTGGCGACACGGCTCGGCATTTCGATCCGTACTCTGCAGCAGGATTTTCAGGGCATGGGCATGACCTGCACGACGGTCATTCGGGACAAGCGGCTGCGCTTTGCGCGGGAAAAGATCGAGCAGCTCAAGGAGCAGCGCAATCCGACGACGATAGCCGAAGTCGCCTATTCGGCCGGGTTCAATGACATTTCCTATTTCAATCGCAGCTTCAAGGAGCTGTTCGATTGCGCGCCGAGCGAGCTGCTGCGCGCCGCCGAGCCGGCGCATAGATTGGACTGAAGCGCGAGACTGCGCTTCAGTCCAAGACGAGGCGCGTTTCTCCCCAAGACGGGTTTTGGGGCAAAGGCCATAGTCCTCCCGAAAGTCACGGGAGGAAAATGTCGTGAAGCAGTATACCCTGCTTATCGGTGGCGAGCCTGTTGCCACGTCCCATCATGCACCGGTTAAAAACCCGTCGAATGGCGACGTGGTTGGCTTTATGCCGCTTGCCGGCGAAGCGGATCTCGATCGCGCCGTTGCCGCGGCCGCGCAAGCCTTCAAGGGCTGGTCGCAGGTATCGAGCGGGGAACGTGCGGCGGCCTGCCATGCCGTTGCGGAAAAGATCAGCGAGCACGCCGAGGAGCTGGCCCAGCTGCTCACGCGCGAACAGGGCAAGCCGCTCAACGGTCTCGGCTCTCGCTTCGAGATCGGTGGCGCGCTGGCATGGACGCGCCATACCGCCGAGCTGGATCTGCCAATCGAGATCCTGCAGGACGATAATGAAGGCCGCGTCGAGCTGCATCGCAAGCCGATCGGGGTCGTCGGTTCGATCACGCCCTGGAACTGGCCCGTGATGATCGCGTGCTGGCATATCGTTCCGGCTATTCGTGCTGGCAATACCGTCGTCATCAAGCCGTCGCCCTTGACGCCGCTGTCGACCATCCGTCTCGTCGAAATCATGAACGAGGTTCTCCCACCCGGCGTCGTCAACGTCGTCACCGGCGAAAACAGGATTGGTGCCGCCCTTTCCGCCCATCCCGGCATCGCCAAGATGACCTTCACCGGCTCGACGGAAACGGGCAAGAAGGTCATGGCATCTGCGGTTGCGACCCTCAAACGCCTCACGCTGGAACTTGGCGGCAACGATGCCGGCGTCGTTTTACCTGATGCCGATCCGAAGGCCGTTATCGAGGGCCTCTTCTGGGGCGCCTTCATCAACAATGGCCAGACCTGCGCGGCGCTGAAGCGTCTCTACGTGCATGACAGCATCTATGAGGAAGTGTGCCGTGGTCTTGCGGACTATGCTTCCAAGATCGCCGTCGGCGACGGGCTGGACGAGGCAAGCATTCTCGGCCCCGTGCAGAACGAGATGCAGTTCAACAAGGTGCGCGAACTGGTCGAGGATGCGCGCGCCAATGGCGGGCGCATCCTGACCGGCGGCGCACCGATGGATCGCCCGGGCTATTTCTATCCGATCACGCTCGTCGCAGATGTAGATCATGGCGTGCGCCTGGTCGATGAGGAGCAGTTCGGTCCGGCCCTGCCGATCATCCGCTACAGCGACATCGACGAAGTGGTTGCTCGCGCCAACCAGAATCCTGCTGGGCTTGGCGGCTCCGTCTGGTCCTCCGATGTCGAGAAGGCGAAGCGCTACGCGATGCAGCTCGAATGCGGCTCGGTCTGGATCAACAAGCATGGCACGATCCAGCCGAACGCACCTTTCGGCGGCGTCAAGCAGTCCGGCATCGGCGTCGAATTCGGCGCGGAAGGGCTGAAGGAATTCACCACGATCCAGACCGTATTGAGCTGAGCCATGACGACTTACGACTATATCATTGTCGGTGGCGGTTCTTCGGGTTGCGTGCTGGCAAATCGGCTTTCAGAAAATCCGGCGCATAAGGTGCTGCTGATCGAGTCCGGCCGCCGGGATTCCGACCCATGGATCCACATTCCTGCGACCTTCTTCAAGGTGCTGGGCAAGGGCATTGACATCCATCCCTATGCCTCGAACCCTGACAAGGGCCTGAATGGGCGTCCGAGCATCGTGCCACAGGGTAATGTGCTCGGCGGCGGCAGCTCCGTGAATGCGATGATCTATATTCGCGGTCATCGCAACGACTACGATACCTGGTCGCAGATGGGCTGCCAGGGCTGGTCCTACGAGGATGTGCTGCCGGCCTTCCGTTCTCTGGAAAACAATGAGCGGCTGAACGGCCAGTACCATGGGAAAAAGGGCGGTCTGCGTGTCTCGGACCCGCGCCATCGCCATCCATTGAGCGAGGCTTTCATCAAGGCGGCGACCGAAATCGGCATTCCGCATAATGATGATTTCAACGGTGCGGATCAGGCCGGTGTCGGCTTCTATCAGAGCACCACCTATGGCGGTCGTCGCTGGAGCTCGGCCCAGGCCTTTTTGCGCGAGGCGGAGAAGCGGCCGAACCTGACCGTGCTGACGGAGCGCAAGGTCGGCCGTATCCTGTTCGAAGGGCAGAAGGCCGCCGGTGTCGAGCTGCTCGATGGCACAGTCTTCAGGGCGTCCCGGGAGATCGCGCTGACCGCAGGTGCTATCGCAACACCGAAGATCCTCCAGCTGTCCGGCGTCGGCGACGGCGCGCATCTTTCTTCGCTGGGCATCAAGATCGTTGCCGATCTGCCGGGTGTCGGTGCCAATTATCAGGATCATCTCGAGGTGCCGGTGCAGGGCGAGACGCGTGAACCGATCTCGATCCTCGGCCATGACAAGGGGCTGCGGGCCGCCGGCCATATGCTGCGCTATCTGACTTCGCATCGCGGCCTGCTGTCGTCCAATGTCGTCGAATGCGGCGGTTTCATCGATACGTCAGGCACCGGCCAGCCGGATGTGCAGTTCCACGTCCTGCCTGTTCTGATCGGTTTCGTCGATCGTGAACCGGAACCAGGCCACGGCTTGAGTATCGGCCCATGCTATCTGCGGCCGCGCTCGCGCGGCTGGATACGATTGAAGAGCGCCGATCCGACCGAGCAGACGGATTTCAATGCCAACCTGCTTTCCGATCCGGCCGACCTTGAAACCCTGGTGCGCGGTGTGGAAACGGCGATCCGCATCCTCGACGCGCCGGCGCTTGCCAGGCTGGTCAAGCGCCGCGTGCTGCCGAAGCCGGGCGTCGAGAAAGATCCCGAAGCGCTCCGCGATTACATTCGCCAGTCCTGCAAGACCGTGTTCCATCCGGCGGGAACGGCCCGTATGGGCCGGGCGGACGATCGCATGGCCGTCGTTGGGCCGGATCTGAAGGTCCGTGGGATCGAGGGTCTGCGCGTTTGCGACGCCTCCATCATGCCGACACTGGTATCCGGCAACACCAATGCACCGACGATGATGATCGCGGCCAAGGCTGCGGCTTTCATGACTGGAAAGGCGATTTCCGGCTGAGCCGGACGTCGGGGAAGAAAAGAGCCCGTGGGGAGCGGGACAACAAACTGGAGGAGACAATGCCTATCAATCTAAGAGGGCTGGCAATCGGCCTTTTTCTGACGCTCGCATCGGCATTCAGCGTGCATGCGGCCGCATCCTGCGGCGACAACACTGGCAAGCCGGCAACCGGCGAGCCGATCATCATCGGTGCCATTACCGGCAAGACCGGGCCGGATGACTTTTCCAACTCCACCAAGGCGGCAAAGGCCTATTTTGATTGCCTGAATGCCAATGGCGGCATCAAGGGGCGGCCGGTCAAATATCTGGTCGAGGACGATCAGTGGAATCCGGAAATCGCCGCGCAGCTCGCCGCCAAGCTCGTCAACGACGAGAAGGCCGTGCTGATGGTCGGCAATTCCAGTTATGTCGAGTGCGGCGCCAATGCCGATTTCTACAAGAAGTCCGGCATCCTTGTCGTCGCCGGCGTCGGCGTGCCGCGCGAATGCTATTTTGCTGAGAATTATGCGCCGACCAATGCCGGGCCGCGCGTCTCGATGCTCGGCGCCATGGGCTACGCGCTCGACAAGCTGAATGCGAAGTCCGTCGTCTGTATCGGCCCGAACATCCCGAATGTCGGCACCTGGTCCTGTGACGGCGTGATGCTGCTTGCCAAGGAAAAAGGCTTTGCGGCCCAGGCGATCCTTATGGATCCGGGCTCTGCAGACGCCACATCGATCATCCTGCAGGCGGCCGCAAGCAAGCCGGATGTCATCGTGCTTGGCCTGTCGAAGGGCGTGGCCGTGCCACTGCTGACGGCTGCCGAAGAACAGGGGCTCAACCAGACGATCACCTTCCTCAGCGCGGCCTCGGCCTATGATCTCTCGGTTCCAGCTACCATTGGTTCGGGTTGGGACGACAAGTTCTATGTCAACATGGAATTCAACGATCTGAACGCGCAGACGCCGGATAATCAGAACTGGCTCGCCGTCATGGATCAGTACGGCCAGAAGTCCGATCCGCGCGATACCTTTGCTCAGGCTGGCTACCTCGCAGCTCGCATCGCCGAAAAGGCACTGATGACGCTTGACCCTGCCAAGATCGACCGCGAGACGGCTTCTGCCGCCGTGCGCGAGATCAAGGACTTCAGGAGCGATATCTTCTGCGCTCCCTGGTATTTCGGCGATGGCCAGCCGCGCCACAATGCCAATTCGACGACACGCATGGCGGTCGCCGAGGGTGGAAAGTGGAAAGTCGTTTCCGATTGCGCCCCATCGCCCGATCCGGAGCTGAAGGACGTGCGTGCTTTTGAAAAGTCCGCCGGTATCAACTGAGCCCAGACGCTTGTCTCGGTTCCGCGGCAAATCCGCGGAACCGAACGACCCGAAAGGATCGATTTATGAACATCCTGCCTTTCATCATATCCGGGCTTGGGATCGGCGCCGTTTACGCGCTGTCCGGCGTCGGCCTGGTCGTCCTGTTTCGGGCGACTGGCGTTCTCAACTTCGCATTCGGTGCCTTCGGCGCGATCGGTGCGCATTGCGCCTGGCAACTGTTGGAGTGGAAGATGCCGCTCCCCGTCGCCATCCTCGCCGCCGTTGCCGTCTCGACGACGATCAGTTTTCTTTATGGTCGGGTCCTCGCGCCCATGCTGTCGCATCGCGATATCGTCGTGCGCGCCGTCGGGACCCTGGCACCGGCGCTGATCCTGATCGCGATCATGGGTGTCATCTGGGGCGAGCTGCCGCGCCGCCTGCAATTCCCGACCGACCAGATGTTCATCTCTCTTTTCGCCGTGCGCCTGACCTTTACGCGTATCATCGCCATCATTCTTGCCGTCGTCATGGTCATTGCCATCACTCTGCTTCTGACTCGCACGCGCCTTGGTCTCGATATGAGGGCGCTTGCCAATGATCGCGATCTCAGCGCCATGCTTGGCGTGCGCATCCTTTACACGGAAACCGCCGCCTGGATCATGACTGGCATCTTCGCCGGTCTTGCCGGCCTGCTGCTTGCCGATCTCGTCCGGCTACAGGGCACCTTCCTGACCTTGCTGGTGATCCCGGCGATCGCCGCAGCGATCCTCGGTCAGTTGCAGTCGCTGTGGCAAACGGCCGTCGCCGGCATTCTGATCGGTATTGCCGAGGCCGTGCTGACGCCTGTCGCCTGGATATCGCCCTATCGCGCAGCAGCACCCTTCATCATCGCGCTTGTCGCGGTCACCATTCTCGGAGGCACGGCCAGGGCCGCGTTGAAGGACCGATGACCGTTCAGGAGCAAACAATCACCCCAACAGCCGGAAGCATATCGATGATGCGCCTGCCGAAGCAGCTTCTTCACGTGCCTGTGACGATGCTGATCTTCTCGCTCGTCGTCGCTTTGCTCGCCAATTCTTTCTGGCTTTCTGCCGCCACATCCGCGGTTGCTCTGTCGCTGTCCGTTGCGGGGCTTGCCATCCTCTATGGTCAGCTTGGTCTCGTCTCGCTTTGCCAGTTCGCGCTTGTCGGCGTCGGCGGCTGGGTGACGCTTCGTGTCGGCCATGCCTTTCATCCGCCTTTTGAATTGAGCCTGCTTGCGGGCGGTATGGTCGCTTCGATCGTAGGGCTGGTATTCGGCTTGCCCGCCTTGCGCCTGCGCGGTCTTTATCTTGCGCTGGTAACGCTGATGCTGGCGGGCGCTTTTCAGATCGTCATCAGCGCCTGGGGCTTTCCGGATGGCGGTCCCGGCTTCCTGGGGCGCGCCGATGGCTCCGGCCGTGCAATGCTCGCAAGACCAATAGTCGCCGATGGTGAGGTCTCCTATTTCCTCTATGTCTGTGTCGTGGCAGCGATCGGCCTGCTGATCGCGCAATGGCACAAACTTGCCCGACCCGGCCGCGCATGGGCGCTGATCCGCAAAGGCGAGACGGTTGCGGTTGCAAGCGGCGTCAATGTGCTCATTTACAAGGCCTGGGCCTTCGCGTTGAGCGGCTTTCTTGCCGGTCTTGCGGGTGGGTTGCTCGCAGGCAATGTCGGTCAGCTCGACGGGCGTGCCTTCGGCGCCTTCGAGAGCCTCAATCTCTTCGCACTTGCCATCGTCGGTGGCGTCTTCAACTGGTACGGCGCCGTCATCGCCGGTTTGTTGCTGCGTGCCGTGCCGGCCCTGCTCACGGATCTCGGCATTGATGGCTATGTTACGATCGGGATCTTCGGCGTCGCCCTGTTCCATGCGCTGGCGACCGCGCCGACGGGCATTGCCGGCCAGATATCGGCTCTTATTGCCCGGTTGAATGCCGTTCTCTCCACGGGGAGGGCACGATGATCAAGATCGACAATCTCATCGTCCAGTTCGGTGGTGTCCGACCGATTAATGAGCTGAGCGCGGCGCTGACAGCGCCCGTCGCCGGTCTCATCGGCCCGAACGGCGCAGGCAAAACCACGTTGCTCAATGTGCTCTCCGGTTTCGTGAGGCCGATCCAGGGATCGGTCTCGCTCGGCGAGCGGCCGCTGCTGGCGATGACGCCCCTGCAGCGCGTGCGCGCCGGCCTGCGACGCTCGTTCCAGACAGAGCAGGTGGTGGAGGATCTGACCGTTGCCGGCAATATTGCCGCGATCGCCGATCATGTCGTTGGCACCGGCCACCATGCCCGTGCGGTCGAGCAGGCCCTTGCCTTTGTCGGGCTGACCGATGCCGCCGAGAGGCCCGGCCAATCCCTCAATCTCTTCCAGCGCCGTCTCGTCGAGCTGGCAAAATGCGTTGTCGGCGAGCCGAAGCTTATCCTGCTTGATGAACCGGCAGCGGGTCTGACGGAAGAAGAGGGCAAGGCTTTTCGCGAGCTGGTGCTGCGCATCCCAGCGGAATTCAGAGCACAAGTGCTGATTATCGACCATGATGTCGATCTCATCCGCTCCATGTGCAGCGAAACGATGGTGCTCGACTACGGCAAGCTTCTGGCGCTTGGCCCGACACAGACTGTGCTTGCCGATCCCAATGTGCGGCGCGCCTATCTAGGGGAGTTCTGATATGGACGCCACGTCGGAAATCAGCGTTGAAAATCTCGTCGTCGAGCGCGGCGGCAAGCGCGTCATCCATGACATTTCGTTTTCCGTCACGGCTGGGAAGATCACGACACTGCTTGGGGCCAATGGCGCCGGAAAGTCGAGCACGGTTATGGCCATGGCGGGCGTCCTGCCGCGTGGCGGTTCCGTATGCCTCGCCGGCGCGGCGCTCGAAGGGTTCTCGCCTGACCGCATTCGCCGCGCTGGTCTTGCGCTCGTGCCGGAGGGGCATCGCGTGCTCGGGCAGCTTTCCGTCGAGGATAATATTCTCGTGGCAGCGCTGGAGACATCGGCGGCTGCCCGACGAGAGGGACTGGCTCATGCCTATGAGATCTTTCCCGAACTATCGGAACGGCGGCGTCAATCGGCATCGGATCTTTCCGGCGGCCAGAAGCAGATGGTGGCGATGGCGCAGGCCTTCGTCGCCAAGCCACGCTTCATGATCGTTGACGAGCTGTCGCTCGGCCTTGCACCGGCCGTCGTCAAGCGGTTGGCCGAGGCGCTAAAAATCGCCGCCACGCGCGGCATAGGCGTTTTGCTGATCGAGCAGTTCGCCAATCTCGCCCTCGATCTTGCCGATCAGGCTCTTGTGCTGGAGCGCGGACGCCTGGTCTTTTCCGGCGCCGCGGCGACGCTCAAGGCCCAGCCGCACATTCTGCACGGCGCCTATCTGGCAAGCTGACGCGAGGGAGCCTTCATGACATTCTCTGCCGATCTTTTTGCGAGGCGAACGGTCGTCATAGCCGGTGGTACATCTGGCATAGGGGCAGCGACCGCGCGGAGCTTTGCCGATCTCGGCGCCCGTGTGGTGAGTTTCGGGCTCGGTGCCTCGATCGCGCCAACAAGTCGGCAGATCGAGTATCGCGAACTCGATGTACTGAAGCCTGGCGCGCTGGAAGCGTTCTTCTCCTCGGTCGAGGCAATCGATATTCTCGTCAACTGCACCGGTGTTAGCCGGGATCGGGGCGAATGGCAGAAGAGCGCATTCGACGAGGTGATGGCGATCAATCTCACGTCGATCATGGATTGCTGCCGGCTGGCCCGTCCGCGCATGCGGGCGGGGTCGGCGATCGTCAATATAGCCTCGATGTATTCGACCTTCGGCGCCGCCGATCGTCCGGCCTATGCGGCCAGTAAGGGCGCGATCGTGCAGCTGACGAAATCGCTCGCCCAGGAATACGCCCAGGCGGATATCCGCGTGAATGCGGTGGCACCCGGCTGGATCGTCACGCCATTGAGCCGCGCGCTGTTTGCCGACGAACGATCATCGACGCCGATCCTGCGGCGTATTCCCGCCGGCCGCTGGGGCGCGTCCGAAGAAGTCGCCGATGCGATCGTCTTTCTATCATCTGATGCCGCGCGCTATATCACCGGCGCCTGCCTGCCGGTCGATGGCGGTTATCTCACCTCCTGAGGGCAGCAATCATGACCGCAGCACTTCACCGGCATGTCGATAGCGCCAGCGGTCGATCGTTCGCAGGGCTGGCGCGCAATCTCTTCGGTAATGTCCGGCTTGATTTCAGCACGGCGGATGAGGAAAAGAGCCGCATGACCTCTGCCATGCTGGGTACTTGCCGACTGACGCGGCTGGAGGCGGACCGGCATGTCGTCTTCGGCGATCATGTGACGGCAGCGCCGAATGATCCCGATGCGATCAAACTGATCGTGCAGACTGAGGGCTACGCTTCGCTGACGCAGGGCGGATTGCATGCGCCCGTCTCGCGGAATGCGCTTGTCGTCTATGATCCCAGCCGCCCCTATATGCTGACGAACAGCACGCCGGTCCGCCAATTGTTGCTGCAATTGCCGCGCCATAGCCTGCCAGCGACGGCCCTAGAACGGTTGTCGCAACCTTTCACGGCGCATGCTGATAAGGATGGCATGTGCCGGATCCTTTTGTCGCTGATGGATTCGACCATTCATGAGATCGATCATCTTGACGAGGCCAGGCGCGCAAGTGTCGGCCAGACCATGCTCGAGCTCGTGCGCACCATGATTGGCGCCGACCTGCAACAGGCAATACCGGTCGCAAACCCCCTTCACACACTGCTGCAGCGGATCAGGGATTTCATCGATCTCAATCTCGAACGGCCGGACTTGACGATAACCATGATCGCGCGCCGCATGGGCTGTTCGGTGCGTTACGTCTATCGCGCATTCGAAGTGGAGTGCCTGACGCCTTCCGATTACATCTGGGATTTGCGGGTCCAAAAGGCTGCGGAAAAGCTGCGAGATGCCGGCGGCTACGCGGGAGAAATATCCGAGATCGCATTCGCGCTCGGCTTTTCCTCCAGCGCGCATTTCTCGCGCGCCTTCCGCCTTCGATATGGTGTGTCGCCGTCGCAATGGCGCAAGGCCAATATGTCTTAGTTGATGAAGCGGCCCTGCCGGAGCCGGGTCGCCTCGTTTCTCATTTCATGGATTCAGCCACTCTCAGCGTGTCCGTGAACTGTTCGAAACGCCGGATCTTGCCGCCCGCCACGCCCCAGACATGCACGACCCGGGCTTTGAAGGTCTTTCCCGTCTGCTTGTTGGTGCCGCTATAGTCTCCTACGCCAACGACCTCGTCGCCGGCGTCGAGCAGGCGTTCGAGATTGAAGGTGTAGCCTTCGAAGGCCTCTCCGAGTGCCTGGAAGACGTTTCTGAAGATCTCCTGCGGGCCGACATAGGTGCCGGCGCAGGGGAAGCCATCCATCTCGGTCCAGCGGCAATCGGGGGCGATGTCGGCAAGCATGCCATCCATGTCGCGGCGGTCATTGGCGTCGTAGTGCGCCTTTACGATATCGAATGCTGTGCGCATGGCGTCCTCACACGGGTTCCTGGCCGGGCAGGTAATAGGTCATCGAGGCCTTGCGGATGAAGGCGCCGGCCGGGCTGTTCTGGATGCGCCCGTCGCCAGTGATGCCGAGGAACTTGCCTGTCGAGCGCATATCCTTGAAATTGTAGAAGAATGTGGATGCGACCGCGATTTTGAATTCACGGAAGGTGAAGATGTAGAGATTTTCATCAAACTTATACGTCGTCGCGAGATCAACATCGCCGTGGCCGCGCTGCACACCGACAAGGCATTGCCAGGCATAGCGCTGCGACGAGAGATAGGTGTGCTCGTAGACATGATTGGGGCTGTAGGTGAAATGAGCCCTGAGCCCGATCAGGTCGCGGCTCTCGTGCGGCACCGACCCGCTTGCGGCGCCACCTTCAATAACACCTGGCCGGAAGATCTGCGCGACCTGCGGCTCGCCGACGGAATCCTTGAGCTCGCGAACGACCGAGTAAATGGAAAGCACGCGGCGCGTCTCGGTGTTGAGGATCAGCGTCTCGGCTTCCCTGGGGCGGCCGGCAAAGATGATCTCGACGAAATAAGTCTTCGGCGCGACTTCGATCACCTCGGACAAGTCGTTCCCGCTGTCCTTGCCATCCGACCATTTCACCTCACCCTTGGCGAAGGAGAGTTCCAACCTACGGCCATCGTCGAACGCGATCTTGTGCGTCGAGCCGGTCAGGGCCTCCGTGGCGGGCAGACGGTTCGTGTCGATGCCATAGGCGAATTCGTCGTAGGTTTTCCAGTCCTTGGGATTCTGGTTCATCTCTATTTCCTCCCCGTTATTCTACAAAAGCCAGCGTCGGCAGGTCGACGGTGCCGGCGCCGCCGTCGACGGTAAGCACCGCGCCGTTGATCATTGATGCCTCGCCTGAAGCCAGGAAGCAGACAGCATTGGCGACATCCTCTGCGGTTGCCGGCCGGCCGAGCGGCACGTCTTTGGTGACGAGCGCGTAGGCCTCCTCGATGCCGTTCAGCTTGTATTTCTCGACAATGAATTCCATCTGCTCATCGGCCATGGCGGTCGTGACCCAGCCGGGGCAGACGGTATTGGTGCGCACGCCCCTGCGGCCATAGTCACGCGCCAGCGATTTCGCGAGGCCGATGCAGCCATGTTTCATGGTGACGTAGCCCGCCGCATCCGGCCCGGCAAAGAGTCCGGCAATCGAGGCGAGGACGACGATGTTGCCTTGGTTCCTGATGAGATGCGGCAGGGATTCGCGGGCGCTGACGAAAGCGGTGTTGAGGTTGAGACGAACGGCGAGATCCCAGGTCTCGTCCGACATGCTGATCGTCGGCCCGACGCCATGGCCGCCGGCATTGGCAATCAGGATATCGAGGCCGCCGTGGGTTGCGACGACCTTCTCGACGGCAGCCTTCATCGCGGCGCCGTCGGCGGCATCGGCCGCGACGATGGTAGCGCCGATTTCATCGGCAACACTTCTCAGCGGCTCGGGACGGCGCCCCACGAGTGCGACATTGCCGCCTTCCTGCCTAATACGGCGGGCGACGGCCGCGCCAATGCCCGTGCCGCCGCCGGTGATCAGGGCAGTCTTGTTCTTGAAACGCATGTTTCCTCCTCTTGGCTTTCGGGTTCATCATGACCGATGCTCGCGGAGGCGTCGCGTCCAGCTGTGCAGTCCGTTTTGACTGAGCGTGCACAAGGCTTTCCCCATGCCGAAATTTGCGCGATGAGGCGCAAGGTCACGCGACGCAGGGAAGGCGCGTCGGCGCTCAATAGACCTTGACGTCGTGAGGCGGCTTGGCGGCGTCCGTCTTCTTGAAATCGTCAAGGAGCTTGATTGTGGCATTGGCAAGCAGGGTAACGTCGTTGCCGATCGCGACGAAAGTGGCACCAAGTTCGAGATAGCGTTTGGCCAGCGAGAGATCGCCGATCAGGATGCCGGCGGCCTTGCCATGCGACTGGATTTTTGTGAGCGCTTTTTCGACTTCTGCCTGAACTTCAGGGGCGCCCGGCTTGCCGAGATAGCCCATGTCGGCTGCGAGATCGGACGGTCCGATGAAGACGCCATCGACGCCTACCGTCGAGGCGATGTCGTCGAGCGCCGCAAGCCCGGCGCGACTTTCCACTTGCAGCAGCAGGCAGATCTCGTCATTGGCCGTCGGCAGATAGTCGGGGATGCGGTTGAATGCGGAGGCGCGGGCAAGGGCTGCGCCGACGCCGCGCACGCCATGCGGCGGGTATCTAACAGCCTTGACCATGGCCTCGGCCATTTCCTTGCTGTCGACCATCGGGATCAGCAGGGTCTGTGCGCCGATATCCAGCATCTGCTTGATGATCCAGGTCTCGCCGACCGGCGGACGGATCACAGCATGGCTCGCCGTGCCCTTCATCGCCTGGAGTTGCGAGACGAGAAGCGGCACATCGTTCGGGGCATGCTCTGCATCCAGCAGCAGCCAGTCGTAGCCGGCGCCGGCGCAGATTTCGACCGTGTAGGCATTGGCGAGCGCCTGCCAGAGGCCAATCTGCGCCCGCCCTTCCTTCAGGGCCTGTTTGAAGAGGTTTTTCGGCGCAGGCATGGCTCCCTCCTTCATGCAAAAAACAGGCTAACCGATCCGTAGGGACCGAAATCGGCATTGATCGTATCGCCATGCCGCGCCTCGATCGGGCGGATGAATGAGCCGGCAAGCACGATCTGGCCGGCTTCGATGCCATCGCCATATTGCGACAGTCGATTGGCAAGCCAGGCGATGCCACGTGCGGGCTGGTTGAGCACGCCGGCGCCAAGCCCTGTTTCTTCCACTTCGGCATTGCGGCTGACGATCGCACCCATCCAGCGCATGTCGATCTCATCAGGCCGCACGGCGCGGCCGCCTGTGACGATGCCGGCATTGGCGGCATTGTCGGAGATGGTGTCGACGATTGTGCGCGCCCTTTTCGTATCGGGATCGACGCGAAGGATGCGCGTGTCGAGGATCTCAAGAGCCGGCGTCACATAGTCGGTGGCATTCAGCACATCGAAGATCGAAACGTTCGGGCCTTTGAGCGGCGCCTTCATGACAAAGGCGATCTCGGCCTCGATGCGCGGCTGGATAAAGCGGTCGGCCGGCACGGTGGCGCCATCTTCGAACACCATGTCGTCGAAGAGTACGCCGGAATCCGGGATGTTGATGTTCAGGGCATATTGCATTGCCTTCGACGTCAGCCCGATCTTCCAGCCGATCGGCTTGCGGCCGCTCGCAATCTTCTTTTTGACCCAGGCGCCCTGAACGGCATAGGAATCGTCCATCGTCATCTGGGGATGCTTGAGCGAGAGGAGCCCGGTCTGGACGCGCGTCCGCTCCGCCTGATCGAGGCTTTCGGCCGCAGCCTGGATTTCGTCATGAGACAGCATCAGCGCACCTCGTCGGCAATGGTATTTTTCAGGATGCCGAGGCCATCGGCTTCGACTTCGACGACATCGCCCGGCTTTAGCCAGATCGGCGGATCGAAGCGGGCGCCGGCGCCCGTCGGCGTGCCCGTGACGATGACGTCGCCGGGAACGAGCGTAGTGAAAGTGGAGATGTAGTTGATGATCTTGCGGAAGGAGAAGATCATTCGGCTGGTGCGGTCGCTCTGGCGCACCTCGCCATTGACGCGGGTCGCGAGCGCTATGTCTTCAAGCTGGGCCGCATCCGTGAAGGGGATCAGCCACGGGCCGATCGAGCCGGTATTGTCGAAGTTCTTGCCCTGGGTGACGTTGAACTTCGCATGCCGCACCCAGTCGCGGATCGTGCCCTCATTGCAGAGCGAAAGAGCTGCAATATGCGAGAAGGCATCGGCCTCGGCAATGCGGCGACCGCCTTTGCCGATGACGATGACGACCTCGCCTTCATAATCGAGCTGCGGGCTTTCCGGCGGGCGGATCAGGGGCTGATCGTGCCCGGTGAACGACCGCGGAAAGCGAATGAAAAGCGAGGGATTGGGGGGAGCGGCCTGCCCATCCTTGTACTCCTCGTTGCGATCGGGGAAATTGACCCCGACGCAAATGATCTTTTCCGGTGACGGAATGGGAATTTCGAAGCGAATGTCGTCGAGCGCGAAATCCGGCTTTAACGTCTTGGCTTCCTCGGCGAGTTGAACGAGGCGACCGGCCTCGATCACTTCGCGCAGCGTCGGCCATGTCGCGCCATGGCGGGCCGAGAGGTCGACGACACCGCCGTCGACCGCGAGCCCGTAGCGATGACGGCCGTTTCTCGAAAAAGACAGGAATCTGGGATGGGTCATGCTTTCATGGCCTTCTCTTGACCTCAGATGACGCCGCCGAGGCAGACATATTTGATTTCGGTGAATTCCTCGATTCCGTAGCGTGAACCCTCACGGCCGAGGCCGGAAAGCTTGATGCCGCCGAACGGCGCTTCGGCTGTCGAGATCAAGCCGGTATTGACGCCAACCATGCCATACTCCAGGGCTTCGGCGACGCGGAAGACGCGAGCGAGATCCTTGGCATAGAAATAGGAGGCAAGGCCGAACTCGGTGTCGTTGGCCTGTGCAATGACATCGGCCTCATCCTTGAAGCGGAAGAGGGGAGCCACGGGACCGAAGGTTTCTTCCCTGGCTACGGCCATGGCAGGCGTGACGTCGGCAAGTACCGTCGCCTCATAAAAGCGTCCACCGAGCTGGTGGCGATGGCCGCCGGCAACGACGCGGCCGCCCTTGGAAAGCGCATCGGCGACATGCTCTTCGACTTTGGCAAGGGCCGCCTCGTCGATCAGCGGGCCGAGATTGATGCCTTCATCGAAGCCGTTACCAGTCTTCAGCGAGCTGACCGCCTTCGAGAGTTTTTCGGCAAAGGCATCATAAACGCCGTCCTGCACGTAGAGACGGTTGGCGCAGACGCAAGTCTGGCCATTGTTGCGGAATTTGGCGATCATCGCGCCTTCGACGGCGGCATCGAGATCGGCATCGTCAAATACGATGAAGGGTGCATTGCCGCCGAGCTCCAGCCCGAGTTTTTTGATGGTCGGCGCGCTCTGCTTGTAGAGCTCGGCGCCGACTTCCGTCGAGCCGGTGAAGGTGAGCTTGCGCACGACGGGACTTGCGGTCATCTCGCCGCCGATGGCGCGGGCCGAGCCGGTCAGGACGCTGAAGAGGCCCTTGGGCAGGCCGGCGCGCTCGGCAAGAATGGCGATTGCAATGGCCGAGAACGGCGTCTGCGAGGCAGGTTTCAGCACCATGGCGCAGCCGGCGGCAAAGGCCGGTCCGGCCTTGCGGGTGATCATCGCATTCGGGAAATTCCAGGGGGTGATCGCCGCGACCACGCCGATCGGCTGCTTCATGACCAGAATACGCTTGTCCTTCTGGTGGCCGGGAATGATGTCGCCATAGACGCGGCGGGCTTCCTCGGCAAACCATTCGATAAAGCTGGCGCCATAGGCGATTTCGCCCTTGGCTTCAGGCAGCGGCTTGCCCTGTTCGGCCGTCAGGATGCGTCCGAGGTCATCCTGGTTTTCCATCATCAGCTCGAACCAGCGCCTGAGGATGCCGGAGCGCTCCTTGGCGGTGCGGGCGGCCCATTCCTTCTGCGCGGCTTCGGCTGCGGCAATCGCCTTTTTGGTCTCGGCCGCGCCCAGATTGGGAACGAGGCCGATGATCTCGCCCGTTGCGGGGTTGTCGACCTTGATCGCGTTGGAGGGATCGGCCTCGATCCACTCGCCGCCGACCAATGCGGCTTGCCGGAACAATGTTGCGTCTTTCAAATTCATGACGGACTCCTCGCGCTTTCGAACGTTGATGAGGAGCGGGCGTCTTTCACCCGCTCTCAAGGGTAACGCTTAAGGCGCGATAATCGGCTGTGCCTTCAGATCGGGCTCGGCGACTTCCGCACCGGCAAACAGGCTACCATGTTCGAACCAGGATTTGGGAGCGGGTGCGCCCCACAATGTCTGGCGCTGCGGATCCTTGAGGTCCCACTTGATCGGTTCCAGATCGGGATCGACCGTCTGATAGTCCGAGCAATAGATTTCGATGCGGTGGCCATCGGGATCGAGAATATAGAGGAAGAAGGCGTTGGAGATGCCGTGGCGGCCCGGGCCGCGCTCGATATTGGCGACCCAGCCGGTCGTCGCCATCAGGTCTAGCAGGTCGATGATGTTGAGCGGCGTCGGCACCCAGAAGGCGGTGTGGTGCAGGCGTGGACCGCGGCCGTTGGTGAAGGCGATGTCGTGGACGCCGCCCTTGCGATGCGTCCAGGCGGCCCAGAGGCGGCCTGTTTCCGCATCCTCGGTATATTCGGTCACGCGGAAGCCGAGCTCGTTATAGAAGGCGACGCTTTCATCGACATTGGTAGAGAAGCAGTTGAAATGGTCGATGCGCAGCGGCTTCACGCCCTTGTAGAGGGCGTATTTCTGGTGGATCGGCGGCAGACGGTCCATCCTAGAATAGAATTCGAGGGGTATGCCATGCGGGTCGCGGGTACGGAAGGTGCGCGCCTGATAGGGGCGCTCGATCCATTCGACCGGCAGATTCTTGCCCTTGAAGAAGTGCGCCGCCTTGTCGAGATCCTCGTCGCTGAAGACTTTGAAGCCGAGATCGCGGGCTTCGGCCTTGTCGGATTTCTTCAGCACGATGCAGTGGTGGCCGCGTTCCTCCATTGCCCTGAGATAGATCGTATCGGCCGTTTCATCCGTCACCTGCAGGCCGAGCGTGTCGACATAGAAGGCGCGGGATTTGGCAAGATCGGTGACGCCGAATTCGACATGGCTGAGACGCACGATGTTGAAAGGCGGATAGAGATTGGGTTTCGGCAGGGGCATTTGTTCCTCCTCTTATGCGTACTTATAGATATTAGCGGCTCAGCCGCCGAGTTTCTGGATGGCGTGCTGCTTGGTGGCGAAGGCGATGTTCTTGGTTTCCATGTAGAAATCGAAGGACCAGTCGCCGCCGTCGCGGCCAATGCCGGAGCTTTTAACCCCGCCGAAGGGTGTGGGCAGGTGACGCACATTTTCCGAGTTCACCCAGATCATGCCGGCTTCGAGGTGATCGGTGAAACGGAAGGCGCGGGTGACGTCCGAGGTCCAGAGATAACCGGTCAGGCCGTACTGGACGTCATTGGCCAGCGCCAGCGCATCGGCTTCGTCCTTGAAGGGGATGGCGGTCAGAACCGGCCCGAAGATTTCTTCCTGAGCGATGCGCATCTGGTTGTTGGCGCCAGTGAAGAGCGTGGGCGAGACATAGCAACCGCCGCCAGGGCCGTTGACTTTCTCGCCGCCGGCGGCGAGCGTCGCACCTTCCGAACGGCCGATCTGAATATATTCCAACACCTTCTTTTCATGCACGGGATGGACGAGCGGGCCGACAACCGTTTCCGGATCAAGGGGATGTCCGACCTTGATGCGCTTGGCCTTCTCGGCGACGATCGCGGTGAATTTGTCGTAGACGCTTTCCTCGACCAGCAGGCGCGAGGACGAGGTGCAGCGCTCGCCATTCAAAGAATAGATCATGAAGACGGCAGCGTCGGCTGCACGCTCCAGATCGGCATCGGCAAAGACGATGACCGGGTTCTTGCCGCCGAGCTCGAAATGCACGCGCTTCAGCGTGTCGGCGCCCTGCTTCATGATCATCGAGCCGGTGCGGCTTTCGCCGACGAAGCCGATCGCCTTGATCAGCGGGTGTTCGGTCAATGCGCGACCGGCATCCTCGCCGAGACCGTTGACAAGGTTCCATACACCTTTCGGCAGGCCGGCCTCCTCGGCGATCTCCACTAGAAGGCGCGCAGTGAGTGGCGAGAATTCTGCCGGCTTGTGGACGATGGTGCAGCCCGCAGCGAGAGCCGGCGCGATCTTCCAGGTCGACAGCATGAAGGGCGTGTTCCAGGGCGTGATGATGCCGACCGGGCCGATCGGCACGCGCGTTGTCAGGTTCACCTGACCTTCCGCACGCAACGTCTTGCCGTCGCGAGCTTCCGGGGCGCGATCGGCGAAGAAGCGGAAGTTTTCCGCACCGCGTAGAGCGGCCTTCGCCATGAATTTCAGGGATTGTCCGGTATCCATGCACTCGACGAAGGCGATTTCTTCGGCGCGCGCGACGATCGCATCGGCGATCTTATGCAGGAGCTTCTTGCGGGCTTCACCAGGCATCGCGGCCCACTCTGCGAAGGCAGCCTTTGCGGCCTTTGCAGCGCGATCGATATCGGCTGCCTTGCCGCGGGCCACGGTAGCGAGCGGCTTCAGATCGACAGGCGAAATCGTTTCGAAAGTGGAACCGTCATCGGCCGAGACATCCTCGCCATTGATGCGGTTGAGAATGCCGCGATCCTTGAAACGGGCGAGAAAGTCTTCCGCCTTTGCGATGTTTTCCTGCAGTTTGGACATCGTCTATTCCTTTGGTGTTATGTCGTCCCACGAAGGGAATGTCACTTGCCGCGAAGCCGCGGATGAATGGCGTTCTTCTTCCAGCTGAGCTCCGCATCGATCTCGCGGATCTCAAGCGAAAGGGCGAAATGCGGCGTCTCGAAAAGCGGGCCGAGAACATCGATCGCCACGGCGAAGATTGCCTCGCCGGTGCGTTTCTTTTCGCCTTCCGTGCGGCCCTTGCCGATGCGGAAGTTCAGATCGACGAAGGCGTTTTCGGGCAGTCTGTCGGCGATGGCATAGTGATCGGCGCGAAAGGCGCGCACGCGCACAGCCCCGACCTCGAAAAGTCCGGTCTCCAGGACCGTTTCCAGCAGCCGCTCGCAGAGCGCACCGATATCGGCGCGACCCTCCAGATTGGCCGAATATTCGATGGCGAGATGTGGCATTGAGTCCTCCCGAGACCGTAATTACTTAACACGTTAATAAATATCTCGCAGATGTCAAGCGGCAAAGTCGAGCTCTCTTGCCATCTTCAGGCTTTCATTGACGTAACGCGACAGACGCTCGACACTGCCCGGAATTTCCGGACGTCCCGCGAGCCATCCAATATATGTAAGGCTCCTCAGCACCATGAATAGGGGCAGGGCCGCCAGCGCCGCGTCGGAGAGGGATCGCCGGCTGCGATAACCTGCTATCAGCGCTTGCTCGATTGCAGGATAGGCGGGCTCTCTGCGGTTCTTGAGTAGGGTGGTGGCAAGATCGAACAGGCGGAAACCATGTCCCGCATCGTCGAAATCGATGAAGGCGACATCGCCGTCGGCTCCCGTCAGAAAGATGTTTTCCCGCACCAGATCGGCATGGATCAGCCCGTAATCGAAGTCTTGAGCTTCTGCATCTCCAAGGGTGCGGCGTAGTTCGTCGCGTAATGCCGAGAGCGCAGTGGTGCTCTCGGACGAAAGGCCCCGGCAATCCCAGAAGCGACCCCATAACGGCTTTTCGCCGACCAAACCCTCGACGTTCCATGCTGGGCGGCGAAAACGCTCCGGAGGCTCCCAAGCATCGGCAAGTTCGTGCATGGTCGCCATGCTCTGTCCGACGCGAAAGAAGATGTCGGCCTGCATCTCGGCCGAATGCGACAGCGGCACGCCACTTTGGCCAAGTGGCACGCCGTCGATCCAGCTCACCACGTCGGCATGCTGTTCGGCAAAATGCCTGTTGGCTGGCAGTCGGACGAGGCTCTGCTTTCTGCTTGTCGCAACGGGACTCGGCACATCAAGGCCGCCGAGCTTGAGCGCCGCCATAAAGTGCAGTTCCGAGCGCAGGCTCGTCTCGTCATGGTAGCCCGGCCGATGGAGCCGCAGTGCGGCGAACTGACCATCCTCCAGCGTGATGCGGAAGACGGCATTCTCTCGATATTTCATCAGGAGAGGTTCATGGGCCTGCACTGGCCAATGGTCGAGGGCCTCCAGCGCACGTCTCTGCAGGGCATCGCGGATGGCCTGAGGCAATTGATCAGCCATATTGCCTCACAGGCCGGATAGGACATCGTCGAAGATCGACAACATGTAGTCGGCATTGCTCCGGGTAAACGGCATGGGCGGTCGGATCTTCGTGGCGCATTGGTGAATGCCGATCTTGCCCATCAGCACGCCGCGTTCGCGCATGGCGTTGATGATCCGGGTTGCCTCAGCGGTAGCCGGCTCCTTCGTCTGCCTGTCCAGCACAAACTCAGTGCCCATGAAGAGGCCACTGCCGCGCACGTCGCCGATGATCGAGTGCTTCTCGGCCAGCCGCTTGAACGCGTCGCGCGTATATTCGCCGACATTGCGGGCATTCTCGATAAGGTTCTCATCCTCGATGACATCGAGAACCGCCATGGCTGCCGCGCAGGAGACCGGATTGCCGCCGAAGGTGTTGAAATAGCGGAACGCTTTGCGAAAAGTGTTGATCGTATCGACATTGGCAATGACGCCGCCGACCGGATGGCCGTTGGCCATCGGCTTGCCGAGCGTGACGATATCGGGAACGATGCCAGCGTGCTGGTGACCCCACATATGCGTGCCGGTCCGGCCGAAACCGGGCTGTACCTCGTCGGTAATCACGAGGCCGCCCGCCTTGCGCACGGCGGCAACCGTTTTGTCGAGAAAACCCGGCGGCAGATCGGGAAAGCCTTCATTGGCGAAGAACGGATCGATGATGATGGCCGAAAAGCCGTGCGGGCTCTCCTGAAGCGAGGCAATCGCTTTCTCCACTTCGGCCGCAAAGGTCATAGCAAAGGCCTCTCCGCCTTCGCCGCCGAGCGGGCGATAGCTGTCCGGCGCCGGCACGTGGCGCACATGGCCGCCGAAGCCGCCAACCGGCGGCATGCGGGTCGACAGCTGCGACACGGCGGCCGTGTTGCCGTGATAGGTGTGGTTGGTGGCGATAACGCCGGTTTTGCCGGTCATGGCCTGTGCCACGCGCAGCGCCACGTCATTGGCTTCGCTGCCCGTGCAGGTCAGGATCGCCGCGTTGAGGCTCTTATCGAAGGTTGCCGTCAGCCGCTCGACATAATCAAGTATGCCTTCGTGCAGGTAGCGCGTATGCGTGTTCAGCGTCGAGGCCTGCCGCGCGATCGCTTCCACCACGCGCGGGTGGCAATGGCCGACATGCGGCACATTGTTGTAGCAATCGAGGTACTTTTTCCCATCGGCATCCCAGAGCCAGACGCCTTCGCCGCGCACCAGATGCACGGGGTCGTCATAAAAGAGCGACATGTTCCGGCCGAGAAGCCGTTCGCGACGCGCGATGAGGGCTGCATTGTCGGACATGATCAGCCCCTTGCCGCGGTGAGACCTGCGTCGAGCGCGGTCAGGATGGTCTGGACATTCTCCGCCGTCACGATGAGCGGCGGCGACATGATGACATTGGCGCCGGAGGTGCGGACCAGAACGCCGGCATCATAGGTCGCGTCCTGCACCTTCTGAATGACGTCCTTAGCTGCGCCACTTTTCTTTGCACGATCGCTGACGAGTTCGAGGGCGCACATCAGGCCCTTGCCGCGCACATCGCCCACCAGTTCGTGCTTGTCCTGCAGCTTTTTCAGGCCGGCGAGCAGTTCTTCGCCACGAGCAGCCGCATTATCGACGACATTGAGTCGCTTGGTTTCCTTCAAGGTGGCAAGGGCTGCGGCGGCACCGACCGGATGGCCGGAATAGGTGTAACCATGGCCGATGCTGCCGACAGCGCCCTTGTTGCCTTCGAAGACCTGCGCCACCTTGTCGGAGATCATCACCGCGCCGAAGGGGAAGTAGCCGTTGGTGATCGCTTTGGCCGTCGACATCATGTCCGGCTGCACGCCCCAGAGACGCGATCCGGTCCAGGCGCCGGTGCGGCCGAAGGCGGTGATCACTTCGTCGGCGATCAGCAGGATGCCGTGCCGATCGCAGATCTCGCGCATCAGCGGCAGGAAGGTCTCGTGCGGAACGATGACGCCGCCGGCGCCGAGCACCGGTTCGACGATCAGGGCCGCAATGGTGTCGGCACCCTGGAAAGCGATTTCGTCTTCGAAGAGCCTGCCAATAGCAGCCGCGATCTCCGCGCCATCGGTGGTGTTGAAGGGATTGCGGTAGGTGAAGGGTGCCGGCAGGTGGAAGACGCCTGGAAGCAGCGGCTCGTAGTTGCGGCGGAAGTTCTGGTTGCCGTTGACGGAGGCGCCGCCAAAATGCGTGCCGTGATAGCCTTTCTTCAGCGCGACGAACTTGGTGCGTTCGGGCTGACCATTGACCTTGTGGTACTGGCGCGCCAGCCGCAGACAGGTCTCGACCGAATCCGAGCCGCCGGAGGTGAAGAAGGAACGGCTGAGGCCGTCCGGCTTGAACCATTCGGCAAGCTCGTAGGACAGTTCGATCAGGGGTGAGTTCGTCGTGCCGCGGAAGGTCGAATAATAAGGCAGTTCGTCGAGCTGGTCGCGGATCGCCTTTTTCACCGGCTCGCAGGAGTAGCCGAGATTGACATTCCAGAGGCCCCCGACCGCGTCGAGCACTTTCTTGCCCTGGATATCGACGATTTCGACGCCTTCGCCTGAGTTGATGATGCGCGGCGGATTGGCCTGCATCTCAGCAGGATGAGCCATCGGATGCCACAGGTGACGGGCGTTGTTTTCGATGATGAAATTGGTCTCACGCATGTCAAATTCCTCTTGGTTCAGAGTCCCAGCATCGCAAGTGCGCGAGCATAGCTTTCGGCAGGGCGGGTCACGTCGAAATGCACGTGAGGGAGGTTCACGGCTTCGGCGCCCTCGATGTTCTTCTTCTGGTCGTCGACGAAGACGCAGGCCTCGCGCGGCAGCTTGAGCTCGGCAAGGACGAGCTCGTAGGCGCGGGGATCGGGTTTCAGGATCTTCGTGTAGGTGGCATCGACGATGACGTCGAAAAGCTCGATCAGCGGAAAGCGCTGACGGAATTCGACGCCATAGAAAAGGTCGAGTTCGTTCGACAGGATTGCCAGCTTGAGGCCGGCCTCCTTGGTGCGCAGGATGGCGTCGCGGGCTTCTGGCCGCAGGACCAGCTCCGGCTCGGCGCCGCGCGCCCGGCGCACGAAGGTCTGCATGTCCGTCCAGTTTTCGCCGACCAGCTTGCCGACTTCCTTCGTGCGCTTCAGCCAATAGTCGCGTTCGGTGATCTCGCGGTTCTGCATTTCGACCCAAAGCGGGTCCGTCGTCGTGTCGAACGGGCCGAGCCAGGTTAGCGATCCCTTGGGAAGGCCGAGCGTGCGCTCGGTGATGTCATGGGTTTCGAACAGGGTGCGGGTAACGACGCCGCCAAAGTCGAGGATAAGCGCGCGGTCTTGGCTCATGGCCGCCCCTCCGGAATGACGCCTTCGGCAACCCATCGATCGAAGATGGCAAGGGCAGCGGTCGAGAAGGCCGGCGCGTTGATATGCGCATCGACCTCCTGCAGCGTAACGCTGGGCGGAACGGCTCGGCGCATTTCGTTGAGGAAGGCGTCGAGGCCCTCTGGATCATGCAAGGGTTCATCCGGCTTGTCCCATTCCTGCAAGCCTTCAGTCGGCAGGAGGAAGGCGACATTCGCTTCGGCGCGCCGCAGTTTTTCTCCGATCACACGGGCTACCGCACGCCGCCCTTCCGGCGATGTCGTTACCGACCCGATCAGCCGGTTATGGGCGTGATACGGGCGATCCACAAAGATCTCTGGCAGGGCTTGCCATGCCTGAAGATCGACCATGTCGATCGCGCCGGGTGCGACGATCTGCGGAATGCCGGCGCGACTGGCGTTTTCGAGACGGTCGGGCCCAGAGGTGACGACGCTGCTATAATGATGATTGCTGACTTCCTGGATGCAGAAGTCGAAGACGGCGGCAAAGCCACCCTTCGAGGCGATCGCTTCATAGGCCCGTCCGCCCATGCCAGTCGAATGGAATACGGCGACGTCGTAGCCGCGCTTTTCCAGC
This sequence comes from Martinezella dioscoreae, assembly GCF_009176305.1. Lineage (GTDB taxonomy): Bacteria > Pseudomonadota > Alphaproteobacteria > Rhizobiales > Rhizobiaceae > Rhizobium > Rhizobium dioscoreae. The sequence goes on along the minus strand of NZ_BLAJ01000002.1, from coordinate 255,709 downwards.
TCGGGCCGCAGATATTTCATATATTTCAGGCAGGAGGAGCCAAGGGAGGTCATGCCGACGAGAGGACGTTCGCGATCGGGCTTGGTGCCATGCTTTGCAGCGCCGACGACCGCGCCGCAGGCCTGGGAGAGAACCGACTGGCAGATGCTGTTGAGACCGTAGAGACCGCCAGCCCACAGGATCATCATAAGATCGGGCGCGATGCGTTCGGGCGGTATGAGGTGGGAGTAGGCGATGGTCGAAACCACGAATTTCGGCACGCCGAGCGGCAGGACGGCGGCGACATCGAGCGCCAGATCCGTGCCCATGGAGCCGCCGAGCACGATAATGCCGTCGACTAGTCCATCATCATAGAGGCGGAGGGTCAGGGCCGATGCGCCCTTCGCCATAGCCGCCATGGCGCTGTTTTCGTCGCCGCTTTCGGTAATGGCTTCGATTGTCGTTGCGGCAGCCTTCGCAATGTCATGTTTGGAATAATCGGGGCTGTAAGGTGGGTCGCCGAGAATGCTCACATCCATCATGACCGGCTGGCCGCCGGCTTGCTTGATGACGGACGCCATGAATTGCAGTTCGTCGCATTTGGTGTCACCGGTTCCGATGACGAGTATCCGCGGTGAGGGAGCCTCCGGGCTCATCAATCCGTCCTCCTGAGTTTCGCAATGGTTCCCGTAGGTCTTTCCGACCCGTAGTATTTTTCTGAGATCGCGTTGGCCGTGGCGACGGCCTGCGCGCCGAATTCCTGGATGGCAGCCTTCGTGGTGCGAGAGAGCGGGGCGGCAATTGCCACGCAGCCGATCGGGCGGCCGCTCGGCGTGCGCACCGGTGCGGCCGTGCTGATGACACCGGCCTCGAGACCTTGGTCAATGACGGAAAAGCCCCGTGCTGCGGTTTCATCGAGCATCTTATGCAGCAATTGGGGATCGGTGACGGTGTGATCCGTAAACTTTTCCAGCGGCTTTTTAAGCGCTTCGTCGATTTCCACGGGTGGGCAGAAGGCCAGAAAGGCGAGGCCTGATGCCGTCGCATGAAAGGGAAGGAGGCTTCCGACATCGACGATGATGCGGTGGGCGCGCGGTGAGTCTTCAACATGAATGGTAGAAAGCTGCCCGCCCGAAAATTCGGACAGATGCACGGTCTCGGTCGACGATTCGGCAAGCGTCCTGATGAAGGGGATTGCGACCCGCAGGAGGGGAAAGCGCGCCTCCCGGATACGGGCGAGGCGAACTGGCGCCGAGCCGATGCGGTAGCGGCGTGTCTCTGGATCCTGCTCGACGAAGCCGTGTTTTTCCAGCTCTACGAGAAAGCGTCGTGCCGTCGCCTTGTCCAGCGCGCACAGGCGGGCGATGTCGGTCAGACCCGCCTCCTTGTCCAGCCGTGACAGGGTATCCAGCAATGCCAGCGCCTTTCCGATCGTGCTCATTATTCCTCCTCTTGGGTTGGTCAGGGTCTGATTCTACGCGTCCAGCCGTGGCTTCCCGTCAAATCAGCCTGCTGACCCTGCGCCGCGGCACGATAGCAGCGACCCAAGATACTTAACATGCGAAATAACTTGACAGAGGCCGGCAATGTTTGCAAGTCTATATTTGAAGCTATGGTTCAAATAATGAACCATAAGCGCTGACGGCGGTAAGATCAACAAAACATAGGCCCCGATCGTCAGTCCGGTTTTTGGTGGAGGTCGCACGCGTGCAATCGCGGCGATGATCGGATGTTCTTAAACAAGGGGAACGAACGCAGATGAACACGCAAAATTCGCAAGGTGCGGCTGACAACCAGCTGCGCAAGAACAGTCTCGGCGTCGGTGCCGTGACCTTCCTCGTGGTGTCGGCTGCCGCACCGCTGACGGCTGTTGCCGGTGGCGTGCCGCTATCCATGATGCTCGGCAACGGGCCGGGCATCCCGCTAACCTTCCTGCTGGTGACGGGTATTCTGCTGCTGTTTGCGGTCGGCTATGTCGCCATGGCGCGTCACATTCGCAATGCCGGCGCCTTCTATGCCTATACGGCCCAGGGCCTTGGCGGCTTGATGGGCGGTGCCGCGGCACTGATCGCGATCCTCGCCTATAATGCCATGCAGGTCGGCGTTCTCGGGCTTTTCGGTGCGGCGACCAAAGGTTTCTTTGCCGAGCAGCTCGGCCTCGATCTTCCCTGGTGGGTCTGGAGCTTCATCGGCATCGCGTTCGTTGCCGTCTTCGGCTACCGCCGTGTGGATCTGTCGGCGAAAGTGCTGACGGTGCTCGTTATTCTCGAATATCTCGTCGTGCTCGTCATCGATGCTGCGATCTTCATCAAGGGTGGCGATGCCGGTTTGACGGCCGCGCCGTTCACACCGACTGCCTTCTGGAGCGGAACGCCGGCAATCGGCTTGCTGTTCTGCTTTGCCGCCTTCATCGGTTTCGAAGCGACCACTATTTACAGCGAAGAAGCTCGCGAACCGGAAAAGACCGTGCCGCGCGCGACCTATATTTCCGTTCTCATCATCGGCCTCTTCTATATGCTGACGTCGTGGCTGATGGTGACCGGCGCCGGCGTCGACAAGCTCGTTCCGACCCTGCAGGGTCTTGCCGATCCCACGACCTTTCTCTTCGGCCTCGCTGAACGCTATGTCGGCCACTGGATAACCGTTGTCATGAGCGTGCTGTTCATCACCAGCCTGTTTGCCGGTATCCTCGCCTTTCACAATGGCGTGGCACGCTACATGTATGTTGCCGGTCGCGAAGGCTTGCTGCCAAAATCGATCGGCGTCACGCATCCGGTCTTCCAGAGCCCGCATGTCGGCTCGATCATCCAGACCGTCATTGCCGTGCTCGTCGTCGCGCTCTTTGCGGTGACGGGTCAGGATCCGGTGCTGGCGCTCTTCTCCTGGCTCACCAATGTTGCGACGCTGGCGATCATCCTGCTGATGGCGTTTACAGCCTTCTCGATCGTGGTGTTCTTCAGCCGCAATCCGGGGCTTGAGCGCAATGTGCTTGCTATCAAGGTGTTGCCAATCGTGACGGGTCTGATCCTTCTGGCGCTCGTCTATTATATCTCGGCGAATTTCGGCGCGATTGCCGGTGCCAATGGCGTACTTGCGGTGGTCTTGCCGGGCCTGGTGCTGATCGCCGGCATCATCGGCTTCATCGCAGCGGCTCGCCTGAAGTCGTCGGATGCGGCAGGCTATGCCCGCCTCGGCGCCGGCCAGGAAGCCTGAGTTCCAATCGCGGTGGCGGGAAGACCCGCCACCCTCTTTGCGAGAGAATGAGATGCAGGACAAGATCGACCAGCTCCGGACATTATCCGTTTCGCCACAGGCATTGTTCATAGCAGGTGCCTGGCGCCAGCCGGTCAGCGGAGCCGCCATGGACGTCATTTCGCCGATCGATGGAACAAAGCTGACCACGATTGCCGATGCCGGAACGGAGGATGTCGATCTCGCGATCAAGGCCGCGCGGCAGGCGTTCGAAAAGGGCAGCTGGTCGAAGGCGGCACCGGCCGAACGCAAGAAGGTGCTGCTGAAGATTGCCGAACTGATCGAGAAGAACGCGCTCGAACTGGCCGTGCTGGGTGTCCGCGACAACGGCACGGAAATCTCGATGGCGCTGAAGGCCGAGCCTGGCAGCGCCGCCGGCACGTTCCGCTACTATGCCGAGGCGATCGACAAGGTCTATGGCGAGATTGCGCCGACGGCGGAGAATATTCTCGGCCTCGTCCACCGCGAAGCCATCGGTGTCGTTGCCGCTATCGTACCGTGGAATTTCCCGATGATGATCGGCGCCTGGAAGATCGCGCCTGCACTTGCCGCAGGCAATTCCGTCGTGCTGAAGCCGGCCGAGGGCGCGTCGCTGACGCTGCTCAGGCTCGCCGAAATTTGCGCCGAAGCGGGATTGCCCGAAGGCGTGCTCAATGTCGTGACTGGCCGCGGTGCGGTCTGCGGCGAGGCGCTGGGGCTGCACATGGAGGTCGATGTACTCGCCTTCACCGGTTCCGGCCCTATTGGACGGCGGCTCCTGGAATATTCGGCGCGTTCTAACCTGAAGCGCGTCTATCTGGAGCTTGGCGGCAAGTCGCCGAACATCGTCTTTGCCGATGCGCCCGATATCGATCATGCGGCCAAGGTTTCCGCCTATGGCATCTTCCGCAATTCCGGCCAGGTCTGTGTCGCCGGCTCCCGGTTGCTTGTGGAGAAGTCGATTCATGAAGCCTTCTCCGAGAAGGTGGCTCGCATCGCCGAAAGCATGAAAGCCGGCGATCCCCTGCAGCTGACGACGGAGGCAGGGGCGATTTCCAGCGAGATCCAGCTGAAGAAGGATCTTGGCTACGTCTCGCAGGCGCTGTCGGAGGGCGCGTCTTTACGCACCGGCGGCTCGCGTATTCTTGAGGAGACGGGCGGTTATTACATGCGGCCGACCGTATTCGACGTGACACCGTCGATGACCTTGGCGCGAGAGGAGGTCTTCGGCCCCATTCTGTCGATCATTCCCTTTGAAGGTGAAGCAGAGGCCCTGCGGATCGCCAATGCCACGGAATATGGCCTTGCCTCGGCCGTCTGGACATCGAACTTGTCGCGGGCTCATCGAATGGTTCGGGGCATCCGCGCTGGCGTGGTGCATGTCAATACCTATGGCGGCGCCGATAACAGCGTACCACTTGGTGGCGTCAAACAATCCGGCAATGGTCATGACAAGTCGCTGCATGCGCTCGACAAATATGTCGATCTGAAGACGGCCTGGATTCAGCTCTGACGGATTGTTTCATTACGCGAAAAGGGGCGCCGCGTTATCGCCGGCACCCCTTTTTTGCTCCCAAGATCGATAGCTGTTCCTGCGGCACCTAGCCGCCGAAGCTCCCCGTCTGGGTCGGCACATGCACATAGTTGCGGTCGAAATAGAGCAGCGCGTGCCCATCCTTGCGGCTGCGGATATCCATCACTTCGCCGATAAAGATATGGTGCGTGCCGACCAAGCGCGCTTCCGTCAGCCGGCAATCGAAGGAGACGATGGCATCGGAAAGCGCCTGGCTGCCAGAGCGGAAGTTGATCCATTCCGCGGCGGCGTAGCGCTCTTCCATGTCGGCGCGTTGGCCGGCGAAATAACCGGCCAGTTCCTTGTGCTCCTGCGTCAGAACATTGACGCAGAAGCGGCGATTATCGAGGAAGAGGCTAGTTTGCGCCGAGCGGCTGTTCATGCAGACCAGCAGCGTCGGCGGTTCGTCGGTGACGCTGCACATGGCGGTGGCGGTAAAGCCGCCGCGGCCGGCGGGGCCGTTGGTGGTGATGACATTCACCGGTGCGCAAACCCTGGCCATGGCGTTGCGAAATTCTGTTTTCGAGAGTTGCTCCTCCATGGCAACGTCCTCACTCGGCGGCGTTGCGGACGGGGGAGGTGTCACCCAAAGGCGGCAACCACGTATCTCCGGTCCAGCCATTCTCGTCGTAATCGCTCATGCACTGATCGACGAGCGCTTCCATTTCCTTCAACCGACCGCCGCGCTCGGCACCCTTCAGCACCTGCAGGCGGACTTCCTCCGGCGCGCCGGCATAGTTGAGCTCGTAAAGCGCGTGGCGTCCGCCGAACTCGGTGCCGGTGGCGTCCCACAGCAGCTTCATGATCTTGATGCGCTCGATATGACCCATGTCGTTGGAACCGCGTACATATTGCGCGAGGTAGCGGTCGATCTCCGGATTACCGAAATCCTTGGCCGAGGAAGGCAGATAGATCAGCCCGGACGCGATGACTTTGCGGACCGTTTCGATGACGCGGGGATAGGCCTCTGACATGAAGGTGCGGTAGGAGAGGGCCGCTTCCATGTTTGGCAGCACCGCGCCATTCGCCCAGGGCTGCGGATTGTAGGCCATGGCATTAGAGAAGGACCAGAACATGTGGCGAAGTGCGATGACCTCGCCAAGTGCCGCCTGATTGCCGCGGAAGGCATCGCCGCCGGTCGCGCGCAGCGCCTTAGCCAGCAATCCGGCGATGAAATCGAGCTTCACGGCGAAACGCGTGCAGCCCTGGAAGCAATAGCCATGCATGAAGCCCGAAGCGGGGTGGAAGGAGAGGATCTTTGCCGCGTCGCGCAGCACAAGCACATCCTCCCAGGGCACGAAGACATTGTCGAGCACCAGAATGGCGTCGTTCTCATCGAAGCGTGACGACAGCGGATAGTCGAAGGGATGTCCCACAGTATTGGCGGTCTGCTCATAGGAGACGCGGCAGAACATCTTAATGCCAGGCGCATTCATCGGAACGATGAACATGACAGAGAGCGACGGGTCTTCCGTGACCGTCGCCGAACTCTGGGCGAGGAAATTATAGTGGGTCAGTGCGGAGGATGTCGCCACCACCTTGGCACCGGAGACATAGATGCCAGCATCGGTCTCCTTGGTAATGTGGACGAAGACATCCTTGACGGCATCGGCGGGCTTGTGGCGGTCGATCGGCGGATTGACGATCGCATGGTTCATGAAGAGCACGGATTCCTGCGCGCGCTTATGCCAGGAAAGCGCATTGTCCTTGAACGGGCCGTACCAGTCGGCATTAGCGCCGAGTGTATTCATAAGGGCCGCCTTGTAATCTGCGGTGCGGCCCATCCAGCCATAGGACATGCGCGCCCAATCGGCGATGGCGCCCTGCTGTGCCACAAGCTCGGCGGAAGATTTCGCCACTCGGAAGTATTTGTGGGTATAGCCGCCCGATCCCGTATCCGTCGGCGAGGTCAGACGTTCCTTAGTCTTTTCGTCATGCAGCGCGTCGTACATGCGGGCGAGTGAGCGGACGGAGTTGCGCATGGCGGGATGCGCAGTCACATCAGCGATGCGCTCGCCATTGATATAGACTTCGCGGCCATCGCGCAGGCTTTCCAGATATTCGGCGCCGGTAAACGGACGGGTCTTGTCGCTGCGGTGATCTTCAGCTCGCATCTCGTATTCCTCCCTTGAGATCATGATCAATGCTACGTCCGAACCCTCGGCGCGACCATGGACAAAGGGGGCAATTCGCTGGTACTTTTTCCGGCATGTCGCAGAAGAACGAAATCCCGAATTTCTTTGTCTATGGCGTGCCGAGCCGGGCGCTTGACGTCGGATTTCTGCACGTGGAAACGGTCATGGACCGCAAAACGCTGCATTTTGGGCATGTCGCGTCTCATAAACACCCGTTGATGGGGCAGATCACCTATTGGTACAAGGGCGACGGTCGCTACCGGATCGAGGATCGGACTTGGAATTTTTCCGCTCCGACGATCAGCTTCGTGCCGAGTAACATCATTCATGGATTCGATGTCGACGATCAGTCCGATGCCATCGTCGTCTCGATATCGGACGATACTTTAAAGGCTTTGGTACCTCAGGTGGATCTAAGCCTTGACGTGCCGACCTTTCTGACGGCACGGCCGGGCGATCCTTCCTGGCAAAAGATCGACACGCTGCTGCAAATGGTCAGCGCCGAATATCGCGAGCGCGGCGGCCAAAGCGAAAAAGTCATGCTGGGGCTGATCGGCGTCGTGCTGTCGCTGATGAACCGGCTTGGCGGCAGCGCGGCGCTGCCTTCAGCTTTACCGACCGTGACGCTTGCCTTGGCGCTACGCAGCGCCATAGACCGCCATTACAAGAGCGATTGGCCGGTCGGCACCTATGTCGACCTGCTCGCCACGACGCCGCATCTGCTCGATAAGGCGGCGCGCGAGGTGTTCGGGCACAGTGTCAAGGAGATGCTTTTGGACCGGCGGCTGCTGGAAGCCAAGCGTCTGCTGATGTTCACCATCCGCTCCGTCGAGGATATTGGTCGTGAAGTAGGCTTTGAAGATCCCGCCTATTTCTCACGCTTTTTCCGCAAGCGGGTGGGGGAGGCACCGGCGGCCTGGCGGCGCCGGAATTTGGAGCGAGCGCCGTCGGGGAATGATGCGGCTTGACAAGGGCCGTTGCGACGTGTTCGGCCTATCTTGATCGATCAGCTTCTCCGGTAGCGGGCGCGAAAATCGCGCGGCGTGCAGTTTTCGCGCTCATGGAACAGCCGGGAGAAGTAGAACGGATCATCGAATCCGACTTTTGAGGCGATGATCTCGATCTTGTCATCCGTCATCGTCAGCAACTCCTTTGCACGGTCCATGCGCACGCGAAGCTGAAACCCCTTCGGCGGCAACCCGACTTCCGCCGAAATTTTTCGGCGCAGCGTGGCGGGCGACATGCCGCATTCAGCTGCAAAAGCCGCCATGTCGAGAGCTTCTGTTGCTCTTTGGCGAAGAGCCTCGATGATCTCGCCGATATCCGAGCCTTGCCGAGGAGAGGGAGCGATCTGGCTCGCCTGCCGTGCAGCCAGAATGACGATCTGATGAAGAGCGGATGAAGCAGCTGCTCTTGATAGGTTGGTGTCTTCGATAAGGTCGTCGTGGATGGAGCCGAAGAGACGCTGCACATTATCGAGATTACGAAGGGTGGTAAGCGGATTCTGCTCGCTGATGAGGCGCAGTCGCAGGAAGTCGCGCACGAGAGAGCCTTCGAAAAGCGCCCATCGCTCACTCCAGCCTTGCGCATCGGGACCATAAGAGTGCTGGCGGTTCGGGAAGAGCCAAAAGAGCGCCGGGCCTTTCACGCTTCTGCGGCCGCCGGCATCCGTTTCGAGAAAGCCTTGGCCGCTTTCGACGAGCACCACCGCATAGCTCGGCAGCTTCCGTGCTTTAACGGCATGCATGGCATGCTGCCTGCCGCTGCCGGTGACGGCCAGTCCTCCGGTGGAGGCAAGTGGCGAGCGGTAGATGGCATGTGTTGTCGATGTCATGGTGAGCGAAAAGTCCAGTATCACTTTCGTCCATGTAGTGAAGCATCGCTGGCTGCTAGATTCAATGGGCAATCAAATCAAACCGTAGGCGAGTGAAATGTCGATTCCCATGCAGAGCGTCCTTTCCGACAAAAGTGCACTTAACCTTGTTGCCAATGGAAAGGTTCTCTCCACCGCGCCCCATCGGCTCGGTTATCTCACCCCGACCGATCCGTGCATCGGTGTTGAGGCAATCCGCACGCTCTACGAGGAGAACGGCTATGTGTGGCTCAAGGGATTTCTGCCGCGCAAGGACGTGATCGATTTTCGCGGCTGGGTCTTCGGTCACATGGCGAAGACGGGGCTGATCGAGGAGGGAACGGATCCGAGGGATGGAATATCGTCCGCTTCGGCGCCGGAAGGCCGGGAGGTCGATCGTTGCCTGATGTCGCTCGTGCGCTCGGTCGCCTATGAGGGCTTTTGCGCGCAGCCGCGTCTTTCGCGCTTCATGGATGACTTCCTGTCAGGCATCTCCTATCTGCATAAGCGCAAGATCATGCGCCATGTGCGGCCGGGAACGGCGACGGCGACGCCGGCGCATTATGATCTGGTCTATCTTCGGGGCGGCACCAGCCGGATCGTCACGGCATGGATACCGATCGGCGATATCCCGATCGAAATGGGCGGGCTGACCTATCTGGAGGGATCGCACGCGATCGGCCGAGAGATGGAGCGGGAGTTTGGCGAAAAGAACAGGGATCTCAGCCCCGAAGAGCGTGTCAGCGCGTTCAACCGCAATATGACGGAGGGTGGCTGGGTTTCGAAAGATCTGCCTGGCATGGCTGAGCGCTTCGACACGCGCTGGCTGGTCGCCGATTATGAGGCGGGCGACATCATGCTCCATTCACCATTCATGATCCACGCTTCCACCACCAATCAGGACAGCCAGCGCAGACTGCGCCTTTCCACCGATATTCGCTATCAGAATGTCGAGGATGAGATCGATGCGCGATGGAACAATCATTGGACGCTCGGCGACATGCTGTGATTCAGATTTGATCGTGTGGCAGGCTCGTTCGAAGCCCGCCTCAATTGTCACCGTTTAGGATGCGCTCGATTTCCTCGACACGATCACGACGGCGCTTCAGCCGTTTGCCGATGCGGCCAAACCAGCGTTTGCGCTTGGTCGCCTCGCGGCTTGCCTGTAGCTGTTCGATGAAGACCTCGCCGACAGCACCATTCTCGACCCGATCGAATATCCAGCAGAATGACGCAGGCAGTCTGGCTACACGGAATTGGGGCTTCGCGCTCGCTGCGTCCTCGGCGATGATTTCCTCCAGAACCACCTGATCCCACACGTCAGGCTTGGCAAGACATCCTTCCCGCCAGCGCTCGATGAGCTCCGCCGCGCCGGGCGTATCGTTGATGAGAATCGTCGCGCTGATAAGACGTGCATCGAACTCATAATAGACTGCAATATCGCATTCGCGTTTACGAAGCTCCGGCCAGGGATTGCGGTGGAAGACTGCATCGACGTCGACATAAAGAATAGGCCCGCGCAGCCTCGCCCTTTCCTTAAGCAGGAAGCCGGGTTTCAGCCCGGCATTCAGTACCCAGCTGCCGGCGCTGGGCACTGCCGTTGCATGTACCTTCAGCCCGATCCGCTCCGCCGAATGGGCCATGCGCTCCTTTTCCTGCTCGTAAAAACTGCCTTCAGTAAAAAACGCCACAATCGGGCCGTCGGCGCTGGTTGCCGCGGATTTACGTTCGGCCAGATCCTGTTTTGCCGGGAAGGGGACGATCAATGCACGCTGCTGCGGGCTCCAGGGGCGAATTTTATTGAGGATATTCAAGAAGGCACCTTCGGGATGTGTGAGCTTCAATCGACTATCCGCCACCCCGAAGCGTAGCGGACAAGATTGAGAGTTTGGATGAATGGAGCATTTAATCTGGCCGATGGCGGAAACGTCACATCGTTGGCGCTCGTACAGGATTGGCAAACCATTTGATCTTCGCTAATCGATTGTCATGTCCGATAATGTCATCAAGTTTGAACGCCGTCCGAAGCCGAAACCGCCGAGACAAACGCCTCCCTGGCTCAAGCGTTTGCTGGCGATTTTGGCCATCATTGCATTTTTCGTAGCAGCCTTTGCTTATTTCACGCTGAAGAACGGCGGAGCCGGCCCAACATTCTGACAGCTCGAGACCTATGCGATCTCGGGTCGATTGTCCGATCAGGTATGGGGACGGCGGCGCTTTGATTTGCGCGCTTTGCGGCTGCATTATGGCCTTCGACGGCCGTTTCACCTTTGGGCCCCAAGCTTCCTTGTCACGTCATCGTCCCCATCGGGCGAGGTTCGCAACGCAGCTTTTTCGCAAAACAGCTGAAACTTGGGATAGGTTTGTTCGATAATCTAGAGAATCTATAGAATGTAATCGCAATGGGTTGGAATCTTCATCCTTGTACTCGGCAGAGGACAATTCAAACCGGGAGATATCAATGAGCGATGCGAACAGAGACGCTTTGAAATTCGCCTACTGGGTGCCGAATGTGTCGGGCGGGTTGGTCATCTCGAACATCGAGCAGCGCACGAGCTGGACGATCGACTACAACAGAAAGCTTGCGCAGATCGCCGAGGCGAGTGGTTTCGACTATGCGCTGAGCCAGATACGCTTCACGGCGGGCTACGGCGCGGAGTTTCAGCATGAATCCGTTTCCTTCAGCCATGCCCTGCTGGAATCGACGACGAAATTGAAAGTCATTGCGGCAATCCTGCCCGGGCCATGGACGCCGGCGCTGGCAGCGAAGCAGATCGCCACCATCAACCACCTGACCAACGGCCGCGTCGCCGTCAATATCGTCAGCGGCTGGTTTCGCGGCGAGTTCGCGGCCATCGGCGAGCACTGGCTCGATCATGACGAGCGCTACCGCCGCTCGGAGGAGTTCATCCGGGCGCTGCGCGGCATCTGGACCGAAGACAGCTTCACTTTCCGTGGCGATTTCTATCGGTTTACCGATTATTCGCTGAAGCCGAAGCCGATCGATCCGCAGCCGGAAATTTTCCAGGGTGGCTCGTCGCGTGCGGCCCGCGACATGGCCTCGCGCGTATCCGACTGGTATTTCACCAATGGCAACACGCCCGAGGAGATTGCCAAGCAGGTGGACGATATCCAATCCAAGGCAAAAGCGAACGGCCATCATGTGCGCATCGGCGTCAACGCCTTCGCGATCGTGCGCGAGACGGAAGAGGAAGCCAAGGCGGTTCTTGCCGAGATTGTCGAGAAAGCCAATCCCGATGCCGTCAAGGCCTTCGGGCACGAGGTGAAGAATGCCGGCAAGGCTTCACCGGAAGGTGAGGGCAATTGGGCGAAATCCAGCTTCGAAGATCTGGTGCAGTATAATGACGGTTTCCGCTCTAACCTGATCGGCACGCCGCAGCAGGTTGCCGAGCGCATTATCGCTCTGAAGCAGGCGGGTGCCGATCTGATCCTTCTCGGCTTCCTGCATTTCCAGGAAGAGGTCGAATATTTCGGCAAGCACGTCATTCCGCTAGTGCGTGCGCTCGAGGAAATTCGGGATGCTGTTGCTGTGGCTGCTGAGTAAGCGCTTCCCCCACACAACATCGCTTTGATCTCTCGCACTTTTCAAAGCTGGCGCCCATATTTCGGCGAACCGCGGCAGCGAGATGCAAACAACCTCACTCACCGGCAAGATTTTCCTTTGCCGGTGAGTGAGATCTTTTCCCTGATATTTCAATCGATTGATGGAGATATTTCATACCGGCGCGGCCTGGTCACGGGTGGAAGTTCATCCCTAAGTTTCTATATTCGAGGGATGCTCATGGTCTGACAAACAGGAAGAGGAGCAGGACATGATATTGACTTCACAAGACGTCACCTCCGTACTCGGCCCTGTAGACGAGACCCTTATCGCTGATATCGTTGCGACAGGTGCAACGCCGACGGAACTGTCCGAGGCATGGGCTTGGGTCAACAGCGATGAGGCTTTGATCGGCGAAGGCCGGCATCTGCCTGCCGGCAAAGTGGCCGCGCTGGTGGATCTGCTTTCCGCCGATGACGAGGAATGGGAAGAATAGCAATTCGCGCCCTTCTCAGGGCTTGAGGCAAGCCATGCCGCCACCTATGCGCGGCATGGCTCCAGCTAAAGGCTAAAGCTCGACCTTTACATTGTCGCCCATGTCGGGCCTTCTATTCGAGACTGCGGCGGCCGCCATCTTGATGTAGCTGATGATGCTGCCGGGGCTATCCCAATATTCGGCGAAGACGGGCGTTACCTTCAAAACACGGATCGAGGGATCATCGGCACTATCCCACCAGGCCCTGGCGCCCGTGGACCAGAGATCCCTGACGCGTTCGCGGTCGTTGCTGACTTCAGCCGTTCCGGATATCGAAACGTATTTCTGACCCCTGGTGTCGGCAAAGGCGAGGCAGACATTCGGCCAGCGGGCGATCTCCTCATCCTTGTGGCCCGCAACATCCGTCAGGAAATAGATTGCATTTTCAATTGGCTCCGGATGCGCCGCCATCGGCCGGGCGCGCAGGCTGCCGGAGATTTGCGTGGTCAACATGCAAAAGCCGATCTTGTCGACCAGCTCCCAAACGCGGGCGTTTTCGTCGGTCTCGGTCATGGCTGTCTCCTGTTCTTGATTGCAAAAGGATGGAGCGGGTGAAATCATCCCGATGAAGCCTACGGCTGCTCGCGGGTTCCTGGTGCAGCCTCACGCTCATCCGCATCTTCGAGATCGCTCTTTACGACGAAGGCATCGTCGTGCTGGCGCACGGCCTCCTTCTCCGCTTCGATATTGGGCAGGTCGTCGGGAGTGCGCTCCTTGACGTGCTCCGACGTCGCGTCGATCTCGCCTTTGGTCTGGTCGGCCGGAACGGATCCAATCCCATGATGCGCAGCGTCATGCTCGGTCCTTGCATTGCCTTTGTCTTGTTGCGTGTCCGTCATGTCGATTTTCCTGTTCGTCTGATCCGCAAGATCTCGCGTCATGTCGAATGCGACACGGCCGGGAGCTTTTCCGCGTGAAAAGGCGGCCGGGCCATATCAATCAAACAGTACGGCAGCCGCATTGTTCCGTATCGGCTGCGACGTGACGACAAGGTTTTGCGGCCGGCGAGATGGGTAGATGGGAACCTTGAACCCGAATTTGCGTCTTCCTACGTGAGTAGCAGTCGAGGCTTTATGAGCTCGGCTGCAATCACGTCTGTTAGGAGTGACCAAAATGGAAGATAGAACCAGAACCATCGAAGACCTAAGCGTCGAAGAGCGCGAGGAAATCCTCATCGATGCTGCCCGGACGCTCGAGGGCAACGCACGCGAGGCTCTCGTTGAAGGCAATCAGCAATTTGCGGCGCTTTCCACCAATATGGCGCAAGCGATCCGCATCCATGCCGACGAACTGGCGCGCGACGATCCCGAACAAGCGGAAGAATTGCTGCAGCAGGCTGTCGCAATGATCTCGCAGTTCAATGCTACTCATCCTTACCGGTTGATCAGCACGGCCGTTCACTAGTCGGCTCGATGCCCTACTTCTTGTCTCGACAACACGACCCGGAGGATTTCGATGTCAGAACTCATAGTGCTTGGTTTCGATGATGCCGATAAGGCGGATGCTATCCTTAATCGTCTCGTTCAGCTCGAGAAGGAATATCTGATCGATCTGGAAGATGCCGTTATCGCCATTCGCGACGAATCCGGTAAGGTCCGTCTCAAGCAGAGCGTCAATCTGACCGCTGCCGGTGCCGCAAGCGGCGGTCTTTCGGGTGCGTTGTGGGGTTCGCTCGTTGGCCTGATCTTCCTCAATCCTCTTGCGGGCCTGGTGGTCGGCGGTGCGATCGGTGCCGGCTCCGGTGCTCTCGCCGGGTCGATGGCCGATTACGGCATCGATGACGGCCTCATCGAAAAGCTCGCCGAAACCATTCCGGTGCATAGTTCCGCGCTCTTCCTGCTGATCCGCAAGGTTCAGCCCGAGAAGGTCCTCGCCGAATTCAAGGGCGAGCATGCGCGGCTGTTGCGCACCTCGCTTTCACCGGAACAGGAAGCACGGCTGCGACAAGTTCTCGTTGAGGAGACCTCGCCAACGTCTGCGGCGTCCGCCACCGTTTGAGCGTAAAATCCGATCCGTAGCGGTCAGTCAAAGCCGTGCTTCCGCAGAGGACACGGCGAGCCATCGGATGATTTGCCATTATTCGCTCTCCTTCCATATCAGGCCGAACACTGCCATTGTAATTCGCGGGTTCATCCCGCGATCGGCGTTGCAGCAGGGGAGGGGGCAAGACCCAACGGCCATTGTCAGCATACGTTTTCAGACCAAAAGTAGCGCGATGACGGAACCCGTATCGCCTCAAAGCCAGCCCCCGCCAAAGCCCGGGATATCGCTGATCCAGACCAAGCGCGCGGCGGTGCAGGCGTTGCGTGTTATGATCGCCTGCACGATCACCTATGCCGTCTCCCAGCTTCTGCAACTTCAGCAAGGCTATTGGGCCGTCTTCACGGTGCTGATCGTCATGCAGGCATCTGTCGGCGCCACCGCCGGCATGGCTGTCGACCGTCTGGTGGCGACCGTCGCCGGAGCTATGCTCGGAGGAGCAGCGGTGTTCGTCACACCGCACGAGCCGCTCGCTATCGGGATCGCACTTATCTGTGTCGTCGGCTTTTCTAGCTTTGTGTCGGCGCGCGTGCCTCGCCTGCGCAATGCAGGGTTGACGGCGGCGATCGTCATGCTGACGCATTCCGCCGCCGTTCCCGTCGAGATTTTCGTCATCGACCGCATCGCCGAGATCACGTTGGGCGGTGTCGTGGGCGTGCTCGCCAGCCTCTTCATCCTGCCGACGCGTTCGCGGACCATGGTGCTCGATCGTTTCGGATCGGCCCTCGATGTCATGGCGCAGATATTGCGCACTCTGGCAACCGCAGTCGAAAAAGGAGAGCCGGTCTCGGCTTCCGAAGCCAATATCGCGCTGCGTCAATCGCTGATGGCAACGGAAACGCTTTTGACCGACGCCCAGCGCGAGCGCGCCTTCTGGTTGACGAGGCATGGGATTTCTGAGGCCATCCCTCGCTCTCTCTGGCGCATTCGCAACGACATGACCTATGTCAGCCATATCGTGGAAACGCCCTTCCCACCGGCGATCGTCGAAGCGATCGGGCCGCAAGCAGGGCAAGTGCTCGAGGCACAGGCCCGCTTCGCGGAAGCATGTGGCCGGGCGCTTCGTTCAGGCGGCGAGATCGATCCCAAGGTGCTCTCCGCCGGTGATGAGGCCTTCGAAGCCGCTTTCAGCGCTCTGCAGAATTCGACAGAGGCCCAATCGATGGGCTTCAGCGAAACCGGCCGTCTATTCGGCCTTGATTTCACCTTGCGCCGGATGCGGCAGAATTTTTTGGATCTTGCCGACCGCATCCGCGAAAGCGATGTCAATGAAAAGGCCGGCGGGCTCGGGTAAGCCGGCCGGCCCTGAAACAATCACCAACTCCACATGGTCCCATCGGAAAGCCGCGCGACGTCGAGATAGGCCTGCCGATACGGATATTTCTCGGCCGCTTTCTCGTCGAAGTCGACGCCGTGGCCCGGCTTTTCGCCGCTGTAGAGATGGCCGTCCTTCAGATGCCATTCGTGAGGGAAGACGTTTTTGGCTTCGTCCGGATGGAAGGCATATTCCTGAATGCCGAAATTCGGCACCCAGCGATCGAAGTGCAGAGCCGCGCCCATCGTGATCGGCGACATGTCGGCCGCGCCATGGCAGGCCGTGCGGATGTGATAGAGGCCGGCGAGATCGGCGATGCGCCGCACATGGGTGATGCCGCCGGCATGCAGCGGCGTCGTGCGGATATAGTCGATCAGCTGTTCCTGGATCAGCTGGCGGCAATCATGGATCGAGTTGAAGACCTCGCCGAGTGCGAGCGGCGTGGTCGAGTGCTGGCGGATGAGGCGGAAGGATTCTTGGTTTTCGGCTGGAACTGCGTCTTCGAGCCAGAAGAGCCTGTGGCGCTCCACGTCCTTCGCAAGCCCTGCCGCTTCCTGCGGCGTCAGGCGATGGTGGACGTCGTGCAGCAGGTGGAGATCATAACCGAAGCGATCGCGCAGATGGTCGAGGAGCTTCGGCAGGAACCGCAGATAGGTCGGCGTATCCCATAGCGTTTCCCGTGGCTTGTCTTCCGCCTGGGCCAGCGAACCGACCTTTTCGACGCCATAGGTGATGGGCAGGCCGGGAACGGCGCTCTGCACGCGGATTGCCTTCCACCCCTGTTCCTTGAAGGCGGCGACCTTGTCACCTGTCTCTTCGATCGTCTCGCCGTTGGCATGGGTATAGGCCAGCATATGCGTGCGGCTGGCGCCACCGAGCAGTTGATAGAGCGGCATGTTGGCCGCCTTGGCCTTGATGTCCCACAGCGCCACGTCGACGGCGGCGATTGCCGCCATAGTGATCGGGCCGCGGCGCCAATAGGCACCCTTGTAGAAATACTGCCAGATATCCTCGATCTGCGATGCATCGCGGCCGATGAGGCAGGGAACGAGGTGATCCTGCAAATAGGAGGCGACGGCCAGTTCGCGGCCGTTCACCGTGGCGTCGCCGATGCCGTAAATCCCTTCGTCCGTCTCGATCTTGAGCGTGACAAAGTTGCGTCCGGGCGAGCAGACGATGACCTTCGCATTGGTGATTTTCATGGGAACCCTTTCATGGTCTAAGGATCTAAATCATGCCTTCGGATCGGCGATCGGTTCGATGCGGCCGAGGACGAAGACATAGGAGACGATGCCGATCGCCAGCATCGCGCCGGCCAGAAGGAAGGCGCGGCTGAAGGACTGCGTGGCGCCGACGATGAAGCCGGTGATGATCGGCGCGGCGATACCGGTGACGCTGTTGAGGAAGTTCATGATGCCGCCAACCGTGGCCGCGCCACCTTTGGGAGCGATCAGCGCGGGGATCGACCATCCGGCCGGTGCGGCAGCGGCAAGGCCGCTCAGCGAAATCGTGATCCAGAGGATGGCCCAATAGGGATCGGCCGTGAGGCCGGCGCCGACGACGGCAAGACCCATCAGCATGCCGAAAACGATGATCGACTTGCGAACCTTGGATTCGTCGTGGCCCTTGCGGATGAGATGGTCGATCAGCCAGCCGCCGATCAGGAGATCCGAGATCGTCGCGAAGATCCATGGGATCGTCGTGAAGCTTGCCGATTTCAGGATGTCCATGTGCATCTCCTTGACCAGATAATCCGGCAGCCAGAAGATGAAGAGGGCGAAAGCATAGCCATAGGCGGCAAAGCCGATCGAAAGGCCCCAGACCTTGCGATTGCGCAGGAGGTAGCCGAGCATGCAGACGGCATTGGCCGAGGCTTCGCCTTCCTGGGCAGCGCCGCCGGCCTTCAGATAGGCCCGCTCCTCATCGGAAAGGTTCCTGTCGACACTGGGGTCGCGGTAGAACAGCCAGAACATGGCAAAGAAGACGAAGCTGATGATAGCCGTCGCCAGGAAGCCGCCGCGCCAGCCGAAATGCAGCATCAGGAAGGCGACCAGCGGGATGGCGATGACATTGGAGAATTTCGCGGCAGCATCGAAGAGTGCGGTTGCGAGACCGCGTTCATGGCGCGGGAACCAATAGCCGGTCGCCTTCGAATTGGCCGGGAAGCCCGGAGTTTCCGCTACGCCCAGAAGCATGCGGGAAAGAAAAAGCGTCTGCATGCCCGTCGAAAAGGCCGTGATGACGGAGGCGACACCCCAGGAGAATGTGCTCCAACGCATGACCCGCATTACGCCGAAACGGTCAAGCAGCATTCCGACGGGAATTTGCAGGAAACCGTAGGTCCAGCCGAAGGCGCTGAACAGGATGCCCATTTCTGCAGGGCCGATGTGAAAATCGTCCTGAATGAGCGGCGAAGCGACCGTCAGGTTCACGCGGTCGAAATAATTGACGAGAACGCCGAGCGCGAGAAGCGCGCCGATCCACCAGCGTCGATTGGTGGATGGCCGGCGCATGGCGCCAACAGCTGATGCGTGTTCGATTGTCATAAACTCCTCCCTCTAAGAAATATCACGCTAGTAATCTGAAATTTCACATAAGGCAATGATTTTGATATAAGCAGCCAAAAGTCAATGCCGACCCTCGTGAATCGGGCGGGAGGGACGGTGGTGAGTTGGAACGGGAAAAGATCGACAGCGCGATGGTTAAGAAGGAAAAGCAGTCTCGAAGCCTGTCGGAGGAGGCCTATGATCGCCTTGAAAGCATGATCGTTTCCACAGAACTGATGCCCGGCGCACGCTACACGATCCAGCAGTTGCAGCAGCAGGCGGGGCTTGGCCGCACGCCCGTTCATGATGCGGTCAAGCGCCTTTCCGCAAATCAGCTTATCCATGTCAGCCCGCGCTCGGGCCTACGGATCGCGCCTGTCAATCTGGCGCAGGAGCGGACCTTGCTTCCCTTGCGTACGGAAATGGAGGCGATTGCCTGCGGGCTTGCGACCGAGCGGGCGACGCCTCAGGATCACAAGATCCTCAGAACCTTCATTACCGATCTGGAGGCTTCCAAGGCGGAACTCAGCCTTGAGCGATTCAATGTCACCGACCGGCTATTGAACAGGGCGATCCTGACGGCATCCGGAGAGCCGCTCCTGGCGAACACGCTCATTCCACTCCAGACGCTCTATCGCCGTACCGGGTGGATCTATCACACCTATCTCGGCCCTGGCGCGCCGATGGAGACGACTGTCGAAAGCCATATATCGCTGCTGCGCTTCATCGTTTCGGGAGATCGCGCCCGCACGGAAAAGTTCGTACGCGAGATGATGGAGGACCTCGGCAATATGTTGCTGAAGGTGCGCCAGTCGATCGATCCGGCAACACTCGATGTCAGCCTTGCCGATATGGCTGTCAGGACCGGTGTCGCCGGGCCGATCAACTGATCGAGCAGGTATCCCGCAAATTCGACATGGCGCGGGTTGAAATGCCGCCTTACGACGGCGCTTTGGCGTCACGAATGTTGCAGGTCCCGCTCGACGGCCTTATCGGTCAGCCGGCGCCCGCCAGCATCGAACAGGCAGATCCGTTCCGTCCGCGGTTGCAGCCAGATCGTCTCTTCCGGTTCGATATCGAGCCGGTCATGGAAGACGGTGACGATTGTCTGCCCGCCCACCGTCGCCGTTATATGCGTCTCGGAACCAAGCGGCTCGACGACCACCACGCGCGCGGGAATGCCGACATTTGCGGGCGAGAGGGTGAAATATTCCGGCCGGATGCCGTAGACGCCTTCCACGCCGGAAACCCTGGGTGCATTGTCGGGCAGGGGCAGCAGGACGCTCTCATTGGTCTTGAAGACAGGCTTTCCGCCATCAGTGTCGAAGCGTCCATTCAGGAGGTTCATGGCTGGCGAGCCGATGAATGCGGCAACGAAGGTGCTTTGCGGGTTGTCGTAAAGCTCTAGCGGCTTACCGATCTGCTCGATATGGCCGCCGTTCATGACGACGATGCGGTCGGCCATGGTCATGGCTTCAACTTGGTCGTGGGTGACGTAAACGGTCGTCGTTGCCAGGCGCCGGTGCAGGCTCTTGATCTCGGCACGCATGGCGACGCGAAGCTTCGCGTCCAGATTGGACAGAGGTTCGTCGAACAGAAAGACTTGCGGATTGCGGACGATCGAACGGCCCATGGCGACGCGCTGGCGCTGGCCGCCGGAGAGCTGGCGGGGATAGCGCCCGAGGAGATCGGTGAGGCCGAGAATCTGCGCGGCATGTGCCACGCGCTTTTGCTTTTCTTCCTTCGCGGCTCCGGCAAGTGTCAGCGAGAAGGCCATGTTTTCAGCGACCGTCATATGCGGGTAGAGCGCATAATTCTGGAAGACCATGGATATGTCGCGTTCCTTGGGCGGCAGGTTGTTGACGACGCGCCCGCCGATGCCGATCGTGCCGCCGGTAATATCTTCAAGGCCGGCGATCATCCTGAGCAGGGTTGACTTGCCGCAGCCCGAGGGGCCTACAAGGACGACGAATTCGCCGTCGGCAATGTCGGCCGAGACGCCGTGGAGAACCTCCACGGCGCCATAAGCCTTGCGTGCCTTATCGATGGTGACCGTTGCCATCATACTCCTCCTATCCGGATCTCGTTCGACGACAAGGCGCCTTCATGGATGAGAAGGCCGACACCGCCGTCACGGAAGGCATCGGCGGCGGTATCTTCCGCCGTCACCGAAACACCGTCGGCCTCGAAGGTGATGCGCGCCCCCTGCGCCGAGACCTTCATGGCGATATGTTTGTCGAACTCGGTCTTGAAGGCGGTTTCGGCAAGAACCTTGGTTTCCTCGTCGCGCACCTTGACGATCTGCATCTTGCCGTCGCGCGTCACGCGCGCGCCGTAGTATCGGCGCAGGCCCTGAGCGCGGATGGCAAGGCCGCCGTAATTGCCGAGATGGATCATAACCTGGCCTGAGGCCTGGTAATCGGTCCATTGGCGCGTGCCATGAATGATGATGCCTTCGCCTCGGTTCTGCGCGATGCGGAAGGCGGCCGGGAAGCGCTTGGAGAAGAAGCTTGCGCCGTTCACCCAGGCCATGCGCCAGAAATCGCCGTCGCCAGCCGGGCGCTTCAATGTCAGTTGGGGCGCGCCGTCCCAGCGGAGATAATCCAGGAACACGCGGCCATCGGCGCGCCTCCCGCTGCCGGTTACTGTGATGCCGATCTCCGCGATCGGCTGGCCGTCGGTCTCAGGAAGGGTCCATTCGAGAATGGCTTCCGAGCCGGGCTCTATGACAACCGGCGCCGAGTCGATGTCGCTCAATTGGTCGCGTTCATCATAGATCCGGATGCGCAAACGCGCTTCGATTGTGCCGCGGTTCTGCGCGTCGGCCTTGGCGCGGGCCTTTACCGTCTGGCCGGGATAGACGAGCGGCGTCGCCATCAGGTCGTAGGTGCGCATGTCGAGCATTTCGCGCGGCGAGAAGGTCGGCGTCGTCACCACGGCGCTTTGCGCCGGCCCGAGGGCTTCGTAATCGATCGTCAGCGCGCGCCCGCTTTCGAATTCGGTATTGCCGACACGCACGCCGCTTGCCGCGCCGAGACCTGTCAGTGGGAGGAAGCCTTGCTGGCTGCCGGGAAGCGAGAAATGAAACTGCGCGCCGTTCTTCGGAGCCTCGAGCGATTGATGGCCGGCAAGCTGTAGACCGAGATTTGTCAGGAAATAGGCCTGGCGCACGGCATCGTTGATGGAGTTGCCGCCGTCAGCTGAGGAGATCAGCATGCGGTCGGCGATGGGGCCGCGGAAGTCGGGGCCTTCGGCAAGTCCATCAAGGCCATTCATTATGCCGAGCAGGCAGCCGACATTGCCGGCGTTACAATCGGTATCCCAGCCCGATGTATTGACGATCATCTGCGCCTTCTGGAAATCGTGCGGCGCATAGAGCACCGTCATGATCATCAACGCGTGATTGGGCATGATATGGCAGTTGCCGGGATATTTGTCGTAGCCGCAATTGTCCTGGATCTTCTGGCGTGTGTCGCGCCAATCGGGATGCGCCTTGTGCCAGGCCCTGATGTCGGCAATCAGCCGGGCGATCTGGCTATCGCTTGGGATCTGCTTGAGCCCGGTATCGATCAGATGGTCGATGTCGGAGGTGACGAAAGCCTCGGCTTCCATCGCTGCCCAGAGCATGGCGGCATAAACGGATTCGCCATCATGGCTGACCTTGCCGGCCTGTTCTGCAAGCTTGGCCGCGAGTTCCGGCTGACCGGGGGCAACCATCGCCCATCCATCGATGAAGATCTGGGCGCCGATCTGCTCGGCAACGCCCTGGCCATTGGTGGTGATCGAACCGGACTGCGGGGCCGGCACGCCCTTCTTGAGATTAAGCCAGGCGGTGTGTTCGGTGGAGTTGCCGTTGCCGCCCCACCAGAGGATCGCGCGTTCCTCGACGATGTAATTGAGCCAGGCCTTGCCGATTTCTTCGGCGGAGAGGTTCGGCTTGATGCCGTAATCTTCCAGCGCGCGGATGAAGGTGAAGGTGCCGGCCACATCGTCGTCGGTGACGACGAGCGGCTGGTTCAGGCGTTCATGCACGTAATATTCGATAGGACCGAGTTCCTCCATGATCTTCTGGTAGGTCCATCCCTCGAAGGGGCGGCCAAGATAGACGCCGATGAGCTTGCCCAGGACGCCGGCATAGACACGTTCGAGATAGTCGTTCGGAAGCTGCATTGCTTACTCCATTTCGATAAATTCGTTCAGCCTTTGACGGAGCCGCCAGCCATGCCCTCGATGAAGCGCTTTTGCATGAAGACGAAAAGCGCGACGACAGGCACGACGATGATGAGCGCTGCGGCCATGATCTCACCCCAATCGGAGCTGTACTGGCCGGACAGCAGGAAGAAGGCGATGACGGCTGTCATGTTCTCCTGTTTTTGCAGGAAGGTCGTGGCGATCAGGAACTCGTTCCAGGAGTTCAGACCGATGATCAGCGCCACGGTAAGGATGCCCGGCGAGACGATCGGCAGCATCACCCGCCAGAAGACCTGCCAATGCGTAGCGCCGTCGACGATCGCTGCTTCCTCAAGCTCCTTTGGAACCGCCAGGAAATAGGTTCTGAGCAGCATCACGGCAAAGGGGCTGTAGAGCGCGGTGTAGATCAGCGCCACGCCGAAGATGTTGTTGATGAGCCCGAGCTTGGCGAAGCCGAAATAGAGCGGGAAGATATAGAGCTGGATCGGTGCGGTCGTGGTCGCCAGCAGATAGAAGGTGAAGATCTTCCAGCTTTTGATCTTGCGGCGCGCGATGACATAGGCCGTCAGCGACGCTGTGGTGCAGACGAGCGCGATCGTCGTGCCGGAGACGATCAGCGAATTGACGAAAGTCTTCGAGAATTTCGCGTGGTTCCAGGCATTGGCAAAATTCTGCCAACGGATCGGCTGCGGCAGGCCGAGCGGATTCTGCACGATCTGAGCCGCCGGCTTCAGTGAGTTCAGCACCAGAAGCGCGATCGGGAAGAGGGCGATGAAGGCGAATATGCCGAGAAGGATATAACAGATCCAGAGGGTCAGGCGGCTTTCCACGAGCCTCATTGTTCGCCCTCCCTGGTCTGGATGCGCACGTAGAAGAAGGTGCCGATCAGCCCGAACAGGCTGATGACGAGGGCTGCGGCGGCCGCTTGTCCGACGTTCAGATCATAAAAGGCCTTGCGATAGGCGAGTGTCGAAAGCAGTTCGCTGGAGAAGGCTGGGCCGCCCTGGGTGAGGATGTAGACGAAATCGAAGGCGAGGAACGACCAGATGACGGTCATGATCATCATCAGCGTGATCGTCGGCCGGATGCCGGGAAGCAGCACATAGCGCATCATCTGGACATAGGTCGCGCCCTCGATGCGGGCCGCCTCGATCTGTTCCTGTGGCACCTGGCGGAGTGCGGCGAAGAAAATGACGCAGAGAAAGCCCCACCAGTGCCAGAGGTCGACGGTCGCGACGCCGAACAGCGCGATCGGCGGTTGGGTCAGCGGATTAGGGATCGGCAGCCCGTATTTTTTGAGGAGGCCGAAGACACCGGTCACGGGGCTATAGATCATACCCTGCCAGATGCGGGCCGTGATCGCGGTCGCGATGACGACGGGCAGGAAATAGACGACCTGAAAGAAATTGCTGCCGCGGCGCACGATCAGCAGCATCGAGGCGGCAAGCAGCCCCATGAGGATTGGCACCGTCAGGAAGACGATGGTCCAGATGATGTTGTTGCCCAGCGCCAGCCAGAAGACGCGGTCACCGGCAAGCGCGCGGAAATTGTCGAGGCCCGCAAAGGTGGGCGGGGAAATGCCGTCCCAATTGCAGAAGGCGAGTGCCACCGTCAGCAAAGCAGGGACGAGGACGATGATGATATTAATGATCATCGTCGGAACGAGATAAAGTCGGTGCATAATATCCTCCGGACGAGGACGGCGCTTTCAACGCCGTCCTGCGGCGGCTTGTCAGGTGCGGGGTGGGACCGCCGGCGCCTTGCCGGCGTCGCGTTCCTGCTTGAAGGTCTCGTCAAGCTTCTTCAGGAAGTCGGCCGACTTCGTTTTCTTGAGCCAGACCTCTTCCATGCCGCTGACCAGGTATGTGTCTGTGGCCGGCGGCAGGAAGGTCCAGGTCGTGTAACCGTATTTGCCGGCGGCGACTGCGCCTGCCAGCTGCTTCATGGCGTCCTCGTAAAGAGGCAGGACTTTATCGGAGAGCTTGACCTTGGAGAGATCGGCCAGCGGTAGGTTCCATTCGCCCTGCCAGACCGAGTTCATCTTGCTGTAGTAGTCGTCGGTGAACATGTAATCGAGAACGGCAGCGGCGCCATCGGCATTGCCTGACTTGGCGTTGATTGACAGCGTCGAGCCGATGCCAAGTGCGAAGATCGGATCGCCCTTCTCGCTCGGGAAGCCGACGAAGCCGGGCTCCGCGTTGTTCTGCGGAAAATAGGTCTGGACGTTGGTGAAATTCCACGTGCCCGTCGGTGCCATTCCGGCCTGGCCGCTGGCGATCTGCGCGAAGGCCTGTTCCAGCGTCAGCGAGAAGTAGTTGTCACCGAAATATCCCTTGTCCCACCACTCCGCGAGCTTGTCGATCGAGTGGACAAAGGCGGGATCGGTCCACGGAATGGCGCCTGTCAGTGCCTTGTAGACATTCTCGGGTCCGGCAATCGAATTGATGGCGATCGAGACATAATGCTCGTTGGCCGGGCGCCAGTCGGCATTGCCGGCACCGAATGGGGTGAGGCCCTTGGCCTTCATCTCGTCGGCAAGCGCCTCGAAATCTGATATGGTCGTTGGCACCTTCCATTTGTTCTGGTCGAACAAGGTCTTGTTGTAAAAGAGGCCGAGCGTTTCGTATGTCTTCGCGAGCGCATAGAGCTTGCCGTTGTAGCGGCCGAGATCGAGGAAGAGCGGCAGCAGACGCTCGTCCCATCCGTATTTCTTGGCGTAGTCGTCAAGCGGCATAAGCTGACCGGCCTGTGCCATTGCCGCGACATAGCTCGGGCCGGCCGTGAAGACGACATCGGGGCCTGTGCCGGCCAGCATCGCGACGCGCAGCTGCTTGTCGAGATCCGAGCCGCGGAAATCGATACTCAGGAGGTCTTCGGGATGTGCCGCATTGAACGGGTCGATCAGAATGTTCTTGAGGTTATCCTGGTTCTCCGGCGAAGCGGATTCGTACCAGAAGGATACCGGCTTCTGATCCGCCGCGAAGGTGAAGCGGGACAAAAGCGGCAGGGCAGCCAGGCCGAAGCCGGCTTTTAAAACTGTACGTCTGTGCATCGGTTTTCTCCTCCCGATTTGGTTTTATTCGTTGCTCGTCGAACCCCTGACGATGAGATCGAAGGGCATTTCAACGGCGGTTCCAGCACCGGTCTTCTCTCCGCGCAGGCGATCCATCAGTGTCTGCGCGGCACGTTCTCCCATTTTCCATTGAAACTGCGCGACCGTCGTCAGCGTTGGGGTGACGAGCTTGGCGGCGGAAATATCGTCGAAACCGACGACAGCGATATCCTCGGGGATGCGGATGCCGCGCTCGCGCAGCGACTGCATCACCCCGATCGCCATCAGGTCGTTTGCGGCGAAGATAGCGGTCGGTCTGAAATCGCCGTTGAGGATGCTCTCGGCCGCGCGGACGCCGCCCATCTCGGAAAATTCGTCATCGATGACAACATGGTCGGGATGGCCGAACTCTGCGAGCGCCTTACGATAACCCTCGATACGGTGTGCCTGCGGACCGCCGCGCCCGGCGACGAGCGCGATGCGCTTATGACCGAGGCCCAGCAGATATTCCGTCACCGTCTGCGCCGCCGCCCTGCTGTCGACATAGATGTCGTCGATCGGGATTTCGCCGCCGCGTTTCTTGGATGATTCAATTCTTACTATGGGAACGCCGGCTTCGACCAATGGATTGAAATCCTTGGCCTTCAGCGTGAAGAAGACGCCGACCACACCATCGACACGGCCCTGTCGGGCCCAATCGAGAAAATGACGTTCCCGCTCGGGCGTCCCGTCGGTGTTGACCGTGATCACATCGTAGTTCTGGCCGTCAGCGACCGACTGAATGCCGCGGATCAAAGACGGATAGAACGGATTGGTGATGTCAGGCACGATGCAGGCGATGGTCATCGTGCGGCTCGTCTTGAGCGCTTGTGCAAAACGGTTTGGCACGTAGCCAAGGTCCTTTGCCGCCTTGGTGATACGCTCCCATGTCTCCGCCGGGATGGATGCTCCGCCGCCGCTCAGCACCATGGAAACGGTAGCCTGCGAAACCCCCGCAGCCCTTGCGACATCCTTTTGCGTTGCTCGTCCGTTTTTCATCACTCACTTTGCTTATACGTATTAGTTATACGTATCAATAAAAGTTCGCAGGCTGAGTGTCAAGCGTCGTCATCGCCTCTGCCCATGCTTTTGGCGGAGAGGCTGCCGTGCTTTGGAGAGGTGCCGTTTATCGATATGGGCGTTCGCCTCAGGGCGCTCTGGCCTGCTCGGCCGAGCTTCATGGAAGCTTGCCCTTCCAACGCGAAATTTTGAGTAGCTCACTACATAATCAATTAATGGTTGAAATCTAAAATGCGAAAATATGGAGAGACCATCACGTCGGCATGATTTGGATTTTATCAGGGTGGCAGCATTTTTGCTGCTGATCGTCTACCACGTTAGCCTGATTTATAATTCGAGAAATTTCATGCTGAAGGCGCCGGACAGTTCTCCCGCCTTCGATATAATCCATTTGTTGACGCATCCGTGGCGAATGACGCTGCTGTTTTTCATCTCCGGCGCCGTGACGGGCATGCTGCTTGTGAAGCGTCCTCCAGGCGCATTGAGGAGTGCGCGGACAAGACAACTATTGCTGCCTTTTCTGGCGGGCATGGTATTTCTGATTCCACCACAGATATATGTGTTTTTGAACGCTGAGATGGGTGTGCATATCAGCCTTTTGGAGGTCTTCTGGAATTATCTGACCTTGACTCCGGTTTCCTTGCCGAGCGGTGAGCAGACGCTGCTCGCCGGCATGCAGCATCTTTGGTATCTCCTATATCTGTGGAGTTATACCGTGATCATTACGCTCACGGTAGCGGTGTGGCCATCGTTGTTGCCCTATATGGGAGATCGGCTTGCCCCTTGGCTTACGGGCAAATGGGTACTGATAGCGCCCGCCTTGCTATTTATCTTACTGCGGCTTGTCTTGAGACCAATTTTTCCCCCATCACTGGAGTTTTTGACCGATTGGTACAGTCATGCCGTTTATATGGCCGCGTTCCTTATGGGAGCTGTGATGGCAACGCGTGACGATTGCTGGGATGCTATTGTCAACATGCGGAGGCCGGCATTGATTCTGACGGTCGCTTGCGCGGTGGCTTTGGTATGCCTGTTTCCCAGTCTGCCATCCGGTAATCCAGAAATGTGGCGGCTGTCTGTAGGGAGGGTGCTTGGTGGTACGTTCCAGTGGTGCGCGATCGTCGCCGTTCTCGGCTATGCGAGGATTTGGTGCCGATCGGAAAACGCCGTGATCCGCTATCTCAACAGGGCAGTTCTCACCTACTACGTTCTCCACCAGACCGTTATGCTGCTGATCGCCTATGGGTTGGATCGTATTGGGCTCTTGTCCGCCGTGTCGTTTATCCCGATTTCCGTTGCGACTTTGGCAATCTGCGCTGTGGCTTACGAACTGAAGCTTCGTTTGGAGAGTGCCGCGAACGCAATGTTTCGCCCGCACGCTGCCTGATATCACGGGCGGGCTTGGCAAATCGGATTCTTATCGATCGTCAATTGTCGGGCGCTGGCCGCGCAACCGGCTCCCGTTGCGATGATCTACAGGTCGCGATCGATGGCATCGCGCTTAAAACATGGCGCTCCAAATAGGCGGCGGCAGTCAGAGACTGGCTGCCAACAATCAATGATCTGAGACGGATCGCAATCTCTACATCTCAGGCTCTCAATGCACCGCTCCCGATCCGCCGGCCGCAACGATTGCAAAGGGTTGCCCCTCAACGGGAATGGTGCGGACTTCCTTCAGTGATTGGTTATCGACGATACGCACGAGGCTGTGGCGCGGATCGGTAATGGCGACGAGGTTGCCGGCCGAAGACGAGGACTGGAATTTCTAAGATTGCATCTTCCGCCGCCTGGATAATTTATCCATCATTTCCGATCGCAGCTATTAGGCTGCGATTGCCGTTCTAAGATGTCGGTGGCAGCCATCGGCATCGCGTTTTGCAGATCTGTCAAAATCCCATGATACGCCCGCTGAAGACGTGTGGTTCCGGGCGATTCGCGCGAGATGAGGACCTATCATGGACTATGCCGACTATATCGCCGATCCCTCGCGCGATTGTGCGATCGTCGTTCATCGCGGGATCTGGCGCGCCGCGCCGGAAAACAGCCTGCTTGCGATCGAGCAGGCGATTTCAGCCGGCTACGATGTGGTCGAGATCGATGTGCGATGCAGCAGCGATGGCGAGTTCTTTCTTCTGCATGATGATACGCTCGAGCGAACGGCTGGCCTCGCCCGAAAGGCGGAGGGGTTGACGCTGCAGCAATTGTCGAACCTGAACCTGCGCGATCGTGATGGCGGCGAGACGAACCGGATGACCGATGAAAAGCTGCCGAGCCTGAAGGACGTCTTCGATCTCACGCGCGGTCGCATTTTCCTGCATCTCGATGTCAAGCGCAGAGACATGATCCCCGGCGTAATCGCCTGCGCCCGAGCGATGGGCGTCGATCGGCAGGTCGACTTCTGGAGCGATCTGAAAACCTCGGACGATCTCGCCTGGATCCAGAGCAACGTGTCGCCGGAGATGGTACTTCTCATGGCGAAAACACGCCTCGGTTCTGTGCATGCCGAGAGCCAGCTTGATCTTCTCCGTCAGCTCAAGCCGCTGCTCTGTGAAATCTACTTCGACAGTCTTGACCAGCTCGCGGCGCGCAAGGCGCTTTTTGTGGATGCGGGTATGCGCCTGTGGGTCAATACCCTCGATTCTGTTTCCTGCGCGGGCTTCACGGATACTGCCGCCCTGCAGGATCCTGCTGCGATTTGGGGCAGACTTGTCGATGCCGGCGTCTCTGCCATCCAGACGGATGAGGCTGAGGCGCTGAGGATCTATCTCGATTCGCGTTGACCAGCCCTTCGATGCGATCAGCAAGCGCGGTCGCCTTCGTTTGAAAACGCAAACGGCCGGCTCTAACAAATAGAGCCGGCCGTTGAACTGTGGGATCCTAACGATCCGGATTACTTGTTGAGCGCATCCTTCAGCGCCTTGGCCGGCGTGAAGGCGAGCTTCTTCGATGCTGCAACCTTGATGGTTGCGCCCGTTCCCGGATTGCGTGCTTCGCGCGCCGGCGTATCCTTGACTTTGAACTTGCCAAAGCCCGGGATCGAGGTTTCGGCGCCGGATGTTGCGGCTCCGGTAATGGCTGCAAAGACGGCTTCGACGATCGCCTTGCTCTGGACTTTGGTAAGCTTGTGGTCTGCAGCAATCTTGTCTGCAATTTCATTGGTGGTGGTCATGAGGCTTCCCCCGCATTGATGACGGTGGAATCATTTCCATTGCCGATGTCCATTGTCACCTGGAGTCCGGGCCGGAAAGGCCTAGAATGCCCGTATTTCCACAGGTTCCGACGCATCGAGGCCATTTCGAACGCTTTCCGCAAGCGATTTTCCAATCAAGGCCTCTGTTAGGCCGGTCGATAGGAGAGCGGTCAGCGCTATCCGCAGACGCCTGCGAATCTGCGGAAAGAACCGGAATCAGAGCTCCGGCCCCTTCACCATACGGATGCGAGCGGTAATGGAGTCATTGAAACTGGCCTTTTGCCCGGCAGGTCTATAGAGGCTTGGCTGTGATCAATAGATGGAACGGACAATGGAACACGAGATCAAGATAGACAACCGCGGTGATTTCGGGCTTTGGGCCATCGAGGTCGCAAAGCAGATCATCAGCGATGAGGGCTTTGAATTGGCAAGAGCCGCACGGGACGGCACGGAGGATGATGTCCGCGCGGCCGGTAACGCACTTGGCCAGGCCATCACCAATGCGATGATGGAAGTCTATGACGGTTTGATCGAAGGAGCGGATGAAGATTAGGATCGTCTTCGAAGGGTGTGGCCAGTCATCCGCATGCTCGCGCGGCTGGCTTGCTCTGGATTGAAATCTGAAACTTGCACCAACTTAAAATCGCAGCCTTACAATCACGAACAGGCATCCCCATATAGGGGCGGATTAGTCTTTCTGCCCTATGACAGGAGAGCCAATGTTCAGTGCAGTACCGCGTTTCGCCAAGATCGCAGCCATCGTCGTCCTTGCCGCCGCGTCGTCTTTAGCGACCTTTGACGCTGCCGATGCACGCCGAGCTGGATCCAGCGGCTTCGGAAGCCGCGGAACGCGCACCTTTGATACCCCGGCCATAACGCGGACGGCGCCTACGCAGGCGGCCCCGATCGACCGGTCGATGACGCAGCGGCCGCAGCAGCAAACGACGACGCAGCCGCCGCTCGGCGCGCCGCAGCGTCCAGGTCTTTTCGGCGGCTTCGGTGGGTCGATGATCGGTGGCCTGATCGCCGGTGGTCTTCTGGGCATGATGCTCGGTCACGGTTTCGGCGGCGGCATCGGCTTCCTCGGCATGCTGCTGCAGATCGGTCTGATCGTGTTGCTGATCAGTTTTGCCATGCGTTTCTTCGCAAGCCGCCAGCGGACAGAATATGCAGCACCGGGATCGGGCACGTCCTACAATATGAATCCGATGAACAACGCAGGTGTTTCCTCGCGCCCTTCCTTCTCCATTCCGTCTATCGGCGGTGGAGCGGCGGCCGCGCCGAAGGCGCGCCAAGCCAATGACGAGATCGGGTTGCAGCAGGCCGATCTTGATCGCTTCGAGCACCTTCTGACAGAAATCCAGTCGGCCTATGGCAAGGAAGACTATGCCACGCTGCGCCGGCTGACCACGCCGGAGGCGATGTCCTACCTCGCCGAAGAACTGGGGGAAAATGCGACCAGCGGCGTGCGCAACAGCGTTTCCGACGTCCGGCTGCAGCAAGGCGATATCGCCGAAGCGTGGCGCGAGGGCAATGCCGAATATGCGACGCTTGCCATGCGCTATTCGAGCATCGACGCGATGGTCGATCGTGCGACCGGGAAACTCGTCGACGGCGACGATCGCAACCCTTCGGAAACAACGGAACTCTGGACCTTCGTGCGCAAGCCGGGTTCGGACTGGACGCTTTCAGCTATCCAGGGAACGGAGCTGCACTGATCTGTGTGGCTTCCGCAGAGGCCGCCTCGCGAGGGATCGCGGGCGGCTGGCCATGTCCATAAACTGATTGTTCTCATCCTTTAAACTTGAAGACGTCGAGCGGTTGTCGAAGACGACGCTGCATCCGCCTTGACTCGCCAAATCTGTCCTCTAATGTGCCGGTGTGGAAACGTTACCACATCGGGAGGAAATAGATGAAATCCGCGCGGTTCAACCGCCTGTTCGGCGTGTCCGGAAATTGTTTCGACGTCGCCATAGACCATGGCATGTTCAATGAACGGACCTTTCTCGCCGGCATCGAGGATATGCGAACGGCGATCAAGGTCATTGCCGATGCCGCGCCCGATGCCATCCAGCTTCCGCCGGGCACTGCACCCATTCTGCAGGCTATTCCCGGCAAAAGTCGTCCGGCTTTGGTGCTGCGGACCGATATCGCCAATATCTACGGCAATCCGCTGCCATCGGCGCTGTTTTCCGAAATGATCGACCGAGGCGTGGAGCAGGCCGTCGCACTCGATGCCGCCTGTGTGGTCGTCAATCTTTTGATGCTGCCGGACCAGCCGGAAGTTTATCGCGCCTGCGTGCGCAACGTGAACAGCCTGAAGCGCGAATGTGAGATTTACGGCATGCCTCTGATGGTCGAGCCGCTGGTCATGCAGGATAATTCCAAGGGCGCCTACATGGTCGATGGGGCGATCGACAAGATCCTGCCGCTGGTACGTCAGGCTGCCGAACTTGGCGCCGACATCATCAAGGCCGATCCCTGTGACGACGTGCAGGAATATCACCGCGTCATCGAGATCGCTCAGGGCTTGCCCGTACTGGTGCGTGGCGGCGGCCGCGTCTCGGATCAGGAAATCCTTTCACGTACGAAACAGCTGATGGAGCAGGGCGCCCGCGGCATCGTCTATGGCCGCAACGTCATCCAGCACAGTAATCCCGCCGGCATGACGCGCGCCCTGATGGCGATCGTCCATGAGGAGGCTTCCGTCGAAGATGCCTCGCGGCATCTCGCCTGACGCATCCTGGGAGGAGGAAACATGAAGAAGGTATTCCGCTTCGGCGTCATCGGCTGCGGCCTGATGGGGCGTGAATTCGCAAGCGCCGCCGCACGCTGGCTGCATCTTGCCGACACGAGGGCACGGCCGGAAATCGTTGCCGTCTGCGACACCAATGCGGCGCTGCTCGACTGGTTCAAGGACAATGTGCCGTCGGTTCGGCAATTCACTAGCGACTATAAGGAGCTGCTCGCCAATCCTGATGTTGACGCGGTCTATTGCGCCGTGCCGCATGTGCTGCATAAACAGTTTTACGTCGATATCCTGAAGGCCGGCAAGCATCTACTGGGCGAAAAGCCGTTCGGTATGGATGCGGCACAGAACCGCGAGATCATGGCGGTGCTTGCCGAGAACCCGAAGCTTCTGGTTCGCTGCTCGTCGGAAATGCCTTTCTTCCCTGGAGCGCAGAAAGTCATCGCGCTCGCCGAAAGCGGCGAGATGGGCGATATCCTCGAAGTCGAAGCCGGTTTCCTGCATTCTTCCGACATCGACAGGCAAAAGCCGATCAACTGGAAGCGCATGGCCGACATCAACGGCGACTATGGCTGCATGGGCGATCTCGGCATGCATGTGCTGCATGTGCCCCTGCGGCTCGGCTGGCGTCCGCAGACCCTGCACGCGCAACTGGTCAAGAAGATCATCGAGCGCCCGGACGGCAAGGGCGGCATGGTGCCGTGTACGACCTGGGACAATGCGACGATCAGCAGCCGTGTGCAGACAAAAGATCAGGATTTTCCGATGGTGCTGAAGACCTGGCGCATCGCGCCGGGCGAAGCCAATACCTGGTATATTCGCATCCTCGGCATGAAAAAGAGCGCCTTCTTCACCACCAAAGCGCCGCGGCAGTGGCAATGGATGGATTATACCGGCGGTGCCCAGGCCTGGAGTACCGAGGACCTCGGATACGGCTCATTGTTCCCGGCTATCACCGGCAAGATCTTCGAATTCGGCTTCGCCGATGCCATCCAGCAGATGTGGGCGGCCTTCGTCGATGAATTGGCAGGTGGAAACGCCAATGGCTTTGCCTGTGCGACGCCGGAAGAAGCGCGGGCGCATCATGCGGTGCTGACGGCGGCGTTGAAATCCGGCCGTGAAAATATCGTGGTACCGGTCGACTATGAAGGGGTGTCCACACGATGAAGCGCTCCGAAATCAACGAAGCGCTGCGGCGCGCAAGCAAAACCGTAGACCATTGGCGCTGGTCGCTGCCAGAGTGGGGTTATTGGACCGCGGCGGACTTCGCTGCAAATCCGGAGGCGGCGCGCTATCTGCGTAGTCATCAGCTGGGGTGGGATGTCACTGATTTCGGCTCGGGCCGTTTTGCCGAATGCGGCCTCGTGCTCTTCTGCCTGCGCAACGGCATCGTCGGTGTCGAAGGCGAACGCACCTATGCCGAAAAGCTGCTTTTCGTTGAGGAAGGGCAGGTCACGCCGACCCATCGTCACCAGGCGAAGATGGAAGACATCATCAACAGGGCCGGCGGCGATCTCGTCATTGAATTCGCTGCGACCGATGCCGAGGGCAATGTGCTGCAGGATGACGTGACCGTCCCGGTCGACGGCTTGCCGAAAAAACTTGCGGCATGGGAGCCGTTGGTTCTTTCTCCTGGCCGGAGCGTGACGATCCCCACCGGGCTCTATCATCGCTTTTACGGCCGCAAAGGCGGCGGTCCGGTCTTCCTCGGCGAAGTCAGCCAGGTCAATGACGACAATAGCGACAATTACTTTCTGAAACCGATCGGGCGCTTCGCCGCGATCGAGGAGGACGAGCCGCCGCTCAGGCCTCTATGGAATGAGGCAGGTGGCTGATGCGGACCGGGGAGGAGGTTCGCGACGGCGAAAAGAAGGACAAGGGAGGTATCGTCTGCGCGGGAAACTTCATCGTCGACCGTGTGCATACGCTGTCCTACTGGCCCGAGCAGGGTAATCTTGCTTATATTCAGCATCAGGATGTGGGCGTTGGCGGCGGGGCCGCCAATGTCGTCACCGATCTCGCCTCCCTCGGCTTTCCCGGGAAGCTTGCCGCCGCCGGCTGTATCGGCGCGGATATCGATGGCGGGATCGTCAAGGCGCGGCTTCAGAGCGCCGGTATCGATGCAAGCGGTCTGCGGGAGCTTCCCGACCGCGCAACAGCCCATACGCATGTCATGAACGTGCCGGGGCAGAACCGCACTTTCTTCTATCACGGCGGTGCCAATGATGCGGTGACGGACGCGCTCCTCTCGCCCGCGACCTTTGCCAACGCCGGTTACCGGCTGTTCTATCTCGGCTATCTCATGCTCCTGCCTGGTCTCGACATGCTCGATGCGGATGGCCGATCCGGAGCATCGCGCCTGCTGGAGGCCGCACGCAATGCCGGCCTGATCACTTGCGTCGATTTCGTCTCCAGTGAGGATCCGGAATTCGCGGCAAAGGTTGGCGCGGCGCTGCCCTATTGCGATTATCTTGTCATCAATGAAATCGAAGCAGGGCGGGCAACCGGCGTGACCGTGCGGGACACGAAAGGGGAGTTGAACGAGGCCGCACTGTTGACGGCGGGTGAGCAGCTGTTGGCGCGAGGTGTCGCCAAGGGCGCAATCATTCACGCTCCGGAAATCTGTTTCTGGTTTGCACCGGGCGTGAAGCCAATTGTCTCACGTTCCCGGCCAGTTGATCCGGCTGAAATCGTCAGTACCGTCGGCGCTGGTGATGCTTTCTGCGCCGCTGTACTTTACGGTCTGCATGAGGACTGGCCCGTCGAGCGCATCTGCGCTGCTGCACATGCTGCCGCTGCGCGTTGCCTGAGAGGGGCAACCGCGACGGATGGCATTCCCCACATGGCGGCACTTCTGGAGGATATAAAGGAGATGCAGCTCGCCGATGTCTAGCGCACCGCTGAGGAGCGGCAACGCGCATCATTGAGTGCTATAGTGCCGATGGGAGCGGCGCGATAGCGAGCGAATCAAATTTTTACGCTTGGAGGAGGCGAATGAGGGCAGTCCGTTTGGAAGCAATCGGCGATATGGCCATGCATATGGTCGAGAAGCCGAGCGCCGGTCCGGGAGAGATTGTCGTGCGGGTGCTGGCCGCCGGCATCTGCGGGTCAGACCGGCACATGTACAAGGGCGAATATCCGACGGCGATCCCCGTGACCTTGGGCCACGAGTTCTGCGGCCTCGTCGAGGAGGTGGGCGAGGGCGTTACCTCATTCGTGGGCGGTGAACTCGTAACCATAGACCCGAATATCGCTTGTGGCACATGCCCCGCCTGTCGGCGCGGGCGGCCAAATCTCTGCGCCAACCTCACGGCTATCGGCGTGACGCGCGATGGCGGCTTTGCCGAATATGTCGTAGTTCCCTGCGAACAGGCGTTCATACTGCCTGCGGATCTCGATCCCGTTCACGGCGCCTTCTGCGAGCCGCTGGCCTGCTGCATCCATGCCATCGACAAGGCACAAATCCGTCCGGGCGACAGCGTCGCCATATTGGGCGGTAGTGTCATTGGCTTGCTCATGGTCCAACTGGCGCGCCTCGCAGGCGCTGACCAGATCATCCTGATCACGAGGCAGCTGTCACGGCGGGAAGCAGCTTTGCGCCTGGGTGCAACACAGGCCCTCGATCCGACGGCGACCGACGCTGTTGCTGCCGTGCGGGATGCGACCGGCGGCGGCGTCGATGTCGTCATAGAATGCGCCGGCGTTCCCGAAACGCTGCAGACCGGCGTCCGGATGGTGCGGCGCGGCGGTGCCTTCGTGCTGTTCGGCGTGACGCCTGCTGGCCTCCAAGTGCCCGTTCTGCCGTTCGATCTGCTCGTCAATGAAGTCGAGATCAGGCCAGCCTATCTCAATCCATTCACCCACGCTCGCGCCGCTGCCATGGTGGCAAGCGGGATTCTTGAGCTGGATTCGCTTGTAACGAAGACGATTGGCCTTGAGGATGTTGCAAGCGTGGTCGGCAGCGCTCCGTTGGCTGGCGAAATCAAGGTCATCGTCCGGCCCTGAGCGCTGCTTGCATTCATGTGCGAACGAGGCCGGTGGAGTCGCGCCGGATCAAGGTGACAGGCACTTTGATGAGGCTGTCCATACGCGGCTCGCCATCGACCTGGTCTTCATCGATCAGGGCCTCCAATCGCCGGACCGCCTGCTCGCCGACGCCGCGGATCGGTTGGGCGATGGTCGTCAGCCGCGGAAAGACATAGGCCGCCTCCGGCAAATCGTCGAAACCGATCACCGAATAGTCGCGAGGCACGGAAAAGCCGTGATCTTGAACGGCGTGGATTGCGGCAATCGCCGAAATATCCGTCGTGCCGATGATAGCAGTCAGTTCGGGCCGAGATGCCAGCAACTCCCTTGCGAGTGGATAGGTCGCCGCGAAGCTGTGCTCCTCGGCCATGGCTATTGCGGCGGGAGCCATGCCGTTTCCAGCCATTTCAGCCGTGATGCCGAGAAGGCGAAGCTGGACAGGCTGGCTATGGGCCGGAGCGCCGACAATGCCGATTGCGCGATGACCGAGTTCGATCAGGTGACGGGCCATCAATCGCCCGCCCTCCTCGTGATCGGCCATGACGGCCTCGCCGGCTATTCCGGGAAGCTCGCGGTCGATGGCGACGATCGGGATATGGGCCTCACGCAACGCCTCGAAATGCTCCGTGCTGCCGAAGGCGCTTGCAACGATGACGCCGTCGACGCGCTGAGACAGCAGCATGGAAATATAGCGCGCCTCGTGATCCATGTTTTCGGCGGTGCTGCAGATCAACGTCTGATAGCCGCGCCGGAACAATTCCTGCTCGATGGCGTGGGCAAGGATGCCAAAGAAGGGTACGTCGATGGAAGGCAGCATAAGGCCGATCATGCGGCTCGGCGCGCCGCGAAGCATCCTCGCGCCCTTGCTTGGCGTGTAATTGAGCGTGCGAATGGCTGCTTCCACGCGCTCTCGGAGTTCCGGAGAGGCATAGCCACTGTTGTTCAGCACGCGCGAGACCGACGAGACGGACGTTCCCGCAAGTTTGGCGATATGTCTGATGCTGGTCGTCACTTGCGCGCGTTTCTTTGGCTTGCGGTCGAATGGTCGGGAGCAAGACTGTCGGAGTGCAGGCCAACTCGCTTCGGACTTAATCACCGCCAGAATGCCGCATCAAGCGCCATCCATGCAGTCTTAATATCTGGCTATGCCAAATCCTTCTATATTAGTCTTTTCGCATATGATGTTATGCAATCATGGAGGGTGGCTGAGATCGATGAAGCATCTTAAATGTCCTGTGCGGATCATTCCGGAAATTCAATAAAATAGCGGCCCCATGCCCATGGAATATGCCTCGTTCTTCGAGCGAGTTTGGCAATGCGGGCGGGCATCCGCTTCGCGTATGAACATAGTTTTAGACCGTCATCATCCGCCCCGGCATTTATAAGATTTTTATATCTTCCGCTTTTCCGCCGTCTCGAACCTTAATGCGGTTCGGTCGCATATTGCGTCTGGAAGATGCTCCCCAAGTGATCTTCCAGGTCGGCAGGAAAAAGAGGCGCTCTGAGCAAGGGCGCTCTCCATCATTTCTGCATTCAACAATAACAATCAAGGAATCGCGATCAATGATGGACATTATTCTTGTCGGGATCGGCGTTTTATTCTTCCTCCTCTGTGTCGCTTATACCAAGGCCTGCGACAGCCTCTAGTCGGAGAGACGGCAATGCTTCTCGATTACATTCTCGGTGGCGGCGTGACGATCTTTCTCACCGTCTACCTGGTCTATGCTCTCATTCGCCCCGAGCGCTTCTGACAGCGCTGGATAGGGAAAGTTACCTCCATGACCTTCAACGGATGGCTTCAGATCCTCATTTATATCGGGATCCTTCTCCTGCTCGTCAAACCGCTCGGCGGTTACATGACGCGTGTCTTTACCGGCGAGCGCACCTTCCTCTCTTTCGTCCTCCGTCCTGTGGAACGGGGGCTTTATCGTTTGGCCGGCACGGATGAACGCGAAGAGCAGCACTGGACGACCTATTCTGTCTCCATGCTGCTGTTCAGCCTCGCGGGTTTCCTCGTTCTTTACGCCCTGCAGCGACTGCAAGGCAGCCTGCCGTATAATCCGGCCGGCATGACCGCAGTCGGCCCGGAACTGTCCTTCAACACGGCAACGAGCTTCGTCACCAATACCAATTGGCAGAATTACGGCGGCGAGAGCACGATGTCTTACCTCGTGCAGATGGCCGGCCTGACGGTGCAGAACTTCGTGTCTGCGGCAACCGGCATTGCCATTGCCATTGCGCTGATCCGTGCTTTCGCACGTGCCTCGGGCAAGGCGATCGGCAACTTCTGGGTCGATATGGTCCGTGCGACGCTCTACGTCCTCTTGCCGATCTGCATCGTGCTGACGATTGCTTTCGTCTATCTCGGTATGCCGCAGACGCTCGGCCCCTATGTCAATGCCACGACGCTCGAAGGCGCGCAGCAGACGATCGCCGTTGGCCCCGTTGCCTCGCAGCTTGCCATCAAGATGCTCGGCACGAATGGTGGTGGCTTCTTCAATGCCAACTCGGCGCATCCGTTCGAAAATCCGGACGCAATTTCCAACCTCCTGCAGATGCTGGCGATCTTCGCCATCGGCGCGGCGCTGACCAATGTCTTCGGTCGTATGGTCGGCAGCCAGCGTCAGGGCTGGGCGATCCTGGCCGCGATGGGCACACTGTTCATCGCCGGCGTGATCGTCACCTATTGGGCTGAAGCGGCAGGCAATCCGCTTGTTCATGCGCTCGGTATCCAGGGCGGCAATATGGAAGGCAAGGAAGCCCGCTTCGGTATTGCCGCCTCCTCGCTCTTCGCCGTCATCACCACCGCCGCATCCTGCGGCGCGGTCAACGGCATGCTCGACAGCTTCACCGCGATCGGCGGCCTGATCCCGCTCATCAACCTGCAGCTTGGCGAAGTCATCGTCGGCGGCGTCGGCGCCGGCTTCTACGGCATCCTGATGTTCGTCGTCATCGCCATCTTCGTTGCGGGCCTGATGGTCGGGCGCACGCCGGAATATCTCGGCAAGAAGATCGAGGCCAAGGAAGTGAAGATGGCAATGCTTGCCGTGCTTTGCCTGCCCTTCGGCATGCTGATCTTCACCGCGATCTCCGTTGTATTGCCCTCCGCCGTCACCTCGATCGCCAATGCCGGTCCGCACGGCTTCTCGGAAATCCTTTATGCCTATAGCTCGGCAGCGGCAAACAACGGCTCGGCCTTCGGCGGCCTGACGGGCAATACCTCCTGGTACAATATCACGCTCGGTATCGTCATGCTGATCGGCCGTTTCCTGGTCATCGTTCCGGCCCTTGCGATTGCCGGTTCCCTGATCAGCAAGAAGACGGTTCCTGCCTCGGCCGGCACTTTCCCAACGGATGGTCCGCTCTTCGTTGGTCTGCTTGTTGGTACGATCCTGATCGTCGGCGGTTTGACCTTCTTCCCGGCGCTGGCGCTCGGACCGATCGTCGAACATCTGTCGATGATTGCAGGCCAGACCTTTTAAGGAATGACGGCCATGAGCCAACCGCTTCTAGGCAAGCTTAAAAAAGTCATCGATCCACGCCCCTTCGACAGGGGGCGTGGCCCGGCCGGAACAACCTGCGCGTCCGACGCCATTTTGCTGGCGATGGTTGCCCTGTTCCTCGGCCTTGTCGTCTTCGGATTTTTGATCGGCTGATCGGCGGCGTTCCGATCTGACGTTTTCCTCTTCACGCTGGAGCCTCTTATGAGCCAGTTAAAATCAGCGAGTATTCTGGATTCTCGCATTCTCGTTCCGGCGATCGGCGCTTCGTTCAAGAAGCTGAACCCGCGCACCCTCGCCAAGAACCCCGTCATGTTCGTGGTCGCCGTCGTTTCGATGCTGACGACCGTCCTCTTCCTGCGCGACCTCGTTACCGGCGGTGGCAATCTCGCCTTCTCGCTGCAGATCAATATCTGGCTCTGGTTCACGGTGCTGTTCGCCAATTTCGCCGAAGCCGTTGCCGAAGGCCGCGGCAAGGCGCAGGCGGATTCGCTGCGCAAGTCGCGCACCGAAACTCAGGCGAAGCTGCTCATCGGCAACAGCCGCACCGATTACAAGATGGTGCCCGGCACCAGCCTCAAGGTTGGGGATGTCGTTCTGGTCGAAGCCGGCGATATCATCCCCTCGGATGGTGAGGTCATCGAAGGCGTCGCCTCCGTCAATGAAGCCGCGATTACCGGTGAGTCGGCGCCCGTCATCCGTGAATCGGGCGGCGACCGCTCGGCTGTGACTGGCGGTACGCAGGTTCTGTCGGACGAGATCCGCGTGCGCATCACCGCCGCGGCCGGTTCGACCTTCATCGATCGCATGATTGCGCTGGTCGAAGGTGCCGAACGACAGAAGACGCCCAACGAAATCGCGCTCAACATCCTGCTGGCCGGCATGACGCTGATCTTTGTGCTCGCGACCGTCACCATCCCGAGCTTCGCCGCCTATGCCGGCGGTTCGATCCAGACGGTCGTGCTCGTTGCGCTCTTCGTGACGCTGATCCCGACCACGATTGGTGCGCTGCTTTCGGCGATCGGCATTGCTGGCATGGACCGTCTGGTGCGCTTCAACGTGCTTGCCATGTCCGGCCGCGCCGTCGAGGCCGCCGGCGACGTCGATACGCTGCTTCTCGACAAGACTGGCACGATCACGCTTGGCAACCGTCAGGCGACCGCCTTCCGCCCCGTCCGTGGTGTCAGCGAGCAGGATCTCGCCGACGCCGCGCAGCTTGCCTCCCTTGCCGACGAGACGCCGGAGGGACGCTCGATCGTGGTGCTTGCCAAGGAGAAATATGCGATCCGCGGCCGCGACATGACGAGCCTGAAGGCGACCTTCGTTCCCTTTACCGCCCAGACCCGTATGAGCGGCGTTGATCTCGATGGCTCCTCGATCCGCAAGGGTGCCGTTGACGCTGTCATCGCCTATGTCGAAGGTACTGCCGTTATGTCCCGCACGACCAGTGAAACGCTGCGTGAGCTGCAGGTGATCGCCGACGAGATCGCCAAAGCCGGTGGTACGCCGCTTGCCGTTGCTCGTGACGGCCGTCTGCTCGGCGTCATCCATCTCAAGGATATCGTCAAGGGCGGCATCCGTGAGCGTTTTGCGGAGCTGCGCCGCATGGGCATCCGCACCGTGATGATCACGGGCGACAATCCGCTGACGGCTGCCGCCATTGCCGCCGAAGCCGGCGTCGACGACTTCCTCGCACAGGCGACGCCTGAGATGAAGCTGGCGCTGATGCGTCAGGAGCAGGCACAGGGCAAGCTGGTCGCCATGTGCGGCGACGGCACGAACGATGCGCCGGCACTCGCCCAGGCCGATGTCGGCGTTGCCATGAACACCGGTACGGTGGCCGCTCGCGAAGCCGGCAACATGGTCGACCTCGACAGCGACCCGACGAAGCTGATCGAGATCGTCGAGATCGGCAAGCAGCTGCTAATGACGCGCGGTGCGCTGACGACCTTCTCCATCGCCAACGATATCGCCAAGTATTTCGCCATCATCCCGGCCATGTTCATCGCCTTCTACCCGCAGCTGAAAATGCTGAACGTCATGGGACTGGCAACGCCGCAAAGCGCCATTCTCTCGGCCATCATCTTCAACGCGCTCATCATCGTCGCACTGATCCCGCTGTCGCTGAAGGGTGTCCGCTATCGCCCGATCGGTGCCGGCGCGCTGCTCAGCCGCAACCTGCTGATCTACGGCCTCGGCGGCATCATCGTTCCCTTCATCGGCATCAAGGCCATCGATATGGCGATCACCGCCATCGGCCTCGCCTAAGGAGTTTCTCTCATGCTGAAACAAATCAGACCAGCGATCGTCATGATCGTCGCCACGACCGTCCTGACCGGCCTTGCCTATCCGCTTGCCATGACCGGTGTCGCCCAGGCGCTCTTTCCCCACCAGGCCAATGGCAGCCTGGTGGAGAAGGACGGCAAGGTGATCGGCTCCAGCCTTATCGGCCAGAATTTCACGGCGGATAAGTATTTCCACGGCCGCCCGTCAGCCACGACCGGCGCCGACCCAAACGATCCGACCAAATCGGTTTCCGTACCCTATAACGCGGCCAATTCCGGCGCTTCCAATCTTGGCCCGACCAATTCGAGCCTGATCACGCGTATCAAGGGGGATGCCGCGACATTGCAGGCGCAGAACCCGAATACGCCGGTTCCGATCGATCTGGCCACCACTTCGGGCAGCGGTCTCGACCCGGACATCTCGCCCGAAGCCGCCTATTTCCAGGTGCCGCGTGTCGCCAAGGCTCGCGGCATGGATGAGGCCAAGGTCAAGTCGTTCGTCGAGGCAGCCATAGAGCCGCGAGAGCTCGGCGTTCTCGGGGAACCTGTGGTCAATGTGCTGGCATTGAACCGGGCGCTCGATGCTTCTATGACTCAATAAGTTGAAGGGGTTGAGACGGTTCGTGCCGTCTCAACCTTATCAGGAAAGACAACCAGCGAATGGCAGACGACAGCCGCGATATGTTGAGCAGGCCTTCTCCCGATGCGCTTCTCGAAAAGGCGCGGGCCGAGACGCGCGGTCGGTTGAAGATATTCCTCGGAGCGGCACCGGGCGTCGGCAAGACCTATGAGATGCTGATGTCGGGCAGGGCGAAGATTGCCGACGGCGTCGATGTCGTGGTCGGTGTCGTCGAGACCCATGGCCGCCGAGAGACACAGGCCCTGCTCGAAGGATTCGAGATCGTACCGCGCATCAATGTCGACTATAAGGGTAGGGCGCTCGAGGAGATGGATCTCGATGCCATTCTAAAGCGCCGTCCCGACCTGGTGCTGGTCGACGAACTTGCTCATACCAATGCGCATGGCAGCCGGCATCCCAAACGCTACCTCGATGTCAAGGAGTTGCTCGAACGCGGCATCGACGTCTACACGACGTTGAATATCCAGCATGTCGAAAGCCTGAATGACGTCGTTTCGCAGATTACCCGCATCCGCGTGCGCGAGACGGTGCCGGATTCGATCATCGACATGGCCGATGATGTCGAGATCATCGATCTGACCCCTGATGATCTCATCAAGCGGCTGCATGACGGCAAAGTCTACGTATCGAAGACGGCCGAGCGCGCGCTGACCAACTATTTCACGCCAGGCAACCTGACGGCCTTGCGGGAGCTCGCGCTGCGACGCACCGCCCAGCGCGTCGACGACCAGCTGCTGACCCATATGCAGGCGCACGCGATCCAGGGACCATGGGCGGCCGGCGAGCGCGTACTTGTCTCCATCGATCATCATCCACGCTCAGCGGCGCTTGTCCGCTATGCCGCGCGCATGGCCGCGCGCTTGCGGGCCCCCTGGGCAGCCGTCTATGTCGAGACCAACCGCTCGATCAGTTTGAGCGAGGCGCAGCGCGACACGATCGCCGCAACGCTGCGGCTCGCTGAGCAGCTTGGTGGTGAAGCAATCACACTTCCGGGGCGGGAGGTGGCGGAGGAGCTGCTGCGCCATTCTGCCAGCAACAACGTGACGCACATCGTCATCGGTTCGCCGAAAATCGGTTCCTGGCGTGATTGGTCGCGGCGTTCGGTGTCCTACGATCTCATCCGCAGGGCCGGGGACATCAGCGTCCATGTCATTTCCGGCAGCGAAGCGGATGGCGAGGCTGCAAGGCGAGGCGTCAAAGTGGCGCCTTCATCGCCGCCTTTCCAACTCCGCGGCTATGTTCTGGCAACGCTCTATGTTGCCATCGCGCTGGGCTTCTGCGTCATCCTCGATCAGGTGCTGGATGTCCGCAATCTGGCGCTCGTCTTCC
The DNA here is from genome assembly GCF_009176305.1 of Martinezella dioscoreae. Taxonomy (GTDB): domain Bacteria; phylum Pseudomonadota; class Alphaproteobacteria; order Rhizobiales; family Rhizobiaceae; genus Rhizobium; species Rhizobium dioscoreae. The sequence goes on along the minus strand of NZ_BLAJ01000002.1, from coordinate 210,920 downwards.
TGATGGCGGTGCTGGTAAGCGCCGTGACCCAGGGCCTGCGTCCGGCACTTTATTCCTGCTTTCTCGGTGCTCTTGCCTTCAACTTCTTCTTCCTGCCGCCGCGCTATACGCTGACGATCAGCGATCCCGAAAGCGTGCTTGCCTTCTTCTTCTTCCTCGGCGTCGCTGTCATTGCGAGTAACCTGACGGCGACGGTGCAGCGCCAGGCGGCGGCGGCGCGGCAACGGGCGCGAACGACGGAAGATCTCTATCTCTTCTCCAAGAAGCTTGCCGGCACAGGCACGCTGGACGACGTTCTATGGGCAACCGCTTTCCAGCTGGCGTCGATGCTCAAGCTGCGCGTCGTCCTGCTCTTGCCCGAACATGGCACGATCGCCGTCAAGGCCGGCTATCCGCCTGACGACACGCTCGACGACGCCGATATCGCGGCGGCGCGGTGGGCCTGGGAGCATAATCATGCCGCCGGCCGTGGCGCAGATACACTACCAGGCGCCAAGCGCCTTTACGTTCCGCTCCGCACCGGCCGAACCGCCGTCGGCGTTATCGGCCTCGATAGCGACCGCCGCGACGGCCCGCTTCTGACGCCGGAGCAACAGCGGCTGCTCGATGCTCTCGCCGATCAGGCGGCTCTTGCCATCGAGCGCGTGCAGCTGGTAGCCGATGTCGACCGCGCGAAGCTGGCGGTGGAGGCCGACCGGCTGCGGTCGGCTCTGTTGACCTCGATTTCGCATGATTTGAAGACGCCGCTTGCTGCCATCCTTGGGGCGTCAGGCACCTTGCGCGACTATCTGGAAACCCTGCCACACGAAGATCGCGTCGATCTCCTGTCGACCGTCATCGACGAATCCGAACGCCTCAACCGCTTCATCGCCAATCTGCTTGACATGACCAAGATCGAGTCCGGTGCAATGGAGCCGAATTATGCTCTGCATTATGGCGGCGATATCGTCGGCAGTGCGCTGCGGCGGGCGGAAAAAATCCTGGCACATCATCGCGTCGACGTGCGGATGCCCGTTGATCTGCCGATGGTGAAGGTTGATCCGGTCCTGTTCGAACAGGTGCTGTTCAACCTGCTCGACAACGCCGCCAAATATGCGCCGGAAAGGTCGGCCATCCGCCTGGAGGCCTGGGCCGATATAGACAATATCGTCTTCCGCGTGATGGACGAGGGACCAGGCATCCCGCCCGCCGACCTCGAACGCGTCTTCGATACCTTCTACCGTGTGCGTAAGGGCGACCAAGTGCGTGCCGGAACCGGCCTTGGCCTTTCCATCTGCCGCGGCTTCATCGAGGCGATGGGCGGCACGATCGCCGCCGGCAACAGAACGGATCGGCAGGGGGCAGTTTTCACCATCCGCCTGCCGAAACCAACCGATGTCCCGAAGCTGGATGAACTGAAATGAACACCACTGCCGTCAAGATTCTCGTTGTCGATGACGAGCCGCCAATCCGCAAATTGCTGCGCGTGGGCCTCGGTGCCCAGGGCTACGTCGTCAATGAGGCACAGAGCGCCGCGTCAGCCCAGGCGTCGATCGACGAAGACCAGCCCGATCTGATCGTGCTTGATCTCGGCCTGCCGGATAAATCAGGCCAGGATCTGTTGCTCGGTTGGCGCGAGGATGGGGTGCAGATCCCGGTGGTCATCCTGTCAAGCCGGACCGATGAAGCCGGCATCGTCAAGGCGCTCGAAAGTGGCGCCGACGATTATGTGACCAAGCCTTTCGGCGTCAACGAGCTTGCTGCCCGCATCCGTGTGGCGCTGCGTCATCGCCTGCAGCAGCAGGGCGAGAAGGCGATTTTCCAGACCGGCGGTCTTTCCATTGATCTCGTCAAGCGTATCGTCAAGGTCGATGGCAAGGAGATCAAGCTGTCGCCGAAGGAATACGACATCCTGCGCGTGCTCGCCCAGCACGCCGGCAAGGTGCTGACGCACCAATTCCTGCTGAAGCAGATCTGGGGACCGGCGGCCGATGTGCAGTATCTGCGCGTCTATGTGCGCCAGCTTCGGCAGAAGATCGAAGAGATTCCCGATCAGCCGCACTATATCACCACCGAGACAGGTGTCGGCTACCGGCTGCGCGAGCCTGATTGAGGCGGCGGAAGTTTCGAGCCCATGATCGAGGTGATTTGGCCTCGGACTTGTGGCGATGAATGCCATTTCAGAATTTATTGCCGGACCTTGAGTGCGACCATGGACCTTTCCACGATCATTCTTCCCGAACACGTCTTTGTCGGTGTCTCCGCTCCGACGAAATGGCGGGCATTGCAGATGCTGTCGTCGAAGGCAGCCCATTGCTTTGGCCTGGACGAGGCGGTGGTCCTGCGGGCGCTGGAGACGCGCGAAAAATTGGGCACGACGGGGATCGGCAATGGCGTTGCGGTTCCGCATGCTGCCATCGCTGGCATGACGAGGCCTCGGGGCCTGATGGTGCATTTTGCACATCCTGTCGATTTCGAAGCCATCGACGACATACCGACGGAGTGGGCCTTCGTGCTGTTGTTCGGGGAGGGCGGCCGGGGCGACTATCTGAACGTGCTTGCCGCGATCGCGAGGCGTTTGCGCACGGAAGGCGTTCTGACGGCGATGCGGCAGACAAAGAGCGCCGACGAACTCTATTCCGTCTTTATGTCCGACACCATCCGCTGACGAAGCATTCGTTGCACGTCTGGCGTCATTCGGGAATGTGATTTCACTTTTCCGGATTCTATGGGATGCTGTTCTCCGCAGTTACCGAAAACGGAAACTGCCTTCGTTACTTTATACGACCAAGTTGATAGGGTTTAAGGACAAACGAAGGGGGTGCATCCATGCAGACGATTAAGCTTTCTCGGCTTCTCGCCACCGCAATTCTGATCGGCAGTTTCTCGATCGCGGCCGTCGCGCCGACCTGGGCGGCGGACAAGACGCTTCTCAATGTTTCCTATGATCCGACTCGTGAACTCTACAAGGACTTCAACACGGCCTTTGCTGCCAAGTGGAAGAAGGATACGGGCGAAACCATCAATATCAAGGCTTCGCATGGCGGTTCCGGCGCGCAGGCTCGCTCGGTTATTGACGGCCTCGATGCCGACGTCGTGACGCTCGCCCTCGAAGGCGATATCGACGCGATCGCCAAGGCGACGCACAAGATCCCGGCCGACTGGAAGACCAAGTTCCCGAACAATTCGGTTCCCTACACCTCGACCATTGTTTTTCTGGTGCGCAAGGGCAATCCCAAAGGCATCAAGGACTGGCCGGATTTGGTCAAGGACGGTGTCGAAGTCATCACGCCGAATCCGAAGACGTCGGGCGGTGCTCGCTGGAACATTCTCGCTGCCTGGGCCTGGGCGAAGCAGGCCAATGGCGGCGATGATGCCAAGGCGCAGGACTATGTCGCGCAGCTCCTGAAGCATGTCCCGGTCCTCGACACCGGCGCGCGTGGCGCGACGACCACTTTCGTCCAGCGCGGTCTTGGTGACGTACTGCTCGCCTGGGAAAACGAGGCCTATCTCTCGCTCGACGAGCTCGGCCCTGATAAATTCGAAATCGTCACGCCGTCCGTTTCGATCCGCGCCGATCCGCCGGTTGCTGTTGTCGATGGCAATGTCGATACCAAAGGTACGCGCAAGGTCGCGGAGGCCTACCTGAACTACCTGTACTCGGATGAAGGTCAGAAGATCGCTGCGAAGCACTATTACCGGCCGATTAAGCCGGAAGCGGCCGATCCGAAGGATGTCGCTCGTTTCCCGTCCCTGAAGCTCGCCACTATTGACGACTTCGGCGGATGGTCTCAAGCTCAGCCGAAATTCTTCGCTGACGGGGGCGTCTTCGATCAGATCTACAAGCCGGGACAATAAGACTGAATGCATTCTATAACCCGCAAACGGTGGCGGTTACGGCAGCCGAGCGTCATTCCGGGATTCGGATTGGCGCTCGGCGTTACCTTGGCTTGGCTCATCTTCATAGTACTCATTCCGCTGTCGGGGCTTCTCTGGAAAAGCAGCGCCCTCGGCTGGCAGAATTTCTGGGCCCTCGCGCTTGACGTGCGCACGCTCTATGCGCTGCGCATGAGCTTCGGCGGCGCCTTCATTGCCGCGCTCGTCAACGCTGTGCTCGGGCTTATCCTTGCCTGGGTGCTGGTGCGCTATCGCTTTCCAGGCAAGCGCATTCTCGATGCGATGGTCGACCTGCCGTTCGCCTTGCCGACGGCGGTTGCCGGCATTGCCTTGACGACGCTATACGCGCCGAATGGCTGGATCGGTCAGTTCCTGACGCCGCTCGGCATCAAGATCGCGTTCACTCCCGTCGGCATCGTCATCGCATTGATTTTCGTCGGCCTGCCGTTCGTGGTGCGCACGGCACAGCCGGTCATGGAGGAGATCGACCGCGAAGTCGAGGAGGCGGCGGCGACCCTTGGTGCCTCGCGTTTTCAGACCATAACCCGCGTGCTGCTGCCGGGCCTCGCCCCTGCCGCTCTGACGGGCTTTGCGCTGGCATTCGCACGTGCGGCGGGAGAATACGGATCGGTCATCTTCATCGCCGGCAACAAGCCCTATGTTTCGGAAATCGCGCCGCTGCTCATCGTCATTCGCCTGGAGGAATATAATTATTCCGCAGCGACGGCGATCGCGACGGTGATGCTGTTCATTTCCTTCACCATGCTTTTGATCATCAATCTCATCCAGTCGTGGAGCAGAAGGAGATATGGCTATGGCGCATGATCTTTCTGCATCAGTCGAAACCGGTCATTCGGTCATCACCGAAAGCCGGCTTGCGCGCATCGTCTTCATACTGATCTCGCTCGCGTTCCTGACGCTGATGGTGCTTCTGCCTCTCGCCGCCGTTTTCGTCGAAGCTTTCCGCAAGGGGATCGAGACCTTCTTCGAAGCCTTGGTTGACGAGGAAACCTTCGCGGCGATCCGGCTGACATTGATCGTTGCCGGCATCAGCGTGCCGCTGAACCTCGTCTGCGGCATTGCAGCCGCCTGGGCGATCGCCAAATTCGAATTCAAGGGCAAGGCCTTGCTGACGACGCTGATCGATCTGCCCTTCTCGGTGTCGCCGGTCATATCGGGCTTGGTCTTCGTGCTGTTGTTCAATTCGAACAGCACACTCGGCCCTTGGCTGCAGAGCCATGGCATTCAGATCCTGTTTGCGGTTCCTGGGCTGGTGCTGGCGACGATGTTCGTCACCTTTCCCTTCGTCGCGCGTGAATTGATCCCGCTAATGCAGGAACAGGGCAGCGCAGACGAAGAGGCGGCGCTCTCGCTCGGGGCTAATGGGTGGCAGACCTTCTGGCATGTCACGCTGCCGAACATCAAATGGGGCCTGCTTTACGGCGTGCTGCTCTGCAACGCCCGCGCCATGGGTGAGTTCGGAGCCGTTTCGGTCGTTTCGGGTCATATCCGCGGCGAAACCAACACCATGCCCCTGCAGGTCGAAATTCTTTATAACGAATATAATTTTTCGGGGGCATTCGCGGTCGCCACGCTCCTGGCCCTGCTCGCCCTTGTCACATTGATACTGAAGACGCTGCTGGAAATGCGCTATAGCGAAGAGATCGCAGCCAGCCGGCGTCACTGAAGGAATTCTTGATGGAAGTTCGCGTTCAAAACCTGCGTAAGGAATTCGGTCGCTTTCCCGCATTGCATGACGTGTCGCTGGATATCCGCTCGAGCGAATTGATTGCGCTTCTCGGTCCATCGGGCTCCGGCAAGACCACGCTGCTGCGCCTGATCGCCGGATTGGAAACCCCGACGGAGGGACAGATCTTCTTCGGCGAAGAGGATGCGTCGCGAAAGACGGTGCAGCAGCGCAATATCGGCTTCGTGTTTCAGCACTACGCGCTGTTTCGGCACATGACGGTGCTCGACAATATCTCTTTCGGCCTGAAAGTCCGCTCGGCATCGCGTCGTCCGCCACGTGATGAAATTCGCCGGCGTGCCCTGGAGCTGTTGGAACTGGTGCAGTTGAACGGCCTGGAGAAGCGCTATCCGGCCCAGCTTTCCGGCGGCCAGCGCCAGCGCGTGGCACTGGCGCGCGCCATGGCGGTCGAGCCGAACGTGCTGCTTCTGGACGAGCCCTTCGGCGCTCTCGATGCTCAGGTCCGCAAGGACCTGCGCAAGTGGCTGCGGGAAATCCACGACCGGACCGGCCATACCACCGTCTTCGTGACCCATGACCAGGAAGAGGCGCTGGAGCTCGCCGACCGCGTGGTCGTACTCAACAAGGGCGCGATCGAACAGGTCGGAACGCCGGACGAGATCTACGACTCGCCGAATTCTCCCTTTGTCTATGGCTTCATCGGCCAATCCAATCGTCTCAAGGTGCGCATCACCAGCGGCGAGATCTGGTTCGATGACAAGCCGCTGGGACTCAGCACGCCGCATGAGCCCGATGGCGAAGCCTATCTCTATTTCCGACCCCACGATATCGAAATCCGTGACGGCGATGGCGGCGCGATCGCGGGTCTGCTCGTTGCCAGCAGGCGCGTGGCAGGCACTCGCCACCTTGAAATCAACATCGGTGCCGAGCACGATCCCATCGAGATCGAACTGCCGCCGAACAAGGCGGATGCCTTGGATCGCAACCGCATCGCCTTCAGGCCGACACGCTGGAAGCTCTTTCGTAACGGTGTCTGACGATCAGTCCTCGGGGTGAGCGGCAGAAGCAAAGCCGCCGCCCTGATAGACGATTGCGGGATCATTCGGATCCTCGGCGGGTGTTTTCGACAGAATTTCGGCGCGCCAAGGAGCCGCACTATCGCGCGGCTTCCAGCCAAGAAAGGCAGCGTTGCTGTTGTCCCACCATTGTTCGTCATTGTCCGAGACGCCGTAGACGATCGTATGGCCGAGGCGCGGGGCGTTGAAGGCGCAATCGCAAAGCGAGACGAAATCCCCGATGCTGAACCACGTGGCGAGCATGCGCGTGTTGCGCGGCTCGGGAAAGCACGAGCCGATGCGTACCGAAAGCGTTTCCTGGCCGAACTTGTCGAAGTAGAGGCTCGCGACGGCCTCACCGAACACCTTTGAGACGCCATAGAGCGAATCCGGCCGGGTCGGCACCTTGTTGTCGATCCGCTCATCCCGCCGGTAGAAGCCGATCGTGTGATTGGAGCTCGCAAAGACGATACGCGGCTTGCCGGCGGCGCGCGCGGCCTCATAGAGATTGTAGAGGCCGAGGATATTGCCCTGCAGGATCAGATCGAAGGGTTTTTCCACCGATATCCCCCCGAGATGGATGATACCATCAACACCTTTCACTATCGCATCGACGCCGCTGCGGTCGGCGAGGTCGCAGGCGACGAAACGCTCGTTCGGGCGCAGGTCGCTTATCGGCGCGAGGTCTGACAAAAGGACGTTCTCGGCGATCTGCGACAGAAGCGGCCGGATTGCCTGGCCAACACCGCCGGCGGCGCCGGTCAGCAACAGAGTTTTCAGCATGATTGTCTCCCGGATCGGTCATTTCGGCGGGGAGCCTATAAGATGGTCCTCCGCCCGTCATCACATATATCGGTGGGATCGACATGAAGCATGTCGATAACGTCTAGGCAGTCTGTGAATGCGTCCGAGCGTCGATGTCGAGCACTTCCAGGCTGACCACGGCCTTGATGGGCAGGTGATCGGAAGCCACGCGTGCCAGCGGCGAGTCATGCACTTCGACTGCGGAGATCATGCCGCGGCGGTTTGCCATGATGCGGTCGAGCGCCAGAAGCGGCAGTGTCGAGGGAAAGCTCGGTACGGCAGGCGGTAGCGGTCCGAACGCGTTCTGGATGGTATTGAGAGATGAGCGGTCGCCAAGGCGCCATTCGTTGAGATCGCCCAGCAGGATGGTCGGCGTCTCGCTGCCGTCGTTCATGAGGTCGACGATCAGACGCGTCTGCTGCGCGCGCGAGCGATGCAGCAGGCCGAGATGCGCCGCGATGATCCTGAGGCTTCCGCCACGAGCCAATTCCAGTTCAGCGATCAAGGCGCCGCGCGGCTCAAGCCCTGGCAGATTGATCTGGTGAACGTCGCGAACCGTGCCCTGTTTGAAAAGAACCACATTGCCGTGCCAGCCATGCGCCTTGGTGACGCCGGAAATCGGCACCGGGATGAGGCCTGTCTCGCGTTCGAGCCGGCGCAGATCGAGAATGCCCGTGCGTTCTCCAAAACGCGTATCGGCTTCCTGCAGACCGATGATATCGGCATCGATTTCATGAATGACGCGGCTCGTTCTTTCCGGATCGAAGCGGCGGTCGGCGCCGACGCATTTGTGGACATTGTAGGAAGCGATCAACGTGCCGTCCGGGCGGTCCGGCTTGCTGCCGGCCGATGTGGGGCGCGATTTCTTTCGGTTCTTCAGGCTTTCTAGAATGCTCGCACGGAGACTTTCTTTCTTTTTTCGCATCTATCCGTCGACCGTTCCTTGATCAGATCATGTCGGGCACGTGGGACAGAGTATAAGAAGCGATTGTTGGCGTTGTCATGTAAAAAGGCTGCGACAAAGGCAGATAGTCTTTCGTTGCAGTCGTCAGAGATAGGGTGAGCCAAGCCAGAGCACCTTTTCGATAAGCCGTACGACAAACGGCCGCGCCCTGAGCTTTTCGAGGTCTACCGGATGTGCAGTTTCCAGGATCGCGCCGATATGATCGTCGATCGTGCTCGCAAAGCCGCGATCGAGTACCTCGAGATCCACTTCGAAATTGAGCCGCAGGGAGCGCGGATCGAGATTGGATGAGCCGACATAGGCCCAGATACCGTCGATGGACAAAAGCTTGGAATGGTTGAAGGCGCCTTCGGCGCGCCAGATGCGGCAATAGTTCTTCAGCATCTGGTCGAATTGCGCCGTCATGGCCCGGTCGACGAGTACCAGATTGTTGGCTGTCGGCACGACGATATCGACTTCGACGCCACGCCGGGCCGCCGTCACCAGCGCACTGATCAACTCGCGATCCGGCAGGAAATAGGGCGACATGATTCGGATGGATTTGTGCGCCACCGACAGCGCGCCGATGAGCATCTTGTGATTGGTCTCGACGCTGCGATCCGGGCCGGAGGCAACCACCCGCATGAAAACGGGCGCTCCAGGCTCGTTGGAGGGCGCGGCAATCCGCCATTCCTCGCCATTCAGGACTTCGCCTGTGGTGAAGCGCCAATCCTCGGCTGCCGTATTGAAGAGATCGGCGACTGCAGGTCCCGTCACGCAGAAATGCATGTCGCGAGCGCTGTGCTCGTGCGCGAATTCACGCGTGAAGCCCTGACGGATATTCATGCCGCCGGTAAAGGCAATTCGCCCATCGATGCTGAGGATCTTTCGGTGGGTACGCAGGTTGGCATAAGGCAACCGGAGACCGATGATGACGTTGCCATTGAAGACGTCGACCTGCACGCCTCCTTCGCGCAGATAGCCCATGATGCTCGGCACGGAGTAGCGGGCGCCGACAGCATCGATGAGTACACGCACGCTGACGCCGCGTTTGGTCGCAGCAATCAGGGAATCGGCGATGCGGAGGCCGATCGGGTCGCGATCGAAGATGTAGGTTTCCATCAGGATGCTGCGCTCGGCGCCGTCGATTGCAGCCTTCATCGCGGCATAGGCAACGTCGCCGTTCGTCAGCATCTCGATGGTGTTGCCGGTGCTCATCATATAGCGAACGACGCGGTCGCCGAGCGTCTTCATAGAACCGAAACGATCGCCGAACCGCCGGCGCACCTCGCCGCCATCGGCGTCGAAGCTGGAGAGCTCGCCATTCGCATCCTTGCGAAAGAGCGCGTCGCGCTGCGAGCTGAGGGAGGCCCGGCGGATGCGATTGATGCCGGCGACAGCATAGAGGACGGCACCGATGATGGGCGACAGGATGATGACGCCGACCCAGCCGATCGCGGCGCGGACATCTTCTTTGGTCATGGCTGCATGGATTGCAGCGGCCGCCCCCATCACGATTGACAGGACGGCGAGAATTTGGCCCCAATGGGCAGCCACGAGGTCGATCATAATGCAAGTATATCCTTGCCCGCAAAAGCTGCAATGAGTGGGCCGGCGATCGTCAAGATGTCATCAATAGCGGTGCGAAACTTCATCTTATTAGATAATTTTAATTGAACCCTGTTCTGACCAGCATCATACTTAGGTTGCTTCGGCTGCTTCGCTACCGTCCCCCACGGTAACTTCTGTTTCTCGTTCGAAGCGCCACTGCGGTTCGACAGTCGAGATCGAAGAACGCTAGCCATAGCGTCTTGGCTGCTCGGGGGAGGCGTCAAAGCCCGCGTTTCAAGAACGGGCATCGTTCATCAAAACCTTGTTCAATGATGCGAACGGAGAACAGCAGATGTTGGAATCTCGGGACGAATGGATCAAGAAGCGCGCATACGCCATATGGGAAGAGGAAGGCCATCCTTCCGGTCGCGACGTCGAGCACTGGGCGCAGGCGAGCAGTGAGCGCATCGCGCTTGAGAAAACGGCAGCAGACGGCGGCGCGATCGACATCAAGCCCAAGGCGAAGCGCAAGACGGCGGTCGCCGCGGCGGCTGTTGCCGAGGAAAAATTGGCTAAGCCAGCAAAGAAGATATCGAAGAAGGGTGTAGCCGCGAAGGTGTAGGACGCGTCAGCTTTAGGAGTGTGGCGGAGATGAGGGCGGCTCGATGGCAACATCGGGCCGTCTCTCTTTTCGAGATGGTAGCTGGCGGAATATTCGCAATAATTTCGGTGATTTGGCTCTCATCCGCGAAATAGTTGTCACACATTGATGCTACAGATTGTGAAGGGAGCTCAGCAATGTGTGGCAGCTATATCGATGATGTGGAAATGACGGTTGCGGCGATTGTCGCAGCGCAGTGGCCTTTGTGGCTTGCCGCTAGATTGGAGCTGGTGGGATGACATCACTCCTCGTGCTCGCTGCGCTGTATCTTCTGACGGCCTTGGTCCTCATTCTGATCATCGATCGCTCGGTCGGCGTCTTTTTCCCTGCCTCTGCCAAGCAGCGTGTCGCTGTGCGGCATGGTCGGCGCTTCTGGATACTCCCGAGCAATCTGCTATCCGGCAATCGCAATTCTTCAGGCCAAATCTCGGAACCTTTTCCCTGACGACGGGTTGCTCTTCCTTCCCAGCAAGGAGAAAGATCATGCCCCGAGGAGATAAGTCCGCCTATACCAACAAGCAGAAGCGCAAGGCCGAGCATATCGAGGAAGGCTACGAAGACCGCGGCGTTTCGCACGCAGAGGCGGAGCGGCGTGCCTGGGCGACTGTAAACAAGGAAAGCGGCGGCGGTAAGAAGTCCGGCTCCGGTCGCGGCCATTCCGAAAACCACGAATCGTCCGAAAAGGGCGGCAGGATCGGCGGACGCGCCGCTGCAAGCCGACCCGCTGCGGAGCGCTCCGCCTCTGCAAAAAAGGCGGCTGCGACGCGTAAACGCCACGAGCACAACACACATTCCTAGGCTATCGGTGAGAACTGGATGCGATCGTCGAGATCCATTCGGCCGTCGCTATGAAGTTCATAAGGTTTCCGGTGCATATGCCTGCGCCTGTAATCGTCGATTGCCTCTTACCTTTCGCGATGTCGACGCTAAATTGCCGTCTTGCGGCGATCATTGCAGCGGATTGCTCTCAATATCGGGGAGATGAAACCGAATGGCCTATGAACTCTACTATTGGGATGGCATTCAGGGGCGCGGCGAATTCGTTCGGCTGGCGCTGGAGGAAGCCGGTGCAGACTATGTCGATGTTTGTCGTGCTCCTGCAGGCAGGGGGCAGGGTATGCCCGCCATGTTCGCCATCATGGAGGGTAAATCTGAACTCGGTCTCCCATTTGCCCCACCGTTTCTGAAGGACGGTGATCTCATTATTCCGCATGTGGCGAATATCCTGATGTATCTCGGGCCGAAGCTGGGTCTGGCGCCGAGGGACGAAGGAAGGCGCCACGCGTTGAACGGCCTGCAGCTGACGATCACCGATCTCGTCGCCGAGGTACACGACACGCACCACCCGATCGCGACGTCGAAATATTACGAGGATCAGAAGCAAGAGGCCAAGGCGCGGGCTGCAGAATTCATCGAAAACCGCATTCCCAAGTTCCTCGGTTATTTCGAGAAAGTGCTTCAGCAAAACCCCGAAGGATCGAGCCATATCTTCGGAGGAGAATTGACCTATGTCGATCTTTCGCTGTTTCAGGTCTATGAGGGGCTGCGCTATGCCTTCCCCCGCGCGACGGCGCATCTGGATCGCCGATATCCGCATCTGACCGCGCTGCACGGAGCTGTCATGAAACGGCCCAACATTGCTCGCTATCTTCAGTCCGATCGCCGCATTCCCTTCAATGAGAGCGGCATTTTCCGGCACTATCCGGAACTGGACAGAGATATGGCGTGAGCGATGCTCATCTATCAATTCATTCCCGCATGCTGGATCGCCTGGCTATTGATCTGGCTTTTCGCTTCATTCAGCGTCAAGAGGAGCGTGCGACAGGAGGACCCTCTGTCGCGGCTCGGCAATACCGTGCCGATCTGGATCGGCGCTTTCCTTCTTGTCGTCAATCCATCCTGGCTAGGTCCTTTGCGGTTACGCCTCATCCCACAGGATCTCACATCCTATGCGATTGGCGCGGTTCTGACCTTCATCGGTCTCGTTTTCGCTGTCTGGGCTCGCTATCATATTGGGCGCAACTGGAGCGGGGTGATCACTCTCAAGGAGGATCACGCGCTCATTCGCTCCGGTCCTTATGCGCTTGTGCGGCACCCGATCTATTCCGGTCTGATGCTGGCCATTATCGGCTCGGCAATAGCGCGCGGTGACATCGCGGCCGTCCTTGCGATCATCGCGGTGCTCTATGCCGTATTGCGCCGCGTGCAAATCGAGGAGAGCTGGATGAACGAGGTGTTCGGCTCGGCCTATGCCGATTATAAGGCCAGCACGCCGGCGCTGGTCCCGTTTCTGGTGTAACGTCAGAGCTTGAGAGGCGATGCCGCCTTGAAGAAATCGGCCCAGGGATCCGTGCTCGATTGGCCGAGACGCGATGCTGCATTCTTGACGGTAAAGGAAGCTGGCCCGATCCTGCCGTCCAAATCCTCCCAGCTGACCGGCATCGAAACGGCAGCGCCCCTTCTGGCGCGTGTCGAATAGGGTGCCACGGCTGTGTTGCCGCGGCCGTTGCGCAGATAATCGATGAAGATATGGCCCGCCCGCTTCGCCTTGCTGGCGACCGACAAATACGTCTCCGGGCTATCGGCACTCATGGCGTGGGCGATTGCCTCGGCGGCATCCTTGACGTGCGGCCAGGTCGCCTGCGGCTTGACGGATGCAACCACATGCAATCCCTTGCCGCCTGACGTTTTGACGAAGGATGTTAGTCCCAGGGTGGCGAACCGCTCCCTGATCTCCTTCGCTGCAGTCACGACCTCACTCCATGCGACATCCTCCCCGGGGTCGAGATCCATGATGATCATGTCGGGCTTTTCCCAATGATCAGTCGTCGTGCCCCAGGGGTGAATTTCCAGCGCAGCGGATTGGACAAGGGCTGCTAGGCCATCGAAATCCCCAATCTTCAGAAGCTTCGCAGCGTCCTTATCTTCTGGATCGGCAATTTCCTGGATATGCGGATTGATGCCCTTCCAGGCATGTTTCTGGAAGAAGCGTGGTCCATCGATGCCATCCGGACACCGCAGGAGGGCGAGGGGACGGTTGACGACGAAAGACGCCATTCTACGCCAGGCCAAAGCGTAGTAATCAAGAAGGTCTTGCTTGCTGACCTCATCGCCGGGCCAATAAACTCGATCCGGATGGGTCAATTCCACCGACGTTTCAGTGCCGTCATGAATGGGCGTCTTTGCCATCTGCATGCGCTCCATCTTCCTCGACGCGAAGGCGCCGTGCCGGGCAAGACTAGCATTGCCCGCCACACAAAGCGACCGCTGGCCACTTCTCACGGCATGAGCTGGCCGCCATTGACTTCGATGATCTGGCCGGTGATGTAGCCAGAAAGAGTGGGAGAGGCGAGAAAGAGGTAGGCGCCAACGCAATCTTCCGGCGTGCCCACGAATCCCATGGGGATCGTCTTGCGCTGCAACTCCATCTGCTCGTCGTTGGTATAGCGCTCGTGGAAAGGCGTTGCGATGACGCCGGGTGCGACGGCGTTGACGCGGATCTTGTCGTTGACGAATTCCTTGGCGTGGCCATGGGTAATGGTCGAGACGAACCCTTTGGAGGCCGCATAGAGGATCGCGCCGTTGCCGCCGCCATTGCGTGCGGCAATGGAGGTCGTGTTGATGACGAAACCGCCCTGTTTTTTCAGGTGAGGATGAGCAGCGCGGGTCGCCGCAAGCACGGAGCGTGCATTGAGGTTCATCACCCGCTCATAATGCTCATCCGTCATTTCGGCGGTCGGAAGACGCCCGAGCATGCCGCCGGCATTATTGATCAGGCCATCGAGGCCTCCCAAAGCTTCGGCTGCGTCCTTGACCACACGTTCGGTCTCGCCATCTCGGGAGACATCGCCCTGGATGAGATGCACAGTTCCGCCGCCAGCCTTGATTTCATCGGCCAGTTTTTCCGCCGGTTCGCGGCTTGCATTGAAGTGGAGGCCGATCTTCATGCCCTGGGCGGCAAGGGCGCGCGCGACGGCAGCGCCAATACCGGTTGAGGCGCCCGTTATCAGCACTCTTTTGCCGGCAAGATCGGGAATGCGGATGGACGCAAGCGATTGCGCGAGTTCTGTCATGACGACTCCTCCTGAACGTCAACCAATCATACGACGAAATATGTCTTTGTCTTATCAGCCTCCGGGGCAGAAAGGCAATCATGCCAGGCGCGACAAAAGGACGAGATGAGATTTCGTGGAGGAAGCGTCCGTAATCTGCGGAAAATAAAAGAGTTTTTCTTGCATTTGAAGTTAAGGTTTCGATCGAAGTCGCAGAAGCATTGCTCCACACCCATCTCGCAAACGGACAAAACGATCTGGCGTGGCGCCGCTGCGACAGATAAGGAAGCTACCAGGAGAGTCGAACGCGTGCGCCTGTTCCGATGAAACGATGGCGACCGCGGCTTTCAGCAACAGGGAAAGACTGAGGATATCATGAGCAAGAACAAGCTGATCCGTTTCGACGTCGCCGACAATCAGGCTGGCGGCCAGCGCCGCCCCTTCGCCAAGGCCGTCAGGGCAGGTGATTTCGTCTACGTCTCGGGCCAGGTTCCGACCATCAACGGTGAAATCGTTGCCGGCAATATCGTCGCTCAGACCGAGCAGGTCATCGCCAATATCAAGGATGTCCTTGCCCTTGCCGATTGCACGCTCGAGCATGTGGTGAAAGTGAATGTGTGGCTGGATGACGCTCGCGATTTCTCGAGCTTCAACGCTGTCTTCGAAAAGCATTTTATCGATCATCCGCCAGCCCGCTCGACCGTTCAGTCGCCCATGATGGTGGATGTCAAAGTCGAAATGGATGTCGTCGCCTACAAGCCGCTCGACTGAGCAAACGCTGATTTCGCTTCGATTGCGGTGCGGCCAGAACTGCATCGCAATCAATCCTGCGTCCATGTGCGATGGCGCGTCCAGATGATCAATCTCCCGAATATTTGCTCTTAAATGCACAAGCCGGCAGGGTGCCTGTTTCGGTATTGTGGATAAGCGTACGCTTTTTCGCGCTTGCGGCTCCGTATGATCGCAACTGCAAACGTGCCACTGCGCCGTAGCTCCCGATATCTCCATGCAATTTCCGGTAGCGGCGGTGTGGGTGCCGACATCTGCGGCAACCCTCCAGACCTCAAAATCAATGCCTGTTGATTTCCAATCAGCGATTGACGAGTTTCAAAACTCACGATTAAATCAATTTGATTGACTACTCCAAAACAGCAAGAGGGGCTGGAAATGAGAATGAGGAAAAAGTCATTGCGCAATCTATTTCAGCGGACATCACTGGCAGCGGCGGCGCTCGGCGCTTCGCTGGCACTTAGTGCGGGTATCGCCTCCGCGGCTGAATCCGTACTGACGATGCATATCGAGGAGCAGACCAGCTGGGTCAGCAACTTCAATCCGTTCGATCTGGCCGGTCGTCGCCAGAGCACGATGGATTTCATCTACGAGCCGTTGGTCATCTTCAACGCCAATGATGGCGGCAAGCCCGTCTGGCGCCTGGCGACAAGCTACAAGTTCTCCGACGATCTCAAGTCGATCACCTATGAGCTGCGCCCGGGCGTGAAGTGGTCGGATGGTCAGCCGCTGACCTCGGCCGACGTGAAATACACGATCGACCTCATGCTGAAGAACCCGGCCGTCGATACCGTCGGTGTCGGTCAGACGGTCGCCTCCGTCGAAGCGCCGTCGCCGACGCAGGTGAAGATCAATCTCAAGGCTGTGAATTCCGAATTCCCGGAATCGCTCGCCGATCTCGCCGTCGTACCCGAGCATATCTGGAAAGACGTTGCCGATCCGGTCGCCTTCAAGAACGAGAAGCCCGTCGGTTCCGGCCCGATGACCGAGGTCCGCCGCTTTACGCCGCAAGTCTACGAGCAGTGCCGCAACACGAATTACTGGGACGCTGCGTCGCTGCATGTCGACTGCCTGCGTCTGCCGCAGATCTCGGGCAACGACCAAATGCTGGCGCTTCTGCCGGAAGGCACCGTGGATTGGATCGGCTCGTTCCTGCCGCAGATCGACAAGACCTTCGTCGCGCTCGACCCGCAGCATAATGGTTACTGGCAGCCGCCGGCGGAAACCGTTGCCTTCGAGATGAACTTCAAATCCACGAATGCCGGCAATCTCGAAGCTTTCAAGGACCTCAACTTCCGTCATGCCTTCAGCCTGGCGATGGACCGCACGTCGATGGTCGATATTGCCGGCTTCGGCTATCCGGTCGTCAACCTGCATGCCAGCGGCCTGCCGCCGCGCTTCGAGAGCTGGCGCAACAAGGCTGCCGAGGGCGATAAGGACGCCTTCATGGGCTTCGACACCGAAAAGGCAAACAAGATCCTCGACGATGCCGGCTACAAGAAGGGTGCCGATGGTTTCCGCACCACGCCGAGCGGCAAGCCGATCACCTTCGCGGTCATCGTACCGAACGGCTGGACTGACTGGATCGACGCAGTGCAGATCGCCGTCGAAGGGCTGCGCGCCGCCGGCATCAACGCCTCGGTCGCAACGCCGGAATACGAGCAGTGGCGCAAGCAGCTTCTCGATGGCAGCTTCGATGTCGTCATGAACTCGCGTGCCGACAGTGCAACGCCGTTCCAGGGCTATTATCAAAGCCTGTCGACGGCCTATGCCGGCAAGCTTACCGTCGCCGCGGCGCGCTATTCCAACCCGAAGCTTGATGCGCTCTTCGATCAATATCTGAAGTCTTCTTCCGATGAGGATCACAAGAAGATCTTCAACGACATTCAGGTTCTGATCGCCGATGACTTCCCGGTCGTTCCCGTCTTCAACGGCCCGACCTGGTACCAATATTCCAGCAAGCGTTTCACCGGTTGGGTCACGGACAAGGATCCCGTGATGAACCCGGAAAACCACGACAATAACCGCATGCGTCTCATGCATCTGCTGCGTCTGAAGCCGGTCCAATAAGACCACAGCGAAGGAAGCAGAGATGCGTGTTTCAAGCCGGCGCCTTGGCGTCTATGCGGTGGCCTTGGCCTTCGCGATCGTCGTGAATTTCATTCTTCCCCGGCTTATGCCGGGGAGCCCCGTCGATGCCATGGTCGCGCAACTCGGGCCGCGGGCCACACCCGCGGCGGTGGAGGCGATCAAGGCGCGTTTCGGCGAGATCGATCAGCCGATCATGATGCAGTTCCTCGACTATCTCAAAGGCCTTGCCACCTTCGATCTTGGCGTTTCGGTCAAATATTACCCGCAGACGGTGGTCCAGGTGCTGAGCCGGGCAACGCTGTGGACCATCTTCCTGGTGGTCACGGCGATCATCTTTTCGCTGTGCGTCGGCGTCGTGCTCGGCGCCATCGCGGCCTGGAGACGCGGCGGGCGGTTCGATACGATCGTATCGCCCTTTGCCGTCATCTTGTTCTCGATACCGCCCGTCATCGTTGCGCTGACGACCTTGTTCGTCTTTGCCGTATCGTTGCGCTGGTTTCCTGTGGGGTATGCCTATGATCCCAATCTCGATCCGGGCTTTAATTTCACCTTTGTGGGCAGCGTGTTCATGCACGCGATCCTGCCGGTTCTGACGCTATCGCCTTTCCTGATCGGCGAGTTTCAGACGACAATGCGCTCATCCATGATCGTCGTGCTCGGCGAGGATTACGTGACGATGGGGCGGGCCAAGGGGCTGAGCAATCTCGCCGTCATGTTCGGCTATGGCGCGCGCAATGCGCTTCTGCCTGTGCTCACCAACCTCGCGCTAATGCTCGGCGCCGTTTTCGGCGGCTCGATCGTCACCGAGATCGTCTTCAACTATCCAGGCCTCGGCCTGACGCTGTTTACCGCCAGCGTGGCGCGCGACTACCCCGTCATCCAGGGGCAATTGCTGCTGATGACGCTCGCAACCCTCGGCGCAAACTTCCTCGTCGACATCATCTACGGCCTTGTCGATCCGCGATTGAGGGAGGGCGGCCGATGAGCTTCTCGTTCCGATCCATCTTCAGCCAGAAGAAGGCGCTTGTCGGCTTCATCATCGTCACGGCGCTATGCCTGATGGCGATCTTCGCGCCGGTCATCGCTCCAGGCGAACCCGGCGCTCGCGTCGGCCGATCGCATCAGCCGCCATCCGTCGAACATGTCTTCGGCACGACAAAGATGGGTCGCGATGTCTACAAACAATTTGTCTGGGGCGCCAGAAGCTCGCTTTCCGTCGGCTTCGCCACAGGTATCGCGATTACCGTGCTCGGCACCGCCATCGGCCTCATCGCCGGCTATACCGGCGGCAAGACGGACGCGGCGCTCGACCTTGCCACCAATGCCGTGCTAGTCATCCCGAACATGCCGCTCCTGATCCTGCTTGCCTCCTTCGCGGGCACGGTCGGGCCGATGACAATCATGACCATCATTGCGCTGACGTCCTGGCCATGGGGCGCACGCATGACACGCTCGCAGACGATGGCCTTACGCAACCGCGATTTCGTTACCGCCGCCAAGATGATTGGCGAACCGGCCTGGCGCATCATCTTTGTCGAAATCCTGCCGAATCTGACGCCGCTCATCGGCATCAACCTCGTCGGCAGTATCATCTACGCGATCGTCGCCCAGACCACGCTCGAATATCTCGGCTTCGGCGATCCGCTAAAAGTCACGTGGGGCACCATGCTTTATAACGCCCAGAATGCCTCGGCCATCATGGTCGGCGCCTGGTGGGATATCGGCGTGCCGGCCATCGGTATCGCACTGACGGGGCTTGGTCTCGCGCTGATCAATTTCACCTTCGACGAAATCGCCAATCCGCAATTGCGTTCCGGCCCGGCCTTGACCCGCTGGTTCCGCCTGACGCGTGCCCGCAACCGCATGATGAGGGCCGAGCAATGAGCGAAAACCTGCTTGAGATCGAACATCTCAATATCGACTATCTGCTCGACAAGAGCGATTTCCGGGCGGTGAAGGATGTCTCCTTCAATATCGGCCGCGGCGAGATTTTCGGCCTAGCCGGCGAATCCGGCTGCGGCAAGAGCACGATCGCCTATGCGATCACGCGGCTATCGAAGGCGCCGGCCTGGATCAGCGGCGGAAGCATCCAGCTTGACGGGCAGGATCTGCTGAGGATGCCGGAAGGCGAACTGCAGAAGATCCGCTGGAAGCGCATCGGCATGGTGTTTCAGAGCGCCATGAATTCGCTCAATCCGCTAATGCGGGTAGAGGCGCAGTTCCACGATGTGCTGCATCGCCATACCGGCTGCTCGCGCCAGGAATCGCGTGCGCGGGCCGAGGAGATGTGCAAACTGGTCGGCATCCCCGCGCATCGCGTCGGCGATTATCCGCACCAGTTTTCCGGCGGCATGCGTCAGCGCATCGTCATCGCCATCTGCCTGGCGCTGCGTCCTGAACTCATCATCATGGATGAACCGACGACGGCGCTCGATGTCGTCGTGCAGCGTGAGATTCTGGAACAGGTTCTCGACCTGCAGCAGACCTATGGTTTCTCGGTGCTCTTCATTACCCATGACCTGCATCTGATGGCTCAGCTTTGCCATCGCATCGGCGTGATGCTGAAAGGCGAACTGGTTGAGGTCGGCGATGTCGCCCAGGTCAGTCAGTCGCCCATCCATGAGTACACGCGCAAGCTCTGGAATGCCATCCCGCAGCTTCCGGCCAGCGCCCACCCCTCCGGAGTTTTCGCATGAAACCGCAGATACAGGCCGTAACTGCAGAACCCGTCATCCGGCTCGATGATATCCAGCGCCATTTCGGCGCGGTACACGCATTGAAGAGCGTCTCTTTCTCGCTGTTTGCGGGACGGGCGCTGGCATTGGTCGGCGAATCCGGCTGCGGCAAGACCACCTGCGCCCGCATTATCGCCCGGCTCGACAAGCCGACGGCCGGCAGGCTGCAGTTTCGTGGGCAGGATCGCACGGCGCGAGGGTCGGGCAGGGAAGAGCGGATGTACCGTAAGGACGTCCAGATGGTCTTCCAGGATCCGTTCTCATCGCTCAACCCGGCCTTTACCATCAATCATCACATCGCAAGGCCGCTGCAATTGCACGGTCAGGACAAGCCGAAGGCCGAGCGGGACGAGGATATAGCGAAGCTACTCGAAAGCGTCGGGCTCGATCCTTCGGTGACGCGTCAGAAATTCCCGCACGAACTCTCCGGCGGCCAGCGTCAGCGCGTCAATATCGCCCGTGCGCTAGCGGTCTCTCCGAGCGTGCTGGTGGCGGATGAGCCGACCTCAATGCTTGATGTCTCGATCCGCAAGGACATTCTCGATCTGCTGGCGCGGGTAAAGCGGGAAAACGATCTCGCCATGCTCTACATCACCCATGATATCGCGACGGCGGCTCATGTTGCGGAAGAGATCGTCGTGATGTTTGCCGGCCAGATGGTCGAGTGGGGCGAGACCAATGCCGTGCTTGCCGATCCGAAGCATCCCTATACGCAGCTTCTGCTTTCGGCTGTGCCGGACGGCGGCCGCAGGTTCGTGACCGGTGGCAGTGCCCGCTTCTTGGAGCAGGCGGAGAGGATCCGCGCGCTCAGCCGTCCGATCTCGACGGTGGTCGAGGAGGTCGGCCCCAATCATTTCATGCGTGCGCTGGTCGCATCGAATTAGGAGGAATTCCCTTGGATTACCTGGTCAATCTATCGACCTTGCCGGTCGACACGCAATCGCCCGAGCGCATGGTGAAGGCTGATGTCACCATCCGGCGCGCTCTGCCGCCGGAACTGCGTGTTATCACCGGCTGGGTCGCTAAACATTTCAGTGAGGGCTGGGCGAGCGAGACGACGGTCGCGATGACCCGCCAGCCGCCGACTTGCTTCATCGCTACCCGTAATCGCGAGCTTGTCGGCTTTGCCTGCCACGAAGCGACGGCGCGCGGCTTCTTCGGCCCGACCGGCGTCGACGAGAGCGTGCGCGGTCTTGGCATCGGTCGCGCGCTTCTCTTTGCCTGCCTCAATGACGCAAAAGCCATGGGCTATGCCTACATCGTCATCGGCGATGTCGGGCCTTCGGAATTCTACGAGAAGACGGTCGGCGCGATCCAAATCCCCAATTCCGCACCCGGTATCTATGCCGGCATGCTCAAGCTTTGAACAATCCTTCAGGAAGAAAGAATGCTCATGTCCACACCGCGATCCCCGGCTCTGCGGCTTGAAACCACCTGGAACCCGCCAACCGACGAAAAGGAATTTTCCTATGTGCTGCGGCTGAAGAACCTGTCATCGGAGCCGCTTTCCGGCTTTACGCTCTGTGTCAGCGGCCCCGGTCGTGTCGATCCAGCCGGCATTGTCGAAGGTGCGACGGTTACCAGGCGGCTGTCCAATTTTACCGAATTCCAGCCGCCCGAGGGCTTCGTGCTGGCCGGTGGCGGGACGTGGACGATCACCGTTCGCGCGCTGAGCTGGCAGTTCCGACATTGGAACGATGGTGCCAACAGCGCTTATCTCGCATTTGCCGATGGCACTACGGTTTCACTTGGCACGGAGCCGACGCGTACGTCGTCAAGCAATGCGCCGTTGAAGCGCGGCGCGGAGGTCTACCCGGTGCCGGCCAATCCGCCGGTGCCGCTGGCGATCATTCCCTGGCCGAATCGCGTCGCTGTCTCCTCCCGTCGCCCGCTTCCCGCAGGCTTTGCCTTGAAGGCCACGGCGCCGGAGGCGCAGGCTGCCGCCGAAAGCTTTACGGCTCTCGTCGAGCACCTCTTTTCCGCCGAAGGACTAATCCGCTCCGAAGCGGAGGGTGCCGTACCCGTGGAATTGCGAGAGGTCGAGGGTTTAGGCGCCGAGGCCTATAAAATCGTCTTTTCGCCCGAAACCATAACCGTCGAAGCGAGCGCGCAGACCGGCTTCGTCTATGGTCTCGTCACCATCGGCCAGATCTGGCGCGCCGCGCGCCTGCACCCGCAGGCTTTCCATTTCCCTGCGGCCGGCGAGATCGTCGACGAACCCGCGATGAGCTGGCGCGGCCTACACCTCGATGTCGCACGGCAATTCTACGGTTCGGCTGAAATCAAGAAGCTGATGGCAGTGCTTGCCTGGAATAAGCTGAACCGCTTCCATTGGCAT
Organism: Martinezella dioscoreae; assembly: GCF_009176305.1. Classification (GTDB taxonomy): domain Bacteria; phylum Pseudomonadota; class Alphaproteobacteria; order Rhizobiales; family Rhizobiaceae; genus Rhizobium; species Rhizobium dioscoreae. The sequence continues at coordinate 188,317 of NZ_BLAJ01000002.1, read as the reverse complement.
TTGTCGGATGATGAAGCGTGGCGTGTCGAGATCGATGCCTATCCGGCTCTGACCGAGATCGGCGCGTGGCGCGGCCATGGCCTGCCGGTGCCGCCGCTTCTCGGCTCCAGCCCGGCCCGCACCGGTGGTTACTACACCAAGGCCGTTGTGCGCGACATCGTCTCCTACGCCAAGGGTCTTGGCATCGAGGTTCTGCCGGAGGTCGATATACCCGGCCATTGCTATGCCATGCTTCAGGCGATTCCGGAGCTGCGCGATCCAAACGAAGCCGGCAGCTATTATTCTGTTCAGGGTTTCCCGGATAATTGCATCAACCCGGCGCGTGAAAAGACCTATGAAGTGATCGAGACAATCCTCTCGGAGCTGATCGAGCTTTTCCCGTTCAAGACGATCCATATCGGTGCCGACGAGGTTCCCCTCGGCGCCTGGTCCGGCTCGCCGGAGGCGCTGGCACGCTTGCGTGAGATCGCCGGTGATGACGTTGCGCAAGCGCATGCCAAGCGATTGAACGTCATCACCAATACGCATGGAGCCGACGATATTCATGGCTCGGGCGCGGCCTTCCTGCAGGCGGAATTCCTGGAGCGCATCCAAGCATTTCTCGCCTCAAAGGGTTGCGTGACCGGCGGATGGGAAGAGGCGGCCCATGGCGACAGGATCGACAAGGACAAGAGCTATCTCTGCAGCTGGCGTAGCGTCGAGGTGGCGGCGGAGCTTGCCGGTCGCGGATACGAGATCGTCGTTTGCCCGGGGCAGGTCTATTATCTCGACATGGCGATGCGCCCGGATTGGGACGAGCCGGGCGCAAGCTGGGCAGGCCATTCGGATCCGGAGAAACTCTACACCTTCGATCCCATCGGCGGTTGGACGGACGCCCAGAAGGAAAAGCTTCGTGGCATTCAGGCCTGCATCTGGTCGGAATCGATGACCGATCGGGCCATCTTCGACCGGCTGGTCTTTCCGCGCCTCTCGGCACTTGCCGAGACGGGTTGGACGAAGCCGTCGGCTAAATCCTGGGAACGTTTCAAGGCATTGGCCGGCACCATGCCGCTGCTATACGGCCTGCATCAATTGTGACAGCCTGATGCGTGGCCTTCAGGCGCGACCCGCATTGGTCGCGCCTGAGTTAAATCAATAATGCAAGGCTGGCGCTATGCTGGCCCTTCAAGACTGAGTAACGGCACGATGCGTCAACGGCTTCTGCAGGACATCGAACTGCGGGTTCGTTTCGGAAAAGATAGGCAGAGCGGCCGCACCTAAAATAGCGGTATCCTTGCCGCTGGCGCCGATCATTAACCGCGGAATGCTGCGCTCTTCGGTTGGGTTGACTGGGGTGTGGAGAGGTTCGACGCTTTCGGCCAGCCCCGTCATCAAGGATGTTGGCGCACTGCCGCCAAGCACGATCGTCTGCGGATCGAAGGCCAGCTCGAGAAAGTCGATCGTCTGGCGCAGCGGCTGTACCGCCTGTTCCAGCCATGCCTTTAGGCCATGGCCGTTTGCCGCGATCAGCGCATCCAGATCGTCGGGGTCCAGCTCCTGCGCATTCTCGATGCCCAGGCATTCGTAAGCGACGGATGGCGAGACATAGCGGTCGAGGCAGCCGCGCTTGCCGCAAGTGCAGAGCCTGCCATGCGGCTCAACGATGATGTGGCCGATTTCGCCGGCATTGGCGCGGCTACCCTTGTAGAGATGGCCGTCGAGGAACATTCCGGCGCCAATGCCGCCATCACCGGCAAGAAAGAGATAGACGAAGCTGCCAAGGCCGCGGGCAACGCCATAGAGCCGCTCGCCGATCGCCGCTGCCGTAGCGTCGTTTTCGACAAGTACGGGCAGGCCGATCAGGCGTTCCAGCTCACTGGCAACGGGAAAATCCTGCCAACCCGGCAGGTTGAGCGGACTGAGCGAGGTTACGCCGCCATCAGCGTAGCGTCCGGGTAAGGCGATACCGACGCCGAGCAGCCGGTCGCGGTCAAAGGAGAAGGCTTCCTGCAGATCCCTGACGATCTCTGCAAGGACCGGCATTGCCTCGGTCGGTCCCGGTCTGTCGACATGGCACTCGACGCGGGCGCAGACCGCGCCGGACAGATCGGTGAGCACGCCGGCCGCACGCTGGCGCCCGAGTTCCAAACCGATGGAGTAGGCGCCAGCCGGATTGATCATATAGGGCGTAATCGGTTGACCGCGGGCGATCTTCTGCGCCTCCATCGCGATCAGGAGATGCGAACGCGCGAGTTCCTCCACGATATTCGAAACGGTCTGTGTGGTCAGCGCCGTCATGCGGGCAATGGCGGCCCGCGACATCGGGCCATTGGTGCGAATGGCTTCGATCACGACGCGCCGGTTGTGAGATTTGGCCTGTTCGAGATTCGTGCCTGAAATAGTCTTCATGAGAGGATAGTGGAGCACTCAGTTCGTGTTGCTGCTTGTCGCGCTTCGCCAGTGCGTGAGGTGAGGGTGGCCGCATGACATTGCTTGCCCCTATGTGGGCAGTTTCTATTCTTTTGTCGATCGATTCAAGACGGGGTCGGCCAGGGCCGTGCCGTTTGAGGGATAATACAGAAGGCTTTTTCTTTTGCGTGGATGATTGGCGCATATCTTTACTCCGGCAGGCATTCCGTTAGACTCCGCTAACCCGGTCTTTTGCCGGGATAGCCCGGAGGAATTCGATGATCAGACTGCTTGCAATAGCGATTGTCTCGACCTGCATCGCCGGCGGTGCGATGGCAGCGGATGCGACATGCAAGGCCCAGGCCGCCGACAAGAAGCTGGCGGGCGCCGCTTTGACGAGCTTTACAAAGAAATGCGAGAAGGATGCCGCAAGCGCCTGCGATACTCAGGCCGCATCGAAGAAGCTTGCCGGTGCCGCCAAGACGAGTTTCGTCAAGAAGTGCACCGCCGACGCAGTTGGCAGTTGAGCGCCGGATTTCAGTCTTTCTCAAATCACCCGGCCGCCGGTGGCGGCTGGATCACAAAAATTCCTGGTTATCGATGACGGTCTGGTGCACGGTGACGTTGGCATATTGCGAGATATTCCTCGCCTGGCAGTCAACCGGGTTTAGGCCATGTCACTGTTTGCGATAGGTACCCTGCAAGGTCACCCCGGCGGCGAAATCGCACACGCCCGCCTGCGACACACGCCAGGTCTTTGCGTTAAGGCGATCGAGATCGATCTTGCAGGCGTCTCTGGAGAGTTCAGCGTGTCCCTTCGTCAGCGGTACGACGCTATCGAGACCGTCGGCGTTGACGTCGCCGGCATCTGCTCCGCCCGGGCCGACGAAGGTCGAGGAGAGCGAAACTGCGAGGAGACCATCGACCGGTCCGAAGATGGCAAGGTGGCCCTCATTGCCATCGGCGCTGTTCGACTGGAAATCCGTCGAAGCGCTTTGTCCGCCCTTGGTCCTCAAGAGAGACGCAATCTGGTCGTCATAGGCCTGCCGGGCGCATGCTGCATCGCCGCAGGATTGCACTTTGGTGATCCAGCGGCGCTGCCGTTCCCGGATCTTGTCCGCATCATCGCGTTTCAGAGCGGCGGCATAGAGATCCCTCACCATCGCATCGCGGGCAAGCAGCGATTTGTCCTGACAGATCATATCATCGCTTGGCGAGCCCGGCTTTGAGCAATCGATCCCCGCAGCTTCGACAGGAATGGCAGAAAGGCCGATGATGATCATCGCCGAAAGGGATCTTCGTATCTTCATGAGTACCTCCATCGCCCGATACGTCAGCTAATTATGGCCGCTCGCTGCTTCGTAAAGATCATGCCGGCGTGCAGCTGAACTGGGCCGAATATCGCGCCGGCATTTGAAGATCGTCGGCATCCTCCTAATTTGCATTGAGCAGATGGACGTCGATGGGGAGGTCACGTGGTAGGCGAAACGCAATTATCCGGCAGGGCCACATTCCTGATTGTCGGTTCCCTGTTTCTTGCCATCACCATAGCGATGGGAGCCTTGGCGCTTCACCTTTATCGGATTTATGCAAACGCGACCGCCATGGCAGCATGCACGGTTTTCTCCTGGGGCTTCGGCAGCATGCTGATATCGATGGCGCTCGTGCTTCTGACCTCGAAAAAGAAGGTGCGGGGCAGGGTCCGCACCAGGCGCGGCAAGGTGACGGTCAGGCTCGGTAACCGATCACCAGGCTCCAATGGTCACGTGACCGGCGATGGCGTCGAAGCCGAAGGCGAGGCGGGGGTGCCCATCACAAGCATAATCCCCTCGCTCTTCCTGATCGCCTCCTCGATCGGCTTGGCGCTTCTCGGCCTCTTCCTTTTCGGCCGCCATCGGCTGGACCTTATTGGATCGGGAATGTTCATCGCATTCGTGATCTATATTGCAAATTGGAGCAGGCTGGCTTGGCCGCGCGAATAGCTCCTCCGTGCCGGCAGGCATAGGGAATTGCGCCGGCTATTCCGATTTCCTAGATTGGCCTCAGCAGACCGACCGAATGTCAGGCGGCATCCTTGTGAGCGCTTTCGGTTGAGGGATTTGCCTTGAGCGGATCGAGATCGACTCGATATGCAAACAATCTGCGGCCGGCTCTGACACTTAACGGAATAAGCAAGGGCAGAAGCAAATCGCGCAGAAACAGGCTGAGCCTACTGTTTTTCCGCTTCCTGGAAGCATTTTGCCGGGTGAGCTTCACCACGCGGGCAATGCGAGGGCGCCGCAGGGCCTCATAGCGGGCAAAGGCGGCACCGTAATCGAGCGTATCCGCCAGGCAAGATGACAAGACCACCGCATCTTCTATAGCCATCGAGGCGCCTTGGCCGGCATGCGGGCCAATGGCATGCGCGGCGTCGCCGAGCAAGACGACACGCCCGCTCGACCAGACCGGAAGCTGCGGCATGTCGAAGATGGGATAGCTGCGTTCGATCTGACCGACCGCCTGGAGGATCGATCTGTTCGGTTCGGGATCGTCGACATGCATCTGGCGAACATGAGCGGCCAGTGCCGTCGGTTCCAGTGTGCGTACAGCGTCGGGTGTGTCGGCGGGGAAGGACTCGAACCAGTAGACGGGGTGGGATGCCGTCTTGATGTAGCCGAAGAAGGCCTTCTCTCCGAAGGTCATGCGCATCACGCCATCCATATCTGGTATGTCGGCATCGACGAGGCCGCCTGTGCCGATCAGGCCGGTAAATTGCGGCAGGGGATAATCCGGAAATATTTGCGTACGGACGAAGGATCGCAGTCCGTCGGCGGCGACGAGCAGGTCGACGGCAAGGCCTGCGCCTTCGGAGAAGTTGAGCGTTACGGCATGCGGGAGGTTGTCGACCTTGGTCGCGCGCCAGCCAAATTGCACGCTGATGCCTTCGGCTTGGCACTTTTCGATCAGGATGCCTGTGAGAACGCCGCGCTTAATAGTGACGGCGGGCGTGCCGAATGTCGCCAAATGGTCGCTCTGGTCGATGAGTGCGAGCCTTTTACCGCGCGCGTTGCAGAGTTCGATGGCGCGGGTCTCCAATCCCTGGCGCAATACTTCTTCGTAGCAGTCCACCGTGCGCAGCCCGTTCATGCCGTTGGAAGCGAGCGTCAGAAACTCCCCTTCGGACAAGGCGGCTTCCTTTGAGCGGGCTTCGAACAACACCGGACGAAAGCCGAGCTTTGCCAGCCGGAGCGCGAGCACAAGCCCGCCGATACCGGCGCCGCATATGCCGACCGTGACCTCGGGGTTTGTTGCTCGATTCATGGTTGCAGCAGGATCGTCAATGGGGCACATTGGTTCTTCCTTCTAATAGTTTGATAAATGAATTATTCGATGATCGAACAAAAGTCAAATGAAGATGAGCATCACCTCGTGGAAGCCATCAGCCTTGCCTGCATGCGCTGGCAAGAGGCGACGGAGAGCTTCGATGAAACCTTCGGCAAGCTGCATGGGCTCAATAGCGCCGAGCGCCGCTGTCTCAGCGTGATCATGCGCACGCCGCAGCCGGCAAACGCCGTCGCCAAAGCTATCGGCCTTGCGCCTCCTTCCGTTACTGCTTTGATTGACCGCCTTTCGGCACGCGGTCTTCTTCACCGCGTTCCCGATCCCAACGACCGGCGTCGCGTGCTGGTAGCACCATCCGAGAAGGCGATCAGGCTAGGACGCGAAGCCTATGGCCCGATCGCGCAGGCCGGCTCGCAGATGCTCAAACAGTTTTCAAAGGCGGAAAAGCAGGTGATCTTGCGCTTCGTCACGCAAGCTATCGAGATGCAGGAGCGGGAACTGGAGCGGCTGTTGCAGCACGACAAGAGCTGATTTCGGCCGCCGTGAGGTCGGTTGGAAGAGTGCGTTCGGTCGGCTCTTGAACTCGATAGGGTGACATCTCATTTGAATAGTCACCACTTCAATCTGTCGAACTGACAGCCTCCTGCCTCCCAACAGTTGCTGCCGGTCCTCGTAGCGACGCGTCCGCGTCGGAGGAGTTTTCATGGGCTTCATTGATCGTGACATCCAGCCGTCATCCGATGCCGGGCTGCTGGATGCCTATTCGCAATCGGTATCGAGTGCCGTCGATCTCGTCGGGCCGGCCGTCAGCCGGATCGAGCGTTTGGGCGGCCGCGCCGGACATGGCTCCGGCTTCGCCATTTCGCCGGACGGCTTGGTCGTCACCAACAATCATGTCGTCGACGACGCCAAAGCCGTGCGCATCAAGACTCCGGAAGGCGCGACTGTCGAGGGCAGGGTGCTGGGGCGCGATCCGGATACCGACCTCGCTCTCATTCGCGCCAATGACTGGCCGGGCAATTGGGCGCGACTTGGCGATTCCAAATCGCTGAAGCGTGGTCATATCGCTATCGCCATCGGCAATCCCCTTGGTTTCGAATGGACTGTCACGGCCGGCATCGTCTCGGCGCTTGGCCGCTCCATGCGCGCGGCGAGCGGAAGGCTGATGGAAGACATCATCCAGACCGATGCCGCCCTCAACCCAGGTAATTCCGGCGGTCCGCTGGTCTCCTCGGCGGGTGAAGTCATCGGCGTCAATACTGCCGTTATCCAGGGCGCGCAGAGCATCGCTTTCTCGGTCGCCTCCAACACGGCCAAGCATGTTGTGTCCGAGATCCTGCGTTTCGGCCACGTCCGGCGCGCCTATATTGGCATTGCCGCCGACACGGTCGAGCTGCATCGGCGCATCGCGCTGGAGGCTGGCGTCACGCATTCGACCGCTGTGCGGCTGCGTCGTGTCGAGAAGGATAGCCCGGCCGAAAAGGGCGGACTGCAGGAGGGTGACTACCTACTCGCCATCGATGGCCAGGCTGTATCCGGCATAGACGATGTCGTCCGGTTGCTCGATGGCGACAAGATCGGCATGGAGATCGAGGTCCTGATCTTCAGCGTTGCCGGCCTGATTGAGCGAAGGCAGGTCAAGCCTTCCGCACGACCCGCAATCTAACGAATAGCGCAAACCACAAAAACGGCAGCATTGCACTCGGTGCTGCCGTTCTCTTTTATCCTCTGCCGACAAGCGGCATCTTCGTTGCCATGACGGTCATGGAAAGAACATTGGCGTCGAGCGGCAGCGTGGCCATGTAGACGACGGCGCGGGCGACATGCTCTGCCGAAATCGTCGGTTCTGCTGCGGTCTCGCCATTTGCCTGCAGTACGCCGGCGCTCATCCTCGCCGTCATGTCGGTGGCGGCATTGCCGATATCGATCTGCCCGCAGGCGATATCGAAGGGACGGCCATCGAGCGCCGTCGATTTCGTGAGACCGGTGATTGCGTGTTTCGTGGCCGTATAGGGTGCGGAATGCGGCCGCGGCGTCGTTGCCGAGATCGAACCGTTGTTGATGATGCGGCCGCCTTGCGGCACCTGGGCTTTCATCAGGCGGAAGGCCTGCTGCGTGCACAGGAACGCGCCGGTCAGATTGGCTCCGACAATCGCATTCCATTGCTCGAAGCTCAGTTCCTCCATCGGCACGGCCGGCAGGCCCATGCCGGCATTGTTGACCAGAAGGTCGAGGCGGCCATAGCGGTCGGCGATCACATCAAAGAGGCTGCGGACCGATGTGGGGTCGCTGACATCGGCTGCAACCGCAAGAAACTCCGCCCTGGTCTCCTCCGAAAGCTCACGAGCAGCTTTTTCGAGAACATCAGCCCGGCGCCCTGAGATGACGACCCTGAAGCCTGCCGAGCCAAGCGCCTTGGCGATAGCTCGGCCGATGCCGGTGCCGCCGCCGGTCACCAGCGCGATTGCACTTTGTGCGTTCGATGACGCCTCCGTCATGCGACCCTCCCGTCCAGTTCGTCTTCGATATGCGCCCGCAGGATCTCGTCGAAGCTCTGTTCTGCCTCGAAGCCGAGATCACTCGCCCGCTTGGCATCGAACTGCGTCGCCCAGCCGGAAACGATGCGCTCGATCACCGGATCGGATTCGCGGCGGATCAGCGCAACCGCCTTGTCGCCGCCGACACGGCGCAGCGCATCGATCTCATCGGAAACGAGCGCCGAAAGCCCCGGCATGGTGAGATTGCGCCGCGGCCCGATCTTTGCCGTATCGAGCGTTGCCGCATGAACGAAGAAACCGACCGCCGCTCGCGGGCTTGCAAACCAGTGGCGCACCGTATCGCTGACGGGCAGGACAGCCTCTTTGCCGACCAGCGGCTCACGCAGGATGTTGGAAAAAAACCCGGAGGCCGCCTTGTTCGGAGCGCCGGGCCGAACGCAGATGGTTGGCAGTCGGATGCCGATGCCATCGAAAATGCCACGGCGTGAATAATCGGCAAGCAGGAGCTCCGCGATCGCCTTCTGCGTGCCGTAACTCGTCAGTGGCGCGGTCAGGAATTCGTCACCGATGACGTCGGGGAAGGGGGTTCCGAATACGGCAATGGAGGAGGCGAAGATGACGCGCGGCACATAGGCGGATTTCAGTCCCTGCTGGCGGATGGCTTCGAAGAGTGCCCGCGTGCCATCGAGATTGACCGAGTATCCTTTGTCGAAATCGGCCTCGGCTTCGCCGGAGACGATGGCGGCCAGATGGAAGATCATATCCGGACGGTCTTCGATGAGCTTTTCCGCAACACCAGCCGTCGCAAGATCGATCGTCAGGGCTTTTGATACGGATTGAAGCGCTTCCGGCACTGGCGGCTTGAAGGCGTCGACCAGTGTCAGGCGATCGATGGCTTGCCCGAGAATTTTCGGCTCGGCGGCGATGCGGTTGACGAGCTTGCGGCCGACCATGCCTGCGGCACCCAGGATCAAAACATGCATATCGGATTTTCCTCCCAATAGAGCAATTCCAGGAAAAGTGCGTAGCGGTTTTCCGTCCGGAATTGCGAGAAACAAACAGACGGAGCGGCTCACGGATTCAAGGAAAAGCCGAACTGCTCCAAGCTGACATCAGTATTCGGGACACTTCCCGAGTGAATCTCTTTGAAGGCCGTTAGTCGTTCTCGAAGCCGGTCTCTCATTTGAATGCCTGCAGCCAGGCAAGTCCTGCATCCGTCGTGGTTGCCGGCCGATATTCCGCGCCGATCAGTTTGTCATAGCCAAGCTTTTCCAGGACCTGCAGAATGTGACGATAATCGATCTCCCCATGGTCCGGTTCGCGCCGATCCGGCACGGCAGCGATCTGAATATGGCCGATTGCCGTCATATGATCCTGCAGCCTGCGGGTCAGATCGCCCTGCATGATCTGGATGTGATAGCAGTCGAACATCAGTTTGAGGTTCTCGGCACCGGCCGCGGCTATGATGTCGCGTGCCTGATCCGCCGTTTGAAGGAAGTAGCCTGGCGCATCGCGATAGTTGAGCGGCTCGATCAGCACGGTCGCCCCCACCTTATCGGCGTTTTCGCAGGCATAGCGCAGATTGCCAATGAAGGCGGTTCGTGCGTCATCGCCGGCGGCCTTGCCTGCCATCACATGCACGTTTCGCGCCCCGATGGCGGCTGCATAGTCGATCGCCTGATCGATGAGCAGGCGGGCTTCGTCCTCGCGGCCCGGAATGGCGGCAAGTCCGTTGTCGCCGGCTGCGACATTGCCGCGGGCGGTGTTGAGGCCGAGCATGGGAAGGCCGGTTTCCTCCAATGCCTGACGCACGGCCTCAGCGGGAGTGTCGTAAGGGTAATGGCATTCCACGGCATCGAAGCCGGCGGCCTTGGCGGCGCGGATGGCGTCGGGAAGGGAAAGCTCCTGCCACAGGAATCCCAGATTGGCCGAAAAGCGCGTCATGTTCAGTCCCATTCCACATCATAGGTGCGGACGAGATCGGAGATCTGCGCGTCCGTCAGCAGCGAAGGATTGGCCCCGCGGGTCAGAATGGCAAGCTTTGCCGTCTCTTCCAGTTCTTCCATCGCATAGACAGCCGCTTCCAGATCCTTCGCCGAAACGACAGGACCATGTGCCGCCAGCATCACGGCGCTGCGCTTGCCGGCCAAGCCGCGGATGGCATCGCCCATGGCCGGATCGCCAGGCATGAAATAGGGCAGGAGTTTCACTTTGCCGAGCTTCATGATCGAATAGGCTGTCAGCGGCGGCAGCATGTTGTCGGCGTCGACGCCGGGCAGGATCGAGAGTGCCACCGAATGGCTGGAGTGGAGATGGACGACGGCGCCTGTCTTTTTCGGCCGGGTCTCATAGAAGGCGGCATGTAGCGGCATTTCCTTCGTCGGCTTGTCACCGCCGATCAGGCGCCCTTCGCTGTTGAAAAACGAGAGGCGGGCGGGGTCGAGGCGACCGAAGGAGCTGCCCGTCGGCGTCACCAGCAGTCGTCCGTCGCTGAGCCGCGCCGAAATATTGCCGGAGGAGCCGGCGGTCAGGCCACGATCGTAAAGCGATTTGGCCATCGTGCAGATCTGTTCGCGCAGTGCGGCTTCTTCGCTCATGCCGCTCCCAATCTATCGAAAGCGTCCGTAAAGAAGGTTTCCTCGCCGAAATTGCCAGATTTTAGAGCCAGGGCGACTGTTTCATTCCCAAGGGTCGTGAAAGTCCAAGGCACGCCGGGTGCGATTTCTGGTCCGATAGTCAGATGCGCCGCGCCGAGCGCCTGCGTGATCGCGCCGGATGTCTCGCCGCCTGCAACGACGAAGCGGCGCGTGCCGTAATCGAAAGCAGCGCGAGCTATCTTCGAAAGAGCATCTTCGACGACCCGCCCCGCTTTGTCCCTACCCAGCTGCTCCTGAGCTTGCCGCACCTCGTCGGGTTCGGCGGTGGCATAGATGAGCTTCGGCGCATCGGGAGATTGTTGATGCAACCACTCCAGCGCAGCACTTGCGCCGTTTTGCGCAAGCGCGATCGGATCGAGCCGCAGGCTGGCAACTTTGTCGGCATAGTCGGCAACCTGCCGGCGCGTCATGGCAGAGCAGCTGCCGGATAGGACGATCGAGCCGCCGGTGACCTTTGGCAATGTCTGTCGATGTTCGGGGGAGCTGACGAGGCCCTGTTCCACATAAAATCGCGGAAGCTGGCCTGCAATCGCACTGCCGCCGGTCAGCAGCGGCATGTCGAAGGATGCCGCCGCGATCGTTCGAAGATCATCGTCGGACACGGCATCGACAATCACATGCCGGATGCCGTCGTTGCTCAACTGCTCCAGCCTCGCTTTCAGTGCTGCCGCTCCCTTTGAGACGATATTGCGATTAGCGAGGCCAACGGCTCCATTCACCTGGGGTGTCAAAAGTCGCACGAGGCTTGAATCGCGCATCGGGGTCAGCGGATGGTCCTTCATCGGGCTTTCCGACAGAAGCTGTTCGCCGACGAAGAGATAACCCATGAAGACGCTGCGTCCGTTCTCCGGAAAGGCGGGGCAATAGATCGTCTGGGTCGCGCCGGTCTCGGCGATCAGCATATCCGCGACTGGACCTATATTGCCTTCGGCGGTGCTGTCGAATGTCGAGCAATATTTCCAGAAGAAGCGGCTAGCACCGGCGTCCTTCAGCCATGCCAGCGCCTGACGTGCCTGATCAACGGCGGTATCGATAGGTGATGTCCGGCATTTGAGGGCGATGACCTCGAAGGCCGCCGTCTCGTTTGGGTCGCGTTTGTCTTGCGGAATGCCGATCCGCAACGAAACGGGCAATCCGCTGCGCGCCAGCAGCGCGGCCAGATCGGTCGCCCCCGTAAAGTCATCCGCGATGCAGCCAAGCAGGAGCGTCATGGCCTAATCCTTTACGCCCGGCAGGCTGGCACCGCTCCTAGCGGCCAGGATCTTGGCAACGGCTGCGTCATCCTCCAGGCCCAGGCCCGCCTCCGATGCTTCTACAAAGAGGTTGAGCGCCGTTGCTGCAAGTGGAGTAACAGCACCGGCTTTGTCAGCTTCCGAGGTGACGATCCCGAGATCCTTGACAAAAATGTTGACCGCCGAACGCGGCGTATAATCGCCGCATACGATGTGCTCGCCGCGATTCTCGAACATCCAGGACGAGCCGGCAGATACGCAGATCACGTCATAGAGCGTTTTCAGATCGATGCCGGCCTTGGCGGCAAGCGTCATGGCCTCGGCTGTCGCGGCGATGTGCACGCCGGCCAGCAGCTGGTTGATCATCTTGACCTGCGAGCCGGCGCCAGGACGATCTCCCAGCCGAAACACTTTGGCCGAGATGGCGTCGAGCACCGCGGAGGTTCGTTCGAAAGCTTCGGGAGTGCCAGATGCCATGACGGTAATCTCACCCGAAAGCGCACGGACATGGCCGCCGGAGACGGGAGCGTCGATAACGAGCATGCCTGCTTCCTCCAGTCGTTCCGCAATGGCGATCGTAGCGCTCGGGGCCATGGTCGTACAGAGCAGGAACACGGTTGAGGGCCGTGCGGTCTTCAGCGCACCGTCTCGGCCGAAAAGCACGTCTTCGACCTGCTTGCTGTTGACGACGTAGACAAGGATCACGTCTACATCGTCGGCCGCTGATGCCGGCGTCGTGCAGGGCGAGCCGCCGTTCTCGGCAAAGCGGGCAAGAACCTCGCTGCGAACATCGCAGCCACTGACGGCAAAACCTGCCTTGAGAAGGGACAGGGCGGCGCCCCAACCCATGGACCCCAGGCCGATGACGGCGGCCTTCTTCGTGTTCTGCACCGTGCTACCTCTGCAATTTTCGGCTATGTTACCGGTACCGGTATCGATAACAAGCCTCAATTTCCCGGTATTTGTCAATAGGAGGATGTTTGCCTTTTTCGGGAAACATTCTATGAAGAGGGGCGGCATCGTGCCAGCCGCCATGGTTCATCGAGGGTTGCTTGGGGATGCGCAAACCCACTCTGGAAGAAGTCGCGATCGAAGCGGGCGTCAGCAAGATGACGGCATCGCGTGCGCTTCGCGGCGTCGCCGACGTTTCCAGCGAGACGCGTGACAGGGTGATCGAAGCAGCGACGCGGATGAACTACGTCGGCAACAGGCTGGCGCTCTCCTTGTCTTCGCAGCGCACCAATCTGGTCGCCGTCGTCGTTCCCAGCATGTCGAACATCGTCTTTCCGGAGGTCCTCGCCGGTATTTCCGCCGGGCTCGACGGTTCCGGCATGCAGGCCGTGTTCGGCATATCTGACTATGATATAGCCAAGGAGCGCGAGATCATCCGCGACATGCTTTCCTGGCAGCCCTGCGCCATCATCGTCACCGGGCTCGATCAGCCGGAGGAGACCGTGGAGCTGCTCCGCCACTCCAATATTCCGGTTATCCAGCTCATGGATCTCGATGGCACGCCGATCGATTTCAATGTCGGACTGTCTCATAGTGCGGCGGGGGAGGATATGGCCGAGGCGCTGATTGCGGCGGGACGAAGACGGTTCGGTTATGTCGGCAGTGCTCTGGTAAAGGATCTGCGCGCGGCCAAGCGCAAGGCCGGCTTCGAACGCGTCCTGCATGCCCATGGTCTGGGGTTTGCCGAGCAGCGGATAGAAGATGCCTTTTCCTCGATCGCGCTTGGAAAGCGGCTCACGACATCGCTGCTTGCAGCGGTGCCGGATCTCGATTGCATCTATTATTCCAACGACGACATGGCGAGCGGCGGCTTGTTTGCCTGCATGGAGCTGGGTGTCGCGGTTCCTGAGAAGATCCTGATTGCCGGCTTCAACGGGCTGGATCTGGTCGCTTCGCTACCCGCGCCGATCGCAACCTCCCGCTCGCCTCGGCGCGCTATTGGTGAGGTTGCGGCGCAATTGGTGCGCCATGCGGTCGTGACCGGCGGGGATGCAATGCGGAAAACCGTAGCCTTCAAGCCGACAATCGTGGGAATCGATGGTTATGGAGCGGCTGACGGCGCGTCCTGATATCTCTTCATAATTCCTCCCTTCCGACGCATGCCTAGATTGATGTCGGCGACAGGTCCGTTTGAACCAGGTGAGCCGCGATGCCTGCATGTGGGTTCCAGCCCTTTTAAGCCTAAGCTTTGCAACAAGATTTCCCTGAAAATCCACAGTTCGGAAATATTTGGAAACCGGCAGGCCAAGACGATCGGATAGACGCATGGGGAGTTATCTTATTGCGGAGTCCGACTGCCGATGTTTCTGACCAATCCGTGGCAACGGGAAGAGCTGAGCCATATCGTTGTCACCACCTTTCATGAAAAGGGTTATCGTGACTACGGCAAGAAATGTATCGAGACCTTCCTTGCCTGCTGGCCGAAGGAAGTCTCTTTGGTCATCTATGCCGAGAATGTCGAAATCGAGGAGAAGGACCGCCGTCTTCTGGTTTTCGATCATTGCGAGACATTGCCCCGGCTGTGCGGCTTTCGCGATGCCTATGGCAGCGAACCGCAGGCAAACGGATATATCTCGTCACGCAATGGGCTGGTGCGGGATTTCCGGTGGGACGCCGTGCGCTTTTCCAACAAGGTCTTTGCGGTCGCCGATGCCGTCAGGCGCCATCATAACACGGTCGATCAGCTGATATGGCTTGATGCCGATACCGTGACCCATAGGCCCATTCCGAAGAGTTTTCTCGATGGAATCGCCCCGCGTGGAAATCAGCTTGCCGCCTATCTGAACAGGAGAATCTATCCCGAATGCGGATGGGTGGGATACAACCTGCGTCATCCGGCGATATTGACCTTCATCGACCGTTTCGAAGGGGCTTATTCCTCCGGCTATTTCCTGACACTGAAGGAAAGCCATGACAGCTTCGTCTTCTGGAAGGTGCTCCAGCAGATGGAACAGGACAAGGAAGCCAGATTCAGGCGGCTCGGCTCAAGTCTGACGAAAACCCATGTTTTCATCAATAGTGTCCTGGGCGGTTATCTGGATCATTTGAAGGGTGACAGGAAGGCTGAGGGAAGGAGCCGCCGGCGTGATCTTAAATGGCATCGCCGCGAACCATGGTGGCAATGATTTCCGATCATTTGTAGCGGTGAAAGCCTCATTTCTGCTGGGTGTGGGCGCAGACGATCAAGTTGTTTTTTAGGGTGCATGGCACTAATCTGGGTAGCATTGAGGGATTGGGAATTCATGCACGACGATTCGATCCTGCCGACAGAGATCGCTGTTTTACTTGGCTTGATATGCAATATAGGCGCTCCGCTTCTGGCCTTTTGGGTGGCGGGAAAATTGCCTCGATTTCGCCTCTGGATTCATGGTGTCGCTTTCGTTGCTATCCTTGCCTCGCCGTTAACGGCGATGATCCTCGGGTTGCCTGATCTGCTCCCGGAAGAGGAGGAAAGCCCGGGCGCTCGCTTTGCATTTCTGCCTCTGATCGTCGAGGCAGCCATCATCGTCCTGCTCTATTGCCTGGCCGGGGCGATGCTTCTATCCCAATCGGTCCATTCGGCAATCACAGACTGGCACCGCGGAGATCGGCTCTCGCGGGCGACGCCGCGTCCTCGCCGTACAGCCGGGGGTAGATCCTACATCTCCAAAGGCTCCAAATCGCGATAGATATTGTTCAGTTAGACGCACGAGATTGTTGTTCGCCGTCGGCGCTGCGGAATCGCGATCGATAGGCTGTCGGTGACAATCCGACGCTTGTGCGAAAATGATGACGGAAGTTTGCAGCGCTTCCCAGACCGACATGCATTGCGATGACCGAAACAGGAAGGCTTGTTTCTTCCAGAAGCTCGCGTGATCGCGCGAGACGCTCGTTTTGAAGCCATTCCCCCGGTGCGACCCCCATCGCCTCGCGAATGTGACGATGCAGGCTTCGCACGCTTACGCATGCTTCTTCCGCCATGCGCTGGACGCTCCATTGTTGTGCGAGGTCTCTCCGGATCGCATCTAGCAGAGCGGATAGCCGCGTGGCACCGCGCCCCGCGACCGGGCGCTCGATAAACTGCATTTGGCCGCCTTCGCGATGGGCGGCGACGACAAGCCGCCGGGCTACGCTATTGGCCGCCTTGGCGCCGAAATCCTTGCGCACGACATGAATGCAAAGATCGAGCCCGGCCGCACTGCCGGCCGATGTCAATATGTCGCCTTCGTCGACATAGAGGGAGTGCGGCTCGATATCGATTTCCGGATAGGCGGAAGCAAGCCTTGCGGCATGATGCCAATGGGTCGTCGCGCGTCTGCCGGACAACAGGCCGGTCTGAGCCAGCACGAAGGCGCCTCCGCAGATCGACACCAGCCGGACACCTTTGGCGTGGGCTTTCCGTAGCGCTTCGAGAAGCGGCTCGGGAGCCGCGGCGCCCGGCCCTCGCCAACCCGGTATGACGATCGTATCCGCCTGATCGAACAGCTCGAGGCCACCGTCCGAATTGACGGTCAGGCCGCCGGCACCTCGAATGGGTCCGGGCTCTACTGCAGCGGTCATGCAGCGATACCAGCCCAGCTCCATTTCCGGTCGCGATAATCCGAACACTTCGAAGGCGCATCCGAATTCGAAGGTGCAGAGCTGGTCATAGGCGGCGATGACGACAAGCGGGTTGGCATTCTTTGGCATGATCCTTGCGCTAATGGCTTTTTCGGCCACTGGCAATCGCCGTCCGCCCCCGGCTACTATTCCTCATCGGATCGCGGCGCGGTCCTTGCGCTTGTCCAAGCAAAGAGATGGTGATGGTGGATATGAGACTGATCGGAATGCTGGATTCGCCTTTTGTCAGGCGTGTGGCGATCTCGCTGCGCGCACTCGATATAGCATTCGTGCATGAGCCGCTTTCTGTTTTCAGCGCTTTCGAGGCTTTTGCCGATATCAATCCCGTCGTGAAGGCGCCGTCGCTTGTCACGGATGACGGAACCGTCTTGATGGATTCGAGCCTAATACTTGCGCATGCCGAACGCATCGCGCCGTCGGGGCGCAGCCTCATGCCCGTCGATCCGCAGGATCATGCCCGGTCTCTGCGCATCATCGGTCTTGCGCTGGCAGCGTGTGAAAAGACGGTTCAGATCGTCTACGAGCATAAGCTGCGTCCTATGGAAAAGCAGCATCAGCCCTGGCTTGATCGAATTCATGGTCAGCTTGCGGCGGCGTACCGTCTGCTGGAGGCGGAGATGCCGCAGGCCGATCCCTGGCTCTTCGGTAGACGGCCGCTCCAGGCTGATATCACCAGTGTTGTCGCGTTTCGCTTTACGCGCGAGATGCTGCCCGATGCCCTCGATGTAAAGGCTTGCCCGCGCCTTCATGCGCTGTCGGTGCGTGCCGAGGAGAGCGCGGAATTTCGCGCCTTTCCCTTCAGCTGAGACATGTCGCGCAAAAGCGCTGCGATTGGGCGGCAGCGCGGCACCCAATCCAGTTCCGACTGCGTTCAGGCAGAGTTCATGCGAATCGGCATATCTTTATTCTTGTCTACAAGACAGGAAATGGGGGTAAGGGAAATGCTTGAAGGTTTGGTACGGATTTCGCGTGTTGCCGTGGTCGGATTGGCCGCGTTGCAACTGATGACGTCTGTCGCTTCGGCGCAGTATTATGGCGGCGATGACGATTATGCACCGCCGCCCTGGCAGCGCGACCAGGGTCGGGACTGGAGAGGTCCGCCGCGCGGCTGGGATCGTGACCGCGACAGGGGCTGGGATCGTGACCGCGGTTGCGACAGACGCGATCTCATGCGCGCCGCGCGGGCGGAAGGCTTCCGTCGCATTGATTCGGTCGACAGTAACGGACGCCGCATCGTCGTTCGCGGCTGGAACGATGGCGGTCCGGACCGCATGGTCTTCGCCAATCGACGCGGCTGCCCGGTCCTCGACTGACGCTCGAAATAGAGCATAAGCGGAAGCCGAGTGTGGGTCGGCCTCCGCTTACATCACGGCAGCGCATGCTCTCGACTGGCTGAAAGCCATGCGTTTGCTGCGACCTTCGAGTTTTACGATAGCTTTGCCGCGCCTTTCAGGCGGCGGCGAATTTCTTTTTTGTGACCGTGACGCTGCCGATTTGCTCGGATTTGGCGGATATTTTGGCGTCAGCGCTTTGCTGCCTGACCAGAAACTGCCAATAGATGCCCCATGGATCTCTCACAAGGCCGCGATCGTCGGGACGGCTTTTCCCCAGCGCATAACGCAAACGGTCCGCCTCGTCCTGTGTCGCACATTCGACTGTGATGGAAGAACTATGCTCCGAGCGGTCGAATGGCCCTGCCTCGAAGCCCATATAGGCGCGATTTCCAAGTGTAAAACCTGCAAACTTTACGCTGCCGGCCGGTCCATTCAGATTGTCGGTGAGAATACTTGAGACCCATCCGGCTGCCGAACCCGGGATAAGCGACGTATAAAGTTCGATCGCCGTTTCCATGTCATGTTGAAACCAGAGATGTTGCCTGATCTTCATCGTGACCTGCTTTCTACAAATCTTGCCTGGATGGGGCAGAGCATGAAGGAAGCATGCTGACTGCTTGCCGAATAAAATTCATGCCGCCGGTGAGCCGCATTCTTGTTCTTTTGAGCGGTGTCACCGACGGCATGCTGGAGAGTTGCTTCTAACCGTTCGTGCTCACCCCTGCGGAGCGCGGACGGACGCGGTACACTATTTCTCAGCAACTCTACCAGCGAGAGCCATCACATAGTCATCGGCAATATCGGCCAAGGTCAAAGCGACCTCGGGCTCGTTCCAGCCGGCAGCGAGCGCCATTTGAACAAAGTCACGAAAGGCCACTTCAAGGACCTCTTCGCGCTCGACTGCGCGGTATGAGTCATTGACGGGATGCTGAGGCTTGCTGATCTCTATTGTCTGGCGAGTAGATACCATTGCTGTTTTCCCTATGACTTGCCCCGTTGGACGCACAGTACATTCACCAAACACCAGGGCTTCGGTCTCCGAACGACTATTGTCCTTCTTTTTTAATGGGTTACGCACCATATGTCGTTAGACGTGCATCCGGAAACTTGCAGCAGCGTCCATTTTCGCAATTGCTGAAGTGCGGTTTCGGGCCGACACGGGGATTGGTGGGAAGACGTGCCCCTCGCTTGCGCGTGCCCTCCGGGCGCGCTCGCCTTGAGGCATAGAAATCCGCGGTCTAGTGATAGTAGCCGAGGGTTTTCAGCCATTCGTCGAAGGAGTGGCTGCTGCCGGAGGATGCCGGTGAGATGACCTGCCCGAGATAGCGCGGGATGGTAAGGTTTCTGGCTTCGCGGGGACTATAGCCGAACTCCTTGCCGAAGGCTCGGCTGAAGTGCGCTGCCGAGGAAAAGCCGACTGCAAAGGCAATGTCGACGATCTGTTCCCGATTGGCGGGATCGCTGAGGGCGGCATGAGCCGACAGGAGGCGACGGCGCTGAATATAGTGATGCACGCCGCCATATTGTTCGAATATTTGATAGAGCCTGGTACGGGATATGCCGAGCTCACGGCATATGTGCTCGACCGTCAGATCGCCCGAAATGAGATTGCTTTCCACGAACCGCCGCACGCGTTCCGTCAGGGCGAGAATGCTATGCTGTTCCGTGCCGGTCGATTGTGCCGCCGAGGTCGAAACGGAGGCCACAATCATATTGCGCACCGTCTGGACGACGTGCGGCAGATCGGTGGCTGCAAACCGCGCGAGATTGTTTTCGACGCTATCGAGGAATTCGATCAACATGCTGGTAAACACGCCGGAGAGCGCAATATTGTTCTCGATCTCGACCGGTGTGGGAACGTCGAACAGCAATGCCCTCGGCAGGAAGAGCGAGAGGCCCTTCGCCTCCGTCGAGCGCCCTCGAAAAGGGTGTCCCAGCGATCGCAGTTCCACCTTGCCCGGCTCGCCTTCCAGAACGTGGCCATCGACTTCCGTCCAGGTCCGGCCACTGGTCGGCACTGAGACCTGCCAGTGATCGATGTGATTGGTTTTCACCTTCGCCTGCGATCGCATGTAGCTATGGGGCGGCGTATCCTGTTGAACGATGAGCATGCCGCCCAGATTCCATGCGATATGATCGGCCGGAAAGCCGGCTTCCGGCGGGATATTATCCGGCAATCGCACGTCGGCCACGGGAGCGACATAAGCTTGCCAGGCGGCAAATTGCGCGGCCGGCTCGATGTCGCGCGTCGAAAACTTCAGCGGCTGCAAGGCTGGAGGCGGCAGGGTTTCCTCCGTGGCCGCCTTCTCCGGTCGCGGGAAGCGCCGCCGTTCTGACTGTAACGACTTCCTGTCCTTGCGCCATGACGATTCTTTCGCCTCGTCTGACGCAGATCCGGATCGTTCCTCGCGCCGAAAATCAGACAATCCGTTCTCCTCGAACACGGCTCAAACAGGACGTGAGCGCCGCGCCGCTCCATCCATCATTCAAGCAGACGGCTGTCTCCGCTTTGAGCCGCCTTCTTCAGCAAGCTGGTATGCTGCTGTAATTCCTGCCGTATTCCCAGCTCTTTCACCATACTAATGCTTTCATTTGCTGCGCATTTTAGAAAAAGCAAGTGTTGCGGGTCGCCAAACCTATATTCCTGCTGTAATTGCCGCAAAATATGGCGCTGGCTGAGCCGATTTGTCTCGTGCAGGCACATCTGCCACGTCAAAAGCGAAAACTCGCTCCATGGAGACGCCCTGCAAAACCGCTGCGGAACTATTCCGCCTTTGCCTCGCCGCCTTGGCATCGCCCGGCCGCCATCGTAATTTCCGAACGTTTTGATAGCGGGGTCTTGCAACCGACCAATTCCATTTTCGCAGACTCTATACGTAGTTTGCAGTTGCCCATTCCGCCAAGCTTGCCTAGGCAGATATCAACTGCAATTTTTGGAATGAGACATGACCGAATCCTCGATAATCCCTGTCTTCGATGGCCATAATGACGTGCTGCTCCGGCTGCGCCGCGGTGGCTTGAATTCCGTCGATGCTTTCCTGAATGGCGAAGCTGCCGGACATATCGATCTGCCTCGCGCTCGCCGTGGCGGTCTCGCGGGCGGCCTCTGCGCCATATTTATCCCGTCGCCGGATCAGCCGAAGGCGGAAAATGCCGATTTCGCAACACCTGCTCAGCCCGACGCGCTGAATGAAACTCTGGCCATGGCGCGGCTTCTGCTTGCGATTGAAGCGCGCTCCCAGGGAGCCGTGAAGGTCTGCCGCACGGCCGGTGATATCAAGCGGTCGATTGCCGAAGGCCAGTTTGCTGCCGTATTCCACATCGAAGGTGCGGAAGCGGTCGCGGCCGATCTCGATGCTCTCTACGTTCTGCATCAGGCCGGCCTGCGCACGCTCGGGCCGGTCTGGAGCCGCCCCAATGTCTTTGCCTATGGTGTGCCTTTCCGGTTTCCTTCGTCGCCCGATATCGGCCCAGGGCTTACCGACGCCGGCAAGGATCTGATCCGCGCCAGCAACGAGCTCAGGATCATGATCGATCTCTCGCATATGAACGAGCAGGGATTCTGGGATATCGCCAAGCTGTCGAATGCGCCGCTGGTCGCCTCGCATTCCAATGCGCATGCCATCAGCCCTCACAGCCGCAATCTGACCGACAAGCAGCTCGACGCGATCCGCGATACCGGCGGCCTGGTCGGCATCAATTTCGGCGTGCTCTTCCTGCGGGATGATGGTGTTAGAAACACCGATACGCCGCTCGAAGTCCTCGTTCGCCACGTCGCTTACATTGCTGAGCGTATCGGCATCGAGCATGTCGCGCTCGGCTCCGATTTCGACGGCACGACCATTCCAGCGGCGCTCAGCGATGCGAGCGGCTTGCCGAAGCTGATCGAAGCCCTGCGCGCGCACGGGTTCGACGATCAGTCGCTTGCCAAAATCGCCCATCAGAACTGGGTCCGTGTCCTCGAACAAACTTGGGGCGGCTGAGACGCCCCCTCGTTTCTGTTCGGGGCAGGTAACCCGCTCGACTATCGCTCCATAAGGTTGATCGACAGCGGATGCATGGGCCGCAACGTGACCTTCATGACCGGCTTGGGCGAAGGCTCGGTCGAGCCGGTTACGCGGAATTTCTGCAGGAGTACGGCGAGGATCGCGACGGCCTCCATCATCGCAAAGCCATTGCCGATGCAGACGCGCGGACCGGCACCGAAGGGCATGAAGGCGTAGCGATGGCGGTTTCGCGCCACCGCCGGCTCAAACCGGTCGGGATCAAAAAGCTGCGGGTCTTCCCAAAGATCGGCATGATGATGCACGGCGTAGATCGGTACATAGATAATGGTGCCTGCCGGTATCATGTGCGTGCCGATGGCAAACTCGCTAGTTACCGCGCGCGAAATGATTGGCGCCGGCGGATAGAGCCGCATGGCTTCCGAAAAGACCTGCCTGGTGTAGGTGAGCTTGCCGAGATGTTCTGCCGTCAGCGGGCCGCCCTCGGTCACGGTGGCAATTTCTTCAAAGAGCTTGGCCTGGCAATCCGGATGGCGCGCAAGAAGATGGAAGGTCCAGGCAAGACCGAGCGCCGTCGTCTCGTGCCCGGCGGTGATGAAGGTCATCAGATTGTCGATGATCTCTTCATCGGTCATCATGCGACCGGTTTCGGGGTCGGCTGCGTTAAGCA
The DNA here is from genome assembly GCF_009176305.1 of Martinezella dioscoreae. Lineage (GTDB taxonomy): Bacteria > Pseudomonadota > Alphaproteobacteria > Rhizobiales > Rhizobiaceae > Rhizobium > Rhizobium dioscoreae. Next base: position 165,602 of record NZ_BLAJ01000002.1, on the reverse strand, counting down.
GCATGGAAACCAGATCGCTCCGTTCCCCGCCGCTGCGGCGTCGTTCGGCAATCACCGTACCAAGGGTCGTTCGCAGGAAGGCAACGGCCGATCGCGCCTTCTCCTTGCCGGGATGGGGCATCCAGTCGGGCAGGCCAAGAAGGCCGAGCGCGAATTTCCAGCCGGTCGGCTTGAGGTAGTTGGTAATATTGTGCTCGACCTTGTCGACATCGATGCCTTCGCCGCCCGACATCATCGTATCGACGATAATATCGAAGGTGATGCGCATCATTTCCTGACACAGGTCGATGGGGCTGTTCTTACGGGTGAGCCAGAGATCACGCCTGCGCCCGGCCGCCGCAATCATGGCTGGCTGCAGTTCCAACAGTTTTTCATGGCGAAAGGCGCCGGCCACCGACTGTCGCTGCCATTTCCAATGGGCGCCATCGGAGGTCAGAATGCCGTTGCCGAGAGCCGGGCCTAGCACGCGGCGCACATCTTCGCCTTTGCTGAGCGCGTCGGAATTGCGCACCAGCGCCTGATAGATGAGCTCGGGATCGGCCAGATAGATCCGCAGTTTTCCACCCACCTTGGTGAAGACCATGGGCTCGGTGAAGATTTCCGGCGGCAGTGCGTCGAGCGGATTGCGGATCAGCGACAGGAGGACATGCGGCATTGAGCGCGGAGTGAGGGGAAATGTCGTCTGCGAGAGATCGGCAGCGTTCACACGTGCATTCATCCTTCAGTCTCCTTGTTCAGCCCGGCGGATGCCTGTAGATCAGGATTAAGGTATTTGCCTTACAAAGAATAAGGTGGATACCTTAGAGCTTCAAGGGGGACGAGATGACGGCCAGCAAAGGTGGGAAGAAGGACGTGGCTGCGCGGCCCGATACGCGCGAGCGGATTCTCGTCTCGACATTGTCGCTCTTCAATCAGAAAGGACCGGAAGCCGTCACCACGGCGGAAATCGCCAAGGCCGTGCACATCAACCAGGGCAATCTCTATTATCATTTCCGCACCAAGGAGTCGCTTGTCCTGGCCTTGTTTTCTCGCTTCGAAGCCGATGCATTGGCGCTCGTCAGGCAGGCCGATTCCGTAGAAGGGGCGGATTCAAAAGCCTATGCCGGCTTTTTGCGCAAATGGTTCTCGCTAGTCTGGACCCATCGCTTCCTCTTTCGCGATATTCCCGGCCTGTTGGCAATCGCACCTGGCTTGAGAGGGCCGATCCTGATGGTCAGCGCCGGCATGCGTGTTTCCGTCGATGCCATTTTTCAGCGCATGGAAGAGGCTGGCTTGATCAGCACCGCCGCGGAGGAGCGCAATGCATTGATGACCAATATGCGGATCGTTGCCACCTATTGGGCCGTCTATCTCGGTCTTCAGGAAGGTGTGGGGGAATTGACGCCTCAGCATGTGCATTGGGGGCTCGGCCAGGTCGCGAGCCTGTTGCGACCCTATCTCTCGCCACAGGCACGGGCCGATCTCGAGGAAATGCTCGCGGAACCCTTCGCCTGAGGCTTTTCCGCCGGGTAAGTCCTTGCCGCCATTCCCTCGGCAAACGAACAAAGAATCTCCGAAGCCAGCCAAAATCGGATGATTTAATCTACTAAAAATATAGGGTTTATATCTAATAATTGCATGCGTCGCAGGGTCATCTATCCGTCAGACGACGCTTCCGATGGATCGTGAGGATCGCAACGATGAGATTATTCACACGGCTTGCCCTGTCGGCCGTTGCCCCGCTTCTTCTGGCACAGACGGCGCTGGCTGCCGGTGTGAACGGTGCGCCTGCGCCTTTCGACAAGGGTGGCGTAAAAGTTGCTCTGGTCAGCTACATTTCCGCCGGCGATTTCTTCCAGGCCTATCAGGCGGGTGCCGAAGCGCAGGCCAAGGCGCTCGATATCGATCTTCGCGTTTTCCCCGGGCGCCAGGACGCAGCCGCCCAGCGTGAACAGATCCTTCAGGCGATCAATCTCGGCGTTTCCGCCATCGTCATCGATCACGGTCTACCAGAATCACTTGGCGACGTCGTTCAGCAGGCGCTCGACAAGGGTATCAAGGTCGTTGCCTTTGACGTCAATCTCAACAATCCTAGGATTCCACAGGTCGAGCAGAGCGATCACGAACTTGCCGACCTCGCCCTGAAGCAGGTGGTCAAGGAAAATGGCGACAGTTTCAAGGCGGGCTATGTCTATGTCGCCGGCTTTGCTCCGCTCGACCGTCGCAATGAGGTCTGGGATGCTTTCAAGAAGCAGAATGCCGGTGTCGTCGAAAAGGCTCGCTTCGGTAACGTCAGCGATACGACCGCGACCTCGACTGCCGATCAGGCAAAGGCGGCGCTGGCGGCCAATCCCGATATATCAGTCGTCTTCGCACCCTATGACGAGTTTGCCCGCGGCGTGAAGCTTGCTGCCACGGATCTCGGCATTGCCGACAAACTGAAGATCTACTCGGCCGACGTATCGACGGCCGACATTCAGGAAATCACCGAACCGGGCAGCCCATGGGTGGCAACGGTCGCGACCAATCCGGCCGTCGTCGGCGCCGTTTCCATCCGTGCCGCCGCCTTGCAGGTCGCTGGGCAGGAGGTTCCGCATCAGATCACCGTCAAGCCGACGCTGCTGACGCAGGAAGGACTTCGCGCCGCCAACGTCCAGACGATTGAAGAACTGGCCAAGAAAGTTCCCGCCTTCAGCGCCAGCGATGCAGTGACCGCCAGCTGGATCCCGGACAAGCTTTTTTAAGCAGCCATTCTCGATATGTCGGCGGGATTTCCGATCCCGCCGGATTACGCTACTGAACCGGAGTTCACATCATGAGCCAGTCCAACGTCATCTTTGCGGGCAATCGTAATGTCACGCGGGAAGATCTCTTTGCCAGAGCGGAAGAGATTGCAGCCGATCTTTCCAAGCGCGCCGCAGAGCTTGACCGCGAAGGCCGGCCGCCGCTTGGTGAGATCGTCAAGCTGAAAAATGCCGGCTTGCTGAACGCGCTGCATGGGTCGCAGATCGGTGGCGGTGGCCTCGATTGGGTAGATGGCTTGCGGCTGGTGCGCATTCTTGCGCGCGGTGAGAGCTCCATCGGCCAGCTTCTCGGCTATCACTACGTCAACAGCCAGTACATCTATTGGGCCTTCCACGAGGCCCGCGCCCAGGAGCTCGGCGGCAAGACGGTCGCCAATAGCCTTTACTGGGGTGCAGCAGTCAATCCGCGCGATCCCGGCCTCGTGCTGACGCGCCGCGGCAACGGTTATGTCCTGAACGGCCGCAAGTCGTTTTCCACGGCCGCGCATGTCTCCGATTACGTCAACGCCAATGCCGCGCTCGATGACCGGATCGTTGGCTTTGCCGTCCCGACCAATCGGGCCGGTTACAAAGCCAATGACGACTGGGACAATTTCGGCCAGCGTCTCTCCGACAGCGGCAGTGTCGAGTTCCACGATTTTCCTGTTTACGAAGAGGACCTGGACAAGGCGGCATCGACCGGTGGCGAAGCGCCGGTGCTTGCGACCTTCAACACGCCGCTCATCCAGCTTGTTTTCGTCAATTTCTATCTGGGCACAGCGGAGGGTGCGCTACGCGAGGCTGTCGATTATGTCCGCACGACGACGCGGCCCTGGATCACTTCCGGTGTCGAACGGGCATCGGACGACCCATATATTCTGGAGCGTGTCGGTGAATTTACCGCAGCCCTCAAGGCATCCGCCGCTCTGGCCGACAGCGCTGCTGCGACGGTTCAGGAAGCTCTTGCTAGAGGACACAAGGCAACGGCGCGCGAGCGCGGTGAAGCAGCGGCCGAAGCCTATGCGGCGAAGGTGCACGCGACCCACGTTGCCCTCGATATCACCTCGCGTGTATTCGAACTCACCGGCGCCCGCTCGACCGCGGAGAAATATCGCTTCGATCGCTTCTGGCGCAATGTGCGGACGCACACCCTGCACGATCCGGTATTCTACAAGGCCAAGGAGGTCGGCGAGTTCGTGCTCAATGACCGGATTCCAGAGGTCAGCCTCTACAGCTAAACGCCGGGGCGGGGACGCGGCGGAGTTTAAGAAGTGGATCGGCTCGTAATCCGAGCTGATGGTGACTTCATCCGCACTCAAGATCGATCAGCGTCATTGGCATCTGGTGTGGCGTGGACCAGTGTTGGAACACGCCACAGCTTCAAACAGGCTCGCCCGCTTGTGGTCTCCCGCGATGCTGGACGATTGATGTTCTGATATCCGGCTCATAAATCCTGTGCTCAACTCACTATTCTGTGGAGGGCTGCCGCCGCACGCCGCAATGCGCACACGTTCCTCACTAGGATCTCTTCCATCACGAATCGCTCCAATGTCCGTTTCCAATAGGGACAGGCGATCGCGATTGAGAATGAAATTGATCCAATGGAGTCCTTCATGGCAGACATGCGCGCACCACTTTCCGGGGTGATACCGAAGATTTCCGTCGTCGGTGTCGGCGGTGGCGGCGGCAACGCGATCAACAACATGATCGCGCAACAACTTCAGGGCGTTGAATTTATAGCGGCAAATACGGATGCACAGGCGCTTGCGACGTCCAAAGCGACCAGGCGCATTCAACTTGGCGCACAAGTGACGGAAGGTCTCGGTGCAGGCTCCCTGCCGGACATCGGACGAGCCGCCGCCGAGGAATCCATCGATGAGATCATGGATCATCTCCACGGTACGCATATGTGCTTCGTGACGGCCGGAATGGGTGGTGGCACCGGCACGGGCGCCGCCCCGATCATTGCTCAGGCCGCGCGTCAGGCGGGCATCCTCACGGTCGGAGTCGTCACCAAGCCTTTTACCTTCGAGGGTAACCGGCGCATGCGCACGGCCGACCAGGGCATCGAGCGGCTGCGCGAAAGTGCGGATACCGTCATTGTCATCCCCAATCAGAACCTGTTTCGCATTGCGGACGCCACGACCACCTTCGAGAATGCCTTTGTGACTGCGGATCGGGTCCTGTATGCGGGCGTCAGCTGCATTACGGATCTGATCATTAAGGAAGGTCTCATCAATCTCGACTTCGCCGACGTCAAATCCGTGATGCGGGGAATGGGGCGCGCGATGATGGGAACGGGCGAGGCGTCAGGGCCGGGCCGCGCGCTGAAAGCGGCAGACGCCGCCGTCTCCAATCCGCTTCTCGACGATATGAGCATGAAGGGCGCGCGGGGTGTGCTGATCTCCATTTCCGGCGGGACAGACATGACGTTGTTCGAGGTCGATGAGGCCGCCAGTCGCATCCGCGACGAAGTCTTTGCCGATGCCGATATCGTCGTCGGTGCGATCTTCGACAAGACTCTCGACGGGGTGTTCAGGGTATCGGTCGTTGCAACCGGTCTGGAAAGCCTCGCGGCGGCCGCCGATCAGTCCATGGAACTCCATATGGATCGGCACTAGCTGGCCTCAGCGTGGCGCTCCTGACTTACGCCTTTGTTTGTATGAAAGCCCCGGCGTCTGCGACGGGGCCCTCGTCTATCCGTCAAAGCGCGCCATTCTTCGGCGGAATGACATCGTTCAGGTGATAATTGCCGACGACGTGATATTTCCATCGAACGGGGTCGTGAAGCGTATGCGTGCGGGCATTGCGCCAGTGACGGTCGAGATTGAGGTCGAGCTTCACGGAGGCCGTTCCGGCAAGCTCAAAAAGCGTGTTCGTCGCTTCGATCGCGATTTCCGTCGTCAGTACCTTCGCTGCAGCAACAGCCAGCGTCGCCTCGACCACCCGCTTCTCCGTCGTCTCGACCTGTGCGGCATCGACCTTGCGGCCGGCGCGTTCGATGGTCGCAGCCGCCGCTTCCAGCCGGATGGCGATCTGGCCGACCTTGGCGATCGTTAGCGGATCGTCGCTGGCGCGATCAACGCCGCTATCCATCCAGGGGCGTGACCTGGTCTTCACAAAATCGAGCGTTTCCGTGAAAGCGGCCCGGGCAATGCCGAGATCGACGCCGGCATGGATGATCTGGCCGACCGAGCCGATCGTCGTCGGCCGCTCGAAGCCCTTATGATGCAGGACGACATGGTCGGCATTGACATAGACATTGTTGAGCGCCGTCGTGCCGCTGCCTGTCGTGCGTTGCCCGAAGCCATCCCAATCGTCGATGATTTCGACGCCCTCCGTACCCTTCGGCACGAAAGCCATGACCAGCTTGTCAGCTTCATCCAGTGCGAAGACGGTGATCCAATCGGCAAAGAGAACGCCCGTCGAATAGAACTTGCGGCCATTGATGCGATAGCCGGGTCCATCGCGGGTAATGCGGGTATTATAGTGCCCGACCGTTTTCGTGCCCCGCTCGGACAAGGCATTGCCGAATCGGTCGCCGGCCAATGCGCGGCTGAAGAAGAAGCGTTTCTGATCCTCGGAGCCATCGACGCGCAGAGCCTCAAGGATATAGAAATGGTTCTGCGGGATCTGTCCAATCGAGCCGTCCGCCTCAGCCAGGATCGCCGTGATCTCGGCCAGCGCCGCATTCGAAACATCGAGACCGCCATATTCCTCGGGGACGGTGATCGCCAGCAGTCCGGATTGTGCCAGGGCATCCATCTCGGCAAAGGGGAGCAGCCTCTCGCTGTCGCGCTCCGAGGCGCTAGCGGCAAAGCGTGCTGCAAGCTCCTGCGCGACGGCCAGCGCTTGTTGCTCGGTCTCCAGTACCGTGGCCTCCGGATGCGTGGCGTTGATATGGTGCAATTGCGCGTTCATGGGCGGGCTCCGATTTCATTCGGCGCCACGATGCCGCATTCAAAGCCGGGCTTCGAGAAAAGGCATTTCATTTTTGCGGATGCGGTCGCGTCTTCATTCCTTTCTCTATAGAATTAATGGTCAATTACTGCCTGGAGCTGTACCGGTGCTCATGAATATTGATCTTACGCCGATTAGCGGCGTCCACTTCGCCAATCTTCAAAGCGTGCATGTGCGAGCGCAAGCGAAGCAATGACCGGCGTGAAGCAATGAAATGGCAGAGCGCGGCCGGATTGCAGCGGAATCGGCAGAGATTCCGCCGTTTCGCCGAGCGCCAGTCTCGCCAGTGTCCGACCGAGTTGCGCCGTCATGGCGATGCCGCGGCCGTTGCAGCCGATCCCTCCGAAGAAGCCGTCGCCGAAATGATAGAGGCGCGGCAGGAAGTCCGGCGTCATGATCGCCGTTCCGGTCCAGACGATCTCCACACCCGGATGACGCGGCAGACGGAGTTCGGATGTGAGCCGGTCGACGACGGCGCGACCGACGCGCTCGAAGGCGCCGACCGGATTGATCGCCATACCGCCGCTGATCAGCCTGTTGTCGCGATCGAGCCGGTAGGTGAAGAGGTTGGAGCGCGTATCGCCGACAGGCCGGCGATTTGGGGCGATCCGCGCAACAGTTTCGGCATCGATCGGCTTCGTCGCCACTTGATACACCTTTAACGGCACGCCCGTTCGACCCATGCGGGAAGCTATGCCGCTCGTGAAGGCGTTGGTGGCGAGGATGACGACCTCCGTTTCGATTTCATGGTCCACGAGGTTAACGCGCCAGGTGCCGGCATGTCGCTCGACATGCTCGACCACGCTGTTTTCGCGGATCATGGCGCCGCGCTGCATGACCGCCCTTGCGAGCCCGTAGAGATAATTCAGCGGGTGGATCGTGCCACCGGAGTGATCGATCAATCCTCCGGAATAGATCGCCATACCGGTCTCGTTCCGGATGGCGCCGGCATCGAGAAATTCGACTGGACGACCAAGTTCTGTCCAGTCCTTCGCCCTTTGGCGCAGGATCGCTGCCATGTCGTCGCCATAAGCGGGCTGCAGCCAACCGGTCTGCACCGCATCGCATGAAATCTGTTCCTCCGCGATGGTCGCAAACACCTCGTCGGCGCCTGCACCGACGAGCGACAACAGCGCATCTGCCTTGCCGCGCGGCAGCTTCTGACGGACGGTCGTCGGATCAGCCTTGGCAAAATTCGGAACCACGAAGCCGGCATTCATGCCGCTGGCTCCCGCACCCAGCCGCCCGGCCTCAAGAACGGTCACGGAGCGGCCGGCGCGGGCAAGATGAAGTGCTGCGGTCAGGCCGGTGAAGCCGCCGCCGATCACGGCGACATCTGAGCGGGAAGGCAGGTCGTGGGAAAGTTCAGGGGCAGGGCCGGCTGTCAGCGTCCACAGGGTAGGATTGGTAGGGCGAGTGGCACTGCTGGGCATCAGCGGAGGGTCTCTCAATAACTACGCCAGATAGCTGTCACCATAGATCAGCCGCTGAAAGGATTGCACCAGGATGATTTCAAGCGAGGCACCCCAATGGGAGCGCCTCGCCTTTTTGCAAAATAGAGTGTTGCCTACTTGATCTTATCCTTCAGGGCTGAAACGTCTTCCATCTTCAGCTCGCCGTCGGTGACGACCTTACCGTCGGCGATCTTCCAGAGTCGGAAGGGGCCGGTGATGTCGCCATATTGATCGAAGGAGACCGGGCCGATGACGCCTTCGTAACGGATCGGCTTGCCTTCCTTGATGAGACCGAGCGCCTTGGCGAACTCTTCCTTACCGGCATAGATCGGCGTGCCCTTGGGATCGACGACTTTATAGATGTCATCCTTGAGCTTGGATGTGTCGTCGCCGGCGATAGCCAGCGCGAGACCGACGATCGCGCCGGCGTCATAGGCGCGGTCAGCAGCCGGATTGGTCGGTTCGATCCCCGAGAAATCCTTGTAGTTCTTGTTGAAATAGTCGGTCGAGGGCGTCGGCGTCGTGCCCGAGGAGGTGCCGTAGGCGTCCTTTAGATAGTCGGCGCCGACGGAATCGATAAAGTCCGGGCTGTTCATGCCATCATTGAGCAGGAACTTCTGCGGGCCGCCTTGCGAGATCCATGTACGGGCAATCGTCGCACCATCAACCGGCGTACTGACGAGGTAGAGGCCATCCGGATTGCCGCCCATGCCGGCGGTGACTTCGGAAGCATAGCTGGACTGCTTTTCGTTGTAGGGCGTCGTCGAAACGATCGTGCCGCCGAGCGCCTTATAGGCTTTCGAGAATTCGGCGACCATGTTGACGCCGAAATCATTGTTGACGTGGATGATCGCGAGCTTCTTGAACCCCTTGTCGATCGCATATTTGGCGGCTGCAATGCCCTGCAGCGAATCCGAGGTGATGGTGCGGAAGAAGATGCCGTTGGTCTTGCCGTCGCGGCCGAGCGCCGTCAGCGTTGGCGAGGAGGCAGCGGGCGATACCTGCACGACCTTCGCGGGTGCGGTGACCGACGTCAGGATCGGGATCGTCACCGAAGAAATAATGCCGCCGATAATGGCCGGTACCTTCTTGACCTGCACCAGCTGGGTTGCAGCATCCACTGCGACATTGCCCTGGCTCTGGCTGTCGCGCGTATCCGTCACCAGATCGCAACCATGGGCGCCACCGGCGGCGTTGATATCGCGAAAGGCCATCTCGACGGACTTCGCGCCCGCCTGGCCATATTCGCCGGCCGGGCCGGTCAGTTCCATCACGAGGCCGACCGTGACTTTGCAGTCTGCGGCATTGGCGGCCCCGGCTGCAGTCAGAAGGGCGAGAGCCGTGGTGATTTGAAATATCGTCTTCTTCATCTTTGTTCCCCTTGTTCGGTCAACGATTTTCATTTCTGTTTTTAGAACCTGTCAGGTCTCCGGCATCTGCAGCCAGGTTTCATGCAGATGCTGCCATTCGACGCCGTTGGGTGCCGATGAACTTGCAGTGAAAAGGGCGCTCGCCTGACGCCGGCTATATTTGCCAGCCCGCGTCTGCGCTTCGACATAAGTCAGGACGATCGTATCCGTAGTTTCGCAGCGCGCGCGGATATCCGAAATCTCGACGGTGAAATTGCCCTGAAACGTCGCCCGGTTTGCCCGGATGAGCTCGATGGTTTCAGCGCGGTCGAAGATACGGCCGGTCGGCGGGATCATATGGAACGCTTGGCCGAAAGTGCGCTCGCAGCGGCCGAAATCGGTATGATCGGCAGTGGCGGCATCGTACCAGGCTTCGAAGAAGCGATGGAAATCGATGACTTCGGCGCTGGCTTTGCGGAAGAGAAGCGATTGCTGGCTCATACCTTCCCCGCATTGAGGTTGTAATGCATGATCGAGCCGTGCCTGCCGGTGCGGTCGCGCTCCAGCGTATAGACGTCGCCTTCAAGTCCGGGGCTTTGGGCGATGATGCCGGTGATCTGGCGGCGGTCGTCGTCCGAAAGTGCAATGTCCATGATCGTGGCATTGGCGAGCGCATGCGCCTGATTGCGGGCGCCGACGATGACAGCGGCCACCTGCGGCTGCTCCAACACCCAGGCGCTGGCGATCGTGGCGATATCGACGCCATGACGATCACCGATGGCTTTCAGCGTGCCGAGCAGTGATTGAAACAGCTCCCAGCCGCCAAAGTCATCGATGATCAGCTTGTATTTGACCAGAGAGCGGTTCTCGAGCGGCATTTCCGGTTCCGGCTCCCCTAGCCATTTGTCGCTCAGGAAGCCGCCGGCCACTGAGCCGTAGCAGAGGAACTTCACGTCGTTCTCCGCCGCCAGCTTGGCGAGGCTACGCGATGGCCGCTGATCGAGAACGGAATATTGCAATTGCTGGCTGACGAGTGGAATGCCGGCTTTCAGAATCTCGGTAATATGAGGCGTATCGAAATTGGTCGTGCCGACATTACGCACCTTGCCTTCGCGGCGCATCTCGTCCAGCCAGCTCAGGGCTTCGAGATAGCCGGGCAGTGAGTAGTCCCACCAGTGAAACTGTACCAGGTCAAGCTGTTCGGTCTTCAGTTTGCGCAGCGATTTGTCGACGATGCCGCGAATATAGTCGCGGCTGATGGTTGCGAGCTTTGCCAGATCGGGAACCAGCTTCGTGTGGACCTTCATCGCGCTTGAGGCTTCCGTGCCGCGCTCGTTGCGAAGCCGTTCGTGCGCCTCGCCTATCAGCTCCTCGACGCCCGTATAGATATCAGCGCAATCATAGGTGCGGATGCCGACGTCGAAAGCAGCGATCAGGTCGGTCACGGCCTGGGCGCGATCGATTTCGCCGTGCCCGCCGGCAAGCTGCCAGCCGCCGCGGATGACGCGGGAGATCTCGTATCCGGGGCTGAGCTCAAAAGTCTTGGCGGTCATGCAATTCATTCTCCTTCGGGCAACGGCACGGCCGTTGTTTCGGCATGGCTGAACCGCCGTTTGCCCGTTCTGACGATCCGTAGCCGGCTCGCGCAGTTGGGGTCGGGGCAGGCGATTTCCGCGTCCGAGGTCATCCAGTCGTTTTTGTGGGTTGGTCGCTGCTTGGCCGCCAGCAGCGGCAGGACGGCCGATATGGAGTAGATCGAAAAGCCTTGGCCCGCAGGGAGGGACAGCATCTCGCCCTTGAGTTCGAAATAGTCGCCCGGCTTGGCGCCGCAATAGATCGGCTTGCCCTCGGGAATGACCGCTTCCACTCTAAGGTCGAAGAGCTCGAAACTGTCGTCGCTTTCAGCCGCCATCTCAGATCTCCGCGCGTTCGAACGTGACCTCGCAGGCGCCGTTGCGGCGGATGACGCCGCAGGCCGCCGCGAAGTGTTCGCGTTCTTCAGGGCGCACTTGCGCGACGACGCTGCCGGCAAGCCAGCCGATCGGGAAGAGCAGGCGAGCGCCCTGACCGTAGAACAGACCGATATCGAAGATCGCATCTGGATTGCCGCCCCACATACGCGGCGGCACATAGCTGAGCACAATATCGCCTGGCTGCGGCGTCAGTGTCGCGTTCTCGGCGGGCAGGGCGTTCGCATAGGAAGCACCCTTCAGATGCGCCGGCGGGATTGGGCACGAGATTTCCGGTCCGGTCCACATGGCATGAATGCCACCAACCACGCGGGCTTCGCCAAGATAGGTCCAGAGAAAGGCGGCATTGTCGGGCGCCTTGGCTTCCAGCAGAGGTGCCAAGACACTGAGGCCGGAGTTGGGTTCGGAGATCTTGATGGCGCGTTGGCTCATGCGGATTGGCCCCTTTTGGCTTCGGCTTCCAGTTTGCTGCGCAGGAAGGTGAACGGCCGGCTGATGTCCGCCACCAGCGCATCGCGCGCTTCCCTGGCGTCCTGCGCGGCGATCGCCTTGACGATCGTACGGTGATAATGGGCGGTATCGACCTCGCCGGCGTCCGAGAAGGCATAAATCGCGACGCGGATACAGGGGCCGGATTGCAACCAAAGGCTTTCGATCATCGGGATCAGCACGGCGGAACCGCAGGCGCGATAGATCTCAAAGTGAAAGGCCTGGTTCAGCGTCACCTCGCGGTCGACATCCTTCTTGTGCTTCAGTGCGCGCATCTCGTCCCATTCGCCGAGCATGCTCTCGATGGTCGTAATCTGCCGCGGCGTCATGCGGGTTGCGGCAAGCGCGATCGCCTCGCCCTCGATCAGGATGCGAGCGCGCAGAAGATCGTCCATGCGCTCCAGCGTGATCGGCGGCACGCGAACGGATCGATTGGGAAGGGCTTCCAATGCCTTTTCGGTAATGAGCCGACCTAGCGCCTCGCGCACCGGCATGGTGCTGGTCATCAGCGCGTCGGCAAGACCGCGGATCGTCAGCACCTGGCTCGGCTCGAAAAGCCCGCCGATCAGCGCGCGGCGCAGCTCCAGATAGACCCGGTCCTGAACGGTTTCTCGCCCCACTGGCGCAAGCTGTGCGGCAATCGGATCGCTCTTGTCGGCGGTGGCCTTTTGCATTCGAAATCCCTTTTTCGGCTTGCGAAGAGGATTAAAGCTGATTAGCGTGATCAATGCAAGTGTGATCACAAATCAAATAATCAGGGAAACGGCAATGATCGTTTTCCGGCCAGAGGGATCTCATGAGTACGACAACTGAACGGCATGGGGAGGAAGCCCGGCCTGTTCTGACGGCCAGAAACGTGGTGCGGCGTTTCGGCGGCCTCGTCGCCGTCAACGACGTTTCCTTCCATGTGCGCCAGGGCGAAATCCTCGGCTTGATCGGTCCGAACGGCGCCGGCAAGACGACGATGTTTGACCTTCTGGCCGGTAGCGTCGCGCCGAGCAGCGGCGAAATCGTCTTGAATGGCACCGCAGTCGCAGGCGAGGCTGCCCATCGACGGATCGCACGCGGACTTGGACGCACATTCCAGATCCCGCGGCCGTTTCCCAATCTGACGCTTCTCGACAACGTGATGCTGGCCGCCCAACGTCAGACAGGAGAGCGCTTGTTGTCGAATTTCCTGCGGCCATGGAAGGTCGCCGCTGAGGAGAAGGCGGCCCATGCAAAAGCGATGGAGTTGCTTGACCTAGTTCACCTGACGCGTCTGGCGCATGAACCGGCGCGCATTCTGTCGGGCGGTCAACGCAAGCTTCTGGAGCTTGCCCGCGTCATGATGGCCGATCCTGCCCTCATCCTGCTCGATGAGCCTGCCGCCGGCGTCAACGCTACTCTTCTGGAGACGATCATCGACCGTATCCGCGATATCAACCAGCGCGGCGTCACCTTTCTTCTGATTGAACACAATATCGATATGGTCACCCGCCTGTGTCACCGGGTGCTTGTGATGGCAAGTGGACAGCTTCTTTGCGAGGGCACACCGGAAGAGGTCGCCCGCGATCCGCGCGTCATCGAGGCCTATCTGGGAGGCGCGGCATGAGCGAACCGGTCTTGAGTGTTCGCAATCTCGTTGCCGGTTATGAGCCGGGTGTTCCGATCGTGCGCGGCGCCTCGATTACGGTGAAGGAGAAGGAAATCGTCGTCGTGCTCGGCCCCAATGGCGCCGGCAAATCGAGCTTCATCAAGGCGATTGCCGGTCTCGTTCCGGTCGAAAGCGGCACCGTGGAACTGGGCGGCAGGAATATAACAAGTACGCCCGCGCACACGATGGTGCGGCTCGGCCTTGCCTTCGTGCCACAGACGGAGAATGTCTTTCCGCTGATGTCCGTCGAAGACAATCTGAAGGTCGCCGGCGGAATTTTGAAGCCGAAGGAGGTGCCCGTTCGCATCGAAGAAATGTATGCGACCTTTCCGGATCTCGCCCGTCATCGCCGCATCGCGGCCGGCAATCTCTCGGGAGGGCAGCGGCAGATGCTGGCCGTCGCGCGCGCTCTTATCGTTCACCCGAAGCTTCTTGTGCTCGATGAGCCCTCGGCGGGCCTCTCGCCGAAGTTCGTCTCGATGGTCTTCGACATGCTGAGCGAAATCCGCAAATCCGGCGTCACCATTCTCCTGGTCGAGCAGAATGCCAAGGCGGCGCTTGCGATTGGCGATCGTGCCTATGTTCTCGTCGAGGGCAAAGACAGGCATGAAGGCGTTGCATCGGAGCTTTGGAGCGATCCTGTCGTAGCCGAACTCTATCTCGGGCAGCGACCCGCGACTTCGGCAAGGGGAGGTGCGGCATGAACCTGCAATTCATCATCGATGGCTTGCTCACAGGCTCGATGATCGGCCTTGGCGCGATAGGTGTGACGCTCACCTATTCAATCCTGCGTTTCTCGAACTTCGCCCACGGCGATTTCATGGCCTGGGGCACCTATGCAACACTTGCTGTCGTCAGTGCCATCAGCGCAATCTTCGGCAAGGTCGCTCCCATCGGCCCGCTTTCCTTCGGCTGGCCGCTGATCGTGGCGGTGATCCTGGCGATGGGCTTTACCGGCGCCCTTGCACTCGCGCTCGACAAGGTGCTGTTTGCCAGGCTAAGGGCCAAAGGCCAGTCGATCATCGTCGTCATGGCGAGCTTCGGGGCCTCCATGGCACTGCGCAGCCTGCTCGAATTTCTCTTCACGTCGCGCCCGGCCTATTTCAGCCGCGCCATCCAAATCGCCATGCCCATCGGTTTCGGCATCCGCATCACGCCCGATCAGATCGCCCTTTTGATTGTGACGGCGCTTTTGGTCTTCGGCGTTCATATGCTGATGACGAGGACGCAGACAGGGCGCTCCATGCAGGCGCTGAGCCAAAATCCGGCGCTTGCCCGGGTCGTCGGCATCGATGTCGCCAAGGTCGTGCGCGTCACCTGGCTGATCGGCGGCGGACTGGCCTGTGTCGCCGGCGTCATGATCGGCATTCTCGTGCAGATCCGGCCGCTGATGGGCTTTGACATGCTTCTGCCGATGTTTGCCGCCGCCATTCTCGGCGGTATCGGGAGCGTTCCGGGCGCGGTTTTGGGTGGCCTGATTATCGGCCTTGCCGAAGCGGCCGCGGTTCAGCTTATCGGTGCGGAATGGCGTGCCGCCATTTCCTTCATCATCCTGATGGCGGTGCTGTTCATCCGGCCGATCGGCCTTTTCGGAGTGAGAGAGCGATGATGGACATTATTGGCTACGGCGCTTTCTTCCTGACCACAGCGTTGATCTTCTCCTTCATCACCCTCGGCCTGAACCTGCAATGGGGCCTGACCGGTCTCTTCAATGTCGGGCTCGCCGGCTTCGTTGCGATCGGCGCCTATACCTCGGCCCTGCTGACGACGCCGGATACGGCCGGGCGGTTCGGCGGGTTCGATCTGCCGATCCTCATCGGCTGGCTCGGCGCGATGATTGTCGCCGGTCTTGCCGCCGCCATCATCGGCGCGGCGACGCTCCGGCTGAAATCCGATTATCTGGCGATCACCACCTTCGGCGTGGCCGTCGTCGTCCAGCTCGTGGCGCTGAATGCGCAGAAACTGACCGGTGGCCCCTTTGGCATCGGCTTTATTCCGCGCCCATTTTCCAGCCTCGCCGAAACGCCGCTTCTTTTCAATTTGGCCAATCTCGGCATCGTGGTCGTCGCATTGCTGATCGTTTATTTTGCGCTGGAGCATCTGGCGAAAAGCCCCTGGGGACGTGTTCTCAAGGCGTTGCGTGAGGACGAACGCGCCGCCATTTCTCTCGGCAAGAGCGCTCGCTTCTATCGCGTACAGGCCTTTGCCGTCGGCGGTGCGATCATGGGACTGGCCGGCGCCATACAGGCGCATTTCATCGGCTTTATCGCGCCGGACAATTATCTTCCGATCCTGACCTTTCAGGTCTGGGTCATGCTGATCGTCGGCGGCTCTGGCAGCAACAAGGGTGCTATCGTCGGCAGCGTTCTGGTCTGGGCTATCTGGGCTGGTTCCGGTGCGCTGACGAGCATCCTCTTTTCGCCGGAACAGCAGGCTCGTGCGGCATCGCTGCAGATCGTAGCGATCGGCGTCATGCTCTGCATCATCCTGCTGGTGCGTCCCGGCGGCCTCTTTGGCGACATGCCGCGGCGGCGATCTGTAATCGCGCCGCAACGAAAACCGGCCGAGGACAAGAGCAGCGCCGCCTCATAGCCTAGCGCCTGAGAGAGCAGAAGCCTCGCTCCAGCTTTAGGCTACGCGCAGTCGCAAGGCGTGTTGCCCCTAACCTTTAACGGCGCCTGCCGTCATCGAACCTGAAAGCTGGCGATACATCACGAGACCGAGCAAGGCTGGCGGCAAGGCGCCGAGGATCATGACGGCGGATGCCAGCCCCCATTGCACGCCGCCGCCGCTGGCCGCGAAGAAGAAGGAGGCGCCGACTGTCATCGGCACAGCGCGGTTGGTCGTCAGCATCAGCCCGAAGAGGAATTCGTTCCAGGCAGTGATGAAGCCGAAGATGAAGGTGGTGACGAGCGCGGGGCGGATCACCGGACGAATGACCCTGATCATGATCTGGAAGACGTTGGCTCCGTCGACCGTCGCGGCCTCGTCGAGCTCTATCGGTATGTCGGATATGGCATTGACCAGCATGACCAGCGCCAGCGGGATATTGACGATCGTCAGAATAAGCCCGAGGCCGATCCGGGTGTCGAGCAGGCCAAGCCACTGATACATCATGTAAAGCGGGATCGCGAAAACGACCAGCGGCACGGCGCGAAGGTTGATAACGAGCGGAAGCAGGAGCTTTTGTCCGGTCTCGCTACGGGCGATCACGTAAGCCGCCGGGAAGGTAAGAACGATCGCCAGCAGGGTGCCGATGAGCGCTGCCGCGGCGCTGTTTGCGAGATAAAGGAAAATGTTGAAGCGCTCGGTGTCCGTCAATACCTTGACGTAATTGTCGAAGGTCGGCTGTTCGATCCACAGGCCGGGATTATTGGAGATCTCGCGTGTAGTCTTGAATGAAGTAATGAGGGTGACGAGGATCGGAAAATTCATCGCGAAGACCGCGATACCATAAACGATCCAACGTAGGAGTTTCAGCATCTCATCTCTTCCTTCGCGCGCCAAGCCAGTTCAGGCCGCAGAGAACCAGCAATGAAGTGATGAACAGGACGACGGATGCCGCCACCGCCTTGCCGATGGCGCCTTCCTTGAAGAAGGCCTGGTAGATGTAGATCGACAGCGACGTTGTCGATCCACCGGCTCCGCTGCCGGTCAGGGCGTAGACATTGTCGAACACGCGGAAGCCGTCGATGAAGCGGATGAAGAAGGCGACGGTCAGCGTCGGCAGCATCAGGGGCAATTCGATACGCCAAAGCCGCTGCAGACCGGTCGCACCATCGAGCGCTGCAGCCTCGCGCACATCTTCGGGAATGGCGATGTAGGCGACGTAGAAGAGCAGAAAGGCGAATGGTGTCCATTGCAGCACTTCGACGACGACAAGCGTGCGGAAGGCATTCTGATAGTCGAGGAAAGCCGGGCTGTCGCCGAACCATTCGAAAAGATAATAGGGCACAGGTCCGGCAAATTCATGCAGCACGAGGCGATACATCAGGCCGACCATGGCTGGTGCGACCATCAGCGGCAGCATCAGCGGAGCCATCAGAACAGGCCGTGCCGATAGAAGCGGCTTCAGAAAGATCGCCAGGAAAAGGCCGAGCAGGCATTCCGAGATAGTCGTGATGATGCCAAAGCGGAAGGAGAACCAGACGGATTGCCAGAATGCGGTTTCCGTCAGCACTGTGACGTAATTGCCGAGACCGCTGATCCGTGGGCTGCGCAACGTCTCGAACGAAACGGTCGAAACGGAATAGAGAAGATTGAGAAGAGCCGGGAAGCCGAGGAACAGCAGCAGAAACCCGACCAACGGTGCCAGGTAGAGCCTGCCTTCGGCGCGTTTTACAAGAGCCATGGGTTTCAGCCGCATTGGCCGGATGCCGGGAGAGCCTTTTCGCTTTTCGTCGAATCGCGAAAAGGCTCTATTCCTCTGCTTTTACACAATACCGGACGGAAAACCGCAATACACTTTTCCTGGAATCGCTCCGAAGCCGGCACCCGGCCTTCTCCTTATTTCTTCAAGAAATCCTGCATGCCTGCCTTGGTATGGGCAAGCGCATCCTCAAGGCTCTGCTGACCCGACCAGTAGCCCGTGAATTCCTTGGCTTGCAGCTCGTAGGCCGATAGCGCCTTGGCCGAGGTGGCCCCCGTCATGACGTAGCCATATTTGCTGGCAAACTCGCCGAGCTTCACGAGATCGGGACGCTCCTTGGCCACCTTGGCGACGACATCCGGCGTCAGCGCCGGTGAACCGCCGGCACGCGCATAGGCAAGGGCCGCGTCCTCGGAGGACAGCCACTTGAGGAACTTGATCGCGCCTTCCTTGTTCTGCGCGTTCTTGTTCAGTCCGAGGCCGAGACCGTGGATATGGTCGACGCGACCATTCGGCCCGGCCGGGGGCGCAACGATGCCGGTGACGTCGGCGACGGCAGGCGACTTCTTTGCATCGGTGAGCTCGGCCGCTGCGGCATTCCATTGCAGGGCAGTCGCGGCCTGCCCGGAGCTGAAGGCGGCATTGGTTTCGGCATATTCGTAGCTCAGCGAATCCTTCGGCGATGCGCCGGCATCGTAAAGCGTCTTATAGAGCTTCAGTGCCGTCTTGTAGGCATCCGAGTCGATCGTGACATTGCCGCTCGCGTCCATCCAGTCGCCGCCATAGGAGCGCGGCAGGGATTGGAACACCATCATATTGAAGAGAAGGTTCTTCATCTGCAGCACGGTGCCATAGCGGACCGGGCTCTGGCGGTTCACCTGTTTGCTGAAATAGAGCGAAGTCGCTGCCCAATCATCCCAGGTCCAGTCGTCGGGCTGCTTCGGCGCCAGCTCCTTGCCGAGATATTTCTTGGAGATCTCGGCATATTTGGGTTTGGCATCGGGATCGGCGATAAGGGCATCAACGAGATCCTTGCGGTAGTACATGAAATGCAGCGACAGGTCCGTCGGCACGCCATATTGCTTGCCATCGAACTGCATCGTTTTCAGCACCGTGTCGCCGAACACTTTGGAGGCATCCGCATTAAGCTCGATCGGCTCCATGTAAGGTGCATAGCGGCCGATCGAATAGGTCGCGACCAGATTGACGTCGAAGGCGTTCGAGCCGGCTGCCATGTCGGCCTGCAGCTTGTCGAAGAAACCGTCGCGATTGAAGAACAGCAGCTCGACCTTGTCGGCATCCGATGCTGTCTTGTTGTAGAGATCGGCGGTGGCGCGCAGCGCCGTTTCCTCCGAGCCTCCCGGCCAGCCGAGCACGACGACCTTGGCATTGGCGAGTCCCGGCAGGGCCGTTGCCGACAGCATGAGAGCAAGCAGTGTGGACGATATGTGCTTGAATTTCATTTTGTTCCCTTTCCTTATCGTTGTTTGTTGAATTGGGCAGATCTTTTCATCGATGGCGTGCAGCAAGATCTGCCGCGCCGATGATGCCGGCATTGGAGCCGAGGCTTGCGGCGACCAGGCGCGGTGCCACATGTGGCGGCAACCCCTCGAGTTGCGCACCGACAGCGTCGAGATAGCCGGATGCCAGGCCGATACCGCCGCCGATAATGATGCGTTTCGGCGCGAACATCATCTGGATGTCACGGCATAGAAGCGCGACGCGTGACGCCGACTGCATGATGATCGCTTCGGCCCAGCCGGCACCTTCGCGTGCCTTTCGAAAGATCTCGGGTGCCTCGGCCGGATGCCCGGCGCGGGCGGCTTCGGCCGCCATCCACCGACCCGAAACGACGTCCTCCAGTGGTGACTGGCCGTGCATCGGTCCGCGAAGCAGGCCGAAATGACCTGCCAGACCCAATAGCGGCCGCCCATTAATTACGATGCCGCCGCCGATGCCCGTCGATATGGTCAAAAAGACGATATCCTCGTTGGCGCCGGCGCCGAACCAGTGTTCGCCCCAGGCTGCTGCCTGAGCATCGTTGACGGCGAGAGCCGGCTTGCCGAAGAGTTTGCTGGCCTGTGCCACCAGCGGATAACCGTCCGGAACTGCGAGTGTCGCGGGATTGAGGGCCGACCAGCAGCCGTCGCTTATCAAGCCGGTTGCGGCGATGCCGACGCGCTCATATCGACCGACCCAGGACTTTGCGTGCTCGGCGACGGCGGCCAGCCAGGCGTCCGGGCCTGCCTGCCGGCTGGTCGCGATGGTCGCCTTATCAAGTACCTGCCCGCCCCGGACCAGGGCCGCGAGGGTCTTCGTGCCGCCGATATCGATCGCCAGCGTTGCGTCATCACGCGCGGAAAAGGCAGCGGAAACAGCGTTGTCGAACCAGAGTGTCACATGCTCGGTGCGCGTGATCGCCGATCCGACGACCACGGCACAGGCACCGGCCCGCACGGCATCCGCCGCCTGTTCGGGCGTGCGGATGCGACCTTCGGCGATAACATAGGGCGTGAGCTCCCTTATGGCAGCAATCAGTGCGATATCCGGCTCCACCGGTTCGGGGCCGCCGACATAGCCGGACATGGTCGTGCCGACGAAATCTACGCCGGCATCGAGGGCGCGTCTGGCATCCCCAACACACGAGCAATCCGCCATTGACAGCAGACCTCGGGCCTTGATGGCGGCAATCAGCGCTTCGATCGTTGCCGGGCGAGGCCGATCGGTCGCATCGAAGGCGATGATATCGGCGCCGGCATCGGCCAGCGCCTCGACATCGGTGATAAAGGGAGTGATGCGTACAGGGCTGTCATCGAGGTCACGCTTGACGATGCCGATGATCGGCGCGTCGACGGCGGCCCTGACGGCTGCAACGTAAGCCGCCGACTCGATGCGCAAGGCACGGGCGCCAGCGGCCAGAGCCGCACGCGCAAAGCCGCTAACGAAAATGGCCTCATCCATCGCTCCGCCCGGTACGGGCTGGCATGAGACAATGAGGCTCAGATTGAGATCTTCCTTGCGCATTCGGCACCCCTTTCGGAGCGCAACGATAGAGAATGATCACCAGAAAGCAACCGGTTTTAAACTGGTATTATCTCTGCAGCTCGAAGACGAAATCATAGACCTCGCCCTTGTAGCGGGTCTCGCAATATTCGACGATCTCTCCGTCGGCGAGAAAGCAACGCCGCTCGGTCGTCAGGATCGGTGCGCCCGGTTCGCAGCGCAGACGCTGCGCATCCTCCGGCGAGGCGGCGCGCGCGCGCATGCGCTGGACGGCACGCCTAGGAAGAAAGCCGCGCTCGGCCAGCGCCTCATAGAGGGAATCGCCGACGAACGAAGGTGAGGGAAGGAAGCGCACGGGTACGGCGGCATGTTCGACTGCGATCGGTGCGCCATCGGCTGTTCGCACGCGGCGCATCCGCAGGACTTGCGCATTGGCTGAGATGCCGAGCGCCATCATCTCCGTCGGCGAAGGTCGGGTTAACTGTTTGGAAATCCAGACGCAACCGGGCTCCATTCCACGAGCGCGCAGGTCTTCGGAGAAACTGGTGAGGGTGGAAAGCGATTTTTCGACGCGCGAGCCAATCTCGCTGCGGGCACCTTGCCGTCGGCTCAACATGCCTTCCTCCTCCAGCATGGCGAGTGCTTTTCGAACCGTGACGCGCGACAGGGAGAGGGTTTCCGCAAGCGATCGCTCACCCGGCAATACCGAGCCGGATTTGAAGGCGTGGCTGCGGATGGCGGTTTCGATCGCGCTCTTCAGCTGCTTGTAGAGCGGCATCCCCTCTGTGCCGGAAGCAAGCTCTTTCTTGACCAGCTCAATAATATCAGTTGCCAAGGCAGACTTTCCCTTGATGGCATGGCGACGAAAATGTCGCCCTGTTTGCTACTGGTATTATACTGTACAGGTTTTTGCGATCTGTCGAGGCGGGTAAAGGACATACCGGTCCGCTGAAGCGGGCCGGTATGCAGTTCGTATTAGGAGGCCAGAGCGCGGCGCGCGGTCTGGGCTGGCATGGCTTTGCCGGGGACCCGCAAAGGGGCCTTCGCGACGACGGGCGAAATGCGGGCCGTATTGGACTTGGCAGCTCCCAGCCAGCGAAGAATAGCGTCGAAGCCGGGCTGGGCAGCCCGCTTGAATTCCGGGCTCATCTCCTCGTCCATGCCGCAGAGCGAGGCAATTTCCTGGAAGTCGACACGTCCTGCCCGAAGGGGAGGACGCGACTGGAAAACGATCAGGCCGATCATGAAGCCTTTGATATTCTCGAAGCTACGCGGCTGAAGCAGCGGCTTAAGCCGCATATCGCAAAAATCCGAAATCTTGCGCTGGAAAACGTCAGAGGCAGAGCTTTTCTTTATGGGCATTATTCATTCCTTGCAGGCGACATCATCCAAAGGTCGGGGTGTGGCCCGCTAAAGCACGCGGGTTAACGAAGCGCAAACAACCGACCGATTGGCCGCTTTCAATTCTACGATACATCGCCATTTGGCAAGTGAAAGATCGATCACGCTTCGGTCGGCACCGTTTCCGGCACGAGGCGGCGGAAAGAGATCAGAAGTCTTGTCGTCGAGCCATCAAGACCATGAAAAAACTGTAACTTGCCTCCCGCGTCATTGAGAGCGACATTTTCCTTGCGCCGGAATTATGAGGTGAAAGACATGTCAGTCTTGGAAATGCTGGTCAGACGCCGGATGCAGGAAGAATATGCCAAGGGTACATCGCCGGAGCGCATTACCCGGCTCCTGCAGGAATTCTTCAACGGGGCAGAGGCCTCCCAAGCCGATGTACTGCGTTCGGAAGAATATGCTAATGAATTCAAGATTACAGGTAGTTAGACTGTGGCCTTTTGAATGAGGCAAGGTGCTGTTTTTTACAACGCCTTGCTCATTGTTCTCGGCTTTCCGATCTGGCCGGCTCGCATCGGCGGGCTTCGTTCAGCAGGCGAATGGCTCCGCGTATGGCGGAGTCCGGGCTTGCATAGCGCCGATGATTTCGTCCGCGCCCTTCCTCTCTCCGCTATTCATTCCGCTCGGATGCGAATTGAGAGACCGGTGGCCTAAAATCCGATTTCCGCGATGCGCCGAGGCGCGACAAAATGCAGGTCACGGCCATGGTGCTTGTGATGACTGCCTTCCCGTCCAATGGTGTGCGTTTCCGGTCCTGCCAGAGCGGTTGAGCTTTTCATCGAATATATGAACCGCTCCAGCTTTTGTCTTCACGCAATTCCCTACGGAAACGGCTGCGCACTTTATCCTGGAATTGCTCCAGGCTGACCCATGCATGGTCGGAGTGCAGTCAGAGAACGACGACCTTTGTTCCCACGCCGACCCGGCCATAGAGATCCATAACATCCGGATTTGCCATTCGAATGCAGCCGGACGACACCGCCTTGCCGATCGAGTTCGGCTCATTGGTGCCGTGGATGCGGTAGAGGGTGGAACCGAGATAGAGCGCTCTCGCTCCGAGGGGATTATTGAGCCCACCTTCCATGTGGTCAGGCAATTCCGGACGGCGGGCGATCATTTCCTTGGGCGGCGTCCAATCGGGCCACTCCGCCTTGCGGCTGATCGTCTCGGTGCCCTTCCAGGCGAAGCCTTGCTTGCCGACACCGATGCCGTATTTGAGGGCAGTTCCGTCGTTGAGCACGAGATAGAGGCGCTTTTCCTTGGTGGAGATAACGATTGTGCCGGGATCGTAGCCGGAAAAACGCACAACGCTGCGCGGGATCGGCGATTGCGCCAGACTGGCCTGCTTGTCGTCCTTGAGGCCCGGACTGAATTGGGGAGACACCGCATTCCGATCGATCGAAGCCTGGCGCCGTGGACGAGGGGCTGGCGGGAAATCGCCGTCCTCATCGTCATAGTCGTTGTAACGGTCGCCCCGATAGTAATAGCCGTCGTCGAGACGCGGATCGTCGCGATAACGCGGCGGTGCCTCCCGCCAATAGCGCGGAGCAACATAGCCGCCATCCAGATCGTCGCCATAATCCGGCAAATATCTCCATTCCTGCGCATGCGCGGCGGAGCCTGCCATCAGTAAAGCCAGAGCGGGCAAAAGAACAAATTTTTTAGTCTTCACGTGATAACCATACTTCCCGAATAATGCATCGGATTGCACCCCGTGCAAGCGGGGCATGCGTGCTGCAGACAATTCCGGAAACGGCGGGCGTAATTGTGGCAGCGGCGATTGAAAGTCGAGATTTTCCGACCTGTTTTGAAGTTCAGATGGAGATGCGCAAACGGGCGGCCACACGGAGCGTTTCTGTCATCGATCCGAAAAGATCGGATGATTACTCAGCGGATACTGCCAGTTTCGACCAAGCGGGATCGCTGGAAGGGTCCGTCGACCAGAACTGGATATCCGCGAAGTCAACTGATTGCACCACGCCGGGAAGAGTGTCCCTATAGATCCCAAAGCGCGGCTGAACGTCGATGAACGGGCGGCCGTCTTGATGCCGCATACCGTGATGGAGAAAGCCGAGGCGCCCCGTATAGGAGGAGTCGCAGGCGCGTCCGTTGAGATAGACCTGTATGGAGCTCGCACCCTCCTGCAGGCTCGGCTTCAGCATCACATTCACATCATTCCAGTCACCCACATTGAGATGCCAGGGACCACAGATTATCTTGGATTGACCGGCGTTGCAGTCGGCGCTACCCCGCACTTTGGCAACGAAATTCGCCCCTGTTTCCGATGGTATAGCCTCGATTTTGAACAATGGATTTGCCGCCTGGCAAGCTCCAAGGGGCTTCGTCTCCTCCGTTGGAATATTTTGCTTTACCTGATGAATGACGGTGCGGTTGCCGATCCCTCGCCAGGGGGCTTCGAGCCGGAAGGCAAAATGATACCACGTCGGCTCATCGAATTTGATAACCTCTTTCTTGATTTGAATTTCCACCCGTTCGGTCGGTGCATCGCCGATACTCTGGTCGGGGGCATCACCTGGATGCACCGAGATGCGTAATATCGGCCTGGAAGGGGATGAGAGATCGCAAACGATACGCGATCTCCATAAGGCAGGGTCCAGCCTGCTGCTGATCCGCCAGAGCTTCGACGGATGCTCGCCGTCGACGGCGCATAGGTCGGCAAAGCTGCCCGACAGCGGAGCCGCTGCTTCCTGTGCCATGGCGTGCGATCCGTTCAAAGCACCCAGGCATAATAGGACGAAGGCAAGCTGTGGCGTTCTCGAGGTCATCATCGCCGGTCTTTTCCGCAAGACAGGACAGGGTCTGAGAAGTAGCGGCTCCAGCCAGCTTTCTTGACCAATGACACTGGTTGCAAAGCCTCAGTTCATTTCTATCGGCCGAAAATTGCGGGTCAAGAGTGATTCGATCGACAATGTCATTGCCTCGATCTGGTCGGGGGTGACGTAAATCATCGTTGCAGCCACTTCGTTATGCAGGCGTATCAGCTCCAGCCGCATGTTGACACGCAGCGCCGCATCGAGATTGGAAAGTGGCTTGTCGAACGGAAAGATCTTCGGATTTCGAACGATCGCGCGACCAACTGCCACGCGCTGGCGCGCCTTGGAACTCATCGACTCCGGGGCGGCTTTCCGTAGCCGTCGAAGATGAGGCTAGCGGCGCCGATCAGACCGGCATGGCGCCCAAGCTGTGCGGCAACGATCGGCACGTCGCGATAGGCGGGCATGGCGCGCTCGCGAACCGTCGCCGCCATTTGGTCGTGCAGAAGATCGAAGCCATGCGAAATTCCTCCGCCCATGACAAGCACGTCGGGCGAATAGAGATGAAGCAGGTTTGTAAAGCCGATCCCCAGCCACCGCGCTTCGTCGATCAGCAGCGCCAATGCATCGGCGTCGCCCTTTCGTGCGGCTTCTACGACATGTCGTCCGGTCACGTCGGCATCGGCAGCTAAACCGCGTAGTATCGATCCGTCTGACGGCCTGGTGCGGGCCGTCGCCCGCCTGCCGAGTGCCGTGCCGGAGGCGACGGCCTCGAAGCAACCGACTGCGCCGCAAAAGCAACGTTCGCCCTCGTTTGTGATCGTCATGTGGCCGATCTCGGCAGCCAGGCCCCGCCTGCCATGCAGGATCCGGCCATCGGCAATCACGCCGCCGCCGATACCGGTCGATACCGTGACGAACACCATCGATCCCGCCCCGCGGCCGGCGCCATATCGCCATTCCCCGAGAGCTGCCGCATTCGCATCGTTTTCGAGCCGCACGGGCAGCTGAAAATGGTTTTGGAGAATCTCCGCCAGCGGGACCTCATGCCATCCGACCAGCGTCGGGGCCGCAATGACGATACCGGCGTCCGGATCGAGCGGACCGGGCGCGCCGATCCCGATCCCGATCGGCGAAAGATCGGGCGTTTCCGCCAACACCGTTTCCGCCAGCAGTTCGATCTGACGGATGACGGCTGCGGGACCGCCGGCCGCATCCGTCGATAGCGACGAGAACGACAATAGGCATCCCGCATCATCGATAAGTGCGGCGCGAAGCTCCGTTCCACCGAGATCGAATGCAAGAGCGACCTTTTTCACGAAACCTGGCTCTCCAATCCATGCAGCCAGGCGATCCGGTCGCCGAGGTTCTTGTCGCCGAATGCCAGCGATCCGAGAACGACCGTCTGTGCCCCGGCTTGGCGCAGAAGCGGGACGGTTTGTTCGCGAATGCCGCCATCCGCTGCAAGTATGATCTGATCTTCGCGGCCTGCCTTTCTCAGCAGGGAACGCGCTTCGATCAGCCGGTCGCAAGCCTTTTCGGAAAGGCTTTGTCCCTTGACGCCGATTGAGGTTCCGAGCAGCGTCACGAAGGCGACGTGATCGATAAAGGGCTCGATCGCCGAAACAGGTGTTTCCAGCCGCAGCACCACGCCGGCTTCGGCGCCAAGCTTTTTGGCAAGTGCAATGGCGCGTAAGCCGGCATCGCCGTTTTCGGCATGGACGCTGATCAAATCCGCTCCCGCCTCTATGAACTGGCGCGTCTGCTCCTCGACGATTTCAGCCTCGACCATGAGATGGACATGGATCGGCTTCGCAGTCGACTTGGCGATGCGCGCGACAAAATCAGGAAAGAACAGGAAGCCCGGCGTAAAGCGCGCATCGGCGACATCGATGTGATGTAGATCGACATAGGTTTCGATGCGCTTGAGGTCGGTCTCCATATTGGCAAGATCGGCCGACCAGAGCGAAAATTCGCCGAGAAGCCTATTGCGGGGAAGCGCTGCGATGGCCGCCGGGCCGGAAAGAGGTCTGGACGTCATGACGAAACGAAGCTCCGGAGTGTTTTGGATGCTAGAAAATGCGCGATGGCGTCTTGGACCTCGACAAAATGCTTGTCTTTATCGACAGCCTTGGCGGTAACTTCGACAAAGCTCGCGCCTGGAATGACATCGGCGAGCGTCTGCGCGCAGGAGAGCGGATGGATCGCATCGTGCTGGTTGCCGATAATCAGGGCAGGCACGGCAAGAGCGGCTGCTGTTGCCCGCGGCACCTCCGGCCCGTCTGCAGCGATATCAGCCAGAACAGAGGCGAAGGCGAGAGCATCTGGTCGGTCGAAGTAGCCAAGCAGGGAGGAGAAATTGTCCGGTGCCTCGGAGGCGATCCGCTGTCCTGTTTCAGAGGCGATAAAGAGCCTTTTGGCCCCCTCGATCGGATGCGAATGGATGAGGGCAGCCACTGTGCGGATCGGCGCGAGATTGCCCGGCGATGCCTCGAAGGTCCAGGCGGGGCGCACAAGAACGAGCCCGGCAATCCGGTGGGCATGATGATGAGCAAGGTGCAGCGCAATGGCCGCTCCCATCGAAATGCCGCCGATGATGAAGCGATCGAACCCGTATACGGTGGCCGCGGCCAGAACATCCTCGGCAAACATGCGGATGGAAAAGGGGCGCGCATTGCCCAGCGAGGATGCGCCGTGCGCACGACATTCCAGTGTCAGCCGGTGCATGTCTACCGAAGCGGGAACATTTTGTGCGACCTGTGCCTCGTCGCCGCCAAGGCCATGCTGGAAGATGACGGGGAGTCCTTGCCCATTCTCGTAGACGGCAAGTTCCGCATCGTCGAGCTTGAACCATTTCTTGCCCATCAGATCAGCGCCTTGAGAAAGCCGGCAACGACCGGTGCGTCCGAAGCAGAAAGGCCATGCGTCACGAGCGGGCCTTCGAAATTCACCGAGCGCAGCCGCGCGATGAAATCGGCAAAATCCACCACGCCCCGTCCGGCGGTTGCGAAGCGACCATCGCTGTAACGATCCTTGGCATGAGCCAGGGCGATATGACCGGCTGACGTTTCGACCGCCTCTTCAATTATCGCCCGCGCCTTGGCAGGTGTTGCCTGTTCGAAGAGATTGGCCGGATCAAGCACGATGCGCAACCGCCGCGATCCCATCTCGTCGATCAGCCGCAGGGCGTCGCGTGCCGAGGTGACGATATTGGCCTGCTCCGGCTCGATGCCGAGATCGACGCCATGCCGTTCCGCCAACTCCAGAGCCTTCGATATTTCAGCCGCCATGTCGGTCCAGGCGGAGAGATCACCGTTGTCGGTATGATAGGCCCATTGGTCGTTCGGGTCGCGCGTTCCGGTGCAAAGCGTTACCAGCGGAATCGAGAGTGCCGCCGCCGTCTCGATGACAACGGCGAGCTGGGCGAGGCCCGCTCGGCGTACAGCAATATCGGGGTGAGCCATGTTGTAAGTGCCGGACAGGGCGGCAAGAGAGATGCCCGTCGCCTCGGCGGACGAACGAACCGCTGCGATCGCTTCTTCCGAAACGGCATCGGGCATGGACGGGAGACCGCAGCAGGCGAGATTGAACTGCGCGCATGCGTAACCGCTGTCGCGCACGGCCGAGAGAACGCCGAGCGGCTCCGTTCCGGGAAAGGTCTTGGCGAAGATGCCGATCTGCATCAGACCGCTCCCGTGACCGATGCGAGTTCGACGCGCTCGCCTCGTTCCACCGATCGGGCGATCGCCACCATCGCGCGGATGGAGGCCAGGCCGTCCTCGACATTGGCACCGCGCATCGGCGCGCCATTTAATGCTGTATCTGCAAGTCCTTCCAGCTGGCGGCGGAAGAAATGGCCGTCGGCACCGAGCGGCTTCCGACTCGTCGCATCCTTCTCGTGAAAGATCTCCACTTCGCTTGATCGGAAGTACCAGGGATTGAAGGTCTTTGCGAGAACCGAGCCGTTTTCGCCATAAAGCTGGAAACCTTCATGCCAATCCATGCGCACGGCAACTGTCAGGTCCAGATGGCCGAGAGCACCATTGGCAAACTCGGTCTCCACGAACCAGCAATAGGCACCGGCACGTTCCAGAAGCCGGGCACGCACGGCGACGATCTCCCCGCAGAAGAAGCGCGCGGTGTCGACGAGATGCGAACCATGGGCGAGCATGAAATATTGCCGAAGATCGGCCTTGGGATTGCCTGAGGGCTTGCGCGCAAGCTTGCTGGTGACGGGCAGGGGCTGCACCGCATCCGTATTGGTGTAGCGATGGGTGGAATCGCAATACCACGCCTTCATCGCAAAGATCTGGCCTATGTCATCGCGTACGAAATCACGCGCGGCCTCAAGCGCCGGATCGAAGCGTTTCATATGGCCGACCTGCAGGATCCTCCCGGACCGGCGCACGGCCTCGGCAAGCTGCTGTCCTTCCTCGACGGACACTCCGATCGGCTTTTCGCACAGCACATGCTTTCCGGCTTCCAGCGCCTTTATCGACATCGGCACATGATAGGCGTCGGATGTCGCGACGATCACGGCCTCCAGCTCGGGATCGGCCAGCATGGCATCATAATCATCGTACATTTTCTGCGGCTCATAGGTCGCGCCCATGCGGGCCAGAAGATCGGGGGCTGCGTCGCAGATCGCATAAAGATCGGCATTTCTCGCCTTGGCGCAGGATTCGAGATGTGCGAATTGCGCGATCGGGCCGCAGCCGAGTACTCCCATGCGAAGACGGCGACTTTCCTTTTCGATCATGGTTCTACTCCTTATGCCTCGTAGCCGCGCATGGTTTGGCGATTGGCTTTGACCGCAGCGGCAGGATCGGCGCCGGCCGTCTCGGATTCCTCCTCCAGCACCAGCCAGCCATTGAAGCGCGGAGCGGCCGAGACGAGGTCGATCACGGCCGGCGTATCGAGAACGCCCTTGCCGAGCATCGCCCATCGGCCCTGCGCATCGACATCCTTCAGATGCAGGTAGCGGATACGGTCTTGATAGGTGCGCATCGTGTCAAGCATATCGGCATGCCCCCGTAGGATATGACCGGTATCCGGCACCCACCCGACCAGGTTCGGATCCAACAATGCGAAGATGCGGTCGTAATCGGCACGGTCGAACAGTAGCGTATTGTGATGCGAGCTCGGATGTACGGCGACCTCAACGCCGGCGGCCTTGCCCAGTTCGCCGGCGCGATTGTAGAACTCGCCGGCAATGGCGAACTTCTCGTCTCGCGGGCCATCGGAAACGACGGTTGCCGAGCCGATGGAAACGAGTGCGCCGGGGAAATGCGCGGCATAATCGATCCAGCGCTTGGCCGTCGCAAGATCGTCCTTCACGGCGTCAGCGATGGTAAAGCCGCTCTTGGAACCGAAGGCGAAGGAGACGAGCGTCAAGCCGCAATCCCGCAATGCATTCGCGAAGGCATGCGGCTCCGCGCCATAGCGGCCGATCATCGTATCGGTGATTTCGAGGCCGGAGTAGCCGCCGACGGAAATGGCCGACAGCAGATCATCTGCCGTTCCAGTCCAGGTATTGCCGAGCATTTCCCATGTGAATGTCTGGCAGCCGATTTTTATGTCCTTGCGCATTCCCGCTATTCCTTGATTCCGCCTTGGGTCAGGCCTTCGATGATGTGTCGTTGGAAGAAGAGCACCAAAATGATTAGCGGTATGGTGACGACAGCCGATGCGGCGGCGATGTCTCCCCAGGGCACATAATATTGGTTGGTGAAATTGGCGATGCCGACCGGGATCGTCTGGCTGTCGCTGTCCGAAGTGAAAGCCAATGCAAACAGGAATTCGTTCCAGGCGGTGATGAAGGCGAGCAGGCCTGTCGTGACCAGGCTCGGCAGCGACATTGGCAGGATGATATGCCATAGCAAGCCAACCGGGCCGACACCGTCCATACGGGCTGCCTCGTCGATCTCGCGCGGCAGCGTCTCGAAATAGCCAAACAGCACCCAGGTTACGAGCGGTAGTCCGAGCGCGAGATAGGTGATGATCAACGCCGTATAGGTATCGAGCAGTCCGAGATCGGAGGCGATGAGATAGAGAGGTCCGACCAGTGCGATCTGGGGAAACATCGATACCGAAAGGATGACCGTCAGGATGCCGAAGCGTCCTTTCACGTCGAGGCGCGATAGTGAAAAGGCAGCAAGCGAACCGACGATCAGGCAAAGGGCGGTGGTCGCCAGCGAAACGACGAGCGAATTCAGCACATAGTGATGCAGGCCTTTTTCGACGAAGGCGTTGTAGTAGTGCTCCAGCGTGAACGGGTTCGGTATGAGCGAGGGCGTGCCTTCAGTCAGGGCCTTGTCGAGCTGGAGCGATGTCGAAAACTGCCAGATGAACGGGCCGGCGGACCAGATGAGGATGAACAGCGCGCCAAGATAGATGGCGATGTTTTGAAGGACTGAGCGCTCTGCGTTCATGTCGTCCTCCTGATCTGGCGCACGAGGAAGACGCAGAAGCCTATGGCGATCAGACCTTCCGTGATGAACATGGCGGTCGAGACTGCAGAGCCGTAGCCGAACTGAAGCGTCGAAAAGAGTACCTTGTAGGACAGCGTCGAAAGCGTCTCGGTGGAATCGGCCGGGCCGCCGCCCGTCAGCACATAGACGAGGTCGAAAACGCGAAAGGCATCGAGCGCACGGAAGAGACCGGCAATCAGCAGCGTCGGCATCAGGAGCGGCAGGCGAATATGCCAGAAGATCGTCCAGGCTCCCGCCCCATCAATGCGTGCCGCCTCGATCAGCGATTTCGGAACGGTTTGCAGTCCCGTCAGCAAAAGAAGCGCCATGAATGGCGTGGTCTTCCAAACATCGGCAAGGATGATCGTCGTCAGCGCCGTGTCGGGTGAGCCGTACCAGTTGACGTTCTGGTCGATCAATCCTGCATGCAGAAGGATGAAATTGATGATGCCGTGCTGACCGTCGAAGAGCCAGCCGAACATTTTCGACGTCACGACGGTCGGCATGGCCCAGGGCACGAGCATGGCGGCGCGGACCATGCCCCGGCCGGCGAAGGTCTCGCAAAGGATCAGTGCCATTGCCAGGCCGATGAAGGTTTCGAGCAACGTCGAGATCAGGGTAAACCAGATCGTGTGCCACCAGGCATTCCAGAACGGCGGATCGGCCAGCAGCTGCACATAGTTGGCGATACCGACGAAATCATTGTCCTGTGTGATCAGCGAGCGGTTGGTGAAGGACAGATAGACGCCGTTGACGATCGGATAGAAGGATACCGATGCGAGCGAAAGAAATGCCGGCAGCAGCAACAGCCAGGGCCAGAGGGCGCTTGACAGCGCCCTCGACTTACCTGGAGTTGGCTCGGAAACGGCAACCGTCATCGTCACAGCCATTTCAGCCGACGATCTTGTTGATCTGGGCGGCGGCTGCCTGAAGCTCGGCCTTGACGTTGCCGCTGACCAGCGCCTTGGAGATGCTGGACTGCAATGCCAGCGTCACCTTGGCATATTGCGGCGTGATCGGCCGCGGCGTGGCTCCGGTGAAGACGTTCTGGAGACTTGCCATGAACGGCTGCTCGGCCTTGAGCTTCGCATCCTGGAAGATGGCAGGCCGCGAGGGCGCAAGACCGAAATTAAGGGCAAGCCGGGTCTGGGTTTCGGGTGAAGACATCCAGGTCAGGAATTCGATCGCTGCTTCCCGCTTCTTGGAGTTGGCATTGACGCCCAGCTGGTAGCCGCCAAGGCAGGCCGAGCTCCTGCCGCCGGCAAAATGCGGCAGCGGCGCGACAGCCACCTTGTCGACGACATGCGAGGCCTTCGGATCCTGCGCGATCGGATAGACATAGGACCAGTTGCGCATGAACATCGCCTCACCAGACGTAAACGGCTGGCGAGAGGGCTCTTCGTCCCAGGAGAGCACGTTCTGAGGACTGATCTTCGTCTTGTTGATGGCGTCATACAGGAACTGGATCGCGGCAACGGCGGCATCGTCGCCGATGACGGAAGATTTTCCATCTGCGGACAGGATGGAGCCGCCGTTGGATGCGATGATTTCCACGGCGTCACAGACCAGAACCTCGGCTTGCTTGCCCTGCCAGAGATAACCGAATTTGGCGTCGCCGGCTTTTTGCGCCTCTGCCGCCACCGTCGCCATGTCGGCCCAGGTTTCTGGCACCTTGCCACCATGCTTTTCCACCAGATCCTTGCGATAGTAGAACATGCCGGAATCGACGAACCATGGCAGCGCTGTCAACTTGCCGCCATAGGTGCAGGCAGCCACTGTGCCGGGGAAATAATCGGCACGCTTGTCTTTCGGGAAATACTCGTCAAGCGGCAGCGCCCAGCCGGCGGATGCAAAACCCGCGATCCAGATAACGTCCTGGCTGAAAACATCGGGCGTTCCGTTGCGGCGGGCGAGCTGCTGGACGAGGCCCTGATAGACTTCCGTCGACGAGCTTGGCGGCGGCAGTTCGATGAATTTGACGGTAATGCGGTTTTGCGACTCGTTGAACGTCTTGACGAGGTCGCCGAGGCCTTCCTTGCCAAAGAAGCTGGCGCTGGCAAAGCTGATTTCCGTCCGATCAGCGGCACGCGCCGGGCGGATGCCAAGGCTTGTAGCAACTCCAAGCGTTGCCGTACCGATGGCGGCGCCGGCGGCACCCAACAGCAGCTGACGACGATCAAGCATTATCGATTGTCCGGCACTCGTGGAGTAAGCCGGCGTCTTCTTGATATCTGTCATGTTTCCCTCCCAGGAAGACTGGCGACCTCCAAACCTCCACGCCAGTATTCGCATATGTTTTATAAAAATTTATCGCGCGTCAAGAAATAAGATGCTTTAAATCAACCTGGGAGTCATCGTTCGGACGCGCCGAAGCGCGACGAACAGATGCGGTAGATCAGGGAGGATTGGGTAATATGGCTGGTAATTCAAAAGCTAAGCTCGGCATTGGCGTCATCGGCTGCGGTAACATCTCGATGACGTATCTGCGCAATGCAGCGCTGTTTGCCGGTGTCGAATTGCGCGTCTGCGCCGATATATCCGCCGATGTCGCCGCGCTGCGTGCCCGGGAATATGGTATTCGCGCGCTCAGCGTCGACCAATTGCTGGCCGATCCCGAAGTCGATCTCGTGCTGAACCTCACTGTTCCCGCTGTCCATTTCGACGTCACGATGTCGGCCCTGTCTGCCGGCAAGCACGTCTTCACGGAGAAGCCGCTGGCAACGTCGGCGGCCGATGGACGGGTTCTCGTGGCGGAGGCCAAGCGGCGCGGATTGCAGCTGGGGTCGGCGCCCGATACGTTCCTCGGCGCTGCAGGCCGCCGAGCGCGGCGCCTGATGGATGAGGGCGCGATCGGCCGGCCGGTCAGTGGCACTGCCTTCATGATGGGGCGCGGCATGGAGCACTGGCACCCCAATCCGCAATTCTACTATCAGCCGGGCGGCGGCCCGGTCTTCGACATGGGCCCCTATTATCTGACGATGATGGTGAACCTGCTTGGTCCGGTCGTGCGGGTCATGGCAATGGCGACGAAGGGCCAGGAAGAACGCCTGATCACCGCCGACGGCCCGTTCAAGAATACGCACTTCAAGGTCGGCACTCCCACAAACATCCTGTCGCTTCTGGAATTCCAATCCGGCGCGACCGTGAATTTCGGCGCCTCCTGGGACGTGTTTCGCCACTCCAACCATCCAATCGAGCTGCACGGCACCGAAGGTTCGCTCCGTTTGCCCGATCCGGACACGTTCGGCGGAACGGTGTCGCTATCCGAGCGGGGCGCCGATTGGTATGATTTCGAAAGCGACGGCGAGCTTTACGGCGCGAGGAACTGGCCATTCAATGCACCGGATCGGGCGAATTACCGCATGCTCGGTGTCGCCGACCTTGCGCGAGCGCT
This sequence comes from Martinezella dioscoreae, assembly GCF_009176305.1. Taxonomy (GTDB): domain Bacteria; phylum Pseudomonadota; class Alphaproteobacteria; order Rhizobiales; family Rhizobiaceae; genus Rhizobium; species Rhizobium dioscoreae. Next base: position 130,568 of record NZ_BLAJ01000002.1, on the reverse strand, counting down.
TGAGGAGGGTAGGCCTCCCCGCGCGTCGGGAGAGCTCGCCCTTCATGTCCTCGAGATCATGGAGGCCATTCTCCAGTCGGGGGAAAGCCGGCAGTCGGTCAGCATCGGCGCGCAATTCACTCCGTCACCGCGTCTTGACGAAGACGAAGCACGCAGCCTTCTCGCCTGATCGCTGCAGAGAGGGGATAATCCAATGGAAAAGCTGGATGAAAGCGCGCTGCGCGTTCTTGCTCTCACCAGTCGGTCGAGCAGTCGGCCATTCGAAACCGGCACACCTCAGCAGGCGCGTATCGACTATGATGCGAATTGTCCGACGCTCCAGGGCGCAAGAGAGGTGGTCGCTTCGCTGGAGGATCGCGGGATTGCCGGCCCGAGCGGTCCGATCGCCTTGCGCATCTATCGCGGCATCGGTGCGCCTCTGAAGCATGGCCCGGGCCTCGTCTATTTGCATGGCGGCGGCTGGGTGATCGGCAATCTCGAATCGCACGACGAAATCTGCCGATGGTTCGCCAATACTGCCAAATGCACTGTCATCTGCCCCGACTACCGGCTAGCGCCAGAACACAAATTTCCCGCCGGAGTGACCGATTGCGCTGCGACTTTGGCATTCGTGGTGAAATCGGCGGCAGACCTCGGCATCGATCCTGGGCGGATCGCCGTTGCTGGCGACAGTGCCGGCGGCAATCTTGCTGCCGTGCTGGCATTGATGTCACGCAATAGCGATGCCCCGCCGCTTGCGGCGCAACTGCTCATCTATCCCAATACGGACGCCGCCCAGACGGCCGACAGCTATCGCTGTTATGCCGAAGGCTTCGGCTTGACTGCCTCGACAATGAGATGGTTTCGCGATCACTACGTTCGCACTGTAGCCGATATAGCAGACTGGAGGGTTTCGCCGCTACAAGCCGAGACCTTGGCCGGAGTGGCACCGGCCTTCATCGCCACCGCCGGACACGATATTCTGGTCGACGAAGGCATCGCCTATGCCGGGCGATTGCGGGAAGAAGGGGTGCGCATGGTACATCGCCATTGGCCGGGGCAGATCCACGGCTTCGTGTCGATGGGGAGATATGTGGCGGAGGCTCGGCGGGCAGTGGAGGAGGCCGTCGCGGCGTGGCGTGGCTTCGAAGCGGTCTTGATTTAGATGAAAAGCAAGTGCCGCCTTAGGCCGACTGCCGCATGACCAGCGTTCCATCCAGGCTGACCTTGCGCGCGATCGACTGGGTGGGCACGTCCGTATCTCCAAGCAGCATCAGAAGCGTGCTGACGCTGCTTGCCGTCATCGCGGCGAAGTCCTGAGCCATCGTCGTCAGCGGCGGGCAGGTATAGCGGCTCAAGGGATGGTCGTCATGGGCCGCGATGCGCAGATTGTCGCCCTTTTTGCGCCCGATTTTCAGCCCGTGCGCGAAGGCGGCTGCCATCACGCCGAAGGCGAGGCGATCATTCGCGCAAAGGATGGTTTTGCGCGGAAGAGACTTTGCGCGGAGCAGGCCATCCATCTGCTCGTATCCGATGCGTTCGAACTCCCAGGTGTAAGTAACACTGGTGCTGATGACCAGCGGCTCGCAGCCTGCGGCTTCCATGGTGGCGATATAGCTCGCCAGCCTTTCGGGTGAGTTGTGATTGACATGCGGAATGTCGAGATAGGCCGGCGCCTCTCCGGATCGGCAAAGATATTCCACGATCGTTGCGACGCTCTGGTAATTGTCGTTGCCGATGAAGGGCGTATTTCCTTCGATATAAGTGTCGAAATAGACGATGGGCAGGTTCTGCGCGAGTTTTTCAAAGGTGCGCGGATCGGATTTCTTCCCCAATGGTGCGACAAGCGCACCGGCTACCTTCAAGGACAGCATTGTGTTGACCGCTTCGCCTTCCAGTTCGGGTAAGCCGTGCGACGAGAACACGATCGGCCAGTAACCCTCGTTGCGCAGGCGCAATTCCAGGCGATTGACCATTTCTGCATAGAAGGGATCGGTAAGGGCGGGAACCAGGATGCCGATATTGCGGGTTCTCTTGCGATTGAGGTTCCGCGCATAAAGATTAGGCTGATAATCCGACGAACGAAGCGCCGCCTCGATCAGCGCGCGGGTTGCCGGTTTTACACTGGTCGGATCGTCGAAATACTTGGAAAGGGTAGGGCGGGAGACACCGCAGGACTTCGCGAAATCCTCCATCGTCTTATGCGTCAATTTTTCCATCTAAAGTCGACCATTGTTCCAGCTGCCGTCGCTACGAATGCCTTATGCGCATACGTGGAAAGCAGCGCAACCAGAGACGTAAAATCCCGACAAGTTCTTTTGCGCTTTGTGTTGCAATAAAAGGTAGCGCGCGAAAATTTATTATTTACGCGTTAAAATTCAAGTTACAGCATGAGTGGTCCGAGCGGGAATGGAGCGCATCATACGAAATCCCCTGTTGGGATCCTTCATCAACGCTCATGCGAATGGCGACAAGCTGCGCCGATGAGTAGTTACGACGACATTCGAACCACAGCCGCATAGTCAGCTTTTGATATTGGCGCGTGTGAAGCGGGAATGGGTAAAGCCGGAGGCGCATGAACGGCGCGGTGGCCGTTGACATGCATATCCTCTTGCAAATGGTAATTTCGGGCTGCTCTTCGTGATCGCCGCGAACCGGGCGGGGGACCCGCCGTTTTTCTATCGGCGTTGCCTTGATGGATGTCGCGCGTTTCTGCTGACGCAAATTTGTTACCGAATCCGCGCGACAAGCCGGCGCAAGCTTTCAAATCCCCGACCCGTCGAGTTGCTGGGCGTTGTCGCCTTCCCAAGGTGAAGGCATTGAGGTGCGATTGAGATTGGCCGAGGGCATCGGCATCCAGCATTTTAGTTCCGGCTCGGCATATTCGATGATGTGCCCGGGTGAAGAATCGGAGGCGCGCCAGCCTTCCGTACCAAATTGATCGCCATTCGACCAATATGCGAGGTCAACTTCTGCAGGCCCCTGTTCTGACGGGCGGATCGTGACAAGGATCCGACTGCCGTCTTTCGGAGCGCTTGCCATGTGCCGCCAGCGGTCTGGCTCATCCATCACTCTTCCTCCTGCCTTGCTTTGGGTTGCAAGTGTCGCCTCGCCATCGAAAACGGTCAACTCAAACTTTGGGCGATCCTCCGTCGTTTCAAATGTTTGCGGCTGCATATATTTCGGAAGGAAGCATGTACTGCGATACGTCGGGGTTCTTTTGGGGCATCCAGCGCTCCGGAACTTGCGAGATCCGCCAACGCATTCCGGAGCACTTGTATAATCAGGGAGAAGCAGGCGATCGTCTCGCAGAACGAGATGATTGCCTGCGGTACTGGTGGGAACGGCTCCGAGATCTTAGGACAGCGGAGCTTCAGCCTTGCATCTCTTTTTCCCACCAGCCGCGGGTGTTCACGTCCGCGGCGTCAGCGAGCGCTTCCAGCTCTGCAATGTCGTCGCCGGTGAGGCTGATGCTGCCGGCTCGGACGAGACTATCGACATGATCGGATTTGGTGACGCCGATGATCGGCGTTGTGCCCTTGGCGATCGCCCACGCTATCGCGACATCGGGAGCGGCCGCATCCTGCTTCTGGCCGATCGAGACGAGCATGTCCGTCAGCGCCTTTAGCTGAGGCAGCATGCCATTGTAAGCAGCCGCCCGGCTGCTTCCTTTTGGCAGTGGGTTCTCCGGACTGTAATTGCCAGTCAGGGCGCCCTGTTCAAGCACCATATAGGCGAAGAACGGGATACCCTGATTGCGGCAGTAGTCCAGGATGCCAGCTTGCTCGGAGCTGCGGTAGAGGAGACTATAGTGGTTCTGGATGGCTTCAACCCGGAACCCGGCTTCTCCGAGGATCCGGTTGGCGAGCTCGATTTCGCTCAGGTTGTGATTCGAGACACCGACATGTTTGACCTTTCCGCTCTTCAGCAGCGGTATCAGGTGCGGAGTCCACCGCGCCACATCGGCTGGATTGTGAATCCAGTAGAGGTCGATGTAGTCGGTGCCGAGGCGCGCCAGACTCTGCTCCAGCATGTCCGCCACCGGATCATCACCGGTCCCTGCCGCTTGCGGGGTGAACTTCGTGGAGAGCTGATAGCCGCTGCGGGCGTAGCGTTTGAGTATCTCCCCAAGTAGGGTTTCTGAGCGGCCCATGCCGTATACCATGGCGGTATCCCACAGGGTGAATCCGCTCGCATGCGCCTTTTCCGCGACCTCTTCGAGGCCAGCCTGAGTAAGGCGGCTGCCAAAGTAACCGTCGCCGGTCTCGCCGCTGTCGCCCCACGCCCAGGTCCCCAATGCGACCGTGGGGGCTTTCAGATAATCCATCGTCATGTTTGCTCCGTCCTTGTTCTGCAGCCTGGTTCGCTGCGACCCAGGTGCTGCGGACACTATGATGTGTAGCGACGCCGAGCCGTTAGCCTTATGCGCCGGAATTACTGCCCAATCCTCCAGAAGCCGCACGGTTTCGCCTTGCTGCCCTCCTGCTCGCATGCAATGGTCAGGCTCATGGAAACACTGACCAAAATCTCTGCAGTAATTGCCCGGCACGCCTCGAAGGATGGCTTCCACGCCACCCCCATCGAACGGATGACGCTTGCTCGATCCTCCACGGTGACGATGCCGATGCCGAACGTATATCGGCCGCAACTGTGCCTTGTCGCACAGGGGCAAAAAGAGGTTACTCTGGGTGACCGCGTGTTCAGATATGCGCCGGGCCGCTATGGGATTGTGACTTACGATCTGCCGGCAACGGGCCAGGTGGTCGAGGCGACGCCTGACAGGCCCTATCTCTGCCTGTTCCTTGATTTCGATCCAGTTATGCTGGGGCAGCTGGCGTTGCATGTGCCGCCACCGCCGGGAGCGCCCGCTCGGCCCACAGGCAAGACGGTGTCCGACGCCGGCGCCAATCTGCTCGATGCGGTGCTGCGCCTGCTGCTTCTGCTCGACGAACCGGCAGCATTGCCCGTACTCGGGCCGTTGACCGAGCAGGAAATTCTCTATCGCCTGCTCGCCGGCCCGGATGGTGCCAGGATGCGCCAGATCACCTCGAGCCAGGGGCGGGTGGCGCAAGTTGGCCGCGCCATTGCGTGGATCGGGCAGAACTTCCGGGAACGGTTCAGCATCGAGCGGCTTGCTGCGGAAGTCGGCATGAGTCCGTCGAGCCTGCACGAGCATTTTCGCGCCGTGACGGCGATGACGCCGCTGCAATTCCAGAAGCAGCTAAGGCTCCAGGACGCGCGCAGCCTGATGCTGGTCCAGGACATCGACGTCACGACCGCCGCCTTCCGCGTGGGTTACGAAAGCCCGTCGCAGTTCACTCGCGAATATCGGCGCCACTTTGGAGAACCGCCGGCGCGTGACATAGCTCGCCTGCGCGCCTCGCCGCGCTTGGTAGGGGTAGCTTGAATTCAGCTTTCCGGGCATTGACGGTCAGTCCAAATATAGCGCCCGTCGAAGATGCGGGCCGAATGCGAATGTGCCTATGGAGCAAGGCCGCGGCCCATCCAGCTCCTGATCCCCTCGGGCTGGACCCTGAGATTTCATGCGGACTTCATAACCGCTTTTCGATGGAGAGTATTCGGGGGCTTTTATCGGGATGACCATATTCGGGCTTAGATCCCAGATTTGATGTCGGCCACCATCGCCTGCCAGCCACGCGCGACAGCTCCGGCGCATGCATCTTCGATGCGATCAAGCATAGCATGTAGCGCCTCGCGCTCACGAACCGACAAGCTTTCGAGAATACGTGCTTCCATCGCCTGACCGATGGACACGATCTCCTCGAGCACCTTGTAGCCCTCGGGTGTGAGTTCGATCGCCGAGAATCGGCGATCACCGGCACCGGCATTGCGCCGGGCAAAGCCTAGCGAGACCAATTGCGCAATGCCGCGGCTTACTGCGAATTGATCGAGCGCTCCGGCATGGCAGATTTCCTTGCTCGAAAGCCCCGGGCGGCTGCCGGCGATGGCGAGAATTCGCCATGACGCCTGGGACAGGCCATATCGTGGCCCGTAATAGGATGCGAGCAACTCAGCGGTGCTGCTTGCCACCAGAAACATGCGGTAGGGCACCCAGCGATCGAGCCGAAAGGCTGGCTTCACCGCCGTACCATCCTCGCGTTCCTCCGTCGCCCTATTATCGGTTTTATCGTTTTTTAATTGCATATTGCAGATATATTCCAGCGAAGTTCCGAAAACAAGCCGCGGATGATCGCGGCGGATGTCAAGCGAGCAGCAGCCTGTCTTCGGCAATTTCGCCGCCGCTTACCGCTCCAAACAGCGCAATCAGGTCCGGCACATCGTAACCAGCCCGTTCATCCCCTGCGACGTCAAGCACGATGCGTCCCCCGCTCATCATGATGGTGCGCTGGCCATAATCGAGAGCATGGCGCATACTGTGCGTGACCATCAGTGTGGTGAGACGCTGACGCTCGCTAATTTCCGCCGAAAGTGCCAGGATGCGCGACGCCGCCTTAGGATCGAGCGCTGCCGTATGTTCGTCGAGAAGAAGTAGTTTCATGGGCAGCAATGTCGCCATCAACAGGCTTACCGCCTGCCGCTGGCCGCCGGAAAGGGTGCCAATCCCCGCCTTAAGCTTCGTTTCAAGTCCGAGGCCAAGGCTGGCAAGCTGTTCTTCAAACCGCGCGCGCCCAATCCGTCCACCAAGCGCAAGGGACAGTCCGCGCCGTCCGGCGCGCGCGGAAGCAAGCGCAAGATTTTCCTCAACGGTCAGAGCCTCACAGGTTCCGATGCGCGGATCCTGGAATACGCGGCCGATAAATCGCGCCCGTGCCTGGGTCGGCAACCGCGTAACGTCGACGCCGTCGATGACGATCCGGCCCCGATCGGGCGAAGTAGCGCCGGCAATGGCCGAAAGGAGTGTCGACTTCCCGGCACCATTGCTGCCGATCACCGTTACGAACTGCCCCTTGGGGATGGCCAGCGATACGCCACGCAGTGCAGCCACTTCGAGAGCTGTCCCCGGGTTGAAGGTGACCGATATCGCGTCGAGATTCAGCATCATGAGGTCGCTCTTTCTGCTTTCGATGGCTCAGGCAGCCGGCTACGCCTGATGGAGGGCAGCTTCTTCAGCCGCGTTTTCGAAATCATCACGGCGACGGCGACGACCAATGCTGTTACCAGATTGAGATCCTGTGCCTGGATCCCGATCACGCCGCCGTCGAGCGCCAGCGCAATGACCAGCCGGTAGATCAATGCACCGAGGATACAGCCGAACGTGGCTCGCGCGACCGATCCTGCGCCGACGACCGTTTCGCCGATAATGACGGCGGCAAGACCGGTGACGATCGTGCCGATACCCATTGAGACATCGGCAACGCCCTGGCTTTCGGCATAAAGCGCCCCGGCAAGCCCGACGAGGCCGTTAGCGAGGGCCATACCGAGCATGACCATGCGGCCATTATCGACAGCCTGTGCCTCGGCCATCCTCGGGCTGGCGCCGGTTGCACGTAAGGCCAGTCCCATTTGCGTGGCAAGGAACCAGTCTACGAACATCTTTGCGGCCAATACGATGCAGAGGAGCAATACCGTATTGGCCCAGACCCCGAGCGCTGCGATCCCGTCGATCCAGGAAAAGATGGTATCGGTCCCATAAAGCGAAACATTCGGCTTACCCATGACGCGCAGATTGATCGAGAACAATGCGACCATGGTCAGGATCCCTGCAAGCAGGTTCATGATCTTCAGCCGGACCGACAGGAATGCTGTGACGAAGCCTGCAGAAGCGCCCGCGGCAAATCCGAGGAATGTCGCAACAATGGGCGGCACGCCGGCCATGATCGTCGACGCTGCAACCGACGCACCGAGCGGGAAACTGCCGTCGACAGTTAGATCCGGAAAATCGAGCACTCGGAACGAGAGATAGACGCCAAGGGCAACGAGGGCAAACAGCAGGCCTGCTTCGCAGGCACCGGAAAGGGCAATCAGGCTCATTGGTCGATCACCTTCGCTGCGCTCTGTGTCATCGCCTCGGAGAGAGTGACGCCCATCTTCTTGGCCGAGGCGAGATTGAGGTAGAGATCCTCGCTGTCCAGTGTTCCGACTGGGATGTCGCCCGGCTTTGCGCCGTTCAGGACCTTGGCGGCAATCTCGCCCGTGAGCCGTCCCAGCTTGTAATAATTGAATCCGAGTGCAGCCATCGCACCCCGTTCGACTGAATTGGTGTCGCTGGCGTAGACCGGAATCTTCGCGTCGACGCCGACCTTGACCACGCTTTCCACGGCCGAGACCACCGTGCTGTCGGTCGGCAGGAGGATTACATCGGCCTTGCCAACGAGACTGCGGGCAGCGTCCGGCACCGCGGCCGACTGAGCCGCCGTCGCCTCGACGATACTCATACCGATCTTCGCCGCCTCGGTCTTCATCTCAGCCACTTGCGCGACGGAATTGGCCTCGCCGGCATTATAGAGGACGCCGATCTTCGTTGCCGTCGGCGTCAGTTTATGGATCAATTCGAAGGTCAGGTTCAGAGGCTGCTTGTCACTGGTTCCAGTCAGCGTGCCGTCCGGTTGAGCGAAGCTTTTGACCAACTTTGCGGCAACAGGATCCGTCACGGCCGAGAACACGATCGGGATCGCTCCTTTGGCTGCGGCCTGGCAGGCCTGGGCCGACGGTGTGGAGATGGCGACGATCACGTCGGGCGATTTGCCGGCAAATGTCTTGGCGATCTGCGTCTGCGTCGGCATGCTCCCTTGAGCGCTTGCAATGTCGAGTGTGACGGTCTTGCCGTCGATGAAGCCGGCATCGGCCAGTGCATCGACAATCCCTTTGCGGGCCGCGTCGATGGCCGGATGCTCGACAATATAGGTTAGCGCCACTGTCTTGTTTGCCGCGGTGGTGACCGTGGCGGAGAAAGACAGGAGCAGGGCCGAGAGGGCCAGTGCGTGTACGAAAGCGGTTTTGCGTTTCACCGGAGCAATCTCCTCGTAAGGGTTTTGGCAATGACGGGTCAGGCGGCAAATGGTGACTGTGGGCGCGGAGACATGGGTTCGCGAGCGGAAACCTGCTCGGGCCGCAATAGCATCGGGGGAAGGCGAAGCGTGGAAGGTCGAAGATCAGCAATGGTGGGCGCACCCATCATTGCCTGAGCGACGTCGAGTTCGGCGGCGATGATGGCAAGGGCTCTGAACGCGGCATCCTCGCCGCCACTCGCCAGAGCATAGAGCGTCGCACGTCCGATCTGCACGGCCGTTGCTCCAAGTGCCAGCGCCTTGGCAACATCGGTGCCGCTGCGAAAGCCGCTGTCGATCAGGATTGCGAGCTTGCCCCCGACAGCGCTGACGAATTCCGGCAGGATGTCGATACTTGCGACGGCTCCATCGAGTTGCCGTCCGCCGTGATTGCTGACGACGATACCGTCAAGCCCGAGCTCGGTTGCCCGGCTGCCCTGCCTCGGATTGAGCAATCCCTTGAGGATCAGCGGTCCCTTCCAGCGATCCCGTATGAAGGCGATGTCGTCCCAGGACACGGTTGGGTCGAGCTGCTGTTCCATCACCTCAGCAATCGTTCCCGCGGATTTGAGATCGAACTCGGCTTCCATGACTTCCAGACGCGGAGCGCCGGCCTTGGCCATCCGCAAGGCCCATCCAGGATGAGCCGCAAGGCTCAGGAGCTTCCTGGGTGTCCAGCGGAACGGCAGCGAAAAGCCATTGCGGGCATCGCGCAACCGTCTGCCGGGAATGGCGTTGTCGACTGTTATCTCGATTGCTTCGAAGCCCAGTGCTTCGGCCTGTTTCAGCAGCCTGAGGCTCACCTCGCGGTCTCGGAACAGGTAGAGCTGAAACCACTTCCTGCCTTCGCCGGCGGCTGCCACTGCTTCCATGGTCGCGCTGGCCGCTGAGCTCATGACAAAGGGGATTCCCGCTCGCGCGGCAGCCCGGGCCAACGCCTGGTCGCCCGCAGGCCATGCCGCGCCTGCCAGCCCGGTCGGTCCGATGATGACTGGCATTGAGAGAGGCTCGCCGAAGAGCGAGATGGCCGCCGAGCGGTGGCCAACATCGACGGGTGCAGAGCCGACGAGACGAATCCGATCCAACGCTGCCCGGTTTTCGCACAGCGTGAGTTCCGAGCCGGCGCCTCCGTCGAAGAAGTCAAAGACCATTTTCGGCAATGCGCGCCTTGCGGCGTTTCTGAAATCGGCGATCGATGCCGGGCCATGCGGATTGGACATAAATTCTCATTACCTCCCTGGTTTATGTATCTCGCTCAATTGAAAGGCGGTGCCTCGGCGAGATTGAAGATCTTGCCTGGATTCATGATGTTGTGAGGATCGATGGCGCGTTTGATTGCGGCCATGACCCGGATGGCTGGACCATGCTCCGCGACAAGCGCTGCTATTTTGCCGTGGCCTATCCCGTGTTCGCCCGTCGATGTTCCCTGAAGGGTGATGGCGCGGTCCGCGAGACGTTTGGTCAGTGCCTCGACGCGCTGACACTCATCGGGATCGGCGGGATCGAAAAGGACGCAAAGATGGAAATTGCCGTCTCCCACATGGCCGCAGATCGGTGCGACAAGGCCAAGATCCCGCACGTCATCCTTGGCGGCAAGTATGGCCTCGACAAGCCGCGATACCGGCACGCAGCTATCCGTGGGAAGGGCGCTTGCGCCCGGGCGGAGCGCAAGATTGGCCCACCAGATATCATGGCGCGCTTGCCACAGCCTGCCTCTGGCTTCCGCCGATACGGCGGTATCAAACCGACTGGCACCGGCGGCATGTGCCTCCTCCTCGATGAACGGCAAGGCCGCCTCGACCGCTCCGCGGCTACCATGCAGTTCGATAAAAAGCGTTGGCTCGACCGGCAAGGAGAGTTTTGAATAACGATTGACGGCCTCGACCTGCAGTTCATCCAGCAGTTCGATGCGTGCCAAGGTGTCTGTGAGCCTGGTCGCGACAAGCACGAAGCCGACGGCCTGTTCCAGTGTGGAGAAACTCGCCGAAATCGCAACGACATGGTCTGGAATTGGATGCAGCTTGACGGTGACGTCGGTCACGATGCCGAGCGTGCCTTCCGATCCCACCCAGAGACGTGTCAGATCGTAGCCCGCAGCCGATTTGCGAGCATGGCTCGCGGTGCGGATCCGATCACCATTGGGCAGAACGACACCAAGCGAAATGACGTTGTCTTTCATCGTGCCATACCGCATGGCATTCGTACCGGAGGCGCGCGTCGAGGCCATCCCCCCAAGTGAGGCGTCAGCGCCGGGATCGACGGGAAAGAACAGTCCGGTGTCGCGCAATTCGGCGTTGAGGCGTTTGCGGGTTACGCCTGCCTCGACCGTCGCTGTCATGTCGTCCGGTCGAATCGTCAAAATCCGGTCCAGCCGGGAGAGATCGATACATATTCCGCCCATGAGGGCGGCAACATGTCCCTCGCAGGAGGTGCCGGTTCCAAACGGGATCACCGGCACGTCGAAGGCGTGGCAGGTCGCCACGATACGCGATACCTCATCTGCCGTATCAGGGAAAACGACCGCGTCCGGCGGATAGGAGGGATGCCAGCTCACGTCATGGCCATGTTGATCACGCACAGCCGTAGCCGTTGTCAGCCGATCGCCAAAATGCAGCTTCAGTTTCGCGATTGCCGCCTCGACCAGATCGCCGTGGCGCCCGTAGTGCTTCACCGCGGTCGTCATCCTCCGGCCTCCTGCTGGCTATCGGACCATCGAAAGGCGGCCGGAGGCTTGGTCCCCCATGACGGGAGATTTTCCTCACTGCGGTTGCGCAGATGGCGGCTCGCCATCGGAAACGTACCGAGCACGACAAGCTCGCGAGCATGGCGGGCGAGAGTATCGAGCGCATCGGCCACCTCCGGTGCAGCCGGATCACCTTCGAACTCGCAGAGGAAGCGGGACGGCACGAATTGTCCGCCGACGAGGTAGCTTTCGATCTTGGTCATGTTTATGGCGTTTTCGGCAAATCCGGCAATGGCGTGGTAGAGGCAGCCCGGCCGGTTCTGTGTGCGGAACACAATCGTCGTCAGAAGCTGTGTTTTTTGCTCGATCGCCTGAGGTTCGGCGGACAGCACGTAGAACCGCGTCGTATTATGCGGATCGTCTTCGACATTGCGTTTGAGGATATCCAATCCGTAGAGGTCGGCTGCAAGATCCGAGGCAATTGCTGCTTCGCTCGGATCCTCGCAAGAGGCCACCAGCTCGGCGGCGTGGGATGTCGTCGGAGCGGCGATAGCCTCAAGATCGAGCGCTGCGATAAGCCGGCTGACCTGGCCAAGCGCCACTGGATGCGAACGCACGCGTCTGATGCTTGCAAGTGATGCGCCTGGCGGTGCCATGAGGCAATGTTCGACGCGTTGAAAATGCTCGCCGACGATATGCAAACCACTGTCGGGCACGATTCTGTGCACATCCGGCACGCGTCCAACCAGGCTGTTTTCGCATGGCAGGAGGATCCGGTCGACTTCACCGCGGACGGTGCTGGCGATCGTGGTCTCCAAGCTCGGCATGGCGATGCGATCCGCGGACGGGAACGCCATCCTGCAGGCGACATCTGCAAATGCGCCGGGCCGACCATTATAGCCGACTTTATGGACTGTGGTCTCCGAGCCGAGTTTCCTGGCGCCCGGAACCAATGAACTGGCATCGAAAGGGGCTCCGGCGGGAGGGGCCGTGGCTCCACGGTTTGCGGCGGTCGATGTCATAGACGATCTCCGAAGGAATTGTGCACGCCAGGTCACGTTGCGGGCGGATTTGTCCGGTCCCGCGTCAAGCGCCTGTCATCGTTCATCCATGATTAATTCGCGGTCGGCAGCTTTGTCGTTTCCATCACTGTCATCGGCCAAAGCAGGGCGATGCCGTTGCCGTCGGAAACGATGTCAAGATGGCGTTCCGCTGCAACAAGGCAGTCGTCGTCGGTGAAGATCTCGGTTGCCGAGAACAGCAATCGCAGGAAATGTCCGAGACTTGCCTTGGTGTCGAAGCGCCAGCGGGTGGTGACATCGGTAAATTGAGGCTTGTCCCATCCGGTCAGAGCGCACAGGCTCGTTGCAAATTCCCGCGAAAGGAAAGAGACTTCGTGGCCGGTACAGCAGCTTTGTGCGATGAAATCGTCGAAATAGGCGGCAAGCCGCGTTCCGGCGAAGATGTCAGCAATCACCAGCTTGCCGCCGGGCCGCATGTGGGCTGCTATCGCCTTCCAGGCAGCGGTCTTGTCGGAAATATGGTGCACGGCGCCGCGCGACCAGGCCATGTCAAAATCGCGGATCGGCAGGTCGAGCATGTGCGCAGCCTGACCGAAGACCCTGATCCGGCCGCCGCTTTCGACTTCTAGATCCTCAAGTTGTTCGGTGGACGGATCGGTCGCGACCAATAAGCCGGCAGGGCCGACATCTTCGGCAATCGCCCGGCTGAAATGACCGTTGCCGGCGCCGATCTCTAAGACGTGCCGGCCGTAGATCGGCTGCAGGAAGCGGCGCATGGCAGCGACATCGTCAAGCCAGGCATCGGGAAAGAGATGAAGTGCATCGCGGTAGGTCGCCGAGCGGCGGCCGGAGAAGACGATGTCAGATTCAATCGGTGTCGAGGACATATACATGAACATATGCCTTCCAAAATTGTTGCGGTTCGGACATCTCCCTAGATTCTCGTTTTGCGGGCAATCGCGATGCGATTTACCTCTTATGATTAAAACTACAACATAGATTTGATAGGAAATCAATTGCTATTTGCAAGTAATTTAGACATGCATAAGCTTTGTGCAATCGATCTTATTGGAGGCAACTTTAGCGGAGCCAATAGCCGATCTGAGGGATGTTCTTGATGGGTATCCGCATCTTCCGATTATCGGATCGGTCGTTAAACAGCTCTCAAGCTGTGACCGCAACACACCAGCCCTTCACAAATTGCCAGGAGTATTAAGTCTCGCCGGAAGTACTTCAATCGCCGGGACTGCGGGCGAACACGGATAGGATGCCGATTGCAGAACCGGTGATTGATTGTTGCGCCTCAAGCATTGAGCACCAGTATATTGCCAAGAAGGATCGTCGCGCCGCCGAAGGCAAGACGGGTATCGATGTGCAGGCCTTCGAAGATGACCGAGATGGTTATGGCGACAATCGGAACAACGGTCAGCGCATAGGCCGCCCGTGCGGGGCCGACCTTCTCGATGAGCGTAAAATACATAAGAAACGTGACGCAGGAGGCAATAATTGCCAGATAGGCGAGTTGCGCCAGATAGCCGACGGTGACAGGTATCGTGAGAGACGTGCCGACAACGACCGCCCAGGCGACGCCGAAACCGCATCCGCACAATGCTCCCCAACCCATGAGCACCGGGATCGGCAAGCCGCGCCGCTGGTTGCGCGCAGCAATTGCGGTCCCCGCACCTGTCGCCATCGCCGCAACGCCTGCCCAGATGAAACCAGTCACGGTCTGCGGGTCGAGATGCAATGCGAAGATCTGTGGGGCGGCGACGATGCCAAGACCCAGGAGACCAAAAACTATGCCAATCGTCGCGCGGCGGCTGATCCGGAGATTCAGCAGTAAACGGCTGGCGATGGCGGCAAACAGCGAGGAACTCGATAGCACCAGGGCAGCAATCCCGCTCGGGATACCCTTGGTCGCCTTATAAAAGGCGATAAATGCAAGCCCGAAAAACAATATGCCTTGCATCATCACCCAAAGACGATCGCTGCGGGCTATCGTGATCGGTTTGCCGGTGGCGATCGAAAATCCGAGCATGCTCAATCCAACAAGGAACATGCGGATCGCTACCGACAGCTCGGGAGCAGAAGCGCCTGCCTGGAGAGATGTCACAATCGCGCCCGAACCCCAGAAAAGCACGGTCGCGAGAAAGAGGGCTGCGGTCATCCTCACATCCTTTGTGGCTAAATGGTAATCCAGGCAGTCGACTCGCCTCGTGGAATACGCAGGCATAGGCATAATGTCGGTTATTTAGTTGCAAAATGCAATTATTATTTAATTCGCGTTCGCGTCGCCGCTGCGGCTCCTGCGTCCACGATGGCAAACGGCGATTATCGGAAATCTCGGGCTTCGAAGGTGAGATTCAGTAATTTTCACTTTCGGCCTGAGGCTGCGATATAGCTTGTGACAGGCGGGGAACAACAGGGCGGCGAGCGCGACGCGGGTTCGGGCACCAGTCATTGTTGATCACACGGAAATCCGAATAGCCTTTTGTTTCCACGTGGTGCGAAATCGAATAACATCTCCGTTATCGAAAATGGTCAAAGAGAGCATTAGGGATGTCTATGCAGCCGATCGATAAAGCGTTCACAAGGACGGTTGCCTTAGGCATTCTGATTATTGTTCCCGCCGTTTTCTTTGCTTCCTGCTCGACGGTCGGCGGAACCGGCGGCCAATCCAGGTCGGTAACCGCGAGCAGATCGACAGATCGCGACAAAGACAAAGCGGCCGAACGTCGGCGATGGGCGGAGAGGGTTGAACGAGATAATCAGCTAGCTCCAAGCGGGTCGGCACCGGGTTCCTATGGCTCTTCCCGTCCTCTCTTCACTTGGTGAGCGATAGATTGGCAAACTGCCCCGGTCTCAGGTTTTAGGGAACGGGTCCGCCGCCAGCCGGAGCCACAATCGATCTGCTTGCCGGCAAGATCTTCGACTTGGAAGAGATGATAGTCGTTTCCAGTCTCTGTCCTGGTTTGTGGTCGGCGGACCTTTGCATTGCCTGGATATGGCATACGTCGTTATCCAGCATGCTCCGGAGGCGCTCGCAACGCCGCTTTCGGGAGACCTATGATCCAATCGGGCAGATCATCAGACAAGCGCATTCCTGGGAAAGCCTGCCGCCAGGCAGTCGATGAACCTGCGAACGGCCGGAGGAAGACCACGGCGCGTGGTGAATACGAGGTGGACAAGGCCCTTTATGCCATGCCAGGCGGGAAGGACCCGTACGAGCTTCCCTTCTTCCAGCGCCTGTCTGCATGTGTGATCGGGGAGAAGAGCGACGCCCAGACCCGCAAGTGCGGCTGCCCTCACGGCCGTAAAGTCCGCACAGCCCATTCTCGGCTCGTGCCTGAGCGTATGGCTTCGGCCATCGTCCGTCTCGAGAAACCAGTTCACTTCGCCCTGATCATCCGTGGTCGAGAGGGTAGGTTCGCTCGCCAAAGCTTCTATGTCTGCAATGCGGCCGGCAAGTTGCGGGCTTGCGACCAGGATACGGATCGAGTTGCCTAGCGAGCGCATCGTCAAGGAGGCATCGCCGTCCAACGACGTTCGGACGCGCAATGCGACGTCGATCCGCTCGTCTATAAGATCGACCGGACGGTCGATCGCGATGAGTTGCAGCTGCACTTTTGGATGCTGCGCCAGGAATTGCATTAGGAGGGGAGAGATCGGTTCGACCAACCCTGTCGGGCAACTCATTCGGATCAGACCATGCGGCTCTGATTTTGCCTCTGCAACGAGCGCCTCTGCACGCTCGGCTTCCGCCAGCATTGCCTTGCAGCGCTCGTAGAAGGATTGACCTACATCGGTCACCCGAAAGCGACGGCTTGACCGTTCGATCAGTCGCACGCCGAGCCTTTCCTCGAGCCCCGCTATCCGTCGGCTAAGCTTCGACTTCGGCTCGCGCAAAGCGCGCCCCGCGGCTGCGAACCCGCCGTGGGCGACGACCTCGGCAAAATAGATCAGATCATTCAAATCAGATCTCATCATCGTTCTCCATTTGGAACGATGAGTATCAAATTTGCTGGCTGTTTGCAGCATCGTTCCGCTGGCATGTTCAATTCAACGGCAATGCCGCAACAAAGGAGCATGATAGTGAGTAAGAAATTCGAAAACAAAGTCGTGATCGTAACGGGTGGCACGAGCGGTATTGGTCTTGCAACGGCAAAGGCTTTCTCGATGGAAGGTGCCTCCGTGTTCATCACCGGCCGCCGCAAGGAAGCACTCGATGCCGCCCTCCAAAAGATCGGTGGCCGTGTCACGGGCGTACAGGCCGACATGAGCAAGCTCGTCGATATCGACCGTCTGTACGACGCAGTTCAACAGAAGCACTCGCATATCGATGTGGTTTTCGCGAATGCCGGGAGCGGCGAGATGTTACCTCTCGGGGCGATTACCGAAGAACACTACCAGAAGACATTCGATACCAACGTCAAGGGCACCTTGTTCACCGTTCAAAAGGCGCTCCCGCTCCTGCGTGATGGTGGCTCGATCGTTCTCACTTCGTCGACGACGAGCATTTCCGGCACGCCTGCCTTCAGCGTCTACTCGGCAACCAAGGCTGCCGTGCGCAACTTCGCCCGTAACTGGATCCTCGATCTCAAGGATCGCCGTATTCGCGTCAATGCAGTTAGTCCTGGCGTGACCGATACGGCCGGTCTCAACGAACTTTTCGGCAACGGTGAAAGCGCGGAGAACACGAAGAATTATCTTGCGAGCCTCATTCCTGCCGGCCGCGTCGGGCAACCGGAAGAGATCGCCAAGGCCGTGCTGTTCCTGGCCTCCGACGATGCCAGCTTCATCAATGGCGTCGAACTCTTCGTCGATGGTGGCCACGTCCAGATCTAAGCCGCCATATCAGGGAGAATGACCATGGCAGACATCGCAACGCTGCTCGATCGGAATCTGCAGGGCATCTTTGGGGAGGGCGACGACGTCCTTCGCCGGAAAGTGGCGGAGGAAATCCTTCACGAAGACGCGATATTCATCGAACCGCACGGGATCTACCGCGGCCGCGACGAGATCGTCCGCATTGCCGGAGCCATCCGCGCCATGCATCCGACATTTGCATACACGACAATCGCCGCAGCGGACGTTCTCCATGATCAGGCCGGGCGGGTGCAATGGGTGGCCGGTGCGCCCGGCGAAGAACCTGCATATGCAGGTACGGACTTCATCATTGCCAAGGACGGCAAGATCGCAGCGATCTATCTTTTCTTCGATGGGAATCCAGATCCGACCAGCCCACCTATCGGGGCCTGAGGGGTCTCAATGCACAAGGAACGATCGCCGTACTCGATTCAATGGGCGCCGGTTCGGATCCCACGGCGTGCGGAGATTTGCCACTTTCGTGAAAAAACTTGCTAGGTTCAGGATCCGAAGAAGCGGCCTTTCGGCGACCGGAAGCCGAGCTTTTCGGAGATCTCGTGAGCGGCTTTCAAGAGGCTGTCGAGATAGGCGGTGCGGTTGCGCAAGCCATCCTCGCGCGGCGTTACCAGGCAGAGTGTCGCGATGCAGGCGCCGTCGGCTTGATGGATAGGTACGGCGAAGCAATGGGTAAAATTTTCCACTTCGCTATTGAAGGTGAAGTATCCATCTTCGGCGGCTTGACGCACTTGAGCGATGAAATCGGCGGGTTCCAGCCGCCTTCCATTCGGAAGAACGAAATCTTCAGGCGGAATGAAATCCAGGATTTCCCGGTCCGAAAGATGGGCTACAAGCAGGCGCCCCGAGGCGGTCCACGGAATGGCGACGAGCTCGCCCACATTCGAGGATATGCGAAAGGGGCGGATGCCTTCCCGCATCATGGCGACCGTATATTTATTGCCTTCCAGCAGGCACATTTGCGCTGTCTCGCGAGTCTCCTCCGCCAGCACGCCTAGCATGCGGCCGCATTCGCGCATCAAGTCGAATTGTTCGGCATAGGCGGTGCCGAGAAAATAGAGACGGCGGCCGAGAAAGACCCGGCCGTCGCCGCCCTGATAGTCGAGCATGCCATGGCCGAGCAGGAGATTGACGAGTTCGTAAATGGAAGAGCGCGGCGCGCCGATCTCCGTGGCGATCTCGTTCGGACGCATGGGCTGGCGTTTTACCCGCAGAAACTCAAGAATCTCGAAGGCGCGATCCAGGCCCCGCATGCGTCGGGATACAATGTCGTTTGCAGTCTCGGCCATGCTTCTCTCCGAATATTCCCATACCAGCCACAACCGGCATGCTGCGACGCATCAGCACATGGTGCCGGCTATACGGCGTTGGTGCCGTCAGATCTCAGCAAGACGCTGCGATAGCATCCGAGCGTGCGATGACGCAACGCTTGCGCCGAGCTGTTGTTTCCTCTCAATTGAAACTCGAGGTCTTGAGGAATTCGGCAAGCCGCTCCGTCTTCGGACGCGCGAACATGTCCTTCGGATCGCCTTCTTCGCAGATGACGCCCTGGTTCATGAAGATGACGCGCGAGGAGACCTCATAGGCAAAGCGCATTTCATGGGTGACCAGCAGCATCGTCATGCCGTCGGCGGCAAGCCCCTTGATGACTTGAAGAACTTCGCCAACCAGTTCCGGGTCGAGGGCCGACGTCACTTCGTCGAACAGCATCAGCCGAGGCGCCATGGCAATCGCTCGGGCAATCGCAACGCGCTGCTGCTGGCCACCCGAGAGCTGGCCCGGATAATAATTGGCGCGGGCAGCAAGGCCCACGCGCTCGAGCCATTTTTCCGCGACGACGCGTGCATCCGGCTTCGACATCTTCTTCACCTTGACGAGGCCGAGCATCACGTTCTCGGCGGCGGTCATGTGCGGAAAGAGATTGAATTGCTGGAAGGCCATGCCAGTGAGTGCGCGCTGGCGGGCAATCTCCTTCTCGCTCTTGCGGCGGCGGGTGCCGCCGTCGGCGTGATAGCCGATCTCCTCGCCATCGAGGCTGATCTTGCCCGCCTGGAATTCCTCCAGCATGTTGATGCAGCGTAACATCGTCGTCTTGCCGGAACCCGACGAACCGATGATGGAAATGACCTCGCCTTCCTCCACCGTGCAGTCGACGCCCTTGAGAACCTCGTGCTGGCCATAGGTCTTGCGCAGGCCCTGAATGTCTAGAATTGTCTTGCCCATCGGTCCGATCTCCTCAGGACGGCAGTGCGGTCTTGTGCTCGACATATTTGCCGAAGCGCTCGATAGCGAAGTTGACGATGAAATAGAGGCCGCCAGCCAGGAAATAGAACTGGAGGCTCATGAAATTGCGGGAGATGATCTCCTGCGTGCGCAGCAGCAGTTCGGCGACGCCGATGACGGAAAGCAATGTCGATGCCTTGACCATCTCGGCTGCCGTATTCACCCAAGCCGGCAGGCACTGGCGCATCGCTTGCGGCCACAGGACCGAAGTGAAGGTCTGGGTGAAGGTGAGGCCGATCGCCTTGGCCGCCTCCGTCTGACCTTTCGGAATGGCCTGCAGCGCGCCGCGCACGATCTCGCCGACATGCGATGAACAGAAGATCGCCAGGGCAAGAACGCCTGCGGAAAAAGGCCCCAAATCAAGACCTACTGCGGAAGAGACGTAATAGCTTGCCAGCACGAGAACCAGTACGGGCGTACCACGGATGATGTCGGTATAGGCCCGGATCAAAAGGCGCAGAATGGCTCCGCCGTAGACGAGCGCGAGGCCAACGAAGACACCGACGATGGAACCGGCAAGAATGGCAAGAAGGGAAATCGATACCGTCACGCCGAGCCCGTTGATGATGACGTAGCGGGCGATCCAGAGTTGTTCGAGAAAACTATGAGACATCCGGTATTACCTCGGCAAAGCCAGCCTGCGCTCGACGAAACGCATCAGCGCGGCGATGAGGAAGCAGGTTGCTACGTAAATAGCTGATGTGACCATCCAGGTTTCGATGACGCGAAAGCTCTCGACGTTGATCTTGCGGGCAGCGAATGTCAGCTCCGGCACAGCAATGGCGGCTGCAAGCGAGGTATCCTTGAACAGCGAAATGATGGTCGAAGACAGCGACGGAAGCACGTTTCGCAGCATCAGCGGAGCGATGATCGATCCGCGAATCTGCATTGGCGTCAGGCCGATTGCCAGACCCGCCTCTGAAAGACCTTTCGGGATCGACAGCAATCCTGCGCGAAACACTTCAGCAAGATAGGCGCCAGAATAGATGGAAAGGACCAGGACGAAGCTTTTGATCTTGTCCAGCCGAAAGCCCATCTGCGGCAAGGCGAAGAAGGCGAACAGCACCAGCACCAGGATCGGCAGGTTTCGGATCACGGTCACATAGACCTGCGCCGGGATCATGGCTGCGCGGTTTTTCGATGTCAGCGCGAAGGCGAGGATCAGGCCGATTAAGGCGCCAATCAGAATCGATATGATCGCCAGGCCGAGGCTGAGCGCCAGACCGCTCATAAGAAAATCAAAATTGCGCCAGACGGCGGCAAAATTCAGCGTGTAACCCATGTCGGGCCGCCCCTTTCAGACTGGCGGAGCGGGAGATGTCCCGCTCCGCTCGGCCATTACTTGTATTCGACCGGGAAGCCGATCTGTGGTGGGGTCAGGTCCTTGCCGAACCAGGTCTTGTAGGACTTGGCGTAGCTATCGAATTCGACGCCGGTCATCGCTTCATGAAGAGCGGTATTGACGAAGTTCAGCCAATCCTGGTCGCCGCGCTTAACCGCGCAGGCATAGGTCTGCGGGTTCCAGCCATAGCCGGCGTCCTTGTAGCGGCCCGGGTTCTGCGTCATGTACCAGGCGAGTGATGACTGGTCGGTCGCAACCGCGTCGGCGCGGCCGGATTCCAGCGCCTGATAGATCAGATCGACGGATTCATATTGGTCGACCTTTGCGTCCGGAAGGGCGGCATGAACCATGGATTCCGCATAGACGTTCTGCAGAACGGAGACCGTGACGGAAGAGCCTGCCGCCTTCAATGCCGCATAGTCGGCATACTGGCCATCGGCCTTCAGCATCAGGCCGACGCCTTCACGATAATAGGGAATGGTGAAGGCCACCTGCTGGGCGCGCTCGCCGGTCACGGTCATGAACTGGCAGGTGATATCGACCTTGTTGGTGGTGATATTTGGAATTCGGGCATCGGACGACTGATTGACATACTCGATCTTGTCGGGGTCGCCGAACAGGGCCTTGGCGATGATGTGACCCATGTCGACGTCGAAGCCCTGCAGCTTGTCGTCAGCGCTCTTGAAGTGCCACGGCGCGTTCGTGCTGCCGGTTCCAAGAACGAGGTGACCGCGCGCAAGCACCTCATCGAGCTTGCTGCCGTCGGCGAGAACGGGCGTGGAAGAGAGGAGTGCGGCGGCGGCCAGCGACATCAGGCCGACGCGCAAGGAAATGGTCATGGTTGTTCCCCTTGGTTAATGGCTTTCGAATAATCCAATATTCCGGACATCTGTCTGTTATCTCGGATAAGGCATATCAAGGGATATACGGGGCAACTTGTCAATAGTGACTGCTGTTGCCGATCGTCGGAGATAGTGAATGGTCAGGCGTGTCTCCGGCCGGATTTACCGTTATCGCCGTCGACAATGCAGTGGCGGGGGCGTGCGGTATCCCTGCGGCAGCTCCCCGCATCAGGCTGCTCTAAGTCATTATCCGGGCAACAAACAAGATTCACTCGATGTTGCTGGTCACTCGCAATGCGAGGGATTTTCCGCGGGATTTGCCGGATATCCGGGTGCCTGCGAAATTTGAGCGCTGTGTTTGATCTGTTGTCAGGCGTTGCCGACGCACCTTCGCCATGGGTTGCCGATGCAAGAAATCCCATCGGGAGGAAAGTAGCCGTTTGCAACTTTCCTTGAAAGTTGTCCATTCAACTGGATGGCAGGATGCCGAGCTGAATCCTTGGCCGAGCGAGTGCAGTCTTCTCGTGTGCCTGCACTCGCTTATTGGTGTTTTCCGGCCATCCCTCAAGTCTGCGAGATGTTCTCGTCCGAAGCGTTTAATCGGTCTCTGACCATGCCTCGCTACGAGCGGAGTGAAACTGAGGCCGATCAAGGCTGCCAATTGCCTGGGTTCTCGCAGTCAGGCCATGAAGAACGATCTGCAATGCCCGTAAGAGGGTCTTTCTCATCCTGCTTCTCCTTCATTTAACCTGTGGCATCGGCAGCACGAATGAAATTTCGCCAGCCACCAAATTCGGTGATGTCTCTAGCGTCAGCTACGGCGTGGCTCTCGCAGAGGAATCCAGAAACATGGCTGCCATCTTCAAGCAGGATCTTACCGATCCCCAGCGGCGCCGGGATGTTCTGGACGAAGTGGGCGAATGCCGCAGGCGGCAAGGCCCAGACCTCGATTTCGATACCGTTGCCGGCAAAGCCGGGATCGCGCACCAATCCCGGCTTCGGAGGCACTGTTCCGGAAAGTGCGAAAAGCCGATAACTGCCATCTGTCCGTCCCGCCTTCATCCTGTAGCCGCCGTTTCCGGTGAGTTCATGGTTGAGCGGCATATCGGTCAGATGTGCGCCGACAACGACGATGGGAACGACGTCGGCGGCTTCAGGTGTCACACGGCTGTTATCCAGCAGTGCCGCCATGCGATCCCTACCCATCCCGCTATTCGCCGCTCGATGCATGGCATCGGCGAAAGGCGCCAAAGCATCGTCCGTAAAAGCAGGCCCGACGAGCATCACACCCGCTGGCAGATGGCCGCCGGCATCGAAGCCTGCAGGTATGGCAATTGCCGCGCAGTCGAGCAGATTGGCGAAATTGGTATAACGGCCGAAATGGCTGTTTCTGACGATCGGATCGGCCTGCATTTCCTCGACGGTGTAGGTTGTGGGCGATGTCGGCAGCATCAGGAAATCGACCTTCTCCCACTCCACCTTTGTCTTTTGCCGCAGAGCCTCCAGCCTGTACTTGCCTTCGAAGGCCGCAACCGCGTCATAGGCTTTCGCCCCTTCGATGATCGTTCTGACCGTCGGATCGAAATCATTGGCATTGCTTGCAAGGAAGTCCTTTACCGCCGCGAGGCGCTCCGCAACCCAGGGGCCGCTGTAGAGCAGTTCGGCAGCCTGGCGGAAAGGCGCATAGTCGAAGGGTACGATCTCCGCGCCGAGCGATCTCGCCCTGTCGATGGCGGCGTCGTAGAGGGCCTCGACTTGGCTGTTGCCATAGAATTCGCGCTCGGCTCCGTCCAGTACGCCGATGCGCGGGCGCACCGACGATAGGCTCGCTGGAGTCGCTTCCCGCGAAAACGGATCTCGTGCGTCATAGCCGTCCATGATCCGGCGAATGGCCACTCCGTCACCGACTGTTGCTGCGAACACGGTGACGACATCGACGCTGCGGCAAGCCGGCACCACTCCGACATTGGGAACGAGACCCGGCGTCGGCTTGATGCCGACGAGGTTGTTGAAGGCAGCCGGTACCCGGCCGGAGCCTGCCGTATCGGTTCCCAGCGAGAAGCTGGCAAGGCCAGCGGCTACGGCAACGGCCGAACCGGAACTGGAGCCGCCGGAGACATAAGCGCGATCGAAAACCGAGCGGGGCGCACCATAAGGCGAGCGGGTGCCATTGAGGCCGGTTGCGAACTGGTCGAGATTAGTCTTGCCGATGACGATGGCACCGGCAGCCTTCAGACGCGCAACCACGGTTGCGTCCGCCTGGGGATGGTAGGCAAAGGCCGGGCAGGCGGCCGTCGTCGGCAGACCTGCGACGTCGATATTGTCCTTGACTGCGAAGGGGATGCCCCAGAGCGGCAGGCTGTTGGGCTCGGGTACCTTCGCCAGCAAGTCTGTTGCCGCAGCTCGCAACGCCTCTGGAGATGCCAGCGTAATGAAGATTGCCGGATCATCGGATGCCCCGCATCGGGCTATGATTTCCTCCACCATGTCGAGCGGTGAAAAGCCTGCCTTATACGCGTCTCGCAGGGAGGTAAGGTCAAGGATAGTGGGCAGCATCAGATTTCCTCCAGAATGACGAGAACGTCGCCGGCCTTGACGTTGCGCCCAGGTGCTGCGCGCAGATCGCGGACGCGTCCCGCGGCATGGGCGGTGACGTTAATTTCCATTTTCATCGACTCGATGATGGCCAAAGTATCGCCGGCTGCAACCGGCTGGCCCTCCTCGATGAGTATTTTCCAGACATTGCCGGGCACCGCGCTTTCGATGCCGAAGCAACCTTCCGGTATATCCCCGGCAAGGGCAGGGCCTGTCCCTTCGTCAACGGAAAAGCTGTCGAGCCCCAACTCCTTCCAGCGTTGCCTTTCCGCCTCGAAGGCAGCCTGCTGCCTGGACTTGAAGGCACTGATTGCAGCGGCCTCGCGTGCGAGACCGGCCTCGTAGGCAGCGTAGGAGAATTCCGTCTCCTCGATCTTGATCGGATAGCCGCCGTGCGGGAAGGCCGCACGCGCTTCATTGAGCTCTTCATGGGTGACGGGAAAGAAGCGGATCTGATCGAAGAAATTGAGAAGCCACGGCTTGCCCTTGGCGAAGGCCGGCGTCTGCCGCCAACTGTTCCACACCTGGATCGTGCGGCCAAAGAGCTGGTAGCCGCCCGGTCCCTCCATGCCATAGATGCACATATAGGCTCCGCCGATGCCGACGGCGTTTTCCGGTGTCCAGGTGCGCGCCGGATTGTATTTCGTCGTCACCAGCCGATGTCGCGGATCGACCGGCGTTGCGACCGGAGCCCCGAGATAGACATCGCCAAGGCCGAGCACGAGATAGCTGGCATCGAAGACGATGTCGCGCACTGCCTGCTCGTCGGGCAGGCCGTTGATGCGGCGGATGAACTCGATGTTGGAAGGGCACCATGGTGCATTCGGACGCACGAGCTCCTGATATTTGCGCATGGCAAGTTCAGCTTGCGGATCGTTCCAGGAGAGCGGCAGGTGCACGATGCGGCTTGGGACTTTCACCTCATGCGCCGCCGGCAGCGTAGCCTCGATCTCCGCAAGAAGGCCCAGCAGACGATTGCGGGTCAGCGTCGTCCCGTCATAGTGGATCTGCAGCGAGCGGATGCCAGGCGTCAGGTCGATGATCCCAGGCAGGCGCGCCTCGATAATTGCCTGCATAAGCAGATGCACGCGCAGGCGAAGCGCGATATCAAGCGTCATCGGTCCGTATTCAATGAGCAGATTGTCATCACCCTGCCGGCGATAGACGACGGGCACTGGGCCACGCTGGTTCTGACCGACGATTGCCGATCCGGTTTCTTCTGGCACGCGGCGAACAGTTGGGCCGGCGATGGCGTCTTCACTACGCGCCACCGGGTGAAAACGAATTTTGTCGCCCGGCTTGAACTGGCCCATCTTCCATTGCTCGTCGCGCGCGATGACAGCCGGGCAGACGAAGCCGCCGAGGCTCGGTCCATCCGGGCCGAGAATGATCGGCATATCGCCGGTGAAGTCGATCGCGCCGATGGCGTAGGCATTGTCGTGAAGATTGGAGGGGTGGAGGCCAGCCTCGCCGCCATCGCTGCGCGCCCATTTGGGCGTGGGGCCAATCAGACGGACACCGGTGCGGGCGCTGTTGAAATGCACCTCATATTCGTTCGAAAACAGCGTTTCGATGTCTTCGTTCAGAAAGAAGTCCGGCGCGCCGTGCGGTCCGTAGACGACGCCGACCTTCCAGGTGCGGGTGAGGGCTGCGGGCAGGTCCGCCGGCTTGACTTTAGGCTGAGGTGTGCGTGCCAACCGCAACACATGGCCTGTTTGAAGCGTGCCGGTGGCATGGCCCCCGAAGCGACCGAGGCCGAAGGTTGCCCTGGAGCCGAGCATAAGCGGCGCGGCAAAACCACCCGCAACGGCGAGATAGGCGCGCTGGCCCGGGCCTTCTATGGCGCCAATGGCAAGCGTCTGCCCTGCCTTGGCGATAACGGCTTCGTCGTGGGGTAACGGAACGCCGTCGAGAGTCATCGGCATGCGAGCGCCGGCGAGCGCGATCGTCACGTCGGAGAAGATCTTGAGCACCGGTCCCGAGACGGTTAGCTCGAGGGCGGCGGTTTCGTCGGCATTGCCGACCAGCCTGTTGGCATGGCGGAACGAACGCTCGTCCATCGGCCCGCTCGGCGGCACGCCGACGTGCCAGAGCCCCAGCCTGCCGGGAAGCTCCTGGATGCTCGATTGCGCGCCGGGCGCCACCACCTCGATCACATCGGGCACGAAGAGAAAATCCTTCAGCGCCGTCGTCGCCACATTGGCGCTGGCGAGCAGATCGGATCCGGCGATGGCCTTCAGATAGTCGAGATTGGTTTCGATGCCGGTGATGGAGCTTTGCGCAAGTGCAAGCTTCAGCTTCTCGATCGCGGCCGGCCGGTCTTCGGCTGCCACGATCATCTTGGCGAGCATGGGGTCGTAATAAGGGGTGACTTCCGTGCCCGTCTCGATCCAGCCGTCGACGCGCGTGCCTTCCGGAAAAGTGACTTCGGTCAAAAGGCCGGCGCTTGGCCGGAAGCCAGCATGCGGCATCTCCGCATAGATGCGCGCCTCGATCGCGGCACCCTTCGGAACAAGCCGGTCATTGCCTGTTATCACTTCTTCGCCAGCGGCCTCGCGGATCATCCACTCGACGAGATCGATGCCATAGACGGCCTCGGTGACCGGATGTTCGACCTGAAGCCTGGTATTGACCTCGAGGAAGTAGAATTCCTCCCGCGCGGGATCATAGATGAATTCGACTGTGCCGGCGGAGCGATAATGGGCGGAGGTGCCGAGCGCCACCGCCGCTGCATGCAGGCGTTCGCGCACGGAAGGCGACAGGCCCGGCGCGGGCGTCTCCTCGATCACCTTCTGGTTCCGGCGCTGCAACGAGCAGTCGCGTTCGCCAAGCGCGATCACCCGACCCTTGCCGTCGCCGAAGATCTGAACCTCGACATGCCTCGCCCGCGAGACAAAGCGCTCCAGATAGACGCGGGCATCGCCGAAGCTGGCTTTTGCCGTGCGTTGCACGCTGTCGAAGGCAGCCTTCAGACTTGCGGCATCGTCGCAAAGCTGCATGCCGATGCCGCCGCCGCCGGCTGTCGATTTCAGCATGACCGGGTAGCCGATTTCCGCCGCGGCCGCGAGCGCCGCTTCGCTCGTTTCGACGAGGTCGCTGCCCGGTAGTAGCGGAACTCCGCTCGCACGCGCCAGTTCTCGCGCCGTGTGTTTGAGCCCGAAGGCGGCGATATTGTCCGCCGTCGGCCCGATGAAGACGATGCCTTCCTTTGCCAGTCGTTCGGCGAAGGAGATATTCTCCGACAGGAATCCGTAGCCTGGATGCACGGCCTCGGCACCGGTTGCCTTGCAGGCGGCAATGACGGCGTCGGCATTGAGATAGCTTTCCAAGGCGGGCGCCGGGCCAAGCCTGACGGCTTCGTCGGCCATCAGGGATGCCTTGGAGAAGCGGTCCGCATCGGAATAGACGGCGACGGAGGCAATGCCCATACGTCGCAACGTCCCGATGATCCGGACGGCGATCTCGCCGCGATTGGCGATTAGTATTTTCTTGAACATCTCAGGCCTCACCGTCCCATACAAGGACTCGGATCGGCGTCGGGTCGAAGCCGTTGCAGGGATTGTTGATCTGCGGGCAATTGGAGATGACGAGAAGCACGTCCATCTCGGCCTTGAGCTCGACATAGTCACCCGGAGCGGAGATGCCGTCGACGATCGTCATTTCACCCGACGGTTCGATCGGCACGTTCATGAAGAAATTGATATTGGGCACGACGTCGCGCTTGCCCATGCCATGCTTGGAGACTTCCAGCACGAAATTGTCGCGGCAGGCGTGAAGATATTTCGTGCCGTGGCCAAAGCGGACTGTATTGCTCTCGCAGGAGCACGCGCCTGCCGACGTGTCGTGACGGCCGCAGCTGTCGGCGGTCATCGTCAGCATGACGCGCCCTTCGTTGGAGATGATCCGGGTGCCTGTGGTGATATAGGCGGCGCCCTGTTCGCGCATCGTGTCCTGGTTGGAATAGCGCTCGGAATAGTCCTCGGCATTGTAGAACAGCGTGTCGATCGCCTGCTGGCCGTAGCTGTCTTCGATGCGCAGCGTCTGGCCCTTGCGCACGATGGTCGAAAACGGCGCCTCGGCGGCGATGAAATGATCCTGCACCGCCTTGTCGAGCGTGCGGGACGGCGCGGTCTGAATGAAATCGCTCATGATCGTCTCTCCCGGCTCAAAGATTGGCGAATGCGTTGTTTTCAAAGCCGCGCACGGCTTCGGCGGTGGCCGTGCGGCACAGATCGTCTTCGGCGATCGGCTGGGCGGCGATGCGGGTCACGGTCACCGGTTTCGGCGCGTAATGCGGGTTTGGATCGAGCGGGTGCGGACAATTGGAAAAGCCGACAATCAGGTCCATCTCGGCGCGAAGATGAACATAGTCGCCGCCATGCAGAAGGTCCGGCTTCCAGGCGAACTTGCCGTCCGCATCGACCCGAACCGGCGCGAAAAGCGTGAAAGCTGCTGGAATATCGCGCCGATCCAAGCCTGCTTTCGTCGCGAGCAGGATGAAATTGTCGCGGCTGTTGCGCAGGTCTTGGCCATATTTTGTCTCATTGGAGGCGGCGGTGGAGCCTCCCATCAGGCAATCATGGGCGCCGGAGGAATCCTCCGTCACCGAGAACATGACACGCCCCATGTCGGAGAAGATTACGCGGCCCTTCGACAGCGCCGTCGTCCATTGCACCTTGACCGTATCGACGAGGTTCAGCCGTTCGCTCGGATCCGCCGCGTTCCAGGCAATCAGCGATACGGAGGAAAAGCCTTGCTCCTGCGCGATGCGCAAAGTCTCGCCCGTCTTGACGCGTGTCGACCAGTACCAGCCGCCGGGCAGGATCTCCCGGTGCAGGACGAGGGAAGGGTCGATTGGCGGGGCGGGAAGCGGACTTGCCGCCGGCAATGCCTTCGGCGCGAATTCCAGCCCCTTGCGTTGATGATCTTCATAGCGCGCACGATTGGCGGCGATCTCTTCTGGCGAACGTCTGACATGCTGCATGGCTAAATATCTCCCGATGGTGCCAGGTCGTCCCGGCGGTGCCCCAGGGAAGAGACCGGGCCGTCCCGGTCGGGGCCAAAGATCGAGGCTGCGCCGGCAATGCGCGGCGGCCAGATGGAAATGTCCTTGGTAATGGTGGCGCCGTAGCGCTCCTTCTCTTCTGGCCGGTCGCGGCGGCGCTCGAAGGCGACGACGCGGGTCGCAAGCGTGAAGGCCTCGCGCATGTCATGGGTCACCATGACAACGGTCATCTGCGTCTCGTGCCAGAGGCGTTTCATCAACGTATGGATTTCGGCGCGGATACCTGGATCGAGCGCACCGAAGGGTTCGTCGAGCAGCAGCACTTTCGGTCGCATGATGAGCGCTTGCGCAAGCGCCAGGCGCTGCTGCATACCGCCGGAAAGCTGGGCCGGGTACTTGTTCTCGGCGCCGGCAAGACCGACTTCCTCAAGAAGCTGACGTGCCTCGTCGGTGGCATGGCGACGCGCCGAGCCGAAAAGCCTTGCCTTGTAGCGCGAGCCGGCAAGTTCCTTGCCGAGCAGTACGTTGCCGAGCGCGGTCAGATGCGGAAAGACCGAATAGCGCTGGAAGACGACGCCGCGATCGGCGCCGGGTTCCGAGGGCAGGGCTGTGCCATCGAGCAGGATCGTCCCGCGCGTCGGCTGTTCTTGTCCCAAAATCATGCGCAGGAAGGTGGACTTGCCGCAGCCGGAGGGGCCGACGAGCGCGACGAAGGCACGCGAGGCCACCGTCAGCGAGACATCCTCAAGCACGATCTGGTCGCCATATTCCTTCCAGACCTTTTCGATTCTGAGCTCGCTCATGTCTGCTTCTCCAGTTCGGACCAGGGGAAGACGGCGATGCGGATGCGATCGAGCAGGTAGTTCATGACCACGGCAAGCAGGGTGATCCAGACCACGTAGGGAAAGATCACGTCCATCGACAGATAGCGACGAACGAGGAAGATGCGGTAGCCGAGGCCGGAATCGGACGAGATCGCTTCGGCGGCGATCAGGAACAGCCAGGCCGGCCCGAGCTGCAGCCTGAGGCAGGTGATCAGTCGCGGCAGGATCTGCGGCAGCACGACGCGAAGGGCGATCTGCCAGGAGGAGCCGCCAAGTGTCTCCGCCTTGACGATCTGTTCACGCGGCAGTTCCAGCGCCTTCAGGGCCAGGTCGCGGATCATCGTCGGCGCAACACCGATGACGATGAGGGCGATCTTCGACGTCTCGCCGAGGCCCATGACGATGAAGAGTATCGGCAGCAGGGCCAGCGGCGGCACCATGGAAATGACGGCGACGAAGGGAGACAGAAGCGCCCTCAGATAGGGGAGCATGCCGATCAGCATGCCCAGGCAAAGCGCGATCGCCGTGGAGATGCCAAGACCGGAGAGCAGCCGGACGAGACTTGCCCCAGTGTCCGACCACAGGAGGTAGTCTCCGGTGCGCGGATCGGCGATGAAGGCCATGCGGTTGATGGCATCGGCAAAGCCGGCGAAATTCGGAAGCAGCTTGTCATTGGCGTTTTCGGCAAGCCTTGCGGCGGAACCGATCGCATAGGCAATGATCAGCAGCGCAAAGGGCAAGAGCGTCAAGGCAAGCTGCGCACCGGGAGTTGGCTTGGTATTGATCCAACGCATGAATGGCTCCGCGAAAGGAAAGGCTGGCGGCGCTGCTGCGCCGCCGTTCAAGGAAGGTCAGAGCAGACCGTCGGCGGCCGACTTCATGTAGGCTTCGGTGAAGCGAAGCTTCACGTTGCTGCCGTCGCCGAGGACTTTGCCATCGGGCATTTCGATGCCGATGACATCGGCGGAAGGCGCGCCATTGCCGAGAAGCCCCTTCTGAAAGAGGAAATTGCGCACGAGATCCATGGTCTTCGGCAGGTTCGGCGAGGTGGTAAAGGTGAGCGCATCGGCGGGCTTGTCGAAAAGGCGGGTCGCAGCGAGCTGCGCCTCGAAGCCCTTGAGGTCCGTGCCCGATGCCTTGCCCATGGCTTCGCGGGCGGCCTTGCCCTCCGCCGTGTCGGCCTTCATCAGCGCGGCGGTTTCATACCAGATACCGGCGAGTGCCTTGCCGAAATTCGGGTTGTCTTTCAGCACATTGCTGTTGGCGACCATCAGATCGATGATTTCGCCCGGCACCTGCGAACTGTCGAAAACCTTCTTGGCGCTGGAGTCTTCGAGAATGGTCGAAACAAGCGGGTTCCAGGTCACGACGGCGGAAACGTCAGGCGTCTTATAGGCCGCTACCATGTCGGCATCGGAGGTATTGACCACCTTCACGTCGCGTTCGCTGAGCTTGATGCTGTCGAGCGCGCGCGCCAGCAGATAGTGGGAAACGGAATATTCGACGAGGTTGACGTTCTGGCCCTTGATATCGGCCAGGCTGGTCTTGTCCTTCAGGATGACAGCGTCATTGCCATTGGAAAAGTCACCGACGATGACGGCCGTCGTATCGACGCCGCCGGCCGCAGGGATCGAAAGGCCATCCATGTTGGTGAGCGTTACGGCATCGAAGGCGCCGGCCGTATATTGGTTCATCGACTCGACATAGTCGTTGAACTGTGTGACCTCGATATTGATGCCATATTTGTCGGCCCATTTCTTGACGATGCCGTGGTCGCTCGCATAGCCCCAGGGCATCCAGCCGACATAGATCGACCAGGCGACCTTGAAGCTGGTCTTCGGCGCAGCACTGGCGACCGAACCAAGCCCGAAGGCCAGCGATACGGACAGGGCTGTGACGGAAAGGATTTTCGAAAAAGTCTGCATTGAAATTCCCCTTTTGCTTTTTTCAAAAAGGGATCGGCAAAGACCATCGCGCCGCCAATCCCTTGGCTTACGAGGTCTCCCGGGCTTTTATCCCGCCGTGCATCCGGTGGGATTTCTCCCCCAGCCGGTGGTGGCTCTCGGACCAGCCACGCTTCATGTGAAGCGCCGGAACCCTAGCCACCAACTCAACCAAATACGAAGCAAATGGCGTGCCAGATCGTAAGTGGTTGATTTTGTTCGAGGGAAGGTGTTATGGTGTTGATGAAAAATTGAGCGATCTGAAAATTTGCGCGGAGAATATGCAATTTTGATGAGCGCGATGATCCTCATTAGACGACTGACAAGGAACGATCGGAAGCAGCAGGCTGAGCTTGCTCGTGTCGAGTTGGATAAGCCTAGTTCTCCTCCCACCTTGTGATAGCGAACTCGCTTAGGAGGCAAAAAACGCTCCTCGTGCTGGTCGATTAACTTTAGCCGTCGCCGATAAACGAGCTCGATGGTGCAGTGGTCTAAACAGCTCTCTCCCTCAAAACCTCGGCGGCTTCTTACCCGCGGCACGATGGGCAGCGATGACGGTATTGGCCATCAGCATGGCGATCGTCATCGGTCCGACACCGCCGGGAACCGGCGTGATCGCGGCAGCGACTTCGGATGCTTCACCATAGGCGACATCACCCACCAGCCGGCTCTTGCCCTCGCCGCGCTCGGGTGCATCGATCCGGTTGATGCCGACATCGATAACGGTGGCACCGGGCTTCACCCAATCGGCCTTGACCATCTCCGGGCGGCCGACGGCGGCCACCAGAATATCCGCACCTCTTGCCACCGAGGCGAGATCCTTCGTGCGCGAATGCGCCGTCGTGACAGTCGCATTGGCAGACAGCAGCAATTGCGCCATCGGCTTACCGAACAGGTTGGAGCGGCCAATGACCACCGCATTCAGACCCGACAGGTCCTCGCCATGGATGGAGCGTACCAAAAGCATGGCGCCGGCCGGCGTACACGAGATCAGCCCGGTTTCGAGATCGCCGGTCGCAAGCTTGCCGGCATTGACCACATGCAAGCCATCGACATCCTTCTCCGGCTTGATCGACTGAATGATGTCATCCGAATTCAGATGCTTCGGCAGCGGCAGCTGTACGAGAATGCCGTGGATGGAGGCATCGTCGTTCAGCGACTGGACGAGCCTTGCCAGCTCTTCCTGCGTCGTCTCCGCCGGCAGCGTGTGCTGGATGGACTTGAAGCCGCACTCCTTGGCCATCTTGCTCTTGGAGTTCACATAGGCGTGGCTGGCCGGATCGTCGCCGACGATGACGACCGCAAGCCCGGTCTTCACCCCGGCCTCCGCCTCAAGCCCAGCCGCCGCAGCCTTCACGGCCTCGATCACCGAAGCTGCTGCTTGTTTCCCGTCGATCACCGTCGCGAGCGCCATCACTTACCCCATGCGCTCGGAGGCATAGGAGCCTGGGCTTGCCGGGAAGACGACGGTGCGGTTGCCGTTGAGGAAGGTGCGATAATGGATATGGGCATGGATGGCGCGCGCCAGCACCTGGCTTTCCACATCGCGGCCGATCGAGACATAATCCTCGGCCGACTGCGCATGCGTGATGCGCGCCGTGTCCTGCTCGATGATCGGACCTTCGTCGAGATCGGCCGTCACATAATGCGCCGTCGCTCCGATCAGCTTCACCCCGCGCTCATAGGCCTGCTTGTAGGGATTCGCCCCCTTGAAGGACGGCAGGAAGGAATGGTGGATGTTGATGATGCGGCCCGACATCTTCCGGCAGAGCGCATCCGACAGAACCTGCATGTAGCGGGCCAGCACGACGAGCTCGGTGCCGGTCTGCTCGACCAGTTCCAAAAGCTGGGCTTCGGCCTGCGGTTTGTTGTCCTTCGTCACCTTGATGTGGTGGAAGGGGATGTCGTGATTGACGACCACCTTCTGGTAATCGAAATGGTTGGAGACGACGCCGACGATGTCGATCGGCAGCGCGCCGATCTTCCAGCGATAGAGCAGGTCGTTCAGGCAATGGCCGAAGCGCGAGACCATGAGCAGCACCTTCATGCGCTTCTTCTCGTCATGGATCTCGGCATCCATGGCGAACTTTTCCGCGATCGGCTTGAAGCCTTCGACGAGCGCTGCCTGGCCCACCCCTTCCTCGGAGATGAAGGAGACGCGCATGAAGAACTTGCCGGTATCGAGATCGTCGAACTGGCTGGAATCGACGATGTTGCAGCCCTGTCCGGCCAGATAGTTCGAGATCGCCGCAACGATCCCACGCGTCGATTGGCACGTCACTGTCAATACATAGGTTTTCATTCGAGATAGCCCAATTCGATGTGTAAATGCTTCATCCGAAGCCTAAGGTGCGATTAAAGAGTTTGCTCGGCGATCATATGCAGGAACGCCTCGAGCTCTTGCCTGTCGATCCCGACCTGGTGCTTCTTCTCCGGATAGACGCCGGAACGAACGTCCCCGGCAAATTCGGCAAAGGCAGCAATGCGCTCATTCTGCAGCCGATCGAACTCTGCCGCGAAATCGCGGTAGACCTTCGCATGGCGGGGGCGATGGCCGCGATTGCTGCCAAGGACATCATCGGCAAACAGATATTGCGCGTCACATCCTGTTCCCGCACCCATCGAAATCATCAGCATCGATGTTCTTTGGCTGATGGCGGCCGCAACGTCACCCGGCACAACCTCGATTTCGACGGCAAAGGCGCCGGCTTCTTCCAGCGCCTTGGTCTGGCGCCAAATTTCAAAAGCGCTGATCGACGTTTTTCCGACGGCGCGGAAACCGCCCGTCCATGTCGCCTTAGACGGAATGAGGCCAACGTGGCTGCAGACAGGAATTCCCTCATCCCGCATTCGTCGAATGATCGCGAGGCTTGCAGCGCAATAAACGGCATCACCTCCGGCTTTCAGTGCCTTGAATGCCTCCCGCATATATTCTTCTGCCGAGACATAGTCGCCATATCCCAGGCCCGGTACTGCAAAGGGGCTTGGCGCGGCTTCACGGAATGAGGGGGCCAAAAGTGCTGGTGGGACAGAAAGCATATCGATGCCGGCTCTCTCGGCGGCTTCCGCTTCCTCAAGTGACGTGACGCGCAGCATTGTCAATTGTCGCTTTCCTTTGAGCGACAGGAGATCAGCAACCGTCGGACGATTGTGCTTTTGCATTGGATGTTCCTCGATATGGATAGTTACGCCGCAAGCAGCGACTTCAGCTTGATCGTGCTTGCCGCCAGGGCAGCCTGATCCGGATGCGCCCGGGCTGCGATCAGCATCTCGGCAAGGCGGATATCGCGCGCTATGGCATTGCCGCGTCCGATACCGCTGGCGGCGAGCAGCCTTCCGTCCGCGCCGAGATGGAAGAGGATGAACGCCCCGTCATCGAGATCGCGCCGTACATGGGCGACCGCTTCATCCGCAAGGCCGGCGATCTGCAATGTCAAGTCATACTGATCGGACCAGAACCATGGCACCGCGGATATCTCCGCACTTTCTCCCAGCATGTTGGCGGCGGCGAGATTGGCCTGCTCCTGTGCATTGCGCCAGGATTCGAGGCGGACACGCCTTCCGCCATAGAGCGCCAGCGGAAAGGAGCAGCAATCGCCCGCCGCATGAATATCGGCCATCGAGGTCTCCAATCGCTCGTTGACGGCAATGCCGTTGTCGATCGCAAGGCCCGCGTCGGCGGCAAGCGCGACATTCGGGAGGGCACCGATACCGACAAGCAGCAGATCGGCAGAGATCACGTCCCCGGTCGCCATGCGAATGACCACCTTGTCGGCGTCCTCCTGCACTGCTTCGATGACTTGACCGCAGCGTATATCGACACCCTCCTGACGATGCCGTTCGGTAATTGCCTCGGCGATCTCCTCCGGCACGCCGCGTTTCAACACCCGCGGAAGCCCCTCGATTACAGTGACGTCGGCGCCGCGCTTGCGTGCCGTCGCTGCCAGTTCCAGACCGATGAAGCCGCCGCCAATGATGGCAATGTGCCGTCCGGGATTGAGCACGGCATGCAAAGCCACCGCATCCGCATGGGTCCGCAGCATGCGGATGCGATGAGAGGTGCCATCGGTGCCGGGAAGCTTGCGTGCCGAAGCACCAGTTGCGAGCAGCAGTTTGTCGTAACTTAGCGTTTCCCCACCCGCGAGCCTGATGGTCTTTGTGGAGGGAGCGATCGTTGTCACCGTCGTATCGAGCCTCAGGTCGATCGATTGCTCCTGGTAACGCTCCAATGCTGCGACGAATTTTGGCTCGAGCGCCTCATCCGATCCGCCCTTCGAAAGCGGCGGGCGTTCGTATGGGGCCAGCGGCTCGGCGCCGATAAGGGTGATGTCGCCCTCAAATCCCTTTTCACGAAGTGCGAAGGCAGCGCGGGCGCCGCATTCCCCGGCTCCGACAATGACGAAATGTGCCACGATAGCCTCCTCAGAGCCCGATGAAGACGGTGCCATTCTCGACCTTGACCGGATAGGTATGCAGATTGATGCAGACCGGAGCGCCCTTGGCTTCGCCGGTGCGGTAGTCGAAGCGGCCATTGTGCTTGGGACATTCGATGATGGTGTCCATGACAAGACCATCGGCGAGATGAATCTTTTCATGCGTGCACAGGCCGTCGGTCGCGAAATAATCATCCTCGGGGCTGCGATAGATAGCGAAAGTCCGCCCGTCATGATCGAAACGGATGACATCCTCCTCGTCGATTGCATCAGCGGCGCAGACTTCGATCCAGTTGCTCATGTTTTCCTCCCTCGCAATGTCGATGTTATTGTGCGGCGGCAGCCGGCAGGTCGCCGTGGAACTCTTCACGATAGGGCCGCGCCGTTGGCGGCAGCTCGCGCTTCAGGAAATAGTCCTCGTTGCGCAATTGCCGCAGGAATGCCGGGATCATCTCGCGATAGCCGGACCAGATGGATGGATTGGCGGCCGGCAGATCATGCTTGATCATCGCATGCAGCTTCGGCAGCGCGTGATAGGGCACCATCGGAAACATGTGATGTTCGACATGATAGTTCATGTTCCAATAGATGAAGCGGCTGACCGGGTTCATCATGACGGTGCGGCTGTTCAGCCTGTGGTCGATGACATTGTCGGCAAGGCCGCCATGCTGCAGCAGACCGGTCAGAACATGATGCCAAGCGCCGTAAAGCCGGGGAAGGCCGATCAGCATCAGCGGCAGGATCGAGCCCATGGCGATCGCTGATGCGATAGTGACGATATAGATCGCAAGCCAGATACGGGCGATGCGGATCGCTTTCGGCTGCTCCATCTCGGGAATGAAGGTCTTTTCCGCGGCGCTGACGAAGCCGGCAGCATTGCGCAGCATGTCGACCATGGCGTACCAGGCATCGAGGATGCCGAAGAAATTCAGGGCGAGGCGCAGGAGATCCGGCGGCCGCATGACGGCAATTTCCGGGTCCCGGCCGACGATGACGGTATCGGTATGATGGCGCGCGTGGCTCCAACGCCAGGTCACCGGATTGCGCATGATCATGAAGCAGGCGATCTGATAGACCGCGTCATTCATCCATCGCGTCTTGAACGCCGTACCGTGGCCGCATTCATGCCAGCGGCTATCCGAGGCAGAGCCGTAGAGCACACCATAGGCCAAGAAGAAGGGGACACAGATCCATGATCCCCAGAAGTAGACGGCCAGTGCAGCGAAAACCGCCATGCTGCCAAGCCAGATGATGGTGTCGCGGATCGCAGGCGCATCCGAGCGCTGCATCAGCGCCTTCATATCCTTGCGCGCAACATCCGTGTGATACCATTCGGCGGCAGCCAGCCCCGTTTCCACCGCCAGCTTGCCGCTTGCGCCGAGCAGATCATAGTCACGCTTGATTATCGTCGTCATCCCTGCCTCCCGCGATGCGCGATAGCGCCTCGCTCTCAATGCTGGAAACGATAGATCGACTTTTTGCTTGTCTCAATGCAGGAATGATGGAATCTATCAAAACCTATCATTAAGATAACGCAGGAATGATAAATTCCATCAGGAGCCGCCATGCGTCGCCCCACCATATCGGATCTCGCCAAGGCGTCCGGCGTCAGTGTCGCCACCATCGACCGCGTGCTGAACGGACGTCTTCCGGTTCGCGAACAGACGGCACGGCGCGTCTATGAAGCGGCGCAGGAAATCGGCTATCACGCTGTCGGTCTCCTGCGTCAGCGCGTCTTCGAAGACGTGCCGCGCTATCAACTCGCATTCCTATTGCAGAAGCCTACGCAATCATTTTATCAAGCTTTTGCCAAAGAGATCGAAGCGGCTGCGGCGACGATGACGGCAGCGAAGCTGCAGGTTCAAATCGACTATCCGGCTGTCTCGACACCGAGCGCGATCGCGGAGAAAATGCGAGCGCTGGCAGCGCGTAATCAGGCCGTGGCCGTCGTCGCCCCTGATTATCCGGCTGTCGAAGCGATCGTCGACGAACTCAAGGAAAAGGGGATTCCGGTCTTTTCCGTACTTTCCGACTTTGCCGCGGGCGTTCGGGAAGGATATCTCGGCCTCGACAACAGAAAGGTCGGTAGATCTGCTGCCTGGACGATCGCGCGCACGGCTCGCAAGCCGGGCAAAGTGGCGTGTTTTGTAGGCAGCCACCGCTTTCACGGCCACGAGTTGCGAGAGGTGGGTTTTCGCTCCTATTTCCGCGAGAATGCGCCGGAATTCGAAGTGCTGGAAACGCTCATCAATTTCGACGCCGTCGACGTCACGCATGAGGCGACGCTCGATCTTCTGCAGAAGCATCCAGACCTTATCGGTCTTTATGTCGCCGGCGGCGGAATGGAGGGGGCGATCGCCGCACTTCGGGAAGAAAACCGCGCAGGCGATGTTACCCTCATCGTCAACGAGCTTGTCCCCGAGAGTAAGGGCGCACTGATGGATGGAACAGTTGCCATGGCCATTTGCACTCCACTGCCTCTTCTGTGCCGAGAGCTCATCACGCAAATGGTGAGTTCAGTCGAAGGAAGCGCGCAAATGACCGCGCGCCAGACCTTTTTTCCGTTCGAGATCTATATCTCCGAGAATATTTGAATGAAGGAAGCCGGCGATGGCAGGGTCGCGTTGGCAGCGCCGCTGCTCACGCGAAAGGGCCAAAACAAGGACCTCGATCTTATCGACACGAGATCGGACCGAGCCGGCCGCAGCCAAGCTCGGCAGGCTCCTTCGCATCGCCTGTTCGGCGATCATCCGGCCTTTAGGGCCGATTCGATGAAATCAAACGAGGCTTGGATCGCTTCTCGTGGGTTGGCGAGGTCGTGCACCAGGGGAGAGAAGCATTCGTAGGAAATCGGTCCGACATATCCGGCAGCCTGAAGAGCCTTGATCTGACCGACATTGTCCAGTCGGTCCAATCCGTCGACAAGAACCCGGTGTTCGTCTTCCATCTGGTTCAGCTGCAACGTCGGATCGACGACAGCCGATATGTGGACGATCCCGGTGTGGCTGGCAAAAATCGGTCCGCCATCCGCCAGGGCGTGATGGAATGTGTCATGGACGAGTTTATAGCGATGTGCTGCCCCGAGCGCGTTGATCGTGTCCACGAGCTCTGCCTTGTAACGCAGCGAGGAACGCTGAAACCCCAATGGCTCGACCAGTGCGACCAGGTCCGCCTCTTCAAGAAGAGGTAAGATGGCGGCAAGGGACGTTTCGAGATTGGCTTTGCGCTCCTGCGCCTCGGTACCGATACCCTCGTTTCGAGGGATCAGGCTGATGGTTTCAGCGCCGGCTTCCTTGGCGATTGCAATCAGATCCCGAACCTTCCGCTCGATATCATCCGACCAGAAATTGAACGGATAGACCTGGGACAGGCCAACGAGCCGCAAACCTCGCTCCCGAACCATTTGACCTGCCTCGGCCGGCGAAAGGCCGTCAAATAGCTGGCGCTTGAGGTCGTTGCGAACCTCTACGCCCTGGCAGCCGAGAGCAACCGACAGGTCGAGGAAATCGGTGTAGCTAAGATTTGGTGCCGTAATCTGATTGAGTGCCCAGAACATGTTTCCTCCCAAGATCCCGATATTGCTGCTCCAGCGGAGCGTCACGCGGCTCTAGGCAATGCCAAAAGCATCCGTCGCGCGCAATCGGGTGGAATTTGGATTAGCGCATCGGTGAGGTTTCTTGCGCCTTCCGCTTGAGGTGTTTCACCTCATTCTCAGATGGAAGGAGGTAGAAAAAGTTGCGGTTCCAGAAAATGCGCATCCGGCATTTGAACGCGACCCTGGAGCACGTTTTGTGCCATCAATTCGACGGTGTCCCGGCAAAGCTGTGCCAAGGGCGTGCCGATAACCATTGTCGCATAGCCGTCGGAAAGGGCTGCGCGACTGACAGAAGTGAGCTCGTTGACGATGAGGGCGACCTCCCCGGGCGCGCGCATTTCCCGCAGCGCCGCTATTGCGCCTTCCATGCCACCACCTGCGACATAGATGCCTCTCAAGTCCGGATGACGCTCAAGCAAGGCGACGGAGGTTTCATGGGTGAGCTTTCTTGTCTCAAGATTGATGACCGGTTCCAGGATATCGAGATCCGTCCGCAACTGGCTTAGGTATGAACGGAATCCGGCTTCCTTCAATTCGTGTCCCTGCCAGCGATTACTGCCAAGAAAAATCGCGACTTTTCCGGGCTGGCGACTTGCCATGGCGATCATCCATGCCGCAAGGCGTCCGACCTTGTGATTGTCGAGACCGATATAGGTTTGACGCGCGCCGTGGCCGAAATCATTCAGCAGGGCGAAGACGGGAATTCCGTTCTGCCGCAGGCTCCGGGCGGCTTCATTGACGATGCTATGGTTGACCGCAGTGCAAGCTATCGCATCAGTATGCGTGGCAAGTTCCCGCATGATTGCCGCAAAGTCTGCCGGCGACTGAGACGGAGAATATCGGATGATCACTTCACCGCGAAAATCCTGATGGTCTGCCACCGCCCGGGTCAGCTCTTTGCTGAAAGACTGATAAAACTCCTGTCTTTCTTTTATGAGCAGAAAGCCAAATCTCACTCTTGCAGGCGGTGCGATCAGTTGCCGATCGATCAGACCACTCGCATA
Source organism: Martinezella dioscoreae (assembly GCF_009176305.1). Taxonomy (GTDB): domain Bacteria; phylum Pseudomonadota; class Alphaproteobacteria; order Rhizobiales; family Rhizobiaceae; genus Rhizobium; species Rhizobium dioscoreae. Next base: position 89,168 of record NZ_BLAJ01000002.1, on the reverse strand, counting down.
ATAGGCCAGTTTATGCGCTGCCTCTGCAACCTTGCGGACCGTTTCCTCGCGGACGAAGCCTCTCTTGTGAATGACACGATCTACAGTCGCTTTGCTTACCTTCGCCTCTTTGGCTATATCCTCAATTCTTGTCCGCTTCATATAAATCCTGATCAGGTCCCGGGGGGTGACCTCGCCTTATTCGCCAGATCCAACAGGCTTCGCCATTGGCCGGCAATCTAAGTCAAAGTGAAAGGTGCTCCAAGAGGGAGCAGTTGTGCCTCGATCTATCAAAATGTCGATAGTCTGCTTCAGCCGCTGTCGCCTGGCATGGCCGCAATGGTCGAGGTTGCCGCCTTGCGCGGGTCGATTTCGTTTCCCCACCGCCATCCGATCCGTCATGGGGAAGGTATGTTTTCGAAGCCCTGAAGATCGTTTCGCTTATGCATGCTCAGTATGCGAGAGGCAAATCTGCATCTCGGAATTTATTTACATGGCGATCAAATAAGGATATTCTTTATCCTTGATAGATACATGCCAGCCGCGGGCTTTGGAATGATTTTATGATTTTGAAAAGCCAAGTCGAATGGGCTCTCCATTGTTGTGCCATTCTTGCGGGCTTGCCTGAGGGCCGCTATCTCTCCACCAAAGCGCTCGCCGAATTCCATGGGCTTCCCAAGGAATATCTTTCCAAGGCCCTCCAGAGCCTGTCTCAGGCTGGACTTGTCGACACGACACTCGGCCCCTCCGGCGGTTATCGATTGGCGAGAGCGCCCGCGGATCTCACTTTTCTGGAGATCGTTGAGGCCGTCGAGGGGCGGCAGCGAACCTTCGTATGCACCAATATTCGCGCCAACAACCCCTGCCGCCCGAAGGACTATTGCGAGAGCAGCCCTTGTGCGGTGGCGCGCATCATGTGGGAGGCCGACGAAGCGTGGCGCGAGAAACTGCGCAGCGTCAAATTGTCAGACCTCGTCGGCATCCTGTCGAAGGAGATCCCGCCGGAACTCTGGAAAAGCTCTTTCGAATGGGTGCTAGAGCGCGCCGGATGATATCGCCCTGAGAGTGGCCTGTTCCTTCTGTTCGCCTATCGGGGGGCAGACGAGGCTTTGGGCCGGCATCGCCAATGATATTCCGTTCGCCCTGCAATGTTCGTAGATGAGATCGATGATCTCGTTCTGTGCCGACATGCGGCCTGCCGCGCTCGCGACGCGGAAGAACAGCTCGACCTCGATGGCGATTGCGTCGATCGTCTTGAGCGCGACGACCGGCGGCGGGTTCATGACGATCCTTTCGCAGCCCTGCAGGACGGCAAGCATGACCTCTTCGACGAGCCGCGGCTTGTGTATGGCGGATATTCGTATCGTCAGCGAGATCTGGTGCGACTCATCAGGGCGGCTGCGATTGGTGACGCCCTGTTTCGCCAGAACGCTGTTCGGCAGGACGACGACGTTATATCCGCCAGAAAGCAGATTGGTGGAGCGCCAGTTGGTTTCAACGACGCGCCCTTCGGTGCCGTCGGCGAGCTGGATCCAGTCGCCGATGACGTAGGCGTGACCGAGAGCCAGCGCGATTCCGGAAAAGACATCGGCAAGCGTGTTCTGCAGCGCAAGGCCGATAATGACGACGACGATGCCTGAGGTGGCAATCAGCGGCCCAACGGGTGCGCCGAAGACGAAGCCGATGACGGACAGGGCGACGCCGAGATAGACAATGCCGACGATCAGATCCTGAAGAAGATGCGCCTCCTGCGGCCGGCGGTTGAGGGTGAGATAGATATGAAGGAAGCCGATCATCGTCCAGGCAAGATGCAGCCACCAGAGGATCCTTGCGGATTTGGCAAGCAGGATGCCGCCATCCTGAAGCTCATCGTAGTCAAAGTGATAAGGCGAAATTCCGGCAAGCCAGAGCACGAGGCTCATGCAGCAAAAGAAGAGGATCTGCACGACGAGGCGCGCAGTCGGACGACGGCGCCCCTGGATGTGCCAGATGAGAATGCCGGCCAGCCCGAGCAGATTGATCAGGACGAGCGGCAGAAAATGATGTTCGCCAAACATGATAGGGCTCACCGACGATGATTTCCTGAAACCGGGAAGGGACAGGCGCCTCCGGCACCCATCCAGCCTCCGGTTATTTCTTGATCGGAAAGGTCAGTTCTTTCTGGCTGCTGTCGACAACGAAGACAGCCAACAGCTTCGCCGGCTTGGTCTTGCTCGCATTCTCGCTGACGCCATGGCGATCGCCCGGCATCTCGGAGAAGTTTTCGCCGGCCTTGAAGACTTTGACCGGACCGTCATTGACCTGGCTTCGGATCGCCCCTTCCAGGACCGTTGCATAAATGAACGCCGAGTTCGGATGGGTGTGGGCCGAGGAAAAGCCGCCCGGACCATATTCCACGAGGACGCCCTTGATGCTCTTGCCAGGAACGTTCGGCAGTTCGTGTTGGTAGACAAGTGTGACCTTGGCATCCTTCTCGCCTTCAGCGTGTGCGACGGCGGTGGTGGACAGCAGGGTGGTGAGGGCGAGGCCGAGAATTGACTTGATCATCTCGAATTCCTTTCTGAAGAGTTGGACGGTCATTTGCGGGCGGAGGTTGCGAACCATTGCTCGAAGGTGATGCGGCCGAGGCGCGGATTGCCATCGGACACGAGCGAGCCGTCTTCCAGCCTTGCGCCGAAATAGCGGGCTTCCGGATCCGCCACGACCTTGCGGGCATCGCCCATGGCCTTCAGATAGCGGGCCACGAGCTCATTCAGCCGGACACGTTCCGGACCGGAGATCTCGACGATGCCGTTGATTGCCGCGGAGTTCGCCACGACGGTCATGTTGTCGGCGACGTCGTCGGAAGCGATCGGCTGCACATAGGCCGGCGACAGGCGCACCGTATCGCCGACCGTGCCGGACTGGGCGATGCCGCTTAGGAATTCCATGAACTGCGTCGAATGGACGATGGTATAGGGAATGCCGGAGTCGCGGATGATCTTTTCCTGGGCGACCTTGGCACGCATGTAGCCGCTTTCGGGCAGGCGATCGACGCCGATGATGGAAAGGGCGATATGATGCTTCACGCCGGCCGTCTTTTCCGCTGCCGCCAGATTGCGGCCTGACGTCTCGAAGAATTCGAGCACGGCTTTGTCCTCGAAGGAGGGCGAGTTTGCGAGGTCCATGACGATGGAGGCGCCCGCCAATGCTTCGGCGAGTCCTTCGCCGGTAATCGTATTGACGCCGGTGTTCGGTGCGGCGGCAACGACTTCATGGCCCTGCCTGCGAAGGCGGTCGGCCGTCTTCGAACCGATCAGGCCGGTTCCACCGATGATGACGATTTTCATGAGCTTCTCCATTTGCGGTCGCTTCGCGCACCGCATTGTTCGTTCATTCTGTGTGATTGTGTTGCAAGGACGGGCCGGCTCAGATCATGCCTTGCATCCGCTCAGCCGAGCCAGGTGCTCCCTAACAGCTGCACGCCGGCCCGGCGCTTGCTCACCAGGGAGTTAGTAGTCCCAGAACACCGGTACCCAACGGAAGACATCGCCGTCGGTTGCCACATGGCCGACCGAAGGGAACGGCATATGGGTGGCAACCAGAAGCCCTCCGGTCTCGGCCAGCTCCCGCAAAAGACGGACGCGCACGCGCGCAGCTTCTTCCGGATCGTGTTCGAAGCCGTTGTGCCAGTCCGGATGTTCGAACCCGACGGCGAACACGGCATCGCCAGCGAACATTAGCCGGTCCTTGCCCGATGCCACGCGAACCACGCTATGCCCGGGTGTGTGGCCGCCGGTTCGAGAGACGACCACGCCCGGTGCCACCTGGGATTCATCATCGAACAGTTGCAGCTGGTTTTCATACTCTTTTTTGAACTGTTTCGCGGCCGCCCGAAGCGCATCCGGGAAGCCGGGCGGCATTGACACATGGGAGAAGTCGGGCGCTTCCCAGAATTTGACCTCTGCCGCTGCCACATGGATACTGAGGTCCGGACGCAGCCGCTCCTTCACTCCATCGACGAGCAGCCCGCCAACATGATCCATATGCATGTGGGTCAGCACGACGTCAGTCACGGAACCAAGGTCGATGCCGGCAGCTTCCAGCCGCTTGATCAATTGTCCGGCGCGCGGCAGGTTCAACTCCGGGTCCAAGCCAAGACCTGCATCGATGAGGATGGTCTGCTTGCCGCTGCGAACGACGACCGCGTTCAGCGCCCAGTCGAAAGCGTCCTGCGGCAGGAACATATCATTCAGCCAGGCCGCGCGATCGGCAGCATCCGCATTGTATCCCAGCATCTTGGTCGGCAGCGGCAACACGCCGTCGCTGATCACCAGTACCTCGATATCACCGATCTGCACCGCATAGCGCGACGGAACCAGCTCGTCAGGGCTTGATTTAACGGGATGAGAAGTGTCCAGGTCCATGTTTGTCTCCTGTTGATCGAGATCTTGGAACCGATTTGGCCGGCTCCACGGTTGAAACGATTGTCATGAGAGTTTTGGTCGCGGCCGCCGGGACGGCCGCGTATCGTTTGCCGAAGCCTTTTCTGAGAGGCTCAGTTGAGGCCGGCTCTGTCGAGGCCGTAGGCCTTGTCGGCCGAGCCCGGTACGGTCTTGAAGGCGATGCTGGCGCGGTTCCAGGCATTGATGACCATGATTACGAAGGTGAGATCGGAGATTTCCTTCTCGGAAAGCTGGCCGCGCACGCGCTCGTAGAGCTCGTCGGGAATGCCGCCTTCATGCAGTTTCGTCACCGCTTCCGTCCAGGCGAGCGCGGCGCGCTCCCGGGGAATGAAGAGATTGGATTCCCGCCAGACGGCTACGTGGTGGAGCCGGAGTTCGCTCTCGCCATGGATCTTGGCTTCCTTGACATGCATGTCCAGGCAGAAAGCGCAGCCGTTAATCTGCGATGCGCGGATGTGAACGAGATCCTGGATTTTCTGTTCGATGGCGCTGTCCTTCAGGGCCATGCTGAGTTCCGAAAGTTTCCTGAAGAGTTCCGGTGATTGCTGGGCATAATTCAAACGCTGGGTCATAGTCGCCTCCGTTATTAAGGATATTAAGTATCCTTGTGGATAAAAGATATCCTTAATTGCTGGACAGTAAAGTCCTTCCGGGCTAAGGTTCGAACATAAGGCCTATGCCGAAAAGTATGGGGTGGGGATGGATATCGTATGCGCATTGCAAACATTCATGCGGGTGGTGGAGACTGGCTCCTTTTCCGCCGCAGCGATTGATCTCAGGCTGACGCAGCCTGCTGTTTCACGCCAGGTTTCGGCGCTGGAAGCGCATCTCAACACACGTCTGCTGCATCGCACGACCACCGCGCTGGCGCTGACGGCGGAGGGGGAGCAGATCATCCCGATGGCACTCAAGGTCATCGAAGCGGTCGAGGCGCTTAGTGAAACCACATGTCGTGATGGCGGGCGCATAGCCGGCAAGGTGCGGCTGGCTTTGCCGACACCGCTCGGGCTTTACGTCAGCGACCGGCTCGGGATGCTGCTCGAACGCCATCGGGGACTTTCCGTCGACTTGCTCTTTCGCGAGGAACCGTCCGACCTGGTCGAAGAGGGGATCGATCTTGAGGTACGGCTGGGAACGGTCGCAGACTGCAGTCTGATGTGCCGCAGAATTGGGTGGACGACGGCCTTTCTCGTTGCCGCGCCTTCCTATCTACAAGAGCGGGCAGCACCCAAAACGCCCGACGATGTCAGCGCTCATGATTGCATCTGTTACAATCGCGCCGGAAACGGCCGGGCATGGTCGTTCTCAAATGGCGCCGAGGACGTTACCGTGAGGATCGCGCCGCGCCTCGTCGCCAGCAACGCGGTTGCCGTCCACCGTGCGGTGTTGGCTGGCAATGGGATTGCCGTACTTTCCCACATTCTTGTCGGGTCCGACATCGAGGAAGGCAGGCTGGTGAACGTCATGCCAGACTTTCCGCCGAGCCGAGTCGCTATCAGCGTCGTCTACCCATCGCGTCGGAACCTGCCGTTGCGCATCAGGACGGTCCTCGACTTCCTGATTGAGATAGTCGGCAAGGATCCGCTGATGGCGCCTGCGTCTTCTCATTGATGGCTTGGATGGCGCTCGGATTGTCGAACGTCACCCGCATAAAAAGTGGGATTCACGTTCGCTTGAGATATCGCCACGCCGCCATGCTGCCGAAGAGCTGAAGACCGCCGCCGCAAAACATAGCCACAATGAACCCGAAAGCGGGCTCCCGGAAGAACGCGTAGACCGATCCGAGTGCGGCCACGCCGATGGTTGCGCCAACCATGCGTGCGACGTTGATCAGTGCGCTCGCAGTTCCAGCGCGCTCACGGACGACGCTCGAAACCGCGACTGCCGTAAGAGGCCCGGTCGCCATGCCCATCCCGATACCGGTCAACAGCAGGCCGAATTCCTCGGCGGTGAACAGGTTACCGCCAAAAGCAATGCCGAGCAGAAGGTTCCCCAGTCCTATCGTCGCCAACCCGATGCTGATGGTGTGCCGTTTTCCCAGATGTTCAGAAAAGTAACCGGAGAAGGGTGAGATTGCCACAAAGCTCAGCGCCATGGGCAATAGTGCCAGCCCGACAGCGATCGGAGGCAGTCGATCGAGGCTGAGGGAGGCGAGGGGAAACAGAAAGAGCGTCCCGTACATGCCGAACGTCATTGCGGCCGTTCCCGCCATCGCCCCGCTGAATCGCCCGGTGGAAAACATCGAAAGCGGCACGAGAGCCCGCTGATCGAGGCGCCGTTCCACCAGGATGAAAAGCGCCAGCAGACCGAAGCCGCAAAGTGCCAGCAGGATCGTCCATACTATCGGAAAATGCGAGGACTCGATTGCCGCCAGAGTGATGGCGGCGAGCGACAATATGCCCAATAGCTGACCCAGCATGTCGAACGATCGTCCCTTTTTATCCGCACTTTCCAAGATCCAAGGCAATGCTCCGGCAGCCGCCGCCACGCCGATGGGAACCACGACGAGGAAAACAGCCCGCCAACCGAAATTATGGATCAGATAGCCGCCAAGGCTTGGCCCGACGGCAAGCGACATGCCGTTGCAGCCGGCCCAGATACCGAGCGCCCGACCCCGAATCTGCTCGTCTGGGTAGATCACTCGAATGAGCGAAAGAGAGGCCGGTATCAGAAGGGCCGATCCGAGGCCGGTTGTCGCTCTGGCGCCGATTAGGATCGTGATCGTCGGAGCCAAGGCGCATCCAAGGCTTGCGATTGAGAAGATGACGCAGCCGACGATGAAAATCAGACGACGTCCGTAAAGATCCGCAAGCAGACCGCCACTGATCAGAAGCGCAGCGTAGACGAGATTGTAGGCATCGACGACCCACTGCAACTGGGTTACGGAAGCCTGGAGGCTCTCGCCGATTGGTTGGACAGCCAGATTGACAACCGACGTGTCGACCTGCGCAACGATCACGCCCAGGCAGAGAATGGTCAGAGAAGCAGGATGTAGTTTCGAAGGCCGGTCGTCGCGCTGCTCGATTGAATGCATGACATTTCCTCATGGAAACAAACGTAGAGCAACTTGTTTGGTTTCACTTTGAAGGCATCGAAGTATCGAAAGACAAGGATGGTCATGCGAACCGAAAGGCACCCATGCCTGGAACAAGCCTGTTCCGCGCAAGTTCGGGAGTTTTCCACGGGAGAACGGACCAATGTCTTCCTACAAAGACCGCCCTGTTATCAGCGATTTTCAACATCCCGGCCAGGCGCCGACTGGTGATCCCTTCATGGGAACGATCAACAACGAACTCGCCGACAAGGGTTTTCTCGTCACGAGCACGGACGAGTTTGTCAGTTGGGCGCGCACCGGATCGCTGATGTGGATGACGTTCGGGCTTGCCTGTTGCGCCATCGAGATGATGCAGATGTCGATGCCGCGCTATGACGTGGAACGCATTGGTGCCGCGCCGAGGGGTAGCCCCCGGCAGTCGGATCTGATGATTGTTGCCGGCACCGTATGCAACAAGATGGCGCCGGCGCTGCGCAAGGTTTATGACCAGATGCCCGAGCCGCGCTACGTGATCTCCATGGGATCATGCGCCAATGGCGGCGGCTATTATCACTATTCCTATTCGGTGGTGCGCGGATGCGATCGGATCATTCCGATCGATATTTATGTGCCTGGTTGCCCGCCGACCGCGGAGGCCTTGCTTTACGGAATTCTGCTTCTCCAGCGCAAGATTCGCCGCAATGGGACGATCGAACGATAACCGACACCCGTCGGCCTCGCTCTCCGTGGCGGCGTCGCGGCGCTTTGACGTTTATTTAGATTCTCATGGAACAAGCTCAAGATGCAGCCGTTCCCCTAGCAGATGCAAGGAACATCGAAGCCTTAAGATCGCAACGAAGCTCCCGAACGCATCGCAAACAGCAAGTCTGCTCAAATCAAGGTCAATGAAGGCATTATCCGAGGTCCACAGGGCACCGGTGCCGGTCTAGCGTATTGACGGCAGCTGAAACCACGCATTGCGCGGCAATGCTGGAACGGTCGTTGTGCGCGTTCTTCAAGGAGAAAAATTGTGACCGATAGCCCCAGCACCCCCGATCTGCAAAACGAAATTGTGGAGCTTATTCCGGCCCTTCGTGCATTTGCACGCTCGTTTCATAGAAACGCCAGTGACGCCGACGATCTCGTGCAGGAAACCCTCGCGAAAGCGCTGGCCAATCTCAACCAATTCGATCGAGGCACCCGGCTGAAATCGTGGCTGTTCACGATCATGCGCAATACGTTTTGCACGAAGTTCCGCATTGCCCGGCGCGAGGCTCCCGGAATCACGAAATGCGTTTCCGGCGCCGGGGTGGCCGCGCCATCGCAAGAATGGGCGATACGGGCCAAGGAAATGGAAGAGGCCTGCAATCTGCTGCCGGAACCTTACCGTGTCGTGCTCGAATATGTTGTCATAGAGGGACGCTCCTATGATGCCGCTGCCGAGAAATTCGGATGTGCGATCGGTACCGTGAAAAGCCGGCTCAGTCGAGCCCGGCAGCAACTGGCAGCGCACCTTGACGAAGACAGGCATTGATGATGCCTGCACTTCTCAACGCATGGAGTGGTAATGCGTGGCGTTATGTATCTTTGTCCGGGATGCCGAACAGTGCCTTGGCAATATGATCGAGGGCGGCGCGCCTCTCGGATAGCACAAAACCCGCAAAGTTCATGTCTGCATCGATTGGATCTCCGCCAAGAGCGAAGAGATAGGGAATCTTTTGCCTGTCGAGCCGTTCGACCAGGGGAAATACCTGTTCCGCCTCGAGATTCAGGTCGAGTATCGCCGCGTCTAGGTCATTCGCCTCGATGAGATCGGACGCATGTTCGAGATCATGGACCGGACTAACTATAATCGCTCCGAGTTCACACAGCTTTTGGCGCACCTCGTCGGTCAGAAAGTAACCGCTCTCTGCCACCAGGAGCCGCTTTCCCGAAAACAATTGGCTATAGAGGGGCGCTAAACCGTCCATTTCTCGATCCGAATTGAGCCTTGCTTATAGGTGTTGGCGCGTGAACCGAAACTGAACCACGGTTCTTGTACACGGTAGCTGTCTTTGTGCGCTCGTCAAAGGAGGGCTTTCGGTGAGCGTCACATGATTTGAGAGGAAATTCTTACCCTCAATCACGAACAACTGCCGCCGGAAAAGGTTTCCTGACTTGATGCGATAGATCAGAGAAAACAGTCGAACAGGCTCGGCCTCGGGAACAAACGGCCGCGTATATGGTTCGAGCATAGGGGAGGGGCATCCACGGCATGGGAGAGTTGGATGCACAATGTGATTGATGTGGAATTCAAGATGCTTTGGACCGCACCAGTCTACCTCGCGACCAGCAGTCGAGACGGCTGTCTGATTCAGGGGCCGGAGGATGCAATCCATTTCCTGTCACGAAGATGGCCTTGCGAACGAAGCAGGTCCTACGCGCGTGCGACGGAAAAATGCGTTGCGGCGGTTTCGCACAAAATTCCCGTCGAGGCGTCGCGAGCAGCTTTTGTAATTGCCTGCCTCGACGCGCACCTGATGTTGGGAAGCAGGTCGCCATGAAGACTGGCGACGATGATGCGATTTCAGAAAATGACGCTTACGAGTTCGGCCGGAAAGCCTTTGCAAAGGGAGTGAGCAGCGACAGCACGCTTTTCCGCAAGTGAGCAACGCTGCGATCAAGGCGTATGGATTCATGAATGCGCAAAAGAAAAGATCCGTAGCGGACAGCATAAGCCGGGCCATCGGCCAAACTGATCATCCGCAATTGCTCCCCATGCCGGACATAAGCAGATTACCCTTGTCTCGCGAGGCGTCCGTCTCCCTCCCACATCAGCAGAAACTTCCGCGTTATCTGCGGCAGATGATCGTCAATCCATTTGGCCATTGCCTGCTCTTCGGCCAAGCTCTCCCGCAGAGCATGTTTTGCCTCGTCGAAGTTTCCGGCGTCGGCGATCGTCAGCAGTGATTTATATGCCGCGATTTCATAGTTTTCGAATGCGAAATCGGTGAGGGCGTCTTTCAGCACTTCGTCGGTTACGCTTGCATGGCTCATGACAGTCGTGGGGCTGGTGAACGAAAGGATCATATCCTTGAGGTTGAGATAATCCTCGTCTAAATCCTCAAGGATACGTTCGAGTCGCCTGATTTGATCCTCCGTTTCGCCGATGTGCTGTTCAAGTTTTGCCGCCACTTCCGGATAATTTTCCAAGCGTGACGGTTGCGGTCTTGTCATCCCCAAAGCCTGGTTTTCCATCGCATAGGCGTTTCGAAGGCCGATGACGAACATGTCGTGGATTTCTGTCTCTGCCATGATTGCATCCTCCATTGGCTGCTCGTTCTCAAACTAGGGCGAATTGGCGTTGTTCCCGCCGCTTCTGTTGTCCTGACGAATACCGGAGGATCGGCAGCATGCATTGAGTGCGGAATTTGACAGCATGGATGGTCGGGAACCATGCCTGCTGAAGACCGTTCCCCTTCCTGGTGGAGGAAAACTCATGGCGCCAAGATCATTCTGGAAAGGCTATCTCAAACTGTCGCTCGTGACATGTCCGGTCGCCATGACTCCGGCGACCACCATTAACGAGAAGGTTCGCTTCCACACGCTGAACAGAAAGACGGGCAACCGCATCGTCAGCCAATATGTCGATTCCGTCACGGGCAAAGCGGTCGATGAAGACGATGAGGTCAAGGGATATGAGCGCGGCGAGGATGACTATGTCATGCTCGAGGACGAAGAGCTCGATGCCGTCGCGTTGGAAAGTACCAGAACGATCGATATCGAGATGTTCGTACCGCGCGACAGCATCGAATGGATCTGGTTCGATACGCCGCATTATCTGACGCCGAACGATGCTGTTGGTGAGGAGGCTTACTGCGTCATTCGGGATGCGATGGCCGCGAGCCGCATGGTCGGCATATCCCGGCTCGTCATGTATCGCCGTGAGCGTGCCGTCATGCTGGAAGCGCGAGACAAAGGGATCGTCCTGTGGACGTTGCGATTTGGCGATGAGGTCCGGGATGAAGGGGATTACTTCGAAGACATCCCTGCAAAATCGGTCGACACCAAACTGCTGAAGCTCGTGGGAGAGCTGATAGACGAGCGAACGAAATCATGGGACCCAAGCATGGTCTCCGATCCCGTCCAGGACAAGCTTCTCGATATCATCGCTGCCAAGAAGAAGGGTCGCAAGCGCCCGGCAAGGGCAAAGGCCGAAGAGGCACCCGCCGCGGGCAATGTCATCAGCATCATGGATGCGCTTCGAAAGAGCCTTTCACAGGAAAAGGGTGCAAAGAAAAGATAATCCGCATCGAGGGGTTTCCGCCGGGAAGACGGAGCCTGTCATGAGCCGCGCTTGCGCTTCGCGTCGGGCAGATGCAATGGTTCTGCGGCTTTTCTGAACTCGGCCCAGGGATCCGAGCGAAGCGCGGCAAGCCGTGTCGGCACGTTGAGCACGGTGAAATAGTCGGGGCCGATGGCGGGGCTCAATTCCTCCCAGGACAAGGGCATGGAGACGGCGGCTCCCGGACGAGCGCGGGTCGAATAGGGCGCAACTGCAGTCGAGCCGCGTTGGTTTCGCAAATAGTCGACCAGGATCTTGCCCCGGCGTTTCGATTTGGTGATGGTGGAAACATAGCGGCCGGGGCTATCAGCGGCCATCGCGTCGGCGATGTCCTTGGTAAAGGCTTTCACGGCAGGCCATTCGGCTTTGGCGACCAGCGGGCAGACGATGTGCAGCCCTTTGCCGCCGGATGTCTTGACGAAGGGAACGAGACCCGCCCGTTTCAGCCGTTCGCCGGTCTCTTCCGCGGCGGCGATGATCTCTGTCCATGCGACATTCGGACCAGGATCGAGATCCATGATGATCATGTCAGGCTTTTCCCAATTGCCGACCATCGATCCCCAGGGATGGATCTCCAGGACAGCGGCCTGTACGAGGCCGATCAGGCCGCTCAGGTCGTTGATGTTCACATATGGCTCCTCACCTTGCGGATCCTTCGCCAATGCGATGTTCCGGTTCATGCCCTTCCAGGCGTGCTTCTGGAAGAAATGCTGGCCGCCGATCCCGTTCGGGCAGCGCACGAGCGCAAGCGGTCGGCCGACGACAAAAGGTCCCATGTAACGCCAGACCTCCGTGTAGTAATCTGCAAGTCCGGCTTTTGTAACGCCCTCGTCCGGCCAATAGAGACGATCGCCATGGGTCAGGGAGATGCTGGTTCGCGACGGCCTTTCAGTCGAGGTCTTGGCGGCTGATTTCGGTGTTTCGCGAACGATGTCGAGTGGATTCTTGTCTTCTCTTAAGCCACGGAAGGACGCATGACGCAGATGGCCGTCGGCCGTCCACGCACGGAATTCGACTTCCGCGACCAGTTCGGGCCGTATGAAGCGGACACCGCGATGTTCTTCTGCCGTCAGCCTGGATGCGAAAGGACTTTCCTCTGCCTTCAGGCGGGTAAGCCTTTTGAAGAGCTGCTTGGCGACTGTGTGTGTGTACCCGGTTCCGACGCGGCCGACATGCTGCAGCTTGCCATGCTCGTAGACGCCGAGAACCAGCGAGCCGATCGCGTTTCTCGATGTCGTCGAAGGCACCCAGCCGCCGATGACGAATTCCTGTCGTGACGAACATTTCGATTTGACCCAGGTCTTGCCGCGGCCGGAGCGATAGGAATCGCTGGCGATCTTGGAGACGATCCCTTCCAGGCTCAACCGGCAGGCATGGTTCAACAGCAGATCGCCATTCTCGTCAAAATGGCTGCTGAAGCGGAGGATCCCGGTTTCGGACGAAATGATCTTCTGCAGCAAGTCCTTGCGGCTGACCAAGGGGCAGGCAGTTAGATCATAGCCATCGAGGTAGATCAGATCGAATGCGTAGAAGACGAAACGGTCGCTGCGCCCTTCGCTGAGGTCGGCCTGCAGGGCGGAGAAGTCTGAGGCGCCGGCAGCCGGCTCGACGACCAGTTCGCCATCGATGATGGCTGTGCCGACGGGGAGATCCTTGAGGGCGCTGATGATCTCCTTGCCGAATTTCTGGGTCCAGTCGAGGCCGCTGCGCGTCAGCAGCTTGACGCGGCCTGCCTCGATGCGAACCTCCAGCCGATAGCCGTCGAATTTGATCTCGTGAAGCCAGCGCTTGCCCGTGGGAGGCTTGGATACCAGTGTCGCCAGGGCGGGTTCGACAAATGCCGGCAGGGCAGCCTTTCTGGCGTCCTTTAAAGCGGATGGCTCAATGGGCTTCGCATCGGCTTCCCGCTCGGGCGCAGCTTTGCTCGGCTTCTTTTTATTCTTGCCCTTGTCGTTGAAGCTCTCATCCTTGGCTCGGGCTATCCTGCGATCAATCTTGCCCGTTTTGGACGACCAGCCCGGCTTTTCGCCTGCAACCTCATCGATGACCCGTCCCGTCTTTGCCGATTCCGGCTGCTCTTCGAGGATATCGGGCGCACCCTCCGGGCGGGCCGCATCGTCCTCGCCTTTAATCAACAGCCAATTTTCCCGCTTCTCACGCGGATTTCCGGCCATGCGGATCAGATGCCACCGGCCGCCGAGTTTTTTTCCGTGAAGCTCGAATTCGAGATGTCCTTTTGCCAGTCCCTTGTGGGGGTCGCCAAGCGGCGTCCACGTACCTTTGTCCCAGACGATGACGGTGCCACCGCCATATTCGCCCCTCGGAATCGTGCCTTCGAAGCCGCCATATTCCAGGGGATGATCTTCGGTCTGTACCGCGAGCCGCTTCTCGCCGGCCACCAGACTTGGCCCCCTGGTCACCGCCCAGCTCTTCAGCACGCCGTCCAATTCGAGGCGAAAATCATAGTGGAGCCGGCGCGCATCGTGCTTCTGGATGACGAAGCTGTTGCCGGCTGATGCGGCCTTGTTCCTGCTCGCGCGGCCCTTTGGTTCCGATGTTCTGGTGAAATCGCGTTTGCGGTTATAGATCTCCAACGCCATGATCAGCTCGCCTTGCGTTGTGTCCGCGAGGAGGCGGCGGCACGCGATTTTGCTGCCTTGCCGGATGCCGCACGCGATTTCTTGGCGGGATGTTGGGCGCCTGTCTTGCCTTGGCCAGCCATGCCGGCGCTCTGGCGCAGAGCCTCCATAAGATCGGTAACCTTGGCGACTTTCGCCGGCTTGCGTTGCGGGATCTTTTTGCCTTCGATCTTGGCTTTTACCAATTCAGCGAGCGCGGCCTCATAGCGGTCATCGAATTCACTGGCATCGAAACTGCCTTTCTTGGTGGCGATGATATGTCTGGCGAGATCGAGCATTTCGCCCTTGATCTTCATATCGGGCACGTCCTCGAAAGCTTCCTGTGCCGAGCGAACTTCATAATCGAAATTCAATGTCGTAGCGATCAGCCCCGCGCCATGGGCGCGGATCATCATTGTCCGAAGGCGGCGAAACAGAACGGTGCGGGCAATGGCGGCAACCTGCTTCTTGCGCATCCCTTCGCGGATCAGCGCGAACGCTTCTGCGCTCGCCGGAGCGGAAGGGGCCAGATAATAGGGCCGGTCGAAATAGACATCATCGATTTCATCGCATGCCAGAAAGGCTTGTACATGCAGGACCTTATCGCTTTCCGGCACCGCCGCGGCGACTTCCTCGGGCTCAAGGATGACGTAATCGTCCTTGTTGAGTTCGTAACCCTTGACCTGATCCTCGCGCGGCACCGGCTTTCCGCTCGCACTATCGATGAATTCGCGCCTGACCCGGTTGCCGGTCGCCCGGTTCAGCGTGTGAAAGGAAATCCGTTCCGAGGTGGAAACTGCCGTATAGAGCGCGACCGGGCAGCTGACCTCCCCGAATTTGAGATATCCTTTCCATTGCGCACGCGGGCTCATGGGGATGCTCCATTTTCACGATGATATTCAACGATGCCGAAACGGCATTGTTCCGCAGTTTCGGATTTCGTCGCTGCGCTGACCGGCGTGCTTCCCGATATTGGATTGACGTCATGCGCGACGTTGCGAGCCTGGCGCCTCGGGACCTATTTTCCCAATTGCTTGGCCATCTGCAGATGATGTTCGAGCGTAGGTGTCGTATTCGCGGCCCATGCTTTCAAAGCAGCACTGTCTCCCTTTTCGCCATATCGTTTGAAAAGATCGACGGCTTTGGCGTGAGCTGAACGTTGGTCGGAATCGTAGCGCTGAATGAATTCTCTTCCTTGCAGCTTTTGGAGCCTGGTCAGCATCTTTTTCTGATTGGACGTCATATCGCTGGGAAGCGTCGCCTTCGCCTTGCCGCTCGTTATCAGATCTTTCAACTGCATCGTCGTCTTCTGATGATCATCGACCATTTGCTGCGCAAAAGCCTTCGTCTGATCATCGCCCCGCTGCAGAGCAAGCTTACTGGCTTCGATTTCGAACATGTCGCTGCTCGCAGCTTCATTGACGAAATCCTGCGCCGCCGGTGCGGCGCCTACGAGCGAATTGACTCCGGTCTTTTCGGCAGCCGACTGGGCGAAGGCGCCGGTGGCAAGGAGCAGGATCCCTGCGGTAATGATTGAGCGCTTCATGACATTCTCCTTCGCCTTTCTCCTCAGCGTCTCATCACATTCATGATCAGCGACACCACGAAGAAGATGAGGAAGATAAAGAACAGGACCTGTGCGATGGACGCAGATGCGCCTGCTATGCCACCGAAGCCGAGCGCACCTGCAATCAAAGCTACGACGAGAAATATCAGTGCATAATAAAGCATTTCGCTCTCCATTGGTTGCTGCAAGGAGAACGGAATTGTGAGTGGTTTGTTCCTGTGGATGCTGGGAAGCGTCACACTGCAGCGGTTGCCTGTCTCGACCAGGCCTGCTCGCCGCCGTTGCCAGGTGGCGGCGGCTCGGCGGCGTCCAGATACATCTTTGCCGGTGCCGTCAGCACAAACCAAAGGCTGGCGCCAAGCAGGAATGAGCTTGCGGCCTCATCACCGGCAGAGACACAGAGGGGGAAGATTACGGCGGTGAACAAAACGGTCAGGCGTACCGCCCATTCTGTTTCACGCTTGCGCGTGGCTGTCGCCGCGAGCGCCCGATAGGACCGCATATCGTAAATCCGTCCCACCCGGCCCAGGGCCAACAGCCGCAGTGACGGAAGCGAAAGCATCAAGAGCGTGCCGAGCCCGAAAACGTAGATAGGGCCGTTTAAAAACAGGCCGCATGCCGACAGAAGGGCAAGTATGACGATGAGGTTCCACAAAGGGAAGAGCTTCTGCGGAGAATGGCCTGTCTGTCTGTGCCATAGCTGCATGACTGCCGATCCGCCGCGCAGCAGCGGTCGATCAATGTAACAATTGAGGAATTCCATGATGTGCCCTTCTAAACCCGGCGCCGACACACACCAGAAAAATCCGGCGTCAGCATGGCAGAATCGCAAATCCGATAGGCCAATCGAGCTTACTCGATGTTTTTCTATTGCGGAGGGAGGAACTATCCGCGGTCAAGGGGGTTCTCTGGCTGATCTGTCTTTCAGACGAGGCGGCGCCGATTATGTCGTCAATCGCGCGCCATCCAAACGGCTGCAAACATACGATTTCGCGACATATCCGCCAGCAAGCGATATCAACGACCCGGAAAGCTTTTACCGTGAAACATCTTGACCAAGCCATCCATATCGCGCTCGAGGCGCACGAAGGGCAGACGGACAAGACTGGACGGCCTTTCTTTGAGCATTGCCAACGCGTCGCACTGCTGGTTTCCGGTGACGAGGCCCGCACGGTCGCCTATCTTCATGATGTCGTCGAAAAGGGAAGAGGATGGACGCTCGATCGTCTGCAGGAAGAGGGCTTCCCGACAAGGATTCTATCTGCCGTCGATGCCTTAACGCGGCGGCCGGGCGAGCCGGACGAGCAATTCATCCATCGTGCGGCAGCGAATGTGCTGGCTTTGCCCGTCAAGCGGGCCGACCTTGAGGACAATCTTTGGCAAAGCGAGCAGATAGGCAAGGACGCCGCAAAATATCAGCGCGGCTTAGACACCCTGCTCGAAATGGCGAGCCGAAAGTAGGGGATGCCTCCTTCGATGCTTGAGGGGCGTGATCCAATCGAGGGGAGCGATCATGGTTCTGATGACTTTAGCTCTGAACCCAGCTCCTCAGGGATCGCGGCCAAAATCCTTGCGGAGTTCGGTTTTTGCCTTCTCCAGCGTTGCGCGCCGGGATTTCGAAAGCTGATCGCCCGCCCGATTGATATAGAAGTTCAACATCGACATGGCGGATCGAAACGGACTGGATTTGCGGCGGTCGCTGTTTTCGGCGGATTCTTTGAGTGAATCGGCAATTTTCTTGGCGCTGCGCTCGTTGAATACGCCTTTCTTCAGGTCCATGGCATCACTGGTCTCATTGACGTGCTGTGACCATTTCTTCGATTTACCTTTGGGCATTGCTGCACTCCTCGTTGAAATTCGCGGTGCCGTCAGCAACCCTGAAAGGCTGAGCTTGCCGGCGCTGGAATCCGAACAAGCGAGCTGCCGTCATGTTCCCCGTCACGGGGCCAACATTGGCTTCGGGCTCGTAGATTTCCCCCGGGCAATCTTGAAGAGACAACAGGCAGTATTAGTTTTGTGGCCAGAACCTGTCGCGCCTGACCGAAACTATGGTTGCCGAGGGAGCTGCCGATTGAGCGAAACCGAACGCGAGCTTCGCTATGCATCCTGGCATAAGGATGCTGTCATCTACCAACTCCATGTGAAGTCGTTCTTCGACGCCAATGGAGATGGATTTGGCGATTTCGCCGGATTGACGCGCAAACTGGATTACCTGGCATCGTTAGGTGTCAACACGATCTGGCTTTTGCCGTTTTATCCATCTCCCCGCCGTGACGACGGCTATGACGTGCTCGATTATGAAAGCATCAGCCCGGAATTCGGCACGCTCGACGATTTCAGAAGGTTCGTGGAGGCGGCCCATGCCCGCAACATGCATGTCATTACGGAGCTGGTTCTCAACCATACCTCCGATCAGCATCCCTGGTTTCAGCGTGCCCGAAACGCGCCGGCCGGGTCTCCGGAACGGGATTTCTACGTCTGGTCGGAAACGGACGACAAGTTTGCGGAAACACGCATCATTTTCGTCGATAGCGAGAGATCCAATTGGACCTGGGACCCGGTTGCCAACGCCTATTTCTGGCATCGCTTCTACTCCCATCAGCCGGATCTGAACTATCACAATCCTGCCGTCATCGAAGCGGTTTTGGATATCATGCGCTTCTGGCTCGATCTCGGCGTGGACGGCTTTCGCCTTGATGCCGTTCCGTATCTTGTTGAGCGAGAAAACACCAATAACGAGAATCTGCCTGAAACGCACAGGCTGCTCAAGCACATCAGAAAGACGCTCGAGGCAAGCTATCCCGGCGTCATACTCCTTGCAGAAGCAAATCAATGGCCGGATCAGGCACGGGACTATTTCGGAACAGGGGACGAATGCCACATGGCCTTCCACTTCCCGCTGATGCCGCGAATATTCACCGCGGTTGCAATGGGAAATTCCCAGCCGATCATCACCATGGTGCAGCAGACCGATGGCATCCCTGAGGAATGCCAGTGGGCCATTTTCCTCAGAAACCATGACGAGCTGACCTTGGAAATGGTCACCGAGGCCGAGCGCAATTTTCTTTGGGACACCTATGCTTCCGACGAACGCGCCCGATTGAATCTCGGCATCCGGCGTCGCTTGTCGCCGCTCATGGATCAGGATCGGCGTCGCGTCGAGCTTCTCCACATGTTGTTGTTCTCTTTACCCGGTAGCCCTGTGCTTTACTATGGCGATGAGATCGGCATGGGCGACAATGTCGATTTGGGAGATAGAGATGGTGTTCGCACACCGATGCAATGGTCCAGCGGCAAAAATGCCGGATTTTCGGGCGGCGATCCAAAGACCCTCGCACTGCCGCTCCTCGATAATCCCCGTTTCGGCTTCCAGGTGATCAATGTCGCCGCACAGGAGAAGGACCCGCATTCGCTTCTGAACTGGGTTCGTCGCATCCTGGCAATCCGATCGGCGCATCAAGCCTTCGCAAGGGGCGCGATTTGCTTTGTGAGCACGGAAAACCCGGCCGTCATCGCATATGTCAGAGAATATAAAGGCGAATGCATTCTTTGCGTTGCGAACCTGTCAAATATCGCTCAGGCCGCCATGCTCGATTTACATCAATATTCGGGCAGTCGTCCCAGGGAGCTGTTTGGGAAGACGGTATTTCCGGCTGTGGGCAAGCATCGTTATCCGATCATGTTTCAGCCCTACGGTTACTTCTGGTTTCAGCTGAAGCCCTGATCGAGGTGAGCCTTCCAGCCATCAAAAACACGGTCGGCTCGCCCTTGTTTTCCCATTTGAGAAGGGCAGCTCCGGTTGCACGACGATCTTCGTGCCATTCGGCGGCAACAGGCTCAAAGCCTTACCGCAAGTTGTTGTGACCATTAGCCGGGAACGGATCAGGCGCGCCTGGCCGAGTTCAACGCGCCGTCCGCAACTACATAGGGCGGGAGCTCCAGATTCGAACGGAAATCGTCTCCGACATAATCGGTGTCGATGATCGACCGTCGCCGCAACTCGGGCAGCAGCCTGTTCACCAGCAGGTCCTCCTGGTCCGGATTGCCGAAGCCGTGGAGCGAGAGAACATCGAGAATTCCGGCCCGAAAGCGTTCCTCGATCGCATCGACAAGCTGCTCCGGCGTGCCGGCGACCGACCAGTGCCCGGTTTCCTGCGCCTGAATGATGAGCTGCCGCAAGGTCAGCCCTTCACGCGCATAGCGGCGGAAGATTTCCACGCGGCCGCGCCGTCGGTTGATGCTG
This sequence comes from Martinezella dioscoreae, assembly GCF_009176305.1. Lineage (GTDB taxonomy): Bacteria > Pseudomonadota > Alphaproteobacteria > Rhizobiales > Rhizobiaceae > Rhizobium > Rhizobium dioscoreae. Next base: position 68,958 of record NZ_BLAJ01000002.1, on the reverse strand, counting down.
GTGACCTCAGGCAGAAGTGCCTCCGGCAAAGGCTTGTCGAGCGGCAGTTCGGAAAGATCGAGATCGCCGCCGAGCATGTCCGCCAGTTTCAGGCGACCTTGTTCGTAGTCGATCCGCTCATGCTTCTCCTTCAGGCGTCTTGCAACATCCGCATCGGAATCGCCAATCACCGAATGGAAGGAATTCATGATGAAGGGGAGGCCGGCTGCGCGCCCGAAGCTTGTCGCGCGACGCCGCAGTTCCGTGGCGAAAGCGATGGCATCCTCGAGCTTGGGTTGCGAGGTATAGACCACCTCGGCATATCGTGCGCCGACGGTGACACCGGCTTCCGACTGGCCCGCCTGGAACTGGACGGGGCGACCCTGTGGCAAAGGCGGCACGTTCAAGGGACCGTCGACCTGGAAGTGCTTGCCGCGATAGTTGATCGGATGGAATTTTGCCGGATCGATACCGATCGCCCCGGACGCCTTGCGTTCGGCGGCATTCCGTTCATTGGCATCATAAAGCGCATTGACGATTTCGATGAATTCAGCAGCCCGCTCATAGCGCTCCTCCGGGCTTGGCAATGTCTCGCCGAAATTCTCCTCGCCGACAGAGGAGGTCACGGCATTCCAGCCGGCGCGCCCGCCGCTTGCATGGTCGAGCGTGCCGATCTGGCGGGCCAGATTGTAGGGATAGTGAAAGGTGGTAGAGACGGTGGCGATCAGGCCAATGTGTGACGTCACCTGGCTCAAGGCGGCAAGCGCGATAATCGGCTCCTGGATGCCGGCGGTTCCGGCAAGTCCCGCCGGGTCGATATGGAGCAGGTCGGCCGTGAACAGCCCGGTGATCTTTTCCGCTTCCGCCTTGCGGGCGAGCTCGATGGCACGCTTGATGCCGGTGACGGGGCTTGTGTCGTTTCCGGCGGAAATGACGCTGCTTGCTCCGGTCAATGTCTTCAGGCGTCGGGGACGATTGTGGGTCATCGCGAATTTCCTTGATGTCGTCGGCAACGTCAATTGTTATAATCTATATTTTTAATAGATTATTAGATCGAGCAATGATGTTTTAATAGTCGGCTGCACGATAAAAGATCATGCCGTGCGACACCCTCCTGAAATTATACGTCCTGAGCCACCGAAGCATTGGGTGATCGAGAGATGGCAGGGTCGATCGGTGGGTTCCCGATGATCGGCAACCTCTGGATAGGCTTCAGCTATCGGCAGGAGGCATTCCCTTGGCTGATATGTCGGCCATGGGAATTTTCGTCCTTCGGCAAGGACTGGGCATTGCATCTAGGGCTACGGAGGCGAGTGAGATGGATTTGCCTAAACATCCTGGCGATTATCGGAACCAAAAGCGCACGCCCGCGTAGATTTAGACGACGAGCCTTCGTTCGGTTCTGGCGAGGAGCGGAATGTCATGAACCGCTTCAATACCCACGAAGGGTAATTTGCTTTCCCTCCACGGCGACACGCAGCGTAACTTCGAAAGGAGGACCTGATGTCGAATTATACACCTCTGGTCCTGTTTTTCATCTCTGCAGGGCTGCTGATATGCATGATCGGTATCGGCTTGGCGTCTCTTATTCAGTAAAAACATCCCGGTGATAGCTCTCGATGAGCGAAAGCCGATGGTCGCGGCCGAAGAGGTTCGGGAGCAACTGAACGATTAAAGCCGGAATCCAGGATATGCCGGGCGCCACTTTTCAGGCCCGATCAGCGACATCGGATTTTCGTGGAAGTGTCGAAAGCATGTTATGGATATTTACGTCACTGGTTCTAAGCAGGGTGAGGAAGGCAATCGAATTTTTCCGTCAGATATCGGAGCCGCTTTGGAATCGTTGCTCTTCTATAGTTAGCGAGATGCTCTCCATAGAAGTTACAGACTCGGACGCGAAATATGGGACGACATGGGCATATCACGGCTAGGGAACGGCGGTTCGCGCAAAACCAGTCTCTATGAGGAGCTCTTCGGGCGGCTGAAGGCCGAGATTCTCGATGGGACGGTGCCCGAGGGCGCAGTGTTGACCGAGGCCGCTCTTGCGGGCTTGATAGACAGCAGCCGGGCGCCGGTACGTCAGGCACTCCAGCTCCTCTTCGAGGATGGATTGATCACACGGTTTGATGGCCGCGGTTTTATTGTCGGCAAGACAGGGACTCTTCCGAGGCGGATCAAACTTGCGGACTATCTCGGCAAAATGTTCGACGGGGATGACGACAGGCCGATATTCGCCTGGCAGGCGCTCTATGAAGATGTCGAGAGCATCGTCGTCTATCGCTCCTTTTTCGGCCGCTATCGCATCAATGAAAACGAGCTCGCACGGCATTTCGGCGTTGGGCGTGGGGTAGCACGCGACGTACTGCTGAAGCTTGAAACGCTCGGCATCACCGAAAAGGACGATAATTTCCGCTGGTCGATCGTACCGCTCGACAGCCAGCGCATTCGCGACCTCTACGAGGTGCGCGAGCAAATCGAGCCGGCGGCACTTGCAAGTGCCTTGGGCGGCCTTTCGAACCAACATGCCGACGCGATGCTTTCGAGGCTGGCGCTGGCGCTTGCAGATTATCCCGATGTATCGGCCTCGACCATGTATGAGCTGGAGCTGGACCTTCATCTGCGCAGCCTGCAGGCTTGCCCGAACAAGGAGTTCCTGAGCATCCTGAAGCGGACTCACTGCATCCTGACCCTCAGCAAGCACATCGTCGGCAGCCGCATCAAGAGGCCGGAATACGAGCCTTTCCTCTCCGAGCATATCGGTGTCTTCAAGATGGTGCAAAAGCGCGATGAGGAAGGGCTGAAGAAAGCGATGCGTGATCACATCAGCAATTCTCAGCCCAATGTACAGGCGCGTGCCGCCTATATCCGCGAGCACTACCAGCCGGATGAATACAGTTTCATCCTCTAATGCGGAGCGGCATCAGGTGATGGCGCCGACCTGCCAGGGAACGAATTCATTGTCGCCATAGTCGAAGATCTCGCTGAGTGTCTTCTTTCCGGAGGCGACAGCGATGATTTCTTCGAAGATCCGCTCGCCGGCCGCCTCGATCGTGTCGTCACCGCTGACGATGTCTCCGCAATTGATGTCCATATCCTCGCGCATATGGTTGTACATCTCGGTATTGGTGGCGATCTTGACGCAGGGCGCCGGCTTGAAGCCGGAGACGGAGCCTCGACCGGTCGTGAAGCAGATCACATTGCAGCCGCCGGCAACCTGGCCGGTGACGGCGACGGGATCATAGCCGGGCGTGTCCATGAAGACGAAACCGGGTTCATCGACGATCTCCGAATATTCGTAGACGGCCTTCAGCGGCATTGAGCCGCCCTTGGCGACGGCTCCGAGCGACTTCTCGAGGATGGTCGTCAACCCGCCGAGCTTGTTTCCATAGGAAGGGTTGTTGTTGAGTTCCGCACCGTTGCGGCGGGTATAGTCGCGCCACCAGTCGATCCGGGAGAGTAGCTTTTCTGCGACGGCGGGCGTAACCGCCCTGCGTGTCAGCAGATGTTCCGCGCCGTAAATCTCCGGCGTTTCCGCCAGAACCGACGTGCCGCCATTGCGCACGAGAAGATCGGAGGCATAGCCGAGCGCCGGGTTGGCCGATATTCCGGAATAGCCATCGGAGCCGCCACATTCCAGGGCCAATTTGATCCCCGAAAGCGGCTGGACGGTGCGCTTGGCTGAGTTCACCTCGGGCAACATGTCTTTGATCATTTCGGAAGCGGCCGCGATTGTCTTGCGGGTACCGCCGAGATCCTGGATCGTCATGGTGCGCAGGCGGTTTCCTTCCTCAAGCTTGTAATGCTCCAGGATGGGTGCGATCTGATTGGTTTCGCAGCCAAGGCCGATCATCAGGATGCCGCCGAAATTCGGGTGCCGCGCATAGCCCTGAAGAGTGCGGGCCAGATAGCGGTAGCCCTCCGACTGAGTGTTGATGGCGCAGCCGCCGCCGTGGGTCAGCGCCACGACACCATCGACATTGTCGAAGCCCTCAAGCCCGCCGGTGCGATTGAAATGTTCGGCAATATATTTCGAGACGGTTGCCGAGCAATTGACCGTCGTGATGATGCCGATGAAATTGCGCGTGCCGACGCCGCCGGCGCCGCGGTCGAAGCCCATGAAGGTCCGACAGTCCTCTTGCGGCAACATGCCCGTCTCTTCGATATCGACGCTGAACTGGTAGGGATGGTCGGATTCGATCACGGCCAGGTTCTGTAGATGGACGTGGCCGCCGGCCGGAATGAACTGTGTCGCGACGCCGATCGGCTGACCGAATTTGCGGATCTCCTGGCCGACCTGGATATCGCGGACTGCCACCTTGTGACCGCGCGGGATCTGGTCTGCCGCGATCAAGCCGTCGATGCCGGTCGGGCTGCCGGCGCGGATCATCGCGCGAGCGACCGCGACATCGTCGATGGGGTTGAGCAGGATGACAGGCGAAACGGCGGACATAGGAAGTTCCATATGGTTGGATTAATGTCTATTGCTAGCAATAGACAATTATTCGAGGGAAGACGTCAAGCACGATCGACTTCAGTGCAGGGCTTGCTTTCAGTTGCGTGGTTGGCGCGCCAGCCAGGCGGAAAGATCGGCTTCCGCACGTTCGAGCGCGCTGTGATTGAGAAGTTTCCTTAAGAACGCCACGGCAACCGCGCGCGCTCTCAGATTGAAACGACTATCATCATCCTGACCGCCGAGCGGCTGATAGACACCGAGTTTCACATAGAGCTGCTGCAATCGGTTCTGAACGCTGCGGACCGAAAGATTGCGCCGCTGGGCGATCGCGCGATCGGTCAATCCAAGGGCGATATCGATCAGGATCTCATATTCGGCCTCGGTGAAACCGTTGACGTTGCCGAGGCTCTTTTGCTGCATGCCGCGCACCTCACGGTCGATAACGCACTGGCTTTCGATGAAGATGCTGCGAAGCGCCAGCTTCAGGCGGTCGTCTGAGGCGGATTTCAGAACATATCCGTAGACGGCGCCGGCAGGCACGATGCGCGAAACGCCGCGAACATAGGCCTCGTCTGAATAGTTTGACCAGAAAAGGATGCGCGTCTCCGGTCGCTCCTTCCAGATCGTGCGGGCCGCTTCGATGCCGTTGCGCTGGCTCATCTGCAGATCCATGACGATATGAGACGACCTCAAATCCCGCGCCAGCCGTTCGCCCGTATTGCCATTTTCTGCCTCCAGCACGCCATCGCATTCGGGAAGTGCGGCGCGGATCGCTTCGTTGAGATAGGAGCGATGGAGCGGATCGTCTTCGATGATCAGAACCTTCATGCGGCGGCTCCTCCGGCCGTCTGCGCCTTGGCAGGCAGGTTGACACTGACGATCGTTCCACCGGAGGCTGCTGCGGCCTTGATCGTGAAGCGTGCCGAAATCAGGCGCGCACGCGTCCGCATATTTTCGATACCGCCGCCCGATAATCTGCGGGTATTTCCAAGTCCGACACCGTCATCCACGACATCAATGGTGACCGCACCCTCGGGTGCTTTCAGATGAACCGCAATGTTGCCGGCCTGGGCATGGCGAATGGCGTTGTTGATGGCCTCCTGCGCAATGCGGAATAGGGCAATGGACACCGACTGTTCAAGGCAGTCGATCGCGCCGCCGGTCTCGTCGTTCAGTGTCCAGATCAAAGTCGCGCCGCTCTCCTGGATCGACCGTTCGAGATGGTTCTCGATCGCCTGCGCGAAACCGAACAGTTGAAGGACGGAGGGCTTGGCCTCCTCGATGATCTGGCGAAGATCGTGCATGCTGTGTTGCAGCCCGCGAAAGAGCGGCTCAAGCGCTTCGCCGGTGACATCGGGCTGTCGCGCGAGTCGCTCCAGCCGCCTTGAGAGGCGGGTCAGGTCGGCCAGAATCTGGTCGTGGAGGTCCATGCCGATGCGCTGCCGCTCGGCTTCCAGGGCCTCAGTCAATTTCAGGGCGCCGAGGCGCAGGCCCTCTTCGCGGGCCCGAGCCTCGGCTTCCACGATTGCCGAGCGTTTAGCCTGGTCGGCGGCGCGGATTGCAAAGAAATGGGGTGCCAGCAGATCGGCAATGACGCGGGCGCTTTCGACGTGCTGCATGGTGTAGAAGCCGGTCTGGTGGCTCGAGCAGGAAAGCGCACCGATGACATGCCCCTGGACTTTCAGAGGCACGTGCAGACGGCTATGCAGCGATTGATGAAAGATCGGATGTGAAAACGCGCCCTGGAAATGGAATTGGGGATCATTCCAGGCGTCGTCGGTCAAGAGGTAGTCCGTCTCGCCCCATAGAAGCGTGCGGATGGGGCTATTGCTCACGGGTGCGGGAAAACGGCGACCCCAGTCCGTTTCCAAGCCGCTCTCGTAGGCGGTATGAAATTGCTCGTCCATCAGGATGATGCAGACATCCAGATGGTCATGCGGGATGACGTGGCTGATCTCGGCGGCGACCGCCTGGATGACCGAGTGAAAGTCGAGTTGGCCGGCGAGAAGCCTCGATATGTTGAGATAATGGTCGAAGACCGATTGCGGCGCCAGATCGCGCAAGACACGCCCTCCCAGGCAATGCGCCGACCTATGCTCCTCCGGTCGCTCGCAGCATGCAAATTCCGGCACTATTAAGCGCCGATCCGAGAGATCCGTCTTGCGGATTTGCGCATCTTTTCTGCGGGATCCCGCAAGGTCCCGCCCTTTAAGCGCCTGTACAAGCGTCACAATCTCGGACATCCTGTTTCTACTGACAGGGCAACCTTCAGTGCAAATATTATTTTCGATCGTTCGTTGAGGAGCACGCTCGAAAATCTTGGCCTGGAAGATGAAGTACAGGCGCTTTGGGAGGAAAAAATGAATATTGCCAAGATGCTTATGGCGTCCGCCGTCATCGCTTGCGTTGCCGCGCCGGGGGCTGCCTTTGCCGATACGTCATCCAAGAAAATTGCATTATCGAACAATTATGCCGGCAATTCCTGGCGTCAGGCCATGTTGACCAGCTGGCAGAAGGCTACGGGCGAAGCGGTCAAGGCCGGTGTCGTTGCCGCGGCCGACCCGTTCACGACGGCTGAAAACCAGGCCACCGAACAGGCCGCCCAGATCCAGAACATGATCCTGCAGGGTTATGATGCGATCGTCATTGATGCTGCCTCGCCGACGGCGCTGAATGGCGCGATCAAGGAAGCCTGTGATGCCAAGATCGTCGTCGTTTCCTTCGATGGCATCGTCACCGAACCCTGCGCCTGGCGCATCGCCGTCGACTTCAAGGGCATGGGTGCCAGCCAGATCGAATATCTCGCCAAGAAGATGCCCAAAGGCGGCAATGTGCTCGAAATCCGCGGGCTTGCAGGCGTTTCCGTCGATGATGAGATCTCGGCCGGCATCCATGAAGCTGCCGCCAAATACCCGCAGTTCAAGATCGTCGGTTCAGTTCATGGCGATTGGGCTCAGGATGTCGCCCAGCGAGCGGTTGCCGGCATTCTGCCCAGCCTTCCCGATATTGCCGCGGTCGTGACCCAGGGCGGCGACGGCTACGGTGCCGCTCAGGCCTTTGCCGCCGCCAAGCGTCCGATGCCGACCATCGTCATGGGCAACCGCCAGGACGAGCTTGCCTGGTGGAAGAAGGAGAAGGATGCCAGTGGCTACGAGACCATGTCGGTCTCGATCGCGCCAGGCGTCTCCACGCTGGCCTTCTGGGTTGCCCAGCAGATTCTCGACGGTCAAGAGGTGAAGAAGGATCTGGTCGTACCATTCCTGCGCATCGATCAGGACAATCTCGAAACCAACCTTGCCAACACGCAGGCGGGCGGTGTTGCGAACGTCGAGTATACGCTCGACGACGCCAAGAAAGTCATCGCGGCGGCGAAGTAACCGATATCTGCGAACCGTAGAGACGGGCGCCGCCGATAAAAGGTGGCGCCTGCTGATGCAACGCCCGATCCGGACGATCCATGATTGCAGCGAAAGACAATGTTTTGAAGAGACAGGATGCCGGCCCGCAGGCCGTCGTCTCTGCCCATGGCATCAAGGTGCATTTCGGTGCTGTGAAGGCGCTCGATGGCGCCGACCTGACGGTTCATGCCGGCGAGTGCATCGGGCTCGTCGGTCATAATGGCGCTGGCAAGTCGACGATCGTCAACGTCATCAACGGCGGTCTCAGCCCACACGAGGGCAGTGTCACCTATGAGGGAGACGACAGCGTGCACGGCATCAACGCAGCGCGCGCTTACGGAATACGTTGCGTTTTTCAGGAATTGTCACTTGCGCCCAATCTCACCGTCGTCGAGAACATGCGGGTGGTCCATCGCGGCCTTGCCGGCTGGAATTGGCGGCGACAGGCGGCGGCAATCGTTCGCGCCAAGCTCGACGAGATTTTCGCTGGCCACAGGATCGACGTCATGCGGACCGTCGGCGAACTCTCGATCGCCGAGCGGCAGATGGTGGAGATCGCGATCACTTTTTGTGCCGTCGGCGAGAAGCCGAAGCTGGTCATCCTGGATGAACCGACCTCATCGCTCGACGCCGGGCTTGCCGCTCAGCTGATGGCCTATGTGCGCAGTTTTGTGCAGGCCGGCGGAGCGGTCATGCTGATCTCGCATATTCTCGGTGAGATCCTTTCGACCGCAAGCCGAATTCTGGTCATGAAGGACGGTCGCGTCGTTGCCGATCGCATTGCTCAGGATTTCACCGTCCACAGCCTGGTCCAGGCGATGGGCAGTGTCGTCAAGGAACAGGACCGCAGGGGCAGGAGCGGAGGGAACATCGCATCGTCTCCTCTGCTTGCGCTGCCGGCGCGAGGGGGAAGGGGCCTTGGCTTCAACGCCCGCCGGGGCGAAGTGATAGGGCTTGCCGGGCTCGCCGGCCATGGCCAGACCGATATGTTGCTCGATCTCCATCGCTCGCTTTCTCACAGCTGGCTGCCGGGCAGGCAAGACAATATCGCTTTCGTTGCCGGCGACCGCAGCTTGAACGGCACGTTTCCGCTTTGGAGCATACTGAAAAACCTCAGCATTGCCTCGCTCAGCGATTTTTCGCGTCTGTCGGTCGTTGATCGCGGCCGCGAGGATCGTCTCGGTGCAGACTGGAAGGGTCGCATCGAAATCCGGACGCCGACGATGGCAAACGGCATTTTGTCCTTGTCGGGCGGCAATCAGCAGAAGGTTCTGTTTGCCCGCGCTCTGGCCACGACTGCGCCGATCGTGCTGATGGACGATCCCATGCGCGGTGTCGATATTGGTACCAAGCAGGAGGTCTACAGGATCTTGAGCGACGAGGCTTCGTCCGGTCGGACGTTCATCTGGTATTCGACCGAGATGGACGAGATTCGCCTCTGCGACCGCGCCTACGTCTTTCGCGACGGCGCCATCGTGTCGGAGCTGATTGGAGAGGACATCACGGAGGAAAATGTGTTGGCGGCTTCCTTTGCCGGGGAGGGCGCATGAGCCGCCCGTCATCTGCTACCCTGCGCCTGCTCATTCCGGCGCTGTCGCTTGCCGTCCTGCTCGCCGCGGTCTTTTATCTGCAGCCACGCGCCATGAGCTATATCGGCCTCAATCTGCTCTTCAATCTCGCCGTGCCGATTGCGCTGGCCACGATCGCGCAGATGATGATCATGGCGGTCAACGATCTCGATTTGTCGATGGGCACCTTCGTCAGCTTCACGGCCTGCGTGGCGGCGACCTATCTGCAATCTGCCCCGCTCATCGGTATCCTCATTCTGGCGGCCGCAATTGCCGTCTATGCCGCGATCGGCGTCGTCATCTATATCAGGGATCTGCCATCGATCGTCGTGACGCTCGGCATGAGCTTCGTCTGGGGTGGCCTAGCAGTTCTGGTGCTGCCGGCACCGGGCGGCACCGCGCCCGATTGGGCGCGCTGGCTGATGACTTCGAAGCCGCCGTTCATCCCCATCGCGATCATAGCCAGCATCGTCATCGCGCTGCTTGCCCATCTGATCGTCATGCGCTCTTCCTTTGGAGTATTGATCCGCGGTGTGGGCGGTAATCAGCGGTCGCTGCAGCGGGCCGGCTGGTCCGTTGTTGGTCTGCGTGCCGCCGCCTATGCGCTGGCGGGCTTCTTCGCCGTATTGGCCGGCATTGCCCTGGTTGGGCTTACCACCTCGGCTGATGCGAATATCGCGCTGCGCTATACCTTGCTGTCGATCGCAGGCGTCATCCTCGGCGGCGGGGAGTTTACCGGCGGCCGCGTCTCGCCTATGGGCGCCGTCATCGGCGCCCTGACATTGACCCTGGCGGGCTCCTTCCTGTCGTTTCTGCGGATATCGCCCGACTGGCAGATCGGTGCGCAGGGTGCGATCCTGATCATCGTGCTTGCCCTCAGGCTCTTGCTCAATCGCGTCGAAAAGCGGGAGAAACAATCATGATCGCGCTTGCCACGCTCGGCCGTAAACCCTGGATTTGGTCCTTCATCGCCGCAATCGCGGTGTGGATCATCACCGTTCTCTTCACCGGCGGCGCGAGTTCCATCGGCCTGTCGCAGGCGGCACTCACCTTTGCGGCATTCTCTGTCATCGTCGGCATCGGCCAGATGTTCGTCATCACGCTCGGGCCAGGAAACATCGATCTCTCCGTGCCGGCGACCATGACGCTTGCTGGCACGATCGCGCTGAAACTCATGAATGTCGAAGACAGTATGATCGTGCCGGGTTTACTGGTGTCGCTTGTCATCGGCCTCGGCATCGGTCTCGGCAATTACGCCCTGATCAAGCTCTTGCGCATTCCGCCGATCATCGCGACGCTCTCCATGAGCTTCATCATTCAGTCGACCGCCATCTGGAGCAATCGCGGCCTTCGCATCAAGCCGCCGGAATATCTGGCCGAGTTCACGACATCGGGGGTATTCGGCATACCAAATGTCGCCATTGTCGCCTTGTTGCTCTCGGCGCTTGCCTGGATTCTTCTGGAAAAGACGATCTATGGCCGCTGGATCTCGGCGATCGGTCAAAGCATGTTTGCGGCGCGCATGGCAGGCATCCCCGTCGACGGAACGCGGCTTGCGACCTATGTGCTCTGCGCCATTCTCGCCTCGATCTGCGGCTATCTGCTCGCGAGCTTCTCCGGCGGCGCGGCCCTTAACATGGGCGCGGAATATCTGTTGATGTCAATCGCCGTCGTCATCATCGGCGGGACAGCGGTTGCCGGCGGCGATTCCAACGTGCCGGGCATCTGGGGCGCCTCGCTATTCATGTTTCTGGTCGTCTCGATGCTGAACACCTATGGCTTCGGCGCAGGCCCGAGGCTCGTTCTCACCGGCCTGATCATTATTGCCGTCATTCTCGTGGCTGGCGGCCGTCCGATTGGCGGGCGCTGAATTCTCTCCCAAAAGACCCCAGGAAAACTGTGATGTCCAACGACGCTCCTTCCATTTACGAAATCTACGACACGCGCTTCCGCCATCTGATTGTCCCGAGCGCCGGCCTGGAGGAGCTTTATTCCGATTGCCGCTGGGCGGAGGGGCCGGTCTGGTTTGCTGATGCCGGATGCCTGATCTGGAGCGACATTCCCAACGAGCGCATGCTGCGTTGGGTGCCGGGCGGCAATGTCTCGATCTTTCGCTCGCCCTCGAATTTCGCCAACGGCAATACGCGCGATCGCCAAGGGCGGTTGATATCCTGCGAACATGGCGGCCGCCGTGTGACGCGCACGGAGATCGACGGCTCGATTACCGTGCTTGCCGACAGCTATAAGGGCAAGCGCTTGAACTCGCCTAACGACGTGATCGTCCGCTCAGACGGAACGGTCTGGTTTACCGACCCGACCTACGGCATTCTCTCGAATTACGAGGGTTATAAGGCGGAGCCGGAGCAGCCGACCCGCAATGTCTACCGCCTCGATCCGTCGACAGGGGAGTTAGATGTCGTGGCGGATGATTTCCGCCAGCCGAATGGCTTGGCTTTCTCGCCGGACGAGACGAAGCTTTATGTCGCTGATTCCGCCGCAAGCCATGACATCAGCGCCCCCCGCCACATTCGCGTCTTCGACGTCGTGGACGGTAAGAAACTCGCAAACGGCCAAGTCTTCTGCAACATCGACACCGGCATTCCGGACGGCTTCCGAGCCGACATCGACGGCAATATCTGGACCAGCGCTGGCGACGGCGTTCATTGTTTTGCAGCTGATGGGACTTTGATTGGCAAGATCAAGATACCACAGACGGTCGCTAATCTTACATTTGGTGGTCCGAAGCGGAACCAGCTTTTTGTTGCGGCAACGCGGTCGCTTTATCGGGTCTTTACTACTGCAACTGGGGCGCAGATGCCTTGAAACTCTAACTCCTGGTGCCTTGTGTTACGTCGAGGCCTTGCGCAGGGCGGAGGACTATTGTCACTATTTGATGCTGCACAATGGATTGAGGGCAGGCAAAGATGTCCAAGGAACCGGCTCCCTCAGTGCACAATCAACGGTTCTTGACCATGTAGTGCAGGCGGCTTTAGATGCCTGGCTTGGGAGAAAGCGGTTGCTACTATTGGATACTGGTGGCGCGTCTTGCAGAAATAAATAAACTTCGGAATAGATCGCGCAGCTTAAGGTTCCGCTCACCTGTTTGCCTGTGCATATTCTGAAGCTTGAACGGTTCTATTAAAATAATTAATGATGGGCTGATTTTCGGCCAGGTAGATGGATAAAAGTATGTGGGCTTCTAAAACGGACTATGCCAAACTTTACTCGCCTGAGTACTTTGGAAAGTCGTCCGGGAGTGCCAGCTACAATGGCAGTGATTTTGAACGCGTTTTTTTCAATCTCTGCAAGGCCAATAATATTGATTCATTGGTCGATGTTGGTTCTGGAAGTGGAAAGCTTAAGCAGTCGGCCGTATCAGCGGGGATGACGGTCTTCTCATGCGATTTTGACCCCGTAGATAAAGATGCTTTTCATTTTGATCTCTCGCTTGAAGATGCAGGCGCCGCAGCCACACTATATAATCAAATAGGCGATCGGGTTGGTTCAGCAGAGTATATTACTACATGTCTCGACGTTTTAGAGCATATTGACATCGAGGATGTCAGTAACGCTCTCTGGAACCTGCACACGATAATAGGAAACCTGGCTGTCGTATCCGTGTCCACACGACCAAGCAGCCGCGGAAATAAGTATCACTCGACAGTTTTGCCTCTATCAACGTGGAAGTATTTGTTCGAGCTTTCGGGGTTTGAGATTGCCGATCCGCATTTTTGTTCCGAAGGTCGCAGAATTCTGCCGCCCATTAGCAATGATCCGCTGCTGGGACTTGTCTCTCATTGGGCCCAGGCTGATATTTTCAAGGATCGGCTTGATGGAGAGCCGACCTATCTTCTATTGCGGAAAGCAAAGCGACCAACCGACAAAGAAAGCCGCCTGATAAAAATAGACGCAGTGCTCGATATTGCCTATAGAAAGGAAAAACGACTTGCTTTTCATGAGCGACGTTTACAAGCTATTGCTTTCAATATCAGTCATTTTCAGGACTTTCTGACTCTTCGTCCTCTGTTAGACATTATTCCAAGGGGGCAGTGCTCCGCGCTAATTCGGCGCGACGGGCTTCAATCCGACGAAATGTCAATGATCGTGGGCCACTTCGAGCGCAATGGGATTCCGATAATAATCTATCGGACAGTTGCCGAGATCGATTGGCGAGGACTGTCCGTCCGCACCCTTGTTTCCGGCTCCGAATCAACGGCGGCAGTCAGTCATGCATTAAACGCGCAGGTTATCGAAGCTGCAAAGTTGTGGGGCGTCAAAACGGTGTTGTTACAGCATGGGATATGGATTGAACCCATGCAAGATCGCGAAATCAATTTTGCCTCCGACACTATTTTAGCATGGGGCGCGGAACATGAGCGGTTTAGCAGCGGTAAGCATTCTGCAGCCGGGATTTCCAGATCTTATAGCTCGTTGAACAATGGTCGCTTTAAAGCGGCAGGCTCGCCGAAATTTCATGACTCGTTGCTGCAAACGAACTCGGATGTCCTCCGATGGCGGTTGGGTATCAATATATCGAACTACAGCGAACACGTTCTTCTAGGAATTAATTTGAAATGGCCTCAACATCAGGATGAGAGGTCGCATATTTTAGCGGGCATACGCCGGATGATTCAAAGTAATCCGGAAAAGTTATTCATCGTAAAACCCCATCCGTCTGAACGGCATTCTGAATATGCTGAATTGAGAGCAGATAATACACTTGTACTGGACGACATCCTACTGGGCTGTCTCGATTTATCGGTGTCGAGGCTGTTGGGCGGAATTGCAACAGTTGTGTCTTCTCTTTCGACCTTGTTGCTTGACGGTGCTGTGTTGGGTCGCCGTTGCATCCAGTACGATACCGGAAACAGGCTTCACTATGAATTATGCAAGCCGATTTCCGTTAACGATCTGCATCTTGCGATAAAGAATCCTCTCGCAGCTTCGTTGAGCAGCAAAGATTTTGCATCATACTATAACGATGCGGGCAACGATCATTTTTACGAAGTATTTGCTGAAGTTGTTGGCGACCAATCCTCCAGTGGCCACAGTTGAGGCGACGACCTCAATACTCTCCCCGCGGCGGATGTAGCGTAAGCTGGAGGTCGCGCAAGCCACGGCTGCCGTCGCGGCTGCCGGTTGCGGCGACGGCGGTGAAGATGCGTTCGGCGTCGTCGTACATTTTCAGATTGAGGTAGCAGTATCCGCGCAGCACCATCAGATCGACGCGCTCCTGCTGCAACTGCGCGCGCTGGTCGAGATAGAGCAATGTCTCGTGATAGCGCTTGCCCTCGAAGGCCGAGAGTGCGCGGTCGGCCAGTATGGCGACCTGCAATTCGGCAGCGCGCTGGTGGTTCATCGGCGCCTTGGTCGCAGCGACGGCGGCATTATTGGCAAGGCCGGCCCGCAGATAGGCAAGGCTCTGTCCGTAGGCTGCTTCTTCGCGCGATTTCGGATCCGTGTTGCTCAAGGCAACATCAAAGGCTTCTACCGCTTCCATTGGCCGATTGAGGTTCATCAGGCACCAGCCGCGAGAAAGAGCACTGGCAGGCGTCAGCAGCCGCGCATTGACGGTGGTATTGCATCCCGCCGCGTGCCGTGTCGAGCGGGTCGCCACCCGGGCACGCGTCTCCGGTTCGGCATAATTCGGAGACGGCGCACGGCGCAGAGGGGCTACTCGTTGCACCGGGGGCTCAGCGTTGACGTAGGGCTGCGTTACAGGAGGCTGGGGCGCGACCTGAGAGGCCATCGGTTGCAGGTTCTGCGGTTCGCCTTGCTGCATCGTTGTCTGGGGCAAGGTTTGTGGGGCAGGCTGCAGTGTCTGATTGGGAGACGGCAGCGGTTCTGACGTCGGCGTGCGCGGCGCCGGCTCGCCGAGTACGGCGATACGTTGGGAGCGACCGGCCCACAGTCTCTGGACTTCAGCGACGCCCACACGATCGTTCAACTGGTTGCGCGTAATCGCAAGGCCGTAGGCGGAAGGCTCATCGTCGGGTTTCCAGCGCAAAGCCGTCTCGAACCAGCGAGCAGCAGCCTGCGGCTGGTTCATCGAGCGAGCAAACCACCCGAACTGCTGAGCCGTCGGGACATATTTCTGCTTCACGACCTCCGCGGCGATACGGCCGAGAACATCTTCGCTAAGGCTGGCCGGCGGTTGGAGCGCCATCAGATTGGCGGTTGCCGCAAGGTAGGTCGCCATCGCGTCCTTGGATTCATTGCGCCATTTATACATGGCGTCTTCGGCTTCCTGCGGTTTGCGGTCGGCAATCAGCACCAGAGCCAGCCCCTGCGAGATTGTGGCCGAATCTTCCTTCTCATGCGCGGCTTTGAACCATTGCTCGGCGTCGGGATAATTGCCGCGGCGCAAATAATACCAGCCGAGAAGCGCATCATCGGATGCAAGGCCCTGACTGTGCGCGACACGCTCCACTTGAGACAGATAGTCTTGCGATACAGTCAGTTTGGGATCGTCATTGCCCTGGGCAACGAAGCGGCGAGCCAGATCGGTCCTTATGCTATCGAATTCGCGCCCGCCATTGCCGTCTGGTTTTTCCAGAGACAGGAGATCCTGCATCGGCTGATAGGGCAGCAGGGCCGCCGCCTTCTGGATGGTCGCAAGTCTTTCCTGCGGATTGGTGCAGGTCTTCAGAATATATTTGTAGGCGTCCTGGCCGCGGGCTGCACGATCGGTGCGGATGAAGGCTTCGGCGACGCGCCAGAGAACGTCTATATCGCTGCAGGTCAGCAGGCTCGGCGTCCTGGCGCCGATGTCGATTACAGTCTGATATTGCTTCAGATCGGAGGCGTTGACGAGCCGCGTGCGTGCCTCCGCGATATCCAGACGCTCCAGCAGATCGGCGGGCGGTTGCCATCCGGATTCGGTTGTCTGGCGGTCGGCAATGGCCTTGCGCACCTCGGCATATCGGCCCTCTGAATAGAACTGCCACATGGCCTCGAGCTGCTTGTCGCTGTTTTGCGGAATGGCCAGCGGATCGGCAGGCGGCGTCCAGTTCGGGTAGAGCGTCTGCAATCGGGATATTTCTGCCTGGAGCCGCGCCTTGTCGCCACGGCTTGCAAAATAGCGCAACGCGCTTTCGTCGACCTTCGGCTGATTATCCGCAGCTTGTGCAGGGTTGGTTTGCTGAGGCGATTGCTTTGATTGCGGCTGCGCCTGCTGTGGGGCGGCCTGGGCGATCGAATCGGCAGCGGTCGTATTTGCCGACGAGGCATTGTCGGGGAGAACAGCCGACGGCGCAGCCGCCTGTATATGGTCGGCAAGTACCTGCAAGTCGGCGGGTTGTCCGGAGCTGCCGGCCGAGCTGTTGTCGGCAGTAAGCATCGTCTGCGGCTCAAGGCGTGCCGACTTTGCCAGCTTGATCTTGTCTTCCGGCGAATCGTGATCCTTCGTCGCGAGCGTAAATCCCGCCACGGCGACGGCCAGGAAAGCCATGATCAAGGTGGACTTTATAAACACTCCGGATGTCTCTCCGTGACGAAAGCCAGGCTCAACAGCTGCAAGGTGGCCGGATAGTAAAGCGATGGGGTGAACTGCCGAACCGAAGCAGGCAGTTTCGCTCCGCTCACCACACACGCCACAACATCGTTAACAATTCTATAACCCGGATCTGGAAGCAGGTCCTTCGGCTTGCCGGTCGTCAGATCGATCGTTGCAGGTTCGTCCTCCTCGACGGTCATGCCCTGCTGCAGACGCGAAAGCAGCGCCTTGTCGCCGATGCCTGCGCGCGCCAGGTAAAGCGGGATCCTGACGCCATTATAACCGAATTCCGCCTCGAAGCCGTCTGCCGGTTCCGGCTTCGCCTTCACGCTAACCCAATCGGCGGGAAGCTTGCGCGGACCAAATTGCAGGGCGCGCAGCAGGGCAAGGCCATCATCGCTGAGCTTCTGCCAGCGATCGGAAGGCACCAGCAGTGCCATGACGGGAATTGCCTCGAAGACCCAATAGGATGGATTGATGACGGGTCCATCCTTGCGCCCGGGCGGCCGATAGCCCTCTACGCCGGGAATGAGCAGTGTCCGCCCTGCGGAACTGATGACGACATGGGACAGGATGGACTTGGCCATGCTCGCAGCCGCCTGCAGATAATCCCTGTTGTTCCAGGCCGAACCCGCCAGGGCCAGTGCGTAGGCAATCAGCAGATCGCCATCCGAAGCGTTGTTCGTGTCCGCCACATGTGGAACAGCAGTCGGATCCCATTTCCAGACGGCAAGGCCGTCGTCGCGCAGCAGTAGCTCCGTGCGGGTAAAATACCAGATCTGTTCGAAATCGGCGGGATTGTTGGCGAGATAGGCAAGCAGCATGCCGTAGCCTTGGCCCTCGCTGTGGCTGATGCCGCCATTGCCGTTGTCGATGATGCGTCCGTTCACATCGAGAAATTTCGCTTTGTAGGCAGTCCAGGCCTGCGGATCGATTGCCAGCCGCTGGGCGGCAGCCGGTTGCGCTGCTGTCATCATGGCCGCGCTGCAGATGGCAAGAACAAGGTGCCGGAGTTTCATTCGCGCCTGCCGATCTTGGAAAGAACGCTTGCCGTGCTCACCCCGAGCAGGAAGGAACCCACCACGAACAGGAAGGCGTAGGACAATATGTTGCTGGAAAGCCAATTTGCGGCGATCAGCCGATAATTCGTCAGCGACCAGGGTTGGGAGACGACAAAGGTGAACCGGCTGACCGGCACGGTATCGATCTTTCCCGTCTTGCCGGAATAGACGGTGATGCGGCCGCTGATCTGCGACCAGGTATGCTGCGCACTCATCGCCTCGGCACCCGCTCGCAGGTCTCCGGCACTGGGCGCGGTGACAACGGTCCAGGTCGCGTCATTGGTTGGATTGGCCTCCTGAGCGATCAGGAAGCTGTTGGCATTCGATGGGGTGAACACCTGCTCTGAACTGGGGATGAAGCGAAGCGAGCTCAAGGTGATATCGAAATTGCGGTGCATCCATTGCTGGAAGCTCTGCATCTGCCCCTGCAGCAACCCGCCGCTGATGCGGGAGCGCCAATCGGCGATCGTCACGGACGCTTCAGGTATGCTGCCTTGGCCCGGGGCAGGCGGGCGCCAGGCCACCTGGCTCGAGGCGGAGATATTCATTTGTGTGAGGATCGTCGACGGCAGCTGCGAGACGGAACCGATGAACAGCGCATTGCGGCTCCCGACCGTACTCGGCGAGGCGGTCGGTTCGAGCGCGATGGGATGGCCGGCGACAAGCGCCATCTGGCCGAGGAGCGTCGCGGTCGCAGACAGCGTGTCGGTGTCTGCGCGGTCGATGAAAAGCGCGGTTGGCTCGGTTTGGCGGTTGTAGGGATAGCCAGTGCCGGCAAGGGCTGCAAGGTTCGGCCGCTGAGCGATCCTTGCAAAATCCGGGACGGTGAACTGGCTGGTATCGAACAACGCGAAGCGGGGCGTCGTGCTTGAGGTCGCTGCGGGCGCGCAGGCGGTATCCTCTTCTGCCAGCAACATGGCTTCTAGCGTGATCGTGTTCAGACCCGGCTTGAAATGGCGCATGGTGATACGGATGGGCAATTGCCGGAAAATGCCGCCCCCGGTTGCCGTGATCGGCTTAGTCGTGGCGATGCTGCCATTGACATAAACATCGATATGGCTGCCAGGTCGCACATCCTTCGCATAGGCTGCATCCAGCAGGATGGTGGCCTCGCCATAGGCATTCGCATAGAAATCGGACGGGATCGCCACGTTGAAGCTGGTATGGAAACGCCGGCCGGAGAATTCTGTCGTCCTGACGCCCAACTGCTCGAAGGAAAGACTGGTGCCGGAATAGATCAGCGGCGCATCAGGTGCGGACCATCGTTGCGTTAACAGCAGATCGCGGCGGGTATTGGGGTCGCGGTCAGTCGGCGAAACAACCATGTCGATCGCGGATGCGATCGCCTGCCAGGACGGGCCGCTGATAAGGAGAAGCTGCTGACCGCTGCGTGGGTCCGTCGCAAAGGTCGCCAAGGCCCCATTTTGGGCCGCGGCTGGAACGGCAAAGACGGGCTGCAGCTCCGCCGGCGTGCCGACGACGACGGTCATCTTGCCGGGGCCTGCTGGAGGTAGGGCATCCGTGCCGAACGAAAAGGCTTCGTTCGGCATTCCGCTCAAAAGCGCCAGTCCCTGTGCCAGACGCAGGATCGGCTTGGTCGTTCCCGGTTGAGCCAATGCCGGCACGACCAGATTGAACTGTGTCTTGCCGGTACCGTCGACACCGATCGCGCGGATGGCGTCGGTGGTGGTGAGTTTCTCCGCTTCGCGACTGGCGAAGCTGAGATAAGTTCTTGCGGGATCGATATCGGACCAGAGCTCGTACGTCGACGGAATGTCGCAGTCGACGCGGTGGCGCTGCGTCGCCTCGAAGGTCAACAGATTGGCGCCGGGCTGCAGCAGCCCGCGCGGGATATCGAAGCTGATATCCGACTCGTTGTCCGAGGAGCCGATCTGCTGCTGATGGACGGCACGGTCATTCACGAGGACCGTAAGCTGCGATGCCTCCGGGGCGACGACCACCGCGTTCTGGTAGGCAAAGGTAAGTTTCGCGGGCGCCGCCGCCTGCTCCGGCGTCAGATAGATCGACCAGGATTTGCGGTCGGCTTCACCCTCCAATCGCAGCTTTGCGTAGGGAACGACATAGCGGCGGAATGCCGACGGGTCGGTGCTGGCGGTTGCCTGTTTCGCCTTTGGCGCCACTTGCGGTGTCGTCTGGGCGGGAGTGACAGGGGTTGTGACCTGCGGCGTTGCCGTCTGTGGAGTAACGGTCGGCGGCGTCATGACCAGGGGCGTAACAGCTTGAGGAGCTACGGTCTGCGGTGCTACGGTCTGAGGAACCGTGACCGGAGGCACCGCTGCCTTCGGTGGCTCTGTCTGCGGCACGGCAGTTTGCGGAGTTATGATCTGAGGCACTGTCGGCGCTTCGCCTTTCGGCCGCTCGCCGGACATGTCGAAAGGCATCGTCTGGGCCTGCGCCGTAACGGCGCCAAGGATAAGCAAGAGAGCGGGGAGGGCGCGGTTCATCAGCTTCTGGCCTTCGCATCCTGCCGCTGCTGTGTGCGATCCGAGCCAACACCCCTGAACAGGTAGATCAGACCCCGGCTGGTCTGATAGAGCGACATGCTCAGAAACCAGAAGGTTCCGCGGATGATGCCCGGATTGCGCCGCCGCGCCTGCTGGAACTTCGTCCATTGATCGGAATTGGCAAAGACGAGGTCGGCAATCAGGCGATGGTCGGCAGCACCCCTCGGAATATATTGGCAGCCGATGGCGGTAATATCGCCCATCTGCTCGATATTACGAACGACGACCGACAGGGTCACCATGTCGGCGCCACTATAGGGCTGGAAGCGGATGATGGCTTCCGAGCCGACCGCGACCGGTTCCAGATCCTTGTTGAAGACGTTCAACCTGGCGCCATGGACGGAGACGTCCTCGATGGAAGCGGAATTCCAGCGGCCGTCGATCCCGAACTCGCTGCGGCGGTCGACTCTGACGCGCCGCGAAGATGCACGCTCGCCACGTTCGGAGACGACGCCGAGAGCGCAGCCGGAAAGGACGAGGTTGATGATGTTCCAGCCGCCGACGACAAGCGTAACGTCGGCCTTATAGGGCTCCGCATAGACGCGGTAGATTGTGACCGCCAGTGCGATGATCTGAACGGCGAAAATAACGAAGAACGGGCGGCTGATTTCCGAAAGCCGGCTGACGGCGATCGATTCGTCCTTGGCCGTGACCTTGAAAGTCGGCTTGCGGGGATTGAGCATGACCGAGACGACGGCCGGCAACAGGTGCACCGTCTGTACATATTCATAGAGTTCGGAAATCCACGGCCACCGGAACGACCCGTAGAGATAGTTCTGCATCATCAGGTTCACGAGCATATAGGCAAGGGTATAGGCGAGGAACTCGCTGCCCGATGCCGTGAAGATCTCGAGATCGAAGAAGAGATAGAAGAGTGGCGCAAACAGGAAGATGACGCGCGGAAACGGAAACAGCCAGAACAGCGTCGACGACATGTAGCAGAGCCGTTGCGGCAGCGTCAGGCCGCGCTTCAAGAGCGGGAAGCGGAAACGCAGGATCTGCATCATGCCTTGCGCCCAGCGGCTACGCTGACCGATGAAGCTTGCGAAGGTCGCCGGCTGCAGGCCGGCAATCAGCGGTTTGTCGACATAGATGCTATTCCAGCCGGCGCCATGAAGAGCAAGCGCGGTTTCGCAGTCTTCCGTGATGCTGATGCCGCTAAAGCCATTTTGCGATTGCAGCGCCTTGCGGCTGAGCACGGCGGCCGAACCGCAGAAGAAGGCGGCATTCCATTTATCGAGGCCGCGCTGGATGATGCCGTAGAACATCTCGTTCTCGCTCGGCATGCTGTCGAAGGTGCGCAGATTGCGCTCCAGCGGGTCCGGATTGATGAAGAAATGAGGGGTCTGAACGAGAAAAAGCTTCGGGTCGTCCTCGAAGTAGCCGACGGTTTCGCGCAGGAAATCACGCGCAGGAGCATGGTCGGCATCGAAAACGGCGATCAGGTCGCCGTTCGAATGCTTCAGCCCGTTGTTGAGGTTGCCGGCTTTGGCATGTTCGTTGCGGTCGCGCGTCAGATATTCGACATCCAGATCGGCGCAGAGCCGCTTGAGCTCGTCATGGCGCGCGATTGCGGCCTGCGATTCCAGGATTTTGGTCGAATTGCGCTTCTGCAATGTGCCGCCATCGTCGAGCAGCCACACTTTGAGCTTGTCGGCCGGATAATCCATCGCCTTGGCGGAGGCGAGCGTGTTGGCCAGAAGATTGGTATCTTCATTATAGGACGGAACGAAAACATCGACGCTCGGGAAATTCTTGGTTTCGGAAGCGCGCTTGGTTCGTGGCGGCAGCGGAGTAGCAACGATGAAGAGGCTGAGCATCAGCATCGCCACGTTGTACATTTCGGCGAGATAGAGCAGCAGCCCGGGAATGAAGTTTTCCAGCTGGTTTACGGGCGGTATCGTATAGGACGTACGCCAATAGACATAGCGCAGAACGATGGCCGTGCCGAAAGCGAGCGCCACGAGCCGCCATGTTCCCTGACGCTTGAGGATCTTGATGATCGCCATCAGGGTGACAACCACGGTGCTGGCAATCAGCTGCGTTTGAAGGTTGACCGGCAACGTGATCAGCACGATTCCGCATAGTGCTATCACGGCCCATATCAAGATGCTGCGTGCAGTCTGCATCGGTGTCCCTTCAAAGGTATTGCCAGACGCCATCCTGGCGCCCCCAAGCAGCGCCGCCTGCTAGCGGCACCCCTGAGATATGCCAGTTGCCCCGTTACAGTCCGGTAAAGGCACGACGATATT
This sequence comes from Martinezella dioscoreae, assembly GCF_009176305.1. Taxonomy (GTDB): domain Bacteria; phylum Pseudomonadota; class Alphaproteobacteria; order Rhizobiales; family Rhizobiaceae; genus Rhizobium; species Rhizobium dioscoreae. The sequence continues at coordinate 46,227 of NZ_BLAJ01000002.1, read as the reverse complement.
GCTTGCAGTATTTGCAGGTGGCGGCGCCGCCATCGAACTTGCACCATTCGCGCCATTCGTCTGCGGTTGATCGTTCTGCCCATCCGGCAGCGGTACGCGCGGGCCGATCATCGGCGGCAGAGCCGGCGCCGCCTGCGGCTGGGGCTTCATCATGATCGGTCGGCGCACGATCGTAGGACGCGGTGCGGCGGGGCGGTTCTGGTAGCCGATGCTGATAGGTGCCGTGCGATAAGGGGTGGCATCGGGATAGACCGGTTCGCCGGGCTTGCCCAGAACGGCATCCGCGCCGCGGGGCGCGCCGAAAGGGTTGAGTGCGGCGCCGGCAAAATGGCCTGCGATCGTATAACCATAGACCGTGCTCAACAGCTGGCCTTCGCTCGCATGGGCGTCGCAGAGCCGGATGCGCACCTGTACCATGCCGAAATTGTGTTGCTCCTGGGGCGGCGCAAAGCCGGCCTTCACCTGCTGCCAGGCATAAAGACAGGTATCGCCGGCGCGGCTCTGGCCGGAGGCGTAACCGAAGGGGCCATAGTTGTTTTGAACGAAGGTTGCTGAGCGGGCGAGCCGAACGCCGGGCACGGCAGCCGCCATCTCACGTGCAATCGCGCCGTCGCTGATCGTATTGTAAGGCCGGCTTCCGAGTCCCGGATTGGAGCCTGTCAGCCCAAGAAACTGAACCTTCAGGAAATTCTGGCCTGAGACGGAAGATGAGGTGGAAAGCGCGATCGTCTGCTCGACATCCTTGCCATGCCTGCGCTCGACCACGTTTATGATCGCCGGTCCGCCTGGCGGCGGAAATGCCAGTGCCTTGTCACTCGAGACCGTTTCCACGCCGATCGACTGACGAACCTGGCCGGTTGTGGTGCAACCAGCGCCGATGCAGGCCAGTATCATCAACGCTATCGTCTTTGAAAAATGCATCTCTTAGATCGCGGCAATCCTGTGTGATCACATTCATCGGCAAATTGCGCGACGGTCTTTGGAATCAAGTGCTTGTATTCACTATAGCAAATAAAGGTGATTATGGTTAACCAAGGGTTAATTTTAGCCGATTGGTGTACCGCAAGAGGCCTGAAATGCACGCCGAATGCGCCCTCTCGCGCCGAATGCACGAAGAGCGATGCAGAGTCGGAGATTAAGCTGCAACTTTAGGCCGCAAGCCTATGAATTTCAGGTCGATTTCTTTCTTTGAAATGCGATCTGGACGGCTCGGTTCAGCGCGACCGGGAGGACCGACATATGGTTCTCTCCCGCATATTCCTCAAAGGTAATCGTTTCTGTGGATGACGCCAGTTTGGCCCATCTCTCAGCCATGTCGCGGGCGAGTTCTATCGTGCGTGTTTCTCTTGCCCGTTCTTGTCGTTTTTGCTCCTCGGCGGTGCCTTTATGGAAGGGCGCCAAGGTCTCGCCTTCATACTGACCGGCGGAAAGATGCAGTTCCATATCGAGCGGCTCTTTGTGCCTGTCGAGGAATTCTCTCTCCATCGAAAGAATAGCGGCATCTTCCCAGTAGATCGCCGGGCTTGCAGAAATCCAGCGACTGAAGGCATCGGGTTTACAAAACAGCGCGTAGAGCGTGAACAGGCCGCCGAACGAATGGCCGAAAAGTGTCTGGCGTGAACGGTCGACCGGGACCTGCTGCTCTATCCAAGGCTTAAGCTCATCCTCGATGAGCGCCAGAAAACGTTCGCCGCCGCCGGTCTTCACATCCGGCGTATCGGGGAAGAATGGCGGATAGACGCGTCCGGGCGGTGGGCTCAAATCCCAGGAGCGGCGCAACGGGTCATATGGCTCGTCCGTGGGATAGCCGATGGCAACGATGACACCTTCCGCGACATTGGTTCCGTTCGGATAGCTCGCCTGTACTTTGACTGCGTCGACAGCGGTCGCAAAACAGGCGTTCCCGTCGGTCAGGTATAGGATCGGCCAACCCTCCCGCGGTGCCGGCTTGTCCGGGCGATAAAAAAAGATCCTGTGCGGATGATCGGCATTGTCGAACTTCAGGTCAATGAATGTGCAGCCGGGAAGGGTGACCGGCGCCAGAATGGCAGCGGCATTATGTGACGAGGTATGGGACATGGCCTCTCCGGCTGACCGATCATGTAAGGCGCAGGAGCAACAGGCGCCGATGTTTGAAAGATGATGAAATTTCTCATATTATGAGTGGTGCGATCTGGCAAGCGGGCCAAATGCTTCGCTAAGCGTAATTTTCAGGTGTCTTCCGCAATCCGGTATTCGGCCGCCGGAGCCATTCTGCAACATGAGGGTGGAAACCAATAAAAAATATGACTCTTGTACTCATGTATTCTTGACGCCGGCGGTGCCTGCGAACTAATTTGCGCCATCTTTTTCAGAAACGGGCAGGCGCAAAGGGCTTATGAGGCAGAAATCCCATAATTATATCAGTAATTTGGCACGTAAGAGATTCCAGCTTGCAAGCAGCGCCACCGCACTTGCAACACTATTTGCTTTCAGTGGAAATGCCTTTGCGCAGGACGCTGCGGTCAATGCGAATGATGGAGGTGCCACCCAACTCGCGCCGATCGTCGTCAGCGGACAGTCGGGCGACGCAAGCGATAATACGACCGTAGCGGCAAAGAAGAGTAGGGGCGCCACTAAGATCAATACGCCCCTGGTCGAAACCCCTCGCTCCGTCTCGGTCATCACGAAGAAGGAAATGGAAGAGCGCGGCGCGCAGGACATCGTCGAGGCTGTGCGTTATTCTGCCGGCGTCCAGACCGGCTCCTATGGCTTCGATCCGCGCTTCGACCAGATCTATGTTCGCGGTAATGATATCACCACCGACGGCGACTATCGCGATGGGTTGCGTCAGCCCTATATGAACTACGCCATGTTCCGGACTGATCCCTATGCACTCGATCGCGTCGAGATCATCAAGGGGCCTGTTTCCGTTCTTTACGGTGCCGGTTCTCCGGGCGGCATCGTCAACAAGATATCGAAGCTGCCGACAGACGAGACGATCAGGGAGGTCGGTGTTCTCTACGGGACATCGGACCGTGCCCAGACGATGTTCGATTTCGGCGGCCGGGTCAATCAAGACGATGACAGCATGCTGTATCGCATCGTTGGCCTTGCGCGAAAGGGCGACACCAATTTCGATATCGCCGACGATCGTTATCTGATCCAGCCGTCCTTCACCTGGAAGCCGGACGACACGACGAAAATCACCATCTATGGCTCGGCGCAATCCACCGAGACGGACGCAAATCCCGGCGCAATGATCGGCCCCGATGGCAATGTTCTCGATTATCGCGACAGCGACCCGGATTACGATTATCAGAGGACCAAGCAGCAGCAGGTCGGCTATCAGTTCGAACACGAGTTCGACGGCGGCTTCACCTTCCGTCAGAACCTTCGCTTTTCGCATCTTGATCTGAAAGCACGCTATCTTAGCACCTACAGCTGGGTCGGAGACGTCGCCCAGCGCGGTGCGACTGCGATCGGCGACAGGATGAATGTCTTCCAGGTCGACAACCAGCTAGAATCCAAATTTGATACCGGCCCGGCAGCCCATACCATGCTGTTCGGTCTCGACTATACCCGTATGAGCGATTCATTCGCCTATGGGATGGATGCAACGACCAGCACCGCTTATGACTTCGATATCGACAACCCGACCTACGGAGTATCGGGTCCGACGCCCGCCTATAATGTCAGCCGGGTTGATGGCCGCCTGCAGCAGTTCGGCGCCTATGCCATGGATCAGATCGAACTCGACAAGTGGCGCTTCACGCTTGGCGGCCGTCAGACCTGGGTGAAGCAGTCGACTGACACCACCATTGTCTCCACCGATACGACCACGAACGACAGCCTCAACAAGAATGCGTTTTCCTACCAGCTCGGTGCAGTCTATCTTTTCGACAATGGCATTGCGCCTTTCACCAGCTATTCGACCTCCTTCAATCCGGTCACGGAGCGGTCTGCATCCGGCAGCATCCTCGATCCGGCTAAAGGCGAGCAGTATGAGCTTGGCGTGAAATATCAGCCGCCGGGCACCGACATCCTGCTCTCAGCCGTTGCCTATCACCTCGTCGAGAAGAACAAGCCGGTCCTGGTCGACCCGCTGACGCTCGTCTATGAGTCGCTGGGTGAGGTCACCAACAAGGGGATTGAGCTGGAAGCCAGGGCTAATGTCACCGATGGCTGGGACGTGATTGCCGCCTACTCTTACAACCATTCCGAAATTACGCGGGGCGACGATCAAGGCAACGCGCCTGCGGTGACGCCAAAGAACATCGTCAGCCTATGGTCGAATTATACCTTCCAGGAGGATTCGGCTGCCAAGGGTCTGACCGTCGGCGCCGGCATTCGCTATACTGGCGAGACCTACACCAGCACGGCCAATACCGCCAAGAACGACGCGAGCTTCTATCTCGACGCTGCGCTTTCTTACGACTTCGGCGCGATCGACCAGAAATACAAGGGCCTCATCGCTTCTATTGACGTCCGCAACATTGCCAACCGCCGCCTGACGGTCTGCAACGAGGGCTATTGCTACCTCGGACAGGGCCGCAACGTCACGGCTTCATTGAAGTATCGCTGGTAAATTAATCGGGGCGCCGTATTCTGTGCGGCGCCCGCTCCGCCCTGAAGTCTCCTCGTCGGCCGAACTCGACCTTATTGTAAGCAAGGCTACCTTCCCGCCTGAGCCTATCGCGCAAGATATCCGCATTCTTGGCGATGCGGCGATGAGGCTGTAGCCTGGCAGAAAATGTGCCCGACCATTCCAGGGGGAGGTTCCGTATGGCGGAGGTCCTTTTGTTCCACCACGCACAAGGATTGACCCCGGGTGTGTGCGCGTTCGCTGATGTGTTGCGGGGCGCCGGTCACATCGTGCACACGCCTGACCTATTCGACGGGCGCACTTTCCAGAGCATCGAAGACGGGCTCGCTTATATCGAGGGGATTGGATTCGACCATATGCGGGAGCGCGGTGCCCGCGTCGCCGACGAGCTGCCTGCTGCACTTGTCTACGCCGGGTTCTCGTTCGGTGTGCTACCTGCCCAGAATCTGGCCCAGACACGGCCCGGAGCCCGAGGAGCTCTCTTCTTCCATTCCTGCCTGCCGATCAGTGGCGAATGGGCCTTCGGACCTTGGCCGCATGGCGTCCCGGTCCAGATTCATGGGATGGAAAACGACCCAATCTTCGTAAGCGAAGGTGATATCGATGCCGCCCGTGAGATCGTGGCAAGGGCCGAGGACGCGAAGCTTTTTCTTTATCCCGGCAATCAGCACTATTTCGCCGACAGTTCCCTCCCGTCGTATGATGCGGATGCAACCGCACTACTGACGAGCCGAGTGCTTGAGTTCCTGGATCGTGTCTGATCGAAGCCAGTGTAGCAACACACGCACACTGCCCGTCTTCGGCTAGCAGGCATCCCGTTTGCATATATGCGCGCTCGGGGAGCGTCTGCTACGTCAGACTATGCCGCTCTGCGCCGCTTCATCAGCAATATCAGCAGCAGCGGAGCGCCGACGAGGGCGGAAACCAGGCCGGCGGGCATCTGGTAGGGAAAGGCGATCATTCGGCCGAACCAGTCCGCGAGCACCATGAGGCCGCCGCCGGCGAGTGCCGCGCCAGTAAGCTGGGGTGCGGCGCGACGCAGGCCGAGCTCGCGTGCCAGATGCGGCCCCATGAGGCCGATGAAGCTTAAGGGGCCGACAACGAGGGTGGCGGCTGCGGTCATGGCTGCGGCAAGAGCAAAGAGGCAGGCCCGGGCAAAGTTGACGCGAACGCCGATTGCCTGGGCCGCCTGGGTCCCAAGCGGCAGCAGATCGAGCCAGCGACGGGTCAGAAAGGCAAGCGCAAGGCCTGTCGTTGCTGCTGTCGTTGCAGAGATTGCCTTCGTTGTATCAACGAGATAGGCTGATCCGCTCATCCATTGCATCACGATCATTGCACGCGGATCGCCGCTCGCGGCCAGCACGCTGATGAAGGCATCCAGCATGGCTCCGAGCGCAATGCCGGTCAGAAGTACCCGTTCCGGCGCGAAGCCGGACCGGATGCCGAACAGGAAGATGGCGATGAGGACGGCGAAGGCACCAATACCACCGAAGCTTAGTTGGGCGGCCATGCCGGGAGCGGGCAGAAGGAAAAGTGCGACGGTGACGCCAAGGGTAGCGCCTGCCGAAATGCCTAGAACCTCCGGACTTGCCATTTCGTTGCCGCTGAGCCGTTGCAGGATGGCGCCGACGACGCCAAGCATCGCGCCCGCAGCAAAGGCACCGGCGACGCGTGGAAGGCGATAAGGCAGCACGTCGGGCCAATGGGGATAGGCAAGCAGCGTCCATGTTCCATCCGGTGCGCGCCCGAAGAAGACCGCGCCGGCCAGCAGAAGCACGAGTGCCGGAACTGATGCAAGCAAGAGTACGCGCGGCGTATGTAAGGCGCTGTTCGCATTCCGAGAGGGAGACGGCGTGCTGCGTTGCACGGCCTTCAGGCGCGGCAGCATCAGGAGCAGCAATGGCGCGCCCAGCAAAGCGGTGATGGCACCCGTCGGCAGGAAGGTCGAAGAGGCCCCAGAAAGCAGCATCACGGCCTCATCGGTCAGCAGCAGCAATCCTGCGCCGATGAGGGGCGACCAGACGAGCTGGCTTTTCATCTGTCGGGCGCCGGCAAGCTGAGCGATGCGTGGCGCGATGAGACCGATGAAGCCGATGACGCCGACCGCGCTGGTGACGATCGCGGCAAGCGCAAGCGCGATGCAAACGGCAGCAATGCGCGTGCGCTTGACCGACAGACCAAGTCCGCTCGCGCCGTTATCGCCTAACTCCATGAGTCCCAAAGGCCGCGCCATGAGCAAGGCCGCGGAAGACAGGATGAGGATTTTCGGAAGAAGGGAAAGCGGAATGGTCCAGCTTTGCTGCGCCAGCGATCCAGCCCCCCAGATGAAGAGGCCGGAGAGATAGCGATCGTTCATTAGGACGAGAATGGCGGCAAGCGCTCCGCTCCAGACGCCGACGATCAGGCCGGCAAGCACGAGTGCCAAGGGCGAGAAGCCCCGCCTTGCACCGATCAGGAAAACGACTGCCGCAGCGGCGGCGCTGCCGAACAGGGCAACGGCGTCGCGGCTGAGGCCCTGAAGGGCCGGAAAGGCGAGCATGACGGCGACGAGCGCAAGATTGGCGCCTGCGGAAATACCAAGTGTGGATGGCGAGGCGAGCGGATTGCGCAGTGCTTGCTGCAGCAGGCTTCCAGAGAGCGAAAGTGCGGCGCCGGCCAGCAATGCGGTAACGATCCTCGGCAGGGTTGAATAGACGAGCAGCAAGCGCTGCGGATCGTAACCTGCTTCCTGCTCGAACAAGCGTGAAAGGTCAGGCGCCAGTTGATGCCAGGCAAGCAGGCTGGCGAGCACGAACAGCGTCAGCGCCACGGTTGGAGCACCGAGGACGTTATTTGCTTCGGTGCGGATCATGCGACTGTTTCCAAATGGTCAAGCAATATGCGCGCGAAGCGCTCCGCTTCCTGCACCATGCCGAACATCAATGTGCCCGGCAGCACGGAGACGCGCCCGTCTCTAACGAAAGGAAGGCTGGTCCACAGCGGACTATCCTGCAGATTGTCGAGGACGTTCGGCGGCAGCAATGGTTCGAATGCGATGAGGCGCAGGCTTTGATCGAGCGTCGCCAATTGCTCCAGCCCGATCGTCTCGAAGCCCCAGTAATCGCCCGGCCTGATCCAGGCGTTTTTGAGCCCGATCCTGGTCATGACGTTCTGGTAGAGGCCAGCGCCGCAATAGATGCGGGCATGGCGCGGGTCGACAAAATTGATGAGCGCCAATGGTGGAGGGTTGAGCTTTTTGACGCGGTTTGCGCAGTCGTCGAAGAATTGTTCCGACCGGGCAAGGAATTCTTCCGCCTGTTGCCGCCGGCCGATGGCGTCGGCCAACTGACGCGTCGCCTCGATGGAGCGTGGCAAAGCTTCGCCGCCTTCGGCATAGATCGTCAGTTCCAGGACCGGCGAAATTACCTCCAGTTGCGGCTTCAAAGGCGCAAGATAGGGCGTCGTCAAGATCAGGGCCGGCTTGACGCTTGCCAGGACCTCGAAATTGATCTCGCTGGTGGTGCCGAGATCGATGACACCTCCAGGCATTTTCGGTTCGACGACCCATGTGTCCCAATCGGCAAGCGAGGCGATGGCGGCGGGCGTGACGCCGAGCGCCAGCAGTGTCGACGCCAGGCCGTAATCGAGGGAAACGATCGGGCCGGACATGGTTTCTGCAGCCACATCCGCTTGCGGAACGGCAAAAAGTGCCGCAGCGGCAAGCAGCGTGCGGCGGGAGAGCATCAGGTTCTCGAAACTGCTTTCAAATGACATAGGCAAGCGGCGTTCCATGCACGGGATGGGCGGTGACGCCCATGTTGGTGCCGTAGATCGTATTGAGCGTTTCGGCCTTCATGAGGCTCGGCGACGGGCCTGCTGCAATGAGGCGCCCTTGCTTCAGCGCATGCAGATGATCGCAGAAATGTGCCGCGACATTGATATCGTGCAGGACGAGAATGACGCTCAGATCCTTCGTCCGGCAAAGCTCGCGCACGAGCCCGAGGATTTCCATCTGGTGGGCGATGTCGAGTGCCGATGTCGGCTCGTCGAGCAACAGGCAGCGGCTGTCCTGGGCAACCAGCATCGCGATCCAGGCACGCTGGCGTTCGCCGCCGGAGAGCGTATCCACCATCCGGCCTGCCAGCGTATCGACGTGCGTGAGCTTCATCGCGGTCTCGACTTTTTCCCGGTCGATATCGGTGAACCGCCCGAGCGCGCCGTGCCAGGGATAACGCCCGCAGGCGACAAGCTCCTCGACGGTCATGCCAGCGGCCGAACTGGTATCCTGCGGCAGATAGGCGACGGCGCGGGCAAAGGCGCGCATGTCATAGGAGCTGGCGGCTACGCCATCGAACAGGATGCGCCCGCCGGTCGGCTGAATCTGTCGAGCCAGCAGTTTGATCAGCGTGGATTTGCCGGAGCCGTTATGGCCGATCAGACCGGAAATCTCGCCCGCCTTGAAGCTGATATCGAGCGGGTGCAGAATGGTCTTGCCGTCGACCTCGAAACGCAGGCCCTCCGTCGTGAAGAGGGTTGCGTGATTCTGATCGTATCCGGTGATCGTTTTGTCGTTCATGGTCATTATCATTCCTGCTGAAGCGCGCTGGCTTCGTGAAATTCCGATGGCCGGCGGGTGGCCGGCTTAGTTTATCGAGGTCAATGGCTTGACGAAGAAGAGGCACGGATCGCTTTCACGCCAGAGGGTCGGGAATATCTCGGCGCGGATGAAGCCGTTTCTATCGTAGAAGGCGCGGGTCTTTTCATATTGCGGTTCGTCCCTGCCGCGCGGCGCGAGCGTCTTGACCGTCAGGAGCTTGCAATCGGAAGAGCGGGCGAAGGTTTCGGCTGCGGCCAGCAATCGCTTGCCGACGCCGCTGCGATGGTGTCGGCGCCTGGTTGCTATCACGAGAATCTCCATGGCGGCTGGCGGATGGGCGCGCAGCGCAACGAAGCCGGCAACGGTATCCGCCTCGACGCAGCCGAACATCGGCAGGGTCTCCACGACACACGCACAGGCTTCGATGACATCGGGGTCGGTAAACCAGTCGGTCAATTCCGACATGATGTCACGACAGATGGCGCCTTTGGATTTGGTTATCTCAATGGCTTCCTGCATCTGTTCTTCCCTTTCCTGGCGGTGGAGCGTGGTTCGCAGGCAATGGTGGCGAACCACCACTAGACCCGCATCTCGCGCACCCGTGTTGTTCGGTTTCGTTTGTGACTGCCGCCGGCAGCGCAAGCATGGTCGGCCTCGAGCGAAATGGCGGCGAGGCATCGCGAATGCGCTTCCCGCAGGAGGCCGCAAACAAGGGCGCACGATACGCCCGCCTCCTTGGCAATGATGTTCTGGGGGATATCGTCGAAATAGTGCTCTTCGTAGAACTTCCGGGTTCTGGCGGGCATGGATTCGACCGTGCAGCGGAAGGCTTTGTAGGCCTCGGCCTCGTGAAGATGCTCCTCGGGACTTCCATAGGCCGAGGTATTGCCGCCGACTTCCTCTTCGACGAACAGGCCGCGCTCATATTGCCGGCGCCGCATATGATCGGTTGCCAGATTGCGCACCATGCGCATCACATAGGGCGTGGGAGCCGCTATATCCTCCTTCAGCGGCTTGGAGACCAGTTGCAGGAGAACTTCCTGCACGACATCCTCGGCCAAGCTCATGCAGCCGGTGATCCTGCGTGCGACGGAGAGGAGCTTCGGATAGGCGTGAAGTGCTGTTTGGAGTTGCTCATTGGAAGTCGACTGCGAATGGTTGGCAATCATGTCGGGCTCTCGCTGAAATCCAAAGTTGCATTTCTGTGTGCCCCTCTTTTTGAGAGGGAACCTATAAAACATGACAATGATAGTCAAGATAGTGGAGTCGAAAAGTGAAGCATCTCCTAAATCAAGGTTTATCCACCTGATTTTATTTTAATTTTTTTAGCAATCTAGAAGAAAATCCCGCTTTTGTGATGCTGCCATTGCGGCCGTGCCACAGCTCTTGAGGTCGCGATAGCCCATTGAAAATCCCCGCTTTCTCCATTGCTGATCCTGCCGGAATGGATGAAAATCGCTTCGTCCGATATCTGGCTTTTGCTTTCAAAGGTTGTATTTCCCGGCGCCAGCATCACGCCTTGCGGGTCGGCCAGAAAACCCTGGCCGAAGCATTTCAACGCAGCCTCTTTCTGAACCCAGCAGGCGAGAAAAACATCGTGGCGATATCGCTCATCCAATTGATGCACCTGATTGAGCTCTTGTTCGGAAAGGATCATCGGCATGATCTCGGAGGCTTCCTTCTCCGAAAATGCGTCGAGGCGCTCGATATCGATACCGATGCGGCCGCCGCGACAGATCGCGAGCGCTATGTGGTCTTTGGTGTGCGAGAGATTGAAGTCGATGTCGGGGAAATCACGCAGGTAGGGCCTGCCGGAAGGGGTAATCGCGAGACAAAGTGCTTGCGGGGCGCAGCCAAGCAGATTGGCGATAATGCTTCGGCACAGCACCCGTCCGGCAACGAAAAGGCGCCGCGCCGGGCATGATCTGAATGCTGCGGCACGGCTTTTTTCTGCCTCGCTCAAAATCGAGTCCGGTACGGGAAGCGCGTCAGACAGGTACAGGCTATGAAGCTCTACCTGCGCTGTCTCTTCCCCCGGTTGAGCCGTCTTCACCTATTCCGCTGCCTGTCCCATGTGAGAGGGAAGGTTCGACGGCTGCCCGTGCGTTTCCCACTGTACGATGGGATCGAGCTGATCGAGATCGAAATGCGGGCGACCGAGCAATGCATTGGCAATCACGGCGCTGCGCCATGCGGCGAGGCTGAGCTGCGGTTCGGCGATGCCGTGGCTATGGCGTCCGGCATTGAGAACGAAGATGCGGTTCTCACGCGGCCCGTCCCAGGCCAGCGAGAAGTCACTTTCCAGCACCGGTTCACCGATGGAGTTGAGTTCGATGCGATTTTCAAGCGAATGCAGGAATTGCGGAAGGACAAAGCGATAGCCGGTTGCAAAGACGACCATGTCGACAACAAGCGTTTCGACGCTGTCATCGAAACCGTTGCGCATGGTCAGCGTGATTTCGGGACCATCCTGCTCGGCTGCGATGACATTGCGGAACGGGCGCAGCGATATGCCGTGATCGGGGCGGCCGCCTGCATCGAGCTTTCGCTCGTAGAGGCGGCGATAGAGCTTTTTCAAGGTGGATGCGGAAACGCCGTCGCTCGCCAGCACCTGCCGGCGCGTGTGCGTGAGCCGTAGCTCCTCCGGAAGTCCGTGGAAACGCTCCATATAGCCTGGCGTGAAGAGCTCGTTGGTGAATGGCGTCGCATCGAGCGGCTCGAAATTCGGACGACGGCTGATCCAGTGAATGGTCGAAACCGCGTTCAGGTCCAGTAGGGCATCGACGATCTCGGCGCCACTTTGGCCGCCGCCAATGACGGCAATACGTGGTGCTTTGACATCACCGATACGTTGCGCCGCTTCGCTGCTGTGGAAGGTCATGGATTTGGGCAGTTGTTCGGCCCAGGCTGGACGAGACGCGATCTTGCCGACGCCGACGGAGAGATTGCGGGCGCTGATCGCGCCATCGTCGGTGGCAACAGAGAAGAAGCCGTCATTGGCATGGACGTCCCGGACGCTGGCGCCGAAGCGGAGCGACGTCAGGCCGCGCGCGACCCATCCGAGATAGTCGGCGAATTCTTTGCGCGGAACGGCTTCATATTCCGCATTGAGAAACTGATAAAAGCGTTTATGCGCAACAAGATAGGAGAGGAAGCTCCACGGACTTGTCGGGTTGGTGGCGGTTACCAGATCTTTTAGAATGGAGGTCTGCATCTCTGCGCCCGGCAGCATCATTCCTGGATGCCATGCGAAGGATGGGCGCCGCTCGAAGAAGCGGACGGAAAGTTGCGGTATGGAATCGAGCTGAGCGGCAAGGCTGAGGTTGAAGGGACCGATACCGGCCCCGGCGAGGTCGAGCACGTGCGATGTCATGATGCAGCTCCAGAATAATGTCGAAGAGGGGGTTACTTGACGGTGTCTTTGGACAGCGGCGCCGGCGCAAAGGCATGATCGAGCCGCCGGGCGAAACGCTGGTGGAAGGGCGTCTTGCCGATGATCGTCAGATGGTTGGTGCCGGTGACGATCTCCGATGCCGTGGCGTTAGGGGAATAGCGCCGCCAGTCGATGACGTTGAGGGCGCGCGTCAGAGAATCCTCGGCCGCAAAGGCATGGATGCGAAAATCGGATTGCTCCAGGCGGTAGTTTCGGAAGATCATCGCATTATCGATGAGGATCCAGAACGTATGTTCTTCCGAGCCGATATCGGGACCATCCGTTGGCAATTTGACATTATGCTTGACGACATGGTGGAGGAACTGTTCGTAAACCTCCTCGTTCATGGCGGCGAACAGCCTCTTCCAATCCTCGCGCATCGGCGTGGTGGCAAGCCAGCTCTGCACGGCAGCATGGGTGCGATCTCGGATGCCGTCTTCGAAGCGCGGCATGATGCCGACGGTAAATTCCTCGTCCATGTCGCAGACATCGACCATGCCGATCATGCGCAGATCGATGTCATCGCCGAGCTGACGGGCCGCCTCATAGGCGAGCAGCCCGCCCCACGACCAGCCAAGGAAGGCGCAAGGCCGGCCCTTGGCTTGTCTGCGTACGGCTTCCGCATAGCGCGCCGTGATATCTTCGACGCGGGTACTCAGCGTCTTGGTCTCGGTCAGTGAATAGCAGATGAAGCCGGTCGCCGGCTGTTCCGGCCCGAGATAGTCGACAAGCCGCATATATTCGCGCGTGCTGACGAGCAGGCCCGGGAAGCAATAGAGCACCGGCCGGTCGCCATTGCGTCTGAGGTAGACGACATCGACGCCGGTTTCGTCGCGACTGCCGTCAATCGCCAGTGCCAGATCGCGCACCGTTGGATGGTTGAACATGTCGGCGATCGACAGCGGCCATTCGGGATGGCGCATCTTCAGGCGCGAGACGATGCGCACGGCCATCAGCGACTGTCCGCCAATATCGAAGAAATTCTCGGTAACACCGATATCGCCGATGTCGAGGATGTCTTTCCAGACCTCCAGGATTGCTTTTTCCTTGTCATTGGCGGGCGCCGCCATTTCGCGCTCGATACGCGGTGCCGGCAGGGCGGCGCGGTCCAGCTTGCTGTTCGGCCCCATCGGCAGCTCGTCGATCAGCATGATCGTTTGCGGCACCATGTAATCGGGCAGGGCGGTCATGGCGGTGCGGCGCAGTTCTGTCACGCTCAAGCTTTCGCCCTCGCGCGGCACAACATAGGCGACGAGCGAGCTCCGTCCGCCGTCATTGTGCAGGAGGATGACAGCCTCGGCGATACGCTGGTCCGAGCGCAGCACAGCTTCGATTTCGCCTGGCTCGATGCGGAAACCGCGCAATTTGATCTGGTGATCGACGCGGCCGGCGAATTCGACGATCCCGTCTTCGCGCCAGCGGCCGAGATCGCCCGACTTGTACAGTCGTCCGCCCGGTGTGAAAGGATCCGGAATGAAGCGATCAGCCGTCAGCTCCGGCTGGCCGAGATAGCCGCGAGCCAGCCCGCTGCCGCCGATATAGATTTCGCCGATTACACCGACCGGGACGGGCGCGAGGTCGGCATCGAGCACATAGATGCGTCGATCGCCAACTCCGCGGCCGATCGGCGCGACGGTCCCTTCGAAGCGAGTTCCCGCCGGGATCTTCCAGATCATCGGCGTCATGATCGTTTCGGTCGGACCATAGCCGTTGATCAGCAGCTGCGCCTTCAGGTTCTCGGTGATCATGTCAAACACCGCCTGCGACAGCGCCTCGCCGCCGAAGGAATAGAGCCGCAGCCGCGGGATTTCGTTGTTCTCGCCCGCATATTCGGCAAGGCCGCGCACATAGCTTGTGGGCAGGCTGGCATTGTTGACGCCGTGCCGCTTCATGGCTGCAAAGGCATCTTCAGGCGTGGCAAGCTTGTCTTGCGTCAGCACCACACCGCCGCCTGCCATCAGTGGCACCATCCAGCGCTCATGGCCGCCGTCCGAAGTGAAGGGCAGTACCGGATATTCGCAGGACTCCTCGCTCATTTCATAGATGCGCAGGGTCGCCTTGCAATGGTGGGCGAGCGGGCCGTGCTCGACGGCGACGCCTTTCGGCACGCCCGTCGAGCCTGACGTGTAGATCACATAGGCAAGTTGCTGCGGGGCAATGATCGTTGCCGGTGCGTCGACGCTCTCCGCGGACAGGTCGATGGCATCGAGATTAAGATAGGGTGTTGCGATATTGCTCGGCAGGTTGGCGATATGCTTTGCCCGGGAGATGACGAGCGAGAGGCCCGGAGCGGTCAGGATGTGACGATTGCGGGCCTCAGGATGATCCGGTTCCACCGGCGTGAATGCGCCGCCGGCCTTCAATACAGCAAGAATGGCGATGATCGCGTCGATCGATTTCTCAAGGGCGATAGCCACGCGTTTTTCCGGGCCGATCCCCATCGCGATCAGCCGATGGGCCAGCCGGTTGGCGGCAGCTTCGAGTTCGCCATGTGTCACGGATTTCTCGCCCTGTGCGACGGCAAAGGCGTTCGGCCGCCTTTTCGCCTGCGCGGAGATGACCTCGTGGATCGGTGTGCCGTCGTCCGCTTCCGGTGCGTCGGGATAGGGTGCGGAAAGTCTCTCCAATTCCTCTGGCGACACGAAGGGGATGTGTTTGACCTGTGCAACGGGATTGGCATTCAATTGCGCAAGCGCAATGGCAAGATCATCGGCGAAGCGGATGATCTGCTTTCGATCATGCTTCTGCGGGTCGAAGCCGATGCTGATGCGCAGTTTGCCTGCGGATGCCGGGGAAACGGTAACGACCAGATCGGCATCGCGGCGCGGCTGCGGTTCGATGGGGCTGCGCAACGCGACGTCGCTCGAGGTTGCTTCCAGGAGACGCAGGGGCGGACGCACATCGAGGAGCGTCTTGACGAGGCCGGTGGTGTCGAAGGATTCGTCCCGTCTTATCAACGCGTCGGCAAGGGCCTCGAAGGGCAGGAATTGCCGATTTACGGTCTCGATTTCCTTGACGAATGCATTGCGAACGTCCTTGAGCGTCATGGCACCGTCGAGTTCCGGCGTCAGGATCAACACGTCCTCGTTGCGGGCGGCAACTCTTTGCCTTTTCGAACGCGTGACCAGGCCGATCCTCTGAGTGCCGTATCCGGTATGGCGCCGCAGGGCGATCCCGAGGGAGGCAAGCATGTCCTCGGAGATGTCAGCGGACGATTGTATCGGCACGTCGAGCGTATGCTCGAACCATGCCTCGTCGGCCGTGTTCTTTCCCGCCGATGTTTGCGGCAGGAGCGACGCAATATTCTCCTGACCCGTCAGCCGCTGGAACCAGAAGTCGATTAGCTCCGGTGCCGCAAGGCGTGGTGCACCATTGGCAATCATCCACGAAGCGGCGTCGGGCAACGCCGTCTCTACGATATCCGCTGGGTCATGACCGTCGATGTTGCGAAGGAAATCCGTTGCAAGCAGGTCGAGCGCCGCAGCGTCGGCGAGGATGGCGTGGAGGGAAAATAGGGCACCCACCGCCCGCCCTTCTTGCGCCAGGAGAATGAAACGGGCCGGATTGCCATCGGTAAGGTCGATCGGGCGGGCCTGTTCCGCCGTAGCCGCCGCGGTCAACGCCTCGTCCGGGTTTTCGCCTGCAGTCAGCGTCGTCTCGATGATCTCGACGAAACGGTCGTTCTTCAGGATCTGCTGGACGGCGCCGCCCGCCCGCGTCTCGAATTCCGAGGTGATGAGGGGATGTTGTCGAGAAAGTTCTGATAGGCCCTCGCGCGCGAGGTCAAGAGAGATCGAAGAGAAGACGATCCCGAGTATTTGTCGCCCGTACACGACTTCGTTACCCGTCTCCGATAGGAGCCAGATACGTGACTGTGCTGGCGATAGCGAGCATTTGGCGAGGTAATCCGTATCGTTTGCTGCCTTGGCGTTCCGATCGTGGACAGTCATTTCTTCGCCATTCTCCCCGGGTGTACTGAAATACATATCTAATCAATCGAAATACAATAGCGTATACATCTCAATATCTATTGTAGATATTAAGTTTAATCGATTGATATCTCTGACTTCTGGCGTCGATAAACTCGGTTACTCCGAAAATTACATCGATGCAGCTGCATGACGAATGGAGTTTTGGAAAATTCAGGAGATTTTCAAAAAATATTTTCGGAAAATATTTTGAATTTCTGCCGATGTCGTTCGTCACCGCAGAATTAGCGCTGTGCTTGGCCTGCCGATCTCAGCCGGCGTGTTTCTGAAGATATGGAGATGAAATATGGATGCTTCCCTGGCGATCAGGAGCGATAGGGCGGCGGAGAGATCCTTTGATCTGCGACTGCCGGCTTCGGGCTTTGAGAGCAGTGCGCTTGCCTGCGGCCAGCCGCTCATCATATCGACAGGGCCTGCACCAGGGAGTTTCCGCGTCGAGTATCACGGAGTGGAGGTGGCCTCAGGTCATCTATCGGGACCGGCCACCAATCTCCTGGTCTTCGATACAATCTCGACGGCGGTTCCGCCGCTTTCTGGCGAGGATATCGTCAACGCCGTGTCGGAAGCCATTCTGGCATGCAATCCGCATCTAATTTGCTTCGAGATCGCGCTTGCGGATGATGATCTTGCAAGGCGACTGCTGGAGACCGGCGCGATTGAACGTAGCGGCGAGCGCCTCATCGTGCGGCCCGAATCCTTTTTCCAGCAGGCAGGATCCTGGCTCGGAAGTGCGCCCAAGGCTTATCCGGAATTGCCGATCCTGACGAATGGCGCCCTTCATCCGCAGCGGCCTCCGAAGCCCGCCGGCCGCGTATACAGCCGTTTCATTCCCTGGCTGAATACGCAGCTTGGCTTCCATGTCGCCGATATCGAGGCCGATCTTCCGCATTTCCATCGCTGGATGAACGATCCGAGGGTTGCCGCTATATGGGAAGACAGCGGCGATCTTTCCTATCATCGTGATTTCATCGCAGGCCGCCTTGCCGATCCGCGCACGCTGCCGCTGATCGGAACCTTCGGCGGTGTGCCCTTCGGTTACTTCGAACTCTATTGGGCAAAGGAAGACAGGATCGGACCGCATTACGACGCCGACGGTTATGATCGCGGCTGGCATGTGGCGATCGGTGAGGATGATTTCCGCGGGAAAGCCTTCGTCAGCGCCTGGTTGCCGTCGCTGATGCACTACATGTTCCTGGCCGATCCGCGCACCTGCCGTATCGTCGGCGAACCGATCCATCATCACGCCCAGCAGATCCGCAATCTCGACCGTTCCGGCTTCGCCAAGGTCAAGCATATTCACTTCCCGCACAAGAAGGCGCTGCTGGTCATGCTCCTGCGCGAGCGCTTCTTCATGGATCGGCTGCTGCTGCCGGATCTCACCGGCTTGTCCACAGAGGATGGGCAGCCTCTCCTTGGCTCGCTGGCGCGAGGCGCCTGATGAAAGCAGCCGTCGATATGAACGATCCGCGCATCAGGCGGCTCGTTCTGGCTGTCGCCCTTCCGGCCGTGGCGGGACTTGCCGCAAGTGCCGGCCATCATGCGATCAATGCGATCTTCCTGGGAACGCTCGGCCCGGACATGCTGGCAGGCATCAGTCTGGTCATGCCGCTGTTTCTGCTTGTCGCGGCCGCCGGTCAGGGGCTGGGTATCGGGCTCGCGACGCTGCTTGCGCGTTACCTTGGCGAAGCGGATCTCAGAGCCGCGGCGTCGGTCGCCACGACAGCGCTCGCGGCGACGATCCCGCTCGGCATCCTCTTGTCAATCCTGATCTATCTCAGCCTGCCGGATTTTGTCGGCGCGCTTGGCGCCAGCGACAATCTCCTTGCCCCAGGGCTCGATTATGGGCGGCTGCTTGCTTTCGGGGTGACGCTCGGGCTTTTGCAGGCTATCTGCGATTTCATCGCGATCGCCGAAGGCAATTCACGTTTCTCGATGATCGTGCTGATCGCGAGCTTCGCCTTGAACGCGGTTCTCGACCCCGTCTTCATCTTTCTCTTCAAGCTCGGTGCGTCCGGCGCGGCACTGGCGACCATTGTGTCGTCCCTTGCAGCCCTTGCATGCTATGCCGTCTACTTCCTGCGCCGATGGGGAACAGTGAGCGTGACCGGCGGGGCGATTTGCTGGCAACTGCTTTGGCCGATCGCGCGGATCGGCCTTCCCGCTGCCGCAGCAAGCATTGTCACGGGTCTCGGCTTTCTGCTCCTGATGCGGGAGGCCGCGGTCCATGGCGGCGATACCGGGGTCGCCGCAACGGCGATTGCCATCCGGCTAATGACTTTGGGACAGCTTCCGGTGTTCGGTTTTTGCCTTGGCGCCCAGAGCGTCGTCAGTCATGCCTTCGGCGCTGGCGATGCCGAGCGTCTGAAAGCCGTGATCCGGTTCATGCTCGCTGTGACGATGCCGGTCGCATTGCTCTATTCCATCTTGCTGTTCCTGGCTGCCGAGCCGATCGCACGCCTGTTCACGGATAACCAGGACGTCGTGGATGAGGCAGTCGCCTGGTTGCGGCACCTCTTTCCGATCTTTCCGCTTGCAGCTTTTCAATCCGTCCTGCTTGTCATGCTGCAATCGCGGGGCCGGGCCGGCCTGTCCGCGCTCGTGGGGCTTGCACCGCAGGGATATCTGCTGATCCCGCTTCTGCTCCTGCTGCCGCTTTGGATGGGCTTTGCCGGCATCTCTGCTGCTGCCGCTGCCGCAGCCATTCTCGCTGCCGTCCTCGGCGGCTTTGTCGGATGGAGGGAATGGCTCGCCATTCTGCCGACCGATGCACCGGGCCGCCTGGTTGGCCAATCGACACTTCACTCCTGACCCAAGAGGAACGCCATGAACGAGACGCCGAGATTCGATGCCTACCGCCACGCTATTCCAGATGCGCTGATGCCGCCGCGCGACGATCCGTTCGACGCGGCCGTGCCGCCGATCTACCAGACATCGCTCTTCCTGTTCGATAGCTACAAGGAACTGGAGGACGTCTTCGCCGGCCGCTCGAAGAAGCCGATCTATTCGCGTGGTGACAACCCGACCGTGCGGCTTCTGGAGCGCAAGATCGCCGAAATGGAGGGTGCGGAAGAGGCGCGTGCCTTTTCGAGCGGCATGGGCGCGATTGCTGCTGCAGTTCTCGCCTTCGTCGGACCCGGCGATCGTATCGTCACCGTCCGGCACGTCTATAGCGATGCCTTCCGCTTCTTCGAAAAAGTCCTGAAACGCTTCGGCGTCGTCGTCGACTATATCGACGGCACCGATACGCAAGCCATGCTTGCCGCGCTTCCGGGTGCCAAGCTTGCCTATCTCGAAAACCCGACCTCGATGGTTTTCGAGCTGCAGGATCTGACCGCGATCGCCGAGGCCGCTCGCCGCCATGGCGTGGTAACGATGGTCGACAATTCCTGGGCAACGCCGCTCTTTCAGAAGCCGCTCTCCGTCGGTATCGATATCGTCATTCACGCCGCCTCGAAATATCTTGGTGGACAGAGCGACACGGTGGCGGGACTTGTTACCGGCTCGAAGGCGTATATCGACCGGATCAACAGCGAAATCTACCCCTATACGGGTGCAAAGCTCGCGCCGTTCGAAGCATGGCTCGTCCTGCGTAATTTAGAGACACTGCCATTTCGCATGCGCCATCATCACGAAGCCGGGCTCGAAGTGGCGTCCTGGCTCGATGCCCATGCGGATGTGACCAACGTCATGCATCCCGCACTTGGCGACCATGCCGGAAAGAGCACCTTCAGCGGCTTTGGCGGGCTGTTTTCCTTCGAGGTTTCGGACCGCATCGATGTGGCCGATTTCGTCGATGCTTTGCGCCTCATTCGCATCGGGGTGAGCTGGGGCGGGCCGGAAAGCCTGGTGGTACCGGCCAAGGCAGCGCTCAGCATTTCGCCGGAGACTAATGTCTTCGCGCGCTTTGGTGTCAGTGACCGCACGATCCGCCTGAACGTCGGGCTGCACGCTGCCAAGGAGATCATTGCCGATCTCGAGCAGGCACTTGCCGCCGCCAGGCGCTAACTGGCTGCAGCACTCTTGTATCCAGAAAGGGGTGGAGTGACACGGTCGCTCCGCCCATACTATTATTCATTGTTGATCCATTCCCGCCCTGACCCGATCGAGACAAGATGACCATCCCTTCCAATGAAACGTTGAGCGCGCTTGCCGCCGAATATGGAACGCCGCTTTGGATCTATGATGCTGCCGCGATCCGCCGCCGCATCGCGCAACTCTCGGCTTTCGACGTCATTCGCTATGCGCAGAAGGCTTCTTCGAACATTCATATTCTGAAAGAGATGCGCAAAGCGGGCGTGCGGGTCGATGCCGTCTCGCTCGGTGAGATCGAGCGGGCGATGCGGGCGGGCTATTCTGCAGGCACTGTGTCGGGAGCTACTGAAATCGTGTTCACTGCCGACGTCTTCGACCGGCCGACATTGGAACGTGTCATTGCCGACAAGGTCGAGGTGAATATCGGTTCCATCGATATGCTGCATCAATTGGGTGAGCGCTCGCTGGACCATCGGGTATGGCTGCGCATCAACCCCGGCTTCGGACACGGCCATAGCAAGAAGACCAATACCGGCGGCGAGACCAGCAAGCATGGCATCTGGTTCGAGCAGTTACAGGAGGCCGTGGCGCTGACGCGCCGGTATTCGCTGAAGCTTGTCGGGCTGCACATGCATATCGGCTCCGGCGTCGATTATGGGCATCTGCAGCGTGTCTGCGGAGCGATGATCGGCTTCTGCCGCGCGCTGGATGTCGATATCGAGGCCATCTCGGCTGGCGGCGGCCTGTCTGTGCCCTATAGGGAGGGTGAAGAAGAGATCGATCCTGCCCATTACTTTTCGCTCTGGGACAAGGCCCGGCGCGAGATCGAGGCGTACTTTGGCCATCCAATCCGGCTGGAGATCGAACCGGGCCGCTTCCTGACCGCCGATTCCGGTGTATTGCTTGCTGAAGTCAGAGCCGTCAAGATGATGGGCCGCAACCGCTTCGTGCTCGTCGATGCCGGCTTCAGCGATCTCGCCAGACCGGCTATGTACGGCAGTTATCACCATATCTCAGTCATTCCAGGCACAGCGCCTCGCGATACCGCCGGAACAACCTTCCCGTCAGTGGTGGCAGGCCCCCTCTGCGAATCGGGCGATGTTTTCACGCAGACGGACAATGGCACCGTAGAAACGCGCGATTTGCCCGAAACCCATGTCGGCGACTATCTCGTGTTTCATGGCGCCGGCGCTTACGGGGCAACCATGTCGTCGAATTATAACAGCCGTCTTTATGCACCGGAGGTCCTGATCGACGGCGAAACCCATCGCTTGATCCGCAGGCGCCAGACTTTGGATGAGCTGCTTATGCTGGAGGCGCTTTAGGCACGGTCGATCGCAAGGCGAAAGAAGAGCCTCTACTTTGGCCAAGCGAGGGCTTTTCTGCGGTTGCGAAATGAATATAGTGACCACGACCGTGCGTCGTGGCGCTCGGCCGTTCTCACATCGTTACCGGCCGCAAGGCGCGAAAGTTCTGCACCGCTATGCTGGCCTGGCTCGATCAGAAAACCGAAATCGTCGAACACGCCGATCAATCCGCGCAATATTTCGAGCCGGCCCACGCCGCCTATTATGGCGGCAAGCCCGGCCAGCCGCTGAAGCTTATGCTGCAGGCGCGCAGCGACTTTCTGTCGATCTGGCGTCGCGCGGATTATCGCGAGCATGTGGCGGAGTTCAAGCTTCTGGGCCGGCAGCTCGTCATCGTCAATTCGCCCGAGGCTATCCGCTATGTGGTTGCCAAGCGCCATGAGAACTTCGAGCGCAAGACGCCGCAGATGCGACGCGCGCTGGAATATCTGCTGGGTGACGGCTTGTTCATTTCCGACAAAGAGACCTGGAAGCAGCGCCGGCCGCTGGTCTCCGATATCGTGCATAAAAACCGCGTCCCGGCCTTCGGTTCGATCATGCAGAGCACGGCAAGTGAGCTTGCCGACCGCTGGCAAAGCTTGGGCGAGGGCGCTGAGGTCAATGCCTTGTTCGAGATGGCCGGGCTGACGGCGGAGATCATCTCCCGCAGCGTCTTCGGCAATGATCTCGGCGAGGAGAGCGCCAATGCGGTCACCGAAGGCTTTGCGAGCTACCAGTCGCTGGTCGATTCTGTCAATTTCGGCTATTTTCTCGGCTTCGATGAGGGGCTGCCGATCATCAGGACGCCGAGCTTGAACCGGTCGGTGAAACGCATTCACCGCATCATCGATCAGGTGATCGAAGATCATTTAGCAGGCAAGGGTGATAACAGCTCGATGGTCGAACTGCTGATCCGCCGGCAGCAGCGCAATCCCGAGCTGAAACTCGATGTCGTGGCGCTTCGCAACGAGGCCGCCACCATCTTCATGGCAGGCCACGAAACCACGGCGGCAACCCTGACCTGGGCCTGGTATCTGCTCGCAGGGGCACCCTGGGTGGAGGAGGCGGTTCATGCGGAAATCGAGGCTGTCTGCGGTGATCGGGTCCCCTCGATCGACGATGTCGCGAAGCTCGACTGGTGCCGCGCGGTGATCGAGGAGACGCTGCGCCTCTATCCCCCGGTACCGATCCTGGCACGGCAGGCGGCCGAGCCCGACCAGATCGGCGACGTGAAGATACGCAAGGCGGCACTGGTGCTGATCGTGCCATGGATCCTGCATCGCACGGATTCTCTGTTTCCCGAGCCGCATCGCTTTTATCCGGAGCGTTTCCTCGGCGAGGCGCGGCCAGCGCCTTACAGCTATATTCCCTTTGCGGCCGGCCCGCGTGTATGTCCGGGCCTGCAATTCGGCCTCACCGAGGCGATCCTCTGCCTGGCGATCTTGGCTCAACGTTTTCGCGTTCGGGTCAGGGATGGACATAAGGTTCAGCCACAATGCCGTCTGACGCTGCGTCCGCGTGACGGCATGCCCGTGACACTGCATAGGCGCCGGGGATGACGACCGAGACGGACAAGAAAGTTGCCGTCGGAAAGCGCAAGGCCTGGACCTATGAGCCGCCGAAAGCTCCACGCCTTGCCGATTTCGTGGCTGGCGGCGACCGGCGCAAGGCATTTCTGCGCTATTGGCTTTATGAGAATATCGACAACGCGATAGATCTCTTCCTCTATTTTGCCTTCATGCTATTGCCGGCGAGCGTCTGCTCCGACCTTGGCGGTTGGCTCGGGCGGGTTCTGGCTCCGCGATTCCATAAGGGCGCTTATGCGCGCGCCGCAGCCAATCTCAAGATGATCAGGCCCGAGCTTGGCGATGCAGAGCTCGATAAGCTCCTCAGGGCTTATGCCGATTCTCAAGGGCGGCAGATGGCGGAATATTCAGTGGTGCCGAGACTGGCACGGCGGCACGTTCGCATGATTGGCATCGAAGGACTGGTCGAGCGTTGCAGTAAAGGGCCGGTGATCTTCATCGCGCCCCATATCAGTAACTGGGAGGTACTCTGGCATTGCCTTCTCGACATGGGACTCGACGTCACCATGAATTACGACCCGCCCAAACGCCGCTCACGCCACTATATCGTCAACCGCTTGCGCAAGAGGGCGGGTCTTGGAATTTTGAAACCCGGGCGCAGCTTCGTGCGCCCGGCCCTGAGAATCCTGGAGAACGGCGGCAATTTGCTGATGTTCTGTGACGAGGGCTTCAACGGGCATATCCGAGCGCCGTTCTTCGGAAGGCCCGTGCATCTTGAGGGCAATTATGCGCTCATCGCGCGAATGGCTCGAAGGACGAATGCACTGATCTATCCGATTTATATCGTCCGGGAGACGGGGGTGCGATTTGCGCTGACGGCCCTGAAGCCTTTCGTGCTCCCTGAAGGATCAGACGTTAGGAAATATCTTGTTCATGATGTCGCACATTTGAATACGGTAGTAGAACCCATAGTGCGCTCGCACATGGAGCAATGGTATTTTGTCGATAATCGGCTGTAACTGAGAGTAGTGAATCAATCTCCATATTTCGCAGGTAGCCTACGCGCCGGTGGATCGGGAACGCGCCTCCACCCGCTGACACTTTAGTGAACTCCGAAACTTTTGGCTGAGCAATTGAATTGGAAAGCGGCCCAGATCAGGCCTGCGCTGCCTTAAGGGCCGATGGAAGGCTTAACTTGTCCAACCCTATTACCACTTCACCCCCAGATCTTCGTTTAGGCTCAAGCAGACCTCTCATCGGCGCACTCAAGAATAGCGCGCCGCGATCTGTCGCAGCTCGGGCATTCCCGATTTACTGCCGGCCTTATCCGCCCAATCCAGAAAAGCATGGATGCGGCGGGCCACCTTTTCGGGGTGGTGCTGGCTGATGTCGGCGATGCGATGGTCTAGAAAAGGATTGAGGAAGCGGTCGAGTGTCGTAGCGACATAGGCCTTCGCCTCGTCGCCCATGCCGTTTGCGGCAAAGCCGGGCAGCACTTCGTTTTCGTAGAGAGTATCGAGTCTCGCCCTTACGCCCTTGTCGGCCAGTATGGCGCGCACGGTTTCGTCCGCCGGACGACTTTCGCGCTGCCAGATTTCGGCAAGGAAGGTGTGGCCGAGATTGAGGATATGCAGTTTCAGGCGCTCATAAGGGGCGAGATCGTCGGTCAGTACGATGCTTGGATGGTGGCATGGCGCGCGGACACCGGGCGCGCGTTTGATCGCCCACAGGGCATAGGGTTCGGCAACAGCGCCGATCGGCTCGATCGGCTCGGAAACGATGCGATCGACCAGGGTGTCGGCGAAGGCAGCGTGGCCGTCGAGCCAGGTATAGAATTCAGCCGGCACATCGTTGAGCCGGGCGCAATCGATGACCGTCTGTTTCAGAACGCGGCCGTTGCCCGTCATCAGTTCGCAAGGAAGGATGACCAGGGGGCGCCCGGAGGCCTGCCAGCGTCTGACGAGGAGCGCGGCAAGCTTGGCGGGGAAAGATCGCGGAACCTGGCCGTTTGTGACGAAGCGGTCTTCCTCCGGCCATGTCTGGTAGCCGGTTTCGCCGGTGTTGGAGATGACGAATTCCGCATCCTCGGCAAAGAGCCTTGACAGCTCCCCCCAGTGTTCGACTGCAGAGAGGCCGCGATCGACGCTCATGACCTGGACGCTGCGATCGACGGGTTGCCCATCCGACATGCCGCGTATGATGACGGGATAGCCAGCCGGATTGCCGAAGGCAGCGACGCGCCCGCTGCGGCTGCTGGCGCCTGAAACCTGAACGACAGCAATGGGACCAGCATCCTGGCCGGATTGTCGTGCCTCGTGCACGAAGAATGCCGCATGCGCCTGCAAGAACCGGCTGGTGCCGAGCTGGATGATCCGCGAGCTCACGCCACTTTCCTCCCATATTCGATGTTGATGAATAGGACCGTCCGGCTGAGGCAACATGCAACTTTCATGCAGTCCGGCCGGCTTCTGTTTTTTATCTATAGAAAACAGCGAAACCATGAGCAGTCAATGTTTTTATGGAAGTGAATGCAGGTTGGGCTGCCGCAGCAGCTCGAGGAGCACGGACTCGATCGCGTATTCTTCGATTGTTTATTCAGTGACCCGTCATGCCTCGCCGTTGCCGGCAAAATGACGATCAATAATGGAGCCGCGGCGCGATCGGATCTCTCCCGCAGCTACAGTAACCTCTATTCCCCACATTCGAGACTGATCTCCTTGTGAAAATCGAAGAAAATCTCACAAAAACTGTGATTTTGTCATATTTTGCTGTTATGTTTGTACGGGAGGATGTCTGCATGCCCTGTTTGCCGGATTGTAGCGTAGTCACATACTGACGGCGCACATCTCCATAACGAGGTCGGGCAAATAGCAACATCCACGCGATCTTAGCCGCCCATCATGACCCAGGGGAGAGTTGAATGGCACGTATCACCTTAAGGCAATTGCTCGATCACGCCGCTGAAAACGGCTACGGCGTTCCAGCTTTCAATATCAACAATATGGAACAGGCGCTCGCCATCATGGAAGCGGCCGATGCGGTCAACGCGCCCGTGATCATGCAGGCGTCGAGGGGGGCCAGGGCTTATGCCAACGACATCATGCTGAAACACATGATGGACGCAGTCGTGGAAATCTACCCGCATATTCCCGTCTGCGTGCATCTGGATCATGGCAACGATCCCTCGAGCTGCATGACGGCGATCCAGGCCGGCTTCACCTCGGTCATGATGGATGGATCTCTGAAGGCGGATGCCAAGACGCCGGCAGATTGGGACTACAATGTCGGCGTGACCAAGACGGTGACCGACATGGCACATCTCGGCGGCATTTCCGTCGAGGGTGAGCTTGGCGTGCTCGGCTCGCTGGAAACCGGCATGGGCGAAGCTGAGGATGGTCATGGGGCGGAAGGCAAGCTGTCTCATGATCAGTTGCTCACCAATCCGGACGAGGCGGTTAAATTCGTGCGCGAGACCAAGGTCGACGCGCTGGCGATTGCCATGGGCACCTCGCATGGCGCCTATAAGTTCACGCGCAAACCGGATGGTTCGGTGCTGGCGATGAGCGTGATCGAGGAGATCCATCGCAAGCTGCCCAATACCCACCTTGTCA
This sequence comes from Martinezella dioscoreae, assembly GCF_009176305.1. Classification (GTDB taxonomy): domain Bacteria; phylum Pseudomonadota; class Alphaproteobacteria; order Rhizobiales; family Rhizobiaceae; genus Rhizobium; species Rhizobium dioscoreae. The sequence goes on along the minus strand of NZ_BLAJ01000002.1, from coordinate 19,129 downwards.
TGCATGGCTCCTCCTCGGTGCCCGAGGAGTTGCAGGAGATCATCAACAGATACGGCGGCAAGATGAAGCCGACTTGGGGCGTGCCGGTCGAAGAGATCCAGCGCGGCATCAAGAACGGCGTACGCAAGATCAACATCGATACCGATGGCCGGATGGCGATGACGGGCCAGATCCGCCGCGTGCTGCAGGAGGATCCGAGCGAGTTCGATCCTCGTAAATATATGAAGCCCGCTATGGCTGCACTGACGAAGCTCTGCAAGGAGCGCTTCGAACAGTTCGGCACGGCCGGCCACGCTTCGCGTCTCCAGCCGCTTTCCGTTGCCGAAATGGCCAGGCGTTACAAATCCGGTTCGCTCGACCCGGTTTTCTCCTGAGCCAGATGATCAGCGTGCCGCCGGGCCTGCCGCCTGGCGCACGCTTTCTTCGCTCAGCGTCTGGCCGTGAAATTTCGACAGCGATACAACGACATCGTCGATCTCCTTGGCCAGTCGCTGTGCGTCCCACTGCAGGGCTGCTGCAGCGATTGCACCGATTTCGCGTAATCCCTGGATCGTCAGCAGGCCCTCGATCGCCATGGTCGTACGCCGGAAGACGATGTCGGAGAGATGTACGACCATCTCCTGCCGCGCGATCCAATCGATCTCGAGCGCGCTGTGGCGGGGTGCGCCGCTGATGCGTTGGCCGTCTTTATAGTCCGAAGGGCGAGTGAGAATAGCTGCGGCAGTCGTACCGTATCGGCTGAGCAGCTCGTCCGCTCTGCTGGCTTCGACGCCGGCCTTTGCCGCCACTGACTTGCTCCAGCTCGCCCGCTCATCGAAATTGACCGGGAAATCCCGGCCGCCGCCGATCGCAAGCCGCTCCGTGGACGTCTTGCGGCTGCGTTGAAGACGCGCCAGCACGGTATCGGCAACCTCTTCGGCAAAGCCGCGGAACGTGGTCCATTTGCCGCCGACCAGAGAAATGATCGGAAAGGGACGTCCGACCTGCGGCTCGAAGACGGGTGCGGAGTGATCGCGGCTGATCAGGCCCGGTGACGAGGCGTCCGAGGCGGGCAGGGGGCGGATGCCGCTATAGCTGTAGGTCACCTGATCGCGGTCGAAGCGCAGGCTCGGAAGGAGCGACCTGAGGCTGTCGAGAAAATAGTCGATCTCCGGCTCTTCGCAGCGAACATTGTCTGGATCGTCGCAAGGGATATCGGTCGATCCTACAAGCGCCTGGCCGAGATAGCCGTAGACCAGGCAGATGCGCCCGTCATCGGCTTCGAAATAGATCATGTGGCCGTTGAGGCTGCGCACCAGTTCGGGATGATCGAGCAAGATATGCGATCCCTTGGTGCCGCCGATCAGATGGGCGGGTGCTCCAAGAGCCGCGTTGACATGATCGATCCATGGACCGGCGGCATTGATCACGAGCTTCGGCTTGGCCGAAAAGGCATAGCCGTCCGCGCGCTGGAAGGTCAGCAGGCCGTCGGCTGACGAAACAAGCCTTGTCGCATTTGCGGCAAGCGAGCCCTTGTTTGCCTCTAGCCCGTCATTGACGAGCTCGTAGACCAGTCGCTCCGGCCGGCTGATCTTGGCATCGTAATAGATACCGCCGGCGACGATCTCAGGCGTGACATGCGGCATTTCCTTCAGCGCCCGGCGCTTCAAAAGGAACCGGTGGCGCGGCATGACACGGTTGCGCGAACCGAAGAAGTCGTAGAGCGCGAGCCCGATCTTGATAAGCAAGGCGCCACGGCTGCGCGGGGCGGTGGTCGAACCCGTCAGCGTGCGTAGGGCTGCCCAGATGCCGCGTGTCCATGAGAAGATCGGCACGAAGGTCGGCAGTGCTTCGACGCAATGCGGCGCGTTCCTGAGCAGAAGGTTTCGCTCAAGCGCCGATTGCGCGACCAGGCCGAATTCGCCTGTTTCCAGATATTTCAGGCCACCATGGATCAGCCTGGATGGCGCAGCACTCGTTCCCGAGCCGAAATCTGATTTATCGACGATCAGGCAGTTGATGCCCTGCAGCGACAGATCGCGAAACAGCCCCGCGCCATTGACGCCTGCGCCGAGGATGACAACATCGACATCTCCGTCTTGAAGCTGCGAGAAGCGTTGTTTCAGATCGGTGGTCCTATCGGTCATAACATCATTGTCCTGGTGAACTGCCGCGACAGAGTCTTCTCGCGCGGCGCAATTTTGGTTTAGGCTTGGGAGTGCTGGGTCGCGAGATTGCCGATCCGCGGCCAGAGCGGCGTCATTGCTTCAGCGATGTCGCGGAAGAGGTCGTAGCGGACGCGATAATCGGCGCTGCGGGCGGAATCCGGATGATAGGTTCTGGCGATCTTGCCGACATCGCGCGGATCGCTTTGCGGGCTGGCATAGACACCGATCCCGACACCGGCGCAAAGCGCGGCCCCCCAGGCCGCGGCTTCGTCGGTTTCGGTGACGGTGACCGGCATGCCGAGCACGTCGGCAAACATCTGCACGACGATCGGACTGCGCGAGACGCCGCCTGCCAGCCTTGCCTGATCGAAAGAAAAACCGTCGCTTAGGGCATCGACGTGAATCTTATGGTTGAAGGCGATGCCTTCGAGGACGGCGCGCAGCATATCGCCGCGATCATGCCAGCCGCCAAGCCCGAAAAAGCTGGCGCTTGCCTCAGCGCCATAGGGGGAGCCGAACAGATAGGGGTGGAAGAGCGCGCTCGATGGCCGGTTGAACGCCGCCTCGATCTCGGGGCCGAGCACGGCATGGATCGACTTGCCCGCTGCTTCCGCGCTTGCAATTTCTCTGGCGCAGAGCTTGTCGAGGAACCATTCGTAGTTCGCCGACGACGCCGGCGAGATTGACATGTTGTTCCATTGGCCCGGTGCAATGGCATTGCGGCAGAACCAGCGGCCGTCGACGCGCGGTTCCGAGGAGAGCGTCTCGTTGATCGAATAGGTGCCGGCAATAACGGCGACGACGCCGGACGCATAGCCGCCGGCTCCGAGGGCTGAGGCGGTCACGTCGTGCAGGCCGGCAACGACGGGCGTATCTTCGGCAAGGCCGGTTCGCTTCGCGACGGCTTCTGTCACGTATCCTACGATTTCGTCGGATCGCGAGACAGGTGGCAAGGCACCCGTCACCTCGGCAATGCCGAAAAGCTCCAGGGCATCTGCAGAATAATCCTGCGTCGAAACATTGGTGAAGGAGGTGCTTGCTTCGGTACGGTCGGTACCGGCAACGCCAGTCAGGCAGAACCGCAGCCAGTCCTTGCAGCTCAAAATGTGGCCGATTTCAGCAAAGCGCTCGGGCTCATTGACCTTGATCCAGGCAAGGAGCGCCGATGGGGCCGAGACATGCGGCAATTGACCGGTCAGCTTCAAAGACGCTTGGGCAACAGGAGTCTTCAACCATTGTTCGACAATCGATCCGGCGCGGCTGTCGAGCGAAAGAATGGCGCGTCCGAGCGGCTTCTTTGCCTTGTCGAGCAGATAGATGCCGTCGCCGTGCGCGGTTGCGGCAATCGCCTGGATATCGCTTGCCGGGCGGTTGCTGAGCCTGATCGCCTCGGCAATGGCGTCGGCCGTCTGGTTCCAGAGTTCGTCCATGTCCCGCTCGACATGGCGTGCCTTCGGCATGAACTGGGTCACCCGACGGCGCGTAACGGCAAGCGGCGTTCCGTCAATGTCGAAGATGACGGCTTTGGTGACGGTCAAACCGCTGTCAATTCCGAGCAGACTCGGCATTCCCGTGACTCCTGATCATGAACGAAAAGAGGTGGCCGTTGCGGGCTTCAGCCTCACGATCGCTCCTTGTCGCCTTTGGCGACGACCACGTTGATATTCTTGTTGCGCATACGCTCCAGATGGGCGGCGGGTGTCTTCTCGTCGACGATGACGACATCGAATTCACTGAGATGCGCGAAACTATGCAGCGCCCGCCGTTCGAACTTCGTATGATCCATCAGCAAGATGCGCTTGGCGGCACTATCGAACATCGCGCGCTTGATATCGACGATCTCGGGCGACTGATGGAAAACGACGTCGTCGATGATGGCCGACATCGAGATGAAGGTTACATCTGCGCGTAAACGATTGATTTCGTTGATCGTCATCCGCCCCATGAAGGCGTTGCACCAGTTATAATATTGCCCGCCGAGCGCCAGAAGCGTCACGTCATGCATATCCTTCAGCGCATTCATCAGCGTCAGCGAATTGGTGATCGCCGTCAGAGGAACCTTGGCCGGCAGCTGCGAAGCCATCTGCAGGACAGTGGTGGAATCGTCGAGGAAAATTGCCTGGCCAGGCTCGATGAACTGCATGGCAGCCGCGGCGATCATCTTCTTTTCGCTTGCCTGCCGGTTGGCGCGATAGACGTCGCTCGATTCGATCAGGCTGGTCGCTGCGGCCGATACGATGCCGCGCGTCTTGCGGAACAGGCCTCGGCTGACCAGTTCGTCGACATCGCGATGAGCCGTCATCAGGCTGATGCCGAAGCGCTCAGTCAGATCCTCGATGCGCATCGAGCCTTCCGCCATGACGGCTTCGGCGATCATCTGGCGCCTGGCAATCTGGCGCGAATGCCGGCTGTCGCTCGGCAGCTCGTCTTGCAGGAATGATACGGGGCTTGTCTTGTCTGTCACTTTGGCCTCTGACGCTGAACCTTGCGGAGATTAACTTGCCGCAGCGAACTTCACGTTATAGAAAAAGATATAAAGAACAGTTCGCTATCAGAGTTTCTGCAAGTTCTGTCTAATGTTGAGCCAGGGTGCCGCCCGCCGCGGTCTAGGGATAGGGGCGCCGAGTTCCGGCGCCCCCGATATCATTACTCGGACAGAACGAAAGGTGCCGTGTACTTGTCGACATTATCCTTTGTGATCAGGATGCAATCGAAAAGCTGCTTTTCGCTCTTGGCACCGGTCTTGCCGGTCTTGATGAAGCTGTCGGCCTGCTTGACGGCTTCTTCGGAGAAGACGGCAACCGGCTGCAGGACGGTGTACTGAAGCTCACCGGCCTTGATGGCAGCAACAGCGTCCGGCGAACCGTCGAAGCCGCCGACCTTGACGTTGGCGAGCTTGCCGGCTTCCTTGAGAGCGGCAATCGCGCCAAGCGCCATTTCGTCATTGCCGGAGATCACGCCAGTGATGTCCGGATGCGCCTGCAGGATCGACTGCATCTTGTTGTGGCCCTGGGTGCGGTCCCAGTTGGCAACTTCCTTGGCAACCTTCTTCAGGTCGGGATATTGCGTCAGCACGGTTTCGTAGCCGTTCGAGCGCGTAGCGGCATTGTTGTCCGAAGGCGAGCCGAAGAGTTCGGCATAATTGCCCTTGTCGCCAACGGCTTCGACCCACTGCTGAGCGCCGATCGCCGCACCCTGGGCGTTGTTGGAAACGAGCTGAGCCTTGGCAAGGCCTTCCTGGTTGATTTCAGCGTTGACGAGGAAAACCGGGATTCCGGCTGCAACGGCTTTCTTGACTGCACCGACCGAGCCGTCAGCATTGGCCGGATCGAGGATAATTGCGACCGACTTGTTGGTGATCGCCGTATCGATCAGGTTGCTTTCGGTGTTGGTATCGCCCTTATGCGCACCGACTGTGGCGGTATAGCCGAGCTTCTCGGCGGTTGCCTTGGCGATATTGCCTTCCGTCAGCCAATAGGGGTTGGACGGATCGTTGACAATGACGGTGATCTGACCGGCGGCCCAGGCGGCCCCCGTTAGAAGCGGTGCCACAGCAACTGCTGCCATGACGATGCGCAAACCTTTTTTGAACATTAGTCTCTCTCCCTTTGATGAGCTCTGGTAATGCCGGCGAACCGGCGGTCCTTTCTCCGATCGGCATCTCACCGACCGGGGACAAGTCTTGATGCAGTGTCAGCCGGATTTGGTCCGGCGCCCGTACTGGATGCTGTTCATGAGCACGGCGAGCACGATGACCGCGCCGGTAAAAACCGTCTGCCAATAAGCCGAGACGCCGATGATGACGAGGCCGTCCGCCAGGAAGCCGATGACGAAGGCGCCCAGCATGGTGCCGCGCACCGTACCGCGGCCGCCCGTCAACGCGGCGCCGCCGATGACGACGGCGGCAATTGCGGTCAGCTCATAGCTGGTGCCGGCATTCGGACCGGCCGAGGTCAGCTGCGAGGACAGGACGAGGCCGGCAATGGCGGCGCAAATGCCTGAAAGCACGTAGACAGCGATCTTGACCTGCTTGACCGGAACGCCGGAAAGATCGGCAGCGCGCTCGTTGCCGCCCGAGGCGTAGAGCCAGCGGCCGAAGGCGGTGCGGCTGAGAACGATACCGCAGATGATCGCAAGCACCGCAAGGACGATGACGCCGATCGGGACGCCGGCGAGGCGGTTGAAGCCCAGCCAGTTGAAGCCGGTATTGCCGAGTTCGGGGCGGCCACCGAGATTGTTGTAGGTCAGGCCGTTCGTCATCAGCAAGGCAATACCGCGGGCAACATAGAGGACGCCCAACGAAGCGACGAAGGCCGGAACGCGCAGATAGGCAATGAGCACGCCGTTGACCGCACCGACCACGCCACCGAGGATGCAGGTCAGCACGACGACAGCCCAGACCGGCGGATAGAGGATGACGCCGAAGCTCGACAGCGTGACGCCCTGCATCAGGAAGCCGGCAATGCAGCCGGCGAGGCCAAGCGTCGAACCGACCGACAGGTCAATGCCGCCATTCAAGATGACGAGCAACATGCCGATGGCGAGGATGCCGAAGATCGCAACATGCGAGGCCATAGTCAGGAAGTTGCTGAGCGAGAAGTAGTAGGGCGACAGGAAGGAGAAGACCGCGATGATGACGATCAGCGCAAAGAAGGCGCGTCCTTCCAGGATCAGCCGCACGAGACTGAAATTCCGCCGCTGTCCGTTGGATACTGGTTTCTTATCTGTAATGTTCGTGACTGACATAATCAGTGCTCCATGAATGCGGCTAGTGCGCGACCACTGCTTCGCCCGAGGCGGCCATGATCTTTTCCTTGGTGACATCAGGACCGAATTCGGCAGAAATCTTGCCGCGGTGCATGACGATGATGCGATGGGCGATGCTCAGGCATTCGGCGACTTCCGAGGTCGAATAGATCACCGCCAGACCCTCTTTGGCGCGCTCGGCGAGCAGCTTGAAGACTTCAGCCTTCGCGCCGATGTCGATACCGCGGCTTGGTTCGTCGAGCAGGATCACGCGAGGCGCCGTTGCCAGCATTTTGCCGATAACGACCTTCTGCTGATTGCCGCCGGACAGAGAGCCGATTGCGGCCTCGCCGCCATCGGTCTTGATGTGAACTTTGCGGATCGAGTCGTTCACCAACGACCGCTCACGGCCGCTCGATGTGAAAAGACCCTTGGTAAAGGCACCGATGCTCGCAAGCGACAGGTTCGAGCCGACGGTCATCGTCTGAACGAGACCGTCGCGCTGACGATCTTCCGGCACCAGCACCAGCCCCTGCGCGATCCGGCCGGCAATGGAAAGACCGCCGACCTCGGTGTTGCCTAGGAGCACGCGGCCGCCGCTCGACCGAAGCCGCCCCGCCACACATTCGAGCAGCTCAGTACGACCGGCGCCCATCAGGCCGTAGATGCAGACGATCTCGCCGGCGCGGACTTGAAGCGACAGGCGGTCGACCGCGTTATAGGCGGCGCCCGACGGGCCGGGGACGGTGAGATTATCGATCGTCAGCGCCACATCGCCCATTTTATGGCCTGCCGGCGGGCTGCCGAGGTCGAAATTGTCGCCGACCATGTTGCGCACGATCCATTCGAGATCGATGTCCTTGCGTTCGGCATAGGCGGTCATGTTGCCGTCGCGCAGAACGACGGCGTGATGGGTGATTTGCAGCGCCTCTTCCAGATGATGCGAGATATAGACGATCGACACGCCGCGGTTCGTCAGATCGCGAATGACCTTGAAGAGAACTTCGACTTCGCTGGCGCTGAGCGCCGAAGTCGGCTCGTCCATGATCAGGATGCGGGAATTAACGGAAAGCGCGCGAGCGATCTCGACGATCTGCTGCTGGCCGAGGCGAAGATCTTCGACGGGTGTGAGCGGATCGATATTTTCCTCGAGCTCTTCCATCAGCGCACGGGTCTGGCGCTCTTCCTCGGCAAAATCGACTACGCCACCCTTCATGATCTCGCGACCCATGAAGATGTTGTCGCGGACGCTGAGATTCGGTGCCAGGCTCAATTCCTGGTGGATGATGGAAATGCCGCAGGCGCGCGCATGCGTGGAGGAGGCAAAGGAGATCGGAGCGCCATCGAGAATGATCTCACCCGATGTCGGCTGGATGACGCCGGAGAGGATCTTCATCAGCGTCGATTTGCCGGCACCGTTCTCGCCGAAGAGGGTGGTGACTTCGCCGCGACGAATATCGAAATTGACGCCCTTCAGCGCATGGACGCTGCCATAGGATTTGGCAACATTGCGCGCGGCGAGAACAACTTCGCCCGTGGTGGCGCCATTGTGCTGAACCTGGCTCATTTCACATCGACCTTTACCGGGGTGACGAGCCAGTTCTTCGGATTAATGAGCTTGAAAACGCCGACGACCGTCGCCGTCTTGCCCGTCAGCTTCTCCGGATCCAGACTGCCAAGCGTCGCCTTCTTCATCTCATTGTTGATGGCGGAGCCCGCGTCCTGATATTCGATCTGGTTGGTGAACTGGCCGAATTCGATCTTACCCGTGGCATCGCGAAGATCTGTACCGTTGATTGCTGGACCTGTTTGGACGCGGATGGTGATGCCTTCAGGTATGCCGTCGACCTTGAATTCGTTGAGGTTGGCCTTGCGCTCGCCGAACGTGCCCGCCAAAGAGACAGGGAGGACTGGGCCGGTTGTGGTGGCGACGCCATATTTCTCGCCGGCCGCCTTCTTGTCGGCCATAACCGCACTGGCGAGCGTTACTGCATCGACGGCGCGCTTTTCGACATCGGCTTGGACTTTCGGGAATTCGGTAGCGCCAAAGGTCTCCGGCTGGAAGCCCTGCTCGCGCACGTCGTGTTCCGAGCCGATCTTGACCACCTTGGTATCGGCAGCGATGGCGCCGATTACGATCACCACCGCGGCGATGCCGGCGACGATCTTGAGCTTGGAGCCAGTCGGCTTGGCAGTTGCATATTGAGCTTGCGTATTCATGTTCGAACGACCTTGGGCATGTCAGCCGGATTACCTGATGGAGAAAGGGAGAAAAGTCCGATGGTTCCGGCTTAACGGAAGCACGGCTCGCGCGTTCGCACCGTGGAGCGCTCCGCTTGGCTTCGGGCGGCGCCGTCACCGGAAAGGAAATTCAACATCAGGAAGCCTCCTCAGCGTGCGGACGGCTGTCTCCTCCAGTCGCCCACCTTGGGTTCGCAATCGCCGCATCTATGCGACAATTGTGATATAAGTATGTTAAGTTCTGCATTTCATATGTTATAAATCTTTGGGCGTGTCAACCGAGATTTAACAGATCCGGTATCCGGCCGGTATCTTTGGTTCTCAGTGCTTCCCGCCTTTTCACATTCGAAGCTCTCGCTTTGTCGGCCTTCTTCCGAGGTTCGCCGATCGGCGTCGTTTTGGCCGACCTGATATAAAAGTTTCTCGATAATAATTTGATATAACTCAAAATTATAAGATGGTCGCCTGGCGCTTTTCACCGGCCTCCCTGATTTGATCCAAGAGATTCAGGTCGTTGATCCGTGTTCCTCCAAAGCGTTGCTGCAGTCTTTCCCTGCTGCGGCTTGCCTATTAACTACATCCATTTTATATGAAAAAAATTACAACGCCAGAAAAATATTACTGTAACAACGATATGATTATGTTATAAAGCCGCGAGCTGCTTGATGGGTCGCGGCTGTGCGTCGGATCCATTGCGTGGCTGGTATCGGGTGTGCGCTGGTGCTTCGTTCGCGATCCTCCCTTTGGAGTGGAGAGTACGATGGCGACGATAGATGCGACCTGGCGTAGATTATGCCCTTGGCCGTGTGGGGAGGAATGAAAATGTTTGTGATGGTTGCCGATGCTCTTGCCGGAGAGTGTCGCGTGGTGGAGCTGGCTTGCAATGTCTAAAAGCGACGGGATCATCATCGGGATCGATGCGGGTACCTCGGTTTTGAAGGCAGTTGCCTTCGAGCTATCCGGACGGCAGATCGCTTCGGCTTCAGCGCGCAATCGCTATGAGACGGGAGAGGATGGGTCGGTCACTCAATCGCTCGGCCAGACGTGGTCGGATTGCCTCAGTGCATTGCGCGGCCTTGGGGAGAGGGTGGGCAACCTTGCCGCCCGAACGGCGGCGATCGCGGTTACCGGACAAGGCGACGGCACCTGGCTTGTCGGCTCCGGCAATGCTCCGGTCGGTGATGCCTGGCTGTGGCTTGACGCCCGCGCGGCATCCACCGTCACGCGCCTGAGCGCCTCGGCCGACAACCGCGCCCGGTTCGAGGCGACGGGTACAGGGCTCAACACCTGCCAGCAGGGTGCTCAGCTCGCCCATATGGACCGCTTCATGCCCGAGATTCTCGATCGGGCGGAGACAGCGCTGCATTGCAAGGACTGGCTCTACCTGAACCTCACCGGCATACGGGCGACCGATCCATCGGAGGCGAGCTTCACCTTCGGCAATTTCCGCAACCGCCAATATGATCCGGTTGTCATCGATGCGCTCGGCCTTGCCCGCCGGCGCTCGCTTCTGCCCGAGATTGTCGACGGAACGGAGATCAGCCATCCCCTGACGGAGGCCGCCGCCAAGGCCGCCGGCTTACGTGCGGGAACGCCAGTCTGCCTGGGTTACGTCGATATGGTCATGACCGCGCTTGGTGCAGGCGTCCGCACTGGCGGTCGGAACGCCGCCTGCTCGACGATCGGATCGACGGGCGTGCATATGCGAGCCAAGGCCGTGCCCGATGTCCAGCTCAACGAAGAGGGGACGGGATATGTTATCGCACTGCCGATCCCCGGTATCGTCACGCAGGTCCAGACCAATATGGGCGCGACCATCAATATCGATTGGATTCTCAAGGTTGCGGCGGATCTGATGTCAGCTGGCGGTAGCGAGATTTCCTATTCCGACCTTATTCCGCGCATCGATGCGTGGTTTGCCGAAGCGCGTCCGACGAACCTTCTCTATCACCCCTATATTTCCGAGGCCGGCGAGCGCGGTCCCTTCGTCAACGCACATGCGCGTGCCGGCTTTACCGGACTTTCGACGCGGCATGGCTTTGCCGACATGCTGAGGGCCGTGGTCGAAGGGCTGGGCATGGCAACGCGGGATTGCTACGCGGCCATGGGCGACATGCCTTCGGAGCTGCGCATCACCGGAGGGGCCGCCCGTTCGCGCGCTCTACGAGGTTCGCTATCTGCCGCCGTCAAGGCGCCGGTGCGGATTTCGGATCGCGAAGAGGCGGGGGCTGCCGGTGTCGCGATGATGGCTGCCGTCGCGATCGGCGCCTATCAGGACATGGACAGCTGCATTGCCGACTGGGTGACGCCCTTGCTTGGCGAGGCCGAGGCGCCCGATCCGGCAAATATCGAGCGCTATGATCGTCTGTTCGATGCCTACAAGGACGTGCGTCAGGCGATTGCGCCGGCTTGGGACAAATTGGCCCAGCACTAGCCAATGACGAAGCCGGCGAGGAGCTTGGCCTTAGAAGATTGAATTGATGATGCCACGGGCATCCTTAGGAGCATGACATGATGGAACCGGAAATCTATGATCTTTTCGTGATCGGCGGAGGCATCAATGGTGCCGGCATTGCGCGCGATGCAGCCGGCCGCGGCCTTTCGGTTATCATGTGCGAGAAGGGCGATCTCGCGGAGGGTACGTCCTCGCGCTCCGGCAAGCTGGTGCATGGCGGCCTGCGCTATCTTGAATACTACGAGTTCCGCCTGGTACGTGAAGCCCTGATCGAGCGTGAAGTGCTGCTGAATTCGGCAAGCCACATCATCTGGCCTATGCGCTTCGTACTGCCGCACAGTCCGACCGATCGTCCCGCATGGTTGGTGCGTCTCGGCCTCTTCCTCTACGATCATCTCGGTGGCCGCAAGAAGCTGCCGGGCACGCGCTCGCTTGATCTTCATCGCGATCCGGAAGGGGCGCCGATCCTCGACCAATATTCGAAAGGTTTCGAATATTCCGACTGTTGGGTTGACGACGCCCGGCTCGTTGTCCTCAACGCTCTCGATGCTTCCGCCAAGGGCGCGCAGATCCTGACGCGCACGGCCTGTGTCAGCGCGCGCCGCGATCAGGGGAGCTGGGTTGTCCAGATGCGCGACGAGCGTTCCGGCGAGGTGCGGACCGTGCGCGCCCGCGTGCTGGTCAATGCCGCCGGCCCCTGGGTCAACGACATTATCGGCCGTGTCGTCGGCTCGAACAGCCAGCGCAGCGTCCGGCTCGTCAAAGGTAGCCATATCATCGTTCCGAAATTCTGGGCAGGCCAGCAGGCCTATCTCGTCCAGAACCACGACAAGCGCGTGATCTTCATCAACCCTTATGAAGGCGACAAGGCGCTGATCGGCACGACCGACATTCCCTACGAGGGCAAGCCGGAGGAGGTGAAGGCCGACGAGAAGGAAATCGATTATCTGATCACGGCGGTCAATCGCTACTTCAAGGAGAAGCTGCGCAGATCCGACGTGCTCGAGAGTTTCTCCGGCGTCCGCCCGCTGTTCGACGACGGCAAGGGCAATCCCTCGGCCGTCACGCGCGACTATGTCTTCGATCTCGACGAGACCGGTGGTGTGCCGCTCCTGAGCGTCTTCGGTGGCAAGATCACGACCTTCCGCAAGCTTTCCGAACACGCCATGCAGCGGCTTGCAAAATTCTTCCCGAAGATGGGCGGCGACTGGACGCGGGGCGCCACGCTTCCGGGCGGCGAGATTCCGAATGCCGACTACGTTGCCTTTGCCGATACCCTGCGAGCGGCCTATCCCTGGATGCCGCGTGCGCTCGTCAATCACTACGGCCATCTCTATGGCGCCCGCACCAGACAGATCGTCGGCAATGCGATGTCGCTTGCTGAACTCGGCCGCCATTTCGGCGGCAATCTCTATGAGGCCGAGGTTCGCTATCTCGTGGCTTCCGAATGGGCGCAGGCGGCCGAAGACGTGCTGATGCGACGCACCAAGGAAGGTCTGCGTATGACCGCTGAAGAGAAGGCGGATTTCGCGGCCTGGTTCGACGCCGAGCTGGCGCTCGCCGCCTGAACCAACAGACCTTGCCGGGAGACCTAAAATGCCCTTGACGCTTTCACTCAACACCAATCCGCTTGTCAATCGCTTTGCCGAGCCGGCCGACCTGATCGAAACGGTGGCGCGCGATCTGCGTATCCGCGATCTGCAGCTGACGCACGAATTCATCAATCCGAGCTGGCAGGCGCCGGTCATTCGCCGCCTGACGCGCGACATGCAGGAGGCATTGAAGCGCACCGGCGTTCGCGTAACCTCAGGAATGACCGGTCCCTATGGCCGTCTCAACCATTTCGGACATCCCGACAAGGATGTCCGCCGCTATTACGTTGACTGGTTCAAGACCTTTGCCGATATCACCGCGGATCTCGGTGGTCATTCCGTCGGAACGCAGTTTGCGATCTTCACTTACAAGGATTATGACGATCCGGCCCGGCGCGAGGAATTGATTGAGATTGCGATCGAGTGCTGGGGCGAGGTGGCCGAACATGCTCGGGCTGCCGGCCTCTCCTACATCTTCTGGGAGCCGATGAGCATCGGCCGCGAATTCGGCGAGACGATCGATGCCTGCCTTTCCCTGCAGGACAGACTGACGAAGGCGCCCTTCGCCATTCCGATGTGGATGATGGCCGATATCGATCATGGCGATGTCACCTCGTCCAATCCCGACGATTATGATCCATATGCGTGGGCGCGTGCCGTGCCGAGGGTGTCTCCGATCATTCACATCAAGCAGAGCCTGATGGATAAGGGTGGGCATCGCCCCTTCACGGCGGAGTTCAATGCCAAGGGCCGTATCCAGCCCGAACCTTTGCTCAAGGCTTTTGCCGAAGGAGGCGCCAAGGACAACGAAATCTGCCTGGAACTGTCGTTCAAGGAGCGCGAACCGAACGATCGTCAGGTCATCGCGCAGATTGCCGAAAGCATCGCCTTCTGGGCGCCCCATATCGACACGGGCGCTGGCGACTTGCATATCTAGCCGGTGGGGCGGACGAGTCCCGATTCCCTGAACGCCAAATCCTTTCGAGGAGGTAGCCGGATCGGGACGTTATGGCCGGAGAGAACAGGCGAGGACGATGCAGAGCAAAATGAAAGGGAACGGACGATGACGGATGCAGATGCTTCGCTCGCCGTGCGGGCGGCCTGGTTGCACTATGCCGGCGGGTTTACGCAATCCGAAGTGGCAAAACGTCTTGGCGTTCCCTCGGTGAAGGCGCATCGCCTGATTGCGCGCGCGGTCGCCGAAGGCGTCGTCAAGGTGACGATCGACGGCGATATCGTCGAATGCGTCGAGCTTGAGATGCAGCTTTCGGCACGCTTCGGCCTGCAATATTGTGAGGTCGCGCCCGATCTCGGCGAAGACGGCTTCGAGTTTCGCGCGCTCGGCCAGGCGGGCGCGGGTTTCCTGAGGCGAGAAATCGAGAGCGGCAACAATAAGGTCATCGGTCTCGGCCACGGGCGAACGCTTTCTTCCGCCGTCCATCACCTGTCGCGCGTCAGCGCCAAGGATTTGCGCTTCGTTTCGCTGCTCGGTGGCCTGACGAGAAATTATGCTGCCAATCCCTATGACGTCATGCATCGCATTGCCGAAAAGACCGGCATGCAATCGCATGTGATGCCGGTGCCGTTCTTCGCCAATACGCGCGAAGATCGCGACGTGCTGCTTGCCCAGCGCGGCGTGAAAGAAGTCTTCGATCTTGCAAACGGCGCCGATCTCAAGCTGGTCGGTCTCGGCACGGTCGATACCGACGCGCAGCTTGTCTTGTCGGGGATGGTGGAGCCTAAAGAGATCAAGGAAATCACCGCAGCCGGTGGCGTCGGCGAAATTCTCGGCCATTTCTTCGATGCCGACGGCAATATCCTTGAGACCACGCTGACCTCTCGCACATTGTCTGCCTCCCTGCCGCGCATGAAGGGCGAGCGGCTGGTGGCACTGTCAGGCGGATTGCCGAAGGTCGAAGCCATCCGCGCGGTCCTCAAGAGCCGCTGTCTCTATGGGCTGATCACGGATGAGAAAACAGCGCAGGCACTGTTGAAGAGCTAGGAATGATGCTGGCGGCGAAACACGAATTTATCTCAATGTAACAACAGTAATGTTGAATTGTGAGATTTTGGTGTTATATTTCTCGAAGTTCCATTTCGGGCCGATGGCCGGAGTAAAAGGTGAAACGGGAAGAGCGCCAGCAATCGATCATCAATCTGCTCATCGAGCATAAAACCGTCGATCTCGACGATCTGGCGGATCGTTTCGTTGTGTCCAAGATGACGATCCACCGCGATCTCGATGATCTCGAGCAGGCCGGCGTGCTGCGCAAGGTTCGCGGCGGCGCGACCATCGATGCCGGCACCCAGTTTGAAAGCGATTTTCGTTTCCGCGAGCGTCAGGGCCATGACGAGAAGCTGGCGATGGCGCGCGCAGCACTCGATCTGGTCGAGCCCGGCATGACCGTCATGATCAATGACGGGTCCATGGCCGCCGTTTTAGGCGAGATGCTGCTGCAGAAGCGGCCGCTGACGCTGATCACCAACAATGCCGCAATCATAGACCGCATGAGGAACGAAAGCGGCATTACACTGATCGCGCTCGGTGGCGTCTATTCCGCCAAGTTCAACGCCTTTCTGGGCGTCGTTACCGAGGAAGCACTATCGCGCCTGCGGGCTGATATTGCCTTCCTGTCGACGCCGGCTGTTTCCGGCAGGCTCGCCTATCATATGGACGATAACGTCGTGCGCACGAAGCGGGCGATGATTGCGTCGGCGGCCAGGAGCTGCCTGCTCGTCAGCCATCAGCGCATCGGCCATACGGCTCTGCATGTGATGGCCGATCTTACCGATTTTGATGCCGTGATTACCGATCACGCGCCTGATGCCGCCATTGTCGCGCAATTTCGTCGCGACGGCATCGCCCTTACCATCGCCTCGAACCAGGATATGACATGACTGAAAAGCCTCGCTATTGGATCGGCACGAGCTGGAAGATGAACAAGACGCTCGCGGAGGCGCGCGCTTTCGCCGAGGCCCTGCGCGCCGCCGATACCCTGCGTGACGACCGTATTCAGCGTTTCATCATTCCGCCGTTCACGGCCGTGCGCGAGGTCAAGTCGATCCTGTCGGAAAGCTCCGTCAGGGTCGGTGCCCAGAACATGCATTGGGCCGACCAGGGTGCCTGGACAGGGGAAATCTCCCCGTTGATGCTGAAGGATTGCAATCTCGACATCGTCGAGCTTGGCCATTCGGAGCGTCGCGAACACTTTGGCGAGACCAACGAAACCGTCGGATTGAAGACCGCGGCAGCCGTCCGTCATGGCTTGATCCCGCTTATCTGCATCGGCGAAACGCTGCAAGATCGCGAGAGCGGGCGTGCAACCGAGATTCTGAGCGAGCAGGTCATCGGTGCGCTATCGAAGCTCTCCGACGCCCAGAAGCAGGCTGAAATCCTGCTGGCCTACGAGCCGGTCTGGGCGATCGGCGAAAAGGGGATTCCCGCCGAGCCCTCCTATGCCGATGCACGCCAGGCCGAGATCATTGCGGTCGCGCAAGACGTGCTCGGCCGAAAGATTCCGTGCCTCTACGGCGGATCGGTCAATCCGCAAAACTGTGAAGAACTCATATCCTGCCCGAACGTAGACGGGCTTTTCATTGGCCGCTCGGCCTGGAACGTCGAAGGCTATCTCGACATCCTCGCCAAGTGCGCCGCCAAACTCTGAGGAGCATACAATGAAGCTTGCTATTGCTGGAGACAGCGCCGGCGAAGGCCTCGCCAAGGTTCTTGCCGACCATCTGAAGGACCGTTTCGAGGTGAGCGAAGTCTCGCGCACCGATGAAGGCCCCGATGCGTTTTACGCCAATCTCGCCGACCGCGTCGCCTCCGGCGTCATCGACGGCACCTATGACAAGGCGATCCTTGTTTGCGGCACCGGCATCGGCGTCTGCATCTCGGCCAACAAGGTGCCGGGCATCCGTGCGGCACTAACGCATGACACCTATTCGGCGGAGCGCGCCGCTCTGTCGAACAACGCCCAGATCATCACCATGGGCGCCCGGGTCATCGGTACCGAACTCGCCAAGGCAATTGCAGACGCCTTCCTCGCCCAGACCTTCGATGAGAACGGCCGCTCTGCCGGCAACGTCAAGGCCATCAACGAGGTCGATGCGAAGTACAACGCCCGTTAAGAACGGCTTTGGTCTGAAGGCTGAAACCGAGTGTGTATCGAGCGTTGGCTGCCTCGCGCCTCTTGGCAGCTAGCTGCCTCTCAAATGTCATCAGCCTCCAAAAAACGGGTGGGATCGCCTAAGGTGATTCCGCTCGATATCGTATCGTGGTCTTGCCGCTGGATTAGGGATCGACGACGAGCGCGCAGCCTTGCTCAGGCAACGGTTATTGTCGGGCCGATGCACATTTCGTCGACGCCTGTCCGTAAAGCTCGCTCAAGGACGTTACCTTCGAGGCTTCACCAATGTTTGGAAGCCATTGTGGATGGCGTTCCTGGCATAGAACCGACTCATGAGACCGGTCACAGATATTTCTGAAGAGACACAGTTTCTTATGTTTGCCTCACCCGGCCTGAAAATCGATCAATACTTCGCGCCACTGATCGTAAAGATCCTGATAGGGGGCTAAATCCTTGAACGGCGCACAGCGTTGAACTGCCTTGACAGCACTTGTTGCAAAGGGGGCGAAACGGGGATCGTCGGAAGAATTGATGACAACGGGATTCAATAGGAGCGAACCGTCGCGGCCGAGGACGAGTTTCAACCTCGGCTTTTCGGAGGGAACGGCGTCGGGCCGAATCCAGCAACTCGCGATATTGGCCATCAGATTTTTCCGGATGATGGTCTGGATGTCGGGTGAAGCAGGCGATCTTTGCTGTTTCTCAGCCTCCTTAGTACCCGTCATTGGCCCGAAAGCTAATTGATCGCTCTGCATGTTTCGCTCCGCGGGACCGATCTGGGATCTCGCGCCGATAGCCTGCAAGGCAAGTACAGCCAAAAAGATCATCGTGAACGTGATTGCAATGCGTAAAAATGGCCAGGTTGTCGCAGACTTGCTTGCCCAAAAGCCGGTGCAAAGTGCAGGTACAGCGACCGTAAAAAGCAGTCGGCCAAGTGCTTCACCGGCGTAAGGTCCGGCTAACCCGAAAACAGCCAGGAGGCCTGCCAAGAAGAGCGTGAATGCTATGCCGGCACAAACGAACGCCTGTGCGAAAGGACTTCGCATCGGTAATATCCAACCACTGGAATGGTACGAACGATCACAAGTGGCAGCTCTTAGCATCGCTTGGTAAAGCAGTCGATGGCCAAAATTACATGGCACGCAGCGATCATTACTGCCAGATCCTGTCATCCGAAGGAGCTTAAGTGGTTCATGACATCGTGGCCTTGTTGATTCATTACGGACTCAATGGTAGCCGCATGTGAATCGTTTTATATGCCAGACTTCCACCTTACGCATTTGGGCTTGCCGAAATATGGATACCGTCGACAAGGAGCGACCAGGCTTTAAGAAATTGAGTTGGTGGCAGTGGCTTCTACTGGCTCTCATGGCCATCGTCAGCACGGTGTTGCACAGCCTATCGGTTGTGGACGCCACGTCGCCGGAGCTCGCCGCGCAACAAGGCGGCGCTTTGCTAGGTACCCTTATTGGCGCGATCATAATCCCCTACGGCCTCGCCTATCTTATTGGACGTTTGGCTCGGCGATCGCGAACTGCTTTCCTTTTGAGCTTGTGGGGGCTGGCCTTGCTTGTATTGGCAGCGCAAATCGGCCAATTGACGAAGACGTCTACCGCTGCGAATTCGGAGGCAGCAAATGCCAGCAATATGCCTATTACCTGGCCAGCAGGATATAATGTCACCAATACCTCAATTCCCGTCGAGAATTTTGGCGGACCATTTCCGGGACTGTCACAAACCGCGATTAAATCGAACCCAGACGGCTCACCCCTCACCGCTATAATTCTGACCAGCTTGCCGCATAGAGAGAGTGAAGAA
>NZ_BLAJ01000001.1 GCF_009176305.1 Martinezella dioscoreae | reverse complement strand
AGCAAACATCAGATAAGATAGATTATGGAACTAAAGCGGATATCGATATGGCGATGGTGCAGACGCTTTTGGCTTTTATTCCAGATGGTTGGCCAGATTTTCGAGGGTCGATTTCAGTCCCTCGTCATGATCTTCTCTGCGGATGCCGTGCGGCACGTCCTCACAAATTATGGTGACCCTTGTGCCGGTTGGAACCTCTGTCAAGGACCAGGTCATGGTCATCGTTCCGCCGAATGCGGCGTCATCGGATTCGAAATCTACCGCCTGAACGATGCGTTCATCCGCCATGATCTCGAGGAATCGACCGGAAACAATGTCGGTATGCTCGGAGGATTTTCCAGGCGTTGAATGATCCAGTGCGTCATAGGATAGCGCCATTCGATAACGGCCGCCTTTATGCGGTTCGAAGACGTGTATGCGGCACGTCATGCCTTTCGGCGGAAGCCATGAGGCCAATGCTTCGGGATCGAGGAATGCTTTGAAGATCGCGTGTGGCGTCGAGCGAATTATCCGCGAAGCCGTATCGGTCCTTTTGCCGTCTGAAGCCTTGCTCATCGCATCCTCCCTGTCGCACCGCGGGGATCCCATGGAATCTCTGCCGGCGCCGGTTGTATTCGCTATTCTTAGCTCGCCTTGATGCGGATCACCTTGGCCGCAATCTTTTCGGCTAGCGTCGTTGGATTGCAGGAGAAAATGCTGTCCGGGCGCCCGGCTGCGCACCAGACCTGATCGTAGGCCAAAAGGCTTTCGTCGATGAAAACAGGCAGATCGACCAGATGGCCGATTGGCGCAACGCCGCCGATAGCGAAACCGGTCTCATCGCGCACGCGATCGATATCGGCACGCTTCAATCGAATTCCATAAGCTGTTGCAATATATGCCGTATCGGCGTTATGGGCGCCTGAAACCAGAAGCAGCGTCAGCGCGTGCGTATCGGCATTGACGAAGACCAGCGATTTGACGATCTGACCAACGGCGCATCCTGCAGCCTTGGCAGCCTCTTCGGCGGTTCGTGTCGATTGCTCCATGCGCTTGATCGAGATGTCGAGCCCCAGCGCGCGCGCCGCAAGTTCGACGCGCTCCAGGCTGGAAAGCTTCTTGATATCTTCGCTCATAGCTCATCATCCTCCACGTCGAGTTCGATCTGCATTTGATCGTAGGCCGGCTCGACATGATCGGGCGTTTCAGCCAGCACGGTTTCATAATCGAGCGGCGTATGCATGTGGGTCAAGATGGCATGTTTCGGCGCCAGGCGTTCGATCCATTCGAGCGACTGTTCCAACGACAGATGACTTGGATGAGGCCGATACTGCAACGCGTCGATGATCAGGATGTCTAGGTTTTGAACTTTTTCTATCGATTCCGGCGGGAAATCACTGATATCGCTGCAATAAGCGAGTTTACCGATACGGAAGCCCAGCGAATGGATATCACCATGTATCTGCTTGTGCGGCCAGAAGCGGATCGGACCGCCTGCCCCATCGATCACGAAACTTTTCTCGAGATTTTCGATCAGCACCGGCCGCACGATCGGCGGATAGCTGCTGCCGGGTGGTGTTTCCAGGCAGTAGCGAAAGCCTTCGCGAATGCGATCCATGGTCGGCGGATCGGCATAGATCGGGATGCGCTCGTTTGAAATATGGAAGTAGCCGCGCAGATCGTCGATGCCGTGAATATGGTCGGCATGGGCGTGGGTATAGAGCACGGCGTCGATGAAGCTGACGCCGGCATGGATCATCTGCTCTCGGAAATCCGGACCGGTATCGATGACGACCGTGGTGATGCCGCCATCCGGCGCGATCTGCTCGATGAGAAAGGCGGCACGTGTCCGTCGATTCTTTGCATTTTTCGGATCGCAGGCACCCCAGTCGCCGGTAATACGCGGAACGCCCGGCGACGATGAACAGCCCAAAATGGTGAAGCGCCGCCGGTATGTCACGACGTCAGACCCTCGTCATTTTGGAGAAGCAGCGGAAGGCGTTCGCTGTGGTGATTTCGGCGATATCAGCCATGCTGACGCCGATCGTGTCGGCCAGCACCTCGGCCGTGTTGACGACATAGGACGGTTCATTACGCTTGCCGCGCCAGCGCTTCGGCGCGAGATAAGGCGCGTCGGTCTCGACCAGCAGCCGGTCGTGCGGGATCGTTTTGGCAATCTCGCGCAACTCTTCCGATTTCGGGAAGGTCAGGATGCCGGAGAAGGAGATATAGCCGCCAAGCTCCACGCCGGTCTGGGCAAGGGCAGGGCCGGCGGAGAAGCAGTGGAGGATAAAGGGGAAAGCCCCCTTCCCTGTTTCCTCCGTCAGGATCGCGGCCATGTCCTCATCGGCGCTGCGGCTGTGAATGACGAGCGGCAGCTGTGTTTCGCGAGCGGCAGCGATATGGCGCAGGAAGCCGGTCTTCTGGTCTTCCGGCTTGACGGTATCGTAGAAGTAATCGAGACCCGCCTCACCGATCGCCACGATCTTCTCGTGCTGATTTGCTAGCCGCACGAGGTCTTCCGTCTGGATATCCAACTCCTGGTCGGCGCTGTTCGGATGAGTGCCGACAGAGCAGAAAACCGACGGATAACGCTCGGTGAGCGCAAGCAATCCGTCGAGCTTCCTGACCTTCGTCGAAATGGTGACCATCTGCTTGACGCCAACCTCATGAGCACGCGCAACGATCGCGTCGCGCTCCTCTTCGAAATCGGCAAAATCCAGATGGCAATGCGTATCGATCAGCATGGAGAACCTTATTCGACGGTCGGCGCGACATAGCGCGGGAAGACCGGCTTCGGGGCTTCCAGCGGCGTTCCGGCAACGAGGCGGCCCGCCTCGCCGAGCGCCGCGAAATCACGCTTGTCGGATGGGATGGCAATAAGATCCAGGAGCTTGCCCGAGGATTCCGGCATGAAGGGTTGCAGCAGAATGCTGATCTGGCGCACGACGTCGGCCGTGACGTAGAGCACGGTCGCCATGCGGGCAGGATCGGTCTTCTTCAGCGCCCAGGGCTCCTGGCTCGCGAAATAGCGGTCCGTCTCGGAAACGACAGCGATGATGGACGCAAGGGCACGATGAATGAGCTGCTTGCCCATGTCTTCGCGGGTCGAAGCGAGCAAGGCGTCGGCCTGTGCGAGCAGTGCCTTGTCTTCATCCGTCAACGGTCCGCATTCCGGGATCTTGCCGTCGCAGTTCTTGACGATCATCGACAGAGAACGGCTGGCGAGGTTGCCGATGCCGTTGGCAAGGTCCGAATTGATGCGCGTGCCGATCGCCTCTTCGCTGTAGCTGCCGTCCTGGCCGAAGGAGACTTCGCGCAGGAAGAAGTAGCGCACCTGGTCGAGGCCGAAATGGTTCACGAGATTGACCGGATCGACGACGTTACCGAGCGACTTCGACATCTTCTCGCCCTTGTTGAGCAGGAAGCCGTGGGCATAGACGCGCTTCGGCAGGGGCAGCTTCGCCGACATCAGGAAGGCCGGCCAGTAGACCGCGTGGAAGCGAATGATGTCCTTGCCGATGACATGCAGGTCGGCCGGCCAGTATTTCGCCCGCGGATTGCTCCGATCTTCGATATAGCCGGTCGCCGTGATGTAGTTCGTCAGAGCGTCGACCCAGACATACATGACATGCGACGGGTCGTTTGGCACCTTGATGCCCCAGTCGAAGGTCGTGCGCGAGATCGACAGATCCTTGAGGCCGGATTTGACGAAGGAAATGACTTCATTGCGGCGCTCGGCCGGGCCGATGAAATCCGGATTTTCCTCATAGTGCTTCAGCAGCCGGTCTTGGTATTCGGAGAGCTTGAAGAAGTAGCTTGCCTCCTCCACCCACTCGACTGGCGTGCCCTGCGGTCCGTAGCGCACGCCGTCGGCGCGCAGTTCGGTTTCGTTTTCCTGGTAATAGGCTTCGTCGCGCACCGAATACCAGCCGGCATAGGAATCCTTGTAGATGTCGCCGGCATCGGCCATCAGGTTCCAGATGTTCTGCGATGTCTCGTGGTGGCGCGGCTGCGTCGTGCGAATGAAGTCGTCGTTCGACGCGTTCAGCAGCTTCCCCATCGCCTGGAATTCATCGGAATTGCGGTTGGCGAGCTGCTGCGGGTCCATGCCTTCGGCCCGCGCCGTCTGCTGCATCTTCTGGCCATGTTCGTCCGTACCTGTCAGGAAGAAGACGTCGCGGCCATCGAGGCGCTGGAATCGTGCCAGCGCATCTGTGGCGATCAGCTCATAGGCATGGCCGATATGCGGCTTGCCGTTGGGATAGGCGATCGCGGTGGTGATGTAGAACGGAGTTTTTTCGGTCATGTGAGGCAGTGGCCCGCTTTTACTGTTACGTCGCTGTTATTCTTGCTCCGCTCGCTTTAGCGCATGTTTGTCATGAGCGAAACACCAAGTTTCGCGCCCGCAGCATTCGGAACTTCGGGATGGCGCCTTGCTTGACTCGACTCCGCCTCGCCTTTACCCCTTCCGAAGAGTGGAGCGCAGGACAGAAGTGGCCGTGGATTTCATCGTTTTATGTATTGGTCTGCCTAACGGCTTCAAGAGGCCGTGATATTGAGTTTGATTGATTCCTTTCAGCCGCTCTATTCCTTTTCCGGCTTTTTCGTCGGCATGCTTGTAGGCATTACAGGGGTCGGCGGCGGTTCGCTGATGACCCCCCTGCTCGTGCTTCTCTTTGGCGTTCATCCGGCAACAGCGGTCGGCACCGACCTCCTTTACGCGGCAATCACCAAGACGGCGGGAACGGCCGTGCACGGCATGCACGGGCGGGTTAATTGGCGGGTTGTCGGCCTTCTGGCCTCAGGCAGCGTTCCCGCGGCGCTCGCCATGCTCTGGATCATGGCCGGCGTCAACCGCGAGAGCCCCGCCGTTGCTCATACCATCACGCTGTCCTTGGGCTGCCTGCTGCTTTTGACGGCTCTGATGCTGATTTTTCGTGGCCAGATCATTGAGGCCATCCGTAAATGGCGCGGCGAACGCGGAACGATATCACCACGCAATATCGCTCTGTTGACCGTCATACTCGGCCTTATACTTGGCATTCTCGTCACCATGACCTCGGTCGGCGCGGGTGCGCTCGGCGTCACCGTCCTGCTGGTGCTCTATCCCCAGACGGACGTGCGCGAAATCGTCGGCTCCGATATCGTCCACGCAGTGCCGCTGACCCTGATCGGCGGCATGGGATATTGGCTTATCGGCGAGATCAACTGGACGATGCTGTTCGCCCTTCTGATAGGGTCGATCCCGGGCATCGTCGCAGGCAGTCTGCTGGCGCCGCGCCTGCATGAGCGGTCCGTGCGCATCATCCTTGCCGTCACGCTGGCGGTTGTCGCCTGGAAGCTGATCTTTCCCTGACACGATTCACAGGAAACTTCGCGGTGGCTTTCGCAGGGAATTACGATCTGTCTATGCCGAAAGCTGCTGCTTGAGTTCGCCGAGAATGGTGATAAGCGTCTGCTTGCGGTCAAGATTGTACGCTTGGGACACGTTCAATCGCTCAGTGGTCTCGGAGTGCAGCCGAGCCAGCCTCTCGGCCGTGGAAATGGAGCCGCCAAGCGCGGCAGCGCGAGCCCGATCGATGATGTCATCGCCGATATGCGAGAGGAAGAAGCCAAAGATCGTGTCGCTGTCCTTGCCGGAAAGCGCATCGGCGAGGCGGTGCATCGCCTTGCGAGCCGCCGGCCCATCAGCCGAAAGCACCTGCCGATAGGCCTCGATGATCTCGCCGCCGCCGTAGTTCAGGAGCTTGAGCGCCTCGCTGACGCTGCCCTTGGCAGCGGAGAGCAATTCACTCCCCTGCCCGGCCGGCACGCCAAGATTTTCGAGTGCCTTGCGCAAGGCATCATTGCCGAGCGGTGCGAGCTTCAGAGGCAGGCAGCGTGAGCGGATCGTCGGCAGAAGCCGGCCCGGTGCATGCGAAAGCACGAGGAACAAAGCGCGCTTCGGCGGTTCCTCGAGGATTTTCAGGATGGCGTTGGCCGCACTGCGGTTGAGATCGTCGGCGGGATCGATGATGACGATGCGCCAGTTGCCGGTGCCTGAGGTTTGCGAAAAGAACTTTCCGGCGCGGCGCACTTCGTCGACGGTGATCGCGGATTTTACCTTGCCGGTCTTGTCGTCGACCGGCCGGCTCAAATGCAGGAGATTGTGCGATGCTCCGCCGGAAATCTGCCGGCTGACGACGGATGCCGGATCGGGATCGCCGATCGTCTCCGGCGCTGACGCCGGATCGGGATGGGAGAGGACATGATTGGCGAAACGGAAGGCGAGCGTCGCCTTGCCGATGCCCTCAGGCCCTTCGATCAGCATGGCGTGGTGGCCCTTGCCGGAGCGATAGGATTGCGCGAGGAAAGTTTCCGCCTCTTCATGGCCGAAGAGCTTCGCATTGTCTTGCGGAGGAATAGCGCCGTCGAGGACGCCCGGACGTTCATCGCTCATTGCGCCGCTTCCGATCCTACGGCGATATTGGCTGCACCGAGCCGCTTGTCGACGATCTCGGCGATTTCAGCAGCGATCTCATCTTCCGACCTCTGAGCATCGATGACGTGACAACGCTCGGGCTCGCGGGAGGCGATATCGAGGAACGCCTCGCGGCGCTTCTCGTGGGTCTGCATCTCCTCCTTCTCGAAGCGATCTGGTGCGGTTACGGCGGAGGCGCGCTTGCGTGCGCGCGCCAGACCGACTTCGGCGGGAATGTCGAGAATCAGCGTGCAATGCGGAATGACGCCGTTGACGGCAACCCTCTGCAGAGCCTCGATATAGTCAGGCTCGAGATTGCCCGTTACGCCCTGATAGACGCGCGAGGAATCCATGAACCGATCGCAAAGGACGATGGTGCCGCGCGAAAGTGCCGGGCGAATGACGTCCTCGACATGATCGTTGCGGGCAGCAGCGAACAGAATCGCCTCCATGCGCGTACCGAACATTTCCGCAGCACCTGAAAGCAGCACATGCCGCACCGCTTCCGCTCCGGGCGAGCCCCCGGGTTCGCGCGTTACCAGAACCTCATGGCCACGCTCGCGCAACCGTTCAGCCAGGCGGCGAATCTGGGTGGACTTGCCGGCCCCCTCGCCGCCTTCGAAGCTTACGAATAATCCGTTTGCATCAGCCAATGATCATGTCCTGCACTTTTCGCATGCCATTCGTGCGGCGTGCGATACGCATCCTGTTTAACCCAAGACATGTCCAGGTGGAACCGTGCACGTCCCGGTCTCCGCCACTCTATATGGGGTGTGAACAGAGATTTCGCGAGCCTTGCGGCCCACTCAGGTCGGCAAAGGCTTGTCCCACAGCCAGGAGAACAGCAGTGATTCCGTCAGTTCCATGAGGGCATCGAAGGCGCGGCGACCCAATGTGCCCTGCCCGACCGATTCTTTCGTGTAGAGTGGCAGCTCCCGCACCAAACGCGCACCCAGGAACACGCGAAGGGTGCCGGCTTCGTAACCCGCGGCCACCGGCGCTGTCAGAGGCCAGCGATAGACGATACGCGCCGAAAGCCGATCCGGTGTCTCGATCGGCACATAGACGTCGACGGGTATTTTCGCCTGCAGGCCGACGGTGGAAGCAGCGCCGCCATAGACGCTGGCGTTGCCGATCACTTCGCCATCGGCGAAGATGCGTTGGCTCTTGAAATTGCTGAGTCCCCATTCGAGGACGCGTCGCGTCTCCTCGATGCGTTCCTTGTCGCTCTTCAGCCCGCCGAGTGCCAGGAACAGCCTGCGTCCATCGCGCTGAATGGAGGCGACGATCGAAAAGCCCTCACTCTCGGCAAAACCCAGCCCCAGGCCATCTACACCGATATTGAGCAGAAGCATCGGGTTCTTGTTGCGCTGGTAGATCTTATTCCAGGTGAAGTCGGCCTGCCCGAAATATTTGTAAAGATCCGGGTGCTTCTCCTGCAGGTCCTGCGCCAGCATGACCATCTCCCGCGCGGAAACCCTGCCGCCGCCATTGGGGTCGTTGGCATCGGGCAGTCCGGTCGAATTGATAAAGGTCGACCGCGACATGCCGATCTCGCGGGCACGCGCCGTCATGCGCCGCGCGAATTCGCGTTCGTTGATCGACATACCCTCGGCCAGAACGATGCAGGCGTCGTTCGCCTGCTGTACGGCTATACCCTGGATCAGATCGCCGACGCGGATACGCGATTTCAGGGCTGCGAACATTGTCGATGCACGCGAGGGAGCGCCACCGGTGCGCCAGGCATTTTCCGAGACGGGATATTCCGTGTCGAGGTTGATCTCCCCTCGCCCGATCGCGTCGAAAACGACATCCAGCGTCATCAGTTTCGCAAGCGACGCCGGCGAAATCAGCTGATCCTCGTTCTTGGCAAGCAGGATAGTGCCGGTCGAGGCTTCAATCATGAACGCCTGCGCGGCTTTCGTGTCGAAAGCGCCCGGTGCGGCCGGCTGCGCGACGGCCGTGACATTCGCGAACCCGAGGAGAAAAAGGAACAAAAGAATCAAGCGCTTTGGCATATCGTCCCCTTCATCCGACCACCGGCACGATCATTTTAGTGACGGGTTAAGATTCAGGCAATGACGCCGATCAATCGACCTGCGTCGTACCCTGATGCTGGCGGCGATAGGACGAGAGAATCGATTCCTGCGTGAGGCCGTCATTGCGAACCATGACGGCATCGAAAGCGAGGTCGACATAAACTGTTTTAACCGGCGCTTCCTGATATCCGGCAGCCATGGAGCCAAGGGACTGGTCCTTCTGGCTTGCCAGACGCGGAGAGAAATCCGGCCGCTCGCGGGGGATCGGGCCGATCCGCGGAAGCACGATCATGGTCGGGTCCGCCGCTTCCGCCGCAGGCATCGCTCCGCCATTCCACGTCATCGGCGGCGGGTCGTTGCGCTTGGTGGCGTTGTAACCGCCATCCGGGGTGGAGTCGGCGAAGGCCGTTGCTGAATAGGGCGACTGGCGCGGGACGGGTGCAATCGCCGGCGCGGCATCAAAGCTGCGCACCTCGCGGCTGGCGCGCGTCGGTGTTGGGGTATATGAATCCGGCAGCTGATCGGCAGTCATCCGGCCGGCAGAGGCCACCATCACGCCGGTTGCGATCTGGCCACCCGGGTTGATGCTGGGCAGACGCGAACCCTTCGGGATGTAGGAGGCCATCAGATAGGGTTCGTCATGACCGTCCATGCGGGCGCGGCCGACATATTGCACGCGCACATTGCCCGTGCCGCTATGCTGAAGGTCGAGCAGTTGTGCCGTCTTGTTCGAAAGGTCGATGATGCGGCCGGGATGGTATGGGCCGCGATCGTTGACGCGAACGATGATGGAGGATCCGGTCTCAACATTGGTGACGCGGGCATAGCTTGGCAGCGGGAAGGTCGGATGGGCGGCAGTCAGCGACTGCTGGTCGTAGACTTCACCGTTGGCGGTGAGACGACCGTGAAAAGCCGAGCCGTACCATGAAGCGATGCCGACCTTGTTATAGCCGAAATCTTCCTTGGGGTAATACCACTTGCCCTTCACCTGATAGGGATTGCCGACCATGAAGCGGCCGCCGCCCTTCGGCACCGGTCCGTTATTGACGACGCGAGGGCTCGCCTTAACGCCATATTCCTTCTCGGAGAAATATTCCTTGCCGTGCTTGCGTGTCGAAGCAACCTTCTGAGACGTCCCGCAGGCCGTAATGGTTGCGCACATCAGTGAGAGAGCAAACCAACGCATGGCCGTTGTGTATGTCACCGCCCGATTTTCGAATGTCATCTGTCCCAAGCCGCTACTCATTACTTTGACGGAGGTCTGCTACCGGTAATCCCTCGCTCCGGTATCCTGCTACGCTCCAATCACCTAACGGTGCTTTAATCATGATTGCACTTTGTCCATTTTGCGATGCAAATTGAGCGCACCGAAGAATTTCCGAAGATCATGGTTAACGCTCAGTAAAGCGCTACCGGCCGCAAGTCGTGTCGATCACATCCATCCCGCGACGGTAACGGTCTGCTTTCTGAGCGCCACCAGTCGTGCCGGACTGCAACAGATGCACTCGGTTTGTCATTGGGCTGGGATTGCGAAGGAGAGATTTGGCGCAGTTTTCTCAGGCTGCTGTATCAAGACGCATCAATAGTTTGTCGTGATAGATGTCGCCGATTCTAACGCGCCGATAATGTGCTGCAGTTTGTCCGGGTTGCGGGTGCAATAGATGGCGACGATTTTTTCCCGTTCGACCTGCAGCGCGGTGGTCTGTACGACACTGTCGCCTTCTATTGTCACGAAGCCCGGCAAGCCATCGATGACGGCATAGTGGATCAGTTGCGAGGGATGCGCGCGGAAAATTCGCGCCAGTCGCTCATGAAGCCGCATGGTGGCAGAAAGCCCGATGTGTGGTCGCTGCGATGTCGGCACCTTGCCGCCGCCGTCGGCATAGACAACGACATCCTCTGAAAGCAGAGCCTGAAGGGAGGCCATGTCTCCCGTTCTCGACGCCGTGAAGAAAGCCTCGGCAAGCTTGAGCCCTTCTTCCTTCCCGACCGCAAAACGCGGCCGGGCCTCGGTGACATGTGCCCTCGCCCGGCTGGCAAGCTTGCGACATGCGGCAGCCTCACGACCAATTGCCGACGAGATCTCATCGAAACTCATGCCGAACACGTCATGCAGAAGAAAGGCGGCTCGCTCCAGCGGCGAAAGACGCTCCAAGGCCAGCATCAGCGGCATGGTTATATCGTCAGCGGCATCGCCATCTTCCGGATCGAAAATCGGCTCGGGCAGCCAGGAACCCACATAGGACTCCCGGCGACGACGGGCCGATTTCAGCTCGTTCAGACAAAGCCGGGTGACGACTGTCCGCAGGAATGCCGCCGGTTCGCGAATGGAAGCGCGATCGGTCGCCAGCCAGCGCAACCAGCTATCCTGCACGATATCCTCGGCATCCGTGACCGATCCGAGCATTCTGTAGGCGAGCCTGACAAGGCGCGGACGCAGCTCAGCGAAGATTGGGTCGGACGGCGCCTCATTCATTGGCTGCGAACTCGCGCGCAAATGGATTGACCTCGCGGCCACGAGTAAACTGCAGCGCCGTCAGCGCTACCCGCCGGCCAAGATGACGGGCGGTGGCGAGATCGGATGGCGGTGGCGCCGTCTCCGGGCCTTCGTCCGTATTGGCCTGCGCCGCCGCGCCAAGCCAGAAGCCGAGGCGGTTCATATCCTCTTCCGAGTCCGTCGATGAGCAGTTGGCCGGCGGCAGATCGAGACCGACCCAATGCATTCCGTGCTGGGCTGCGAAGATCACCATCTGCATCAGCGTCGAAAGCTTGTCGCCGGATCGTGACCCAGAGGTGGTGAAACCGGCGGCGATCTTGTCCCTCCACAAATAGCCCTTCGCAAGAACTGTCTTCGACGTCGCCTCCTGGAATGTTTTGAATGGTGCAGAAACTGCGCCCATGTAAGTCGGCGAGCCGAAGATGATCGCATGCGCCGCATTGAGATCACTCCAGTGGCGCTCCACCGCATCTACGGTCAACAGCATAGCCTCCGCGCCATCAACCTCTTCGACCCCCGCTCTGACGGCCTCGGCTTGTCGGCCGGTATGTCCGTAGCCGCTATGATACACGATTGCGATGCTCTGCCGGATCATTGTCATCTCCTTCGAAATTGGTGTTGTGAAGGGCATGACAAGGCAGGGATTCTTAATGTGACACGTCGCGCTTCATTTTCGATGGCAATCTGCGTGACTAAGAATATCAAGAATGGCTAATATGGTGTGTATGGGATGGGAGGGCCATCGGCCATAAAATCTAATGATTTCATATGGATATGGCGGAAGAGGTGGGATTCGAACCCACGGTACGGTTTCCCGCACGCCGGTTTTCAAGACCGGTTCCT
Source organism: Martinezella dioscoreae (assembly GCF_009176305.1). Classification (GTDB taxonomy): domain Bacteria; phylum Pseudomonadota; class Alphaproteobacteria; order Rhizobiales; family Rhizobiaceae; genus Rhizobium; species Rhizobium dioscoreae. Next base: position 1,343,540 of record NZ_BLAJ01000001.1, on the reverse strand, counting down.
TAAACCACTCGGACACTCTTCCCAAGCAACTGAAAAGGCCTGAAAAATCCATATAGTGTTGATTTTTCGAAACCGGGTGTGGTTACCGGTTTTTTGCCAATCACTCGACGGCTGGCTTTTTATCAGCTTTGGTCGCCGCGTCAACTTGTTCCGCCGAGCTCCTTCGCATTCTCGATATCGGCTAGAACGGCGATTGAGGAATATTCATCGAGCCGGGTGGCGCTGCGGGAACTTCATGTCGTCAGCGCGCTAAAAATAAGGTGGCCCGGCCGCTGGAAAGGGCCGGGCCACCTTCGCCAGGTCAGGGGTCAAATCTGACTGAAGCAAGCTATTAATAAGAGATACTTAGCTTTTGTCAATTATCAGTACGCCGGACCAAGCACTTGATGGTCGGCGCCGTGTTGATGGCTTCGGCTATCCGGGATAATTTCCTTCCATGGCTTCTGACGATCATTCCCTGTCTCTTGGTGTCAGCCCCCTCGCCGGCCCTGCCCTTACCGCTTTTTTCAGTCGGGACGCCGTCGTGGTCGCATCCGATCTGATCGGGATGCGCTTCACTGTTGCAGAGGTGGGCGGTCGAATCGTCGAAACGGAGGCCTATCGACCGGATGATGCGGCATCTCACGCCTATAACGGGCCGACGTCGCGCAATGCGGCCATGTTCGGACCGGCCGGCCATGTCTATGTCTACCGCTCCTACGGCATTCACTGGTGTCTGAATTTCGTTTGCACCAAGGGGAGCGCCGTGCTCATCCGGGCGATCGAGCCGGAAAACGGCATCGCGCACATGATCCAGCGGCGGGGGCTGGCCGACATCGTCTCGCTTTGCAACGGGCCGGGTAAGCTCTCGCAAGCCCTGGCCGTCGATATCCATCTCAATGGCCGTTCATTGGATGCGGCGCCGTTTTCGCTTTCGCTTGCCGAACCGGTGCCGATCGTGGCCGGCAAGCGCATCGGCATCACGAAGAACATCGATCCCCTTTGGCGTTTCGGTGCTGCCGGCTCACGCTTTGTCAGCCGCCGTTTTCCATGATCGAACAAAAACGGCCGCCGGGGTGGTGCCCGGCAGCCGTTGAGCCACGCAGTGAAACTGGAAAGGCTGCGTAGCTATTCCATCGCGACGCTGTGATCGACCGCCGGCGGTGCCTTCGGCTTGCGCAAGAGCACCAGCAGCGGCATGGCGAAGATCGACATCAGCATCAGCAGCTTGAAATCGTCCATATAGGCGATGATGGTCGCCTGCGTCGTGATCATCCCATCGAGCGTCGCACGACCGACTGCCGTCATCGGGCTCACGCCCTGTGCGGCCGCGAGGCCGAAATACCGATTGAATGGCGTGACATAGGCGGCGATATTGGCATGGTTGACCTGCGTATTCTCGGTAATCAGCATGGAGACGACCGAGATTCCGACGCTGGAGCCGATATTACGCGAGAGATTGTAGAGCCCCGTTCCCTCGCCTCGCATCTGCGCCGGCAGTGTCGCAAAGGCGATGGTCGTTAACGGCACGAAGAGGAAGCCGAGGCCGGCGCCCTGGACGAAGCCGACCGAAATCAGCGTCCATTGCGAAACATCCGGTGTCCAGCCCGTCATGTCGTACATGGCCCAGGCCGTCAGCGCGAGGCCGATGAACAATAGCCAGCGGGTGTCGACCTTGCCGATCAGCCGCCCAACCAGAAACATGCAGAACATGGTGCCGAGGCCGCGTGGCCCCATGACGATACCGGCAGTGACGACCGGATAGCCCATCAGCGTCTGCAGATAAGGCGTCATCAGCGCCAGCGAAGCCAGATAGGTTACGCCGACGATGAAGATGAACAGGATGCTGACGGCAAAGTTCTGGTCCATGAAGAGCCGCGGATTGACGAAGCTTCGCTCGGCCGTGAACATGTGCACCAGAAAGAGATAGAAGGCGCTGACGCAGACGAGCGCCTCGACGATGATCTCGCTCGAATAGAACCAGTCGAGCTGCTCGCCGCGATCGAGGAACAGCTGCAAACCGGCGATCGCGATCGAAAGCATGCCGAAGCCGAACCAGTCGAGCTTGGCGAGTGCATCGAGCTTGGTTTCCGTCACGTAGACGACGATGCCGAAGAAGGCGAGCGCACCGATCGGCACGTTGATGTAGAATACCCAGCGCCAGCTGATATTGTCGGTCAGCCAGCCGCCGATGACGGGACCCAGAACCGGCCCGACCATGACCGAGACCCCGAACAGCGCCATGGCACGGCCGCGCTCCTCGACATTGTAGATATCGAGCAGGATGCCCTGTGACAGCGGTACGAGCGAAGCGCCGAACAGGCCCTGCAGCAGGCGGAAGCCCACAATCTGTATCAGCGATTCCGACAGGCCGCACAGCACCGAGGCAACGACAAAGCCGGCGATTGCCACCAGCAAGACCCGCTTGCGGCCGAATTTTGCCGAGAGGAAGCCGGAGGGCGGCGTCATGATCGCCGCAGCGACGATATAGGACGTCAGGACCCAGTTGATCTGGTCGGCGCTGGCGGAAACGTCGCCCTGGATATGCGGCAGGGCGACATTGGCGATGGTGGTATCCAGCGCCTGCATGATGACGGACAGGATGACGCAGGCGGTGATCGCACCACGATTGGCAACGGGCGCCGCGGGAGAAGCGGTGGCGGTATTACTCATGATCCTGACCGCGGGAATGACCCAGCAGGTTGGTGACGAAATCAGGCAGGCCGCGGGCATGGCCGGTGTCGACATCGGCGACGACGCTCATTCCGACGCGCAGCGGAGGCTTGCCCGCCGTGTCGTCGATATTGATGATCATCGGTATGCGTTGGACGACCTTCACCCAGTTGCCGGTCGTGTTCTGCGCCGGCAGAAGCGAGAAGCTGGAACCGGATGCCGGCGCTATGCTGGCAACCGTGCCCTTCCAGGTCACACCCGGATAGGCGTCGACCGAGATATCGACCTTCTGGCCGGGCCGGACATAGGTGAGTTCGGTTTCCTTCGGGCTGGCGTTGATCCATAGATGCGTGGTGGAAACCAGCGAGAATCCTGGCTGGGAAGCCGTCAGATAAGCGCCGACCTGCAGCGAGGGTACGTTTGCGGTCACGCCGTCGAAGGGGGCTTTGACGACGGTGTCGTCAAGTTCGCGTTGCGCATTGTCAACCGCAGCCTTTGCCTGCAGATAGAGCGGGTTCTGCTCCGGAGGCAGATCGGCAGTGCCTTCGCCGCCCAACTGGGCGAGAGTCGCGGCGGCTGTGGCCTTTGCGACCAATACCTTCTGCTGCGCGGCTTCGAGATTGTGTCTGGCCTGGTCGAGAGCCGCCTTGGAAGCGACCGAATTGGTGATCAGGTTCTGCTGGCGGTCGAATTCCGTCTGATAGTACGGGATGTCGGCCTGCGCCTGCGCAATTTCCGACAGGGATTGCTTGTAGCTCGCCTGCAGGTTCAGGATCTGGTTCCTGGCATTGCCGAGTTGCGCTTTCGCACCTTCAAGCGCGATCCGGAACGAATCGGGCTTCAGGCGGAAAAGCACCTGTCCTTTCTTCACCACCTCATTTTCATGCACGTCGACCGAGATTACCGTGCCGGAAACGTCGGTGGAAACACCGACCATATCGGCCTGAATGTAGGCATTGTCCGTGGACATGATCTGCCCGCCGGTGACGTAGTAGTAGCCACCGATGACAAGTGCGACCGGAAGCAGCGCAAACAGGACTGGTCGCGTCATGCCACGGCGCTTGCGCGGCGCCTCCGGGGGCGCTGCCGGTGCGGCCGGCGCAGTCGTGGAAGGCTGGGGCGCCGGGTTTGAGGATGGAGCCTCGGCGACGGGAGCTTGATTTTGTTCGGAGGAGTTTGCGTTCGCGGGTACGCGAAGTGGGGAGGATGCTTCAGCCATGTTGTAACTCTTTATCGACTGCTTTTGAACGGCAGGCGCTAACCAGGTTCGATTTCATAAGGGTAAGCAATTCATAGAGGCGCTCTTGATCTTCCTGAGAGGCGCCCTCGAGCGCTTCCTTGCGCGACTGTTCGCCAATGCTGCGCATGGCGTCCATCAACGGCCGGGCCTCTTCGCGCATATAGAGTAGCCAGCTGCGCCGATCATTCGGATGCTGCCGGCGCTCCACCAGCCCCCGTTCGCTGAGCTTGTCCAGAATACGCACCAGCGTGATCGGCTCGATTTCGAGAATTTCGGCCAGTCCGGCCTGATGGATACCTTCATTGTTTGCAAGGTAGGCAAGGGTTTGCCACTGCGAGCGCGTCAGGCCCAAATCCTTCGCACGCTGCTCGAATCTCTTCCGAAGGAGTCGCGCAACGTCATGGAGGAGAAAACCAACGGTGGGGGTCGAAATCATTGTATGGGGAGCCTGCTATTCATAAGCAACCTTATAATTGTTGTTACGTATAGTAAGCGCCCACGTGATACAAGAGGGTGCGCGTTCAACAAATGGCGATGGTCAACATGTCGCAGGGAGTGTCACAAAGATATCGCAGCAGGCTTCGGTTGTGGTGCAATGCATATATTCTGCAATTCTTGCATACGGGGCGCTTGCAGTTACCAATTGAAAAGGCGCGAACGAATCGTCCGCGCCTTTTTCGGCAGTTTCGCAGCTGCGGTCGTTCGGAGTGGCTGGTCCACCCGTCGAGAGCTCGTCCTGACTAGCGTCGGCTCAGAAGGCCGATCAGATAACCGATGCCTGCTGCGGCAGCGACCATGAAAATCGGCTCTTCTCGAACTCTCTCGCGCAACTGCTCCGTGATCTCCTGGGCTTCCTCCGCGACGACAGATTTCGCTCCCTGCCCCACAGCCGCCACGCTTTGTGACAGCTTTGCCAGATCTTCGCGTAAGGCTGCGACCTGGGCGGCAAGATCCTCCATTGCCGTTTCCGTTTGTGCTCGCGCCGAAGACGACTGAGTAGAGGCTGATTTGGTCTCTGCCATCGTGTGCTCCTTATGTTTCCGCATTGCTAGAACGCTGTCGCTTCTCAAAGGTTCCGGCATGGCTGCACCTCATCAGGCGATTTCCCCACTGGCTCTTCAATTCCGGTTCGGATTGTTCTAAGGAACTCCGATTGTTTCGCCTGCGGGCGAAGACTTGATGATGACGAGGTTTGCTTTCCGATGTTCGACGTGCTGAGAAAAATCGCCCAGACCTGGGTTGCCAAAGGTTTGTTGCTTCTTCTTGCGGCGGCCTTCGGCGTGTGGGGCGTCGAGCGGTCCCTTATCACGGGCGGTGGCAGCAATACCGTTGTCACAGTCGGCGATCAGCACATCGATACCAATGAGTTCCGCCTTGCCTATCGCCGCCAGATCCAGGCGATCAGCCAGCAGCTGCGCATGCAGATCACACCGGAGCAGGCTCGCGCCTTCGGCATCGGGCAACAGACGGTGGCGCAGCTCGTCGCCGGCGCTTCGCTCGATCAGCTCGCCGCTGACATGAACCTCGGCCTCTCGCAAGACCGCCTTGCCAAGCTCATCGGCGACGATCCGGCCTTCAAGGCTGCGAACGGTGCCTTTGACCGCCAAAAGTTCGATATGCTTCTGCGCAACAGCAACATATCGCCCGATGATTATATCAAGGAGCGCAGCAAAGTCGCGATCCGCAGCCAAATCGTCGAGGCTGTGTCGAATGGCTTTGTCGCACCGGCGGTTCTTGCCGATGCGGTCAAGCAGTATCACGATGAGACCCGCAGCATCGATTATCTGTTGCTGACCAATGCCAATATCGATCCCGTCAAGGCGCCGGCCGACGACGTGTTGCAGAAATGGTTCGATGGCGTGAAGTCGAAATATCGTGCGCCTGAATACCGCAAGTTCGCCTATGTGAAGTTGCAGGCCGAGGATATTGCCGATGTGGCAAGTGTCACGGATGACGAAGTGCGGGCGCAGTTCGACAAGCGCAAGGACAGCTTCACCACGCCGGCAACGCGCACCATCGAGCAGCTGACCTTCGCCAACAAGGATCTCGCCAATGCCGCAGCCGATGCGCTGAAGACGGGAAGCACCTTCGATCAGCTCGTCTCCGATCAGGGCAAGAAGCCGTCCGACGTGCTGCTCGGCACCTTCACCAAGGATCAGGTTCCGGACAAGACCGTTGCCGAAGCGGCGTTTGCCGTCTCCAAGGAAGGTGGCACCACGCCCGTCGTGGACGGTTCATTCGGTCCGGTCATCCTGCGTGTGACCAATGTGAAGAACGAAACTGCCAAGAATTTCGACGAGGTCAAGGAAGATATCCGCAAGCAGATTGCGCTCAGCACTGCCGCCAATGAAATCACCAGCGTCCACGACAAGTTCGAAGACCTGCGCGGCTCCGGCGCATCGCTGCAGGATGCGGCATCGCAACTCAAGCTGAAGCTCGTTATCATCGATGCGATCGACCAGACCGGCCTCGATCAGAACGGCAATGAGATCAAGGATCTGCCGGCCCGCCAGCAGCTGATCTCGGAGGTCTTCAAGGTCGATCAGGGTGGCAACCCTGCTCCCCTGACGGTCGGCAATGATGGCTACATCTGGTATGATGTCATGAACGTCACGCCTGATCATGATCGCCCGCTTTCCGAAGTCCGTGAAAAGGCAGTTGCCGACTGGACCGCGGAGCAGCAGAAGGTCGCGCTTGCCGCCAAGGCGGCCGAGCTGAAGCAGGAGGCGCAGAAAGGCAAGTCGCTCGCCGATATCGCCGCGCCGCTTGGCATCGCTGTTGAAAGCAAGGCCGGCATCACGCGCTCGACGGATGATCCGGTTCTGGGTCGCGGCGGTATCGCTGCCGCCTTCTCCGGTCCGGTCGATACGGCCGCCAACGCCATCGGCGCCGATGACACGACGCAGATCCTGCTCAAGGTCACCGATGTCAACGACAATCCGACGACCGATGCGCTGAGCAACGACGATCAGCAGGTGGCCCAGATCGCCAATGCTGCCGGCGACGACATCCTCGACCAGATAGTCGGCCAGCTGCAGTCCAAATACGCCGTAACGGTCAACCAGAGCCTCGCCGAACAGGCGATGTCCCGCTAGACCCATACGGGAGGATGGATCATCAATGACAGAATTGAAGCCTTTCCTCGCCAAGGTCGCCAATCGTGAGGCGCTGACGCGGGACGAAGCCCGGCAGGCATTCGAAATCCTGATGTCGGGCGAGGCCACGCCGTCGCAGATCGGTGCATTTCTCATGGCGCTGCGCGTTCGCGGCGAGACGGTGGATGAAATCGTCGGCGCCGTGACGACCATGCGCGCCAAGATGCTGCCGGTGGAAGCGCCTGCCGATGCGATCGATATCGTCGGCACCGGCGGCGATGGCTTCGGCACATACAATATCTCGACGCTGGCTGCATTCATCGTCGCCGGCGCGGGTGTGCCCGTCGCCAAGCACGGCAATCGTGCCCAAAGCTCCAAGGCCGGCACCGCCGACACGCAGTCCGTATTGGGTATCAAGCTCGATATCGGACCAGAGACGATTGCCCGCTGCATTCGGGAAGCCGGCATCGGCTTCATGTTCGCGCAGCTGCATCATTCTTCCATGCGCCATGTCGGCCCCTCGCGTGTCGAACTCGGCACGCGCACGATTTTCAATCTCCTTGGTCCGCTGTCCAATCCTGCCGGCGCTCGTCGCCAGCTGCTGGGCGTCTTCGCGCCACAATGGGTATTGCCGCTGGCCGAGGTGCTGAAGGATCTCAACGCAGAGAGCGTCTGGGTCGTGCACGGCGACGGCCTGGACGAGATCACCACGACCGGCAAGACCTCCGTCGCGGCCCTGGAAAACGGCAGGATTCGTAGCTTCGAACTGACACCGGCCGATTTCGGCCTGCAACATGCCGACCTTGCCGATCTCAAGGGTGGTGACGGCGTTGCCAATGCCGCAGCCCTTCGCGCAGTGCTCGCCGGCGAAAAGAACGCCTATCGCGACATCGCCCTTGCCAATGCGGCGGCCTCGCTGGTCATTGCCGGCAAGGCGGAAACGCTGCATGATGGCATGAAGCTCGCGGCTCATTCGCTCGATAGCGGCGCCACCGCCGTTGCACTGGAAAAGCTCATTGCCGTTTCCAATGAAGAAGGACAGGACTAGGACATCATGAGCGATATCCTTAGAAAGATCGAGGCCTACAAGCGCGAGGAAATCGCCGCTGCCAAGGCCAAGCTTTCCCTTGCCGATCTCAAGGCCATGCAGGCTGACCAGTCCGCGCCGCGCGGCTTTCACAAGGCGCTGCTTGCCAGGCAGGAATCCAGTGTTTTCGGCCTGATTGCCGAAATCAAGAAGGCAAGCCCGTCCAAGGGCCTGATACGCCCCGATTTCGACCCGCCTGCCCTCGCCAAGGCCTACGAGGCCGGCGGTGCGGCTTGCCTTTCGGTGCTGACGGATACACCGAGTTTCCAGGGTGCTCCGGAATTCCTGACGGCTGCCCGCGCGGCCTGCTCGCTGCCGGCACTGCGCAAGGATTTCATGTTCGACACGTACCAGGTCCAGGAAGCCCGTGCCTGGGGTGCAGACTGCATCTTGCTGATCATGGCATCGCTTTCGGACGATGACGCCGAGCGTCTTCAGGACGAGGCCTTCGGCCTCGGCATGGATGTGCTGGTGGAGGTCCACGACGCCGAAGAGATGGATCGTGCACTAAAACTGTCCTCGCCGCTGGTCGGCATCAACAACCGCAATCTGCGCACGTTCGAAGTAAGCTTGACGGTCAGCGAGAATCTGGCGCCCATGGTACCGAAGGATCGGCTGCTGGTCGGCGAAAGCGGCGTCTTCACACACGCCGACTGCAAGCGTCTCGAGGCCGTCGGTATCAGCACCTTCCTCGTCGGCGAAAGCCTCATGCGCAAGGATGATGTGACGGCGGCAACCAAACTGCTGCTGAACGGTGAAACCGGCATTCTGGCGGCCGAGTGAGATGAGCAGCGAGAAGGCCGGTCTTACGCATATCGACGCTTCGGGCGAAGCCTATATGGTCGACGTCGGCGATAAGGCCGAGACGGCGCGCAGCGCCACCGCGGCCGGTTACGTCAAGATGAAACCCGAGACTTTGGCGCTGATTCGCGACGGCAACGCTAAGAAGGGCGATGTGATCGGCACGGCGCGGCTTGCCGGCATCATGGCTGCCAAGCAGACCAGCAATCTCATCCCGCTCTGCCATCCCCTCATGTTGACGAAGGTTTCCGTCGATATCGCAGAAGATGCCGCCCTGCCCGGTCTCCGGGTCACCGCGACGACAAAGCTGACCGGCCGCACCGGCGTCGAGATGGAAGCGCTGACGGCGGTTTCCGTCGCCTGCCTGACGATCTACGACATGGCCAAGGCCGCCGATCGCGGCATGGAAATCGGCGGAATCACTCTATTGGAGAAATCCGGCGGCAAATCGGGGGATTTCCGCCATCCGAGGGCCTGATATATGAGCCTGCTACCCGTTGTCGAAGCGCAAGCGCGCTTGTTGGACAGTGCCGCGCCGATCCACCGTGTTGAAAGCGTTCCGCTTGATATGGCCGAAGGCCGGGTTCTGGCCAAAGATTTGACGGCGCGCCTGACACAGCCGCCTTTCGATGCCTCGGCGATGGATGGCTACGCGCTGCGCTTCGAGGATGCGGCACTGCCTGGTTCTGAGCTGCAGGTTATCGGCGCCTCGGCTGCCGGCCATGCCTTCGAAGGAACCGTCGGCAAGGGCAAAGCGGTTCGCATTTTCACCGGCGCGCCCGTTCCGGCCGGTGCCGATTCGGTGCTTTTGCAGGAGGACGCCGAGCGCTTGGAGGGCGATCGCATCCGCACGACCTATCCCTTGCGCAAGGGGCAGCATATTCGCCCGCGCGGACAGGATTTCCTGGAAGGCGAAGCCGTGCTTCCCGCCGGCACGGTGATGGACTTTTCGAGGCTTACCGTCGCCGCGGCCATGAACCATCCGGCCTTGGATGTCTACCGGAGGCCGCTGGTGGCGATTCTCGCGACCGGCGATGAACTCGTGGCTCCCGGCAATGAACCGGGTCCCTCGCAGATCATCGCGTCCAACACGTTCGGCATCGCTGCACTGGCCCGCAATGCAGGCGCGCATGTGCTTGATCTCGGCATCGTCGCCGACGACAGCGACGATATCACCGCCGCCATAGGCCGTGCGCAGGTGGCCAAGGCCGACATCATCGTCACGCTCGGCGGCGCTTCTGTCGGTGACCACGATCTGGTGCAGGCGACAATGGTGGCTGCGGGAATGAAGCTGGATTTCTGGCGTATCGCCATGCGCCCCGGCAAGCCGCTTATGGTCGGCAGCCTCGGCGACATGCATGTCCTCGGCCTCCCCGGCAATCCCGTCTCCAGCCTCGTCTGCGGCCTGCTCTTTCTCGAGCCATTGATAAGAAAGCTCGCATCCCTGCCGCCGATAAAGCGCGAAGGCTTTGCACGCGCCGCCATGTCCTTTGCGGCGAACGATCAGCGACAGGATTACGTCCGCGCAACGCTGACGAAAGCTGCCGACGGCGGCTGGCTCGCCGAGCCCTTCTCGAAGCAGGATTCGTCGATGATGAAAGTCTTTTCGCGTGCCGATTGCCTGGTCGTCCGCCCGCCACATGCCTCGCAGCTGGAAGTCGGTTCGCCCACTCCGGTCATATTCCTGCGGCCCGATCTGCTGGGCTGAAGGTCCCCCAGGAAAAGTGCAAGGCGGTTTCCGGCTCGACGTATCGGGATAATAAAAGCGGACAAGAAAAAGCCGGGAGGTTTGACCCACCCGGCTCGCTATCATCAGATCGATAGACCAACCAATTACTTCGCCGGCTTCTCATGGTGGCCGCCGAAGCCGGCGCGCATGGCAGAGAGAACCTTGTTGGCGTAGTCGTCATTGCCGCGCGAAGCGAAACGGCCGTAAAGCGCAGCGCTCAGCACCGGCGTTGGAACGCCTTCGTCGATCGCGGCCGAGATCGTCCAGCGGCCTTCGCCGGAGTCGGAAACGCGGCCGGCATATTGCGAAAGCGCTGCATCGCCGTGCAGGGCATCGGCCGTGAGGTCGAGCAGCCAAGAGGTGATCACGCTGCCGCGGCGCCAGACTTCCGAGATTTCGGCGATGTCGAGATCATACTGGTAATACTGCGGGTGGGAGAGCGGCGCGGTTTCGGCGTCCTTCTCCGCGTCTTGCTTGCCGATATTGGCATGGCGCAGAACGTTGAAGCCTTCGGCATAGGCAGCCATCAGGCCATATTCGATGCCGTTATGGACCATCTTGACGAAATGGCCGGCGCCGGATGGGCCGCAATGCAGATAGCCCTGCTCCGCCGTGCTGTTCTTGGCAGCCTCTTCCGAGCGCATTGCCGACGGAGCGACGTCACCGACACCGGGGGCAAGTGTCGCGAAGATCGGCGATAGATGCTGGACGGTTTCCTTTTCGCCGCCGATCATCAGGCAATAGCCGCGCTCCAGACCGAAAACGCCACCGCTGGTGCCGACGTCGACGTAATGGATGCCCTTCGGCTTCAGCTCTTCGGCACGGCGGATATCGTCGTGATAATAGGAATTGCCGCCATCGATGACGATGTCGCCCTCTTCCAGCAGCGGGACGATCGCCGCCAATTCCTGATCGACGATTGCCGCCGGCAACATCAGCCAGACAACGCGCGGCTTAGCGAGCTTCGATACGAAATCCGCGAGAGACTTGCTGCCGGTGGCGCCGAGCTGCTCAAGCCCGGCGATGCTTTCCGGACGCGCATCGAAAACAACCGCACTGTGACCGCCTCTCATCAGGCGCTGCACCATGTTGTTGCCCATACGGCCAAGGCCAATCATTCCGATTTGCATATGTCAGTCTCCTAGGACGGTTTTAATCGTTTGAATGTTCAATAGAGACATTTCGCAGCATTTTCCAATGAACAAATGACGGGCGAGCTATGCATAAGCCGGTCAGCGAAGGAAAATTCGCCCGTTCACGCATCTGTGATGTCGCCTGGTCTGACCTCCCGCTTTTCGCCATGATCGCGCTTTGCCGGTTTCGAGGAAAGCTGTATTTTGCGCTTCATTCATGTTGATGGATTTAGCATCGATCTCGGGTTCTTTGCATCATTCTCTTTAGGGTGGCGCTCACATAGAGCGTCAAAGGGGGCATATGGCTGCGTCTTTGAAACTACCGCTGGTTCCAGCTTCGTTTTTCGGCATGGTTCTTGGGCTTTCCGGTCTCGCCAATGCCTGGCGCGTGGGTGCCCGCATCTGGCATCTGCCAGTACTGATCGGTGAATTTCTGACCTTTATTGCGCTGGCCGTCTGGCTGGTGCTGATCGTGCTCTACGCTTTGAAGTGGATGGTGGCGCGCGAGGAGGCATTCAAGGAAGTGGCGCACCCTGTCCAATGCTGCTTTATCGGCCTTGTCGGTGTCGCAACCATGCTGGTGGCCGGTGGCCTGCTGCCCTATTCGCGTATCGGCGCCGAAACAATATTCCTGATCGGCGCCGTCTATACCCTGGCGTTCTCCGTCTGGCGAACCGGAGGGCTCTGGCAGGGCGAACGCGATATTGCCACGACGACAGCCGTGCTCTATCTGCCAAGCGTCGCCGGCAGTTTCGTGACTGCTATTGTCGGCGCCGCACTCGGCTTTCCGCAATGGGCGCAGCTTTTCTTCGGCGCCGGCTTCTTCGCCTGGCTTGCTATCGAATCCGCCCTGCTGCATCGCCTGCTGACGGGGCCGGCGTTGGCCGCGCCGCTGCGACCAACCCTCGGAATTCAACTGGCTCCGCCGGCTGTCGGTGCGTTAGCCTATATCAGCGCCACACAAAGCCCTCCCGACATGCTCGTCCACGCAATGATCGGCTACGGCTTGCTGCAGGCCCTGATCATGTTGCGCCTCCTGCCCTGGATCATGAAAGAAGGCTTCAGCCCCGCTTATTGGGCCTTCACCTTCGGCGCGACCGCACTGGCAACCGCCCCCATGCGCCTTGTCGAACGTGGCGATGTTGGTCCAGTGACGCAACTTGCTCCCATTCTCTTCGTCGCTGCCAATATCGTCGTCGGTTTGGTCGCGCTGGCAACGATCTGGCTGATTGCCAACCGCAAACTTGTCATTGGTTGGGTCGAGCTTGCCGACCGCGACGCTGGCGCCGTTGGTCAGCGTTAATGGAGTTCAATCTCACTTTTGGAGGGTGATGTGCTGGATCATGTGACGATCGGGGTTCGCGATATCGAGCGATCGAAGATCTTCTACGACACACTACTGCGCTCCATAGGCATAGAACGCCTTTATGCCGAAGGCGAAAGATTTGCGGGTTACGGTATTGGCCAGAAGGCTTTCTTCTGGATCGGTCAGCGCGATGCTTTGCAAACAGGCACCCATATCGCCTTTGCCGCCCGAAACAGGGAGCTCGTCGATGACTTCCATCGGGTCGGGATAATCGCCGGCGGCACCGATAACGGTGCCCCAGGTCTGCGCCCTCATTATCATCCGAACTACTATGGCGCTTTCATTCTCGATCCTGATGGCCACAATATCGAAGCTGTTTGTCACCTTCCGGTGAGTTGAGAAGAAAACGCCCTATGTCCGGTAAGAATGAGATCATAGTACAGGCGGACCTACATAGCGCGCACGCGGCCGAATGAGCCTGCCGCTGGTCGCCTGTTCCATGGCATGCGCGAGCCATCCGACCGTCCGTGCCAGCGCGAAGATGATTAGCGGCGCATTCTCCGGGAGATGATAGGCGTGGGTCATCGCTGTCAGGGCGAAGTCAACATTGACGCGTTCTCCGACCAGTTGCTCGCCGACATCGCGAACTCTGGCGAAGAGCGGCGGCAGCGTGAAGCAGCCAAGCAACGCCTCTCCCCGGATATCGGCATCAGGATAAAGCTGATGGCCAAAAGCCGGCAATGGCCGTCCTTCCGCGAGATAGCTGCGGACCGCCTCATCCACCCCCGTCGTGGCTGCCCGCGCGATCAGCGTACGCACGCTCTGCCATGCACCGCCATGCAGCGGACCTGTCAGTGTGGAGAGGCCGGATAGAGTGGCGGCGGATAGCGTGGCGCCTGCGGATGCCGTGATCCTTGCGGTGAAGGTCGAAGCGTTCAGCTCGTGATCGGCAAGCAAGACGAAACTGCGGCGGATCATATCGGCGGCATCAGGGCGGTCCCAGGCAGTCGCGAGACGGCGATGCAGTGGTTGATCCCACGCGCCCGGGGCCAGGGCCTCAGCCACCGTACCAAACACGCTTTCGGCTTCATTTTGCAGTGCCGGAAGCGAACGCCCGAGTGATGGCAGATCGCTTGTTATGCGCTCGGCAAGCGCGGAGAAAGCACTATCCAAGGAAGGCGGCTTCCGCCACGCCTCGCTTGGATCGAATCGCAACGGCCGCTTCATGTCCCAAAGCAGCCGCGCGATATCTTCGAGGCTTGCGCTTTCGGCAAGCATCGCCACGTCCTTGCCGCGATAGAAAAGCCTTCCGTTCGAAACCGTCGACAGTGCCGATGGCAATACCGGATCGCCCCATTGAATGGCCTCGGCGGCCACCGTCTCGGTCTTGCGCCGTCCGGCGTGGCGGGTGGCCAATCGCTTGACGTCATCGGCAAAATAGAGGCTGCGCCGCGTATCCGCGGGATCGGCTTTCGCACGAATGCGCCCGCGGCTGACATTGGCGTAGAGCGTCTGTGATTTCGTTCCCAGCAGGTTCAGCGCCTGCTCTGCCGTCAGCCAGCTCATCGGTCCTCATATTGATCAATTGCGTCAAGATTGACGTCAATAGGAATAGATCCGATCTAATCGGATAGTCAAAGGAGGTGGCATGAAAGAGGCCGCGCCCGTTGAGAGAACGGATCACTGAGATGCAGGTGATGATGGAGGGACAGCCACACTTCCAGCCTTTCGGCTTACCTTATTGGGGTTTGGTAGATCTCAACAAGGGAGTTGGAAGCATGACTGCCTCTTATGAATACCATATCGGCGTCGACTATCACAAATCCTACAGCCATCTTGTGGTGCAGAATTCGGCTGGTAAGACGCTGCGCTCTGGCCGGGTGAAGAACGATCGTCAGTCGCTGGGTGGATTTCTGGAACGATACCGTGAGAGCTCGCATGCGGTTGTCGAGGCGACGCGCAACTGGATGGTGATGTACGACTGGCTCGACGACATTTGTGATGATGTCGTCCTCGCCCATCCGCTGAAGGTCAAGGCGATCGCCGACGCGAAGATCAAGACGGACAAGATCGATGCGACGGTGCTGGCGCATCTGCTCCGGGCCGATTTGGTGCCGGAGGCCTGGGCACCAAGCGAGAGGTCGCGAGACCTTCGCGTCGCGCTGCGCGAGCGGATGTTTTACGTGCGGTTGCGCACGATGACGAAGAACCGGATCGTCACGGTGTTCGACCGTTACCCGGAGCAGACGGCGCAGTTGAAGAAGCTCGGCGACCTTTTCGGTAAGGCCGGCCGTGCCCAGCTAAAGCAGGTGAACGTCTCGGAGATCGACCGCATCCAAATCGACCGCGGCCTCGCCTTCATCGGCGACATCGATGGGCGCATCAAACAGTCGGAAGCAACAATCCGGGCAATGACTAAGGCCAATGCCAACGTCAAGCTGTTGAAGACGATCCCCGGCATCGGTGAGTTCTTTGCGAGGCTGATCGATGCCGAGATCGACGACATCAGCCGCTTCCGTAACCCGAAGAAGCTTGCTGCCTATGCTGGCCTGGTGCCGTCGACTTATTCGAGCGGCGGCAAGACCTTTCACGGCAAGATCATCAAGCAGGGCAACAAGTGGCTGCGCTGGGCTTTCGTCGAGGCGGTAACGCCCGCCATCGCCAGCGATGCTCAGCTTCGCGCCCAATACGAACACCTGAAGATCAGAGGCATTAATAAAGCGCGTGTTGCCATCGCGCGCAAGCTTTTGACGATCGCTTTCCAGATCCTGCATGATCAGCGTGCTTACGAGCCGCGCGGCGCCGGTCCTATGGAAGGCACGTCGACGATATCCCGGTTGTCCTGATTGCAGTTTAGCGGGCTCGGCAGGACTGAGCCGCGCTCTCAAGGAGAATGGGAAACCGGGAGCCGAACGCCACTCTGTGACCGAAGCCGCGAAGGCATCAGGATCACGCATTGGAGATTGGTTCGAGAACCGAACGGCAGATGCCTGTCGCGCGGAAGCGAGAGATTGAGCCGATCGGCGAAAATGCCGGTCAAAAAGCAACTGAACCCAAGGAAATGCCCGCAGATGCTGGTGCTTTACCCCTTGTGTTCTTTCATTGGAGAACCGTAATGAAAAGTGGTCTTGAAGATGTCATTGCCGCAGAAACCAAGCTGTCCGATGTCGACGGCGCTGCCGGTCGCCTGATCATCCGCGGCGTGTCGCTCGATGATCTGGTGGCAACCAGCCGCTTCGAGGATGTTGCGGCGCTGCTGCTGGATGGCCTGTTTGACGAACATATCGACGCAGCTTCCATCCGAACTCAACTCGGCGCGGCTCGTGTTGCGCTTTTCCCGCATGTGAAGGCCGCCGATGCCGCTCTGCTCGCGCTACCACCCGTGGATGCCGTGCGGGCCTTGCTGGCGCGCGTGGCCGACGGTGAGGATTTCGCCACCGCGATCCGCCTGATGGCGGCACCGGCCGTTTTCCTGCCGGCCATCTTGCGATTGCAGAAAGGCGAAGCACCGATAAAGCCGGATGCATCCTTGTCCCAATCCGGTGATATCCTGCGCATGCTGACGGGTCGAAGCCCGACCGCAGAGCAGACCGCAGGCCTCGATGCCTATCTGGTGACGATTTCCGATCACGGCTTGAATGCGTCCACATTCGCCTCCCGCGTCATCGCCTCGACTCATGCCGGTCTGACCTCCTCTGTGCTCGCCGCAATCAGCGCCCTTAAAGGTCCGTTGCATGGCGGCGCCCCCGGCCCTGTCCTCGACATGTTTGACGGCGTCGGCAAACCGGAAAATGCCCGGGCATGGTTGTCTGACGCGCTCGATCGTGGCGAGCGGCTGATGGGTTTCGGTCACCGCATCTATCGCGTCCGCGATCCGCGCGCCGATGCGCTGAAGACTGCATTAAAGCCGATCTTTGCGAGCGGCCAGGCGGATGCTGGACGTATCGCGCTGGCGGAAGCCATTGAGGCGGCGGCACTGGCGTTGCTGAAGGAGCGCAAGCCGGATCGGTCCTTGGACGTCAACGTCGAATATTACACCGCCTTGCTGCTCGACGCCCTCGGCTTTCCTCGTAGTTCGTTTACCGGCGTCTTCGCGATCGGCCGCACGGTCGGCTGGATCGCCCATGCCCGCGAGCAGACGCTCGATGGGCGTCTGATCCGTCCGCAGTCGCGCTATGTCGGTCCGCTGCCGAAGGCGGCATAGGCGGTTTTATCAAGGACGGAATTTAGGCGGCCGCGGATTGGCGCGGCCGCATCATGCCCTCGCGGATATGGCGGGCAAGCTCCAGCGCCTGCGGTGTTGCGCCGCCCTTCGGCAAATGCAGGTTGATTGAGAAGACCGGCAGCTCGGGCAGACCCTGCTCGCCGGTGAGGATATCGAGATCGGTTGGAACGGTCGAAGCGAGCCAGGCGGTGATAGCCAGATCCGTGCGCACCGTCGCCGTGGTCGCTTCGATATTGCCATTCTCAAAGACCGTCCGCCAGCGCAACCCATCCTTGCTGAGTGCGGCAAAGACCGACGATCGGAAGGCACAGGTATCGGCGACCATCGAAATCGGCAGCGGTACCTTGCGATGGGCATTGCCTGCCTTCGCTCCGACCCAGACGAGCCGCTCCACAGCAAGGCATTCGCCCTGCGACGTGCCGTATGGTTCCTCCACCACACAGAGGTCGACGGTTCCCTTCCCCAACTCTTCCAGCAGTTCCGGCGACGATGCGCAGACCAGCGAAATCTCCACCTGCGGATGGCGTTCGGCATAGGATTTCAGCACGGGCGCTAGCGTCGCGCCCACAAGATCATAGGGAACGCCGAGCCGGACGCCGCCGCGAACGGTGCTTTCCGTCATATCGTCCCAGATCTCGTCATTCAACGCCAATAGGCGGCGAGCATTGCCGCGCAGGCGTTCACCGGCCTCCGTCAGCCGCAATCCGCGCTTGTCCCGTTCGAACAGAGCGCAGCTGAGCATATCCTCCAACCGCTTGATCTGCTGGCTGACGGCGCCCTGGGTCATATGCAGCATATTGGCGGCAATTGTCATGCTGCCCTGGTCGGCAACGGTGGCGAAGGTTCTGATGAGGGTAATATCGAAGTTTCGGATCATCTGGGCATTATAATTGCTAATGCCTTGATCCTTCAATATTCGATTTCATAATGCGGGAGCTGCGCCTATGCCTTTTTCGATTAGAGAAGGGCTGGATATGACAATCGAACCTCTGCTGCCGCTGATACTCTTCGCATTGGTTTCCACCATAACGCCGGGCGGTGCGACCACGCTCGCGACTGCGTCCGGCGCGCATTTCGGCTTCCGTCGCTCCATACCCGTCATGGGCGGTTTTGCCTTCGGCTTGGGCTCCATGGCCTGCGCTGCGGCTGCGGGGCTCGGCAGCGTGTTGATGGCCCTGCCGATGCTGCAGATCGCCATGAAGACGCTGGGGTCCCTCTATCTGCTCTGGCTCGCCGTTCGGATCGGCAGAAGCGGCCAGCCGCACGAGGTGGGGCAGATGGCGAGACCGACAGGCTTCCTCGCCGGCGTATGGATGCTCTGGCACAATCCCAAGGGCTGGGCCATGACGATGGGGGCTGCTGCTTCTTTCGCTGCGTTGGCAGAAAGTCCCGTTAGACTTGGTATATTGCTCGGTGTGACTTTCTGCCTTATCGCAGCCTTCTCGCTCGCCGTATGGTGCCTTCTCGGGCAGATGCTCGGGCGTCTGCTGAAAGCGGCATGGCAGTGGCGCGCGGTCAATATCTCTCTTGCGTGCCTCCTGGTGATTTCAATCATTCCGATGTGGGGAGAATGAAACCAGGCAGATGGAGGCTGGTTTGATCACGGCCGGCTGCGCCAAAGCCATATGGTCAAGGTCCCGGCGCGACCACGCAAGCCTGTTTCGATCGGGCCATCGAGGCTGCCCTCATTGAAAGGCGCGCTGTCCCGACCGGCGGAAAGCAATAGCTCATGGCTGATGGCGATTTCGGCGCGATTGCTGGCGGCGACCTCCATCAGCCGGCTTGCGACGTTAACGGTGTCGCCGGTTGCGGTGATCTGCTGTCGTCCTCCACCACCCAGCCGGGAGGCGACGATGGTGCCGCAATGCGCACCGATCTTGAAGCCGATGCGGGAAGCGACCGTCTCCGGCAGTGCTGAGAGCCAGCCCTTCATCCGCGCGGCGAGACGCATGCAGCAGCGCGCCGCATTGGCGGGGTCGCTCGGCTTCGGCTGCGGCAGGCCGAAAAGGATCATCGCTCCATCACCCATGAAGCTGGTGATGGCACCGCCGGATGCGGTTACCTCTTCATCGACGAGATTGTAGAAGCCGTTCAGCAGTTCCCGCACAGCTGCTGGGCCAATGGCCTCGCTAAGACCTGTGAAGCCGTTAATGTCGATGAAGACGACGGCCGCTTCCTGTTGCACAGGGCTTGCGAGAAAATCGGGATCGCGTGCAAGATGCTCGGCAAGACCGGGCGCCTCGATGCGCTGCAGGAGCTCGCTTTGCTCGGCAAATCGCGTCGCTCGTCTGCGGTCAAGCCAAAGCTGCGCAGCGCCATATAGCAGCATCGGTGGTACGGTCGCAGCAATCGGCAGTGCTGCGCTCAGCCATATCCCATGCTTGAATGCGCTGACATTGACTGCGAACCAGACAAGCATGACGCCGAGTACTGTTATCGGGCCGATGGCACTGCGCCGCCAGGAGAGAAGGGCAATGACGAGCAGCGGCAGGCCGACGGCGAAATAAAGGTCGATAAAACGGACGTTGCGGTCGCGTACCAGCCCGTCTCCGGCAATCAGATGCGTGATCGAGGTCGCGATAACCTCGACCCCAGGCAGAACGGGATCGAAGGGTGTTGGAAAGACATCGCCGCCGCCGGTAACGGTCGCGCCGATAACGACGATATGATCCCTTATCGCAGCCTCCGGCAAGTGCCCATTGAGCGCAGCACTGGCGCTGACGGTGCGGATTGTTCCGCGCGGACCGTAGAACGAGAGCGGCATGAGATAGCCGGTATCGGTCTGGATGGACCTGTCACCGATCTTGATATGATCGGAGATGACGGTTGTCTGCTCGTTGGTTGCGGTGGAAACGACACGCAGCGAAAAGGATGGTTCGATCCGCTCGCCGCTGCGAAACAGCAAAGGCACGAAACGCGGCGTGCCCGCCTTGTCGGTCTGCACATTGACGATGCCATAGCTTGCGACGTCGGCGAACCGCTGCTGCGGTTCGAGGAATTGCAGCGCACTGGGCACGCGAGCGAGAGGTTCCTTGCTATCTTCTGTGACGCGCTGGCGGCTTTCGGGAAAGATGCCGGCTGCGGCCAGCACAATCTTGGTCCGTTTGAGCGATTGTTCCAATGCTGCATCGTTGGCCTCGTCGCCGGCATCGACCAGAAGCAGATCGAGCGCGACGGCTTTCGGCCCCAATGCGGCGATGGCATCGATCACTTTGGCGAGCGTGGCGCGCGGCAAAGGATAGTGTCCCGCCATACGCGACGTCTCATCGTCTATGGCAATGATCGTGACGAGATCGGGTGGCTGGAAGCTGCCGCCGAGCGTATTGCGGAGGTTCGTGAGCGTCGCTTCGGCGCCGTCGACAAAGGGAATGTCACCGCGCAGATGCGCGACGCCCAGGCCCATCCCCCAGACGGCAGTCAAGAAAAGCGCAATCAGCGTCTGCAGCGGCGGTCTGCGCATGATGTCGGAATCTCACTGGCCGAGGCGCGCCATCAAAGCATTTATGCGCGGCTGTCCCCATTGGGTGACACGCAATGCGGCGCGCCCCCGGTCGGCGTCGACGCCTTGTCCTTGGCCTAGCGTAACCCCCTGCCCGGTCGATACCTTATTGACCGCGACCCGGCCGCGCAGGACAAGCACGGAGGTATTGCCCCGTTTCACGTCGACGGCCCAGCGCGTGCCGCGCACGGCGGCGATCGCCTGCGGCGTCACCACTTCGAATCCGCCCTTAACACGGTTGCGATCGACATCAACCAGTGCTGCCTTGCTGTCGAGTACGAGAGCATCCGCCCGACCATCATGGTTTCGGTCTGCAAACCGGTAGTGAGCGCCACGCTCGACGGTGACGCTAAGCCCAGCTTCGCAATTCAAGACCTGGCGCGTCGTGCTGACGGCAGGCTGCAATGGGCAATTTGCGACGGCTTGTGCAGAAGCCGTGCCGGCGCTGACGATGCATAGACTGCCTGCTGCCAGCACTAGGCTGCGAACATTGCTTGCGTGGATCATGATTGTGGCCCCTCATCGCATGCGACTGGAGCCGCGGACGGCGATTTCCAGTCACGGTATGCCCGATCCCTGGGGCGATGATGCGTCATGAGCGATTGATCTGCAAGTTGTCGTAGCCTCTGGCTTTGTAGAGCACGGTCGAAACCAGCCAGCTCAGCAAGAAGATGCCGACGACGGCGAAGCCGAAATTGGCAAGGTTGTCGTTGAGTTCACCGACGAAGCTCCAGAAGCTGCCTTCTAGGCCGAGTTTGTCGGCGATGAGTCCCAAGGCCTCGATACCACCGATGAAGACGGCGACGACGACTGAAGCCGCAGTGATGGTCAGATTGTACCAGAGCTTGCGCACGGGTTTCACGAACGCCCAACCATAGGCACCCGTCATCAGCGTACTATCCAACGTATCCATCAGCGACATGCCGGCGGTGAACAGCGCCGGGAAGACGAGTATGGTCCAGAAGGACATGCCCTGTGCGGCTTGAGCGGCCGAAATGCCGAGAAGCCCGATCTCAGTTGCGGTATCGAAGCCGAGGCCGAAAAGGAAGCCGATCGGATACATGTGCCAGGAGCGGGTCACTACCTTGAACATCGGACGGAAGATGCGTGCCAGAAAACCGCCGCCGGCAAGCAGCGTGTCGAGATCTTCCTCTGCGATCCGCTCACCCCTCTGTGCCCTTCTGAAAGCGGACCAGACGCCTTTAAGGACGAAGAGATTGGCGACGCCGATCAGCAGCAGAAAGACCGCCGAAACCGTCGTACCTATGACGCCGCCGATATCGTGGAAGGAATCGAGCTGGCTCTGCATGGCAGCCGCCGTTGCGGCAATCAGGATCGAGGCGATCACGACGATCGAGGAATGACCGAGCGAGAAGAAGAAGCCGACAGCATAGGGCTGCTTGTTTTCCTGAATGAGCTTGCGCACGACATTGTCGATCGCGGCGATGTGATCGGCATCGAAGGCGTGGCGCAGGCCGAACATATAGGCAAGAAGCGCAATACCAAGCAAAGACGGACGGTCTGCAAAAGCGACCCAAGCCCAGATCCAGGCGGCAATATTGAAAACGATCAGCAGCGCGAAGGTGAAGGCGATCTTCGCCCGCGGCCTTTCCGCGCGATCATCAAATGGATTGAGAATCATACTTTTGTTCCCGTTATGCTTACTCGCACAATGTCACGGAAACGAAAGCAGCGCGACAGTCAAATGACGTAGATGCCGAAGTTTTTCGCAGTGTCGCAAAAATGGGCAGACCCGTCTATGCCGGCTCTGCCCTTTGCGCTCAGTCCTTCTCGAACGGATACCCCTCATCGGCCCAGCCGGTCATGCCGCCGATCATGACCTTCACGCGCTTACCGAGTGTGCCCAGACGCCAGGCCGCCTTGTCTGTGCCGTTACAATGCGGTCCGGCGCAATAGACGACGAAGAGTGTATCATCTGGCCATTCCGCCATCTTCCTCGCGGTCATCTTGCCATGCGGCAGGTTGATCGCACCCGGGATATGCTTCTCCTGGAACATGGCCGGGCCGCGGACATCGAGCAGGACGAAATCGACATTGCCCGATGTCGCGGACTGGTAGACGTCGGAGCAATCGGTTTCGAAGCCAAGCCTCTTGGCATAGTGCTCAGCGACGAGACTGGGGTCTGCAACGGGGATTTCACTGACGAAGGACATGGAACGCTCCTTATTTGGTTCGGTGCATTCATGCCTGAGCGATCCCATGATTGAAATTGGCCGAAATGCCATATAACGTCAAAATCATGCCAAACTCAGATCACCCCAATCTCCGCGGCCCCCATGTCGTCACCCTTGTCTATGACGGGCTGTGCACCTTCGAATTCGGCGTCGCCTATGAGATCTTTGGCCTGTCGCGTCCGGAAATGGGCGAGGACTGGTATCGCTTTTCCGCCTGCGCTATCGAGCATGGCCCTCTGCGCGCCGCAGGCGGGCTGACGATACAGGTCGACCACGGTCTTGAAGTCCTTGCCGATGCCGACCTCATCATCGTGCCCGGCTGGCGCGGTATCGGAACGCCGGTCCCTGCCCTGCTGATTGCCGAACTCCAAGCGGCCAGCCGCCGTGGTGTCCGCATCATGTCCCTCTGCTCTGGCGTCGCAGTCCTTGCCGCGGCCGGTCTACTCGCCGGCCGCAAGGCGACCACACATTGGCGCTACGTCGATTCCATTGCTACGCGCTATCCGGATATATTAGTCGATGCCGATGTTCTCTATGTCGATGAAGACAAGGTGCTGACCGCCGCCGGCAGTGCCGCCGCCATCGATCTCTGTCTGCATGTCGTGCGCCGCGATTACGGACCGGATATTGCCAACAGCGTCGCCCGCCGTCTTGTGGTTCCACCCCATCGCGAGGGCGGCCAGGCGCAATATATCGAAACGCCGGTTTTGAGACAGCGTGAGGGAGCTCGTTTAGGCCCGCTGCTTGAATGGATGCGCGAGCGTTTGCAGGAAGATCAGCCCATTGCGGCACTTGCAGCGCGGGCCGGCATGAGTGTGCGGACCTTCCAGCGCCGTTTCGAGGCGACCACCGGCATGGCACCGGGGGAATGGCTGCTCAGCGAGCGGCTGAGGCGCGCCCGCGATCTACTTGAAAAGCAAACGGCCATTTCATTGGACGATGTAGCCGCGGCAAGCGGGTTTGGATCGCTCGCCACCATGCGCCATCATTTTCGGGAGAGGCTTGCGGTGAGCCCGAGCGACTACCGCAAGCGATTTGCAAATCTTAAACCAGCCGGCTCTGTTCCGTCGCCGCTTCGATGAAGCTCGAGAACAGCGGATGCGGCTCCAGCGGACGGGACTTCAGTTCCGGATGATACTGAACGCCGATAAACCACGGATGATCCGCATATTCGATCGTTTCAGGCAGAACGCCGTCCGGTGACATGCCGGAGAAGGTCAAGCCGCATTCTTCCAGCCTGTCCTTGTAGTCGACATTGACCTCGTAGCGATGGCGATGACGCTCCGAAATATCTGTGGAGCCGTAGATCTCGGAAATCTTCGTGCCCTTCTTCAGGGCCGCCTTGTAAGCGCCAAGGCGCATCGTGCCGCCGAGATCGCCGGATGCCGTGCGCTTCTGCAGCTCATTGCCCTTCAACCATTCGGTCATCAGGCCAACGACAGGTTCCTTGGTCGGGCCGAACTCGGTCGACGAGGCATGTTCGACACCGGCCAGATTGCGGGCCGCTTCGATGACGGCCATCTGCATGCCGAAGCAGATGCCGAAATACGGCACCTTGCGTTCGCGTGCGAAGCGGGCTGCCAGGATCTTGCCCTCCGAACCGCGCTCGCCAAAGCCGCCGGGGACGAGAATGCCGTGAACTTTCTCAAGATACGGCGCCGGATCTTCCTTTTCAAAGACCTCGGATTCGATCCATTCGAGCTTGACCTTGACCCGATTGGCGATGCCGCCGTGATGCAGTGCTTCGATCAGCGACTTATACGCATCCTTGAGCCCGGTATATTTGCCGACGATGGCAATCGTCACCTCGCCTTCCGGCGTGCGGATGCGATTGCAGACCTCTTCCCACTGCTCCAGGCGCGGCTTCGGGGCCGGCTCGATGCCGAAAGCAGCCAGAACTTCGTTGTCGAGGCCTTCCTTGTGGTAGGCCATCGGCACGTCATAGATGTTGGCGACATCGAGCGCCTGAATGACAGCAGATTCCCGCACGTTGCAGAACAGCGAAAGCTTGCGACGCTCGGCTTCGGGGATTTCCCGATCCGCACGAACCAGCAGAATGTCAGGATGAATGCCGAGTGCCTGCAGTTCCTTGACCGAATGCTGCGTCGGCTTGGTCTTCAGCTCGCCGGCAGCGGGTATATAGGGCATCAGCGTCAGATGGACGTAAACAGCCGTACCGCGCGGCAGATCGTTGCCGAGCTGGCGGATCGCTTCCATGAAAGGCATGGCTTCGATATCGCCGACCGTGCCGCCGATTTCGCAGATGACGAAATCATAGTCGTCGTTGCCTTCGGTGACGAAATCCTTGATCTCGTTGGTAACGTGCGGGATGACCTGAACGGTGGCGCCGAGATAGTCGCCGCGGCGTTCCTTGTCGATGATGTTCTTGTAGATGCGACCGGTAGTGATGTTGTCGGTCTTGGTGGCCGAGCGGCCGGTGAAGCGCTCGTAGTGGCCGAGATCGAGGTCGGTTTCAGCACCGTCGTCGGTGACGAAGACCTCGCCGTGCTGGGTCGGGCTCATCGTGCCCGGGTCCACGTTCAGATAGGGGTCGAGTTTGCGCAGGCGGACTCGATAACCACGAGCCTGCAACAACGCTCCGAGAGCCGCAGCCGCAATTCCTTTTCCGAGGGAAGAAACCACGCCGCCAGTGATGAATACATATCGCGCCATGGGAGTCACCGGATACCTTTTCACAAATGATTCCGCTAGCCCTAAAATTCGTTTCCGGAATTTTGGCTACAGAACGCGGAATATGGACAAAACAAAACCGGCAGATCCGAGGACCTGCCGGGGATGATCTTCGGCGACCGGAATTACTTACCGGTCGGGACGCCGCCGTTGTCGGCTGGCGCGGGAGTGGTCGTCGCCGGCGCGGTCTGTTGACCGGTCGCGGCCGGAGCCTGCTGGGCAGGAGCTGCCTGATTCGTCGTGGCAGGCGGTGTTGCCTGCGACTGCGGAGCGACGGCACCGCTGTTCGGAACACCGCTATTATCGGCGGGCTTCGGCTGGGTGTTTGCCGGAGCAGCACCCTTCTGGCCGCCAAGCGAATCGAGAATGCCGTTGCCCTGACCCGCCGTGCTCGGAATGCGGTTGAGAATGTCGGTCGGGCGAGCCTCGAAGCGGGACAACACGTTCATGCCGAGGGCAAGCGCGAAGAACAGCGTTGCCAGAATGGCCGTTGTGCGCGTCAGCGCATTGGCCGTACCGCGCGCAGACATGAAGCCCGAGCCGCCCCCGATGCCAAGGCCGCCACCTTCGGAGCGCTGAATCAGCACCACGCCGATAAGGGCGACGACAACCATGAGATAGATGACAAGCAGTACGGTTTGCATAGATCCAGTCCTGCCCGGTGCGGGCATCAAAAATAAAAGCTCGCGGCTCTTTACATGAGGCTCTCGCCTATTCCAAGCCCTTTTAAGGCTGGAATTCCGGGCAAGTGGTTGCTTCAGGCGAACTGCCGTTCGAATGCGGCATAAATGGCGAGGAAGTCGACCGCTTTCAAGCTCTGTCCGCCGACAAGCACACCGTTGACATGCGGAACATCCAGAAGGTCGCGCGCATTGGCGCCGCTGACCGATCCGCCATAGAGGATTCGCATATTCGCCCCCTCCTTGCCGAAGCGCTCGATGAGTTCGGCGCGGATGAAGGCATGTGCCTCCTCGACGTTTTCCTGGGTTGGAACCACGCCGGTGCCGATCGCCCAGACTGGCTCGTAAGCGATCACGGTCGTCTGTGCCGTGGAGCCATCCGGAATGGAGCCCACGAGCTCCCGCTTCAGCACCTCGAGCGTTTGGCCACTATTGCGCTCGTAAGCCGTTTCGCCGATGCAGATGATGGCGATCAGCCCGGCATCATGCGCTGCCTGCGCCTTTGCGCGCACCAGCATGTCGCTTTCGGCATGATTCCTGCGGCGCTCTGAATGGCCGACGATGACGTGGGTCCCGAAGCAGTCGGCGATCATTTCGGCCGAAATATCGCCCGTATGGGCGCCACTGACCTGCTGATGGCAATCCTGAGCGCCGATGGCGAGCGGGCTGTCGTCGCAAAGCGCGGTCGCGACATAGAGCAAGGTGGCCGGGGGGCAGAGTAGCGTATCGATCTTCTCCGACAGCGGCGCCTTGACGCCGTCCGCGATCGCCTTGATCTGATCCAGGCTCGCGCGTGTGCCGTTCATCTTCCAGTTTCCGGCCAGGAGCGGCCGTATGGTCTTCGTCATTCCGATATTCTCCCCCTTGATCCAGCTTCGGACTAACAAAAAGGAAAGAGAAAGGAAAGTTATCGAATGCGGCCGGAACCAGCTCAAATCGTTTGAAAAATGCTTACCCGGAAAATAAGTCGGATTGCGCGAGCGTTTATGACGCTTGCGGATCAACGATCCAGTTGAGAACTTTGCGCCAATCGGTCATGCGGACGGGCGTCCCATGATTGCCGGTCTCGAAAAGCGTGAAGCGTGTCGGATAATGCGCTTTGTAGAGTTTTTCAAACAGCGCCTGCTGGTCCGCAGCCGCATAGACCGGATCCTTGCTGCCATGCGTGAACCAGAGCGGCAGCTTTGCCTTGTAGAAGGCGCTCTTGGTGAAATCAGGATCGGTGACGCCGCTCAGGATCGCCATGCCCCTCAGGCGCTTGACGCTTTCGGAATCGCGCGTAATGCCCCAGCAAATGAAGCTGCCCATGGAAGCGCAGGTGAGGATGACGGGCTTGCCGGCGGATTGCTCGTAGGAATAGCGGATGAGCTCGGCGATATCGGCAACTCCGTTGCTGTCGAAACCTCTGACGCTCGGTGCGTAATACGTGCCGCCGTTGCGATAGGCCAGGTTCTTCAGCCGGTTGAAATTGCCGCCGAACGTATAGTCGTTGGAGCCGAGCCGGCGGTCGCCGCCGCGGCCATGGATAAAGATCACGGTAAATGCCTGTTGCGATGCGGGACCTATGCGGGTGACATCAACCTTGCGGCCGCCGATCGCAAGCGTTTCGTCTTCCTGGGCTTTCCAGCGCACGCCGGTATCGACATAGGCCGGCTTGACGCGCTTTTCCGGAATCTGGTCGCGGCCGTTGATATCTCGCATTTCCTGGTAGTCGATCGTCTGGAACGCGCCGTTGTCGTGGCTTTCGATGACCGTCTGACTGGAAAACAGCTCGTCCTTGAACGGCTTCAACATATCTGCAGAGGCGGTCTGCCCCGTCGCCAGAAGCAAAATGGCCGAGATTGCGGGCAGGATAGGCAAATGAGCTGTGGACATTCGCATACGGATACTTCCTCAAATCAGCCATCGGGGTTGCCATTCGTCACTCAGCAACGCAAATCTCATTCATGAATCTTCCCCGTCACGGGGCGCCATCGCTCTTGTGCGCCGTTTCTGGCAGAATCACGATGATTCGCGAATAGCGGCGACAAATGCGATATTAAAGGGGTTTGGCCCCTCTAGGACAAATCTAGTAGCTCGAAGTTCTATGGATAACAGCAACGATCTCTTCTCCGGCCTCCCCCGCTCGCCGAAACCGGAAGCAGCGGAAAAGCCGGCCGCAAAGCCGGAAAAGCCAGCCGCCGCGCCTGCACAGCGCGCGGCTCCGACGACTTCGTCGTCAGAGGAATATGGCGCAAGCTCAATCCGTGTTCTCGAGGGACTCGAGCCCGTCCGCATGCGTCCCGGCATGTATATCGGCGGCACGGACGAGAAGGCATTGCACCACCTTTTCGCCGAAGTCATCGACAATTCCATGGACGAGGCGGTGGCCGGCCACGCCAATTTCATCGAGGTCTATCTCGATCGGGAAGGTTATCTGACCGTCACGGATAATGGGCGTGGTATCCCCGTGGAAAACCATCCGCAGGTACCTGGCAAGTCGACGCTCGAAGTCATCATGACCAAGCTGCATGCCGGCGGCAAATTCGACGGCAAGGCCTATGAGACCTCGGGCGGTTTGCATGGCGTCGGCGTGTCCGTCGTCAATGCGCTGTCGGATGATCTGGAAGTCGAGGTTGCCCGCAACCGCAAGCTCTATCGCCAGCGCTTCTCGCGCGGCCTGCCGATTGGCGGTTTGGAAGAGCTAGGTGACGTGCATAATCGCCGCGGCACGCGCGTCCGCTTCCATCCCGATCCGCAGATCTTCGGCGATCACGCCCGCTTCGATCCGGCCCGCGTTTTCCGCATGGCCCGTTCCAAAGCCTATCTGTTCGGCGGCGTCGAAATCCGCTGGGGCTGCGATCCCGAGCTGGCGCCGGAAGGCGCCGATGTTCCGGAAAAGGCGGTCTTCCATTTCCCGGGCGGCCTTAAGGATTATCTCAAGGCGACGATGGGCAGCGAGTTCACTGTTACCCGCGAGATCTTTGCCGGCAAATCGGAAAAGGAAAGCGGCCACGGCTCGCTCGAATGGGCGATCACATGGTATGGCGGCGACCCGCAGATCCATTCCTATTGCAATACGATTCCGACCCCTGAAGGCGGCACCCATGAGGCAGGCCTCCGCATTGCCTTGACCAAGGGCCTGAAGAGCTACGCTGATCTCACCCAAAACAAGCGTGCGGCCAATATCACGACGGATGACGTGATGATTTCGGGCGTCGGCATGCTGTCGATCTTCATCCGCGAGCCGGAATTCGTCGGACAGACGAAGGATAAGCTCGCGACGGTCGAAGCCCAGCGCATCGTCGAAAACGCACTGCGCGACCCTTTCGATCACTATCTTGCCGACAATCCGGCTGAAGCTGAAAAGCTGCTGGAATGGGTGATCGAGCGCTCCGAGGAGCGCCTGCGGCGGCGCAAGGAAAAGGAAGTCAACCGTAAAACCGCCGTGCGCAAGCTGCGCCTGCCGGGCAAGCTGGCGGATTGCTCGCAGAGCGCAGCGGAAGGTGCCGAACTTTTCCTCGTCGAGGGCGATTCGGCAGGCGGCTCGGCCAAGCAGGCACGAAACCGCACCAACCAGGCAATCCTGCCACTACGCGGCAAGATCCTGAACGTCGCCAGCGCCGGTCGCGAGAAACTGTCGGCCAACCAGCAGATCACCGATCTCGTCCAGGCGCTCGGCTGCGGCACCCGCACGAAATATCGCGAGGAAGACCTGCGCTATCAGCGCATCGTCGTGATGACCGATGCCGACGTCGATGGCGCCCACATCGCTTCGCTGCTGATCACCTTCTTCTATCAGGAGATGCCGGAGCTGATCCGTCAGGGCCACCTCTTCCTGGCCGTCCCGCCGCTCTACAAGATCACCCAGG
This sequence comes from Martinezella dioscoreae, assembly GCF_009176305.1. Lineage (GTDB taxonomy): Bacteria > Pseudomonadota > Alphaproteobacteria > Rhizobiales > Rhizobiaceae > Rhizobium > Rhizobium dioscoreae. Next base: position 1,313,356 of record NZ_BLAJ01000001.1, on the reverse strand, counting down.
GCTCGAAATCCATCTATGCCCGCGACGACGCCCACCGGCAGGAGCTGATGGCCACGGAATTCAAGGGCAAAGGCAAGGTTGAGATCAGCCGCTTCAAAGGTCTGGGCGAAATGTTGCCGGCCCAACTCAAGGAGACCACGATGGATCCGGCTAAGCGCACGCTGCTGCGCGTCGAGATCGATGAAGTCGATTTCGAGGGAACGCGCGACGCCGTCGACAATCTGATGGGCACCAAGGCCGATGCTCGCTTCCGCTTCATTCAGGAGCGGGCCGCCTTTGCCGAGGATCTGGATATCTGACAGCAGACCAACCGCCGAAACGGATTTGTTGATCCTCCTCGCTGATAAAAGTTTCAAATTCGACACAAAAACTCAGTCTTCTGCGTTCAAGATGCTTCGTCGCCTCTCGATAACTTAATTACGGCGCGCAGGACGGTCGTGCTATTGTCATGACGGCTGAATAAGAAGCTTAAAGCCGTTGCTCTTGAAACGGCCTAGATCATACCCCATAACCGGATGATCTAGTAAAGAGGGGCGAAGTAAGACCGGTGGGTGTATTTGAACGTCATAAGCCGAGGGAGCATCGGTGGCTGGGACCGAGTGCGCATGCGCGCATGCCTTTGATCCCATCCATTTCCGCAGCGCGCTGGCTGCTGATTTTGATTGCCATTGCCGGTATTTATTTCTTTTATGGCTTTCTCGTACCGGTCCTTGCCGCAGCGGTGATCGGCTTTGCCACTTGGCCGCTCTATAGCGATATCGTGCGTCGTACCGGCGGCAATACGACACTCGCCGCCACTATCGCCATCGCATTCATCGTCACCTTCCTCGTCCTGCCTATCGTCCTATCCGCCATCTATATGGCTGGTGAGGTGCGCGAGTGGTTCAGCTGGGCGATCCATGTGAATCGCGAGGGTGCGCCGCCGCCGCAATGGATTCTCGCGTTGCCGGTCGTCGGCTCCTGGCTCGGCGAGCAGTGGACGCAATATGTCGGAAGCCCAGGCTCGCTCGGTGAGTTGGCGCAGTTGGTGAGCGGTGCCCATATCGGCAATATCTACAGAGCGGTTCTTGCAGCCGGTGGTGGTGCATTCCACGTCGTGCTGACCTTGCTCTTCATGCTAATTGCGCTGTTCTTCATCTATCGCGACGGCGCGACCTTCGTCCGCCAGGTCGACTTGCTCGGCGAGAAGATTCTCCCAAATCGCTGGGAACGGATTTCGCGGGTCGTACCCGCGACGATCAGTTCGACCGTCATGGGCATGACGCTAATCGCCATCGGCGAAGGCATCGTCCTCGGCGTGGCCTACTGGATCGCCGGCGCTCCGTCCGCAATCACGCTCGGCGTACTGACGGGCGTGATGGCTCTCGTGCCGGGCGGCGCACCGCTTTCCATGTCGCTTGTGTCGATCTATCTCGTCGCCAGCGGCTCGCTTTGGGCGGGTATCGCCCTCTTTCTCTGGGGCACGATCGAGCTTTTCATTGTCGATAAAACGCTTCGTCCCAAGCTTGTCGGCGGTCCGATCAAGCTGCCGTTCCTCCCCACTTTCTTCGGTCTGGTGGGAGGCGTAAAGACCATGGGCTTCCTCGGGCTCTTCATCGGTCCGGTGCTGATGGCCATCATCGTTGCCATCTGGCGCGAGTGGATTCGCGAAGCCGAATTGACCGAGGAACAGCACGCGCAGGAACCCGAACTGCAGCTGCATGTTCGGGACGCTGCCGAAGGCTGATTGCTCAGCTGGTTTGTTCCAGCCGTTTTTCCATGAACAGGCTGAGCGGGTCGGGCTGATAGCTGCCGAATGCGGGAATTTCGAGATATCCGAATTTCCGGTATAAGCCGATCGCTTCCGGCTGATATATGCCGGTTTCAAGCCGCACCGCGGAAAGGCCTTTTTCGAGCGCTGCCGCTTCGAGCGTCTCCATGAGCTTGCGCGCGACACTGCGGCCTCTGGCGATCGGATCGACGAACATGCGCTTGATCTCCGCTGTACCGTCGCCGGCTTCCACCAAGGCGCAACATCCGACGATCGCGCCCTCTACCCTGGCAACCCAGAAGGTCACCTCGGCCTTCTCCAGCGAAGACAGATCGAGCATATGGTTGCTCTCCGCCGGATAGAGCGATTCCGCATAGGCGCTCGACATGTCGAGAAGGCGGATAACCCCCTCCTGACGCGGGGATTCGATAGCAATCGTCAGTGACAAGATGAACCTCTGAGAGATAGAATGCCCGCTGGATATCACGCGGCGGCGAGCGTCGCCAGTGCGGCAAAGCTCCGCGCAGTTTGCCGTTTCTCGGCATTGGCAAGCTTCTCGACCATGTCGAGCAACTGCGTTGCCGCGGCGGGGGCTGGCTCCGCAAGGTGGAACTTGCGCATCAATCGCGAAGACACATCTTCCAGCATCGCACTGCCGTTCTTGCGGGAGGATTCGCGCCATATCATCGTCGCTTCGACGAAGATCGTGCTGATATCCCGAGGCAGTCCGGCGCTTTCGTAAAGCGCCCGCAGGGCATGGGCGCGCCCCCTGGAAACGATCGAGCGCACGCGCCGTTCATCGCATCCGGAAAGATTGGTGATCGCGCAGGCAAAGAAATCGACCTTGCCGGAACATAGCGCATGCATCAGGAACGCCGGCGTCAGCCAGCCGCCCTGCCTGAGATGCTCGACCAAATCGGGCAATTGCTCGTGCTGTGCCGTTCCCGCGATCGTGACAGTTGCGGATTCGGTCGCTTCACGCGTTACCTGTTGCAGCCTGGAGCTGCCGACGAAGCTCTGGACGAGCGCCGATTCCGAAAGCGCGTCGCTGACCTGGCGCATCAGCAGGTGCCTGATATCTGAGGACAAGATGTCTCGTGAAAGCAGCAGTCCGCGTATGTCGGCGCAGTCACCCATGCGCTCGGCGATGCGTTTGAGCGAGGCCTGCGAAAGCAAGGCACCATCATTCTCGAGCAGACACAGAATTTCAGCCTCGCCGCCGATCTCGGCAAGTGCAGCGCAGACCGCACGTGGCACCTCGCCGCGAGACGCGATCAACACCCGCGTCACATCGCTACCCCGCAATGCGAGATCGACGAGGTCGGCATCGGTGAACACGGGCGAAAATAGGATGATCTGCCCGGCGATTTCAGGCTGATCCTCGGCTAAAGACAGGATGACGTTCCGCGGGGCGGTGGCCGAATGCGCGACCGCCTCAGCAAGCGCCAGCCGCACGCGGGGAGACGGGTCGTCGAGCAGATAGGTCATTGCCATCTCGGCAGCCGCGCGCTCGTCCTTCGGCATCTCCGACTGCAGATAGGCCCTGCCGAGTGCATTGGCCGCCCGCGTCCTGCTTTCTGCCTTGGCGGTCTCAGCCCAGCGAAGGAATGCTTCTATGATCACGTAACGCCCCGATATCAACGGGGCGATTCTTGCCCCGCAAATTCATATGCTTCACGTTATCGGGCAAAGGTTTACGGGACGTTTACCTTGCTTATTAACCTTTCGCCTACCAGCACGAGTGGCGCCCATCAGGGCGCCTTTGGCCTGATCATCTCGAAGACGTCACTGCCCTCGCTATAATCCATGTAGCCCATGCGCGCGATGGGACGCACCAGCGCCATGTCCAGCCTGCCGTCGCGAATGATCGTCTCGTCGATATGGATACCGACGACCTGGCCGATGACCATGATATTTTCCGATACCTCGCCATTGAGACCCTTGGGCTGCAGGGTTTCAGTTACCCGGCATTCGAGCACGGCAAAGGCCTCGGCAACATAGGGGGCATCGATCAGCTCGCCAGGATTTGCGGTTAGTCCGGCAAGTTCGAATTCATTGACGCCATAGGGAACGGCAACGGAAGAATGGTTCATCTTCTCCACGATATGGCGACTGACGAGGTTGGCCGTAAAGACGCCGGTTTCCTCGACATTGCGCACGCTGTCCTTTCGACCGGCGGAAGAAAACATCACCAACTTCGGCCGATCGCTGACGGCGTTGAAGAAGGAATAGGGCGAGAGGTTCAGCGAACCATCCCTGCCCTTGCTGCCGATCCAGCCGATCGGCCGCGGCGCCACGATCGCCTTGAACGGATCATGCGCCAGCCCATGACGATTGGTATCCGTCGTATAAAACATCACGCGTCCTCGCCGCCGACCCATGTTACCGTTTCGGCAAGTTCCGGGCGTGGGCGTTCGACCGGAGGAAAGCTTGTCGAGCCGATATGGATGAAGCCGGCGACCTTTTCGCCAGGCTGGACGCCGAGCAACGGATAGGCGCGCTCGTCGAAGGCGAACCATTCGGTCAGCCAATTGGAGACCCAACCATGAGCATTGGCTGAAATCAGCAGGTTCATGCAAAGCGCGCCCGCCGACATCAGCTGTTCCCATTCCGGGATCTTAAAATGCGGCGCCGCCTTGCTGACGACCGCGATGACCACAGGGGCACGGGTGAAACGAGTGCGTTCGACCTGAATCATTTCCTCAGACAGGTCAGGCTTAGCTTCCAGTGCAAGCTTCAATAGCTCTTTACCGATGCGAGCGCGTTCCTCGCCGCGATAGACGATAAAGCGCCACGGTGCGAGCTTGCCGTGATCCGGCACACGCGAGGCCAACCGGAGAATCTCCTCGATCTCAGCCTTGTCCGGTCCCGGCTCCGACATTTGGAACGCAGGGATGGATCGGCGCACCGCGAGATAGTCGACCAGCTTGATATCGGTTTTCATTGAGGAACTGCCTTCATTTTGGCTTGTGGTATGATGAGGTCTTGAATTTGCCACCGCATTGGTTTTGAAGTGGCGTGTGTTTTATCGGAAGTCAATCGGTTGGTATCCATGTCAGGCATTTCATCCGCTCGCCGATTGAGCGCGGCTTTCGCAATGCTTGCGAGCATAAGTACCGCCGTCTCGGCACAGGATGCCTTCAAGGAATTCAAGCAGCTCGACGGCAGCGTCAAGATGCCGAAGCTCAATGCTTTCGTGGCCCCGAATGGCGAGAATTCGTCTGCGCGCACATTGCGCGACGTTTCCCTCGAAGCCAAACTCACGCCCCAGAGCGGCCCGCAGCAGCAGGGCCTTGCCTGGTACGTCTTCAGCCCGATAGCGGGAGCAGACGGCAAACTGCCGCTGGTTGCCAGCTCGCGCGGAGGCTCGGCCTCCTTTCACCTTTTGCCGGGCGATTACTTCGTCAATGTCTCTTTCGGCCGCGCCGGTGTCACCAAGCGGTTGAGCGTGCCTGAAAGCGGCGAGACCCAGAAGCAGACGATGGTTCTCGACGCCGGCGGCATGGTCTTGAATGCCGTATCCGGCCCCGATGTCCGTATCCCTCCAAACGAGCTGAGTTTCTCGATCTATTCGAGCGAGACCAAGGAAGACGGCGAACGCGGTCTTGTCATGGACGACGTCAAGCCGAATACGCTGGTCGGCCTCAGTGCCGGCACCTATCACGTCGTTTCCGAATATGGCGAGGTCAATGCCGTCATCCGTGCCGACATTCAGGTGGAAGCCGGCAAGGTGACCGAGGCGACCATTCAACACAGGGCGGCAAAGCTCACGTTCAAGCTGGTTTCGGATGCCGGCGGCGAGGCGATCGCCGATACGGCCTGGTCGATCCTGACAGCAGCGGGCGATATCGTCGGGGAAAGCGTCAGTGCGTTCCCGACCATGGTGCTTGCGGAAGGCCGCTATACAGCAGTCGCCCGCAACAAGGACAAGATCTATCAGCGCGATTTCACGGTCGCCGCCGGCATGAATACGGATGTGGAAGTGCTGATGAAGCAGCAGCAGCCGCAGGATGCCGATACCGAACAGTCGGCCCGACAGCTGCCGATCCAGATGCCGCCGATGCGCCAGAGCCAGACGCCGCCGGCCACGACCAACCAGCAACCGCTGCCCACCTATGAACAATTGGCGCCTGCCGCTGGTGGCGACGACGGCGATAGCATGGATTGACAGCGGAGCCCCGGGTTTGATCGCCGGCTGGCGCTATCAGTGCAGTCACCGTTCGGTGATGAGAAGCTCGAAACCCTTTCCGCTCATCCGGCCTTACGCCGCAGCATCTTTCTAGGGGGTGCCATGGAGAAGACCGCTCCATAAAGCTTCGTCAGCAGGTCCTTGCGGTCACTGCCCTCGCTGAGGGCCTCCCAGCTCCTGGGAGCACCGATATGCGCTGTTATGGTGCTGCCGGAGAGACGCCGGAATTCACGGATCAGCAGCGAGATGCGCAAGGTCATCGAGATGCGGCTCGCCAGATGGAACAGCCTGCCGTTCTGTCCTTCGAAATAGATGGGAATGACGCTCGCACGCGCGGCCTGGATGAGTTTTGCCGGGAATATCTTCCAAGGCAGATCCTCTGCCCGGCCGAAACCCTTCTTGGCGGTTGCAACGCCACCGGCAGGAAAGACGATGATCGTTGTGCCTTCCTTTAAGAGGCGAACAGCCTCATGCCGGGTCTTCATATTGATCGCCATCGCTTCCTTGGTCTCCTCGAAGGAGACCGGCAGCGAATAGTCGTGCATCTCAGGCACCTTCAGCAATTCGTTATTGATCAGAACCTTGAAGGGCCGCCCCAGTTGCTCGGCAAGCGCCAGCACCGCAATGCCGTCGCCGATGCCGTAGGGGTGATTGGCGACGATGACGATCGGCGCCTCGGGGATCTGGTTCGGCGGCCATTCGCCTTTGATGAGCAGGCGCACATCGATGAGATCGAGCATCTTGCCGAAAACCCGCTCGCTCTTGCCGACGATATCGGTGCGCCAGATATCGTAGAGCCGGGCATAACGGTCTCGGCCGGAAAGGCCTTCGATGGAGCGGATGAACCAGCGCTTGATCCGCGTGTCCCGTTCGTTTGCGTAGGATAATTCCTTGAATTCCAAGTGCGCGACGGGGCTGCCCCGCTCCTATGGTCTCAGTTGCGTCACATGTTGCAGCCACAGCAACGCTTTGATTCATCAATTATATGAAAGTCGTATGTCAGTTCTCTGACGGCACCCTGAAGGTGCCGCCAGATATCGGTCGGCCGTCAGGCGGCCTTGGCCCGCCTTGCTTCGCGCTTGCGCAGAATGTCCGGCGGCGTTGCTTCCAGCGAAAGCGATGCGATCGCTTCGTCCAGCGACATCGAGGTCTGCGACTGGCTGCCGAGGCGGCGGATGTTGACCGAACGCTCTTCGGCTTCCTTCTTGCCGCAGACGATGATCACCGGAACCTTCGTCACCGAATGCTCGCGGATCTTGTAGTTGATCTTCTCGTTGCGGAAGTCGGTCTCGACATCGAGGCCGGCGTCGCGCAGCGCTTCCGCTACCTCTTCGCCATAAGCGTCGGCTTCCGAGGTGATCGTCGCCACGACGACCTGCAGCGGCGAGACCCAGAGCGGCATATGACCGGCGAAGTTCTCGATCAGGATGCCGAGGAAACGCTCCATCGAGCCGCAGATGGCGCGATGGATCATCACCGGCTGCGTCTTTTCGGAGTGCTGGTCGATGTAGAAGGCACCGAAGCGCTCAGGCAAGTTGAAGTCGACCTGCGTCGTGCCGCATTGCCATTCACGGCCGATGGCATCCTTGAGCGTATATTCGAACTTCGGGCCGTAGAAAGCGCCCTCGCCCGGCAGAATGCCGGTCTTGATGCGGCCTTCGGACTGCGCCTCGATCGTTTTCAGCACGTCCATCATCACGCTTTCGGCGCGATCCCAGAGCTCGTCCGAACCGACGCGCTTGTCGGGGCGAGTCGAAAGCTTGACGACGATCTCCTTGAAGCCGAAGTCCTCATAGACCGACAGGATAAGATCGTTGATCTTCAGGCACTCAGCCGCCATCTGCTCGTCGGTGCAGAAGATGTGTGCATCGTCCTGCGTGAAGCCGCGCACGCGCATCAAACCATGGAGCGCGCCCGAAGGCTCGTAGCGATGCACGGCCCCGAATTCCGCAAGGCGGATCGGCAGTTCGCGATAAGACTTCAAGCCATGCTTGAAGATCTGGATGTGGCCGGGGCAGTTCATCGGCTTCAGCGCAAAGACGCGGTCATCATCGGTGTCGTCGCCGGCAACGGTGACCTTGAACATGTTGTCGCGATACCAGCCCCAGTGACCCGAGGTCTCCCAAAGCGACTTGTCGAGCACCTGCGGCGCGTTGACTTCCTGATAATCGCCCTGCAGCCGCCGGCGCATATAGGACACCAGCGTCTGGAACATGCGCCAGCCCTTGCCGTGCCAGAAGACGACGCCGGGGCCTTCTTCCTGGAAATGGAACAGGTCCATTTCGCGGCCGAGACGGCGGTGATCGCGTTTTTCGGCTTCGGCGAGGATGTGCAGATAGTTGTCGAGATCCGCCTGTTCAGCGAATGCCGTGCCATAGATGCGGGTCAGCATCGGGTTGTTGCTGTCCCCACGCCAATAGGCGCCGGCGACCTTCATCAGCTTGAAGGCATTGCCGATCTGGCCCGTCGAAGCCATGTGCGGACCGCGGCACAGGTCGAACCAGTCACCCTGGTAATAGATCTTCAGATCCTGACCTTCCGGAATGGCATCGACCAGTTCCACCTTGTAGCGCTCGCCCTTGGCGGCAAAGACTTCCCTCGCCTTCTCGCGTGACCAGATCTCCTTGGTGAACGGCTTGTTGCGCTGGATGATCTCGCGCATCCGCTTCTCGATGACAGGAAGATCATCGGGTGTGAAGGGCTCGTTCTTGGCGAAATCGTAGTAAAAGCCGTTTTCGATGACCGGACCGATGGTCACTTGCGTTCCCGGCCAAAGCTCCTGTACGGCTTCGGCAAGCACGTGCGCGGTGTCGTGGCGGATGAGCTCCAACGCGCGATCATCCGAGCGGGTGATGATCTCGATCTTGCCGTCGGTCACCGGATCGGAAAGATCGCGGACGGTACCGTCAAGCGCGATGGCGACAGCTTTCTTGGCAAGCGACTTGGAAATAGATTCGGCGACATCGCGACCGGTCGTGCCGGCAGCGAAGCTGCGCACGGAACCATCGGGAAATGTCAGGGAAACGGATTGGGACATCGATATTCTCCTTGTCCAGTCCCGCCAACGAATGCGGGTGGTTTCGAAAGATAGGGACCAAGTAAATGCGTAACTTAAGTCCGCGCGCCTGATAGCTGTATTTCGCGATCTAGTAAAGGAAAAGCGGCGCTAGGCCCGGATCATCTCGGCCAAACCGCGCACGGTGTTCCAGTTTCGCATCGTTCCGATGCCGAGCCGTTTTGTCGTCAAAGCCGGTAGCATTTTCGTCTCGCTGGCCTTGAGGCCGAAATCGATCCATAAATCGCCATCGACAACGGCCATGCGTTCGTCCTGCCGGTATTTCGCAAGCACATCGAGAATTTCGGGTTCGAGTGGCTGCCGCATCACCCGAACGATGACCTCGCTGCCGATCCCGTCGAGAAAGGGATTGCCGTCGGCGAGCCTCAGCCATCTATCGGCATCGCGGACGATGATATCGACATGCTTGCCGAAAGCCGTAGCAAAACCTGCCTCAAGCTGTGCCTCGACCGATGCGATTGGCTGCGGCTCGGCTTCGAAAACAAGATTGCCGGTCGCAACAAGCGTTCGGGCATTGCGAAAGCCCAAACTCTCCGCCATGGCCTTGAGATCGGACATGATAACTCTGCGGCCTGGGCCAAGGACTATGCTGTAGAGCAGCGCGACATAGACTGCCAACGGTCAGGCAGCCTTTTGCCCAAGGCGGAAATAGCGCCAGGGCGTCCACCAATGATAGCGGCGCTCCAGCTCGCCGGGCACCGGATCGAGCCCGCTCGTCCCACCCGGTCCGCAGCGGGAGACGCGAAACAACGTCATCCAGCCGCCAGCCCAAAGTCCGTGGCGCGCTACCGCCTCATAGCCATATTCCGAGCAGGTCGGGATGTGGCGGCAGGAGTTGCCAATGAAGCCGGAAAGCGTCAGTTGATAAAGGCGAATGAGGCCCATGCCGAGGAGCCGGTCCGGTGTTTTGCGGAAAGGTCCGGCATAATTGCGCGACTTCATCGCCATCTCGCCGCCTAGTGATGCATCGCGCCGCGCGCGCTTGGAGGGTGCAGCACCGCCCTCGTCTTCATCGTCGTCCTGCATGAGACAGAATTGGCACATGGTCAGCGCCCGCTCAGACGGCTTCAGCCGTTTTGGCATTTCCGCCTTGACGCGCCGCCTCGATCTGCCCGATCGCGTCCACAACGGCATCGAATGTCAGCATGGTCGAAGCGTGACGGGCCTTGTAATCCCTGACCGGCTTTAGATAGCGCATGTCTTCGAAACGCCCCTCAGGCCCCTCGCCGTCGGCCTTGAGCATGGCGAGCATATCCTCGCGGGCCTTGCGTACTTCGTCTGCAGTAGCGCCGACCACATGGCGCGCCATGATCGAAGATGACGCCTGGCCGAGCGCACAGGCCTTGACGTCATGGGCAAAATCGGTCACCACATCGCCGTCCATTTTCAGCCAGATTTTTACGCGAGAACCGCACAATCTGGAATGGGCCTGGGCACTGGCATCGGCGTCAGGAAGACTGCCGATGCGGCCGATATTGCCGGCAAACTCTAGGATTTTGCTGTTGTAGATGTCGTCCATCACAGATTTTGCTCCGATGCACCTGTTCGTGTTTCGTAACAAAAAACACAGCGTGTCCGTTTAGGACACTTTCACAGGGACAATGCCATACTATATGTATGTCGTTCGAAGACCATCGAAATGCAATGGTCTTCTGTAAGTTTGATGGGAAACCGTGCAGGACGGCAGGCTTGTCCGCCAGCCAGAACGCCCCGGAGCCCGCCAAAGGTACAAAATCTCCGTACCTCGGGGAATGCCAGTGGCGAGTCCGACAAGATGATATCCGCACAGCGGATCAGGAGAACCATAGGTAATGGACGCCATTGTAAAGAACTTTCCGCAAGTCACTGATTTCGAACGCCCGTCGCAGCAGGAAGCTGAAGACGCAATCCGCGTTCTCCTTCGCTGGGCCGGCGATGATCCGCGTCGCGAAGGCCTGCTCGATACGCCTGCGCGCGTTGCCAAGGCCTATCGCGAGCTGTTCGGCGGCTACGAGCTGAATCCCGAGGATGTGCTCGGCCGCACTTTTGAAGAAGTCTCGGGCTACGACGATATCGTTCTTGAGCGGGACATCCCGTTCTATTCGCATTGCGAACATCATATGGTGCCGATCATCGGCAAGGCGCACGTCGCCTATCTGCCGAGCGGTCGTGTCCTCGGCCTGTCGAAAATCGCCCGTGTCGTCGATATTTTTGCGCGCCGACTGCAGACGCAGGAAGCCATGACGGCCCAGATCGCCAATGCGATCGACGAGTCCCTGCGTCCGCGCGGCGTCGCCGTGATGATCGACGCCGAACATATGTGCATGTCCATGCGCGGCATAAAGAAGCAGGGTTCCTCGACGCTGACGATGACCTTCACGGGTGCCTTCAAGGCCGATCCGGCCGAGCAGGCTCGTTTCATGTCCTTGGTCCGGGGTCGCTGACCGGGCTTCAACGAAAGAGCCGGAAATGAACCTGATTTTCAATGCTCCTTCCGAAGATAAATCCGAGTTGGAGGATGCAGGCGATTTCACGCCCCGTTTCGACGATCGCGGCCTGATCACCGCGATCGTGACGGATGCGCATGATGGCGAATTGCTGATGGTCGCGCACATGAATGCCGAGGCGCTCGCGCTGACGATCAAGACCGGCACGGCGCATTATTTCAGCCGCTCGCGCGGTAAGATCTGGAAAAAAGGTGAAACCTCCGGAAACCTTCAGACGGTGAAGGAAATCCGAACGGATTGCGATCAGGATGCAATCTGGCTGAAAGTGGAGGTCGCCGGACATGATGCGACGTGCCATACTGGCCGCCGTTCCTGCTTCTACCGAACAGTCGAGCTCGAAGATGGGAAGCCGGTGCTGAGCGTGGTCGACGATCACCTGCATTTCAATCCGGAAGAAGTCTACAAGCAGTAGACCTATCGGTGATGGTGTTTCAACAAGCCACAACCAGTATACGATTTGGAAACGAAAAAGGGACAGTATTTTAGCCGAGGCACACGGAGCCTCGGAGGAGGCGTAAAAAATGCTGAATTGGGGGTTGAATCGTCACATCGGCGGACAGAGCTCGACCGGTTCAGGCCTTACGCAGGATACGTCTACCCCGCTTCTCCCTCCCGCCCCTCCAAAAAAAGTAAAGATTGCCTTGGCGCTTGGCGGTGGTGCTGCGCGTGGCTGGGCGCATATCGGTGTTTTGCGTGCACTCGACGAAGCCGGCATTGCAGTCGGCATGATTGCCGGCACATCGATCGGCGCCCTCGTCGGTGGCTGTTATCTTGCGGGCAAGCTTGACGAACTTGAGGCCTTCGCGCGTTCGCTGACCATGCGGCGCATCGCCAGCCTGCTCGACCTCACCATCGGCGGAAGCGGATTGTTCGGTGGCATGCGGCTCACCAAGCGCATGCAGGAACATCTGGAAGGATTTTCCATCGAAGATCTCGACCGTCCCTTCGTCGCCGTCGCGTCGGAGTTGAACACAGGCCATGAAGTCTGGATTGCCAACGGCTCTCTCATCACTGCGCTCAGGGCATCATATGCCCTGCCTGGCATCTTCGAGCCGGTGCGCTCCAACGGCCGTACGCTGGTCGATGGCGCCCTGGTCAATCCGGTGCCGGTTTCGGTCTGCCGAACTTATGAACAGACGTTGGTGGTTGCGGTAAACCTGCACTACGATCTCTATGGCCGGTCCGCGGTGGTCAAGCACAATGTCGGCTCGCCCAACGGCGATCTGCTGCGCCGCGAGGATGCGCCCGCCATGAAACTTGGCATGACGGGTGTCATGGTGCAGGCTTTCAACATAATACAGGACAGAATTGCGCGTGCGCGCCTTGCCGGCGACCCGCCCGATCTGGCGTTGCATCCGCGCCTCAGCGATATCGGCCTTTCGGAATTTCATCGTGCTGGCGAAGCAATAGAACGCGGCTATGAGGAAGCATCGGCAAGATTGACCGAGATCCGGCGCATGCAAGAAGCCTACGCGCGTTAAGCCTTGAAAAACGCAATCGGCGCTTTGCTGGGAATTCAGGCCGTTGCTTACCGCAGGCGATCCACCGCGCCGATTGCTTCGGTCACGCCGAACCGCTTCTTACCCGGCGATATAGGCCTTGATCTGCTCGGCCTCGAGTTCGATCTCACGGATGCGCCATTTGACGACGTCGCCGATGGAGATGATGCCGGAAAGCTTGCCTTTCTCCTCAACGGGAACGTGACGGAAGCGGCGCATCGTCATCAGTTCCATCAATTCGTCGGTCGTCGTATCTTCCTTACAGCGATGCACCTTGGCCGTCATCATCGATGCGATCGGCTTGTCGAGGCATTCCTGCCCCTGCTTGGCAACGGCATTGACCACATCCCGCTCGGTGAAGATGCCGGAAATCTTGCCGCCCGGTCCGACGACCACGATGGCGCCGATGCGATTCTCATTGAGAATCTTCGCGGCCTCGGCAACGGTCGTATTACCGCCCGTCGTCACGACGTCGCGGCCCTTGGCTTCAAGTATGGCCTTTACGGAAACTGACATTCGATCCTCCCATCTCGAAAGCATGATGAACACCTGAAGCGTCCGATATGTTCCGAAATTACCCCCGGAGCTCAAACCGGCGCCTCGCCCGTCGGTCGGTCGATCTCCTCATCCCACGACCGACGGATAGCAATGGTGCGCCTGTGTCAGTAAGAAAGCAACAGCTCATTCATCGAGTGGTAAAGCTTCCTGAGCTTCCACGGGCGGCTGCCGGTCGAAGGGTGCAAAAAGCAGGAATCCGAACAGAAATCCGCCGATGTGAGCATCCCAGGCCACCGGCTGCGAACTGTCGCCCGCAAGATTGATGCCAAAGGCGACGAGTGCATTACCGGCGACCCACATGACGGTATAGGCGACGACGGTACGGCTTCGAAGCGACTCCAAGATGCTGAGGCGCGGATTGAGATGCGCCTGCCGCATGGAAACTCTGCGACCGTCCATGGCCGGAAACGCAAAGCGGCAAGCTGCCCCCATCAGCGCCGAGACGACTCCGGATGCACCGATCAAAAGCGTCTGGTCTCCCCAATAAAGCGCTGCATGCAGGAAGGCGGAAGCGGCGGACGAAAAAATCCAGAAAATCACATAGCGCAGCGCGCCGATGCGTCGCGCCACGGGCGCAGCAAAGACCATCAGCCAGAGACTGTTGAAGACGATATGCTCGATCCCGCCATGCAGCAGCGAATAGGTGACCGGCGTCCAAAGCCATTCCAGCCCCTGCTGCGACAAGGGAAAGGCATAACGGGCCGGGATGAAGCTGAAGGTGAAATAAATCCAGTTCAACGTATCGTCCGACCACGAGGGCAGGTTCATGACCGCGAAGATGACGATCAGAACAGCAAGACTCGCCAGAATCGCGGGAGGCAGATTGAAGGCGGGCACATGCTGCTGCGGCCGCGGATTTTCCGGCTCTGGGCGCGGCAGCTGTTCATCGTCCATGTCTTGCTCAGCTTATCAATAGAGGTCTTCGACACATACCGCAGCAAAAATCAAAAAAAAAGCCGCCCGCAGTATGGGGCGGCGCGCCGGGATGCTCCTCTCCGGATTGGACCACGCTGGTCCGTCCGGCGCCCGGGAAATTCGTGCTGAAGGTCACTTGGTGAAGTGATGAACAAAGCCTTACACCGACCATCGGGCGGAGCAAGCGAAACCCCTTGTTAACCCTAATGGCCCGGTTCTGGCATGGAATTCGCAACGGTGGAGTCGAGGGCAATGAATGCCTTTGTATTTGAAATGAAATGGGACACGGACGCATTATGCGCCAGAAGACGAGCATCGATATATTTACCTATTGGGAGCATATACGCGGCAACGCTGATGCCCCCTTGCGCAATTTGATACAGCCATCGGCGATCGGACATATTCTTCCCGAGCTGTTCATCCTGGAAAACACCGCCGACGACAATCCCCGCTTCCGTCTGGCCGGTACGGCGATCTGCAACCTCATGGGGCGCGAGATTCGCGGCGAGAATTTCGCGGCGCTCTGGGCTGGCAGCCAGCAGGACGATCCGGTGCACATCGCCGCCGGCGTGATGAGGCACGTGGTTCCCGCATCGATCCATGCAACGGGATATTGCATCAGTGGCCGCAGCATGACCTTCGAGCTGATATTGCTGCCGGTTCGAACATCGAGCGACACTTGCGACAGACTGCTCGGCTGCCTCACGCCCACCGTTTACACGACATGGCTCGGCAATGAGCGCCTGGAATTTCTGGCGCTGGACCGCAGCCGCCTGCTTCGCGACCGCCCCGTCCGGCTCGTGAATGCGCCGCCGCATCCCGATCCGACAGATCTTCTGCCGCATCAGCGAAGCACCAGCCTGGGCGAATGGATGCGCCGAAAGTTAATTCAAGCAAAAAATGGGCGCGAGAGAGCTGGAATTGACCCAGCTCGGAACAAAATCGACGATCATCTCTAAGCCATGCCTCGGGAAAGACAACCTTACTTTAAGGAGTTGCGGCTAATAGTTGGAAGAGACGCAATAGGGTTCAAGACGCTTCATGCACTCATTCCAGCCGGCCCATGCGACGCGGCCCAACCAAATGACAGGCAATGCTGTTCGCAATGATCAGCGGACCTTTCAACGGGTTCCGATCAATATGCAGGGTCGCCTGATGCTGGCTAATTATGAGGAGTTCGAGTGCCTGGTCACCGAGATGTCGCCAGGCGACCTTCATGTCACCTGCCTGGGACGTCCGCGCGCCGACGAGCGCGTTGTCGCCTATATCGATCACCTTGGCCGCGTTGAAGGCAATGTCGTTGCCGTCGATGGCCGCGGTTTCACCATGTCGATCAATGCGACCGAGCGGAAACGCGAAAAGCTTGCCGCCCAATTGACCTGGCTTGCCAACAAGCACGAACTTGGCCTGCCGGAAGATCGCCGCCATGATCGCCTGACGCCGCGCAACACCCGCTGCGAGCTTACGCTCGACGACGGTACGCAATATGTCTGCCGCATCATGGACCTCTCGCTCTCGGGTGCCGCGGTCGATGTCGAAATACGCCCCACGATCGGGACGCCGGTACGCCTCGGCAATATGCGTGGCCGCGTCGTTCGCCATTTCATGGAAGGCGTGGCGATCGAATTCCTTTCGCTGCAGTCGCGCGAGACCTTGCGCGAATTTCTCTGATATTGTCATCCTCCTGTCACGCGGCGTCGCGAAACAGCGATGCCTGTCTTCTTCTCAACGCGTGACGGCAAATGCTTTACCCGGATACAATTCCTTTTGACGAAGGCCTGCTTGAGGTCGGTGACGGCCAGCGGATTCATTGCACGCAATCAGGCAACCGGCAAGGCAGGCCTGTCCTTATCCTGCACGGCGGTCCGGGTTCAGGAAGTTCGGCCGGAACGCGGCGTTATTTTGACCCGCATTACTATCGAATCATTCAGTTCGACCAGCGCGGCTGCGGCGGCAGCCTTCCGCATGCGTCGGAACCGGCGATCGATCTCTCGGCCAACACCACATGGCATACGATTGCCGATATCGAGCAATTGCGGTTGCGTCTCGGCGTTGAAAGCTGGATCGTCTTCGGCAATTCCTGGGGCTGCACGCTTGCGCTCGTCTATGCCGAAACCCATGCGCAACGGGTGGAAAGCTTGCTCCTCGTCGGCATTACCATGACGAGACAATCAGAAATCGATTGGCTCTATCAAGGTCTTGGCCGGTTCTTTCCGGAGCAATGGGCACGCTTTCGCGCTGCCGTGCATGAAGAGGATCGCGACGGTGATCTCGTCGCTGCCTATTATCGCCTCCTGCTTAACCCAGATCCCGCAATCCACGTGAGAGCTGCAAGAGACTGGCACGAATGGGAGGGCGCCTCGATCCTGATCGATCCGCGCGAGACCCTCCCATCTCGGTGGTCCGATCCTCGCTATCTGACGGCCCGTGCCCGGATCATCACCCACTACTCCCACCATCTGGGCTGGCTCGTGGAACGGCAGATCCTGCGCGACATCCATCGGCCCGCCGGTATCCCCTGCACGATGATCCAGGGGCGGATGGATCTCGAGGCGCCGCTGGTAACAGCCTGGGAATTGTCGCAAGCATGGCCAGAGGCGGAACTGGTGATCGTTGCGAACGCGGCCCACTCGCCGGCCGTCGCGGAGATGGCTGCCGCGATCATTCGCACAACCGACGGGCTTCGCCCCAACGGCCGACAATAAAAATCAAAAATATTTTTTGAGCCGGCTTTCCCAAAATGGGACAGATCGAGGTTCTTGCGGTCATTTCCGGCACTCGGCAGGCCTATCGCAAGGTGGGCTCTGTATCAATACAACACGGTTGCTGCCCAAATCTGCACCCGGACGTTAACGATCCTCATTGTTGAAAACCGTTCCGAAACAGCCGGATATCAAACTCTCGCTTTGCTGCACTTCATACCAAAATTCCTCAAATTTTAATCGAATTTGCCGCAAACTTGAATCAAGTTTTCTGCGTGTTTTATGAGAATTTTCTCCAGATTTGATTCAACTAAGCTATTAATTTAACTGCGCAATTTTGCGTCAGATAAAATCACGCGTGTCATTCTGATCCCAATAAAACAGGGACAGGGACATGAACTTTCAAATCGCACTTCGCGGCCTTGCCGCTCTGGCGCTTTCCGCTCTTGGCTTCTTCGGTGCGGCCCAGGCGGCACCCGCCAACATGACGATAACAGGCGACGCTGCTCCTCCGATCGGCCATTACGAATTCTGCAAGGAAAATCCGCGGGAATGCGCCTATTCCGGTGGCGATGCAGGGCCGATGATCCTCAATGAGGATAGCTGGAAGACGATCCTGAAGGTCAATTACACGGTCAATACCACCATCAAGCCGATGACCGATATGGAGCTTTACGGCGTTGAGGAAAAGTGGGCGATCCCGACCACCGCCGGTGACTGCGAGGATTTCGCGCTCCTGAAGCGCAAGCAGCTCATCGATGCCGGCTTCTCGCCTTCCGATCTGCTCATGACCGTCGTGCTGCAGCCGAACGGTGAAGGCCATGCCGTTTTGACCGTCCGCACGGATCGCGGCGATTTCATTCTCGATAACATGCGCAACAAGGTGAAGCTCTGGTCCGAAACCGAGTATACCTTCCTCAAGCGCCAGTCCGCCGACCACCCGGCTCGCTGGGTCAAGATCCAGGATGGCCGCGCCGTCGCAGTCGGCAGCTTGAAATAAGCGTTCTTCACACAGGATCATCGGCGACCTAGCGTCGATGGTCAAAGTCAGAGGCCCGGTCTCGTCCCCTGATTTCTGTCCAGGCCGGTGCCTCTGAGCCGTTCCCACTGTCCCAGGGAACGGCTCTTTTTCGTTTAATGAGTGGGCCTAAAGCTAAGGCTGAAAATACCC
Source organism: Martinezella dioscoreae (assembly GCF_009176305.1). Taxonomy (GTDB): domain Bacteria; phylum Pseudomonadota; class Alphaproteobacteria; order Rhizobiales; family Rhizobiaceae; genus Rhizobium; species Rhizobium dioscoreae. The sequence goes on along the minus strand of NZ_BLAJ01000001.1, from coordinate 1,295,010 downwards.
GAAGAATTTAAGTGCGCCATTAGCATGGCTTGCGACACATATTTAACCGTCGGTTAACCATCGTGGCGCCAATCATCATTTCCAACGAGACTCAAAAAAGTCAGGCGCCGCGAGGCTTTGCCGTCGATGATGGCGACCTGAGCGGAAGGAAATGAAGGCAAGAGTATGGCTCCTCCTCTGTCATCCGCCGCAATGATCGAAGAAAGACCGCTGATATCGAGCGGCTTTGTCTATGGGCTCACGGCCGGTGTCGCCGTTCTGGCAGCCTTGACCGTAGCCATATCCGTTGGTGGACACTGGCTTGGTGAGAAAATTTCGCTGGCAGGGCATACGACGGATACCAAGCCCATCTCTGTCACGATCGGCGACGACACAATGCGTCTGGCTGCAAACACCATTCGCTTTCCGAGCGAGCGTTCGGACGGTATGGCCGAACGTGTCGATCTCTATCTGACCTGGCCGCAGATGCAGGGCTATAGCGAAGCCGATCGCATGCGTTTCGACGATATCTCGCAATCGTCCTCACTGATCTTCCTGCAAATCAGCCAGAGCACGATGTCCCATGACATGTCCGGCCGGCTCGGTCCGATCTATTCGCAACTGATGGATGGGGCGGCCTATGCCGGCCCCTTCGGCCTGACCGCACATCGGCTTCGTGCGGATGCCGGCTACAACGACGAAATCCTTCTGACGGCGCCGCGGCCTGACGAGACCGATTATGTCGTGCGCTGTCTCCTGCCCTCCTCGCCCACGCTGGCAACCAGCGGCGATTGCCAGAGAGACATCAAGGTCGGTAAGGATTTGAGCGTTCTCTACCGCTTTTCCAGCAATCAGCTGGGTGACTGGCGCGCCATGGATGCCGCCGTCCAGAACTTCGTCAAAACGCGTCTTGTGGATAATGCCGTACCTGCGCCGACAGCTGTGGGCGGCCGCTAAAACGGCGCAGAAACCTGAAACCAACTGTTCATCATAAACCGATTGGTAACGCTAAGCCTCTACTGTCGAACGGAATGGCCGTTCATGGAGGCGGCGGCCGGATAATCGAGAATGTAAATGCAAGCAGAGAGTGATTTAGTGTCCAGATCCATTCTTTCCGTTTCGTCGTCTCAAACCGGTAAGATTCTGGCGAGAGCGCTTCTTGGTTTTTCGATCGCAACGGCGACAGTCATGGTGACTGTCATTGACGCGAGCGCGGCCGGTCCGAAATATGCCGGTATCGTCATCGATGCCAATACCGGCAACGTTCTCTACAGTGAAAACGCCGACACGCTGCACTACCCGGCCTCGCTGACCAAGATGATGACGGTCTATCTAACCTTCGAAGCGCTCGAAGCCGGCCGCATCACCCTCGACACCCCCGTCGTGTTTTCGAAGAACGCTGCAGCACAGGCTCCGACCAAGCTCGGTATTGGAGCCGGCCGCTCCGTGACTGTTCGCGAGGCGATCCTCGGCATCGTCACCAAATCTGCCAATGATGCCGCAATGGCGCTTGGCGAAATGCTTGGCGGTTCGGAGGAAGGCTTTGCCCGGATGATGAACGATAAGGCGCGGGCGCTCGGCATGACGCGCACGACCTATCGCAACCCGAACGGCCTGCCGAACACGGCGCAGATGACGACGGCGCGCGATCAGGCCCGCCTTGGCATCGCCCTGCGCGAGCATTTCCCGGAATATTACGGTTTCTTCTCCGAAACGAGCTTCCGGCTCGGCAATCGCACGATCCTCGGTCACAATCGCCTGGTTGGCTCCGTGCGCGGCGTCGACGGCATCAAGACTGGTTACACGCGTGCCGCCGGCTATAATCTCGCAACCTCCGTGAAAGTCGATGGTCGCTCCATCGTTGGTGTCGTCCTTGGCGGCGCTTCGACGCCGGCTCGTGACAACCAGATGCGCAAGCTGATCGCTGACTATCTGCCTAAAGCATCGACAAAGCATATTGATTCCAATGTGATCGCACAGGCCCCGGCCGCAACGCCCAATGTGCAGGCAGCCAGCGCACGCATGGCGGATATCAGCCGCGCGAAGATCAAGAATGGCGGAACGACCGAAGTCGCGGATTCCAACCCTTCCAGTGCGGCGGCCTTCGCAGCGGTAACGCCGCAGTCTTCCTCCTCCAATCCACTGCTTTCGGCGAAACCGGAGTCCGTGAAGCGGCCAGCCTATGACGAAACGGCCTCCGCCGGATCGTCGGACGATGCCGATGAGGATGAGATCGATACCGTAACGACCGCATCAACCTCCAAGAGCAATACGAATCTCGCGAAGCTGCAGCGGACCGAAAAGACAGAGAAGGTTGCAAAAGCAGCCAAAGCCGAGCGCGAGCCGACTGGCTGGGTCGTGCAGATTGGCATTTCCTCCAGTAAGGATGGCGCAACCGACCTGCTTGATACGGCTAAGACCAAGGGTGGCAAGGCGCTGCGTTCGGCAAAGCCCTATACAGTCGCCTTCGATGGCGGTTACCGCGCCCGTTTTGGTGGTTTCGAAGATCAGAGCGAAGCGGTGAATGCCTGCAAGGCGCTCAAGCGAGCTGGCGTCAAGTGCTGGGCGAGCACGGAATAGGAATGTGGCCGGTGTTTTCGCGCCGCATGATTTGAAGATTGGTCGGGCCTTCTGTTGCGCCCGATCCTCCGGTTCCGAATGTCAAACGGGCCGGCCCTGAGTTTGTAACGTGTACGGGGTTTTGAAATGGCAATGAACGAGAACTTTCCCGGTTTCTCGCTCGACGGCGGGGGCAAGATGAAACCGAAGGGCTTTGCTCTTCATCCGCTGCATGAGGCGGCGATGCGGCTAGCGGACCTAGGTCTCAGCCGTTCGCGTTCGCGCAGCAAGACGAAAGACCTGATCGGCATCCTGCTTTGCCATGGCGCACGCGCCTGGCGTTATTCGCAGCCGGAAGCGCATATTCATCTGCACATCACCGCCCCGACCGGCCGTGCGCCGATCATGATGCGACTGCGTTAAAGCAATCCGAGTTCGGAAAGTTCCCGCCGCAGATCGGCGGGCAATTCGGCTGCCGCGCCGAGACTGTCGAGATCGCGCGGCACGTCGTCCTGCGGCAGGTACCGCCAGCCCTGAAATGGCCGCTTCGGCTGCCCTGTCGTCTCGACAACGCTCGGGTCGAGAATAAGCCGGCAGCGCTGAATGCCGTCCGCGTCGGTGAAGGTCTCGATGCCAAGCAATTTCTGCCGCGCCTGCACCTGCCCTTTGATCACCCAATAAAGCGAACCGCCGTCCAACAGCTCGTCTACCCGTTTCGGCACCATACGCGTCGTGTGGGTTGTATGCGGCTCGAGCCCAGCAGCAATGGCGTTCATTGCCCGCTCGGAAACCCATTCGCGCAGATCATCCAGCGAATCCGCGCCCACGCACAATTTAATGAGATGCAAAGCCATAATGCCGTTGAAGTCCTTTTGACCAGCAGCGTCAAGCCTTTCACTGCGGACATCCACAGAGTGGGTAACATCACCTGAAAGCGCAAGAGGTGATTCTCGGAGGCGATTATGAGCGGTGCATCGGATTACCCGGCCAATGAGTGGACAACAGTGGATGATCCCGGCCGGTTCGGCTGGTCCAGCACTGCTCTCGCGAACGCCTACCGTTATGCGCAGTCGATCGGATCGTCCGCGATCATGATCGTGCAAGATGGCTTGATTATGAGCTCATGGGGTAAGATTGCCGACGTGACCGGCATCGCCTCCATGCGCAAAAGCCTGTTGAGCGCATTGATTGGCACGCATGAGATCGAGGGCACGATCGATTTGGCAATGACTCTGGCCGAACTGGATATCGATGATTGCGAACCAGCGCTGACACCGAAAGAGAAGCAGGCGACGATCGCTGATCTTCTGATGTCGAGGTCGGGTGTTTATCATGCCGCCGCCGACCAGGACCCGGCCCTTTTGCCTCCACGAGGTATCCATGCTGCCGGAGAGCAATGGTTTTACAACAATTGGAGCTTCAATGTCCTGGGCGGCATCCTCCAGCAACTGAGCGGCGTTCCAATTGCCGAGGATTTTTTCCGTCGCATTGCAATCCCGCTTCAGATGCAGGATTTCCGGCCGGAACACTTCTATTTCAAGACGATTCCTCAATCGATACATCCTGCCTATAAGATCAGAATGTCCGCGCGTGACCTGGCACGCCTGGGCGTGCTTCTGGCGAATGACGGCCGATGGCGCGATGCGCAAATCATTCCGGCGGAATGGATCAGCAGAAGCATCGCGCCTTATACGGATCTCGGGCGAGGTGCAGGTTTCGGCTATAGCTGGTGGATCGGGCGATACACATTGCAGCCGCTAACCGCATTCGACGGCGAAGTTGTCAAAGACAAGCCATTCTACTGGGCATCCGGCATGGGAAACCAATATCTCATGGTGTTTCCGGACTTAGCGACGGTCCTGGTTCACAGAGTAAACGACACCAATAATGGGCCGAGCAGCGCTCAAATCGAGCAATTGCAAGCCATGCTTTTGGGCAGCCGCGTGGCCGGCATCCCCCTCACCACGCCTATAAGCAAATGATCTGCTCCCAAGATCGCGTTTCGACCTTGGGCCACATCAGCATTCCACGACATTGACGGCGAGGCCGCCAGTCGAGGTTTCCTTGTATTTCTCGCTCATGTCGTGACCCGTCTGGCGCATGGTTTCGATGCAGGCGTCGAGTGGTACGAAATGCTGGCCGTCGCCCTTGATCGCAAGCGAAGCGGCAGTGACCGCCTTGACTGCACCAAGTGCGTTACGCTCGATGCAAGGCACCTGCACCAGGCCGGCGATTGGGTCGCAGGTCATGCCGAGATGGTGTTCAAGCGCGATTTCCGCGGCATTCTCGATCTGCTCCGGCGTCGCCCCCATGACAGCGGCAAGTCCCGCAGCCGCCATCGCGGCCGCCGAGCCCACCTCGCCCTGACAGCCGACTTCGGCGCCTGAGATCGAGGCGTTGTGCTTGATGATGCCGCCGACGGCGGCGGCGGTCAGAAGATAGTTGCGAATGCCGTCCTGATCCCAATCCTCGTGGAAATGCTGATAATAGCGGATCGTTGCCGGAATGACGCCTGCCGCTCCATTGGTCGGCGCTGTGACCACGCGGCCGCCGGCCGCATTCTCTTCATTGACGGCCATGGCGTAGACGCTGAGCCAGTCATTGGCGAGCAGCGGATTGATGCGGTTGCTACGCCATTCTTCCTGCAATTTATCATGGATGGCACGCGCACGCCGGCGCACCTTCAGGCCACCAGGCATGATGCCATCGACCTTGAGGCCACGATCGATGCAGCTGCTCATGGCCGCCCAGATGCGGTCGAGGCCGGCATCCAGCTCTTCGGCGCTCATATGCGTCTCTTCATTGGCGCGCTTCATTTGCGCAATCGAAAGGCCGGAACGCTCGGACATTTCGAGCATCTGCTTGGCGCTGGCGAAGGGGAACGGAACACGCTCGCCGGCTGGGGCAGGCTTTTTCCGGTCGGCCTTCATCTGCTCCAATTCTGTATCGGTGACGACGAAGCCGCCGCCGACGGAATAATAGATGCGCTTGACCAGTAGGCGCTCGTCCTTGTCGAAGGCGGAGAAGCTCATGCCGTTGGCATGACCGGGCAGCGGCACCTTCTTGTCGAAGATGAGATCTGTCTTGGGCTGGAATCGATAGGCCGGATGGCCTGGCGGCGTGATGCGCCCGCTGCGCTCCACTTCGTCGATAATGGCATCCATATGATCGGGATCGACGCTATCAGGCTTCTCGCCCATCAGGCCGAGAATAACCGCCCTGCCCGTGCCGTGGCCAATGCCCGTGTGGGCGAGCGAGCCATGCAGGCTGACCTTGATCGACTCGACATGCACATTCGAAGACGGACGCGGCCATTCGTTCGAAAGAACGAGGTCGAGGAAGCGATTCGCGGCCGACATCGGCCCCATCGTGTGCGAGCTGGACGGTCCCACACCGATCTTGAACACATCGAAAACTGAGAGAAACATGGACCTTTGGTGCCTCCAGGCAAATCGATTTCCGGCAAGGCTACGCTATCGGGGCAAGCTTGCACGGCGATTGGCCGACATCGGATTTCATGGCAGCGACATTACATATAGGCATTCGGGGAAGCAAACAGAAGGCCATTGCACGCAGCCCGCGCTGCGCTACAGTCCACATCGGATTGATCTGGAGAATCTCCCTTTATGACGACTGCCGACTATGTCGCCCTCGCCCTCTTCATCCTTCTCTGGGTCGCGCTGAACTGGATCGTCAGCAGCGCCAGCTTCTTCAATCGTACAAGCCTGACGCTGGCAATGAACGAGCGTCGCCGCGAATGGATCTACAACTCCCTTCGCCGCGACCTGAAGATGATCGACACACAGATCCTCTCAGGCCTGCAGAACGGCACCGGCTTCTTCGCCTCCACCTCGATCTTCGCCATCGGCAGCTGCTTTGCGTTGCTCGGCGCCACCGACAAGATCAATGCCTTCTTCTCCGACATGCCCTTCATCTTCAACGGCGGCCGGACAGCTTTCGAAATCAAGGTGGCCGGGCTTGCCTGTCTCTTTGGCTATGCCTTTTTCAAGTTCGGTTGGGCCTATCGCCTATTCAATTACTGCACCATTCTCTTCGGCTCCCTGCCGATGCTGGAAGATGCCATTCGTGATCCCGTGCATGCCGAACGCGCCGCCGAGCGGGTCATCCGCATGAACATCATCGCGGCCCGGAATTTCAACTCGGGCCTGCGAGCCATTTTCCTGTCGATTGGCTATCTCGGCTGGTTTCTGAGCCCTTACGTTTTCATGGTCACGACCATGTTCATCATCATCGTGCTGGTCCGCCGGCAGTTTTTTTCCGATGCCCGTCTGGCCATTATGGATAGCGATGTGCCATGACATGCTCGCGCCGTCTCAAGCGGCGCTCGTGATCTGAGTTCATGCCTGGAAGGACCCGCCAATGGTCGCTATCGCCGAGAGCGCCGATGCACCGCAAAAGACGCCCCGCATCGGCATTCTGGACACGGCGCGCGGCGTCGCACTCCTGGCCATGGCAAGCTATCACTGCACCTGGGATTTCGAGTTCTTCGGCTATCTCGATTCCGGCACGGCGGAAACAGGCTGGCTGAAGCTTTACGCCCGCGCGATCGCCAGCACCTTCCTGTTTCTGGCAGGATTGAGCCTCGTGCTTGCCAATACGTCGGAGATTCGCTGGCGCTCCTACTGGCGACGACTGGGCATGATCGTGGCAGCCGCCGCTGCCATTTCCCTCGTCACCTTCATCGGCATGCGCGAGGAGTGGATATTCTTCGGCATCCTGCACAGCATCGCGGCGGCAAGTCTCATTGGGCTCCTATTCTTGCGTCTGCCGGCACTTGCCACGCTTCTCGTCGCAATCGTGCTTGCCGTCGGTATTGTCGTCGACAATGTCATTGCGCCTCTATCGCTGCATTCGACATTTTTCGACGTGCCCTGGCTCTGGTGGGTGGGGCTTTCGGAAAACATCCGGCGCTCGAATGACTATGTGCCGCTTTTCCCATGGCTGACGCCATTCCTGTTCGGCGTCGGCGTTGCGCAATTGGCGACATCTCTTGGCTGGCTTAAATGGTTGGCAAAATTCGGCCCCGGCCGCAATCTCATTGCCCGGGCCGGTCGGCACAGTCTGATCTTCTATCTGCTGCACCAGCCGGTGCTGTTCGGCCTCGTCTACCTTTTGTCACTGGTCGCACCGGCTCCGCCTCAGGACGCGACCGTCGGCTATATCAGGCAATGCGTGGCCTCCTGCACCCGGTCGGGCAGCGAATCCATGTGCCGCAGCTTCTGCCAATGCACACTCGATAAATTACAAGCCCAGAATCTTTTCAAACCATTGGAATCCGGGGCGATCAAAGCAGATAGCGATGAACGTGTAAGCCGAATCGCGATACAATGTACGGATGAAGCGCAATGACAGGGTTATTCTATGAATGCCTATCGTTCGAAGTCGCTGAGTTTTCCGTGGCCGCCGCTGCTCTATAGCCTCGCCGTCATGGCGGCGCTGTATCTGCAGCGGGTGTATCCCTTGCCTTTGCCCTTTGTCTGGGCGCTTGTTTCTTGGGTGTTTGGCGCGCTTCTGACCGCCTTCGCCGTGACGCTGAACGTCTGGGCCGTCAAGACGCTCCTAGAGCGCCGCACGACCGTTCTGACGCAGCGCTGTACGGCGCATCTGGTGACGACTGGCCCCTTTCGCTTCACCCGCAACCCGACCTATCTCGGCTATACCTTGCTGACCGCGGGCCTCGGCCTGCTGATCGGCAATCTCTGGTTCCTAGCGATGGCGGCCGTGGCGGCTGCCTTGACGACATTGCTCGTCATCCGTTGCGAAGAGATGCATCTCCTCTCGCGATTCGGCTGTGAATTCGAATTCTATTGCAAGCGGACGCGCCGCTGGCTCTGACAAGCTGAAGGCCTGGTCGCGATCACGTCCCGACGCCAATTTCGGCGAGACGTCCAAGGCAAGCTTCTTCGACATTGTCGAGTTCGCTCAGCGTATCGTCGATATCCTTGCGCTTCTGGCGCAGCTCATCGCGCTTCTCATCGACGCGCTTCATCAGCAGTTTGAGCTGGCCGATCTCGCCTGGAGGTTCCTTGTAGACCTGGATGATCTCGCGGATTTCGGCGATGGTAAAACCGATGCGGCGGCCCCGCAGGATTTCCATGATCAGACGACGGTCCGCCGGACGGAACAGGCGCGTACGGCCTCTGCGCTCAGGATGGATAAGACCCTCGTCCTCATAGAACCTCAACGTCCGGGTCGAAACCCCGAATTCCCGAGTGAGCTCCGTTATGCTATAGTATCCGTCGACCAAGAATCCGCCCCTATCTGCTGTCCATGATAATATTGACTTTTACGTAATAGTCAATTTTCGCGGGTTGCAGTCAGTTCCCGACCCGCCAGTGCCGCCCAAAACCACAGGCTCGCAAGCCCCGACAGGGCAAAATTCCTCGTAAATTCGATGGGAACGGTCATAAAAGCAGAGGACGCCTCAGCCATTCGATGCACGAATCATGCGATGGAGGTTCGAATGGCGGAATGCGGTGATTGCATCTTCAACGATGGCAGACGTCATTCGGCTAGAAGGCCTCCGGCTCGCCCGACGTCCCTTATTGGGCTCGATTGAAATCGATGTAAAACAAGTGGATGATGGAAAAAGCTCATAGGGAAAGCGCAGCCATCGGGACGGTGGCATTGCAACCACCTTCCCCTTATTCTGGCAGCCTCTTGCCTATGTCTTCCATCCGTAGAGGGTCCCATGCCGGTTCGCCCCATCATCCGCTTTCCCGATCCGCTACTACGAACCGCCTGCGCTGCTGTCACCGCCTTCGACGACGATCTGCAAGCGCTCGTCGCCGACCTGCTGGATACGATACTGGCTGCGCCCGGCGTCGGCATCACGGGCCCGCATATCGGTGTCCTCAAGCGAGTCGTCGTGATTGAACTCAGCCGCGAAGATGGCGTGCGCACCTATATCAATCCGGAAATCCTATGGTCGTCGCCGGAAACCATGCGGCATACGGAGGGCAGCGTTTCCATGCCCGGAGTGACGGAAGAGATCGTCAGACCGAAATCGATCCGCTTTCGCTATCGGGATGTCGCTGGCGAGGCCCATGAAGCTGAGGCGCATGACTTTCTGGCCATCTGCATCCAGCACGAGATCGACCAGCTGGACGGCATTTTCTGGCTGCAGCGGCTTTCTAAGCTCAAGCGCGACCGACTGGTGAAGAAATGGGAGAAGATGCAGTATTGACGCAAGCAAAACAAAACGGGCGCCCGAAAGCGCCCGTCCTGTCGTCAATTAAAATAGACAATCAGCCCTTGAGCTTGGAATTGCAGAGGCTGTAGTAGCCGCCGCCCTTCTGAATCCACTTCAGACCGCCGAGCGAATTGCTGGTCTTGGCGGCGTTGTATGCATCGACGCAGGTGTGGAAGCGGGCTTTGCCGGGCGTCTCGGTAGCATATTTTGGGTCGACCTTTGCCGGGAAGGTTACGCCAGCTGGCGCAGCCGTCGTCGGCTTTGCCGGTTCGGCTGCCGGCGGCTTCGTCGCGTCGGGCTCGCTGGCATCGACCTTGGCAGCCGCAGTGGTCTTCGCCGGCTTGGCAGGCGTCGTAGCCGCTGGTGCGGTGGCTGCGGGAGCGGTAGTCGTAGTGGCGCTGGCGTCCGCACTGCACTGCGTTGCGCGGAAGTCATTCCACTTCTGGCCATTCAAGGTACCAGCGGTCTTGGCCGCCTGGTATTTGGCGCTGCACTCTTTCATGGTTAGCGCAGAAGCCGAAGAAGCGAGGCCCATCGAGCCTACAACTGTGAGAGACGCAAGAGACATCAACAGGATGGCACGACTTGTCATTGGCATATCCTCCGCTCTATGACGAATGTCGAAACTATTAATCGTATCGTCCATATCGATTGTCAATCGACGCGCGATCTGGGGGCGACGGAAGACACCATATGCGGACGAACATGAACGCAAACTGTACAAAAATAGCCATCAAAAAGAGTGGCTTGGCTGGGCTGACAATCCTTGATGGCGGTTCGCCGGCGCGCTGAGTGCAGCCGGAGGTAGAAAGAGACCGCAACCCCGATCTGGCATATTGATCGGCATGATTCTGCTATTCGCAGGTCAGCGATGCGCTTGGGCTGCAATAGCACTCATAACGAGGAGCCGGGCAGGTTGCGGTCGCGAGGCTGAAATCCTGGCAATTGCATTGGACGTGAAACTGTTGATCTGCCGTTGCGGATGTCGCGCTGTAGATCGAAAAGCCGGTGCCGATATCGGCCGGACGAGACCCGACGCTGAAGGAATAGGTCGAAGTTGCGCTTTGCGGCGGCGAGTTATCCTGCTGACCCCACGCCATCAATGGAAGGCAGAGCACACCGAAGATGGCAAGCAATAGCCTGGAAGACGATTTGGCCATATCTCGCGCCCACCTTTCCTACTGGCACATCAGATAAGCGTGCGGAACGCAGGTGCATGCGTAAGATTGGGTCGGGCACGTCATGTCCTGCAATGTCCGGTCGTCGCAATTGCACGTTACGAAATAGGATGAATTGTTCGGCATCTTCAGAATGCTCGAGGTGGAATAGCCGCTGCCAAGATCCGCGCGCCGATAGCTGAAGCTTGAAGCCGAATTCTGGGCATTCTGGTTGCCGCCGGCGGTCTGAGCCATGACCGGCAAGACGGACACGGTAAGGAGGAGTAGCGCCTTGAAGCCTGTCTTCCAATAACGGGTCACGCCAAAAACGGCTCTCATTGTCCTTACTCCATTCTGCAGTTTTGCTTGGGAATGAACTCTAATTTCGGAATGTTTCTTCCGTTTCTCCGTCTGTTGCTAAACCTTTCCTGTCCGCAATTTTCAGCCATGAGATGAACGGAACGTCGCCGGTGCCGCGTCTCGGCACAATGGTTGGGAAAACCCCTGTGGCTTACGTCCAACCCCCTTGCCGACGATATCACCACCGCGCGGAGGGAAAAAGTCGTTAGGACCCTATCAAAGGCCGACGGCGATCACGGTTTCGCGAGGAATAGGAGCGATTGTGGGAGGGATACAACCTATCCTGAAACTTGGACCTTGAAGTGCAGACGCATCGCCCTAATTTCATTAGTGCAGTTCCCCTATCTGTGCCCTGGACGCTCTCCCTTCCAGGGCATTTTTCTTTTGTGGCACTTTTCTTGTCGAGCCGGGCATGCGGTGAAAACGGACCATCGCACCAAATGATTCGCAACGGCTCCCAAATGGGCGTAAGCTGTCCTCACCGTTGGCTACCGAACCCGTAGGCGCCATCGGCTGAGAGAGACGACGCGCTCTCGCCTGCAGAGGTCAAGGAGTTACCCGCATGACCTCGCATGATAATCACGACAATATCTTGAGCGATCAGAAACTGCATGATCTTCTCAGGGCAGAAGACAAAATAGATCTTTTGGAAAAATCGAAACGGCGCGCTTTGGATGAATTGGAAGTGCCCGTGCCAGAGGATGCCGAACAGTTTTCCTTGTGAGGGATGGCGGCTTTTTCGCAGTAGATCGGACAGGTCGTTTGACCTGTCCTGCTTAGCGCTGGAATTCCGCGCAGCATCCTGGATCGCCTTCCGGCGATCACCGATTGGCTTCAAGCGTCATTGATCGTTTCGCCGAAGACTTGTTCGAACGCCTCGCGGAGACGGATATCGACATCCGCCATCATGACCGGCAGGCCAAGATCGACGAGGCTGGTGACGCCATAAGCCGAGATTCCGCAAGGAATGATGCCGGTGAAGTGCCCGAGATCGGGGTCGACGTTCAGCGAAAGGCCGTGAAATGTCACCCATTTGCGCACACGGATACCGAGGGCTGCAATTTTGTCCTCCGCCACGGTACCGTCTGCAAGAATCGGCTTCTCCGGGCGCCTGACCCATACGCCGACCCGATCTTCTCGCCGCTCGCCACGTACATTCATCGAATCAAGCGTGCGAATGATGACCTCCTCGAGCGCGCCGACGAAGGCGCGGATATCCTGTCGCCGACACTTCAGGTCCAGCATGACATAGGCCACGCGCTGACCTGGCCCGTGATAGGTATATTCGCCGCCGCGTCCGGTCGCAAAGACCGGGAATCGATCCGGCTCGATCAGATCGGCGGCATTGGCGCTGGTGCCTGCCGTATAGAGTGGCGGATGCTCGACCAGCCAGACGAGTTCCGGCGCCCGCCCCTCAGCAATCGCGGCCACTTCCGCCTCCATCGTGGCCACGGCCTCTTCATATGGCACGAGGCCCTCGCTGATCCGCCAGCGGACGGGCGGCGTGCCTTGAACGGGAAACATTTGGTGAGAAAGTTCGGTGCGAAGCATATGGCAGTCCTTTGCGCGCCGCGCCGGCCGCATATGTGGAAAACTTGCGTGCCGACGGGTTGTCCACATATGGCGCTATTCGGGCGGGAATTCAAACATGTAAGGCGTTTCCGCCGCATCCGGACCAGCTCGATCGGGCGAGCTGTGAAGGAATTTAAAAAAACTGACATATCGCTCTTGTGCCCCCCGAATGCTTTTGCTACATGCAGCCGCGCCGGAGCAATCTGGCCTACCACGATGCGGTCGTGGCGGAATTGGTAGACGCGCAGCGTTGAGGTCGCTGTGGGGCAACCCGTGGAAGTTCGAGTCTTCTCGACCGCACCAAGAACCCGGCTTTGGCCGGGTTTTTTGTTTTTGAAACAATACCTAGCCAGCTCTTGTTTCAGCGTGACATTATCTGACATGCTATCGTCCACCCGCGGACGACACGCGAACCGATCAAAGCGTCGGGAATATTGCGGTGCCGCCCCGTTATCCAAACAAGTTGCTCACGAAATTTATGCCAAGAGGTAATTCACCTACCCTGATGGGCCGGAACAGCCGTCGTATTTCCATGGTCACTTGACTTCGCGCTCCTCTCTGGCACCGTGAACTTCTTCAGATATGGGGAAGATGAATGACGCCGGAACGCTTTTCAGAATGCCTTTTGCATATACGCTGGACGCCCATCAATCTGGCGAGCGCTCTGCAATGCGACCTGTCATGGGTGGAGGCGCTGGAAGCTGGAAATGCCAAAGTCCCGGAAGGGTTGGCGGAATGGCTGGAAACTCTAGCGCAATGCCATGAGAAAGCCGGCGTTCCAACCACTTATCGCGGCCGCGGACACGACTGAGATTGAGGGATACGAGCCCGGAAAACGAATGACAGCTCGAAACAGCGGATAACTCATTCCAACGGAGGGATTGGAGATGAATGATGATTTTCGCTTGAAGCTTATCAAAATCAGAGGCGAAAAGATCGCCCATCGCAACGAACTGCTGGCGATGAAGATGCAGGGCGCAAATACCAAAGGGGCTGGCCAGGATATCGATCTCGACGGCATGATCGCCCGCGAACAGCTCGCGATCGATAATCTCGACGATACGATTGCCCGTCTCAGTTAGAGCAATTCCAGGAAAAGTGCGTAGCGTTTTTCCGTCCCGAATTGAAAGAAAACAAAAAGATAGAGCGGTTCGGGGATTCCATGAAAAGCTGAGCCTCTCAAGAGAAGTTCAGCGCAGCGCCATGAATGTTAAAGGTCGCCACGCTCAATGCGCCACATCCTTGCTGAGATTGCGTAGCCTGATCTGATGGTCGAGGCGTTCAAGCTGGTTTGTCGTCGCCTCGATCAGCCGGCCGATCTCCTGATAGGCCGTCCGAAGCCGCGAAAGCTCGTTCCTGACAGCTTCCAGCGCGCGTTCGTCGCTGTCTTCTCCCGGCCCATCACCAGATCCCGTCATCAACCATGCCGGAGAAACATCGAAAAGCGCCGACATTTTCGCCAGAGCGGAGGGATTGGGTTCAGCCCGATCGGATTCCCAGGCGAGCATCGTCTCCTCGCTGACGCCAAGCTGTCCAGCGAGCGTCTTGAGACTGATTCCCGCTGCATCGCGCGCCATGGACAAGCGCCCTCCAAGCGTATCACCGCCTTCATCCGAAAAAACGGTCGTCTCTTGTTCTGGTTTGAACATCGGTGCGATCCCTTTCCTGGTTGCGCCGGCAGTTTTGTGCCGCGCATTCATGTTTTAGCTGTTTCCAAAGCTCCAGATAGGTCTAAGGGCGTCATCTCGCCATGGCCATCTGTCCCAATTGGAAAAGTCTGATACTTTTCGCTGGCTGTCCGCGAGACTTGCAGCTCGCTCCTGATCGCGCCTTGATTGCATGCTTTTCCTGTGTTTGATGTTCGTGCATGTCCATCTCTCCCGCCGTTTCCACGCAGCAGAACCCGCTTCGAGGCATGACCATCATGGCAAGCGCCATGATCCTGCTGCCGACGATGGATGCGATCGCCAAATACATGGCGAGCTTCGAAGGCATGTCGCCGGGCCAGGTGACCTTCTATCGCTTCTTCTTCCAGCTTGTCTGCATGCTGCCGCTGCTCGCGACCGCAACCGGACGGTCAGCCTTTTCTGCAAAGCGCCCCTGGATGAATCTGCTGCGCGGCTCGCTTCATGGCGCTGCGAGCCTGCTCTTCTTCGCAGCGGTCAAATACATGCCGCTTGCCGATGTCTTCGCCATCTATTTCGTTGAACCCTTCATGCTGACGGCGCTTTCTGCTCTATTTCTTGGCGATAAGGTCGGCTGGCGGCGATGGCTGGCGATCGTTATCGGCTTCGGCGGCGCAATGATCGTGATTCAGCCGAGTTTTGCGATCTTTGGACTGAAGGCGCTGCTGCCGGTCGCCTGCGCTTTTCTCTATGCGCTGTATCTCTTTATGAACCGCGCCGTCGGTGAAGCGGATTCGCCGCTGACGATGCAGATCATGGCGGGTCTCGGTGGTACCGTCTTCATGGCCTTGGCTCTGTTCGCCGGCTCGTTAGCCGGTACTGCGGATTTTGCTCCGTCCCTGCCCGCCTCGGCACTCGGACTGGTGCTTCTGCTGATTCTCGGTTCGATATCGGGCTACGCGCATATGCTTGTCGTCAGAGCCTTCCGGCTGGCGCCCTTGTCCCTACTCGCTCCATTTCAATATTTCGAGATCATCTCCGCCACCGTCCTCGGCTACGCGATCTTCGGCGATTTCCCCAATCTTTCCAAATGGATCGGCATATCAATCATCGTCAGCTCCGGCCTTTTCATCATCTGGCGGGAACGCGTTCAATCGAGATTGGAAAAAACCGCGTGAGCGCAGACATCTTGCGCATGGACCGGGCACGCAATTTATGGCTAAAACACTGACTGAATAGGGTATTTGGGCGGAGATTGCATGTTCAAGAAAATCCTGATCGCCAATCGTGGCGAGATCGCCTGCCGCGTCATCAAGACCGCGCGACGAATGGGCATCCTCACGGTCGCCGTCTATTCGGATGCCGATCGGGACGCATTGCATGTCGAAATGGCCGATGAATCCGTACATATCGGCCCAGCTCCCGCAGCCGAAAGCTATCTCCTCGCCGACAAGATCATCGCTGCCTGCAAGCAGACAGGCGCGGAAGCGGTTCATCCAGGCTACGGTTTTCTCTCCGAGCGCGCCTCCTTCTGCGCGGCGCTGGAGAAGGAAGGCATCGTCTTCATCGGCCCGAAGCCAAAGGCGATCGAAGCCATGGGCGACAAGATCGAATCGAAGAAATTCGCCAATGCCGCCAAGGTCTCCACGGTTCCGGGCTATCTCGGCATCATCGATGATGCCGATCACGCAGAAAGGATCGCTGCCGAGATCGGCTATCCCGTGATGATCAAGGCGTCCGCTGGCGGCGGCGGTAAGGGCATGCGCATCGCCTGGAGCAAGGACGAAGTGCGCGATGGTTTCGAGCGCGCCCGTTCGGAGGCGAAAAGCTCGTTCGGCGACGACCGCGTCTTCATCGAGAAATTCGTCGTCGATCCCAGGCACATCGAGATCCAGGTGCTGGCCGATGCCCATGGCAACGTCGTTTATCTTGGCGAGCGCGAATGCTCCATCCAGCGCCGGAACCAGAAGGTCGTCGAAGAAGCGCCCTCGCCTTTCCTGGATGAAGCGACGCGCAAGGCCATGGGCGAGCAGTCCGTGGCGCTTGCCAAGGCCGTCGATTATCAGAGCGCCGGCACGGTCGAATTCATCGTCGATCGCGATAGGAACTTCTATTTCCTCGAAATGAATACCCGCCTGCAAGTCGAACATCCGGTGACGGAGCTCGTGACCGGCATCGATCTCGTCGAGCAGATGATCCGCGTTGCAGCGGGCGAAAAACTGCCGTTCAAGCAATCGGATATCAAGCTCAACGGCTGGGCGATCGAAAGCCGCCTGTATGCGGAGGATCCCTATCGCAACTTCCTGCCCTCGATCGGCCGTCTGACGCGCTATCGTCCTCCGCGCGAGGGTAACACGAAGAAATCGATCGTGCGCAACGATACCGGCGTCTTCGAAGGCGCCGAAATCTCCATGTATTACGATCCGATGATCGCCAAGCTCTGCACCTGGGCTCCAACGCGGCTAGAGGCGATCGAAGCGATGGGTGAAGCCCTGGATGGGTTTGTCGTCGATGGCATCGAGCACAATATGCCGTTCCTATCCGCATTGATGAAACATCCGCGTTGGCGCGAAGGCCGCCTCTCCACGGGCTTCATTGCCGAGGAATATCCCGATGGCTTCGCGCCGGCGACGCCGGACGAGGACCAAACCGCTTTGCTGTCGACAATCGCCCTTTCCTGCAGCCTCATCGAATCCAACCGCCGTGAACGCTATGGCGACCGGCTGCGTCCGACCGCCGCGCCGCTGCGGGAGAGCTGGGTCGTCAAGCTCGGTGCCGACTATCTGCCTGTGACATTGCTTGAAGGCGTGGTGACCATTCCCTTCGAGATGGACATGCAGATCGGCGCCCAAACCGTAACTGTCGCAACCGACTGGCGTCCCGGCGACTCGGTATGGGTCGGCACCATCGACGGCCGCAAGCTGACGGCCCAGATCCGCACCGTCCTCAATGGTCTGCGCATCGATTGGCAAGGCATTTCCGTCCGAGCCTGGGTGTTCACGCCGCGCCAGGCCGAGCTCGACAAGCTGATGCCCGTCAAATTGCCGCCGGATACGTCGAAGCTGCTGCTCTGCCCCATGCCGGGCCTAGTCGTGGCGATTGCCGTTGCCGAGGGACAGGAAGTCAAGGCGGGCGAAACGCTGGCCATCGTCGAAGCAATGAAGATGGAAAATGTCCTGCGCGCTGAACGCGATCTGGTCATCGGCAAGATCAACGCCAAGCCGGGCGAAAGCCTCGCCGTCGACGCCGTGATCATGGAATTCGCCTGATCGAGAAGCTTCGCCATCGCGGCCATATGGAAAAGCTTGCGTGGCGATTGCTCGGCCAAAACATGATAATTGCGACGCCAAGTGTCTGATTTTGGCTTGAGCCGCCCCGTGCGCCCATGCCAATGTCGCGCGGACCAAATCATAGCAAGAAGGGATGAGATCATGGACGTAAGAGCAGCGGTCGCGGTTGCGGCTGGCAAGCCGCTTGAGGTGATGACGGTTCAGCTGGAGGGGCCGAAGGCCGGCGAAGTGCTGATCGAGGTCAAGGCGACCGGCATCTGCCATACCGATGATTTCACCCTGTCCGGTGCCGATCCGGAAGGCCTCTTCCCGGCAATCCTCGGCCATGAGGGTGCCGGCATCGTCGTCGATGTCGGGCCGGGAGTGACCTCGGTGAAGAAGGGCGATCACGTCATTCCGCTCTATACGCCCGAATGCCGCGAATGCCCGTCGTGCCTCTCGCGCAAGACCAATCTTTGCACCGCGATCCGCTCGACCCAGGGCCAGGGCCTGATGCCGGACGGCACCTCGCGCTTCTCGATCGGCAAGGACAAGATCCATCACTATATGGGCTGCTCGACCTTCGCCAATTATACCGTGCTGCCGGAGATCGCCGTCGCCAAGGTCAATCCCGACGCCCCCTTCGACAAGATCTGCTATATCGGCTGCGGTGTGACGACCGGCATCGGTGCAGTCATCAACACCGCCAAGGTGGAGATGGGCGCAACGGCCATCGTCTTCGGTCTCGGCGGCATCGGCCTCAATGTCATTCAGGGCCTGCGGCTTGCCGGTGCCGACATGATCATCGGCGTCGATCTCAACAACGACAAGAAGGCCTGGGGCGAGCGCTTCGGCATGACGCATTTCGTCAATCCGAAGGAGGTCGGCGACGACATCGTGCCCTACCTCGTCAACATGACGAAGCGCGGGGCCGACCAGATCGGCGGCGCCGACTATACCTTCGACTGCACCGGCAACACCAAGGTCATGCGCCAGGCGCTGGAAGCAAGCCATCGCGGCTGGGGCAAGTCCGTCGTCATCGGCGTGGCCGGCGCCGGCCAGGAGATCTCGACGCGTCCGTTCCAGCTGGTGACGGGCCGCACCTGGATGGGCACGGCCTTCGGCGGCGCGCGTGGCCGCACCGATGTGCCGAAGATCGTCGACTGGTACATGGAAGGTAAAATCCAGATCGATCCGATGATCACCCACACCATGCCGCTCGACGACATCAACAAGGGTTTTGAACTCATGCATTCGGGTGAAAGCATCCGCAGCGTCGTGCTGTATTGAGGCAGAAAGCCACTCGACTGAACGTATGCGGCGCATGAGAAAAGCGCCGCATAGAGTTGAAAAGATTTGATATCATGATTTATGTCGATGCCGACGCTTGTCCGGTCAAGCCGGAGATCCTGAAGGTTGCCGAACGCCACGGCATGGAGGTGACCTTTGTCGCCAATTCGGGATTGCGGCCGTCGCGGGACCCGATGGTGCACAACGTCATCGTCTCCAACGCCTTTGACGCGGCCGACAATTGGATCGCTGAGCATGCTGGCACCGGCGATATCGTCGTCACTGCGGATGTACCGCTTGCCGGCCGCTGCGTTGCGACCGGAGCACTCGTGACGGGACCAACCGGTCGTATCTTCGACAAGACCAATATCGGCATGGCAACAGCCATGCGCGATCTTGGGGCACATCTTCGCGAAACCGGGGAAAGCAAGGGCTATAATGCCGCCTTCTCGCCGCGCGACCGCTCCGCCTTCCTCGAAACCTTCGACCGGCTTTGCCGGCGTGCCAAAGCACATCAATCATCGCCTGGAGACCAGTCTTGAACATCATTTCCCAGAACACGGCCTTCGGCGGCATGCAGGGTGTCTTTTCGCACGAGTCGGACGCCTGCAAATGCGACATGACCTTTGCCGTCTTCGTGCCGCCGCAGGCGATCAAGGAGCCCTGCCCGGTCCTCTGGTATCTTTCCGGTCTCACCTGTACCCATGCCAACGTCATGGACAAGGGTGAATATCGACGCATGGCCGCCGAGCTCGGCCTGATCATCGTCTGCCCGGACACCAGCCCGCGCGGCAACGACGTGCCGGACGAATTGACCAATTGGCAGATGGGCAAAGGCGCCGGCTTCTATCTCGATGCCACCGAGACGCCCTGGGCCGAAAACTATCAGATGTACAGCTACATCACCGAGGAACTGCCTGCGATCATATCGAAGCAATTCCGCGCCGATATGAGCCGCCAGGGCATCTTCGGCCATTCCATGGGCGGCCACGGCGCCATGACGATCGCATTGAAGAATCCGGAGCGCTTCAAGAGCTGCTCCGCCTTCGCGCCGATCGTGCAGCCGTCGACGGCCGATTGGTCCGCACCCGCGTTGGAGAAATATTTGGGAAGGGACAAGGCTGCATGGCGCCACTATGACGCCTGCGCGCTCGTCGAAGACGGCGCCCGCTTCCCCGAATTCCTGATTGATCAAGGCAAGGCCGACAGCTTCCTCGAAAACGGACTGCGCCCCTGGCTGTTCGAGGAAGCCATTAAAGGCACCGATATCAGCCTGACGCTACGCATGCACGAGCGTTACGATCACTCCTACTACTTCATCTCAACCTTCATGGACGATCACCTGAAGTGGCATGCCGAACGGCTGAAGAAGTAAAGGTAGTACCATCGCCTTGAAATAAGCAGCCGACAAATGCATATAGGAAATGCGCAGACGACTGCGGCGGCCGGCAACCAAACCGGCCGTAGACATCGCGGGGACGGCCTCGCTCTTAACAAAGGAGCGTAAAATGGCTTGGTTCCTGCTTTTCCTCGCAGGCTTGTTCGAAATTGGCTGGGCCGTCGGGCTGAAATATACCGATGGGTTCACGCGGCCGATGCCGACAGTTCTCACCGTCATCTCCATGGTCATCAGCGTCGTGCTGCTTGGTCTGGCTGTAAAAACCTTGCCGATGGGTACGGCCTATGCGGTTTGGACCGGCATCGGCACCGTCGGTACGGTTCTGCTCGGCATATGGCTGCTCGGTGATCCCGCGACCTTGATTCGGCTATTCTGCATTGGCCTCATCGTGGCTGGTATAGCCGGCCTGAAGCTTGCTGCTTGAGATCGCGACGGTCATCGGCGCTGGCGATTGTCCAGCGCCCAGCTTCCCGGTCCGGCAAACACCAGAAACAGGAAAATGAAGCAGAACAGGATCGCTCCGTCTCCCTGATTGTTGGCCGGAAAGAAATCGATCGGCATGTGGACCATGAAATAGGCGATTGCCATTTCGCCGCTCAGGAGAAAGGCGATCGGTCGGGTGAAAAGCCCGAGCAGGATCAAGGCACTGCCTATGAGCTCTATGATCCCAGCCACGAAGAACAGCGTCGTGATCTCGTAAGGCGCCGGCGGAAAGCCGAAGACCTTTTGCGTGCCGTGCTCGATGAACAGCAACGCGGTCACGATTCGCAAAATAGCAAGGGCAGCAGGCTGATAGCGCAACAAGCGCTCGGGAAATTACATGAGGATCTCCGTTCGATAGGGGATGCGAAGGAGATCCCGTCAAAAGTGCTCTCGCTTCGCCGACAACGGAATGAACACGCGAGAGACGAATTTATTCGCCGGACCCGACGATCAGCCGAGTCCGACGAAAAGGCTGGTTACTTCTTGCTGTTGTCGATGGCCAGCAGGCCCGGACCTGCGAAGATCAGGAACAGGAAGATGAAGCAGTAGAGGATCGCTGCGTCACCGCCGTTGTTGGCCGGGAAGAAATTCTTCGGATAATGCGCCATGAAATAGGCGACCGCCATGTTGCCGCAGAGAATGAACGCGACTGGACGGGTAAAGAAGCCGACGATCGTCGCCAATCCGCCAACGATTTCGATGATGCCCTGAACCAGAAGCAGGGTGGGCAGCGGGCTTGGAAATTGACCGCCGGCCGGAAAGCCAACGAGCTTCTGCAGACCATGTTCGATGAACAATACACCGGTAACGATACGCAGCACGGTAAGAGCGTAGGGCTGATATTGATTCAGCCGATCGGAAAGCGCCATGTTAAACTCCAGTTTTAATCCCCCACGAGGAAGCAATAGAGCGCACGGGCGCGAACGTGAAAACACGGATTCTGACGCTCAATCAATTTTCCGTGTCAAATCCGTGACTTGTTGTCACATGCTCACAACGGGATGTTGTCGTGCTTCTTCCAGGGATTGGTCAGGTCCTTGTTGCGCAACATTCTAAGCCCCTGCGCCAGCCGGCGCCGCGTCGAGCGCGGCATGATCACTTCGTCGATGTAGCCGCGCTCTGCTGCAACGAAGGGCGACAGGAAGCGGTCCTCATACATTTTGGTGTGGGCCGCGATCTTCTCGGGATCGGTAATATCCTTGCGGAAGATGATCTCGACGGCGCCCTTGGCGCCCATGACGGCGATTTGCGCCGTCGGCCAGGCATAGTTGAGATCGCCGCGCAGATGTTTCGAGGCCATGACGTCATAGGCGCCGCCGAAAGCCTTGCGGGTGATGACCGTCAGTTTCGGCACAGTCGCTTCGGCATAAGCAAAGAGCAGCTTGGCGCCGTGCTTGATCAGCCCGCCATATTCTTGGGCTGTACCCGGCAGAAAGCCCGGCACGTCGACGAAGGTGACGATCGGGATATTGAAGCAATCGCAGAAGCGCACGAAGCGCGCCGCCTTTCGTGACGCATCGCTATCGAGAACGCCGGCAAGTACCATCGGCTGATTGGCGACGAAGCCGACGGTGGCACCCTCGATGCGGCCGAAACCGCAGACGATGTTCTTGGCGAAGCTCTCCTGGATTTCGAAGAAGTCGCCCTCGTCCGCTACCTTCAGGATCAGCTCCTTGATGTCGTAGGGCTTGTTGGCATTGGCCGGAATCAGCGTATCGAGCGAGTTATCCGGCTCGGTCACCGACTGATAGCACTCGATCTCGGGCACGTCAGCGGTATTAGACTGCGGCAGGAAATCGATGAGACGGCGCACCTGCAAGAGCGTATCGACATCATTGTCGTAGGCTGCGTCGGCGATCGAGGATTTCGTCGTGTGCACCGAAGCGCCGCCGAGCTGTTCCGAGGTCACCGTCTCGTTGGTGACGGTCTTCACCACATCCGGCCCGGTGACGAACATGTAGGAGGTGTCCCGCACCATGAAGATGAAATCGGTCATGGCCGGAGAATAGACATCGCCGCCGGCACAAGGCCCCATGATAATCGAGATTTGCGGGATGACGCCGGAGGCCAGCACATTGCGCTGGAATACCTCGGCATAACCGCCAAGCGCGGCTACGCCTTCCTGAATGCGGGCGCCGCCGGCGTCATAGATCCCGATGATCGGCGCCCGGTTCTTCAGCGCCATATCCTGTACCTTGGTGATCTTTTCTGCATGTGCTTCTGAAAGAGACCCACCGAAGACTGTGAAATCCTTGGCAAAAATGAAGACGGTGCGGCCGTTGACCGTGCCCCAGCCGGTCACCACGCCATCGCCGGCAATCTTGCTCTTGTCCATGCCGAAATCGGTCGAGCGATGCTCGACGAACATGTCGAACTCTTCGAAGGAGCCCTCGTCAAGGAAGATATCGATACGCTCACGCGCCGTCAGCTTGCCGCGGGCATGCTGCGCGTCGATGCGCACCTGCCCACCGCCAAGCCTCGCGATCTCACGACGGCGTTCCAGCTCCTGCAGGATTTCCTTCATGCGGCCCTCTCTCCCTCATCGCTCGGGCTTAGCATGGCGCGAGCCTTGTTTGAAGCTGGTTGGCTCAGTTTGCGAGCCGTGGCGTGTTCAGCGAAAAGATGGAACGAACCCGCGCGGCAATATCTTCCGCCATCAGCTCATCTGCGGTGGCAGGATCAGGTGCGACTGTTCTGATCTCGAACGATGCCATGGCAACCACAGAGCCACCATCGGTCGCCGCGGCATCGATATTGATCTTGGCGCTGCTGCGGTCCCGATTGAAGCCGCGCGCCTTGCGGACGTCGCTCAGTCGGACGGTGATGGCAACCTGTGGCAATTGCGAGCTGAAGCTTGTTGCAGCAATCGCGGCGTTGACGCGATCATTGACGGCTGCAACCAGCGCTGGCGACACCGGTGGCAAAGCCTGATCGGCTATAACGGTTGCGCTGCGCACGGCGTAGGTTGGAGGCGGAGGATCGACGGACCAGCTCGAACATGCGGCCAGTGCCAGACATCCCACGAGCGCCGGTACGGCTCTCGTCCTCAACAACAACATGATCCCTGCCCCGACCTTCGAATTTGCAAGATATGCAGATCGATATAAAGGACTGGAAATCAACAATATTCAACTGCGCAGCGCAGAAAAAACGTCAGTTGCGGCCTGAAACTCTTCAAAACGTTGTGCACGACGCTGTTCGGCCTCTTCGTCACTGCCCCAATGCTCGATTGTCCAATCCTCGTCGAGATGTGCGAGCGACCAGACGTCGGCCAGCGGCAGGAATCCTTTGGCGAAGGCCAGCGCAAGGATTGCCGAACCGGTCAGCGTCGTGATCGTGTGCAGACTCGCAAGCTCCATCGGTGTATCGAACTTGCGCAAAGCGGCGGAGAAGGCTGCGATGGCTTCGACAGGCTGCTCCTGATGCATGACGCCTTCCGCCAGAATGAACCGGGCGCCGAGATCGCGCGCTGCCCATTCGATCACCGGATTCCAGCGTTCCGACTGGCGCTCGACGAGCCGTTCCGGCCCCTCGGCGCGATAGCAGAGCAGATCGCTGCCCGAGAAACGGACAATTTCGTCGAATACAGCCTTGCTTTCCGTCGCAACGCCATCGATGGCCGTGTTGACGAGACGCGTTACCGGCATGGTGGCGGGATCGATCACATCGACCTGGCGTGCCCATTCGGCAGCCACCAGTCTGGCAAGCGCTTCCGTCGGCAGGGCCAGGGAGTGCCGCGCCGGCGTTTTCACCACCTTGCCATCGAGGGCGATGGCATGACCGCTCTCATCCTTGCTGATTGTCACATCCTTGTAGAAGCGTTTCGGCAGAGGCTTCTTCATCTGGATCTGCGCACGGCGGATCGGATCGGGATGGCTGAGACCTTCGGAAAGATCGTTCAACAGGTCGCGCATGGCGTCACCTCAGAGAATATGGCTCAACAAGTCGTTCGGATGGTGGGCTATGGCATCTGCCCCAGCCGCCAGCAATTCCTCGACGGAGGCGTAGCCCCATGCAACGCCGATGGCGGTCGCACCTGCCGCCTTCGCCATCTGCATGTCGTAGATGGCATCGCCGATCACGATCGTGTCGTGGGGATCCATGCCAGTCTCATCGCAGCACTCCGTCACCATCGCCGGATGCGGCTTCGACGGGCAATCATCAGCAGTGCGCGAGACAATGAAATAGGGCGTGAACTCGTTGACCTCAAGAATATGGGTCAAACCGCGGCGGGATTTACCCGTCACCGCGCCGATCAGCAGTTCGTCGCGGGCGGCAAGCGTCTCGATGAGCGGCTTGATGCCGTCGAAAAGCGGTGTCTGCATGTCCGCCTCGTCTCGCACCTCCGGAAAGATCGACTTATAATGCGCCGTCATGGCAATCGCTTCGTCGTCGACATGGGGCTTGCCCTGCAGGCGGGCGATGGCGATATCGAGCGTCAGACCGATGATCGATTTCGTCGCGGAAACATCGGGCCGCTTATAGCCGAAGGCCACGAAGGTGCGCGCCATGACCTCATGGATCAGCCGCGCGCTGTCGACCAGCGTGCCGTCGCAATCGAAAAGTACCAGCTTCATTCGTCGTCCGGCTCCCCTGCCGATGCCTCGTCGAAACCGAGGAGATTCCATGTCTGCACCATATGCGGCGGCAGAGGGGCGGTGATGCGCAGGCGTCCGCCGCTCGGATGCGGGATATCGATGTGGCGCGCGTGCAGATGCAGGCGCTTCTGGACACCCCCCGGAAAATCCCAGTTCGGATCGTCCTCGAAATATTTGGGATCGCCGATGATCGGATGGCCGATATGCAGCGCATGGACGCGCAGCTGGTGAGTACGCCCGGTGTAGGGTTCCATTTCAAGCCAAGCGAGCCGCTGGGCCGCCGTTTCGACGACGCGGTAGTAGGACACGGCGTGATCGGCGCCTTCCTCTCCATGCTTGGCGATGCGCATGCGATCGCCATCCGGCGTCGCTTCCTTCACCAGCCAGGTGGAGATCTTGTCTTCATGCTTACGTGGCACGCCTTTCACCAGCGACCAATAGGTCTTCTTGGTGTCGCGCTCGCGGAAGGCTGCCGTCAGCTTCTGCGCCGCGCCGCGCGTGCGGGCGATGACGAGAACGCCTGAGGTATCGCGATCGAGGCGGTGCACCAGGCGCGGTTTTTCGCCCTTCTGGTTCGTCCACGCCTCCAGCATCTTGTCTATGTGGCGGCTGACGCCGGAGCCACCCTGCACAGCCAGACCCGCCGGCTTGTTCAACACATAGACCTTGTCGTCTTCGTGCAACAGCATGCGTGCCAAGAGCTCGGCATCGCCGGAATGCTTCAATTCCTTGCCGGCGATCGGGCCGCTCTTCGTAGCCTTGGCATCGACGTCGAGCGGCGGCACCCGCACCATCTGCCCCGGCTGCACGCGGGCATCTGTCTTGACGCGGCCGCCATCGACGCGCACCTGGCCGGAGCGCATCAGTTTCTGCAATTGCCCGAAGCCGAGCCCTGGAAAATGCACCTTGAACCAGCGGTCGAGGCGCATGCCGGCCTCGTCAGGCTCGACTTTAATATGCTCAATCCCGGCCATTCTTCTTCTTTCAAAAACGCAGCATGTTCCGGACATTGCCAAACCGCGTTCGGCGGGATCATGCAAATTCAAACAACGGAACGATCAGCCCCGCAGCCGGAGATTTCCGGCCTTTTGACGTGGCTTTAGAGCATTTCGAGGAAAAGTGGAAACCGGAATTATATGGCAGGATAATTTCTGGCTCAGCTTCCCTTAGCCGAGACGACCGGCAGATTGATGTTGACCATGCCTGCTTTGTCGAACATCAGCATCACGGGCACCGTGCCGCCCTGCTTGAACGGCGTCTTTACCTGCTTGAACATCATGTGCATCGTATTCGGCGCGAGCGTCACGGTCGCGCCGGCGGGAATAGCGATGCCGCCCTTGATTTCGCGCATCTTCATGATCTCGCCTTCCATCTTCATCTCGTGCAATTCTACTTTGTCGGCAGATGATGAAGTGACGGAAGTGAGCTTGTCGTCGGTCATGCCGGTGTTGTGGATGGTAATATAGCCGCCACCGACCGGCTGGCCGGGAAGCATGGCGCGAACATAACCGCCACTGATATCGAGATCGCCAAGCTTGGCAGTCGCCGAGCCGGAAGGCGCTGCACCTGCATCCATGTGCATCCCGGCCATGGATTTCATCGCACCGCTATCCTCGGCCATCGCTCCACCGAGGGGAAGCGAAAATGTGCCAATCGAAATCAGCAATGCGGCGGCGTGGTTGCGATTCATCTCTGTCTCCTGCCCGGCTCCTCAATCGTTAAAAGGGATAGCCTCTCCCATCCCTGTTGCAAAGGCCCGTAATCATTGCGAAACGCAGGATTGATCGGCGCGACAAAAATTTGTTCAGCGGCGACATTTGCCCCTTGCCATCTCTGTCCGGTACCGGATAATGGCTTTCAACCCTGTTGGGAGAATCCGGCGCAAGCCGGTGCCGAAGGAGCAACCGCCCCGGAAACTCTCAGGCCAAAGGACCAGCAAGGGGCAGACGGAACTCTGGAGAGAAGCGCGCAAGCGTTCGCCGAAGGGATAACAATCTCAGGCAAACAGACAGAGGGGGCTCATCGTCAGGCGCTACCGCGCCGAAAGTGTGAGCTCTGCGCTTCTAAACGAGCGCAAAACCCGGAGGCGTCATTTGGACGAGACCGCTGCCCTCAAGACCACCCCACTTCATGCCCTGCATGTGTCCCTCGGTGCCCGCATGGTGCCATTTGCAGGCTACGATATGCCCGTACAATATGCGCCCGGCGTGCTGAAGGAACATCTTTGGACTCGATCCTCCGCTGGCCTGTTCGATGTGTCGCATATGGGTCAGGTGACGATCCGCGCCCGTTCCGGCAAATATGAGGATGCGGCATTGGCATTGGAAAGCCTGGTGCCGGTCGATATTCTCGGCCTTGCTGAAAATCGCCAGCGCTATGGTTTCTTCACCGACGACAAGGGCGGCATCCTCGATGATCTGATGATCGCCCATATGGACGACTATCTTTTCGTCGTCGTCAACGCTGCCTGCAAAGAGAAAGATTTCAAGCATCTTCAAGATCATATCGGCGATAGCTGCGAAGTTACATTACTCGATCGCGCCCTCATTGCTCTGCAGGGACCGCGCGCGGTCGACGTGCTTGCCGAGCTCTGGGCCGACATCGCCCATATGAAATTCATGGATGTGCGCCATTGTCGCCTCCACGATGTCTCCTGCCTCGTATCGCGCTCCGGGTATAGCGGCGAAGACGGTTTCGAAATCTCGGTTCCGGCCGACAAGGCCGAGGATATCGCCAAGCGGCTGCTGGAGCATCCGGACGTCCAGCCGATCGGCCTTGGCGCCCGTGACTCCCTGCGTCTCGAGGCGGGCCTCTGCCTCTACGGCAACGATATCGACCAGACGACAACGCCGGTTGAAGGCGCACTCGAATGGGCTATCCAGAAGGCCCGCAAGACCGGCGGCGCCCGCACCGGCGGCTTTCCGGGAGCATCCCGCATTCTCGGTGAACTCGATCACGGCACCTCGCGCCGCCGCGTCGGCCTGAAGCCGGAGGGCAAGGCGCCGGTACGCGGCCACTCCAAACTTTACGCCGACGCCGAGGGCAAGACGGAGATCGGCGAAGTCACCTCGGGTGGTTTTGGTCCGAGCGTCGAATCCCCGGTTGCCATGGGTTATGTGCCGACAGAATTCACCGCTCCCGGCACCACCATATACGCTGAAGTGCGCGGCAAATATCTGCCAGTTGCCGTCAGCACACTGCCTTTCATCAAACCTACCTACAAACGTTGAACGTCTTTTCCAGAGAGGATTATCCATGCTGAAATTCACCGAAGAACATGAGTGGCTGAAGGTCGAAGGCGATGTCGCAATCGTGGGCATTACGGCCCATGCCGCCGAGCAGCTCGGCGATCTCGTTTTCGTTGAGTTGCCCGAGGTCGGCGCCAGCTTCTCGAAGGGAGCCGACGCGGCAACCGTCGAATCCGTCAAGGCGGCTTCCGAAGTCTATTGTCCGCTCGACGGAGAAATCACCGAAATCAACGAAGCCATCACTGCCGATCCGGCCCTCGTCAACTCCGATCCGATGGGTGCCGGCTGGTTCTTCAAGCTGAAGCTGAAGAACGTCGGCGATCTCGATGGTCTTCTTGATGAATCCGGTTACAAGGAGCTGATCGGATAATGACGACGCCGACTGAGTTCACCTTCACCGATTACCAGCCATATGATTTCGCCAATCGCCGCCATATCGGCCCGTCTCCCTCTGAGATGGCCGATATGCTCAAGGTGATCGGCTATAAGAGCCTCGACGGTCTGATCGACGCGACGTTGCCACCGACCATCCGCCAGAAGGCGCCGCTCGCCTGGGGTGCGGCCATGACGGAGCGCGAGGCGCTCGACAGGCTGCGCGAGACCGCCAACAAGAACAAGGTTCTCGTCTCGCTTATCGGTCAGGGCTATTACGGCACGATCACGCCACCGGTCATCCAGCGCAACATTCTGGAAAACCCTGCCTGGTACACGGCCTACACGCCCTATCAGCCCGAGATTAGCCAGGGCCGCCTTGAGGCGCTGCTGAACTACCAGACGATGATCAGCGATCTCACCGGTCTTGATGTCGCCAACGCCTCGCTGCTCGATGAAGCGACGGCCGCGGCCGAAGGCATGGCGATGGCGGAACGCGTCGCAAAATCGAAGGCAAAAGCCTTCTTCGTCGATGCCGAATGCCATCCCCAGACCATCGCGCTGATCAGGACGCGCGCCGAGCCACTCGGCTGGACCGTTATCGTCGGTAATCCCTTCACCGACCTCGATCCGGTCGATGTTTTCGGCGCGATTTTCCAGTATCCGGGCACGCACGGCCACATCAACGATTTCTCCGGCCTGATTGCTCGCCTGCATCAGACCGGCGCTATCGCTATCATGGCGACCGATCTTCTGGCATTGACCCTGCTGAAATCCCCGGGTGAAATGGGCGCAGATATCGCCATCGGCTCTTCGCAGCGCTTCGGCGTTCCCGTCGGCTATGGCGGGCCGCACGCCGCATTTATGGCCGTGAAGGACGATTACAAGCGCTCTATGCCGGGCCGTCTCGTCGGCGTTTCCATCGATGCGCGCGGCAATCGCGCCTATCGCCTGTCGCTGCAGACCCGCGAACAGCACATTCGCCGCGAAAAAGCGACGTCGAACATCTGCACCGCGCAGGTGCTGCTCGCCGTCATGGCCTCCATGTATGCGGTCTTCCACGGTCCGCAGGGCCTGAAAGCGATTGCACAACAGGTCCACCAGAAGGCCGTGCTGATGGCCAAGGGGCTGGAAAAGCTAGGCTACTCAGTCGAGCCGGAGACCTTCTTCGATACGATCACTGTCGAAGTCGGCCACATGCAAGGCCTCATCCTGCGCGCAGCCGTCGCCGAGGGCGTCAACCTGCGCAAGGTCGGTGAAACCAAGATTGGCATCAGCCTGGACGAGCGTACGCGTCCGGCAACGGTGGAAGCCGTCTGGCGCGCATTCGGCGGCGATTTCCGCATCGCCGATTTCGAGCCGTCCTATCGTCTGCCGAAGACCCTGCTGCGCACCAGCGAATACCTCTCGCATCCGATCTTCCACATGAACCGCGCCGAAAGCGAGATGACGCGCTACATCCGCCGTCTCTCCGACCGCGACCTGGCGCTCGACCGTTCGATGATTCCGCTCGGCTCCTGCACCATGAAGCTGAACGCGACTGCGGAAATGCTGCCGATCACCTGGCCGGAATTTTCGGATATCCATCCGTTCGTCCCGGCCGATCAGGCACTCGGCTACCGCGAGATGATCGACGACCTGACGGAAAAGCTCTGCGCCGTAACAGGCTATGACGCCTTCTCCATGCAGCCGAATTCCGGCGCGCAGGGCGAATATGCCGGCCTACTGACCATCCGCAACTACCACATTGCCAATGGTCAGGGTCATCGCGACATCTGCCTCATCCCGACCTCCGCCCACGGCACCAACCCCGCCTCGGCGCAGATGGCGGGCATGAAGGTCGTGGTTGTCAAGGTCAGCGACGATGGCGATATCGACATGGCCGATTTCCGCGCCAAGACCGAGCAATATGCCGACAACCTCTCCTGCTGCATGATCACCTACCCTTCGACGCATGGCGTCTTCGAGGAGACGGTGAAGGAGATCTGCGATCTCGTGCACAAGCATGGCGGTCAGGTCTATCTCGATGGCGCCAATATGAACGCCATGGTCGGCCTCTCGCGTCCCGGCGATATCGGCTCCGATGTCAGCCACTTGAACCTGCACAAGACCTTCTGCATCCCGCATGGCGGCGGCGGTCCCGGCATGGGCCCGATCGGCGTAAAGGCGCATCTGGCGCCTCACCTGCCCGGCCATCCGGAAACAGATGGCCGCAGCGGTGCGGTTTCGGCAGCAGCCTTCGGTTCGGCCTCGATCCTGCCGATCTCCTGGAGCTATTGCCTGATGATGGGCGGCGAAGGCCTGACCCAGGCGACCAAGGTGGCGATCCTCAACGCCAACTACATCGCTGCCCGCCTCAAGGGTGCCTATGACGTGCTCTACAAGTCCAAGGCCGGACGCGTGGCACACGAATGCATCATCGACACCCGCCCGCTGGCCGCAAGCGCCGGCGTGACGGTCGATGATGTCGCCAAGCGTCTGATCGATTGCGGCTTCCATGCGCCGACCATGAGCTGGCCGGTGGCCGGCACGCTGATGATCGAGCCGACCGAATCGGAAACGAAGGCCGAGCTCGACCGATTCTGCGAGGCGATGTTGGCAATCCGCGAGGAAGCCCGCGCCATCGAGGACGGCCGGATGGACAAGACCAACAATCCGCTGAAGAACGCACCGCACACGGTGGAAGACTTGGTCGGCGAGTGGGATCGCCCCTATTCCCGCGAACAGGCCTGCTTCCCGCCCGGTACCTTCCGCGTGGACAAATACTGGTCTCCGGTCAATCGCATCGACAACGTCTATGGCGACCGCAACCTGATCTGCACCTGCCCGCCGCTGGAATCCTACGCCGAGGCCGCAGAATAGGATTTTTTTGCAAAAAAGCGAAGCGGTTCAGTCGCTTCGCTTGAAACAGACATAAATCTATCGTGAAACTTGTCTATGAAAACGCCGCGTGTCCGAAAGGATGCGCGGCGTTTTTGATGACGCCACAGTGGGGCCTTGGAATTCAGATTTATGCCGGAACGATTCGACGTGGACAATCCCGACAACTACATCGCCGCCGCATTCGCCACGGACGATCCTGCTTCGATCGCCAAGGCTTTGGGCGAAGTCGCCCGCACGCGCAACATGAGCAAGCTGGCCAAGGATGTCGGCATGAACCGCTCGGCCCTCTACCGCGCGCTGAGCGGAGACGGAAATCCGGAATTCGCGACGATCCTGAAGGTTGTCAGGGCACTCGGCCTCAAGTTGACGCCGGTTCCGGCGCTTACCAAAGATTGCCAATTCTAGGCCGAGCGTCGCTAGCCGATCGCTTCTTCGAGCAGAAGCAGGACCTGAAAGCCCGCAAAGAACATGGCCGTGACCCAAGGACGGTCAGGTCTTTCGTGAGCTTCGACCAAAAGCTCTTCGGTGACGAGATAGAGAAGTGCGATCAAACCGAACGCAAAGAATCCGGTCAGGATTGGGTTGGGCAACAAAGCGATTGGCGTCCCCAGCAAAGCGCCGATTGGCAGAAGGAGTGCAAGCGCCGCCGTGACCGCGACGATCCTCGCGCGGGAGCGGACGCTCTCGCCAAGCTCGTTCGCAACCGTCAAGCCAAGAAATAGTACCTCGATCGTCAGGGCAATCGTCAGCAGCAAGCCAACTTTCGGGCCGGCGGCAAACCCAATGCCAAGCACGAGGCCATCGATCAGGATGTCGATGCCGATGGCGGCCAGAAGGCCGACCGGTCCTTTGGCCCAGTTTTCCAACTGCTTGACCAGCAGCATTACGCCGACACCAATCGCGCCGCCAATGACTGTTGCAAAGGGATAGCCGCGATGCATGACATCAGGCAGAATTTCGCCGGCGGCGGCCGCAAACACCACGCCGGCGGCAAAGTGCTGGATAGCGCTGACAAGATTGGGGCCTGGCCGCGTATTCACGGCAACCGTGGCGCCCGCGATCGCAGCGCCTGCCGGGATCAATGTGTAAACCCATGCCGCAGCCACCATATGTTCCCCCTCGCACGCCATGTCGACTTTATCGGGCTCAGCCGGTCAGCCAAGGGGCAACGGAAAAACCTTCGGCCTCCGTCGATCAAAGCATGAAACGCAGCGAGGCGAAATGTGGTGAGATGCGCTTTAAGCGGGTTGCGCGGCCTGTCGCTGAGCAGCAAGGGCCGCAAGATCGGCGGGCTTCAATTCGACGGACTCGCCGCAGCCGCAAGCCGACGTCTGGTTCGGATTGGTGAAAATGAAGCCTGAGCGCAATGTTGTCGTCTCGAAGCCCATTTCCGTACCGAGCAGATAAAGCACGGCCGACGGCTCGACCCAGACCTTGGCGCCATCGCGCTCGATCAGATCGTCCTTCGCGTTCGGCTCGGTTACTAGGTCGATAGTATATTCCATGCCGGCGCAGCCGCCCTTTTTGATGCCGACGCGAACGCCCTTGGCATCAGGGCCGGAATTCTCGACGATCGCCTTGACGCGAGCTGCTGCCGCATCCGTCATGCTCATGACTGCAAAGCCCATGGGCTCATTCTCCTTCCACATCCGGGGTCAAGATCCGGTGCTTCGAGTCTTAATGTAAAGCCGGCGGCTTAAAGCTTCAATACCAGCCCACAGCAACCTGCGCTTCTTCGGACATGCGATCCGGCGTCCAAGGGGGATCGAACGTCATCGAGACGTCGACGCCGGAAACGCCCTCAACGGCGCCGACGGCATTTTCCACCCAGCCCGGCATTTCACCGGCAACCGGACAACCAGGCGCCGTCAGCGTCATGACGATCTTCACCATGCGATCGTCTTCGATGTCGATCTTGTAGACCAGACCAAGCTCGAAGATATCGGCGGGAATTTCAGGATCGTAGACCGTTTTCAGCGCAGAGATGATATCGTCGCTGAGGCGCGCCAGCTCATCTGCGGGAATGCTGGAATGCACGATCCCTTCGCGTGCGTCGATCTTCTGTTCGCTTTCGTCGAGTGACATCGCTTGCCTCCTCAGGCAAAGAATTTCCGTGCATATTCCAGTGCATCGGCCAAGGCGTCCACCTCGGCGCACGTATTGTACATGCCGAACGATGCACGGCATGTGGAGGTGACGCCGAAGCGTTTCAAGAGCGGCTGGGCGCAATGCGTGCCGGCACGAACGGCAACACCCTGCCGGTCGATCACCATCGAGACGTCGTGCGAATGGATTCCCGCCAGCTCGAAGGAGAAGATGCCGCCCTTGCCCGGCGCCGTACCGATGACACGCAGCGAATTGATATCGCGCAGCCTTTCCGCCGCATAGGCGGCAAGATCGGCTTCGTGGCGCGCAATCGCTTCCCGGCCGATGCTGTCCATATAGTCGAGCGCATAGCCAAGGCCGATCGCCTGCACGATCGGCGGCGTTCCCGCTTCGAAACGATGCGGCGGATCGTTGTAGGTGACGTTTTCCTCGGTGACATCGAAAATCATCTCGCCGCCGCCCTGGAACGGCTGCATCTCGGCGAGCCGCTCCTTCTTGCCGTAGAGAACGCCGATGCCCGAGGGACCGTAAAGCTTGTGACCGGTCATGACATACCAGTCGCAATCGATATCCTGCACGTCGACAGGCATATGCACAGCACCCTGCGAGCCGTCGATGAGAACCGGAATGCCGCGCTCATGCGCGATGCGGCACACTTCCTTCACCGGAACGACGGTTCCGAGCGCATTCGACATATGGGTGATGGCGACGAGCTTCGTGCGCTCCGTGAGGCTCTTTTCGAAATCCTCGACATGGAACGCGCCCTCGTCATCGACAGGCACCCAAACGAGTTTGGCGCCCTGGCGCTCGCGAATGAAATGCCAGGGGACGATATTGGAGTGATGCTCCATGATGGAAACGACGATCTCGTCGCCCTCACCGATCTTGGGCATGCCCCAGCCGTAAGCGACCGTGTTGATCGCCTCCGTCGAGTTCTTGGTGAAGACGATGTCATCGACCGATGGCGCATTCAGGAAGCGGCGCACCTTTTCGCGAGCCGCTTCATAGGCTTCCGTGGCGGCATTGGACAGGAAGTGCAGGCCGCGATGCACATTCGCATATTCGCTGGAATAGGCGTGCGAGATGGCATCGATGACGACCTGCGGCTTCTGCGCGGAAGCACCGTTGTCGAGATAGACGAGCGGCTTGCCATGCACCGTCTTCGTCAGGATCGGGAAATCCCGGCGAATGGCTTCGACGTCATAGGCCGTTGCCGGCACGATCTTGTCCACGAGCTTTGCCTCCAATCAGGCGTGCTTTTCCAGCCAGCCGGAGATAACGCCTTCCAGCGCCTCGACCAGGGCTTCGTCTTCCAGTTCTTCGACGATCTCGGCCACGAAGGCGTTGACCAGCATGGCCCGTGCCTTCTTCTCCGGGATGCCGCGCGCCATCAGGTAATAGAGATGGTTGCCGTCGATATCGGCAACAGTGGCACCATGGCCGCACTGTACGTCATCGGCGAAGATTTCAAGCTCCGGTTTCACCGAGAACTCGGCGTCGTCGGACATCAGCAGCGTGTTGCAGGCCATCTTGGCGTCGGTCTTCTGCGCATCCGGTGCGACCCGGATCATACCCTGAAAGACGCCACGAGCGCGGTCGAACACGACGTTGCGGATAACTTCTGTGGAACCTGTGTTCGGAACGTCATGGCCGAGCACCATCGTTACATCGGTATGCGTATCGCCGCCGAGCAGGTTGATGCCGCGCAGCGTCAGATCGGCGCCCTCGCCCACGACCTTGATATACAGTTCCTGACGCACCAGCTTGCCGCCAGCGTTGATGACAAACAGCTTCAGCTTGGCATCTTCTCCGAGTTCGATGCGGAGCTGGCCAAGATGGGTATCTTCGCTACCCTGCTCCTGCAGGATGATCCAGGTGATCTCAGATCCCTTGCCGATCTTGACTTCGCTGACCGAGGAAACTAGCGCGGCAGCGCCTTCGACCGCCTGATGACGCTCGATAAAGGTCGCCTTGACGTCAGCACCGAAAGTAACCGGCAGACGGCTGTGGATCTGGCCGCCGGCATGGATGAACTGCACTTCGAGCGGCGCATCGAGTTCTGCGCCATCGGGGAAATCGATGACATAGCCATCGCGCACGAAGCTCGCATTAATACGCCCGATAGCGTCATCCCTGCCGAGCGCTTCGAGACCGGCAGCAGCCGTGCCGTTGATCAGGCTATCGGCGTAGCGCGCAACGGTCAGGTTCTTGACCGATGCCTTCTCGCTTGCCTTGCCCTGAAGGACGGCAATGACAGGCGATCCTTCGACCGTCGGCGGCAGCGCCTCGACGAGGCCCTTGCCGATATCGCTCGGAACCAGGCGCAGCAGGTTCTTGAAATCGGTATAGTGCCATGCCTCGATCCGGCGCGTCGGCAGACCGGCGGTCTTCAGCTCGTCCAGAAGGCGATCGCGAACGGCGAAAACTTCGCCATCGCCAGGCAGATCGCCCATCTGGTCGTTATACGCCTCGATCAGCGCCGTCTCCGCGGCGGTGAGGCGGTTCGTCGTCTGAATGTTCATCGACGTGTCCTTTCCGCCTCGATCAGGCTGCAGCTCCGATGATGTCGGCGTAGCCGTTGGCTTCCAGCTCATGCGCCAGCGTCTTGTCGCCGGACTTGATCACCTGGCCCTTGTAGAGGACGTGAACGGTGTCCGGAACGATATAGTCGAGCAGGCGCTGGTAGTGGGTGATGACGATCACGGCGCGGTCGGGAGAGCGCAGTGCATTGACGCCGTCGGCGACGATCTTCAGTGCGTCGATGTCGAGGCCGGAATCGGTTTCGTCGAGCACGCAAAGCTGCGGCTCCAAGAGCGCCATCTGCAGGATTTCGGCGCGCTTCTTTTCACCGCCGGAAAAGCCGACGTTCAGCGGCCGCTTCAGCATGTCCATGTTGATCTGCAGCTTGGCGGCAGCATCCTTGACGCGGCGCAGGAAATCCGGCGTCGTCAGCTCGTCTTCGCCGCGTGCCTTGCGCTGTTCGTTCAGGGCAACCTTGAGGAACTGCATGGTGGCAACGCCGGGAATTTCGACCGGATACTGGAATGCCAGGAAGATGCCCTTGGCGGCACGCTCGGCGGCGTCGAGTTCCAGAATGCTCTCGCCGTTATAAAGGATGTCACCCTCGGTGACTTCATAGTCCTCACGGCCGGCGAGGATATAGGAGAGAGTCGACTTGCCGGAGCCGTTCGGGCCCATGATGGCGGCAACTTCACCGGCCTTCACGGTCAGGTTCAGGCCACGGATGATCTCGGTGCCGTCTTCGGCGATACGGGCGTGCAGGTTCTTGATTTCAAGCATTTGAGTATCCTATCGCAGGAATGAAGGTGCGGCGCGCAGCGCGCCAAAGCTAATTCTGGTTCGTAGACGTCAGCCGACGCTGCCCTCAAGCGAAATGCCGATCAGCTTCTGCGCTTCGACGGCGAATTCCATCGGCAGCTCCTGCAGCACTTCCTTGACGAAGCCGTTGACGATCAGTGCGATCGCCGCTTCCTCGGGAATGCCGCGCTGCAGGCAGTAGAACAGCTGATCTTCGGAAATCTTCGAGGTTGTGGCTTCATGTTCGAACTGCGCGGACGAGTTCTTCGCCTCGATGTAGGGCACAGTGTGCGCGCCGCACTTGTCGCCGATCAGCAGCGAGTCGCACTGCGTGAAGTTGCGGGCATTGGTCGCGCGGCGATGCGCCGAGACCTGGCCGCGATAGGTGTTCTGCGAGACGCCGGCGGCAATACCCTTCGAGATGATGCGGCTCGACGTGTTCTTGCCGAGATGGATCATCTTGGTGCCGCTGTCGACCTGCTGATGGCCGTTCGAAACAGCGATCGAATAGAACTCGCCACGGCTGTCGTCGCCGCGCAGGATGCAGGACGGATATTTCCAGGTGATCGCGGAGCCGGTTTCGACCTGCGTCCAGGAGATCTTGGAGCGATGGCCGCGGCAATCTCCACGCTTGGTGACGAAATTGTAGATGCCGCCCTTGCCGTGCTTGTCGCCCGGATACCAGTTCTGCACCGTCGAATATTTGATTTCAGCGTCATCGAGCGCAACCAGTTCGACGACGGCAGCGTGCAGCTGGTTTTCATCGCGCTGCGGCGCCGTGCAGCCTTCGAGATAGGAGACATAGGCTCCCTCTTCGGCGATGATCAGCGTGCGCTCGAACTGGCCGGTGTTCTTCTCGTTGATGCGGAAGTAGGTCGACAGTTCCATCGGGCAACGAACGCCCTTCGGCACGAAGACGAACGAGCCGTCAGTAAAGACCGCGGAATTCAACGTCGCATAGAAATTGTCCGAGGTCGGCACGACGGAGCCAAGGTACTTGCGCACCAGATCCGGATGCTCTCGGATAGCTTCCGAAATCGACATGAAGATCACGCCGGCCTTCTTCAGCTCTTCCTTGAAGGTGGTGACGACCGAGACGGAATCGAACACCGCGTCAACGGCAATCTTCGACTTCTCCACGCCGGCAAGGATCTCCTGCTCGCGCAGCGGAATGCCGAGCTTCTCATAGGTCTTCAACAGTTCCGGGTCGACATCATCGAGCGACTTCGGACCGGCGAATTTCTTCGGGGCGGCATAATAATGAATGTCGTTGAAGTCGATCTTCGGGTAGTCGACGCGCGCCCATTTGGGTTCTTCAAGCGTCAACCAGCGGCGATAAGCCTCGAGGCGCCATTCGAGCATCCAATCCGGCTCCTGCTTCTTGGCGGAGATGAAGCGGATAATATCCTCGGAAAGACCCTTGGGAGCCTTTTCCACCTCGATCGTGGTCTCGAAACCATACTTATACTGGTCCACGTCGATCTGGCGAACCTGATCGACCGTTTCCTGGACTGCAGGCATTTCGTTCTCCAATCTCGCCGGATCCAAGGTCCGGCAGCTTGTCAACGTTGCGGCAGACTTATGTCTGCCCTCTATGTAGTCGGCCAAAAGGGACTTTTCACCCCGCTTGGCAAGCGGAAATTTCGGTTTCCGCAAAATTGTGGCCGTTAGGCCGCCGCACCCGCCAGCTTCCGCCTTCCCGCGATGCGGGCAAACGCGGCGATAGCGCGATCGATATCCGCTTCGGTCGTGGTCGGACCCAGCGAAATACGGAGCGCGCCGAGCCTGGGATCGCATCCCATCGCCACGAGCACATGGCTCTCTCCGACCTTGCCGGACGAACAAGCGGACCCGGCAGAAATCGCCACACCTTCGAGGTCGAAGGCGATCTGGCCGGTTTCGGATTTCAGTCCGGGCAGTGTGAAGAAGCTGGTGTTCGGAACGCGCGCACCGCCTTTGCCATGAATGATGACATCGGGTGCCGCCAGTTCCATGCCCGCTTCCAGCCGGTTGCGCAAGGAACCGATCGCGGCATTGCGAACCTCGAAGTCTGCAGCAGCAGCCTCGGCAGCGGCACCGAAGCCGATGATGGCAAGCGTGTTTTCCGTACCCGAGCGATGGCCCTTTTCCTGTCCGCCGCCATGGATCAACGGCTTCGGCATCAGCACCTCGCCGCGAGAGACGAGCGCGCCGGCACCCTTGGGGCCGCCGATCTTGTGCGAGGAGACGATCAGGAAATCCGCGCCGATCGCATTGATATCGAGCGGCACCCGGCCGGCTGCCTGGACAGCATCCACCACGAAGAGGCCGCCCGCGGCCTGAACGAGCTTGGCCGCTTCGCCGACAGGCTGGAGAATCCCGGTCTCGTTATTCGCGATCATGATGGCAACCATCGGCAAGCCGCTGGCCTTGTCGTGGGCAGCGAGCATGGCCTCCAGCGCGAAAAGATCGACCGTACCGTCCGACGTTACCGGTATTTCGCTGACATTATCCCTGGCAAATCGCCCACCTTCGCGCACGGCCGGATGCTCGACGGCCGATATATAGAGATGGCTGACGAGAAGCGGCGTGCGCCCCATGCGGAATTCCGGCGTCAGCACCATATTGGCCGCCTCGGTGGCGCCGCTCGTAAAAACGACATGGGCGGATTCGGCGCCGGTCAATCTTGCAACCTGGCGACGTGCAGTCTCGACAGCTGCACGAGCTGCCCTACCTTCACCGTGAACGGAATTGGGGTTGCCTTGAATATCCATCGCACGCAACATCGCATCGCGCGCCGCCGGATGGAGCGGTGCGGTAGCATTCCAGTCGAGATAGAGGCGTGTTGCCGCCATAATCTTCTTCCTGCGCGACTTCGCTTTGCTGCGCCCGGTTCATTTTCCTTGAAATTTCAGCCGGGCATGCCTTATGACACGTTCCACAAACCGTTGCGCAAACAACGCGCGGACCACCGCATCAAGTTTCGAATTGTTCTAAACTGCGTTCTAGAAAAGATGAGCGCATTCGTCAAGTCAACTTGCTGCGTGCCGTAAGGTTTGAACGCAGAAAAAGAAGAGCCGGAGTATCGATGCCCGAAGTAATTTTCAACGGCCCCGCTGGTCGCCTTGAAGGCCGCTATCAGCCCTCCAAGGAAAAGAGCGCCCCGATCGCGATTATCCTTCATCCCCATCCGCAGTTCGGCGGCACGATGAACAATCAGGTGGTCTACCAGCTCTTCTATATGTTCCAGAAGCGCGGCTTCACCACGCTCCGCTTCAATTTCCGCGGCATCGGCCGCAGCCAGGGCGAATTTGACCACGGCGCCGGCGAGCTTTCCGATGCTGCCTCTGCACTCGACTGGGTACAGAGCCTCCATCCCGATTCGAAGAGCTGTTGGGTTGCCGGTTACTCATTCGGTGCGTGGATCGGCATGCAGTTGCTGATGCGTCGCCCCGAGATAGAAGGTTTCATGTCGATCGCGCCGCAGCCGAATATCTACGATTTCTCCTTCCTCGCACCCTGCCCGTCGTCCGGCCTGATCATCAACGGCGATGCGGACAAGGTTGCCCCGGAAAAGGACGTCAACGGCCTCGTCGAGAAGCTGAAGACACAGAAGGGCATCCTGATCACGCACAAGGTCGTGCCGGGCGCCAACCACTTCTTCAACGGCCAGGTCGAAACGCTGCTCGGCGAATGCGAGGACTATCTCGATCGTCGCCTGAATGGCGAACTGGTGCCGGAACCGGCCGCCAAGCGCATCCGCTAAGAAGCCCCTCTCAGAGCGTTTCCGCGTTTTTTGAAACACGGAAGCGCTCAATTTCGCTCTTTTACGCATTCCGGTCGAAAATCCGCCGCGCATTTTTTGCCGGAACTGCTCCTAGTGTGACATCCTGAAACAAAGGCCTGGAGTGCCGCTGACAACGATCGGCGCTTCGTACTGCATGCCGATTTTCTGGAGAACTCGCTGCGAAGCAACGTTTTCGGGATGTGTGAATGCGATGAACCGATCGGCAAAGCCGCGGCGGAAAAACCACTGCGCGAGTGCGCCGGCGATTTCGGTGGCATAGCCATTGCCCCACGCGTCCTGCCGAAGCGAATAGCCGAGTTCGAACTCGCCTCGCCCTCTCTCCTGGAAGCGCGAAAAGCCGGCGCGGCCAATAAAGCGGCCGTCTTCACGCCGCAGCATCTTGTATTTGGTCGTGCCATCTATCTCGCGCTTGTTCATCGAACCAGCTTTTCAGCCGTTCCTCGGCCTTTTCCAGCGTCCAAGGCGCCGCACCCGAGAGATAGCGCGTGGTCTCGATGGTCGAATGCAATTGCCGAATCACTTCGGCATCCCCCTTGTCCCACATCGTCAGAACGAGGCGCGGGGTTTCGAGTATGATGGTGTCACTCATCTGCCTGCCTGTTTTCGTGATGGATCTGCAGCCTGCCATAACGTGCATGCCAGCGTCGATTGACAACCGGCGGCTCAGTGCTAACCGCTCGGCCTGATTTCAACAAGCCGATCAAGCGACGATATTGAATGCGAAGGCCTGCCGAAGCGGGCCTCCAGATTACCGCTTGGTATTATCGGTCAGTGACATGCCGGCAGGCCGGGTGCGCCGCACTTCTTCTTTTCCGGAGGCTTCTGCGGCGGAGGCGGAGGTGGTCTCTTCACCTGCTGCTGCACGACCTTCGGCTGCGGTTGCGGCTTCGGTTGAGCCTGTGGCTTGGGTGCCTGTGCCACCACATGGGGCGCGGGTTTGGGCTGTGCAGGAGCCGGATTGGCTTGCCGGGGCGGGGCGGCAGCGACATGAGGCTGACTGTTGACCCGAGCTTGGTTGCTGGGGACCGCCTTGGGCTTCGCCGGCGTTCTGGCGGCGACGGCCGGCGCTGCTGGGGCATGCGCATTGGGCTTCGGTACAGCGGCAACCGGATTTGGTTTGCCGCTCGGCGCTGCTTGGGGTGCCGGGGTCTTGGCAATCTGGTTTTGCCCCTTCACGGTAGGTGCATTGCCAACCGCCGGCAGCGGTTGTCCCTTCGCGCCGGGAAGCGCATGGGCTTTGGCGTTCGGCGTGGTCTGAGGCTGTTGAGCCTGTTTCGTCTGAGCCGCGCCAGGGTTGGCTGGCTTGCCCGTGGCTGGCAAAGGCTGACCATTCGCGCCGGGAAGCGCGTGCGCATTGGCATTTGTGCCTTGCTGGGCAGGTTGAGTCGCAACAGCCGGATTATGCACCGCATTCGGCGTAGCTTGTGGCGATTGCCCCGGCTTCGTCTGAGCGGCTCCCGGATTGACAGGCAGCTTGCCACCAGCCGGCAGGGGCTGGCCATTGGCGCCGGGAAGCACATGGGCAGCAGCATTTCCGCCTTGTGGCTGGGCTGAAGGCGTGACCGCCGGAGCGGCTCCAGGCACCGTCTTGGCAGCCGCGGCAGGATTCTGCTTTTGCAGAACTGCCGCCTTCTTCTGTACCGATGGCGGCAAAGCAACATGCAGTGCTGCAGCCCCTGCTCCGGCGATGACAGCCGCACCGGCGAGTTTCTGTCCCGTCGTCAGCCCCGATGTGGCAGGTGCCGCACCATTCTCGTTAACGGTGGTATTGTTGTTGATGACCGTCGTATTGTTCACGACCGTATTGTGGATGTTGTTGAAGATGATGTTGTTTTCCGGCGGCGCGATATCGCGTGGCGGCTCGACCCATGCAGGGACCGGAACGAAGACCGGCGCCGGCAACACGTAGAGATCGACCGCGGGCGGCGGCGGCGGCAGCACGACGAAATCCGGCGGCGGTGGCGCAAGGAAAACGACGGGCGGCGGCGGGGCATAACCGAAATCGGCATCATCAAAATAAAGCACGGGACGGTCGACATAGACCACTTCCGGCGGTGGCGGTGGCGGCACATCATACTCGATGACGGTGAAGGATGGCGGCGGCTCAAGGGCTGCCTCGAAATGCTCGAGACGGCGGCGGGCATCCCACACATGGGGACCGCGCGGATAACGCCTCAGATAAGACCAATAGGCCTCAGGCGTATCGGCAATCCAGGTCTCGCGCCAGGTGATAGCCTCGCGGCGGGCGGCGACAATGGCTCGGACACGCCTTGCCATGGAGTCGTTCGGATAGGCGGCCAGAAAATCCTCATAGCCCTGCAGCGTGTCGCGATCGAGCGCGGCGAAATAGGCATCACGCTCGTCGAAATCGCGAATGGGCTTCGTCCGGTTTGCCACATCCTCGGTGCTCGACACCACAGCAGCCGGTGCATTCGGACCGCGATCGAAGAAAGTAAAGGCGTTCTTGAACTTG
The DNA here is from genome assembly GCF_009176305.1 of Martinezella dioscoreae. Classification (GTDB taxonomy): domain Bacteria; phylum Pseudomonadota; class Alphaproteobacteria; order Rhizobiales; family Rhizobiaceae; genus Rhizobium; species Rhizobium dioscoreae. The sequence continues at coordinate 1,251,319 of NZ_BLAJ01000001.1, read as the reverse complement.
GAGGCGTCCCAGGAAATCTCGGCGCCCTTGGTCAAGTCGCCGACCCGCAACCGTGTGCGATCGAAGACGTCATCAAGCGAAAGGCCGCCAACACGGATCATCTCCGCCAGCGCATGCGCATAGGAACCATACGGACCGGCCTCCTGCGGTGCGACCGTGCCAGGCGCCGCATTGAAGGCAATCAGCTGGTTGACGTCGGGATCGACCAGCGCCAGACCGCCGGCCAGCGGCTGATTGGACTGCACAAACGGATTGGCCCTCGCCCCATCCAGCACGACGATGCTGCCACGATTGTTAATGGCGGACAGCGATTTGGTGAAGTCGCTCACGCGGACTGCCTGGACGGGGACATCCGTGGCATTGGCGATCTGTGCATCGACAGGCACGAAATAATTGTCGCCCTGATATTGCACACCATAGCCCGCCAGATAGACGAAGACGACGGTATTGGGACCTGACGCGTTGGCTTTCGTCAGAAAGTCGCGCATCGCGTCGCGCAACCCGTTCTGGTCGAGGTCGCGCGCGCCGATCACATCGAAGCCCGCAGCCTGCAGCGTCTGCGCGATCAGGCCGGCATCATTGGCCGGCGTCGGAAGCGCACCCACCGTGTAGGCGGCGTTACCCACGACAAGCGCTATTCTCTTTTCAGGGGAACCTTGAGCTTCGGCCGGATTCGCAGCAGCGATACCGGCCAAAACCAACATCATGGCAAAAAAAGCCCAGATCGTCTTTTTGGATGACAATCCCATCTTCGAAAGCAGAGGCGACATACCGGTTTCTTTCACGAAACATGAGGTGCGTACGGGATCAACAGGAAATCATTAGGATTTGATTCGGGCGAATGCGCGACTTATTCCCGGCGGCTTCGCGGCGATGTTACGATCTATTGACGTTCAGAAACGCTCGTTTACACATCCCGCTGGCGCCGAAACTTGTCGTCCTCCCCACCAAAATGGTGACGCGCCGGTAAATCGGTGATAAACGCGCCCCGCGACATCAAACAATAGCGACTTCGCCGCGCCTTCCAGAGTTGCGGCATCGAGAGACCAAGATCATGGCTGAGTTCAAATCCGATTTCCTGCGAACCCTGCAAGAGCGCGGCTTCATTCATCAGATTTCCGATGAAGCCGGCCTCGACGACCTCTTCGCCAAGGAAACCGTGACGGCCTATATCGGCTATGATCCGACGGCATCGAGCCTGCATGTCGGCCACCTCACCCAGATCATGATGCTGCACTGGCTGCAGGCGACCGGCCATCGGCCGATCTCCTTGATGGGCGGCGGCACCGGCATGGTCGGTGATCCCTCCTTCAAGGAGGAAGCCCGCAAATTGATGACCATCGACATGATCGAAGACAATATCGCTTCGATCAAGCGCTGCTTCTCGAACTACCTCGACTACAACAAGCCGAGTAACGCAGCCTTGATGATCAACAATGCCGAATGGCTGCGCTCGCTGAACTATCTTGAATTCCTGCGCGATGTCGGCCGTCATTTCTCGGTCAACCGCATGCTGTCCTTCGACAGCGTGAAGACGAGACTTGACCGCGAACAGTCGCTGTCGTTCCTCGAATTCAACTACATGATCCTGCAGGCCTACGACTTCGTCGAACTGGCCAAGCGTTATGATTGCCGCCTGCAGATGGGTGGCTCGGATCAGTGGGGCAATATCGTCAACGGCATCGATCTCGGTCACCGCATGGGGACGAAGCAGCTTTTTGCTCTGACCTCGCCGCTGCTGACCACTTCTTCGGGTGCCAAGATGGGCAAATCGGCTTCCGGCGCTGTCTGGCTGAATGCCGACCTGCTGCCGGTCTACGATTTCTGGCAGTATTGGCGCAACACCGAGGATGCCGATGTTCCGCGGTTCCTCAAGCTGTTCACGACGTTGCCGATAGATGAAATCGCACGGCTTTCAGCCATCGCAGGCTCCGAACTCAACGAGGTCAAGAAGATCCTCGCGACCGAAGTCACGGCGATCCTTCACGGCCGCGCGGCAGCCGAACAGGCAGCCGAAACGGCACGCAAGACCTTCGAGGAAGGTGGCCTGTCCGAAAACCTTCCGTCGATCGATGTTCCCTCCTCCGAACTCGAAGCTGGCATCGGCCTGCTGGCTCTGATCGTGCGCGCCGGTCTTGCCGGTTCGAATGGCGAAGCTCGCCGCCATGTTCAGGGCGGCGCAGTACGCATCAACGATCAGGCCATCAGCGACGAGCGCAAGGTGATTGGTACCGGCGAAGTCACAGCCGATGGTGTCATCAAGCTCTCTCTCGGCAAGAAGAAGCACATCCTGATCCGTCCGGCCGCTTGAGCGTCTGAATAGAAAGAGAACAAAGAGAGCCGGCGCCCTCGCGCCGGCTTTATCATTTGTGCCGGTGCAGATGCAGAACATTATCACCGCTGGCCGGATGATTTTTTCATCCCGATGTCGGATTACGGCCCGCCTATTCGTCCTCAGTCCAGATCGCATGCTCGGAGGTGACTTATGGATGAATTGCCGGTGATCAAAACGAGGCGCAAAGGCCGAAACCTTACGCAAAGCATGTTGATTCCCAGCGAGCAGATGCTCGCCCGCGCCCTCTGGGCAGCGCCACCGGGTCGGTTGTCCGATATTGCGGGAGTAAGACAGGCGCTTGCCAGGCAATATGGTGCCGATGCCTGCTGCCCTGTCACCGTTCAGCGACATTTGGTGCAGATCAGTCAAAACGGCACGGCTCCGTTTTGGCGCATCGTGGACCCCGATCGACCATTCGCACGGCGCATGAACGGCGGGCCGGAACGCATACGAGAGCGACTGGCGGAAGAGAAATAATCTGCCCTGCCTCTGCTATCGAAAGGCGGAGCCTAAGCTTCGCGCCGCTTCAATACTCAAATATCTGCCTGAAAACACCTGGCGCGATGATCGAGAGAGGATTGATCTGCAGGTTCGATTTCTCGATCGTACCGGTCAATCTGAAGGTAATGCCGATCAGGCCGCGATCGCTGCCATTGCCCAGGATGAAGCCGACGATCGGAACTTCCGCGAACAGCCGGTTCAGGCCATAGGCGGGCATGAAGGTCCCCGTCATGTCCATCTTGCCATCGGCGTCCTTCAGCACGCCCTGGAACGTCGCTCCGACCTGTACGCCCCGCACCACGCCATTTTCGACGGAGAGCACTCCATCGCGCATCACCAGCCGCGCAAAGCCGCGCTCGAAATTCTGCGAACGCGTATCGATATTCTGCTTCACGGCCGAATTCAGGCTCTTGCCGTTCTTTCCGCTCGGCGTCGATACGATGGTCGAGAGTTTCTTGTCGTCGATGATGGAGAAGTTGCGGATGTCGAGCGAACCGTCCCAATCATCCTGCCCGATCGAGCGCAGCGACAGATTGAGCAATCCACCTTGCAGATGCCTGTAGAGATCGGTGAAACGCGCAACGGCACCGGCATCGCCGCTCGTGATACGGATGACGCCGTTGGCGCCTTTGCTCATCTGGGTAACGAGCGCTTCGCCGCTACGGGTCACACCGGAAAAGTCCGCAGCCGTCGTCTTGCCGCCGGCGATCGAATAGACGCCCTTGACATTGCCGATGGTCTCATCGTTGAAGCCGATGACCTTGTCGAGATTGGCACGAACGGTCGCGCTCGCCGAAGCGTCTCCGTCCGAACTCTGCTGGCCGCCCGATGTGGACGCCTTCAGGCGCGCGAGGATCGGACGTATGTCGGCGGAACTGCCCGATATCGCCACGTCGTAGCCCCCACCCTTGCCCCGCTTCAGCGAGAGGGCAAAATCATCGAGCGCCGAGAGCTTCACGCTGTCGAAGCTTGCCGAGGTAAGGCTCCCCTTGCTGATCAGAAGATCGCCGCTGGCGCCGAACCCATCGCCCTTGAGCGTGAAATTCTTGAGCGTCGTCTGGCTGTCCGGACCGGAAGCCTCGAACTGCGCGGTCGCCGCAATGCCGCTGCCCTTCGACCAGCCCACCCACGGCACGGTCAGAGCCGCTTTGCCGAGATCGACCTTGACACCCTGGCGGTCGTCGTCGATGCGCGTCAACTCCACTTTGACGGGCCCATCAATTATATCCCGAAGTCCGGGTAGAACGGTGTTGCGCTGCGCATCGGTCAGCGTTGCTGTGATCACGCGGGCGCGCTTGACCGGCGATTTGCTGTCGGTCGGCTCCACCATGTCGATCTGGGCCGGAATACTGTCGATCTGGGCCTGGGCTTGCAGATGCACGGATTGCGGATCGGCCGAGATCACGCCGGTCAGATTGTCGATCTTGCGATTGTTCATCGGCTTCAGCAGGTCGACATTGTCGAGATTGAGCTTCGCCTGCCACTCCGGCGGGGGCGGCTGCTGATCCTTGATGAGCCCTATCCTGGCATCGACCTTGGCGACGATCTTGCCGTTGAAATCCTCCGGCTTGAACTCGGTCCGCTGCAGCACCTCCAGAGGTTTGTAGGTCAGAAGTTCGCCGATCGCATCGCCGGAGCCTGAAATCGTCAAATCAAGATCGGCCATCAGCGGCTTGTCGTAGGTCGCCGGGATCGAGAAGCTGCTGTCACTCAGCGTGATCGTGCGGCCCGTCGGGAAATAAGACGTGGCCGTGGCGATATCGACGACCATATTCGGACCGGTCAGATCGAAATGGGCCTTGGTATCGCGCAACGGCGGAATTTCGCCGGGAACGTTCATCCGTGCGCCATCTATGTCGAAGGCGATATGCAGCTCGTTTTTGCCAAGCTGCAGCTTGCCGGTCTGCGATGCCTCTCGCAGTCGTCCGGCCGGAATGAAGACCGATATGGCAGCATTGGTCACCGAGCCACCGAAAAGATTGCCCTCGACCCAGACCCGGGGTTTCGAAGCCATCCAGAAAGGCCAAAGCTGCTTGACAACAGTTGTGTCGAGTTTGTCCGCCCGGCCGCCGAAACTGATTTCCGGCGAGCTGTCGCCGAGTTTCATATGCAGAGAGCCGAAAAGGGCGCCTTGCGGCGTCGATATGCCGAGATTGTCGAACTGGAATTCCTTCGTTGCGGAAAAAAACCGCCCTGTGGCGCGGCCATCAAAGCTGACAGGCTTTTCCCCCGAGAGAGACGAAGCGGCAACACCGTCCTTGATCACGAAATCGATGCCGAAACCCTTGCCTGCACTGGCGTCGACACGATCGAGATCGATGACCGCGCCGGAAAAGGGCGCGATCGTCCGAAGGAACTGCGCTTTTGACGGCGCAATCTCCAAAGTCTGGTGATCGAAGTTGTAGGCGAGGTTGATATTGGCCTGCGTCAACTCCTGCATATCATGGTCCATATAGAGGACGCCGGGCTGGACATTGATGGTGGCGCTCAGCTTCGGATCGATGCCTGCCTCGCCCTTGACGGCCGAAAGCGTGATGTCCCCGAAGGTCATCAGACCCTGTCGCGGCGTCCCGTTCGGGTCATAGGTCATCGTGAGTGGCTTGAGATCGAGATTCGATATCCTCGCCGTCAGCGACGAGCTGTGACCGGTCTCGTTTTGATCCGCCCTCACATCCAGAAGCGCCACGGACCCGTTGAGCGCGACTTGGCCATATAAATGCAAAGAATTCGGTGCCGCCCGCTCAAATGTGAGGTTGTCGACGACGAGGGAGATCGGATCCCCCTCCTGTCGCGCCAGCTTCATCGAGAAGCCGGAAATGCGCACGGAATTCGTGCCGCCGCGCTGGACGAAGTGTTCGAGAAAATCGAGATTGTCGAAGGCCGCATTCAAGGCCTTGGGTAAAGCATCGACGCGCAAGGCGGTCAAATCCACCGGGTCGCCTTGCGGCAGCAGTGAGGTATCGAGCGCGATCCCCTCTGCCGCTACACTTGCCACTTCCACCCTGCCCTCGATGAGGGCCAAGGGGTCCAGCTCCATATTGACGGCTGACATCGTCGACAGATGCTTGCCGCTCTCCTGATCGACGACATTGACGTCGCGTGCCTCCAGTGCCAGGCGCAGGTCGGAGGTAAATCGGATCACGGTCGCGCCGACCTCTGCCTTGTAACGCGGGCCGATGGCCTGATCGAGAGCCGTCTGCGCTTTCTGTGACAGCGGCGCATCGAAGATACCACCTTCGATGGTCGCGATGACGGCACCGAGAATGATGGCGAGAAACGCAAAGAAAACCAGCGTTATGCGGCAGACATGCCAAACATGCGATCGCCTGCGTCGACGGCGCTCCGGCACGTGCACGATCAACGGATCTTCGACCTGAGCGGACGGCAGATGGTCGAGCGACACGAGATCCTTTTTGCGGAATGTTACCTTTTCGCCTCGGATCACTCCTGCGCGTGCCTTTCACTTATACAATTTTGTTGGTGACGCTGCGTCCCATTGGACGGCACACGCGAGCAGTATATATGCCTTACCTCAAGTGTCATCTAAAAAACCGGCAAAAGAAAGGTTTTCCCGTGGCGGAAGTTTTTCCGATTCAACTGAACATCGGCGATAAGGCACCGGATTTCGATCTTCCGCGCGACGGCGGCGATCGCGTTCACCTTGCCGATTTTGCCGGCAAGCCGTTGGTGATCTATTTCTATCCCAAGGATGACACCACCGCCTGCACGACGGAATCGATTACCTTCACGGCACTGTCAGCCGATTTCGCAAAACTCGGCGTTGCCCTCCTTGGCGTCTCTCCCGATTCTGTGAAAAGCCATGATAAATTCGTCAAGAAGCATGCGCTTTCCGTGCCGCTCGCCTCCGACGAGGAAAAGACCATGGCGATGGCCTATGGCGTCTGGCGGGAAAAAAGCATGTATGGCCGCACCTATATGGGTGTGGTGCGCTCGACCTTCCTGATCGACGCCGATGGGCGCATCGCTGCAATATGGGACAAGGTCAAGGTCGCCGGACACGCCGAAGCCGTTCTCGCTGCGGCCAAGGAACTTTGAAGGCATGTCCGGCAGTCCCGAAACCTTCACGTCGCTGCGCGGCGGCGCCATCGCCGCCATCCGTTCGGCCGATCTCGATATAAAGACCGAGCTCGCCCAGGAATCGGCGACACGTTGGTTTGCCCGCACCCTGTCGCTGCGTTCGCCGCTCGACCCGCCGCTCGCCGATCGGCCCGGTCGGCCCGAAAAGCCGGAGCTTGTGCCACCGAAAAACATGGAGAAGCGCTCGCTGCATACGCTGAAAGGCCGCATCGCGCTCCTGCATGCCATCGCCCATATTGAGCTGAATGCCGTCGATCTCGCATTGGACATTGTCGCGCGTTTTGCGACGGGACCGGTCCCCAATTCCTTCTTTGATGGCTGGATGCAGGTTGCCTTCGAGGAAGCCAAGCATTTTCGCATGGTGCGGGCGCGCCTGCGCGAGTTGGGTGCCGATTATGGCGATCTGCCGGCCCACGACGGTCTGTGGCAGGCGGCCCATGCGACCCGCACCGATCTGACCGCGCGCCTAGCGGTCGTGCCTCTGATCCTCGAAGCGAGAGGTTTGGACGTGACGCCGGCCCTTCAAGCAAAGATGCGCGAAACCGGCGATCTCGAAAGCGCCGCCATACTCGACGTCATCTATAATGACGAGAAGGGCCATGTTGCCGTCGGTGCGAAATGGTTTCGCTTCCTGTGCGCGCGGGAAAAGCGCGATCCGGCCCGAACCTTCCAGGAGCTGGTGCGCGCTAATTTTCGCGGCTCGCTGAAGGCACCGTTCAACGATATCGCCCGGGCGGAAGCCGGACTGACGCCCTCTTTCTACCGTTCACTGACATCTACAAGCAATGCTTGATATACTAACGTAAAATGGCTTTTTCCGGTATTTAATACTGCTATAGAAAGCATTCATTAACCATAATGCCGTGTACTTCCATCGGGTGCCAAAGGGCACCGATTGGGAGAGTCTCGGTGACAGCAAAGCCTCAGAACCGGGTTTTCGGCAAGCAAAGGCGACATCACACTATCATCCTCGCCAGCGGCGATACGGTGCGCCACATGACCGTGCGCCCATGGATGGCGGCTATTGCCGTCTGCATGGTCGGAATTTTTTCGATCGGCTATCTCCTTGCTACGTCCTATCTTGTTCTGCGTGACGATCTGATCGGCGCGACGATGGCCCGCCAGGCGCGCATGCAATATGACTATGAAGACCGTATCGCCGCCCTGCGCGCCCAGGTCGATCGCGTCACCTCTCGCCAGCTTCTGGATCAGCAGGTGGTGGAGGAAAAGGTCGACAAGCTGATCGAACAGCAGCAGCAACTCTCATCACGCAACGGTAAGCTCAGCACCCTGCTCGACCGGGCAGAGAACTCCGGCCTGACCGGCAAGGGCGCGCATTCCGATGCCGACGCTGCCGCGCCAAAGAATGAACATGCGCAGCTGACGTCACCCAAGGCAATCGAAAAGCTTCTCATGAGCGGCAAGCCGGCTGACGCGACACCCGACAACTCCACGCTTGCCTACGTCCCTGCCCCCGAAACCGTTGCCGACCGTGCCGATCGGGTCTTCTCGAAGGTGACGCTGTCGCTGAAGCATATCGAACAGGATCAGTTGTCCCGCATCCACAATCTCACCGCCGATGCGTCGGAAACTGCCACCTCAATCCAATCGATCATGCAGAATGTCGGGATCAAAGTGCCGAACGAGGTCGCCGGCATTGCGCGTGACGATGCGGATGACGGTATGGGCGGTCCCTACGCACCTCCCGAAAATGTCGACCAGTTCGAACGATCCATGGCGGAACTCGATACCGCCCTGACACATCTGGAAACAGTTCGGGGGGCGGCCGAAAGCCTACCCTTCCGCAACCCGGCGCCGGGCAAGCTCGTCACCAGTCCTTTTGGCAATCGCAAGGATCCATTCTTCGGCACGCTGGCACTTCACACCGGCACGGATTTCCATTTCAGTCCCGGTGAGAAGATCAAGGCTACCGCTCCCGGCAAGGTGGTTTCGGCTGGATGGACCGGCGGCTACGGCAACATGGTGGAGATCGACCACGGCGACGGCATCTCCACTCGCTATGGGCATATGGAACAGGTGCTCGTCAAAGTCGGCGACAAGGTCGGCGCCGGCGATGCGATCGGTCTGGCCGGCAGTACCGGGCGCTCGACAGGAACACATCTGCATTATGAAGTGCGCGAGAACGGACATCCCATAGACCCGATGTATTTCATCGGTGCCGGCACGAAACTCGCAAGTTACATCAGCGGATTGGGCGCAATTTAGCTGCCGGAATTGTGACAAACGCGCAACAAAGATGGCACTAATCCAAAAATTGCGTTATCAATGAACTTCGAGGCTGTTGAAGCGCCTGCTTTCCTTGACTTCCCGGGTATTTGGTTCTATGTCGCGCTGCATTGCGGCACGCTCCTGCGTGTCGACTCATGGTGTTCGACTGAACCAAGACGGAATTAGATTTCCCTTTGACAACATTTGCTGACCTTGGCCTGAGCCAAAAAGTCCTTTCCGCGGTGACTGACGCGGGCTACACCACACCGACTCCGATCCAGGCCGGTGCAATCCCCTTTGCGCTTCAGCGCCGTGACATCTGCGGCATTGCCCAGACCGGAACCGGCAAGACGGCCTCCTTCGTGCTGCCGATGCTGACGCTGCTGGAAAAGGGTCGCGCCCGCGCTCGCATGCCGCGGACGCTTATTCTGGAGCCGACGCGCGAACTCGCAGCGCAGGTCGCCGAAAACTTCGAGAAGTACGGCAAGAACCATCGACTGAACATTGCCCTTCTGATCGGCGGCGTTTCCTTCGAAGAGCAGGATCGTAAGCTGGAGCGTGGCGCCGATGTGCTGATCTGCACGCCCGGCCGTCTGCTGGATCATTTCGAACGCGGCAAGCTGCTGATGAGCGCCGTCGAGATCTTCGTAATTGACGAAGCCGACCGTATGCTCGACATGGGCTTCATCCCGGATATCGAGCGCATTGCCAAGCTCATCCCCTTCACGCGTCAGACCCTGTTCTTCTCGGCAACGATGCCGCCGGAAATCCAGAAGCTAGCCGATCGTTTCCTGCAGAACCCGGAACGCGTTGAAGTCGCCAAGCCGGCATCGACGGCCAAGACCGTGACGCAGCGTTTCGTTGCCTCCCACGGCAAGGATTACGAGAAACGCGCCACGCTGCGCGATCTCATCCGCGCCCAGACGGATTTGAAGAACGCTATCATCTTCTGCAATCGCAAGAAGGACGTGTCCGACCTCTTCCGCTCGCTGGATCGCCACGGCTTTTCCGCCGGCGCGCTGCATGGTGACATGGATCAGCGCTCGCGCATGACCATGCTGCAGAACTTCAAGGATGGAAACCTGCAGCTGCTCGTTGCCTCCGACGTCGCAGCACGCGGCCTCGACATTCCCGATGTCAGCCACGTCTTCAATTTCGATGTTCCGATCCATTCGGAAGACTATGTTCACCGTATCGGCCGCACCGGTCGCGCCGGCCGCTCCGGCGCCGCCTTCACCATCGTGACGAAGCGCGACACCAAGCACGTCGACGCCATCGAGAAGCTCATTGGTGAAGACGTTCAGTGGCTGAACGGCGATCTTTCGGCTCTGCCACCAGCAGACGAGAGCAGCGACGATAACCGTTCGTCCCGCCGCCGCGACCAGAAGGGTAAGGGCCGCGATCGGGATCGCAGCCGTGGAGGCCGCAACGCCTCGAGTCATAAATCTGATATCGACGTCGAGGATAATGACGTCATAGCGATCGAAGCAGCACCAGCAAAGGCCGAAAGCGTGAAGAACGAGCGCAAGTCTGAGAACAACAATAACAGATCCCATAACGGTTCTCGCAACAGCCACCGGCCCTTTCCTGCTGCCAATGACGATCACCGCGAGCGCCGCAACCGCTATCGCGATCAGGATGACGGTCCGACGCCGGTCGGCTTCGGCGATGATATCCCGGCTTTCATGCTCATCGTGGCAAACGCCAAGGGCTGATAGATCCCGCTCAGACACGCAGCAGATCGGCTTGCCGGATGTTGCGTCCAATCTCGGGATTTGAATATTGGGCAAGCCCGGCATCGATTTCCCAGGACTAGGAACCGGTCTCGCAATCTTGCGGGACGGCAAGCTTTTGCTCTATCGCCGCCTCAAGGCACCGGAAGCCGGATGCTGGAGCATCGTCGGCGGCAAGGTCGATCATATGGAGCCTGCCGCCAAGGCCGCGATTCGCGAAGCGGAAGAGGAAAGCGGCCTCTCCATCGACAGGATCGATTATCTTTGCACGCAAGAAGTCATCATCGAGGCCGAGCGACAGCACTGGATCTCGCTGATCTACGTATGCAGGGACTTCTCCGGCGAACCCCGACTGATGGAACCGGACAAGCTCTCCGATTTCGGCTGGTTCGGCCGCGGCGAGCTACCGGCTCAGCTTTCAGAATTCGCCAAGACAACGATCGCCCATTTGAGCGAAGCGGATTTCCGCTGACGCCTATTTATCCGAGCGAAGCGCAGCCTCATAGGCCAGCCGCACCCAACGCGCCATTTCATCCGGATCGTCGAACGCGTCGTCGGGTATCGACCAATAGGGCATGTTGACGGCCTTGCCTTTCTTGCCTTCGTAGGCCCAGCGTCGCGCGCCGGCGGCCTCAAATTGGGAGGCACTGGCATCGTCCGCTTTCAGGAGAATCTCGTCGTCCACTTCGAGCGCCAGGATGCGGCCCATATGGTAGATCCCCTTGCCGCCGAACATCCGTTTGATGGTGATCGGCCCGAGCGACTGAAACATCTCCTCGATATCGATATTGTCCATTCCCCACTCTACCCCTTCAAAATCCCACCGGCCTCAACAACGGCCTCAGGCGTATCTACATCGAGATGTGCCGCCTCGCCAATCTCGACATCAATGACCGGAAGCCCCGATGTTTCGATGATATGCCGGGCGCCCACATCGCCTTCCAGCCGCATCACGGCGTTCAAGACCGACCGCGGCAGGATGACGGGATTGCCACGCTTGCCGCCCGATACCGCCCGCACGATCGCCTGGCCGTTCGCCTCCCAGAAGGCCGCCATCAGGGCTTTCAGATCATCGCTGGTGACGCCGGGCATATCGGCCAGCATGACAAGAACACCATCGGCCTTTTGAGCTGCCCGCGTACCCACACCGGCAACGAGGGAGCTGGCCATGCCTGAGGCATAATCGGGATTGAATACGACCTCAATGGTAAGGCCGTTTAGCGCGTCTTCGATCTCTTCGCGGCGATGTCCAGTGACTGCAACGACATGAGATGCGCCGCTTGCTATAGCCACGGATGCCGAACGACGAACTAGCGGCACGCCGTCGAATTCCGCCAAAAGCTTGTGCGAGCCCCCCTCACCCATGCGGCTCGCCTTTCCCGCAGCCAGCAGGACGATGGCAACCGAGATCTCCGACGGCGGTTTGTTGACGATGTCGCGCGGCCGCGGGCGTGATTGAATTTCCATGAGCAGCCCTCCAACGCCCATGGCACTGATATCCCGCCGCGTCGGTTGTTCGCCGGCTAATATGCGATCCAGCACCCAGTCGAAGCCATTCTCCTTCGGACTGCGCGCGCATCCCGGCGCCCCGACGACATAAATGTCGCCCACCCTGCCAAGCACCAGCAGATTACCCGGATCGACTGGCATGCCGACCTGAATGACCTCGCCGCCGGCAAGCCGGATCGCCTCCGGAATGACATCACCGGCATCGATGACAGCCGACGCTCCGAAAACGATCACCAGTTTCGCCAGCCGGTCCTGCGCAGCAAGAGCGCGACGGATCGCGCCGGCAACATCGGCTGCTCTATGGGCAACCCGCTCTTCCCGCTGCAACACACTGCCCGAAGGCTGCAGTCGCTGCGATAATATCCGCGCCGTCTTGTCCATCACCGAAGCCTTCAGCGACGGCAGCTCCGTGGCGACAAGCGATATGGCGTGCGGCATGAAGGGCTTGACCTCGAAAACCGGCATCCGCCGCAAAATTTCGACACCTGAAGCGATTTTGACTCCGGAAACGGCGAGCGGAATGATCTTGAAGGTCGCCACCATGTCGCCTGCTCGAACAGGTACATGGTCTGCAAGACAGGCAAGGGTGATCGCCGGATCGAGATTGTTGACGCGATCGACCGCTATACGATTTGCAACAAACAGGCCGTCGACGGTGCTATGGACATTCACCCGTCCCGTCGCGGCTTCAGAAAAAGTCAGATGATCGGGGGCGACTGCCCGCGCCAGCTGCTCGGCCGCCTCGTCTTCCATGAGGTCGCCCGGTTCGATACGCGCGGCGATAACGCGGTCAATTCCAGCCGCAGCGAGCCGCTCGATGTCTCCGCCGGTGAGCTTATGCCCCTTGGAAAAGCCGCCGTCAGACAGTCGAACGGAATGCGCGAGAACAGCGCCCTCCGCCTCCATTGTCAAAAATTCGCCGAAGATCATGGATAGCCGCCTTTTGGCGACGAGACATCCCGCCCGCGAAGCGAGCCGATGATTTCAGCCAGGATGGCGACGGCGATCTCGGCCGGACTTGCAGCACCGATAGGGAGCCCGATCGGCGCATGGATGCGGCCAAGCTCAGCTTCGCTCACGCCTTCCCGCTTCAGGCGTTCCAGGCGGCTGGCATGCGTCTTGCGGCTGCCGAGCGCGCCGACATAGAAACAGCCCGTCTTCAACGCCTGAATGATCGGCTCGTCGTCGATCTTGGGATCATGGGTCACGGCGACCAGCGCCATATAGCTGTCCAGCGGCCGCTCTTTCAGCGTATCCACGGGCCAGTCGGCAATTAGGTCTATGCCTTCGAAGCGCTCCGGCGTTGCAAAGGCGGTGCGCGGATCGATGATCGTCACATCGAAATCCGCTAGGGCCGCCATTCGCGCGAGAACCTGGCTGATGTGCACGGCACCGATGATAACGATGCGCGGCGGCGGCAGATGCACGTTGAAGAACAGGCTCTGTCCGTCCACCTCGAGAGCTGTTGACTTGCCCGAACGGAATGCCGATGCCGCGGCGTCGGCGAGTGAGCCTTCCAGCACATCGCCTTCAACGATGAGCCGATCCGGGCCTCCGGAGAGATCGGTGACAAGGATCGCCGCCTGCCGCCTGCGCCGCATCTCATTCAGCCGCGCCAGTATCTGCCGATCCATCAGGCGAGCCTTTCCACATAGACGCGGATGCGGCCGCCGCAGGAAAGACCCACGCGCCAGGCCGTTTCATCGGCGACACCGAATTCCAGCATGCGCGACTTGCCCGTTTCGATGACGTCCAGTGCCTCGGTGATGACAGCACCTTCGACGCAGCCGCCGGAAACCGATCCGTGAAAATTACCCTCGCCATCGATCACGAGATGACTGCCCGACGGGCGCGGCGCAGAACCCCAGGTATCGACAACGGTCGCCATGGCCACGCTGCGTCCCGCCGACACCCATTCCTCCGCAATCACGAGCGGATCCAGACTTTCGGATATATCTGACATCGGAGCCTCATTGCTTGCCGAGAAACCGTCGCGGATCATAGATATCCGCGCGGCCGGCGGTGAGCGCCGATACGAGATCGGCTAGAGATAATAGATTGTGAACGGGACGGAATTCGTCAACATGCGGCAGCATTGCTTTTACACCGCGCGCTCGGGCCTCGAAACCCGCGAAGCGCAAGAGCGGATTGAGCCAGATGAGCCGCCGGCAGGAGCGATGCAGCCGATCCATTTCCGCGCTAAGCAATTCCACGCCCTCGCGCTCCAGCCCGTCGGTGATCAAGAGCACGATTGCGCCCTGCCCCAGCACGCGGCGCGCCCATAATCTGTTGAACTCTTTTAGCGTCTCGCCGATCCGCGTTCCGCCCGACCAGTCGCGCACAGCTGCCGCGCATTCGTCCAGCGCCTGATCCGGGTCCTTGTGGCGCATCGCTCTGGTGACATTGGTCAGGCGCGTTCCAAACAGAAACGTATGCACACGCCGGCGGCGCTCGGTCAGCACGTGCAGGAAATGCAGGAAGATGCGCGTGTATTGGCTCATCGAGCCTGAGATATCCGCAAGTACCACAAGTGGCGGCTGGATTTCCTTCGGCTTCCGGAAGCGCGGCAGGATCAGCGCTCCTCCGGTGCGCAGCGCGGACCGCATTGTCGCGCGCGGATCGACCTTGGCCGCTGTGCGAGATGGTGCGAAACGGCGCGTGCGCACACGATCCAGCGGCAGCTGCAGCTTCTCCAGCTCCTTCTTGGCAACAACAATCTCTGCCGCTGACATCTGCGCGAAATCCAGATGGCGCAGTACCTCGCTGCCGGAGCTTGTAAATCGCGCATCTATCTCGATATCGGGCGTCTCGCGCTGCGGGCTCCGGTCGCTCCGATCGCTCAATAATGCATCGCTTGCCCGACTCTCGCCCGGTTTCGGCTTCTCCCTCTCGCGATGGTCAGGTGCGACCGGCGACATCATCGCGATCATTTTCGCAACGAGATCGCGCGAGCGCCAGAACAGCCGGAACGCCTCGTCGAAGACGACCAGATCTTCATGCCGCTTGACGAAAACGGAACAGAGGGCAGCATGAAACTCCTCGCGGGAACCGATGCCGATGGCCTCGACCGCTTCTATGGCGTCGGCAATCGCCCCAGGACCGATCTTCAGGCCGGCCCTGCGGAGCACCCGGCCAAATAGCACGATATTGTCAGCGAGGCGCCCGTCACCGGGCGGTGATGGCGCAACGATGATGCCATCGTCTGCACTCGGCTCCATGGCTCATCCCGCCGCAAGCAGTTCGGATTTGACTTCGTCCAACACACGCTTGCCTTCGGCGCCCTGAATGCGGGCGATATCGTCCTGATATTTCAGCAAGGTGCCGAGCGTATCCGAAACGGTCTCCGGATCCAGCGCCAGCCGATTGAGCTCCGTTAAAGCGGTCGCCCAGTCGATCGTCTCGGCGACTCCCGGATTCTTGAAGAGATCGAGCGTACGCAGCTTCTGGACGTAAGCGACGATCTGGCGCGAGAGCACTTCATTGCAGCCAGGCACCTTGCGGCGGATGATCTCAAGCTCCTGTTCGGCCTCAGGATAATCGACCCAATGATAGAGACAGCGTCGTTTCAAGGCGTCATGCACTTCGCGCGTCCGGTTGGTGGTGATGATGACGACAGGCGGCTCTGCTGCCCGGATCGTCCCGAGTTCCGGCACAGTCACCTGAAAATCCGACAGCACTTCCAGCAGGAATGCCTCGAAAGCCTCGTCGGTGCGATCAAGCTCGTCGATCAGGAAAACAGGTGCACGCCCGCCGACACCGGACAGTGCCTGCAATACCGGCCGGCGGATCAGATAGCGCTCGGAAAAGATATCGGCTTCGATACGGTCGCGGTCGGTGAGGCCGGATGCTTCCGCGAGGCGGATTTCCAGCATCTGCGCCGGATAGTTCCATTCGTAGACGGCCGAGGAAACATCCAGACCTTCATAGCATTGGAGGCGGATCAGCGGCCGGTCGAGCGCCTTCGCCAAGACCTTGGCAATTTCTGTCTTGCCGACACCAGCCTCGCCCTCCAGGAAAAGCGGCCGCTTCATTTTCAATGCAAGAAACAAAACGGTGCCGAGCGTGCGTCCGGCCAGATAGTCATGAGCGCCGAGCAACGCCATCGTCTCATCGATCGAACCCGGCAACGAAGGTAAAATCTGATCCGCCATGATAACTCCCTTGCAGGGGTTATAGCGCGTGATAGCCCCGGTTCATATAGAGGAGTGCCGGCTTCGGCTCGCTATAGCGTAGAGCCATCACCTCGCCAAAGATGATGTTGTGCGTAGAGGCCTGCTTGATCTCAATCACACGGCAATCGAAGGCGGCAAGAGCATCGGCAAGCACTGGCGCACCCGTCACCAGCGTCTCGAACTTGCCGGTAGCGAAACGTTCATCGACGGTCAGCTGCGTCTTGCCGGAAAAGGCATCGGCCAGGGCCTGATGATCCGCACCGAGCGAATTTAGAGCGAAAATGCCGCTTTTGAAGAAGATCTCGTTCTTAATGTTGCTGTTGTTGAGGCAGATTAGAACCGTTGCAGGGCTGTCCGATACCGAGCAGGCCGCCGTGATCGTCACGCCGCGCCGCTCAGCACCGAGCGCCGTCGTCACCAGTTGCACATGCCCCGCATAGCGGCTCATGGCATCGCGATAAAGCGCCGGGTCCATACGTTGCCTGTCTAGCACCACCGTCTCCTTTGTTGAGTCGTGCTTGCCTAACATTCAATATGACGGTCAGGTGTTAGCTTTTCTACAATAGCATTATTGAAAACAGAGCGATTTTGCTGCTTTTTCTTTGACGATGCCCCGCAGACGGATAAATAGGGCAGGAAAATTGTCCGGGATACTCCATCGATGAACGTTCTGCGTCGCCTTCCGCTCCTGCTTGCGCTGCTTTCGGCAGCCGGCAGCAGCTATGCCGCAGGAATTCACGTCGGCGTGGTCGCACCGCAGGACGGTAATTTCGCGACGCTCGGGGCAGAGATAACCGCTGGCGCAAATTTCGCGATCCAGGCCCAAAAGGATACGGCGACCGTGGTCAACGAGCCCTGCACGGAGGATGGCGGCCGAGCCGCAGCTGAAGCGCTGGTAGCCGCCAAAGCACAAGTCGCGATCGGCTTTCTCTGCACGGAGACCCTGGAAGGCGCACTGCCGCGCCTCAAGGATGCCGGCATTCCTGTCATCACCGTTTCCGTACGCTCGCGCATTCTCATGGAAGACGCGCTGAAGAATGGCTGGCCGCTCTTTCGCCTCGCGCCGGTCGATAGCGCCGAGGCGGCCGTGGCGATCGACACCATTTTGAAAAATTGGGCCGCGGAACCGATGGCGCTGATCGATGACGGTACGATACACGGTCGCGAACTGGTCGGCGCGATCCGCAACGCGCTCGAGGAAAAGGGGCTAAAACCGGTCTTCACCGATACCTATCGCCCCGGTCAGGATCAACAGATCGCCCTCGTGCGACGACTGAAAAAGGCGGGTGCGACACGCGTCTTCATCGGCGGCGACCGCAGCGATGTTGCCGTGATCGCGCGCGACGTTAAGAGCGAGAATATTCCGCTGGCCCTGATGGGCGGCGATGCCATGCGTGCCGCAGATCAGCCTCTTCCCTTGCTGGAGGGTGTGCAGGCAATCGCTCTGCCCGACTATGCCAGCCTGCCGGCAGCTCAGCCCACGGTACAGGCAATGCGTGCGGCCGGTACCGAACCTGACGGCTATACTCTGCCGGCCGCGGCAGCGGCTCAGATTGCCAGCCAGGCAGCCGACAGCGCCAAGGCGGACAATAAACCCGTCGCAGAAAAGCTCGTGGGGACAGTTTTCCAAACAGCGATCGGCCCGATCTCGTTCGGACAGAACCACGAATTGACCGAAAATCCCTATCGCCTGCTGGAGTGGCGGGGCAATAGCTTCGTGCCGGTGACGCCATCGAACTGAGGTAAGCCGTTCTGGCGGTTGTTTGCCCGCGATAGCGGTGCTAATCCAGGCGCGAAATAATCAGTTGGAGCTCAGCTACCCATGACCTTGCCGATCCGTATTGCCCCTTCCATTCTCGCCGCCGACTTCGCCAAGCTCGGGCAGGAAGTCAAGGATGTGACCGAAGCCGGTGCCGACTGGATCCATCTCGACGTCATGGACGGCCATTTCGTGCCGAACATCTCCTTCGGCGCCGATGTCATCAAGGCACTACGCCCCTATACGACCGCGACCTTCGACTGCCACCTGATGATTTCGCCGGCCGACCCCTATCTGGAAGCCTTCGCCAAGGCCGGCTGCGACCGCATCACGGTTCATGCCGAAGCCGGCGTGCATCTGCATCGTTCGCTGCAGACGATCCGCCATCTCGGCAAGAAGGTCGGCGTCACCCTCAACCCGGCAACGCCACTTTCTGTGCTGGAAAACGTGCTCGATGATATCGACCTGATTTTGATCATGTCGGTCAATCCGGGCTTCGGTGGCCAGAAGTTCATTCCGGCCATGGCTGATAAAATCCGCAATGCCAAGTCCCTGATCGGTGACCGTCCGATCGAACTGGAAGTTGATGGCGGCGTCTCCGTTGAAACAGCCCCTCTGATCACCGCTTCCGGCGCCAATGTCCTCGTTGCCGGTTCGGCGATCTTCAAGGGCGAATCGGTCGACGCCTATCGTCAGACGGTCGGCGATCTCCGGGCTGCCGCCGAACGAGGCCGCGTTGGATCAAATTAATCCGACCGATGTCTTTATCGCGACGGGCCGAGTACGGACCGTCGCCTCGCATTGTCTTGAAATCGCCTGCGGTGCAATCGGCTGGGGCTCTGTCATGGCCGTATCCGCACTTGCCGCCCTTTACGTGCGGAACGGTCTTCTGACCAGCCATCTTGGCGCGCTTACCCTCGTCTACTTCTTCGGCGGCGCCCTCTCCTGGCCAGTCCTCGTGCCGCTCACCCAGCGTTTTGCCCGCCAGCGACCGACCAGCGCGCGTTTTGCCGCCTTCTTTCTGGCCCTCTCCATCGGCACCGCTGCCATGACGGCCCTCCTCTTTGCCATGGACTATCGCTGGTTCTATTCGCGCTGGCACGCGCCATTCGGCTCGCTTATCTGGATCTTCCAGTTCCTGTTCACCGGCGCCAGCGCCGTCTACCAGTTCGCCGTCCTCGGCCTCACCCTGTTTCTGCCATTCGGCCTGCTATGCCTGACAGCCGTTTCGGCCTATCTTGCGCGACGGGCGCGTTGAAGCCCCGCTAAACATTGTGCCCATGAAACATTGTGATTGCCGCCCGTCTTTGTTATGGGGGCGCCGAGTTCTCCTTGTCCCGTTAGCCAAGAAAGCTTTGAGCCTATGATCCCGCGCTACTCCCGACCGGAAATGGTCGCCATCTGGTCTCCCGAAACGAAGTTCCGTATCTGGTTCGAGATCGAGGCCCATGCCTGTGACGCGCTGGCCGCGCTCGGCGTCATTCCGAAATCGGCGGCGGATACGATCTGGGAAAAAGGCGGCAAGGCCACTTTCGACGTCGCACGCATCGACGAGATCGAGGCCGTCACCAAGCACGACGTCATCGCCTTCCTGACGCATCTGGCCGAAATCGTCGGACCGGACGCCCGCTTCGTGCATCAGGGCATGACCTCCTCGGACGTGCTCGACACCTGCTTCAATGTCCAGCTCGTGCGCGCCAGCGACCTGCTCATCGCCGATATCGACAAGCTGCTGGAGGCCCTGAAGCGTCGCGCTTTCGAGCACAAGGACACCGTCACCATCGGCCGTTCGCATGGCATCCATGCCGAGCCCACCACCTTCGGCGTGAAACTGGCGCTCGCCTATGCCGAATTCGAGCGCTGCAAGCAGCGCCTGATCGCCGCGCGCGAGGAAGTCGCCACCTGCGCCATCTCCGGCGCCGTCGGCACCTTTGCCAACATCGATCCGCGCGTCGAGGAACATGTCGCCGCCGCCCTCGGCCTGAAGCCGGAGCCGGTCTCCACACAGGTCATCCCGCGCGACCGCCATGCGATGTTCTTCGCCACGCTTGGTGTCGTCGCCTCCTCGATCGAGCGTCTCGCCACCGAAATCCGCCATCTGCAGCGCACCGAAGTTCTGGAAGCCGAGGAATATTTCTCGCCGGGCCAGAAGGGTTCTTCCGCTATGCCGCATAAGCGCAATCCGGTGCTGACGGAAAACCTGACGGGCCTCGCCCGCATGGTCCGCTCCTATTCCATCCCGGCCATGGAGAACGTCGCTCTATGGCACGAGCGCGATATCTCGCACTCCTCCGTCGAACGCATGATCGGCCCTGACGCGACCGTCACGCTCGATTTCGCGCTGGCCCGCATCACCAGCGTCGTCGACAAGCTTCTGGTCTACCCGGACAATATGATGAAGAACTTGAACAAGTTCCGCGGGCTTGTTCATTCGCAGCGCGTGCTGCTGGCGCTGACCCAGGCCGGCGTATCCCGCGAGGATTCCTATCGCCTCGTCCAGCGCAATGCCATGAAGGTCTGGGAAGAAGGCAAGGACTTCCTCGAGGAACTGCTGGCCGACCAGGAAGTGCGCGCCGCCCTTTCGGAAGCAGATATCCGCGAAAAGTTCGACCTCGGCTATCACACCAAGCATGTCGACACGATCTTCAAGCGGGTTTTCGGCTAGAATTTCCCGCTTTCGATTGCGCTTTGCTTGAGGCGGTGCGGCTGACGCGCCGCCTCTTTCCTTTGTCGGCGGATTTGGCCGCGATAGCGCGGTCATACTCGATACTCTCGCCAGCCTTGCCCTGACTTTGTCCAGGTTCGCGCTTTGCCGCCTTTTCGACCAGCCGGTCGAGGTGCTTCAGATCCTCTTCGTCAAGATTCTCGATCCCGACAAAGCGGTTCTCGGCCGCGCTCGTCAGGATGAGTTCGTTGAGCTTGGCCTGGATGGCCCGCGTATCGCGCGTCTGCGCATTCTGGAGCAGGAAAACCATCAGGAAGGTGACGATCGTTGTGCTGGTATTGATGACCAGCTGCCATGTGTCCGAGTAGCCGAAGATCGGCCCGGTCGCGCCCCAGAGAACGACGGAGAACAGGGCAAGCACGAAGATGGCCGGTTTGCCGGTCCATTCCGAAACGACAACCGCGAACCGAGTGAAAATATGCGTAAGTCGCGTCATGATCCGCATCTCCTGATGATGCGGATCAACGTAAGAAACCGCCCCGCGGTTCCAATGATGACGGCTTCGGCCTATGCCGATTTCGTCTAGCTCTCGGTCACAATCAGCTTGCGATAGAGATGCCAGGACGCGTGACCGAGAATAGGCATGACGACCGCCAGTCCGGCAAAGATCGGGATAGTGCCGATGACGAGCAGCGCCGTCACGATCAGGCCCCAGACCGCGATCGGTACCGGATTGGTCAACGTCGCCCGGATGCTCGCATCGACCGCGGCGACGACACCGACGTCGCGATCCAGCAGCAGCTGGAACGTAACGACCGTTGTCACCAGCGCGACGAGAGCGAAGAGGAAGCCGATTAGATCGCCCCAAAGCATCATCGCCATGCCCTCGCGCGTCGTCAGCACGCTCGACACGAAAGATGAAAGCGTCGGAGGAACACCGTCGCCGAAGTAGGTGAAGTAGATGCTCTGCGCCACGAAGAGCCAGACGATGAACAGACCGAACAGCATGAGGCCGGCAACGATAATCGACGGCAAGGCCGATGAGAAGCGCACGTCGAACGCATGGCTCCATGACGTATCCAGCCCCTTTTCCCGTCGCCTGCTGATCTCGTAGAGGCCGATTGCGGCCAGCGGCCCGAGCAGAGCGAAACCGGACATCAGCGGAAACAGCAATGGCAGCAGATTCTGGTCGGTGCTCCAGATCGCCAGCGCAATGCCGGCAATCGGATACATCAGGCACAGAAACACATAATGCGATGGCTTTTCGCTGAAATCGTCCAGCCCCATCTTCAGGGCGTCGACGAGATCGGCGATACCGATCTTACGGATGGCGGGGCGCGTAAAAGTGTGGTCTGCTCCAGCCATGACGTGAAAGGCCGTCATAATGCTCTCCTCCTCAACCGTGGTGCTCGGCTAGCGGTGCAAGATGGCGGCAAACGGGGTGCCGACATCGTCATTCGCTACCGGCAGCAGCAATCCTATCAAATTTTGCCGCAATTGTCGCCTTTTTCCCTTGACAGTTGGGCTCCCCTTTTCCACATCGGCGAAATCATGAAAGCTTCCGACGCAAACATCCTCATCATCCCCGGCTATACGAACTCCGGCCCCGACCACTGGCAGACGCGCTGGGAGCAGAAGCTCTCGACCGCACGGCGCGTGGAACAGGCGGAATGGTCGAAGCCCGTGCGCGACGATTGGGTGGCCCGCATTGCCGAGGAAGTGAATGCCTCGGACAAGCCCGTCGTCCTCGTCGCGCATTCGCTCGGTGTTCCCTCGGTGATCCATGCGATCCCGCATTTCCGCAACAAGGTCGCTGGCGCCTTCTTCGTCGCGCCGCCCGATGTCGCCAATCCGGCCATCCGGCCGAAACATCTGATGACGTTCGGCCCCTATCCGCGAGACCCCCTACCATTTCCGTCGATCACGATCGCAAGCCGCAATGATCCCTTCGGCAGCTACGAACATGCGGATGATATTGCCAACAGCTGGGGCTCGCTGCTGATCGATGCCGGCGAATCCGGCCATATCAATACCGAATCCGGTCATGGGCCCTGGCCGGAGGGCACTATGGTCTTTTCGAAGTTTCTCAGCCAGCTGAAGCCGTAGTATTATTCATAAACGATGATGGATGGAGGCGTGCCTCGCCTCACTAGCCTGTGAAGTACCTGGCACTTTCATTCCATCGACAGATAAAAGCCTGTAAAACAGGCCATGACTGGACCCCGAATCTTGCGTTGGCACCCCGCCAAGGCCGGAATTCCGAGGAAGGAGGCGCAGGCGGATTGTGAATTCGCTTCTTATCCGTTATGGGGACGCCCACATACGATCCACTTGCGCTGTCCCATGAGCGCCAAAGACAGAGAACAATACCAATGAACCGTCGCCGCCGTATTTACGAGGGCAAGGCCAAGATCCTTTACGAGGGGCCTGAGCCGGGCACGCTGATCCAGTTCTTCAAGGACGACGCCACCGCCTTCAACAAAAAGAAGCATGAAGTCATCGATGGCAAGGGCGTACTGAACAATCGCATCTGCGAGTATATCTTCAGCCATCTGAACAAGATCGGCATTCCCACCCATTTCATCCGCCGCCTCAACATGCGCGAGCAGCTGATCAAGGAAGTGGAGATGATTCCGCTCGAGATCGTCGTGCGCAACGTTGCCGCCGGCTCGCTCGCCAAGCGCCTCGGCATCGAGGAAGGCGTGGTTCTGCCGCGTTCGATCATCGAGTTCTACTACAAGTCCGACGCGCTCGAAGACCCTATGGTTTCCGAAGAGCACATCACCGCCTTCGGCTGGGCCAATCCGGCCGAACTGGATGACATCATGGCGCTCGCCATCCGCGTCAACGACTTCATGACCGGTCTTTTCCTCGGCGTCGGCATCCAGCTCGTCGACTTCAAGATCGAATGCGGCCGCCTGTTCGAAGGCGACATGATGCGCATCATCCTCGCCGACGAAATCTCGCCGGACTCTTGCCGTCTCTGGGATATCGAAACCCGGGAAAAGATGGACAAGGACCGCTTCCGTCGCGACATGGGCGGCCTGCTCGAAGCCTATTCCGAAGTGGCTCGCCGCCTCGGCATCATCAATGAAAACGAACCCGTGCGCGGCACAGGCCCGGTTCTCGTCAAGTAAGTTCAGAAAGGACAATCGTGATCAAGGCTCGTGTAACCGTCACGCTGAAGAACGGCGTTCTCGATCCGCAGGGCAAGGCAATCGAGGGCGCGCTCGGCGCACTCGGCTTTGACGGCGTCCATCAGGTCCGCCAGGGCAAGGTCTTCGATCTCGAGCTTGAAGGCACCGACAAGAACAAGGCTGAAGCCGATCTCAAGGCCATGTGCGAAAAGCTTCTCGCCAATACGGTCATCGAGAACTTCAGCATTTCGATCGACTGATTGTCCTCTTTCGCGAGCCATTCTTCCTTTGTCTGAGGCAATGGAGTATGGCTCACGAAGCACTTCCAGCGATTATCCCTTTGCCTATTGCGGGACCAGCATCATGAAATCAGCAGTCGTCCAACTTCCAGGCCTCAATCGCGATCGCGACATGATCGCGGCGCTGACCAAGATTTCCGGCCAGGCGCCCGTAACGGTCTGGCAGACGGAGACCGAGATTCCGGATGTCGACCTGATCGTCATTCCCGGCGGCTTCTCTTACGGCGATTATCTGCGCTGCGGCGCGATTGCGGCCCGCATGCCGATCATGCAGGCGATCAAGGACAAGGCCGACAAGGGCGTCAAGGTTTTGGGCGTTTGCAATGGTTTCCAGATCCTGCTCGAAGCCGGCATGCTGCCGGGCGCGCTGATGCGCAACGCTTCGCTGAAATTCGTCTGCCGCGAAGTAAAGCTGGAAGTCGTCAATGCCGAGACGGACTTCACCGCCGCCTATGCCAAGGGCCAGGTCATCCGCAGCCCGGTCGCACATCACGACGGCAATTATTTCGCCGATGCTGAGACGCTGAAGGCGATCGAGGACAACGGCCAGGTGGTCTTCCGCTACGCCGAAGGCACGAACCCCAACGGCTCCGTCAATGACATTGCCGGCGTCATGAACGCCAAGGGCAATGTGCTCGGTATGATGCCACATCCGGAGAACCTGATCGAGGCAGCCCATGGCGGCAGCGATGGCCGCGGCCTCTTCGCCTCCGCGCTTGGGGTGGTCGCAGCCTGATAACGGCCGATCCACTATCGGAACCATAAAATCGGCGTCTTTGCATAGAACAGCAGGGCGCCGGAAAGCGGCCCGGTACACATTAGCAGACCAGCCCTAACCGCTTCATTGGAAAGAGATTGATGCGCCCTCGCCTCCTGACAGGACTTTATTCCGCCGCTGCCATTGCGATGCTTGGGCTGTTGGTCACCTCTTGCGGCCCGCGTCCGCCGAGCATCACTGCGACCGATCACAGCGCCCTGTCGACGATGGAGCGCATCATGCTCAATGCCAATACCTGCTGGTTCAAGTCTTCGGACCCGGCTTTCGCGAGTTATCAGCTCGCTCCGGAGCTCAACTCCTTCACCGGTCGCCCACGCATCCTCGTGGTCGACAAGAAGCATCCGACCGGCCGGCCATCGCTCGTTGTGCAAGCGGAAGGCAATCCCGCGCAATTGCAGGCCTTCGGTCCGATGATGTCAGGTGCGTCAGGCGGCCGCATCACGGGCGACGTCAACCGTTGGGCTGGGGGCGCGAAGGGCTGCCAATAACGGTTCCGCCGCCGCCTTTCTGTTGCCAGCGAATAGGGTAGCGCTCGGCGCGAAACAAGCTCACCTTTACGGCTTTCCAATCCACGCTTCGAACGCTTTGGGTTCCACATTGCCGCCGCAGAGAACGGTTGCCACGGTCTTTCTGGCGAAACGCTGTGGATTCTCAAGAATGGCGGCAACACCCAGCGCGGCGGCGGGCTCCACGATAAGTCCGGAATGCAGGTATAGGAGTCGCATTCCCTCCTTGATGCTGTCCTCGCTGACCAAAAGAGCGTCGTCAGCGACGGCCAATAGATCATCGAGAACTTCCGGGATCACATAGCGCCCGGCCACGCCATCGGCGATGGTGTTCGGGGCGCCCGCGTCCACGATCCGCTTGGCCTTGAAGGAAAGAGTCATAGCCGGTGCATTTCGGGGCTGGACTGTGATGATCTCCACACTTGGCTGTCGGCACTTCAGGACATAGCCGATACCGGTAGCCATCGCCCCGGCGCCCAGAGAAACCAAGACGGCATCCAGCGCTTGAG
The DNA here is from genome assembly GCF_009176305.1 of Martinezella dioscoreae. Lineage (GTDB taxonomy): Bacteria > Pseudomonadota > Alphaproteobacteria > Rhizobiales > Rhizobiaceae > Rhizobium > Rhizobium dioscoreae. The sequence continues at coordinate 1,225,089 of NZ_BLAJ01000001.1, read as the reverse complement.
GAAATTCGGAAAGCTCGAGCCCGATGGTCGCGGCACCTTCACAAGTATCGAGGTTCTTGCTGTCCTCCACGAGGAAGGCACCCGTTTCCTCGGCGAGATCGGAGGCTGCTTGGAGCGCGGCTTCGATCTCCCCTTCGACCAACACCACATTTGCTCCGAATAGCCGCATCTTTTCCACTTTGAGGGCATTGGCGGCGACGGACGCCGTTACCGTGACGTCAAAGCTTCTCAGTCGGCCGCCATAGGCGAGTGCCTGGCCCAGATTGCCCGCGCTAGCGCAGACGACCGATTTCGTATCGCCTTGTGACTGGAGCCTAGCCAAAACCATCTCGGTGCCACGCCCCTTGAAGCAGCGCACAGGATTCATCGTTTCGACCTTGAGGACAATCCGGCAGCCCAGCGCCCGGCTCAAACTTTCGCAGACGTATTGCGGTGTATGCCGAAAGACCCAGTGTATGGTTGTGGCAGCAGTTTCGATTCGATCGATATCCAAGCGCATATGAGCCCCCATTGCGTTTCCTTATAGGGCCCAGGCGGTCGGCATTCAGGGCTGCGTTCCACGATGGTTCTCCATCACAATCCGCCAGTCGCGCAGCCACTGCAAACTCGTTCACAAGCTAGTCGATGTCAAGGATTGGAAATGGGCCGAATAACAGGCACATTGGCCTGATATGCGGCTCAGCCCACTCAATCCCAGAAGAATGACTTACTGACTTCCTTTGCCGCCTCGCGACGCGTCAGGCCGATGTCGTATAACTGATCATCGGTCAGATCTCTTAGAACACGCCGTCCCTCGCGCTTCTCCAGCCAATCCCAATAGGACGTCCAGAGCCGGCACAACATATGCGGCCTTGGCTGCGCCGCTCTAATTCCCACGCCCGCCGCGCAGGGGGCTCCCGCTTCGGTCGAACAGATTGTAGCCATTGTACTCATCTTCATTTCCACATGATGGTGACAATTTCGATGCATCGAGCCAAACGATGCAAATTGACTCATACTCTTGACTCGACGGCAGGGACAATCTAAGAAATTGTCATTATGACAAATTGGCTTCCTGACATTTCCAGCGGAACCGGCCCGGTCTATATCCGCGTCGCCGACGCCATCGAACACGCGATTACCCATGGCGTCTTGCCGCCCGGCACCAAGCTGCCGCCGCAGCGCAATCTCGCCTATGATATCGGCGTGACCATCGGCACTGTGAGCAGGGCCTATGCCCTTGTGCATGAACGCGGTCTGGTCGCCGGCGAAGTCGGCCGCGGCACCTATGTGCTGGAGCGCTCGAACGGCAAGCAGATCGAACTCGTGGATCCGATCACGCAGGCGCTTGCCGGCACGCGCGGTCTGAACACGCCGGATGCCAAGATCCGCTTCGATACGACCGCCGCTCCCGATATCGGCCAGGGTGTGATCATCGGCAAGCTCTTCGCCGACATCAGCAGTGAGCACCAGACGGAGATCTCCTCCTATTCAAGGAACTTCCCGGCGAGCTGGTTTGAGGCAGGACAGATCTGGCTTGCCCGCAACGGCTGGCAGCCGGCAATCGAGACAATCGTGCCGACGCTCGGCGCCCATGCCGGCGCCATTGCCGTCATTTCGGCCGTTACCTCCCCGGGGGACAAGATCGTCTTCGAGAATCTCACCTATACGCAGATCAGCCGCGCCGCACGCCTGCTCGGACGCCGCACGATCCTGGTGGATTCGGACGAGCATGGCATGATCCCCGAGGATTTCGAGCGCCTGTGTCAGCAGCAGCATCCTCGCCTCGCCTTCCTGATGCCGACAGCCCATAATCCCACCCTGGTGACAATGCCCGAGGCAAGACGCCGCGCGATTGCCGCCATTGCGCGCCGACATAGTGTCTGGCTGATCGAGGACGATCTCTATGGCGGCATGACCGGCGACCAGAACCCGCTTATGGCCACCATTGCGCCGGAGCGAACTTTTGTCGTCAGCAGCCTTTCGAAATCGGTGACCGCTGGCGTGCGCGGTGGCTGGGTCGCCTGCCCGCCGCATTTCGCCCAACGCATCAAAGTCACCCATAAGATGACGACCGGCGGCCTGCCCTTCATTCTTGCCGAAACCTGCGCGCGGCTCGTCCTTGGTGGTCACGCATTGGAATTGCGTCGCAAGGCGGTCGAAGAAATCAAGGCCCGCGAACAGCTGGCGCGCGTGGCATTGGCGGGCTTTGAATTCAATTCGCATCCGCATCTGCCCTTCCTGTGGCTGAAGCTGCCCGAACCCTGGCTGTCAGGCACCTTCAAGAACGCCGCCCTGACCGAGGGTGTGTTGATAGATGACGAAGACGAGTTCAAGGCGGCGCGAATCGAACGGGTTTTCCACAGGGTCCGTGTCGCCTTTTCGTCGCCCCCACAGCGAGAAGATGTTGCGGCCGGCTTCATGACATTACGCAGGTTGTTGGAAAACGGCTCATCGGGATACGATAGTCACATTTAAGCAAGCCTTATCAATTTATCGACGTACATCTTGCGCAAATGCGATTTCGCCGTCTCGACTCTTAGCACGCTACCATTCTATCAATGAAAAATGAGGATTCGCCCGCCACACCAGGGGGAGTGCATGGCTATTGCAAGCTTTTTCAGCAAGCGTTTAGTTTCGAGTTTTCTGGTAATCAGTTCGGTATTTGTTGCAGGTCAATCGGCCGCAACCGCTGCAGATACGGTGGCAGCTACTCCCGCCGCTCCAGTCAAGATTTTCGACGAATTGCGTTTCGGCGCGAGCGGCTCCATCCAGAACGGCAACGAGCATGAAAGCGGTGTCTTCCCGGATGTCCAGGTACTTTTCAATCCGTTCGGCTATAATCCGACAGCAGATTGGAAGGATCAGCTGACGCATCCGCGTATCCACGTAGGCACATCGATCGGCACGTCAGGCTCCGCGACGCAGGTCTATGGTGGCCTTTCCTGGACGCTAACCCATAGCAACGGCATCTTCACCGAACTCGGCTTCGGCGGCACGGTGCACACGGGTAACCTGGACGACTGGCGAGAGCATGGTCCGATGCTCGGCTGCCGTCTGCTCTTCCACGAATATGCCGGCCTCGGTTATAATTTCGACAGCCATTGGAACGTAATGGCGCAGATCGCGCACTCCTCGCATGCCAATCTTTGCGATGGGCCTAATGGCGGCATGACGCGCGCCGGTATCATGGTTGGCTATAAATTCTAACCGCGCGAGGCGGTCTCCTATGGCCGCGCGCTTGATTTTCGTTGCATCTACGCCGGCGTGTTGTGAACGCCGGTGATTTTCCTGTCGCACGACAGGGAGACTTGCGCTAAAGAGACCCCGATCCCTGACCGGTCTTCAAATCCTTTACAGGCAAGGACACTCGAGCGCCCATGACCATTTCCAATTCGATCCAGATCACCCCCGAACTGATTGCCGCCCACGGCCTCAAGCCGGATGAATATCAGCGCATTCTGGATCTGATCGGCCGCGAGCCCACGTTCACCGAGCTCGGCATTTTTTCGGCCATGTGGAACGAGCACTGCTCGTACAAATCCTCCAAGAAGTGGCTCCGTACCCTGCCGACCAAGGGACCGCGCGTCATCCAGGGCCCGGGCGAGAATGCCGGCGTGGTCGACATCGACGATGGCGATTGCGTCGTCTTCAAGATGGAGAGCCACAATCACCCCTCCTACATCGAGCCGTATCAGGGCGCTGCGACCGGCGTCGGCGGCATTCTGCGCGACGTCTTCACCATGGGCGCCCGGCCGGTTGCTGCCATGAACGCCCTGCGCTTCGGCGAGCCGGATCATCCGAAGACCCGCCACCTCGTCTCCGGCGTCGTTGCCGGCGTTGGCGGCTACGGTAATTCCTTTGGTGTTCCCACTGTCGGCGGCGAAGTCGAGTTCGATGCGCGCTATAACGGCAATATCCTGGTCAACGCCTTCGCGGCGGGCCTCGCCAAGTCGAATGCCATCTTCCTGTCTGAAGCCAAGGGCGTCGGCCTGCCGGTCGTCTATCTCGGCGCCAAGACCGGTCGCGATGGCGTCGGCGGCGCGACCATGGCGTCGGCTGAATTCGACGAATCGATCGAAGAAAAGCGTCCGACCGTTCAGGTCGGCGATCCCTTCACCGAAAAGTGCCTGCTGGAAGCCTGCCTGGAACTGATGCAGACGGGCGCCGTCATCGCCATCCAGGACATGGGTGCCGCCGGCCTCACCTGCTCCGCCGTCGAAATGGGCGCCAAGGGCGACCTTGGCATCGAGCTCGATCTCGACAAGGTGCCGGTGCGCGAAGAGCGGATGACGGCCTATGAAATGATGCTGTCGGAAAGCCAGGAGCGCATGCTCATGGTGCTGCAGCCGGAAAAGGAAGCCATCGCCAAGGCGATCTTCGTCAAGTGGGGCCTGGATTTCGCGATCGTCGGCAAGACGACGGACGACCTGCGCTTCCGGGTCATCCATCAGGGCGAGGAAGTCGCCAACCTGCCGATCAAGGATCTCGGCGACCAGGCCCCGGAATATGATCGGCCGTGGCGCGAGTCAGACAAGCGCGCCGCCCTGCCGGCCGACCTCGTTGCCGCGCCGGAAGACTACGCGCAGGCTCTGCTGAAACTCGTTGGCTCCGCCAACCAGTCCAGCCGCCGCTGGGTCTACGAGCAGTACGATACGCTGATCCAGGGTAACTCTCTGCAGCTTCCCGGCGGCGACGCCGGCGTCGTCCGCGTCGAAGGCCATCCGACCAAGGCTCTCGCTTTCTCGTCCGACGTCACACCGCGTTATGTCGAAGCCGATCCGTTCGAAGGCGGCAAGCAGGCCGTCGCCGAATGCTGGCGCAACATTACGGCAACCGGCGCCGAGCCGCTGGCTGCGACCGACAACCTGAACTTCGGCAATCCGGAAAAGCCTGAGATCATGGGCCAGTTCGTCGGCGCCATCAAAGGCATCGGCGAAGCCTGCCGCGCGCTGGATTTCCCGATCGTCTCCGGCAATGTCTCGCTCTACAACGAAACCAATGGCGTCGCGATCCTGCCGACCCCGACCATCGCCGGCGTCGGTCTCCTTCCGGACTGGAAAGCGATGGCCCGCATCGGCTCAGCCTCCGAAGGCGACCGCGTGCTGATGATCGGCCTCGACGGCAGCCATCTCGGCTCGTCGATCTATCTTCGCGATATCGTCGGCTCGACGGATGGCCCTGCTCCGGAAGTCGATCTCTTTGCCGAACGCCGCAACGGCGATTTTGTGCGCTCCGCCATCCGCAACGGTCAGGTCACCGCCTGTCACGACATCTCGTCCGGCGGTCTGGCGCTCGCTCTGGCGGAAATGGCGATGGCATCCGGCAAGGGCCTGCGGATCGATCTCGGCGAAGTCCGGACGCTGCCGCATGCAGCACTTTTTGGGGAAGATCAGGCCCGTTACGTCATCGCCGTTCCGGCCGATGTCGCCGATTTCGTCTGCATCAACGCGGAAAGCGCCGGCGTACCCTTCCGTCGCCTTGGTACGGTTGGCGGTGACGCACTCGTCGTCGATGGCCTGTTAACGCTTCCGGTTGAACAGTTGCGCGAGGCGCATGAATCGTGGTTTCCTGCTTTCATGGACGGCAGCGCGCTCGCTGCCGCGGAATAAATCGAGGTACCACTCATGCCCATGAACCCCGGCGATATCGAAGACATGATCAAGGCCGGCATTCCCGGCGCCAAGGTGACGATTCGCGACCTGGCCGGGGATGGCGATCACTATGCTGCGGAAGTTGTCGCGGAAGCCTTCCGCGGCAAGAGCCGCGTGCAGCAGCACCAGATGGTCTATGATGCCCTGAAGGGCAATATGGGCGGCGTGCTGCACGCCCTTGCGCTGCAGACGTCAGCGCCCGACTGAGAGCGCCTGCGCCTCTTCGCCGGAGTTGAAGCTTAGCTCCGGCAATCTCTTCACTGAGAATTCAGCGAAATCCGCAGCCGGCAACGGACCGGCCGTCATCAGCGTGAAATCGAAAAACGCCCTCACATCGGGGCCGAGCACATATTGCCGGTGAACCCGCAGGAAATCGCGCTTGATCTTCTTGTAATGCGTCTCCGACAGCATCTGCTTGAAACGTATGAACAGGATCGAAGCCTGCCGGGCATCCTCGTGCCCGCAAACGGCGGCAACCTTTGTCTTATAAAAATGGATCGCATCGGTCAGACAGTGAACGTCGAGCCAGAAGATGTCCTTGCAGCGTGCGATCAATCCCACGCGTGAGCGCAGCACCTTTGCCGGCCGCATGAGGGCGCATTGCAGGATGGCACTGCCAAGCGTCGTAAATACCACGCGCTTGCCCAGCAGCAGCTCCGGCTCGCGCTCAAGCAACAGGCCGACCACGTGAGCTGCCACGGACGAGCCCATGCTATGCGAGGAGATGACGAATTCTTCGACGTCGGGCTCATCCAAGGCTTGCCGGACGCTGACGGCGCTCGCTTCCAGCCATTGTTCTGCGCCTATGCCGTTCAGCCCCGCCATCGCGACTGCCATTTCCCAGTCGGAGAAAAGATGCAGAGTATGCAACTTCTCGGCCTGCGGCAGGAAGACATAGACGAAGAAGGCGACCGCGAGCGCGATACTGCCGATATGGCTCCAGGCCGGCAGTCCGAACAGGATTGGCGTAAACGCAATCGACAGGCTGAGAACAAGGCCTGCGAGCATCAGCAGAAAGGGAAAGATGAAGAACAGGCCGAAGCGCCATGCATGACGGAAATAGCCGGCCATGCCGCCCGAAATGGCAACCCTTGCGGCAGCGAGATAGCCCTGGATGAGCCGCGTAAAGAACGGCCTGCCGTTCAGGACGGCAACCAGATCGTTATGATCGACGATATGAATGCGGCTTTGGGTATGCCAATCCGCAGCCGTCGCCGTGACATCAAAATACGGTGCCCTGCCAAAATTCTTCAATTCTCCCACCGAGGCGGAAAAATCCCAGGTGGCGGCGCTCTGCCGGGCGGAACGCTCATAACGAGCCCGATGTGCGGCAGCATTCAGCGGCTCGAAGCCAGGGAAGTGGAGAACCACCCTCTTCCTGATAGAATTCATATTGTAGTCTGTCCCCGGGGCGCCAGTAGCACTGATGAAATCTGAAAATCAGCCAAGACCATGGCCTGCTGGCTTTTTCATGGCAGACCGCAACAAATCGTCCAAAAACAAAAAGATAGGGTCAAACGCTTATAATCGCGTCAGCCCGCATGACGGATGCACAATCGTCCTCAGCCGGCTTTTTCGCCATGCCGAGGGTAAAATCCGAATTCCGGCATATCAGCATTCCCGGCGCGGATATGGAGAGATATCGGCACAGGAGTCCAGCGACGGCGCAGTTATTACTTTCTCGGCGACCGGCGGCGTGGTCGATTGCGGCGTCGGTGCGGTCGAGGCCCGGTAACCGAAAGCGATGCTCAGAATGAGCACGATGGCACTGACGGTCACGGTACTGTTCAGAATCGATGCTCGTGGTGTGCGCACATGCTCGTAATATTCCCGCTCGCCTTCGCTCGTATCTTCAGAGCTATAAAATTCTCGCTCTTCACCAACCTGCCCTTCGGAATAGTGATGGTGGCTCATGGAGTCCGCTCCCTCAAGAAATATGCGAATGCAATGCCGACAGGGACCGATACGCGCCAAATCGCATCAATCGGCAAACTCTAACAAACATACCGATGGTTTGTAAATTAGGTAGCATACTAATATTCATCGTCCCTTGATTTCAAATTCATGTGTGTTGTTCAGGGCTGGAGTTGAAGGGGTGATTTCAAAACGCACTGTTCAAAAAAGGCAGTCAATCGACACCTTTTGAACGTTCCTGTTAACGACTGATGCCGGAAATCTATTCATGCGATGAAAAAGACGGCACCTACGTTTTGCCGCTGGAAATCAAGCCGGGCGCTTGCTATTTAAGGGACAGATGTAACGCTGCGGACCTTGACCCCGCATGTGAAAGGAACTGGACAATGAGCGGCATTCAGGAATTCATCGCCAACGAAGTTAAGAACAACGACGTCGTTCTCTTCATGAAAGGCACCCCCCAGTTCCCGCAGTGTGGTTTCTCCGGCCAGGTGGTCCAGATTCTCGACTATATCGGCGTCGATTATAAGGGCATCAATGTCCTAGCCGACGCTGAAATCCGTCAGGGCATCAAGGACTATTCCAACTGGCCAACCATTCCGCAGCTTTACGTAAAGGGCGAATTCATCGGCGGTTGTGACATCGTGCGCGAAATGTTCCAGGCGGGCGAATTGCAGCACCACCTTCAGGAACACGGCATCAGCGTTCGCGGCGCCGCCTGACCGGGCACCGGGCTCCCCGTCCGGTTTCCATAGTTCAATTTGATCGATAAGGCGCTGCCGCCGGGCGGCGCCCTTGATATGTTTATGGGAATAAAACCGTGACGACTTCATCCCAGGCCATGTCCCATGGGCAACTGCCCATGGGCAAACGTGAGTTCATCGCACTCGCGGCCTTCCTGATGGCGATTAACTCACTCGCAATCGACATCATGCTTCCCGCGCTGCAGCAGATCGGTTCCAGCCTCGGCGTGATGAACGAAAACCATCGGCAATATGTGGTAACAGCCTATTTGATCGGCTTCGGCTCGGCCCAGCTTATCTATGGCCCCTTGTCGGATCGCTTCGGCCGCCGCATGCCACTCTTGATCGGCATCACCATCTACGTGATTTCGGCGTTCGGCATCGCCCTCATCCCGTCTTTCGCCGGTCTGCTGGCGCTCCGCTTCATTCAGGGCCTCGGCTCGGCAGCCACCCGCGTCATCACCGTCTCCATCGTCCGCGACGTGTTCGGCGGCCGCCTGATGGCCGAGGTGATGTCGCTCATCATGATGGTTTTCATGATCGTTCCGGTCATCGCGCCGGGAAGCGGCCAGATCATCCTGCTGGTCAGCACCTGGCACATGATCTTCGTCTTCATCGGCGCCATGGCAACCCTCGTCGGTCTCTGGATGTATTTCCGGCTTCCGGAGACGCTTAAGCCTGAAAATATCCGCCCCCTGACCGTCAGATCGGTTGCCGCCGGCTTCAAGATCGTTCTGACGGACCGGGTAGCACTCTGTTACACCTTGGCGAGCACGTTCCTGTTCGGCGCGCTGTTCGGCTTCATCAATTCCGCCCAGCAGATCTACAACAACATCTACGGCCTTGGCGTCTATACGCCGCTGGCATTCGGCGGCGTGGCGGCGTTCATGGCCCTGTCGTCTTTCGTCAACTCCCAGTTCGTCGGCCGGTTCGGCATGCGCCGGCTGTCGCACACGGCCTTGCTCGGCTTTGTCGCCATCACCTTCTGTTGGCTGCTGGTGCAGCTTTACGGGCCATCACCGATGCCGTTCCCTCTGTTCATGGTCTTTTTCGCACTGGCCATGTTCCAATTCGGCTGGATCGGTTCCAACTTCAACTCTCTGGCGATGGAACCCCTCGGCCACGTCGCCGGCACGGCATCCTCCGTTCTCGGCTTTATGAGCACGGTCGGCGGCGCATCGATCGGCGCCTGCATCGGGCAGTTCTATAACGGCACGGCGACACCGATGGTCATTGGCTATTTCACCGTTTCCCTCATCGGCGTCGTCTTCGTGCTGATTGCCGAAAAGGGAAAGCTGTTCCGCCCGCACAATGCGCCGCCTCCGGCCGACCAGTCTCTCGCTTTACATTGACAGGCATATTCGAATGACAACCCCGCCTCAGTCTCAGCAGCCGGCCCAGTCCGGCTCCAGCCGCATCGGCCTCGGCATCGTGGAATTCATCCTCACGATCGCCCTGATGACGGCCAGCATTTCGATGGGCATCGACAGCATGCTGCCGGCACTGCCGAATATCGGCCAGTCGCTTCATGTCGCCAACCCGAATGACACCCAGCTCGTTATCGGCGTCTATTTCCTCGGTTTCGGCATCTGTCAGCTTTTCTTCGGCAGCCTGTCGGACACCTATGGCCGGCGGTACATCCTGCTCGGCGGTCTGGCCTTCTATACGGTGACCCTGTTTGCCGCAGCCTGGAGTGGCAGCCTGTTTGCCTTGCTGGCAATGCGTTTTGCGCAGGGCGTCGGCGCCGCGGCCGTGCGCATCACCACGCTTGCCATCGTCCGCGATTGCTTCGGCGGCCGCGAAATGGCCCGCGTGATGTCCTATATCATGATCGTCTTCATGATTATGCCGATGGTTGCGCCCTTCGTCGGCCAGATGATTGTCGCCTATTCGAACTGGCAGTGGATTTTCATTCTGCTCGGCATCGTCAGCGCCGGCCTTTTCTTGGTTGCCTTCTTCCGCATGAAGGAGACGCTGCCCGTTGAAGAGCGCCTGCCGCTCTCGGTCACTTCCGTGCTGTCCGGTTTCAAGACAGTGCTGACCAACCGCATCACCTGCGGCTACATGATCGGCCTGACGCTCTACACCGGCATCATCTGCGCCTACGTCGTTTCGGTGCAGCAGGTCTTCGGCGAAGTTTACGGGCTTGGAGACACGTTTCCAATCGCCTTTGCGGCAACGGCAGCCGGCACCGCCGTCGCACAGTTCGCTAATGGCTATTTCGTCCGCAGCTTCGGCATGCGCCGCATTTCCCACGCTGCCATGATCCTTTTCACCGTTTTAGGCGCCATCGGCTACATCGTCGGTATGTTCGGCCAGCCGAGCTTCACCTTCATCTATGTACTGATCTCGGTGATGCTGATGATGTTTGCAGTGATCACCACCAATTGCATGGCGATAAGCCTCGAGCCGATGGGACACTTGGCGGGTACGGCAGCCGCCATCACCAGCTCGATCTCCACGACGGTCGGCGTCCTGCTCGGCGGCATCGTCGGCCAGATGTTCGACGGCACGGCACAGCCGCTGCTTGCCGGCTTCACGGTGTTTGGCGCGCTGTCGATCGTCGCGACGCTATGGGCGGAACGCGGCAAGCTCTTCACCCATCCCGGCGATGCGCCGGCGCTGGAACCGGGCATGGGGCACGTTTGAGCGACGTGCCTCCCTTCCCTAGGCGCCGCTGCGCGGCCGACTGACCCAGCGCAACGCAGCGGCGATCGCAAGCCCGAAGAGCGGCCACATCGCCCAAGGTGTTCCATGCCAGGTGAAAAGGTTGATGGCAACGATTCCGATGCCGGTAATCACAAGGCTGGCAATCGCCATATCGATCTGTCTGTTGCTGCGGACGTAGCGGAACGCCGCACCCCATAGAATCGCGAGTATGGGCCATTTCGCCCAGAATTCGCCCTGCCACGTCAGCCCATTGATGACGGCGAGAGCGACGCAGATGATGACAACGCCACCATAACTCCGCCGCCAGTCTTGCGGAAAAGGTTCCCGCATCACCGGCTCGGGCGCCCGCGCGGGAGTGGGCTCCGGAACCGATTGATAATCGGACGTGGTATCGACGACCCGCACGCTGCCGATGCGCACAGCATAGCTCGGTACGCCGCCTTCGATGTTCTTGACCTCGAGCTGCCCGAGAAAATCGAAACCGACCGCCACCTTGTTGCGGACCTGATCGTAAACCGTGTTGGAAATGACAATTCCACCCGGAGCGGCGCGCGACTGTAGCCGGGCGGCAATATTGACGCCGTCGCCATAAAGGTCATCACCATCCGCGATCACATCGCCGAGATTGAGCCCGATGCGGAACAGCATCTGCTTGTCGGGGTCAGTTACGGCATTGTAACCGGCAAGTTCGTTTTGCGTATCGATCGCAGCCCGCACGGCTTCGACGACACTTGGAAACTCAGCAAAGACGCCATCGCCCCAGGTATTGATGACCCGGCCGCCATGCGCTTCGATCAGCCGTTTCATCGCATCGCGGTAACGACGAAGAGTGGATAACGTCCCCTCCTCGTCCTTCCCCATGAGGCGCGTATAATCCTGCACGTCGGCGCAGAAAATGGTGGTCAGCTTGCGGCTCGTCTCGGACATCTGTCTCATCCCCGCGGCAAGCGCCGACCAAGGCTCTTGCCTGTTGAAGCAAAGATAGCCCCGCCGCAGTGACTTTCCAAGGGCCTCGCGGACTATCCTCGCGCGTGACTCACCTTAAAGAGTGAAGACCTCACGCCGCAGCAGCTCCCAGGTATCCTTGTCCGCCGCAACCAGCAGCCCGCCATCGAGATGATGCGGCAGATAGGGCGAACCATCGAAACGACGGACATATGCGCCGGATTCGGCCGAGATCAGCGATCCCGCCAGATGATCCCAAGGCATCAGCTTGTTGTACATGAGATAGTGCACATAGCCGCCAGCGAGCGTGCGGTACTCATGCGCAGCACAGCGATAGCAGGTCGTGTAGCGCACCTTGGCAAGATTGCCCATGATTTCGGCGCGCTTTTCCTTCGGCAGGAAGCCGGTAGCCGCCATGCCGACCAGCTCTTCCAGCGGGACGGAAGGAGCAACGTTGAGACGCAGCGTCTCGCCATCCGGACGGCGTAGCCATGCGCCGCTGCCGCGCTCCGCAAGCACCCAGTCATCACCCATCGGATCGAAGATGATACCGGCAACGGTCTCGCCCTTCGACACGACCGAGGCCATGACGCCGAAAGCCGGAATGCCGGCGGCAAAATTGAACGTGCCATCGACGGGATCGACAATGATGGCGAGATCGGCATCCTGCAGCTTCTTCAGTAGCGACGGGTCGGCCGCAACCGATTCCTCGCCGATGAACAAAGCTTCGGGCCAGAGCCGGGCAACTTCTGCCTTGATCATGCGCTCAGCCCGTTCGTCGGCTTCCGTCACCAGATCCGTCGCCTCGCTCTTGGCGCGGACATCATCGCTGCCGAGCCTGCGAAAGCGCGGCAGTATCTCCGTCTGCGCCGCGCGGCGCAGCACATGAGCGAGCGTGGTAACGTCAACGAGCGATGTCATGCTTTTTCCTTTCGCGTCAGGCGCCGATGATCTCGCGGCGGATCATCCGCCAGCTTTCCTCGTCAGGCGCAGAAATGATGCCGCCGATCGTTTCGCCGGGCCTGTAGGGCGTACCATCGAATTTGGCGGTATAGCCGCCCGCCTCCTGATGCGCCAGCACGCCGGCCAGATGATCCCAGGGCATCAATTTGGAATGGCCGATGAAATGCCACTTGCCAGACGCCACCATCCAATATTCGTAAGCTGAGCAATTCACTGAGAAAGCCATGCGGGTCTTCGATAGATTGGCGCTGATCCGCGACCGGTCGGGCTCATCCATATGCCCCCAGGATATAGCGCCGGTCATAGCACTCAAAGGGGCAGGTGCGGCAACGGTGAGCCGCCTCGCCTCCCCGGTTTGCCGGCGCAGGAAAGTGCCGCCGCCCTTCATGGCAGTCACGGTGTCACCCAGCACGGGATCGTGGATAATGCTGCCGATCGTCTCGCCATTGGCAATGACGGCGACGATCGTTCCGAAGACCGGCAGTCCGGCCGCGAAATTGAAGGTGCCATCCACCGGATCGATTGTAAAAGCCAATTCCGCATGCGCCAGCGCCGGCACGACGGACTTATCCGCCTCATAGGCCTCTTCGCCAACGATCAAAGCGCTTGGAAACCGTGCCTTCAGCGCCGTGATAATATGGCGTTCGGCCAGAAGGTCGGCCTCGGTTACAAGATCGATAGCCGAGGTTTTCTCCGATATGTCGCCGGCATCTAGATTGCGGAAGCGCGGCATGATCTCCTTTGCCGCCGCTGCGGCAACGGTCGTCATCACATAGTCGAAATCCGTATCGGAGAAGGTCATCGGAAGCCTCTGTTTTGAAAGGGCTTCCTCTTATGCCCGATTCGATGACATCGGTGTGGCAAAAGCGCCGAATTTACGCCGGATCGCTCGAAGAGCCCTGCGTCATCAACCCTGCAAAATCGAATAGCTTGGGATCGAGCAGGTGCGACGTGTTCACATGGGCCAGAGCGCGCAGCATCGTGTCCTTGCGGCCCGGCATCCGCCGTTCGATATCCGCGAGCATGTCCTTCATGGCATTGCGCTGCAGCCCGTCCTGCGAGCCGCAGAGATCGCAGGGAATGATCGGAAATTGCATGGCCGCAGCAAACTTGGCGAGATCGTCCTCTGCCGCATAGGCGAGCGGGCGCAGCAGCATGAGGTCGCCTTCGTCGTTGAGCAGCTTTGCCGGCATCGAAGCCAAGCGACCGCCATGGAAGAAGTTCATGAAGAAGGTCTCGAGAATATCCTCGCGGTGATGGCCAAGCACCAGCGCATCGCAACCTTCCTCGCGGGCGATGCGATAAAGATTGCCGCGGCGCAGGCGGGAACAGAGCGAGCAATAGGTTGCCCCCTCCGGCACCTTCTCCTTCACGATCGAATAGGTGTCGCGATACTCGATGCGATGCGTGACGCCGATTTTCGTGAGGTATTCGGGCAAGATATGCTTCGGGAAATTCGGCTGCCCCTGATCGAGATTACAGGCGATCAGCTCCACCGGCAGCAAGCCTCGCCATTTCAGATCAAGGAGCAGCGCCAGCAAACCGTAGGAATCCTTGCCGCCGGAAAGGCCGACCAGCCAGCGCTTCTGGCCCTTCAGCATCTGGAAGTCTTCCATTGCCTGGCGCACCTGCCGCAACAGGCGCTTGCGAAGCTTGTTGAAGGAGACCGAACGCGGCGCATCGAAAAACATCGGATGGACGGCAGAACCGCCATCGTCAACCTCGATATCGATGTCGTCTTTCACCATGGTCGCGATATTCATGCCGCCATTCCTTGCATCTCGCCACGCTGATAGCAGAAAGCGGGACGAGAAGACACCGTATCAATCGCCGAATACCGACCAGCCGGTGCGCGCCGCCAGCATTTCCAGTGCCACGGCACCGAGCTGAGAATTGCCGACCTTGTTCAGGCCGGGCGACCAGACGGCGATCGAGCCGATGCCCGGCGCTACGGCCAGAATGCCGCCGCCGACGCCGCTCTTGCCCGGCAGGCCGACATGATAGGCAAAATCTCCAGAGCCATCATAATGGCCGCAGGTCAGCATCAGCGCATTGATACGCCGCGCCCGCTTCGGCGAAACGACGGAATGCCCGGTGATCGGATTGCTGCCGCGCGCAGCGAGATAGAGCCCCGCCTTGGCAAGCTGCTGGCAGCTCATCGACAGCGCGCATTGATGGAAATACACGCCGAGCACATGCTCGACCGGATGGTGGATATTGCCATAGGCCCGCATGAAATTGGCAAGAGCAAAATTGCGATACCCAGTCTGGGTTTCCGAACGCGCGACCTTGTCATCGATGCTGATCGTCTCATCGTCGGCCACATAGCGGACGAAGCGCAGCAGCTCGCCGATGGCCTCGCGCGGTTCGTGGCCGGCCAGCACGACATCGCTGACGGCGATGGCCCCCGCATTGACGAAGGGATTGCGCGGTATTCCCTCTTCCCGCTCCAGCTGGACGATAGAGTTGAAAGCCGTGCCGGACGGTTCGCGCCCTACCCGATTCCACAAGCTCTCGCCGACCTTGCCCAGCCCCAGGGTCAGCATAAAGACCTTGGAGATACTCTGGATGGAGAAAGGAACGCCGGCATCACCGATGCTGTAGACTTTGCCGTCGACCGTCGCGATTGCCATCCCGAACTGCTTCGGGTCGACCTTTGCCAGCTCGGGAATGTAATCGGCGACCTTGCCTTCGCCGATGCGCGGCGAAAGCTCCGCATGAATGCCGTCGAGAATGGCCTGCAAATCCGTCATGAGGCGCTCCAAAGACAAAAAAGCCGCTCGAACCGAGCGGCTTTTCATTCATCAAGAAAGTTATCCGCTTATTAACGCGAATAGAATTCGACGACCAGATGCGGTTCCATGACGACGGCGTACGGTACGTCGCCGAGAGCCGGAACGCGAGCAAAGGTCGCAACCATCTTGTTGTGATCGACTTCGATGTAGTCCGGAACGTCGCGCTCAGCCAGAGCAACCGATTCGAGAACGGTTACGAGCTGCTTGGACTTCTCGCGAACTTCGATAACGTCGCCGGCCTTGCAGCGGTACGAACCGATGTTGACGCGAACCCCGTTAACGGTGACGTGTCCGTGGTTGACGAACTGACGGGCAGCAAAGACCGTCGGAACGAACTTGGCGCGGTAGACGATCGCGTCGAGGCGCGATTCGAGCAGACCGATCAGGTTTTCCGAAGTGTCGCCCTTGCGGCGATTGGCTTCGTCGAAGATGGCGCGGAACTGCTTTTCACGCAGGTCGCCATAGTAGCCCTTCAGCTTCTGCTTGGCGCGCAGCTGCACGCCGAAGTCCGAAAGCTTGCCCTTGCGGCGCTGGCCGTGCTGGCCCGGGCCGTATTCGCGGCGGTTTACCGGGGACTTCGGACGGCCCCAGATGTTTTCGCCCATACGGCGGTCAATTTTATACTTGGACGATTCGCGCTTGCTCATCGCATTTCCTTTCAAAGTGTTATGGCGGCCCGTTGCCGAACCGCGAAGGAAACACGCCCTCCTCTGAACTCCGTTTTCGAGCTCTGACAGGCTTCTCACGTTAGCGAACGGACGAAGCCACGGGACATGTCAAATGAAACACCGGACATTTCTGCCCGGCGTTGGCGCGGTCTGTAAGGGGTCGTCATGAAAATGTCAACAGCCCGCGCGGTTGCTGTTGAGAATGAAGCAGCAAATGCTATATTTGATGCGTGATGACTGATGCTCGATCAAGGTGCAATGATGCGAACAACCCTTGCAATTGATGACGACGTACTTGCCGCGGCAAAGGCGATGGCAGAGCAGCAGCACCGCAGCATCGGTGATGTCATTTCCGACCTTGCTCGCCGATCGCTAAACCGCTCACAGCCGGCAAAGGAGCGGAATGGTATTCCGTTGCTCACGCCTAAGACGGGCAGTCCCCCTGTTACGCTCGATCTTGTCAACAAACTTCGTGACGAGCTTCCGTGACATTTCTGTTGGACGTCAATGTTCTGATCGCTTTATTCGATCCGAGCCATGTATCGCATGATATCGCCCATGAGTGGTTTCACTCCCTAGGCGGCGACAGTTGGGCAACGTGCCCGTTAACGGAAAATGGCGTTGTCCGAATTCTCAGTCAGCCGAGCTATCCCAACTCGCCCGGTCCACCGTCGACGGCCGCGCTTCTTGTTGCCCAGCTTCGCCGTTTGCCCGGTCACCAGTTCTGGGCCGACGATATCAGTCTGCTGGACGATACTTTGGTGGATTCGACACGCATTCTGACTCCTGGACAGATCACCGACACCTATCTGTTGGCATTGGCGAAATTCCATGGAGGCCAACTGGCAACGCTCGACCGGCGCCTATCGACTTCAGCCGTTAAAGACGGCAAAGCCGCACTCCATATCATCAGCAGCAACGCGTAACCCGGTAGCTATTCCGCCGCCGCCTGCTCGCCACTGTCCAGATCGGGCGCATTGGCATCGCCCGGCGCGGTCTGCGAGCCCATGTCCGGAAAGGCGACGATACGCTTGCCCGAGAAATCCGTATGGACGACGACGCTGCCCTGTTCCTCGAAATAGCTGAGGAGACGCCGTGCACGCCGTGCAGAATGGGTGCCGTAGGCGCGGGCGATGCGGGCGTCGGACGGGCATGGCTCGCCGCTGATGGCGGCTTTCGCTAGCATCAGGAACACGCCCTGCAAGTCATCGGTGACGCTGGAGGAGAGCGAGAGCGCGGTCGCCCATTGGTCCGTCGCCATGACCTCTTCGTCCGCACCGGAACGGACGATCGCCACGCGCCGACGGAACTCCGACAGGCTCATCGGCGCGCCGGGAACGCGGCGCATGCGCAAACGAACGAGAAACTCCTGATAGAGCACCGAATCCGTGCGGAAGCCGGAGGCCGGGTCGTCAAGGATTTCGGAGAGCACGGCGCTCACTCTCGCCTCGCGATCCTCGCTCGATAGTTCCGGCTGGCTGACCTTCGGCTCCGAAGATGCCGGGCTTGCCGCCGGCGCGGAGCGGGAAAGCTCTGCCAGAATATCGGTCGTCGGGCGTGGCGCGGGCGTGGCACGGCGGACAACGGGCCGTGTGAACTCTTCCGGATCCGGCGTGAAGATCAGATCTTCGACATCCTGCGGTGCATCCGGCAACGGCATCAGCTTCGGACTGGAGGAGCGCGCCGAGGTTTCCACCGCGCCGATGGTGATCGGCAGCGGCCGGCGCGAGAGTGCCGGCCCGAGGGCTACGAAATTGCCGCGCTTCAGGTCGCGGAACATTTCCGCCTGCCTGCGATCCATGCCGAGAAGGTCGGCCGCGCGAGCCATGTCGATATCGAGGAAAGTACGGCCCATCAGGAAGTTGGAGGCTTCCGCTGCAACGTTCTTGGCAAGCTTCGCAAGCCGCTGCGTCGCGATGACGCCGGCAAGGCCGCGCTTTCGGCCACGGCACATCAGATTGGTCATGGCCCCGAGCGACATCTTGCGCGCATCTTCCGAAACGTCGCCGCCGACCGAGGGCGCAAACATCTGCGCCTCGTCGACCACAACCAGAACCGGATACCAAAATTCGCGATCGGCATCGAACATGCCATTCAGGAAGGCTGCGGCAGCGCGCATCTGCTGCTCGATATCGAGCCCCTCCAGTGTCAGCACGCAAGAAACGCGATGCTGGCGGATGCGGTTGGCGATACCGGCAAGCTCGGCTTCCGTACGCTCGCCGTCGACGACCACATGACCAAACTTGTCGACCAGCGTTACGAAATCGCCTTCGGGATCGATGATGACCTGCTGCACCCATTGCGCCGACTGTTCCAGCAGCCGCCGCAGGAGGTGCGATTTTCCGGAGCCGGAATTGCCCTGCACCAGGAGACGCGTCGCCAGCAGCTCCTCGATATCGAGCTGGGCGCTGGTCCCGCCGGACGCCGTTCCCATGTCGATGCCGACCTGCAATGCACTTCCCCTATGAGCAAGAATCAAATGTGGATGCATCCCATCTTTCTGAAAGGACGCGCCTCCGTCTAGCAAAGATTTCCAAGCTTCGCGCCCGTGGATTGAAAAAACCCACAGGCGATTGCGAAATCAACTCGTTATTGATTTACGTTTGAATCCACCGAATGAACCATCCTATTCCGGCGGGCATACCGAACACCGATGCGAATGAAATCGTGATAGAGCCGACCAAAATTGCCAGCAACGGCAAAAGAGATAGAAGGCTATAGGCAATGCCCACAAGGAAAGTGGGCGTATCGTTCCTAGGCATTGCAAGAATGGACGGATAATAACCGCACGGGTCGAATGTCGTCACGATGTATGGGCTCTGTGACAGCCCGTGGTCGGCGCGACATTTCTTAAAGTTCCGATCAGATGCCGACTTTTCTTCAGCACGAATAGCTGCGACTGTGGTTCCCTTGGCCGCAGCATAGGCATATTCGGTATAGGCGATAGCGCCCTGGTCGTATTCGCGCCCCAGATCGATATCGTTCCAAGCATCCAACCAGATCGACGCCGCCGCAAAGATCGGCATTGCAGAAACTAGTGCAAGCTTACGGCGGTTGATTTTCATGAAGCTCCCCTGACCGTCGGCACTTACCAGTCTATCTGAAGCGCAGATTGGCCCGCGACAGCTGGCTGACCGATGTGCAGCCCATCAGCTTCATGTCGCGTTCGACTTCGGTACGCAAATGCCTGAGCGCCCGCTCCACGCCCGCCTGACCGGCAGCGGCCAGCGGATAGAGATAGAAGCGGCCGAGGCCAACGGCCTTGGCGCCGAGCGACAGAGCCTTCAGCACATGCGTGCCGCGCTGGACGCCACCATCCATCATCACATCGATGCGATGGCCGACGGCATCGACGATCTCCGCCAGTTGATCGAATGCCGAGCGCGAGCCATCCAATTGCCGGCCGCCATGGTTCGACAGCACGATGCCGGTGCATCCGATATCGACAGCACGCTTGGCATCCTCGACCGACATGATGCCCTTCAGGCAGAACTGCCCGTTCCAGTGCTTCACCATTTCGGCGACGTCATTCCAGTTCATGGACGGATCGAGCATTTCGGTGAAATACTTTCCGATCGACATCGCACCACCGCTCATGTCGACATGCTCATCGAGCTGCGGCAGGCGGAACTTCTCGTGGGTCACGTAGTTCAGCGCCCAAGCGGGCTTGATGGCGAATTGGGTGATCCCGGCCAGATTGAGCTTGAAAGGAATGGAAAACCCCGTGCGAAGATCGCGCTCGCGATTGCCGCCGGTAATGCTGTCGACCGTCAGCATCATGACGTTGACGCCGGCTTCCTTCGCCCGCTCCATCATTGCCCGATTCAGGCCACGATCCCTGTGGAAATAGAACTGGTAGACCTGCGGTCCCGCATGCTTCTTGCGGATTTCCTCAAGACTGACGGTGCCGAGCGAGGAGACGCCGAACATGGTGCCGAGCGAAGAGGCGGCGGCTGCAACCGCATTCTCGCCCTGATGATGGAAGAGCCGCTGCAGCGCCGTCGGCGAGCAATAGAAGGGTGTCGCGAGCTTTTGCCCCATGACAGTGACAGACATGTCAATCTCGCTGACCCCACGCAGGACGTTGGGAACGAGATCGCAGCTTTCGAAGCTCGTCGTGTTCCGCCGCAGCGTCACCTCATCGTCGGCAGCGCCGTCGATATAGTTGAAGATCGGACCGGGAAGACGCTTCTTCGCGAGAAGGCGAAAATCATGGAAATTGTGGCACTCACGCAGACGCATGGCTTGCCCCGACAACACTGCAATCAATCTCAAAAGACATCAAATATCGTCCTCCCAATATTCCGCCGCTCAGCCCAATCCTGCATTACAACCGGTGCAAGCGTGCCTCCCACTTGTAAAGCACATCCGGCTCCTTTTCCTCATTGCCTGCCCCATCCGACTCGTCAACCACGAAGAAGCCGTGCTTTAAGTAAAAGCGGCGCGCCGGCTCATTTCTCTGGAACGTCCAGAGCGAGAGCTGCGGATAGGCTGACTTGGCGATATCGAGAAGCCGGCTGCCGATGCCGCGCCCTTGCGCCTCAGGCAACACGTAAAGTTGGTCGATCCAATCCTCGAGGAAGGCGATGACGCCGACGAGACGACCGCCCTCCTCTTCCGCACCCCAAATTTCGCAATCTTTGAAAACGACAGCACTCCAGAAGCCAACATCTTCTTCCGGCGTATGGAGCCCGGCAAGCGTCGGCAGCCGCTCGTTGAAGGAAGAGCGATGGACAGCGGCCGCGGCCGGCATATCCGCGAGATCGAGTTTTCGCAGCGAAACCTTGTCTTTCATCATCAAGCCTTGAGTCCAAAACCCTGCATCAGCCGGCGCGTGGGAAAATCCGGTGCCCCGGAGGTAAACACCGCAAAGTCGAAATTGTCGGGATGCACAGCATCGGCCACCTCCGGCACAAGGCTGCGAGCGCGTCTTGCGATGGCTTCAGCCGGATCGAGCCAATCGACCGGCCAGGGCGCAAGCCTGCGGAAGATATTGGCCATGAAGGGATAATGCGTGCAGGCAAGCACGACGATATCGGTCTTGCGGCCATCCATCTCGACGAAGCACTGATCGATCTCGGTCATGACGGCCTCGTCTGTAATTGCATCGCCGCGAATATAGCTCTCCGCCAGACGTGCCAGATTTTCCGATCCGACAAGCCGGACATGACATTGCGTGGCGAAGGACTGGATCAGGTCGCGCGTGTAGGCACGCTTGACGGTGCCCGGTGTCGCCAGCACCGAAACGAGGCCTGAACGTGTGCGCTCCGCAGCTGGCTTGATCGCCGGCACGGTACCGACGAAGGTCATCTGCGGAAAGGCGGCACGAAGAGCGGCGCCGACCAGCGTGAACGCCGTGTTGCAGGCGATGATGCAGAGTTCCGGATCATATTGCACGAGCAGCTGTGCGAAGAGATCGACGATGCGCTCCTTCAGCGCCGCTTCTTCCCAACTGCCATAGGGAAATGCGGCATCGTCGGCGATATAGATGAAACCCCGCTCCGGCATCAGCACGCGTGCTTCGCGCAACACCGTCAAACCGCCGATCCCTGAATCGAAAACGAGTATTGGTTTCAGCTCATTCGCCGCTGCTGTCATCGCTTGGAGCTTCCTTCGGTGCTTTCGAGGATCGGGGATGCGAGCCGCTGCCGCGCGGAGACTTCCGCGAGAAGCGGTCGAGAGACGAGATCACCCCGCGCAAGACGCTGATTTCCTGTTCAGTGAAGGCCCGACGCGAGAGGACGGCCCGGAGATTGTCGACCATTTTCGGCTTTTTCCCGGCAGGATGGAAATAATTGCGCGCATCCAGCGCTTCCTCGAGCTGGTCGAACAGACCGAAAAGCTGCTCCTTCGTCGAAGGCCGCTGCTCGATCGCCTGGAAAGGCACATCGCCGAGATCCTCCATGCCCGACTTCATCCATTCGTAGGACATCAACAGCACGGCCTGCGCGATGTTCAGCGAGGCGAAGGCGGGATTGACGGGAAAGGTCACGATCTCGTCGGCCAGCGCCACTTCCTCATTCGTCAGGCCCCAGCGCTCCCTGCCGAAGAGAATGCCCGTACCCTCGCCCGCCTTGAATTTGGTACGGAGCGTTTCGGCGGCGATGACAGGCGAGCGCACCGGCTTATAGCCATCCCGCTCCCGCGCGGTTGTCGCATAGACGAAATTGAGATCAGCGATCGCCTGCTCCAGCGTCTCGTAGACCTTGGTCGCCTCGATAATATGATCCGCCTTGGAGGCAGTCGCCTGTGCCCTCTCGTTCGGCCACCCGTCGCGAGGATTGACGAGGCGCAATTCGGCAAGGCCGAAATTCGCCATGGCGCGCGCCACCATACCGATATTTTCGCCCATCTGCGGCTCGACCAGAATGATGGCCGGCCCTTCGGCCAGAAGTTGACGCTCGCTGTTCGTGCCTGCCATGATGCCTAAATCTCCGCACGCGAAACCAATCGCGCTAATTCGAGCATGATGCCGAAAAGTGTTAGCGGTTTTC
Source organism: Martinezella dioscoreae (assembly GCF_009176305.1). Lineage (GTDB taxonomy): Bacteria > Pseudomonadota > Alphaproteobacteria > Rhizobiales > Rhizobiaceae > Rhizobium > Rhizobium dioscoreae. The sequence goes on along the minus strand of NZ_BLAJ01000001.1, from coordinate 1,202,264 downwards.
GGAGAACATCATGCTCAATATCCTGATTCCGGTGTCGCAATAGCGAGACGCCAGCCGATCGGCAAGGTTTTTGCGCTTGAATGGCAGAACGAATCCCGCCCGATTATTCCGGATTGGCGGGCTTCTTCTGATCCGACGGCTGCTGCGTCTGGTCTGCCGGCTGTTGCTGCTGCTGTTTGACGAGATCCACCATCACGCTCTTGAGTGAGCTCGGATTGCCGTTGTCGTCGTTGGTGACGATATCGTCCACCACGGGCCTGCCACCCTCTTCGATGACCTCGAAACGAACCGTGGTCACCTTCTGATAATCGGCGTCGGAGCCCATACAGGTCGATTTCTTGAAGGTCGCCAGCACCTCCGTCACATTGTTCTTCGGCGGCTGCGCGGCAATCTTCACGTCCTCCAGCGGGCACGCATCCTGCGCATTGACGATGACATCGTAGTCGAATGGCGAGATACCATCCTCGTCGGCGGCGGGAAATTGCGCCGCCGCCTGGTATTTCGCTCCAAAATCCTTGCTATAGATATCCTTGAGTTTGTCCTCGCCGAAAATATCCTGCCAATCGCTGTCGCCGCCCGCCCAGTTGGAGACGGTCGCGTCCATGATGGCCTTGACCGGCGTCGTCGCATCGGCCGCAAGCGCCATATGCGCGCCAAGCGAGAACTGAAAAAGCGTGAAGGCGAGTGCGGAGGCGGCAAATTTCTGCATGATTTGATTCCGTGGCAGCAGGCAAAACATGCGCGACATTAGACCCATGGATCGCTTTGGCAATGGCCGGACTGCAAAAAGCGGGTGATGTCACGAATGATCAAAAACGCGATGCCGAAGGCTCTATCGGCTTTGCGTTCCGCACTTGCGGTGCTATAGCCCTCGGGACTTCATATTACCCACAGGACCATCGGGTCCCATCAGCTTAAACGAGGCAGAAGCATGAAGAAGATCAAGGTCGCAAATCCCGTTGCCGATCTCGATGGCGACGAAATGACTCGCATCATCTGGCAGCTCATCAAAGAAAAACTGATCTTCCCCTACCTCGACATCGATATCGACTACTATGACCTCTCGGTCGAAAACCGCGACGCCACCAACGACCAGGTGACCGTTGACGCCGCCAACGCCATCAAGAAGTACGGCGTCGGCATCAAGTGCGCCACGATCACGCCGGACGAAGCCCGCGTGAAGGAATTCAACCTCAAGGAAATGTGGAAGAGCCCGAACGGCACGATCCGCAACATTCTCGGCGGCGTCATCTTCCGCGAGCCGATCATCTGCAAGAACGTTCCGCGCCTGGTTCCGGGCTGGACGCAGCCGATCGTCGTTGGCCGTCACGCTTTCGGCGACCAGTACCGCGCCACCGACTTCAAGTTCCCCGGCAAGGGCAAGCTGACCATCAAGTTCGTTGGCGAAGACGGCACGATCATCGAGAAGGAAGTCTTCAACGCTCCGGGCGCCGGCGTTGCCATGGCCATGTACAACCTCGACGAGTCGATCCGCGAATTCGCCCGCGCCTCGATGATGTACGGCCTGATGCGCAAGTGGCCGGTCTACCTCTCGACCAAGAACACTATTCTCAAGGCCTATGACGGCCGCTTCAAGGACATCTTCGAAGAAGTCTACCAGAACGAGTTCAAGGCTCAGTTCGATGAAGCCGGCATCACCTACGAACACCGCCTGATCGACGACATGGTGGCCTCCGCCCTGAAATGGTCCGGCGGTTACGTCTGGGCCTGCAAGAACTATGACGGCGACGTCCAGTCCGACACCGTTGCCCAGGGCTTCGGCTCGCTTGGCCTGATGACCTCCGTTCTGCTCACGCCGGACGGCAAGACGGTCGAAGCCGAAGCCGCACACGGCACGGTGACACGTCACTACCGCCAGCACCAGAAGGGTCAGGAAACCTCGACGAACTCCATCGCCTCGATCTTCGCCTGGACCCGCGGCCTCGCTCATCGCGCCAAGCTCGACGACAATGCCGAACTCGCGAAGTTCGCTTCCACGCTCGAAAAGGTTTGCGTCGACACGGTTGAAGCCGGCTACATGACCAAGGACCTGGCACTGCTGATCGGTCCCGACCAGCCGTGGCTCTCCACCACCGCTTTCCTCGACAAGATCGACGAGAACCTCAAGAAGGCCATGGCTGCCTAAGCCTTGCCGGCATAAGCAGATACGGGAACCCGGCCTCAACGCCGGGTTTTCTTTTGCCCTGAACCTTGCCGCCCGGGCGAACCGGTGACAAAAATGCTTGCAGCAAAAGGGAGAGGCAGATGGCCGAAGAACTCGTTTTCTATACCAACCCGATGTCGCGCGGACGCATCGCCCGCTGGATGCTCGAGGAGATCGGCCAGCCCTATCGCACCGAATATCTCGACTTTGGCACGACGATGAAGGCCCCTGAATATCTGGCGGTAAATCCCATGGGAAAGGTTCCCGCCATCAAGCATGGCGATACGGTCGTCACCGAGGGTGCGGCCATCTGTGCCTATCTGGCGGAAACCTTCCCGCAGGCAGGTCTTGCCCCGACAGCAGCCGAGCGCGGCCGCTACTTCCGCTGGATGTTCTTTGCCGCCGGCCCGATGGAGATGGCGGTGACCAACCGCGCCCTCGGCTTTGAAATTCCGACGGAACGCCTGCGCATGGCGGGCTGCGGCAGTCTGGACCATGTTTTCGATACATTGGAACAGGCGGTCACAGCCTCGCCCTTCATAGCCGGCGACCGCTTTACGGCCGCCGACGTCTATGTCGGTTCGCATGTCGGCTGGGGTCTCAATTTCGGCACCATTGAGAAGCGCCAGGCCTTCATCGATTATTGGGCCAGGGTCAGCGATCGCGACGCCTACCGCCGAGGCAACGATATCGACAATGCTGCTATGCCGAAGCCGGCCAATGCCTGACAATACAAGGCATTAAGAGGAAATCCTCGATCGAAGTCATATGCCGCTATTGTAGCGGCATATAGATATCGGTCAGAAGCTCCGTCGGCGGCACGTCGCGCGGATTGTTGATATATTCTTCAAACATGACGGTATCGCGCAGCTGTCGCCCGGAGGCCGGCAGCCATTGTGCATAGAGCCACTGATATGCCCTATGCATGTTTGCGTAAGGCCCTTTGTGGCGCAGCACGGCATATTCGCCACCATCGAGAGAGCGGCGCTCCAGCGGCGCCTCGACTGTTACGCTTTCACCGGCGGTGACACAGGCGTACGACCGCAGCTTCTCTGCCTCCACGGCATCGGGATCATCGAGATAGATGCCGACCATGCGCATGTCAGGCGCGGCAAGGCCGCGAGCAAAGATGGTGCCGAAGAGTGTTTCGAATGCCTGACCGATCTGCATATAGGAGCCGCGATGGGCGACACCGATCAGTGACATCCGGGAAATCGTGCGAAGCGTAACGTCGAACATAACCGTGATCCTTCCTTGGGTACTGGGTTCGAAGATCGTATGGCTTCCCTCATTCCGATATCGCGCCGGCGGCATGCCGTAGACGGATCTGAAGATGCGGTTGAACGACTGGAGGTTGGGATAGCCCGACCGCTTTGCAATATCGCTGACGGATAGACGGGTGTTGACGAGATCGCCGGCAGCACGGTGCAGCCGCAGCCGCTTGACGCTCGCCGCTGCCGTCTCGCCATAGATCGCCCGATAGATCCTGTGCCAGTGATAGCTGGACATGCAGGCGATCTCGGCGAGCTTTTCCATATCGAGCTCATCATCCAGATGCTCATGGATATAGGCCGAAACCCGCCGCAGCCGGGTCTCGTAAAGCGTCCACGCCGTTCCGCCACTCATATCAAACCTCTTGCAAATTCGATCGGCCCGACAAGAGCATAACCCGATTTGACAAATCCTGCGGAGTTGTCCGGACAAAGAAAAATGGCGGACACCTAAGCATCCGCCATCCTTGTTTATCCATCGGAGATTAGCGTCTTAGCCGGCAAGCGCCGCCGCAATCGCCTCAACGGCTTCATCAGCTTTGGCGCCATCTGGGCCGCCGGCCTGGGCCATGTCGGGACGGCCGCCGCCGCCCTTGCCGCCGAGCGCAGCCGAAGCGACGCGTACGAGGTCGACGGCGCTGAAGCGGCCGACTAGATCTTCAGTGACAGCGACGACGGCGCTTGCCTTGCCATCATCCGAAACGCCGATCAGCGCAACGATGCCAGAACCGAGACCTGCCTTGGCTTCATCCGCCATGCCCTTGAGATCCTTGGGGTCGACGCCGGAAACCGGCTTGCCCAGGAACTTGACACCGTTGACGTCCCGTACCGCATCGGCCGAACCGCTCTGGCCGCCGCCCATGGCAAGCTTGCGCTTGGCGTCAGCCAGTTCGCGTTCCAGCTTGCGGCGCTCGTCCATCAAGGCTTCGACGCGCGAGACGACGTCGGCCGGCTGGACCTTCAGCGCCGAGGCGAGGCTCTTCACGCGATCGTCCTGTTCGGCGAGATAATCGCGCGCGGATTCACCGGTGACGGCTTCAATGCGGCGTACGCCGGCACCAACTGCGCTTTCGCCGAGAATACGCACGAGACCGATCTGGCCGGTGGCCGAGACATGCGTACCGCCGCAAAGCTCGACCGAGTAGGGCTTGCCGGCCTTGGCCCCACGCACGCCCTGCCCCATCGATACGACGCGCACCTCGTCGCCATACTTCTCGCCGAACAATGCCATCGCACCTTCCGCGATCGCATCGTCGACGCTCATCAGGCGGGTCGTAACCGGCGAGTTCTGCAGGACGATCTCGTTGGCCATATCCTCGACGACCTTCAACTCCTCAGCCGACATCGGCTTGGGATGCGAAACGTCGAAACGCAGACGCTCTGGCGCGACCAGCGAGCCCTTCTGCGCCACGTGGGTGCCGAGCACTTCGCGAAGTGCTTCGTGCAGCAAATGGGTGGCGGAGTGATTGGCGCGCAGGCGCGAGCGCCTGTTATGATCGACCGTCAGGACGACGGCATCGCCGACCTTGATCTTGCCTTCGGAAACCTCGGAGCTGTGAACGAAAAGGCCTTCGCCCTTCTTCTGGGTGTCGTTGACGGCGAGCTTGCCGTGGTCGCTTGATATCACGCCGGTATCGCCCATCTGGCCGCCGGATTCGCCATAGAATGGCGTCTGGTTGACGATGATCTGCACCTTGTCGCCGGCAGAGGCGCTATCGACTGCAACACCGCCCTTGACGATCGCCTGGATCACGCCTTCAGCAGATTCCGTATCGTAACCCAGGAATTCAGTGGCACCATTCTTTTCCTTGAGCTCGAACCAGATGGTCTCGGTCGCCTTGTCGCCGGAGCCTGCCCAATGCGAGCGCGCTTCAGCCTTCTGGCGCTCCATCGCATCCGTGAAGCTGGAAATATCGACGCCGATGCCGCGGGCACGCAGCGCGTCCTGCGTCAGGTCGAGCGGGAAGCCATAGGTGTCGTAGAGCTTGAAGGCAGTCTCGCCGTCCAGGCTGTCGCCCTTATGCAGGTCCGAAGTGGCATCGTTGAGCAGCGACAGGCCACGTTCCAGCGTCTTGCGGAAACGGGTTTCTTCGAGCTTCAGCGTCTCGGAGGTGAGCGCCTCGGCGCGAACCAGCTCGGGATAGGCGCGGCCCATCTGTTGGATCAGCGCCGGCAGCAGCTTCCACATCAGCGGCTCCTTGGCACCCAGCAGCTGCGCGTGGCGCATGGCGCGGCGCATGATGCGGCGAAGCACGTAGCCGCGGCCTTCGTTCGACGGCAGCACGCCATCGGCAATCAGGAAGGCGGAGGAACGCAGATGATCGGCGATGACGCGATGGCTGGCGCGATGCTCGCCTTCAGCCTTGACGCCCGTTGCCTCTTCCGAGGCTTCGATCAGCGCGCGGAAGAGATCGATATCGTAGTTGTCATGCTTGCCTTGCAGCACGGCGGCAACGCGCTCGAGGCCCATGCCGGTATCGATCGACGGACGCGGCAGGTCGACGCGTTGCTCCTTTGTGATCTGCTCGAACTGCATGAAGACGAGGTTCCAGATCTCGATGAAGCGGTCGCCGTCTTCTTCCGGAGAGCCAGGAGGGCCGCCCCAGATATGATCGCCATGATCGTAGAAGATTTCCGAACAGGGACCGCAAGGACCGGTATCGCCCATTGCCCAGAAATTGTCGCTGGTGGCGATGCGGATGATCCGGTCGTCGGAAAGGCCGGCGATCTTCTTCCACAGGTTAAAGGCGTCGTCATCGGTATGATAGACCGTGACAAGCAAGCGCTTGGCATCGAGGCCGAATTCCTTGGTGATCAGGTTCCAGGCAAGCTCGATGGCGCGTTCCTTGAAATAGTCGCCAAAGGAGAAGTTGCCGAGCATCTCGAAGAAGGTGTGATGGCGCGCGGTATAGCCGACATTATCGAGGTCGTTGTGCTTGCCGCCGGCGCGAACGCATTTCTGCGCCGTCGAAGCCGTCGTATAGAGACGCTGCTCCAGACCGGTGAACACGTTCTTGAACTGCACCATGCCGGCATTGGTAAACATCAATGTCGGATCGTTGCGCGGCACCAGCGGGCTCGACGGCACGATCTCGTGGCCGTTTTTCTTAAAATAGTCGAGGAAGGTCGACCGGATTTCATTCACACCGCTCATATGGGGCCCTTCAGTCCTGCGCTCAGCAACTTGCATCAAAGTCAGTGGCTTTTATCGTCCGCTCCGGGCGCTGTCCAGCCGCACGAACAAAACCGGCCGCACATCCCTTGGACAATGCGGCCGGTTCCAATTCTTAATCTCGGTCTCTGGTCGGGAACTGCTCCCGAAAATCCTTATTCGCCGGAGGCGTCGCCATCATCGGCATCGGGACCGCCATTCTGCAGGAAGCGATCGGCGATGAGACCGGCATTCTGGCGGAGCGACAACTCGATTTCACGGGCGAGATCCGGGTTGTCGCGCAGGAAGAGTTTCGCGTTTTCGCGGCCCTGGCCGAGGCGCTGGCTATTATAGGAGAACCAGGCGCCGGACTTTTCGACGATACCGGCCTTGACGCCGAGATCGACCAGTTCGCCGGTCTTGGAAACACCTTCGCCATACATGATGTCGAACTCGACCTGCTTGAAGGGCGGCGCCATCTTGTTCTTGACGACCTTGACTCGGGTCTGGTTGCCGATCACCTCTTCGCGCTCCTTGACGGCACCGATACGGCGAATATCGAGGCGAACCGAGGCGTAGAACTTCAGCGCGTTGCCGCCCGTCGTCGTTTCCGGCGAACCGAACATGACGCCGATCTTCATACGGATCTGGTTGATGAAGATCACCATGCAGTTGGACTTGGAGATCGAAGCCGTGAGCTTGCGCAGCGCCTGGCTCATCAGACGAGCCTGCAGGCCCGGCAGGCTGTCGCCCATCTCGCCTTCGATTTCGGCGCGCGGCGTCAATGCCGCAACGGAGTCGACGACGAGAACGTCGATGGCCCCGGAGCGCACCAGCGTATCGGTGATTTCAAGCGCCTGTTCGCCGGTATCGGGCTGCGAAATCAGAAGGTTTTGCAGGTCGACGCCGAGCTTGCGGGCATAGACCGGATCGAGCGCATGTTCCGCGTCCACAAAGGCGCAAATGCCGCCCTTCTTCTGGGCCTCTGCGATGGTCTGCAGCGCCAGCGTCGTCTTACCCGAGCTTTCCGGCCCATAGATTTCGATGATGCGCCCCTTCGGCAAGCCGCCAATGCCGAGAGCGATATCGAGGCTCAGAGAGCCGGTGGAAACCGTTTCGATTTCGACCGCGTTCTCGTTCGAGCCGAGTTTCATGATCGAGCCCTTGCCGAACGACCGCTCAATTTGAGAGAGTGCCGCTTCAAGTGCCTTGCTTTTATCCACCGATTTGTCCTCTACAAGCCGCAAAGAATTCTGAGACATTCGATCCACCTTTAGGTTATTGAAGCCGCTCTAGCAATGTCGCCGCCGATGAGAATTGTGTACTCGATTTGTTCTCATATCGCAAGGGCACAACAAGCGATTGAAAGAAAAAGGTAAAATGAATTTCGTTCTATTTTTGTTTTCTTCTTTCTTCCCAGGCACTTACATGCCAGAAACGGTGAATTGCGAGATGTTTGCGGCTCGCTCGATTCGCCTTTTCGACTGCTGAGGATAACCCTATGGCGAAAAAGATTCTCGTTCTTGGCGGTGCCCATATCGACCGGCGCGGCCGCATCTTCGGGGAGACGGCGCCCGGCGCCAGCAATCCCGGCGCATGGTTCGAGGAGCCCGGCGGCGGCGGCTTCAATGCGGCGCGAAATCTTGCCCGCCTCGGCTTCGACGTAAAGCTGATCTCGCCGCGCGGCGGCGATCCCTCCGGTGAAATGGTGGCGGAAGCCGCAAGCCATGCCGGCATCGATGACAAGCCCTTCGTTTTCCTCGATCGCAAGACGCCGAGCTATACGGCGATCCTTGAGAATGATGGCAATCTCGTCATCGCGCTTGCCGACATGGAGCTCTACAAGCTCTTCGTGCCAAGACGCCTGGCGATTCGCGCCGTTCGAGACGCCTTCGAAGAAACCGACCTTATTCTCTGCGATGCCAATCTGCCTGAGGAAACCTTAGGCGCAATTGCGGCAAGGGCCGTCTTTTGCGGCAAGCCGGTCGCTGCTATCGCCATCTCGCCGGCCAAAGTCGTGCGGCTGAAACCGAGCCTTGCCGGCATCGATCACCTGTTCCTCAACGAGGCCGAAGCCGCGGCGCTGACCGAAATCCGTCCGGAGGATCCGCGCGAATGGGTAAATGCTTTGCGTGCGCTCGGCCTGCGCAATGGCGTGGTCACCCGCGGGAAACGCCCCCTGATCGCATTCTCGCGTGATGCCATCGTCAGCCTGCAGCCGCCCATTGTCGAGGATGTTGCCGATGTCACGGGAGCGGGAGATTCGCTGGCGTCAGGCGTTCTTTCGGCATTGCTGGCCGGCCACGATCTCGCAGAAGCCGTCCGTCATGGGGCAGCGGCGGCGACAATCACCGTCCAGTCTCCGTATGCGACGGCAGAAAATCTCTCGCCCGAGCTGCTAAAGGCGGCTTTGGCCCTTGTTCCCGAGGCCGAAATTCTGTCATGAAGCCTGCTCAAGACGCGTATATTGTTTCAGTGAATTGGAAACGACAATGACCCAGCCTATCTCGCCCCTGCTTCCGATCTCCTATTCGAAGGAAGTCGCTGCCGCCAAGCTGCGCGGTGCGCCGATCGTCGCCCTGGAATCGACGATCATCACCCATGGCATGCCCTATCCGGGTAATATCGAGATGGCCCGCAGCGTCGAAGCGATCATCCGGCAAGAAGGCGCCGTACCGGCAACCATCGCCGTCATTCACGGCACGCTGCATATCGGCCTCGAGCCGGAAGAGCTGGAAGCATTGGCGAAGACGGAAGGTGCGATGAAGGTTTCGCGCGCCGACATCGCCTTTGCGATCGCTGAGCGCCGCACCGGCGCGACCACTGTTGCCGCCACGATGATCGCCGCCGCCCGCGCCGGCATCAAGGTTTTCGCCACCGGCGGTATCGGCGGCGTGCATCGCGGTGCGGAAGAGAGCTTCGATATTTCGGCCGATCTTGAAGAGCTTTCCCGCACCGGCGTCATCGTCGTTTGCGCCGGCGCCAAGGCGATCCTCGATATTCCGAAAACGCTCGAAGTGCTGGAAACCCGCGGTGTTCCGGTCGTCACCTACGACAGCACGGAATTTCCGGCCTTCTGGTCGCGCTCGTCTGGCCTGACGAGCCCGCTGACGCTGAATAGCCCTGCTGCGATCGCCAACTTCCAGACGACACGCGAACAGCTCGGTATCGATGGCGGCATGCTGATCGCCAATCCGGTTCCGGAAGCCGACGAGATCCCGCGTGAGGAGATGGAAATCTACATCGAGCGCGCCCTCGACAGCGCGGAACGGGATGAGATCAGCGGCAAGGCGGTTACGCCCTATCTGCTGAGCACGATCTTCGACATTACCGAAGGCCGCAGCCTCAAGACCAACATCGCGCTTGTCGAAAACAATGCGCGCCTGGCCGCCGAGATCGCCGTCGCGCTCGCAGAATAATCAGACAGCAGCTACGAGAGCGGCCGGGCGCGTCAGAAGATCGCCCGGCCCTTTGTTTCAGGTAAGCGTGAACAGGCCCAAGGCGTCGCGCAATTCGGCAAGCGTCGCCTCCGTCCTCTCCCTCGCCTTTCGCGTTCCCTCGCGCACTATATCAAGGACATAGCCCGGCTCGGCGGCAAAACGCGCGCGCCGTTCGCGGATCGGCGCGAGCAGCGCTTGCAGGACACCCTCAAGATGTCTCTTCAAGGTGATGTCGCCAAGCCCGCCGCGGCGATAATGCACCTTCAGCTCTTCGACCAGTTGCCGATCCTCGCAGAAGGCATCGAGATAGGTGAAGACGACATTTCCTTCGATCTTGCCGGGATCGCTGACACGCAGGTGATCCGGATCGGTGTACATGCGTCGCACCGCATCGCTTATTTCATCCGGCGATGCCGAGAGCGGGATCGCATTGCCCTGCGATTTGCTCATCTTCGCCCTGCCGTCGACACCCGGAAGGCGCCCGACTTTTGGCACCATGGCTGCAGCCTCGACGAGAATGTCTCGCCCGATCTGCCGATTGAGACGGCGAACGATCTCGTTTGTCTGCTCGATCAATGGCGCCTGATCTTCGCCGACGGGAACGACCGTCGCCTTGAAGGCCGTGATATCGGCGGCTTGGGCGACCGGATAGCAGAGAAAGCCGGCCGGGACATCGCGTTCGAAACCGCGCAGCTGGATCTCCGTCTTGATCGTCGGATTTCTCTCCAGGCGGCTGACCGTGACGAAATTCAGATAGAGCAGTGTCAGCTCCGCCAGCGCCGGCAAGGCGGATTGCACGCAGATCGTCGTCAGCGCCGGATCGATGCCGATGGCAAGATAATCGGTTGCGACCTCGAGAACGTTGCGCCGGACCTTTTCGGGATCATGGGCATTGTCTGTCAACGCCTGCGTATCCGCCAGCAGCAGGAATTGCTCGTGGCTTTGCTGAAGCGCAACGCGGCTCTTCAGCGACCCGACATAATGGCCGAGATGGAGTGGACCTGTTGTTCGGTCGCCTGTCAGAATGACGGGACGGGTATTGATAAGAGATTGCATTTCGTTGCTCCGCAAAAGGAGCCGCCGCAATCGGGAAGGAAAAACGGAATGGACCATGCCTGCCGGATCACGGCGGCAGGGTCGATTTCAAGACATGACGACTGCCGCTCCTAGAAGGAGCGCCACCACATTTGGCAAATGGGCTTGGCAAGGTCGATCATGGGCGGTTGATTACACTGTTGCTCCGCAATCGGCAACATGGAGAGGCGCGAAACGCCCCTCAGTTAGTTCTTGTCCAGCGTCTCGCGCACGACGACGGCAAGCTGCTTCAGCGAGAACGGCTTTGGCAGGAAGCCGAATTGCGCATCCGCCGGCAAATTGCGCGCGAAAGCATCCTCGGCATAGCCCGAAACGAAGATGAATTTCAGATCCGGATATTTCTTGCGCAATTCGCGTAGCAGCGACGGACCATCCATCTCGGGCATGACGACATCGGAGACGACGACATCGACTTGGCCGTCGAGCTCGTCCATGATATCCAGCGCCTCGACGCCGGACCCGGCCTCGTAGACGGTGTAGCCGCGCGTCTCGAGCATGCGCTTGCCGCCGCGGCGTACCGCCTCTTCGTCCTCCACAAGCAGAACGACTGCGGACTTGCCGGTGAGATCGGCCGGTTCTTCTGCAGAGGCGGCTATACCGACACTCTGGTCCATGGCCGCGACATCGCGGCTTTCCGACACTTTCGTCTCGGTCACCGCGGGCATTTCGACGATGTGCCGCGGCAGGAAGATGCGGAAGGTCGTTCCCTTGCCCACTTCCGATTCCGGCTGGATATAGCCGCCGGACTGCTTGATGATGCCATAGACCATCGCAAGGCCGAGGCCGGTGCCCTTGCCGACTTCCTTGGTCGTGAAGAAGGGCTCGAAGATCTTGTCCATGATTTCGGGCGCGATGCCGGTGCCGGTATCGCTGACCTCGACGAGCACCATGTCCTCATGCGGAAGATAGGGATAGTTGAAGGCGCTGACATCGGCCGCAAGCAGATTGCGGGTGCGCAGCGTCAGCGTTCCGCCGCCCGGCATGGCATCGCGGGCATTGACGCACAAATTGATGAGCACCTGTTCGAACTGCGACAGGTCGGTTTTGACGGGCCAGAGATCGCGGCCGTAATCCACGTCGAGCTTGACATGCGTACCCGACAGCAGCCGGTCCACCAGCATGCGGAGATCGCCGATCACATCGGTCAGATTGAGAACCGTTGGCCGCATCGTCTGCTTGCGCGAGAAGGCGAGCAGCTGCCGAACCAGCACGGCCGCGCGATTGGCATTGCGCTTGATTTCCATCAGATCCGCAAAGCTGGCATCGGAGGGTCGCGCCTGAAGCAGCAGATGGTCTGATGAAAGCAGGATCGCCGTTAGAACGTTGTTGAAGTCATGCGCGATGCCGCCTGCAAGCGTGCCGACGGCATTGAGCTTTTGCGTCTGCGCCATCTGTGTTTCGAGCGCCTTCTGCTCGGTCACCTCGACCGCATAGACGATGGCAGCCTCTTCGGGCGCCTCATCGGTCTGGTCGATGACGGCATTCACGTAGAAGCGGAAATGCCGCGTTTCGTCTTTCGGATTGCGAGAGTCGATCGGCGGAATATCGCCCTGCCGGTCTTTGGCGGCCGCCAGCGCCTGCTGCAGCTGCGGCCGATCACTTTCGTTGACGACGTTCTCAAGGGCGGCACCGCGCTCGATATCATCGCGCGAGACGAGATCCGAGAAGAGCTTCAGGAAAGGCGCATTCGTCCGCAGAATGCGGCCGTTGCCATCGACGGACGCGATCGCCATCGGCGTATTGTTGAAGAAGCGGCTGAAACGCATCGCGGCGGCGGAGGCCGATTGCTCGGTATCCCCGCCGTTCTGCCGGGTCAGGACGATGGTGCGGCTCTCACCGGGCGCGCCGTCGCGCATCGACGTGACACTGTGGACGATCTGTACGGGCAGGCTCTGGCCATTGGACCGGCGCAGATCGAGATCGAGCGTCACCGTCTTCTTGAGACCCGGTTCCGCCTGCACCGATTGGATCAGCGCCAGCCCCTCGCCGGCGACGAGATCGCCTATGGTCATCGAGCCCGGTACGAACTTGGTCAGATCGAAGCCCAGCCATTCGGCAAGCGTTGCATTGAGATAGAAGATCTCGCCCTTGCGTCCGGCGGAAAAAAAGCCGGCTGGCGCGTGGTCGAGATAATCGATCGCGTTCTGCAATTCCTTGAAGAAACGTTCCTGATCGTCACGCTCGGAAGTGATGTCGGTGACCTGCCAGATATGCAGTACCTTGCTGCTGCCCTGCTCCGGCGGCAGCACCCGCGCTTTCAGCCGGTACCAATGTGCACTATTGCCGCTTCCGTCAACCGGGCCGAGCGGCTTCAGCAGGCGAAACTCTTCCGATCCCTCATTGCCATCGCGCAGGCCATTAGCAAGACGATAGAGAGCCTCGTTGGATTCGCGATTTCGCGACAGCAGCATTTCCAGCGACTGCACTTCCGTCGCTTTCGTCGCACCGGTCAGGCGGCCGTACGCGGCATTCGCATAAACGATGCGCCCCTTCTCGTCCGTAATCAGCGTTCCGTCGGGATGGCTGTTGAGGAAGGACCGCGCCAGACTGTCGGACTGCGGCTGCGGCATGACCTCGACGAAACCGATGATCGAAGAGACCAGGAAAAAGATGCCGACCATGGCGAGAATGCCAAGGCCGCCGAGAACCGCTTCATTGTCGAGCTGGTTCTTGAAGACGACAAAGGCCGCCGCCGCGGCCACGAGAACGAGCGCGAGCAGGATGATGCGCAGCACGGTTCCAGAACGAACTCCGCGATCCACCAGCGGCACGCTATACTCGTCGGACGGACGCTGCTTCGTCATAAACCCCTCGTACCGGCCGTTCTCCTCGCGACATGTCATACACCTTGGGGTCGCCGGAGCCGGACCTTTCGAATCTTCTTTATCAATTTGCGTCATCCGCAAAAAGCTTTGCCGGACCAGAAAGACTTGAATTCACAAGCAATAGAATACAACAGCCTGCAATCGCATCTTGTCTCCGGCGCAATCCTGTTCATATGATCGCGATATAGAAGGGTCACGGTCAAAGCATTACCCGCAACAGTTGCGCCTACCGCATAATTCCTTAAATAGGATTCGATTTAAGGGTAAAATTATGCAGTGGATTTAAAGTACTACAGCGACCTTTGCGCGTCACATCCGGCGCGCGGCGCTGTAAACCGCGACATCGGGGACAATTACGGAGTATCTCGATATGTTGGACGATATCGCCGGAGCCTATGGTAGCCGCTTCTTTCTCGCAGCCGGTGGAGTTGGCATTGCCCTGCTCGTACTCATTGGCATTCTGTGGATCATGCGCAACCGAGCGCCTTCTCCCTTCGTGCGCGGCGGCAAGAACCGTCAGCCTCGCCTGCAGGTGCTGGATGCCGCCGCCGTCGATGCCCGCCGCCGTCTCGTGCTCGTGCGACGCGATGGGATCGAACATCTGATCATGATCGGCGGCCCAACGGACATCGTCATCGAATCGGGCATTTCCGATGCCACCCGGGCTGGAGCCGCGACGACGCCGGTCGATATCCCCATGGCATTTGAAGAGAGGCAGTCGCAGCTGCAGAAAGCGACTGCGGTGGAAGCTCCTCCCGCAGCGCTTCCGCAGCGCCAGCAATCCGCCGAAGACAAGATCGAAGCCTATTTGCGCAACGAACCCCGCCTTGCGCCTGCAACGGAACCCGCTTCAGTGCCGCAGGTTGCCGAGCACCCACAAGCCGCCCCTGTCAAGCCGCCGCAACCCGCCCAACAACCCGCTCCGGCAATCAGCGAGGCTGAGGCAGCCGACATACTGGATGCCGCTCGCCACGTTGTCCTGCCGCAGCAGCAGCCTGCTCCCGCGCGCCAGGCGGCAGTCGAACCCACCGTCGGATCGGCGCCGACGCCTGCTGCCGAGCCTGGCAACGATTTCCAGCGCATCCTCGAAGCGGAAATGTCGAAGAACTTGACCGCCGAACGGATCATTCCGAACGCGCCGGCACCACGGCAGGTGCAGCAGCAGCCAAATGCCGCGCCATCCCCCGTCTCAAGCCCCGCAAAACGCGTCGAACCCGAACTTGCACCGCTGACCGGAGCCGACAGCGCCCTTCAGAAAGAAGTCGCTCGCATCTTCGGGGAAATGAGCGTCAGCCGCGACAAATAGGCCGCGTCCTCTCAACCGCCGGAATGGAAAAAGGCACGACGGATATCCGCGTCGTGCCTTTTTCCATAAGCCCGGTCGAAACCGAAGCGTCATTCACTCGTCGCGATAAACCTTTTCGCGGCGCTCGTGGCGTTCCTGTGCTTCGATCGACAAGGTGGCAATGGGACGAGCGTCCAGACGCTTCAAGCCGATCGGCTCGCCGGTTTCTTCGCAATAGCCGTAAGTGCCATCTTCAATACGCTGCAAGGCGGCATCGATCTTGGAAATGAGTTTGCGCTGGCGGTCGCGAGCCCGAAGTTCGATGGCCCTGTCGGTTTCCGAGGAAGCCCGATCAGCAAGATCGGGATGATTTGCGCTTTCTTCTGCTAGATGATCCAGGGTTTCGCGCGCTTCTCTAAGGATGTCGTTTTTCCATGCTATCAGCTTCGCTCGAAAATAAGCTCGCTGGTTCAGATTCATGAATTCCTCGTCTTCCGAGGGCACATAGTTGCTAAGATCGATCTTCTCACTCAACGCGATTCTCCTGAAGAACATCTCATATGGCTGGGCTGTATATCCCAACCAATAGTACCGATTCAAGCCAAATAGATGCTGTCAACTGATTTTTAAATTTGTCATAAAATTCGGCTAAGGGTCTATTTTTTCATCACTTCTTCTCGCCAGCCCCGATTCTCCGCGCTCGTAACCTTCCCGTGAAGGCGAGGCATTTCGCCCTCTCGCGGATCGCCTCGCAGTTGACGGCGCATGCGAACAGACGCTACCTCATTGGGGAAATCGAGCCCCGGAATTTCGCCATGACCAGAATTTCGCCGCCGCCGTCCAGGATCTATCTTCTACGCCATGCCGAGGCGCGGCAGGCTACGCCCGGACAGAAGGATTTCGATCGCCCCTTGAGCGACAATGGCTATGCGGCGGCCGAGATCGTCGCGGAGAAAGCGGTCGGCAAAGGCTATAAGCCGGACCTCGTCATTTCCTCCACCGCCCTGCGCTGTCGCCAGACGGCCGCTGCCATGCGCCGCGCCGTCACGCCCTCAACGGAATTCCGCTTTGTCGATGCGCTCTATAACGGCACGCCGGATATTTATCTGTCGCTCATCTCGGCGCAGACCGACCAGGAGTCCGTCATGCTGGTCGCGCACAATCCGATCATCGAGCTGACGCTCGCCGCGCTGATCGGACATGAGGCTTTCGCCGATGCCCTCCCACGTGGTTTTCCGACAGCCGGCCTTGCTGTAATCGATGCGACATCGTCAGGCTGGACTCTGACGGATTTTGTCACCGAGTAGGGACTTACCAATATGAGCCGCAATCCCGCTCGCGAGTGATTGCAGAGCCATATCTGCTCACCTTTTCGGCGCGAGTTTCGATCCCTATATTCACGGCCACACTGTCATCCAGGGATCCCGCCTTGCCCCCAAGCCTGACCTCTTTTACCGACGACGCCCTCATTGCCTTTGACAATCTGGCAGATCGCGCCGCCGGCCTCGTCAATCCGACGATCCGTCTGGGTGTTACAGGCCTCTCCCGTTCGGGCAAGACCGTTTTCATCTCCTCATTGGTGCATAATCTCCTGAATGGCGGACGTCTGCCGCTGTTCGAGCCGGTGCAATCCGGTCGCGTCTCCGCCGTCCGCCTCGAGCCGCAGCCGGACGATGCCGTGCCGCGCTTTCAATATGAGGACCACATCCGTGCCCTGGTCAAAGACCGGATCTGGCCGGATTCGACGCGTGCCATCTCCGAGCTGCGTATCACGCTGGATTATCAAAGCGCCAGCGGCTGGAACCGCCTGTTCTCCCCCGGCCGCCTCTCCATCGATATTGTCGACTATCCCGGCGAATGGTTGCTCGACCTGCCGCTGCTCGCCAAGGATTTCCGTACCTTCAGCGAGGAAACGCTGGCTCTGGCAAACACCGGCATTCGCGCCGAGCTTTCACGTCATTGGCTTGCCATGACGGAGGCGGCAGACATCGCAGCATCGGCGGATGAAATGAAAGCACGCGACCTCGCCACCGCCTTTGCGAACTATCTCAAAGCCTGCAAATCCGATGAGCGCTCACTCTCGACATTGCCGCCCGGCCGTTTCCTGCTGCCTGGCGATCTTGACGGCTCGCCGGCCCTCACCTTCGCGCCGCTGAAACTGCCCCCCGAAGGTAGCGCGCCGAAGGGCTCACTCTGGGCGATGATGGAACGCCGCTACGAGGCTTATAAGTCCGTTGTCGTCAAACCCTTCTTTCGCGAACATTTCGCACGCCTCGACCGGCAGATCGTCCTTGTCGATGCCCTGCAGGCCATCAATCGCGGCCCGGAAGCCGTGCAGGATCTGGAACGGGCGCTGACGGACGTGCTGGCCTGCTTCCGACCCGGCACGAATTCGCTCATTTCCTCGCTGCTCGGCCGTAGAATTGACCGTGTGCTAGTGGCCGCGACCAAAGCCGACCACCTCCATCATGAAAGCCACGACCGCCTGGAGGCTCTCACCCGCCGGCTCGTCGAGCGTGCGATCGAGCGCATCGGCATGGCGGGTGCCGGCATAGAGGTCATGGCCATAGCCTCGGTGCGCGCAACCCGCGAGGCAACCGTGACCCGCGACGGCCAGACGCTTCCCGTCATCGTCGGCACGCCGATGGACAAGGAAACTATCGCCGGCGAGGCTTTCGACGGCAACCGCAAGACGGCGATCTTCCCCGGCGATCTGCCGGAAAATCCGCGCTGGCTGTTCGAAGCCCTTGAATCGGATGGGGCGAAGGTCCATCTGCCCGAGGTGAACGTTGTCCGGTTTCGTCCGCCGGAGCTCGATGAAACCGGTGAAGGCATCAAGCTTTCCGTGCCGCATATCCGCCTCGACCGCGCCATGCAGTTCCTGTTCGGAGACCGTCTCGCATGACGAAATCGACCGAAAACGAGCCGAACGGCAATCGTCGTCCCGGCGCTTTCACGGTGGAACCTGAAACCTCCAGAAAAGAAGCGACACCACCAGCGGTTCGCAAGCCGCAAAGCTTCGATACCGACATCGTGCTGACGCCCGACGCGGAAGATCCGTTCATCAATCCGGCCCTCGGCGCCGATTCGGATGCAACTGCCATCGCCAAGCCCCGCCGCAAGAAATTCTCCTTCGGCAAGGTGGCGCTCGGTGCGCTTGGCATTCTCGTGTCCCTCGCCTTCGGCCTCTGGACGGATCAGCTCATCCGCGACCTGTTCAGCCGGGCCGACTGGCTTGGCTATACCGCCCTTGCGGTCGTCGCCATCGGCATTCTGGCCGTCCTTGCCATAGTCATCCGCGAGACCGCAGGAATGATGCGGCTCGCCGCCGTGCAGACCATCAAGGCGGAGGCGGAAGCTGCCATCGTCGAAACCCGACCGGCGCGCGCCAAAGCATTGGTCAAGCGACTCTGCACTCTACTCGAAGCCAATCCAGACACGGCGAGAGGCCGCGCGACCCTGAAGGCTGCAGAAGACGACATCATCGATGCGCCTCAGCTCATTGATCTTGCCGAACGCGAGCTGCTCGGCCCACTCGACCGCCGCGCCCGGGCGCTGATTCTCGGCGCGTCGAAACGCGTGTCGGTGGTAACAGCCGTCAGCCCGCGTGCCCTCGTCGATATTCTCTACGTTCTCTATGAAGCGGCCAAACTGGTCCGCGCCATGGCCGAACTCTACGGCGGCAGACCCGGCACGCTCGGCATGGCCAGGCTGATGCGCGATGTGATTGCCCACCTCGCCGTCACCGGCTCCATCGCAGTCGGCGACAGCATTGTCCAGCAACTGATCGGTCATGGCTTGGCGTCGAAACTCTCCGCACGCCTCGGCGAGGGCGTCGTCAATGGCATGATGACCGCGAGAATCGGCATCGCCGCCATGGACCTTTGCCGACCGCTTCCCTTCAAGGCGCTCAAACGTCCGGGCATTACCGATTTCGCCGGCGACCTCACGCCGAATGTCACCGGCCGCAACCCGGCGTGATGACCTGCAAATTAGGGACTTCAGCACCTTCGGAAACCAAGCATTAACCATTCTCGGGCAAAAGTGACAACCAGTTTCACGGTTTCGCCTCGCTAGGGAATGTCCATGTTTTCGCGTCGATTTCTTCTTGTAAGCAGCCTTGCCGCCGCAGCCATCTCCACCGGCGCCTGGACGCAATCAGCCGAAGCGGCTCCCCGCGACAAGGCGTTCTTCCAGTCGATCTCGGGCACATGGAGCGGCCCCGGCGAGATCGTTGCCGGCAAGTACAAAGGCACGAAGTTCACCTGCAATCTCACGGGCAAGCCATCCGATGGCAGCAGCGCCGGCGTCAAGCTCGACGGCACCTGCCGCGTCGGCGTCTTCCAGCAGCCGATGTCGGCCGAGATCACGCAGAGCGGCGGCTCCTATAGCGGAAAATTCCTGGATGGTGCGGCCGGCAAGGGCCTCGATGTCACCTCCGGCACAGTCAACGACAATACGGTCGTTCTTGGACTGAACCGTCAGAAGCTGAACGGTGCCATGATTGCCCGCGTTCCGGACAGCAAGTCGATGAACGTCACCATTTCGGTGAAGGTCGGCGAACAGATGGTGCCAGTCATCGGCGTCACGCTGAAGCGCGCCGACGTCGACCAGATGGCGGTTGGATCGATCCAGTAAGCGTCCGACAGCAACTCACAAAGAGAGAGGCCGGCAATTTTGCCGGCCTCTCTCTTTATAGTCATATGGTCCAGTTCAGGCGGTTCGCCACCAGTCACGGTTTTCGTCCGCGACCTCGATACCTTCGACATCAACATCCCGCAGCCAATCGGCGACTGCCCTACCCTTGACCACGAGATCCGCGGCGAAATCGGCAAGCGGCATCAGCACGAAACCACGCTCGACCATTCGCGGATGCGGAATGGTGAGCAGCGGCTCGACCTGTTCCAGATCTCCATAGGTCAGCACATCGATATCGATCGTTCGCGGCCCCCAGCGCTCGATCCGCACCCGCTTCATCTGCCGCTCTATGTCGAGGCACACGTCCAGCAAGGCTTCCGGCGTGAGGGTCGTATCGACCGCAGCACAGGAATTGTAGAAGAAGGATTGGTCCGTCTTGCCCCAGGGCGGCGTACGATAAAGCCGAGACACCGAAATCACCTGACAATCGGCACGGGCATCCAGAGTGCGCAAGGCGAGCGCCATGGCGCGGACCGGGTTGTCCAGATTGCCACCCAAACCGAGCGTCGTCCGCACGGCTACACCTTCAGGCAAAATGCTCAATGCTCACCTGCACATAATCGAGAACGCCCGGAACCGGGGCATTGGGCTTGCGTACCGTGATTTTGGCGCGGCGGATACCCGGAAAACGACGGCATAGTTCCTTCGCCACATCGAGCGCCAGCGCCTCGATCAGATAGCGTCGGCGCCCGGTCACGATTTCCTCGATGACGCTGAATGCGATGCCGTAATTGACGGTGTCGTCGATCGAATCACGCTCCAGCGCATCGCCGGCTTCGACATCGAGTTCGGCATCGACGAAGAAGCGCTGGCCAAGGAATTCCTCCTCATCATGGACGCCGTGCCGGGCAAAGAAGGCGCAATTCTGCAAAGTAATGGTGTATGTCACAGCGCTCATGGCGTCTCTCCGTTTCGAACAGGCGCGATCGGGTCCGAAAACCGCTCCCTGCATTCGAGCATTATGCTTTAAGTCTCGCGCGCGTCCTGAGAATAGCATCCGCAACCGCCAGCGCGTCCCTGTTGATTGCGACATTGTGTACGCGGAATATCGCAGCCCCCTGCAACCGCAGGATCGCGCTGGTTGCGGCAGTGCCGACGTCCCGATCGGCTGCGTCGCGACCCGTTATAGTGCCGACGAACCGCTTGCGCGAGGTGCCGACCAACAGGGGCAGCTCGAAGCGCAGCAGAGCATTGAAACGCGTCATCAGCTCGAGATTTTCCTCGGCATTCTCCTTGGCGAAGCCAAAGCCCGGATCGAGCACGATCGTCTGCCTGTCGACGCCGGCCGCAGCGGCAATCTCCAGCGAGCGATTGAGAAAGAAAAGCTGGTCATCGATCACGTCAGGCAGCTTCTGCCGCTCACGCCCGGTATGCATAATGCAGAGACCAGCACCCGTTTGCGCCGCCACGGTGGCAATTTCTGGCTCGCGCTGCAGACCGAACACATCGTTGACGATATGCGCGCCGGCGCCGATCGCCAGCCGCGCCGTATCGGCGCGATACGTATCGACGGAAATCAGCGCATCGGTCCTGCCGCGCAAGGCTTCGATGACGGGCAGTACCCGCCCCTGCTCCTCGCTGGCATTGACGGCGGCGGCACCCGGTTTGGTCGATTCGCCGCCGATATCGATGATGCCGGCCCCGTCCTCGACACAGGCCAGCGCATGGGCAACGGCCGCATCGACGGCCTCATAATGCCCGCCGTCGGAAAAGGAATCCGGCGTCACATTGACGATAGCCATGATGACGCTTTGTCCGCCGACATCGATACTGCGGCCATGCGCGACATGCCAGGTTTGGCTGCGAAGCTCCGTCACGAACCGTCCATCCCATTGAAAAGGAAAAAACCTCGCGCTTGATATTGCGCTCACAGTGGCTATGCCGCAAGGTTCGCAGAAGTTCAACATGGTAGCGACACGAATGCCGCTTGCATCCCATAAGTTCAGTCTTTCGTGTGCATTGCTGCTCGCGTTCTGCATACCCAATGTAGCCGGCGCGGAAGTCATCGCCCGCAAATCCATTTCCTATTTCGACATCAAGGGCAGCACCGCCGACGAGCTCGATGCCGCCCTGAACCAGCGCGGACCGCTGGCGATCGGCTCCAGCAGTCACCATCCCGGTGCGACGAGAATCCGCTTCGGCGGCAATGCGACCTACAGCGAAGCAAACGGCCGCTGCTATATTTCCGGCGTCAAGGTTACGGTCGATACGGAAATCATTCTGCCGCGCTGGCGTGACCGGCGGCATGCCAGCAAGCAGCTTTCCATGATCTGGGATACATTGGCCGCCGATATCCGGCGCCATGAAGACCGGCATGTCGAAATCGCCCGCCAGCACGCGCGGCAGATGGAAAGGCAGATCCTGTCTCTGCCGTCAGCCGGCAATTGCGATGCGCTTCAGGAAAGGGCAAATGAGGTGACGTCGCGGGAAACCGACCGGCACGATGCCGATCAGGCGCGCTTCGACCGCATCGAAGCGATCAATTTCACGAGCCGGATGCAGAGGCTGCTCCACTATCGCAGCCGCCAAGGTGCCCGGCAGTAGCCTTTCAAAAACTACCTTCGGTGCAAAAGGCGATCAGAAGCGCCAACTGTGGGAAATCAGTCACTATATCCTGTGAATCGTCTGATCTCGTCGCTCTTTGAACTTTACGAGAATCTGAAATAGGTTTTTCCTATCAATTACAGAGACAAACGCACTGGTTGATTCGAAGAAGACCAGGCGGATGTCGCAAAAGGATCGATTTTGAGTACCTGCGTTGGCGGGTTTCTTCGCTTTTCGGCGCAGTCGGGTTTGTTTCTTAAAGCATGCGCTAAGTGTTCTCCTGGCGCGTCCTGAAGCCGCAGGTGTTTCCTCCCTTGCCTGCGGTGATGCGCCCGCCTCGCCTCGCTCGCTGCACCAGCTGAGCGGGGCATCTTTTTTGGGCATTCGACCCTCAGCGGGATTATCGCAACGGATCGAGCGGGACGTGCCAGAGGTCCGGTGTTAGGCCTGCCGCTCCGGCACGTGGACGACAAGGCCGTCCAGCGCACTCTTCATCTTGATCTGACAGGAGAGCCGCGAGTTTGGACGAACGTCGAAGGCGAAGTCGAGCATGTCTTCTTCCATGGCTTCCGGGCCGCCGACCTTCTCGGTCCATTCCTCATCGACATAGACATGACAGGTGGCACAGGCGCACGCACCGCCGCATTCCGCTTCGATGCCTGGAACGGAGTTGCGTACGGCATTTTCCATCACGGTGGAGCCCTCGTCGACATTGAGGTCAAAGCGCGTCCCGTCGAAGGCGACGATGGTCAATTTGGTCATGTGGGTGAATTCCGATATTTCGTGAATGAAGGGTGATCGGAATTTTACTTCCAACAAATCGATGGGGCAGTCAACATTTGCGCCGCCGAAACGGTTTGTCCCGTCCGGCGGCGCAAGGGTGCACATCATTGATCGTCGAGCGGATCGGCTCAGCGCGAAAGCTTCAAAATGAAGTTTTCGGCCTCGATGACGCTGGTTGTGACCGCTGCCATGTGAGCGGCGTCGCCGACATTGCTTTCGAGCGCTCCAGCCGCATCCGCCACGCGGAAGGCACCAACGGCGCTGGCAGCGCCCCTCAGCTTGTGCGATGCGGCCTCCACTCGCTTGGGATCGCCGCTGCCGATCTCCTGCAGACAGGAACGGGCCTGCCTTGCGAACATCTGCAGCACCTCGACCTCAAGTGCCTTGTCGCCCATCGTTTGCTTGCCGAGATGGACGAGATCGATCGCCCGCTCCCGCGACGGAGCCGCGCCACGCGAATTATCAGGAGATTCAAATGCGATGTTCAAAGCTGCCATGTGCCAATGCTCCCGTCATTTATCTATGACTGTTTTAGGGACCTGCCGCATAGTTGCGGCTCGGGCATGGCCATCCAGTTAAATTTTGGCACATTGAGGGCCGAAAACTCCAGACATGGTTAACGTGCGTTAAACATGCTCAAAATCTTGGGTTTTCATGGCGTTGAACAGATAAACAAGGTTAATGTCACCTTAACGATCCACTGGCTTTAAGGTGGAATTAATTGTCATGACTGGGGGAATGTGTCACTACGATACTAGTAAATTGGGTAGATGGCACATGCCTTTGCCCCGGAAGTGGATGATGGTAATGTTTTCATAACATCCGTTTGAAAAACCAGTTATCCACTCTGAATGTAATGGGAAATCCAAATTCGATGTTGATCGAAGGCGGAAGACCCGCGGGAGGCAGGGTTCGTCTTTTCCGGACGCGGCGGAATTACCGGAAAAGACACGGCAAGCCCGAGTGAGTTGTAACGAGGCGTAACCGCATGGCGAACAAAAAGTACATCGAGTCGGTCGAGGACAAGGCCTTTCAGGCATTGGACGAAGCGCTGCAGATCGATTTCAGTGACGAGAGCTTGGAGTCCCGCAGCGGCACTACGCCCGATGTCCCGGAGCGAAATGTGTCTGAGCCGCCGAAACAGCCGATAAAGCAGACCAGGGATGATGCCGCCCGCAAGAATGGCGGCGCACGCAGCACCGCCGCCCCTGCTACCCCGCCCCGCCCCGCCGAGGCGCCGAAGAACCCGAACCTTGCAGCCGCCAATGACGGCAGCCGGGCGAGTTCCGCTAGCATATTG
Organism: Martinezella dioscoreae; assembly: GCF_009176305.1. Taxonomy (GTDB): domain Bacteria; phylum Pseudomonadota; class Alphaproteobacteria; order Rhizobiales; family Rhizobiaceae; genus Rhizobium; species Rhizobium dioscoreae. The sequence continues at coordinate 1,177,708 of NZ_BLAJ01000001.1, read as the reverse complement.
AGAGCGCTCGACGGAGCCTCGCAGAGCCACGCGGTGCGAAACGCCACGATCTTCTCGCTGTTCTGGATCATCGGCGGCGCCGGCCTCGCCTTCATGCTCTATGGCACGCAGATCCGAAACATCCATTCGATCGCGGATCTCGCAGCCCTTCCAGGCGTCATCGCCTGCATAGTCGGCATCATCGTTCCGGTGCTGCTCTTCTATGCTTTCGGCATGATGATTTCGCGTGCGCACGACATGCGCAATGCCGCCCGCTCCATGGCGGAAGTCGCTCTGCGTCTCGTCGAGCCGGAAACCGTTGCATCCGAGCGTATCATGACGGTCGGTCAGGCCGTGCGCCGCGAAGTCTCGGCCATGAACGAAGGCATCGAACGCACCATTGCGCGCGCCACGGAGCTCGAAACCCTCGTCCATACCGAGGTCAATGCGCTGGAGCGCAGCTACGCCGACAACGAATTGCGCGTGCGCAGCCTGGTCCACGAGCTGGGTACCGAGCGTGACGCCATCGTCAATCACGCCGAGCGGATCCGCTCGTCAATCTCCGGCGTGCACGATCAGATCAAGGAAGACCTGTCGCTGGCGACCGAGGAAATCGCCGTGCGCCTCTCGACCTCGGGCGAAGCCTTCGCATCGATGATCGATACGCGCGCCGCCGCGCTGATGGAGAAATCGGATTCCGCCGTCCAGGCCCTCGGTACCCTCCTTGCCGCCAAGACAGACAGCCTGCTTCAGAACCTCAACGCTTCGGGCCTCGCCCTCAGCCACGAATTCGACACCCGCCTGGAATCTCTGTCCTCGACCCTTGCCGAACGCGGCAACGCGCTGCTCGGCCAGTTCGAAACGCGCGCGTCGACGCTCGATGCCAACACCGAAAAGCTGAACTCTGCACTGAACGAACGTGCGCGCCAGCTCAACGAGACGCTGGTTGCCCGCACCCGGGAAATCAGCGAGAGCCTCACCGGTGGCGAACGTTCCATTACCGGCACGCTCGACACTGTTCTGTCCCGCCTCAACACGGCCCTCGACGAAAAGGGCGCGAGCTTCCGTCAAAGCCTGCAGTCGACCGCAGATGATGCCATCATGGACATCGATCTGCGCTCCGGCTTCTTCGACGAGCGCTTCCAGTCGACCATCGCACAGCTTTCGACGGCGTTCGACGAGCGCGTATCGGAATTCACCTCGGCCTTCGATAAGCGCGCCGGCACCCTGGATACCAAGCTCACGGAAAGCCTCGCCCGCATCAATCAGTCGCTCGGCAGCAATTCCGATGCGCTGGAAGGCATCCTGACCTCCAGCATCGAGCGCCTGGGTTCGCATCTCACCGATCAGTCCCTCGCACTGGCAACGACGCTGGCAACCGGACAGGAAGTGCTCGAAAGCGCCATCGGTTCCAAGGCGAACGAGATCACGTCGGCGTTGCAGAACGCCACGACTGGCATTTCCTCGGCCCTCACCTCGGGCACGAGCGAACTCAACACCACGCTCGCGTCGCATGCCGGCGCCTTCACCTCCGCCGTGCAGGGTGTTACGCGCGACGTCTCCGCCGCCCTGCAAAGTGGCACGGAAGAACTGACCTCGGCCTTCACCGGTCGCGCCAATGACATCAACAATACCCTCTCTGCCCGCACCAGCGAGATCACGCAGGCTTTGAGTTCCGCCCATGAGCGCGTCGATGCCGTGATGGCCGCTCGCAGCAACGCGCTTTTCGGCGCCCTGGCAGACAACCAGTCTCGTTTCGAGCAGACGCTTGCCGAACGTTCGGAAGCGATCACCAATGCCGTCAGCGGTTCTCACGAGCATCTGACCGCCGCGCTCGACGAACGCACCTCGATGCTGGCCATTTCACTGGCCGAAAGCCAGTTGCGCCTCGAAAACACGCTGGCGAGCCGCGCCGATGCCATCAACAGTGCCATGGCCGACACCCATAGCAAGCTGGCCGACACGCTCGACGACAAGACGATGGCGCTTGCTATTGCGCTTTCCGAGGGCCAATCCCGCCTGGAAGACACCGTTTCCGGTCATGCGGAACACGTTGCCGGTACCCTGGATGCGAAGACCAAGGACCTTGCGCGTGCGCTCGCCGAGGGTCAGGCTCGTCTCGAAAGCACGGTCTCCGGTCACGCCGAAAGCGTCACCAATGCCCTCGACGACAGGACGATGGCGCTCGCTATCGCGCTTTCCGAGAGCCAGGCCCGGCTGGAGGAAACCGTTGCCGGTCACGCCGATCGCGTCGCCGACACGTTCGAAGGCAAGACCAGTGCGCTCGCGGCCGCTCTGACCTCCGGCCAATCTCGTCTCGAAGAAACCCTCGCCAACCGCGCCGAGGCGATCATCAAGGCATTTGCAGGCAACCACAATGCTTTGACCGAGGCGCTGGACGACAGAACGATGGCGCTCGCCATCGCGCTGAGTGAAAGCCAATCCCGCCTGGAAAGCACCATAGCCGGACACGCGGAAAGCGTTGCAAGCACTTTGGATGACAAGACGATGGCATTGGCCGTTGCCCTCTCCGAAAGCCAGGCCCGCCTTGAAAACGCCGTTTCCGGCCATGCGGAAAGCGTCGGCGCCACACTGGACGACAAGACGATGGCACTCGCCATCACGCTGTCGGAGGCCCAGGCCCGTCTCGAAGATACCGTCTCAGGCCACGCCGAACGCGTTGCCGATACGCTCGAAGGCAAGACACGGGCACTCTCCGATGCGCTGACCTCCGGCCAGTCGCGCCTTGAAGCAACGCTTGCCAACCGCGCCGAGGCGATCACCAACGCATTCAGCAGCAACCACAACGCGCTGGCCGACGCACTGGACGACAAGGCGATGGCGCTTGCCATTTCGCTCTCCGACACCCAGTCACGCCTCGAGGATGCGGTATCGAGCCGTCTCGACGCCCTTTCCGAAACGGTTGCCGGCACTCACGACAGGATCGTCAACAGCCTCGACGACCGGACGATGGCCCTGGCTATCGCCCTTTCGGAAGGCCACGCGAAGCTCGAAGACACTCTTTCCAACAGCGCCAAGGCCATTGCCCATACCGTCACCAGCGGTCATGAGGCACTGACCAACACGCTCGATGACAAGAGCATGGCCTTCGCGATCTCGCTCGCCGAAAACCAGAACCGTTTCGAAAGCGCCCTGGAAGACCGCGCCAACGCACTCCTGGACAGCGTCTCCGGCGCAGAGTCCCGCGTCGCCGGCGCCTTTGGCGACAAGGCGGATGCCATTCGTGCCGCCTATAGCGAAAACCAGGATCGCCTGGACCGCTCGCTCGCTGCCCATACGAGCGCCCTCTCCGAAATGCTTGGCAGCAACAGCGATCGCGTCGAGACCGTTCTCGGCACCACCACCCGTCAGCTCGAAAACACCCTCGGTGCCGGTCTGTCGCAGATGGATCAGAACCTGGCCTCGGCCTACGAGCGTATGCGCTCCACGCTGGAAGATCGCAGCAATGCGATCAATCTCGCCCTGCGTGACGCCCATGCGCAGATCGACAATACGCTGATGGAGCAGACGACTGCTATCGGCACCTCGATCGCTACCAGCGCCAGCATGCTGGAAATGTCGCTGGAAGATCGCGAGGCTTCTCTGCGTCAGACCATCGACGCGAGCGCAAGGATGTTGGAAGAGCGGCTGAATAGCGGCGCGGGCGACATTGCCGGCCGTATCCAGCAGGCCGCAGGCGACATCGCGCGCTCGGCCGAAACCTTCTCGTCCAACCTCAACCAGTCGATCGACGGCATGACGAACCGCTTTGCCGAGACCGGCTCGCGGGTCGAGGCTAGCCTGTCAGCTCTTGAAAACCGCATCAATGAAGGTGTTACAGGCGTTGCCGCTCAGGTCGACGCTGCCGGCAACCGCCTCTCCGATACGCTGGCGAGTGGCGCGGCGAAGATCGACGACAGCGGCAGCCAGGCATCCGCCCGCATCGAAGAGCGGCTCTCAACCATGGACCGTGCCCTCAATGTCGGCCTCGAAGCCGTCAATCGCACGATCGAAGGCAAGGCCGCCAATCTGGCCACCACGCTGCGCACGGCCGTCGCCGACGCCGCGCAAGGCATGGACACGGAGGCGACGCGCACGGCCGAGCTGCTCGCCAACACCGGCCAGCAATTCGCCGAAAACCTCGGCAACCACAGTGATGCCTTCGCCCGCGCCATGACCGAGCGCTCCAACGACCTCGTCAACCGTGTCTCGGAAACGCAGAACCGGTTGGCAAGCCAGGCTGCGGCCGTCGCCCAGACCTTCTCGGAAGCCGGTAATGCGATCGTCAACAAGGTCGCCGAAGCCGAGGGGCTCGTCAGCAATCAGGTCAATACGATCTCCCAGGCCCTGTCTTCCGCGGAACAATCGCTGGAAGCCCGCGGCGCAGCTATTCGCAACACGCTTGCCGGCGGCAGCGAGCAGATTGCTGCCTCCATGGCCCAGGTCGAGCGCGCACTCGACGAGCGCAGCACCGCGATCCGCAGCTCTCTGGAAGAGCGAGCCCGTGAAATCGGCTCGACGCTTGCCGATGTCGACAAGGCGCTGGAAGCCCGTGGCACATCCATCCGCACCTCGCTTGACGAGCGTACCCGCGAGCTGAATTCGATGCTTGCCGGACGTTCTACCGAGCTGTCGCGCCTCATCGACGAAAAGGCTCGCCCGATCGTTGATCGCTACGCGGCAACGGGTCAGGAAGCTGCAGCTCTTATCTCTGCAGCAGCTCAGGAAAGCACGGAGCGCCTGCGCGCTGAAAACGCCGCTCTCATCAACGCGATCTCATCGCGCACAGAGCATGCGGTCAACACGGTCAGCGCGCTCGAAAACAACCTGCTTGCAAGCGTCAACGGCATCATTGCGCGCTTGGCGGACAACAACTCGGCGATTGCCGGCCTGTTGTCCAATGCGGCCACCGAATTCGCAAACGTCGACGATCGCCTCACCGCAACCTCGTCGCGCTTCGCCGAATCTGCCGCGAAAGCCGGCGAGATGGTCTCGGCGTCGAGCCGCCTCCTCGAAGGCAAGGTCGACAAGCTGTCGGAGATAACCGGCCAGACCCTGTCGCAGGTCGGCAGCATCGTCGGTCGTTTCGACGATCACTCCAAGGTGCTGACGCAGGCATCCCAGCTCCTGGGCGCCGCCCAGTCAAACCTCGTATCGACGCTGGAAGAGCGCGAAACGGCACTGCAGAATCTGGCCGTCGGCCTCGTTCAGCGCTCGGAGGAGATCGAAAACACCATGCGCGCCCTCGGCTCGATGGTGGAAACAGCCTTCGATCGGGCGGAGCAGCGGTCGAACCAGGTGACCGGCAACCTTCGCCAAAGCGTGCAGTCCTCCTTCGGCGATATCGGCCGCGTTCTTTCCGACGCCGAGAAACGCGCCGAAGATGCGGCAGAAAACATGCGCGCCGCCTTGCAGAAGGCCGGCGAGGAAGCGAACCAGGCTGTCGAAAACACATTCGCCAATGCCGAGCGCCGCTCCAGCGATCTCACCAATCGCCTGCGTGGCGGTCTCACGGCCTCGCTGTCAGAGGTCGAGCAAATGCTCGCCGACGCCGGCAAGACCTCCGAGACGGCAGCCCAGCAACTGCGCGAAACCCTGCGCGTTGCGGTCGATGACGCAATCGGCCGCTTCGCCGGTGCGACGGATGAGATCCGCCGCTCGGCCGGTGATATTCGCCGCGAGCTTGACCTCACCCGCAGCGAACTGAAGCGGGGTGCCTTCGACCTTCCGGAAGAGGCAAAGGAAAGCGCCGCAGCCATGCGTCGCGCCGTTGCTGAACAGATCAAGGCCCTGCAGGATATCTCGCAGATCGTCGGCCGCTCGACGCAGCAGCTGGAGATTTCCGAGCCTGCAGCCCGTGCCCTGGCGGATGCGCAGCCTGCGCCACGACCCGCCGCACCTGCCCCGGCAGCTGCAGCTCCGCGGCAGCAACAACCTGCTCCGCAGCAACCGGTGCAACAGCCGCCGGTCGTCCAGCAGCCCGCACAGCGCCCGGCACCGCAGCCGCCCTCGATCGAGTCCCTCGGCTTGCGCGGGTCGATCCCGGCCGAGCGCCCGGCGGCACAGCCGCAGCGTCCGGCGGAAACAGCAGCTCCTGCCCGTCAGGAAGCAGCCGGCGGCGGCTGGATCAGCGATCTGCTGCGTGGCGCATCGCGTGATGAAAATGCTGGTCTCCAGCCAGCCCGTCAACCGGCACCGAAAGCGCCGGCTGAACAGCCTCCTGCTCCTGCTGCACGCAACCCGCGCCATGTCGTGGAATCGCTGAACTCGCTTTCGGTCGATATCGCCCGCGCGATCGATCATGACGCCTCGGTCGATCTGTGGCGCCGTTACCAGCGCGGCGAACGCGACGTGTTCACACGCCGCCTCTATACGCTCAAGGGCCAGCAGACCTTCGATGAGATCAAGCGCAAATACGACCGCGAGCCGGAATTCCGCACCGCAGTCGATCGCTACATCGCCGATTTCGAAAAGCTGCTCACCGACGTTGCTCGCACCGATCGCGACAAGACGGTCACGCAATCCTATCTCACATCAGATACCGGCAAGGTCTACACCATGCTAGCGCACGCAGCGGGTCGCTTAAGCTGAGATAGACAAAGAACGAATGAGCGATCCCCGGCAGAGATGCCGGGGATTTCTGTTTCAGGCTGCTCCATAGTTTTCGGGCACGAAAAAGGGCGGTTCTCGGCCGCCCTTACTTTGCTTGGCAGTAGCCCCATCCGGGTTTACCGGGCCTCGTGCACCTTCGAAATCAAACCGCTGGTAATGCCGACGAGGAGAAAGTTGTTCTTCAGGCGAACCCAGTGATAGCCGCGCGGGGGTGCGGACAACTGATAGGCGCGGTAGTCGATTTCCGTTGCACGCCGCCGGTCGGAGGCCGACAGGCGGCGTCCCTTGACCCAACCGCCCTTACGGATGACGACCTTCTTCTTCACCACTTCCTTCTGGACGACAGCCTGCTTGCCAGCGGGCGCAGCCTTGACTTGCGCAGTTGCAGCCAGCGGCATTCCGATAATGGACGCCGCAAGAAGAACAGTGAAGATTTTTCTCATTGGTTGTTTCCTCATTTCAGAATCTGCACGCGAATTTATCGTGACAGACATGAAACGAGTCTGACAGTCGAATTACAATTCCGTAATGGATGCGATTGGTTCGGCCAGGCGCCTGCTCCACTGGAAGTCTTATAACTCATCATAGTTGAACCAGTCGAAATCCGCCGTCTTTGCCCGGCCGGACGTGTCGAAAGCAAACATGCCGACGAAAGCACCGGTGAAGGAACCATGCTCGCCGCGCCCGCCCTCATCCGAGATGACGCCAGCATCCAGCACAGGCCCGACCGCCTGCCATGCGCCCATGCCCTCGTCCTGCCAGAAGAACTGCAGATCGTTGTCCCGCACCTCCATGGCAAGCTGGATCCGCCCATCGGGCACTGCGACGCCACCCTCGATCGGAAAACTCAGGCGGCCGTTCGGATAATCGCCCGGGCAGGTCATGATGGTGACGCAGCGGCCGAGCTTCTCATGCAAGGTCACGGCGATGGCATGCAGTTTGAAGCGATTGTAGTAATGGGTCAGGCCGGCAACCTGCTGGTAGGTGTCGGGTTGGAAATCGACAACCGTTTCGGCGCGGAAACTGTGATGCTCCTGGCGACGGGCGACGAGCGCCTGCTCGAGCCAGGAACCGATGCTTTCGCGTGCGAAAAGCCGCAAATGGTTGGGGCGGTCCGTCAGGCTGAAAATGCGTTCCGGCTGCGGCGTGCGCAGCCACTGAAAATCCGTTGGCAGTCTGGCCTGATCGAAATTGTAACCGCTACGGCGCGGCCTCTCGATCGGCACCGCACCGTTCAGGCCGGCCACATTGACATCGGGAACGCTGGTGCCGTTTTCGAGATAGAGCCAGCCATCCTCTTTCCAGACGCATTTCTGCAGAGCGGTCTCGCGGCCGAGCGTGCAGCGGCGATGCGGCGGCAGAGGCCGCCCGCAAAGATGCGTATGATAGAACTGTCCGTCATGCGTCTCGACATATTGTCCGTGGCCGGCGCGCTGTAATGCCGCTTCCGGATGATCCTTCGAGGTGATCAGGTATTTGTTGGGATGTAGTTCGTACGGCCCGGCAATGTCGCGGGAGCGCGCCATGGTCACGGCATGATCGTAACCAGTGCCGCCTTCTGCCGTGGTCAGATAATACCAGCCGTTGCGCTTGAAGAGATGCGGCCCCTCGACCAGTCCCAGCTCCGTGCCGGCAAAGATGTTCCTGATCGGCCCTTTCAAGGATTTCGTCGCTGGATCCCATTCCTGCAGCAGAATACCGTCGAAGGCCGGCGTCTTCGGCGAGCCGCCATAGCTCTCCGTGCGGTGGTTCCATTGCATGTTGACGAACCACTTGCGTCCGTCATCGTCATGGAACAGAGACGGATCGAAACCGGAGGAGTTGACATAGACCGGCTCGGACCATTCGCCTTCAATCGTCGGCGAGGTCACGATGTAGTTATGGGCATCCTTGAAGTTGCCGTCATAGCGCTTGACGTCGGTATAGACGAGCCAGAACAGACCATCCGCATAGGAGAGGCAAGGTGCCCAGATGCCGCAGCTGTCGGGTTCGCCGCGCATGTCGAGCTGCGACGCACGCTCCAACGGCCGCCTCACCAGGGTCCAGTTCACGAGGTCGCGCGAATGATGGATCTGCACGCCCGGATACCATTCGAATGTCGAGGTCGCGATGTAGTAGTCCTCGCCGACGCGGCAGATGGACGGATCCGGATTGAACCCCGGCAGGATCGGATTGCGGATCATGAACTCTCTCCTCCGGAGACCATGGCAAGCGGCAATAAGGTAAAACGCCCGGAAACCAGTTCCGGGCGTTTCAGAATGTTCAATCGCGTTCGGCCGATTTGGCCCAGAGATTGATGTCAGCTTCCTTGGCATAGACATCGATCTGCTTCAGCTCTTCGGCGGCGAAGTCGAGATTATCGAGCGCCTTGACACAATCGACGATCTGCGACGAACGGCTCGCGCCGATCAGGGCAGAGGTGACACGGCCGCCGCGCAGAACCCAGGCGATCGCCATCTGCGCCAGCGTCTGGCCGCGCTTCTCGGCGATCTCGTTGAGCTTTCTGATATTGTCGATGATCGACGGACGGATGAAGTCGCGCTTCAGGAAGTGGTTTTGCGCGGCACGGCTGTCTTCCGGAATACCGCCGAGATACTTGGTCGAGAGCATGCCCTGAGCCAACGGCGAGAAGACGATCGAGCCGATGCCGAGATCTTCGAGCGTATCCACCAGACCGTCGTCCTCAATCCAGCGGTTGAGCATGGAGTAGCTCGGCTGATGGATCAGGCATGGCGTGCCGAGTTCCCTAAGGATGGCCGCAGCCTCGCGCGTGCGCTGCGAGTTGTAGGAGGAAATGCCGACATAGAGCGCCCTGCCCGAGCGGACGATATGGTCGAGCGCGCCGCAGGTCTCCTCGAGCGGCGTGTCCGGGTCGAAGCGGTGCGAATAGAAGATGTCGACATAGTCGAGGCCCATGCGCTTCAGGCTCTGGTCGCAGGAGGCGATCAGATACTTGCGGCTGCCCCACTCACCATAGGGACCCGGCCACATGTCATAGCCTGCCTTGGAGGAGATGATGAGCTCGTCGCGCAAGCCGGCAAAATCGGTGCGTAGGATCTCGCCGAATGCGGTTTCTGCGCTGCCGGGAGGCGGTCCGTAATTGTTGGCGAGATCGAAATGGGTAATGCCGAGGTCGAAGGCCGTGCGGCACATGTCGACCTTGCGGTCATGCGGTGTGTCGCCGCCGAAATTGTGCCAGAGCCCCAGCGAGACCGCCGGCAGCTTGAGACCGGAACGGCCGGTCCTGTTGTATTTCATTTTTGAATAACGATCGGATGCCGGTTGCCAGGCCATGATGGAATTCCTTCGAGATGAAAAGCGCGCGGGTTGGTCACCCGCGCGCAAACTAGCTCTTCCGGCGCTTACTTCAAGAGCGCTTGTGCCTCTTCGATGCCGAGGGCTGCCGGCTGCGTGCAGGTTGTCGTCAGATCGATGAAGCGGCCTTCCTCGCCAGACTTCAGGATCGAAGTCATGACGTCGACGCCATGCAGCGTGCGGTCGAGCGAGCAACGCGCATCGCGGCCATCGATCAGCGAGGCGGCCATGTCGGCAAGCCCGGCCGTGCGATAGTTAGCCCGGGAGCCGTTCGGGCTTTCCTGATTGACGATACCGAAAGGATGCGCCCAGTTTTCCAGCGGCTTGATGTCCTTGTCGCGGCCACTCGCCTCGACGGTGCCGCCGAAGAAGTTCGGGTCGGGCACATAGAGGGAGCCCTCGGTGCCGTAAAGCTCCATATTGGCATGGCGGTGTGACCAGACATCCCAGCTTGCCGTCAGCGTGATCCGCGCGCCGCTGACGAATTCGAGCAGCGCCTGGATGGTCGTCGGCGTCTTCACCGGGATGATCTCGCCGTTGCGCGGCTGGCTGGTGATCGTGCGGGTCGGCGATGCCATCGAGGTCATCGCACCGACACGCTTCACGGGACCGATCAGGTTGATGAGGTTGGCGACATAATAGGGGCCGAGATCGAGGATCGGGCCGCCGCCGGGCAGGAAGAAGAAGTCCGGGTTCGGATGCCACATTTCCATGCCCGGGCTCATGACATAGCATGCGCCCGAAGTGACGCGGCCGATACCGCCGTCATCGATGAATTTGCGGGCAAGCTGGTGGGCGCCGCCGAGGAAGGTGTCCGGGGCGCAGCCGACGGCCAACCCCTTTTCCTTGGCGATGCGACGCAGCTCTTCGCCCTGCTCCAGCGTCAATACCAGCGGCTTTTCGGAATAGACGTGCTTGCCGGCTTCGAGGATGCGCTTCGAAACCGGGAAATGCGCGTCCGGGATGGTCAGGTTGACGATGACATCGAGCTCGTCATTGGCGAGCAGTTCGTCGATGGTCTGGGCCTTGACCTTGTATTCTTCGGCGCGCGCCCGCGCCGCTTCCATGTTGATATCTGCGCAGGCCAGCACCTTCAGGCCCTTGAAGAGCGGCGCGAGCGAGAAATAGGTGGTTGAGATGTTGCCGCATCCGATGATGCCGACGCCAAGTTCCTTAGCCATGTGGAAATGCCTCAAAAGCTCTTGAAGGATGCGATGGAGCGGGTGATCAGACGATCGACATCGCTCGGATTGTCGTGTTCGACGACGAAGTGCTTGGCCTTGGTGCCGGCGAGCGCCTCGAGCAGCTTTGCCCACGGAACCGTGCCATGACCGACATCGGCCCAGCCGTCTTCATTCTTGTTCTCGCCAGCCGGCGCAATGTCCTTGACGTGAACGGCCGTGATGCGCGGACCGAGCTTTTCGATCCAGGCAAAGGGATCGCCGCCCCCGCGGATGACCCAGGCGATATCGGCTTCCCAGGAAATATCCGGAGCGCCTTCGAAGATCTGCTCGATCGGCAGCGAGCCGTCGGCCTGCTTGACGAATTCGAAGTCGTGGTTGTGCCAGCCGAATTCGAAGCCCGCATCCTTGTAGGGTTTGCTCATCTCCTGCAGGCGCTTGCCGAAGGCGCGCCAGCCGGCCGCATCCTTCGGGCGCTGGTCGGCGCCGATATGCGGCGCATAGATCGAATCCATGCCGAGGGTCTTGGCAATGGTGAGCGACTTCTGCACTTCGCCATCGAGGAAATCCGGGCTGAAATGGCCGCTTGCCATCCGCAGGCCGTTCTTGTCGAGTTCGGCGCGCAGGTTCTTGAGGCCGGTCTCGTCGAGATCGGCATAGATACCGCCAAAGCCCTCGACTTCGGCATAGCCGGCCTTGCCGAGCTTGACGAAGATCTCTGAATAGGGCTGGAAATTGCGGGCGCTATAAAGCTGAAATCCAAGTTTCGTCATCGATAGTCCTCCAATGGCCTCCCGGCCGTCTGTCTTGGGCTTGTGGCCCCGAAAGCGCCGCCTTAACGGCGCGATAGCTCAATCCGTCGGTTGCTGGCCACCGGCTAGCTGTCCACCGACTGGCTGGATTGCAGATCATAGATGCGGAATTCGGGCACGCCGCTTGTGAGCGGCTTGGCCGGCGTGAAGACGATGCGGCGGCTCTCACCGGCAGCGAGATCGAAGGCGTTGTCGGAATAGCGTCCGTCCGTCTCGCTCTCGATCATCACGAACAGCGCAAGTCCCTTTGCGGTGACGACGAGTTCGATCGTCCCATCTTCCTCTTTCTCCTCCCTCAACACCGTCAGGCCGGCGGGCTGAAGCTCGAGCGCCTTGTAGGTGCCGTGAACATAATGCCCCTCGCCGCCCATGCCGTTCGATGCGGTGAAGCGCCACGCCAGCAGGCAATCGGCCGGCACCTGATCCGCGTCGATCGACAATGCCGTCACAGCCGCATCCGGCGTGCAGACGGCGTGCGCCGTCGTCAGCGGCACGCGCTCACCGTCGAGCTTCAGCAGCGATACCGAAATATCGGCCATGATGTCGGCGTTCGTATCGTTGACCAGGGAGAAGCGGATCGTCTTGTTGTCTTCGGAGGGAATGGCCGCAACCGATACGGGCTGGAAGAAGCGCCGCACCAGATAATGCATCACTTTCCACCGGCCGCCGTAATCCAGGCTCGACCACGAGGCCACCGGCCAGGTGTCGTTGAGCTGCCAGTAGATCGTACCCATGCAATGCGGCTTCAGCGACCGCCAGTATTCCACCGCCGTCTTGATGGCGAGACCCTGCTGGACCTGGCTCAGATAGACGAAATTCGAGAAATCCTTCGGGAAGCGAAAATAGCGGAACATCGTGCCGGCAATCCGCTCGTTGCCGCCTGCATTCTTCTGGTGCAGCTCCATGACCGGAGAGGCGATATTCATATCCTTCGCCTCGGCATAGGTCTTGATGACGGGTAGCGAGGTATAGGACTGGAAGCCGAACTCCGAGCAAAAGCGCGGACGCACGGTCCGATAGTTATCGAAGGACTTGTTCTCGTGCCAGACCGACCAGTAATGCATGTCGCCGGAACCATCGGCATGCCAAGCGTCGCCGAAGTTGAGATAGCCCGAAGCCGGGCTCGACGGCCACCAGATCGCATCCGGCAGAGCCTTCTTCATCGCCGTCTCGATCGTCCTGTTCAGGCGATCGTAGGAGACGAGATAGCGATCCCGATCTTTGCGGGACTCCTCGAACCAGGTAAGCGCGCCCACCAGCTCATTATCACCACACCAGAGAACGATGGAGGGATGCGTCGCAAGCCGGCGAACCTGATAGCCAACCTCCTCCTCGACATTCTCGAGGAAATCACCCGTCGAGGGATAGAGATTGCAGGCGAACATGAAGTCCTGCCACACCATCAACCCCATGCGGTCGCAAGTGTCATAGAACCAGTCATGCTCGTAAAAGCCACCGCCCCAGACGCGGATCGCATTCATATTGGCATCGACGGCCGATTGCAGCAGATCCTCGGTCGCGGCCGGATTGGAACGTGAAAACAGCGCGTCGGCCGGAATCCAGTTCGCGCCACGGGCAAAGATCTCGCGGCCATTGACCTTCAAGGCAAAACGGCTGCCAGCTTCATCCTCGGTGGTGATCAACTCGACCGTGCGCAAGCCGATCTGCCGCGTGACGGTTTCGAAATTGGTTTCCACTGAAAGCGCATAGAGCGCCTGCTCGCCATTGCCGGCCGGCCACCAGAGCCTGGGCTTGTCGATATGGAAGAAGTGAGTGATCGATGTCTCGCCGGCATTGACGCCGACATCGAGGCGCACGTGCTCGTCGTCGAGCGAGAAATAGAGCTGCGCAATCCCCGTTCCCTTGGCAAACAGCGCCACCGTCACCTTGAGGTCGACCGAACCGTCATCATTGTGAACCTGCTGGGTGACGACATTCTCGATACGGGCGATCTCGAGCTTCTTCAGCGCGATGGTGCCATAGAGACCGAGCGGCGCGATCGCAATGTTCCAATCCCAACCGAAATGGCATTGCGGCTTGCGCAGCATGTTGCCATTCGGGATCGGCGAATTGCCAGTGCTGTAGGGGATATAGAAAGGCTGTTTCGCCTGAAGGGCAGCACCAGCGGAAATGCTCGAATGCAGGACGATGCGAATGGTATTTTCGCCCGCCTTCAGCGCCTTCGAGACATCGGGGCGATACCGCTGGAAGCAGTTGTTGGCCTCCAGCACGAGCGTATCGTTGACATAGACGCTGGCGACGGTGTCGAGATAGTCGATATCGAGATACCAGTCGCCGCCGGCATCATCGAGCGTGAAGCTGCGCGTCAGCTCCCAATCCTGCTGGGCAACCCACTGCACGACTTCTTCGTTGCGCGCGAAATAGGGATCGGGAATAAGCCCTTCCGCATGTAGCGCGGAATGAATATCACCGGGCAGCGACATGGAGAGGGAATGATCGCTGTCGGGAGAGGTCAGCCTCCACGAACCGACGAGATCGATGGCAAGATTATCATTGATCGAAGACGACATCGGACCTCCCCGGACCGCTGTAGAGAAGGAGGCGGTCAGACCGCCTCCGGGCATGGGATTATATTCTGAGTTCTGTCTGCGCATCAAAGAGCGATGCGAGCGACATATCAAAGCTAAGCTTTACGGCTGAACCGGGGCCAAAGCGCCGGGCACCGTTGACGCGAACCGACATCGTATGTCCGGCATGCTTCAGCCACAGCAAGTTATCGGCACCCATCGGCTCCTCGATATCCACCGTGGCATCGTGAACCTCCGCACCGGGAGCGGTCGCTTCATTGACCTTGATGTGCTCCGGGCGAACACCGAGCACGACCTTGCGCCCCCCTTGAAGAGCCTCGCCAGCCTTGTAGCCATCGAGCGAAAACAGCACGTCGTTGGTCGCGAACACGACCTTGCCTTCGCGGTTGACCAGCTCGCCCTTGAGGAAGTTCATCGAGGGCGATCCGATGAAACCGGCGACGAAGAGATTGCGCGGCGCGTTATAGATCGTCGTCGGGTCATCGAGCTGCATGATGACGCCGTTCTTCATGATCGCGATGCGGTCGGCGAGCGTCAGCGCCTCGATCTGATCGTGGGTGACGTAGATCATCGTGTTCTTCAGCGACTGGTGCAGCCGCTTGATTTCCACGCGCAGCTCCGAACGCAGCTTGGCGTCGAGGTTCGATAGCGGCTCATCGAAAAGGAAAACGTCGACATCACGCACCAGGGCACGGCCGATCGCGACGCGCTGGCGCTGACCGCCCGAAAGCTCGGCCGGCTTGCGCTTCAGCAGCGGCTCGATCTGCAGGATTTCGGCAGCGCGCGCAATGCGCTTGTTGATCTCGTCCTGCGGCACCTTGGCAACGCGCAGGCCGAAGGAGAGGTTCTTCTCGACCGACATCTGCGGATAGAGCGCATAGGACTGGAACACCATGCCGATGCCGCGATCCTTGGGCTCTTCCCAGGTGACATTCTTGCCCTTGATGAAGATCTGTCCCTCGCTGATATCGAGCAGGCCGGCGATGCAGTTGAGCAAGGTCGACTTGCCGCATCCCGATGAGCCGAGAAGCACCAGGAACTCGCCGTCATTGATCTCGAGATTGAGATTTTTCAGAACGTTGACCGCACCGAAATTCAGCGAAAGGTCTTTGATGGAAACGCTACTGTTCATGAATTACCCCTTCACTGCGCCGGCGGCGATGCCGCGGACGAAGAGCCGCCCGGACACGAAATAGACGATAAGCGGCACCGCGCCCGTCAGCAGCGTTGCGGCCATGTTAACGTTGTATTCCTTGACACCCTGCACGGCGTTGACGACGTTGTTCAGCTGCACGGTCATCGGATAGTTTTGCGTGCCGGCGAAAATGACGCCGAACAGGAAGTCGTTCCAGATGCCGGTGATCTGGATGATCATGCCGACGACGAAGATCGGCAGCGACATGGGCAGCATGATGCGCAGGAAGATCTGCCAGAAGCCCGCACCGTCGACGCGTGCCGCCTTGAAGAGTTCAGGCGGAAGCGAGGCGAAGTAGTTGCGGAACAACAGCGTGTTGATCGGCATGCCGAAGATGGTGTGCACGAGGACGATGCCGCCGAGCGTCGAAAACAGCCCAAGTTCGCGCAGCACCATGACGAGCGGATAAAGCATGACCTGATAGGGAATGAAGGCGCCGAACAGCAGGATGGTGAAGAAGATTTCCGATCCCTTGAATCGCCAGTTGGCGAGCGCATAGCCGTTGACCGACGCAATGGCGATCGAGACGATGACGCTCGGAACGAGGATCTTCACCGAATTCCAAAAGCCGACCTGGATGCCGTGGCAGTAAAGGCCGGTGCAGGCTTGCGACCAGGCTTTCACCCAGGGCTCGAAAGTAATCTCCATGGGCGGAGCAAAGATATTGCCCATGCGGATTTCCGGCATGCCCTTGAGCGAAGTGACGACCATCACATAGAGCGGCAGGAGATAGTAGAGCGCGGCCAGCCCAAGTATGCCATAGAGCATGATCGTGCGCGGGGCAAAGCGGCGCCTGGGCTTGGTGCCCGAAGGTTCGATGGTAGCGGCAAGTGCCATGGTTTCCTCCCTTACCGGCGCTTCTGGCGGAACTCGATGAGAGCCCACGGCACGACGAAGATGAACACGGTCACCAGCATGACGGTGGAGGCGGAAAGCGCCTGACCGAGATTGGAGCGCTGGAACATGAAGTCGTAGACATATTTAGCCGGCATTTCGGACGCGAAGCCCGGCCCGCCTGATGTCATGGCGACGACGAGATCATAGACACGCACGATGCCTGAAGCGACGATGACGAGCGTGGTGACGAAGACGCCTCGCATCATTGGAATGACGACGAAGATATAGGTCCGCCAGGCTGGAATGCCGTCAACGCGCGACGCCTTCCAGATCTCGCCGTCAATCCCCCTCAGGCCCGCCAGCATCAGCACCATGACAAGGCCGGTGCCCTGCCAGAGACCGGCAATGACGAGCGCATAAAGCACGGTCTTCTGATTGCCGAGCAGAGCGAAGTTGAAACTTGTAAAGCCCATATCCTGCATCAGCTTCGGCAGCCCGAGCGCAGGATCGAGGATCCACTGCCAGACGAGGCCGGTCACAATGAAGGACAGAGCGAAAGGATAAAGGAAAATGGTTCGGAACGTATTCTCGAAGCGGATTTTCTGATCCATCAGCACGGCCAGAAAGAAGCCGACGACGAAAGCGAAAACCAGGCTGAGAATGCCGTATGTCGCAAGATTGCCGATCGAGATGTTCCAGCGATCGGTACCCCATAGACGCTGATACTGCGCCAGACCGACAAAATTGGAGCTCGGCAGCAGCCTTGAATCTGTGAACGAATAGATGACGGTCCAGAGCGTGCAACCGACGAAGACGACGATCACCGTCAGCACCATAGGAATGGCGGCGATCTTCGCATTCAGGTTACGGAACAGACCCAGTGGCCGGACAGCGTTAGCCATCGATACCTCCGTTGGTGACCTGCCTCAGGACAGGCGAGATCCCTCGCCCGCCCCGATGCCGGCCATCGCGATTGATAGATGGTCGTCTTGCTTATTGCGCCTGCTTGAAGATGGCGGCCTGCTTTTCGATCGCCTCGTCCACGGTCATCTTCGACGAGAAGAATTGCAGTCCGAGATCGGTCATCTGACCGCGCGTATCCGGGTCGATCAGCTGAGTGACACCCGGCACCACGTTGTCCGGATTCTTGAGGATTTCCAGACCCTTCTTCATGCAGCTGCTGGCCGCGCTCAGATCGATATCGCCACGCACCGGCAGGGAGCCCTTGGCGAGGTTGAACTTGACCTGGGTTTCCTTGGAAACCAGCATGCTGGCAAGCTCGAGCTGCGCCTTGGTAATGTCAGGATTGCTGTTCTTCGGGAAGTAGAAGCTATCACCGCCGGTATCGAGCAGGCCATGGAAGCCTAGACCCGGAAGGCAATCATAGTCCTTGCCGGCAACCTGCTTGGCAACGCCAAACTCGCCCTGCGCCCAGTCGCCCATGATCTGTGCGGCGGCCTTGCCTGTGATGACCATGTTGGTGGCGACATTCCAGTCGCGGCCGGAATAGCTCTCATCAACCAGATCGCGCGCCTGCGCGAAAGCATCCCAGACCTTGCGGTTTTCGGGGCTCTTCACAGCGTCTGCGTCTTTCTTCTGGTAGATCGCCAGATAGGTCTCCTTGCCGCCGATGCCGATCTGCATGACGCTGCGCATGCCGTCAACCTGCCACGGGGCGCCGGTCGCAAGCGGGGTGATGCCCTTCTCGCGCAGCTTCGGCGCGTCGGCAACGAATTCATCCCAGTTGGCCGGGACCTTCATGCCGTTGTCTTCGAAGACGTGACGATTGACCCACATCCACTGCCAGGAGTGAATGTTGAGCGGCACGCAATAGACCCGGCCCTCATAGGTGCAGGAATTGAGCAGGCTGGCCGGACGAATGATGTCCTTCCAGTGTTCCTTCTCGGCGAGGTCGGTCAGATCGGTCATCAGGCCGGCCTTGACCAACTCTTCGGCGTCGCGGCCCGTGTTGAGCTGCGTTGCACCCATGGGATTGCCGCCCAGGATACGGCTGACGATGAGGGGCGTTGCGGTCGAACCGGATCCGGCGATCGCGCCGTCGACCCAGTGATTGTCGCCCAAGGCGTTGTATTGCTCAGCCAGAACCTTCACGGCAGCTGCTTCGCCGCCCGATGTCCACCAATGCGTTACCTCAAGATCGGTCGCATTTGCTGAGAAAGCGGGAATCGCGACAGATGCAAGCAAACCGGCAGCCATCAAACGAATATTCATGAGTTCTCCTCCCTCACTGAAACGTTGCCGGAAAAACGTATTCGAATCATTTTCAACGCGCAACCGCCTGACCATAAATTTTTCATGACTGCGTGAATATACAATCATTGATTACATTTTACCTGTGGAAGATAACTTCATTCCATCGTGATAACGGTCGTCAAAAAATCTGCAAACTCTCTACAAATAGCTGATATTGAATGTTTTATTTCAGGGATGCACTCATGCGGCCCTCTTGCATAATCTCGGCCCGGCCAATTTTCGAGACAGGAGTCACGAATACAACCATGAGAATAGGCATGAAAATCGGCATAAAAATAAGGCTCGACTTTTCAACTGTATCGTTACAGTTTTTCTCATTGCATTGGCGAAGCCGCATGGCGTCTATGCTTGCGGTGGCCATGTAGGCAATATAAGCGGATTGGCTGCGGGAGGCGGCCGGGAGGCAAGCGTGAGCGAAATGGACAATAAAAAAATGTCAGGGAGCGGCGCGCCAGCCACTCCCGAACGGCCGACATTGAAAACAATCGCCTTCATGACGGGGTTAGGGATCACCACCGTTTCTCGCGCATTGAAGGATGCCTCTGATATCGGAGCCGAGACCAAGGAGCGGGTGCGCATGGTCGCCCGACAATTGGGTTATCAACCGAACCGCGCGGGCGTGCGCCTGAGAACCGGCAAGACCAATGTGATTGCCCTGGTGCTGAGCATCGATGAAGAAATCATGGGCTTCACCAGCCACATCGTCTTCGGCATTTCCGAAGTTCTCGCCGGCACGCAATATCACCTGGTCATCACGCCGCATTCGCACAGCAAGGATCCACTGGTGCCGGTGCGCTACATTCTAGACACCGGCTCGGCCGATGGCGTCATCATATCGCGTACGGAGCCGGATGATCCGCGCGTCGAGCTCATGCATGAGCGCGGCATGCCTTTCTCGACGCATGGGCGGACGGATATGGGCATCATCCACCCCTTCCATGACTTCGACAACGAGGCCTTCGCGCATGAGGCCGTGCGGGCACTGGTCGCAAGAGGTCGGCGCCGCCTGGCCTTGCTGCAGCCTTCTAGCAAGCTGACCTATTATTCGCACACCCGCATCGGCTTCCAGACGGGCTTGCATCAATATGGCGCCGAAGAAATCCCCTTGAGGATTACGACCGACAACGCGCTGGCCGATATCAAGGACACGGTCGAGGCGCTGATGCGCTCACCGCATGCGCCTGACGGGATCGTCTGCTCCAGCAGCGGTGGTGCGATTGCCGTCAATGCCGGCATCGAGGCGGCCGGCTTCCGCCTGGGCCGCGATATCGACATGGTCGCCAAACAATCGACAGACGTGCTGAGCTGGATCAGGCCCGAGATCATTACGGTATCGGAGGATTTCCGCCATGCCGGCCGCGAACTCGCCAAGGCGGTCATCGCCCGTATTGACGGTGTAGAACCGGAACTGCTGCAAAGCATCAGCCCACCCGTCTGGCCGACGAGCTGACAGCGAAAAGCCCGCCGGATTCCTCCGGCGGGCTCTTTCATAATCCCATCCGACTGTTTTCTCAGCCCTGAGCCCCGCTGCCCCATGGGCCGTGGTGAATGTCCTTGCCGTCGACGCGGTCGAAGCCGTGTGCGCCGAAAAAGTCACGCTGGGCCTGGATCAGGTTGGCGGTGCCGCGCGCCTGGCGATAGGCATCGAAATAGGTCAGCGCCGAAGCAAGGGCTGGAACCGGCAGACCGGACGCTGTTGCCGCCGAAACAATGCGACGCAGCGACGGGATCGATTCCTTGACCATCTCGGCAAAGGCCGGGGTGACGATCAGGTTCGCCGCATCCGGGGCCTTAGTGAAAGCGCTGGTGATCTCGTCGAGGAACTGCGAACGGATGATGCAGCCGGCACGCCAGATCTTGGCGATGACAGGCATCGGCAGCGACCAGTTGAACTCCTTCGAGGCCTCGGCCATGACGGCAAAGCCCTGGGCATAGGCGCCGATCTTGGCGGCGAAGAGCGCAAGCTCCAGATCCTTCAGCAAATCGGGACCGAAGGCGATCGGGAACTTGTAGTCGGGCGTGCCAAAAATCTTCTCGGCTGCTTCGCGCTGGCTCTTGATCGCCGAGAGGCTGCGGGCGGCAACGGCAGCCTCGATCGCCGTCGCGGGAATGCCCATGTTCTGGGCTTCGATGGCAGACCACTTGCCGGTACCCTTTTGGCCGGCCTTGTCGAGGATGACATCGGGCATGGCACTGCCGGTTGCCGGGTCCTTTGCAGCCAGAACCTTCTCGGTGATCTCGATGAGGTAGGAGTTGAGGCGACCCTTGTTCCAGTCGCCGAAGATCGAGCTGATCTCGGCCGCGCTCTTGCCGAGACCGTCACGCAGGATGCCGTAGATTTCGGCGATCATCTGCATATCGGCATATTCGATGCCGTTGTGGATGGTCTTGACGAAGTGACCGGCGCCATCATTGCCGAGCCAGGCAACGCATGGATCGTTGTTGTATTTCGCAGCGATCGAGGTCAGCACCTTCTCGACGCGCTTGTAGGACTCTTCCGTGCCGCCGACCATGATCGACGGACCATGACGCGCCCCTTCCTCGCCACCGGATACGCCCATGCCGATGAAGGTCAGGCCGGTATCTTTCAGACGATCGAAGCGAGCGATCGTATCGCGGAAATTGGCATTGCCGGCATCGATCATGATGTCGCCCTTGTCGAGATAGGGCTGCAGCGCCGCCATCTGCTGGTCGACCGGCTCACCAGCCTTGATCATGATGATGATCGGCCGTGGCGGGCGGATCGCCTCGACGAATTCCTCGATCGTCTTGCAGGGAATGATCTTGTCCTTGAGTGCGCCCGCATTCGCATAGAATTCATCCGTTACCTGAGGTGTACGGTTGAACACCGCGATCTTGTTGCCTTTCTCGGCGATGTTGAGCGCCAGATTCGATCCCATCACAGCAAGACCGATCAGCCCGATTTCTGCCTTTTCCACGACAATCCTCCAATGAGCCGTTGACTGCGCCCGGCCCTACCCTGAAGACCCGGAAGACACAGCAACATCCGATATG
Organism: Martinezella dioscoreae; assembly: GCF_009176305.1. Lineage (GTDB taxonomy): Bacteria > Pseudomonadota > Alphaproteobacteria > Rhizobiales > Rhizobiaceae > Rhizobium > Rhizobium dioscoreae. Next base: position 1,155,939 of record NZ_BLAJ01000001.1, on the reverse strand, counting down.
ACGCAATGCCACCGACGCTCGACGCGACCGGCGACAGCCCTGCGTTGGGGCTGTTGTTGCACTCCGGACGGAAAACGGCAAGTCTTCGAAAGCCGTGAATCGTTCTCTTTGCAGGACTGTGCAACAATGTTGCGGAATTCGCGATTCATCCGTTTCCGAACTAACGTTTTTTCTGCCGATCGCAGTCCTATGAGGGTGATATAGGGGAGGAAACCATCATGTCGACCATGAGCGCGCAGATCGTACATGTCTCCATCGCTCGCGACTGGAGGGAGGTCTACGACTACGCCAGCCGCCCGGAAAACATGCCTTTCTGGGCCTCTGGCCTGGCATCGGGACTGACGCAGGATGGGGACGACTGGATCGCCGAAGGCACGCTCGGGACTGCACGCGTGCGCTTCGCGCCTCCCAATGACTTCGGCGTCATCGATCATTGGGTAACACTGGAATCGGATTTGCAGGTCTACAATGCCTTGCGCGTCGTACCGAACGGCGACGGTTGCGAGGTCATGTTCAATGTGCTCCAGCTACCAGGCATGGATGAAGCAAAATTCGCAGCCGATGCCGCGCATGTCATGCGCGATCTGAAGACACTCAAAGAGTTGATGGAGCGCTGATCGCCCTTACAGCGAGCGCAATGTCCAGTCGACGAGTTCGCCGGTCACGCCAGCAAATGCAGCGTCGAGCGCGCGGACGAAATCGGGATTGCTGCCACCACTGACCGGCACGACCTTCCGGAACACGTTCTGGGCCTTCACCGTGCCGGTGCGATCGTTCAGGATCTTTTCGGAGATCTCGACGATTGCCGTCTTCTGGCCGCCAGACGCATTGATTTCGAAGGAGCGGATATCGGTGACGATCTGATAGTCAATCGCAAGCCCCTGCCCTGGCACGCCGACGCCGCCGAGCTTGCCGGTGTTTTCGAAGGCCTCGACCAGTTTCGATTGCACCATCTTGCTCAGCTTGTCGCTCCATTGCGATTTGCCGAGGTATTGAATTTCCGAGGGCGAGACGCGAATGACGATCTGATTGCTGTCCAGCGCCTGCAGCGCGGTTGGCGGCGGGATGAGGATCTGGCGGCTTTTGACCGAAGGTCCATTCGCCTTCGCCGACGCGGAAAGATCGTAGGTATCGTTGTTGGAGGAGGTTCCACAGCCCCCCAGCAAAGCTGCAAGCAACGGCAACGCGATCACAGCTTTCCACACCTGATGACGCTCACTCGACACGCAACCGACCATATTTCGCTTATCCCCTGGAGACCAGATATCGCTCTTCATCAATGCCGCGCGCGGCCGTCATAAGTCTTGACCGTATCCCCGCCGAAAATCAGTCGCTGCGGATTGCGGTCGAAATTAGTGATTGTACTATTCAGGTTGTCAACCGTGCCCCGCATGTCGTTGATGAGGGTCTGGGCATCGCGCAAGCCGCCGCTCGAAAATTTCTGCAGATTGTCGGCGATCGGGCCGATGCGGGAATTGAGATTGTCCGCCATCTTCTTGAAGGATTCGAGCGTGTCCTTGGCTTCTGCGAACAGCGATTTCGTACTGTCGTCGCCGAGCAGGGAATTGACCTTGGTGAGGATGCCGTCGACCTTGCCGGAAGCCGCGTTGAGTTTGGTGGAGATGTCGCGGGCATTGGCGATCGTCTGGTCGATATCCTGCCGATGCGCGGCAACGGAATTGGCGACGTCGCGGATCGATGCGACCGCCGTGCGCGCCTGTTTCGTCACGTCGGCAATATCGTCAACCGATCCCTTGATCTTGGCCGGATCGATCTGCGCGACGATCGCATCGACGCGGTCCAGCGTCTTTTGTGCATTCTGACCGAACGTCGTATAGGTGTCGGCCGTCTGCTTGAAGCTCGCAATCGTCGCCTTCAGGTCGGTCGTCGCGTCGGCAACATTGGCCGTGATCTTGTCGGCATTGGCGATGACGTCGTTGACCTTCTGGGCATCGACCGCACGCACCAGCTTCTCGATCGCATCCAATGTCGAATCCACGCGGACCGAAACCGTCTTGAAGGTATCGGAAAGCTGCCCGACGCTTGCCAGGAACTTGTCGATATTGTCGGAATTGTCGGCGATGGCCTTCGAGAATTTCTGCGCATTGCGCACGGTATCCGTCAACGGCCCACGCGAATCCGAGACGAAGCCCTGAATGTCGCCAATCGTATCATTGGCGCGGTTCAGGATCTTATCGGCCGTCGTCAAGAGATTGGTGACGCTCGATTGATCCGCAAGCAACACCGCCCGCTTACCCGTATCGATCGAACGCTTCAAAATATTCTCGTCGCCATTGCGTCCGCCCGAAAGCTCGATATAGGCGGCGCCCGTCAGACCCTGGATCTCAAGAATGGCCTTGGTCGAGGTATAGACGGGCGCATCTGCACGCACCTGCGTGAAGGCAAGCGAATAGTTCGGATCGTCGGCATCGATCGACAGTCCCTGCACCGAGCCCACCTGAATACCGTTGAAGCGAACCGGCGAGCCGACGCTCAAACCATTTGCCGAACCGGGAATGCGCACGACGAGCTCAACCATCGGGCCGCCGCGGCCATACTCGGCCATCCAGTAGACGAAACCGAAGGCAGCCGCGATGACGAGCAGCGTGAAGAACCCAACGATCGTATAATTGGCTTTGGTTTCCATAGTCTCCAGTCACTTCTCGCGGCTGTGGGCGCTTGCGCCTTTGTCGTCGTTGTGCCCCTTGATGTCCTCGCGCGGCACGATCGAACGTGCGCGTTTGCCCCTGAAGTAGGATTGCACCCAGGGATCATCACAGGCGAGCATGTCCTCAACCGTACCTTCCACCAATACCCGCTTCTGTCCGAGGACAGCAATACGGTCACAGACGGAAAACAGGCTGTCGAGGTCGTGAGTCACCATATAAACGGTCAGGCCGAGCGTGTCGCGCAGCTTGGCGATCAGTTCATCGAATTCCGACGCACCGATCGGATCGAGACCCGATGTCGGCTCATCGAGGAAAACGAGATCAGGGTCGAGCGCCAGGGCTCTGGCAAGCGCCGCGCGCTTGATCATGCCGCCGGAAAGTTCGGAAGGATATTTGTCGGCGGCATCAGCGGCCAGACCCACCATGCGGATCTTCATCAGCGCCAACTCGTCCATCATCTCCTTGGGAAGGTCCAGATATTCCCGCATCGGCACCTGGATGTTTTCCTTGACCGTCAGTGAGGAAAACAGTGCGCCTTGCTGGAAGAGAACGCCGAGCCGCATGTCGAGGCGGTTGCGGTCCTGCTCGTCGAGCTTGTCGTAATCTTCGCCGAGAATCTCAATCTTGCCCGAGCGGCGCGGCAATAGCCGCAGCACCGTTCGCAGCAGCACGGACTTACCCGCCCCGGAAGCGCCGACGAAACCGAGAATCTCGCCGCGATAGATGTTGAGGTTCAGTTTGTCGAGGACGATTTTCGATCCGAAGCCAACGGTGACATCCCGTGCCGACAGCACGATGTCCCTGCCCTGCTCATCCTTTTCCAACGGGATTTCCGAGTGAAGCGCGCTCATCGTTATCGTCCCTCAGAAATCGATTGCTGCATAGAACATGGCGAAGAGCCCGTCCATGAGGATAACAACGAAGATCGACTTCACCACCGATGAAGTCACGTGCTGACCGAGAGACTCGGCACTGCCTCCCACCTTCAATCCCTCAACCGCCGCGACGATGCCGATAACCAGCGCCATGAACGGTGCCTTGATCATGCCCGAAATGACCGTCGAAAGGCTGACGGCCTCATGCAGTCGCGAGATGAAGGTTGCAAACGTGATGCCGGAATATGCCCAGGACACCAGGGCGGCACCAAAAAGCGCAGCGAAGTTGGCAATGACGGTCAGCAGCGGCAGAGCAACCGTCAGCGCCACCAGCCGTGGGAAAATCAAAACACCAATGGGATTGAGACCCATGACCTTCAGCGCATCCACTTCCTCGCGCATTTTCATGGAGCCGATTTCGGCCGTAATTGCGCTGCCGGAACGGCCGGCGATCATGATCGCGGTCAGAAGCACGCCGATTTCGCGCAATTGCAGGATTCCGACGAGATCGACCACAAAGATTTCCGCGCCGAAATAGCGCAGCTGGAAAGCGCCCTGCTGAGCGATGATCGCACCGATCAGCGACGACATCAGCAGGATGATTGGAACGGCGCGCACTGCCATGTGGTCGATCTGATTGATGATCGAGGCCGGCGAAACGCCACTGCCGCGGCCGAATTTGAGCTGCGCGCCGCGCACGGCGGAACCCAGAATGTACATGGCGGCAACGAGATTGCCCCAGATCTCGTAGACGGTTTTGCCGATGGGCGCCAATATGCGCTCCGCCAATGATGTCCTCGGCTTTGCAGCCGCCGCCTCATCGTCCGGATGCGCATCGAACGCGGTCAGCAATTCATCGATATGCGGATTGGAACCCTCGATCGTGACATGGGCCTTGTGCGCTTCCTGACTTTCCTTCAGCCGGCGGATCAGCAGCGCGCCCGCCGTATCGACATCGGAAAGACCGGAAAGATCGATCACGACGTCGCCGCCGGAACTGCGCTTGGACAGCTGCTCGATCTGGCGCAGCACGCCGTGCACATTGGCGCTGCGCCAATTGCCCTCCAGCCGATAGCGATGGCCTGCGCCCTCGGGCGCATCATCGATCTTCGGTGCATCGGACCTTTGCTCGGCTGCTTTCAAACTCATGCATCTTTCAAATCTGGCACAACATACGCCGACTCGGTGAGTCCGCATGGTCAGTGCTTAATACACCGACTATGCATGGAATTTCCATCTCGCGCCGGCGCCAACATATGTCACGGCTTTTTGATATCCAAATGAATTTGTTGCACCGCGTCAGGATACGCCGTGAGCGCCTCCGCCGATTGCCGGCTTTCTCGCCTGCAGCCCATAGGCAAAAACGACCATGGCGAGCCCAAAGGCGGCGATGCCGGCCATGACATAGTAACTCGTCAGGTCGAGCCAGGCGTAGAGATAGCCGGATGCAAGCGTCATCAATCCCAGGAACATGCCATTGTAGAAATAATAGGCGCCTTGAGCCGATGATTCCTGCGTCTCATGGACGGACGCCACGATACGACGCTGAACGCCGGTATGGACGCAGGCATAGGTGCATGAATGAAAACATTGCAGCACAAAATAGCCGATGAAGCCGAAATTGCTCGGAAACAGGACCCAGCGCAGAATGCACATGGTCGAACCGAAGAAGATGAGCGTCCAGGCGCTGAACCTCCTGCTCAGTTTTCTCGACAGGAAAAACACCATCACCTCGGCCGTGACGCCAATGCTCCACAGCACGGCTATCTCGGCGCCGGAAAAGCCGAGCTTATGCCAGTAGATCGACGCAAATGTATAGAGCATCGCATGGCTCGATTGCTGTATCGATACGCCGATCATGGTTATAAGCAATTGCGGCGAGCGCAGATTTCCGGTCGGCGATTGCAGATTGATCGGTTGGTTGCGCCGGCGCGTCGGCCCGATACGTGGCGCGAAAAAGCCCATCATCGTCGTCAGAATGAACCCCGCCACCATCACGGGCAATACTGTCGTGCCGCCCCACATGCCGATCAGCTGGCCGCCGAGAAGGGTCGACAGGATAAAGGTGATCGATCCCCAGACCCGCATGGAACCGTAGTCGAAACCCCAGCGGCGCACACCCGACATGGCAATCGATTCGACCACCGGTACGTAAGGCGCGTAAGTAGCGCCCTGAATGCCGTAGACCAGAAGCACCGGCCAGAAATCGCTGGTCCAGTAAAGCGCGATTGCCGTCAGCAGCGACAAGGCACCCGACCATAACAATACATCGGCCCGCTCTCTCATGTGATCGGCGAGTACCGCGATGATGGGTGTCACGAGGACGCGCACGACCATGGGAATGGCGATCACCAGGCCAATCTCGTGATCGTTGAAATTCAGCCCCGCCAACCAGACGGGAAAGAAGGGTACGGCAATGCCGTTGACGAACAACGGAGCGCAATAGGACAAGGCGGCGCGCAAGCGGAAATAAGGAGGCGCACCCTCGCCCTGGAAGGACTTGATCGCGGGAATCATGACAGACCTGAAGGGGAACGTACTTGTCCCTATCATGCTATCGAGAATACGACTATGGCGAGAAATGGCCAAAACCGTAACGTTTCGGAAAAATCCGAAGCCAGGGCTGTCTTGCAGCGATCAATAATTATGACAAGCCATTATCAAGCCTGTGAAGAGCCAGAAATCAGGCCGCCTGTGCGCCAAGGGCCTGCGGTATTTCTCCGACCTGCGAGCCGACTGGCTGCGTTTCGAGAATATTCTGCCACGTGATCAGCTCGAACGTGCCGTCTTCGTGTTCGGCAATCGCCGTGCAGCTTTCCACCCAGTCGCCCGTGTTGATGTAACGGATCCCATCGAGATCCTCGATCACGGCATGGTGGATATGACCGCAGATGACGCCATCGGCATCATTGCGCTTGGCCTCTTCGGCCACGACACGCTGAAACTCGCCGATGAAATTGACGGCGTGCTTCACCTGCAGCTTTGCCCAGGCCGAAAAGGACCAATAGGGCATGTTCAGGCGTCGGCGCACCGCCGCAAGCCCGATATTGATCAAGATGGCCATGTCATAGGCCCAATCGCCGAGATAAGCGAGCAGACGGGCATTGCGGACGACGACATCGAATTCGTCGCCGTGCAGGATGAGATATTTCTTCCCGTCGGCCGTTTCATGCATGGCGCGCTGCGCCACCTCGATGCCGCCGAAGTGCATTCCGGGGAAGTCACGCAGGAATTCGTCGTGATTGCCGGGGATATAAACGATGCGCGTGCCCTTGCGCGCCTTGCGCAGGAGCTTCTGTACGACGTCGTTGCAATCCTGGGGCCAGTACCAGTTTCGCTTCAGTCTCCAGCCATCAACGATGTCGCCAACCAGGAAGATGGTATCGGCCTCGTGATAACGGAGAAAATCGAGCAGGTAATCCGCCTTGGCGGCCTTCGAGCCGAGATGCACGTCAGAAATGAATAGCGTTCGGAAATGCCGGGGGTCCATGTTTTCATTCACGAACTTTATGTCCGTGCCCTATCCTACGTTGGCTATTCCAAAACCAGACTCGTGTTTCAGGAAGATGACAAACCCTGTGCTTGGCGGCCCAGCGGCGGCGTTCAACCAAGTTTCGCGGCAACGGCGAGGTCAGGACGATCGCTTGTAAAGCTGGCGATACAAAGGCGAAACATGGCCCGCGCCGCCTCGCTTGGATAAGCCGCCCATCTGTGCACTTTCACGCCATTCTTTCCAAGATGACGCGATCGCAGCCTTCGACTTGCGGAAAGGACATCGCGCGATCTGCGATCATTGCGGAAAAGGCAATTCAGTTTTGCCACGACAAAAACGCCTTGTGACCTCAATTCCATACTGTGAAGGCGAAGCGATTGATGTATGCAGAAGACTCAAAGCGCAGGCAGGAATGGAGACGCAAGTTGGATACGAACGACACTTCGAAAGCAGCCAAGAACATGGCGAGCGGAAATTTCGACGAGCAGGCGCTTTATTTCCATCGTTATCCCCGTCCCGGCAAGCTCGAAATTCAAGCGACCAAACCGCTGGGCAATCAGCGCGATCTGGCACTTGCCTATTCCCCCGGCGTCGCTGCCCCCTGCATCGCCATCCGCGACAACCCGGAAACGGCAGCCGACTATACGTCCCGCGCCAATCTCGTAGCGGTGATTTCCAACGGTTCCGCCGTGCTCGGGCTCGGCAATATCGGCCCGCTGGCCTCGAAACCCGTCATGGAAGGCAAGGCCGTTCTCTTCAAGAAATTCGCCGGCATCGACGTCTTCGACATCGAAATCGCAGCACCGACGGTCGATGAGATGGTCAACACCGTCTCCGCGCTCGAGCCGACCTTCGGCGGTATCAATCTCGAAGACATCAAGGCGCCGGAATGCTTTGACGTCGAGCGCCGCCTGCGCGAGAAAATGGAAATTCCGGTCTTTCACGACGATCAGCACGGCACCGCCATCATCGTCGCCGCCGCCATCCTCAATGGGCTGGAACTGGCCGGCAAAAAGATCGAAGACGTCAAGATCGTCGCTTCCGGCGCGGGGGCGGCGGCGCTCGCCTGCCTTAACCTGCTCGTCATCCTCGGCGCCAGGCGCGAGAACATCTGGGTCCACGATATCGAGGGTCTGGTCTACAAGGATCGCAACGTCCTCATGGACGAGTGGAAATCCGTCTACGCTCAAGATAGCGACAAGCGCGCGCTCGCCGAATCCATTCCGGGCGCCGACGTCTTCCTCGGCCTGTCGGCTGCCGGCGTGCTGAAACCCGAATTGCTGGCGCAGATGGCCGAAAAGCCGCTGATCATGGCGCTCGCCAACCCGACGCCGGAAATCATGCCGGATCTCGCCCGTGCCGCCCGTCCCGATGCAATGATCTGCACTGGCCGCTCGGACTTCCCGAACCAGGTCAACAACGTCCTCTGCTTCCCCTATATTTTCCGCGGAGCGCTCGATTGCGGCGCCAAGACGATCAACGAAGAGATGAAGATGGCTGCGGTGCGCGCCATTGCCGCGCTTGCCCGCGAGGAACCTTCCGACGTCGCCGCCCGCGCCTATACAGGCGAAACGCCGGTCTTCGGACCCAATTACCTGATCCCCTCGCCCTTCGACCCGCGCCTGATCCTGCGTATTGCGCCGGCTGTGGCGAAGGCAGCTGCGGAAAGCGGCGTCGCTCTGCGCCCGATCAAGGATTTCGATGCCTATATGGACGAGCTTAACCGCTTCGTCTTCCGCTCGGGCTTCGTGATGAAGCCGATCTTTGCGGCAGCGAAGATTGCCGAGCGCAAGCGCGTAGTCTTCTCCGAAGGCGAAGATGAGCGCGTGCTGCGCGCCGCCCAGGTCCTGCTCGAGGAAGGCACCGCCGTCCCGATCCTAATCGGTCGTCCTTCCGTCATCGAGACGCGCCTCAAGCGTTACGGCCTGAAGATTCGCCCTCATACGGATTTCGCTGTCATCAATCCCGAAGACGATCCGCGCTTCCGCGAGTATGTCGAACTTTATTTCTCGCTGGTCGGCCGCGCGGGCGTTATCCCGGAAGCGGCCCGCACGATCGTCCGCACCAACACAACCGTTATCGGCGCGCTTGCCCTCAAGCGCGGCGAAGCTGATGCACTCATTTGCGGTCTCGAAGGCCGTTATGAGCGTCATTTGCGCATCGTCCGCCAGGTCATCGGCAAGCGGCCTGATGTTCGGGATTTCTCGGCATTGAGCCTGCTCATTTCGCAACGCGGCGCCACCTTCTACACGGATACCTATGTGACGTTTAATCCGTCCGCCGAGGAAATCGCGGAATCCACCTGGCTGGCAGCCGAGGAGATCAAGCGCTTCGGCATCGAGCCCCGCGCCGCCCTCGTCTCGCACTCCAACTTCGGCTCCCGGGAGTCGGAAAGCGCTACCAAGATGCGCGAAGCGCTGGCTCTCATTCGCGAGGCAGCGCCGGATCTGGAGGTCGACGGCGAAATGCATGGCGACAGTGCCATTTCCGAGAGCCTACGCCGGCATGTAATGCCGGACAGCGCGCTCTCCGGCGAAGCCAATCTACTCGTCTTCCCCAATCTCGATGCGGCCAATATCACGCTCGGCGTGGTCAAGACCATGACCGATGGGCTGCATGTCGGCCCGATCCTGCTCGGGACGGCGCTCCCGGCCCACATTCTCTCGCCGTCGGTCACTTCCCGTGGCGTGGTCAACATGGCGGCGCTCGCCGTCGTCGAAGCCTCGCAGATCGCCTGATATCACGTCTAGCAGCCACAGCCAGAATGACACCGCGTTTCATGCATTCGCGGTGTCGCCTATCCCCTGGCTATCGGCGGCTGCGACCTGCAATTTCACGAAAATCCTCTCGAAATCCGTGCTTTTTCATGGATACGTTGTTAAGCTGCAGCGTGTAATCTGCAGCGACTTAAAACCGCTTTCGAGAGCAGAACCGTGAACCGCGGCATAAAACAAGCTTCCATTGCCTTCTTTTCCCTGCTGACGGCCACATCGGCGGCCCTCGCACAGGTCGATCTCTGCGACGAACTGCGCGGCCGCTATGTCGACATCAGCGAAGTGATCGGCGCCAGCCAGGAAACACGCCAGCTCTCGCGCGCCATCGTGCAGCAGAACCTGATGATCCGCCGGACGATGAGCGATCTGCGCAACCAGGGCTGCGTCGAAGGCGACGATGGCGTATTTAGCGGGCAGGACAATCAAGGCGTCTGCGATGACATCAGGCAATCGATCGATCAGATGCGGCACGATCTCTCCCTGCTGATGGATCAGCGCGAGCAGAGCGTTGGCCGCGTCGATGCCGTTGCCATGCAGCGCCGGCAGTTGCTGGATACGATGCAGCGCAACGGCTGCAGCCTGCCGGCTTCGGCAACCCCGGATATCGTGATCGATACCCATACGAAGATGGATGCCTATGCGCCGCAGGAGCAGTCCCTGGCCAAGCCCGAAAGCTCCATTACCGTCATCGAGACGCCAAGGCTCCAGAAGAATTCCAGCCTCGAACAAAAGCAGGCACCACCGACGGCGGCGCCCAAGGTAACACAGACGCAGCCGCAGCAGTTTCCGCCGGATCGTCCCTACGATCCCTCGGCCCATAAGGTGCGCCAGGTCGGCCCGCAATTTCTCGCGACCGACCAGGGCAGCATCGACCTCAAACATCCGAAAGAGGCCGGGCCGCAGCCGGCACAATAATGCGTGGGCGGATGTTGCCCATCTCCGCCCGACTGCGTTGATTTCATGTCGTTCAAGGCTGGCGCAACAAGGAGATGATGGCCTCATCGCCTGTCTCTCTCGCGAGATCGCGATAGGACTGTCCGGAAACATCCCTGACCGAGCGATCCGCACCCTTCGCCAGCAGGAGGCGCACCGCCTCGCCGCGGCGATTGACAATGGCAAAGCCAAGCGGCGTCATCCAGTCGCGATCGGTGGCCTGCCCATGAGGGCAGAAGTCTCCGAAGCGGATATTCACCTGTTCCGGATGCCTATCGAGAATAGCAGCCAGCTGATCGACCTGACCGAAAGTGGCCGCCGCGAAAATATCGAGCGGATAGGCCTTCAGAAACGCCACCATCTCATCCTTGCCGTTATAGTCAGCCCAACCGATTGGCGGCGCATGAAAATTGGGATCGCGAACGGTGGTGTCCGCTCCATGCTCGATCAGCAGCTTCGCCATCTCCATATGGCCATGCAGCGCGGCTTCATGCAGCGGTGTTCGGCTGGTCATGGCATTGACGTCAAAATCCAGTGCCAACATGAGACCAACGGCGCGCAGATCATTTTCGCCAGCAGCCTCGTGCAGCATGTCGGGATGAGCCTGGCGCATCGCCCCAGGAATATCGAATTCCCTCGCAATTCTCTTTATGTGTTCGACGACTATTGCCGGACCCGCTGCCTCATTCCTGGCCCCTTGCTGAATCTGGATATAGACCGAATCCTCGGGCTTAAGGCGAACCGCCACTGCTCCCTGCTGAACGAGATACAACGCCAGATCCTTGTCGTTCCCTAACCGCGCCCACTCATACGGCGTTCTGCCATTGACGACCTTGTGAACATCCGCCCCATGCTCCACCAGCAGGCGCACTCGCTCGCCCATGCGATGTTCCAGCGCCCAGGCAAGCTGATAGTCGAACACAGTCTGCGTGTTCTCGACAAACTTCCCGTCTTCGCGCACGAGCCAATTGTTCTTATCCCTAGCGGACAAGCCATATTCGATCAGCAATTTCAGGCATGTATCGTCCCGTTCGAACATGCGGTTGTAGAGCGCCTGACTATCATTGGCTTCAGCGCCCGCATCGAGCAGCAGCCGCGCGAATGCCTCGCATTCCGGATGCGGCGGCTGACGATCCTTTCCCGCCTCGCCTTCGCCGAAGACGCCGGTCAAAACGGTGAAGCGATACTGACCGGCATCGAGAAAGAAGGCGTTGACATCGGCCCCGCGCCGAACCAGCTCACGGGCTGCCGGCAGGCTGGAACGACCCGGCACGCGAGCATAGGCTGCGTACATCAGCGGAGTTAGATCATGCGGCCCGCCCCTGCGATCGAGAAGCTGTGGCTGTCGATCAAGCCAGCGACCTACCCGGTCGGCGTCGCCAAGCACGGCGGCGACATGGATGCTTTCGTCGGCAATCTCCGGATGGGACTCCAGCAGCACTAGCGCCTCATCGAAGCGCGCGGGATCGGCGGGAATATTGGCAAAATACGAAACGGTCGCCAGCGACAGGAAACGGTTGGCGAGCTGATCCCGTGGGATATGCTTGCGATCGCTGCTTTCCAGATGTGCCTTGAGCTTCGCCCAACTCGAAAAGCCGAATTCGCGGGCAAGAACGAGCTGAATGTCCTGCAGTCCAACGCTGGCTATATCCGCAAAATAGGGCATAACGCGGCTGCGCGCCGAAGTATCGCCGGCTTGAACGGCCTTGAGGAAAGACTTGGCCTGCTTTTTAAGGGAATCGAGAGTGGCGTCGACAGCCAAAGAGCGCGTGGTCACGGTAGACCTCCTTCCATTTACGTCCGGTATCCGCGCCCACAGACTGAAAAGAGGTGTGGCAGTCTCACTTTATATGCATCAGGTGGGCCTAGCCCTTCCCGCGGATCGGATGCGCCCTGAGAACGCATCCAGATCTATCGCGCCGGTTGCGCTCTGTCCAGAGCTTAGGCCGGCTCATAGCGGACATAGGCGAACTCGTCCCCATCCGGTGACCAGTTCGGCACATTGATCGATCCCTGCCCGCCAAAGAGCTCGAACAGCGTCGTCAGGTTGCCGCCATCCATATCCATCAGCCGCATCCGCACATTGAGATCGCGCGGATGATCAAAGACGTCAGGATCATAGGAGATCAGGACCACCTTGTCGTTCTTCGGAGATGGATGCGCGAACCAATTGCCGTAATTGTCGTCGGTCAGTTGCTCGAGGCCAGTGCCGTCAGGATGGATGCGCCAGATCTGCATCAGGCCGGTGCGGCTCGAATTGAAATAGATCCATTGCCCGTCGGCCGAATAATCAGGTCCGTCATTGCGGCCCTCGCCATGCGTCAGGCGGGTCTCTTCGCCGCCATCGATCGAGATCGTATAGATATCGAAAACGTCGTTGCGGATGCCGCAATAGGAGAAGCGCTTTCCGTCCGGCGACCAGCCATGCCAGTAGGAGGGCAGATTGGTCGTCACCTGCCTTGGCGTGCCGCCCTCTGACGGCAGAACATAGATGCAGGATTTGCCATGCTGCGTCTTGTCGGAAATGGCAATCAGTGAACCGTCCGGCGAGATGCCGTGATCGTTGTTGCACAGGGTCGCAAAGCCGGTATCGACCTGGACGATCCCACTGCCATCCAGCGGCAACCGATAGAGCAGCCCATCGCCATTCAGCAGCAGATAGCGGCCGTCAGGCGAATAGTTCGGCGCCTCGATCAGCTGGTCCGTTTGCCAGACGATCCGGTTTGCACCCGTGCGGATATTATAGATCTCGACCGAGCTGCGCATTCTTCCTCTCCCTTGCCGTTGAATGCCGCGATCAACGATCGCGGAACCGGTTGGTGATCGGATAGCGGCGATCGCGACCGAAATTCTTCTTAGTGATCTTCACACCCGGCGCCGACTGGCGGCGCTTGTACTCGGCAAGATAGAGCAGATGTTCAACGCGATGCACGGTCGCAACATCATGGCCTCGGGCCACGATCTCCTCGACCGACATTTCCTTTTCCACTAGGCATTCGAGGATATCGTCAAGTACCGGATAGGGCGGCAGCGAATCCTGGTCCGTCTGGTTCGGCCTTAGTTCCGCCGAAGGCGCCTTGTCGATGATATTATGGGGGATGACCTCCCCCGAAGGGCCGAGCGCGCCCGGCGGCACGTGCAGGTTGCGCCAGCGCGACAGCGCATAGACCTGCATCTTGTAGAGATCCTTGATCGGGTTGAAGCCGCCGTTCATGTCGCCATAGAGCGTGGCGTATCCGACAGACATTTCCGACTTGTTGCCCGTCGTCACCACCATCGAGCCGAATTTGTTGGAGATCGCCATCAGGATGGTGCCGCGGGCGCGGCTCTGCAGGTTTTCCTCGGTGATGCCGCTTTCCGTGCCTTCGAAAAGATCGGACAGAGCCGAACTGAAGCCGGTAACGGGATCCTCAATCGGCACGATATCGTAGCGGCATCCGAGCGCCTTGGCGCAATCGGCCGCATCCTTCAGCGAATCCTGCGAGGTATAGCGATAGGGCAGCATGACGGTGCGCACACGCTCTTCGCCAAGCGCATCGACGGCAATCGCCGCGCAGATCGCAGAGTCGATACCGCCGGACAGGCCAAGCACGACCGACTTGAAACCATTCTTGTTGACATAGTCGCGGAAGCCCAGCAGGCAGGCGCGATAATCTGCCTCCTCGCCTTCCGGAATGTGAGCCATCGGACCTTCAGCGCAGTGCCAGCCGTCGCCGTTCTTCTTCCAGGTCGTCACTGCAAGCGCGGTCTCGAACTGGCTCATCTGGAAGGCCAGGGTCTTGTCTGCATTGAAACCGAAGCTGGCGCCATCGAAAACCAGTTCGTCCTGGCCGCCGAGCTGGGCGGCATAGATCATCGGCAGCCCTGTCTCGATGACCTGCTTCAGCACGACCTGATGGCGCACGTCGACCTTGCCGCGATAATAGGGCGAACCGTTCGGCGACAGAAGGATTTCCGCACCGCTTTCAGCCAGCGTCTCGCAGACGCCGAGCTCGCCCCAGATGTCCTCGCAGATCGGGATACCCAGCCGCACGCCGCGGAAATTGACCGGACCGGGCATGGCGCCCTGATCGAACACGCGCTTCTCGTCAAACTCGCCGTAGTTCGGTAGGTCTACCTTGTCACGGATCGCAATCACCTTGCCGCCATCGAGAACGGCAATCGAATTGTAGCGGCCCGTCTCGTCCTGCCGGGGAAAGCCGATGATCACGCCAGGGCCGCCATCGGCCGTATCGGCAGCCAGAGCCTCGACCGCTTTCCAGCAGGCGCGGATGAATGCCGGCTTCAGCACGAGATCTTCCGGCGGATAGCCGGAAATGAACAACTCCGTCAGCAGGACGATCTGCGCGCCTTCGCGCGCCGCTTCGGCCCGGGCCTCGCGCGCCTTGGCGAGATTGCCGGAGACGTCGCCGACCGTCGGATTGAGCTGCGCGACGGCGATGCGGATGGTGTGGGTAATCTGGCTTTGCTCTGTCATGCCATACATTTAGCGATGCCATCTTTCTTCCGCAACCGCCTTCCTTCCCGCACACGCATCAAAGATCGCACTACACGCAGAGGAGGTATTTTTGCCCCAAAAAATACCAGGCCAGCCTTGCGGTTCATGAAGCATTCATGACAGAAGCGTGACACTTATATGAATAATTTGTAGCTTTTGGAGAAAGCATTGGTCGCATCGGTCATCGAGTCCGCCTTGGCGGGCAAGCTTGCCCTTTTCCAGAAGATCGGCGCGGCAAAACAGAAGTCTGCCGCTCTGCGCCTGCTTCTGAGCCTCACGCTGACCCTCCTTTTCTCCCTGTCCATCGTTATGACGGTCGAATGGGTTGCACGCGGCGAATTCGCCTCCGCTTGGACCTATCTCCTTTCCCCGTCCCGTCCGGGCCTTGCCACCATCGGCGTTGTCATGCTGACCATGCTGACGCTGGATGCCTTGATCGGTCGCGCGCATCTATCCGCTTTGATCGTCGCTCCAGTGCTGCTCATATCGGCCTTCATTTCCAGCCAGAAGCAGAATTTTCTCTCCGATCCGCTCTACCCTTCGGACTTCCTGTTTGGGCGGCAGATCATGGAGCTGATGCCGGTCATGGTACGTGATCGCCCTTGGACGGCGATTGCCCTGGCAATCGGCATCATCGCCGGCACCGGCGCCATGATCCTGTTCTGGCGCTATATCCGGAGCCACACGGTCGCACTTTCGCGAAACGAGCGCCTTGCCCGGCTTTCGATCTGCCTGCCGCTGGCAGCACTTTTCGCCTCACAGATGGACCCCACACAATATTCCTATGTTCGCGAGAAGCTGGGGATCATACCGATCGTCTGGGACCAGACGGAAAATTACAACCACAACGGCTTCATCGTCGCCTTCGCGCTGAACCTGCCCATGGCCGACATCAAGTCACCGGCCGGATACGGCCCTGGCGCCATCGACGCCATGCCCGCAAGAAATTATGGCTATCTCTCCGGTCCGCGCCAAAAGCCCGACATTATCATGCTGATGAGCGAATCCCTCTGGGATCCGACGCGGCTTTCCGGCATCGCCTTCACACCGGATCCGATGCCGACGATCCGCGCCAGACAATCGGGCAATGTCTTCTCGCCGGAATTCGGCGGCATGACCGCCAATGTCGAGTTCGAGGCACTGACGGGCTTTTCCAACGCCTTTCTCCCTTATGGCAGCATTCCCTATCAGCAATATGTGCGCCGCCCGCTGCCGTCGCTTGCCACTTTCTTCCGCGGCGAAGGCTATACGGCGCGCGCACTGCATCCCTTCAGCGGCTGGTTCTGGAACCGTAACGAGGTCTACAGGGCTTTCGGCTTCGAAGAATTTCATACCCAGGAGACTTTGCCGCCCATGGATAAACGCGGCATGTTCGCAGCCGACGACTCCCTTATGAAGGAAATCATGAGCGAAGGAGACGCCGCCGAGCGTCCCTTCTTCTTCTTCGCGGTCACTCTTCAGGGACATGGGCCTTACGAAGCCGACCGCTATTCTGAGAATACCGTCGATATCGCGGGCAATTTGAACGACGATGACCGTGCGGCGCTCGCTACCTATGCACAGGGCGTTCGCGAAGCCGATGACAGCCTGAAGATGCTGATGGATTGGGCCGAAAAGCGCGACCGGGAAACCATTATCGTCCTCTGGGGCGATCATCTGCCGCCGCTCGGCAGCGTCTATCCAAACACCGGCTACATGCCGCAGCAGGTGGCAACCCGCAAGGCGCCGCTCGACGTCATGAAGAAGGAGCACGAAACGCCGCTCGTCGTCTGGTCGAGCAAGAAGGGCGTTCGCAAGGACATCGGTACCATCAGCCCCTCGCAGCTGCCTTATCACCTGCTGAAAACGGCAGGCTATGAGCATCCTTTCTATACGGGCTTTCTCGGCCGCGTGCAGAAGAAATACAACATCGTCGACCGCTATCAGCTGGCAACCCGCGACAGCCAGACCTTCCCCGATTGGGGCCGCAAGGAGCCGGAGCTTGACCCGACCGTGCGCGACTATCGCTATCTGCAGCACGACATGATGTTCGGCCACCAATATGGTTTGGAGCGCTTCTTCCCGTCTCATGCGGAGCTAATGGGCCAGGAAGACAGCTAGCCCATTATAAACATGAGTTAGTGCGGGTGTTTTTTTGCGATAACAGTACGCGCAGCAGCTCCATGCGCAATCGAGTTTGAAACCCTTCCCTCGTTGCATTTTTCCCCATTGGTCGAATAGTTGCATTCAATGCCACAAGGACCTTGGAGCCCTCCCAATGCATAATCTTCCCAACTTCGTTCATCTGCATTTTGACAAGACAGCCGATCAGCTCGGCGATATCGAAAAGCGCGTTCTTAAAAAGGCGCACGAGCGGAAAATCATCTCCACCGATATCAACGCCGCCATCTCGGCGGAATCCTCCCGGGGGCAGCGTCTCGCAGACAGCATCGCCCGTGTCGGCGGCTCATGGTCCTTCATTATCGCCTTCCTGCTGTTTCTGGCCTTCTGGTGCGTCATCAACACGATCCTCCTCACCACGAACGCCTTCGACCCCTACCCCTTCATCTTCCTGAATCTCGTTCTCTCCATGCTCGCCGCGATTCAGGCGCCGATCATCATGATGTCACAGAACCGGCAGGCCGAGCGGGATCGTTTCGAGGCGGCCAAGGATTATGAAGTCAATCTCAAGTCCGAGCTGGAAGTGCTGTCCCTGCATCAGAAGATCGACATGCAGGTGTTGACCGAGCTTGCGGTGGTGCGTGAAGAACTCGCCAAACTGAGCAAGCTCGTTGCCGAAAAAGGCACCATCTAAAGGTCAATCGGAGGGGCCTGCCGTCAACAGCCCCGGTCGCCCCTGCCGATATTGCGGCAGTCCGTCGCTGATCTCGTAATAATCGCCCTTGTCGGCGCAATAGATATGATAGCCCATCTCAAGGCCGCTCGGCTGATCGAACAGACCGGCCATGATCGATATTTCATCGGCGCCATCGGCCACCCAAAACAGAGCCGAGCCGCAGATCCTGCAAAAGCCGCGGTGAGCGAATGTGCTGGCACGATACCAGGTGATCGCCTCTTCTCCCTCGATGACAAGATTTTCGCGTGCGACATTGGTCGCGGCATAATAGAGCCCGGTCTGTTTGCGGCACTGCGAACAATGGCAGGCGACCACTTCGCGCAGTTTTCCGTGCGTCCTGAAACTTACACTGCCGCAGAGGCAGGCTCCCGTGTGTTCGTGGCTCATCATCGCTCCCCTTATTTTGAGGCAGCCTTGCCGAGAACGGAAGTTGGGTCAATTTCAAAGAACTGAAGCGTCTTTCAGCCAAGCTGATCGCTCCTAGCCCAAAAGCGAACGGGCCGGTTTTCGCCGGCCCGTTCGAGAGATCATGAATGCGGCTTCGCTCAGCCGTGTGCGCGCATACGCTTCTCGTCCCGACCGCCCTTCATCCGCTCAGCGAGCAGGAAGGCAAGTTCCAGCGCCTGGTCGGCATTGAGACGCGGGTCGCAATGTGTGTGATAGCGATCCTGGAGATCCTCGGCGCCGACCGCGCGGGCGCCGCCCGTGCATTCGGTCACATCCTTGCCGGTCATCTCGATATGGATGCCGCCCGGATGCGTGCCCTCGGCGCGATGGATCTGGAAGAAGCTTTCCACTTCCGACAGGATGCGTTCGAACGGACGCGTCTTGTAGTTGTTGAGCGTGATCGTATTGCCGTGCATCGGGTCGCAAGACCAGACGACCTTGCGGCCTTCCTTCTCAACGGCGCGAATGAGGCGCGGCAGGTTGTCGGCAACCTTGTCGTGACCGAAACGGCAGATCAGCGTCAGGCGGCCAGCTTCGTTCTGCGGGTTCAGGATGTCGATCAGATTAAGCAGATCGTCCGCCTGCAGCGAAGGACCGCATTTCAGACCAATCGGGTTCTTGATGCCGCGGAAATATTCGACATGGGCGTGGTCGGCCTGGCGCGTACGGTCGCCGATCCAGAGCATGTGGCCGGAGGTGGCGTACCAGTCGCCGGTCGTGGAATCGACGCGGGTAAAGGCTTCTTCATAGCCAAGCAGCAGCGCTTCGTGGCTGGTGAAGAAATCGGTTTCGCGCAGGCTTGCGTTGCTCTCGGCGGTGATGCCGATCGCACGCATGAAATCCATGGTCTCGCCGATACGATCGGCAAGCTTGCGGTAGCGCTCGCCCTGCGGGCTGTCCTTGACGAAGCCGAGCATCCACTTCTGGACGTTTTCCAGGTTGGCATAGCCGCCCATGGCGAAGGCGCGCAGCAGGTTCAGCGTCGCGGCAGACTGACGGTAGGCCATCATCTGACGGTCGGGATTGGGAATGCGTGCTTCCTCGGTAAACTCGATACCGTTGATGATGTCGCCGCGATAGCTCGGCAGCGAGATGCCATTCTGCGTTTCGATGTTCGACGAGCGCGGCTTGGCGAACTGACCAGCAATGCGGCCAACCTTGACGACCGGCAGCTGCGCACCGAAGGTCAGCACGACCGCCATCTGCAGGAAGGCGCGGAAGAAGTCACGGATCGTATCGGCACCGTGTTCTGCAAAGCTTTCGGCGCAATCGCCGCCCTGAAGCAGGAAACCGTTGCCCTCTGCGACATTGGCGAGATGCGCCTTCAGGCGACGGGCTTCACCGGCAAAAACGAGTGGCGGATAGCTTGCAAGCTGCGCTTCGGTCTCTGCCAGCGCTACCTTGTCCGGAAAATCCGGCACCTGTTGGATCGGTTTCTGCCGCCAACTGCTCGGGGTCCAATTCTGTGCCATCTCACTCACCTGCTTGTACGCCCGATCTCGGTCGGGCGGCCCGTCGTCGTAAATAACGCGCGCTTATAAACCTTTGCCGCCCGCTTGCAAAGGCGGGCAAACTACTGTGCGAATCTTTTATGGTGCAGTCGATCTCAGAGCCAAAACGAGCGCGTTACACGCGCTCGCCGTTGCGAATGCGATAGCTCGGCGAATACATCGTTACCAATTCTTCCGCCGCCGTCGGATGCACCGCCATGGTGCGGTCGAAATCGTCCTTGGTGCAACCGGCCTTCAGTGTGATGCCGAGAAGCTGCGCCATCTCGCCGGCATCGTGGCCGAGAATATGCGCGCCGATGACCTTGCGGTCCGCGGCGTTGACGATCAGCTTCATGATCATCTTCTCGGCTCGACCCGAAAGCGTCGCCTTCATCGGCCGGAACTGCGCCCGGTAAACTTCGAGCTCCGGATAACGCTTGGCAGCGTCTTCCTCGGTCAGGCCGACCGTACCGATCTCCGGCTGCGAGAAAACGGCCGTCGGGATGAGTTCGTGATCCGGCCGGGTCGGATTGTCCTTGTAGACCGTCTCGATGAAACACATGGCCTCGTGGATCGCCACGGGCGTCAGTTGTACCCGGTCGGTGACGTCGCCGAGTGCGTAGATGTTCGCAACGGAAGTGCGCGAATATTCGTCGACGATAATAGCGCCCTGCTCGTTGATTGCGACGCCGGCAGCCTCAAGCCCGAGATTTTCGGTATTCGGCGTACGGCCGAGCGCCAGCATGACGGTATCGACCGTCAGGAGCTTATCATTCTTCGTCCGAGCACTGAGCCTGCCCTCTACCTTCTCGACATTCTCAATGATGTCATGGCAGAGAATACGGATGCCCTTCTCCTCCATGGCCTCGTGAAGGCCTTTGCGCAGGTCCTGATCGAAGCGCGAGAGTATCTCGGCGCCGCGATAGATCAGCGTCGTCTCGACGCCCAGACCATGAAAGATGTTGGCGAACTCGACGGCGATGTAGCCGCCGCCGGCAATGAGGATCGATTTCGGCAGTTCCTTCAGATGGAACGCTTCGTTCGAGGAGATGCAAAGCTCGTGACCCGGCAGTGCCGTGTGCAGATTCGGCCGACCGCCAGTCGCAACGACGATGGTCTCGGCGGTCACGATCTGGCCGGTCTTCAGCAGCTTGATCGTGTGGGCATCGACCAGCTCGGCGCGGGTATCGAAGATCTCTGCCTTGGCATTGTCGAGCCCCTTGCGATAGAGGCCCTCCAACCGGGCGATTTCCTTGTCTTTCGCCTCGATCAGTTTCTTCCAGTCGAAGCTGCTTTCGCCAACCGTCCAGCCGAAACCGGCCGCATCCTCGAAATGCTCGCTATATTGCGAAGCGTAGACGAACAATTTTTTCGGCACGCAGCCGCGAATGACGCAGGTGCCGCCATAGCGATATTCCTCGGCGATCCCGACCTTCTTGCCAAGCGATGCGGCCACGCGCGCGCTGCGCACACCGCCCGAGCCGCCGCCAATCACGAAAAGGTCGAAATCAAACGAAGGCATGGATCGCTCCTGTAGACATCAAGTTGCGCGCGAAGCGCCATTGGGGGTCGGCACTCATATAGGGAGCCGAGACCCAAAAAGAAAAGCCCGGAATCGATCCGGGCTTCGAATTTGTAACTGCTTGCCGCAGATACCGAAAACTACAAACCTAGCTTTCGAAACCGCTGCGGCGGCGAGCCGTTGATTACTGCTTCGGCGCCGGCTGAGCGGCCGCACCGGCATCCGGCGTAACGACCGGCTGCTTGACGACCTTCTGCAGGGCATCGTTGCTCTGCTTTGCGAGATCGCGCGAAATGCCCTGGCTCCAGATATCGGCCGCCTTGTAGAGTTCGCGGGTGGCGAGCGGACCGTCCTTGAGAAGCTTCTTGCCTGCCGCCGAATTGTAGAAATCTGCAATCGCCTTCAGTTCGTCGGCAGAGAAGGCCTTGGCATAGGTGATGGCCGCTTCACGCTCCAGATCGGCACGGCGCGGTGCGAGCGCGAGCGCGGTGGCGTCGACGGTCGAGTTGATCGCATCGCCGAAATTCGGGTTTGCCTGGATCATCGTGCTCTTCAGCTGCTCGGCGAGGTTCGGCAAGATGTTGTCGAACTGGTTGGTGATGCCGAGAGCATTGATCGCGGCGCGGGCAGCCTTGATCTGATCCTCGGAAACCTCTTGAGCGCTTACGGAACCGAAAGCAATGCCGGAAAGAAGGATGGTTGCAGCGGCAAGACGGCCAAGACCCGCAAATTTGATCATGAGATGAGTGCTCCTATGTATTGTTCGCCTGCAACGTGCGCGCACCGGCGGGGCCGGCAATGATCGCTTGTGTCGCCATATGGATAAAGAGCCCGTGTTCGACAACGCCGGGAATCGAATAGAGCTCGCTCGACAGCGCCTCTGCATCAGGAATACGGCCGAAAGATGCATCGACGATGTAATGCCCCCCATCGGTGACAAAGAGGCTGTCGCTCGCGCGGCGCATGTTGAGCGCGCCGGAAAGCCCAAGACGCGAGGCCGCCTTCTCGATGAGGATGCGAGTGGAAACGAGACCGAAGGGATTGACCTCGATCGGTAGCGGAAAGGCTCCGAGGGTCTCAACGACCTTGCTCTGATCCGCGATCACGATCATGCGGGCTGAGGAAGCAGCAACGATCTTCTCGCGCAGCAGCGCGCCGCCGCCGCCCTTGATCAACGTCAGCGCACCATCCAGCTCGTCGGCTCCGTCGATGGTCAGGTCAAGTTCCGGAAGATCGTCGAGCGACTTCAACGGCACGCCGAGTTCGTTGCAGAGCTTGGCCGTTCTTTCAGATGTGGGAACGCCCTCAATCGAGAGGCCGGCGGCGACCTTTTCGGCGAGCAGGCGAACGAATTCCTCCGCCGTGCTGCCGGTGCCGATCCCGAGCCGCATGCCGCTTTCGACGTGAGCGAGCGCGGCTCTCGCAGCCTCGATTTTCATCTGGCGGGCGTCCATGCGCCACCTGCTCCCATTGTTACGTTGGTCTGCTGTTTACACGGCTCTCCAGCCAAACGAAAGCCAAAATAACGGCATGATATAGAAATCCCCGAGGCCTTCCCGCCTAGGCTTTCCGGCGCTTCGGTTGCAATTGCCCGCGCGATCTTTTAACTCCGGAAGACGCACTCTTTTCTATGCAAAGGCCGATTCCTCGTGAAATCTCCCCTTGTCGTATTCGATCTCGACGGCACGCTGCTGGACACGCATGCGGACCTGATCGTCAGCCTGAACCATACGATCGCCGCACTCAAGCTTCCGCCGGTCACTTACGACGACGTGACGCATCTCGTTGGCAACGGCGCGCAGGTGATGATCGAGCGGGCCTGCAAGCTGCATGGCTATACGCTGACATCGGAAGAATTACCGGCGCTGCTACAGCGCTTCATAACCCATTATTCCGAGACGATGCCCGGCGTCACGCAGCCCTACCCCGGGCTCCTGGCCGCGCTTACAACACTGCGGAACAAAGGCTACAAGCTGGCCGTCTGCACCAACAAGATGGAATCGCTTGCGCGCACACTTCTCGACCGGCTCGAACTGACCCAATATTTCGAGGCCATTACCGGCGGCGACACCTTCACTGTCCGCAAGCCGAATGCCGAACACCTGATCGGCACCATCGAGCGCGCGGGCGGCGACATCGCCCGGACGATCATGATCGGTGACAGCATCAACGACATCCTTGTCGCCCGCAATGCCGGCGTCCCCTCCATCGCGGTCCCCTTCGGCTACTCCGATGTCGGCATCGAAACGCTTGGACCGAACCGCATCATCTATCACTATGACGAGCTGACGCCTGAACTGGTCGAGGGACTGCTGGCGGCCTGAGAATACTAAAATCCCTGTTGGCTCGAACGGCGCGGTTGTAACGGGTCTTGCGCGATTCACGCGCTTCAGCCACAACTTATCGACGTTCTGCTATCAGCGTCATAACCGCGCAAGCGAAAGGCCCGCTGCGCGATGTTGCCGAGGTGGGACGATCACTCGATAGCGGAGCGCTCCCCCTTGCTCGTAGCAGATCCTGAAGACCGTAACGCCGGTAGATTGCCAAGCCGCAGGGGGTGGTTTGCTCCTATTGTCCGAACATTGATTATCTGTGGCGCACTATGCGCAGGTATTTGGTTCTACATCTACGGCGACCGCATTATAGGGTACGTCGAGACGGAAACCGGAGCTGGAGCCAAACCCGATGCCGCTCTGACCGCGGTCTATAAGCATTTCGACATCGCACCTTTGCCGAATATTGTTGCAGGCAGACCCGCGATGGCAGCCGATCTCGATATGTTACGGCGAGAGCATTGTGATTGGAACGCGGTCTATAAATTCGCAGATGAGCTAACGAAGCAGGGCTATCGCCGCGAAGCGGCCAAAGTCTTCATTGCCTTCTCCGACAAGTGCAAGCCGTCGAACATCGCCTTGAGCTCAGCGGCACAAATTCTTGACGATCTCAGCGACTTCGACGAAGCGCTGAAAGTCTCTAACCAAGTGATAGCAATGTCCCCGGGGATGCCCGATTTCTATTTCCAGCGAGCGCGAATTCGCCAAAATGCCAAGAAATATCGGGACGCCATTGACGACTACTATTCGGTCATCGGCCTTACCGACAATATCGCGATACTGAATAGTGCCGTATTTGAGGGAATCTCCGCCAGCTACCGCGAGCTTGGTGAATATTGCGAGGCGATCGGACCGCTGCAACTCTGGGTTTCAACTAACCCCGATAGAAACGACACAGCGGTCGTGCGTGGGATCATTAAACTCTATGAAACAATGGGCAAATGCGCCTCGACTTACGCGACAGGCAGCGATCGATTTCCGACGCAGGGCAAGAACGTCATCCTTGCCAAGGTCTCGATCAATGGCACAGACGGCGTGTTCATCGTCGACACCGGTGCAAGCTTCGTCGCGGTGAGCAAAGCTTTCGCCGCACGAGCCAAGCTGCCGGTCGACGGCAACAACGGAATATCTCTTCAAACGGCAAACGGCGTTTCTCAAGCCACACGCACAACGGCGACCACCGTGAAGGTCGGTCATGTCCAAGCTAGCGATATCACGGCCGTGGTTCTCGACGACACCGCGGCACTTGGCGCCGAAGTCGACGGACTACTCGGTCGTTCCTTCCTCTCCCGCTTCGACGTTACCTTCGGCAGCAGGGAATGGCGGATCGAGGCGAAGAATTGAACTGAAACGCCCGCTGACGCTGCGTGATATTCTCATACGACAGGCAACAAAAAACGGCGGCACATGGCCGCCATTTTTGTTTTCGCCACTGAACAGACTTTAGATCTGAGCAGTCCGCGCCTTTGAGGTCGCATCGAGCGCCTTCTGTGTGGCAGCATCGCGATCGTAGACATCGTTGAAATACTGGATTACGCCGTCCTTGTTCGGCCAGGCGGTGAAATAGGCGATGTAGATCGGGAACTTCTGCGGCACGGCCACAGCCTTGTTCTGGCCGGTAGCGATCTGCTTGGCGACGTCATCAACCGTGGTGTTCAGTACGGCAGCGGCCATCGCGCGCGGATCGGCAAGACGGACACAGCCGTGGCTGAGTGCGCGCATATCCTTCTTGAAGAAGCTCTTCTGCGGCGTGTCGTGCATGTAGATGGCGTGCGAGTTCGGGAAGAGGATCTTCAGTTCACCGAGTGCGTTGTCGCTGCTCGGCGGCTGGCGAACCGAAATGCTCTTCGTCGAGCCATACCAGTCGACGCTGGACGAAGCGACGGCGCGGCCGCCCACTTCGACCTGATAGCCCATGCGATCGAGATAGTTCGGATCGGAACGCAGCTTCGGCAGCATCTCGTTGATGATGATCGACTGCGGAACGCCCCAGAATGGGTTGAATTCGACCGTCTGCACCTGATTTTCGAAGAAGAAGGTCTGGTGCTGCTTGCTGCCGACGACGACGCGCATCGACAGCTGCTCCTGATTGTTATTGTAGTAATAGACCATGAAGGCCGGCTGATTGATGAAGACGTAACGCGGGCCTAGTTCGTCCGGCAGCCAGCGCAGCTGCTCCATGGCGATGACCAGCTTCTGGATCTTCACATCGTTGTTCTCGCCGACCATCGCGCGAACGGAGGACGGGCCGATCACGCCGTCGGCCGTCAGACCCTTTTCGCGCTGAAAGTCCTCGACCAGCGACACGAGCTCGGGCGTGTAGCTCGGCGTGCCCAGATAAGCGGAGAAAAGATCGGCGTGAGCCGTTTTCAGTGCATTCGAGCCGCGATGCTCTATCGCCTTGACGATATTGGCCATTTCCGGCGAGCTATCACCCGGCTTCAGCGTACCGGCGAGCGAAATGGAAATGTGACTGCCGTCCGTTCCGGCCTCGGAACGCAGCTTCGCAAGCTCCGCCTTCAATTCCATGAATTGCGGGTTGGACGGGCTGCGGCTGTTGAGATAGGCGGCAGCATCGGGGCTGGCGCGCAATACATCGAGCATAGCCGTCAGATTGACGTCCTTGCGCTTGAAGTCGTGATAGCCGGAGATCTTGTTCGGGTCGAGACGACCGCGAACCGTATCCTGGACGAACATCAGCACCTTGCTGGAGAGCGTGAGCTCAAATTGCATGAGAGCCCGATCACGCAGCACCGGGTCGGCATTTGCGGCATTGTCGCCGGGCAGTGTTACCGCATAGTCGGCAGGATCGAGGCCGACGGAACCAGCATCGGCAAGGACCGCCATCGCGGCCTTCGCCTTGTCGCTGACGGCATGATCTGCAACCCAGAGAAGCGGCTTGCTCTGATCGGCATAATAGGTTTCGATCGCCTTGGCGATATCGTTGGTCGCCATGACACGGGCATCCGCCAGATAGCGGCGCTGCGAGACTTCGGCATCAATAGCAACCGGCGTGGGAGAGGCATCTGCAACGGCGCCGGTCACAACCGGATCGGCGAAATGCACTGTCGACACCAGCCGCATCTGGTCGGCCTTGTAAGTATAGTATTTCGGCGCATCGACGGTCGGCAGCGGCTGCTTTGCCCGCGGAGGCTCAACGGAGTTCAGCGTCTGCGCCGGGTTGACGGGAACCGGAGCCGAAACCTGCGTGCTCTGCTGACGGCCCTGACCGCCACGGATAAAATCCATGAGGGTCATAGCACTTGCGGAGGTTGCGCCAATCGAGGAAAGGCAGCAGGAAAGAGCCAGGACGGATGCTGTGGCTTTGATGGCAAGTTTCATTCTCTAATCAGTCCCTGTATCGTACGGTAACTTCGAGCTCGACGGTGCTGTTTTCAACTCGGCCGCGATGTCTCAGACATCATACACCCACTACACTGAAAACGACGAGACCCCGCCTTTCGTTCAATGCCTCAACTTCACGTGACGAAGCAGTGGCGTCTTCCGCGCTTAGTCCACACCGAATTATGAAATTATTGGTTAATCTTTTATTGAAATTTCCCTGGCTTTTTGAGGGGCGTAAAATGCGCCTCCGCGAATATATGCCAGGCGTGTTAAAAAGGGCACGCCCGACGACCGCATTGAAAACATGATTTTTATAATCATGAATGGCGCTTTGATGTTTTCATGAGCACGGTTCGCACCTATATGGCTGCTATCTGTCTCAATGGAAAGCAGGACCACGAAGATGACGTCCACCCGCACCGAAACCGATACCTTCGGCCCGATCGAAGTCGCCAGCGACCGCTATTGGGGCGCGCAGGCGCAGCGCTCGCTCGGCAATTTCAAGATCGGCTGGGAAAAGCAGCCGCTCTCGGTCGTCCGCGCCCTCGGCATCGTCAAACAGGCGGCTGCGCACGCCAATATGGAGCTCGGCCAGTTGGATCCGGCGCTCGGCAAGGCAATCGTCGATGCGTCACAGGAAGTCATAGATGGCAAGCTTAACGATCATTTCCCGCTTGTCGTCTGGCAGACCGGCTCGGGCACGCAGTCGAACATGAATGCCAACGAAGTGATCTCCAATCGCGCAATCGAGATGCTCGGCGGCGTTATGGGTTCGAAAAAGCCCGTGCATCCGAACGACCACGTCAACATGAGCCAGTCGTCGAACGATACCTATCCGACTGCCATGCACATCGCCTGCGCCGAGCAGATCGTCCATCACTTGCTGCCGGCGCTCAGGCACCTGCATGCAGCCCTAGAAAAGAAGGTCGCCGACTTCGCCCATATCATCAAGATCGGCCGCACTCACACGCAGGATGCAACGCCACTGACGCTCGGCCAGGAATTCTCAGGCTATGCCGCCCAGGTCGCCTCGTCGATCAAACGCATCGAGCTGACCCTGCCGGGCCTTTGCGAACTCGCCCAGGGTGGCACCGCGGTCGGAACCGGCCTCAATGCGCCGATCGGCTTTGCAGAGAAGGTCGCTGACGAGATCGCCAAAATCACCGGCCTGCCCTTCGTTACCGCCCCGAACAAGTTCGAGGCGCTGGCCGCCCATGATTCGATGGTCTTCAGCCATGGCGCCATTAATGCCGCGGCAGCCGCACTCTTCAAGATCGCCAACGACATCCGCCTGCTCGGCTCCGGCCCGCGCTCCGGTCTCGGCGAACTGGCGCTGCCGGAAAACGAACCGGGCTCGTCGATCATGCCGGGCAAGGTCAATCCGACACAATGCGAAGCGCTGACGCAGGTCTGCGTTCACATCTTCGGCAACAATGCAGCCCTCACCTTTGCCGGCAGCCAGGGCCATTTCGAGCTCAACGTCTACAATCCGATGATGGCCTACAACTTCCTGCAGTCGGTGCAGTTGCTCGGCGACGCCGCCGTCTCCTTCACCGACAACTGCATCGTCGGCATCGAAGCCCGCGAGGACAATATCAAGGCCGGTCTCGAACGTTCGCTGATGCTGGTGACGGCACTCGCGCCGAAGATCGGCTACGACAATGCCGCCAAGATCGCTAAGACCGCTCACAAGAACGGCACGACCCTGAAGGAAGAAGCTCTGGCGAGTGGATTGGTATCATCGGAGGAATACGATGCCATCGTCCGGCCGGAAACGATGATCGGTCCGAAGTAAGTTCCTCCTTCAGCGATTGCCAGGCATAGTCCTCCAATGCCAAAGCCGTGTGCATGGCTCCTCTCCCCGCTCCTGCGGGGAGAGCGAGTTTATCGTGCAAGATCAGCAGCTTCAGTCGGTGCTGCAAATGCGGAACAAGTCCCTCTCCTCGCAAGCGGGAGAGGGTTAGGGTGAGGGGCCGGGCACAGGGCCTCAGCATCAAAAAAGACTCACCCCGTCCTGCGCATACCCGTCGACAATCTCCCATTTTGAAATGTCGACCGACAGCCAAACAATTGCTTTTGCCTCAAGCCGGATTTAGATCGTTTCCAAACATCTTCCCCGCCATCCGGCTTGAAAGGTTTCCTAAATGGCTGACGATCTCTTTCCTCTCGGCGATGACGCCACTCCCTATCGCAAGATTTCCAGCGATTACGTCTCCGTTGACACCTTCAAGGGCCAGGAAATCCTGACCGTCGAACCCGAGGGCATCCGCCTGCTCGCCGAGACAGCCTTTGCCGACATCAACCACCTGCTACGCCCCGGTCATCTGAAGCAGCTCGCCTCGATCCTCGAAGATCCCGAGGCCACCGATAACGACCGCTTCGTCGCCTACGATCTGCTGAAGAATGCCAATATCGCCGCCGGCGGCGTGCTTCCCATGTGCCAGGACACCGGCACGGCCATCATCATGGCCAAGAAAGGTCGCCGCGTCTGGACCGAAGGCGGTGATAGCGGCGCTCTGGCCCGGGGCGTACTCGACGCTTATGAAAAGAAGAACCTGCGCTACTCGCAGCTCGCGCCGATCAAGATGTTCGAGGAAAAGAACACCAAAAACAATCTGCCAGCGCAGATCGATATCTATGAGGAAGGCACCGACGCCTACGAATTCCTCTTCGTCGCCAAAGGCGGCGGCTCGGCCAACAAGACCTTCCTCTATCAGGGCACCCCGTCGCTTCTGACGCATGACCGCATGCTGGACTTCCTGAAAGAGAAGATCCTGACGCTCGGTACGGCAGCCTGCCCGCCTTATCATCTCGCCATCGTCATCGGCGGCACGTCTGCCGAGATGAACTTAAAGACGGTCAAGCTCGCCTCGACACGGTATCTCGACTGTCTTCCCACGGAAGGCTCCGAAAGCGGACATGCCTTCCGGGATATCGAAATGGAGAAGGAAATCCACAAGCTCACGCAGAGCCTCGGCGTCGGTGCCCAGTTCGGCGGCAAGTATTTCTGCCATGATGTCCGCGTCATCCGCCTGCCCCGTCATGGCGCATCGCTGCCGATCGGCCTGGGCGTCTCCTGTTCTGCCGATCGCCAGGCCAAGGGCAAGATCACGCGCGACGGCATCTTCATCGAGCAGCTCGAGACCGATCCGTCCAAGTACATGCCCGAGATCGATGAAGCCAAGCTCTCGGAATCCATGGTCCGCATCGATCTCAACCGGCCGATGGCGGATATCCTGGCAGAACTATCCGCACATCCCGTCAAGACACGGCTGTCGCTCACCGGCACGATCATCGTGGCACGCGACCTGGCGCATGCCAAAATCCGCGAACGCCTGGAAAAAGGCGAAGGCATGCCGGAATACCTGAAAAACCATCCGGTTTATTACGCCGGCCCGGCAAAGACACCGGCCGGCTATGCTTCCGGTTCCTTCGGCCCGACAACCGCGGGCCGCATGGACAGCTATGTCGACCAGTTCCAGTCATTCGGCGGCTCCATGATCATGCTTGCCAAGGGCAATCGTTCACGCGCCGTGCGCGAAGCCTGCAAGACATACGGCGGCTTCTACTTGGGCTCCATCGGCGGTCCGGCAGCGCGCCTTGCTCAAGATTGCATCAAGAAGGTAGAGGTTCTCGAATATCCGGAACTCGGCATGGAAGCCGTCTGGAAGATCGAAGTAGAGGATTTTCCCGCCTTCATCGTCATTGACGACAAGGGCAACGATTTCTTCCAGGAACTCAATCTCGGATAGAAAAAACCACTTGCGATCGAACATATCGAAAGGGGCGCATCAGTGCCCCTTCTGTAAAACCATCCTTCAATTGTAATTATTTCCGAATAAAACCGTAATCACAGAGGATTTTTCACAATCACGTCCTTAATATTTTCTCAAAGAATCTTTGCATAGATAAAGAAGGGATTTAACCAATACATGTTACGGAGCTCACGATGAGTACGGCGATTGCGCCCAAGGCGCAAATTCCCGACGTGGCAGGGCAGATTACATACGCCATGCGATCCATGGGGATCGCACCTATTCCGCGCAATTACGAACTTTTCTATGAAGCTTATATAGGCTCCAATCTCGCTCTCACCCGTGAACTGGCAGCCCTCGGCAAGAGCGCCACCCAGGAAGAGCTGGACGACATCGGAGCCAAATATTTTCCGCATCACGCGGGTCGTGTCTTCGACGATGCGCATACCCGTCTGACCACCGAACTCGATGCCGTCCTGCGCGCCCTGCGCCAGGAACAAACGACGCTCCAAAGCTACAATCGCCTGCTTGGCGAGACCTGTGAGAGCATAAGTTCGAGGAGCCACAACAGCGCCGAACTGCTGCGCGGCGCCATCGACATGCTCGCCGCAGCGACAGGCGACACCATGGCTCATGGTGAAAAGACGGTCGAGAACGTCGTCCAGCGGAGCCAGGAAATGGAGCTGGTTCGCAAGGAACTGGACGAATATAAGCGCATCGCCAATACCGACGCACTGACCCGGCTTTCCAATCGTCGCGCCTTCGAGGACCGGCTGGTCTCGATCTTCGACAATCAGCTGACCAGGCCGACGACAGCTCTGGTGCTTGCCGATATCGATCATTTCAAGCGGATCAACGACACTTTCGGCCATCCGGTCGGCGACAAGATTCTCGCCACCGTCGCCTCCATCATCCGCACCAATGTCCGGCGCGATGTTTTTGTCGCCCGCGTCGGCGGCGAGGAATTCGCTCTCATTCTGGAAGCCACCAGCATCGAAGACGTTACGACGGTCTGCGAACGGGTACGTCGCACCTTGGAAGCGACGCCGTTCAAGAATTCGCGCACCAGGGTCGATTATGGTCCGATCACCCTCTCCCTCGGCATCTGCATGGCTTCGGAAGCAGCCGATTCGGGAGAGCTGTATAACAAGGCCGATCTGGCGCTCTACTGCGCCAAGAATGCCGGCCGCAATTGCAGCAGCGTCTATCAGGACGGCATGCAGAAGGATTTCACCAAAAGTTGGCTCATCT
Organism: Martinezella dioscoreae; assembly: GCF_009176305.1. Lineage (GTDB taxonomy): Bacteria > Pseudomonadota > Alphaproteobacteria > Rhizobiales > Rhizobiaceae > Rhizobium > Rhizobium dioscoreae. The sequence goes on along the minus strand of NZ_BLAJ01000001.1, from coordinate 1,123,718 downwards.
ACAAGAATTAGAAGCGAAGCCAACCAACCGCCGGCGCTGCTTTCCCAGGCATGCCGGCGGCTTGTTTACCAAAGCGTCTTGGCGGCCCGCGCCGGCGCCTCGCGGTCATAGGTTTCCTGATCGAAATCGGCCTTTGCAGCCTTGAGCATCATGCCTGGACTCGGCAGACTTGCCGGATCGACGAACCGTTCCGCATTCCACAGCTCGGCCCGCATCACCGCTCGCGCGCACTGGAAATAGACTTCCTCAATCGTGATGACGACAACGCAGCGCGGATGCTTCCCATCCATCTCGAAACTGTCGAGCAATGCTGGCTCGATCGAGACGACAGCCCGACCGTTGAGCCGCATCGTCGTATTCGATCCCGGGATGAGAAACATCAGCGCTATGCGCGGATCGCGCACGATATTCGCAAGAGAGTCGACGCGATTGTTGCCGCGCCAATCCGGCAGATGCAGGGTCTTCTCATCCTCCACGCGAACGACTCCACCCAAGTCGCCGCGCGGTGAACAATCAAGCCCCTCAGGCCCGACCGTTGCCAGAGCCATGAAGGGCGATACTTCGATCATCCGGCGATAAAGTGGTGTCAGGACACTCGTTACCTTCGTGATCGACGCTTCGCCGGCGTCGCCATAGAGCTGCTTCAGTTCCTCGACGGATGTGACGATGTGCATGCGGCCTCACGCTTCTCTATGGCAATCCACTCAGATCCGAGGCAGCGCAGACATCGTTATGACGAGCGACGCAGCGGAGTTCGGTAGAACGATAGCACCGTCCCGTCATGATTTTCGAGCGGATTTTCCTCCTCGATATCTTCGGCAAGGAAGCTCTGGATGGCGTCAAGCACGGGTGCAGCACTCACAATGCGCCGGTGCCCGAAACCGTTGGCCCAGAAGATACGGACATGCGCGCCCTCGGCGGCATAGCCGCGCGCGTGATCGGCGCTCACTTCCTTATCATCCTCGGCGTGGATGACAAGAACTGGCCGGCTCGGATCGAGCCGGTCGCGCTTCTGGTCATAGGAAGCGAGCGTCCTGCCCGTTACCAGGCGAACCTCGTCTTCCAGGGCCGCCTGCGTCGCTGGTCCAAGTCGCATCAGGCGGCCGAAATCCTTAAACAGCCAGCCCATGGCGCTCGGCGCGCCGATCAACACCAGTTTGCCTGGCCGAATCGGTTCGATGCCAGGCAGAAAGCCTGCAGATGCCAGCGTCAGCGATGCGCCGCCGAAAGAATGTCCGATCGCGGCATCGAAGGCTCCGAAACGGGCCGACGCCGCGGCAATGGCGGAGACGGCCAAACGCACATTCAAGAACCGCCCGCCTGAGCGACCATGCCCGGGAAGATCGAGCGAGATCACCTCCGCTCCATCGTCGGCAAGGAATGCGGCCAGTTCGGACATGTATTCACTGCTGGAACCCCAGCCATGGACCACGAGATAGCGCTTGCGCGTTCCCTTGGCTCCGCCGTTGAAGCGGTAGGCCATGGCACGGCCGCCCGGAAGCGGCAGCATCACCTGCTCTGCTGCGAGAAGACGCTGCCTGCCTTCCATATGCGCCGCCTTGGCCTTCGAGCCGCGTGGGCGACGCGAAGGCGTCAGACAGAAAAGCCGGAAAGCCGCCTTGCCGGCGAGCCGCGGAGACAGCCTTTCGAGACCGGCGAGACTCGACCGGGTGACCTTGAGCGCAAAGGATGGCATAGTGGGAATCCGATAATGTTCAACTATGAACAATAAAGTACAACGATGAACAAAAATCAACCCCTTCCCTGGGACCATCCGCGTTTTCGAAGCTGGATCGCCGTGGCGCGCGCCTGCCAGCTGATGCAACAATCACTCGGACGGGCATTGGCGCATCTCGACATCAAGCCGCCGCACCTCGACATTCTCGTCAACCTGTTTCGCTTTGAAGGCATTTCCCAGCAGGAACTCGCCCGCAAGCTATTGGTCGGCCGCTCCAACATGAGCATGTTGCTGCCGCAGATGGAAAAGCGGGGGCTGATCGAACGGCGCGGCGACAAGCAGGACAAACGCGTGCTCCGCCTCTACCTGACGGAGGAAGGGCGCCGTGTAACCGAGGAAGCCATGATCATCCAGACTGCGCTCATCGACCGGATGCTCTCGGATGCGCCGATCGAAGAGTGTGAAGCGATCACCGTGCATATGGAACGCGTCGTCAGTCTCCTGCTACAGGAAGAACGTGAACCGCTGGAGCTTGCTGGCGATCAATGATCGCCGGCTGAGCGCGCCGAAGGAACGACCCGGTTCAGCGAGGCGAATTCCCAGATCGCAACGACGACGAGTACGGCCGTGGCGAGGATGCCGAGCTGATAGACCACAACCATCGGCAAGGTAAGCAGCAACAGCGCCAGCCCAACAAGCCCCGCCATATGCGATAGCGGCGGCCGGCCGGTGGTTACCCCTTTGAACCAGAGATTTCCAAGGAGAAAGACCGCCGGTCCGCCGAGTAGCGCGGCTGCAGCGTGCATGTCGGCGGCATCATGTGGATGAGCAAAGAGAAATTCATCTCCGACGACGCTCAGGATAATGCCGGCGAGGATGGGAATATGCGCATAGGTAAACGCCTGCCGCGCGAGACTACCCGGCATGTCGTCATGCTCGATGCGATGAGCCGCCCTTTCATGCCCAAACTGAAAATAAATCCACCACAGCGCAACCGTGCCGACGAAGGCGGTGATAAACACCGCCACGATCAACGGCGTAACCGGCTGCTCGGCAAAGGTTTTGCCAGCCTGCAGCACTGCTTCGCCGAGGCAAATGATAACGAAGAGCGCGCAACGTTCGGCCAGATGCGCGCCCGACACATTCCAGTCCGCCGGCGTCGATTTGCCAAGCCCAGGCACCCGGAAGCCGAGCGCAGGGGCCGAATATTCGATGACGAGAGCGATCAGCCAAAGCACAATAAGAGCATCGCCTTCGATCAGCGCGCCTGAAATCCAGAAAATGCCGGACAGGACGAGCCAGCAGGTGATCCGCAGGAAATTGCGATGGTTGGCCGCGCTGGCATTCTTGAGAGCGTAGACTGTGAACAGCGAGCGCCCGACCTGCATGAAGACGTAGGCGCCGGCAAAGAAAATCGCTTTCTCGCCAAAAGCCTCGGGAATAGCGGCGGAGAGGATAAGTCCCGCAAACATCAGCGTAAACAGCATGATACGCACCGGCATGCGGTCGGGATCGAGCCAGTTCGTGACCCACGCCGTGAAAATCCAGACCCACCACACTGCAAAGATCAGCATGATGGCTTCGAGCGCTCCCAATGGGGTGAAATGCTCGGCCAGCGCATGCGCAAGCTGCGAGATCGAGAAAACGAAAACCAGATCGAAAAACAGCTCGACGAAGGAAACCTTGCTCTCGTTCTTGCTGCCCTTGGCGCGAAGCCAGTTTTCCCTACCCCCAAGGATCATGCTTACGCCCCCTATCCGTTATCGGAGTTTGCTAGTGCGACCTTCCAGCCGGGTCGCGGCTGAGACCCTTTTCTTTCAGCTCAGCCTCATAGGCCGCGAAAAGCTCCTGGCCCCTTTCTCCAAGCTCGCGCAGATAGGACCATGTGAAAATGCCGGTATCGTGCATGTCGTCGAACCCGATGCGAACGGCATAGTTGCCGGTCGGCGTCATGGACATGATGCCGACATTGCGCTTGCCCGGCACGGTAACCTTTTGTCCCGGCCCATGTCCCTGGACCTCGGCGGAGGGGGACAGCACCCGCAGCATCTCGGCCGGCAAGTTAAAGCTCGCGCCGTTATCGAACGTCACGATGAGGTGACGGCGATCCTTCGAGACCCGCAATTCGGTCGGCCAAACGTCACTCATCGATTTTCCCATGCCTTTCAGTGTGTTTTCGAGAATTATGCCGCCACAGCTCCACACGCAAGTATAATTGAAAGTCATTTTCCTTGACGCAACAATCGCCTATGCACACATTAGCAGCGTGATGGAGATTTGAGTGAACAGCATTGTCGGTACGATAGGCGGCGCCTCGCCGCTGGCAGCGGATAGAAGCCCGATGATTGACCCTTTCGGGCGCACGGTCACCTATTTGCGCGTTTCCGTCACCGATCGCTGCGATTTCCGCTGCACCTACTGCATGGCCGAACACATGACCTTCCTGCCCAAGAAGGATCTGCTGACGCTGGAAGAACTCGACCGGCTCTGTTCCGCCTTCATCACCAAGGGCGTGCGCAAGATCAGGCTTACCGGCGGCGAACCTCTGGTGCGCAAGAATATCATGTTTCTGGTCCGCAAACTCGGCGAGAGCGTGAAAAATGGGGCACTCGACGAATTGACCCTGACGACCAACGGTTCTCAGCTCGCCCGCCATGCCGAAGAACTTTACGATAGCGGCGTCCGGCGCATCAACGTGTCGCTCGATACTTTGGATCCTGATAAATTCCGTACGATCACCCGCTGGGGAGATTTCTCCAAGGTGATGGAAGGCATCGACGCGGCGCAGAAGGCCGGCCTGAAGATCAAGCTGAATGCCGTCGCGCTCAAAGGCTTCAACGATACCGAAATTCCCGACCTGCTGCGGTTCGCGCATGGTCGCGGCATGGACCTGACCGTCATCGAGACCATGCCCATGGGCGAGATCGACGAAGACCGCACCGACCAGTATCTGCCGCTCTCCCAGTTGCGCGCCGATCTCGAAGATCAGTTCACGCTGACGGACATCCCTTACCAGACGGGCGGCCCTGCCCGCTATGTCGAAGTCGCAGAGACCGGCGGCCGCCTCGGCTTCATCACGCCGATGACCCATAATTTCTGCGAGAGCTGCAATCGCGTGCGGCTCACCTGCACGGGCACGCTTTACATGTGCCTGGGGCAGAACGATGCGGCCGACCTGCGCACAGCGCTGCGCGCAAGCGAGGATGACGCCCTGCTCCACGCCGCAATCGATGAAGCCATTACCCGCAAGCCCAAAGGTCATGACTTCATCATCGACCGCACGCACAACCGCCCGGCGGTTGCTCGCCACATGAGCGTTACCGGCGGCTAAATTAAATCGAGACAATCTACATGCAGCTTGAGCTTATTCGCAACGCGACGCTGAAGATCAGCTATGGCGGCCATGTGCTGCTGATCGACCCTTACTTTGCACCGCGCCATAGTCTTCCGTCCTTCACTGGCCGCTCTCCCAATCCGATGACGGAACTGCCACGTTCGATCGACGACATTCTCCAGGGCGTCGAGCTGGTGATTGTATCGCATCTGCATACCGATCATTTCGATGCTGTGGCCAAGGAGCGCGTGCCGAAAACATTGCCGATCCTTTGCCAACCCGGTGACGAAGGACGTATCCGCGACGCCGGCTTCACAAATGTCATTCCGCTCGCGCAATCGGTCACTTGGCAAGGGCTGACAATCACGCCCCGGCAGGGCAGCCACGGTGTCGGGCCAGTAGTGGAAAAAATGGGTCCGGTCATCGGATTCACGCTGGAGGCCGATGGCGAACCCACCGTCTATTGGGCTGGCGATACCGTGCTTTACCCTCCAGTCGCCGAAACGATCCGTGAATTCTCGCCCGATATTATCGTCACCCATTCCTGCGGCGCCCGTTGGGACGGCGACCTGATCGTCATGGACGACAAACAGACGCTCGAAGTCAGCCGCCTCGCCCTGCAAGCGACTATCGTCGCAACCCATATGGAAGCACTCGATCACGCGACCGTCACACGCCAGGATCTTCGCCAAACCGCAGAGGCCAGCGGCCTCGATCCGTCGCACCTGTTAATCCCCGCCGATGGTGAAACGCTGAATCTCGGCCGGTAATTCGTCCACGGCGCCGTGATCGCGACAGTAAGCTTCAATCAAAATGCGCCGAACCATTAGCCCGGCGCATCAATCGGTTATTAGCCTTATCTAAAGCACCGCTTTATGCGGCGCGATACCGCGCATCCGTACTGCTGTGGCTCGCATATTCCACCTCGCTATCGCCGGTGCGGAAGCGATCAATCTTTTCCGACAGCATGTCGACCCGTTGGCGAAGGCCGTGGATCTCCGCATTGTTCTCCTCAACCATGGCCGCGTTGCGCTGCGTGATCAGCTCGACTTCAGAGACGGCGCGGGTCACTTCCTCAATACCGGTCGACTGCTCGGTAGTGGCAGACGAAATATCGGCAACGAGCCGCTGGACGCCGGTGACATGGTTGATGATCTCAGCCAGCGCCGCGCCGGTCTGCTCGACCAGATGTACGCCATTCTGCACTTGGGCAGAACTTGCCGAAATCAGGCCCTTGATCTCCTTCGCCGCATTGGCACAGCGCTGCGCCAGTTCGCGCACCTCCTGGGCGACGACGGCAAAGCCGCGGCCCGCTTCGCCGGCACGGGCTGCCTCGACCCCTGCATTTAGCGCCAAGAGGTTGGTCTGGAAGGCGATCTCGTCGATGACGCCGATGATCGTGGCGATCTTCTCGGAGGAACGATTGATCTCGCTCATGGCGCCCACAGCCTTGGCAACCACTTCGCCCGATTGCGTCGCATAAGCCTGCGTCTCGTTGACGGAGCTTGCGGTCTGCCGTGCACGATCGGCAGTCGAACGCACGACGTCGCTGAGGCGATGCAGCGCCCGCGAGCTTTCTTCGAGGGCCGCTGCCTGCTGTTCGGTGCGCCGCGCCAGATCGTCAGCCGACATCGCAAGGTTGCCGGTGCCGCCCTTGATTTCCTCGGCCGTATAGCGAACGTCCGTCAGGGTTTCGCGCAGAGCTTCGACCGCATGATTATAGGTGAAGGCCATTTCCACGAAATCGGCGGAAAGATCCTCACGCATGCTCTCCTCCAGATTGCCGTCGGCAAGCTTGGCGAGAACATCGGCCAGCGCATTGAGCGCCTGCTTCTGCTCGGCTTCGATGCGGGCGCGCTCGGCGGCGCGGCGGGCAGCCTCTTCGGCGGAGAGCGCACGGGCGCTTTCAGCCTCCCGCTCCAGCCGGACATTTTCGAGCGCGGCATCGCGGAAGACGCTGACGGAGCGCACCATGTCGCCGATCTCGTCTCCGCGATTGCGGCCGTCGATCGCGACTTCCAAGTCGCCGCTGGCAAGGCGCGTCATGACATCGGTGACACGCTTCAGCGGACCGCGCAGGGTTTCCACCAGCATGAGGCCGCCGATGATGGCAAGCAGCGTGCCGACGATCATGGCGATGACCGAGACATTGGCCGAGCGCTCGCTGTCTTCCTTGCCGAGTTCCTGCGCCTGGGCGACAAAGCCACGCAGCGAGGTCATCGCATCGGCCAGTAGGGTATTGGACTGAACGCGCGTCGTCTTCCAGTCGGCAGCCGTCTGAAGCAGATCGGCCGATCCACTGGTCAGGCCGTCGATCAGCGGCTTCATGTGAGTGGAAAAATCACGCATGGTGGCGTTGGTCTGGCCAAGTTCCGAAATCCTGGCAGCAACGCTTTGCAAATCCTTCAGGTCCGCAAGTACTGGCTCGCGCGATGCAGCATCGCGGACATTTTCCATACGCGAGGCATGCAGGGTCAGGCGATCGACGAGACCGAGTGCCTGATCCACGTGATCCAGAAGCTCCTTCTGGCCATCGATGATCTTGTCGAGGCTGACGAAACGATCGGCGGCGGTATCGCTGTTCTTGGCCGATTGCAGCGTCATCTCGCCTTCGATCTTCACGAAGCTCTGCAGGATCGGCCCCATGGCCTCGACCTTCTGATCGGGCGTGCCGGAACCCTTCAGTACCGCGTCGAGCTTGTCGGCAGCATCGGAGGCATTCGCGACCAGGCCCGCACCGCGCTTTGAAACCAGCGCCTTTGAAACCGTCACCTGCTTCAAGATGGCATCGGCGTAGGTGCGTGCATCGGAAATTTCTTCCGTGGAGTCGGCTGCCATTTGGACTTGAATGCGCAGATTGCTCATCTTCTCCGAAAGGCCCTTATAGGCCGCAGCATCGTAAAGCAGTTCCTTGGCAAAGGTCTCCTTGTCGCTGAAATCCTTGCGGATGATGTCGATTTGCTTGCCGGCCGCCTTGGCGGTCGCCTCGACATTTTGCACCGCCTTCCGGATGGCTTCGACGTCGCTGTCCTGCTTCTGTTTGATAGACCAGAGCGTGGCTTCCTGCGTGCGCATCTTGGCGGCGAGCTCGGTGACCGGAACGATTTTGGCGCGCTGATCGTCGCTGAGCAGCCCGCTCAATCGACGGACACCCTGTTCCTGCGCATCGATCTTGTCGGCCAGTGCCTGGCGCGTCTCTTCCGAAGGCGATCCGTTGAATTCCTGGAGGGCGGCCTGCAGGTTCTCGAAATCGCTGATATTTTCGATCGTGGCGCGCGTCACGGTCATGTGACCGTTCAGAATATTGGCGGTGTGATAACCGACGAGGCCGACACCGGCGATGAGAACCACCAGCGGTACCACAAAAATTAGAACCTTGGTGACAATCCTGCGGCCTTGCAAAAGACGATCAATGAAAAACATGCGGCGCCTCAACTGGATTATAAAAATCTCCAGCGAAGGCGGGATCGTCATTCCTGCTGCGCTGCGGTAGGTGCTTCTGCCTCATGCAAAACCGCTGTGAGCCTCGGGAAATAAGATTGAATAAGGATTAATCGCCTGCCCGAAACTCTTCGCATTGGCAAAAAAATTACAACCGCCGTATCATTTCGCGACCATTACGCGAAAAACCAACCTTTCTTTCGCAGCAATTTCGCCGCACTGCACAATCGAATTCAACTACACCCAAAGCACAGCCGATTCCAATTTGCCGAAAACGGCGCTAATCCAGATGGGTATATCGGGGACTCATCTCTTATGCGACTGACCAAGAATACGCAGGGTGCGCTCTTCATGGCGGCTGCCATGGCCGGCTTCTCCTGCAGCGATGCTTTGTCCAAGACGGTCATCGCCACGATGAATGCAGGCGAAATCATCTTCATCCGCGGGCTATTCACGAGTTTTTTCGTCTATCTGCTCGCCCGCAGAATGGGCGCTCTGCGCAATTGGCGCGTCATCCTGCAGCCGATGATTGCGCTGCGCATCGCCTGCGAAGCTCTAGCGGCAGCAACCTACATCACCGCTCTTGGAATGATGCCCATCGCCAATGCCTCCGCTATCCAGCAGGCCGTCCCGCTTGCCGTGACGCTCGGCGCGATGATTTTCCTGAAGGAGCCTGTGGGATGGAGGCGATGGACGGCCATTGCCGTCGGCTTCGTCGGCGTGCTGATCATCATCAGGCCGGGCCGGGACGGGTTCACGATGGCGGCCCTCCTTGCAATCGCCTGCATGTTTGCGACCGCCGCCCGCGATCTGGCGACACGCTGCATCGACAAGTCCGTGCCGTCGCTGATGGTCACGCTCTGCACTGCAATTTCCATATCGATCTTCGGAGCATTGTGCATCGTCCCCTTCGGCGGCTGGCAGCCAGTGAGCACGACATCGCTCCTGCAGATCCTGCTGGCCTCCGTGCTGGTGCTGATCGGCTACCAGAGCGTCATCTTGGCCATGCGCACGGGCGAAATCTCTTTCGTCGCGCCGTTCCGTTATCTCAGTCTCATCTGGTCGGCCCTGCTCGGCCTGATCGCCTTTGGCGAAGTGCCTGACGGATGGTCTGTTTTCGGCGCTGCCGTTGTCATCGCCTCCGGCATCTATACTTTCTATCGCGAAAGCAAACGGCGGGCGGCCGAGCCCATCGCGCAGGAAACAGAACCCGGCGTTCCCGCCTGAGGTCGCAACCATGTCCGACTTCATCGCCAATCCCGAAGATATTCCCGTCGTTCTGCTTGCGGGCGGCCGTTCCAGCCGCATGGGCGCAAACAAGGCCTTCGCACCGCTCGCCGGCGAAAGCCTGCTCGCCCGCATCGTCTCCAAGATTGAGCAACGGCAAAGCAAGCCAATCGCACTGAATGCGGATGCCGATTGGCCAGACGCTATGGGGATGCTGCTCATACCGGACACAATTCCCGGTAAATTGGGGCCGCTCACAGGTGTGCTCGCTGCGTTGCAGGACGCGCGGTCGCGTTACTCTGAAGTCTCGCATATCGCCACTCTCCCCATAGACAGCCCCTTTTTTCCAGCCGATCTTATCGCCCGCCTCGCCGAGGTCATTCACGGCCCTGACGAGATTGCCATTGCCGCATCTCTTGGTCAGGATCATCCTGTTTTCGGTCTCTGGCCCGTCTCCGCAGCCGACGATCTGGAGCGATGGATCGCCACGGACGCAAAGCGGCGCGTGAGAGATTTCCTCGCCCGGCATAAAGTGCGGCGGGTGGAGTTTCCCGCTATCCAAACGGCAATCGGGCCTCTCGACCCCTTCTTCAACATCAATACACCAGCCGATCTCGCCGAAGCGGAGGCATGGCTGGCAGCTTTGGAACGCACGTCATGACGAAATCTCGGCCCAAAATCTTCGGCATCGCCGGCTGGAAGAATTCCGGCAAGACGGGGCTTGCCGTACGGCTGGTCACCGAATTCACCCGGCGTGGCTATCACATCTCGACCATCAAGCATGCGCATCATGATTTCGATATCGACAAGGTCGGCGCCGACAGTTTTCGTCATCGCGAGGCGGGCGCGCATGAAGTCACCATCGTTTCAGGCACGCGCTATGCCATCATGCACGAATTGCGTGGCGCGCCCGAACCGAGCTTCGAAGAAATACTGGCGCGTCTCGCCCCCTGCGACCTCGTTTTGATCGAAGGTTACAAGCGCGAACCGATTCCGAAGATCGAGGCGCGCCGGCTGGAAGCGGCAAAGCGCGAACCGCTCGCCCCGCAAGACCCTCACATCGTGGCCATCGCCGCGGACCACCCGGTTGAAGACGCCGGTTCGCTCGTCGTTTTCGACCTCGACGACACGATCGCAATCGCCGATTTCATCGCTGCAAAAGTGGGCCTCGGCAACCAGCCGAAATGAGAAAGGCCGCCGGTTTCCCGGCGGCCCCTGCCATCTATCAGGCTGTAAGCTGATCCTTACCGGTTCGACGCAACCGGGCGCACCAGCGGCGTGATACGGCGGATCGTGACGCGGCGGTTTTCCTGCGACGGACCGAGCGTATTCACCTTGAGATACTGCTCGCCATAGCCCTGAGTAACCAGGTTTTCGGCAGGAATGCCGTAGACATCCGTCAGTACGTTGGCAACCGATTCCGCACGTTGGTCCGACAGGATCAGATTGCTCTGGGCCGAACCCACCGCATCCGTATGGCCCTCGATCAGGAAGGTTTCTGTCGGATCGCGCTTGATGATCTTCAACATGCCATCGGCGACACCGCGAAGGGTGCTCGCCTGCGACATCGGAATCTCGGCGCTGCCCGTTGCGAAGGTGATCGTGTCGAGGTCGATGCGGCGGATCTTGTCTCGGATACGAGCCGAATAGCGGACTTCGTTGACCGAATAGATGCGCTCGACCGGCTCGACCGGAGGCTCACGCAGGAAGTCGTAATAGTCGGCGTTGCGGTTCGATGCCGTGTCGATGATGTACTGGCTCAGCGGAATGAGCAGTCGCATCGGCGGCAGGCTGTCGCCCGGATCGCGGAAGTAGTCGTCATTGTCCGGACGATCTTCCAGTTCCGGCGAATAGAACAGCACATATTCACGGCCGCTGGCGTCGATGCGCGAGCGCTGGATGATGTCGCCATACCGGTTGCGGATCGTCACGACGCGATCACCATCGGGCTGATCGATCGTTTCGCGATAGCGGTCGCGCGGCAATTGTTCGTAGACCGGCCGCTCGCCGCCTCGGATGAAGCGCTCGCTGTCGTCGTGACGAACGACATAGGTGTTGTCGACATTCACGATGGTCCGGTTGTCCTGATTGATGATGGTCTGGACCGTCGTTCCCTGCGGTGGGGCAAAGTCCGGCCGGCGATCGATGCGGCGGCCCTGCTCGCTGGTCACGGCTTCCATCTTGACCGGCGGTTGCGGCTGGGCGCCGGCTGCCGCGCGCTGCGCCTCGGCATCGGAGGTCGGCGGCTTGGTGTAGGCCGGTGGCGGCTGCTGGGCCGGAGCATTCTGAGCCTGTCCGCTCTGCTGAGCCTGACCCGCCTGTCCACCACCACCCTGGGCGCCCGGAGCAGCGGGGTTCTGTCCGTTGTTCCGATGCTCGCCTCGACGAACCGCATCCTTCTGGCTGTCCAGAACCGCGCTTCCGTTTTCGACCGGCAGGATGACGGGACCATTGGCAGAGGCTGGGTTCTCCGCGATCTTCTTGCGGCGCTCCAGTTCCTGCGGCGAGACCTGCTCGGCCGGAGGCACCTGGATTTCACCAGCCTGCTGGCCATTGCCGTTTGCGGCGGGAGCCGTTGCACTACCTTGGGCCGGCGTCGCGGCGCCATTGGCGGGCTGCTGCTTGCCGGGCTGCTGCGCCGCCGGGTTGCCAGCCTGAGCGGGTTGTCCTTGCGGCGTGCCCTGCTGGGCCGGCTGCTGCGGATTGGCTGCGGGCTGCTCGCCCTGCTGCTGGTTCTGCGGCTGCTTGCCGTGAGTTTTATCGCTACCCTGCTTCTGGCCCTGCTGGGCGCCAGGTGTCGCTGGTGTCCCGGGCTGGGCCTCGGGCTGCGCCTGCGTCTGGGGCTGAGCCTGCGTTCCCGGCTGTGCCTTATGTCCCTGGGCAGGCTCACCGGCCGGTGCCGGCTGCTGCTCGGCAGGCTGCTTTGCCGGAGCCTCGGTCTGACCTTGCGGCTTGGGATGGGCGTTCTGTTCGGGCTGCGCCTGCTTTCCTGGCTGAGCCTCCTGATTCGGCTGTTCGCTGGCGGCGGGAGCCTGCTTCTCCGCCGGCGCTGGCTGCTGTGCCTTCGCACCAGGCTTGGCCTTCGGCGGCTGGGCTTCCGGCTGCGCTTCCGTAGCAGGCTGCTGCTCTATCTTCGGCTGCGGTGCTTCGGCCGGCTGCTGCTTTTGCGGCTTCGGTTGCTCTTGCTCCGCAGGCTGTTTTGCTTCCGGCTGCTTGGCCTTCTGCTTCGGCTGCGGGGCTTGTGGCTCTGCCTCGGGAGCGACAGCCTTGGGCTGCGGTTTGGCTTCGGGCTGTGCCTGAGGCTGCTCTTCAGCCGGCTGCTGGCGCTGCTTCTTCGGCTCGGGTGGAGCCTCCGCGGCCGGCTGCTGCTTCTGCGGCTTCGGCCGCTCCTGCTCCGCGGGCTGCTGATGTTCGGCCTTCGGCGGCTGGGCTTCCGGCTGCTGCTGCTTCGGCGCCTTCTGCTGCGGCTCGCCTTCAGGCTCGGCCTGCTTCATCTGGTGCTGCTGCTCGCCGCCACCCTGATGCTTCTGACCCTCTCCGCCTTCGGCAGGCTTCTTGTGCTTGAGCTGCTCCTCATCGGGCTGAGCTGCCGGCGCTTCCTGCTGCGCCACCTCGAAACTGGTGTCGGGGGCCATCGCGGCCACATCACCGATGCCATTGTTCAGCGGTGCGATGGGCTGTTCACGAAGTGCCGCCGCTGCTGCCGGCTCGAAGGCGAGCGATAGCGAAAGCAGCGGAAACGCGGCGCTGGCAAATAGTCTGGATCGCTTTCCCATAGGGGTCTCCTCTTATGATCTTTGTCCGCCGAATTGCGAATCTCAGCGGCAAGGCGATTGCCTCAAGATCCCGGCCAATTTTCGGTTCTCGTGAGGCTGAATCGCGGCAAGCCGCTATAAGTTCCCGCACTATTAGGTTGCCGCAATTAACCCTGGCTGAACGCAGCGGATGGGTTTCGTTCAGATTTCCCTGTGACGGGCTTGCATTGCGGCGGCATTGCGCAAAGGCAGGTTGCCTTCGTAATTCCAGTTGCATTTTCCAGAAAAAAAGTACGAATATCGCCACAAGGCGGGCCACCGGTCCGCTCCACTCGAGCCGTCTGCCAAAAACAATAATGGGCTGCCGGCCACCAACAGAGAGGGTCAATATGCGCATCTCCACTCGTCTTCTTGCCGCCGCGTCCTTCGCCGCAATGTCGCTCGTCGCCGGTGCGGCGCTTGCCGACGGCGACACGATCGTCTTCGGCACGGACGCGACCTACCCGCCTTTCGAATCGCTTGACGCCGGCGGCAAGTTCGTCGGCTTCGACATCGATATAACCAATGCGCTTTGCGATCACATGAAGGTTAAGTGCACCTTCGTGAACCAGGATTTCGACGGTATCATTCCGGCCCTGCAGGCCAAGAAGTTCGACGCGATCATCTCGTCCATGTCGATCACGCCCGAGCGCGAGAAGATCGTCGACTTCACCAACAAGATCTACAACACGCCGCCGGCAATCGCCGTTCCGAAGGACTCCGCTCTCAAGGAAGCGACCGATGAGGCCCTGAAGGGCAAGACGATTGGTGCGCAGTCGTCCACGACGCATGCAAACTATGCCTCTGCGCACCTGAAGGATGCCGAGCTCAAGCTCTATCCGTCGGCTGACGAATATAAGCTCGACCTCAGCAATGGCCGCATCGATGCAGCCATCGACGACGTCGTCGTGCTGTCCGAATGGGTGAAGTCGGATGCAGGCAATTGCTGCAAGATGCTCGGCACGCTGAAAAGCGACCCGGTCATCAACGGCGTCGGCGCGGGCATCGCCATCCGCAAGGGTGATGCGGCCCTCAAGGACAAGCTGAACGCCGCGATCGCTGCGATCCGCGCTGACGGCACCTACAAGAAGATCCAGGACAAGTATTTCGATTTCGACGTCTACGGCGACTGATCGCCCGTCGATTCCCTGGGAAAAGACGACGGCGGAAGCTTGCTCTTCCGCCGTTTTTGTTTGACAACGAGAAGAATATAAGCAGAAACGCGGCAAAAGCCGCTAGGGGAAATATAGCATGAGCGGATTGTTTTCCGCCCTTGGTTCCTTGTGGACCTGGTTGACTACGATTTTTGACCCATTGTGCGGTCCTGCGGGACTGTTCACCGTGTTCAGCATGTTCCGCCCGGACACCATGCTTGCTTGCGGCGACACGGGCTGGGGCGACGAACTGGCCGGCGGTTTGAAGATAACCATCGCCGTCTCGGTGCTGACGCTGCCGCTCGGCATCGTCATCGGCTTCTTCGTGGCGCTCGCGCAACAATCCGAGGAAAGGCCGCTGCGGCTTGCGGCAGGTGTCTTCACGACGATTTTCCGCGGCCTGCCGGAACTGTTGACGCTTTTCATCATCTACTACGGCATGCAGATCCTTCTGCAATCGCTACTCGCCAAGTTCGGCTACAATGGCCCCGTCGAGATCAATGCATTCGCGGCCGGCATGGTAGCACTGGCGATCGTCTTTTCCGCCTATTGCTCGGAAGTCCTTCTCTCTGCCTTCAAAGCCATTCCCAAAGGTCAGTATGAGGCGGGTGATGCCCTTGGATTTCATCGGGCGCGAACCATGCGGCTTATCATCGTGCCGCAACTCGTACGTATTTCCTTGCCAAATCTCGGGAACCTCTGGATGAACCTGCTGAAGGATACGTCCTACGTGTCCATCATCGGCCTTGCCGACATCATCAGGCAGACGGGGATTGCCGTTCGTGCCACCAAGGCACCCTTCACCTTCTATTCCATCGCTTGCCTGTTTTATCTGACACTGGCCGTCATCTCTTCCGTCGGCCTCTTCTATCTCGATCGATGGGCTAAACGCGCGGAGGTCCATCGATGAGCCATGCCGAAGTTCTGATCGCAGCGCGACCGGCACCGCCGGAGACGGTCAGGAAATTGTCCAAGGCGCGCATTGCCGGTTATTTCTTTCTGACCCTCTGGGCCATTCTCGGTATTTCGCTGCTGGCGATGATCGTCTTCGGCTGGGACGTCGACAAGCTCGAAACCTACGGCCCGAGGCTTCTGCATGGCCTGGGCATCACGATCAAACTGGTCGCCACATCCTTCATCCTCGGCGCCATCCTCTCGATACCGCTCGCTTTCGCCCGTATGTCGAGCAATAAATTTCTGAGCACGCTGACCTATTGCTATGTCTATCTGTTTCGCGGCACGCCGCTGCTGGCCCAGATTTTCATGGTCTATTACGGTTTCCCGAGCTTCCGCTGGTTGCTCGAAGACATGGGTCTCTGGTGGTTCTTCAAGGATCCCTTCTATTGCGGCGTCTTCGCCATGACACTGAACACGGCCGCCTATCAGACGGAAATCGTCCGAGGCGCCATTCAGAGCGTGCCGAGGGGCCAGCGGGAAGCCGCCAGCGCGCTTGGTATCCATACCTGGATCGCCTTCCGCAAGATTATCATTCCCCAGGCGCTCATCGTGGCGCTCCGCCCTTACGGCAATGAGATCATCCTGCTGATCAAGAGCTCGGCCACCGTTTCCATCATCACCGTTTACGACCTGATGGGCGAGACCCGCTATGCCTTCTCACGCACCTATGATTACCAGATCTATCTCTGGGCAGCGATTTTCTACCTCGTGATCGTCGAACTCATGCGGAATGGCTGGGCACGGATGGAAGGCCGGCTGACGCGGCATCTCAAGCGCTGATCTCGCCAAGGCTGCGCCCAGGCGCAACCTTGGCAGCACTCCCACATAGATGCTGCTAACACATTGATTTCTGTGAATAAATTTGGTTCATGACATTTTTGTAAAGCTTGAGTTTACCATCTGCTGTTTCCATATTTGAGTGACCATGAGTCACGAAAAAATGGGAACGGAAAGAGAAAGCTCATGCATAACGACATGCAAAAGCAGTTGCAGGGTTATGGGTTGACCACGGCGCAGATCTTCTACCGCCTGCCCGATCATCCGCAATTCCTGCAGACCTATATCTGGCAGGACTATGATCTCGCCCCGAACTTCCCGGAAATGCGCGGCTTCCTGAAATTCTGGCAGGAAACGCTGGATGGCCCGCTGCATTCCGTGCGCTATGTCCATCGCAAGCTGATTTCAGCAACCGAATGGCGGGCGCTAAAAGGAGAATTCATCCTGCACTAAGCAGCCGGATCGCCTGGACGACGTAGCGATCGGCTGTGCCGCCGTCAGACATGCGCCTCGCCATGGATGAAATCCCCGTCGTCCGGCCCGCGACGGACCGCACCGTAGAGGACGAAGGCATAGAATACCGCGACGAGGATGATGACCGCTTCGCCGGGCATCGGTCCGAGTGCCGCATTCTCGATAATATAGCTCCACGAGTGCGGCATCTCTTGCACGCTACCATTCGTCTGGAGTCTCGGTGTTGAAATCTTCAATATCCAAGCAAGGAGCAGGATTCCATACATCCAGCAGTAATTGCGCCTTAACCGCCGCTGCGCCGCCTCTGCATAGCTGAGTAAAAGCCGCGGAGACCGAAGGCTGGCCGCGATCGGCAGCGCCCAATCGGAACTGAGTTCGGCCTGCGGCGCCAGGATCTGGGCGAAATAGTGTCGCTCCAATTGCCGCACCCGCGAGCGGTAGACATCGAAGAAGCGATATCGCCGCGCCTCGATCATCAGCAGCAGGGTGATCAGCATCATGCCGAATAGCAAAACACCGTGATGCGATGTCGGTGTCGACAGCGACACGGACAGTAGAGCCGCAACCACCGTGATCGCCCAGTTCGATGTCCGGTCGATGCGATCGCGCCAACTCGTCATCCTCCCCAATTCACCCCGATAATAATGGGTCAGCGTATTGGTGACTTCAGCAGACGTCGACGGCAAGGAGGGGCGGCCGCGCTCCGCCGGGCCGCTTGTCGGGTTCGGTGCGGTGAGTTCATTGTCCATGGTGGTTCCTCCCTTATTTTTTGTCCGGATAGCGCCCTCCCCAAGCCGCCTATGCCGAAGGTCATATTCTGCGCCTGCACGGCAAGCATTGCAAAAGCCGATCAGGCATCTTAATGCCTGCGTGACAAAAGGAAGGGCCTGTAACCATGGCAAAGAAGAAGATCGACGAAGACGCTCTGGCGGAAGCCTATAACCGGGCATTGGCGCTGGAGAAGGCCGGCGATATCGACGCTGCGGTGCAGGCCTACGAGCATGTTCTGGCTCTCGACCCGGAGGATCATGGCGGCGCAGCCGTGCGCATCGCCTCGATGGGACGCGGCGAAGCGCCGGTCAAGGCGCCTGATGCCTATGTCGAGACGCTCTTCGATCAGCATGCCGAGGTTTTCGAGGATGTGCTGGTGGAGCAGCTCGGCTACCACGTCCCGGTTCTCGTGCGCCAGCGCCTGCAGGCGCTTGGTCTCGGCCCCTTCAAGCGCATGCTCGATCTCGGCTGCGGCACGGGCCTGACGGGTGGCACGTTGCGCGATATCGTCGAGGATATCACCGGCATCGATATTTCCGAGAACATGGTCGAAGTCGCCCATGAGAAGGACATCTACGAGACGCTCTTCGTCGCTGAGGTCGAGGATTTCCTTGACGACAACGATGAGGATGCCTTCGATCTCATCACCGCGACGGATGTCCTCCCCTATGTCGGCGCCCTGGAACCGCTCTTTTTTGGCGCAGCCGAAAACATGACGCCGGGCGGCCTCTTCATCTTCTCTTCGGAGACCCTGCCTGAGGCGACCATGGCTGGACGTCCCTATATGGTCGGCCCGCATCAGCGCTTCGCCCATTCGGAAGCCTATGTACGCGAACGGCTGACTGCGACGGGTTTCGAACTCGTCGAAATCACCGACATCAACGTCCGCATGGAAGATGGCCAGCCAACGCCCGGCCATCTGGTCATTGCCCGTCGTCTCGCCGATTGAAGCGAAATACATCACGCCGAAAATAGTTATCCATTTGGATAACTATTTCCTTGCGCGGCAACCAGCAACCTGATACTTAGCCATTCAGATAAGTATCAGCTCGGAAGGTTGTCGCATGTCCCTTATTCTCTATCAGCATCCGCTCGCCTCGTTCTGCCACAAGGTCTTGATGGCGCTTTATGAGAACGGAACACCCTTCGAAAGCCGCATCATCGATCTCGGCAATGCGGAATCGCGTGCCTCGCTGGTGCGCCTCTGGCCTCTCGCCAAGTTTCCAGTCCTGCGCGATGAAGCACTCGACAGCACCGTTCCGGAGACCAGTATCATCATCGAATATCTCGACCGACATTATCCCGGCGCAACGCAGCTGTTGCCGACCGAACTTTCGGATGCCCTGTGCGTCAGGCTCTGGGATCGCTTCTTCGATCTCTATGTGCAGGAGCCGATGCAAGCGATCGTCGCGGACGTCCGCCGCACAGACGAGAATCGCAGCCCGCAAAGCGTCGCCGACGCCGAGACCTTACTGCGCACCGCCTACGGCATGATCGAAAAGCAGCTGGACGGAAAGATTTGGATCACCGGCGACAGCCTGACCATGGCGGATTGCGCCGCCGCGCCAGCTCTGTTCTACGCTGAAACCCTTGTCCCCTTCGCCAAAGAGCATGGTCGGCTGAGAGCTTATTATCAACGCCTTATCGAGCGCCCGTCCTTCGCGCGCGTATTGCAGGAAGCAATGCCTTATTTCCATATGTACCCTTATAGTGACAAGCTGCCGGCGCAGTTCCGGCCGGAAAAGCCGAATGCTTGAGGAAACACAGGCACTCGACCGGATGTTCCAAGCCCTGTCCGACCAGAGCCGGCGCGGCATGATCGACAGGCTCGGACGTGGACCGGCCTCGGTCACGGAACTGGCACAGCCGCTCGACATGGCGCTGCCGACCGTGATGAAACATCTGCAGGTGCTGGAGACGAGCGGACTGGTACTATCTGAAAAGACCGGTCGGGTGCGCACCTATCACCTGCGCAAGGAAGCGCTGGCAGCCGTCGAGCGCTGGATTGCCGAACGCAAGGCATCCTGGAACAGGACCTTCGACCGGCTCGACCTCTTTCTCGCTGATACATCGACGGAGACAACGGACGAATGAGCATCAGATCGACAGACCATACGACCATCACCATAGAGCGTTATTTCAAGGCGCCCCTGCCGAAGGTTTTCAATGCCTGGGCAATCCCCGAACAGAAGCAGCGATGGTTTGCCTGTCACGGCGAATGGAAGCAGCTGGATTTCCAGCTCGATTTCCGCACTGGCGGCAGCGAAAGCAACCGTACTGCCTCCACGGATGGCGTCGTGCATGCCTATCAGGCGCGCTATATCGACGTCGTCCAGAACGAGCGCTTCATCTATGCCTTTGACATGATGCTCGACGACGTCAGGATTTCCGTGTCGCTCGCAACGGTCAATTTTGCCTCAGAACCCGGCGGCACGAAAATGACCTTCGTCGAGCAGGTCGTTTTCCTCGACGGCTATAGCGACAATGGCTCGCGCCTCATGGGCACGGAAATCGGCTTTGACAATCTCAGGCTCTACGTCGAGGGGAACGATAGCAGGCCAAATTAACCCCGTGCGTCACCGAGGATTGCCGCCAGCAGCTGCCCTTCGAGCTCTGCCAGCGCCGGATTGCCATGGCGGCGCGGATGCGGATAGGGAATGGCAAGATCGAGCACGATCCTGCCCTCGTCCAGCACCACGACGCGATCGGCCAGATGCACGGCTTCGCTGACGTCGTGGGTAACAAGCACGGCGGTAAAGCCCAATTCACGCCAGACGCGGTTCAGCAATTCCTGCATGCTGATGCGGGTCAAAGCATCCAGCGCACCGAGCGGTTCATCGAGCGCGAGGATACCGGGCTTGCTGACAAGCGCACGGGCAAGCGCCACGCGCTGCTTCTGTCCGCCGGAAAGGCTGGACGGCCATTCGCCGGCCTTCTCGGCCAGCTGCACCTCGGAAAGAACGGCGGCCGTTTCCTTGCGTGAAATATCCTGCGGGACGCCCTCGCCCAGACCTACCGCAACATTGTCGGCGACAGAAAGCCAAGGCAGCAAACGCGGCTCCTGAAACACGATGCGCGTATTCGGTTGCGCGTCACTGCGGTCGGCTGCCTCAAAGCGCAAATGGCCCGCACTCGGCTCTTCCAGCCCCATAAGGATGCGCAGCAGCGTGCTCTTGCCGCAGCCGCTCTTGCCGATGACGGCGACGAACTGGCCGGCGGGAATATCGAGATCGATGCCGCGCAGAACGCGGTTGTTGCCGAAGCTCTTCTCCAGACCCTTAATATGGATGGCTGCGGCGCCCGTAGCCTGGGAGCCAACATTTTTGGCTTCCGCCCGTGGGCGATCGAGTGTGTTGACGCTCATGGGAAGCTCCTCAATTCTGGTAGGCCGGGTTCCAGCGCAAGGCCCTGCGCTCGATCGTCCGGGCGACGACATCAGCGAGCTTGCCGAGGATGGCGTAGATGACCAGCGTCAGCACCACGACATCCGTCATGCCGAACTCGCGGGCATTGTTGGCCATGTAGCCGATGCCCGACGATGCCGCGATCGATTCAGCCACAATCAGCGTCAGCCACATGATGCCGAGGGCAAAACGCAAACCGACAAGGATGGACGGAAGCGCGCCGGGAAAGATGACCTTCCGGAACAGCGTCCAGCTGCTCATGCCATAGACCCGTCCCATCTCGATCAGCCCGCGATCGACATTGCGCACGCCGTGATAGGTGTTGAGGTAGATCGGGAACAGCACGCCGAGCGCCGTCAGGAAGAGCTTGGATTCTTCGCCGATCCCGAACCAGAGGATGACGAGCGGCACCATGGCAAGGTGCGGAATGGTGCGCAGCATCTGCAGCGTCGTATCCGTCAGCTGTTCAGACAGCCGCGAGACACCATTGGCGATACCGAGCAGAAAGCCTATCGAGCCGCCGACCAGCAGGCCGGCGAAAGCGCGGCCGGCGCTGACGAGGATATTGTTTGGCAGCTGCCCGGAGATCGTGGTTTGCCAGAAGGCGATCACAACCGCCGCCGGCGACGGCATGATACGGGTGGAGATCCATCCAAGCGACGAGCCCAGCTGCCATCCCGCGATGACGACGATCGGCAGCAGGAACGGCAGAAATCTCTGGAACGAGATGCCTTGCCGCGCGACCCTGGCCTGGCGCGCGCGCCGTTCCGAGGCCACGCGGACGAAGGACGTGTCGAATGCCGACATGGGAATCTCCCTTTTGAGCTGGCGTTACGAGCCGGAAACGACCTTGAGATTGCCGCCATGGCTGCCGCCGGCGAAAATCTGCTTGGCGCCGAATTCGTTGCGAAACCCGGCACGCTGCTCGTCACGCTTCAACCCCAGTTCAGGGAAGAGAAGCTCTGCAACACGATAGGCTTCCTCCAGATGCGGATAGCCGGAACCGATCACGGTTTCGATACCGAGCTCCTGATATTCCCGCAGCCTCGCGGCAACCGTCTTCGGCGAGCCGACAAGCGCCGTACCCGCACCGGCGCGCACCAGACCGACGCCAGCCCAGAGGTTGGGCGACACTTCGAGCTTATCGCGACGGCCGCCGTGCAGCGCGGCCATGCGCTTCTGGCCAACGGAATCGGACTGGTTGACGAATTGCTCCTGCGCTTCGCGGATCGTCTCGTCGTCAAGCTTGGAAATCAGCTTGTCGGCCGCAGCCCATGCTTCTTCGTCCGTCTCGCGAACGATGAAATGCAGACGGATGCCGAAGCTGACTTCGCGTCCCCGTTTGGCAGCGGCCGCCCGCACCTTTGCAATTTTCTCGGCGACCTGTGCCGGCGGCTCGCCCCAGGTCAGATACTTGTCGACGCGACCGACTGAGAATTCGATGCCGGCATCGGAAGAACCGCCGAAATAGAGCGGCGGGCGCGGCGTCTGCACCGGCGGTAGGCCGAGCCTTGCATTGGTGGCCTTGATATACTTGCCCTCGAAAGTGGACGAGCCCGTCTCCAGAAGCTCTTCCCAGACATGGAAGAATTCATCGGCATGGGCGTAGCGCTCATCGTGTTCCAGATGAATGCCGTCACCGGCCAGCTCCGCCGGGCTGCCACCGACGACGATGTTGAGCAGCACGCGGCCATTCGAGACACGATCGAGCGTCGAGGCGAGACGGGCATAATAGGCAGGCGACGCCGTACCCGGGCGGATCGCCACCAGAAACTTCAGCTTTTGCGTATGTGCCGAAAGAGCTGCAGCGGTAACGAAAGATTCTTCGCAGGAAACACCAGTCGGCAAAAGCACGCCCGTATAGCCCAGCCGGTCGACTGCCTGCGCGATCTGCTGGAGATAGCCGATCTCCGGGCCGCGGTTGAGATCGGCCGTGCCCAGATAGGTGCCGTCACCGGAGGTCGGAATGAACCAGAGGAAATCGATGGGTTTTGCGGTCGCGGTCATGAAGCTTTCCTGCTTTCTGGATGCGCGTGGTCGGGAGCCACCTCCCGATGTTCGATCCGGATAGTGGCATAGACCAGGGATTATATCGACAATATGGATTTTCTAATCGCCTGTATCTGGCGAAATATTTTTGCTGATAAAGCCTACGCCCGTAGTGTTTGGGGCGCAGGCGATATCCGCGTATCTTGTCAGCCTCAGCTCGCCTTCGGCCGCCAGACGATGTCCGTGACGTTGAGCTTCTTCGGAACGATGCCAAGATTGTAGAACTCGTCAGCCAGCCCCTGCTGATAGGCGATCGCCGCATCTGTAATGGTTGAGACGCCGCCAAGATTCGCACCCGGACGCGTCAGCACCACCCGCGTCACCTCGGCCGGCACGCCGGTGATTTCGGACATGGCCTTAACGGTGTTGTCCAAATCCGATTGCGCCGCCGCCCCCACCTTGGCCAGTTCGTCGATGACGTCGATAATCACCTGCGGATTATCCTTGGTGAAATCGCCGTTCGCCAGGAAATAGCTAAAGGAATCGACGATGCCCCGCGCAGTCGCCAGGATGCGTGTATCCGGATCAGCCTCTGCAATGGCGAGATAGGGATCCCAGATCGACCAGGCGTCGATCGCGCCCGTCTTGAACGCGGCGGACGCATCCGGCGGCGCGAGATCGAGCGGCTGGACATCGTTGATACCAAGCCCACCTTTGCGAAGCGCCTTAACGGCGACGTTGTGGGCGCTGGAGCCGCGCTTGAAGGCAAGCTTCTTTCCCTTGAGATCGGCAAGCGTCTGGATCGGCGAATCCTTGCGCACGAGAATGGCGGAGCTTTCGGGGCTGCCGGTGTAAATGCCGACATAGAGCAGATTACCATTGGCAGCCTGGGCAAACAGCGGCGGCACATCGCCCGTGGCACCGAAATCGAGAGCACCGGCGCCGAGAGCTTCAAGTAGCGGCGGACCGGATGTGAATTCCGACCATTCCACGGATATGCCGCGATCGGAAAGGCGCTTTTCCAGCGCCCCTTCGCGCTTCGCCAATGCCAATACGCTGTTCTTCTGCCAGCCAATCCGAAGCGTCGTGGCTGCGGCCGCACGTGACTGTCGAACGGAAGGTAAAGCGAAAGCTGCCGCCGTCGCACCCAGAAGGCCGAGTGTCTGTCTGCGCGAAATCATCGAAGATCCCTTTTCATGAGGCCTCGGCGCTTCCGCGGCCATCGGCTCGTTGTCGATGGCTTAAGATCGCAAATCCATAGATTATATCGACAAAGGAAATTATGAAAATTCGCAATGAGAGCGAAATTTCATTCCAATAAATGAAAAAATTGGAAATGAGATTTCAAATCATATGCCATGGTGACAAGTTGCCCGACAAATCGGTCTTTCGTCTCTCTGGCCTTTCGGCTAAGCCTTCGAAACAAATTCGATCACGGAGTTATGAAATGGCAAAGGTCTCATTCATCGGCATGGGCGTCATGGGCTATCCCATGGCCGGACATTTGAAGGTCAAGGGTGGGCATGACGTCACCGTCTATAACCGCACCACCGCCAAGGCCGAGGCATGGGCCAAACAATATGACGGCATGTTTGCCCCTACCCCAGCTGAGGCCGCTGAAGGTGCCGATTTCGTCTTCACCTGCGTCGGCAATGACGACGACCTGCGCTCGGTGACGACAGGCGAGAACGGCGTCCTTTCAACCATGAAGGCGGGCTCCGTGCTCATCGACAACACGACGGCGAGCGCTGAAGTCGCCCGCGAACTCTACGCCGCCGCAAAGGAAAAAGGCGTCGACTTCATCGACGCCCCGGTTTCCGGCGGACAGGCGGGCGCGGAAAACGGCGTGCTGACCGTCATGTGCGGCGGTGACGAAGTCGTCTTCGAGAAGGCTCACCCTGTCATCGACGCCTATGCCCGCATGGTCGGCCTGATGGGGCCTGTCGGCGCGGGACAACTGACCAAGATGATTAACCAGATCTGCATTGCCGGTATCGTCCAAGGCCTGGCCGAAGGCATTCATTTCGGCAAGCAGGCAGGGCTCGATATCGAAAAGGTCGTTGAGGTCATTTCCAAGGGTGCCGCCGGCTCCTGGCAGATGGAGAACCGCCACAAGACCATGATTTCGGGCAAATATGATTTCGGCTTCGCAGTGGACTGGATGCGCAAGGATCTCAGCATCGTGCTCGAGGAAGCCCGCCGCAACAAAGCCAAGCTGCCGCTCACCGCCCTCGTCGATCAATTCTACGGCGACGTCCAGGCGATGGGAGGCAATCGCTGGGATACCTCCTCGCTGCTCGCGCGCCTGGACAAGAAGTAAAGGGCCGCAGCGAAATCAGCGGCTTCTTCTGAGCGCCTCTTCAAAACGGCGCTCAGTTCATGTCAGTCCTCGTTGGACTTGGCATTTTCCAGCAGCATGTAATCGAGCGGCAGTTCCGTCGAGTACTTGATCTGCTCCATCGCGAAAGCCGAGGAGACGTCTCGGATTTCGATCTTGGCGATCATGCGCTTGTAGAAAGCGTCATAGGCAGCGATATCCGGAACGACGACGCGCAGAAGATAGTCGACATCGCCGCTCATGCGATAGAATTCCACCACTTCCGGGAAATCAGCGATCACTTCCGAAAAGCGCTTCAGCCATTCGATGGAGTGGCTGTTGGTGCGGATGGACACGAAAACCGTGACCTTCGTGTTGACCTTTTCCGGATCGAGCAAGGCCACGCGACGGCGAATGACGCCATCCTCTTCCATCTTCTGGATGCGGCGCCAGCAGGGCGTCGTCGAGAGACCGACCTTCTTGGCAAGATCGGCTACGGCCAGAGTGGAATCCTCCTGCAGCAGGCGCAGGATTTTGCGGTCAAGACGGTCCATTTAAAGCATCCCTTCGAATTATATTCTCTCTATAGCTTATTTTTAGCGATAGAAAAGAAACTTTTTCTCAAGGAAGCAGGCTTTTCACACGTTGTTGCAAAACGGGAAGCAACTCGGCCTCGAACCAGGGGTTTCGTTTCAGCCAGCCGCTGTTGCGCCAACTTGGATGCGGCAATGGCAGGACGGACGGCGACCGGTTGGTTAGAAGGTAACGCCGCCACTGCGCGACCGTCTCGGTCATCGACCCCATGCGCTCCGCCCCAAGATGCCAAGCCTGAGCATATTGACCGATCGTCAGGATCAATTCGATCTGCGGCATCGCATCCATCGCCCGCTGCCGCCACAACGGCGCACACTCCTTGCGCGGCGGCAGATCGCTTCCCGCCTTGTCATAGCCCGGAAAGCAGAAGCCCATGCCCATTATGGCGAAGTGGTCCGGATTGTAGAAACTCTCGCGATCCACGGCGAGCCACTGACGCAAACGGTCACCCGAGGCATCGTTGAATGGCAGGCCGCTCTCGTGAACGCGCAATCCCGGCGCCTGCCCTGCGATGAGTATCCGCGCAGTCGACGATAGTGTCGCAACCGGACGCGGCTCATGTGGCAGGCGATCCGCCTCGCCCTTGGCCGGTGCGTCCCGACAGAGACGGCAGGCCGCAATCGCGGAACGCAGGATCTGCAATTCGCTCTCCTGCTTCATGGGGCGCTCCATCCGACAAGCTGGCGCAAATAGCCGAACAATCCGGCAATCGCATCATTGCCATCAGCCATACGCTCCTCGCGCCTATAGTCGCTAGGCTTCTCGAAATCACTGGCCCAAAGCCCGGCTTTCGCTTGCCGCGCAATGCGCTCCTCGCTTGCATAGGCACCATAGGAAACCGCCATGCCATTGCGCACCATCGCGGCGTTGATATCGAGATCGCCGGCGACGCATGTCACCAGCAGGCGACCATAACGATCCCTCTCCCGCCCCCGGCATTGGGGCGCTCCCGTCTTAATAATTGTGGCAAGCGCCTTGCGCGCTTCTTCGCCACAGGCCCAATCCGCGCCATTGCGTTGGCAGCGCTGCCGATATTCGGGAGCATCGATGCCTTTCAGCCTCAAGCGTTCGCCGTTGGCGAAAAGCGTGTCGCCGTCAATGACATAAAACTTGCCGTTTTGAACGATTTCCGGTCGATTGTTCATCTTCAACGCGAATAATGCGAGAATGGCAAGCAGCGCGAAAGTGACCACGCCGTCACGAAACAGGCGGCCCGACCGCACCACGTTGTTGCCTCCTTTAAGAACAAATCCTTGGCGAAGATGGCAAACAAATCATTTCGGCGCAGCATCTTCTTAAGATTTGAAGGCTAGTGTGTAGCCTCAGGCAGGCCAAGTTTCAATGTAACCATGAGCACCGGCGTCAGCACATCGACAGATAAAAACATTGTCGACCGATCGCGCAGTCACCGTAACCGGGCTGTGTCGAAGGCCGTGCGGCAAACGCGCGAACGCCTGCAAAGCGGCCATAGCCGCAATTTCGATCGCGAACTGATGATGATGCACATCGACACCTTGCGGCAGAGTGCTGCCGTCGTGCCGATCTTCGTTATCGTGGTCGCCGTTCTCGGCGTCTACCTCACACATGATGCCGGCATTCTCTTCTGGACCATTCCGATCCTGACGGCCCATGCCATCAACATGCTGATCGGACGGCGCGCCAAGAAGCAGGAAATGTCGGCTGAAAGCGCCAGAAAGTGGCGACAGCTGCTCTTGCTGGGGCAATTGCTCGTCGGCTGCTGCTGGGCGCTCTTCACGATGCAAAATTGTGCGACCTGCGGTGGCGACAGTTTCGCCTTCTACAAAGGGACGACGCTGCTTGCGGCGATCTGCATCACGGCCATGTCCAGCTTCATGTTGCCGCGGGCTGTTCCATTTTCCTTCGCACCGGCGACCGTCGCACTGGCCGTGGCCGCGATCCTCACGCGAAGACCCTCCGATATCGCCCTCACTGCAGCCATTTCGGTTGCCGTGATATTCTTCAGCTTCATCACCAACCGCATGTATCAGTCGAACCTGAAGATCCTCTCCTTCCAATCGGAGAAGGACGATCTGATTGCAGAGCTGGAAGTCGCGAAGTCGATGTCGGATGAAGCGCGCCGGCGTGCCGAGGAAGCAAACCTTGCCAAATCGCGCTTTCTTGCTTCCATGTCGCATGAGCTTAGAACGCCGCTGAATGCGATCCTCGGCTTTTCCGAGGTCATGTCGGCGGAGGTCATGGGGCCGCTCAACAATCCGACCTATCGCGAATACACCAGTGATATTCATCGATCCGGCCAGCACCTGCTCAACCTGATCAACGAAATCCTCGATCTCTCGCGCATCGAGGCCGGCAAATACGAGCTGAACGAGGAAGCGATTTCCCTCCTCGATATTGCTGAGGATTGCATCGGCATGGTGCAGTTGCGCGCCCGCGCCAAAAACATTTCGATCTCATCGCAATTCGAAGCGCAGCTGCCTTCCGTCTGGGCCGATGAGAAATCGATGCGCCAGGTGATCCTTAATCTCCTGTCGAATGCGGTGAAATTCACGCCGCAAGGCGGCGAGATCAGCGTCAAGGTTGGCTGGACGGCCGGCGGCGGCGAATATGTCGCGATCAAGGATAACGGTCCGGGCATTCCCGAAGAGGAGATCCCGATTGTCCTGTCCGCCTTTGGTCAGGGCTCCATCGCCATCAAGAGCGCCGAACAGGGCACTGGCCTTGGTCTGCCGATCGTACAGGCCATTCTTGCCAAGCATGACGGTCAGTTCATGCTGAAATCAAAGCTACGGGAAGGCACGGAGGTCATTGCCATATTGCCGCCCAAGCGCGTGCTGCAAAGTCTGCCGGCGGTCGAGGACGCGCCGCTCGCCGAACGGCGCAAGAAGAGCTTCGCTTAAACGCAGCTCGGGTGCTGATCGCTAGACGCGCCAGCTTTTCACGGAATCTCTGAACCGCACTATCTCTTTGTTGTCTCGCAATTCCGGACGGAAGACCGCTACGCACTTTTCCTGGAATTGCTTTAGCGAAACAGCAGATGGCTGCCGATAACATAAAGAAAGTAGATGCCGGAGGCGACCAGCATGCAGAGAACGGCAAACGAGCCGAGGTCCTTGGCATGTTTGCCGACGTTGGAAATCTCCGGCGAGATCCGGTCGATCACCTCTTCCACCGCCGTATTCATGGCCTCAACTGCGAAGACGGCGAGGAACAGCACCATCGCGATGACGATCTCGCCGATGGTCGCACCGACCGCAATCAACAGGATCAGTCCCACCCCGGCAAAAAGCAGTTCCTGGCGAAAGGCCGATTCCTGCAACAGCCGCTGAAATCCGCCCCAGGAGTAGCCTGCAGCGGCGAAAAAATGCCGAATTCCAGTCTCCTTGTTGACCGCAGATTTTGAAAACTCAGCCATTCGCGCTCCGCCCGTAGTGTCCCGGTTGCAATCTGGATGCCTTGCGAATACCGCCTCGCCGTGGGCGAAGCAAGGCGACGCCGCTCGCCGCCTTCAAAATTCATTGCAGATTTATGACGAGAAACCGATCATCTACAGGAAATTGAGGCGGCGAAACGCTTATTTCAACGTCTCGCCGCCAAGTTTTCAGTGCTTGTTCGTAACCCCGGCGCTTTCGAACGTCGCCATGCCCGAATGGCAGGCTGCCGCAGCCTTGACGATGCCGGCCGCCAGTGCAGCCCCCGTACCTTCGCCAAGCCGCATGCCGAGCGCCAGAAGCGGTGTCTTTCCAAGCTTCTCGATGGAGCGGAGATGACCCGGCTCGACCGAGACGTGCCCGATCAGGCAATGGTCGAGCGCAGAGGGATTGGCGGCCTTGAGAATGGAAGCGGCAGCCGTCGCGACATAACCGTCAATGATAACAGGGATCCGTTCCATGCGTGCGGCGAGAATGGCGCCGGCCATCGCCGCGATCTCGCGGCCGCCGAGGCGGCGCAGGATTTCCAGCGGATCGTTGAGATGATCGCGATGCAGCGCCACCGCCTTCTCGACGGCAGCGATCTTGCGCTTCAGCATCTCACCTTCCGAGCCGGTGCCTGGGCCAACCCAGTCTTCGGCCTTGCCGCCATAGAGCGCGTAATGAATGGCCGCGGCGATCGTGGTGTTGCCGATGCCCATTTCGCCGATGCAGAGCAGGTCGGTACCGCCGGCGATCGCCTCCATGCCAAAGGCCATGGTCGCGGCACAGTCGCGCTCGCTCAATGCCGGTTCTTCGGTGATATCGCCCGTCGGGAAATCGAGGGCGAGGTCGAAGACCTTGAGGCCGAGATCGTAGGCAACGCAGATCTGGTTGATCGCGGCTCCGCCGGCTGCGAAGTTTTCCACCATCTGCTGGGTTACGGAAGGCGGAAACGGCGTAATTCCCTGCTTGGTGACGCCGTGATTGCCGGCAAAGATCGCCACCAGCGGCCGGGTCACGGCCGGCGCACGACCGGTCCAGGCGGCCAGCCAGAAAGCGATTTCTTCCAGTCTTCCAAGCGCGCCGGGCGGCTTGGTGAGCTGCGCATCACGTTCGCGCGCGGCCACGAGCGCCCGGGCATCCGGGCCTGGAAGGTCGCGCAGCAATGCGCGGAAATCGTCGAATGGGAGGCCGCTGACGCTCATGAATGCGTTCCTTGTCTTTTGGTCTCAAATCGGGTTCTTTGCGTGCGACTCTATTAGTCCTGGGAATCGGTGCGAACAACTCCAAAAGCGCCCGATGCTGTCGCGCGTATGGCGGGGAGAGGAAGAAATGCGGGAATATATGCGTGACATCGCGCGCGCCGTCGCTTTCTTGAGCCGCGTTCCCGTGCCGTCGTCCTTCTTCGAAGGCCATGACGGCAAGCTCTCGCGCGTTTCACGCGCTTTTCCCGTTGCTGGCCTGCTGATCGCCCTGCCCTCGGCGCTGACGTTCAGCGTGCTACTCGCCCTCAGCGCCGATCCGTTGATGGCCGCATTGCTGGCGCTTGCCGTGCAGACGATCCTGACCGGCGCCCTCCATGAAGACGGGCTCAGCGACACGGCGGACGGATTGGGCGGCGGCAAGGATCGCGAGCGCGCGCTCGAAATCATGAAGGATAGCCGCATCGGCACTTATGGGGCGGCAGCGTTGATACTGTCGTTCGGATTGCGGGCGGCGGCACTTGCAGCCATCGCCCGGCATCTGCCGCCTGAGGACGCCGCTGTCGCAATTCTCGCCGCGGCCACCTTGAGCCGCGGTGCCATGGTCTGGCATTGGTACGCCCTGCCATCCGCGAAACCGGATGGGATCGCGGCATCGGCAGGCAAGCCGGATGGCGATGCCATGCAGCTGGCGCTGATTGCGACATTGGGCCTCGCGATACTGCTCGTCGGTCCCGCCATGGGCGTTCCGGCGTTAGTTGGCTGCCTTCTCACGACGAGCGTCGCGACATTTCTTGCCACAAGATATGTCCGTCAGAAAGTGACCGGCCATACGGGCGATACGATCGGCGCGACTCAGCAGATTTGCGAGATCGCTTCCCTCTGTACCCTTGCCATGTGCATTTGAAGCATCGATATATGATCCCATGCTGACACCTTGCATCCTCGTCTGTTCCATCGACCAGAATACCGGCTATTGCTTCGGCTGCGGCCGCACATCGGCCGAAATCGGCGCGTGGATGAGCTATAGCGACGACGAGCGCCGTCAGATCATGGAAGTGCTTCCGGAGCGCCTGACCAAAGTCGAGCGCAAGCCGCGCCGGGAGACGCGCCGCCAAAGGATGGCACGGGAGCGCAGCGCCGTATGAACCGCCTGAACATCGTTCTCGCCATTCTCGGCATCGGCCTCGCACTGCTCATCTTCAACAATAACACCGGCTCCACCTTCGGCATGCGCAACGACGACTTCGCGCGTGTCGTCTATCTCCTGCCGATCGCTCTGATGATGAGCGCCGCAGTGTGGGCGAGCCGGCATACGGTCAGCCAGTCGATCCGCAATCTGCTGATCTGGTTCGTCATCATCATGGCGCTCGCGACCGCTTATATCTATCGCTACGATGCCCAACAGGTCGGCAATCGCGTCTTCGCCGGCCTTATGCCCGGCCATGCCGTTGTCGTCACGACGAGCGAAGGCGGTCAGGAAGTCATCCTTCACAAGCGCTCGAACGGGCATTTCGAAGCACGGGTCACGATCAATGGCCAGCCGATCGACATGCTGATCGACACCGGCGCCAGCACCATCGCCTTATCGCAAGAGGACGCCGAGCGCGTCGGCATCATTCCGGAAAACCTCACCTATTCGCAGACAGTGTTGACCGCCAACGGCCGCGCCAGGGCGGCTCCCGTGGAACTTGGCTCCGTGGCAATCGGCCCGATCAAGCGCAGGGATGTCGAGGCGAGCGTGGCGGAAGCGGGCAAGCTCGATCAGAGCCTGCTCGGGATGAGCTTTCTCGAAACCCTGGGGTCGATGCAGATGCAAACCGACGAGCTTCGGCTGCGTGATTGATGAACCGAACGCGATAGTTCGATTGGGAGCGAAGCATTCGCCGATCTCTTCGCTCTATAAGACGGCATGTCCAAATCTTACAAGAGTGCCCCCTATGACGCCGGCAAGACCTAACCTGACGACCGAACTGCTTCTCCTCCTCGCCCTCGCCACCTGCTGGGGTGCCTCCTACACCTTCATCCGCATCGGCGTAGCAACCATCCCGCCGGTCACGCTGATCGCCGCCCGCACCTTGATCGCCGGCCTTGTTCTGCTTGCGATCATTCGCTGGCGTGGTCTGAACCTGCCGCGCGACGCCGCCACCTGGAAGCGCTTCCTCATTCAATCCTGCCTCAACAGCGCCATCCCTTTCACGCTGATCGCCTGGGCGGAACAGACTGTCGATGCCGGCCTTGCGACCATATTGAATTCCACGACGCCGATTTTCGCCTTTCTGATTGCCGCCTTCCTGTTGCGCAGCGAACCGTTGACGGGCCGCAAGCTTTTCGGCGTGATTACTGGCATGGCCGGTATCTGCCTGATCATCGGCCTCGATGCGCTGCATGGAATGGGCCGCCAGCTGCTGCCACAGCTTGCCGTCGTCGCGGCATCGATCTGCTATGCCTGTGCCGCACTGTTCGGCCGAAATTTCAAGGGGCTGGACCCGATGATGCCGGCAGCCGGCTCTCTGCTTTGCGGTGCCGCTCTCCTGATCCCGGCGAGCCTGATTGTCGAACATCCCTGGCAGATTGCGCCGTCGACAGCCTCAATCCTGGCCCTGCTCGGCCTGTCGGTCGTCTCCACCGCGCTTGCCTTCAGCATCTATTTCCGGCTTATCCAGACCCTCGGCTCGGTCGGCACGACGGCACAAGCCTATCTGCGCGTCCCGATCGGCGTCACCATCGGCGTCGTCTTCCTTGGCGAACCTCTGTCTCCGACCGCAGCCATAGGTCTTGTCTGTGTCGTGGCTGGCGTCATGGCCATGACCATCGCCCCACGCAAGTGGATCGCAGCCGGGTGAAATCCCCGTTCATCGGCTTGCATGGGACAATCAGATCAGAACGGACAAGTCGTCCCATGCAAAAATGAAATTGTCGGAACGCCAGACCGGACCCGGATCCGTGTACCGACCGATCAATTGCCCTCCGAGCGCACGATAAAAGGCAATCGCCGATTCATTGCCGACGACCACACCTAGCGCCGCACCCGAATAGCCCATGGATAAAAGTTCCCGCGCCAATTCTCGCATCAGACGACGGCCAAGTCCCTGGCGTTTGATGGAAGCATCGATATAGAGCGACTTAATCTCGCCTCGCCCCTCGAATATGGCATCGGACGGCGCGTTGATCGCACCGATACCGACAAGTCGCCCGCCCTGCTCGGCCAAAAGCACGCGCTGATCCCTACGGGGATTTGCGAGTATATCCGCCCACCGCACACGGCGGAAATCCTCGTCGAGAGCCTGATAAATCTCAGCAGACACTAGGTCGCGATAGGTGTCGCACCAGATCGCGCGATGCAGCCTCGCCATCTCGGCGACATCATTGGCAAGAGCAGGCCTGATCGTAATTTCCATCGTCACCCTGCACTCCCCCGGACAGTGCCGCGCAGAGCGCCGACAAGATAGAGCGAGCCCGTCACCAGAATCCAGCCGCCCGCCTCCGCAGCTTTCGCGACGGCATGATGAAGCGCTTTCTGCGGGTTGGGCTCGGCTTCGCAGGCCATACCCATCGAGATCGCCAATGCCTCCAGCTCGCTCGCCGCATGGGCGCGCCCCGATCCGGACGCTTCTGTAAAGACCGCATGGGCCACGTATCGCGAGAGCACGTTCAAGAAGCCGGGAGCATCCTTGTCGGATGCAAGTGCGACAACCGCGATGCAATCGCCGCTGACGCTGGACGAGCGCGTGATATCGCGCAGGACTGCTTCGATATTGAATGGCACATGCGCGCCATCCATGATGACGGGCAAGCTCTGTCGCCCGCTTCGAAGCGTGGGTGGTAGGGCAAGGTCGAAGCGCTCCATCCGTCCCGGCAGCCGCGCCTTGTCGATGACGGCCGGTTCGAGCAGCCACGCGCCGACCGGCTGCCCCTTTTTGCCCGCCGTCTGCACGCTCTCGCCTTGTCGTCCCAGATGATCGAACACAAGGCCGACCAGCGAGATATTCGTCTCCGCAATCGTCGCGTCTTCGGGAAGATCGGTTCGCAGGACCTGGCAGCCAAGCTCATCGGCACGCTGCTGCAAGACCTTTCCCGCGGCATCGTCGATAGCAAGCGTGGTGGCAAGCGTGGCGCCGGACTTCAATATGCCGACCTTCTCACCCGCGATCGCCTCGCGCGTGACCCCAAGAATTTCCGTGTGCTCCAGCCCGATATTCGTGACGATGGCAACTTCGCCGAAGGCGACATTGGTGGAATCCAACCTGCCGCCAAGGCCGACCTCGATGACGGCCCAGTCCAAGCCGACCTCTTTGAACACGAGGAATGCAGCGGCCGTAATCACATCGAACCAGGTCGCATCTTCACCCGCCGTCGCGGCCTGCTTTGCGCCCTCGTAGCCATCCAGAACCTGCATGATCGCCGTCGCCAGCGCATCATCCTCGACTTCCTGGCCAAGAATACTGACACGCTCGTTCACCCGGTCGACATGCGGCGATGCGTAGCGACCGACGCGCCAGCCGGCCCGCAGTAATCCCGCTTCGAGGAGTGCTGAAACCGATCC
Organism: Martinezella dioscoreae; assembly: GCF_009176305.1. Lineage (GTDB taxonomy): Bacteria > Pseudomonadota > Alphaproteobacteria > Rhizobiales > Rhizobiaceae > Rhizobium > Rhizobium dioscoreae. The sequence goes on along the minus strand of NZ_BLAJ01000001.1, from coordinate 1,088,667 downwards.
CTTGCCCTTGGTGCCGGCAACGTGGATGGCGCGAAAGCTGCGATGCGGATTGCCCAGGCGCTGCATGAGGTCGAGCATCGGCTCAAGACCGACCCGCATCTCCCCGCGCGGCTTGCGCTCCCAGTTGGTCAGCTGATCGAGCCGGGAGAGTGCTTGGGGCAGCGAGGGATTGAGATGAGCCTGCGACATTGGATGCTTTCCTGGACCATTTTGTTGCGGCTGCAAAAGCCACGGGCCTTCTTAAGCTCGCCAGGCTAGCACCGCCATCAATTTCTCAAACGATATCCTGTGCGGAAAATCCATCCCAGGATGACCAGACAGACGACGAGGAAAAGCGTGATCATGGCAAGGCTCAAGCCAGGATTGACATCTGCGATGCCGTAGAAGCTCCAGCGGAAACCACTGACCAGATATAGGACCGGATTGAGATGGCTGACCGCCTGCCAGAAGGGCGGCAGCATGTTGATCGAATAGAAGCTGCCGCCGAGGAAGGTCAGCGGCGGCACGACCAGCATCGGGATGAGGTTCAGCTGCTCGAAATTTCCGGCCCAGATGCCGATCATGAAGCCGAACAGGCTGAAGGTGACTGCCGTCAGCACGAAGAACAGGATCATCATGAACGGATGCTCAATCCTGATCTCGACGAAGAAACTTGCCGTGGCGAGAATGATCAGGCCAATCAGCATCCCCTTGGTCGCCGCCGCGCCCACATAACCGAGCACGATCTCGGTCATGGCGACAGGCGCCGATAGCACCTCGTAGATGGTACCGGTGAACTTCGGGAAGTAGATGCCGAAGGAGCCGTTGCTGATGCACTGGCCGAGCAAGGTCAGCATGATCAGGCCGGGCGTGATGAACGCCCCATAGGAAACGCCCTCGACCAGGTTGATGCGCGAACCGATCGCGGCACCGAAGACGATGAAATAGAGCGATGTGGAAATGACTGGTGAGACGACGCTCTGCAGCAGAGTGCGGCGCGTGCGGGCCATTTCGAACGAATAGATAGACTTGATCGCTTCGAAGTTCATTTGCCTGCCTCCACCAGCGATACGAAAATATCCTCGAGCGAACTCTGGCGCGTCGAAAGATCTTTGAAATGAATTCCCTCGGCAGCGAGTTTCGACAGCAGAGCCGCAATGCTCGACTGCTCGTGCTGTGCATCGAAATCATAAATGAGCGTCAGGCCGTTCGGCCCCAGCGAAAGCCCGTTGCCGTCGAGGGACTGCGGTACGGCGTGGAGCGGCTCGTTCAGATCGAGAATGAGCTGCTTGCGGCCCAGCTTGGCCATCAGCGCCTTCTTCTCCTCCACAAGCAGCAGCTCGCCGCCATTGATGACGCCGACGCGATCGGCAGCCTCCTCGGCCTCTTCGATGTAATGCGTCGTCAAAATGATGGTCACGCCGGATGCGCGCAGGCGCTCGACCACATGCCACATGTCCTTGCGCAACGTCACGTCAACACCGGCCGTCGGCTCGTCGAGGAAGAGGATCTCCGGCTCATGCGACAGCGCCTTGGCGATGAGCACGCGCCGCTTCATGCCGCCGGAAAGCTGGCGAAGCATGTTGTCTTTCTTCTCCCAGAGCGAGAGATCGCGCAAGATCCTCTCGATATATTGGGGGTTCGGCTTCTTGCCGTGAAGCCCGCGCGAGAAACTTACCGTATTCCAGACGGTTTCGAACTGATCGGTGGTCAACTCCTGCGGCACGAGACCGATGAGGCTGCGCGTGGCGCGGAAATCGCGCACGACGTCATAACCGCCCACGGTCACGGACCCACCGCTTGGATTGGCAATCCCGCAGACGATGGAAATCAGCGTCGTCTTGCCCGCGCCATTCGGCCCCAGCAGCGCCAGGATTTCGCCCCGCTCGATATCGAGATCAATGCCCTTCAGCGCCTGGAATCCGTTGGCATAGGTTTTCGTAAGATTGCGTATGGAAATGATCGCAGCCATAGTCAGGCAAAGTCCGGCTTTTGTGATGAATTTCGCGGCGTTTGCCCGCTATATAGCCGGTCTTGGGCTTTTACCACCCCACGGTAGTGAAACACAGCGTTCGTCTAAGCGGAATAAGCTGTCATCAAATCGTGACCTTCGTCGGGCATATAGCTCCTTAGGTGAGCAACGTTTGTCGCAACTCCGCCCAACGCCTCTTGGCGACACCGTCAGCGCCTGTTGTATTGGCCGATTTATTGCCTTCGCATTCATATTGCGTGCATCATCATTGCAACATGAAGTTCTTTTCTGGAGCCGGCGAGGATTCCCCGTCGTTGCCATGCTCCGCTCAAGCCGGCTCAGCCGGCTTTTTTCTTTTTGCCAGCTTACGATCTGGAAAACGACCGCTACCAGTTGCCATTGACGCCGCAGCCCGCCGGCGGCAGCGTCTTGTGCTCGAAGCGTGCCTTCAGCATCGCACAACCCTTGTCGCGAATGGGTCCGGGCATCATGGAGTTGAGACCGATGCCGACTTCATCGAACGGATCGTCGGCATAGGCGACATAAACGTACCAGCGGCCGCCGATGACGATAATGATGGCAATCAGTGCAGCAAGGAGCGCCCTTCCCAGGCTTTTCTTTCGTCTTGGTACGTCTTCCATGAACCCCTCTCTGGCACCCAATGCGCGCAGTTGAGCGCGATTCCGTCGAAAGGTAAATCAGCTTTCCCGTTTGACAAGTGTAGATGCTGTTCCGGCAAAGGGCCAATCAAAGGCTGCAATAGCGCCGGCCGCCCTTTCGGTCCCTGAGGTCGAAATGAAAGTGGTTCCAGTGCTCCGGATTGCTGCCCGGACCAAGCACGGTATCGAAATAGCGGCAGCTGTCGCTGCGTACCGCCTTGAGCAACCGCCCTTCCCGGAAGGAAAACAAACCCTTCTTCCGCACGTCGATCACATGGCCATTCTTCAGGATGAAGGTGCCGACATCGATCGCATTGCCATGCGCATGTTCCGACATCGGATTATAGCGTTGCCGGCTATTGTTCATCCGCCGGCAGGAATAGCCGCCGAGCGGTACGATCGTGCCGATGCCGGTCCAGTAGCGCGTGCGTGCGGCTGGAGCGAGTTCGTTCTTCACCCATTTGGCGAAGGCAAGCGTCACCTGGCAATTCAAAGTCACCGCCGGTCGGACGGCGATATTGCCGGAAAGGCCGCTCAGCGAAACCGGATAGGGAACCTGACATGCAGGACCGTTCGAGATCGCCGGCTTGTCGGTATAGACGACGCCCATGCGCTGCAATTCCTGGCGGCAGGCGATTTCCGAAGGCGGCATCATCCCAGGTGTTGATTGCGGCGCTTCGAACTGCTGATCGAGGCGCGGTATCGGATTTTCGACACGGGGCAGCATCGCAACCTGCGTTCCCGGCAACTGCCTCGGTATCCGCGACTGATTGAGCTCGGCCTGCGCGGCCGGGCGCTGCACGACCGAACGGTTGGTCTGTACCGGCGCATCGGTGCCGATGCCGTCGACCACGGGCTGGTCGGACTGACCTTCGGCAATGTTCTGCTGCTCCTCCTGCGCCAATCCGACCACCGAGGCGGATTGCGCCTCCTCACTTGGACCGACGCCAAGCTCGGCGTCCATGTTGACGCCCTGGGAGGGAATATCCGACTGCTGCGCTAAGCCGGCTTCGACATCCGTCGTGGTCACCGCCTCACCCGTTCCGCTGGAACGAACGGGACCGCCGCTTTTGTAATTGCTCGACGCGGAAACGACGGGATCCTGTACCCCTTGGTAGGCGAATTGCCTTTGCGGCACGCTGCGATGCGGCTTGATCGAGCCGACGCGCGAGGAGCTGTCGATGCCAGAAGGCGGCACGAGGCTATCTGCCGTACAGGCGACCAGCGCCGACGACAACAGCAATGGCAGCGCGACCCGCCGTAGAATGGGTAAAATGGCCATAGTCCTGATCCGCTGCCCCAGCCACGGTCGGTAACGATTACAAATCCTAAATGGGAAGGGTGAACGAAAGCTTACCGCAGGGGTCCCGCTGTTTTACAACGGTACCGCGTGAGCATGGAATCGCCTGAAGCAAAGCGCGTGACCCACATGAGTCCTCCATGGAAATGCCAGCATGGCTTTTCCATCGCGGCAGGATTGCATAGGCTGATTGCCGGAATCGACCGTGAACAGGAGCAGAAGAATGAATGACAGCGTCAAACCGAGAGGCGAGCTGACATTGCGCACGCTCGCCATGCCCGCCGACGCCAATCCTGCCGGCGATATTTTCGGCGGCTGGGTCATGGCGCAGATGGACTTGGCAAGCGGCATCCGCGCAGCCGAGCGGGCGCGTGGACGCGTGGTCACGGCAGCGGTCAAGGAGATGGCCTTCGAACTGCCGGTCAAGATCGGCGATACGTTGAGCGTCTTCACCGATATCGAACGCGTCGGCCGTACCTCGATCACGCTGAGCGTCGAAGCATGGGCACACCGCGCCCGTTATAACAGCCTGGAGAAAGTCACGGCTGCGACCTTCATCATGGTCGCGCTCGATGAAAGCGGCTTGCCGAAGGCTGTACCAGAGGAGAGCTGACGCGATGGATTCCGCGCACACACCGGAAGTCTACGTCTATATCAGGACGGTCATGAGCATGGTGATCGGCCTTTCGCTCGCCCAGCTTCTGACCCGGCTTGCCGGATTCGTGCAGGCGCCGGGCAAGAACAAGATTTATCTCGTCCATATCGGCTGGGTATTGTCCATGTTCCTTTTCATCATCCATTTCTGGTGGTGGGAGTATCGGCTGCAATCCGTCGCGCAGATCAATTTCGGCGTCTACCTCTTTCTCATCTGCTTCTGCTGCCTCTTCTATTTCCTCTGCGTATTGCTCAATCCGCCCTCGGTCGAGGACTATGGCGGCTTCGAGGAATATTTCATCTCCCGCCGCCATTGGTTCTTCGGCCTGCTCGCCGTCACCTACGCCGTCGATCTCATCGACACATTGCTGAAGGGAGAGGCCTATTTTCGTTCTCTCGGCTGGGAATATCCAATACGCAATGTCGTTTATGTCATCCTGTGCATCATTGCCTCGATCACCGCCAACCGGCGCTTCCAGGCGGCATTCGTGATCGTCGGGCTGATCTATCAGATCACATGGATCTTCCGCCTCTACGACGTGCTTCCGGTATAGCGATCCCATCGTCCGGGGGCATTAAATCCACTGCTATTTGGGTTCCTGCGATCCCTTGACCAATACATCGCCATATTGTTCAGATCGATTACGGTCTGGGACGCAGGTGGGAGACTGAAGCCTTGAAGACAAAGAGCTACGCATTGGGGTTGGCGCTCGCTCTTTCGCTACCCTGGCTTGCTCACGCCGAGGATCCCGCCCCTGGCCCCGCCAATACGAAGATCGACCTGAAATACTGGGTGGAATTCGCAAAACAGGGCAACGCGGCGGCCCAATATGGTCTCGGCTATCGCTACGCCAATGGTGAGGGCGTAGAGCAGGATGATGCTGAGGCCGTCGATTGGTATCGAAAATCGGCGGACCAAGGCAATGCGCAGGCCCAATATGCATTGGCCTACATGTATGCCAGCGGCCGGGGCGTCGACACCGATCTGAAACAGGCAAATGACTGGTATTTGAAGGCGGCGCAAAACGGCAATGCCGATGCTCAATATGCCATCGGCTATTCCTATGCCAATGGCCGCGGTATGGCTGTCAGTAATGAAAACGCCGTCACCTGGTACCAGAAATCCGCCGCTCAGGGACAGGCGCAGGCGCAATATGCGCTCGGCTACATGTATGCCAATGGCCTCGGCGTGCGTCAGGACGAGGCGATCGCACTCGGCTGGTATCGCAAAGCGGCCGACCAAGGCCGGCCCGATGCCCAGTACGCCATCGGCTATATGTACGATAACGGCCAAGGCACGGAGGAAAACCAGGAGCAGGCCGTCGCCTGGTATAAAAAGGCCGGCGACCAAGGAAGCGCGCAAGGCCTGTATGCGGTCGGCTATGCCTATGCCAATGGCAAGGGTGTCGAACGGAATGATGCCGAAGCCTATTCCTGGTATATGAAGGCAGCGATAAAAGGACGCGCTGACGCGCAATACGCCGTCGGCTACAGTCTTGCAAACGGGATAGGCGTCGCCCGGGACTACAGGCAGGCACTGCAATGGTATCGCAAAGCTGCCGATCAGGGCCGCCCCGACGCCCAATATGCCCTCGGCTACCTCTATGCCAACGGCCAGGGCGTGAAGACCGACGATGACAGCGCGGCGAGATGGTATCGCAAGGCCGCCGAACAAGGCGACGCACAGGGTCAATATGCCCTCGCCTACATGTATGCGGCCGGCCGCGGCATTGGCAGGGACTATGGCAAGGCCTTTGACTGGTTCCAGAAAGCCGCCAGCCAGGGTCATGCTGACGCCCAATACGCACTTGGCTACATGTATGAAAACGGTCAGGGGACGACAGCTGACAAATCGGCCGCCGCAAGCTGGTACCGCAAGGCGGCCGACCAGAACAATTCACAGGGCGAATATGCCCTCGCCTACCTCTATTATCAGGGCGCCGGCGTTCCCAAGGACTATGGCCAAACGGCCGCTCTCTTTCGCAAAGCAGCCGATCACGGCGACGCCCGGGCAGAATACGGTCTTGGATATCTGTATTATAAAGGCTATGGCGTGCCTAAGGACTCTAAGATTGGTGCGGACTGGTTCAACAAGGCGGCGGCTAAGGGATTGCCGGAAGCGCAGCATGGACTCAGCTACATGGAAGCCAATGGCGACGGTCCGATCAAGGATCTTGGACCGCTTGGACAAGGGGCCGCCGGCAAAAAGGGCTCGGGCGTCAGCACGGGTTGGCTCTTGTTTCATTTGCTGATGGTGCTCGTGCCTTAGAGCTCGGCATCTTATTCAACGAATTTCGATTGAGGGGTAAATCGTGAATTGGAAGAAGGGGGCAGCAGGTTTGCTCTTCGCGCTGGCGTCCATGGGAACGGCACAAGCCGATGTCGGACGAAACAGCTACGATCGCGGCGATATCAAATCGGGCTTGGATTACTGGCGCCCCCTGGCAAACAAGGGCAACGTTGCCGCACAGCTGAAGCTCGGACAAATGTACGAGGACGGCAACGGCGTCGAAAAGAATCTTACGCTCGCCCTCAGCTGGTACAAGAAGGCCGCCGATCAGGGCAATGCCGAAGCGCAGTTCAACGTCGGCACCATGTACGACCAGGGCGAAGGCGTCACCGCCGACAAGAGCCAAGCCATTGTCTGGTACAAGAAGGCTGCGGCACAGGGATACCTTAATGCACAATATAATCTCGGTGTCGTCTACGACACGGGCCAAGGCGTAGCGCAGGACAAGCCGCAGGCCTTTGCCTGGTACAGCAAGGCCGCCGAACAGGGCGATGCCGATGCGCAGTTCAATGTCGGCACCATGTACGACCAGGGCGAAGGTACGGACAAGGACAAGAGCAAGGCCGTCACCTGGTATCGCAAGGCGGCCGAGCAGGGAAAAGTCGAGGCGCAATACAATCTGGGCATCATGTATCGCGACGGCGAAGGCGTCGCCAAGGATGGCGCTGCGGCCTTCTCCTGGTTCAAGAAGGCCGCCGAACAGGGCGATGCGAGCGCGCAGTTCAATATCGGTGCAATGTATGCCGATGGCGACGGGATCAGGCAGGATGATGCCCAGGCAATCGTATGGTTCCTGAAAGCGGCGGCGCAGAATGATGTCGAAGCCGAATACAATCTCGGCGTCATGTTCCGCGATGGTGAAGGCGTCACCAAGAACGGTCCGAAGGCGCTCTACTGGTTCGAGCGGGCAGCCGAACATCGCTATGCCGATGCCGCCTACAATCTAGCCATGATGTACCGTGACGGCGATGGCGTCGCTGCGGATGCGGGCAAGGCGGCCGAATGGTTCCGCAAGGCAAAGCGCCTGGGCTATGACGGCAACGCGGACGGCGAACAGGATGAGCCATCCGGCGAGCAAACCATTCCGATATGAATGAATGCGATGGACGATCGGTATCGCTGGGGCCCATCCGTCGCCTGCCTTCGCTCCCAGCGAATCGCAGCAAAACATGCTAATGCGCTCAACTTGAAGTGAGTGATGCGACGTGGTGGGCGTCGTGACACACGCTAAGCCGGGGGGAACCATGAGTTTTGCTGCTTCCGATCATCAAATGAGCTCTCTGCCGCGTCGCCATTTTTGGCGGCGGCTCGGCGCCTACACGGTCGATATCGTCATTTTCCAAGTCGCTTTTACCCTGCTGTTTCTCGTGCTGTCGGCGGCCACGCCGTGGGACTTGACCTTGCCGCTTCTTCAGAAGCAACAATGCGAAGAAGCAACTTCGGCGCCTCTCGTTGCAAAAGTGGAGGCCGAATGGCCGCTGCAGCCAGGCGAAGTGAGGAGCAACCAGCTTTGTCGCATATCCTGGCTGGGCAGCAATGGATACACGGTCTTCCTTTCAATCGTCGCATCGCAGCAGGGATCGGCCACATTGAAGCGCGCCTTTTCCATACCCGTCGACGGCGACGGCAATCCGGTCGATCCGAATATCGCCGCAAGGCCGACCTCGAGCGTCGTTCTGCTGTTCCTTCCCTTCGCCTTCGCCCTTTGCTCCATCGGCGGCAAGCGGACGCCAGGCAAGCGATTGACCTCGCTGCGCGTGACAACGGTGGAAGGCGGCACCCTGCCCTTCGGGCTTGCCGCCAAACGGGAAATATTCAAGTTTCTGCCATTGATGCTGCTCGCCACAGTCAATCTGGTCGGCCTGTTTCTGCTGCCCTCATATCAGCCTCCGATCGATCAGCTAATTCAGCAGGCGCGCGATACCAACCTTCTCAGTGCCATCGGCTTCTTCGCCTTGACGGGAGCGTTGGCACCGCTTCTGTTCGTATTCGCGCTCATCTGGTGGGCCTTTCCATTCATCGTGTGGCGCGGTCAGACTTTCTACGACCGCTTCTGCGACACCATCGTCATCAAGGCGTAACCATGAAAAACGGGGGATTGCCTTGACGGACGAAGAGATGGAAGACTGTCGCCGCGCCAGGCCTGATTTGCTGCTTCTTCTTTTCAGAGGATAGATCGCCGTGAACCTGAAATATCTCATGCCCCCCTTCTCGCTTCTGCCGCCGCTTCGCATGGTTTTGCTGGCCTCGGCGGTCGTGTTGCCGCTCTCTCCGCTTCCGATAGCGGCGACACCGGCAGAGGCCGCGCCAGGCTCGTGCTGGTCGCTGCTGCAGAGCAAATTTGGGCCGCAGATCGAGAAGTCGGTGAACGAGGCCGATCCCTGCAAGAAACTGCCCGGCGTCGATCACAAGGACAAGTTCGAGGTGAAGTCGCTCGATGTCTGCGACGGCCCGAACGGTGGCGTGCAGATCAATGCTCATGCCGAGATGGCCTGCAAATCGCATGGCGTATTGAAGACGACGATCAAGGGTGAACTCGATGCCTCCATGACGGTCGATGTCGGCGCATGCCACATCACCGACCTGCATCTCGGCATCAACGGCCCGATCGGCGAACTGATATCCTCGGTCGGCGGGCTGCAGGAGCTCGCCCGCGGCTTCGCCCAGGCCAAGATCTCGGAAATTTGCGGAAAATAAACGAAAGGGCCGGCGATATCAGCCGGCCCTCGCGACCTTGATGGCGAGTCTGTTCAGGCCCTTATGGCGCTATCCGCTTGGCCTTCATCCTTCCCGCCGAACCGAATACCCTTCTTCTCGAAGCCAAAGCCGGCGAAAACAGCAACGACCACAGCCACGATGCAGGCCACGATCAACAGCGCCAGCGCATAGTCGCCGTTCCACTGTTTTGCCAATCCCGCCTGGATCGAGGCATTGCCCGAAGCAAGCAGATTGCCGAGCTGATAGGCAAAGCCGGGAAAGGTGCCGCGCACCTCGTCCGGCGACAATTCGTTGAGATGCACCGGAATGATGCCCCAGGCGCCTTGCACGAACAGCTGCATCAGGAAGGCGCCGATCGCGAGCATGACAGGCCCCTGGCCCCAGACCCAGAGCGGGGCGACGGGAATGGCCAGCAGTGCGGCGATGACGATCGTCCGCCGCCTGCCCCAACGCTGCGACAGGGAACCGAAGGTCAGGCCGCCGACAATCGCGCCGATATTGTAGACGATGGCAATGGCGCCGACCGTATAGGAATCATATTGCCGCTGGGTTTCCAGGAAGGTCGGATAGAGGTCCTGGGTGCCGTGACTAAAGAAATTGAACGCAGTCATCAAAAGCACTGCCCAGATGAACAGCGGAATATTCTCACGCAGCACAGTGAGGAACGGCCGTTGCGGCTTGGCCTGCCGCTGAAGGAAAGCCGGAGATTCCTCCACATTGCGCCTGATATAGAGCACCAGCAGCGCCGGCACCGCGCCGACGAAGAACATGCCGCGCCAGCCGATGATCGGGAACAGCAGAAAGAAGACGATCGAGGCGAGCAGATAGCCCGAGGGATAACCAGCCTGCAGGATACCGGACACAAGGCCGCGCGAGTCCTCGGGTATGGTTTCCATCACGAGCGACGCGCCGACACCCCACTCCCCGCCCATGGCGACGCCGAAGAGCGCGCGCAGCACGAGAAACATCGTCAAGCCGGTCGAAAAGCCGGTCAGGAATTCGAAGACGGAATAAAGCAGCACGTCGACCATCAGGGTCGCGCGCCGCCCGAAGCGGTCCGCCGCGAGCCCGAAGATCAGGGCGCCCACCGGCCGCATGGCAAGGGTGAGGAAGATCGCCACGGCAACCGCGGGGACATCCGTGTGAAATTCCTCGGCTATATGCTTGAGAACGAAAACCAAAATGAAGAAATCGAAAGCGTCCAACGTCCAGCCCAGATAGGCTGCGATCACGGTGTTTCGTTGCTGGGGGGACAGGGAACGTAAGCTATCCAATGCGGTCATCATGATCCTCCGACCGGATGGCGGCGGCGAGGCGGGCAATACCGGATGCCGTCGAAGCTAGGGGAACCCGGCACTGGCCGGGCATGTCGACGTTGCGGCTGGCTCCTCCCTTGGCGCCTGCGAGGATCGCGCTATGCGGACTTTGGATCAGCGATAACGCATCGGCCGCCCTTGGGTTGTAACATATTTGACATCGCCGGCGAATGGAAAAATCCGCCATTTTGTTTCCCTTTTGTACTCTTTACCCCTTCACATCTGCACGATCTGTCGCCATATTCGCCCCATGGCCAAATCATCGAAAAAATCCTCCGCCCCGAACGGTTTCGAAGAGGCGCCGCAGGCACCGTTTGAAGGCGCGCCGCTCAGCGGCAGCGTTGCCGACTGGGTGAAGCAGCTCGAAGCCGATGCGGAAGCATCGAGCGTCGAAACCCAGCGCGAGATTGCCTCGAAAGCCGGCAAGCACCGCAAGAAGGTGGAGATCACCGCCGGCAAGACCGCGCGTGGCGTCTCCATGGGTGGGTCGACCGACCCCAAAACGCGCGCCGCCGCAGGCCTCAATCCAGTCTCCGGCCTCGATATCGCGCTTGAAGATGCCGACAAGATTTCGACGAGCGGCGTAACGGCGACGGTGGAAGCCCTGTCGAAGCTGATCGAGAGCGGTAATCCGCTGCATAAGAACGGCAAGATCTGGACTCCGCACCGCCCTGCCCGCCCGGAAAAATCCGAAGGCGGCATCGAGATCTGCATGGCCTCGGAATACCAGCCGGCTGGCGACCAGCCGACGGCGATCCGCGATCTCGTCGAAGGGCTGCAAAACGGTGACCGCAACCAGGTGCTGCTCGGCGTCACCGGTTCCGGCAAGACCTTCACCATGGCCAAAGTGATCGAGGCGACGCAGCGCCCGGCCGTCATCCTCGCGCCGAACAAGACGCTGGCGGCCCAGCTCTATTCCGAATTCAAGAACTTCTTCCCGGATAACGCGGTCGAGTATTTCGTCTCCTACTACGATTACTACCAGCCGGAAGCCTATGTGCCGCGCTCGGACACCTATATCGAGAAGGAGAGCTCGATCAACGAGCAGATCGACCGCATGCGCCACTCGGCGACGCGTTCGCTGCTGGAACGTGACGACTGTATCATCGTCGCCTCGGTCTCGTGCATCTACGGTATCGGCTCGGTCGAAACCTATACGGCCATGACCTTCCAGATGAATGTCGGCGATCGCCTCGATCAGCGGCAATTGCTGGCCGATCTGGTGGCGCAGCAGTACAAGCGCCGCGATATCGACTTCACGCGCGGCTCCTTCCGTGTACGCGGCGACACGATCGAAATCTTTCCTGCCCACCTGGAGGATGCCGCCTGGCGCATTTCCATGTTCGGCGACGAGATCGACGCCATCACCGAATTCGATCCGCTCACCGGCCAGAAGACCGGCGACCTGAAATCGGTGAAGATCTACGCCAACTCGCACTATGTCACACCACGCCCGACGCTGAACGGCGCCATCAAGGCGATCAAGGAAGAGTTGAAGCTGCGCCTTGCCGAGCTGGAAAAGGCTGGCCGCCTGCTGGAAGCACAGCGCCTGGAGCAGCGTACCCGCTATGACGTCGAGATGCTGGAGGCCACCGGCTCCTGCCAGGGCATCGAAAACTATTCGCGCTATCTGACCGGTCGCAATCCCGGCGAGCCGCCGCCGACGCTGTTCGAATACATTCCCGACAACGCCATCATCTTCATCGATGAAAGCCACGTCACCGTGCCGCAGATCGGCGGCATGTACCGAGGCGACTTCCGCCGCAAGGCGACGCTGGCCGAATACGGCTTCCGCCTGCCCTCTTGCATGGATAACCGTCCGCTGCGCTTCGAGGAATGGGACGCCATGCGCCCGGACACGATCGCGGTATCGGCAACACCTGGCGGGTGGGAGATGGAGCAATCCGGCGGTGTCTTCGCCGAACAGGTCATCCGCCCGACCGGCCTCATCGATCCTCCGGTGGAGGTCCGTTCGGCCCGCACGCAGGTTGACGACGTGCTTGGCGAAATCCGCGAAACCGCCGCCAAGGGCTACCGCACGCTCTGCACCGTGCTGACCAAGCGCATGGCCGAGGATTTGACAGAATATCTGCACGAACAGGGCGTGCGTGTGCGCTACATGCACTCCGACATCGACACGCTGGAGCGCATCGAGATCATCCGCGATCTTCGCCTCGGCGCCTTCGACGTGCTCGTCGGCATCAACCTGCTGCGCGAGGGTCTGGACATTCCCGAATGCGGCTTCGTCGCCATCCTCGATGCCGACAAGGAAGGCTTCCTGCGCTCGGAAACCTCGCTGATCCAGACGATCGGCCGCGCCGCGCGTAACGTCGACGGCAAAGTCATCCTTTACGCCGATACCATTACCGGCTCGATGCAGCGCGCCATGGACGAAACCAATCGCCGGCGCGAAAAGCAGATGGCTTACAACAAGGAACACGGCATCACGCCGGAATCGGTCAAGGCGAAGATTTCCGACATTCTCGACAGCGTCTACGAGAAGGACCACGTTCGCGCCGATATCGGCGGCGCCTCCGGCAAAGGCTTTGCCGATGGCGGCCATCTTGTCGGCAACAATCTGAAGGCCCATCTCAACGCGCTGGAAAAATCCATGCGCGATGCTGCCGCCGACCTGGACTTCGAAAAGGCGGCACGGTTGCGCGACGAGATCAAGCGCCTCAAAGCTGTCGAGCTCGCCGCCATGGACGATCCCTTGGCCCGCGAGGAAGCCAGGAGCATGGAAAGCCGCGGCTCCGCAACGGGCAAGCGTGCGCCGCCAGCGCCGGATTCCCGATCCTATTTCGCCAAGCCCAGCCTTGACGAAATGGGTCCGGGCGGCGATGCCGGCACGCCGCTCTTCCGCAAGAATACGCTGGATGAGATGACCGTCGGCCGCACCGAAAAGCCTGTCACGGGCAAGGTGCCAGACAAGCCGATCACCCGGGCAAAGCCGGGGGTCGGCTCCTATGAGGACCCGGTGGACGAGAAGCAGCGCAAAGGACGGACAAAAGGCAAGACGGGGCGACCGGGGCGATAAAGCGACCGAGATTATCGGATATCTGCGCCCGACGCTGCCGATTTGCGAAGGCTGAGAGGCCTGCGAACATGGCAATGCCTTGCTGACGAGGCCGCGGCCGCTACATGCCATCATCTGAAGAGGCCCACGGGGGAGACGGAAGGCGCTTGAGCGCATATCGGGCCGGTGGGAAGCGATAGCAAACCTGGGGAGAAAGACTGATGTCCGAGCCTTTGATCGTCCGTCGCGAGACCCATGTCTCGGCGCCGCCCGCGGCCATATTCGCATTGCTGACCGATCCCGAAAAGATCCTGCGCTGGATGGGCACGGAAGCGCGGACGGAGCCGCAGCCCGGCGGCATCTATCTCGTCAACGTCACCGGCGCCCGCGTCGCGCGCGGCTCCTTCCGCGAGGTCGTGCCGGTGCACCGCCTCGCCTATAGCTTCGGCTGGGAAGGCAGCGAGGAAGTGCCTCCCGAATCGACCCTCGTGGAGATCGACCTGATAGAGCAGCCGGATGGAACGCTGGTGCGCCTCACCCATACCGGTCTGCCGACCGTTGAGCAATGCGAAGCACACGCAAAGGGTTGGGCGCATTATCTCGACCGCATGGCCGCAGTGGCCGCCGGACGCGATCCCGGCCCTGATGTCATGCGCGGCCACGACGGCAGAAGCTGACGAGACTTTGGACGCGGCGTCATCGGACTAGATGCTCGATGGCAGCGATATCGCCGACCGGTGACAGCGCTTGCCTCTGTCATTTGTTTTCCAATGCGGTCGGCATGGCCGCACCGGCACGGATGACAGCCGGCAAGCGCCATGGCATGATCGGCGCATGGATTTGCCCGCCCCCCTTGCCTGGCTGGTCGACGAAGCCGGCACCTCGCCCAGCCCCGAACGCTTCCTGGCCGATCTGGGCGGACACTTGCTGACTGCCGGTCTCCCGCTTGCCGGCAGTGCCCTGACGCTTGCCGCACCGCATCCGATCATCACGCAGCATACATGGCTCTGGCGCGCCGAAACCGGCGCGGTGACCGAAGCTCTCGGCTTCGCTGGCACGACGCTAGGACAGGCAGGCCGCGATTGGCTGGGCGATCTCGGTCCGATATGCGAGGAAACGATCGGGATTGCGCCCGGCAATTCCGTCCTTGCCTGGGCCGGCACCCGGTCCTTCACCGCCTTCGAAGCGGAAACCCTGCGCGAGATCGCCCGATTTGCCGCTGCGCCCTTGGCGGGATTGGCCGCTCGCGCCACTTTATCGACGCTGCTCGAAGCCTATCTCGGCCGCCGAAGTGCGGCGCGCGTCCAGGCCGGTGCACTCAGCCGCAATAGCGGCGAGACCATCCGCGCCGCCCTGCTCTGCGCCGATCTGCGGGATTTCACCGCCCTTTCCGAAGCGACGGAACCGACCGTCATGATCGCGGCACTCGATGCCTGGTTCGACCGCGTCGCCGGCGCCGTCCATGCCTTCGGCGGCGAAGTGCTGAAATTCATGGGCGATGGCGTACTGGCGATCTTCCCCGTGAGCGGGACCCCGAAGGAAGCCTGCGAAGCGGCCTTGCGCGCCGCCACCGCCATACGCGCCGGCATGGCCCATCTCGACGCGACGCGGGCGAGCCAGGGCCTGCCGCCACTTCCGTTTGGTGTCGCGCTGCATTTCGGCGACATGCTCTGGGGCAACATCGGCGCCGCCGACCGGCTGGACTTCACCGCGATCGGCCCCGCCGTCAACCTCGTCAGCCGGCTGGAGGGCCTCTGCAAGCCGCTCGGACACAATATCCTCGTTTCGGGATCAGTCGCAGCCGAGACAACAATGCCGCTTCTGGCCTTGGGGAGTCACGAACTGCGGGGGATTGCGGAGGCTTGTGCGGTGTTTAGCTTTGAATAAGCATTTCGATTTTCATGAATCTAAACAATCAGAGTTGCCGCATAGACTTTTTCATAAAATATCACGCTATAATTCGGGAAAATACATCTATAAAACGCCGAAGTGATCTGCAGTTCGCTTCAGGGTTATTTGTTAGATCTATAATAGAACTGAATTTCGCTTGATCGACTGTTTCCGAATAATATCGATTTTCTTTTAATATGTGACGCTCAAAATAACCTTTGGCATCTATGATCGCATCAAGGTTTTGAATCGGTTGGATAACATCTACGCAGTCCTTATGCCCCGCAAAGGAGGTAGCTGCGGCCAAAAACCATGTTTCGTATTCCGGTTGGGGAGCCACAAACTCGAAACGTATTCGCTCATCTCTTATAGCCGAGAAATCATCAATAGCCTGCTTAAGTTCTACTGGGCAGTCATTATCCGCGTCGCATGTCGCCAAAACGAGCAGCAAATCTTCGTCCGATTCCGCCATTCCCAACAATCGTTCTGATGCCAAGCTAATAATCGCGTCCCATATGTCTTTCTGTCGAACCTTTCCTTTTGGCAACCGGTATGGATGAAGAACACAGCATTCGAAATAATTAAAGCGGACATTTAGGACATGCCTAATGAGAACAGGTAGCGCTCGCTCATCTCCATGTCCTTCAACAATGGGAAAAACATAAAGCATAGTTTAGTTCCAGAAATTAAACTGAATAGGCTTAGATACCTCTGGCTCCAATTGATTTTTCCGAAGTAAATCTCCCGGCGTCATAAGATTTTTTCTAACTACTTCCTTACTTGCTTTATCGGCAGGCCTAATTGTAGTGTCTCCGTCTACGGATTTCACAATTCGTATGTTCTCAATACCGACAGAAGGATGATCTATTAGTTCTGGGCTATGCGTAGTGATGATGATTTGCTTCTGCCGCGAAGCCTCAATAATGGCGTCAGTGATCACTGAGCAAGCAGCGGGATGGATGGTGGCTTCTGGCTCCTCAATCCCCAAGATTATGTTTCCATTTGCATTTTGAGTTTTCTGAAAAAGAGCCACTAAAATACCGAGGGATCGCAGAGTGCCGTCGGACATTTGAGACGAGAAGAAACGCCAAGCATTCTTTTGACCGGCAACCCTTTGAAGAAACTCGATTGTTTCAGAAGGTCCCAAATTCTTGTGAGAGATGCCCTCAAGCTGCTCAACGATTTGCTTTAGATATTCACAAATGCGGTTGAACTCATAGCTATTATGCGTTTCTAAGTTCCGCAATACCGAAGCTATATTCTTACCCGTGCGCAATAAATATTCACCATTATCGTGAGCTTGAGGAAGGCGAAAATCTTCAGGATAGATGTTATAGAAATGCATCATTGAAAGAACATCAAAAACCTCCCGAACCGAGTGTATACTAGATAGAAGCTGAATAGCCAATCTATCTTCAGATATACTATCCGGAGAAAGTTTTTCTGTACTGAAAATTCTTTTTCCGTTCTCGTATTTTAATTCTGTGACCTCAAGCCCATCTTCAGAAATAGCCAAATGCTCTTTTTGAACTTTATGAGAACCATCGGGGGCGGCACCGACCTGAAATGAATATATCGCGTTTCTTCCAGAGGGCAGAGTTAATCTCAGCTTTATTGCAAAATTAGTAGGATGACCTCCTGAGCGCTTTCTGACAGCAGAAAGTCCCGATCGTTGCCTAATTGCAAAATCTAAGGTTGAGTTAAGTGCATCAGAAACGAAATTCAATGAATCGACAAAATTACTTTTTCCACTCCCGTTAGGGCCGACAAGTACTGTTAAATCAGATAGATCGACCATACAGGAGCCAATACTCTTATAGTATCGCAAAGTTACTTGATTGATCAGCCTCATCAAAATACTCCAGCAGAGTGCGTTTCTAATTAAGAATCGCGACCTCAACGCACTATATAACACCGCAACAAACCCGCAGTGTATATCATAACGCCCTCGATCAGAATTTCCGGTTACCCAATCCGATATCGCCCACAACGTTGCTACACGCGCTTATAAACTAATCCAACCCCTTGAAATCTCCACCCAATCCCACCCGTTTCCCACCCTGCCCTGATATTGCCCCTTGCCTTTTTCCACAAACCCTGTCACCCATATGCATGCTCGGGCATTTGCATGCCGGTGACTGGACTGATTTGGTGATCCGCTTGCGACAGGCAGTGGTTGGGTCTTTTGACCCGCGCAGACGTTCTTTCCCCGTACGTGACTTCTCGACTGGCTTTCGCATGCTGCGGAAGCAAAACCGTCCGGTCTATCCGGATAAACTAAGACTGATGGGTAAAGGACTATCCCCCATGGCCACCAAGGGCACCGTAAAATTCTTCAACCAGGACAAGGGTTTTGGTTTCATCACTCCTGACGGCGGTGCAAAGGACGTTTTCGTCCACATCTCCGCTCTTCAGGCTTCCGGCATCCAGTCGCTGCGCGAAGGCCAGCAGGTCACCTTCGACACCGAGCCGGATCGCATGGGCAAGGGCCCGAAGGCTGTCAACATCCAGGCTGCCTAAGCCTATTGTGACTGCCTGAACAAGGTTTCGAACGGCGCGGTGAAAACCGCGCCGTTTTTTTTGTGAGGAGAGCACCCTCGTCCTGAAGCAAGCTTGGCTATGCCCCTCACCGCAAGTCCGTTGTCTGCCCCGGAACATCCTAACATTCCGTCATCCTCGGGCTTGACCCGAGGATCCAGGCACAGGCCCCATCGCCTCCTCTGGCGAAAAGGGATACGCTGCCAAAGCGAAACCAGCACTCTTGTCGATTTAAACGCACCAATGTGCTTGGGCGTGGATCCTCGGGTCAAGCCCGAGGATGACGGGTGTGAGGTGGTAGCGAAAGCTGCGCTCGAAGGAAGAAGGTAGTGGGGATCAGTATCCCCTCAAGCACTCACCCGCTCACGTTCACCCGCAAAGTCCACCGCCGCGAAGGCGGCGGCAATCACCTCCGGCCCCGCCTCCGGTTTGTTGGCGTCGGTGGAAAGGATCTGGCGGTAGCGGCGCGAGCCCGGCAAGCCGGTGAAGAGGCCGACCATGTGGCGCGCGACATGCTGCAGACGGCCGCCATTTTCGATATGGCGCTCCACATAATCCATCATGCGGTCGCGCAGCCCGTTCCAGTCAGCCTCGGCGGCCGGTTCGCCAAAGAAGCGATGGTCAACGTCGGCGAGAATGGCGGCATTCTGATAGGCGGCGCGACCGAGCATCACGCCATCGACGTGGGCCAAATGCGCCTCAGCCTGATCCAGCGTCTGAATGCCGCCATTGATGCCGATGAAAACCTCAGGCCAGCGCTGCTTCATGCGGTAGACGATATCGTAGTCCAGCGGCGGTATTTCGCGGTTTTCCTTCGGCGACAGGCCCTTCAGCCAGGCCTTGCGGGCATGAATCCAGATCGCATCGGCGCCGGCATCGAGCACGCGCGTCATCAGTTCGGGCAGCGCCACTTCGGGTTCCTGCTCATCGACGCCGATCCGGCATTTCACTGTGACGGGTGCCTTCGAGATCGCCTTCATCGCCGCAATGCAGGATGCGACCGTCTCCGGCGTCAGCATCAGGCAGGCGCCGAAGGTGCCGGATTGCACGCGGTCGGATGGGCAGCCGACATTCAGGTTGATCTCGTCATAATGATACGCTTCGGCAATCCGCAGCGCCTCGGCAAGCTTGGCCGGATCGGAGCCGCCAAGCTGCAGCGCGACGGGATGTTCGGCAGCATCATGCCCCAGCAGCCGGTCGCGCGGCCCGTGAATGATCGCATCCGCCACCACCATCTCGGTATAGAGAAGCGCATGCCGGCTGATCTGCCGATGCAGGTATCTGCAATGGCGATCCGTCCAGTCGATCATGGGGGCAACCGCAAAGATCTTGCGGCCAGTTTTCAGTGCGTCGCTATACATGGGAAACCTTTCTGATCCGCGCTCTACACCAAATCCCTCAAAAACGCCAGTTTTCGCGGCTGTAACAATAATGCTAGCTTGCCCGAAGGAGTCGGACGGCAGCAGCCCTCTGAAAAAGATGAGAGTTTCGAAAGCGCATATGAACGCCCCACTAACGACAGTCATTCCGCCACCTGCCCCTGTCCTTCTGCCGATCGAAGGTGAGACCGAGTTTTTCCCCGTGCGTCGCGTCTATTGCGTCGGCCGCAACTATGCCGACCACGCCATAGAGATGGGTCATGACCCCACCCGCGAACCGCCTTTCTTCTTCCAGAAGAACCCGGACAATCTGCTTGTCTCGAGCGATTTCCCCTATCCTTCGCTGTCAGCGGACGTGCATCACGAAGTGGAGCTAGTCGTGGCGCTGCGCGGCGGCGGCGCGGACATCCCGGTCGAACAGGCACTGGATTGCGTCTATGGTTACGGCGTCGGCATCGATTTCACCCGCCGTGACCTGCAGGGTGAAGCCAAGAAGCTCGGCCGCCCTTGGGAAATCGGCAAGGCCTTCGATCACTCGGCTCCGGTTTCCGCATTGGTTCCAGCCACCCGCGTCGGCCATCCCGACAAGGGCGGCATCTGGCTGATGCGCAATGGCGAGTCCGCCCAGAGAGGCGATCTCTCTCAGATGATCTGGAAGGTGCCGGAAATCATCGCCGAACTCTCTAAGCTGTTCACGCTGGCCCCGGGCGATATCATCATGACAGGTACGCCCGCCGGCGTCGGCCCCGTTGTCCGCGGCGACCGGATCAGCTGCGCCGTCGATGGCGTCGCAAACCTGGTACTGAACGTCGTCTGATCGAGGAGGATCGACCATGCCGCTCTACGCCCTTGCCGGCCTCACACCGAAAACGCCAGGCCCCGACCGATACTGGATTGCGCCAGACGCAAGCGTGATCGGCAAGGTCGAGATCGGCGAGGATGTCGGCATCTGGTTCGGCTCGGTCCTGCGCGGCGACAATGAGCTGATCGCCATAGGCAAGGCGACGAATATTCAAGAAGGCACGATGATCCACACCGATCCGGCCTTTCCGGTTTCAATCGGCGAAGGCTGCACCATTGGCCATCACGCCATCATCCATGGCTGCACTATCGGCAACAATTCGCTAATCGGCATGGGTGCCACCGTGCTGAACGGCGCGAAGATCGGCAATAATTGCCTCGTCGGCGCCAATGCGCTCGTCACGGAAGGCAAGGAATTTCAGGATGGCTCGCTGATCGTCGGCGCACCGGCAAGAGCCATCCGCACCCTGGACGAAGCTACGATCGAAGGCCTGCGCCGCTCAGCTCAGCATTACGTCGCCAACTGGCAGCGCTTCGCGCGTGACCTTAAAAGATTGGATTAGAATTTTCTTATAAGCAATTGATGGAACGCTGAATACGTTGCGGCCCGTAGCTCAAGCCGCGCAATTGGCGCAATGACCGCGAATTTCGATGGTCGACTTCTCCGCCTTGAACTTCTGCGATTTCAGCCAGTCCATCAGCCGATGATCCACTTCGTGATCATGAAACTCGATCACCTGGCCGCAGCTTTCGCAGATGGCAAAGGCAACGAGGCCATGGCTATGGCAATCTTCGTGCGGATGCGCGCAGGCGACGAAGGAGTTGATGCTCTCGAGCCTATGCACGACGCCATATTCCAGCAGCTTGTCGAGCGCCCGGTAAACCTGCAGCGGCGCCCGAAAACCCTGATCGCGCAGCTTGTCCAGGATGGTATAAGCGCTGAGCGGCGCCTCCGCCTTGGTCAGGATATCGAAAACGAGGGACTGGTTCTTGGTGAGCATCGGAGTGGTCATGATGACTGTCCTCTCTGTTGCGCCGCTGGCGTGCCGCTCCTGCGAACGAGGGGCAGCAGACTGATGATAAATAGAACGAGCGCCGCAACCACGATCGACGGGCCGGACGGCGTATCATAGCGCAGCGATCCGAAAAGCCCGCCGACAACGGCGATGGCGCCAAGCAGCGAAGCAAAGATCGCCATTGTTTCCGGTGTCGAGGCAAAGCGGCGTGCGGTGGCCGCGGGAATGATCAGCAACGCGGTGATAAGCAGGATACCGACGATTTTCATAGCGATCGCGATCACCACAGCCATCAGCAGCATGAAGAGAAGCCGCGCGCGCTCCGGCCGCAATCCTTCTGCCTCGGCAAGCTCGGGATTGACTGTCGAGGCCAAAAGCGGCCGCCAGAGCCAGGCAATCGCCGCCAGAACGAGGATGCCGCCGCCCCAGATCACCGCGATATCGGACTGGCTGACGGCCAAAATGTCGCCGAAGAGGAAGGCGATGAGATCGATCCGCACCCAGCTCATGAAGGCGACGATGACAAGGCCGATGGCCAGTGTCGCATGCGAGAGAATGCCGAGCAGCGCATCCGCCGACAGCGCCTGCCGCCGCTGCAGGAACAGAAGCAGGATCGATACGAGAGCCGCAACCGCGAAGACAGAGAGTGTTAGATTGAGCTGAAAAAGTAGCGAGAGGGCCACGCCGAGCAATGCCGAATGCGAGATCGTGTCGCCGAAATAGGCCATACGTCGCCAGATGATGAAGCAGCCGAGCGGCCCGGTCGTCAGCGCCAGCCCGACGCCGGCGACGACGGCGCGCAGGAAGAAATCGTCAAACATGGCGCTCCCCCTCGGCATGGTCATGGCCGTGATGATGATCATCGTGATCGTGGCGATGATGATGGCCATCATCGGCATGGCAATGGTCCGTAATCGAACCGTCCGCATGCTGCACGCGACCGTCAGGCAGATGCGTATGATCGTGATGGTGGCTGTAGATCGCCAGGGATTGTGCCGCCCGCGTACCGAACAGCTTCACATATTCCGGGCTCTGGCTGACGGTCTGTGGCGTGCCGCGGCAGCAGACGTGGCCATTCAGGCAGACCACAGTATCCGTCGCCGCCATCACGACATGCAGATCATGCGAGATCAGCAGGATACCGCAGCCCTGCGAATTGCGGATCGACTTGATGAGATCGTAAAGCGCGATCTCACCGCTGAAATCGACCCCCTGCACGGGCTCGTCCAGCACAAGCAGATCGGGCTTGCGGGCGATGGAGCGCGCCAGCAGCGCCCGCTGGAATTCGCCGCCGGAAAGATGCTGCACCTCGGCTTTCGCGAGATGCGCGATGCCGACGGCTTCAAGAGCAGCAACCAGCTCGCGCTCCGGCAAAGGCCCGGTCAGCGTCATCAACCGCTGCACGCTAAGCGGCAAGGTCCAGTCGATGGCAAGCTTCTGCGGCACGTAGCCGACCTTCAGATTGGCTATGCGGTCGACACGTCCTTCGTCCGGCTTCAGCACGCCGATCGCCGTCTTGGCGCTGGTCGATTTACCGGAACCGTTCGGGCCGATCAGGGTGACGATCTCGCCGCGACTGACGGAGAAATCGACGCCACGCACCAGCCAGCGTCCGTCGCGGCGGACGCCGACATCATGAAGCGACACCAGCGGCCGGCTCTTGCTGTCGATGGAAGAAAGCATGAAATTTCCAATTGCACTATTGCGCCATGCTATCGCACACGTTATAGCATAACGCAATTGATGTAATAACATAACAGACCCATTCAAGGGCATTTCTGGCATGAACGCAGCAAAAACTCTTCTTCCCCTCGCCGCCTCCCTTCTCCTTTCCGGCCTGCTCGTCAGCACAACCGCCACGGCTGCCGATGCGCCGAAAGTCGTCGTCTCCATCAAGCCGATCCACTCGCTGGTCGCAGCTGTCATGCAGGGCGTCGGCACCCCGGATCTGATCGTCGATGGTGCTGCTTCGCCGCATACCTATGCGCTCAAGCCGTCGAATGCGCGCAGCCTTCAGGAGGCGAAAGTAGTCTTCTGGGTTGGGCCGGGCATGGAAGCTTTTCTGCAGAAGCCGCTTGCCGCACTTGGTACCAATGCCACCGTCGTTGAGCTTGACGACGCACCCGGCATCGCCAAACTGAAGTTCCGCGAAGGCGGCGCTTTCGAACCGCATGACGATGGCGACGAACACGAAGCCAGCGATGATCATGCACACGATCATGGCGAGTTCGACACTCACCTTTGGCTCGATCCGCACAATGCCAAGGCGATGGTCGCCGAAATCACGACGTCACTGGTCGCGGCCGATCCCGCCAACGCCCTCACCTACGAGGCAAATCAGAAGACCTTGGACGACAAACTCGATGCGCTTGATGCGGAAATCGCTTCGACGCTCGCCCCCGTGAAGGACAAGCCTTTCATCGTCTTTCATGATGCCTACCAGTATTTTGAGCATCGCTATGGCGTGCGTGTCTCAGGCTCGATCACGGTCAGCCCGGAAACCATCCCGGGCGCGCAGCGCGTCGCCGAGATCCATAGCAAGGTCGCCGATCTCGGCGCGACCTGCGTCTTCGCCGAGCCGCAATTCGAACCGAAGCTGGTCAATGTGGTCCTGGAAGGCACGGCGGCAAAATCTGGTGTTCTGGACCCGGAAGCCGCAACGCTGCCGCAAGGACCGGATCTCTATTTCGACCTGATGCGCGGCATCGCAAGCTCCCTGAAAACCTGCCTTTCAGCACAAGGCTGAACATCGCCGAAGGAAGCGAGCGCATGGCTCGCTTTTTTCACCACAGTAAATGTAATGATATTACATTACAAAAGAGGTTGTCATGAACAAGAAGCTCCCGGTTACCGTCCTCTCCGGTTTTCTCGGCGCCGGCAAGACGACGCTGCTCAATCATATCCTCAACAATCGCGAGGGCCTGCGGGTCGCTGTCATCGTCAACGACATGAGCGAGGTGAATATCGATGCGGCTCTGGTGCGCGATGGCGGCGCTAATCTCTCCCGCACAGAGGAACAGCTCGTCGAGATGACCAATGGCTGCATCTGTTGCACGCTGCGCGACGACCTGCTGAAGGAAGTCCGTCAGCTCGCGGAGCAGGATCGCTTCGATTACCTCCTAATCGAATCCACAGGCATTGCCGAGCCCCTGCCCGTTGCAACCACCTTTGAATTCCGTGACGAAGACGGACGCAGTCTTTCCGACGTTGCCCGGCTAGATACGATGGTGACGGTCGTCGATGCGGCCAATCTTCTTGCCGACTACGGATCGACGGATTTCCTGGCCGATCGCGGTGAAACCACAGGTGAAGGCGATAACCGGACCATTGTCGACCTGCTGGTCGAGCAGATCGAATTTGCCGATGTCGTCATTCTCAACAAGGTCGGTTCGGCAACGGTTGAACAACGCGACGCCGCCCGCAAGATCATCGTCGGCCTCAACCCCGATGCGCGTCTCATCGAAGCGGATTTCGGTGCAGTCGAACCGGTGGAGGTTCTCGGCACCGGACGCTTCGATATCGATCGCGCCGAAACGCATCCGCTCTGGTACAAGGAATTGCACGGTTTCAAGGATCATGTTCCCGAAACGGAAGAATATGGCATTCGCTCCTTCGTCTACCGCGCGAAGAAACCGTTCGACCCCGCGAAATTCCAAGCCTTCCTCAATCGCTCGTGGCCGGGCGTTGTCAGAGCCAAGGGCTTCTTCTGGCTGGCGACGCGGCCCTATTATGTCGGCGAAATGAGCCAGGCGGGTGCGCTCGTCCGCACGGGCAAGATGGGCCTCTGGTGGGCTGCCGTGCCGCAGGACCAATGGCCGCGCGATCCCGGCTTCCAGCGAGCGCTGGCACCCTATCTCGATCCGATCTGGGGGGACCGCCGCCAGGAGCTGGTGTTCATCGGCGCCGACCCCATGAGCGAAAAACAGATTACCGCCGAACTGAATGCCTGCCTCGTCAAGGCGGACCGCTTCACGCCCGAACGTTGGCGCAATCTGCCCGATCCCTTTGCAAGCTGGAACAGGTTACCGGCATGAAACAGCCGAAAGTGATCCGGTTCCGCTGCTACTGCTTCGAATGCAGCGGCGATAACGAAGAGACGAGCGATCGATCGCGGTCCGATACGGTCGAAGCGGATCGAGACAGCACTAAATCAAGCGAACACAATCTTCGCCTGATACCGGACGTGATTGGAAAACTGCTGTTTGAGGCCTGAACGCGAGTTCAGGCCACCAGCATGCCTGCGGGAACGGCGATGATCTCGTGCATGACGAGCAATGCGCCGATCACTTCCGCCTTTGCCCGCAACGGCGTCATCGTGCAGTGGAATACCTTGCCAGGTTCGATCTGGCGATAGGAGGGATAAAGGCACTCCACCTTCTCCCCGGTAAAGCAGGCATCAAGCTTCGCCTTGAGGCTGTTTTCGAAATCTTCCGCACCGACAAATTCCGAGATATGACGTCCCACGAGTTCCATCGGCTTCGACTTCAGAAACTCCGAATTGGCGGCGTTGCTGTAGAGGTAGCGATAGTCCCGCGTCACGACGGCAACGCGATCCGGCAGGCTGTCCAGAATGACATCATTGAGAACGCTGCTTTCTTCGAAGCCGAACGCATCGTCCCGATCGATCTTCTCGCTTGAAAATGCCCGAAGAACTTCGCCTGCTGCTTCGCTTGCACCGCCGAAGTAGCGATCGATCAATACCGACAGCGATGCGGAGTTGCGCATGACGCGCGAGCGATCGTCCGATTCTTCTCGGATGAGATTGTTCATAAACTGGAGCTGCATGTAAATTTCAAGCAGGCTCGTAGCCTTATAGGCCAGGATAGCCGCGATAAGTGGCTCCAATTCGCGATCGAGTGACGCTACAAGCTCATCATCGCCAAGTTTTATCGCACGCTGAATCTGGTTACATTTCGTGGAGAAGGCATGAAAGAGTGCCAGCAAAATTGCCCTCCTGTCCCCGCACACAGCAGGACGCAGGGGCCTCGTTTCCCGGCGTTACCATGCCCAAGGATATTCAGCTTGGTGTCCGCATTCTCACCAAACTTTCTGCATTGTGAATTAACATGACTTATCCCTACTTTCAATCCGGATGAGCGGAAGTTCTCGGGAAAGGAGAACTTTCTGAAATGCAAGGCTTACCTGGCGTAATGACTGCATGAAGACCGGATCAAATATACAATGCAAAACTGTCGCTAACGGGCCGGAATGGATGCCTAGAAAACGCTCTTCTTGATATTCCAGCGATCATGATACCAGAGCCATTGCTCAGGATTTTCCCGCACCCAGCTCTCAACCTTGTCGTTCAGCATCTGCGCCGTTGCGGTCAGATCGAGACCGCCGGCTTCGTTGCGCGGCATCTCGAGCTTCGGCTCGATCTCCAGCCGGTAGCGATTGCCGGGCAGGCGGATGCAGCGGGCCGGATAGACCTCGCAATTGAACTGACGCACCAGCTTCGGCAGCAGCGGATTCGTCTTTACGTCCCTGCCGAAGAACAACGTCTTCAAACCCTTGCGGAATTTCTGGTCGACCAGCACGCCGACGCCGCGACCCGCTTCCAGCTCCCGCGCAAGGCTGAACGAGGAGCCGGCGTGGGAGGGAACGAGGTTGCCCATACGTTTAGCCCGGAAGTCGAAAACCTTCTGAGCGACATAGGGATTGTTCGGCGGTCGGAAGAGTACGGTCACGGTCAGGCCAAAGGCCGCCCCCGCGACCGGCAGTAGTTCGAAATTGCCGGTATGTCCGGTAAAAACGATGAACGGGCGCGGATTGTCCCTCAGATCGAGAAAGATCGGAATACCGGAAACTTCGATGCGGCCAGGCTTGTCGCTGAAGGGATCGAAATCGAAAAGCCGGTCGAGAAACACATATTCTGCTGCCAGGCGCCCCATATTGCCCCAGCTTGCACGCGCAATTTCCTCGATCTCCGCCTCGCTCTTTTCGGGAAAGGCATTGCGCAGATTGGCCAGCATCAATTGATGCCGGCGCATGCGCGGACCGATCTTGCGGGTTAGCCAATCGGCGAAGTTGATGCCTGCATCCGCCGGAAACAGCTTCAGGAAATTCAGGAAGCCGAAAATGACCTGCGCCACCAGCCACTGCCGGAAATTTCTGAGCGCAAGGACGATCCGGGTGATGAAGAGCTTCACGCTGCTCAGTCCATCTTCAGGATGATCTTGCCGAAGATCTGGCGCGATTCCATCCGCTCCAGCGCCCGGTCGATGTCATTGAAGCCGACTTCGGTATCGATCACGGGATGAACCAGTCCGCGCGCCATCTTCTGCATCGCATTGGCCATGTTCTCCATGCGGCAGCCGAAGGAGCCAAGCAGCTTCAACTGCTGCTGGAACAGCATCATCAGGTTCATTTCGGTCGAAACGCCCGAAGTCGAACCGCAGGTGACGAGACGGCCGCCGCGCTTCATGCAGAGCATGGAGCCGGCCCAGGTGTCCTTGCCGACATGCTCGAAAACCACGTCGACACCCTTTTTCTTCGTCAGCTTGCGCACAACGCCCTCGAAGCGGTCGGTGCGATAATTGATGACGTGATCGGCGCCGAGCGCCTTCGCCTTCTCGATCTTGTCGTCGGAACCGACCGTCGTGATCACGGTGCAGCCGATCTTCTTGGCAAGCTGGATCGCGGCGGTACCGATACCCGAGCCGCCCGCGTGAACGAGGATCGTTTCGCCCGGTTCAAGCTTGGCATTGTCGAACAGCATGTGCTCGACGGTACCGAAAGTCACCGGAGCAAGCGCGGCACCCACCGCATCGACGCCGGGAGGCGCCGGAACGAGCAGGCGAGCCGGAAGATTGACCTTCTCCTGCGCGAAACCATCGAGATGGAAACCGTGGACGCCACCGACATGTTCGCACAGATTGTCACGTCCTTCGCGGCAATGGCGGCAAAGACCGCAGGTGCGCGCGCCGTAGATCGATACGAGCTGACCCGGCAGGACATTGGCAACACCTGGGCCGATCGCTTCGACCACGCCGGCAGCCTCCGCGCCGATGACCAGCGGCATCTTGCGCTTGGCAAAGGCCATGCCGCGCCAGCCCCACACATCGATGTGATTGAGAGCGACGGCCTTGACGCGCAAGGTCACCTCACCCGCGCCCGGCGCATCCGGCTCCGGCAGATCGGTGATCTCAAGTTTGCGGTCGTCGATCAGTTGCAAAGCACGCATGGCAAAGTCCCTCGCCTCTCGGGCGCAGTTGTATCCTGTTTTTCAGAAGTCCGATTAAGCCGGTTCAAGCGCCATGACAAGGCTGGCATTCTGGCCGCCAAACCCGAAAGAGTTCGAAAGAACGGCACTTACCTGCTTTTCACGCTTCTTGTTCGGCACCACGTCGAGGATGATCGACGGATCGGGATTGTTGTAGTTGATGGTCGGCGGCAGCGTGCCGGTCAGCATCGTCTGCAGCGAGAACACCGCTTCGACCGCACCCGCAGCCGTCAGCGTATGGCCGATCATCGACTTGTTCGAGGAAACCGGAATGGTCGGAAGCCGCTCGCCGAAGACGGCCGACATCGCGCCATATTCCATCTTGTCGTTTTCCGGCGTCGAGGTGCCGTGCGCATTGATATAGCCGATATCGGTTTCGGCCATGCCGGCATCGGCCAGTGCCGCGCGGATCGTCGCGATCGCCGGGCCGCCGTCCGGTGAAGACCGGGTGCGATGGAAGGAATCGGCCTTGTCCCCCGCACCCTTCATGATGCCGAGGATCTTGGCGCCGCGTGCGACCGCTGCCTCCAGCGATTCCAGCACCAGCGTCGCAGCGCCTTCTGCGATGACGAAGCCGTCACGGTCCTTGCTGAAGGGCTTGGAAGCCTTGGTCGGCGGATCGTTCTGTGTCGACAGCGCTGACAACAGCGAGAAGCGGATCAGCGCCTCGGCGCTAAGCGAACCGTCGGTAGCAACAGTCAGTGCTCGCGTGGTGCGTCCCTGACGGATCGCCTCAATACCGAGCTGTATTGCCGTCACGCCCGATGCACAGGCCGTCGACAGCGTTACCGGCAGGCCGCGCGTACCGAAACGGTCGGCAAGGCGCTCGGAAATGGCGCCGAAAAGAGCCGCTTCATGGAAGGCCGGATCGGGACGCTGGCGCATGGCGGCGAGAAAGCGTTCATATGCATCGCCCTCATGATCTGCCGGAGGAGAGCGGTCGGCCAGTTCGAAACGGGCGCTCCATTCGGGTTCGATCGGCGGCGCAGCCAGGAACAGCGGCGCGTCGAAATCGCCAGAAATCCCGGCTTGAGCCAGAGCTTCAATAGTTGTTTCGCGGGCGAAAGCATAGGAGCGCTCGACCGCGTTCGGAGCGGGAATATCGATGAAATCCACGGTGCCGGCAATGCGCGTCGAAAGGCCGTCCGTCGGGAAGCGGGTAATGCCGTGAATGCCGGAAGTGCCAGACGACAATGCATTCCAATTGTCCTGCAGGCCCTGCCCCAGCGACGTGATGATCCCCATGCCGGTAACGGCAACGATCGGGCGTCCGAGATGATCCTTGTAAGCGGTCATATCCTGTTCCTCAGGCTTCAGCTGACAATACGGCAATGCCTTCGCCGCGCACATGGCCGACGGTCGTAACCACGGCTTTGCGGGCACCCGTAGTCATTGGCTTTTCATGCGCAGCATCGAAAGGCGGCACCTTGGCCTGGCTGGCGACGGCCAACGCCGCGAAGGCGAGCCCGAGCGGGAATTGGCTTTCCAGCCCATGGCCGGAAACGCCGGGATAGGCGCGAATGGCCGAGCCCGGAAGCTGCGCATCGAGCACTGCCTTTTCGCGCTGGGCAAGATCGGGGATCGCTGTCGTGCCGGAAAAGACGACGGTCGCATCGCCGGACATCTGCTTGGCTGGCGCGAGCATGCGCTCCAGTCGCGTCTCGAACTTGCCCTCGTCGCGCCGGCCGCGATCGCCCTCGACGGCATCGATGGTCGCATAGATGCGGGCGCCGCGACCTTCGGCATGCGCACGCGATTCAAGAATGAGGAAGGCGCTGAGCGAACCCATGATCATGCCGCCGCCATCTTCCGACTTGCGCGACCAGATGGGATGCCAGTCACCAGTGGCATGCGCGTTGATCGATTCGATCAGCAGGATCATGTCGAGCCGCTCGGCGGAAAAT
The DNA here is from genome assembly GCF_009176305.1 of Martinezella dioscoreae. GTDB lineage: Bacteria > Pseudomonadota > Alphaproteobacteria > Rhizobiales > Rhizobiaceae > Rhizobium > Rhizobium dioscoreae. Next base: position 1,058,013 of record NZ_BLAJ01000001.1, on the reverse strand, counting down.
GCGCCGCCTACGAGAGCATGGCTCGATTCACCGGACTTGATACGGTGGAACGCGGTCTCCACTGCCGAAATACCGGAGGCCTCTTCGCCCATGAACGTGCGCGACGAACCCGTCACCTTGTGCACGATCGAGATGTTGCCGGCGAGTAGGTTCGAAAGCTGCGCCAGGAACAGCGTCGGCCGCAATTCGATCGTCAGCTTCTCGTTCAGCAGCAGCTCGCGGTCGTTGCGCTTCAGGCCCTCATTGACAATCAGCGTATCGACATTGATGTCGCGCTCGCCGCCGCCGGCCGCCACGATCATGTCCATGGTGCCGCAGGCTTCCAGATCATCCTTGAAGCCGGCATCGTCGAGCGCCAAACCGGCGGTGAACACGCCGATGCGCTGCCAGTTTTCCATCTGGCGCTGATCACCACGCTTCGGGATCTGTTGCGACCAGTCTATTTCGGGCAGTGGATGCACGGGATAGGGCTTGAACTTCTCGGTTTCGACGATGGTCGCCGGCGCCTTGTCCGCGGTCAGCAAGGCGACATGCGCGTCCTTGCCAACGCCCTGGCAGGTAACGATGCCGATACCTGTGATCACCACATCATTCTGAGCCTTGCTCATTCATCAATCCTCTTCGAATGCGGCGCCGAACAAGCCGGCAGCATCAACCGTTGGCGGCGATGGCGTCGAGAAGCCCGACTTCGCCTGCCCGCTTGCGCACGATATCGCCGAGCGGCACCTCATTAAACGGCATGGTGCGCAGCTTCAACTGCGCATCGCAAACCTTCTTTCCGGCAATGGTAATACGCGCCTTGGTGACGGCGAAGCCCGAACCCTCATGTTCCAAATCTGCTTCGATATCGAGTTCAGCTTCCGGCTCGACGAAGGTTCGCATCTTCGCGCCATCGACCGACATCAGGAACGGCATGTAGGCAAAATTCGTCGCAGCAAGCACCAGCATGCCCGAGGCCTGCGCCATCGTTTCGATAAGAAGAACGCCAGGAACCAGCGGCATGCCCGGGAAATGGCCTTCGAAAACAGGGCTTTTCGCCGGAACGACGGAATGAGCCTTCAACTGGCCCTTGGACAGATCGACGGACTCGACCCTGTCGATCATCTGGAAATATTCCAGCAGCATCAACGCCTCCGATCCAACCCGGCAATGCAGGACGCGCCGGGCGGGATACGCTATTTAAGAATGAAACCGCCCGGCCGCCATATTCAAAGGCGGCTGGGCGTCAAAAAATGCAAGGATGTCGCTCAGCCCTTGGCAGCGCGCAACTCATCGATCTTGGCACAGAGATTCTTCAGGACGAAGTATTCTTCGGTCGAGACCTTGCCTTCGTTGACTTCCTGCGTCCACTGCTCGAGCGGGATCTTGATGCCGAATTCCTTGTCGATCGCGAAAACGATATCCAGGAAGTCCAGGCTGTCGATGCCGAGGTCGTCGATCGTGTGGCTATCCGGGGTGATGGTGTCACGGTCGATTTCGCTGGTTTCAGCGATGATGTCGGCAACTTTGTCAAATGTAGCAGTCACTGCCCATACCTCTTGAAATAATAATTCATCCCCCTCATAGGGAAATCCATTCCAAAAGCCAATGGTTTCCACCAGAAACCCCGGCAATTTGGCAAGACAGTGTTGCGCAAACAGCAAAATGACTGCCGCGTCATACCTGTGAAATCACGCGCGACATGGACGCGAGATGCGGCAGCATTGCGGCCGAACCGCATGACAAAGCGCTTGTTGGCGAAAGATCACTCGCTGATCACGATGCGGGTGTTGTGGAGCCCGGCATCCGATGTCATCGCAAAGAAAGTGGCGGCATTGCGGGTATCGAGCCGCACGCAGCCATGCGACGCCGGCCGGCCGAGCCGCCGCACCTCATAGGTGCCGTGAATGGCATAGCCGCCGCTGAAGAACACGGCGTAAGGCATCGGCGCATCGTCATATTTCTTCGAGCGGTGATCCCTGGACAGCCATTTGGCCGTGTAGGAGCCGGTCGGCGTCACATACCCCCGGCGCGCCGTCGACACTCGCCAGCGATACTTCAGAGCCCCATCCTCCGAAACGGTCATTGTTTGCGATCGAAGATCGACCACTGCAAGAACAGTCCCGGCATGGGCCGAAACGGTGTGGAATTGCATGCACAGGCATGCCGTTACTGCGAACGCGATACGCCTCATCTTGCCCCTCCGACTGTTTGCTTCCTTATGAAGCAATTCAGACGATGGGAGAGTCTATCGCTATGCTGATTATACCAAATTAATACATATAGTGAGCGATTGCTTAATTTAGGGACGCTCACAAGAGCAGCAGGAAACCCAAGAAAGCGAGAAGCGTCAGCATAGTACAGGCGGAATAAAATATGGAAATGCCGGCTTCGATGTCGTTGACCGTAGCAGTGTCGCGGCCGGAGCCGTTGATCATCGGCTCGCGTACGAGCTCACCGCCATAGATTCGCGGACCTGCGAGCTGGATGTCGAGCGCGCCGGCCATAGCCGCCTCGGGCCGGCCGGAGTTGGGCGAGCGGTGCAGCCCGCCATCGCGGACGGCGATGCGGATCGCATTTCCAAGCGCGGAGATGCCACGTTTGATCAGAGCGCCGGCAGCAATCAACAGGATGGAGAGTCTTGCCGCCGGCCAATTGGCGATATCGTCGAGGCGCGCGGCAGCGCGGCCAAAATCGACATAGGTCTCGGATTTGTGGCCGATCATCGAATCGGCAGTGTTGAGCATCTTGTAGAAGAAGAGGCCCGGCAGGCCGAAAACGCCGTACCACAGCGCCGGTGCGACGACACCGTCGGAAAAATTCTCGGCAAGGCTTTCGATGGCCGCACGGCAGATACCCGGCTCATCCAGCGTCTCGGGATCCCGACCGACGATGCGCGACACGGCGAGACGCCCGCCTTCCAGACCATCGGCACGCAATGCCCGCGAAACTTGCTCGACATGATCGGCCAGGCTCTTCTGCGCCATGAAAACCGCCACAAGCCCCGCCTCGACTAGGATGCCGAGCCAGCCGAAGAAGGCGAGAAATCCATGAATGGCCCAGCCGGCGATAACGGCGCCCATGAGCAGTGCGACGATCGACATCAGTCCGTTGCGGCGGCGAAGCACGCCGGGCAGATGCTTTGCATTGAACCGCTGGTCGAAGGATGAAATCGCCTTGCCGAACAGCACGACCGGATGCGGAAAGCGCTGCCACAGCCAGTCGGGATCGCCGACGAGGCGGTCAAGCAACAAGGCCAGGACCAGAATGAGCAAATGTTCGTCGGCGGTCATGTCGAATAATCCTCTAATACCCCGGCGAGTCTTTGATCCGCTTCTTCATCTGGAGCGAGCCCGAAGCGCAGCCAATTGCGGGCGTAATCGAACTTGCGGACCAGAATATGATGACGGCAGAGATGCGTATATATGCCCTCGGCGCGGTCGTCCGCAACCAGTGCAAACAGGGCCGTGCCTCCCGCAATATGCAGGCTCGAGCGGCGAAGAACCGTCTGCAGCGCCGAATGTCGTTGAAGAATGCGGTTTCGGATGGCGCTTGTGTCGCCTTCCATGAGCGACGCGGCAATCGAGAGAGCCGGTCCGGAAACCGCCCATGGACCGAGCCAATCCTCGAAACGGGTTAGGATCGCGGCCTCAGCAATCACGAACCCAAGCCGAAGGCCGGCCAGTCCGAAAAACTTTCCGAACGAACGGAAGATGACGAGGTTGGGCATCGAGGCGGCAAAGGGCGCCACGCTCGCTGCCGGCTCCATATCGCCAAAGGCCTCGTCGACAAGAAGGATCCCACCTTGGCTCCGTAACCTGTCGTGCAAGTCCCGCAACTGCTCAATGGGTAACCTCCGCCCATCAGGATTGTTGGGATTGACGGCAACCACGAGCCTGTCGTCGGCGGTAAGTTCGGCAGGCGTCGAAACCTGGCGGACCTGCAGCCCCGCCAGTGTGAAGGCTCTTGCATATTCGCCATAGGTCGGCGAGAGGATTGCGGCGCTGCCACCGGGCACCAGCCTCGGAAGCAATTGAATGACGGACTGCGTGCCGGGAACCGGCAACGGCAGAATATCGCCGCTCCGGTAATAGTTCCTCGCCGCTTCCCGCGCCCGCTCCTGCAAATGCTGGTCAGGCAGCCTATGCCATGCCGCAACGGGGATTTCCGGCAGCGTCACCGGATTGGGATTGATGCCGGTCGACAGATCCAGCCATTCCTCCGGACGCCCGCCATATTGGCGTGCCGCAGCCGTGATGCCGCCTCCATGGACAATCCTGCTGGTCATGCGGCGTCACCGGCGAGATCGATCAAATGCATGTAGGAGCCGGCAACATTGCCACGCTGCAAGCCAGCGGCACCAAGATCGTTATTGAGCGCATCCCTCACGGCAAACAGACGGTCCGCCTCACCTTCCGATACGATGGTCGAATAATGAAACTCGTGCGCCGTCATCGGCTTGTCGAAGAAGGAGCCGGCAAGCGGCACCACACGCCGATAGCCAAGATGGCGCTGTCGTTTCTCGTAGCTGGTAACAACGGGCAAGAGGCCTAGCATTTCATGGCGCGCACCTGCCGCATCGACAAGCCCCTCACCGAGCACCATATAGCCGCCGCACTCGCCATAGATGCGCACCCCGCGCGCCGCGGCAGTCTTTACGCCCTCTTGGAACCGCTGGGCAGCGGCAAGCTTTCCGGCGTGTAATTCCGGATAGCCGCCCGGCAGATAGACGGCGTCGGCATCGACCGACGGCGCCTCGTCCGCAAGTGGGGAGAAGAAGGAGATTTCGGCGCCGCGCCGCTTCCAGCCAAGCAGCATATGTTCGTAGCAGAAGGCGAAGGCAATATCCCGCGCCACGGCAATGCGCTGGCCGAACGGCATAAGCCGCGCGATATTGGCCGCTGACGTGCGAACGAGATGCTGGTGTGCTGCGCGCAAGAGCAGATCGAAATCGCAGGCTTTCGAGACGACCTCGGCAGCCGCCTCGATAAACTGCTCGAGTGCACCGTGCTCTCCCGCCTGCACAAGACCGAGATGCCTCTCCGGCAATGCCAGGCTGGTATCACTGCGGATAACGGCGACAACAGGCATGCGCACTGCGTCCAACGCCTGGCGCAGCATTTTCTCATGCCTGTCGCTGGCGACGCGATTGAGCACGACGCCGGCAATGCGGATATCGGCCCGGAAATTAGCAAAGCCGCTGACGACCGCTGCAACCGATTGCGACATACGCGAGCAGTCGACGACGAGCACGACGGAAAGGCCAAGCAGGGCGGCAAGATCGGCCGGAGTTCCAGTGCCATCGGCAGCACCGTCGAACAGGCCCATCATCCCCTCGATCACGAGCATCCGTCCGCCGGCACGATGAAGCGCGGCATTGGCGGAAATCAGTTCGGCGCGCATGGCCCAGGGATCGAAGTTGAGACAGGAGGATCCGAGCGCTGCTGCGTGAAAGGCAGGATCGATATAATCCGGCCCGGCCTTGCCGGACGCGACCGCAACATCCCTGTTTCGCAGTGCCCGCAGCAGACCGAGCGTGAATGTGGTCTTGCCGGAGCCTGATGAGGGTGCCGCGATCAGAAGCCCGCTCATGCTGACACCTTGCGTCCGCTTTCCCCCGGGCTTTCAGTTGCTGGCAGCAATATGCGGCCGGAAAGCGCGCCCAGCCAATCGAGCGACGGCCGCAATTTCACCACCTCGCCGACGACGACTATGGCGGGCGGCTCGAGGCCCGAGGCTTCGACATCGTCGGGCGCGCGCCCGAGCGTCGTCTCCAAAACGTGCTGCGAGGATGTCGCGGCATTGCAGACGAAGGCAACAGGTTCGTCCGCCGATCGGCCGGCGGCAATAAGATTCGCGCTGATCTGGGCAATGTGCTTCATCGCCATATACATGACGATAACGGGCGATCCCTTGCCGATCGCGTCCCAATCGATCGCGTCCGGTACGACGCCGGAGGAGTCATGACCAGTCAGGAAGGTGACGGCATGGTTGACGTCGCGATGGGTAACGGGAATGCCGGCATAGGCCAGACCACCGATCCCAGCCGTGATGCCGGGCACGATGCGGAAGGGAATGCCGTGCTGGACAAGCGTCAGCGCTTCCTCGCCGCCGCGCCCGAAAACGAAGGGATCGCCGCCCTTCAAACGCAGAACGCGCTTGCCGGCCCGCGCCAGTTCCACCAGGCGCAGCGAGATATCCCGCTGCTTGGCGGAAGGCTTGCCGCCGCGCTTGCCGGCATATTCCAGCACCGCGCCAGAGCGGGCGAGTTTAAAGCAATCTTCATTGACAAGCGCATCGTGCACAATGACATCCGCCTCGGCCAATCCCTTGGCGGCCAGCAGGGTCAAAAGCCCCGGATCGCCCGGCCCGGCACCGACGAGCCAGACGGACCCCGGCTCCAGGGCCGGCAGATTGGAAAAGGCGGTATCGTTCATCCCATGTGTCCTATGCCCGGATGGGCGAAATTGCAATGTTGAGAACGGGATAAGGCGATCTCCGTTCGACATCGCTCCCATTGCGGACATTACGTCATGCATCTCTTCGACATGAGCGACAGCACGCTATGAGCTTTTCCAACGGCGACAGGACACGGAAAACACGTCGATCGATCACTGCGTCCCGGACTCGATATATCCGGACACTCAGATAGGCTCTTAATAGAACTGGAGAATGGTCTTCAGCGAATTGTGAAGGGGGCGCCATGCCCCCCTTCACGGGGTTTAATGCTTCACCTTGCCCAGAATCACGTCGCGGATCAGGTCGAGAACCTGCTGCGAGCGGATGCCGGTGCAGGCGATCTGGCTCGGCAGATTGTCCCAATCGCCGGGCGGGAAGCGGCGGCCGTCCTGCTTGATAATCGTCTGGCCGTCGGCAATACCGCCGCAGACGACGCGGATCGATCCCTCGATCGTGTCGAACAGCTCTGGTGCCACGACGTAGACGCAAGCGCAGCTATCATGGACCATCATGCCGTCTTCGACCGCATGCTTGTAGAAATCGATGTAGGACTGCGAGAGGTCGGCTAAAAGCTGCACCGAAGGGCCGCCTGCCTTGGCCATATCTGCCAGATAGCCGCGGCTCATGGTCGTCACCGAGGTCACGTCCAGACCGACCACGACGACTTTCCAGGCTGCTGTCATGACGAAATCGGCCGCTTCCGGATCGCCGTGAATATTGGCCTCCGCGACCGGAGAGACATTGCCTGGTACGTAAAAATTGCCGCCCATGATGACGACACCTTTCACGAGCTTGGCGATATCTGGATCATGCTTCAGCGCCAGAGCCAGATTGGTCATGCGGCCGACGGCAACTAGGGTAACCTCCCCCGGATGCGCGCGAACCGTGTCGATGATAAACTGATAGGCTGGCCGGGGATCGGTCGGCAGATCGATCGTGTCAGGCACGTCGATGTCGCCGAGACCGTTATGACCGTGAACCATTGTCGGCCATGGCCGCTCATGCCGCGAAGGATCGAAAGTGACGCTGGCGCCGCGCGCAACCGGGCACGGAATATTCCACTCGCGCTTCAGGAACAGCGCGTTGCGGGTCGTCGTGTCGACCGAAGCATTGCCGAAAACCGTCGTCACGCCAAGAAGGTCGATATTCGGGTGACGATGCAGGAAGAGAAGCGCCATGGCGTCGTCAACGCCCGGATCCGTATCATAAATGACCTTTTGCATGATTTTTCCTTATCAACATACTGAATAAGCTTGATCTTCCGGAAATTTCCTCCCGTCGCGGATCATGCTTGACCCATCGGCATACACGAGAACCGCCGGTGGCGGAATGCCATGACGATGTCCCTATGGAGCATTTGTGAGATTTGCGTGGCGAATTCGCTCTTCAAGCGATCCTGGCGATCGCTGCCGTGGCGAAGCTGGACTTGATCTTGGGCAGCACCAGCTCCGAATCCGAGCCGGCGGCCGCAAGCGCAGCAGCCTCGGCAACACCGTGGCAACCGACATGCGCAAAAACAATCTCGGACGGGTTCTTCAGCCTGGGTGTCTCCCGCTCCAGTGCAGCTGCCTTGAAGAAGCGCGCCGGGAGGCGAAAATGCGTGGCGGTCTCCAGGATCGCCGGTTCATCCATGCGCGTGTCGATCGACACGACGGCCAGAACCTGCTCGCTTACGATCCCAGCCTCCTGAAAGGCTCTTTCCGCAAGCATCCGCACCTCATTCCAGTCCGTGCCGCGCTCGCAGCCAAGACCCAGAAGATAGCGGCGGGTGGAATTGGCGTAGATCGTCATAGTCGCTCCCAACAGCATCGACCGAGATGACAGCTGTAGCGGGCACGTTTCGACGCGTCAATTTCGCCTGATATGCCCTGATAGCAATTGCCTTGCGGCGATCGAAGTGCCAGAAGGCCGTTTAATTCCCGCCTCAGAGTTCCCCACCTTGCCAGACATCACATTTCAACTGCTGCTTTTGCTCTTTGCCGCCGCGTTCTTCGCTGGTTTCGTCGATTCGATCGCCGGCGGCGGTGGGCTGATTACCGTGCCTGCCATGCTGCTGGCCGGTATTCCGCCGCTGCAGACCCTCGGCACGAACAAGGTGCAGTCCATCTGCGGCGCAGCCTCCGCAACGATCGCCTATGCCCGGCAAGGACACGTGCAACTTCGCGAACAGCTTCCGATGGCGGCGATGGCTGTGATCGGAGGCATGCTCGGTGCATTGCTGGCGACCATCATGCCGAGCCAGGTTCTGCGCATCATCCTGCCCTTCCTGCTGATCGCAATTGCGCTCTATTTCGCCCTGAAACCCAATCTCGGCGATATCGAAAAGCATCGGCGCATGAGCGCCGGACTCTTCGGCGTAACGTTCGTGCCGCTGATCGGCTTCTATGACGGCGCCTTCGGCCCTGGAACCGGCTCGTTCCTGATGCTCGCCTTCGTGACTCTCGCCGGCTTCGGCCTCTTGAAGGCGACGGCGCATACGAAGCTGCTCAATTTCGGCTCCAATCTCGGTGGCCTGATCGTCTTCATCTCCTCCGGCGCCATCCTCTGGAAAGTCGGTCTGACGATGGGGCTCGGCCAATTCCTCGGCGCCCAGCTTGGTTCGCGACTCGCCATGCGCATCGGTGCGAAACTGATCAAGCCGCTGCTCGTGATCGTCTGCATAGCCTTTGCGATCAAGCTGCTGGCGGATCCCACCCATCCCGTCAGGATCTGGCTGGGGCTGTAAGAAACGCACCTTTGATTACCTCCGACGTAATTGATAGTGCTTCGGTACGAGCCGATGATCGCCCTGCCTGAACGGTTCAGGCGATCCAAAGGAGTTGACCGATGACTGATGCGAACACCATCGCAGACCGCTATATCGCCGTCTGGAACGAGGCCGATACCGACCGCCGGCGTGCGCTCATCGCCGAGGTATGGACGGAAGACTGCAGCTATGTCGACCCGATGATGCGCGCGCGCAATCGCGAAGAGATTCACGCGCTGGTCACGGCGGCGCACGAGCGCTTCCCGGGCTTTCGCTTCACCCTCCTCACGAACGGCGATCGCTACGGCGACCATCTCCGCTTCTCGTGGGGTTTCGGCCCGGCCGATGCCGAGCCGCTGATCAAGGGCACGGATTTCGCAATTCTAGAAGGCGAACAGCTGAAGTCCGTTCACGGCTTCATCGACCAGCTGCCGGCCGCCGCATGATGAACCCGGCCCGCTCTCTCGGCGACCACCTGCGCGAATGGCGGCAGCGCCGCCGCCTGAGCCAGCTCGAATTCGCCCTTGAAGCCGATATATCGCAACGGCATCTGAGCTTCATCGAGAGCGGGCGGGCGCTTCCAAGCCGCGAGATGCTGATGCATCTCGCCGAACGGCTCGGCGTTCCCTTGCGCGAACGCAATCCGATGCTCCTGGCGGCTGGATTTGCGCCGGTCTTTCCGGAGCGCAAACTGGACGACCCGGCGCTTGCTCCGGCACGCCATGCCATCGACATGCTGCTGAAGGGGCACGAGCCCTTCCCAGCTCTGGCCATCGACCGGCATTGGACGCTGATCGCTGCCAATGCCGCCGTGGCACCATTGCTTGCCGGCGTGACGGATGCCTCGCTGACCGAAGGGCCGATCAATGTCCTGCGGCTGAGCCTGCATCCACATGGCTTGGCGCCGCGGATCGCCAATCTCTCCGAATGGCGTGCGCATCTGCTGGAGCGCCTGCGCCAGCAGATATCGGCAACCGGCGATCCCGTGTTGACAAAACTGCTGGCGGAATTATCCGCCTATCCCGCACCGGCTGCGCCAAAATCGACGGCTCCGGAACGGGATTTCGCCGGCATTGCCGTGCCGCTGGAGCTTGTCACCGATACGGGACATCTCTCGTTTCTATCCACAACGACCGTCTTCGGAACGCCTGTCGATGTCACCCTGTCGGAGCTGGCGATCGAATCCTTCTTTCCCGCAAACCCGCAGACGGCGGAAAAACTGAAGACGATGCTGCCGGGCGGTTGACAGCCGCCCGCGATCAGAACTCGACGCCCGGCTGCCCTTTGATACCCGAGCGGAAAGGATGCTTGATCAATTCCATCTCGGTCACGAGATCGGCAATCTCGATCAGCTCTTCCTTGGCGTTGCGGCCCGTCAAGACGACATGGGTCATGTAAGGCTTTTCGTTCTTGAGGAACTCCAGCACCTCGTTGATGTCGAGGTAATCGTAACGAAGCGCGATATTGATCTCATCCAGCAGCACCATGGAGTTGCGCTCATCGCGGATCAGTTCCTTGGCCTTTTCCCAGGCAGCCGTGGCCGCCGCAACGTCGCGGGCGCGATCCTGCGTCTCCCAGGTAAAGCCTTCACCCATCGTATGGAACTGGCAGAGGTCGGAGAAATGCTTTTCGATCAGGTCGCGCTCGCCGGTCCACATGGCGCCCTTGATGAATTGCACCACCGCGCTCGGCTTTCCATGGGCGATGTGGCGGAAGATCATACCGAAGGCGGAGGAGGATTTTCCCTTGCCCTTACCTGTATGGACAATGATCAAGCCCTTCTCGTCGGTCTTGGTCGCCATGATTTTGTCGCGCGCGGCCTTCTTCTTGGCCATCTTGTCGGCGTGACGGGCATCGTCGTTCTTCGGCACGCCCGCACCGGTTTCGGCCAATTCGTCGCTCATTGCATTCTCCCTGATATTATCGATTTCTGTGCCAGCGGCCCGCCACGCCAGATGTAGAGCGCGACAAGCGGCTGATCTTCCGTGCGCATCGCGTGGCGGATATTCGAGGGGTGATGGATGATCTCACCCGACCAGCGCGGCAGGAACGGTTGGGCATCCTTGCTCCACAGCGAGCCGTCGGTCAGAGGAATATAGATTTCCTCCGCCTCGTGATGATGATCCGGATAGTGCACGCCGGGACCAAGCAAGAGAAAACCGCCGGCCATTTCTTTGTTTGTGAAATGCCCGCGCGTGCCAAAAAGCTCGACCCAGCCGTATCTCTCGAGGAAATCCGCGCCGAAATCGGTGATGCTGTAGGTCTGTGCCCAATGCAATTCGTCCGCGGCTTGAAAGAGCCTGCCAAGCAGCACGCCTTCCGCCCCATCGCGAGACCGATCATGTTTTCGAAGATAATCGACGACGGGCAAGTCCTGCGGCACGAGCAAGCGCTTCTTCATCGACCAGTCGAAGCCTTCAATGAAATGCCGTAGCACTGGATCACTGCGCGATTGCAGATAATCCCGAAAGGCGGTCAGAAGCTCGTCGACCGTACTCATACCGCCGCCTCCCGGCCCTCCTTCAGGCTTTCCAAATCGAACCGCGCCGAATTGCTTCTCGGTGTCCAAAGCTGGCGATCGATCGCCTCGAGCAGACGTTCCCGCATCTCCCTGAGTGCAGCCGGATTCTTCTCTGCCATGAAATCACGCACGCGCTGATCGATAACGAAGGCCTGATAGACGGCCTCGAAATGATGATTGCGGACCGCACCGGTCGTCGCTGCGAAGGCAAAGAGATAATCTACCGTTGCCGCAATTTCGAAGGCGCCCTTGTAGCCATGGCGCATGATGCCCTCGATCCACTTGGAGTTGACGACGCGCCCGCGCACCACCCGACCGATCTCCTCTTCAAGCGAGCGGATTACAGGCTTTTCCGGCCTCGAATGGTCGTTATGATAGATCGAGGGACGCGCGCCGCCAAGCTGCTCGGCCGCGGCTGCCATGCCGCCCTCGAACTGATAATAATCGTCGCTGTCGAGCAGATCGTGCTCGCGATTGTCCTGGTTCTGCACGACCGCCTGGATCGAACGCAAACGCTCTTCGAAGACGCCCCGCTCCGCCCTGCCCTCCTCGCCGGCGCCATAGGCATAGCTGCCCCAGACGAGATAGGCCTCCGCCAGATCCGCGCGCCGCTCCCAGCCTTTCTCATCGATCAGCGCCTGCAGACCAGCTCCATAAGCGCCGGGTTTCGACCCGAAGATGCGATAGCCCGCACGACGACTGGCAGACGCGGTGTCCAACCCGGCGACCTCAAGCCGCGCGATCTCGCCGCGCATACGCGCCGCAATCGGATTATCCGTTGCATCCTCATCGAGCATGCCGACCGCGCGGACTGCCCTATCGAACAAGGCGATCTGCTCGGGAAACGCATCACGGAAAAAGCCGGAGATGCGCAGTGTGACATCGACTCGCGGCCGCCGGAGCATGGCAGGCGGGATGATCTCATAGCCGGTGACGCGGCGTGAGGTCATGTCCCAGACCGGCTTGACACCAATCAACGCCAGCGCCTGCGCGATATCGTCGCCACCCGTGCGCATGTTCGATGTGCCCCAGGCTGTCATGCCGAAGGAAACGGGCCATTCGCCATGATCCTGAACATAGCGGCGGATGAGCAATTCGGCCGATTTCCTGCCGAGCTCGTAGGCAGCCGGCGTCGGAACCGCACGGCTGTCGACCGAATAGAAATTGCGCCCCGTCGGCAGAACATCCGGCCGGCCACGGGTCGGTGCGCCGGATGGGCCGGGAGGTACGAAACGACCGTCGAGGCCTTTGAGCAGAGCTGCGATTTCCGCGTCGCCGCAAGCGAGGATGGAAGGCTGGAGCTTCGAGCCAATCTCGCCGAGAACCATGCGAGTGTTGGGCCAGTTCTCCGGGCAGGCCGTTTCGCCATTCACGAGCTTTGCGGCCAGGAGTTCGATGCGTTCGACGGTATCGCCTTGGGTACGCCAGGAGGCACCCGAGACATCTTGGAGGATTGTGGGACGCGAGCCGGTCCATTCGGCGGCCATGTCGCAATCCAAGGGGTCGAATGGCTTGTTCGGAGGGATACCCCCCTCTGTCAGCTTCGCTGACATCTCCCCCACAAGGGGGGAGATTGGTGGGAGTATGCCGCCCGTCTCTCCTGCCCCTTTATCGACAACATCAGCGGATTCGATCTTGGTTTGATCCGAGGAAGCTCCGCGGACCACCGATCTCCCCCCTTGTGGGGGAGATGTCGCGAAAGCGACAGAGGGGGGTGCCGCACCCTCCCTATGCTCTGCACCCACGAACGCATCTCGAGCAATCGCCCGCTGCAGACTCTGATCGCCACCCTCGCCCAGCCCGCGCGGCACCCTTGCCAGCGCCACCGTCAAATCCGTCAACAACCGCCCAGCGGGCGAGACGCCGAAAATGTGCAACCCATCGCGGATCTGCATTTCCTTGAGGTCGCAGAGATAGGCATCGAGCTTGCGCAAGGCCTCGTCTTCGCCCTCGCCCTTGGCGATGCCGGCATCCTGATCTAGCCCGATATCGGCGACGAGATCGAGGATCTGTTTACGCAGCAGACGGATGCGGCGGGGATCGCCGCCGGAAGCCTCGTAATATTCGTCGACCAGCGCTTCCAGATCCTTCAGCGGGCCATAGCTTTCGGCACGCGTCAGCGGCGGCGTCAGGTGATCGATGATGACGGCGCTCGTGCGGCGCTTGGCCTGCGTGCCCTCGCCGGGATCGTTGACGATGAAGGGATAGAGGTTCGGCAGTGGTCCGAGGATTGCTTCCGGATAGCAATTTTCCGACAGCGCCAACGCCTTGCCCGGCAGCCATTCGAGATTGCCGTGCTTGCCCATGTGAATGACCGCATGCGCATCGAAAGAGCGGCGCAGGAAGGCATAGAAGGCAAGATAGCCGTGCGGCGGCACGAGATCGGGAGAATGGTAGCTCTCCTTCGGATCGATATTGTAGCCGCGCGCCGGCTGGATACCGATAAGCACGTCGCCGAAGCGGGCGAACGGCAGAGCAAAGCCGTCACCAATCGCGTAAGGATCCGCCGCCGGCCCGCCCCAGCGCGCCGTAATCTCATCCTGAATCTGTTTAGGAAGCGACGAGAAGAAATCCTCGTAATCGCTGAAGGAAAGCCTCTCGCGGACCATGCGGCCGTCATGCCCCGAATTTGTCGGCCCTTCCGCTAGGTGCCGCATCAGCGCGTCGCCATCGGCAGGCAGATCGGCAACGCCGTAACCGGCCGCCCGCATCGCCTTCAGCACTTCGATCGTGCCGGCCGGCGTATCGAGCCCGACGCCATTGCCCAGGCGACCATCGCGATTGGGATAGTTCGCCATGACAAGCGCAACACGGCGATCGCCGGGCGGCGTATTGCGCAGCCGCGCCCAATTGGCCGCAAGCCGCGCCGTATAGCGCATGCGATCCTGAAGTGGCTCGCTGGCAACGATATTGGCCTCGACCCTTTCATCATAGCGGGCCGCAGCCTTGAAGGACACGGCGCGGGCGAGAACGCGCCCGTCGACCTCGGGGAGCGCCACGTTCATGCCGAGATCGCGCGCCGAAAGCCCCTGCGAAGATTCCTCCCACGCCTCCTTCGGCGACGCCGAGAAGATGGCTTGCAGAACGACGGCATCGCCCGTTTCCAGCACCGTCGCCTGACGATCTGCACCGGGTGCCGAAACGGCAAAGCCCGTGGCATTGATGACCACGCCCGGTTTCAGCTCGGTAAAGACACTTTCGAGAATACCGACCGACACGGCGTCCTTGAGGCTATAGGCAAAGACCGGCAACGGCCGCATGCCCTCAGCGATAAGCGCCTCTATCATGGCTTCGACAGGTCTGGTTTCACCGCTCTGAACCAACGCCCGATAGAAGGAAATCGCGACGGTCGGAGGTTCGAATCCTGCAGGGATCACCATCTCCGCTTTGGAGACTCTCCGCCACTCTTCGACGCCGATCACGCCCCGCCCCGGCCACCAGATCCCGGCCTTCATCAAGGGTACGGCGGGCATCGGCTTCTCGGCGCCTGAGAGCATCGCCTCGGCATAGGCGAGAAACGCCCGCGAATTCGCCTCGCCGCCCTCGATCAGATAGGACCAGAGCGCATTGAGATCATCGAGTGCGACGTTGGAAAATGGCGTTAGCCCGGGATCGGGTTTCGAATCTCCCGGCAGCACCGCGATCAAGGCACCCTGGCGCGCTGCACAGGCATGCAGCGCTTCCAGCGCATAGTGGAAGTAGCTTGCTCCTCCGAGCGCCCGCACGATGATGAGCTTCGCATGCCGCGCCGTTCTCTCGATATAGGTATCGACGGACATCGGATGCTTGAGGCTCATCAGGCTTGCAAGCCGAAGGGAACGGCCGCCCTCTCCGTGGGCTGCGGCAATAGCCGCAAGCTCGGTATCGGCAGCCGACAGAAAGAGGATATCGCCGGGCGACTGCCCGAGATCGATCGCCTCCTCTCCGTCGCTGATGGTTCCCTTTTGAGCCAGGAGAAGGTGCATGGATTTCCCTTAGACCAATGCTTCGATCGCCTTGCGAACGATCGTCTCGTCCATCTCATGCAGGCCGATCACGACAAGCCGGGTCGCGCGGGCTTCACCCGGCGTCCAGGCGCGATCGAAATAGGTGTCGATGCGGCTGCCGACGGCCTGAAGCTGCAGGCGCATGGGCTTGCCGGGGACATCGACGAAGCCCTTGAGGCGCAGCACATCATGCTCCGCAATCACGCCCTTCAGCGCATCGACGAAGGCGGCCGGATCGGCAATCGGGCCGAGTTCGACGACGAAGCTGTCGAACTCGTCGTGGTCATGCGGCGTGCCATCCTCGTGCTCCAACTCGTGGTGAGATTTGCGGTTGACGATATCGTCTTCCGTGCCGATCCCGAGGCCGAGCAGGACAGTGGCGGGCACATCGCCGTTCTTGGCCTCGATGATTGTCGGCTTGCGGGCGGTGCGCGAGGCTACTTCGGCGCGGACGCGGCCGAGACCATCAGTGTCGATCAGATCGGTCTTGTTGAGCACGATCAGATCGGCGCAGGTCAGCTGATCCTCGAACAGTTCCTCGATCGGGCTTTCGTGATCAAGCGAGTCGTCCTCGACGCGAGCAGCCTCTACGGCGTCGTGATCGTCGGCGAAACGGCCGGCGGCAACAGCCGCGCTGTCGACCACCGTGATGACGCCGTCGACGGTGACATGGGTGCGAATGTCAGGCCAGTTGAAGGCGGCAACCAGCGGCTGCGGCAGGGCAAGGCCTGATGTTTCGATGACGATATGATCCGGGCGCGCATCGCGCTCCAGAAGCTTCGTCATCGTCGGGATGAAGTCGTCGGCGACGGTGCAGCAGATGCAGCCATTGGTCAGCTCGATGATGTCATCTTCCGTGCAGTTCTCCGCACCGCAGCCCTTCAGCACGTCGCCATCAACGCCGAGGTCGCCGAACTCGTTGATGATCAGCGCGATCTTCTTGCCGCCGGCATTCTGCAGGAGGTTGCGGATCATCGTCGTCTTGCCGGCTCCCAGGAAGCCAGTGATGACGGTGGCGGGAATCTTTTCCTGGTTCATATGGATCAGCCCTTCATTTTCAGCGGCAAGCCCGCTGCGATAAAATAAACTTCGGCACTCGCCGCCGCGACCATCTGGTGCAGGCGGCCGGCATGATCGCGAAATTCGCGCGCCATGCGATTTTCTGGTACGATTCCCAAGCCCACCTCGTTGGAGACGAGAACGAGCCTTGATCGCGCAGTCGGCAGAAATGCAGTGAGAGCGGCAAATTCTGCCGCCATATCCCGCTCGGCCATCATCAGATTGGTCACCCAGAGCGTCAGGCAGTCGATAAGCACCGCCCGCCCCTCCGCGTCGATAGCGGCAAGCTGCCCGACGAGATCCATAGGCTCCTCATGCGTCTGCCATAGATCGCCGCGATCGGCACGATGCTTGGCGATGCGCTCGCGCATCTCGTCATCCCACGCCCGCCCTGTCGCCACATAGTGACATTCGAGGCCGGTATCCGACACCAGCGATTCTGCAAACCTGGATTTGCCGGAGCGCGCGCCGCCAAGAACGAAGACCGCTTGGGAAATCGAAGACGACATGCGTTATGCCCGCTCTCGAGCAAAAGCGAGGGTCGGCAGCACGTCGCTGGAACCGGGAAACAGGCGCCTACACGCCGAAAACTCGTCTTGCGCCATGACAACCTCCGTGCTGGCAGCGGAACTCGCGTCCCAAAACAGGCTCTGCGCCCGGCACGCATGGCAGGTCTCCTGGCTCGCGGATGAGGCGACGCGACGGGGGCGGACCGAAACCGGTCGCCCCCGATCGTGCGCCAGCGGATCTTTCTCACCTTCCCGGCAATGCATCATGAAAAGGCGGACGATTCGTAGAATAAGAGGCGTCCAGCCCCGGTTAATCATGATGCCACACCAGTGGCTTTTTCGATTTGCGCCTGCCTCGCCCCCGTTCGCCCCATGCGAACCATCGACGAAATAGACTTCAAACCGAACGAAAGACCCTGACCGCTCTACAGTCGCGGGGTCGGCTGTGATGAGAACGCCCGGATTGGGTCCGCCCCTTCACATTCCCTTTTCATCCCATGCGGCAGATCGCCGCTCAGGAACCATTCGTTATGCCGCAATGATTAGGCTTTCACTGAGTTCAAGTCAATCAAGGGCATGGATGCGACCTGCGCCATCCTGATTGCGAATTCGGTTGAAAATTCCCATAAAACCAGCGGCTTTTTTGCCGTATTTCTTTGATGTTAGGAGTTTATAGAAGGTAAGCCCTCACATTCGAGCAAAACGTATCGTCCGCTTCCAATGCTGCAGAAATTCCAACCGCGACGTCTCGGCGTCTTCTCGGTCCTATTCGATCTCGGTCGCTTCAGGGCATTGCTGCGCCGTGGCGAGCTGGGACTTGTTTTTGCCGGCGCGCTGGTGGGAATAGCGTCCGGCTGTGCCGTCACCGCGATGAGCTATATCTCGCGCAAGCTTCACAGCGTCATCTACGGTATAACCGACTACGAACGCTTGAGTTCGGCAGCAATGGCGATTCCCGACAAATCGGTGTTGTTCATCGCACCGATCGCAGGCGGCATCATTCTCGGCATATTGCTCTACATATTGTCGCGCACGCGCAAGAAGCCGATGGTCGACCCGATCGAAGCCAATGCGCTGCATGGCGGCCGGATGTCGCTTACCGACAGCATCATCGTCGCCGTGCAGAACCTGATCTCGAATGGATTCGGCGCGTCCGTCGGGCTTGAAGCGGGTTACACGCAGCTCGCGGCCGGCATTGCCTCCAAATTCGGCTATAAGATGCAGATGCGCCGCGCAGACCTGCGCATGCTCGTCGGCTGCGGTGCTGCGGGTGCTATTGCCGCAGCATTCAATGCGCCGCTCACCGGTGCCTTCTATGCCTTTGAGCTCATCATCGGCAGCTATTCGATCCTGACGCTAACCCCTGTCGTCGTCTCGGCACTGATATCGACGATGATTGCAAGACTGCTTGCCGGCGATGACTTCGCCATCGATATCGATCATTTCGGGGCGATCGTTCCGGCGGATTATCTTCCAGCCATCCTGCTTGGTGCCTTCTGCGCCGGTATCGGCATCCTGATCATGCAGGGCGTCGCCTGGGTCGAAGAATTGGCACGCAAGAGTTCCATCGCGCCGCCTTTCCGGCCCGCGCTCGGCGGGCTCGTCGTCGGAACACTGGCGCTGATTTCGCCGCAGGTCCTGTCTGCCGGGCATGGCGCGCTGCATCTCAATCTGTCTACGGACGTGACGCTGGGCGCCTTGCTGGGTCTATTCCTACTGAAATCGCTCGCCTCCGCAATATCGATCGGCTCCGGCTTCAGAGGCGGCCTCTTCTTCGCTTCGCTGTTCATGGGCGCGCTGCTCGGCAAGATCTTCGCTTATTGTGCACCCTATTTCGATCATGCCACGCTGACGCCGGTCGTCTATGCCGTCGTCGGCATGAGCTCGCTGGCCGTTGCCATCATCGGCGGCCCGCTGACCATGACCTTCCTGGCGCTTGAAATCACCGGGGACTTTCCGATCACTGCCCTGGTGCTGGCCGCCGTCATCACCTCGTCGCTGGTGGTGCGCACGACCTTCGGCTACTCCTTCGCCACATGGCGCTTCCATTTGCGCGGCGAGAGCATCCGCAGCGCCCACGATGTCGGCTGGATCCGCAATCTGACGGTCGCCCGCATGATGCGCCCCGACGTGCACACGGGCAGCATCGACATGAGCATCGAGGAATTCCGCAAGAATTTTCCGATCGGCTCGGCGCAGCGCGTCATCCTGATCGACAAGAACGAGAAATATTCCGGAATGGTTCTCGTGCCCGACGTCTATGCGAGCCCGATCGAAAAAGACGACGA
This sequence comes from Martinezella dioscoreae, assembly GCF_009176305.1. GTDB lineage: Bacteria > Pseudomonadota > Alphaproteobacteria > Rhizobiales > Rhizobiaceae > Rhizobium > Rhizobium dioscoreae. Next base: position 1,038,466 of record NZ_BLAJ01000001.1, on the reverse strand, counting down.
GGAGCACGGCCTTTCCGATTTCATCCGGCTGCGTAACGAATTCCTGCAGCCGCAGATGAACGCCAAGCAGGCAGCCGCCATGTTCGAGCAGACGAAGAGCGAAGCGCTCGTCGTGGTCAACGACCTGATCGAGCGCAAGGTCATCGGTCTGCTGACGGAGAGCTATACGCTGCGCCGCTACAGCGAAGAACTCGACCGCCGGCGGCGGGAAGTGTCGGGGGAACTTTAGGCGACCAGACCGTCGAGCCAGGCGGGATCGAGTACACTTTCCAGCTCTGCCGCAACCTCGTCCAGAGCCGCATCGACGCTGGCACGATAGTTCATGCGCTCGCCGGAAAGGCCGAAGCTTGCCAGCAGCTTCGCCCGGTAAGCATCGCTGCTGAAAAGACCATGCAGGTATGTGCCCATAACACGGCCATCCGGCGATATGGCTCCATCGGGCCGCCCGTCGATCATGGTCGATGGCCGCTCGCAGTCCGGACCCCGCGTGACGCCAAGATGGATTTCATAGCCCGATAGCGGCACATCATATTCCTTGGAAACGGCAGTGCTATTCCGTACCGTCTTTTCTGGAGCCATTTCCGTCTCGATATCCAAAAGACCCAATCCGGGCGTCTCGGTCACCGATCCCTCGATACCGAGCGGATCGTAAACGGTATGGCCGAGCATCTGATAGCCGCCGCAAATGCCGATGACGCGACCGCCGCGGCGCACATGGGCAGCAATATCGCGATCCCACCCATGCTCACGCAGATCGAGAAGGTCACCGATCGTAGACTTCGAGCCAGGTAGCACCACAAGCCCTGCATCGGCGGGCAAACGCTCTCCAGCGCGAACGAAAACCAGATCGACATCGGGCTCGGCTCGCAGCGGGTCAAGATCGTCGAAATTGGCAATCCGCGACAGCACCGGCACGGCGACCTTGAGCGCGCCGGACGAGCCACGAGCAAGCCGCTCCAGCACAACGGAATCCTCCGCCGGCAGACGCGCCGCCGCCTTCAGCCACGGCACGACGCCATGGCATTGCCAGCCAGTGAAGCCGCCGATGGCCTCTATGCCCTCACCGAACAAGGAGACATCGCCACGGAACTTGTTGATCAGATAGCCACGGATCATTCGCCGGTCTTCCTCCGGCAATATATGATACGTGCCGACCAGTGACGCGATTACGCCGCCGCGGTCTATGTCACCGACCAGCACGACGGGGACATTGGCGCGTGTCGCAAAGCCCATATTGGCGATATCGCCGCGTCGAAGATTGATCTCGGCAGGCGAACCAGCTCCCTCGACGACAACGAGATCGGTTCCTGCCCGCATCGTGGCGAAGCTTTCGAGTACGGCACCAAGCAGCTGCGGCTTCAGCGCCTGATAGTCCCTGCCCTTGGCATGGCCCCAGACCTTGCCCTGTACGATGATCTGGCTGCCGGTTTCCGATTGCGGCTTCAACAGCACCGGATTCATGTGAACCGATGATGGCACCCGCGCCGCAAGCGACTGCAGCCATTGGGCGCGCCCGATCTCGCCGCCATCCTCCGCAACGGCGGCATTGTTGGACATATTCTGCGGCTTGAACGGGCGCACCCTCACGCCTCTGTTTGCGAACAGCCGACACAGACCTGCGACTAATACCGTTTTTCCGACATCGGAGCCGGTTCCCTGCAGCATGATCGCTCTTGTCATTCCCCACCACCTCGATGCGCCACAGCCACTGAAAACGCTAGATTCCGCCTTGATTCTGCCGTGATCCCGGGCCTCCGGAAAGAGCGAGCACGATACAAAAATGCACCACCCTCAAACATGCTCTGTTTGCGACATTGGATGACGATTTCATCCATTGTGAGTTACGCGGAAGAGGATTATCTCCATCGCGAAAACAAACAACGAAACCGGCCGGTCCGGGTCGGAGGATACCCCAATGCTCTTCATCTTCAACAGACAGAATTCCATTCAGATCGCCTGGAATGGCAAGCTTCCGGTTCGCCGCCCGGAGAGCCGCCTGCAACAGCTCGATACGCGCTTCGGCACGGTTGGCTTCATCCGCACCTATAATGTTGGCTAATAGCGCGTCAAGCCGCTAGCCGACACATGAGAAGCCGCCATGCGATAGCATCGGCGGCTTTATTTTTGATCGTTATCGAGATGGAACGGGTGCCGCTTCGGGCAGATCAAACTGCCTCGTAAAGGCACCCTCTCAAGCGCGAAAACCGCGCGATCCGGAGATCGACGCGGTTTGCCAAAAACGCCGGCTTCCCTGCACATACACCGCAAGGTTCGCTTTCCCCGGTACGCAATACCTGATCCAGGGAAGCAGCGGTATGTCCCCCGCCACGCATCGATTGATAAACGGACATCGTTACTGGAGGGTTATTAAGTGCTTAAATTAGAGTGAATCTGAAAATTTTTTGAAAATTTTCCTCTTTGCGTTGAGAAAGCGTAAACGGCGCAAATAAGATATAAAACGTCTTCCAGGGACGCGAGATTTAAGCGCCATTCAAATCCGTCTGAGCAACAGAGCTTTGAGGAAGCGATGTAATGGACGTTTTGCAGCCACGAATGGCAGAAAACAGGCTAATTCAGGCGCTTATTTAAGCTTCTCCAAGAGGCACGATAACGTCCATTACCCGATGGGCTGTTGATTTCTTCATCCAAATCCTTACGCTGATTGATGTCGATGCAAAGAATGCCCGACCGCGACAGAATTCGGCGGTCGCAAAAAGACCAAATGCACGACAGCAGCAAAGGGGACCGTACGGGCGTCGTCAGCGGCGTATGAACGGTTGCAATCAGACCGCGCTGACAGGGGATCGACAGAAATCGAACGCGTTGGAGTCGATTTCCGCAACGTAACGAAAAATTGGGAGACGATATCAATGAAGAAGCTTCTCGCTTCAGCCATTTTTGCATTCGGCGCCTATGCTTTGGCTGGCTCGGCGCAGGCCGCAGATTGCGGCAGCGTATCCATCGCTGAAATGAACTGGGCATCCGCAGGCGTTGCCGCGCAGGTCGACAAGATCATCCTGCAGAACGGTTACGGCTGCAATGTCACCCTGGTAACCGGCGATACACAGCCGACCTTTACCTCCATGAACGAAAAAGGTCAGCCTGACGTCGCACCCGAGCTTTGGGTCAATGCCGTGCGCACCGCGCTCGACAAGGCCGTATCGGAAGGCCGTCTGATCGTGGCTGCACCGCTTTTGAGCGATGGCGGCGTCGAAGGCTGGTGGATTCCGAAGTTCGTCGCCGACGCGCATCCCGACATCAAGACCGTTCAGGACGCGCTGAAGCATCCTGAACTTTTCCCGGCCCCGGAAGATCCATCCAAGGGCGCCGTCTATGACTGCCCGGCAGGCTGGAACTGCCAGATCTCCACGACCAACCTTTACAAGGCTCTCGGCGCCGACAAGCTCGGCTTTACTCTCGTCGACACCGGCTCGGCCGCAGGTTTGGACGGTTCGATCGCCAACGCCTTCGAAAAGAAGACTGGCTGGCTCGGCTACTACTGGGCCCCGACCGCGATCCTCGGCAAGTACGACATGGTTCGTCTGAGCTTTAACGTGCCGCATGACAAGAAGGAATGGGATGCCTGCACGTCGCAACAGGACTGCGCCAATCCGAAAGTGAACTCCTATCCGGTTTCGGATGTCTATACCGTCGTCACCAAGGACTTTGCGGCCAAGGCCGGCATTGCCATGGACTATATGAAGACCCGCAAATGGGATAATGCCACGGTTGGCAAGGTTCTCGCCTGGATGACCGACAATCAGGGCACGAACGAGGACGGCGCCAAGTACTTCCTCAAGACCTACCCCGACATGTGGACCAAGTGGGTTGCCCCGGACGTTGCCACCAAGATCAAGGCTTCGCTCTAATCCATGCTGCGGAATCGGCGGCGGCCTTGTGCCTGCCGCCGATTTTACATTCGCACAGTGCAACCCGAATGACCCTCATACCGACAGAGTGACATGGCGCAAGGTCGCAACGAGTGCAGATTGATGGTGACGAATATAGTAAGAATGCAGGGGCAGCCTGAAGAACCGGTCGCAGCGCTGCAAGCCATCCACGCGTGAAGGCCACACGCGTGGAGCGGGACAAAACCGGACTAAGAAGGGGAAATACATGGCTATCCAGTGTACGATCCTGCCGAATGTGCTCTGCAACTTTCCGGCAATAGACGAGTCAATCATCCGCCTCGCACGCAAGAATATCGATGACGGCTTCAGGGCGTCCGTACGCGCCTACGGCACTCTCATCGACGCCATCGTGCAGCCGCTGCAATGGTTTCTGAACTATCTCGAATGGGCTTTCACCAATACGCCTTGGTTCATCGTGCTCCTCGTCATGATGCTCGTCGTCTATGCCGCAAGCCGTAACCTGAAGATCGTTGCCGGCACTGCGATTTCCATGATCCTCATCGGCGTCTTCGGCCTCTGGACCGACACGATGGTCACGCTTGCCATGGTCACGGTCTGTACGCTCATTGCCATCGTCATCGGCCTGCCGATCGGCATCCTGATGGCGCGTTCGGACCGCCTGCAGTCGATTGTCAATCCGATCCTCGACGTCATGCAGACCATGCCGAGCTTCGTCTATCTCATTCCGGTCGTCGTCATCTTCGGCATCGGCAAGGTGCCGGGCCTCATCGCCGTCGTCATCTACGCCGTTCCGCCAATGATCCGTCTGACCAATCTCGGCATCCGCCTCGTAGACAAGGAGGTGCTGGAAGCCGCCGACGCCTTCGGGTCGTCGCATCGCCAGAAGCTGTTCAACGTGCAGATCCCACTCGCGCTGCCCACCATCATGGCCGGCATCAACCAGACCATCATGATGTCGCTGGCCATGGTCGTCGTCGCCTCCATGGTTGGGGTCGGCGGTCTCGGCAAGAACACGCTGCAGGCGATCAACAATCAGTTCTTCACCGTCGGCTTCCTCAACGGTTTCGCGCTGGTCGCCATTGCCATCATTTTCGACCGTACGAGCCAGGCCTATGGCAGAAGGCTCCAGAAGCACTCGGAGGTCATCCATGGCTAGTCACGCGATCCAGATCAAAAGCCTCTATAAGATTTTCGGTCCTCGCGGACGCGATTATATCGATCAGGTCAAGAACGGCTTGGGCAAGGCCGAGCTCAATGAAACGCATGGCCATGTGCTCGGCCTGCAGGATATCAACATCGATATGCCCGCCGGCGCCATCACCGTCGTCATGGGCCTGTCCGGCTCGGGCAAGTCGACGCTGATCCGCCATATCAACCGCCTGATCGAGCCGACGGTCGGCGAAGTGCTCTATGACGGCGTGGATGTCTGCAAGATGAGCGAAAACGACCTGCGCGAATTCCGCCGCCACAAAACGGCTATGGTGTTCCAGAAATTCGCGCTGCTGCCGCACCGCACCGTCATCGAGAACACGATCTACGGCCTGGATATCCAGGGCGTACCGCGCTCCGAGAGCGAGAAGAAGGGCCAGTACTGGATCGAGCGCGTCGGGCTCAAGGGCTTCGAAAGGCACTTTCCGAACCAGCTTTCCGGCGGCATGCAGCAGCGCGTCGGACTTGCCCGCGCACTGACGAACGATGCCGATATCCTTCTGATGGACGAAGCTTATTCGGCGCTCGATCCGTTGATCCGCGTCGACATGCAGACCGTCCTCCTCGATCTGCAGAAGGAGCTGAAAAAGACCGTCGTCTTCATTACCCACGATCTCGACGAGGCGCTGCGCCTTGGCGACAAGATCGCGATCCTGCGCGACGGCAAGGTCGTGCAGCAGGGCACTGGTCAGGAGATCGTGCTGCAGCCGGCCGACGACTATATCACAGCCTTCGTGAAGGAGGTGAACCGCGGTCGCGTCATCCAAGCCCAGACCATCATGAAGCCGCTTGCCGGCGAGCCGGGCGGTGCACGTGTGCCCGGCGACATGACACTGGAAGTCGCCGCCAAGCAGATCACCGAGGCGGGCCAAACCGGAGCCATCGTCATGGATGCGGGCGGCAAGCCTATCGGCACGATCGATCTGCAAAGCATCATCGCCGCCATGGTCACGCCGACATCGCACGAGACGGCAGAGATGGCGGCAGCCTAGCGGCTGATCTTCATCCCAAACGATAGAGCGCCCTCACCGGGGCGCTTTTTTCTGCCGCCATGGCCGTGTCGACATATGGGTAGCCATCTTGTCGTTGTGTTCACATAAAGAAATGTTTATATCTGCATTTGATATCCGAACATCCGACGTATCCGAGGACGCACTATGACCGTCGCCACCAATCCGCTGACCGATCTTCTCGCCGAAAAGGGCGTACTGCTTGCCGACGGCGCAACCGGCACCAACCTCTTCGCCATGGGCCTTGAGGCGGGTGAAGCGCCCGAGCTCTGGAACGAACAGCATCCCGACCGGATCACGAAGCTGCATCAGGATTTCGTCGATGCCGGCGCTGACATCATCCTCACCAATACCTTCGGTGGCACCCGTCATCGCTTGAAGCTCCATCATGCGCAGGATCGCGTGCATAGCCTCAACAAGACGGCCGCCGAGATCGCCCGCGCCGTTGCCGACAAGGCCGACCGCAAGGTCATCGTCGGCGGATCCGTCGGGCCGACCGGCGAGTTGCTCATGCCGCTCGGCGCCTTGACCTATGAAGATGCCGTCGCCGCTTTCGTCGAGCAGATGGAAGGCCTACAGGCGGGTGGTGCAGATGTCGCCTGGATCGAAACCATGTCATCGCCGGAAGAAATCCGAGCTGCAGCAGAAGCCGCCGCCAAAGTCGGCCTGCCCTATACCTATACCGGCTCGTTCGACACGGCCGGCAAGACCATGATGGGCCTGCATCCGAAGGACATTCATGCCGTCGCCACCGATATCGGCGCAGGCCCGCTCGCGGTCGGCGCCAATTGCGGCGTCGGCGCTTCTGATATCCTCTCCAGCCTTCTCGACATGACCGAAGCGGATGCTTCCGCGATCGTCATCGTCAAGGGCAATTGCGGCATTCCCGAATATCGCGGCGCCGAAATCCATTATTCCGGCACGCCGCCGCTGATGGCCGATTATGCCCGCCTTGCCCGCGATGCCGGCGCCAAGATCATCGGCGGCTGCTGCGGCACCTCCTGCGGCCATCTCGCCGCCATGCGGGAGGCGCTGGACAGCTACGTAGCCGGGCCTCGCCCGACGCTGGAGACGATCATCGAACGGATCGGTCCCCTGCGCAACAAGACCGCCAACGAAGGCGGCGCGGCCCCGGCTCGCGAACGTCGCAGACGATCCTAAGGAAAAAGAAAGCCCGGTTGCCGGGCTTTCTTTTATCATTCAAGTGCTTCCACAGGGATCTTCCCTCGGCCGCGTCTTCAAAACATGCCGAAAGTGAGCCGGCGCCTGCAGCCCGCTATTTCTCACCACCGATAGCACGCCCCTCGGTGAAATGCGGGACGATGCGGCTTTCGAACGCCTTCAAGGCCGCGCCAATCGCCTGGTGCATGTCTAGATAACGGTAGGTGCCGAGCCGCCCGCCGAAATGGACATTGGTCTCTGCCTCGGCGCGGTCGCGATAGCGCAGGAAGACCTCCTTGTCCTGACGTGTATCGATCGGATAGTAAGGCTCGTCGGCGCGCTTGGCCGAGCGCGAATATTCCCGCACCACGACCGTCTTCTCATTCTGATAGCTGCGCTCCGGATTGAAGTGGCGAAACTCCAGGATACGGGTGTAGGGGATCGTCTCGTCGGCATAATTCATGACCGCCATCCCCTGGAAATCGCCAGTATTCAGCGTCTCCTTTTCGAAGTCGATGGTACGCCAGCCCAACTCACCCTCGGAATAGTCGAAGTAGCGATCGATCGGGCCGGTATAGACGATCGGCAGATCGGCCGGCAACGAGGATTTCAACGAAAAGAAATCGACATCGAGGGCGATCTGGATTTTCGGATGCTTCAGCATCCTCTCGAAGATCGCGGTATAGCCGTCGACCGGCAGGCCTTCATATTTGTCGTTGAAGTAGCGGTTGTCGAACGTGTAGCGGACCGGCAGGCGCGTGATGATATGTTCGGGCAGGTCGCGCGGATCCGTCTGCCACTGCTTGGCCGTATAGCCACGAATGAACGCCTCGTACAAGGGCCGGCCGATCAGCGAAATCGCCTTCTCTTCCAGATTGGCCGGATGACGGCCGGCCATTTCTGCCGCCTGATCCGCAATCAGGGCCTTCGCCTGGTCGGGCGAAAGGCGCCGGTTGAAGAACTGCGAGATCGTTCCGAGATTGATCGGCATTGAATAGACCTGATCGCGGTAGGTCGAATAGACGCGATGCTTATAGTCGGTGAAAGCGGTAAATCTGTTGAGATAGGTCCAGACCACTTCGTTCGGTGTATGGAAGAGATGCGCACCATAGCGGTGAACCTCGATCCCGGTCTCGCCATCGAACTCGCTATAGGCATTGCCACCGATATGGCTGCGCCGGTCGATCAGAAGCACGTTCTTCTGGAGCTCGTTCGCGACCCGCTCCGCGATCGTCGCGCCGTAGAAGCCGGCACCGACGATCAATAAATCTACCTTGGAAAAATCGATCATGCTCTAAAACTCTCGCTACCACCAAATCTCGGTCGCGGCTGCAATCGAAGGTGCTAAACGGAATGGGATATATGCGGGTGACGGCGGCGCGGATCTGTCGGCGGCGCTTGGAAAAATCCAGGCACGCTACCAGACGCCAGCATATTTCAGCGGCGTATATTGATACGTCCTGAAGAGTGCAGCCTGTTCTTCCACCGCTGCATTGACGTTGTAGGTCGCGCCCAGCGGCCGCGTGTGAGCGACGGAAATGGCATCGATAATCGCCATGCGCGCCGCCGGCCGGCCGAGGAATGACGGCCAAAGATGATCGAGACCGTATCCAGATTCGACATCCTTCATGGACTCGATGCAGATTTGCAGCGCACGCCGCGAGAAGACCGGGCACATGATTTCGACGAAACCCTCGAAACGCACGACGCTGTTGGGTCGCTGAACCGTCAAAGGATGATTGGGATAAGAGCCTGGTCCTTTTTTGAGGGACGGCTGGGCGAGATCCAGACCATGCTTGTGCGACAGGTGGAACATCCTGTTGATGTCCTCGCCATCGCACAGCAGATCGTCATCCGGCAGCCAGATTCGCTCATAATTCCAAAGCGGGCTGCCTTGATGGAAGAGGTCGTAGATGATCTTGAACTTCTTGGTCTTCGGCAGATGCGCCAGATATTCGTAGGGGCTATTGGAAACTTCCGGAGTCTCGGCACCATAATAGCCGATGCAGAGATCCCAGTTGCGCGAGGCATCATCGATCTTCTCGAACCAGCGCGGATGAAGCGACTTCGAACCGGCGGGCACGACAACGAGATTGGGACGCCTTAGCCCTTCCTGCGGCTGCACGAGAAACTTGGCCTTGCGCTCGACACCTACGGGCGTTGAAAACAGCGGATGCGGTGGGTGATCGGCCGGCACCAGCAGATAGGTGCTATCGACACCTCCAATAACGCCCCGGCCCGCCAATGCCATGAGATTGCCGTCCTCGATATGGGCAGAATCGAAAATGACCGACGGCAGCCCATCTCTGTCGATCAGGCAAAGCCGGCCGGCCATCACATGCCAGAAATCGACGGCGGGATCGAAATAATTGCCGATCATGCCCTCAGGCGCCAAAACCATGAAGCGAGAGAACATCCCGCGGTTGACGTCGCCAAGGCTCCAAAATGTGCCGTTCAACATGTCCTGGGTCAGCGGCGGCGCATCGGACCATTGTATCTGGCTCGCCGGATGCACTTCGTAGGCGGGCTTATGCAAGCTGTTCGCTGCCAATGACATGTGGACTGTTCCCTAATTCCGAACCCCAAGTAACGGCCCGATCCGAGGAAAGTAGTCAGACGACATGGCTCCCGGAGATTCGCTCGCGATCGAGCTCGTTTGATCGGCACTTTGGCCACCATTCCTTTTGCGAAGCTTGTGCAGGAAATCAAAGGCCGCCTGCCGCCCGGAACACCGTCGCCCAGAACGCATTTCGAGCAATCCAGCCTCGCGAAAGTTGGTCGGCATAATCTCGGGGCTGGGATTTCTGTGCGGGGGACAATCGCGCGTTCAGAATATTGCCAAGAACGTCGGTGCTCGGCGGACACGAAGGTCGGTCGTGTCGTCCGTCAGGTCGAGACTAAGAACCACTCGTCTCTTTTACGGTAGCAGAAGATGCATCAGAAGAAAAAGCTGGCCATAATCATCGAAGTCGATAGCTTCATCGGCGACATATTCCAACATCTGTCGAAGACCTACGAAGTCATGGCCATACAGCCGAAGACTTTCAAGGAGATCGAGACGGCTGTGGAATGGGCCGACATCGTCTGGTTCGAATTCTGCAACGAGCTCTTCGTCCACGCGATCAACCAGAACATCAAGCGGCGCGGCAAGCGTGTCATCGCGCGCTGGCATCGCTTCGAGATCGTCGAATCGAATTTTCCCGATCGTATCGATTTCGGCGCCATCGATGATCTGATTCTGGTGTCCCATGACATGCTGCGTGTCCTGAAACTCAGGGCACCTCAGGTCACCCAGAAAACCCGCACCCACGTCGTGTGGAACGGCCTCAATCTCGACAAGTTCAAGCCGATCCCTTCGCTCGATAAGAAGAAGATCGCCTGGGCCGCCAAGCCCTTCATGCGCAAGAACCAGCCGCTGTTCCTGCAAATCATGCACTCGCTGGTGAAGCGCGATCCTTCCTACACGCTGCATGTGGCCGGCGAACAGGAAGAGTACGTCATGATGCCGTACCTGAAGCGCACGACGGAAAAGCTCGGCCTTACCCGCAACGTCTTCTTCCATGGCTGGCAGCGCAACATGCCGGCGTTCCTCGCCGACAAGGGCGTGATACTGTCGACCTCGGTGCACGAGAGCTTTGGTTATAACATCGCCGAAGCCATGGCTGTCGGCGCCCTGCCGGTGATCCATGACTATCCCGGTGCGGAAGAATTCTGGCCCGACGAAATCCGCTTCTCATCGGTGGATGAGGCCGTCGAAAAGATCATTGCCGGTCAGACCCATCAATGGACGCAATATGTCCACGACAAATTCCCGCTCGCCAAGCAGCTGCGCGAACTCGATATCGTCATGGGCGACCGGGTAGCCGAAGCACCCAAAACCTTGAATTGGGCATCTCTGGAACAGCAGGCCGGCTCGCCTATGAAGCGGCCCGTTCCACTCTGGCTGGCGCAGCGGCCGGCTGCCACACATCAGGCCCAGCAACCTGCACCTATTCCGCAGGCCATATCGGTGCAGCAGGTTCGCGAAGCCATGCCGGTTGCCGAGGTGGCGATGCAGCCGATGCAGCAGCCCTATCCGGCACAGCCGCGGCCCATCCCGGCGCCATCTGTGGAGCGACTTGCTCCCGTTACACCGCTGGAACAGCCGATACGTCGATCGGAAGCTGCGCCTTCCTTTGACTCCACCGGCTATTGGGAAGGCCGTTACCGCAGTGGCGGCAATTCGGGTGCCGGCTCTTATGATGTGCTCGCCAAATACAAGGGGCAGTTTCTAAATAGCTTCGCCCGGAAGAAAGGGCTGAAATCCTTCGCGGAGATGGGCTCCGGCGACGGCAATCAGCTGAAATACTTCTCGTTCGACCGCTATACCGGCTTCGATGTCTCCAAGACGGTCATCGAACGCACGATGATGATGTACAGGGATAAGCCGAACTACAATTTCGTCTGGCTGGGCGATCAGTCGCTTGACTGGGAAATGCACGAGGACGCCTATGACTGCGCCTTGTCGCTCGACGTCCTCTACCATTTGGTTGACGACAATATTTACGTCAATTACCTCGACCAGCTTTTCTCCCTGCCGCAGCGCTATGTGATCATCTACGCCTCCAATTTCGACGGCCCGGATATTCGCGGCGCGTCGCATGTCCGGCACCGCAAATTCACGACGGACATCGCAAACCGGTTCCCGCAATGGAGCCTGCTGAAGCTGGTGGAGAACCCATACAAGTTCAAGGAATCAACTGAAGCGGATTTTGCGATCTACAGTCGCGACGAATTCGAGAACGCGTTGGATCTGAACGAACTCGACGCCATCAGATGAACCAGCCTGAAATGGAAGAGAGGCGCCGTGGTCATATCGCGGCGCCTCTCTCTTTTTATTGCGAATACAGCAGGTGAAGAAAGTTATCTTAGCCGGCTATCTCGGCGTCTTGCCGAGTATCAAATGAGGGGCCTGTTTCAGCCTGAGCGCGATATCCGCAGTCTCGAACGACTGCCTGCGCACGTTCTCATAGTCAGCCTGGCCATAGTCTTCATAGCATTGCCGAACCAGCGCGAAGAAACGCTCCCTGAGATCGAACGGCAATTGCGGGTAGATCCAATCGAGCAAATCGAACTTGCTGCGAAGGAACCACTGGTAATAGGCCTCTTTCATCCGCGGCAGGCGCGCAAACAGCGCTTCCACCTCCGCAAAAGCCTTGAAGACCTCGAACCGCTTTTCGGTGAAGACATTGGTCAGCTGCGCCCTGTCCTGATAGACGCGGTGGCCGATGAGATAACGATTCATCATGCCGATCTTCCGGGCGTGCAGATAGATATGCCAGTGAGCATAGATATCGTTATGGACACGGGTCTCCGAGAAGCGGAGATCCGTTTCCCGGCATAGCCTGGCGCTCACGATCTTGTTCCAGGGGAAATTCACGGTGAACAGCAATCGCCCGCACTGGTCGAGCGTAAAAACGCCTATGTCGGTATCGCCGACCAGCTCCCGCCAGGCATCATTGTCGATCGGCAGCATCGGATCGAGACGACCGTTCCTCTCGGTGACGTAGCGATAGCGAAACACCATCACATCGCAGGCATTGGCTTCCATGTGATACACGACTTCATCGATCGAGCGATGCGCTACCATGTCGTCGGCGTCGAGAAAGTAATAATAGCCGCCGCGGGCGGCGGCCATGCCGGCATTCCGGCTGTATCCCGCCCCGCCATTTTGCGGATTGCGCAGCAAGCGCACCCGCTGATCGCGCTGAGCATGTCGCTCGACAATCATCGCGGTGGCATCGGGAGACATGTCGTCGACGACGATCACCTCCAGAACGTCACGATTTTCCAGAACCGCGGCAATCGTTTCACCGATGGATTCCTGCGCCTTATAGGCGGGAATGATGACACTGACTTTGCTCACAGGGTCTCCTGATACTGACATGGACGCCAAACCCTGGAGGTATCGGCGATCCATGTGCCTCGGGCTATCCGGCCATTTTCGAGGAAGAGGCAACCTCGAAAACGGCAATCGCTTCCTGCCGGGATTGCAGGATGCGCTGGCAGGAGCATAAAGAGCGGAACTTGCACTGAACTGGAGCATAGGCAATTCCCACAATCGGATCGCTCAAAACTCTCCAGCCCCGCGAAAGCAATCCCGCTTATTCATGGATCAAAGTCCGTGCATAGAATCGCGCTGATGCCTCGTGGAGAATATCGATGTCTTCTGCCCAAGTCCCCGTCCTTTCGGTCTGCGTTCCGACCTATAACCGTCAGTTCATGCTCGAGCGGAACGTCAATTTCCACCTGGAAGAGTTTCGCCGACTGGGCCTCCCTTTCGAAATCGTCATTGTCGACGATTGTTCGACGGATGAGACCGCAGCCTACATTCAGTCGATCTCGCATCATCCGGAAATCAGCGCTTATCGCCGGGCTCGCAATTCCGGTTTCATCAGCAACTACGCTTTTGCGATGCAGAGAGCCCGCGGCCATTACGCGGTTTTCCTCGGCGACGACGATTTGCTGATCCCGGAAAAAGTCGTCGAATATCTTCGTATCATGGTGGACGACAAGAATATCGGCATGATCCAGGCGCCGTGGCTCCTCGTCGATGGCCGGCCTGGCGGCGGCGATATGGAACCCTTCTATCACCTCTCCTATCCGACGCGTCACGCCAAGGGTGATTTCCGCTCGATGCTGGAATTCATTCTCGACCGTCATATCTTCCCCGAATTCATGATCATCCGGCGCGATGTTCTGTTGAAATCAATTTCCAGCCCGACGCCGTTCATCTTTTGGGCATTCCTCTATACGACCCGCGCATTGGACAAGGCCGACGTGCTGTTTATGCCGGAGCCTTTCGCGCGCGTGACCGCCGTTTCAGACGATCCGCGCCTGCAGCAGGGCAACAAGGAATGCATGTTCCAGTGGGATACCTACAGAGGCGGCCTCGAATACCTCGCCTCGCAGGCGCTGCGCGATAACCGCTATCCGCCTGATTATCGCGGCTCGCTGATGCCTCGCATCACCGAATTCATGCTGCAGCGTCAGGCGGTCGCCATGCGCCTGCATGTCAACGCGCAGAACTGGGTCGAAGCCTATATCATGTATCACCGCATGGCGGCCTACCTGCCGACGCCATTGCCGCCGGAATCCTATGATCAGATCCGCAAGCTGGCAGGCATCTCCACCGCCGCGACGGAAGCGATCGCTTTCAATGGAGAACCCGTCATCATCGAACCGATCATCGACGACGCCACGATCAACCTTCTCCCGCAGTCGATCCGGCAGCATCTCTCGAGGGAAGCGCCGCAGACCGGCAGCTATGGCGGTAAGCCAAGGGCCTATCTCCGCTTCACCGAGGATTTCCCGGCCAATCCGGGTCCGAAGGACGGCCTGTTCAGCATCATGACCTATATCGATCAGTTCGTCTGAGATTTGATAGCTACAGCCAAGGGCTCCGCGACGCACTGCGGAGCTCTTCACATTTCCGGCGCGCCTTAGCCCGGCAGCATTTCCGTCACTGCAATGATCGGCCCGAGCGGAAACAGGCTGTCGCGCCTTTGCCATTCCGGGATATCGAGGCTGGAGATGCTGCCATCGAGAAACAGCGCATTCGGACATTTCAACTCGTCGCGAAATAGCGTCGCAAAGTCGTGGAAACGCACCGCGCCATCGGAAATGGCGAAGACGACCTTGCCGTCTGAGGTAACACCCACGCCGTTTCGTGTCTTCAAGCTCGGACTATCCGCCAGAAATGACGGATGAAGCCTGCCGCTGATGACCAGCATCGGGCCGGACTGCGTCGCATAAAAAGGTTTGATGCCGGAAGCTGCGAAGGCCTTGCTTTCCATGATCCCGGCCTTGCCCGCCCCGAGATAGAAGACCCCGTTCGGCAGGAGATGAAAGTTACCCCAGCCCTTGTTGGTGTTGATCGCCTTCACCTCACGTCCATTCTCGACGAAGAGACCCACGGGAGACTGGTCATCGAGATACATGCCGCCATTCATGGCGAAGCGCACATAGATGCGATCCTGACGCAGATCATTTTCCAGGGCACGGAAAGAGCCATAAGGTTTGCCGTTGCGATCGTTCTGAAAAATCTGAATGTCGTCGCTGACCGCATCGAAAGTGCAGACCGTATAGCCGTCCCCGAGATGCTGGACCTTGCGGCAGGCTTCGCCGGCCGACGCGGTGGCGGCAAAGGCAAGAACGGCAAGAATGACCATCAATCGAATCAAGCGCATAGCCCCGTATCAATAAACAGGCTTCAGAACGCATCGCAATGCGGCGAAACAAGGAAGGCGTGAGACCTAGAGCTGGAGTGCAGCCATATGGAATGCAAGCTGTTCGGCCGGATAACGATAGTTGGCTCCGACCGGGCAGGCATTGCGTGCAAGGCAGCCGCCGGCCATGCAGCCGACCTGCTCTTGCGGTGTGCGCAAGTGCGACCGGCAGCCTGAAAGATCAAAGCCGGCTGCCGCTATCGCCCCAACGGGACAGGCGGCAAGACAAGGTTTCTCAACGCATAGATCGCATGGATGCGGAGAAAACGGCGACACCTCCATTCCTTCCAGCGCATCGGCAAATCCCAATGCGCCGCGATATCCGTGCCACAAACCATAGTCCGGATGGATCAAGATGCCGAGCGGCGACGCTTTCAAGCGCTCGGCCTGCATGGCCCATCGCTGGAACGGTTGCCAGGGAGGATCCGAAGGAAAATAGGCAGTGGCCGCTAGCCCGCTTGCGACCGGCCGGATAATCGCCTTCGACCAGTCATCAAGGGGATTTTTGCGCGTCCTGTTGACGGGCATATCCAGCCATTTCGAAAACGCCGGCCAGATCGAGCCGCCGATATTGCCCAGCAGCACGACACCGCGTGCAGGCGTGCCATCCGTCAGCAACGGCCCCTCGCCTTCATGGAAGGACAAGCTGCCACGAACGAAAACTCCGTGGACGCCGAGCGCCGCACGGAGCTGTTCGAAGATGGCAGGGCCGCGGCTCACCGTGGCCCCTTATATTCATAGTGCGGCCGCCAGACTTCCTTCTGGATGAGATCGGCAACACGTGTCGCACCGCCTTGCTCCCTGGCGGCCTCGGGCTCTCTTCAGGTGAAGGCGTCCGGCATCGAGTCCTTGCGCTTCTGGATATAGGCGAGCAGGGCCTCGTCGATAGCCGGATCAAGCGGCGGCGCTTCGTAGTGATCGAGCCAGGAGCGGCAAAGCGCGTTGGCGCGCTGCTCGATCCGCTTCTGACCTTCGATCTCCCACTGCTCGAAGGAGTTGTTGTCGGCGAGCGGCGAGCGATAGAAGGCAGACTGGAAATTCGCCTGCGTATGGCCGCAGCCGAGATAATGGCTACCCGGCCCGACTTCGCGGACGGCATCCAGCGCCTGGCCATTTTCGGAGAGATCCACGCCTACGGCCATCTTCTGCATCATGCCGAGCTGGTCCTGATCGATCATGAACTTTTCGTAGGAGGAGACGAGACCACCCTCGAGCCATCCCGCCGCATGCAGCACGAAATTCGTGCCGGCCAGTAGCGTCATGTTGAGCGTATTGGCGGATTCATGCGCCGCCTGTGCGTCCGGCACCTTCGAGGCGCAGAGCGAGCCGCCGGTACGGAACGGCAGACCGAGGCGACGCGCGAGCTGTGCTGCGCCATAGGAGACAAGCGATGGCTCCGGCGTGCCGAAGGTCGGCGCGCCCGACTGCATCGAAATGGATGCGGCGAAGGTGCCGAACAGAACAGGCGAGCCCTTGCGGATCAGCTGCGTGAAGGAAGCGCCAGCCAGCACCTCGGCCAGAATCTGCGTCAGCGTGCCTGCGACCGTCACGGGGCTCATCGCGCCCGAGAGAATGAAGGGAGAAACCACCGAAGCCTGATTGTGCCGCGCATAGACCTTCAAGGCGCCGAGCATCGTTTCGTCGAACACCATCGGCGAATTGGCATTGATGAGGTTCAGCGTTACACAATTGTTTTCAACGAAATCGTCGCCGAACACGATCTTTGCCATAGCGATCGTATCTTCTGCACGCTCCGGCGCGGTGACTGAGCCCATGAACGGCTTATCGGAATATTTGATATGGCTATAGACCATATCGAGATGGCGCTTGTTGACCGGGATATCGACAGGCTCGCAGACCGTGCCGCCGGACGAATGCATCGACGGTGCCATATAGGCGAGCTTCACGAAATTACGGAAATCCTCGATCGTCGCATAGCGGCGGTTGCCCTCAAGATCACGCACGAAAGGCGGGCCGTAGACCGGCGCGAAAATCGTCGCCTTGCCGCCGACATGGGCATTGCGGGCGCTGTTGCGCGCATGCCAGGTAAATTCTTTCGGCGCGGTCTTCAGAAGCTCGCGGCAAAGCCCCTTCGGAAAATGCACGCGCTGGCCGCGTACGTCGGCACCGGCTTCCTTCCAGAGCGCCAGAGCTTCCGCATCGTCGCGAAATTCGATGCCGATTTCCTCCAAAACCGTATCGGCATTGCGTTCGATGAGCTGCAGGCCCTCTTCGTCAAGCACTTCATAGACGCCGATCTTACGGGTGATATAGGGGAGCGAAGGACCCGGCCCGCCGCCGCTGCGCGAAGCGCGCCGCGCTGCCGCACCCCTGCCCTCACTGCGCGAACGCCGTCCGCCGCCATCATTGCCTGCAGCCGGTTGCTCAATCATATCGTCCATGATGTTTCCTCACTCCTGCGCATGGATGCGTCTATCAGGCCCCATGCTACCTGATTCCGACAAGCGGACGTTCCTTAATGCGCCAGCAATTAGCATAGGACAGACATCGGCTGACAATATCAACTGTTCTTCGTCCGTCGCGATTGTTCCGTGCGACGTCGCATTCAAAAAGAGTTTTGGCGGCCTTCCGGTCTATCCGTAATGGCGGCAGTGTTTTATACAAGTCTCTGATGCTGCACGAAAATGGGATGGAGCGCATGTCTGACGACGAAATCATTCTCTCGGAACTTTCTGATGAAGAGCTCGTGCAGCAGATGCATGACGACCTGTATGACGGCTTGAAGGAAGAAATCGAGGAAGCGACCAATATCCTCTTGGAGCGCGGCTGGGCTCCTTACGATGTTCTGACCCAGGCGCTGGTCGAGGGCATGCGTATTGTCGGCATCGACTTCCGCGACGGCATTCTCTTCGTTCCGGAGGTGCTGCTTTCGGCCAATGCGATGAAGGCCGGCATGGCGATCCTGCGGCCGCTGCTGGCACAGACCGGTGCACCCAAGCTCGGCAAGATGGTGATCGGCACCGTCAAGGGCGACATTCACGACATCGGCAAGAACCTCGTCGGCATGATGATGGAGGGCGCCGGTTTCGACGTCATCGACCTCGGGATCAACAATCCGGTCGAAAACTACCTCGACGCCATCGAGCGCGAGCAGCCCGATATTCTTGGCATGTCGGCACTGCTGACCACGACCATGCCCTACATGAAGGTCGTTATCGATACGCTGAAGGAAAAGGGCCTGCGTGACGACTATGTCGTACTGGTCGGCGGCGCGCCACTGAACGAGGAATTCGGCAAGGCCGTGGGTGCTGACGCCTATTGCCGTGACGCTGCCGTGGCGGTGGAGACTGCCAAGGAATTCATGAAGCGCAAGCACAACAGCCTGGCTGCGGGCGCCTGATTGCAAGAAACTGAGTGCCGGCGACAATCAACGGGTTGCCGCCGGCACATTGGTATCCCAAATTAGCTATTGAGCCGCCTTCTTGACGGTATGACCGGCGTCCTCGGTTGCGTTCACCGCATTTGCGGTATCTCTGCCCATGCCACGTATAGTATTGGCGCAAGAGGCAAGCACCATGAGAACGACGCAGGCGGTGGCAATTTTCGTGAGTGTCGGTGCAGTCATGATTGGGAACCCCCTCTGAGTGGATATCGATCAAAAAAATGCGGAGAAGAACCCTCCGCGCGATAAACGCGCACAAACCCAAAAAGTTCATGTGATTGCGTGCGGGGCAATCGCGCGCGAAATACTAGCGGTCACCAGAATAAACGGGCTCGATCACATCGACCTTCACTGTCTTCCCGCAATCTATCATTCCTATCCGCAGAAGATCGCACCAGCCCTGGAAGAGGCTATTGCCGATGCGCGCGCGCGCGGCTTCGAAAAGATCTTTATCGGCTATGCCGATTGCGGCACAGGCGGCGATATCGACAGGATCTGCCAGCTTGAAGGAATAGAGCGCCTTTCCGGTCCGCACTGTTATTCCTTCTTCACCGGCAACGAGGCTTTCGCCGCGCGCGACGATGACATCACATCGTTTTTCCTGACAGATTTTCTCGCCCGCCAGTTCGAAGCCTTTGTCGTGGTTCCGCTCGGCCTCGACCGCCATCCGGAGCTGCGGGACATGTATTTCGGCAACTACCGCAAGGTCGTCTATCTCTCGCAGGAAGAAGATCCGGCGCTACAGGCAAAGGCAAGGGACGCTGCCGCCTTTCTCGGCCTGGAATACGAATATCGCTATACCGGCTACGGCGATCTTGCCCGCGAATTATTGGCCGTCTGATTACGACATCTGCGTCGGTTTTCGATCTTCCTCTTCTTTGCCGAGACCGACATGCTGGACGAGTCAAAGACATTCAATCACAGTTCGAACCCGTCCGTTTCAAAGGATAATAAGCTTTGGGGATGCTTGCAGGCGAGGTTTCGATATCGCGTCGCTTTTCGGCATGTGCCGCGTCGTGGCGAGCGCAGTCCCGAGGTCTGCCGGCGTGCATTCTGGCGTGAAGAGGAGATTTTGCGCATGGCAGATCGCATTGTCGTTTACTGGCGGGACATTCCGGCCCAGGTCATCATCAAGAAGGGCAGGCAGACGGCAAAACGCGAGCTTTCGCTGCGCTTTACCGAAGCGATCGACATGTGCGCCATGCGCACCGGCGCGGCCGAAACCGACGACTATCTGGCTGAATGGCGCAAGGCGGATCCCGTACCGGTCTCCGACGATCTCGAGGCCGAAGCAGACAAGGCAGCCGGCGAGCTCGAGGCTGCCTATGATCGCGAGCGGCTGGTGGCGCTGGTGAAGGCCGGAGGCCGCGACAATGGCTGATGCCGTCCAGAAGCCTGGCAATGCCGCCGCGGGCGCAAAGGCGGCCAGCGGCGCCTACACGCCGGCCGGCGTCTCCCCTAACCGCCGCGCCCGACGCAAATATACGGTCCGTCTCTGGGCCGTGCGTCATTCGCGTTTTCTCGAATGGTTCTACCGTCGTTTCGCCGACACTTTCCTGCTGCTTCATCCGCTGTGGAAAGCGTTCGGCTATGAGCGCGTGGAGCGGCCGATTACCTTCATCGAACGCAATGTGAAGGGCTTCCTGTTCGATTGCCGCATGTGCGGCCAGTGCGCGCTGTCGTCGACGGGCATGTCCTGCCCGATGAACTGTCCCAAGCAGCTGCGCAACGGCCCCTGCGGCGGCGTTCGCGCCAACGGCAATTGCGAAGTCGAGCCCGACATGCCCTGCGTCTGGGTGCAGGCCTGGAACGGCTCGCGGAACATGATCCAGGGCGATGCAATCTTGAAGGTGCAGAAGCCCGTCAATCAGTCGCTGCGCGAGACGTCATCGTGGCTTCGCGTCACGGCAGAGGCGGCCGCAGCCCGAGAAGCGGCGAAAAAGGAAGCCTGAGCGATGTCGCACATCGATGAAAATCCGCTTGGCGCGCATCTGCCGCTCGATCCCCTGCCCGGCCATTCTTCGCTCGGGCGGCTGGAGCGGGTGCTTCGCCGTGGCGAATTCGCCGTCACCGCCGAGCTGAACCCGCCCGACAGCGCCAATGCCGAGGATGTCTACGAGCGCGCCGCCATTTTCGAGGGCTGGGTAGACGGCATCAACGCCGTCGACGCCTCCGGCGCCAATTGCCACATGTCCTCGGTCGGGATCTGCGCGCTGCTGACGCGCATGGGCTATGCGCCGATCATGCAAATCGCCTGCCGCGACAAGAACCGCATCGCCATCCAGGGCGACGTGCTGGGTGCTGCCGCCATGGGCGTGTGCAACATCATGTGCCTAACCGGTGACGGCGTGCAGGCGGGCGATCAGCCGGGCGCCAAACCAGTCTTCGATCTCGATTGCATGTCGCTGCTCGAAACCGTGCGCATCATGCGCGACAACGCGAAATTCCTGTCCGGCCGCAAGCTGACCTCGCCGCCGAAAGTCTTTCTCGGCGCCGCCATCAATCCCTTCGCGCCGCCCTACGACTTCCGCCCCTACCGGCTGGCGAAGAAGATCGAAGCCGGAGCGCAGTTCGTCCAGAGCCAGTATTGCTACGACGTGCCGATGTTCCGGGAATATATGAAGAAGGTGCGCGATCTCGGCCTGACCGAAAAATGCTTCATTCTCGTCGGCGTCGGCCCCCTTGCGTCGGCAAAGACCGCCCGCTGGATGCGCTCCAACGTACCGGGCGTTCATATTCCCGACCCAGTGATCAAGCGCATCGAAGGCGCACAGGATCAGAAGAAGGAAGGCAAGCAGCTCTGCATCGACATCATCAACGAGGTGAAGGAGATCGAGGGCGTTTCCGGTATTCACGTCATGGCCTACCGCCAGGAGGAATATGTCGCGGAAATGGTGCATGACTCCGGCGTGCTGAAGGGCCGTCAGCCATGGAAACGCGAGGCAAGCCGCACCGATGCGCTTGTCGCCGAGCGGCTGCACCAGATCAGCGAAGGCAGGGAAGAAAACCAGCAGGCGATGGCGGAGATTGCAGCCCACCATACGCCGCCGCAGGCACATTGAATTCGAGACGATAGCAGCAGGCCGGGAGAGGAACCGGTCGGCTTGTAACCCAGATCACCGCACGATAGACCAGCTATCGGGCCAACTGACCAGAGGATCAGACATGACGCGTACCATCGTTGCCTCCGCCACCCGCGAGATCATCATAGGCTTCGACCAGCCCTTCTGCGTGATCGGCGAACGCATCAACCCGACGGGGCGCAAGAAGCTCGCTGCAGAGATGATCGAAGGCAATTTCGACACCGTCATCAAGGATGCGCTGGAACAGGTCGCCGCCGGTGCGACCATGCTCGACGTCAACGCAGGCGTTACTTCGGTCAACCCAAACGAGACCGAACCGGGCCTGCTGGTGCAGACGCTTGAAATCGTGCAGGGTCTGGTCGACGTACCGCTTTCGATCGACAGCTCGGTCACGGCGGCAATCGAAGCGGCCCTCAAGGTTGCCAAGGGCCGGCCGCTGGTCAATTCGGTGACGGGCGAAGAGGAAAAGCTCGAAGCCATCCTGCCGCTGGTCAAGAAATACGACGTGCCCGTCGTCGCCATCTCGAACGACGAGACCGGGATTTCCATGGACCCTGACGTTCGTTTCGCCGTCGCCAAGAAGATCGTCGAGCGCGCCATGGATCACGGCATCAAGCCTGAGGACATCGTCGTCGACCCGCTCGTCATGCCGATCGGCGCGCTTGGCGATGCTGGCCGTCAGGTTTTCGCGCTGCTGCACCGGCTGCGCAACGAGCTGAAGGTCAACACCACCTGCGGCCTCTCCAATATCTCCTTCGGCCTGCCGCATCGCCATGGCATCAATGCCGGCTTCATCCCGATGGTCATCGGTGCAGGCATGACCTCCGCCATCATGAACCCCTGCCGCCCGCAGGAAATGGAAGCCGTGCGCGCCGCCAACGTGCTGAACGGCACGGATGCCAATTGCACCAACTGGATCATGACCTATCGTGACTACAAGCCGGCCGAAGGTGGCGTCGCAGCCGCCGCAGCAACGGCTGCCCCAGCCGCCGGCGGCGGACGTCGCGGTGGCCGTGCTGCGCGCGCCGGTGCAGGAGCAGCGAGGGAATAAGATGGCATCCGGTCGCGGCCTCTCCAATGATCTTGCCACGCTCTGGCTGCAGGCGCCCGTCGTGATCGCCATACGGCTGCAGCAGATGTGGATGGACGCGCTGGCCGGCAGCGTGAACGCGGCCGAAATGAACCGGATGATCTCGGAGAAGATGATGGCAGCGGCGGAAAGCGCCGTTGCCGTAAACGCAGCAATGGTGCAACAGGGCCTCGCCGCTCTGACGGCCGCAGGCGCGACAAGCCAGCGCAGCATCGCCGATGCGGTCGCTCACGCCGCGATAAAACCCTATAGCAGGCGTGTTCGCTCGAACGTGCGCCGCCTTAGCAAATAGAAAGGCTGATCCGTGGCCGAAGCCAGCGACAGCGCCAAACCTCTTGTCCTTTTCATGCCATCCGGCAAGCGCGGCCACTTCCCCGTGGGAACGCCCGTGCTGGAGGCAGCCCGTCAGCTCGGCGTCTATGTCGAGAGCGTCTGTGGTGGCCGTGCGACCTGCGGGCGTTGCCAGGTCTCCGTGCAGGAAGGCAATTTCGCCAAGCACAAGATCGTCTCGTCCAACGACCATCTTTCGCCGATCGGGCCGAAGGAAAAGCGCTATGCAGAGGTGCGCGAATTGCCTGAAGGCCGCCGGCTTTCCTGCTCCGCTTTGATCCAGGGCGATCTGGTCATCGACGTACCGCAGGATACCGTCATCAACGCGCAGGTGGTGCGCAAGGCGGCCGACGAACGCGTCATTGCTCGCGACGCGGCCGTGCATATGTGCTACGTCGAGGTCGAGGAACCCGACATGCACAAGCCGCTTGGCGATCTGGATCGCCTGAAGGCGGCAATCACGGCGGATTGGAAATACGACAATCTCGAAGTGGATTTTCACCTCATCCCGCAAGTGCAGTCGATCCTGCGCAAGGGCGAATGGAAGGTGACGGCCGCCATTCATCGCGATCAGGACAGCGAGCGCCCTCGCCTTATCGCGCTCTATCCCGGCCTGAAGAACGAAGCCTACGGCATTGCCTGTGATATCGGCTCGACGACGATCGCCATGCATCTGTCCTCGCTGCTGTCGGGCAGAACCGTGGCATCAGCCGGCGCCTCCAACCCGCAGATCCGCTTCGGCGAGGATCTGATGAGCCGCGTCTCTTATGTGATGATGAATCCTGACGGCCGCGAGGCCATGACCAATGCCGTTCGCGAAGCCTTGAACGGCTTGATCGACAAGGTCTGCGCCGATGGCGGCGTGTCGCGACAGGATATTCTGAACGCCGTCTTCGTCGGCAACCCGATCATGCATCACCTTTTCCTCGGCATCGATCCGACAGAGCTTGGTGGCGCGCCCTTTGCGCTTGCCGTATCCGGGGCCGTGCATCTGAAATCGGCCGAGATCGGCCTGCCGATGAATGCCGGCACGCGCATCTACATGCTGCCCTGCATCGCCGGCCATGTCGGCGCCGATGCGGCCGCCGCGACACTTGCCGAAGGGCCGCATCGCCAGGATGAGATGATGCTGCTGGTCGACATCGGCACCAATGCTGAAATCGTGCTCGGCAACCGTCACCGCGTCGTCGCCGCCTCCTCGCCAACCGGCCCGGCCTTCGAAGGCGCCGAAATTTCCAGCGGTCAGCGCGCCGCACCCGGCGCCATCGAACGCGTGCGCATCGATCCCGTCACGCTGGAGCCGCGCTACCGCGTCATCGGCATTGAACCTTGGTCGGACGAGCCAGGCTTCGAAGAAGCCGCCGCCAAGGTCGGGGTCACCGGCATCTGCGGCTCCGCGATCATCGAGGTTGTCGCTGAAATGTTCCTCACCGGCATCATCTCGGAAGATGGCGTCGTCGACGGCGCCATGGCTGCACGCTCGCCGCGCATCCTGCAGAACGGCCGCACCTACTCCTACCTGCTGCGGGACGGCGAACCGCGCATCACGGTCACCCAAAACGATATTCGCGCTATCCAGCTTGCCAAGGCAGCGCTTTATGCCGGCGTCAAGCTGTTGATGGACAAGCAAGGCATCGATCATGTCGATCGCATCGGCCTTGCCGGCGCCTTCGGCACTTTTATCGATCCGAAATATGCGATGGTGCTGGGGCTTATTCCCGATTGTGAACTCGACAAGGTCAAGGCCGTCGGCAACGCCGCCGGCACGGGCGCGCGCATGGCTCTGCTCAACCGCGGCCATCGCCGTGAGATCGAGGAAACTGTCAGGAAAATCGAGAAGATAGAGACGGCGCTTGAATCAAAATTTCAGGAGCACTTCGTCTACGCCATGGCGCTGCCGAACAAGGTCGATAGCTTCCCGGAACTCTCGAAGGTCGTGACCTTGCCGGAGCGCAAGCAGATCTCCGACGATGGCGGAGAAGGCGGCGGCCGCAGGCGTCGCCGCAGCCGCGAGTAAGAAAGCAATTTGTCCAAGAGATGATTGGCCGCGCGCTACGCGGCCATTTTGCGTCCGATCTCGACAAAGGCCTGGCGAATGCTGTCTGCCACCGCCTTCATGGGCCCGGTCATCTGTGAAGCAGTCAGCAGACGAATGTCGAAGGACGTCAGTTCCGGCAGTCCTTCATTCGGCCCGAGGATTTCCATATCATCCGTGATGTAGGAGCGCGGGAATGGCGCGACGGCAAGATCGGAGACGATTGCGGCGCGCTGCGCCATCGTATGGGCACTGAGATAGGAAACGCGATAGGCGCGTTTCTGCCGCTCCAGCTGCGCCATGGCTTCCGAACGCCAGATGCAGCCTTCCTCCCAGATGGAAATCGGCAGCGGATCGCGGCGGTAGGCCGTGCCGCACTTGGCGCCGGCCCAGACGAGGCGCTCCGTAAAGATAACCTCCCCTTCCGTTGGGAAAGGCCGCGTGGCGCAATTGATCAGGGCGAGATCCAGCCGCTGCTCCTCGATGCGCTTCTTTAGCTGGATGCTCATATCGACAACGACATCGACCATGATGCCCGGATAAGTCTCGGAAAAGCTCTTAAGGATAGTCGGCAGCAAGCGCTCGCCAATATCGTCAGGTGCGCCAAGCCGCACCACACCGCTGAGCTCGGGCATGATGAAGCGCGAAACCGCCTCGTTGGAGAGAGCGAGAATATTGCGCGCATAGGAAAGCAGCATCTCCCCATGCTGTGTCAGGCTCACAGACCGCGCATCGCGCAGGAACAGCGTCACGCCGAGCTGCTCTTCCAGCTTCTTGATCTGCATCGAAACAGCTGACGGCGTGCGAAAGACAGCATCGGCCGCAGTCGAAAAATTACCCGTTTCGGCAATCGCGACAAAGGTACGCAGAACTTCATTGTCAAGCAACGGTATGGGCCGGCGGAACGGTACGGTCATATCGATTACCTTTCAATTTTTCTGATCCTAAACACCATATCATTTCATTTGTCTGAATGTCAACGAAGCACCATATTAGACCTAATGGAAATTCATCGCAGACAGCCTCGAAGGAGCAAAATCATGGCTGGCACGGTATCAAACGAAGCCTCACGGCTTTTCTCTCTTCTACGCCTCCGCAAAATTCAGCGGATGGCACAGCACACACTCGACGAGATTGCCGCCCGCTTTCCCGCTCATCTGATCGATGACGTCAATGCGCGCGGCCTCCCGCCGGATCGTACGTTGTCCGTGCTGGAGCGCAAACCCGGCAAGCTGCGTTCGTTCAAGAATACTAATGGCAGCTATAAGATCTATTCGTTTGATTGATGGATCTGCCGAGCCCATATTAAACCCGTGACATTTTGAGCGGTTGACACTGAAAGGACCCTGAAAATGACGACCATCAGCTATAGACAGACCGGCGCACGGAGCCCGTTTCCGTCAGGCGGAAGTTACATGCCTTTCTTTTCTCGCCTTGCTAATCGCTGGCAGCAGTGGCGCTCCCTTCGCGAGCTCGAATCTCTATCCGATGACATGCGCAAGGACTTAGGCTGGCCGGCCGCAAACGAAATCAAGAAGCCGAAAGCCACCCGATGATAATGAAAGAGCATAACAACTAAAGGCGACGCTTAACCCGAACGCGTCGCCTTTTGAACATTTGCGCATCCAGATGCGAACCGCGCTTTAATCTTGAGAATTACCCGCAAATATATTTTACCCCTTGAGCATATCGCTCGGCTCCGCTTCGCTTCCCTCCTGCAGCCCCCTATTTTTCATGGTAGACGCAAATATCCCTTTGCGGCCGCGATTATCCATGCCAATGTCGCTTATAGACCATCGGGCCGACATATTTGACGCAAGGAATACGTAACGGCCCTGGAGCATGGATTTTCACGACATGAGCAAGACCCCGATCAAGACGCGTTCCCTGGTTTTCTTCCTTGTTCCGCATTTCACCATGCTGCCGTTTTCCGCTGCGATCGAGACGCTGCGGATTGCCAATCGCATGCTGGGCTATCCCGCTTACACATGGCGGCTTGCCTCGACGGACGGGCAGAAAGTCTATTCCTCCAGCGGCATCGGGCTGGAGGTCAATTCCTCCCTTACCGACGAGCGTCGCTATCTTGGCGGAGAGAACCGCCCGAACATGGTGCTGGTCTGTTCCGGCATCTATGTCGAGGAATTCCACAACAAGTCGGTCAATGCCTGGCTGCGCGAGACGTACAATCGCGGCGTCGCCGTCGGCAGCCTCTGTACGGGCGCCCATGTGCTTGCCCAGGCGGGCCTGTTGAACGGCAAGCGCTGCGCGATCCACTGGGAGAACCTGCCGGGCTTTTCGGAAACTTTCCCGCAGGCGGAAGTCTATGCCGATCTCTATGAGGTCGACAGCAATCTTTACACCTGCGCCGGCGGCACCGCCTCGCTCGACATGATGCTGAACCTCATCGGCCAGGATTTCGGCGAGAACCTCGTCAACCGCGTCTGCGAGCAGCAGCTGACTGATCGGGTGCGCAGCCCGCACGACCGGCAGCGCCTGCCGCTGCGTGCGCGTCTCGGCGTGCAGAACTCCAAGGTCCTATCGATCATCGAGCTGATGGAGAGCAACCTCGCCGAGCCGTTGTCGCTTCTGGAAATCGCCGACGATGCCGGCTTGTCGCGCCGCCAGATCGAGCGCCTGTTCCGCCAGGAAATGGGCCGCTCGCCGGCCCGCTACTATCTCGAGATCCGCCTGGATCGCGCCCGGCATCTGCTGGTGCAGTCCTCCATGCCGGTGGTAGAAGTGGCGGTCGCCTGCGGCTTCGTCTCCGCCTCGCACTTCTCCAAGTGTTATCGCGAACTCTACAATCGCTCGCCACAGCAGGAGCGCGCCGAGCGCAAGCTGACCATGTCGACGAACCGGACCGGCATCGTCGTCTGAGGGCGGTGGAAATCAAAGCAAGCGATCAGGCAGGCGGCCTACTGGGCCGCCTCTTGGGCCATCTTGAAATCGGAATAGACCTGGTTTCGGCCATTGTGCTTCGCCATATAGAGAAACTGGTCCGCGGCGTTGAGATAGTTGTCGAAAGACTCGTAGCCGGCAATCTCTGCTACGCCGATGGAAACAGTCACCGAAAGCTCTTCGTCGTCGGCATGAACCTTCAGGCTGGCAAGGCTGAGGCGGACCTCGTCGCATAGCGCGGTCGCCGCGCGCGAGTTCATTTCCGCAAACAGAATGGCAAACTCTTCCCCGCCAAGGCGGGAGAGCAGATTGTCGGTGCCTTCCAGCAACCCGTGAAGCCTCGCGGCAACGGCCTTCAGCACCTGATCGCCGATCTCGTGACCATAGGTGTCGTTCAGATTCTTGAAGTGATCAATGTCGAGAATGGCGACGGAGCTTGGACGTTGGCGCCGCAGGCATTCATTGACCAGACGCGGGCCATGATCATAAAAATAGCGCCTGTTATAGAGTCCGGTCAGATAATCGCTCGCCGCTGCCGCTCGCAATTGCTTCAGCTGCGACAGTGTCTCGACATTCAACGCGATACGGCATTGCAGCTCCTCCTGAACGAAGGGGCGGTAGATGAAATCGCTGGCGCCCGCCTTCAGGAATGTCGCAGACAGCAAACGATCGTTCGAAGACGAAATGCCGATGATCCGCATCCGATCCGAGCCATAGCGGTGGCGGATGCGGCGGGTCAGTTCATGGCCGTTCATGTCGGGCATATTGTAGTCGGTGACGACGATTTCGATGTCGTCGAATGTCTCAAGCATTGCCAGGGCTTCGACACCCGTGCCGGCTTCTGCGACCTTGAATTGCTGAGCGTGCAGCAAATCCGTCAGCATCTTCCGTGCCGAAGGCACATCGTCGACAACCATAACGCGGACAGACCGATTGGCGATGGCGCGCCGGACGGAGGAGACGAGATTGTCGAGGGCGAACTCGCCATCCTTGAGCACATAGTCGACGACATTGCGTTCCATGATCCGATTGCGCGTCGCCATGTCAAAAGACGCCGTGAAGACGATGGTGGGAATGTCATGGGCGACGGCAACATCCAGGGCTTCTCCATGAGCAGCATCCGGAAGGTTCAGGTCGATCACCGCCATCGTGAAGCTGCGATCCGCCTCTGCCAGCACCTCGTTCAGCACTTTCAATGAAGAGCAATGGATGACAGCAAGACCGAGTTCGGTTTCGAACCGATGCGACAGCACCGCGGAAAACATGCGCGAATCCTCAACCAGAAGTATTTTCTGGCTGCCATCGCGGTGACCGATGCCGCCGCCAATGTTTCCCGCATGCAGTACCATTTCCCGTCAATTCCTCCCACACCGTCAGGTGTATGAATAGTCAGTCAATTGCAGGTCTGCCAAACCGTGTTGCACGTATCCTGAACAGGATTCGTGAAAAATTTGGAACTGCTGATTGCGGAGATTTACATAAAAGTGATTTTTCCTCACTTTTCTTGGGATTATTTCAGGCGATTTATCCAGCCCGTATCTCCCTGGCGGGCGGCTGAGCCGACTGAATCTGCAACAGCGTGTCGAGATTCTGATTCACGCGGCAGTAGAACTCCTCATCGATGAATGGCCGCAGAATGAAATCATTGCCCCCCGCCTTGAGAAAGCGGGCTGAAAGCAGCCGGTTGTTGGATGAGGAAACACCGATGATGCGCAGCTCATGGGAGCCGGTCGTCGCACGGATGCGCCGTGTCAACTCGAATCCGTCCATGTCGGGCATATTATAGTCCGTGACCATAAGGCCGATATCCGGGCTGGCCCTGAGGATTTGGAGCGCCTTGGCGCCATTCTCAGCAACGCTGACGCGGAAATTATAGCGCTTCAGCCGGCTGGACAGCAAAGCGCGCGCCGTCGCGCTGTCATCGACGATGAGAACATGGTGACGATGGTTGGTCAGAAAACGGCAGATCGATTCCGCCAGCATGTCCACTGCGAAGACATTGTCCTTGAGAATGTAATCCACCACATCTTTGGCGATCAGCTCGTCGCGCGTGCCTTCGAGAAAAGTACCCGTGAAGGCGATCGTCGGAATGCTGAGATCGAGAAGATAGGCCAGGGCCTCCCCCTTCTCGGCGCCTGGGAGATTCATATTGGAGATCGCCAGCTTGATCGGCTCCGACGACTTGTCGTAGGCAAGCTGAAGCTCCTCGAAATTGCGACAGATTTCGACGTCGATATCCAGAAGCTCCTTCAGCTTGCCCCTGACCATCGATGTAAAGAGATTGGAGTCCTCGACGAGAAGAATGCGCGAGCCGGCAAGAGACGCGCCGGAATATTGCATCCCCGAAACACCCAGAAATGGCATAATGAAAACCTGTTTTTGAAAATGATCCCCTCTGTATTTTTTTAGAACAAAGCCTTTGCGGATTTGTTAAGCCGACTGGTTTCCCGGAGGTGAAGAAAATTGCCCCATTCGCGGCTTTCCAGGCATGCTATCGCCAGAGTTCTCGCGGCAACGACATGCGCGAGATCCCTAACCAGACCGAGAGAAACAATCCTAAAGAGCGCGACACGCTCCCCTCGAGGAACGCAAACCGCGAACTTCCGAGCAGAACCGGCGGAAACGATGACCGCATCATTCCCACCGGCGACAACATGGCTCTGTTTCAGCGGGCTCTGCCGGTAATCGGATCACTCCGCCGCGGTCCTGCCACGGCGCCGGCCAGTGCTCTTCGCTTCCGATACCTTGCCTTCGGCCGACAAAGCGGAATCTTCTTTTACGTCATCCTCAGCTTCAGGCCCGTCTGCAAAATCCGTCAAGGCATCGGCTGCGATATCCGACTGCCTGCCTCGTCTGCCCTCGCGAACGATATGCAACTCCTGATGCGGATAGGGAATGGAAATCCCCTCCTCCTTGAAGCGCCTCAGGATTTCGATGCGCAGATTGTTGCGGATCTCCATGCCGTCGGAAAGATCGGACAGATAAAAGCGCATCTCGAAATCGAGCGATGACGGACCAAAACGCAGGAACTCTACATGCGGCTCCGGATTCCTCAGCACCTTTGGGATCGAGCGTACCAGCTCCAGCAGGATATCCATCACCTTGCGCGGATCGGCATCATAGCTGACGGATACCGGGATTTCGGAGCGGGCGAGCCTGTTGCGATGCGTCCAGTTGCCGACGGACGCATTGATAAGTTCGGAATTCGGCACGATGATCGACTGCTTGCGAAAGGTCTCGATCTCTGTCGCACGCACCGAGATGCGCTTGACGATGCCTTCCGAAGTGCCCGAGACGATCCAGTCGCCGACCTTGAAAGGCCGCTCGACCAGCAGGATCAGGCCGGACACGAAGTTCGACACGATGTTTTGCAGGCCGAAACCGATACCGACCGAGAGGGCACTGGCGACGAGGGCCAGGCTGGATAAATCGATGCCGGCAGCGGAAATGGCAAAGATCGCCGCCAACGCTATGCCCAGATAGCCGATACCGGTTCTCACCGAGTTGCGGACACCCAGATCCACCTGCCCGCGCGCCATGACATTGCTGTCAAGCCAGCGCTGGAACCAGCGCGTGACCAGATAGCCGCCCGCAAACAGCAGGATGCCGACGAAAATGCCGAGCAGCGAGATCGACATGTTGCCGATCTTGATCTCGGTAAAGAGCCTGTAGGCAAATGTTTCCAGATCCTGAATGTGAAAGCCCCAAGAGAGCAGGATCAGCGGAATGCCGGTCAGCAGCGCGACGGCGTAGGTCGCAAGCCCAGCTGCAAGACCGGCCTGATCGAGCGCCACTTCACGCAGCTTCAGGCGATTTTCCAGAAAGCGTCCGATGATCGTTTCGGCAAAGACGCCCTGCTTGGATACGGCCTTGCCGAGCTGGAAACCAAGATACATGGTCGCGATGACGGCGCTCGTCACGATCATCTGCGTTGCCATGAAGCGGGCCAACCCGACATAGCCGATGAACGAGGTGAAGATCACCAATATGCCGAGAACGCGAAGAATGATGGCCATGCCATGCGGCCAATGGCGGCCTGGCGCATCCGGGTCGCCATTTTTGGCAAGCATCGGCGAACCGAAGGAGGCTGCAATCAGAATGAGGCCGATCAGCAGTGCCGCCAGAAAGCTCTTGGCCACGGTAACGACGACCGGCGACCCCATGGACTCGCTGATGCGGTCGAAGACGTAATCCAGCCCGTTGACCACAGCCATGGCCTGCAGGCACCAGGTCAGCGAATGTGCCCCCTTGTTCGACAGCTTGACCAGCCGCCAATGCGGCCGGAAGGGCGCGAAGACAGCATTGCTCAGGCGACCGACAAAATAGACGAGTCCGATAAAAGCGAAAACCGCAGCCAGTATCGGCGCGATGTCAGGCCGCAGCACATTGAAATTCGAGAGGAAGAAGAAAGATGTAACGAGAAAGGCAGCCAGCGACAGCGTGCGGATCAAGGTCGACCAGAAGGCGACGGAGAGTCGGCTGATATAGGGCGGATTCTCGACGGCCTCGTCCTGCACGTAATAGCGGCGGAATAGCCGATAACCACCGAAAAGAAAGATCAGAGCAGCGCCAATCGACAGGCAGACAGCGGCCAGGAATGAAGCAAGCTTTGCCTTAAGCACGAAGCCGATCCAGCTCGTCACGGCGGTACTGAACTTGACGCCCTCGTCGACCAGAGCCGCCCCTGCATCGTCGAATGTCGCCGTGGAAATCTCCGTCCGCTTGAATAGCGTCTCGGCAAACAGCCTTCGGCGCATCTCCATGAACTGCATCGCAAGCCGATTGGTCTCTGCGGTCAGATTGTCGGCATCGAGAATCGCGGCGCTGATCTGGGAGCGTTCGGCATTGAGCCGATCGCGCTCCTGCGCGACGATCGGAGCCTCAGGCGGCTGGCCTTCCTTGGGCGCAGCACCGAGTTGGGTCAGGCGTGCATCGATTTCGGCGGTACGGGGTTTCAGGCGTGCGGAAATAGCAGCTGTGGTGCGGTTGAGTTCGTCGACCTGGCTGGACAGCGCCACGAGCGTCTCGTCATCCGATGTTGCCTGTTTCGCCGCGTCCTGAAGCGATGCATAAGTCTTCTTCGCTTTGCCAAGATCGGTAACAGCTGCGTCCAGCAGCCCATTGGCGAGCTGCCCGGGCTGTTGGTCCGTTTGCTGCGACGCTTGGGCCGGCTGCTGATCCTGCGCAAGGGCAGCCCCCGCCAGCGGGATGATGGCGGTAAACACACCCAATCCCAGCAACAAAAGGGACAATAGAAAAAGACGAGATTTCAGCGGGCGCAAGCAGAGCTCCTCGTTGCACATGAAGTCGCAGGCAGTGGATGACCGAAATCGCCGCAAAAATGGAGACCTGAGTCGTCCTATAGTAGGATTGCGAATTCCATAGTCTTTACGCGTACGCCTTGTAAGACAAAGAAAGGCGACACGAAGGCATTCCATGCCGTTATCCCGTCCGGACTCTCCTTCAAAACCGGATATCGGCCGCTCTCATCTTGACGACGACCTGCCGCGCCGATCATCGCCCGCCCGGAAATAGGCCAGGAAAACACCTTGGCAATGGGTCGATCTATGCGCGCCCGCTCCGCAATATCAAGATGAAGGCGACGCCTCCAGCAAGCCCGGTGACCACGCCGATCGGCATGTCCTCCGGAGCCATCACCAGGCGCGCGATGACATCAGCCCAGATCAACGTCAGTGCGCCGAAAGCGGCGCTCAGCGGCACCACGCGCACATTGTCGCCGCCCACGATCAGCCGCACGAAATGCGGCACCATCAACCCGACGAAACCGATTGCGCCTGAAAAGGCGACCATCACGCCGGTCAGCAGCGCCGTGATGACGAAGAGTAGCAAGCGAAATCGTGCAACGGCAATGCCAAGCGTGACGGCCGTTTCATCGCCCATCGCAAGTGCATTGAGCTCCCTCGTCTTCGGAAGAAGTGAAACGAGGCAGAACAGCAGGATGCCGGCGGGATAGATAAGATGTTGCCATTGCGCCAGTCCTAACCCGCCCAGCATCCAGAAGACAACGGTGTTGGCGGCTCTCGGATCGCCCAGAAAGATCAGGAGGTTGCCAAGCGCCGTGAACACGAAGGCTACCGCCACGCCCGACAGGACGAGCCGATCGGCCGAATGCGAGCGCGTCAGCCGCGTCGTCAGCCCGACGGCCGCGGTTGCGAGCAAGGCGCCGGCAAAAGCGAACAACGGCACCGTCAACAGGCCGAGGATCAGCCCGGTATGCAATAGCGCCAGAATGGCGCCGAATGCCGCCCCGGAGGAGACGCCGAGGAGATGCGGGTCCGCCAATGGATTTCGCGTCAGCGCCTGCAGGACGGCGCCGGTGATGGCAAGCCCCGCCCCGACGAGCGCCGCCAGAACGACGCGCGGGAAACGGACGTCCCAGACGATGCTTTCCTGCCCGCTGGACCAGGTGACCGGAAAGGCACCAACATGCAGTCTGTTGCCGACAATCGACCAGACGGTGGAGAACGGAATGGATGCCGAACCGAGCGACACACCGGCGGTGATCGACAGAATGAAGCCTATGGCGAGCAAGGGGATGAGGATAGAGAGATTGAGGCGCATGCTTGAAACTTGAGGAAGGGATCCGCCCCATGATCGACTGGACGGATCGGCATTGCAGACGATTACATGGCGCTCGGGTGAAAGGCCTTGGCCAGCGTGGCGATGGCCTCGATGTTGCGCGGCCCCGGCGTCGCCTCCACATAGGGCAGCACGACGAAGCGGTCATTCTTCACGGCATCGATATTCCTGAAGGCCGGATTGCCCTTGAGAAAGGCGATCTTCTGGGCGGCAGTGACCTGGCCGTAATCGACGATGACGATCACTTCGGGGTTCTTCTCGATGACCGGCTCCCAGGACACTTCAGTCCAGCTCTTCTCGACGTCGTCCATCACATTGACGCCGCCGGCAGCCTCGATCAAGGCAGTCGGAATGCCATAGCGCCCCGATGTGAACGGCTTTTCCTCACCAGAGTCATAGACGAAAACGCTGGTCGGCTTGGCGACATGACCGATCCTCGCCTGGATCTCGCCAAGCTGCTTACGATAGCCGGCGACGAGCGCTTCCGCCCTGTCCTCGACGCGGAAGATCCTGCCGAGATTGAGGAGATCCACGAACATATCGTCCATGGTCGGCTTGCTCTTCTGCATGACGAAGATGCAGGATTCGGTCAGCTCATAGGCCTTGATGCCGAAGGGGGCGAGCGTTTCCGGAGTTACCTCGCCGCCGACCTTCATGCCGTAGTTCCAGCCGGCAAAGAAGAAATCCGCATTGGCGCCGAGCAGCACCTCCTTGCTCGGATATTTCGGCGACAGCTCCGGCAGTTCCCTCACGCCGTCACGCAGCTTCTCATCCAGCGTCTTCCAACCGGAAATGCCGGTATAGCCGACCATGCGGTCCTGCAGCTTCAGCGCCAACATCATCTCGGTCAGGTTGACGTCGTTGGAAACGGCCCGCTCCGGCGCTTTGTCGAAGGTCACATCGCGATTGCAGCTGCGCACGGTGACAGGCTCGGCGAGTGTCGTGCCCGCAAACAGGCTTCCGATAAGCAAGGCCGCGGCAGACAGGGATATGCGAGAAAACATGAATAACTCCAATGATCGTATTATCGAAGGGAAAAGGAAAAGCGCTGCGGGCCGCCGTCGGTGCGATGCAGCCGCGCACCAACCCTGAAAGCGTTCGAGACATGCTCCACAGTCAGGACTTCGGCAGGTTCGCCGTGGCCCATGAGCCGCCCGCAATCCATGACGGCGATCTGCGTCGCAAAATCAGCAGCGAGATTGATATCGTGCAGCGTCGTGATGATCGTCGGGCCGAGTCTCTTGAGTAGCTCAAGAATCTCGAGCTGATGGCGGATGTCGAGGTGATTGGTCGGCTCGTCGAGGATGATGAGTTCCGGCTCCTGTGCCAAGGCGCGGGCGATCAGCGTCCGTTGCTTCTCACCACCCGACAGCGACGCGAATTGCCGCTGTGCCAAAGACTCCAGTTCCAGACGGGCAAGCGCCTTGGTCGTGACCTCATGGTCGCGATCGCTCCAGCGTGCCATGCCCTTGCGGTGCGGGATGCGGCCCATCAACACCACGTCCCGCACGCTGAAGGGAAAATCACCTGGCGTCTCCTGCGGCACGACGGCGATGCGCTGCGCCGCCTCTCGCGGACCTATGGACCAAAGATCGATGCCGTCAAGACGCACCGAACCTCGCTGCGGCTTGAGGCCGCGATAGAGGCAGCGCAGCAAGGTCGACTTGCCGGCTCCATTCGGACCGATGATCGCAAGCCGGGCGCCGGCCTCGACTGATAGCGTGATGCCATTGATGATCGGCATTCCCTTCTGGGGACCCCAGCTGATGCCGTCTGCTTCCAGTCGTGCGCTTCGTTCGGACATGACCCGGCTCCTATTGCAATACGACCAGCTGGCGTTCGGCTGATACGATTGCAGCGGGAATGCGCGCGAGGGTCTTGCCTGCCAGCGCTCTCGGGCGTTCGCTTTCGCGGGTCAGCCCATCGGGGCGATCCCGATAAAGCTTCGCGAAGGAGACGAGCGCACCGATATCGCTCGCATCCTCGATGTCACCGAAGAGGTACGTCGACTTTGCCGTGGCCTGGAAAGCGACCGTGCACGGCCGTTCGCAGCCCGCCATGCAGACGCTTCCCTCCAGGCTGAAATCATCTGCGAGTGCGGCGTCAGCCTGGGAGATCGCCATCTGCAGATGTTTCAGGAGTTCGAGACCCGGCCGGCACGGTTTGCCGACATGACGGCAGTTGGTGCACACGGTGATCCGGTGCGTCGCCTCTTTTGTATTATCCATGAGATGCCTCCCGGAGATTTCGCCGGAGGCACAGTCAAGATAGGGCCAGCGGACGCAGCGGCGCCCTCGCCCAACCACTGATTTTCCATCGGAACACCCCGTCCGTTGCGGTTGATATCATCGATGGCAGGTCTCCTGGCTCGCGGGTCACAACTCGTTCGCGCCTTCCCGGCTTGACGCCAGTGGCATATTGCGAACGCGCTCTCCGCTTACAGTTGCGGGGGCAGCCACGGTCTTGGCCCCTGATGGGTAATCCGCACCGTGTTCCCTTTTCAGCCGCCATCCGGATCGATCCGAAAGCAGCACCATCGGCGGTATTCATGTCATAGAAAGCGGATGCGGGCAACGGCGATGTCATATGCGCTTTCATTTGTCCTGGAGCTTCGGCCTGAATTGCCATTTGTTACGTTATTACATAACAAATGGCAAGCCATTACCTCCGCTCGAGGCCGCGACTGCGATATGCATGTGCGGAAGCGCTCAATCGCGATCCAGAATGAAAGAAACCGCAGGGTTGTCAGACCGCCTTGCACTGAGGATGAAAACGCTCCGCGACGCTCTCTGCCGCCGCATAGGCCTGCGTCACGATCTCAGGCACCAGATCGATGTCGGGGAGACTTCCAAGTCCCAGGGGACCAATCGCAAAAAGCCCGTCTGTCGTACGCCCGTTGACCTCAAGCGAGCCTGTCGCGTCCACGGCGAGACCGAGGCCAAGCTCGTCCGGCACCGCGAGGCCGGCATCGATGAGGCTACGCAGCAAGGGTGCATTCAGATCCGGCGCCTGGCACCGACAATCGATTACGTCGTCGGCATAGAGCTGCTCGGTCTCCTGCCGGCCAGCCGGCTTCAAAACCAGCCCGGTCGGCGTGCGGCGGATAAAATGACCGCGCCGCAGCAGCGTATTGCCCTCGGCAAGCTCCTGATTGAGGCGTACATGCAGCGCCTCGGGAAGCCGATTGCGATGGCTGTCATAAAGCGCCCGCAAATGGCGGTTGAACTGCTGCTTCTGCCCCGCCGGCAGAGATCGCCAAAGCGAGCGCGCATGCTTGCGCAAGCCGTTCATGACGGATTGCCAGCTCTGGCCGTTCGCCTCCGCCTCGACGCAAGCCTTGCGGACGAAGCGGACGATCTCGCTGAGTTTGCCGGGCATCTCGTCGGCAGGGAAAACCGGATCGGCATTGTTGCGCGTGTGGCTCTGCGGCAGAAAGCCTCGCCGCGAAACGATGGTGATCTGCCCCGTATAGCCATTCTCACGCATCTGCAGCAGCCGATCGACGACGCGCAGGCCGCTTCCGAGCAGGATCGTATGCGGTCGCGACACGAGACGGCGCGCCCGCACCGTCGTCGGCACGGTCACGAGATCGCTGGCCTGGAATTCGTGATCGCTAATGCCATAGCCTGTCGCCAGCACCACCATGTCGAAAGGCGCATTGGCGGCGC
Source organism: Martinezella dioscoreae (assembly GCF_009176305.1). GTDB lineage: Bacteria > Pseudomonadota > Alphaproteobacteria > Rhizobiales > Rhizobiaceae > Rhizobium > Rhizobium dioscoreae. The sequence continues at coordinate 999,840 of NZ_BLAJ01000001.1, read as the reverse complement.
CATCGCTTTCCACTACGAAACGGCCGCCCCGAACACGCCGAAGCCCGAAGACCGTCTCGCTGCTGACCTGCACCGCCACATCCCGCCGTGACGAGAAGGCTTCCGAAAAGCGCTGATAGACGTAGTCGCTGAAAATGCTCTTCGGTACGAAGATCTGCAAAAAACCGGGTATGGCGGCGGGGACGGCGCTGCGGAAAGGCGCATTACCGCAAAGCCATTGATTGAAATCGTCGGGATCTCCCGCGGAAACGGAAAGATCGCGAACACGGCTGTTGAGAATTTCACTGCTATGTCCGGAGGCGAGCGCCTGTCCGCCGCTGACGGTGGAATTAGGATCGAAAAGCTGCAGATGGAAGGGAAAGCGAACCGTCTTCATCAGGGCGATCGCCATCATCATGCCGGAAAAACCGCGCCCGATCACGGCAATGCGAGGCATCGCATAAGGCCGCGCTGTCGCGTTCGTCCTGGCGGAAAAGAATCCCTGAACCGTCATATCAACTCCTGGGGCGAGAGGTGGTCGATCATGCCTTTCTTGGGCTTGCTGACTTCACAGGTCCGGAAACACAGAGCCGACATCCGGGCCTCGGCAACCTTGGGACTGCGGCCGACAGAACGCACGAAAGCCGCTTCCGTTCTCAATACGCGTCGCGCTTCTTCAATCAGGACCCTTCCAAAATGAAAGATGCGACAGGCAGGTCCAACTCTGATCCAACACCAGATGCCTGCAATCAGCCGCCATATGATTACTTCGTCAAAAGCCATCAGGCAGCAGAATTATTGCCATTGTCTACTTATTTAGTCGTATATGAAAGCGCGAAAACGCTCCGCTAGCAAGTGCTTTCTTGTCCGGGCGGAATAGGGTCGACGAAGCTGCGGTACAGAAAACGGCGGGCGACCGGACACCCCCTTCGTATCCGGCACCTGCGTCGACCGGCAAAAAGGGAAAGCAATTCCAAGCCCTAGGACCAGCTTATGAAGCAGCTTTCGCTATTCGTTGGTCCCAGAGAAGAGGGTTCGCAACTCGCCATCCTCAACGCATTATATCGGGCCGCTCGCTTACAATTTTCGTGGTCGGCGCCTATCGTGCCCGAGGGCGCAACATGAATGCGCCAGGAAAATCCGTTGTACACTCCAGCTATCGAAATTAAGATCGCAGGGATTTGCTGCGCCTGAGAAACCGACTTGGCGCTGGCCGAGGAGTGGTGAATGGGGACTGTTTCGCAGTTGCACGAACGTGTCAGGCCGCCCGCCCATCGCGTCCAGAGCGAAGAGGAAGCGCTCGACATCGCACGTTCGCTCGCCGCCGGTTTTGCTCAGCATGCAAGCGATCGCGATATCAATCGCATCCTGCCCTATGACGAGGTCGAAGCCCTGTCGCAGTCAGGCCTGCTGGGGATTTCCGTTCCTTCGGAACATGGCGGTATCGACATTTCGAACTGCGTTCTCGCCGAGGTCGTTGCGATCCTCGCCGAGGCCGATCCTTCCATAGCACAGATATTGCAAACGCATTTTCATGTGCTGGAAGCGGTGAGAATTGGAGGCGGCGAAGACCAACGGGCATCCCTTTTCGACCGCGCCATTATCGGCGATCGTTTCGGCGGCATCTTTTCCCAATCCGGTGCAAGCGGCACCGACCAGCATCCCTGGCATCTGACAGCGGACGGGCTCGGCTTCCGCCTCAGCGGGCGGAGCCAGCCTTCCGCCAGCATTCTGTTTTCGGACTGGATTGCGCTATTCACGACCGACAAACGCAAGGGGCTGATCGCCGCTGTCCTGTCCAGAGATATGGAGGGCATCCAGATCATCGACGACTGGGATGGCTTTGGTCAGCGCACCTCCGGAAACGGCACGATCATATTGCATAATGTCTATCTCAATGCCGACGCCCTTCTTCTGCACCGAGAAAAGCTGGCTGAGCCTACAGTGATCGATAGTGTGAACCAACTCACCGGTGCCGGCATCAATCTCGGCATTGCCCGCTCCACGCTGACGGCGACGATGGAATTCGTGCGGACCCGCTCTCACTCAGGCAACGGGGATGAGCGAGCCGTCAACGATCCGCTGGTCGTGACAAGGATCGGCGAGATTGCCATCCGCATTGAGGCGGCGACGGCGATGGTGGAGCGCGCCGGCGGCAGGATCGATGCCGCACAGATCAATCTCACCGAAGATCATGTTATCGACGCCGCACTCTCCGTTGCGGCGGCCCAGACGATTACTGCCGATATCGCGATGGAAGCAGCCGACGCGCTGTTTGAGCTTGCGGGCACGGAGTCTGCGCGCATCGGACTCAACCTTGACCGCCACTGGCGCAACGCCCGCATTCACACCCTGCATGAACCGGCCCGCCGGAAATACCACATCGTCGGCAACTACCATCTCAACGGCGTAAAGCCATCGAAGACCTCATTGCCTTGATGGGCGCAGGAGAATCGACAAGGTCAGCCGATATGTGAGGCCCGGTGGTTTTCCCGTTCCGGGATATCGGCGTCAACGCCACCGGCAACGAATTCCTCCAGCGACATGTTGTCGAGAATCTCGGCAATCGCGTCACGCACCTCGGTCATCGAGCGCCGAACCTGACAGCGTTCCGGATCGGAACAGTCGTCGCAGGCTTCGTAAGCCGTACGGCTGGCGCAACGGATAGGCGCCAACGGGCCGTCCAGGGTACGAATGACATGGCCGATACGGATTTCCGATGCGGGGCGCGACAGCGAATAACCGCCGCCTGGGCCTTTCTTCGAACGCAATACGCCGGCATTTCGCAATTCGAGGAGAATGGTATCGAGAAACTTCTTCGGAATATTGTTGCGTAACGCGATATCGTTGATGAACGCGGTTTCACCCGGACCAAGGCGTGCGAGATCCACCAGCGCCTTCAGTCCGTATTTTCCTTTTTTCGTAAGCATCGCCGTCCGCTTTACTGCAAAGTCGATTGTTGAAAACCCGGCGTGTCTCAAAAGAGACTCAACGGGCCGGTCCTGTCAGCACAGATTGCGGAAGTAACCCCGCAGCCCCTTACGAACAAGACAGTAACTCACAAATTGTATAGTTTATATGAGTAAATTTAGGCAATTGTATCGCCTAAGCAACGAATTTGCGGCTTTTCTTGGATTTAGGCGGCGCTACTGTCCAAATATGCCTTCTCTTGCCCACGCCTGAAGTCGGCAACCGCACCCGCCACCTGGTCAGCCACCAGAACGGCATGCTCGACCACCTCGGGCAATCCCATCAATTCGCCGAAGGTTCCGCGCGCAAGCGGTCCGGAGATAAACAAGGATGGAACCACCGTTCCATCGCCGGCAAGCGCCCGTGATCGCATGTCGCAGGAAAACCCCAGCCGTGCGGGATCCATTGCGAGATATCCGGCCTTCGATAGCTCGTCGATCCAGCCCTGCGATTGCAGGATCCCGCGGTGCCCTGGTCCGGTGGTGACCACGACCGCATCGAATTGCCTTTCAACGGATCGCTCCGAACGGCTGAGGCGTAGGGTGCAGTCGACCACGTCATCTGCAACGCCGACCGCCGCGACCGAAGCCGCCAGTATTTCCAGCCGGCCGCTTGCAAGCGCCCCTTCGCTGATAGCCTCCACCTGCGGCGCAACGCGAAACCGATGCACATCCCAGAATGGCCTCAAATGCCGGACGAGACGTCGCCGTTCCGCGATCGGCAGCGCGTGCCAGACATGCCGGCCTTGCGCCCTCACCTGGTCGATGACAGCATGCCAGCTGCGGCCTTCGTCCTGCGCCTTGCGGATGGCGGTACGTACGTTGCGCAGCAGCTCGACTGCCGTCTTTGACGGCTGAGTGGCGAAATCGCCGAATGGCTCCTGCCTGACTGCCGCATGGCCGCGCGAGCGCAGGCCGCGTCGGGATATGGCAGTAATCGGCCCCTTATGGCCTCTGAGCCCGAGCGAGGCAATGACGTCGGCCGAGGTCAAACCATTGCCGACGATCAGAACGCGATCCTCGGAGCGAATGGCCGCAAGCGCATCCGGTCGTGTCGGATCGGGAATGAAGCGCGGGTGATCGGCAAGCGCATCCTGCAGCACTTGCGGCGGCAAGGGCGACGGATGACTGGTGGCGATGACGAGAATGTCAGCATCCACGCGCTGTCCATCAGTACCGGTGACCGTCCAGCGGTTGCCCGTCCTTTGAATACGCTCGACACTTTGCCTGACATGGAGGAGCCGCCCATTCTCGACGAAAGGACGGATCATGCTATTGATATAGTTTCCAAAAACGGAGCGTCGCGGAAAAAAACCGCCATTCACGGCGACCGCCGCATCATCATTGGCAAGCGCGTCATTCTCCAGCAGCCAGCGCTGAAAATGCTCGATGTCGTCGGGCAACAGGCTCATTTTCGCTGCCGGCACATTGATGCGGTGGGCAGGATCTTGCGTGTCGTAGGCAAGCCCTGCCCCCAAACGCTCCCTTGGCTCGAATATAAAAAGCTGACAGCCCCGCCCCGACTGATTCTGTAGCAAATGGAAGGCAACCGCCGTCCCCGAAACGCCGCCGCCAACTATGACGATAACAGGCAGATCAGGCGCCTGGTGGTCCGAGCCGATGGTCAATAGCCAACTTCCTCCAGATCGATCGCCACACGAATTCTACATCCGCCGGCAACGGCAATTATCAGTGAGGCAGTGATATACTCTATAAAATTTGTTGACAATACGATTGCAGCGCGTGCCTGCCCTCTCTGCAACCAACGGCAGTCAATACAGTGCTGATATGCCTTTACAAACAAACGGTTATTTGTGCCGCGCACAACATTGTTTTTGCATCGCAAGATGTAAAAAACTTGGCATACACCTGTTCGAGGAACATACTAATGGTTGTTCTGGTTCGTGTTCTCTGTGGGAGGAGAAACATCATGGAACTACTTCGTCTGCTCACCGCATTCGACTATACGTTGATGCTGATTCTGGCTGCGATCTTTGTGTTCAGCGTCATGGAAGGCGTGCATAAGAAGCACTGACCGCATACGGTCGAAAGCGATGGCTGTTGCCGTCAGGCGGACATGTCTGACGTGGCTTAAAGCGGGCAGCTGAACCAGCTGGCAAAGCCATCAATCCGACGTGGTCGGCTCATATGGGCAGCCGCCTATAGCAGCGACAGGATCTGCCGATGCAGACAGGTCGCCGCGTGGCGAGCCTCCTCCTGTCGAAGCATCCAATCATCCTGTATTTCCCCCAAATAGGCATCGCGAGCGAGCTGCATGGTCGTTCGGGCTACGTGTTCGGACAAGCGCGGCATGACCCATTCGGCGGCGATGTCCTTGCTGACGAATTCCCCAGTCGCCGCCGTTCTCCACATACGGGCCAGTGTCAGCAGAACATTCCGCTCGTCTCCATATAGATTGGCAAGCAAGGCCGGCAGCGCCTCCCGTATAGCGCGCCCTATATCTCCAGGCGGAATTTCAACAAGAAGATCATCAAGGGCCGGGCCAAATAGCGTTAGGGTCTGCTGCCGCGCCTGAGCCAGGACGAGCGTGATGTCCGGATCACAAAGAGGCTCAGGGATTCCGCCGGCCTCGAAGCCGTCGCGCAACCATTCACCATAGACAAACTCACTACATGCCGGAAAAGGTGGTGCGGAAAGATGATCCTTCAGAAACACCATGAGCTCGATGCAGCGTGAAGCACCGGGCCGGGCTGGGTGACGACCCGAAGCCGCCAGTAGACGAGCAAGCAGGCGTTTGCGCATGGAATCGGTCATCGGGAGATCGATGATTGCCAAAACATCCACATCGCTTTGCGGACGCAGTCCACCCGCGACCGCCGATCCGTGCAGATAGACGGCTTGAAGGTGATCGCCGAAAACTTCCTTGGCAATTGCCAAAGCCGCTCGGGCTTCTGCCGGAATTTCCGATGTTGCAGTCCGCATGCAATCTCCGATCGCGATCATCCGGATATAGCGATCGAAGAGCCGCTTTTGCAGCCCAACTCAAGCTCTTCATCTTCGTAATCGTCAAACCAAAGAGCATTGATCTAACAAGACATCCCAAAAGAACCGGATCAAAGTCCGTTTGCTTTGAGGGTGAGGCTTTATGCTTATACTTGCAAAAATCAAGGCAAATATGCAGCGCTGGATTGTATAATCCGGCACGTCTATTCATCGATCTAAGAAAAATGTTCCGCAAGCTTCGCGCAAACAATTCCTGGGATATTTCTCGACGTCGATAAGACATGAATCAGAGAGGATATACTTATGAGTTACGACTGGGAGGGCGTAAAGACACGCCGCATGAGAAGGTTGAAATACGGGCTGTCCCTATTTCTCTTCACGATGTCGCTAACCGCGCCAACGGCATTTCTGCTGCATCTGCGCTGAACCGGGCCTTCTCTTCCGGCAGCGGATCATCAATTCCATTCCCGTTTAACAGACTTCAGCATCCAGACATCAATCCATGGCGGACGGGAACCAAAGCAAGCCTCCGTTCGTTCCTAAGGGCACTTCCCCCTATCAAGGAGAACATCATGGCCGACGTCTCGCTGGACAAGGATATCAACACTCAGATCAACGAGCTTCGCAGCCAGATCGATAAGCTCTCCACCGAATTGGCAAGGCGCATCGACAGCGCCTCGGATCGCGCCGACGAGGCTCTTTCTTCGACAAGGGGAAAAGTTGCAAGCATCGCGGACCATGCCCGCTCCGAGGGCAGGAATGTGGTGCAGGCCGCAAGGGAAAATCCGACAGCCACGAGCTCGGTCCTGATCGTGACAGCGCTACTCGGTCTATTTACCGGCCTTCTACTGGGCAGGCTCTCCGATTGACCGACAGCCCCAACAGCCGAAAACCCTAACGCGTTGCAAATTGCCTAACGATTTCAAGGAGTTTTTGGTGGGTGATGTAGGGCTCGAACCTACGACCCGCTGATTAAGAGTCAGCTGCTCTACCAACTGAGCTAATCACCCGTACCGCTTGCTGGCGGCGTGATCGGGCATATAAATAGGATCGGTTTGATTGTCCAGCGGCCAGACGAATTTTCTTTGTTTTTTTGTCAAAAAAATTTCAGAGGTCGCCGAAAACTCAATAAAATCAAAGCTCAAGAATTCCTGATGCAACACGCACCGCCTGGCCGCCGATACGTGCATTGGCGATCAGGCCGCCATCGATGTCGAGGTGAAGATGAATCAGCGACGGCCGCCCCATCTCGACGCCCTGCTCTATGATGACCGGATGATGTCCATCCGGCAGGGCGTCGAACTGATTGATCGCACCGGATAGCGCCGCCACCGCAGCACCTGTCGCCGGGTCCTCGACGATACCCATTCCTACAGGGAACATGCGCGCATGGAATTTGGCAACGTGATTGACGCCGCCGCGACAATAGATGAAAGCCGAGGCAAGCGCGCCGTCGACGAACGGCACCGTCTTTTCCCAGAGCTGCTGATCGAATTCCAGCCTTTCCGCCGCGCCGACGTCGTGAACCGGCACCAGAAGAAACGGTACTCCGGCACTCCAGATCGAGGGCACATGATTCTCGAAGCCGATTTCGGTGATCTTCAGGCTGAGTGCATTGGCGATATCGGCCCTGTCGAGCGGCAGCAGGATCTCCTGCGACTTTTTCGGCAGGTCGAACTCTGCAAAGCTCGCCTTGTTCTGTCGCAGCTTGATGGCGCAGCGCACCGGCCCGACGCGCTCGTCGAGAACGGAAACGAGATCGAGATCTCCGCCATGATTGGCATGGGCCTTCTCCGCCAAGGCGATCGCCGTGCCGACGGTCGGATGCCCGGCAAAAGGCAGTTCGCGACCAGGCGTGAATATCCGCAGGTTTGCCGTATGGGCGGGATTTTGCGGCGGCAGCACGAATACGGTCTCTGAAAGGTTCATTTCCCTGGCGATCGCCTGCATCGCCTCGTCGCTCAACCCTTCGGCATCGAAGATGATCGCAAGTGGATTGCCCGCCAGTTTGCTGTCGGTGAACACATCATAGACACTGTAGCTGCGCGCCAATCCGGCCTCCATCATGCTTCCAGACTTGAATATTCATAACTGCAAGCGACTCCAGTGCAAGCCCAAGCTATTTGTCGCTGCCGAAGAACCAGGCGAGAATAGGAAGCATCGCAATATTGTAGGGATGCGCCGTTGGGTCGGCCGATCGAATAGCGACCACGCCATCGACCTCGTCCTCTTCGGAAACGAGCATATGCGCCTCGATCCGCCGAAGCATGTCCTCGGCCGTCCATGGAAAACGGAAGACTCGAAGAAGCGTGATCGAACGCCTTATATGCATTGCGTGATATCCGGATACCGGCGCGGCATCATTTAGATCGAGACCAGTCTCCTCCAACACCTCGCGCCGCATATTGCCTTCGACATCGGCACGCCCGTCGACGATATCGTTCTCATCCATCGATCCGGAGGCACAATAGACCTGACCGGGATTTGCGGTATGGGCGGCCATGCGTATCGCGATGATCGCTCCATCCGACGATACGATGACGGGAAAGGCAAAAAGGTGAAACGCTCCCGGCTGCCGCTGCTTTCGCCAAAAGAGAAATGTCGAGAAGGGTGCTACATAGGCCTCCCCCTTCACTGCACCGCCTGTAAGCGACAGCCTGTGCTGCAAGATCATGCGACCGTCATAGAGTGATGGATTGGCGGCAATTTCCCTTGCCCAATTTTCCCGCGCCGCCTCTTGCGCGTGCATGTGAAACGGATGTTCGCCGCGAAACACCGTAAGGTCGATGCTGGAGACGGGGAACACGGTGCTTTCCGGCGGCCAGCCGGCCATGTCCTTCTGTTCTGAGAGGGTCATATCAAATCCAATGTCATGACGACGGGGCAATGGTCGGAGGCCTTCGGCCTGTCCCAGCCGACGCGCGGATAGCGCTCCACCTCCTGCCCCGGTGGAAAAATCGTACGGAAAGGCTGGCCCGAACGGATGATATCGGGCATGCGCGTCGCATTGGCCCGCGCCAGAGCCGGAGAGAGCCAGATATAATCGAGCTGGCAAAGGCGCTGCTCCTGTGGTCCGCGGGCGTGGTAAAGCGTCCAGCGGTCAAGTTCGTCGCGCCGCTGCATGACGTTTTCGGCGAAACCATCATGGCTGAAGACATCGAGTGCGCTCCCCTTCTCCTCGCCGCGCGGTTCGAAGCGATAGCCGGTGCGGCGCGTGCCGATGACATCAACCCATTCCTGATAGTCGTTCATATCGCCGCAGATGGCGAAAGTCTTCGTCGCCGTGTTGCCGACCCCGAAACGATCTTCGATGATGCGGCGAACCGCCATGGTCTCCGCCCGGCGGATCGGCATGGTCGCATGACGTCCATCCAGGCCTTCACGCGCCGGTCCCATCGATTTCAGATGGATGACGTAGAGCGAGAACGGTACGCCACCGATATGGAGATGCAGCTCCAGGCAATCGCGCTTGAAGATCTTGTCCTCCGAATGAAGGCCGAGCTCCGCAAGCTCGTCATTGAAAAGGCCGAAATTGCCATAGGTCACCATGGCGTGACTCTTGATATCATTCAGGACGATCGGCTGGCCGTCGTGCGTCTCCTCGCGCATCATGACGGCAACATCGATGCCGCGACTGTCGTTGCCTTCGATCAGGAATTTCTGACGATAGCCGTTGCCGACCATGCGGTAGAGATAACCATATTCGAAAGCCTGCAGCGCCGCCATGTTGTCGACCTCCTGCAGGCAGATGATGTCGGCATCAGCATCCGCGATCGCAAGCGCCGTCATCTGCCTTGTGTCATCGGTGGCGGCAACCACCCGGGCTGCCTCCAGCTGCTGATAGACCTCTTCATTGCGAACATCGAAGAGCTGCAACACGCGATCCTGGCGCAACTGGTTGCGAAAACCAGTGTAATCAAAACGGGTCAGAAGGTTTTCGACATTGAAGGTCGCAAGGCGAAGGGACATGAAGCATTCCGATTTAAGAAGAATATGAGCCGGCTTATTATACTCACATCATCCAGCTTTGGCTGTTACAGTCGATTTGAACTTACCCATCAGATACGGTCCGGACAGAACAGGCGCATATTTCGGCTCCTCGCCTTCCTTGAGGCATGACGGCAGGCAGGCGATCTCGGCAAACCAGTTCGGCTGATGAAAGAAGGCAAGGGATTGCCGCCGCTGCATGCCGCCCTCCTCCGGCGGCGGATTGACGACGCGATGCACGGTCGAGACCCAGCGATCGTTGGTCCAGAGCGCCATCAGGTCGCCGATGTTGATGACGAAAGCACCCTCCACCGGCGGCACCGGCGTCCAGTTGCCATCAGGAGCGATGATCTCGAGCCCTTTCGAGCCGGGTTGCGGCAGGAGGATCGTCAGGCTGCCGTAATCGGTATGCGCGCCGGCGCGAAGCTGGCCCGGCTGCGGCGGCACATCCTGCTCGGGATAGTTCAACGCCCTCAGCGCACTGATCGGCGCATCGACGTGCGGATCGAAGAAGTGTTCATCGAGGCCGAGCGCCGTCGCGAACACGCGCATGATGCGCGCCGCCAGATCCTCCATCGCCCGATAATAAGCCTTCCAAGCCTCCACGAACCCTTCTGGCGCCTCCGGCCAGATGGTAGCGGCATAGCAGAAGCCGAGCGCTTCCGGATCGGTCATGCCTGCGGGAATGGAAAGCGGACCTCCATTAAAGCTCTCCTTCAGGTCCGGCGGTGTGTCGACATTACGCGATTTTGCCAGCGCTTCGGTGCCCGGCCCGAGATAGCCGTAAGGGTAGCCGGGATAGAGCGTCTTGGCGCGCTGCTTCGTTTCGGGCGGCAGATCGAAGAAGGACTGCGTTTTCTTCCAGACCTCTGCGATGACGGCATCCGCAACGCCGTGATTGGCAATTGCCAGAAAGCCGGTCGAGCGGCATATCCGATCCACCTCCGCGCCGAGCCGCTTTTTCTCGTCGTGACCGGCTGCTTCGAAAGCGCCGAGGTCGAAAATCGGAAAGCTATGATCGGACATGCGCGACTCCCTTTCGTGACGTCGAGCAAATCAAGCATAGGAGGAGGCAGGGAACAACCATCTTGTCCCTTGCCCGATCAAAGCCGCCAAGCCGAGCGGATGGCAACCCGGTAGTCGTCGCCAGCGGTGACAGGCTCGCGGCTATAGGCACGCAGCACCTGTCCATCCGGCATAGACAATCTTAGCGCATAACGCTCGCCCTCATAGAGAACGGAAACGACTCGGCATGAAATGCCCTCCCCGTCGACAACCACGTCTTCAGGCCGCACGAGAATATCCGCACTGGCCGAGTCGCCTGCCCGATTCTCCCACAGGCCTCGGAAGGACGGCCAATCGATACGGCGCAGACCGCCATCGGGAAACGCGAGCGACAGAATGGCGCCCTGCCCGACCAATCCGCCGACCATCTTGCCTTCGGGGCATGCATAGATCTCCGCCGGCGGCGCCACCTGCAGGAGGCGCCCTTCGGACATGACGGCGACATCGGTCGCAAGCGCCATCGCTTCGCTCTGGTCGTGCGTGACATAGACCATGGTGGCACCGGAGCGCTGGTGAAACTCGCGAAAGGTCTCCTCCATCTCCTTCTTCAGGTGACGGTCGAGATTGGCAAGCGGCTCGTCGAGCAGCACAACATCGGGCGATGTCACCAGGCAGCGAGCAAGCGCCACGCGCTGGCGCTGACCACCGGAAAGATCGGCGGGACGACGTTCGGCATAATCGCCAAGACGCACCGTCGCCAAGGCCTCGCCCACCTTCTCACGGTAGCGCTTGCCGGAAATGCCGCGCACCTTCAGCGGATAACCAACATTGTCTGATACGTTCATATGCGGCCAGAGCGCGTAGGACTGGAACACCATCGCCATGTTGCGCCGCTCTGGCGGCAGCATACTCGCCGCATCCGCCAGCAGCCACTCCCCGAGATGGATGGAGCCATCGGTCGGCTGCTCGAAGCCGGCGATCATCCTGAGTACGGTCGTCTTGCCGCAGCCGGAAGGGCCGAGCAGCGCCAGGAAACCGCCTTCGCGAACATCGAGCGACAAGGCATTGACGGCAGCGCGCCCGCCCGTGCCGAAATCCTTGCTGACGTGATTGAGGATCAGCTTCGCCAAGGCACCACTCCCTTCGGCAGGCGCTTGGCCATGATTTCGAGAAGCACCATCATGACGACGACCATGGCGATGACGATGACCGACATGGCCGAGGCAAGATCAGCGCTGCCGCCGTCGTCGAGATTGTAGATGACGACACCGAGCGTCTGCGTGCCGGCGGACCACAAGAGCGCCGAAACGGTCAGCTCGTTGCAGGCAATGAGGAAGACGAGGATCACCGAGGCACCCGCCGCCGGCGCGATCAGCGGCACGATGATATCGGTCAAACGTCGGAAGAATCCCGCCCCTGAAAGCCGCGCTGCCTCTTCCAACGCCGGATCGAGCTGCAGGAAGGCGCTCATGACCGGCTTCAGGCTGACGGCGAAATAGGCGGAGAAGTAGGCAAGCAGGATGATCCAGATCGTCCCATAAAGCGTGATGTTGAGGATCGGCAGAGGGGCGGCAAACACCAGAATAAAGCAGACCGCGATGATGATGCCTGGAAGCGCATAGGGGATCTCGATCATGCCGCCAACGATGCGGCTGAGCACGTCCTTGCGCCGCGTCAGTGTATAGGCGGTGAGCACTGTCACCAGCAGGAGACCAAAAGCTGTCATGCCCGCGAGGAACAGCGAATTGGAAAAGGCAGTCCGCGTTATGCTCTGCCGAAACAGAATTTCCGTGAAGGCGTTGAGCGATGCCGTCTTGAAGGTAAGCGGCACGCCATAGGCCGGCACCAGCGCGCCTGCGACCAGCGCCAGGAAGGGTGCAACGAGCATGACGAACAGAATGGCGCAGAGCACCGGCAAGGCAAGATAGCGCCAGCGGCCAAGCGAAAAGGCAGCCGTCGCACCGGAAATGCCGATGATGCGGTAATCACGCCCCTTCAAGGCCCTGCCCTGCACGGCAAGCCCGGCAACGGCGATGACGGCGATCATCGTCGACAGCACGGCGATATCGCCGAATGTCCTCGGCCCGAAACTGGAAAATTTGGTGAAGATCAGCGTCGAGAGCGTATAGATCGAGGCAGGAATGCCGAGAATCGCGGGAATGCCGAAATTGCCGATCGAGGAGACGAAGGCGATCGCAGCTCCGGCAATGACGCCGGGCAGAGACAAGGGCAGAATGATATCGCGGAAGACGCGCAGACCGGAGGCCCCAGAAATCCTTGCAGCCTCGACGCCATCGCGCGGCAGCGCCATCAGGCCGGCGCGCAGGGCGAGATAGACGAGCGGCGCATGCTGAACGCCGTAGAGAAGCGCAATACCGCTAACGGAATAGAGCGGCTGCGGCGAGCCGAGCGGCGGCGCGATGTGTAGCGCCTTCAACAAGGGGCTCGACGGCCCGGACATCTGCACCCAGGCAAGCGCCGTCACCTGCGGCGGTATCATCATCGGCAGAACGAAGAGGAAGCCGAGCAGTTCCCGACCCGAAAGATCGGTCAATGTCAGCAGGAATGCGAAGAGGCACCCAAGGACTACGGAAACGATGGTGCCGAGCACGGCCGTTTCGATCGTGTACCAGACCGAGCGCCAAAGAGCTGGATCGGTGATGAGCTCATAGGTGCCGCCTTTGAGCAGCGCCTCGATGCCGACGAACGCCAGCCGCGCCAGCGGCAGGACGCTGAGCAAAAGCACGACGGCAACAACAAAAGGAAACAGCCAGGCCGGCTGGCTGTTTCCTCGACGCACATATGAGTACATTCCAGATCCGGGCCGGATTACTTCGACTTGAAGTAGGTGGAGAAGGTCTTCAGGTCCTGATCCGTGTTCTTGAGAGCATCGGCTGCATTCAACGGCAAAACCTTGATGCTGTCACGTGCCGGAAAACCTTCCGGCAGCGGCGTGCCATTGCGGGCCGGGATGTAGCCGAGCTTCAGGAAGCCTTCCTGGCCCTTTTCGGAAAGGACGTAATCGACGAACTTCTTGGCGGCATCGGCGTGCTGCGTGCTGGCAAGAATGCCGACCGGCTCGGTGACGGCCGAAACGCCTTCCTTCGGGAAAACGAACTCCAGCGGAGCGCCCTTGGCCTTTTCACGGATCGGCATGTAGTCGACGATCATGCCATAGGCCTTCTCGCCAGAAGCAACTGACTTGAGCACGGCACCATTGCCGCCCGAGGCGATCGCACCGTTATCGGCCAGGTTCTTGTAGTAATCCCAACCGAGGCTGCTGACGCCGGCAAGCGTCTGTGCGTGGATGAGAGCGGCGCCCGAGGCAAGCGGGCTCGGCATGGCGACCAAGCCTTTTGCTTCGGGCTTCACCAGATCCTGCCAGCTTGCCGGCTTCATTGCGGCCGCGGTGTTATAGACGATGCCGGTCGTGATCAGCTTGGTGGAGTAGTAATAACCATCGGCGTCATAGAGCGAGGCATCGTAGTTCTTGGCTTCCGGTGACTTGTAGGCGAGCAGTGTGCCGGCTTCCTTCAGGCGCTCCAGGGTCACCGTATCGGCGATCAGCAGAACATCGGCAACCGGAGCGCCGGCCTGCATTTCGGCCTGCAGTTTGGCGATGATCTGCGGCGTGCCGTCGCGCACCCAATCGACCTTGATGCCAGGATTGGCGGCCATGAAGCCATCGACGGTCGCCTGCGCATCGGCATTCGGCTGGCTGGTATAGAGGACGAGATCGGCAGCGTTTGCGGTGCCGGAGAAAAGGGCAATGGCCAACAGGCCGGCAAAGGCGGAAACAAAGGTCTTCATGAAAACGTCCTCGACTAGGTTCTAGGAGGTTGTCTAGACGCAGGGCTTAACATGATTGTGACAGTTGAATTTGAATAGATTGCCGTTCGTATGATGATTGAATCTTGACCATCGGCATCCGGCGCTATTTCTTGACGTACGTATTTCAGACGGGATCGAGGAGGACAGATCTATGGAATATCGCCTGCTTGGCCGCTCCGGCCTTAAAGTTTCCACCATCACCATGGGCACCATGACTTTCGGCGGCGTCGGCTGGGCGAAAACTGTTGGCGATCTTGGCGTCAAGGAAGCAAAGAAGCTCGTCGACATGTGTGTGGATGCCGGCGTCAATCTGCTCGATACGGCCGACGTCTACTCGCAAGGCGCATCGGAAGAAATTCTCGGCGAGATCATCGGCGCCCCGCGCAAAAACGGCGTGCTCATCGCCACCAAGGCGCGCTTCCCAATGGGGCCGGGCGTCAACGATGTCGGCTCATCCCGCCAGCATCTTATCCAGGCTTGCGAGGCAAGCCTGAAGCGCATGAAGACCGATGTGATCGATCTCTACCAGCTGCATGAGTGGGACGGACAGACGCCGCTGGAAGAGACGATGGAAGCGCTCGACACCCTGATTCGCCAGGGGAAGGTCCGCTACACCGGCTGCTCGAACTTTTCCGGCTGGCACATCATGAAGGCACTCGGCGTCAGCGAGCGCGACAAGCGCGAACGCTTCGTCAGCCAGCAGATCCATTACACGCTCGAAGCACGCGACGCGGAAAACGAGCTGGTGCCCATCAGTATCGACCAGGGCCTCGGCATTCTCGTCTGGAGCCCGATTGCCGGCGGCCTGCTCTCGGGCAAGCATCGCCGCAACCAGGCAACGCCGGAAGGCACGCGCCAGTTCGCCGGTTGGACGGAACCACCGATCCGCGATGAAAACCGCCTGTGGAATATCGTCGATACGCTTGTCGAGATAGCTGACAGTCGCGGCGTTTCGGCCGCTCAGGTGGCGCTTGCCTGGCTCATCGGCCGCAAGGGCGTGACCTCGGTCATCATCGGCGGCCGCACCAAAGCCCAGTTCAAGGACAATCTTGCGAGTGCCGAGCTGAAGCTGACGGACGAGGAACGCAAGCGGCTCGACGACGTCAGTCTGCAGCCGCTGATGTATCCCTATTGGCACCAGCGCAATACCGCCAGCGATCGGCTGAGCGAGGCCGATCTGGCTCTGATCGGCCCGCATCTGGCGAAGTGACGAACCCCTTCTCCCCTCGGGGAAGAAGGTGCCGACAGGCGGATGAGGGGGATACCGAGGTTACGAAGACTCAGGGGGCACGGCAATTGGCCCCCTCATCCGACCCTTTGGGCCACCTTCTCCCCGAGGGGAGAAGGTAAAACTACGCCGCCATTGCTCCGATCTCGCCCGCAATCAGCTTGCCAAGCCGCGAGATGCCCTCTTCGATCATCTCGTCATTGGCGCAGGAGAAGCTGACGCGGAAGGTATTCGCGCCGCTACCGTCGGCAAAGAAGGCCTGACCGGGCACGAAGGCGACCTTCGCCGTTTCGAGAGACCGTGCAAGCAGCTTGGCGCCGTCCATACCCTTCGGCAGGGTGATCCAGACGAACATGCCGCCTTGCGGCTTCGTCCAGCTCGTACCATCAGGCATGTATTTCGCAAGCGCGGCCAACATGCAGTCGCGGCGATGGCTATAGGCCTTGCGGATCTTGGCGACCTGCGCTTCGAACCCACGCTCGGCGACCTGGTGGATGGCGATCTGGTTGATGGTCGATGAATGAAGGTCTGCCGCCTGCTTCATCAGCACCAGCTTGCGGATGACGGGCGCATTGGCGACGATGAAGCCGACGCGAAGGCCGGGCGCCAGCGTCTTCGAGAAGCTGCCGCAATAGATCGTGCGCGTGTCGTTGATGCTGCCCTTGCGCGCGATTTCCAGGGCCAGGATCGGCGCAACCGGCTCGCCGTCATAGCGCAGCGACTGATAGGCAGCGTCTTCGATGACGGCGATATCGAGTTCTTCGGCGAGATCGAGCAGCTTCTCGCGACCGGAGAGATCGACCGTCTCGCCCGTCGGGTTGGCAAAATCGGCCGAGAGATAGGCGAACTTCACCCTACCGCCGGCCTGGGAAGCCGCGGCGCGATAGGAATCCGGCGTGCGATTGCCATTCGGCGTCAGCTGGTCGTAGGTCGGCTCATAGGCATTGAAGGCCTGCAGCGCGCCGAGATAGGTCGGCGCTGTCACCAGCGCCGTATCCTTCGGCGACAGGAAGAGCTTGCCGAGATAATCGAGACCCTGCTGCGAGCCGGAAACGATGAAGACGTTTTCGAGCTCGCAGGGAATGCCGAGCGCGCCCATCTGGCCGACAAGCCATTCGCGCAGCGGCTTGTAGCCTTCGCTGACCGAATATTGCAGCGCTGCATTCACAGTCGGGCCGGAAAAGATATCGGCATAGGCCTGCTTGAATTCGGCATCCGGAAACAATGCTGGATCGGGAATGCCGCCGGCAAAAGAGATGATATCCGGCCGCTCCAAGAGTTTCAGCAGCTCGCGGATTTCGGAGGCGCGCATACGGCTCGAGCGCGTCGCAAAGATATTTTCCCAATTCAACATGGGGCTTCCTCGTAATTTTTGATCTTTCTGACACAAGATCACGCAACAAAAGATAAGTCAATAATGCTGACCTATTTTGTTTGTGACGGTGACAAACAACTCTCGAAACGATCGCAGCCTTGCCGGTCATCGATGCTAGATCGCGTCTGAAATGACCTACACATTTCTCTCTCTAGGTGCTATTCTTACGCTCAATCCATCGATCGGAAAAACGTAAGAATGGCCACAGCAACCCTCTCCTCGAAATTTCAGATATCGATCCCGAAAGAAGTTCGCGACCAGCAGCACTGGACTGCGGGTCAGGAGTTCATCTTCATTCCCAAGGGCAAGGGCGTGCTGCTTATCCCCGTACCCGAACTTGCCGACCTTAAGGGCATGGCGAAGGGTGCCAACCCCGGCAATTACCGCGACCGGAAAGACCGGTTCTAATGCGCGTCGTTGATAGCTCGGCGTGGATCGAATGGCTAACCCAAGGTCCGGCTGCAGATCGGCTCCAGGGCGAAATACCTGCGCGAACCGAATGCATCGTCCCCACCATCGTCCAGCTCGAACTCACCAAATGGCTGGAGCGCGAGCGCGGCGAGGACGCAGTCGATTCCTTTTTCGCCTATACCGCCACCTGCATCATAGCTCCCCTCGATACCGCCCTCGCCCGTCGCGCTGCCGAAGTCTCGGCGAAACACAAACTCGCACTCGCCGACGCAATCATCTACGCCACGGCCGAACTGCACGACGCCGACATTCTGACGCTGGACGCCCATTTCAAGGACCTGGATCGCGTGGTCTATTTTGGCAAAGCACAATAGATATTTGTCCTTTTCCGCTTAAACGCGATACATCTCGAAAAAGGCGCCAACCAGGCATGAGCACCGATCCGACATCGTCCTTCTATACCGACAACGCCGCCGTCTACGCAGCGCGTGAACGCAGGCTGCCGCGCCAGAGGCTGGATGCCTTTCTGGCCGCCCTGCCGACGGGCGCAGCCATTCTCGAACTGGGTTGCGGCGCTGGCCAGGATGCCGCCTATATGCTCTCGCGCGGCTTCGATGTTACGCCCACAGACGGTTCAGCAGAGCTTGCGAGAGAGGCGGAAAAGCGTCTTCGCAGGCCCGTTCGAGTCATGCGTTTCGAAGACTTGGATGCCACAGAAATCTTCGACGGCATATGGGCGGAGGCCAGCCTTTTGCATGTTCCTCGATCCGCCCTGCCGGATATCTTCGATCGCATTTTGTGCGCCCTGAAAACGAGCGGCATCTTCCACGCCAGCTTCAAGCTGGGTGAAACAGAGGGGCACGACAAGTTCGGACGCTATTACAACTATCCGTCGGCCTCATGGCTTCGGGATATGCTGAGCGTCGGAGGATGGAAGGACATCACCATGACCGAAGCCGATGGTGGCGGCTTCGACGGCAAGCCGACAAGATGGCTCTACGTCGCAGCCCATAAGTAGAAAGGCCGGAACTTTCGCCCCGGCCCTCCATTCCGGCAATGCCGAAAGCTTAGTTGACCGACTTGTCGACCAGCTTGTTCTTGCCGATCCAGGGCATCATGCCGCGCAGCTTGGCGCCGACTTCCTCGATCTGGTGGCTGTCGTTGTTGCGGCGGATACCCTTGAAGCGGGCAGCGCCCGAGCGGTATTCCTGCATCCACTCGGAGGTGAACTTGCCGGTCTGGATGTCCTTGAGGACGCGCTTCATCTCAGCCTTGGTCTCTTCGGTGATAATGCGCGGACCGGTGACGTATTCGCCCCACTCGGCCGTGTTCGAGATCGAGTAGTTCATGTTGGCGATGCCGCCTTCATAGATCAGGTCGACGATCAGCTTCACTTCGTGCAGGCACTCGAAATAGGCCATTTCCGGAGCGTAGCCAGCTTCAACCAGCGTTTCGAAGCCGGCGCGGATGAGCTCGACGAGACCGCCGCAGAGAACGACCTGTTCGCCGAAGAGGTCGGTTTCGCACTCTTCGCGGAAGTTGGTTTCGATGATGCCCGAACGGCCGCCACCGACGCCGCAGGCGTAGGAAAGCGCGAGTTCAAGGGCGTTGCCGGAAGCGTTCTGGTGAACGGCAACGAGGCAGGGAACGCCGCCGCCCTTCTGGTATTCGCCGCGAACCGTGTGGCCCGGGCCCTTCGGAGCGATCATGACGACGTCGACCGAAGCCTTCGGCTCAATGAGGCCGAAGTGAACGTTGAGACCATGGGCGAAAGCGATCGCAGCGCCGTCACGGATGTTCGGAGCGATTTCGGACTTGTAGATGTCGGCCTGCAGCTCGTCCGGGGTCGCCATCATCATCAGGTCGGCCCAGGCGGCAGCTTCGGCAACGGTCATGACCTTGAAGCCGTCGGCCTCGGCCTTCTTGACGGTCGGGGAACCGGCCTTGAGCGCGATCACAACGTTCTGTGCGCCGCTGTCCTTCAGGTTCAGCGCGTGCGCGCGGCCCTGAGAACCATAGCCGATGACGGCGACCTTCTTCGACTTGATGAGGTTGAGATCGGCATCACGATCGTAATAGACGCGCATTGTTTGTCCTTCCCTTTGCTTGTCTGGGTAAACTTCTAAGTCTCAGACGGTCGCTGCCGCTTCCGCCAATACCTTTTCCGTGCCGTAAAGCCGGAGGAAAGCGGTGACCGCTTTCTCAGCCTGACGGCTCGTATCCTTCAAACCGGGCTCACCGAGCAGCATGCGCACATGCAAATCGGAGACGATGAGCCCATAAAGCGTATGATATGCCTCGTCTGCATCGGTAAAGCGTAGCAGCCCTGCCCGCTTGCCGGCATCGATGAGACCGATGGCGCGGCGGTCGATCTGCCGGCGTCCGCGCTCCAGGAGCAGCTTGCCGAGCTTCGAGCCATCGCGGTTCGACTGGCCGATCGCCAGACGGTTCAACGCAAGTGAAACGTCGCCGGCCAGAACCTCGAGCAGATCGCGGGCGAAAATGACGAGATGGTCATGCAGACTTGCCGTATTCAGCCGTTCGCCATTGCGCTCGAAGGTGCGAACCTTGCTGGCCTGGTAGGTGATCATCGCAGACAGCAGGCCGTCGCGGTCACCAAACCACTTATACAAACTTTCCTTGGAGCAATTGGCGGCGCGCGCGACACCCGAGGTCGTCAGCGCCTTCTCGCCGCCGTCGACGAGCAGACGCAGCGCCTGTTCCAGAACCGCGTTCTGGCGCGGCGAAAACTCGCTCGACTGTCCTACTTCGCTCAGCACGATGGCCACTCCCAAATGCGTACCGTACGGTACGGTTCGTGGCGCTTTATGCAGGACACCGATGCAATCGTCAAGCGGAATTCGTTGCTGCACTGCGTTAAAAAGAGAGTGCTTGTCAGGTTGCTAAACGGTAGCGGTTGCCACGAGCCGGCCAGTCGATCAAGAGAACTTGACGCAAATGATTGGTCGGAAACATCACCTACTCGGCCGCGACAACGCTATTGCGCATGGCCTCGACATCCTTCAGCGGCGGCAGGCCGTAAAGGCGGCTATATTCCCGGCTGAACTGCGAGGGACTCTGATAGCCGACGCGGTGGCCGGCCGATCCGACGTCGAGCTGTTCGACGATCATCAGCCGCCGCGCCTCATGCAGCCGAAGCTGCTTTTGATACTGCATCGGCGAGAGGGCCGTAACGGTCTTGAAATGGTGATGCAGCGAGGAAACGCTCATGCCGACACGCTCGGCGAGCTCTTCGATGCGCAACGGCTGTGTATAGTTGTTGCGGAGCCACGCGACGGCACGCGCCACTCGGTTGGTCTGGCTTTCTGCCATGGCTATCTGCAGCAAACGAGGTCCGTTCGGGCCGATCAGCAGGCGATAGAGGATTTCCTGCTCGATCAAAGGCGCCATGGCCGGAATATCTTCGGGCCGATCAAGCAATCGAAGCAGGCGCAGCGAGGCATCGAGCAGTTCCGGCGAGGCGGCATTGACCGCAATTCCGCGCACAGGCTCGGCAGTCAGTGCCTGACGCGGAATGCTGACGCGCGACAGCAGCTCCTTCAAGCGTTCGCTGTCGAGCGCCATGCCGAAGCAAAGATAAGGCGTATCGCTGCCGACATTGGTGACCTGCGTCGATACAGGCAGGTCGAGCGCAGTCAAAATATACTCGCCGACTCCGTAACTGTAGGTCTCGGCGCCGATTGTCAGATGCTTGCGTCCCTGGACCACGATTGCAAAACAGGGCCGGTAAGCCCCATGCTGCCACACGGTCGCGGCCGACTGCCGATAGAGATTAAGACTGCCTATCGGCGTGCGGTGTTCGCCGTCCCCCGGAGCGAAACGTGCAACGATCGATGCGAGTTCCTGATTGGGATTGAAAGGCAATGTCATGCGCAACCAACTGTTTTCGAGCAGATATCGATACCTATCTAGGTAACACCGTTCGATCGCGAAAGATGCACCGCGCATTTAGATTCGCAGGATCGTACATAAAGCTTGCAGGATCGCTCTAACGCCGATGCCCGATCTCGGTGCATAGTCCAGCATCTCAATTCCACTCCCACCCTCTCCAAAATCAAGGAACTCCCCATGCCTATCGCAAAGGGTTATGCCGCGACCGACGCGTCCAAACCGCTCACCCCCTTCACCTTCGAACGCCGCGATCCGAACGAGGACGACGTCGTCATCTCCGTTCGATATTGCGGTGTCTGCCACTCCGACATCCACCAGGCCCGCAACGAATGGGGTTTCTCGAAATATCCGATGGTTCCCGGCCATGAAGTCGCCGGCATCGTGACCGCCGTCGGCTCCAAGGTAACGAAGTTCAAGGTCGGCGATCGCGTCGGCGTCGGCTGCTTCGTCGATTCCTGCACGACCTGCGCCACGCGCGACCCGGACTACGAGCATTACATGCCGGGCCTCGTTCAGACCTACAACGACGTCGAAGCGGACGGCGAGACACCGACTTACGGCGGCTATTCCGACTCGATCGTCGTCAAGGAAGGCTATGTCCTCTCCTTCCCCGACAACATTCCGCTCGACGCAGGTGCTCCGCTGCTGTGCGCCGGCATTACGCTCTATTCGCCGCTGCGCCACTGGAAAGCCGGACCGGGCAAGAAGGTCGCTATCGTCGGCATGGGCGGCCTCGGCCATATGGGCGTCAAGCTGGCGCACGCCATGGGCGCCGACGTGACCGTCTTGAGCCAGACGCTGTCGAAGAAGGAAGATGGCCTCAAGCTCGGCGCCGACCATTATTATGCGACCAGCGATGCCGAGACCTTCACCAAGCTCGCCGGCAGCTTCGACCTTATCCTCAATACGGTCGGAACCGCCATCGACTGGAACGCATATCTCAACCTGTTGAAGTATGACGGCAGCATGGTGTTGCTCGGCGTTCCCGAACATGCCGTTCCGGTTCATGCCTTCTCGCTCATTCCGGGCCGCCGCAGCCTTTCCGGCTCCATGATCGGCTCGATCAAGGAAACTCAGGAAATGCTCGACTTCTGCGGCGAGCACAATATCGTTTCGGAAATCGAGAAGATCAGCATCCAGGACATCAACGAAGCTTACGAGCGCGTGCTGAAGAGCGATGTCCGCTATCGCTTCGTGATCGACATCGCCTCGCTGGCATAAGCCGAAAAGGGCGGCGTCCGATCCGGACGCCGCCCTCCCTTATTCTTCGCGCATGCTTTCCCGCTGCGTGATCAGCCGGGCACTGTGCTGTCGGCTGATATAGATCCACAGCCAGCTCCAGGCGACAGCGATGCGCCAGCGCACGCCGATCAGGAAATAGATATGGGCGAGGCCCCAGACCCACCAGGCGAGCCAGCCCTTAAGCTTGATCCAGCCGAAATCGATGATCGCGGCACTTTTACCGATCGTCGCCAGGCTGCCTTGATGGCGATAGTGAAATGGCCCCGGCGCTGGCCGGCCCGCAAGCTTTGCCTTGATGACCTTGGCGACATAAGCGCCTTGCTGTTTTGCCGCTGGAGCGATCCCGGGCACCGGACTGCCATCGTCCCGCATGACGGCCGCCGTATCGCCGATGACGAAAACATCGTCTTTGCCTGGCGCCCTCAGATCCTTATCGACAATGGCTCGGCCGGCACGATCGGCTGGAATGCCAAGCCATTTTGCCGCCGGCGATGCCTCGACGCCCGCCGCCCAGACGATGGTGCGGCATGGCACGAATGCGTCGCCGATCGTCACGCCCTCCGCGGTGCATGAGGTGACGGGTCTGCCGAAGCGAACATCGACACCCAGCAGTTCCAGTTCCTTGTGCGCATAGTCGGAGAGCTCTTGTGCGAAAGCGGGCAACACCCGTGGGCCGGCCTCGACAAGGATGATCTTCGCCTTGCGGGTATCGATATTGCGGAACTCCTTCGGCAGTGTCGTCCTTGCCAGCTCGGAGATGATGCCGGCGAGCTCGACGCCGGTAGGACCCGCGCCGACGATCACGAAGGTCAACAGCGCCTCGCGGGCAGCTGGGTCGCTTTCCATTTCCGCCTGCTCGAAGGCCAGCAACAGGCGCCGGCGGATGGTGGTCGCATCCTCCAGCGTCTTCAATCCCGGCGCCACCGGCTCCCACTCGTCATGGCCGAAATAGGCATGAGTAGCGCCGGTTGCCAGCACCAGCGTGTCGTAATGGACCTTTTGGCCATTCTTCAGGAGCACCTCATGCGCCGCGCTATCGACGCCGACGACCTCGGCAAGCAGCGTCGTCACTTCAGGCCGATCGCGGAAAAAGTTGCGGATCGGCCAGGCGATCTCGGAAGTCGCAAGCAGAGTGGTCGCGACCTGATAGAGGAGTGGCTGAAAGAGGTGATGATTGCGCCGATCGATCATGGTGATCCGGACGGGGGCACCCTTCAGATCGTTGGCGAGCTGTACCCCGCCAAAGCCACCTCCGACCACGACGACATGATGATCCTGCATATGGCAACACCTCGCGATTAAGTCCGCTCGAAAACGTAGGGTTGAGAAGGATATGCAGCAACCGTCTTTTATGCATGGCACCTCTGCACGGCTACGATACGGCAAGGCGCCTATTGCGCATACCCGACAGGAACGGAGGCGCCGCTTTTAAGTTCCTCCATCGAGATCGATGCGGAGACGTCGAAGAGCTCGACCTTACGCACGAGCTGCTTGTAGATGACATCGTAATGCTCGACACGCGGCAATACGATCTTCAGGATATAATCATAATTGCCGGTAAGCCGATGCGCCTCGACGATTTCGGGGATGTCACCGATAACCCTGCGGAAGGATTCGATCCACTCGTCGGCGTGATGCGCCGTCTTGATCATCGCATAGACCGTAGTCGGCACCCCCATTTTTTCGCGGTCGAGCACAACGATGCGCCGGGCTATATGCCCGCTCTCCTCGAGCCGCTGTATGCGCCGCGAGCAGGCCGAGACCGATAAGGCCACACGATCGGCAAGTTCGGTGACGGAGATGCCGGCATCCGCCTGCAGAAATTCGAGAATCTTTCGGTCACGTTCGTCCAGCATGTGCGGTAATTCCCTATATATGCGCCGTTATTTTGCACGTAAATCGAAAAATGCGCAAACTTTTGCAGAGAGATCCTGATAAGCTTCAAAAAACGCAAACATACGGCGGATGAATCACCGCACTATTCCTCCATTCAAAATCCACGAGCGGAGAACAGCATTATGCGCACCATTGGCCTGATCGGCGGTATGAGTTTCGAGAGTTCTGCAGTCTATTATCGCCTGATCAACGAAATGGTCCGCGAGCGCCTGGGCGGCCTCTCCTCGGCTGAACTGGTGATGTACTCCGTCAATTTCGAAGAAATCGTCGCGCTGCAGAAGGCCGGTCGCTGGAACGATGCTGCCGATCGTCTCGCCGATGCCGCGCAACGCCTGCAGTCGGCCGGCGCCGAATGTGTGCTCATCTGCACCAACACCATGCATCTGATCGCGCCTCAGGTTGCCGAGCGCGTTTCCGCACCACTCATCCACATCATCGACGAAACCGCCACAGCGTTGAAAACAGCAGGCCGCGTGAAGCCGCTGCTGCTCGCCACGCGCTACACGATGGAACACGGCTTCTATGCCGAGCGCATGGCTGAAAACGGCGTCTCCATCATGGTCCCCGGTTCCGAGGATCGCACCGTCACGCACGATATTATCTTCAACGAACTCTGCGCCGGCATCATCAAGGACGAGTCGCGCCGGAAGCTGAACGTCATTATCGAGCGCGCCAAGGCCGAAGGCGCCGACAGCGTTATTCTCGGCTGCACCGAGATCTGCCTCATCCTCGATCCGAAGGCGCTGATCCTGCCGGGCTTCGATACGACGACGATCCATGCGGAAGCGGCTGTGGATTTTGCTCTAGCGAATGAAAAAGCTCGCAGCAGCTGCGCGGCCTGAGTCCAATCAATTTACTTGACTGAGTCTAATAAATAGCCAACATCGTCTCCTGTATCTGAGGAGACGATGCCATGAGTCCTGCTGCCGAATTCGCGACCATCGATGCCGTTCGCGACTTCAACCGTTTCTATACGAATTTTCTCGGCGTCCTGAACAAGGCCTATCTCGACAGCCCCTATACCCTCACGGATGTGCGCGTGCTATTCGAAGTCGGCTTCCGCGGCGGCGTCGCCGCCTCGGCGCTGACGCGCGATCTCCATCTCGACCCCGCCTATCTCAGCCGTATCGTCAAGCGCTTCCGCGAGGATGGGTTGGTCGAGACGACGCCCGATCCGACCGATGCGCGCAGCCAGGTCATAAAGGTCACCGATAAGGGACAGGCGCAATTCGAGGAATTCGTCCGCCGCTCACGCGCGCAGATCGCCGGATATTTCGAAAAGCTCGCGATCGGAGAACCAGAGCGTATCGTGGCGGCAATGCGGACGATCCAGGACACGCTGGGCCCTGATCGAACCGCAGCGCCCCCCGCCATCATCCGCAACCATCGAGCGGGGGACATCGGCTGGATCGTACAAAGCCAAGCACATTTTTACACCGAAGAATTCGGCTGGGACGACCGCTTCGAGGGATTGGTGGCCGAAGTCGCCGGTAAATTCCTGTCCAATTTCAATCCGCAGAAGGACCGATGCTGGATTGCCGAGCGAAGCGGCCTGAACGTGGGCTCCGTCATGATTACCGATGGCGGTGACGACATGGCGAAGCTTCGGCTGCTCTATGTCGACAAGACCGCACGCGGCCTCGGTCTCGGTAAGATACTGGTCGACGAGTGCATCCGCTTCTCGCGCGACGCCGGCTACAGAACACTCTCGCTCTGGACCAATGATATCCTCGACACGGCGCGGGCGATCTACATTAAGGCGGGCTTCAGGCTTGTGGCGGAGGAACGGCATCGGATGTTCGGCCCGGAATTGAACGGCCAGACTTGGGTGCTCGATCTGTAAGACATCGCTGACCGTCTGCACGGATAGACACACTGTGGCTTCGCCCTTATCTTCGATGCTTCCCTGATTTGCATTGAGATACCAGTGATGACCGCAAGTAGCGAAATCCAGATACAGCCCATATCAGCCGATCATATCGAAGGCTTTCACAAGGCGCTTGATACGGTCGCGCGCGAGCGGGAATATCTGTCGCTGCTCGAAGCTTTTCCATTGGAAGAGATGCGCGCCTTCGTCCT
This sequence comes from Martinezella dioscoreae, assembly GCF_009176305.1. Classification (GTDB taxonomy): domain Bacteria; phylum Pseudomonadota; class Alphaproteobacteria; order Rhizobiales; family Rhizobiaceae; genus Rhizobium; species Rhizobium dioscoreae. The sequence continues at coordinate 972,962 of NZ_BLAJ01000001.1, read as the reverse complement.
CCGCATGATCGAGAACCGCAATCCGCAGTTCGTTGCCTTGGCCGATGGGAAAGTGGTCGGCTGGTGCGATATCAGCCGCCATATGTTTCCCTCTCACGCCCACGCCGGCAAACTCGGCATGGGCATCATCCCCGCCTATCGCGGCAAGGGCCTAGGTCGTCGCTTGATCGAAGCAACGCTGCGCGCCGCGCGTGATGCAGAAATAGAACGCATCGAACTCAGCGTCCATGCGGACAATGACAGAGCCATCGCGCTCTAGAAAAAGTCGGCTTCGTCCGCGAGGGCCTCGCACGCAATTCCGTCCGCATAGACGGACGTTATAAAGACGCGATCCATATGGCGTTTTTCCACGAATAACGAAACCAGCCACCGCCATTCTCGCAATGTCTTGCTGCGGCGCAAAAAATCGCTTGATTTGGAAACGATCATTTCCTAAAAGAGTGGCATGACGATAGACACTCTCGATACTGCACCGAAGCTTCGTGGACGCCCGCGTGAATTCGACATGGATTCCGCGCTCGATGAAGCACTGCGCGTCTTTTCCGAGCGCGGCTATTATGCAGCCTCGATCAGCGAATTGACCGAAGCCATGGGGCTGACCGCAGGCAGCGTCTACAAGGCTTTCGGCGACAAGCGCGGCGTCTTCCTCGCCGCATTCAACAGGTATCGCCAAGTCCGTCAGCAGCTTATCGACGACGCGCTTGCCGAGGCGCCGAATGCTCATGAAAAGCTACGGACTTTGGTGAGGTTCTTCGCGGAGGCCTCGTGCGGCGAGATCGGCCGCCGCGGCTGCCTCGTGGTTGGAAGCGCGACAGAACTCGCCCTTTTCGACGAAGAAGTCGCCGGTCGTGTCGGCGTCGCCTTCGATTTCGACGAAAGGCGCATCCTCAATCTGATCCGCCTCGGACATGAGGATGGCTCCATACCGAAGCATGTCGATCCCGAAAGTACCGCTTGCGCTCTGCTTGCCCTGACCAAGGGTATGCGCGTGATTGGCAAGACCGGCCGCAAGGCCGAACATATGCTCGCCGTCGCCGAAACGGCCATGAAACTGCTGAACTGATTTCCATCGAAATTTCGGGGAACACGCTTCCCTGCCCGCATCGAGGACGAAACATGCCCGCAACTGCCGCTGCCCGACGGGAGAGCACGCCGCTCCCCGAAAAGACCATTTCGCCGCTTCTCACATTCATGTTCGCCGCCGCCTGTGGGTTGGTAGCCGCCAATCTCTATTATGGTCAGCCGCTCGCCGGTCCCATCAGCCAGTCGCTCGGCTTCAGCCCGGCGGCGACCGGCCTTATCGTCACCCTGACGCAGATCGGCTACGGCCTCGGCTTGTTGCTGATCGTCCCACTCGGCGACCTTCTTGAGAACCGGAAACTGGTACTGACGCTGGTAGCGCTATCTGCTATCGCGCTCATAGGCGCAGCTTTTGCCTCCTCGCCGTCGCTGTTCCTGCTCGCCTCGCTCTGCATCGGCCTGGCTTCCGTCGCGGTGCAGGTCCTTGTCCCTTTCGCCGCGCATATGGCGCCGGACGCCAGCCGCGGCGCTGTGGTCGGCAATGTCATGAGCGGCCTGCTCGTCGGCATCATGCTCGCCCGCCCGGCTGCGAGCTTCCTGTCTGAGCTTCTCTCCTGGCACGCCGTTTATATCATCTCGGCCGGCGTCATGGTCGGCCTGATCGTCATCCTGCGCCTTGTTCTGCCGACCCGCGTGCCCCATACGAGGCTGCATTATGGGCAGCTGCTGTCCTCCATGGGCCACCTCGCGCTTCGCACACCGGTCCTGCAGCGTCGTGCGCTGTACCAGGCCTGCATGTTCGGCGCCTTCAGCCTGTTCTGGACGACGACACCGCTCTTGCTGGCGAGCCCGGCCTTCGGTCTGACGCAAAATGGTATCGCCCTTTTCGCGCTTGCCGGCGCGGCGGGGGCAGTCGCCTCGCCGATTGCCGGACGTGTTGCCGATCGCGGCTGGACGAAGCTTGCCACCGCCTTCGCTCTGACGATCGCCATCGTCGCCTTCCTGATCGGCCATTTTTCCGGCAGCGGCTCGTTGCTGGCACTCATCACCTTGACGCTGTCAGGGATCATGCTGGACTTCGGCGTCCAGACGAACCTCGTGCTCGGCCAACGCGCCATTTTTGCGCTCAGCGCCGAACATCGCAGCCGCCTCAACGGCCTCTACATGGCGACCTTCTTCGCCGGCGGCGCCCTCGGCTCGGCGCTTGGCGGCTGGGCCTATGCGACCGGCGGCTGGAACCTGGCTTCCTGGATCGGCGTCGCCTTCCCGGTCATTGCGCTGCTTGCCTTCCTGACCGAGAGCAATTCCAGGAAAAGTGCATAGCGGTTTTCCGTCTGGAATTACTTGGAAATAAAGGGGTAGAGCCTTTCCGCTATGCGGAGAAAAGCGGAAAGGCTCGAGCGAGAGAAATGATTACGATGGCTGCGGTAGAGCCGGCCGCAGCCAGTCACATTCCCGCAAACCGGCGCCATGGAACGGGTCGACCAGCGTGCCTGAAACGATACCCGCCAGGATCTGGGGCGCGGGAGGCACTTTGGAAATGGTCGCGACCAGCCGGTCTCGGATCCAGGCCAATGCTGCCGAATCCGATTGGTAGAAGGGCGTAAAGGCAGCAGAGAGCAGCTGAAAAAGCCGCACATGCACCCACCGCGCCTTGGCATAGGCAGCAAGAGCGGCTTCGATGGTTTCATGTCCTGCCAGAGCATGCGCCAGAGCCGCGACATCGAGCAACGCCATGTTGGCACCCTGCCCGAGCTGCGGGCTGGTGGAATGGGCCGCATCGCCGACGAAGACAGTCCGTCCGCTATAGGGCGTCATCACAGTGCGATGGGCATAGCGCGCCAGCGTCAGTTGGTCCCAATCGATGATCTGCTCCAGTAAGGGCTCGCATTCCGGCCAGTAGCCGCGGATCGTCTGCTTCCAGCGCTCAAGCCCACGCTTGCGTACCTCATCGGCGTCAGCGACTTTCAAGCTCCAGAACAGAGCCGCCTGCTTCGGCAAATCCGGCCTTCTACTGCCGATCGGTAAGACGCCGATCATCACGCTGGCCTTGTCATAACGCTGCGTCAGCGCCGCTCGATCCACCAACCCTTCGGGGCAATCGAGCGTCGCCCAGAAAGCGCCGTAAATAAGGTTGCGGGCACGCGGCGCGACGGGCGAGGCCGCGACCAGTTCCGAGCGCGCCCCGCTGGCGTCGATGACGAGATCGTAAGGCCCGAGGCGCCCATCCCCTTCGACGGAGAGAAAGCATTCACCACCCTCCTCCGTCACACCGATAACACGCTGTCCCGTATGGATCGGATGTCGCCGTGCAGAGACTTCATCGTAAAGCGTATCGAACAGCGCCGCACGATGAACGCCAAGCCCGTAGCGCCCGCCCGGCAGCGCGTTGTAGCGCACATCGAGGACGATGCGGCCGCGAGTGGTCTCCGTGCCGAACAATCGATCGATGCGATTGCCGGCCGCATGGATCGCCGGACCAAGCCCAAGCGACTCAAGCACCGTCAATCCGGTCGGCTGCAGCATTAGCGCCGAACCGACGGGAGCCGGGCTATCGAACCGTTCGATGATATCGGTGGTATGACCAGCGCGAGTGAGAAAGAGAGAGGCGGCAAGGCCGGCAGGTCCGGCGCCGACGATAGCAATCTTCAAAGGCTTCACGATGGGCGGCTCAGTCCGGCGATTGATCGAAACGGGCGCGGGCGGCCTTGACGGCCTCGTGATTGGCTTCTGCCCAATTCAGGAGATGAGCCAGCGGCTCGTACAGCGAATGGCCGAGTTCTGTCATCCGATATTCGACGCTCGGCGGCTTGGTGGGAAATACCTCCCGGTCGATATAGCCGTCGCGCTGCAGGTCACGCAGCGTCTGCGTCAGCATGCGCTGGGAAATATCGGGCACCAGCCGACGCAGTTCGCCGAAACGATACGGTCGCTTGGCCAGTGTTTCCAGCAATAGCACCGACCATTTTCCGCCGATCTGCGAGATCAGGTCCCGGACGGGGCAATTGCCGAAATCAAGATTGCTGAGATCGAAGTCGCGCAGCGGCGGATTTTTGCTGCGCAGATTGACGACGGCGCTGGCTGCCATGCCGGTTCCCTTTTGGTAACTTGGAGCCCAAAAACTGCCTCCTTTACACCATGAAGTCAATTCCTATTCTAGTGCTAGTCTCTTTTTGAGAGCAACAAACCGCTGTTAATGTGCGGCGGTCCAACAAGGGAAAACATATGAGCAGCACTCTTCTCGTCACCGGCGCCGCCGGTAAGCTTGGCCAGCGCGTCATTCATCACCTGCTGGAGACATACAAGGTCGCTCCCGGCCGCATCGTCGCCGCAACGCGCAGCCCCGAAAAGCTTGCCGATCTCGCCGCCAAGGGCGTCATCACCCGCAAGGCCGATTTCGATGATACCGCCGGCCTGCCCGCCGCCTTCGCGGGCGTTGATCGCCTGCTGATCATCAGCACCGATGCACTCGCCGTACCCGGCCTGCGCCTGAAGCAACACACGGCTGCCGTCGAAGCCGCGAAGAAGGCGGGCGTGAAGCATGTTCTCTATACCTCAATGCCAGCCCCGGACGGTTCCCTCGTCACCTTCGCACCTGACCACCTCGGCACTGAAAACGCCATCAAGGCAAGCGGCATCGGCTACACGATCCTGCGCGACGCCTGGTACTTCGACAACTACCTGATGGGCCTGCCGCACAGCCTCGAAACCGGCAAATGGTATACAGCAACCGGCGGCGGCCGTATCAGCAACATCAGCCGCGAAGATTGCGCACTCGCCATCGCCGCCGCCCTGGCTTCCGACAAGACAGAAAGCGCCACCTATACGCTGACGGGCTCGACCGCCGTCACCATTGAGGACGTCGCAAGCGTCGTCAGCCGGATCACCGGCCGTCCGCTTGAGGTTGTGCAAGTCACGGACGAACAGTTCGCCGCCGGTCTTGCCGGCGCCGGCCTGCCGAAATTCGTCGTCGACATGCTCGTCTCTGCCGATGCCAACACTCGCGCCGGCAAATTCGACATCCTCACCAACGACTTCAACAAGCTCACAGGCAAAGAACCGCAGACGCTGCGCAGCTTCTTCGAAGAGCACAAGGCAGCGTTGGCTGGCTGAGTTATGGAAAAGTCGAGCCGGCTCGTATGCTTGCTCTTGCTGAATGCCATCGTCTCTCCGTGCCGCGGGGAGACACAATCTTCCAAATTTATCTCTGAAAAAAACTTACCTGATAATCCATAAGCTCCTCTGGATCATCGGGCCTAGCGAATTCCACGACAAATTCCCGATCCGGAAATTGCCACTGGAGCTTTGCCGTGAAAATTTCAGCTAGTCGCTCGCCGAGAAAGATGAGCTTATCTCTGGATATATCTGTACATCCCGAATGCTGGATATCCGCGACGTGGAGATGGTTCATGACCCGTTCAACAGACTGCCGCGTCGAGGTTGGGTCATTTTCGAAGGATCGCAGCACTTCTTCGGAGAAACCCTGTACCAAGATATATTGCCGATGCGCAACAAAGCTCGGCCAGAATATAGAAGAGTATCCGACGGCAAGTGAAAAGTTGCCGACGCATCCCGTCCAGCTTTCAATATCGATACCACGACCATTATTCCATTGGCCCAGTTCCAATTTCATGCTTTCGGGAATTTCAGTCATGGAACTCCATCTTTCATGATCCTATCGGATTACGAGGAAGATACGATAATGACTTGACGGTCGGCTCCGTAGTGCAGCCGAAAGGCATCTTAACGTAGATCATCTGATAACAAGCACAACGGAAGTGATACGTTCGTTATAATGAACCGTGCTAAAATGCACAAAGATGGAGCAGGAGGAGCGGCAATTAAAGAAATGGAACGAAGCGATACTTCGCCCAGCATTGGCAAGGCTCTCCTCGCTTTTCTGATGGCTTGGGGCCTTCTCTGGCTGGTTTATGCTGTTCCAAGGATTACTCAGTCGCTTTGGTACTACGGTGAGCCGTCTGTATTTTTCTATAATGTGCGTTGGTGGTTGGTGCCGTTGGCAGGGATGCCAATTACCATGGCACTATCAGTACCGATCACTTTCCTTCTCCATGTGACGGTTCTGCGCCAACTGACACTAGGACGGCTTTTACCCCTTCTTGTCATCATTGGCGGATGCGTAACCGCCGCGCAGTTTTTCGGCGCTATGATGGCGTTCAATGGGTCCGATATCACGAATGGCCAAAACATTGCCGTTCTCGGTACTTTAAGCCTGATTCCTGGCGCGGCATGGGGTGCATTCTACGGCTGGCTGTTAGGTCAGCGGCAGACAAAATCAGCCCGATAGTGACAGCGCATCCGCTTATCACGCGTGCACGCCGCTATCTCACCAACGGCAGATCCCGCCGATCAAACCACCTGCCCGCAAGCCCGGCGGAAGCGCCGCACCGTTTCGGCCATGCCATATTCCAGCGCGTCGGCAGTCAGCCCATGACCAATCGAAGTCTCCGCAAGTTTCGGAATGCGCTTCAACAGCGCCGGCAGGTTGGCGACTGTCAGGTCGTGACCGGCATTGACGTCAAGGCCATTGGCGAAGGCTGCATCGGCGGTCTTCCCCAGCGCTTCGAGAATGACGGCAGCCTTCTGCGGATCGTCGTAGCAGCCACCGTAAGGGCCGGTATAAAGTTCGATGCGGTCGGCGCCCACTTCCCTGGCGATCTTCACCGCCTCGGCATCGCCGTCGCCGTCGGCAAAGAGGGACACGCGGCAGCCGATCGTCTTGTACTTGGCGACGACTTCGACCAGCAAGTCGCGGTTCTTGCGAAAATCCCAGCCGTGATCCGACGTCGCCTGCGCGGGGTCGTCGGGCACGAGCGTCACCTGTTCGGGCTCCGCCGAAGCACAGAGATCGAAGAATTCGTCGCTCGGATAGCCCTCGATATTGAATTCCGCTTCCGGAAACTCGTCATCGATCAGCGCGCGGATATCGGGCAGGTCGGAAAAGCGGACATGCCGCTGATCGGGACGCGGATGAACGGTCAGACCGCTGGCGCCGGCGGCAAGCGCGATACGGCCCAAACCTGTGACGCTCGGCCAGGGAAGATCACGCCGGTTGCGCAGCATCGCGATAGCGTTGAGGTTCACGGAAAGCTTGGCGGGCATAGTCAAAATCCCTGATTTTCAAAGCGGATGGCAGTGTCGTTTTATGCCATTATGCGCAGCAAAACCAACGAGATTCCGACATCAATCCATGCAAAACTTTGATGGAGAAGATCGAACCAAGTCACCGGGGCGCGACATCACTGAGCCAAGACTCAGGATGTCCTGTTAACGGACAATCGTCAGCGTCTCAGCGGCACGGGTGATCGCCGTGTAGAGCCAACGCTCCCGCGTATCGCGAAATGCCCAGCTCTCATCGAACAGCACGACATTGTTCCACTGCGAACCCTGAGCCTTATGTACGGTCAGCGCATAGCCGTAATCGAATTCGTCGTAGCGCTTGCGCGTCGACCACGGGATCTCGCCCTCGACATCCTCGAAGGCCTGCTTCAAGAGCTTGATCTTCGCTGCCCCGCGATCCATGTCGTCATCTTCCGGACGCACCAGCAGATTGATGCCCGGCTTCGTCGTTTCCCTGGAAGAGGTCATCACCTGCCAGAGGGAGCCGTTGAGCAGCCCCTTGGCGGGGTCGTTGCGCAGGCAGACCAGCTTATCGCCGGATTGCGGATAATCGGCTGTAAAACCCTTGAGCTCACGCAGACGCTGATTGTAGCGCCGGCGCGTCCTGTTGGTACCGACGAGCACCTGATCGGCCTCCAGCACCAGCGGCTGCGTGACCTCGTTCTTCGAGATCACCTGTGCGGTGCCATAGTCCCCATGCATGATTTCCTTGCCCTCACGCACCTGCATGGCGAGCTGGATGATCGGATTGTCGCGTGCCTGGCGGTGAATGTCCGTCAGAAGATAATCCGGTTCCTCATTCGTGAAGAAACCACCGCCGGAAACGGGCGGGAGCTGGCCGGGATCGCCGAGCACGAGAATGGGCGTACCAAAACTCATCAGATCCTTGCCAAGCGCCTCGTCCACCATCGAGCACTCATCGACGATGATCAGCGCGGCCTTGGCAACCGGGCTCTGACGGTTGATCGTGAACATCGGGGCAATCGATGTCTTGCCTGTCTCTTCGTCCTCAACAGCTTCCTCGCCGCGCGGCCGGTAGATCAGCGAATGGATGGTCTTGGCATTCGAGGCGCCGCGTGAGCGCAGCACCTGCGCCGCCTTGCCGGTAAAGGCAGCGAACAGCACTTCGCCATCCACATGCTCGGCGAAATGCCGCGCAAGCGTCGTCTTGCCCGTGCCGGCATAGCCGAACAGACGGAACAACGGCGAGCGCCCCTCTTTCAGCCAGTTTGCGACGGCCTTGAGCGCTTCATCTTGTTGCGGCGCGAATTGCATGGTTCGACTTGGCAGGATTCGGTTGATGGAAGCAAGCGGTAAAAAGCCGTCGCCGCCACCACGCGCTTATGTCGTGTATTGAGGATCGTTTTCAAGCACAATCGGCTTACCATGCGGCGTGGCCTCCGCCGCACGCTGCCAGCTTTGTTGCAGGGCCAAGATCGCGTTGGCATCCGCGATACCCTTTGACACCAGCAAGCCGGACAGAGCCGCCACCCAGCAATCGAAATAGTCGCTGCCGTCAATCGCGCGGCCGGGCTTGTGCAACTCGCCGGACAGCCGTTCCGCCCATTCGCTCCAGTCAAACAGGCCCTGCTCATGCAAATGAACTGTCATGGCGAAAGCCTCTGCCGCCCAAGGTTCCGGAAAGATCGGCTCTCCATCGACAGACTTCGGCAATCCGGGGGATTGTGCCAGAGGCGACGTCACCTCACACGCGCTCAAGATAGCTCTCCCAAGCGTCGATCGAGACGGTCAACGAGGGATCGGCGCCCTCGCCCCAGATCTCGGCACCGTCGAAGACGACCGTATAAACCCATTGCGGATTTTCGCCGCGGCCATGGGCATTGTCGTCAGGGAAGACGAAGGAGCCCTGCACCGCTTCGATGACACCCGTCTTTGCGCGGGCATAGCGCGGTAACCTTGTGTGGCCGGTCGGGTTGAAGTTCTTGGTGCGGACATGATCGCCGACGGCAAAGAGCGGTGCAGTATCGACCGGTCGATCGCAAGGGCCGCCCTTGGCCAGCACACCGTCGACCATGTCAGCCGTCAGAACCCGCTTCGGCACCCTGCCCTGTTCGAGCGAGTGACCGCTGCGCAACTCCTCGGCCGTCGCAAAACCATGCCGCTCCAGGAGCATATCGACGGCACGAGTCCAGATCTCATAATAGCTGGCGCCGAGATAGCTCGCCGGCGGAATGTTTTCGCGCGCATGCCGGCTTTCATCGATCGTCCAGGCACCGAAGGCGCCGCAGGAAAGCGTGATACCGAGCGCCCGCTTTTCCCATTCGGCATGGAAATAGGGCTCATTCGGCTCCGGGGCGACCGGGCCGAACCCCATCTGACCGCCGAGATCGTGTGGACCATTCATAGCGTTGCCTCCGGCGCCTTTGCGAGCGCGGTTCCGATCATGGCGTCGCGGCTGACGAGATCCGCAAGCGCCGCCTCGTCCATGCCTTCGGAACCGGCCGGCCGCTCGGGGATTACCAGGTAGCGAAGTTCGGCCGTCGAATCCCAGACGCGGATCTTCGTCTCCTGCGGCAATGTCAGGCCGAATTCGGCGAGCACGCCACGCGGATCGATCACCGCGCGGGAGCGATAGGCCGGCGCCTTGTACCAGACCGGCGGCAGCCCGAGTACGGCCCACGGATAGCAGGAGCAAAGCGTGCAGACGATCAGGTTATGCGTTTCCGGCGTATTGAACACCGCACGCATATGCTCGCCCTGGCGGCCTGTAAAACCGAGGCTCGCAATCGCCGCCGTCGCGTCACGCCGCAGCCAATCGGCGAAGTCGGGATCGCTCCAGGCTTTCGCCACCACCTGCGCCCCATTGCGCGGCCCGACCTTCGTCTCGTAGGTCTCGACGATGCGGTCGATCGCCGCCGGGTCGATCAGCCCCTTTTCCGTCAGCAGCGTCTCCAGCGCCTTCACGCGCGCCTGCATATCCGAATAGTGGTTGTCGTGGTGATGGTGATGATGATCGTCATCATCATGCGGGTGATCGCGGGACATGGCCGTCTCCTGTCTCTTTGCACCTACTTTAACATCGGCCAGAGACTGAGCACCAGCAGAACGGCCATGGTTATATTGAACCATTTCAGCCGGACAGGATCGGAGAGCCAATCGCGCAGGACGGAGCCGAAGCCGGCCCAGGTCGATACGCTCGGGACGTTCACAGCGGCAAATGCGAATCCGACGACAAGGACCGTGAAGAGATAGAGCTGTTCGTTGGTGTAAGTGGCCATGGCGGTGACAGCCATCACCCACGCCTTGGGATTGACCCATTGGAACGCAGCAGCGCTGATGAAACTCATCGGCTTTGCATCGCTTTCCGCCTCGCTCAGGCTGCGCGAGGTGCCGATCTTCCAGGCAATCCAGAGGAGATAGGCCCCGCCGGCAAATTTCAGCGTGGTGTAAAGCACGGGCACCGTGTGCAGAAGCGCACCCAACCCCAATCCCACTGCAATCAGCAGCACAAAAAAGCCGACGCCGATGCCGAGCATGTGTGGAATGGTGCGCCGGAAACCGAAGTTCACACCGGAGGTAAACAACATCATGTTGTTCGGTCCTGGCGTGATCGAGGTCGTGAATGCAAAAAGTAGAAGAGCCAGAAATGTATCCAGCGCCATGATGCCTCCCAGGACACCGTATTGTGACAAGGCGGCATCCAAAATTCTTTTCGCGCGCGCAAAAATGCGACGGCGCATGACGGTGCGACATTAGTTCGCCGGCCATACGAAAGCCATAGGATGATTGTCACCGTGACAGGACGGATGCCGATTGAAATCCGGTCGAATGCCCCTATCCTTCGGTTTTCTGTAGCGAGGAAAAACCATGCGCGAGCCCATTCCAACTGTCGCCCTTCCCTCCGGCATTCAGGTTCCGGCGCTTGGCCAGGGCACCTGGAATATGGGCGAGAATGCAGCAACCGCCAGGGATGAAATCGCCAGCTTGAAAACCGGTCTCGATCTCGGCATGACGCTGATCGATACGGCTGAGATGTATGCCGATGGCGGCTCGGAGGAGATCGTCGCCAAGGCGATCGAAGGCCGCCGCGACGAGGTTTTCCTCGTCAGCAAGGTCTATCCCGCCAATGCGAGCCGCAAGGGCGCGGTTGCGGCCTGCGAACGCAGCCTGAAGCGCCTGAATACCGATCGCATCGATCTCTATCTGCTGCATTGGCGCGGTAACTATCCGCTGGAAGAAACAGTGGAAGCCTTCGAAGGCCTCAAGGCGGCGGGCAAGATCGAGGCTTGGGGCGTGTCGAACTTCGATGTCGCGGATATGGACGAGCTGCTTTCCGTGCCGAACGGCGGCAATGTCGCCGCCAACCAGGTACTCTACAATCTCTCCCGACGCGGCATCGAATACGACCTCTTGCCCTGGTGCCAGGAGCGCAGCATTCCGATCATGGCCTATTCTCCGATCGAGCAAGGCCGCCTGCTCCACCATCCCGAGTTGATCCGCGTCGCCAAGACCTATCAGGCGACACCGGCGCAGGTCGCGCTTGCCTTTCTGCTGGAACGCGACGGCGTGATAGCAATCCCGAAGTCCTCGAACCCTCAGCGCATCGAGGAAAACCGTGATTCTGTCGATATTGATATCACCGACGAGGATTGGGCCGTGCTCGACGCCGCCTTCCCGCCGCCGTCGCGAAAGAAGTCATTGGACATGCTGTAGGTTCAGGCAGCCGCCTTCTGCTGCGCGACGATCAGCTCGATCGCCCGAAAGACATCGATCTCTCGCCAGTCGGCCGGATCGCGGTAGGTCGGATAAAGTGAAAATGCGGCGGCGGCGATCTGATCGACCGTCCTCCGCTTCGTTCGACGCCCGGCAAGCGCGGCCTTGGTGTAAACGCCAAAATGATCCTCGGTCACTCCCCAGCCCGCATAAAAGGGTGCGGCATAGCAGCGAACCGGAATGCCGCGCAGAAGCGCATCAAAGCCAAACTGGCTGGAAACAGTCCAGACCTCGTCCACGACTTCGAGGATCGAGGCCACCGACACGGCATCGCCAATCATGACCACATCACCCTTAGAAGTCGATCCGGTAAGATATCCCTTACGAAGCCCGGCCATGACATCCGGATGGGTGCGAATGAGGCATTGCGCATCGGTTGCCAGCGCATCGGCAAGCATCTTCTCGAAGGAGGCATTGGAGCCGAGCGCCCTGTCGACGGAAACGTCGCCAACGACCTGATCTACCAGCAGAATGCGCCGCTTGCTCGTCCGCTCGATGTGAGGCGATCGATGAGGGAGATGATTATATTTCGAGAGCTTGTTGAGAACGATCTGCTCGCGAATTGCGCGGCCGAGCTCTCCCGCCTCCCCGGCACCTTCTATTAGCCGCTCAAGCCGGGATGGCCTGCTTGCATCGACGGGCAGACCGAGATCGTCGATAACGATGGACAGCGGAATGGCGCCGGACTTGCCGAGCCCCATCGACCGCAGGAAACCGTCCTCGAGATGCCAATGTGGCAACCGACGAAACCGCGCGATCTCGGCGGCCACCTTGGCCGGCGCACGGCCACCCCAGGAAACAATGCCGCCGATTCCGGGAGAAAGGATCGATGCCAGTTTCTGCGAGCCGAAATAATGCCCAAGCCAAGGAAAGTCACCGCGCACGAAGGGCGCCGCGCCGAGACACATGCCGACTGGCGGATGCCACGGCTTGTCGCCGATCTCAGCCATTGTTGCCGTGTTTCCTCTTCTCCCCTCGGGGAGAAGGTGCCGTCAGGCGGATGAGGGGGTGCCTGCCAGGAGTGCGAAAACCCGCGAATTCAAATCGGAAAGCCCCCCTCATCCGACCCTTCGGGCCACTTTCTCCCCGAAGGGAGAAGGAATTTGCAGCGCCGATTTGCCTCATATGCGAGTACCCCCTCAACACTGCAGGCTCTTACATTCCCTGCGAGCCACGGTTCATCGCAGCGATGCCGGTGCGGCAGACTTCGATGAGGCCGAGCGGCTTGACGATGGCGATGAACTGATCGATTTTCGAGGACTTGCCGGTGATCTCGAAAATGAAGTGCTCGACGGTCGCATCCACGACCTTGGCGTGGAAGGCGTCGGCCAGCCGCAGCGTCTCGGCACGAGTCTCGCCGCTTCCGGTCACCTTCAGCAGCGCCACTTCGCGCTCGATCGGCCGCTCCTGGCCGAGTTCGCGGGCGCGCACCGTCAGATCGACGACGCGGTGAACGGGAACGATGCGCTCAAGCTGCGCCTTGATCTGCTCCAGCACCTGCGGCGTGCCGCGCGTCACGATGGTGATACGCGACAGATGCGCCTGATGTTCCGTCTCGGAAACCGTGAGGCTCTCGATGTTGTAGCCTCGGCCGGAAAAGAGGCCGATGACGCGGGCGAGAACGCCCGGCTCGTTATCGACGAGCACCGAAAGCGTATGGCTCTCGGCCGCCGCGGTTTCCGGCGAGATGAAATAGGCGGAGCCCGTGGGTTGAAGGTGTGCGTTCATAATCCTTGTTCCGTTTCCTCGGTTCTTGTTCGGTATGCCAGCGAGATCCGTTGGGGCGCGGCTCCTGCTGCGCCCCAGCTATCGATCAAACCAGCTGACGACCCTTGGCGTCGATGGCGTTGGCGACGGCCTCGTCGGTCGCCTCATCAGGCAGCAGCATTTCATTATGCGCCTTGCCCGAGGGGATCATCGGGAAGCAGTTGGCGAGATTGGCGACGCGGCAATCGAAGATGACCGGCTTCTTGACGTCGATCATCTCCTGAATGGAGGCATCGAGATCACCCGGCTTTTCGCAACGCAGGCCGACGGCGCCATAGGCTTCCGCCAGCTTGACGAAATCGGGCATCGCCTCCGTATAGGAATTGGAGAGACGATTGCCATGCAGCAGCTGCTGCCACTGGCGAACCATGCCCATGTACTGATTGTTCAGGATGAAGATCTTGATCGGCGCATTGTGCTGGATCGCAGCCGACATTTCCTGAATGCACATCTGGATCGAGGCATCGCCGGCAATGTCGATAACAAGGCTCTCCGGATGTGCGATCTGCACGCCGAGCGCTGCCGGCAAACCATAGCCCATGGTTCCGAGACCGCCCGAAGTCATCCAGCGGTTCGGCTGTTCGAAACCGTAGAACTGCGCCGCCCACATCTGATGCTGACCGACTTCCGTCGTGATGTAGGTATCGCGATGTTTGGTCAGCTCATAGAGACGCTGGATCGCATATTGCGGCATGATGACATCGTCGCTTGGCTTGTAGGCGAACGAGTTGCGCGCGCGCCAGCGGGCAACATCAGCCCACCAATCGCCCAAACGCTCTGCGGCAGGCTTCTGCGGCAGTGCACGCCACAGGCGAACCATATCTTCCAGAACATTGCCGACATCGCCGAGAATGCCGACATCGACGCGGACATTCTTGTTGATCGAGGACGGATCGATATCGATATGGATCTTCTTCGAATTCGGCGAAAAAGCATTCAGGCGGCCGGTAATGCGGTCGTCGAAGCGTGCACCGATGCAGACCATGACGTCGCAATCATGCATCGCCATGTTGGCCTCGTAGGAACCATGCATGCCGAGCATGCCGAGCCAGTTCTTGCCGGAAGCCGGATAAGCGCCGAGGCCCATCAGCGTCGAAGTGATCGGGAAATCGGTCAGCTCGACCAGCTCGCGCAGCAGCTTGCAGGCTTCCGGACCGGAATTGACGACGCCGCCACCGGAATAGATGACCGGACGACGAGCATTTTTCATCAGCTCGATCGCCTGCGTGATCTTGTTGAGATCGCCCTGCATCTTCGGCTGATAGCTCTTCTGGACGTGATGCGCTTCCGGCGGCGTGTAGGTGCCGGTTGCGAATTGGATGTCCTTCGGAATGTCGACGACGACGGGACCTGGACGACCCGACTGGGCGATGCGGAAGGCTTCATGAATGACCGCTGCCAGCTCATTGACGTCCTTGACCAGCCAGTTGTGCTTGGTGCAAGGCCGCGTGATTCCGACCGTATCGCATTCCTGGAAGGCGTCAGAGCCGATCAGCGTGGTCGGGACCTGACCGCTGAGACAAACGAGCGGTATGGAATCCATCAAGGCATCCTGCAGCGGCGTAACCGCATTGGTCGCGCCAGGGCCGGAGGTGACCAGCATGACGCCGACCTTGCCGGTGGAGCGGGCATAGCCTTCGGCCGCATGACCGGCGCCCTGCTCGTGGCGGACGAGAATGTGCTTGATGTCGTCCTGCTGGAAGATTTCGTCATAGATCGGAAGCACAGCGCCGCCCGGATAACCGAAGATGTGCTCGACGCCGTTGTCCTTGAGCGCCCGCAGCACGATCTCCGCGCCTGTCATTCGATTGCCGCTCGCCTGATTATCTGTGCCGGTCATACGTTTGTTCCGCTGTCTGCTGGAGGTTTGGAAAGATGAAATCTCGATTTCGGGCATAAAAAAAGGCCCCTTAGGGAGCCTGTCATCTAGCGCATGGGTGGCTGTCGCCGGATGGTTACACCATCCTGCCCATGCGCCTTCCCACCACGATAAGAACGATCGAGTTTTTCATGGGCCGAAGTGATAGACAGAAAATTTCGAAGCGTCAACGCGTGAAGCAATAAAAAATCGCGACAGCATCATAACCCTATAAAAAGCACGGGTAACAGACAGGGTTTTGTTAAGCCCACGTCTCTATGCTCCGGCATCTATTAGTTGGGGTAACTGTTTGCTGAATAAAGACCTGCAGACATCAGGCAACGCTGGAGATTTTGATCGCCGCGACAAGCTGAAGCCGGGAAATCGCTTCCTTGGCCGCGTTGTCGCGTGCAACGGTTCCAGAGCGACGATCGCCGCTGTGGCCGAGGCCGGCGGCACGGACCTAACCGAACTCTGGTCGGTCGGCCGACTGATCTCCATCAGCGTCGGGAAGAACCGCGTCGCAGCCCTTGTCTATTCGATGAATACGCAAAGCGTCGGCTGGGGAGAAGGGCAGGACAATCTCTTCCGCATCGAGGTGGAACTGCTCGGCGAAGTCCGTGTCGGACCGGACGGCCGCGAGGAGTTTTCGAGCGGCATATCGGCCTATCCCTATCTCGGTGCAATCGCGCACCGTATCCGTGCGGCCGACCTTATGCGCATTTTCGATGCCGGCAAGGGCAGCAGCTGCGTCATCGGCAAGCTGACGCAAGACGAAAGCATCGATGCTGCCATTCATATTCCCTCCATGCTCTCGAAACACTTCGCTGTCGTCGGCTCCACAGGCGTCGGCAAATCCACTGCGGTCTCGCTGCTGCTGCACAAAGCGATCGCAGCCGATCCAAAATTGCGCGTGCTGATCCTCGATCCGCACAATGAATTCGCCGCCGCCTTCCCGAGGCACGCCGTCGTCATCGACACCGATACCCTAGACCTGCCCTTCTGGCTGATGCGGCTGGAGGAGTTCAGCGAAGTCGTTTTCCGCGGCCGTCCTGCAGTGCCGGAAGAGCTCGATGCGCTGCGTGACCTTATCCCCGAAGCGAGACGCGCCTTCCGCGGCAGCGATTCCACTCTGATGCGACGCCAGACGGAAAAGGCCTCGGTGACAGCGGACACGCCGGTTCCCTACCGCATGGCCGATCTGCTGGCATTAATAGACGAGCGCATTGGCCGCCTCGAAGGCCGTCAGGAAAAGCCGCATCTGCGCTCCCTAAAGATGCGCATCATCTCGGCGATCAACGATCCCCGTTATCACTTCATGTTCTCCAACAACACGATCACCGATACGATCATGGAGACCATCGCCAAGATCTTCCGCATTCCCGGTGACGGCAAGCCGATCTGCACCTTCCAGCTCGCCGGCATCCCTTCGGAAGTCATCAATTCTGTCGCTTCAGTGCTTTGCCGCATGGCCTTCGAACTGGCGCTCTGGAGCGAGGGCGCAATCCACATGCTCGTCGTCTGCGAGGAAGCCCACCGCTATATTCCCGCCGACCCAACGCTCGGCTTCTTCCCGACACGACAAGCCATTGCCCGCATCGCCAAGGAAGGCCGCAAATACGGCGTATCGCTTGGCATCATCACGCAGCGACCGGGCGAACTGGATCAGACGATCCTGTCGCAGTGCTCGACGCTCTTTGCCATGCGCCTTGCCAATGATCGCGACCAGGAAATCATCCGTTCGGCCATCCCGAACTCCTCGATCTCGACGACAAGCTTCCTGTCGTCGATCGGCAATGGCGAAGCCATCGCCTTCGGCGAGGCCATCGCAGTGCCGATGCGGATGCGCTTTTCCCAGGTCGAACGGCATTTGCTGCCAAAAGCCAGCGGCAGCGTCGCAAAAACCAGTGAGGATTCGCCGGATACGGTCGATTTGCGCACGATCATCGGCCGCATGCGCTCGATTACAGGTCCCGATATCAGTCCTCTGCAGCAGAGCTACAATGCTATGCCCATGTCGCATATCACGGATGACTTCGACGAAGTGTTAGTCGAGCAGCCAATGCGGCCCCAAGCGGATACGAGCCAGCAACCGATCGAACCCTATCGTCCGGACATGCTGCCGCGCACCGCCACACCGCAACCCGCGGCCGCCTCGCAAACATCGATCGACAGCAAGCTTGCGGAACTGCGCCGCGAATTCCGCAGTGATGAAGGAGGCACGCGCTCGGTGCCAAGAGAGGCCGCGCCATCTCTGCGGCGAGAATCCGGCTTGTCCTTGCGGGACAGCATTCTGAAAAAGCCACTCAGCAGCCTTTACGACAAGGACTGACTCCCGAACTACGGGCTCAAACGCTCCCAACTCTCGTCCATCTGATTGCGGAACCAGGTCATCTGCCGCTTGGCATATTGCCGCGTCGCCGCAGATCCGGTTTCGATGACCTCGGCACGTGTCATCTCCCCCTTCAGCATCCCGGCAATCTGCGCGACCCCGATAGCTTTCATGACGGGCATTTCCGGCGGAAGATCCAGTGCCAGAAGAGCCCGCACCTCGTCTTCCGCTCCCATCGCCAGCATTTTCTCGAAACGGCTGTTGATGCGTTCGTGCAGAATAGCGCGCTCAGGCAGAACCACGATCTTTCGTGCACGATCGGGATCGATGACCATTGGCCCGTTCTTCCCCTGAAAAGCGGCGATGGACCGGCCCGTTGCTTCGATCACCTCCAGGGCGCGAACGATACGCTGCCCGTCCTGCGAGTTCAGCGTTTCCGCGACGGCGGCGTCGCGCTCCGCAAGCTCACGATGCAGCGCTTCCGCCCCTTCCGCCACCAGCCGGCTGCGGAGACGATTGCGGATACCAGGCGGAATTTCCGGCATGTCGGACAGTCCGCCCGTCAGCGCCTTGAAATAAAGACCCGTACCGCCGACGAAGACAGGCATTCTGCCCTCGACGCGCAGGCGCTCGACCAAAGCGTCTGCCTCGCGCAGCCAGACGCCAGTCGAATACGCCTGTCCCGCCGGGACGTGGCCGTAAAGATGGTGTGGAATGCCCTCCATATCGGCCTCGGAGGGCCGTGCGGTCAGCACGCGCAGGGTATCATAGACCTGCATGCTGTCGGCATTGATGACGACACCATCATGCGAACGGGCCAATTCTACCGCCAGTGCGGACTTGCCGCTGGCGGTTGGCCCGGTTATCAGGATCGCGTCGATATTGCTTATAGGGTTTCTGCTCATGGCCTTCGTTGCCACGCTTATTGCCAATCCGTCAAACCCCGTTCTCGTTCCGGCTATCGCCGAACAGGCGGCTGATGCTGTCAAAGCGTCCGGGCTCTATTGGCTTGCCGACGGCATTGCCTGCGATATCGCGCTTCGCGACGACACCGATATCGAGGCAGCAGAGGCCAATATACTGGCGGTGATCGGCAGCGAACCTATCGATCTCGTCATCCAGCAAGCCGAGACCCGCCGCAAGAAATTGCTGATTGCCGACATGGATTCCACGATGATCGGCCAGGAATGCATCGACGAACTCGCCGCCGAAGTCGGCCTCAAGGATAAAGTAGCTGATATCACCGCCCGCGCCATGAATGGGGAAATCGCCTTCGAGCCGGCGCTACGCGAGCGCGTCGCTCTCTTGAAGGGACTGCCGCTCTCCGTTGTCGACGATGTCATCGCCAAGCGCATCACTCTGACGCCAGGCGGCCCCGAACTCATCGCCACCATGAAGGCGAAGGGTTATTACGCCGCCCTTGTTTCCGGCGGCTTCACCGTCTTCACCAGCAGGATCGGCGCCACCCTCGGCTTCGACGAGAATCGGGCAAATGTCCTGCTGGAAGAAAAGGGTATCCTGACCGGCCTCGTCGAAGAGCCCATCCTCGGTAAGCAGGCCAAGGTGGACGCGCTGAACGATATCGCCGAAAAGCTCGGTATATCCACCGATGACGCCATGGCCGTCGGCGACGGCGCCAATGACCTCGGTATGCTGCAGCTTGCCGGTTCCGGCGTCGCGCTCCATGCCAAGCCAACTGTTTCGGCGCAGGCCAGGATGCGCATCGACCACGGTGACCTGACTGCCCTGCTCTATATCCAGGGCTACCGCAAGACGGACTTCGTCAAACCATAGAGCAGCGCAAATCGCCGAGCTCGGGGACCGCAGATGATCATTACCGAAACCGAACGCCTCATCATTCGCAATTGGCGCGAAGGGGATCGCGACCTGGCCTTGGAGATCAATTCCGACGAGGCGGTCATGGAATTCTTCCCGTTTCGCCGCAATCGCGCGGAAGCGGACGCCTTCTTCGATCGCGTCCAGTCGATGATCGCGGAAACCGGGCTCGGTCTCTATGTGCTGGAGCTCAAAGCCAGCGGCGAGGCAATCGGTTATTGCGGACTGGTGCGCACCGATCATCTGGAACCGTTCGTCGCGATCGGAACCGTCGAGATCGGCTGGCGGCTGGTGGCGCGGCACTGGGGCAAGGGATTGGTCAGCGAGGCGGCGCGGGCGCTTCTTGCCCACGGCTTCGAAACGCGCGGCCTCGACGAGATCGTTTCCTTCGCCGTGCATAACAATGTCAGGTCGACGGCTGTCATGGAGCGGATCGGCATGCATCGCGTCGAGGGCGGCGATTTCAACCATCCCAATGTGCCCGATACCCATCCACATCTGCAGCGCCACGTCCTCTACCGACTGACGGCAGCTCAGTGGCGCTCCCGGCAATGACCCCGATCGAAACGGCTCGGCTGATCCTGCGCCCCTGCGCGGAAGAGGATCGCGGGTTGTTTTATGAACTCAGCTCGGACCCAGCCGTCCTCGAATTCTTCCCCTTTGCCCGCAGCCGCGAAGATGCCGACACCATCTTTTCCATGATCCGGAACGTAACGCCGGAACCCGGCTTCGAGCTTCTCACCACGGTCTTGAAGGGTGATGGCACGGCAGTCGGTTTCTGCAGCCTGTCGAGAGTGCAGCTTGAACCGCATTTACCGAGGGATGCCGTGGAAATCGGCTGGCGGATATCAGCGCGCCATTGGGGAAAGAGCTACGCAACCGAGGCCGGTATAGCTCTTGTGCGTCATGCTTTCACCGTCCTGAATCTCCGCGAGATCCTGTCGGTTGCCGTCCATGACAACAGCCGCGTCCTCGCGGTAATGCGCAAGATCGGCATGCATCCAGATCCGGCCTGCGATTTCGACCATCCGCAAATTCCGGAGACGCATCCGCACCTGAAGCGTCATGCTGTCTACCGCCTGAGCGCCGCAAAGTGGCGGGCGCAACAGGCGATGCAGACCGGGAGCTGAATTCTACTCCAGCGCGACGGCGATAAAGCGCAAGTCACCGTTCGGAGACGCAATCATCATCTGCGCATTGCGGCGGCCTTCCCGCTTCAGTGAGGCCACTTTCTCCGAGGCGGCACTCGGAGTCTGGACGAATTCCTGCGCGACCTCGACGACGACATCGCCGGGCTTCAGCCCCTTCTCCGCGGCTGCCGAACCTGGCGCCACTTCGGTGATGACGACGCCATCGACACTGTCGGCGATGCCGAAGCTCTTGCGGTTTTCGGCAGTCAGCGTCGAGAGCTTCATTCCGAGAATATTCGAGGTCGCCTGAACTGGCGGCTGAGCCTGCGGTGATTGCTGCGGGTCGCCGCCCTGATCCTGTCCATCCATACCGTCGTCGTCACCATCGTCTCCCTGGTCGGGATTGATGACGCCGTCACTGTTGCCCTTATCGTCAGGCGCAAGCTGCGGCTTCTTGTTCTTGTCAGCGCTTGCCGCTGCCGCCTGATCGCTGTCCTCCAGCCGACCGAGCGTCACCTTGATGGTTTGCTGCTTGCCATCGCGATAGACGACGACATCGACTTCCTTACCGACGGGGCTTTCGGCGACAACACGCGGCAAATCGCGCATCTCGTCCACATCCTTGCCGTCGAACTTCAGGATGACATCGCCCGCCTTGATCGAGCCGTTATCGACAGGGCCGCCCTTGATGACACCAGCCACAAGGGCTCCCTTGGCTTCTGAAAGACCGAGACTATTGGCGACATCGTCCGTGACCGGTTGGATGCGCACGCCGAGCCAGCCGCGGCGCGTCTCGCCGAAGTCACGGAGCTGATTGACGACGCCCTCAGCCAGTTCGGACGGGACGGCAAAGCCGATACCGATCGAGCCGCCGCTCGGGGAGATGATGGCGGTGTTGATGCCGATCACCTCGCCCTTCATGTTGAAGAGCGGACCGCCGGAATTGCCTTTGTTGATCGCCGCATCCGTCTGAATGAAATTGTCGTAGGGGCCGGCGTTGATGTTGCGGCCACGCGCCGAGACGATGCCGACGGTCACCGAGCCGCCGAGGCCGAAGGGATTGCCGATTGCCATCACCCAGTCGCCGATCCGCATCTTGGAGGAATCGCCGAATTTGACCGCCGTGAGCGGGTGCTTCGGCTCGACCTTGAGGACCGAAAGGTCAGTCTTCGTATCCGTTCCGATCAGCTTGGCCTTCAGCTTCGTGCCGTTCGGAAAGATCGCCTCGATATCGTCGGCCCCTTCGATGACGTGATTGTTGGTGACGATATAGCCTGAGGGATCGATGACGAAGCCGGAGCCGAGTGAGCTCACCTTGCGGTTGCTGTCGTCGTCTTTCTTGTTATTGAAGAAATCGTTGAACTCATCCTGATAGGGCGAATTGTCCGGCACCTTCGGGGTCGCCGGCCCATTCCCCTCATCCTTGACCTTCTGCGACGTGGAAATATTGACGACCGCATCGAGCAATCCGGAAGCCAGATCCGCAACCGATGCCGGACCGGCAGTCATGGCCGGGTTCGTCGTGACCGTTGGAGATGCTGCCGGCGGCGTCTGATTGTTGGTCGCGGCCGGCGGCTGGGCACCTGCGGCTGCACCGCTGTTCTGCGTCTGCGCATAAGCCTGTTCGGTGACGCCCGCAACGGGGCCGGCAATCAATGCGATGCTTGCGAGCAAGGCAAACGAACGGCTGAAAGGCAGGCGATTGGTCGAAGCCATCAGGCATCCTCATCAAGATAGGGGAAAACTTGTATAAGCATCAACATAAGGCGGAATGATGAAGCGTGAAATCACCTTTTTGAGAAATCCCCGAAGCTCCTCGCCGCCGATGCTTGTAGGCGAAAGGTGATGCAATCCGTCATAAAGAAAAGGGCCGCCCTGAGGCAGCCCTTTCGTTTCAGTGTATGACGCCTCAGTTCGCAGGCGGCGTCGGATTGGCGAGTGCCGGCGCGCCCGAATTAGGCGCGGAACCGGCAGGACTGTCGAAATATTTGAAGAAGTCCGACTGGTTCGGCGGCAGCACGAGCGTCTTGCCGCCGGAGGCAAGCGCCTTGTTGTAGGCAGCCATCGAGCGATAGAACTCGTAGAAGTTCGGATCGCGCTTCGAGGCATCCGCGAAGATGGCGTTGCGCTCAGCTTCGCCTTCACCACGCAGCACTTCCGAATCCTTCTGCGCATCGGCAACGATCTCGACGACCTGACGGTCAGCAACCGCCCGGCGGCGCTGGCCCTCTTCGTTACCGCGCGCGCGGATCAACTCGGCTTCCGCCAGACGCTCGGCCTTCATACGGTCGTAAGTGTTCTGCGACACTTCCTGAGACAGGTCCGTGCGACGAATACGGACGTCCTCGATGTTGAGGCCGAGTGATTCCGCATCGCGATGCAGATCGTTGCGCACTTCCGTCATCATCGCGGCTCGTTCATTGGAAAGCGCCGCCTCGAAACCGCGCAGACCATAGACACGGCGCAGAGCAGCGTCGAGGCGGGTCCTGAGGCGCGATTCAGCCGCATCGCGATCACCCGAGACGGTCTCGCGGAACTTGCGCGCATCCATGATCTTGTAGACCACGAAGGCATCGACTTCGTAGAACTTGCCGCCGGAGACCTGGACACGGATGTTGTCCAGATCGAAGCGGAGTTCCTGCAGTTGCACATACTGGACGCGATCGGCATCCATGAAGGCGAAAGGCAGCTTGAAGTAGATGCCGGGCTCCGTCTTCACGTCACGAATCTGGCCGAAGCGCAGGACGATCGCCTGTTCACGCGCGTTGACCACGAACACCGACGAATAAATAAGCAGCAGCACTACCGCGAGCGCGATAAGAATGGCTGGCAAACGGCTGGATGTCATTATTTGGCCTCCGGCTGAGTTGCAGCAGCGGGCTTGCCCGCCGGCGTCGTGGACTGCTTGCCGACTTCGTTCAGCGGCAGGTAAGGCACGACGCCCTGCTTGTCGTCGATGATGATGCTGTTGGAATTGCCGATGACGGACTCCATGGTTTCCAGGAACAGACGCTTGCGCGTGACTTCGGGCGCCTTGACGTATTCGTCGTAGATCGAGATGAAGCGCTGCGCCTCGCCCTGCGCTTCCTTCACGATACGGTCCTTGTAGGCAGCCGCTTCTTCGCGGATCTGAGCCGCGCGACCGCGGGCCTGACCGAGCTTCTGGTTGGCGTATTGATTGGCCTCTTCCACCTGCTGGTCTTCGTTCTGCTCCGCACGCTGCACTTCTTCGAATGCATCGGCTACTTCGCGCGGCGGCGAGACATCCTCGATCGGAACAGCGTTGATGGAGATACCGGAGCCGTAGCGATCCATTGTATCCTGGATGATGCTTCTGACCTCGGTCGCGATTTCCTGACGCTTGTCGCGATAGATGTCCTGAGCCGGACGGCGGCCAACGACCTCACGCATAGCGCTCTCCGCAACCTGCTGCAAAGTCTCGTCGGGGGTCTCGAGATTGAACAGGTAGGATTGCGGGTTGGTCACAGTATAGAGGATCGAGAACTGCACGTTGACGATGTTCTGATCGCCCGTCAGCATCAGACCAGCATTCGAACCGGCCGAGGAGCGGCCGCCGATATTGCGCTGCTGTTCGGTGACCTTCACGAATTCGATGCGGTCCATCGGCCAGAAATGGAAATGCAGGCCGGGCATGGAGACTTCCTCGCGCGGCTTGCCGAAGCGCAGCTCAACGCCACGTTCGTCCGGCTGCACGGTATAGATGCACTGGATCAGCCAGAAAACGGCAATCACTGCAATGATGATGAGAACGACGCCTGCATTGAAGCCACCAGGTACGAAACCTTTCAATCGGTCCTGGCCGCGGCGAATAATATCCTCAAGGTCCGGTGGCCCGCCGCTGCCGCTGCCTCGCGGCCGGTTCGGTCCCTGCCCCCAAGGTCCCTGATTATTTCCGCCGCCACCGCCGCCCCATGGGCCACCGCCGCCGCCATTCTGATTGCTCCAAGGCATCAAAACCTCTTTGTTTGTTGACTCCCGATATCGCGCCACGCCCACGAAATTCGCGGGTGGCAGCGATTGTTTCCCGTTATAGGTATCGAAGCACCTGCTTTCAACGCGACTTCAGGAAGTTCGTCGGATTCATTGGAAAATATTTGCTTTTTGGGGGCAGCTCTTATGCTTTTCGTCTGAAATAGCGAACGAAACGCGTCGGATAAGTGTCCTTTTCTCCAGCCGGAACGGCAAGCTCGCTGTCCGCCTGCCAGATGCCGGGATCGATCTTTGGAAAGGAGGTGTCGCCCTCTATGTCCGCCTCGACATGGGTGATCAGCAGCCGGTCTGCCAGACCGATCGCCTGCCGATAGATTTCGCCACCGCCGAGGATACAGATTTCGTCGACATTGCTCTCATTCGCCAGATGCGACGCAACCGAGATCGCTTCATCGAGCGAGTGCGCCACCATTATTCCCTCGACCACAAAATCGGTATCCCGGGTAATGACGACATTCGGCCGGCCCGGCAGCGGCTTGCCGATCGACTGGAACGTCTTGCGACCCATGATTACGGGTTTGCCGAGCGTCATCGCCTTGAAGCGCTTGAGATCGGATGACAGCCGCCAGGGCATATCGCCTTCGCGCCCGATGATGCCGTTGCGCGATACGGCAACGACGATGGTTTTGATCGGCTGGGTCATGCGTCTCCCTCAGTCTGCCTCACCGACGCCAATGCGAGTCGGTCCGACGACTTTATATCATCATGGCCGCAACGGCAGATGGAACGCACCTGCCACGGCCCGGTATCAGGCGCCACTATTCAATTTATCGAGTTGGTCGGCCAAAACGCCCCCGCCTTCTCGATCATTGGCCATCCTCCGATAGAGCCCGGCCATACCTTTGAATATCAACGCAGCTGGATCGTCCTCGCCGAGGAATTCGGAAATCTCCTCCATCTCCGCGACCCAGCGATAGGCTTTCGGATACATATCCGGAATGCCGTGGACGAATTTCGCATCGAGATCTGGCAAGCTTTCCTGAAGTTCGCGTTTCAGGGCGGCATCGGCACCCGAACGGATCGCCGCAAGCAGCATGGCCGTGCCAAGGCCCGTCACACCCTTGTTGATGCCGGCGTAGCACATCTTCAATGCCGAGGCCGCGCCGATTGCCCCATCGATGCGGCGGACCTGAAGCCCATGATCCGCAAGCACGCCGCTGTCGTTCGCTGTATCGCCACTTACATAGAGTTTCGGTCCCTTCTGGCCCGGTTTCGGCGGACCGCCGATGATGGAGCCGTCGAGAACTACGCCACAATCGCCGCCAAAGATCGCCGCAACCTCCGCCATGGTCTTCGGCGAGATGGCGTTGCAGTCCATGTACGTGGTCTTGCTTCCGCTCCGCCGAAGCTCGCCGGCAATGTGTCTGGCGACGGCCACTGCTTCAGCAGGCGGAACGATAGAAAGAATGAGACGCGACGCGGCAACCTCGGCCAGATCGACCGGTTGCATGCCGGCTGCTTTCGCCCGCTCGATGGTCGAAGCCGAACGTCCTTCGAGATAGGTGAGCACCCTCGCCCCGTTTTCGACCAAACGCCGGCCAATGGCACTTCCCATTGCGCCAGCTCCGATGACTGCGATCTCCACGGCCAACTCCTTCTCCGATCGAGGAAGACGGCAGCATATCGCCTATCGTCCGGCCGGACGAGCATAATGCCTTGTGGTAACGCTAAGTTTAGCGCTGCCCCTTAGGCGTTACGAAGCACGAGGACGGCATAGATGCAGGGCTCTCCGCTTTCATTTTTGAAGATGCAGTCCGTCGGCGGACCGAGCTCAAGGCAATCGCCCACCGACATCGAGTGCTTCGCATCTCCTTCGAGAAAGATCAGCTGTCCCTCCAGCACCCAGATAAGCTGCCGCATGAAGGCATAAGCCGATGCGGGCATCGGAACCTCCGCGCCTGCGGGTAATTCGATGCGGACGAGATCGAGCGGCAGGTTCGACTTCGGGGAAACGTGCCGGCGCTCATAACCCGTCTGCGGATCGACCCAGACGGGCTGCTCTTCCTTCCGGAGAAACCGGCCTTGCTGCATCTCCGCACGCGCCATCAGGGTCGACATGCTCAGGCTGAAGGCACCGGAAAGCTTGCCGAGCAACGTCGCCGTCGGGCTGCTTTCGCCGCGCTCGATCTTATGGATCATAGCACGGGATACGGTAGAGCGGTCCGCCAGCTCCGTCAGCGACCAGCCGCGGCTTTCCCGTTCGATGCGAATGCGTGCGCCTATGCGCCTGTCGATATCATCAAGGTGAGGCATGCGTTTTAATATAGTGGACTTCCACAGAGCTGACAATTAGCGCCCTGCACATCCGAAACCTGACCTCATACGAGCCTTCATAGCACGGAAGAACAGTCGAACATTCCTCAAAGCCGCGTAACCTTGAGAATTCCGGCATTCATCGCGAGCCGACCCGGCGCTTTTTATCCGCCTGATATTTGTAATAATATAATAGACAGATATGGAAATCGATGTATGACAGGATAGAGTAACAAAGACATCTATCCGATTTAATGGATGCCCTACGGAGCCGCCGATGCAAATTCGCGATGCGAGAGACGAAGATCTCGCGGGAATAACCGCAATCTATAACGACGCCGTCGTCAATACCGCCGCGATCTGGAACGAGACGCAGGTTGATATCGCCAATCGCAAACAATGGCTGCAGGATCGGCATAAACTCGGTTACCCCGTGCTGGTGGCGATCGATGAGCATGGGGAAGTAGTCGGCTATGCCTCCTTCGGCGACTGGCGCGCCTTTGACGGCTATCGGCACACCGTCGAGCATTCAGTCTACGTGCGCAACGATCAATATCGCGGCGGCATCGGCAAGGCGCTGATGATGGAGCTGATCGAGCGTGCCCGGGCGATCGGCAAACATGCGATGGTCGCAGGCATCGAGGCCGGCAACGTCGCCTCCATTCGGCTGCACGAAAAACTCGGCTTCCAGCAGGTCGGCCTCCTCCCGCAGGTCGGCACGAAGTTCGGGCGGTGGTTGGATCTCGCCTTCCTGCAGCTCTTGCTGGACGAACGCGTCGATCCCGATCCCAAACCATAAGCTGAGAGCATGGGGATCATGCCGATCACGGTGGCAAAACTCATTCGCGCCGGCGTTGCCGGCCGAAACGCCTAAACCGCGACTTCAGCCGCGATCGCCGCGTGCGGCTCATATCCGAGAACCTCGAAATCCTCAATACGATAATCATCGATGCTGTCCGGATGGCGCAGCAGGCGCAAGGTCGGGAATGGCTTCGGCTCACGGCTGAGCTGCTCGCGGATCGCATCCAGATGATTGAGATAGAGGTGAACATCGCCACCTGACCAGACCAGCTCGCCCATGTCCATATCGACCTGCTGCGCGACCATGGCGAGCAAAACCGCCTGCTGGCAGATGTTGAAGGGATTGCCGAGGAACAAATCGCACGAACGCTGGAAGACCATCAGGCTGAGACGCGGGCGCTTGCCCCCTTCAGCCGAGATGTTTGATACGTGGAACTGATAGACCATGTGGCAAGGATGCAGCGCCATATCGGCAAGTTCGCCGACATTCCAGGCGTGGAAGATCATGCGGCGGCTGCTGGGATTGGTCTTGAGATCCTTGATAACAGCGGCGAGCTGGTCATGCACCCGGCCTTCGGCATCGCGCCATTGCCGCCACTGCTTACCATAGACCGGGCCGAGATCGCCCCATTGCAGAGCAAAGGCCTCGTCCTCAAGGATACGCTTTTCAAAAGCAACCTGATCGATCTCTTCGCCCGTGGCCTTGCGATATTTGGCGAGCGGCCAGTCGGTCCAGATCCGCACATTTTCCTTCAGCAGATTGCGGATATTGGTGTCGCCGGTCAGGAACCAGAGCATCTCCTTGACGGCGAGCTTCCAGTAGACGCGTTTCGTCGTGAAGATCGGGATCTGCCCTTTCGAAAGATCGAATCGCATCATCGCGCCGAGGCCGCTCAAGGTGCCGACGCCGGTGCGATCGATCCGGCGATCGCCGTGCTCGAGCAGGTGCGCCATCAGGTCGAGATATTGATACTCTGGGTGACGAGCCATCTTCTGCTCCGAAATCGCTTGAAATTTCCAGCCGTAAGGCTTGCCCGAACGGCAGCCCGCCGATTCCTTTTTCGCAATTTTAATGACAAGCCGCTGTGAAACCAACCGCAGGGAAACGTAATTCAGGTAAATCTCTGAGCTTCGCGGACAAACCGATGTTTCCGCGACGTAATTATGACAATTGCCCTTCCCTTCGCCGGCGGAAAACACTATATCAGCTTTGCCGGTCTTCGGGCCGGCTATGGCGATAAATGAGCGGTGTAATAAACCTATTGGACCCGGGGGCGGTACCCGGCGCCTCCACCAAAAACCGGCCGGCAAGACTGGCGTCAGACCGGCTTTTGATGGGGGCGAAACAGGATCGACAAGGGTGTAAAGATCGACTTTTCGCTCGGCATTGTACCGCCGTTATCGGGCTAAAATTGTAGTTGCAAACGACAACTATGCGGAAGCTCGTCTCGCTGCTTAATCGCGGTGTGACACTTCAAATAAAGTCCTAAGGGGTCGCACTCTTAGGCGGGGTTCGAAGGCACCTGGCAACAGAAGCCTTCACCTTCTTCTCCAGTGCTATATTATAGATCGACAGGCGGTGACTCGCGCATAGGGCTTTTCCGGCGGCGTTCAGCGTGGCATAAGCCTATAAAAAACATGGCCAACGAAAGACAGGAAAGCATGGGGCAGGATCATATCCGCTACGACATTTTGGCACAGGACGCCCTGCGTGGAGTGATCCGCAAGGTGCTGACCGAGGTCGCCGCTACAGGCCGCCTGCCCGGTGATCACCACTTCTTCATCACTTTTCTGACCGGCGCTCCGGGTGTGCGCATTTCGCAGCACCTGAAGGCGAAGTATCCCGAGCAGATGACCATCGTCATCCAGCACCAGTTCTGGGACCTGAAGATCAGCGAAAGCCAATTCGAGATCGGCCTTTCCTTCTCTGACGTTCCGGAAAAACTGGTCGTCCCCTTCAACGCAATCCGCGGCTTCTATGACCCATCGGTGAATTTCGAGCTGGAGTTCGACGTGCCGCTGGCTGACGAGGAAGAGGAAACCTCCTCCAGCGAGATTACGGCCTATCCGGTACCGGCCGAAGGCGAGGAAGCGCCGGCGGCGGCAGCCAAGGAAGGCGAAGAAAAGAAGCCGGGATCGGTCGTCTCCCTCGACGCATTCCGCAAGAAGCAGTAGGCATTGGAGGGGAAGCATTCGCTTCCCTTTTTCGTATCGGTAACGGAAGAGATCGATGAGCGCCGAAATCGTCAATCTGCGCCAGTTTCGCAAAAAGCAGGCCCGCTCGGACAAGGAAAAGCAAGCGGAGCAGAACCGCATCGCCTTCGGGCGAACCAAGGCCGAGAAGAAGCTGACGTCGGCGCTTAACGAAAAGGCCGAGAAGACGCACGAGGCCGGGCGAATCGAAACCAAGAAGACCGAAGACTAGTTTAGACCCCGAGATAAAAAACTTCAGAAATCAGTTGCTTACTTCCGCATTTTGAATCACTTTCAGAAATATCCCGCCATTTCCGATTTTTGATCGATCCGCCGATGATCCGCAAACATTCCGCGACGCTGCATGGCCATCGCACAAGCTTTTCCCTTGAAGATGCCTTCTGGACAGAACTGAAGGCTATCGCCAGCGCGCGCGGCATGTCGCTCGCAGCACTGATCTCCGAGATCGACGACGGGCGCGAAGCCGGCAGCAATCTCTCCTCGGCACTTCGCCTCTATGTCCTCAGATGGCTGAAGGATCGCAACTGAATGGCTGCAGAGGAGTTCACGACGATATCGTGAGCACTGCGCCTCGCCTACCAGATGTGGATCGATCCACAACCGCCCTGTTTACTGGGCAACTCCCGGCAGTTCATTGAAATTCAGAGGTCCCGCCGGCGCATGCTGCGCTTCGGCCTTCGCTCGCGCTTCGGCCGCCGCCTTGGCCTTGGCCGCTTCCTCCGCCGCCTGCCTGGCGCGCGCCTCTTCCTCCGCCTGCTTCTGGGTGGCCGCTTGCTGGGCTAAATTGCGTAACCGTTCTTCTTCTGCACGACGCTGCTGCTCGATAGCGGCATCGCGCTGGCGCTGAGCCTCGCGCACGCCTGCAACATACTTGTACAGCGCCACCTCACGCCGCAGCCTCTGCTTTTCAAGCACATTGGCCTGCAGGCGCTCGACACGCCGGCGTTCGCGCTCGAATGCCCGAACCGACAGGAAGCTGGTCACATCCGTCACGTCCATTGTCCGGCCCGGCGAGGCCAGTGGGCCGGCGAAATCGAGGCGCAAGGCCGGTTCCGCCCCGCTCTGGGCTTCTGAGCCGGCGTTGAAATCGATGCCGAGAGAGCCGCGCATACGCTCATCCGGCAGACTGATTTCGGCATTGCCCGAAAGCTTTGCCAGATCGTTGCCGGCGGCAATATTGGTCGCCCGCATCACACCGGCGGAAACGTTGAAAGGAATGCTCGTCGCCGGAAGGACCGCTTCGCCATTATTGAGCAGCGTCTGCACGATCGGCAGCACCTTGGCGGCAGTGATATCACCCTGAATCTGATCCGTCGCCGAGAGGAGCGGCGGCATGACGGAGAGATTGAGGCCACGCACATGCGTCTCGCCGAGCTTCATTTCACCCGAACCGCTGGCATTGGCCGCAAGGTCGGCAATGCTCTTGCCGCTCGCTTCGGCATTCATCGCAAGGCCGAAGCGACCGGTGGCAAGCGGCGCACCATCACGCTGCCAGACGACAGCGGCGAGATCGCCGTTGGCCAGGCTAAGCTTCGTCTGCAGCAGGCCAGTACCGTCGGAATTGGCGAACATTGCGCTGCCGGTCAGCGTGCCGCCGTTCCAGCCACCCGTCAGATCGTTAAGCCGCAATTCTTCGCCCTTGTAGGTCGCATTGGCGGCGAAATTCGAAATGGGACCGAATATGCCGGGCCATACCTGCTTTGCGGAAAGCTTGACGCCGATATCCATTCCGGTGAAGGCAGGCAGCCCAAGTTTATCCTGGTTCAGAGTGCCTGTTTTCGGATCGCTTATCGGCCCGTAGATGGCTTCCGCCAGCCAGTCGAGATCCGCCTTGTCGAGCGACAATTCGCCCGACGCCTTGAGATTCGGCGCCTTCCGATCAACGGTCAGCGTGCCGGACATGTTGTTGTCGGCGAACAACCCTTTCATGTCCGAAAACACGATCTTGTCCGGGTTCAGTGCGGCATTGGCCTGGAACTTCACCGGCAAGCCGGCACCCATCTGTGGAACACCGATGCCGTTCATCACGAAATAAGGATCGATATCAGCACTTTCGAGCGACAGCGTTATGTTGCCATTGAGGAAGGTGGCGGGACGGACATCCACCTTGCCGTTTGCGGTAAACGATGTCTTGTCGGTCGCAAAGGTGAGTGCGGCATCCGCCGGATCGGTGCCGCTTGCGGACACTTTCAGCGTCAGACGACCGTTGGCATCGGCTTCGACAGGCAATGGATCGAGACCCGCCTGGCCGAACAGGATCGACGTCACCGAATTTTCGAGCGTTCCCTCGAGCGTCGTGGTGCCCTTGCCCGTGAACGCCGAAAGATCGGACATGCGATAATCGAAATTGACGCGGCTACCGTTGGAAACGCCGGCAAGCGTCACCGTCAGCGCATTGTCCTGATCCCCGCCGAGCGTCACCGCCCCGCGAAGAGCAGTGTTTCCATACCATGCGGCATTGCGCACCAACCGGTCCATGACGGGATGATGCGGCAAATGCTGGCGCAGCATTTCAAAGAACGGCCCGGGATCGGCAGCCTTGAAGGTGATCTCGCCCGATCCCTTGTAGTCGGAAGGCGAGCCGTCGGCGCGGCCGGTTGCGGTAATTTCGGCGCCGGCGACATTGTGCACCGAGAGCTTATCGATCGTCAGAGCGCCGTTGGCAATGGAGAAGGACGTATCAACATTCTCCGCCGGCACGCCGAATGCCATGAATTTTCCGGCCTGGAGATGCGCCGTGATCCGATGATCGAAGAGGGATTCCCCCGTATCCTGACCTGTGAAGAGCCCCGTCAGCGCCCTCAGTGCGTCTAGGTCGAGGGCATCGCCGATCAGGTCGACCGCAAGCTTTGGCGGGGCCTTGTCTGTCCCGCTCTGACGATCGATCCGGCCTTTCAGCGTGGCCGAACCGATTGCAATCTCAAGATTTTCGAAGCGCTGTTCGTCATGCTTCAGGCTGACATCGGCGGAGAAGCCGGCCTGACGCAGCTGGCGTATCGCCGGGTCGACGGACCCTACAAGCCACGAGGCCAATCCCGACGGCTGGTTGGACGCAACGACCAGATTGCCGATGAAATTCGGCTCGCCCATCAGCATCAGATTGCCGCGCGCTTCGACCTGCGTGCGACCGGGCATCGTGCCGATCGCATGATCGATCT
This sequence comes from Martinezella dioscoreae, assembly GCF_009176305.1. GTDB lineage: Bacteria > Pseudomonadota > Alphaproteobacteria > Rhizobiales > Rhizobiaceae > Rhizobium > Rhizobium dioscoreae. The sequence continues at coordinate 939,707 of NZ_BLAJ01000001.1, read as the reverse complement.
TCCATCCCGTTCCCGCCGGTTCGAGATCGAGCTGCACGTCGCGTATGGTCGTGTCGCCCGCGACGATCGCCGGCAGGCGGAAGGTCGCCTTGCCGGGGACCTGCGGCACCGGGATTTCAGCCGCGATCGCAATCAGAGTGTTGAGGCGCTGACGCGCCGAGATTGCAGGGTTGCGATTGGTCTTGCCGTTGGTGCCCTTATTGTTGCCGAGACGATTGACGTCGATCTGCTGGCCGTCGGCCGTCAGCAGGAATTCCGGCTTGGACCCCGTATCCAGCGTCGCCTCGCCGGTGACGACATAGGGATCGTCATCGGCGCCGACTTCGAGACGGTATTCGGGAACGCGAATGCGGTCATTCGTCAGCTCGAAACGGCCCTTGATGCGGGGCTGCGCCTTCTGGTCGGCGGAATCGCGCGTCTGCTTATCGTTGATCCCGGCGGTGAAGGAGCCCATGTAATCGGGTTTGCTGTTGACGAGTTTCAATTCGCCGTCGAGATCGACGTTCAGCGGATGGCGATCCGGCATCAGCCGGGTGCGGACACGCAGGACGCCGTTGTCATCAGGCTGGCTGCTGGAAACCGTGAAATTGCCATGCTCGTTGTCAAGTGCCGCATCGCCCTCGATACGCCAGGGGCCGGCAAGCGATCTGGCCGACATCTGGGCGTTCAGGCCGGTGACATGCCGGGTCCTGCCCGTCTGCTCGTCAATGAAGAGAATATCGCCGTCTTCGACATGAACGCTTTCGAGCACGACGGACTTTGCGGGAATTTCCGGCTGGCTGCCGCGCATCCAGTCAAGCGTACCATCCTTCAGCAGCCGCAGCCGTACCTTGGGCTTGGACACCCGCATATCAAAGATCAACGCTTCACCGGAAAGGAAAGGCGCAAGTTCCGCATCCATTGAGAATTCAGCCACCTGCACCAGCGGTGTGCCATCAGCCTCCTGGCCGACACGGACATCGTGCAGCGTTACCGACGGAAACGGCAGAAGGCGGGCATCGACCGTGCCGTGAACGGTCACCTTCTTGCCGATGATGCGGCTCGCCTGATCCTCGAAGTTCTTGCGAAAATCGGTCCAGTCTATGAAGAGCGGAGCGAGCAGCGCCACGAACAGCACCACCACGAGCAATCCACCCAGAAAAACCAGGACCCTACCTAACAACGCGTATCGTCTCCAATCTTCATTCCCAACACATGCAGGCGTCGCTTGTCAGAGCGCATATGCATGGTTCTACCCGATCTCCGCCTGTTACAGCAGCTCTTTTCGGGAGATATGCCCCATCTAGCGCATATCGGTGGCTTTTCATGGCAAAAACCGGAAAAGTGCGGATGCAGCCTAGCGCCATTCGCGGCCGTAGCAAGCCAAGATCATGAAAATATTCCATCTTTCAGTGCCTGCGGAATATCTTCCCTGGATTGAAAATGGCATCCGGATCGAGCGACTCCTTGATCTGACGCATCAGATCGACCGCATCGCCGAGTTCCTGCTCCAGAAACGCCATCTTCCCCTGCCCTATGCCGTGCTCGCCCGTGCAGGTGCCATCCATGGCAAGCGCACGCGCGTTGAGGCGTGCGACGAATTCCTCGACAACGGCGATACCCTCCGGCGTCTTGTCGTCGAACAAGACGAGCACATGGAAATTGCCGTCGCCGGCATGGCCGACGATCGGTGCCAGCAGGCCGTGCGCCTCGATATCGGCCTGGGTTTCTGCGACGCATTCGGCAAGCCGCGAGATCGGCACGCAGACATCTGTCGATAGCGCAGCCAGTTCCGGCGCCAGCGCGCGGCAAGCCCAATAGGCGTCATGGCGAGCCTTCCAGAGCTTGTTGCGCTCCTCGGCGTTGCTTGTCCAAAGGAATTCGCCGCCACCGCATTCAGCCGCGATCTCGGCAAATTGCGCCGACTGCAGCGCAACAGTTTCGTCGGTGCCATGAAATTCGAGGAAGAGCGTCGGCTTCTCGTCATAGGTCAGACCAGAATAGCGATTGCAGGCCCGCATCTGCATGGCATCGAGCAGTTCGATGCGCGCGACCGGAACACCCATCTGGATGGTCATGATGACCGCATCGCACGCAGCCTTGATATCCGGAAAAGCGCAGGCGCCGCCGGCGATCTTCTGCGGAATGCCCTGAAGGCGCAGCGTGATCGAGGTCAGCACGCCGAGCGTGCCTTCGGCGCCGACGAAAAGCCGCGTCAGATCGTAACCGGCGGATGATTTCTTGGCGCGTCGGGCGGTGCGGATTTCCTCGCCATTGGCGGTCACTACGGTCACGGACAGAACATTGTCCTTCATCGTACCATAGCGCACGGCATTGGTGCCCGACGCGCGCGTCGATGCCATGCCGCCGATCGAGGCATTGGCGCCGGGATCGATCGGAAAGAATAAGCCGGTGTCGCGCAAGTAGGTATTAAGCTGCTCGCGGGTGACGCCGGGCTCGACCGTGCAATCCAGATCCTCGGCATTGACTTCGAGAATGCGGTTCATGCGGCTGAAATCGATGGAAATGCCGCCCTGCGGCGCATTCACCTGTCCCTCCAGCGAAGATCCAGTGCCAAAAGGAATGACCGGAACCTTATGTTCGGCACATGCCTTGACAACAGTCCGCACATCCTCGCTCGTTTCGGCAAAGACCACGCCATCCGGTAGCTGCGATGGGATATAGGTGGTCGTGTGGGCGTGCTGGGCGCGAAAACTTTCGCCGGTCTGGAAACGCTCGCCAAAGGCCTGCTTCAGAATACCGAGAACGGCGGATATGCCGGCCTCGTTGCGTGTTCCCGCCTTTGCATCAGCCAAAACCATAATCTGAATCTCCCATCGCGATCATCAAGGACGTTAACCCCTTCCGGTTCTATGGGGCAATTGGGGCGGCGCTGTCCAGTGATGAAAGCGAGCTGCTATCGCGTATAAGTTCAAGTTTTGTGCGATTGATCAAAGGCGTGGCGATCGGTCGGCTGGAAAAATCATCGCGGCAGAGTTTTGCCTATATTTTAATCAGAGCATCGCCTCAACGATCATCGAGCACTCACTTTCATCCCTACCGTAGCACCCCGAAGCAGTCTCCCGTCGACTGGCATATGTCTTGCCTATCGCCTTTCAGCTTTCACATAGCCACGATTGGAAGGACATTCGATGAAGCGCAGACAAATGCTCATGGCACTCGGAATTGCGATGCTCGCAATGGGGTCGGTTTCCGCCCCTGACGCAGCTCGGGCGGATGCTCTGAGCGACATAGCCTCCCGCGGCACACTCCGCGTCGCCGTCCCGCAGGACTTCCCGCCCTTCGGCAGCGTCGGCACGGACATGGCGCCCATGGGCTACGACATCGACATGGCCAATCTGATCGGCGAAAAACTCGGCGTGAAAACGGAGCTCGTTCCGGTCACCAGCGCCAACCGCATTCCCTATCTGCAGACGAACAAGGTCGATCTGGTGATCTCAAGCCTCGGCAAGAATCCGGATCGTGAAAAGGTCATCGATTTCTCTGAAGCCTACGCGCCCTTCTTCAACGGCGTCTTCGGCCCCGGCGATGTCGCGGCAACAAAGGCGGAAGACCTTTCCGGCAAGACGATCGGCGTCACCCGCGGCGCGATCGAGGATCTGGCATTGACCAAGATCGCGCCGCAGGACGCGACGATCAAGCGCTACGAGGACAATAACGGCACCATCTCCGCCTTCTTGTCCGGACAGGTCCAGCTGGTTGCGACCGGCAACGTTGTCGCGGCGGCCATTCTCGCCAAGAACCCTCCGAAGAAGCCCGAGATGAAATTCCTCATCACCAACTCCCCCTGCTTCATCGGCCTGAACAAGAACGAGCCGGCGCTGCAGAAGAAGGTCAACGACATCGTTGCCGCCGCCAAGGCGGACGGGACGCTGAACAAGATGTCGCAGAAATGGCTGGGCGCCGACCTGCCGGCCGGCTTCTGATCAACGCAGGACCGATCGTGCCGTCATTCGGCGGCGTGATCGGTCCGAGCGGGGCTTTCTCCCATGCGCTATCATTTCGATTTCGGCTGGCTTGCCGAATACTATCCCACGCTGATCAAGGGCGTTCTCGTCACTGTGGAGCTGACCCTTATCGGCGCTGCGCTTGGCATTCTCCTCGGAATTGCCTGCGCCTGGGCGCGTGCACTCGGTCCAGGGTGGCTCAAACCCTTGGTGGCTGCCTATGTCGAGCTCATCCGCAATACGCCGTTTCTGATTCAGCTCTTCTTTATCTTCTTTGGCCTGCCCGGCATCGGCGTGCAGATGAACGAGATGACGGCTGCCAATCTCGCGATGATCATCAATCTCGGCGCCTATAGCTGCGAGATCATCCGCGCCGGCATACAGGCAACGCCGCGCGGGCAATTCGAAGCCGGCGCCAGCCTTGCCATGACCCGGTTCGAAACCTTTCGGCATGTCGTCCTCGTTCCGTCCCTGCAGCGCATCTGGCCGGCACTGTCGTCGCAAGTCGTCATCGTCATGCTCGGCTCCTCTGTCGTCTCGCAGATCGCCGCCGAAGATCTGACCTTCGCAGCAAACTTCATTCAGTCACGTTCTTTCCGCGCCTTCGAAGCCTATTTCGTCTCCACGGCGATCTACCTCGGGCTGGCGATCCTGCTTCGACAGGTACTCGCGGTCGTGGGCAAGATGATCTTTCCACGCAGGGTCCGCCAATGATCCAATTCACCACATGGGATATACTGCGGGGCCTGCTTCTGGCCGCGCGCTGGACGATATTGCTGTCGCTCGTCTCCTTCGCCGGCGGTGCCATCGTCGGCGCGATCCTGCTGTTCCTGCGGATCGGCAAGGCAAAGGTAGGCCGCATCGCGGTCAGATATTTTGTCGAGCTGTTCCAGGGCACGCCGCTGCTGATGCAGCTCTTCCTGGCCTTCTTCGGTCTCGGGCTTTTCGGGATCGACGTGCCGGCCTGGCTGGCTGCCGGCGTCGCGCTCACCCTCTGGTCATCAGCCTTCCTGACCGAAATCTGGCGCGGCTGCGTCGAGGCTGTTGCCAAGGGGCAATGGGAGGCTTCGGCCAGTCTGGGGATGGGCTATCTGCAGCAGATGTGCTACGTCATCCTGCCCCAGGCGCTGCGCATCGCCGTGCCGCCGACGGTCGGCTTCTCCGTGCAGGTCGTCAAGGGCACGGCCCTGACCTCCATCATCGGCTTCGTCGAGCTATCGAAGGCCGGCACCGTCATCACCAATGCGACCTTCCAGCCGTTCACCGTCTACGGCTTTGTCGCGCTCATCTATTTCGCCCTGTGCTGGCCGCTGTCAAAAAGCAGCCAGATCCTGGAGAGGAAGCTCAATGTCGCTCATCGAAATCACTGAAGTCCGCAAGAGCTTCGGCACCAACGAAGTCCTGAAGGGCATCAACCTCGATGTCGAGCCCGGCGAAGTCATCGCCATCATCGGCAAGAGCGGTTCGGGAAAGTCAACGCTGCTGCGCTGCATCAACGGCCTGGAAACGATCAATGACGGCTCGATCTCCGTCGCGGGCGCACAGCTCCTGCCCGACGATCTGCATTTGAAGGCCCTCCGACTGAAGGTCGGCATGATCTTCCAGCAATTCAATCTTTTCCCGCACCTGAGCGCGGGACGCAATGTCATGCTGTCCCAGATGGTCGTCAAGAAGACCGCCAAGGCCGAAGCCGAGGCCATGGCGCGGCGCATGCTCGACCGTGTCGGCCTCGGGCACAAGTTCGACGCCTATCCGGATGAGCTCTCCGGCGGCCAGCAGCAGCGCGTCGCCATCGCCAGGGCACTTGCCATGCAGCCGATCGCGCTGCTCTGCGATGAAATCACCTCCGCACTGGACCCGGAACTGGTCGCGGAAGTTCTCGCCGTCGTGCGCGAGCTGGCAAGCGAAGGCATGACGCTGCTGATGGTGACCCATGAGATGAAATTCGCCCGCGACGTCTGCTCGCGCGTCGTCTTCATGCACCAGGGCCGCGTGCACGAAATCGGACCGCCCGGCGAAGTCTTTGCCAATCCGCAAACGCCGGAGCTCAAGCAGTTCCTCGGCATCCATTGAGAGCCGGCAGGCTCCGCTAACCGGCTCTCTGAACCATACTGTTCCAGGCACCCGGAGCAATGCCGAACGCCTTCTTGAAATGCCGGGTCAGATGGCTCTGATCGGCAAAGCCGGTTGCCGCGGCCACCTCCGCGATCGGCTCTCCCGCGCCGATCATCGCCTTTGCCTGCTGCAGCCGCCGCATCAGCAGGAACCGATGCGGGCTTGTTGCAAAGGCGGCACGGAAATGCCGCGCCAGCGCAAAGCGATCGAGACCGGTGATGCGCTCCAATTCCTGCGAGCGCACACCTCGTGTGACATGCGCCTCGAGATAGTCTCGCGCAGTCTTCACCTGCCCCCACGCAATGCTGCCCAAGCGCCGTTGCGGCAAACGGGCGTGCTGGACAAGTCCGTCGGTGAGTCGCGAAACGAAATCGTCGACGAAGAGCTCATCCAGCTCGCGATCGAGCTCGCCAAGCGCCGCCAGCAACAGGCCGGCGAGACGATTGTCTTCCACCACGGGGTCATCGACGAAAGGCAGGCCGACACGCGCCGCCTCAAGGCATTGAAACAGCACCGATGGTTCCAGATACAGCATCCGGTACACGAGGCCGTCCTCGGTCGCTGCCCCGCCATCATGCAGTTCGTCCGGATGAAGAATGATCACCCGGCCGGGCAAGCTGTAGCGCTGTTCGCCACGATAACGGAATGTCTGCACGCCGCGCATGGTGACGCCAAGCGCATAGGTGTCGTGACGATGCAGTTCGAAGGCATCGCCACGAAACTGCGCCTGGATGCGTTCGATGCCCGGATAGGCAGGTGCAGACAGGATGCGGTTGGCCTCCGGTGTCACGCACAAACGTTCAAGACCCTCGAAGATCTGTCCGGCTACATCCTCGTGCAATGTCCCATTTCCAGACTGCATGAAAGTGACCATCGATGTTCGATACCAAAATCGCGATCGTTCTGCGAAACGACCTTCAATCCTGGCAAAAGCTGAATGTAACGGCCTTCCTATCCACAGGCATAGCCGGACAACATCCCGATATCATCGGCGAAGCCTATCGCGATCGCACCGGCAACGTCTACAACGCTTTGTCGATCCAGCCCATCATCGTGCTCTCGGCCGACAAGGAGAGCATTGCCGCCATCCACCGCCGCTCGCTGGAGCGAGGCGTTACCTCTTCCATCTTCATAGAGGAAATGTTTTCAACCGGCCATGACGCGGCCAACCGCGCCGTCTTTTCCGAATTCGCGCCGGAAGATGCCAAGGTCGTCGGTATCGCCATGCGCGCGGACAAGAAAATCGTCGACAAGATAACCAAGGGCGCAAGCATGCATGCGTGATCGGACGCGCAAAGAAAACGGCCGGATCGCGAGACCCGGCCGTTTTTGTTGAAAAGGCTTAGCCGTTCTGCGTGATCGGTGCGATCTGGATCTCGACGCGGCGGTTCTGGGCGCGGCCAGCCTCGGTGGCATTGGATGCGACCGGCTGCGATGGACCGAAGCCGATGGCCGACATGCGACGCTGGTCGATGCCCTGGCTGCCGAGGTAGGACGCGACCGATCCGGCGCGGCGTTCGGACAGATCCTGGTTATGCTGCAGGCTGCCGGTCGAATCCGTATGGCCGTTGACGTCGATCAGCGTGCGGTTGAACTTGCGCAGAACGATCGCGACGGAATTGAGCGTCGGGAAGAATTCCGGCTTGATCGCATCCTGGTCGATATCGAAGGTGATCGCCGAAGGCATGTTCAGGATGATGCGGTCGCCGACGCGGGTAACCGAAACGCCAGTGCCCTGCAGCTGTGCACGCAGTTCGGACTCCTGCTGGTCCATGTAGTTGCCGATACCGGCACCCGCGAGCGCACCGACGCCGGCGCCGATCAGCGCGGCATTGCGGCGCGAGGCCGGCGAATGACCGATCAGAAGACCGGCAACGGCACCGACGCCGGCACCGATCGCCGCACCGCCTGCGGTATTCGATACCTTCTGCTCACCCGTATAGGGGTCGGTGGTGGTGCATGCGTTCAAAAAGGTTGCCGCAAGGGCAAGAATGGCAATTTTCTTGATCATAGAATCGTCGCTCTCCGGTTCGATGGCCGCAGCAGATATGAAGCATTGCGGCAATATCATGAAGAGAAATCTTATCCAGACCCTTGTCCCCTGTGCATAGAGCGTCAGCAGAGCTTTTGCAGAAGCCGGCGCATGCGGACGTGCGGCGCCATCCACCCGCCAGCCCGTCAATTTCAGCCGTTCGCTGCAATCAATGGTTCTGGAAGAGTTGCAGAACCGTATTGTAGCTCGCATTGGCAATCGACAGAGATTGCAGCCCGAGTTGTTGCTGAGCCTGCAGCGCCAGAACCTTGCTCGACTGCTGTTCCATATCGGCATCCACGAGTTTGCCGACCCCGCTGGTCAGCGAATCATTGAGATTCCTGGCAAACTCGGTCTGAAGATTGATACGCGCCTCGAGGGAGCCGAAGGCGGATCCGATCGTCTTGAGCTGGTTCAGCATTCCCGTCACGGTGTTGACCATGTCGACAATAGCGCCCCGACTCGTATTCGCATCGAGCGAAATCTCCACCTGGCCGCTCGTATTGCCGTTTTTGCTGCTGATGAGCACATAATTCTTAGCCGCTCCGGCTTCGGTGGCGAAAGATGTCGACGTCAGCACGCCATATCCGCCGGTGCCGCTTGACTGATCGTCGATCAGATAACGCGCATCGGCCGAGGTGATTGGCCCCGTCGTCGAGCTGACGCCCGCATAGCTCAGCATGCCGATCGTTACGGTGCCGTTGGTACCCCGGATAAGGGAGCCTGGAATCTCATGGGGGTCAGTCGGGTCCGCGCCATCTTGCAGCACGGTCCAGTTGACGCCGTTGAAGGTCGCCGACTCCCCAACGCTGCGCAACTGCTGCTTGAGCTCGGTGATCTCGTCGTTGAGTGTCGTTTTGTCGACGCTGGTCTCATAGGCGCTGACGAGCTTCGTCCTGATCTCGGTCACGACATCGATCGCGCTACCGACACCCGTGGAAGCGGTGCTGACGGTCGAGGCGGCGAGACCGAGCGCATCCTGAACCGACGAAATCGCGCCGATGTCGGTATGCGTCAAAGTCGAGATTTTCCAGTAGGTGGCATTGTCTCTGGCCGACTGAACCCGCAGGCCTGACGACATCTGTCGCTCGGCATTACCCAGTTTGGTCTGGGTGTCCCTCAGCACTTCCAGTGCTGTATTCACAGAGGGACTGACCCTGATGAAGGTCGAAAAAATACTCACGGCACATGAACTCCGGACGCAACAATACGCAACAAATACAAGGAGACATCGGAACCTTGCCGCGGGCGCTCATGCGCGCGGGCCGAGCGTGTCGGCGAACGGGGAGCGAGGCAAAACAACACCTGCGCTCCAGCGGTTACATACCGACATGATTAGCAAACATGCTTAAAAAAGCGCTAAACGATACCCCTGATTTACCATAAATAAGCGCAACGCCTGCAACGGACCAACCTGCCGGTGCCGATCTACTCCGCCGCGCGAAGATTGGCGAGCTTCGCGCGCAGCGCCGCATCCGACATCTCGTCATGCAGGCGCTGCTCTTCATGCGTCTGTGGCTTGGCAAAGCGGGCGATCAAAAGATAGGCGACGGGTGTGATGTAAAGCGTGATCAGGGTCGCAAACCCAAGGCCGCCCACAATGACCCAGCCGAGAGCAACGCGCGCTTCTGCGCCGGCCCCCTCGGCAAAGACAAGCGGTACGCCGCCAAGGATGGTCGCGATCATCGTCATCATGACCGGGCGCAGACGCAGTGCGCAGGCCTTTTCGATCGCCTCGCGCACGCTTTCGCCCTTGTCGCGAAGCTGATTGGCGAACTCGACGATCAGGATGCCGTTCTTGGCCATGACACCGACAAGCAGCACCAGGCCGATCTGGCTGTAGATGTTGAGGCTCGATCCGGTGATGACGAGCGCAAAGACGGCACAGGCAAGGCCGAGCGGCACGGTCGACATGATGATGACCGACGACAGCACGCTTTCGAACTGCGCGGCAAGCACCAGGAAGATGATGACGATGGCAAAACCGAAGGTCAGGGCCATGCCGCTGGAATTTTCCTCCAGTGTCGCCGCTTCGGCGAGCGGCATCAACCGCGAACCAGGCGGCAGGAGTGGCGTCGCGATCCGTGTGATCTCCTCGACCGCCTGCCCGAGCGACATGCCGTTCTTGAGCCCGGCGGTGATCGCAACCGAAGCCAGCTGCTGCTCGCGGGTCAGCTGCGGCGCAACCGCATTCTCCTTCAGCGACGCGATGACAGACATCGGCACGATCTTGCCGTCGCCGGTCTTCAGGAAGACGTTTTCAAGATCCGTGGGATCATCGATCGGCCGCATCGTCGACGTCAGAAGCACCGGATAGGATTCGCCGGCGACGAATACGTCGACGACGGAGCGGCCCTCAAGTAGCGACTGCAAGGCCACTGAAAGGCCTGAAATGTCGACCCCGAGATCGGAAGCGCGCTCACGATCGATGGTGACGGAGACCTGAGCCTGTGTCGGCTCGTTGTTCAGCCGCGGCGTATCGAATTGGCCGGTTTTGTCGAGTTTCTGCACGAGTTTCAGCGCTGCATCGGTCAGCGCTTCGTGATTGTTACCGATGAGCGCCATCTGCACGCCGCTGCCGGCGCCACGAATGCGCAGGCTGTTGGCCTGGATGACATTGCCGCGAAGAGCCGGCACGCCTGCCATGGCCTTGTTGATATCGGTGACAATATCCTGCTGCGTACGATGACGCTCACTCCAGGGGGCCAGCGTCAGTACCATGAAGCCGCTGTTCTTCTGGCTGTTCATGCCTGAAATAGCGTAGATATTTCGTATGTCGCCGCTGTCCATCAGCGGCTGCAGCCGCTCTTCGACGCGCTGTAATTGATCCTTGGTATAATCGAGGCCTGCGCCTTGCGGCGTGGTGAGACGCAGCATGACCATCGCCCTATCCTCGCTCGGCGTCAGCTCGCTCTTGACGTTTATGAACGCCAGGACGGCTGCAGCCGAAAACACGGCGCAGAAGACGATGACGACGAAAGGCGCATTGAGACAAGCCTTGAGGGTACGACGATAGACACCGGAGAAAAGCTCGCCGAAACGCCCGAGCGCGCCATGCTCCTCGCGCATCTCCTTGGTCAGCATGCGCGAGGCAAGCATGGGGCAGAGCGTCAGCGCCACGATCGACGACAGGCCGACGGAGAAGGCAAGCACGAAGCCGAATTCGCGGAACAGGCCGCCCACCTGCCCCGGCAGGAAGGAGAGCGGAATGAACACGGCAGCAAGCGTGGCCGTCGTCGCAATGACGGCGAAGAAAACTTCGCGCGTGCCAAGCACAGCGGCAGCGCGAGGCCCGATCTTCTCCGCCCTGCGCCGCACGATATTCTCGAGCACGACGATGGCGTCATCGACCACGAGGCCGGTCGCAAGCACGATTGCCAGCAGCGTCAGGATATTGACCGAGAAACCGACCATGTAGAGCGCGGCAAGCGTGCCGATCAGCGCCACCGGCATGGTGACGACCGGTATCAGCGTCGCCCGCCAGTCCCGCAGGAAAAGATAGATGACTGCGGTGACGATCAACGCCGACAGGACGAGCGCTAGCACGACCTCGTGGATCGCCCCCTGAATGAACAGGGCATCGTCGCTGGTGATAACGATGCGCGTACCCTCGGGCAGCGATTTAGACAGCTGCGCGACGACGGCCTTCACGCCTTCGGAAATATTCAAGGTATTCGACTGCGCCTGACGGATGATGCCGAGGCCAACGCCCTGCACGCCGTTCGAACGCAGCGCGGTCGTGCCGTCCCTCGGTCCGAGCGTCACGGTGGCGACATCGGAAAGCCGCACGCGGTTCTTGATGATCAGCCGGGAGAAATCCTCCGGCGTCTGTAGTGCCGCCGTGGCGCGCACGACGATATCCTGCCGCGCACTCTTCAGCGATCCGGCCGGTACATCGAGTGCTGCGGTCGCAAGCGCCGTCGTCAGGTCGCCGATGGTGAGACCTCGGCTCGCAAGGGCGGCCTGATCGACATCGATGCGGAAGATCTTCTCCTGATCGCCGTAAAGCTCGACATCGGCGACGCCCTCGACCGAAGCCAGCCGGTCGGTGATCTCCTTGTCGACGAGCTGTGTCAGGTCATCCATCGTCAACGTGGTCGAGGTGACGGCAAGCCGCATGATCGGCTGCGAATCCGAATCCGCCTTGACGATCTGAGGCGCATCCGCCTGATCGGGCAATTGTTCGGTGATGCGACCGATGGCGTCGCGGACATCATTGGCGGCAACCGAAAGATCGGTCGCGTCGGAAAATTCGAGCGTTACCCGGCTCTGACCGAAGGAGGAACTGGAGGAAACCGACTTCAGGCCGCTGACGCGGGCAACCGCCCCTTCGATGATCTTCGTCAGCTCCTGATCCACCGTCTGCGGCGATGCGCCATCGAATACCGTCCTGACGGTCACGACCGGACGGTCGACATCGGGCAGTTCTCGCACTTCGACGCCGAAATAGGCGGCAAGACCAGCGACGACCATCAGCGTGTTGAAGACCAGCGCCAGGATCGGCCGGCGCACGAAGAGTGCGGTAAAGGATTGCTTGGCCGCTGCCGAGCCGGCATCCACCACATCGTTGCCATCGGTCATCATTGCGTGATGACCTCCTTGGCCTGGGCGACATCGCGGGCAAAGCGAACCTCGCCACCTTCGGTCACGCGCTGCAATCCTTCGATGACGATGAGATCGCCATTGCGGAGATCGCCGCGGACCAGCACCGCATCCGGATTGCGCTGCACGATGCTGACGCGCACCTTCGAGGACTTGCCGTCAACGACGCGCCAGACATGCGCACCCGCCCCATCCCATTGGACGGCGAGCGGATCGACGGAGGGATAGGATTCGCCGGCAAAGCGCATGCCGACATTGAAGGACATGCCGGCGCGCAGAACATCGGAGGCGTTATCGATGCGGGCGCGCACGCGCAGCGTCCGGCTCGCGCCGTCAACACGATTGTCGACTGCCTCGACAACGCCCGAAAATACGCGCCCCGGCAATGCCACCGACGTCGCTTCCACCGGCTGGTCGACCTTGACGGTATTGGCGAAGCGCTCCGGCACCCAGTAATCCACCAGGATTTCCGAGCGGTCGTCCAGCATCACGATATTGGTCATTGTCGTCACATTGTCGCCGACGACCACAGGCACGATACCGACAATCCCGTCGATCGGTGCGACCACATCGCGGCGCTTCAGCGCCAGCTCGGCCGATTGCAGCGCCAGCTTTGCGCCCTGCTCCACGATCTCGGCATCGAAAACATCCATACGCGAGACTGTGGATTTGATATTGCGGTAGAGCTGGGATTTTTCGACAGCGCTCTTCAGCGCCACTTCCGCCTGGCCGCGAGCGATGATCTGCTCGTCGTCATCGAGACGCGCCAGCACCTGCCCCTGCTTCACCTTGTCGCCTGACTTGATGAGAATTTCCCGGATCGTACCCGCCGCTTGCGGCATGACGACGACCGAACGGATGGCGTCGCCGGTACCGATCGCGCTCAGGCGATCGTTGACGACACCACTGATCACAGGCTCGGTGACGACAAGCGGTATGTTCTGACCGCGCCGTCCACCGGAACTTGCCTGCGTCTCCGCCTTTCCGTCCGCCGCGCCATCGCGCGGAGCAATCCAGGCCACGACAGTCTCGGGAACGCCGACCTTCTGCAGCAGGCCCACCGCACTGGGCATGAAGGCCACGACAGCGGCGATGCCAGCTGCCAGCAAGAAAAAAGACAAGGAAAGCTGCTTCCAGGCGGTCATGCACGTCTCCGGCTCGTTGTGTCAGAGGCGATGAAATCGCGTCGTTGATTTTTGTGACCCCTCATCCACCCAGCGCACTTAACCGGGGGTCAATTTCGGCTCGGACGGCTCTATAAAGCAAGATTGTGCCCGATTTGCTGCAATATCGTGTTTTTGAGCATATGCCGCAAGTTTCGCCACAGATTATGACAAAGTTGTAATCTTGGTGCGGACAACGAGACGTTTTACGCGGTGAATGGGCCGACCTGTTTCCACATGAAAACAGCCGTCGATCGAGTCTTATGCCCTGTGAATGTGCACTTTTTGTTCTAGTTTCGGCCCGTTTCTTTTGCCTTTCGGGGTAGAATCATTACATTGGGCGGCATGACCATTGGACATGACGATATTCCCTTCTTTGACGAGGAGCCGGAGCACGTGGCGCCGCGCCGTTCCGCGCCGGCTGCCGGCAGCATTGGTGGCGGCATTGCGGCCCGCGCCATGGCAGCACGCGACAGCGGCCGCCGGCCCGATTATCTCTCAGGCCTCAATGCAGAACAGGCGGAAGCCGTGGAAACGCTCGACGGCCCCGTTCTGGTGCTTGCCGGCGCCGGCACAGGCAAGACGCGAGTGCTCACGACGCGCATCGCGCATATCCTGTCCACCAACCGCGCCTTCCCCAGCCAGATCCTCGCCGTGACCTTCACCAACAAGGCAGCCCGCGAGATGAAGGAGCGCATCGCGCTGCTGGTCGGCGGTGCAGTCGAAGGCATGCCCTGGCTCGGCACCTTCCACTCGATCGGAGTCAAGCTGTTGCGCCGCCATGCCGAGCTGGTCGGCCTCACCTCCAGCTTCACCATTCTCGATACCGACGATGTCGTCCGGCTGATCAAGCAACTGATCCAGGCCGAAGGGCTCGACGACAAGCGCTGGCCGGCCAAGCAATTTGCCAGCATGATCGACACATGGAAGAACAAGGGTCTGAGCCCCGCCGATATTCCGGAGGGTGACGCCCGCGCCTTTGCCAATGGCAAGGGCCGCGAGCTCTATGCCGCCTACCAGAACCGCCTGAAGACGCTGAACGCCTGCGACTTCGGCGACCTTTTGCTGCATCCGATCAATATGTTCCGGCAGAATCCTGATATCCTCAAGGATTATCACCAGCGCTTCCGCTACATCCTGGTCGATGAGTATCAGGACACTAACACGGCGCAATATATGTGGCTGCGCCTGCTGGCGCAGCGGCAGAAAGGCGAGCCGCAGAATGTCTGCTGCGTCGGTGACGACGACCAGTCGATCTATGGCTGGCGCGGCGCGGAGGTGGACAATATCCTCCGCTTCGAGAAGGATTTTCCGGGCGCCAAGGTCATCAAGCTCGAGCGGAACTATCGCTCCACAGAGCATATTCTCGGTGCCGCCGCGCATCTGATCGCCCATAATGAAGGCCGGCTCGGCAAGACACTGTTCACCGACCGCTCCGATCCGGACGACATCAAGGTGCAAGTGCACGCCTCCTGGGATTCCGAGGAGGAAGCGCGCGCCATCGGCGAAGAGATCGAGCAGCTCCAGCGCAACAAGCACAATCTCAACGACATCGCCATTCTCGTGCGCGCCTCCTTCCAGATGCGCGAGTTCGAAGATCGTTTCGTGACGCTCGGCCTGAACTATCGCGTCGTCGGCGGCCCGCGCTTCTACGAGCGCCTCGAAATCCGCGATGCCATGGCCTATTTCCGCCTCGTCTGCCAGCCGGCCGACGATCTCGCCTTCGAACGCATTATCAATACGCCAAAACGCGGTCTCGGCGACACTACTGTCCGTGCGTTGCATGATTACGCCCGCGTGCGCGATATCCCGATGCTGGCGGCAGCGGCTGACATCATCGAGACGGATGAGATGAAGCCGAAGGCGCGCAAGGCGCTGTTCGACGTCGTGCAATCCTTCCGCCGCTGGCAGGGCCTGCTCGAAAACACGCCGCATACTGAGCTTGCCGAGCAGATTCTCGAAGAGTCTGGCTATACGGACATGTGGAAGAACGACAAATCGGCAGAAGCGCCGGGACGTCTGGAAAACCTCAAGGAACTCATCCGCTCCATGGACAGCTTCGAATCCATGCGCGGCTTCCTTGAACACGTCGCCCTTGTTATGGATGCCGAGCAGAACGAAAATCTCGACGCCGTCTCCATCATGACGCTGCACTCCGCCAAGGGTCTGGAATTCGACACCGTGTTTCTGCCCGGTTGGGAGGAAGGCCTGTTTCCGCATCAGCGCTCACTCGACGAAAGCGGGCGCGCCGGCCTCGAGGAAGAGCGCCGCCTCGCCTATGTCGGCATCACCCGCGCCAAGCGCCGCTGCCACATCTGGTTCGTCTCCAACCGCCGCATCCACGGCCTATGGCAATCGACGATCCCCTCCCGCTTCCTTGACGAACTGCCGGAAACGCATGTTCAGGTCGCCGAAGTAGAGCAGTCCTATGGCGGATATGGCCGCGGCGGCTACGGCCAATCCCGCTTCGACAAGGCCGATCCCTTCGCCAACACCTATTCCACCCCCGGCTGGAAGCGCGCCCAGGCCAACCGCAACGATGCGACCCGCGACAACTGGGGCAGCCGCTCCGGCCACGCCGTCGAACGCATCGGTTACGGCGAAAGCGGTCCGAAAGTGCGCACCATCGACGGCGAGCTGGTGGCCAAATCCACCTCCTCCGAACCTTCCAAATTCGCCATCGGCGACCGCGTCTTCCACATCAAATTCGGCAACGGCAATGTGTCGGAGATCGAGGGCAATAAGCTAACGATCGAATTCGACCGCGCCGGGCAGAAGCGCGTGCTGGATGGGTTTGTGGAGAGGGTTTAATCGGCAAGGCTATCTGGTTTGGGACCAGAGGGTGGCCATCAACGGTTAGGCTGATTGTGGATATCCTTCCCACCCACACACTCCGTCATCCTCGGGCTTGACCCGAGGATCCACGCACAAGCGCTCCCATCGAATGCATCACTCACAAGCAAGCATGCAATGTAGATGTCGCTGCCGGCACGCACAGCGATCTAATTTGCATAAACATCAAGGCTTGTACTTGGATCCTCGGGTCAAGCCCGAGGATGACGGAGCGTGGGGTATAATAGGGTGGCAAACGCAAGCGCATTCTTTGCGAAGCAGCTCACCTCCCGCCAATAGCCTCTTGACGCCCATCCTCTCAGCTAGCATCATACACGCATGGGTGGATATACTTATATCATCACCAACCACAAACGCGGCACTTTATACATCGGCGTCACCGCCGATCTCGAGCGCCGCATCTACGAGCATCGTGAAGGCCTAACACCGGGCTTTGCTTGGAAATACGGATGCACACGGCTCGTCTGGTATGAAGACCACGCCGACATCGTTTCAGCCATACAACGCGAAAAATCGCTGAAACGCTGGTATCGCCAGTGGAAAATCGATCTGGTTGAAAAGACAAATCCGGATTGGCGCGATTTATACTACGAGCTCTGGTGAAGCCGTACGCTCTTCAATTCCCTGCGCATCCCGGTCCTTTAACCAAAGCCCAAATTCCTTCACCACAGCCACCACCTTCTCCAGCCGCCGCCCATCCTCCGTCAGCGAATATTCCACCTTCACGGGAATCGTCGGATAGACCGTCCGCCGGATCAGGCCCGCCTCCTCCAGCGCGCGCAGATCAAGCGTCAGCATCCTCTGCGAAATGCCAGGCATCAGCCGCCTCAGCTCGTTGAAACGCTGGGGTCCATCGACCAGATAAGACACAATCAGCAGCCGCCAGCGGCCGCCCAGCAAATGCATCGCTTCCTCGACGGAGCAGCCAGTTACAGTCTTTTTCATCGCACATACCTCATGCGCATGGCGGTATAATTTTTGTACCTAGATGTCAAACTTTTCCGTTCTTACTATTCTATACTACAGGGATTACATGGTTCCGCGCCAGTCTTTCCGAGCGAAAGCTGGCACCGGAAACACCATGGAGACCCTCGTGAAGCTCTACTATCTGCCCGCAAGCTGCTCACTCTCGCCCCATATCGTCATCAACGAACTTGGCCTGGACGTGGATCTGATCAAAGTCGACCACGCCAGCCACAAGACCGAAACGGGCCTCGATTTCTACGACATCAACCCGCACGGCTATGTCCCCCTGCTCGATCTCGGCGGCGGCAATCTTCTGCGGGAGGGACCGGCGATCGTGCAATATTTGGCCGACCTGAAACCTGAGGCTGGATTGGCACCAGCCGCCGGCACGATGGAGCGCTACAAGCTGCAGGAAATGCTCGGTTTCTTGTCCACGGAAATCCACAAGGGGTTCATTCCGCTTCTCTATGCGCGGCTTGCGGGAAACTACGTCGAGACCGCTAGGCCGAAGCTTGAAAAGCGATATCAATGGATCGACGCGCATCTCGCCGATCGTCCCTTCCTGATGGGCGACAGATTCACGGCTGCCGACGCTTATCTGTTTGCATTGACAGGATGGGGTCAGGCTCCGTGGTTGAAATCCTATTACAAAGCCGGCATCCATTTCGACGCGCTGCATAATCTCGAGGCTTGGTATGGCCGCGTGAGACAACGGGACGCCGTCCGGAAGTCCATCGCCGAGGAAGGATTAGCATTCGACTGAGCCCGCAACGGAGCGACGGGAAAGCCACTGCGAGACAGTCCCGGTCTCGCAGCGGCATCATTCGGTGTCGCGATTTGTGGCAAGAAACGATCCTTCTGCCGCAAAGGCTTCTACACCTCGCGCTGCTCTATCTCAGTTGCGTCCGCCATTTGCCCTGATGATCTGGCCGTTGATCCAGCCGCTCTGCGGCCCGGCCAGAAACGATACGATCTGAGCGATATCCTCAGGCAGCCCGAGACGCCCGAGCGGAATGTCGTTTATCAGCCGCTGGATCAGCGCCTCGGACCGCCCCTTGAACAGCAATTCGGTAGCGATCGGCCCTGGCGCGACCGCATTGACGGTGACGCCGCGCGGGCCGAGTTCCTTAGCAAGAATATGCGTCATCGCCTCCACCGCCGCTTTGGTCGCCGCATAGACGCCATTGCCGGGGGAATAGTGACCGATGATGCTCGTGGAAAGATTGATGATGCGGCCACCATCGCGCACCCGCTTCGCCCCTTCTCGCATCCCGTTGAAAGTGCCTGTCAGATTGACGGCGATTTGCTGCTGAAAATCCTCATCCGAGACCTCAGCCAGCGGCGAAAATTTGCTGATACCTGCATTGTTGACGAGCACATCGACCCTGCCGAACTCTGCTTCGGTGCGATCGAACAATGCCGTTATTGCCGCAGCGTCGCTAACATCGGCACGGATTGCAATCGCGCGACCGCCTGCCGCCGTAATGCCGGCAACAACATCGGAGGCCTCTCCGAAACTCGATGCGTAATTGACGACGGTCTGAAAGCCGTCTTCGGCAAGTTGCCTCGCAATGGCTGCCCCAATCCCTTTGGATGCGCCGGTTACGATCGCCGTTCTAATTTCGTTGGACATGCGTCAATCTCCTTGTCGTTCGCACACGCGCTCTCGACCATGCCTGGGAACTCAATCCCGGCATGTCGCTGAAACGCTTGTTTCGTTGGGTCGCGGACTGTAATATGAGCGATAATTCGCTTTTTGCTACTCGCATTCCAGGAACATGTCCGAAGGCCCTCTCCATAGCCGTGCCGCGCCGAGAAAAGCGCCAAGACAAGCCCGCTCGCTCGCAACAGTCGAGGCGATCGTGGAGGCTGCAGCTCGCATTTTGGAGGAGCACGGCCATGAGGCCTTCTCCACCAATGCCGTTGCGGAAAAGGCCGGCGTCAGTGTCGGCTCGCTCTATCAATATTTTCCGCGCAAGGATGCGTTGATCGGAGCCTTGATCCTGCGCGAGACTTCGCGTCTCGTCGCAGAGGCGGAAATTGCCGCCGACAAGCCCACGGGCAGCGAGGCCTTGTCGGCGCTCATCCTCCCTTGCGTCGAGCAGCAGCTTCGCCGGCCGGCGCTAGCCCGCTTGCTCGATTTCGAGGAAGCGCGCCTGCCGCTCGATGCCGCCACCGAAGCGGTCAAAAGGCGCTTCTTCGAGCTTACCCGCGCAACCCTGCTGCGGCCGGATCTGCCGCCGCAGGCCGATATCGATGTGGCGAGTCGCGACGTGGTCGCCATCATCAAGGGAATGGTGGATGCCGCCGGGGAGCATGGCGACCAGGATAGATACCAGCTGGCTCTGCGCGTGAAACGCGCCGTTCTCGGCTATTTGCACAGGCTCGACTGACGTCCGCAGACATTCCGCTCTTGCAAGTGATTGCATTGCAGCATTGCAAAATCCGCATGCCTAGCAAGCTACCAATAGCGGACCAATCGATTATATCGATTGAAGCGGCTTCGGGATTCTGCGTTTCCCGCGGTATCTCGGTAAGCCGCCGCCAGCTCTTCTTTCGGCCCGTTCGGGCTTTCGTCCGGCTCGAATCTCGAAGCCTGGCAACAACAAAAACCGAGGATAAAAAAGTGGCTGGCTCAGCAACAAGCTCTGCGCCCACCAGCGCGCGTGCATCCGCACACCAAGGCCAGGGCAATTACCAATTCGCGCTTATCGCACTCACCTCACTCTTTTTCATGTGGGGCTTCATTACTTGCCTGAACGATATTCTGGTCCCGCACCTGAAAAGCGTCTTTCAGCTCAATTACACGCAGGCAATGCTCATCCAGCTTTGCTTTTTCGGCGCATACTCCATCATATCGCTGCCTGCCGGCACGCTCGTGAAGCGCATCACCTATAAATGGGGCATCGTCGTCGGCCTTGCGATCGCGGCTGTCGGCTGCGCCCTGTTCATTCCTGCCGCCACGTATCGCGTCTACGCCCTTTTCTTGGGCGCACTTTTCGTGCTCGCCACCGGCATCACGATCCTGCAGGTTGCCGCAAACCCCTATGTCACCGTATTGGGACCTCCGGATACGGCCGCCAGCCGCCTGAACCTGACGCAGGCCTTCAACTCGCTCGGCACGACGATTGCCCCCTACTTCGGCGCGATGTTGATCCTGTCTGCCGCGACTGTTGCAGCGACCAACGCGACACCGGAACAGCTCGACGCCATGCGGCTTGCGGAAGCCGGCGCGGTCAAATTCCCCTATCTGCTCCTTGCCGCCGCTTTCCTGGTACTCGCGGCCGTCTTTGCGGCGCTTAAACTCCCGCAAGTCGAGGATGAGGAGACCATCGAGCCAATGCGCGGCGGCGGCTCTGCCTGGCAATACCGCCATCTCGTGCTCGGCGCTGTCGGCATCTTTGTTTATGTCGGTGCGGAAGTCAGCGTCGGCAGCTTCCTGGTCAACTTCCTGAGTCAGCCGGATATCGCTCATCTCTCCGAGGCCGATGCCGCCCATTACGTCTCCTATTTCTGGGGCGGCGCCATGGTCGGACGCTTCGTCGGCTCGGCAATCATGCGCCACATCGATGACGGCAAGGCGCTTGCCTTCAATGCTGTCGCCGCGATCATCCTCCTGCTGGTGACGGTGCTGACGACAGGCCATGTCGCCATGTGGGCCGTGCTGGCGATCGGCCTCTTCAACTCGATCATGTTCCCGACGATCTTCAGCCTGGCGCTGCACGGTCTCGGCAAATATACGAGCCAGGGCTCGGGCATTCTGTGCCTTGCCATTGTCGGCGGCGCGATCCTGCCTGTTATCCAGGGCGGCCTTGCCGATACGATCGGCATCCACCTGGCCTTCCTGATGCCGATCATCTGCTACGTCTACATTGCCTTCTATGGGCTCAAGGGCCACAAGCCGGCATAAGCCTTCACAAACCATCGCGCCTCGCCGCCTTCATCGGCGGGGCGCAAAGGGCTTGATCCGAAGCGCGCCACTTGACATCGTGCAGCGCAACAAAACGGAAGGACAGGTCTCATGAAAGCACTGCTGCTCATCGACATCCAGAACGGCTTCTGCCCTGGCGGCAACCTTCCAGTTCCAGAGGGACACCAGGTGGTGCCCGTCGCCAATAAGCTCATCGACAGCGGCCAATACGATCTCATCGTCGCCTCGCAGGACTGGCATCCGGCCGGTCACGGCAGCTTCGCTTCCACTCATCCAGGCAAAAAACCTTTTGAGATCGGCACACTGTCAGGCAAGCCGCAAATGATGTGGCCCGACCACTGCGTTCAGAATACGGAAGACGCAGCCTTCCATCCCGACCTCCATATGGCCGCCGTCGATTTCATTCAGCAAAAAGGCCAGAATCCCGCCGTCGACAGCTACTCCGCCTTCCGCGACAACGATCAGGCTGCCCTCACCGGACTGGCCGCCTATCTACGCAACAAAGGCGTCACCGAACTCGACCTTTGCGGGCTGGCAACCGATTATTGCGTCAAGTTCTCGGCGCTCGATGCCGTTGAAATGCTGCCCGGCGTCACAGTCCGCTTCATCGAAGATGCCAGCCGAGGCATCGATCCCGCCGGCGTCAAATCGGCCATTGACGAGATGCGAGCCCGCGGCGTCACCATTGCCCGCAGCAAGGACGCGCTTGCGTAAAATCGCGCGAAGCAAGCTAAACCTTCTCTAAATAAAATGGTGCAAGCTATGTCCCATCAATAAGATATCGGGATCTTTAGCGTGCAGTCGATTGTCATCAACGGGCGTTTTCTCGGCCAGCCTCTGTCCGGTGTACAGCGCTTTGCGCGCGAATTGACCCTCGCGCTCGATCGCAAGATCTCCTCAGGCGCGCTGCCTGCCTCCCTGAAAGGGGTGCGCTGGCGTTTGGCGGTGCCGCGCAATACGCCTGTCGATATGAGGCTTTCGGCGATAGAAATCGATAGTTTCGGTTCCGGCCCCGGCCATCTCTGGGAGCAAACAGCGCTGCTTTCACACTCGCGCGGCAGTCGGCTCATCGGCTTTGGCGGCAGCGGCCCACTTCTGCATCGCCGCCAGGCCGTCGTCATCCATGACGTGACGATCTTCCGCCATCCGCAGTCCTTCAAGCGCAGCTACCGCCTGCTGCATGGCGCCCTTGGAACCGTGCTGACGCGCACCGCCAAGATCGGCACCGTCTCCGAATTCTCGCGGCAGGAGCTCGCCTCGGTATTCCGGGTGCCATCAACCGGTATCGACGTCGTCTACAATGCCGTCGATCATTACGCCGCCATCGAACCGGATGAGGCCGTCATGCAGCGGCTTGGTCTGAAAACCAACGGCTTCTTCCTACTCGTCGGCACGATGAAGCCGAACAAGAACCTCGATTTCGCCATTCGCGCTTTCGAGGCGCTCAAGGATATCAATCAGAAGCTCGTGGTCGTCGGCGGCTCCGCACCGACCGTGTTCAAATCGGACAACCAGCAATCGAGCGACAGCATGCTCTTCCCCGGCAGGCTCGCCGATGCAGAAATCGCCGCCCTGGAGCGCCATGCCACAGCTTTCGTTTTCCCGAGCCTTTACGAAGGGTTCGGTATCCCGCCGCTGGAGGCGATGACCCAGGGCTGCCCGGTGCTCGCGGCCGATATTCCCGCCGTGCGTGAGGCGTCGGGCGATGCCGCGCTCTACTTCGATCCCTTCCGACAGGACGAACTTGTCTCCGCCATGCGGCGGATCGCGACGGACGAGACATTGCGCCAGGATCTGCGTCGACGCGGCCATGAGAACGTTACGCGCTTCTCCTGGGATGGCAGCGCAGATCGCGTCCTGTCCATTTTGGAAGATCTCTAAGAGATTTCAGGACCGGGACTGCGGCCGGAACATGGTGACGAAGTAGCTGTAGAGGCTGAGCAGGCAGAAGAGCGCGCCCCCGACAACGCCGATAGCCACAGATATCCAGAGCGAATAGCCAAAACCGGCAGTTGCCAGCACCGGCAGGGCCAGCCCAATACCCGACAGAACGACGGGCGGCCAGACGAAATCGAAGGCAAGAGACATCATCACCTTGACGCCGATCGTCATGGCACAAAGCGCGCCAATCATGCCGCCGGCCATGAGGGCAGCATCGCCGAAGGAACCGAGATAACCGCCGATGAGCGTGCCCGCATTCAGCAGCGCGCAATCCAGCGCCGCGAGCAGGAAGATCGTCAATAGCCGATGCTGCAGATGCGCCGGGGTGGGCATCATGTTGGCCGTCAGCGCGCGGCATGTCGCAAGGCCGATGACAAAGGGGGCGACGGCAAGAAACTCCTTGCGCAAACCGGCGGCAATGACCAATTGCCCGACCGGCTGCAGCAGCGCGAAAATGCCGGCGGCGGTCATCAGCGTCAAACCGGTCAGCAACGAGTAATATTCCCCAAGCTGCTTGGCAAAGGCAGGGGTCCGCCCATCGCGATCATAGGTCGTGACGACATCGGGATATTGAATGGCCTGCAGCGCAGAGACGATCAGGACGAAGGGTCTCTGCAGCAGATCAAGCGCCAGAAGTGCGCCGGCAGCGCCACCCGCTCCCAGCGTGGCCGTGAGAATCGATTTCAATCCCAACGGCGTCAACATGCCGATAATGGAGGCGCTCGCGGCAACGCTGCCATAGACGAAATGCTTGCGTACCAGCACCTTCTCGAACGAAGCCGCCTCGTGAAGACTGTTGCGGCTCAGAAAAGCGGCAAGGAGCCCATAGGCAAGATAGCCGGCCATCAGACCGATGACGGTGCATGTGAAAGTCGGAGCAACGGCAGCGCCCGCAAGCGTGCCGATTGTCAGAATCGTCGCGCGCGACCCCTGCAGCCGCGAGAAGACGCGAAATTCCTGACGGAAGCGCAGCATGGTGAGATGCAGGTCGCTCCCGCCCTGGAAGATCGCAACCAGGCCGCCAAGCACGGCAATCTCTGCCGAGACCGAAAAGAGGATCGAGACGGAAGCGGCGATCAGGCAGATTGCCGAGCATGCCGCGAATTCTACCGTCAGCGCCTTGCGCTCCAGTGCCTCGCTCCCTGGCCCTTGCCCCGGATAGAAGCGACTGCAGGCAAAGCGAACCCACTCGAAGCAGAGGATCGCTGCAAACTGGCTGATCGAGATGAACAGCGAATAGGCCGCATAGTCCGCCGGAGCCAGCAGATGTGCCACCGCGATCAGCAGCCCGAAAGCCACCGCCGCCTGATAGAAATATGCCGCCAACGCCACGATCTTTGCCATGGCGGCAGCTAACAGCAAAAGATTGAGGAAAGCACTAACCCCGGAAGGCAATTGCAGCATTCGGCAGCGCGATCGCGCTTGATGCGCCACGTTGCCAGCCGGCGGCCTTCCAGCGATGAAAACTTCCACGGTCGCACCACCGAGCAGTATCCACTATTACCTGCTCGCTTCTCCCCTCATCCAGTCGATCACCGTCTCAAGCGCTGCGGATTTGCGATAGCGCGGCCAGACGAGATAGAAGTCGGATGGACCGCTTAGCGACCCCTGGATAACCTGCGTCAGACGGCCTTCCACCATATCTCGCGCCACGAAATCGCGGTTGGCGAGGACGATTCCCTGCCCCGCAATGGCCGCTTCGATCGCATGCGATGTCTGGTTGAAGCTGATCCCTTTATAGGAGGCGTGGACTGCCCGCCCGAAATGCTTGTCGATAAATTCTGGCCAGGAATTATGGGCGTCATGGAGAAGCGCGTAGTCGGCGAGTTCTTCCGCCGTCTTCGGTGACTTTCGGTGATGCAGCAGCGTCGGGCTGCAAACGGCGATGATCTCTTGCTCGAAAAGCAGTTCGGTCGCCAACCCCGGCCCGAAAGGCGGTCGCCCATATCGAACGGCAAGATCCACTCCATCCGCTTGAAAGCCCGACATACGGTCCGTGGCGAGGATATGAAGATCGAGATCGGGATGACGAGCCGTAAAATCCGGCAGGCGCGGGATCAGCCATTTCGATGCGAATGTCGGCGTGGTGCTGATGGTGAGCCTTACGGGTTGCGGCTCGAGGTCGCTGGTCGCTTGAGCGATGATTTCGAAAGCGCGCCTGATATCGGCGATATAGCCCCGCCCCTCGCCCGTTAGCACCAAAGACCGCGGCATCCGCTCGAACAGCTTTACGCCTAGCTCCGCCTCCAGCCCTCTCACCTGTTGAGCCACCGCTCCTTGCGTAACCCCCAGCTCCTCGGCCGCCAGCTTGAAGCTGTGATGGCGTGCAGCCACTTCGAATGCCTTTAGGCCATTCAGAGAGGGAAGTTTACCGGGCGAACCATTCATGCGATAGTTTTTCTACTGGCAAACGGGAATTTATCTGCTTCGCTCTCGCGCGAGGGTAATGATATTTCATCGGTAGTTTCGAAGCAATCGGTTCCAGTGGAACGAGATGAAGGAGGAAGGACCCATGTCGATAGAAAAAGTGGCTGTGATCACTGCCGGCGGCAGCGGCATGGGCGCTGCAAGCGCTAGGCGCCTTGCGGCCGATGGCTTCCATGTCGCCATCCTCTCCTCCTCCGGAAAGGGTGAGGCGCTGGCTCAGGAGCTTGGCGGTATTGGCGTTACCGGCTCCAACCAATCTAACGACGATCTCAAGCGCCTGGTCGATGCGACGATGGAAAAATGGGCGCGCATCGATGTGCTCGTCAACAGCGCCGGCCACGGCCCGCGCGCCCCGCTCCTCGAGATTACCGACGAACAATGGCACACCGGCCTCGATGTCTATCTCATGAACGTCATCCGTCCGACACGCCTCATCGCCCCCATCATGCAGAAGCAGAAAACCGGCGCGATCATCAACATCTCCACGGCATGGGCATTCGAGCCATCGCCAATGTTCCCGACCTCGGGGGTATTCCGGGCTGGCCTTGCCTCCTATACGAAGATTTTCGCCGACACCTACGCCGCCGACAATGTGCGGATGAATAACGTCCTACCCGGCTGGATCGACAGCCTGCCGGCGACCGAAGAACGCCGCGACAGCGTGCCGATGCGGCGCTACGGCACCAGCGCAGAGATCGCCGCCACCGTCGCCTTCCTCGCCTCAGACGGCGCCGGCTACATCACCGGTCAGAATCTCAAGGTCGACGGCGGCCTGATGCGCTCGGTCTAGCTACGCAAGACAGCATTATCTCGCTTTCGCTCTCGCAGGCACCACTTGGGAGAGCGATTTTGTTTGGAGCGGGATAGCGGAGATTATATCGCCTTGGTTGGCCGGCCGCGAGCGAATTGCCTTTCTGCACTGCACACGTTAGAAGTCCCGGCAATTTTTAGGGATGGAAACGGGCAATGCGGAAACGAATTGCTTGGGGAGGAGTGCCACGATGGAGATCGTTCACACGATAGCCGCTCTACGCGAACGGCTTGGCGAACACCGCAAAGCCGGCAGGCGCATCGGCCTGGTGCCTACCATGGGCTACCTGCATGCCGGCCACATGGAACTCGTCTCCCGCGCCAAGGCCGAGAACGACGTCGTCGTCACCTCCATTTTCGTCAATCCGCTGCAGTTCGGCGCCAATGAGGATCTGGCGAAATATCCGCGCGATCTCGAACGCGACAGCGCCATGTTGCGCGATGCCGGCGTTGACTATCTCTTCGCACCTGGCGTCACGGATATGTATCCGCGTCCAATGCAAACAGTGGTCGATGTGCCGAAACTTGGCGCGGAGCTGGAAGGCGCGGTTCGCCCGGGCCATTTCGCCGGGGTTGCCACCGTCGTCACCAAGCTCTTCAATATCGTCCTGCCCGACAGCGCCTATTTCGGCGAGAAGGATTATCAGCAAGTAACGATCATCCGCCGCATGGTCGAGGATCTGGCCCAGCCCGTCCGGGTCGTACCGGTGCCGACCGTTCGCGATGCGGATGGCCTGGCCCTCTCCTCGCGCAATGTCTACCTGTCGAAGGAAGAGCGTGCCGCCGCGGTTATCGTTCCCAAGGCATTGGCGGAAGCCGAGCGACTATATGATCTCGGGGTGAATGACCCCGCCGCACTCGAAGAGGCGCTGCGCGCTTTCATCGAAAAGGAGCCGCTCGCGACCGTGGAAGTCGCCGCCGTTCGCCATCCTGAAACGCTGGAACCATTGAGCAAACTGCAGGGGCAGCCAATCCTCATTGCCTTGTTCGTCCGCATCGGTACCACTCGTCTGCTAGACAACCGGGTCATCGGCCGCAAGCCATCAAACAACGAAAAGGCCGCCTGAGATGAGCACTGTCGGACATGCCAAGCGCATAACGCCCGCCGCCATCGAGGCGATGAAGGGCACGCGCCCGATCGTCAGCCTGACGGCCTATACGACACCGATCGCCCGCCTGCTCGATCCGCATTGCGACCTGCTTCTCGTGGGCGATTCCCTCGGCATGGTACTCTACGGCATGGAAACGACCGTCGGCGTCACGCTGGAGATGATGATCGCCCACGGCAAGGCCGTCATGCGTGGCGCCAATCATGCCTGCGTTACCGTCGACCTGCCTTTCGGCTCCTATCAGGAATCGAAGGAGCAGGCATTCCGCAGTGCCGCGCGCATCCTGAAGGAAACCGGCTGCGATGGCGTGAAGCTGGAGGGTGGCGAGGAAATGGCTGAAACCGTGGCCTTCCTGACCTCTCGCGGTATTCCGGTCTTCGGCCATGTCGGCCTGATGCCGCAGCAGGTGAATACGACCGGCGGTTATCGCTCGCTTGGACGCTCGGACAAGGAAGCAGACAAGATCCGGCGTGACGCCAAGGCGATCTCGGACGCCGGCGCCTTCGCAATGGTGATAGAAGGCACGATCGAGCCGCTCGCCCGCGAGATTACCGCCGCCGTTGCCATTCCCACTATCGGCATTGGCGCATCTGCCGCCTGCGATGGCCAGATCCTCGTTTCCGACGACATGCTCGGCCTGTTCAACGATTTCAAGCCGCGCTTCGTCAAGCATTTCGCAGAGCTGGCGCCCATGATCTCGAAAGCGGCTGAAGCATATGCCGAGGAAGTGAAGGCCCGCACTTTCCCGGCTATTGAGCATACGTTTCAGCCAAAAAAGTGAACCGCCCTCAGCTCTTGGCCGGCTCCTTCTCCAAAAGATAGATCGCTTCGCCGAAATCCTCCATTTTGCTCATCAATGCCGCATGGGCATCCCGCAAGCCCTGATTGTAGTAGTAAGGCCCGATCTCTGCGGTGAAGAAATCGAGCAGGAATTCGGCTGGCAACGAGCCGAGCGTCTGATCCAGCTCGTCGGCGAAATAGCGCTGAAGGCGGGCGACCATGGCTGCCTTCTCCTCCTTCGCAAAAGTGATCTTCTTCATCTTTCCATCTCCCATTTTTGCGAGCGGCTCCAAGTGCTGGATCAAGGAAATCAATTGATCCATCAAGGAAATTCAATTGCTGGCTCTAAAGGCACGGCTTACACCTCCGGCCATTGAACAGCGCGGCAGCAAATGCGCAAGGGTGCAACCATCGTTGCTTCCATGCGGAATGCCCGCCCTCGACACGACATCTTGGCGAGAGCGCCGGATTTCCCACAAAGGACAAAGCGGACCATGAGTCGCGCGGAATTTCTTGAAGGCTTGAAGGGCGGCATTCCCGTCGGCCTCGCTGCTGCACCCTTTGGCGCCCTTTTCGGCGCGCTGGCGCGCGATCAGGGCATGTCCCTTGGCGAACTAACCCTGATGAGCAGTACCGTCTATGCCGGCGCCAGCCAAATGGTGGGCATCGACCTCTTCGGCCACAATGTTCAGGCTTGGCTCATCGTGCTGTCGATCCTCGCCGTGAACTTCCGCCATGTGCTCTATTCGGCGGCGATCGCTCGCTACATCAGGCACTTTTCCGCAGTGGAGAAATTCTTCACCTTCTTCCTGCTGGTCGATCCGCAATTTGCCGAGACGATCAAGCGCCATGAAAGCGGCAAGCCCGTAACCTTCGCCTGGTACATTGGCTTTGCGGCGGTAATCTATATTCCCTGGGTGGTGGTGAGCCTGATCGGCGGCCTTCTCGGCAGTTTCATCGGCGATCCCAAGGCCATCGGCCTCGACATTCTGCTGCCGGTCTATTTCCTCGGCATCGTCATGGGCTTCCGTACGCGCGACAACTTCCTGCCTGTCGTGGCGGTCAGTGCCGTAGCATCAGCCATCGCCCATCGCTATGTCGGCTCGCCCTGGCATGTCAGCATCGGCGCATTGGCAGGCGTCACGCTTGCGGCCTTGCTGCCGCCGGTGAAAGCGAACCGCAAACCCGATCTCGCGCACGAAAGTCACGAGGTCTGACCATGTTCGATTTCAATTCGCATATGGTTCTGCTGATTGCGGCTGCAGCGGTGGTGACCTTCCTGACGCGCATCGGCGGCTATATCCTGATCGTCAAAATGACCCGCATTCCACCGCGTGTCGAAGCCGCGCTGAATGCCGTGCCCGCCGCCGTACTCACGACCCTCGTCGCACCCGCCTTCTTCATCGGTGGCTGGGACACGAAGGTGGCAATGTTTGCCGCCCTTCTCGTCGGCCTGCGCTATCCATCGACCTATATGCTGGTCGCCGGATGGATCGTTGTCATGGCATGGCGCCATTCCATAGGCGCTTGAGACGGACCCCATCCCTTTCGAGATCGGATGAGGTCCATATTTCTCAATGGCTGAGCTTTCTCAATGGCTGAGCGCGAGCGTGGCATTTTCCAGCCACGCCCGTACATCATGATCATGGATCAGCGGCATCAGCGCTTCGCGCGTCCGGGCGTGATACTCGTTCAGCCAATGCAGCTCCTCGTGTGTCAGCAGCTCGACGAGAACCAGACTGCGGTCGATCGGGCAAAAGGTCAAAGTCTCAAAGCCGAGCATCGGCATGTCACCACCCTCGATCTCCTCCGGCTCACGAATATAGATCAGGTTTTCGATGCGAATGCCGAAGTGACCAGGACGATAATAGCCGGGTTCATTGGACAGGATCATGCCAGGAAGCAACTCCTGCACGGCAAGGCGCGCAATGCGCTGCGGGCCTTCATGGACGGAGAGATAGGAACCGACACCGTGACCCGTGCCATGCGCGAAATCGACGCCCGCCTTCCAGAGCGCGATCCGCGCCAGCGGATCGAGATCGCAGCCGCGCGTACCCTTCGGGAAACGCGCCGTGCTGATGGCGATCATTCCCTTCAGGACCAGCGTGAAGAGACGCTTGTGCTCTTCCGACACGGCACCGATGCCAACGGTGCGGGTGATGTCGGTGGTGCCGTTGATATATTGCGCGCCTGAATCGATGAGGAACAACTCGCCTGCCTGGATCAGCCGGTCACTCGCCGTCGTCACGCGGTAATGCATGATGGCCGCGTGCTCGCCGGCACCGGAGATCGTATCGAAGGAGATGTCCTTGAGCGGGTTCTGCATGCTTTCGCCGACGCGGGTACGGCAGGCTTCCAGCCTTTCTGCCGCGGCGATTTCGGTTACCGTTCCCGGCTTGCTCGTCTCCAGCCAATAAAGGAATTCGACCATCGCAGCCCCATCCTGCAGGTGCGCCGCGGCCGATCCGTTGATTTCGGCGGCATTCTTGCAGGCACGTGGCAGCTTGGCGGGATCACTGCCCTCGACGACCTCTCCACCTTCACGACGAATGATATCGGTCAAGGCATAGGAAGCGAGATCCGGGTCCACCAGTATGCGCCCGCCATTCGCAGCCGCAGCGGCCAGGCGCTTGGTAAGTTCGGAAGGCGGCAGCTGCTTGCAGATCTGCGTGAGATAGGCTTCGGCCTCGACCTTGGTCTTGCGCTTGTCGAGGAAGAGCGCCGCTTCTCCTTCGGCATAGATGATGGCGCGAGCCAGAGGATGCGGCGTATGCGGCACGTCGCTGCCGCGGATATTGAAGATCCATGCGACGGAAGACGGGTCGGTAATCAGCGCCGCCTTGAGATTCTTTTCCTTCAGGCCGCTTGCAATCGTTGCAAGCTTGTCCTTGGCGAGGATGCCGGCCTGAGCGATGTCCTGAATGATCACATTGCCCAGCGGCTCGGCCGGCCGGTCCGTCCAGAGCCTGTCGAGCGGATTATGGGGCAGGAAGACGAGCTTGCCGTCGATCTCAGCCAGCGCCTTTTCCAGCCGGCGCACTTCCGCACCCGTATGCAGCCATGGATCGATACCGAGCCGGAAGCCCTTCTTCGCATGACGCGGCAGCCAGACATGCGGCGGCTCATTCACCAGATCGCCACCGGTGAAAACGCTGCGGTCCACCTGTTCGGCAAGCTGCGTCACATACCGGCCATCCACAAAGACCACGGCCTGGGAGTGTGTGATAAGCGCAACACCCGCCGATCCTGTGAAGCCCGTAAGCCATGCGAGACGCTCTGAGCATTTAGGCACATACTCGCCTTGATACTCGTCGGCCCGCGGCACCAGGAAGCCGTCAATGCCGAGATCGCCAAAGGCAGCGCGCAAACCGGCGACACGCTCGCGACCGAATTGCGGGGTGGAAGTGACGTCGAAAGACTGAAACATGAGCTGATCCGAGACTGGTGGAGATTCCGTGAAACTGAATATTGCCAGTATGTTAGAGCATCACAATCGGAAGTGCGACGTGATTTTCGATCCCTGGGACGATATGCGTGATTACAGGCACATCTCACCACATAAGAGCAGTCTATCCCAACTGCGGCCGTTAACGAATCCGCCCATTTCGTGAGCATGCCAGTTCGAATATGACAACTTCACGGCACGAAACATGCATATCATGCATAGCTCCCATGAAGCTTCCCCCCTGCCACGTCGGCGGGCGAGTCGCTATATCCGCCGCATCAAACGGGTTCACGAAGAACCAGCTCAAAACCAAGGACTTATGACAATGCCTATCTCTCGCTCCGCATATGTTAGCCCGGCGCTGGCTGGCGAGCGTCGCACCGTACGCCACTCCGTCGGCTCGCTTCGTCAGCTCGAAGTCGAAACCGCAAAGGCAATCGGCGCCAGCCGCGGCGGTCGCCGTTAAGAAGTTTACGATCTACGCGTTCGAAGTCGATCGCAATCCGGTTCTCCTCCTCCCTCTCGGATTGTGATCAGAACGCTTAGAGCCCGCTTGAGCACTCCTCCTCCACACGCTCGCGGGCAAGATCGGTGAAAACCGATCTGAAGGCGGTGCCTCGGCACCGCCTTTTTTATTTGCGATTGTTGATGCGGGAAGTGACCGGCTTAGGGCCGGTCGAGATGGATGGTGACCCAGCCGTTGCGCCAGATCGTGCGCACATGGCGCAGGTGGGCGCCGTTATAGGCGGCGAGAACCTTCCACCGCTGCTCGGCAAGGATACCCGACAGGATGACCGAACCGCCCGGTGCCAGATGCGCCACGAGCTGCGGCGCCATCTTGATGAGCGGGCGCGCCAGAATATTGGCGATGATCAGGTCGAACGGCCCATGGCGGGAAAAGGCCGTGGAATGGAATCCCGGCGCCGTCTCCAGCGTGACACCCGAGGCGATGCCGTTGCTGCGGACATTTTCCTTCGCGACGCGGACGGCGATCGGGTCGATATCAGTTGCCAGAACCGGAATGTTGCGCAGCTTGCGCACGGCGATCGCCAGCACCCCGCTGCCCGTACCGAGATCGAGCGCATTGCGCACGCGGCGGCTCGCAACAACCTTTCCGATCGTCTCCAGGCAGCCCGCAGTCGTCCCATGGTGACCGGTGCCGAAGGCCTGCCCGGCTTCGATTTCGATGGCGATGTCACTAGGCCCGACCTTGTCGCGATCATGCGAACCGTGCACGAGGAAACGGCCTGCACGCACCGGCTTCAATCCTTCCAGCGACTTGGCGATCCAATCGATATCGGGAAGCACTTCCTTTTGAATGACGAGATCAGCAAAGGCAGGCTTCAGGAGCGCTTCGAAACGTCCGCGGACCCCATCCTCATCTGCGGCATAGAGATAGATCGACGCTTCCCAGACATCGTTCTTTTCATCGATCTCCGTCGTTGCGATCGGCAATTCTTCGTCTTCGAACACCGGCGTCATCAGGTCCAGAACCTGACCGGCCTTCTTCTCGGTCGTCGTCACATAAAGGCGGATTTCACTCAACTCGTCGCTCTTTCTCGTTCTTATTCAGCCCAGTCGATCCAGGGCGGTTTCGGCGTGTCATAGCCGGCCACACCCCAAAGCAATTGCCGGCGGACCGGGCCAAAGCGCAGCAATAGCGGCGCAAGGAAATTACGCGCCGCAACTGCCAGCGGGCTTTGCATCGTCACCAATCGCGTCAAGCCATAGGTCTGTTTCAAAACCTGCTTCACGGCGGGAACTCTCAAGGCCGAATACTCCTGTTCGCGGCCTTCCGCAATGAGCCAGGCAAGCCAGCAGGCATCTTCGATGCCGAGATTCATACCGCGAGCGCCGGCCGGCGAATGGATATGCGCGGCGTCGCCGGCAAGAAAGACATTGCCCTTGGCCATCGGCTCGACATGCCGAAAGTGGATGCGAAACTGCGAGGCCCATGTCTTTTCGGCAATGGCGGCCGGATGAGCGATGCGGCTTTCGAAATCCTCCAGCGTCGAGATATAGCGAATGATGTCGGTCGTAACAGGCAGGCGCCCGACCATGCCAGGATCGAAGAGCGATATCTCGGCAAAATGCGTGTCGACCGGCTCCGCATAGCGAAAATCGGCAAGATAGAAATAAGCCTCCAGCGCCTCGCCCGGGAAGCCGGCACCTAATGCCTTGCGCACTGCCGAATGGGCGCCGTCGGCGCCGATCAATATGTCAGGCCGCACCGTTTCCGACGTGCCATCTGCACTCCGCAGCGTGAGCTCCGGCTTTTGAGGGTCCGATATGACCTCCGCAATCACTGTCGTCTGCCATTCAGGCGCGATGCCGTAGGCCGAAAGCGCCTCCATCAGCTCACGCTCCGTACTTCCCTGCGGCAAGGCACAAACAGCGCTGAAGCGACCTTTCACCTCTCGTGTATCTAGCCGGATCAGAATCTTCCTATTCGAGCGGACCCGAAACTGCTCGATCGGCTGTGCGGCGGCGATGATGCGCTCCGCAACACCGGAAGGAGATAGCAGCGTCAGCGTGCGGGCGTTGACGCCGAGCGCCCGGCTTTCCTGCAGCGGCGTCGGACCTGTGCCGTCATCGACGATACGCGGCGAGAAGCCGCGACTGGCGAGCTCAAGGGCGGCGGCAAGGCCGACCGGCCCAGCTCCTGCGATCAGGATGGATCTGGATTTTCCCTGTCCACCAGTCCCCTCGCCCATGCAGGTCCTATCCCTTCTTGACCAGGTTCTCCAGCTTCTTCACCGCCACGTCCGGATCCTCCTCATAAGCGATGGTTCCGGCAAAGCGGCCCTGCGAATCCAGCAGGAAGACGGAAGCGGTGTGATCCATCGTATAGTCGCCATTCGGTTGCTTATCGTCGACCGGCACTTTCTTGGCATAGACACGGAAGCCCTTGACCATATCCATCACCTTGGCGGGGTCTCCAGAAATTCCGGTGATGCGCTTCGATACGTTGGAGACATATTGGTCCATGATGGCGGGCGTATCGCGCTCGGGATCAACAGTCACGAAATAGGCATTGAGTTTGCTCCCGTCGGGATCCACTTTCTGCAGCCAGGCATTCAGCTCGAACAGCGTCGTCGGGCAGACATCGGGGCAATGGGTATAGCCGAAGAAAACAGCTGACGGCTTGCCGCGGAACGCCTGCTCGCTGATCGGCTGGCCGCTCTGCGAAACGAGGGTAAAGGGCACGCCATAAGGCCCAGATGACGTGACTTCCGGCGACTTGCCGCCGCCAAAGCTAAACCAGCCCAATAGTCCGGCCACGATCAATACGGCCACCCAAACTGCAATCCGCACGCTTCTCATGAATGCTATTCCTCACCGATACGGACAATTGCGCCGAAAGCACGGTGCAATCGACCTGCTAGCCGATGTAACGGCTCGAAGTGGAGGACGCAATTCAAGAAGATGTTCAGAGGAGGCCGAAATCGTCGCAGTATGTGGTTCCGGGGTTTTCCAAGCCTTGATCGCTCCATTTCGCCGCTCTTCTTGGGCCGGAGAAACAAAATCTGTTTTCATGTTAAACCAATCCTAACCAGTCCGCGCCAACATCTGCAGCAAAGGCCGAATTCGACCTCACTCGCCGCCCGAAAGCGCGGCAAACCTCTTTATTCCAGAAGGGCATGACGCCCGCCGGAACGCCAGGCGTATCTTTCGCCGAAGCACCGGACGCTGCCGCTGCCCAAGCCGCTCCAGCCGATCTCTCTCTTCAATCGCGAGCGTCGCTTGCGCGGCGATGCCAAACGGGAAGTTCTCGAATATGACGAACGCCATCAAGCAATCGGGCACCTATCTGGAAATCGTCTCCTTTCACCTTGGCGATCAGGAGTTCTGCATCGACATCATGGCCATCCGCGAAATCCGTGGCTGGGCTCCTGTGACGCCGATGCCGCATACGCCGCCTTACGTGCTCGGCCTCATCAACCTGCGCGGCGCCGTGATCCCGGTCATCGACATGGCCTGCCGCCTCGGCATGAAGATGACGGAACCTTCGGAGCGTTCCGCAATCATCGTCACGGATATTGCCGGCAAGCTGGTCGGCCTGCTGGTCGAACAGGTCTCGGATATGATGTCGATCAAAAGTGAAGATCTGCAGCCAGCTCCGGAAATCATCCCCGAAGCACAGCGCGCCTTTTGCCGCGGTATCGTGGCATTAGAAAAGACCATGGTCTGCTTCCTCAACCTCGATACGGTCATTGCGGATCAGTTGGCACAGGCAGCCTGATTTCAATAAGTTAGCTTACCCAAAGAAGATCGCCCTGGAGCCAAGCTCCAGGGCGATCGCTTTTTATACAACCGGTTTTGGCAGGGGTGTAGCCAATCACACGGTCTTGCAGGCCGTGAACAGGGGCGAGAGTCGCCTCCCTGTTCGCCTTCGAAATTGCATCAAAAAGGTGCAAACCGAAAGCAACTAGAAGGAATTCGACAACCCAAGAGTATGACTTTTTTTGGTATTATCTTTCTACGGGTTATTTTTGAGGTACGTCGATACCGTTATTTCGGCTTGCCATTCTTCCACGTAACCTGCTGGCCGAACAAGGGGATCGTCGAAATGGCCATCTTGGCAGAGCCATCCGTCAGCTGGCGCGAATGGATAAGATAGACGAGCGTGTCATTCTTCTTATCGTAAATGCGGGTGACAACCAGCTTCTTCCAGATGAGCGAAAGCCCGGCACGAAATACCTCCTCACCGCTCTGAGACAGGTTGATATCACCGATCTCGATCGGACCGGTTTGACGGCAAGCGATGGAATTATTGGAAGGATCTTCGAACCAGTTGCCCTTGCGCAACCGGTCGATCACGCTGCGATCGAAATAGGTCACATGGCAAGTGATGCCCGAGACTTCAGGGTCCGGCACGGCATCGACCAGAATATCATTGCCCGTCCAGTCCACCCCGACCTTGCCGACAATTTCGGCGGAAGCGGAAATTGGGGTTACGGCCAGAAATGACGCGGCAATGGCGGCAAAGAGTTTGGGGGAACGCATCGATCATCCTCTAACAACAGGCGCCGGGAGCAAGAGCGGCATGGCTAAGGTAAGATGGTCCATGAGCGATGCAAGATGGGACGCCTATATCCGCGTGCAACGCTTCGCGATCGATGCTGCGGCGATCCACACAATGGACGCCGCCGCCAAAGCAACGGCGTCCGAACACATGCAGGCAGTGCGTCATCTCACTTCTGGCTGATTGCGACCGTTCCGGTTTCCAGCAGCGACTTGAGGTTGGACAGGATCTTCGGCCAGCCACCGGAGACCGCCTCGATAAACTTGGAGTTTTCAACCTCGATCGTGTGGGCAACGGTCAGCTTCACCACACCGTCCGACGGCTCCAGCTCCATCACGCAGCGCGACCAGCCTTCGGCCTTCAGATCCGGACGCCACTCATTGCGCCAGTTGATCGCGAGCCGCCGAGGCGGATCGAACTCGGCAATCTCTCCCGCATCGGCAACCCGGCCATCCGGAAAGAGCATTTTCCACGGCGATCCAACCTTCCACTCGGTGTCGTGGACCATATCGAACCAATATTGCTTGATGAATTCCGGCGTGGTCAGCGCCGACCAGAGCTTTTCCGGCGTGGTGCGGATGAAGGTGACGTAGACGAATTTGCTTCCAGCCATGCCATTTCTCCTTGTTTGAATTTTATTGCTTCTTGAGCTCAGGGCCCACCCTCGCCTTCCAGCGCCTTTTTCAAGGCCGAAAGCGTATTCAGATGCCGCTGTTCGAACTTGTTGATCCAGCGTTCGGCGATGCCGTTGATCGGGACGGCGTTGATGAAATGCAGCTTCTCGCGTCCATGCTTCTCCGTGGAGATCAGATTGGCCTCCTCCAGAATGGCAAGATGCTTGGCAACCGCCTGGCGGCTCATGTCCAGATCCTCGCAGAGCGCGTTCAGAGTCTGTCCATTGCGCTCATGGAGCCTGTCGAGCAATTGCCGCCGGCTGGCATCCGCCAACGCCTTGAAGACTGCATCATCATCCACGGACATGAAACCATTTGGTTGCCTTTCTTTGTTTATAGGCAACCAAATGGTTGCCTGTCAAGTAATATTTGAAGCGAAATAACCCCATCGCGCCGCGGGGAGACCGCGGTTTCATCTAGGGATTTATCCAGGGAGTGATTGACAACGTCTGCATCGCGTCAGATCATCCGCCCATGATCGCAAACCGCACCATCGTGATGCACCTTCACACCACCTCTCCCCTTGCAGGGCGAGTGGAAGCCGTGTTGCGCTGAGCTGACCGCGATCCATCTCAACCCTGCCGAGGCGAGCAGGGTTGAAGCCTCCTTGCTCTCCTCATCAATATCAAGGAGAGCCCATGTCTTTCGAAGAGCAAGAACCCGCCAAACGACGATCAGGCAAGGTCGGCCCGGTAACGGTCCGTGCAACCCGCCCATCCGATGCCGAGGCAATCGCAATCATCGCCAATCTTCCGGGTTTCCGCGCCGGCACGCTTCGCCTGCCGTTTCAAAGCGTCGAAGACACGCAGCGATGGCTGGACAAGCACGACCCCAGTGCCACCCGCCTCGTGGCGGAGGTGGACGGAAAGGTCGTCGGCAATGCCGGCATGAACCGCCTTGCCGGCCGGCGGGCTCACAGCGCTAGCATTGGCATGGGCGTGCACGACGATTTCACCGGCTGCGGCGTCGGCTCCGCGCTGTTGGGCGCTCTCATCGATACCGCCGATAACTGGCTCGCCATCAAGCGTCTGGAATTGACCGTCTATGTCGACAATGCGCGGGCGATCGGCCTCTACGAGAAATTCGGATTCGAAACCGAGGGGCGTCTACGTGCCTTCGGTTTCCGCAATGGCGAATACGTGGATGCGTTCACGATGGCGCGGCTGAGATTCTAAGCAATCACACGGCGGCGGATATGATTCCGCCGCCGACCATCATCAGCCGATCAAATCCAGCCACTCGTCCTCGGTCATGACCTGGACATTGAACTCCCGCGCCTTGTCCAGCTTCGAGCCGGCCCCCGGCCCCGCTACGACAATATCGGTCTTCTTCGACACAGAGCCGGAAACCTTAGCTCCCAGGCTCTCAGCCTTCGCCTTGGCCTCGTCGCGGGTGAATTTTTCCAGAGAGCCGGTAAAGACGACGGTCTTGCCTGCCACTGGACTGCCTGAGGTCACCGGCTGCTCCGCTTCTTGAGGCTGAACCTCCTCCAAAAGCTTCGCGATTACCTGCGTATTGCGCGGTTCCTTGTAGAATTCAACGATGGCTCGCGCCACCACCTCGCCGATGCCCTCGATATTGTTAAGATCGTTCCACGCGTCGCCGGCAAGCGGCGCGGCTTCCTTCATCGCTGTTTCGAAGGCTTCGTAGGTGCCGTAGGAGCGTGCCAGAAGCTTGGCCGTCGTCTCGCCGACGTGGCGGATGCCAAGCGCGAAGATAAAGCGATGCAGGGCGATCTGGCGCCGCTCGTCGATCGCGGCATAAAGTTTGCCGACACTGACCTTGCCGAAACCTTCGATATTCTCAAGCTTCGTCACTGACGCCTGCTGACGCTTTTCCAGGGTGAAGATGTCAGGCGCGGTCTTTATCTGCAGCGCCGGATCCTCGCTCTCGAAAAAGAAATCGATCTGCTTGGAGCCGAGACCCTCGATATCGAAGGCATTGCGCGAGACGAAATGCTTGAGATGTTCGGTCGCCTGCGCGCGGCAGATAAAGCCGCCGGTGCAGCGGGTGACCGCATCGACCTTGCCCGTCTTCTCATTGATATCGCGTACCGCGTGGCTGCCGCAGACCGGACAGACTTTGGGGAACTCGTAAGGCGCGCTCGACGCCTCCCTCTTCTCGAGCACAACATCGACGATCTGCGGAATGACGTCGCCCGCCCGCTGCACGATCACCATATCGCCGACCCGGATATCCCGGCCATCGCGGATCGGCTCGCCCTTGTTGCCGATGCCCTTGATGTAATCGGCATTGTGCAGAGTCGCATTGGTTACGACAACACCGCCAACCGTGATCGGCTCCAGTCGCGCAACCGGTGTCAGCGCACCAGTGCGGCCGACCTGGATGTCGATGCCGACCAGGCGTGTGAAGGCCTGTTCCGCCGGGAATTTATGCGCAGTCGCCCAGCGCGGCGAGCGCGAGCGGAAACCAAGGCGAGCCTGCAATTCCAGGCTATCGACCTTATAGACGACGCCGTCGATATCATAATCGAGATCCGGCCGCTGCAGGCCGATCTCCTCGTAGTGGCCGAGAATGTCGGCGACCGAACTTAGCCGCTCCATCAGCGGATTAACGGGAAAACCCCAGGATTTGAAGGTCTGCACCATGCCGTATTGTGTGTCGGCCGGCATGTCGGACATCTCGCCCCAGGCATAGGCGAAGAACTTCAGCTTGCGGCTCGCCGTCACCTTCGCGTCGAGCTGACGCAGCGATCCGGCGGCCGTATTGCGGGGATTGACATAGGTCTGCTTGCCCTCGGCCTCCATCTGTGCATTGAGCGCCAGGAAATCGCTCTTGGCCATATAGACCTCACCCCGCACTTCGACGACGGAGGGAGCGCCTGCTGGCAAAGTCTGAGGGATTTCCTTGATGGTCCTGATATTGGCCGTAACATTCTCGCCTGTCGTGCCGTCGCCGCGCGTCGCCGCGCTGACCATGCGGCCATTCTCGTAACGGATCGACATGGAAAGTCCGTCGATCTTCGGCTCGGCAGTAAAGGCGATCGAATTATCCGGCAAGCGACCGAGGAAACGATAGACGCTGGCGACGAAATCCTCGACATCCTCCTGTGAGAACGTGTTGTCGAGCGAGAGCATCGGCCTTGCATGGACAACGGGAGCAAACGTCTCAGATGGCGCGGCGCCGACCCGCCGCGACGGGCTGTCCGCGCGAATCAATGCGGGAAACCGCGCCTCGATCTCGTCGTTGCGCCGCTTCAGCGCATCATATTCGGCATCCGAAATCTCCGGCGCATCCCTGCCATGATAAAGCGCGTCGTTGCGCGCGATCTCCGCAGCCAGGTAGGCAAGCGCCGCGGCCGCTTCCTCCTCGGTCAAATCCTCGACGGGCTTCTGTTCGGTGCTCATGAATCTACACTCCCCGATTTCGAAGATGTTTTAGAGCACTTCCGCGAAAAGTGCGAAGCGGTTTTCAGCTCGGGGCACGTAAAAACAAAGGGAAAAATCTGCAATTCAATTGCCGGACCGATAAAGGTGGCGGCGCTGCTCACGACAACTTTACGCCGTGATCTGTCGTCCTTGGTGTTACAGATGCGGGAAGCATCAGCGTCCAGTTAGCCCAGGTGGAATTCCCTATCCAATTCCTGGGGCAGCGGCTCTTCCGCGTCTATCGCAGAGGATTTAAGGTAGGCTATATTATGAGAAGCACATCTCTGGAAGTGATTGGATCATTGGCAGAAATTCGAAATCACGCATGAAGCACCGTCTTACCGTTCTCTCTATTTTCCTCGTCGTTGCAGTCTTGATCATGAGCTCATTCGTCAGCCGCTCCGCTTTGGGGCTGGTCGTCAGAGCCTGTGAAATCAACTCCACCCTCACAGGCTCACCATATCCGTGCCTCAAGATAGTCCAGTCGCAGGATCCATTGTCTTCATACGTTATTCTTCGCGAGCCGGCTGACAAGGAGCGCACCGTCCTTGCACCGCTCGCCGATGTACCCGGCATCGAAGACCCACGCCTTCTGGTCACGGGAGCGCCGAACTATTTTGAGGAAGCGTGGAAAGAGCTATCAGCAATCGATCCGCGCTCAACGAAGGCTTCGAGACAGAATTTTGCTTTGGCGATAAACGCCGCCAGTTGGCGCACACAAGATCGGCTTCATATCCACATGGGGTGCGAGACACCTCGCTTTCGCGCGCTCTTGAAGGCCCATGCGACGGAAATTGAAAGCGGCCGGTTTACGGACTTGAAGACCCGAGCTGGTTGGTGGGCAACTTTCCATACGGCCGATGACCTTTCGAATTTGAACCCGCTGCAGCTCGTCGCAGATGGTGTCGATGGCGCTCGTTCAAATATGGAAAACGTCGTGGTCGGCGTCTTTGGCGCTGCATTGCCCGACGGGCAGCATGGCTTCTATATTCTGGCAAGAATAAACGAGGCTTACAAATCCCGTGGCTCCGCAGAGGATATGATCGATCCCAAATGCCGGCTCTGATGCATGTCGCTCAGACGCGGATCAAGACCAGCGCTCGCAGAAGGCCTCGATGTCGCTTGACTGAAAATCGGCAAGCCGCTCCATGATGGTTTCGAAAGGCCAATCCCACCAGGCGATGGACGTCAGTCTTTCTGCAATGGTTCGCGTGAAGCGCTCTCGAATGAACTTGGCGGGAATACCACCGACGACAGTATATGGTTGGACATCTTTGCTGACGACCGCGCCCGCTGCAAGCACGGCGCCGTTTCCAGCCTTTACGCCCGGCAAAACAATCACGCCATGACCAATCCAGACATCGTTGCCGATGACAGCGCGGTCTTCCTTTCGCCGATCGAAAAAGGCGTGGTCCCGCACGGCGCCCGCCGCGTAATATTCCGGACAATAGGTGAAACGATGCATGGATGGTCGGTCCATCGGATGATTGGGAGCGCCAATTCTGACCTCTGCCGCAATGGCGCAGAACTTTCCAATCGTTGCGTCACCGACAATGCAGCGCGGCCCCAAGTAAGAGAAATCTCCGAGTTCGGCAGTGTGCAGAGATGTGTCCGCCAAAATCTCACAGCATCTGCCGATGCTCGAATCCCTTATGTTCGCCGTCGGGTGGATGACGGTTTCTGCGATTTTTGGGCGATTGGGTTGTGTGGTTGAGTGCATTGACGGTCTCCGGATTCCGGGCCTGCCTAGCCGGGGACGATGAAGGATATATGACGCAAGACCGTCGAAAAACCGAAGCAAGATGCCGACGGCAGATGACGGGTTCAGGTGCGTTTCAGCGCTATAGTCGCTGAGCTTGCTGCTATGCCCGCTTCGGGCAAGTCGCCACCGGCATCTGCTCCGACAACATCACAGGAGAGATCACCCGTTACCGGCCAGCAAGCGCTTGGCAGCCGCCCTCGCCTCTTCGGTTACCGAAGCACCCGCGAGCATGCGGGCGATTTCCTCGGTGCGATCCTTCGGCTCCATGGTGGCGACGCGTGTGGAAATTTTTTCCGAGCCGTCCGCGACGGGTCCCTTGGAGATCAGGAGATGGGTTGCAGCGCGGGCAGCGACCTGCGGTGCATGGGTGACCGACAGCACCTGCACGCGATCAGACAGGCGCTTCAGCCGCTGGCCGATCGCATCCGCGACCGCGCCGCCGACACCAGTGTCGATTTCGTCGAACACGAGGGTCGGCGCAGAGCCGCGATCGGCAAGCGCAACCTTCAATGCCAGAAGGAAGCGCGACAGCTCGCCGCCAGAGGCGACCTTGGTGATCGGTCCCGGCCGCGTGCCAGGGTTGGTCTGCACATGAAATTCGACAACGTCGATACCCTCGGCTGTCCCAGCTTCTGGATCGCTTGATATCTCCACCATGAAACGCGCACGCTCGAGCTTCAAGGCCGGCAGTTCGGCCATGACGGCTGCGGCCAGAGCCTCGCCGGCATGGTGACGTTTCTCCGACAGATTGCGTGCGGCGACATCATAATCCGCCTTGGCGGCGGAAAGCTCGGCAGCAAGGCGCGCCAGTCGCTCTTCGCCGGCGTCGAGATCGGCTAGATCCGAAATCATGCGTGCGGCCAGGGCTGGCAGTTCCGTTACCGGCACGGAATATTTGCGCGAGGCACCCCGCAACGCGAAGAGGCGCTCTTCGACACGCTCAAGTTCGCGCGGATCATATTCCGTTTTGCGGAGTGCTGCCTCCACTTCCATCTGCGCGTTGGACAGCTGATCGAGAGCAGCATCCAGCAGCGCCACTGTATCCTCTAGAAGACCGGGCGCCTCATGGCTTTTTCGCTCCAGTCGGCGCACCAACGATGCGATATGCGGCACGGGCGATGCGTTGCCATTGAGGAATTCGGAAGCCTCGGCGATATCCCCCGCAATGCGCTCGGCTTTCATCATCCGCGAGCGCTTCTCAGCCAGCTCATCCTCCTCACCATCCTGCGGCGAGAGCTTCTCCAGCTCCTCGACGGAGGCGCGAAGATAGTCCGCTTCACGCGCTGCCTTCTCGACCTGCTCGCGATGCTTCTTCAAGGTGCGCTCGGTATCGCGCCAGATTTTGTGCAGCCTGCCGACCTCCTGCGCCTCTTCGGCGAGGCCGGCAAAGGCATCCAGCAAGGTGCGGTGCGCGTCGGTATCGATGAGCGCTCGGTCATCATGCTGACCGTGAATTTCGACGAGAAGCTGGCCGATCTGGCGCATGAGCTGCACGCTGAGCGCCTGGTCGTTGACAAAGGCCTTGGTGCGGCCATCGGCGGACTGCACACGGCGGAAAATCAGATCGCCGTCATCGTCGATGCCATTTTCGCGCAGGAGCTTGCGGGCCGGATGCTGTGTACCGACATCGAAAACCGCAGTCACCTGGCCGCGATCCTCGCCATGGCGCACGAGCCCGCCATCGCCGCGCCCGCCAAGGGCCAGCGACAGACTGTCAAGCAGGATGGATTTGCCCGCACCCGTCTCGCC
The DNA here is from genome assembly GCF_009176305.1 of Martinezella dioscoreae. Classification (GTDB taxonomy): domain Bacteria; phylum Pseudomonadota; class Alphaproteobacteria; order Rhizobiales; family Rhizobiaceae; genus Rhizobium; species Rhizobium dioscoreae. Next base: position 894,986 of record NZ_BLAJ01000001.1, on the reverse strand, counting down.
GGTCAGCACCGAAAGTCCGGACTCGAAGGCAAGATCCAGCCGCTCGATCAATACGATATCGCGGATCGAAAGCTGGATCAGCATCTGCGCTCAATCTCACGTCCCAAGAAGAAGTTTCTTGCCCGCTCTGGAAATCCAGGAGCCCGAATTTTCGCTCGGCTCCACGCCGCCCTTCTGCAGCAGCTGATAGGAATCCTTGTACCAGCGGCTGTCCGGATAGTTGTGGCCGAGAACGGCAGCTGCCGTTTGCGCTTCGGGTACGATACCCATCGCATAATAAGCTTCGACGAGTCGCGCCAGGGCTTCCTCGATCTGGTTCGTCGTCGGATACTGCTCCACCACCACGCGGAAGCGGGAGATGGCAGCCAGATAATCCTTGCGCTCCAGATAATAACGGCCGATCTGCATTTCCTTGCCGGCGAGCTGGTCGCGGGCAAAGCGGATCTTTTCCTGAGCGTCGCTGACATATTGCGACTTCGGATAGGTATTGACGAGCTTGGTCATCGCCTCGATCGTCTGCTGTGCTGCACGCTGGTCCTGCGTCACGTCGACGATCTGTTTGGCATAGGACGAACCGACCAGATATTGCACATAGTCGGCATCTTCCGAGCCCGGATATTGCTTGAGATAGGTATTGCCGGTCTGTACCGCCTCATCATAACGGCCCGTGCGATACTTCACGAAGGTGCTCATCACCAATGCCTTGCGCGCCCATTCGGAGAAGGGCTGCTGCTGGTTGATGGCATCGAACTTCTTGCCGGCTTCCGTCATGTTGCCGGCCTTGATGTTGGCAAGGCCTTGATTGTAGAGCATCTCCGGTGGATCGGTCTCGACACCGAGCTTGGTGATGTCGATATCCTTTTTCGTATTACACCCCGTCACCACCGCACCGGTACCGGCCAGAAGGAGCGATACGAGCAAAGCCCGTGCTGTGATATTCATGCGTTCAGACCTTGCAAAACCCATCGGATGACTGTCCCATAGCCGTCGTTGCGGAGACGGCGTTCTCTCGCTGGCGTTTCTAGCCGCAAAAACACCATCAGGGCAACGCATTGATGGTGCATTAACGCATTTTTGTGGCAAAGACCGCATATCCGCAGCCTTTAATCACTGTTTTGACAGGGATTTCTCATATCGGCCCGCACCATCCCGCCGCTTCGCGACCGAAGACAAACCCGATGAGTCGTCCGTCAAAAAAAGAGCCGCCCTTCATCAGAGCGGCAGCTTTGTCTCATTTCGATCTCGAAAAAATCACGCCGACCAAGGAGCGAATTCAGGCGCGTTGACCGCAATGAACTCGCGGCCATGACCGCGCTGGCGAGGTGCCGAGGTTTCGACGACCTCGTAAGCGGTCGGATCGCTGAGCAATGCCTTCAGGGCATTCGCATTCATGCGATGGCCGCCGCGATAGGAGCGGTAGCAGCCAATGAATTGTGCACCGGCGAGAGCCAGATCGCCAACGGCATCGAGCGTCTTGTGTCGGACGAACTCGTCCTTGGGATAACGCAGGCCTTCGACGTTGATGACGGTATTGTCGTCCGAAATGACGACCGAATTTTCCAGCGACGAACCCAGCGCATGGCCCGAAGCCCAGAGGGGCTCGACATCGCGCATGAAGCCGAAGGTACGCGCGCGCGACAGTTCCGTCTTGAAGGTCTCGGCGGTCAGATCGCCTTCCCATTTCTGGCGGCCGATCAGCGGGCATTCGAAATCGATCTCGACTTCGAAGCGCGTGCCGTCATAGGGGCGGAACTCGCACCAGGAACCGCCAGCTTCGATCCGCACCGGCTTGATGACGCGGATATAGCGGCGCTTGACACCGAGCGAAACGACACCCGCCTGCTCGATCGCCTCGATGAAGGGATAGGAGCTGCCGTCCATGATCGGCATTTCCGCACCAGACACCTCGACGACGACGTTATCGAGGCCGATCGCGTAGATCGCAGCCATGACGTGCTCGACCGTCGCGACAGAGCGCGCCGGAGAAAAGCCGAGAACCGTGCAGAGATCCGTGTTGCCGACCTGCGAGGAAACGGCACGCAGTTCGGTCACATCGCCATTATCGTGCAGACGCTGGAAAACGACACCGGTGCCGGCTTCGGCGGGGTAGAAGGTGATCGACACATTGGCACCGGAATGAACGCCAATACCGGAAAGTGTCACAGGGTTTGCAATGGTGGTCTGAAAACCAAGCAATCCAATTGCCATGTAATTCTGCCTTCGTCTATCTGATCCAGGCCGGGCGGTCATCTTCGGACGCTTACCCTTATCGCCGGTTCAGTCTGTTAACTATGCCACGCACCTCACATACATTCGTCTCCGAATGTGATTCAGCGGGCTTGCTTGATATCTACATACGCGCCAGGGCATCGCATTCCAAATCACTGTTTCTTTCGTTTTGTTACGAAAGCAGCCAATTGAATTCGTTGGATAATTTTAAATAAGACAATGGTTATAAAATAAGAAAATCCGGAGCCTTTCGGCCCCGGATTTCTCCAATATGGTTAGCAACCTATTAAAGGGCTGCCTGTTGCGGGTCAGTTCGACTGGCGGCGCAGGAAGGCCGGAATCTCGAGCTGATCGTCCTCATGGCTTGCCATGCGTGCCTGCGGAGCCTGGCGGCCGTGATCGTCGAGATTGCCACGGCGCGGAGCATAGAGGCTTGCTTCCGGCGACGGCGCACGACGCTGCTGCGGAGCGGCGTTGCTCGTTGGAGCCATCATGTCGTCGAAAGCCGGATCTTCTTCGCGGCGGCCGAGCGAATTGGTGATTCGCTTCAGAAGACCCATGGGGCCACGCTCTTCGGTCGCCTGGGCGGCTGCCGGCTGGGCGCGGTGTTCCATCTCGGCCTTAACGACCGGTGGGAAATCCTCGACCTTCGGCATGCGGACCTGCTCGGGAGCCTGACGGATGACCGGCTGCTGATGCATGACCGGCGCCTGCTGCTGAGGCTGAACCGGAGCCTGACGGACCGGCTGGGCTTCCGGGGCTGCTGCGAAGATGCGGCTCTGCGGACGGAAGTTATCTTCCGGCGCAGCGGCCTGCTGCATAACCGGCTGCTGCGGCACCTGAGTCTGCCGGCTCATCTGGAATTCCAGTTCGCGCTCCAGATCGGCCTCTGCTGCACGAATGGTCTGGGCGACCGGATCCACGGTACGAGGAGCCGGAGCGGCAGCCTGTGCGGTTTGGGCCTGCGAGACGTGGGCAGGCTGAACTGCGGCCGCTGCCGGAGCGGCGGCCGCGGAAGGACGCATAGCAGGCTTTGCGGCGGGGCGGAATTCCATGCCTCTGTCGGAAGCCTCGTTCATCGCGCGGTCGATGCCCGTTGCGACGACGGAAACGCGAATGATGCCCTCAAGCGATTCGTCGAAGGTGGCGCCGAGGATGATATTGGCGTCAGGATCGACTTCTTCGCGGATGCGGGTTGCAGCTTCGTCGACTTCGAACAGGGTCAGGTCACGGCCGCCGGTGATCGAGATCAGCAAGCCCTGTGCACCCTTCATCGAGGTTTCGTCGAGCAGCGGGTTGGCAATGGCAGCTTCAGCAGCCTGCATTGCACGGCCCTGGCCGGAAGCCTCGCCGGTACCCATCATCGCGCGGCCCATTTCGCGCATGACCGAACGGACGTCGGCGAAGTCGAGGTTGATGAGACCTTCCTTCACCATCAAGTCGGTGATGCAGGCAACGCCCGAATAGAGAACCTGGTCGGCCATCGAGAACGCGTCAGCGAAAGTCGTCTTGTCGTTGGCGATGCGGAACAGATTCTGGTTCGGAATGACGATCAGGGTGTCGACCGACTTCTGCAGTTCCTGAATGCCCATCTCTGCGAGACGCATACGGCGGCCGCCTTCGAAGTGGAACGGCTTGGTAACGACGCCAACGGTCAGGATGCCCTTGTTGCGAGCGGCCTGTGCGACGACCGGAGCGGCACCCGTACCCGTACCACCACCCATACCGGCGGTGACGAAGCACATATGTGTACCGTTCAGATGATCGATGATTTCATCGATGCACTCTTCGGCAGCTGCACGGCCAACTTCCGGCTGCGAGCCGGCGCCGAGACCTTCCGTGACGTTGACGCCGAGCTGGATGATCCGCTCTGCCTTCGTCATGGTCAGCGCCTGGGCATCCGTGTTGGCGACGACGAAATCGACGCCCTGCAGGCCTGCCGTGATCATGTTGTTGACGGCATTGCCGCCACCGCCACCAACACCGAACACGGTGATTCGCGGCTTAAGCTCGGTGATATCTGGCTTATGCAGCTTGATAGTCATTGTACCCGTTCCTTCTCTTTATGGCCGCATCGCCACGCCGGCCAATTCACTCGATTTCACTTGCCTGACGCTTGCCCCGGACTGATTTCCGGGATCAGGCACTCAAAAACTCTCTTTCAGCCATTGGCCAACGCGGCCGATCCGGCTGTTGTTACCTCCAAACGACGAGAGCAGACCGCTGCTCGGCGCATGTGTTTCCATGTCTGCGACCTGCGGATAGATCATCAGTCCCACAGCGGTCGAAAAAGCCGGCCCCTTGGCTGCCGTCGGCAAACCAGACACGCCCATCGGACGACCGATGCGGACATTGCGGGCAAGTACCCGGCGCGCCACATCGGGCAGACCGGTCAGCTGGCTGGCACCGCCGGTCAGGACGACGCGCTTGCCGACGATCGGGCTGAAGCCCGAACGCTGGATGCGATCGCGAATGAGCTCGAGAGTTTCCTCGATGCGAGCCTTGACGATGCGCGACACGAGCGCCTTCGGCACCTGTGTCGGCTGGTCACGCTCGTCTTCGCCGATCGGCGGGATGGAAATCAGTTCGCGCTCTTCCGAAGAATTCGCGAGAGCGGAAGCATGAACGACCTTCAGCCGCTCCGCATCCTCGATGCGGGTGGAAAGGCCGCGTGCAAGATCGGTGGTGACATGATGCCCGCCGAGGCTGACGGCGTCGGTGTGCACCAGCTTGCCCTCGGCAAAGACCGAAATCGTCGTCGTGCCGCCGCCCATGTCGATCGCAGCGCAGCCAAGCTCGACTTCATCGTCAACGAGGGCTGCAAGACCGCTGGCATAAGGTGTCGCCACCATGCCTTCGACCGAGAGATGCGCACGGTTGATGCAGAGCTCGAGGTTGCGAAGCGCCGACCGCTCGGCCGTCACCACATGCATGTCGACACCAAGAGCGTCGCCGAACATGGCCAGCGGATCGCGAATGCCGCGCTCGCCATCAAGGGAGTAGCCCGTCGCCAGCGAGTGCAGCACGGCACGCTCCTGACGGATCGACTGCTGGCAGGCTGCGGCCAGAACCTTCTTGAGATCGTTGGCCTCGACTTCCTGACCACCGAGATCGATGGTCGCGGTGTAAATATCGCTGCCGAGACGACCGGCCGAAACGTTGACGATTAGGCTGTCGACGGTCAGGCCCGCCATACGCTCGGCGGCATCGACCGCAAGCCGGACAACCCCTTCCAGCGCGTCGAGATCGGCGATCACGCCAGTCTTGATGCCGCGGGAACGCTGATGACCGATACCGATGATCTCGATGTTGTGGGTGCGGTTCGGGAGAACTTGGCTCTCCTCGCGCGGCGTCAGACGACCGATCATGCAGACGACCTTCGTCGAGCCGATGTCAAGGACCGACACGATATGCGACCGCTTCGAAGACAAAGGCTTCAACCGAGGCAGGCCGAAATGGGACGAACCAAATAAGCTCATGTATCCTGACCTGCTTTCTTCAAAGCCTTGTTTCTTGCATCGACTGCGGCCTGGCGACGAATTGCGGCATCCGGAGTTAACTCAATGGCGGTACGATCATCGATACGGAGATCGACGGCAGCGATATCGCGCTGCAAAAGATTTTGCTCCTTGTCGAGCTTGGTCAGCCGCGCGAGCGCATCATCGATATTGTCTTCCGGCAATTTGATGATCACGCCGTTGTCCAGATAGAGATCCCAGCGACGACCGGCGACACGCACGAAAGCCTTCACATGGCTGCGAACATCGGGCCACTTGGCAAACTGGTCGTCGATGGAGGCGGCTGCGGTTTCGGCATCACGACCGACGAAGAGCGGTAGCTTTGCAAACTTGTTGTCGCGCAGCGGTGCAATCACGCTGCCGTCCTTCTGGATTAGAGAAAGCTCGGAACCGTGCTGCCAGATCGCATAGGCCTTACGCTCCTTGAGCTTCACCTCGACAGTCCGCGGATAGACCTTACGAACCTCGACATTCTGAACCCAGGGCAAGTTGGCAATCTTCTGGCGGGCGGCATCGGCATTAAGGGCAACGAGCGACGTCGTACCGTCGAGGCCGAGCAGCTGCAGGATCTCGATTTCCGAGGTCTCGTCATTGCCGGAGACCTTTACATCCTCGATCGCAAAACCAGCGGCAGAAGTCGTCGCTTCCGCGACCGCCTGGGTATGACCGCCAACCGACATGCCATAAAGGCCGGTCGCAGCAAGAAGAACGAGGGTCGAAACAGTACCCGTATGAGCCGGAATATTGATGCGACCCGAACCGAGGCTGACCAGGAAACGAACAGTGCGGCGCAGCGGACGCGGCAGAACGAATGTGTCCTCAACCTCGTCGATGGCGAGCGGGACGCGATGACGGGACCGCCTCATATTTTTGACCGTCAGCGCAAACAAGACGCGTCCTCCACCATCCACCGGAGAAATTCACCAAAAGAGTAGCCGGCATGAGCGGCCATTTCAGGCACCAGGGAGGTAGGAGTCATGCCCGGCTGGGTATTGATCTCCAACCAGACAAGTTCGCCCTCTTCGGAAAAGCGATCGTCAAAACGGAAGTCAGATCGACTAACACCGCGGCAGCCGATAGCTTCATGCGCCCTTAACGATAATGTTTGTATCTTTTGGTAAAGATTCGGTGAAATTTCCGCCGGCAAGACATGTTTTGAACCACCCTTGGCGTACTTGGCGTCATAATCATAGAAGCTGTGACCGAGCGGCACGATCTCAGTCACGCCGAGGACTTTGCCGTTCATGACGCCACAGGTCAGCTCGCGCCCGTAGATATAACGCTCGACCAGAACCTCATCACCATAGCGCCATTCGGCAGAGGTAACGATCTGCGGCGGATGCGCCTGATCTTCCTTGACGATCACGACACCGAAGCTCGAGCCCTCGCGTACCGGCTTGACGACATAGGGCGGTTTCATCGGATGCTCGCCAACAATGGCGAAACGATCCATCACGATCGAGCTGGCAACCGGGATACCCGCGGCAGCAGCGACCGTCTTCGCGCGGGACTTATCCATCGCAAGAGCCGAAGCAAGCACGCCGGAATGCGTATAGGGAATTTGCAGATATTCCAGAATGCCCTGGATTGTGCCGTCTTCGCCGAATGGACCATGCAGCGCATTGAAGACGACATCGGGCTTCAATTCAGCCAAGCGGCTGGCGACGTCATGATCGACATCAACACGGGTAACCCGGAAGCCTTCTGCTTCGAGGGCATCGGCGCATGCCTTTCCCGAAGAAAGGCTGACGGGCCTCTCCGAGGAAAATCCGCCCAAAAGGACAGCCACATGCTTGCCACCCATCAATACCCCCGACTTCACGGTCTCTACTTTGTGTTTGCAGGGCCTCGCCTAACCGCGATTCTCGCCCCGCTTTCAATAGGCCGATTAGAACGACATTAAGGTTAATGAAGCGTTTACTTTCGTTAACTTTCCGCCGACCTGGCGAGGGCCGCATGCTTCGAATCAAACCGACTTAAAGAATTCTGCCATTGGAATCATGGAGTTGCTACTTTTGAAATCACTACATTTAGATTTTTTTAAACAATAAGCCCCGCATCGAGCGCTCGATGCGGGGCCGCAGGCATTAAATTGAGGCCGAAATCACTCGCTGTCGTCGACCAGTTTCCAGACGAGTCCGCCCAACGCTCCGCCGACGATGGGCGCGACCCAGAACAGCCAAAGCTGCTGCAGAGCCCAGCCGCCGACGAAGAGAGCCTGCCCTGTCGAACGAGCCGGATTGACCGACGTGTTGGTGATCGGGATCGAGATCAGATGGATCAGCGTCAGCGCCAAGCCAATGGCGATCGGCGCGAAGCCGGCCGGCACCTTGCTGCTCGTCGAGCCCAGAATCACGACCAGGAAGAACAGCGTCAGCACGATCTCGGCCACCAGTGCCGACACCATGGAATAGCCGCCGGGAGAATGTTCCCCATAACCGTTCGCCGCAAAGCCACCGAGCTGGAAATCAGCCTTGCCGCTTGCGATCAGATAGAGCACGGCCGCGGCGACAACGGCGCCGATGACCTGTGCGATAATATAGGGAATGAGCTGCCCGCCGGGAAAGCGGCCAGCCACCGTCAGGCCGACCGAGACGGCCGGATTGAAGTGCCCTCCTGATATGCCGCCGACGGCAAAAGCCATAGTCAGCACAGTCAGACCGAACGCAAAAGCAACGCCTAGAAAACCGATACCGAGGCTCGGAAAGGCTGCTGCGAAGATCGCACTGCCGCAGCCGCCGAATACGAGCCAAAACGTCCCAAGAAACTCAGCGATGAGTTTTTTCTGCATGAAACCTTTCTCCTCAGCCCGCAATCCAAGCGAGAATCGGCCATTGGTGAAAAAGATTCCGGTAAGGACTCGCCGGAGCACGCCTCTCCAACAACAAACACCCGCCTGATTGCTCACGAATCAACAATTACGGCAAAATAATAGCACGCAACCGCTGATTTCTTGCGCAGTTAACGTTTGCGTTGAACAAAAATTACGCTAAGGACAATTTTTATCCGCTAAGCGCGCCTTAGCATCCTCTGAATTGGTGGGAACATGACTGACGCGATATCTCCTTTATCGCCGACCCCCTCGTCATCGAACAATGCTGTTGCGAATTCCCCGGCACGTGTTCTGATCGCGAGCCTCATCGGCACAACGATCGAATTTTTCGATTTCTATGTTTATGCAACGGCGGCGGTTATCGTCTTCCCGAAGCTGTTCTTCCCGGCAAGCGATCCGACTTCGGCAACTCTGCAGTCCTTCGCGACCTTCTCCATTGCCTTCTTCGCGCGCCCGATCGGCGCGATGATCTTCGGCCATTTCGGTGACCGGATCGGCCGTAAGGCGACGCTTGTGGCGGCCCTGATGACCATGGGTCTCTCGACGGTGGTGATCGGCATGCTGCCGACCTATGAGTCGATCGGCGTTCTCGCACCGATTCTGCTGGCACTTTGCCGTCTCGGCCAGGGTCTTGGCCTCGGCGGGGAATGGGGCGGCGCTGTCTTGCTTGCGACGGAAAATGCACCGGAAGGCAAGCGCAGCTGGTATGCCATGTTCCCGCAGCTCGGCGCACCGATCGGCTTCATCCTTTCGGCGGGTCTGTTCCTGATTCTGCGCGAGAGCATGGCGGATGCGGATTTCCTCAACTACGGCTGGCGCGTTCCGTTCCTGATCAGCATCGTGCTGGTCGCCGTCGGTCTGTATGTCCGCCTGAAGATCACCGAAACCCCGGAATTCCAGCGGGCCATCGAGAAGGAAGAACGCGTTTCCGTTCCGATCGCCGTCATCTTCCGCTCGCATTTCCGCAGCCTGATCCTCGGCACCATTATCGCGGTCGCGACCTTCGTGCTGTTCTATCTGATGACGGCATTCACACTGAGCTGGGGCACTCGCCCCCCGGGCAACGGGCCGCTTCCGGCCGGCCTCGGCTACTCCCAGGGCCAGTTCCTCGTCGTTCAGCTCGTCGGCGTCGTCTTCTTCGGCCTGATGATCCCGGTCTCCGGCCTCTTGTCCGACCGCTATTCGCGCCGTCTGGTTCTTATCCTGACGACGATCGGCATCCTGATCTTCGGCCTGTTCTACTCGTCGCTGCTGACGGCTGGCCTTGCCGGTGCCTTCGCCTGCTCGATCATCGGTCTTGCCCTGATGGGCTTTACCTATGGCCCGATCGGCGCGGCTCTGGCCGCCCCCTTCCCGACCAGCGTGCGCTATACCGGGGCGTCCATGACGTTCAATCTCGGCGGCATCGTCGGCGCGTCCCTGGCACCCTACATCGCCACATCGCTCGCGACCAATTACGGTCTGGTCTATGTCGGCTATTACCTCGCCGGCGCAGCAGTGCTCTCGCTGATCGGCATCCTGCTCTCGGGCAACGACGAAGTCTGAGAAAACAAGCATAAGCAATTGAAAAGGCCGGGTGAAAACCCGGCCTTTTTGTTGAATCATTTTATGAAGATGACACCGATTGCAGTCGGGACCTACTCCGTGGTCACACCCTGGAACGGGCGGACTTCACGGCCCGGCATGAAGTTTCCGAGGCGCTTGATTTCCCACTCCAGCTTGATGCCGGACTTTTCGAAAACCTCGCGACGGACCTGCTCGCCGAGATATTCCAGATCGTAGCCCGTCGCCTGCTCCATGTTGATCATGAAGTTGCAATGCAGCGATGACATCTGCGCGCCACCGATAACCAGACCGCGGCAACCCGCCTCGTCGATCAGCTTCCAGGCGGAGAAACCATCCGGGTTCTTGAAGGTTGAGCCACCCGTCTTCTCGCGTACCGGCTGCACCGTTTCGCGATGAGCGCGCACGGCATCCATCTCGGTGCGGATCTTGGCGCGATCCTCCGGATATCCCTCGAAAAGGACATGCGTGAAGATCAGATCTTCAGACGCATCGGAATGGCGGTAGCTGTATCCCATTTCGGCATTGGTCAGCACGTGCTTGTCGCCCTTGCGGTCGACGGCATGCACCTCAATGACGCGCTCACGGGTTTCGGCACCATTGGCGCCTGCATTCATCCGCGCGGCACCACCGATGCTCCCGGGAATGCCGTAATAGAAATGGAAACCGCCGATGCTATTGTCCATTGCCATGGCTGCGACATGCTTGTCCGGGCAGATCGCGCCGGCCAGGATGCGGTTTTCACCGGCAAGCTCGACAGAACCGAAACCCTTGGCCGAAAGCCTGAGGACAACGCCCGGAATGCCGCCATCCCGCACCAATATGTTCGAACCCACGCCGACGACCGTCAGCGGCACCTCTTCCGGCAGGATCTTCAGGAACGTGATGAGATCGTCCGTATCGTGCGGCTGGAACATCAGTTCCGCCAGCCCGCCGGCGCGGAACCACGTCACACGATCCATCGGGGCATCCGGCGTCAGCCGTCCCCTGATGTCCTTTACACCGTCGCCGAGCGACGCCAGAAGCTTTTCCCCATCTACTTGTTTCATGCGGACTTACCCGAGAGGCCTTCCAATTCCTTTGGCAATGATGCTGCCCAATATGTGATGCTACCAGCCCCCAACAGAACCACAAAATCACCAGGTCGCGCAATCTCTGCAACCATGGCGGCAAGATCTTCCTGTGAAGGCAGATAGCGTGCATCGCGATGACCGCCTGCCTTGATGCGCGAAACCAGCGTCTGCGAATCAACGCCCTCGATCGGATCTTCCCCGGCGGCATAGACGGGCGCCAGGAAGATACTGTCGGCATCGTTGAAGCAAGCCGCGAATTCCTCGAAGAGGCTCGAAAGGCGCGTGTAGCGATGTGGTTGATGAACGGCGATGATGCGGCCCTTGCAGGCTTCGCGTGCTGCCTTCAGCACCGCCTTGATTTCGACGGGATGATGGCCGTAGTCGTCGAAGACTTTGACCCCGTTCCATTCGCCGGTCAGCGTGAAGCGGCGCTTGACGCCGCCGAAGGATGCAAGGCCCTTGGCGATCGCCTCATTGGAAATCCCCAGCCGGTTGGCAACCGCAACGGCGGCGGTCGCATTGGAAATATTGTGGCGGCCCGGCATTGGCATGATGAGATCCTTGATCTGGATCACCTTGCCGGTGCGGCGTCTGCGGATTTCGATATCGAACAGCGAACGCGTGCCATCGATCCGCACATTCGAGAAACGCACGTCGGCCTGCGGGTTCTCGCCATAGGTGATGACCTTGCGGTCCTCGATGCGGCTAACCAGTGACTGCACTTCCGGATGGTCGATGCACATGACGCCGAAGCCGTAGAACGGCACATTCTCCACGAACTGCCGGAAAGCGGCGCGCACGGCATCGAAATTGCCGTAATGATCGAGATGTTCCGGATCGATATTGGTGACGACGGCAACATCCGCCGGCAGTTTCAGGAAGGTGCCATCCGACTCGTCTGCCTCGACCACCATCCACTCGCCTTCACCCATGCGCGCATTGGTGCCATAGGCATTGATGATACCGCCATTGATGACCGTGGGATCAAGGCCGCCGGCTTCTAGCAGCGTCGCGACGAGCGAGGTCGTCGTCGTCTTGCCATGCGTACCGCCGATGGCAATCGCATTGCGGAAGCGCATCAATTCGGCAAGCATTTCGGCACGGCGCACGACCGGCAGCAGCTTTTCACGCGCCGCGACCAGCTCCGGATTGCTCTTCTTGATGGCGGTGGAGACAACGACGACTTCGGCATCGCCGAGGTTTTCAGCCTTGTGACCGATATGGACCGGAATACCCTTGTCGCGCAGCCGCTGCACATTGGCACTTTCCGATTGATCGGAACCCTGCACGCGATGGCCGAGGTTATGCAGAACCTCGGCAATGCCGCTCATCCCGATGCCACCGATACCGATAAAATGCACAAGGCCGATTGCCTTCGGCAGCTTCATGCGCCTGCCCCCTTGAATTGCTGAATTGAACGTCCCGCGGCAATAGCCTCAACCATGTCGGCAAGCAAGTTTGCCGCATCCGGTTTGCCCGCCTGCTTGGCTGATGCAGCCATCTTTGCGAGCTTTTCCGGCATGGTCATGGCGCCGCGCAGAATGGTGGAAAGTTTCTCCGGCGTCAGTTCCGACTGCACGATGACCTTGACGCCGCCGGTTGCCGCCAGTGCAGCCGCATTGGCCGCCTGATCGTGATCGAGCGCATGCGGATAGGGAACCAGGATCGCGGGGCGCCCAATAACCGCAAGCTCGGAGACCGTGGAGGCGCCGGAGCGGCAGAGAACCAGATGCGCAGCGCCGATGCGCTCCGCCATATCGTTGAAGAACGGCGCGACATCGGCGCCCATGTCAAGCTTTCTCGTGCAGCTGTTGACCGTCTCCATATCCTCAGGACGCACCTGCTGCGTGATCCGCAGCCGCTTTCGCAGCGGTTCCTCAAGCAGGCTGATCGCCGTAGGAACGGCCTTGGAGAAATATTGCGCCCCCTGGCTGCCGCCGAAGACGACAAGATTGAACGGATCTTCCGGACCAGATGGCACATAAGGGCGTTTTGCCGCTTCGATGACGGCCGGGCGCACGGGATTGCCCGTGGTCACCGTCTTCTCGGCAAACGCGCCGTTTTCGGTGAGGAAACCGCCGGCAATAGCGCGAACGCGCGTCGCCAGCATCTTGTTGGCGCGGCCCATGACCGCGTTCTGCTCGTGCAGCATGGACGGCACGCCCATGCGCGTCGCGGCCAGAAGCGGCGGAACCGTCGGATAGCCACCGAAGCCGACGACACAGACGGGCTTGATGCGCTGGATCAGCTTGCGCGCTGCACGCATGCCGGTCCATAGCGTCCAGAGGGCCTGCGCAACCTTTAACGGGTTCTTCGAGCCGATCGTTGCCGAGGGCACGACATGGATATCGTCTGCCGGAAATTTGCCGGCATAGCGTTCGGCACGGCTGTCGGTGACGAGGTGCACGGAATAGCCGCGCTCCTTCAGCTTGTAGGCCAGTGCTTCGGCCGGAAATACGTGACCGCCGGTACCGCCGGCGGCAAGAAGGACAATGCCTTTACTCATGATTTTCGCTCCCGCGAATACCCCACTACTCGGGGCATCTCCCTGATATAGGAAGCCGCCCCGACCGCGTCATCGGCGCGGGCCAAGCCCCCCTCATAGACCGGCGTTTCGGGAAAAGCGACCAGAGAATGAACAGCGGGCAGGAGATATGAGGAGCGGATGGCCGGTAGTCCCAAGACGATCACTCCGCCGGCAATCCGTGCGTCACGCGGAACATGGTCCGGTCCTGCGCACGCTTTTCCGGCCTGTGACGCGTCAGCGCCAGAATGAAGCCTGCCGTCACGCAGATCGCGGTCATCGACGAACCGCCGTAGGAAATCAGCGGCAGCGTCATGCCCTTGGCCGGCAGCAGCTGCAGGTTCACGCCGATGTTGATGATCGATTGGATGCCGATCTGCAGCACCAGACCGGCGACGGCAAAACGGTTGAAGTCGTTCTTCTCCTTGTAGGCATGCGACAGGCCGCGCAACACGAGGAAGGCGAAGATCAGCACGAGCACGATGCAGAAGATGGCACCGAACTCTTCGGCCGCCACCGAGAAGATGAAGTCGGTATGGGCGTCCGGAATGATACGCTTGACGATGCCCTCGCCAGGACCGACGCCGAACCAGTTGCCATGGACGATCGCTTCCTTGGCGGTGTCGACCTGGAACGTATCGCCCTCGCCCGTCAGAAACTTGTTCACGCGTTGCGCCACGTGATCGAAGACATAATAGGCCGTGACGAAACCGCCCGCGCCGAGGCCGCCGAGCACGATGATCCACAGCCAGGGCATGCCGGCCATGAAGAACATGCCGCCCCAGACGGCGGTCGTCAGGATCGTCTGGCCAAGGTCAGGCTGCGCGACGAGCAAAGCGACGACGATGCCAAAGAGGATGATGGCGAAGAGATTACCCGGAATTTCCGGCTGACGTGCATGTTCGGAAAACAGCCAGGCGCAGACGACGACGAAAGCCGGCTTCATGAATTCCGAAGGCTGGATCGACAAGGCCGCGATATTCACCCAGCGCCGCGAGCCCTTGACCTCGATGCCGAAGAAAAGCGCGAAAAGCATCATCGCCAGCGATACGATCAGCAGGATGACGGCGGTCCGTCGCACCTGTCGGGGCGTCATGAAGGAAATGCCGATCATCGCCGCGATCGCCGGTATGAGGAACAGGGCGTGGCGCTTGACGAAATGGAACGGCTCAAGCCCGATACGCTCCGCCACCGCCGGTGAAGCCGCGAAGGACAGCATGAAGCCGATGCCGATCAAGAGGATGAAAAGGGCGAGAAACACGCGGTCGATGGTCCAGAACCATTCGGCCAAGGCCCCACGTTCAACGCGGCTTACCATATCACTTGCCTCCAGTTGCTGAACCGATCAGCATGGTGACGCCGTCGATCGCCGCGACATGGCTGACGAAGGCGTCGCCTCTGACCTCGAAATTCTTGTACTGATCGAAGCTTGCGCAAGCCGGTGACAGCATCACCGCTGCGGACTCCCGTTCATCCCTGTCCGCGTCCGCGGCAGCATGTGCCACGGCGCGTTCCAGCGTGCCGGAAATCTCATAAGGAACCTGATCGCCAAGTGTTGCCGCAAAGGCGGGTGCCGCCTCACCGATCAGATAGGCCTTGGCGATACGCGGAAAGAGCGGCGCCAGACTGGTGATGCCACCCTCCTTCGGCAGACCGCCCGCGATCCAGTAGATATTTTCGTAGCTCGAAAGCGCGGGGGCTGCCGCATCCGCATTGGTCGCCTTGGAATCGTTGACGAAGACGATCCGGCCGCGCCTTCCCACCGGCTGCATGCGATGCTTGAGGCCGGGGAAGGATTTCAGTCCGGCCCGGATCTCCTCGGCAGAAATGCCGACGGCGAGGCAGGCGGCAATCGCCGCGGCTGCGTTCTGTGCGTTATGGCCGCCGCGCAAGGTCTGGATACCATCGAGATCGGTGATCTCGCTTGCCGCACCGTTCGATGCCTGCAGGATACGGCTGCCCTCGGCATAGAGGCCATCCGCTAGGGCATGCCGGCGCGAAATTCGCGTGACCTTGCCGCCGGCTCGCTCGATACGGTCGGCGATCAGGGAGGAATAGCTGTCATCGACGCCGACGACGGCGACATCGCTGCCCGCGACAAGCCGCTCCTTGATGTCAGCGTAATGTTGCATCGTGCCATGGCGATCGAGATGATCGGGCGTCAGGTTTAGCAGGATGCCGGCGGACGGGTTGAGCGTCGGCGCCAGATCGATCTGATAGGAGGAGCATTCGACGACGTAGAAACGTCCGGATTTCGGCGGATCGAGCGTCAGCACCGCCGTACCGATATTGCCGCCGAGCTGCGTGTCCCGCCCGCTCGATTGCAGGATATGGGCGATCAGCGCCGTCGTCGTCGATTTGCCATTCGTGCCGGTGATCGCGATGAAAGGGCAATCCGGGGCATGTGCCCGCCGCTCCCTGACGAAAAGCTCGACATCGCCGATAATCTCAACACTGGCGGCATGGGCAAGATCGACGGTCCAGTGCGGCTTCGGGTGCGTCAGTGGCACGCCGGGCGACAGCACGAAAACCGACAGGCTGTTCCAGTCGATCGTCCTGAGATCGGCAACCGCTATTCCCTCGGCAGCCGCCTTAGCCACGCTGTCCGGATTGTCGTCCCAGGCCGTGACATCGGCGCCGCCGGCAACGAGCGCGTGTGCCGTGGCAAAACCGGAGCCGCCAAGGCCGAAGAGAGCGACCTTCTTTCCGTTCAGCGTGGAGACCGGAATCATCGACGCCTCACCGCAGCTTCAGGGTGGAAAGGCCGATCATCGCGAGAATGACGGCGACGATCCAGAAACGCACGACGACCTGGCTCTCCGTCCAGCCCTTCTTTTCGAAGTGATGGTGGATCGGCGCCATCAGGAAGACGCGACGCTTCGTCATCTTGAAGAAGCCGACTTGAATGATGACGGAAAGCGCCTCAAGCACGAAGAGACCGCCGATGATCGCCATGACGATCTCGTGTTTGGTGGCGACGGCAACGGAGCCGATCATGCCGCCGAGAGCCAGCGAACCAGTATCGCCCATGAAGATTGCGGCTGGCGGCGCGTTGAACCAGAGGAAACCGAGGCCGGCGCCGATGACAGCACCAAGGACGACAGCCAGTTCGCCCGTTCCAGGCACGAAATTGATCGCGAGATAGTCGGCAAAGACGAAGTTGCCGGCGAGGTAGGCGATGATGCCGAAGGAGGCCGCGGCAATCATCACAGGCACGATCGCCAGCCCATCCAGGCCGTCCGTCAGGTTGACGGCGTTACCGGCGGCAACAATGACGAAAGCGCCAAAAAATACAAAGAACATGCCGAGATTCAGCAGCAAGTTCTTGAAGAAGGGGAAGGCGACCGACGAGCCGAAGGTGGAGCCGGCAGGACCGGAGGACAGCGCCGTCGTCATCATGAAATAGACGGCAATCGCGGCAATCACGAATTCGATGCCGAGTCGTGCGCGGCCGGAAAAGCCCTTGTCGCTCTGCTTCGTGACCTTGAGATAATCGTCGTAGAAGCCAATGGCACCGAAACCGAGCGTCACAAGCAAGGTGGCGACGACGTAGACATTGGCAAGATCAGCCCACAGCAGCGACGAGACTACGATACCCGCCAGGATCATCAGGCCGCCCATGGTCGGGGTGCCGGCCTTCTTGAAATGGGTCTGCGGACCATCAGCGCGGATCGGCTGCCCTTTGCCTTGACGCACGCGCAGGGAGGAGATGATTCGCGGCCCGAAGAGAAAAACGATCAACGCTGACGTGAACAGGGCACCGCCGGTACGGAACGTGATGTATCTGAACAGATTGAGGAATCTGAAGTGGGTACTGAAAAAATGAATATGGTCCGACAGTTCGGCAAGCCAGATCAGCATAAGAGCCCTTTCTAAAGCCCCTGATGGGTGTGGGGGCCCGTGTCGGAAAATGCGGGAAATTTGTCAAGCAAGCCCGCGACGATCTTTCCGAACCCCATTCCAAGCGACGATTTCACCATCAAGACATCGCCGGGGGCGACAGAATTGAGCGCGAATTCCGAGAGCTCCTCAGTCGTCTCGTGATATTCGACATGAACACTTTCCGGCAGCTCATCCCGCAAAGCCGCCATCTCCGGACCAGCCAGCCAGACATGCTCGATGCCAGCCGCAAGCAGCGGCCCGGCAAGGTTGGCATGCACGCGCTGGGCATAATCCCCCATTTCCAACATGTCGCCGAGCATAGCGATCCGCCTGCCCACCCGTCCGCCTGGTCCGGCATGCGGCGATGTCGTCGCCAGCAACGCGATGGCCGCGCGCATGGAGGCAGGATTGGCGTTGTAGCTTTCGTCGATCAGCGTGAAGTAGCCGTTGCCGATCGCGCGCTTGTGGCGTTGGCCCCTGCCCTTTTCCGGCTGCAGGTCGGCCAGCGCATCGACCGCTTGATCGAGATCGGCCTCCACGAGCATGACGGCGCCCAGCACGGCAAGCGCGTTTTCCGCGATATGACGACCAGGGGCGCCAAGCGCCACTTCCATGGTCTCGCCGCCGATCGTCAGCCAAAGCGTCGAATTCTCTTCCGAAGCATTGAATTCGGCGAGGCGCACATCGGCCTTCGCATGCTGGCCGAAGCTATGGATGTGCTCGATGCCGGCCGCCATGGCAGCCTTCTCCAGCATCTCGAACTGATCGTTGTCGTGATTGAGAATGGCATGACCGCCCGGCACGACACCGTCGAATATCTCCGCCTTTGCGGCAGCAATCTCGGTGATGCTGTTGAAATTGCCGAGATGGGCCGGCGCAATTGTGGTGATGATCGCGACATGCGGCTGCACCATCTTGACCAGCGGCCTAATCTCTTCGGGATGGTTCATACCGATCTCGAAAACGCCGAAATCGGTATCCTCAGGCATGCGAGCCAATGTCAGCGGCACGCCCCAATGATTGTTGAAGGAAGCAACGGAGGCATGCACCTTGCCCGAAGGCGTCAGCGCGCGGCGCAGCATCTCTTTAGTCGTCGTCTTGCCGACCGAACCGGTGACGGCGATAATCTTCGCCTGCGTGCGCTTGCGGGCGGCAACACCGAGCCGCGCAAGCGCCGCCAAGACGTCATCGACGACCACCTTCGGCACGGCCAGGCCGCCCATCGCAGGCAAGCGTGCCTCACTGATCACGATGAAAGCGGCGCCGTTCGCCATAGCGATATTGGCATAGTCATGACCATCGACGCGATCGCCCTTGATGGCGAAAAAGGCTTCGCCCGGCTTGATGGAACGACTGTCTATGGAAATGCCCGTAATGCCCTCAGGCAGCACTCCGAAAGAGCGGCCGGAGATTGCAGCGATCAGATCCTCAGTTGTCCATAGCCAGCTCAAGACTTCAAATCCTCCAATGCTTTGCGCAATTCGGCATGATCGGAGAACGGCAGCGTTACACTGCCGATCGTCTGACCTTCCTCATGCCCCTTGCCGGCAACGATCAGCGTGTCGCCGGATTTCAGTAGGCCGACAGCCTTGCGGATCGCTTCGGCGCGATCGCCGATCTCCGTCGCGCAAGCGGCAGCCGCCATGATCTCCGAGCGGATCGCCGCCGGATCCTCAGAGCGCGGGTTGTCGTCGGTGACAATGACGACATCGGCCAGACGGCAGGCGATCTCACCCATGATCGGACGCTTGCCGCGATCGCGGTCGCCGCCACAGCCGAAGAGGACGATGACCCGGCCCGTCGTAAACGGCCGCACCGAATTCAGGACGTTTTCCAGCGCATCCGGCTTGTGAGCATAGTCGACATAGGCGAGCGCGCCGTCATGCGTATGACCGACCAGCTCCAGGCGGCCGGACGCACCGACGAGCTTTTCGAGCGCTGCCATGGCAACCGGTGCGGCAACACCCGTCGAAATGGCGAGGCCGGCCGCGACCAGCGCATTGGCGATCTGGAAATCTCCGGCAAGCGGGATATGAACTTCGAAGATATCGTCGCCAACATGGACCTCGGCGATCTGCTTGTGGCGAAAATGCTCGACGCGCTTCAGCGTCAGGAAATCGCCCTTGCGCCCGACGGTGCGGACATCATGCCCAGCGTCTCTGGCGGCGGCAATCGCCTGCGCAGACCAGGCGTCATCGGCAAAGATAACAGCTGGCGAACCCTTCGGCAGCAAATCGCGGAACAGCCGCATCTTGGCCGCCATATAGTCCTCGACCGTCGGATGGTAATCCATGTGATCGCGGCCGAGATTGGTGAAGGCAGCAGCAGCAAGCTTCACGCCGTCGAGCCGGAACTGGTCGAGGCCGTGGCTGGATGCTTCCATCGCCGCATGGGTAACGCCCTCGTCCGCCAGTTCGGCCAGCAACTTGTGCAACGACACCGGATCGGGCGTCGTCAGCGCGCCATATTCGTTGCGGGTCGGTGAAACGACGCCCGTCGTGCCGATCATGGCGGCCGGATGGCCGGCATATGCCCAGATCTGGCGCGTGAAAGAAGCAACGGAGGTCTTGCCCGCAGTTCCCGTCACCGCCACCATGGTTTCCGGCTGGCGCCCGTAAAAACGGGAAGCGGCGACAGCGAGGAACCGGCGCGGCTCGTCAACCTGCAGCAGCGGCACATTACCGGCATCAGCCAAGTGACCCGCAACGATAACGGAAGCACCGCGCGAAACGGCATCGGCAATGAAACTTGCTCCATCCGCCTTCGTGCCGGCAACGGCAACAAAGGCCATGCCTGGCGCCACTTTACGGCTGTCGGCGGAGATCCCGCTTATCTCAAGATCGCCAAGCGCTCCGCCAATATGTGTGTTGAGTTCCGGAAACTCATTTCCGGCAATATCCCGCAAGTTCATCGAATGTACTTTTCGCCTTCTCGATCAGTCCGCCCCTCGCGAATCGACGTGTGTATTCTTTCACGCTTAATAAGACGCCAGCAAGGCCGAGTCATCTTTTCCAAAACTGGGCTGTACCCCGAGAATTGGCGCCGCGCGAGCGACGATGTCACGCGCGATCGGCAATGCCGTGAAGGCCGAAATCGTCCCACCGCCGCGCTCGCCGCTCTTCGGCTCATCGATGAACGTCATGACGATATATTGCGGATTGTCGATCGGAAACACGGCCATGAAGGTATTGAAGTTCAGCGTATTGGAATACCGGCCGTTGACCACCTTATCGGCCGTGCCGGTCTTGCTGCCGACATTGTAGCCGGGAACGCGGGCGTTGCGACCCGAGCCCCTGGTGCCGTTGAACTCGAGCAGGAAGCGCACGTCATCACTGGTACTCTTCTTGACGACCATCTTGGCGATGGCATCGGCCTGGTCGCGCGTGCGCGGCAGGAAGGTCGGTTCTATCAGCTTGCCGCCATTGACGAGCGCTGCTCCCGCAACGGCTGTCTGCAAGGGCGTCGTCGAGACGCCGTGGCCGAAAGAGATTGTTATAGAATTGATCTTCTTCCAGACCCGTGGCTGCGACGGCATCTTCACTTCGGGCAACTCGGTCTGCATCTTCGTGAGCAGGCCGATACGGGTAAGGAACTCCTTATGCCCCTCGATCCCGACAAGATCGGCGATCTTGGCCGTGCCGATGTTCGAGGAGTACTGGAAAATTTCGGGAACCGTCAAAACGCGCCGCTGACCGTGGAAATCCTTGATGGTAAAGCCACCGATGCGAATCGGATTGGTGGCATCGAAGGCATCACGCAACGTCACCTTGCCATCATCCAGCGCCATGGCCATAGTGAAGGTCTTGAAGGTCGACCCCATTTCGAACGTGCCATTCGTCATGCGATTGAGCCAGCCTTCCGTGGCGCCCTCGTTCGGATAGTTCGGATCGAAGTCCGGAGCCGAGGCCATACCGAGAACCTCGCCGGTGTGGACGTCGAGGACTGCGGCACCTGCGCCCTTGGCCTGGAAATTCTTGACGGCATTAACGACCGCATCGCGAACGATGCCTTGTACGCGCAGATCGATCGAAAGCTTCACCGGCTGCAGCGGCTGATCGTTGGTCATTCCCGCAGCAGCGAGGTCGGCGAGCCCCTGGTCGTCGATATATTTCTCCATGCCCGCAACGCCGCGATTGTCGATGTTGACATAGCCGAGAATATGGGGGGCAGTCGTACCGCCCGGATAAAAGCGGCGCTTCTCCGGACGAAAGCCGATGCCCGGAATGCCGAGCGCCAAAATCTGGTTCTGCTGCTTCGGCGTCAGCTGCCGACGGAGCCAGGCAAAGTGCGAGGATTTCGCCGAAAGCTTTTTGTAGGTGGATTTGGTATCGAGATCCGGCAGAACCTTGCGCAATTCCTCGACGGCTTCGTCCGCGTCGATGATCTTGTTCGGCTCGGCAAACAGCGAGACCGTGCGGATGTCGGTTGCCAGCAGGGCGCCATTACGGTCGACGATATCAGGACGCGAGGCCATCAGACGATCCGGAGGCAGAATGCTTGACGTCATCTCAGGCAATGTCATGGCGAATTGGACAAGCCGGCCGCCGATCACGCAATAGACGGCGACGAAGCTTGCGACCAAAAGGACGACGCGGCTCTTTGCCTGACTGGACTTGCGCTTGCGCGCACCCTCAAAGCTCGAACGAGAAAAGCCGTCGCTTGGGCGGTTATTGCCGTCAGTGGAGAAATGGGCCTTGCTCTTCAGGACCATGATGCGCGAAAGAAAAGACATCAGTCCCTCACCGATCCCGTTGCCATGTTGTCGACATCCGGCTTCTTGCGCTTGGCAAGAGCAGGCGGTTTCGGTCGCGGCGCCGGAGCGGCTGCGACATCGGCGATGGCCTTCCTGATCTGAGCATCCGTCGTATCGCCGTTGCTCGAGGCCACCGATGCGCCGCTCTTGGCACCGCCTGCCTTGCCGCTCTTCGGATCGTTGGAGGCCGTTACCGTCGGCGGCGGAAGCTGCGAGCGCAACATCGGCAATTCGCTCGGCTGAACGATCGCCGTCGAGAGCGTCGGCTGCAGCTGAAGTTCGCTGTTGTAGGTGTTGACGAGGCGTTCGAGCCGGTTCGGCTGAGAAACCAGTGCCCAGTCCGCCTTGAGGAGATCGATCGTATCCCTCTCTAGCTTGATTTCGGATTCGAGGCGGCGAACCTCTTCCAGCTTCAGCTCGGCACGATGCTTGATCGTATAGGTCACGCTGGCCATGGCCGTCATGACGCCGATCAGCACAATGTCAAAAGTCTTCAGCATTTTAGCCCCCAAGCTTTCCAAGACTGGCGAGACTGGGCAGATCGAAGATCGAAAGATCTGTCGCCCCTGCCGGAGCCAAGGTGCGAACCCCCGCACGCAACTTGGCCGAACGAGCGCGCGGATTGGCTTCCGCTTCGGCATCGCTCGCAGAAATCATCGATTTGCCGACCGGCTCGAAAGTGGCGGGCCGCTCATTCACGATCGGCATGTGACGCGATCCGGCAGCACGACCCGAACGGTCGGCGAAGAACTTCTTGACGATGCGATCCTCCAGCGAATGGAAGGTCACGACAACGAGGCGCCCGCCCGGCTTGAGCGCGCGCTCGGCTGCAAACAATGCCTGAGCCAGCTCACCGAGCTCGTCATTGACGAAAATCCGCAGGGCCTGAAAGACCCGCGTCGCCGGATGAATCTTGTCCTTCGCCTTTCTCGGTGTCACGACCTCGATCAACCCGGCCAGATCGCGCGTCGTCACGAAAGGCGCTTCCGCGCGCCGTTTCTCGATCGCGTGAGCGATGCGCGGCGCCTGCTTTTCCTCGCCCAGAAACACGAAGATGCGAATGAGATCAGCAAGCTTGGCGCGATTGACGACATCGGCGGCCGAGACACCGCTCGCCGACATACGCATGTCAAGCGGGCCGTTCTTGCTGAAGGAAAAACCGCGCTCGGCCTCGTCAAGCTGCATGGAGGAGACGCCGATATCGAGCACGACGCCATCGAGACCGCCTTCAGGAGCGTGCTCAGCCAGCTGAGAAAACTGCGATTGAATGAGCTTGAGATGGCCGTCATGAGCAGAAACCAGCGCCTGCCCTGCAGCAATCGCTGTCGGATCGCGATCGAGCGCGATCACATTGGCGCCAGCCTTGAGGATGGCTGAGGTATAGCCGCCAGCCCCGAACGTTCCATCGAGGATGACCTTGCCAGGCGCCGGAGCCAGCGCCTCCAACACCTCGCGAAGAAGAACCGGAATGTGACGAACCGGTCCGCCACCGGCATCAGAAGAACCTCCGCCTGAATTCGCCGCCATTCCGTTTCCCCGCTTTATTCCGAGCGCCCGCCCGCCAGCCTGCGCTCCTCTCGTGCCTGCGACTGCAAGGCCAAGAAGGCCTCCGGTCGCCACAATTGAAAATGATCCGCCCGACCGACGAAGGTTACTTCGCTTGCGATCCCGGTGAAGTCGCGAATGAAATCCGTGACCATCAGCCGCCCTTCCGCATCGAGCTTCATGAAGACCCCGCCCCCGTGAATGAGGAGCGACATCTGGTTTGCCGTCGACGAAAACGGATCGTCCGCCGCAATCTGCCGCTCGAAGCGATCGAGCAGATCGAGACCACCGACGCTGATCGCCGGAAACACAAAATCCTGAAAGCAGTACAGCTCCTGGATATTGCGCTCGACCAACACAGAACGAAACGCCGCCGGCACGGAAACCCGCCCCTTGGAATCGATCCGGTTGGTCGCATTTGACAGGAAGCGGTTCATGACGCGAAACACCCGTCCCCCATGACCCGCAAACCGCTACTCGCTTACAGGCACAGCCAAAATCGGACACAGCTTCGCAAGCCGAAAGAGCCGACACCCCTTCGACACTCCCAGAACGGGAGCAATCATGGCTTTGCGATAATTGGGCTCTGATTTGCCCTTGTGCAGTGTTCTTTTGGGATACCATGGGACCATATGGGCGTCAATGGGATGAAGCCACGTCAGACGTGGCCGCAGCCTGAATATTCATAAGACGTTAAGTTTAACGAAAGGTTAGGATCGGCTTCAGGATACGTCCCGAAACGGATTGTTTTCACAGGTTAAAACCCTCGTCTATCGAGGGCTGAAAGCCTTGAAATGCAGGGCATTCGGCAGCTTCAAAAATTATTTGGCGGAAGCGTTGAACGCACCGCCCGAAGTAGCGCGATGATTTGCCAGTTGGCCTGTAAGCCGGGTTCTGTATGGCTCCGGCCAAGACCGGAACGTGGCAGCCATTCATCTGGGACGCCGCTTGCGCGACGCCTCGTGCAACCCACCCGGATGACCGGCCCGGAAACAGGCTGGAGCGCTTGCGCACTCCGTGTCATCCCTATTCGGTTTTGCTCCCGGTGGGGTTTTCCGTGCCGTCGCTGTTGCCAGAGACGCGGTGGGCTCTTACCCCACCCTTTCACCCTTACCCGATCCGGAGATCGGGCGGTTTGCTTTCTGTGGCACTTTCCCTGAGGTTGCCCCCGCCGGACGTTATCCGGCACCGTGTTTCCGTGGAGCCCGGACTTTCCTCACCCCATCGCCTTTCGGCATTGATGAAGCGCGGCTGCCCGGCCAACTGGCACAGGCTCATTAACCGAGACCGCCCGCAATTGCCACCGAAATATGCTGGTTTGTGAAGAGCGGATGTCAGTTGCGGAAATGCGCTGAGAAATCCGTGCTGTAGCCTTCGTCGTTGATTCGGCCTGTAAGCAGCAGTTCCGCCCCAAGCCGTCCGATTTCATCGGAACTCTTGGCGGCCGTACCGCAGCCACCCGTCAGAACCGCAACACGCAGCGAAGAGGTATAGCCGATCATGGGATAGCCCGTTGGCGAATAGGAGACGGCACAGGAATTGGTGAAAGCCGGTGGCCGCCTCAGGCCGGGAACGAGCCCATGGAATATCCGCACCAGATGCTCGCGAGCCTTGTCGCGGCCGGCGGTGCGGAACCAGGCACGTAGCTCCGCCTCGGTCGTGAATTGCAAATCATCGGGATCGCCACCGATCTTCATGTAATATTTGCCGTCCGGATAGCGGATCGGCGGCAGCATATAGATGCTGTCCAAATCATCAGCCGCCTTCGATATCAGCGATGGCATGCCGGAGAGGGCTTGGGCTTCCGCCTCGCTCACCTCGAAGAAAGTGATCGTGCGGCCATAAACCTTCATCTCAACAGGTCGCGGCAAGAGATTCTCGGCAATGGAGAAACCGCCGGCGGCGAGCAATATCTTTTCGGCGCTGAATGTATCGCCTTCCGCCGTCGTGACGACAGCAAGGCCACCCTCATCGCGGATCGACACCGCCGTCTGCTTGATGACACGCGCGCCTGCCTTTTCCGCCAGCAGGGATTGTGCCTTGACCAGCCGGCGCGGGCTGATATGGCCGGCCCCATGCGGTTCGAAGACCCCTTCGCTTCCCGATGCGAAGGAGAAGAAGGGGAACTTCACCTTGAGCTCGGCATCATCGAGGATATCGGTTTGCACGCCGAGCCGCCTGGCCGCTTCCACGACATCGCCGACATAAGCTATTTCACCGCCCCGCTCCGGCCCGACAACAAGGCAGCCGACCGGAGCATAGAATTGAATGCCGCTATCCCGTTCGATATCCGCATAGCGGCTGATCGAACGGTTTGCGAGACGGGCCCAGTTCGTGTCCGGATCGATCGTGCGGGTGATGCGGCCCTCGTCGTAATGACTGCCGAAAACACCCTGATGGCTGGCGCGATCTTCAGGTTCATCCGGCCCGATGACGGCAACGCCGTCCGTTTGGTTTGCCAGGTGACGGGCAGCGGCTGCCCCCATCATGCCCCGGCCAACGACGATGAACCTGAAATCCGCTGCCATGCTGTAACCCTCATCCATAGTCGCGATTTCGATAGCACGGAAAACGATTCCGCCCTATCCGAAATCCTGGCATGAATGTCAGTCCAGAAGGGCAAGCACCTTGCCGCAATAACGCTTCGAGATCGGGTTCATGCGCGTGGCGCCGTGGCCGGCATTGTATTTGAGGATGGTGTTGCAGGTCGGTCCGCCGCCAAGGTCCTGCGCCATGGCAAGATATTTCATGCCGAACTTGATGTTCGTTTCGGGATCGTAGAGACCCTTGGTGCGGCCGGTATAGCCCATCAGCTTGGCGGTCGCCGGCTTGATCTGCATCAGGCCGATTTCGCCTGCACTTCCACGAGTTTTCGGATTGAAATTGCTTTCGATCTGAATGACAGCAGTGGCGAGTTCAACTGCAACGCCGTTCTGCTTGGCATATTTGGCAATCAGTGCGGAATAGCGATTTTGCCGTGCGAAGGAGGTCTCGGCGTCGCGCAATTCGGCGGGAACATTGGGAACCGGAAAGCCGGTGGTGCGGCTGACGATCTTAAGAGGAACCGTTTTCTGCTTCGCATGGCGCTCGCCTGCAGAGGCAGAATCATATCCCGCCAGCAGCACGCCCACGCATGCCACAGCCGCAACAATCAAATTTTTCATGTAGTCTTTTGTCTCCAGGGGCGGGACCGCGGATAGCGCAAGCCATCACGTCCGGCTGGAGGCAAAAAGAGCCGCCGGAATGCACAGTCCCCATTAGTCGTCTACGGTCGCGCGACACACAAACCCAGACGGCGCGACCGCCGTTCAGCGAGCGTCGTTAGACCAATGCAATGCGGAGATAATAGGGAAAAGCTGTGGCGCAGCAGGGCGTTACGCGTTTTCGCATCTATAGCCGGCTATAAACACCGATGACAGAACGGAACGAATTCAGGAATAGCGCGGCAGCGCGGCCAGCAGGCGATGCAGCGTATCGATCGTCGAAAAATCGGCAATGCCGTCCACTCGCTCCTGCCGGAAATGGCGCTGGAAGGCTTCAACGTCGCCCTTCAGTTTTTCCGAGAATTCGCCATTTATTTCAGTGCTGTAGCCATAGAGCGAGAGCATCGACTGCAAGGCCTCGATCGGCTGACCGACATCGCCCTTCTGGAAGAAGCGACCGCCGGTGATCGAAGCCGGCTCAACCCAGTGCCCGACACCGGCCGCAGCCAGCCGCGCCCAGGGGAATTTCTCGCCCGGATCGACCTTACGCACAGGGGCAACATCGGAGTGTCCAAGCACCCGTTCAGGCGCGATTGCCCAGCGTTGGCCGCAATCGCGACACAGTTCGATCACCGCTTCGATCTGCGCATCGGGGAATTCAGGCAGTCCGCCGGGATGGCCGGCATTGGCGATCTCGATGCCGATCGACGATGAATTGATATCGGTCTCGCCATGCCACGAACTCTTGCCCGCATGCCACGCTCGGCGCTCTTCGGGAACAAGCTGCATGATCCGCCCGTCCTCGAAGACGAAATAATGGCTCGACACTTGGCTCTCCGGACGACAGAGCCAATCGAGAGCGCCCTCAGCCGTGCCCATACCAGTATAGTGCAGAAGGATGATATCAGGCCGACGTCCATCCCGCCTCTCGCCATGGTTCGGCGAAGGCTGCACATGGGCGCGAGCGAAATCGGCCTGGAATGCACTCATGCTGCGCGGCGTTCTTTCTCGATCTCGGCATAAGCCGCATTCAGAGCCGCCATGCGTTCGTTTGCGATGGCATGGAACTCTTCCGGCACCCCACGCGACACGAGGCGATCCGGATGGTTCTCGTAGACGAGGCCATGGTAGCGGCGGCGGATCGTCGGGAAATCGTCCTGGCGCGAGACGCCGAGCACCTTGTAGGGATCGCGGCCGCCAACATTCACATGGCGCGCCATGATCTGCTCGAACCGCTCTTCGCTCATATGGAAGATTTCGGCCACATGCTGAAGGAAATCCATTTCCTTCTCATGGATCAGGCCATCTGCCTTGGCGATATGGAAGAGACCGTCGAGTACATCTTCCAGCACGGGGCAATTCTTCGTGCAGGTCGCGCAAAGGGAGGACAGCCGCTCCGCATAGGCTTCGTAACCGGCCACGTCCTGGCGCGCCAGATTATAGAGACGGGCGACGTTTTTCGCCTGATCGGGCGGAAATTCGAAGATCTCGCGGAACGCGTTGACCTCGTTTTCCGTCACCACACCGTCTGCTTTCGCCATTTTGGCGGAAAGAGCGATTATGGCGACGGAAAATGCCACCTTGCGGCGCGTTTCCGGATCGCCTTCAAAGACGGTGCGAATAGCCTCGACCACCGCCGACAGGGCATTGCCGGCAGTGCTACCGATAGCATTCAGCAATTTTTCCCAGAACGACATGCCGGTCTCTATATCCTACTGAAACAGTAGAACACCTTGATCAAATAATGGTTGCCATTGCAAGCAGTCCATTCGTCGCAAGCCCGAAAACACTTTTCACAATTTGGTAATGATGCTGCAAATGCGAACTATCGTCCAATCGCCCCGCCCCGCTTTTGAAGACGAAACAAACCGCCGCTTTCTTAAATTCTTTACTTTACACCCTTGCCTGCCTGTCGCATCCATTCCACCGCAACCATTGAAATGAAGCAGCTTGTCTGCAAGGAGGATCCCATGGCCAAACAGAAAGTCGCAATGCTCACTGCCGGTGGATTGGCGCCCTGCCTTTCGTCTGCCGTTGGCGGGCTGATCCAGCGCTATAGCGATGTGGCGCCCGATCTCGACATCATCGCCTATCGTTCCGGCTATCAAGGGGTTCTGCTGGGTGACAGCATCGAGGTGACGCAGGCCATGCGCGAGCACGCCTATCTGCTGCATCGCTATGGCGGCTCGCCGATCGGCAACAGCCGCGTCAAGCTCACCAACATCGCAGACTGCGTCAAGCGCGGCCTGGTCAAGGAAGGCGAAAACCCGCTGCGCGTCGCAGCCGAGCGACTGGCGTCCGACGGTGTGACCATCCTTCACACGATCGGCGGCGACGACACCAATACGACGGCGGCCGATCTTGCTGCCTATCTTGGCGCCAACGGCTATGATCTGACCGTCGTCGGCCTGCCGAAGACTGTTGATAACGACATCGTGCCGATCCGTCAGTCCCTCGGGGCCTGGACGGCCGCCGAAGTCGGCGCTCACTTCTTCGACAATGTCAGCAACGAACAGACCGCAGCGCCGAAAACGCTCGTTATTCATGAAGTGATGGGCCGCCACTGTGGCTGGCTGACGGCGGCAACCGCGCGCGCCTATATCCAGAAGAGCAGCGCGAACGAATATGTCGAAGGCTTCATGATGAACGCCGAGATGAAGGGCATCGACGGCCTCTATCTGCCGGAAATGGCATTCGATATCGAGGTGGAAGGCGAACGCCTGCGCAATATCATGGAGAAGACCGGCCAGGTGACGCTCTTCGTATCGGAAGGTGCCGGCCTCGACGCCATCGTTGCCGAACGGGAAGCCTCCGGCGAAACCGTCAAGCGCGATGCCTTCGGCCACGTAAAGATCGACACGATCAATGTCGGCGGCTGGTTCCAGAAACAGTTCGCAGCGATCATCGGCGCCGAACGCTCCATGGTACAGAAGTCGGGCTATTTCGCACGCTCCGCCCCCGCAAACGGCGAGGACCTGCGCCTGATTCAGGGCATGGTCGACCTCGCGGTGGAAAGTGCCCTCAACAAGGTGTCCGGCGTCACGGGACATGATGAAGGTCAGGGCGGTAAGCTGCGCGTCATCGAATTCCCGCGCATCAAGGGCGGCAAGGCCTTCGATATCGCCACTCCCTGGTTCGCCGAAGTCATGGACCATATCGGGCAGAAGTATTCACAAGCCTGACCGATCGGCGATCAATCGGCTTAATCGGTGGTCAATCCGCCTGATTGGCAATCAGGCGGATTGACGGATCGCAAATCCAATGTCTTTGCTGACGGCGGAAGAGGAATAGAGGAGGATTCTATGTCCATCGAAACCTGGCTCGCTTTCGCCGCCGCATCCTGCATCATGCTGGCCATACCGGGTCCGACCATTCTTCTTGTCATATCCTATGCGCTCGGCCACGGCCGCAAGACGGCCCTGGCAACGGTGACGGGCGTGACGCTTGGCGATTTCACCGCGATGACCGCATCGCTAGCCGGTCTCGGCGCCCTCCTCGCCACTTCAGCGACACTATTCACGATTCTTAAGCTGATCGGCGCAGCCTACCTCGTTTTCCTCGGAATTAAGCTCTGGAGAGCCCCGATCGTGACGGGTCCTCTGGGCGACAATGACAATCTCCCAGAGGAAAAACCGTTAAAAATTCTCTTACACGCATATGTTGTAACGGCTCTCAACCCGAAGAGCATCGTCTTTTTCATTGCATTCGTTCCGCAATTTCTCGACATGTCGAAGCCATTTCTTCAGCAAACGCTTATTCTGGAGGCAACTTTCCTCACTTTGGCGGCGCTGAACTCACTCATTTACGTGTTCGTCGCCGACCTGGCGCGCGGCTTCATTCGCAAGGCAAGCGTGCAGCGCGCCGTTAACAGAACGGGCGGAACCCTGTTGATTGCAGCCGGCGCAGTGACCGCCGGATACCGCCGGATGGCCGCCTGAGCCGGTGCAGGGTTGCGAGGCGATCACGGATAGGTTAATGGGGATTCATAATTTTATCGATCCTGCGACCGAATTTGGCGGTCCTGTGGCCGAATTGCATCGAAATTAGGTTTGGTTTTTTCGAAAGTGACAGAATGGTAACGATCGGATTTCCCAGCCTGAAGCGCAGCGTTGCCTTATCGGCAATGATGTGCGGCGCTCTCGCCGGGTGCGCAAGCACTCAGCAGCAGCAGACGTCTCAGGCAGAACTCCCGTCGGCACACGCCAACGTGCCGCATCCGAATACGACCCTGACCGCAACTGGCGCAGCAGCACCTGCAGGCGCCGCAATGGTCGCAGCAGCACCGGGCTTCATCGGCCCGCAGCAACCGCAACAAATGGCAATGGCAAAGTCCGGCCGCTTTGTTCCGGGCACTGCAAACGTGGCAGCAGCAACGGTAAGCCAGCAGCAGATGGATGCCGCACAGGGACGCTTCGGCGCGCCTGTGGCGAACGCTGCCAATCAGGGAACCGCCGCAATTGCTGCAGCAACGGGCGCGCCCGCCGGCAGCACGTCAGCCGCAGCGGCCTATGCAGCATCCGACGTGCCGCTGGTGCCTTCCGTGGTCGCGATCCCCATGCCCAATCCGGCACGTCCCGGCGATGCTGCCCTCACGCCAGTTTCCGCCTCCGTGGCTCAGAGCGAGCCGACCATTCCGATGACATCGGATGTGGCAGCCATTCAGGTTGCCGTGCCGACGCCGCGTCCGGATTCGATGGCACAGGCAGAGGTCGCCTTCGCCACGCCCGCCCAGATGGGCATTCCGCGCTATGCGGACAACCGCATGCATTATGACTTCAATTTCGACAGCAGCGGCCCGACGGTCGTTCCTGCTGTCATGACCACCACCAACACTCCCAATTACGATTCCGATGTCCCGGCGGCGGAGAAGGGCTACGTTTCGAAGCTCATTCAGAAATACGCCAAGCTTTACGAAATTCCGGAATCCCTGATCCATCGCGTCGTTCACCGCGAAAGCCGTTACAATCCGAAAGCCTATAATCGCGCCGGATATTTCGGCCTGATGCAGATCAAGTACAATACGGCCAAGTCCATGGGCTACGAAGGCCCGCCGTCCGGTCTCCTCGACGCCGAAACCAACATCAAATACGCCGCCAAATATCTGCGCGGTGCCTGGATGACGGCGGACAGCAAGGCTCAGAACAAGGAAGCCAATGCCGTGCAGCTCTATGCCCGTGGCTATTATTACGACGCCAAGCGCAAGGGCCTGACGGACGTCGCCAACGGCAATTACTGATTTTACCAAAACCTTATGAGAAGCCGGCCTAGTTCGTGGCCGGCTTTATTATATCCATGATCCGCTTCACCAGGATTTGCGGTCGATAATACGCCCAGGTCGGCGTCAACCCCATCCGCACGACAACGAGATTGGCCGACGGGACGATTGCGATCGTTTGGCCGTCGTGACCGGTCATCCAGAAGGTATCCGCAGGCAGGCCAAATTGCGCATTGGAGCCGCCGGGGCCTGCAAGCCAGGCCTGAACCTGCGAGTAAACGCCCTCGGAAGCCTTTGTCGGCGTGCGCATGGCGCCGACAAAGCCTTCCGGCAGCAGGCGATGCCCATTCCAGACCCCATCCTGCAGCAGAAAGAGACCAAAGCGCGCCCAGTCCCGGGCATTGGCATAGAGATAGGAGCTGCCGACGAAGGTGCCGCGCTCATCGGCCTCGAAAACGGCGCTGTACATGCCGAGCGGCCCGAAAAGCGCCTCGCGCGGATAGGAGATGGCAGCGCTCAGATTGGGCAGCCGGTTCATCCAGAGGCGCGAAAGCAGCGCTGCCGTACCGCTGGAATAGCTGAAACGCTCGCCGGGCGCAGCCAACTGATGCGCGTTGGCTGCGATACTGGTCACGTCCGGATCGAGATAGAGCATGCGTGTAACGTCTGATACAGTGCCATAGGATTCGTTGAAGGCAAGGCCGCTCTCCATGGCAAGAAGATCGCTGAGCTTGATATCCTTGCGTGGGTCCACGCTCCATTGCGGCAGAAGATTCTGATCGTCGAAGGACATACGCCCGGCCAGCATGAGCCGGCCGATGATGGCGGCATTGACCGTCTTGGTCATCGACCAGCCGATCAGCGGCGTTGCCTTGCTGAAGCCATCGCCATAGGACTCGGCGACAATGCGCCCGTCCTTGACGACAACGATCGCGCGCATGGCAGGCCCGGCGAGATCCAGATTCGATACGATATCGGCGAGCTTCTTCCCGACATCGCCCTGACCGAGGTTTACCGTATCCCCATCCGGCCACTCAGCGTCGCTCTTCGGCGCCTTGACCTTGTTGAGGAAGACGGCGCTGCGGGCCGCCTGCAGATCACCGTCCGGCACCAGCGCGCAGCCGAGCGCCCCCCGATAGAGCGCACGGTTCGGCGCAAACAGTCCAAGGAAGCGGGCCGTGACCACGCCCTCGTCCCGGTCGACATAGACGCGAATGAGCTTCAATGCCGGATTGCCGGGAGCCTGCACATCCTCCTCCATCACCTTGTCCGGGTCCCGTTTGGCCACGAATGTATTGGAGCAGACGATCTTTGCCGCGTAGCCATCGCCAACCTTCAGTAATTCCGGCGGGTAAAGAGAGAGCCAGACGGCCCCGCCGGCGACAATGATCAGCAGCAGAACAACCAGAGCCGCGATCACTCTCGATATCAAACGCATATTACATACCCTCCAGAAAGGTAGGCGGAGACAATCAGGAAACGCAGCAAGATGAAAGACCTATGATGGTGTCAGGGCTCCTTAAATATGTGCAAGGATGCTTTTCCGCCGGATCTGCCAACAGTCCGCGTCATCAGACTGTAGCATTGCCGGGTTAAACGCCCTGATCTTCACAAATCGGTGACAAGACTCAGATGACGGAATTCGCCCCGGATGCCGGTCTCCAAAAGAACCGGAAACTCAAGGACGCTCTGCTGCAGCACAAGGCATTGTCCAAAGCGGGTCTCTCCGAGCGCTTGTTCGGAATGCTGTTTTCTGGCCTTGTCTATCCGCAGATCTGGGAGGATCCGGATATCGATATGGAGGCGATGGAGCTGCAGGCGCATCATCGCATCGTCACCATCGGTTCGGGCGGCTGCAACATGCTCGCCTACCTCTCGCAAAATCCCGCATCCATCGATGTCGTCGATCTCAATCGCCACCACATTGCCCTGAACAAGCTGAAGCTTGCAGCCTTCCGCCTGCTTCC
This sequence comes from Martinezella dioscoreae, assembly GCF_009176305.1. Taxonomy (GTDB): domain Bacteria; phylum Pseudomonadota; class Alphaproteobacteria; order Rhizobiales; family Rhizobiaceae; genus Rhizobium; species Rhizobium dioscoreae. The sequence continues at coordinate 860,681 of NZ_BLAJ01000001.1, read as the reverse complement.
CGGCCATGCGGACCTGGTGCGCTTCTTCGGAACGCCCGGCATTGCGGCCAATAGCCAGGCCTACGATAAGTTCATCGCGCCTCGCCTCGACGCGGCAACGGCGGACTACTGGAATGGTCGCGATCTCTATGGCCGCCGCCGCATCACGGTCTTCAATCGCAATATCTACAAGACCGGTCTTCTCGGCCGGTTCATTGGCGCCGCCCATATACTGGCACGCCTGCACGGCGTCCGCCTCGACAAGATGACGGAAGCCCGCACGATGCGCGAGCAGCGTCAGTTCTTTGAAGAGGAGATCGCTCCGATCTTTGACAAGCGAGCGGTCCGCTGGCTGCTCGGCCGCAAGAGCTCGCTCTTCGGCCTCGGCATCCCGCCACAGCAATATGACGAACTTGCAAGCCTGGCCGGTGACGATTCCATTTCCGCCGTGCTGAAACACCGCCTGGAAAAGCTAGCCTGTCACTTCCCGATGCGTGACAACTACTTCGCCTGGCAGGCATTCTCGCGACGCTACGCTGCCCAGCACCAAGGCCCCCTGCCCACCTATCTCAAGCCGGAGCACTATGCGGCGATTCGCGCCAATGCCGATCGTGTGAGCGTCCATCACGCCAATTTCACCGAGCTTCTCGCTTCGAAGCCGGCAGCCTCGCGCGATCGCTATGTCCTGCTCGATGCGCAGGACTGGATGACCGATGAGCAGCTCAATGGCCTCTGGGCGGAGATTACCCGCACGGCGCGCGAAGACGCCCGCGTCATCTTCCGCACCGCCGCCGAAAAGAGCATCATTGAGGGCCGCCTCTCTCCAGCGATCCGCGATCAGTGGGTCTATTTCGAAGAACGCTCACAGGAACTCAACACCCGTGACCGTTCGGCCATCTACGGCGGCTTCCATATCTACGGAAAAAAAGCGTGAGCCAGGCGGATACAGGCATAGAAACCAGCGCGAACAACCACGCCAAGCTGATGGACGGCATGTACCGCTATCAGCGTCACATCTATGATCTGACCCGCAAATATTACCTGTTCGGCCGCGATCGGACCATCGAACAGCTGAATGTGCCCGTCGGTGGCTCCCTCCTGGAAGTGGGCTGCGGCACAGGCCGCAATATGCTGCTCGCCTATCGGCGCTTCCCGTCCGCTCACCTCTATGGCCTCGATATCTCGCAGGAAATGCTGATCTCGGCACGCAGTAACTTCCGTGGCCTGAAACAGATGCCGGATTTTCGCGTCGCCGACGCTACAGCCTTTTCACCCGCCGATTTCGGCACCGATGGCTTCGACCGTGTGATGATCTCCTACGCGCTCTCGATGATCCCCGACTGGACAAGGGCTATCGACGCGTCGCTCGACGCAGTCGCGCAGGGCGGCGAGCTTCACATCGTCGATTTCGGCCAGCAGGAGGGATTGCCGGGCTGGTTCCGCGCCATGCTCAAAGGCTGGCTGAAGAAATTCCACGTCACTCCGCGCGCCGATCTTCTGACGGTGCTCGAAGAGAAGGCTGCAGCGCGAGGCATGTCGGTGAAAACCGAAAGAATCGGCCGCGGTTACGCCTGGCGAGCCGTGGCGGCACGGCACGCCGCCTAAGTGCCGATGGATTCCAGCGCAAAATCCGGCCTCGTAAGACACCAAGCATAAGAATTTGCTTGAAGATAACGCATTTTTTACGTTGATATGGTGAATAAAGTGGCAAGACCAGCTGGCAACGGTATGGTCTGCCGCTCTTTCGGATTCTCGGGGACCATATTACGGAAGCCAAGTCTTGGGGCAGCAAGATCACTCGCGCCATAACAGGATATCTATGCGCCGGCTTCTGGCATGCCTACTGCCGCTCGCTCTTGCCTTGACCGGCTGCACGACGGGCTACGACGCCCTGTCGACGGCGGCTCTCCCCAAGACCAGGTTCGCCGATACGAAGCCACAGGATTTCGGCCGCGATCACCCGCAGCGCCATCCCATCCATGGCATCGATATTTCCAAGTGGCAGGGCGATATCGATTGGAAAGCGGTTAAGGGCTCCGGTGTCGCCTTCGTCTTCATCAAGGCGACGGAGGGCAAGGACCGGATCGACCCTCGCTTCACCGAATATTGGAATGAAGCGAGCGCCGCGGGACTTCTGCATGCACCCTATCATTTCTTCTATTTCTGCTCGACGGCCGATGAGCAGGCCGATTGGTTCATCCGCAACGTGCCGAAGGATGCCATGGCGCTTCCGCCCGTCGTCGACGTCGAATGGAATCCTGGCTCCCCCACCTGCAAGACCAGACCAGCTCCCGAGACGGTACGTAGCGAGATCAAGCGCTTTATGGATCGCCTGCAGGCCTATTACGGCAAGCGCCCGATCATCTATACTTCGGTCGACTTCCATCGTGAAAATCTAGTCGGCTATTTCCAGGACTATCATTTCTGGGTCCGATCCGTCGCCAAGCATCCGAAAGAGACTTACGCAGGTCGCAACTGGGCTTTCTGGCAATACACATCTACGGGGGTCATTCCGGGGATCAAAGGCCCGACAGACATCAATGTTTTCGGCGGTTCTGAGCAGAACTGGCAAAACTGGGTGGCCGCAGTAGAGAAGCAGGGAAATTCTTAATACTGAGCCCATTTCACTCTTGCTTATGTCACAATCTTCTGTGAAAGCGACCCTATTCTATCACTAGGAAGGATCGCTCATGGATCGTCACACCATTCGACGCGGCGCTCTCGCGTTGCTCTTCGCCTCAGCCATGACCGGTACGGCATTGGCTCAAAGCGCGGCTCCTGCAACAGTGCCGCCCGCGAGTAGCGATGCCACTCCAAAAGTAGCCTGCGGCGGCGATCTCACGACATTTCTGGCCGGCGTAAAGGCCGAAGCGATTGCGGATGGCGCGGATGCTGCAGCCGCCGACAAGACGCTCGCCGGCGCCCAGATCGACCAGAAGGTTCTTGCAATGGACCGCAGCCAGGGCGTCTTCCGTCAAACCTTCCTCGAATTCTCCCAGCGCACCGTCAGCCAGGGTCGCCTCGACATCGGCCGCCAGAAGATGAAGCAATATGCCGACGTCTTCGCCAAGGCCGAACAGGACTATGGCGTGCCTCCCGGCGTCATCACCGCCTTCTGGGCGATGGAAACCGATTTCGGCGCCGTCCAGGGCAATTTCAACACCCGCAACGCGCTGGTCACTCTCTCGCATGATTGCCGCCGGCCGGACTTCTTCCGCCCGCGCCTGATCGCGCTGATCGAGCTCGTCCAGCGCGGCGATGTCGACCCGGCAACGACGACGGGTGCGTGGGCCGGCGAAATCGGCCAGACACAAATGCTGCCGCCCGATATCATCGCTTATGGCACGGATGGCGATGGCGACGGCCATGTCAACCTCAAGACCAGCGCACCTGACGTCATTCTGACGACAGCGCGATTCCTCCAGCATCTCGGCTTCCAGCGCGGTCAGCCCTGGCTGCAGGAGGTGACGGTTCCGGACAATCTTCCCTGGGAAAAATCCGGCATCGGCGGCCCGCTGACCGCGGGCGATTGGTTCAAGCTCGGCGTCACCCCCCGCGACGGCAATACGAGCTTCGGCTCCCTGCCGGCTGCTCTCATCCTGCCACAGGGTCGCAAGGGGCCTGCCTTCCTGACCTATCCGAACTACAATACCTATCTCGGCTGGAACCAGTCGTTTATCTACACGACCTCGGCCGCCTATTTCGCGACGCGCTTTGCCGGCGCCCCGCCCTATAACAAGGGCAATCCCGAGCCGGGCCTGAACGATGTAGACATGAAGGCGCTTCAGACTAAGCTCGTGGCCCGCGGCTACGACGTCGGCAAGATTGATGGCATCCTCGGCTCCGGCACGCGTGTCGCGATCCAGAAGGAACAGTTCCGCCTGGGTATGCCGGCCGATGGCTGGGCAACGACAGCACTGCTCAACGCACTCTGATTTCCTCCATATATCGATCGAAAAAGGCGGCTCCAGGCCGCCTTTTTTGTATCTGCTCCCCTCACGCCCATGAGCAAAATAGCAAGAAACGGGTGGAGAACCCGCACTCTTCCGGTTTAGATGCATCGAAAGAGGAGAATGCCATGAACGGCCAACATCGAATGAACGCCTCGACCTGGGGCCTGCTGCTATTGCTCGGATTGATCTGGGGTGGTTCGTTCTTCTTCGCTCGTATCGCCGTTCATCATGTGCCGCCCTTCACGCTCGTCTTTCTGCGCCTTTCGCTGGCAGCCGTGGCATTGCATCTCTATCTGGCTGGTCGCCTCAACATCTATCAGTCCCTGCGCCGCTATTGGCCGCAATTTTTGCTGCTGGGCTTAATCAACAATGCGATACCGCATACGCTGATCTTCTGCGGCCAGACGCAAATGGGTGCCGGGCTCGCATCCATCATGAACGCGACGACGCCGATGTGGACCGTGTTGATCGGCAATCAACTGACAACGGATGAGCGCCTGACATCGGCCAAGCTAGTCGGCTGCCTCACCGGCCTTCTCGGAACGATCGTGTTGCTCGGACCGAGCGTTACCAGCGGCGGCTCGGTACCCTTCTGGGCACTCATATTGCCGATCTTGGCAGCAATCTCCTACGGATTCGCAGCGATTTATGCCAAACGCTTCAAGGGCATCGCGCCGCCGGTTGTGGCAGCGGGCCAGTTGACAGGTTCCTCGCTCATCATGCTGCCGGTTGCGCTGATGATCGACCAGCCTTGGGCGCTCGCCACCCCGCCGATGACGGCAATTGCAGCCATTCTCGGCCTGGCGCTGCTGTCGACTGCTTTCGCCTACATCCTCTATTTTCGCATCATCGAACTTGCAGGCGCCACCAACACCTCCCTCGTCACTCTGCTCGTGCCGCCGAGCGCGTTATTGCTCGGCTTCCTCTTTCTCGGCGAGCGAATGGGGCCGACCGAAATCGCTGGCATGCTGCTCATCGCCGCAGGTCTGCTCGTCCTCGATGGGCGGCTTTTCATGTGGATGAAACGCGGCGTCAAAACGCGGGAAATATGATCTCCTGCTCCATTCAGATGGTCCGCAGTCACAACATATTAATATTTATTCACAGCCCGTCATCGAGCCAGCAATCGACATTTATGACGCAATATCAAAATGTTGCCGAAAGCTCGTGAATCACACCGCGAATTCGATACCGCGTCGCAGCATCGAATGTTCTTTCCAAGCAACACATTTTCGACATAAAATTTAACGGCTGACTGAGGAGGAAGACATGGGATTAACGCGATCCATCAACGTCCTAGTGGTCGGTGCGGCCTTCGCTTTCGTCGTGACGATGCTCTTCATCTGACGGCTTCGGCGAAATACGCAAACGACCAAACTCCGAAAAGCTAACAAAACCTCTGTTTCATTAGAAAAGCGCATGCCCCGCCGGACATGCGCTTTTTCATGAGTTCGCGCGACGTACTTTAGGCGGCCGCCCCGGCCCGCGCATCCACCTTGCGCTCAAGGCCCAGCCGTTCAAGCACGGCGGAAACCAGTGCCGAACGGTTCATTGTATAAAGATGAAACTCGTGAATACCACGGCGCACCAGATCCTGGATCTGCTCGGCGGCGACATCAGCTGCGACCTTGGCGCGCTCCTCGACATCCTCGTCCAAACCATCAAAACGCTCGTCCAGCCAGGTCGGAATATTCGTGCCGCAGGCGCCGGCGAAGCGCTTGAGTTGCGTCAGGTTCTGGATCGGCATGATGCCCGGCACAACGGGAATCTTGATGCCGGCGGCGCGAACGCGATCGTGATAACGCTCGAAGGCATCATTATCGAAGAAGAACTGCGTCAGGGCCCGGTCGGCACCATTGTCCGCCTTGCGCTTCAGCATATCGATATCGGCTGCCGTATCGCGGCTTTCCGGATGCTTTTCAGGATAGGCAGAGACGGAAATATCAAAATCGCCGCGCTCGCGCAAAGCCTGCACCAGTTCCGCAGCATTGGCATAGCCGCCCGGATGAGGCTGATAGGCCGCGCCGACACCACCCGGCGGATCGCCGCGCAGCGCGACGAAACGGCGAACGCCGGTAGCCAGAAACTCGTCGATCACCCGATGCGTGTCCTCACGCGTGGCACCGACGCAGGTCAGATGCGATGCGGTCGTGAACGGCGTCTCATGGATCATCTTACGCACGGCAGAAAGCGTCGGCGCTTTGGTCGAACCGCCTGCCCCATACGTAACCGAAACAAACTCAACGTCCCAATCGCTGAGCTCCTCGACGGTGTTCCACAGCTGCTGCTCGGCCTCCTCCGACTTCGGAGGAAAGAACTCAAAGGAGATGCGGATACCCGCGTTATGGCTTTCTGAGCTCGAAGACATATCATACTCTCCCGGCAAAGATGGGGGATGACTGGTGGCCCTGGTCGGACGCAATCAGCAACCGCGGGTCGCGCGCCAGCCAGATGGTCACGGTCAGCGCTTGACCGCCTTCCCTCCCCGAATGAAGATCCTGCACGCGCTCCACATCCAGCCCCGCCAGTTTCAGCCAATCCGACATGGTCTGATGCGAGAAGCCGAGACGCAGATGCGCATGCTCGTCACGCAGATATTCAAGCCCGTGCGGCGCGAGGTCGATGATGACAAGCCGGCCGCCGGGCCGCAGCATTCGCGCCGCCTCATTAATGGCAACCTCCGGCTGATCAAGGAAGTGCAGCACCTGATGGATGGTAATGAGATCGAAATCCTGCTGCTCGAGCGGCAGGTTGAAAATATCGCCATGCCGCACCGAGGCGGCGGTGATATTGGCCCGGTCGAGATTGGCGCGGGCAACGGCCAGCATGTCCCGGCTGGCATCGATGCCGACGGCGCGGCGATAGTGGCCGGCCAGGAGCTGCAGCATCCGGCCCGTACCCGTGCCGAGATCGAGGAAGGAGTCGATCGGCTGCGGACCGATGAGATCGATCAGCGCCTTGTCGACATCCTCGTCGGCGACATGGAGGCGACGCAACTCATCCCACTCGGCGGCATTCCGGCTGAAATAGGCCTGGGCGCGCTCGGCGCGAACACGCTTTACGGAGGCGAGACGTTCCCCGTCACGCAGCAGCACCGTATCCTTTTCGGCGGTATGGCGCAGCAGGCTGCGGGCCAGCGTCACGGCCTTGCCCTCCTGCTTCAGCCGGAAGTAAGCCCAGGCGCCTTCCTGATAACGATCAATCAGACCGGCTTCACCGAGCAGCTTCAAATGCCGGGAAATGCGCGGCTGCGACTGGCCAAGTATTTCGGTAAGATCAGTCACCGTGAGATCGCCGGCAGCGAGAAGCGCCAGAAGACGCAGCCTAGTCGGCTCGCCGACCGCCTTCAGCACGTCTACTACGTCATCCAAGCCGAGTTTAACCAGATCCGTCATTTCGCACCCAATCAAGATATAAAGATATCTTTATGTGATTTGAATGAACTCTGCAAGGGCTAATCACCGAAGACGCCGGCCGGGCGTCGGAAATCTGTTAGTTTTTGTCGGCTGGGGAATATCTGCGCCCTATCCCAAGGCAAAGAAAAACCCCGGACGTGCCGGGGTTCCCCATGACGGAAAGACAGCAAACTTATCGTGTCAGGCGCTTGTGTGCTTGGCTGCCCGGATTGAGAGCATCGGGACCGAGGCGGCGGACCTTGTCCTGTTCGTAATCTTCGAAATTGCCTTCGAACCATTCGACATGGCCGTCACCTTCAAAGGCTAGGATATGCGTGGCCAGGCGGTCGAGGAACATGCGATCGTGGCTGATGATGATCGCGCAGCCGGCGAAGTTTTCGAGCGCGCTTTCCAGCGCCCCCAGCGTTTCCGTATCGAGGTCGTTGGTCGGTTCGTCGAGCAGAAGCACGTTGCCGCCGGACTTCAGCATCTTGGCCAGGTGCACGCGGTTGCGCTGGCCGCCAGAGAGACTGCCGACCTTCTGCTGCTGGTCGCCGCCCTTGAAGTTAAAGGCGCCGCAATAGGCGCGCGAGTTCATGTCGAACTTGCCGAGCTTGATGATTTCGGCGCCGCCGGAGATTTCCTCCCATACCGTCTTATTGCCATCAAGCGCGTCGCGGCTCTGGTCGACATAGCTGAGATGCACCGTCTCGCCGATGCGGATCGAGCCGGAATCCGGCTTTTCCTGGCCGGTGATCATCTTGAACAGGGTCGTCTTGCCGGCGCCGTTCGGGCCGATGATGCCGACGATGCCGCCGGGCGGCAGCTTGATCGACAGATCGTTGATCAGCGTACGGCCTTCGAAGCCCTTGGTGATGCCCTCCATCTCGATCACCACCTGGCCGAGACGCTCGCTGACCGGAATGATGATCTGCGCATCACCGGGACGCTGATTTTCAGCAGCATCGACCAGCTGTTCGTAAGCGTTGATACGCGCCTTGGACTTGGCCTGACGGGCCTTGGGGCTGGAGGCGATCCATTCCTGTTCGCGGCTGATCGCCTTCTGGCGGCCAGCTTCTTCGCGGGCTTCCTGCAGCATGCGCTTGGCCTTGGCCTGCAGATAGGCGGAGTAGTTGCCTTCGTATGGAATGCCGCGGCCGCGGTCGAGTTCGAGAATCCAGCCGGTAACATTGTCGAGGAAGTAGCGGTCGTGGGTGATCATCATCACTGCACCCGGATAGTCGCGCAGGTGCTTTTCCAGCCAGGCAATGGTCTCAGCGTCGAGATGGTTGGTCGGTTCGTCGAGCAGCAGCAGGTCCGGCTGCGAGAGAAGCAGGCGGCAAAGTGCGATACGGCGGCGCTCACCGCCGGAAAGGCTGGTGACTTCGGCATCGCGCGGCGGGCAGCGCAATGCGTCCATCGCCATTTCCACCTGGCTTTCCAGATCCCAGAGGTTCTGGCTGTCGATGATGTCCTGGAGCTTAGCGCCCTCTTCCGCCGTCTCGTCGGAATAGTTCATCATCAATTCGTTGTAGCGATTGAGGATTTCGGTTTTCTTGGCAACGCCTTCCATGACGTTTTCGAAAACCGTCTTGTTGGGATCGAGCTGCGGCTCCTGCGGCAGATAGCCGATGGTGGCGCCTTCCGCGAGCCAGGCTTCGCCGGTATATTCCTTGTCGAGGCCGGCCATGATGCGTAGCACGGTCGACTTACCTGCACCGTTCGGACCGAGAATACCGATCTTGGCATCGGGGTAGAAGGAGAGATGGATATTCTCGAGAATTTTCTTGGCGCCATAGGACTTATTCAGACCGGCCATATGATAAATGAACTGACGTGCCATAGCTTGGGTTGCTCCACGGACGAATAGCGTTGCGAGTTGTGCCGCTATGTAGGGGAAACCCTGCCCTCGGGCAACGGCGAAACCTCGTCCGAGGGCATTATCCGCGTCAGAAAAGCCGTATTTTCTCAGAAGCCGGCCGCGTCCACCACGCCCCGGTCGCAGCCGAAGGAGGTGCTGCCGGCACCTTGGATCAGTTTGGCGAGCCGCAGCTCACTGCCTTGTTGCGGATCGATCGCATCCTCCGAGAGGCCGATGGTCAGCTCTGAAATCATCCTGACATCGCCAACACGGCGGCAGCTCATCTTGATGCGGGCATTGGCGCCCTCGCCGAAACTCTGGTCAAAAGCAGCCTTGATGCTCTCGGCATCCAGCTCCTTGCCGATATTTTGCGCGAAGAGATCGCGCACAGCAGATGTATTGAGCTCGGCGATCAGGCCAGCGGCGATGGAGAAATATTGATCCGCACTCAGCTTCGTGCAGGTGCCGTGCTTGATCCATTCATGCCTTTCCAGGCCCGACTGTGTGCCCGGCATTACCTTGTCAAGCTTTACCTTCACGTCTTGGGAAAGCTGTACCGCCGGCAGGTCCTTCCAGTCACGGCCACGATCCGCCTGTTTCAGATCCTCGGAAACATCGCAATATTCCTGCCGCATCGGCCAGAGACCATGCAGGGAGAAATTCGTCGCGTCATGATTGTTCGACGACTGGTTTCGGCATTCCGCCTTCTTCTGGTTCGTCTGACAAAATGCCGGCTCCCAGCTTGCCGCCAGGATAAAGCGCGTCCGTCCACGGCTATGCTCCTGCGCCATAGCGCTTGCCGCCGCCCCGACCGAAACGAGCACAACCGTAAATACCCGAAGCCACTGCTTCATGCGTACCTCCAACTAGAACATTATAGGAACAAATAAGCAGTTTGAGCGAGCGGGCGCAATCCTGAATCGCAGCGCTCGGAAAGATTTATTTCTGTGAGCTTTACTACCTATCCATTGCAATCGGGCGGATGATAACCTTTCGTCCAACTGGGGAGGAACGAATATATGTTCGCCGAGACGAAGCGCCTGAAAAGTCCGACGGGCGCTACCCTTGCCTACCATCATTTGCCGGCGGCAACCGATGCTCGCGGCGTCCTGCTGATATCGCACGGTCTTGCCGAGCATTCCCGCCGATACGGGGCCTTTGCCGATGCGATGGCGGGCCAAGGCTTCCATGTCTATGCCCACGATCATCGCGGCCATGGCGAGACCACCGCCCCTGACGCGCCGATCGGCCGCTTTGCCCGGAGAAATGGTGTCGAACAGGTGATCACCGATGTGCTCGCCATGCGCGAGCTTGCCGCAAGTACCCATCCCGGCCTGCCGATCATCCTTTTCGGGCATTCCATGGGTGGATTGATCAGCCTGAACACCGTCGTCACGCATTCGGACAAGTTCGATGCGGTCACCGTCTGGAATTCCAATTTTAATCCGGGACTCGCCGGCCGCGCCGCCCAGCTCATCTTGAAAACGGAGCGCATGTTCAAGGGATCGGACGTCCCGAGCGGGCCGCTGCCGAAACTGACCTTCGGCACCTGGGGTAAATCGATCAGCAACCGTCGCACGGATTTCGACTGGCTCTCGCGTATTCCTGGGCAGGTGGACAAATATATCGCTGATCCGCTTTGCGGCTTCGATGCCTCGGTCTCGCTCTGGCTCGACCTGTTCGAACTTACCTTCCGCGCACCACAGAAGGCGCATCTCGATCGTCTCCGCCGCGATATGCCGATTCATCTCGTCGGCGGCGGCAAGGATCCGGCAACCGACAATGCGAAAGCGATTTCCTGGCTGGCAAAGCATTTGAAAAAAGCCGGCTTCTCTCGTATCACCACCGAGATCTATCCCGACATGCGGCACGAGACGCTTAACGAAATCGGTGCCGAGGAAGCTATCTCCCGCTTTGCCGACTGGTGCAGAACGGCGGTAGCAAAGACCTGATTCTCAAGGAAATTCTGCAATGAACACCCCCAGCGGCTCCTCGGTCCGATTGCAGCAATCTGAGCTGACCTTCGGCCTGTCGATGATGTTTTTATCCGTCGTCCTCTCGCCGGTCATGGATATCTTCTCCAAACTCGCGGCAACCACCATTCCGCCGGCGGAAGTCACCGCTGCACGCTTCATCTTTCAGTCGCTCTTTGCCCTGCCCATGATGGCCTTGCGCGGACAGTGGGGCGTATGGTCGTGGCGCCATAGCGGCGTGCACGCGATCCGCGCCGCCCTTTTAACGCTGTCCATGGTCTCGTTCGTGACCGCGCTGCAAGTCATGGAAGTGGCCGATGCCATTGCCATCTTTTTCGTCGAGCCGATGATGCTCACCATCCTCAGCAGTATATTCCTCAAGGAAACCATTGGCTGGCGTCGTTACACGGCCTGCGCAGTCGGCTTTCTTGGTGCCATGCTGATCATCCAGCCGAGCTTTCAGGAAGTCGGTTTCGTTGCCCTGCTGCCCGTCGTCACGGCACTCTGCGTTGCGGTTTATGTGATGATCACGCGCGTCGTCTCCCACACCGAAGATGCGTGGCCGCTGCAGTTCCAAACGGGACTATGGGGTATAGGCTTCAGTCTGATCTTGCTTGGCATCGGCAAGGCGACGGGATCTGTAATCCTTTATCCGGTTATTCCAGATCTGACAGCAATGCTCTATTTGCTCGGCGTCGGCGCGACTGCGGCCGCCTCCGGCATCCTAACAGTCTATGCCTATCGCGCAGTACAAGCTTCGACGCTCGCGCCGCTGCAGTATTTCGAGATCGTTTCGGCAACGATCTTCGGCTGGCTCGTCTTCGACAATTTCCCGGATGCGATCAAATGGCTCGGCATCCTCATCATCATCGGCTCGGGGCTTTATATTCTCTGGCGCGAGCGGCGCTTTGCTTCCAAACCCGTATCCGATACATCTGAAACAGCATTCACGCCCTAAGCGGGAGAGCGGACAGACATGACAGACCAGAAAACCAAGAAACCTCCCCTTTCCGGTATTCGTGTCATTGAGCTTGCCCGCGTGCTTGCCGGTCCCTGGGCGGGGCAGATGCTGGCCGATCTCGGCGCCGATGTCATCAAGGTGGAAAATCCCGACGGCGGCGACGACACCCGCCAATGGGGGCCGCCCTTCGTCGAGGGCAAGGATGGCGAAAATCTCTCCGCTGCCTATTATCACTCCGCCAATCGCGGCAAGCGCTCGGTAATCGCCGATCTCAAGACCCAGGAAGGCCAAGAGCTGGTACGCCGGCTGGTGAAGACGGCGGATGTGGTGATCGAGAATTTCAAGCTCGGCGGCTTGGTAAAGTACGGGCTGGATTATGAAAGCCTGAAGAAGATCAATCCCCGGATCGTCTATTGTTCGATTACCGGCTTCGGCCAGACCGGACCCTATGCCAGTCTCGCCGGCTATGACTATATCGTCCAGGGCATGTCCGGCTTCATGTCGATCACAGGCGAACCGGACGGACAGCCGATGAAAGCCGGTGTTGCGATCGCGGATATCTTTACCGGCATCTATGCCGTCTCGGCAATCGAAGCCGCCCTGATCCACGCTCTGAAGACAGGGGAAGGACAACTCATCGACATGGCGCTGCTCGATGTGCAATCGGCCGTGCTCGCCAACCAGAACATGAACTATCTGATCTCCGGCAAGCCGCCCGTACGGCTCGGCAACGCTCATCCGAATATCTCACCCTATGAAGTCGTGCCCACCGCCGATGGCTATCTCATCCTTGCTGTCGGCAATGATGGACAGTTCCGGCGCCTGTGCGCCATTCTCGGAGTGGAAACCCATGCCAACGACGAGCGCTATGCGACGAACAAGGCCCGCGTTGCCAACCGCAACGAGGTTCGGGTTTTCATCTCGGCGGAGACGCTGAAGTGGAACAAGGCGGAGCTGCTGAAAGCCTGCGCGGCCAACGCCGTTCCGGCCGGTGCCATCAATACGATCGAGGACATGTTCGCCGATCCGCAGATTGTGGCACGCGGCCTGAGGATCGATCTGGAGGATAGCGCCGGCACCGTCATTCCGAGCGTGCGCACGCCGATCGTGCTGTCGGAAACGCCGTTGGTCTATACGCGGCCAAGCCCGCGCCTCGGCGAACATCAGGAGGAAGTTCTGGCTGAATTGGCCGAACTGGAGGGAAAGGCGGGGACATGAAGCGAACGGGCGGGCAACTCATCGTCGAGGCTTTGAAGGCCAATGGCGTGCAGCGCATTTCCTGCGTACCGGGCGAGAGCTTTCTCGCCGTGCTCGATGCCCTGCATGACAGCGATATCAAGGTGCTCGTTTGCCGCCAGGAGGGCGGCGCGGCAATGATGGCGGATACTTGGGGCCAATTGACCGGCGAACCCGGCATCTGCATGGTCACCCGCGGCCCAGGTGCCACAAACGCCTCCGCCGGCCTTCATATTGCACGGCAGGATTCGATCCCGATGATCCTGTTCATCGGTCAGGTCCAGCGTGATGCCCGCGAACGCGAAGCCTTTCAGGAGGTGGAGTTTCGCAGGGCCTTTACCGAATTCGCCAAATGGGTCGGAGAGATCGACGATGCCGCCCGCATCCCGGAATTCGTCACCCGCGCCTTCGCTGTAGCAACATCGGGTCGCCCCGGTCCCGTGGTGCTGACCCTGCCCGAGGACATGCTGCGCGATGAGGTCGACGCGCCGCAAGCGCTGCCCTATGCCCCTGTTGCCGCTCATCCGGGCCGCCACCAGCTTGCCGATCTCCGCCAGCGCCTTGCGACTGCGCAGCGACCGATGGTCATTCTCGGCGGCACGCGCTGGAACGAGGAAGCGGTTGCCGGCATCAAGCAATTCGCGGAGCGTTTCAAACTGCCGGTCGGTTGCTCCTTCCGGCGGCAGATGCTGTTCGATCATCTGCATCCCAATTATGCCGGGGATGTCGGCATCGGCATCAATCCAGCGCTGGCAAGGGAAATCAAGGAAGCGGACCTACTGATTCTTCTCGGCGGCCGCCTCTCCGAAATGCCGTCCTCCGGCTACACACTGGTCGATATCCCCTACCCGCGCCAGCAGCTTGTCCACGTCCATGCCGATCCCTCGGAACTTGGCCGCGTCTATCGTCCGGACCTGGCGATCTGTGCCAGCCCGGCGGATTTCGTTGAGGCTCTCGCGGAGCTCGATGCGCCAACCGCGACACCATGGGCCGAGCGTACGGAACACATGCACGCGGCCTATCTTGCCTGGTCAAAGACACCGCAACAGTGCCCCGGCGCCGTCCATATGGGCCGCATCATGGACTGGATCGAAGCAAATACGGCCGATGATGCGATCTTCACCAACGGTGCCGGCAACTACGCGACCTGGCTGCACCGCTTCCATCGCTTCCGCCGTTTCAACACGCAGGCAGCGCCTACCTCCGGCTCGATGGGCTATGGCCTGCCGGCTGCGGTTGCCGCGAAACAGCTCTTTCCCGAGCGCGAAGTGATCTGCTTTGCCGGCGACGGCTGTTTCATGATGCATGGCCAGGAATTTGCGACCGCCGTTCAATACGGCCTCCCACTGATCGCCCTGGTCATCAATAATGGCATGTACGGCACCATCCGCATGCATCAAGAGCGGGAATATCCCGGCCGTGTCAGCGCCACGACACTCGACAATCCTGATTTCGCGGCCCTTGCCCGCGCCTATGGCGGCCACGGCGAGACGGTGAAAGCGACGGAAGAGTTTGGCCCGGCCTTCGAGCGGGCGCGCGCCAGCGGCAAACCGGCCATCATCGAGATCGCGCTCGACCCGGAAGCGATCACGCCCTCCCGCACCCTGACGGAAATTGCGCAAACAAAAGGCCGATGAGCGCGAGCCCACCGGCCTTTCAAAAATACGCCGGCCCGACTTAGTCGAGTGCTGCCGTTACGATGAATTCGACCTTGTACTTCGGCGCTGCGAGCTTAGCTTCGCTGGTCGCACGGGCCGGCGTGTTGGCCGGATCGACCCATGCTTCCCAGGCGGCGTTCATTTCGGCGAAGTAGGAAATGTCGGAGAGGTAGATGAGCGTCTGCAGGATCTTCGACTTGTTGGTGCCGGCAGCACCCAGCAGGCGGTCGACTTCGGCGAGTGCCGACTTGCACTGATCGGTGACGCTTTCGCCTTCACCAACCTGACCGGCGAGATAGACGGTGTTGCCATGGATGACAGCGCCGCTCATGCGGGCGCCAACGTCGATGCGCTTGATGCTCATGGTTTTCTCCTGGTGTTGTTCTTCGATAGGTAAAAGGCATGACCCAGGGTCTGCCCTCAATCAAAAGGCCGGGGAAGGACCCGTTCAGCCGCGAATGTGATGCGTCTTCTGATAGATCGCCGTCGAGCGTGCGCCCGAGCGGCAGTAGCCAAGCATCGGGCGCGGAAACTCGTCCAGCGCATCGACCATGCCCTGCACGGCCTCTTCGGTCACGCCCATCGGGCCGACGGGTACATGGGTAATCTCCAGGCCGAGTTCCTTGGCACGGGCCTCGATGACGCCGAACGACGTCTGATCCGGGCTTTCGCCATCGGGGCGATGGCAAACGATGGACTTGAACCCCAGAGCCTTGATCTGGTCGAGATCCTCAACGGTAATCTGGCCGGATACCGAGTATTCATCGTCGATCGGGCGGATATCCATGGTTCATGTCCTCTCTAAAACTGTGGCCTTGATCTACGCCGCCACAGGCCAAGCGTCAACCGCGGGGCGCTCTCAAACGAAGGCAAAATTGAGCATGAAATTGCGGGCTTCGCCGGGCTGGAGAATATTGAATTCGCCTGCTTCCTCGAGCTCCTCGCGAGAGACCCACCGATGCGAAACCGGCTCGATGCCAAGCACATGGGCAGGCGCGCGCTGATTGCGCCAGACCTGCAGAAACGGCAGCGTGTCCGTTCCGAACCGCACCCTCAGAGTCTTCCCACCAATGGCCGCGATGGGTCCGAGGCTGATCTCTGCCCAATCCTCGCCCTTTTCCTGCGCCGGCACGCAGAAGATATCACCGCCCTCTTCGCCGAAGGTCCAGGGAAAGCCGCCATTCTCCAGCATCTGTCCGGCAAGGCGCGTGCCGCTATCGAACCATTTGCCGCCGATATTCATATGGTACATCAAAAAGACCGGCATCGCCTCGGTACTCGTATTGACGATGCGGTCGGCAAGCGAGACTTCGCCGGTTGCGCCATCGATCCGCCAAAGACGTTCCAGCCTTGCGGTGCGGCGTTCGGCTGTGATGACATCGATATCGGCGCGGCATTCCGCGTTACCATTCTCGAATTTGGTCCAGAGAATTTTGGCTGGATGAGACGAGAAGGAACCATGCAGCGGATAGCGCTTGCCTTCATAGGCGCCGGACATCGGCTCTGGATGGCGGATATGATCCGGCCCGCAGGTGAAGAGGAAGCCTTCCACGGAATGACTGATACGCGGATCGCCATCGTCGGGAACGGCACTTCCGGGCGCGAGATTGTTGCCCTCGACGATGCAGGCGCCGATATCCAGCACAGAACCCTCGTCCAGCGTCAATTTCGGCCCCTTGGCCGCAGAAAAATCCATCATCCCTAAAATCCTCCCTGATCGGCGCCGAGCGCAGGTGCTGTCCCAAGGTGGCGCGCGACTGAAATAAACGGTTATTTGGCTTACCAAATCTTAACTTGAAGCCTTGATCACATAAATTTTTATATTTTATTCAGCATGATAATCTAAATCTCCATACTGGCGTCAAAATTGCCATGTGTGTGTCAGCCGAACGACTATCCCGAGGATTCGACAGACGTGAACCGGTTCGTAAAATTGAGTTTTGCCCTGGCAACGACTGCCGCTGTATCTGCGCTCGCCCTCACCGATGCGCAGGCGCAATATTATCGCAGCAGCAACGGCAACACGGTTCTCGTCACTCCCGACGGTCGGATTCTTGATCAGTATCCTTATGGTGGTGGATATTCCATGGCGCGCGACGGACGCGGCCGCCGGGTTCTGATCGATGCCTATGGCAATATCGTCGCCACGGAGATGAAGGCCAGCACCTATTATCCCCGCGCGCCCGCTCGCGACAGCTACGCTGATAACGGCAGCCGCTATGGCGATACGCAGCTTTCCAACAACGGCAACTACCAGGACTATCGTCAGTATCGTACCGACAGCTACGGAAATTACGACGGCGCTCCCGATAATGGTTACGGTCAGCAGGATCGTAGCGTGATCACCGGCGGCATTCCGCGTGACAGCGATATCCAGCGCCAGCCGCTCGACAATCAGCCCTTACCAGGCCAGAACCGGGGCCAGGCGAACCAGAACGGCAGTGATTACGCGTCAATCGATCCGCAACAGGGCGCACCTGATATCGTCAACAAGCCACCACCGGCCGAACCCGTCATCACGCTCAAGGGCAAGTCGAAGATGGAGATTACCGCGCTGGAGGTCTTCCTCGCGCGGCAGGGTATTTCGCCTGGTGCGATCGACGGCCGCATGGGCGCAAACGTCACCAAGGCGATCTATGCCTATCAGCAGATGACCGGGCAAACGCTCGACCCCAACAATACCGACGCGATCCTCGAACAGCTGCGCATGTCCGGCGGCATGCCGATCGTCAACTATACGATCACCGCTGCCGACGCCGCAGGCCCCTACGTCGCTTCGATCCCTGAGGACTATGCCGCGAAGTCCCAGATGCCTTCCCTCGGCTACACGTCGACGACCGAAATGCTGGCGGAGCGCTTTCATATGGATGAAGGCTACCTGAAGGCGCTCAACCCCGGCGTCGATTTCACCGTGCCCGGCAGCATCATCAAGGTCGTCAATACAGGCCCCGGCAAGACCGGCACAGTTGCCAAGATCCTGGCTGATAAGGGCCGCAAGCAGGTTTTCGCCTATGATGCCAACGGCACGCTGATCGCAGCCTACCCGGCCAGCATTGGTTCCGCAGACACGCCCTCGCCGTCAGGCACTGTCACAGTCGAGCGCGTCGCCTTCAATCCTGGCTATACCTACAATCCAAAGATCAACTTCCAGCAGGGCGCCAACGACAAGGTTCTGAACATTCCGCCTGGCCCGAACGGCCCGGTCGGTACGGTCTGGATGGCCCTGTCGAAACCGACCTATGGCATCCACGGCACGCCGGATCCCTCGCGGATCGGCAAGTCGCAGAGCCACGGCTGTGTCCGTCTCACCAATTGGGATGCGACTGAGCTCGCGAAAATGGTCAAGCCCGGCGTCGTCGTCGAATTCGTAGACTGATTGCCAGACATGCTTACACAAAAAAGCCGCCGGGAAAACTCGGCGGCTTTTTCTTTGTCTTGAAATATCAAACGCACCGCTATTTTTCATCCGGCGCGTCAGGTAGTTCGGCGGCGTATCAGAAGCAGTCGCGGAACAAAGCCTTCGTGTTTTCGAGCGTCATCGGCACCGGATTGCCGCCGGCACTCGGATCTTCGATTGCCATGGCGGAGAGTTCGTCGATCCGGTCAGGTGCAATGCCCATAGCCGAGAGGCTTTCCGGCACGCCGAGTTCCGAGCGTAGCTTCAGCACATAATCATAGAAGCCGTCGAAACCACCCGAAATGCCAAGATAGGCGGCGGCGCGCGCAATCTTTTCTTCGATGGCTTTGCGGTTGAAGCGCAGGACAGCTGGCATGACGACAGCATTGGTCATGCCGTGATGCGTGTTGTAGACGGCGCCAATCGGATGCGACAACGCGTGGATGGCGCCGAGCCCCTTCTGGAAGGCGACGGCGCCCATGGCGGCAGCACTCATCATGTTGGCCCGGGCTTCGAGATCTGTTCCCTCACGATAGGCGCGCGGCAGGAATTCCTTGACCAGGCGCATGCCTTCCAGCGCGATGCCGGCCGACATCGGATGGTAGAAGGGTGAGGAATAGGCTTCCAGGCAATGCGCAAAGGCATCCATGCCAGTACCGGCGGTGATGATCCTCGGCATGCCGACGGTCAGCTCCGGATCGGCAATGACGACGCCGGGCAGGAATTTCGGATGGAAGATGATCTTCTTCACATGCGTCGCGGAATTGGTGATGACGCTGGCGCGGCCGACTTCCGAACCGGTGCCGGCGGTCGTCGGTACGGCGACGATCGGCGCGATACCTTCGACGCTGGCGCGGGTCCACCAGTCGCCGATATCTTCGAAATCCCAGACCGGCCGGCTCTGGCCGACCATGAAGGCGACGCACTTGCCGAGATCGAGGCCGGAGCCGCCGCCGAAGGCGACGACGCCATCATGGCCGCCGTCCTTAAACGCTTTCACGCCAGCTTCGAGATTTTTCTCGTTCGGATTCGGATCGACGTCAGCGAAGATGGCGCGACCGAGACCTGCATCCTCCAGAATATCCAAGGCCGTCGCCGTGATCGCCATCGAGGCAAGTCCCCGGTCGGTGATCAGGAGAGGCTTCTTCATGCCCAGGCTCTTGCAGGCGTCCGCGAGCTCCTTGATACGGCCACGACCGAGCTTGAAGGCGTTCGGATAGCTCCAATTGGCTGAGATAGTGCTCATGCTGTTACTTTCTTCAGATGATAGGATTTCGGGCGCGTCAGATTGTGGAAGCCGATGATCGACAGCGAGCCGCCGCGGCCGGTTTCCTTGACGCCGGTCCAGCACAGAGCCGGATCGAGATAATCGGCGCGGTTCATGAAGACGGTGCCGGTTTCGATTTCGCGGCCGATACGTGAGGCGCGCTCGACATCCTTGGTCCAGAGCGAAGCCGTCAGACCGTAGGGACTGTCGTTCATCAGTTCCAGCGCTTCCGCATCGCTCTTCACCTTCATGATGCCGACCGCTGGACCGAAGGTTTCTTCGCGCATGAAGGCCATGGAATGATCGACATTGACGAGGACCTGCGGCGCAAGATAGGCGCCGCCGTCATCGGCCGGGAACAGCTTCGGATCGACCAGCGCCTCGGCGCCCTTGGCAACCGCATCGGCGATCTGCTCACGCACGACCTTGGCAAAGCGCTTATGCGCCATCGGCCCGAGCGACGTCTCAGGATCCAGCGGATTGCCGAGCTTATAGTTCGAAACCCAGGCAACCGACTTCTCGACAAAATTGTCGTAGAGCGATTCATGCACGTAGATGCGCTCGATGCCGCAGCAGCACTGGCCGGAATTATAGGTCGCGCCATCCATCAGCGTGTCGACGGCGGCGTCCAGATCGGCGTCTTCCATGACATAGCCCGGATCCTTGCCGCCAAGCTCGAGGCCAAGGCTGGTAAAGGTGCCGGCGGCCGCACGCTCGATCGACCGGCCGCCTTCGACGGAGCCGGTGAAATTGACGAAGTTGAAGCTGCCGGCGGCAATCAGCGCCGAGGTGGTTTCATGATCCAGGAAGACATTCTGGAAGACATCGGTGGGAACGCCGGCCTCGACGAAAGCCTGCACCAGCCGCTCGCCAACGAGCAGTGTCTGGCTTGCGTGCTTGAGAATGACGGTATTGCCGGCCATTAGCGCCGGGGCGACCGTGTTGATGGCCGTCATGTAGGGATAATTCCAGGGCGCGATGACAAAGACCACGCCATGCGGTTCGCGCTCGATGCGGCGGGCGAAATTGGCACTATCCTCGACGACCAAGGGTGCCAGTGCGTCGGCGGCGATCGAGGCTACATAGTTCGAGCGCTCGTTGAAGCCGCGATATTCGCCGCCATACTTGATCGGACGGCCCATCTGCCAGGCAAGCTCCGGCACGACGACATCGGCCATCTCATTGAGCCGAGCCACACCCTTCAGCACGAGCTGGACACGATCCTCCAGCGGACTACGCGCCCAATCCTTCTGCGCCTTGCGGGCGCGTGCCACGACGTCCTTGCCAGCTTCCAGCGACAGTGCCGGACGCTCGGCATAAACCTCTCCGTTCACCGGAGAGACGCATGTGATCATGGTCATGATCGAATTCCTGTTTTCTTGGTCATCCGTTGATTGCCCGGATGTTGTGCAAGCAGGGCCGCATTCAAAAGAGAAACGGCGGACAGACAAAACATCCCAGCGCCCTGCCCGATCATAAAATGAAAATCGGGCAGGAGGCAGATCGCAAAAGCCTTACGCTCTTTCGAATCCGCGCGCCACTTCCCAATCGGTCACACGACGATCGTATTCCTCCTGCTCCCATTCGGCAGCGCGGGTGTAGTGATCGATGACATCATCCCCGAAGGCGGCACGCAGCATCTTCGACGTCGTCAAGGCAGTCGTGGCATCGCGCAGCGTGCGCGGTATCTCGCGAACTTCGCGCGCGCCATAGGCGTCGCCGACAAACGGCGCCTCGAGTTCAAGCTTGTTTTCGATACCATCGATACCGGCTGCGATCAGAGCCGCAAAAGCCAGGTAAGGATTGAGGTCCGAGCCCCCGACACGGCATTCGATGCGGATCGATTTCGTATCCTCGCCGCACAGGCGGTAACCGGCGGTACGGTTATCCTTGCTCCAGATCGCCTTGGTCGGCGCGAAGGTGCCGGCCATGAAGCGCTTGTAGGAATTGATATAGGGCGCCAGGAAATAGGTGATCTCGCTGGCATGGGTCAGAAGCCCGGCGACATAGTGCTTCATCATCGGCGACATGCCGTATTTGCCGCCTTCTTCGAAGAACTTCGGGCTCTTTCCGTCGAGGCTCCAGAGGGATTGATGGATGTGCGAGGAGCTTCCGGCGGCACCGTAATTCCACTTCGCGAGGAAGGTGATTGCCTTGCCCTTCGACCAGGCGATCTCCTTGCAGCCGTTCTTGATGATGGCATGGCGGTCGGCCATATCAAGCGCGTCGGCGTAACGGACGTTGATTTCCTCTTGCCCCGCCGAAGCCTCGCCCTTCGAATTCTCCACTGGGATGCCCGCGCCCTGAAGGCCGGTGCGGATCGCCCGCATCACTTCTTCCTCCTTGGTGGTCTGGAAGATGTGGTAGTCCTCGTTATAGCCGCTGGCGAGCTTCATGTTGCGATAGCCAGCTTCGCGCGCGCTGTCATAGCTCTGGTCGAACAGGAAGAATTCGAGCTCCGAAGCCATGTAGGCCTTGAGCCCCATGGCTTCCAATCGCTTCACCTGCTTCTTCAGAATGGCGCGCGGAGAATGCGCAACTTCCTCATGTGTATGATGGTCAAGCACATCGCAAAGGACGAGCGCCGTGCCTTCCAGCCAAGGAATGCGGCGCAGCGTGGCAAGGTCTGGCTTCATGGTATAGTCGCCATAACCCTTCTCCCAGCTCGTCGACTTGTAGCCGGAGACGGTCTCCATCTCGATGTCGGTCGCCTGCAGATAATTGCAGCTATGCGTTTCCTTCCAGGCGCTCTCGATGAAGAATTCCGCCTGGAAGCGTTTGCCCATCAACCGGCCCTGCATGTCGACCTGACATGCCAGAACCGTATCGATGAGCCCTTCGGCCACATCTCGCTTGAGGTCGTCGAACGTATAGCTGCTGCTCATAATTTGGTCCGCCTGAACAATGAATTGAAACGTCGGCCTGCCGAACGATACCGCCTTGCGGGATAATCCGCGCGCGTGCCGCCGTGTCGCTACCGGTGAAAAGGGTCGCAGGTCTGCGACCCCATTGCTCGCAAAGATTAGACTTCGCTTACGTCTCGCCGACGGCGGCTTCCGCTGCCGCGATCTCAGCCTTGCGCTTGGCAATGGCATCGCCGATCGGCGGGCCCTTGAAGCGACGGCGCTCGAAGCCGAACCAGACGATGGCCGTCAGAACCAGGAAGCCGACGGTGATAATGCCCGCCCAGTCGTTCGGCGGCTGAATGCCGAGAACGAAGATGATGATCATCGCGATGATCGACAGCACGGCAAATAGCTTGAACAGACCTTCCCCGAGGTTCCAAGGGCCCATCTTGTCCCACTTCGTCGTACCCCATGCGAAAAGGCCGAGCGTGATCGGGATCGCAAAGGAGAAGAACAGGAAGATGACGGTGCACGAGACGACGATGGTGTAAACCGGCGTATCGCCGATCGATACCAGCGACGACCCCCAGACGAACAGGACGGAAAGGATCGACCCAGTCCAGATCGCCGAAACCGGCGTGCGGTATTTCGGGCTGACCCGAGACAGAGCCTTGGATCCCGGCAGACCGCCGTCACGCGAGAAGGCGAAGATCATGCGCGAAACCGAGGTTACCGTTGCGAGACCGCACAGCCACTGGCTGATGAAGATCAGCAGATAGAGAATGTCCTTCACGATGGGATTGACCTGTGCGTCCATTGCCCAGAAGAACACGTTCCAGCCCTGCTTGGCGGCATCGTCCATATTCGGCAGCATCAGCACAAACGAGCAAAGCATGATGTAGCCGAAGAGCGCCGACCACAGAACCGACGACACCATGCCGCGCGGAACGGAATGGGCGGCTTTCACTGTCTCTTCCGACGTATGGGCCGAGGCATCATAACCGGTGATCGTGTAGATCGGCAGCAGAAGGCCGAGCGCGAAGACCCAGAAAGTCGAAACCTGCGGCCAGACCGGGGCACCGGTTGCCGAGCCGTCGGCAGCAATCGTCGCCAGACCGGAATAGTTGGTGAAGGTGAAAAGCCGCGCAAAATCATAGGACGGCGCAGCGATCAGGCAAACAGCCGCCAGAAGGATCGAGGTTGCGAAGATCAGATAACCGGAGAAGTCGGTCAGCTTCGCCGTCAAGCCGATACCCATGTGATTGACCAGCGCCTGCAGACCTGTGATGACCACCAGGAACACGATGCGCACCAGCGTGGTGTCGGTCATGTTGAAGTAGCCGCCGAATGCGCCGACGAAGAAGTAATAGGTGCCGACATTGATGGCGCCGAGGACGGTGACGAGGCCGAGCAGGTTGAACCAGGCCGTCAGCCAGCCGGTGAAGCGATTGCCGAGGATCGAGCCCCAGTGGTAGAGACCGCCGGCCGTCGGATAGGCCGAACTGATCTGGGCCATCGCCACAGCGAAGACGAGCGATATGAAGCAGCCGACAGGCCAGCCGATACCAATAGCGGCACCGCCCGCACCCGATGTCGCTTGAGCCAGCGAATTGATGCCGCCGGATAGAATGCAGATGATCGAGAAGGACACGGCGAAATTCGAGAATGAACTCATCCGCCGTTCCAACTCCTGAGCGTAGCCCATGGAGTGCAGGATCTGGACATCCTGCTTCTTGTCTGACTCTGTATAATCAGCCATGCCATTCCCCCTAAAGCCCGGTCGTCCGCGGGATTGCGGAGAACCATGTGTCACATTGACCGCTGACATTTCGCCATGCGGCCCGATCGCAGTTGAACTGCTCCCCGGGGTCTTTTTCTTTTATGCTCAGGCTTCCAGACTGCTCTGGAGAAGCCCCGTCAGATAATCGGCCATGACCCCTTGACCGACGTCATCTCGAATGAGGTCGTTGCGGACCTCGATCATTACGTTATGCAGACCATTGGCGAGCCCATGCAGCTTCAACGTATGGGTGACACCGTCTTGAGGACCGTAAGGCTGATTGCGCTCTGTCTGATAGAGCGGTGCCTCAGCTGCTGCATCAAGCATGCGATCGGCCAGCCAACGGTCTTCATCATGCAGAATGCCAAGCTCCACTGCCCGCGGCTTGCCATTATAGACCGGCGTGAAGCTATGGATTGTCACGATCACGGTTTTTTGTCCGCGCGCCGCCCGCTCCTTCAAGAGCGCCCGAATGCGATCGTGAAACGGGATGTAGAGCCCTTCCGTACGCGCTTTTCTATCCGCCTCGCCCAAGTGCTGATTTCCAGGGATCGTATAGATCTCGCTCGTCTCCGGCATGGCACCGGCGCTTTCGGGGGGCCTGTTGCAATCATAGATCAGCCGGGAGAAGCGCTGAAAAACCAAGGTGGCATTCAAGCCGGCGGAAATTCCCCTTGCAACCGCGAGTGCGCCCGGATCCCACGCGATATGGCTGGAAAGCGCCTCAACGGAAAGCCCGAGGTCGCCGAACCGTTCTGGAAGCGCGCGGGAGGCATGCTCACAGACGAGCAAAACCGCACTGCTTCCGTCCGGTCTTTCGACCGCAACGCAATCGCCGTCTGCCTTCGTCAAAATACCTTGCTGCGCGAGCATCGGAGACGCCCCATTGCCGATTAACAAAATGTTTATAAGAAAAGAATTCTTCAGGTTTTCGCCGCTGTCAACTGGAAACTGAAATTATTTCTTCATTTGTGACATTGACTCGAAATGTGACAGCGTTGTTATATCCTGCAAGGAAAGCGGCATCAGACCGTTCCGGGGAGCTAAAATCGAGTGAACAATGCGTCGAAAACAGTTTCAGACGTAATCAATGCGCGCTTTGACACGCTGACGCGCGCCGAAAAGCAGCTCGCCAAGAGCCTGCTCGACAATTATCCCGTTTCCGGGTTGGGCAGCATTACCACCGTCGCCGAGAATGCGCGGGTTTCGACCCCGACAGTCGCACGCATGGTGCAGAAACTCGGATACAAAGGCTATCCGGACTTCCAGGCCCATCTTCATCAAGAAGTCGAGGCAACGATCTCCAACCCCCTGACGAAGCACGATCGCTGGGCATCCAACGCGCCAGGCACGCATATCCTCAATCGTTTCGCCGACGCCATCATGGGCAACCTGCGACAGACCCTGTCGGATATCGACGTGGCGACCTTCGATGGCGTTGCCGCGCTGCTGTCGGAAAGAAAACGCGGCCTTTATTTCGTGGGCGGGCGCATTACAGGGGCGCTTGCCGAGTATTTCTTCACCCATATGCAGGTCATCCGCCCCAACACGACGCTGCTCTCCTCCAATTCCAGCACCTGGCCGCAATATGTCCTGAACATGAATCCGGGCGATCTGCTCGTCATATTCGATATCAGGCGTTACGAGCAGGAAATGGTCAATCTGGCCGCCGCCGCCCGCCGGCGTGGCGCGGAAATCATCGTCTTCACCGACCAGTGGGCAACGCCCGCCGCCAAGCATGCGAAATACACGTTCCGCGTGCAGATCGAGGCGCCGTCCGCCTGGGATTCATCGGTTGTCACCCTCTTCATCGTCGAAGCCCTGATCGAAGCTGTACAAAGCTCGACATGGGACGAGACAAGCGAGCGTATGAAGACACTGGAAGGTCTTTTCGAGCAAACCAAGCTGTTTCGCAAGCTAAGTTGAAGGGGAATGAAAACAGAAAATAACGGTCCGTGAAGGGTGTGAAATACAGCGACTGTCATACTTGTCGATTAGAAGCAAAAATCGACTGCGTTTTCAGCAAACGCAACACTTTGAAGTCGTCACACAACCTTCATGTAACGTCATTAACAGCAACGCCAGACACTGAAAACCCAAAAGGAGGAAATGCAGTGATCTCGAAAATTCATCGTCTTCTGACAATTTCTACGGCGATGCTCGTCGCTTCGACGGCTATCGCGGCCGCAGAACCGAGCGCCGATCTCATCGCTGCCGCTAAGAAGGAAGGCACGCTGACCACGATCGCCCTGCCCCACAACTGGTGCGGTTATGGCGACCTGATCGCTGCGTTCAAGGCGAAATACGGCATCGAAGTCAACGAACTGAATCCGGATGCCGGTTCGGGCGATGAAGTCGAGGCAATCCGCGCCAACAAGGGCAACACCGGCCCGCAGGCTCCCGACGTGATCGACGTCGGTCTCTCTTTCGGCCCGACGGCCAAGAAGGAAGGCCTGCTGCAGCCGTACAAGGTTTCCACCTGGGATTCCATTCCGGACAGCGCCAAGGATGCCGAAGGCTACTGGTACGGCGACTACTACGGTGTTCTCTCTTTCGTCACCAATAAGGACGTCGTGAAGAACCCGCCGAAGGACTGGGCTGACCTCCTGAAGCCGGAATATGCCAACACCGTTTCGCTCGCTGGTGACCCGCGCACGTCGAACCAGGCAGTTCAGGCCGTCTACGCCGCCGGCCTCGCAGCCGGCGAAAAGGACGCCGCCAAGATCGGCGCCGCCGGTCTCGATTACTTCGCGAAGCTCAACAAGGCCGGCAACTTCGTTCCGGTCATCGGCAAGTCCGCCTCGCTGGCTCAGGGTGCAACCCCGATCGTCGTCGCCTGGGACTACAACGGTCTCTCCTGGCGCGACAGCCTGAACGGCAACCCGCCGGTCGACGTCACTGTTCCGGCTTCCGGCGTTATCGCTGGTGTCTACGTCCAGGCGATCTCGGCTTTCGCTCCGCATCCGAACGCTGCCAAGCTCTGGATGGAATTCCTCTATTCCGACGAAGGCCAGATCGGCTGGCTGAAGGGCTATTGCCACCCGATCCGCTTCAACGACCTGGCGAAGAATAAGAAGGTTCCGCAGGAACTTCTCGACAAGCTGCCGCCGGCTGCCGCCTATGAAAAGGCCGTCTTCCCGACGCTAGAAGAACAGGATGCCGGCAAGACCGCCATCACCACGAAGTGGGATTCCGTCGTCGGTTCGAACGTGCAGTAATCACAACTGACTTGGCCTCCCCGCTTCGGCGGGGAGGTTTTCCGTTTTTTGACGCCGCGGATTGGGCCAATCATGAGCACCGTGACAACATCGACCATCAGCACCACGCCCTTGATCAACAAACGCGTGGTCGTTGACTGGCTGGGCATAGCGCCCTTCCTGATCTTCGCGCTGCTGTTTCTGATTTTGCCGACAATCTATCTGATCGCTGGCGCTTTTCTGACGCCGGACGGCGGCCTGACGCTGAAGAACATCGGCGATCTGTTCACGAAATCCATCTTGGACTCCTATTGGATCAGCATCAGGGTTTCGGTCGCCTCGGCGCTCGGCGGCGCGTTGATCGGCTTTTATCTGGCCTGGGCGCTGGTCATGGGCGGACTTCCGGCCTGGGTGCGCCATGCCTTCCTTACCTTTTCCGGTGTCGCCTCAAATTTCGCCGGCGTACCACTGGCTTTTGCGTTCATCGCCACGATCGGTCGCCTGGGCCTCGTCACGCTGCTGATGAGGGATTGGTTGGGTTTCAATCTCTATTCCACAGGCTTCAATCTCTACAGCTTCGTCGGCTTGACCATCACCTATATGTACTTCCAGATTCCGCTGATGGTGCTGATTATCACGCCGGCGCTGGACGGCATGAAAAAGGAATGGCGTGAAGCCGCATCCATCCTCGGGGCGACCACGAGACAATATTGGCTCATGGTGGCGCTCCCCATTCTCTGGCCGAGCCTGCTTGGCACGACGCTGCTGCTGTTTGCCAACGCCTTCGGCGCCATCGCAACGGCCATCGCGCTGACGGGCAGCTCGCTGAACATCATCCCGATCCAGCTCTACGCGCAAATCCGCGGCGACGTGCTGCACAACGCCAATCTCGGCTATGCAATGGCGCTCGGCATGATCGTCATCACTGGCATTTCCAATGTGATCTACATCATCATGCGTATTCGCGCGGAACGGTGGCAGAAATGAAGCTGCAAAAATTCTTTGCCTGGATCGCTGTTGTCATCGGCGCTATCTATTTCATCGTTCCGCTCATCGGTACGCTGGAATTCTCACTGCGCATGCGTCGCGACGCCTATAGTTTTGACGCCTATGCATCAGTCGTTTCGGACGCTCACTTCCTGTATGCGTTCGGCTATTCGATGCTCATGGCCTTGCTGACCATCATCTTCGGCATGTTGATCGTGGTGCCTACGGCTTATTGGGTGCGCCTCCGTTTGCCCCAAATACGCCCGATCGTCGAGTTCATCACGCTGATGCCGCTGGTCATCCCCGCCATCGTCATCGTCTTCGGCTATCTGCGCCTCTACAATTCGTCATCGATCCTGCCTTTGACAGGCTTCGAGCAGACGACGAACTTCCTTCTTGTCTGCTCCTATATTGTCTTGGCGCTCCCCTATATGTATCGTTCAGTCGACACGGCGATGCGCACGATCGATGTCGGCACCCTGACGGAAGCCGCAGAAAGCCTTGGCGCGAAGTGGACAACCATCATGCTCCGCTGCATTTTCCCCAATGTCATGAGCGGCGTCCTCTCCGGCGCATTCATCACGCTGGCGATCGTCATGGGCGAATTCACGATGGCCTCGCTGCTCAATCGTCCGGCTTTCGGCCCTTACATGCAGCTCGTCGGCGCCAACCAGGCTTATCAATCCTCGGCGCTCGCCATCATTGCGCTTGCTGTCACCTGGCTTAGCATGGGTCTGCTGCAGCTCGTTTCCCGCTTCTCAAAACTGGCTCCGGTTAAGGCGTAAGGCTTCTCACCATGGCTTTTCTCGAACTCACCCACATCAAGAAATCATTCGGCGAAGTTCAGGTCGTTCACGATTTCAATATGCAAATCGAGAAGGGAGAATTCATCTCCTTCCTTGGACCATCGGGCTGCGGCAAGACGACCGTGCTGCGCATGATCGCCGGTTTCGAAACGCCGACCGCCGGCACCCTGTCGATCAACGGCAAGGATCAGCGGGCGTTAAAACCGAACCAGCGGAATATCGGCATGGTGTTCCAGGCCTACGCGCTGTTCCCGAACATGACGGTGCACGACAACGTCGCTTTCGGCCTCAAGGTGGCCGGCATGGCAAAGCCCGACATCGATAAGCGCGTCAAGGAGATGCTGGCTCTCATCAAGCTCGATCATCTCGCCGGCCGCTATCCCTATCAGATGTCCGGCGGCCAGCAGCAGCGCGTGGCGCTCGCCCGCGCTATCGCCGTCAAGCCGCAGGTGCTGCTGCTCGACGAGCCGCTTTCGGCGCTCGACGCGAAGATCCGCATCTCGCTGCGCGAAGAAATCCGCGCCATCCAGCAGCAGCTCGGCATCACCACCGTTTTCGTGACCCACGACCAGGAAGAAGCCCTGTCGATCTCGGATCGCATCGTCGTCATGAATGCCGGTCGCGCCGATCAGATCGGCACGCCTTTCGAGATTTACAACACGCCGGCAACCCGCTTCGTCGCTTCCTTCGTCGGTACGCTGAACCTGATCGAAGGCAAGGTCGTCGATCCCGATAGCAACCGCATCATGATCGGCGATCAGGGCGTGACCCTGAAGCAGTCGGTGACGGCCTACAAGCCAGGCGATACCGTATCGCTTGCCCTGCGTCCGGAAGCCGGTTCGCTGGCGGAATCAGCCAAAGGCGATACCGCTCTCACGGGCGAAGTCTCTTCGGCACACTTCCTGGGTTCGGTCATTCGCACCCGCATGAACGTTGCTGGCAACACGATTTCCTTCGACATGTTCAACAGCCCCGGGATGATGCCTCCGAGCGTCGGCGAGAAGGTGACGCTGCGCTTCGCCTCCTCCGATCTGCTCGTGATTCAGGATTGAGAAAGCACCCTGCGTCGCAGGGTCATTTTGGAAAATTATTCGCGGACGCCGGGTCAGAAGCCCGGCGTTTTTCTTTGATTTTCATGAGAGAAAGCATTTATAGTCCGGACGTTCTCAGGGCGGGGTGCAATTCCCCACCGGCGGTATGGGGAGTTTCCTCGAGCCCGCGAGCGCCTTCCGAGCTTTCGGAAGGGTCAGCAGATCCGGTGAGATGCCGGAGCCGACGGTATAGTCCGGATGGAAGAGAGCAAGCAGGATCGCACCTCCTCCGCGCGAGGGATGCCGCGATGTTGCGTGTTCGCCCAAGGGATATTTGACAACAACCCTTGAAAGGCAAAATTCATGACCATTTCGATTTCTACCCAGCCGAGCCGCGTCGCGATCATTCGGGCTCGCTGGCATGCCGATATCGTCGATCGCTCGGTCGACTCCTTCGTTGCCGAATGGCAGACGACGGAAGGTGCATCGCCGATCGATATCTTCGACGTGCCCGGCGCCTTGGAAATTCCGCTGCATGCTCAGACGCTCGCCCGCAACGGCCGTTATTCCGCAATCGTTGCCACCGCTTTCGTTGTCGACGGTGGCATCTATCGCCATGAATTTGTCGCCAATACGGTTCTTGATGCTATGATGCGCGTCCAGCTGGACACCGGCGTGCCGATCCTGTCGGCAGTCCTGACCCCGCATCACTTCCAGGAGTCGGAAGCCCACATCCAGTTCTTCAAGGAACATTTCATCATCAAGGGCCGGGAAGTCGCCAGCGCCTGCCGCCACATCCTGGCGGAGCGCGCCAAGTTGCTGCCGGCCGTCACGGTCTGAACCAGCATCGTGGAGGCGCGGCTAGAGCTCGCCTCCACATCACAAGGGAGAAACGTCAGTGACCGTCCTACGCATCATCCCGAACCTGTCCGCCGCCGATCCCGCCACGGCCCGTCTTTTCTACCACGACCTGCTCGGCCTCGACATCGTCATGGATCACGGCTGGATCCTGACCTTCGCCTCTGAAGCGGCAACAGTGCCGCAGATCAGCGTCGCCAGCGAGGGCGGTTCGGGAACGCTCGTCCCCGACGTTTCCATCGAAGTCGACGATGTCGATACGCTTTATCAGCGCGCCACCTCCATGGGCTTCGGCATATTGTATGACCTGACGGACGAGCCGTGGGGTGTCCGCCGCTTCTACGTCCGCGACCCCTTCGGCAAGGTGGTCAATATCCTCTCCCACCGCTAGTTCAAGCTCGCGAAGAGCCTCAAGGGCTCTCCGGCGCTCTCACCGCAGATCGAGATTGAATGTAGTGCGCTCGGCCGGCCAGACCGATTCCGAATAGGTGATCGGCACTCCGTCGGTATCCGCATCCACCTTGCGCGTCACCAGCAACGGCGCGGATTTCGGCTGGCGCAGGATCCGCGCCTCGTCGGCCGTCGGCATGCGCGCCTCGATCTCCGTCGACAAGCGCTCATAGTCGGTGACGCCATAGCTGGCGAGCGCTGCCGAGATTGTCGGATGCCTCAATCTAGCCTGATCGAAATCGGGAAAACGTTCGGCCGGATAATAGGAATCCCCCAATTCCACTGGAATACCGTCGGCCGTCATGACACCGCGACGATGGATGACCGACGCGCCGATTGCGATCTTTAAATGGGCCGCGACGCGTTCGGTCGCCGGCACGATCTCGTGAACGAGCAGCTCGCCGCCCGGTTCGAAACCTTGCTCGATCAGATTTTTGTGGAAGCGGGTGCGTTTCGACAGCGTATAGTCGAGCACGCCCCTATGAACGAAGGTTCCCCGCCCCTGTTCGGCGCGGACCAATCCACGCTGCTCCAAGTGCCCCAGCGCCTGCCGCACGGTGAAACGGCTGACGCCGAACCGCCGCATCAGCTCGGGCTCGGTCGGCAATTTCTCTCCGGGCGCGAAAGTCCCGGCGGCAATATCGGCCGCCAGGATCTCGCCGATCTGATGCCAGAGCGCGCTGCCGCCCTTTCGGTCGATCGTCTCCATATCAGATACGCTTCTCCAGCCGGAACAGCAGCTTGTATTCGGCTGGATAGCTCAACGCATCGAGAATGCTCGGATAATATTTCCGATCCTTGGTGGCACGCACAAAACCATCATAGCCGAAACGCCTGACCGAAACATCGAAGCCGGCCGCCGTGAAGGCTTCGATATAATCCTGTGGCGAACGATCCTGCATGGGCGCGTTGCTGTTGTTGCCGATCAGCTCGAGCCACTTCGGCCAAAGCGGCATTTCATTGTGGCACCCGGTCACCGCGTAATAGACGCCCCCATTGCGCATGGCCTGGAACATTCCCTCGGCATGCTCTCGCAACTGCGGCAGCAGATAGATCACCTCATAGCTGAAAGCCACGTCGAAGCTGTCGGCAAAGGGCGCCAGGTCGGTCGTGACATGAAACTGGAGCGGCATGTTGCCTGCGGCTTCGACAGCGGCAGCCACCGATTCCGAAGCGATATCGATGCCGACACCGCGTCGGAACGGCCGCATGGCGTAAAGCAGCCGTAGAAAGCCGCCACGGTTGCAGCCGAAATCCAGGACGGTCTTCGAGGAGAAATCCCGCTCCGGCACCGTCTCAATGAAGTGACGCCAATAAGGGCTATGCGATTCTGCCATGGCGGCGTCGCCCTGCGGTTCCTTGTGCCATGTCGCGTAAGTCGTTGCTGCGCTTGTCATCATGCTCTCGCTGTTGGAGTGAACTGAACCCTTTATAACTCCACCTCATGACAGTCACATAAATTCGTCCGGACGACTGGACTAATAATGATAATCTTTCGCGCGTGATCAGTTAGCTCCTATTGCAGGCAGTCTACCATCCATTGCACGCCGAACCGGTCCGTCAGCTTGCCGTAGTAGCTGCCCCAAGGCTGAACGGCGAGTGGCGTCGTCACCGCGCCGCCCTCAGCCAATCGAGCAAAAATCCTCTCGGTGCTCTCTCGGTCATCCATTATGAGCATATGAGCGGAACCTCTCATCGGCTCGGCATCGTGATTGTCGGAAGCGAAGAACGAGACGCCTGGCCCCTCAAAGCGAGCGTGCATAACCCTGTCCCGCATCGCTTCGTTGGCAAGCGGCACCCCATCAGCACCATGACGAACCAACAGCGTCACTTCGCCGAGCCCGCAGACTGTATAGAAGGCAAGCGCTTCCTCGCAATGCGTCGTGAAAAACAGATAATTGGCGAGTTGCATCTCCTGCCTCCCTTGTTGTCGGACGAGCGGCCCACGCAGCCGCCCGGTATCAATGCCAATTATCTCATCTCACGCGCGATGAGCTTCAACCTCAGGCGCTGCGGCGCTCGCAATAGCGCCAACCAGATCGGCATTGCTGTAGCTTTGTCCCGCAATGCCCCAAGCACCCTCAGGCGCATAGACGATGTTCGACCAGATATGCTCACGCTTGATCCGCCCTTCGGCCGCCTGCTCGACGACATCAGTCGCCCTTGCAATGAAAGCGCGCTTGGCTTCGGTGGTCGCAAGCGCGATTTCGGGCAACTTGAGTTCGATGAAGGCTGCAGCGACGGGCTTTCCGGCTGCCAGCACATGTGCGGCCGGAAGCACATTGATCGAGCCGATGACATTGGCCGTCATAAATTCATTCCCGGTCAGGCCGGCAACATCGAGGACTGCACCCGTAAGTCCGGCAAAAGCTTTTGCCTGCGCTTCGGATGAAAGCAGTCCTTCGGACACGGTAAGTGTAATGGGCATGGGGTATCTCCTTGTTGGACCTATGACGGCAATTGATATATACCGATCACTCTTTAACGATACATACCGATCGCTCTCTATGCAAGCAATAAAGAGAGATCGCTCTCTATGGAGATAGCAATGCGCTACAGCGCCGAACATAAGGAAGAGACCCGGACGCGGGTAGTCGCTGCTGCAGGGCAAGTCTTTCGCAGGGAAGGCTACGGCGGCGCAGGCATTGATGCACTGACGAAAGCGGCCGGCGTTACCAACGGCGCCTTCTACGGACACTTCAAGTCCAAGAGCGAAGCGTTTCGCACCGCCGTCGTGGAAGGATTGGAAGAGCTGCGCCAAGCGATCCTAACGCTCAGGCAAAACCAGTCGAAAGACTGGTTGAAGGCGCTCGCCAGCTTTTACCTCGGCTACAAGCGGACTTGCGATCTCGGTGACAGCTGCACACTGCCAAGCCTTTCCCCCGATGTCATGCGTGCCGATGAGGAAACGCGCCGCGCCTATACGGTGGAATTGAAAAAACTCATCGCCGATGTCGCCGCCGGCCTGCCGGGGAGCACAAGCTCTGGTGAAACGACGGCAGAGGATCGTGCCATCGTTCTTCTCGCTACGCTGAGCGGTGGTCTGACGCTTGCCCGCGCCGTCTCCGACCCCGCCCTTTCCGTCCACATAGCCGAAGTCATTGAGCGGGCTGCTCTGACAGCGGGCGATCCTCCGCGGCCGCAAAGCGAATGACGATGCAACTCAAGCGGACGAGATGCAGCCGAGACGGAGCCTATTGCCTCCTCTCGGTGGGGCCATTCACGCCCGGATCGCCTTGTCGTTCACATCGAAACGATGCATCTGGTTCGCATCCGGCGTCGCATAAACCATTTCGTCCGGCTCGTATTTGTGTTCACCGAAGAGACGCGCCGTGAGAAGACCGGTGGTCTCCGACTCCAGATAGATGATGGTGTCCGCGCCGAGATGCTCGACGTGGATGACTTTGGCGGCCCATGCACCCCGATCGCGTGATAGCGTGATATGCTCGGGGCGGATGCCGACGGTCTTGGCGCCGCTTTCGCCGAGGCGCTCGGCCTCGATGAAATTCATCTGCGGCGAGCCGATGAAGCCGGCAACGAAAGTATTGGCCGGGCGGTTATAAAGCTCCATCGGCGAGCCAATCTGCTCGATCGCACCGGCATTGAGCACGACGATCTTATCGGCAAGCGTCATCGCTTCGACCTGATCGTGGGTCACGTAGATCATCGTTGCCTGCAGGCTGCGATGCAGCCGGGCGATTTCGAGGCGCGTCTGCACACGCAGCGCCGCATCGAGATTCGACAGCGGCTCGTCGAAGAGGAAAAGCTCCGGTTCGCGCACGATGGCGCGGCCGATGGCGACGCGCTGGCGCTGGCCACCGGAAAGCTCCGATGGCCGGCGGGCGAGATAGGGCGCAAGTGAGAGCATGCCAGAGGCCTTTTCGACGCGGCTGTCGATCTCGGCCTTCGGCGTGCCGGCCTGCTTGAGGCCCAGGCCCATATTGTCCTTGACGGTCAGATGCGGATAGAGCGCATAGGACTGGAAGACCATCGAGATGCCACGCTTGGCGGGCGGCGTCACAGTCACATCCTGGCCGTTGATCAGCACGGCACCGGAGGTCACGTCTTCGAGACCTGCGATGCTGCGCAGCAAGGTCGACTTGCCGCAGCCGGAAGGACCGACGAAGATGACGAACTCACCATCCTTCACCTCGAGGTCGATGCCCTTCAGCACGTCATGCGTACCATAGGCCTTGCGGATGGATTTCAGTTGAAGCGATCCCACAGTCTTTTGTCCTTATAGATAAACGGGCTTGCCGGTGCGCACGCTCTCATCGGCGGCGAGGCATATGCGCAGAGATTGAACGGCATCAGTCATATGACGATTGAGGTCGAGATCCTCGCGGATGGCCTTCAGCATGAAGGCCTGCTCGAAGTTGCACAGTTCCTGGTGACCCGGTTCGCCGTCCATATGCAAGTCCTGATCCGGCCGGATGAACTGGCCGTCGGGTCCCGTTTCAGCGCTATGCAGCCGGATGACGGATGTCTTCGTATGCATGTCGATATCGTCGGACTTGGCGTTCTGATCCATGGCGATCGAAACCGAGCCGTTCGGCGACATGACATCCTTCACGAAGAAGGCCGTCTCCGAGATCATGGGACCCCAGGCGGCCTCGTACCAGCCGACGGAACCGTCTTCGAAGATCACCTGCAGATGGCCGTAATTATACATGTCCGGCTTGATCTCCTGCGTCAGCCGCAGGCCCATGCCGCGCACCTCGACGGGCTTGGCATCGGTGATCTGACACATGACGTCGACATAATGCACGCCGCAATCGACGATCGGCGACGTCATCTGCATCAGCGCCTTGTGCGTCGCCCAGGTCGGACCGCTCGATTGCTGATTGAGATTCATGCGGAAGACATAGGGGCCGCCGAGCTTGCGCGCTTCGGCAATCAACCGCATCCACGAGGGATGATGGCGCAGGATATAGCCGATCGTCAGCTTCTTGCCGGCTTTCTTTGCCGCCGCGACCACACGCTCGGCATCTTCGACCGTCGTGGCCAGCGGCTTCTCGACGAAGACGTGGCAGCCGGCTTCGAAGGCCATGACGGCGAAATCGGCATGGCTGTCGGAATAGGTATTGATAGAGCAGAGGTCCGGCTTCAGCTCCTTCAACGCCGTCTCGAAATCCGGATGGACCGTATATCCCCGCAACTCCTCGGGCAGCTCCCGCTTGGAGCGGTTGACGAGGCCGACGATCTCGAAGCCCGGATTGTTGTGATAGGCCAGCGCATGGCTGCGGCCCATATTGCCAAGGCCGGCAACGAGAACGCGGATCGGCTTTTCAGATAGGCTCACTTGACTGCTCCGGAGGTAATGCCGCGAATGAGTTGACGCGAAAAGATGACGTATAGGATGAGGATCGGCAGGATAGCGAGCGTCAGCGCCGCCAGCACCGCATTCCAGTTGGTGACGAACTGGCCGATGAAGATTTGCGATCCGAGCGTCACCGTCTTTGTCGCCTCGCTCGGCGCCAGGATCAACGGGAACCAAAGATCGTTCCAGATCGGGATCATGGTGAAGACGGCAACCGTCGCCATCGCCGGGCGAACCAGCGGCAGGACGAGGCGGAAGAAGATCGCATATTCGCTGAGGCCGTCGATGCGGCCGGCATTCTTCAGGTCGTCAGAAACCGTCCGCATGAACTCGGACAGGATGAAGATCGCGAGAGGCAGACCCTGTGCCGTATAGACAAGGATCAGCGCCGTCAGCGTGTTGACGAGGCCGGCGGCCACCATGCCCTGCAGGATCGCAACGGTGCCGAGGCGGATCGGGATCATGATGCCGATCGCCAGATAAAGGCCCATGACCGTATTGCCACGGAAGCGGTACTCCGACAGCGCGAAGGCGGCCATCGCGCCGAACAGCAGCGTCAGGATGATCGAGACGATCGTGACAATAAAGCTGTTCTGGAAATAGGTGAGGAAGTCCCCCTGCTTCAGAACGGTGTCATAGCCGATCATGCTGAAGGAGGATGGCGTCGGGACGCTCAAGGGCGCGCGAAAAATCGAGGCGCGATCCTTGAACGAATTGATGACGGTCAGGAACACCGGAAAGATGGCTACGAGCGTATAGGCGATGAGCGCCAGATGCACGAGGCCGGTGCGAAGGGTGGAAGTGCGTGCCTTGGACATGGGTCGCGCTCCTCAGAACTGGTAGCGACGGATGCGCCGCTGTACGATGAAAAGATAGAAGGAAACGCCGGCCAGGATGATGAGGAACATCACCGTCGCGATCGTCGCGCCCATCGAGCGGTCACCGAGCTGCAGCTGGAAGCCGAAGAAAACGCGATAAAGCAGCGTACCCAGGATATCGGTCGAGCCATCCGGCCCCGCCAGGGCGCCTTGTACGGTATAAACCAGGTCGAACGCATTGAAATTGCCGACAAAGGTGAGGATCGAGATGATGCCGATCGCCGGCAACACCAGCGGCAGCTTGATCTTCCAGAACTGGCTCCAGCCGGTGACGCCGTCGCATTCGGCCGCCTCGATAACCTCTTCGGGAATATTCAGCAGCGCGGCATAGATCAGCATCATCGGAATGCCGACATATTGCCAGACCGAAATAAGAGCCACGGTAATCAGGGCAGTGCTCGGCCTGCCGAGCCAAGGCGCGAAAAATGACTTCAGGCCGATCACATTCAGCAGCTCGGGCGCTACGCCCCAAAGCGGCGAAAGGATCAGTTTCCAAATAAAGCCGACGACGACGAAAGACAGCAGCGTCGGCAGAAAGATGGCCGTGCGATAGAAGGCGACGAAGCGCAGCTTCGGTAGCGACAGGAGTGCCGCCAGCGCAATACCGATCGGATTCTGCACGCACATATGAATGGCGAAGAAGATCAGGTTGTTGCGCAGCGCACTCCAGAAATCATGCGACCAGCGATCGTCGCCGAACAGGACCTTGAAATTGTTCAGGCCGACGAAGACGGATTGATTGTCGACGACATTGTAAAGCGACAGCCGCAAGGTCTCGATCAGCGGCAGGATCATGACCGCCGTATAGACGACAAAGGCCGGGAAAAGGAAAACGAGGATGTGCCAGCGCTTGGAGCGCCTGATCGGCGTTACGTCAAGGGCGTCTGATGTCGCGGCGTCGCTCATGGCTTTCTGCCTGTTTTTCTTGGCTGCCTGATGAGACGGCAGTGCAAAGGTTCAAATCCGCCCGTTGCCCCGGCTCTCTGGCCGGATGGAAGCGACATCAGGCGTGTCGAATGTAACGGCGAAATAATCGCCAATTACTCAAGATAATGAAAAGGGCGAGGCGCCTGAAAGGCCCCTCGCCCACATCATGCGATGCTTACTTGCCTGGTTTGTACCAGCTGTCGAGGCCCTTTTGGAGCTTCTCGGCAGCCTGTTCCGGAGTGTCCGTGCCGTTGATCACGTTTGCAGATTCGGTCCAGGTCTCATTTTCCAGGTTCGGCGTGCCGCGCGACAGGATCTGATAGGTGGAACGAACCGTCGACTTGTGATTGTCACGCCAGGAAACGAATTCCTGGGCGAGCGCATCGCTCATCTTCACCGGATGCGAGTTCAGGCTGAAGAAGCCCGGCAGCGAGTTGGCATAGATGGTTGCAAACTCGTCGGAAGCGACCCAGTCGAGGAACTTCTTGGCTTCTTCCTGGTGCTTGCTCTTCGTATTCAGGCCGACACCGATATCCGGATGGTCGGAGATGTAGGCGGTGTCGCCAGCCTTTGCGACCGGCGGCGGGAAGGCGCCCATCTTGAATTGCGCCTGGGTGTTGAAGAGAGCAATTTCCCAGGAGCCGGCCGGATAGATCGCAGCCTTGCCGAGCGTGAAGAGGTTCTGGCTGTCGGCATAGCCCTGCGCTTCGAAGCCGTCGCCGAGATAGGGCTTCCACTTGGCCAGTTCCTTGTAGGGATCGACCCACGGAGCATCCGTCAGCTTTTCCTTGCCCGCGATCAGGGCCTTGCGGCCTTCCTCACCCTTCCAGTAGTTCGGGCCGATGTTCTGGTAGCCCATGGTAGCGGCCTCCCAGAGGTCCTTCGTGCCCATCGCCATCGGAATGTAGGTGCGATCAGCCTTGATCTTGTCGAGAACGGCGAAGAACTCGTCACGCGTCGTCGGTACCTTCAGGCCGAGCTTGTCGAAAGCGTCCTTGTTGTAGATGAACCCGTGGATGACCGAAGCCATCGGCACGCAGAAGGTCGACTTGCCATCATCGGTCGACCAGGCAGCCTTGGCAACAGCCGAGAAGTTTTCCATGCCCTTCAGCTTGGTCAGATCGACAAGATGCTTCTTGTTGAAGAGGTCAAGCGAGGCGTCGAACGGACGGCAGGTGATGATATCGCCCGCGGAACCGGCATCGAGCTTGGCGTTCAGCGATGCGTTGTATTCGGTTGGAGCCGTCGGCGAGAAGACAATCTTGATCCCCGGGTTCTTCGCCTCGAAAGCCGGGATGATCTTTTCCTGCCAGATCTGCAGGTCGTCGTTACGCCAGCTTTCAACCGTCAGCGTCACATCGGCCGCATGCGCCAGGCTGACAGAAGTCAGCAGGCTCGATGCGAGAAGCAAGCCTTTCAGAACATTGGTTTTCATTTCCCTCTCCTGTTTTCCGCGCCATAGCAAGGCGCTGTTCTCGATCTGAAAATCCGCTGGCCTGTCCGAGGAGACGGTCAGCGCTCCATAGGGACCGCCAATATTGCCGACCCCTCCATGCAAAAGGCTTCAGAGGCTTTGCGCCTGATCAGCCCAATCAATTGCCGTCGCCGCCACTAGACGGAGACACAGCAAGAACCACGCGGGAAAATTATGACGAACGTCAAAACGGGATCCTCCTGATCCCTAACGGCCTGGCGCAACGACGAGATGCGCGCCCTTCCGCCTCACTTACCGGCTGTTGTTTTTCTGCCGGCTTTGCCGATGTCCGTTCGCACTGTTCCCTTGGACCGAATTAAGTCCAAAAAAATACCAATTGTCCAGCCGAATTTGACTTTCGGATACAAAAAGATTGGAGCTCATTAATTTAACAAGGCAATTCAATGGGATAAAAACAATCAAAAATGCCTGCCTTGCCTATTGGTAAATGGTATTTTTTTGGTATTGTATGGAAAAACGGGGAACAGGCGGCATCCGGAGGCGTGATGGGGCAGTTTGCAATTGGTATCGATGGCGGTGGCACGAGTTGCAGGGCGGCTGTCATAGACGCTGCGGGAAAGGTGCTCGGCACCGGCAAAGCCGGCGCGGCGAACATCCTCTCCGATCTGGAAAACTCGCTGATACATATCGTCGCCTCGGCAAAGCAGGCCTTGATCGATGCGAACCTCGCCCCTGAACTGCTGCGGGAATTGCCTGCCATTATCGGAACCGCCGGGGCCAATGTCGGCAATTATGGTAAGCAGGTCGAAGGCGCCCTGCCCTTTGCGAGCACGCGTGTTGTCACCGATGCAACCATTGCCCTTCAAGGCGCGCTTGGCGACGCCGATGGCGTTATCGGCGCCTTTGGCACCGGCTCTGTCTACAATGCCCGCCGCGGCGGCAAAAGCTGGGGCATCGGCGGCTGGGGGTTTGTCGTCGGCGATCAGGCAAGCGGCGCACGCCTTGGTCGCGATCTGCTCGAAAAAGCGCTTCTGGCTCATGACCGGGTGACACCCGGCTCAGCGCTGACGGCATCGATCATGGCGGAATACGGCAATGATCCCGAACGGATCGTCGAATTTGCGCACGCCTCCAAGCCCAAGGATTTTGCCCGCTATGCGCCTGTTATCTTCGAATATGCCGGCATGGAGGATGCAGTCGCCATCGACATCGTGAGAACTGCAGCGAAATCGATAACCGAAAGCCTGGATGCGCTGCTTTGGCCGGAATGCCCTTCGATCTGCCTTCTCGGCGGCGTCGCTCAGGCTTATCGTCCCTGGCTCGACGAACGTCACAAGGCGATTCTCGCCGAACCCAAGGGCGATGTCTTGCGCGGCGCCGTGGAACTGGCAGCAAAACTGCTGCGGGGCGGAGAGGAAAACAGGGCATGACCGAAGATTTGAGTGCAATCTTCTCGCCGGAGCGCCTTTCCGTGGGCGGCACAGGCCCGCTCTACGTCAAGCTGCGCCGCACGCTTGAGGAGGCAGTGAAGGTCGGGAGGCTGAAGCATGGGGATGCACTGCCGCCGGAACGTGACATTGCCGAATTTGCTGCGGTCAGCCGCGTCACTGTCCGCAAGGCAATCGACGACCTCGTCGCCGAAGGCGTACTCGTCCGCCGCCACGGCTCGGGCACATTCGTCGCAAAACCCGTTTCAAAGGTGGAGCAGCGGCTGTCGCAGCTGACATCCTTTACCGAGGACATGGCGCGGCGCGGGATGACAGCTCGCTCCGAATGGCTGCATAAGGGCATCCACACGCCCTCCCCGGATGAGATGATGATCCTCGGCCTTGCCGCCGACACGAAGGTATCGCGGCTGAGCCGTCTCCGCATTGCCGACGACCAGCCACTGGCGATCGAGCATGCCAGCGTCTCCGGCGAATTCCTGCCGGATCCGTCTGTCGTGACCACATCGCTCTACGCAGAGCTGGAAAAGCGTCAGGTGCGCCCTGTTCGCGCGGTGCAGCGCATATCCGCGACCAACATGAAGGAGGCCGATGCGGGCTTGCTCGGCGTTCCCGTCGGCGCTGCCGGCCTTTCGATCGAGCGCATCTCCTATCTCGGTTCCGGCCGCGCAGTGGAATTCACCCGGTCGCTCTATCGCGGCGACGCCTATGATTTCGTCGCGGAACTGACGATTGGCGCAAATTAGCTTACGTCTGCAAGACCGTAAAAATCCCAGAATCAAAAAAAGCGCCACCCCAACCGAATGGCTGAGGTGGCGCTTTTATATAGAATCAAATTCTAAGCTAAACTCGGCAAGTCTTTGACATGACTCGCGGTCAGGCTGCGTCGTCGACCGCGGCCTCGCGCTTCTCCGGCACATAATTGAGAACCGGACCCAACCAGCGCTCCACCTCGCCCACGGGCATGCCCTTGCGGGCAGCGTAGTCCTCGACCTGATCGCGCTCGATCTTGGCGACACCGAAATAGTAGGAAGACGGGTGAGCGATATAAATGCCCGAAACGGAAGAACCCGGCCACATCGCATAGCTTTCCGTGAGCTTTACGCCCGTTGCCGCTTCGGCGTCCAGCAGGCGGAAAAGTGTATCCTTCTCGGTATGGTCGGGCTGCGCCGGATAGCCCGGTGCTGGACGGATGCCCGCATAGGCTTCTTGAACGAGCTCCTCGCTCGTAAAATTCTCATCCGCGGCATAGCCCCAGAACTCTCGACGCACCCGCTCATGCATCCGCTCGGCGAACGCTTCGGCAAAGCGGTCGGCCAGTGCCTTGACGAGGATCGACGAATAATCGTCATTGGCGCGCTCGAAGCGTTCGGCAATGGCCACCTCCTCGATACCGGCCGTAACAACGAAACCGCCGACGTAATCGCCGACACCACTGGAAACCGGCGCCACAAAATCCGACAACGCGACATTCGGACGACCGTCCCGCTTCGACAGCTGCTGCCGCAGCGTATAGAAGGTTGCAAGCTCCTCGTTGCGGCTTTCGTCGGTGAACAGCCTGATATCGTCGCCGACCGCGCCCGCCGGCCAGAAACCGATGACGGCGCGTGGGCGGAACCAGTTTTCCGCGATGATCTTTTCCAGCATCGCCTGCGCATCGCTGTAAAGCTGGCGTGCGGCCTCGCCTTGCTTCTCGTCTTCGAGAATTGCCGGAAAACGTCCCTTGAGCTCCCAGGTCTGGAAGAATGGGGTCCAGTCGATATATTTCGCCAATTCGGCAAGATCGTAGCTCTCGAACACCTTGGTTCCGAAGAACTGCGGTCTGACCGGCTTGTAATCAGACCACTCCACCTTCTCGGCATTCTCGCGCGCCCTTGCGATCGACAGGCGCACCTTCTCCGCCTCGCTGCGCGCGTGGGCGGCCGCGACCTTGGAATACTCAGCCCGAACGGTATCGATATAGCCCTGCCGCGCATCCTGCGATAGCAGAGCGGATACGACGCCAACGGCACGGCTCGCATCCGTAACATAGACGGTTTGCCCCCGGTGATAACCGGGATGGATCTTCACCGCGGTGTGGACGCGGCTCGTCGTAGCGCCACCGATCAACAACGGTATATCGAAGCCCTGCCGCTCCATCTCGGAAGCGACATGCACCATTTCGTCCAGAGACGGCGTGATGAGCCCCGACAGGCCGATAATATCGACCTTCTCTGCGATCGCAGTTTCGAGAATCTTCGTCGCCGGCACCATGACGCCAAGATCGATGATCTCATAATTGTTGCAGGCGAGCACGACCCCGACGATATTCTTGCCGATGTCGTGGAC
Source organism: Martinezella dioscoreae (assembly GCF_009176305.1). Taxonomy (GTDB): domain Bacteria; phylum Pseudomonadota; class Alphaproteobacteria; order Rhizobiales; family Rhizobiaceae; genus Rhizobium; species Rhizobium dioscoreae. Next base: position 816,713 of record NZ_BLAJ01000001.1, on the reverse strand, counting down.
ATCACCCTTGACGGTCGCCATCAGCACCTTCCCAGCCGACTTCCTCTCTCCGTCGCCGCCATTGGCGAGCTTCTCGGCCTCCATGTAGGGAAGCAGCACGGCAACTGCTTGCTTCATCACACGGGCGGACTTCACCACCTGCGGCAGGAACATCTTGCCCGAACCGAAGAGATCGCCAACGACATTCATGCCGGCCATCAGCGGGCCTTCGATGACATGCAACGGCCGTTCAGCAGCCTGGCGCGCTTCCTCTGTATCGGCCTCGATATATTCGGTAATGCCGTTGACCAATGCATGTTCGAGCCGCTTCTCCACCGGCCATTCGCGCCAGGAAAGATCCTGTGCCTTGGCCTCCTTACTGCCGGAACCGCGGAAGCGTTCGGCAATCTCAAGCAGACGCTCTGTGCTGTCCGGACGGCGGTTGAGCACGACGTCCTCGCAGGCTTCCCGCAGTTCCGGATCGATATTGTCATAGACGGCAAGCTGCCCGGCATTGACGATGCCCATGTCCATACCCGCTTGAATGGCGTGATAGAGGAACACGGCATGCATCGCCTCGCGAACGGGTTCGTTGCCGCGGAACGAGAAGGACAGGTTTGAGACACCGCCGGAAATATGAACGAGCGGCATCGTCTGGCGGATCGTCCTCGTCGCTTCGATGAAGTCGACACCGTAGTTGTTGTGCTCTTCGATACCCGTCGCAACGGCGAAGATATTCGGATCGAAGATGATGTCTTCCGGCGACAGGCCCGCCACTTCCGTCAACAGTTTATAGGCACGCGAGCAGATCTCGACCTTGCGCTCGTAGCTATCAGCTTGACCTGTCTCATCGAAGGCCATGACGACGACCGCTGCGCCGTACATGCGCATCAATCGAGCCTGCTTGAGAAAATTCTCCTCGCCTTCCTTCAGCGAAATGGAGTTGACGATCGGCTTGCCTTGAACGCATTTCAGGCCGGCCTCGATAATCGAGAACTTCGAACTGTCGATCATGACCGGAACGCGGGCAATATCCGGTTCGGCGGCGATGAGGTTGAGAAACTCTACCATCGCCTTTTCAGAATCGATCAGGCCCTCGTCCATGTTGATGTCAATGACCTGCGCACCATTCTCGACCTGGTCGCGAGCAACGGCAAGCGCCGCCGTATAATCGGCATTGGTGATCAGCTTGCGGAATTTCGCCGAACCGGTGACATTCGTGCGCTCGCCGACGTTGACGAACGGGATGTCCTTGGTCAACTCGAACGGCTCGAGACCGGAGAGCGACATGAACGGCCGATGTTCGGTAAGCTGGCGCGGCGGATATTTCGAAACCGCCTGAGCGATCGCCGCAATATGCTCGGGCGTGGAGCCACAGCAGCCACCAACGATATTGACCAGACCTTCGCGGGCGAATTCCTCGACCTGAGCGGCCATCATCTCGGGCGTCTCGTCATACTGACCGAATTCGTTCGGCAATCCGGCATTAGGATAGGCGCAAATGAAGGTGTCCGCGGCTGCGGAAAGCTCCTGCAGATGCGGCCGCATGGCATTGGCTCCAAGCGCACAATTGAGACCGATCGTGAAGGGGCTGGCGTGGCGCACGGAATTCCAGAAGGCCGACGGCGTTTGACCGGACAGCGTGCGCCCGGAAAGATCGGTGATGGTGCCTGAAATCATGACGGGCAAACGGATGCCCTTGGCCTCGAAACGCTCTTCGCAGGCAAAGATCGCCGCTTTTGCGTTCAGCGTATCGAAAATCGTCTCGATCAGAATGATATCGGCACCACCATCGATCAGGCCATCGATCTGCTCGCCATAGGCAAGACGCAAATCATCAAAGGTAACCGCACGATAGCCAGGATTGTTGACATCGGGAGAGATGGAGGCGGTCCGATTGGTCGGACCGATGGCGCCCGCAACGAAGCGGCGCTTGCCATCCTCACGCTCGGCGCGGATCGCCGCTCGGCGCACAATTTCCGCGCCCTCCTTGTTGAGGTCGTAGACTGCACCTTCCATCTGGTAGTCCGCCTGCGCGATGCTGGTGGATGAGAAGGTGTTGGTCTCCAGAATATCGGCGCCCGCCTTGGCGTAGCGATAATGTATCTCTTCAATCGCACCGGGCTGGGTCAAAATGAGAAGGTCGTTGTTGCCCTTCTGGTGGCAGGCACAGCCGACGAAACGATGACCGCGAAACTGATCTTCGTCAAAGCCAAGGCTTTGAATCTGTGTGCCCATGGCGCCATCAAGCACGAGGATTCGCTCGCTCGCAGCCTTTCGCAAGGCCTCAAACACCTCGCTGCCGTCGCGCTTCGCCGTTCCCGAACCAAAAAGATTGTCAAACATAAGCGAACTCCTCTGGCCTGATTGCGACTTCACAATCAGATCACATAAAGATATCTTTATGTCAACATATCTATGCTTTTAACCACTTGATAGCAAGAACGATGCGTCCATCCTTCCGGCCGTTTCAGGAAAATAACCGCACCATGGGTTAATTGCCGATCCGACCATGGACAACGCAGTGCCGACGACACAGTTTCGTCCATAACGCCATGACAGCGCTTTCGGGCGGCGCTATACGGCGTCGGGAAAAGAATCCATGGAGGACGGCATGAACATACAGGTTGAACCCGCAGCGCTCGGAAACTGGAGCACGCGCGCCTACCATCGGCGTTGGCTGCTTGATCAAGCGGACGCGCTTTTCGATTTCTTCCAATACCGCGCCGTCAATCCCAAAGGCGGCTTCTACGACATGGACGATGCCGGCAAGCCGTTGGATAAGGCAAATCCCGTGCGCGGCATTCATTCGACCGCCCGCATGGTGCACTGCTTCTCGATCGGGTCGTTGCTCGGTCGTCCCGGCGCAAACGAAATTGTCGACCACGGCATGAACTATCTATGGAATCATCATCGCGACACGGAGCATGGTGGCTACTTTTGGTTGCTGAACAATGACGGCCCCGTCGATTCCAGCAAGCAGGGCTACGGCCACGCTTTTGTGCTGCTTGCTGCCTCATCCGCAAAGACGATCGGCCATCCACTGGCCGATGGCATGTTGGCAGATGTCACGGAAATTCTGAATACTAAGTTCTGGGAAGCGAAGCACGGAGCGATTGCCGAGGAATTCAATCGAGATTGGTCGTTGATCGACGGAGGCACCTATCGCGGCCAGAACTCCAACATGCACCTGACGGAAGCCCTGATGGCCGCATTCGAAGCGACCGGCGACAAGACATATCTCGAAAAAGCAGAAAGCATTGCCGATCTCGTCATTCGCCGTTCGGCTGGATCCGTCGGCTGGCGCGTTGCCGAACACTTCAACGCCGATTGGGTGCTCGACAAGAATTACCGCGGCAACGAGATGTTCCGTCCATCGGGAACGACGCCGGGGCATTGGCTGGAATGGGCGCGTCTCATCCTGCAACTCTGGGCGCTTGGGGAAAAGCGTCATGACTGGATGCCGGAAGCAGCCAAGGGTCTCTTCTCCCAATCCATGTCACTCGGCTGGGACAATAAGAAGAATGGATTCTTCTATACGCTCGACTGGGAAGATGTTCCGGCAAAGCGCAACAAGCTTTGGTGGCCTGCATGCGAGGGTGCCGGTGCGGCTCACTATCTGAATGAACACGTCCCGAGCGATTTCCACGAAGAAAGCTACCGCAAGATCTGGAGCGTAATCGGCCAGGCCTTTATCGATCGTGCCAATGGCGGCTGGCATGAGGAACTGACGGAAGATCTCGTTCCTGCTCACACGCTGTTCCCGGGCAAGGGCGACATCTATCACGCCCTGCAGGCGTGCCTTATCCCCCTCTTCCCGGCAACGGGAAGCTTGACCAAAGTCATCGCCGAGGCTGGCGGCAAGATCTGAAATCGGCGGCGGCGCCCGATCGACGTGCGCCGCCTCGCCGCTCTATGCGAGGCTGAGATTGTGAAGCTCGTGGCCGAGAGTGAGAGCCAAGGCTTCGACAACGAGATTATGGTCTTCCCGCTGCGGCAGCCCAGAAACGGTGACGGCGCCGATGCAGCCCGTGCCGTTGACGAAGATCGGAAAGCTGCCACCAGACGCGGCATATTCGGTGCTGGAAAGCCCGTTGTCTTCGATCGTTTTGCCCTGCTGCTGCAGCCGCAACGTGCTGGCGTAGCTGCTTCGGAAGTAACGCAGCACCATGTTGCGCTTCCGACGGATCCAGTTGGAATTGTCGGGCGTCGAACCGGGCAAAGCTATGTAGAAAACCGGCATGGAATGAAGCGTGATATCAATAGCAACACCCATGTTGCGCTCGCTGGCGAGGTCACGCAACAGCTTGCCGAGCACCCAAGCGGTCGAAAGGTCAAAAGCATCGAAACGCAGCGTTTCCTCTTGCAATTCGATTCGAGCAAGGTCCTGGTCGATCGTCATGGAAAACCTTCTTTAAAAATAGATCGGCCTATCAAACGCGCAGAGAATGATTTGTCCACCTATCTCTTCGGTATTTCGAAGCCAAGCTGCCACTTCTGACCGATTGAGAAGTCATATTCATCCGGCTCGAATGCCTCGAAACCTCCGCCTGGATAGAAGGTCAGCTCCCCAACGCGGACCCACTCTGCCGACGCATAGAGATCGACACGAACGAAGTCGATATCGCGAGCGACCGTTTCAGCGACGTGAATCATCTCCTCGAGCCGCGACGGGCGGGCTACTTCGCCTGGATAGAGACCGAGATAATCCCGGTCATAGAACGGCAGCTTCTGCCAGTCGGGAGTGTAGTTGCACGAATAGCCTCGACCATTTTCGCGCATGTCGATCTCGATATGCGAGACCTTCCCGCCAAATGTGAAGAACCGGTAGTCCCACGGAACTCGCCCATCGATGAGCAGCATGCTTTCAATAAGAATGCGAGGCTTTAATTGGCTGTAAGCCCACTCTCTGTTGTAACGGGAATGATTGATTGCCAGCCACTCGCCGGACGGATCGTTCTTAAGGAGACGATCGACGTCGGCTTCACCGTAGAGAAATCGCCCCACACCGCTCGCATGGGTTGGCTTCACAACTGCCGGCAATGAAATCCCTGACCAATCCACGGAGGCTAGATCGTTCCCAACCCAAAGCGTCGGGATAACATATTGGCTGCCAACCCTTTCTCCAATCAACCCTTTCGCATCGGCCTTGTCTACGAGGCGCGGAAAGAGAGGGTTGCGATCGTATAATTTGCGCGCCTGTACCTTCTCAGTAAAGGTTTGAGGGGATGACAAATTAGGGAATTTGCCGCGAATGGCGCGATACTTAAGCGCACAATAGGTCTTATCGGGCAAAGGCGACATGAGCCGCCAGAGAAGGTTATGCGCGCGCTCGCGCAATCCCTTCTGCAGATATCCCGGGATGAGAAATCCATCTTGATCGGCGGCTCGATCTATCATGGTGACGGTCTCGAATTTCAACTAGAAAGCAAGTGAAAACTATCAGCCGCCCTTTAACACAAGGTTATGCGTAAGCCTTCAAGATAGATAGCCATGAGCGCGTTCGTACCCAATCTCCTAAAAAGCTCGTTGATTAGCTTGGCGGCGACGCTCATCTCGCTTGCCGCGGGCTTTGCGAGCAGCATCATCGCAGCCCGCCTGCTCGGTCCTGCGGGGTCTGGCAACGTCGCCTACGCATTATGGATTGCAACGTCAGCTGCAGCATTGGCCGACATGGGCCTGCCTCAGACCCTGCTGCGCAATGCGGGCGGTCACGCGGACGATGGTGATGCATGGAAGGCGTTGGTCGTCACTGCGCTCCGCAGTTTCCTTATATCGGTCAGCATGGTCAGTATAGGGATTCTTCTCTTTGCCGCGATCACCTATGCTTATCGCGATGCATGGCATGCGTGCTTCTGGCTGGTCACCGGGCTCCTCTTTCTTAGTTATGCGTTCTACGCATTTTCCACAGCCGTGGCACGCGGAAGAAACCGGTTCGGGCAGACCGCCCGCACTACCCTGCTCGGTGGGGCTATGCAGGTCCCACTTGTATTCATCGGAGCCTGGTTGCTAGGCCCGACGGGAGCTTTAATCGGCTATATCGCCCGCTACCTACCGCAAGCCTTGAAATTGCGCGACTATGTCCACCCCACCGCAAGACACTCGCGGAAAAATCTATCGCCGGAACTGTTGCGCTATGGCCGGTACATCTGGTTCAGCGATCTCATCGAGATCCTCATCCTCTCCCGCATTGAATTCCTTTTTCTCGGCATCTTTCTTTCTCCCACCAGTATCGGCTACTTCGCTGCCGGACTCGGTCTGGCCGGTCTCATCGAACAGATCATGCTCCAGATATCGCCGGCATTAATCGTCAACTTCACCGAAGCTCACGCAAGAAGCGATCCGCAGTCTCTCAATGCAGCTTACAGGCGCGTCATCCGCATAGTCGCCCTGGTCATGCTGCCGATCAGCATGGGTGGCGCAGCCATCATGCCTGAGCTTTTGCCGACGATCTTCGGCGATGTTTTCGAGCCCGCCGTGCCGGCTGCAACCACACTGCTAGCCTTCGTATGGCTTGCCGGCATGTCCGTGGTCCCCTGGGGTATCATCAGTGCAGCTGGACGAAGCGCCATTGTGCTACGCGTGCAGATTACAAGCGCTGTAGCAACGATACTCTTGCTAATCGCTTTCGTGCCATCCCTCGGCCTGGAAGGCGCGGCTCTAGCTCGCGCGATGACCGTGACATTGACGTTTGTGTTGCTTTGCTGGATGGCCCGGAAATATGTCGGCGTCACAGTCCCTTTGACTGCGTTGGCGAAAACGGTTCTTGCGGCAGCTCTCTGTGCGGGTGCAGCAAGCCTCGGCATTTACAGTCTCGATGGGCTACCGGCACTTTTAAGCGCCATTCCCGCTGGAGCAATTACCTATCTGTTGGCTATTCGTTTCTTACGCTTGATTACGACCGAAGACGTACAAATTCTGATGACGACGGCTGGTGGAAGATTGCCGAGCGTATCACGTCTTTTCGCTGGCAGATTGCTAAGCTTCCTTGTACCCGGCTGAGCGATTATTGGGCTTCGTATGCGGCAGCCAGAGTTTGCCGCGCAACCTCGTCCCAGGTCATTATTCCATCGCGGAAAGCCGCCGAACGCTGCATCGCCAGCGCTGCGTCGATCTTTTCTCGCCAGGCGACCTCGCCATCCAATCGATAGGCAATCCCGTTGGTGCGGGTAAAGGGTACGAGGTCAGGTAACAGGATCGGCAGACCACAATAGCTGTATTGGGCGAGTTTCAGGCTCGATTCCGCGAGATAGACCTCATCCGCGGTCAAGCGATAGGGAGCAATACCGAAATCAGCATGTTGCACGTAAGGGATGATGCTCTCAAAGTCCCTTTCGCCGTAGATGGTGACATTCGGTCGGGCCCAGCCATTCCATGTGGCACCAAAAACATGAAAATTCACATCCGGCGCGGCAGCAGCCATCGCGGCGACGGAAGTTTGGTCAAAAAGCATATTGCCGATGGAAATTGCATTGCGGCTACCGGGGGTATAGGGGGATGGCAGTTCGCGATCGAACAGAGTCGCATCAACGCCTTGCGGGATAGTACGCACACGCCCGCCAGGGGGGAGCATGGCACCCAGCCGCTGTGAAGGAACGCAAATCGCATCAAAGTGGGCGATCTGCCGAACTTCGATATCCTGTAGCGCCGAGGCAGCCCCGATGGTTCTCAGTAGATCGCGACAAAAATACAAAATCCGCGCCCTTGGATTTATTTTCTTGACCTTGGACAAGAAAGCCAGAGCGGAACCGCTCTCAATCAGCACTAGATCTGCGTCGGCTATAGCACGGCGCGCAAAGGGAGGGAAAAAGCTGCCATAGAGCCAAAATAGCGCGGGGCTAACTGCATTGATAAAACGGTTACCGGAACTGAAAGCATGTAGTGGAGGGAGACATGCGCCGGCTCTCAAATTAGCAGCGATGGTCTGAAACCGGTTTGCCTGATCTTGGGACAAAGCACGAAAGCGCCGGCGATCCTTAAGCAAAGTGAGCCAGCTGTGGCCGATAGTGAGAAAATGGACTTCATGCCCCTGCTCGGCCCAGCGGGATGCAATGAAGTGAATTGACGCCTTGCGGTAGCCGCGCAAAAACGCATGCGACGTCAAGATCACGATTTTTCGTCGTAGCTGCGCCTCTCGGCTGCCCAGCTCTAGTTCACCATTTGCCAAAGGCGGTCCCCAACAGCGACCCTCAGCCGGTTTATGTCATGACCGACATTCAAACATCGATGAGGTCGCAGCGACGAACAGTCATGTCCGGGGCATTGATAGCCGCAACCAAAGCCCAATTCCGCGGGATATGAACCGCAAGCGCCTAACATGCGGTTAAAGTTGTATCATCAATCATCACATTCATAGGCTGCAGCTCGCCTGGAATTGATCAGAATTGAACAGTGGGTCATCAACCCGGCCTTTTAAAGTAACACGGCTCTCGCTTGCCTGTGGGAAGCGAACAGGTCATTGATAAAGCTTTACGAATGTCTCGCCACAGGAATAGCCCAGCATGAATGCAAAGTACGCACTGCCCGCCATACTGGCCTGCACCTGCGCCGCAACACCGGTTCTGGCCGATAGCCCCTCACAAATGGTGCTGCGTGATGGTTTCGACGGCACAGATTTCGCCCCCTCTGGCCATCTTTATTATCGCGACAACTTCGAGCAAAGGGCCGGAACGATCGAATTTCAATCGGAAGTCAAGCATTCTGGAACCGGCGCATTGAAATTGAGCGTCAGACCATTCTGCCCGCCGGGTAAGGCGAACTGCAGCGAGAGAGCCGAAATATGGGAGCGCACAAAGTATCGCGTTCCATACGACCAGGGGGTTTGGTACGGTTTTGCCGTAAAATTCGCCGATCCCGTACCCTCAGGCGACCATCGCTACCTTATCGCGCAATGGAAGCGAGAAATCGGGCCGAACGCCAAAGGGGATTTCAGCCCCTTCCTCGCACTGCGGCTCAATAATGGCAAACTCTTCGCAACCGTTGAAACCAACTACGTTGCTCCCATCAAGAAACACAAGCCCGAAAGCAACGGCAAAGCCTGCAGCGATGACGAAGCGCCGGTCTGGTTCCGTCCCGACACCAATCAAATGCGCGCATTGGTGGCCACCGACGACAACTGGGGCGTATCCGACGGACAAGAATTTACAGGCTGCACAGATGCCATAAAAGTAATAAATCGTGGAAACAAGCTACCAGCGCCGACATCAGGCTGGATCGATTTTGCCATTTACAGCAAACCCGGCCCCGATGGTTCTGGCCATATTGAGATATTCGCTAACAACAAATGGATCGTTACAGTTACAGGTCACATAGGACATGCCGATCACGGATTAGGAAAGAATCAATACTTCAAATTCGGCCCTTATCGCGCCGCCGATACAACAGTATGGACGCTTTACTATGATGATTTTCGCCGCTCACCCCACTGCGCCGATGTATTATCGGATCCCAGCCTTTGCCCTATCAAGTGACAAGGTTGCCAAGGATGCGTGCCTCTAGATCAATTGAGCGACCCACATCCCGAGCGTGCGCTTTTTTTGAGAAATGGCCGAACTTTTTCCTTTCTCGATAGTTATCTTCCTTCGTGAAGGAGGTGACCGAAATGCTTACTACCCATCGCGATTGCAAACAGCATGTGAAGAGGAATGCAATACCCTCACTAGGTGAAATTGAAGGGCGAGTTGCGGTCCTGGAAATTGTCGCCCAGTCTGCGCTGACACATGTGTTCGACGAAGGTGAAGTCGATATCGATGCGGCCTTGCTGGCCCAGATCCGCAGAGCGATGCATCGCAAATGCAAGGACTTGAAACTTGACGGCGACGATACGGCATCGGCACTTTTATACGCCGAGGAATTGATTGAGGCCGCGGTTAAGGCGTCGCACCCAATCCATCAATGATGCCTTCTCGGCCAAGGCTGGTTTTGTCCCTCTTAGTGGCGCTGGCGATTACGCTCGGCGTCCTCTTGTTTGTTGCACCCACGATACAGCGGTGAAGATTGTCCCTCCCGTTGCGCCGCTCGGCGGACATCAAAATCGGCAATAATGTGCCCGAGAATAGACCTGTGTCACGTTAAGACACACGCAGCCTGTCCCATATCAGGCTGCCGTTAACGTCGCGCGATGAACTCGTTTGCAAATTTCCAAAACCCAAGCAGTGTTCGCTTCACTCACCCGATGCCAAGCTCCAGCAATGAATGGTGTAGCGAATGTCTATGATGGTCAATGCGCCGCTTTACCCCGATGACATCGATGTTCTCGCAGGCGCACTTTTTGCATGGTGTGCCGAACGCAGTATTAAATTACAAAGTCAGGAAGGTCTGTCGGCAGCCAATCTGGCCATAGATCTCTATAATGCCGGCTATCAAACACAAGATCAGTTGCTTGGCGCATTGCATGACTACGATTTTCATTGATGCCTCGCCCGGACATCCAGCTTTGCATCTAAAACCTGAGCACGATTTCTTTAGGGAACGTATCGAAAAATGCGGCGGTAGTGACCGCTGTTTTATGCCGCATTCTCTTTGAAGGCATTAGCGATACAGTCTCGCTCTTCGAGAATTCCGGACCATTCATCCTGATAATATGTAGAGTCGTAGATCAGCGTGAAAGGACCTTGATAGCCAGCCGCGTTGGAAAGCCTAATGCAGCGGACATAATCCTCTGCATCAAGACCCGTTGCTGAATAACGCCCCTTTGCATGACAAAGTTCGGCCCGGCTCATGATCTTTGCGAGATCCTCGTATTTGCCGTCCCGCTCCCAGTTGCCGAAATCACCGTTGAGGCCGACTTTGCCGTGCAAAGCATCGAGAATCCGATTGACCTCCGTCGGTCCGGGTAACAGGTTGAACCAGTTTTCTTCATGTCGGCCATGCCCGTAGCATTCATGCCGGCAGGCGATTGGCCGAGCAATCGGGTGACCGGAATATCGGCCGCGCCGGCAACGATCTGCAGGAAGGCCATCAGAATATCCGTAAGACCAGAGAGCGGTGCGCTCTTGCTGTCGTATTCCTCCTCGGCGTCGAGAATCAGGGTGCCGTTGACCCCCTTGATGGTGTTGGCGAGCGCGTAGCGACGCAGCACCGCATCCTCATAGGCCTGATTGCCGATATTCGCCGAGAACTGCGGAACCTTGATGATGTCGATCTTCGCCTCGAAGACGAGGCTCGCGATGTTGGCCGCCGTACTGTCGGCATTCTTGATCACGTCGAAGGTCGCGGCCAGCACGCTTTCGCCCCAAGCATGATTACCCATGCCACCAAAATCCTCATTGGTCGCCATCACCCCCTTGAAGATGACGAGCCGAGACGGATGGATGGTCACCTGAATGCCGTTAGCACCGGTCAGCGTGTAGAATTTCGGCGTGCCATACCATTCCGAGGTCGGATCGCTCTCGATGTCCCCGGCAGCCACCTGACGGCGCGTCAGCACCGTCAGGTGTTTAAGGCCGCCCTTCCCGATTCGCTCCGCCTCAAGCGGCAACGCAGGATCGGCATCTTCCGCGCCAATGAACAGGGCAGCGCCACCGAAAAGCCGTGCTTTCGTCGCTGCTTCCAGCACTTTGCCGCGTAGATTGAGACGGCGTTCCTCCGCATCGAGCAAGCCGATCTGATCGCTCGCCGCCTGCCAGTTTCGCCATTTCCGGCAGCTATCCAGCGCCGGAATGTCGACGATCTTGCGCGGCAGCCAGGAGCCGCGATAGGCAGCAATGATCTGCTCGTCCGTCAGGATCGGCTGCGTATAGAAAACAGATGCCGCCTTGTCGCGTTCGGTGCCCATGCGGGATGCAAGGCTCACCAATCCGTCGCGAACCATCGAGAATACCTGCCCCATGGATTGTCCTTTGATATGATGGATGAAGAGGCACGCACGAGGCGAGCCTAGAAGTTGCTGAAGCTGAAGGACGAACTCAGCGCGAGTTCGTTCAAAGCGTCGGCGAAGGCATCGACCTGATCGTCAAACTGCCCATTCGGAAAGGCGCAGACCTCATCCAGAAATGCTTCGTTCCAGTCCCCGCGCAAAAGCTTGACATTTCCTGCTTCAGCCTGCGCCGAGGCCGGCTTGGCGCGCGTCGCCTTGTCACCGGTTGGCGACATGGTTTTTACAGGAAAGCCGGCGAGCAGCTTGATCTTGGTTTCCGCATCGGCCTTGCCGGCCGCACCGGGATCTTGCGGCATGCGGATCGTCACCGTCGGCCCGTCCTGCGATGCAGTATTCTTGAGATTGCGCTCCACCCCGGCGGGTGACCAGCGTCCGCGCGCGATGGTTTCGACATAGAAAACACCGCCGATCAAAGCCATGCGCAGACCGACTGTCCAGTCCGGCTTGCGACCGGGACGCGCTTTCGAAGCCGCGAAATCCCAGGCGCGGCAACGCTTTGCGCCTGCAGGCAGCGCTTCGACGATCTCGAAATCGTTGCGCTGAAATAAACCGCCCGAGCGAGGCGCAGGCCGCTGCTGAAACTGGCCTGCCACCGCATAGGAGCCAAGCGGGACCTTGTCCCGCTCGACCACCGAACGAGGAAAGCGCTGCGGAAAAAGCAGTCCGCCCTCCTCAGTCCTGGGATCGACAAATCCGATCGAGGTCCGGCATCGGCGCTCCGGCTCGAATTCCATTGGCAGCATCAGGTGCTCGTAACCAAGCCCAAGCGCGAGGATCGTACCGGAGACATCCGCCTCGTGCAGTCGCTGCATCACGACGACGATCGCCGAGCGCTGAGGATCGTTGAGCCGCGTCGGGACGGATTCACGAAAGGTACGGACCGTGGACAGGCGCTCGGCCTCCGATTCCGCCCCATCGACGGAATGCGGATCGTCGATGATGACACGATCGCCGCGACCACCGGTCAGCCTCGAAAACGGCACCCCCTGGCGCGAACCAATACGGGTGTTGGCGAAAGCCATCTCGCCCGTTCTCGTCAGCTTGACGACATCACCCCAAAGCGCCTGATACCATTCGGAGGCAACGAAGTCGCGCATGCGCCTGTTGTCGCGCTTGGCGTAATGTTCCGAATAGGAGGCGCCGAGATAGCGCAGCTGCGGCTTGCCTTTCGGCCCCCATTCCCAAGCCGGCCAGAACACGCCGCAAAGAAGCGACTTCATCGTACCTGGCGGCACGTTGATCAGCAGTCGGGTAATCTCGCCCGAAGTTACTGCTTCGAGATGTTGGCAGATGGCATCGATATGCCAGCCATAAACATAGTCAACCGAGGGCTCGACGACGTGCCAGGCCTCCCGAACGAACCCCGTCAGCGATTGGCAGTTGGCTCGAATTCGTTCAGCATCCAAGGCAAGCCGGGCGGCGACCTCGGCCTGTTCGCGCTCAGTTCTCCGTTTTGCCCTCTCCTCCTCGATCGCTGCCATCATCGTCGCCGGATCCGGCAAGCGGACCGAAGAGGGATTCGAGTATCGCAAGCTGCTCATCCGTGGCATTGGTTAGGTCGATGGTGACGCCGCGGCCTCCTTTGGTCCCGGCGCCAGAGCGCTCGCTAGGCTTCTGATGAACATAGGAGGCTGCTATCTTTGCCATTTCATCGCGCCGCTTCTGATCCGCCTCGTCGTCGCGCATTACTTTCAGCATGTAATCAAGCGGCGTGTCGTCGGCGGAAACGGCCTTGCGACGGCGCGCACGCGGTTTGCGCGGCGCGACCGGCTTGTCGGCATTGGTCATGCTTCAGATTTCCGATGGGATTTTGAAAGAAAACAAGCGGTTCAAAACAACGCTTGCGATCGACAGTGCGTCGCTGCAACTGTTCTCATCATGCCAAAATAGATACCGCATTTCGGCGCAGTTGGCGACACCCTTGAAGGCCGATCGCCGCGCAAGGAATGGGGACTTTGACGGAGATAGAAAACAAGCTATTGAAATTGCAGATAAATATTAAATTTTGCGGTCCGACAAATTGAACGATATACGCTTCATTCCTTACCCGCTGGCTTCGAATATCTGGGATGAGCGATCAAATTCAGTCGAGGGAAGGCTCTTGAGCAGATCTGCACCAGATGACCAGCCGGATGGTTCCGTGAGCCTGGATTCGGTTCGACAGTTCATCGCTACTAATCTCCCGGTCCTGCCTGTTCCCGGAATCCCCGAAATTCGCCTGCATAAAGCAGGCCCACGAAGCGGACTGCGGCGCCTCGCCGAGCACGATCCGCAATTCGGCTCACCTTACTGGGCGCATTATTGGGGAGGAGGCCTGGTTCTGGCTCGTCATCTTCTCGACAGGCCCGAAAGTGTGACTGGTCGCCGCGTACTAGATCTCGGCGCCGGCTCGGGAATTGTCGGGATTGCCGCTGCAAAGGCAGGCGCAGCAAAAGTCTATGCCGCCGATGTCGATCCCTATGCAATTGCAGCTATCGAACTCAATGCTGCCCTCAATGAGGTGATGATCGATCGCCTACTCGCAGATCTGACGAAGAGCGAGCCGCCTGAGGTCGACGTCATATGCGTCGGAGATCTTTTCTATGATGCAGCGCTCGCGGAGAGCGTCATTGCTTTTCTGGACCGCTGCCTGGCTCGGGAAATCATGATTCTGATCGGCGATCCATGGCGCACTCATCTGCCGACAGCACGGCTTCGACTTCTCGCAGAATACGCTGTCCCAGACTTCGGCGAGGTCACCACAAAGACCCGCCCAGCCGGCGTTTTTGCGCTTGGGAGAGCAAGGTCACCAAACGGAGATATTGGCACATCACAATGATGGCGGGTTCGGACCGCGTCATTACGACGGCTCAGGCTTTCATCTTGGCACGCCTGCGGTTTTCCCGCTCCAATCGCTTGGCCAGTTCGGCAAGTTCGGGACTTGCCGCATCGAAGACAGGCCGCGCATCATCCGGCAACCAGTGCGTCTTATGCCTGGGCGCCACTGGTTTCACTCGTTCGATGCCGCCCGGCGAGTTGGGCATCATCGGTGCAATGCGCGACCAATCAGGCTCTTGCAAGATCGGAGAGATGACAAGGAGCGCACCTGCAAGACTCTGAAATTCGCTTTGAATACGTCGTTCGGCCGTGCGCCGTACGCGCCCTGTCCGCGCACAAAAATCCCGAAATGAACCGGCGATATAGGGGGCGGCAAGGCAAATGGACCATCGCGAAAGCAGGATGCGCCGCTCCTCGTCCCCGACATGAACGCGCAGCCATTCCTGCAAGACCTCTTCTGCCCGGCTGATTGCCGCAGCGCTCGGACGATAGCGAATGCGGCTATCGGCATGATCCATCGGCTCGGGCAAAACCTCCGGCCAGAGCGTCCGCATCCTGTCCGGCCGGACGCCGCGTACATCGAGATGAACCATCGTATCGGCAGCTTCGACGAAACGTGCACGGATGATCAGGCTGAGATCGGCGATCTCGGCCGCGCGAAGGGACAGGTCATCAAACTGCGAGGCGGACCGGTGCATCAAGTCGTTTCTCCAATTCCTGATAAATCAGCGTTCGCAACGTCGCCCGAACGGGCCAGGGCCGCCGCGCCACCGCATCCGTGCGCAATGTGGCAAGCGCGATATCATCAAAGGCGCCCAGAAGATCGCCGGGTCGCTGCAGCGCCCAATCCTGCCGTTGCGCTAGAACATCGGATACGGCGCCGATCGTGTCCGACCAGAGTTCATCGCGATTGCTCCCGGTTTGCCGGATGCATCGTAGAACGAAGACCAGATGGCCATCGCCGTAGCGGCCTCGGATTTCCTGCATCGTACCGCGCGCATGGCTCTCCGCAGGCGCACGGCGCCGATGGACAGGAACCAGCTTGATGCCGAGTCCATCGAGAAGAAGATCCAGCCTGCCTTTGGTCATGACAGTTCAACTCCTTTCGTCGGTGAATTTGATCCTTTTTTTATCCATGGACCGCTCATGAAGCGCTTCCAGCGACGGCGATAGGGCTGTGCGATTTGGGTTTGAAGAAGGCCTCCGCCTTGGAAATTGCCTCCACCCTCGCCCCATCACGCAGCATAGGCGTGTTGAGATAAGCGACCATCGCCTCGCGGGCTGCAGCCTTGGCGGCATCCTGCGTTTCGAAGACGATCGGTTCGCCCCGACTATCTCGAAGAATCTCATTTGTGGCTCGGTGAACCTTGCGAATCCAGCCGAGGTGGCCACCGGCAACGGCCTCTGTTCCGATTTGAAATTCGTTCATAGCAACCTCCCCCGGCTCGCTTGGCCAGGTCTATCTCTAGGGTTTCCGATTGAGTTTTAACGTTCTGGTGCCCGTCTACCGCCTGCGCAGCTTTGCTGCCTGCGCCGGCTTTCTGGGCTCAAGCGTGGAGTCTTCGACAATGCGGAAGTGAATTTGGTCTCCTTCCGGGGCACCGGAGTCTTCATCCTTGAGGGATGGCATTGGCGAATTCCAAATGGCCGACTTCATCGCAATCACCATAGCGACGAAAAACAACGCCGCGGCGATGCAAGCGAGAAGGCCCTGAAGCATTTCGATCATGGCAGCACCTCCTGGCCCGCTGCCTCAGAAAAAGACTTGGCCTCCGTCATTTCAGCAGGCTGGACAGCTGCATCACAATTCTCACAATGCTGCTCGACGATCTCCGCAATCGACAAAATTCGAAGGCATCCGGGGCACCCCCAAAAGCGATCGAAATATCCAGCCCGCGGCGCTGCCCTTCTGCTCCCACTGCCCATGATCATCACCTCACCTCTAAAACATTATCTGCCGCCTACCGCGCCAGGCTGCTCACGTGCCAATTAGCGTTTTGCGCCACGGGCATCTTGATAAACACAAATTATGTTGATAATAATGGCGATGTCAACATTATTTATGTCGGAAATTTTGCAAGGGTCGAAAGATGCAGAAATCCATGGGCGAACGACTGAGAGCGGCCCGCGAAGCCGCAAATTATCCATCAGCCACGAAGGCGGCGGAAGCGCTGGGCGTCAGCCTGTCCACCTATCGCGCGCATGAAAACGGCCAGAACGAATTCAGTGCCGAAGTCGCCAATCGATATGCGAAGAAATTCGGCACGACGGCGGCCTACCTGCTGACTGGCGAAGGCCTGCGCAAAGCCGCACGACCGTCGCCGAACATCGTCATGTCATTCGACCCGGACGAGCAGGATCAGGACGGATTTGCCGAGAGTGGCGACGAACTCAGCTACAGCCGGGAACACTGGAAGCCACAGATCGAAGGCGCAACACCGGAGGTGGACGTCAAGCTCGGCGCCGGCAGCGGCATCGTCGGCGAAGTCATCAACCTTCCCGTCGGTTCGGGCAATGTTGCCGGGCATAAGATCGTCGCGGAATGGCTTATCCCCACCGGATATCTGCGAAACGAGGCAAAGGCCTCACCGAACCACACAATTATCATGGAAGTTGTCGGCGATTCCATGCAGCCGACCTATATGCCTGGCGATCGCGTGATCGTCGATCTCTCGCAGAACCAAATGACCACCGATACGGTCTACGCGATCAGCGACGGCTATACGGAACCCCAGATCAAGCGCCTCCAGCGAGTTCCCTTTAGCCGGCCAAGCGAAGTCAAGATCATTTCCGACAATCCGGCACTGGAAACTTTCACCGTCGAATTGGACCGCTTGACGATCATCGGCCGCATCTGCGGTCATATCGCACGCAAATAAAATCAATTTAGCTACAGCCATTTTTTGTTTGAGCTACACAATAAACATAAAATATGTTGACATATATCATGTTGAATGGCAACTTCACCGATAAGAGCCATTGGTCCTGAATGGAATGAGCCCGGGCAGCGTAGGATCTAGCCCGAAGTCAGCGAAACCGGATGCACCAGGCGCTACGATTGAAAAGGCTACAAGGCCATCGAAGGAGAGTGCCATTCATGCCGAAAAAGCCGAATGCTTTCATCATCGCACCGACCGATGCGTTGAGGGGAACCGGTATTGCCGGGATATCGCCGATCGCCAAGACGGGAGAATGACGGTGTACGCTCGGGAATTTTCCTGCGAATATTCGTTTGATGAGCTCAACATCCGCCTATGCGATCGCTGGGAAACCGGATTGCTATTATATGGGTGCGCTGAATTGACGTCGGCAGGTGCCGATTACGAGGATGAGTTCTACGTTTCGGCAATCAGATTGGATGGCGGTGCAAGGCTTGCGCGGCCGAATGCCTTGAACAATGCAGGCGGCTTCGAGTCCGAATTGTTTCGGCGGATAGCTGCCGTCATCGAAGACGACAGAACACAGGCAGGCCGTCACGCCGCCGAACTTTTTGCCATCGAATTGGAGCAATCCCGGCAAACCGACTATGATCAAAACCATAAGATCAGACGGGAAAGAAACCTGCAGATGCTTGCACCAACACATTGAGGCCCATTGCAGCCGAGCATCAACACCCAATGGAGGTTGCCGAGACCATGGACGTCTCCCAACACGAGCTTGAAGAGATCCGCCTACTGGAGCAGAAGCTGCATCTCCCTCAAATCCGGCAATCGCCGGCGATCGTGGCGGAACTATTGGCGGAAGGCTTCGTTGAATTCGGCAGCTCCGGAACGGTCTATGACGATAGAGATGAACTAATCGCCTGTCTGGCCGCAGAAAAATCGGAAGAAGCCGCTCCGCCCATTATTTCCCGCGACTATGTCTTTCGATCGATCTCACCGGATGCCGTCCTCGTCACTTATCGAAGCATCCGAGAGGCTCGAGAGAATGGCCAGGAGCGGCATACTTTACGGAGCTCGATCTGGCAGCGCATCGATGGGCGATGGCAGATGATCTTTCACCAGGGAACGCCCACGGTTTCGCAGGATTGAATCCACAACCCGGTGCCACCGCATTTGCAAGCCATGAAATCCTTGCGACTGGGGTAAATGCGCTAAGTTTAGCGGAGCCCAGGCGCTGTATCGTTGGCTTTACCGTCTGTGAGGCCGAGGTTATCTGCCATCCGAATGAGATCGGCAACGGAGTCGGCCCGCATCTTGCGCATGGCCTGACCGCGATGGACCTTTACGGTGATTTCGCTGAGGCCGATCTCGGCGGCGATCTGCTTGTTCAGGAGGCCTCGCGCAACGAGCGCCATCACCTCACGTTCGCGCGACGTGAGCGTTGAAAACCGCTCGTGAAGATCAACCTCCGCCGCCTGCTTGCGCAGGCGGGCGCGATCAATTTCGAGCGCCTGCCTGATGGCGTCGAGCAGATCCTGTTCCCGGAACGGCTTTAGAAGAAACTCAACCGCGCCGGCTTTCATCGCCCTGACGGACATCGGCACATCGCCGTGTCCGGTGAGGAAAATGATCGGGATCGTATAACCCGCCCGGGCAAGTTCATCCTGAAAGTCAAGCCCGCTCGCATCCGGCATCCTGACGTCCAGGACGATGCAAGCTGGCCCTTCAGACCGAGGAGACGCCAAGAAATCCCGCGGCGACGCAAAGCCATGCGTATCATAGCCGACGGAGCGCAATAGACTGTCGAGTCCATCGCGTACGGATGGATCATCGTCGATGACGTAAACGGTCGGCTGCCGTCCCTGCATTCCCTATCCCTTTGCCTTTCCGCCGAGCGGCAAGGTGAAACCGAAGACGGCTCCGTGCGGAAAATTCGGCGCCGCATAAATGGCCCCGCCATGCGCCTCGATGATGGACCGGCTGATAGCAAGCCCCATCCCCATGCCTTTCGGCTTCGTCGTGTAGAAGGCTTCGAATATCCTGTCGAGCATTTCGGCCGGCATGCCGCCACCGGTATCGCGTACGCTGACGGTCACCTTCCGTTCATCCGCGGCGGCGCTGACGAGCAACTCGCGCGTTCCTGCATCGACCTCAGCCAGAGCTTCGATCGCATTCATGACGAGATTGAGAAGCACCTGTTGAAGCTGGACACGATCGCCAACCATCAACGGCAGATCGCCCGCCAATTCCGAACGGAACAGGATCTGATTCCGACGGATTTCGCTGCGGACGAGTTCCAGCACATCATTGATGGCTTCGGCCAGATCGATCGTGTCGCTAGACGGCGACGAGCGCGCCACCAGTCCACGGACACGGCCAATGACATCGCCTGCTCGCCCGGCATCCGCGACAATTCGCTCGATGGCGCGGCGGGCTTCGTCGTGATCGGCCGGTGTTGCAGAAAGCCATCGAAGCGCGGCATTGCCGTTGGCGGCAATTGCAGTGATCGGCTGGCTGACCTCATGGGCTACCGACGTACCCAACTCACCGACGATCATGAGACGCGACATGCGCGCGAGCTCCGATTGTGCCTGCCTCGCCCTGGCATCGAGCATTTCGATCCTGATTGCCAGGTAAGTGGTCGCACCGATCGCGACCAGACTAAGCGTACTGTTGATCAGGCCGGCCTGAGAGGCGCCATGGCTCGTCAAAAAATAGCTGATGACGGTCAGGGCGGCACATGCAATCCCGACCATCGCGATAGCTCCGGGTCGACCGGAATAGACCGCCAGCAAGATTACCGAGACATAAAGAACGGCAAAGGCGATCTCCAGATCCGTGATGGTATCGCCGATGAAAATGAGACCGGCGAGGATCATAATGCCGAGCCAAAGAAAGGGCATTTCGAAGAGGTATTTCAGAAATTCGCGCCTCATCCCTTGCATCCCTGCATCACCATTTCCGCAGCATTGCGTGCGGAAGCTGCAAACTGCCTGACCCGAAGCGCCAAGACAACAGCCGCACTCTTTGACTTTCGTCTCGCATGACATTCCCCGCAGCTGACGAGAGCTTGGGCCCGCACATGTTCGCCCGTTGCAAACAGCGTCAGATACCGGTGCCGCACTCGAGGAGACGGCGGCCTGATCAAGCGCGGCGGTCATTGTTATCGTTTCCGGCATAGCGGCTGACGAGACGCCGGCGCTGGCTGCGCCGAAGAACGACAAGGCTCGCCCTGTTGAGACCCGCTGCCCAGCGGAGAAGCGTGCGCGTCCTGCTGGCAGACAAAAATCCATTGAAGAACAAGCGTGTAGCCATCCGCATAAGCCAATGCGCACCCCAGAGAAGCGCCATCATATATAGGAGACCGATAAAATCCTTCAGCCGTGCTACCCGCCCGCCGAAGCGCTTGACAATGTGGGATAGGCGGCGCTTTTCCTTGCCCGGCCTATTTGGCTTGTTCCTGTTGAGCGCTTCCAGGAAACGGCCGAGTTCTTCGTTGTCTCTGCGCACGTCAATCCGTCCCGCAGCCAGACAGGCCGCGCGACCTCAGACCGCCAAAGCGGCGATCTGCCGGATCTCATGCGCTAAGCTCTGCCGTGGCGGCCTATCAAATCCAGAAATATAAGGGGACCGGCCACCGCCTCAGCCGGCGGCAACCCTTTCACATTCGCTTCGGCTGAAGGTTTCAACTTGGGTTTTCCAGCGTGAACAGATCGGCATTTTCGTCATAGGCGAAATATTCCGCATAGCGGGCCCAGTTCGTAACAGCCTTGAGGGTGGTGTCGGCATAATCCTCGGACATGTAATCCTCCAGCTCATCGCGGAAGCGCCGGGCAGGCGCGCGGTGGGTCGGCCGCTCGTCGAGCACGCGGCGAATGTGAGCAGCCAGCGGCACATAGGTCGCCAGATGCTGCTCGAAAAGCTTCTTGCGTTCGTCGACATCGCTATCGGAGAAGCGTAAGCCCGGCGCCGTCAGCTTGATGTCGCCCCCTTCCAGATCGGCAAAACGCAGCAGTTGAAGCGTTTCCGCGACCGGAAAGAGGTCATCGATGCCGAGATGCAGATGGGTGGCCAGCGGCGGCAGATCGGCCTGCCCTCGATAGGGCTCAGCGGCGACCGTTTCGATCAGACCGGACATAAGGTTGGTCGACACGCGCGGCAGAGCCATGGCAATGCCGGTGCCGGGAAAAAGGCCCTCGCGCGTCGGTGCACCGGTCTTCACCGTCATCCGCGCATAAATGTCTTCGACCAGCATGCGGAAGGCAGGATCGAGACGGTTGCGCGGCTGCGGCAGATCGACATGGATCTCCGCAATCACACGGCCGGGATTCGATCCGAAGATCAGGATGCGGTCGCACATCAGCACCGCTTCTTCGATATTGTGGGTCACCATCAGAACCGACTCGATCGGCATCCGACCCTCGCACCACAGATCGAGCAGATCCGTGCGAAGCGTTTCCGCCGTCAGCACGTCGAGCGCCGAAAAGGGTTCGTCCATCAGCAGAACCTTTGGCCGGACGACGAGTGCCCGCGCAAGACCGACACGCTGGCGCATGCCGCCCGACAGCTCCTTCGGATAGGCGCTTTCGAAACCGTCGAGGCCGATGAGATCGATGGCAGCGAGCGCTCGCTTGCGCCGCTCGGACGACGCAACACCTTGCGCTTCCAGACCTAGCTCAACGTTTTGCAGCACGGTCAGCCAGGGAAAGAGCGCGAAGCTCTGGAAGACCACGGCAACATCGGAGTTGGGGCCGACGACCGGCCGGCCTTCGAAGGTAATGTCCCCTCTGCTCGGGCGGATCAGGCCGGCAATCGCACGCAGCAGCGTGGACTTGCCGGAGCCGGAACGGCCGAGCAATCCAACGATTTCATTGGGATAAAGCTGAAGATCGACATTTTCGAGTACGACGAGCGAGCCGGACGCTCCCTTGTCGTAGGCCTGGCACACCTGCTTGGCGAAAACCAACGGCGCATTCCTTGCAATATCGGTCTTCCTGGAGATGACAGCGTTTTCCATATTCGGTTCTCCGATCTTGAATTAATCGAGGCGCATGCGGCGTTCGGCGAAAACGTAGAGCGGCCGCCAGAGCGTTCTGTTGAAGAGTGTCACAAAGATCGACATGACAACGATGCCGAGGATGACCCGCGGAAAATCGCCTGCTTCTGTCGCCTTCGCGATGTATGATC
Organism: Martinezella dioscoreae; assembly: GCF_009176305.1. Taxonomy (GTDB): domain Bacteria; phylum Pseudomonadota; class Alphaproteobacteria; order Rhizobiales; family Rhizobiaceae; genus Rhizobium; species Rhizobium dioscoreae. The sequence goes on along the minus strand of NZ_BLAJ01000001.1, from coordinate 793,970 downwards.
CAAGTCCGAAGGCTTCGAGTTTCGTGTTGCCCCAGCTTGCTAGTTCAGCGACGATGCTGGCGTTCCATGAACCGCCGGACGCCGTCAGCGCTCCCGTTACGTAGTAAGGGAATATTCCCGGCAGCATCACGCGCCGCCACCATGTCCATGAGCGCAGCCGATAGACCGAGGATGCCTCCCGCAGATCGGTGGGAAATGCACTCGCGCCGGCAATCACGTTGAATAGGATGTACCATTGTGTGCCGAGGACCATCAGCGGCGACAGCCAGACGTTCGGGCTAGCACCCGTCGCAACGATCGCAACCACCGCCACAGGAAAGAGCACATTTGCCGGAAACGCCGCCAGGAACTGTGCCAGAGGCTGAACACGCTCAGCAACCGCAGGCCGCAGGCCGATCCAGACTCCGATCGGAACCCAGATGACACTGGCGACCGCAATAAGAACGACAACGCGAACGAGCGTTACAAACCCGCCGGCAAAAGCAATCCAGACATCGCCCCAGGAGAGCGTCTGGCTGAGATAGGAAACCGCATCCCAGATACTCCAGGCACCGACGACGGCGATCAGCGCATACCAGGCGATATCGATGGCCCAGCCGACGGCTTGCTGCCCGCCTCGCTCTTTTGCAACCGTACGCGACGTCGGCAGCAGCCGCACGAGCATCAGCCTACCCCATGCAGCGGCCAAAGGTGTGATCACGTACTTCAGGAGACGCGTGCGGCGGATCAGCGAATAGACCCAGGAGCGCGGCTTCTGCTGCCCGGCTGTCTGCTCGAAGCGAAACTTGTCTGCCCAGGCGACGATCGGGCGGAAAAGCAGCTGATCGTAAAGAAGGATGACGACCGCCATGGCAAATACAGCCCAGCTTACGGCGGCGAAATCCTGCTTGTCGATGGCAACCGCCAGCCATGAGCCGAGCCCGGGAAGCTGCACGGTAGTATCGCCGACCGTGATCGCTTCGGAAGCAACCACGAAGAACCAGCCGCCGGACATCGACATCATCGTGTTCCAGACGAGGCCGGGCGCAGCAAAGGGAGCCTCCAGCCGCCAGAAGCGCTGCCAGCTCGACAGGCCGAAACCGCGGCTGACCTCATCGAGATCGCGCGGAACCGTCCGCAGCGACTGATAAAAGGAGAAGGCCATGTTCCACGCCTGGCTGGTAAAGATCGCAAAGATCGAAGCACATTCCGCACCAAGCTGGCTTCCGGGGAAAAGTCCCATGAAGAAGGTGACGGTGAAGGTCAGAAAGCCGAGCACTGGGACGGATTGCAGAATGTCGAGAGCCGGAATGATGATCTTCTCGGCGCGGCGGCTCTTTGCGGCTAGCGTTGCGACGACGAAGGTGAAGATGAGGGAGGCAACGATTGCCGCCATCATCCGCAAGGTCGTCCGCAACGCATATTCAGGCAGATAGGCCGGGTCGAGCGACAGCGGTGCCGTGGACAGGCTCGCCAGCGGTGCGCGCATCTCGGCTACACCGTGAAGTGTGAGATAGGCGGCAGCGGCAATGAAGGCGAATGCGGCGAGATCATAGCCATTCGGCAGAATACGCGAACCGGCCAACGCAGCAACGGCGCTACGCTCGCGTCGGTCGTTTGCAAGAAAAACCATGTCATAACCCTTTGAAACAGGATGTCATCGGCCAGGGCGCGGTCGGTATGGCGCCGCATTCGCGACGCCACCGGTGCGCTTGTTTAAGAAAGGACACTTAGGCCGCGTGACGGCTGCCATCCTCGTCGAGGACCGGCTCGCCTTCTGTCGTCCAGAAGCACTCGAGCTTTCCCGTAAGGGAATTGATGTGCCAGATGGCAATCAGGCGCGGACGCTGCGGCGGCACGGAGCGCTCAGCCGGACGGCTGCCGGCCGAAATCGCGAAAGTGTTCGGGGCGGAAAACTTGGCTGCGAACCTGCGTTCGCGGAAAAGAACGATGTTGTTCATGGCTTACCTCTTCGGCCCACCTGACGGCAGATCCGAAGGGCGAGCCGGACAGGCTAGGCCCGACCGACGCTCGCCCGGCGAATGCCGGCAGCGGTCCAGGTTGTTGCGATGACCGTCCGGGTGCAGCATGACGCCGCAACCGGACAGCGACTAGGGTAGCTGTCCATTGGTTTCTTGATCTGTTGGTTTCGTTAGCCTTCGCATTGCGTTGCGAAGACATGGCCGTATTGTCACAGCCACCGAGAGCGGTCAATCAGGCGATGGTGCACCGCCATTATACCAAAGTATATGGCGCACGATCTCGATGACGGACAGCACGGCGGCAACAATGCAAGCCTGTATTCAACGGTCCTGCCGCGAGCGAGCACGTGAAAATCCGCAAATCTCCGAGCCTTGCAGCAGCGATCCATTCTCCGATCGCCCAGCCCTCACCGAGGAAGATATCGCTCAACCGAGCTGAAGCGTCTCTCCGCAGGCCCGATGTGAAACGGCCTTACGGCGCTCCACGGAAATGGAGCCGAAAACCAAGCTTTTGTGCAACAATAACTTTCAAAATAGAGGCAAGAGAATAGTTAATTTGCAAATATTCATGCCTTGCATCAGAAATATATAAGCGACTCCACTGTCGTTTCGGCGTTTATCCGGTCGGGTCGCCGAAGGACGACGGCCATTATATATCTGAGACAATATAGAAGGCGCGATGAAATTTTTACTCAGAACTTTTGGTGAAATCGCTCTTCTGGATAGCGACGAACACCAAATAGCGTTTCCGAAGAAGGCGCTTCTGATTATTGCCTATTTGCTCGCGAGTGACAGCAAGTCCGTCAGCAGAACAAACATGGCGCGATTTCTTTGGGGTGAAGGTGACTTGGCGAATTCGCTGACAAACCTTCGCAAGCTCGTTTCCCGTATCAAGAGCCGGCAATGGGACTTGAACGTCGAACTTCTGACCTTTGATGATACCGACATTCACATCGCAAATGGCTCGTTCACGAGCGATATTGTCTTGACGCGGGTAAGCACGACTGGGAATCCAGCCGAGCATCTCCGCACCTTGATGGAGCGCTCGCAGTTAAAATTCCTGGAGAGAGCCAACTGCCAAACCCGAGCGTTCATCGATTGGCGAGAGAGCGAAAGAAGGCGACACCTCGCCATGTTAAAGGAAGCGCTGGATGCTGCGGTGACGACTTCAATCGCGTCGTCCGGCGATATCGCGCTTATCAAGGAGGCCGCCCTCCTTCTTTTTGAAGCCGAACCGCAAGACGAGACCACACGCCGTATATTGCTGAAGGCGTTTGACGCCGAAGGCGGCGTCGACCAGCTAAAGCGCATATTCGCGCGTCGCAAGGATCTTGTCTCGCCTTGGCTGGCAACCCTGGCGGCATCGCCCCGCTCTCCGACACCAGTTGCTCCGGCGCATTCGCCGGCCATATCCGAGCAGGATACTGCCACGCAGCCTGTCTTGCCCATCCCTCGCCTCGCCTTGCTGCCGCCAGACAACGACGGCTCCGATGGTATCGCGACCATGATCGCCTCCTCGCTCATAGAAGACATCACTCTCGGCTTTTGCGCCTTGCACAGCCTGCGAGTGGTTGCCCCCTACTCCGCTATCCAGATCGGCCGCCAAGCCGAGGATAAAGGCGCGCTTTTCGAGCGATATGACATCAACTATGTCCTGGAAACCCGATTGAGCGGGCCGGATGACGACCTTTCGCTCCTCACACAACTCGTCTCCCTGCCGGGTAGCGAGATCCTGTGGGCAGAGCGCTTCAATTTCGGCACGCTTGATCTTGCGCGCAATAAGCGCGAAATCTCAAGGCAGATCGTGCTCGCCGCCGCCGCGGAAGTCGAGCGGCACGAGACGGCGCGTGCCTATTTTGAGGACAACCCCGACGCCGACCATCAATATCTCGTCGGTGCGCTCGACTATATCAGCCGGATGATCGATCCCAGCCTCGCAGACAGGCTCGCCGCGGCAAGCTTGGCGATGCTGAGACATCAGGACGAGGCGCGCACGCTCGCACAATGCGTGCGCGAGGCCAATCCCAATTTCGATGTAGATAGATGGCCGTCACTCATCCCGAGCAAAGAGCAACGACACAGGGATCCATATCGCGAAGGTCTGAAAAAGTCGGGGGTTTGAATGGCAATATCGTTGACCCACATTCGCGCAGAAGAAGCCAAAGATATCGACACTATTCATGCAATCACCTCTGCTGCCTTTGAAGGAAAGAACTATAGTTCCGGCACCGAGGCGGCAATCATCGATGCGCTGCGAACGGCCGGTGCGCTGACCCTTTCCATCGTCGCCGTGGAGAACGATGAGATCGTCGGTCACGTGGCCTTCTCGCCCGTGACAATCGAATCCGGAGCCGAAGAGTGGTTCGGCCTTGGCCCGGTATCCGTCCGCCCCGACCGACAGGGCAAAGGCATCGGAAAGGCTCTGATTGAAAACGGACTGGCGCGGCTGAGAGAGCGCGGCGCCAATGGCTGCGTGGTTCTGGGTAATCCCCGCTACTACAGCCGTTTCGGCTTCACGAGCGACGGAACCCTTCATTACGCTGACGTACCGGTCGAGTATTTTCAGCGGATCATGTTCAAGGGACCAACCCCAAAAGGGACGGTTGTGTTCCACGCGGGCTTCGACGTAGCGTAGGAGAACCGAGCCTTCAGAAGAGATGCGGCTCCGGATTCGGCAGTCTATTGGCAACCGCCGCAGGCACGGAAGCGGGGAAGACCTAACGCGACCAGGGACTAGCCGGAATAGTGTTGACAGGTTGTTGAAGCGATCTTGCATCGCTTGGACAGTCGCATCGGAGAGATCATCGTAGTTTTGCAAGCTGGAACAAATGGTGGGCCCGGAGGGACTCGAACCCCCAACCAAGCGGTTATGAGCCGCCGGCTCTAACCATTGAGCTACAGGCCCAGCGCAAGATTGAGACTCCGCGCTCGCGACTCCGGAGCAATGGTTCCCCGAAGACGACTTGGCTCTAACCCAATTTCTGTTTTCCGACAAGGGACTGCCGTAATACCTTCACAATCAATCCGCAAAAGCGGATCTCGAGGGATCATCAACCAAGGAACGAATCATGCTTCTGACGAAAACCAGAGATTTTGCTCTTGCCGCTCTTGTCAGCGCCACTTTCTTCGTGCCTGCGGCTGCAGCCTTTGCCGAAGATGCCAAGCCGCGCGAGGCTGTCATCACCGTCACCGGTGAGGGACATGCTTCCGTCGCGCCGGATATGGCTGTCGTAACGCTCGCAGTCGTTCAGCAGGCCAAGGCGGCCCAGGATGCACTCGATCAGAACAACAAGGCCATGGGCGCCGTGCTGGCAACGCTGAAGGAAAGCGGCATTGCAGAGCGTGATCTGCAGACCTCCGGCTTTTCCATTCAGCCGCAATATACCTATCCGAACGACAAGGACGGCCACAACCAGCCGCCGGTTCTGAACGGCTATCAGGTGACGAACGGCTTGACCGTTCGCGTGCGCGATCTCTCCAAGCTCGGCGGGCTGCTCGACCAGGCGGTCAAGCTCGGCATCAATCAGGGCGGCGATATCCAGTTCACCAACGACAAGCCCGACGCCACGATCGAAGAGGCCCGCAAGAAGGCAGTCGCCGACGCTGCCGCCAAAGCAAAGACCTTGACGGATGCCGCCGGTGTCAAGCTCGGCCGCGTTATCGCGATCCACGAAGGCGACATTGCAGCCCCGCCGCAGCCCTATATGCGCAGCATGGCCGCGGCGGCTCCGATGGACAAGGCAGTTCCCGTCGCCACCGGAGAAAACGAATACAACGCATCGGTGAGCATCACCTACGCGATCCAGCAGTAATCAAAACAAAACCGCCCTTCGCTCAGATCCGATCGGAGCGAGCAAAGGGCGGTTCCGCGGCCCCCGCCAAAAAGGCGAAAAGGTTAGAGAGTGAAAACGAGCGCCTCGTGCGCCCGTTTTGCTTGTCAGCGGCCCAGGAGCGGGCAGCCGCGAACATTGGCAAACATCATCGTATCCGGACCGCGGCGGCCGAAACCGTCGACGACGACGCGACGCGGCGTCACATCCACGACACGGGCGCGACGCAGGCCATAGCTGCGGGCAACGTCCACGGCCTGGCGAGGATCGCAGCCACGGCGGTCAAAACGCGGCGGCGGCGGACGGTCATAATCCGGCGGTGGCGGGCGATGACGGCCCGGATTGACATAGATATCCACACCCTGTGCGGAGGCAAAATCCGCCGTGCCCGACAGGGCGGTCACTGCGACGCAGGCGGCGACTCCCAATTTTGCCAGCATTTGTTTCATTATATTCTCCATGAAGCAGAGGGCTTCTTTCTCACGCCTGCAATATTTGCTGAGCGAGTGCCCAAGAGGTAACGGCGCTATGCTGAATGAGCTCAGAATCAGCCATTCATCCATTATTCAGCTACATTGAACGCTAAAGGGAAACCAGATGGCCGATAATAGCACAACATAAAAAATAAAGCCGCCTCCCCTTCGGAGGCGACTTCGAATCCATCGAATAGATGTGGAAAACTTGAGAGCGCTGCGATTAGCGACGGATCAGCGGGCAACCCGGTGCGTTGGCGAAGACAACCCGATCCGGACCACGGCGGCCGAAACCTTCAACAACGACGCGGCGCGGCGTGACATTGTCGATGCGGGCGCGGCGCAGACCCATGTCCCGTGCTTTCTCGACGGCGAGGCGCGGCGAGCACATGCGACCGCGCGGGTGGTCATAGCGAGCCTGCTGAATACCGGGATGGAAGTCGTTGGCGGAGGCCGTGACGACCGTTGCGGACATGGCGCCGAGCGCGATGAGAGCTGCAATACCTGCCTTGGCGAAAAGATTGGTCATGGTGTTTCTCCTTCAAATCCTTGCTGCGGATCGTTGCAATCCCATTATTGGCCTCGCCATCGGCAATGCCTCGGGATTGGGGCCACGTTAGGTCAGCCAAGCTGAACCGAACACGAATTGGCCGTTCAGATTGTATTCACGACGGTTAACAATCTATTGACGCAATAAGGAGCGCGGCTCAGGCGGAAAAATGCAGCACGATTTCGCGCCGATGCGGCCGGTCGCGATGCTCGAAAAGGTAGATGCCCTGCCAGGTGCCGAGCGCCAGCCGACCGTGCGTCACCGGAATGCCGATCGAGACCTGCATCAGTGCGGCTTTGATATGCGCCGGCATATCGTCCGGCCCCTCCATCGTGTGCACGATCCAGCGCATCGAAGGATCCGAGGATGGCGGCACGAGCCGGCTGAAGAAGGCCTTGAGATCGGTCTTCACATCGGGATCGGCATTTTCCTGGATCAGGAGGGAACAGGAGGTGTGGCGGACGAAGACGGTCAGAAGCCCCTCACCGCCGCCTGCAGCGGTGCGGACGAATTCCGCCACCTGATCGGTAAATTCATAGAGCCCCTGGCCATGAGTCGAAAGCGTGATCACTGTTTGCGGCATGGCATCCTCCGGGCATGGCGATAGCGATCCGCATCAGGTCGGGCGAGTGGCCGGAATGTCAAGCCCGGCCACCGCGTTGAGCCTATAGCGAGATGATGATGTTGAAACCACCATAGATCAGGCGTTTGCCGTCAAAGGGCATGTTTTGCATGTCATCCTTCAAACGCGGGTCGGCCATGACCTTCGCCAATACTGTGTCGCGGCTCTCTCGCGATTCGTAGGTGATCCATGAGAACACAACGACCTCGTCTTCCTTCGCCTGCACGGCACGCGGGAAAGAAGTAAGTTCGCCATACGGTACGTCGTCGCCTATGGCCTCGACATAGCTGAGCGCGCCATGCTCCCGCCAGACATCGCCGGCCCTGCCCGCCTGCGCCTTGTATGCTTCAATCTTGTCTTTCGGCACGGCAAGGATGAAGCCATCGACATAGGACATTTCTGCCTCCTCTGTTCTATGTTCACCTTTGAAAGACGGTTGACGGCAATCAGATCCGACATTGGCGGCAGATATTTTTCGCACGCCTGCCGGTTGGTCGGAAACGGCCGCGAATTCGCTGAACGATCCCGCGGAGGGACGCCTATGACGATAGAATACCAGAATGATCCCAAGCTCAAAAATGAGGTGCTCAATGCCCTATGGGCAACCGCATGGGGCAGCTCCTCCCCTCGGGATTTCCAGCCCATTCTCGCCAGAAACCTCGCGCATGTAGGCGCATTCGCGGCTGCAAGACTGGTGGGCTTCGTCAATGTCGCGTGGGATGGCGGCATTCATGCCTTCATTCTCGACACCTGCGTCGATCCGGAATTTCGGCGAAGAGGTATCGCAAGCGCTCTGGTCGAGCGGGCGAAAACCCTGGCCGGCGAACGTGGCGCGGAATGGCTGCATGTCGATTTCGAACCGCATCTCACCGGCTTTTATCGAGGGCTCGGTTTTGTTCCCACTGAGGCCGGCCTCATTCGGCTGCGCGATTAACAGACCATCACCCGCTAGCCCGGCGAATGAGCTTGCGAGAGCAGCCAGTTGCGAAACAGGGCCGCAGCCGGATTCACCAGGGCATTCGGCGGATAGACCAGACTATAGCTGACAGCAGCCGGCTGCACCTCGACGAAGCATCTGACTAGCTTTTTTTCGGCGAGGTCGCGTGCCACCAGCGAGCTTCGCACCAGGGCGAAGCCGCGGCCCCGCCGGCAGGCCTCCAGCATTTCGGCGAAAGAATCGAACAGGAGAGCCTCCTCGACCGCCCGAGCGATGTCGAAATGCGGTTTTGCCTCATCATCCAACCCGCTGGTAATTTGCTCGTGCCAACGCTGCCAATCCAGAATTGTGTGCCGCATGCCGGAGTAACGCAAAAGCGGAGCGGCCCTTATAGCCCAGCGCGGCGGCAGTCGTTTGGACAGTTCCGGCGAACTGACGACGAACTCCTCGTCAGTCAACAGTTCTTCATGCGTAAGACCGGCATCGGCACGGCCGAGCCAGACGGCAAGATCGGTGCCATCAGGCTGAAAATCCGGGCGCTGGTAGCCGACGGCCAGCTTCACCTCGATGTCCGGATAGCGCTGGCAGAAATCCGGCAGCCGCGCCGCCAGCCACTGGCTGGAAAACTCCGGCGAGACGGATATCGCGACGCTGCGAACCGAAATACTTGCGCGCGCCTGGTACAAGGCGGTTTCCAGCTCGACGATCACGCTTGAAATTGCGGCGTGCAGGCGCGCACCCAACGGCGTCAGCCGCGCCCCATTTCGGCCTCGGTCGAACAGGCGCCCGCCGATCCATCCTTCCAGCTGTGCAAGCTGATGGCTGACGGCGGTCTGTGTCTGCCCTATACGCTCCGCGGCTCGGCCGAAGCCGCCGGTCTCGGCAATGGCACAGAATGTCTGGAGTACCGACAGCGGTGGCAGCGGCCTCTTTCCCATGAAAATTCCTCATGCTTTACAGCCTGAGGATTCATTATACATCACTATATTCTAAGCGCATCTATCTATTGGCTAGGCACTTCGAGGTCGTAGATATATGAACATTCTTCATATTATAAGCTGGAGAGTATGCGCCGTCCAACTCCTGACCCGACGAGGGGGCATGGAATGGCGATCGTATAAGGAAAATGCCCGGAAGCGAGATATGCTACCTCAGGCAAACCAACATCTATTGCGGGATATCGGGCTAAGCGACCTTGCGGAAAAGCAATCCAATGATGGACGTCGCTAGCCTTTGAGCGTCTTCACTCTGGTCAGGTCCGGAAAGAGGCGCATCCAGAGCACAACCACCACAATGGTCCCGACGCCACCGACGATGCCGGTGAGGACAGGCCCAAGCGCAGTGGCAAGCATGCCGGACTCGAATTCACCGAGCTGATTGGAGGTGCCGATAAAAAGCGAATTCACGGCATTGACGCGGCCGCGCATGGCATCCGGCGTCAGGAGCTGCACGAGCGAGCTGCGCACGACGACGCTGACCGTATCCGAAGCGCCGACGACGAAGAGCGCTGCGACCGAAAGGATGATATTGCTCGACAGCGAAAAGACGATGGTGGCGACCCCAAAGACGAGCACGGCAAACAGCATCTTCTTGCCGACATCGCTCTGCAGCGGCCGGCGTGCCAGCCAGATCGACATAATGAGCGCACCGATGGCCGGCGCGGCGCGCAGCAGGCCAAGTCCCCATGGCCCGGCATGCAGAATATCCCGCGCAAACATCGGCAGCAGCGCCGTCGCGCCCCCAAGCAGCACCGCGAAGAGATCGAGCGAGATCGTCCCCAGCATGACCGGCCGGCTCTTGATGAAGGAGACGCCGGCAAAGACGGAGCTCAGCGTCACCGGCTCGCGCGACGACGGCTGCTCGCGTTCGACCCGGATCGAGATAACGTTGATGCTGGCGATGACATACAGCGCAGCCGAAACGGCAAACGGCGCAACGGGGCTGACGCCATAAAGCAGACCGCCGAGCGACGGCCCGATGATAAAGGCGGTCTGCATCATCGAGGTGGAGGTCGCGATGGCAACCTGCAGCAGCGACGACGGCACAATATTGGGCAAAAGCGCCGCCATGGTCGGACGTTCGAAGGCCGTCGCCGCACCCATGATGGCAACGGCGGCTAGAATACCGGCAGGTCCTATCCAATGAAACCAGACAGCTATGGCAAGAACCATTGCGGTCAGCGCCTCGATGATCTGGCAGGCAAGGCCGATGCGGCGGCGGTCGAACCGATCGGCGACATGCCCGACGACGAAGGTCAGGATGACCATCGGCAGAAACTGGCAGAAGCCGACGAGGCCGAGGAAAAAAGCGCTATGGGTCTGATCGTAGATCATCCAGCCCATGGCGACCGTGACAGACTGAAAGCCTATCGAGGAAAAGACACGCGACGCAGCGAATGAACGATAGCCGGGGTGACCGAGCACGCTTGGCCGGTCTTGAGTCTGCAGGGTATCCATGAGCCTTCTTAGTCTGCCGCCACGGACGCTTGCAGACATGCTTCTCGACAGTCGGAAATTCTACAGTCCCTGCTCTGCCTGAACGCGCCTTCTGTCAATCTCGTTTTTGCTGCAGTTGCAAATTCATTGCGGCCGACAGATCAAATCGCGGTGATGACAGGCTGAGGAGGCCCTGCGTGGCCTCGATCGACCAGATGGCGGTCAACTCCGACGCAATCGCATCGATCAGCTTCGGAACATCGCTGCCTGCCGATTCGTGCAGCGCCTCCGCGACGATCAGCACCGAACCTGTATCATTGCGCACGGCGGACAAACCACTCTGGCGATTGGTCCAGCGCCGGGCATGCGCCCGTCCTGCTCCATCGGCAAAGATCACTTCTCTGACTGCCGGATGCTCTATTTCGCCGGAAAAGGTCAAATAGGTTTCGCTGCCGCTCGCATGCCGCACTTCGAGATCGCCAGAGATTTTCGCAAGATCAAACACAGCAACGGGAATTGCGAAAGCGATCGAGATGGCATTGCAAAGATCGACGAGCGGGTGCAGCCGCGGCAACGACCCTTCCTGGCGAAATCGGCGCAGCAGCGCTTCGGATGCGCACCGATATTGTGTCGGCTTCAAGCCCATTTTGGAGAAAGCACGACGCCACACCTGGATTTCAGCCATCTCGCCCTCTGGAGCTTGCTTTAGCCGGTCTGCAGCAATCGCATGATATTTGGCAATCCGATCTTCGACATCGACAGTCGAGGTGATCCCTTCAGCAAACAACACGCCGGGAACCAGCTCGGGAAACTCGCTCCATATCTCATTCGAATGGCGGAAAAACATGGCACCTCCTGATAGGCATCTGCTTGGCGCAGCAGAAAACCTGGTCGCCGTCCTCCGGTCTTGAATAAAATTGCAGAAACTTCAGCCGATCGCCGCCGCATAGGCGCCCGGCGAGACGCCGAAATTGCGGACGAAGAGGCGCGTCATATGGCTCTGATCGGAAAAGCCGCCGGCAAAGGCCGCTTCGGCTAAGGACGTGCCCACCGCAATCAGTCGGCGCGCTTTATGAATCCGGCGCTGCATGAGGTAAGCATGCGGCGTCAGCCCCGTCGCCTTGGTGAAGGCCCGCAGGAAACGAAATTGGCTTAGACCGCACAACTCCGCAAGCTCGGCAAGGGTCAGGGGAGCGGCTGGATCGTCATCGATCAGCTCGCGCGCCCTTTTGATATCAGTGGAAATGGCATCTTCACGCAAGGCACCGGATCCCTCACGCATCATAGCGGCGATGAGCGACAGCAGCAGGCCATCCCGCAGGAGAACATTTTCAGCCGCATCCTTGACCAGAAGCGAAAACAGGCTTCTGAAATGCCCAGCCATCTCCCCGTCGCGGATGACAGGCGACGGAAATTCCATCACACCGAACCTGCCCTCACCGATATCGCGAAACAGATCACCGATCAGACTGGGATCGAAATAGAGCATGGACCATGCGCGGCTCTCGCCGACGGGCATGCCGTCATGCACCTCATTTGGATTGACGCTGATGACGTCTCCGGCCTCTGCCTGCACCATCCCTCGCCCGCTAAGCGATCTCTGCGCGCCGGTTTCGATGACTCCGATGCCGAACTGGTCATGCGTGTGCTTGGGGAAGCTGTGGCCTGTTTCGGCCCGGACTGCCTCGATGCCGGCAAGGCGAGAGCGGTATATCCTGAATTGACCGGACTTCATCGCTGATACCTCTCATCCCGTCTATTCGCTGTATCAGCTATAGCATCCAACACGAGCGATAATGTTGCCTACCCGCAATCGGGACACAAGAATTAAACGCCGCCTGCAGCCTTGTCTTCCTCCGCCGTCACCAATGCGGCCTGCGTATTGCCGGCAACCGCCGTCGGCAGCGGCGTGCCGCGCTTGCGCTCCCGCGCCAATGTCAGCAGGCCGGAAAAGATGATGAGGACGATGCCGACGGCCATCGGCATATCGATGCTGTCGTTGAACAACAGGTAGCCAAAGGCGATCGCCCAGAGCATCTGACTATATTGCGGCGGCGCAACCAGATTGGCAGGCGCCATTTGCGCGGCCGTCAAGAGCAGGACACTGCCGCACGCGCCAAGCAGGCCATAGCTCGCGAGGAATATCCACTGCGTCGGCGTGGGCATGATGACTTCGGAGAGCATGAGGAGGCCGCTGACGATAAGCGTTCCGAAAAGGCCTGCCCCATAGAGCGAGATGCGCTTCTCCTTCGAGCCGAGCGCGCGGTTGATGACGATGGAGATGGCCGCCGCAAGGCCACCGATCGCCGCGCAAAGGTGCCCGACCGAGAGCTCGCGAAAACCCGGACGCAGGACGATCAACACGCCGACGAAACCGAGAATAACCGCCGTCCAGCGCTGCCATCGCACATCCTCCTTGAGAAAAATCACAGAGAGAATGGTGACAAAGGACGGCAGCAGAAACAGCAGCGCAAAGGCTTCCGCCATTGGCAGTTTGGTGAAGGCAACGACGGAGCAGATGGCGCCCGCCGCGCCGCAGACGAAGCGCAGCAGCCACAAGGGACGGTTCGACGTCCTCACCATATCGAGCCACGCGTCCTCCCGCTTCTTCAGGAAAGGTATCGCGGCAAAGCCGAACAGCGCACCGATGAACGCGACCTGATAGGAAGGGATCGTCCCGTGAAGGATCTTGATCGACGCATCGCTGAAGGCGAAGACTGCATAGGACGCGAATGCCACGAGGACACCACGCAGGGCGGAGCGGCCCGCTGCCGCAGAACTGGAATCGGCTGTAATCGAGGACATCGGAATCTTGAGAAAAGGGCGATGGAAGAACACTGAATCAGTGAGATGCAGGCAATTGTATGATGAAATGGACTGAATTTCGATCGGGTTGGGAATAAACTATTGTTTCAACCAGACGCTTGAGGCGACCCAGCCAAATCAATTTCCAAGAAAGCCCAGCTTGTCGAGTTGGCTAGGAGAAACGCGCCCCCTGACGGTGTAGGAAAAAGCGGTAACCTTCAATGCATCACTATCGACTTCGCAGGTGAATGCTACTCTCTGCCAGCCATTGGGAGTCTGCACGGCGACGCCGTCTCCAAACAGAGCAGCATCGGAAACCATCGCCTGCGATAGCGCGGAATTCACATAGCCAATAGCCTGCAAATCGTGGCGGTATTGAAGTTTTTCCTCCGAATTGCAGAGATAGGCCACGCGTTGGCGCCGTGGCAGCTTCTTCCAAGCGTCGTATTCGCTTTTGGACAGACGCGCTATCTCGGCACTTGAATAAAGCTTCTTGGCCTGAATAGCTCGCTTCGGCGCAACCGATTTGGGAGCTTGCGGCTCGGTAACCAATGCAGTGGCGCCTTCAGCCGGGTTACTTTGGCCTCCCGAAGCAGACTGGCTTTGAGCACTCTGCTGTGAAGGAGATGGCTTCACCGCCGGAACAACAATCTGCGGCGGGTCTTTCGCTTCGTCCGTGGCCTGCTCGGCAGGAGACTGCTGCTGCGGATCGGATGATGGTGGGGCGGGAGCTTGTGCTTGCGGATCATTCTGATCTACCGCTGGGGTCTGCGGTGGCTGCACTTGCGAATCCGAAGGCTCGTTGGTCGCCAGGACGTCTGGTGCGGTCGACGAGACTTTCGCGGACGAATCGCTTGCCGGCGGTTGGGCCGCATTTGTCTGCGGATCCTTAGCGTCAGCTTGCTGTTGCGCTTCCTGCGTCTGCTCTGCCGCCTGTGACTGAGCCTCGGCTTGCGCAGCCGCCTGAGCATCCGCTTGTTGTTCAGCCGCAGCATCGTTCGGAGGCGTTGGAGGGGTATCGTCCTTCGACTGTTCCGCCGCGTCTGCCTCCTGCGTGGTATTTGCGTCCTTCTGATCGCCCTTCATGTCCGGAAGCGGCGTTTCGGTCGCAGAGGGCTGCTGTTCCGCTTTCTCAACAGGCTTGTCAGCGCCGGGATCATCAGGTTTGGGCTCAGATTTCGCCTGCTCCGACTTATCGGCCTTGGTCTCGTCAGGCTGAGATGCAGGTTTCTCTGCCTGCTTCTTACCGTTGGGATCGGATTGCTTCGGTGGCTGTTCGTCTGCTTTTTTTCCCTCCGGCTGCTGCGGCTCCTGTTGAGCGTCCGCCGTCTGTTCTGCCGGCTTCTCGTCAGGTCTTGGCGTCGGTTTGGGAGGCTGGTCGGGCTTCTCATTCACCTTCGTCGCCAGTTCCTGTTTTTCCTCCTGCTGCGGCACCAGCTCGACATTGACGCTCTGCTCGGGTTTCGCCTCTGGCGGCGCGGGAAATAGCGGCAGCAAAAAAAGCGCGACAAACAGGACGTGCAGAAGGATCGACAGGACAAAGCCCGGCCTTATCTCCCTATCCCGTTTTTCCGCACCCTTTTCCATCGTTCAGCCGGGGACTCGCGCAGAGAAAGCAATCAAGAGGAAATTGCGCATCGATTCATTCGATCCTTGCTGGCAAACAGATCAGAAGACTTTTCGGTCGCTGACATATGGTACCCGACCACACGCCGGGAAAGAGGTATCGGCCGAAATCGAACTTGTCAGGCATCTGCGCGATCCGCAATGGCGCAAAAACAAACCTGCGTGATCGCGCAGCGCGGGATAGCCGCATCTCCCGCTAGAAGAACTCATCCAGTAGCCGATAATAGGCCATCTTTTCGGCCTGCGGTTCAAAATCGCCATAGGCTTTCAAAAACTCGCCAACCAATTCCTGTCCGAAATTGTGCTCGACGCTACCGCAGGCCAGCGCGATATCCTGATGACGATCAGCCACGCCGAGGCGGCCGCAATCGATATAACCGCTGAATCTATCGCCATCGACTACGAAATTCGGAAGGCAGGCATCGCCATGAGTGACGACAAGATCCTCCGTCGGCGGTCTCGTGGCCTGAAGTTCGCGGAAAAGATCCGCCGCCGACTTTCCGAGGCGGGCCTCATCAAAGTCGTCCTCATCGACGCGGCCGGCAAGCAAGTGTGCCCTTGCCGTGCCCATTCTGCTCTCCAGTCGATGATCGAAAGGGCAGGCAGCGATATCGACTGAGTGCAATCGCCGCAAAGCACCCGCGAAAAGCCGCACCCGCTCAAGCGGCTGTAACCACTCGGCGTTGACGAAATCGCTGCCGGGAAGAGCGCTCATCAAAAGCCATTCGCGTTCGCCGTCCTTCTCATGGGCAATGATATCAGGGCACGCAAGGCCCTGCGAGGCGAGCCATCGCAGCCTCGCAACCTCGCCTGCCAATTCACCCAACGGATCGACCAGCTCGCTCTTGAGATAAACAGGCACGCGTCCATCAGCCTCAAGTCGGAAAACATGGGCCGAAGAGCGCCCGAGCGCATCCTGCCGCCATTCATACCCCGCCAGCAGATCGCGCAGGCGGACAGGAAGGGATATCTCCGTGAATTGCGGCTTGCTCGCCATGATCACCCTCTTTGATCCTGATATCCTCAATGAAAAGCCCGGCTCGCTTTCGCGAACCGGGCCTTGTTTTGTAACCTGCCGATGCCGACTTGCGCCAGACCTCAGCTGTCGAGGAAGCTTCTGAGCTTGCGGCTGCGGCTCGGGTGCTTGAGCTTGCGCAGCGCCTTGGCTTCGATCTGACGAATACGCTCGCGCGTCACCGAGAACTGCTGGCCGACTTCTTCGAGCGTATGGTCGGTGTTCATGCCGATGCCGAAACGCATGCGCAGCACACGCTCTTCGCGTGGGGTCAGCGATGCCAGAACGCGGGTCGTCGTTTCGCGCAGGTTCGCCTGGATGGCGGCGTCAATCGGCAGAAGCGCGTTCTTGTCCTCGATGAAATCGCCGAGATGCGAATCTTCTTCGTCACCCACCGGGGTTTCGAGCGAGATCGGCTCCTTGGCGATCTTCAGAACCTTGCGCACCTTTTCGAGCGGCATGGCGAGCTTTTCGGCCAGTTCTTCCGGCGTCGGCTCACGGCCGATTTCGTGCAGCATCTGGCGCGACGTGCGGACGATCTTGTTGATCGTTTCGATCATGTGCACCGGAATACGGATGGTGCGCGCCTGGTCGGCGATCGAACGGGTGATCGCCTGACGAATCCACCAGGTGGCGTAGGTCGAGAATTTGTAACCGCGGCGATATTCGAACTTGTCGACCGCCTTCATCAGGCCGATATTGCCTTCCTGAATGAGGTCGAGGAACTGCAGGCCGCGATTCGTGTACTTCTTGGCGATGGAGATGACGAGGCGCAGGTTGGCTTCGACCATTTCCTTCTTGGCGATGCGGGCTTCGCGCTCGCCCTTCTGAACCATGTGAACGATACGGCGGAATTCCGAGATCGAAATACCGGTTTCGGTCGCAAGATTCTGGATTTCCTGGCGAATGTCGCGGATCGTCGTGTTTTCGCTCTTGGCGAATTCCTTCCAGCCGCGCGCAGCCAGATTGCCGATCGACTTCATCCAGTTCGGATCGAGCTCGGCGCCCTGATACTGCTCCAGGAAGCTGTCGCGCTTGACACCATAGGATTCAGCCAGACGCAGCAGGCGGCCTTCGTTCTGAACGAGGCGCTTGTTGATGTCGTAGAGCTGCTCGACGAGCGCGTCGATGCGGTTCTGGTTCAGCGACAGAGACTTGACCGACTTGACCAGCTCATCCTTGAGTTCCTTGTAGCGGCGCTCCTGTGCGGAGGACAGTGTGCCGGAGGCCGACAGGCGCTGCTCGACCTGCTGGTCCTGCAGCTTGCGCAGCTTCTTGTATGTTTCGGCGATGATGTCGAGCGTCGTCATGACCTGCGGACGAAGCTCGGCTTCCATCGCAGCGAGGGAGAGGTTGGACTCGTCCTCGTCCTCTTCCTCCTCCTCGATCGGTAGACCTTCACCGCCAACATTGGTGATGTCGTCGTCGCCGGAAGGAGCACGGCCGCGACGTGCCTTTTCCTTCTCTTCGGCCGCCTTGCGGTCAGCCTCGATCTTCTCCGGGCTCTGGAACTGCGGGGCAGCCTTGGCCTCGGGACCGGAATAGGTGGTTTCGAGGTCGATGATCTCGCGCAGCAGCGTGGTGCCTTCGTTGAGTTCGTCGCGCCAGATAATCAGCGCCTGGAACGTCAACGGGCTCTCACAGAGGCCGCCGATCATGGTTTCGCGGCCGGCCTCGATGCGCTTGGCAATCGCGATTTCGCCTTCGCGCGACAGAAGCTCGACGGAACCCATTTCGCGCAGATACATGCGCACTGGATCGTCCGTGCGGTCGGTCGGCTCTTTCTTCTTGGCCGTCGCCAGAGCAGAACCTGTCGAAGGAGCTAGTTCGCCGCCCTCGCTATCGTCATCGCCGCCGGCATCGTCGTCGTCGCTGGCCGCAGCGCCAGCCTCTTCAACGTCTTCGTCCTCAATGACGTTGATGCCCATGTCCGAAAGCATGGCCATCGTATCTTCGATCTGTTCGGACGTCACTTCCTCGGACGGAAGAACGGCGTTGAGCTCGTCCATCGTCACATAGCCGCGCTTCTTCGCGGCCTTGATCATCTTCTTGACCGCGTCGTCGGAAAGATCGAGAAGTGGGCCGTCGGAGGTGCCGTCGCGCTCGACTTCAGCTTCTTCGTTCTCTTTGACCTTTGTTGCCATCTTTATATCGTCGCTTTCCCTGACGCTGCAAACTTACACGCGGTGAAACAATCACACTGACTGGCGCGCCCTGCACCAGCCGCGACTCACCGACGAACACCTAACGGAATGACCTTTAATGCCCAATTAACCACGATCACCGCCACCGGAGTGCAAAGCTGGATTGCGTTTGGATTTCCGGCCATGATATCAGGTGATCCGCTTGATCCAGTTTTACCGTTCTTTCCGAAGTCAAACGGTGATTCCCAGAATTTTAGTTCTCGTCAAGCTTTTCCAGCAAAAAAGCCCGTTAAATGCGCGAAAAAGCCTTATCCACAGGCTCCGCACGCAGCGATTTAATGTTTCCCGTATTTAGGAAGTCCCCACGCGATGACAAGAGCATTCTGAGCAAAGCCTCACATTTCCAGCATCGGCAGGTATTACCGAGGCCGGAAGTGTGTCCGAATGGCATCAATTCCAGTCCATGACGACCTTGCCGGAATTGCCCGAGCGCATTGCTTCGAAACCATCGCGGAAATCATCGATGCCGATACGATGCGTGATGACGGGCGATACATCGAGACCGCCTTGCACGAAGGCAATCATCTTGTACCAGGTCTCGAACATCTCGCGGCCGTAAATGCCCTTGAGGTTCAGCATCTTGAAGATGACCTTGTTCCAGTCGATCTCGAAGCCTGCCGGCGCAATGCCGAGAATGGCGATCTTGCCGCCATTGTTCATCTTGTCGATCATGTCGCGGAAGGCGGGAGCCGCGCCCGACATTTCCAGACCGACGTCAAACCCCTCGGTCATGCCGATGGACTTCATCACATCAGCGAGGTTTTCCTTGGAAGCGTCGACGACATGATCGATGCCGACCTTGCGGGCAAGCGCCAGTCGGATGGGATTGATATCGGTAATGACGACCTTGCGCGCACCGGAGCGCTTGGCGACCATGGCCCCCATGATGCCGATCGGCCCCGCGCCGGTCACCAGCACGTCCTCGCCGACCAGATCGAAGGAGAGCGCAGTGTGAACTGCATTGCCGAAGGGATCGAAAATCGCGGCAATTTCATCCGGGATATCGTCGGGGATCGGCACGACATTGGATTCGGGAATACAGACGAACTCACCAAAGGAGCCGGGACGGTTGACGCCGACACCGAGCGTGTTGCGGCAGAGATGGCCCCTGCCCGCCCGGCAGTTGCGACATTTGCCGCAAACGATATGACCTTCACCCGAGACGCGCTCACCGACATGATATTTCGTCACGGCGGAACCGATCTCGGCAATCTCACCGCAGAATTCGTGGCCGACCACCATCGGAACGGGAATGGTCTTTTGCGCCCATTGATCCCAGTTCCAAATATGGACATCGGTCCCGCAGATCGCCGACTTCTTGACCCGGATCAGGACATCGTTCGGCCCGACTTCGGGAACCGGCACATGCTCCATCCACAGCCCGACCTCCGGCTTGGATTTGACCAACGCTTTCATCATGTTCGACATGATCGGTTCTCTCCAACCAATTCAAATGATTCCAAGTTCTTTTCCGGCTTCGGCAAAGGCTGCGATCGCCTTTTCGACATCGGCCTTCGAGTGAGCGGCCGACATCTGCGTGCGGATGCGCGCCTGACCCTTCGGCACCACGGGGAAGGAAAAGCCGATGACATAGACGCCCTTCTGCAGCATGAGCGCCGCCATGTCCTGCGCGAGCTTCGCATCGCCGAGCATGACTGGGATGATCGGGTGATCCGCCCCCGCCAGCGTGAAGCCGAGCTTGGTCATTTCACGGCGAAAGAGTTCGGCATTGCCTTGAAGCCGTGCACGCAGGTCGGAGCCGTTTTCGATAAGATCGAACACCTTCAACGAGGCTGCGGCGATGACAGGCGCCAAGGTGTTCGAGAAAAGATAGGGACGCGAGCGCTGCCGCAGCCACTCGACGATTTCACCTCTGGCCGACGTATAGCCCCCGGACGCCCCGCCAAGCGCTTTGCCGAGTGTGCCGGTGATGATGTCGATCCGGCCTTCGACGCCGCAATATTCCGCCGAGCCCCGACCATGCTCGCCGACAAAGCCGACCGCATGGCTGTCATCGACCATGACCATCGCGCCATATTTCTCCGCCAGGTCGCAGACGCCGCCGAGATTGGCAATGATGCCGTCCATCGAAAAGACGCCGTCGGTCGCGATCAGCTTGAAGCGGCTGCCTTCGGCCTTCTTCAGTTCCTCCTCAAGCGCTGCCATGTCGTTGTTGGCGTAACGGAAGCGTTTGGCTTTGGAGAGCCGGACGCCATCAATAATGGAGGCATGATTAAGGGCATCCGAGATGATGGCATCTTCTTCCGATAGCAGCGTCTCGAACAACCCGCCATTGGCATCGAAGCAGGAGGAATAGAGGATCGTCGCCTCCATGCCGAGAAAGGCTGAGATCCGTGCCTCGAGCTGCTTGTGCTCCTCCTGCGTGCCGCAGATAAAACGTACCGAGGCCATGCCGTAGCCATAGCGATCTAGCGCCTTCTTCGCTGCTTCCGCGAGCTCCTCATTATCGGCAAGTCCAAGATAGTTGTTCGCGCAGAAATTAAGGACGCGCGCACCCCCAAGCACGGCGATTTCGCCGGCCTGCTTGGATGTGATGACGCGCTCGGCCTTATAGAGGCCGGCTTCTTTCAGGCCGAGAAGCTCGTTGCGCAAATGGGATATGAACGCTGAAGTCATGGTCGCATTCCGATGCTGGTCAAAGGGCCCAATTCATGAAGGAATAACATAGGATCCGGCCCGTTGCTGCATCCGACAGCGGCAAAAATGCGCAACGCCGTGACGTCTGCGCGATAGGCGGCAGTTTCGATATTATCTGTCAAAGCGGACTTAATACACGCAACTTTCCAGCCAGCCCTCATTGCTCACTATCCCAAAAATTACTTGACTCAGTCCAATATTTCACAGCAGATTAGCGTTACTCTGAAAATAAGGGAGAGCCATGAGCATATTCCATAGATTCTCCCTCGCAGGACGGGTTGCCCTCATCACCGGAGGCGGACGCGGGCTCGGATTCGAAATGGCGAAGGCTCTTGCCGATGCCGGCGCTCACGTCATCGTCAATGGGCGGACCGCAGCGACATTGAATACGGCCGTCGGGATCATCCAGGCGAGAGGCGGCTCCGCAGAAACCGCCGCCTTCGATATTTCCGATCGCGACGCTCAGCACGCAGCAATAAGTGACATCGAGAAAAATCATGGCCGGCTCGACATATTGATCAACAACGTCGGTGCGCGCGACAGGCGCCCGCTGGCCGACTTCGACGACGAGGCGATTCTCGCCTTGCTCAACACGGATCTCGCCGCCTCGATCATGCTTTCCCGCGATGCCGCGCGCTTGATGAAACGAAACAATCATGGGCGGCTGATCTCGGTCACTTCGATCAGCGGTCAGGTCGTCATGCCGGGTGACTGTGTCTATCCCGCCGCCAAGCAGGGCCTGACGGGCCTCATGCGCAGCATGGCTGTTGAATTTGGCCCTCACGGCATCACAAGCAATGCCATCGCACCTGGCTGGTTCGCAACGGAAACCAACGCGGCCATGGTCGCGAACGAAGACCTGATCCCCATCGTGCGCCAGCGCATACCCGTTCAGCGCTGGGGATGTCCGGACGAGATTGCGGGCGCCGCACTGTTCCTCGCCAGCGACGCCGCATCCTTCGTCAACGGCCATGTCCTGACCGTGGATGGGGGCATGACGGTGCGCATGTAGCTGCCAAACCGCCTGGCCAGCACGCTCCGCCGCCAGAGATCAACGACTGACGAAATCCGAGATGACAGCAAGGAACGCATCTCCGTAGCGTTCGAGTTTTGACTGACCGACGCCGGAAATCCCCAGAAGCGTCTTATGATTTTTCGGTCGCTCCGTCGCAAAGGCGATAAGGGTCGTATCCGGAAAAACGACATAAGGCGGCACGCCCAATTCCTTGGCGATCCTGGTGCGCTCGGCGCGCAGCGCATCGAAGAGAAGCTGGTCTTCGCCGGTAAGGCCGTGAGCCTGCTTCTCCGGTCGTCCCGCCTTCTTGCCGCGACGGCCCGTTTCGGGCCGATCCTTGCGGAAGAAGATCTGCCGTTCGCGCTTGAAGACAGCCCTTGCCTGCTCCTCGAGCTTCATGGCACCGAAGGCCGTGTGGTCGATGCTGATGAAACCGCTCGCCAGCAACTGCCGGAAGATCGATTGCCAGGTGCGGGCGGGAATATCCTTTCCCGCGCCGAAAACCGGCATGTCGACATGGCCGAAGCGCTCGGTCTTCTCGTTGACGGTGCCCATCAGCACATCGATGACATGGCCGGTGCCGAAACGCTCGCCGGTGCGATAGACGGCGGCGAGCGCCTTGATCGCCGCTTCCGTCCCGTCCCAAGTCTCGACAGGCTTGAGGCAGGTATCGCAATTGCCGCAGCCGCCGCCGTGCGCCTCACCGAAATGCGCGAGGATCGACTGCCGCCGGCATCCTGCCGTTTCACAAATGGCGAGCAGCGCATTGAGCTTTGCCCGCTCGACACGCTTGATCTCCTCGGATGCCCCGCCTTCATCGATCATCCGCCGACGCTGGATGACGTCGGCCATGCCATAGGCCATCCAGACATTCGAGGAGAGGCCATCACGCCCGGCTCGTCCCGTCTCCTGATAATAGGCTTCCACTGAACCCGGCAGATCGAGATGGGCGACATAGCGCACATTCGGCTTGTCGATGCCCATGCCGAAGGCAACCGTCGCCACGAGGCACAGGTCTTCCTCTTTCAAGAAAGCATCCTGATTGGCATCGCGAAGCGCTCGATCCATGCCGGCATGATAGGGAAGTGCGCGGATGCCCTGCCCGTTCAGCCATTCTGCCGTATCCTCGACCTTGGCACGCGAGAGGCAATAAACAATGCCGCTATCGCCACGGTGCCTTTCGAGAAAACGCAGCAATTGCTGACGCGGCTGATCGCGCTCGACAATCTCGTAAGTGATATTCGGACGATCGAAGCTGGTGGTGAAAACCTTGGCATTGTCGAGAGCCAGCCGCTCGATAATGTCGTCGCGCGTGTGCGGATCGGCCGTTGCCGTCAGGGCGATGCGCGGGACGCCGGGAAAGAGCTCGGCAAGCCTGCCGAGATCGCGATATTCCGGCCTGAAATCATGCCCCCATTGCGAGACGCAATGCGCCTCGTCGATGGCGAAAAGCGCGATCTTCGCTCTGCCGAGCATCTGGCAGAAGCCTTCCGTCGCGATGCGTTCCGGCGTCACATAGAGCAGATCGAGCTTGCCGGCGGAAATAGCGCGATAAACATCACTGGCCTCCTCGCGCGACAGTGACGAATTCAAGGCGACCGCCCGAATGCCGAGCTGCTTCATCGCCTCCACCTGATCCCGCATCAGCGCAATCAGCGGCGAGACGACGATGCCGATACCATTGCGGCAGAGCGCGGGAATCTGGAAACACAGCGATTTGCCGGCACCGGTCGGAAACAGCACGACCGCATCGCCGCCGGAAACGACATGCTCGACCACTTGCTGCTGCTTGCCGCGAAAGGCGGAATAGCCATAAACGCGCTTCAGGACATCGAGCGGCGCTGGCGCACCGGTATGCTCGGCGAACAACGCGTCGTCTGCGGAAAATCGCGGCTCTTGTCTTTCAGGCTGAGGCATCTATTCCCTATTTTCCAGCGGCACCTTTGACGCGACCGGAGAGCACGCCGAAGCCATCGATGATCGCTTCCTGGTTTTCCAGCCGCAGCGCCTCGAGCTGCACTTCCTGCAAGGCGCGAATCAATGGCTCGATCGCTTCACCGTCGCCTTCTTCCGTCGCCTCGGCAATAGCACCCTCCAGCTCGATCTTATGCCAGCGCAATGCTTTCGAACGCTTGTGGAGCGCGAGCGCCTGGCGATACCCCTCGCGCGCATCCTCCATGGCGGCCTCCTCGGTCGCCGTCCACAGACGGGCATTGCGAATCTGCTGCTCCAGACCCTTCAGCAAGGCGCCGAAATCCTGTTCTTCCAATTGCTCGACCAGCCGCTCGCGGACGAGCTGAGGCCCGACCAGAGTTGCGGCTGCCCCGAGAACCGCGGACCAGAGCCGCTGCAACTCACGACTGTCATAATCGATCGCGGCAATCTCGTCATATTCGTCCTGCAGGAGTGCCGGATGGTTGACGATGGTCAAAGCGAGCACGCTTTCGCGAAGGCTCGGGATATCCTGATGTCCCTTAATCATGGCCGAGCGCTGCAGGCGGTCGGATGCCGTCGTTATCATTGCGGCCCCAACACGTGCCTGCCCGCCTCGACCTGCGAAGTTGCGGCCATTGCCGTCACGGGAAAAACCACGTCCCCGCTGGCCGCCCCGCTGGAACTGCGGCTGGAACAGCCCGTTCAGCCGCTCGCGCATATTCTGCTGATAATGACGGCGCACATCTTCATCGCCGATGACCGAAACAATGCGCCGCAATCGCGCTTCCAGCTCCGCACGCGCCTCCGGCGTCTCGAAGGTGCCGCTGCCGGCTTCCCTCGTCCAGATGAGCTCAGCAAGCGGCTTTGCCTGCGCCAGCACCTTGTCGAACGGCGCACGCCCATCCTGCCGCACGAGATCGTCAGGGTCCTTGCCATCGGGCAATAGCGCAAAGCGCACGGTGCGGTTCGGTTTGATGTGCGGCAGCGCCAGATCGGCAGCACGATTGGCGGCACGGATGCCGGCACCATCGCCATCGAAGCAGAGCACCGGCTCCGGCGTCATCTTCCACAGGAGATCGAGCTGGCTCTCCGTCAGTGCCGTGCCGAGCGGCGCAACCGCATTCTCGACGCCGGCCTGATGCAGCGCGATGACATCCATATAACCTTCGACTGCTATAATCGTGCCAGCGCCGTCGGCACCCTGAGCAGCGCGGCGCGCACGCGTGAAATTGTAGAGCACGTTGCCCTTGTGAAAGAGCTCTGTCTCGTTGGAATTCAGATATTTCGCTGGTGCATCCGGCGACATGGCGCGGCCGCCAAAGGCAATCACCTTTTCCCTGGAAGAGAGAATCGGAAACATGATGCGGTCACGAAACCGGTCATAGGAAACCGGCACATTCTCGTGCACGACAAGGCCACAGGCCTCCATCTGTTCCTTCAGCACACCCTTGCTGGCAAGATGCTCTTTCAGCGCGTTGCGGCTATCGGGCGAATATCCTAGGCGGAAGGTTTCGATGGTGCGGCCGCTGAGGCCGCGATCACGCAGATAAGCCCTCGCCCGTGCACCATTGGCGGTCTGCAGCTGATCTTGGAAAAACTGAGTCGCCATCTCCATAACATCGAGTAGCGACGTGCGTTCCTTCTCGCGCTTCGCCTCCATCGGATCCGCAACAGGCATGGGAACGCCGGCCATATCGGCGATCTGCTGCACCGCTTCCGGAAAGCTCAAGCCTTCCAATTCGGTGAGAAAGCGAAAATGATCGCCCGTTACGCCGCAGCCGAAGCAATGATAACGCCCCTTGCGGTCCTCGCAGTGGAAGCTCGGCGACTTCTCGCCGTGGAAGGGGCAGCAAGCCCAGTAATCGCCGCGCGGCACATTCGTCTTGCGCCTGTCCCAGGTCACACGACGACCGATCACGTCCGAAATCAAGACGCGGTCGCGAATCTCGTCGAGAAACGTATTGGAAAATCGCATGGCTACCTCTGGCTCATCCCATATAAACAGGAATACCAGGCATTGCCACGATGACCCCGACCGCCTCCCACGCTATTCACAGCCCTTTGTCGGCGATTGCATCGTCGCCATTCGATCACAACTCCGTGAACACGGCGACACATTTATCCGCATTCGTGTCGAAATCCACGGCTGCGTTCGACAGGCCTGAAACGCTCAAAAATCGCCTCGGCGTGACCGAAACTGGTAGGTTATGTCCATAGGAGTAACTATTTCGTCCGCGAAAATCCGCCAAAAAGCAAAGGCTTGCGCAGCCTATTGCAGACAAACGCGAACAAGAGCACTGCAATGGACAATCAATGGGTGCAAAGCAATGACGCCCGTGGGACACTCTCTGACGGCGCATTTGCGGCAAGGTTTGTAAGCCAAACATTATTTTTTTGTAATTTGATTGTTCGTGTGCGCCGCAATAGCGTTCTTCTCACAGGGCGAGACAAGCCGGCGAAGAAACTTCTTTGCGACGCGACATGCCGAGACGCCCTGACGAACCGGAAGCCACCAGGTACGGGCTTTCAGTTTAGGAGAGGGAAATGCGCATTCTGATCGTACCCTTGGCAGCAGCGGCCATCTTCGCCACAGCGACCTACAGCTCGGCCACGATGGACAGCGGCGCCAGCGAAAAGAATGTGCTCTATGCCGGTGCGGGATATCAGTTGCCGGCGAATATGAAAGTTCCTGCCCTTACGGCAGGCGTAAAGGTTCAAATGTCCGAACTGCCGCCGCAGGCATTGGCTTTGCCCCAGCAGATTAGGATCTTCAGATAAGTTCAGCAGATACTCAGGTGGGGCACCATCCCTACCCCCGGCGCCGCCCCACCTGAGTGCCTTTGCAAAAGACGTTTGATTTTTGGGCCCCACCCTGCGTCATCGAACGTCAGCAAAGCGCAAGAAGGCAGGAGCTCCCCCAGCTCCTGCCTTCTCTAATTTTGGGCCATCTCAATTTCGCGACAACACGAGCATTGAACATAGGCTGCGGACCATCTTTGGTTCGTCGGCGCAAGTATCTTGACGCAACGACCTCGATCGATATCTTTTATTATCTACGTATATGCGATCTTAGTAATTATCTCGTCAGACAATTTGAAACTTTGTTCAGCTGATCGGAGACGGTTGCATGTCTTTATCCGCGAAGGAACTTGTTCAAGACCCCAAATTTTTCACGGAAATCCTCGATTATACACGAGAGATTATATCCACTTATGATGAGAATCAGCGCGTATGCTCTGTCTTTGCTTCGCAGCAACGCTGGCTGATGGCGCTCGCCGGCTTCGCCCTTTATTGCGGCGGCATCGATGGAGAACCGCCCGGCATTCATGCCAATCGCTTCGCCAACTATATCGTCGAACATGAAATCGCCAGCCACAACACCGCGCTCAGCTTCATTCAGGAGATGCTGGCTCTCGGTTTTCTGCGCTATCTGCCGGTCACGAGCGACAGGCGCGCGCGGCCGATGCAGCCCACGGAAGAGGCAGCAATGCAGCTTGCGAAATGGATGAGCATCCATCTTTCCGTGCTGGATCGATTGGATGGCGGCAAGCGCAACGCCCTGTTCAGCAAAAAACCGGAGCTCATTGGTCTGCTACAGCCCCCGATCTCGGTCGGCATCATAGAAAATGACGACCTGCGCAATCCGGGAGAAACGTTCGATCTGTTCACCTGGGCAAATTCAGGCGGCATCATCATGGATTATCTGATCTCTCGCATCGTCACGATCAACACGACGACTCAGAAAGCGGTCATCGGGCCGGTGGCCTTTACGGATATCTGCAACCGGTTTCTCATCTCCAGGACCAATGCAAAGCGACTCATGAACAAGGCCATAAAGATGCAAAGCGTCGGATGGACGGGATCGCCGGGGCGGAGCCAGCTTTGGCTCTCCACCGCTTTCATTGAGGAATATCGGAATTATCAGGCGGGGAAGCTCGCCATCATAGACGCCGCCTGGCAAACTGTCCTCGGCACGCGGCCGGTCCGCATGCCGAGGGTGAAACAGAGTTTTACTTCAGCAGTTCCTTAAGGATGGCCGAGGCTTTTGCGAAATCCATCTGGCCGGCATAGCGCTCGCGCAGGGCGGCCACACACTTGCCCATATCCTTCAGGCTCTGCGCGCCGAGTTCTGCGACAATCGCAACGCAGATCTCACGCACCTTTTCTTCGGAAAGCTGCTCGGGCATGAAGCCCTGGATGACGGCGATCTCTTCGCGCTCCTTGTCGGCGAGCTCCGGGCGGCCGCCGTCGATGTAGATCTTCACCGATTCCTCGCGCTGCTTGATCATCTTGGCGAGCAACTGCAGGATCTCATCCTCGCTCGCCTGTTCCTTGCCGAGACCGCGATTGGCAATGTCCTTGTCCTTGATCGCAGCAAGGATGAGACGGACGGTCGAAAGCCTCGCCGTATCCTTTGCCTTCATGGCGTCCTTCTGGGCATTGGAAAGGGTTTCGCGGATCATGTCTCTAAACTCCTTGAAGCAGGCCGGCGACGATCGCCCCGGCCACTTATGTCATGTTGCTGTCTCTTAAACCAACAGTGCCGATCAACGCAATTGCGCCCGGAAGCCCGAATTCCCTATCAGGAAAGCGAAAGCGCGCATTGACCGGCTCGCCTTGTTTAGCTATGTCCATCACCTGCACATTAG
This sequence comes from Martinezella dioscoreae, assembly GCF_009176305.1. Classification (GTDB taxonomy): domain Bacteria; phylum Pseudomonadota; class Alphaproteobacteria; order Rhizobiales; family Rhizobiaceae; genus Rhizobium; species Rhizobium dioscoreae. Next base: position 765,255 of record NZ_BLAJ01000001.1, on the reverse strand, counting down.
ATCGATAGGAAGATCTCAAGCCGCGACCTCGGTCGACGGCTGCACCTTGCTACAAACATGGCGGAACCGCCGGTCTCTTCAAGGCCGCGCCCGACGCCGGAAACGGGATGACTATGACCGCCACAGCCCCATGGACCACTGAAAAGCCGACCGCCCTCCTCGTTCTCGCGGATGGCACCGTGATCGAAGGCAAGGGTATCGGCGCGACCGGCAAGGTCCAGGCCGAAGTCTGCTTCAACACGGCGCTGACGGGTTATGAAGAGATCCTCACCGACCCCTCCTATCTCGGCCAGATCGTCACCTTCACCTTCCCTCATATCGGCAATGTCGGCACCAACGATGAAGATATCGAAGACTTGACACCAGCCGCCCGTCACGGCGCTGTCGGCGTCATCTTCAAGGCTGATATCACCGATCCCTCGAACTACCGTGCCGCCAAGCACCTCGACCAGTGGCTGAAGGCGCGCGGTATCATCGGTCTCTGCGGCATCGACACCCGTGCGCTGACCGCCTGGATCCGCGAGAACGGCATGCCGAATGGCGTGATCGCTCACGATCCGAACGGCGTCTTCGACATCGAGCAGCTGAAGGCGGACGCCAAGGCGTGGAGCGGTCTCGAAGGTCTCGATCTCGCCAAGGTCGCTTCCTCGGGTCAGTCCTCGCAATGGTCGCAGACGCCCTGGGTCTGGAACGAAGGCTATGGTGAACTCGGCGCCGACGACGCCAAGTACCATGTCGTCTGCCTCGACTACGGCGTCAAGCGTAACATTCTGCGCCTGTTTGCCGGCCTCGATTGCAAGGTCACCGTCCTGCCGGCGACGGCTTCGACGGATGACGTGCTTGGTCTCAAGCCGGACGGCATCTTCCTGTCCAACGGTCCCGGCGACCCGGCTGCGACGGGCGAATATGCCGTGCCCGTCATCAAGGACCTGCTGAAGACCGAAATCCCGCTCTTCGGCATCTGCCTCGGCCACCAGATGCTCGGTCTGGCGCTCGGCGCCAAGACGGCGAAGATGCATCAGGGCCATCACGGCGCCAACCATCCGGTGAAGGACCACACGACGGGCAAGGTCGAAATCGTTTCGATGAACCACGGCTTCGCAGTCGACTCCAACTCGCTGCCGGAAGGTGTTGAGGAGACTCATATTTCGCTCTTCGACGGCAGCAATTGCGGCCTGCGCGTATCGGGCAAGCCGGTCTTCTCGGTGCAGCATCACCCTGAAGCGTCACCCGGCCCGCAGGATAGCCACTATCTTTTCCGCCGCTTCATCAACCTGGTGCGCGACAAGAAGGGCGAAGAAGCCCTGGCCGAACGCGCCTGATAAAGCCGACCATCCAATCGCATGAGAAAGCCTCGGATTGGTACCAATCCGAGGCTTTCTTTTTGTGCGTCAACTTGGGAGGTCTTTCGTCGCATATGTTCATGCTTGCCCGAGCTCAGGCTTGCAGGCGGCGCTGCTTGACCACTTCGAGCTCGCTCATCAGGATTTCTTCGAGGAACTCGAAATCCGATTGTCCGAATTCAACGAAGCCGAATCTCAGCTTGTAACCCCAATTCTTGTCCTGGGTGAAATCAAGCCAGCCCAGGAGAGGACGGAGCGGCTGTTCGGGCGCATCAAGCCAATCCACATCCTTGCGATAAGCTTTTCCGCAACCCATCTCGGCGAGATAAGGCTCACCCTCACGGACAAAGCCGATAGCAGTGAAACTCTGAAAGCCGTCCCTCTCGCCCATCTTGACGGATGGGGAGTAGTAGACGATGCCGTCGCCCGGCTTGATGCGCTTCAAGGGGGCCCGCTTGCCATGATTCACTTGCATGAAGCCATGTTCGCGCCCAATGCGTACATGCTCAGCACTGGCCACAGCCAACCAATAGGACTTCTGCTCCGGCTCCGGTCGCCGGGACGAAGTGTTGGCGTGCGGCAGGAGGCGTACAGCTGCCCCCCGATTGATCTGGTCGTCCCGCGGGAAAAGCGCGACATCGTTACGATTACTTGCCTTGAATAACATGGTCGTCTCCCGTCTTTGGTATGTCACCAATATAGACGACCATGCTGTCAAGTTTTGTCAGTAGTCTCGCAACGCAACGAAGACCGTCGCTATCAGGCGGCAGCCTTCTCAGCCCGCACGAGGATGTAGAACCGGGCACAAAGCATCGCCGCCGCCGAAGCAAGGCCGAGCAGGAAGCCGAACCAGATGCCGATGCCGCCGAAGCCGAGCGGAAACGCCAGCAGCCAGGCGAGGAAGAAGCCGATCGGCCAATAGGCGATCAGCGCCAGGATCATAGGCACGCGCGCATCCTTCAGACCACGCAGCAGGCCGCTCGCAATCGCCTGCAGCCCATCGACGAGCTGGAAGAAGCCGGCGACGACAATCAGCGGCGCGGCAAAGGCAAGCACCTGCGAGGCCTCGGCCGAATGGACGTCCAGGAACCAGCTTGCCAGCCAGGATGGCACGGTTGCAAACAGGATGCTGCCGCAAACCGCAATGCAGCTCGAAACGATGAGCACCACGATGGCCGCGCGCTTCAGGCCGAAATGATCGCCCTGGCCGTGCGCGACGCCGACGCGCACGGTCGCAGCCTGGCTGAGGCCGAGCGGGATCATGAAGGCGATCGAAGCCCACTGCAGCGCGATACCGTGGGCAGCAAGCTCGATCGTGCCGATCTGCCCCATCAGCAGCGATGCCGCGGTGAACAGGCTGACCTCAGCCAGAACCGTCACACCGATCGGAAAACCAAGCCGGATGACATCCCACAAAGCATGCCAGTCGGGCCGCCAGAATCGAGCGAAGATCTCGTAGCGCCGCGTTTCCTGGTGGGCCTGCACGTAACCGACGATGAAGAGAAATCCGGCCGTCTGCACGGCGACGGAGACAATGGCCGCGCCATGCAGCCCCATCGCCGGCAAGCCGAAATGTCCGAGCACCAGGATATAGGCCAGCACGGCATTCATGACCAGCATGGCGATGGTGACCTTGAGGATGATGCCGGCACGGCCGATGGCGCTGACCAACGCCCGGATGACATTGTAGAGCAGCCCCGGCAACACGGCGAAGTGGCCGATATCGATATAGCCGCTCGCCAATTTCGCGACGTCAGGCTTTTGTCCGGCCGCCAGCAGAATCTGTTCGGAATAGAAAAATGCCGGCTGCACCAACAGCCAATAGGCCGTTACGACCCACAGGCCCATACGCAGCGCACGGCGCACCGAGGTAACGTCGCCTCTGCCATAGGCCTGTGCCACCAGCGGCATGACCGCGATGGAAAAGCCCGAACCGAAAACCAGGATCGTGAACAGGAACTGCGCGGAAAGCACCATTGCAGCCAGCTGCTCGGCGCCGAGCCGGCCGACGATCATCACGTCAGTGGTATTGATGCCGAGCTGCGCCAATTGCGCGCCGATCAACGGAATGCCCAGCGCAAGCGTTGCGCGAACATGTGCGGACCACGAATTATCATTGTCATGCGCGTGCGGGCGCGCAGGTACCGGCATATCCATAGCGAAGACTCGATCTTTAGAATCGCGCGGACCGCCCTACCCATGCGTGCGCGAGCCTGCCGCATTAACGCAACTTAGCTTAAAAAGCCAGCAGACAAGCCCATGATGCTAAAGAATTCATCGGAGCATCAAAATATCTGATGATTTTTTAGGCTGCCTCGCCCGCCTGTGATTGTGCGACCGCCTTCGGTTCCGTCTTGCGAACCTTCATCACAAGCACGACAAGCCCGCCGACCACCAGAATTGCGCTCATGATGAAGGGTGCACCGGCAAAAACGACGGGTGCGGCCGGCGCGGTATAATACTGAAACAGATAGGGAAACAGCACCGGCCCGATGATGGCAGTAATACTCGTCAGGCTACCGAGCGCCCCCTGCAATTCACCCTGTGCGGAAGGCGGAACCTTGCTGGCTGCAATCGATCGCAAAGGCGCATCCGCCACGTTTTCGATGACAGTCAGGACGATAACCGCGTAAACCATCCATCCTTGCCATGAAAAGGCGTAACCGATCAGACCGAGACAGGAAAACACCATTCCGAGCACTGCGGTCTTCCACTCACCGAGCACAGGCACGAGCCGCGGCAGTACCAGACCCATGGCGATGGCGGCACCGATCCCATAGACGGCGAGCGAGAAGCCGATCTGCCCTTCGCTCCAGTCATAGCGATAGGAGGTGACGAAAGCCCATACGGCCGGATAGACGCCGTGCGCCAGCCAGTTCAGGAACATCACGACGCAGACCCAGCCGATGCCCTGGTAGCGGCGCATTTGTCTGAGCGCGCCGAACGGATTGGCGCGCGTGATCTCGAAAGGCCGGCGATGCTTGGCATCCAGCGTTTCCGGCAAGAGGAAATAGGCGCCGACGAAATTCAGGAAGGCCAGAGCCGCCGCGCCGTAGAAAGGCACGCGCGGCCCGAACTCGCCGAGGAAGCCGCCGATAACAGGCCCGAGCACGAAGCCGACGCCGAAAGCCATGCCGATCAGGCCGAAATTCTTCGCGCGGTTTTCGTCATTGCTGATATCGGCGATATAGGCCGAGCAGGTCGAGAAGCTTGCGCCGCTGATGCCGGCAAGAATGCGGCCAACGAACAGCATCCAGTAAGAGCCGGCAATCGCGCAGATGAAATTGTCGATGGCGAATGTCAGTACCGAAGCAAGCAGAAGCGGGCGGCGGCCGAAACGATCGCTCAGATTGCCGATCAACGGCGAAAACAGGAACTGCATGGCGGCATAGGCCAGCAGCAGCCAGCCACCCTCGGTCGCCGCCGTGCTGACCGAGGCACCCGTCAATTCCTCAAGATATTTCGGCATGACCGGCATGATGATCGCGATGCCGATGACGTCGAGGAAGAGAATAAGGAAGACGAGGAACAGGCCCCGACGGGCGAATTTCTGATCGATCATGGAGGTGCCTTCTGGCGGCTCCGTCTCGATGAAAGAGACAGAACGTGAACGAAAAACCGGAGCTCCCCCATACATAAAGATTTTGGCGGAAACAATCCGTGAACGCTTCAATCTTATTGATTTATTGACCGGTTTTTTTGATCTTCGGCGCAAAGCGACTATCTGTCGCGACTGCGTTTCTGCTCGCGATTCAGGAAATCGACGAAGGCTCTGAGTGGCGCCGGCATGTGCCGCCTGCTGGCGTAATAGAGAAACGGACCGGAAAAGACGGTGTCCCATTCTTCGAGGATCGGCACCAGCTCTCCGCGGGCAATTTGCGGCTCAAGAAATTCCTTGAATGTTCGGATGATACCCAAGCCGGCCGCGGCCGCACTGCGTTCGATATCGATCGAATTCGTCGCAACGACCATCGGCGGGGCGATGAAGATCGTCTCGCCGTTTCTTTCGAACTCCCAGGGAACGACGGATCCGCTCAGGAAGCGATGACGGATGCAGCGATGCTCCAATATATCGCGCGGATGCCTCGGCGTGCCATTTGCCGCGAGGTAGGCCGGTGCCGCAGCCGTAACATAATACTGTTGCCGCGGCCCGATCGGCACGGCGATCATGTCCTTTTCCAGCCGCTCATCATAGCGAATACCGGCATCATAGCCAGCCGCCACGACGTCGATGAAACTATCCTCGGCAACGATTTCGACCGAGATCGCCGGATATTCCCTCAGGAAACGGCTGATGATATCGGGCATGACGACCATGGCGGCAACCGTCGGCACATTCAGCCGCAACGTTCCGCCGACGCTGTCGCGAAAGCTGTTGATGTCATCGAGCGCGACGGCGATCTCGCTCATGGCCGGCGTCAGGCGCTCCATCAGCCGCTCTCCCGCCTCCGTCGGCGTGACGCTTCTCGTCGTGCGATTGAGCAGGCGCACCGCCAGCCGCTCCTCCAGCCGGCGAACCGCTTCGCTCAACGAGGAGGCGGAAACGCCGCGCCTGCGCGCTGCCTCACGAAAGCTGCGCTCGCGGGCGACGGCGGTAAAGGCGACCAGATCGGCCAGGGGCAAATCATCCATTGTACGAAATTCCAAACAACCCGTTTCGATTTACCTGGATTATCGCACAGGGATTGATGGAGTAAATATGACAATAGAAGCCATCGTGAGATGGCGCACGCCTTAGCCAAGGAGAAGCAGGATGGAAAAAACTCAACTGGGTAGGACAGGCCTGCAGGTATCGGCTCTGGGCCTCGGCTGCATGGGCATGTCCGGCATGTATGGCCCGTCCGATCGCACTGAGAGCATCGCCACCATCCACGCCGCCCTCGATGCCGGGATCAACCTGCTGGATACGGGTGATTTCTACGGCATGGGCCACAATGAGATGTTGATCGGCGAAGCCATCAAGGGATTGAAGCGGGATGATTTCCTGCTCAGCGTCAAGTTCGGCGCACTCCGCGATCCCTCCGGCGCATGGCTCGGTTACGATGCCCGGCCGGCGGCGATCCGGAATTTCGTCGCCTATTCGCTGCAAAGGCTCGGCGTCGATCACATCGATATCTACCGCCCTGCCCGTCTCGACCCGAACGTGCCAATCGAAGATCAGATCGGCGCGATATCGGATCTCATCAAGGCAGGCTACATCAGGCATATCGGCCTGTCGGAAGTCGGCGCTGACACCATCCGCCGCGCCGCTGCCATCCATCCGATTGTTGACCTGCAGATCGAATACTCGCTGATATCGCGCGGCATAGAAGACAAGATCCTGCCGACCTGCCGTGAATTAGGGATCGGCATCACCGCTTACGGCGTGCTGTCGCGCGGTCTCATCAGTGGCCACTGGCAGAAAGATAATGTCCAAAAGGGCGATTTCCGCACGATAAGTCCGCGCTTTCAGGCCGGAAACGTCGAAAAGAACCTGGAACTGGTCGAAGCTTTGCGCGGGATCGCCGAGGCGAAAGGCGCCAGCGTTGCACAGATCGCAATCGCCTGGGTCGCAGCTCAGGGCAAAGACATCGTCCCGGTCATAGGCGCCCGCCGTCGCGATCGCCTGACGGAAGCCCTGGGAGCGCTCTCGGTTGAATTGTCACAAGCCGATATGGCCGCAATCGAACGCGCGATCCCGAAAGACGCTGCAGCCGGCGGCCGTTATCCGGAAGCACAGCTGACGCATCTCGACAGCGAGAAATAATGCGCCAAAGGCTTGCCCGCTCGCCGGTATCACGGGAGCGGGCAAGCAAGATCAGACCGGATTATTCAGCGTATCGCAATCCGAGAGCTTGCCGGATTCAAAGCCCTGCTTGAACCACTTTACGCGTTGCGCCGACGTGCCGTGGTTGAAACTGTCGGGAACGACATAGCCTTGCGTGCGCTTCTGCAGTGTGTCATCGCCGATCTGCTGCGCCGCATTCAGCGCCTCTTCGAGATCGCCGGCTTGCAGGATGCCCTTCTGCTGGGTGAACTTGCCCCAGATGCCGGCGAAGCAGTCGGCCTGCAGCTCGATGCGCACCGACATCTTGTTGGCGTCCACTTCGCTCATGTTGCGGCGGGCCTGATTGAATTTCGGCAGGATTCCGAGCAGGTCCTGCACATGGTGGCCGACCTCATGTGCGATCACATAGGCCTGCGCGAAATCGCCGGACGCGCCGAACTGATCCTTCATCTGCTGAAAGAAAGCCATGTCGAGATAGACCTTCTGATCGCTCGGGCAGTAGAACGGACCGGTAGCCGCGGAAGCCTGACCGCAGGCCGAAGGGAAACTGCCGGAAAACAGCACGAGCTTCGGATCGGTATAGGTCTGACCCATTGATTTGAAGATGCCGGTCCAGGTGTCTTCCGTATCGGCAAGAACGGTCGCGACGAACTGCTTCATCTCGTCGTTGGCCGGCTGCCCGCCTCCACCGCTGTTGGAGGTGCTCTGCTGATATCCGGAGCCGCCACCTTCCAGCATGCCGCTCTGCTGCAGCAGGCCGATGACATCGACGCCCATGGCCCTCAGGATCAGGAAGATCACGATAAGCACGATAATGGTGCGGAAGCTCAAGCCACCGCCACCGATCCCTCCGCCCGGAAACCGGAAGCCGCCGCCACCTATCCCGCCGCCCATCGGCGATGAGCCGCGTTCGTCTTCGATATTGTCGGATTGCCGACGCCCCTTCCAATCCATAGTGCACCTCCTGGCGATGCCTAAAATTCAAAGTCCCTTGAGGCATTTATATATCCAGGATGTGCAACAAAGCCAGTTGGCTATCGACAGAACATCAGCTTAAACGCCGCCGCTGCCTTATTTCTTTGGACATCAGCCATAAAAGCGCGATGGCTATACCTGCCGCGACCAGAAATGGCGCTGTTTCATTTCCATCGAAGGCCACCTTGCCCATGATGCGGTCCGGTATGAAACTAAACATGCCCGCGCCGACAATACCGCCGAAGTAAAGGCTTCTGACGTTACGCTTATGTGCCGCTATATTATGTCTGCGGGCATTTTCGATCGCTCGCCAACTGGCGACGAGAACAAATATCGAGAGCAGATGGATCGGGCTGAAGCCATAGAAGACGTTGATCTGGTGAATAAAGAAGCTCGACAGCGCCGTAATCACCATCAAGGCCAGCCATATCTTGCCAAGCAGACGGTGACTCGGCGTCCCCTTCGGCCTGACGAGAAGATAGGTGCCGAGCACGGCGGCGGGAATGACCGCCGCGACATGGATTCGGATTGCGATCGGGGCACTGAGAAGCGGCTCGAGAGTCATCATCTGTATCCGGTTGAGTTTGACAAATCTTTCCGTGATACTGTTGTTCTCTCAACCCAATCTGCGCGAAAGAACGGAACATCTTCGTGGATCACACCTTTCTGCAATCCACGCTTCGCGAATTGCGGGTCATCCAGCGTTCACCGCGTTTCTGGGCGACCTTTGTCGCTATCGTCCTGATCTTTGCGTGGACCGGGCCGTACGGCACCATTTATCGCTTAACGCCGGGAGCCCGCCTCGGTTATTGGCTTGTCCTTCACGCCATGGCTTGGTTCATCGCCATCGTCTTCTCCGTGGCCGCCGAAATCCTCCTACGCAAGCATATATCGAATATGCTCCTCCGGATGATGATCGGATCTATCATTGCCGCGCTGCCGATAGGCTTCGGCATTACGCTCGTCGACCTGGCGTTTTTCCGAACGACGTTCACGGTGATCGGCAGCCTCCGTCAGTCGCTCGGCGCCATACCGCTTTGTGCTCTCTTCAGTATCTTGTCCACTCTGACCATGCATCAGCAGATGGCAATGGCAGCCGAGGGATCGGATGCCGCGGAGACGGAAACCGCGTCGGCAGCGGGCATCCGAACCTCGGCTTCTCCGCCGCCGATTCTGTCGCGCTTGAAGCCGGAAAACCGGGGCGCCTTGATAAGGCTCACCATTCGCGATCACTATACCGAGGTCGTAACAACACGTGGCCGGGAGCTCATCCTGCTGCGCTTTGGCGATGCGCTTACGGAACTCGGCAATACGGAGGGCATACGCCTCCACCGATCCCATTGGATCGCGACGGACCACGTCGACCGGCTGAAACGCGACAACGGCAAGCTTTTCGTCATCACGCGCGACGGCGTGGAAGTGCCTGTCAGCCGCTCTTATGCCGAAGCCGTCCGGCACCGTTTCGGCTGACGACGGCACCGCGGCCGACAGGCCCATTCCAACCCATAGTGCGCCTCCCGGCAATTCAGGCCCAGGAAGAGAGACGCTTTTTTTTCAAATGCTCCCACGGCTTATGAAAGCCGTAAAGCTATTCTTTACGATCACAACCGTTGGTCTTAAAAAAATCAACCGAGCGCACGTCTACGTTCTTTAAATGCGGCCGATCGGCACCTAACTCTTTCTTCGCGCCTATATTCTTTACGTTGTATCCCTTACATATGTGGACAACCGCGATACCGCGCCTGCGTGTTTGCGGCTGATCGACCTAGACCGGGTGGTATCCTTGAATATGCGGGCGCATGAACGCGCAATGCGCAGGGGGTTTTATGAAGCGATCGATGAGTGTGTCTCTGCTGCTCATGGGAACAGCGGCATTGGCGGGCTGCGGGCAAAAGCAAGACACCGTCCAGATATACAAGGACGTCGACGCGTGCATCGCGGGGGATGTCTTTTCCGCCGACGAATGCCGAACCCAATTTGCCGCAGCCGAGGAGGAGCGCCAGCGAAATGCGCCCGCCTACGAAACAGCGGCTAATTGCGAAAAGGATTACGGCGTTGGCAGATGTCAGCCGGCAACCAGCGCTCATCAGGCCGGAACGGGTCACTTTATTCCCTTGTTGGCCGGCTATCTCGTCGGCAGCGCCGCCAGATCGTTTGACGCCAAAGCACTTTACCAACCGCGTGGGAGCAGCGACTTCCGAACGGCCGCCGGACGAAGCCTTGCGAATGGCATGTTGCTTGGAAAAACAGTCTATGCGGAAAGAAAGGACGACAATACGCAATCGTCTTCCTCCAGTGGCGGCGGCGGTGGTGGCGGTGGTTCCTGGGGGAAGTCTTCCGAACGATCGACGCCCTCAGCCAGCACGGTGGAACGCGGCGGCTGGGGCTCTCGCGGCTTCCACCTTTCGAGCTGACGGGTGAACGGATGAAACGTATTATCATGAATGAGCGGCCGGATTGGAAGGCCGACGCCGAAGCCTGTGGCTTCACCATCCATTCCATGTACGGTCAACGCTATTGGGATGAGAGACACGCCTACGCGTTTACCCTCGAGGAAGTAGAGGCGAAACTCGAAGAACCCTCCGCCGAGTTGCTGGACATGTGCTATGCGGCGGTCGAACGGATCGCTTCGGACGATGAATTGATGCGCCGGCTGGCCATTCCGCCGGCCTATCATGACGCCGTACTGCGTTCCTGGCGCAATCGGGAACGTGACCTCTACGGCCGTTTCGACCTCGCCTATGATGGGAACGGTCCGGCAAAGCTTCTTGAGTTCAATGCCGACACGCCGACCAGCCTGTTCGAAAGCGCTGTTTTCCAGTGGCGATGGCTGGAAGACATGAAGCGGCGCGGCGAACTCCCCTCCTCGGCAGACCAGTTCAATTCCATTCATGAACGCCTGATCGACGCGCTGCGCCTTCTCGCTGCGCCGTCGGGTCGCATGCACTTTGCCGGTATGCTGGAATCGGAAGAAGACCTTGTGACGCTGAACTATCTTGTCGATTGCGCCGCACAGGCCGGCTGCGAGACGAAGCTGATCGCCATGCCCGATATCGGCGTCGACGACGGCCACCGGCTGATCGATCTTCAAGATGAGCCCATCGACTGCCTGTTCAAGCTCTATCCGCTCGAAGATATGGTGCGCGAGCCCTTCGGCCGCCATCTGCCCTCAACTCCCACGCGGGTCATCGAACCGCTATGGAAACTGACACTGTCCAACAAAGGATTGCTGCCGGTATTGTGGGCAATGTTTCCCGGCCATGAAAATCTATTGCCTGCCTATTTCGAGGACGATCCGCGTATCGGCAATCTCGGCGATCGTTATGTCCGTAAACCGTTGCTTTCGCGCGAAGGCGCGAATGTGACGCTCGTCAATCACGAAGCCGGCGTTGGTACATATCACGTCGAGGGACCCTATGGTGAAGAAGGATATATCAGACAGGCATTACACCTTCTTCCCCGCTTTGGCGATGATTGGACCGTCATCGGATCCTGGATCGTTGCCGGTCAGCCGGCGGGTATCGGCATCCGCGAGGACGATACTCCCGTCACGCGCGACACCTCACGCTTCGTACCCCATTATATCGAGAGCTAGTTGATCGATAGCATCAGTATGGGTTGCCCTTACCCGGCGTTTGGCCGCTCCATGACGATCTCGGCAGAATTCATGTCGATTCCGCCATTTATGGGGTTCCGTTTGCAAATACATTTGCCTATAAGCCGCTTCTAGCCTGAAAATATTGCCCATAGCGCCCCCGGCCGGTGACCTCCCACCCTGGCCGGTTTTTGGCGCAACGAAAAAAACGGATGTGAGCCCATGCCGAAGCGCCAAGATATCAAATCGATCCTCATTATCGGTGCAGGACCGATTGTTATCGGACAGGCTTGCGAATTCGACTATTCGGGCACGCAGGCCTGCAAGGCACTCCGGGAGGAGGGCTACCGCGTCATCCTCGTCAACTCCAACCCGGCAACGATCATGACCGATCCGGGTCTGGCGGATGCGACCTATGTCGAACCCATCACGCCCGAGGTCGTCGCCAAGATCATTGCCAAGGAGCGTCCGGACGCGCTGTTGCCGACCATGGGCGGCCAGACTGCACTCAATACCGCGCTTTCGCTGAAGCGCATGGGCGTACTCGACCGCTACAATGTCGAGATGATCGGCGCCAAGCCAGCCGCCATCGACATGGCCGAAGACCGCGCTCTCTTCCGCGAAGCCATGGCCCGCATCGGCCTCGAAACGCCGCGTTCCATGTTGGCAAATGCCACCGATATCAAGGACGCCGACCGCAAGACGCATGAGGCCGAGCGGAGCAAGCTGAAGGCATCTCTTTCTGGTCCTGAGCTCGACAAGGCGCTCGACGAACTGGAAAACCAGTGGAACCTCGGCGAAAGCGATCGCAAGCAGCGCTATATGAGCCACGCAATGGCAATTGCCGCGCAGGCGCTCGATCATGTCGGCTTGCCCGCCATTATCCGTCCGTCCTTCACACTCGGCGGCACCGGCGGCGGTATTGCATACAACCGCTCGGAATTCTTCGAGATCGTCGGCGGTGGCCTCGACGCCTCGCCGACTACGGAGGTGCTGATCGAAGAATCGGTCCTCGGCTGGAAAGAGTATGAGATGGAAGTCGTCCGCGACAAGGCGGACAACTGCATCATCATCTGCTCGATCGAAAACATCGACCCGATGGGCGTTCACACCGGCGACTCGATCACGGTCGCTCCCGCGCTGACGCTGACGGACAAAGAATACCAGATCATGCGCAACGCCTCGATCGCGGTTCTGCGCGAGATCGGCGTCGAAACCGGCGGCTCGAACGTACAGTTCGCGGTCAATCCGAAGGACGGTCGCCTCGTCGTCATCGAAATGAATCCGCGCGTGTCGCGCTCCTCTGCGCTTGCCTCGAAGGCAACCGGCTTCCCGATCGCCAAGGTCGCCGCCAAGCTCGCTGTCGGCTACACGCTGGACGAACTCGAAAACGATATCACCGGCGGTGCAACCCCGGCATCCTTCGAGCCGTCGATCGACTACGTTGTCACCAAGATCCCGCGCTTCGCCTTTGAAAAATTCCCCGGCGCCTCCCCGGTTCTGACCACGGCGATGAAGTCGGTCGGCGAAGTCATGGCAATCGGCCGTACCTTCGCGGAATCGCTGCAGAAGGCGCTACGCGGCCTCGAAACCGGCCTGACCGGTCTGGACGAGATCGAGATCCCCGGCATCGAGGAAGGCGAAGGCAGCCAGAACGCCATTCGCGCCGCCATCGGCACGCCGACGCCGGACCGTCTGCGTATGGTCGCCCAGGCGCTGCGCCAGGGCATGAGCATCGAAGAGGTGCATGAAGGTTGCAAGATCGACCCATGGTTCCTCGAGCAGCTGAAGAACATCGTCGATATGGAAGAGCGCATCCGCGAGCACGGCCTGCCGCAGGATGCCGCCAATCTGCGCATGCTGAAGGCCATGGGCTTCTCCGACGCACGTCTTGCGACGCTGACCGGCAAGCGCCCGAAGGAAGTAGCCGAACTCCGCAATTCGCTGAACGTCCGCCCGGTCTTCAAGCGCATCGATACCTGCGCCGCCGAATTCGCCTCACCGACGGCCTATATGTACTCGACCTATGAGACGCCCTTCGTCGGCGCCGCTCGTTCCGAAGCGCAGGTTTCCGACCGCAAGAAGGTCGTCATCCTCGGCGGCGGCCCGAACCGTATCGGACAGGGTATCGAGTTCGATTATTGCTGCTGCCATGCCGCCTTCGCGCTGAAGGATGCCGGCTATGAAGCGATCATGATCAACTGCAACCCGGAAACGGTTTCGACCGATTACGATACGTCGGACCGTCTCTATTTCGAGCCGCTGACCGCGGAAGATGTTATCGAAATCTTGCGCGCGGAGCAGGAAAAGGGCGAAGTCGTCGGCGTCATCGTCCAGTTCGGCGGCCAGACCCCGCTGAAGCTCGCCGAAGCCCTGGAAAAGAATGGTATCCCGATCCTCGGCACCGCTCCTGACGCGATCGACCTTGCCGAAGACCGCGACCGCTTCCAAAAGCTCCTGATGAAGCTCGATCTCAACCAGCCGAACAACGGCATTGCCTACTCCGTCGAGCAGGCACGCCTCATTGCCTCCGAAATCGGCTTCCCGCTGGTCGTGCGCCCGTCCTACGTTCTCGGCGGCCGCGCTATGCAGATCATCCATTCGGAAGGCCAGCTACAGGGTTACCTGCTCGATACCGTTCCGGAACTGGTGCCGGAAGACATCAAGCAGCGCTACCCAAATGACAAGACCGGCCAGATCAACACGCTGCTCGGCAAGAACCCGCTGCTCTTCGACAGCTATCTGACCAACGCCATCGAAGTCGACGTCGACTGCCTCTCCGACGGTACCGACGTCTATGTCGCCGGCATCATGGAACATATCGAAGAGGCCGGCATCCATTCGGGCGACTCCGCCTGCTCGCTGCCCCCTCGCACGCTCTCCGCAGCCATGATCGACGAACTCGAGCGCCAGGCGAAAGCAATGGCCAAGGCTCTCAATGTCGGCGGCTTGATGAACGTTCAGTTCGCCATCAAGGACGACACGGTCTACGTGCTCGAAGTCAACCCGCGCGCCTCGCGCACGGTGCCCTTCGTCGCCAAGACCATCGGCGCGCCGATCGCCAAGATCGCCGCGCGCGTCATGGCCGGCGAGAAGCTGGATGCGACCTTTGCCGCCTATGGCGAAAAGCCCGATCCGCGCAAGCTGAAGCATATCGCCGTCAAGGAAGCCGTCTTCCCCTTCGCGCGTTTCCCCGGCGTCGACACTCTCCTCGGGCCGGAAATGCGCTCGACCGGCGAAGTCATCGGCCTCGATACGGATTTCGCGCTCGCCTTCGCCAAGTCCCAGCTCGGCGCCGGCGTGGAACTGCCGCGTGACGGAACGGTTTTCGTCTCGGTTCGCGACGACGACAAACCGCGCGTGCTGCCGGCCATCCGCATGCTGGCCGAACAGGGCTTCAAGGTGCTCGCAACCGGCGGAACGCAGCGTTTCCTTGCTGAAAACGGCATCGAAGCGACCAAGATCAACAAGGTCCTTGAGGGACGGCCGCATATCGAGGACGCGATCCGCAACCGCCAGGTCCAGCTTGTCATCAATACGACCGACAGCAACAAGGCGATCTCGGATTCGAAGTCGCTGCGCCGGGCGACGCTGATGCAGAAGGTGCCCTACTACACGACCATGGCCGGCGCCGAAGCAGCCGCCATGGCAATCAAGGCGCTGAAGGCCGGAAACCTCGAGGTACAGCCGCTGCAGAGCTATTTCTGACGCAGCTAATTCGACCGTGGGGAGCGTGAGCAAGATAGCCGGCTCACGTTCGTTGCGGCCCCGACAGCCGATCGAATGGTGAGGGAGCTTCAACAGGAGCTTTTCCTTAAACCTTCGAATTTTCTGGCATTCGTCTGTCGCAATCTGCTATAGATGACAGAATAACGGCTCTGGATGGTTCCGAAGTACCCCTTCGGGACCTGTTTTCTTTTGTGTCTGCAGCAGAGCAACACAGGGAGTGAAGGACAAGAAAAATGGTTGAAAAGGTACCGATGACACAGAACGGGTTCGTCAAGCTGCAGGAAGAGCTGCGCTGGCGTCAGCAGGAAGAGCGCCCGCGAATCATCGAGGCAATTGCAGAAGCGCGCGCCCACGGCGATCTCTCTGAAAATGCCGAGTACCATGCCGCCAAGGAAGCTCAAAGCCACAATGAAGGCCGCATCACAGAGCTGGAAGATCTCACGGCGCGTGCCGAAGTCATCGATCTCACCAAGATGTCCGGCTCGAAGATCAAGTTCGGCGCCAAGGTCAAGCTCGTCGACGAAGACACCGAGGAAGAAAAGATCTACCAGATCGTCGGCGATCAGGAAGCCGATGTGAAGGCCGGCCGCATCTCCATCTCCTCCCCGATCGCCCGCGCCCTGATCGGTAAGGAAGTCGGCGATTCCATCGAGGTCAATGCACCCGGTGGCGCCAAGGCTTACGAAATCCTCTCCGTCTCCTGGGGCTGATCGCCCGTGCGCGATCGCGAGACAGCGCATGCGAGCGATCTCCGTGAGATCGAAATCATAGCAACGAATTTCAAACGCCGGCTTTCCGGCGTTACGTCTACGATCGTGCAGCTCATCCCCAAGCAGGTCGAGCTCGGCTATCATATCGCCACACTCGGCCCTGGCCTGCCGGAAAACCTGCCAAGGCTCGGTTGGCTCCGCCTGCCCGGTCTCTGGATGAAGCCGCGCCGCTATCGCCTCCGCGTTTGGCATGCCCGCCGCAACAACGAAATGCTTGTGGGTTTGCTGCTGCGCTCCGTTCTGCGCATGCGCCTGAAACTTGTCTTCACCTCCGCAGCCCAGCGCCGCCACACTGGCTACACACGCTGGTTGATCCGCCGCATGGATGCCGTGATCGCCACCAGCACGCGCTCGGGCAGCTTTCTCGAAGTGCCGCACACCGTCATCCAGCACGGCGTCGACCTCAACAGCTTCCATCCGCCGGAAAAGCCTGACGACCGCATGGCCGCAACCGGCCTGCCCGGCACCTATCTGATCGGCTGCTTCGGCCGCGTCCGCCATCAGAAGGGCACGGATCTCTTCGTCAAGGCGATGATCGAGCTGTTGCCGCGCCATCCGGACTGGACCGCCGTCGTCTGCGGCCGCGTGACAGCTGAGCACCGCAGTTTTGGCGAGCAGCTGGAAAAGATGGTGGCCGATGCAGGTCTCACCGATCGTATCCGCTTCATGGGCGAAGTCGACGATATCAAACCCTGGTATCGCCGCGCCACCCTCTATGTCGCCCCTTCCCGCAACGAGGGTTTTGGCCTGACACCGTTGGAAGCCATGGCCTCCCGCACCGCTGTCGTCGCCTCTGATGCCGGCGCCTATGCCGAAATGATCGTACCGGGCGAAACAGGCGCCGTGGTGCCGGCGGGCGATGGCGAGGCCCTGACTAGAGCGATCGCCTTCTATCTTGCCAATCCAGAGGAAACCCTTCGCCAGGGCGAAAATGCCGTGCGCCATGTGCGCAGCGAGTTCGCTTTGGAAAAGGAAGCGACCGCTATCGGCGAGGTCTACAAGCGGCTGCTTGGCGCCAACAAGTGAACGGACCGATCAGCGGCTAAGATCAATATGGTTGCGCTCGATGAATTCGATCATCGAACGATCCTCCATCATGTCTTCCTCGATGCTTTTGACGATGGACAAGACCTTGTCCCGATATTTGGTCGCACTGCTGTCATAGGTCCAACCCCGCGCCAGCTTCTCCATCAGCTCCTGCCGGGATTTCGTATAGTAGTGGTTCAGCTGCAGGAACTGGTTTGAATAAAACTCAGGGGATTTGCGTGCGCGCCGAGTAAACCGCTTGCCGGCGTCATTGGCTGTCAGATCGCCATAGGCACGCGTCTGGAACTGGTGCACACTGACTTCGGTGACTTCGCATGGATCAACGATGCATTTGAAATTGCTGACATTTTCCTTCGTCGTCATCGGATCGGCGCCGCGCATCGTATAATTCAACGTCAAAGGTCCGTCCGGCGGCGTCTCATGGCCGCTGGTCGCAAACATATGCCAGGGCAGCGAGACATTCGGGAAATCGCCGACGGCCTCCAGCGCCTGCTCGACCGTCGCAGCCTCCTTCGGCAGGAGGAATTCGTCGACATCGATGAACGCCATCCAGCGGTAATCGCCACCGAAATTCAAAATGGCATGCGCGAAGGTGATGACCTGGCCGTTCAGTACTGCCGATGTGGCCGCATCGCGCATGCGCCCAGCCCAGGGAATAATCGTCAAAGCATCTTCAGAGAGCAGGCTTCGAAGAAGCAAGCAGGTCTCGTCCGTCGAGTCATTATCATAGATATAGAAGTGGCGAATGCCGACTGCCTGATGGAAGCGCACCCATTCTTCGATATAACGGGCCTCGTTCTTCACGCAGGCGGCAATGGCAATGCCGTGGCGCCCTGCCCTCGGCTCAGGCGGTTCGATGCACAGCTTCTTGGCGTCGGACGCCTTGGGTTTCAGCCAGCGCATAAGCTTCATTCCATCGACCCTAATTTCACAGCAGCCTCGCCAACGCCGGCGAACATCACGCCCGCGGCTTCAATGCAAACCTGTCGTCGTAACCAAAATCATATTTGAGCAATGCCGAAATGCGGGAGTAGTTGACGAAAGAGACGCCGCGCTCGGCTGCGATCTGCCGCGCAAGCACCAGATGCTCGATGATGCGACTCTCTGCCCGCGCAATGCCGGAGAACGCCATGTCGCTGGGAGTCTCATAAAAGCGCGGCTCGCCGGCATTGGATATATCGATCCCCAGAAAGCCGACCTGCTGCTTTGCACAGTAAAGGGCAAATTGGAGGGCCGATACCGCGACGGATCCCCCCAGAAACACCCCGCGGTCCGGTGAGAGCGAAAAACCCGCCGACCCCTCGGTATTCAATCGCACATATTGCAGTTTCTTGAGGTCGTCGACCGAACGGCGGCGCGCACCATAGGGCTTGCGGATATCGTCGATCAAGATGATGGTCTTGTCCGCCAGCCAGCTTTTGTCGATTTCGCACAGCGCACGCAGCACCGCCACGGAAAACAGGCAAAGAGAACCGGGAGCCACCTTCTCGCGGAGCATGTCGAGATGTCGCCAGACAAAACGCTCATCCTCGACGGCAATTGCTAAAGGCTCGCCGATCCGGTCGCCAGACAAGCCGATGGCACCGTTCAAAAGAATGGCACTGCGGAATTCCAGACCACTCAGATCGCAATCGCGAATTGATGGACCCGAGCCGACGATGTAGACCGCATCGCCGCAACGTTCGCGCAGACGATCCATGCCGGCAAGGCTTGCAACCTTGGCGCCGCGGTAAAGCACCTCGCTGACATTCTGGCTGCGAACGATGGTGAGCCCCGGGAACCAGTCCTGCACATGAGCCCGGGAGCCGCCTAGAAAGAGGCGCACGCCAGACTTAATCACCGACCGATGCCAGGGGCGATCCGCCATTCGCCTAGAGCTCCACCAGGCCGAGCTTTTTGACTTGCCGAATGGTCAACATGGTGCGCACGGTGTCGACATGTTCATTCGCCGTCAGAACTTCGATGACGAAATCCTGGAAACGAGTGAGATTTTCCGCAACGCAGTGCAGCAGGAAATCACTGTCGCCGGACACCATCCATGCCTGCCGAACCAGCGGCCATGCCGAGGTTGCGCTGGCAAAAGCCTTGAGGTTCGCTTCCGACTGATGCTTGAGGCCGACCATGCAAAAAGCCACGAGATCGAAGCCCAATTTCGGGCTGTTCAACATGGCGTGATAGCCTTCGATAACGCCGGCTTCTTCCAATTTGCGCACGCGGCGCAGACATGGCGGCGCCGAAATGCCGACCCTGTCTGCGAGCTCGACGTTGGTCATGCGTCCGTCCCGCTGGAGTTCCCGCAGAATCTTGATATCGATGGCATCGAGCTCAGCGCGAAGCACTTTCTTGCCTTTCTTTAATTCCCCCTCGCCAGCTTCTATATAAGGCAGGAAAATACGCAAGAAAGTTTCTCTCGCGTAGTTGATTCTTACACAAAGCAGATTTGCTCTGTGTGTAATGCAAGGCTGCCCTTGAATAAATGCATAAGGCAATCATAAATGAAGCCGCGGATCGCGAAATCGCCTGCTTTGCGCGCTTGAAGCCGCGGTTTCCCAATCGCCGAAATTGAAAGGACTGACTATGCCTGCCCGCCACACAAAGGTGCTCATCATCGGTTCCGGCCCAGCCGGCTACACCGCCGCGGTTTACGCCGCGCGCGCGATGCTGCAGCCGGTTCTGATCGCTGGTCTCGAACAGGGCGGCCAGCTGATGATCACGACCGATGTCGAGAACTATCCGGGCTTTGCCGATCCTATCCAGGGACCATGGCTGATGGAGCAGATGCTTCAGCAGGCACAGCATGTCGGCGCCGAAATCGTCAACGACCTCGTGACCGAAGTCGATACCAGCAAGCGTCCTTTCGTTGCCCATACAGATAGCGGCCAGGTCTGGACCGCCGACACGCTCATCATTGCCACCGGCGCCAAGGCGAAATGGCTGGGTATCGAGAGCGAACAGCATTTCCAGGGCTTCGGCGTCTCCGCCTGCGCCACCTGCGATGGCTTCTTCTACCGCAACAAGGACGTGATCGTGGTCGGCGGCGGTAACAGCGCCGTTGAAGAGGCGCTCTATCTCTCCAACATCGCCAAATCGGTGACCGTGGTGCATCGCCGCGATACTTTCCGTTCGGAAAAGATCCTGCAGGAGCGCCTGTTCGCCAAGGCAAACGTCAAGATCCTCTGGAATACTGAGGTTGCCGAAATCACCGGCACGCCCGCCAAGCCGCCGATGCCGCCATCGGTCACGGGCGCACGCCTGCGCGATGCGCGTACCGGCGCCATCACGGAAATGCCGATCGACGGTGTCTTCGTTGCCATCGGCCATGCGCCGGCGACCGAGCTCTTCAAGGGCAAATTGAAACTCAAGGACAATGGCTATCTCTGGACCGCTCCTGATTCGACCGCGACCAGCGTCGAAGGCATCTATGCCGCGGGTGATGTGACCGATGATACATTCCGCCAGGCGATCACGGCAGCCGGGATGGGCTGCATGGCCGCGCTTGAGGCGGAACGCTATTTGACCGGGCACATGCCCGTCGCCGTGGCTGCGGAGTGATGCAGCCGATGAGGGGAAACGGCATGCCATTGGATTGGGATAAGCTGCGTATCTTTCACGCGGCTGCCGAAGCGGGTTCATTCACGCATGCGGCCGACAAGTTGCACTTGTCTCAATCCGCCATTAGCCGGCAGGTCAGCGCTCTCGAGCAAGACGTTGGCATTAAGCTTTTCCACCGCCATGCGCGCGGCCTCATCCTGACCGAACAGGGTGAGCTGCTCTATCGCACGGCCCATGACGTTTTGCTGAAGCTCGAAACGGTCAAGATGCAATTGACCGAAACGACCGACAAGCCGAGCGGCAAGCTGCGCGTGACGACCACAGTCGGTCTCGGCCAGGGCTGGCTCACAGACAAGATCCAGGAATTCCTGCAGCTCTATCCGGACATGCAGATTCAGCTGATCCTCGACAACGAGGAGCTGGATGTGAACATGCGCCATGCGGACTGCGCCATCCGTCTGCGCCAGCCGCAGCAATCGGATCTCATCCAGCGCAAGCTCTTTACCGTGCACATGCACGTCTATGCGGCCCCCTCCTATATCAACCGCTACGGCGAGCCGCAGTCGGTGGAGGATCTAGACGAACATCGCATCATCAGCTTCGGCGAGCCGGCACCAAACTACCTGCTCGACGTCAACTGGCTGGAGATCGCCGGCCGGTCTTCCGACAACAAGCGCGTGCCGCACCTGCAGATCAACAGCCAGACGTCGATCAAGCGCGCCTGCCTGCTTGGTATCGGCATCGCGGTATTGCCTGACTATATCGTCGGCCGCGACCCCGGCCTCATTCAGCTTGCCATCAATGCCGACGTGCCGTCCTTCGACACTTATTTCTGCTATCCCGACGAGATGAAGAACGCGGCCAAGCTCAAGGTTTTTCGTGATTTTATTGTCGCGAAGGCTCGTAACTGGAACTTCTGACGAAGGTAAGTCACTGATAACGAACTCTTTTTACGGCTAGTATATCAGCCACGCATATGATGCATAGCTGATATGCACAAATGAGAGTTGAAGCCTGCCCATTTAACTACCATATCGCACATAGCTGATGCACACGGTGGCTTTTCCTCCCAGTTCCACCGCATTGGCTGTTCCCCTCTGGAGGTTTTTGACCTTCATACCTATAGGGCCCTGGTTCACTCCGGAGGCCCTTTTTTTTGCCCTTTTGCCGCCGACGTAGCAAACGCATAACTGCCATGCACAAAAAAGCATTGCGCACTGCACAAATTAGCATCATAACGCACTCAGCTGATGCACACGGTGGCTTTTCCTCCCAGTTCCACCGCATTGGCTGTTCCCCTCTGGAGGTTTTGACCTTCACACCTATAAGGGCCCTGGTTCATTCCGGTGGCCCTCTTTTTTTGCCTAATTTCTAAGCACGCACGTCGACGGCCTTGCCGAAAATAATCTTCAGCGTCGCCCTTGATATATCGAAAATCGTCGATACATAAATCGCAATTATTCGATATTCATATGGTGAACGCCATGGACAAGAACGAGATATTGAAGGCTCTGGCCCACCCGGCCCGGCTCGAAATCCTCAATCACCTCAAAGATCCGCACACCCATTTCCCGACCCAGGAGCACCCGTTGGAGCTCGGCGTCTGCGCTAGCCAGTTCGAGCGCTGTGGCCTGTCGCAATCGACCGTCTCAGCGCATCTCGGCACGCTGCATCGCGCCGGCCTGGTGACGACGCGGCGCCTTGGCCAGTGGATTTTCTACAAGCGCAACGAGGAAACGATCGCCGAATTCCTCGCGGCCATGCAGAAGGAACTCTGAAAATGTCTGCTGCGCTCCCTGTATTTGCGCCCATGCCCCCCGTCACCGACGCAATCTTCCCCGAGAAGCTGCTGCCTTAACCACCATAGTTCTTCGGACCTGGCGATCGCCTCGTCCTGATTTCCCCGCCCCCTATAGAAAGGACGATCCATGACCAAATTATTCGAACCGACGAAGCTGGGTGATATTTCCATCGCCAACCGCATCGTCATGGCACCTCTGACGCGCAATCGCTCGCCGAATGCAGTGCCGAATGAACTGAACGTAAAATACTACGCCCAGCGCGCCACTGCCGGCCTGATCATCACCGAAGCAACGGCGATTACCCATCAGGGTCAGGGCTACGCCAACGTTCCCGGCCTCTACAGCAAGGAAGCGCTCGATGGCTGGAAGAAGGTGACGGATGCCGTGCATGCCAACGGCGGCAAGATCGTCGTGCAGATGTGGCATGTCGGTCGTATCTCCCATACGACCCTGCAGCCGAATGGTGGCAAGCCGGTCTCGTCGACCTCCAAGCGCGCTGAGAATTCGAAGACCTATCTGGTCAACAGCGACGGCACCGGCGGCTTTGCCGATGTTTCCGAACCGCGTGCGCTAGAAACCTCGGAAATCCCGGGCATCATCGAGGATTACCGCAAGGCGGCCCGCGCTGCGATCAATGCCGGCTTTGACGGTGTCGAGATTCATGGCGCCAACGGCTACCTGATCGACCAGTTCCTGCGCGGCAACGTCAACGACCGCACCGACCAGTATGGCGGCGCAATCGAGAACCGCGCGCGTTTCCTGTTCGAAGTGGTCGATGCCGTCACCAAGGAAGTCGGTGCCGGCCGCACGGCGATCCGCATCTCGCCTGTCACGCCATCCGGCGATGCCAGCGATCCGGCGCCGCAACAGCTCTTCACCTACGTCGTCGAAGGTCTGGCAAAATATGACCTCGCCTATATCCACGTCATCGAAGGCCAGACCGGCGGTAAGCGCGACTTCCTGCCCTTCGACTATGACGCTCTCCACTCGGCCTACAAGGCTGCAGGCGGCAAGGCCGGCTGGATGGTCAACAATGCCTATACCCGCGAGATGGCGATCGAAGCCGTCGACAGCGGCAAGGCCGATGTCGTTGCCTTCGGCAAGCCGTTCATCTCCAATCCGGATCTCGTCCGCCGCCTGAAGGAAAACGCACCGCTCGCCCAATGGGACCAGGCAACGCTCTACGGCGGCGGCGCGAAGGGCTACGACGACTATCCGACCCTGGACGAAGCGGCATAACATCTCTGACGGACCGGCCTCTTCCCCAGTGGCAAGGCCGGCATAAAGCTAACGATGAGCCCCGCACCAAGATGTTGCGGGGCTTTTCCACTCGCTGTTGTAACCAGTGCCCTTGGACAGAATGCCTGACCGGCGGCTCAAGCTGCCGGAAGACAGCCGATCGATGCAAGACTTGCCCTCACCGCCTCATCGATCGGCGTATGCGGTTCCTCGCCAAGAACAGCCACCAGCCTGTCGTTTCGCATCTGCAGCGGCACATCCCAGAGATAGCTCATCTCGCGCAGTTCCCGCATGAATGTCACGAAGGGAGAAGCCAGCGGTACTATCCACCAGGGAAACGATTTCACCTTCACCTTGTGTCCAACGACGCGCTGCACGGCTTCAATCATCTGTCTGCCGTCTCCATCCCAATGACCGCGCATATGATAGACGGCGAAAGCCGGCAGCTCGTCGCCCTTCTCGATCAGCCGGATCATGGTCTCGGCAACATCGGGCAGATAGGCCCATTGATGGCCGACACCGCGCTTGCCTGGATAGGTCATTGAAGTAATCGCCTTGCCCGGCGTCACCATCGCCTGCGAGAACCAGCTGTTGGCGCGCGCACCACCGAAGAAGTCTCCGGCGCGAACGATGATAACAGGCGTACCGCCCTGCTCTGCCGCCGCCCGCAGGCGCCGTTCCATCTGCACGCGGATAGCGCCTTTGCGGGTCTTCGGCCGTTGCGCGCTATCTTCCGTGACATTCGGGAAAACATCGGGACCGAAATTGTAAACCGTACCGGGCAGCACGATCCGCGCACCGACCACCTTCGCGGCGGCAATCGTATTATCGAGCATCGGCAGGACGACCTTACCCCAATTGCGATAACCGGGCGGGTTGACGGCATGCACGATGACATCGACACCCTGCGCCGCCTTCAGAACATCATCCGCCTGCATGGCATCGCCCTGGAACCAGTCGAACTCCGGCTGGCGGCGGGCCGCCTCGGCCGCATTGCGGTTCAGCGCCCGAATGCGCCAGCCGCGAAGGGTAAGCCCTTGCGCGACAGCACCGCCAATGCCGCCGGTCGCGCCGAGTATCAGGGCCGTCTTCGTGCTTTCCTTATTGTTGCTCATCGTCATCTCCATCGGTTTCGATGGGCTGACTATGCTTGGTATCGGCGATAAACGAAATTGCTGAAAAATCTGCAGATGATATATATAAATGTATGGCGTCGCTATCTGAACCAAGCTGGGATTTCTATCGCACCTTTCTTGCCGTGCTGGAGCACGGCTCGCTGTCGGCCGCTGCCCGCGAACTCGGCCTGACACAGCCGACTGTGGGGCGTCATATCCTCGCATTGGAGCAATCGGTCGGTGCAGAGCTGTTCACGCGTTCGCAACAAGGGCTGTTGCCGACCGACACCGCCCTCGTTCTGAGACCTTATGCCGAGACTTTGGCGAGCACGACCGCCGCACTGTTGCGCGCAGCCTCCGGCTCGAAGGACAAAGTCAGCGGAACAGTGCGCGTCAGCGCGAGCGAAGTCATCGGCACGGAAGTGCTGCCGCCGATCCTTGCCAAGTTGCAGGCAATCTATCCCGACCTGATCGTCGAGCTTTCAGCCTCCGATACGGTGGAAGATCTGCTGCAACGTGAGGCCGATATCGCCGTGCGCATGGTCGCGCCGGCGCAAGAAGCACTGCTCGCCCGGCATATCGGCATCATCTCTCTCGGCCTCTTCGCCCATCGCGATTATATCGAGCGGTACGGCAAGCCCGAAACCCTCGAGGAACTGCGTCGGCACAAGCTCATCGGCTTCGATCGCCAGACTGCCTATATACGCATGATGCTGAAGCGTTATCCGATGCTCGAAGGCGCTTCCTTCAGCTTTCGTTCCGATCACAGCATCGCGCTCCACAATGCGCTGCGCGCCGGCATCGGCATCGGTTTCTATCAGATCCCCTTGGCAAGCCGCGATCCGAACCTCGTGCAGATATTGTCCGAGATAAAGGTGGAGATCGACACCTGGATCGTCATGCATGAAAATCTGAAGACGTCGCCACGCTGCCGCGTGACGTTCGATGCCCTCGTTGCGGGTTTGCTTGATTACATCAAGGAAAACAACGTGGAGAATGGATTTTGACCATGGGAACAGCGGTGGAACTTGTGCCGTACGACCCATGCTGGCCAGGGGATTTCGAACGCATCCGCGAAAAGCTCGAACGATTGCTGGCGCCCTATGTCGTGACGATCGAACATATCGGCAGCACATCCATTCCCGGGATCGCCGCAAAACCGCTTATCGACATCGATATCATCTTCCGCAGCTCAGCCGATGTGCCTGCGGCGACCCAGATTCTTCTGCAGGAGAATTACGAACCGCGTGGCAATCGCTACGACGACGATGTCTGGGCCTTCATGCGGCGCGACGGCAGGCCGCCGGAGCGCGTCTATCTCTGCCCGCCGAACAACCGGACCCACGAGCGCCGGGTGATCTTTCGCGATTATCTTCGAGCGCATCCTGCAGAAGCGGCAGCCTATGCCGCGCTGAAATTGGAGCTCGCCGGAATGCATCGACATGATGGCGATCGCTACACTGCCGAGAAACGTCATTTCGTCGACGCGGTTATCGAAAAGGCAGTCGGCCAGCGGCAGATCTAGGCGCCTGGAGCGGTATCCACCGGCGGAAAATGCATCTGGCCGTCGATGACTTCCGTTTCCGGTCGGTCACCGCCATCGGCATATTCCTCATGCCATTTGCCGCTCTCGTCCTGCCAGCTGATTTCGGCTGAATCTCCCCCGATTTGCTGTTCCGCCGCCACGATCCTCGCGGCCTCCACCGCCTCGGAATGTGTTGGAAACGCTTCCGAATAAACGTCGCGGAAGCGATAAGCCCACCCACCGTCATGCGGCACGATTTCGTAAACGACCTTGACCATTCAGACCCTCCTTCTCATCTGCCAAGACCTTCGAACCGGACGTTGCCGGCAGAATCGCGTGCATCTGAGACGGGTTCGAGGATGCCGCGACATTGTGATTGGGCAGACCTGTCCGCATAGTATTCCATTAAACCGCGTTAACTGCAAATTTCGCCCTCCTCCCCGCAAGCTTGATGTGCGAAATCCTTGCTTTAGAGTGCAACCGTGAATCGGCGCAAAGGTGGGGAAAGTGATCATAACGAAATGGTTTAAGCAGGAGAAAAACCTGCTAGTGGCACTGGCGATTGCTGTCGTCGCCTATGTCGGCGAGCATTCCATACTGGAAATGGGCCAAGGCACTGCGATGGTCGCCGCCGTGGCATTGATCGCGACGATTGTATTAGCATCCATGCGCGTCGCCCACCACGCAGAGACCCTCGCCGTCAAGGTCGGCGATCCCTACGGCACGATGATCCTCACTCTTTCGGCCGTTGCGGTCGAAGTCATCATCCTCGCCATCATGATGAGCGGCGAGAGTTCGCCGACGCTGGTGCGCGATACCATCTATGCCGCCGTCATGCTCGATATCAACGGCATCCTCGGTCTTGCTGCTCTT
Source organism: Martinezella dioscoreae (assembly GCF_009176305.1). GTDB lineage: Bacteria > Pseudomonadota > Alphaproteobacteria > Rhizobiales > Rhizobiaceae > Rhizobium > Rhizobium dioscoreae. The sequence continues at coordinate 737,923 of NZ_BLAJ01000001.1, read as the reverse complement.
CTCGGCGGTCTGAAACATGGCGAACAGCCCTATAATGACGATTCCAGCCGGACCTATGGCGTTATGATCTTGACCGCTATGGGCATTTCGATGATCGTGCCCGAGTTCATCCCGGATGCGAAATGGCACTACTATTCGGCCTTCACCATCGTCGCGATGATCGCCCTCTATGCGCTGTTCCTGCGCATGCAGGTCGGCCGGCACAGCTATTTCTTCAGCTACAGCTATCCGCGCTCGGAGAAGAAACTCGCTGCCGGAGAGGCTGAAGAGCATCATGAAGAAGAATCCACGACAACTTCGATCGTCACGATCTTGATCGGCGTCGTGCTGATCGGCGTGCTGGCGGAATTCATGTCGGCCTTCATGGATACCGGCCTCAAGGGCACGGGCGCTCCGCCCGCCATCGCCGCGATCGTCGTTGCCGCCATCTCCGCCGCACCGGAAATTCTGACTGCTCTGCGGGCGGCGCTCAGAAATCGCATGCAGGCGACAGTGAATATCGCTTTAGGCGCCTCTCTTTCGACCGTCATCCTGACGGTGCCGGTCATGGAGGCGATTGCGCTCTATACCGGCCAGCCCTTCATGATGGCCATGTCGCCAGTGCAGACGGTCATGGTAATGATCACCCTGATCGTCGCCGCCATCAACCTCAACGACGGCGAAACCAACGCCATTGAGGGTATGACCCATTTCATTCTCTTCGCCACTTTCATCATGCTGACAGCGCTCGGTCTTTGATTCCGATTTCAAAGACTTGCGCCGACTGGCGGATTCAAATTGCGAAACGCTTGGATCAGTTGATGAAGATGAAACCATCAACCTGAATGCAAAAAGCCCACCATCTCTGGCGGGCTTTTCAATTGAACGATTATGGGTCGCTTACTTGCAGGCGGCGCAGAAGCGCTGGATGCGGCGGCAAGCTTCCTCGAGCAGCTCCTCCGAAGTCGCGTAGGAGATGCGGAAGTTCGGGCCGAGGCCGAAAGCGGAACCGTGGACGACCGCCACACCTTCCGATTCCAGCAGTTCGGAGACGAAATCCTCGTCCGTCTCAATGACCTTGCCGGTCGGAGCCGTCTTGCCGATCAGGCCGGCGCAGGACGGATAGACGTAGAAGGCACCTTCCGGAACCGGGCAGGAAATGCCCTTCGCCTGGTTCAGCATCGAGACTACGAGATCGCGGCGACCTTCGAAGATCTTCTTGTTGCGCGGAATGAAGTCCTGCGGACCGTTCAGCGCTTCGACGGCAGCCCACTGGGCGATCGAGGTCGCACCCGAGGTCTGCTGACCCTGGATCATGTCCATCGCCTTGATGAGCTGCAGCGGGCCGGCAGCATAGCCGATACGCCAGCCGGTCATCGCATAGGCCTTCGACACGCCGTTCATCGTCAGCGTGCGGTCGTAGAGGCTCGGCTCGACCTCGACCGGAGTGGCAAACTTGAACTCGCCATAGGTCAGGTGCTCGTACATGTCGTCGGTCAGGATCCAGACATGCGGATGCTTGACCAGCACGTCCGTCAACGCCTTCAGCTCAGCATGCGAATAGGCCGCGCCCGACGGGTTGGACGGCGAGTTGAACATGAACCACTTGGTCTTCGGCGTGATCGCCTTCTCAAGATCGGCCGGCTGAAGCTTGAAGTTGTTGGCCTGTGTCGTGGCAACGAAAACCGGCGTGCCACCGCACAGCGACACCATTTCCGGGTAGGAAACCCAGTACGGCGTCGGGATGATGACTTCATCGCCGGGGTTCAGCGTCGCCATGAAGGCGTTGAACAGGATCTGCTTGCCGCCCGTGCCGACGATGGTCTGCTCGGGAGCGTATTCCAGATTGTTCTCGCGCTTGAACTTGGCGGCGATCGCCTTGCGCAGTTCCGGAATGCCGGCGACCGGCGTGTACTTCGTCTCGCCGCGATTGATCGCGTCGATGGCCGCCGTCTTGATATTATCGGGCGTATCGAAATCCGGCTCACCGGCGCCGAGGCCGATCACGTCGCGTCCTTTTGCTTTCAGCTCGCGCGCTTTCTGGGAAACGGCGATGGTGGCAGAAGGCTTTACACGGGAAAGAGCGTCGGCAAGAAAGGCCATGGTGATCGGTCCTATTCGGTTGAAAATGGCAGAAAGCCTGTGGACCAGATTTCTGCGCTAAGCTCTATGTCGAATATGGGCCGACGTTTCAAGCACAAAGGCGTCACAGTGGCTTTATTTCATGGGTTTCCGGGCCATGTGCATAAGCTTTCCTTACCCGGCTAGAAGCCAGGCCGCGAGCGCGCTTGCCGGTTTTGCCCCGACCGCATGGATCGTAGCCAGGCATCGCCGCTCGATCCAAACTTGAATCATTACGCGAAGCGCCTGAATCGGATTCTGAGGACGCTGGGAATTTCTAATAGAGATCAAATACTTCCCTCGGTATCAGCTTCCCACGAGGCCGGCCGGATGCCTCTCGCGTGCAAAACGCCTCCCTCGCAAGCAGGCGTGAATGAGCCGAAAAGCATCCATCAGTCAAAAGCGAGAACACAAAGACGTTATCGGCTCCGCAACCAGCCTTGAATGGCAACTGAACGGCCCCACCTTGCAAAAGCGAGGCTATTGGGAGGTCAGACAGATGCGTGAGGCAAAAGCGGATTCAGGCGGAAACCGATTTGCGATCGCCTTGATGGTCTGTGCCCTGCTGACGGCAACATCGGTGTTTGCCGAACCTATACAGACCATCCAGACGCAAAAGGTCGACGTCAAGGTCGAGACGATCGCGGCCGGGCTGGAACATCCCTGGGCGGTTGCCGTACTGCCCGATGGTGCCTATCTCGTGACCGAACGGCCAGGCCGCATGCGGCTCATCCGTGATGGCAAGATTTCCGCTCCAATCTCAGGCGTCCCCAAGGTTTATGCCCATGGTCAGGGGGGCTTGCTGGATGTGGAACTCGATCCGAAATTCTCCAGCAACCGCACCCTTTATTTCACCGCCTCGGTGGCAGGCGACGGCGGAAGCGGTACGGCCGTATTCCGCGCCACACTATCTCCTGACGAAAAGCAGCTGACCGATGTGAAGCGCATTTTCGTGATGAACAAGCTGTCGCGCGGAAATCTCCAATACGGCTCGCGCATCGCGATCGCCCGCGATGGTAGCCTTTTCGTCAGCCTTGGCGATCGCTTCCAACAGGATCGCGCACAGGATTTTCACGACGATGCCGGCTCCATCATCCATATCGGCGCCGATGGCAGCATTCCTGCCTATAATCCGTTCAGAGACGGAAAGCGTGCCCTTCCCGAAATCTGGACGAAGGGCCATCGCAATCCTCAGGGCATCACCTTCGACAGCCAGACGAACAAACTCTATACGGCAGAGCACGGCGCCCGGGGCGGCGATGAGATCAACACGCCCGAAGCCGGCAAGAACTACGGCTGGCCGGTCATCTCCTATGGCGTCAATTATAACGGCACGAAAATCGGCATCGGCACCGCAAAGGCAGGTATGGAGCAGCCGCGCTTCTATTGGGATCCTTCGATCGCCCCCGGCGCCATTGCAGTCTATCGCGGCAAGATGTTTCCCGAATGGAACGGCGATTTCCTCGTCACGGCGCTGAAGTTCGAACTGCTCTCACGGCTAAGCCAGGACGGCAAAGGCAAAATCACCGAGCGGGAACGCATGTTTGGGGGAAAATTCGGCCGCTTACGCGACATAACGGTCGCGCCCGACGGTGCGCTGCTGATCACGACGGATGAAAGCGACGGTGCGCTTCTGAGGATTTCGAGAGCAGCAAGCTAGGCTCAACGCGCCGCTTGGGCATCTTTCGGCCTTGCCGCAAGCAAAAGCAGCTGCTAACGGTCGGCCTCATTCTTTCCTCCCCTTCCCGCAGGATGCAGATGTCTCGCATACAGGCGAATTTGTTGTTGTTGCTTGCCGCCGCGATCTGGGGCGGCGGTTTCGTTGCGCAATCGACAGCGATGAAGGCGATCGGGCCCTTCTGGTTCATCGGCCTCAGATTCGCCGTGGCCACCATGGTCGTCCTGCCTTTCGTGTGGATGGAAAACAGGAAGGCCGCCAAGCCGCTGACGCCTCGCAACTGGCTCTTCTTTCTGCTGATTGGCCTCGCTCTCTTCGGCGGAGCGGCAACGCAGCAGCTCGGCCTACTGACAACGACGGTCACGAATTCCAGCTTCATCACCGGTCTCTACGTGGTCTTCGTGCCGCTGATCGCCGTTATCTTTCTGCGCCGCTCGCCGCATTGGGTCATCTGGCCCGCGGCATTGATGGCGCTTTGCGGCATCTACCTGCTGTCGGGTAGCTCCTTCTCGCGCCTCACCGTCGGCGACTTCCTGACCGTGATCTGCGCACTCTTCTGGGCAGCGCAAATCACGCTCGCCGGCTCCGCCGTTAACGACACCGGCCGGCCGCTCGGTATTTCCGCCACCCAGTTTGCCGTCACCGCCGTTCTCGCCCTCGCGGTTGCCGCCGCCATCGAACCAATCAGCATCGCCGATATTAGCGCCGCACTCGGCGAGATCCTCTATGTCGGCATCTTTTCCTCGGGCCTGGCTTTCGCGCTGCAGATCATCGGGCAGCGTTATACGACTGCTCCCCAAGCCGCGATCTTCCTGTCTTCGGAGGCACTGTTCGGGGCTTCGCTGGGAGCCTTGCTGCTCGGCGAAACCATCGGCCCTCTCGGCTATGCCGGCTGCGCCTTGATGTTTACGGCGATGCTGGCCGTGGAATTGGTGCCGGAATTGACTCGGCGGCGCGACGCCACAGCATAAAAAACGCCGGAAATGCGCACTTTTAGGCGCTTGACGGCATGGCACGCCAAAATTTTTCGAACAATCGAAAACGGCTGTTCACACCAGCGGATTTGGGGAAATTTCGTCAAAACTATATCGCGAGCGATGTAAAACCCTTAGAAAGTTGTTTCAAAGTGGGAAAATTTGCGAATCGCCTTAACATATTCGCGTTACGGTATTGTGCCTGTTGTGCCACGTTAAAAAACTTTTGCTTGCCAATTTCCCATAAACACAGCACTCTCAACAGTGTTCGGGCATTTTTAGAGCATGGGAAGTCCTAATAGAATTGCGAGCCGGAAACGCTAATATTCCGGTCAGCTTGGTCGAGAAGCGGGGTGGCAAACATCGCATCGAGATCATGCCGAGTTACGGGGACCTTTTCCTTCAAATTTCGAGAACTGCCTGCAAGCGCCCGCAAGGGCAACTGAAGTAATGCTGCCCGTGTGGATGGTGGGCAGAGAGAAAAGGACCTGAGGCATGGCCGAGACTGGCACTGTAAAGTTTTTCAATACCGATAAGGGCTTCGGTTTCATCAAACCGGACAAGGGTGGCGCGGACATCTTTGTACACATTTCTGCAGTTCAGGCTTCTGGTCTGGCAGGATTGTCGGAAAACCAGAAGGTAAGCTTCGACACGGAACCGGATCGCCGCGGCAAGGGACCGAAGGCCGTCAATCTGCAGATTGCTGGCTAAGACACCTTACGGCTTTCAAATTCGAGTTGAGGCCCGGCAGCAATGCCGGGTTTTGTCATTCAGTCTGCATTCAGTTTGCCACGTATAATTTGCCTCCCATGAAAGGGCGGGAATGACTTTTGTCCCGCTTCCGTTAGAGGATAGGCCAATGACCATACTCGGCAAAACGCTTGTCATGTCCGCCGTCGCGGCGGCATTGACGATCACTTCCGTGAGTGCCGCTTCCGCCGACGAATACTGGCGCCATCATAACCGAGATGGCTGGGCATTCGGGGCCGCCGGGCTCGCAACCGGCCTGATCGTCGGCTCCGCCATTGCCAGCCAGCCGCGCTACGTCGAACCGGCCCCGGCCTATGTCGACCCAGGCTACGACGCTCCTCCCCCTGGCTACTACTATCGCCCAGCACCGCGCCGCGTCTATGTCGAACGCGACGTCAGCTATTATGCGCCAGCGCCGGCATACGGTCTGCGTCCCTGGTCGTCCGCATGGATGCGCTATTGCTACGACCGCTACAGAAGCTTCGATGGCCGCACCGGTACCTATGTCGGCTTTGACGGCATGCGCCATTTCTGCACGGCCGACTGATTTCAGACGTGCCCCTAATGACAATGCGAGGAACCAAGGCGCCGCTTCCGAGCGGCGCCTGATTGATGCGGAATAGCTCCTATCGGGAAGCGTTCGTCTTTCCGCCTGGATTTGCGGCAGCGTCCCCGCATTGCCGTCTCTCGCACACTGAACGCTCCACGCCTTCTCTGAAACAACGTCTCTGATAAGAACGCCGGCCCCATTGCGCCCAAAACTCTCATCCAGACACTCTGTGATAATGTCCTGCCATGGTCACACTGGCATTTTATGCGTGTTGCCATCATTTCTGGCTGCGCGAAGAAGCTTTTCAGAGGTTGGAGAATGGGCGTCAGGAATTACTTGATCGACGGCGTTTCTGGAGCTGGCAAGACCTCTGTCGCCACCGAACTGCAGCGGCGCGGCTACCATGTCATCCATGGCGATCGGGAGTTGGCCTATAAGGGCGATCCGGAAACGGGTGAACCGCTGGATGCCTCTGTCCTTCGGGAGCACATTGGCGATGTGGCCTTCGGGCACAGACATCACCTTTGGGATGTCGGCAAGGTCAAATCCCTCGTCGCCGATCGAAGCAATCCGACCACCTTCTTCTGCGGCGGCTCAAGGAATTTTCATTGCTTTATCGATCTGTTCGATGAGGTCTTCGTGGTCAACGTCGATCTGGACACACTAAACCGCCGGCTTGCCGCCAGACCGGAAGATGAGTTTGGCGGCAAGCCCGCCGAGCGAGACATCATCGTGCGATTACACGCGACGCAGGAGGACATTCCGAAGAACGCGATAAGCAGCGACGCAACAGTGCCGCTCGCCAATGTTGTCGACGATATTCTTTCCAGATGCCACGGGAATGCGGGGCAAAAGGCCCGCTGATAACGCTTTGCCTACAGCCCACGCAGGAAGGGATTGGTGCGGCGCTCGTCGCCGATCTTGCTCCCCGGCCCGTGACCACAGATGAAGCCGACTTCATCGCCAAGCGGGAAAACCTTGTCGCGGATCGATTCCAAAAGCTGCTGATGATTGCCGCCGGGCAGATCGGTTCTGCCGATCGAGCCGTTGAACAGCACGTCGCCGAGATGTGCAAAGCCCTGCTTCCTGTTGACATAGATGACATGGCCGGGCGCATGGCCGGGGCAATGGAAAACCTCGAATTCATGCTCGCCGAAGGAAACCTTGTCGCCCTCCTTCAGGAAGCGGTCCGGCGTGACGTTGCGCACGCCGCTGATGTTGAACATCTTGCCTTTGGCTTCGATATCCTCCAGCAGGAAGCGATCGTCCTCATGCGGGCCGATCACCTCGATGCCGAGTGCCTCACGCACCTCGTCGGCACCGCCGGCATGATCGATATGGCCGTGTGTCAGCCAGACGGCCTTAAGGGTAATGCCGTTCTCGCGCACCGTCTGCAGGATGATATCGACATCGCCGCCCGGGTCGACCACCACGCCTTCCTTGGTCTCCGGATCGAACAGGATAGTGCAGTTCTGTTCGAAAGGGGTCACCGGAATGATGCCGGCCTGGAGCATGCCCATGGAGCGCCTCGTCTGTTTGATCGTCGTACTGCCGGTATAACGACAAACATCAGACAAAGCAGCCCCCGAAGCTTCAAAGTGGTCCAAACGCGGCAACCGAACCTCAAGATTCGATAATACCCATGTTTTCAAATGTTTATTTGATCCTCCCATCGAACGATGACCTATTGGTGCCCGGCAAACCGGAACACTCAGGCACTCGAAACGTTGAAGGTAGGTCTTTCAAGACAGAAGGAGAAAACCAATGTCCTTGAAGAGAAATCTGTTGCTGACCGGCTTTGTCCTTCTCGGCAGTGCGGGTCTCGCCCAGGCCGAGATGGCCGCAACCACCGCCACGGATATAGAAGTTCGTTCCGGGCCCGGTGCGGAATTCCCGACCGTTGGTGTCGCCACTCGCGGGTCCGAAGCAACACTCGACGGCTGCGTCGAAGGTAGCCGCTGGTGCCGGGTCGACGTCAATGGCATGCGCGGCTGGGTCTATGCGCAATATCTGAGCGTCGAACAGAATGGCACCTCGGTCGTCGTTCAGGACCACCGGGATGATCTGGGCATTCCCACCATCACCTATGAACAGACTGATCCGATCCAGACCGGCAGCGTCCAGCGCGTTCAGCCCGATCCGAGCGACGAATTGCTGGGGCCCGTCGATCAGAGCGGTGGCGATGTAGTCGCAATCACCCCGCCTGAGGAAGTCCGCACCTATATCGACGACAATCCAGTCGATACCGTTCAGTTGCGTGGAGATCTGGTGGTTGGCGCCACCATTCCGCAAAGCGTGGAAGTACACCGTATTCCAGACTACCAATACAGCTACGTCGAGGTAAACCACCAACCCGTATTGGTCGATCCGGGTACACGCCGCATCGTCTACGTCTACCGCTGATTCGCCTCGCAGGACCACATAAGATGGCGAAATTGACATGCGGCGGGTCGGCCGCATGTCCAAACCGAGGATTTCCCCTGAAATTATTAGGGAATTCTCCCGTTTGAGTTGCTCTTCTATTTCCAGCGATCCGTGCATGATGTAATCCTAATATCGATGAAGGATTATCGCCGCTCCCTGGCATCGATCCGGGACGCCGCGAGAGGGCATCCGGAAGCGTCTCCGGAACTATGGGAGAAGGGCAGTCATGGAAAGTCTAGGGCCTATCATTACGCAATTGATTGCCGGTGCGATCGGTGGCAACGCCGCGAGCGCCGTTTTGAAGCAGGATGGGATCAATCTCATTGCGAGAACGATCGCCGGTGCCGTGGGTGGCCTTGGCGGCGGCCTGATCCTGAACCTGATCGGCAGCGAAGCTCTCACCGGCCTCATCGCGCAAGGCATATCCTCATTGGTCGCCGGCGGCGTGCTCTCCGCGATCGTCGGTGCCGTTCTCGGCCGTAAGTCGTAACTAGATCGGATCGCACAAGCCGGGCCGACAAACACCCGGCTTGTGCGGATCAACATCAATTCCGTTTGGCAACAGGCGCATCTCGCCCCTGCCTTGAAGCGGATGGCGCGGAAAAGATACCCGCTTTCGCGATGGTTGCCGCTCGACGGCCGGGCATGCGCGAGACCTTCAGCAAGGGCGCCTGCCTCTCGCCCCATTGCTCTCGAACAATCTCGCCACCTCAAGGCACGATTGCTATCGGCCATATTCTGCCCCTGTGGCGACAGATTAATATACAGGATATGTTGGAGTTTTTGCGGGACCGCGCTTAATTTCCCGATAGGGCAGCCCGTTCGGGCCGCACGGCATTGTGCAAAAGCGGGCAACGACGTAGAAATGCGTCAACAGAGCTGACATATTTTTGCGGAAGTTTCCCGGATGCTCCATAATAGGAAAGGAAATGTCACGGTGCCACGACAGATGAGCCAGAATGCGGCAAAAACGGAGCTGCTGGGCACACCGATGCAGAACGCGGGAAGCATCGATTTCGAGATTATCGAGCTGCTTTTCTTCGCCTACCGTGATTTTGTCTCCGATCCGGACCAGATCCTCGTCAAGAGCGGTTTCGGCCGGGCCCATCATCGTGTCGTCCATTTCGTTAACCGCGAACCAGGCATGACGGTTGCGGACCTTCTGGAAACATTGCAGATCACCAAACAGAGTTTGGCGCGGGTTCTCAAACAATTGATCGATTCGGGTTATATTCGCCAGGTCGCAGGTCCGGAGGACCGGCGGCAGCGCAAGCTGTTTCCGACGCAAGCCGGCCGCGATCTGGCGCTGGCGCTGGCCGAGCCGCAATCGCGCCGCATTGAAAGGGCATTCGAAGGCGCGTCGGAAGCGACGCGCGAAAGCGTGAAGCGTTTCCTGAGGGGAATGCAGACGGGGAAATGACGGCGATTCAGCCCGCTGTGCCGGTGCGGAGTGCCTCAATGCAATCGATGGGTAGGACAGGATCGAGACGGACCGAATGACGACAAAAGCAGCAATCTCGGATGACGCAGCACATCTTTTGGTGGTGGACGACGACACACGTATCCGTGCCCTCCTCAATCGTTACCTCATGGAGAAAGGTTTTCGCGTCACGTCTGCTGCCGATGGCGCCGAAGCCCGCCGCAAGCTGGAAGGGCTCGACTTCGACCTCATCATCATGGATGTGATGATGCCCGGCGAATCCGGCATCGCGCTGACGTCGAGCCTGCGGGCGATCAAGAACATTCCGATCATCATGTTGACGGCACTGGCTGAAGCCGACTCCCGTATAGCGGGCCTTGAGGCCGGCGCGGACGACTATCTGCCAAAGCCCTTCGACCCGCGTGAGCTGGTATTGCGCGTCAACAATATCCTTCGCCGCAATGCGCCCGCCGATTCCCCGAAGATCGAGCTTGTGATGTTCGGACCTTACACGTTTTCGCTCACCCGCAAGGAGCTGAAGAAGGCGGCGGAACTCATCCGGCTTACCGACCGCGAGCAGGAAATCATGCTGTTGTTTGCCAAGCGCGCCGGCGAGACCATCCCGCGTCACGAGCTCATCGGCAATGACGCGGAGGTGGGCGAACGAACGATCGATGTGCAGATCAACCGGCTGCGCCGAAAGATTGAAGACGACCCGGCCAACCCTATCTGGCTGCAGACGGTGCGTGGCATCGGCTACCGCCTTAGCATAGACTGAGATCGGCTCCGCGGGACCAGGTGATGGTGACATTCGATTCGATCAGACGCGACCAGGATCACACGCCGTCCAACGGATTGCGGTGGCTTTCGCGCTGGATGCGTCGCTATATCCTGCCGACCGGCCTCTATGCCCGCTCATTGCTGATTTTCATTCTGCCGATGATCATCCTGCAGGCGGTGGTTACCGTCGTCTTCATGGAGCGCCACTGGCAGATGGTGACTCAGCGCCTGTCGATGGCGACAACGCGCGACATCGCCGCCATCATCACCATCATCCAGACCTATCCGCAGGATGCCGACTATTCCGCCATCACCCAAATGGCACGCCAGAAGCTCGATCTCGCCATTTCGATCGAACCGGGTGGCGAGCTGCCGCCGCCCGCCGAAAAACCGTTCTTTTCGATCCTCGACGGCATTCTGAGCGACGAGATCCGCGATCAGATCAACCTGCCCTTCTGGATCGATACCGTCGGCAACTCCAGCCTGGTCGAAATCCGCATCAAACTGCCCGACAAGGTGCTGCGCGTCTTCGCCAAGCGCAGCCAGACTTATGCGTCCAATACCCATATCTTCATTCTGTGGATGGTCGGCACGTCTCTGGTCCTGATCGGTATCGCCGTCCTGTTCCTGCGCGGCCAGATCCGTCCGATCCTGGCTCTCGCCCAGGCGGCGGAAAGCTTCGGCAAAGGACAGCGACTGGAAAACTATTCCCCTCGGGGCGCCGACGAAATACGCCGCGCCGGTCTCGCCTTCATTCTGATGCGCGAGCGCATCGAACGGCAGATCGAGCAGCGCACGGCGATGCTCTCCGGCGTCAGCCATGACCTGCGAACCGTTTTGACCCGCTTCAAGCTGCAGCTTGCCCTTGTCGGGGAAAATCCGGATCTTGCCGGCCTTAGCGAAGATGTGGAGGACATGCAAAGCATGCTAGAGGGCTATATGGCCTTCGCACGCGGCGAGGCAGAAGAAGATGTCGGTCAGTTCAAGCTCAGCGATATCTTCGAGAAGATCCAGCAGGACTTCACGCTGCACGGTAAATCCATGAGCTTCTCCATCGACGGTGACGATCAAATCTCCGTCCGGCCGAATGCCTTTACCCGCCTGGTGACGAACCTTGCCACGAACGCCCGGCGCTATGCCAACAGCCTACGTATCGAGGCAAGGCACAGTGCTAAATGGCTGACGATCATCTTCGATGATGATGGCCCCGGCATTCCAGCCGCGGCGCGCGATGACGTCTTCAAACCGTTCTTCCGGCTGGATTCGGCCCGCAATCTCGACAAGTCGGGCACAGGCCTCGGCCTTGCCATCGCGCGCGACATCGCCCGCAGCCATGGCGGCAACGTCACGCTTGGCGACAGCCCGCTCGGCGGCCTGCGCGCCACTATCCGCATTCCTGCCTGAGGAGGCGTCACATGGCGATCGATATCGATGGCATGCACTGGCTGAATGCGCCGCCGATGTGGGAGGTGAACCAAGGACGATTGTTTGTCCGTTCCGGCGACAAGACCGATTTCTGGCAGGAGACCTATTACGGCTTCCATCGCGACAACGGTCATTTTCTCGGCACGCCGCGCCGTGGCGATTTCACCGCAGCAGTCACCTTTGTCGGCCACTATCGCGAGCTTTACGATCAGGCCGGCCTGATGATCCGCCACGATGCCAGGCGCTGGATGAAATGCGGGATCGAATATACCGACGGCGCCAGGCATTTCAGCGTCGTCGTCACCAATGGCAATTCCGATTGGTCGGCCTTCCGGCTCGATCATGAATTCGATGCCATGTCGGCACGGGTCACGCGCAACGGCGATGCCCTCTTCATCCAGTATCGCACCGACCGCATGAGCGAGTGGCGCATGGCGAGGCTCGCCTGGTTCGATCCAATGCTGGAGGAAGTGTCGGTCGGTCCCGCCTTCTGTTCGCCGCAACGCGAAGGCTTCGAAGCGGAATTTCTCGATTTCAGCCTGAGCGATCCGCTATCGAAGGACATTCACTGAGGGCACTTCCCTTCGATTGCGAAAGGGGTACCGCTCACATCATCTTCTTGCCGTTCGGCACCGGCTGGGTCACCGCAGCGAGAACGATCGCGCCGGACTCATCCTCGAAACCGAGCGTTAGCACTTCGGAACGCACCGGTCCGATCTGGCGTGGCGGGAAATTGACCACCGCCAACACCTGCCGGCCGATAAGAGTTTCCGGCGTATAATGTACGGTGATCTGTGCGGAGGAGCGCTTGATGCCGATCTCCGGCCCGAAATCGATTCTGAGCTTATAAGCAGGCTTGCGTGCTTCCGGAAAAGTCTCCGCTTCGATGATCGTTCCGACGCGGATATCCACCCGCTCGAAATCGCCATAAGTGATCTCTTCCGTCATCTCTTACCTTTAAATTCAGCCGGCCAGTTCCTGCGCCCGCTTGCGCGCCGCTTCGAGGGCCGCATCGAACAGGGGCTGCATGCCGTCCTCTGCCATCAGAACGCCGAGTGCCGCCGCGGTCGTCCCGCCGGGAGATGTCACATTCTGGCGCAGGCGCGAAGCGTCGTCGGGAGACTGGTGCAACAATTCACCAGCCCCCGCGACGGTTTCCCGTGCGAGCCGCATGGCGAGGTCCGCCTGCAGGCCAAGCTTTCGGCCCGCCTCCGCCATGCATTCCACGAGATAAAAAACATAGGCAGGCCCGCTGCCCGAAACCGCAGTCACCGAATCGATATCGGCTTCGCCAGGCACCCATTCGACCGGACCGGATACCTTCAACAGGTTCTGGACCAGCTGTCGCTGGCGATCGCTTACGCGCGCATTGGCAAAAGCGCCGGTCACGCCGCGCCCGACCATGGCGGGCGTATTCGGCATGGCGCGCACCATGGCCGCGTCTCCCAGATGCCTCTCAAGCGCAGAGAGCGTCTTACCGGCCGCGATGGAGACGACGACGGTCGTCTCTCCGACGAGCGGTTTGAACGGCGGCAGAACCGCGTCCATGAGTTGCGGCTTGACGGCGATGAAGAGAACGCCCGCCGTCAAGCCTTTCGGAACTTCGGTGACATGGCTTGCGCCCGCATCCGCAATCATTTTCCGCATCGCTTCGGCCGGATTGGGATCAACGACAACGACCGAAGAGCCCGGCACGCCGTTTTTCAGCCACCCCGTCAGCAATGCGCCACCCATATTACCCGCGCCGATCAGAACGATCGGCCCGGAGGACGCAAATGCATTGGCGGATTGTTCACCTGTCATATCACGCTTCGCCTACCGTTTCAAAGAGTACGGCTTCCATGGCGCGGTTTGCATCGAGCCCGGACCATACGACAAATTGGAAAGCCTGATAGTAAGCCTCGCATGTGTCAAGCGCGTTGGAAAGCAGCACTTCCACCTGCCTGTTCGTGGGCTCCGCCCCACCCGACAAGAGCAGCGATTGACGGAAGATGACGATGTCTTCCTGACGCCACAGATCGAAGTGGCCCATCAGCACCTGCCCGTTGATGCAGGACAAGAGCTTGATCACCTCGTTGACGCGCGGGTCCGGAACCTTGACATCGAATGCGCAGGCTATGTGCAGCGCCTCGAATTCCTCCATCCAGGAGAACGAGACGTGATAGTCGGTCCATCGTCCTTCGACGGTCATGGCGATTTCGTCTTCGCCCGACCGTTCGAACGACCAGTCGTTGTTGGCAGCAACGAATTCGATCATGTCGACCGGATTCGATTGTCGTTCGGCTTCCATTTCCATAAGGCTCATGCAGCACCTTCTTGACCGGATCGGTTGCAGTTTTCCCGTGGCTCGACACTGAAAGAACGCAAACAATTTTACTCCGGAAACATCCTCGGGATGATGTTGAACGGCTGCCAGACTAACGCTTCCACCATGCCCGGGGCTTACCAAGTCCGTTTCGAATCATCATTTAAAATCAGTGTATAGTGGCATGCCCGGCATGCCAGCCCCTGAACGGTGATTTTGGAAACGGCACTGTGGAAAGCTCTTCGGACGCCTATTCAGAAGGGAGTCATAACCGACTCTGGCGATTGGCTTTTTTGCCTATGTCCACAGGTGGAAAAACTGACGGAAATTTTCAGAGGAAAAAGGCACGGCAAACGGGTGCCGCGCCGATCAGCAAACAGAAGTCCAGGCTTATTTGCCCTTTGAAGCGAGCTTGGCTTCGAGCGCTTCGATTCTCGCCAGCAGTGCCTCGTTTTCGTCGCGCGCCTTGATCGCCATTTCTCGAACGGCCTCGAATTCCTCGCGCTTGACGATATCCATGCTGTTCAGCCAGCGCTCGGCATGGGCATTGAAGGCGGTCTCGATTTCGCGGCGCACGCCCTGGGCAGCACCGGCGGCATCGGTCATCAGCTTGGCGAATTCATCCAAGATTCGGTTCGGTCCAGTGCTCATGGCAATCTCCTTGCAGCCGTCGGCCCTCAACGGTCAGGCATCGATATGGGCCAGATAGTGCTGAGGTAGGATTTCCAAGGGGCCGATGCAAGCAAATTGAGATAGGACTGGACAACCGGAGCTGCCATCTCGGCGAGATCAACAATCGACTTGACCGTTTCGACAGCGAACGCCATGTTCCGCGCACATTTTGGATATTTAGCATGATCCTGCCCCGAAATGGCACGGTGCTTTCGGGAACATGCTGCAACGGGCCTGACGATCTTGCTGACATCCGCCAATCTCGCCGCCATCCTGCCTTTTCCGGATATCGATCCGGTCGCCGTTTCTCTCGGCCCGGTTTCAGTCCATTGGTACGGACTTGCCTATGTCGCTGGCATTCTGCTCGGCTGGTTCTATGCCAGGCGGCTGGTCGATAACGGCAGGCTCTGGCTGAACGATACAGCACCGATGACGCGCCAGCATCTGGATGACTTCATTCTCTGGGTAGCCTTCGGCATCGTTCTCGGCGGCCGCATCGGCTATATCCTTTTCTACGATCTCGATCCGGTCCTGGCCAATCCGATCCGTGCCATCGAAGTCTGGAACGGCGGCATGTCTTTCCACGGCGGATTAATAGGCACCACCATCGCTATGATTTTGTTCGCAAGGCGAAACAAGATTCCCGTCTGGAGCCTGTTCGATATCGTCGCCGCCGTCGCCCCGATCGGGCTTTTCTTCGGCCGTATCGCCAATTTCATCAATGGCGAGCTCTGGGGTCGCGTCACAGATGTTCCCTGGGCGATGGTCTTCTGCAGCCCACATGTGATCGCCGCCCATAACGGCGTGTGCCCTGCAGGCCCAGACCCGCGGCACCCGAGTCAGCTTTATGAAGCCGGCATCGAAGGCATCATCCTCTTCCTTATTCTCTTTGTGCTTACGCGCTGGGCGCTGACGCTGAAGAAACCGGGCACGGCCAGCGGCATTTTTGTCATCGGCTACGCTTTCTCGCGCATTTTTGTCGAATTCTTCCGTCAGCCTGACGAGCAGCTCGGTTATCTGCTCGGCACGAACTGGCTGACGATGGGGATGGTGCTTTCGCTTCCGATGGTGGCGATAGGCCTTTGGGCCGTTATCCGCGCCCGTCAGGCAGCGGCAAGGCAGATAGCTTGAGGTGGAGTTCAATATCGCGTGGTCTTCTTGAAAGACACTCCCAGTCTGTCTGGGCCACGCATTAGCGAAAGCATAGAATGACGACGGCGCTCGGGGAAAAAATCAAAGCCATCATCCGCACCAACGGACCATTGAGCATCACCGATTATTTTTCGCTGTGTCTCGCCGATCCGGTGCATGGTTACTACAAGACGCGCGAACCTTTCGGGCAATCCGGCGACTTTGTCACCGCGCCCGAAGTCAGTCAGCTATTCGGTGAGATGATCGGCGTCTTCATGGTGCATGCTTGGCAGCGACATGGAACTCCTGCCGAGGTGCGTCTTGTCGAAATCGGTCCGGGCCGTGGCACGATGATGTCCGACATGCTGCGCGTCATCGGCAAGCTGGCCCCGCCGCTCTATGATGCCATGACGGTCCATCTCGTCGAAACCAGCGAGCGCCTGCAGGGCTTCCAGCGCCAGACCCTTGATGCCTACGGCGCAAAAATCTCCTGGCATACGGATTTCGGCGAGGTGCCTGAAGGTTTCACCCTGCTCGCTGCCAACGAACTCTTCGACGCCATTCCCATCCGCCAGTTTGTTCGCACCGCCAACGGCTTCCGCGAGCGCACGGTCGGCCTCGACGCCAACGACGAGCTGAGCTTCACGGCGGGCGTCGCCACGCTCGATCCTGCACTTCTTCCAGAGGGCGGACTGCCGCCGATCGGTACGATTTTCGAAATCGCACCCGCCCGTCAGGCCGTTATGACGACGATCTGCGATAGGCTTGCCGCTCATGGCGGCACGGCGCTTGCCATCGACTACGGCCACATGGCGACAGGCTTCGGCGATACGCTGCAGGCCGTGCGCATGCACGAATACGATCCGCCGCTGGAACATCCGGGCGAAGCGGATCTCACCAGCCATGTCGATTTCCAGCATCTGGCGCAAACCGCCCTCGCCTCCGGCATGCACATCAACGGCTGCTGTCATCAGGGCGATTTCCTCGTCGGTCTCGGCCTGCTGGAGCGGGCGGCAGCCCTTGGCAGAGACCAGGATGCGGCGACCCAGGAGAATATCCGTGTCGCCGTGGAAAGGCTGGCAGGCGCCGGCGAAGGCAAGATGGGAGAGCTCTTCAAGGTGCTGGCGGTCTCCAGCCCGGCGATCGATCTCCTGCCCTTTCGTCCCGTCGGCTGAAACGTGACCATCGATCCCTACGCATTGACAGTGCGCGCCGGACTGGGCCAACATCCCAGTCAAATCGAACTGCTTCGCCGCGGCTGCGTTATTCATCGCACGACAGGCTGAACCAAGACATCAAGGGACACTGCAGTTGCCGACACCACTTGCAAGCACGCTGCTGAGCGCCGCCGAGGCTGCCGGCATTCGCCATGGCTATTTCACCCGCGCCGGCGGCGTTTCCGAAGGCCTTTATCGCGGGCTGAACGTGGGCTTGGGTTCGCATGACGATCGCGAGCACGTGCAGGAAAACCGCCGCCGCGTGGCCGGCTGGTTCGGTCTGCCCGTCGAACGGCTCGCTACCGTGCATCAGATCCATTCACCCGATGTCGTGACAATCGGCACATCTTACGATGGCAGCCGGCCGCAGGCCGATGCGATGGTCACGGCGACACCGGGCATCGCAATCGGCGTCCTCGCCGCCGATTGTGGCCCCATCCTTTTTGCCGATCCGGAAAATCGGGTGATTGGCGCCGCTCATGCGGGGTGGAAGGGCGCGCTGACCGGCGTGCTGGAAAATACCATCGATGCGATGGAAGCGCTTGGCGCGCGACGTGAAGCGATCCTTGCCTGCCTCGGCCCGTCGATCAGCCAGGCGAGCTATGAGGTAGGTCCCGAATTCGTCGAGCGCTTCATCACTCATGATCCCGATTATGCCAAATATTTCGCCCCTTCGGAACGCGACGGTCATGCCATGTTCGATCTGCCGTCCCTCACGGTCGATCGGCTGCGCAAGGCGGGCGTCACCGCCGAAAGCCTGAACCTGTGCACCTATCCGGATCCTGAGCGCTTCTTCTCCTATCGGCGCACGACGCATGCGAAGGAGCCGGATTACGGACGGCAGATTTCCGCCATCGCCATCGGAAAGGCAGCTTGATATGGCCGTGCATTTCGAACGCAGCGAATTCGATGCTCGTCTGGCACGGTTGCTGGCGAGAATGCAGGAAGAAAAGCTCGATGCCATGCTGCTCTTCGCACAGGAGAGCATGTATTGGCTGACGGGCTACGACACGTTCGGCTTTTGCTTTTTCCAGACGCTGGTTGTCAAGGCGGATGGGTCGCTGACGCTCCTGACGCGCTCGGCCGATCTGCGTCAGGCGCAGCTGACCTCCGTCATCAGCGACATCCGCATATGGGTCGACCGCGTCAACGCCGATCCGACGCTCGATCTCAAGGAGCTCTTGTCCGATCTCGATCTGCTCGGTGCCCGTATCGGCGTCGAATACGACACTCACGGCATGACGGGTCGCATCGCTCGCCTGCTCGATCATCAGCTTGCAAGCTTTGGACAGATCATCGATGCCTCTTATCTTATCAGTCGTCTGCGTCTGACGAAGAGCCCGGCGGAAATCGCCCATGTCGAACGGGCCGCCGCACTGGCCGACGATGCCCTCGACGCAGCCCTGTCTGTGGTCAAGGCCGGCGCGGACGAGTCGGATATTCTCGCGGCCATGCAGGGCGCCGTCTTTTCGGGTGGAGGCGATTATCCCGCCAACGCATTCATCATCGGCTCGGGTGCGGAAGCCCTGCTCTGCCGCTATAAGTCCGGCCGCCGCAAGCTCGACGCCAATGACCAGTTGACGCTCGAATGGGCCGGTGTGGATGCGCATTATCACGCTGCCATGATGCGCACGGTCGTCATCGGCACTCCCAGCCATCGCCATCGTGAGCTCTACAGCGCCTGCCTGGAAACCCTGCAGGCGATCGAAACGATCCTGATGCCGGGGCATACTTTCGGCGACATCTTCGACATTCATGCGAAGATCATGGACGAGCGCGGCCTTGCCCGCCACCGGCTGAACGCCTGCGGCTACTCTCTCGGCGCCCGCTTCTCGCCGTCATGGATGGAGCACGAAATGTTCCATATGGGCAATCCCTTGGAGATCCAGGAGAACATGTCGCTCTTCGTCCATATGATCATCATGGATTCCGACAGCGGCACCGCCATGACCCTCGGACAAACCTATTTGACGACCTCACAGGCGCCAAAAGCCCTTTCTCGCCACCCTCTCGAATTTCTTAACCGTTAGGGGCGTAAGATAGCGATCCTGGACGGTAAGACCGTCGGGAGAAAGGATCGCGTCTATGGGACTGGTCAGGATAACGTTGACTGTCGCCGGCTTTTGCCTCGCGCTCTCCGCCTGCAATACCACGGACGCCCTGACGCCGCCCGAAGCCATCGGTGATGTCAGCTCCAGCCCGGTCACGCAGCGCGACGTCGAGCGCATGGCTTCAGCGCCCCAGCGCCGCCAGGTCTATCAGGACACGCAGGACAGTTACGGTTATCGGCAGCAGACCTCCCAGCAAGCCTATCAGCCGCAAAGTTACGGCGGGAGCGGCACGCTCGACGAGCAGGCCTCGGCGCTGAGGTCGAGCGGCAGCAATCCATATGCCTCCCGCCCGCTCGACGGCTCCCGGACCGCCTCCATCGCTCCGTCTAACAATCAGTTTTCGGAGGCCGACGAGCAGCGCGAGGCCGACCGGCGCCTGTCGGACGACCCACCGTCACAGCAGCAGCAACAGAGTGCAGACGATCCTCAACCGGAACAGCAGCAGCCGGATCAACAGGCGTCGCTGCCGCCCACGGCCGCGGCCGGCGGCAACAGCGTCCGCTTCCTGCCGATCATCGGCGCTCCCGTGGAAGCCGTCACTCCGCTGTCGCGCCAGCTTGGTGCCGACGCCCGTTCGCTTGGCCTGACGATCAAGAGCTCAAGCGATTCCAGTGCCGCCTATATTCTCAAAGGCTATCTTTCCGCCTTTGAAGACGGGCCGCAGATTTCCGTGACCTACGTTTGGGATGTGCTTGATAGCAACGGCAACCGTGTCCACCGCATCCAGGGTTCAGAAAGCGCGCCTCTGAAGCGTGGCGACCCTTGGTCGGCCGTTCCTCCAACGGTCATGCAGAAAATTGCCACCAAAACCATGTCGGAATTCAATTCCTGGCGCGAATCCAACGGTGGATAGCTA
Source organism: Martinezella dioscoreae (assembly GCF_009176305.1). GTDB lineage: Bacteria > Pseudomonadota > Alphaproteobacteria > Rhizobiales > Rhizobiaceae > Rhizobium > Rhizobium dioscoreae. The sequence continues at coordinate 717,530 of NZ_BLAJ01000001.1, read as the reverse complement.
AAAGCTTTTCAGAAATATGAAGCTAACGTGTCTCTCCCTCTTGCATTCGAGAGCAAGGCGGTTAAAAGCGCGGCTATCAGGTTGGTAATAGGCGGGCCACAATGAAGGTTTTCGCAGGCAATTCGAACCGGCATCTTGCCGAAGCGATCTGCAATTATCTCAACGTTCCCTTGGGAAGAGCTAGCGTCCGTCGGTTCGCCGACCAAGAGATTTTCGTAGAGATCCAGGAAAATGTACGCGGCGAGGATGTGTTCCTCGTGCAGCCGACGTCGTTTCCGACCAACGATCATCTTATGGAACTGCTGATCATGATCGATGCGATGCGCCGCTCGTCGGCGCGGCGCATAACCGCGGTTATCCCCTATTTCGGCTATGCCCGCCAGGATCGTCGCGCCTCGGGGCGCACCCCGATCTCGGCCAAGCTGGTGGCCAATCTGATCACCGAGGCCGGCGCTGACCGCGTGCTGACCCTCGACCTGCACGCCGGCCAGATCCAGGGTTTCTTCGATATTCCCACGGACAATCTCTATGCGGTTCCGATCCTGACGCGCGATATCAAGGCGAATTACGATATTGGCAACGTGATGGTTGTCTCGCCCGATGTCGGCGGTGTCGTGCGCGCCCGCGCCCTGGCAAAACGTCTCGACTGTCTGTTGGCGATCGTGGACAAGCGCCGCGACCGCCCGGGTGAGTCCGAAGTGATGAACATCATCGGCGAAGTGGCCGGGAAGGATTGCATCCTGATCGACGATATCGTCGATTCCGGCGGCACGCTTTGCAATGCTGCCGAAGCACTGCTCGCACAAGGTGCGGCAAGCGTTACCGCCTATATCACTCATGGCGTTCTCTCCGGCGGCGCGGTGACCCGCGTGGCAAATTCGAAATTGAAGGAACTGGTAATTACCGATTCCATCCAGCCGACGACCGCCGTACTTTCGGCGCCGAATATCCGCGTCATCACGACGGCGACCCTCATCGGCGAAGCCATCAACCGCACCAGCCAGGAAGAATCGGTTTCAAGCCTGTTCGACTGAGCCTGAGGCCCGCCTCAGGTGGCCTTTGCTCCCGCAGGATGCGCCTGTTTCCATGCGAGCAGACCAATGCCCAACAGCCCCGAGATGAAGACGGCCGCGCCCGATCCCATAATCGAAGGCCCGATGCCGAACCACGCAAACAGGGTTGGCGACATCAGGTAGGCCAGAAGCAGGCCGGTGAATATCGCGCACATCAATAGACGATAGACCTGCGCCAGACGATGCGGCTCGCAGCGCGTCTGCATCAGGTGCAGCGTGGCAAGGTTCTCGAAGGGACCGTTGATCGCCGCAAAGCAGGCAACGATCATCAACCCGATCCGATCATGCATCAGCGGCAGCAGGAAAACGCCAGATCCGAAAATGAGCTTCGCCACGATGATCCAGACCACCGGCCGGCGCGGCTTGACGCTGCCGAGGATCAGGTTGGTGGTCAGGTTGCCGACGCCGTAGGCCGTCATCATCAGGCTATAGTCGGTCAACGGGTTGGCGCTGGTTTCGCGCAAATGCAGGATCATGCCGAGCAGGATGCCCATCGCCCAGGCAACGTTTCCCATCAGGTTGGTGAAGAGGCCATAGAGGATTGCCGCATGGCCCCGCGCTGCGCGCCAGCCACCGAGAACGCCGTCCACCACAGCCGCCATTCCGGAGAAATCCCGGCGCCGCGGCGGCGTTGGAAGTTTCGCCACCGCCAGCCACACGGCAAGCGCCGACAATATGAAGGTAGCAGCCGTGACCGTGAAGAACTGAGATTTCGGCAGGAGCCCATTCACAAGCGCGATCAGGCTCGGGCCGAGAATACGCGCCATGCGGCGGGTGGCATCGAACAAGCCGTTGGTCGCATGCCGGACTTCGGCATCGACGGCAATCACCGGCAGAGTCGCCTGCAGCGACGGATCGAACGTCGACGTCAACAACGCGATGCTTCCGGCAAGCACGATCAACAGCGGCAGGCTCATCAGATGCAGAAGACCTGCCAGGGACAGCATCAGCAATAGAGCCGCACGCAGCAGATCGGCAGTAATCATCGTCGTGCTGTGCCGCCAGCGATCCGTGACGATGCCGCCGAACAGGCTGCCGAACAGCAGCGCACCGGACTGCAATGCGGAGACATATCCCGCATCGCGGCCGATGAAGTCGGCCGCAATCCAGACGACTGCGACCATGTAGAATTCGGAGCCTGTAGCCGCCAGCACCTGGCCTGCCCATAGGAGAGAGATCGAGCGCTGGCTCAGCGGCTTCAGGACGAACATGATCGCATTCTGATTTCGGAATGGCTTACTTCATGACCTGCCCGTTGACCGTCACGTGACCGTCGTCGGAAAGATCGATATCCCAGCGCGAGCGTCCATCGGCATCCGTCTTGGCAAAGCCCTTGGCCATCATCAGGCCGAAGGAGAGCTGAGACAGATCCTCCTTGGTCTTTGCGGCCTCCTGGATGGCGGCGATCGTCTTATCGAGATCTCGGGCAAGAACCGTCATCTTCATGGCGACGCGGTCCTTTTCGGTCAGCCAACCGCGCATACTGCCCGAAGCCTCGACATCATAAAGACCCGAGACGGCGCTGATCTTCGGGAAGTTGATGGTCATCGTCCCGTCGGGGAACATGGCCTTCTGCAGCTTCTCGTCCAGGGCTTTATCGCTCTCCGGGTTCTTCAAATCGGCTTGCTGGAACACATCCGCCAGAGCGGAGAAATTCAGGTTCGGCACCTGTACCTGTATATCGGCCGTATCGGGAATGAAGGCGACATAGTCTTCAGGGATCAGGCCCGTTTCCAGGGCAAGCTTCTCGGCATTCAGGCCGAAATCGGCGTTCATGGCATTGGCTGGCCCGGCTACCTTGAAGAAATAGCCTATCTTCTGCACGCCGCCATTGCCGAATGGCGTCGTGACCGCAATGTCCTTGATCGCGACGGACTCCTCGAAGGAGCCGACAATCGGCATCGCATCCATCAGCAGGGCCTTGACCGCCTTGCTGTCGGCATCGGAAAGCGTCTTCTCATCCTTGTGTTCGGAGACGAACTGCAACAGGGAATTCACCGCCTTCAGCGGCAGCCTGGTCGCGCCAGCGTTGAAGTCGATCGCCGCGATCTTGATTTCTCCGAGCGTTGCATCGTCGGCCGAAATCTTGTCGTAGAGCGATTGCAGGCTGCCGTTCATCTTGAGATCGAGCCTGCCCGGCTCACCGCTGTCTGCCGATGACAGGGTATAGACGATACGGTCGGCCGTCGCGTCATTCTTCTGGACGCTCTTATCTGCGTCGGTGGTCTTTGTCGCGATGGTGATGCCGTTGCCCTTCATATCCATGGAACGCAGATAGTGAAGCGCAGGGTCGAACACGCCCTGGAAGGTCGATGACGCCAGGGCATAGCGAAATTCGGTGTCGGGACCGCTGCCGGGCTTGGACTTCGCCGTGATATCGAAGGCATTGTTGCCTTCGATGTTCCAGAGGCCGCTATCGAGCGGCGTCGCCAGCATCATCAAAGGCTTGAGGCCGCTGATGGCGAAATCGCTCACGTTCAACTTGTCGAGCAGCTTCTGCACATCATAGGTGACTTCATAGTGCGTGCTGACCGGCTTGACCGAAATCGCACCGCTCTTGGCGATATCATCAGGCAGGAAATAGGTCAGATTGCCGTAGAGATCCTTGGCACCTTGCTCGCTGACGTCAGCCGCCTGCACAAGGCCAGCCACGCCGGCAGCGAGAACAGCCGCCGTGGCAACCGCTTTGAAACGCATAATTCACCCCCAAATATGATGGAAAAGAAACGTGGAAATCTGGAAAGAGCCGAGTGGCCTTTCGCATGGAACTTTATCATCGCCCTGATACATGGGCTTGTCCTCAAACCTCAAGGCTTCTTCATCACCTGTCCGTTGACCGTCACCGTCCGGTCTTCATCCATGGTGATGTCCCAGCGGAGACGGCCGTCCGGGTCGGTCTTGGCAAAACCCTTGGCGGCGAGCAGGCTGAAAGAAACGCTATTCAAACGAGGCTGAGCCTTGGCGGCCTCCTGAAGTGCTGCAACCGTCTTGTCGAAGTCGCGCGCCAGGATCGTCGCCTGCAGCGAAATGCCGGAATGCGGCTTGGTGGAGCCCTTCAGCGCGCCGGAAACCTCGACGTCATAGACGTCAGACTTTGCGCTGATCTTCGGGAACTCCAGCGTTCCATAGCCGCTCGGGAACATCGTGCGTTTCAGAGCCTCGCCGGAAACCGGCGTCGCCCGTGTTGCAATCGAATCGAGCCCGGCATCGATGAGACCGGCAAAGTTGATATTGGGCACGCCGAGCTGAACGTCCAGCGCCGCAGGCAGGAAGGGCGTAAAGGCAGCCGGCACGAGATCGGCATCGGGGGTGAACTGCTCGGCCCTAAGCTCGAGATTGACGTTCGAAGCCTTGGTTAGGCCGTCCATCTTGAAACTATAGTCGATGCGCTTGACGCCGACCTTGCCCCTCTCCGTTGCCACCAGCGCGTTGTTCACGGTCACGGTCTTGCCGAGCGAACCGAAAACCGGCAGGGCCTGATGGACCAGCTGCTCGAACTTCTCGCTGCCGCTTTGCGACAGCTGCTTAGCCTTTACGTGCTGAACGAAGAAACGGATGAGCGCGCGCAGATCCTTCACCGGCAGGCTTGTCGCTGTGACATTGGTATCGACGCTATCGGCGCTAAAAATGATGGGCGAAGCGTCCGGACGCACGGTGAACTGCTCACGCAAGCGCTGCAGCGTTCCTTGCAATTGCAGGTCGACCTTGCCGGCTTCGCTGCTGTCGGTGACCGTATGGGCAAAGGAGGCGCTGTCGATGGTCGCATCGATCTTGCGCCCGTTTTTTGGGCCGCTGCCGGCGCTCGAAAATTTCATGCCACTGCTCTTGATGCCCATCGACCGCATCATTTCGATGCCAGGATCGAAAATGCCGTCGAAAGAACTGGAGGCGATCGAATAGGCAATGTCCGAGGTCGGCGAATGCAGGGCGACATCGAGGCTGTTGTCGCCCGTCAGATGCCACCGTCCCTGTTCGACCGGCTGCGCGAAGAGGGAGAGCGGCTTGAAACCCGTGACCGAAAACGCATTCGAATTGATCTTGTCGAAGAATTTCGCGAGATCGTAGGTAATCTCATATTGATCGCCGGCCGGCTTGACGGTCACGAAATCGCTGCGGGCAAGGTCCTGCGAAAGCGAATGGGTCAGGATGTTGCGGAGTTCCTTGGCGCCTTGCTCATTGACGTCGGCAGCCTGTGATGCGCCAGCAAGACCCATGGAAAAAACCGCGGCGGCGATTGCTCTGGAACGCATGCCCGACCTCTCCTTCTGACGCCAATCGATTGGATTCGACTGTTGATGGGGCCGAGGGTATATGTCAAGGCGTTGATAGACATGCCACCTCAGGCTTGTTCGCGGCAGTTGCAATGTCACCACAAGGCTTCGCATTCCGGGGGTGCTTGCACCTTTGGCCGCTTTGTATTATACGCCACGCGTCCGCGTAGACACCCTTGGAGGCAACGCGGATGAGGCAGGGTACGCCCTCCTCCAGTTCAATCGATACGGCGCATGACCGAGCGAATGAACTCTCCAAATAACCTCGAAAGGAATAGCTATGAGCCACGAAAGCTACGAGCTCAAGGCCGAGGCGCGCGAACGGGTTGGTAAGGGGTCCGCCCGTGAACTTCGCCGCAATGGTCTCATTCCCGCTGTCATCTATGGTGACAAGCAGGCCCCCATTTCTATCGCTCTCAACACCAATGAGGTGACGAAGCGCATCCACGCCGGCGGCTTCCTCACGACGATCGCAACGATCGACGTCGACGGCAAGAAGATCAAGGTTCTGCCGAAGGACTACCAGCTCGATCCGGTCCGTGACTTCACGGTTCACGTCGACTTCCTGCGCGTTTCCGGCAACACGGCGGTCACCGTCGAAATCCCGGTTCATTTCGAAAACCACGAGAAGTCCCCGGGCCTCAAGGCTGGCGGCGTGCTGAACATCGTTCGCCACGAAGTCGAAGTTCATTGCCCGGCCGATGCGATCCCGGAATTCTTCACCGTTGACCTCTCCGGTCTGAAGAGCGGCGACAGCATCCACATCTCGGCTGTCAAGCTGCCGAAGAACGTGACCCCGGTCATCGCTGACCGCGACTTCACGATCGCAACGATCGTTGCTCCGGCAGCCGGCCTTGCTGAAGACGAAGCAGAAGGCGGCGAAGAAGCCAGCGCCTGATTGGCATCTTCGACCTGAAGCATTTGAGACCCGCCTCCCTTTTGGGACGGCGGGTTTTTTCATGCCCGGGAATAAATATTAGAGAAAGTAAAAATAAGAACGTCTTGGATCTATACTATCGTTGATTTCCATTAACCCCACAGTTTCAGCAACATTTAACGGATTCATGAAAATCTACGCGAAAGAGTTGTAGAAAGCGGCGCGCCCAAAATCCGCTGGTCTATGACCGGGGAGCTAACGGAACTATGAGCCATTCGGTCGAAAACAGGTTTTTCGCGATCGTTTGCGGTGCGCTGCTGGTTTTCGTAGCGCCGCTCTTCGTCCTTTTCCTTTTTCTGTCGTCCGAACGCGCCGAAAAGGAAATCAAGGATCACATAACGGTTCTCCTCGTCGCTAATGCCCAGGCCCTCGCAAAGCCGCTATGGGACCTCGACGAAGACAGCGTCACCCAGATCAGCGCGACCACCGTTGCCGAAGGCGCGATCGTCCGTGTCAACGTCCGCGATCTTTCCGGCCAGCTCGACGTCACGCAATCGACCATCCCGAAATCTTACAAGGGCAATCTGGAGTCCGTTGACCGGCCAATCATCTACAACGGCGTCGACGGTGCGAAGCGGCTTGGCACCATCACGGTCTATTATCCTCAGCTCGGCCTATTCGACGGTCTGAAGAGCGAAGAGATCGTCTTCATCTCCATCTTCATCTTCGCTGTGTTGACGGTCTTCGGCGCGGCGCTGATCGGCAATCGTATCTTTGTCATCCAGCCCCTGATGCGGCTGACGCATGCCATCGAGGCCACACGGCGGCTCGGCTCGCGTCATCATGTCGACTGGCAGTCGAACGACGAAATGGGCCGGCTTGCCAGCAGCTTCAACGATATGCAGAGCAAACTCCAGCGCGAGGAAAACGAACTGAAGCTGGCCCATCGCCGGGCGACGGACACCTATAATCTGACGCCCGCCATGCTTTTCTCGCTCGACAAGAATGATTGCATCGCTGCCGTCAGCGACTACTGGCTCGCGGCGACAGGCTATGATCGCGCCGAGGTGATCGGCCGCGAGTTTGCAAGCCTGATCCTGCCGGATTCGCGCATGCAATATATCGAGCGCAAACGCGGCAACCCCGACAGTGCCGCCCGCCTCGCTGTGACGGTGAAATTCCTTTGCCAGGATGGGCGGATCATGGATGTCCTGATCCTCGAAACAACTGCGATCCAGGACGGTCTGTCGCTCTCCGTCATGACCGACGTCACCGAACTCAAGCAGTCGGAAGACCGTAATCTGCGGCAGGCGATTACCGACCATCTGACCGGCCTTCTCAACCGCCAGGGCTTCGAGAGCGCGCTGGACGCAAAGATCAATGAAGCCGATCTGCGCAGACGTGAGCTCGCCTGCCTCTTCATCGATCTCGATCGCTTCAAGTGGATCAACGACAATATGGGCCATGCCGCCGGTGATGCGGCACTGCGCGAACTGGTATCGCGCCTCCAGAAATGCCTGGCGCCGGGCGATATCGCCGCGCGCCTCGGCGGCGACGAATTTGCCATGCTGCTGCTGGCCGAGAATGCGGAAGCAAGAGCGATCGACATGGCGGCCCTTATCGCCGAGGCCTTCGAGGCACCCTTCATCGGCGATGCGCGCCTTAGCGCCAGCATCGGTATTGCGATCTACCCGCGTCAGGCCGCCAACGCGGCCGAACTGCTGCTGAAATCCGATATCGCCATGTATGCCAAGAAACGCGATGGCAAGAACGGCGCACAAATTTTCGACAACGGCATGCTGGACGATTCCCGCCGCCGGGCCGAACTGGAGAACCATATCGAAACCGGCCTCAGCGAAGACTGGTTCGAAGCTTATCTGCAGCCCGTCGTGAATATAGACGACCGCTCGATCGCCGGTTTCGAGGCGCTGATGCGTCTGCATCACCCGCAGAAAGGCATCCTGCCGCCTGGCCGCATCATCGAGGTCGCGGAGGAGACGGGTTCCATCATTCGCATCGGCAACCGCATCATGGAGAAGGCTATCGCCGATTTTGCTCGCCTCTCTCGGATCGAGGGCATGCAGGACACCTATCTCGCCATCAACTTCTCGCCGCTGCAATTCGAGCAGGAATTGCCGCTGCGCATTGCGGCCCTGCTGGCGCGCTACGAAATCGCGCCCCAGCGCATCGTCGTGGAAATCACCGAGGCCGTCCTCATGGATGACAATCCGGAGACGCGCATGGTCATCAACGAAATCTGCCGCTACGGCTGCCGCATCGCGCTCGACGATTTCGGCACGGGCTATTCCTCGCTGAGCTATATCAATCGCTTCCCCGTCGACATCATCAAGATTGATCAATCCTTCATCCGGGCGATCAACGATACTGCGTCCGATGTCAGCGCCAAGAGCCGCATGCTGGTCGAAAGCATCACCACGCTGTCGCACAAGATGAACTGCACGGTCATTGCCGAGGGCGTGGAGACCGAGGAGGAATGTGCAACCCTGCGTGCCATGGGTATCGACTATGGCCAGGGCTATCTATTCTACCGGCCGCTGCATCCGGACAATCTGGTAAGGACGCTGGTCGGCTCGCACCAACATCACCCTTCCCCCGTAGCACAAGCGTCATAGCGATGAGGAACCGCATGCGAAAACCGCTGCTTATGATTGCTACCAGCCTGTTTTCGCTCACACTCTTCTCCTCAGTCCACGCCGAGACGATCCATTTCACCACTGAGGAATATCCGCCCTTCAACTATCGTGAGGGTAAGACCGTAGTCGGAGCGACCACCGACCAGGTGCGGAAGGTGATGACCGATGTCGGCGTCAACTATACGATCGACATCATGCCTTGGGCGCGAGCCTACAATCAGGCGCTGATGGAACCCATGACCTGCGTATTCGTCGCAGCTCACAACGAAGAACGCGACAAGCTCTTCAAATGGGTGCAGCCGGTGCTGATCGACCGTAATGTTTTGATCAAGCATAGCGGCTCCGGTGTTACCGCCGGCAACATCGCCGAAGCCAGGAAATATCTCGTCGGCACCTGGCGAGAAGATTATACGGAAGCGCTCCTGCGCCGGAACGACTTCCCGCGCATCGACGTCGGCAGCGACTTCAAGGCCGCGCTCAAGAAGCTGATGAGCGACCGTATCGACCTGATGCCGATCTCGGAATTCTACTTCGACAAGTTGCAGAAAGACGGCAACGCCGTGGAAAAGGTGACCCTTCTCTCGCAACAGCCCATGGGGATCGCCTGCCACAAGGATTTCCCGACCGATCTCCTGAACAGGATGCAGGTAGCGCTGAATGCGCTGATTGCCGACGGAACGCAAAAGCGGATTTTCCTGAAGTACGGCCTGCACCTCGGCGACTGACCGCATCCCGCCTTGACTTTGCCGTCAAATCGCTGTGGTGAAGGACATCGGCATTTTCGAAGGGATGAAGCGTATGCTTCTCATCGCGGGCCTCGGCAATCCGGGCGCTAAATATCAGGGCAACCGCCACAATATCGGCTTCATGGCCGTGGATGCGATCCACCGCCGCCATAGCTTTTCGCCCTGGTCGAGGAAATTCAAGGCGGAGATTGCCGAAGGCGAACTCGGCGGCCAGAAGGTGCTGCTCATCAAGCCGCAGACCTTCATGAACCTCTCGGGCGAAGCCGTCGGCGAAGCCATGCGCTTCTATAAGCTGCAGCCGTCCGATCTCGTTGTCATCTATGACGAACTCGATCTGCCAGCCGGCAAGGCGCGACTGAAGACCGGCGGCGGCCATGGCGGCCATAACGGCATCAAATCCATCGACGCCCATTGCGGCAAGGAATACCGCCGTCTGCGGCTCGGCATCGGTCATCCCGGCGCCAAGGAACTGGTGCACAATCACGTTCTCGGCGATTTCGCCAAAGCGGATCAAAGCTGGCTGGAGCCGCTGTTCGACGCGCTTGCCGATAATGCCGACATGCTGGTGCGCGGTGAAGATTCGCAGTTAATGAACAAGATCGCGCTTGCCCTTGGCGGCAAGGCGGAAGACGACGCGCCCAAGCCGGAAAAGAAGGCGCCAGCCAAGTCCCACATTCATCAGGCGCGCAATCAGATCAAGCCGAAGGTTCCGGAAACCGGGCCTATGGCAGAAATGCTGAAGAGGATGTTCGGCAAGAAGGACGATTGAGATGTCGGAAATAGCGGTGGAAAGCGCGGCGGATATCGTCATCCGGTCGGTCGCGATGGCGGACCTCCCGACGCTGCTTGCACTTTACCGGCACCTGCACACGGAAGATCCGATACTGGACCTAAGCCTCGCGGAGAGCCGCCTTGCGGAAATCCTCGCGCATTCCGGCATGACGATCTTGGCCGCCTTTGACGGCGACAAGGCCGTCTCCTCGGTGACGCTGACCGTCATCCCGAATCTCACGCGGGGCGGCGCGCCCTATGCCCTGATCGAGAATGTGGTGACCCATGCCGACTACCGTCGGCGCGGTCTTGCCGGCACGCTCATCCATAAGGCGTTCGCAAGCGCCTGGGAGAGGAACTGCTACAAGGTCATGCTGCTGACCGGTTCGAAGAACCCAGCAACGCTGCGTTTCTACGCCAATTGCGGCTTCAAGCAGGACAAGACCGGCTTCCATATCCGCCGACCCGCAGCCACCTAACAGGCCGCAACCGTTCCTATTCCTCAGGCTCGGTCGTGAACATCAGCGGAAAACCGGCGCTCTTGGCAAGATCGACCGCCTCCTGCGCCTTCGTCTCGGCAATATCGCGCGCGCAGACCATGACCACGCAAGTGCCGAGCTTATGTGCAGTCATCATCACCCGATAGCCGGTCTCCTCGCTCATGCGGAAGACGGCCTTCAACACCATGATGACGAATTCCCGCGGCGTATAATCATCGTTCACGAGAATAATCTTGTAGAGCTTCGGCCGTTCGACCTTCGGCTTCGTTTTAGTCTTCGGTTTCAGGACGACATCATTGTCACTCATCGGCATCACCGTTGACGACAGGGAAAGAGGCTTTGGGCTAATACGGAAATTATAGTGCAGCGCACTACACGGTTCAAGGACGACAGCGCCTCTCAGGTAATACAAAGGAGTATTCGCGCGACTTCTGCCTCTCTTTCGGCAGAAAAAAGCCTCCTTGCCCGCACAAGACTTGACCCGCAACGGCCCTTCCCCCATAGGCACAGCAAAGATTTTCAAGATATGGACAAGGTGCCATGGGTTTCAAATGCGGTATCGTCGGGCTGCCGAATGTCGGCAAGTCCACTCTGTTCAATGCGCTGACCAAGACGGCGGCGGCACAGGCGGCCAACTATCCGTTCTGCACGATCGAGCCGAACACGGGTGAAGTGGCCGTTCCCGATCCGCGCATGCGCAAGCTTGCCGACATCGCCAAGTCGAAGGAACTAATCCCGACGCGCATCTCCTTTGTCGATATTGCCGGCCTCGTGCGCGGTGCATCGAAGGGTGAAGGTCTCGGTAACCAGTTCCTCGCCAACATCCGCGAAGTCGATGCCATCGTGCATGTACTGCGCTGCTTCGAAGATAGCGACATCACCCATGTCGAAGGCCGCATCAATCCCGTCGCCGATGCCGAAACGATCGAGACCGAGCTGATGCTCGCCGATCTCGAGAGCCTTGAGCGCCGCACCGAGCAGACGCGCAAGCGCGCCACCGGCAAGGACAAGGAATCCATGGCCATGCTGCCAATCATGGAAGCCTCGCTGAAGCTGCTGCAGGAAGGCAAGCCGGTTCGCACGCTGCTCTCGAAGCTCGATGCCGAAGAGATCCGCATCCTCAAGAGCTTGAACCTGCTGACCTCGCATCCGGTGCTCTACGTCTGCAACGTCGCCGAAGGCGATGCCGCGACCGGCAATGAGCATACGGCGGCCGTGGCTGCCATGGCCAAGGAGCAGAATTCGGAGGTCGTCATCATCTCCGCAGCCATCGAGGCGGAAGTGGCGCAGTTGCCCGACGAAGAGGCAAAGGAATTCCTTTCCGCGCTCGGCCTCGACGAAGCTGGCCTCGATCGCCTGATCCGCGCAGGCTATAAGCTCCTGCACCTCATCACCTATTTCACGGTAGGCCCGAAGGAAACACGCGCCTGGACCATCGAACAGGGCACGAAGGCTCCGCAGGCCGCCGGCGTTATCCACTCGGATTTCGAGCGCGGCTTCATTCGCGCCAACACGATCGCCTATGACGATTACATCGCCTACAACGGCGAAACCGGTGCCAAGGAAGCCGGCAAGGCACGCGACGAAGGCAAAGAATACGTCGTCCAAGACGGCGACGTCATCCACTTCCGCTTCAACACCTGATCGCCTTTTTTCTTGCCGGCGCCTAAGCAATTTCAGGAAAAGTGCGAAGCGGTTTTCCGTCCGGAAATGCATTAGAGCCGGATGATTTCAGGTCTGTTCGACCTGAAATCTGAATCCGTCTCTAAATTAAAAAGTTAGAGGGGGATGTCGTCCGAAAACCGCGCACACTTTTCGGCATCCCGCTCTAAAACAAAAGGATAGAGCGTTTTCGCGATTCGAAGAAAAGCGGAAAAGCTCTATCTCAGCGCCGGCAATCTCGCCTGCAGACCGGCAGGCAGGCGTCGCACGACGATGCGCCGCAGATCGGCCCAGCCGATGCCGATAACGAGCACGACCAGACCGACAATCATCAGCACCAGGAATCCGACTTTGTCGAGCTCGGCATTATTGTGCCTGAGGATGGCTGCCGTCGCCAAGCCCAGCGACACGAGGCCGGCAGTCACAAAGGCGCGGCGATCGATGACGAGCCCGATCAGCATCATCACCAGCACCGCAACGAGGACGGTCACCGCCTGCAGATAGCCCCCGAAGAGGGCATCGGTGAGATTGGTGAAGACCATGCCGCTACTGGCGAGCTCGAGGCGCAAGGCCAAGAGGATCGTCGAATAAAGCAGAGCCGGCGCCGTTGCGAGATGCAGCCAGAAGGCAACGTCGGACCGGCGCGTAACTCTCTGCGGATCGCTGAGATCATAGCGCATTGCCAATGCAAAGCTGCCAAGCGCGGTCACCAGCAGGATCATCATCGTCTGGATGGGGTAATCCGCTGGCACATTCGAAGAGCCAGTTACCGTGCCGGCGACATAGAAAACTGCGGCGAGAAACAGGCCAAACAGCGAAAACAGGAACAAGGCCAGCGACAGCGGGACGCGGTAGCGCCAGTAAAACAAGGCCAGCGACAGCGGAAATGGCGCCACCAGCACGATTGCGCCGACCGTGAAATTATCGCTCAGCGTCGGTGTGGAACTCACATAGCTGACCACCATGTAAAAAATCCAGACAACGAGCGCGACGGTCAAGACCACGGCCGGAAGCGCCAACCGCTGTCGGCGCACCAGGATCTCGGCCAGGACGACGATTGCCAGCAAGGGCGCATAACGGTTCGCCAGCCCCCATAGCCCGATGAGCAAAACGACGAGACCGATAGTGATGAGCACATCGTGAAAGCCCCGCACGAAACGCGGCGCTTCCGTATCCTCCAGAGGGTTGGGATCATCTGGAAAACGCGGTGCAGAGAGACCCTGTCCGGTCGGCAACGCACCGATGTTCTTGTCCGCCAGATAGGGCAGCAATCTCTCGGCCTGACTGGAGGAAATGATCCCCGCGCCGGCTGCCTCTTCCAATGCGACTTTGAGTTCGCTCATTCCAGCTCTCACATCATCTTGCCACGACCAAGCCTCAACATATCGCCGGCATACAATCAAGGGCTGTCGGCGGCCAATAGACAGTCATCGTCGTCCCTTCTTTGTATTGACCGTGAAAATGCTTGCGCCAGCACCGCGGGCCATGCGATTGCCGATAAACGAGACGTGGAGGACGACAGAAGATATGACGAAATTCGTCTACGAAGACTTCCTGCCGGGACGAGAATTTCCGCTCGGCCCAAAGCATGTAACGGCGGCGGAGATCATCGAGTTCGCTAGCGAATTCGACCCACAACCGATGCATCTGGACGAGGAAGCCGGCCGTGCCAGCATTCTCGGCGGCCTTGCCGCTTCCGGCTGGCATACATCGTCCATGTTCATGCGCATGATGTGCGACTCCTATCTCCTTGCCACCGATGCCGAAGGCGCGCCCGGCATCGATTTCATGGAGTGGAAAAAGCCCGTTCTGGCCGGAGATACACTCTCTGGCCGGTCCATCGTCGTGGAGATACGCGCCATGCGTTCTCGCCCCGGCATCGGCATCGTCAAGTTTCGCCACGAGGTCGAAAATCAACGCGGCGAACTGGTCTGCCTCGGAGAGAATGCGGTCATGATCCGCATGCGCAGCGTCGCGGAGGTTTCGGCATGAAGATGAGCGACCTCTACGCTGTCGGCGAACGCATCGACATCGGCAGCCATACCTTCACGCCTGAGGGCATCGTCCATTTTGCCTCGCGCTTCGACCCGCAAATCTTCCATATGGATGCGGAAGCAGCCAAGCATTCCTTGTTCGGCGGCCTCTGTGCCTCGGGATGGCATAGCTGCTCCATGTGGATGCGCAGCTTCGTCGATTACTGGAAATCCGAAACGGCAAGACTGACCGCCGAGGGCAAGACGCCGCCCGTTCTCGGCCCCTCGCCCGGCTTTACGAAGCTGCAATGGCTGCGGCCCGTCTTTGCCGGCGATACCATCAGTTATGGCGTTGCGATCCTTGGTAGCCGCGCTTTGGCCTCGCGCCTGGGCTGGACGCTCTACACACTCGCTTGTGACGGAATAAACCAGGACGGCTTGCCGGCCCTACGGTTCGAAAGCACGGTGCTTGCCTCTGAATAGCGAGCTGCGGGGCCGTTCATAACGGCCCTCGCCAATCTTCCGAACGCGGTCAGTGACCGGAAAATTCCACCAGTGTGTGAACCGGCACGTCAAGCTCCTCGAGCTTCCTGCGGCCACCAAGTTCAGGCAGGTCGACGACGAAGCAGGCGGCAACCACTTCGGCGCCGATCTGGCGTAGAAGCTTCGTCGCGCCGACGGCGGTTCCGCCCGTCGCGATCAGGTCGTCGACGAGGATGACCCTCTCACCCGGATTGACCGCATCACGGTGCATCTCCATTTCGTCGACACCATATTCCAGGCTGTAGGCGATGCGGACGATGTCGTGCGGCAGCTTGCCCTTCTTGCGGATCGGCACGAAGCCGGACGAAAGCTGGTGGGCCACCGCCCCTCCGAGAATGAAGCCGCGTGCTTCCATTCCGGCGACTTTGTCGATCTTCGTGCCGGCGTAAGGCTGCACCAGCGCATCGACAGCACGGCGGAATGCCCTGGCGTCGCC
Source organism: Martinezella dioscoreae (assembly GCF_009176305.1). Taxonomy (GTDB): domain Bacteria; phylum Pseudomonadota; class Alphaproteobacteria; order Rhizobiales; family Rhizobiaceae; genus Rhizobium; species Rhizobium dioscoreae. Next base: position 702,024 of record NZ_BLAJ01000001.1, on the reverse strand, counting down.
AAGCATCGTCGTGATATCGCGAAAGATGATGCCGGGCTTGGGGTAATCCGGAATGGAGCGGATGCTGGCGGCAAGCTCCGAAGCAATAGTGTTCATCAAATATAGTCTCTCAGGCTGTGATAGGGCCGGTTGCACCCTATCAATACCAGGGCGCTATACCAACAAAAAAGGCGACCTCGCCGGGCCGCCTTTTCTCGATCATTGTCGCGATGCTCAGTGAGCGCCGGCCTTTGCATAGACGGAACGCTTGGTGAGATAGATCAAGATTGAGAAGATCAGCAGGAATACCATGACCATGAAGCCAAGGTGCTTGCGATCTTCCAGATGCGGTTCGGAGGTCCACATCAGAAACGCCGCCACGTCGCGCGCATACTGGTCCACAGTCTGCGGCGAGCCATCGTCATAGGTCACTTGGCCGTCGGAAAGCGGCTTCGGCATCGCAAAGGTCGCAGCCGCATCGAAATACGGATTATAGTGCGAGTTCTGCGGCACCTTGAACCCGGCCGGCGGCTCTTCGTAGCCGGTCAGCAGCGAGTAGATATAGTCCGGCCCACCTTCCTGATACTGCGTGAAGATGTCGAAGATGAACTGCGGGAAGCCGCGCTCGATTTCGCGTGCCTTGGCAAGCAGCGACATATCGGGCGGCACGGCCCCGTTGTTGGAGGCCGCAGCAGCCTCGTCATTCGGGAACGGCGAGTTGAAATGGTCAGACGGAAGCGCCTTGCGGCTGAACATTTCACCCTGAGGGTTCGGGCCGTCCTGCACTTCGTAATTGGCAGCGAAGGCCTTCACCTGTGCTTCCGTATAGCCGAGGTCTTCCAGCGTGCGGTAAGCCACCAGCTTCATCGAATGGCAGGCGGAACAGACTTCCGTGTAGACCTTCAGGCCACGCTGCAGCTGCGCCTTGTCATAATAGCCGAACGGGCCGGAGAAGGTCCAATGCTGCTCGCGCGGCTCCTTCAGCGGATAGTGCGGCGTCTCTGCTTCCGCGGCAGGCTTCGTTTCCGCAGCGATCACGGCAGCGGTCGAGAGGCCGCCGATGAGCGTCAAGGATAGAAGGCCGACAACAAGTTTTTTCATCGTTTTCTTCCTCTATCGCCGGTTATGCTTGAACCGAAGCGGCAACTTTACCGCCCTGTTTCTCAAGAACCGCTTCCGTAATCGAATTTGGAATGCGCCTCGGTGTCTCGACAATGCCGAGCACAGGCATGATGACGAGGAAGAAGAGGAAGTAGAACAGCGTCGCAAACTGCGCAGCCGTGGTGTAGATGCCTTCCGCGGGCTGCGAGCCCAGCCAGCCGAGCAGGATGGCATCGGCGATGAACAGCCAGAAGAACAGCTTGTACCAGGGACGATAGACGGCCGAGCGGATCTTCGACGTATCGAGCCAGGGCAGGAAGAACAGCACGATGATCGCGCCGAACATCGTCAGAACGCCACCGAGCTTGGAGTCGATCGGGCCGATGTTGAAGGTGATCGAGCGCAGCATCGCGTAGAACGGCAGGAAGTACCATTCCGGAACGATATGAGCCGGCGTCTTCAGCGGGTTGGCCGGGATGTAGTTATCGGCATGACCGAGGAAGTTCGGCAGGTAGAAGACGAAATAGGCGAAGACCAGCAGGAAGATGGAGACACCAAGCGCATCCTTCAGCGTCGCATAGGGCGTGAAGGCGACAGTGTCGGTCTTCAGCTTCACTTCGACGCCGGTCGGGTTCGTCTGGCCGGTCACATGCAGCGCCCAGATATGCAGGATGACGACACCTGCAATCATGAACGGCAGCAGATAGTGCAACGAGAAGAAGCGGTTGAGCGTCGGATCATCGACGGCGAAGCCGCCGAGCAGGAAGGTCTGGATCCAGTCGCCGACCCATGGGAAGGCCGAGAAGAAACCGGTGATAACGGTCGCACCCCAGAAAGACATCTGACCCCAGGGCAGAACGTAGCCCATGAAGGCGGTCGCCATCATCAGGAGGTAGATGATCACGCCGAGAATCCAGAGGATTTCGCGCGGCGCCTTGTAGGAGCCGTAGTAGAGGCCGCGGGCAATGTGCAGGTAGACGGCCACGAAGAAGAAAGATGCGCCATTGGCGTGCATGTACCGCAACAGCCAGCCGTGATTGACGTCGCGGACGATCTTTTCGACCGAGTTGAACGCAATCGCCGTGTTGGCCGCGTAATGCATCGCCAGCACGACGCCGGTCAGGATCTGCAGGACCAGCATGACCGCCAGCATGGCGCCGAACGTATAGGCATAGTTCAAGTTGCGGGGAACCGGATAGGCGATGAAACTATCGTAGACCATACGCGGCAGCGGAAGCCGCGCGTCTACCCATTTTTCGAGCCCTGTCGATGGCTCGTAGGACGAATGACCACTCATGATTCAGCTCCCCCTCAACCGACCTTGATCTTCTTTTCCGACGTAAACGCATATTGCGGGATGAAGAGGTTCTGCGGCGCAGGCCCGTGACGGATGCGACCGGCGGTATCGTAGACCGAACCATGGCAGGGACAGAACCACCCGCCATATTCACCTGCCTGGCCGAGTGGAATGCAACCCAGATGGGTGCAGACGCCGATCATGACGAGCCAGTTTTCCTTGCCCTCCCCGGCCGAACGGGCAACGTCGGTTGCTTGTGCATCGGACGGAAGATTGGCGTTGCGGGCGATTGGATCCTTCAAGTCCGAAAGCTGCGCACCCTTGGCATCGTCGATTTCTTTCTGCGTGCGGTTACGGATGAAGACGGGTTTACCGCGCCACTTCACCGTCAACGACATGCCGGGCTCAAGGCTCGACACATCGACTTCGATGGATGCAAGAGCAAGTGTCGATGCGTCCGGACGCATCTGGTCGATAAACGGCCATGCGACGGCAACTGCACCCACCGCACCGGCCATACCTGTCGTCAAATAAAGGAAATCGCGACGAGTCGGCTCGCCGCTGGACTCAACTGTCGTACTATGCTCGCTCAAAGCTGCACATCCTCTTCCCGCAAACCACGGCAAAACCGCGGTACCCCTCTCACTAACGGCGAATCAATGCGACCATAATTCCGCCATAGATTCCTCCGTAACCCGCTGCGTTCTAAGCTTGATCGCAAATTATGTCCAGTCTTGGCAAGGGGTCAGGGCACAATGTCGCGGCAAAACTGCGCTATTGCGTCGCAAGGCTGGAGCCTGAACTCTTTCTGTACCGATGCGAAAAGTTAAACCCATGAAAAATCTGGGGATTTCTGTAGTATCTTCTTATATTGCAAGGCAAAATAGACAATGATTTCAATGCTGCATTGCGGAAGGCACTGCGGTATCACCACTTTCGCCACTCAGTGTGACCTGCGCTTTACCACTTAAATCCAAATGGATTTCCCCCGGGATTTATGGAGGATTGCACTTGCTATCTTGCGCATACGAAGCAGCAAAAACGAAGCACGAGAACTTCTCATGAGACACACGATTTATTGCGTCCTATGCGTTCTCGCCACACTGGCGGTCGGCATCCTAGCCGCGCGTTACGTCGCCGATTCCTGGCTGCTGGCCTTTTTCGAAAGTCTGCAGACCCATATAAGCCTGTTCGCGATCCTGCTCGCCTTGATCGCATTCGCCTTCAAGCGTCACTGGTATGCGCTCTTCCTGACTGCCGCAGGGATCATCCTGCTGGTTCACTCCGTCCTCATGCTGCAGCAATACACCACGTCTTCGCTCGTCGCTTCGGCTGAGGCGAGCGGCGAGCATTTCAGGTTGCTCTCCTTCAACATAGAGGACAGCAATTTCGAAAACGGCCCTCGCATCGCCGATCTCATCATCGCCTCGAAAGCCGACGTCGTCGAAATCTTCGAGGCAGGACCGATCTTTTCCGAGATGGACCGCATCTTGAAAGTCTATCCCAACCGCATCGGCTGCGGCGTGATGACCACCGATTGCGATTCCCTGCTGCTGTCGAAGAGACCGTTCCAAACCCAACTCATGCGCAGCCTCGGCAGCCTCTGGGACAATCGCTTCATTCTCGCCACCATCGACATGGACGGCCAGCCCGTGAACTTCGCCTCCGTTCATCTGAGCAAGCCTTATTTCGATGCGTTCCACCAGATCGAGCTTGGCCTCCTCGCTCCGGTCCTTAATGACGTGAAAGGGCCGTTGATTCTCGCAGGAGATTTCAACGCCTCGGTCATCACGCCCGATATGCGCGACTTCCTGGCGGCAACCGGCCTTCGCCATGCCTTTCCCGAGCCCGCCACATGGCCGATTGCTGCGGGCGCCTATGGCATCACCATCGATCACGTCTTCGCTCGCGCGCCGTTGCGGCTGATATCCGTAAAGCAGATCCGCGACGCCATGGGCTCGAACCATTTCGGCCTGATGACGGAGTTCAGCGTGCCTCGGCAGAAATGATCCGGCGAGTTTCAGAGTGGCTCAATCTGCATCCGCCGCAATGAAACCGCCGGACTGACGTGCCCAGAGTTCGGAATAAAGGCCACCCCGAGCGATCAGCTCGTCATGCGTCCCCTCTTCGATGACCTCGCCCTTGTCGATGACGATCAACCGGTCGAGCTTAGCGATGGTCGACAGCCGATGCGCGATCACAAGCACGGTCTTGCCCTGCATCAGCCCATCCAGATTGGACTGCAGTACGGCTTCGGCTTCCGAATCCAGCGCGGACGTCGCCTCGTCGAGCACGAGAATGGGCGCGTCCTTCAGCATGACGCGCGCGATCGCAATGCGCTGGCGTTGGCCGCCTGAAAGCTTGACACCGCGCTCGCCGACATGGGCGGCATAAGCGGTGCGCCCCTTCTGATCTTCGAGGGCGGTGATAAAGCGATCCGCCTCCGCCCGCTGGGCCGCCTCCACCATCTGCTCGTCGGTAGCGTCAGGCCGACCGAAGAGGATATTATCGCGGATGGAGCGATTGAGGAGAGCGGTGTCCTGCGTCACCATGCCGATCGCGCTACGCAGCGACTCCTGCCTGACGGCGGCAATATCCTGTCCGTCGATCAGGATACGCCCACCCTCAAGATCGTAGAAACGCAACAGCAGATTGACGAGCGTCGTCTTGCCCGCTCCCGAGCGGCCGACGATGCCGACCTTTTCGCCCGCGCGTACGTTGAGAGAGAAATTGTCGATGATGCCGCCGCCGCGCCCATAGTGAAACGTCACATCGTCGAAACGAATTTCCGGCCCGGTGACGACCAGATCCTTGGCATCAGGCCGATCGACCAGACCGACGGGCTCGGAGATCATCTCGGCCGAATTCTGAATGGTGCCGAGATTGCGCATGATGGCATTGAACTGCGACATCATCCGGCCGAAGAGCATGTTCAGGCGCAGCACCATGCTGAGCGTGAAGGCGACGCCTCCGGTCGAGATTTCACCCGCCAGCCAGAGATGGACGGCGAGCGCGCCGATCATGGTGATCATGACGCCTGACAGCAGCGCCAGCGATGAGCGCACGCCGGTCAACAATCGTGTGAACGGCATGACGGCGGCCTGGAAGCGGTCGAAACCATTGCGGATGTAGTGGTCGTTCTGCTCCTCCCGGCCAAAGAGCTTCAACGTCTGAATATTGGCGTAGGCATCGACCATGCGGCCGTTCAGCATCGAGGACGCTTCGGCCGCGTTGCGCGCATGCCGGCGGATGCGTGGCACGAAATATCGCGCAAGCAGGGAGAAGACGCCGATCCAGACCGCGATGACCAGCGCCAGCCGCCAGTCCAGCCCGCCGACCAGCGCGATGGTCGATGCGGCATAGATGATGATGAACCAAACGACCTGCAGCAGCGACACAACGAGATCGCCCGTCGCCTGCCCCGCCGACCAGACCTTGGTGACGACACGGCCGGAGAAATCGTTCTGGAAGAATTCGACGGACTGCCTCGCCACATGGCGATAAGCCTGCCAGCGCACGAGATTGAGAAACCCTGGCACGACCACCTGTTCCTCGACCAATGCGCCGAGGCTGACGACAACGAAGCGCACCACGAGCACGACGAAAACCATGCCGAGCAGCGCCGCGCCATGGCCGGCAAGCAGCCCCGACCACCCCTCGCCCGGCTTCACCTTGTCAAGGATATCGACGAGATGCCCGACGAACCAGAACAGCGCCGCCTCGAGCATCGCGACGGCACCGCCGAGTGCCGCCATCGCCAGGAAAGGCCCCTTGGCCTGACCGACATAGTACCAGATGAAGGCACCGAGCGACCGCGGCGGCCGAAGATCGCCGCTGCGATAGTAAGGATCAATCCAGGTCTCGAACAGACGGAACACGGAACGGATGAACATGCCAGCGATATAGGGAATTTTGAGACACGCGCAAACTCACGGCGTGCCGCAGAAAAGGTTATATTTTCTTCATGTTCAGCCGCGCACTTGAAGTTCCGTTCTTCATCGGTGATTTAATCAAACTTAATCAGAAAGATTGAATCCGATAAATCTATACAAAATCCATCATTCGCCTATTTTATAGCAAGGAATAGGACGCGATCGAAATGAACAACAAGACGGCCGACACGAAAGTTCTGACGACACATGTTCCGCTGTCGTTGGCGGAAAAAGTTGACCAGATAGCCGCTCGGCTGGAGCGCTCCCGGGGATGGATCGTGAAGCAAGCACTCAATGATTGGGTCGCTCTGCAGGAAGAGCGTCACAGGCTGACACTTGAAGCACTGGCCGATGTGGATGCCGGGAATGTTGTCGACCATCAGCTTATTTGGGATTGGGTGCGCGACTTGGGCACGTCGGAAGACGAGGCTCAATCCCGTTGATCGAAATCAAGTGGACTGCGAAAGCACAATCCGATTTGATCCGCGTCTACGACTTTCTGGCACCGGTCAACAGGCCTGCGGCAATCAGAGCCGCACAAACTCTTTCATCCGCTCCGCTGCAGCTCCTTCAGCATCCGCGCATCGGGGAAAGACTTGAAGAATTCGAGCCTCGCGACGTCAGGCGCATCCTGGTAGGCGCTTATGAAATGCGCTACGAAATTGCAGGCTCGACTGTTTTCATTCTGCGCATATGGCACGGACGAGAAGATCGCTGAAACAATGATGGGGTGCCGAAGCACCCCAATTTTCCCTTCATCACTCCGCCGCCGCCTCGGCCTCCTCGTGATCCGCCAAAAACCCACCCGATTGCCGGCTCCAGAGTTCGGCATAGATGCCGCCCTCCTCGACCAGTTCCTGATGTGTGCCCATCTCGATGATCCGACCCTTGTCGAGAACGACGAGGCGGTCCATCTCGGTCAGCGTCGACAGGCGATGGGCAATGGCAATCACCGTCTTGCCGTGCATCAGCGCGAAGAGGTTTTCCTGGATCGCTGCTTCCACTTCGGAATCGAGCGCCGAGGTTGCCTCGTCGAGCACCAGGATCGGCGCGTCCTTCAGGAAGACGCGGGCGATCGCAATACGCTGGCGCTGGCCGCCTGACAGTTTGACACCCCGCTCGCCGACCTGCGCGTCGAGCCCGGTGCGGCCATGCATATCCACCAGCCCCTCGATGAAGTCCCAGGCATTGGCGCGCTTGGCCGCCTGGATGATTTCCTCGTCGGTCGCGTCCGGACGGCCGTAGGCGATGTTGTCGCGGATGGATCGGTGCAGCAGCGACGTGTCCTGCGTCACCACACCGATCATCGAGCGAAGGCTGTCCTGCGTGACGCCCGCGATATCGTGGCCGTCGATGGTGATGCGGCCGCCCTCCAGATCGTAGAAGCGCAGCAGCAGGTTCATCAGTGTCGTCTTGCCGGCACCGGAGCGGCCGACAAGGCCGACCTTTTCGCCGGCGCGGATATCGAGGGTCAGATCCTCCATGACACCCTTCGCCTTGCCGTAATGGAAGCGAATGTGGTCGAAGCGGATCGCACCTTGCTTGGCCACGATCGGCGATGCTGCCGGCTTGTCGACGATATCGTGCGGCTTCGTCATCATCTCCATGCCGTCATAGACGGTGCCGATATTTTCGAAGAGCGCCGAGACTTCCCACATCACCCATTGCGACATGCCGTTGACACGCATGGCAAGGCCGATGGCAATGGCGATGGAGCCGACGGAGATCGAGCCGCTGAGCCAGAACCAGATCGACAGAGACGAGACGATGAACAGCGCCGCGCAGTTGTTGAAATAGACCGATGCGTGGAACAGCGTCACCTTGCGCATCTGCTTGTGCACGGTATCGAGGAATTCCTCCATGCCGGCCCTCGCATACTTCTCTTCGCGGCCAGCGTGCGAGAACAGCTTCACCGTGGCGATGTTGGTATAGCTGTCGACCACACGGCCCGTCATCATCGAACGCGCATCGGCCTGCTGCGCAGCGATCTTGCGTAGCACCGGCACGAAATAGGCGACAATGGCGACATAGACGCCAAGCCAGGCCAGGATCGGAATCATCAGCCGCCAGTCAGCCGCCGCGATGACAAGGATCATCGACAGGAAGTACGTGAACACGTAGACGAAGACGTCGAGGATCTTCATGACCGTCTCGCGCACGGCAAGCGAGGTCTGCATCACCTTGGTGGCGACGCGGCCGGCGAACTCATTGGCGAAAAAGGTCATGCTGTGGCGCAGCAGGAAGCGGTGCATCTGCCAGCGCGCGATCATCGGATAGTTGCCGAGCAGCACCTGGTGCATGATGAAGCTGTCGAGGATCGCCGCAGCCGGCAAGCCGATCAGCACCATCGCGCCCATCCAGAACAGCTTGTGCCATTCCGTCTGCAGGAAGGTCGCCTTATCCGCATGTGTCAGCCAGTCGACGATATCGCCGAGGAACTGGAACAGCGCCACCTCACCGATCGCGATCGACATGGTGAGGATGCTCATAGCGATCAGCCATGGCAGAGCCGGCTTGGAATAATGCCAACAGAAGGCGAAAAGGCCGCGCGGCGGAGTGTCCGGCACCTCGCTCGGAAATGGATTTAGTCGGCGTTCGAACCAGCTAAACATTGAAATGCTCCAAAGACTCGACCCTTCGACCACCCACTGCGCTGAAAGATCGCAGACTCATATGGTGGCCGGGTGATAAAACAACGAGGCCATGCCGGCCGCGCAATGACTTAAAGAAGGGGGGTACTTGCGAATACGCGCCTTGTAGCGCCAGTCAAATCCGTGAGTTCACGGCCTGGAGGCGCATTATCACAAACAAGATATCCATCTGTGCCTCCTTCTTTCGCAAGTTGTAGAGCGCTCGTCTTTTAGCGCGACTTTTTCTGTTTGAAAAGCGAAATATGCCTGAAAAATGGGCTGAATCCTTCAATTCTCTTTATAGGAGACATCACGGAAATGAAGGGCGCGCGAAAAATCTGAGACAAATCCAGGCGATTTCGCTAGTTGCAGCATATGACAAAACTGCGCATCGCCCTTTACCAACCCGACATTCCCGGCAACACCGGCACGATCCTGCGGCTCGCCGCCTGCCTCGGCCTCGGCGTCGACATTATCGAGCCGGCCGGCTTCGACATATCGGACCGCAATCTGAAGCGCGCCGGCATGGATTATCTTGCCGCCGTCACCCTGACCAGGCACGTCAATTGGGAGCGCTTCGAGACGTGGAGGCAGGAAAGCGGGCGGCGGCTGGTGCTGGCTTCAACGAAGGCGGCCCAGCGCTACACGGATTTTGCTTATCGCGACGACGATATCCTCCTCTTCGGCCGCGAAAGCGCCGGCGTGCCGGAGCATGTGCATGAAAAGGCCGATGGCCGCGTCCTGATCCCCATGGTGGAGGGCCAACGCTCCATCAATGTTGCGATGTCGGCCGCCATGATATCGGGGGAAGCCTTGCGGCAAACGCAATGGCCGCCGCTTACCGCACTGGGGCTGCACCGGGCCTGAATGTCGCACCCGAATAGGCGTTGGCACGCCGGATAAAGTGTGAGAAGCTTCGCTCTGGAATGCTCTAACTCAGGCAGCCTTGGCGAGGTGACCCATGTTCCAGACGGCATTCACGCTTTCCCTGACGCAGTTCGCACGTACATTGAGCCTCCCCGAACGGCTCCAGCACTCCCCTTTGCGCAACCTTGCGCTTGAGGGCCTTCGCCAGCGCAACCTCGCTCTCGATGCGCTGTTCTACGACGTCAAGGTCATTACACCCGAGGAAGCTTTCTACATCAGTGACTCGCTCGCCGCCGAAGGCGCGATCCTGATCGTGCCGCCGAGCGGCCTTGGGGCGCTCACCCTCTGCGAAACCATCGATGAATTTGTCTTGCGCGGCGGCGGCAATGCCCGGGCGCTCGCAGTCGCCGGCATCGGCGGTTCCGCGCTCGGTGCCGCCGCCTTTGCCCGCAACGTGGCCGATGCGATCGACGCACCAGTCGCCGTTGTCGTCTCAGGCTACGGCATCGCCGACGCCATCACTGAAGCCTTTGGCGGATCGTTTTTCTTCGGTCATTTGAGGGGGCTGCGGCCGTTGCTTGAAAGGCTGGATGATCTTGCCGGCCGGCCCAAGGTTGGAGCGCAGCGCAATGAAACGGCTGCCCGCACCAGCCTGGACACCAGAACGGTACAGGCGCTTCTCGCCGATCCCCGACTCTCCTTCCCTCTACTGGCGGGACACTCCAAAGGCAATCTCGTCCTTTCTGCCGCCCTGCATAACCTCTCGAAGCAGGATGAAGGACGAGTTGCTGAGCTGGCGCGGCATACGAAGATCGTGACGATCGGCGCGCGCATCGCAATGCCTCCGGTATTCAACGATGTCATCGATGTCATGGGCGAGTGGGACTGGTTTGGAGAGATCAATTCCCGACGGTTCATCCACGCCGATCAGCGCGTCGCGCATGCATGGCATCACACGAACACCGATTTGGGCGGCCACCTGCCGGTGACCATCACGCTGATGGAGATTCTCGCGGCATCACCCATTGCCGAAGATCAGAAAGCTGAAGAACACCAAGCTGCAAAGCTCGGTGCCGCGGCCGAACCGGCGGCAATACAGGAGACAAAGTCTCCGCCGCCTTCGGCCGGCGGTAATACGACTGCGATCGAGAAGGTCAAGAAAGCTTTCTCCGCGAGGCCTATGCCAAGCGCTCAGCCGGCCGCGTTCGGCCCGTCGGATGATCCGTCACCGACCATGCCGCATTGAGCTGACGACCAATCGCCAGCCAGCCTCGGAGGAACGGGAACACACTTCGAGAGCCATCACCCGTCGATGCGAGCGCCGTATCGTTCAGTTCAGTCCGCCGACGGCAAGCGCCGCATGGTGAATTCGATGCGATCGCCGTCGACCTGACGCCAGCTTTCGACCTCGGTCCAATAGGCGGCTTTCGGGAACTCGTTGAACCATTCACGCGCCTTTTCGCGCGCTTCGGGGCGACTGAGACAAAAGGTCTCGCGAACGAATTCACTCTTTCCACCGGCGGGATGGTCCTGCCGATAACGGAATATTCTGTTTCTCAACCCATCCAGGGGCGGCGGTCCGGGTATCTTCATGATAAAACCTCGCCTTTGAGAGAGGGAACATAATACCGCATTGTGAAATTTGCGAGTCGATTCTCCTGCGACGTTGCTGCACTGGCTGCGCCGCAATCTTGCTGATATTCCAACTCACGATACATACGGTGCGAATCGCGGGCCGCCGGCTGCTCGCACCGTCGGAGAGCATGAATGGAACGACCCAATCTTCCCAAGGGATTACCCGAGGATATTGAAGAAAAGAAAGAGGCAGCGCGACACTGGTTCGAGGGCCTGCGCGACACGATCTGCGCTGAGTTCGAGCAGCTGGAGAACGAGCTGACCGGCCCCCTTTCCGACCAGGAACCAGGCCGCTTCGTCGCCAAGGACTGGCAGAGGGACAAGGGCCAGGGCGGCGGCGGCCGCATGTCGATGATGGAGGGGCGCGTCTTCGAGAAGGTCGGCGTCCACACCTCGACCGTCTATGGCGAATTCTCTCCCGATTTCCGCAGCCAGATTCCGGGCGCCGAGGAAGATCCCCGCTTCTGGGCCTCGGGGCTCTCGCTGATCGCCCACCCCGTCAATCCTAACGTGCCGGCCGTGCATATGAACACGCGCATGGTGGTGACGACGAGCCAGTGGTTCGGCGGCGGCGCCGACCTGACGCCGGTACTCGATCGCCGACGCACCCAGGAAGATCCCGACAGCGCCCTCTTCCACCGCGCCATGCAGATCGTCTGCGACCGCCATGCCGTCGCCGACTACCAACGCTACAAGAGTTGGTGCGACGAATATTTCTTCCTAAAGCACCGCAACGAGCCGCGTGGCATCGGCGGCATCTTCTTCGATTGGCTGCATTCTTCGGAAGACGCCGGCGGCTGGAATGCCGATTTCGCCTTCACCCGCGACGTCGGCCGCGCCTTCGCGATGGTTTACCCGCGCATTGTCCGCTCGAATTTCAACGAAACATGGACGGAAGAGGATCGCGACGAGCAATTAATTCGTCGCGGACGTTATGTGGAGTTCAATTTGCTGTACGATAGGGGTACAATATTCGGACTGAAGACAGGCGGCAACGTGGAGTCGATCCTATCGTCTCTGCCGCCGGTGGTGCGCTGGCCCTAAGACACGTCGCGCAAAAGCAGGCGGCGATTTGCGATAACGACGCAGGGAAAGCTTCGAACTTCAAGCGCAGCGAACGAATCCGAAAGATCGCGATGCGCTGAGACGTTCAACATGAAATGATCGGACGGTGTCCTGAAATCGGCGGGAGGAGTGCCTAAGTGATCTAATGCTCGTTTCAATCGGAGGAGGTTGTAATGGCAGCAGAGAAACAAGTCACGGAAGCTTCGAAAGAACGGAAACTTTCGCGCACAGTCGATAGTCCGGAGTTCATCATCCGACTGGCGGAGGATATGCGGATCCGCAGTGGATCCGATCTGCCCCTTTCCTGCTTCATAGAGCAGGTGAGGATGCAGCTGGCGGGCAAATCACCGAGCGATATCGCCCGCTTCGCGGCCGATCGTTCGGCCAAGCAAGTGCCTATCACTCGCTATCAATCGTCGGATTGCTTCAAATCCTGGGCGATGCCGGATTAATGTCCGGAAAGCCGCCGGCAAGCTGGAGACTTGCCGGACGGCAGAAACCTTTTCTCGTTCGTTGCGTTTAGGTCTTCAGGTCCTTTGTAGGGCGAGAATCCGCTGAAAGATGAGGAGGAAGATATGCGACTGTTCGAATGTGGTACGCTCGTGCCCGGTTGCGCCTGGCATACTCGCGCCAAGGATGACGCCGAGGTGGTTCGTCGCGCGGTCGAGCACATGCGCGAAGCGCATGGCGAAACCATCATCCGCGAAAACATGGTCGACAATATCAAGGCCCGAATTCGCGACGAGGCAAACGCAGCCTGATCGGCAGGCTGGCCAGTCAGTCCCGCTATGCAGGTCTCATTATCAGGCGTTGGCTAAGTCCTTGAGTCGGGCGAGAAGGCTCGCCCGGTTCATCGCAAAATTCCCATCGAGCCATTCCTGCTCGATCTTGCCAAGAAGCTCGCCCACGCGCGGACCCGCATTGACGCCCGCGGCAAGCGCATCAGCGCCATTGAGCGGAAAAGCCGGCTTCTTCCATTTTGCCGTCCGTTCCAACAATTTCCCGAGCCGCGCCACGCGGGCCATTTCCTCGAAATCGCCTTCCGCCTTGCTCCGCGCAACGGCCAGCGCCAACTTAAGGCGAACCGCGACGCCGGTCGGATCATGGCGATAAAGCAGGCGATCGAAGGCCGCCTCTGAAATATCGTCCTTGACGATGGGCGCATTCGCCCAGGCCTGCAGATAGGAGCCTTCCGCTTTCGAGAGGCGCAGTCGCTCGGCAAGCTTGGCAAGCCTTGCCGCATCGGGCGGCACAATGGCTGCAAGACGAAGTAGAGCCTCCGACGGCCAGCCGAGAGCCTCTTCGGCGGCGATCAGCCCAGGAATGGCGTCGATGCCCCATTTCTCGGTTTCCGGCAGCACTTCAGTCAAAATGCCGATCTGGCGCATCCAGAGCAGCGCCCTGCCCGGGTCCGGGGCTGCCAGCAGCTTCTTCATCTCGGACCAGACACGCTCGGCCGAGAGTGTTGATATCTTCGACTTTGCGGCGGCACAGGCGCGCAAGCCATCGGCATCGGGACGGCCGCTGCCATAATAGGCGAAGAAGCGGAAGAAGCGCAGGATGCGCAAGTGATCCTCGGCAATCCGCGTCGCAGCATCGCCGATGAACCGAATATTGCGGCGTTCCAGATCGGCAAGCCCGCCGACGAGATCCGCGACCTCGCCGTCGGCGGATGCATAGAGCGCATTGATCGTCAGGTCCCGCCGCTCGGCATCGGCCTGCCAATCCTGGCTGAAGGCCACTACGGCGCGCCGCCCATCCGTCTCCACATCGCGTCGCAAGGTGGTGATTTCGAACGGCTTTCCGTCGATGACCAGAGTGACCGTACCATGCGCAATGCCTGTTGGTACCGCCCTGATTCCGGCCGCCTCTGCTCGTTCCACAACCGTTTCCGGCAAAAGAGTTGTGGCTATATCGATATCGGCGACGGGCAGCCCCATCAGGCTGTTGCGGACGGCACCACCGACCACGCGCCCCTCGCCGCCATCGGCATCGAGCAGCGCCAGCACCCGCTGCAATGCCTCATCGCGAAACCAGGCCTCATCGGCAACGGACGTCATGTATAAAGCCTTTCATAAAGCGTGCGGACGATGCCCGCGGTAATGCCCCAGATCATGCGCTGCCCATAGGGCATGCGGTAGAAATGGCGTTCCGTCCCCTGCCAAAGCATCGTGTCGGTCACGTGGTGGCCGGGGTCCATCAGGAAAGAGAGCGGCACCTCGAAGACATCCTCCACTTCGGTCGGATTGAGAGCCAGGTGAAAGCCCGGCTTCACCACGGCGAGAATGGGCGTGATGCGAAAGCCGGTCGCTGCCAGATAATGCGGCAGCCGCGCGACGGGCTCGATGAAGATATCGGCAAGCCCGATTTCCTCGCCCGCTTCGCGCACCGCCGCCATTTCCGGCGACGCGTCCTCTGGATCGATGGCACCACCCGGAAAGGCGATCTGGCCCGAATGCTTGCGCAGCGTCGAAGTTCTAAGCGTGAAGATCACCTTGGCATCGTCGCCGCTGTCAACGACGGGCACAAGCACGGCGGCATCCTTGAGCTTCAGGTCCGCGACCTGTGAAATGGTCTCGGGATTGAGAAGATGATCGCCGTGATCGCGCCAGGCAAGCTCCACCGGTCCGCCACTCTGATGGAGGGCGCGACGGCGGAATTCATCCGCGGAATAAAGGGGAAATTCATTCATCGAGTCAGTGCATCCAGTTCGGCAACCGGCATGACGGGAAATATGGAGCTGCCGGAACGCACGCAGAAGATCTCTCGCCCGGCAATCACGACGGGCTCACCAAGCTCGATGAGATCGTACATGACCGCACGCGTCACCAGAGCCTCAAGCCGCCCGCGGACATGCAGATAAGGCTTCAATTCATCGTTCTCACCGCTGATGACGAAGCGGATTGGATGATCCCTGCCTGCCTCGACGACATCGCCGACATTGGTGCGGAAGGTCAGCACCCGTCTGCCCTCACGCTCCGTCACGCTCATCTCGACGGCCACGAACGGCGCGTCGACCACGCGAATACCCACCTTTTCCACAGGCGTCACGAGATAGGTCTTCCCATCCTCGTCTTTGCGCAGAACTGTGGAAAACAGCCGCACCAGCGGCGCGCGACCGATCGGCGTGCCGAGATAGAACCAGGTGCCGTCGGCGCGGATCTCCATGTCGATATCGCCGCAGAAGGGCGGATTCCAGCGATCGACGGGCGGCAAACCCTTCTTGGAGCCACCGCTATCGCCAGCCGCGCGCGAAATCAGCGCCGCGAGGCTTGCGGCATCGCCCGTTGTCCTGATTTCCTCGGTTGCCATTCTTCTGTCCCGGTTGGTCGTTAGTCAGGAATATGACAGTTCTCACGAGATAGTCATTTGAAACGTGCTTGTCAGCGGTCTTGCTGGCGATAAGTTGTATTGATTATGAGGCAAATGTGTAACGTCTGCGAATCACGCGCACCGTTTTTCTGCCATTGGAGACGCAAATGGGCATGATCAAATCGACCGAAACGAGCCTCGACGAGCAGGCCATCATTGCCTCAGCCGAAAAGGCACTGGGCGATATCGCCGCCGTTCGCCAGGAGGTGTCGAAGGTCATTTTCGGTCAGGAAAGCGTCGTGGAAAACACGCTTCTGGCCGTGCTCGCCGGCGGTCATGCCTTGCTGGTGGGCGTACCGGGTCTCGCCAAGACGAAGCTGGTGACGACACTCGGCGCCGTTCTCGGCCTTGCCTCCAACCGCGTGCAGTTCACGCCGGACCTCATGCCCTCGGATATTCTCGGTTCCGAGGTCATGGACCAGGACGAAACCGGCCGCCGTTCCTTCCGTTTCGTCAAGGGTCCGGTCTTCGCGCAATTGCTGATGGCCGACGAAATCAACCGCGCCTCGCCGCGCACGCAGTCCGCCCTGCTGCAGTCCATGCAGGAATATCACGTCACCATCGCCGGCCAACGTTATGACCTTCCTGCTCCCTTCCACGTTCTCGCAACACAGAATCCGTTGGAGCAGGAAGGCACTTATCCGCTGCCGGAAGCCCAGCTCGACCGTTTCCTGCTGCAGGTCGACGTCGATTATCCCGAGCTTGCGGATGAACGCCGCATCCTGCTCGAAACCACCGGCTTAAGCGAAGCGACGCCACAGGCGGTCATCGACGCCGAACGCTTGCTGGAAATCCAGCAACTCATCCGCCAGATGCCCGTCAGTGACGGCGTCGTCGATGCGATCCTGTCGCTCGTGCGCTCGGCCCGCCCAGGCCAGGGCAATGCCTCGACGGACAAGCATGTCGCCTGGGGTCCAGGTCCGCGTGCCGGCCAAGCGATGATGCTCTGCGCCCGCGCCCGCGCCCTTTACGAAGGCCGGCTTGCACCGTCGATCGACGACATTCATGCACTCGCCGAGCCAGTGTTGGAACACCGCATGGCGCTGACTTTCGCAGCCCGCGCCGAAGGCATGTCCGTACGCGATGTCATTTCAGGGCTGGTCAAGCAGTCGAAGTCGTGACCCGGATGTCGAGGAGAGTATAGCGCGTGGCATCCATCGGACAGACCGTCAGACCGACCTCAGGCAACGATGCCCTCTCCCGAGCCCGTAGTCGCGCCGCACTCGTGCCGGACTGCCTTGTCGAAGCCAAGCGCATCGCCAATACCGTCATCGCCGGATGGCACGGCCGGCGCAAGCGCGGCATCGGCGAGAATTTCTGGCAGTTCCGCCCCTATACCGAAGGCGAAAGCCTGTCGCGCATCGACTGGCGACGCTCGGCCCGTGACGATCACACCTATATCCGCGATCATGAATGGGAAGCCGCTCACACGATCTGGCTCTGGGCCGATCTCTCCCCATCCATGATGTATAAATCGACCTATGGCCATGTGTCCAAGGAAGGCCGCGCGCTCGTCCTGATGCTGGCGCTGGCGGAAATCCTGTCCCGCTCCGGTGAGCGCATCGGCTGCCCCGGCATCATGGAGCCGGTTTCGACCCGCAACGCTGCCGAACGCCTGGCCGCAGCGCTGATGCATACGCCGCTCGAAGGCGGCCTTCCGCAGACATCAATGATCCGCGGCTGGAGCGATATCGTGCTGATCGGCGATTTTCTCGACGATGCCGATAGCGTGATGGGCAGGATCGGACCGCTGGCCCGCCGTGGCTTACGCGGTCATGTGATCGAGGTTGCCGACCCCGCCGAAGAACTATTTCCCTATAGCGGGCGCACCGAATTCAGCGATCCCGAAACGGGCTCGAAGCTGATCGCCGGCCGCGCGGAAAACCTGCGTGACGATTATCGGCGCGCCTATCTGGCGCGGCGCGAAAATCTCGGCCAATCGCTACGCCATCTCGGCTGGACCTTCGTCAACCACCGCACCGACCGCCTGGCTTCCGAAGCGCTGGTCGCCGTGCACATGTATCTCTCAGGCATGCCCGCGAGGATCGCGTCAGGAGGCCAGCCATGAGCGGTCTCTCCTTTGCATTCGCTTCGCCGGCCATCTTGGCAGCGCTCATTCTGCTTCCTGCGATCTGGTGGCTGCTGCGCCTGACCCCGCCGCAGCCGCGCACCGAAGTGTTCCCGCCGCTCCGCATTCTGGCGAGCATCCTCAAACGTGAGGAAACCCCGGCGCGCAGCCCATGGTGGCTGACGCTGCTGCGCATGCTGCTTGCCGCCCTGATCATTCTTGCCATCGCCAATCCGATGTTCAATCCGCGCACCAACACGCTGTCGAGCAGCGGCCCGCTGGCGCTGATGATCGACAATAGCTGGGCAAGCGTCTCCGACTGGGAACGCCGCGTGCGCACGGCGGACGCGCTGATCGACGATGCCGATGCCAAGGGCATTCCGGTCTCGATCGCCTTCACCGCCGAACAGAGCAACGATGCCACACCGGGTGCGGCGACATCGGCCCGAGACAAGCTGCATGCCATGAACCCGCAACCGTTGGTGCCGGATCGCCGGCGCGCCGCCGACGCCGTCAAGGCGGCGCTCAACGGCATGAAGCCCGGTACTATCGCCTTCATCTCCGATGGCATCGAGAGCAGGGACAAGGACGATATCGTCAGCCGCCTTGCCGTGCTGCAGCCGAGCGAGCTGCGGCTGATCGAAGGCGACGGCCGCGATATCGTCGCGCTCACCGGCGCAGCCAATACCGCCAGCAACATGACCGTCACGGCCACACGGCTGAACGCCAGTAGCCCGATGCGCCTCGGACTGACGGCGCAAGACAATCAGGGACGGCCAATCGCCGCCGGTTCGCTTGACTTCGCGGGCGGGCAGACGGTTGCGACCGGCTCCATCGCCGCGCCCTTCGAAATGCGCAATGATTTCGCCCGCATCAGCATCGACCGCCAGGCTAGCGCCGGCAGCGTCTATCTGCTCGACGACGGTTTTCGCCGCCGCCGCGTGGCCCTCCTCTCCGGACAGGCTGCTGACGAATTCCAACCGATCCTGTCGCCACTCTATTATATCCAGCGCGCACTTCAGCCCTTTGCTGATCTCATTCAGCCGAACAGCGCCGATCTGGCAAAGTCGATCCCCCAACTGCTTGCGGGCAATCCCTCCGTTATCATCATGGCCGATGTCGGCCGCCTGCCGCAGGAGACCTATGCGCCGCTGCAAAAATGGATCGAGAATGGCGGCACGCTCGTCCGCTTCGCCGGACCGCGCCTTGCCGCAGCTCCCGCCGACGATCCGTTGGTCCCGGTCACATTGCGGCAGGGCGAGCGCACCTTCGGCGGCGCTCTTTCCTGGGCCGAGCCGCAGCCGCTTGCCGATTTCCCCTCTTTCGGCCCCTTCGCCGGCATGCCGAAGCCGGATGATGTCCTGATCAAACGGCAGGTTCTGGCCGAGCCGACACCGGATCTCGCCGAGCGCACCTGGGCAAGCCTTGCCGACGGCACGCCGCTGGTGACCGAAAAGCAGATGCAGGCCGGCCGTATCGTGCTCTTCCACGTCAGCGCCGAGCCGCAATGGTCGGATCTGCCGATATCAGGCGATTTCGTCGAGATGCTGCGCCGCATCGTACAATTGTCGCGTGCCGGTGGCGTGGCTCCGGGGCAAGTGGCTGCCTCCAAGGCAAGTGAAGCAATGCCACCCTATCGACTCCTGTCCGCCAAGGGCGTGCTGACCAGCGAGATCGGCAGCGCCCGCCCGCTGGAACCAAACAAGGGGGCCGCAGTCGCAAGTTTCGACAACCCGCCCGGCCTCTACGGTTCCGAAGAGGGCTTCAGTGCGCTCAACACCCTGCCGAGCGGCGCAGTGCTCAAGCCGCTGGATACCTCGGCGGCCGGCGCTGTCGCGCGCGAAGGCCTTATCGGGGGCGAGGCCTGGTCGGCAAAGCCGATCCTCTTTACCCTCGCCTTCCTCCTGCTGCTCGCCGACAGCATCATCGTACTGTTCATGAACGGTGCCTTTCCACGCCTGGGCAGATCGGCCAAGACGATTGCGGGCGGCACGGCAATGCTGCTGCTGGCTGCATCGCTCGCCATATTCCTGCATCCGGCAAACGCTCTGGCCGACGATTCCAAACCGGGCGACGACGCCATCTTCTCGCGGCTCGACAAGACGCATCTTGCCTATGTCGTGACAGGCGAAACGGACGTGGATCACATTTCGGAGCGCGGGCTTGCCGGCCTCTCCGACTATCTCACCTATCGTACGACGCTCGAACCAGGCCCGCCGGTAGGGGTGGATCCTGCCAAGGATGAACTCGCCTTTTACCCGCTGATCTACTGGCCGATTTCAGCAACCGCGCCGATGCCGTCCAACGACGCCATCAACCGCATCGACGCCTATATGCGCAACGGCGGCACCGTGCTCTTCGACACGCGTGACGCCATCGACACGATGGGCGACACTTCGTCACCGAGCCCCAACGGCCAGCGACTGCAGCAGATCCTTGCCAACCTCGATATTCCTCCCCTCGAGCCCGTGCCCGCCGGCCATGTGCTGACCAAGTCCTTCTACCTGCTGTCGAGCTTCCCCGGCCGCTATGCAGACAGCCCGCTCTGGGTGGAAGCGCGTCAGGATGCGCGCCGCGATGCGAACGCCGTCGCGACCTCCGACGGGGTGACGCCGATCATGATTACGGGCAATGATTTTGCCGGCGCTTGGGCTATCGGCGACAATGGCTCGCCGCTGCTGCCGACCGTCCCCCCGGATGAAACGCAGCGGGAATATGCCTACCGCACCGGCGTCAACATCATGATGTACATGCTGACCGGAAACTATAAGTCCGATCAGGTCCACGTTCCCGATATCCTGCAGCGCTTGGGGCAATAGTATGAATATCGGTTTTGCCCCCTTCCTCCCCTGGCCTATCCTTGCCGCTCTGGCGGTGCTGACGCTCGCCATCTGGGCGCTTGCCATCTACAGGCGCCTGCGCGGCGGCTGGATTCGTGGTTTCGCAGGTATTGCCTTGCTGGCGGCACTCGCCAACCCGGTACTGATGCAGGAGGATCGCGATCAGCTGACGACGATCGTGCCCGTCGTCGTCGACCGCAGCCTGAGCCAGCAGACGCCGGAACGTGCCAAGATGACGGACGAAGCCCTGGCGATGCTCAAGGATCGGCTGGCGCAATTCCCCCGCATCGAGCCCAGGATCGTGGAATTCCGCGATCCGGCGGAGTCGGAATCTCCGTCGACACGGCTTTTCTCTGCCCTCTCCTCGGCAATCGCCGACGTCCCGCCCGCCCGTATCGGCGGTGCCATCTTCCTGACGGATGGCCAGATCCACGATATCCCCGGCGTCAATCAGCAGCTCGGCTTTGACGCACCCGTCCACGGGCTGATCACGGGCAAACCGGACGAATTCGATCGCCGCATCGAGATCGTGCGAGCACCTCGCTTCGGTCTTGTCAACGAAGAGCAGCAGCTCGTCTTCCGTGTCGTCGACGATGGCAAGAGCCCCGGCGGCACGGCAGCAGTGACGGTCAAGATGAATGGCGACGAGATCGCCACCCTGCAGGCGACACCCGGCCAGGACACGCCCTTCAGCTTCAAGGTGCCCCGCGCCGGCAACAATGTCCTCGAATTCGCGGTCGCCGAAGTGCCTGGCGAAGTCACCGGCATCAACAATCAGACGGTCCAGCTGATCGAAGGCATCCGCCAGAACATGCGCGTCCTGCTCGTCTCGGGCGAGCCGCATGCCGGCGAGCGCGCCTGGCGCAACCTTCTGAAATCGGACGCCTCGGTCGATCTCGTGCACTTCACCATTCTGCGCCCGCCGGACAAGCAGGACGGCACGCCGATCAACGAGTTGTCGCTGATCGCCTTCCCGACCCGCGAGCTTTTCGTCGACAAGATCAACTCTTTCGACCTGATCATCTTTGACCGCTATCAGGACCGCCAAAACGTCCTGCCGACGATCTATTATGATTACATGGCACAATATGTGGAAAACGGCGGCGCATTGCTGGTTGCGGCCGGCCCCGAACATGCCGGCGGCAGTTCGATCGCGCTGACGCCGCTTGCCTCGGTACTGCCGGCCGAGCCGACGGGCCAGATGATCGAAAAAGCCTTCTATCCGCGCCTGTCGGACCAGGGCAAAAAGCACCCCGTCACGCGCGGGCTGGATGGCTCCGAAACCGAGCCACCGCATTGGGGCCGCTGGTTCCGCAGCGTCGATGTGGAGAGGCCGCAAGGACAGACCGTGATGGTCGGCGCTGACAATAGTCCCTTGCTGGTGCTGAACCGCGTCGGCCAGGGGCGTGTCGCCATGCTGCTCTCCGACGAGGGCTGGCTCTGGGCACGCGGCTTCGAAGGCGGCGGCCCACATGTCTCGCTCTACCGTCGCATCGCCCATTGGCTGCTGAAAGAGCCAGCGCTGGAAGAAGAAGCGCTGACGGCCAATGCCGCCGGGCGCACGCTGCAGGTAACACGCCAGACGATCGGCAACGATCCCGGCCCCGCTACGATCAAATTGCCTTCCGGCCAGACGGAAACCTTGCCGCTGAGGCAGACCCAGCCGGGTCTCTATCAAGCCGAGAAGCATATGAACGAAATCGGGCTCTACCAGATCGCCAACGGCAATCTGTCGACACTCGTTCATATCGGCGCAATCGATGCTCCGGAATTCAAGGCGATGATCTCGACCACCGAGACACTGAAACCGCTGGCACAAAAAACGAAGGGTCTCGTCACTCGCGTTGCCGGCGCAAATGGTGGCGTGACGGTGCCGCAAGTTCTGCCGGTGCGCGGCGCCGTTCGCGTCGCCGACGGTCAGCGCCTGACCATCCGCATGACTGACGAAACCGTGCTGAAGGGGATCAATACCCTGCCGCTCTTTGCAGGCTTTGCCGGTCTCGCCGCCCTTCTTTTTGCTTTCTCCGCCACATGGTGGCGCGAAGGACGATGAATGTGATGAAGATCGAAGTGACCGATACGCCATCCGAAGGCGAGCTTGCGGCCATCAGCGAGGGATTGACAGCGTTCAACACCACCGACGTCGGGCCATCCGGCCGGCAATCCCTCGCCGTTCTGATCCGCGACGATGCCGGCAAGCCCATCGGTGGCATCTCGGGCTATACCGCCTGGGGATGGCTGTTCACGCAATGGCTCTTCGTGCCGGAAAGCCTGCGCGGCCAGGGCATGGCCGGAAAGCTGCTGGAGGCGGCGGAAGCGGAGGCAAGCGCCCGCGGTTGCTTCGGCGCATGGATCGATACCTTCAATCCACAGGCGCTGAAAGCCTATCAGCGGCAGGGCTATGCCATCTTCGGCGAACTGCCAGATTTCCCGGCCGGTCGCAGCCGATTCTTTCTGAAGAAGACGTTATCGCCCCGCTGACATCAAGCAGGGCGATTTTTCGTTGATGGCGCCTTAGACAGCGATCGCCGTGAACTGCACGACATCATCCAGATCGTCTTCGTCTTCGGCTTCGATAGCCGGAATGGAATCATCGCGCCAGACAATCGTGCCATGCAGCCGCGCATGCGTGTCTGCGGCGATCGGCACGACGAGCACCCGGTTTGGATCGACAGGCCCCGGGAAGGTCAGTGCGTTGTAGGCGACCTTCTCGAAACCGAGCGGGCAATAATAGGGCGGATCGCCGATCAGGATGACGGCTTCCGACCCCTTGCGCTGAGCGGCCGCCACCGCAATCCGCACGAGCTCGCGGCCGATCCCCTTGTTCTTGTGGGACGGACGCACCGCAAGCGGGCCGAGCAGATGTCCTTTGACCGATCCGGCCAGCACCGGCGTCATCCGCACCGAGGCGATCGTCTCGCCATCGTCGGCGCAGATGAAGGATAGCGAACGGTCATGCGGTCCCTGCTCGCGAATGCGAGCAGCGGCGCGTGTAAACCGTCCCGGACCGAAAGCTTCTTCGTTGATGAGTTCGATAGCAGCGTCGTGCGACGCATCCTCAGTGAGGTAGACCAGATCGTGCTTGTACATTAGCCCAGAAAACCAGATAGACGGACGATATTGTTCCCGAAAGCGCTCATGGAGCGTTCAAGATCATCGGCGTCGTCGCAGGCTTCTGGTTACTTTCATGACAAGGGGTCCTTAAAGTGTGAGAAGCCGGATAGCAGGAAATATTCGGCGCGTCCAATGCAAAATGCATCCTGCCGTTCATTCATGCAGGATCGTGCCGGCATCGTGTCTTTTCTGAAGCTTCACGTCGCCACATGAGCCCGCCGACAGCACCTATGACGCAGTGTTCATCATTTGCCGTCTCGAAATCCGGCGCGCATGCCGTATCTCTAGATATATAGTTTCGGCAGTTTTCCGAAAGGATTAAGCAATGGGCATGTTGGTGGACGGCGTCTGGCATGACGTCTGGTACGATACCAAGGAGACGAAAGGCCATTTCAAGCGCGCCGCGTCGCAGTTTCGAAACTGGATCACCGTGGATGGCAGCGCCGGCCCCACTGGCACCGGCGGCTTCAAGGCAGAGGCCGGACGCTATCATCTCTACGTCTCGCTCGCCTGCCCCTGGGCGCATCGAACCCTGGTCTTCCGCAAGCTGAAAAAGCTGGAGGAGCAGATCTCCGTCTCGATCGTCGATCCGCTGATGCTGGAAAATGGCTGGGAATTCAAAGGACAGGATGGCGGCACTGTCGACCATCTCTTCGGCGCGACGAAGCTCTGGGAGGTCTATGTCAAAGCCGATCCGCATTATTCCGGCCGCGTGACTGTTCCCGTTCTCTGGGACAAGCAGACCGGCACGATCGTCAACAATGAGTCCGCGGAAATCATCCGCATGTTCAATACGGCCTTCGATGGCCTGACCGGCTCCACGGCGGATTTCTATCCCACCGATCTGCAGGCCGATATCGATGCATTGAACGAGCGCGTCTACGATACGGTCAACAACGGCGTCTACAAGGCCGGCTTTGCGACGACGCAGGAAGCCTATCAGGAAAACGCACTCCGCCTTTTCGAAACCCTCGACATGCTCGATGAGCGGCTGGCGACACAGCGCTATCTATTCGGTGATCGCTTGACGGAGGCCGATTGGCGGCTGTTCACGACATTGGTTCGTTTCGACGCCGTCTATGTCGGACATTTCAAATGCAATATCCGGCGCATTGCCGACTATGCCAACCTCTCGGCCTATCTCCGGGATCTCTATCAGATCGGCGGCGTTGCCGAGACGGTGAACATCGGGCACATCAAGAACCACTATTATCGCAGCCACAAGACCATCAACCCGACAGGCATCGTGCCGATCGGGCCGGAACTGGATTTCGATCGCCCGCATGGGCGTGAGCGGCTGGCAAAGGCTGCCTGATCCAAGCGTCGGAGACTACCAATAGCTGGAGGGAGCTTCCGCTCCTTCCAATTCCTTCAGCCGGCGATAGGTTGCCTTCGTCGTGCCTGGCGGCAGCGCATCGACTGCAAAGAAGCCGCATTCGACGATCTCCCGATCTGGCTTGCGCGGCGAGGTCTGGGTAACCTCGACGCGATAGAAGACGACGTGGTCGCGTTTGCTGGTGTGATTGTTGAAATAGACGTGGAAGAGCTGCGGCTTGCCTGAGATCGCCAGATTGCCTTCCTCGCGCAACTCCTTTTCGAGCGCCTGCTCCACAGTCTCATGGCGTTCGACGCCGCCGCCGGGCATATGCCATCCGGCGATATAGGAATGCCGAACCAGAAAAATCCGCCCTTCACGATCGAAGCAAGCGGCGCGCACGCCGATGGTCATGCTGCGGGTCAGCACGAAATAGACATGCAGCGCGCGGCCGAACAGACGCACAGCCAAACTCTGCCTTTCGTCGCGTCGATTGTCTTCGCTCATGCCTGAACCCCGGCGTCGCGATCTACAATTGGATTGGGGATGTATTTGTTTTGACAATAGAGTGGGCTATGTCTCATCCCATGTTCAAGCTCGCGCATATTTCCGATGTTCACCTTGGTCCACTGCCACGTCTTTCGATCAGAGAACTCGCCTCCAAACGCATTACCGGATTTGTGAACTGGCACCGGAACCGGCGCAAGCATCTTTTTGGCGATACGCTCGATCTCCTTCTTGACGACATCAAGGCGAAACAGGCCGATCACCTGGCCGTAACCGGCGATCTCGTCAACCTTGCGAGCGGCATGGAGATCCAGACAGCAGCCGCGTGGCTGAAGACTGTCGGCGATCCTCTCCACACCTCAGTTGTTCCCGGCAATCACGATGCCTATGTGCCCGGCGCCTACGAAAAGGCCATGCGCTCCTGGTATCCCTATGTCCGCGGCGACGATGCTCCTGCCGAATGGCAGGAAGAGCAGCGCATTTTCCCCTATCTGCGTATCCGCGGTCAGGTCGCGCTTGTGGGCTGCTCCACAGCCGTTGCCACCCCGCCCTTTGCTGCGAGCGGCTTCTACTCCTCGCGCCAGGCGCGCGAGACGGTCAATATCCTGCGCGCAGCCGGAGATGCCGGGCTCTTTCGCGTCGTCATGATCCATCACCCGCCCATTCGCGGTGCAACCAGTTTCTACAAGCGGATGATCGGCATTCGCCGTTTTGCCGCCGTCATCTCGACCGGCGGCGCCGAACTTGTCCTGCATGGCCACACACATCTCAACACCTTGCATTGGCTGCGCGGCCACATGGGCCCGGTCCCGGTCGTCGGGATCGCCTCAGCATCGCAAGGAGTCGGCGGATTGAAGCCGCGCGCGGCCTATAATCTCTTCACCATCGCCGGGCGGCCGGGCGCCTGGGAACTGAAGGCGGAGCGTTACAGCCTCAGCGACAACGGCAGCGGCGTCGACCCCGAAGGCTTCGATATTCTCGCGACATGGTGAGCCTTTTAGCGTCATCGTGCGCATCGTTTCGGTAGCGTTTTCTAAGATACGGAGCTACAATCGAAGCATTGGAATCCTGAAATGCGGGATGGATTTTGAGGTCGTGACAAGGAGCACCGCATGCCGGTTTTCGGAGCCTGTATCCCGTGGGTTGCGGCTTCTTGGAGAGCTCGGGCAGCGCCGAGACAAGACCGGCTGACACATTGTGGGATTACTGCGGTAAGAATGACAGTCAAACGCGCGGGTGCTTTTGAAGACTTGCGAAACGGCACGGAAATGGTTCATACCAGCACAGGACAATTATTCCGCTCGCATCACCTTTCTTACGGGAAAGGCTGTCCATCGCGGAAGCAGATTGTCGATGTAACAACCTCCAACGCCTTCCTGGAACGATCATGCCAACGCCGGTAGCAGCCACTGATATCAGACGCGATCTGGTCGGCCTTCTTCCGAAGCTTCGCCGCTTTGCGGTGACGCTGACCGGCGATCTCGCCGAGGCGGACGAGCTTGTTCAAAACGTCTGTCAGCGCGGCATAGCCAAGTTCCATCTCTGGAACAGCGGCGGCAAGCTGGAAAGCTGGCTCTATACGATGGCCCGGCATCAATGGGTCGATGAAGCGCGACGCCACAAACTACGCCCCGCCGCAAAGGGCAGTGCACTAGAACAGGGCGAGCCGATATCCGGCACCCATTTAAATCTTGTAGAAGCCGGCGAAGCGCATCGTCTCGTCACATCTTTGCCAGAAGGACTTGCCAGTGTCTTCCTGCTGGTCGACGTCGAAGGGCACAGCTACAAGCAGGCTGCCGACGTCCTCGGCATCCCTTTGTCGGCAGTGATGTCAAGGCTATCCAGCGCACGCCTTTACCTTGCCTCCCAGGGTCATAGTCGCTCGCCTCGAAGGTTTTAAGCATTGCAGGACATGAAGAAAACGCCGCTCGAAATCCGCTTGTCCGCCTTCATGGATGGCGAGACGAGCCGCGAAGAAAAAGAAGAGTTGGAAAAGCTCATCGCCTCGGATCCGAACGCGCGACGTATTTTCGATGAGCTGAAGCACGGCTCCGATGTTGGCCGCAAGGCTTTTGACGAGGTTTTGAAGGAGCCTGTACCGCTGGCGCTCGTTCGCTCCATCAAGAGCGCCCAGCCTCCGAAGACCCGAGATCCCTCTCCCCGTCTCACCCGGCAATCATTGAAATTGGCGCCCACGGGCAAGCAATCGCTGGCCGCGGCTCTCATCCTGTTCGCCGTCGGCGGCGGCATCGGTTATCTTTTCGGCATGCAGCCCGCTGACGTCCCGGCGAGTCCTCCGCCGACCCCGACACAGGCTATGACACGCAACTGGCTGGATGATATCGCCGCCTATCACCGCATCTATTCGCGCCAGCCGCAGCGTATGGTCGAGCTGCAGGCAAGCCAGCTGGACGAGATCGCCAAGTGGCTGGCGAGCACGGTCGGCGTCAAATTCAATTTTCCGGACCTTGCTGCCGATGGTCTCGTCTTCCAAGGCGCGCGCATGTCCATCGCAGCCGGCAAGCCAGTCGGCCAGCTGATCTACAAGAACCTCGATGGTGATGTCGTCGCCATCTGCTTTACCAAGACGGACGGCGTTGCCGACGACGATTTCAGCGAAACCATCAAGGACGATATCAGCATCGTGTCCTGGCACCGCAACGGCACCACCTATGCGGTCGTCGGTCCCTCCTCGGATGCAATGCTCGATCAGATCGCCAATCGGGTATCCTCGGAAATCTGACTGATATCCCATCCGTTTTGCGCCTTGCGGCTGCCGGCCGGCCGATGGATAATGGGCGGCGACAACCGCATGAGCCCGATAGTCTTGCTGGAGTTTCGACATGTCCGACGTTCTGCTGACCATTCCTGAAATCGACAGGCGTATCGCGGCGATAAAGGAAAACCTTCGCGAACTGATCGAGCAGGCAGCAGCCTTTTCCGGCGCCGCCGACGAAGAACGGACATCTGAGCGGATAGCCGAGCAGGAAGAAGAGCTCGAGCGTCTGACGAAGCAGCGCGATGAGCTTGCCAAAGGCAAGGCCTGAGCAAAACTCACCATTGAAGCACATATGCCTGGACGAGCTCGACGCGAGGCGTGGAAAGAACGGCACTCGGCCTTCTATGTCGAACGATCACGATACAATTTCTGCTGACATCGGCGCGGATACACGCTATAGAGGTTGCAGCGACCAATGAGGAGAGCACTCTGATGAAAAATCACGGCACAGGAAACCACCGCTGAAAGGCAGTGCCGTGAAGGGCTGCTTTATCGGCCCGACCATCAGATTGCTATCTTTCGCCCGTGGAGGGCACTCATGTTTCGTCGCTTCGAAGAGCTTGTCGATCCGTTTCAGGATCATGACGAGCTGCAGCCATCACCCAAGGCCTGGCGCTATCTTCTAACCAATCTTCGCCCGTTTCGCACGGTCATGGCAATCAGCCTCAGTCTGACCGTGATCGGCGCTATCATCGAGATCTGGCTCATCGGCTATTCGAGCCGGCTGGTGGACGATCTCGCCGCCGCCCGGCGCGAGGATTTCTGGGCATCCGAAGGATTCGGCTTGCTCGCCGCGGCCGCCCTCGTCCTGATCGGACGGCCTCTTGCCGGCTATCTCCGCGAAAGCCTGGATGACATCGCGTTTCGGCCGAATGCCGAGACGCTGTTCCGCTGGCGGGCTCACCGTCATGTCCTTCGGCAATCGGTCGGCTGGTTCCGTCAGGACTTTTCCGGTCGAATCGCCAGCCAGGTGCGCGACATTGGCACGGCAGCAACGGGCGCGGCCTATCAGGTCCTGCATACGCTCTCCTTTGTCACGATCTATGTGGCCGGCTCGCTCTGGCTGATGGCCTCGATCGACCCGCGCCTCATCTGGCCCCTGGCGGTGTGGCTGTTCTGCTATCTCGCACTGATGGCCTATGTCATCCCTCGCCTGCAGAAGGCCTCCGCGCAATACCAGGGAGCCTATGCCGAGCTGACGGGCATGCTGGTGGACAGCTATGCCAATATCGACCTCATCAAGCTTTTTGCCGATGCAAGGGCGGAGGATAAGGAGACCCGTCGTCGTTTCTCTCAAGCCCGCGAAACATTTGTCAGGGTGCAGAGATTGGAAGTGCTGGTCAATTCGAGCATGCTGTTCCTTGGCAGCTTCCTCATTGTCACACTTGTCGGCTATGCGGTCGTCCTCTGGCAGTCCGGCGGGGCACCGCTCGGGCTGATCGCGGCATCCCTAGCGCTGAGCTTCCGTATAACCGGCATGGCCGAATGGATGCTGGACGCGGTATCGTCGCTTTTTGCCCATCTCGGCGCCATGCGGCAATCGCTGCTGACCGTCTCGCAGCCGCTTGCCATTACCGATATGCCTTGCGCAAAGCCGCTTGCCGTCACCAATGGCGAGATCGCCTTCAGAGAGGTCACCCATCGCTACGGCAAGGAAGATGGCGGGCTGGACGGCATTTCGCTTCGAATTGAGGCAGGCCAGAAAGTCGGCCTTGTCGGCCGCTCCGGCACTGGCAAATCGACCTTGGTCAACCTGCTACTGCGCTTCTTCGATCCGGAAGCCGGCATCATCGAAATCGATGGCCAGGATATTCGGCAGGTGACGCAAGATAGCTTGCGCCGGCAGATTGCGGTGGTCGGTCAGGAAGCGTCGCTCCTTCACCGCTCCATCCGTGATAACATCGCGCATGGCAATCTCAGCTTTTCGGAGGATGCGGTTCTCGCTGCGGCAGAGAAGGCTGCGGCCAGCGATTTCATCGCGGGCCTCAGGGATCAGGAAGGAAGAATCGGTTTCGATGCGCATGCCGGCGAACGTGGCGTCCAGCTTTCCGGCGGTCAGCGGCAGCGCGTCGCGATTGCGCGCGCTATTCTGAAGGATGCCCCGATTCTGGTGCTCGACGAGGCAACATCTGCCCTCGATTCGGAAGTCGAAGCCGAAATTCAGGATACGCTCTACGGCATCATGGAAGACAAGACCGTGATCGCCATCGCCCATCGCCTGTCGACCATCGCGCGTATGGACCGCATCGTCGTGCTCGACCACGGCCGCATCGTCGAGGACGGCACGCATGCGGAGCTGATCGCCCGGAACGGCATCTACGCAACGCTGTGGTCGCACCAATCCGGCGGCTTCATCGAAGGCGACGAACCGCCAGCCGACTGATGTGCAATAAAAGTGGCCCCCTCGAAAACGAGGGGGCCTTTCAAATCAGAGCTGCAACCAGGCTTGAGCCTTATGCCGACTTGATGGCGAGCACGCGGTTCGCCGCCGAGACGATCGCCTCGAGGGACGCAGCGACGATATTGGTGTTGATGCCAGCACCGAAAAGCTTGCCGCCTGGATAGGAGACCTCGACATAGGAGATCGCCGAGGCGTTCGAGCCGTGCTGGAGTGAATGCTCGGAATAATCCTCGACCGACATCGGAATGCCGAGATAGATCGAGAGCGCGTTGATGAAGCCATCGATCGGGCCGTTACCCCTGCCCTCGATGCGCTTCACCTCGCCCTTGTCGGTAATCTCGGCCGCGACGATGCGCTGCCCCTTATGCTCGGGGTCGGCGAAGGTGTGGTGGTCGACGAAGCGGAGCCGCGCCTCCGGCTGCGTGACATAGCGCTCGATAAAATGCTCGTAGATGCGCTTGGAGGGCAATTCCTTGCCTTCCTCGTCGGTGATGCGCTGGATTTCCTCGCGATATTCCACCTGCAGATTGCGCGGCAGATTCAGCCCGTAATCCTGCTGCATGATATAGGCGATGCCGCCCTTGCCGGACTGCGAGTTGATGCGGATGATCGCCTCATAGGTACGACCGACATCCTGCGGATCGATCGGCAAATAGGGCACTTCCCAAACCGGATCGTTGGCGACTTTGGCGGCCTTCATGCCCTTGTTGATCGCATCCTGGTGCGAACCGGAGAAGGCAGTATAGACCAGCTCGCCGACATAGGGATGGCGCTCGCCGATCGCCATCTGGTTGGAATATTCGTAAACTTCCTTCATGCGCTCGATGTTGGAGCAATCCAGCTCCGGATCGACGCCCTGTGTGAACATGTTCAACGCCATGGTGACAACGTCAACATTGCCGGTGCGCTCGCCATTGCCGAACAGCGTGCCTTCCACACGATCGGCGCCGGCCATCAATGCCAGCTCGGCAGCGGCAATACCCGTCCCGCGGTCATTGTGCGGATGCAGCGAAATGATCAGGTTTTCTCTGTTATCGAGATTGCGGCACATCCATTCGATCTGGTCGGCATAGATGTTCGGCGTCGCCATTTCGACGGTCGACGGCAGATTGATGATCAGCTTGTTATCAGGCGTCGGCTTCACGACGTCGATGACGGCGTTGCAGATTTCCAGCGCCACATCCAGCTCGGTGCCGGTGAAGCTTTCCGGCGAATATTCGAAGCGATAGCCGCCGCCGGCCTTCGCCGCCATGTCGGTGATCATCTTGGCCGCGTCGACGGCGATCTGCTTGATGCCCTGCACGTCCTTGGCAAATACGACGCGGCGCTGCAATTCGCTGGTGGAATTGTAGAAATGCACGATCGGCTTGTTGGCGCCTTCCAGCGCTTCGAAGGTGCGGGTAATCAATTCCGGGCGGCACTGGACGAGAACCTGCAGCGATACATCGGCAGGCACACTGCCCTGTTCGATGCACCAGCGGGCAAAGTCGAAGTCGGTCTGCGAAGCCGAGGGGAAGCCGATCTCGATTTCCTTGAAACCCATATCCAGCAACAGCTGGAACATGCGTGCCTTGCGGTCGTGACCCATCGGATCGACAAGCGCCTGATTGCCGTCGCGCAGATCGACCGAACACCAGATCGGCGCCTTGGTGATCACCTTGGACGGCCAGGTCCGGTCGGGAATATTGATTTGCGGATAGGCGCGGTATTTCACCGCTGCTTCGGGCATGCCTTTGGGGGAATGGCTGTTCGCGTCCATGGTCTCGTCTCTTCCTTTCCCGTCATTTTATCCCGCGTCTTAGCCGATCGGATGCGGCTTGGCGATGATAAATGCGGACCCTTTGCGGGTAAGCTGTCGATTTTAGGGTAAGTCGCGAGGAGCGATGGCCAGCGGGCTTTTCGGCCGCCGGGCGCTCCTCAAAGGACCCGGCAACCGCGCGTAAGGCCGAGGAGGAGAAGCGAAGTAAGGGCGCGCGTATTGTCACGCAGGGCAACGCGCCCACGTGCAATCTGCTCGGAAATCTTTGCGCCAGTCAGCTTCATGGCCGCGCTTATAGCTGCCGGATCAGAAAGAAGCAACCCCTCGCCTACTTCTTCAGCATTTGCACGCCGCGCGACAGCGCCAGCATCAGCCCGCCGGCGATGAGCCCCCAGAAGGCGCCAGAAATACCGCCGAAGGAAACACCCGATGCCGTCACGAGAAACGTGATGGCGGCCGCCTCGCGCGATTCCGGCTGCTGGAAAGCGTTCAAGGCGGAATTGGAGAGCGCGCCGACCAGCGCCAGGCCGGCCACCGCCTCGATCAGAATCGGCGGCGCCAGCGCCACGAAAGCCGTCACGGCACTCGCCAGCAATCCGAGGATCACATAGCCGATCCCGGCGACAATCGCGGCCCAGTAGCGCCGCGCGGGATCAGCATGAGCGTCCTGCCCGGCACACATCGCCGCGGTGATTGCCGCAAGATTGACGGCATGGCCGCCAAACGGGACAGCAAGCAGCGAGAACACGCCGGTCACGGCAAACAGCGGACCCGGTTTCGGCTCGTAATCATGCACCTTGAGCACGGCGATGCCGGGAATGTTCTGCGATGCCATGGTCACGATGAACAGCGGCAGCGCGATGGACACGATACCGGCAAGCGTAAAGACTGGCTTCACGAATTCGACCGTCGGCAGCAGCGAATGCTCGAGCGAGGCGAAGGCACCATCCGGTATCTTCACGCCGAAGGCCAGCACCAGGACAAAGGCCGCAAGCGCCGCCGGTACCGCCCATAGCCGCTTGAACGACCCAACGACGATCCAGGCAAGGATGATTGGCAAACCGAAGGCAGGATTGAAGGCGATCGCCTTGACGGGTGCAAAGCAGAGGCCGAGCAGCACGCCGGCCAGCATGGCATTGGCGAGCGGTGCCGGGATGGATGCGACCGCCCGGCCAAAAGGCCGAAAAAGCCCGGCAATGACGATCAATATGCCGCAAATGAAAAATGCACCGACAGCCACCGGGAAGCCGCCTTCGATCGCTCCTGCGCTCGCCAGCAGCGCGGCTCCCGGTGTCGACCAGGCAATGCTTATCGGCAGTCTCGTCACCATGCTGAGCACGATCGCGCAGAGACCCATCGCAACCGAAAGCGCCGTCAGACCGGATGCTGCCTGCGCATCCGACGCGCCGACCACCTGCAGGCCATGAAAGACGACGGCGAAGGAACTGGCAA
Organism: Martinezella dioscoreae; assembly: GCF_009176305.1. Lineage (GTDB taxonomy): Bacteria > Pseudomonadota > Alphaproteobacteria > Rhizobiales > Rhizobiaceae > Rhizobium > Rhizobium dioscoreae. The sequence continues at coordinate 667,911 of NZ_BLAJ01000001.1, read as the reverse complement.
AGCCGACGAAGGCCGTGAGGCAACCCATGAACAGGCTTTGAACGGAAAAATCTTTGAGCATGGCGATGGAGACTCGAAGAATGCGTGAGGATCGATGGAACGCGCATGGAGCATTACAAGCATCAGGCGTGCAAGTGCTGTTTTCGCGCGAATGGCAGTGTCGCTCAGCAAATCACTCGCGGAATATATCGTCGTCGACTCATACCGTGTATAAACGTGCATATTGACTCTCTTGCTTATGCACGTTAATGCAAATTGATGAGCAATTCACTTCCATTATCCCGTCGGGACGTCATCGAAGCGCGGCTTGCAGAGGGCAGGCAGATCGTTGCCGCATCTCTGGCCGCCGAATTCAACGTGTCCGAAGATGCCGTGCGCCGCGATCTGCGGGCACTTGCCGCAGAGGGCAAATGCCGCCGCGTCTACGGCGGCGCGCTCCCTCTCCTGACGCCGTCGCAGCCGATGGCCGTACGCGTCGGCCAGGAATCCGGTCGCAAGAGAGCCCTGGCCAAGGCGGCCGCCGCAATGATCGAACCGGGCGAATTCCTGTTTTTCGACAGCGGCAGCACCAATCTCGCAATGGTCGATCTTCTGCAGAAGAACATGGACGTGACGATCGCAACGAACTCCATCGATATCGCCAGTGCAGTCATGAAGCGCGGCGATATTCCGCTCGTCCTGATTGGTGGTGCGGTCGATCCCGTCGTCGGCGGCAGCGTCGATGCGTCGGCCGTTGCAGCCATCGAAGCCATGAACATCGATCGCTGCTTCCTGGGCGTCTGCGCCGTTTCGGCAAGAAACGGCATCAGCGTGTACGAACATGCAGATGCGATCTTCAAGCGGACGCTGCTCAAGAAAAGCGCAGCACGGATCGCGTTGATTACCTCGGAGAAGTTTCACGAACGCGCGCCGCACCGCATCGGCGGCGCCGACGATATCGATTGGCTTGTTGTCGAGGATGACCTGCCTGTCGCTGACGAAAAGGCGGCCGCCGACGCCGGCTTCTCGCTGGTGAAGGCAAGCGACGTCACGTCATCCTCCTGATTTCGAAAGATAAGAAATGACCATGCAATCCACGGATCGGCCGGAAACCCGGCTGGCAACACGACTTGCTTTTCTGGTTGGAGGTTTTGCCCTCGCCTGCTGGGCTCCCCTCGTCCCCTTCGCCAAGGATCGCCTCGGCGTCGATGATGGCGTGCTGGGCATGCTATTGCTTTGCCTTGGCCTCGGTTCGGTCGCGGCGATGCTTGCAGCCGGCATGTTGAGCGCGCGATATGGCAGCAAGCCGATCATCATCGCAGGCGGTCTCGGTCTCGCACTTCTCCTGCCGGCCTTGGCCATAGCGAGCACGCCATTCACCCTCGGCCTTGCGCTGGCGGCGTTCGGCGCCTGCCTTGGATCGCTCGATGTGGCCATGAACATTCATGCCGTCGAAGTGGAGAAAGGTGCGGACCGGCCGCTGATGTCCGGCTTCCATGCGCTGTTCAGCATCGGCGGCTTCATCGGCTCCCTGCTCGTCACCCTGCTCCTCTCCGCCAAGGCCGGTCCCCTTGCCGCAACGCTTCTCAGCTCGGCAGTCATGGTGATCGCCATGATCATCGCATGGCCCCGTCTGCTGCGAACCGTCCCCGCGGAGGACGCGCCGCTTTTCGTCATGCCACGCGGCGTCGTGCTGCTGCTGGCCGCGCTGGCAGCAATCACCTTCCTCGTCGAAGGCGCGATCCTCGATTGGAGTGCTCTGCTGCTTACCACGCAGGGCCAGGTCGATACCAGTCATGGCGGCCTCGGCTACATGCTTTTTGCTATTGCGATGACGGTGGGCCGCCTGAGCGGCGATGCCATTACCGCAAGAGTCGGCGACAGGGCAATCATGCTATGGGGTGGCGTGATTGCGGTCGTTGGCTTTGGCGTCCTCCTTCTTAGCCCGATCGCGATCCTCGCCATGAGCGGTTTCCTCCTGATCGGGCTTGGCGCCTCCAACATCGTCCCGGTGCTCTTCCGCAAAGGCGGTTCGCAGAAGGTCATGCCGGCCGGCCTGGCCGTCGCGGCCATCACCATGACCGGATATGCGGGCGTGCTCGTCGGCCCCGCCGGCGTCGGTTTCGCGGCGGATCATCTCGGCCTGCCCGGCGCCTTCTGGATGCTCGCCGCACTCCTCTGCGTCGCACCTCTCTGCGCCAGCATCGTTACCCGCAATCACGAACAGGCACAGGGAGAGACAGATGCGGATCGCTCATACCGCTCTATGGACGCATGATCTCGATGCCGCCGCGAATTTCTGGGAGACTTATTTCGGCGCAACCGTCGGTGAACTCTATCGAAGCCAGCGACGGCCTGGCTTCGTCTCCCGCTTCATTTCCTTGCCGGAAAGCGACGACCAGATCGAACTGATGACCGGCCCCTGGCTTTCTCCCGACCCGCACAGCGAACGCATCGGCTGGGACCATATTGCCATATCCCTCGGCAGCAAAGCTGCCGTCGATGCGCTGGCTGAACGATGCAAGGCGGATGATCGCCTGAAATCCGCACCACGCACCACCGGCGACGGCTTCTATGAGGCTGTCATCACCATGCCGGACGGAACGCCGGTGGAGATTACCATATAGGACACGCTCGGTCTGTAGTTTGCGCTTTCGAGTTCGCCGCTCCCGGAAACGTTGCAACCTCCCGAGCGGTGAAGGCTGGCGGCAGAGATTTCTGCCGCCAGCTTTTGGCTTTTGATCAAAGCTTTTTCATCGAAAACGCCCCCGCCAGCCTTCCGGCAAGCGAGGGCGCTCAATTCAATCGGAAAAACCGGCCAGATCAGATATCCGCCTGCGAGGTCACGATGCGCGAGACCAGGCCGTAAGCCTTGGCTTCCTCGGCGGAGAGCCAATAGTCGCGGTCGGTGTCCTTGGCGATGCGCTCGACCGGCTGGCCGGTGGCTTCCGAGAAGATCTTGTTCAGGCGCTCGTTCATCTTGATGATTTCGCGTGCTTGAATCTCGATATCGGAGGCCATGCCGCGCGTGCCGCCAGACGGTTGGTGCAACAGGAAGCGCGTGTTCGGCAGGCAAATACGGCGCTCCTTGGGAGCGGAAACGTAGATCAGCGCTCCGGCGGAAGCGACCCAGCCTGTACCGATCATCCAGACCTTCGGCTTGATGAACTTGATCATGTCGTGGATGGAATCGCCTGATTCGACGTGGCCGCCGGGCGAATTCACATAGATGCGGATATCGTCGTCGCTGGCAGCGGAAAGCGCCACGAGCTGCGAGCAGACCTTCTGCGCCAGTTCCTGCGTGATGCCGCCATAGATGAAGATCGAACGCGATTTGAAAAGATTCGCCTCCGCGTCCTTGCCCAAGGGCTGCTCGGTCTTCTTGTCTTCCTGTTCGTCTTCGTCGTTCATTCAACTCTCCAGCATGATGCGTCGTTCACCGCACATAGTGCGACTCAATGCGTAAAACAATGCCGGAAAAAGACAAGGCGGGAATAGCGACTGACAACATGGTGTTATGGTTGCGGATTACCGAAATGTAACTTGAATGGCTTTGAAAAGCCGAGATTTGATCCTACGTCAGGTCAGCGCGGTTAGAAACCGCGCCCCGAATTTGCAGCACAGATAGCCAAGGAGGCCATCATGTCGCCAGAAGAACGTCAATTGCTCGCCTCTCTCTTCGATCGCGTGCGCGGTGCCGCCAGCACGCAGCGCGACGCCGATGCGGAGGCCTTTATCAACCAGGCAGTCCGCGACCAGCCTTATGCGCCTTATTTCCTGGCGCAGGCCGTCATCTTGCAGGAACAGGGCATGAAGGCTGCAGCTGACCGCATCCAGCAGCTCGAAGCCCGCGTGCACGAACTCGAGCAGCAGGGCGCCGACAATCACCCGCAGGGCCAGAGCGGCGGTTTCCTCGGCGGAATCGGCTCGCTCTTCGGCGGCGGCCAGCAGCAGCCTGTGCCAGCGCCGCAGGGGACCAGCCCGCAGCAGCAGGGTCGTCTCTATGACGACTATGCCCGCAATGCGCCTCAGTCCGGCCCCTGGGCTGGCCAGCCACAGCCATCCGGCCCATGGAGCCAGCAGGCGGCAACGCCTTCGGCTGGCGGCAGCTTCCTGCGCGGTGCGCTTGGCACGGCAGCCGGGGTTGCCGGCGGCGTGATGCTGGCGGAATCGCTCTCCAGCCTCTTCAGCCCGCATCTGGGCGGCACTGGCGGCGGGCTCTTCGGTGGAAATGCCGGCAGTGGCCTCTTCGGGGGTACTGCGGCCAACGCAGCCGAACAGCCGGTTCAGGAAACGATCATCAACAACAACTATTTCGGCAATGACGACAATAGTGATCAGAATGATCAGAGGGCGGCCGATTATGCCCAGGACGCTGCCCAAGACGCTCAGGACGATGATTATGACGACTCGTCCTATGACGATGGCGACGACAACTCGTTTGCCTGAGCCGCAATCTCATCGAATCCATCAGAAAAGCCGCCATCCCCTGATGGCGGCTTTTTTCATTCAGCCTCGGCCGCGATAGGGCTGCACGCCCTGGTCCGGCAGCCATACACCCTCCGGCGGCTTGCCGGTCTGCCAGAAGACATCGATCGGAATGCCGCCGCGCGGATACCAATAAGCGCCGATGCGCAGCCACTTCGGCTGCAGCAGATCCACTAGGCGCTTGGCGATATAGATCGAGCAATCCTCGTGGAATGCGCCATGATTGCGGAAGGAATGCAGGAAGAGCTTCAGCGACTTCGATTCCACCAGCCATTCATTGGGAATGTAGTCGATGACGATATGGGCGAAATCCGGCTGTCCCGTCATCGGGCAAAGCGAGGTGAATTCGGGCGCGGTGAAGCGCACGACATAATCAGTGCCGGCGTGGCCGGATGGCACCTTCTCCAGAACGGCTTCTTCCGGATTGCTGGCGGTCTCAGTCTGGTTGCCGAGCATCGACAGGCCGGACACATCGGTCTTAGGCATCTCAGGTCTCCTTGATCACTTTGACGCGGATACCATGGGCTTTTTCGCCCTCCGGCTCCACATGAATGGTTATTTCGGCGCCCGCATGGATCGCCCGTATGGCATCTTCAAGGCGGTCGCAGATTCGATGTGCCTCTCGCACCGGCATGGCGGCGGGTACGACCATATGGAAATCGACGAAGGTCACGGCCCCTGCCCTGCGTGTCTTCAGATCATGAACGCCGAGCGAACCCTCGGCGTTTCTGGCAATCGCATCCTTGATGACATTCTCCTCTTCCGGCAGAACGGCCTTATCCATAAGCCCGTCGATCGAAGCGGAGATGACCTTCCAGCCCTGGTAGAGAATGTTGATGGCAACGAGAATGGCAAGCACGGGGTCGAAGATCGGATGGCCGGTGCCGAGCGCCAGCAACAGGCCGATGAGCACGCCGATCGAAGTATAGACATCCGACATGATGTGCTGGCCATCCGCCGTCAATGCCGGCGAGCGATATGTCCGGCCGGCCCGGATCAGCGTCAGAGCCCAGATACCGTTGATGACGCCGGCGACAAAGTTGATCGCGAGACCGAGCACCGGCGCCTGCATCGGCTGCGGATTTGCGAGATGGCCGACCGCCTCCTGCACGATCATCAGCGCTGCAACGACGATCATCACGCCTTCGGTGACGGCGGAAAGATATTCCGCCTTGTGATGACCGAAGGGATGATCGTGATCGGCCGGCTTCTGCGCGTAACGGATGACGAAGAAGGCGATGAAGGCAGCAACGACATTGACGAGCGATTCAAGTCCATCGGACAGAAGCGCCACGGAACCCGTCAGCCACCAGGCCAGCATCTTCAGCCCCATGACGCCGAGCGACAGCGGAATGCCCCAAAGGGCGAGCCGCCTGATCGTATCGTTTCCTTGACTGTTCATGCCCGTCTCCAAATGTCTTCACGCCTGCTTATGCGAATGAATTGCAAAGAAGGCGCCGTTGAAATGCAAAACCGCCCGCGCGAATTTTCGCGCAGGCGGTTCATTAACGGCTCATATGGATCACGATGCCAAGTTTGTCAAAGGCGAGTTTCGCTCTCACATCAAAAATGGCCGTTGCTGAACAGAACAAGCAAAACGTGACTGGATCGCCCACTCAGTTTCGGTCGGCGTCGTCCGGCCACTGAAGCACACGATGATAGAAACACCATTTTTTAAAACTTGAAGTTGATATCCATCTAATGCAGTAAGTTCGTAATAAAAGAATATAGACGGATCAACTGAGAATGAGCGTGGAAACCCGCAAGATATTATTCCATGCTCTCGTTTGGGTAGCGCTTGCCGCGCTGGCATACAACACGGCTGGCACCTACCGTTTTGCAAGTTGCTGGCAGATCATTCCGCTTTACTTTCCGCCGCTAAGCATCTTGCTTTTCGCAATCTTCATCTCAAGCATTGCCGTCCTGGCAGCAGCGGCTTCGCAGCCGACCATGCGCGCCCATTCGCTCTTTTGGGCAGCGTGTCATGGGGTGATTTTGACGCTTGGACTGGTGACATGCAATCTTGCCGCTTACACTGCAGTTGGGCATGTCGACTGTTTATAAGTCAATCATCATTCTTAGCACCAAATTATCGCCATGTATTCGCCATCCGGTGGCGCGATTGTCGCTCGCCTGTGGAAAAGCGCGCTGGTAGTTTGACTTGCCATCCAGCGCTAAGCTGTGCTTCAGCCTGATGTGCAAGGGTCGGCGACACCGGCCGATACGCCGCCGCCTCCTAATGAAAATCACGGTTGAACATGCCCGCTCCTGAAAAGACTGCCGATGCTACACCTTACGCTGCCGACGCTCCCGCTGGTGTATCGGATCATCTGGTCGCAGCCGGAGCATTTTCGGAGGTGGAACGCAGCGCCGTCTATCGCGCCATCGAGACCCGGCGCGACGTGCGCGACCAATTCCGGCCCCATCCCCTTCCTGACGATGTCGTCCGGCGCTTGCTCGAGGCTGCCCATTCGGCACCGTCGGTCGGATTCATGCAGCCATGGAATTTCATCCTGATCCGTCAGCCAGAAACGCGTGAACGCGTATGGCAGGCCTTCCATCAGGCCAATGAGGAAGCCTCCGCGATGTTCGAAGGTGATCGTCGCGCGCAGTATCAGCGGTTGAAACTGGAAGGCATTCGCAAGGCGCCGCTCAGCATCTGCATCACCTGCGACACCAAGCGCGGCGGTCCCGTCGTGCTCGGCCGGACGCACAATCCGGATACCGATGTCTACTCGACCGTCTGCGCCGTACAGAATCTCTGGCTTGCCGCACGAGCCGAGGGCGTCGGTGTCGGCTGGGTCAGCATCTTCCATGAAGATGCCATCAAGGCGATCCTCGGCATACCCGAGCATGTGAAGATCGTCGCATGGCTCTGTGTCGGCTATGTCGACGAGCTCTACGACATGCCGGAACTCGCCGTGAAGGGATGGCGCGAGCGCCTGCCGCTCGACAAGCTCGTCTTCGAGGAAGGCTGGCAGGCTTGCGAGGATATGTGAGTATGGCCGCTCTGCGCCAACCCTCGACGGATCAAAGTGTTACGACCTGAATGTCACAAACGAGATCACGTTTCCATCCGGATCGCGCACATGAAAATCGGTGCCTCCCCAAGCCTGCTTGGTGAGCGGCTGCGCAAACTCCACGCCTTTCGCCTTGAACTCCTCGAACAATCCCTGGACGTTCGAAACCTCAATCGACGCCAGGATCAGCGCGCCCTCTTTCGCCGCAGCAGCTGCAAAATAGGGTTCATAGACGAGCCGCAAGTGAATCCAGATGCCATCGCGCGACACAGCACCGTAGAATGGCGGCAACCCGTGCAGAAATTCCTCCGCAAAGCCAAGCTTCTCCCTGAAGAAGACTGCGCTGGCAGTAACATCCCGCACGAAAAGGATCGGAATGACACTCTTGAAAATCGGCGGTTCTGCAAATGGGGCCGGCATCTTCGGCGCGTCCGCTGCGACGGACTTCAATTCCGCCCAGCTCCTGTGACCCGCTTCGACCGCAACGATCTCCTGCGCTAGCGTTAGGGGGAACTTCATCGCCAGGATCTCGCGATCCGTCAGCTCCTTGAAACGATCGAGCATTCGGACTCTTCCGCCGATGGAATAGTCACGCTCTTTGTGCCAGCGCATCAGTAGCTTGGCTTGCTTGCGGTAGGTATCGAGGGTTGGCATGGCAGACTCCTGCTGAATGATATCAGCGGGCAGGCCTAGCCCTTTCGGCCCGATGCCGATGTGCCCCACAGGAACGACGCAAAGATTAGGATACAACCTGAAGCAAGTCAAACCGCGTCAAGGCAGGCTATGGCTTGCCGCGAAGCGTTCATCGTCATTATGCAGCCGCAAGGACATTCGCAGCATCCACGGCAGCGACGTCCAAAGGCCGGAGGTCAATCCCGCCTGCCTCAGCCCTGCAGCAGTCCAGGTATTGCATCCCATCAGCGCATTGAAATGTTCCCGTGCCTCGAAGAACGCATCGTTCGGCCCGTAATTGCTGCCGATCAACCGGCTCGGTTGGTCGTTCGTCTGTTCGAAGCTGTCGAAAATGAATTGCTTGAGCCGTTCCAGGCCTTCGGCATCAATTCTGATCGCAGTGATGGCGGGAGCGTCCAGTGGAATATCGCCCGTCAACCCCGTATGAATAACGGAGCGATCCAGCGTGAAGCTTTTAAGGAGTGGACCGGCCTTCAAATCGGCCCAAGTTCGCGTTTCCGTATAAAAGCTTCGGCCGCCCCAGCCGAAGATAAGATACCGCAAATTGGGATTGTCGAGATCGAGCCCGGCCGTTCGCAGGAAGGCGAAACGGTTCAGGAGGTCATCATCGATGGGGATGGCAATGTCCGTATGGATGGGATTGCTGAGCATGAGGATTTGCCGCGAGTGCGCGGTGCGTGCAGTCGGTTCGTCATGCCAGAGCGGCCGCGGTACGACGATGCCAAGGCCGACGAGGAGCATGACGGCAAGAACGGCGAAGAAAACGCCCTTGAATATTCTTGAGATCACCGACTGAACGCCCCTGCCATCATTCAATTCTTTCAGCGGTTTGTTGGCTCTTTCAAGGCATAAAAATAGCCCCATGCACTTTTTCCGAGTGCATGGGGCTATCAAACCTCCGAATTCTAAACGCTCGTCTCAGGCGGCCTTCGTCTTCGCCCGCCGCGCCAGATGCGCCACGACATTCTCGATCATCCGCATGCCGGCATCGCCGCCGAGCGTCATGATCGATTCCGGATGGAACTGCACGGCCGCGATCGGCTCCTTCACATGCTCGATGCCCATGATCGTGCCGTCTTCGCTCTCGGCCGTGATCATGAAGTCGCGCGGCAGGCTCGACGGATCGGCGAAGATCGAGTGGTAGCGGCCAACGGTCACTTCACGGCCAAGACCGGAAAAGACCAGACCGGGCTCCAGCACGCGGATGCGCGAGGGCTTGCCATGCATCGGGATCGCCAGATGGCGCAGCTCGCCGCCATAGGCTTCGGCCAGCGCCTGCAGGCCCAGGCAGACGCCGAAGATCGGCAGGTTGCGCGCCCTCGCCTTCTTGATCGTCGCCTTGCAATCGAAATCCTTTGGATTGCCAGGACCCGGCGACAGTACGACGAGATCCGGGTCGAGCCGGTCGAAGACCTCTTCCGGCACCGGCGTGCGCACGGTCGAAACCGTTGCACCCGTCTGGCGGAAGTAGTTGGCAAGCGTATGGACGAAGCTGTCCTCATGGTCGACGAGCAGGATCTTCACGCCCTTGCCGACGGAAGCAACGTCGCGTTGCTGTTTGCCGGAATTGCCGGTTTTGGCGTCACGGATGGCGGAAAGCATGGCGGAGGCCTTCAGTTCGGTTTCGGCTTCTTCTTCCTCGGGGATCGAGTCGTTGAGCAGCGTCGCGCCTGCCCGCACCTCGGCAATGCCATCCTTGATGCGAACGGTGCGCAGCGTCAGGCCGGTGTTCATGTCGCCATTGAAGCCGACCATGCCGATCGCGCCGCCATACCAGGCCCGCGGGCTCTTTTCATGGCTCTCGATGAAGCGCATGGCCCAGAGCTTCGGCGCGCCGGTGACGGTGACGGCCCAGGCGTGGCTCAGGAAGCCGTCGAAGGCGTCCATATCGTCGCGCAGGCGGCCCTCGATATGGTCGACCGTGTGGATGAGGCGCGAATACATCTCGATCTGCCGGCGGCCGATGACCTTGACCGAACCCGGCTCGCAGACGCGGCTCTTGTCGTTTCGGTCGACGTCGGAGCACATGGTGAGTTCCGACTCGTCCTTCTTGGAATTCAAGAGCTTCAGGATCTGCTCGCTGTCGGCGATCGGATCGTCCCCGCGCTTGATCGTGCCCGAAATCGGGCAGGTCTCAATGCGGCGGCCCGATACGCGCACGAACATTTCAGGCGAAGCGCCGACGAGATATTCCTGATTGCCGAGATTGATGAAGAAGGAATAGGGCGACGGATTGATCGCCTTCAGGCGCTTGGAAATATCTGATGGTTTGCTCTCGCAGCGCTCCATGAACTTCTGGCCGGGCACGACTTCGAAGAGGTCGCCCTTGCGGAAGCTCTCCTTCGCTTTGACCACCAGTTCGGCATATTCGCCAGGGCGATGATCGCTCTTCGGCGGGATCGCATCGGTGTGCCGGAACGGCTCGGGCGCGATCTCGCCGGACTTGCCTTCCGTCGATACCTCGCCCTTGGCGAAATCGTAGCGATCGATCCAGGCCTTGGCGGAATAGTTGTCCACCACAAGGATTTCGTCCGGCAGGTAGAGCACCATGTCGCGCTGGTCGTCCGGGCGCTTGAGCTTCAGATCGATTGCGTCGAACTGGAACGCCAGATCGTAGCCGAAGGCGCCGTAGAAGCCGATGCTGGCATCGGCCTGGGAATAGAATAGATCGGTCACGGCGCGCAGCACGGTGAAGACCGTCGGCATCTTCGAGCGCTCTTCCTCGGTGAAAACACGATCCGGCGTCTTGACCGTGAGATCGAGCCGGCGCGGCGCCGAGGCGCCAAGCACCACCTCGGAAACGGTCTTCAGCTTCTCCGCGATGAAGCCGAGAATGACTTCGCCGCGCTCGTTATAGGCTTCGATCCAGACATCGCGCCCGTTGCAGGACAGGCCGAGCGGCGGATCGACGATGGCGGTATCCCAACGCGTATAGCGGCCCGGATATTCGTAGTTGGAGGAGAAGACGGCGCCGCGGCGCTCATCGAGCTTGTCGATATAGGATGAAACCGCATCCGCATAGGGCGTCGGCCGGCGCTGCCGAGTGACAGTGATACCGCCCTTCGTCTCGTAGATTTCCGCACCATCATCCCGAAGGATCGTTACCATTGTTCCTCACTCCGTTGTCGGGCCCGGATGACAGGCGGCCAATATAACAAAAAAGCCGCCTCGAAATCTCGGGCGGCTCACTCGTCGTCTTTGAACACGATTGGTCGAGGCCGCCTCAGCGTGCCCACCACCAAACTGCAATGTTGTTCAAGGACGTGTTCATGGCGGGAATTGTTAGCGTGAGATGCCGCGATGCGCAAGCGGAAGATGGAAGGAAAGTTTCCGGCAACGAAGAGGCGGCATCTGCTTGCTATCGATTACAACGCCTTAGACACTGGCGCCTTCACCGCCGCCGAGCTTCGGCAAAACCAGATCGCCAACAGTGTAGGTGTGGAATTCACTTGTCGAAACGTCATCGAGCCTGCGGAATTTCTCGACAAAAACTGGATCGGAGAAGAATTCGTCGACATTGCCGGCGCCCTTGATGGCTTCGATATTCACAACCGTCAGGCCGTCCGTGCTCTTGGCAAGATTGCTCCAGAGGAATCCTTCTTTCCGTTCGGCGACATAGTGAACAACATCCTGGATCACGCGGAAGGCTTCTTCCTGCTTGCCGGGATGAACGTGGATGACATTGACGATGAAGGTGGTCGGCTGCGGCTGGGCGGTGAAATGGGCGGAAATCGTATCCATTGCGGTTCCTTTCGAAAAAGCGGCTTCATGTGCCGCACCGGCACTGGATATCGAGAGTGAGATAGCGGATAAATGATCCGGTATTCACATAAGATCGGAATTATATTCCGCAATCGGGAGCCGTGATGGATAGGCTTGGAACGCTTGGGATCTTCGTACAGACGGCGGAAGGCGGCAGCTTCGTTGCGGGCGCGCGCCGGCTCGGTCTTTCGAGCTCCGCCGTCGGCAAGGCAATCGCCCGCCTGGAGCGGGAGATGGGCGTTCGCCTCTTTCACCGCTCGACCCGCAGCATGACGCTGACCGAAGAAGGCAGCTTCTTCCTCGACACCTGCCGGCGCATCATCTCAGAGCTGGATACGGCTCAGGCGGAGCTTTCGAAATCGCATGCGGCTCCTCGCGGCCACCTTCGCGTCAGCCTCCCCCTGGCCGGAATGCTGTTGATGCCGGCGATATCGGCCTTCATGCGCACCTATCCCGATATCACGCTGGATCTGGATTTTACCGATCGGCTGGTCGATGTGATCGAGGAGGGATTCGATGCGGTCATCCGAACCGGCGATGTCAGGGATACGAGGCTGATGAGCCGCAAGCTCGGTACATTCCGCTTTCAAATCGTCGCCGCACCCAACTATCTGAAAGCGGAAGGAATCCCGCTTGCACCTGAAGACCTGCTTCAGCACAAATGCTTGCATCATCGCTATCCCAGCACGGGCAAGCTGGAGCCGTGGCCTCTGGCGCGCAATGGGGAGGAGTTGCGGCTCGCTTTGCCGACGACGACGATCGCCAGCACCATCGAACCGCTCATCCACCTAGCCGAAAACGGCTTCGGCATCACGTGCCTGCCGCCCTTTGCCGTCAGCACGCAAATCGCGGACGGCCAGCTTGTGCCGCTGCTCGAAGACCATATCGCGAAGACAGGCATCTTTCGCGTATTGTGGCCCACGAGCCGCTACCTGTCCCCGAAGATACGTGCCTTTGTGGATTTTATGGCGGCCAATCTGTTTTCGCACCCGTCGGCCGCCTGAGGATTCCGCCCTCCTCACGCCTGCCCTCTCGCCGCCTCGAAGAACTCCTCCGGCCCATCCACTTCGACCAATCGCTTCCGGTCGATCAGCCAGAAGCGATTGCCGATCGATCGCACGAAACTGCGATCGTGCGAGACGAGAAGGCAGCTCGCCTCATTTGCCGTCAGTTCGCCCTCCAGCGCCTCCTGGCCGTCGATATCCAGATGGTTTGTCGGCTCGTCCAGCAGGTAGAAGTTTGGATTGGTCAGCCGCAGCGCCAGCATGGCGAGCCGCGCCTTCTGCCCGCCAGACAGACGGCCGATCTCCTTCCCCTGCATGTCGATACCGATGCCAACACCGACCAGCAGCGTGCGGGCGCGTTGTTCGCCGAGCTCGAACAAGCGCGTGATCATGCCGAGCGGCGTATCCTTTTCACCGAGATGGGAGAGCGCCTGATCACTGTAACCCAACACTAGAGACGGCGTCGGCTTGATTGGGCCGCCGGCAGACGGATCGGCGATCGCCCTACGGATCATCTCGACAAACCGCGTCTTGCCGGCACCATTCTGCCCGAGCAACACGATGCGGTCGCCCTGACAAATCCACTGCTGGCCGGTCTTGAATAACAACGTACCATCAGGCGTCGTCACCGAGGCATCCTCCAGCGTCAGCAGGACCTTGGCGTGGATGCCACGATTGGCGAGCTTGATCGAGCCGGAGGAACGCTCACGGTAGCCCGGTCTCGCGCTGTCCTCCAGCTTCTCGGCCCGCGCCTTCAATTGCTTCGTCTTCACCGTCAGGAGATCGCTGCCGGAATTGACGCCGATATTGTGGAGTTTGGCCGCCTGCTTGCGCAGCTGCTGCGCCGTCTTCATCTCTTTCTGATATCGCCGCTCGTCCGAGGCATCGACCTCGTCCAGCGCCGCACGCGCCCTGCTATACGGCAGCGCATAGGTTTGCGACTGATCCTGGCGCAGGAACAGGGTTCGATTGCAGACGGCATCGAGGAAGGCGCGGTCGTGGCTGGCGATGATGACGGGCACATCGCGCGGCAAGGCATTCAGCCAATCCTCCAGCAGTGCGATCTTGGCGAGATCGAGATGGTTGGTCGGCTCGTCGAGCAGCAGCACGTCGGGTTCCGTCACCCAGACCCGGGCAAGCACGGCAAGCCGCTGCCAGCCGCCGCTGAGCTGCGCCAACGTCCTCTCCCGCATCGCATCAGGTACATCAAGCGAATCGAGAGTGACGTCGACACGCCAGCTCTCGCTCGCGACTTGCTCCTGAGGCAAAGCGCGCATAACGGCATCATAGAAGGAGACGTCCAGCAGGTTCGCCGGCACGTTCTGTTCGACATAGCCGACGCGCAAGCCCCGGGCGCGGGTGATCTCACCTGTGGTCGGCTCCTGCCTGCCCGTGATGCAGTTGAGCAGCGTGGTCTTCCCGCGTCCATTCGCGGCGACGATGCCGACGCGGTCACCGGCATCCACCGTGAAATTGAGATTGGAAAACAGCGGCGCACCCATGGTGACGCCCAGATTGCGGAGATTGATCAGAGTCATGGTCTTTTCCGGTCTCGATCGAGCATCTCAAGACATCGCCGGCGGCTCCTTTTGCCGCGCTACGCCTATGCCGATGGCCAAAGCAGGCCAATGCTCGAAAACATGTCATGACGCGGCCACGTAGGTGCGCGAGCTCGCGTCGCCCAAAGGGCAGACCAGAAGGATTGAGTGAGAAAACAGCCTCTGATCAGCCCTGCAAACGCATCTGCAGGGCACGAGTCGGACCGAACTGGCGAATATGCCAGACTATCTTGGTCATACGGTCCTCCTCTCTTCTTTTCTCGACGGTTAAAGACTGCGTTGTTCGAATAGCATCGAACGCTGCCATTTACAATTGCGCAGATCGCCCGATGCCACGCGGGAGAGCAAAAAAGAGGCGATGCCGAAGCATCGCCCAAGTTTGCTGCATCGATGTAACGGCTTAGAACCGTTGCGTCAGCGTCAGCTTGAAGGTCCGACCGGGTTCGGAATAATAGGAAGCAGGCTGGGTCAGCGTGCCGCTATAGGACGGTGCGTTGAGAGCGTCGTAATAGGTCTTGTTGAAGATGTTGTAGACGCCGCCGCGAATGCTAAGGCCCTTCACCTGCTCCGGTTCCCACCAGGCTGTGAGATCGAAGATACCGTAGGCAGGGGTTTGCAGCGTATCGCCTGTCTTCTTCGCCTCGCGCGCCGCGGTGATGAAAGTCAGGTCCGTTCCCCAGACATCAGCCGCATAGCCGACAGTGAAGGCCGCCTTGGCCGGAGCGACGGAGCCGATCCACTGGCCAGTATCGGAATCCTTGCCGTTGACATAGGCAAGCGAGCCCTTGACGTGGATGCCATTGTCGAACGTCTTGTGCGCGTTGACCTCGATACCGAACATGCGGACATTGGCGCGGTTGAAGTATTCAGTGATCCCGAGCGGATAGGTGCCCGTAGGATCGCGATAATTCAGCGTGTCGATGAAGTTCTTGTACTTGTTATAGAAGGCGCCGATATGGCCGCCGAAATCGTCATCGCCGAGGTTGGTGCCGATTTCGATGCCGTTGCTGGTCTCGGGCTTCAGGTTCGGATTGCCGATGTTGACGTAGCCGCCAGGTACGCCGTAGTTCACATAGAGTTCGCTGACGTTAGGTGCACGGAAGGCCATCGCCCACTGCGCATAAAGTTCGACATTGTCCTGCGGCTGATAGGATGCGCGCAGCTTCGGCGAGAAGCGGCTGTCGGATTGTCCGGGGGGCAGGCCATCATAGTTCGCGCTATCACGATAGGCAGCCGTGTTCTTCGGCGAGTAATCATACCAGTCGAAGCGCAGACCCGGCGTCAGATAGAAATTGCTGGAGCCCAACTCGATCTTGTCGTCGATGAAGGCGCCGACGCGCTTGCCATCGACATCGGGCATGTCGGACTGGTTGGTATGGAGGAATGCACAAGTAGCGCGCCAGCGTGGGTTGCTGCAGCTATCCTTGCCGGCTGAGTACTGGTGAACCTTGTCAAAGGCGACGTCGAGACCGAAGGTGAGCTGGTGATGCAGGTTGCCGGTGTCGAAAGACTTCGACGCGTTGCCGCTGAAGCCGATACTGCGGTCTTCCATTTCGTTAAGACGAGAATAGTCGCCAATAACCGACGTGTATCTGTAACCCGCGGTACCGGTTTCACGCACGAGATTCTGCCAGTAGAAAACGGCATTGGCTGTATCAAGCAGTGAATCGGCATTCTCGGCTTCATATTTGTAATCGAGCGACACGCGATTGCGCTCGACATTGTCTGTACCATTGTAATTGCCGGGCCGGAAGTTTCCGGTCGGGCTCTGCAAGGTCATCAAATCCGTGTCTTTATCCTTGTTGTAGTGCTCGGCGGTAATACCGAGGGAGCCGACGTCGGTATATTGGCGGATCTTGAACAGGCCGCTTTTCTGATTGTAGTCAGCCGGATTCGCTTCTGTACGCTTGGTCGAATAGCCGCCGACATCGCCGTTGTTCTCAAGCTCGTGACCGTGGGTGTAGCCGCCCTGGAAGAGAACGGCGGTATTGTCGATGCGCTTGGCAACAGCGGCCGAACCGCCAATGCTCCGGTCGTCACCATTATAACCGAACTTAAAGATGCCACCCCAGGTGGAGCCTGGCGCAATCAGATCTTCCGGCTCCAGCGTGCGCAGCACGAAAGCTCCGCCGAGAGCACCCGAACCGGCACGGCTGGAATCAGCGCCGCGCACGACATCGACACTGGAAAGCGCGTTGAAATCGAAGCTGTTGATGCCACCGTCCGATTCGCGTGAAGCATCAAGAAGGAAAGGAATTTGGATACCGTCGACGGTGGTCAAAACGCGGTCGTCGCCAAGGCCGCGAATATTGACGCCGCCGGTCGTACGGTTGAAGCCGACGCCGACTTCGGTGCTGCGGCCGAGATCCTCGATACGTGTGATTTGCTGGTCGTCGATGTCCTTGGCCGTCGTCTCGCTCGTGGTCGGAGAGTCGGCAAGCACATCCTTGTTCGCCTTGCCTTTGCCCTTCACGACGATCGGTTTCAGATTGGTGACTCGATCGCCCTTGGCGGCCTCGCCCGTCGCCTCTTCATTTTGAGCGGCTGTTTGCGCAAAAGACGTCGTCGCCAGCCCGAGAGCGAGAAACGCGGTGCATGCCAAGAGGGCCGAGCGTGAGCGCCGGACAACCATAACCATTCCTTTCGAATTGCTTCACCGGGCTGGCTGGTTGCTGCGTCGAAAGCAGGCAAGGGGCTGGCTAGGTTATCTTGTTAACGGGCGGAAATATTCCGCCTTCTTTCTGCCGCATAAAAAACATGAGTATTATTGTCAATATATTCGGCGCACTTAATCATGAATAAAATTGTCACCTTTTAAGACAAGAGGCGAACGTTGCTGAATTGCAACGAAATGACAGCCTCATGCGTTCTATCGGCATCATCATTAGAATTGGCTGAATTACTTGATGCTGTTTAGAATTGTTTCATTAGTCTCCGCCGCCGTCCTTTTCATGGCCGCCTCTCTCCCGCAGACCGGCCCGATACCCGAGCAAAAACCGGATCAGGAACAAGTTCAGCCGGATGGCAAAGCGCCGATCCCGGCAGAAAAACCCTCGGCATCACCGGACGGCCCTGTCGTTCCGGCGGAAAAGCCGACGGCTCAACCGGAAGAAAAGCCGGCGCCACGGCCGGAGGAACAGACAAACGGCCAACAGATGCAAGGCCCTCCCCGTCCGCCCCTGACCATCGCTTCCGAACCGGATGATCAGCACCAGGCCTGCCTAAAGGCGCTGACCGCCATCGGAGCGACTTTCAAAGAGATCGCCCGCATCGACGATGGCAATGGCTGCGGCATCGACAAGCCGATCGCGCTTAGCTCTCCGCTGCCGGGCATAGAATTCAAGCCCGAAGGGAAAATGCGCTGCGAAGCCGCTCTCGCTTTGGCTCAATGGATGAAGGAAAGCGTCATTCCATCAGCGACGGCATTGGACAATGGCAAGATCGTCACGATCAATCAGGCATCGACCTATGTCTGCCGGCTGCGCAACAATGCTTCCACCGGCAAGATCTCCGAGCATGCCCGCGGCAACGCCATAGATGTCGCGAGTTTTACCTTCGAAAACGGCAAGACCATCGCAATCGAGCCACGCCGCGAAGATCCGACGCTGACAGGCGCATTCCAGCGTGCGGCCAGTGCGTCTGCCTGCCTCTATTTCACGACGGTTCTAGACCCGGAAAGCGACGCTGCCCACGAGACCCATTTTCATCTCGACGTCATCGAAAGGAATGGCGGCTTTCGTTACTGCCACTAGAAACGCGTCGTGGGCTTGGTCCCACGATGATCTTTGAATCTCTTCATATCCCGAGGCCTACATTCGAGAACCATAGGTCTCTATAGATCGCCACCGCCGTTTCGTCCGGCGCTCGCTCCTGAGTGAGCCAAACCGACCGAATGGAGCGAGCCTCGCCGCCATTCGGAATTTTCGCGGATTGCATGGGATCGGATGCCCCGATGCAGGGGATGAAATAGGCGGGCATCAAAGCACGAGCGCTGAATCCGGTATCCTCGCGGGTAATTATGACGGCAAGCCCGACCCTCTCATTCGCCTGCCAGGGCACGATGAGCCGGCCTCCGGGTCGCAACGCCTGCAGCCATGACTTCGGCGGCGCCACCACGCCGGCACTCACATAGATCAGATCGGCATCCGGAAGCTCGAACGAAGTCGCATCGGCACAGATGACGGAAACGTCTTTATAGGAGGCGAGGTTGTCTCGCGTGCGGCCGGCCAATACCTCATCGATCTCGATGGCATGGACATGCCCACCCGGTGTCACCAGCGTTGAGAGAATGGCGGTGTAGTATCCCGTCCCCGTGCCGATCTGAACGACGGTTTCGCCGGGCTTGGGCGCGACGGCACCCAGGAAAGCGGCATGGAGAAACGGCTCGCCATTGTTGATGCCCTTCGATCTGTCCAGGGAGACCAGAACATTCTGATAGAGAAAGGCAGGATCGCTGCTCGGCGTTTCGAGATAGCGTCCCTTGACCACGATCTGCCAAGGCCCCGGTCCCATGAAGGCTTCGCGCGGCACCTGGCGGAAGGCCCGCTCTAGCCTTTCATCCACCGAGTTGCTGGCGGCAGCCATCATTTTCGCATGGAAGGCGCGTATATCGTCCAAGCTGGCACGGCTGTCTGCAGTCACGATCTGCCTCCACTCTTCCATCCGATGATGTCGGTGTCCGTTGTCGATCCTGTTGCCGATGGCGTCAAGCGAACGGGCGGTTTTTCTCCCTTGAACCGCATCGCACTCTGCTGCAGGTGGAGCCGAATCGGCAGAGGTTCTGAGTTCAAACGGCCTCGGTTGAATCGGATTCTGAACTTAAAATAGTCCTTCGATGTAGCCCTGATCATTAAGGAAAATCCTCTCGGCTGCCGGCGATTTCGGCAGGCCGGGCATGGTCATGATCTCGCCGGTGATGACGACGACGAAGCCGGCCCCGGCTGAAAGGCGTACCTCGCGAACGGGTACGATATGGCCTTCGGGTGCTCCCCGAACATTTGGATCGGTCGAGAAGGAATATTGCGTCTTCGCCATGCAGACCGGCAGATGCCCGTAACCCTGATCCTCCCAGGACCTGAGCTGATCTCGCACGGCCTTGTCAGCCGTCACCTCGCCGGCATGGTAGATCTTGGAGGCCACGATCTCGATCTTCTCCAGCAAGGGAAGATTATCGGGATAGAGCGGCTGGAATTTCGCCTGGCCGGATTCGGCAAGCTCGACCACTTTGTGCGCGAGATCGGTTATGCCCGCCGAGCCCTCGGCCCAGTGCCGGCAAAGGATGGCCTCGGCGCCGAGACGGGCGACATAATTCTTCAGCGCCTCGATTTCGGCTTCCGTGTCCGAAACGAAATGATTGATTGCGACGACGACAGGCACGCCGAACTTGCGGACATTGGCGACATGCCGGCCGAGATTGGCGCAGCCCTTCACCAAAGCCTCGACATTCTCCCTGCCGAGATCGTCCTTCTTGACGCCGCCATTCATCTTCAAGGCCCGCACGGTCGCGACGATGACGGCGGCATCCGGCGAGAGCCCGGACTTGCGGCATTTGATATCGAAGAATTTCTCCGCACCCAGATCGGCGCCGAAGCCGGCTTCCGTCACGACGTAATCGGCAAGCTTCAGTGCCGTGCGCGTCGCAATCACCGAGTTGCAGCCATGGGCGATATTGGCGAAGGGACCGCCATGCACCAGTGCCGGATTGTTCTCCAACGTCTGCACAAGGTTCGGCTGCATGGCGTCCTTCAGGAGCACGGCCATGGCGCCGTCGGCCTTCAGGTCGCGGGCATAAACGGGCGTACGGTCGCGGCGATAGCCGATGATGATGTTGCCGAGCCGCTTTTCCAGATCCTTGAGATCGGATGCCAGACAAAGGATGGCCATCACCTCGGAGGCGACGGTGATATCGAAGCCACCTTCGCGCGGAAAGCCGTTCGCAACGCCGCCGAGCGAGGAGACGATATCGCGCAATGCGCGGTCGTTCATATCCATTGCGCGGCGCCAGGTGATGCGCCTGATATCGATATTCTGCTCGTTGCCCCAATAGATATGGTTGTCGATCAGCGCGGCAAGCAGATTATGGGCAGAGGTGATCGCATGGAAATCGCCGGTGAAATGGAGGTTGATATCTTCCATCGGGATAACCTGCGCATAGCCGCCGCCGGCCGCCCCGCCCTTCACGCCGAAGCATGGGCCGAGCGACGCCTCGCGTACGCAGACCACGGCCTTCTTACCGATGCGGTTCAGGCCGTCGCCAAGGCCAACCGTCGTGGTGGTCTTGCCCTCACCCGCAGGCGTCGGGTTGATCGCCGTGACGAGGATCAGTTTGCCGTCCTTCTTGCCAGCCTGTGCTGCAATGAACGCTGCACCGATCTTTGCCTTGTCGTAACCGTAAGGTGCGAGATCTTCCGCCGGAATACCGAGCTTGGCACCGATCTCCATAATCGGCAGCTTCTTCGCCGCGCGCGCAATCTCGATATCGGATGCCACTGTCGTCGCCATAAGTCTCGCCCCCAAACATACGGTCATTTCCCTGTCGGGATAAACCAATATGTTTCGGGTGTGAATAGTTGGCGAAGCCCCTCCCTATCGAAACGCGCCGCCTTGTCTCACGATGCCGGCATGCCTATTTTCGGCGTCCAATCAAACCGCGGAAGAAGGAAAAGATATGAAGTCCCTGGAATTGCTGGTCGAGCGCATCATTCTCTCCAGTCGCTGGCTTCTGGTGATCTTCTATCTCGGTCTTGCCGCCTCACTCGCCGTCTACGCCGTTTCGTTCGCTTACAAGTTCTACAAGGTCGCGATCAACGTGCTGGTCTATGAAGAGGCCGATATGATCCTTGCGATCCTCGGCCTAATCGATGCCGCCCTGGTGGCGAGCCTGATCGTCATGGTGATGATTTCCGGCTACGAGAATTTCGTCAGCCGCTTCGACGAGGCCGAGGGTGAGGTTTCCTTCCTCGGCAAGCTCGATTCAGGCAGCCTCAAGATCAAGGTCGCATCCTCGATCGTCGCCATTTCCTCGATCCACCTGCTGCAGATCTTCCTGAACGCCACTCAATACGACAACGCCAAGCTGATGTGGTTCACCATCATCCATCTGGCCTTCGTCGTGTCCGCGCTATTGCTGGGCTTCCTGGAAAAAATCATGGCGAAAGCCAAAGCCAAGGATAGCTAAGGCCGGGAGTGACTACTTGCCGGCCATTGCCGATGCGCTGGTCATCGGCGCAGGAGCTGCCGACGGTGCCGGCGCGGCACAATCGGAAATCGATTGATTGTCCCTACAGTTGCGCGCCGAGACCAGCGCATCGGCATCGGCGAGCTCCGTCGTCAGCCTCAGCCTCAACGCGTCCATCTGCGAAATCAGATGAATGCCGTTCGGGTCGGTTCCAAGCATCAGATCGACAAGTCCCCGGTCCACGCCCATCTTGTCGAGGAAGCTGACCAGCCTCGCCCTCTGCGCCTTGTCGAGCTTGGTCGTATCGTACTTGCCGACGAATTTACGGCCGATCTCTCTCTTGGAGATGACCTTGCGCTTGCCATCCACCATCTCATATTCGGTGCGGTACTGGACACGCACCTCGCTGTAGGTCGTTGTGATCTGATGAACGCCCAGCAGCGCGAAGGGGCTGGAAACGCGCTGGACACCGCCTGCAAAAAACAGCGGGCAGGCCGAAAAGCAGATTGCGCCATCCGAGAATGGCTGTCCTGTTATCGAGCCGTCCTTGGCAAAAGCTGCCGAGCAGATCGGCTCGGCAT
Organism: Martinezella dioscoreae; assembly: GCF_009176305.1. Classification (GTDB taxonomy): domain Bacteria; phylum Pseudomonadota; class Alphaproteobacteria; order Rhizobiales; family Rhizobiaceae; genus Rhizobium; species Rhizobium dioscoreae. Next base: position 645,648 of record NZ_BLAJ01000001.1, on the reverse strand, counting down.
AGGGGCATGCCCGCGAGCGAGTACGCCCGACTGCGATCGAAAGCTTCTGCTTCCGAATGATACGAGCCATCTCCATGGCTGCTTTGACATCGCCGCCTGGCGAACTGACGATTATGGGCAACTTGCGATCGCCGACCTGTTTCAGGATTTTCTGCAGCTTCCGCGGCGTATCTGCCATGATCTGCCCTTCGGCGGAGATCCAGTCCGGACATGTATTATCGGCACGGCACTGGCCCATCTCGCCGTGAACGAGCAAGAACCGCATCGGCGTGCCGCCGGCAACGCCAGCCGCTTCGGCAAGCACAGGCGAAACAAGCAGAAGCGAAACGCCGGTGACGAACCACAACAGCGTTTGACAGCAGCGCGCCGCAAGCTGCGGGAAGAAGCGAAAATCCATGAGTCATACGCCTGCAAGCGATTACCTTGGCAAGACCGATAGCAACCGCTTTGGGCCTTCGCAAGGCGCGCCGATGCGGCAACGCATCATTTGATGAAACTCCCGGCCGCTTGCACCCATGCAAGAGCTGGCGACGAGAAAATTGAGCACCGGCGGACCTCAGGAACGAGAGATGGAACCGAACTGATGCTGTGACAAACGGTTAATCCTAACATGAAGCATGGGACAGTTTTGGATCAAGCCGCGGCTCTTTGCCAGCTCGGGATCTCCCCTGTCCAAACGCACATTCGGGCCTCATTTTGACCGGGCAAATGCGCTTCGTCGGGTTGCTCCCTAGCTGTCGAGGTCGACGCAAATTGTATGGCTTCGTCGAAATTAGGCTAACGGAAACGCTATTTTTACGCTTAATGACCATTTTGGGCGAAGATTTGCGTAGTTTTGCATGACTGAATATTAAAATATATGAAAATGAAATTATTTCTGGTCCTGTGGTATTTTTGCGTCTAGCATTCACTCCTAAATCCGGTATTTGATAACGATAACACGCTGTGGGCGCTTCAACTCATATGTCCTATATCATTACTGCCGAGAGACAATTGCTGCTTTCTGCCGAGTTGGCTGCTGCTCGGACACAAGCGGCCTTTGCACTGGCCTTGGAACGGACCGGGTCAGCTTTTGGCTTCAGCCATATGGCTCTCATGAACGCCCCGGTTCCCGACGACCCGATGATGACGCCGTTGCTCATCGAAGGCACGATGCCGGCTCAATTCGTACGTGAATTCGATCGCCATCAGCTCGTTCGCCGTTGTCCAATGCTGTTGCGCACGCGCGATTCGGTCATGCCGCGCTCCTGGCATCTGCTGGAAAAGGACGCCGAACCCGACGCGGATTTGCCGCGCGAACTTCGCGCGCTCCTGATCAACTACAATTGCCCGATGAGCGTCATCATTCCGGTCAACGCCCCGGATGGTCAACGCCTTGTCTTCTGGTTCATGGGCAATCGCAACAGTCTCGGCCAGAGCGAGATCAACGAACTCACCCTGATCATGCTGCAGGCGCTCGATGCTTATAATTGCCTCAAGCGCAACGACAGTGCCGCGCCGCACTCGCTTTCGGCACGTGAGCTGGAAGTGGTTCGCTGGACGGCTCAGGGGAAGACCTCGGTGGAGATCGGCCAGATCCTCACCCTCTCCGACCATACGGTCAACGCCTATATGATGAATGCGATCAAGAAGCTCGATTGCGTCAACCGCACACAGCTTGTCGCAAAAGCCATCCGCCTGAAGCTGATCAGCTAGGCGAGTCCTCACTCAAGCACCTCCGTACGGAGCCCGACGACCGGGCCAAGCGTATGCGCGCCTGCCGCGCCGGAACGGACGGCAATCCACTTCTTCTTTAGCGACCGCCCAGAACCGTACGGATTTCAACGAGACTCGAACGCACCCGCAGAATATGGAAGCCCATGGTCGCGAGATGGCTCGGCATGAAGGAGCTATCTTCGGGTCCATTGGAAATGATGAAGGGCTGAATGCGCAAAGCAGTCTGCAATTGCGTCGTGACGTCGGCCCAAAGCGCGCTGACATTACGCTCGGCGATCACCTGCTGGAAATCCGAACGAGCCGCCATCAGGATACCGTAGCTTGCGTAGAGCTGCCCGTAAGCAAACCAGAAACGATCGTCAGCCCGCGTATCCAGCCAGCCGTAGCTGTGATCCCCTGCTCTCTTGGCCAATATATCCGCCGTGCTGCCGAGATCGTTGGCAATGTGGTCGACGAACTGCAGAAGATTGTCTGCGCGCCCGTCGAAAATTGCCTTGCAGTTGCCGAGGTCGCTATTGAAGCTGCGCAGATTGCTCATCGCGGCGCGATAATAGCTTGGGCTCGGCGTCTTCGGCCCGAAGGGATGCAGGCCGAAATACCAGCTCGACTCATCGAACTGCAGGTTGCCGCGCGCCTTCTGCAGATCGCTGTTGATGCCGGAGGTTCCGCGCACGCGGCCGAGTGTGTCGACCAGCTCCGCCGAGGTACGGCGAACGACAGAATTGATGCCCCGCTGGAAGGAAGCCTTGTTGTCGAGGAAGGGCGTGTCATCCCACGAAATGCCGAAGAAGCCGAGCTTGTAGAGCAGCATCGAGGAAATCCAGGCATTCTGGTTGACGTTGAAATCGATCAGATCGGTGGCAACGTCGACGACAGCCGAGGTTTGGCAGGCCTTGGCCGCCGTTGCCGCGGCCTGCTGGCTGTCTGTTGCAGGCAGTTCTTGCCCGGCCGAATATTTGCGCTCGGAAAATTTATAGACATCCGGATAGGCCGGATTGAACCCTGTCCAGACCTGCGTCTGCCAAACGAAATAGATATAGAGCAGCGCCATCAGCGTCACGAAGGCGGCGACCGGCAGCTTGATCAGCCAGTTGCGCTGCCGATACCAGCCATGCGCTGCAAGAAATGGCCAGCTAAGCCCGACAAAAACCAATCCTAGCCAGCGTGCGATAGCGGCCCAAATCCGCTTGAAGAACGCCGTGATCGAGTCAAGCATGGACACGCCTCCTAAACCGTACCGCGCATCCCGCCGACCCGCAAAGGACGCACCACACCAAACCTGCGCAATGGACGTCGCGAAAATCCCCGCGGCCCTCGGATCATTAAGTCCTTATCGCCATTCACGTTCCAGCAAATATGTGTTCTTGGGAAAAACAACAACCGTCCGCTTGGAATTTTCCATGACGGACGACAATCAACCCTCCGGTTGCACCTCTTCCGCCGCTCCGCTCGGGTCAGTGGATGCGGGGAGCAGATGCGGCTCCAGCCGTCTTTTGAAGACGGCATCGACATGAGCCTTGCGCACGGCGAGGTCATGCCCCGCCAGCACATTCGCCTCGAACGCCTGGATCAGGCTCTCAACCGCTGCCGTTCGCGAAACCGTGGTCGATGCCGGCGCCGCTTCTGCCGCCAATGCCTTGAGCAAGGCAATCCGTTGCTCGATATCGATGGTCAGCTTAGCGGCCATAGCGCCGATGGCGGCGATCTGCCTATTCAGAGCAGCCGCCAGCCCTTCATAAATGTCTATAAGACGCTGTCGCACGGTCCGGCGGGATTGAAGCTCCTGTTCTTGCCGCCGAATATCATCCTGCTCCAGCAAGAGAGCACGATAGTCCCCTTCGAGTTCGGACTGCAGATCGGCATGGCGCGAGGATGGGCGGTTGCGTCGCTGATACATGAGCTTTTCTACCAAGGCATTGGCCCTGCGTTGCATCTCCTCTATATCGAAATCGAGCTTCCGCCGGCGTTCGATCACGCCTTCCAGCTGTAGTTCGCAGTCATGAAAACATCGGGAGAATACGGGTCTTGCCTGCTTGAAAAGGAGGTCGAGTTCGGCCGATACGTTAAGGATCGTATCGAGATCGGCGATGATAGCCTCCGGCTTCATCGGTCCACGCGCCAGCGTCCGGCTGAGCAGGCTTGCATTTTCAAGACCAACCTTCTCGTTGAACAATCTGCGATGCTGCAAGTCCGCCTCCTCGGTCGCATGATCCAGCTCTTTGACCAGCGACAGGGCGGTTGATTTCCACCGATCGAGCAGTTCGACCGCCTCGCGGACAGACGCTTCTTCGACAGGAAAATTGACGACCTCGACGCGCTCGCCCTCCCTGGCGTGGCCGGCAAGCGTCGCCACGGCCGAATTCGCGTCGTTCATGGCGTCATCGAGCGTCGCTTGCGCCTTATCGAGCATGCCATCGAAGGAATGAGGCCTGACCATGAAAGCATTCCCTCCCCTACCTCTAGCGCGAGACTAGCCGCTTCCTGAGGCGAAGGAAATGCTCGAAAACTATTGGGCAGCGGCAGGATTCTTCAGATAGGCAATCAGGTCGTCGAGGTCCTTGTCGCTTTTCAGACCCGGGAACGTCATCCGAGTGCCTTTGACGAGGAATTGCGGCGCCGGCAGATATTTCCGCAGCAACGCTTCATCCCAGACCTTGCCGTCGGCGCCGAATGCCCGCATCGCCGGCGAGTAGACATAATCGGGCTTGCTTGCGACGGCTCGTCCGACGACCCCCATCAACGAGGGGCCAACCCGATTGTCAGGCCCGGTCGCAGTGTGACAGGCACCGCATTTCTTGAAAACGACGGCGCCGGCGACCGCATCGCCGTCTGCAAGCGCGCAAGAGGTCGAGGCAAGCACGATGACGGCCGACAGCAGACAAAGCAGTTTCATCATCCCTCCCGATCAGCTCAATCCCGACCAACGATCATATGCCGAGGAAAGTCCGCAACGCTACTGAAAGCCCGCGGGCAGCGCTTCACTCGCAGGTGATCGCCTCTTCCCAATGACGACGACAGAGCGAGACATATTTGTCGCTGCCGCCGATCTCGATCTGCGCCCCTTCGTGAACGACCTTGCCGGCGGCATCCAGGCGCACGACCATCGTCGCCTTGCGCCCACAATGGCAAATGGTGCGCACCTCGCGCAATTCGTCGGCGATGGTCAGCAGTTCCTGTGACCCCGGAAACAAGCGTCCGTGGAAATCCGTGCGCAGCCCGTAAGTCATGACCGGAAGGCCGAGGCGGTCGACGATATGGGCAAGCTGCCAGACCTGCTCGCGCGTCAGAAATTGCGCCTCATCGACGAAGACGCAGGCAAGCGGCTCGCTTGCATGCATTTCATCGACCATCGCATAGAGATCGTCGCTCGTTTCGAACGGCAAAGCATCCATCGTCAGTCCGATGCGCGAGGCGATCGTGCCGCGGCCGGCGCGATCGTCGAGGGCTGCGATGAAGGCTGCGGTGCGCATGCCGCGCTCCTGATAATTATAGGCAGCCTGCAGCAGCATCGTCGATTTACCGGCATTCATAGTCGAATAATGGAAGTAGAGCTTGGCCATGACATTCTCCTTGAATGCTTCATGGGTGCTGCAGGACGATAAGGAAAGATGGTCGCGGCGAAAACCACAGGATTCAGGCGTGCTTCGCTTAGAGCGCAAAAGCCTTGGCCACAGGCGGACAGAAAAAGACGGGCGTCGCATTCAGCCCCCTCAAACCGCCGCAAATACACTGTGGTCGCTTGAAAATGTCAGTTATTGATGGTTGCTTGGGAACGTTAGACTGGGAGTCACGCAATGATAAAAATGACCCTTACTGCATTCGCTTTCGCCTCAACTCTCTCCGCACTGACATTGGGCGCCACCGCGGCCTCCGCAGCCGAGCCGGCAAGCTGTAGCACCGTACATTTCGCCGATGTAGGCTGGACCGACATCACTTCCACGACGGCCACCGCCTCCATCCTCCTGAAGGCTCTTGGCTACGACACCGACGTCAAGGTGCTCGCCGTGCCGGTGACCTACCAGTCGCTGAAGAACAAGGACATCGATGTCTTCCTCGGCAACTGGATGCCCTCCATGGCCGAGAACATCAAACCCTTCGCTGCGGACAAATCGGTCGAAACCGTGCGCGCCAATCTGGAAGGCGCCAAGTACACGCTGGCGACCAATCAAAAGGGCGCGGATCTAGGCATCAAGGACTTCAAAGACATCGCCGCCCACAAGGATGAGCTTGACGGCAAGATCTACGGCATCGAGCCGGGCAATGACGGCAACCGGCTGGTGATCGACATGGTCGACAAGAACACCTTCGGCCTCAAGGGCTTCGAAGTGGTCGAATCCTCCGAGCAGGGCATGCTCGCTCAGGTCTCCCGCGCCGACAAGGAAGGCAAGCCGATCATCTTCCTCGGCTGGGCCCCGCATCCGATGAACACCACCTACAAAATGACCTATCTCACCGGCGGTGACGACGTGTTCGGACCGAACTTCGGTGGTGCGACCGTCTATACCAACGTCCGGGCAGGCTACTTGCAGGAATGCCCGAATGTCGGCACCTTTGTTAAAAATCTCGTCTTCTCGCTGCCGATGGAAAACGAAATCATGGGCAAGATCTTGAATGACGGCAAGGATCCGGAAGTCGCAGCGACGGAATGGCTGAAGGCCAACCCCACAGCAATCACGCCGTGGCTCGCCGGCGTCACCACCAAGGACGGCGGTGACGGCCTGGCGGCGGTCAAGGCCAAGCTCGGCCTGTAATACGAGGATGGATGGAGGGGCGGCCAAACCGCCCCTTTCTCTTCCTTGAACGGACTGCTTGCTTTCGCGTCCCGCCATTCCCGGACAATGGTCCACTTGGCGTGACAGACCGTATTCTTCGGCGGCACCTCCGGCTTCATACGTAACAATCGGAAACGCCGCCCCCAATCATGGGCAAAGACGTGAACTGGTTAACCGATTACCGCATCCCCATCGGGCCATGGGCCAAAGCCGTCGTCGACTGGCTGACGAGCAATGTCACATGGTTCTTCGACGGCCTTTCCTTCGTTGTCGCGCATGGAATCAACGGACTGCTGTTCGTCTTGCAGGCACCGCATCCGCTGATCGTCGTCGTTGTCTTCACGGCAATCGCCTACTGGATGCGCCGGAGCGTCACGATCACGGTCCTCACCCTGATCGGCCTGCTGATCACCATCAACCAGGGCTACTGGAAAGAGACGACCGAGACGCTGGCGCTGGTGCTGGCTTCTACCTTCGTCTGTATGCTGGTCGGCGTCCCCCTCGGTATCGCAGCTGCCCGACGTCCCTGGCTCTACGCCATCATGCGGCCGATCCTCGATCTGATGCAGACCATCCCGACCTTCGTGTATCTGGTGCCGGCAATGATCCTGCTCGGCCTCGGCATGGTCCCCGGTCTAGTCGCCACCGTCGTCTTTGCTCTTCCCGCACCGATCCGCATGACGCGCCTTGGCATCATTTCCACTCCCCCTTCGCTGGTGGAAGCGGCCGAATCCTTCGGCGCGACGCCACGCCAGGTTCTGCGCAAGGTCGAGCTTCCCTTTGCCACGCCGCAGATCATGGCCGGCCTGACACAGACTATCATGCTGTCGCTCTCGATGGTTTCGATCGCTGCCCTCGTCGGCGCCCCCGGTCTCGGCGTGCCGGTTCTGCGCGCGCTGAATAGCGTCAACGTCGCCAAGAGCTTCGATTCCGGCGCCTGCATCGTCATCCTGGCGATCATTCTCGACCGTATGTTCCGCGCGCCCGGCGAAGGAGACCGCTCATGACCGTCGCCGTTGATTTCAAAAATGTCAGCATCATCTTCGGCGATCGTCCCGATGCCGCGCTGAAGCTTGTCGATGAAGGCAAGTCGCGCGACGACATCGGCAAGTCGACGGGCATGGTGCTCGGAGTCGCCAATGCCTCGCTGCAAATCGAAGAGGGTGAAATCCTCGTGCTCATGGGTCTGTCCGGCTCCGGCAAATCGACGCTGCTGCGCGCCGTCAACGGCCTGGCGCCGGTAGTGCGCGGCGAGGTCTCCGTCAACACCAAGAACGGCGCCGTCAGCCCCTACTCCTGCAGCCCAAAAGCCCTGCGCGACCTGCGCATGCACACTGTCTCCATGGTCTTCCAGCAGTTCGCGCTTCTGCCCTGGCGAACGGTGGCCGACAATGTCGGCTTCGGGCTTGAGCTTGCCGGCGTTTCGGACGCCGAACGCAAGAAGCGCGTCGACGAACAGCTCCAGCTCGTCAACCTGACGCAATGGGCCAATCGCAAGGTCAACGAACTGTCCGGCGGCATGCAGCAGCGCGTCGGTCTCGCCCGTGCCTTTGCAACCGGCGCGCCGATCCTGCTGATGGACGAGCCGTTCTCGGCGCTGGACCCGCTGATCCGCACCCGCCTGCAGGACGAGCTTTTGGAGTTCCAGCGCCGCCTTAAGCGGACGATCCTCTTCGTCAGCCACGATCTGGACGAGGCATTCCGCATCGGCAACCGCATCGCCATCATGGAAAGCGGCCATATCATCCAGTGCGGAACGCCACAGGAGATCGTCAAGAACCCAGCCGATCAATATGTGGCCGACTTCGTGCAGCACATGAATCCGATCAGCATGCTGACGGCACGGGACGTCATGCAACAGGGCGTCGGACATTCGGCCAATGCCGGTTCCGTCACCGCCACAGCAACCGCCGCTACACCGCTCATCGATATCCTTGACGCCCTGACGCGCCAGCCGGGCAATATCGGCGTTGTTGACAATGGCACGATTATTGGAACGATCTCGGCGCAAGACGTTGTGTCGGGTCTCACCAGCCACCGGCGAAAGGAGTAGTCGTTCGCGACTGCTCCTCAATTCATGGAGCCGTTAATGAACGACAAACCATCGGTGATCAGGGAAACGGATGAGGATGCGCGCATTCAGGCGCGCGACCTCATGCACAAAGCCGCACATGCGGCCTTGGCCGTCATCGACCCCGAAACCGGCTTTCCCTTCGTCAGCCGCGTCCTGATCGCCATGGATGCCGATGGCGCTCCGGTCATCCTAGTTTCCGGCCTTTCCTCACATACCAAGGCTCTGATGAGGGACAGCCGCGCTTCGGCGCTCTTTGGCGAGCCTGGCAAGGGCGACCCTCTCGCTCATCCCCGCTTGACCTTGCGCTGCAGCGCGGAGCGCATCGATCGGCAAAGCCAGGCGCACGATCGCATCCGAGCGCTTTTTCTCGACCGCCACCCGAAATCCAAGCTCTATATCGACTTTCCGGATTTCTGCTTCTTCCGCCTCGTTCCGCTCGATGCCAGCCTGAACGGCGGCTTTGGAAGGGCTTACATCTTGTCCTCAAAAGACCTGATGATGCTTTAAACCGAAAACAAAATCCGGCGGCAATAAAATCATACAATAGTGCGAGAATTAGTAGGTGGACAGCCTGACGTAGAAGCAGCCAATATTCTCAGGTTGCAAATCCGCAGTGACCAAAATTGGCATGTTTGCGGCTCCGAAACGATAAGAATCGACCTATTTTGGTCTAATTTAGCCCCTGGATGGGACGCTGGAGACCTCAGCATTATCGCCGAGGCATCATACGTACATACCTAAAACAGCATACTCGATACCTTAAATTTAGGTATATACAATCTTCGACCCCTCTTGGTATTGTTAGATATCGGTTAGGACCGGCTTGGAAATAGCACAGTTTCTGATGTACGCTCCGCATTGGGAAGATTAACAGATGAAGACAAGAGATTTGGCCGAACATTCTAATGTTGCGGCAGCATTATTATCAGCAATGGCGAACCCAAAGCGTCTTTTGATCCTTTGCAGTCTCGTTAAGGGTGAAGTTCCTGTTGGCGTTCTTGCCAATCAGGTTGGACTGAGCCAATCAGCACTTTCTCAGCATCTTTCGAAGCTTCGCGCTCAGAAGCTGGTCAAGACGCGTCGCGATGCTCAAACGATTTACTACTCCAGCACATCAGAATCCGTGATCCGTGTTCTTGAAACGCTGGAAGACATTTATTGCGAGCCGGAAAAAAGTAGATCGGCTGCTTAAGAGCTTGCAATAGCTCAAGGCCTGTCGACAGACGATCTCCGGGGAACACTTTAGACCCTGAAAGATCGACTTGCTTTCATCACCAGGTGTTTTACTGCTTTAACTGGCAAATCTTCAGATTTGCCAGTTTTTTCATGTCTGGACGAGCTCGCATCACGCCTGCAGACAACTCCGCGCCCGGCACCGCCGACCTGCCGCGATCCAATTCCTGCCGTACACCAGCCTCCTTTCCCGACCCCATCTTTGCCTTGACGCAAATAGGCCGGCTGATAATTTGACCAAGCAGTAAATATAATCGCGCGGCGCGGCGCCGCGGTCGGGTAACAGGCCCCCGAATGGCCATTGGAGAACAGCATGTCGGACCGTTTGAATGCCACCCCCAACGATTTGCGCGCCTTCTGGATGCCGTTTACGGCCAACCGCCAATTCAAGAAGGAACCGCGCCTCTTCGTCAGCGCCAAGGATATGTACTACACCACCCATGACGGTCGGCAGGTACTGGACGGAACTGCGGGTCTGTGGTGCGTGAACGCGGGACACTGCCGCCCCAAGATCACCGAGGCGATCCGCCAGCAGGCAGGCGAGCTCGACTATGCCCCGGCCTTCCAGCTCGGCCACCCCAAGGCTTTCGAGCTGGCGAACAGGCTGGTCGATATTGCACCCGAGGGTATGGACCACGTTCTTTATACCAATTCCGGTTCGGAATCGGTCGAAACCGCGCTCAAGGTCGCGCTTGCCTATCATCGCGTGAAGGGCAATGGCTCGCGCTTCCGTCTCATCGGCCGCGAGCGTGGCTATCACGGCGTCAATTTCGGCGGCATCTCCGTCGGCGGCATCGTCACCAACCGCAAGATGTTCGGCACGCTGCTGACCGGCGTCGATCATATGCCGCACACGCATATTCCCGGTAAGAACGCCTTCACGCGCGGCGAGCCAGAGCATGGCGGCGATATCGCCACCGAGCTTGAGCGCATCGTCACGCTGCACGACGCCTCGACAATCGCTGCTGTCATTGTCGAGCCGATTGCCGGCTCCACCGGCGTGCTCATCCCGCCGAAGGGCTATCTGCAGAAGCTGCGCGACATCTGCACCAAGCACGGCATCCTGCTGATCTTCGACGAGGTCATCACCGGCTTCGGTCGCCTTGGTGCGCCCTTTGCCGCCCAATATTACGATGTGAAGCCGGATATCATCACGACCGCCAAAGGCCTGACCAACGGCGTCATTCCAATGGGTGCAGTCTTCGTCACCTCGGAGATCCATGACGCCTTCATGCAGGGACCCGAGCATATGATCGAGTTCTTCCACGGCTATACCTATTCCGGCAATCCGATCGCCTCTGCCGCGGCGTTGGCAACGCTCGACACCTATAAGGAAGAAGGCCTCCTCACGCGCGCAGCAGAACTTTCAGACTACTGGGCCGATGCCCTGCATTCCCTGAAGGACTGCCCGAACGTCATCGATATCAGAAACACCGGCCTGATCGGCGCCATCGAGCTCGATCCGATCGCCGGCGAGCCCACCAAGCGCGCCTTCACCGCTTTCCTCAAGGCCTATGAAAAGGGCCTCCTCATCCGCACCACCGGCGACATCATCGCGCTATCGCCGCCGCTGATCATCGAAAAGCATCACATCGACGAGCTGTTCGGCAAGCTCCGCGAGATCTTGCAGAATAATATCTAGGTCATTTTTCATAGATCGCGATACGATCGGCAAACTCGAAGAGTTCCCTCTCCCCGCCTGCGGGGAGAGGGTTAGGGTGAGGGGCTGTTCACGAGGATGATCAGATGCGTGGTCCGGAACCTAAAACAACAAATCGCGCAAAAAGCCTTCGGCAAGCAGACAACGATGCCGAGGCGAAACTTTGGTCGGAACTTCGCAACCGTCAGCTGAACGGCTTTAAATTCATTCGGCAGTTTCCGATTGGTCCTTATTTCGCTGATTTCGCCTGTCGGGAGCGAAGCCTCGTCATCGAAATCGATGGCAGTCAACATGCTGACAGCAAGCACGATACTATTCGCGATGGATTCATGATCACCGAAGGGTGGTCTGTCGCTCGCTTCTGGAACATTGACGTCCTCACAGCCATGCCAGCAGTTCTCGAAACCATCGTAGCAATCTGCGAAGGCAGGTTGACCGACGCCGTGGTGGCTCGTGACTTCAAGTTTCTTCCGGCGGGATCTGCGAAATAGCCCCTCACCCCAGCCCTCTCCCCGCAGGCGGAGAGAAGGAGTCTCTAGGTATCGCCGGAAACACAGCTCTATCAACATATTCGGATAGATCCCCTCTCCCCGTAGAACGGGGAGAGGGCTAGGTTGAGGGGCTATACGGAATCACAGCAGATGCAGGACAACACCATGACCACCAAACTCGAACGCTACATCGACCAGGGCGTCGGCCGGGAACCCGCCGATATCGTGTTGAAGAACGGCCGGTTCTTCGATCTGGTGACGGGCGAGCTGGTCGCTTCGGATATCGCCATCTGCGGCGATCGCATCGTCGGCACCTGCGGCGAGTATCAGGGGCGCGAAGAGATCGATATTGCCGGCCGCGTCGTCGTACCGGGCTTCATCGACACGCATCTTCACATCGAATCCTCGCTGGTAACCCCGCTCGAATTCGATCGCTGCGTGCTGCCTTATGGCGTGACCACCGCCATCTGCGATCCGCATGAAATCGCCAACGTGCTCGGCACCGAAGGCATACGTTACTTCCTCGAGTGTTCGCTGGAAACCATCATGGATATCCGCGTCCAGCTCTCGTCCTGCGTGCCGGCAACGCATCTGGAAACCTCGGGCGCCGATCTGCCGATCGAAAAACTCTTGCCCTTCCGCAATCACTCGCAGGTGATTGGCCTTGCCGAATTCATGAATTTCCCCGGCGTGGTCCACAAGGACCCCGTCTGCATGGCGAAACTCGAAGCCTTCCAGGGCGGCCATATCGATGGCCATGCGCCGCTTTTACGCGGCAATGACCTCAACGGGTATCTCGCGGCTGGCATTCGCACAGAGCATGAATCGACAACCGCCGAAGAGGCGCTGGAGAAGATCCGCAAGGGCATGCATATCCTCGTGCGTGAGGGCTCCGTCTCCAAGGATCTGCACGCGCTGATGCCTATTATTACCGAGCGCCTGTCACCTCATCTGGCGCTCTGCACCGATGACCGCAACCCGCTCGACATCGCCGAACAGGGCCACCTCGATTATATGATCCGCACGGCGATCGCCCATGGCGTCGAACCCCTGGCGATCTACCGCGCCGCCTCGATCTCGGCAGCCCGCGCCTTCGGTCTGCGTGATCGCGGTCTCGTGGCACCCGGATGGCGCGCCGATCTCGTCGTCGTCGACAGCCTGGAAAGCTGCAAGGCCGAGATCGTCTTCTCCGCAGGCCGCCCTGTCACCGCCGAACTCTTCGCGACCCGCGGTTCGGTCGAGCCGGTCGGCCTCGACAGCGTCAAGGCCCGCCCGATCAACGCAGCCGATTTTGGCGTGCCGGTGACGGAGGGCGAAAGCTCCGTCATTGGCGTGACGCCTGGCAAGATCATCACCCAACATCGCCGCTATCGCCTGCCGGCCAAGGGCAACCAGACCGATATCGACCTCGGCAACGATATCATCAAGGTCGCCGTCATCGAGCGGCACGGCAAGAACGGCAACCATGCCAACGGCTTCGTCCAAGGCTTTGGCTTGAAGAAAGGCGCGATCGCCTCGACCGTCGGCCATGACAGCCACAATATCTGCGTCGTCGGCGTCAGCGAGGATGACATGGCGCTCGCCGCCAATCGCTTGAGCGACATCAATGGCGGTTTCGTCGTCGTCGAGGACGGTGTCGTGACCGGTGAAATCGCCCTGCCTGTCGCTGGCCTGATGAGCCTCGAGCCTTATGAAAGCGTGCGCGACACGCTGCACCACCTGCGCCAGGCGGCCTACGCCCTTGGCGCGACCCTGGAAGAACCCTTCCTGCAGCTTGCGTTCCTGCCCCTGCCGGTGATCCCGCATCTGAAGATATCGGATAAAGGCCTGGTCGATGTCGACAAGTTCATGCTGATCGGCTGATCAGGCGAGCTTGCCGCAATAAACATCCAGAGCAGCAAGCGTTAGCGTTGCCCCGGCATCCGCCGTGTCAAACCCCGGCATGGCGATCGTCTTGCCAAGCTTGATATCCTCCGGCAAGGCAACCTTCACAGGCTTGCGGGAGAGATTGAAGACAAACAGCAGCGTCTCCTCACCCTTGGAGCGCGTGAAGGCGAGAACGTCCTCTTTTGTATCAAGAAAGATCATGTCGCCGTCACGCAGGGCGGCATGTTCTGCACGGAAGGCCAGCGTGCGCTGATAATGATGCAGCACCGAATCCGCGTCCGTCTCCTGCTTGTCGACGGCAAGCGCCGCATGCTGATAGGGAACCGGCAGCCAGGATTTGTCGGCGGTCGTAAAGCCGGCATGGGCGCGGCTCGCTTCCCAGGGCATGGGCGTACGGCATCCGTCACGCCCCTTGAAGGCCGGCCAGAAGCGAATGCCGTAGGGATCGCGCAGATCCTCGAAGGCAAGCTCTGCCTCAGGCAGGCCGAGCTCTTCCCCTTGATACAGGCAAATGGAGCCGCGTAACGCCGAGAGCAAAGAGATCGCGAGCTTCGCAACGCGCGGCTGCTCTTCTTCCGTTTTGGCGAAGCGGCTGACATGTCGCTGAACGTCATGGTTGGAAAAGGCCCAGCAGACCCAGCCATCAACGACATTATCCTGGAAATCGCTGACGCAGCGCCGGAAATGCGCCGGCGTGAAATCGGGCCCCAAAAGATCGAACGTGTAGCACATGTGCAGCTTGTCGCCGCCGCTGGTATAGGCCGCAACCGTCTCCAGCGAGCGCACGCCGTCTCCTACTTCGCCGACTGTCGTGCGGTTTTCGTATTGATCGAGCAATGCACGCAATCGCTTCAGGAAGCCGATATTTTCAGGCTGCGTCTTGTCGTAAAGATGGTTCTGCATCCCGTAGGGGTTGGTCTCGGGCGCGTCGAGACCGCCGGTCGCGACGAGCGCCGGCGGATTGTCGCGAAGCTTCTTGTCGCAGAAATAGTAGTTGACCGTATCCAGGCGGAAACCATCGACGCCGCGATCTAGCCAGAATTTGACGGCCGCCAATACCGCATCCTGAACGTCCGGATTGTGGAAGTTCAAATCCGGCTGCGATGTCAGGAAATTGTGCTGGTAATATTGCCGGCGCACGCCATCCCATTCCCAGCCGGGGCCGCCGAAGATCGACAGCCAGTTGTTCGGCGCCGTCCCATCCGGTTTCGGATCGGCCCAGACATACCAATCCGCCTTGGGATTGTCGCGGCTTGCGCGGCTTTCAACAAACCAGGGATGCCGGTCGGAGGTGTGCGAGATGACCTGGTCGATGATGACTTTGAGGCCGAGCTCATGTGCTGCCGCCATCATCTCGTCGAAATCGGCAAGCGTGCCGAAGATCGGATCAACATCGCAGTAATCGGCGACGTCATAGCCCATATCGGCCATCGGCGAGGTAAAGAACGGCGCCAGCCAGATTGCGTCGACCCCGAGTGCGGCAATGTGAGGCAGGCGCCGGGTGATCCCCTTGATATCTCCCAGCCCGTTGGCATCCGTGTCCTGAAACGACCGCGGATAGACCTGATAGATCACTGCCCCGCGCCACCAATCGGCTCCCGCCGCTTTATTCGTCGATTTCATCAAACCGCCTCGATATCGCACAAGGCCTTCCAGTTTGCACAGTCGGGCGCAGGCGGCAAGCTGCAAATCGGCTGCCTGAGAAACTCAACCATCGGGCGGATAAATTCGCTGTATCAATTTTAGAGATTTGTGAATATGAAAGTTCACATGCTAAGCATGCCCGACTTTTTTTAACTTGAAAGCGACGTCGCTTTCGATAATTTCGCGCATTGACCTGTACGTGAAGGTTACCTGCGGGATCAAGAATACCCTTGTAAAACAAGGACAATAACTCCAGAAAGGTGGGAAAACATATGGCGCATATCACCCGAAAATTTATCGCTGCGGCTTTCGTCAGCACGATATTGAGCGTTTCGGCGCATGCCGCGACCCTCAATATCCACAACGGCGGCGACCCGACTTCGCTCGATCCGCAAAAAATTTCCGGCGATTGGGAGAACCGCATCGACGGCGATATCTTCGAAGGGCTGGTGACCGAGGACCCCAAGGACAACCCAATTCCAGGCCAGGCTGCAAGCTGGACGATTTCGCCCGACCAGAAGGTCTATACCTTCAAGCTGCGTGACGGCATCAAGTGGTCCGATGGACAACCGGTGACGGCTCAGGACTTCGTCTTCGCCTTCCAGCGCCTGATGGACCCGAAGACCGCTGCTCAATACGCCTATCTGCAGTACACGATCCTGAACGCGGAAAAGATCAACAAGGGGGAGATCAAGGATCCGACCCAGCTCGGCGTCAAGGCGATCGACGACAAGACCCTCGAAATCACGCTTGAGAACCCCACCCCTTACTTCCTCAATGCTCTGATGCACTATACGGCCTATCCGCTGCCGAAGCACGTTGTGGAAGCCAAGGGTGATGAGTGGGTCAAGATTGGCAACATCGTCACCAACGGTCCCTACAAGCCAGTGGAGTGGGTGCCTGGCTCGCACGTCACCGCGGTCAAGAACGATCAATATTATGGCGCCAACGATATCAAAATTGACAAGGTCAACTTCTACACGCTGGAAGATCAGGCCGCTGCTCTGAAGCGCTATCGCGCCGGCGAATTTGATATTCTAACGGAATTCCCGGCCGATCAATATGACTGGATCCAGAAGAACCTGCCCGGCCAGGCACATGTGGTGCCCTTCCTTGGCACCTACTACTACGTCCTGAACGCCACCAAGCCGCCATTTAACGACAAGCGCGTTCGCCAGGCCCTCTCCATGGCCGTGAATCGCGAAGTCATCGGCCCGAAGATCCTAGGCACCGGCGAATTGCCGATGTATTCCTGGGTGCCGCCGGGCACGGCCAATTACGGCGAGCCGGCCTATGTCAGCTGGAAGGACGAGCCTTACAAGCAGAAGGTCGAAGAGGCCAAGAAGCTGCTGAAGGACGCCGGCTTCGGCCCTGACCACCCGCTGAAGGCACAGCTGCGCTACAACACCAACGACAACCACAAGCGCATTGCCGTTGCGATCGCGGCCATGTGGAAGCCGCTTGGCGTCGATATCGAGCTCTACAACACCGAAACCAAGGTGCATTACGATGAAATGCAGCGCGGTGAGGTGCAGATCGGCCGCGCCGGCTGGCTCGCCGACTATAACGACCCGATCAACTTCCTGAACCTGCTCTCCACCGGCGTCGACATGAACTACGGCCGCTGGAGCAACAAGGACTACGATGCTCTGATCAAGCAGGGCAATGAAGAAACCGATCTCAAGAAGCGCGCCGAGATCTACAAGAAGGCCGAGCAGCTCGCCCTCGACGACAGCGCCGCGATCCCGATCTACTACTACGTTTCCAGAAGCATCGTCGCCCCGAAGGTGCAGGGTTACGTTGACAACATCCAGGACATCCACCGCACGCGCTGGCTGTCGATCAAAGAATAATTGGGAACAGGCTCCCTCCCGGACACGATCGGGAGGGAGCCGTCTAAGACCATGTTTGGCTACGCTCTCCGTCGTTTGCTGTCGACAATCCCGGTTCTGTGGATTGCCGTGACAGTGTGTTTTTTCATTCTGCGCCTCGCTCCCGGCGGCCCCTTCGATGGCGAAAGGCCATTGCCGCCGGAAGTCAAAGCCAACCTCGCGGCTCACTACAACCTCGACAAGCCCCTGGTTGAGCAATACCTGATCTATGTCGGCGACGTCATGAAGGGCGACCTAGGCCCCTCCTTCGCCAATCAGGACTTCACCGTCACCCAGCAGATCATGTCCGGCTTCCCCTACACGCTGACCATTGGTGGCGCCGCTTTCGTGCTTGCAACTGTCGTCGGCATCTTCATAGGCTGTCTCGGGGCGCTTTATCAAAACCGCGCGGCCGATTACTGGCTGGGCGGCGGTCTCCTCATCGGCCTGGTCATGCCGAGCTTCCTCATCGCGCCGATCCTGCAGCTCATCTTCGGCAACACGCTCGGCTGGCTGCCGGTCGGTGGCTGGGGTGACGGCTCCGTCAAATTCCTCATCCTGCCCATCATCGTCCTGACGCTGCCGCACGCGGCACGCATCTCACGCCTGATGCGCGGCTCGATGATCGAGGTGATGGGCCAGAACTTCATCCGGACCGCCAAGGCCAAAGGCATCGGTCCGCGACTGACGATCATGCGCCACGCGCTGAAGCCGGCCATGATGCCTGTCGTTTCCTATCTTGGACCGGCGGCAAGCTATCTGCTCACCGGCTCGCTGGTCGTCGAAAGCATTTTCGGCCTCCCCGGCGTCGGCCGCTACTTCGTCGGCGCGGCGCTGAACCGCGATTACGGCATGGTCCTCGGCACGGTCATTTTCTACATGGTCCTGATCGTGGTCCTCAACCTGCTGGTCGACATCGCCTATGCCTGGCTCGACCCGAAAGTGAGAATGCGATGATCCTCAATTCCGCCAAAAGAGAATTGCTGGAAGCGGAATTGCTTTCGGCAGAAGGGCTCGCACCCAAGGGGCGTTCCCTCACAGGCGACGCGATGCGTCGTCTCCTGCGCAACAAGGCGGCGGCACTTTCGCTGGTCATACTGGCCGTGCTGGTTCTGGTCGCCATATTCGGCCCGTATTTCCTGCCCTTCAACTATGAGGATCCGGACTGGACGTCGTTCCGCGGCGCTCCAGACTTCGCCGCCGGCCACTATTTCGGTACCGACGGCAATGGCCGCGACCTGCTGGCGCGCACGCTCTACGGCACCCGCGTCTCGCTGACGGTCGCACTTGTTGCGACCCTCGTCTCGGTCGTCATCGGCGTGCTCTATGGCGCCGTTGCCGGTTATTTCGGCGGTCGCGTCGATGCGATCATGATGCGCTTCGTCGATATCATGTACGCCCTGCCCTACGTCCTCTTCGTCATCCTGCTGATGGTGATCTTCGGCCGTAACGTCTACCTGCTGTTTGCGGCGATCGGTGCGCTGGAATGGCTCACCATGGCGCGTATCGTGCGTGGCCAGACCTTGTCGATCAAGCAGCGGGAATTCATCGAGGCCGCCCGCGCCTCGGGGCAGCGATCGTTCAAGATCATCCTGAAACATATCGTGCCGAACCTCGTCGGCCCGGTCGTCATCTACGCGACGCTGACCATCCCGGAAATCATCGCGACGGAGAGCTTCCTCTCCTATCTGGGCTTCGGTGTCCAGGAGCCGCTGACGTCTCTCGGCACGCTGATAGCCGAAGGCTCGGCGGGCATGGAGACGACGCCCTGGCTGCTGTTCTTCCCTGCCGGTTTCCTGGTCGCGCTGCTGATGAGCCTGCTCTTCATCGGCGACGGTCTGCGCGACGCATTCGATCCGAAGGATCGCTGACATGACAGACACACTTCTCGAACTCAAAGACTACTCGATCACCTTCCGCACGCCCGAGGGCGAAGTGGCGGCAGTCTCCAAGATGAACCTCAAAATCGGCCGCGGCGAACGCATCGCTATCGTCGGTGAGTCCGGCTCCGGCAAGAGCCAGACTTTTCTCGGCTTGATGGGCCTGCTCGCCAAGAACGGCCGCACCAGCGGCCAGGCGCTGCTCGACGGCAAGGATCTACTGACGCTGAAACCGCGCGAACTCGACCATGTGCGCGGCAAGGACATGGCCATGGTCTTCCAGGACCCGATGACCGCCCTCAATCCGTCGCTTCGCATCTCGCGGCAGTTGACGGAACAGCTCGAAGTTCATGGCGGGCTTTCGGCGCGTGCCGCCTCGGCAGCGGCGCTCGATATGCTGAAGCGTGTCGGCATCCCTGACCCGACCCGCCGCTTCAACCTCTACCCGCACGAGCTTTCGGGCGGCATGCGCCAGCGCATCGTCATCGCCATGGCGCTGCTGACCAAGCCGAAGCTCTTGATCGCCGACGAGCCGACGACGGCGCTCGACGTAACGATCCAGGCGCAGATTCTTGATCTTTTCAATGAGTTGACCGCGGAAATGCAAACGGCGCTCATCATGATCACCCATGACCTCGGCGTCGTTGCCGGTCTCGCCGACCGCGTTGCCGTCATGTATGCCGGCCGCATCGTCGAGGAAGCGCCGGTCGAGGAGCTGTTCGAAAGCCCGGCCCATCCCTATACGGCGGCGCTTCACTCGGCGATCCCGAGGCCGGACCAGGATGTCGACGACCTCACCGTCATCCCTGGACGGCCGCCGAACCTGATGCACCTGCCGCGCGGCTGTGCCTTCTCGCCGCGCTGCGCCCATGTGCAGGACGACTGCCTCGACGCCGCGCCTCCGCTCGACCAGCTTTCATCGCGACGCTGTGCGGCCTGCTTCCATCCCCTTTCGGCTAATCAGGAACGGAGCCTCGTCCATGGCTGAGCAAACGCTTCTGAAGGTCGAGCATCTGACGACCGAATTTGAACTGCCGTCGAAATCCTTTTTCAAGCCGCCGATGATCCTCACGGCTGTTAACGATGTCAGCTTCGAACTGAAAACCGGCCGCACCCTGGGCATCGTCGGCGAATCCGGCTGCGGCAAGTCCACGCTTGGCCGCTCCATCCTGCGGCTGATCAAGGCGCAGAAAGGCCGCATTCTCTGGCAAGGCGGCAATCTGCTCGATCTCACCGAAGAGGAAATGCGTGCCGCCCGCCGCGACATGCAGATCATCTTCCAGGATCCGATCGCCTCGCTCGATCCGCGCATGACCGTCGGCGACATCATCGCCGAGCCGCTCACGGTCTTCGAACCGAAACTGACTCGGGCGCAGCGGCAAGATCGCGTTCGCGAGATCATGGCTGCCGTCGGCCTCGTTCCGGAGATGATCAACCGTTACCCGCACGAATTCTCGGGCGGCCAAGCGCAGCGCATCGGCATCGCCCGCGCCGTTATCACCCGGCCGAAGCTCATCATCTGCGACGAGCCGGTCTCGGCGCTCGACGTTTCGATCCAGGGACAGGTCATCACGCTTCTGCGTCGCCTGCGCAAGGAGTTCGGCCTCACCTTGATCTTCATCAGCCACGATCTTTCTGTCGTGCGCCTGATCTCGGACGACGTGCTGGTGCTCTACCTCGGCAAGGTGGTGGAAGCAGGCGAAGCCGCGACAGTCTTCGATCATCCGGCTCATCCGTACACGCAGGCGCTGTTCTCCGCCGCGCCAATCCCCGATCCGAAGCTCGCTCGTGGCCGCGAGCGTATCCGCCTGCAGGGCGATCCGCCCTCGCCGCTTAATCCGCCGCCGGGCTGCGTCTTCTCGCCCCGCTGCTGGAAGGCGACAGATATCTGCCGCACGAAAATGCCGCCAACCGAGCACGTCCGTCCGGGTCAGACGGCGGCCTGCTATCACATGGATCGGCCGTAAAGCAGATCCAGCGAAAGTGGACGGCGGCAGCCGCCGTCCACCTTGCCCCAGCCGCCGCTTGCGCGTATGCAGCACCAAGACAAAATGCAGGAGGCAGTCTTGGGCGGGCGTTTTCTATCGATCGGCGAATGCATGGTGGAATTGTCGCAAGCCGATGACGGGCACCTGCGCAAGGGCTTTGCCGGCGACACCTTCAACACCGCCTGGTATGCCCGCGCCTGCTTGCCGGCCGACTGGTCGATCGATTATTTCACCGCCCTCGGCGACGATGCCATGTCCGACGAAATGATCGCCTTCATGGGCGGCGCCGGCATCGGCACGGCGAGCATCCGCCGCCTGCGCGGCAAGACTCCCGGCCTCTACATGATCAATTTGAAGGATGGCGAACGCTCCTTCAGTTACTGGCGCGATAGCTCAGCCGCCCGCCAGCTTGCGGCCGATGGCGATGCCCTGCGCGCTGCAATCGAAGCCTCCGACGTCCTTTATTTCTCAGGCATCACGCTGGCGATCCTGCCGCGCGAAGATGCCTTCACGCTGCTCGCAGAACTGCGTCGCGCCAAGGCTGCCGGCAAGCTGGTTGCCTTCGATCCGAACCTGCGCCCTCGCCTGTGGTCCAGCCTCGACGCCATGCACACCATGATTTCGGAAGGCGCGCGCGCCGCAACGCTCGTCATGCCGAGCTTCGATGATGAAGCCGTGCATTTCGGCGACGATTCGATTCCCGCCACCATCCGCCGTTACCGGCAGTACGGAGCCCAGATGATCGTCGTCAAGAACGGCGCCGAGGGCGCGACCATCGGCGATGGTACCGATGAGACCCTCGTCCCGGCGGTCAAGGTCGCCAAGGTCGTCGACACCACCAGCGCCGGCGACAGCTTCAATGGCGCATTTCTGGCTCACTATCTGCAGCATCAGGATGCGGTCGCTGCCGCCGGCTTCGCAGCCAAGATCGCGGCAAAGGTCATTCAGGAATACGGTGCGCTCGTCTCGCCCGAGAAGCTGAAGTCCATCCGCTAAACGCTGTAATATTTCCATCATGGACACCCCCCACAATAGAGTGGGCGCGGGAATCATGTTTGAAACACCGCAATCGCTGGCACCGTCATCATGAGGATGCGGTGCGGATGGACTGTTTTGGGCATGTTGCAACGCTTGTCAGACATCGATCAAACCACCTGGACGCAGGCGGCGACACCTGTCGCAGTACCCGAACGGCTGCTCATCGTCAGCGATGCCTGGCATCCACAGGTCAACGGCGTCGTCCGCTCCATCGAGAACACCAATCGGGAACTGACGCGCATGGGCGTCGAGGTCTCGATGATCACGCCGGACGGCTTTCGTAATATCCCCTGCCCGACCTACCCGGAAATCCGGCTTTCGATCGCCAGCTACCGCAAGATCGCCGCAAGAATAGAAGCACTCCGGCCAACTTATGTCCACATCGCTACGGAGGGTCCCCTCGGGCTTACGGCCAGGCGCTGGTGCCTGAGAAACGGCATGCCGTTTTCGACCAGCTACCACACCCGCTTTCCTGAATATGTCGCTGCTCGCTTGCCGATACCGGAGAGTTGGCTCTATGCCTTCGTCAAATGGTTTCACAATGCGGGCTATGGCTGCATGGTAGCAACGCCAAGTCTGGCAACCGAACTCAAGCAGCGTGGCATCCGCAACCTGCTGCCCTGGAGCCGCGGCATCGACTCCTCGCTGTTTCGACCGCAGCCTCAGGACGACGCCCCCTTCGGCCTGCCCCGTCCCATCTTCATGACTGTCGGCCGCGTCGCGCTGGAGAAGAACCTGCCCGCCTTCCTCGATCTCGACCTGCCCGGATCGAAAGTGGTGGTGGGCGATGGCCCCGCCCGGGCCGAACTGCAGAAGCTCTACCCTGATGTCCATTTTCTTGGTGCGAAATTCGGCGAGGAACTGGCGCATGCCTATTCGCAGGCCGACGTCTTCGTCTTCCCGTCCAAGACCGACACCTTTGGCAACGCCATTCTGGAAGCGCTCGCAAGCGGCGTTCCGGTCGCCGCCTACCCCGTCACCGGCCCCGCGGATATTCTGGGAGGAAACAGGGCTGCCGGCGTTGTAGATGCCGATCTAGCAACGGCCTGCCTCGCCGCACTCTCTTGCTCCCGCGATGCCGCACACACGCTGGCACTCAACTATTCCTGGGAGGCGGCGACGGCGCAATTTATCGGCAATGTCAGAATTGCCAATCACCGAGGCCGGCTGCACGTCCACAACAGGCATTGAGTCCCCAAACGATCGGCACCATCAGTGAAGTTGCAGCTCCGGCCTTACATGCCGTCAACGATCACCGCGCTGCCCTGACGGCATAGCATAGCCCTGCATGAGAATCGGATAGCTGCGTCTTATCCAGCACGATGAAGCCCACATCGAGCAATGGCGCGAAGAATGTCATTTGATTCTTATCTTTGGACCACCATTTATGGCACTCGATCACCACGGCATTGATCGACCCGAAAAGACCGTGCCTCGCCAGAGCCTCAGCAGCTGCCTTTCCAAAAACGGAAGAAACCCGTAGCTCAGGCATAAATTTGGGTGTACAATTATTTATCGCACGATCTACATTAGACCTCTCAGGGAGTACTTGAGATGACCGACGACCCGTTAAAGCTGGATAACTTCATCTGCTTCGCGCTCTATTCGGCGAACCATGCGATGAATCGTCTCTATAAGCCGATGCTGGACGCGCTCAATCTTACCTATCCGCAATATCTCGTCATGGTGACACTATGGGAGGAAGACAGCCAGACCGTTGGCGGCATCGGTGAAAAGCTGTTTCTGGAATCAAGCACGCTGACACCGCTCTTGAAGCGCCTGGAAGCAGCCGGCTTCATCAAGCGCATCCGCAGCAAGGAAGATGAGCGCCAAGTGCTGATTCAACTGACCAGTGAAGGCAAGGCCCTGAAGAAGAAGGCCGCAACCGTTCCCCCTTGCATTCTCGACGCCACCGAGCAAACAGTGGACGAACTCGCACGGCTGAAGGCGGAAATCACGACGTTGCGCGAGGCGCTCAGCAGGAATGCCGCCTGATTGAAGCGCGCCCATCTCTCGATGGGGCGCTTCGGCGAGTTACCGCTTCTTTTTGTTTTCGTAGGGATTTTCCGACGAGCGGAAATGAATGCGGATGGGCACGCCCGGCATGGAGAAGTCCTGACGAAGGCCATTGATCAGATAGCGCACATAGGATTCCGGCAGCGCATCCGAACGGGTGCAGGAAATCATGAAGGCCGGCGGCCGCGCCTTTACCTGCGTCATGTATTTCAGCTTGATGCGGCGGCCGGAAACGGCCGGTGGCGGATGCTGAACCTGCTGCGTCTCGAGCCAGCGGTTGAGGCGCGCGGTCGAGACGCGCTTGTTCCAGACCTTGTCCGTATCGACGATCGCCTGCATCAGGCGATCAAGCCCCTCGCCCGTCTGGCCGGCAATCGGTATGGCGCGAATGCCCCGCGCCTGCGGCAATAACCGGTCGGTCTTTTCGCGCAGATCGGCGAGCACGGCTTGGCGATCCTCGATCATGTCCCACTTGTTGAAGGCAAGCACGGCGGCACGCCCCTCGCGGATCACGAGATCGACGATCTGCAGATCCTGCTTCTCGAAGGGAATGGTCGCATCAAAGACGATAACGACGGTTTCGGCGAAACGGATGGCGCGCAGCGTGTCGGCAACCGAGAGCTTCTCCAGCTTCTCCGTGACCTTCGCCTTGCGGCGCATTCCGGCGGTATCGAACATTTTGACGGTACGGCCCCGCCAGCTCCAGTCGACGGAGATGGAATCGCGGGTGATGCCAGCTTCCGGGCCGGTCAGCAGCCTGTCTTCGCCAAGGAAGCGGTTGATGAGCGTCGACTTACCGGCATTCGGACGGCCAACAATCGCCACGCGCAACGGGCGCGTCTCGTCATAGGCGGGCTCTTCGTCGATCTCTTCGCCATCTTCGCCGACGGCAGGACGTGGAATGCTGACATTCGTCTCCGCCTCATCTTCCTCTTCCCCGAAGGCGCGCTCAGGCCCGATCGCCTCGACGATCGCGTCGCGCAGATCCATCATGCCCTGGCCGTGTTCGGCCGAGATCGGGCAAGGTTCGCCGAGACCGAGCGTATAGGCATCGTAGAATCCGCTGTCGGAACCACGCGCTTCGGATTTGTTGGCAACCAGCACCACGGGCCGGCCGCGCTTGCGCAGCATTTCGGCAAGCGTCTTGTCGACATGCGTCAGGCCCATCTTGGCATCGACGACGAACAGCGTCAGGTCGGCTTCGTCGATCGCCGCCTCCGTCTGGGCGCGCATACGGCCCTGAAGCGATTCATCCTGAGCCTCTTCAAGACCGGCGGTGTCGACGATGCGAAAACGGAGATCGATCAGCTTGGCATCGCCGGGACGACGGTCACGCGTGACGCCCGGCGTATCGTCGACGAGCGCCAGCTTCTTGCCAACCAGCCGGTTGAACAGCGTGGACTTGCCGACATTCGGGCGACCGACGATCGCGACCGTAAAACTCATTGAGCGATCCTTCAGCCTTTTGCGACCGGAGCCTTGCCGGATGCAGTGATGAGATCGAGCAGCATCTGGGCACGGTTGGCAACATTGCGCGGGCTCTGCGGATCGTCGACGATCGCCTGGAACCACTGCCGGGCCTTGGCGAAATCGCCGGCCTTGTAAGCGGCAAGGCCGAGAACGTCGCGCGCCGAATGGCGGAAGGCGTCGGCGGGGACGGCCAGTTCCTGGGCTTCGGCGGCGACCTGATCGTAGGTGCCGGTATCGACGAGAAGGTAGGCAGCACGCAGGCGGGCCGCATTACGGATAACGACCGGAAGGTCCGTCTGCTTGCCGACCGCCGAGAAGGTGGCGATGGCAGCGGCCTTGTCCCCCTTCTGTGCCTGCAGCGTCGCGGCGCGCAGGCGGGCCAGCACCGGATAGGAGCCGGGGCCGCTCTTTTCGATGGCGGCGAATGCGGCCAGCGCTTCATCCGTCTTGTTCTGATCGGCCAGCGTCAGCGCGGCAATGAACTGATCGCCACCGCTGCCGGCCTGATTGCCGGCCCAATAGCGATAGCCGCTATAGGCTGCGGTGCCAAGGACGACGAGCACGGCAGCACCGATGATGAGCTTGCCGAAACGACGCCATATGAACCGCAGCTGGTCCGAGCGCAGTTCCTCGTTCACCTCGCGGATGAAGCTATCGTCATTGAATGCCATTCTTGTCTCCGGCCCAGGCCAAATAGTTCAAAGCTTAGGTTTAGTGGGGCCTTCTACTCCATTTTGCGGCTGATGTAAGGGGGAATGGCAGAAATCGTCACATAACGAGCGGCGAAACCCCGATAATCCACGCATGAAGCTTCCAAATGATCAAGGCCCAGACAATAACGCCGATGACGATCGCATAAAGATCATATTTCGCCGAAACGAACGGACGCGGGGTAATTTCGCCGGCCCGCTCGCGCCGTTTCAGCGAAATGCGCAGAATTACGCCCCAGCAGAGGAAGGCGGCAAAGAGCAATATCGCCGCTCCATCACCATTCGACAGGAGATGCGCCAACGCCCAGATCTTCACCGACAGCACCATCGGATGCTTGGTCCTGACCGCGATATGCCCCGCCGGCAGCAGCGAGGCGACAAGACAGATCAGGGCGAAGAGCATCAGCAGGATGGTGATGTGGCTCATCCAGAACGGCGGCGTCCAGATCGGGGTCATGTCGCGCGCCTGACCGAAACCGTAGATCAGAATGACCAGCGCCACGATGCTGGCAATCGAATAGGCACCCTTCCAACCGCCCTCACCCAAACGCGCGATCATCGAGCGTCTGAGGCCGGGGGCAACAACACGGACCAGATGGAGGCCGAGAAAGAGAACAATGCCGAGAACGAGCAATGCCATGGATGAAATCCTTTATGGTCTTGTAGTCACATCCTTATCGGCTGCCGCAAAAAAATGCCAGCATCACCGCAGCTTCGCCGCAATTGCGCGAAAGGAAGGAAGCGATCCTGAGCGCGCTATCCGATATCGCTGGACGATTCCTGGCAAGCCTTGCTCGACGCAATCAATATTCGGTACCCATGTTTCGCTTTGCTACCTGTCTCTCCGTCGCCATTTCCTTAGGGCTTCCCGTCGCCGCCCAGGCCGATGACAAGCCCAAGCAACTCGTCATGATCTCCTTCGATGGTGCTCATGACAATGCGCTCTGGACCAAGAGCCGCGAGATCGCTTCGCGCAATGGCGCGCATTTCACTTACTTTCTGTCCTGCACTTTCCTGATGAACAAGACGCAGGCCAAGGCCTACCAGGGGCCGAAGCAGCGGCCGGGCAAATCGAATGTCGGCTTCGCCAAGAGCGAGGATGATGTGCGCACGCGCATCGCCAATATCTGGGGCGCGCATCAGGAAGGCCACGACATCTCAAGCCATGCCTGCGGCCATTTTGACGGCAAGGGCTGGAGTGCTGCTGACTGGAAACAGGAATTCATGAATGCGCGGATCGCGCTTCGCGACGCCTGGAAGAATGTTGGCCTTGCCGACAAGGAGCCCCAGGGTTGGGAAGATTTCGCGACGAACGACGTCAAGGGATTTCGCGCGCCCTATCTCTCCACCAGCGATGGCCTCGTGCCAGCGGAAAAGGAGATGGGTTTCCAGTATGATGCAAGCCTGGTCACCAAAGGCCCTGCACTGCCGCAGGTCGTCGACGGCATCTATCGCTTCGGTCTGCCACTGATCCCCGAAGGTCCCGAACATCGCCAGGTCATCGGCATGGACTACAATCTCTATGTCCGCCACTCCAGGGGCGTAGAAGACAAGGCCAATGCCAAGACCTATGAAGACCGCACCTTCGATGCCTTCGAAGCCGCCTTCAACAAGCAGTATGACGGCGAGCGCATTCCGCTGCAGCTCGGTTTCCATTTCGTCGAAATGAATGACGGCGCCTATTGGCGCGCCCTCGACCGCTTCGTCAGCGATGTCTGCCACAAGCAGGATGTCGCCTGCGTCAGCTATTCTGAAGCGATTCCATTGATTGCGGCAAGAGGCAAGCCGCAGCAGGGGTGAGGGCAATCGGACGAAGCCCTCGTGGTTCGAGACGGCCTTTCAGGCGGCCTCACCATGAGGACGCCTCCTGCAGAAGGCTGAATATTGAATTGGCTTCACGCAATAACGCGCTCCATCCTCACCCTGAGCTTGTCGAAGGCGAGGATGGCCCGAATATTCTAACCAACGAAAAGTCTACGGAGCCTTCTCATCAGCCGTCGGCGTGGATGACGCCCGCTTCGCGTTCCAGATAGGTTTGATCGATCTTCGGTAACGGCTCATCGTCGATCGCTGCCTCGAAAGCCTTCAGACGCTTGTGAATCGACAGAAGCTCGATGATCGTCGTCCAAGAATTGACGAGGTATTGGAAGGAATTGCTGACCTGACCGAAGGCAGTCGCGATCTGCTGATATATACCGTATGTGATCGCACCGGCAACGAAGGTCGGCACCAGCATGAACAATACGAACATCGTATCGGCCTGCAGATAGAAATAGCGCGCGACGTTGAAATAAACGTAGTGGAAGTAGATGCGGAAATAATTGCGCCGAACGTTGGCGAAAAGCTCCTTCACCGTCGTGGGCTGTGCCCGCTCTTCGTGATCCTCACCATAGACAAGCTCCTTGCGATAAGCCGCCTCTACGCGCTGGTTCTTGAAATTCAGCCCAGGAAGCTTGATGCCAGCGACCGCCAGTAGAACGGTGCCAAAGATCGACCAGAAAAGCGCCAGCCAGAAAAGTGAATGCGGAATTTTGCCAATAATCGGCAGCTCCGTTACGTAGGTCGAAAGCGCAAGCAGAATTGGCAGGAACACAATCAGCGTCATAACGGAATTGATGAGACTGATGCCGAGGCCTTCCAGCACACTGGAAAAGCGCATTGTGTCTTCCTGCACACGCTGCGAGGCACCCTCGATATGGCGAAGCTTCTCCCACTTCGACATGTAGAAGTCGTTCATCGCCGTCCGCCAGCGGAAGATGTAGTGGCTCGTAAAGAAATCCGTCAGAATCGAGACGAACATGCTGAGGAACGCGATCTGCGCAAAGATGATCATCAACGAATAGAAACTGTCAGTCGTCACACCCGGCTGCTTCGTGAGTGCAGCCTGTAGCAGATCGCCGAAGGGGCGGCGAAAATTGTTGATAACTACGGTGACCTGAACACCGAAATAGGTAACCAGGATGATGAGCGCAGAACCCCAAAGCGACCAAATCTTCCAGGGGTGGCTCCAGGCGCGAATGTGCCAAGCACCACAGAAGATAACGATGCAGGCAAGAAAGAATCCGTAAAACCAGAGATTTCCCCACAGCAGAAAATAGCTGAGATCGTATGGCTCCTTTCCTTCACCAGGCAACACGAAACCTAGCCGTGTCCCCAGGTCCGAAAAGAACAGATACCAGGCCGCAATGCAGGCAAGCGTCCAGACCACCATTGACGTGAAGAAAGGTTTCGGCTGCGGAAAGAAGGAGTGGAACACGGTGGATAGGCTTCCTTGATCGGGTTCAGACTGGAACCGCAAATGACGTTAATTTGTGGCGAGCCTAGGACAGTTCGCCAAGAGCGGCAACCGGCCAAGACATATTCTTACATAGATGTAATCGCTTATCCCACGATCGTGATGCAGTTGTTCAGCAACGGATTTTCACCCATTGGATGAACTCTCTCCCGCTTTTGAATGATAACCAGCAAGCGATCGTCCCATCTCGCAGCTCGCCTCTTGCAGAAAACTATCTTACGATATATATCTTACGACATGACTAACGATATAAACTCTCACCCTTCAAGGAGAAACGATATGAGAGGTTTTAGAGATCGTCACATGTTCGGAGATGGCTTTGACATCGTCGAGGCATATATCCTACGACACGGTCGAGGCCGTGAATCGCGCGGCGAGCACAGGAGAGACTTCATGAGAGGCTTCAAGGGCGGCATGTTCGGCGGCGGGTTTCGCACCGGCCGCAAGTTCGATGCGGCCGACCTGCAGCTCATCATCCTCGCTTTGCTCTCCGAGCAGCCGCGTCACGGCTATGAGCTGATCAAGACCTTCGAGGAGCGCTCCGGAGGCTTTTATGTACCGAGCCCGGGCGTCATCTACCCGGCGCTGACTTATCTCGAAGAGACCGGCCAGGCCGAAGTCGAGGTGAGCGGCACGAAAAAGCTCTACCGCATCACCGAAAGCGGCCAGAAGCGCGTCGACGACAACCGTGATCTGGTCGAAGTGACGCTCGCCAAGCTCACGTCCATCGGCGAGAAAATGGCCCGCGTCCGCGAGGTTTTCGGCGGTGAAGACGAGGATGGCCGTGACAATCCGTTCGACCGCCATGGCAGCGGCGATGTGCATCGCGCCCGCCACCTACTGCGTTCCGCGCTTCGCTCGAAGTTCCCATGGAGCAAGGCCGAAGGCGCACGCATCGCGGCAATCCTCGAGCGCGCCGCCGCCGATATCATCCGCGGCGAAACGAAGGACGAGGACAGCCCAAAGGCTGGCGATTGAGCTACGGCATGTCGCGCAAAACTGCGTAGCGGTTTTGCGATAACGACATGCTTCATGCGTCCGGCAATGTCAGGATGACCGGCCCGTTGCGGGTAGCGATGATCGTGTGTTCGTACTGGACGGTGGGAGCCTGGGGATCGGCATAGAGCGTCCAGGCGTCGTCGCCGCCCTCTGCCCAGGTTGCACCGAGCGACAGAAATGGCTCGACCGTAAAAACCAGGCCATCCTCCATGATCCGGGTCTCGGAAGGGTCCGCCCAGGTGGAAACCTCGGCGGGCTCTTCGTGCAGCGAGCGACCGATGCCATGACTGGCGAGATTGGCAATCAAAGTATAGCGGTTCTTCTGCGCGAAGGCGCCGACCGCCTGCCCGATCTTCGCAAGCGGCGCACCGCTCTTCACCTGATTGAGGCCGACCCAGAGCGCCCTCTTACCGTCGCGGCAAAGGCGCTCGATCTTCGGCTTGACCGGCGGCACGGTAAAGGACGCGCCGGTATCGGAGAAGAAGCCATCCTTCTCGGCCGATACATCGAGATTGACCAGATCGCCCGCCTTGATAACACGTGGGCCTGGAATGCCATGAGCCACTTCCTCGTTGACGCTGATGCAGGTCGCGCCGGGGAACTTGTAGACCAGTTCCGGCGCCGATTGCGCGCCGGCATCTTCCAGCACCTTGCGGCCGATCGCGTCGAGTTCCAGCGTCGTAATACCCGGCTCCAGTGCCGCGGCCATGGCCTGCAGCGCGTTGGCGCAGATGCGGCCGATATCTTTTAGTTTGGTCAGTTCTTCTTCGGTCGAAACGATCATCTACGGCTTCCGGCACCCCTCGCACTCTCGGCAACGTGCGGCGAGAGGCTCAAGGTCGCTTTCGCCCCTTCCCTCCGCACAGTCAATGTCTTTGTGAGGTTTTCCGCCAGATAGCGCAGCTTTCGAAATCCGAAAGGGGTCAGGAACGAGGATCGTCCGCGAGCAATGCCCAGCGTTCATGATCGCACCAGACGCCGCCGATTTTCAAATATTTGGGCGAGAACCCTTCCTTGCGGAAGCCGAGCCGTTTGACCAGCGCAATGGACGCATGGTTGCCCGGCTGGATATTGGCCTCCACGCGATGCAGGCCCACCGCATCGAAGGCGTGCGCGACGGCCAGACGAACCGCTTCAGTCATGAACCCTGACCGGCGAAACCCACCATGCCGTGATAGCCGAGAAAGGCGCTGCGAAAGCCTCCCCAGACCATCTGACTGATATTGACGACGCCGACAATGCCGCCCGAACCGGGGTCGCGCGCCACCAGCCCGATGTTCGGCCCCGTCACCGTCTGACCGAACCACGCGTCGAAACCGTCACGATCGAGAAAAGGATAGGCCCAGGGCACATGATAGGCGCGACTGGCAATATTGGCGGCGATCAGCTCGTCCGCATCCGATTGCCTGACCGGCGCGATGATCACTTGCGGCATGGCTCGCTCCGTCCTTATTAAGGAGCGAGCCTTACCAAATCGAATCCAAAATCAAAAGCTTCGCTGAAAGAACGGAATCATTTTCCGAACCGCTTCATAACGAAGATAAAGTCCGCCCCAGGCGATCACCCCGAGATAAACGCCGAACAGCAGATGCGAGAAGATCGGGCTGCCGACCCGTAAGTGTGTCGCAATCGCCCCACCGAGCAGGCCCGTCAGCAGGATGGCGCCGAGAACCGACGTTCTCGGGATCGCATAGAGAATGGCGCAGCCGAGCGTGATGATGCCGAGCAGCCGCGCAAGTGCCGGATCGGCAGAATAACCAAGCCCCGCCATCGTCTCGGTGACGACCGAAAGTGGAACAAGCTTGATCGCGCCATCGAACAGCAGGAAGGCGATGACCAGTCCGCTCAGGATCATACCGGTCACGCGCTGCGCGCGCGTGACCGAAGGCAAAGATGAATCAGCAGCATAAGACATTGTCACATCCCCCGGAATTGAATCAGAAATTCAGATCTTGGCTGCCAGTGCTGCGAGCTGCTCGGCGCACTGACCCCATCCCTGATGAAAGCCCATCTTCTCATGCGCCTCGCGATCCTCCGCGGACCAATGCAGCACCGTGGCGGTATAACGGGTCTTGCCACTGTCGAGCTCGTCGAGCTGGATCGTCACCACCATGAAGGGCTTGGCCGACGGCACCCAGGCGCTGGTGAAGGCATCGGTGAAGACGATCCGCTCATTCGGCACTACTTCCAGATAGACGCCGTTGCCCGGATAATCCTCGCCTTCTGGGCTGCGCATGGTGATCGAGCTTGAGCCTCCGGATCGAGCGTCGACGCTGGCTGCCGATATCGTCCATGGCAGCGGTGCGAACCATTGTTTCAAGAGCTCCACTTCGGTCCAGCAACGGAAGATCTTGTCTCGTGGTGCGTCGATGACGCGGGTCAGGGAAAGCTCGTGGCGTTGGCTCTGTTCAGTCATATCTTGCTCCTCTTTATTGTTTGACGCGGCCTGCTCGGTCCATACACGAATGACGTTCGAGACGGTCATTTCCCGACAGCGAAGACGCAGATTTTTCGATTATTTTGCCGCGGCAACAGCATCCGCGCTCAGACGATCGAGCTGATAACGGATATGGGCTGCCTCGGCAGGCGAACGGGCGAGCGCGATCGCTCTGTCGAAGGCGACGCGCGCTTCCTGAGCGCGGCCGAGCTGTGCAAGCAGGCCGCCCCTCACCCCATGAAAATAGAAATAGCTGTCGAGCTGCGCTTCCAGCGGCGCAATCAACGCCAGAGCCGCCTCCGGCCCCTTGAGCTTCGAGAGCGCGACCGAGCGGTTGAGTGTGACGACCGGTGACGGCGTCAGCCGCTCCAGCATCTGGTAGAGAAGATCGATCTCTTCCCAATCCGTATCGGCGGCGCGCTTCGCCCTTGAATGCAGCGCCGCAA
Source organism: Martinezella dioscoreae (assembly GCF_009176305.1). Classification (GTDB taxonomy): domain Bacteria; phylum Pseudomonadota; class Alphaproteobacteria; order Rhizobiales; family Rhizobiaceae; genus Rhizobium; species Rhizobium dioscoreae. The sequence goes on along the minus strand of NZ_BLAJ01000001.1, from coordinate 612,021 downwards.
TCGCCGCCTGCACCTGATAGGGACCAGGCTTGCGGTGACGGATCGCCTTGTCGAGCAGCGCCAGTGCCTCGTCGATCAATGTCCGATCCCAGAGCGAACGATCCTGATCTTCCAGAAGGATGATCTGTCGATTGGCATCGAACCTGGCGTCTTTGCGCGATTGCTGCAGAAGCATCAGTGCCAGCAGCGCCATGGTTTCCGGCTCGGAGGGAAAGATTCGCAACAGCAACCGGCCAAGCCGGATCGCCTCGTCGGCGAAAGCGGCCGCCTCACGATGGGTTCCGCCGGCCGAATAGCCTTCGTTGTAGATCAGGTAGATCATGGCGCTGACAAGCGCCAGCCTTTCGCTCCGCTCGACCGCACCCGGTGTTTCGAAGGGAACGCCAGCCGCAGCGACACGCGCCTTGGCTCTTGTAATGCGCTGCTCCATCGCGCTTTCGCTGACGAGGAAGGCACGAGCGATCTGCTGCACCGAGAGGCCGGAAACGATGCGCAATGCGAGTGCAATCTGCTGCGTCGCCGGCAGATCCGGATGGCAGCAGATGAACAGCAGCCGGAGAATATCGTCGCGATATCCGGAGCCATCAAGCCGTTCGGCCAGATCACTCTCCACATCACTCGTATCGGAGATCGCCTCTTCATCCGGCAGGCTCTGCAATTTGGCCTGCTTGCGCACCGTATCGATGCCGCTGTTGCGGCCGACGAAGATCAGCCAGGCGACAGGGTCGCGCGGTGGCCCTTTGTCGGGCCAGGTCTTCAAGGCCCTGAGGCAGGCCTCCTGAAAGGCCTCCTCGGCGGTGTCGAGATTGCGGAAATAGCGCAAAAGCGCGCCCATCACCTGGGGTCGGGCGTTGGTAAGCGCAATGTCGATCCAGGCAATGTCGGTCATGTTGCAACGGCTCCTGGCCGGAAGACATAAAGCGGCCGGATTTCATAGGAGCCGACGCCGGGATTGGCCGCGGCAAGCTCCTTCGAAAAACCGATGGCTTCGTCTAAAGTTTCGAAATCGACGACGTAGAAACCGAGCAACTGCTCCTTCGTTTCCGCGAAGGGACCGTCGATCACGATCGGTTCGTTTTTGCCCTTGCGCAGGGTCGTTGCCGCCGTCGTCGGCATCAGCCGTGCCACGGGCCCTAGCTTGCCAGCCTTTGCCAGCGGCTCCTGCACGGCAATCAACCGTGCCATCGTCGCGTCTTCCTGCTCCTTGGACCAGGCAAACACGGTGTCTTCGTCGTTGTAGCATAGGATCGCGTAAAGCATTGAGATTCCCTTCACCCTTTAAAGACGAAGGAATATCACCCGTACCGACAGGCTGCGTCAAAAAATATCGAAGAGGATCTCAGATGTTACCACGCCGGATCGCCAGCATACCGGCCTTCGCATCAAGCTCCGCCATAGCGCCGATAAAAACGCTTGCCGGGCTATCGCCATGCCCGAGCGGCAGGCCGCCGAGGATCGGCACTTTCAGTTCGGTCAGATGTTCACGCAGGATGTCGATCACCGAATAAGGGCGGTCGAACTCGAAGTCAGTAAACTGGCCAACAGCGACCCCTGCCAAACCATCCAAATGCCCGGCCTTGCGCAGCATGGTCATCTGGCGGTCCACCTGACCGCGATACATATTAACGGCTTCGAGCAAAAGAACCGCGCCATTCAGATCCGGCAGCGCCCAACCAGCCGAGGTCGCAACCATATCCAGATTGCCACCGATCAGCGGCCCTCTGGCCGTCCCGCCTGTCGTCAGACGGAAGGTCGGTTCATCGGGACGAGCTTCGATGACGATATCTTCGGTCGTCATCATCGCGCGACATAATGCTGCGCGCGTGTAAGGACTGACATCATCGTCATTCGGCCCGCGAAAGAAGGCTCCATGAATGCCGATCTGATGGCCATTCCTCAGGAGGCTGAGATGCAATGCGGTGATGTCGCTGAAGCCGATGACGAATTTCGGGTCGCGCCGCACAGCGGCAAAATCCAGTTTGTCGGCAATCCGATATGATCCCTTGCCGCCGCGGGTCGTAAAGATCGCCCGTACCTCTGGATCGCGAAGAGCAGTATTGAGATCGGCCAGCCGCTCCTCGTCAGTCCCGGCAAGATAGTCTCGTTTGCAAAAAGCGTGTTCACCGAAATCGACGTTCAATCCCCAGTTTTTCAATATTTCAGCATGCCTCAGAACCATATCCCTGTCGGGCGGGCTTGCTGGGGATACAAAGCGCACCTTGTCGCCCGGCCGCAAGGGCGGCGGCATCGATATCAGATCGGCGTCTGAATGGCTGCGTGATTCCATGGAGCGATCTTGGCACGGAATCACGACCAGCGTCAGCCGCAGATTGACCGTTGGCGGATCCTTAGCTCAAGAATTGATGACGGCCTCAGCCGTTATCGGTGCCGGTCGCTTGCCCTTGGCATCGGCTTCAACTGTCCAGCCGGCCTTCGCCTTGCCTGCCCATAACGGCAGGCCGATGGATTGCGACACGGCCGGATCGCTTGTGAACACCGGATAGCCGCGTTCCAAAAGCCGTTCGAGAACCTCGCGATCCTTGCGCACATGCAGCCGGGCGAGATTTTCCTGATTGTAGACGTGCCCGCCGGAATCGGGATTGATGCCGGTGATGATCACTTCGGTGGCGCCGTTATAGATCGCGAAGAGCACGGCATTGATGCCGTTCGAGCATTTGTCGTCGGCGCCGAGTTCGCTGCACTTCACCCCGCCGACCCGGTCGAGCAGTGCCATGCGCTTGTAGCGATCGACGATCTCCAGCTTGTCGTAGCTATAGTTGAACCTCCGCAGACCCTCTTCCAGCCGCTCGCGCTCTTTCCGCCAGAGCAGAACGTAGAGCATCTTGGTCCGTTCGCCGTTCAGAACCCGTCGCACCTCGACGGCATTGGTGTTGGTGCCTTCGATCTGGTTGAACTGGACGAGCGTCACATCGGGCGCCTCGATCCCCCAGCCCTTCGTCACAGTCTGCGAACCGTTGATGGTGATGACCTTGAAGCTCTCATCGAAATCCACCGGCCTGTTCGAAATCGGCGCCGAGCCGACGACGAGAACAGGCCCATCGAACCGCTCGGCCAGCATCGGTGGCTTCGGCCGGGTCAGATGATATTTGATCTGCCGGTAGTAATGTTTTTTCAGTTCAGAAAATTGAGCAGCCATTATTCGCTTTATCGTCTCTTGAGAAGGCGTCCGCCCTCAAAAGGCGCGGTCCGGCGAAATGCGGCCCGGAATCCTCCCCGCGCCACGAACAAGGCGAGTATCGCTGCGCGCACTTATATAAGCAAAATAAAGAAATCTTACACGACATAACCTGGGGTGAGCAGCCGATGACGGCCGATCACCCCTGCCGTGTACTCAAGGTGCGCGAGACCGCGTTCTTCCAGCCTTTGAGCTTCGCGTTTCGGGTCTTGTCATCCATGCCGGGCTCGAACCGCTTGTCTCGCGCCCAGGCTTTGGCAAAACCGGCGCGATCCGGCCAGACGCCGGCGCGGCTGCCAGCAAGCCAGGCGGCACCCAGCGCGGTCGTTTCAAGGATCGTCGGGCGGTCGACCGGTGCATTCAGGAGATCGGCAAGCCGCTGCATCGTCCAGTCGGAAGCGACCATGCCGCCGTCGACGCGCAGCACTGTCCCCTGCCCGTTGCCGTTGCGCCAATCTCTATGCATGGCATCCAGGAGATCGCGAGACTGGTAGCAGACCGCCTCCAGTGCCGCCCGGACGATCTCCTCAGGTCCGGTATTGCGCGTCAGCCCGAAAATCGCGCCACGTGCATCCGGATCCCAATGCGGTGCCCCGAGGCCGGTGAAGGCCGGCACCAGATAAACCTCCTGCAGGGGATCGGCCTTGGCCGCCAGCTCGCCGGAATCCGAAGCGCGCTGGATGGCCTTCAGACCATCGCGCAGCCATTGTACCGCAGCGCCCGCGATGAAGATCGAGCCTTCGAGCGCATAGGTCGTCTCGCCATTCAGCCGATAGGCGATGGTGGTCAGCAGGCGGTTTTTCGACCGCACCATATCAGCGCCGGTGTTGAGCAGTGCGAAGCAGCCGGTGCCATAGGTGGATTTCATCATGCCGCGTTCGAAGCAGGCCTGGCCGATCGTCGCCGCCTGCTGGTCGCCGGCAACGCCGAGGATCGGGATCTCCGCGCCGAAATGCGTGGGATCGGTGACGCCGAAATCCGCCGCACAATCCTTCACCTCGGGCAGCATGGCAGCGGGAACGCGCAGGATTTCCAGCAGTTCCTCATCCCATTTATTCGCACCGATATTGTACATCAGCGTCCGCGAGGCATTGGTGGCATCGGTGACGAAGCTCTTGCCCCCTGTCAGACGCCAGATCAGGAAGGTATCGATGGTGCCGAAGCACAGCTTGCCCTTGGCTGCGCGAGCGCGCGCACCTTTTACGTTGGCGAGCAGCCAGGACAGTTTGGTGCCTGAAAAATAGGGATCGAGCAGCAGGCCGGTGCGGCGCGTGAAGAGCTTTTCCAGGTCCTGACGCTTCAGTTTCTCGCAATAGCTCGCCGTGCGGCGGTCCTGCCAAACGATGGCATTGTGGATCGGCTTGCCGGTCTCGCGATCCCACACGACGACCGTCTCGCGCTGATTTGTGATGCCGAGGGCTGCAATATCCTTGGCGGTGATGCCGGCAGCCTCGATCGCCTTGCGGACGGTGACGAGGACAGAGGACCAGATTTCCTCCGGATCGTGCTCTACCCAGCCCGGCTTCGGATAATGCTGAGTGAATTCCTTCTGCCCGACACCGGCAACCTTCATCTTGCCGTCGAAAACGATAGCCCGTGTCGACGTCGTTCCCTGATCGATCGCCAAGACATAACCGCTCATGCACTCCTCCCGCCTGTTGCGTCCCGAAACAACAGATACGCGAGCAAAACGAATGTGAAAAGAAAGCAAAACGAAATTTTTTCGCTAAAGGATATACTTTTCGATTCACAGCATCATGGCCGAAGGGCCACCAGCATTGCGATTGCCATATCCGGAGGTTTGGGACTAGGCTGAGATCGTTTTGCACTGCAGCAGGAAGCTGCGCTGTCCAAGGAGATGATCATGGCAAGAACAGTTGTCGTCACCGGTTCCACAAGCGGTATCGGCCTCGCCATCGCGGCCGCCTTCGCCGCCAAGGGCGATAACGTCGTCATCAACGGCTTCGGAAAGCCCGAGGAAATCGATGCGATCAAGACGAAGCTCGAAGCCTCCGGCGGCGGCAAGGTGATCTATCATCCGGCCGATATGACGAAGCCTGCCGAGATCGCCGATTTGATCGCGACTGCCAACTCCACCTTCGGCAGCGTCGATGTTCTCGTCAATAATGCCGGCATCCAGCATGTCGAGAAGATCGAGGATTTCCCGATCGAGAAATGGGATCAGATCATCGCGATCAATCTCTCCAGCTCTTTCCACACCATCCGCGCCGCCATTCCGCTGATGAAGGCTAGGAAATACGGGCGCATCATCAACATCGCCTCGGCGCACGGCCTTGTCGCCTCACCCTTCAAATCCGCCTATGTCGCGGCAAAACATGGTATATTGGGCTTGACCAAGACGGCAGCGCTCGAGCTTGCCGAGTTCGGCGTGACGGTGAACGCCATTTGCCCCGGCTACGTCCTGACCCCGCTTGTCGAGAAGCAGATCCCGGACACCGCCAAGGCCCGCGGCATGACCGAGGAGCAGGTCAAGAACGAAGTCATCCTCAAGGCCCAGCCGACGCACGAATTCGTCAAGGCCGAGGAGATCGGCGCCCTGTCGCTCTACCTTGCCAGCGACGAGGCACGTCAGGTCACCGGCACACACGTCTCGATTGACGGTGGCTGGACCGCGGAATAACCATTTGCGGTTAGGGCCGGATTCGTTCGCGCATCCGGCCCCGGCCAAGACATCATAAACGGGAACGACATGAGCGACAGCATCCGCTTTATCCTCAACGGCGAGGATATCATTCTATCCAGCCTGCGCCCTACCGAGACGCTGCTCGACTTCCTGCGTCTCAACCGGAGACTGACGGGCACGAAGGAAGGATGTGCGGAAGGCGACTGCGGCGCCTGCACGGTGCTTGTGGGACGTTTGATCGATGGTGGGCTGCACTATGAATCCGTCAACGCCTGCATCCGCTTCGTCGGCTCGCTGCATGCGACCCACGTCGTCACCGTCGAACATCTCGCCGCCCAGAACGGCACGCTTCACCCGGTCCAGCAGGCCATGGTCGATTGCCACGGCTCGCAATGCGGCTTCTGCACGCCGGGTTTCGTCATGTCGCTCTATGGTCTCTGGCTGACGACGGAAAAACCGAGCCGGGAGCAGATCGAAAAATCGCTGCAGGGCAACCTCTGTCGGTGCACGGGCTACGAGCCGATCGTCAAGGCGGCCGAACAGGTCAGCCAGAAGCGGCCGAGCGCTCTCTTCGATCCACTCGAAAAGACCAGGGCCGATATCATCGCCCGCCTCTGGGCGATGCAGGGTGGCGATACCATCGAGATTGCCGAGGGTGAGGATCGCCTCATCGTGCCCGGCTCTGTCTCGGCGCTGGCACAGGTGCTTGCCGACGAGCCGACGGCGACCGTCGTTGCCGGCTCGACCGATGTCGGCCTCTGGGTCACCAAGCAGATGCGCCGGCTGAACCCGGTCGTTTTTATCAATCATCTGACCGATCTGCAGAAAATCGTCGTCGAAGACGATGGGCTTGGTATCGGCGCCGGCGTCACCTACAGCCGCGCTTTTGCTGTGATCGGCGAAAAGATCCCGGCCTTTGCCAACCTCATCAACCGCATCGGCGGCGAGCAGGTGCGCAACATGGGCACCATCGGCGGCAATATCGCCAACGGCTCGCCGATCGGCGACACGCCGCCGCCGCTGATCGCGCTCGGCGCAACGCTGAAACTCCGCTCGACGGCGGGCACGCGCAGCTTGCCGCTCGAAGATTTCTTCATAGACTACGGCAAGCAGGACCGGCATCCCGGTGAGTTCGTCGAGAGCATCTTCGTACCCTATCCCGCCAAGGGTACGCATTTCGCCGTCTACAAGATCTCCAAGCGCCGCGACGAGGATATTTCCGCCGCGTGCGGCGCCTTCCATCTGTCACTGGACGCCACCGGCAATGTCGAAGATATCCGCATCGCCTTCGGCGGCATGGCCGGCACACCAAAGCGCGCCCGCACTGTCGAGGCAGAATTGATCGGCAAGCCGTGGACGGAGGCAACCGTCATGGCCGCACGCGATGCCTTCGACAGCGACTACACGCCGCTCACCGATTGGCGTGCCTCCGCCGAATACCGCCAGCTGACCGCCAAGAATCTTCTCATCCGCTTCTATCTTGAGACATCAGGCGCACCGCAGGAATTGAAGCGTTTCGCGACGGCGGAGGTCTGAGCTATGGACAAGTCTACGTTCGAAGAAGCCAAGGTCCTCATCAACGGCTCGATGCACGGCTCGTTACGCCATGATTCCGCACATAAGCACGTCACCGGAGCCGCCGATTATATTGATGACATTCCCGAACCGGCCGGGCTGCTGCATGGCGCGCTGGGCCTTTCCGATCGCGCGCATGCCGAGATCACCGGCATCGATCTCTCGGCCGTCAAAGCATATCCAGGTGTCGTCTGGGTCTTCACTGGCTCGGATATCCCCGGCGTCAACGACACCAGCTCCAACGGCATGCATGACGAACCGCTGCTTGCCGAGACGAAAGTCGAATTCCACGGGCAGCCGATCTTCGCCGTCATCGCCGAAACCCGCGATGCCGCCCGCCGTGCTGCCCGCCTTGCCAAGATCGACTATCGCGACCTGCCGCATTGGAGCGATATCGACGGCGCGCTCGCCAATGGCGCACCGCTCGTCTACGAACCGATGACGCTGAAGCGCGGCGAGCCGGAAACCGAAATGGCCAACGCCAAGCACCGCATCAAGGCGCAGATGGGCATCGGCGGACAGGAGCACTTCTATCTCGAAAGCCACATCGCTATGGCGATCCCCGGCGAGGACGACGAAGTCGCTGTCTGGTCTTCGACGCAGCATCCGAGCGAAATCCAGCATATCGTCGGCCACGTCCTCGGCATTCCATCCAACGCCGTGACGGTCAACGTACGCCGCATGGGCGGCGGCTTCGGCGGCAAGGAAACGCAGGGCAACCAGTTTGCGGCGCTTGCCGCCGTCGCCGCCAAGAAGCTCGGCCGCGCCGTTAAATTCCGTCCCGACCGCGACGAAGACATGAGCGCCACGGGCAAGCGGCACGACTTCCTCGTGGATTACGAGGTCGGCTTCGACGACGAAGGCCGCATCCACGCCGTCGACGCCACCTATGCCGCACGCTGCGGCTTCTCCTCCGATCTTTCCGGCCCGGTGACCGACCGCGCGTTGTTCCATGCGGATTCCAGCTATTTCTACGCGCATGTGCATCTGGTCTCGAAGCCGCTGAAGACGCATACAGTCTCCAACACCGCCTTCCGTGGCTTTGGAGGCCCGCAGGGCATGGTTGGTGGCGAGCGCATGATCGAAGAGATCGCCTATGCGCTCGGCAAGGATCCACTCGAAATCCGCCGTGCCAATTTCTACGGCCAGCCGGGCTCCGGCCGGACACTGACCCCTTATCATCAGGAGGTCACAGACAACATCATCAACCGCGTCGTCGACGAGCTCGAACAGAGTTCCGACTACCAGGCGCGGCGCAAGGCCATCATCGAATTCAACCGCTCCAGCCGGTTCATCCGCAAGGGCATCGCGCTGACGCCGGTGAAATTCGGCATCTCCTTTACCATGACCGCCTTCAATCAGGCCGGCGCGCTGGTGCACATCTATCAGGATGGCTCCATTCACCTGAACCATGGCGGTACCGAGATGGGCCAGGGCCTCTATACGAAGGTGGCGCAGGTTCTGGCCGATAGCTTCCAGGTCGATATCGATCGGGTGAAGATCACAGCGACAACAACAGGCAAGGTGCCGAATACATCGGCGACGGCGGCCTCATCCGGCTCCGACCTGAACGGCATGGCAGCCTATGACGCTGCTCGCCAAATCAAGGAAAGGCTCATCACCTTCGCAGCCGAGAAATGGAGCGTGGGCGCGGAAGAAGTGCAGTTCCTTCCCAACCGCGTACGCGTCGGCGAGGTGGAAATCCCCTTCCCCGATTTCGTCAAGCAGGCCTATTTCGCCCGCGTCCAGCTCTCGGCCGCCGGCTTCTACAAGACGCCAAAGATCCATTGGGACCGCAAGGCCGGCCGCGGCACGCCATTCTACTACTTTTCCTATGGCGCCGCCTGCTCGGAAGTGTCGATCGATACGCTGACGGGCGAATATCTGATCGACCGCACCGACATCCTTCACGACGTCGGTCGCTCGCTTAATCCGGCGATCGACATCGGCCAGGTCGAAGGTGCCTTCGTGCAGGGCATGGGCTGGCTGACGACCGAGGAGCTCTGGTGGGATGCCAAGGGCCGACTGCGCACCCATGCGCCCTCCACCTACAAGATCCCCCTCGCCTCCGACCGCCCGAAAATCTTCAACGTCCGCCTTGCGGAATGGTCGGAAAACACGGAGGCGACCATCGGCCGCTCGAAGGCCGTGGGCGAGCCGCCCTTCATGCTGAGCATATCCGTGCTCGAGGCCCTATCGATGGCGGTCGCCAGCGTCGCGGATTACCGCGTCTGCCCCCGCCTCGACGCCCCGGCGACACCGGAGCGCGTGCTGATGGCGGTGGAGCGGCTGAAGGGGATGTGATTGTCGTCCTGCCAAACGAGAGGACTGCATTTGACGCAGCCCCCTGTCAGCTTCGCTGACATCTCTCCCACAAGGGGGGAGATTGTTGGGGGTGTCGCTCCACCTAACAGAACATGCCACTGTCGTTTCCACAGATACTATCTTCGTTTGATATCCGAAGAAAGCTGCGGGTTACCCATCTCTCCCTTGTGAGGGAGATGTCCCGACAAGGACAGAGGGGGCACTCACGCTCCACATACATGAAGGGTCTCAATTCATGACCCAACCCCTCGACGGTCCTCACCACCTACAGCAGCGACCTATCGTCATAACGCGGCTCACGCCCATCCAGAAATCCAAGGTCGCGCTTCAGCCGGTCCGGCATCTCATCGAGGTCTAGATGCGGTGACGGTTCGCCGTGCTTCAGGAAGACCTGCATCAGCGGCTCCAGAAGACGCGCCACAAGCGCGGGCTTGGCTGCCTCCACCGGCTCGATCACATAACAGTCCATGACAACACCTCAATTCAATCAACGATATGAATTGCAGTCTGGCGCGAAAAATGCTGGAATTCCAATCGAACTATCGTCTGCATACATAAAGAGAACTTATCCATGAAGCAGTCCAAGCGCTTCCCGCTGAATGCCTTGCGCGTTTTCGAAGCCGCCGCCCGGCTCGGCAGTTTCACCCGCGCCGGCGAAGAGCTTGGCATGACGCAGACGGCGGTCAGCTATCAGATCAAGCTACTGGAGGAGACGGTGGGGGAGCCGCTATTCCTGCGTCGTCCGCGGCAGATCCTATTGACGGAAGCCGGAGAACAGCTCGCGCCGAAAGTGGCTGAAGCCTTTGCCCTGCTGCAGGAGGCCATGGCCTCGATCAGTGGCGATGCCGAAACGACGCTGCGCATTCATTCGACGCCCACCTTCGCCTCGCAATGGCTGGCTCGTCATGTCGGGTCGTTTCAGCTCAAGCATCCCAATATCGCGGTCCGGCTGGATACCTCCGGCTCGATCATCGACTTCGCCCGGGAGCCCTCCGATATCGCCATCCGCGCCGGGCGTGGCCAATGGCCGGGACTGCGCGCCCATCTTTTGATGAAGGTCTATTTCACGCCGATGCTGAGCCCGGCGCTTGCCGAATCTATCGGCGGCATACATGAACCGGCCGATCTCCTGAAGCTCCGTATCATCGACGCAGGCGACCCGTGGTGGGCGCAATGGTTCAAAGAGGCCGGCGTTCCCGATCCCGGCCTTCAGGGCCGGCCGCGAAGCAGGCTCGGTGCCCAGTCCTTCGAGGCGAGCGCAGCATTGGCCGGCCAGGGCGTCGCCATCCTGACCCCGGAGTTCTATGCGGACGATCTGGCTTCCGGCCGGCTGATCCAGCCCTTTGATATTCTTTCGTCCGACAATACGGACTACTGGATCGCTTATCCCGAAAACAGACGTCATACGCCGCGCATCCGCGCCTTCAGGGATTGGCTCCTCCGCGAATTCGGCATGCCGCTGGAATAGCCTTCAATAATCCATGTCGGGCGCATAAAAACAGCGCGGCGTATTCTCGTCCGGAAACAGACAGAGATGATAGGCTCCGTCGGGAGAACGCATCGTTTTCTGCTGCGGCAGATTGAAGATATGCGCGTGGGTTATATAGCGATGATCGCCCGGATTGAGCGTCACCCGATAGCCACCGGGTACAATGGTGACGGTACGCGAGGGGATCATCTCGCAATCGCCCGTCTTGCTGTCACCATTGCAGCAATAGGGGTCGTAGGACCAACCGGAGGGCGCCTCATGCCCCAAGGCGAAGGCTGTGGAGAGAAGAAAAAATACGAACGCCAGAATACCTCGCATGGGCAATTCTCCGTCGAAAAAATAGACGGCTGCCGCGGACACGACCCGCTCCAAGCAGCCAAGGGCATTTTATTAAAAAACTGCCATAATCTGATCTAATGCGCCCTGGGCGCCAGACAAGAGCGTGGCTTTTTGCTGACGCGGCAAACTCTCCCCTTCCCTCCGTCGCCAACATTTTGCAAGGTGCGGAGTCGGAGGAAGAAAAAGGGGAACTGAATGTATGAATACGCCATAGCGTGGGAATGGCTGGCCTTTGCCGCCCGCTGGTTCCACGTCATAACCGCCATTGCCTGGATCGGTTCGTCTTTCTACTTCATCGCGCTCGATCTCGGGCTGGTGAAGCGCCCGCATCTTCCGCCCGGCGCCTATGGCGAAGAATGGCAAGTCCATGGTGGCGGCTTTTATCATATCCAGAAATATCTCGTGGCTCCCGCGCAGATGCCGGAGCATCTGACCTGGTTCAAATACGAAAGCTATTTCACCTGGATTTCCGGCTTCCTGATGCTGTGCATCGTCTATTACGGCGGCGCCAACCTCTTCCTCATCGACCGGCATGTGCTCGATGTCAGCGTCCCGGTCGCGATCCTGATTTCACTCGCTTCGCTTGCCGGCGGCTGGATCGTCTACGACCTGCTTTGCAAGTCCCCGCTCGGCAACAACACCTGGGGCCTGATGATCGTGCTTTATGCCGTCCTGGTTTTCATGGCCTGGGGCTACACGCATCTCTTCACCGGCCGCGCCGCCTTCCTGCATCTCGGCGCCTTCACCGCGACGATCATGTCGGCGAACGTCTTCATGATCATCATTCCCAATCAAAAGATCGTTGTCGCAGACCTCATTGCCGGCCGCACGCCCGACCCTAAATATGGCCGTATCGCCAAGCAGCGCTCGCTGCACAACAACTACCTGACGCTGCCTGTCATCTTCTTCATGCTGTCCAACCACTATCCGCTGGCTTTCGGCACGGCCTATAATTGGGTGATCGCGGCGCTGGTTTTCCTCATGGGGGTCACCATCCGTCACTGGTTCAACACGACACATGCCCGCAAAGGTCATCCAACCTGGACCTGGATCGTTACCGTCGTCCTCTTCATTATCATCATGTGGCTTTCGACCGTTCCGAAGGTGCTGACCGAGGAGAAGGAGGCCAATGCGATTCCTCCCGCCTTCCAGCAATATGCCTCGGATATACATTTCTCGTCCGTCAAAGAGATAGTTTCGACGCGCTGCACCATGTGCCATTCGGCCGAACCCGTCTATGAGGGGATTGTTCGACCGCCAAAGGGCGTAATGCTGGAAAATGACGAGCAAATCGCTATGCATGCCCGGGAGATCTATATTCAGGCCGGCCGCAGCCATGCCATGCCTCCGGGCAATGTTACCGAAGTGACGCCAGAGGAACGCAAATTGCTGGTCGCCTGGTTCGAAAGCTCCATCGGAGAAAAAAGCCAATGACCACCCTTCTGCGCGGCCGACTGCTTTCCTTCAAGCACCTGCCGCAAAGCCTCGATGATACGGGCAGCTACGCTTACGAAAGCGACGGCGGCCTGCTGGTCGAGAACGGCATGATCGTCGCGACCGGGCCTTATGCCGATATCAAGGCGCAGGCGCCGGAAGGTGTCGCCGAAGTCGACCACCGCCCGCATCTGATCCTGCCGGGTTTCATCGACATGCACCTGCATTTTCCGCAGATGCAGGTGATCGCCTCCTATGCCGCCAACCTCTTGGAATGGCTGAACACCTATACCTTTCCCGAGGAATGCCGCTTCGTCGAAAGCACGCATGCCGAGCGCATCGCCACGCATTTCTACGACGAGATGATCCGCCACGGCACAACGACGGCCGTCGCCTACTGTTCTGTGCACAAGACCTCCGCCGACGCCTATTTTGCCGAAGCCATGCGTCGCAACATGCGCATGGTCGGCGGCAAGGTGATGATGGATCGCCACGCCCCACAGGGTCTGCTCGATACGCCCGAAATGGGCTATGACGAGACGCGCCAGGTGATCGCAGACTGGCACGGCAAGGGCCGCAACCATGTCGCGATCACCCCACGCTTCGCCATCACCTCCACACCGGCGCAGATGGAGGCAACGGCCGCGCTTGCCCGCGAATTCCCGGATCTGCATATTCAGACGCATCTGTCCGAGAACCACGACGAGATCAAGTTCACCTGCGCACTTTATCCGGAAGCGATCGATTATACCGATATCTATGCTCACTACGGACTGCTCGGCCCCAAGAGCCTGTTCGGCCATGCGATCCATCTTTCCGACCGCGAAGCCGACGCCATGAGCGAGGCCGGCGCGGTTGCGGTGCATTGCCCGACTTCCAACCTGTTCCTCGGCTCCGGCCTCTTCCCGCTGAAGGCGCTGGCCCGCCGCGAGAAACCCGTTCGCATCGGTGTCGCCACCGATATCGGCGGCGGCTCCAGCTATTCCATGCTGCGCACGATGGACGAGGCTTACAAGATCCAGCAGCTGCTCGGCGAACGCCTGAACCCGCTGGAAAGCTATTACTACATGACACGCGGCAATGCCGAGGCGCTCTCCCTCGTCGATAAGATCGGCACGCTCGATGCTGGCACGGAAGCCGACCTCATCGTGCTGAATGCAGCGGCAACGCCAGCCATGGCACTGAAGATGGAAGTGACGAAGAGCCTTACCGAAGAGCTGTTCCTGCTTCAGACCATGGGCGACGACCGGGCGGTCGTCGAAACCTATGTTGCTGGAAAGCCGATGAAATCGATCCTGCAATGAGGCAATCCCAGCCCACCTCCATGTAACCATCCAGAAGGCAAAGAGCCATGACCGCGCCGCTGACCATCGCCGAACTGAAAACGCTTGCGCAGCGGCGCGTGCCGAAAATGTTCTTCCAATATGCCGATTCCGGATCGTGGACGGAGTCGACCTACCGCGCAAACGAGGCTGATTTCGCCAAGATCAAGCTGCGTCAGCGCGTGCTCGTCGACATGTCCGACCGGTCGCTGGCAACCACCATGGTCGGTCAGAAAGCCTCGATGCCGGTGGCGCTGGCACCCACGGGCCTCACCGGCATGCAGCACGCCGATGGCGAGATGCTGGCGGCGCGGGCGGCGGAAGAATTCGGTATCCCCTTCACACTCTCGACCATGAGCATCTGCTCGATCGAGGACATCGCCTCGGTGACGAAGCAGCCCTTCTGGTTTCAGCTCTATGTGATGAAGGACCGCGATTTCGTCCTGAATCTGATCCAGCGCGCCAAGGCAGCAAAATGCTCGGCGCTGGTGCTGACAGCTGACCTGCAGATCCTCGGGCAGCGCCACAACGATATCCGCAACGGATTGTCGGCACCGCCGAAAATGACGGCGAAAAATCTCTGGCAGATGGCGACGCGGCCAGGCTGGTGCATGGGTATGCTGAAGACCAAGCGCCGCTCCTTCGGCAATATCATCGGTCATGCCAAGGATATTTCCGACATGACGACGCTGTCACACTGGACGCATTCACAGTTCGACCCCAAACTCTCCTGGCGCGATGTCGCCTGGATCAAGGAGCAATGGGGCGGCCCGTTGATCATCAAAGGCATTCTCGACGTCGAGGATGCAAAAGCGGCCGTCGATGTCGGCGCCGACGCCATCATCGTCTCCAATCACGGCGGCCGGCAGCTCGACGGCGCCCATTCTTCCATCAGCATGCTACCGAGAATCGTCGATGCCGTCGGCGACAGGATCGAGGTGCATATGGACGGAGGCATCCGCTCCGGCCAGGACGTACTGAAAGCCATAGCCCTCGGCGCCAAGGGCACCTTCATCGGCCGCCCCTTCCTCTATGGTCTCGGCGCCATGGGTAAGGAAGGCGTCACGCTGGCACTCGAAATCATCCGCAAGGAGCTGGATATTTCCATGGCACTCTGCGGCAAGCGCGATATCAAGGCGGTGGATCGGTCGATACTCGCTGACCTTTAATAGCGCATGTCGTTACCGCAAAACCGCTGCACACATTTGCGCGGCATGCTCTAGCGCAGCCAGCCTGTCGCCAGACCGCTCGCCCACTCCTCGCGGCCGTTCTGCGCCGCGAGCGTCGCCATCGCCATGTGGTCATAGGCCACCTGCCGGAAGACTGGCAGCCAGGTATCGCCGATCTTTTCCAGAATGGCGTAAGAAGCAAAGGGATGGCCCGCCTCCACCTTGTGATAGTAGGGCAGGTCATCGTCGTAGGCGGGGCAGCCGACGCTCCCGGGATTGACGATCAGGCGCCCGTCGGAAAGGCGAACGGCGCGCGGAATATGGCTATGCCCGCACAGGATCAGCGGAAAATCGATGCCGGCAGCCAGCGCCTCGATCTCTTCCAGCGGCTTTAGATAGACATGACCCTCGGGCGAGACGGATTCGAGCCAATAGACATTATCATCGGCTGGCGTCGCGTGGCAGAGATAGGCCTCATCCAGATGGACCGCACTGACCGGCAAGGTGTGCAGCCATTCGAGATGGCGTTCCGTCAGTTCAGAATGCGCGGCCCGATCTGAAACATGCATCGTCTCGGGCGCCTGTTCGATCAGATAGCGGTCGTGATTACCGCGCACCGTCGGCGCATTCAGTTCCAGCAGCAGGTCGGCTGTCTTTCCCGCCGTCAGTGGCCCGCTGAAGCAATCGCCGAGATTGATGATGTCGCTAATGCCCTGCCTGCGGATATCCGCAAGCACGGCTTCAAGCGCCAGATGATTGCCGTGGATGTCCGCTATGGCTGCAAAACGCAATCTCAGCTCCCGCGATAGGTGGAATAGCCGTAGGGTGAGATCAGCAGCGGCACATGATAATGCGCCGTGCTATCGGCAATGCCGAAACGGATCGGCACCAGATCGAGGAAAGCCGGCTCCGGCAGCTTGATACCGCTGGCACGCAGATAGTCTCCGGCGCGAAACAGCAATTCATAGGTGCCGGCAACGAAGCTGTCGCCGATCAGGATGGGACCGCCATCCACGCGTCCGTCGGCATTGGTCGTTACCGTCTTCACATGCCTGCGGGCATCGCCCTCGATTCTGAAGAGATCGATCACCAGCCCTTCGGCTGGCTTGCCGAGGGCGGTATCGAGCACATGGGTCGTCAATCCGGTCATAGCGTCGGTGCTCCGATGATGAAGGGCGTGTCGAAGAAATATTCCTCGAGGTTGTTCTCCGACCCGTCACGATCCACGATAAGGAAATCACTCTGTTCGTCGAGGGCCATCAGGGGATAATGCCAGACATTGATCCGATAGTTCACGCCCTGGTCGCCGCGCGCAAGGAAGACTTGCGGCCGGCCCGGCTTGCCGCCCTCATCTTCTGCAACGACGACGAGGAACGGCCGACCATTCAGCGGCACGAAACACTGGCTGCCGAAGGGGTGGCGCTCCATCATGTCGATCGAGAAGGGAAAGGCACGCGGCTGGCCGCGAAAGAGGTTCAGGATAACCCGCGCCCCGTCACCGAGAGCTTCGGCATTCGACAACGCGTGGAAACGTTCGGTTGTGCCACCGTTGATGTACCGCATAGTCGCAGGATCGGCCTCGATCACATCGCCGAATGGCTCAAACGCGGCCTTTGTCAAAGGATTGATGTCTAGATGCTGTGTCATTGACTGATTATTCGCCTTCCGCTCGCCAATGGCGAATGGAGTCCAGTTGCAGGAGCAACTCCGGAAGAGATTTGCGCGCGATGTCCCACAGGGCCGCCAACTCGATGTTGACATATCCTTGCGCAATACGATTCCGAAAGTCCTGCATCACATGCCAAGGCAGCTCCGGATGGTCAACGACAAACTCCGGATATTCCTCGGCAATGCGTATGGTAGCCTCGCCGATCAGCAGAAGGTTCATGCCGACGGCGCGCTGTTTCTCGACACTCTTGAAAAAGGCGGCTTGATCGACGTCCCGGAGGAATTGACCGATTTCGGATGCAGCCTGCTGCATGCGTTCGAGGTAGGTAATCAGTCGATCCAGGCTCATGCCGGCTTTCCTCCGCCGGCAACGCCCGATTCCGGTGCGATGACGCGCCTCTTGGCGTCACCAATCATCCGTCCGCTTCTATCTCTGCCCAATGCTTTCCGTGGTCCCATGACTCAGTATCCTGCCAAGCGGATACTAAGTCATGAGTAGACCGAAAAATAGCGCGTACCTCAACGAGAAATCCGCCCAGGGACATGGGTTGGAGGATCGCGGCCCTGAGGCCAAACCTCAGGCTTCAGGCAGCATGGATTGCAGACGCAGTAGCGCGATCTTCTCGACCTGAGCGGCAGCCGTCGCAAATTCCGTGTCCCGGCCGTTGCCAATCCGGGTTTCGAAGGCGGCAAGGATATCGTCCTTGCCGAGCCCCTTCACCGCGATAATAAAAGGAAAGCCAAATTTCGTCACATAGGCGGCATTGAGCTCGGTAAACCGAGCATGCTCCTCGGGGCTTAACCGATCGAGCCCTGCACCGGCCTGCTCCTTACGGCTATCCTCGGTCAGCTGGCCGGCAATCGCCAGCCGGCCGGCGAGATCGGGGTGTGCCCGCAGCACGCCAAGTCGCTCCGCCTCGCTGGCAGCGCGGAAGACCCGCACCAGCGCGGCATGCACGCCGCCGGAGGTCAATGGCTCGGCAATGGCGCCCTGATCGTAGGCGCGCTCGGCAACGAAGGGCGAATGTTCGAAAACACCGCCGAAGCGGCCGACAAAATCATCCCGCGAGATCATATCAGCGCGCGCCCCCGGGAAGGTGATTTTCATACCAGTGGTTGGCAATCTCGATGCGCTTTGGGATCCAGACCTTGTCGTGCTTCTGCACATATTCGATGAACCGCCGCAGCGCGGCGGCGCGGCCCGGGCGGCCGACGAGGCGGCAATGCAGACCGACAGACATCATCTTCGGACTGCCGTCCTTGCCCTCTTCATAGAGCGTGTCGAAAGCATCCTTGAGGTAGGTGAAGAACTGGTCGCCGGAATTGAAGCCCTGTGGTGTCGCAAAGCGCATGTCGTTGGTTTCGAGCGTGTAGGGAATGATCAGGAACGGCTTGCCGTTCAGACCATCGACCCAGAAGGGCAGATCGTCGGCATAGGAGTCGGAGGAATAGAGGAAACCGCCCTCCTCCATGACGAGCCGCAGCGTATTGTCCGACGGCTTGCCCTGATACATGCCGTAGGGCCGCTCGCCGGTGAGTTCGGTATGCAGCCGAACGGCTTCGAGAATGTGCTTGCGCTCCAGATCCTCGGAGAAATCCTTGTATTCCAGCCAGCGGTAGCCGTGGCTGGCGATTTCCCAGCCCGCTTCCTTCATGGCGGCAACCGCTTCCGGGTTGCGCGCCATGGCAAGCGTCACCCCATAGACCGTCGCTTGAACCTTGAGTTCGGTGAACATGCGCCACAGCCGCCAGAAGCCGGCGCGTGAACCATATTCGTAGATCGATTCCATGTTGAGGTTGCGCTGATTCGGCCAGGAAGCTGCGCCAACGATCTCCGAAAGCAGGTTTTCCGACCCCGGATCACCGTCGAGAATGCAGCTTTCTCCGCCCTCTTCGTAGTTGATCACGAACTGCACCGCGATGCGGGCATCGCCGGGCCATTTCGGATCCGGTGTGTTGCGGCCGTAGCCGATGAGATTACGGGGATAGATTTCCGACATTGAAGCACCTTCTCTGATCGCGGAACGGTAGCATCCACGCCGGGAAAGTCGAGACGGAAAGTGGGAAAATCACTTTCGCTTCAAAGCGAGGTATTGGCGCGCGCCAGTCGCTAATCTAGGCGATCTTGCGGGCGCTGACCTTTCCCATCGGATGCAACGAGTGCACCCGGAAGGGGCCGCCAGCGCCTTCTTCCATCATGAGCGCAACATTGGAAACGGGGATAGGCGCAGCCAAGGCAGGCTCAAAGAAATCGCGCAGCGCACGCTCGATGCGCGCCATATCGGCAGGGCTCACGGTGCCCGTCAGCATCATCTGGAAGCGAAACTCGTCCATGACGTGCGGATGCCCCCAGCGATGCAGGTTGGCAAACTGGGTCGCAGAAAGCCCATCCGGATCGATCCGCTCGATCTCGGCTTCGCTCAAAGGAGCCCGATATTGATCGAAGGTCTGCACCAGCGATGCTGCGAGGAAATGCATCTGCTGGCTTGGTGCGGAGGGAACGAGGCCCAGCGCGCCGCCGAGCCGCGCGACCTCGAGCCTCGGGATTTCGAAGGGTGCCACGGTGCCGGAGAACCGCATCAGATCACGCAGCAGCCCGGCTTCGGACATGTCTTCGGCCAACCGGAACGGCGCCTTCAAAATTCCCATGAAACCATAGCGGCGCGGGACTGCGGTGTAGAAAGCGATCTCATGAATGCCCAGGCCACGGACTGCGGGCGGATCAACCATCTCGCCGGAGTAGACATTGCGGCCGAGCCAATTCGCCGCCACAAGCGTCAGCGGATCGCTCGCAGACGGTGTGAAGCAAATGGCATACCGCATAAAATTCCTCCAGGGCGTAACGTCAGGCAGACCGAACCGGCACCGATGGCCAAGGAGATAGGTGATTTGCGTGACAGATTGACGACCCGAAAGAGGCGTGAATTCACGTTTTATGTGATATGACTGAAATATGACTCGCTAAAGTGAAACTCTGCGGCAAGTTGAAGCGACCGGGCGCGCCCACCGCCTCACGTACCGCCGCCTCCGCCAGCCTATGCGCCAGCCCGAAGCTCACCTTAAAGCCGCCTGTGAGCGCAATCAACGCAGGGTGATCTGGATGGGCACCCACCATCGGATCACGATCCACGGCCTTCGGGCGCAAGCCCGCCCAACGCTCGACGACTTGCGCGGCGGCGAGCACCGGCGCCATGGCACGCGCCGCTGCAAGCAGATCGTCGAGCTGCCCATCCGTCGATAAAGGATCGTCAAATCGGTTCTCGCTCGTGCTGCCGACCGCGACCAATCCATTCTCATGCGGAACGATATAGAGCCCGTCGCGGAAGATGACGGGCAAGCCGCCGTCAACATCGGCTTTCAGCATGGCCGCCTGTCCCTTGACCGGTTGACCGAGTGAGGCTTTGCGTCCTTCCGTCAATTCATCAAGGATCGGAAACGAGCAGTAACCGGCAGAAAGGATACAGCGACCGAAGCGAATGTCGCCATCGCTTGAACGCGCAAGGCCCCGCCCTGGATCGATACTCTCGACGGTAACGCCCTCGCAAAGCCGAACATGTCGTGCAGCTGTAAGGAACCTCCGCAGGACCTCCAGAAACGCGCGCGGCGCGACGCGGGCCGCCAGTGTATCGTGGACAAAGCCGCTTTCGCCGGCTGAAGGTTCGATCCAGTCTTCGACGGGTGCGTCATCCAGCACATTCCAGTGAAACCGGCGCTCCCCATGGTGCCAATGCACCTCCGCATCCTGGGAATGACCCAGCGCGATCTGCCTCAAATGCGGCTTCGGCAGCGGGATCAAGCGACCGGCGCGGCGATAACCGGCTGAAAGGCCGGTCTCCGCTTCCAGGGTTGCAATTTCCTCTTCCAGCACGACAAGCGCATCGAACTGAAACTGTTTCTTCTCGGACCATTTGTCCGGCATGTGCGGCATCAGCGCGCCAAGCAGACCGCCGCTTGCCCCCTGCCCTAAACGGCCAGCTTCGACAAGCAATGTCCGGATACCAAGACGCTCGGCATGAACGGCGGCCCATAACCCCATGATCCCGCCACCGACGATCAGCAGATCGACGGACGATTGACCGGCAGGTCTTGGAGGATTATCGGCTTTTTCCATGACAGATCCCGTTTCCGATCGGACCAAGGCGTCCGAAACCAATGCGGCAAGCCCGGAGCTCGAATGGCGCGACGGCGATATGCCCTATTCGACCGCATTTGGCGACCATTTTTATTGCCAGACCGACGGCAGATTGGAATGTGGCCATGTCTTCCTGGCCGGCAATGGCCTTCCCGACCGCTGGCAGGGACGACAGGACTTCCGCGTCGGCGAACTCGGCTTCGGCACTGGCTTGAACTTCTGTGAGACCTGGCGCCAATGGCGGCAGCAGGCCATCCCCGGTTCGAACCTGCACTTCATATCCTTCGAACTCTATCCCATGAGAGCGGAGGAGATCGACCGCGCGCTTTCGCACTGGCCGGAAATCGATGGGGAGCGCCAGGCGCTTGCCGCAGCGTGGCCGGACCACCCACAGGAGGTCGTGTCGCTGCGGCTAGATGCAAATACGCGCCTCAGCGTCGTCTGCGCCCCAGCTCTCGAAGGCGTCAGCCGTGCCGAACCGGGTTTTGATGCCTGGTATCTCGACGGTTTCGCACCCTCGCGCAATGCCGACATGTGGTCGCCGGAATTGATGCAGGCGCTTCATGACAAGACGGTTCCGAACGGCACCTTCGCCACCTATGCGGCTGCCGGCTTCGTGAGGCGAAACCTACAGGCGGCCGGATTTATCGTGGAACGGCGCAAGGGCTTCGCCGGCAAGCGCGAAATGCTCTGCGGCATCAAGCCCGCCTGAGGCCGGGGCCGATGCCGAGTCAGGCAGCAACCATATCGAGGGCTCAGATGAGTTCGCCAAGATGCTGGCGAACCCACTTGGCCTCTTCGGAGGCCGTCCGCCGGAAGTGCCGTTTGAAATCCCGGCTGAACTGCGCAGCACTGGCATAGCCGACCGATGCCGCCACCTCCGCAATCGTCCCACTTTGACGCGCGATCATCAACCGCGCCTCGTGGAGCCGCATTGCCTTCACATATTGTATCGGACTGCTTCCCGTCAGGGCTTTGAAATGGACGTGATAGGAGGGAACGCTCATCCCCACCTCACGCGCCAGCGCGGCAACCGAAATCTCGGAATTGTAGGTTTCACGCAATCGGGCCAGGCTTCGCACGATCTTACCGGAAATACCCTGCTGCTGAAGCGCCGAGATCATCGCTCCGCCCTGCGGGCCGACGAGAACTCGGTAGTGCAGCTCGCGCAGTATGCCTGCTCCCAGAACCGCAAGCTCGATGGGATCACGCAATGCCCGCAGCAGGCGCAGCACGACATCCTCGATCATCGGCTCCATCCTGCTCGATATCAGGCTTCTCACTTTGCCCATCGTTGTTACGGATCGCCTCGTCCCTAGGTCCGAGGCGATCTCAGCAGCCAGAAGCATGTCGAACTCGACATAGACAGCAAGCAAGGGGCGTTCTGCGCTGGCTGACGACTCCATCCGAAACGGAACGGGCACCGACACAGCCAGATAATGCTCCTCATCGTAGAGGTAGACCTCGCCTTCCAGCACACCCTGCTTTCGGCCTTGCAGGACGAATACCGCACCCGGCTTGTAGAGCACCGGGACATCGTGAAGGACCGCCTCAGTCCTGAGAATCCGAACACCGGCAAGTGCGGTTGGATTGTATCCCGGGCTGGGAGCAAGAAGACCTGCCAGCTCCACCAATTCCCGACGCTTCGACCATTGGCTCTTCGTATTCATAGGATTTGGCAAGATGTTCATAGTTTTCGCGATCGCAGACAACAGTTTGGAAGATTATCAGTCATGAGCATCGACCAATCAAGAAGAGAACATCCATCATGTCACAGAAGACCTTCTTTATCACCGGAGCGAATTCCGGCTTCGGTTTCGCAATCGCAGCCGCCGCGATCCGGAACGGCCACAAGGTTATCGGCACCATCCGCTCGGAACAATCGCGGACGGCCCTGACAGAACGCTTGCCGGCAGTGCAGCCCATCCTATGCGACGTGACGGAATTTGACCGCATAGGCGACGTTGTTCGACAGGCGGAAGAAGACCATGGACCAATCGACGTGCTGATCAACAATGCCGGCTACGGTCACGAGGGAATTCTTGAAGAGTCGCCTCTTGAAGAAATGCGCCGCCAGTTCGACGTGAATGTCTTCGGCGCAGTTGCGGTCGCCAAGGCCTTCCTGCCGCGCTTCCGCGAAAGGCGCCGCGGCTTCATCGTCAACGTCACCTCCATGGGCGGCATGATCACCATGCCCGGCATCGCCTATTATTGCGGAAGCAAATTTGCGCTTCAGGGCATCTCGGAAGTTATGCGAGCAGAGATGGCGCCTTTCGGCGTTCGGGTCACTGCCCTCTGCCCCGGCTCCTTCCGGACAGACTGGGCCGGACGCTCGATGGTCCGGACCGAACGATCAATCGCGGATTATGACACGCTGTTCGATCCGATCCGGCAGGCGCGGCAATCCAAAAGCGGCAAGCAGCTCGGCGATCCCGACAAGCTCGCCACAGCCGTCCTGGACCTGATCGAATCCGACGCCCCTCCGCCGCAGCTCCTGCTCGGCAGCGATGCCCTTGCACTTGTGTCGGATAGGATTGAGCGCCTCAAACAGGAGATCGAAGCCTGGAAAGCCGTTACCGTTTCCACCGATGGCTGATGGCCGCGACGGTTGCGATGGCGGGAAGCCGCCATCCAGCCCTGCGAGCAAGTCTGGATCCGAACCCTAGTTGTTCGAGCGATCGGCCATGAGAGCGGTATCGCCAAGATAGCGCCGGATCTTCGTCTCGAGAAGTTCGGGGCTGATCGGCTTGGACATGCAATCATCCATGCCAGACTGCATGCACATGATGCGATCGACATCCAGTGCCTGCGCCGTCACCCCGACGATGGGCACATGCCATCCATGCCCGGCCTGTGTCTCGAACTGCCGGATCATGCGGGTCGCCTGATGACCATTCATGACCGGCATGGACACATCCATGAGAATCAACGACGGCCGCAGCTGGCGCCATGCGTCCACGGCAGCCTGGCCGTTCTCCACGACGAGAAACCGCAGGCCGGTCGCCTGCAGGATCTGCGTGAAGACGATCTGGTTCACCTCGTTGTCCTCCGCCACGAGGACGTCGATGGCATTGCCTGATTTGGCCGACGTCATCCCGTCCGTGGCCTCGATCGCGGCTGCGGCTTCCATCTCTATCGGCAGCCGACGTTCAACGGAGGCCAATCGCTCACCCAGCTTTTTCCGCCGCGATGCACGCACGACATCGATGATCGTACTGCGCAGCACATTGGCGCGCACAGGCTTCATCAGATGCGCCTGGCCGTTGACGGCGGCGAATTCCCTGTCGCAACCGGCGACACCCATCGACGTCAGGAACACGATCGGCAGCGTGTCGAAACGCGGATCGGCGCGCACGGCGGTCGCAACCTGATAGCCATTCATGCCGGGCATGCTGTAATCGACGATAACAGCATCGACCGATACGCCCATATCGAAGGCAGCATCCAGAATAGTGAGCGCGGTCCTGCCATCCTCGGCGACATGCCCGTCAAAACCCCATTGCGCCAGCTGTTCGGTCAAGATGCGCCGATGGATCGCGTCGTCTTCCACGATCAGGACGCGGGCATCCCTGACATTGGCCGGCAGCTCCGCGATTTTGCCCCGAGCGGCAACCAGCGGCATCGGCAGATGGACCGTGAAGACCGATCCCTTGCCCCATTCGCTCTCCACCGACAGCGAACCGCCGAAAAGATCGACAAGACCGGCAGTAATCGTAAGACCAAGGCCCGATCCCTCGAGCCGCCGCGCAAAGGACGAATCCGCCAGCGAGAATTTGTCGAAGATCGTATCGAGCTTTTCTTCGGGAATGCCGATGCCTGTATCTTCGATACGGAGGACAAGCAATATGGCGTCGCCCGGTGCCGGCTGGCTATCCAGTTCGACCAGCACATGACCACGCTCGGTGAACTTGATCGCATTGCCGACGAGATTGGTCACGATCTGCCGAAAACGACCGGCATCGCCGAGGATCGCCGCCGGCACGCCGGGAGCGATACGCACCATCAGCTCGATATTCTTTTCCGATGCGGCGGCAGCCAACAGGGTCGCGATATCCTCGACGGCCTCGGCGGGATCGAATGCCATCTTGCGCAGATGCATCTCGCCGGTATCGATGCGGGAAAAATCGAGGATGTCGTTGATGATGGTCAGCAGCGCGTTGCCCGATTTGACGATGATGTCGACGAAGGTCTTCTGGCGCGCATCGAGATCGGTCTTGCCAAGCAGTTCCGCCATACCTAGAACGCCATTCATCGGCGTGCGGATTTCATGGCTCATATGAGTGAGAAATTCGGATTTCGCCCGATCCGCGGCATTGCTGCGCGCCAGGAGCAGCTGCAAATCCGCCTCGCGCTCCTTCATCTCGGTAACGTCGGTCAGCACCACCGTCCAGCGGCGATGCTCGCCGAGCGCGGCTTCGAGCTGCATCCAGCGATCGCCTTCAATCTGGAACACACAAGAGATCGGCTTGCCGGCAGCGACGTTTTCTCCCCAAGATGCCCGCATAGCCTCGGCGTCCTCGCCGAAGTCTCCGCGTTGCGCACAATAATCGAACGCCGCAGACCAGTTTTTACCGACCTCGAGGAGTTCGGGCGGCAGCTTCAGCATATCCTTCAGCCGGTCGTTGGCCAGCATGATCGTACCGTCTTGAACGATCAGCAGGCCTTGGGACATGGCTTGCATAGCATCGGCCATCAGCTCGCCGAGGCGTTCCAGCGCCAGCCGGGCCTCGGTGATCTCGCGGAATTGCTGCTTGACGGCGGAAATATCCGTGTAGGACATCAGCGTCCGCCCGTTGGCAATGCGGCGCGCATCGATGATAACGGATTTGCCGTCGGCAAAATTCACTTCCGTCTGCAGATGCTCGCCTGCCTTGCGCAGTGCTGCCAGGCGCGCCTGATAAATGTCGTCGATACTGCGGCCGTCGGTGTCGAAGCGCGCGAGTTCGTAATGTTTGGCGATGAGATCCCGATAGGGGCGGCCTTCGAAGCGCTCATCCTTCGAGAATTCGAAAATGTCGTAGAAGGCATCATTCACGTATTCGACGACGTAGTCGCTGTCGTGGATCAAGACACCGATCGGCATCGAGCGAAGAATATTGTCGAGATCCTGATGCAGTCCCCTGGCAGGCGCTTCCAGAAATACACCGAAAATATAGAGGCGGTCTTCCGCAGGGGAAAAACTTTCGATCTGGATGCGCGAGCGCTCACGACCCGATCCATCGAAGCACAGCGCCACTTCTTCGGAGCCGAAGACCAGCGCACGGCGCTCCCTGTCTTCTCTGTCGGCGCTCTCGCTCGCATCGAGAAGATCGTGACTGCGATTGCTTATGAAATCGGAAATATCGCGCCCGAAAAACCGCGCATAGGCATCATTGACGGCGACGTAACGAAGCTCGCTGTTCTTGATGTAGGCGGGCCGGTCCAGACTGGCGATCCGACGGCACGCTATGTCGAGCAGTTCACCGTCCAAGGTCAAACGGAGCCTCTCTTTTCACCGCGCATGATAGTTCATGAAACGACGCTCTAACATGAATGCCTTTAACAAGGCGTTAACCATGTTTAACCATCGCGCCGACGTCGCGTTCAGACCATGCACTGTTCTATAACGGTCATGCCTTGGTCGCAAACGACGGCGGCACATCGAGGGAAACTCTGCCAAGAATCCGTCAACGGATCATTGGGAGCGAGCGCCATGAGCGATGAAGAAAGCCTGACCTTGAACGAAGCGCAGATCGCAACGGCGACGGGCGAACGGCGGCGGCGGGCCGGAGGGCGTGGCGCCGAACGCAGCCGCAAGCCGAGCGGCACGAAATATCTCAACCTCGTCAACAATCTCGCGCACACGGAACTCCTGTCGCCTGAAGCGCTTGACGATATTCATGAGGCATCGCTGACCATCCTCGAAGAGATCGGCATGGATATCATCCTGCCGGAAGCGCGCGAGCGCATGAAGGCTGCCGGCGCGGACGTCACGCCGGGCAAGGAACGCGTCCGCTTCGATCGCAACATGATCATGGAGCTGATCGCTTCGATCCCCTCGAACTTCACGCTGCATGCCCGCAATCCCCTTAGAAACGTCGAGATCGGCGGCCGCAATCTTGTCTTCGCACAGGTTGCCTCCGCCCCCTTCGTCGCCGACCGCGATGGCGGCAGGAGAGCCGGCAACCAGGAGGACTTCCGCAAGCTTATCAAGCTTGCGCAGTCATTCGACGTCATCCATATGACCGGCGGCTATCCGGTCGAACCCATCGACATCCATGCCTCGGTGCGCCATCTCGATTGCCTTTCCGACATCGTGAAGCTCACCGACAAAGCCTTCCATTGCTATTCGCTCGGCAAGCAGCGCAATCTCGACGCGATCGAAATCGCCCGTATCGGCCGCGGCATCAGCATGGAGCAGATGGAGCGCGAGCCCTCACTCTTCACCATCATCAACTCCTCCTCGCCGCTGCGCCTCGACGGACCGATGCTGCAGGGGATCATCGAAATGTCCTCGCGCGGCCAGGTAGTCGTGGTCACACCGTTCACGCTGGCAGGTGCCATGGCGCCGGTGACGATCGCCGGCGCGCTGGTGCAGCAAAATGCGGAAGCGCTCTGCGGCCTCGCCTTTACCCAGATGGTGCGCAAGGGCGCGCCGGTCATGTATGGCGGTTTCACCTCGAATGTCGACATGAAGACGGGTGCCCCCGCCTTCGGCACGCCGGAATATATGAAGGCGGTCATCGCGGGCGGCCAACTCGCTCGCCGATACGGCATCCCCTACCGCACCTCCAACACGAACGCTTCCAATACGCTCGATGCGCAGGCAGCCTACGAATCAGCGCTGTCGCTCTGGGCGCTGACCCAGGGCGGCGGCAATTTCGTCCTGCATGCAGCCGGCTGGAGCGAAGGCGGGCTAACCGCCTCCTTCGAGAAATTCATCCTGGATGTCGACATGCTGCAGATGGTCGCGGAATTCCTCAAGCCGCTTGATGTCAGCGCCGATGCCCTGGCGCTGGATGCCGTACGCGACGTTGGCCCTGGCGGCCATTATTTCGGCACGGCGCACACGCTCGCCCGCTACGAAACCGCCTTCTATTCGCCGATCCTGTCCGACTGGCGAAACAATGAAACCTGGACGGAAGCCGGGAGGCCCACGACTTACGATCACGCCAACCGTATCTATAAGGAAACCCTCGCACGCTACGAACGGCCGCCACTCGATCCGGCAATCGAGGAAGAGCTCGACGCCTTTGTTGCGAGACGCAAGCAAGAAGGTGGTGTTCCCACCGATTTCTAGCTGAAAACAAAGGGCTTTTACGCCTCAAATCATGAACGAAATTTAATGCCGCGACCCCCTTTTTGGCCGCGACTTCGCCCCCTTTTCCAAGCAACTTCAAGCTCGGCTTCGGCTGGGAGGCCTTTGTTTTTGGAAAGGGATGTCAATGTCTGTGCTTCGCACATTAACGACGGCCGGTTTGATCGCGCTGACGCTTGGTAGCGCCGCCGCCGTAACCACCACCACAGCCAGCGCCTCCGACCGCGGCGCCTTCTTCGGCGGTCTTGCCGCGGGTGTCGTCGGCGGCGCCTTGGTAGCCGGGGCTGCGCGACCCGCCTATCCGACTTATTATCCGGCCTATCCGGCCTACTATGACGGCCCGGTCTACGAGCGCGTCTATGTGCGCCCCTATCCCAGCTGCTATTGGGCGTGGCGCCACGACGGGTGGGGTCGGCCCTATCGTGTCGAGGTCTGCCGCTAGGATCAGCAATCGCTGATTGAGCGCATGCGCCCTTGTCAGATTTGGGATGCCGCCGGATTTCGGCGGCATTTTTGTATGCGCGATGAAAAGCTTTCGCCTACACCTCTTGACATTCCGCGCGTTTAAGACCAAATGCGCCTCAGCTTTCACCTTCCGGCCGCCGCGTGAGCGTGCCCTGCGGGACAATCTGTACGCAAGAGAAGGATAAAAGCGCTTTTATGAATGAGGCCGCGCCAAGCGCTGCGGCCAATGCGCTGGGAAAGCTATTTCCAACTTACAAGTTCCCACTTCACGCGGGGTTCTTGACGCCAGAGACAGACCGGACCGCATGGTGCGACCCGGCCTATTTTCTGTGGCGCCCCGAAAGGTATTGAATTGACCGATTTTCACTCGCTTGGTCTCTCCAAGCAGATCGTAGATACGCTGTCGCAGAACAACTTCGCTACGCCGACGCCGATCCAGGCACAGGCGATCCCACTCGTTCTCCAGGGCCGCGATCTTATCGGCCTCGCCCAGACCGGCACCGGCAAGACGGCCGCATTCGGCCTGCCGATCATCGAAATGCTGACCAAGGAAGGCAAGCGCCCGGATAACCGCACGACGCGCACCCTGATCCTTGCCCCCACCCGCGAGCTGGTGAACCAGATCGCCGACAATCTGAAGCTCTTCGTGCGCAAGACGCCGCTGCGCATCAACATCGTCGTCGGCGGTGTTTCGATCAACAAGCAGCAGCTTCAGCTGGAGCGCGGCACCGACATTCTCGTCGCGACGCCAGGCCGCCTGCTCGACCTCATCAACCGCCGTGCCATCTCGCTCGGCCACGTCACGCACCTCGTCCTCGACGAAGCCGACCAGATGCTCGATCTCGGCTTCATCCACGATCTCCGCAAGATCGCCAAGCTCGTCCCGGCCAAGCGCCAGACCCTGCTCTTCTCGGCGACCATGCCGAAGGCGATTGCCGACCTCGCTTCCGATTACCTGACCAATCCGGTCAAGGTGGAAGTCACCCCGCCCGGTAAGGCTGCCGACAAGGTGGAACAGTATGTGCATTTCGTCGCCGGCCAGAACCACAAGACCGAAATCCTCAAGGAAACGCTGAACGCCAACCCGGATGGCCGTTCGATCGTCTTCCTGCGTACCAAGCACGGTGCCGAGAAACTGACGAAGCATCTCGACCATGTCGGCTATGCCGCCGCCTCCATTCATGGCAACAAGAGCCAGGGCCAGCGCGAGCGCGCTCTGAAGGGCTTCCGTGATGGCGACGTCCGCGTTCTCGTCGCAACTGACGTCGCCGCACGCGGTATCGACATTCCCGGCGTTTCGCATGTCTATAATTACGACCTGCCGGAAGTGCCGGATGCTTACGTCCACCGCATCGGCCGCACCGCGCGCGCCGGCCGCGATGGCATCGCTATCGCCTTCTGCTCGCCCGACGAAATCCGCCTGTTGCGTGACATCGAGCGCCTGATGGGTATCGAGATCGCCGTTGCGAGCGGCGAAGCTCCGGCCGATCGCGGCCGTCCCGTTCGCGGCAAGGGCCGTGGCGGCCAGGGTAATGGTAATCACGGCAATGGCGGCCAGGGCAGAGGCCAGAATGGCCAGGGACGCGAGCGCGGCGAAGGCCGCCCGCAACGTCCGGCCCGCCGTCCGTTCTTCGACAAGGAAAACGGCGAGGCTCGTGGTGAGGCTGGCGAGCGCCAGGAACGCCGCCCGCGCGACGATCGCCCGCATCGCGAAAACAATCGCAACGCCGATTTCCGTGGCCAGCGCCGCAACGAACCGACGCCACGCCCGGAACCCGACAACGACCTCGCCTCCACCTCGGATTTCCGTCCCGCTCGCAAGCAGCAGCACAATGGCCAGTCCAATGGCAACGGTGCCGCGCATGAGGGCGGCGCCCATCGCGGCCAGCGCCATTCCCACGGCCGCCCCGCAGGTCGCCACAACGAAGAGCGTGGCGCCCAGGGCGAACAACGCAATGGCGGCAACGGCCGCATGCGCCGCCGCGGCAATAGCGGCCAGCGCCGCGAGCGTGCCTGATGGAGTTAAGGGGGCCGATTGGCCCCTTTTTCTTTGGTTATTCCGCCTGGCTTTGCAGGCTTTCGATTAAAGCCGGGAGATCATCCCAAACATATGCGATCTGACCGATTGCAGTTTCGCCGAATGTAAGCGACCCCGTCGCCACTGATCGACCGCGCAGGCGCTCGTAGAAACCCCTGTTTGGATTGTTCTCCAATGCCAACGCCAGCAATCCTTTATGTTCCATATCTTTGAGAGCTCGCGCCACTTTAGTAAAGAGAGCCGAACCGATCTTGCGGCGCTGATAGCGAGGCAGAAGATAAAGCGCGTAAACTTCAGCTTCCTGCGGGAAGCCCGAATGCCGGCTTGACCCTCCGCTCGCAAATCCGACAACCTCGCCTTTCTCGTCTTCCGCCACGTAATAAGCAATGCCGGCATGACCAAGATAGCGGCGATGGCGCTGCTCCTGATGTCTATAGGACATGCCCTTTAGGAAATCCTCCGGCAACAGCCCGGCAAAAGTCGCCCTCCAGACATCGACCACGACACGGGCAATGCCCGACAAATCGCCGTCGACAGCAGGCCGAATCTCAATCGCCATCAATAGTTCCTCCGTTGACGGCCTGCATGAAGACTTCGGACGCAGTCATGAGAGTAAATTCGAAACTTCGAAGCAACCCGGCTTTCTCATTTCTCTTGGCGAACAATGTTTGGATGACTGTTTCCTGCCTGCAGACGCTTCCCGGCATAGTCTAGAGCATGTTTGGAGGATTGGGAGGCGGTGCATTGCGAAAGACGGCAACGCGGCCGATGTCGGCAAACGACTGGGGGCAGCTCCTGCTTCTCGGCGCGTTGTGGGGCGGATCATTTTTCTTTGCCCGTATAGCGGTGGCAGAAATCCCGCCGCTGGCGCTGGTGCTCTATCGGGTTTCGATTGCCGCGCTTGTTCTGCATGTCTGGTTGCGCCTGCGTAACATTTCCTTTGCTCCCGCTATTGCCAGATCAGCTTCGTTCCTGGGTCTCGCACTGCTCAACAACGTCATCCCGTTTTCTCTGATATTCAGCGGCCAAACGGAGATCGGAGCAGGCCTTGCCTCGGTGCTCTACGCGACAACGCCCCTCTGGACAGTCCTGGTCGCAAATCTGCTGACGGCTGACGAAAAGCTCTCCGCCAGCAAGCTCGCCGGCGTGGCTCTGGGGATTGGCGGCGCTGCCATTATGATCGGTCCAGGGCTCTTCGCCAATTTGGGCGGACCGACATGGGCAAAGCTTGCGGTCATCGGAGCGGCAATTTCCTATGCATTCGCGGCCGTTTTCGCGAAGCGATTTCGGGATATCAAGCCGGTCGTTGTTGCCGCCGGCCAGTTGACCGCCTCCACCATCGTTATGATACCGATCGTCCTTCTTCTCTACGATCCGGGCGAAATCATAAGTACGAATATCTCGATCTGGCTGGCCATTGGGACTCTTGCAATCGTAACGACTGCCTTCGCCTTCATTCTCTATTTCAATCTCATCGCCTCCGCCGGGGCGACAAATGCGTCGCTGGTGACGCTGCTCGTGCCGGCGAGCGCGATCATCTTGAGCGCCGCATTCCTTGGAGAACGTCTGGAACCTTACGAATTCCTCGGATTGGCTCTGATCGTCTCCAGCCTGGTAGTTGTCGATGGCAGGCTCTTACGATGGCGGCAACGGAGCGATGCCCTGAAGAAGTCGTAGAGCCTATTCCGGCACGACTTCCGCCTGACGCCGATTGGTGAGGTAGACACCGATCACCACAATCACCGTGCCGACGATAATCGGCAGCGTCAGCGGCTCGCCGAATGCGATAGCGGCCTCGATGGCGACGGCCGGCGGCATCAGGTAGATCAGCGATGCGGCGCGCGACACCTGCCCGCGGCGGATGAGATAGAGCAGCAGGCCGACGGCGCCCATGGACAGGCCGAAGACCGACCAGAGCAGCGACAAAATCGCTGTCTGCGTGCCGTCAAAGTGCAAATCTTCGAAGATGAAGGTCAAGGGAACGGTCACGATCAGCGCGCCGACATATTGCAAGGTCGCAATGGTTCTGAGGTCGCCTGTCTGAAGGTGCCGCTTCTGATAGAGCGTGCCATAAGTCACCGAGACCATAGCCAGCAGATTGACAACAAGCGGCACCGCCGATTGCCAGAGGTTGGCCGTATCCGTCGCCAGGAGTTTGGGCGAGATCGCGATTGCAATGCCGAGGAAACCGAGAAGCAGACCGACCTTCTGGATCGGCCGCAGCCGCTCGCCGACAAGAAGCGGTGCGGCCATGGCGGTCATCAGCGGCTGCAGTGCCGCAATGATGCCGGAAATGCCGGCCGGCACGCCCTCGGCAATCGCCCACCAAAGGCCCGCGAGATAGATGCCGTGCAGGAAAATCCCTGAATAGACAGCCCGAAACACGCTCGTCCAGTCGCGTGGCCATCGGGCGCGGACGATCGAACAGAGCAGCACGAAAGCAAGCGCCGAAAGGCTGTAGCGAATCATCAGGAAGGTAAAGGGACCCGCATGCAGCGAAGCATATTTGGCGACGATCCAGCCGGTGGACCAGAGAAGGACAAAAATCGCGGGCGCAAGCCTATCGAGGGACATGGGAATCGGACCGATATATGTGGCGCTTGGGATCCGGAATCCTGGTCGACTCGGGGTGTCGCGCGGAGGGGTTGAAGGCTGATAGCCGATAGCGGCTGTGCGGTCAAAATCGATCTGCTGAAAACAGCGATCAATTTTTCTTCACGTCCGGCCAACCACCGCCATGGTTTCAGAAATCTCAGCCATCACCCAGGCACTCAGTCCGCAAAAGAAGCAGATGCTCAAATTTTGATCCGCAGATTGCGACAAGAGCTGGCAGGTAACAACCCTGTTACTCTTAAATGCCTGTAAATCCGGCATTTTCCGACATTCAGAAATTCGCGATGGCAACTGCGCATAGTTCTTGCATTGTAAAAACCGTTGTATTCAAATGGGTAAAAACACGGGGACCGCACCTTTGGCATTTGATGAAATGATTACTGCGGATGAAAGTCCGCGCGCGCCTTACGAGAAATACTTCGAGTGGTACTCAGGCCAGGACAGAGGCCACCTCATTGCCAAATCCCGCGATGCGGAAACCATCTTCCGAAAGACGGGCATTACCTTCGCGGTCTACGGACACGCAGACTCCTCCGAAAAGCTCATCCCGTTCGACATCATCCCCCGCATCATATCAGGCCGCGAATGGCGCAAGCTCGCCCAGGGCATCGAACAACGGGTCGTCGCCCTCAACGCCTTCCTCGACGACATCTACCACAAGCAGGAAATCATCCGCGCCGGCCGCATCCCGCGCGAACTGATCGAGAAGAACGACGCCTTCCTGCCTGAAATGATCGGCTTCCGCCCGCCGGGCGGCGTCTACACCCATATCGTCGGCACCGATATCGTGCGCACCGGCGAAGACCAGTTCTATGTGCTCGAGGATAATGCCCGCACCCCTTCCGGCGTCAGCTACATGCTGGAAAACCGCGAAACGATGATGCAGATGTTCCCCGAGCTGTTTCACCAGAACAAGGTGCAGCGCGTCGAGGACTATCCACTGCTGCTGCGCCAGAGCCTGGCATCGCTCGCGCCTCCCGGCTGCACTGGCAAGCCGCGCGTCGCAGTGCTCACGCCCGGCATCTACAACTCGGCCTATTACGAACATTCTTTCCTGGCCGACATGATGGGCGTGGAACTGGTGGAAGGCTCGGATCTGCGCGTCATCGACGGCAAGGTGAAGATGCGTACGACGCGCGGCTATGAGGCGATCGACGTGCTCTACCGCCGCGTCGACGACGATTTCCTCGATCCCCTCACCTTCCGCCCGGATTCCGCACTCGGCATTCCCGGCATCATGGATGTCTACCGCGCCGGCAACATCACCATCGCCAACGCACCCGGCACCGGCATATCCGACGACAAGGCGATCTATTCCTACATGCCTGAGATCGTCGAATTCTATACCGGCCGCAAGCCGATCCTCGAAAACGTGCCGACCTGGCGCTGTTCGGAACCCAGCAGCTTGCAATATGTGCTCGATAACCTCGCCGATCTCGTAGTCAAGGAAGTCCACGGTTCTGGCGGCTACGGCATGCTTGTGGGGCCGACGGCCACGAAAAAGGAGCGGGCGGCCTTTGCCGAAAAGCTCAAGAGCAAGCCGAACAACTACATCGCGCAGCCAACCCTTTCGCTCTCGACCGTGCCTATCCTCGTCAACAAGGGTATTGCGCCGCGGCACGTCGATCTGCGGCCCTACGTCCTCGTCTCCGACAAGGTGCGGATCATCCCCGGCGGGCTGACCCGCGTGGCGCTGAAGGAAGGCTCGCTGGTGGTCAATTCCAGCCAGGGCGGCGGCACCAAAGATACCTGGGTTCTGGAGGACTGATCGGACATGCTGGGAAGAACCGCGAATGGCCTCTACTGGATGTTCCGTTACATCGAGCGCGCCGAAAACATAGCCCGCCTTGTCGACGCCGGCCAGCGCATGTCGCTGACCCGCAGCGACGCCGTCGATGACGACTGGGACGGAGTCCTGCAAAGCGCCGGCGTGCGCGAAGCCTACGATGAGGTGCATAACAAACTGACCGGCGCCGACGCGATCGATTATCTGATGCGCGACCGCTCCAATCCGTCGAGCGTCATGTCCTGCATCGAATATGGCCGCAACAATGCCCGCATGGTGCGCACGGCGCTGACCCGCGACACGTGGGAGGCGACCAACGAATGCTGGATCGAGCTGAAGTCGCTGCTCGGCAAGAAGCTGAAGACGGCCGAGCTGCCTGAGACGATCGACGTCATCAAGCAGCGAGCGGGCCTCATCCGCGGCGCCTTCCACGGCTCGATGCTGCGCAACGAGCTTTATAACTTCGCCCGCATTGGCACTTTCATCGAGCGGGCGGACAATACGGCTCGTATTCTCGACGTTAAATATTACGTCCTGCTGCCGTCGGTCTCGCATGTCGGCTCCTCGCTCGACAACGCGCAATGGGAATCGATCCTGAGATCAGTCTCCGCGCACCGGGCCTATAAATGGGCCTATGATCCGGAATACAAGCCGGCGAACATTGCCGACTTCCTGATCCTCAATGGGCAGATGCCGCGTTCGCTCGCCTATTGCTATGAGAAGATCGTCAGCAATATCGGCTATCTCAGCGCCGAATATGAAAAAAAGCTGCCGGCGCACGATACCGCGGAAGCCATCCGCAAGTCGCTGCAAAAGCTGACGATCAAGCGCATCATGGATCAGGGCCTGCATGAGTTCCTCGAGGATTTCGTCGCACGCAACAATCAGTTGGGCGCCGAAATCTCCGACGGCTACCGGTTCTACGAATAGGCGGGCGGTATCATGAGACTGACGATCAGCCATATCACGGAATATCGCTACGACGAGCCGGCGCAATTCTCGCTGCAGCGGCTGCACTTGACGCCACT
Source organism: Martinezella dioscoreae (assembly GCF_009176305.1). GTDB lineage: Bacteria > Pseudomonadota > Alphaproteobacteria > Rhizobiales > Rhizobiaceae > Rhizobium > Rhizobium dioscoreae. Next base: position 575,501 of record NZ_BLAJ01000001.1, on the reverse strand, counting down.
GACCGGCGTGGGACAGACGGTCATCGACTGGAAGCTCTCGGTTGAGGGCGCCAAGCCCGAGGTGGAATACGACGACCAGTTCGGCAATCGCGCCACGCTGGTGTCGCTCGATGGGCAGCAGGACGCAACGAAGATCATTGCCTCAGGCGAAGTCGAGACACAGGATCTGAACGGCGTGATTGGCCCACATGTGGGCTTCAGCCCCCTCTGGCTCTTTCTGCGGGAATCACCACGCACCAAGGCAGGCAAGCTGACGAGGGAGCTGTTGCGTAGCGTTTCAGGCGACAACGAGCTCGGTAAGATGCATGCGCTGATGAAAGCGATCCACGAGACCGTGGAATACAAGCCGGGCACCAGCAATACGGAGACAACGGCGGAGCAGGCACTGGAGGCAAAGAGCGGCGTCTGCCAGGACCACGCCCATATCTTCCTGGCTGGCGCCCGTGCGTTGCAGATCCCTGCCCGTTACGTCTCCGGCTATCTGATGATGGAAGGCAAGAACGAGCAGGCTGCGACGCATGCCTGGGCCGAAGCACACGTTCCCGGCCTCGGCTGGGTCGGCTTCGACCCGGCCAACAACGTCTGCCCCGATGCCCGTTATGTCCGCATCGCGACCGGCCTATGCTATCGGGATGCGGCACCTGTCTCGGGCATGCGCATCGGCACGCCGGGCGAAACCCTTATGGTCAAGGTGACGGTCGCGAGCCAGGGGCAAAGTCAGAGCCAAAGCCAGAACTGATAGGCAAATTCATCCTGCCGAAAAAACCTCGACATGGCCTTTGCCGCCATAGCGAAGGATTGCATCATCGGCTGTCAGCAGCGGAATACGGTGAAAGCGTGCTGTCGCCACGATAATTCGGTCTGCCGGATCGGCATGGAATTCACCCGGCAGCCGAACGCTGTCCACCGCGATCTGTGGCTCTATGGGAGCTAGCTCCAAACCAGGCAAAGCCAGTGCCGTGGCGAGCCAACGGCCAACGTCATCACCAAGTGCGATGCGCCCTTTCTCTGCAAGCATGGCGACTTCCCAAGGAGTGATCGCGGAGACCAAAATGCGACTGCGCGCCGTCGTTTCATCGATAAGCTTACGAGCCCGAGCACTCAGCCTAGAATCGTCGTGCATAGCCCAGATCAGAATATGCGTATCGATGACGATCAACGCGTCGCGTCCCATTCTTCAGCATCGATAGCGGGCAGGAACGGATCGTCATAGTGGAGAACAGTACCCTTCATCGCGCCGATAATGCTGGGGCGATCTGTTTTCTCCGACGCAGGAGTCAGCAGAGCGACCGGCTTTCCACGCTTCGTAATGATAATAGGCTCTCCATCATCGCCCATTTGATCGATCAGATGAAGACATTTTGCCTTGAATTCGGCTGCACCGACAGATTTGACAGACATGGACACTATTCCCGTACAGATGTACATAAAACATGGTCATTTCTTGCAAAATAGTCAATGCCGCCTCGAAGTCCCAGTAACGAAAAAGGGGCCGAACCCTCGTCCCGCCCCTTTTTCCAATTCCAGAAGATAAGCCTTTAATGGCTATCGCGATTGTTCGGGATTTCCGAGCCGCGCGGGCCTACGAGGAAGTCGAGGTCGGCGCCGGTGTCTGCCTGCATGACCGACTTGACATAGAGACCGCCGTAACCGCCGGTGAGCGGCTTGACCGGAGAAACCCATGCAGCGCGGCGCTTGGCCAGCTCCTCATCCGATACTTCGAGCTGGATGGTGCGGGCGGGAACGTCAACGGCGATGATGTCGCCGTTCTGCACCAGCGCCAGCGGGCCGCCGTCGGCAGCTTCCGGCGCGGTGTGCAGGATGACGGTGCCGTAGGCCGTACCGGACATGCGCGCATCGGAAATGCGGATCATGTCGGTGATGCCCTTCTTCAGCACTTTCGGCGGCAGGCCCATGTTACCGACTTCGGCCATGCCCGGATAACCCTTCGGGCCGCAATACTTCAGCACCATGATACAGTTCTCGTCGATATCGAGATCATCGCGGTTGATACGGGCGTGATAGTCCTCGATGCTTTCGAAGACGACAGCGCGACCCTTGTGCTGCATCAGATGCGGCGATGCAGCCGACGGCTTCAGGACAGCACCCTTCGGCGCAAGATTGCCGCGCAGAACGGCGATACCGCCCGACTGCGTCAGCGCCTTTTCCTTCGGGACGATGACGTCGTCATTGTAGTTGACCACATCCTTGACGCCGGCCCAGATCGTATCGCCCGTGACCGTGATGGCATCCTTGTGAAGCAGGCCCATCTCGCCAACCGCCTTGATGACGACGGGCAGACCGCCGGCATAGTAGAACTCTTCCATCAGGTGCTTGCCCGACGGCTGCAGGTTGACGATCGTCGGCACTTCGCGGCCGAGACGATCCCAATCATCCAGCGACAGATCGACGCCAACGCGGCCGGCAAGCGCCAAAAGATGCAGAACGGCATTGGTCGAACCGCCGACGGCGCCATTGACACGGATGGCGTTTTCGAAAGCTTCCTTGGTCAGAATGTCTGATGGTTTCAGGTCTTCCTTGACCATGTCGACGATACGACGACCAGAAAGCTGCGAGATGACGCGGCGACGCGCATCGACCGCAGGGATGGCGGCATTGCCGGGCAGCGTCATGCCGAGCGCTTCGGCCATCGATGCCATGGTCGAGGCCGTACCCATGGTCATGCAGCTACCGGCCGAACGGGCCATGCCCTGCTCCGCATCCATGAATTCATCCAGCGACATCTCGCCGGATTTCACCATTTCGGAGAATTGCCAGATCGCCGTGCCGGAACCGACATCCTTGCCGCGCCACTTGCCGTTCAGCATCGGGCCACCGGAAACGAGGATCACCGGGATGTCGACGGAGGCAGCCCCCATCAACAGGCTCGGCGTGGTCTTGTCGCAGCCGCCGAGCAGCACCACACCATCGACCGGATTACCACGGATCGCTTCTTCCACGTCCATGGCCGCCAGGTTGCGGAACATCATCGCCGTCGGGCGCAGCGTGCTTTCGCCAACGGAGAAAACCGGGAATTCGACGGGGAAGCCGCCCGCTTCGTAGACGCCACGCTTCACGCGCTCTGCGAGATCGCGCAGATGTGCGTTGCAGGGCGTCAGCTCCGACCAGGTGTTACAGATGCCGATGATCGGACGACCGTCGAATGTATCGGCCGGCAGGCCCTGGTTCTTCATCCAGGAGCGATGCATGATCGCATTTTTGCCGGTGCCGCCAAACCAGTCGTAAGAGCGCAGCTTGCGCGGCCATTCAGCTTTCTTTTTCATGTCTCAGTACCCTTTGCGTCGCCCAGACAGCCTCGTTCGCGCCTGGGCTTTAAAATCGATGATCAGGCGAGCGTGTAAGCCGTCTTGACGGTGGTGAAGAATTCGGCGGCATATTTTCCCTGCTCGCGCGGGCCGAAGGACGAGCCCTTGCGGCCTCCGAACGGCACGTGGAAATCGACGCCCGCCGTCGGCAGGTTGACCATCACCATGCCCGCTTCCGCATTGCGCTTGAAATGCGTCGCATGCTTCAGGCTTGTCGTGGCAATGCCCGAGGACAGGCCGAACGGCGTGTCGTTGGCCGTGGCCAGCGCCTCTTCGTAATCCTTCACCCGGATGACGGAAGCGACCGGCCCGAAAATCTCTTCGCGGCTGATGCGCATCTGGTTCGTCGCTTCCGTGAAGAGCGTCGGCTGCAGATAGAAGCCGGGCGTGTCGCGGCTGACGAGCTCGCCGCCGAAGGCAAGCTTGGCGCCTTCCTGTTTACCGATCTCAATATAGTCCGTATCCGTCTTCAGCTGCTTGGCATCGACGACCGGGCCGATATGCGTGCCCGACTTCATGGCATTGTCGACGTTGAGCGTCTTCAGCTTCTCCGTCAGCGCCGCCACGAACCTGTCGTGAATGCCTTCGGTGACGATGAGACGCGACGAAGCCGTGCAGCGCTGGCCGGTCGAGAAGAAGGCAGAATTGGCGGCCGCCTCGACGGCAACCGTCAGATCGGCATCGTCAAGCACCACCATCGGGTTCTTGCCGCCCATTTCGAGCTGATACTTGCGGCCATGCTCGACAGAAGACAATGCCACGCGCTTGCCGGTGCCGACCGAGCCGGTGAAGGTGATGCCCGAAAGAAGCGGGCTGTCGAGCATCGCCTGGCCGACGACCGAACCCTTGCCCATAACGAGGTTCAGCACACCCTTCGGCAGACCGGCGCGGTTCAGGATATCAACGATCGCCCAGGAGCAGCCGGGCACCAGATCGGCTGGCTTGAAGACGATGGTGTTGCCGTAGCAGAGCGCCGGCGCGATCTTCCAGGCGGGAATAGCGATCGGGAAGTTCCAGGGCGTGATGACGCCGATGACGCCGAGCGGCTCGCGCGTGATCTCGACGCCGATGTTCGGACGCACCGAAGGAAGCACCTCGCCTGCCAGGCGCAACGCCTCGCCGGCAAAGAATTCGAAGATCTGGGCGGCGCGGATCGTTTCGCCGATCGCCTCGGGCAACGTCTTGCCTTCTTCGCGAGCAAGCAGCGCGCCGAGTTCGTCCTTGCGCGCCAGGATCTCCTCGCCGGCCTTCTTCAGGATCGTGTGGCGCTCTAGAATGCCGGAGCGCGACCAGGCCGGAAAAGCAGCCTTCGCAGCAGCGATCGCATCCGTGACGTCCTGCGCGCTTGCGCTCGCATAGAGGCCGACGATCTCGTTCGTATCCGACGGGTTGATGTTCTCGGTGCCGTTCGTCCCCGTCCACTCCCCGGCGATCAAGTTCTGATGAATGGTCATGGCGTCATGCCTTCCTGGATCGTATTGAAGACGCCCGGCCGATCCCTTGCAGCCGGGCTCGATGCATTACAACTGGCGAACAGCCACATTCTCCTCGGCATCGATCGCCAGCGGATTGCGCAGCGGCAGGCCGAACTCGCCAACTTCGATTTCGAAGACATCGCCGACTTCCGGCTTGATGCCTTCCGCAAAGGAAAGCGTAGCCGTGCCGAACATGTGCACATGCACGTCGCCCGGAACGCGGAAAATGCCGTATTTGAAGTGGTGATATTCAAGGTTCGCGAAGGTATGCGACATGTTCGCCTCGCCGGAGAGGAAAGGCTTCTCGAAAATCACCTTGTCGCCGCGCTTGATGCGGGACGTGCCGCGAATATCTTCCGGCGCCACTCCGATGCGGATTTCCGGGCCGAAACTTGCCGGACGCAGCTTGGAATGGGCGAGATAGAGATAGTTGATCCGCTCGGTGACGTGATCGGAAAATTCGTTCGACAGGGCAAATCCGATGCGGAACGGCGTGCCGTCCTTGGAGATGACATAGACGCCGGCCATTTCCGGCTCCTCGCCACCATCGAGCGCGAAGGATGGAGATACAAGTGCCGCACCCGGGGCCGCAGCGCCATAGCCATTGCCCTTGTAGAACCACTCGGGCTGCACGCCCTTCTCGCCTGCCTTCGGCTTGCCGCCCTCGATGCCCATCTTGAACATCTTCATGGAGTCGGTCAGCGTCTCCTCAGCGGCTTCCGTCGTCTTCTTGTGCATGGAATCACGTGTCGCGGCAGAACCGAGATGCGTCAGACCGGTGCCGGTCAGGTGCAGATGAGCAGCATCCGGATGCGTGATCGGCGGCAGGAAACGGCCCTCTGCATAGGCTTTTTCGAGATCGATCGCCTCACCGAGACCATGTGCCTCGATCACCGATGCCAACGACTTGCCGCTATCGGCGGCCTCCATTGCAAGCTTGTAGACGCTGCCGCCATTGACGACGGCCTTGGCAGCTTCGCCCGGCCCATTGCGGACCGCAACGACGATCTCGCCGTTCGAACCATTGATCTGCGAGATGAGCATGTCTTTCATCCTTTCCTAACAGACAGAGATCGGATGCGTTCTACCGTTCCGGCTCTCAGCGAGAGCCGGACTCTGTCATGGATTTGGTTTTAAAAGCTGGGTTGATCGCTAAACGATCAACCCTTGTTCTTGTTGTAGACGTCGATGAACACGGCAGCGAGCAGGACCGCACCCTTGATCATCTTCTGCGAGTCCGTCTGGTAGCCGAGGATCGACATGCCCTGGTTCAAGACACCCATGATCAAGGCACCGATGACCGCACCCGTTACCTTGCCGACGCCGCCGGAGGCCGAAGCGCCGCCGATGAAGCAGGCCGCGATGACGTCAAGCTCGAGACCGTCACCGCCCTTTGCGGTTGCCGAATTCAGACGTGTCGCGATGATGATGCCGGCGATGCTCGCCAGGATGCCCATGTTGATGAAGGTGTAGAAGGTCAGGCGGCGGGTATCGATACCCGAGAGCTTCGTCGCCTTTTCATTGCCGCCCATGGCATAGATGCGGCGGCCGATCGTCGTGCGCTGTGTTGCGAAGCTGTAGAGCGCGATCAAAAGCAGCATGAGAACCAGAACGTTCGGCAAGCCTCTGTAGGAAGAGATCTGATAGCCGATGAAGATGGTCGCAGCGGCAACCACCAGATTCTGGGCAAGGAAGAAGCTGAACGGCTCGACATCGATACCGTGCTTCTCGTTAACGGTACGGCGCCGCCATGACAGCAGGAACATGACGATCGGGATGGCGACGGTCAGTAAGATCGATGTCGAGTGGATACCGCCCATATCGGCGAAATCCGGAATGAAGCCCGTCGCAACGATCTGGAATGCCGGCGGGAACGGACCGATGCTGCTGCCGTTACCGGTTGTGTTGATGATCGTGTAGGTCAGGCCACGGAAAACCAGCATGCCTGACAGCGTCACGATGAATGATGGAATGCGGTGGTAGGCAATGAAATACCCATGCCAGGCGCCGACCGCAGCCCCCATCAGCAGACAAATGACCGTCGCGAGCGCAAGATTCATATGCATCTGCACGACCAGAACGCCCGCAACCGCCCCGACGAAGCCGACGACGGAACCGACCGAAAGGTCGATATGGCCGGCCACGATAACCAACAGCATGCCGAGCGCCATGATGACGATGAACGAATTCTGCAGGACGATGTTGGTCAGGTTCTGCGGCCTGAAGAGAACGCCGTTCGTCAAGTACTGAAACAGCAGCATGATGACGACGAGCGCGATCAACATGCCGTATTCGCGGATGTTGTTGCGGATATGGTCGCCGATTGAAACGACGTGGCTGCTTTCCGTGGCTGGGTTGGCCGAACTCATTGATGCTTCTCCCCTGAGCGCATAATAGCGCGCATGATACTCTCCTGGCTTGCCTCTGCCTTCGGCAGTTCGGCAACAATTCGACCCTCGTTCATGACGTAGATGCGGTCGCAGGTACCGAGAAGCTCGGGCATTTCCGATGAAATCATCAGAACACCCTTTCCGTCGGCGGCAAGCTGGTTGATGATGGAATAGATTTCGTATTTGGCGCCGACGTCGATGCCGCGTGTGGGCTCATCGAGGATCAGGACGTCCGGGTCCGAGAACAGCCATTTCGACAGCACCACTTTCTGCTGGTTGCCGCCGGAGAGGTTGCCCGCTTCCTGGAAGACGCCGGCCGAACGGATACGCAGCTTGGAGCGATAGTTCGTCGCCACCTGCAGCTCGCGCACGTCGTCAATGACGGTCGCCTTGGAAACGCCAAGCAGATTGGCAAGCGTCGTGTTGTGCAGGATGCTGTTGGTCAGAACCAGGCCGAGCTGCTTGCGGTCTTCGGTCACATAGGCAAGACCGGCATCGATCGCCTTGCGCACCGTGCTGGTGTCGACCAGCTTGCCGTCCAGGAAGACTTCGCCGCTGATCTTGTGGCCATAGGACTTGCCGAAGACGCTCATGGCGAATTCGGTACGGCCCGCGCCCATCAGGCCGGCAATGCCGACCACTTCGCCCTTGCGCACATTGATGTTGATATTGTGCAGAACCTGGCGATCGCGATGCTGCTGGTGGAAGGCATTCCAGTTCTTCACTTCGAAGATCGTTTCGCCGATCGGCACCGAACGCGGCGGATAGCGGTCGGCAAGCTCGCGCCCCACCATGTTGCGAATGATGATGTCTTCGCTGATCTCTTCTTCGTGACAGTCCAGCGCCTTCACCGTCATGCCGTCGCGCAACACAGTGATCTGGTCGGCCACCTTGCGCACTTCGTTGAGCTTGTGCGTGATGATGATCGAGGTGATGCCTTGCTTGCGGAACTCCATGAGGAGATTGAGGAGCGCATCGGAATCGTTTTCGTTCAGCGATGCCGTCGGCTCGTCGAGAATGAGCAGCTTGACGCTCTTCGACAGGGCCTTGGCGATCTCGACGAGCTGCTGCTTGCCGACGCCGATGTCGGTCACGAGCGTGTTCGGAGATTCCTTGAGGCCCACTTTGGAAAGAAGCTGTTTGGTCCGGCTGAAAGTCTCCTGCCAATTGATCATGCCATTGGCGACGACCTCATTGCCCAGGAAAATGTTCTCGGCGATCGACAGAAGCGGAACGAGCGCCAGCTCCTGATGGATGATGATGATGCCGATGTCTTCGGAATCCCTGATCGTCTTGAATTGGCGGACCCCGCCATCGTAGTAGATGTCGCCTTCATAGGTGCCGGCCGGATAAACGCCTGAAAGCACCTTCATCAGGGTGGATTTGCCGGCTCCGTTTTCGCCAACTAAGGCATGGATCTCGCCCTGACGGACTTTCAGATTGACATTTTCCAAGGCGTTCACACCGGGGAACGACTTGGTGATGTTCCGCATTTCGAGAATGGTATTGTCCATTGTCCAAATCCAACGCCGCGACTGAACATAGCAGACCGCGCGATCGTCTTAAATATGAAAGCCAGGGCCCGCCTTTCAGCGAGCCCTGACCGGTCTATTGAAAAATTACTTCAGCTGGTCAGCCTTGTAGTAGCCGCCCTCAACGAGGACCTTCTCGTAGTTGGTCTTGTCGACTGCGACCGGGGTCAGCAGGTAGGACGGAACAACCTTGACACCATTGTCGTAGGTCTTGGTGTCGTTGACTTCAGGCGTCTTGCCTTCCATCAGGGCGTTGACCATGTTGACGGTAACCTTGGCAAGGTCACGGGTATCCTTGAAGATCGTCGAATGCTGTTCGCCGGCAATGATCGACTTGACCGACGGGATTTCGGAGTCCTGACCGGTAACGATCGGCAGCTTCACGCCGCCGGAACCGTAGCCGACGCCCTTGAGCGCGGAGAGGATACCGATCGAGAGACCGTCATACGGAGACAGGACGGCATCGACATGAGCGTCGGTGTAGTAAGCCGACAGCAGGTTGTCCATACGGGCCTGGGCCGTTGCCGGGTCCCAACGCAGCGTACCGACCTTGTCCATACCCATCTGGCCGGACTTTACGACCAGCTTGCCGCTGTCGATGTACGGCTTCAGGACCGACATAGCGCCGTCATAGAAGAAGAAGGCGTTGTTGTCGTCCGGAGAACCGCCGAACAGCTCGATGTTGAACGGACCCTTGCCATCCTTGAGGCCGAGAGCGTCGACGATCGAGTTTGCCTGCAGGACGCCGACCTTGAAGTTGTCGAAGGTCGCATAATAGTCGACATTCGGGCTGTTGCGGATCAGACGGTCATAGGCGATGACCTTGATGCCGGCATCGTGAGCCTTCTGCAGAACGTCGGACAGCGTGGTGCCGTCGATCGAAGCGATGACGAGGACCTTGTCGCCCTTGGTGACCATGTTCTCGATCTGCGAGAGCTGGTTCGGAATGTCGTCGTCGCCATACTGCAGGTCGGTGCCGTAACCGGCAGCCTGGAGCTGCTTGACGATGTTGTTGCCGTCATCGATCCAGCGAGCCGAAGCCTTGGTCGGCATGGCGATGCCTACCGTGCCCTTGTCCGCCGCGAAGGCAGGTACCACCAGCGTAGCGACGCCGAACGCAGCGCCGGCCATCAATGAGATAATGGATTTCATTACTCTCTCCCTTGTTGATAAATGCGGCGGACAAAAAATGCCCGCCCGAAACTGCGGCAGGTTCCGTAGAAGGAATGATTTACTTCTAATTGTGAGAAACGAAGTAGGTCTCCTCCACGCTCTCACGGTTTATGAGCTGTACCCAGCGCACAATCGGCAAACTCGTACGATTTCGTATAACTGTCAAATAGAATAACTGGCTAAACATATACCAAGTTTGGTATAATGTTAAAAAATAGTACTTTTTTGCCGATGAAGGGGAAAATTGGCCGTTATGGAGAAAATATATAACGATTATGTGAGCGATGGCATTGAGATTCATTCCGACAATTTTCGCGACGATGCGTTGTTGAAAGCCGGTTTGAAGCTCAATCACCTGCGCATGATCGTCACGATCGAGGATCACGGGCAAATTTCTGCGGCCGCTGAGTCCATGAATATGTCACAACCTGCAGCTTCACGCATGCTCTCAGAAATGGAGTCGATTGTCAAAAGCCCGCTTTACGAGCGTGTCGCCAGAGGCGTCGTGTTGACCCCTTTCGGCCTCGCTCTCGCCAAGCGGGCGCGCAAGATCCTGCTGGAGCTGCGCGAGGCAGGCCGGGAGCTTGGTGCCTTACGGACCGGCAAGGGCGGCTCGGTCTTTCTGGGGGCTGTGACCGCGCCGGCGATCAGCCTTGTCGTCCCGGCGATCCAGCGCGTGACACGCACCTATCCTGGCATAGAGATCAATATCGAGGTCGAGAACAGTAATGTGCTCGCGCGCGAGCTGCTCGCCGCCCGCCACGACTTCATTATCAGCCGCATCCCGGATGATCTCGATCCGCGTCTGTTCACCGCCCATGAGATCGGCGTCGAGAAAGCCTGCCTGGTGGTCCGCAATGGGCATCCGCTGCTTGAGAAGGGCGTTGCCGGCCTGCATGATCTGGCCGGTTACGATTGGGTATTCCAGCCTCCGGGCACGTTGCTTCGCCGCAAGGTGGAGGACATCTTCCTTGCCGCAGGCGTGCCCTTGCCGGAAAACGTCGTCAACACTTCGTCTCTGCTTCTGACGCTTGCGGTCGTCTGCAAGACGGATGCGATTGCGCCGATCGCGCTCGACATGGCGCAATTCATCTGCGGGCAGACATCTCAGGCCGGCGAATCCTCTATCCTGCCGATCGATTTCGATATCGACGTCAGGCCCTATAGCCTTATCACCGCGCGCGAACGCGCCATGCCACCGAGCGCACGTCTGCTGCATGACATGATCCTGGAAGAGAGCCGGCATCTCTCGCTGACATAAGTGCAAGCCATAAGCTCCGCGCCAACTTCCACTCCTATGAAGCTTGGCGTGGAGATCACACATGCTGTTCAAGCAATCATTGTTTCAATCCGTGCTCGACCGTCTCGATAGCGAAGAGGACGGCTCAGAAAAGGAAGAGGCCGCGCATCGCGTCCGCGGCCTGAACGTCAGCTTTGCAGCAACGGTTCTGGGCGGCGAGACCCCCGGGGCGCAACGGCCCGATGAAGCCTATCGCGACAATCTTGGCGATCCCGTCATCCTGCCTGAATTGGAACCAAAGCCCGAACCCGCGCCGCAAGAACCGGAGCCGCCGGTCATGCCCGAGCATCTCAGCCGAACGTCACGGGAAGAGGTTGCAGCCGAACTCGCAATCACCTCCGACCTCACACGCGAAACTCTGCAGGAAAAGCGCCGTAACTTCGCCAAGGCCAATCATCCAGACAGCGTCGCCACCCTCTTCCGCGAACAGGCGACGACCCGCATGACACTCGCCAATCAGCTGATCGACGAAGCCATACGCCGCCTCAGGCGGTGATTATTTCTTGTCGTCTGCCGGTTCGTCATCCTCGGCGGGCTCGTCTTGCGTGGGCGCAGCACTGGTCGCTTCGGGTGGTTGTGGTTTGAAATTCAGAAGCAACATCCAGGCCGAATAGGCGCCGAGCGCACCCGACAGCATCGCCCAAAACGGCTGCGAGCCGAGCGTTTCGACGGCTGCCCAGCCAAAGCAGACGGCCACGATGAGGATGCGCACCCAAAGCGGCTTGTAGAGCGGATGGCTGGGATCGATCAGTTGCATGGGTCTCTTTTGCCTATTCAAGAAGACATGTCTTTAGCGCATCATCGGGAAAATTGTGAAGCCGTCCGGATAAAATAAGACTCCTTGAGCGGATTTCGGCTAAGCCGGCATCGAACGGTGATTTTGAGAATTGTGAAGTTCAAGCGGCTTGACGCCGCCATCGGAAAATGGAATGAAAATTCCATAGAGATTTATATTCGGTCCATTTATTCCGAATTCAGGGAGGTAGAAATGACTGTCAGATTTGGTCTGCTCGGTGCAGGACGCATTGGCAAAGTGCATGCGAAGGCCGTCAGCGGCGATGCCAACGCCAAGCTCGTCGCCGTTGCGGATGCGTTTCCCGCGGCTGCGGAAGCCATATCCGCCGCCTATGGCTGCGAAGTCCGCACTATCGAAGCGATCGAGGCCGCCAAGGATATCGATGCCGTCGTCATCTGCACGCCGACCGATACCCACGCCGACCTGATCGAGCGCTTTTCACGTGCCGGCAAGGCCGTCTTCTGCGAAAAGCCGATCGATCTCGACGTCGCACGCGTCAAGGCTTGCATCAAGGTTGTCGAGGAAACCAAGGGCAAGCTGATGGTCGGCTTCAACCGCCGCTTCGACCCGCATTTCATGGCCGTGAAGAAGGCGATCGACGAAGGCCGCATCGGCACCGTGGAGATGGTGACGATCACCTCGCGCGATCCGGGCGCCCCGCCTGTCGATTATATCAAGCGCTCCGGCGGCATTTTCCGCGACATGACCATCCACGATTTCGACATGGCCCGCTTCCTGCTCGGCGAAGAGCCGGTCGCCGTCACTGCAACTGCCGCCGTTCTGGTTGACAAGGCAATCGGCGAAGCCGGCGATTACGACAGCGTTTCCGTCATTCTTCAGACGGCGTCGGGCAAGCAGGCTGTTATCTCCAACTCGCGCCGGGCCACCTACGGCTACGACCAGCGGATCGAGATCCATGGCTCGAAGGGCTTGGTTTCCGCTGAAAACCAGCGCCCCTTCTCCATCGAAGTCGCCAACGGCGATGGCTACACCCGCCCGCCGCTGCATGATTTCTTCATGACACGCTACACCGAAGCCTATGCCAACGAGATCGCGAGCTTCATCGCCGCTGTCGAAAAGGGCGCGGCCATCACACCATCGGGCGCCGATGGCCTTGCCGCACTGAAGCTGGCGGATGCCGCACTGCAGTCCGTCAAGGAAGGCCGCCTGGTAAAGATCGACTAAGCCGCCTCCATTCCTCAAGGAATGTGATCCTCCCAAAAGTCCGCCGCGATCTCCATTCGCGGCGGACTTTTTCTTTGGCGCGATCTGGAGCTCCCGAGAGGCTTCGATGGAAATCTCTTGCGAATCACATAAGCCTATGCTTATCTGTTGCCATGATAGAGAATGAGATATTCCGGGCTTTGGCCGATCCGACCCGCCGCGCCATCTTCGAAAAGCTGGCGACGGGCGGCATGAATGCCAGCACTCTGCGCGAAGGTATCGACATCAGCCAGCCGGCGATGTCGCAGCACTTAGCGGTTCTGCGGAGTGCCGGGCTGGTCAGGGAAGAACGACAGGGGCGTTTCGTGAATTACGAGGTCGATCCGGAGGGACTTGCCCTCATCGCCCAGTGGCTGGCGAAATACCGCGCATACTGGCCCACCCGCATCGAAGCTCTCAAGCTGTTGCTGAAGGATATGGATCAATGAACAATCTCAAGATCCCTGAGCGAAAGAACGGCATCGCGCTGGAATACCAGCTCAGCGAACCGCCGCAAAAAGTCTGGCGTGCAATCAGCACCCCTGAGCTTCGCCAAAACTGGCTGCCGCAGGAGGCCTTGGCCAGTCCCGAGTCGATATCAGTCACGCCGGGCAAAGAAGTCAGCTATAGGCTGCGGGACGACACACCGCCCTTCCTCGAAAGCATCGTGACTTTCAAGATATCTTCGAACGCAAACGGCGGCACCTGCCTGCGGATCATCCACGAGCTCGATGACGTTCGGCTTCGTGAGACTGAAAAGGCTGCGGCAAACAATAACAGCCTGACCGTCATGCGCGCCGCCTGACGTTCTGAATAGATCAACAATTTCAATAACATTGGAGTTCGCCGATGCGCGAAGCGATGCAACTCGTTCCTATGGTCGTCGAGCAGTCCAGCAGAGGGGAGCGGTCTTTCGACATCTATTCCCGCCTGCTGCGCGAGAGAATTATCTTCCTGAATGGTGAGGTAAACGACGATGTCTCGGCCCTCGTCTGCGCGCAACTGCTGTTTCTCGAGGCCGAAAATCCCAAGAGACCGATCCATCTCTATATCAATTCGCCCGGCGGTGTCGTGACCAGCGGTCTGGCAATGTACGACACCATGCGTTACATCCGCGCGCCGGTGCATACGCTATGCATGGGAACCGCTCGTTCGATGGGCTCCTTCCTCTTGATGTCGGGCCAGCCGGGTGAGCGCTTCGCGCTTCCAAATGCCAGCATCCATATTCACCAGCCATTGGGCGGTTTCCAGGGACAGGCATCGGACATCTTTATCCACGCGGAAGAAATGAGGCGAACGAAGCATCGCATGACGCGGCTTTACGCCGAACATTGCGGCCGCTCCTACGAAGAATTCGAACGCGCCATGGACCGCGACCACTTCATGACAGCGGAAGAGGCTCTGGAATGGGGGCTGATCGACCGTATTCTTCAGGTCCGCGAAGATGAACAGCCTTTGGGCCTGACAGATTGATCGGGATGACGACCCTGCGGCCAAGCGCATTGCCAAGCCTTGCGCCGCCCTCACCTCTCAACCCGCCTGATCGCGCAGCTCGACGACCGAGGCTCCCCTCTTCACGATATCATTGTCGATGATCGAAAATGCGCGGTTCAGATGCCCTTCGAAGACGAGCGTCGGCTCGTCGGCGATAACACGCAGCTCCGGCATGCCCTCCATGCGCACGACGTGCGATTCCGCCAAGCCCTCGGTTATGCCCTCGATCAGCAAATCATAGTAGCGTACACCAGGCCCGGTGATGACAATCGGCATCCGCTCGTGCAGGCTCAGGACGCGCGAAAGGCCGTTGCCGAGCGCCAGGCCGGCCTGGCGAAAGGCTAGCACATTGCGGCGCCCGCCGTGACGCGCGCTCGCGGCGATCTTGTCGAGTTCGGCGATCGGCACGAACTTCGCCGGGATCGTGTCGAGCGGCACGTCGAAGGCCGTCCGCAGCATGGCGTAGAAACCGGCATAGGCCTCGATGCATCCACGCGCGCCACAGCGGCAAAGAGCGCCGCCCGGCACATGCATCATATGCCCGAAATTCGGCGCCGATATATGATGGTCGCCTTCATGTTCCCGGCGCACGATGCCGAGCCCGATACTATGGCCAAGCGATAGCGCCGCCAGCGAGCGGAAATCGCCGCGCGTGCTGATTTCCTCCTGCCGCCCAAGGGCCGCAGCCACAAGCAGGGTTTCGTTGCCGAGAATGATTTGCGCCGACCATTCGTCGCGAAGCACGGCGGCGAAATCGATTTCCTCGCGCCCGAAGATCGGCGACCAGCGCAGCACCGGCGCCGAAGTATCGACAAGCCCCTTGCTGCTGATCGAGATCATCAGCACCTTGTCGCGCGGCAATTGCGAGCGGGTGACAATCCGGTTCAGGGCATCACGCAATCCGGCCACGAAGCGCTCGACACCCGTAGCGTTCTGCTGCCTGTCCTCGGTAAAGCGGTCGATCAGTCGACCGGTATAATCGACGAGCGAATATTGCACGGCATCCGATGAAATGACGACGACGATCAGATAGCCGCAGTCACGCCGCTGCGAAAACAAAACGCGCGGACGCCCGCGGCCGCTGGCCGCCTGTTGCTCGGCCTTTTCAATGATCTGCGCCCGCTCGAGATCGGCCGTGATGACCGATACGGTCGCAGAAGAGAGCCTGGTGAAATCAGAGAGCTCGGTATGGGCGAGCGGGCCGTGCCGGCGCAGCGCCGACAAGACCAAGGCGCTGTTCTTTTGACGGACCAATTCGGTGCTCGATTTGGCCAGCATCGGCAAACTCCCTGCTCATTCAACCCTCCTCCTCCGCAGCCCCTGATAGCTTTTTCGGACGACCGATGAAACCTGGCGGCGCGGGTGTTGACAGCTGAAAAAATCTCTGACACTAAATTTCTCGACTGTCGAGAAAAAAGTCCAAAGCTTTTCTTGTCAGCATTTTCGCCGCGGCCGACGGGAGTTCAGGATACGTGCGGTCGCATTCACTCGGGAGGATCACATGAAAGCTTTCATCAAGCTGGCTGCGGGCGCGGCCATCGTTTTGACCATGCAGACGGCCGCCTTCGCCAAGGATCTCGTCGTCGGCGTTTCCTGGTCGAATTTCCAGGAAGAGCGTTGGAAGACCGATGAAGCAGCCATCAAGAAGGCTCTGGCAGCCGCCGGCGCCAAGTACATTTCCGCCGACGCCCAGTCGTCCGCTTCCAAGCAGCTGACCGATGTCGAGTCGCTGATTTCGCAGGGTGCTAATGCCCTCATCATTCTCGCTCAGGATTCCGATGCCATCGGCCCGGCCGTTGAAAAGGCCGCCGACGAAGGCATTCCGGTTGTTGGCTATGACCGTCTGATCGAAAATCCGGCAGCCTTCTACATCACCTTCGACAACAAGGAAGTGGGCCGCATGCAGGCTCGCGAAGTCCTGAAGGCAAAGCCGGAAGGCAACTACGTCTTCATCAAGGGTTCGTCGTCCGACCCGAACGCCGACTTCCTGTTCTCCGGTCAGATCGAAGTGCTGAAGTCCGCCATCGACGCCGGCAAGATCAAGAATGTCGGTGAAGCCTACACGGACGGCTGGCTGCCGCAGAACGCGCAGCGCAACATGGAGCAGTTCCTGACCGCCAACAACAACAAGGTTGACGCGGTCGTCGCCTCCAACGACGGCACCGCCGGCGGCGCCGTTGCCGCTCTCGACGCCCAGGGCCTCGCAGGTTCCGTTCCGGTTTCCGGCCAGGACGCCGACAAGGCCGCTCTGAACCGCATCGCGCTCGGCACGCAGACCGTTTCGGTCTGGAAGGACTCGCGCGAACTCGGCAAGCGCGCCGCTGAAATCGCCCTCGCTCTCGCCGGCGGCAAGACCCAGGACCAGATCGAAGGCGTTCAGACCTTCAACGGCGGCCCGAAGCACGTCGCCATGAAGTCGGTCTTCCTGACCCCGATCCCGATCACCAAGGACAACCTGAACGTCGTCATCGACGCAGGCTGGATCTCCAAGGCTGAAGCCTGCCAGGGCGTGAAGGCCGGCAGCGTCGCTGCCTGCAAATAAGCACCCGGCTTGACGAGCTGACCCGAAGATAATGCCGACGCCGCAAGGGGCTCTCCATTGCGGCGTCGAATGCGGATAAGAGGCCCGCAACCAAACCCAGAATGGGAATGAAGGCCTCCCGCATGTGTTGCGTCATCGCATATCCGATCGGCCTGCCGGATGGCGGTCGTGGACCCGGGACAACCGGATGGGCGAGCGATGACGTCTATTGTGACCAGCGCGGATACTGCCCAGCGATCAAGAAAGAGCATTCGCGGGCCTGCGCCCAACAAGTGGGAGAACGGCAAAGCGATGGCCGACATGACACATTCCACAACATCGAGCGGTCCGCGCAAGGCGGAAGAAGGCGCCATCACGCGCTTCCTGCGTGCAACGGAAATCGATACCCGCCTGCTCGGCATGATCGGCGCACTGCTGATCATCTGGATCGGCTTCGACGTCTATACCGGCGGCCTTTTCCTGACCCCCAGAAACCTCTGGAACCTTTCCGTTCAGACCTGCGAGATCGCCGTGCTGGCGACGGGCATGGTGCTGGTCATCGTCACCCGCAATATCGACCTTTCCGTCGGTTCCATGCTCGGCTTCATCGCCATGATCATGGGCGTCATCCAGGCAAAATACCTGCCCGCCTATCTCGGCTTCGACAGTTCCTGGACCTGGGTCATCACGCTGATCTGCGGCCTCGTCATCGGTACGCTGCTCGGCACCTTCCAAGGCGTCATCATCGCTTTTCTAAATGTCCCCTCCTTCATCGTCACCCTTGGCGGCCTTCTCGCCTGGCGCGGCCTTGCCTGGTACGTCACCAGCGGCCAGACGGTTGCCCCGCTCGACGCCACCTTCCGCATCATGGGCGGCGGCGCCGAAGGTTCGATCGGTGCGACATGGAGCTGGATCCTTGGCGTACTCGCCTGCGTGTTCATCGTTCTCGGCATTATCGGCGGGCGCCATCAGCGCAAGCGCTTCAACTTCCCGCGCCGGCCGCTCTGGGCGGAATATTTCCTCGCCATCCTCGGCTCCGCTCTCGTCCTCGTCACGATCTACGTCTTCAACATCTATTACTGGCCAACCGGCATCGCGAAGAAATACGCGACCGAGCATAACATCCCCTGGCCGGAAACGGGGCTCGATATCCCCTACGGCATCGCCGTGCCCGTGCTGATCGCCGTCGGCATCGGTATCATCATGACCTTCATCGCCACCCGCCTGCGCTTCGGCCGCTACGTCTTCGCGATCGGCGGCAACCCGGAAGCAGCGGAACTCGCCGGCATCAAGACGCGCTGGGTAACGGTGCGCATCTTCGCGCTGATGGGCTTGCTTGCGGCGGTCGCCGCGGCTATCTCCACCGCCCGTCTGAATGCCGCCGCCAATTCGCAAGGGACGACCTACGAACTCTTCACCATCGCCGCAGCCGTCATCGGCGGCACGTCGCTTGCCGGCGGCAGCGGTACCATCGCCGGCGCCATGCTCGGCGCCCTCGTCATGCAGTCGCTGCAATCGGGCATGGGGCTCGCCAATGTCGATACGCCGATCCAGAACGTCGTCGTCGGCGTCGTGCTCGTCATCGCCGTCTGGCTCGACATCGTCTATCGCTCGCGCGCCAAGTAAAAGGAATTCTGAACCATGACGGATCAAACCACTCCGCTTGTGGAAATGAAGAACATTTCCATCTCCTTCGGCGGCATCCACGCGGTCGACAACGCCTCGGTCGATCTCTACCCCGGCGAAGTCGTAGCGCTCCTCGGCCATAACGGCGCCGGCAAGTCGACGCTGATCAAGATCCTCTCGGGCGCCTACAAGCGCGACAGCGGCGATATCCTGATCAACGGCGAGCCTGCCGATATCCGCAGCCCGCGCGACGCCAAGAAATACGGCATCGAGACGATCTATCAGACGCTTGCCGTCGCCGACAACGTCGATGCGGCCGCCAACCTCTATCTCGGCCGCGAGCTGCAGACCCGCTGGGGCACGCTCGACGACGTCGCGATGGAAGCCAAGGCCCGCGAAGTGATGGGGCGCCTCAACCCCAACTTCAAGCGCTTCAAGGAGCCGGTGAAGGCGCTGTCCGGCGGCCAGCGCCAGTCGGTCGCGATCGCCCGTGCCATCCTCTTCGATGCCCGTATCCTGATCATGGACGAGCCGACTGCGGCGCTCGGCCCGCAGGAGACGGCGCAGGTCGGCGAGCTCATCAAGCAGCTGAAAAAGGAAGGCATCGGCATCTTCCTGATCAGCCACGACATCCACGACGTCTTCGACCTCGCCGACCGCGTCTCGGTCATGAAGAACGGCCAGGTCGTCGGCCACGCCCGCACCGAAGACGTCACCAAGGACGAAGTGCTGGGCATGATCATCCTCGGCAAGGTGCCGCCAAAGGCCACCCCCGGCCCCGGCGCGATGAAGGAATGATCCGAGACCGCCCATGACAGCAAGGCCGCGCGCCCAAAGCCCGCGGCCTCATCTCACCAAAACGTCCGATCTCACGCTTTCCTGAATTTTCCCGATTGAAGCCAAGCGCTTCCTAGGCTAAGAACCAGCCATCGGACAGGCGATTCAAACCGCCACGGCATGCACCCGTAGCTCAGCTGGATAGAGTGTTGGATTCCGATTCCAAAGGTCACAGGTTCGAATCCTGTCGGGTGCGCCACTTCCTCTATGTCCAGCCCGGAGACATAGGTAACGGATCGTACCTAACACATGGGTGACAACCTCGTGCCGAACGGGTTGTCGATGGTTTGCAAAGTCCTCTGCTCCAGGTCGATATATCCCAGATCATAGTGCATGAAGCTGACGAGCCAAATACCGTCGTCGACCTCCTTGATTCCCAGTTTCTGTCCGGTCAGCACGGTCGAGATATTGATCTTCTTGCGGTAGATGCAGATGCGGCCGCAATGGGTCACCAGTGCGTCACGGTCGTGGAACGGATAATCGATCTCCGGCAGCCCGTTATATCGGCGCGCCGATGGCGCGTAGAGATCGACCGGCACCTTCATCGCCAGGGCTTCATGCGGCCGCTCGGTATTGAATTCGCTGACGAACGCGTCGAAGCGGGCCTGGTGCTGCAGGATATTTCTGCCAGGTGGCCTAGTCGCCTCTTTCTTCAGCGTTAAATGCATGCGCTCATGCCGGCCATTCTCTTGCGGATGGCCCGGCCTGATGCGCTCGAGCGCGATGCCGAGCCGCAGCCACCAGACTGACAGCTTCGACAGATTGTAGAGGCCGTTGGGGCTGGAAAACGGCGGGCCGTTGTCACTGCGGATCGCGCTTGGCAGGCCATGTTCGGCAAACAATCGGCGGAACGCCTCGAACACCCCCACCTCCTTTGTCGATTCGAAGGCTTCACAGGCAAGCAGGTAGCGTGACGCCTGGTCGGTGACCGTCAGCGGGTAACAGTATCGGCCATCGCCGAGTTTGAACTCGCCCTTGAAGTCGGCGCACCACAGATCGTTCGGCAGCAATGCCTGAGACAATTCCGTTCCCTCGGCCCGATGGCGTTGCCGCTTACGGGCATGGGCGACCAGCCCGTGCCGGTCAAGAACGGCATGCACCGTGCTCTTCGACGGCACGCGCACATCGCCGGCAAGCCTCCTGACCAGCAGTTCTCTGATCTTCCTGGCACCCCAATGCGGCTTCTCTTGTCTGAGCCGCACGATCATTGCCTCCACCGGCTCGGGCAACTGGTTGGCATACCGCACCGGCCGTCGAGACCGATCCGTCAGCGCCTCCAGGCCGTCGTCCTTGTAGCGATTGAAGATTTTGTAGCCGGTCTTGCGCGAGATGCCGAACTCCCGGCACACATCGCTCATCCCTTCGCCCTCCGGCAGGCGGGCGGCAAATCGTAGACGTTCCTCCATCACCGAAGTCTCTCTCCACGGCATCAACATCTCCCGCCAAAAGCGAAAAGTGTTACCCATGTCTCCGGTACAAAACGTCACCTATCGCTCAGGAAGGACACTATTCAAAAGATCAAGGCGGCCGCCACTTTCGTGATCACGATCTTGTTTGCAAGCGTGTTCAGGAAGCGATCGAGCGAACGACTCACCGAGAAACATCAAATCGGCCTGGCAGGAGGGTATCCTGCCAGGCCGATATTCTGCCTTTAAGAGCTGGTCCGCCTTATGCTACCACCTCAATGATTCTTATTCGGCCCCTTGCCGGTCGCAAAGCTGCAGGTCTTGATCTTGCAGCTGGGATCGTCGCTCGTCGGAACGCTGGCGCTGCTCATCGCGCCCTGGCCGAGGCATGCCATCGAGTTCGAGACGGTGCGGTTGTACATCATCAGGCCCGGATGATGAGACGGGTACCTCAGCACGATCGAACCTTCCTGTGCCATCTTCTCATGCACGGCTGCACAGGTCATCGACTTGGAATTATAGGCCGACATGGCCATAGCGTTGGTGGACATCAGTCCGATTGCCGCAAGTATGATAATCGTCTTCATGGGGCTTCCTTTGGTGGCACCAAATAGCGCTAGAAAGGATGAGATATCCCTTCATTA
The DNA here is from genome assembly GCF_009176305.1 of Martinezella dioscoreae. GTDB lineage: Bacteria > Pseudomonadota > Alphaproteobacteria > Rhizobiales > Rhizobiaceae > Rhizobium > Rhizobium dioscoreae. The sequence continues at coordinate 553,778 of NZ_BLAJ01000001.1, read as the reverse complement.
GCTTTACATTTATGACAGTGAGCCGACTTCCCTTTATCAGCTGTATGGGTCGCGATCGTGAGCGATCGCTCGGCAAGCTCGTGGTTCGGATACTCTCGAGCTGAAAGCCGCTTCGCCTTGCATCATGCCGATTGGCATCATGTCGGCGAACTAGGTTTTCCAATCACCTCGAATGAGGCAGGCAGGGCCTGATGCGAATACCAGGCCCCATTTCGGATGAAGGTCAAGCCAAGTCGACCGACCTCAGAAGGTCCGCTCGAAGCGCAGGATACCCGAGAAGGTATCATCGCTCGGCAGATCATAGTGAACGTAGGTGAACTCCGGCTCGACCAGCAGGTTCTTGACCGGGTTGAACTTGACGTTGGTCGTTGCCTCGAAAATCTTGGAATCGGTATAGGCGAGCTGAACGTTCCACTTCAGCTTGTCGTTGATCGGAACGCCGACACCGCCCCAGACTGCCCAGTCACCCCAGCCGCACTTTGCACCGTGAACGACGCCGTCGGAGGTCGTGCAGGCCGAGACGTTCTGGTTCGAGCCGGCATACTGGTTGAGCTTGTCACCATCGGTGTTCCAGCCGCCCATCAGGAAGGCCGTGAGGAAACCGAAGTCGGCGTCGACACGAGCCTTGATGGCGCCCTCCTCGACGATCGAGTCGTAGCCGCCGACGACCTTGAAGCCGAACATACCAGCCTTGTAGCCGAGACCGGCGACAACGTTCGGAGCGTAGTGATCAGCCTTCGAAAGCTGCCAGCTGCCGCCATAGGCGCTTGTGGTCGTGCCGGAATTGCTGTCTTCGAGCGAGATGACGCCCGTGAAGCCCGTGCCGCTGTCGTAATTATAGGTCAGCTGGTTCAATTCATACGGACCGTCATAGATGACGTCGTCCTGGATCACGTCGCCAGCATAGCCGACGAACTGGTTGTACTGCGAGTCAGTCTTACCGACGGTGAAGCCGCCGAGGGTGATGTAGGCCCACAGCAGGTTGGTGGAGGTCGAGCCGCCGTCGTTCCAATCCCAGCGAACGATGGTTTCGGTCTTCAGCGGACCATATTCGGTGTCCGTCGCGGTATTGAGGTTGAGTTCGGCGCGGGTATGCCACTTGGTGCCGAAGTTGCTGTCGCGATTGTAAGGATCTTTCCACTGGCCTTCGGTGCGGACCTTGCCGCCAACGCGCAAGCAGGTTTCCGTGCCGGGTATGAAGAAATAGCCGGCGCCGAACGCGTCACAGATGCGCACATATTCCAGCGGCTCCGGTTCGGCGGCGACGATAGCGTCAGCCGCATGAGCGCCGGATACGACGCAGAGAGCCGCAGCCGAGCCGATAAGCAAGCTCTTGATGTTCATTGTAACTCCATTCTTCAAACGAACTTGCGCGAGATACGAACCTGGGGGGCCGTCCGACATCAAGTTTCAGTGGCTAACTCGAAGCACAAGGCCTCGCTTCCATATAGTAAGCTGCATTTACTATTTTGCTTTTACAAGGATTTAAGAAGGCTCCCCACATATGTGACAGCACCTACATACGGCGTGTTGCTCAAACGACGCACATGTGTATGAACGATGACAACCAGGTAACAACCAGATGACAAATACAGGCAACCAAGCCTGATTTGCCATGCTCTACCGAGATGCATTGCTGGACTGGCAGCGATGAGTCTTGTTAGACTTGAAACCGCACAGACAGCATGTCCACCCTTGGCAAATCGCAGGCAGGATCATCATGCCGAAGATCGATGTTGCAGCCGTGCCGGAAATCAAGGGCACGCGCTATCCCGCTCCCTTCAATGATCACTCCACCGAGCGCGTCAGGCAGCGACTGGGCGATGCCGGCGGCCTCAGGGATTTCGGCGTCAACCTGATGCGGCTGCCGCCAGGCAACTGGTCGAGCCAGCGGCATTGGCATTCAGAGGAGGATGAATTCGTCTATGTGCTGGAAGGCGAGCTGACGCTGATCGAGGATGATGGCGAGACGGTGCTGCGCGCCGGCGATTGCGCGGCCTTCCCGAAGGGCTCCGGCAACGGCCATCATATGATCAACAAATCGAATAGCACGGCCATCTATCTCGAGGTCGGTACGCGCTCACCGACCGATCTCATCACCTGCTCGGACGTCGACATGATGAGCTCCAGCACGGACGGCCGTTTCGTGCATAAGGATGGCATGCCCTATCCGGACGGCTAGTCCTGTTCGCCGGCGCTCGCCACCGGCAACTTGAAGGACAGGAGATGAGTCGGCGCTCCATGCAGCATGACCTCCCGCTCGAAACCGAAGCCGCATTTTTCCAGAACGCGCCGAGAGGCAACATTGACGGGCCGAACCAGCCCGATAACGCGTGTCGCCCGCAGATCATGTCCGGCGAAGGCCAATGCCTCCGTCACCAGTTCCGTTGCGTAGCCGCTTCCCCAATAATCGGGGTGCAGGTGATAGGAGAGATTGAGCCCCTCGAATTCCGTAGAGACGGTAACGCCGCCAAAGCCGATCAGCCGCCCTTCCGTTTCGATCGCCCAGCGCCCGAAGCCGTTCACGCGCCAGTGCGCCTGATCCCGAGCGAGCCGCCGGGCACTTTCCGCAGGCGAATCCGGCGTTGGATCGGGCCGATGGGCGACCAGCTCCGGCCGCGCAAACAAAGCCGTGACGAAGTCGAGATCCCGCTCCTCCGGCACGCGCAGGGACAGGCGCGGCGTATGCCGGATCATCGTCCCTCTCCTCGAAGCATCATACCGCCTCGGCAAGTTCAGGCGGATCGTAGCAGCAGGCATCCGTGGAGACGCCCATGCGGCACCCGCTGGCCTCGAGCGCTTCCTTGACGACCTCGACAAAAAGGCGGCGGAACCATACCGAACGGCTGTCAGCCTGATCGACGCGGCGATAGAGCATCGTCACCGGATCGGCCGGCAGCTCGAACGGCGGCTCTGAAATCGTCAGGTCGTGCAATTGTGCCATGCAGCGGGCAATGGCTTCTGGAACCGTCGCAATGGCTGGGATAGCCCGGAGCGTCGACGGCAGTGCGGAAAAGCGGGGAACCGTCGCGACAACCTGCCGGCGATGGCCCAGGCGCGCGAGAGCGACGTCGACGCCGGTAGATGTGGCACCTTCCAGCGAAACGGTCACGTGCGGCGCGCTGGCGAAATGCTTCAGACTCAGCGGTGTCGCGCATTTGAGATGCCGGCCATCATAGATGCAGAGCGAAGCCTGCTCGAACAGCGGCGCGCGTACATGCCAGGAGGCCGGCTCGTCATGCACCGAGATGCTGAAGTCAAAGGCGCCTTCGTCCAGCAGGCGCACAGCGTCGCGCCGGTCGAACGCCACGCTGGTCAGTCGCGCATTCGGCGCAAGCCGGCGCAACCGCGCCACCAGCGGTCCGAAGAAGGAGGATTCGAGATTGTCGCAAAGCCCGATGCGGAACTCGCCATGCCAGTTTTCGGGATCGAAGGCTGCCGGCGGACGAATGGCGCGTTCGATGCCGGAGAGCGCATCCTCGATCGCCGGCGCAATCGCCAGCGCCCGCGGCGTCGGCTGCAAACCGCGCCCGACGCGCACGAACAATTCATCATCCAGCGTCTCGCGCAGCCGGCGAAGGGCTGCGGAAAGACCAGGCTGGCCGAGCAGCAGCCGCTCGGCCGCGCGGCTCACGTTCCGCTCCTGCATCAGCACGGAGAAGGCGAGCAGCAGATTGAGATCGATCTTTCGAAGCGTGGCATCATTCATCATTATGAGTAATACCTGACATGGTTACTATCAATTTGCAATAGGGTTTGAAGATGTACATTTTCTCGTTCCCTGCCGTTTTCAACCTCCCAAAAAGGCGGCAGCACAGAAAGGAACGATCCCGATGACTTCTTCCCAAACCCGAAGCGGGGCGGGATTGGCGTTGCTGCTGCTATGCGCCGCCAATTTCCTCGACGCCATGGACGTCTCCACCATTGGGGTGGCCCTGCCCGCAATCCAGAAAGAGCTCGGCATGCAGGCGACCTCGCTGCAATGGGCCGTTAGTGCCTATGTGCTCGGATACGGCGGCTTTCTGCTGCTCGGCGGCCGCGTTGCCGATCTCTTCGGCCACCGCCGCGTCTTCCTGTGGTCGCTCGGCATCTTCGCCGCCGCCAGCATTGCCGGCGGCTTCGTCGACAGCGCGCCGACGCTCATTGCCGCTCGCCTAATCAAGGGCATTGCGGCCGCTTTCACCGCACCGGCAGCACTGGCCCTTCTTCTCTCCGTCTTCGGAGACGGCAATGCCCGTGCCAAGGCGCTCGGCGTCTTCTCCTCCACCGGTGCTGCCGGCTTCGTGCTCGGCATGGTACTGGGTGGAGCGGCAACCCTCATCAGCTGGCGCGCGACCCTCGTCATGGGGGCTCCCATCGCCATCCTGGCGCTAATCATTGCTCCGCTCGTCCTGCCAGCCGATCACAAACGCAGCGGCCCGCGCGCCCGCTTCGACTGGGCCGGTGCGCTGACGATCACCCCCGGCCTGCTGCTCTTCGTCTTCGGCGTCACCAATGCCGCCGCCGATGGCTGGCAGGCCTTCGCGACCTGGGGCTCGCTCCTTGCCGCATTGATCCTGATCCTGCTGTTCCTGGTCGTAGAGTCGCGCCATCATGATCCGATGGTGCCGCTTGCCATGTTCCGTCGCACCAAGCTCAGCCATGCCAATGCCGTCGCCGCGCTGTACCAGGGAGCCTATGTCGGCTTCCAGTTCATTGCGACGCTCTACTACCAGACCGTCGTCGGCTGGTCGGCCTTCGCCACCGGCTTCGCTTTCGCCATCGGCGGCACTTGCGTGATGTTCCTGGCACCGCGCTTTGCAACGATAGGCCAGAACCGCGGTACGACCTTGCTGATGACCTTCGGCGTGGGATTGCAGGCCATCAGCTATCTCTTCTGGGTGCTGTCGGCCGAGCATATCGATACGATGGTACTCGTCGCCATTTCGCAGCTCCTGCTCGGCGTCGGCTACGCCATGACCTATCCTTCGATCCAGGTTGCAGCCCTCTCAGACGTCGGCGACGATGAATCCGGCCTGGCTTCGGGCATGCTGTTTGCCTCCTTCCAGATCGGCGGCGGCATCATTCTGGCGGCGGCATCGGCCGTCTTCAGTGCGGCTCCGAGCTTCGGCTGGAACCCCTATATTGCCGGCATCGGTTTCGTGACGATCCTCGCTGCCGCCATCACGCTGCTCGCCGCCGTCGGCCCGCGCTCATCCGCGGCAAGGGCCACGAATTATCAGGCTGCAGAATAGTTCAAAGCAAGATGACCCGCCTCTCCGGCGGGTCAATTCTTCCTTGTGTCGGCGGCGTCGGCGGCTTCGGCAGCACGGCGCATCAGGAAATCACGCTCTCTCCGATTTTCAGCAAGTGCGGCCGCCGCCTCAAAGGCTTGCCGCGCTTCATCGCATCGGCCAAGCTTGCGGAGAAGATCGCCGCGAACGCTCGACAAAAGATGATAGTCCTTCAGTGCAGGTTCATCGCGGAGACCGTCGATGATGTCTAACGCCACCTCGGGACCCTCGGCCATGCCCACGGCGACAGCGCGATTGAGTTCGACGATCGGGGAAGGAACAAGCTCGGCAAGTTTCGCATAGAGATCGGCAATCCGCCTCCAGTCGGTTTCATCAGCTGTCCTCGCTCTCGCGTGACAGGCGACGATCGCGGCTTGCAAGGCATAAACCCCGCCGGCGCCGCCAAGTTCCTGTACCCGTCGCAAGGCCTGCAGACCTCGCTGGATCTGCAGCCGATCCCAGCGGTCGCGATTTTGATCGAGCAGCAAAATCGGATTGCCGTTGGCATCCGTCCTGGCCGCCGAACGGGACGCATTCAGCTCCATCAGGGCCAGCAACGCATGTGCCTCCGGCTCCTGCGGCGCGACGGACGTCAATATTCGCCCGAGCCGCAGCGCTTCGCTGCACAATTGCAGCCGCATCCAATTCTCGCCGCGCGCGGCCGTATATCCCTCGTTGAAGATCAGATAAACCACCTCCAGCACCGAGGCGAGACGCTGCGACAGCTCCTCGCCGTGTGGCGTTTCATAGGAAAGTCCCGATTCCGACAATGTCTTCTTGGCGCGGACGATGCGCTGCGCGATCGTTGCCTCCGACGCGAGAAACGCCCTGGCGATTTCCTCGGTCGTCAGACCGCAGATCATCCGCAAGGCAAGCGCCACCCGCGCCTCGCGCGAGATCAGCGGATGGCATGCAGTGAAGATCAAGCGCAGCATTTCATCGCCGATGTCGTCATCGAGAGGGGTGTCTAGGTCGGGCATGATCTGCTCTTCCTCCTCCATCTCTCGAACGATCATCTCGTGCTTCTGGTCGAGCATTCGCCGGCGACGCAAATGGTCCAGCGCCCGACGCCTGGCAGTGGTCATAAGCCAAGCGCCGGGGCGCTCGGGGATGCCCGTTTCCGGCCATCGCTCCAAGGCGACAACAAGCGCTTCCTGTGTCAGATCCTCAGCCAGCGGCACGTCGCGCAACAATCGCGCCAAGCTGGTGATGAGCCGCGGTTGTTCGATCCGCCAGACGGCAAGGATCGCTCGGTGGGTGCCGGCGGCTGTCAAGGCCGCCCGCCCCGGTCACGAACCGAAAGCATCATGCCGTTGCTTCGGCGAGCGGGTCACATACACCTTCGGCATTTGGCTCGAAGTAGGCGCGCACCTCACATGTGCCTTCCCAACCGGGCATAAAATCCCTGTGCAATTGCATGAACTCGACTGCCAGTGCCACGGCCTCCTCCTTGCTCTGCAGTTCGAAGATGGCATAACCGCCGATGACCTCCTTGGCCTCCACGAAGGGACCGTCGACGACACTCAGCTTGCAATCCTTGATCGTGACGCGGGCGCCCGTCGCAAGAGGCATCAGTCCCGCCGTATCGATCATGCGGCCGGCCTTGATTTCCCGATCGGCGAGCTTGTGCATGGCCTCGGCAAGCTCCGGCGTCGGATGCATGAAATCGGTGGATGTGACGATAGACATGAAACGCATGGAAATGTCCTCCGGAAGCGAGGCGCCGGCACCATTGCCGCTCAATAAACTCGCTCATATTGACGACGAAGCTGCTCTCCGGAAATCGACAGTCGTTTTGAAAAATTCGCATCGCGGCCGAGCATCGAAAAATCCCCCTCCCAATCCGCTGATCTCACCGGGAGCGGCATCCTTCGACCATTTGTAGACGAAACACCCGGGGCAAGCGACTGGACGGCCCATCGCTTCGTTTTGTTGACTTCCCATGACCGTTGCAAGATGGTGAGACGAATTCGACCTGCGGACTTTCGAAAGCCGGCGCTTCTCCAGGGCGTACCTTCCGCAAAGCTCTGCAGACAACACGGCAGGAGCTCGTTTTCATGTTCGACCATATTTCGATCGGCGTCAAAGACCTGACGCGGGCGCAGAAATTTTATGACGCAGCCCTTTCTCCGCTTGGCTACGAGCGCGTCACCAACTTCGATGGCACGGTTGGATATGGGGCGGAGCGTGCCCAGTTCTGGGTCAGTGAGGTGGAACGTCCCGTTCCCGCCGATCGCGGTTCCGGCCTGCATTTCTGTTTCGTGGCGCCAAGCCAGGCAGCCGTCGACGCCTTTCATGCCGCCGGCATCGCCAATGGCGGCGAAGACAATGGCAAGCCGGGCATCCGGCCCGACTACAGCCAGTTCTACTATGCAGCCTTCGTTATCGATCCCGATGGTTACCGGCTGGAAGCCTATTTCAAGACCGGCGAATAACTCACCGCACACAATAGAGAAAGGCACCGTCAACCGCTGCAGTCGCTTTAGCGGGCTACCGAGCCTCAAGAGACTTTCTTAACCGTTTGATCTTTCAGGTTACTGTCAGGCTTCTGTCATAAAAGACGCCCGATAGTGGCCTTTGGGCGTTTGCACAACGCGAACGGGCACTTGTTTTGAACCTGTTCAGACAGTGGCCAGCGTCTACGATGTACGACAACTCCATTGCTTACACAAAACGGACCGCTCCTGTCAGCAGATCCTTTTTTGTGTTTCTCGCGCTCTTCGCGCTCTGGTGGGTGCTGCTGTTCGTCTTCTATCGATTTCCCAATATCGATCTCGTCGTCGCGAAGAGTGTCTTCACTGCTACGCCCTGCGCATCCGCCGTCATTCCGGGTGAAGTCTGCGGCGCCTTTGCGCTGGCCAAGAACCGTATCTTCGAGATCGTGCGAGATGTGACGCTCACCCTGCCCTATATCGCCGTCGTCGTCCTGATTGCCAACCTAATCTCGTCCTGGCGCAAATTCGGTGCAGGCTGGCGGACGCTGAAAACGGATCGGTACATCGCTGCACTGATATCGCTTGTCATCGGCTGCGGCCTCATCGTCAACACGCTGCTTAAGAGCTACAGCGGCAGGCCGAGACCGCGCAGCACGGATCTTTTCGGCGGCTCGCTGGATTTTGTCCAGGCAGGCTCGTTTGCCGGCCGGTGTCTTGGAAATTGCTCTTTCGTCTCCGGCGAGGCGTCGTCTGCCGGCTGGCTGCTTTGCCTCGTCTTGCTGCTGCCGCCGCGCCTGCGTTTTCCGCTCGGCATTCCCCTGGCTGCCGTCTCGATCATGATGCCGATCATGCGCGTGATGACCGGAGCCCACTATCTGTCCGACGCGGTCCTGGGCTGGCTCTTGTCGTTGGTGGTCTTTGCCGCAACCATCGCTGTGCTCGATCTCCTGCGGTCGGGAACGACAGCCCGGCCCTGAAAGCCGTCGGCTCAGCCAGCGTTGCGCATGCGGATCAAGCGGCGGCGTCTTGCCGCCTTGCGTACGCGAACCGCCATCTCGCTTAGCGCAAAAGGCTTCACGAGATAGTCGACGGCACCGATATTCATGGCCGTCATCTGGTCCGACAGCTGATCATAGGCCGACATGACAATGACTGGGGTCGTTTCCCCGCGCGCTTCCATGAGCTTGAGCAGATCGAGGCCGCTGCCATCGGGCAAGCGAAGATCAAGTAGCATCACGTCGTGGGCTTCGGCCGCGACGGCCCCCCTGGCGGATTCCAAATCCATGGACCAGTCGACCGACCACCCCTCCGCACGCAGATGATCCTGTACGGCATTGCCTATGAGTATATTGTCTTCGACCAATAGAAGCCGCACGATTGCATCCCCAGTTGCAATCAAGCAGCTATGATGCCTATTTCTGACGGCGACCTGAACTCCGGATATGAAGCCGGCAAAAAAGACGACAATCGGAATCAGGTCCGAAATAGCCCTGCACAAAAGCTTGTCATTCAGGTAAATGTCAGGATTGGTAACCATGGTGGCCGGCTTCAACAGCCAAAGCGCCATCCTGCAGTGATGGGTTTACAGGCACCCCGCCGATAGCCCACGCCTCGGAGACAACCATTGACCAGCGAAAACGCATCATCTGGCCGACAGATATTCCGGCCAGCAATCGGCAGTGTCACACTGTGCCTTATAGCCACGCTTTATGTACTTCTTGTGACAAACAAGATGTTCTGGACGAAGTCCTATGGCTATTTTATCGCTGACCCGGCCGCTTTTGCCGCCTTCGTCATCGGTATTTCCGCAGCCATCATGGCGCTCTTCACGCTCTTCTCCGCCAAATACGTCACGAAGCCGGTCCTGATCTTCTTCATTCTGGTGGCATCGGTATCGTCCTGGTTCAACGACCAGTTCGGCGTCATCATCGACAAGGAGATGATCCGCAATGCGGCTGTTTCGACAGGCGCGGAAAGCGGCCATCTGATTACGACGCGCTTCATCACCTATGTTTTGCTGACAGGCATCTTGCCGTCGCTTGTCGTCGCATGGGTCCGGATCGTCCATCGCCCGATCTTCAAGAAACTCGCCTACAATACCGCCGTCATCCTCGCCTGCTCGGCGATCTTCGTCATCGCCGGGACGACCTTCTATAAGACTTATGCTGGCGTCGGCCGCGCTCATCGCGACCTGATGGATACCCTCAATCCGGTGATGCCGATCACAAGCGCGGTGCGTTACGTCATAGATACGCAAAGAAACGCAAACGTCGTCGCACAGCCATTGGGCACGGACGCCCATAGGATCGGCGTCGTCGACAAGGGCAAGCCGCGCGTCACGATCATCGTGGCCGGGGAAACGGCGCGTGCGCAGAACTTCTCGCTCGGCGGCTATGCCAAGATGACCAATCCGGAACTGGCAAAGCGCAATGTCGTCTACTTCCCCAATACCACCAGCTGCGGTACGGCGACAGCAACCTCCATACCCTGCCTCTTCTCGGTCTACACGCGCCAACAATACAGCCATCGCAAGGGGCTAGAGACGGAAAACCTGCTCGATGTCCTGACCCATGCCAAGGTCGACGTAACCTGGCTCGACAATGACACGGGCAGCTACAACGTCACCGATCGCGTTTCCTACACCTTTCTGCCGCACTCTGCGGATCCGCGCTTCTGCCAGGACGGCGAATGCAAGGACGAGATCCTCGTCGACAAGGTCGACGGCTGGCTGGACAAGGTGAAGGGCGACAGCGTGCTGGTGCTGCACCAGCTCGGCAGTCACGGCCCCGCCTACTATCAGCGCTACACGGAAGAATTCCGCCGGTTCCGGCCGGATTGCCGCTCCAACGACTTCAGCTCCTGCTCACAGGAGGAAATCACCAACGCCTATGACAATACGATCCTCTATACGGATCACATCGTCGCCATGGTGATCGACAAGCTGAAGCAGCGCTCCGACTCGATATCCGGCTCCGTGCTCTATTTCTCCGATCACGGCGAGTCGCTCGGTGAAAATGGCATCTATCTGCACGGCACGCCCTATTTCATCGCTCCTTCACAGCAGACGCATGTGCCGATGCTGGTATGGATGGCCGACGATCTCGCCAAGACCGCCGGTTTCGACATGGCCTGCCTAGCCAAGCAGGCCGCCGAGGGCACCTACTCTCAGGACAACATCTTCCACAGCGTTCTCGGCATGACGGACGTCTCGACGAAGGTCTATGATCCGAAGCTGGATGTTTTCGCGGCCTGTCGCACGCCGTCGAACAAGCTGGCGCTGAACTGATGGACTGGGCAATGTCCGGCAGCCCTTTTTGACGGGCGGCCGGACCATCGGGATCGTTTAAAGATGCTTGGGCGCGCGGATCGTCCGCTCGTTTTCGACATTGCCGGTATTGAGCGTCGTATTGCGCTCGAACAGCACGACTTCGCAGGTCGGCTCGGCGACCGGACAATGCTCCACCCCATGCGGAACGATGATGTATTCGCCAGGGCCAAGGACGATATCGCCGCCGTTTTCCTCGCGCAGCTTCATGCGCAGCGTGCCTTTGACGACCAGAAAGAGCTCATCCTCTTCCTCATGATGGTGCCAATGGAATGCACCTTCCAGCTTGGTGAGCTTGACCTGGAAATCGTTGATATCACCGCCGATGCGCGGACTCCAAGTCTCATCGAAGGCTGCAAAGGCTTTGGTAAGGTTCACCTTTTTCAGTGCGACCATATGTTTCCTCCTTAATCCAACTGCGCTCAGGTCGAAGCTAATATTGGCGTGACTGCCACCGATCGCAACGCCGGTATTGCCGAATATCGCCTATTACCATCGGCATATCGAATTCTTCGAAGATTTCAGCCGAAACTTTCCGGGTAGTGGATGGTCGGGAGCGGCACTACATGCTGTCTCAACATTATCATTTCGACACATGACAGGAAAAATCATGACGACAAACAATGTCGAATTCGGCCTGGATACTTTCGGCGATGTGACCTTCGACGATAAGGGTGCACCGCTGCCGCATGCGCAGGTGCTGCGCAATGTCGTCGAAGAAGGCGTCCTTGCCGATCAGCTCGGCATCGACTTCTTCGGCATCGGCGAGCATCACCGCGAGGATTTTGCGGTCTCCTCGCCCGAAACGATCCTGGCCGCCATCGCCAGCCGCACATCGAAAATTCATCTGGGATCCGCCGTGACGGTGCTAAGCTCGGACGATCCGATCCGCGTGTTCCAACGCTTCTCCAGCCTGAACGCGGTTTCGGACGGCCGTGCCGAGGTCATCCTAGGCCGTGGCTCGTTTACGGAGTCCTTCCCGCTGTTCGGTTTCGAGCTGTCGCAATACGAGCAGCTCTTCGAGGAAAAGCTCGATCTGTTCGCGGCTCTTCTTAAAAATGAGCCGGTGAACTGGCAGGGCAGCATCCGCCCGCCGTTGCGCAACCAGAAGGTCTTCCCGACCATCGAGAGCGGCCAGCTGAAGACCTGGATCGGCGTCGGCGGCAGCCCGGAATCGGTGGTGCGCGCCGCTCACTACGATCTGCCGCTGATGCTGGCGATCATCGGTGGCAGCCCCTATCGCTTCCAGCCCTATGTCGACCTCTATCACCGCGCCTACAAGCAGCTCGGCAAACCCGTCAAGCCGATCGGCATCCACTCGCCCGGCTATGTCGCCGAGACGGACGAGCAGGCGCGCGAGGAGCTGTGGCCCTGCTTCAAGGCGATGCGCGACCGCATCGGCCGCGAGCGCGGCTGGCCGCCCATGACGCGTGCGGAATTCGACAACGAGATCGAAAAGGGTTCGCTCTATGTCGGCTCGCCGGAAACCGTCGCCGCCAAGCTCGCCCCGGTCGTCAAGACGCTCGGCATCAGCCGCTTCCAGCTGAAATACAGCGCCGGCGCACTCGGCCATGACAAGATGCTGCGTTGTATCGAACTCTACGGCCAGAAGGTGATCCCGGCGGTGCGCGCGGCCTTGGCGGAATAGTTGCAGCCTGCTCCGCGCTTGCCTTTCTACGCGATCAAAAAGGGCGCTTTGCAACGGTGCGAAGCGCCCTTTGTTTTGCGCTGTCATTCTTTTGCAGTAAATGCTACAGATAATGTAATTGGTAGCATTCACTACAAAGTATCCGATGGCAGAAGCGACACGGAAACCTCGCACTTTCGAAGACCGCGTTCTCGATGTGATGGAAACGCTGGCACCGGCCGAGCAACGCATCGCCCGTTTCTTCGTCGATCAGAAGCAGGTCGCACTGTTGAATTCGGCCGCCCAGATCGCGCAGCTCGCCGGCAGCAGCGACGCGACGGTCGTCCGCACCGCTCGCGCGCTCGGCTTCGAAAGCCTGTCGATGTTGCGGGCCGCCCTGCTTGAAGAGCTGACGGGAACGCCGTCACCCGGAATGCGGATGCAACGCACGCTGGCTGAAACCGGCAGCCAGGCCGGCGATGCGCTTCACCATGTCATCGGTATGCACGAGCAGGCTTTGGATGTTCTGCGACGCGAGGAATTTGCCGCAAGCTTCGAACGCTGTGTCGATATTCTTGCCAAGGCAGCCCGACGTCATGTCTTCGGCATCGGCCCGTCGGGCGCCATGGCGGATTATGCCAGCCTGCAGATCAACCGCATCGGCCTGGCGACCCATGCGCTCTCGGCGGCGGGCATTGCTCTGGCGGACCGTCTGCTTGGGATGAGCAAAGGCGACGTCGTGCTGATGATGGCTTATGCCCCGCTCTATCGTGAGGTCGAAGTGCTGCTGGAATACGCCGGCAAGTATGAGGTGCCGGTCATCCTCATCAGCGATGATCTCGGCTTACAGATTGCCGACAAGGTGACTGAAATCCTACCCGTGCCGCGCGGCAATGCCGGCCACCTCGCCATGCATGGTGGTACTATGGTGCTGATTGAATCCCTGATCGTCGCGCTAGCCGCCAAGAGGAAGGACGCCGCCATCGATAGCCTCGATCAGCTCAGCCAGCTGCGTGGCGCGCTTGATAAATCATGGAGCAAACGCGGCACGAGGAAACGCAAGTGAATGGTAACCAGATCGCCAAGCCGGAGTGTCTCACGTGCGAGTTCATTCGACACATGAGGAACAGCAGTCCGGAAAATACCGTGTGCACTCAAAGCCCTAACCGAATTTTGGGAATCATCTCATGAACAGCCTCACACCCATTCTATCTACGGTGACGGCGTCGTTCCTCGGCTCATTCGTCGAAGTCGTCGAAGCCTTCACCATCGTCCTTGCTGTCGGCGTCACACGAAGCTGGCGCCCGGCGCTCACGGGTGCCACGCTTGCCCTTGCGGTGCTGGCAGCTCTCGTTCTCATCTTCGGACCACTGCTGGCGCTGATCCCGATCGAAATCTTGCAATTCGTCGTCGGCGTTCTCCTCATTCTGTTCGGCATGCGCTGGCTGCGCAAAGCCATTCTCCGCTCGCTCGGCGTCATCGCCCTGCACGACGAGGAGGCGGCCTTCTCTAAGGAGACGGCGGCATTAGAGGCGCAGTCCGCCGATCGCCGCGCCGATTATCTCGCCGGCCTTGCCGCCTTCAAGGCGGTGCTGCTCGAAGGTGTCGAAGTGGTCTTCATCGTCATCGCCGTCGGCGGCGCGCATGGCCTGACACTCTATGCCGGCCTCGGTGCGCTCGCCGCCTTCGTGCTCGTCATGCTGATCGGGTTGTTGGTCCACCGTCCGCTCGCCACCGTGCCAGAAAACACCCTCAAATTCGTCGTCGGCCTCATGCTGACAAGCTTCGGCATCTTCTGGACCGGTGAAGGCATTGGCGCGCATTGGCCGGGCGAGGATCTCGCCTTGATCGCCATCTTCGCGATCGTCTCGCTTGCCTCCTACGCCATCATCCGCGGCCTGCGCGGCAATCCAACAGCAAAGGCAGCCCAATGAATGTCCTGCGTATCGCCCTGTCCGAGCTTATCGGCATGTTCATCGATGACGGCAGCCTCGCGACACTCTGCCTCATCCTCATTCTCGTGATTGCCGGAGCGGTGGAGTTTCTCGCCATGCCGCCGCTCGCAGGTGGGATTCTCCTGCTGGTTGGCTGCCTCGCCATTCTGCTCTATAGCGTTCGCCGCGCCGTGAAACGATGAGATTCACAACTTCCTGCAAGAGCTTGGATTCGCAGAGGGTTGTCGGGTCAGCTGCCAATCCGCTTTAGCTCTCGACAGACGCTTTCGCAGATGCGAAGAATTTCGCACGGCAAATGCAAAGGAGAAACGGCATGAGCAGCGCCTATCCCGAAGTCTATTTGGTACGCCACGGACAGACGGAGTGGAGCCTCTCCGGCCGGCATACCGGCCGTACCGATATTCCCCTGACCGCTGCCGGCGAGGAAGCTGCCCGCAAGCTCGCCGCTCGCCTACCCCAGATCGATTTCGCCGCCGTCTGGTCCAGCCCGTCGCAGCGCGCACAAAACACCTGCGCGCTGGCCGGCTTCGGCGACCGTCGCGTCGTCAAGGAGGATCTGGCGGAGTGGGATTACGGCGCCTATGAGGGTATCACCACCAAGGCGATCCTTGCCGAACGTCCCGGCTGGCAAGTCTTCCGCGACGGCTGCCCGAATGGAGAAACAGCCGCCGATGTCGGCGCGCGTGCCGATCGGATCATCGGGGAACTTCGGGGTATTGAAGGCTCTATCCTGATCTTTTCCAGCGCCCATTTCCTGCGGGTCTTCGCCGCCCGCTGGGTTGGCCTGCCGCCGGAGGGCGGTGAGCATTTCATCCTCGACACCACGAGTATCAGCGTGCTCGGCTACGAGCATGATCTGACCGAGCCGGTCATCCGCCGCTGGAACGAAATCTGACGGCCTGCGCCTGCCCGCCAATCTCCACAAACGCTTCGAGCGGCCCAAGGCCGCTCGATGTCTTTCAGAAAATCAGCCTTCCGCTGCTTACCAAGGCTTGAGGCCCAACAGCTTTTCACCGAGCGGCGTCAATTTGGCCGTCGTCGCATTGTGCTTTTCCCATTCGCGAGGATCGCCCGGAAAGGCGTCGCGCTTCGGGGAATCCAGTTCCCTCCACAGGCGGATCCGTTCCTCGCGCTCGGCGATATTGTCGTATTCCGCCGGATGCATGGAGATATATTGCGCCATGCGAACGCGGTTCTCCGAATGGTTCGGACGAACGCCGTGCGCGAGCAGCGAGTTGAAGATCATCAGGTCGCCGGGCTCCATGTCGATATTGGCGACCGAGAGACCCGTCATGTCAGGATGCATAGGATCGCGATCCGCCGGCTGCGTCTTTTCCCATTCCTCGAAATGCTCGAAGAGTTCCGGCACGCACTGGAATCCGCCGACATCGCCATCCTGTTTCTTCAGACTCAGGACACCCTGAACGCCGATCGGCAGCGGCCGGATCGAAGTATCGACATCCCAATGGATGAAGCCGTTCGGGTTGCCTTTCACCTTCTTCGGCGGGTTGAGATTGGCGCGATCGATGGTGACCCAAAGGTCCTCGCGATCCCAGATGTCGACGAAGACATCGTAGATCCGCTTTTCCATTCGGTTATCCCAGAGATACTGGTGATTATAGATCTCCAGCATGCCGGTATTGTTGAGCTCCTTCATCTTGTGCTCGCGCCGCTGTGGCGCATACCAGGTGGAGGGGTCGTTCGGATCCTTCTCGTCAAAACGCCACAAAAGCTCGACAAGCCGCTTGACATTCGCAGCCGGCACAGCCTGCCGCACGATCACATAGCCTTTCGTGATCCAGTGCTGCCAATCGTCCTTCGACAGCACTCTGAGCGGCAAGGTCTTCTGGATATCCTTCAATTGCGTCGTGACCGCGGATGCGGTCGGGTGCGCGTCTCTCTTCAAGGCAGGCTGCATCGGTTTCCTCCATCTTGGCTACCCCTTTTGACTTCGGGTGACGGGAAAGATGTAGCTTCAATTGGCGCGGCGATGTTGCCCGGCTCTGGCCAATTCTGATACTATTCTGGCCTCCATTGTGTTATGGACGCCCCATGAAGCCCTATCTCGAAGTTTTGCCGCGTTCGCCGGAAGCATCCTGGAGCATGCTGAACCGCAGGCTTGACGACTGCATTCCGTTCCAGTGGCATCACCATCCGGAATTCGAACTGACGCTGACGCTGAATTCCATCGGCCAGCGTTTTATCGGCGACCATAGCGGCGACTATGAAGACGGCGATCTCGTTCTCGTCGGCCCCAACCTGCCGCACAGCTGGGTTTCGCGCGCCAAGATCGAGGAAGAAAAGCCGCATATCGCACTGGTGCTCTGGTTCAATCGCGACTGGCTCTTGCAGATGACGGGCGGCGCGGTCGAATTCCGATCGATCGAAGCTATGCTGCGGAGTGGAGACAACGGCCTGCACTTTTCCGAGGTGACCTCCGCCGCCGTCCGCCCTGCATTCGAAACCATTTTCGAAAAGCCGCCCGTCGAGCGCCTTCTGGCTCTGCTAGGCGTCCTAGTGACGGTCGCGGAAGATCGGCAAGCGACGCCGCTCGCCAGCGCACCGGCGCAGGCACCGGATATCAAGGAAAGCCGCGAGCGCATCGACCGCGTGCTGACGCATATGCATCTTCACTATGCCCGCGCAATCAGCCTCGATGAGCTGGCCGATATCGCGGCGCTCAGCGTCTCCGGCCTACACCGCATGTTTCGCCGCCATACCGGCGGAACGATATCCGATTATCTCACGCGCATGCGCATCGGCGATGCCTGTGCCCGCCTCTCTTCCACGGATCAAGCCGTGCACCACATCAGCGATGCCGTCGGCTATGCCTCGCTTGCCAATTTCAACAGGCAGTTCAGGGCGCTGAAAGGCATGACACCGCGCGAATATCGGGCGATGTTCCTCAGGCGCTGAGAAGCACCACTTCGAGCAGCCTCGCAATTTTCGCCGCCGCCGCATCCGCCGCGGACGCCTCCATGCGGGCAATGCCGAGCAGCAGCCCGGGTCGCGCGGAGCCGAGATACAGCGCCGATATCGGCCGCACAGCAAAGCCATTGGCATTGATGATCCGGGCGACGGCGATATCATCGGTCTCTGCATCGCGGAACCAGCTGGCCAGCTGCAACCCGCCGCCACCAGCTCCGACTTGGAGTTCAGCGCCGCAATGGCGACGAAACGCCTCGACGGTTGCTGCCATGCGCTCCGCATAAATACCGTTCATCTGCCTCAGATGCGCACGAAACCGCCCCTCACGCATGAAATCGGCAAGGGCGGCCTGGATGTGGACGGGCACGATGGCGCCTCTCAGCCGTTGAGCCGCTTCGGTCGCCGCCAGAAGCCGTGAGGGAATGACGGCATAAGCGACGCGCAGACCAGGCGCGAGCGTCTTCGAGAAGGTGCCGATATAAGCGACCACCTCGCCGTGATCGATGCCTTGCAGGGCGGCAATCGGGCGCGACGCATATTGAAATTCGCTGTCATAATCGTCTTCCAGCACGATCGCACCATTAGCGCGGGCAAATTCCAGCAAAGCGAGACGGCGCGGCAGGCTCATGGTGGCGCCGGTCGGATATTGATGCGAGGGCGTGACATAGATCAGCCGCGGCGATGGCCCGGCCCCTTGCGCGATATCGATGCCCTCGGCATCGCAGGGCACCGGCACGAGGCTCGCCCCGGCCATGCGCAGAATTGCTTGCGCGCTGGCATAGCCGGGGTCCTCCATCCAGACGACATCACCCGGATGATCCGGCTGAAGCAACACACTCGCAAGCAGCCCGATCGCCGCCCCCGTCGATGGCACGATCACGATCTGCTCGGGACGGGCAACCACGCCGCGCGTCGCCGAGATATGCTCAAGGATCGCCTCGCGCAATTCGTGAACGCCACCATGATCGCTGTAGCCGAGATCATGTACCCGCAATGAACGACCGCGGGCGCCGAGACAACGCGCCCAGGCGGCATGGGGAAAACTCGAGACATCGGGCACTCCCGGCTCGAACAAGCCTCCCCTTTTGAATTCCGTAACCCGTGGCAGATTTGGCGGCGGCGGTGCGACCTGACCCGGCAATGGCGTCGTCGGGAACGCTGCAACGCGTGTCGCCGCACCCGATGCCGAGCGCAGGTAGCCTTCAGCCTTGAGCCGATCATAGGCATTGACCACGGTCGACCGCGCAACGCCGAGCGAGACGGCCATCGCCCGTGTCGACGGCACGCGCTGCCCTGCGGGCATCTGACCACGAAGAATGCGGTCGCGCATCAGGCGATAGACTTGCCCTTCCAGATCGCCCGAAATCCGGTCCAGTGCCGGCCACTGCGCCACCTCTGTCATGAAACCTCAACTGGTCTGCTAAAAATCAAAAAACTGGCCGTTTATAGCCTACCTCTTTGCTGACACAGATCAACGCCCGATCTGTGAGGAAGACATGGCCGATCACTATCCACCTAATACCGGCACCTACCCGACCACCGAGCGTACCCGCGTGCGGCGCAGCCCGAAGCGTGGCAGCCACGCTCATGCCGACGTCCACGCGATTCTGGATGCCGCGCCGCTCTGTCACGTCGGCTATGTCATCAACGGCGCCCCCTATGTGACACCGACCCTGCATTGGCGCGAGGACGACTACGTCTATTGGCACGGCTCCTCTGCCAGCCGCTTCCTGCGCGCTGCTGAGGACATGCCGGTCTGCCTGACCTGCAGCATGATCGATGGCTATGTGCTCGCCCGCTCGGCTTTTAACCATTCCGTCAACTATCGCTCAGCCATGGTCTTCGGCACGGCTCGGCTGGTCGACGACATCGAGGAAAAGACGGATGCACTGCGTCGCTTCGTCGAAGACCTGTTCCCCGGCCGCTGGGACAGCCTCAGGCCGATGACAAAGCAGGAGGTCAAGGCGACTTCGGTGATGCGAATGAAAATCGACGAGGCCTCGGCTAAAATCCGCAACGGCCCGCCCGGCGACATGGACGAGGCAGATCATCCCGTCTGGGCCGGCATCCTGCCCATCGAAAGCCACCTTGTGCCGCCGCAACCGGCGCCGGGCATGCCAGACGGGATAGAGCTGCCACAATCCCTCGCAGACCTGATACAATCGGGCCGGCTTCGCTGAACCGCATTTGATGACCAAAGGACTTTGATATGGATCTCACGAACTGGAAGGGCGTCGCCCGCCCCGAGCGCATTACCCTTGAAGGCCGCTACACCCGGATCGAGCCGCTCGAGCCGGCCAGACACGGCGAGGACCTTTACGCTTCAGCTCGAGCCCCCGGCGCCGAAGATCGTTTCCGCTACCTTTTCGAAGACGCGCCGGCCAATCACGCCGCCTTCTCTCCCTGGCTCGAGAAAGCCGCTTCCGGCACCGATCCGCTCTTCTTCGCGACGATCGACAAGCGCACGGGACGCGCCGAGGGCCGGCAGGCTCTGATGCGCATCGACAACACGCATGGCGTTATCGAGATCGGCAGTATCCTCTGGGGACCCGGCATCGCGCGCAGCCGCGTGACGACCGAAACGCTCTATCTGTTTGCATCATACGTTTTCGATACCCTTGGCTATCGTCGCTTCGAATGGAAGTGCAATAATCTCAATGAGCCGTCGAAGCGAGCAGCGGAACGCTTTGGTTTCGTTTTCGAAGGCATCTTCCGCCAGCACATGGTCGCGAAGGGCAAGAACCGTGACACCGCCTGGTTTGCCATGATCGACGCCGACTGGCCGCGGCTGAAGGCCGGTTACGAACGCTGGCTGGCCTTGGAGAACTTCGATGAGGCTGGCCAGCAGAAGACCAAGCTGACGTTCGCATAAAGCAGCCTGTGCCAACCCCGGCTATAGAAGCTTGCGAAAATAAACCACGCGCCTGGTTTCGATAAAGCCGAGCGCCGCATGGAAGGCATGGCTCGCAAGATTGTCGATCAGCGCATCCGAGGCGAACTCCGTGCAGCCGGCGGCCCGATCCCACGTACCAACTGCATCGCAGAGCGCCCGCGCCACCCCTCCGCGTCGATGTTCAGGGCGCACATAGATGCCTTCGAGGAAGAGAACCGGTGACGTCTTGCAGCCATTGACGTAATCGTGCCGCAATGTCGCTTCAGCAAAACCGGCGACATGACCGGCAGAATCGATCGCGAGATACGCAACAGCATTTTCATTGGCGCGAAATTGTGCCAGCTCCGCGCGATGATGTTCGTACGAACTATCTGGCCAAAGCTCGGCGCGCAATCGCGTCCACTCCTCCAGATATTCGTCTGCTGCCTGCTCTATCCGCATGTTTCGATCTCCTGACCAACTACCTGTTGCTGGCGAACGGAAAAATTTCGCTTTCGACTCCACAATCATCGCGCTACATATCCCGCATACTCACGCGTAAATTTTTCGCTGATCAGAATCTGAGGATGATGGAATGACATTTCAAAGCAGTTCGCGTCTTTACGCTGCTGTTTCCTCCCTGCTGTGGCCCGCCATCTTCTGTGCCGGATTGACCGGTGCATATTTCGCCTTCGAATCGAATATGCATCTGCTCTGGTTCAACGTCGTCTATCTGTCGACAGTGGCGGTGATTGCCCTCTTCGAGCGACTGATGCCTTACGAGAAGACCTGGCAGAAGCGCGATGGTGAGACGTTCAACGATATTGCCCACACGCTGCTGAACAAGGGGGGCGTACAGATCGCCGCTGCGATCGGCACCTCCTTCCCGATGGCGGTCGCGACGGTCGCGCAGCCGGCGTTGAGCTACCATTCGCATTTCTGGCCGGATCAATGGCCCATGGCGTTCCAAGTCGTGCTAGGCCTCGTCATTGCGGAGTTCGGCCTCTATATGGCGCATCGCCTGGCGCATGAGCATCTGTCGCTCTGGCGCTTTCATGCGCTACATCACAGCGTCGAACGGCTATGGGTCATCAACACAGGCCGTTTTCACGTCATCGATACGCTGTTCAAGATCGCGCTCGGTCAGATTCCGCTCTATCTGCTGGGCGCACCGTTGCCTGTCTTCCTCTGGATCGGCGCGGTTACGGCTTTCATCGGTCTGCTCACGCATTGTAACGTCGACATGCGCACCGGCCCGCTCGACCTCATATTTTCGACTCCACGCCTCCATCGCTGGCATCATTCCAAGATTCTTGCCGAGGGAAATACGAATTATGGGGAAAACCTCGTGATCTGGGATCAGCTTCTCGGCACTTTCTACAACCCGCCGCGTCCGTCCTCGACCGATATCGGCATCACAGGTAAGGTAGCCAAGGGTTTCCTCGCTCAGCTCATCCAACCCTTCTCCCGAAAAGGCCGCAAGGAAATTATCGGCAAGAAGCCCAAAGAGCTGATTCTCAAGGAAGAACAGGCCGCAAAGGCCGCCGCCGAAAGACAACGTGCCGCCGCCTCGATGCGCAAATCGGGCTGACGAGATGCACGAAAGGCGCACCCGTTTCGCGTTTGGGCGGGGGCATTGTCGCGCATGCCTTGTGGACAGAAACATCGTGAAAAATTGCAGCCCCGCAATATACGTATTTCGGTTTCAAACCGAGAAGATCTTGTCATTTAACGTGTATTGAAAAAGGCAGGCTGGGGGTTTACCTAACTCCCAGCATTTATTTGAGACGAAAGATCAGGAAAATCATTGAGATGGAAGGGAGGTTTGCAACAGAATACCTTAAGCAACTTCACAGAATATTTTTCATTTCCAGAGAAATAGATCGCCTTGAGCGAGAATTCATCAAGCAGGGCATAGCACATTTCCATGTTTCCGGCGCCGGCCACGAGTCCACGGCGCTTCTCAACGAATTCCTTCAGGACGACGACTGGCTGCATCTGCATTATCGCGACAAAGCCCTGATGCTGGCGCGTGGCATGCCCATTCGTGAGTTCTTTTCCAGTCTGCTTGCGACAGCCAATTCCCATTCCGCCGGCCGGCAGATGAGCGCGCATCTATCCTCCCGCGCTCTCAACATCACATCGATCGTCGGCCCCGTCGGCAACAATGCCCTGCACGCTGTCGGCGTCGCGGCATCCTTGAAGCATAAGCCCGGCATGCCGATCGCCATCTGTTGCGTCGGCGATGGCACCACGCAGCAGGGCGAATTCCTCGAAGCGGTCGCCGAAGCCGTGCGCAGCCAATATCCGGTCGTCTTCGTCATCGAGGACAACAGCTTCTCCATCTCGACGCGCACAAGCAAACAGACCTTCTTCGATCTGCCCGCCGGCCCGGCCTCCTCTTTCTACGGCATCGATATCATCCGCACGGATGGCGACGATCTCACCGCATCGCGCGACGCTTTCCGCAAGGCCGTCCGTCATAGCCGCAACAACCGCACGCCAAGCATCGTGCTTTTGAATGTCGAGCGCCTTTCCGACCACACCAATGCCGACGATCAGAAGACCTATCGCACCCTGCTCGAAATCGAGGCGGGCTCCTCGCGCGACCCGCTGCCAAATCTGCGGGCGATGCTGCAGAAGGCCGGCATCGATGCCGATGCTCTGCGAGAGATCGAACGGGAATTGATTGCGGAAGTGCAGGCGGAAGCCGCCCTTGCCCGCAAGGAAGACGCCCCGAAGGTCGAGCCGGAAGCCAAAGCTCCTTACCCTGCTTCCTTCGGCAAGAAGGCAGAATATCGCGGCAACGAGACCGCCTCGACGCTGACGATGCGCGAGGCGCTTAATGTCGTTCTCGACAAGCAGCTGGCCGCCAACCCCGAAGTTGTCCTATTCGGGCAGGATATTGAAGATCCGAAAGGCGATGTCTTCGGCGTCACCCGCGGCCTCAGCACGAAATATCCCGACCGCGTTCGCAACGCCGCCCTCACCGAATCGACAATCGTCGGCACCGCCGTTGGCCGCGCGCTGGCCGGCCAGCGCCCCGTCGCCTTCCTGCAGTTCGCCGATTTCCTGCCGCTGGCCTATAATCAGATCGTCTCGGAAATGGGCAGCATGTTCTGGCGCAGCAATGGCGCCTGGGAAGCACCCGTCATCCTGATGGTGAGCTGCGGCGGCTATAAGCCCGGCCTTGGCCCGTTCCACGCCCAGAGCTTCGAGGGGATGCTGGCGCACACACCGGGCATCGACGTCGTCATGCCCTCCAGCGCCGGCGATGCGGCCGGTCTGCTGAATGCTGCCTTCGAGTCGCGGCGCCCCACGGTTTTCCTTTATCCGAAGGCCGTGCTCAATAATTCCGACGGCCGCACCTCCGAGGATATCGACAAGCATTTCGTCCATCCCGGCCTGTCGCGCCATGTCGCCCGTGGCCGCGACATCACGCTCGTCAGCTACGGCAACACGGTTTCGCTCTGCGCCAATGCTGCAAGCGCCTTCGAGGCACAGGGCTTCTCCGTCGAGGTGATCGATCTGCGCTCGATCTCACCCTGGGACGAGAAGGAAGTGCTGGCGAGCGCACGGCGCACCCGCCGCCTGATCGTCGTCCATGAAGATAACCGCACCGTCGGTATGGGCGCGGAAATCATCGCGACCGTCACCGAAAAGACCGATGTGCCGGTCGTCGTGCGCAGGCTGGCCCGCTCGGACGCTCACATTCCCTTTAACTTCCGCAATCAGCTCGAGACACTGCCCTCCTATCGCAAGCTGGTCGATCTGATGGCCGAAGTCCTCGAATGCGAGGTGACCTGGCACGAAGAGGATGACAGCGGCCCGACGGCGGCGATCAAGGCAATCGGCTCCGGCCCTGCCGACGAGAACGTCCTCGTGACCGATATGCTCGTCAAGCCCGGCGACAAGATCGAGGTCGGCCAGCTCGTCGCCGTTGTCGAGGCGACGAAAGCCTCCGTCGAAATCTGCGCCAATATCGGCGGTGTCGTGCAGGAGGTCTTCGCCAAGATCGGCGACCAGATAGCTACCGACAGCCCCCTTCTGACCGTCGACGCCAACCGTGATCTCAGCGAACAGAATTTTGCGCTGGCGTCCGAGATTCAGAACAAGTTCGTGCTGCGCCGGCTGAAGTCTCATGTCATCCCGACGCTGCGCCGCCATACCGGCAGCTTCTCGGAAGTCGTCATCAACGGCATTGGCATCGCGACCGGCGCCCGCCGCGTCACCAACGAAGAGATCATCCATAATTGGCCGAACCGCCGCGCCGACGAGATCCTGGCGCTGACGGGCATCAAGAGCCGCTTCTGGGTCGGCCCTGAAGAGGGCACGCTGAGCCTTGCCGCCAAGGCGACGCGCGATCTTCTCAAGCAGAACCAGATGTCGATCCACGATGTCGATCTGGTGATCGCCGCCACCGGAACGCCTGACATCGCCACGCCGTCGCTCGCAAGCCGCGTCGCGGTTGCCGTCGCCGAAGATGGCGTGCGGCCATCGCTGGCCGCCTATGACATGGGTGCCGCCTGCTCCGGCTATCTCTACGCCCTGCAGCAGGCCTATGATTTCATCGCCCAGCAGAACGATGCCAAGGTGCTCATCATTACCTCGGAAGTTCTGTCGCCGCTGCTCGACATGAACGATTTCTCCACCGCAATCCTGTTCGGCGATGCAGCCACGGCCAGCCTGGTGACCAGCCGCGACATGGCGCGCAACCCGCTCTTCACCGCAAGCCGTCCGATCGTCAGCGGCCGGCCGGAACCGGGCGATCTACTCTATGTTCCGCTGCCGGATGATGGAGTCATTGCCATGAACGGCCGCTCGGTCTTCACCGAGGCCGTGCATTCGATGACCCGCTCGATCGAAAACGCCTGCGTCGACGCCGGCATCGAGCTTGCCAATCTCGATCTGCTCGTACCGCACCAGGCCAACCAGCGCATCATCGACACGATTGCCAAGCGCAGCGGCCGCCCGGCTCTCAGCGTCATCGAGACCTATGGCAACACCAGCTCGTCGAGCATTCCGCTCGCCATGCTGCATGTCGCCAATGAGCGTTCCGAACCGCTCAACCTCGGTCTCGTGGCCTTCGGCGGCGGCATGACGGCAGGTGCCGCAATCGTGCGAACCGTGAAATAATCACGGTTCCGCCCCCAACGTTCCACTGATAATTCCAATGCATCGCGGCCGATTGGCCGCGCTTTGCATATGGTTTTTTTACATCCAATCACTACATATACGCGAGCTTGCAGGGTATGCGATCGCCCATAGGCGGAGAGAAGCATCAAATTTTTGCAACCTATGCGACCCATTATTCATTACAATTCATTCATGTTTGACGTCATGCTCCCTTGAAAAGCACCGTAGCGGTGCTTTACTTGAAGGCCATGGCAAAGATACATGTACCAACGCACCGCTCTCGTCTGCGATATGATCTCGCTCCCGATGACGAAGCGCGGCAGGCTCTGGACGAGACCTTTGCCGCATACGGGCAGATGATGAAACTCTTGGGCGAAATCGCTCCGGACAGAGCCGGAGCAAATCTCGTCACGCTTCATGATCTTGCCTATGAGACCATCCGCGAACGCACTGCTTTACCCGCGCGCCTCGTGACGCTGGGCTTGCGTGATTTTGCGGCCAATCGAGGCGGGCTTGCCGATTGGAACCGGCTGCCGCTCGACGAAAAGCTCTTTGCCATCAAGGGTCCGTCAGACCTGACAATCTCGACGGTGCGCGGTCGTGTTGCCGTGCCCTTCGACGTGGCCGGCTATTTCAAAGGCTGGGAGAGCAATATCCCCGCCTATCTGATCGCCGATGGCGGCCACTACGCGATTCACATCGGGGTAACACCAAACTCTCCCCGAACGGAGGATAACATGACGATGCATGAAGGCATTCTTTCCCGCATGGGGCGACTGATTGCAGGCCTCGCCAATGCCGCAGTCGACGCCGTAGAAGGCGCCAGCAAGGTTGCCGTCATCGAGCAGGCGCTGCGCGAGATCGACGCCGCCGCCGATGAAGCACGTGCCGATCTCGGCAAGGCGCGCGCCGAGGAATACCGCATCCAGAGCCGCCGCAGCGAGATCGTCGCCGATCTCGACGCGCTCGACGCCAAGATCCGGCTTGCGATCTCTGCCGACCGCGAAGATCTCGCCAAGGCCGGCGTCTCGCGCCAGATCGACCTCGAAGCCCAGACTGCGGCCCTCGACAAGGCGCTTGCGGATGCGAACGCACGGATCGACGAGGGTCAGAAGGCGCTTCAGGCTGTTCTTGCCGCGCGTCGCGAGGCGGAAGCGCGGCTTGTCGATTTCAAGCGTAGCATCGCCCGCCATGCTCCCGAAGAAGCAACGGGCGGAAATCCACGGCCGACACCGGCCGCCGGTGCCGCGCGCGCGGCAGCCGCCGTTTCCCGCTTGACCGGCGTACCCTCGGGTGAGCCCGCAACCAGCGCCGAGCTCGATGAGCTCGATCGCCTGCACCGGGAGCAGGCTATCGAAGCACGCCTTGCCCGCTTCAAGGCCAACGGCCAGTAACCGATGCATCTGTTTCTCGCACCCGAATGTGCGCCCTTTGCCATCGCGGCAATGATCCTGATCGGACTGACGGCAATCGAAATCCTTTCGATGCTGCTCGGCTTTTCTCTGAGCGAACTCATCGGCAAGCCGCATTTCGAAGGTCATGACGGAGTGCTCGCCGGCCTGCTGTCCTGGATCAATATCGGCGGTGTGCCGCTGTTGATCCTCATCATGCTGGCCCTCGGCATCTTCGCCGTGACGGGCTTTGCCATCCAGACCGTGGCCGACGTGATCCGGGCGCCGCTGCCGGCGATCGTTGCCGCCGTGCCGGCCCTCGCCGTCACGATCCCTCTCGTCCGCGGCTCGACGCGAATGATCGCCAGGATCGTGCCGCGCGACGAGACCTATGCCGTCGAGGCCGACGACTTTGTCGGCCGTACCGGCACGGTTTCCATCGGTCCTCTGGATCAGGGTCTGCCCGGCCGCGTCAGCGTCAAAGATGCGCACGGCAACTGGCATCAGTTGCGCGCCAGCGCCGCCAAGGATGAAAGCCCCTTGCCGATCGGCGCCCAAGTTCTGCTTGTCGACCGCAAGGCCGACATCTTCATCGCAGTTTCCGCCCCCTCGGACCTTGTGAGGTCCGATGACAAATCCTCTACGGAGCAACCTTCATGAACGGCCTTTACGACCTTATTCTTCCCGCAGGCATAGGTCTCGTCCTGATCCTCGGGATCGGCTTCGTCCTTGCCTCGCTCTATGTGCGCTCGAGCCGCGATGAGGCCTACGTTCGCACCGGCCTCGGCGGCCAGAAAGTCGTGCTCGACGGCGGTTCCGTCGTGCTGCCGATTTTCCACTCGATCGCCCGCGTCAACCTCAAGACGCTGCGCCTGGAAGTCCAGCGCGGCGAGAACGACGCGCTGATCACCAAGGACCGCATGCGCGTCGATATCGGCGCCGAGTTCTATGTTCGCGTCAAGCCGGACAGCTCCTCGATCGCTCTCGCCGCCCAGACGCTCGGCAACCGCACCAACGACAGCGAACAGTTGCGTCAGCTGATCGAAGCTAAGTTCGTGGACAGCCTGCGCTCAGTGGCGGCCACGATGAGCCTCGATGCCCTGCAGGAACAACGCATGGATTTCGTCAAGGCGGTGCAGGATGCAGTCGGTTCCGACCTGCAGTCGAACGGTCTCGAACTGGAATCCGTGTCACTGACGCGCCTCGACCAGACCGATATCAAACACTTCAACGCCAACAACTTCTTCGACGCCCATGGTCTGGCTGCTCTGACCCGCGTCACCGAGGCGCGCAAGAAGGAGCGCAACGAAGTCGTTCGCGATACCGAAGTCGCGATCGCCCAGAAGGACCTGGAAGCCCGCCAGCAGTCGCTCGCCATTGAGCGGACGAAGCGCGAGGCCGAACTGAACCAACAGCGCGACATCGCCAACAAGTCCGCCGCCACCCGCGCCGAGACCGCACAGCAGGAACAGGCGGCCAAGCGTGCGGAAGAGGAAGCCCGCATCGCCGCCGAACAGGCGATCGCCGAACGCGAGGCAGCTGCGAAACAGGCTCGCGAATCCGCCAACATCGACTCGACCCGTGCCGTGCAGCAGCGCGATACCGAAGCCCGCCGCGATATCCAGATCGTCGCACAGGAAAGCGCCATCGCGGTCGCCAACAAGAGCCGCGAGGAGTCGGAGGCCAAGGCAAAGGCAGAAGCCGCTCGCGCACTTGCCATAGCAGCCGAGGAAAAGGTCGGCACCGCCAAGGCGGTCGAGATCGCCGAACGTGAGAAGCAGATCGCCGTGATCGACGCACAGAAGCGCGCACAGACCCAGGCAACCGCGGTCACCATTGCGGCAGAAGCCGAAAAGCAGGCCGCGACCGACCAGGCCGAAGCCATCAAGACACTGGCAACGGCAGAAGCCGACGCTGCGATCATCAAGGCCAAGGGTATTCTCGAAACCGGTAAAGCAACGGCTGAAAGCGAAGCGCTGCTGAACGAAGCGCGCAACAAGCTCAGCCCCGCCATCATCGAATTCGAGATTACCCGCGAGCGCATCCGCATCGTGCCCGCCGCCCTTGCCGAAGCGGTCAAGCCGATCGAGAAAATCTCGGATATCCGTATCTTCGACACCGGCGGCATGCTCGGCCGCAACGGCAACGGGACCAATAGCGGCAGCGGCGTCGGCCTCGGCGAAGGGCTTGCCGGCCAGCTTCTCTCCTACCAGGCCAACAAGCCGATCCTCGACCGCCTGCTGAAGGAAGCCGGCTTCGACGGCGACAATGCCATCTCGGCACTGCTTGGCAATCTGGATGGCAAGACCAATGCCACGCAGCCTGTGGAAGAGGAATACTATGATGACACGGAAGAGACGGATAAGCCTGCCTGAGCGTTAGGCTGATCGTTCAAAACATAACCCCGGAATCTGCAAGGATTCCGGGGTTTTGTTGAATTTACTGGCTGATTGGGTCAGGGCTTCGGGCGATTTCTGAACGCCTCGGCTTCGGCGTAGAACTTCTTTTCCCATTCCTTGTGGTTGTCGAGACCTTCCTTGATGAAGGGCGTGAAGATCGCCAGGTTCATCAAGGCCCAGTTGACGAAACGAGCCGGGAATTTCAGCGGCTTGACGAAGTCGACGAAGAGCACGACGCGCGTCTTGTCGGAATGGTTCCACGCTTCGTGCTCATAGGCGTCGTCGAAGATCAGCGCCTTGCCTTCCTGCCAATGGCAAACCTGCTTGTCGACGCGGATGGCGAGCTTCTCGTTCGGCTCCGGCACAATAAGGCCGAGATGCAGGCGCAGCACGCCGTTATAGGGGCCGCGATGAGCCGGAAGATGCTTGCCCGGTTCGAAGATCGAGAACATGGCCGTCGTCAGGCCGGGGATCTTCTGTACGGCCGCCCAGGTGTTCGGGCACGCCTTGATGTTCTGCTCCGACTTCACACCGAAACCGAGGAGGAAGAAGGTCTTCCAGCGCGTATCGGTCGAAATGGTCTTCACGTCGGTCGAGATGTCCTGGAAGGTCGGCAGCTCGCTCTGGCGCAGCAGCACCTTTTCCAGCTCGGCTCGGATGGCCGGAAAATCCTTTTCTATCTCTGCGGCCCAGGGGAAAGTCTTGGTGTCATAGACCGGCGGATTGCCGAGCTTGGCGTATTTCAGATTGAGGCCTTCCGCCCAGGCGACGATGCCCATGAAAAAGCGCGTCATGGCGCTGGGGCGATCCATCGGTGCGATGCCAGCCGTGCCGAAAGTCTGTTCCGGAGCAGGAGATTGGTTGGAAGTGGGAGCAGGTGCGCTCAAGGGACTCTCCGTCATGTCTATCTATTAAGGGCCGTCCAGGGAGGAAGTCTTTGCTGGGGGGAAGCTGCATGCAATTCCCGAAGTGGCAACGGGCTAAAAACTTGGGATATTCGCCCGGCACTTCCTGATTGACGCCCGACTCCTCTGTTATACGGTGATCGTAATAGGCGATTATATGAGTTGATTAGTCGAATTTCGCAAGAGAGTCCGTTCGCAACGAGCGGTGGATGTCGTGGACAGAAACTCCAGCGATTCTCGAGAGGCATTCACCTCAGAATCGGCAAAAATGCGGCGAAATTTGCCGACCCTTCATCACTATACCGTTTGAGCCTGAATTATTAGCCGGACAATTGCAAGACCTGCTATCAGGGCTGCAATCGAGAGAAAAACGGACAAGGCGACATAGGCAATAGCCGGCATCCATTGGCCGCGCTCCCAGAGCACGACGCTTTCCAGCGCAAAGGTCGAAAACGTCGTAAACCCACCCAGAAGGCCTGTTGTCAGAAACAACCGCATCTCCTGCGACATACCGCCGCGAAAGGCGAAATACTCCGTCAGCAGCCCCATGATGAAGGCCCCGAGAATATTGATGATGAGGGTACCAAACGGGAACTCGACACCGACCGCGCGTGCGGCGAGTTCATTCACGCCAAGACGGAATGCACCGCCGAGTCCGGCCCCCATAAAAACAATAAGATAGATCACGGCAATCTCCCGCTGTGTTTATTGGTCATCATCCGCAACATTCCCGATCGAAGGACCCAAATTAGCGGCATTGCGATATCGGCTATCGAAAATGCCGGCGCCAAGATCCGCCCGCCAACACGGCCATAGGCCAATCGAGACGGTGACTACGAAAGCTGAATGGAATAACGGCAAGAAAAAAGACATAACTCTACTCCTTCGCCTTTCGGGCGTGTTGAGTAGGAGTCATCAGCTTCCCTGGGAAAATCAGAGCAGCGGTTCGGCCACCAAGGCCCGGCAGAAATCCATTACCGTTGGATTTTCAATATAGAAACAGGCCCATCGCTGTCAACGGGCAGCAGCCGTCACACCGCCCGGGCAATCATCTCGATCGGTGCAAGCAGGCCGCCCTCGACCGACACGTTGACGTTGCTCATGCGCTCACCAGCCCGTGGCCCCATCAACGTCCGGAAACCCTGGTCTCGCGGCTCGCCCGCGGCCGCCTTGGCGCGCGCCTCATGCGCGAGCCGGATCGCGAGAGCGCTGCGATCCTGTTCCAGCTCCACCGCGAAACCGGCTTCCTCCAGCAGCTGACGATAGACATCCGGGCTACGGACGAAGCTGGTTTCCAGCTCCATCGCCCAGGGCATGGGAAAAGGGAGCGTGCCGTCGCGCATCTGCATGATTTCATAGAGGCCGAAACGGCCGTCCGATTTGAGAATGCGCCGGACCTCCGCAAACAGTCTCGCCTTGTCCTCTATGTTCATGCCGACGTGAATGAGCGTGACGCGATCGAAGCTGCCGCTCTCGAAGGGCAATGCCAAAGCACTTCCCTGCCGGAAGGAGACCTGCTCCGCCAGGCCGCAGCGAAGCGTCAGCGAGTTGGCGACCTGAACGAATTCCTGGGTGAGATCGATGCCCGATACGATGCATCCGTAGGAGTCGGCAAAATGGCGGGCCGGCCCGCCGAGGCCGGAACCGATATCGGCAAGACGCAGGCCGGCAGAAAGATCGAGATCCCTCGCGAAATCCACCGTTGCGGCATGTCGCCCCAAATGGAATTCATCGACGTCAGCCAAGTCGCGGATGCGCAAGTTATCGATATCCTTGCCGCCCGCAGCAAGCGTTTGCAGGATCGCCGTTTCCAGCGATCCATGCGTATAGTGGCTGGCAACTTTTTCCTCGGTAGACATGCGTGCACTCCCAAGGCGTTGCCCGAAGGCTGACTATGATATCAGACCTTCAGTTCGCGCCGTTCAACTTCAGTCACCATGGCAAGATCCAGCACGCGCTGCAAGTTGGCTGCATGGCGGAAGCTTGGGTCCTGGCTGCTGCCGTTCATGACAGCTTCGGCGAAACGCTGATAGTTGGTCGGAACCGGCGGTACTTCAAGCACCCTCCACGTCGCTGTTTCCGTGTCATCGCCAAGGCAACCCCGCAGTTCCGAACCGTTCGGACTATGGGACACCTCCAGGCCACCGCGCTCGCCATAGATGCGGAGCTTCAGCTCGTTCAGATGTCCTGTCGCCCACCGGCTCGCATGCACGACGCCGAGCGCGCCGTTGGCGAAGTCGACCGACATCGAGAAGCTGTCATTGGCATCGAGCGTATATTCGCCGATGCGCTCGCCCGGCGCTTTTGCGAAAGTCTTGAGACGGGCAAAGACATGATCGATATCGGTCGCGGCGCCATAGGCGGCGAAGTCGAGGATGTGAATGCCGATATCGCCGAGAACGCCGTTCGAGCCATGACCGGTCGACAGGCGCCAAAGCCACTTGGACTCGCTGCGCCAGTCGCCCCAGGCCTTGGACACGAGCCAACTCTGGAGGTAGGACGCCTCCACATGCTTGACCGTGCCGATCTCGCCCGAAATCACCATCTCGCGCGCCTTCTGCAGCTGCGCGACATTGCGGTAGGTCAGATTGACCATGTTGACGACCCCTGCCCTTTCGGCAGCTTCCGTCATCTCCAGAGCCTTTTCATAATTCTCCGCGAGAGGCTTCTCGCAGAGAACATGCTTGCCGGCGGCGAGCAGCGGAAGCGTCGTCGGATTATGAGCCTTGTCCGGCGTGACGTTGGTCACCGAATCAAACTCACCCCAGGCCAGCGCCTCGTCCAAAGACAAAAAGCGCTTCTTGATATCGAACGTATCGCAGAAGGCGGTGAGCCTCGTCGCATCCGTATCGACGGCGCCGACGATTTCGACGCCAGGAATGCGGGCGAAATGCTCCACATGGTTCTTCGCCATGCCGCCCGTGCCAACTACTATGAGACGCATCTGATACCTCAGCGATAACCGGCTTCGCCGGCCTGGTGCAGTTTCGGGCCGCGTTCGACGATCGGCTCCAGTGCCTTTTCGACCGGCACATTTGGCGCATCATGGATGCTGGCCTGGGTGCCGAGCGGGTTATGAGCCCATTTCACGGAATTGATCAGAACCTTCTGAACCGTACCGTTGTGATAGGTCGGATAGGTCTCGTGACCGGGACGGAAATAGAAGATGTTGCCGGCGCCGCGGCGCCAGGTCATGCCCGAGCGGAAGACTTCGCCGCCCTGGAACCAGGAGATGAACACGGTTTCCAGGGGCTCCGGAACGGAGAACTGTTCGCCGTACATTTCCTCATTCTCCAGCTCGAAATGCTCACCGAGGCCAGCTGCGATCGGGTGGCGGGGATTGATGACCCAGAGGCGCTCACGCTCACCGGCTTCGCGCCACTTCAGCGCGCAGGGCGTACCCATCAGGCGCTTGAAGACCTTGGAGAAATGGCCCGAATGCAGTACGATGAGGCCCATGCCTTCCCACACCCGCTTTGCCACGCGCTCGACGATTTCGTCCTTGACGGCGCCGTGGTCCTTGTGCCCCCACCACAGAAGGACGTCGGTGTCTTTCAGGCGGGCTTCGCTGAGACCATGCTCCGGCTCCTGCAACGTTGCAGTGGTAGCCTCGATGCCTGCATCGGCATTCAGCGCCTTGGCGATGGTGTTATGCATGCCTTCCGGATAGATCTCGGCGACGACCTTGTTTGTTTGCTCATGAATGTTCTCGCCCCAAACGACGGCACGAATAGTCATTACGGCACTCCTCTAATACCATTAGGATTGAATAGGTTATGCGATCCAAAGCGCTTTGGAAAAGCGCCGTATTTCAAGCCTCCATCAGCCTATCCAGCGCAAGACATAATGCGTTCAAAGCGATTTGACAAAGCCAAAAACAACCATGAACAACACCTCTGTTTTCAGTGCGACACGGATTTTGAAAAGAGGTTCACGACGAGCACGCCGACGATGATCAATGCGAGACCGATGATCGCGGCGAGATCGAGTTTCTGCCGGAAAAGCACCACGCCCACCATCGAAATCAGCACGATGCCAAGCGCGCTCCAGATGGCGTAGGCGATGCCCACCGGGATGACCCGCAACGTTACCGAAAGGCAATAGAACGCTGCCGCGTAGCAGACCACGAGAACGACCGTCGGGCCGAGACGCGTAAACTGCTGCGACATCTGCAATGCCGTCGTGCCGATCACTTCAAGCACGATCGCGACCAGCAGCATTGCATAGACCGATGCGTTCGCCATTCCATTATCTCCGATAGGGCTAGAGCTGCGTGAGCTCGATCAGCCGGTCGATCAGCCTTTGACGGGCACTCTCGTCCATGTCGTGACTGCCGAGCAGGTCGGCAAGCCAGATCCCATCGGCCGCCAATCTGACGATTGCCGCATCCACCGAGGAGTCCGTGCCGACATATTCCTCGCTGCGCTCGCGCACCCACTGATGCCATCGCTGCCGCAATTGCGGTTCGGTGAGCAACACCATCGTCACCTGTGCCCAGTCCTTCGTACCCTGCGGCTGATCGCGCAGCGCCAGACAGGCATGCAGATAAGCGCGGGTAAAGCGGCCATGCGGCAACGGATCGGCACGCATCGCTTCCTCGATCGCCGCATCCAGCCGCTCAAGCAGGCTGTCGAACAGTGCTTCCAGAAGCATGTTCTTGCTGGGGAAGTGATGCAGCAAGCCGCCCTTGCTGACACCGGAGGCGCCGGAAACGGCATCCAGCGTCACCGCCGTCATCCCCTTTTCGGAAGCAAGCCGCGCCGCCACCTCCAGCAACTGCTGGCGGACGAACAAGGGCTGCTTCTTTCTATGGTGGGCGGTGGACATGGCGACATAACATACCAGTTGGACGGTTTCGTCAACGCTCTAATCGGTAGTGTCTAGGCCTAATTGCTTGTGGATGATCTTGTGTTGTTTCCTCCTCAGTTTACGGAATGATGTGCCGCATCCTTCTCGTCGAAGATGCTGACCTTGGTTGCCTCCACGGCGAAGGCGATCGGCGAGCCGGTCGTAATCGTCGTCATGCCGGGATCGGTACCGATGATCTTCGATCCATCCTTGAGCCGGACATGAACGAGCGAACGGTCGCCCAGGCGCTCCACAGTCTCGACCTGGCCGCCGATATCACCCTTCTCCGCCGTCGTCACGACCAGATGCTCCGGGCGGATGCCAAGCGTCAGTCCGGAATTAGCAAGGCCGTTAAGCGCGACAGCCGTTTTGATGACAGAGCCATCCGGCAAGGTCGCCGTTGCCAGCCCGCCCGCTTCATCCAGGCCGGCTATGTTGATAAAGTTCATGCCGGGCGAGCCGACGAACTGGGCGACATAGCGCGTCGCCGGGCGCGTGTAGATCTCGACGGGGGTTGCCACCTGCTCGATCTTCTTGTTGTTGAGCAACACGATACGGTCGGCGAGTGTCATCGCTTCCACCTGGTCGTGCGTCACGAACACCATCGTCGCGCCCAACCGCTCATGCAGCTGCGCCAGTTCCACGCGCGTACGTGTGCGTAGGCCGGCATCGAGGTTGGAAAGCGGCTCGTCGAAAAGGAAGACGTCAGGCTCGCGCACGATGGCGCGGCCGATCGCGACGCGCTGGCGCTGACCGCCGGAGAGTGCCGAGGGTTTGCGATCCAATAGATGCGGCATTTCCAGGATCTTCGCAGCCTCTTCAATGCGCCTTGCAATCTCGTGCTTGGGCGTTTTGATATTTTTTAAGCCGAAGGACATGTTCTCGCGAACCGTCATGTGCGGATAGAGCGCGTAGGACTGAAAGACCATCGATACGCCGCGCTCGCCGGGCGGCAGTTGGTCGACCCGCTTTCCGCCGATCCAGATTTCGCCGCTGGTGATCGTCTCCAGACCAGCGATCATGCGCAGCAAGGTCGACTTGCCGCAGCCCGAACCGCCGAGGAAGACAACGAACTCGCCGCGCTCGATCGTCAGATCGATGTCGTTCAGAACCTGCACGGCACCGAAATGCTTGGTGAGGGATTTGATATTGATACCTGCCACTTTACGCCTCCTGCGGAAAAATCGAATTCATCGAACTTGCCATTCATCGCGCCGCCCGGCCGCTGTCGCCGAACGGGGCTTCCGCATTGGTTATTTGACGGCACCTACCGCGACACCGCGCGTCAGGGTCCGCTGGAAAATCAGGAAGAAGATGATCGTAGGAGTTATGCCGAGCAGTGAAGCCGCGGCAATTGCCGTCGGGTCCTGTGTATTGGCGCCCGACAGCACGCCCATGGCGACGGAGACCGTCTGGTTGTTATTGGAAACGAGGAATACCAGCGGGATCAGAAACTCGTTCCAGGTCCAGATGAAGAAGAAGGTCGCAAGCACCGCAAGCGTCGGCCTGAGCACCGGCACGATCACCATCCAGAGGATCTGCCAGCGGCTGGCATTGTCGATCTGCGCCGCCTCGATGATCTCTCGCGGGAAGGTCGCCAGCACCGAAGACAGAAGATAGGTCCCGAATGCGGTGTGCAGCACACCGATGATCAGGATAACCGAGAGCATCGAGTCGAACAGTCCGACCTGCTTTGACATATAGTAGAGCGGATAGACCAATGCCTCCTGCGGCGCCATGATTGAAATCAGCAGCAGGACGAGAACCCCTTGCCCGCCTCGTACGCGCCCTATGCCGATGGCATAGGCATTCAGCAGACTGAGGACGACGGCCAGAATGGCGGTGCATCCGCTGATGAGAACGCTGTTGAAGAGCTTCCGGGGGAAATCGACGGTCGCCCAGAAGTTCTTGAGCGCCGTCAGATCGAAGCTGTGCGGAAGTGCAAGCGGACCATTGGCGGCATAGTCGGAGGGCGTCTTGATGGCGTTGACTGCCGCAAGAAAGAACGGAAAGAGGGTGCCCGCCAGGAAAACCAGCAGGATACCCAGAACGACCCAGCGGCCGAAGCCCCTTCTTACGCGATGTTCCGCCGAAGCGACATGCGTGGAAATCGAGGATGCCGTTGCCATCTCAATGCCCTCCTTCGGCCTGCTTCGACTGCATACGCAGGAAAACGATGCCGAGTATGATGGTCATGACCGTCTGCAACGTCGCGATGGCTGCCGCGTATCCGACGCGGTTCGTCGTAAAGAAATGGTAATATGACAGATAGGATGGAACCGTCGTCGCATTGTCCGGTCCGCCTGACGTCAGAACATAGATCGGTGCGAAGACCTTTAGCGCCGCAATCAGCGTCGTCAGCGCGACGACGAAAATTTCTGGCATCAGCATCGGGATGGTGATGGCGCGGAAACGCGCGAACCAGCTCGCATTGTCGAGCTCGGCGGCCTCGTAGAGCGAAGGATCGACGCGTGCCAATCCGGACATGAACACGACAAGGCAATAGCCGACCTGGACCCAGACGATGACGGCCGAAACCGCCCAGAGCGCATAGCTTGCATCCCCCAGCCAGTTCTTCGCCATGAAATCGAGGCCCATCGCCTTCAGCACGGCATTGATGATGCCGATGGGGTTGAGAATCCAGGCCCACAACACGCCGGCAGCGGTGAGCGGCAGGATCTGCGGCAGATAGAAGCCTGCCCGAAAGAAGCTCGACCATGTCTCGCCGAATTGCGCGCTGATATAATCGAACAGCACTGCCGCCAGCAGCAGCCCCAAAAGGATGGGCACGATCGTCATCGAGATGATGAACAGAAGCGTATGCTGGATGGAGCCCCAGAAAGCGGTATCCTGAAGCAGCCTGGCATAGTTTTCCAGACCGACATAACGCGGCGGGATGACGCCGCCCTTCCACGTGGTGAAGCTGATCGCGAAATTGGCAATCAGCGGAACAAGCACGATAAGAACAAACCCCAGCACGCCGGGAATCATATAGAGATAGTACCCCGCCCTGCCGGCGCTCTTCGACTTATCCATCGAAATCCTCCAGTCCGATACGGCAAGGCGGCAGGAAAGCCGTCTTGCCGTTGTGATTGTCGCCGATGGTGTTACTGCGCTGCCTGCACGTCGTCATAGGCCTTCTTCAGGCGCGCCACGAACTGATCAGGCGTGGTCGAACCGTTGACCAGGCCGGTCGTGGCCTGGATGAGCAGTTCGTAATAGCCGGGCACCGGCCAGTCCGGGTAGAGGCCGAGGCCGCCCTTGCTGGAGATCTGGTTGAAGAGCTCGACGTTGCGCTTGCCGACCTCATCGGTAACCGAGGCCGGATCGGCAGCGATGGCAACGCCACCGAGATTGGCCTGCATGTTCTGGTTTTCCTTGCTCAGGACGAGATCGATGAACTCGTAGGAAAGGTCTTTGTTCTTGGCGCTCTTCGGCACCATGAACAGGTTACCAGTCGAACCCACGCTGTACTTCGGAGTCGGGAAGATGAACTGGCTCCACTTGAAGGTCTTGATCGAGCTCGCGAAATTGCCGTTGTTCCAGGTGCCGCTGACAAACATTGGAGCTGTGCCGGACGAGAAGAGATTGTCGGCGCCGCCGGTACCCTTGAGGCCGGTCGAATCCTTCGAAATGTAACCCTTGCTC
The DNA here is from genome assembly GCF_009176305.1 of Martinezella dioscoreae. Taxonomy (GTDB): domain Bacteria; phylum Pseudomonadota; class Alphaproteobacteria; order Rhizobiales; family Rhizobiaceae; genus Rhizobium; species Rhizobium dioscoreae. The sequence continues at coordinate 515,036 of NZ_BLAJ01000001.1, read as the reverse complement.
ACCCAGTCGGCGATCTTCTGAGCGGCAAACAGGAAGGGTTTGGTATCGAGCGGTGCCTTGAGCCCCTGATAGTTCTTGACCCAGGTGTCGTCAGCCTGCGTCAGAGCAAGCGTATAGACGAGGTGCTGTGCGTTGGAATCCACCGTACCATAGGCAAGCGGCGTAATGCCCTTCTTCTTGAAAGTGTCCAGCGCAACTTCGAACTCGTCCAGCGTGGTCGGCACTTTCACGCCGTTGGCCTGGAACATGTCGATATTGTAGAAAACCGAAACGAATTCGCCATAGACGGGGATGCCGATAATCGGACCGGAACCGTAGATGCCGTTGCCGTCGTATTTGCTGAGCTGGCTATTGGTTTCATTGAGGATCTTGTCCCAGCCGCGCGATTTGAATTGATCGTCGAGCGGCGTCAGCAGCCCCTGCGAGGCAACGAGACCTGCAGTGGCATTACCCTTGTTGTATTCAAGCACATCCGGCGCCTGATCCGAATTGAGGATGAGGCTGCCAGCCTTTTGCAATTGCTCGAATGTCTTCTGTTCGAAATTGATCGTGACGTCGGGATGCTTGGCTTTCAGCTCTTCGAGCGCCTTGGTCCAGGCCTTGGCCTGCGAAGTGTCCGGCAGTTCGAACCACCAGACATTAAATGTCTTGCTCTGGGCTTGCGCTACACCGGCAGCCAACAGAAGCGACATGCCGGCTGTGATCGCCAGCTTCGAAAAAATATTCATATATTCTCCTCCACCATGCGAACCGTGACGGTATCTGTCCGATGACATGGCCCGCGCTGCCATCGGCGTTTTCCTCTTATCTGCACCAAGCGCCCGCCTGTCACTTGGGACAAGGAGCGGACGCTCGGCAGTTCCTCCGTTTGGGTACCCGTCCTGCCCGAAACATCAGACGCTCCGGGCACTTCATTAACGCACAACTCGCCTCCTAAATCGATGCAGATTCGCAAATGCGCGCTTTACTCGACGAAATCCCCACCCCGGCTTCTCTTGAGATAGTTCAGGCCGTGAACCTGGCCAGTCATTTCGAGCGCATCGCGATAAACCGGGTCATGCCAGCCCTCGATATCGATGGAACCGGACCAGCCGGCCAAGCGCAGCTCGGAGATAATGTCGGTCCAGTTGCTGTCACCAAAGCCCGGCGTGCGCATGAACACGAACTTCTCCTTGCCGAAGATGCCGTGTTCCTTGATGACATCCCAACGGATCGTCGCGTCCTTGCCATGGACGTGGAAAATCTTTTTCGCCCATTTGCGGATCTGCGGCAGCGGCTCGATCAGATAGACCATCTGATGGCAAGGCTCCCATTCCAGGCCGAGATTATCGTCCGGAGTCTCGTTGAACATCAGTTCCCAAGCATCCGGATTATGCGCGATGTTCCAATCGCCGGTCGCCCAGTTGCCGTCCATGGCGCAGTTTTCGAAGGCGATCTTGATGCCCTTGTCGGCGGCACGCTTGGCAAGCTCGCTCCAGATCTGCTTATAGCGCGGCAGGCTGTCGGTGAGCGGCTGGTTGCGGATGCGGCCGGTGAAGCCGGCAACGCAGGTTGCGCCGAAATGATGGGCATTGTCGATGCAATCCTTCCAGCCTTGCAGCGTCTGCAGGTCCATCTCGCGCTCTTCGAGCGGATTGCCGAACATGCCGAGAGTCGAGATCGTGATGTCGCGGTCGCCGATGGCCTCGCGGCAGCGCTTGCCGAGATCCGCAAGGTTCTGGCCGTTGGTCGTCTGCCAGAAGAAGGGCTCGAAGCTCTCGAAGCCGAGATCAGCGATCTTGGCGATATTCTCTGCGGCATCCTCGTTCGTCGCCCTGATCATCGTGCCGATGCGGATGGCCTTTGCCGGATTTGTCATGATGTCATTGTCCTTGTGCTGAAATGTCGACGCGGCGGCCAGTCTTGGCGCTCTCTATCGCGCCTAAGACCATGGCGAGGCTGCGAATGTTGTCAGAGCTCGCCGTTTCCGGCGGCTTGCCCGTTTTGATCGCTTCGATGAAGGAGGCGATAACGCTGGCATGGCCATGCGTCTCCTCCTCATGCTTCGGTCCGGGAACCTCGATCGGCGTGAAGCCATGCAGCAGACCCGGCTCGTTGCCGGCAACAGCGGCTTCGAAACTCTCTTCGCCGTCCCAGGTCAGCATGCCCTTGCTGCCGGTGAGCCGCCATTGGCTCTCCCAGCTCGTACGCCGGCCCTCGGCACACCAGGACCCCCGATAGCTGAAGACGACATCATCGGAAAAATCGAAGAGCGCATGCGCCGAGGCGCCATGTTTGTACCAGGAGCCCACCGGATTCTTTTCGATGCAATAGACTGAGAGCGGCACCTTACCTGAGACGAAGCGGGCGGCATCGAAGGTATGGATCGCCATGTCGAGCAGCAGTACATTGTCCATTTCCTCGCGGAAACCGCCGAAATGCGGGCCGAGGAAGAAATCGCAATGGACGCCCGTCAGCTCGCCGATCGCCCCCTCCTCCACAAAGCGTCGCATGCGACGGATGCCGGAGATGAAGCGGCGGTTCTGGATGATGGCATGGATCTTGCCAGCTTCAGCGGCCAGATCGATCAGCGCTGCGCCCTCGGCGAGCGACGTCGCCATCGGCTTTTCGCTCAGCACATGGCAGCCGGCCTTCAACGCTGTCGAAACCACGCCGAAACGCGCAGCCGGAATAACGATATCAAAGACCAGATCCGCCTTGGTCGCGGCAATGACCTCCGCGAGGTCGGAGCCGATGACGGCACCGTCGAGAGAAAACTCTTTCGCAAGGCTTTCGGCGGCCGCCCGATCGAGATCGACCAGACCGACAATCTGAATGGATTCGGCAAGCGCCGGCGTCGAGGTGATAGCCCTGAGCCAGCCCTTGGACATAGCTCCGCACCCGCACAAAATGGCATTAAATTTCACGATTTCCTCCTGCGGGCCGTGCATTACCCCTCATGACACGCGCTCCGTAAACGTTTACGATACTATGCGAAAAGATTTTCCTGTGTCAATAGAGGAGGACTATGGAAAATGGCGCATGGAGGAAAACCGCGGCCGATGAAGGGAATTCGTCAGCTTGCCGAGCATCTCGATATCTCGATCGGCACAGTATCACGCGCGTTGAACGGCAAGCCTGATGTCAACGAGGAAACCCGCAAGCGCGTTCTCGCCGCCGCTGAGCAACTGGGTTATGTCGCCAATCAATCGGGACGAAGCCTGCGACAGGGCACAACAAATGTCATCGGCCTGATGATCCAGTCCAGCCGGGAAACGGTCGAGAACAGCGACAATTTCTTTCTGACCGTGACGGGCGGGCTGCAGAGCGTCTTCTCGCGACACAATCTCGATTTGATCATGCTCCCCTGCCCGCATGACGAAGACCCTTATGAATATCTGAAGCGCATGGTAGCGCGGCGTATTGCCGATGCGATGATCATTTCGGAGACGCAGCGTGTCGACAAGCGCTTCGATCTGCTCGCCAAGGCAAAGATCCCGTTTGCAGCGCTTGGCCGCAGTCTTTCCGGCGCGCAGCATGCCTGGGCCGACCTCGATTTCGACGGCGTCGCCAATGCCGCCGTCGACCGGCTCGTCGCACACGGACATCGTCGCATCGCCATCAGCGCGCCGGCAAGCGAGATCAATCTCGGCTTCATCTTCGTGGAAGGCTATCGCCGGGCGCTGGAGCGGCACGGCATCGCTTATGATCCTGCGCTGGTCCTTCGCGCCAAATCGAGCGAACAGGGTGGTTACCAGGTTGGCGACGAACTGCTGAAGCTGCATGACAGGCCGACCGCAGTGATCCTGATCTACGAATTGATGGCGATCGGCCTCTATCGTCGCCTCATGGAAGCCGGCATCGTTCCGGGCCGCGACATCGCCGTCGTCAGCTTCCGCGAGGCGCCGCGCGCCAAATTCCTGCAGCCGGCGCTAACTTGCTTTCGCACCTCGGTGCATGATCTTGGCGTCGAGCTGGCGGAAATCCTGCTTTCCAGTATGCCCGCCTATAGTCAGGAATACTCCGGGAAGGCACGCCAGACGGTGTGGCCTCTCGAACTCATTCCCGGCGAAAGCGACGCGTTCCAGCTGACAACAGTAAAATAACCAGCGCCGAAACGCCGCACCGACCGCTTCCACAGTTGCGGCAGCGTCTCTGAGTTGCCATCTAGGACATCGCAAACAGAGGCCTGGGCTTGAGCGAAGAAACGATCACACTTTACGAAGCGATCGGCGGCGGCCGAACCGTGCGGGCGCTGGCGGCGCGCTTTTACGAACTGATGGATACGCTGCCGGAGGCCGCCAATTGCCGTGCCGTGCATCCGCCGAGCCTCGAAGGCTCGCAAGAGAAATTCTACGAATATCTGACCGGCTATCTCGGCGGGCCGCAGCTCTATATCGAGAAGCGCGGGCATCCTCGCCTGCGCAGTCGCCACTTCGTTGCCGCCATCGGCCCGAAAGAGCGCGATGAATGGCTGCTATGCTTCCGCCGAGCCATGGATGAAGCCATCGAGAATGAAAAGCTGCGGGCGATCATCTGGGAGCCGATCGAGCGCCTGGCTTTTCACATGCAGAACAGGCAATGAGGAAAACATGAGCATCGGCGCCATAATCCGTCCGGCTACCCTGTTTATCGCCGGCATCCTCGGGGGCGGCGGTGTGGCGCTGGCCGCAGCAGCGACTCATGGCGGCGACACGCATTTCCTCGGCGCGGCCTCCACCATGAGCCTTGCCCACGCCCCTGCCCTCCTGGCGCTTTATGCCGGCTATGACCGCATCCGCACCGCACCGATTGCGGCTGTCTTGCTAGGATTGGGGACACTGATCTTCGCCGGTGATCTCATCAACAGGCATTTCGGCGGCAGCTCGCTGTTTCCGATGGCCGCTCCGACGGGCGGAATGGGCATGATCGCCGGCTGGGCGGCGATAGCGCTCGGCGCTTTCTTCAGAACCGGTGCGACCAAGGCCTGAAAGAAGCTATTTTACCGAGGTAGGTGACGCTGTCTCAAATCCCCGGAACGACAGCGAAGCCTTCGAATTGCGGCGGCCCCCAATAGAGGCGCTTGTTATCGGCCGCATTGCGGTGCGCCATGCGAAAATGCTCGGATTTCGTCCAGTTGATGAAAGCTTCTTCGCTGTGCCAGGTCGTGTGCGAGGAAAATAGCGTATAGCCCTCCTCCAAGCTCGATTTCCCGCGCAGGAGACGGAACTCGAGAAAACCAGGCACTTCCGATAGGCGAGAATCGCGGCCTCTCCAGACCTCTTCGAATTCGCCCTCCAAACCGATGACGACCTTGAAGCGGTTCATGGCGATGTACATGGCAACCTCGTTCGACGATCAGACCTTCTTGCGATGGGCAACAGTCTTATCTACGGCAGGCGCAAAGGCAACGACATTTGCGCCATTGCGGCTTGCTTCATCGAGCGGCTGCTCCGGCACGTCTCCCGGCTGCCGCGTCCTCCAGGCCGGAAATGTCGCGACATTGGCGGCGCGCCGTTGTTCCTCGCTGCGACGCATCAGCAATTCATAAAGTTCGGGCACCAACCCATCGCCGTTCTGTGCGGCCAGCTTATGCAGGCCGATGAGCATAAACCCGTCAGGGCCGTTATCGATCATCTTGATGCGTCTCGTTCTTTCATGGTCTGCAACGCCCGCTCGAGGCTGGATTTGCTACCGTTGCGCAAGGGAATGAAGGCCTTGCCAAACTTCTTACAGCCCGTCTTCACCCGCAGGCAGGCATCATGGCTGATGCAATCGATCGGGCAGAACACACAGTCGACCGACGGCAGCACGGTATCGATACGCGAGACCGCCTCGCGCAGGCCGCCATCATGGTGGATCAGTTCGGCACCGAAATTGCTGGCGATCTGGCGAAGATGCGCCACCTGGCAATCACGGCCGCCCACATAGAGGAAGCTGCGCCCATCGAGAGTGGATTTCCCGGAAACCTGCGCCGTTGTCTGCGTCTCACGGCTCTCACGGCCAGAATCCCTCTTCCCCTTACGCGCCATACATCACCCGTTTGCTGGTTGCTCGTCCACGCTTGATTCCACCAAGCGTGAGGCGACCTTAGTAAACATGAGTTTTGTAGTAAAGTATAAAGTTGATGATTTTTATCATATTTTAAGGCACTTGGCGGATGTTCGGGATTTGCCCCTTCCAGAACCGGTAAACGGCATCTGGTTACACCTAACCGACAGGCCCAGGACCTATCGTCCCGTCACTTGCACTTCTTGCGTGAAAGACCAACTCGGCTTGCCCCATTCCGAAGGCAACGGCGGGAACGGTGCCGCCCGGCGGATACCGCTGGTAACTGCTTCGTCCAACTCCGGGAAGCCCGAGCTCCGCGCGATTGACAGGGAGGTCAGATCACCGCTCGAACCAATCGTGAGGCGGATACGCACAGTAATGCCGGGCTCGTACTTGGATGAGAGGCGCACAGCTCGCCGGATGCGCGATTGCACCTTACCAGGATAATTGGCAACAGCTGCACTACCCGCACCGGTCCGACGAGCATTTACCTGTGAATTGGTATCGGACTGCGCTGCCTCGGTACCATCGACAGACCCGCGCTTGGAATCCTGCTCGCTCTCGCCGCGCGATCCCGACTTCACCTTCGCGACCTTTGCGGCAGGCTTCTTCACTTCCTTTGCTCGTTCAACTGGCTTCGGCTTCTCCACCGGCGTCACAACCTCCGGCGGAGGCTCTGTCGGCTGAACTTCGGCAACCTGGCTATCAACAGGCTGCACCGGTTCGACGGGCTGGATGACCGTCGTCTCGGCCGGTACCTGCGTCGCCAAAATCTGCGGCTGCTCGGGTGCGACTGCCATTGGCTGGGTCTGCTCCACGGGTTCAACGGGCTCGGCTGTTTGCACCTGTTGCGTTTCCTCTGTCTGCGGCTGGACGACGTCAGGCTGCAGCGGCTGCGTCTGTTCCGGCGCCATTTCAGTCGGCTGCACCATCTGCGGCTGCACGGCCTCGGCGGTCACTTGCTCCGGCTCCGTCTGCGGGTTTTCCTCGCCCGTAGCCATCTGATCGGCATCGGAATTGCCGATCATGATGACGCTGACGGTATCGCCCGCCTCTTCCTGCGCGTCCTCGGGCGTGGCGACGAAGGTAAAAAGCAGCACGACAACGATAACGGCATGAAACAGGCAGGATCCCACACCGGAGAAGACCAGCGACGTCTTGCGCCCGGCAACTGTTTCTCGCGCCCTCTCAGGCAGCGCGTCGATCGGCAGATGCTCCGCCATCTCAACCGGGGCAGCCTCGCTCGGATGCTCCGGATAGGAACTGATCTGCGTGAAACGGCTGTAATGCGCCACGGCTTCGGCAGCCGGCTGTCGCGGCACGCCCTCGAGGCCCGCCAATTCATGGCCGGGCAGCACGCTCGGATAGTTGTCATTCATGCCGCCATCCGCGCGGCGTGCGATGGAAACTTTCGCCGAGCGCATCGTCATGGCTTCAGCCTTCGAAAGGAACAGATGTCTGCGAGCGCGTGATTAGAGCGGCCTTGCATTCGCCGGCCGCCGGACCATCACAGACCGGCGTGTCATTGATGATGATGCGGGAGACCGTTTCGCACTTGACGCCCGGCATGTCGAATTGCCGCACTCGCTTCTTGCCGAGCGGCAGGTCGCGGAAATCAAGCACGGTAACCCGGTCGACGGCATTTTTGTCGTTGAAGAAAGCCAGTTCGAAGGAGATCTTGTTGATCGGGGTTGCCATGTCGTTTTCGGCAACAAAGGTCATCATGCATCCCTTCTGCGAGGGAGCCAGCGCATTCAACTCGACATCAAGCTTATGAGACGCCGTTGGAGCAGGCGCCGCCGCTGTCGCATCCTGGGCGAAAGCAGGAGCGGAAGATGCCGCGGCGAACACACTCGCAGCAGCGAGCGCCAAGATGGTTTTCGTCGGCATCGACATCTCTCCTGAATATGTTTGACGCGTGTCCGCTCGGCCAACGGCCCTAGCGTGTAGCATCGAAATTTTTAAACTTGACTTTAGCAGTCTCCTATTGCGTCTTTATGAAACCATGAGTATGAGAGTCAAGATAAATTTGGCCGCACGACGGTTCGGCCCCCGATGAATTTTCAGGCAAAACTAAACAGGATGATTGCTGAGAAGACCCCTACGCCGCCGGTGCAGTGCACGGCCGCACCGCAGGTAAGAATTGTCGAGAGCACGGATATTTTCCGGGGCCAGACCGAAATCATGATCAAGCACGAGGGCGTCATCTACCGCATGAAGATTACGCGCCAAGGCAAGCTGATACTCAACAAATAGGCATGACAGATGAATAAGACGACTCGCCCGACCCCTGCCGAAATTCGCGCTTTCCGCGCCGAGAACCCGAAGATGCGCGAGCGCGACATCGCTGCCCGCCTCGAGATTTCCGAAGCGGCGCTCGTGGCCGCCGAGGTCGGCATTTCGGCCATCCGCATCGATGCCAGCGTCGATCGCTTCCTGGAGCGGATCGCCTCGCTCGGCGAAATCATGGCGCTGTCGCGCAACGAAAGCGCCGTGCATGAGAAAATCGGCGTCTATGAGAACATGAAATTCGGCGCGCAGGCGGCGATCGTGCTTGGCGAGAATATCGACCTGCGCATCTTTCCGAAGCGCTGGGTTCATGGCTTTGCCGTCACTAAGACCGATGGCGATCAGAAGAGGCTCAGCCTGCAGTTCTTCGACAAGGCCGGCGATGCCGTCCACAAGGTGCATCTGCGCCCAGAATCGAATGTCGAGGCCTATCACGCCATGGTCGCCGAGCTGCGCATCGAAGACCAGTCACAGGAATTTATCGAAGACCGTTCCGGCTATGACAATGGCGCAACCGATGGCGACGTCAGCCGCGACGAGCTGCGCGACCATTGGAGCCGCATGACCGATACGCACGAATTCTTCGGCATGCTGAAGAAGCTGAAAATCGGCCGCCAGGATGCGATCCGCACCGTCGGCGACGATTATGCGTGGAAGCTGGATGCGGGTGCCGTCGCGGAAATGATGCATGCCTGCGTGCGCGAGGGCCTCCCGATCATGTGCTTCGTCGCCAATGAAGGAACGGTGCAGATCCACTCCGGCCCGATCTACAACGTGCAGGCCATGGGTCCTTGGATCAATGTCATGGACCCGACCTTCCATCTGCACCTGCGGCTGGATCACATCGCCGAGGCATGGGTCGTGCGCAAGCCGACCAAGGACGGCCATGTCACCTCGCTCGAAGCCTACAACGCCCAAGGCGAGATGATTATCCAGTTCTTCGGCAAGCGAAAAGAAGGCTTCGATGAGCGCCCCGATTGGCGCGCCATCATCGAAAGCCTGACAAGGGCCGGTACCAACGTTGCCGCATGAGGATGGTCATGACGATGTTCAAGAACTTGAAGCGCATCAGGCCGTGGGAAGTCGCTCTGACCGTGATGGTAATGGCCCTGCCGCTCGTGCCGGCCAACCCGATCGCGGGCCTTGGCAGTTTCGTGCGCCACGCGCACGCCACCGAAACGGCCAAGATGCCGGATACCTCGCGCCTCGTCTCCATCGGCGGCGATGTGACAGAGATCGTCTATGCGCTCGGCGAGGAAAAGCGGCTCATCGCCCGCGATTCCACCAGCCTTTATCCGAAGGAAGCGACCAAGCTTCCCGATGTCGGCTATATGCGCGCGCTGTCGCCGGAAGGCATTCTGGCCGTCAATCCGACCGCCATCATTGCCGTCGAAGGCTCCGGGCCGCCGGAAGCGCTGGCCGTGTTGCGCAATGCCAGCCTGCCTTTCGAGACCGTGCCGCAACACTACGATCGCGACGGCATCCTGAAGAAGATCGAAGTCGTCGGCGCGCTGCTTGGCGTGCCGGACAAGGCCAAGGCCCTGGAAGCCAAGGTCGCCGCCGATCTCGATGCGGCCATCAATGAATCAGCCAAGCGCCCGGAGGCCGAGCGTAAGCGCGTCCTTTTCGTGCTCAGCAACCAGAACGGCAAGATCATGGCCTCGGGCACCAATACGGCCGCCGACGGCATCATCAAGCTTACCGGCGCCACCAACGCGATCAGCGGCTTCTCCGGCTACAAATCGGTGACGGATGAAGCCATCATCGAAGCCAAGCCGGACGTGATCCTGATCATGGATCGCGAAGGGCCGCTGTCGATGTCGAACGAAGACCTCCTGAAGCAGCCGGCCATTTCGCTGACGCCGGCCGCGAGCCACAAGGCGATCGTGCGCATGGACGGCCTGCACCTCCTCGGTTTCGGACCACGCACGGCCAGCGCCATTCGCGAGCTGAACGCGGCGATCTACGGAGGCTGACGTGGCGTTCAACGATGCCATGGCCGGACTGAAGCAGATGTCGCAAAACCCGGCACGCCGACGCGAGGGAGATCGCAGCACGCTTGCAATCTTCGTTGTCGCCAGCCTCTTGGTGATTTCGGCAGCCGCCTTTCTGTTTTCGATCACGACAGGCGCATCGAATGCTTCGGTCATCGATATCGTAACGGGCATACTGACCGGCAGCACGGAAAGCACGCTTAGCATCCGCGACCGCATCGTCATTTTCGAGATCCGCCTGCCTCGCGCCGTCCTCGGCTTCCTGATCGGCGGCGGGCTGGCGGTTTCGGGTGCTGTCATGCAGGGCCTTTTCCGCAATCCGCTGGCCGATCCCGGCCTGATCGGCGTATCTGCCGGTTCCAGCCTCGGTGCGGTTGCCATGATCGTCCTCGGCGGCGGCGTGCTTGCCCCGGTTGCGCATATCCTCGGCGTCTTCGCTCTTCCCATCGCCGCCTTCATCAGCGGTCTGGCAACGACGATATTGCTTTATAAAGTCGCAACCCGGTACGGGCAGACCTCCATCGCGACCATGCTGCTGGCCGGCATCGCGCTCGGTTCGCTGGCGCTGGCGGCAACGGGAATCCTCATCTACATGGCCGACGACCGGCAGTTGCGCGACCTGACCTTCTGGAGCATGGGATCGCTGGCGGGCTCGACCTGGAGCAAGGTCGCAGGTGCCGGCCCGATCATCGTCCTTTCGCTTCTGCCCCTTCCCTTCATGGCGCGCGGGCTGAATGCGCTGACGCTCGGCGAGGCGGCCGCTTTCCACATGGGGATATCTGTGCAGCGGCTGAAGAATATCGCCATCGTCAGCGTCGCTGCGGCGGTCGGCGCCTCCGTCGCCGTCAGCGGCGGTATAGGCTTTGTCGGCATCGTCGTCCCGCATATCCTGCGCATGGTCATCGGCCCCGACCATCGTTTCCTGCTGCCGGCCTCGGCACTGCTGGGCGGCTCGTTGCTGGTCGCTGCCGATGTGGTCGCCCGCACCATCGTTTCTCCGGCCGAGCTGCCGATCGGCATTCTGACGGCTGGCGTTGGCGGTCCCTTCTTCCTGTGGATGCTGCTCAGGCAGCGCTCGCGTCTCAACCTGTGAGTTCGCGATGATCGATGTCTCCAATTTGAGCATCCGGCTTGCCGGCAAACCGGTCGTGCAGGATATATCCTTCACGGCCGAGGCCGGCACGCTGACCGCCATTTGCGGGCCGAACGGCTCCGGCAAAACCACGACGATGAAAGCCATCTCAGGCGAGCTCGCCTATAGCGGCGGCATCCATATGAACGGTGTTGAAATCAAGGCCCTGGAGCCATGGCAGCTTGCTGAAATGCGCGGCGTCCTGCCCCAAGCAAGCTCGATATCCTTCCCCTTCACCGTCCGCGAGATCGTGCGCATGGGCCTGACCAGCGGCCGCAATAGCCATCCGGAGCAAGCCGATCGTATCGCGACGGAGGCGCTTGCCGCCGTCGATCTCGGCGGCTTCGAAGGCCGCTTCTATCAGGAGCTTTCCGGCGGCGAACAGCAGCGTGTCCAGCTCGCGCGCGTGCTCTGCCAGATTTCCGAGCCCGTCATTGATGGCAAGCCTTGCTGGCTGCTGCTCGACGAACCTGTTTCCAGCCTCGACATCAGCCATCAGCTCACCATCATGACGCTTGCACGGCAATTCTGCCGGCGTGGCGGCGGCGTCATCGCCGTCATGCACGATCTCAACCTGACCGCGCTTTTCGCCGACCGGATGGTCCTGCTCAAGAACGGTCGGCTGCAGGCCACGGGATCGATCAAGGACGTGTTGACGGACCAGCACCTGCAGCATGTCTTCGGCTGCAACCTGCGCGTCAACCGCGTTCCCTCCGACGGTGCTCCCTTCGTTCTCGCCCATAGCGCACTGGCCGATTGACGCCCGCACATCCGGAACTTTTTGTTGCATCCGCGCGTTGAGATGACGCGGTCGGAATCGATGTTCCGAGCGTGGAATATTCTGGTGTGTCGGAAAAATCCCGATCATCACGAAAACAGGTGCCCCAAGGGGCGCCCAAAGCGAAAGGGAGCTGAACATGGCCACATCCTTCCTCCATTCGACGCGCGGCAAGCGCAATGGCAGCAGCCTGCATGATGTCGAAGCAACCATCGAAGAACAGATCGACTCGCTGCGCGAAGAAGTTGCGGCCTTTGCCAAGCTGATCGGCGAGAATGGCGCAAAGCAAAGCAAGAAATGGCGCGCAAATGCCGAGTCGGGACTTGATGATCTCGCTGTCCGCGGTGAAGAATTGCTGCACGATTTGCAGCGCGGCTATGCAAGGGGCTCGCGTGAAGTGCGCAGAACTGTACGCCAGCATCCCGTCGCCACCATCGGCGCGGCTGCCGCCTTCGGCCTTGCCGTCGCCCTGCTTTTGTCTCGCCGCTAGGGTGGCGGGATGATCGCTCCGATCCTCGGCCTACTTCTGTCAGGCACGTTCAACCGTACCGTTGCGCGGACCAAGCGCAACGGTATTTTCATTGCCATTGCCGTCCTCCTGCTGCTGACGGCCTATGCCTTCGCCCTGATCGCGGCTGCCATCTGGCTTGCGACGATCTACGATGCTGCGGTTTCGGCGCTGCTGATAGCGGCAGGCGCTCTGCTGCTCGGGCTGATCGTCCTCGTCATTATGGCCATCATCAACCAGCAGGAGAAACGGCAGGCCAGAGAGCGTGTGCTGGCGATGGAATCTGTAGCGGCCGCAGCGCTCGGCCTCGTACGCAAGCAACCGCTGATGACTGCGGCCATTGCCGCCGCTCTTCTCTTCGGCAATCTGTTCGGTACGCGCGACGAGGACGATTGAACCGGCATTCATGAGCGTAAAAGGGCCGACAAGGCGGAGTTGAATCCGCTCTTCACTGACGGGCTGCCGCAAAAGGCATGAAAACCGTAGAAATCGGTCGGAACGAGAAAAGGCTCGGTCGATAGCACCGGGCCTTTTCTTAGAAAGCGAATGCTTTGGACGTCAGCGGTGCAGACGTGGCATCCGGGCCGAAATCGGCCTCACCGGAAATATCCAACAATTCCTGCAGCCGCTGGCGCGCGCGGTTGACGCGGCTCTTGATGGTGCCGACTGCGCAGCCGCAAATCTCGGCTGCCTCCTCATAGGAAAATCCGGATGCGCCCACCAGGATGATGGCTTCGCGCTGATCGGGCGGCAGCTGGTCCAATGCCTTGCGGAAATCCTGCAGGTCTACGGCGCCATATTGCGAGGGATGCGTCGCCATCGATTCGGTGAATACGCCGTCGCTGTCCTGCACTTCACGGCCGCTCTTGCGCATCTGGCTGTAGAGCTCGTTGCGCAGGATGGTGAAGAGCCAGGCCTTCATATTGGTGCCCATCTCGAAATGGTCCTGCTTCGCCCAGGCCTTCATGATCGTGTCCTGAACAAGATCGTCGGCTCGATCGTGGCGGCCGGTCAGAGAAATGGCAAAGGCTCGGAGGCTCGGGAGGGCGGCGAGAAGTTCGCGCTTGAAGCTCGTTTGCGTTTCCATGGCGCCACCTCCTATTCGGAGACCTTTGCGGAGGCCAAGCGTTCGGCTTGATCGAGCTTCTCCAAAAGATCCAGGAAGCGATCAGGAATGGCTTCGTCCTGCATGGCGGAATAGAACGAACGGAGCCGGTTGCCGATCTGATTGTTGGGGTCGAGGATATCCATCGCACGCAGGTCCGATGCCTTCTTATCTGCGTCCTCATGATTCTGGATGGTCATTTGGCCTGCTCGCTTCTCAATTGTCTCGCGTTCATGGATAAGGCGCGCCCTTGCCTCCCCGTTTGGGAGAGCGGTTGACCTCATTCAAAACAGTTGCCTAACGAATCGTAAAGGTTGAGGTCGTCCGATTGTAAGCATTGTAATGCGACTGCCTAAAAAAAGTTCCGACAAAGAGGAACTTTTTTACTCAACTGACGTTTGTTAGTCATTGCGGCCTCCGGGCTGTATTTAATTAGAATTTGATAGAGGCGGGAGCCATTGATGACACTTTCCACACGCATTGCGCCGCATCTTCCGTATTTGCGGCGTTATTCACGTGCTTTGACCGGAACACAGACGTCGGGGGACGCCTATGTTGCTGCGGTTTTGGAAGCCATCATCGCCGACATATCCATCTTTCCGGACACCGACAGCGACCGCGTCGCACTCTATAAACTGTTCACGAAGCTGTTCGGTTCCGTGACACTTCAGATTCCTGAACCGGCCTCACCTTTCGCCTGGGAACAGCGCGCATCCGTAAACCTTTCCAAGGTCTCGCCACTTGCGCGTCAGGCTTTCCTGCTCGCATCTGTCGAAAGTTTCCGCCTCGGCGAGATCGCCGATATTCTCGATGTCTCTGAAAGCGATGCCATGCACCTGCTCGATACCGCCTCCCAGGAAATCTCGCGCCAGGTGGCAACGGATATCATGATCATCGAGGATGAGCCGCTGATCGCAATGGACATCGAGCAGATGGTGGAGAGTCTCGGACACCGCGTCACCGGCATTGCCCGCACCCACGCCGAAGCCGTCGCTCTTTATAATGCGACGAAGCCGAGCATGGTGCTTGCCGACATCCAGCTCGCCGACGGCAGTTCGGGCATCGATGCAGTCAACGACATCCTCAAGACCGCCAGCATCCCGGTCATCTTCATCACGGCTTTCCCCGAGCGGCTGCTGACCGGCGAGCGGCCGGAGCCGACTTTCCTCGTGACCAAGCCTTTCAATCCAGACATGGTGAAGGCCCTCATCAGCCAGGCACTCTTCTTTAACGAAACCACAAAGGTGGCCGCCTGATCCAAGTGAAAACCCCATGGCGGAACAAAGACCATAACCGGGCGTTTGGGTTCGAAACGGCCGGTTTACCGACTGTTATCCGGGGCGGTTCTATAGGTCGGTTCAAGTTGTTACGAGTGAGAATGCCCTATCGGCGGGGTTCTCGAAATGCGTGTGAAAGGCAAGCCGGTGAATACGTCTGAACCATTACCCGGCGCGCCTTTGAGCTTGGAAGGCAAAGCCGCTCTGATGGAGCGGGCGCTTGCGAGCGCCAGTGTGTCCATCCTGTTCCAGGATGTAAATCTTTCGATCCGTTATGCCGACAATCTGCCGGACCATCTGCAATCGTCTGTCGTCATGGGCGGTAATGACTCGCATCTCTTTGGAGAAAAGGATGGCGAGCACCTCTTGCGTTTGAAACGGGGCGTGCTCGAAAGCGGCAAGCCAGCAACCGCCGAGGTTGAGATCGCCAGCGGCGACGGCGCACGGATCTACGAGCTGAAAATGGAACGCATCGGCGGGCGCAAGCCGCAAGGCGTGCTGTCTGTCATCTCCGAAATCACCGAGAGCCGCCACCGCGAAAAAGTGCTGAAGTCGCTGCTGCGCGAACTGTCGCATCGCTCCAAGAACCTGCTCGCCATCATTCAGGGTATCGCCACGCAGACCGCCCGCCACACGCTTTCCGTCGACAATTTCCTCATCAAATTCCGCGGCCGTCTGCAATCCCTGTCGAATTCGCAGGATCTCATCACGGATTCCAGCTGGCGCGGTGCATATTTGTTCGAACTGGCGGAAAAGCAGTTCGCCCCCTATTGGCCCGATGCAGGCGTGCCCATGCCGATCTACGGCATCAACGCACATCTGACGCCCAATGCCGCCGTGCATCTGGGGCTTGCTCTGCACGAGCTCATCGTCAATTCCGCCTCGCATGGCGCCATCTCGACCGGCGCCACCAGCATCACGTTGAATTGCAAGGAAGCCGAGCTCGACGGCAAGAAGGCGATTGAGGTCGCCTGGTCTGAGCGTTTCTACGCGCCCGCTGACCATGAATTCGAGGACAATAGCTTCAGCCGCACGGTGCTTGAACGCGTCGTGCCGACGTCCATGAATGGCCGCGCAGACTTCGCCATTGACGACGGCAGCATCGGCTATCGGCTCACCATTCCCGAAACTGAATATGAAATCCTAAGACGCCGCTAGCGGCCGGCGGGAGCACAATAAAACAGCCAGTGCGAGGGCGGCGCACTGGCTGCTTTGCACTCATCGGGAGGGGACCGTGAGTAGAGTCCTGAGACGTATTGGGCGTGCATCAGGAGATGCGATCATCATCAGGACATCGACATAACGATGCTGCAAAGCCTTGGTTCCACCCAGATCCAAAAAAATTCATCAACTTTTTACATTTCAGCACAGCCTCTGACATGGCGTCCCTCCAATTGCAGACAGGCGCTCGCAGTCATTGTCGTGCCTCAAATCTTTCCGAACCGCGTGCGGAAAAGAAGAAAAACTATTTAAATCATATCTTTAAGATAAAAGCTCCAGTGATCGAAAACGTTCTCGTTCTCCCACAGGAAGGCGTATCGAGGCACGCTTTGCGATCAAAATTTTACCGTTTGATAAATTTTTTAAGCTGAGTTACCGTTCCAGTACTAGCCGTTTACTATAAGAGGGAACTTCAATGGGACGACTGGAAACTGGGATTCATAAAGGCAGGCTCACGCCCGCCGAATATGATGCAAACTTTTCCGATCTTCACCCGCGCCTCACCAAGCATGAGGCGCTGGTCGCATCCGACCGCTGCTATTTCTGCTACGACGCGCCGTGCATGACGGCCTGTCCCACCTCCATCGACATTCCGATGTTCATCCGCCAGATCTCCACGGGCAATCCCATCGGCTCGGCGAAAACGATCTTCGATCAGAACATCCTCGGCGGCATGTGCGCCCGCGTCTGTCCCACCGAACAGCTCTGTGAGCAGGCTTGCGTGCGCAATACTGCCGAGGAGCGCCCGGTCGAGATTGGCCGTCTGCAGCGCTATGCAACCGATACGGCGATGGCTGAGAACAAGCAGTTCTATACGCGCGCCGAATCCACCGGCAAGAAGATCGCCGTCATCGGCGCCGGTCCGGCCGGTCTTGCCTGCGCACACCGTCTTGCGGTCAAGGGTCATGACGTTACCATCTTCGATGCCCGCGAGAAGGCCGGCGGCCTGAATGAATATGGCATCGCAACCTATAAGGCCGTCGACGACTTCGCGCAAAAGGAAGTCGACTATGTGCTCGCCATCGGCGGTATCGAGGTGAAAAACGGCCAGGCACTCGGCCGCGATTTCAGCCTTTCCGACCTCTCTCAGCAATATGACGCCGTCTTCCTCGGCCTCGGCCTAGCCGGCGTCAACGCGCTGCGCGCCGAAGGCGAGGATCTCGAGGGCGTAGCTGATGCCGTCGCCTACATCGCCGAACTGCGCCAGGCCAGCAACAAGGCCGATATCGCCATCGGCCGCCGCGTCGTCGTTCTCGGCGGTGGCATGACCGCGATCGACGCAGCCGTGCAGGCAAAACTGCTTGGCGCCGAAGAGGTGACGATCTGTTATCGCCGCGGCAAGGAACACATGAACGCCTCGGAATTCGAGCAGGATCTGGCCGCCTCCAAGGGCGTCATCATCCGCCATTGGCTCGCGCCGAAGCGCATCCTTGACAAGGACGGCAAGGTCGCTGGCATCGAGGTCGAATATACCGAACTGCGTGACGGCAAGCTCGTTGGCACCGGCGATGTCGGCGTCATTGCCGCCGACCAGATCTTCAAGGCGATCGGCCAGACGTTCGAAGCCTCAGGCCTCGGCGCGCTGCGCATGGAATCCGGCCGTATCGCCATCGATGGCGAAGGCCGGACCTCGATCGAAGGCGTATGGGCCGGTGGCGACTGCGTGGCTGGCGGCGACGACCTGACGGTCTCGGCCGTAGCACAGGGTCGCGACGCGGCCGAATCCATCAATCGTGCGCTCGCTGCCGCCACGCCGGCCGCTGCAGTCGCCTGAAAGGAGAACCGATATGGCTGATCTCCGCAATAATTTCGTTGGCATCAAGTCTCCGAACCCGTTCTGGCTGGCCTCCGCGCCGCCGACCGACAAGGCCTATAACGTCGAGCGCGCGTTCAAGGCGGGCTGGGGCGGCGTCGTCTGGAAGACGCTCGGTGAAGAAGGTCCACCAGTCGTCAACGTCAACGGCCCGCGCTACGGCGCGATCTGGGGCGCCGACCGACGTCTGCTCGGTCTCAACAACATCGAGCTGATCACCGACCGCGACCTCTATACCAACCTGCGCGAAATGAAGCAGGTGAAGAAGAACTGGCCGGATCGCGCGCTGATCGCCTCGATCATGGTCCCCTGCGTCGAGGATGCCTGGAAGGCGATCCTGCCGCTGGTCGAGGAAACGGAAGCCGACGGCATCGAGCTCAATTTCGGCTGTCCCCACGGCATGTCCGAGCGCGGCATGGGTTCCGCAGTCGGACAGGTGCCGGAATATATCGAAATGGTCGTGCGCTGGTGTAAGCAGTACACGCGCATGCCCGTCATCACCAAGCTGACGCCCAATATCACCGATATCCGCAAACCTGCCCGAGCCGCCAAGGCCGGCGGCACCGATGCCGTGTCGCTGATCAATACGATCAACTCGATCGTCTCGGTCGATCTCGACAATTTCGCTCCGAACCCGACTGTCGGCGGCAAGGGCAGCCATGGCGGCTATTGCGGCCCGGCGGTGAAGCCGATCGCGCTCAACATGGTGGCCGAGATAGCCCGCGATCCTGAAACCTATGGCCTGCCGATATCGGGCATCGGCGGCATCACCACCTGGCGCGATGCAGCGGAATTCCTCGCGCTCGGCGCCGGCAACGTGCAGGTCTGCACGGCAGCCATGACCTATGGCTTCAAGATCGTCGAGGAGATGATTACCGGCCTTTCCGACTGGATGGACGAGAAGGGACATCGTACTCTGGACGATGTTATCGCCCGCGCCGTGCCGAATGTCTCCGACTGGCAGTATCTGAACCTCAACTACATCGCCAAAGCGAAGATCGACCAGGATGCCTGCATCAAGTGCGGCCGCTGTCACATCGCCTGCGAGGACACCTCGCATCAGGCGATCACCAACATGGTCGATGGCGTCAGGCGCTTCGAGGTGATGGAAGAGGAATGCGTCGGCTGCAATCTGTGCGTCAACGTCTGCCCGGTCGAGAACTGCATCACCATGGAAGAACTGCCGGCCGGCGCCCTCGACAAGCGCACCGGCAAGATCGTCGATCCGAACTATGCCAACTGGACGACGCATCCGAACAATCCGATGGCACGCCAGGCGGCGGAATAACGGTAAAGTCCGCAATCATTCAAAAGGCGACCACAGCTTGCTGCGGTCGCCTATTATTTTAGGCGCAATCCTCCGAAGGATCGAGCCGCGGCTCAGCCCTGACGAATCCGAAGCCCGTCGACGAAAAGCTGTTCCAGATAGCGGGCAGCATCCTCGAAACGTCCCTCGCCAGAATGCTCGTCGCCAAGCACCGCGCGCACTTGTACGTCGAAATCCGCATAATGCTGTGTGGTCGACCAGATCGAAAAGATCAGGTGATAAGGATCGCATTTGGCGATCTTGCCGGCTTTTGCCCAGGCGCGGATGACCTCGGCCTTCTCGTCCACAAGCGCCTTCAGCGGCCCACGCAGCTCGTCCTCAACATGCGGCGCGCCCTGCAGCATTTCATTGGCAAAAAGCCGGCTTTCGCGAGGAAAATCACGGGCCATCTCGAGCTTGCGGCGGATATAGGAACGGATCTCGCTTTCGGGGTTGCCATTGGCATCGAAAGCGCGCAGCGGCTCCAGCCAGGTAAACAGCACCCGGTCGATCAAGGCCCGATGCATCGCCTCCTTGGTGCGGAAATAGTAAAGCAGATTGGGCTTCGACATGCCCGCTACTTCGGCGATCTGGTCGATGGTCGAGCCACGAAAACCGCTGACGGAAAATACGTCCAGCGCGGCTTCCAATATGATTTCCTCTTTCTCTTCCTGGATACGGGTACGGCGCTGCGTCCTGGCGGCTCTGGGGATGGCCATATCTGCTCTGTTTCTCCTTGAAATCCAAGCCTTTCGGCCGTTCCCTCATTCACCCTGTCGATGCATCGGATCTGGCAATCGCCTGAAATTTTATCGGAATTTTTCGTGCTTTTCGTCTTGAGCCGCGCCACGGAAGTTGTAATGTTTACCAATCGGTCAAATTATCTGTCAGATGTCTCCTAAAGGCAACTGGCGATTTCCGGGCAAGAAAAACAAGACGGCGCTCCGGAATTTGAAATAAGACCAACGGGAACAATTTCGGGCATGCGCCTTGCGTGCCCCAGGACAAACAGGTGAGGATTGCATCATGGTGGCAGCGCCAGGAGAAAACATGCGTATCAATGGCGATCGCCTTTGGGATACGCTGATGGACATGGCGAAAATCGGCCCCGGCATTGCCGGCGGCAATAATCGTCAAACGCTGACCGATGCGGACGCCGAGGGACGCAGCCTTTTCAAGAGCTGGTGCGACAAGGCCGGCATGACCGTCGGCGTCGACAAGATGGGCACGATGTTCGCGACCCGCGCCGGTACCGATCCAGATGCGCTGCCCGTCTATGTCGGCTCGCATCTCGATACCCAGCCGACCGGCGGCAAGTATGACGGCGTGCTCGGCGTGCTTGCCGCGCTGGAGGTTGCGCGCACGATGAATGACCTCGGCATCAAGACCAAACATCCCATCGTGGTCACCAACTGGGCCAACGAGGAAGGCGCGCGCTTCGCGCCCGCCATGCTCGCCTCCGGCGTCTTTGCCGGCGTGCACACACTTGATTATGCCTATGGCCGCAAGGATCCCGACGGCAAGACCTATGGCGAGGAGCTGAAGCGCATCGGCTGGCTCGGCGACGAAGAGGTCGGTGCTCGCAGGATGCATGCCTATTTCGAATATCATATCGAACAGGGCCCGATCCTGGAGGCCGAAAACAAGACGATCGGCGTCGTCACGCACTGTCAGGGCCTTTGGTGGCTGGAATTCACGCTGACCGGCAAGGAAGCGCATACAGGCTCGACGCCGATGGCCATGCGCGTCAATGCCGGCCTTGCTATGTCGCGGATCATCGAGATGGTGCAGAGCGTCGCCATGGAAAACCAGCCGGGGGCCGTCGGCGGTGTCGGCCAGGTTTTCTTCTCGCCGAATTCGCGCAATGTCCTGCCTGGCAAGGTGGTCTTCACCGTCGACATCCGCACGCCGGACAAGGAAAAGCTCGATCGCATGCGCACCAAGATCGAAACCGAAGGCAAGAAGATCGCCGATGCCCTCGGCGTCGGCTGCTCTGTCGAAGCCATCGGCCATTTCGAACCGGTCACCTTCGATCCCAAGCTCGTGACTTCCGTGCGTAACGCGGCTGAGAAACTCGGCTACAGCCATATGAACATCATCTCCGGCGCCGGTCACGATGCCTGCTGGGCCGCCAAGGTTGCCCCCGCCACCATGGTCATGTGCCCCTGCGTCGGCGGCCTCTCCCACAATGAGGCCGAAGAAATCTCCAAGGAATGGGCGACCGCCGGCGCGGATGTGCTGTTCCACGCAGTCGTTGAGACGGCGGAGATCGTGGCTTGACTGCCGCGTCTCCCAGCATCGGAACCTAACACATCTGGAGCATGCACCATGAGCACAGTCATCAAGGGTGGAACCATCGTCACGGCCGATCTGACCTATAAGGCGGATGTGAAGATCGAAGGCGGTAAGATCGTCGAAATCGGGCCGAATCTCTCGGGTAATGAAGTGCTGGATGCGTCCGGCTGTTATGTCATGCCTGGCGGCATCGATCCGCACACCCATCTCGAAATGCCGTTCATGGGCACTTATTCCTCCGACGATTTCGAGAGCGGTACCCGCGCTGCCCTTGCCGGCGGCACGACGATGGTGGTGGATTTTGCGCTCCCCTCGCCCGGCCAGTCGCTGCTCGAGGCGCTGACCATGTGGGACAACAAGTCCACCCGCGCAACCTGCGACTATTCCTTCCACATGGCAATCACCTGGTGGGGCGAACAGGTCTTCAACGAGATGGAAACCGTCGTCCGCGAGAAGGGCATCAACACATTCAAGCATTTCATGGCCTATAAGGGCGCGCTTATGGTGGATGACGACGAGATGTTCTCTTCCTTCCAGCGCTGCGCCGAGCTTGGCGCTTTGCCGCTCGTCCACGCCGAAAACGGCGATGTGGTCGCGCAGATGCAGGCAAAGCTGCTGGCCGAAGGCAATAACGGCCCGGAAGCGCATGCCTATTCCCGCCCGGCGGAAGTCGAAGGCGAGGCAACGAACCGCGCCATCATGATCGCCGATATGGCGGGCTCGCCCGTCTATATCGTCCATACCTCCTGCGAACAGGCGCATGAAGCCATCCGCCGCGCCCGCCAGAAGGGCATGCGCGTCTATGGCGAACCGCTGATCCAGCACCTGACACTAGACGAAAGCGAATATGCCAATGCAGATTGGGACCATGCCGCCCGCCGTGTGATGTCACCCCCCTTCCGCAACAAGCAGCATCAGGATAGCCTCTGGGCCGGTCTCGCCTCCGGCTCTCTGCAGGTGGTCGCGACCGACCACTGCGCCTTTACGACCGAGCAGAAACGCTTCGGCCTCAACGACTTCACCAAGATCCCGAACGGAACCGGCGGCCTTGAGGATCGTATGCCCATGCTCTGGACCTACGGCGTCAACACCGGCCGGCTGACGATGAACGAGTTCGTCGCGGTCACGTCGACCAACATCGCCAAGATTCTCAACGTCTATCCGAAGAAGGGCGCGATCCTTGTGGGCGCCGATGCCGATATCGTCGTATGGGACCCGAAGCGCTCGAAAACTATCGCCGCCAAGACCCAGCAGTCGGCGATCGACTACAACGTCTTCGAGGGCAAGGAAGTGACCGGCCTGCCGCGCTATACGCTGACGCGCGGCATCGTCGCCATCGAGGAAGGCACGGTCAAGACCAGGGAAGGCCACGGCGAGTTCGTCAAGCGCGAGCCCTTCACCGCCGTCAACCGGGCACTTTCCACCTGGAAAGAAATCACCGCGCCGCGCAAGGTGCAGCGCAGCGGCATCCCGGCAAGCGGGGTATGACGCTTGGGCACGGCGCTTCGGCTCATCGGCCATCTAGAGCAATTCCAGGAAAAGTGCGCAGCAGTTTTCCGTCCGGAATTGCGTAGAAACAAGGAGATAGAGCATTTTCGCGATTCAAAGAAAAGCGAGACGGCTCTAGCACAGCACATACCGTTCCAGATCCGGCAGCAGGACGACGCTTTCCTGCTCGTTCGGATCGGTGCGGGCGATGACCGCTGTCGCCGGCCGGTCGCTCAAGTTCGCGGGAAGATGGGGGACGCCGGCCGGAATATAAAACATCTCGCCCTCGCGCACGATGACATGCTCTTCCAGCTGGTCGCCGAACCAGCAATGCGTCTCTCCGGAAATCGCGTAGATCGCCGTCTCATGCGAGGCGTGAAGATGCGCCTTGGCGCGGGCACCCGGCGGGATGGTCAGAAGATGCATGCAAATCCCCGTCGAGCCCACTGTCTCGGCGGCAATCCCTTCGAAATAATTGAGACCTTGTTTTCCGGCATAGGTACTGCCGGGCCGCACGATATAGCAGGTGGGCTTCGATGAGACACTCACGGCATTGCTCCCCTCTGTTCAGCAGCCCCAAGGCCTTCGCGCCTCTCCGGACTGCGGCAATGCCAAACAGGATAACACGCAATCCGCCTCAAACATGCGGCGAAAACAGGACTGGTAGGTGTTAATGACGTCATCCGCTTCCTCCGTCGTCTCTGCGCGGAATCTCTGTCTCACCTACAATACAAATGACGGGCCGGTGCATGCGCTGAGCAATGTCGATCTCGATGTTCGTAAGGGCGATTTCGTCTCCTTCATCGGCCCTTCGGGCTGCGGCAAGACCACCTTCCTGCGTGTCATCGCCGACCTCGAGCGTAAGACATCGGGCGATATCAGCGTCAACGGCATGTCGCCGGAAGATGCCCGAAAAAATCGCGCCTATGGCTATGTCTTCCAGGCCGCAGCCCTTTATCCCTGGCGGACGATCGAGAAGAATATCGCCCTGCCGCTCGAAATCATGGGCTATGACAAGCAAGAGCAGGCCAAGCGCATCGCCCGGACGCTGGAACTCGTCAATCTCAACGGCTTCGAACACAAGTTTCCCTGGCAGCTGTCCGGCGGCATGCAGCAACGCGCCTCCATTGCCCGCGCCTTGGCTTTCGATGCCGATCTGCTGCTGATGGACGAGCCCTTCGGCGCACTGGACGAAATCGTCCGCGATCATTTGAACGAACAGCTTCTGAAACTCTGGAAACAGACGAACAAGACCATCTGCTTCGTAACCCACTCCATCCCGGAAGCAGTCTATCTCTCGACGAAGATCGTGGTCATGTCACCGCGTCCGGGCCGCGTCACCGACGTCATCGAATCGACGCTACCGACGGAGCGGCCGCTCGACATTCGCGAAACGCCGGAATTCCTGGAAATCGCCCACCGCGTCCGGGAAGGGCTGAGAGCAGGGCATAGCTATGAGGAATAGGATGATGGACGGCTCCGTTGCGCGACGGCCCCTCACCGTACCGAGCCCAAGGCAATCGCATATAAGAGCAGGTCGGTGCGGTCTTTACCTTCTCCCCTCGGGGAGAAGGTGGCCCGAAGGGTCGGATGAGGGGGTTAACCGCTTCAAAGCCAACGGCTTCCGCTTTCTTGGCAAGCCCCCTCATCCGCCTGGCGGCACCTTCTCCCCGAGGGGAAAAGGAGGTGCGCCGAAGCAGCCTCATTCTCATTCAATTGCCGTACTGTCGGAGCCGGGAAAACAACGCCGCTCCGCAATCGGAGGAATATCATGAACCCGCAATTCCTCCTCTGGCTTGTCGGCGCGATGGCGATCTTCATCGGCGGTGCCACAGCTTCGCGCGCCTATATCGCCAACAACAACATGTTGGTCTTGATCCTGTCGCTCGCGCTCTATTGTGTCGGCAATCTGATGATGGTGCGGTTGATGCGCGAGGGCGGACTTGGCCTGGCGATCTCCGCTTCCTCCATCGCGCAGCTCGTCGTCGTCAATGTCATCGCCTTCATCGTTTTTGGCGAACGGCTGAGCCTGCAGCAACTTGCCGGCGTGGGTCTTGGCATCATCGCCATGATCCTCATGCTGCTTCCCGCGCAAGGAAGGGCATGAACATGGAAAAGGAACAGTTCTTCAAGCACAAGTTCCTGCCGGTCACGACGATCATCCTGGCGATCGTCCTGCTCTGGTATGTCTTCGCCGTCATTCTCAATGCGCCATTCCAGCGCGATCTCGACCGGCGCGGCAACGTAACACCGACGATGGTAGAATTCATCGGCAAGACGCTGTCGCAGCCGAAGCCGACCCTGCCCGCGCCGCACCAGGTAGCGCAGAATGTCTTTGAAAACACTTTCCTGCGGGTGCCGACAAGCAATCGCAGCCTCGTCTACAATGCCTGGATAACGCTGGCGCCAACAGCGGTCGGCTTTGCCTTTGGCACGATTCTCGGCGTCCTCTTTGCCGTTGGTATCGTTCATCTCGTCGCGCTCGACCGCAGCCTCATGCCGTGGATCATCGCGTCCCAGACGATCCCGATCCTTGCCATCGCTCCGACGATCATCGTTGTCTTCAGCGCTCTTGGCATAGACGGGCTGATCCCGAAGGCGCTGATTTCCACCTATCTGTCGTTCTTCCCGGTCACGGTCGGCATGACGAAGGGCCTGCGCTCTCCGGAAATCATGCATCTCGATCTGATGCGCACCTACAATGCCAGCAGCTGGCAGACCTTCTGGAAACTGCGCGTGCCGGCTTCAGTCCCCTTCCTCTTCACCTCCATGAAGGTCGCGATCGCCGCAAGCCTGGTCGGAACGATCGTCGGCGAGCTGCCGACGGGCGCGGTCGCCGGCATCGGCGCGAAGCTGCTGGCAGGCTCCTATTACAGCCAGACGATCGATATATGGGCGGCCTTGGTCGCCGGTTCCGTCCTCGCTGCCGTTCTCGTCGGCATCGTCAGCATCGCGGCGCGCATCGTCGACCGTTCGATGGGAGGCAGAACGGCATGAGATCCTTTCTTTTCTCCTGGCAGGGCATTCTTGCACTTCTTTTGTGTCTTGCAGCAATCCCCGCATTGCCGTTGCTCGCAGCGGATGCCGCTGCACCCGTCAGCAGCGGAACGACCTTCGTCATCTTCATTCTGATTGCTGCGGCGGCCGCCCTTTCCTTCATGCGCCTATCTGCAGACTTGAGCGCGGCGGTCCTCTTCTTCGGCGCGCATGCGGCGGCATGGCTGCTGCTTGCGGGAATTTCCGGCAATGAAGGCAAGGCACAGCTATCCTTCTTCATTCTGATTGCCGCTTCATGGCTGCTGGCCTGGCGCTGCGTTTCCGTCCTGTCGTCGATGCGTTCGCACTCGACCGCCGGCAACTATACGCTGCGGCTGCTGATCCCGGCGATCTTTGGCATATGGATACTGATCATCTGGGAAGCCGTCACTCGCGGCGCAGGCGTCTCCCTGGTCCTTCTGCCGCCGCCGAGCGCCATCGGTGCCAGGATCGCCAATTCGATTCCGACATTGTGGATCGATGTCCGCCAGACGATCCTCACCGCCGTCCTGATCGGCTATATCATCGGCTGCGCCAGCGGCTTCATCGTCGCCATTCTTGCGGACCGCTTTGCCTTCCTGCGGCGCGGCCTGCTGCCGATCGGCAATTTCGTCTCGGCCCTGCCGATCATCGGCGTCGCACCGATCATGGTCATGTGGTTCGGTTTCGATTGGCAGTCGAAAGCCGCCGTCGTCGTCATCATGACCTTCTTCCCAATGCTGGTGAACACGGTGACAGGCCTTGCCGCCGCCGGCAATATGGAACGCGACCTGATGCGCACCTACGCATCGAGCTACTGGCAGACGCTCTTCAAGCTGCGCCTGCCCGCCGCCGCCCCCTTTATTTTCAATGCGCTGAAGATCAACTCGACCCAGGCGATGATTGGTGCCATCGTGGCGGAGTTCTTCGGCACGCCCATGTCGGGCATGGGTTTCCGCATCTCAACCGAAAATGGCCGGTTGAACCTCGATATGGTCTGGGCTGAGATCGCGGTTGCCGCGATTGCCGGCTCGGTCTTCTACGGTATCGTCGCCATCATCGAACGAATGGTGACGTTCTGGCATCCGTCTATCCGTGGTGGGCAGACGTAATCCAGGATCCCCTCCAAGGGATCAAGGCATAACTTCAGAGGGAAAGGGTGAAGACATGAAAAAAATAATGTTTGCATTGATGGCAAGTGCCATGACGCTTGCCGCCACCCAGGGCGCGATGGCGGCGGATAAGTTGACCTTGCAGCTGAAATGGGTGGCCCAGGCTCAGTTCGGCGGCTACTTCGTCGCCAAGGACAAGGGCTTCTACAAGGAAGAAGGCCTCGATGTCGATATCAAGGCGGGCGGGCCTGATATCGCTCCGGAGCAGGTAATCGCCGGCGGCGGTGCCGATGTGATCGTCGACTGGATGGGCGGCGCGCTGGTTGCCCGCGAAAAGGGCGTGCCACTCATCAATATCGCCCAGCCCTTCGAAAAATCCGGTCTGGAGCTGATCTGCCCTAAGGATGGACCGGTCAAGACGGAGAAGGATTTCAAGGGACACACCCTCGGCGTCTGGTTCTACGGCAACGAATATCCCTTCTTCGCCTGGATGCATAAGCTCGGCCTCAAGACCGACGGCGGCAAGGATGGCGTCAACGTTCTGAAGCAGAGCTTCGACGTGCAGCCCCTCGTCCAGAAGCAGGCCGACTGCATCTCCGTCATGACCTATAACGAATATTGGCAGGCGATCGATGCCGGCTTCAAGGCCGAAGACCTGACCGTCTTCAACTATACGAAGCTCGGCAACGACCTTCTGGAAGACGGCCTCTACGTCAAAGAAGACAAGCTGAAGGACGCGAAGTTCAAGGCCGATATGGTGAAATTCGTCCGCGCTTCGATGAAGGGCTGGAAATATGCCGTCGAGCATCCGGATGAAGCCGCCGAGATCGTCATGGACAATGGTGGCCAGGATGAAAACCACCAGAAGCGCATGGCGGGCGAAGTCGCCAAGCTGATCGGCAACGGCAAGCTCGACATGAAGACCTATAACCGCACGGTCGAAGCCTTGCTCGATCAGAAAATCATCAACAAGAAGCCGGATGGCGCCTATACGCATGAGATCACGGACGCTGCTCTGAAATAAGCTCGGAGCACTCACAGAGGCTAAAACGCGCGAGGTTACCGCCCCGCGCGTTTTTTTCATTTTGTAACAGTAGCAACAAAATGCTGGCTTTGTCGCTCCGTCTGGCTGAAAAGCCCTCAGCCATCAACTATTCGAATGCTGACATCACAATGCCGTGATTGCTTCGCAAGGTTGTAGACGATAGAAATGCCCGCGAAATCATTTTCTCGTGATCTTGCGAGAATTGAAAACCGATCCCATCTACACTGCGATTTTAGGATGAGGGAACTGCAAGGCATGACAGACGGATATTGATCCGCCGGAGAAGCCGGCCCGCATGCATCGCATCCCCGTGTTCGCGACGGAAATCAGCGAAATCCCATTTTATCAAACGCCGAACTGGAACCGGACGCATGGCCCTTACGCCGTTTAGACTTCTGAGCACGACCGCAATCCTGCTTTCCCTGCTGGGCGTGTCTGCCGCCCTGGCGGAAGAGCCCCCGGTTACCACGCCGAAACAGAACCTGCCCGCAATCGTCATCACCACAGCCACGATGCGCCACCTGACCGACAAGGTGGTCGCGACCGGCACGGTGAAGGCTGTCGAGGAGGTTTACATCCAGCCGCAGGTGGATGGCCTCTCCATCCGCTCTCTCAACGCAGATGTCGGCGACAAGGTCAGCGCGAACAGCACGCTTGCCACGCTGAACGATGATGCTCTTATTCTGCAGAAGAGCCAGATGCAGGCGACGCGGGCCAAAGGCGAAGCAAGCCTTGCGCAATTGCACGCCCAGCTCACCGAAGCCCGCGCCAATGCCGAAGAGGCAGAATTGCAGCGTGTTCGCGCCGTCACGATGGGCGCCAAGGGCACGATGTCGACCTCCTCGGTGGAACAGGCGAATGCCGCCGCCGCCGCCAACAAGGCGCGCGTCGTTTCCGCCGAGCAGGCGATCGCCGTTGCAGAGGCCGATCTGAAAGTTACCGACAGCCAGATCGCCGATACCGATCTCAAGCTTGCCAGAACAGGCATTAGGACCCCCGTCGCCGGCACCGTCGCGTCGCGCAATGCCCGCGTCGGCGCCATCGCCAACGGCAATGGCGATCCGCTTTTCACCATCATCCGCGACAGCCAGCTCGAATTGGTGGTCGATGTGTCCGAGAGCGATATCACCAAGATCACGAGCGGACAGAAGGCCTTGATCGCGCTTTCAGGCCGTCGCGAAAAGCTTGCCGGAACGGTCCGTCTCGTTGCTCCAATCGTCGATCCCGTCACCCGCCTCGGCGCGGTGCATATCACGATCGACGAAGGCGAGAAGGCCCGCGCCGGCATGTATGGTAGCGCCGAGATCATCATTCGCCAGGAAGATGGCGTTGCGCTGCCGCTGACGGCAGTCAACAGCGAGGAAAACGGTTCTTCCGCCCGCAAGGTCGAAAACGGCGTGGTCAAGTTCGTGAGCGTCGAAACCGGCATCCAGGATTCAGGCTATGTCGAGATCGTCAAGGGCCTGAAAGCCGGTGATGATGTCGTCGCCAAGGCCGGTGCCTATGTTCGCGACGGCGACCACATCACGCCGGTTCGCGATACGTCGCAAGCCTCCAACTGAGCGAGAACGACAAGATGAACTTCTCCGCCTGGTCCATCCGAAATCCGGTCGCCCCGCTCCTCGGCTTCTTCCTGCTGATGGTCGTGGGCGCGCATGCCTTCTTCAATCTGCCCATCACCCGCTTCCCGAACATTGACGTCCCTATTGTCAATGTCACCGTGACGCAAAGCGGCGCCTCGCCGGCCGAGCTCGAAATGCAGGTGACGAAGGAGATCGAAGACGCCGTTGCCAGCATCAACGGCATCGACGAGATACAATCGACGATCACCGACGGCCAATCGCAGACCGTCGTCGTCTTCCGATTGGAGGTGCCGACAGAGCAGGCCGTTCAGGACACCAAGGACGCCATCGACCGCATCCGCGGCAACCTGCCATCGACCATCGATGAGCCGATCGTCTCCAAGGTCGATGTCGTCGGCCAAGCGATCCAGAGCTTCGCCGTGTCCTCGCCGAACATGACGCTCGAAGAGCTGTCCTGGTACGTGGACGATACGGTCAAGCGCGCGCTGCAGGGCAAGGCGGGCATCGGCCGAGTGGACCGCTATGGCGGCGCCGATCGAGAAGTGCGCATCGAGCTCGATCCCAACAAGCTGAACGCCTATGGCATAACAGCGCTTTCGGTGAGCCAGCAGCTCCGCAGCACCAATATCGATCTTGGTTCCGGCCGCGGCCAGGTTGCCGGCAGCGAGCAGGCGATCCGCGTGCTCGGCGACGCCCGCAATGTCGCCCAGCTCGCCGATACGACGATCGCGCTCACCAACGGGCGCTTCGTAAAACTCTCCGATCTCGGCGCCATCAAGGACACCTATCAGGAGCCGAAGTCCTTTTCGCGGTTCAACAGTGCCCCTGTCGTCACCTTCGGCGTATTCCGCGCCAAGGGCGCCAGCGAGGTGACCGTCGCCAAGACGGTTGCCGACACGCTCGACAAGGTGCGCGCGGAGAACCCGAACGTCTCGATCGAGATGATCGACGACTCCGTCTACTACACCTATGGCAACTACGAATCCGCGATGCATACGCTGATCGAAGGCGCCATACTGGCCGTCATCGTCGTCTTCCTGTTCCTGCGGAACTGGCGCGCGACGCTGATATCGGCGGTTGCCTTGCCGCTCTCCGCGATCCCGACATTCTGGATCATGAACCAGATCGGCTTCTCGCTGAACCTCGTCAGCTTCCTGGCGCTGACGCTGGCGACCGGTATTCTCGTCGATGATGCCATCGTCGAAATCGAGAACATCGCGCGCCACATCAAGATGGGCAAGACGCCCTATCGCGCCGCCATCGACGCTGCAGACGAAATCGGTCTGGCCGTCATTGCGACGACCTTCACCATCATCGCGGTCTTCGTGCCCGTCTCCTTCATGCCGGGTATTCCGGGGCAGTACTTCATCCAGTTCGGCCTGACGGTCGCCTTCTCGGTGTTCTTCTCGCTGCTGGTGGCGCGTCTGATCACGCCGATGATGGCCGCCTATCTGATGCGCGCCGAAGACGGCGTCGATGACCATCACGACAATGACGGCCGCTTCATGCGGGGCTATAGCTGGCTGGTGCGGCTGACGACGAAGAAGTGGTACACGCGTTATCCGACGCTGCTTGCCGCTTTCGCTTTCTCGATCGCTTCGGTCTTCGCTCTCATCATGTTCGTCCCCGGCAGCTTCATCCCGCCGGAAGACTCCTCGCGCATCGTTCTGTCGGCGGAACTGCCGCCGAACGCCCGGCTCGATGATACGGAACAGGCAACCAACGAGATCTATCGGCGCGTGAAGGGTATCGATGGCGTTGAAAGCGTCTTCGTACTCGGCGGCGCCTCGCCGAAGGGCGATCTGGAACTGCGCCGCGCCACGGTGACGCTGACACTCGGCAAGCTCGATCAGTCGCTGACAAAGAAGGTCGTGAACGACGTTCTCGGCTCGCTGCCTGTCATCGGCCCCCACCTGCCGAAGGTTACCGTCCATGGCCGCGTGCGCCCGCAATGGGAGATCGAAAAGGAAGTCTTTGCCAAGCTGCGCTCGATACCCGACGTCCGCATCACCAAGCTGAACGATCGCGGCGACCGCGACCTGACCTATAACTTCCTCTCGCGCAACGAAAAGGACCTCAATCAGGCCGTCGGTATTCTGGAAGCCAAGCTGCGCGCCGATCCGGCGCTTGCCAATGTCAGCGCCGACGGCGCCCTGCCGCGGCCCGAGTTGCAGATCTTCCCGCGCAAGGACGAGGCGGCACGCCTTGGCATCACGCCGCAGATGATTTCGGATACGATTCGCGTGGCGACCATCGGCGATATCGACGCTTCACTTGCGAAGATCTCGCTCGATGATCGCCAGATCCCAATCCGCGTTCAGGCCTCACTCGGCATGCGCCGAGATCTGGCCGCGATCCGTGCGTTGCGCATCAAGACATCGATGGGCACCACCGGACAGGCATCCACCGGCACCACCGTGCCGCTATCGAGCGTGGCCGACATCGACTATTCGGAGGGCCTTTCCTCCATCAAGCGCAACAACCGTTTCCGCGTCGTCGCGATCGGGGCCGACCTGCCGCAAGGCGTGGCGCTGGATACGGCATCGGAACACTTCCTCAATATCGTCAACAACGCCAAGATCCCGGCAACCGTGCATCTGGCAGAAAGCGGCGATACCAAGGTCCAGAAGGAAATGCAGCAGAGCTTCGGCAATGCCATGCTTCTCGGCCTCATGCTCGTTTTGACTGTGCTGATCCTGCTGTTCAAGGATGTGATCCAGCCCTTCACCATTCTGCTGTCGCTGCCGTTGGCGATCGGCGGCGTGGCGCTGGCCTTGATCATGACCGGCAATGCGCTGTCCATGCCCGTCATGATCGGCATTCTGATGCTGATGGGTATCGTGACGAAGAACGCCATCCTGCTGGTCGATTTCGCGATCGAGATGATGCATCAGGGCATGCCGCGGCTGGAAGCGGTCGTCGAAGCCGGCCGGAAGCGTGCCCGCCCGATCATCATGACCTCGATTGCCATGTCGGCCGGCATGCTACCGTCCGCTCTCGGCGTCGGCGAAGGCGGCTCCTTCCGCGCACCGATGGCGATAGCCGTGATCGGCGGCATCATTGTCTCGACGGTACTCAGCCTTGTGGTCGTGCCGTCCTTCTTCCTGATCATGGACGACCTGTCGCGCCTGCTCGGCTACCTCTTCGGCAGGCTTGTCGGCAAGAAAGATGCGGACGACGAGGTCGTGACTAAAGAAGGTCTGGCCGTCGCCGTCAACGAAAACCGCCAGTCGCTCACCAATCTGGAAGAGCGCCTGGAGGCCATCGAAAACAAGGATGGAAGAAACAGGTCGGTGGGCACCAATGTGCTAAAGCTGCCGCCCTTCGCGGCAGAATAGAACAGCCTCAGCAGATGTCTGGATGATGACAGGGCGGCTCAAAGGCCGCCCTGTTCCTTTAGAAAGTCGACGATCCTGCTGACGCCCTCGCCGCGCTTCATGTCGGAAAAGACGAAGGGGCGTGCCTGGCGCATGCGGGTGGCATCGCGATCCATCACCTCGAGATCGACCTCGACGAAAGGCGCCAGATCCTTCTTGTTAATGACGAGAAGGTCGGATTTGGTAATGCCGGGGCCGCCCTTGCGCGGGATTTCCTCGCCCTGGCATACCGAGATCACGTAGATGGTGATATCGGCGAGATCGGGCGAAAAGGTTGCCGCCAGATTGTCGCCGCCGGATTCGATGAAAACGACATCGAGGTCAGGAAGCCGCTCGTTCAGGCCGGCAATGGCCTGCAGATTGATCGTCGCATCTTCACGGATGGCCGTGTGCGGGCAGCCGCCGGTTTCGACGCCGACGATACGGTCAGATGGCAATGCCTGCATCCGCACCAGCGCTTCCGCATCCTCGGTCGTGTAGATGTCATTGGTGACGACGGCGACGGAATAGTCCTCGCGCATCGCCTTGCACAGCTTCTCCGTCAGCGCCGTCTTGCCGGAACCGACCGGGCCACCGATCCCAACGCGCAAGGGTCCATGTCTCGATTTCATGCTCGCAACTCCGATAAAGTGATAGCATAGCTAAGCGTCGGGCGGCCGCACAGAGGCGAATGACGTAGGCGATGCCTCAATTTCAATATCTTCTTTGTAACGCCCATCATGACCTGAAGAGCCTCGTGCCCTGGGTCTCATGCCGCAGGCTCGCAATATCGGCCTGTACGGTCGCAGCGCCAAGATCGTCTAGGCTGGATTGAGCAGCGCGGCGCGCGACATCTGCAAACAGACCTTCCAGCCGCGCCAGAACGGCGACACCATCTTTCTGGCCGCCGACGCCAAGCCGGATGCCGGCGGATACCATCTGCGAGGCCAGCGCATGCAGGAAGGCGGCAGCCGCCTTCTCGGCGGCAATGCCATGCGCACCTGCGACGGCGCCAACCGCAACCGGATAGGCCGTCCTTGCCGGGAGCATGGAAAAGATCGCATGTGGCCAGGCGGCAGCGGCCGAGAGAAAGGCATCTCCAAGCAGCATGGTCTCGTTATGCCGCTCCTTCGAGCCAGCCAGCGCCTCGGCAAGTTCCGCAACGGTCGCAAGCCGCTGCACATCTGTGCCCGCCCCGTGCGCCTCCACAAGCAGCACTGCATCATTCCACGCGGAACCATGCTCAATGATTGCAGAAATCCAATTGCTGAGGCCGGTGCTGTCGCGCACCAGGCCGTCATGCACCGCACGCTCCAAACCGCCGGAATAGGCAAACGATCCCACAGGAAACGCCGGGGATAGCCACGCCATCAGCCGCAGCAGCGCCTGCAGGTCGCCATCGTCCGAAACCACCGCGTTGGTCATCACGGTTCAATCATGCGAATGGTTGTGATGATCGTGTCCGTGGTCATGCCCGTGACCATGATGATGGTCGTGGCCGTGCGAATGGCCTCCATGGGCGTGGTAGGCGCCTCGCGCGGGCTGGAAAGGCTCGCTGACTTCGGTCACGACAGCCCCCAGCCCCTCAAGCATGGACCGGATCACATGGTCACGCAAGATCAGGATACGCTCCTCCTCGATCTGCGCGGGAAGATGGCGGTTGCCGAGATGCCAGGCAAGCTCGATCAGATGCCTGCGATCGCGCGGGCGGATCTCGAAAAGTTTTTCATCAGCTGCAACGATCTCGATCAGCTCGCCATCCTCGCGCACCAGCAGATCGCCGCTGGCAAACAGAACCGGCTCCTTAAGATCGAGCATGACCATCTCGCCATTTTCGAGATGCAGCAGTTTGCGGCGCAGATGCCTGAGATCATGCGGCAGGACGACACGATCGATCGGATTGGAGGAAGGAGTGCCGGCCGGCAGATAGGAAGTGACGCGTAGCATGACTGTTCCAGTTTAATACTTTATCAGACCATGCAAAATAGTCGCCTCCCGCGCAAGCATCAATGGCGCATGGAAGCCTCACATCCGCTGCACATAGCGCTGCAGTTCCCTGACATCCGTCGTTGCCTCCTGTTCCTGCTCCGTGGCGCAGCGATGCCAGACCTGCGACAGACGCTCGCGCTCGTGCATGACACGGTTGCGGCCGAGTGTCTTGGCAAGATAAAGCGCCTTGTCGGCGGCGGCGTAGACGGTCTCCGTCTTGCGATCCGCGCCGATATCGGCAATCCCGGCGGAAATGGTGATCTTCACCGACCCGCCTTCAATGGCGATCGAATGTTCGGCGATCTGCTCCTTGATCTCCTCAACGCGCGCGATACGCTCGGCCGTATCGCCGCCATGAATGATGACGCCGAATTCCTCACCGCCAAGCCGTGCAATCACGTCTTCTCCGGTGAAGGCATCGGAAAATAGCCGCGACACTGCAACGATCACGGCATCACCGGATGCATGCCCGAAACGATCGTTGATCGCCTTGAACCGATCCAGATCGAAAATCGCCAGAGAAGCGCCGTCTCCGGCCATACTCAACGCCTCGGTAAAAGCACGGCGGTTGAGCAGGCCGGACAGCATATCGGTGCGGCTCAACCGCTCGAACTCAGCACGGGAGACCGCGAGCCTGTGGATGGAAAAGCCTGCCAGCACCGCAAGCGCGCCGGACACGGTGCCCCCGATGATCCATGCCAGCAAGACACCAAAACGCATCGCCTCGAAGATCGGCAATGGCAGAAGATCAAGCCATTGCATCACAAAAAGCAGCACCAGGATGATGGCAAGCGACATGATGACGGCGACGAAACTCATCTTAAGCGCGAAAATAAAAATCGCACGTCGCTGCTGAAAATTACCGAGTTCGGCCTGCAGCGAAATCCATTGCTTCATGCGATTCACCTTCCTCAGCCCACTATTTCAATCATGTGAGATAGGGGTGAAGACGCTTCCAGGTCTTTAATGGAATGATTAAAATGCGGCGCATTTCCCAAGTTGTGAACAGACGGGAAGGTACATCCACCAAATCCGGTTTGCCGGCAGAAATGCGCAATGGCAAGCCACCATGCCATGTCATTGATATTGCTGCGCCCAGTGCGCAGCATATGAAAACCCCGGAAAACCGGGGTTTTCATATCTGCCGATAATCTGCGTCCGAAATATCCTCAGAAAAGGAAATAGCGCTGCGCCATCGGCAGCACGGTTGCCGGCTCGCAGGTCAGAAGCTCGCCATCGGCCCGCACTTCATAGGTTTCCGGGTCCACCTCGATATGCGGCGTCAGGCTGTTGTGGATCATCGATGCCTTGGAAATGCCGCCGCGCGTGTTCTTGACGGGCAGCAGCGCCTTGGCAACGCCGAGCTTGCCGGCAAGCCCGGCATCGAACGCCGCCTGCGAAACGAAGGTCACAGAGGAATTCGTCCGGTTCTTGCCATAAGCGCCGAACATCGGCCGATAATGCATCGGCTGCGGCGTCGGGATCGAGGCATTCGGATCGCCCATGGGAGCAGCCGCGATGGAGCCGCCGATCAATACCATCTCCGGCTTCACGCCGAAGAAGGCTGGATTCCAGAGTACCAGATCGGCACGCTTTCCGACCTCGATCGAACCGACCTCGTGGCTGACGCCATGCGCGATCGCCGGATTGATCGTATATTTGGCGATGTAGCGCTTCGCACGGAAATTGTCGTTGTCTCCGGTCTCCTGCGCCAGGCGGCCGCGCTGGCGCTTCATCTTGTCGGCGGTCTGCCAGGTGCGGATCGCCACTTCGCCGACGCGGCCCATGGCCTGGCTGTCGGATGAAATGATCGAGAAGGCGCCGATATCGTGGAGAATATCCTCCGCGGCGATCGTCTCCTTACGGATACGGCTTTCGGCAAAGGCAATGTCCTCAGGAATCGACGGCGATAGGTGATGGCAGACCATCAGCATGTCCAGATGCTCTGCGATCGTATTAACCGTATAGGGCCGCGTCGGATTGGTCGAAGACGGAATGACGTTCGACTGGCCGCAGATCTTGATGATATCGGGCGCATGGCCACCGCCCGCGCCTTCCGTGTGGAAGGCGTGAATGGTGCGACCCTTGATGGCACCGATCGTATCTTCCACGAAGCCGCTTTCATTCAACGTATCCGTGTGGATCATCACCTGCACATCGTATTCGTCGGCAACGCTGAGGCAGCAGTCGATAGCCGCCGGCGTCGTGCCCCAGTCCTCATGCAGCTTGAGTGAGCAGGCACCGCCGAGCACCATCTCTTCCAAGGCAGCGGGCAAAGACGCATTGCCTTTGCCCGAAAGGCCGATATTCATCGGAAAAGCGTCGAAGGATTCGATCATGCGCGCCAGATGCCAGGGACCGGGCGTGCAAGTTGTTGCCAGCGTTCCATGGGCCGGCCCGGTGCCGCCGCCAAGCATGGTGGTGATACCCGACATCAGCGCTTCCTCGATCTGCTGCGGGCAGATGAAATGGATATGGCTGTCCATACCGCCGGCAGTGACGATCTTGCCCTCGCCGGCGATTGCTTCCGTGCCCGGTCCGACGATGATGTTGACACCAGGCTGCATGTCCGGATTGCCGGCCTTGCCGATCGCGACAATGCGGCCGTCCTTCAAACCGATATCTGCCTTGACGATCCCCCAATGGTCGAGGATCAGCGCATTGGTGATGACGGTATCGACCGCGCCATTTGCTCGCGTCACCTGGCTTTGCCCCATGCCGTCGCGAATGACCTTGCCGCCGCCGAACTTCACCTCCTCGCCATAGGTGGTGAAATCCTTCTCCACTTCGATGAACAATTCGGTGTCGGCCAGACGCACCTTGTCGCCGACGGTCGGTCCGAACATGTTGGCATAGGCGGCGCGGGAAATCCTGTAGGGCATCAATCAATCTCCTTGGGAGGCAGAGAGGAGGTTCGTGTCGGCAAGTCGCCTCAGGCGGCCGAGGGATATGTAGGCGTCCACCAGCCGTTTCTCGGCGGCGAAGGGATGTTCCTCCCAGCCCGTGTGGCTGAAACCGGTAATGGCGATATCGTCGTCGGAATAACGCGCCATCACATCGGCAATCACGATCATGCCGCTGCTCGGCACAACGTAGGAGCCGGGATCATGCTCTGCGAGTGCCGCATCGACGCCTTCGTGAATGGATTGACCGATCACGACATGCCGCTTGCCGGTTGCCTGACAGAAGGCGGTGAACTGGTCGGTATAGTCGTCGCAGAAATCGTCGAGTTCCGGATGCGAGATCGCCAGCGGCGCACGCAGCGCCGCGAATTTGACCGGATCGCGCACGCTCCAGATCTCGGATGCGGAAGCAACGGCAGGGCTCTTGCGCCATTCGGCCGAGCCGAGCATGGCGCGCGCTGGCCGGCCGGTATTGCACACCGCAACGACGTCGGTCCGGCTGCCGCCGGCCCCCATCGAGCGGCAATCGTTGAAACGGATCACAAGATCGGCGGCATCGATGACGGCTGCGGCACCTGCCGCAACCTCACCATTACCGACAATCATTACGCTACGCCTGGAACTCACTGGTTGCCCTCCGGTCCATCGGCGAGGTCCTTCAATTCCTTGGTCCGCTTCTTCGTCAGGTCCGCCTTGCAGCCGGAGACGAGCATGGGCTCCATGGAGCCGCCACGCGCCTGGAACCCTTGGGCCTCGCATTCGGCGTCGCGATAATCCACCCAGGCTCGCTGCGCATTGATAAGCGCCTTTTCCGCGCCCTTCATGTTGTTGTCGAGATCCGCGTCGATGGCGACCATCGCGGCGCGCGTCTTCTTGTATTGCGCATTCAACGCCTTGTCGGCCTCACCGAATTCGAGCACAGCACAGATATTCATGTCCGTCTGCGTCTGTGCATTGGCGCAATCGGCCCCAGATTTCTTCGCGGTTTTCTGCGCAAAGACCGGGCCGCAAACCAGAACGGCGACAAGAGCGGCAGCGGATGCAAGCAATTTCATCGACATTGCGCTTCCCCAGAGACTCTACAGCTTGCCCATGACCTGCTGACGGAAGCCGTAGACCTCGCGCTTGCCCGACAGCGGGATCAGCGTTACCGAGCGTGTCTGCCCCGGCTCGAAGCGCACGGCTGTTCCGGCGGGAATGTCGAGCCGCATGCCCCTTGCCTTGTCGCGATCGAAAGAAAGCCCGGCATTGGTCTCGGCAAAATGATAATGGCTCCCGACCTGCACCGGCCGATCGCCTGTATTCGAAACCTCAAGCGTCACGGTCGGCGCCCCGGCATTGAGTTCGATGTCGCCGCTTGCGGCAATGATTTCACCTGGGATCATGGTTCTCTCCTCATGCGGCCCGGACGGGCGCGCATCCCTCAGCTTTCAGAACACGCTTGGTCGAAGCGGGATATTTGGCGAGCAACGCCGCCGGGCGGATAGGACGCGGCGCGAAATCGCCGCCGCAATTCGGACAGGCGCCACCCAATACGGTATCGACGCAATCGACGCAGAAGGTGCACTCGAACGTGCAGATCATCGCCTCCTTGCTTTCCGGCGGTAAATTCTTGTCACAGCATTCGCAATTGGGTCTCAGTTCCAGCATTTCAGCCTCACCGGATGGGCTCGTGGACGGTCACGAGCTTGGTGCCGTCGGGGAACGTCGCCTCGACCTGAACATCATGGATCATCTCGGCCACTCCCTCCATCACTTGATCACGGGTGATGACATGGGCACCAGCCTCCATCAGCTCAGCGACCGGGCGGCCGTCGCGCGCGCCTTCGACCACGAAATCGGTGATCAGCGCAATGGCTTCGGGATGATTGAGCTTGACGCCACGCTCCAGCCGCCGCCGCGCCACCATCGCCGCCATGGAAATCAGCAGCTTGTCTTTTTCTCTCGGAGTGAGGTTCATCGCCTACCTATGTGATTGCTGTTTGCTCAATTTACAGATTCCAGACTTTCGGCACGGGCGCTCCGTCGCGCAAGGCGGAAATGATCGGAATGAGAATTTTTCTGAGCGCGAACCCATCGGCGGCGGCGAGCCGCACGACGAGCTTCTCGCCCCAGTGGCTGGCGCCTGCCATATGGTTTTCGAGGAGCGGCCTGATCCGGCCGAGATAGGTCTCGGCCAGTGGGCCGACATAGAGCAAGGTCGCAAAGGCCACCTGATCGTCAAGCATCGCCATTTTCGCCGTCAATGCAGCCACATCGCCGTCCAGCCGCAACTCCTCGGCGTGAACCAGACGACCACCGCGGCGGATGCGCCAGCGGTCGCGAAACAGCCCCTGCTCCATCGCCTCGCCCATGGCTTTCCGCCCGAGCAGGATCGCCTCGACAGCAAGGAATTCGGCCGTTTCGTCAAGCTCGACATTCAATGCACGTGAAAGCGATGCGCGATCGAACAGGATGGTTTCCTGTGGCAGCCAATCGACCCGAGCGCCACTACCGATCTTGATCGAGGTTTCAACCTCGGCCGTGCCCATCGAAGCCTTGTAGATCTTCTCGCAAGCCTGTGTCGTCACGTCGATGCGCGTGCCCGGTCCGGCAACGACACTCCAATCCATCCGGTCGCCGCCGGTGAGACCGCCGGCGGTGTTGATGATGACCGCCTCCATCGAATGATCGAAAGTTTCCGGCAGCCTGATCTTGGCCGCCCCTTCCTGGAAAAGCTCGGCAAGACGCGTACGGCCGCCAAGCGACTTCGCCGCAAGATGGCCGCGACCCCGCGCCCGCTGCGGTCTCGTGCCTGCCGCCATCATTGCCATCAGCCTCTCCACACATCACGTCATGCCAAAGTCCGGCCATTCAAGCCCGGCAAGGAATAAATGCAAGCAATTCCTGTGCCTTATTCGACGCGGCGCGATATCGATCCTACACCACCCATATGAGCTGGATTCTTCATCAAACGCTCAAAAGAAAGGCAAATACATCCATCTTAAACGGATCTGTTTTATCCCCGAGACTGTAAGGCCATGCGTGTCAGCCTAGACCACGCGGTCCGGCGGCTCCCGCCCTGCAAAGAAAGCGGTGATATTGTCGACGACTTTCATGCCCATGGCCGTGCGCGTCTCTTCAGTGGCACTGCCGAGATGTGGCAGAAGCACGACATTCTCCAACTCCCGCAGCCGTTCGGGAACATGCGGCTCCGCTTCATAGACATCAAGACCGGCACCGCGGATCGTTCCCTGCTCCAATGCCGATATCAGCGCCGCCTCGTCGACCACATTGCCCCTTGCCGTGTTGATCAGGAAAGAGCCGGGCTTCATGGCTGCGAGACGAGCCGCATTCATCAGATGGCGGTTCTCGGCGCCGCCCGGACAGTGCAGCGAGACGAAGTCGGAGACTTCCAGAACATCTTCGACGGTTTGCAATTGCATGGCGCCATAGCGCGAAGCTTCCATCGGATCTATTGCCGAGCGATTATAGAAAACAACATCCATG
Source organism: Martinezella dioscoreae (assembly GCF_009176305.1). Classification (GTDB taxonomy): domain Bacteria; phylum Pseudomonadota; class Alphaproteobacteria; order Rhizobiales; family Rhizobiaceae; genus Rhizobium; species Rhizobium dioscoreae. The sequence continues at coordinate 473,329 of NZ_BLAJ01000001.1, read as the reverse complement.
CCGAAGCCGAAGTGACAGCGCTGCGCGAAGGCACGACCGATACGGCCGAAGCCGATGATGCCGACAGTCTTGCCCGTCACCTTCGTGCCGACGAGATGCGTCGGCCGCCAGCCGGTCCAGGTGCCAGCCCTAACCTCGCGCTCGCCTTCGCCGCCGCGTCGGGCAACGGAAAGGAGCAGCAACATGGCGATATCAGCCGTGCAATCCGTCAGCACGCCCGGCGTGTTGGTGACGGTTACGCCTTTCTTCTTGGCAGCAGCGATATCGATGTGGTTGAAGCCGACACCGAAATTGCCAAGGATCTTTGAGCGGATCGCCCCCTCGAAAAGCGCGGCCGGAAGCTTGTCGGAAACCGTCGGCAGGACGGCATCATAAGTGAGCAGCGCCTCGCGCAGCTGCCCCGCATCGAGTGCTGCGTCATCCCTGTTCAAAGTGGTGTCGAAACGCTCCGAAAGCACCGCCTCGACCGCAGCCGGCCAGCGCCGGGTCACGAGAATACGGGGTTTGCTCATGCTGTGATCCTCCTGCCGATACAGGGGAGACTTAAAGCAGCTTCGGCATGAAGGAAATGGCGAACCGATATCGCAGATATGAAAAAGCCCGACCTGTGGCCGGGCTTCCCAAATCTTGCTGATGCCGGAAACCGGCGTCGCAAAGTTTACTTCGAAATTTCGGCGTAGTTGTACTTGCCGTCGGAGCCCTTGGACCACTTGTACATGACGTAGTCCGGACGGGTGATGTCGCCCTTGGCGTTGAAGCCGAGGTCGCCGATTGCAGTCTTGAACGGACCCTTTGCCTTCAGCGCGTCGGCAACAGCCATCGGATCATTGGAACCGGCAGCCTTGGCGGCGGCAGCGATAACCTGCAGAGCCGAGTAGGAGTAAAGCGTGTAGCCTTCCGGCTCGTAGCCGGCAGCGCGGAACTTGGCGACGAGATCGGCGGAAGCCGGGTTCTTGCGCGGATCCGGCGCGAAGGTCATCAGCGTGCCGTCGACGGCGTCGCCGGCGATCGATGCCAGCTCGTTCGAGACGATACCGTCACCCGACATGAAGTGAGCCTTCACGCCCTGGTCAGCCATCTGACGCATGATGAGGCCAGCTTCCGTGTGCAGACCGCCGTAGTAGACGAAGTCGACGCCAGCCTGCTTCATCTTCGCGATCAGGGCCGAGTAGTCCTTGTCGCCGGGGGTGATGCCTTCATAAAGAACTTCCGTCACGCCGGCGGCGTTGAGGTTCTTCTTGGTCTCGTCAGCCAGGCCCTGACCATACGGGGTCTTGTCGTGAACGACGGCAACCTTGGCACCCTTGAAATTGTCGGCGATATACTTGCCGGCAACTTCGCCCTGCTGGTCGTCACGACCGCAAGTACGGAACGTGTTCCACAAGCCGCGCTCGGTGAACTTCGGGTTCGTCGAAGCGGGCGTGATCTGCAGGATGCCGTTTTCGGCGTAGACTTCCGAAGCCGGGATGGAAACGCCCGAGTTGAAGTGACCGACAACGAACTTCACGCCGTCAGCGACGAACTTGTTTGCGACCGAAACGCCCTGCTTGGCATCGGAGACGTCGTCGCCGAGTTCGATCTTGATCTTTTCGCCATTGATACCGCCGGCCGCATTGATGTCCGCAGCCGCCTGCTCTGCACCCTTCTGAAGCTGCGCGCCAAACGCAGCATTCGGGCCCGTCAACGGACCACCGACGCCAACAATAATGTCGGCCTTCGCAACGCCGCCGAAAGCGATCATCGCCGACAAGGCCACCGCCGACAGAAGATACTTCTTCATATTATTACTCCCAATTTTTAAGCGGGTTCCGTTTGATCTGCCCTGCGCGATACCCACCAATCATCACGCCGGTAACGCTTGCATTCCGAACTCTGGAAGCATGACCCCTGCCCGTTCCCGTCTGTTTTTATGGGGCTGGGTGACGCTCTTGGTTGTACGCAGACTGTGCCTAGTTTAGGCGCACTGTCAATTCTTCTTCTTCCACGAAAAGGCCGAGGTCTTTTCATAGAGCCAGTAATAATTATTCACCATCTGATCGGTACGTCGATACCGGTATCCCGCCGTCGCAAAAACAAGCAGAAGCACGACATCGATGATGTAGATGGTGACGTCGAAAACCGGGCCATTGAACAGCGCATGGTGCAGAAACTGCAGGCCAAGGCCGATCAGAAAGCTGTAGATGACGACAAGCGGATAGGTTTCCCAGCTGGATGCAACGGCGCGGCCAGCACGCCATGCGGTCCAGAAACCGAGAATGACGATAACAGCGCGGATGACCATGCGCCCGCCGGTATCGGTGTCGAAGAGAAGTCCCTGCATCTTAAATTCTCCGCGAAACGAAACTCAATGGTGACCGCCTTCGAGATAGGCGGCACGCACCTCCGGATTGGCGAGTAGTTCCTTGCCGGAACCGCTCATCGTCACCCGGCCGTTGACCATCACATAGGCGCGGTCGGAAAGCTTGAGCGCCGCAAAGGCGTTCTGCTCGACGAGGAACACAGTCAGCCCCTGGGTCTGGTTCAGAACCTTGATCGCCTCGAAGATGCCCTTGACGATCAGCGGCGCCAGGCCAAGCGAGGGTTCGTCCAGCAGCAGCAGCTTGGGACGCGCCATCAGTGCGCGGCCGATCGACAGCATCTGCTGCTCGCCGCCCGAAAGCGTTCCGCCGCGCTGCGACTGGCGCTCCTTCAGACGCGGGAAGAGCGTGAAGATCTTCTCGACGTCCTCGTTGAAATATTTGAGCTTGTCGAGACTCGCGCCCATCTGCAGGTTTTCATAGACGGTCATGCGCGGAAAGATGCGCCGACCCTCGGGCGACTGCGCGATGCGAAGCCGCGCGATCTCATGCGTCGGCATGCGCGTGATATCGCGGCCGTCGAAGGTGACCGAGCCGGTGCGCGCCTGCGGGCTGCCGCAGATCGTCATCATCAGCGTCGATTTGCCGGCGCCGTTGGCGCCGATCAGGCTGACGATCTCGCCGCTATTGACTTCGATATCGACGCCGGCAAGGGCGCGGATATTGCCGTAATAGGTTTCGACACCCGCAACTTTGAGAAGTGGTTGCCCCGCCATCAATGTTCACCCTCTTGGAGGTGCTCGACTTCGGCAATCACCTCTTCCACTTCCTCATCCTCGACGCCCAGATAGGCGGCAATCACGCGAGGATCATTCTTGACCTCATCCGGCGTGCCATCGGCGATCTTCTGCCCATATTCGAGCACGATGACATGGTCGGAAATTTCCATGACCACGGACATGTCGTGTTCGATCAGCAGGATCGATGTGCCGGTGTCCTTGCGGATGCTGCGAAGGAATTCGTTGAGAACCAGAGATTCGCGAGGATTGAGACCGGCAGCCGGCTCGTCCAGGCAAAGCAGTTCCGGCCCCGTACACATGGCACGAGCGATTTCCAGGCGGCGTTGCGCGCCGTAGGGAAGGTCGCCTGCAGGATCGTCGGCGCGATCGATGAGATCGGCCTTTTCGAGCCAGAAGCGCGCCAATTCGATCGCATTCTTCGCTTCGGCTCGATAGGGACCGATGCCGAGCAGGCCGAGGATCGTGTAGCCGGAGGCACGCATCAGCTTGTTGTGCTGCGCCACCAGCAGGTTTTCGAGCACGGTGAGGCCCGAAAACAGACGGATATTCTGGAAGGTACGCGCCACCTTGGCTTCGCGCGTGATCCGGAAATCCGGCAGCCGCTCCAGGAGATATTCCTTGCCGCTCTTCTGCTGCAGCGTCAGCATGCCCATCGTCGGTTTGTAGAAGCCGGTGATGCAGTTGAACACGGTCGTCTTGCCGGCGCCGTTCGGCCCGATCAGCGCGGTGATATCGCCACGCTTGGCCTCGAACGAGAAGTCGTTGATCGCCATCAGGCCGCCGAACTTCATTGACAGATGGTCGACCTTCAAGAGGACGTCGCTGGGGTTTGCGGTCACAGCGTTCATCAGCCGTGGCCCTCCTTGGTAAAGCTGCCTGAAACCGCTTTTCGCTCCTTGAGGAAAGCGGTCGGCTCGCGCGTGCCGACAAAGCCGCGCGGCTTGAAGATCATAACGACCACCATAGCGAGGCCGAAGATCAGCATGCGGTAGAGTTCCGGTGTAAAGTCCGGGCCGAAACCGGGAATGATCGTCGTATCGCCGAAGACCAGCCCGGTCTTGAGAAAGCTCATGTTGCGCAGCAATTCGGTGCCGCCAACCATGGCGATCGCGGCAATCGCGATGCCCTTCAGCGACCCCATGCCGCCGAGAACGACGATAGCGAGGATCACAGCGGATTCGAGGAACACGAAGGATTCCGGCGAGACGAAACCCTGACGTGCCGCGAAGAAGGAGCCGGCAAAGCCGCCGAACATGGCGCCGGTGGCAAAAGCCGTCAGCTTCGTCGTCACCGTATTGATGCCGAGCGAACGGCAGGCGATTTCATCCTCACGCAACGCTTCCCACGCACGTCCGATCGGCATGCGGCGCAGCCTGATGGTGACATAGGCGGTCAGCATGCAGAGCAGCAGGATCACGTAGAACAGGAAAACCTTGTACCAGGCCGACGAGATCGGCAGACCGAAACTGCGGACGAAGTTGTGCGGATCCTTCATATCGAAGGTATACAGGCCAAAAAGCGATGCCTTGGTGATGTTGGAGATGCCGAAGCTTCCCTGCGTCACATCGGTCCAGTTGGTCAGCACGATGCGGATGATTTCACCGAAGGCAAGCGTCACGATCGCCAGGTAATCACCCCTGAGGCGCAGCACCGGAAAGCCCAGGACCATCCCCCAAAGCGCTGCCAGAATGCCCGAAATCGGCAGAAGCAGCCAGAAGGATAGGCCGAAATGCATCGACAGCAGAGCATAGGAATAGGCGCCGACCGCATAGAAGGCGACATATCCCAGGTCGAGCAGACCGGCGAGGCCGACGACGATGTTCAGACCCCAGGCAAGCATCACATAGATGAGGATCTGGATGCCGAAATTGTCGACATAGGTCAGCGCACCTTGCGGCCCAAGGATAGCCACCGCCGCTATCGGATAGATCAGCAGAAACACAAGGGCGATCTTGTTGAAATGCTTGGAGACGAAGCTTTGTTCGCCCTCTACCTGCACGACCTTGGCCTTGGCTGCCTTTCGCGCCGCCAGATAAGGCTGGACGAAGATCGTCATGATGAAGCGGCCGACGGTAGCGATCGCGACGATGATCGCCAGAAGACCCCAGCGCTGCACGATAATCAGCTTGTTGTCCATATTCTGATCGGTCTTGAGACCGATATAGAGGACGAACATGCCGAAGGATATGACAGCGGTCCAGAGGGCGTCCGTAATCCCCTTCTGGACAAGACCGGGCGCGGTCTTGCCTGCAACGAAGTTTGAATTTGCCATGGCGTTATACCTTTTCGACTTCCGGCCGACCGAGAATGCCCGTCGGCTTGAAGATCAGCACGTAGGCAAGGATGCCGTACGTGGCGACATCCTTATACGCGATGGGAAAATTGCCAGACCAGAAGGACTCGATGAAGCCGATCATCAGGCCGCCGAGAACAGCGCCCGGAAGCGAGCCGATGCCGCCCAGAACCGCCGCCGTGAAAGCCTTGACGCCCGGCACGAAACCGTCTGTGAAGTTGGCGACACCATAATACATCAGATACATCGTGCCGGCGACAGCAGCGAGCGCCGCACCCATGATGAAAGTGATGGAGATGGTGCGGTCGACATTGATGCCGAGCAGCGCCGCCATCTTGCGATCCTGCTCGGTCGCCCGCTGGGCACGCCCAAGCGCCGTCTTGTTGACGATGTACCAGAAGGCGGCCAGCAGCACGACGGTGATGATGAAGATGATTATCTGCTTCAGAGACAGCGAGACGCCACCGAAATTGTAGACATCGCCCACCAGCGTCGGGATCGGCTTGTTGCGCGGGCCCTGTGCAACCTGGATGAAGTTCGACAGAACGATCGACATGCCGATTGCCGTGATGAGCGGCGCGAGGCGGAACGATCCGCGCAGCGGCCGATAAGCCACCCGCTCGATCACCCAGTTCCACAGGCTCGTCATCAGCATGGCGACGATCAGCATGACAAGCAGCATGATCGCGACCGGCAGGCCGGCGAAGAGCGAAATGAGAACGAGATAGGTGATAAGAGCGGCGAAACCGCCGAGCATGAACACATCACCGTGGGCAAAGTTGATCATGCCGATGATGCCATAAACCATGGTGTAACCAATGGCGATCAGGCCGTAGATCGACCCGAGAGTCAGCCCGTTTAAGAGCTGCTGGATAAAATAATCCATATATCATTTCCCCTGGATGCGGCGTCATACGACCGCATCTCTTATTGCTTTTTTAGGTTCCTTCTAGAGGCCTATGGGCGCGATTCCATACTGGTTTCGAAGGAAATGTGAAGCCAAAAAGGCGAGAAATTGACAAATTCTTTTCAAATCGCTGTGCGCTGATGCGAATCCGACCAAAAATGACACGAAAGCGGCAGGCCATGGCTCAAAATTAGCCAAAACCGTGAAGCGGCGCCTGCACTCTGAAGAGCTCTTGTCAGAGGCAGGCCTCGTCAGGCCCGCCACAGTGATCGCCTGAACCGCGACTTTACGCCCGCATCCTGGCACCATCCGCATCGTACAGCGGCTCGGCCTGCAGCCTTGCCGGCAAGAGTTCGCCGAGCAGTTCGATCGACCAGCCTTGCACCTCGTCGGCGATTTCCTTCGGCACGTAACCCACAGCGACGGAAAGACCGGAAGCATGAGCATAGCCGCCTGACGTCACCCAGCCACAGACCGCCCCGTTGTGATAGATCGGCTCATCGCCGATGACATCGGCATCCCTGGCCGAGAGGATGAAGGTCCGCAGGCGCAACGTGCCGCCCTCCGCCTTTTCCTTGGCGGCGGCCGCCTTGCCGATGAAATCGGCCTCCTTGGACAGCGCCACGAATCGGTTGAGGCCGGCCTCGAACGGCCCATAGAGTGGTCGGTATTCACGCGCCCAGCTGCCATAGGATTTGTCGAGGCGCAGCGCATTCAGCGCTCTCAGCCCAAAGAGCCGGATGCCGAACTCGGCACCTTCCTGCATCAGAAGGTCAAAGATATAGCGCTGATGCTCCGGCTTCATCCAGATTTCATAGCCGAGGTCGCCCGTATAGGAAACGCGGCCGACGATCGCAGGCGCCATGCCGATATCCATGCGGCAAATGGACATGAACGGGAAGGCGGCGGTCGAGAGATCCTGATGGGTCAGCTTCTGCAGCAGCTTGCGGGCGTTCGGACCGGCGATCGACAGGCCGAGGAGCGAAAGACCGAGTGCTTCGAGCCGAACCGAGCCGTCCTTCGGCAGCAGTCCTTCAAACCAGCGCATGTGATAGGCTTCGGCAATGCCGGAGCCGATGAGAAGGAAATCCCCCTCGCCCAGCTTCGCCAGCGTGAAATCGCCTATCAGCTTGCCGTCGTGCTTCAGCATCGGTGCCAGCGTCATCCGGCCAATGGCCGGAATGCGGCAGCTCAACAGCCGATCGAGGAAAGCTTCCGCCCCCGGTCCCTTAATCGAATATTTGGCAAAGCCGGAGGTCTCCATTAGGCCGACGCTCTCGCGCACCGCCCTGGCTTCGGCGCCGACGACATCGAAGTCGTTGGAGCGGCGCCAGGAGAATTGGTCGACCTCGCCCTGCGGCGCGAACCACAGGGCTTGCTCGAGACCATAATAAGCGCCGAATACGCTGCCGGCCTGCTTCAGCTTGTCGTAGATCGGCGTTGTCAGCAGCGGACGTGCTGCCGGCAGCTCCTCGTTGGGATAGCGGATCGAGAAGCGGCGAGCATAGTTCTCGCGTACCTTGGCATTCGTATAGGCGAGCGTCGCGTAGTCGCCATAGCGCGAAACGTCCATGGCGAAGACGTCGAAGCCCGGATCGCCGTAAATCATCCAGTTGGCGAGTGCGAGCCCCACACCGCCGCCCTGGCTGAAGCCGGCCATGACGGCGCAGGCGGACCAATAGTTCCTCAAGCCGCGCACGGGGCCGACGAGCGGATTGCCATCAGGCGAAAAGGTGAAGGGGCCGTTGATGATCTTCTTGATGCCGGCATTGTTGAAGGCCGGGAAATGGCGGAAGCCGACTTCCAGTTCCGGCGTGATCCGCTCGATATCCTCGGCCAGCAGCTCGTGACCGAAATCCCAGGGCGTCGTCACCGGCGACCATGGACGGCAGGCCTTTTCATAGGTGCCCATCAGCATGCCCTGCCGCTCCTGGCGCAGATAGATCTCGCCATCGAAGTCGACGCAGTGCATCAGCTCCTTGCCCGTCGTCTTGTTGAAGTCGATGACCTCGGGCATGTCCTCGGTGATCAGATACATATGCTCCATCGCGAGCACCGGCAGCTCCAGCCCGACCATACGGCCGACTTCGCGCGCCCAGAGACCGGCGGCGTTGACGACATGCTCGGCGATGATCTCGCCCTGGTTGGTGATGACACGCCAGGAACCATCCTCGCGCTGTACCAGCTCTTCCACCTTGGTATGCAGGTAGATTTCCGCACCGTTCTTCTTGGCCGAGCGAGCATAGGCATGCGTGGTGCCATAGGGGTCGAGATGGCCTTCGACGGGGTCGTAAAGCGCGCCGACAAACTGATCAGGATCGAGAAGCGGCATCATTTCATGCGCTTCCTTTGGCGTCAGCAGCGTCGCTTCCAGGCCATTGTAGCGCCCCTTGGCGAGAATGGATTTCAGCCAGTCGAAGCGCTGCGGGGTGGCCGCCAGCATCAGGCCGGAGGTGAGGTGCAGGCCGATGTCCTGGCCGGAATATTCCTCGATCTCCTTATAGAGCTCGACCGTATATTTCTGCAGCTTAGCAACGTTCGGATCGCCATTGATCGTATGCATGCCGCCGGCCGCATGCCAGGTCGAGCCGGATGTCAGCTCGGAGCGCTCCAGCAGAACGACATCGGTCCAGCCGAATTTCGTCAGGTGATAGAGCACCGAACATCCGACGACACCGCCACCGATGACGACGACCTTGGCATGGCTTTTCATTGGGAATCCCCTGTTTTCGGCACGAAGCCGCCGGGTGTCTTCCCGCGCGACCGACCGTATTTGAGAGGAAACCTAGAGACTATCCGACAGGCCAAATAGCCCGAACTGCGAAACCAATATGTCTGTTTGCGCCATCGCAATTGTTCGGATCGCGCCATCGGCTATCGACGGCAAAGGCCGGTCGGCAAGGCGCTCGACCTCCGCCGCCACGAGGCTTTTCAGTCGGCGAAACCGGCCGTGAGCGCGAACTCCCGCCCCATCTCCATAATCTCTTCGAAGACACTGCCGGCATAGGAGCGCGGCACGATGATTTCGAAATGATCCGGACCGGTGCGGGCAACATTGGCGCTGACGTGACAGCACAGCATGTTGGCCGACTGCCCCTCGGCAAAAACCTGCGGATGCAAGTCGACCGCCACGCATTTGGCAAGGATACGGCGAACGCTGGGACCAGAAATGCGAAGCATGACGCGACCGTCACTCTGCTCGAAGAAAGAGGCCCGGGCGGGATCGAGCGTGAAGAGATCCCGCGCGACGCTATCGGCGCTGAGCGTCTCCGATACCACGAACCATTCCCTCGGTCCGACATCGCGAACCGATACATCCTTCAATGCCTTCAGGCTGGCCAGAATACCGTCTTGATCGCCGGCCCTGGCGAGCACAGAGAAGATGGCCGGATGACGCACGACGGCGAGATGATTCGGATTGGCGGCAGCTTCGAAGCCGGAAATATGATCTTCCAGCACATGCCTGTTCTGAAACGCGACGCTCATCAATCCATCACCCCAAAAGCTTCTTGTTGTCGGGATCGACGAAGACCGGGCTGCAAACCTCTGCTGCCACTTCCTCACCCCGCAATCCGTCCCAGACGACCACGCGCTCGCCGATGCGTTCCCGGCCCGACTTCAGGAAAGCGAGCGCGATGGAATGGCCGAGCGTCGGCGAGAAGCACGCTGAGGAAACATGCCCCTGATCGTTCACCGTCGAAGGTCTCGCGCCTTCCTTCAAAATATGCGCGCCGGCGTGAATTTCCTTGGCCGTATCGATCGGCTTCAGGCCCACAAGCTGGCCGCGGTCGGCAGCAGTCAGGCCGAAGCGGGTAGATAGCCGCTTGCCAATGAAATCCGGCTTCTGCGTCGACATCATGCGACCAAGCCCGACATCGTCAGGCGTGGTGCGGCCATCGAGTTCGTTATGGGTGACATGTCCCTTCTCGATACGCAGCACGTTGAGCGCTTCGACGCCATAGGGGCAGACGCCATGCGCCTTGCCGGCCTCCATGATGGCATCAGCCACCGCCTCGCCATAGCCGGCCGGCACCGCGAGTTCATAGGCGAGCTCGCCCGAGAAAGAGATGCGGAACAGGCGTGCCCTGAGCCCACCCTTCAGCATGATTTCGGCTGCAGCAAGGAAGGGGAAGAACGCGTCGGAGATATCGTCTTCCACGATCTGCTCCAGCACCAGCCGCGCCTTCGGGCCGGCAATCGCCATCTGCGCCCATTGATCGGACGAGGACACGAAGCGAACGTCGAGTTGCGGCCAAAGCGTCTGCGCGCAAAATTCCATATGCGTCATCACTTCGCCGGCCATCGCCGTCGTGGTCGTCATGAAGAAATGGTCAGGCGTCAGCCGGCTCGTCGTGCCGTCATCGAAAACCATGCCGTCTTCGCGCAGCATCAAGCCATAGCGCGCCTTGCCGATCGGTAGTTTCAGGAAGGCGTTGGAATAGAGGCGATTGAGGAACTCAGCCGCATCCTTGCCGAAAATCTCGATCTTGCCGAGAGTCGACACGTCGCAGATCCCAACATTGTTGCGGACGTTGAGGACTTCGCGGTCCACACTGTCGCGCCAGCCCTTCTCGCCCGGTCGGGCAAACCAAGACGAACGATACCAGAGGCCGGCCTCGACGAAGCTCGCGCCATTCTTCTTCGCCCATCCATGCAGCGGCGATTCCCGAACCGGCTGCGCATGCTTGTCGCGTGCGGTTCCCGCCAGCGCACCGAAGGACACTGGCGTGTAGAAGGGCCTGAATGTCGTGGTGCCGACGGCGGCCGGGCTGATGCCGCGCATGCCGGCGATGATGCCGGCGGCGTTGACATTGCCAAGCTTGCCCTGGTCCGTCGCCATGCCGCTTGTCGTATAGCGCTTGGCATGCTCCACATGGCCGAAGCCTTCGCGCAGCGCGAGGCCAAGATCCTTGGTATGGACGTCGTTCTGGAAGTCGACGAATGCCTTGTCTTTCGCGCCCGGCACATGCCAGATCGCCGCGAAGGATGGATCGTACTCGCCATCAACTTCAAGCAAATCTTCCGCATGAGCCGTGCGGCCCAGGCTTTCGATGACCCCTCGCGCCTTCTGCGCGCCATCGGCGAGGCAGCCGGAAACGCTCTCGATACCCGCAGCCGAACCGGCAATCTCCAGCTCGCCAGAGACGATCGGTGCGATGAAGGCCTGCTTCTCGTCGGACCAGACCGGCTTGGCACCCCGCTGGCAGGCAAGATGGATGATCGGTGACCAGCCACCCGACATGGCCAGCGCATCGCAGGCGATCAGCTCATCCAGCCCGCCGCGGTCTGCAATGACGCCACTGATGCGATATTTGCCTTTGGTCGCGTGGACGCTTGCCGCATGAACCACGCGCACGCCTTGCGGAGCAACATCGGCCGACGCGGCTCGCGTGTCGAGGATTGCCGAAATCTCCACGCCTGCAGCGGCGAGATCGGCGGCAGTTCGGTATCCGGAGCCGCCATTGGTGAAGACGGTAACCTTCTGCCCGGCAACGACGCCATAGCGATTGAGATAGCTGCGCATGGCACTGGCCATCATCACGCCCGGGCGATCATTGCCGCCGAACACCAGCGGTCGCTCTTCGGCGCCCGAGGCAAGGATGGCGCGCTTGGCGGCGATGCGCCAGAGCCGCTCCACCGGCAGGTCGGCCAATGGCATCGCCACATGCTTCTGCACCTTCTCGACGGCACCGAAAACATTGCCATCATACCAACCGAATACGGTGGTACGCGGCATCAAAGTGACGTTCTCGAAGCTCTGCAATTCCTCAAGCGTTGCCTGCACGAAAACATCAGCGGAAGCGCCGCCGATCGTCAGCTTTTCCGACAATAGCGAGCCGCCAAGTCTAAAGCCTTCGTCGGCCAATACGACACGCAAGCCCGCGCGGGCGGCGGTCAGAGCCGCCATTAGCCCCGCCGGACCGGAGCCGATCACGAGCAGGTCGCAATGCGCCCAGGCCTTTTCGTACCGGTCCGGATCGGCCTGCATGACCGCCTTGCCGAGGCCGGCAGCGCGCCGGATCAGCGGCTCATAGACCTTTTCCCAGAAGGCAGCCGGCCACATGAAAGTCTTGTAGTAAAAGCCAGCCCCGAGGAAGGGGGAGAATACCCCATTAATCGAGCCAAAATCATACTTCAGCGACGGCCAGCGGTTCTGGCTCACCGCACTCATGCCCTGATAGAGCTCGGCGACGGTAGCACGCGTATTCGGCTCGGTGCGGCCATCCTTGCCGATGGTGACGAGCGCGTTGGGCTCCGCCGAACCGGCCGTCAGGATGCCGCGCGGCCGATGATATTTGAAGCTGCGGCCAACCAGTATCTGGTCATTGGCAAGCAGGGCGGCGGCGAGTGTGTCGCCTTCCAGACCCTTCATTTCCTTGCCGTCGAACTGGAAGGACAGTGGGCGGCTGCGATTGACGAGACCGCCGCTCGACAGACGATAAGAGGTCATCGCGTCGCCTCCTTTGCCTTGTCCTCGGCATCGGTAACGGAAAAGACCTCGTGCGTGACATTGCTGCGCTCGACGACCAGCCAGCGGCGGCATCCGGCGCTATGATGCCAATATTCCTCAATCCGGCCGCGCTCGTTGTCTCGGATGAAGACGTAGCGGTTCCAGTCCTCATCCGGCGCGGTCGGCGCCGGCCGGACAACGGAGGCTGAGCCGCGAATGGAGAATTCTTCCTTGGGTCGCACGCCGCAATGCGGGCAGTTGATCAAGCTTGCCATTGGTATTGTGCCCTCAATGCAGGTTCGGCTGCGGACCCTTGCCGCCTTCGTCGATCGCAAAGCCGCGCTCGAAACGGTCAAGCCTCAGAAGGCGGCTGACATCGTGGCTCTCGCCCCTGGCGATCAGATGCGCGAAGCAGAAGCCGGAGGCGGGCGTCGCTTTGAAGCCACCATAGTTCCAGCCGCAGTTCAGATAGAGATTTTCGATGGGCGTGCGATCGATGATCGGCGAGCCGTCCATGCTCATATCCATGACGCCGCCCCAGGTGCGCAGCACGCGCACCCGCGACAGGCCGGGGATAAGCGCCACCCCCTCCTCCATCGTATGCTCGACGGTGGCGAGATTGCCGCGCTGCGCATAGGAGCTGTAGTAATCGATATCGGCGCCGAAGACCAAGCCGCCCTTGTCGGATTGGGATATATAGAAGTGTCCCGCGCCATAGGTGATGACATTGTCGATAACAGGCTTCAGCCCTTCGGAAACGAAAGCCTGCAGCACATGCGTTTCGATCGGCAGCTCCAGGTCAGCCATATTGCCGAGAATCGACGTATGACCTGCGGCCGCAAGCGCCAGCTTGTTGCAGCCGATGAAGCCGCGGTTGGTTTCGACCCCCGTCACAGCACCGCCCTCGTCGCGGCGAATGCCGATCACCTCGCATTGCTGGATGAGATCGACCCCGCGGCTGTCGGCGCCGCGCGCATAGCCCCAGGCAACCGCATCGTGCCGCGCCGTGCCACCGCGGCGCTGCAAAAGGCCGCCGAGGATCGGAAAGCGGGCATGATCGAAATTCAGATAGGGCATCATCCGGCGGACCTGCTCGCGATTGAGCAGTTCCGCATCGACGCCGTGCATGCGCATGGCATTGCCGCGCCGGGCATAGGCATCGCGCTGGCCATCGGAATGGAACAGATTGACGATGCCGCGCTGGGACACCATGGCGTTATAATTGAAATCCTGCTCAAGCCCTTCCCACAGCTTCATCGAGAATTCGTAGAAGGGTTCGTTGCCGGGCAGCAAATAATTGGAACGGATGATCGTCGTGTTGCGGCCGACATTGCCGGAGCCGATATAGCTCTTTTCCAGCACTGCGACATTGGTAATGCCGAATTCCTTGGCGAGGTAATAGGCAGTTGCCAGGCCATGTCCGCCGCCGCCGACGATGATCACGTCATAATGTGGTTTCGGCTCCGGCGTCCGCCACACCGGCTGCCAATGGCGATTGCCTGAAAACGCCTGTTTTAAAAGCTGATAAGCCGAATAACGCATGCATTCATCCTGATCACTACCCGGCCGCACATTCGCATATGCAATAAAAACGACAAGTCCCGAAAGAGCGAAAAAGCTTCGCAAACAGAACATGATCTTTTCCGAATGCGCAGTGATGGACGGTATCTGCTGCGGAAGGGATACATGGCCGGCCTGCCAAAAGACCTGCCTTCCGGGCCGCTGTTGCTAAACCCTCGCGCAAGCGCTATGGCCAGGAAAGCCGGGCATCGGAAGTCTAAACTTCGCAATCGCAACTTCTTATATATTCTTATATATAATGTCTGGAGAGTTCAGGCGCAGACAGCGCGCGGAAGACGAAGAAGCACATGCTTGCAACATTTGAAAAGGCGGCGCTTGAGGCAGGAAAGGCCATCCTGGAGGTCTATCGTGCCGGCTATTCCGTTGCCTTGAAGCAGGACATGAGCCCCGTCACACTGGCCGACGAGCGGGCCGAACACATCATTCTCAGACACCTCGAGCGCGATTTTCCGTATATCCCGGCCATTGCCGAAGAGCAGGTTTCAGCCGGCAAGATTCCGGATGTGCGTGGCCGCGCCTTCTTTCTCGTGGACCCGCTCGATGGCACCCGAGAGTTCATCGAGCATCGCGATGAGTTCACCGTCAACATCGCCTATATCGAAGACGGTATTCCCCTCATCGGCATCGTCTACGCACCGGCGCTCGGCGTCGCCTTTACTGGCGAGCCCGGCAGGGCGCGCAAGCTGATGGTGGACAAGTATTTTGCCATTACTAGCCGCGTCAATATTGCGGTGCGTGAACCGCCGGCCAAGCTGACGGCGCTTGCCAGCCGCTGCAATAGCAATGCGAAAACCGAAGGCTTTCTCACCGACAATGCGGTCTCCGGCTGTACATCGATCGGTTCGTCGCTGAAATTCTGCCTGCTCGCTGAGGGCAAGGCAGATGTCTATCCGCGTTTTGGCCGGACCATGGAATGGGACACGGCAGCCGGCGATGCCGTGTTGCGGGCGGCGGGCGGCAAGACTGTCACGGTCGAGGGTGGCCTTCTGACCTACGGCAAGACCGACCAGTACGCGGACGTCGACTTCGCCAATCCGCACTTCATCTGCTGGGGCGGACAGAAGCACGGCGTCTCGGCGTAAGTTTATTTTTGCAAGTAAAAACAACTTCTGCAGCTTTTCTCGAACGCGCGAGTAGCCGAACGGAGCGGCTAATTTCGGCCCGAAAGCGTAAGTTTTCACTGACAAAAAATCATAGAATGAATGCGATTTTCCCTGAAATAACAGGGGCTTTGGCGCATTTTTCTCAGGCGAAACATATGCAAATCAGCACTTCGCCACATTGATTAAAATTATTAGCAAAGTCTTACCATGTGCTTAGGCAATTTTTAAATGTGGCAAGCTAGAGTGCCACACGTGGTCTTGAGTGTGTGTAGAGAGTCCAATGACCGAAATGATACGTCCCCGAGTGAAGTATGTCATCGGCCCCGATGGCAGCCCGCTGACGATAGCAGACCTTCCGCCGCCGAATACGCGCCGCTGGGTCATTCGTCGTAAAGCTGAGGTTGTCGCCGCCGTGCGTGGTGGTCTGCTCAGCTTGGAAGAAGCCTGCGAACGTTATACGTTGACCGTCGAAGAGTTCCTCTCCTGGCAGTCGTCCATCAATACCCATGGCCTTGCCGGCCTCCGGACGACCCGCATACAGCAGTATCGCCACTGACAGCAGCGACAGCACCACCTTTATTCTATTTTGTGTTCGGGCCTCTTTTCTTGCGAAAGAGGCCCGAATTATTTTATTGAAGGGCGCCCGCGCATTGCTCGCCTCGCCTACGCTAAAGGGCTTGGCCGGTCCGTATTTTTGACATCAACCTAAACGGAGACGATCCGTTAACAATCTCGACGGTTGGCAGACGCCGGAGCACATGCAATCCTCATTGCATCAGATGCGACAAGGGAGAAAATCATGGATATCCGCAACGAAAACAATGCATCCGGCGGCCGTTATGTTGCAACGGTCGAAGGCTACGAGGCGGAGATGACCTTTTCCCGCACGTCTCCCAAGCTGATCATCGTCGATCATACCGGCGTGCCGGATGCCCTGCGTGGCAAGGGAGTCGGCCAGGCGCTGGCGCTTCACGCCGTCGAAGAGGCGCGCTGTGGCGGCTGGAAAATCATCCCGCTCTGTCCCTTCTTGAAGGCTCAGGCGCAACGTCATGATGACTGGCGCGACGTCGTTAATCTCTAAAACGCGGTGCTTTAAGCACGGCAGCACGCGTCGCACGCGCGCATCGCATGACCAAGCGGGACAAAATCCGTCCAATCGGTCGGATTATCTCCGAAAACGCAAAAGCTGCGCATGGCCGGCCCCGTCACGGCCAGTCATGCGCAGCCTTCATGCGCTTCCATCATACTCTTCGCATTCCGAAGATAAGCTCCGTACCGGAACGCAATCATGCTTGATCCGAAGGAGAAGACGGAATTGCGATCTCAGGCGCGTGCCCGCGCCGGACCCGAACCATCACGCTCTTCAAGCGCTGCGGCCTTGGCATATTCGGCCTGCATTTCCTCAAGCGAATTTTCCAGCGCCTCTTCCTGAACCTGCAGCTCCCGGATCGACACCTGCAGATTGTCCGCACGCTGGCGGGCAGCCTTGGCAAAGGTCGGGTAGGCAAAATGGCTCGGATCGGAAATGCCGGACTTCTTCTCCTCGACGACGATCTGGCTTTCCAGTTCCTTCGTCATGCGGTCAAATTCCGCCATCATCATCTGCAGCTGCTGCAACTGACGGCGTTTTTCGTTCACCTGAAACTCTTTCAGGCGAACAAGGCTCTCACGTGACTTCATACGCATTACTCCCGTGATGCGAGACCCCGGCTCTCGATATTCCCGTTCGCCGAACCGCTTTGAGACGGCTTGGTTAAAAAAATTTCCAGCGATCTTAATAAAAGCCTACCGCTGGTAACCTTTCGTTTACGGGCATCGTTAATGATAGGCGCAATGATTTAAGGCTCGGTAAATGTTGTGGTCGGAATTCGACATGTCGGCATTGGTGAGTCAGATGAATCACTTGGCGTTGGTTGTTAATGCAATACTTTAGGAGTCGATTTTACTGATTGTCGTTGGAAAACAGTGCAATGGAAAAATTATTTAATAAATTCGATACGACTTGCCAGAGTGAATCAGAATTTGTTAACCATTGCATGGCAGCTTCCAAATCAAGCAGTGATTTGATCGGTATCGCGTTAAGGGGCTGACGACCTTTCGGCGGCGGTAAAGGGGACAATTATGCGGGTTCTACTCATTGAAGACGATAGCGCGACAGCGCAGAGCATCGAGCTGATGCTCAAATCCGAAAGTTTCAACGTCTATACAACCGATCTCGGTGAAGAAGGCGTCGATCTCGGAAAGCTCTACGACTACGACATCATCCTTCTCGATCTCAACCTTCCCGACATGTCCGGCTACGAAGTGCTGCGCACGCTGCGCCTCTCGAAGGTCAAGACACCGATCCTCAT
Source organism: Martinezella dioscoreae (assembly GCF_009176305.1). Classification (GTDB taxonomy): domain Bacteria; phylum Pseudomonadota; class Alphaproteobacteria; order Rhizobiales; family Rhizobiaceae; genus Rhizobium; species Rhizobium dioscoreae. The sequence goes on along the minus strand of NZ_BLAJ01000001.1, from coordinate 455,546 downwards.
CCTCTCCGGCATGGCCGGCATCGAGGACAAGGTTCGCGGCCTCGGCTTCGGCGCCGACGACTATATGACCAAGCCTTTCCACAAGGATGAGCTGGTCGCCCGCATCCACGCCATCGTCCGCCGTTCCAAGGGCCATGCCCAGTCTGTCATCATGACCGGCGAGCTCATCGTCAACCTCGACGCCAAGACCGTCGAAGTCGGCGGACAGCGCGTGCATCTGACCGGCAAGGAATATCAGATGCTGGAGCTGCTCTCGCTGCGCAAGGGCACGACGCTCACCAAGGAAATGTTCCTCAACCACCTCTATGGCGGCATGGACGAGCCGGAACTGAAGATCATCGACGTCTTCATCTGCAAGCTCCGCAAGAAGCTGGCAAATGCCGCCGGCGGCGCCAACTACATCGAAACGGTCTGGGGCCGCGGCTATGTGTTGCGCGAGCCCGACAGCAGCGATTTCGCCGAAAGCGCCTGAGCCGCCTCCCCGCCTTTACCGCCGACACACAGAAATCCCGTCTTTCGAGGCGGGATTTTTTGTTGGCCTCAATGCAGCGCAAAATAATAGCCGCCTCGAAGGGCGGCTATCCTTGTTTCGATGTATCTCATTGAAATCAGGCGGCGGCGGCACGATTGCCGAAGATGGCCGTCAGGATCTTGCGATCGAATGGCTTCAGCAGAAAATCCGTTGCGCCCGCGCGCTTTCCGGCCATCAGCTTGCGAAGGTCGGCCTCGATAACGCAGTAATAGATCTTCACGTCCTTGCCATCGGGCATGGCGCGGATGCTGGCGATGAGCTCGAGTGCCCCTTCCATGCCGGCATCGACGATCAGATAATCTGGCATTTCGGCCTGGCAGCGCATCAGCGCTTCGCGCGCATCTCCGGCTTCGCTCACGAGAAAATCCAGCTCGGACAGGATTCGTTTGCCGACCTTGCGTACGACATCCGATGTATCCGTTATCATGAACCGCTGCATGTGTGAGCTCCCTGGCATCAGCCGCCATCATCGATGCCGGCTTCAAATTGAAACGATAGGAGCAGCAAGCTAAGGATTCGTTACCGCTACATTATCAATTGAGCGGACAACTCCAAGATTGCACAGAATTTTCGATACACGAAAAGATAAGCCCGCAGCCGATGACCGACTGCGGGCTAAACATCAATGGATCGACCCGCTTACTCCGCGGCTTGGGCAGCCATGGTCGCTACGAAGGTTAATTCCTCCGGAGTCGCATTGTAGGAGAGCTCCATGCCGCTCTCCTCGGCCAGCAGCACCGTGTAATAGGGCTGGATCGAGTGAGCATCGATGGCTTCCTCCAGCGTGCCGGAGCAAATCTCGGCGAACTTCGGTGGTATTCGCATCAGCCGACCCTTGGCGGTGATCGTGAACTTTGCCTCGAATTCGGGATTTTCGAGTGTCACCTCGATATTGCCGCCGCGCGGAATGGCGCCATAGGCAACGAGGAAGAGATTGAGCAGCAGCTTCACGCGGTTCTTGGCGATGATCGCGCGCGGACCGACCCAGCTAACCTCGGTCTTCTTCTCGGCGGCGGCGAAATCCTTGGCGGCCCGCTCCGCCTCGCCGGTGTCGATCGACGCGCCGACCGAACCGGACGCGCCAAAGGCAAGACGCGCGAATTTGAGGCGGACGGAAGCGTTGAGCGCACTGGTGCGGATCAGATCCATCGCGTCGGCGTCGGCACCACCCTCGTCGAGCAGCTCCAGGCCATTGTTGATCGCCCCGACCGGCGAGATCACGTCATGGCAGACGCGGCTGCACAGCAGCGCGGCCAGATCCGGTCCGGTCAGAGTGAGATTGGGATTTTTCGACATTCATTGTCTCCTGAATGCTGACAGGGCAAAGCGAGTAGTTCCACCTTGCCACGGTAAGGTTGCTCGAGGGTTTCGCAGCCAGTGTACCGCGCGCCATAATGACACCATATTTGGTAAACCGATTGTTAAGACCATCGACGCAAAATGCATTCATCACCATCAGACTTTTTCGCACGCGATTCGTCCTGCGAGAGATGGGCGAAATGGTCTGAAAAAATGGGGGCGTGCCATGCATGGCGCATTCAGGCGAATGCGTCGCCTATTCGTCCCTGTTGCACCGACCATGATGAACGGAAGACTTCCATGCGCTATGAATTCCTGAAGAGAATGCCAAGCCCCGGCACCAGAACGCTCGGCCTCGGCCTGATTCTGGCCATTGTCGCATTTGTGAGTTTCGCGTTGCCGGCCCGTCAGGCCGCTGCCGCGCCCACCAATCAATATTCGGCTCAGGAAATCGTCGATGCCGGCCACTCCTTCTTCGGCTCCACCAGCGGTGGCCTTGCCAAGGTGGTCGAGCGCGCCTTCCAGCAGTATGGCCTGCCGAATGGCTACATCCTCGGTCAGGAAGGTTCCGGCGCGTTCCTCGCAGGCCTGACCTACGGCGAAGGCCAGCTCAACACCAAGAATGCCGGCGAGCATCCGCTCTACTGGCAGGGACCATCGCTCGGCTTCGACTACGGCGGCCAGGGCACCCGCGTCATGATGCTGGTCTATGATCTGCCGAGCATCAACAGCGTCTACACCCGCTTCGGCGGCGTCAGCGGCCAGGCATTCGTGGTTGCCGGCTTCGGCATGACTGTCCTGAAGAACAACAACATCGTGCTCGTTCCGATCCGCACCGGCCTTGGCGCACGCCTTGGCATCAACATGGGCTATCTCAAAGTCACGCCGAACCCGACCTGGAATCCTTTCTGAACCAATCCTCTGATACGATCTCCCAAGCAGCGCACGCCTTGGCCCGCTTCAGTTGCGGGCCTTTTCTTTCCGCCAAACCGGCTCCGCGCCGATAAACCATATCCGCGTTAAACGCTTGCCCGCATGGCTAACCCATGATTAATCATTTTATCGATATCGAACATAACTCCAGAATACTGGCTGCGTCGTGATTCAATTTGCTCTCTTGTTCGGATTGGGCTTTCTGACGGCCGCTCTACTGGTCTTTCTCATCGCGCCGGCAATCCATCGTCGCATCGTCTGGTTCACCGAGAAACGCTTGAAGGCGACTATGCCCTTGAGCCCGCAGGAAGTGCGCGCGCAGAAAGACATGGCGCGCGCGCTCTTCGCAGCCGAAAACGCGCGGACCGAACATGCCCTGACGCAGGAGCGTGACAAGACCGTTGCGCTGCAGATTCAGAATGGCAAACTTCAGCAGGAAGCGAGCCGGCTCTCCGCCGCAAGCGGGGAGCTGCAGACGCGCATCGACGATCTGGAGGTGGAGGCAGGCGAACTGCGCTCGCGTCTGCGCCAGGAAGAGAGCTATATCAGCCAGCTGAAATCGAGCATCCACGCCGCCGAGCAGGCCAGCGCCGAGAAAGAGGCGGATATTGACAGCCTGCGCAAACGGATGACGAAAATGGGTGCCGATGCCGACAATCTCAGGATCGATCTGGCAGCCCGCGAAACCGAGATCGAGAGTCTGAAGCTGCGCATCAACACATTACGCGACGAGCGCGATACGCTGCGCCAGGAGCTGAATGCGGCAAGCCTGCGCGCCGCGGATGCCGAGCAATCGCTACGCCAGGAAAGCGACAAGAACAAGCGGCTTGAGGAACGCCTCAACCGCGAGATTGCCGGCAGCGCCGACAAGGAAACCGCGATTGAACGCCACGCCCAGGATGTCGTTCGCCTGAGGGAGCGGCTGGAGGCTGCCATCAAGGAATCGAAGGAAGCCGGCAAGGCGCTGCGCGCCGCTGGCCTCACACCGCCGAAGAGGGCCACAAGAACGCCGAAACTCGCTGCCGCATCGATAATTGCGGGCAGCGCCAGTGAGCAAGGAACCATAAGCGAGCCGCCGCAGATGGCGGAACCGGAACGAAAAGTGGAAGATGAAATCGCCCAGATGACGGAAGAGGTTCGCAATCGGGCAGCGGCCCTATCGGACCGCCTGCTGAAGGCCCGCACGCCAGCGCATGACGATGCCATGCGCGAGGAGATTGCCAAGATCGCCGCCAGCATGGTGGCGCTGACGGCACTCAAGGAAGGCGACGGCTCGCCGATCTTCGATCTCCTGCCGAAAGATCAGGAGCCCGCCGAACCCGGCGCGCGCATCAGCCTCGCCGACCGCGTCGCCGCCATACTGCCGAAGCATCCGTAAGCTCCAGGGAGCAACCCGCTCAGATGCGCCCGTTCTTCGCGGCCATCTCGAAAAGGGCGATGCCGCTCGCCGTCGCGACATTGAGGCTATCCAATCCCGGCGCCTGCGGAATCCGCACGCTGCCGAAGGCGGAAAGAATGCTTTGGGGCAGGCCGTCCCCTTCCGTGCCGACCACGAGCGCCATGCGCTCCGAAACCGGGACATCGCGAATATCGACCGCACCTCGCGGCGACAGACTCCAGATCGCAAAGCCATGCTCGGCAAGCCCCGCAAGCAGCTGAACGCCGCTTGATTGCCGGCGATAGGGCACGGTCAGGATCGATCCGACCGAAACCCGCAGCGCCTTGCGATAAAGCGGATCGCAACAGCTTTCGTCGAGCAGCACCGCAGCCGCGCCGAAGGCCGCAGCATTGCGGAACATCGAACCCATATTGTCATGATTGGAAATGCCGCAGCCGACGAGCACCAGCGACTGCTTTGGGAGGCGGTCGAATAGGCCGCTCGTCCCGTCTTCAGCTGTTCTTCGCCCCAGCGCCAGAACACCGCGATGGAGATGGAAGCCGACAATGCCATCGAGCACCTCGGCTTCGGCGACGTAGATCGGAACATCCGATGGGAAGGTGTCGATGATGTCGCTCAACCCGGCCACGCGGTTTTTGAGCAGCAGCACTTTCTCAGCGAGGAAATCCCCGGCTGCCGCATGCGCAGCGGCGAGAAGCCGCAGCACGACGGTCCCTTCCGCTATGAACCGGTTCTCCCGACCTGTCAGATCGCGTTCGCGGATATTGCGGAATTCGGCGATGCGCGGATCGTCGGGATGCGTTATCTCGATGAGCCGCGCGCTCGTCATCGTCATGCCGTCAGTTGGACAGCGATATGGTCGCCACGATGCGGCCGATACCGTAATCGAAGACGATAGCCTGACGCTGGCCGCCGGCAAGCGTGCCATAGAACAGCACCTGATTGCCCGAGAGCGCCGTGGATTGGACGGTAAATCCCGCGGGCAGCAATGCCGTCACGGCGACCGGGGCATCGGACGGAATGCTGGAAGCCGTCTGACCTGCGGGCTTGGCCGCTGGCTTCATCGTCTTGTAGACAACGGCGCCGAACACGGCCATAAGGCTCACCACCATGACGGCCGCGGAGACGATCTGCAGGCGGATCATCTTGCGTCGGACTTTCTCCAGGGCCGGATCGAGGGGCTTTTCCTCTTGATCGTCTGGCTCGAGATTCGTCATCGATGCGTCCTTGCTTCCAGTAGAGCGCTTTGTGCGCCGGAGAATATGTTTGAGCGACCCCTTTAAAGAAGCCGCGGACAATAGAAAAGTCCTAACCGCCGATGAAAATGCCGAAGGACGGCTGGATTCATGGCTGACGGCCGAGATCGGCGAGGAATTTTCCCGCAGCCGCGTGCAAGGACTCATCAAGGATGGCGCCGTTACGCTGAAGGGCGCAGCGGTAACAGACGCCAAGCGCAAGGTGCGCCCCGGCGACGTCTATGAGATCATGTTGCCCGAACCGGAAGATCCGACGCCTCAGGGCGAGGATATTCCGCTCGACGTGCTTTACGAGGACGACGATGTCATCGTCATCTCCAAGCCGGCCGGACTGGTCGTTCATCCCGCCGCCGGCAATTGGACCGGAACCCTGGTCAATGCCCTGATCCACCATTGCGGCAACAGCCTTTCCGGTATCGGCGGCGTTCGCCGCCCAGGCATCGTGCACCGGCTGGACAAGGATACGACCGGTGTCATGGTCGTCGCCAAGAACGATGTGGCTCACCGGCATCTCTCCCTGCAATTTGCCGATCATGGCCGCACGACCTCTCTGGAGCGCGCCTATCAGGCGATCGTCTGGGGGCGTCCCCGCCAGCTTGTCGGCACGATCGATGCCCCTCTCGGCCGATCGAGCAGCGACCGCACGCGCCGCGCCGTCAAGCGTCCGGATTCGCAGGATGCCGACGAGGCAATCACGCATTACGAGGTGCTGGAGCGTTTTCACGAGACACCGGACGCAACCGCCCTCGCCTCTCTGATCGAATGCCATCTGGAAACCGGCCGAACGCATCAGATCCGCGTGCACATGGCGCATATCGGCCACCCGCTGCTGGGCGACGCCGTTTACGGCGGCGGCTTCAAGACCAAGGCCAATCTCCTGCCGGAAGCCGCAAAACAGGCCGTCCATCGTTTCACGCGCCAGGCACTGCATGCCTATATGCTGCAATTCGAGCATCCCCGCACCGGCGAAATCATGCGTTTCGAGGCGCCTTTGCCTGAGGATATGGAAGAATTGGCGGCGGCGCTCAGGGAATAGGCGCCGAACATCACAATGACTGGACGCCTGCCGCCTCCCGCCCTATAATATCGTGTATGAAGGACCGAAGTCCGAGCGCCTGTGCTGGCCGAAAACGCGACCGCGTTTGGGAGGTCGATATGGCCGCGCCACATGGCACCGGACAATTCGGGAGGGTAATCCCAAGGGCAATATTCCGGCGAGACCTGCGGTCACGCCGATATAACACTTGCGTGACCGCATCCTTGAATCACCGTTTCGCCGTACTTATCTTTACATTGGTTAAGTGCGGGGTCGCAGGACCCGTACGCCTTGGTCCGCTTCGCAGAAGGCGCGCAAAATACGCCCCCAGAAGGAACCAAATCTCGAATAGGAGGGTGCACAATCATGGCCCGTAATACCTTACCGTCCATCGCTGCCGGAGAAGCCGGCCTCAATCGTTATCTCGACGAGATCCGCAAGTTCCCCATGCTGGAACCGCAGGAAGAGTACATGCTCGCCAAGCGCTATGCGGAACATGCCGACCGTCAGGCGGCCCACAAGCTCGTTACCAGCCATCTGCGCCTCGTGGCGAAGATCGCCATGGGTTACCGCGGCTATGGCCTGCCGATCGGCGAAGTCGTCTCGGAAGGCAATGTCGGCCTCATGCAGGCTGTAAAGAAGTTCGACCCGGAACGTGGTTTCCGTTTAGCAACATATGCCATGTGGTGGATCAAGGCCTCGATCCAGGAATATATCCTGCGCTCGTGGTCGCTCGTAAAGATGGGCACGACCGCCAACCAGAAGCGCTTGTTCTTCAACCTGCGCCGCCTGAAGGGCCGCATCCAGGCCATCGACGACGGCGACCTGAAGCCCGAGCATGTCACCGAGATCGCCACCAAGCTGAACGTTTCGGAAGAAGAAGTCGTTTCGATGAACCGCCGCCTTTCCGGCGACGCTTCGCTGAACGCGCCGATCAAGGCTTCCGAAGGCGATTCCGGCCAGTGGCAGGATTGGCTCGTCGATGACCACGATAGCCAGGAAGACGTGCTGATCGAACAGGATGAGCTCGACACGCGCCGCCGCATGCTGGCGCGCGCCATGGGCGTCCTGAACGACCGCGAACGCCGCATCTTCGAGGCACGCCGCCTCGCCGACGAGCCGGTGACGCTGGAGGACCTGTCGTCCGAATTCGACATCAGCCGCGAACGCGTGCGACAGATCGAGGTTCGCGCCTTCGAAAAGGTGCAGGAAGCCGTTCAGAAGGATGCGCTGGAACGCGCCAAGGCGTTGCGTGTCGTCGAGGCGACCGCTTAACAGCTGCCGCTCAGAAGATTTGACGGATAAAAAAGGCGGGCCTGGAGCCCGCCTTTTGCATATCATCGATGTCCGGTTGGTTTACTGGCCGCTTGAGGCAACGCCGCCGAGAGCCTGCCACTCCGCAATCGCCTTGTTGAAGGCATCCGTACCGGTCGGCCCCTTTTCCATGGTCAGAAGCGCGCGACGGCCATTGCGATAGACCACCGGAATATCGATCCAGTTGCGGCTCTTCAAAAGATCGAGATTGGTCTTGCGTGCATCCGGGAAATCATTGAGCGCGACCATGTAGACATCGTCGGTCACTTTGGCCGGTACCGCGATCAACGCATCGCCGCGATCCTGCTCGGTCGCCTTCAATGCGACGCGCTGGACGTTATCGATCGCCCCGCCTTCGAAATTCGGCGGCACCTGGAAGGCAAGCTCGATCAGATGGCTCGCCGGAAGCGAGGAGTCCGAATTCCGCGATACCGTGATCGTCGCGGTCAGGCCGCGATCCGGGACTGTGATGAGGCCCTGCACCGAAGGCTCAGGCCGGCCGTCAGACCCCTTGCCTTCCTGCAGCGACCAGATGACCGTGCCCTGGAAAGCCGTGGGCGACGTCTGGCCGAGGCGCTCCTCATAAAGGAAAACCTTCTGCCCATCGGTTGCCGGAGCGGTCTGCTGCGTCACGGGCGGCGGCTGGTTGGCAGTCGCCTGTTGCTGCTGGTTGGCAGCAGGTGCCTGCTGATCCGTCGAGGCGGATGGCGTATTCGGCGCCGCAGTTGCGGGCGCCTGGGTCTGCGGAGCAGCGGTGCCGGCATTGTTGGCGGCCGGCTGCGTTGCCGCGGTGGCAGGTGCTGCAGAGGCAACATTCTGCTCGGCTACGGACTTGCCTTCCACGACGCCGGGCTGCCCGTTCGGAGCCGGCCCTTCGTCCTCTTCCGTGCCATTGGCCAGAAGACGCTGCGTGAACTTCGTATTGACCGTATTCGGGTCGCTGCCCAAAGCCGCAACATCCGTATTGCCGGCGCCTGCCGGCTGCTGAGCGGCCGTGTTGGTCTGCTGCGGCGCAGCCGCCTGCTGGGCGGGAGCTGCAGCTTTGCCGTTGCTCGGTGCATTGCTGCTTGCCGTATCCGAAGTCGCAGGTGTCGCATTCTTCGGAGCGGAACTGACGAGCTTCGTCACCATGTTGTTGAGCGCATCGCGATTCAGCCAGGCTGCATAACCGCCACCTCCGACGACTGCGAGGCCGACGAGCGTGACGATGATGCCGGTGACATTGATACGACGGCGCTTCGGCTCCATGCGGAAGCTGCGGCCCTGTAGCTTCGCTGCCATCGCCTGATCGAGATCGGGCGAAACAGCAGCACCGCCGCCTCGTTCGTCTTCAGCACGCTTGTCGAAACCCGCAAGCTCCTTGAGCTCGCGCCAGCCGTCATTGGCGGCATCGGCCTCGGACGCCGGCTTCCTGGACGGATGCACATCCGCAAAGAGATCGACATCGTCGAAGGCATTTTCCGGCATCTGCCGAGCCGACTGCTGCGCCGGCTTGGGAGCAGCCGGTGCGGGCTGCATTTCCTCGAAAACATCCGCGTCCCAGGCAAAGCCGGTATTGGTGGCTGCCGCCTTCGCATTGACAGGTCCCTCGACGGGCTGACCGAAGGGTGCTTCCGCAAAGGCTGCGGCCGGCATGACCGGCTCGTTGTAGCGGGAGGCGGACGGCTGGGACGCAGCATGGGAAGCCGGAGCATCCACCTCCGCCCAGATCTGCTCAACCTGGCTTATGACATCGTCAGCCGGCAGCGGCACGCGCGGCGCAGGGGCAGGCTCGGCAGTGACTGCCGGTGCCTCTTCTGGCTGGGGCTCGTTGCCATGCCCCTTCGGCTCTTCATGATAAACCGGCTTAGGAGCCGGCTCCTCGTGAACTTCGGCATGGTGTTCGACGCCGGCATGTTCAGCGGCCGGAGCATAGGGCTCCTCTTCGTGATGCGGTTCCCGCCATTCCTCTGCCGGCTGGTGCTCATGCGCATGATCCGGCTCGGCAGGTGCGGCCGGCTCCTCATAGGCATGCTGCCCGTGCTCGGCTTGCGCGACGCTGGGTTCTTCAGGGGCGTGCGCCTCGGCGGGAGCCGGCGCAGGCTCTTCCGCATGTACTTCCTCGGTCGCATGGTGGTCCTGAGCGGACTCCGCAGCGGTCTCTTCGTGCGGCACGGGCGCTTCGGCAACCGGCGGCTCCTCGCCGCCCGGCAGGGCCTCTGCATGTTCGGCCTCGACCTCGACAATCGCTGCCTCAAGCTTGTCGAGCTGGCGGCGCAGCATTTCCTCGGGCGGGCGCGGCTTCATGCTCTCGAGCTGCCGTTGCACGGCACCACGAGCTCGATCGTAAACCTTGACCCGCATCTCGGGAGTATTGTCCGTCAGGCCGTCAACGGCCCGTCGAATAACTGCTACAAAATCCGCCATCAGTACTTTCTCATGATGCCCGGTGTGCAGCCGGGCCGGGATTCGTCATAGATACGCAACTTTAGCCCTCAAAGGGGTCAGTCACAAGTATGGTGTCCTCGCGCTCCGGGCTGGTCGAAAGCAGCGCCACGGGCGCACCGATCAGCTCTTCCACCTGACGCACATATTTGATCGCCTGCGCCGGCAGATCGGCCCACTTACGAGCGCCGACAGTCGATTCTTTCCAGCCTTCGAGCGTGATGTAGATCGGCTCAACGCGGGCCTGCGCTGCCTGGCTTGCCGGCAGGTAATCGATTTCCTTGCCGTCGAGCTTGTAGCCGACGCAGATCTTCAGCTCGTCCAAGCCATCGAGAACGTCGAGCTTGGTGAGCGCAATCCCCGTGATCCCCGAGGTCTTCACCGTCTGGCGCACCAGCACGGCGTCGAACCAACCGCAACGGCGCGGACGGCCGGTATTGACGCCCACTTCGCGGCCGACGGTCGACAGGTGCTTGCCGATCTCGTCATGCAGTTCGCAGGGGAACGGCCCCTCGCCGACGCGGGTCGTATAGGCCTTGGTGATGCCAAGCACATAGCCGAGCGCCGTCGGACCGAGGCCCGAACCGGCGGCCGCCTGGCCGGCAACCGTGTTGGACGAGGTCACGAACGGATAAGTGCCGTGGTCATTGTCCAGCAATGCACCCTGCGCACCTTCGAAGAGGATGCGGGCGCCGGCCTTGCGCTGCTCGTCGAGCAGGCGCCAAACCTGGTCGATATAGGGAAGTATATGCTCAGCAACAGAGCTCAGCTCGTTGTGCAAGGCATCGAAGGAGATTTCATCGACGCCCATGCCGCGGCGCAGCGCATTGTGATGCGTCAGCAGCCGGTCGATCTTGGCCGGCAGCGTTTCCGGCTCGGCAAGGTCGATGACGCGAATGGCGCGGCGACCGACCTTGTCCTCATAGGCCGGGCCGATGCCGCGGCGCGTGGTGCCGATCTTCGTACCGCTATTGGAAGCGGCATCTTCGCGCATGGCATCCAGATCGCGATGCAGCGACAGGATCAAGGGCGCATTCTCGGCGATGCGAAGCACGTCAGGCGTAACGGCAACGCCCTGGGCGCGCAGCTTTTCCACTTCGGCGACGAAGTGATGGGGATCGACCACGACGCCGTTGCCGATGACGCTGAGCTTGCCGCGCACGAGGCCGGAAGGCAAAAGCGCGAGCTTGTAGCTGACGCCATCGACGACAAGCGTATGACCGGCATTATGGCCGCCCTGAAAGCGTACAATCACATCGGCGCGTTCCGAAAGCCAGTCGACAATCTTGCCCTTGCCTTCGTCACCCCATTGCGAGCCGATCACTACAACATTCGTCATTTATCCATTCCCGCTTCCTGCGCGCGGCGGCGCGCCTTGCTCAAACCCGCGCATCTATAAAGCTTTGTTTTTGGGAAAGCGACCCTGTTGTCTCAGGAGATTCGGCTTTTTGCATGACGAATCAGCGCCTCCAACAGGAATTTTCCCGGCCATCGGCCAGACAGGGCCTCCAGATTACCCTTATCTGGCCGATTGCCTTGCCTGTCAAAGGCCCGGCTTGTGAGCGACGACATGGAAATATTCATGCTCTGACGACGCCACCGCACCTATCGGTTTGCCATCGAGATCGAGGAGCAGCCCCGGCATGGCAAAACCGGCATCGGCCAGTTGCGACTGGACCTGCGCCGGCGTCGTCGCATAGACCATGACACCGAAATCATGGGCGCCATGCAGCAGGATCGCATGTTCGCCATCTCGCTCTTCGAGCGGCCTGAGCCGACGCTGGCGCAGCGTGCCGGAAATGCGGCCTTCGACATAGCGCAGGGTTCGCAGACCGAGCCGCACCGGATTGGATGTCCATTCCAGCCGGCGATAGTCGATGCGATGATCAAAGCCGCCCCAGCCGCGATGGAACGTCGAAAAGACGAAAGCACCGCCGGAAACAAGAACGCGCGCCACCTCCTTCAGGATGGCTAGCCTCCCTGCCGCATCGACGGAATCGATGCCGTTATAGCTGAAGACGACCATATCGAAACTGGCATCTCGGAATGCCGAGAGATCGCGTGCATCCCTATGCTCGAACCGAAGGTCTGGATGGTTCTTTCGGCAGAGCGCGACCATCTCCGGCGTGTAATCGATGCCTATGTAGTCGCTGGCGACATCCCGCAAGAGCTGCGCGGTGCGGCCCCCGCCGACACCGATATCAAGAATGCGTCCCCTGCCCGTCTGCGGGGCAGCGATAGCAAAGGCGGCACGCTCGCCTTCGTTGAGATAGCCGCTGCTGCGGCGATAGTCGCGCAAGGCCCAGGGATTACGCCAGGTCTGCCGGTTAATACTTTCCATGACATGCATAGCCGACTCCAACAGAAAATGAACAATCATTGTTCAACTTCCCCTTGGCGCCCCCGCAGGACTTATATAGCGGCTGGGTCGAAGAAGCAGCCGTTAAGGTTGATTAAACCTCCGGCGGGACCGTTATTCGTTTGTTAACGTTAATGTTGCCGCCTGCTCCCAGCAGTCGGACGAGCCAGATCTAGCCGAGCTCGAGCGTGGTGACACCGAACACGCGATCGAGCGGGATTTCCGGTGCCTTGCCGCGATACATGCGCGCCGTCTCGAACACCGGAGAAAGACCGCAATCTTCCGCAAGCATGATCGCCTGGGCATTATCGACCGGCACATCAAGATACACGGGCTGCCCATTGGTCTTGGCAAGCAGCTTGCTCATCAACGCAAGCGCAACCTCCGGCTTGTTGGCGAAAAGCGGACCGATCTTGTAACCCTCGAAACAGCGGCGGATCGTGCCGTAGCCGCGAACCCGGCTGCCACCACCGACGATGAAGGATGCACGCCTTTCGGGAGCACCGCACCAGGCCCGGATGAAGGAATGACGCAGCCCGGGGAAGATTTCCGCATCATAATGCACCAGCGCTTCGAGCTTGCCGTCCACGACCGGCATCACCTGCCTTGCCTGCTGTTCGTCCACCTCAGGCACTTTGGGAATGCCGCCATACCTCAGTGTCCGATAGGCCGTCTCGAAACCGTGCCGCCGGTAGTTTTCCTGCTGCGCGACGACCCCATCCAGCCCGACAATGCGATTGCCGGCAAGCATCATGCCCTTGTTCCAGAGCTGCTTGCCGTATCCCCGCCCACGCAACTCCGGATGCAGTATGTAAAGACCAAGAAAAGCGAAGGCCTCACCATAACGAACGACCGATATACAACCGACAGGCACCTCGCCGATGGCGCCGATCAGAAAACCGGCAGGGTCTGCCTCCCAGAAAGCGGGCGCATCGTCAATACCGGGATTCCAGCCTTCTTGCCGTGCCCATTCCAGAGCAAGCTCCAGCTCGCCAGCCCGCATTGTCCGCACGGCAAAAGTCGATTTCATGCAATAGTCCCGAACCGCCCACTACACCGCCGCCCCTATGGAACGACCGCGCCCAAATTCATCATGTGACAACATGCTGCCAATCACAAGCAATGGGAGGATAAGCTTAAAGTGCAAAGGCTTCGTTTCACTTGGAAAACAAGGCGATCACGCGAATAGGGCGGCAGGAAATCAACCAAGCTTTTGTGACACTTCTGTCGCAATCCTCCTAAACCCAGCATCGCATATAGGCGTCACCTGCGATCCTGTGTATAAGCGCAGACAATCGCCCATGCCGCCTTTGCGTTTTCATGCGAAGCCCGGCGCCAGCAAAAGGATTGAAATTTCATGCGCATCACGATGATCGGCTCGGGTTATGTGGGGCTTGTGTCAGGTGTTTGCTTTGCCGATTTCGGCCATGATGTCATTTGCGTCGACAAGGACACGAGCAAGATCGAGGCATTGCGGCGCGGCGAAATACCGATTTTCGAGCCGGGCCTGGAGCAGCTCGTGGCAGACAATGTCCGCGCCGGACGTCTCTCCTTCACGACGGAAGTGGAGGCGAGCGTTGCTGCAAGCGACGTCGTCTTCATCGCAGTCGGCACCCCTTCGCGGCGCGGCGACGGCCATGCCGACCTCTCCTACGTCTATGCCGCCGCCCGCGAGATCGCCGAGCACGTGAAGGGCTTCACGGTCATCGTCACCAAATCGACCGTACCGGTCGGCACCGGCGACGAAGTGGAGCGCATCGTGCGCGAAACCAATCCGCAAGCAGATGTCGCCATTGTCTCCAATCCGGAATTTCTGCGCGAAGGTGCCGCCATCGAGGACTTCAAGCGTCCCGACCGCATTGTCATCGGCCTCAATGACGAGCGCGCCCGCGGCGTCATGACCGAAGTCTACCGGCCGCTCTACCTCAACCAGGCGCCGCTGCTCTTCACCTCCCGCCGCACGTCCGAGCTGATCAAATACGCGGCCAACGCCTTTCTCGCCATGAAGATCACCTTCATCAACGAGATGGCCGACCTCTGCGAAAAGGTCGGCGCCAATGTGCAAGAGGTCTCGCGCGGCATCGGCCTCGATGGCCGCATCGGCTCGAAGTTCCTGCACGCCGGCCCCGGCTATGGCGGCTCGTGTTTCCCGAAGGATACGCTGGCGCTTGCCAAGACGGCGCAGGATTACGATAGCCCCGTGCGCCTGATCGAAACCACCGTGTCGATCAACGACAACCGCAAGCGCGCTATGGGCCGCAAGGTAATCGCGGCCATGGGCGGCGATATCAGGGGCAAAGCGATCGCGGTCCTCGGCCTGACCTTCAAGCCGAACACCGACGATATGCGCGACAGCCCGGCGATCTCGATCATCCAGACGCTGCAGGATGCCGGCGCCACGGTCACCGGTTACGACCCCGAAGGCATGGACAACGCACGCCTGGTCATCGACAACATTGCCTATGCCGAGGATGCCTACAGCGCCGCGCGCGATGCCGACGCGCTCGTCATCGTGACGGAATGGAACCAGTTCCGCGCGCTGGATTTTGCCCGGCTCAAATCCGTCATGAAGGCGCCTGTTCTCGTCGACCTCAGAAACATCTACCGCCATGACGAGGTCACAAAGCACGGCTTTGCCTATACGAGCGTCGGCAGACCTTCCAGTGACGCAACATTGTAAGTAAGGGCGGGATTATGCGTTATCTCATCACCGGCACTGCCGGCTTCATCGGATTCCACCTTGCCAAGCGCCTGCTCGACGAGGGCCATTTTGTCGTCGGCTTCGACGGGATGACACCCTATTACGATGTTCGGCTCAAGGAGAAGCGCACCGCCATCCTCGCGCGTTCCAACGGTTTCAAGGCCGTAACAGGCATGTTGGAGGACAAGGCAGCGCTGGATCATGCCGCCGAACTCGCCGAGCCCGACGTGATCGTCCACCTCGCCGCCCAGGCGGGTGTCCGCTACAGCCTCGAAAATCCGCGTTCCTACGTCGATTCCAATCTTGTCGGTTCGTTCAACATTCTGGAACTGGCAAGAAACCTGCAGCCGAAGCACCTGCTGTTGGCATCGACCTCTTCCGTCTACGGCGCCAACGAGAAGATCCCCTTTGCCGAAAGCGACAAGGCCGACGAGCAGATGACGATCTATGCGGCGACCAAGAAGAGCATGGAGCTGATGGCGCACAGCTACGCCCATCTCTTCAACGTGCCCACGACCGCTTTCCGCTTCTTCACCGTCTACGGCCCCTGGGGTCGCCCGGACATGGCGCTGTTCAAGTTCGTCGATGCCATCAGGAACGACAGGCCGATCGAGATCTACGGCGAAGGCAAGATGAGCCGTGATTTCACCTATATCGACGATCTCGTCGAAGGCATCGTGCGTCTCATCGGTGTCGTGCCGTCAGAGGAAAACCGGATCGTGTCGGAAACGGTCATCGACACCCTGTCGAAGAATGCCCCTTTCCGGATCGTCAATATCGGCGGCGGCCAGCCCGTCGGGCTGATGACATTCGTCGAGACGATCGAGACGATGCTCAGCAAGAAGGCGATCCGCAAGATGCTGCCCATGCAGCCCGGAGACGTCCACAACACCTATGCCGTGCCGGATCTCCTGGTGGCGCTGACGGGATTCAAGCCGCAGATCGAAGTCGATGAAGGCGTAAAGCGCTTCGTTGAGTGGTATCAGGAAAATTACTGACCAAATGGCAGAGATCGCTGAAACGGACCATTGGATCGAGAGCTCCGGCGAGCGCCTCTATGCCAAATCATGGACGCCAACCGTCCTGAGATCGCAGCAACCGATCATCCTGTTTCACGATTCCCTCGGATGCATCACGCTCTGGCGGGATTTCCCGGAACAACTCGCCCATTCCCTTAGTCGCCGGGTCATCGCCTATGATCGGCTGGGCTTTGGCCGGTCCGATGCTCGCGACGATCTTCTGACGCAGGATTTTATTGCATCGGAGGCCGAGCGTTTCGTACCGCTTCTTTGCGAGCAGTTGTCCATTCGAGACTTCGTCGCCTGCGGGCACAGCGTCGGGGGCGGCATGGCGGTGGAGACGGGGGCAAGATTTGGCGAAAGCTGCCACGCCGTGATCACCATTGCCGCCCAGGCTTTCGTGGAGGAAAAGACCCTTCAGGGTATCCGGATCGCGCAGCAGGAATTCAAATCGGCGGAAACCTTCGCCCGGCTTGCCAAATATCACGGCAGCAAGGCCGAGTGGGTGCTGCACGCCTGGATCGACACCTGGCTTGCTCCCGAACGCGCCGGTTGGGTCCTCGATCCGGCCCTTGAAAAGCTTCATTGTCCGGTGCTCGCCATTCATGGAGACCGCGACGAATATGGCTCCGAAGCCCATCCGCGTCGCATCGCGGCCGGGCGTGGTCCGGTCTATATCATGCCGGATACCGGGCATGTGCCGCACCGAGAGCATCCTGCTCTGGTCTTAAAGGCGATCGAAGACTTTCTGGCATGAACGGTCCTGTTCGCCGCAAGACGACGAAGACCTTGGCGGCGTGGATAATTTCGGAAAAGGCTTGGACAACTAGCCTATTCAGCCGAACCCGCAGGATGATAGGCCCGGTCGAAATAGATAAGCCCCTGTCCCTCGTCACGTTGACGAATAGCATCGACTTCGCAGAGCAGGATGTCATGCGTGCCGCCATCGGCCTGACGGACGATGCGACAATCGAACGAGACAAGAGCATCTTCCAGCACCGGAGCGCCGGTCGAGAGTTCCGACCATGCGGCCGCAGCAAAGCGTTCGGCAACCGGGGTCTTGCCGCCGAAAAGCCGCGACAGATCCTGATGTGCTTCCGACAGGACATTGACACAGAGCACGCCGTTTTGCGTGACGGCAGGATGAACGGAAGCGCCGCGATTGAGGCAGACGAGCAGGGTCGGCGGGCTGTCCGTGACGCTGCAGACGGCGGTCGCCGCGAAGCCGGCAAGCCCGGCCGGACCATTGGTCGTGACGATGTTCACCGCCGCCGCCATCCGCGCCATGGCATTGCGAAACTCGGTGCGCGCAATGTCGGGATCGGCGACAGGCACCGCCTTCTCGATTGCCACGGACGTTTTCATGTTCATCGCACTCTTCCCTAAATCGCGCCGACAGCCTCACATTATCGATGGGGAGGATGCGCCTCAAGAAACGACATTTTGCGGAAGCAGTCCTCTGCGAGCAATTAATTTTCTATAAAATCTATCAACAAAAAGAAAAATAGATCGGCTCAGCCTTCTAGGCCGTCACGGCATGCTGAAGCATGCCTCAGGTCCGGGTGGAGATCAGGAGAAACATCGGCCGCTCGCGCTCGATTGCCCAATCGGGATGCGCGGCGAGGTCGTCATCACTCGGCGACCACTCTTCGACATGGGCGATGATGAAACCGGACTTGATCAGGTGGTTAAGCGTCGTGCCCATCGTGCGATGCTGCTTGATGACGCCCTCGGCGAGCCAGTTCGTCACCCGCGGTCCCTCGATCTGATAGGCATTGAGCGGCCAGATCTTGCCACCCTCGGCATCATCGAGCCATTCCGGCCGTCGCGGCGCCATATAGATTGGATGCTCGATCGAAAAGATCAGACGCCCGTCCGGTTTGAGTGCTTGGCGGATGGTCGCCAAAAGGCCGGCGAAATCCTCGATATAGTGGAAGGCGAGCGAGCTGTAGACCAGATCGAAGCTCGCCTTGGGAAGCTCTAGCCTTTCAAGATCGGCCCGATCGTAGCGAACCCGCGCATCCGCCGTTTCCGTTCGCGCGCGTTCCAGCATTTTTTCCGAGACGTCGAGCCCCAATACGCTGGCCGCTCCCTGCTCGGCCGTCCAACGGCAGAACCATCCGAAACCACAGCCGAGATCCACGACGTCGAGGCCCTTCATGTCCGGCATCAAGGCACGGATCGCCGGCCATTCGGCCGCACCCGCCAACCCGTTGATGGAACGCTGAAGGCGGCTATAGCCCTCGAAGAAGCCCGGATCGTCGTAGATATTTTGTGTCATATTTGTCTTCCATGCCTCTCCGCAACATGCATTGGATCGGCAATATCGATGGCATTTCTTCACATAGACAACAAGGGAGCCGGCAGAAGCCGATGATGAGGAAGCCTCGTTCAGCGCCTGTCATGCTAACGGTTTCGGTCGCGACAACCATTCCGAATAGGGCTTTACACCGAAATCTGGTTCGGCGGCCTCCTCAAGCACATGGATGAATTCGATCGAATGCCCGTCGGGATCCGAAAAATATTGCGAGACGGCCGGCATCCAACCTAGAACAACGGGTTCATCGAGCGGCTCGCCATTGAACCCCTTCGGCTGAATGCCACGAGCCTTCAATGCGGCTGCGGAGCCGAGTACATCGGCGAGAGAGGTTCTGAAGGCAATATGAAGGCGCATCTTGAGCGGGGAGCAGCCCGTTTCCCAAAGGCCCAACATGCCCATGCGTTTATCGTCGATCCAAAGGAAGGCGACATTCCTGCTCTCGATGACGGTCCCGACCTCCAGCTTCAGAACGTCGCGATAGAAGGCGATGGAGCGCTGGAGATCGGCAACCGTTAGATGCGTCTCGTAAAGTCCCAGAATGCGGGGGATTGATGGATCGGCCGAATGCTCGAGATGACCGATCGTCATCACATCACCTTGGCTGCCGTGACCTCGACCTCGACCAGGAACTCGGACCGCGTAAATCCGCCGACGATCAGCAGCGTAGAGACCGGCGCGGGATTTTGGACATAGCGATCACGCACGGCCATGTAGGCGGGAAAATCCTCGCGCGTGGTCACGAAACCACCGACGCGGATGACGTCGGCAAACCCCATGCCCGCCTCCTCGAGGATAGCGCCAATCGCCTTGAAACACAGCTCGGCCTGACCGGTGACGTCAGGCGGAATGCGATCGTCGGCACCGATGCCGAGCTGGCCGGATGTGACCAGCAGGCTGGCGCCTGGCGGCACCAGCAGGCCGTGATTGTAATTGCCGAAAGGGCGGCGGACGGATGCGGGGTTGAAGACCTTTTTCATCGATTCCGACTCCTGATGACTGAACCGATTTCAGCATTTTGAGACGAAAGGGGCAAGACGGTCAGTGCGTCCGTGTTGATGTCACCACCCGATTTCGCCGTATTTCCAACAGGATATGTCCGAACAATGCGGCAAGCACGATCGGCCCGCCGATGAGTGTCGCCGTCGAAGGACGCTCGGCGAACACCATCCAGACCCAAAGTGGCGTCAGCGGCACTTCGAGCGCCGTCAGCAGCGCCGCATCCGAGGCCGGCACCAGCCGCGAGCCGAAGGTGTAGAGGCTGAGACCCATGGCGTTCTGGATGATGCCGAAGGCGATGATCAGGCCAAGATCCTGGCCGGAGATCGAAAGCGGCGAGGCGAACCAGAAGGTAATGGAGGAACACAGCCAGGCGGAAAGCGCCATGGCCGGTAGCATCGGCACATCGCGATGCTGGCGCATGACGACGGCAAGGCAGGCGACGGTCAGCGTCATGATGGCAGCAAGCCCCTTGCCGAGCCAGCTGCCGCCATCGCTCGCATGGCCGGAAAGCATGACGAGCACGCCGATAAAAGCAATGCCACTCGCAATCAGCGTCCGCAAATTTGGACGCTCGCGGATGAAGAGGAAGGCGACGCCCGCGGTTACAAAGGGCACGGTTGCATAGATGACCATGGCATCGGCGACCGACGTGTAATAGATCGAGCCGATGCCGCTGATCATGGATGCGGTGGAAAAGATCGTCGCCGCCAGCGAAGGACCACCCATGGAACGCAGGATGCGAAAAGCGTTGCGGCGCTCGATATAGAAAAACAGCGCGAAGACGCCGAGGCCAGAGACGATGCCACGGCAGAACAGAATGGTCATCAGATCGGCATGGATCGCCCGCACGAACAGGCCGGAGGTCGACCAGGCGAGCGCCGAAAGCGCCACATAGGCCACGCCCAGCCTGTATTGCTGCTGTTCCGCCAGCGTCACGATGAAATCCTCCGCCCTATAGCGGCAGAGCATTAGCGGGCGGCAAGGATCCCCACAAGCAAAGCTTGCGTCGCTGCGTGTCGCGGACGCCGGAAGATGGCAAGGGTTGCAGGAAGGCCACGCCCCTTCCCGCTGGCAACCAGGAGACGCCTACCTACCCATTGGTATTGGCTGGATCATATTGATCTTGAACATATTTGTGATCGCTCTACGGTTCTGGCGGTCCGCGTCGAAGGAGAATCAATTGCGCCTGCTGTCGGCCACCTTGTTTGCGTGCGGCTGCGTCAGCCTGGTCGACGGTCCGCTATGGCCGCCGGCGCAAACCTATGTCGACAAGACGGTGCAATGCAGCCAGAGCAGCAATCCCTCCCGCTGCGAACATACACGCGATAGCTGGAAGGCCGATTACGAGGAAGCCATAGCGGGCGGGTATCGAGCGCAGAAACATGTCGCTTTATGCCTGAGCACAGGCTGCGATCAGGCAATCCAACCCGACAGGATGCTCGGCTGCGCCTGGCGCATGGTCATTGTCGAGACAAGGCATGCGCTACCGGACAGTATGGATTTTGCCAATCTCAACCGCTTCTGCGGAACGGACTATATTGACCAGAAGGGAAAACTCGCGGCAGCCTCTCAAGCGAAGGCGATGATGCGCCTGATCGGCAAATAGCAGGCTGCGCAGCAAAATCTCTGCCGCGCAACCGGTGTTTTGCGCAGGCCCTAAGCGTAGGGCGCTAGGAAACTGCGGATTGCCTCGATTTCGTTGGGCCTGATATCGTGGCCGCCTGGATGCCAATCCAGAGTGACCTCGGCATTCTGCCGCGTAAAGTAATCGGCGAGTGCCTTGGTGACTGGAGCGGGTGCGATCGGATCGCGCTCGCCTGCCGTAATCAGCACGCGCTTGCCCTCCAGCCTTGCATTGTCCTGCGGCTGGAACGGGATCAGCGGATGCATCAGCACGGCCGCATCGAAGAGATCGCCATGCTCGATCAGCACATTGGCAAGGATGTTCGCACCGTTGGAAAAGCCCAGACCAAGTACCTGCGATGCTCCGTATTCCGCCGCCAGCTCCGAGACATAGGCGACCATTTTTTCCGTGGCGCGGGCAAGATCGGCCATGTCATAGACGCCCTCGCCCGTTCGGCGAAAGAAGCGCGCTGCGCCATATTCCGAGACATCGCCGCGTGGCGAGACGATGGTAGCGTCCGGCAATAGGCGGGTGGCGAAATCGAAGAACTGGTTCTCGTCGCCGCCGGTACCATGGAAGGTAAAGAAGATAGGCTTTCCGGGTGCACCGGCCTTCAGCCGGTGCACATAAGTCGTATCGGTCATGATATCTCTCCTGGCTTAGCCTTCCAGCGGTTCGAGATGCTGTTCGATCAGCCCACGCAGATGCGCATGCTGTTCCGGCAGCCTCAGCGCTTCGCCGAGATGGGCCGTATCCTCGTCACGATCGAAGCCAGGTTCATTGGTGGCGACTTCGAACAGCACGCCGCCCGGTGTGCGGAAATAGATCGCCCAGAAGTAGTCACGGTCGATGACCGGCGTCACCTGATAACCCGTATCCATCAGCGCCTTGCGTACTTCGAGCTGCTTTGCGCGGTTTTCGACCGCGAAGGCGACATGGTGGACGGAGCCGGCGCCCGGCAGCGCCCGGTTGATGTTCGGCATAGTTTCGAGGTCGACATAATCGGCACCGTTGCCGCCGGGAATGGCAAGCCGCTTGATGCCGTCATGCGTATCGACCACCTCGTAACCCATGTACTTCAACAACTCGGCCGTCGCGCCTTCGTCCCTGAGCCGCATGGCCACGGAGTGGAAGCCTCTGATGGCATGCTCGGCATCGACGCCACCATGCGTCCAGGGCTGACGCTTATCGTCCTTGACCTCGACAAGCGCGAAGCCATCGCCATCTGGACCGGCAAAATGCAGGCGCTTCTGGCCGAAGGATTCGTCGGTCTTCAGGCCCTCGACACCGCGCTGGCTAAGCCGTTCGGTCCAGTAGCCGATGGAACCTTCGGGAACGGAATAGACCGTATTCCCGACTTCGCCGGTACCGGGGCGACCGCGCGCCATCTTCGGGAACGGGAAGTAGGTCATGATCGTACCGGGCGTGCCGATCTCGTCACCATAGTAGAGATGATAGACATCGGGAGCGTCGAAATTCACCGTCTTCTTGACCCGGCGAAGGCCGAGCGTGTCGGTGAAGAACTTGTTGTTGGTGCGGGCGTCTTCCGCCATCGAGGTAACGTGGTGAAGACCTTTGATCTGGTTAAGCATCTTAAACCCCTTGTCTCGCCTGCACCCGCAGGCGTTTCTCATGGGCAGAAGATGGTCTTGTCGGCGGCGTTTCGATAGCCCTCAATAGCCAAACGGATTGTCTTCAATGAGTGAACGATAATTTTGAATCGTTCACACCAAGACCCGTCTCGCCTCATCTCTTGATTCTAAATACGAGCAGCATTACCTTTTAAGCTAGACAGTCTAGCTAGCGGGGATTTCGATGAATTGGCCATTGCAGGATGCAAAGAACCAGTTTTCCAAAGTCGTACAGAAAGCACGCAGCGAAGGGCCGCAAATCGTCACCTTGCGCGGCGAGCCCGCGGCGGTCGTTCTGTCTGCCGAAGACTACGATGCACTTCTGGCTGGCAAACCGAGCCTTGCCGATGACTTGCTGTCAGGGCCGGTTTGGGACGACGAAATGGCCGAAGCCGTATCTAAGCGAGATAAAACGCCAAGCCGGGATGTTCTTTTCTGATGTATCTCGTGGATACCAATGTCGTCTCGGAAATCCGGCGCGGTAATTCCCAAGCGATTGCGTGGCTGCGCTCAGTCGATCCCTCCACCATTTATCTGAGTGTCATCACACTTGGAGAGATCATGCGCGGGATTGCGCTCAAGCGAAGATCAGACCCGCGTACCGCAACTCATCTGGAGGAATGGTTGCGCAAGCTCCGGCACGACCACCGCAATCGCATTCTTCCCATTACCGATCAGATTGCGGTCGAATGGGGACGTATCGCAGCACAACGACCGCGTGGTGACGCCGATGGGCTCATCGCAGCAACGGCGATCGTTCATGACCTTATCGTCGTTACTCGCAACATCGGCGATTTCGACGACACCGGCGCTTCAATCGTCAATCCCTGGGATCAAACGCCTTACTGAGCATCCGGATTGCTCGGCAGCGCCCAATCGATCGGATCCCGGCCATGCGCGACCAGATAGGCATTGGCCTTGGAGAAATGCCGGCAGCCGAGGAAGCCGTTATGGGCCGAGAGCGGCGACGGATGGGCCGCCTTCAGCACCAGATGGCGCTCGGTATCGACAAAAGCAGCCTTCTTCTGCGCGTAGGAGCCCCAGAGCATGAAGACGACGCCGTCGCATTCGTCGTTGACTCTGCGGATGACCGCATCGGTGAAGCGCTCCCACCCCTTGCCTTGATGTGATGCGGCCTGGGATTCCTCCACCGTCAGTACGCTGTTCAGCAGCAAGACGCCCTGCTTCGCCCAGCTTTCCAGAAAGCCGTGGCGGGCCGGCGGAATGCCGAGATCGGTTTCCAGTTCCTTATAGATATTGACCAGCGACGGCGGAATGCGCACGCCGGGGCGCACGCTGAAGCAGAGCCCATGCGCCTGACCGAAGCCGTGATACGGATCCTGTCCGAGAATGACCACCTGCACCTCATCAAGCGGGGTCAGATCCAGCGCGCGGAAATACTCGCTGCCGCGCGGAAAGATCACCTTGCCGCGCTGCTTTTCCTCGACAAGAAAAGATTTGAGCTGCTGCATGTAGGGGCTTTCGAACTCCTGCGACAGCGCCTCTTTCCAGCTCTCCTCAAGCTTGATGTTCGCCTCAGCCATCGTTTCCGGCCTCCGTCTGTTGTCAGCATATCGATTGAGGATGAAAGAGCCGGCGTGTCAAGAAAATGGCGGACGCCGCGGTGGAGAGATCACAGGTTTTGGAGATAGCGCAGCCTGCCTCCGGGCTTATCTCGTAAATGACGTATGATAGCAGCAGGACACGCAAGCGTTGACAAGGCCGCTCACTTCCGCCAATGGAAGCCATCCCAATTTTCCGACCGGTGTCTCATGCTTCCCTTGCATTCCCTTGGCGAGCGCATCGTTGTGCTCGGCCCTTCCAATGCCGGCAAATCAACCCTGGCGGTCTCCCTTTCCAAAAAGTTGGGTTTTCCGGCGGTACATCTGGATCAGCTCCATCATCTGCCTCATACCGATTGGCAACAGCGCCCTGAAGCGGAATTCGCTGCGCTTCACGACGCGGCGATTTTGGGCGAACAATGGATTATGGAAGGCAATTATACGCGCCTGATGCCGCAACGTTTGGCCCGCGCTACCGGCGCCATCCTCATCACCTCCAATCATTGGCTGCGCTTTTCCCGCTATCTCAAGCGGACCCTGATCAACCGCTCAGATCGAGCAGGGCATCTCGAAGGCGCCAAGGACAGCATCAAATGGGAGATGATTCACTGGATACTCGTGAAGACCCGCAACAGCGGCGCCAAATACGCAAAAATCCTACAGGAATCCGGGTTGCCAACGGTAGAATGCCATACGGCGGAGGCTCTGAATAACCTTTATCAGGCGTGGGATCTGCCGAGCAGGCGATAGACCTCATATCAATCACCCCTTGATCCGTACCATCTGCGGATCATAAAGCGGCTTCAGCGACACCCGGCACGGCACGCGGCTCTGCGCGACATCGAGCTCATAGCGCCCCGAAAGCACGAAATCCTCGGTCACCCCTATGGGATCGCGGACATAGCCGTAGCCGATCGCCTTGCCGATCGTGTAGCCATAGCCGCCACTCGATAGCCAGCCGACGCGCTGGCCGTCGCGATAGATCGTCTCGCGGCCGAGAAGCACGATTTCGGGATCGTCGGGTACGAAGCAGGCAAGCATCTTCTTGACGCCAGAGGCTAACTGCCGCTCGATCGCCTCGCGCCCACGGAATGCGATGTCCTTCTTCGTCTTCACCGCCCAGGCAAGCCCGGCTTCAACGGGCGTGTGATCCGGCCCAATATCCGAGCCCCAGGCGCGATAGCCCTTCTCCAGCCTGCAGCTCTCGATGGCGCGATAGCCGGCATTGACGAGGCCGTGCTCGCGGCCGGCGGCCATCAGCACGTCATAAACGGTCGTGGCATATTCCACCGGCACATGCAGCTCATAGCCGAGTTCGCCGACATAGGTGATGCGCAGCGCCCGGACGGGGCAGCCGGCGATGCCGACGGTCTTCACCTTGCCGAAGGGGAACGCGGCGTTCGAAACGTCGGCCGAGGTCACGGCCTGCAATATCTCGCGCGACTTCGGCCCCATCAGCGACAGCACTGAATAGGCGGAGGTGACATCCACCAGCTCCGCATGCATCTCGGATGGAATATTGCGGGCGATCCAATCGAAGTCGTGCGTGGCGAAGCCGGTGCCGGTGGTGATGTAGAATTCGTTCTCGGCAATGCGGGCAACGGTGACATCGCATTCGATGCCGCCGCGATCATTGAGCATCTGGGTGTAGGTCAGGGCGCCGACAGGCTTGGCGACATCATTGGAAGCGATCCATGAGATCGCCGCCTCGGCATCCCTGCCCTTCAGCACGAATTTGGCGAAGGAGGTCTGGTCGAAGATCACGGCCGCTTCGCGCGCAGCCCTATGTTCGCGGCCGACCGCATCGAACCAGTTCTGCCGTCCATACGTGTACTCGTCCTTCGGCTCCTCGCCGGCAAAGAGATCGGCAAACCAGTTCGGCCGCTCCCAGCCGAGCTTTTCGCCGAAGCAGGCACCCTGCGCCTTCAGCCGATCGTAGAGCGGCGACTTGCGGCAGGGGCGGCCGCTCGAATGCTCCTCGAAAGGCCATGCCATGGTGTAGTGCTTGCCATAGGCTTCCAGCGTGCGGGTTCGCACCCAGTCCGTATCGAAATGCGGGCGACCGAAGCGTCTGATATCGACCGGCCAGAGGTCGTAAGGCGGCTCGCCCTTGGCGATCCATTCGGCGAGCGCCATGCCCGCCCCGCCGGCAGAGGCGATGCCGAAGGCGTTGAAGCCGGCACCGACGAAGAAATTCTTCAGTTCCGGCGCCTCGCCGAGAATGAAATTGCCATCGGGCGTAAAGCTCTCCGGCCCACAAAGCAGCTGCTTGACGCCGGCCGTCTGCAGCGCCGGCACGCGCACCAGCGCCTGCTCCATGATCTGCTCGAAATGGTCGAAATTGCTGTCGAGCAGCGTGTAGTGGAAATCTTTCGGAATACCGTCGAGCGCCCAGGGGATGGGATTGGGCTCATAGCCGCCCATGACAAGCCCGCCGACCTCCTCCTTATAGTAGGTCAGCCGGTCCGGATCGCGCAGCGTCGGCAGGTTGGAAGGCACGCCGAAGGATTCGGTGATGAGATATTGATGCTCGACGGAGACGAGCGGCACGTTGACGCCGAAGCGGCCGGCAAAGGTCCGAGTCCATTGCCCGGCGCAGACGACGACGCGCTCGCATTCGATACGGCCTTTCTCGGTGATGACGGCACGGATCCGGCCCTTGTCGATCTCCAGATCGAGAACTTCGGTATCCTCGAAGATCGACACGCCGCTCATGCGGGCGCCCTTTGCCAGCGCCTGGGTGATATCGGAAGGATTGGCCTGTCCGTCCGTCGGCAGGAAGGCGGCGCCGACGAGATCGTCGACATCCATCAGCGGCCATAGATCGCGCGCTTCCTGCGGCGTCAGCAGGTGCATCTGCAGGCCGAAGGATTGCGCCGTCGTCGCCTGCCGCTTCACCTCCGTCCAGCGCTCCTCATTGCAGGCAAGCCGCAACCCGCCATTCATCTTCCAGCCGGTGGCAAGCCCCGTCTCCGCCTCGAGCTTCTTGTAGAGATCGACGGAATAGCCGAGCATCTGCGTGATATTGGCGCTGGTGCGCAGCTGGCCGACGAGGCCGGCGGCGTGGAAGGTCGTGCCCGAGGTCAGCTTCTTGCGCTCCAGCAGTACGGTATCGGTGAAGCCGAGCTTGCCGAGATGGTAGGCGGTCGAGCAGCCGATGATGCCGCCGCCGATGACGACGATCTTTGCTGTAGTCGGCAGTTCCTTCATGACGTCACCTCAAGAATTGCAAAAATCCTGCCAGGCGCTCTCGAACCGCCGCAGGTTTTCAGCTGTATAGGAAGAATAATCGAATTCGATGTCGGAATGGATTTCCGAAACCATGCTCCACATCGTCTCGCGCAGGAGTGAGGCGCATTTCATCGCCTGATAGCGCCGGCGCAGATCATCGCTGACAGAAGCATCGAAATAGGCCTCCAGCATCGCCTCTTCCTGCGTCTCGGAGAATTCATTGTTGGAGGCAAGGCCACCCAGATCGAAAAGCGGCGTGTTGAAGCCGGCATAATCCCAATCGATCAGCCAGAGCCGCTTGCCATCATCGAGGAAATTCGCCGCCAGCAGATCGTTGTGTCCGAAGGCGATTTCGAAAGGACCGGCTTCACGCTCGAGCCGCTCCGCGATCTCAAGAAAGGAACGCAGCCTCGGCTTGTGGCGACTGCCGCCAGCCTCCAGGAGAGCCGCATAGTCCCTGACCACGTGAAAGACCCAGAAGATGGCCGCCGGTCCGCGAAAATGCCTGGCGACGTCCCGATGGCAGGACCGGACGAGCGGCACGACCCGGCTCATCATGGCCGGCTTTCTTATATCATCGGCCGATAGCGGGCTTGCGTCGATATAGTCCAGCACCAGTATGCCGGGCTCATGATGGATCACAGCAGGTGAAAGACCGGCTGCATGGGCCGCCCTGCTTGCGGCCACCTCGTTGGTGCGGCTGATGTGATGAACCGGAATGTCCGATCCAAGCCGCACGACGAAGCGGCGACCATTATCGCCAACCAGATAGTTGCGATTGGTAATGCCGCCCACCAGCGGTTCGATGTCGATCGGCCCGCGCCAGATGCTGAGAGAATGTATCCTGTCTTCCGCCGTCGCAGTCATTCCCCCTCCGGTCCTGCTGCTGAGCATCTTTCCGATCTGAAAAGTTCCTCACAAACGTAAAGCTGTCAAGAACTTCCCCACAAAATGAAACGAATATTTGGCTTTTTGTGGAATTGAGGCGCCATCTCCAATCGGATGAGCTATGGATATCCCAAAGACTGCGCTTCACCGTAGGTGAGATTTGTCTTAAAAACTCAGGCGCGAAGCAACCAGATTGAGGTTGCGTGCATTAACGCCTCCGGCGGCAACGGAACCGGCCAGTCGAAAGCCACGCAAGTTTGGGATCAATACCCATAACAGGATCAGGAACCATGTCGGGCATATCCCAGCCACCGCTTCACTCCAATCATCGCGAGCGCGAAATACTGGAAGAGCTGCGTCTGGCAGGCGGCGCAAGCCGCATCCAGTTTCTGGCCGAACGGCTCGGCGTTTCAGAGGAAACCATCCGCCGCAACATCCGCAGCCTGGAGGCCAACGGCCTTGTGACCAAGGTGCATGGCGGGGTCCATATCAAGGACTCGATGATCGAGCCGCCGCTGCATCTGCGCATGAACGAGAATGCCGAAGCCAAGCGGATGATAGCCGCCTCGGTCGCCGCGATGATCGAGGATGGCGATGCGCTCTTCCTCGATGTCGGCTCGACCACCGCCTTCATCGCCGTCGCGCTGCAGAAGCATCAGAACCTCTTCGTCGTCACCAATGCGGTCGCTGTCGCCCATGCGCTCGCGACCCGCAACGGCAATCGCGTCTTCTTCGCCGGCGGCGAGCTGCGCGGCCATGATGGCGGCGCCTTCGGCATGGAGGCCGCCAATTTCCTGCGCCGCTTCAATGTACGCCACGCGATCCTTTCGGTCGGCGCCATCAACGCCGCCTCGGGCTTCATGCTGCACGATCTGGAAGAAGCGGAATATTCGCGGGAGGCAGCTAGCCGCGCCGAAAACCGCATCGTCGTTGCCGACAGCGCCAAGTTCGGGCGCAGCGCGCCGATCGTTCTGAGTGAACCGGAAAACTTCAACGTTCTGGTTACGGACGAACAGCCAACGGCAGACATTCGCGCCATGCTGGAGCGCAACGAGATCGAACTCGTCATCGCCAACCGGCAACGGGATGAGCGACGTTGAACTGAGATGCATCAGTTTTCTGAGGTAATCCTGACGCGACTGCATCGATAAGGCTTCAGTCAGGCAAGAGGAGGAGCCTCCTAATCGATCCTAGCATGAACGATCAGGCAGCTTGCTCTTGGTCTCGCTCGATTGCAGGTTCTTCGGAAGACTGTGGTGGGATCCAATGCGGCACCGCCGGACCTGCAAATTCGAAAGTTAGCCGAAGAATCCCACCGTAACCTTCCCATAACGAAGAAGGCAGGTGCGCGCGGCCGGCAGTCCAGCGCCGACGGCCATCCTCGACATAATGGAAACCATCATTCAGCCTATTGTCGTCAGCGAAAATATGCCTGGGCTCCGCTACGCCATCCTCAATGACCAATCTCGAAAAGCAGACGCCGAGCCGGCGGCCATCGCCTGAAGAACTGACGAGATTTGGCGCCCCCCATTCCGAGGCAAGCCATAGTTCCGATACTGACGACCGGACGCGGAACTCTGCCCTGCCCTCGTCGATCATGGGATCAATGCGTTGCCCGTCGGCAATGAGATGTATGTCGGCGAAAGGATCGTCACTCAAGGTCCAGCCCATATCCAGAGCGCGTGCATGGATTTGCATTCGCACAGCCTCGATCAGCGGTCCATCTGAGACATAGGTCAGGCATCTTTGTTCGTGATCGTTCACCAGCTGGATCGAAGCGCCCATCGTTTGAGAAAAGAAGCTTCGATTGCCATGATCGACGTAGCTTTCAGTCGGCAATCCGTTCGTCACGAGAATGTCATGCTCATCCAGTTCGACATGCCAGTATGTGACTTTTGCGCATTCGACATGGTCGATCGTTGCTCCATTCACGAGCACTGAAGCAGGCATCAGAACATCGGTTACGACAGTGACGCAAATTCCATGAGCCGGAGAGACGATGAGGTCATGCGAAGGCTTATTGGGCCCTAGAGCCCCCGCGGCAATACGAACCGGCCAGCATGCCCGAGGATCATTGGCACTGGCGCAATCGAGCTCCGTGCTTCCGATCCAGCGGATGGGGCGAAGTTGCGATGATGCCGTAATAGCAACATCGCCAATCCGCAAATCCTCGACCGGAATATCTCCCCGTGTCGTGCGGATGAGAGTCCCCGTGACAAAGCAAACGACGATCGTTCCTGTAGCCGCGTCCAGTATGAACCTGGAGGGGTCAAGGTCACCAGCGAAGTTGAGCGTATAGTTGCCAGCGGTCGTGACGAAGGTCGCTGTCTGACCATCGACCGAGATATTCGAGACCGCTCCTGGACCGTTATATGTAATGGTTGCCGCGTAATTGTTGAGCGTATCGACAGTCCCGTCAAATTGCGTGGAAAAATTAAAGTGCGCGCCAGGATTCAATTGGACCAATTGAGAAGAGCCAGACCCTCCCCATTGATAGAAGCCGTCAACAATCACCGTACCGACGGCAGAAGTAACGCCACTACCTGCTTCTATTTCAGACGAGGGGCCAATGTAGAGGGTCCCGCCGCCGGCAATCGGCCCATCTATCTTGAACCAGGACGGATGAACACCGCCATACGCGGAGAGCGTACTAGTGGGCGAAACAAAAACACCGGCGAGATCAGGGTGATTTCCCCAATGGGGGCCGATTGTATCACCATTGGCGATGATAACGGAATCTCCATCGCCGGGAACCCCATTGGGAGACCAGTTCCCAGGATCAATCCACACATCTTTGGAGATATTGCCTGTCCAGGTATAGGTTGCCATCGATACATCCTCGGATCCTGACGCCGGCCGAGTGCGCCTATCGGTTACCGAGCATCACGCTAGCATTCAACTCTCTTATTAGTCGAGTCGAATATACAGATTCGTCACCGTCAACCCCGGCACATCGCCTCCAGCGCCTGGGCTGCCTTGCTGGCATGACGCTCCTTATGGCGCAGCAGCCGGAAGCTGCGGACGGGCAGATCGAAGGTTGCTTGAACCAGCAAACCCTGCCCGAGGTAGGCCTTAGCCGCAGCACTGGAAACAGCCGCGGCGCTTTCCCCGGCACAAACCGCCGACAGTACGGCCTCATTCGAAGGAAGGACGAGCGCCACATCGAGATCTCGCGGGTTTGCACCAAGCCTGGCAATCGCGTTCTCGAATTCCGAACGCGTGCCCGAGCCCTCCTCGCGCATCACCCAGGACGTGCCGCTGATAAGGTCGGCGGTGGTCCGTTGCCGTCCATCCGCCCAGGGATGGTGTGGCGGCACGACGATCACAAGCGCATCCTGTGCGACGATCTTCATCGACAGCGCCGGCGCATCCACTTCCCCCTCGATGAAACCGAGCTCGGCCGCACCATCGATAACCGCTTCGGTGACGGTACGGGTATTGCCTATCGTCAGATCCAGCTCGATACCGGGATAATCGCGGCGAAACCGCATCAGCAAGGGCGGTAGCCAATAGCTGGCGATGGTCTGGCTTGCGCAGAGACTGAGCCTACCGCGCTGCAATCCGCCGAGTTCGGACAGCATCAGTTCCGCCGAACGTACGCGTGCGAGCGTCGCCTTGGCTTCTCCGAGGAAGGATCGTCCCGTCTCCGTCAGCTCGATCCGACGGCCGACGCGATGAAACAGCTCCACTCCGTAATAGGCCTCAAGGTTCTTGATCGCGGAGCTGACGGCGGATGGCGTCAGATGGATCGCTTCGGCGGCATTGGTCAGATGCTCTCGCTCCGCGACGGCGACGAAAATGGCGAGCTGTTCGAAGGTCATGGGAAATCATTCTAATTTATCGAATAAAACATAGGATAATATTCGATGGATGTCGACATCGACAGATGAGACTTTCCAGCCGTCACCAAATCACAAGACACGAATGACGGCACCCATGTCCATCGCTCAACGCGCAAACGAGATCCTTCCCGGCTTGGCCCTCACCTCGGCTGTAGCCCTTGTGGCCTATGCTGCGGATCATGTTGAAGTAGGCCTCCTCGGCGGACGGTGGATCGAAAGCCTGGTGCTTGCTATCGCCTTCGGCATCGCCGTCTGCACGATCAAGCCGCTGAAGCCGGCCATGAAGCCGGGCGTCGATTTCAGCGCCAAGTTCCTTCTGGAAATCGCCATCGTCCTTCTCGGCGCGTCCATCAGCCTTTCGGCGATCCGCGGCGCCGGCGTCTGGCTGATCGCCGGGATCGCCATTGTCGTCGTGCTGTCGATCGCCGCCACCTATCTCATCGGTCGGGCGCTCGGCCTGCCGCCGAAGCTCGCAACCTTGATCGCCTGCGGCAACTCGATCTGCGGCAATTCGGCGATCGTGGCCGTAGCGCCCGTGATCGAGGCCGACTCGCAGGAGATTGCCGCAGCGCTTGCCTTCACCGCCGTCCTCGGCATTGTCGCCGTGTTCCTGCTGCCGCTTTTCTATTTCCACTTCGGCATGAGCGTACCGCAATACGGGACACTTGCTGGACTGACGGTTTATGCCGTGCCGCAGGTCTTGGCGGCGACCGCGCCCGTCGGCCTGCTCGCTGTACAGACCGGCACGCTCGTCAAGCTCGTCCGTGTCCTGATGCTCGGCCCGGTTATCTTCCTGCTCGGCATCCTCACCAAGGCTGAAGCCTCAGGCAGCGATGAAAGCAGCGGCCATCACCATTCTCTGGTCCCCTGGTTCATCTGCGGCTTCCTGGGATTGATGACGCTACGCTCCTTCGGGCTGATCCCGGATATGCTGGTGACACCGATGGAAACTGTTTCGGGTATTCTGACCGTCATCGCCATGGCAGCGCTCGGCCTGTCGGTTAGCATCCGCTCCGTCGCCCATGCCGGCGGCCGGGTGATCGCGGCAGCGACACTATCGCTGTTGACGCTGGGCGCCATCAGCTATGGTCTGATCCTCGCCCTGCAGCTTCAGTAGCATGTGCGGCAACGCTGACTGAAGACCGCCCCGAGCTCGACGCCTCGGCCGATTTCAGCAATGCTGCAGTCTCGCTTTCGGAAGAAGGATAGCCGATAGCATAGCCCTGAAGTTCATCGCAGCCGACCTCGGCCAGAACGAGCGCGTGATCCTCGGTCTCGACCCCTTCGGCGACCACCTCGACATTCAATGTGCGTGCGATTTCGATGATAGAGCCGACAAGACGACGCTGCTCCTCGGACACCGTAACCGCAGTCACCAATTGCCGATCTATCTTCAGCCGCTTCGGTTTGAGTTTGACGAGGCCAATCAGCGAGGCATGACCGGAACCGAAATCGTCGATCTCGATATCGATTCCCATCTCCTTGATGCCGGCGATATTGGCAAGCACCGCCTCGTCGGGTTCATCCAGGAAAATGGTCTCCACCAGCTCGAAGGCGATGGCGTGGCGCGGTATTCTGAGCGCCCTCAATCCGTCGATCAGGTCGGGATCGGCAAGCCGGCGACCGGAGATATTGACAGCGATGCGCGGCGGTGAAAGACCCTGCGAAACCCAGGCTGCCCGATCCGCCAGTGCGCGCTTCAGCACGGCCGCATCGATCTCCGCGGTAAATCCATATTCATCGGCGACCTTGAGGAAGGCTACGGGGCTTAGCAATCCCCTTCCCGGATGCCGCCAGCGTGCCAGCGCCTCCAATCCGACGATGCGGCGGCTCTGCGCATCCACTTGAATCTGATAGAAGGGCTCGATCTGCCGCAGCACCGGCGCCAATCGCAACTCATCGGCCAGGCGGCGTTCTGCATGCAGATCGGACTGGAGCTGTGGCGTGAAGAACTCCACCCGGTTGCGGCCGAGTTTCTTGGCTTGAAAAAGGGCGACATCGGATTCTGCCAGAAGATTGCCTGCGCCACTCGTCTGACCCATCGCCACGCCGATGGACGCGCCGATCTTCAGCATCTCGTTGCCGAAACGCACTTCGCGGCGCAATCGCGATAGAATATCGCCGGCGATCGCCTGAAGCCTTTCGACACTGGCGATATTGACCAGCACGGCCACGAACTCGTCACCGCCGATGCGGGCAACAATGTCGTTGGCAGTTATCGCTCCGGAAATGCGGGCGGCGGCGCTTTGCAATGTGGCATCACCGGCCGCATGGCCCCATTTGTCGTTGATCTCCTTGAATCCATCGAGATCGATATGGAGGATTGCAAGAGTGCCGATAGACGCATCGTTGCGCAATTCGGCCAGACGCCGGTCGAAATACCGGCGGTTCGGAAGGCCCGTGAGATAATCGTGATCGGCGGCATGTTCTATTCGCGCCCGGCTGTGCTCCAATGCAACGGCACGCGCTTCGGCGATAGCTTTTTGACCGCTCAGCTCGCGATTGAGCAGGACGTCGGCGGTGACGTCCCATTCCGCGCCGATGAAAGAAGGCGCCCCTTCGGCATCCTCATAATAATGCGCGCGCGAGCGCAGATGACGCACCTCGCCTCCGGGCAGGATGATGCGGAACTGAGAATTATAGAAACCCTTCCTGGCCAGCGCGACATCGAAGTCGTGGACGGCCCCTTCGATATCCTCCGGATGCAGCGCGTTCATCCAGACGTCGGAGGAAACCCTATGCTCGTGAAGTCCGGTCCCGTAGAGCTTGTGCATCTGCGAGTCCCAGAGCAGTTCCTGCTCGTTGACATTATGCTGCCAGACACCGATTTGAGACGCCTCGAGCGCCAGCTCCAGCCTCCTTAAAAGGTCCTGGAACTCTTCTTCGCTTCGTCCTGATGTCGTCTCTGCCAAAGAGCACCACCCCGTTCGGAAACTGAAGAGACTAACTAACCGCAGCCAATTATAGTTGCACTACTCCCTTTCGCGAACTTTAATGGCTGCGCAAGCTACCCAAATTAACAGCAGCACTGCAATCCTTGCCAGCGGCCGGCGCCTGTCAATGGTTATGCCGCGGCGGATTGGCAGCGATGTCGCGAAAATCGGCGGCGCCATCCAGCACGGCTCCGTCGGAAAGCTGCGTGACCGAACGACGATAGATGCGCTGCCACGGCGTCGCATCCGGCGGTACCACCGGAATGCCATCGCCTTTACGACGCGCAATCTCCGCCTCGTCCACCAGCATGTCGCAGCGCCCCTGATTGAAATCGATGCGGATGATATCGCCGGTCCTGAGCCAGGCAAGCCCGCCACCGGCCGCACTTTCCGGCGAGGCATTCAAAATGGAGGGGCTGTCGGCCGTGCCAGATTGACGCCCGTCGCCGATCGTCGGCAAGCTCTTGATGCCCCTTTTTAGAAGATGATCTGGCGGCTGCATGTTGACAACTTCGGCCGATCCCGGCCAGCCGATCGGCCCGGCGCCGCGAATGACGAGAATGGTCTTTTCGTCGATGCCGAGAGCGGGATCGTTGATGCGCTTGTGATAATCCTCGGAGCCGTCGAAAACGACTGCCCTGCCCTCGAACACGCCTTCGTGGCCCGGCTCCTGCAAATAGCGGCTGCGGAACTCCTCTGAGACGACGCTCATCTTCATGATGGCGAAATCGAACAGATTGCCTTTGAGCACCAGGAAGCCGGCGCGCTCCTTCAGCGGCTCGCCGAAGGGACGGATGACCTCGCGATCCGTCGCCTCCCGGCCCTTCAAATTCTCCGCCATCGTCCTGCCTGTCACCGTCGGACAGCTACCATCCAGCTTGCCGGCCTGCAGCAGCTCCCACATGATGGCCGGAACACCGCCGGCGCGATGGAAGCGCTCGCCGAGATAGGCGCCCGCCGGCTGGACATTGGCGAGCAGCGGAATGTCGAAGCCGTGTACTTGCCAGTCGTCGGGGTAAAGCTCGACGCCGGCATGCTTGGCCATAGCGGCGAGATGCGGCTGCGCATTGGTCGAGCCGCCGATGGCGGAATTGACCCTTATGGCATTGAGGAAAGCCTCACGCGTCAGCACGTCCGAAGGCTTGATATCCTCCAGCACCAGCTCGACCGCCCGCCGGCCTGTGCGATAGGCCATCTGGCCGCGCTCGCGATAGGCGCCGGGAATGGCGGCACAGCCGGTCAGCGACATGCCAAGCGCTTCCGCCATGGCGTTCATGGTCGAGGCAGTCCCCATGGTGTTGCAATGGCCGATCGAGGGCGCCGAGGCGAGCGAGGCTTCCATGAATTCCTCCTCGTTGATCTCGCCTGCCGCCAGTTTGCGGCGCGAACGCCAGATCACCGTGCCGGAGCCGGCAAGTTCACCCTCATGCCAGCCATCGAGCATCGGACCGCCGGAGAGAACGATCGCCGGAATATTGACTGTCGAGGCCGCCATCAATGCCGATGGCGTGGTCTTGTCGCAGCCGGTCGTCAGCACGACGCCATCGAGCGGATAGCCATAGAGCACTTCGACAAGGCCGAGATAGGCGAGATTGCGGTCGAGCGCAGCCGTCGGCCGCTTGCAGTTCTCGAAGATCGGATGGGTCGGAAATTCGATCGGAATACCGCCGGCATCGCGAATCCCGTCGCGCACGCGCTTGGCAAGATCGAGGTGATGGCGGTTGCAGGGCGTCAGATCGCTGCCGCTCTGGGCAATGCCGATGATCGGCTTGCCGGACCGCAATTCCTCCGGCGTGATGCCGTAATTCATGAAGCGCTCGAGATAGAGCGCCGTCATATCGATACGATCCGGATTGTCGAACCAGTCCTGCGAACGCAGACGACGCTTGGATGCACCCTTATCGCTCATCTCTTCCTCAAGCCTTTCCTCGGGCATTCTTGTCTTCCAGATGCTGCAGCAGGCCGCTGTGATCCTGCTCGCCACCGCCGTTTTCGACGAATTCGGCAAACTCCGCTCGAACGGCTTCGGTCAGCGGCAGATGAAGCGACAGGTTCTGCGCCGCCGCCAGCACCGTATCGAGGTCCTTCAGCTGGTTGCGGGCGGTGCCGCCAGGCTCGAAGTTGCGCTCGATCATGCGCTGGCCATGCAGCTCCAGAATCCGGCTTTCGGCGAACCCACCGCGAATAGCGTCACGAAACGCCTCGCGCGAACCGCCGCCGGCCTCGACCAGTAGCATCGCTTCCGCGACGGCCCCGATGGTCACGGCAACGATCTGCTGATTGCCGAGTTTTGCGAGCTGGCCTGTCCCGCTCGGACCGACACGGGTTACGCGCCCGAGAGGCGCCATGATATCGCGCACGCTGTCGATGACGCCGGCATCGCCACCAGCCATGATCGCGAGCGTTCCGGCGGCCGCCCCGACCACGCCACCGGAGACCGGCGCATCGATGTGTCGGATACCGCGCTCGGCGAGTTTGAAGGCATGTTCGCGGGCAACGGCCGGCGATATCGAGCTGTTGTCGATAACGATCGCGCCAGCCTCCAGCACATCGGCCACGCCGCTGCCGAACAGGACTTCGCCGACAGCTCCGCCATTCGTCAGCATTGTGAAAAGCACCGCGGCGCCTCGCGCCGCCTCCACCGCCGTATCTGCGACGGTTGCACCGTCGGCAGCCAGAGGTTCCGCCTTGCTGCGATCGCGATTCCAGACGGTCACGGCAAACCCGGCCGCCAGCAGACGCCGCGCCATCGGCGCCCCCATCAATCCCGTGCCGAGAAAAGCGATCTTCCTGCCGCTCATAGACTATCCTCCGAATGCGGCGCACGAGCCCCGAGGCTATATGCTATCGCCCTTTGGGTTTTTGCGCCGACGGGCCGCTCCTCATGCCCGATGTACGTCAATCAAATCATCCAAGAGCTTGATAAACCTATGGTGCCAGCATGCAAAGAAAATCGGTGGCCCGACCGAAAATTCTTCGGCACTGAATTCGCAATAGGCCGGTAGATAAGAAAAGGCGGGACCTTAAGGTCCCGCCCCTGGCCTGTCGAGGACTGGAGGTCGGTTCGGCACGGCCCCTATTCGGCGGCGATCGGGAGTACCTCCGCCGAATGCTCGTTGTCATTGTGCGGATGCTGCTTCAGCGGACGGTTGCCCGTCAGTCGACGGGTCAGCACGTAGAACACGGGCGTCATGAAGATGCCGAAGAAGGTCACGCCGATCAT
This sequence comes from Martinezella dioscoreae, assembly GCF_009176305.1. Taxonomy (GTDB): domain Bacteria; phylum Pseudomonadota; class Alphaproteobacteria; order Rhizobiales; family Rhizobiaceae; genus Rhizobium; species Rhizobium dioscoreae. The sequence continues at coordinate 417,021 of NZ_BLAJ01000001.1, read as the reverse complement.
GCCGGCAAACACCGCGACACCCATGGCAGCGCGCATTTCGGCACCGGCACCGGTCGAGGTGACCAGCGGCACGACACCCATGATGAAGGCCATGGAGGTCATCAGGATCGGGCGCAGGCGCAGGCGACTGGCTTCGATCGCGGCCTGGACCGGCGTGCGGCCCTCGAATTCCAGCTCGCGGGCGAATTCCACGATCAGGATGGCGTTCTTTGCCGACAGGCCGACCAGCACCACCAGGCCGATCTGGGTGAAGATATTGTTGTCTCCACCCGTGAGCCAGACGCCGGTCAGCGCCGCCAAGACGCCCATCGGCACGATCATGATGATGGCGAGCGGCAAGGTCAGGCTCTCATATTGGGCAGCCAATACGAGGAAGACCAGGAGCAGCGCCAGCGGGAAGACGACGACGCTGGAATTGCCCGCCAGGATCTGCTGGTAGGTCAAATCAGTCCATTCGAAGTCGATGCCGGGCGGCAGCGTCTCGTGCAGGATCTTCTCGATCGCCGCCTGTGCCTGGCCCGACGAGAAACCGGGCGCCGGACCACCATTGATGTCGGCTGCCAGGAAGCCGTTATAGCGGTTCGTGCGTTCCGGACCGGTCGTGGCATCCACCTTCAGCAGGGCTGAAAGCGGAATCATCTGACCCGATGCCGAACGAACCTTCAACTGGCCGATATCTTCCGGCTGTGCGCGGAACTTGGCATCGGCCTGCACACGGACGCTGTAGGTGCGGCCGAAGGCGTTGAAGTCGTTCACATAGAGCGAACCGAGATAAATCTGCAGTGCCTGGAAGACGTCGGTGACGGAGACCCCGAGCTGCTCGGCCTTGGCGCGGTCGAGATCAGCAAAGAGCTGCGGCACGTTGATCTGGAAGCTCGAGAAAATGCCGGTGAGTTCCGGTGTCTGGTAGGCTTTGGCGATCACTGCCTTGGCCGCCTGATCGAGCACCTGGTTGCCGAGGCCGGCGCGATCTTCGATCTGCAGCTTGAAGCCGCCTGTCGTACCGAGGCCGTTCACCGGCGGCGGCGGGAACATGGCGATGAAGGCATCCTGGATGGCGCCGAACTTGTGATTCAGTGCCATGGCGATCGCCCCGCCCGAAAGGTCCGGCGTCTTGCGCTCGTCGAAGTCCTTCAGCGTTACGAAAACGATGCCCGCATTCGAGGAATTGGTGAAGCCGTTGATCGACAGACCCGGGAAGGCGATCGCATTGGCAACGCCAGGCTGCTTCAACGCGATATCCGTCATGCGCTTAATCACGCTTTCCGTACGGTCAAGGCTTGCGGCATCCGGCAACTGTGCAAAGCCGATCAGATACTGCTTATCCTGCGACGGCACGAAACCGCCTGGAACCGTTGTAAACAGGCTATAGGTCGCGCCCACCAGCGCGAGATAGACCACCATGACGATGCTCTTGCGCGACACCAGGCGGCCGACGCCCTTGCCGTAATATTTCGAACCGGCTCCGAACGCCCGGTTGAAGCCGCGGAAGAACCAGCCGAAGACCGCGTCCATGATCCGCGTCAACCGATCCTTCGGCGCATGGTGGCCCTTCAGGAGCAGGGATGCCAGCGCAGGAGACAGGGTGAGCGAGTTGAAGGCCGAGATGACGGTCGAGATGGCGATCGTCAGCGCGAACTGGCGGTAGAACTGGCCGGAGAGGCCGGAGATGAAGGCGAGCGGCACGAAAACCGCGACGAGGACCAGCGCGATCGCGATGATCGGACCGGAGACTTCCTTCATGGCCTTGTAGGTGGCGTCTCGCGGATTGAGCCCGGCCTCGATATTGCGTTCGACGTTCTCCACCACCACGATCGCGTCGTCCACGACGATACCGATCGCCAGCACCAGGCCGAAGAGGCTGAGCGCGTTGATCGAGAAGCCGAAGACATACATCACGGCAAAGGTGCCGATGATCGACACCGGAACGGCGATCAGCGGGATGATCGAGGCGCGCCATGTCTGCAGGAACAGAATGACCACCAGGACAACGAGCGCGATGGCTTCGAGCAGCGTGTCGATAACCTTCTCGATCGAGGCGCGGACGAATTTCGTCGTGTCGTAGACGATCTCATACTTGACGCCCGCCGGCATGGCCTGCTGCAGCACGTCCATGGTCGAGCGCACGTTGTTCGCGATCTCGATCGCGTTCGAACCGGGCGCCTGGAGAACCGCGACGGCGACCGCCGGCTTGCCGTCGAGCAGCGAACGCAGCGTATAGTCTTCCGCACCCAGCTCGACGCGAGCGACGTCGCGAAGGCGGGTGATCTCGCCATTGGCGCCCGTCTTGACGATGATGTTGCCGAACTCCTCGGGCGTGCGCAGGCGGCCCTGGGCATTGACGTTGAGCTGCAGATCCACGCCCGGCCGGCTGGGTGAGGCACCGATGATGCCGGCCGCAGCCTGGACGTTCTGGGAGCTGATCGCATTGCTGATGTCGCCGGCGGCAAGATTATGCTCGGCCGCCTTCTGCGGATCGATCCACACGCGCATGGAATAATCGCCGGCGCCGAAGACCTGCACCTGCCCGACGCCCTCGATCCGGGCGAGCCGATCCTTGATGTTCAGGGTCGCATAATTTCGCAGATAGGTGATGTCGTGGTCGGCCCCGTCCGAGACGAGGTTGACGACCATGATGAAGTCGGGCGAGCTCTTGACGGTCGTGATGCCGAGAGCACGGACTTCCGTGGGTAGGCGCGGCTCGGCCTGCGAAACGCGATTCTGCACGAGCTGCTGCGCCTTGTCCGGATCGGTGCCGAGCTTGAAGGTGACGGTCACATTAAGAACGCCGTCCGATGTCGCTTGGCTGGACATGTAGAGCATGCCCTCGACGCCGTTGATCTGCTCTTCAAGCGGCGTCGCCACCGTTTCGGCGATGACGGTCGGGTTAGCACCGGGATAGGTGGCACGCACGACAATCGACGGGGGCACGACCTCTGGATATTCGGAGATCGGCAGCGCTCTGAGGCCGATCAGGCCGGCGACCACGATGAGGACCGAAAGAACACCGGCAAAGACCGGACGGTCGACAAAGAATCTGGAGATGTTCATATCAAAGCCCCCTCTGGGGTAAGAACGGATGCAAAATTCCCGTCCGACGATTTGAGAGCCGCCGGCGGATCATGTGATTTTGGAATGTCGGCCTTCTGCCCACGGGCAGAAGGCGAAGTCTTACTGAGCGGTCGCGACCTTCTCTGCCAACTGCGGCGCGACGACCGCACCGGGACGGATGCGCTGCAGCCCGTTGACGACGATCTTTTCGCCGGCTTTCAGGCCGTTCTCGATCACTCGCTGACCGTCGACCACCGATCCGAGCTGGACCTGCCGGTAATTGACCTTGTTCTCGCCATCCACGACGAAGACGAACTTCTTATCCTGGTCGGTGCCAACTGCACGGTCGTCGATGACGATCTTGTTCTCGGCCTTCGGTTGGCCCATGCGAACCCGCACGAACTGGCCGGGGATGAGACGGCCGCCCGGATTGTCGAAGACGGCTCGAACGCTGACGGTGCCGCTCGCCGCATCGACCTCGTTGTCGATCAACTGCAACTTGCCCTTGATCGGCGTGCCGTTGTCGCTTGCCGTACCGATCTGAACCGGGATCTGCTCGACTGGCGGAACGATGCCGCCGGTAGCCGGCAGTTCGGACAGCGCCTGGGTCACGGTCTGTTCGTTGGCACTGAAGCTCGCATAGATCGGGTCGACCGAAACGAGCGTCGTCAGTACTGAAGAGGACGCGCCGGCTGCAACGAGGTTGCCGACGGTGACGGCGATCTTGCCGACGCGGCCAGCGATCGGGGCGCGGACCTGCGTGTAGTCGAGATTGAGCTGCGCTGTCTGCAAGGTTGCTTGCGCGGCCTTCAGATTGGCTTCCGCCGCAGCATAGTTGCTGGCGCGCGTGTCCATATCGCTCTGCGAGATCGTCTTGTTGTCGAAGAGCTTCTGGCCACGGTCGACCTCGACTTTCGTCAGGTTGAGAGTGGCTTTCGCCGCGCCGACCTGCGCCTGAGCCTGGGCGACGGCCGCCTCATAAGGTGCGGGATCGATCGTGACAAGCAGGTCACCCTGCTTGACCAAGGCGCCCTCGCGGAAATGCACGGACTGGATCGCCCCAGCCACGCGCGGCCGGATCTCGACGCGGTCAATGGCTTCGAGCCGGCCGGAGAATTCCTGCCAGGATGTGACGTCGCGCGGCTCGACGGCAGCAACCGTAACGGGGATAGCCGGCGGTGCCGCCTGGCTCGCCGCCTCGGTTGCCTGAGCGCCGCGCGGCAGCTCCAGATAGAAGGCTGCGCCTGCAACAGCCGCAGCAACACCCATGCCGGCGCCCCACAGGGCCCAGCTCTTACCGTTGGACTTCATGTTAGTCTCTCCTTTGGCCCCGGCTTGGGACACGGGACCACAAATTCCTATCGTCTCAATAAAATCAGGGGCCGAAGCACCGCGCATCCGCGTGACCATCGCTCCGGTCTCATGCCTTCGACATCAGTCCAATCCGCGCTCATCCCTCGCGGACCGCATACCCTAGTCGATCAAGCCTGCACGTCTTCGACAAAACCCTTGAAACAACAGCAGATATCCTGCTGCCATGAAGGCTTGTCCTTCGACTGCCCGCCATAGAGAGTGGGCCAGCCTGTCCCGGCGGGAAGGACTTGCTGGCGAACACGGACGCCAGCCGCTTTCAGCCGACTGCCGTATTCCATGCTCTCGTCGCGGAGCGGGTCGTCCTCGGCCGTGAGCACCAATGCCGGCGCGAGGCCCGAAAGCCGCGAACAGTATCGAGGCGCTGCATAGGGGTGACAGACACCGCCCAGGAAACCCAGGTAACGGTTCCAACCCTCCGTCCAGCGCTCGCGCATGCCGCTTTCCTCCGCCTGGAGGAAAGATTTCGACCCCATGAAGGGATCAAGCAAAGGCGATATCAAAACCTGTCCGTCCAACGAACCCGGTATTTGATCGCGCGCCTTTAAAGCGACGCCCGCTGCAACATTGCCACCCGATTCCTCTCCGGCGACAAACAGCAGCGATTTTTTCGCTCCGCCCAGCGCAAGCATGTTCCGCTTGTTGCTGAGGTAGGCGAGAAGCCCGTAGGCGCATTCCAGCACCTTCGGAAAAGCATTCTGATTGCAGCTGGTATAATCCGCCGCAACCACGATGGCCCCAGCCTCAGCGAGGCTTGCCGCCACCGGCCTGTTGGTCGCGTGACAGGTATCAAGAAAAGCGCCGCCGTGCAGATAGAGCACAAGGGGTGCCGCCTTCTTCAAACCTTCACCGTTGTAGATCCGCGCTTCCACCGGCCCCGTTGGCACGTTTTCCAGCACAACATCTTTCCACGGCGCACTCATCGACCCAAATCCCTGTCTGCTCGAGCGAATATGTTCCAATCCAAAAAGCGGTTTACCACGCTTTGCGACCATATTCTCGAAATGCGGTCTTTGGCGCCCCCATGCCGCATTGCAACAACTTACGAAACAACATATTGTTATTCCGCTTCGAGAATAAGTAGCCTATATTCGATCAGACTATTCACCATTACAAACAATCGACCTCTTTTTCATCGGGTCGAGGGACATCATGGAATGGACCAGTTATCAGCAATGCGGGCATTCGCGCGTGTGGTGGAGACGGGCAATTTTACCCGCGCCGCAGCCGCCCTCTCCATGCCGAAAGCGACGGTGACGACGCTCATCCAGTCGCTGGAGGCGCATTTGCACGCGAAACTCCTCAACCGTACGACCCGACGCGTCATGGTGACGACGGATGGCGCACTCTATTACGAGCGGGCGATTCAGATCCTCTCCGAGATTGAGGAACTGGACGGCAGCATCAGCAATTCGCAGAGCCTGCCAAGCGGCCGCCTGCGCGTGGAAATGGCCGGCGCCTTCGCCGAAAAGATCGTCATGCCGGCGCTTTGCGATTTCCACCAGCGATATCCGGATATTCATATAGACCTCGGCGTCGGCGACCGATTGGTCGACTATCTGGCCGAGAATGTCGATTGCGCATTGCGAGCCGGCATGCCGAGCGACCAGTCGCTGATCGCCCGTCGTGTCGGCGAGATCCATCTCGTCACCTGCGCCGCTCCGCTTTACATCGAGAAGCACGGCATCCCGGAACGGCCGGAGGAGTTGGAAACCAGTCACTACGCGGTCAGCTATTTCCGTGCGCAAACCGGCCGCACGATTCCTTTCCTCTTCGAGCGCGGCAACGAGTCGTTGGAAATCACTCCGCGCTACATCCTCTCGGTCAATGACAGCCGCAGCTATTTGCAAGCAGCCATGACCGGTCTCGGCATCGCGCAGGTTCCAAGCTTCATGGCGCGGGACGCCCTTGCCAAGGGCGACCTCGTGCCGGTCCTCTCCGGCTGGACTCGGCCGACATTGCCCATGCACATCGTTTATCCGCCCAACCGGCATCTGAGCAACAAGGTGCGCGTTTTCGTCGACTGGCTGGCGAAATTGCTGGCAACCTCGCGGGTCGGCGAAGCTTGAGAGGCAGACCACCTTCTTCACTCTTTCGGAAGAAGGTGGCGCCGATTGCGAACAATCAGTTCCAGGAAGCACCAGCCTGCTGGCGGACCGTTGAGTTCAAGCGATTCCAGACGTTGTCGATCGCAATCGCGACGATGAGGGCAGAGAGCGCCTTTTCGTCGTAGTGTCTTGCGGCCTCGTTCCAGATTTCATCGGTGACGGCATCCGGCCGGTCGGCAAGTCGGGTGACCGCTTCTCCGAGCGCCAGAGCCGCGCGTTCGGCATCGGAAAAATAAGGCATTTCGCGCCACGCGGAGACACCGACGATGCGCTCCATGGTCTCGCCATCTTTCTGCAGCTTGCGAAAGCCCATGTCGGTGCAGACGCTGCAGCCATTGATCTGGCTGACCCGCAGATGCACGAGATCCATGATGTTTTCCGACAAGCCGCGATCTTTAATCGAATTGCTGACGGCCAAGAGCGCCTGCAAGGTTTCGGGCAGAACGAGGACTGGGTTCTTCATACGAGCTTGCATAATTCTTTCCTCTGATTGTGAGAGCCCTGTTGCGGCTCATCTTCCGACGATGCATTTTCCCGCCGATCCGATGTCACACCGGCGGGATTTCGTTCGTCATGGGTTTGACGGAGCAGAATGAGGAGATGTGACCGATGGACGAAAAAAAGTGGCAGGCCGAAAAATTCGAAGCGAACCGGCCGCATCTGCGCGCCGTCGCTTACCGCATGCTCGGCTCGCGCACGGAGGCCGAAGATGCAGTGCAGGAAGCATGGCTGCGCCTGATGAGGAGCGATAGGTCTGACGTCGAAAATCTGAGCGGCTGGCTGACAACAGTCACGGCGCGTATCTGCCTCGATCTGCTGCGAGCTCGCAAATCCCGCCGCGAGGAGCAGCTGACGATCCATGCTCCCGAGCCGATGGTGGCGCCTGAGGCAGGAAACGGCATCGACCCGGAACAGGATGCCTTGCTGGCAGACTCCGTCGGCCTCGCTCTTCTGGTCGTCTTGGAAAAACTGAACCCGGCCGAGCGGCTCGCCTTCGTCCTGCACGATATGTTCGACGTCCCTTTCGATGACATTGCCCCGATTCTGGGGCGCACGACGGTCGCGACACGCCAGCTTGCGAGCCGCGCCCGCCGCCGTGTGCAGAATACGCCATCAACAACGGAGGCTGACCTTACCCGCCAGCGCCACGTCGTCGATGCCTTCTTCACAGCCTCGCGTGACGGCGACCTGCAGGTGCTGCTCGCCGTCCTCGATCCCCAAGCCATCTTCAGGCCGGATGTGGTTGCCGCCCGCACGGGGGCGGCCGGCGAAATCCGCGGGCGCGTGGATGTCGCCAAGACCTTCCAGGGCCGTGCGCGGGGAGCGCGGCTGGCGGTCATCAACGGCGCGGTGGGTGCCATCGTTGTCATCGACGGACAGCTGCGCATCGCTCTTCGTTGCACCTTCAATGCAGATGGCATGATTACCGTCATCGACGCGATGGCCGATCCGGAAGAACTGCGCAAGCTGGAGATCGTTTTGATTGAAACCTGAAATTAGCGCATCTGTGTCGGGCTTGTGCCAGTCAGTCTGCGAAACATGGCGATGAAGGCCGACGCATTGCCGTAACCCAACTGCGCTGCAATCCGATACACGGGCTCACCGGCCTCGATCATCGACAGCGCGGCAACGAGCTTCAATCGCTGCCGCCACTCGTTGAAGGAAAGGCCTAGATCCACCTGGCACCGGCGCGACAGCGTACGCTCGGTCGTCCCCATCCGGCGCGCCCATTCCGTCAGGGAATGCCGGTCGCCGGGATCGGCCTGCAATGCGCTCAGGACTGGACCGAGCAGCGGATCGTCGGAAAGCGGCAGATAGCTCTCGCAGCGCGGCGCCAGGCGAATCTGATCGACCAGAACCTGTGCAAGCCTGAGATCTTCGGCCGTTTCCGGTATGGTGACCTCGCGGGCCGCGAAATCCGCCAGAGTCGCCTTCAACAGCGAGCTGATGCTGAGCGTGGAAGGTTTGTCCGGCAGGTCGGCGCAAAGGGCGCGTTCGATATAGACGGTCACATAGCGCAGATCGTGCTGGTTATAAGCACCGTGCATCGTATCCGGCGGCAGCCAGATGGCATAATGTGGCGGCGACAAATAGCGTCTGCCTTGAATATCGAAGTCGCAGACGCCGATAAGCGCATAATTGAGCTCGCCCCAGGGCTGGCTCTTTTTTGGAAAGACCGTACCCGCCCGATAGTTCTCGGTTCGGAAGGAAACCGGGTTCGGCGGATCGCCCTCGATGCGTGGAGGCCTGCTGGACATGTCCTCATTTCACTACCACTTGTCTTAATCTCGTTATATACCGGAATTCGGACAAGCGGTACAAGACCTTCGGGACGGCGAGCCCTATCCGCCTTCCTTTGTTTCGCCAGAAGCCAGAAGACGCAGAGACTATTCATATGAGCACCGAGCAGAATGCTTCCGCATCCATAATAAGCACCGCCGGGCTCGCGCCCCTGCTGACGGTGCTCATCTGGTCCGGCAATACCGTTGTCACCAAGGCATCCGCCGGCGTGATATCTCCAGGTTCCATCTCTTTCTACCGCTGGCTGCTCGCATTCATCGTCCTCCTGCCCTTCGTCGGCCGGGCGGCATGGCGCAACCGCGCGCTGATACGCGAGTACTGGCTAAAGCTTGCCGTTCTCGGCGCACTCGGCATGGTGATCTACCAGAGCCTTGCCTATGAGGCAGCTAAGACGACTTCCGCCGTCAACATGGGCGTCATTGTTGCTCTGATGCCGTTGCTGTCGACGTTTTTCGCAAGCCTGCTGGCCGCTGAAAAACTGACTGCGACAAGCCTTATGGGCGGCAGCATTTCATTGATCGGACTCGTCTATTTGACATCGCAGGGCGATCCGATGCGTCTTGCGAATGGCGGATTCCATATCGGCGATGGCCTGATGATCGTTGCCGTCCTTTCGAATGCGCTTTATGGCGTGATGCTGAGACGGTGGGCGATGCCGTTTCCGATGTGGCAGCAGCTTTTCTGGCAGATCGGCTTTTCAACCCTGTTGCTGATCCCGATCTTCCTGATGGGCGATATCTCGCCGATCACCACGGCCAACCTGCCGCTGATCCTCTATGCCGCGATCCCGACCTCTCTCCTCGCGCCCCTCTGCTGGATGATCGGCATTCAGAGGCTCGGAGCAGGCCGGACGTCGCTGCTGATCAATCTCCTGCCAATCGTCGTTGCAGTGCTGGCCTGGGCGCTGCTTGGAGAACAACTGTATTCCTATCACGCTATCGGCGGGGCACTCGCCCTCATCGGCGTTGGGCTCGGCTTACACAAGCCTCGGACGAAGAATGGCCCGGCCGATGACGAAGGCTGGGAGACCGAGGAAGCCTGACCGCCGCTCAGAGAACCCTTTCCTTCCGCCCACCCTTCGTTCTACCATGAACGAGTCCCGAAAGACGGAGAGGAAACAAGCGTGCGCATAGCCCTGGAACCGGTGTCCTCCAGAACGACGATCCAGGAGAGCGTCTATCAGCAGCTGCGAAACGCGCTGATGGCAGGCAATTTCGATCCCGGCCAGACGCTGACCATCGCCTCGCTCGCCGAAACCTTCGGCACCAGCAATATGCCGGTGCGCGAAGCCCTGCGCCGGCTGGCGGCCGAAAATGCGCTTGAGATTGCCGCCAATGGCTCGGCCCGCATCCCTATCGTCACGCTTGCCCGCCTGGACGATCTCTGCCGCGCCCGCATCGCCGTGGAAGGGCTCGCCGCCGAGCTCGGCATCCCGAACCTGACCCCTACAGATATCGCCGCACTGGAACGCATCGCCGGCGAGCAGCATGTGATCGGCCTCGGCGCCAACATCTACGACCTGATGGCCAAGAACCAGCAGTTCCACTTCACCATCTACCGCGCCTCTGGCTCCGAGGTACTGCTGCAGCTGATCGAGACCTTATGGCTGCGTTTCGGCCCCTATATGCGCATGCTCTCAGCCTCCGTCGAACCTTTGATGCGCAGCGGCGAGCTTGACCCTGCCGGCGAGCATGTTGCCATCGTCAAGGCGTTGAAGGCGGGAGACTTCGCCGCAGCTCGCGACGGCGTCGTCGCCGATATTAGACGCACCCACGAAATCCTGCAGGATTATTGCCCGACCACGCAGGACGAGCCGCGCAAAGGCTCCGGCCGCCGCTAAGCTTGCTAGAAGAGAATCAGAAATTTGGTTGAACCTTAAAGTATTTTGTGATCAAATGATCAAAATTGAGGTTCCAATCCCAACATCCAGAGCGAGATCCCATGAGCTCCGCCGCTTCCGCATCGCAATTCGCCGCTCACAACAGCTTCCCGGTCGACGAGGTTCGTGCCATGTTCCCCGCCATCCGGAAGGCGGGCGATTTCGTCTTTCTCGATAATGCGGGCGGCGCGCAGGTGCCGCAGTCTGTCGTCGATGCTGTTGCCAATCACCTCATCGATTTCAACGTCCAGCGCATGGCGAAATACCAGCACAGCCAGGGTGTCGACCGCAATCTGGAAGAAGCCCGCGAAAGCGTCGCCATGCTGGTCAATGCCTATCGCCCGGAAGAAATCTCCTTCGGCCAGAACGCCACCTCCTTCATCCGTCTTGTCAGCCTCGGCATTGCCAAGCTGCTCGGCGAACGCAACGAGATCGTCGTCACCGACATGGATCACGATGCCAACATCGCAACCTGGATGGCGCTGGAGGCCGATGGCGCCAAGATCGTCTGGTGGCGCATGCGCGAGGACGGCACACTGCATGTGGAAGATCTGAAGCCGCTGCTGAACGACAAGACCCGCCTCGTCGCCTGTACCGTCACCGCGCATTCCATCGGCACGATCGTCGATGTCGCAGCCGTCTGCAAACTGGCACAGGCAGCCGGCGCCGAAACCTTCCTCGATTGCGTCCATTACGGCCCGCATGGCCTGATCGACGTGCAGGCCTGGGGTTGCGACTATCTCGTCTGCTCCGGCTACAAGAATTTCTCGCCGCATATGGGCTTCCTCTGGGGCCGCTACGACGCGCTGGTCAAGCTTCCCACATTCAAGGAAGACTTCATTCCGGACGTCCCGCCCTATAAGATCGAGGTCGGCACCTTCACCTATGAGAACGTCGCTGGCATGAACGCGGCGGTCAAATATCTCGAAGCGCTCGGCCGTCGGTTCCTGCCTGATGGCAACCACAGCCGTCGCGAGGCGCTCGCCGCCGCCATGGGCGCAATCCGCCAATACGAACAGATGCTGTCGCGCGAGATGATTGCCGTGTTGAAGCGCCACGGTGCCACCATCTACGGCATCTCCGACGAGAACCGCCTGGAGCAACGCGTTCCCACGATCTGCTTCAACATGCCGGGCATCACGCCGCAGGAATTCGCAGACGAGATGGGCAAGCAGCGCATCGGCCTGCGTGACGGCCACATGTTCGCACCACGCCTGATGAAGCGCCTTGGCTTGTCCATGGAAACGGGTGCCATCCGCGTGTCGCTGGTGCATTATAACAAGGTCGAAGAGATCGCGCGGTTCGACGCGGTCCTGACCGAGATCATGGCGCGTCGCAAGTAAGCCGTGCCTCAGAGCGGTGGCGGCGCCCGAACAACTCCGCCACCGCAATGCTTCCGTGCCGCTGCTTGATGGCACGAAAAGCTGTTCTGAACGCAGAACAGATTGCCGTTTCGCAGTTGTATCTTTCGGTCTATCCCTCGTCGGGAGACCGCTAAAATGAGGATGACGATGAGCGATTTCCGCCGGAACTGTATCGAGCAGAAGCTGCTGATTGGTACGTTTGCGGCTATTCCGCATCCGGTCGCCATCGAAGTCACGGCAGCCTCCGGCATCGATTTCCTCTGCATCGACTGGGAGCATTCGCAGATCAGCCGCGAACGCATCGAGGATCTGATCCGCGCCGCCGATGTCCATCGCGTTCCCGCCATGGTCCGCGTGCCCGGCCATACGGCTGAGGATATCGCAACCGTCCTGGATGCCGGCGCTGCAGGCGTTCTCGTGCCGCGCGTTTCAACGGCGGAACAGGCGCGCGCCGCCGTCAAGGCCACCCGCTATCCCCCGCTCGGTGCCCGTGGCGTCGGCCCGGGTCGTGCAGCCGCCTATGGCTACCGCATTCCGGACTATCTCGCGAAAGCCAATGAAGAACTGCTGCTTGCGATCCAGGTCGAGACGGCCGAGGGGCTTGCCAATATAGCCGAGATCGTCGCCGTTGACGGCGTCGACCTCATCTTCATCGGCCCCGGCGATCTCTCCGTTTCGATCGACGCCATGGGACCAACCGGCAAGGACAGGCTCGATGCGGCGATCAGAACCATCACCGAAACCACTTTGGCCGCCGGCCGCGCAGTCGGCATCTTCCGCCCCTCGCCCGATGATATCGGCGCATGGTTCGAAGCCGGTATCAGCTTCTTCATTCTCGCGAGCGACACGATGTTTCTCGGCGCCAGTCTGGCCGCCGCTGTCGATGCCGCGAAACAGGTCAAGCATATGAAGGAGACGAAAGAAAGATGATCTCTTTCAGAGTGTTACCACTTCGAGGGGCAATAGAAAATCGAGCAAGATGCCAGACTTTTTAAGCTTAAAATTTGTCCTTGAAATACGACGGCTTTTGGATAACCATTCGAAATTGAGGGGTTGCTCAAGTGAAAGCTGCCGCAGCCGTTTGAACCCTCCAATACAGAATTCCCAGGGGAAATTTCTTGTCTCTACCGCAGCATAACCTGCCGAACGCGATGACGGGCCGCGATGCTCTTGAAGGCATTCGCGCCCAGATCCGCGACATGCGCACCGACAATATCGCCGTGCTCGCCAAGCGCGCCCGCGAACTCGGCGGCGTCATTCCGCTCTGGTTCGGCGAAGGCGATATCGTGACGCCGGAGTTCATCCGCGATGCTGCGAAGAAAGCGCTCGACGACGGCGCAACTTTCTACGTTCCGAATATGCGCGGGTTGGCGACGCTGAACGAAGCCTTATCCGACTATCAGACGCATTGGCACGGCCGCCCCATCCCGATCGAACGCACGACGGTCGCCCCCGGCGGCATGCAGGCGCTCTACATGGCGCTTGAACTGCTCGTCGATGTCGGCACCAATGTCGTCTATGTCGCGCCGCAATGGCCGAACATCCATAACGCCATCCATCTGATCGGCGGCGAGCCCCGCGCTGTGTCACTCGATTTCGATACCGATTGGCGCCTCGATCTCGACAAGCTTTTTGCCCGTTGCGATGCCCGCACCCGCGCCATCTTCCTGTCGACGCCCTCCAACCCCACGGGCTGGACAGCGTCGCGCGAGGAAATGCAGGCACTGCTGGATTTCAGCCGCCGCACCGGCATCTGGATCATTTCCGATGAGGTCTATGCCCGCCTCTATTTCGATGGCGACATTGCCCCTTCGATCCTGCAAGTGGCCGAGGATGGCGATCGCGTCATCGCGATCAACAGCTTCTCGAAAGCCTGGGCGATGACCGGCTGGCGCGTCGGCTGGCTGACACACCCATCTGCCGTTGCCGACCAGCTTGGCGCCATGACGCAGTATATCAACAGCGGCACCTCGGCCATGGTTCAGGCCGGTGCCGCCGCCGCCCTTCGTGAAGGCGAGCCGCTGGTTTCAGAAATCCGCGGGCGCATCAAGACGGGCCTCGATCTAGCCTATGAGAAGCTGCCGAAAATACCCGGCATTATCCTGCCGGAAAAGCCGCGCGGCGGCATGTATGCCTTCTTCGCACTGCAGGGCGAGCCCGACGCAACGGCGCTGTGCGAGCGCATTCTTGAAACGGCCCGCGTCGGCCTGGCGCCTGGATATCACTTTGGCGAGGCATCACGCGCGTTCCTGCGCATGTGCACATTCCGCGACACCGAACAGATGCGCATCGCGCTCGATCGCATGGTCAACGCCATGACATGATACGGCCGCCGGTCGGGCGGACGGAATACCCCGCGGGTGAGAGGAAAAGCCCGCAGCCATAACCAGAGGGAGACCAAGAAAATGCCCATTACTCGTCGCAGTCTGCTGGTCCTCGCGACCGCCGTCGGCCTGGCCGGCGGAAGCCACTTCGCCTATGCCGCCGATGTGCTGAACGTCGGCTCCTATCCCAACAACCCGCCCTTCGAATACAAGACCGCGAATGGCAGCTTCGAAGGCTTCGAGGTCGACATCGTCAACGAAGCGGCCAAGCGCGCCGGCATGACCACTAATATCGCCGACTACGGCTTTCAGGCCCTGTTTGCGGCAACCAGTTCCAAGCGCATCGACGTGGCGATCTCGTCCATCACGATTACGCCGGAACGCCTGAAGTCGCAGTCCTTCACCCAGCCCTATTACGACTCCGATATGGGCGTCGCCGCCAAGGATGGCAGCGCGATCAAGGCGCTTGCCGATCTCAAGGGCAAAACTATCGGCGTACTTTCGGGTTCCACGGGTGAAAAATGGGCCAACGACAACAAGGCCGCGCAGGGTTTTGCCGACGTCAAGGGCTACAACTCGCAGCAGGACATGTTCCTTGATCTCGGCGCAGGCCGCATCGACGCCGTCGTCAGCGACATCCCGGGCATGCAGTATCTCTTCGTCAAGACCAAGGGCTTCGCCATCAAGGATCGCATCAAGACCGGCGAACAATACGGCCTGATGATGACCAAGGATTCGCCACTCGTCGCCAAGATCAACGATGCGATCACCGCGATGAAGAAGGACGGCACGCTGGATAAGATCCACGAGAAGTGGTTCGGCAGCAAAGCGCCTGCGGGCTCCTCCACCGTGACCGAACTGCCGATCCCCAAAGCGTGATCAAAAGATCATTATTGAAATGAGACTGCGCCGGTCGCGACGACCGGCGTGGATGCAGGAAACCTCGTCTTCGTTTCGCACGCGGGAGTGCCAATGTCTTTCGTCGATACCTTCTTCAATTCCGACGTCATGATCTCGGCCTTCCCGCAGCTGCTACGCGGGCTTTGGATGACCATCGCCCTCGGCGTGGTCAGCATCCTGATCGGCGTCACCGGCGGCCTCGTCGTCAGCCTGGTGCGCCTCTATGCCCCCAAGCCGCTGCAGCTCCTGATGATCGCCTATATCGACATCATGCGCGCCATGCCGATGCTGGTCGTGCTGATCCTGATCTATTACGCGCTACCCTTCGTCGGCATCAGCTTTTCCGCATGGTGGTCGGCGATCCTCGGCTTCTCGATCGTGCTGGCCGCCTACTCGGCCGAAGTCTTCCGCTCAGGAATCGAAAGCGTGCCGCGCGGCCAGTTCGAGGCGGCCGCCGCTCTCGGCATTCCCTTCCTGATCACGCTCTACAAGGTCGTGCTGCCGCAAGCGGTCCGCATCGTCATCCCACCGACGACGAGCAATTGCGTATCGATGTTCAAGGATACGTCGCTTGCTTCGACCGTGGCTTTGCCGGAACTGCTGAAAGAAGGGCAGAACGCCCAAGGCTTCTACGCCAACCCATCGCCGCTGATCATGGCCGCGCTGATCTACATCATCCTGCTCTGGCCGATGGTCCGCCTCGTCAGCGTGCTTGAAAAGAAGTTCAAGAGCGAACGTGCCAGATAAGGGCCAGCATCAATCGAAATCGACACCTGAAAGATGATTGCTGACGGATGATTTCACCGCACCGATATCCTGCCACAGCTCGCTAACGATTGCGGGCTCCACATCTGCCATCATGTCGCGCAGCCAGCCTTCATGAGCGGCAGCCATGGCGCTGAATTGGGTCTCGCCCTTCGCCGTGAGCTTGGCGACCGTCACGCGCCGGTCGCCATCGGGCGTCACGCGCTGCACGAGGCCATCCGCTTCCAGCCGTTCGACCAGTCCGGTGACATTGCCGTTGGTGACCATGGTGCGCTTCGAAAGCTCCCCGAGCCGCAGACCCTCCCGCTCGCGATAAAGCTGCGCCATCAGGTCGAATTGCGGCAAGGTCGCGCCGAACTCGTTGCGCAGCCGGCGACGAATTTCCTGCGAGATCAGCTTCGTCGTCGAAAGCATGCGCAGCCAGAGCCGCAGCTCCAGTTTTTTGCCTTCCTGCGCTCCCTGAACAATGATCTCCAGGTCAACGGTTGCACTCTCGGACTCTGTCATGACGTCGCCTCGGCCTATCATTCCGCATCATCAATCTAAGCGATCTAGGGGACGATATTTGAAATGTCAAAGGTTTGGCCGTCAAGTCGCATAACTGTCACTTTGCCAGCATTTTCCCCAGCATGAAGCCGGAGCCGGCGCCGGTTCCGGCGCCCGGCCATGTCGAAGCCCCGCACATGTAAAGCGATGCCACGGGCGTCCTGTATCGCGAATAGCCGGCAACGGGGCGGAACAGGAAATTCTGGTCGAGATGATGACTGCCCGAGAGATTGTCGCCGCCGACGAGGTTCGGGTTCTCGCGTTCGAGATCGACGGGCGAAAAGACTGAACGGCCAAGTATCTTGCCATGCAAGCCTGGGGCATAGCGCTCGATGATATCGAGGACACGCTCGGCATAGGCATCCTTGATCTCGTCCCAGCTTGTGCCGGTGATCTCGCCGGCGGCATCGCCGCGGAATTCCGCCGGCAGGACACGCACCTGTATCCAGAGCACATGCTGTCCGGCCGGCGCGCGCGACGGGTCGATGGCCGTCGGCTGCCCGATCACGAGCGCAGGCTCCGCCGGCAGAAGCCCGCCCATCGCCTCGGCATAGACGCGCGACATCATTTCGAGATCCGGCGCGATATGCACATAGGCGAAATTCTGCAGCGCCTGGCCTGCCGTCCAATGCGGAAGGCCAGACAGCGCCAGATGGATCATCATCGTGCCGGGTCCGGCCCGGAAGCGGGACACCTTGCCGTCGAACTCCCGGCGTGACGGGTCCTGGTCCAGAAGCTTACCGAACAGGATCTGCGGATGGACATTGGCGATAACGGCCCGCTTCGCCTCGTACCGGCGCCCGTCGGCGAGAACAACACCGGTTGCCCTGCCGCCCGACGTGACGATCTTGTCGACGCGCGTACCCAGCATCAGCTCACCGCCCTTGCTCGTCAGCACGGCCGCCATTGCCTTGATGATCGTATCGGCTCCGCCCTTGCCGATCACCATGCCGAAGGCCTGATTGGCCATGGATTCGAGATAGGGAAACAGCGCACCGCCGGCGACATCGGGCGCAAAGTCGAGATGCAGCCCCCAGGCGGCCATCATCGTCTTGAGCTTGGTATTCTGGAAACGGGCATCGAGAAAATCGCGCGGCGAGGCAAAGAGCATACGCGCGGTGTCATAAATCCAGCCCATTCCCTTTTCGCGCCAAGCCTTCCAGACAACCCTGGCGGCGGCCAGGGATGGCATGGGCGAGCCGAGCAGGCCGAAAATATGCGGGGCATCCGCACCGAACGTAGAGAGCATATTGCGCCAGGCTGCAGCATCCTGCGGTGAGATATCGGCGATGGCGCCAGCGGTCTTTTCCAGATCGGTGCTGACGCCGAGATAGGTGTTGTCGCGAAACACGCTAGCGAAACAATCCGCTGCAGGTATGAAGTCCAGCCCTTCGGCCGAAAGCTCGTTCTTATATTGCGCAAAGAAGGCCGAGCCGGCAAACATGGAGAGATTCATGGCACAAAGATCATGCCGGAAGCCGGGCAGCGTCACCTCACGAGTCTTGACGGCACCGCCAGGCTCTGCATTTCCCTCGATGACGGCAACCTTCCAGCCCTTGGCGGCCAAATGCACCGCCGCCGCCAGGCCATTGTGGCCGGCCCCGACTATGATCGCATCGTAGCTCATCATCTGCCCCTTTTTGGTTTGTGATTATTATTATCACATGCATACATTTTGAGTTTTAAGCTTCAAGTATCTGTTGGCGCGAGTCACAAGAGGCAAAAGCAACCAATGATGGTGTTTTGCCGAATTACCTAGAAGAATTCCGTTTTACTTCAGCAGTTTACAAACTCATGACGGCCGCTGATCTCAGGCCAAAATTGGCTCCGCGAACCCCAGCGGAATGCTTGCAATATCATATATTGTGACATAGGCTCCCCTTATTCCGCCGCCGCGCGGAGCCGGTGCCAGGAGGAAAGGCACCCCACGCCTGGCGATACCAACTTCATGCCTGATCCTGAACAAAAGACCCACAAAAAGGCTCTTTGCATGGATCATGCAACAACAAGGGGAACGCAAAATATGACAGCCACCACACTCGCCAGCCTCGCCTCGGCCCTTCTTTCGGGCTCCGTCAAGGTCGTCGATCTCACCGCGCCGCTCGGTCCGGATACTCCGGTGCTCTACCTGCCGCCACAGTTCGGCAAGAACACGCCGAACGTCAAGGTCCATACGATCTCGGAATACAATCAGGACGGCCCCTTCTGGGCCTGGAACTGGCTGGAGCTCGGCGAGCATACCGGCACGCATTTCGACGCGCCCTGTCACTGGATCACCGGCAAGGACCATCCGAACAACACGACGGACACCATTCCGCCGCAGAATTTTGTGGCGCCGGTCAACGTCATCGACCGCTCCAAGGAAGCCGCCGCCAACCCCGATTATTTGCTGACGGTCGACAGCATCAAGGAATGGGAAGCCCAGAACGGCGCGATCGAAGCCGGCAGCTGGGTACTGCTGCGTACCGACTGGTACAAGCGTAACGGCTCGACCGAGACCTTCCTGAATGCCGATGAAAACGGCCCGCATTCCCCCGGCCCGACGGCCGAAGCGATCGAATATCTGCTCACCAAGGGCATTATCGGTTGGGGCCAGGAGACCATCGGCACCGATGCCGGTTCCGCCGGCGGCATGAACCCGCCTTTCCCGGCGCACAACCTCATGCACAAGGCCAATCGCTATGGCCTCGCCAGCCTCTCGAACCTCGACCAGCTTCCGGCCAAGGGCGCTGTTCTCATCGCTGCGCCGTTGAAGTTCGTCAAGGGCACCGGCTCGCCGGTTCGCGCACTGGCATTGATTGCATGATAGGCTGGAGAGGCAGGAGCCTGGGGCAGGCTCCTCCTTTCTGTTCATCTTGCCAGTGAGGGGCGGCAGCAATGGGCGATCATGACTACATCATCGTCGGCAGCGGCATAAATGCGCTCGTCGCAGCCGCCATGCTCGGCAAAAAGGGGCACAAGGTTCTTGTCCTTGAGCGCAACGACCGCATCGGCGGCTGCCTGCGCACCGAGGAGATCACCGAGCCCGGCTTCATCCACGACGTCATGGCAACGACCATGGTGCTTTTCCTCACTTCGCCGGCCTATGGCGCCATCGGCAAGGATCTCGAGGCACGAGGCCTGGAATTCGTCCATGCCGACCTCCCCACGGGCGTGCTGAGACCTGGCGGTTCGCATGTGATCTTTTCCAAGGACCGGCGGCGCAATATCGCCACCTTCGATGAACTGTCGCTCGGCGATGGGCAAACCTTCGCGCGCGAAATGGATGCGCTGGCCGCAGATGCGCCATTCCTGTTTTCGCTGCTCGGCGGTGCATTGTGGTCGGGATCGATGCTCAAGACCATCGGCAAGCAGGGCTGGAACCGTGGCCTGCGCAAGCTCGCTGCCTGGTTTGGCGATGCTTTGACGCCGGCACGCGGCTATCTCGAAACCAGCTACAGGTCCGAGGATATCCATGCGCTCTGGGCGCCGTGGGTGCTTCATTGCGGCCTTGGGCCCGAAAGCTCCTATTCCGCCGAAATGCTGAAGGTGATCGGCTTCGCATTGGAATTGGGCGGCGCGCCGATCGTCAAGGGTGGCGCCGAAAAACTGCTGACGGCCTTCGAACGGTTGATCACCGACAATGGCGGCGAGATTCGCGTGAGTGCCGATGTCGAGGCCATCATTCCGGACGCCAATCGCAGTGCCGATGGCATACGTCTTGCGAACGGCGAAACCTTGAGAGCAAAGGCCGGCGTAATCTGCTCGGTCACACCCAATCAGCTTTACGAGCGGCTGATGAAGGATTGGCCGGATCCGCTGCCGCCGGAGGTCAAATCAGGCGTTGCCAGTTACCGCTACGGCAAGGGCGATATGCAGATCCACTATGCGCTTTCCGAGCCGCCGCGCTGGAAGGCCAATGCCGAACTCGGCAAGGTGGCACTGCTGCACCTCACCCCCGGCCTCGACGGCGTCTCGCGCGCCGCCAACGAATGTGAGCGCGGGCTTCTGCCGGCCGAACCGACGGTCTGCGTCGGGCAGCCTGTCGCGCTTGATCCCAGCCGCGCACCAGAAGGAAAATCGATCCTCTGGCTGCAGCTTCCCGAAGCGCCGCGCCATATCAAAGGAGATGCCGCCGGCGAGATCGAAACGCCAAGGGACGGCCGCTGGACGGAAGAGGTGCGCGAGCGCTATGCCGACCGTATTGAGGCGCTTCTATCCAGCCATATCGAGAACTTCTCCGGCATAAAACTCGCGCGCCGCGCCTATTCTCCTGGCGATCTGGAGGCGATGAACATGAACCTTGTCGGCGGCGATCCCTACGGCGGCTATTGCGGCATCGACCAGCTTTTCATCTGGCGTCCTTTCAAGTCATCTGTTAACCACCGCACCCACATATCGGGCCTCTACCACATCGGCGCTTCGGCGCATCCCGGTGCAGGCCTTGGTGGGGGCTCCGGCTTCCTGCTCGCATCATCGCTGAAGTAACACGTTTCCGGAGGAGGAATTTCGTCGATGGAGGAACGGTTTTCAGGCACCATTTTGAGGCGCAAGCGGGATGAGAACGCGAAGCGCCCGACCATGGGCGAAATCGGCCTCAATCACTTCGCGCCCTATCTCATGAACAGGCTGATGGCGCGCTGGAACGCCAATCTTTCGGAAGAGCTGCGCGAATACGATATGACGACCGCCAAGATGCGGGCGCTCGCCGTCCTCAGCGTCTCGTCCAGCGTCACCATCAACGAGCTTTCCGTCTTCGCCGTGACCGAGCAATCGACGATGAGCCGCACCCTGGATTCGCTGGAGCAGCAGGGTTACATCCGCCGCCAGCCGCGGGCCGAAGACATGCGCATCCGCGATGTCTCCATCACCGAGGAGGGCCGCGCCGCCTTCGAAAAGGTGTGGCCGACCATGTACGACCTCTTCCTGCAGATGTTCGACGGCGTCGATGAAGCAGAATACCGCACCTTCATCTCGACCCTGCATAAGGTGCTGCACAATATCAGGAAGCACGAGATCTGAGCGGCCTGATAGATTCCGCTCCGGTTCGGATCACCGCCTGTTCGGTATCAACGCCGTTGCCAATGCCGCGATGGCGGCAACAATGGCGAAAATATAGAAATTCCATTCCGGGCCGACATTCAGGCTGGCGATGTATCCACCCATCAAGGGGCCGGAAAGCGCGCCGATGCGCGAAAAGCTCAGCGCCCAGCCGGTGCCGGCTGCCCGCACGAAAGGCTGCAGATAAGCGGCAAGATAGCCGGTGAGGATCAGCGATGCCGAAACCGTGCCGAAACCGGCAATGGCGACGACCGTGTAGTTCAGCCAGATGGATCCCTTGAAAGCGAGAAGCGCTATACCGACGGCGCCAAGCAGATAGGATAGCGTCACGGTCAACCGCACGCCAAAACGATCCGCCCATTGGCCAAGCACGATGCCGCCGATCGCCGAGGTGAAGCTGAAGACGGCGAGGAAGAGCAGGCTGTCGCCGAGATCATAACCACTCTTGCGCATGATCTGCGGCAGCCACTGGGCCAGCCCGTAGACGAGGAGCAACCCCATGAACAGTGCGATCCAGAAGCAGGCGGTGGCGAAGGCGTTTCTCGGCGAAAAGATCTCGCCCAACACTACGCGCCAGCCGAGGCCAGTTTCCCTGGGCGCGCTTCCCGCAGGGACGGGAACGCCAAGCCGGGCAGCAAGCCGCCTCGCATTCTCGCCTCGCCCCTTCGCAACGAGGAAATCAAGCGACTCGGGCAGCAACCATGCCATAATAGGCACGAACAATACCGGGAGCGCGCCGATAAGAACGACCGGCCGCCATCCATAATCCGGCAATAACCATCTACCGACGAGCGCAGCGGCAAACAGGCCCAGCGAATAGCCGGAATACATGATGCCGTAATTGAGATTCTTCTTCGCGGTCGGCGAATATTCGATGGTTAGCGCCGCCGCCAACGGAATGATGCCGCCGAGGCCAAGACCGGCGGCAAAACGGCTGACACCGAACCATGTTGGCGTCGGTGACCATGCGGTGACAGCCGTGCAGACGGCAAAAAGCGAAAGGCAGGCGAGAAACATCGGCTTGCGGCCGTAGAGATCGCTGAGCGTACCGACGACAATGCCACCGACAAGCATGCCGAAGACGGTGTAGCTGCCCATGGCCCCGAGCTGAAGCGGCGTGAGGTGCCAGACATTGTCGGTGGACAGCGCCGGCAGAATGGCGCCGAGAACGCCGACATCGTAGCCCTCCGCAAAGATCGCCAGCCAGCAGATGAGCACGACGACGAGGCTTCTGGCATGCGAGATCTCACCGCCGCGAGGACTTGAAAGGTCCTTCGCAGCGCCATTTCGAAGAGTGTCCATGCGACTGTTCCCTTTTGGAATTGTCGGTCTTGGCCGATATTATTTGCGTCCGGCGTGGTCGTGTCAGAGCGTCCCGACCGTTTTGAGCGCTCCGTCGAGCGCCGTACCCTTTTCGTCCAGAAGTGCAGCCTGCCGCAGCCGTCGCATCCACGCGGCTCCATCCTCGCGCTCGCGCAGGAGCGGCAGCGCCGACATGACGCGATCGAACTTGGAAAGACCGCGTGCATGCGTATCGGAATAGCCTTTGACGAGGCGGCGATTGCCGAGCACCTCGACGGCAAGATCGTAATTCGCAGCCAGCAGATTGGATGCGGCTGCCAGCCAGGCCTCGCGATGCTCCACCTCGCGCGCATGCCGCAGCGTGCCGCGACGGAAGCGCCGCAGCGCCGAGACCAAGTAGAGGCCGAGGAACCAAAACAGCGTAGCGGTCTGAACCCGGCGTCCCTTGTTGATGAAGCGGTCGAACCGGGCAAACAGGCGCGGCCGGCTTTCAATCCAGAGTCCCATACCCTTCGGCATCGTGCCGCAGACCTCATCCATGCGCGGATGCATGTATTCGGTCATGTAGACGATCTGGTCGTCCTTGGCGCCGACTTCCTTGCGCACGCGCTCGAAGCGCGAGCCACGCACCTTCAGATCGGCAACGCGTATGACGTCGTCATAAGCCATGGCGACTGCGACATATTTCGCCGCCTGCACGGTGAAGGCGAAATCCTTGTTCGCACCGCCGCCCTTGCGATCCAGCGCATGAAGTGCCGCGACGCGGCTCAGATACTCATCGGCATAGGCCGGATCCTGATAATCGGTCAGCTTCTTGACGCCTGCAAACAATAGCGGCCAGGCAACCTCCGGAAATTCGGAGCGGATGCGGTTGACGAGGCGATCCAGGGCCGGATGACCCGCCGTCTCAGGCAGCGCATCGAAATGCTTCGGCGGCGTTGCGGAAACCGCATCGCGCGGCTTCTCCTTGACCCGGTCGAAGGCGGCATTGAACGCTTTGAGGCTGGGCTCGATACCCTTGCCGCCGGCGCGGATCATCGCCTCGAAAGCCTGCTTGCCGAAGGGCAGCGCACCGGAGGCAGCCAAAGCGCCGAACATGGAAGCGGAAATCACGCTGCCGTTCCTGACGGCCATCGTTTCCATATCGAAGGCGATGGTGCGCTTGGCGGCGAAATCCGTGGCATCGACCACCACCTCGGCATTGCCGATGCCATCGCCCGGCTTTTCCTTTTCGGCAACCGCAAAGGAGCGATGCGTCGAGGCGATCAGTAGCGTCTTGTCCGGCGTGACTAAGCCGCGCAGCACGGAGCGGCCGGCTTCCATCAACTCGGCCGCCATGACGACATCGACATCGCCCGGCGTCGGCATCAGAGAGAAGATCGGCGCGTGGCCATCCTTCGCCGGCAGCATTTCAATATAATAGATCGTCGCGCCCGTCCGCTGGGCAACGCCGGGCACAGAGGTCGTCTGCGCCATCCAGCCTTCGGCTTCGGCAAGGCCGACGATCCAGTCGGCCAGGACACCGCCACCCTGCCCGCCCATGGCGAGAATGGCGAGCGACAGCGGCTTATCCGTAGAAAGCCTGGCAGCGCCGAGATCATTCATGCTCACATGTTCGTTCATCTCGCCCTCTCAATCTGAAAAGACGATGCGGCCAGCGCGGCGACGCGCCTGCAGCCAGCCGATGATGCTGGAACGCATGCGGGCGACGAACCGATCCCAACCCGTCGGGTTGTGAATGATGTCGGCCCGGTAGAAGGAGGGACAGAGCACCGCCGCCTCCGAGACCTCGCCGCAATTGCCGCATCCCACGCAATTATTGTCGATCGCCGCCACCGGATCGTCCTTCAGCGGATCATCGGTATGCTTGACCGACAGCGAAGGACAGCCGGAAAGGCGGATGCAGGCGTGATCGCCGGTGCAGACATCCTCGTCCACGCCGAAGCGTTCCTTGACCATGCGCTTGCCGTCCTTGACAGCCTTCGCGAATTGCGGCTTCACGCGGCGCTGCTTGTTGAGCATGCATTCCGAGGAGGCAACGATGATCTTCGGCCCCGGCTCCTTCGAGGTCAGAGCCTCGCGCAGCGTATCGCGCATCTTCGCGACATCATAGGTCCGATCGATCTGACGCACCCAGGTCGCGCCGATGCCCTTGACGGCATTGACGATGGAATTGTTGGTTTTGCGGCGCGGATTGAGAGCGCGCGAAGAGGGTATGTCCTGCCCGCCGGTCGCCGCCGAGTAATAGTTGTCGACGACGAGGATGACGCCATCCTGCTTGTTGAAGACGGCATTGCCGACCGAGGTCGCAAGCCCGTTGTGCCAGAAGCCTCCGTCGCCCATGACGGAGATCACGCGCTTGTCGGCTTCGACATTGAAGGCTGAGGCCGCGGCCGGTCCCAGCCCGTAACCCATGGTCGTGCTGCCGATATTGAAGGGCGGCAGGATCGAGAAGAGGTGGCAGCCGATGTCGCCGGAGATATGATGCTGGCCGAGTTCGCCCTCGACCATCTTCATGGCAGCGAAGATCGGCCGCTCCGGACAGCCGATGCAGAAACCGGGCGGCCGCGGCGGCACGACTTCGGCTAGCGCCTTGATCTTCGGGTCGTTGAGAACAAGCGTCGGATCCGGCAGCGGTGGCTGGTTGCCGAGCAGCACACGCTGGTGAACTTCCAGAAAGTTCTTGATGCCCTTCATCAGCACCGGCGCGGTATATTCGCCGCCCATCGGCAGCACGTCCTTGCCAGCGACCTTGGTCTGGATATCGCGGCGGCGCAGGATGGTATTTAGGGATTGCTCGATATATTCGGGCGCCCCCTCCTCCACCATCAGCACCGCCTTCTTGCTGGCGCAGAACTCAGCGATCTGGTCATCCACAAGCGGATAGGCGACATTCAAGACATAAAGCGGCACGGCGGAGTTGCCGTAGACATCGGCAAGGCCGAGCTGCTGCAGCGCGCGCAGCACGCCATTATACATGCCGCCAAGCAGGATGATGCCGACATCGCCCTCCGAGGGGCCGAAATACTCGTTGAGCTGGCGTTTCTTGATGAAGTCAACGGCAGCCGGCCAGCGCTTCTCCAGCTTTTCCTTCTCATGCAGGAAGGAGGCCGGCGGCAGGACGATACGGTTGACGTCGCGAACCGGATTTTCCAGCGCCTGCTTCAGCGTATAGGCCGGCCGCTTGTTGTCCTTGGCGACGAACTGGCCATGGACATGACAGCTACGGATCCCGACCTGCAGCATGACGGGCGTGTTCGACACTTCCGAAAGCTCGAAGCCCTCTTCCACCGCCTGCACGATCGACGGCAGGTTAGGGCGCGGATTGAGCAGCCACATCTGCGATTTCATTGCATAGGCATGGCTGCGCTCCTGCATGATCGAGGAACCCTCGCCGTAATCCTCGCCGATAATGATGAGCGCGCCGCCAGTCACCCCGCTCGAAGACAGATTGGAAAGCGCATCGGAGGCGACATTGGTGCCCGCCGTTGATTTCCAGGTGACGGCGCCGCGCACCGGATACATGACGGAGGCGGAGAGCATGGCGGCGGCGGCGGCCTCCGAGGCCGAGGTCTCGAAATGGACGCCCAGATCCTGCATCACATCCTTGGCGTCAGCCAGCACGTCCATGAGATGGGAGATCGGCGAGCCCTGATAGCCGCCGACATAGGAGACACCGGATTGCAGAAGTGCCTTGGTGATCGCGAGAATACCCTCGCCGCGGAAGATATCGCCTTCCCCGAGCTTCAGATCCTCGACCTCGCGCGCAAACGATCGCTCGGCCATGACGTTACCCCTTTACCCTTGCGGGCTTGTTTTAAATCATTTGCAAAATCATATTTTGAACTTCCTTGAACTGTCAACGAACAATTATGCGATATCGCCGCATCATTTTGCGATATCGGCTGGGCAGCAATATGCTGACGCCAGCCGTTATTGTTGACTCGGATATCTCCGTTGCACTCAAATGTATGCGTATGCATAAAATTTATGCGAACATGTGAAGCCGAGTAAGAATTGCGGACCGGGATTTTACGGAAGCACCAGAGAAAGCGCTTGCCGCTCCAAAATATGTATTTTAAGATTAAAACATTCCGACAATAAATCGCCAGCGGCAGTTGGGCGTCATGCTTTTCTGTCGCTTAACAGGGGAACGGAGTGACCATGACAACGCTTACTCGGCGCGAGGCCCTGAGCCTCGGCGCAGCCGCATTCATGACTGGGATTTTAGCCGGCAGAACGCCTGTGGAAGCAGCGGAAGCCGGCACACTGACCATCGCTTTCAACGTCAATTTGCCCTCTTTCGATCCGACGACAGGCCCGTCGGCCGTTAATCCGACGATCCAGGCGATCTATCGCTCGATCTTCGACCAGTATATCGGCCAGGGACCGGACCTGAAGTTCCAGCCGGGCCTTTTGACGGCCTGGGGCTGGAACGATGACAAGACAAAAGTCTGGATGGACGTTCGCGAAGGTGTGACCTGGCACGACGGCTCCAAGTTTACACCGGATGACGTCGTCTGGTCGCTGGAGCGCGCCGCCAAGCAGGACACCGGCAACCCGATCCAGTTCATCTGGTCGACCGCCAACAATTACAAGGTGGAAGGCAACCGCATCACCGGCGATGTCGTCCGTTTCGAGCCGACCTATTTCAAATGGATGGCCTTTCTCACCGGCTATGTCCTGCCCAAGGACTATTACACCAAGGCGGGCGCGCAGGGCTTCGAAAAGAAGCCGATCGGCACGGGCCCCTATATGGTCGATGCCTATGAGGGCAATTCCTATCTGCGCCTGAAGGCAAACCCGAACTATTTCGGCGGCAAGCCCGCCTTCGATACCGTCATCTTCAAGTTCGTGCCGGACACGACGAGCCGTGTCGCCGAAATCGAGTCCGGTTCGTCCGACGTGACGCTGGAAATCCCCTATGAGGATTTCGACCGGCTGAAGAAGAAATCCGGTCTTGCGGGCGTCGCCACCCCAATCTCCGATATCGGCATGATCTTCATCAGCAATGTCGATCCGATGCTCGACAAGAATGTCCGCCTCGCCGCGAATATGGCGATCGACAAGGAAGCGATCATCAAGCGGCTGCTGCGCGGCTACGGCAAGCCGCTATCGACACTGGAGGCGCCGGAGTACGAAGCCTACGACGCGTCAGTCAAAATCCCTTACGATCCGGAACAGGCCAAAAAGCTCCTGGCCGCCAGCGGCTATTCGCCGGACAAGCCGGTGAAATTCACCATCAAGACGACCCGCGGCTTCAAGCCGAAGGATTACGAGATGATCCAGGCGATCGTCGGCATGTGGCGCAAGGTCGGTATCGAGGCTGAGATCGAAGTTTACGAAATCGCCAAGCATTATGAGCTGCGCACCGCCCATCAACTCGGCCCAGCCGCCTTCTACAACTGGGGCAACGCCATCGGCGATCCGACGACCTCGACCGGCTTCGCCATGTTCGGCCCCTCGCCGCACTCAGCCTGGAAAACCAAGGATGTCGACGACATGCTGGGGCCGCTCTGGGTGGAAAAGGACGAGTCCAAGCGCATCGCCGGCTGGAAAGCGGCGATCAAATATATCGCCGAGCAGGGCTACGTGATCCCGTTGCTGCAATATGCCCAGCCGATCGTTTATAAATCGAGCCTGAAGGTTACGCCGAACGTTTCCGGCGCCCTGCAGCCGACGCTGGTGTCGAAGGCTTGATGCGTCGAGCTTTGATCGTGCAGCCTTGCCCCACACCCTAGCCCTCTCCCCGTCCTGAGCTTGTCGAAGAGGCGGGGAGAGGGGACGACCTTTGTATCCTCGCCGGAGCACGTTGTTAGGGGTAGGCTGCAGGTGCCTCTTTCCCCTTCTCCCCGTCAAAACGGGGAGAAGGTGCCCGCCCTTCGACAGGCTCAGGAGGGCGGATGAGGGGCTTAGGACTCTTCAGCGCCACAGCCGTGCCATCGGAACTCATAACGCATGATAGCAGTCTCCATTCTCAACCGGCTGATCATGGCCGCGATCACCCTCTTCGGAGTGGCGGTGATCGTCTTCGTCCTGCTGCGCGTCGTACCGGGCGATCCGATCGCGATGATGATCTCGCCGGGCGCAAGCCCTGCCGACATCGCCGCGCTGCGCGTCCACTATGGGCTCGATGCGAGCCTGACTACGCAATTCTGGCTCTGGCTGAAATCGGTCCTGATAGGCGATTTCGGGACATCGATCTCCCTGAAGCGCGATGTGCTCTCCCTGCTCGGCGAGCGCCTTCCCGCAACGCTGGAGCTTGCCTTTGCTGCGCTGGTCCTGGCGGTTCTTCTCGGTGGCACGGTTGCCGTCGTTGGCACGCTCGCCCGCCGCACGATTTTCGAACCTGTGATCGACAGCCTGAACGGCCTTTTGCTGGCTGTTCCGGATTTTGTCTGGGCGCTGGCGCTGGTCCTTGTCCTCGGCGTTCTTTTTCCGCTTTTCCCACTCTCCGGCCGCATCGATCCGAGTATCGACGCGCAGTTCACGACCCCCTTCTACCTCATTGAAAGCCTTGTAACGTTTCGCTTCGGTATCTTCACGGACATCTGCGCCCATATGGTCATGCCGGTCCTGGCGCTCGGCCTGCCGCTGGCGGCCATCATCGCCCGCGTGTTGAAGGCCGCTCTCTCCGAGGCCATGGTGCAGGACTATATTCTGCTTGCCAAACTTAAGGGCATGTCCGAGCTGCGGCTGGTGCTGCAGGAGGCGCTGCGCAATGCCGTCGGCCCGACCATCGCGCTGACCGGCGTGCAATTTACCTTCCTGATCGGCGGCACCGTTATCGTCGAACGCATCTTCGCCTATCCCGGCATCGGCAACATGGCGATCGATGCCGTCATCAACCGCGACCTGCCGCTGATCCAGGGGCTGGTGCTGGTCTTCGGCGCTCTTTTCATTCTCGTCAATCTGGCGGTCGATCTGCTGGTCGCGGCCTTCAATCCGAGGCTCGCCCATGGCTGACGTCACCTCGCCCGCCATATCGCGCTCGCCTTCCAGAATGACGAAACGCATTCGCGCGCTGCTCGCCGAGCCGAAAGTAATCTTCGGCGGCGGCTTCATCCTCATCCTAATCATCCTTGCGATCTTTGCTCCTTACATCGCACCGAAGGACCCGCTGGAGCAGGATCTGATGTCCGGCACCTTACCGCCGGCATGGATCGAGGGTTCCGATCCGGGCTTCCTATTCGGCACCGACGATCTCGGCCGCGACGTGCTGTCGCGCGCCATCTTCGGCACACGCATCGCTCTCACGGTCGCCTTCGTCGCGGCCGGGCTTGCGGCCCTGATCGGCACGCTGCTCGGCCTTCTCGCCGGCTGGTATGGCGGCTGGATCGACAAGGCGATCTCCCGCCTCGTCGATATCTGGATGGCCTTCCCGCCGGTGCTGCTGTCGATTCTGCTGGTTGCGGTCTTCGGTTCCGGCGTGCACTCGGTCATCGCGGCCATCGTCATCATCGACTGGACGCGCTTCTGCCGTGTCGTGCGCTCGGAAACGCAGGCGCAGGCGCGGATGGATTATGTGACCGCCGCCCACACGATCGGCTTTTCGCGGGCCAGAATCCTCTTCAGCGAAATCCTGCCCAATGTGACGCCGGTGCTGATCGCCCTCGTCAGCCTGGAAATGGGCATTGCCGTCATCGTCGAAGCTATCCTGTCCTTCGTCGGCCTGTCGGTCGCTTCCGATACGCCGACCTGGGGCGGCATGATCGCCGAGGGGCGGCAGATGATCTATCAGGGCTGGTGGGTACTGGTCGTACCGCTGATCGCGCTCTTCGCGACGGTGCTTGCCTTCAATCAACTCGGTGACGGTCTGCGCCGCGCCCTCGATCCGGTGATGCGCCGATGACATCTCCGCTTCTCTCCATGACGGGCCTCAGCGCCATATCCGACCGCGACGGCAGCGCACTGATCCTGCGTGATGTTTCCCTGACGCTCACGCGCGGCGAAGTGCGCGGTCTTGTGGGCGAAAGCGGCGCCGGAAAATCCACCATCGCCAAGGCCCTGCTCGGCATACTGCCGCGCAGCGTCCGCATCACAAACGGCTCGATATTGTTCGAGAACCGCGACCTGCTCACGCTCTCCGCCAGGGAATTGCGAGATATCATGGGCAGCGAAATCTCGCTGATCCCGCAGGACCCGCAAACCGCCCTCAATCCCGGCCGGCGCATCGAGGCGCAACTGACCGACGGCCTGCGGTTGAAGCGGGGCCTATCATCGGGCGACGCCCGACTGCGGGCACTAAAGCTGTTGGAGGAAGTGCATATCCGCGATCCCGAGCGTGTACTGCGCGCCTATCCCCACGAATTGTCCGGAGGGATGCGGCAGCGCATCCTGATCGCCGCCGCCTTCGCGCTGGAGCCGAAACTGGTGGTCGCCGACGAGCCGACCACCGCGCTCGACGTCACCGTGCAGAAGCAGATCCTGCGGCTGATCCGCGGCCTGCAGGAAGCGCATGGCACTGCCGTCATCTTCGTCACCCACGATCTCGGCGTCGTCGCCCAGATCTGCGACAGCGTGACGCTGCTCTACGCAGGCAAGGTGATCGAAGACGGACGCACGAGCGACGTGCTGACGCATCCCAAGCATATCTACACGAAATCATTGCTATCGGCCGGGCCGCGCTACGACCGGCCGGATGCCGGGCTGACGCCGGTGCCGCAAGCCGTTTTCGAACAATTGCGCCGCGAGATCGGCATTCCGGAGGGAAGTCGATGAGTGTTTCCGAGCATCTGCTGTCGGCCAAAGGTATCGAGGTCACCTATGGTGCCAAGAAACATCTTTTCGGACCGCCAGGCCTTGGCATCAAGGTGCTGCACGGCGTCGATGTCGATATCCGCCGTGGCGAAACCGTCGGCATCGTCGGCGAAAGCGGTTCGGGCAAAACAACGCTCGGCCGCGCTCTGCTGCGGCTGGTCGATGTGACGGCAGGCAGCATTCATTTCGATGGCCGAGACATCGCGCATCTGCCCGATTCAGAGATGCGGCCGCTACGCCGCCGCATGCAGATGATCTTTCAAGATCCGATGGCCTCGCTCAATCCGCGCCACACGATCCGCCGCATCCTCGTCGAGCCGTTACTGCTACATCGGCTGGCTTCGGACCGGAAAGAAGCTGAGCGGCAGGTTGCCGCAATTCTCGAACGCGTGACGCTGCCTCAGGCATGCCTCGACCGCAATCCGCATGAACTCTCTGGTGGCCAGCGCCAGCGCATCGGCATCGCGCGTGCCGCTCTGCTGAAGCCGGATTTCGTACTCGCCGACGAGATCGTCTCCGGCCTCGACGTGTCGACCCAGGCCCAGGTTCTGAATCTACTGAAGGAGCTTTCGCGCGATCTCGGCCTCTCAATGGCGTTCATCAGCCACGATCTCTCCGTCATCCGCGCCGTCTGCGACCGCGTCTATGTCCTGCGCCATGGCCGTGTCGAGGAGGAAGGCGATTGCGAGCGCGTCTTCACGGCGCCGGCTTCCGCCTATACGCGAATGCTGCTCGACGCCATTCCCCTGCCGGAAATCGATCCGCATTGGCTCGGTCGCGAGACGGGCCAGGAAAACGCTGCCTGATAAGCACTCGGACGTTCAGTTGCGCAGGCGGAAACGCTGTATCTTGCCCGATTCCGTCTTCGGCAGAGCTTCGACGAAGATAATGGAACGCGGATATTTGTAGGGCGCGATGACCGCCTTCACATGATCCTGCAGCTTGCGAACCTGCAGATCCGAGGCAACGATGCCGGGTGCCAGCACCACATGCGCCTGCACGATATGGCCCCTTTCTTCGTCGGGCTTACCGACGACGGCACATTCCAGCACATCGGCATGCGAAAGAAGGGCTGCTTCTACTTCCGGTCCGGCAATATTGTAACCGGCCGAAAGAATGATGTCGTCGGAACGGGCGGCAAAATGGAAATAGCCGTCCTCATCCTGAATGAAGCTGTCGCCCGTCAGATTCCAGCCATCTCGCACGTAGTCGGCCTGTCTGTGGTCGGCGAGATAACGGCAGCCGATCGGCCCGCGAACGACGAGTTTGCCGATAACCCCACGCGGAACCTCGTTCATATCGTCATCGACAACGCGGGCCTCATAGCCCGTCAGCGGCTTGCCCGTGCAGTTCGGCTTGGCGTCGGACAGGCGGTTGGAAATGAAGATATGCAGCATCTCGGTCGAGCCGATGCCATCGAGGATGGGCTTGCCGGTCTTGCGCGTCCATTCCTCGAAAATCGGGCCTGGCAGCGTCTCGCCGGCCGAAACGGCGATACGAAGTGAAGACAGATCCGCCCCCTCTTCCATCGCCGCCAGCATGGCGCGATAGGCCGTCGGCGCCGTGAAGCTGATGGTCGCGCCGTACTCCTGGATGATCTCGACCATATTCTTCGGCGAGGCGTTTTCGAGCAGCGCCGTCGATGCGCCGAAGCGCAAGGGGAAGACGACCAGACCGCCGAGACCGAAGGTAAAGGCGATCGGCGGCGAGCCGATGAAGACGTCATCCGGCGTCACCTGCAGGACTTCCTTGGCATAGGCGTCGGCAATGATCAGGATATCTCGATGAAAGTGCATGGTGGCCTTCGGCACACCCGTCGAGCCCGAGGTGAAGCCGAGCAGCGCCACATCGTCACGCCCGGTTTTGACCGGCTCGAAGCGAACGGGCTTGTTGAGCGCGATCCGGTCGAGTTCGGCATCATGGTTGGCGGTGCCGTCGAAACCGACGACCTGCTTCAGGAACCGACTGTCTTTGGCGGCTGTGACGAGTTCCTCCAGTAGCCTCGTATCGCAAAGCGCAAAGGAGATCTCCGCCTTGTCGATGATCTTCGAAAGCTCTCCGGCCCGCAGCATCGGCATGGTATTGACGGCGACGGCACCGACCTTCGTCACCGCCAGCCAGCAAGCAATCATGGCTGGGTTGTTGCCGGAGCGGATGAGAACGCGATTGCCCGGCTTGACGCCGAAATCCTCGACAAGCGCGTGGGCGATGCGATTGGTCCAGTCCGCCAGTTCCTTGTAGGTGCGACGACGGCCATTACCGATCAGGGCCACGTGATCGGCGAAACCCTTTTCGACCATCCGGTCACTGAGTTCGAAGCCGGCATTCAGCCATTCCGGATAATCGAAACCCTCCATCCGCAGTTCCGGCCATTGGTCGAAAGGGGGCAGATTGTCTCGCGTGAATGTATCGGTATGACCGGTCGGTCCCAGCATTGCCTTGCTCCCACATTCTTATCGATCGATCGCCACGACAGCCGTTTCCCCTCGGCGCATGTGGCATTGCTAAAAAAAGATCGCACCGAAGGCTGCAATGTTCAAGCAAGAAATTTTAAGCCTAAAATATTTTTGGCTTCTGATTGATTCAAAAAGGCTATTTTCGATTTTCCTGCTATTATGAGTGCCCACAGGCTGCATATTGGAGCAGGAAAAGCCTTGACGAATGGCTCCAACAAGATATTTTAAACTTAAATTATTTTGAGGTCGGCTCCAGCCGAATAAGGAGGGAAAGCGATGCGCATCGTCTGTATCGGCGGCGGCCCCGCAGGGCTCTACTTCGCGCTTCTAATGAAGAAGCTCCATCCTGAACACTCCATCCGCGTCGTCGAGCGCAACCGTCCCTATGACACCTTCGGCTGGGGCGTCGTCTTCTCCGACGCGACTATGGTTTCGATGCGGGAATGGGATCCGGAAAGTGCTGCCGAGATCGAGGATGCCTTCAACCATTGGGACGATATCGAGGTCCTGTTTAAGGGCACCCGCCAGCGCACGTCCGGCCACGGCTTTGTCGGCATCGGGCGAAAGAAGCTGCTCAATATTCTGCAGCGCCGCTGCGAAGTGCTCGGAGTCGAGCTCATCTTCGAGACGGAGGTCAACTCCGATCTCGACTATCCCGATGCCGATCTGATCATCGGCTCGGACGGCCTCAATTCCAAGATCCGCAATCATTATCCGGAAGTCTTCCAGCCTGACATGATCACCCGGCCGAACCGCTATATCTGGCTCGGCACCAACAAGCTTTTCGACGCCTTCACCTTCGATTTCCGCCGCACCGATCACGGCTGGTTCCAGGCGCATATCTACAAGTTTGACGACAAGACCTCGACCTTCATCGTTGAGACGACGGAAGAGGCCTATCTTGCCCATGGCCTCGACAGGATGGATCAGGACGGCTCCATCGCCTTCTGCGAAAACCTGTTCGCCGAAGTGCTCGAAGGCGCTTCGCTGATGACCAATGCCCGCCATATCCGCGGCTCGGCCTGGCTGAATTTCAACCGCCTGATCTGCGGCAAGTGGAGCCATTTCAACGGCAATTCCCACGTCGTTCTGATGGGGGATGCCGCCCACACCGCGCATTTCGCCATCGGCTCCGGCACGAAGCTCGCCATCGACGATGCCATCGAGCTAACCCGGCAGTTCCAGATTCATGGGCACGGCAAAGACAAGATACCGGCCGTCCTCGAAACCTACGAGGAAATCCGCCGCGTCGATGTCGCCCGCATTCAGAACGCCGCGCGCAATGCGATGGAATGGTTCGAAGTCGTCGGCCGCCGCTATGCCGATACGCTCGAGCCGCCGCAGTTCATGTATTCGATGCTGACTCGCTCGCAGCGCATCAGCCACGAAAATCTCCGGCTGCGCGACAAGACCTGGCTCGAAGGCTATGAGCGCTGGTTCGCCGAAAAATCCGGCCTCGACGTCGGCAATGATCGCTGCCTGCCGCCGATGTTCACGCCCTACCGACTGCGCGATGTCCAACTTATCAACCGTATCGTCATGTCGCCTATGGCGATGTACTCAGCTGACAATGGCGTGATGAACGATTTCCACATCGTCCATCTCGGCTCTCGCGCGCTTGGAGGTGCAGGGCTGATCTTCGCGGAAATGACCTGCGTTACCCCAGACGCCCGCATCACCCCCGGCTGCCTCGGTCTCTGGAATAACGAGCAGGTGGCGCAGTGGAAGCGCCTCGCCGATTTCGTGCACACGAACAGCGCCGCCAAAGTCGGCATCCAGCTCGGCCATGCCGGCCGCAAGGGCGCGACGAAGCTCGCGTGGGAGGGCATCGACCAGCCGCTCTCCGAAGGCGACTGGCCGCTAATCTCGGCATCAGCAATCCCCTACCTCAAGAACAGCCAAGTGCCGAAGGCCATGGACCGCGCCGACATGGATCGCGTCAAGGCCGACTTCATCCGCTCGACCGAGCTCGCCATTGAGACCGGCGCGGACTGGCTGGAACTGCATTGCGCCCACGGCTATCTGCTTTCGAGCTTCCTGTCGCCGCTCACCAATCTGCGCGACGACGAATATGGCGGCAGCCATGAGAATCGCGCTCGCTATCCCCTGGAGGTCTTTAGGGCAATGCGCGCCATCTGGCCGGCGGACAAGCCGATCTCCGTTCGTCTCTCCTGCCACGACTGGACTGACGGAGGCAACACGCCGGAAGATGCGGCGATCTTCGCCCGCATGTTCAAGGAGGCCGGTGCCGACCTGATCGACTGCTCTTCGGGCCAGGTGTCGAAGCAGGAAAAGCCCGTCTATGGCCGCCTGTTCCAGACGCCCTTCTCCGACAAGATCCGTAACGAGATCGGCATCCCGACGATCGCCGTCGGCGCGATCTCGGAAGCTGACCACGCCAATTCGATCATCGCCGCCGGCCGCGCCGATCTCTGCGCCATCGCCCGCCCGCATCTGGCCGATCCGGCCTGGGCACTGCATGAAGCTGCCAAGATCGGGCTGACTTCCATTCCCTGGCCGAAGCAATATCTTTCCGGCAAGACGCAGTATGAAACCAACCTTGCCCGTGCGGCCACGGCAGCCCCGGCGAAATGAGGATGAAATGACGATTTCGGGCAAGCTCGCCGGCCATCACGCCCTCGTCACCGGGGCCGGCAGCGGCATCGGTGCCGCGATCGCCAAGGCGCTTGCCGCCGAGGGCGCGCACGTCAGCCTCGCGGGTCGCCGCCGCGAGCCGCTGCAAGCAGTTGCCGCCGAAATCGGCGCCCAGGCATTCGTGGTCGATGGCTTCGATGTCACCAGCCCTGAAGCCGTCTCCCAGGGCCTTGCCAAGGCACGTCAGAAGTTCGGCTCCGTCGATATCCTCGTCAACAATGCCGGTGAGGCACCGAGCGCAGCCTTCGAGAAGACGAGCCTCGAGGCCTGGAACCACGTCCTCTCGGTTGACCTGACAGGCGTCTTCGTGGTGACGCAGGCAGCCCTTACCGACCTAAAGGCTTACGGTCCCGGCGCGCGCATCATCAACATAGCCTCGACGGCCGGCTTGAAGGGATACGGTTACGTTTCGGCTTACGTCGCCGCCAAGCATGGCGTCGTCGGCCTGACGCGCTCGCTCGCACTGGAACTGGCGAAGACCGGCATCACGGTCAATGCCGTCTGCCCCGGCTTTACCGACACGCCGATCATCCAGCGCTCGATTGAGACGATTGTCGCCAAGACCGGTCGAACAGCGGAACAGGCGCTTGCCGAATTCACGAAATCCAATCCGCAGGGACGGCTCGTCACGTCGGAAGAAGTTGCCGATACCGTGCTGTGGCTGGCCTCGCCGGCTGCGGCATCGATCAATGGACAGGCAATCGCGGTTGCCGGTGGGGAGGTTTGAGGGATGAGCGATCGGGACATGACGATGAAGGGACATTTGAAGCCCTTCAAGGATTATAAGCCTGATCATTTCCTCTGGGATGTCAGCGAAGATGGCCGTGTCGCCACCATCCGCCTGAACCGTCCGGAACGTAAGAACCCGCTGACCTTCGATAGCTATGCCGAACTGCGCGATCTGTTCCGCGACCTCGTTTACGCTTCGGATATCCGCGCCATCGTGCTGACGGGCGCGGGTGGCAATTTCTCCTCCGGCGGCGACGTCTTCGAGATCATCGAGCCGCTGACGCGCATGGCGATGCCCGAGCTTCTGGCCTTCACACGCATGACCGGCGATCTCGTCAAGGCGATGCGCAAATGCCCGCAACCGATCATCTCGGCGGTGGACGGCATTTGCGCCGGCGCCGGCGCCATCCTTGCCATGGCCTCTGACCTGAGGCTGGCAACGCCCGAAGCCAAGACTGCCTTCCTCTTCACCCGCGTCGGCCTTGCCGGCGCGGACATGGGCGCCTGCGGCATCCTGCCCCGCATCATCGGCCAGGGCCGCGCCGCCGAGCTTCTCTTTACCGGCCGCTCGATGACATCTGCGGAAGGACAGGCCTGGGGCTTCTATAACAGCCTGCACGCCAGCGCCGAGCTCGAAAACGAAGCGCTCAAACTCGCCCGCTCGCTGGCCGACGGCCCATGGTTCGCGCACGGCATGACCAAGACCATGCTGAACCAGGAATGGGCGATGGGCATTGACGAAATGATCGAATCCGAAGCGCAGGCGCAGGCGATCTGTATGGCGACGCAAGATTTCCGCCGCGCTTTCGAAGCCTTCGCGGCCAAGCGCCGGCCTGAATTCCAGGGGGATTGAGCTGATGTCCACGGCAAGCAGCCTCCCCGGCCCGACCCGCGATCATCTGGATTGGCCCTTCTTCGAGGAGCGCCATCACCGTTTTGCCGCCGAGGTCGACGCCTTCGCGAGGTCGGGCATCATGGCTTCCATCGATCACGCCGATGTCGATGGCGCATGCCGCACGCTGGTCAAGGTGCTGGGCGAAGCCGGGCTTCTAGCGGCCGCGACAGGCGCGTCCGATAGCGAACCGCTGATCGATTCCCGCATGGTCTGCCTCGCCCGCGAAACGCTGGCCTGGCATGACGGCCTTGCCGATTTCGCCTTTGCCATGCAGGGGCTCGGCACCGGCGCCATCGGCCTTTCCGGCTCGCCCGAATTGCGCTCGACCGTCCTGCCCAAGGTGCGCTCCGGCGAATGGCTCGCCGCCTTTGCGCTGTCGGAAAAGGATGCCGGCTCCGATGTGGCCGCGATGAGCTGCGCTGCCCGCCCCGATGGCGATCACTATGTCCTCGACGGCGAGAAGACCTGGATTTCCAATGGAGGCATTGCCGACGTTTACACCGTCTTCGCGCGCACCGGCGAAGCGCCGGGAACCCGAGGCATCTCGGCCTTCGTCGTCTTTGCCGACGATCCCGGCTTCTCGATTGCCGAGCGCATCGAAGTGATCGCGCCGCATCCACTGGCGACGATCCGTTTTCATAATTGCCGCATTCCCGCATCGCGCCGCCTCGGCGCGTCAGGCGAAGGCTTCAAGATCGCCATGCGCACGCTCGATATCTTCCGCGCCTCTGTCGCCGCTGCCGGCCTCGGCTTTGCCCGTCGCGCGCTCGATGAATCGCTTGCCCATGCGCGGTCACGTCCGATGTTCGGCGCGGCGTTGGCCGACCTTCAGTTGACGCAGGCCGCCCTCGGCGATATGGCGACCGGCATCGACGCGGCGGCACTGCTCACCTACCGGGCGGCCTGGCGCCGCGACGTGCAGCGCTTACCGACGACGCGCGAAGCCGCCATGGCCAAGATGACTGCGACGGAAACCGCGCAAAATGTCATCGACCGCGCCGTCCAGCTTTTTGGCGGGCGCGGCGTGAAATCGGGCGAGATAACGGAAAAACTCTATCGGGAGATCCGCGCGCTTCGCATCTATGAAGGTGCAACAGAAGTTCAGAAACTCATCATCGCGCGCGAACTTTTGAAGACCAATTAATGGGAGATACCAGCATGAGCCGCGAGATTTTCGACTGGGCCGATCCGTTCCGGCTGACGGAGCAGCTGAGCGACGACGAAAGGATGGTGCTGGATACCGCGCATTCCTACGCGCAGGAAAAGCTCGCGCCCCGCGTCCTCGAAGCCTTCCGCCATGAAAAGACCGATCCGGCGATCTTCCGCGAAATGGGCGAGCTCGGCCTGCTTGGTCCGACCATTTCTCCCGAATATGGCGGCGCCGGCCTCAGCTATGTCGCCTACGGCCTTATTGCTCGCGAGGTCGAGCGCGTCGACAGCGGCTACCGCTCGATGATGAGCGTGCAGTCCTCGCTCGTCATGGTGCCGATCGAGACCTTTGGTTCGGAAGCGCAGAAGCAGAAGTACCTGCCGAAGCTGGCGACCGGCGAATGGATCGGCTGCTTCGGCCTCACCGAACCGAACCATGGCTCCGATCCCGGCTCGATGGTCACACGCGCAAAGAAGGTCGATGGCGGCTATAGCCTGACCGGCGCCAAGACCTGGATTTCGAACGCGCCGATCGCCGATGTCTTCGTCGTCTGGGCGAAGACCGAGGATGGTCTTATCCGCGGCTTCATCCTTGAAAAGGGCTGGAAGGGCCTCTCCGCACCTGCCATCCACGGCAAGGTGGGCCTGCGCGCCTCCATAACGGGTGAAGTCGTCATGGATAATGTCTTCGTGCCCGAGGAAAACCTGATGCCGAATGTATCCGGCCTCAAGGGTCCCTTCACCTGCCTCAACTCCGCACGCTTCGGCATCGCCTGGGGTGCGCTCGGCGCCGCCGAGGATTGCTATGCCAGGGCACGCCAATATGTGCTCGACCGCAAACAGTTCGGCCGTCCCCTCGCCGCCAACCAGCTGATCCAAAAGAAGCTTGCCGACATGGTGACGGAAATCACGCTCGGCCTACAGGGTTGCCTGCGCCTCGGCCGCATGAAGGAGGAAGGCCATCCGCCTGTCGAGCTGACCTCCATCCTCAAGCGCAACAGCTGCGGAAAGGCGCTGGATATCGCCCGCGCCGCCCGCGACATGCTGGGAGGTAACGGCATCTCGGACGAATTCGGCATCGCGCGCCACCTCGTTAACCTCGAAGTGGTCAACACCTATGAGGGCACCCACGACATTCACGCCCTCATTCTCGGCCGCGCCATCACCGGCATCGCCGCCTTTTCGAACTGAGGCCCGCCGTGGCATTCAAGACCACCAGACCTCTGCGCTTCGGAGATTGCGATCCCTCGGGGATCGCCTATTTCCCATCCTATCTGAACATCCTTGTCGGGGTGCTGGAAGACTATTTCGCCTCGATCGGCTTCTCCTGGCGAAAGTTGATCGACGACCGCCGCATTGGTGTCCCCACCGTGCGGCTCGATCTGACCTTCATCAAGCCGGGCCTGCAGGGTGACGATCTCGAATTCGTCCTTGCAGTCCGTGGTGTCGGCCGTTCCTCGCTCGATCTCGAACACCAGGTTTCGGCAAACGGCCATGTGCTGTGGACGGCCAAGCACCGCGTCGTCGCCACTTCGCTCGATACGCATAAATCCCTTGAATGGCCGGAGGATATCCGCGCCGTACTGACCTCTCATCTGGAGACGACCGATGCACACCATCCTGCAACCTGAGGGCTGGGCCAAGCCGATCGGCTATGCCAATGGCATGGCGGCCACGGGCCGCATGGTGTTCGTCGGCGGCCAAGTCGGCTGGAATGCCGCCTGCGAATTCGAAAGCGACGATTTCGTCGAGCAGGTGCGCCAAACGCTGAAGAATGTCGTTGCAATTCTTGCAGAAGGCGGCGCCGAGCCGAAGCACATCACCTCGATGACCTGGTATTTCACCGACAAGCAGGAATATCTCGGCAATCTGAAGGGGATCGGACAGGCCTATCGCGAGATCATCGGCCGGCATTTCCCGGCCATGGCCGCTGTGCAGGTCGTCGCCCTCGTCGAAGATCGTGCCAAGATCGAGATCCAGGCAACGGCAGTCATTCCGGAATAATATAGGCGGTTAAGATCATGTCGGCATTGCGCTTTTCGGACACCATCTCAGCGGCGCTGACCGACGGGATTCTCGTCGTCACCATCAACAATGCGCCCGTCAACGCGCTCTCTGCCGATGTCCGGGTCGGCCTGATGGCTGCATTCGACCATGCGGAGAAGGATGGCAATATTGCCGGCATCGTGCTCACCGGTGCAGGCAACAGCTTCATCGGCGGCGCCGATATCAAGGAATTCGGCAAGCCGCCGGTCGAGCCGCATCTACCTGATGTCATCGCCCGCATCGAAGCCTTTGCCAAACCCGTTGTCGCCGCGATCAATGGCGTGGCCCTCGGCGGCGGGCTGGAAGTGGCGCTCGCCTGCCATCACCGCCTTGCCGCGCCGACCGCGAAGCTCGGCCTGCCGGAAGTCAAGCTCGGCATCATACCCGGCGCCGGCGGCACGCAGCGCCTGCCGCGCCTCACCGGCATCGCTGCCGCCATCGACATGATCGCCAATGCACGCATTATATCGGCTGCCGAAGCACTCAAGCTCGGTATCGTCGACGGCGTGGCCAAAGATGAATTAATCGCCGAAGCTGTCGCCGACGCCAAGGCGGCCAACGTCGCATCGTTACGCCGCTCGGGATCGCTGACCGTTCCCCCGGAAGCTGCAGATGCGATCGACAAGGCGGCATCGGACGCATTGCGCAAGGCGCGCGGCCAGTGTGCACCGGCCGAAGCCGTCCGTCTCGTGCGTTTGGCGGCGACGATGCCTTTATCGGAAGGGCTTGCCGAGGAACGCCGCACCTTTATTACCCTCCGCGACAGCGAAGAGGCCGCGGCGTTGCGGCATGTCTTCTTCGCGGAGCGTGCCGCTGGCAAGGTCGAGGGACTGGAGGGCGTCGCTGCTCGCAAGATCGAAACCATCGGCATCGTCGGCACCGGCCTGATGGGTTCGGGCATCGCGGTCTCCGCTCTCAACGGCGGCTACCGCGTCATCGGCGTCGAGCAAAATGCCGAAGCGGCTGACA
Organism: Martinezella dioscoreae; assembly: GCF_009176305.1. GTDB lineage: Bacteria > Pseudomonadota > Alphaproteobacteria > Rhizobiales > Rhizobiaceae > Rhizobium > Rhizobium dioscoreae. Next base: position 374,411 of record NZ_BLAJ01000001.1, on the reverse strand, counting down.
AAGGGCGCGAGCGCATCGCCGGCCTACTCGACAAGGCCGTGCAATCCGGTCGCCTCGATACAGCTGGCCGCGAAGATCGCCTCAGCCGGCTGACCGTGACGGCGGAGATTCAAGAGCTCGCAAAAGCCGATATCGTCATCGAAGCCGTTTTCGATGATCTCACCGTCAAGACCGAGCTCTTCCAGCGCCTCGATGCGATCGTTCGTGCCGATGCGATCCTTGCGACCAATACAAGCTATCTGAATCCAGACGTAATCGCCGCCGCAACGCAACGACCAGAGCGTGTCGTCGGCCTGCACTTCTTCTCGCCCGCCAATATCATGCGGCTCCTCGAAGTCGTGCACTGCAAGCAGACGGCGCCTGACGTGCTGGCGACAGCCCTTGCCCTGGCAAAGGGGCTCGGCAAACTGCCTGTCGTATCGGGCGTCACCGAAGGCTTCATCGGCAACCGCATCTTTTCCTCCTATCGCCGCGAAGCGGAATATATGATCGAGGATGGCGCGTCGCCGCAGGAGATCGACGCAGCACTGGAGGCCTACGGCTTTCCGATGGGGCCTTTTGCTGTGTTCGATATGGCAGGTTTGGAAATCGCCTGGGCGCGCCGCAAGCGGCAGGCCGCAACACGCGATCCCTCGGAGCGCTACGTCGTCATCGCCGACCGGCTCTGCGAAGCCGGCCGTTTCGGCCAGAAGACCGGCCGCGGCTGGTATGCCTATCCCAACGGCAAACGGACTGTTGATCCCGAGGTAGCGGCCATGATCGAAGCCGCTCGCGCCGAAAAAGGCATTGTACCGAGGAGCTTCACCGCTGAAGAGATCGTCGGGCGCCTGCTGAAAGCCATGGCCACCGAAGGCGAGGTGTTGCTTGCGGAAGGCATCGCCGCCCGCGCCAGCGATATCGATCTCGTGATGATCAACGGCTATGGCTTCCCTGCAAGCAAGGGCGGCCCGATGTTTGCGGCCGACCGCCGCTGAAAGCAGTCACGGCAGAGGGATCAGGCCGCCGAAGAGAGCAGCGTGAACAATTCCTGCGGCCGCTTGACGCCGCGCAGTGCATAACGGCCGACGGAAACGAGATCGTTGCTTTGCTGGCCTGCCAGCGCCTCGACGAAATTCGACGACATCAGGATGTTACGGTCAGCCGATCGGCACATCGAAGCGATACGGCTGACTTCGTTGACGGCCGGCCCGATGACCGTGAAGTCCAGCCGGTCCATGCTGCCGATATTGCCATAGAACACGTCCCCGATATGCAAGCCGAGATAGACGTCCGTGACCGGCCGGCCCTCGATCTGCCGCTGCGAATTGAGGTCACGCAGCCGCTGGCGCAGCAGCGATTCCGCCATCAGCGCGGCGGTGCAGGCGTCAGCGGAATTGCGAGCCTTGAAGATCGCCAGCGTGCCGTCGCCGATCAGCTTCAGCACGTTGCCGCCCGCCTCATGGATCGAGGAGATGACCGCATCGGCATAGGCATTCAGCATCGGGATGATTTCATCCGGCTCGGCCGTATCGGAGATGCGCGTGTAGTTGGCGAGATCGGAAAACCACAGTGCCGCCGAAATCCGCTCCGTCTTGCCTCGGGTGATCTTGCCTTCAAGCACATGCCGGGCGGCGTCTTCGCCGAGATAGACTTCGGCAATGGTACGGGCGATACGGCTCATGCCGGTGCATTTGATGGCGAGGGCGAGCGCCGGCGTCAGCTTGCGCAGCACGCGCAAATCCTCTTCCGGGAATCCCATTTCGGCGGCGGTGGCGAAGTTGGAATAGAAGCAATCCATCTCGCCGATCGTGCCGCCCTCTTCGAAGCGGTGGATCATGGCGATGTAATCGGTGTGACCATCGGCCAGCAGCGTGTCGAGCCCGTAGAAATCGGTCGGATCACCGAAGCCGATACGTCGGCGCACCTCGTCTCCGCCTGTCGTCAGCATATGATAGAAGGCGGAACGCTGCCAATTCTCGGAGGCGATCCCCTGTTGCGTCGGGCCATATTCGAACTCGCGCTCGATGATCTGATTGCCGTCCCAGCGGAACGCGCGACCCTCATAGACCGGATGCAGCGTATCCATCAGCGCCATGGCCCGATCGATGTTGAGACCATGCTGACGGCACTGCTCGCAGAAACCCGAGAGGATATCGACTTCCGTCATTCCCTTGAGACCGGCTTGCATGAGCCAGCTGGCAATTTCGCCAATGTCCTTCGCGTCCATGGATATCTCCCGACCCTCTGAAGGATTCGCTTTAGTACGAAACTCTAAGGCTTGGAATGCTGTACAACGCAAAATAGCCCCGATGCACGCAACAGATCGCCGCTTCTGTGGCACAGAAGCGGCGATTTGACACGTTCCAAGGATGATTGCGGGCCTTAGGCCTTTGCATGCGGCTTCAGCAGGTCTTCCAGACCGATGCGCCGGAAAAGCTCCGCGCGAACCCGATCGGCAACACCATTGACGATCTCAGCACCATCCTCCGAAGGATCTATATGGGTACGGAACGGCCGCGTTCCAAACGGCATGTCGACAATATCAACGATTGCCGTCGCCACCGAAGCCGCATCGGCATCCGCCGGTTCCAGCGAGGCTAGACCCTTCAGCGCCTGATCGGGAACGCCGGCATAAGGACCATTGTCATATTCCGCAGCGCGAGCCTTGTCTGCCGGCGAACCGGAATGGGCAAAATGGTTGGTGCCCTTCGTAAAAGCGCCTGGCACGATGATGGCGGTCTCGATGCCCCAGCGTGTCAGCTCCGACGCGTAGGAAACCGCAAGCGAATCCATCGCCGCCTTGGCTGCGAAGTAGGGTGAGAGATAGGGCGGCGTGCCGCCGCGCGTGCTGGACGAGGAGACCCAAACGACCAGCCCCTTTCCTTGCCTGCGCATATGAGGCAGCACGGCACGATTGACGCGCTGGGTGCTGAGCACATTGATGTCATAGAGCTCGGCAAACTGCTCGGGCGTGAAGGCTTCCGCCGGGCCGAAGGACATATGGCCGGCATTGTGTATGATGGTGTCGATGTGGCCCTGCTCGGCGATAACAGCGGCGATGCCGACTTCCACTGAAGCATCGGAGGCGACATCCAGTTCGACAGTCCTGAGATCGACGCCGTTCTCCGCAGCGAATGCCGCAGCTGCTTCGACCTGCGGCGCATTGCGCCCCTTGGTTTCGCGGATGCCGGCATAGACAGTGTGGCCTGCCTTAGCGAGCGCGCGTGCTGTCAGAGCCCCGAAGCCGCTCGATGCGCCAGTGATTACGATGACTTGCTTGCTCATGGTCCTGTTCCTTTGCTGAATTGGCTTTAGCTGACGATTGATTGAGAGAGGGAGGCAGGCGGCAGGCATTGCCTGCCGCCTGATTGGCTCAGATCATGCCGCCATTGGCGCGCAGCGTCTGACCGTTGATCCAGCCGCCATCCGGGCCGACGAGGAAGGAAACAGCGGCGGCGATATCCTGCGGCGTGCCGAGGCGCTCCAGCGGGTTCATCTTGGCCATGCGGTCGATCAGCTCGTCGCTCTTGCCGTTCAAAAAGAGATCCGTCGCCGTCGGGCCGGGCGCGACCGTATTGACCGTGATCGAGCGCCCACGCAGTTCCTTCGCCATGATGCCGGTCAAAAGCTCGACGCCGGCCTTGGTTGCGGCGTAGACGCCGTAGGTTTCGAGCTTGAGGCCGACGATGCTGGTCGAGAAATTGACGATGCGGCCGCCGTCACGCAGGCGCTTGCCGGCTTCGCGCAACGTATTGAACGTGCCCTTGAGGTTGATAGCGATATGACGGTCGAAATGGGCGTCGTCCGCGTCGGCGATCTTCGCAAGCTGCATGATGCCGGCATTGTTGACGAGGACATCGACACCGCCGAAGGCGGCTTCGGCTGCGTCGAACATGCGGCGCACGGCTTCGACATCGGAGACATCGGCTTTCGCGGTCAGCGCCTTACCACCCTTTTCCTCGATCTTGCGGGCCAGTTCCTCGGCTGCCACCTCGCTGCCGGAATAGTTGATGACGACGGTGAAGCCATCCTCGGCCAGACGCTCGGCGATCGCGGCGCCGATACCGCGCGATGCGCCTGTCACGATCGCTACCTTATTAGAATTGCTGCTCATTTTCCTCATCCTTCGTTGCTTTGCGCCGCAGCGCGTTTCGATGAGGAGAAGATGCCCCTTTTCATGGTGCGGATAATCAGCCAATAATCGGCATCACTATCCGAATTTAGCGAACAAATAATATGGACAAATTCGATGCCATGCGGGTGTTTTGCCGGGTCGTGGAACGGCGCAGCTTCACGCTGGCCGCCGAAGACACAGGTCTGCCCCGCTCGACGGTGACGGATGCGATCAAACAGGTCGAGGCGCGTCTCGGCGTACGCCTGCTGCAGCGCACGACAAGGCATGTCAGCCCGACACTCGATGGCGAGGCCTATTACCAGCGCTGCCTGCGCATCCTCTCCGATATCGAGGATGCGGAAGGCGCCTTTGCCGGGGCGAAGCCGAAGGGCGTCCTGCGCGTCGACGTACATGGAACGCTCGCGCGGCACTTCGTCCTGCCGAACCTGCCCTCCTTTCTCGAAACCTATCCCGATATCGAATTGCAGATCACCGAGGGCGACCGGTTCGTCGATCTCATCCGCGAGGGGATCGATTGCGTGCTGCGCGTCGGCACGCTGCAGGATAGCGACATGGTCGGCCGCCGCGTCGCCGTGCTGGAAGAAGTGACGCTTGCGGCACCTGCCTATGTTGAGCGCTTCGGCATGCCCGCCCATCCGGAGACGCTCGCCGGCCACCGCATGGTCGGCTTCCGCTCCTCCGCAACCGGCGGATTGCTGCCGCTGGAATTCCAGATCGACGGCGCCGTGCGCGAAATCACCCTGCCGGCCACCATCTCCGTCAACGCTGCCGAGAGCTATTTCGCCGCGGCAAAGCTCGGCCTCGGCCTGATCCAGGTTCCGCGCTATCACGCCGAGGAAGCCCTACAATCAGGTCAACTGCTGCATGTGCTGAAGGATTATCCACCAACACGGACGCCCGTCTCGATGCTCTATCCACGCAGCCGCCAGCTTTCGCCGCGAGTTCGCGTCTTCATAGACTGGCTGGTCAAGGTTTTTGCCGGACAGAACAGCACTGAAGTCGAGGCCGGATGAATATTCCGCGAAAGCGATCAAATAAATGAAATCGGCTCTTTGAATGCGCGGCCAGCACGCCTACGTCGTAGTGCATTACCCTACGGGCAATGCCGTCACTACTTCATGACGGCCTGACGATTTTCGAGAGAGAGCCCATGACCGAACAGAAGCAATTGAAGCTCGGGGCATTCATGCGCCCCGTCAGCCTGCATACCGGTGCCTGGCGTTATCCCGGCGCCTATCCGGACGCCAACTTCAACTTCCAGCACATCAAGAGCTTCGCGCAGGAACTGGAGAAAGCGAAATTCGACGCCTTCTTCATGGCTGATCACCTCGCGGTCCTCAACATGCCGATCGAGGCTTTGAAGCGCAGCCAGACGGTTACCTCGTTCGAGCCCTTCACCCTGCTTTCGGCGCTGGCCGCCGTCACCGATAGGATCGGCCTCGTCGCCACGGCGTCAACCACCTTCGACCTGCCCTATCACATCGCCCGCCGCTTCGCCTCGCTCGATCACATCAGCGGCGGCCGCGCCGGCTGGAATATCGTCACGACGTCCAATCCCGATGCCGCCCTTAATTTCGGCCTCGAAGAGCATATGGAACATGGCGAGCGCTACCATCGCGCCCGCGAATTCTACGACGTCGTCACCGGCCTCTGGGACAGTTTTGCCGACGATGCTTTCATCCGCGATCCCGAAAGCGGCATCTTCTTCGATCCCGAGCGGATGCATGTCCTCGGGCACAAGGGCGAGGAACTGAGCGTTCGTGGTCCGCTCAACATCGCCCGCCCGCCGCAGGGCTGGCCCGTCATCGTTCAGGCCGGGCAATCGGATGCCGGCCGCCAGCTTGCCGCCGAAACGGCTGAGGCCGTCTTCGCAGCACCCCGAAACCTTGTCGACGGCAAGTCGATCTTCGCCGATATCAAGGGCCGGATGAAGGCGATCGGCCGCAATCCGGATCATCTGAAGATCCTGCCCGCCGCCTTCATCGTCGTCGGCGACACGGTCGAGGAAGCAAAGGCCAAGCGGGCAAAGCTCGACAGCCTCGTCCATTACGATAGCGCCATCGCATCCCTGTCGATCGCGTTGGGACACGACGCTTCCAAATTCGACCCCGATGGCCCGCTGCCGGAGATTCCGGAAACCAATGCCAGCAAGAGCGGCCGCGAGCGCGTCATCGCCCTTGCCGAAGCCGAAAAGCTCACCGTGCGCCAGCTTGCTCAGCGCCTCGGCGGCTATGCCGGCCTTGCCTTCGTCGGCACGCCTGAGAGCATCGCCGATGAGATGGAGCAATGGCTGTACGAGGAAGGCTCGGACGGTTTCAACGTCGTCTTCCCCTTCCTGCCGCAAGGCCTGCTTGACGTGACCACGCGCGTCGTTCCAGAGCTGCAGCGCCGCGGCATCTTCCGCCGCGACTACGAAGGCACGACATTGCGCGAACACCTCGGCCTGCCGCGCCCGGAAAACCGCTTCTTCAAAGTTGCTGCCGAAGCCGCGCAGTAAGAGAGCCCATCACAAGAGAATAACATGAGTCATATCACGCCGATCGATTACGAGACCGCTTCCGAGGCCGTGCGCGCCGAGCATGATCGCGAAATGCAGCTGCGCGGCCGCATGACAAATATGAAGCGGATATTGCTGCACTCGCCGGTGGCGCATCGCATCTATGCGGAATGGTTTCCTTTGCGCGAGGAATTGCGCCCGGCGCTGGACGATCGTGCCGTCTGGCTGCTCTGCCATGCCATAGCGCTCGAATGCCGCTCGATCATCCCCGTCGGCTTCTTCCGGCGCGCGCTGATCAATGCCGGCCTGACGCCGGAAGCGATCGTGCCGACGGAAGAGGAAGCGCTATTGATCGAATTCGGCAAGGCGATCGTCAGGGATTCCAACGCCATTCCGGAGGAGATTTGGGATCGATTGAAGGCCTGCTACGATGAGCCAACGCTTGCCAATCTCGTAGCCTTTGCCGGGATCATGATTGCGACGGCGATCTACAATAATGCGGTAAAGGTAGATATCGATCCGGAGCTTGGGCCTTATCTTGAAGGGTTTGAGTTTCCGGCGGAATGAGGGGCAACGGCGGACACCGAACCATCTCGCCCTTGGCGGGCGAGAAAGCAATTTCATTGGTTTAGGAATTGCGACACGGAAGGTCACACATATTCCGAATGATAGCGCAATTTCTAAGCCATTGAAATCGCAAGAGCGGGGGTCCGTTACTTGTTGCTATTGCACTAGGAAAGCCGGTACGCACCTGCCTACCCCCTCCCTTGCAAAATCTAGCACTTAGCCTTGCGGCTAAATGCTGATTTTGCTTTCCCGCCCGCCAGGGGCGGGATAGAGCTAAAACTCACCCCGAAATCGTTGTCGAAAACTGCGGATTGCCGCGGATCGTGTTGCTCACCGTGCAAATCTCATCTTCGGCGGCATGCGCGATCGCGTTGCGGATTTCATCGCTGAAATCACCCTTGATGGTGAAGGCGATATTGAACTTCTCCACGCGAGAGAGGCCTTCGGTCGCCTTCTCACCCGTGACGACGGCGGTGACTTCGGTGAGCTTGTCGAGCACGCCAAGGCTGCTTGCCGCCATGCGGGCGCTCAAGACCAGGCAGGCCGAGAGCGACGAGTAGAGCAGATCGAGCGGATTGAAACCGGGCTGCGACGGCGAGGTGACGATGTCGATTTCGCCGCCGGTCACCGAGGTCACATGCGGAAAACCGGTGCGGCCGACCGTAGCGGTTGCGCCCGTCTGCCTCGTCTTCACTTTCAATTCGGCCATATCGAAAAATCCTTGAAATAAAAAGCGTGAAACTCTTTCTTTCTAAATAGGGATTCGTCGCGCAAGACACAATTGCGGTTCCCTCCTCTTGCGTCTTTCCTCCAGTTAAGCCACCAAATGGTTACAAGCACATCGCTGACAGGCAGTTCGACATGACCGTTTCCGATCCCCGCGCCTTCCTGACCTCGTTGTTCGATGCAGCCGTGCGCGCCGCCGATCCGCTGACGGGCATCCGTACGCATCTGCCTGCTAAGCCAAAGGGCCGGATGATCGTCATCGGCGCCGGCAAGGGATCTGCCCAGATGGCGGCCGCGCTGGAGCAATGCTGGCAAGGCCCACTGGAAGGTCTTGTCGTGACGCGATACGGATTTTCCGCCCCGTGCCGGCAGATCGAGATCGTCGAAGCAGCCCATCCTGTGCCGGATGAAGCGGGCCTCATCGCTTCTCGTCGGCTTCTTAAACTTGTCGAGGGCCTCACGGAGGACGATCTGGTAATCGCTCTGATATCAGGCGGCGGCTCGGCGTTGCTGCCCTCGCCCGCTGGCGGCTTGAGCCTTGCCGATGAAGTCGCAGTCAACAAGGCGCTGCTTGCCTCGGGCGCACCAATCTCTGCGATGAATGTCATTCGCAAGCATCTGTCGACCATCAAGGGCGGCCGGCTGGCTGCCGCGGCCCATCCCGCCAAAGTCGTCTCGCTCGTCGTCTCGGACATTCCCGGCGACGACCCTGCCCTGGTGGCCTCCGGCCCGACCGTACCGGGCGCGGGCACGCGCGCGGACGCACTCGACCTCATCCGTCTCTACCGCATCGACCTGCCGCCGGCCGTTCTCGCCCATATCGAGAAAGTTGAAGCGGATGCGCCGCGCCCGGACGATCCGCGCTTTGCCGGCAATGAAGTGCATCTTATCGCATCTGCCGGCGTCTCGCTGGAAGCCGCCGCCGAGGTAGCGCGTGCCGCTGGCATTGAAGCCGCCATTCTCTCGGACGCCATAGAGGGCGAGGCCCGCGAAGCGGCCCACGTCCACGCTGCCATCGCCCGCGAAGTACTTCACCGCAACCGCCCCTTCACCAAGCCGGTCGTACTATTGTCAGGCGGCGAAACGACGGTGACCTTGAAGGGCAACGGCAAGGGCGGACGAAATTCGGAGTTCCTGCTGTCGCTGGCGATCGACATCGACGGCCACGCCGGCATTCACGCGATGGCGGCCGATACAGACGGCATAGACGGCAGCGAGGACAATGCCGGCGCCTTTGTCGATGCTGGTACGGTGGCGCGTTTGCGCAAAGCCGGAATGGTACCGGCCGAGATGCTGGCAAACAATGATGCCTGGACTGCTTTCAATGCCATCGGCGATCTCTTCGTCCCCGGCCCCACGGGAACGAACGTCAACGACTTCCGTGCTATCCTGATCGCGTAACCATCGGAACCGATGGCTTAGACAATCGCAGTGCAATCGTCACAGCGCCAATAGGCGGCTGCCGTCGATGCCCATCGAAGGAAATGTCGGCTGCAATGGTCGCATTCGATTTCCACGACATGCGTCCTTTCGCCAACGATGAATGGCCTGCTCTTGATCCTGCGCTCGCTCTTCCATTGCTCGAGCTTCGTCACGGCCATGATTACCCTCCACGCAACACTCGCCTCGACAAGCAACAATCTAAAATAGATTCAACTAATAAAAGAATATTGCAAGTGCGAAGCGTTTTTCTGCGTGGCAGGAGGACCAAAATTATCCGTAGTATTGCATGGAAGACATAGCTGATCGGATTCCGGCCCATGGCGGGATCCGCTCCATTAAAAAATTATGACAGCGGATATCGCCATTTTCATGCGCGACGCCATGTCATTCGTTGGCGATTTTCCATCAAGATAATAATGGGAGGCATACTCATCATGCGCCACTTCCGCCAGCGGGCGATTTCGTCGGTAACCCTGGTCACATTTGCTCTCTTTTCCGTCACCGCCAGAGCTCCCGCGCCGCCACCGGTCGAGGCGGAGCATGGCATGGTGGTCACCGCTCAACATCTCGCCACCGATGTTGGCGTCGAGGTGCTGAAAAATGGCGGCAATGCCGTCGATGCCGCCGTTGCAGTCGGCTATGCGCTGGCGGTGGTCTACCCGACCGCCGGCAATATCGGCGGCGGTGGCTTCATGACCATCCGCATGCGCGACGGCAAGACGACCTTTCTCGATTTTCGCGAACGCGCACCCCTGGCGGCGACCAAAGGCATGTATCTCGACGACAAGGGCAATATCGTCAAAGGCGCCAGCACGGATGGCTATCTCGCCGTGGGTGTCCCCGGCTCGGTCATGGGCTTCGAGACCGCCCGCGAGAAATACGGCACAAAGTCCCGCCAGGATCTGATCGCGCCGGCCATTCGCTATGCCAAGGAAGGCTTCACGCTGAACCAGGCCGACGCCGCCGAACTGAATGAGGGCAAGAAGTGGCTGTCGCGCGACCCGGCCACCGCCGCGATCTTTACCAAGTCGGACGGCAAACCCTTTGTCACGGGCGACAAGCTGGTGCAGCCGGATCTCGCCAATGCCCTATCAGGCATTTCCGATCAGGGGCCGGATGGCTTCTATAAAGGGCCGGTCGCCAACGCCATCGTCAAGGCAAGCCGGGACAAGGGCGGCATTCTCGCAAACCAGGATTTCGAACAATACAAGGTCCGCGAACTCGAGCCCGTGAAGTGCAATTATCGCGGCTACGAGATCATCTCCTCGCCGCCGCCCTCCTCCGGCGGCGTCATCATCTGCGAAATCCTCAACGTGCTGGAAGGCTACCCGCTCTCCTATACCGGTTATGCCTCAGCCGACACGGTCCATTACATGGTCGAAGCCATGCGTTACGCCTATGTCGACCGCAACTCGGCGCTCGGCGATCCCGATTTCGTCGACAACCCCGTCAGCAAGCTGCTGGACAAGGCCTATGCCCAGAAGATCCGCGATGGCATCTCCCCCTATAAGGCCGGCGTCTCCAAGGATCTGATGCCGAAGGGCCTCGGCGAAAGCCACGAGACGACGCATTATTCGATCATCGACAATGACGGCAATGCCGTCGCCGTCACCTACACGCTGAACGGCTCCTTCGGCGCCGGTGTCGTTGCGCCCGGCACGGGCATCCTCTTGAACAACGAGATGGACGACTTCACCTCCAAGCCCGGCGTGCCCAACCTTTACGGCCTGGTGCAGGGTGAGGCCAATGCCATCCAGCCGAAGAAGACGCCGCTATCGTCCATGAGCCCGACGATCGTCACCAAGGACGGCAAGCCCTTCATGGTGATCGGCAGCCCCGGCGGCTCGCGCATCATCACCATCACGCTGGAAGCGATCATCAACGTCATCGATTTCGGCATGAACATTCAGGAAGCCATTGACGCCCCGCGCATCCATCACCAATGGCTGCCGGATAAAGTCTACATGGAGCCGCGCGCACTTTCGCCCGATACAATCAAGCTTTTGACCGGCATGGGCTATACGGTTCAGGTCGACAATAGCTGGCCGATCTGGGGCCAGGCCGCGGGCATTCTCGTGGGCGGCAAGAGCCTCAGCGACATCGCCAAGGGCGGTGGCGCCCGCTACAACGGCGCCATGGACAGCCGCGCCGGCTCGGGGCTGGCCGAAGGCTACTGATCGCCTCGGTGCCTGCTGAAAACGATGATTCGGATCGGTGCCATCACCAACTGGCACCGGTCTTTTTGCCTATGGCATCCGGCCAAACGAGCACATTATCTTACGCGAACAAACCAAGCGTGAGCATTTCGGCGCGATATCGCGCCTATTCATTCACCTCACGTTCATTTGATGCCGTTTGCCCCTGCATGTGCGTCATTTTTTCATCCCATGAATGGGATTTGCGATTTCTGATATAGCAATCGCGTGCAAGCAGGAGTATACAAACCGCCGTTCAAATAGGCCTTCGCGCCATGACCAGACTTGCGGTTCTGTCTTAGGACCCCACCGCACCATCGAGAGCGATCCCCGACAATGTCGGATCAGATATTCCAGGCCGCCCCCGTCAGGCGGGCCGCACCGAATTTTCGTGTAGTAGCACTTATCGTAGCAAGCGCAATGTTCATGGAACAGCTTGACGCGACCGTGCTCGCAACAGCCCTTCCGACCATGGCGAGAGACTTCGGCGTCAGCGCGCCGGCCATGAGCATCTCGCTGACTTCATACCTTCTCAGCCTCGCGATCTTCATTCCCGCCAGCGGCGCGATTGCAGACCGCTTCGGGTCGCGCACCGTCTTCCGATCCGCCATCGCCGTCTTCGTCGTCGGCTCGCTTCTCTGCGCGCAGGCGCCGAACCTGTTCTTCCTCGTGATTGCGCGCCTCCTTCAGGGTCTCGGCGGCGCGATGATGCTGCCCGTGGGTCGCCTCGTGCTGATGCGCAGCGTCGCCCGCAAGGATATGGTCAACGCCATGTCCTGGCTGCTGATTCCGGCGCTGGTCGGCCCCATTCTCGGCCCGCCGATCGGCGGCATGTTCGTCACCTATCTCGACTGGCGCTGGATCTTCTACATCAACGTGCCGATCGGCATTATCGGCTTCATCCTGGTGACGATGTTCATCGAGGAGGTGAAAGGCCCGCGCACCGGCCGCTTCGATCTCTCGGGCTTCATCCTCTCGGGCATCTCGCTCGGCTCTCTGCTCTTCGGCTTCGAGATGTCGAGCCGCGAGGGCGAAGGCTATCTCGCGGTCTTCCTGATCTCCATCGGCCTGCTCTTCGGCATCGCCTATTTGCGCCATGCCCGCAAGCACCCCTCACCGATCATGGATTTCTCCTTGATGAAGGTGCCGACATTCCGCACCTCCGTCATCGCCGGTTCGCTGACGCGTATCAGCCAGGGGGCTCATCCCTTCCTCATTCCGCTGATGCTGCAGCTCGGCTTCGGCCTTTCGGCAGCCGCAGCCGGTCAGATCGCCATTGCGACCGCGCTCGGCTCGATGGCGATGAAGCCGCTGCAGGTCCGCATCCTTCGCACGCTCGGCTTCCGCACCACCCTTATCATCTTCGGCCTGATCGGCACGCTCGGTTACGGCATGTGCGCCATCTTCAAGCCGGATTGGCCGCTACCGGTCATTTTCGTGATCCTGTTCTTCTGCGGCTTCTTCATGTCGTTCCAGTTCACGGCCTACAACACGATCGCTTATGACGAGATCGAGCGCGACCGCATGAGCATTGCCACGAGTTTCTACTCCACCTTCCAGCAATTGATGCTGTCCCTCGGCATTTGCGTCGCCGCCCTTGCCCTGCATGGCTCGACGCAGTTCCTTGGCCACGCCAAGCCCGAGATGATCGACTTCTCCGTCGCCTTCATTGTCGTCACGGCCATTGCGCTTCTCGCAGTCATCTGGAACGCCAGCTTTTCGCGCACAGCCGGTTCGGAAATCAGCGGCCACCGCCGCAGATCGCCCGAAGACAGCCTCGGCGAGCACTGATGCTCGCCGCCTGCCAAGCCAGGCAATAACCTGTTTTGTGAACAGTGCCTCCACGGACGGCGCATTGCATTGAACAATGACGCCAGCCTAAATACCACCAGAACGAAATAACGGTCTGGAGCATCCCATGGTCGCCGGCATCCACCACATCACGCTGATCACACGTAAGGTCCAGGCGAATGTCGATTTCTACGTCGGCTTCCTCGGCCTGCGCCTCGTCAAGCGCACCGGCGGTTTTGAGGATGCCACGCAGCTTCATCTCCTCTATGGCGATGCCGTGGGCTCCCCGGGCTCGCTGATCACCTTTCTGGTTTGGGAAGATGGTTCTCCCGGCCGGGCCGGCGTCGGTCAGGTCGGCGAAATCTCGCTCGCCATCGATCCGGCCAGCATCGGCTTCTGGCTGACACGCGCCCTGAGCGCCGGTCTGAAGCCGGAGGGTCCCTCAGAGGAATTCGGCGAGCCTGTGCTTCGGCTGAAGGATCCGGACGGCGTCATCGTCAAACTGGTGGGAACGAACACGCTGCAGGCCGCAGCTCCTTGGACGAGCGACACCATTCCGCAGGAGCACGCGATTGCCCGCATCCGCGGCGCAACGCTGTTCACCGAAACGCCAGAGGAGACGCGAGCCATGCTGGTCGATTACTTCGACTACCGTCCGCTTGCCACCAGCGGAGCGATCAGCCGGCTCGTCTCGGAGCCCGGCGATATCCTCGATATCCGCGATGCCCGCGGTTTCTGGGCAAGCGCCCCGGGCACGGGCACGGTAGATCACGTCGCCTTTCGCGCCGCGGACAATGCCGAATTGCAGTCGGTCCACACCGCACTCCAGGCGATCGATTCCGGGCCGACGACGATGCATGACCGCAAATATTTTCGCTCGCTTTACGTTCGCGAGCCCGGCCGTATCCTGTTCGAACTCGCGACGGACGCGCCGGGCATGTTGATTGACGAGGACGAGGCAACGCTTGGCACGCGCCTCTTCGCTCCCGGCGACAGTCCGAAGCTTTTGGCCGAGCTGAACGTGATTCTGCCGCAGTTCTCCATGCCCGGCGAGCCCCGCGTCATCTATCGCGATCTGCCCTTCATCCATCGCTTCTTCACGCCCGATGAGCCCAACGGCAACATCTTCGTCCTGCTGCACGGCTCGGGTGCCAACGAAACAACCATGCTGCCGCTCGGTCACAAGATCGATGCCGACGCGACCTTGCTCAGCGTACGTGGCCGTGCACTCGAGGAAGGCGCCCCGCGCTGGTTCCGCCGCAATGGGCCGATGTCCTTCGATCAGGCCGATATCGCCAGCGAGGCCGAAGCCTTTGCCGCCTTCATTGATGGCGCGGTCCATGCCTACGGGCTTGATCCGGACCGCATCGTTTATATCGGCTATTCGAACGGCGCCAACCTGCTGAACGCCATGCTGTCGCTGCACCCGCACCTTATCCGCCGCACGGTGCTGCTGCGCTCCATGGCGGCCCTCGAAAATCCGCCTGCAGCGGACATGTCGGATGCCCAGGTGCTGTTGGTTGCCGGAGAGAAGGATCTGTATGGTCCCTATACTCAACCGCTAGCCAAACGTCTGCGGAATGGCGGCGCCGTGGTTGAGCTTGCAACAGTTCCAGGCGGTCACGAGTTTGACGATGCGGACGTGCCCGTTATTCAGGCTTGGTTGAACAAATCCGCCTGAGGCGGATCTTCCGAATGTAAACGACAAAAGCCCGCCAGATGGCGGGCTTCTGCTTCGAGCAAGCCAGCAGTTTCAACCCTTGAACGTATATTCCGCGATCGATTCCGGCTTCATCTCGATCGAGAAACCCGGCAGGCTCGGCGGCATATAGGCTGCGTCGCGGATGATGCAGGGGTCGATGAAATGCTCGTGCAGATGATCGACATACTCGATCACGCGGCCGTCCTTGGTGCCCGAGACGGCGATATAATCGATCATCGACAGGTGCTGCACATATTCACACAGGCCAACGCCGCCGGCATGCGGCCAGACCGGCAATCCATACTTGGCGGCGATCAGCAGCACCGCCAGCACTTCGTTGAGACCGCCCATGCGGCAGGAATCGATCTGCACGATATCGATCGCGCCCTCGGCGATGAACTGCTTGAACATGATGCGGTTCTGGCACATCTCGCCGGTCGCGACCTTCACCGGCCCGATGGCCTGGCGGATCTTGCGGTGTCCCGCAACATCATCCGGGCTTGTGGGTTCTTCGATGAAGAAGGGTTTGGCGAAGGCGAGCTTCTTCACCCAGTCGATCGCCTGATTGACTTCCCAGACCTGGTTGGCGTCAATCATGAGATAACGGTCGGGGCCGATCACTTCGCGGGCAATGGTCAGGCGGCGGATATCGTCTTCGAGATCGCGGCCGACCTTCATCTTCACATGGTTGAAACCGGCGTCGATCGCCTCTTGGCACAGGCGGCGCAGCTTGGCATCGTCATAGCCGAGCCAGCCGGCAGATGTCGTGTAGCAGGCATAGCCCTCGCGCTCGAGCGTGGCGATGCGGTCCGCCTTGCCGGCTTCCGCCTTCTTCAGGATAGCGACGGCCTCGTCGCGGGTCAGCACATCGGTCAGGTAACGATAATCGACGATATCGGCGATCTGCTCGGCATCCATCTCCGAAACTAGCCGCCAGACCGGCTTGCCGGCCTCCTTGGCAAGCAGATCCCAGACAGCATTGACGACCGCGCCCGTCGCCAGATGCATCGCGCCCTTCTCCGGGCCGATCCAGCGCAGCTGGCTGTCGCTGGTCAGATGCCGCCAGTATTTGCCGGGGTTTTCCAGAACCGTCGCAAGCTCCGTGCCGACGACAAGATGCCGCATCGCCTCGATCGCCATGCAGCAGATGTCGTTGCCACGGCCAATGGTGAAGGTCAGGCCGTGACCGGCAAGACCTGGTCTGTCGGTCTCGAGAATGACATAGGCTGCCGAATAATCCGGATCTGGATTCATCGCGTCCGAACCGTCGAGGCTCTGCGATGTCGGGAAGCGCAAATCGAAAACGCGAAGATTGGTGATGCGCGTCATTGGAAAACTCCTTCTAAATCCATCGCGGCCTCTCGACCCCTTTAGCCAAGGTCGAACTCCTCCCAGAGTGCCGCATTATGCTCGCCAACGTGCGGGGCCGCACGCTCGAATTTCGGTCGCTGCCCATCGATACGGATAGGCAAGCGGGTGGTACGCAGGCTGACGCCATCATCGCGCCCGACCGTCTGCAGCATGTCAAGAACGCGAAAACCTTCACTGCCCAGAAGCTCCGGCCAGTTCAGCACTTTTGCGCACCAGATGTCGGCAGGTTCGAGGATCGCTAGCCAGTCGTCAACGTTGCGGCTGGCGATGCGCGCAGCGATCAGCGCTTTGATTTCATCGCGCGCCGTGAACCAGCTTTTCTCATGATCGCGATAGGCCGCAAGCTCGTCTATCCCGAGCAGATCGGCAAGTTTGGAAATCGGCGTCATAGCGATGGCGAGATAGCCGTCGGCGGCGGGATAGACGCCATAGGGGGCGGAAAGATAGGCATGAGCGCTACGAACATGGGAGCGCTCGGGCAGCTTATAGCCATTATTCATGTGAACGCTCAGCACCTCAACCTGCAGATCGACCAGGGCTTCCAGCAGGCTGGTCTCCACCAGTCCACCCTCGCCCGTCACGCCGCGCCGCACCAGCGCCGCCAAAATACCCTGGGCGGCAGCCGCACCCGCCAGCATATCGCCGATCGCGAGACCAAAAGGCACGGGCCCCTGTCCCTCGTCGCCGTTCAGCCACATGACGCCGGAACGCGATTGCGCCAGAAGATCCTGCCCCGGCCGCCCGACCCATGGTCCCTCTTCGCCGTAGCCGCTGATCGAGCAATAGACGAGACGCGGATTGAGCTTGCTTGCGGCCTCGTAATCCAGCCCCAACCGCTCGATCACACCGGGGCGAAAGTTCTGAATAAGCACATCGGCCTTGGAGACCAGCTTGCGCAGCGCGCTCATATCGCGCTCGTTTTTCAGATCGACCGCGAGGCTTTCCTTGGAGCGGTTAATCGCGTGGAAGATCGTCGAATCACCGCTTTCATCGTCGCTGAGATAAAGCCTGCGCGAAAGATCGCCGCCACCGGGACGCTCGATCTTGATCACCCTGGCGCCGAGATCCATCAGCCGCAGCGAGCAATAGGGACCCGACAGAAACTGGCTCATGTCGACGACGACAAGTCCGGCCAGCGGCAAGTCCCTCTTCAGTGTCATTGATATTCCCGCTCCCCGACATCACCCCGGCCCAAAGCGCCTCTCCGCCTTGAGGATTATCCTCGTCACCGGTTCCTGCGTCAGCCTCAATCTTCTTATGTGAATAGTATTTTCACATATGGATGACTTTTGCAAACGAAAAGAGGAAGGATAATGGAAGCTCCCGCGCCCAGGTCGTCAGGAAATAGATTATGGTTCCACATAATGAGAGCTGATGAAATGAAGGGAGATAAGGAATGGCGACGGTCAAGTTACTCGATGATGCGGAAGCCGAGGCAATCCCGGCGGTCAAGGCTGTGTTCGACGACATTCGCGCGGTGAGAAAATCCGATTTCGTCAATAATTTCTGGCGCGGCCTCGCCAATGATCCTGCATTGCTTAAGCGCACCTGGGAGGGCCTGAAAGCGGTCATGGTGGCGGACGGCGCACTTGATCCGCTCGTGCGCGAGATGATCTACATAGCAGTCTCCACGGCCAACGGTTGCACCTATTGCGTCCATTCGCATACCGCAGCCGCCAGAGCAAAGGGCATGACTGACGCCCAGCATGGGGAACTGCTGGCGGTTATCGGACTTGCCGGACAGACCAATCATCTCGTGACGGCGATGCAGATCCCCGTCGATCCGGAATTCGATGTCGGCGGCCGATGACACGCAAAAGGCCCGCGGGCACATGCCGGCGGGCCTTCCATAAACAATCTTCGCTGTTAGCGATCCGACGTTTCCGCCGCCTGGGTATCTGCCGCAATGGCAGCGACGTTGACGCCGTTGTTCACGACCAGCAATCTTTTGCGAACCAGAACGCCCATCACGCGGGCGGCGGTCGAAAAGGTCATCGTGTCGAGCGGACCCTCGCCCTCCCAAGGCTTGGTCAGCCGCTCTGTCACGGCCGAGACGATATTGTTGGGCACGATATCAGTGCATTCGCGCATAGCTTCGAACACGACGCTAATGGGATGGATACGTCCCTCGAACGTCACGATCGGTTCGGTTACTTCGCTGTCCCATTCCTCGAAGGCATAGAGCGCTTCGCGGAAGAGCTGCTGCAGGGTAATGGGGGCATGACCCTCATGAAGGGGCGGCAAGGCATTCGACATGTCTGTCTCCTTTCAATTGGAAGTCCGGCGCATATATGAAAGTTGATGGTCTCTCCTCCGAGACCCAAGCGCTGCTTCTTCAGTTTGGCGCGCCTTAAATGGGGGGAGCGGCGCGGCAAACCATCTTGTGACCGGCGCAACGCGGGACGCACACGAAATGTTCCCACCGGTCATGTAACTTGATCAAGTCTATAGATTAATCTCGACTTGAAAAGCCTCAATGATAACTTTCTGCAATTCTCTTTATTTTTGAATGGCTTCACGTAGAGTGAAATGACAGCGCATCTGTGGAAGGCATGCGAATCTCCATTCAGGGCCGAAAGGACGCGACCATGTGCGGCGATCATGAACACGAGCATCAACACGGGCACGATCATAGCCACCAACAGGTCGATTGGCGTGAATATGGCGTCAAGATCATTCCGGGCAATGCCCTCGACCCGAATACGGCGCAGACGCCGGGCATGAACCGCGCAACAGCAATCAATCATGCCCGCGCAGGCGCTGAAAAGATCTGGGCGGGAACCGTGACGATCCACGCCAACGCCAAGACCGGCGCCCATCATCACGGCGATCTCGAAAGCATCATTTATGTGGTCAAAGGCCGGGCGCGGATGCGCTGGGGCGAGAACCTGGAATTCGTCGCCGAAGCCGGGCCTGGCGATTTCATCTTCGTGCCGCCTTATGTGCCGCACCAGGAGATCAATGCAAGCCGCGACGAAACGCTGGAATGCGTGCTTGTCCGCTCCGGGCAGGAGCCGGTCGTCGTCAATCTGGATATCGAACCGGTCGAAAAGCCGGAAGAGGTCCTCTGGAAGGACCCAATCCATCGCTGAGGCGATCAATTTTTGAGCAAATGCCTATTTTGCCGCATAAGTAATCTATAGTAATTATAGAAAATAAGTTTGCTCTTTTGCGTTGCACTGAAAAGAGTTTTTCAGAACCGCAGTGCACAACGCATGATCCTGCTTCGCGGATTGAGCACGCGTCTGAAATGATCCTGCTGTCAACGAGAGAACGATCTCGATCATCTGGAACAGGATTTCCCATGACTGAAAAGCTTTCTAGAGGTTTCGCTGCGCTGCGCCTTTCCCGCCGCGCCGGCCTTGCCGCCATCCTCGCTTCCGCTGTCGCCGTCTTCGGCCTGACAGCAACCGCCATGCCGTCTTTCGCTGCAGACAAGACGATCAAGGTCGGCATCATGAGCGGCGAGGACGAGGATGTCTGGCGCGTCGTGGTCGCCGAGGCCGCCAAGAAGGGCCTGAAGGTCGAGCCGGTCGTCTTCAACGATTATACCCAGCCCAACGAAGCACTCGAGCGCGGCGAAATCGACGCCAACGCCTTCCAGCACAAGCCCTACCTCGACAACCAGATCAAGCAGCACGGCTATCACATCGCGATTGCCGGCTACACGGGCATCTGGCCGATCGGCCTCTACACGAAGAAGTACAAGACGGTAGCCGACCTTCCGAAGGGTGCTGCCATCGGGGTGCCAAACGATCCGTCCAACGAAGGCCGCGCATTGCTCGTTCTGCAGCATGAGGGCATCATCAAGCTCAAGGAAGGCACCGGCATCCTCGCCACGGTTGCCGATATCGCTGAAAACCCGAAGAACGTCGACATCAAGGAACTGGATGCCGGCATCGTCGGCCGTTCGATCGATGATCTCGATGCAGCCGTCGTCAACACCGACTGGGCACTGAAAGCAGGGCTCTCGGCGAAAGACCGCATCGCGCAGGAGCAGACCGAAAACAATCCGTACCGCAACTTCATCGCCGTCAAGCAGGGCAGCGAGAATGAAGCTTGGGTCAAAACGCTGGTCGCCTCCTATCAGAACGACACCGTCAAGGCCGAGTTCGACAAGGTCTACAAGGGCACCGGTCAGAGCGCCTATTGATCTCAGAACGGCGCGGGGGACAGCGCTGAACGGCGGGCGGCCAGGGCATCTTGCCCGGGCCGCCTTTGATGTTTTCCCCGGCAGGATGCGATGAAGTGTAACTGAAATTGGCCGAGAAATTCGTGGAGAGTGTGCACCCCCTCTGTCCCTTTCGGGACATCTCCCCCACAAGGGGGGAGATTGGTAATATTTGGCAAGCCATTGCCAGAAACACGCATCGCATCTGCTGACACATTGCGGATTGTTCTGCTAAGCGCGCAACAAACTCCCAACGATCTCCCCCCTTGTGGGGGAGATGTCACGAAGTGACAGAGGGGGGTACAATGGCCTCAACGAACTCGGAGGCCGCTTTTATACAAAGAGAAGCACTATGAATTCTTTCACCCCAGCCACATCGATCGACGGACAGGCACCGCCTGAAGCGACAGGCGACGAGATCGTCCGCCTGGTCGATGTCCGCCGCCGGTTCGGCGCGACGCCGGCGCTGGATGGCATATCGCTGACCGCACGCCGCGGCGAAATCGTCGGCATCATCGGCCGCAGCGGCGCCGGCAAATCGACGCTAATCCGCTGCCTGAACGGGCTGGAGCGTGTCGATAGCGGCGAGATCCACATCGAGGGCCGCGATATCGCCCGCCTTTCGGAGAAGGAGCTGCAACCGCTGCGGCGCCGCATCGGCATGGTCTTCCAGCACTTCAATCTGCTGTCCTCCAGGACGGTCGAGGAAAACATCGCACTGCCGCTGAAAATCGAGGGCGTCGCCAAGGCGGAACGATTACAGCGCGCCCGCGAACTGCTCGAACTCGTCGGCCTTGCCGACAAGGCCAAGGCCTACCCGTCCGCCCTGTCCGGCGGCCAGAAGCAGCGCGTCGGCATTGCCCGCGCCCTTGCCGCCCGGCCCGCAATTCTCCTGTCGGACGAAGCCACATCGGCGCTCGACCCGGAAACAACCCGATCCATTCTGGCATTGTTGAAGGACATCAACCGCAAGCTCGGCCTGACGATCCTGCTCATCACCCACGAGATGGAAGTGATCCGCTCGATCGCCGATCGCGTCGCGGTCATCGATGCCGGCCGGATCGTCGAGGAGGGCTCGGTATGGACGGTTTTCGCCAATCCCCAGCAGGACATCACCGCGAGCCTGCTCAGCGGCGCGCGCCCGCAGCTTCCAGACCATATTGCCGCCCGCCTTTCCCCGACATCGGGTGCCGAAGCCATCCTCAGCATCGATCTTGCCGGCCCTGCCGCGCAGGGTGCGCTCTTTGCCGAACTCTCGGCCGCTCTTCCCCGCTCCTTCCGGCTGGTCCATGGCGGCATCGACCATATCCAGAACCAGCCCGTTGCCCGCTTCTTCGTCGCGGTGCCGACGCGCGACGCGACCTTGCCGACCCAAGTCGGTGACTTCTTGAAAGCCCGCTCCGCACGGGTGGAGGTTCTAGGCTATGACAACTGATGTAATCCTCGGCCTGCTTTGGCGCTCCTTCTGGCAAACCGTTTGGATGACGGGCGCCTCCGGCTTTCTTTCCCTCATCATCGGCCTGCCGCTCGGCCTTGCTCTTGTCGCTACCAGCCGCGGCGGCATCGCCGAACAGGGTGCGATCAACCGCGTCCTGGGCATCCTGGTCGACGGCTTCCGCGCCGTGCCCTTCATCATCCTGCTCATCGCCTTAATTCCGCTGACGCGCCTGATCGTCGGAACCGCGCTCGGCACGACAGCCGCGATCGTGCCGCTGACCATCGCCGCGATCCCCTATTACGCGCGCGTCGCAGAGGTCTCGCTCCGCGACGTCGATCGCGGCCTGATCGACGCCGTGCGCGCCATGGGCGGCAATCGCTGGACGATCGTCCGCGAAGTGCTGATACCGGAAGCGATGCCCGGCATCGTCGCCGGCTTCACCGTGACTATGGTCACACTGATCGGCGCTTCGGCCATGGCCGGCACGATCGGCGGCGGCGGCCTCGGTGACCTTGCCATCCGCTATGGCTATCAACGCTACGAGACGAGCGTCATGATCGCCGTTGTCATCATCCTGATCATTCTGGTCTGGGGCATGCAATGGCTGGGCGATCGCCTCGCCAATAGGCTTGATCGCCGCTAGCTTCGTCGATACGAATCCACTCCCGGTACAGAAAGACATTGCTCCGGGAGTGAAGACGAAAGATCAGTTGCGCGTCACTGGCCTCGAGCGCATGCGCGATACCGTTTCCCGCTCGGCGCGCTTGCAGCGCATCGGCGGCAGGCCGCGATCCATCAGATCCATATCCTCCAGGACCATGTCGCCCATCTTCTTGAAGGCGCTGTCGAGCGCACCGGCACGATGGGCGGAGCGGAGGAAGCCCTTGAGCTTGCGTACCGGGTGATCGGAGCCGAGCGGCTCCTCGGGGTAGACATCGCTTGCCGCCACGATATGGCCCGAGGCGACAGCCGCCATCAGTGCATCGAAATCGACGACATCGGCCCGGCTGAGCAGAATGAAGGCCGCGCCCTTGCGCATCCTGGCAAAAGCCTCGGCACCCAGAAATCCCTTGTTCTCGCTGGTGACTGCGGCAACAACGAAGACGAAATCGCTGTTGGACAACACCTCATCGAGCCCAGCGGGCTGCACGCCATGCTCCTTGAGGATCGACGGCGGCATCCAGGGATCGAACACCCTGATATTGGCGCGGAAGCCGGAAAGCACGCGGTTCAGCGCCTTGCCGAGATCACCGAAGCCGACAATACCGACATCGCTGCCGGCAACGAGCCGCGCCTTCGCATTGCCATCGCTACCCCAGAGTTCCCTGCCCTCGCGGAAATCGACATCGGCATCGACGATCCCGCGCGCCAGGCTCAGAGCAAACCCCAGGCCGATCTCGGCGACCGGCTCGGCAAAAACGAGGCCAGTGGTCACGACGTGGATGCCGCGCTCGAAAAGCACTTCATAGGGCATGTTGTTGATGAGATTGCTCTCGACATTCAGGATACAGCGCAGTTGCGGCATGCGGTCCAGCGTTTCCCTCAATAGTGGCGGCTGGCCGATGATGTAGCGCGCCTCAGCGAGCACCTCGTCGCCCAGTCCGGCGATATTGTCCGGATCCGCCTCGACGATGCGATATTTCGAATGAAGGAGCGACAATGCATCCTTGGTGAAGATAAGCTCGAGCGAGCGCGGCTCCGGCGCGCTGATGGCCAAGGGTCTGCTATCATTCGTCATTCTGCTCCTCCAATCTCGCGGCGCGATCCAACATCATTCGATGGATGAGATCAATCAGGCCTCGTCCTCTTCTCCCGGCATTCCGACGGAGAAGGCGCAGATGCGCGAGAGATAAGTCATCGGTAGGCCCGTCTCGACGTGCCAGGCGCTGAACTGATCCTGGATCAGTCGAAGATCCTTCTTGGTGGGCTTATTCTCCGAGATAGGAAGGCCGGAAAGCCGCAGGCAGACGAGAACGTCATGGCTCATGACGAAGCTGTCGCGGCCGATTGCCCGCAGGAGATACTGCCCGGTCATGCCGCCGAGCCGGTTCGCCTGCTTGTCCAGGAGAGCAAGCAGGCCGATCTGATCCTCCAGCGGCCAATCGGCGAAGAAACGGCCGACGCTGCCGTGCTCATCTGCAATCGCGCGGATGAACTGTGCATTGGCCCGCACCGACATGATCTTGGCGCCGTTGCGGATGACCCGTGCGTCCGAGGTCAGATCATGCCAGTAATCATCCGGCGCCAGATTGAGAAAAGCGGGGTCGAAGCCGGAGAATGCCGTTTCGAAACCAGCCCATTTCGAATCGATGACGTTGCGCACAAAACCCGCATAGAAGATGTAGCGCGTCATCTCCGACAAGATCCGATCATCGGGCAGAGCACGCAGCACTTCATGGTTCGGCGCCTTGGGCATCAGCGCCTTTAACGCGTCGGCGCCTCCCTTGCGCTTCTCGGCCCGCTCCCTGATCTCGGCAAAGCTTCCCATCACCCTCTCCTGTCGGCCACGCTGTGGGCCAAGTCTTTTATGATCTCATCGCCCAGTGCAAGTAATCTCCGCGCAATGATTTCCTGTGAAAAACACGACGTCGAAAGTTATGACTCGAAAGTTGATCACACCGGCATTCGAATTGATTTCCCGACGATTGAAACAGTTCCGGAGTGCTCCAGATATCGTCTTGAAATTAACTTGAGATTCCGCACACCGTAGCGTTAATTTCGGCGGCGTCGGATCGGAGCCTCCTGCCATGAACAATAAAGACTGGAATTATCCCATCATGGTCATCTGCAAGCGCACCGGAAAAGTCTATACGGTCGCGAACACCAAGGAAGCGCTGGACATGCTGCTGAACGCATGGCCTGTCGCAGAGGGCAAGGCTTTCATGATGGCTCTGCAGGTCTGTGCCGACGTCGAAAGAGGCCAGGGACAACCGCTGGAAGCCCGCAATAGCTTTGTCGCTGCAGCATCGGAGGCTGGCGTCCCCCTTGAGATGCCGGTGATTCAGTAGGAATTGCTGCCCTGTTTCGAGACCTGCTGCGCACCGTTTTCACAAGGCTTGATTGGGGTATGTCCGGTAGGCTGCCACACTGTTGAGCGCCGCACCGCTCCTACAGAAATGGTGCGGACCGATTTTCCGGAAATTGCGAAACTTTTTGCCGTGGCGGGAGTTTCACTCGCAATGTCGGAGCATCATCGAAATGAAAATGACCTTTAGGGCCGGCGCAAGCCGCTGGCCAGAGCCCGTATATCTGCGTATCGGCCACGGCATGCCGGAAGCAATTCGAAGCCCGAAGGAAGCCCACAATCACCTCCTTTTCCGCTGGCCGACCGTCAGAGGCGAAAAATACGATTCGGCCAGAAGCCTCTGCCTTGAAGCTGTGACCGACCCCTTTCTTTGCGAGTACGCCAGGAAGGTGTTCATCGAGGCCTGCATCGAAGCCGGCGTGCTCGACTAGATAGCGATACTGAACCTATTGCCGATCCGTGTTTGAGTACGCAAGCTTCCGTGCTCTGCATGCGGTATCTCGGCATAGGGCCGTCGGCCACCGCGCGTGCGTGACCATAAGCTCTCCCAAGATCTATCCAATTCTGCGGGAGAGATACGATAATTCGCCGCACTTCTACAATCATTGCGAGAATTTACGAGGTGAATTTGCTCGCCACGTACCAAGGAGCGGAACCTGTTTCACTGACCTCGGCCGGAAAGCGTCCGAATCGGAACGCTTCTTGCTGTGTTACCGAAGCATGAACGTTTCGGAGGTAATGCGTTTTGAAACGAAACACTTTACGACCATTTCCAGCTGTCACGCTTGTCATGGGTGAGAATGGCGGAACCCGCCGCGTCAATTCGGTGCATCAGGTCGCAGAGCTGCTGCTGGAACATTGGCCGGTGGCAAATGGCGAAGACTATGTCGCAGCGGTACGGGTCTGCCTCGAAGCTATGCTTGGCGCCGTCCCTGCCGAAGCCGTAAGAGAGGCCTTGATCAAGGCTGCTCGGGAAGCAGGCATATCCGTAATGCAGTGAATCACCCATCCTTCCCGCGCCACGCGGGATCTCTCTGACATTATTCACTTTTTGTGAACGAGTGCCGGCGATCTTTGCCAACAGAGGCAGGCGATTCGCCCCTGCCGATGACGGAGAGAATATGTCGCTTCTACCATTCCCGGCCGACAGGCGTACCAGTGATGTCAGGCGGTGTGCCACAGCCCTTCAGCAGCTACATGGTGAGGCGGCAAACCGCTTCTGGCGCTCGGAAATGGCACTCTTTGCCAACGCCTTGCGCGAACAGGGAGTGGAAGACGGCGAAATCTCGCGGCAAGCCGGCCTCTTCATGCATGCGGTCCAGATGGAACTGCAGCTTGCCTATGCCGAAGAGGAACTGAACGCCTCGGCCTGACGGCGTTAGAGCTTCTCCGCTTCCTTGAATTGCGAGAACGCTCTATCTCTTTGTTTTTTCGCAGTTCCGGACGGAAAACCGCTACGCAGTTTTCCTGGAGTTGCTCTATTTCGGCAATCTGCAAAATGCGATGGATTTGTCGCCGCTGGTCGGTGACTTGATCTGCACGGTCCATTCTCCCCCGGGAAAATGGAGCCCCTTTGACGAAACCACGCCGGTGATCTGCGCGCAGGCCTTCCTGGCATCGGCGTTCGGCAGATCTATGGTCGCCATGACGGCGTACCTCCGGCTGGAAACCTGGCAAGGTGCTGTAAACAAGCCGGTATTGTCGATCATCTTGCAGACCCGGAACGCATTGCTCACGGCATCGTCTGCAGCCATCGCGGAATTGGCGATCACCAGCATGGTGGCCGCTGCCAAAAACAATCTCATTGAAAATCCCGATCCCCTATGGCGGCACGGTGCCAGAGCATGTTTCGTCTTGCAAGAGATGTTGCATGGATTTCCATTGGCCGTTTGAAAATACAACGCAATTGACGGCAACTTGTTCGCCGGTGGCTGCCTTCATCCGACATCGCTGAGATATTCCGCTTGCGATCAAACCGGAGAGACAGGCTCTCGAAGATATGGCGGTGCCGATGCGCCACAGGCTGGGCCCGCCCCCGTCCCGCCGGCATCTTGCCAATGCCCGCCACTCCCCTTCGCTACATCTGACTGCGGGAAGCGCTCAATTTGCGACTTCCCGTTAATATCTTCGATATTAGAACATGCCATATTAGTGAAAAACAGGACTGAAGGAGCCAGCGCGATGACGGCATTCTCACCCGAAGGCCGGGTAGCCACCCGAAAGCGAACGCTTCTCGGCGCGAAAATCATATTTAACGACGGCCACTCGGTCTTCGATTGCCTCGTCCGAAATCTGTCCGATACCGGCGCCATGATCCAAATCGAAAACCCACTCGCCGCACCCAACGCCTTCAAACTGCAACTTTCGGACGAGAGATTATTGGCCTGCGCAGTGCGCTGGCGAAAAATCAACAGCATGGGCGTCGAATTTGTATGAGGCCGTCCCTCGGCGGCTAATGCCTCTGGCCGCCTTGCAAAACATAGATACCGGAAGAGCTATCAGCCAAATCTGATCGATATGGAGTTGCCGGCGATATCCCAAATCGCAGTTGCCGCCCTGCCGATCAGGTTCGCCCGGAACAAATAAGCCGCAGCCTGCATTCCCAAACATATGGCGCTCTGCCGAATTGGTTTGTGAAGGAGACGGCTATGAACCAAGACACTATCGATCGGCTCGATACCATCAGCCAGCAGCTTCATGATCGAGCTCTTGCTCTGTCCCAATCGCAATCCCAGGAAGGCCAAGACCACGCCCTCATGATGTCGGCACTAGCAACCTTGGCAGTAGCGGTGCGAACTTTGGATGACGACGTCGCTCGTCTCGACGGCCCCAAGGGGATTGGCGCGGCCGGTTCTTGAATTCAGCCCTTTCAAATGTCGAAAGGGTTTAGCTTTCGCGCCCATAACAAACGAGCGCTTTCTTAGGTAGCCGTGCAGAGTTGTTGGGGACGTATGGTAGCGGAGGAGGGATTTGAACCCCCGACACAAGGATTATGATTCCTCTGCTCTGACCTACTGAGCTACTCCGCCACGCTGCGCTTGATGTCGAACACCAAACACAAAGGTCAAACGAACCGCCCGCTCGAAAAGCGCTGGCTCGTCGGTTGAGCGGCTTATAAGGTGCGGTTCGGCTCGGTGTCAAGCGGATGATTTGGAAAAATCAGTGGTTTCTCCAAACCGATCTTGTCTATCGTTTAAGCTGCGACCGGGCTTGCCAGGAGCGCCTTCAAGGAAGCTTCCGCCATCGGCTCGCGTTCCGAGCGTTCGATGAAGCCGCCGCCATAGACGCGGGCGTCGTCGCCGGGTGCCGAATAGAGCGCGCAGGCCTGGCCAGGAGCGACGCCGGCCTCGCCAACCGTAAGATCGACATAGACGCCGCTGGCATCGGCGTGCAGCACGGCCGGCGACGGTGCACGGGTGGAGCGGACCTTGGCGAAGCAGGCAAAGCCTTCGCCGGAAGCGGCCTCGATCAGCGGCTTGTCGCCCAGCCAGTTCACATCTCGCAGGTAGACGCGATGCGTTTCCAGCGCTTCCTTCGGGCCGACGATGACGCGGCGCGAGCGGGCGTCGAGATAGACGACGTAGAGCGGCTCGCCTGTAGCCACACCGATGCCGCGGCGCTGGCCGATCGTATAATGCAGGATGCCCTCGTGCTGGCCGAGCACGCGGCCGTCGAGATGGACGATCTCGCCGGCAAGCGCCGCATTCGGCTTCAGCTTGGCGATGACATCGGAATATTTGCCCTGCGGCACGAAACAGATATCCTGGCTGTCAGCCTTCTTGGCAACGACCAGACCCATCTCCTCGGCAAGCGCGCGGGTCTCGGCCTTTGGCATGCCGCCGAGTGGAAAGCGCAGATAATCGATCTGCTCCTGCGTTGTCGCAAAGAGGAAATAGCTCTGATCGCGATCGGCATCGGCCGGGCGATAAAGCGCGCGGCGATGCGGATGTTCAGCGGAGGGATTCGGGCGCGAGCGGATATAATGCCCTGTTGCCAGCGCATCGGCGCCGAGTTCCTTGGCGGTCGCCAGTAGATCGGCGAACTTGACGGTCTGGTTGCAGGCAACGCAAGGGATCGGCGTTTCGCCGGCCACATAACTCTCGGCAAAGGGATTGATCACCGTCTCGCGGAAGCGCTTTTCATAGTCGAGTACGTAATGCGGGATGCCGAGCGTTTCGCAGACGCGGCGCGCATCGTCGATATCCTGGCCGGCGCAACAGGAGCCGGCGCGATGCACGGCGGCCCCATGGTCATAGAGCTGCAGCGTGATGCCGAGCACGTCATAGCCCTGCCGCTTCAAAATACCGGCAACGACGGAGCTGTCGACACCGCCCGACATGGCGACGACGACGCGGGTATCTTCCGGCCTCTTGTCAAAATCCAGTGTATTCACGGTCGTTGCCGCCAGTCTTGAACGATCTTCGATGCTGCCGAGCGGGATGACCTTTCTTCGAAACGTCGTCACGCTCTCACGATTTCATTTCGCACGATCTGATCCAAAAACCGCTGCACACTTTTCGGGATCATGCTTCTTGCCGCCGGATGCCATGCAAAAGCGGCGAATTTTCATCACAAGGGCCTTTAGCCGCTCTTTGCAGCCTGCCTCAATTGTGGACGGATATAGAAAGGATTGCCAACCCATGCAAGGGGTGAGCGAAATCGCGGATCATCCCTTTGCCTTCAAATGCCGGATCAGATTGCGGCTGCGCCTCAACACCGTGACCGCCGAGCCGATGGCGACGATCCAGAGCGCAACGGTCAAAACCCAGCTGCCGCCGCTCAATAGCGCTTCGACGAGCGAGAGCAAAGCCGCCGTCGTCGCAACCGCCATGCGGTGCTGCTTGGCCATCGGGCCGACGAAATCGCTGGGATTGCCGGTGGCGCGGCCAAGCTCGCGCACATAGGCCGTCAGCACAGCAAAGGCAGCCGCCGCCCAGCCGAGGCCTGGCATTGTGATGCCATAGCCAATACCGGCAAAGATGAGGATATCGGCGATCCGATCCGGAAATTCGTTCCAGAACGGCCCATCGGCTTCAGCCTTTCCGCCTTCGACTGCCACCATGCCATCGAGCAGATTGCAGAGCAGACGCAGCTGGCAGAACAAGGCGGCAAGGATCAGCAGGACCACCCGCATCCCGACGCTTTCCGCGACGCCAGAGAGCCAGAACGAAGCCCCTGCCAGCGCTGCCATGAGCATGCTCGCTTGTGAGATCTGGTTCGGCGTTACCGAAAGCGCGGTTATGCGCCGCGCCAGCGTCTGAGCCCATCGCGTGTTGCGGCTCGCCAGCGGTCGTCTGTCGCCCATCCCCTCGCCTGTCATCGCCCCTCACCTTTCATGACTTCGCGGCATTGCCTGAAATTGAATAATTATAGATCGCCGCATAGCTGGAGGAGACCAGCAGTGGCACGGCGATGGTCTTCAGGATCTCCGGCGTGCCGCTCAGCGCGTGGATGACAACCAAGATGGTCGCCGAGCCCAGGCAGGCGATCAGTGGCGGCGCCCAAAGGCGCACAAGGCCGCTGAATCGCCGCGACAAAGCCTCGACCACGGATTTCAGGAACAGCGTCAGGCAGCCAGAAAGCACGCCCTGCACGAGGCCTGATACCAGCGGCCGCGGCATCGGATGCATACGATTGGCGAAGACGGCCCAGCCGCCCATGGCAAGGAAGGCGAAAAGCACGTGCACGATGCTGCTGCCGGCAAGCGCTTTCACCTTTCCGCTCATGACAATGACCACCAGAAGCGCACGAGATGGAAGAAGATCGGCGCGGAAAAGACGACCGAGTCCAGCCGGTCGATCAGCCCACCATGCCCTTCGATGAGATGGCCCCAATCCTTGACGCCGCGATCCCGTTTAATCGCCGACATAACAAGCCCGCCGAAGAAGCCCATGATGGTGATGATGAAGGCGAGAAGCCCGGCCTGCAGCGGCGTGAACGGCGTCACCCACCAGAGCGTCGCCCCGATCAACGAGGAGCTGATGACGCCGCCGACAAAACCCTCGACCGTCTTCGATGGCGACAGACGCGGCGCGATCTTCGTCTTCCCGAAGAGCTTGCCCCAGACATATTGCAGGACGTCGCTGAGCTGCACGACGATCACCAGGAAGGCGATCAGCAGCACGTTGCGGCCTTCATATCCCGGAATATGCAGCGTCAGCAGCGCTGGCACATGCGAAGCGCAGAAGACGCAGATCATCAGCGCCCATTGCACTTCGGCGATGCGCACGAGAAACCGCTCGGTATCTCCGCGCAGCACCGCGATAATCGGCATGAAGAGAAAGGCGTAGACGGGAATGAAGATCGAATAGATACCGTATTGCTCGGCCCAGAGCAGGTAATATTGCACCGGCAGGGCGACGAAGAAGGCGGCGGCAAGCGCCCAATGATCCGCCCGTTTCGTGTTGATCAGCGTCACGAATTCGCGCAGTGCCGCAAAGGAGCAGAAGGCAAACAGCAGGATGACGCCGGCACGCCCGGCAATGAAGGCGATGCCGATCAGCACCACCATCACCCACCAGGCCTTGATGCGCGCGTTCAGGTTTTCGATTGCAGCATTCGATCCGTCGGGCGACAGGCGCTGTTCCAGCACATAGCCGATGATCGAGGCGACGATCAGAACGCCGAAAATGCCGAGAACGAGATGGATCAGATCGGCGCTTGCCGCACTCATGCTCAGTCTCCTGCCCGCTTGGGCGCCAGCGCCAATAAGGCCGCTTCGGCTCTTGCCAGGAACTCCGCCTTTTCCTCGGTCTCGCCGATATGCAGCGCCTCTCCGAAGGTGACGGTGCAGATCAGCGGAATAGGCACGAACTCGCCCTTAGGCATGACGCGATTAAGATTGTCGATCCAGACGGGCACGAGATCGATATCGGGGCGAGCCTGGGCAAGATGGAAAAGCCCGCTCTTGAAAGGCTGCAGCGGCTGATCGGTCAGATTGCGGGTGCCTTCCGGAAACAGGATCAGCGAGGAACCGGCGTCGAGCGCCTGCGTCATCTGCGTGACCGGATCCTCCTTGCGCGCTTCGCGATCGCGCTCGATCAGCACGGCGTTGAAAACGTCGCGGCCGATGAAGCTGTTCAGCGGGGATTTCAGCCAATAATCCGCGCCAGCTACCGGGCGAACGCGTCGGCGCAATCGTGGCGGCAGGACAGTCCAGATCAGAATGAAATCGCCATGGCTGGAATGATTGGCGAAATAGATGCAGCGGCGGGTTTGCATGCCGCTCTCGGGCCAGATCGCCCGAACGGCGGTGATGGCGCGCGCAAACAGCACGATCGCCACCGAGACCGGCTTTGCCAGCCATTCGATCGGCGTGCCCATTCCTTCCCCGAGGATGTTCTTCCGCAAAGCCTCCATAATATAGAGATAGGCGCGTTTCCTTGCCCCCGATAGTCTGCGCACCGGGCTTATCCACAACCCTCACAACAATAAAGAAAGCCCGGCGCAACTCGCGTCGCACCGGGCTTTCAGACTGGCTCTTGGGAGGAGCGAACTCTGTAGCTGCACCCTTCTTCAGGGCGGGCAGGCTCAGTCGACGTTGAAGACCAGCGGCTTTGCCTGGCGGATCGCCTGATGCGCCGTCAGCTTACCGAGCACCTCATCGCTGATCGGGCCGTCGACATAGAGAAGCGCGATGGCATCGCCACCCTGCTTGTCGCGGCCGAGCTGGAAGTTGGCGATGTTGACGCCCGCGGAGCCGAGCGTCGTGCCGATGAAGCCGATCATGCCGGGAACGTCGGTATTGGCGATATAGACCATGTGATTGCCGACATCGGCATCGAGGTTGATACCCTTGATCTGGATGAAGCGCGGCTTGCCGTCCGAGAAGACGGTACCGGCGACGGAACGCGTCATGCTGTCGGTGGTCACCGTGAGCTTGATATAGCCGTCATAGACACCGGTCTTGTCACGCTTGACTTCGGCAAGCACGATTCCCTTTTCCTTGATCATGATCGGCGCCGAAACCATGTTCACATCGGCAACCTGATTGCGGATCAGGCCGGCGAGCAGCGCGCTCGTCAGAGCCTTGGTGTTCATGTTGGCGGTGACGCCGTCGTAGAGGATCTCGATTTCCTTGATCGGATCGTCCGTGACCTGGCCGACGAAAGCGCCGAGAACATCGGCAAGCTTGATAAACGGCTTCAGGATCGGTGCTTCTTCCGCCGTGATCGAGGGCATGTTGATGGCATTGGAGACGGCACCCTTCATCAGGTAGTCCGACATCTGCTCGGCGACCTGAAGCGCGACGTTTTCCTGGGCTTCGGTCGTGGAAGCACCGAGATGCGGCGTGCAGACGACATTCGGAAGGCCGAAGAGCGGGCTTTCCTTGGCCGGCTCGACTTCGAAGACGTCGAAAGCGGCACCGGCGACGTGGCCGGACTTGATGGCGGCAGCAAGGGCTGCCTCATCGACGAGACCGCCGCGGGCGCAGTTGATGATGCGCACGCCCTGCTTCATCTTGGCGATGGCCGAGGCGTCGATAATGTTGCGGGTCTTGTCGGTCAGCGGCACATGCAGCGTGATGAAGTCGGCGCCGGCGAAGAGCTCATCGAGCTCGACCTTGGTAACGCCCATTTCCTCGGCGCGTTCCTTCGACAGGAAGGGGTCGTAGGCCAGGACATGCATCTTCAGGCCGAGGGCGCGGGCAATCACGATGGAGCCAATATTGCCGGCGCCGATGATGCCGAGGGTCTTGCCGGTGATTTCGACACCCATGAACTTCGACTTTTCCCACTTGCCGGCCTGTGTCGAGGCATCGGCAGCCGGAAGCTGGCGGGCAACGGCAAACATCAGTGCGATGGCGTGTTCGGCGGTCGTGATCGAATTGCCGAACGGCGTGTTCATGACGATGATACCGCGGCGCGAGGCAGCAGGAATATCGACATTGTCGACGCCGATACCGGCGCGGCCGACGACCTTCAGGTTCTTGGCCGCTTCGATGATCTTCTCCGTCACCTTGGTGGCGGAACGGATGGCAAGACCATCGTAATTGCCGATGATTTCGAACAGCTTGTCCTTGTCCTTGCCAAGCTGCGGCTGGAAATCGACTTCGACGCCGCGATCGCGGAAGATCTGGACGGCGGTTTCCGACAGTTCGTCGGATACGAGAACGCGAGGTGCCATGGAGGCCTCCTGAAAAGTCAGCTAAGACGAGCAATCCCACAAAATGCGAAACGGCTTTCCGGTCGGAATTGCATGAAAATAATGAGAATTCGGAATGCTGGGCTCCGCCTCACCGGCGGAGCCATAAACGCGTCAAACCTCAGGCAGCAGCCTGGGAGAGCGTCGCCTTCTGCGTTTCGAAAGCCCAGGCGAGCCAGGGCATCAGCTTCTGCATGTCGGAAGCTTCGATCGTGGCACCCGCCCAGATGCGCAGGCCTGACGGCGCGTCGCGGTAATGGCCGACGTCATAGGCGACGCCTTCCTTTTCGAGAAGCGCAACCAGGCCCTTGGCGAAATTCGCCTGGCCATCGGCATCGAGAGCGACGACATCCTTGTCGACGATCTTCAGGCAGACGGAGGTGTTGGATTCCGTCTCGGCCTTGACGGCGAGATTGGCGATCCAGTCGTTGGCGGCAACGAAATCGTGGATGACCTTGGCGTTGGCATCGGCGCGGGCGATCAGCGCCTTGAGGCCGCCGAGATCCTTCGCCCAGAGGAGAGCGTCGATATAATCTTCGACGCAGAGCATCGAGGGCGTGTTGATCGTCTCACCGGTGAAGATGCCTTCGATCAGCTTGCCGCCGCTGGTCATGCGGAAGATCTTCGGCAGCGGCCAGGCCGGCTGATAGGTCGTCAGGCGCTCGACAGCGCGCGGCGACAGGATGATGACGCCATGAGCGCCCTCGCCGCCAAGTACCTTCTGCCAGGAGAAGGTGACGACATCGAGCTTGGCAAAATCGAGGTTCTGAGCGAAGGCTGCCGAGGTGGCGTCGCAGATCGTCAGGCCCTTGCGATCGGCGGGGATGAAATCGCCATTCGGAACACGAACACCCGAGGTGGTGCCGTTCCAGGTGAAGACCACGTCGCGGTCGAAATCGACAGCGGAAAGATCGGGCAGCTCGCCATAGCCGGCTTCGAGCTTGCGGACGTCCTTGAGCTTCAGCTGCTTGACGACGTCGGTAACCCAGCCGGCACCGAAGCTTTCCCAGGCGAGCATGTCGACGCCGCGTTCGCCGAGCAGCGACCAGAGCGCCATCTCGACGGCACCGGTGTCGGACGCCGGAACGATGCCGATGCGGTAATCCGCAGGCACTTCCAGAATTTCGCGAGTGAGATCAATGGCCTGCTTCAGCTTTGCCTTGCCGACTTTCGCGCGGTGCGAACGGCCAAGAGCCGCGTCGGAAAGAGCGTTAAGCGTCCAACCGGGGCGCTTCGAGCATGGACCAGAAGAGAAATGGGTATTATTCGGACGGATGTCCGGCTTGGCGAGCTTAGTCATGATGCTATCCTCTCAGATAGAAAGCCCTTCGTTGGGGAAGGGTGTCCCGCCGCCGGATATATTGGAAGCCGCCCGCAAGCGCAATAGTAAAAATTACGGATGGCACTCCCTCACGAAGTCGTGCAGAAAGTGTGATGACATGCAAGTTACGCGCAATGGAAATAAGCCAAATTTGGCTCCATAAAAGCTGGATTCCGTGCAGACGCGCAATCATATAAGACGGTGAGCGCGCCAATTTTGCGCCGATAGAAATAACAAGTGTGCCCGATGTCCCTAACTGCACTCGCCGAAAACCCTTTGATGCCCGTACAGGCCATGCCGGTCTATTTGATCAATATCGATCGCGCGGCAGAGCGGCTGGCCGAGATCCAGCGGCAAAGCGATGAATTCGGCTTCCGATTCGAACGCATCGATGGCATCGATGGCGCGCTCGTCCCGCGCGACCAATGGATCGATGTCGACCATGTCCGTTTCCAGCGCCGACATGGCCGGACCATTCTGCCCGGCGAATACGGCTGCTACCGCAGTCACTTGACGGCTCTGCGCCAGTTTCTGGCAAATGGCGGCGAAATAGCCATCATCATCGAAGACGATGTCGCCTTGGATGCCGAGTTTCTGGCACGTGCCGCGGCAGCCAGGGAAGCCGCGCCAGCCGCCGATCTCATCAAGCTTGTCAATCACCGTTGGAACGGCTTTCGCGCCATGGCGCGCAGCCTCAAGGGAGATATCGTCGGGCGTTGCCTGTTCGGTCCACAGGGTTCCACCGCCTGCTATCTCGTCACGCGCCACGGCGCCGAGAAGATCGTGAAATCGCTCTCCGTGATGTCGCTGCCCTGGGATGTGGCCGTCGAGCGCGGCTGGGACATGCATATATCCATCGTCAGCACGCGCGCGAATATTGCCGGTTTCAGCCGGCTGCAGAGAACGACCATGATCGGCTGGCGCCGCGATTATCGAGCAGCCAAATCTTCTGCCCTGCGGCGTTTTCCGGCGCACATTTTTCGAACTTTGGATTTCTTTCGCCGCATCGCCTATGTGCTGACGACGCCATAGGCGATGAGCCTTACCAGGTGGTGATCCGCAGGCCGACACGAATTTCGTGACGCGACAATGCCCCGTCGCGGCCTGTGGTGGCGCTGGCCGCAGAATCGCCAAACATGTCGCCGCCGGCGATATGGGAGAAGCGATAGCCGAGATCGACCTTGACGTTCGGCGCGACTTCATAGGCGACACCCGCCATCAAGGCATAGGTCATGCGCCAGTCACTTTCGCCAGGATATCGAGCACTGACCGACGCAGCACCGCCACAACCCGATGCGCCATCAAGACAGGAGCCGGTGACATTGACGCTGTTCCAGGAAACCCGCGTGGCACCAAGACCGGCGCCGACATAGGGCGTGAAACCCGCAAGCGTCCCGAGATCGACATAGCCGTTGACCATGAGGCTGCCGGCCCTGAAGGAAGAACGGGCCTTCGTAGAGCATCCCGTGCCGCTGGCCCCGCCGGAACAAGGCGAATCGCTCGAAATGCGGCCATTGAAATCGCCGCTGAAGAAATCGCCTGACACGTCGGCGCGAAACAGATCGTTGAATTGATAGCCGATACCGAGGCCGCCGGAGAAATCACTGCCGAACCGGGTGGAATCAAAGCTGCTCGAACTGTAATCGCCACCCGCAGGATCATAGGCACGAAGTCTCGTATCCGTGCGGCTGGCGTTGACCGAATAGCCCACATCGCCGCGCACATACCATCCCCTGGCATCCTTGACGCTGACCTCCGGCATCTTGATTTCCGGTGGTGCTGCATCGGCCGCAAAGGCAATACCCGCCGATGCGCCTGCCATCGCTGCGGCCAGCGCCAAAGCGTCAAAACGGATCATTACCCCTCGCCTTCCATCCTCGGGCCGACGCCCGCGCGTCGAATCGGCTGGCCTGTGCTTCCTCGCAATATCCTCAAAAAGAGGATCCGATGCAGGAAGGCGGCCATTCTCATTTCATTAACCATAGGGAATTCATGGTTAATGAAGCTTTAAAACAGCGCGGAATTACTTAACGGAATGGGAAAAAGAAAAAGCCGCCCGGAAGAAACCGGACGGCTTTTTAATAACGTGGATTGGATATTGCTTACTTGTAGACCGACGGCTGAACCGGGATATCGGCCGGCGGCATGTAGCTTGCGGTCTGGCAGCCGCCGAAGGTGTAGCGGGCACCGATGCGGGCTTCGTGCAGGTTCAGACCCTTGTCGTAGCCAGGACCGCCATTCTCGTTATAGCCGAACATGTCGCCGCCTTGAACGTGACGGTAGCGATAGCCAACATCGGCCTTGAGATTGCAGCTCAGGTCGATGGATGTACCGGCCATCAGCGCATAGGTGAAGCGCCAGCTGCCGCGGCCATTATGCGTGACCGAGCCGTCGCAGGAATCCGGGTTGGCGTCCGAGCACGACGTGTTCTTCAGATTGCTCCACTTGACATAGGTGCCGCCGAGACCGCCACCGACATAGGGGGTGAAGATGCCGTAAGTGCCGAGATCGACATAAGCGTTGGCAAGCAAGCTATAGGCCGTCAGCGAAGCGAGATCGCGAGAGGTCGCCGCGGTCGGAGTAAAGCCCGGGCCGCAGGCGCCGCAATCGCCCTTCGTGGAGCCCTTGAAGTCGGACTTGAAGAGATAATCGAGCGTCAAGTCCGTGCGCAGGTAGTTGTTGATCTGGTAACCGACACCGCCGCCGAGCGTGACATTGCCGTCCAGCTTCGCACGATCGAAATCGACCAGGCTGGAATTGGAGCCCTGGAAGTAGTTGGCACCGCGCAGGTTCGTGAAGGCATAGCCGACATCGCCGCGCAGATACCAGCCGCTGGATTGGGCGACGGTCACTTCCGGCGCCGGCTGAACCGGTTCCGGTGTATAGAGATCAGCAGAAAAGGCCGACGTGCCAACAAGCAAAGTGGCAAGTGCCCCTATCAGGGTTTTCATCATGGCTTTGGCTCCAAATTTCTTGCCCTTGGCACAGCAAATGCTTGCCAATTGAAAAGACATGACAGGGATAATGATGAAAAGGAGTTAAAACCTGATTAACTACGAATATTTACCCTGTTTATTCAGAAATTATACTTTATTTTATATATTAGAGAACATTGATTTTTAAATAAAGAGAATGGGATACGATTACCCGCTTCCTCTATTTCCTCACAGGAACACAGCGTCCGGGCACAAAGCCAGGCCCGACCCTCTAAACCAATTGGCAAGAAACAAACCATTACAGTGCTTCGGCCGGGAGATAATTCAGGAGGAAGTCGCTGACTTACCGTCGAACAATATGGGCCGGCCTGGGCCTTGCTCTTATCTTCTTGAGCTCCGTCACACTGGCAGGCACGATGCCGGTCAAGCCGGCGGCAGCCACGGCCACTGCTTGGAACAAAGGGCGCGAGACGGGCTTGCCGATCCCGCGCTACGTTTCGCTCCGAGCTCATAAGGCGCGCATGCGCGTCGGGCCTTCGACGATCTATGCCACGAAATGGATCTATATGAAGCCGGGTCTTCCCTTGGAAATCATCGACGAATATGGCCATTGGCGACAGGTGCGCGATGATACCGGAGTGACCGGCTGGATGCACAGCGCCCTGCTCTCCGGAACACGGACGGCCGTAGTCGCCCCGTGGCTGACGAAGAATGCCATGCTGCGCACCGATCCGAATCCCGCCGCCAAGGCAATCGCGGAGCTGCAGCCGCGCGTACTGGTCTCGCTGCAATCCTGCACTGGGACCTGGTGTCGTGTTTCGGTCCGGGAGCATTCCGCCAGAGGCTATGTCAGGCAGGACAAGCTTTGGGGCGCCTATCCCGGAGAAACGTTCCAGTAGGCTGACCATCATGCCGAAACTGAAAATACTATGGCCGCCTCGACGAGGCGGCCATAGTATTATTCCGGAATTACTTCTTTCGTTTGCTCAAGCGGCCGAACGCACATTCGAGATCACGTCGATCAGTCCGCCGACGATACGTTCGATCTGGCCGCGATCGTCGCCTTCCGCCATGACGCGGATCAGGGGCTCGGTGCCGGAAGGGCGGATCACCAGACGGCCGTTGCGGGAAAGCTCGCTTTCCGCATCGGCAATTGCCTGGCGCACCTGAATGTCCTCCAGTGGCTTGCCGCCGGAAATGCGGACATTGCGCAGCAGCTGCGGTACCGGTTCGAAACGGCGACAGACTTCACTGACCGGCTTGCCCGTGCGCTTCACCGCAGCAAGGATCTGCAGCGCAGCCACGAGGCCGTCGCCCGTCGTGCCATAGTCGGACAATACGATGTGGCCGGACTGCTCGCCGCCGACATTGTAATTGTGCTGGCGCATATGCTCGACGACATAGCGGTCGCCGACGGCCGTGCGCGCAAGCGACATGCCACGATCGTCCAGGAAGCGCTCGAGGCCGAGATTGGACATCACGGTTGCGACAATACCATTGCCGCGCAGCGTCTGGCTCTCGGCCCAGCTTTCGGCAATGACGGCCATCAGCTGGTCGCCGTCGATGATCGTGCCGGTCTCATCGACGATGATGACACGGTCGGCATCCCCATCGAGCGCGATACCGATATCGGCGCGGACTTCGTCCACCTTTTTCTGCAGGGCAACGGGGCTGGTGGAGCCGCAGTTCAGATTGATATTCGTGCCATTCGGCTCATTGCCGATGGTGACGACGTCGGCGCCGAGCTCCCAAAGAGCGGCCGGAGCGACCTTGTAGGCGGCGCCGTTGGCACAGTCGATGGCGATCCGCAGACCCTGCAGCGTCACATCGCGCGGCAGCGTGCGCTTGGCATGTTCGATATAACGGTCATGCACGCCATCGATACGCTTGGCGCGACCGATATTCTCCGACTTGGCAAGATGCTCCGACATGTCCTTGTCGAGCATCTCCTCGATTCTCATTTCCAGATCATCGGAGAGCTTGTAACCATCCGGCCCGAAAAGCTTGATGCCGTTATCCTCGTAGGGATTGTGCGAGGCAGAGATCATCACGCCGATATCGGCGCGCAGCGAGCGCGTCAGCATGGCGACAGCGGGTGTCGGGATAGGGCCGAGAACGAAGGCATCGACACCGGCCGCGGTAAATCCCGCCACCATGGCATTTTCCAGCATATAGCCGGAAAGGCGCGTATCCTTGCCGATAACGACGCGATGGCGATGGCTGCCTCGATGGAAGATCGTGCCGGCAGCGATACCTACGCGCATGGCAAGATCCGGCGTCATCGGATAGATATTGGATTGACCGCGAATTCCGTCAGTTCCGAAATAACGACGTTTCATATGCACTCCTGTCGTTGCCGCGTCCTCATCGGGACTGCAGCGGCATCGATATCGCCGCCCCAAAGCAAGCGACACTGCAAACATCGATGCTTGTGGCTCATGCCACAGATTGTAAAACTCGGCACTTAAATTACCGAGAACGCCTATTACAACGCGTTACCATTAATAAGCACTAAAAAACCGTACCAGGTCGAGACCGACAATAGTCCAATTCACAGCCTACTGCCTCCGCATTACTTTGCCCCACCCGCCAGTTGCCACAAGGGCTGATCAACATCGGAAGCGTTACGCCTTTCTGCCCTCTCCGAAACAAAAGGCCAGTCACCTGAAACAGGTGGCTGGCCTCTCAACCGAGATTGAACGCCTCGCGCCTTTAGCGCGGCTGTGGTTCGAAACCGCCTTCGGGTTCATCGCCCTTGGCACCGACTGAACCGTCCTTCTTGGCGCCGGTCTTCGGGACGGCCGAACCACGGCTCGGCGGCGTATCGTCACCGAGGTCGCGCGCCGGCTTTTCGCCGCGGATCAGCGCCTTGATTTCCTCGCCCGTCAACGTCTCATATTCGAGCAGGCCTTCCGCCAGTGCGACGAACTCATCGTGCTTGGAGGTAAGGATATCCTTGGCCTGCTGATAGGCTTGGTCGATCAGACGGCGAACCTCGTTATCGATCTTCTGAGCCGTCGCTTCCGAAACGTTCTTGGATTGCGAAACGGAGTGGCCGAGGAAGACTTCCTGCTGGTTCTCGCCATAGGCGACCTGGCCGAGCTCGTCGGAGAAACCCCACTGCGTGACCATCGCACGGGCAAGCTTGGTCGCCTGCTCGATATCGGAGGATGCGCCGGAGGTGATGTTCTCCTTGCCGAAGGTCAGCTCCTCGGCAACGCGGCCGCCCATCATGATGCAGAGGCGCGACACCATCCACTTGTAGCTCATCGAGTAGCGGTCGCCCTCGGGGAGCTGCATGACCATGCCAAGCGCACGGCCGCGCGGAATGATCGTCGCCTTGTGCAGCGGATCTGCGACAGCGACATTGAGCGCCGTAATCGCGTGACCGGCTTCGTGATAGGCGGTGAGCTTCTTTTCCGCCTCGGTCATGGCCGAAGAGCGACGCTCGGCGCCCATCATAATCTTGTCCTTGGCGTCTTCGAATTCCTGCATCGTCACCAGTCGCTTGTTGCGGCGGGCGGCCATAAGAGCGGCTTCATTGACGAGGTTCATCAGATCCGCACCGGAGAAACCGGGCGTACCGCGGGCAAGCGTCTTGAGATCGACATTCGGAGCCAGCGGCACGTTGCGAGCGTGAACCTTGAGGATGCGCTCGCGGCCGACGATATCCGGGTTCGGCACCACAACCTGACGGTCGAAACGGCCCGGACGCAGCAGCGCGGGGTCGAGAACGTCGGGACGGTTGGTCGCGGCGATCAGGATGATGCCTTCATTGGCTTCGAAGCCGTCCATCTCGACCAGCAGCTGGTTGAGCGTCTGTTCGCGTTCGTCGTTGCCACCGCCGAGACCGGCACCACGATGACGGCCGACGGCATCGATTTCGTCAATGAAGATGATGCAAGGCGCATTCTTCTTGGCCTGCTCGAACATGTCACGGACACGGCTTGCACCGACGCCGACGAACATTTCGACGAAGTCGGAACCGGAAATGGTGAAGAACGGCACGTTGGCTTCGCCGGCGATGGCGCGCGCCAGAAGCGTCTTACCGGTACCGGGAGGTCCGACAAGCAGCACGCCGCGCGGAATACGACCGCCGAGGCGCTGGAACTTCTGCGGATCGCGCAGGAATTCGACGATTTCTTCCAGATCCTGCTTGGCTTCGTCGACGCCGGCGACGTCATCGAAGGTGACGCGGCCATGTGCCTCCGTCAGAAGCTTTGCCTTCGACTTGCCAAAGCCCATGGCGCCGCGCGAGCCGCCCTGCATCTGCCGCATGAAGAACAGCCAGACGCCGAGGATCAGGAGCATCGGCAGCAGCGTGCCGAGATAGCTCAGGAAGCTCGAGGAGCCATCCGATTCCGGACGGCCGACGATGTTGACGTTCTTGCTTTGCAGGCGTTCAAGCAGGCTGTCATCCACGACCGGAGCATAGGTCTGGAAAGGCGTGCCGTTTTCGACATAGCTGCCGACAACGCGGTTGCCCGTGACGGTCACGTCACGAACACGACCGGAATCCACTTCCCGGAGGAACTGCGAATACGGTATTTCCCTGGAGCCTGTTTGTGCCGGCGCGTTCTGAAACATGCTGAACAGGGCAATCAACAGCAGAGCTATGATTGCCCACAGAGCGAAATTACGAAAATTAGGGTTCATCGAACTCCCCAGCACTGAAACTTCCGCCGCTTGAGCGACGGCATTACTTGATCCCTAACATAGGGTTGCGCCAAGCCCTTGCCAAGGCAAACCGCATCGCCGCATGTTTTTTCCGTCTATAGGACCGAAAGCGGCAGCCGCATATAGGCTTCGCGGCCAAAGGCCGCAGAAAGGCGATTGGCGAATGTGAGGTCAAATCGTGTCAAAAAGCGGTCGAAGGGCGCAAGATAGGGCACAACCGTCACCGCTGCCGCCTTTGCCTCCCCTTCCGTCACCGCGAGCGGCATCGCCGCCCGGGCGCGCAGCACCACGCCCTTCGGCATAGTCGCCGGAAAAATAATCATATTTTCCGTGCCTGCTGCGACAATCCGAACCGGGGCGTTGCCCGAATTACTGATCTCGAAACGACCGTCCCAAATGCCTTTCTCGCCCGGCAACAGCCTCAG
Source organism: Martinezella dioscoreae (assembly GCF_009176305.1). Lineage (GTDB taxonomy): Bacteria > Pseudomonadota > Alphaproteobacteria > Rhizobiales > Rhizobiaceae > Rhizobium > Rhizobium dioscoreae. The sequence goes on along the minus strand of NZ_BLAJ01000001.1, from coordinate 330,868 downwards.
CGGCGCGATATTGCGGCTTTCCCGCATAAGATAGAGTCCATCGCGCCTGAGGTCGAAGACCACGCCGCCGGCCGTACGTCGACCGGGGCTGGCACTGTTCACAAATTCGAGAACGCGCTCCATTTGCACATGTCCAGGCGCATACGCCTTGCCGCCGAAGACGGCAGCAAGATAGGAAAGCGCATAAGCGACAGCTGCCCGATCCGCCGAAAGTCCGGCTCGATCGATGACACAAGACGCCTGTGCGTGAATTGTGACCCAATCATCGAGCCATGCAGCCGCTCTCTCGGAAAGAGCTGCGCGATCGGCGCCGATATCCACAGGCACACCAGCCATCGGCTCCGCTTGGAGATCTCTGCGCGTACGCACACGCTCGTATTTTATATCCTCATTGCTCGGGTCGTCGAACCAGGATAGGCCATGCCTCCCGAGAAAGGTCCTGATATCCGCCCGCCGACAGGCGAGAAACGGCCTGACGATCCAGATGCGCCGATCGAACAAGACCGCATCAGCAATGCCTGTGCCATGACCGCCCTGCCCGCGGCGCGCGCTGCGCATCGCCATCGTCTCGCGCTGATCATCAAGCGTATGGGCTGTTACGATCACATCGGCCGAAATATCGGAGGCCAGGTCTGCGAGCAATCCGTAGCGCGCTTCACGCGCAGCCGCCATGATGCCGGTCTCGGGCTTTTCCCCCTCCCAGCGGCGGACGAAATGCGGAATGCCGCGCGAAGCACAGAATGCCGCGACCTCGCGCGCCTCATCTGCTGCTGCGGCGCGCAGACCATGATCGATGGTCGCAGCGCTCAGAGTAATATCTTTGTGAGGATGAGATTTCAGCCGCTCGGCAAGGGCAATCAGAAGCCCGGTGGAATCACTGCCGCCGGAAACGGCGACCAGAACATGAGCAGGCTTCGAAAGAGAATGAAGAAATTCCGTCGCGGCGGCTTCGGGCATCAGGACTGTGGCACCGCTGGTCACAGCGTCAATGGGCATGGCAATCAGCAGGCAAGCCGCTTCTCTTCGCTGGCAACCTTGCCGGTCACAGCCTTGGAGGCCTTGGGATAACGCTTGGTCACTTCGCGAAGCGTGGCGCAGGCCGTGTCCTTGTTGTCGAGCGCCGCGAGCGACATGCCGAGCTTCAGCAGCATTTCGGGCGCCTTTTCGGAGGTGCTATATTTCTGATGCGCATTCAGAAAAGTCTTGGCGGCCTCGTTATACTTGCCTTGCGAATAAAGCGCTTCGCCGAGCCAGAAATTCGCATCCGCAGCCCGGGAGCTGCTCGGGTAGCTGTCGAGATACTGACGGAACTCCTGTTCGGCGACGCTATAGTCGCCGGACAGGACATGACCGTAGGCAGCCTTGTATTGGTCGTTCTCGCTGCCGAGCGAAGCCGTCTGCGAGCCGGAGCCCGCGCTTGGCGGCGCGCCCGAACCATTGTTGGCCCCCGTCATCGAGGAACCGATCTGATCGCCGCTCTGGTCGAACTGGATAGAGCCAAGCTGGCTCGGCGGCTTGCCACCGCCGGCGCCGCGCGGCGCGGCGCTGCCGTTCTGCGAATCGGTAATGACGCCGGCAATATCGTCCTGCTGGCCGCCGCTCTGCGCGGGCACGTCGGCCTCGCTCTTCTTCATCGTCCCACCGGCAGCCGGCGCAGCACCGCCGCCGCGCTTTTCAAGCTGCTGGAAGCGGAATTCATTGTCTTCCTGCGCCTTGCGGATCGTCTCCTGCATCTGCAACAGCTGATAGCTCATTTCCTCGACACGGCCATTCAGCTGGCGCATCTGGTCCTCAAGCTGCTGCAGGCGAACTTCGGCATCGCTGTTTTGAACGTTGATGACCGGCGCCTGGCCGTATTGTGCTTGTCTTTGGGAATTGCCGGAAGCCGATTGCGCGGAAGCCTCGCGGCCCCCGAGATGGATTCCGAACAACGACAAGGCAGAAGCATCGCGTTCGCTACCCACGACGGCAGCGAGACAAAGCATGCTCGCCACGACAAGTTTTTTCATATGGATCGTCCTGTCCTATTGATTCTTCGGGCCGGAGGGCTCGAACAGGAGATTTTTACAATTACTCTCAAAAAGCAACGGAGTTCGGCCAAAGTGTGGTCAAAAAAGTAAAGGCGGCCAGGAGGCCGCCTTTTGCATTTCGATCAGTCTTTCTTCGCCTATCAGGAGCCGGCGCCGTTGAGCACGGTGACAGCGCGGCGGTTCTGCGACCAGCAGGATTCGTTGTCGCAAGTAGCGACCGGGCGCTCCTTGCCGTAGGAAATCGTCTTCATGCGGTTCGCGGGAACACCGCGCGAAGCGAGGTAGTTTTTCGCAGCTGCTGCGCGACGTGCGCCAAGAGCAAGGTTGTACTCGCGCGTGCCGGTCTCGTCGGCATGACCTTCGACCGTGATGGAGTAGTTCGGATAACGGGCGAGCCACTGGGCCTGACGATCGAGCGTCTGGGCAGCTTCGGAGCTGATGGAGGAGCTATCAACAACGAAGAAAACGCGGTCGCCGACATTGACCGTGAAGTCCTGCGGCGAGCCCGGAGTAGCATTGCCGGCACCGTTCAGGCCAAGACCGTTGGCATCGTTCGGCAGACCCTTCTTGGAAGCGCAGCCAGCCAGAGAAAGGCCGACGAAAAGCGCGATCATGATCGGGTTGCGTGCGAGGTTTTGCATGTGGCCAACGGCCTGGGTTGCGGTACGGCTCATGGCCGGTCTCTCCTATAAGTCTCTATCAGGGTTGCCAGACTGTAACCGGGTTCGGTTAATCCGATTCCAACAAGTATGGTTAATGATGTCCTAAAATTGTCGCCAAACGGTCCAGTCACAGGACTTTGCGGCGATAAAGTGGCGAGCCCTTCATTACTCGAGAAGCGGCGACCATGCCGGGTCCGAAGCGAAGCCCGGCGTCGGGATCTTCTGTTCGTTATAACCGGTCAGGTCGATCGAATAAATTTGCGGCCCGCTTGCGCCGGACGGCGCGCGGAAGAACATGATGACGCGGCCGTTTGGCGCCCAGGTCGGTCCCTCGCTGTAGGAGCCGGAGGTCAGGATTCGCTCACCGGAACCGTCCGGCTTCATGACACCGATGGAAAAATTGCCGCCGGCACGCTTGGTGAAGGCGATGAGATCACCGCGCGGCGACCAAACCGGCGTGGAGTAGGAGCCGTTACCAAACGAGATGCGGCGCTGGTTGGAGCCATCGGCATTCATGACATAGATCTGTGGCTGTCCACCGCGGTCGCTTTCGAAGGCAACCTGCGTGCCATCGGGCGAATAGGACGGCGAGGTATCGATCGCGGCCGTCGAGGTCAGGCGTGTCGTGGTGCGCGAGCGCAGGTCCATCGTGTAGATATTGGCATTGCCTTCCTGCTGCAGACTCATGATCACGCGCTGCCCGTCCGGCGAGAAGCGCGGCGAAAAGGTCATGCCGGGGAAGTTGCCGACCAGTTCGCGCTGGCCCGTCTGCAGCTGCAGCAGATAGACGCGCGGCTGCTGGTTGGCGAAAGACATGTAGGTCACTTCCTGCCGGTTCGGCGAGAAGCGTGGCGTCAGCACGAGGTCACTGCCGTCGGTCAGCATGCGCACATTGGCGCCGTCCTGATCCATGATGCCGAGCTGCGTCTTGCGGGCCGTCTTCGGGCCGCTTTCGGCGACGAAAACGACGCGGGTATCGAAATAGCCCTTTTCGCCGGTGATCTTCTGATAGATCGCATCGGCGATGATATGCGCGACACGGCGCCAGTTATCCGGCTGGGCGAAAAACTGCTGGCCGATCATCTGGCTGTTGCCGAACGTATCCCAGAGGCGGAATTCGGCGCGAAGGCGGCCGCCTTCCTGCGTGACGCGGCCGGTCACGAGAGCCTGCGCGTTGATCGAGGTCCAGTCCTGGAAGCGCGGGGTCGAATCCGGATTGGTGATCTTCTCGATGAAGGCCTGCTTGTTGATCGGAGCGAACAGTCCGGAGCGCTGCAGGTCGGCGGCGATCACGCTCGAGATCTGCGGGCCGAGCGTATCATTCGACAGAAGGTCTGTGATAGCGATCGGCATGGGCTGGACGTTGCCCTTGTTGATGTTGAGCTCGACCACGGCATAGGCCGGAGTGGATGCCACAGCCATCAAGCCTGCTAGCACCAGCAGGAGACGAACGAGGGAGTTTCTGATCATATGTATCAAGCCTTTCAGCATTAATTCGTCAGAGAGCCGGTTCGAAGTTGAGGGTGACTTCTTTCCAGTCGTCATAGTGATCTGTTGGCAGATTCTTGAGCGGGGCAGCCCGGAGCACGGCTCGCATTGCGCTTGCCGCGATGGCTTGCTGTGTCGCCTTGGGACCGCCGGTTACGGTAACCTTTGGCGCGCCCACGATTTCTCCGCTTCGGCTGAGCTTGAGATGCACATGGACACGGACATGCTTCGCACCCTCCAGGCCGGGAGCGACGTTCCAGTTTCTCGCGACGGCGTAGCGGATACTGTCCCTGGTCGAATTTTCATGCGGCTGCGTAGGGCTTGCAGCCTGCACCGACATGGAACTAGCCAACATCATCCCCAAAGCCGCAAGCAAGCTCATGCCGAGACGGGGACAGTGGTTCGTCAAAAGCCGCACTCCCCGCATCACATCCCCAGATCCGCTGCGCTGAAGTTGACGACGACTTCCTGCCAATCCTCATATTTGTCCGCCGGAAGAATCGTCATGAACTCCGATTGCGCGCGAAGAACCGCGCGTACAGCGGCAGATTGCATGGCACCTTGTGTCGAAGCCGGTCCGCCATTCGTCGTGGCTTCCGGCTGACCGACGATCTGTCCGGATTTGTCGAGCTTGAAGTGCACCTTGATTCGCACGTCGCCAGCGCCTTCAAGGCCGGGTGGGAGGTTCCAGTATTTCTGGATCAGATCGCGCAAACCGTCCTGCTGGCTCTGGCTGAGCTTTCCGGCGCCAAGCGACTTCTTGCCGCCAAGCGAAGCGACCTGGGTATCGGCGCCTGCGGAAGCCTGCTGCGATGAGCGCTTCGCGCCGCCTTTCGACGAGGTGTTGTTGAGAAGATCGTTGATCTGATCGGCGAGACCATCGTCAAGGCCCTTGCTGGAGGCCTTTGGAGTCTGGCGCTTCTTGTCGGCGTCCTTCTTGCCGTCGTCTGCCGAGGTGGTCTTGCTTGTACTCTGCGTCGTTGTCTTGTCCGTCGGCTTGGCGTCGGCGACCTTCACGTCCGGCTTCGGCGTCGGCTTTACTTCCGGCTTCGGCTCGGCAGCCTTCGGCGGCGTCGGCTGCGGCTTCACATCCGGCACAGGGACGTTGTTTGGCAGCTGAATTTCAGCTTGCTCCGTCGGCTGCGGCGTCGGCGGGGTCGGCGTGGCGTCGGCCTTCGGGGTCGGCGGCGTGGGATCGGGCTTCGGCGTCGGCACTACATCCGGCTTCTGCTGCGGAATGGCGGCCACTTCCTTGGGCGCAGCCTCCGTTTCCTTCTGTTCGATCGTCTTGACGTCGTTCGGCTTCGGATCGTCCTGCGGAACGGGCGCATCCACCTTTTTCGGCGCCAGGGCCGCAGTCTCGCTCTCCGGCCTTTGCGTCGGCACGACCGGGTTCTTGATGTCGACTTTGTTCTCGCCGGTATTCTGGGCGTTGGCGACCTGATCCTGCTTGGTCGTCGGCTTGCGTGCGGCGTGATCCGTCACCGGCGCCTTCTTTTCGCCCTGCTGCAGCTGATCCGCCGTCACGATATCGACATCCATCGCCGTGCTTTCCGGCGTCTCAAGCGGCGCCGGCGCACTCAGCGTCACCATGGCGCCGATCAGCACCAGGATGTGAATGACAGCAGAGGTAGCAAGACTGCGCTTCATGTCGGTTCGTCAGTGGTCCGTTATCTGCTGCGTAACCAGGCCGATATTCTTGTAACCGGCTTCCTGGATGCGCGACATGACGTCGGCAATTACGCCGTAGGGCGCCTTGCCGTCGCCACGCACGAAAATGCGTTCGTTGTAGCCCGTGGTCGCGATCGCCTGCAGCTTGGCGGCGATTTCGGCGACGTCGATCTGCGTTTCCTGCAGGAACACCTGGCCATCTGCCTTGATCGAGATGGTGATGGGCTGGGTCTGGGCGTTCAGCGCGCCCGCCTGCGTTTGCGGCAGGTCGATCGGCACGCCCGACGTCATCATCGGCGCCGCCACCATGAAGATGATCAGCAGCACGAGCATGACGTCGACCAGCGGCGTCACGTTGATATCGGCGATCGGGCCGCCCCGGCCGCCGCCGCGACGACCGCCTCGGCGGCCACCGCCGCCACCCTTGCCTCCAACAGACATTGCCATGTGAATTACTCCGGTTCTGTCCGCTACTTACTGTGCTGCCTGACGCGGCTGCAGCTTCTCATCGATCTGACGCGAAAGAATGGCGGAGAATTCATCCGCAAAACCTTCCATGCGCCCCGAGAGCTTGCCGGCATCGGCCGAGAACTTGTTGTAGGCGATAACCGCGGGAATAGCCGCGACCAGACCGATGGCGGTCGCGAGCAGCGCTTCGGCGATACCCGGCGCAACGACCGCAAGGTTGGTCGACTTCGAACCGGCGATCGCCTGGAACGAGGTCATGATACCAACGACGGTGCCGAAGAGACCGATGAACGGGCCAGCCGAACCGATGGTGGCAAGCGAACCCAGGCGGGCGACCAGATGTTCCGATTCACGCGCGAGCGTCACGTCCATGGCGCGGTCGATACGCATCTGCAGGCCGATCGGCGAACGGGCGCCGCGCTCGAAGGATTTCTTCCATTCGCGCATGGCCGCGACGAAGATGGCGCTGAGGCCCGTATTGTTGCGCTCCGAAAGCGTGCGGTAGAGCTCTTCGAGCGACTGGCCAGACCAGAAGACCTGCTCGAAATGATCGAACTGCCTGCGTGCCCGCGCGTAGCTCAGATATTTGTCGATGACGATCGCCCAGGTCCATACGGACGCTGCCAGCAGGCCGATCATAACGAGCTTGACCACCAGGCCCGCCTGCATGAAGAGCGACCAGAGGGTGATGTCCGGTGTGGTGGCCGCTGCCAGTGCTACTTGTTCCATTGATCCAAAATCCCCGAATCCAAACGCCCGGCGCTAGACCGGGCGGCTAAAAGTGATCTCACAAGAATTGTTTGGCAGCCGCCGCTGAACGCCCTGGTCAAGCCTTCCAAGCTTACAACTGCCTTCTTGCCGTCAAATTTGGTCAAAGGAAGGCGTGCACCGCACAAACTCCGACATAACCAGTAAGACACTATTATGGTTAAAAGAATGTTAGCGTCGAAACATGAAGGATTTAACGGCGGCGAAGGTTATTCTAGCTCCAGGGAAGAACTGACCGGACGAAACCGGCGGCAAACGCAGACAAATCTTGCGCGGCGAATTCCTTCACATAAAACTCAAGTTATTGCAAGCTGCCAGTTGCCAATCACCGTCGGCCCTCGACGAGACCGTCGTCACCGATCGAGGAGAACTTGAGTTCAACCGGCACTTTCCGATGCGGTCAGCATCTGTGCCGCCAGCTTTTCCGGCAGCCGGCGCGGGCGCCCCTTGGCGTTGATGACAGCGATGATGACCTTGGCTGCTATCAGCAGCATATCGTCGCGCCGGATCTCCTGGGACAGTACCATCTTGGCGCCGCCAGCCTTTTCGGTGACGGTCCGGATCGTCAGCACGTCATCCATGCGCGCCGGCCCCTTGAAATCGATCTCCATGCGATGGACAACGAAAACCAGCCCCTCCTCGTCGGCATTCAGGAGTTCACGCTGTTCCACGCCGAGACAACGCAGATAGTCCGTGCGTCCCCGCTCGAGGAAATGAAGGTAGCGCGCGTGATAGACGAGCCCGGAAAAATCCGTATCCTCATAGTAGACTCGCTGCACCAGCCGGTGGCTTCCGGCTTCCAGTTCCCCAGCAATCAGAAAGGGGCTGTTCATCGTTGCCGCATCTCCTTGAATGTCCGGCACCTCTTTGGCCGAAGTTCTGCCATCAAGCAAGCTTTGAACAATTGTCATAAACTCCGACTATCCGGAATCGCACCGGCTAGCGGATCGGCATGGAAGGAAGATCCTATGAAAATTGCGGTTATGGGCGGTGACGGATTCATCGGTTGGCCAACCTCTCTTCACCTCTCCGACGCCGGTCATGAGATCCACATCCTCGATAATCTCTCTCGCCGATGGATCGATACCGAGCTGGGTGTCCAGTCGCTGACGCCGATGGATTCGATTCAGGAACGCACCCGCATATGGCACGCCGAAACTGGCCGCCGGATCCATTTCCACCTGATCGATTTGGCCAAGGACTATGAGCTCCTGAAGAAGTGGCTGGCCGAGCATCGCCCCGATGCCATCGTGCATTTCGCCGAGCAGCGCGCCGCCCCCTATTCGATGAAGAGCGACCGGCACAAGAACTACACGGTCAACAACAACGTCAACGCCACGCATAATCTCCTGAACGCGCTCGTCGAGCTCAACCTCGACTCGCATCTCGTGCATCTCGGCACGATGGGCGTCTATGGCTATTCGACGATCGGCGCCGCTATCCCCGAAGGCTATCTACCGGTCGGCATCGAGACGACCGATGGCCGCACCGTCAGCCAGGAGATCCTCTATCCGGCCAATCCTGGCTCCATCTACCATATGACGAAGTGCCTCGATCAGCTGCTCTTTCAGTTTTATGCCAAGAATGACGGGCTGAGGATTACCGATCTGCATCAGGGCATCGTCTGGGGGACCCATACGGAGCAGACGCGCCGTCACGAACAATTGATCAACCGTTTCGACTATGACGGCGACTATGGAACGGTGCTCAACCGCTTCCTCATCCAGGCGGCGATCGGCTATCCCTTGACCGTACACGGCACCGGCGGCCAGACCCGCGCCTTCATCCATATCCAGGACTCGGTGCGCTGCATCGAACTGGCGCTAAAGAACCCGCCGGCCCGCGGCGCCCGCGTCGAAATCTTCAACCAGATGACGGAAACGCATCGCGTGCGCGATCTCGCCGAGATGATCGCCAAGATGAGCGGCGCGGAAGTCGTGCGCCTGCCCAATCCGCGCAAGGAAGCTCCGGAGAACGAGCTGATCGTCAAGAACGACAAATTCCTCGATCTCGGCCTGGCGCCGATTACACTCGAGGCGGGTCTCCTCGGCGAAATCGTCGATGTCGCCAAGAAATATGCCTATCGCGTCGACCGCTCGCGCGTGCCGGCCATCTCTGCCTGGACCAAGGATCTCGCCGCGACGGTCAACCATGATCCCGAAGGCAAGAGGTTGAAATCCGTGTCATGATGCCGGGTAGCGAAATGCTGCAGGGATTGCGCCCGCAAACCCGGCCCCGCGCCGGCCAGGCGTTTGTGACACTGGTCACGAACGCCGACTACGCGATGGGTGCCGTTGCGCTGGCGCGCTCGATCGTCCACAGCGGCACCAAGGCCGATATCGTCGTGCTGCATACGGAAGGGGTTAGCGAAAACGACCTCGCCCCATTGGCAGCACTCGACTGCCGGCTGGTGGAAGTCGAGCATCTTCCCTTGTCGGATGCCTTCAACGAGCGGCATGCCCGCGGCAACCTGCACACCGCCGCCCCCTTTACCAAGGGTCGCAAGCCTTCCTTCCACACGCCGCTCGACAATTTCTGCAAACTGCGGCTCTGGCAGCTGATCGAATATGACACTTGTGTCTTCATCGATGCAGATGCTCTGGTGCTGCGCAATGTCGATAGGCTCTTCGACTATCCGGAATTTTCGGCAGCACCGAACGTCTACGAAAGCCTTGCGGATTTCCATCGGTTGAATTCCGGCGTCTTCGTCGCCAAGCCGTCGCTTGCGACCTTTCGGCACATGCTGGAACTGCTCGATCGCCCCGACGTCTTCTGGCGGCGCACGGACCAGACCTTTCTCGAGGCCTTCTTCCCGGATTGGCACGGACTGCCCATCTTCATGAACATGCTGCAATATGTCTGGTTCAGCATGCCTGAGCTCTGGAACTGGAACAGCGTCTCGATCCTGCACTATCAATATGAAAAGCCCTGGGAGGAAAACCATCCCAAGGCCGAGCAGCTGAGACCGCTGATCGAGCTGTGGCATAGCTTCCATACCGGCCGGAACCTGCCCGATATCGCTACACTTACAAATCCGCAGGCCGCGGCATGAAGGTCCTCATCTCGGGCGGAACAGGCCTCGTCGGCCGATACATCGCCGAAGAGCTGCTATCAGCCGGATACAAGGTTGCGATCGGCGGGCGCAATCCGCCTCCCTCGGGCCTCTTTTCGCAGCCTGTCTCTTTTGTCCCCTTAAGCCTTGATCCGACGGGAAATCAGAGCGGCGCTTTCGACGATGCCTATTTTTTTGTGCACGCCGCCTTTAGCCATGTAGCCGGTAAATATCGCGGTGGCGAAGGGGAAGATCCGGAAGGCTTTCGCCGGCTCAATCTCAATGGGACGGTTAAGTTGTTCGAGACGGCGCGGAAGGCCGGCATGCGTCGCTGCATCTTTCTCTCCTCCCGCGCCGTCTATGGAGACGGGATTTCCGGAGAGGAGCTGACCGAGGCGATCAAGCCGATGCCAAACACGCTCTACGGCGAGGTGAAGCGCGACGCCGAACACGCACTTTTTTCTCTGTCCGCACCCGGTTTCATAACCGCGAGCTTGAGGGCGACGGGCGTCTATGGTGACCTGCGGCCCAATAAATGGGATGACCTGTTCGACGATTATCTGGATGGCAAGCCGGTTCCTTTCCGGTCAGGAACCGAGGTTCACGGCCGCGACCTCGGTCGTGCGGTTCGTCTTCTGCTGGAAACAGAAGCCGGCCGCATGGACGGTGAGGCCTTCAACTTGTCGGATATTCTGACCGACACGCGCGAGATCCTTAGCCACCTCCAGACAGCAACCGGCTGTCCACACGCGCCGCCAGTTCCAGCGGAGCGCGGCGCAGTCAATGTCATGGATACGTCAAAAATCCAAGCCCTTGGCTGGCGAGGCGGCGGAAAGGCCCTGCTCAAGCAAACAATAGAGACACTGGCTAAATCGGCGCACCAAAAGGCCGGTATCAACGCATCAGCTTCGTTTCGTCCCAACCAAGCGCTGCCAATTCATCGCCCCTGAAGCGCGCATCGTCTGAAACGATGAACTCGTCGAGCTGCGGCGGCGCGACGCTGGTTCCGGCCAGCATGGCATGCACCTGACCGCGATGATGCGTCTGATGCTGGAACAGATGGTTCAGCACATCATCCGCCCTCTCGCGCTGGATGCGGCCGTCGCGTTGGATATCGATGATCCACATCGCAGTCTCCGGCGTCAGCGCCTCGCAGAACGCGACCAGCCTGCGATCGACATCGGCCTGTTCCTGGCTCAGCTCGTCCAGCCGATCATAGGGCTCCTCGATGTCAAAAGCTTTGAGGCCCAGAGTCCCGCCTTCCAGCGCATCGACATAGAACCAGTCCACCGTCAGAATATGATTGAGGGTTGCCTTGATCGACGGAAAGAAGCTCACGCGCTTGGCCTCAAATTCGCCGGGCCGCAGGGCCGCACAGGCACGATGCAGTCGGACATTCGCCAATGCGCTGTTATAGGCAAGCTTGCGAAAGCTGCGAACCGGATCGAAAGCGGACATAAAGCCTCCTCCTCAAGCCTTGTCGAGATCACCATCCCGCCAGACGAGATGGCGAGACATCAGCGGCAGGTTTTCGATTTCTTCGGCGATGAAATAGGGCGGGATATCGAGCGCCACCAGCGCTTCCCGCGTCGCTCGTACCCATTTGAACTCCAGCTCATCATCGCCATCCTGGATTCGATGCACGATCTTCGTGGGATCGAAGGGAAAATCCGCCGGAATCTCCATCAGGTAGTAGAGGCCGAGCTCATGCCAATCCATCTCTTCGTAATGGAAGAAATTCTCGACCGACCAGAGCAGACGCCTGACCGTAACCTCGACGCCAAGCTCCTCAACCATTTCCCGCCGTAACGTCTCCTCCGAGGTCTCGCCGATCTCCGCCCGACCGCCCGGAAAGGTCCAAAACGTCTCATGCACGGCGCGATGCACCAGGACATGGCCGTCGCGAAATCCAAGCCCCGCGATGCGCATCTGGAAGCGCTGGGAACCGGCATTCAATCTGATGAGCTTGCGTTTCGACATCATCCCTATCCCACGTCGATCACGACGATTTCAGGCGGCACGCCGAAGCGTACCGGCGCGATGGAGCAGCCAAGGCCGCCGGACACGATAATATGGCGCTCCTCCTCGACGATATGGCCATAAACATACCGGTCACCGTAACGCGAGGGCGAATAAGGCGACCAGCCGAAAATCCTCACCTGCCCGCCATGCGTATGCCCCGACAAAGTGAGCGAGACACGCTGGGGAACGGCAGGAAAGATATCTGGCTCATGGGCGAGAAGGATGACCGGTGCGTCGTCGCCGATCTGCGCCATCGTGCCGCCGAGATCGTCCAGTCCTTTGGTAAGCGGCCTCTTCCAGCGCATGCTGCGGCGCAAGGCCAACTGGTCCTCGACGCCGGCAAGCCAGAAGCCTTGTCCATTCTTCTCCAGGCGCGCCGCGCGATTGGAATAGACTTCGATCCCGACAGCTTCCAATGCCCGATGGCTGAATGTCGGCCCATGACCGGTTCTCTGGGCGGTCGCGTCATGCCACCAGTCGTGATTGCCGATAATGGCGTGGACGCCAAGCGGCGCCTTCAGCTTCGCGAGCTCTGCCGCCCAGATGCGATGATCGACACGGTTGGTAATGAGATCTGTTCCTGACGTGTAATCGCCGAGCAGCAAGATGATGTCGCCACCAAGCTCATTGGCGCGGGCACAGATCGATGCAATGCGCTCGGCATTCATCCACGGCTCGCAGGCATGGAAATCGGCAAGCGCGACGATCCTGAGCTTGAGCCCAGGCGCCCATCCGGGTGGAGTCAGCGCATAACGCGTAACGTTAAGGCGAACGACCGGCTCGTATCCGAGGGCATATCCCCCGAGTGCCATCAATCCGAATATGCTGCCGCCGAAAAGCTTCAGGAAGGCACGACGGCCGAGCATTCAATCTTCCTCCCGGAACAACCCGAACTGCGCGGCCTCCAAATCCTTGGGCGGCTGCATGCCGAGATGTTTCCAGGCAATCGCAGTCAAAACACGGCCGCGCGGTGTACGCTGAATAAAGCCCTGCTGGATCATATAGGGCTCGATAATATCCTCGATGGCATCCCGCGGCTCGGAAAGCCCGGCTGCAATAGTTTCGATACCGACAGGCCCGCCGCCAAAATTGACCGCGATCATATTGAGGTAGCGCTTGTCGAGCTGGTCGAAACCAACATTATCAACGAGAAGCCGGGTCAAGGCCTCGTCGGCAATCTCGCGCGTCACCGCTTCGACCTTGGCGACTTCGGCGAAATCGCGCACGCGACGCAGCAAGCGGCCGGCAATGCGCGGCGTGCCGCGAGCGCGTCTTGCAATCTCGCGCGCGCCCTCGTCGGTCATACCGAGGCCCATCAGCCTGGCACCGCGCCGAACGATCAGCTCCAGCTCCTCCACCGTATAGAAGCTCAACCGCACCGGAATGCCGAAACGGTCACGCAGCGGCGTTGTCAGCAGGCCGAGGCGGGTAGTCGCGGCGACCAGCGTGAACTTGGCGAGATCGATCTTCACCGAACGCGCCGCCGGGCCCTCGCCGATGATCAGATCGAGCTGGAAATCCTCCATCGCCGGATAAAGAATTTCCTCGACAGCCGGATTGAGACGATGGATTTCGTCGATGAAGAGCACGTCCCGCTCTTCTAGATTGGTGAGCAGCGCCGCAAGATCACCCGCCTTGGCGATGACCGGACCGGACGTCGAGCGGAAATTGACGCCGAGTTCCTTTGCCATGATCTGCGCCAGCGTCGTCTTGCCGAGGCCGGGCGGGCCGACGAACAGCACATGGTCCAGCGCCTCACCGCGGCCCTTGGCCGCTTCGATGAAGACCTTCAGATTGGCGCGCGCTTCCGCCTGGCCGGTAAACTCGTCCAGCGATTGCGGCCTGAGCGTCGCATCGATGTCTTCGCCCCGCTTTTCCGGCGATATCAGACGTGCGGCTTCACTCATGTCAGAGGTTCCATTCCCGGTATGCGTTTCGCAGGTCCCGCGCCGAAGGCAGCATTCGTTCTGCCGCACTCAAAATAGTCTTCGACAACAAAGCACCACATGTCGATCTCCCGACGTTGCGACAATAGTCAGGATTGCGGAAGGTGCAAAGCCTCACCGCGACAGTTCCTTCAAGCCGAGCCGGATCAGCTTTGCGCTGTCGGCGCCCTCACCGGCCGTTTTCATCGCCGCGGCAATGGCGTTGGCGGCCTGATCGCGGGAATAGCCGAGATTGGTGAGCGCCGAAACCGCGTCGGCAACGGGTGCTGCGGCAACACCCTCCCCAAGCTCTTGCTTGAGCCCGATATTGGCGGCATCGCCAGCAAAAGCGGGGGCCTTGTTCTTCAGTTCCGTCACGATACGCATCGCAACCTTCGGACCGACACCCGGCGCTCGCGAAACGGCGGCGCGATCCTGCAAGGCGATCGCATTGGCCAGCTCGGCCGGCGTCAGCGTCGACAGCAGCGCCAGCGCCACCTTCGCGCCGACGCCTTGAACCGTCTGCACGATGTTGAACCATTCGCGTTCCAGCGCCGTCATGAAGCCGAAAAGGCGGATCTGGTCTTCACGGACATAGGTCTCGATGAAGAGAATGCAGGCCTCGCCGATGGAACCGAGCTTCGACAGCGTCCGGGCCGAGCAATAGGCGACGTAGCAGACGCCGTGCACGTCCACGAGCACATAGTCCTCGCCGATCTCTTCGATTGTGCCTTTCAGCTTGCCGATCATGGATAATGTCCGTCAGGGATGGGTTTCTGGGGTGATGAGGTCGAGCGAGGGGAAGTAGGAGCGGTAGCCCTTGGGATCTCGCGTCAATATAGAGTAGCCCCGCACTGCAGCGTGTGCTCCGATCAGAAAGTCTGGAAGAATGTGCTCTCTCCCACCGCCAGCCTGACGATAGACCCTAAAAGCCGCCGCTGCGGCGAATGCTGCTGGCCAGGGAAGGCTTTCACGGCGAAATTCGCTTTGCGGCAGCAGCTCATCCACTTGATCCATGCTGCTATAACGCACAGAGAATTCCGCGTAGATAATGGGGTTGATAACCACCGGTCCTCGCTTGAAAGCGGAAAGAACCTGACCACTGGACCAGCCGTGCCAGGCTGAACCAGATATCGCCAGGTCAACCAACACATTTGTGTCGACGATGGTGACCATGCCTACCGGTCACGCGTCATCGACATCAGCGCTTCGGCGTCGATATCCTGATCACCGGTGCCTTCCAGGCGCTTGAGGGTAGCCATGAACCGATCGAGCCGCTGCCGATCCTCGATCTCTCGCTTGCCGTTCTTGGGCGAGACAACCAGCTTTCCATCCTCGATGGAGAATATGACCTCGCTATTGAGCTCTATGCCAGCCAACTGACGCAAGTCGCGGGGGATGGTCACCTGTCCTTTGGATGTCACACGCATTCTTACTCTCCAATTACAGAGTAAGAATTATCATTACCATAGGAACAAGTCAAGAACAAACTATCCTGCCAACGCCGCCTGCCGCAGCCGTCTGGCACCGCGGTTGTGGGCATGACAGACAGCAATGGCGAGCGCATCCGCGGCGTCATTACCCTTGAACTCGACCTTGGGCATCAGGATCTTCAGCATCATGTGGATCTGCTGCTTCTCACCGTGGCCGACGCCGATGACGGCCTTCTTGACCGCATTTGGCGCATATTCCGACACCGGCAGGCCGGCGCGTGCCGGCACCAGCATGACGACGCCACGCGCTTGGCCGAGCTTCAGCGTCGCCACCGCATCCTTGTTGACGAAAGTCTGTTCGACGGCAGCCTCGTCCGGCTTGTAGCTGTGAACGACATCAGCGAGCCCGTCATGAAGCTGGCAAAGGCGGGATGCGAGATCCATATCGCCATCCGAGGTCACGGTCCCCGACGCCACGAAGCGCAGGGAATTGCCAAGCGTATCGATGATACCCCAGCCGGTGCGGCGCAAGCCCGGATCGATGCCGATGATGCGAATCGTATTCTGCATGGGTCAAACCTATCTTTCGGGCCTGACATGTGCCAGCAAAATGTGAACAAAACAAAAACAAGGCACAGATTGCGATTGTCGGAGCCGCGCTGAAAACATCGTGACGAAATTGCGGCGTCAGGGTTTGGAATGAGGAAGTCGCGCTCCTACATGTGCTAGCAACCCTCCCTTCCACCACGCAGGTTTCTTGCCATGGTCCCCTTTTCCATCCTCGATCTTTCGCCCGTTGCCGAAGGCAGCACCATCAGCCAGTCCTTCGAGAGTTCGAAGCGCATGGCGCAGAAGGCGGAAGAACTTGGTTACAATCGATTCTGGCTAGCCGAGCATCACGGCATGCCGGGTGTCGCCAGCGCCGCGACATCGGTCGTCATCGGCCATGTCGGCGCGGCAACCTCGCGCATCCGCATCGGTTCGGGCGGCGTCATGCTGCCGAACCATTCGCCGCTCGTCATTGCCGAACAGTTCGGCACGCTGGAAGCATTGTTCCCCGGTCGCGTCGATCTCGGCCTTGGGCGCGCACCGGGCACCGACATGCGCACCGCGCAAGCCCTTCGGCGGAATATCGAGGCCGGTGCGCAGAGCTTCCCTCAGGATATCGTCGAACTACAGCATCTCTTCAGCCCAGCCGACGACAACCAGATCATCCTCGCCGTTCCCGGCCATGGCGCCAACATCCCTATCTGGCTGCTCGGGTCCAGCCTCTACAGCGCCCATCTCGCCGCCATGCTCGGTCTCCCCTACGCCTTCGCCTCGCATTTTGCACCGGAAGCCCTGATGGACGCCATCGCCATCTATCGCGAGCGCTTCACGCCTTCGGCCACATTGGACAAGCCCTATGTCATGGTCGGCGCGATGGGTGCTGTGGCGGATACGGATGACGAGGCGCAATATCACTTCACCTCCGCACAGCAGCAATTCGTCAATCTCCGCCGCAACGTGCGTGGCCCCTTCCCGCACCCACGCAGCGACATGGACGATTTCTGGACGCCGATGGAAAAACTGAATGTGGAAAATACGCTGCGCTATGCCGTCGTCGGTTCGCCGGCGACAGCGGAGGCGAAGCTTTCACAGTTCATCAAGGACACGGAAGCCGATGAAGTCATCATTTCGATGCCGATCCATGACATCGAGGCGCGCTTGAAGTCGGTAGAGCTGTTCGCATCGCTTCCCAGCTTTAAGAAGGTCTCCTGACTTTCAGGCAGACTACGCGGTGAGCCGATCTCATATACGCGGCTCACCGGGTGCTCGATATGCTCAGGCCACCAGCCTCGTCTTCCAATGACGCCGGATGAGCATGTCGAGCGACAGCTTGCCGGCGCCGGCGACGATCAGAGCAAACATACCGCCCGCGATCGCCAGATCCTTTTCGAAATGCAGCAGTTCGTTGTGGCTGGCGAAGTTCGTGTGAAAGAGCAGCGCCGTCAACAAGCAGAACAGGCCCAAACCGAATGCCGCCAGGCGGGTCATCAACCCGAACGCAATGGCAAAGCCGGCGCCAAGTTGCAGCACGATGGTTGCAATCTCGACGGGAGCGGTGACGCCAAGCTTGGCCATAGCCTCCAACGCAACGTCAAAATTGCTGGCAAGTTCGATACCCTCTTCCAGAAAGAGCAGCGATAAGAGGATGCGGCCGAACAGCAGCGCCATATCGGCGAAGTTGACCAGAATGGCATCCTCCTCTTCGAATTCCATGACCTTTCTCCTTCCCGTGATAAGTTCACCGAAGCTCCGATCATCCCCGGCAGCACCTCCAAGACATGGTCAAAGGGAAATGCCGCCGGAACGATGGAGATCGGGCCTCAGTTGCTGGCCTTGGCTGATATCGCCTTGGTCAGATCCTCAAGCTCCTCGCATCCATTAGGGCAAAGCTTGGTCAGCGTTGCCAGCTGCTCGCGGGCCTTGGGCATGTCGCCGGTCTCGACATAGAGTTCGCCGAGATATTCGTGCGCGCCCTTGTGATCAGGCTGTAATTCGAGAGCCTTGGTGTAGTAGGTGAGCGACGTCTTGAAGTCGCCGGTCTTGCGCAGGGTGAAGCCCATCAGATTGTAGACATCAGCCTGCTGGTGCTCTTCGGCGATATCGCGAAGCTCGGCAAGCGCGCCGGCATAGTCCTTCGCGTCGATCTTGGCACGCACGGAGGTCAGGTCCGGTGCATCGGTCGATTCCATATTATCGACGGCAAAGGCAACGCTTGCCGTTGCGGCCGGAAGAATGGCAACGGCACACAGGCCGGCGATCCCGAAAATGGCATGTCTGAACATGGTAGTTGCTCCTCTTTCTGGCCGCTCAGGCCTGGATGGTGGGGGTGAAGCCGTACGCATTGCCGTCCTTGACGAAGGTGCCGGAGCCCGGGAATGGGAAGTGCGAGCCGCAAATCCTGATCTTGTCGGCAATGACGCGGTCGATCAGCCTGCGGCGGGTGGCGACGGCCATCGGGCCGTCCTGGTCGTAGGCGCCTTCCCATTCCGGATGAGGTGCAAGCAGCGCCGGCACATACATGATGTCGGCTGAGACCATCAGCTGTTCGCTGCCGCCATCGATGAGGAAGACCGAATGGCCGGGTGTGTGACCATAGGCGGCGAGCATATGCACGCCCGGCACCACTTCGGCATTGTCGTCGACCAGCTTCCAGTTCTTCCATGTCGGAAAGAAGGAGGCGATGCGCCGGCCGGCTTCCTTGCGGCCCTCCGCCAGCTTGTCGACACGGCCGGGATCGGTCCACCAGTTGTATTCGGCCGCGTTGACGATCAGCTCGGCATTCGGGAAGACGGCCGCATTCGTTCCCTTTTCCATTAGGCCCCAGACGTGATCCGGATGGAAATGCGAGATCATGATCGTATCGATCTTCTTGTAGTCGATGCCGGCGGCAGCCATGTTGGCCGGCAGATGCGTGGCATTGGTTTGCCACTGTCCGACACCGGAGCCGGCATCCATCATGATCTTGCGGCCACCGATATCGAGAACGACGACGGTCAGCGGAATGGGCATGAACTCTGTAGTGAGACCGGCCTTGGAAAGCGCTTCCTTGGTGTCTTCGACGGAGGCGTTCTTGATGAAGGCCGGATCGTGCGGCTTGCGCCAGATGCCGTCATAGATGGCCGTGACCTCGATCGAACCGACCTTGTATTTGTAGAAGCCGACCGTCGGCTCCAGCGGCGTGGCGGCAAAGGCTTGCGGTATGAATTCGAGCTTCGACGACAGCCCGAAGGCTGCCGCAGCTGCAGCCGTGCCGAGCACGGCGCGGCGGGTCATATCAAACATCGCAATATCTCCTCAGGGTTATGGCTTTCGGGCCAGGCGGAGGTCGCAAGCAATTGCGGCCGTCCACTGAGGAAGAAGATCGATGGTGATGAGCGCTTATTCCCCCTCGACCGAAGATTTCTTGCAAGCCATTGAAATCCATTCGATTATTTTAGCGATGGGAGATTGACGGATGGGACGGCGGACATTCCGCATTCCTTGGCTTCGACTTTTTTCATCCGACCGGGAATAAAATCCGCGCAAGCGCGATCTAGCCTCTTAGGCAACATTGCAAGCGCCTCATCCGAAGCTTACAGTCGGCATCGGCGTTTTGCGGGGATCATGATGACAGACGCCCGACTTGTGAGTTCGATAACGCTCGGCGGCCAGCTCCACCCATGGACATGGCACTCGCCGCAAAACACCGCGATCAGCAGGTTTGCGCGATTTCTGGCTCGCCTGCGTCGTTTCATTGCCGAGGCGAAGCCCAGCAATCACGCCGTCCAGATGGCGGTCGCTCAATCCACTGCCAGCGCGGCGCCATTGAAACGTGTGATCGTCTCGCCTGACGAGAGCATGCGCCGTTTCCAGCAAACGATCATCCCGCATCTCGACGCCGCCTATAACTTTGCGCGTTTCCTGAGCCGCGACGCCGATGCCGCGCAGGATATCGTGCAGGAGGCATATCTGCGCGCCTATCGCGGCTTTGGCGGCTTTCGCGATGGCGATGCCCGCGCCTGGACCTTCACCATCGTCCGCAACTGCTATCACGCCTGGCTGCAGGAGGGGCGGCGCAAGAGCCGCTATGAGCAGCCGATGACGGACGAACGGGATTCGGATGAGGGCTTGTCCTCTCCTGATCCTGCCTCCGAAGAGGACACGCCCGAGGCCGCCTTCATCCGCAAGTCGGAAACGCAGCGGGTGCGCGAGGTCATCAACCGGTTGCCTGATGCCATGCGCGAGGTTCTGGTTCTGCGCGAACTCGAAGATCTCTCCTACAAGGAAATCGCCGAGATCATCGACGCACCGATCGGCACCGTCATGTCGCGCCTTGCCCGCGCCCGCCACGATTTCGGCGAGGTCTGGCGCAGCCTCGAAGGACCGGAGGCGGCACGATGAGCGGCGGAGACCACAATGATCACGGCGAATGGAACGATCTCCTGCACGGCTTCATCGACGGCGAACTGGACGCAGCCAATGCCGCCCGCTTCGAGGCGCATCTGGCGACTTGCCGGGACTGCGCCGGCGAGATGGAGAATGCCCTGATGGTCAAGCGTCTTTCCGCACGCGAGGGTGTGAAATGGCAAGCGCCTGATACCATCCATGCCCGCGTGCAGGCGGCACTCACGCTGGAGCAATCCATGATGAGGCGTGCAACCGGAGCCCCGAGCCAAACGGAGAGCCCATGGCAGCGCGTTTGGCGATTGGTTCGCGAATGGAGCTTCGTGCCCTCGCTTGCCGTTCTCGCCGCCAGCCTCATGCTGGTACTGAACCTTCCGCAGCAGAGCCAGACGATCGAAGATCAGCTTCTCGCAAGCCATGTGCGCTCGATGCTCGCGGATCACCTGACCGACGTGCTGACCTCGGACCAGCACACGGTCAAACCATGGTTCAACGGCAAAATCGATTTCTCCCCGCCCGTGGTCGATCTCGCCACACAGGGCTTCCCTCTCGTCGGCGGCCGGGTGGATTACCTCGATGGTCGCGTGGTGCCGGCGCTGATCTATCGCCGGCACGGCCATGTCATCAATCTCTTCATCTGGCCGGGTGCTGCGGGAGCCAAAACCAATGCCGAGAAGGAGGGCTATAATTTCGTCGAATGGCATGCGGATGGACTGGTCTTCTGGGCCGTCTCCGATGTCGCCGCACCGGATCTCTCCACCTTCCGCGACGATTTTATTCGCGCGACAGCCCCATAACGCAAAAAGCCGGCCGCATCGCTGCAGCCGGCTTTCTTGAATAACTACAAAGGATCAGGCCGAGAGCTTGGCCAGAACTTCGTCCGAAACTTCGAAATTCGAATAGACGTTCTGGACGTCATCATCGTCTTCCAGGTTTTCGATGAGCTTCATCAGCGACTGGGCCTTTTCTTCGTCGACCGGCACGTTGTTCTGCGCGCGCCAGATCGCCTTGACGGTTTCGGCTTCGCCGAGTGTCGCTTCGAGCGCCTTGGCAACTTCGCCGAGGGATTCGAAGGCGCAGATGATCACATGGCCTTCTTCGTCGCTTTCGACGTCATCGGCACCGGCCTCGATCGCCGCTTCCATGACCTTGTCGGCATCGCCGGCGGAAGGCTTGTAGGTGATTTCGCCGACGTGATCGAAGGAGAAAGACACCGAACCGGTTTCGCCCAGCGCACCGCCGGCCTTGGTGAAGATCGAGCGGACGTTGGACGCCGTGCGGTTGCGGTTGTCAGTCAGCGCTTCGACGATGATCGCCGTGCCGCCCGGACCATAGCCCTCGTAACGGATCGCATCGTAATTCTCGGTGTCGGCACCGGAAGCCTTCTTGATGGCACGATCGATGTTGTCCTTCGGCATCGACTGCGCCTTGGCGTTCTGGATCGCCAGACGCAGGCTCGCGTTCATGGCCGGATCGGGCAGACCCGTCTTGGCAGCGACCGTGATTTCGCGCGCCAGCTTCGAGAACATTTTCGAGCGCACCGCGTCCTGACGGCCCTTGCGGTGCATGATGTTTTTAAACTGTGAATGGCCAGCCATGGCACCCCTGTTCACGTCTTTTGTTGGGAATGGCCGCCTTATAAGAGCGAAGCGGCCTTCATTCAAGTGAAAAGCCGGATAATGGGGATGGAGAGCGGTCGCGATCGAGAAGATCTCAAAAGTGATCGCGATGGTCAAAGCCCCTTGAGCACATAGATCAGCGGCTTGTGCGGCAAGCTCTTCACCGAGACCGTGACGCTCGGGGTCGGAGCATAGGCGACGTCGAAGTCGGGACCGAACAGGGCGAGAAACTGATCAACCGGTGGACCCCAGCGATGCATGGGCAGGATCAGCGAGGAACGCAGCCTTTTCACCACGCGGCTCATGCTGTCGGCCCCCATGGTCAGGCCGCCATCGACCGGCACCATCACCACGTCGAGCCGACCGATCTCCGCATATTGCTGGTCGGTGAGTTCGAAATGCAGATGCCCGAGATGGCCGATACAGAGACCAGCCACCTCGAAGATGAAGATCGAATTGCCATTGGCTTCGATGCCGCCGCCCCAGGAGCGAATGTCGGTGACGACATTGCGGATCAATGTATCGCCAACGGTCATGCGGATCTTTGCCGGCTCCCCCGGCGTGTCGCTCCAGCCGTGCAGCACATATTTGATCGCCGGGTCCGGCGTCAGCGTGTAGTGGCTCGGATGCGCCTTGTTCATCGTCACGACCTCAGGCGTATAAGGCGGCGGATAGGCGCCGCTATAATCCGTGGCGATAGAAACGCCGCCTGGCGTTTCGATGAAGAGCGTGGCATGGCCAAGGAAGGTGATCTTCACGTCGCCATTAACGGGATTATCGGCGAGCGTCGGACCGGGAGAAGAAAAGCTGGCGAAAGTTGCTCTCGGAAGAGATTGCGCGATCGCCTGGCATTGGCTGGGTTGCGGACGAGAAGGCTTTTGCTGGGCGTCAGCCGCGCTCCAGTAAAAAATCAGCGCCAGGAAAAACGCGGCAAAGACAGGAAATCGCTGTAACATGCCATCCCCTCAAGCCAGATAATGGCCGAAGGATGCGGCACGATCGGAAACGGGTCCAGCGGCAATCAGACAGGATTGCTCACAATCGCGTCATCATATGGCGATGCTGAATTACCGTGCAGCAATCAGCGCCAGAAGTCCGGAATGGTTTCCGCGAGGCGCGGTCCAAGCCGCAGCGGCGCGATCTTTTCGGCCAGCCCGGTCGTGTCGGAGATCTCGACACCGACGCCGCAGATGGTGGCAGGCCCGGAAGCCGCTTCGAAACGCCCCTTCGGCATCTTGGAGATGAAGCGATTGAGCGGCTCTTCCTTCTCCATGCCGAGGGAAGAATCGTAATCGCCGCACATGCCGGCATCCGACATATAGGCGGTGCCGCCGTTCAGGATCTGCGCGTCCGCAGTCGGCACATGCGTATGTGTGCCGACGACGAAGCTCGCACGGCCATCGACGAAGTGGCCGAAACACTGCTTTTCGCTCGTCGCCTCCGCATGGAAATCGAAGACGATGGCATCGGCCTGTTCCTTCAGCGGACAGGCATCGAGAATGGCCTCGGCCGACTTGAAGGGATCGTCCAGCTCCGGATGCATGAAGACGCGACCCATGATGTTCGCGACAAGAACGCGAGCGCCGTTGCGCGCATAATAGAGGCCGGAGCCGCGGCCGGGCGTGCCGGCCGGATAGTTGGCGGGGCGCAGGAACTGGTCGTGGCGCTCGCAGAAAACGACAGCTTCCTTCTGGTCCCAGACATGGTTGCCGGTCGTCACGACATCGGCGCCGGCATTGATCGTTTCCAGGAAGATATCCTCGGTGATACCGAAGCCGCCGGCGGCGTTTTCGCCATTGACGATGACGAAATCGAGCTTCAGGTCGGATACGAGGCCCGGCAGGCGTTCCCACACCGCGGTCCGTCCCGTCTTGCCGACCATATCTCCCAGAAAAAGCAGCCGCATTCGCTATCCAATCACTTCCGAAACGAAATTGAGCCCGCTCTCGGTCAAAATCGCGTCAAGACGGACGTCATGCGGCTCAGCCGGCACTGATGGCACTTCTTGGCAATCGAATGCAATGCCGATCAGCCGCGGATTCAGGCCTTTTTGATGCAAACGCTCGATTGCGCGGTCGTAGTGACCCGCTCCGTAGCCGATACGATGACCGGTCCTGTCGAAAGCGGAAAGCGGCACCAGCATGACATCGGGGTCCAGCTCAGCCGCTTCAGGCCCCGGTCCAAAAGTTCCGAATCCGACCGGAACCAAGGGCGCGCCTGCAACAAGCTCGCGAAAGACGATGGTGTTGCGATCAAGAATGACAGGTACGCAAAGCCGCGCGCCGCGCTCCCGCAACCGCGCCATCAACGGCCTTATATCCACTTCGGAACGTATCGGCAGGAAACCGGAGATGATCTCCCCCGGCCCGACATCGATTGCCTGGCCACCATGCGTCGCCATCGCGAGGGCTTTTTCGATACGATCTTCCGCTGGAATAGCGTCTCGCGCCGCCAGGCGCTCGCTGCGATATTGGGCTTTCAGCTCTTTGAGGCTCATCGGATCTTCGCAAATATCTATGATATCACGAAAACATAATGAGCCGGCCGCCCGTTGCAAAGCGCGAAAGCGACATCCAGCCGTCGCAGAAGGAAGTCCGCTCTTTCAATCCTTGCGGATGATCGACAATTTTCCGTCGCCATCCACATGCACGCGGACATTTTCGTAATTTCGCAGCATCGTGTGATCGGTTTCGATCGGATGCGAATGCGTCGCCGTGATGACCACCACGTCGGCACCGGCCGCTTCGCCAGCCTTGACACCGGCCAAGACGTCTTCAAACACCAGGCATTCCGAAGGGCTGAGGCCAAGGCGCTGGGCGCCAAGAATATAGCCCTGCGGATCAGGCTTGCCGACCTTCACGTCTTCGGCGGTGACCATGAAGCGTGGAACCGGGATCCCGGCCGCGTCCAGCCGCGCCAGCGCCAGCCGATAGGGCGACGAGGTAACGATTGCCCAGCGCTCCGGCGGCAGCGATGCAAGAAAATCGACGGCGCCTGGCAGTGCGATCACGCCCTCGACATCGGCAATCTCGGCTTCGGTGATCTTCAGCGCTTCTGCGACCGGATCGACATCAGGCAGGTTCAACTGGCCGATCGTATCGACACCGCGCTTGCCATGCATTGTCGGCATGAACTTCTCGACATCAAGACCCTGAGCGCGAGCCCAGTTGCCCCAGACGCGCTCGGCGGCAGCAATCGAATTGATGATCGTGCCGTCCATGTCGAACAGGAAGCCGGAAAAGGTCTTGGTGAAGGCAGAATTCGTTGCGGCGGACAAGGGCGGACCTTTCTGGATGAGACGGTGAGCACCTGCGGCAAACGCGGCGCTCATGATATGCCCTTCTCGACTAACGGCAGCCGTGGAAAGAAGCAAATAAATGCTGCACAGGACGCTCGAGAAAGTCGGCTGGAGACGGTGGGGAAAGATGAGAAAGGGCGCGCGGCAATGATACATGCCGCGCGCCGCTTGCAATTATTCGCCGAGGCGGCTCTTCAGACCATTGATGATGTGGTTCGCCAGCGCCTCATAGTCGTCGTCGAAATGGTGACCGCCATCCATGGCGATGACTTCCGCGCCGGTGCCCTTCAGCAGCGGGCAGGCAACATCTTCATCGTCGTCCTTACCATAGACGCATTGCACCATTTTCGGATTGATCGACTTGAGGTCGTTGACGGGATTGCCGCCCTTACCCTCGCTCGAAGCACCAAGCCAGCCCATGACCGAGATCACGTAGTCGACCTTCTGCGACAGGGACAGCAGCGACATCTGTACGATCTTGTCTTTTTCAGACTGTGGCAGGCGATTGTAGCTCGCCGGCAGCACATCGGCGCCAAAGGAATAGCCGACCAGCACCACATGCTTGACCTTGAAGCGCTTGGTGTAGAAATCGATGATCCGGCCGAGGTCGTTCGCAGTCTGCTGCGGGTCCTTCTCGGTCCAGAAATAATGCAGCGTATCGACGCCTACGACAGGAATGCCCTGGTCCTGCAGATAGCTGCCCACTTCCTTGTCGATGTCGCGCCAGCCGCCATCGCCCGAATAGACGATTGCAAGCGTATCTTCGGTCGGCGTCGTTTCCATGATGTCGACGGGCAGCCCAAGCGGCGACTTGGAGCTGTCGATCGTCTTCATCAGATCGGCGAGCGATGCCTCAAGCGTCGCATAGGTGTCTGCATTGTCCGAATTCGTGGTTTGGACTTCGGGATGGTCCTTCTGGATCTCCTCGACGTGGTCGCGTCCGTCCTTCGGCGCATTGGCCGTGAACGTCACGAGGATCGGGTTCGGCAAGGCGCCTTCCTGCAGGCCGAAGGACACCATGTCGCCATCGGTTTTCTTCTCGGCCGGCGTGCAAAGCTCCTGCTTCAGCGCGATGCCCGCGGTCGGATCGACGGCCAGCGTACCGGCAACTGTCGCATCGGGGGTCTGCGCGGCAATCGTCAGCGCCATGGCACCACCGGCGCCGACACCGGCGATGATAGGCAGCTGGTAGGTGCTGTCGGCAAAGGACCGCTGCACCTGCTGGCTGAGCGACTCCAAATCCGAGACGATATAGATACAGCCGTCGTTCTGGCTGACATCGTATTTGTTGAGCGAAGCCAGGAAGGACGGATAGTCGATACCGATCACAAGCGAACCGTTGGCGACCAGCTTGTCGGCAACCGCTTTTTCCTTGTCGCCCCAGCCGGCGAGATCGGAAATCAGCACGACTTCGTTCGAAACCTTGCCCTGCGGGCGCATGATGTGCGGAGCCGGGATCATGCCCAGATCGTATTTGGCATCGTCGGCTTCCGCGCGTGCCGGACCCGACACCAGCAGGCCCATCGACACCATGCATGCGAAAGCCAATGACATTGCGTATTTCAAGATCATTTCCTCACGACCCCCTTAAGTCCGCCCCCGATGAGGAATGTGGCATCCATCAACGCGATTATTGGACTTACACCTCCCGAAACAGCCAGGTAACGCGGCTGCCATTCGGGATGGAACTTGGATTTGAAGGCACGAAGCCCTTTGAAATTATAAAACCGCTCGCCATGTTCGAAGACAGTCCCCCCGACCCTATCCCAAACCGGCGCCGATTCCCGTCTCGACATGCCCGATAGCGGTGCCATGCCGAGGTTGAAACGCTGAAAGCCCTGGCCCTTGAGGTATTCGAGGATCTGCACGAACAGAAAATCCATCGAACCCTTCGGGGCATCGGGCGAAAAACGCATCAGGTCGACGGAGCCCTCCTCCTTGGTCTCCGTCATCAGGATATTCGCAAAAGCGACGATATTACCATCCTTTTTCAACACGCCGATCGGCTGCGAGCACACGTAGTCCGGATCGAACGCGCCAAGCGAGAAGCTCTTTTCCTTGGCATTGTGATCGGCAAGCCATGTGTCGGACACATGGGCAAGCTGATCCATGACTTCAGGTATATCTTGAGGTTCGATAACGGCAAATTCTAGTCCGTCGCGAACCGCGCGGCTCGCCGTCTGTCTGAGGTTCGCCCATTTGCCGCCCTTGAGCTCGAAATTGGCAAGATTGACCACGGCCAATTCACCGAGCTTGTAGGCACGCAGGCCCGCATCGGCGCAATAGGACAGAAGTGCGGGCGAGATCTGGTAGAACACCGAGCGGCAACCTGCCGCGCGTGCGGCCTCCACGAAACGCCAGATCAGATCGGGCAACGCCTGACGTGGGCCGACCGGATCGAACAACGCGATCCACGAACGGCCCTGCTTGCCGTACATGATGAAGGCATCGCCCTTTTCCGAGAACATGATGTTCTTGTCGCCCATGCGCACCAGATTGGCATCGGCCACGCCTTGCTTACGGACGATTTCGACGGCACGCGTTACCGCATCGTCCGTAACGGGCTCCAGGCGCTTCGTCGCCGGGCGCAGAAGGCTGAAGATCGCGATCGCCGAGGACAGGATGGAAATACCAAGGGCTGCGCGAAGTCCGCGCGGCGCCTCGTCCGCGAATTCGAATTGCCACCAGAGCTGATTGCTGTATCCGACATCGCGATAGACAAAGAACAGCACCACGATCGCGCCGATGCAGATGACGGCAATGGCCGTCAGCCATCCGGCCGTCAGCGTCTGGTTGAGCAGCGAGGCCGGCCGCTTGAACAGGCGGCGGCTGACGACGAGGCTGAAGACAAAGAAGGCCAGCAATCCCGCTTCGACGATGGCGATGGCCTTCAGCAGCGACAGCAACAGAGCAAGCAGCGCCGAAAAGCTCGACACCCACCAGGCGCCGTCCAGGCGCTGGCTGAGACCGCGCGCGGCCACGATGATCGTCAGCCCGAGAAGGCTGGAGAGGAAATGCGCGCTCTCGACCAGCGAGAGCGGCAGATAGTCGGACAGCACGATCAGGTTCTGATCCGGCGTCGGCGTGACGCTTGAGAAGACCAGCATCATGCCGAGCAACAACGCGAAGGCCGACAAGAGCTGCGGCATGACGCGCGCGCCGATGCGGCGCATGCTGGAAGCCACCGGATGATCGACGAAACGACGCAGCTCCGCCACCGAGATCGCGGCGATCGCGATAACGAGCGGGATGACGTTGTAAATGACGCGATAAAGAACCAGCGAACTCAGAACGGCGTCTTCATTCACGGAACTGCCGAGCCAGGCGATGATGATCGTCTCGAACACACCGAAGCCGGCCGGAACGTGGCTGAGCACGCCGAGGCCGACAGCGATGGCATAGATGGCGAAGAAGCCGGGCCACCCGATAGAGGTTTCCGGCAGCAGCACATAGAGCACGGAGGCCGAGGCCGCGATATCGAAGGCGGTGACTAGAAACTGCCGCGACCAAGTGCGCGAATCCGGCAGCCGAACTTCGACCGGCCCGATGCGCACCTCGCGGCCGTTGCGGCCGGCATAGACCACGAAGGCGAGCGCCGCGAGAATGGCGATGGCGATCAGCCGCAGCCACAAGCCATCGACGCTGATCAGCGGGCCGATCTCGTCGGCGATGATCAGAAGCGCGATAGCACCGACGGCAGCCAGGCCAAGACCGAAGGCGAGCGTGACGAAAGCAATGACGCGGGTAATGTCGTCCGGCGACAGCCCGAGCCGGGTATAGGCACGGTAACGGATCGCACCGGCGCTGAGCGCGCCGAAACCAGCCGTGTTGCCGACCGCGTAGGCGCTGAAGGAGGTCAGCGCCACATGCGGAAACGGCAGCCGCTTGCCGATATACTCGAGCGCATTCTGGTCGTAGAAGATCAGGGAGGCGAAGCTCAGACCGGTAAACAGCAGCGCCAGCAGCACCGAGGAGATCTTCGTTGTCGTCAGGGCATGGACGACGTCGTCATAGCGCACCTCGGTCGTCAGGTCGTAGATCGCATAGGCGGCGATGCAGAAGACGGCCACAGTGAGGAGAGCGACGATCAGCGCCCGGTAGCGGTTCAACAGACCGACGATACCGCCACGTTCTTCCAATTCCTCATCGGCATTTTCCAGATCGATTGGGCTCGACATGCTCTACCTGTTTTTAATGATCTTCGCCGGTTCCGACTGTTCGGATATTCAGTAATATCGACGACGCGTCTTCGAATTGCCGTATACACTTCTTTCGACAAGCCCGTTGTGACGCGCGCTCCCATCCTTCTGAATTTAGGCAATTTTGGCGCAGGCCCCGTCCCTGCTGCAATGAATCTGTTATTATTTAAAGGATTTTGTCATTCACTCGGCTTTTGAGCTTATCCACACACAAAAGTGATCTTCCCATCCCGTCCTGAGCGCCCTCGCCGCCGCCGCTGCCCTTCTTCCGATTATCCAAAGCCTACTACAACGTGAGATGGACATCCATCGCATGCCATCAACCGTACTTCCGAGTAGCTGAATCCGGAAACAGATAGGCCCGGCGCCAAAATCGGCACCGGGCCACTGACTGATAGCCGGGAAAGGGATCGGGACGGCGGTGACCGTCGATAAGGATTTGCCGGAATTCAGCGATCGGGCGCTTCCGCCGGTTCGCCGCGCATCTCGCTGAGGAAGAACCCTTCGCGCAGATTGATACCGTATTCGACGAAGGCCTTCATGCAGCAGAGCATCTGCGTCCAGCCCTCGCAGTTCAGATAGGTGCCGCGGCGGCCGGCCTCATCCTCCCGCCAACCCGATTCCTCGATGATGACAAGCGTGCCGCCATCGTCAAGCGCGTCGAAGGTCATCTCCACCTTGGTTCTGTAACGGACGCCGTCCTCGCCGGTGCCGCCTTCCCAGTGCAGGACGATGCGCTTGTTGGCCTCCACTTCATTGACCTCGACAGGGGCGTTCTTCCACCAGATGACGGTCGTTCCCGCCACCAGGGGCGCGCTGGCCCCGCCGACGGTAGTGAAATAGCTCGAAAGCTTCTTCGGGTTGACGACAGCATCGAAGACTTCATCCACCTTGCGGCCGATCCGTCCTGAAATCCGAACATTCAATGTCATGGCATCTCCTCCACTGTTTGTCTGTCGTTATCGCTCCATTGCGAATGACCCTATTATGTTATAAAAATATAACATGTCAAACGAATCGGATAGCGACCTCATTTTCAAGGCCCTTGCGCATCGTCGCCGGCGCGAAATCCTGGACATGCTCAAGGATGCGCCACGCACGACAGGCATGCTCTGTGAGGCTTTCACGGATATGGACCGCTGCACCGTGATGCAGCACCTGAAAGTGCTTGAGGATGCAGACCTCGTGATTGCCAGGAAAGAAGGACGCGAGCGCTGGAACCATCTGAACAGCTTGCCGATCAAGCAAATCCATGATCGCTGGATCAGCGCTTATGCCGGCCATGCCCTCTCCATTCTCGATCAGCTGAAGAACGATCTGGAAGGCTAAGAGAAATGGTTGGGTTCGGAGGAAGCTGGATTTAGGCTGCGCCGGCGCGGCCCAACAGTCGTTTCAGCTTGTCGCTCGTCCCGTCCTCTTCGAGCGGTGTATAAACCACCAGCTTCATGTCGGCACGGTCCATGACGGCAAGCGCAGTATATTCGAATGTCATCAAGCCGCCCTCCGGATGGCGCAGCCGCTTGTGACCTGTCAGCGGCCGCAACACATCCTGTCTCGGCCACCACGCACGAAATTCGGGGCTTGCCTGCGTCAAGGTGGCGATCAGCCGTTCGAAATCGGGATCGCCGGCATAACGGGCACTGTCGGCGCGAAACATCGCCAGCGAATTCGCCGCCACGATCTCCCAATCGACAAGGAGCTGCCGATGCGCAGGATCGGTGAACACCCGATGGACGCTGTTGCGCGCATCCCCCTGCAACAAGGCATAATCGCCGAAAAGCGCGACGGCTGCCGCATTCCAGGCGAGCACGTCCCAACGCCTGCCCAGAACATAGGCCGGTTGGCCGGCAAGGCTCGCAAGCATGCGCACCAGTGCGGCCGGTACCTCCTCAGGCCCGCGCGACGGAACATCAACAGACGGCCGATCGCTGAGGGTGAAGAGATGCCGCCGCTCGACCGGATCGAGTCGCAGCGCATCGGCCAGCGCCGATAGAACCTCTGCAGAAGGGCGGACGTCCCGGCCCTGTTCCAGCCATGTGTACCAGGTGGTGCCGACACCGGCCAAAAGCGCCACTTCTTCGCGCCTGAGCCCCGGCGTGCGCCGCCGGAACCCTTCCGGAAGTCCAACGCCGGCGGGCGTCAGCTTTTCCCGACGCGAGCGCAGAAAGGCGCCGAGCTCGCGACGCCTGGCTTCGAGGATGGTCTGGCTCTGATTGATGGTCATGCCCCATCATAGCAGGATCAATACTAGGATAAAGTCAGAACTGTTTGCCGCGTCCGCAAGCTGCCACATATCATCATGCAGACAACGAGAAGGCGGTTGCTATGGATATGAGCGGCAAGACGGTCCTGATTACAGGCTCGACGGATGGTGTCGGGCGCCGAGTTGCGGAACGACTGGCAGCGGCAGGCGCGACGGTGATCGTTCACGGCCGCGACGGGACCCGCGCGGAAGAATTGGTCTCCCGCATCCAGGATAAGGGCGGCAAAGCGGCCTATTATCTCGCCGACCTTTCCTCGCTGGAAGAGGTTCGCATCCTCGCCGACGCCATCGAGCGCGACATCGATCGCCTCGATGTTCTGATCAACAATGCGGGCATCGGTACCAGCGGCGGCGGCGGACGCCAGGTAAGCCAAGACGGATACGAGCTGCGCTTCGCGGTGAATTATCTCGCGGGCTTCCTGCTGACGCACCGGCTCCTGCCTCTGTTGAAGGCAAGTGCTCCCGCCCGCATCGTCAATGTATCCTCTGTTGGCCAGCAGGCGATCGACTTCTCCGATGTCATGCTGACGCGCGGCTATAGCGGAGTGCGCGCCTATTGCCAGAGCAAGCTGGCGCAGATCATGTTCACCTTCGATCTCGCCGAGGAGCTTGCCGGCTCCGGCATCACCGCCAACTGCCTGCACCCCGCGACCTATATGGACACGACCATGGTGCGCCAGGCAGGCGTTTCACCGATAAGCTCCGTCGAGCAAGGGGCGGATGCCATCCTCAATCTGGCCGCCGGTGCCGCCCTGGAGGGACACTCCGGCCTCTATTACGACGGACTGCGCCCATCCCGCGCCTCTGCTCAGGCCTATAACGCAATGGCGCGACAGCGCCTGCGAACACTCAGCCAAAGCCTTTCCGGCCTCGCCTGAACCACACACTCCCACCACTCTCTGTCCTCGAAAGGAGACACGCATGTCGTCTCAACACGTCGCTATTATCGGCGGCTCCTCCGGCATCGGTCTTGCGACCGCCGCCCATCTTCGCGAAAAAGGCTATCGTGTCACCATCACGGGTCGCGATGCCGCCAAACTTCAGGCAGCCGGGCAAAGCCTCAACGGCGATATTGCCACCGTGACCATGGATGCTGCCGACTTTGCCGGCCTCGCCGAGGCCTTCCAGGCAATCGGACCGGTCGATCATCTCGTCCTGGCATTGGGTGGCGGCAATGGCGCCGGCCCTTTCGCCACGGTAGACCTCGCCGATCTCAGGAAAGGCTTCGAACAGAAGACCATGGCGCATTTCGCCTGTGCCCAGGCTTGCCTTCCGCATCTTTCGAAGCAAGGCAGCATCACCTTCGTCTCTGCCGTCTCGGCACAGGCGGCGATGCCCGGAACCGCAGGACTCGGAACCATCAATGCCGCCATAGCCGCCCTCGCGCCGATCCTCGCGGTCGAGCTCAAGCCGATCCGGGTAAATTGTGTGTCGCCCGGCGTCGTCGATACTCCCTGGTGGGATTTCACCGCGGAGCAGAAGGAGCAGACCTTCGCCGGATTTGCAGCCCGCACGCCCGTTGGCCGTGTCGGCCGCCCTGAGGAGATCGCCGAAGCCATCGCCTTCCTGATCGGTAACGGCTTCACCAGCGGCCATACGCTGATCTGCGACG
The DNA here is from genome assembly GCF_009176305.1 of Martinezella dioscoreae. Taxonomy (GTDB): domain Bacteria; phylum Pseudomonadota; class Alphaproteobacteria; order Rhizobiales; family Rhizobiaceae; genus Rhizobium; species Rhizobium dioscoreae. Next base: position 297,426 of record NZ_BLAJ01000001.1, on the reverse strand, counting down.
GCGGCATCCGTTTCGGCCAATAATCGCCCCGCGCCATTGCCGGTATCACCGGGCAATGGCGCCCTCAGTCGCTACGAACGCCGGCCTGAAGCTGCGTGAGGATCTCGATCAGCCGCGGTGCCATCTCACGGATTTCGGCCAGATGGATCGAGCTCAATGTTTGCAGAACCTCTTCGGACTTTTCCGTCAACTGCAGCGTCTGCCGGCGCTTGTCCGTTGGATCTGGATGGCGGGTGACATAGCCGCCGTCGATCAGGCGCCCCACAAGTTCCGTCGCCGTATGCGGTGCGATCAGCAGCTTTTCCGCGAGCATGCCGATCGTCATCGCCTCGGCCGTTCCATTGCCTTTGATCGCCAGCAGCGCCTGATGCTGTTGCGGCGGGAGGCCTGCCTCCTGCGCGGCCGACGTGCTAAAATCCATGAACTTGCGCAGGGTGTAGCGCAGCGTCGCCAGCGCCTCATAGTCAGCCTGCGAAAGAGCTTCATCCACACGTCGCACCATCAAATCGTCCTCATTGCCGCTGTTCGCGGTCCTAAAGCATGTCGCGCAAAATCTTCAGCGGTTTTGCGGCAACCGCATGCTCCGGATCAAGGACCAAAAGCGCCGAAAACGAATCTTGCAGATCGCAATGCCCTTGAGTTGATTTATATCGTATTACGATATATTTGCCATCTCGAAGCGGGCAGCGGCTGAAGGACAGCCCGCACGCTTGGAGCATTCCAGGAAAAGTGCGCAGCGGTTTTCCGTTCGGGATGCGTAAGAACAGGAAGATGGAGCAGAAGGCCTCCCATGCAGGACACGTCAATCCAACCAAGTCACAATCACGATTTCTCCGGCGGGGCCTCCCGCAAGGACAATGGCGATTTCACCACGGACAAGCGCGTCCTGGTTCTGATCGCCATGGCGCTCGTCGTCGGCACCGGCGGCGCCTTCGCCGCCTGGGTACTCATCAATCTCATCGCGCTCGTCAGCAACGCCGTCTGGCTGTTCAAGATCAGCACCGAGCCGCTCTCCTTCGCCACTGTGGCACGCTCGCCATGGATGGTGGCCGCTCCCATTCTTGGCGGCATCGTCATCGGCCTGATGGCACGCTTCGGCTCGGAAAAGATTCGCGGCCACGGCATTCCCGAAGCCATCGAGGCGATCCTGATCGGCGGCAGCCGCATGTCGCCGAAGGTGGCAGTGCTGAAGCCCCTGTCATCGGCGATCTCGATCGGTTCCGGCGGGCCGTTCGGCGCGGAAGGTCCGATCATCATGACCGGCGGCGCCATCGGCTCGCTCTTCGCGCAGCTCTTCCATCTGAGCGCCGCCGAGAGAAAGACCCTGCTTGTCGCCGGCGCCGCGGCGGGCATGACCGCGGTCTTCGGCACACCGATCGCGGCCGTCATGCTTGCCGTCGAACTGCTGCTCTTCGAATGGAAGCCGCGCAGCTTCATTCCGGTCGCGGTCGCGGCCTGCGTTTCGGTCGCCTGGCGGCCGCTGCTGATCGGCGGAGGCGCACTCTTCCCCGCGCATTTCGAGATGTCGCTCTCCTGGTGGGGCATTCTGCTCGCCGCCGGCCTCGGCATCGTCTCCGGCCTACAATCCGGCTTGCTGACGACTTTGCTCTATAAGATCGAAGATGCCTTCGAAAAACTGCCCATCCACTGGATGTGGTGGCCCGCACTGGGCGGCCTCGTCGTCGGGCTCGGAGGCCTGATCGAACCGCGTGCGCTGGGCGTCGGTTACGACATCATCGCCGATCTCTTGCATAGCCATATCACCGTTGCTGCGGTGCTCGCGATCCTGCTGGTCAAGGCCGGCATCTGGCTCTTGGCGCTGTCCTCCGGCACCTCGGGCGGCGTCTTGGCGCCGCTGCTCATTCTCGGCGGCGCTCTCGGCTGGCTCCTCGGCCTCGCCCTGCCGGGCGATCCCGGCTTCTGGGCAATGCTCGGCATGGCAGCGATGATGGGCGGCACTATGCGCGCTCCGCTGACGGGCACCTTCTTCGCCGTCGAGCTGACGGGAGACACGAGTGCGCTGGTGCCGCTGCTGGCGGCAACGGTCGCGGCCTATGCCGTCACCGTCCTTCTGCTGAAACGATCGATTCTGACGGAAAAGATCGCAAGGCGTGGCCAGCACATTACCCGCGAATACGGCATCGACCCGTTCGAGCTGACCCGTGCCCGCGACATCATGATCGCCGAGGTGGACACATTGCCAGCCTCCATGCGCCTGTTGGAAGCGCTGGCGCAGATGACGGAGCGGCCGGATGCGCATCGCTTCTATCCCGTCGTCGGAGAGAATAACCGCCTCGTCGGCATGATCTCGCGCGCCGATGCCTTGCGCTGGCAGAGCGAACCGGACCTCATGGATCAATCGCTCTATGACGTGATCTCGGATACGTCTCTTCCGGTTGCCCATCTCGAAGATACGGTGGGGCGCGTCGCCGATATCATGATCCATGCCAATACGGGACGTGTTCCGGTCGTCGAGCCGCAGACCGGCCGCCTCGTCGGCCTTATCGCCCGCAAAGATCTGCTGCGGCTGCGCAGTGCGACCAATCGCGCCGAACTCGAGCGCGGCGCTTACCTGCGATCCAAAGGTTAAGGGGAGGAGGAGTGGCGTCAGCGCGGCGGAAGAACTGCGCGGCGCCTTCCTTGGCCATCCGCCAGGAAGTTGGCAATCAGCCAGGAGGATTTAAGAGCGATCCACGACGACCGATGGATGTTTACGATCCTGGGCGCCTACAAACGTAGGTGGGCACCGTGTGTCCAGGCCCACGGGCCTGGTCAGGGACAGCTCCCTTTGGATCGAGTATGGCCCCAGGGATTGTGGTTCCTGTCGGGAAGCGCAGACCGCCTGAACTATATAAAGAGCTTTGAAGCTTTCTACCAGAGGGCTGCGACGGGCAGCCCCAGAAATAACTCAAGCCTGCTCGACGCCCGGCCGCTCTAAAAGCTTCTCGGTGATGCCGTGAATGCGCGTCGTCACTTCGTCGATCACGCTCGCCAGCGTCTCCTCGGCGCGGGCGTTTGCGGCGAGCGCCGTATCACGATTGCTGGTCAGGGACTCCAGCTCGGCTTCCAGCGCCGAGACCCGCCGCGTCAATTCCGATACCTCGTCCATGATCATGATCCCGGCCATGACGGTCAGCCTGAGATCGCCGATCTCACCGAACTGGCTCTTCAAATGCATGACATAACGGTCGAAGCGATTGGCGAGATCCGTCAGATGGTCTTCCTGGCCCTCTTCGCAGGCCATCCGGTAGGCTTTGCCGTCGATCGTTACCGTTACTTGTGCCATTCGACTTTCCGATCACTGCCGCACTGCGACGGCTGCCTCCCGAGGGATCAGCGGTCCAGCACGGCTCTTATGGTTTCCATCGCCGTCACGAGCCGGCGCGACACTTCGCGATTGACCTCCTCCAGCCGGTTCGCGCGGAACTCGGCCTGATCCAGTTCCTGGGCAAGGCGGGATCGATCGGCGTGAACCCTACGGACCTCGCCTTCTATATCGCTCTGCGCCCGTTCCCGCTCGAACCGTCCGTCGACGGCACTCTCCAAAGTCGAAAGCGCCTGGCGCAATTGGGCGAGCGCCGCGTCCACCGTTTTGCCTGAAGGTGTCATACCCTTCGCATCTCCGCGCAAGGCCCGAATCAAAACATCCGGCCACTTGTCTGATTTCGCAACAATATTCAACTCGGCAACAGCACGTCAATAAAGGCTGTCATGTGGCAGCCCCCCTATTCTGTGGATGAATGCCGCCTTTGCCGCTTACACAGGCCTTGTCGCATGATTGTCGTCTTTTGTAAAAGTGAACGGGCAAATGTCAAAAAATTGCCCCGAGAGGCTCGTATTGAGCCCTCGATTTATTGACTTGCTCGCCCCAACTGCTATGTCTCGACCGCCTGAGGCGACGTTGAAAATGGCGTTCGGAAGAGCGTCTCCCCTTCACCCGCCTTTCAACCGATGGCCCTCCCTCCCAAGCGTGTGGCCATCCCCCGAACCCGGAACACTGCGGAAAAACCCATGAACTCTCGCGAACAACACGACCGGATGGCGAATGCGATCCGTTTCCTTGCCATGGATGCTGTCGAGAAGGCCAATTCCGGTCACCCCGGTTTGCCGATGGGGATGGCTGATGTTGCCACCGTTCTCTTTAGCAAATATCTGCGCTTCGATCCGAAGAACCCGCTGTGGCCGGACCGCGACCGCTTCGTCCTGTCGGCTGGCCACGGCTCGATGCTGCTTTATTCGGTCCTCTATCTGACCGGTTATCCCGACATGACGGTCGAAGAGCTCCAGCGCTTCCGCCAGCTCGGATCCAAGACCGCCGGCCATCCGGAATATGGTCACGCCACGGGCATCGAAACCACCACCGGCCCGCTCGGCCAGGGTATTGCCAATGCCGTCGGCATGGCGATTGCCGAACGCAAGTTGCGCGAGGAGTTCGGCGCCGAGCTTCAGGATCACTACACCTATGCCATGTGCGGCGACGGCTGCCTGATGGAAGGTATCAGCCATGAAGCGATCGCGCTGGCCGGCCACCTGAAGCTCAACAAGCTGATCCTGTTCTGGGACAACAACTCCATCACCATCGACGGTGCCGTTTCGCTTTCGGACTCGACCGATCAGGTCGCTCGCTTCAAGGCTGTTCACTGGAACACGATCGAAATCGACGGTCACGACCAGGCCGCCATCGCTGCCGCCATCGAAGCCGCCCACAAGTCCGACCGCCCGACGCTGATCGCCTGCAAGACGATCATCGGCTTCGGCGCTCCGAACAAGCAGGGCACCCATAAAGTCCACGGCTCGCCGCTCGGCGCCGAGGAAATCGCCGCGACCCGCGTTGCTCTCAACTGGCCCTACGAGCCCTTCGTCATTCCGAACGACATCCTCGGTGAATGGCGCGCTGCCGGCGAACGCTCCATCGGCACCCGCGAAGCCTGGGAAGGCCGCCTTGCCGCCGCCGACCCGGCCAAGAAGGCTGAATTCACCCGCCGCTTCGATCACAAGCTGCCTGATGGATTCGACGCCGCCATCAGCGACTACAAGAAGAAGCTCGCGGAAACCAAGCCGACCGTCGCAACTCGCAAGGCTTCGGAAGACGCGCTCGAAGTCATCAACGGCTTCATTCCGGAAACGCTCGGCGGCTCCGCCGACCTGACGCCGTCGAACAACACCAAGACCAGCCAGATGAAGTCGATCACCCCGACCGATTTCTCCGGCCGTTACATGCATTGGGGTATCCGCGAACACGGCATGGCTGCTGCCATGAACGGCATCGCGCTCCACGGCGGTCTCATCCCCTATAGCGGCGGCTTCCTGATCTTCTCGGATTATTGCCGCCCGCCGCTGCGCCTCGCCGCCCTGATGGGCATTCGCGCCATCCACGTCCTGACGCATGATTCCATCGGCGTCGGCGAAGACGGCCCGACCCACCAGCCGGTCGAGCAGGTCGCCAGCCTGCGCGCTATCCCGAACTTCCAGCTGTTCCGCCCGGCCGACGCCACGGAAACGGCCGAATGTTGGCAGATCGCCATCAAGACGACGAACCGTCCGTCCGGCCTCGCCCTGACGCGCCAGAACCTGCAGGCCGCCCGTACGGAATATAGCGAGAAGAACCTCTGCGAACTTGGCGCCTACACGCTGGCCGGCAATGCCGACGCCAAGGTCACGATCTTCGCTTCGGGCTCCGAAGTTGAACTCGCCGTTGCTGCCCGCGCGGTCCTGGAAGGCAAGGGCGTCTCCACGCGCGTCGTTTCCGTTCCCTGCACCGAACTCTTCTTCGAGCAGCCGGACGCCTACCGCAAGGAAGTCATCGGCAACTCGCCGGTCAAGGTTGCCGTCGAAGCCGGCGTTCGCGAAGGCTGGGATGCCTTCATCGGACCGGAAGGCGCGTTCATCGGCATGAAGAGCTTCGGCGCTTCCGCTCCCTACAAGGACGTCTACAAGCATTTCGGCATCACGACGGAGGCCGTTGTCGCCGCCGCTGAGGCAAAGCTTTCCTGAGGGCGCTGACAAGCGCTCTCAAATCCAATAGATAAACACCCTGAGTGAACGGGAGTGACATTCAATGACTGTAAAAGTTGCTATCAACGGCTTTGGCCGTATCGGCCGTAACGTTCTGCGCGCAATCGTCGAATCCGGCCGCACCGACATCGAGATCGTTGCCATCAACGACCTTGGGCCGGTCGAGACCAACGCCCACCTGCTGCGTTACGATTCCATCCATGGCAAGTTCCCCGCCGAAGTGAAGGTCGAAGGCGACACGATCATCGTTGGCGGCGGCAAGCCGATCAAGGTCACGGCGATCAAGGACCCGACAACCCTGCCGCACCGCGATCTCGGCGTCGATATCGCCATGGAATGCACGGGCATCTTCACGGCTCGCGACAAGGCCGCCGCTCACCTGACGGCCGGCGCCAAGCGCGTCATCGTTTCGGCTCCTGCCGACGGCGCCGATCTGACCGTCGTTTTCGGCGTCAACCATGACCAGCTCACCAAGGAGCATCTGGTCATCTCCAATGCATCCTGCACCACGAACTGCCTGGTTCCGGTCGTTAAGGTTCTCGATGACGCCGTTGGCATCGACCATGGCTTCATGACGACCATTCACTCCTACACCGGCGACCAGCCGACGCTCGACACCATGCACAAGGACCTGTACCGCGCCCGCGCCGCAGCCCTGTCCATGATCCCGACGTCGACGGGCGCCGCAAAAGCTGTCGGTCTCGTTCTGCCGCACCTCAAGGGCAAGCTCGACGGCACGTCGATCCGCGTTCCCACGCCAAACGTCTCGGTCGTCGACTTCAAGTTCGTGGCCAAGAAGGCAACGACGGTCGGCGAAATCAACGAAGCCATCAAGGCTGCATCGAACGGCAAGCTGAAGGGCATCCTCGGCTATACCGACGAGCCGCTGGTTTCCCGTGACTTCAACCATGACAGCCACTCGTCGATCTTCGCGACCGACCAGACCAAGGTCATGGAAGGCAACTTCGTGCGCGTCCTGTCGTGGTACGACAACGAATGGGGCTTCTCGAGCCGCATGTCAGACACGGCAGTCGCCTTCGCCAAGACGATCTGATCATGGCCTTCCGCCCGCTCCTTCCGACGACAGTCCGCTGGCGTCCCTTGGAAGGAGACGGGCTGGAGCACCTGACGATCACCCCTCTCGATAATGCCGGCAGCACGGCCATCCGTGCTGCCGGCATTATCATTGGTGCCCGCGGAGGCACGCCTTATGGCGTTTCCTATCGCATCGATTGCTCCGCAGGCTGGGCCGTTCTTTCCTTCTCGGTCGAAACCACCGACGGACGCCGCCTCGCGCTGATCTCGGACGGCAAAGGACATTGGCGCACCGAGGATAGCGAGCCCCTGCCGCAATTCGATGGTTGCGTCGATATCGATCTCTATGGCTCGCCCTTCACCAACAGCCTGCCGATCCGTCGGCTGGAAATGACGCCGCAAGATGGAACTGCCAAGCTCTCCATGCTCTATATCCCGTTCGAAACCTTCGAACCTGTGTGCGACAGACAGCATTACACCTGCATCGTGCCGGAAAAGCTCTACCGCTATGCAGCCGAGGACCGGGATTTCACCGTCGATCTTCCGGTCGACGAAGATGGGCTGGTGATCGACTATCCGATCTATTTCAGGCGTATGGATATTTGAGCTTCGCCCATGCTGACGGCTCCTACCCATTTATGCCATGAAATCATGCGCGCTTGTGCTGGATCCCCGGATCAAGCCGAGGATCCACACAAGCCTTTCGGTTTCGAACGGTAGGATAACTCTGAGGTCTCAGCAGCCCCCATCGCAACTGCCCTTCAAAAGCCCCAATCTTTGCTCTCCCTGCCCTGCTATGGTCCAGATTTACCAATAAATTTTGGGTAGGAAGTCTCCCAGTGTATTCCAAGCCGCTTCGCCGTTCTGGCAAAAGCGCATCACACCATGCTGTTGCAATCGTCAGGGCGGGCTCAGTCGTAAAGCTCTCCTCTGATTAAGGCCATATTTGCCAATATGGTCGGCAGGACTGCATGATGGGATGACGAAGGGATTTCCGCATTCCGGGCTTTTTGGCCCCAGCAGCGGCGCACGGAAAAGGGGAAGAAAAGGTGGAGGCATTTTATATTATCGTGCTGATCAGCACGGTTCTCATTCTCATCGCGGCTTTCTCCAGCCTCCTTGCTTTCCGTTTCGGCGCTCCCCTGCTGCTGCTCTTCCTGATGATCGGCCTTGCCGCCGGCACGGACGGCCTCGGCATCGAATTCTCCAACAATTATCTCGCCTATATTCTCGGCTCTCTGGCGCTAGCCATCATCCTCTTCGACTCCGGCTACGGCACTCCGATCCAGGCCTTCAAGCTTGCTGCGGCACCCGCGCTGACCATCGCTTCCGTTGGCGTCGTCGTAACGGCGGCATTGTTCGGCCTTGCCGCCACCTGGCTGCTCGGCTTCACTTGGCTGCAGGGCCTGCTGCTCGGCTCCATCGTCGCCTCGACGGATGCGGCCGCGGTCTTCTTCCTGCTGCGCATTGGCGGCATCAACATCCGTGACAAGGTACGCTCGACACTGGAAGTCGAATCCGGCACCAACGATCCGATGGCGATCTTTCTGACGCTTGCCTTGGTCGAACTCCTGGCAAATGGCGAAGGCTATGCCGGCATCAACCTCGCCATGCTTGCCACCTTTGTCCAGCAGATGGGGCTGGGTGTCATACTCGGCCTGCTCGGCGGCATGATGATCGTCCTCATTGTCAGCCGCCTGGAAACGGATCGCGGCCTGACGCCCATCTTCGTGCTGGCGCTCGCGCTCCTCGTCTTCTCGTTTACCGGCGCTGTCGGCGGCAGCGGCTTCTTGGCCGTCTATGTCGCAGGCATCTATGCCGGCAACCGCAAGCTGCCCGCATCGGCCTCGATCAAGCGTTTCCAGGACGGCATGACCTGGCTGGCGCAGATCATCATGTTCCTCGTGCTCGGTCTGCTCGCCACGCCCTCGGAATTTCCGGCGATCGCCATCCCCGCCATCGCGCTGGCACTGTTCCTGATCTTCGTTGCCCGGCCGATTGCCGTCTGGCTCTGTGTGCTGCCGTTCGATTATACGCAGCGGGAAACCGGCTTCGTCGCCTGGGTCGGTCTGCGCGGTGCCGTCTCCATTCTTCTGGCCATCATGCCGATCCTCGGCGGCCTGCAGGCTGGCCAAACCTATTTCAACGTCGCCTTCATCGTCGTGCTGGTGTCACTGCTCGTACAGGGCTGGACCATCAAGCCGATGGCGCGCCGGCTTGGCCTCATCATTCCCCCGCGCATGGGCGCGATCGACAAGGTCGAGGTCGACCTGCCGGGCACGGTCAACCACGAACTCCTCTCCTATCGTGTCGTGAAGGACAGTCCGGTCCTGCGCGGCGAGCGCATTCCGCGCTGGGCAACACCATCGCTGATCGTTCGCGACGGCAAGTCCATGCGCTATCAATATGCCGGGCGCCTGCGCGAAAATGATGTCGTCTATCTTTTCGTCTCCCCCAATTATTCGCGCCTGCTCGACCGCCTCTTCGCTAGCCGCGCGCCGGTCGATCCTGAGGATGCCGAATTCTTCGGCGCCTTCTCGATCTCACCGCTTCGCCCTGCCGCCGATCTCGATGCTGCCTATGGGCCGGGCCTGCTGAGTGAGCAGGAGAAGGGACTGACCATAGCGGAGCTCATGCGCCATCGCCTCGGTGGCAAGGCCGACTATGCGGATCGCGTTCGTCTGGGCGAGATTATCCTCATCGTCCGCGATCTCGACGAGAACGATCATATCCAATCCGTCGGAATGTCGCTCGAGGCGGTGGAACCGCCCGTCATCATGCCGATCTTCATCAATCTCCATGATATCCTGAAGAGTATCCGCGCCTACCTGCAGAAGCGCCGCGAGCGCGCGCATGAAGTCGTTTCAAGCGATTCGACGACGGGCAAAAACGACGTCTGAACGCCTTGCGTCTGCGATCATCCGTAGTATGGTCGGCCCGCTTTTCGCCACCAACAATATTGGATCCTCCCATGGCAGCCTTCAAAACCCTCGACGATCTCACCGACATCTCCGGCAAGCGCGTATTGGTGCGCGTCGACCTCAACGTGCCGGTCAAGGATGGCAAGGTCACCGATGCGACCCGCATCGAACGTGTCGCCCCGACGATTCTCGAATTGTCCGAAAAGGGCGCCAAGGTCATTCTGCTTGCCCATTTCGGCCGCCCGAAGGATGGCCCCTCCCCGGATCTCTCCCTCGGTCTCATCGTGCCGGCCGTCGAAGAAGTTCTGGATCATGCCGTTCTGTTCGCCTCCGATTGCATCGGCGCTCCGGCGGCCGACGCCGTTGCCAAGATGAACAATGGCGACATCCTGCTGCTGGAAAACACTCGCTTCCATAAGGAAGAGGAAAAGAACGACGCAGCCTTCACCAAGGCGCTTGCCGCCAATGGCGATATCTACGTCAACGACGCCTTCTCGGCCGCGCATCGCGCCCACTCTTCCACGGAAGGCCTTGCCCACCTGCTGCCGGCCTATGCGGGCCGCACAATGCAGGCGGAACTTGAAGCCCTGGAAAAGGGCCTCGGCAATCCGGTCCGCCCTGTCGTCGCCATTGTCGGCGGTGCCAAGGTCTCCACCAAGATCGACCTCCTGATGAATCTGGTGAAAAAAGTCGATGCGCTTGTCATCGGTGGCGGCATGGCCAACACCTTTATCGCCGCCCGCGGCACCAATGTCGGCAAGTCGCTCTGCGAACATGATCTCGCCGATACCGCAAAGCAGATTATGATCGAAGCCGCTGCCTCCGGCTGCGCGATCGTGCTGCCGGAAGACGGCGTTGTCGCCCGTGAGTTCAAGGCCGGTGCCGACAACAAAGTCGTCGCGATCGAAGCGATCCCCGCCGATGCCATGGTGCTCGATGTCGGTCCGAAGTCGATTGAAGCAATCAAGAACTGGATCGGCCGCGCCACCACGCTCGTCTGGAACGGCCCGCTCGGCGCCTTCGAAATCACGCCCTTCGATGCCGCAACTGTCGCAGTCGCCAAATACGCTGCTGAATGTACGAAAGCTGGCAAGCTGACCTCCGTCGCCGGCGGCGGCGATACGGTTTCGGCGCTGAACCATGCGGGCGTTGCCGACGACTTCACCTATGTCTCGACGGCGGGCGGTGCCTTCCTCGAATGGATGGAAGGCAAGGTCCTGCCGGGTGTCGCAGTTCTGCAGGCCGGCAAGTAAACAGCAAGCCTTATCGCCGCGAATGATACCGGCCGCGAAAGCTAAAGCTTTCGCGGCTTTTCCATGAGTGCTAGGATTACATGAAAGACTTTCAAACGGTTGAAATCATTTCAATCGTTTCAATTAGTTAGCCTGCCATTTCCCTCCTTCTACACTTCTGTTATCGCCGATCTATATTGTTCTTGTCGCCGAATGAAATCGCCTTGGAGAAACAAAATGAGCGAACGAATTGAAGACATTGCCGTAAAGATGGTTGCTGGTGGCAAGGGCCTCCTGGCGGCGGATGAATCCACCGCCACGATCAAGAAGCGCTTCGACGCCATCTCTCTCGTATCAACGGAAGAGAGCCGCCGCGACTATCGCGAAATGCTCTTCCGCTCCGACGACGCAATGAAGAAGTACATCTCCGGCGTCATCCTCTATGAGGAAACCCTCTTCCAGAAGGCCGCCGACGGCACCCCCTTCGTCGATATCATCAAGGCTGCCGACAGCATTCCCGGCATCAAGGTCGATGTCGGCGCCAAGCCGCTCGCCGCCTTCCCCGGCGAAACCGTTACCGAAGGCCTGGACGGCCTCGCGGATCGTCTGGCGAAATATTATGACGCCGGCGCCCGCTTCGCCAAGTGGCGTGGCGTGATCGCCGTTTCCGATACGCTGCCGACCTATGGCGCCATCAAGGCCAACGCCCACGCGCTTGCCCGTTATGCCGCCCTCTGCCAGCAGGCCAAGATCGTCCCGATCGTTGAACCGGAAGTGCTGATGGATGGCGAACCCGGCACGCAGAGCCTCGATCGCAGCGAGGAAGTCACCCGCTGGACGCTGCAGATCGTCTTCCAGGAACTCGCAGAAGCCCGCATCAAGCTCGAAGGCATGATCCTGAAGCCGAGCATGGTCATCGACGGCAAGAAGGTCCGCAAGGCCTCGGTCGAGCAGGTCGCCGAACGCACCGTCAAGGTTTTGAAGGAAACCGTTCCGTCGGCCGTTCCCGGCATCGCCTTCCTCTCCGGCGGCCAGTCCACCGAAGAGGCGACGGCCCATCTCTCCGCCATCAACTCCGGTTATGAACTGCCCTGGAAAGTGACCTTCTCCTATGGTCGCGCCCTGCAGGACAGCGCGCTGAAGGCATGGGGCGGCAAGCCGGAAAACGTTGCCGCCGGCCAACGTGCTTTCACCCATCGCGCCGAGATGAACTATCTCGCCGCCAAGGGTAGCTGGACAAAGGATCGCGAACAGGCTGCCTGATGTCAGCTGGAGCAATTCCAGGAAAAGGGCACTGCAATTTTCTCGGAATTGCTTGGAAACAAAGGGATAGAGTGGTTCGATGACGCTGTGAAAAGCTGAACCACTAGAGTATTCGAATGCACGAAAGGCCCCGGTCGCGATGCGACCGGGGCTTTTTTTGCTTTCGGGGAATAGCCAGCCGGGCATTCAGAACAGAGCAAGTCACATCTGTCACAATGACAAGAATAGGCTTGCCGTGATATCGGAAAGCAATCCGTGTCAAATGGATGTTACGAAAACACGGCACTGGATTGTCCCACTTATAATAAAGGGGCCAAATAGAGGGGTTGCCATATGCTTGCTTGGCGCAGTTTTGTTGCTGTTCTTTCTGTATTCTTAGTTGCACAAATAGACACTTCTCGCGCCCAACAATTGCAGACGGCCGTTCCCGTCTTTTCCGCGACAGGACCGGATGCAGAGGCTTACGGTGAGAAACTCGGCTATCCCGTCGGCCTGCCGCTGAGCGAACAACGGAACATGATCGGCAATTTCAGTCACGCCGATAAGCTTGCGCCAACGCATATGATCGCCGCCGCCGAGCATCCGCTACTCCTCTTACGCGCGCCGTCCGAGATTTCGGTCAAGTTCACGTTCGGCACGGAAACCGGCTCCTTGTCGAAATATCTCGCCACCAATCCCACCACTGGCCTGCTGATTGCCCACAACGACACGATCCTGTTCGAACATTACCAATATGGCCGCACCGACCGCGACCGGCTTGTCTCGCAATCCATGGCGAAAACCTTGACCGCCATGATGATCGGAATTGCGATTTCCGAGGGCGCCATCCATTCGATCGACGATACGGTTGAGACCTATGTGCCGGAACTGAAAGGCACAGAGATGGGCGTTACGCCGATCCGCGCATTGCTGCATATGGCTTCCGGCATTGCCTTCACCGAAAACTTCGGCAACCCCGACGACAACGTTCATCTCAGCAATTCATTGCTCGGCCCGGAAAAACTCGACCCCATTACGGCCGTATCGCGGTTCAACAAGCGGGTCGCTCCTCCCGATACGGTGTGGCACTATAGCAATCTTGACACCGAAGGGCTGAGCTTGGTCCTGACCCACGCCACCCATATGAGCATGGCGGATTATCTCCAGACCCGCATCTGGCAGCCGATGGGTGCGGAAGCCAGCGCGAACTGGCAGGTCGACAGCACCGGCCAAGAGGTCGGCTACTGCTGCTTCAGCGCGACACTTCGCGATTATGCCCGCTTTGGCCTGCTGCTCGCGCATGACGGCGCCTTGAACGGCCGGCAAATAATACCCCGCCAATGGCTGTTGGATGCCACGGAGCCGGTCAAGCAAGGCTCGTTCCTGGCGGTCAATCACGAAACGAACCCCTGGGGCTACGGCTATCAGACCTGGCTGATGCCCGGTCCGCGCCGAACGTTTTTCCTGGACGGCAAAGCCGGCCAGCGCATCCTGGTCGACCCGACGACACATCTGGTTCTCGTACACACCGCGGTCCGTGCGAAGCCCGGCGATGTCGGCAGTGCCGAGCTCGTCGAACTCTGGTCCAGCGTGCTCAAACAGTTCCAGAGCAATTGAAGCGATCTTCATGCGTGCTGCAGAAAACCCGTTCTCCCGTTGAGGAGAAGGGGTTGGGATAAGAGGCTATCTTCGCCAGAACCGTTAGCCAACTTGTCACGGACACAAGTTCCGGCTTTCAAGCTTGCCCGAGCAGCGGCTAAATCCTGGCAGTTCCACCAAAGCTGCCGGGAGCCGTCATGAACACCGTTGCCTACGTCACCGTCGACGTCTTCACATCCGAACGCTTCGTCGGCAATCCCCTGGCCGTCATTCCCGATGCCCGCGGTCTCGACAGCGGCGCCATGCAGAAGATCGCAGCCGAGTTCGGTTATTCGGAAACGACCTTCGTGCTGCCGGCGGAAAACCCGGAGCATACGGCCCACGTCCGCATCTTCACGCCCACGGCCGAAATCCCTTTTGCCGGCCATCCCAATGTCGGCACCGCCTTCGTCCTCGGCCAGCAGCAAGCGATCTTCGGAAAATCCATAAGCGACAGGCTGATCTTCGAAGAGGATGCCGGGCTTGTCGAGGTAACGTTGTTGCGCAACGGTGGCAGCGTCTCCGGCGCAAGCATTCGCGCACCGGGCAGGCTTACGATCGGCGAAACCATTGCCGACGAACTGATTGCCGCTTGCGTGCAGATCGATCCGCAATCGATCCGCCACACAACCCATGCGCCGACTTTCGCGTCCGTCGGCCTGCCTTTCGCCTTCGCAGAGCTGGATAGCCTCGAAACGCTCGCCAAGGCATGGCCGAACGCCGCCGTTTTTGCTGAAGCGGCCGCACGCCACAAGGAAGACAAGACCGGCTTTTCGCTCTTTCTCTATGTGCGCTCGGCAGAAAATCCGTGGGCTATTCGCGCCCGCATGTTCGCGCCGCTCGACAACGTCACGGAAGACCCGGCGACCGGCAGCGCCTCTGCCGCGATCAGCGCCTATCTGACTTCCCTGCTGCCGGCACGGGATGCGGAGGTGAAAATCACTATCGAACAGGGCGTGGAGATGGGAAGACGCAGCCTTATCGGCGTTGATGTCAGGAAATCTGCCGGCACGGTAAACGAAGTCTTGCTGTCGGGCAGCTGCGTCTCCCTCATGCGCGGAGAGATCCAACTTTAGGCAGCCGCGCGTGGCGGCGCTGAAGCCCTGAATTTAGCCTAAAATGCGCTAAAACACCTCGTTGATAACGAGCGCCACGGTCCAGACGGCAAAGGCGAAGATAGCGATCTTCCAAAAATCGGCCCTGCGCCTCAGGCCCGGCAGCCCCAAAGGCTTGATGATGTGCACCGCCATGGCGAGCAGAAGCAGCATCGCTATGGCTTTTGTCACGCTATTTTTCCCCGTTTATGCAAGAGTGAGGGCAGCCGCGACCAAAAACCGCTGCACGCCTTTCGCGATCATGCTCTAATCGTCATAGGACGGACATTTTTCCGCGCCAACAGACTGTTTCTACAGGCCGATAGCGGCAATCCGGGACACAATCAATAGCGAATGCAGGCAGGGCACGATCCTGTCTTTCGGCTCCTTAAATGGAGCGGCATGAAGGTGGGGAGCATGAAAAGAAACATATTGCCGGTACTCGCTCTGCTGTTCGGCACGCTGTTCCTGTTTACGGGCAATGGCCTGCACAGCCTGCTGCTGCCTGTGCGCGGCACGGCCGAAGGCTATGCGACGACGACGCTCGGTTTGCTCGGCACCACCTGGGCGACGGGCTTCGTGCTCGGCTGCCTGACGGCGCCGAAACTGGTCCGGCGCATAGGCCATGTGCGTGCCTTTTCGGGCTTCATCTCCGTCATCGCCATTATCGCGCTTTTGACCGGCATTATCGTCGACCCCATCTGGTGGGTGGCGCTGCGCGCGGTGACCGGCTTCTGCACGGCCGGCACTTCGATGATCATCGAAAGCTGGCTCAACGAACGCGCCACCAATGAAAGCCGTGGCGCGATCTTCTCACTCTATATCGGTATTACGCTGATCGGCGCCGTCGCCGGGCAGATGATGGTGCCCTTCGCCGATGTCCATACGCCCATCCTCTTCATGGTGTGCGGCATCTGCTATTGTATCGCCATGCTGCCGACCACGCTGTCGACCGCCGCCTCGCCGCAGCCGCTGAAGGCCGTCAGCCTCGACCTGAGAGCGCTCTACCGCAATTCGCCGGTCGCCTCGATCGGCATCCTGCTCGTCGGCATCGCCAATGGCGCATACGGCACGCTTGGCGCCGTCTTCGGCGCCAAGGCCGGCCTTTCAGAAGGCGATATCGCGCTGATGATGAGTTCGACCATCTTTGCCGGCGCTGTGATGCAGCTGCCGGCCGGCCGCCTGTCCGATCGCATCGACCGCCGCTACGTGCTTGCGGGCATGGCTGCAATCGCAGCCCTCGACGGCCTGCTGCTCTTCCTGTTGAAGCCGGGCAGCCCGGCTTTCCTCATCAGCATGGTCGTCATCTACGGCGCCGTCGCCAACACCCTCTATCCGATTGCCGTCGCCCATGCCAATGACTTCGCCGCGCCGGAGGATTTCGTTAAGGTGTCGGGCGGCCTGCTGCTGCTCTATGGCATCGGCACAATCATAGGGCCGACGCTGAGTGGCCCGGTCATGTCCTCCATCGGCCCCTACTCGCTGTTCTTCGTCACCGCCATCGCCCATGTGCTGATTACCTCCTATTCGATCTTCCGCAGCCGCATGCGTGCCGCAAAGCCGGCGGGCGATCGCGACGCCTATACGACCATGCCGTCGGCCAACGCGCAGATGATCACGCCGGAGAGCATGGCGCTCGCGCGCAGCGAGACTTCAAAAAAGGACGATATAACTGTAAATTACGGCACCTGATCCCTCGACAAGGGAAAGGAGGAGCCGAAATGAGCCTATTCGATGATGATCGTCCCAAGCAGCCGTCCGCCCATGAGATCGGTAGTGACCTGTCGTTACTGTCGGTGGACGAGCTGAAAAGTCGCGTCGCATTGCTTCAGGGCGAGATAGCCCGGCTGGAAGAGGAAATCGCCACCAAGACCTCCGGCCGAAAAGCGGCGGATAGTCTTTTCCGCTTCTGACGCACCGTTCCAAGGTGGCTTGCCATAGCACGAAATCCGTGCGGGGGAGTCCAGGATCAAGGCATGGTCAACTCAATATTAAGCTTTACGACATATTACTATGACCATCCAGATTCGCTCTGGACTCAGACAGTTCCTCCACTTGGCGAATTGGTCTGATTTTTCTCCCTGTTTTACCTTGAGAGCCGCTTTTGCGGCTCTTCTTTTTTGTCCTGTATCGCGGACCTCGCCGAAACTGTGGAGATTAACCCTTTCTTAAGAATCGCCTTGCGAATTTCAGTTAAAACAACCATCTTAAAGTCATAAAAGCGGATGCCGAAAGCTCTTAGGGACTTGACCGGCTTTTCCTGAACAAAAGTGTTGCGTGAAGCAGGGATTTATTCGATGTCGGAACTTGGGTTGAACACGATCAGCTTTGCTGGCCACGCCGCATCGTCGGCGCAGTTCAGGGCGCTTTATTCTGAAGGCATGTCGCTGGTCGAAGAAACCGCCGGTTATCTCGACGGCCAAGGCCGCGCCGCTTCCAAAGTTCTGCCGCGCATGGCCTCCGTGCTTTATGCCGCCGAATCCATGCGACTGACCACCCGTCTGATGCAGATGGCCTCCTGGCTGCTCCTCCAGCGCGCCGTCAACAATGGCGAAATGTCGCGCGATCAGGTATTGGCCGAAAAGAACAAGGTTCGCCTCGACGGCTTCAACGTCGACCGCAACGCGCCGGGCTGGAATGACCTGCCGGAATCCTTCCGTGATCTCGTGGAGCGTTCGCTGCGCCTGCAGAATCGCGTCGCCATTCTCGATCGCGAAATCTACCGCCCGACGGAAGCTGCTATCGTTCCGGACAACCAAAACAGCGTCAAGGCACAGCTGACCCTGCTGCAGACCGCATTTGGCGGCAACTGAGCTTCAGACAATCCGCAATGATTTCAAACCGGCCGCGCCTGACGTGGCCGGTTTTGTTTTGAGCAATCATCCAGCCCTCCGAAAAGCCGTGCGCAGAGTTAGGCCTGAAGTCGAAGCCGGGCCAAACTTGACGGATTCCGTGAAACCTCTGTAAAAAAGAGTGCATGCTTCTCTCAAGGGAGAAGCAGGCCGATATCGAATGTGCGTGGAGGACCCAATGCGCCGACTCACTTCTCACGAAAATCAAATCCGAAATTCTGAGAAGATGATGAACCATGCGCACATTGAATCTGGGCATCCTCGCCCATGTAGACGCGGGCAAGACTAGCCTCACGGAACGGCTCCTTTTTGACACCGGCATAATCGACAAACTCGGCAGCGTCGACGCCGGCAGCACGCAGACCGATAGTCTCGAACTCGAAAGACAACGCGGCATCACCATCGCCGCGGCGGTGGTTTCCTTCATCGTCGGTGACGTCACGGTGAACCTCATTGATACGCCTGGCCATCCGGACTTCATCGCCGAGATCGAACGGGTGCTGCAGCTGCTCGATGCGGCAGTGGTCGTCGTGTCTGCAGTCGAGGGCGTGCAGCCACAGACGCGCGTGCTTGTGAAAGCATTGCGACGCCTCGGGATACCCTTCATATTCTTCGTCAACAAGGTCGACCGCCTCGGCGCACGCTATGATGAGGTGCTTGAGGATATGGCGACCCAGCTGGCGGTCCGCCCCATTGCAATGTCGATCGTCCATGCTGCCGGCAGCAGGCTCGCCACCGTGGAAGCTGCCGATCTCGGCGGCGATCCGCATTTCTCGCGCCTGTGTGAAGCACTTTCAATCAACGACGAGGCTTTGCTGGAAGATTATGTTGTGGCTCCCGAGCGCCTGACACGACAGAGGCTGGAACAAGCCTTGGCCGATCAGGTAGCGAAGTCCTCTATCCATCCGGCATTTGCCGGTGCGGCGACGCGGGGTCTCGGGATCTCTGCCTTGATCTCGGCAATCGAAACCCTGCTGCCGAGCCGGCAGCCGAACCATGACGACCCGGTTTCCGGGACGATCTTCAAGATTGAACGCGGGTGGGGCGGCGAGAAGCTCGCCTACCTCTATCTGGCATCGGGCACGATCAACCTTCGAGATGACATCGAAACTCCTCGCGGCTCGGCGAAGATCGGCAGTCTTCAGCTTTTCCGCGATGGCAAAGCGGACAAGGTTTCACAGGTTCACGCGGGGCAGATCGCCAAGGTCGGCGGGCTCGCAAATGCCCGTATCGGAGATTGGATCGGCATCGAAGGGCCGCCCGGCACGCTTCGCCACTTCGCGCCGCCGACCTTGGAAACCCGCATTCGCGCCCTGCGCCCTTCAGAAAACGCAGCACTCTGGCTGGCTCTGGGGCAACTTGCAGAGCAGGATCCGCTCATCAACCTGCGCGCCAATGAGGAAACAGGCGACATATATGTCTCGCTCTATGGCGAAGTGCAGAAGGAGGTCATCCAGGCAACCCTCTCGACCGAGTTCGGCCTCGACATCGCCTTCGAGGAAAGCACCGTCATCTATGTCGAAAGGCCGGCTGGAACGGGAAGCGCGGTTGAGCACATATTCAAGGAGCCCAATCCGTTTCTCGCAACCATCGGCTTGCGCGTCGAGCCACGGCCGGAAGGCAGCGGAAACAGCTTTGCCCTCGAGGTGGATGTCGGCCAGATGCCGGCAAGCTTCTATCGGGCAGTCGAGGAAGCTACGTTCGAAACGCTCAAGGAAGGTCTTTTCGGCTGGCAGATCATCGATTGCCACGTCGCCATGACGGCGGCGCGGCAAAGTTCGCCGGCGAGCACGGCGGTCGACTTCCGCAAGCTGACGCCGCTGGTGCTCGCATCCGCGCTTTCATCCGCACAGACGATCCTATGCGAGCCTATCGAGCATTTTCACGTCGAGATACCGGCAACGGCGTTGGCTGGCGTGCACAGCCTGCTCGCGAAATCCGGCGCATCGATGAGAAGATCGCTGATCGACGATGGTATCGCACGACTGGAGGGCACGGTGGCATCATCGATGATCCACACGATCCAAAGGCAATTGCCGGGATTGTCGGGCGGAGCCGGCGTCCTGGAGCACGCCTTCGATCACCATATGCCCTTATCGGGTCCGCACCGTGTACGGGAGCGCGCAGCGGCAAATCCGTTCGACCGTGCCGATTACCTGCGGCGTGTGCGATGAGGGTGCGAGCTCTGTATCAACGCAAAAAAGCCCGGCAAAACCGGGCTTTTTTCAAGCGGCAAATCGCAATGCGATTAGATGCCGAGACCGCCGAAGCGCTTGTTGAACTTCGAAACGCGGCCGGCACGGTCCATCATCTGCTGGTTGCCGCCGGTCCAAGCCGGATGGGACTTGGAGTCGATTTCGAGGTTCATGACAGCGCCTTCAGAACCCCAGGTCGAGCGGGTTTCATATTCGGTGCCGTCGGTCATGACCACCTTGATGGTGTGGTAGTCGGGATGGATGTTGGCCTTCATAACAATCTTCCTGTCATGCCAGGGTCCATTTGTCGCAAGGCATTGCGGCAACCGAACCGATTGAATAAATGAAGCCGCAGTCCGTTAAAGGCCACGGCTTCCAATTAAGATGGCGTGCCTATACATGAAGGCAGCGGCGATAACAAGGGGCGAAAACGTCGAGTCCCTTGCTGATATGGGGATTGGAGACGACTTGTCAGAGACTGGCCAGGCTGAGGAAAAGAAAAACCGTTCGATCCGTCCTCTCGGACGACTGGCGCCATACCTCAGGCGATATCGGGGCATGGTGGCAGGCGCAATCATATCGCTCGTCATCGCCGCCGTTACCTCGCTCGCCTTGCCGGTCGCCGTCCGCCGTATGATCGATCACGGCTTCGATCAGGCCGATCGCGGTCTGATCGACAGCTACTTCGTAGCGATCATGATCATGGCCCTGTTGCTCGCGGCTGCAAGCGCGCTGCGCTATTACTTCGTCATATCCATCGGCGAGCGCATCGTCTCCGATATGCGCCGCGAGGTCTTCGACCACGTGACGCGGCTGTCGCCCTCCTTCTTCGACGTCAATCAGTCCGGCGAGATCGTCTCGCGGCTGACGGCGGATACGACGCAGATCAAGTCTGCGGTCGGCGCCACCGCCTCCGTTGCGCTGCGCAACCTGATTCTCTGTCTCGGCGCAGTGATCATGATGATCGTCACCAGTCCGAAGCTCTCGAGCATCGTGCTGATCGCGATCCCGATCATCGTTCTACCGCTGGTCAGTTTCGGCCGTTCCGTGCGCAAGCGCTCGCGAGCCGCGCAGGAGACACTGGCGCAGGCATCCGCCTATGCCAACGAGACCATCGCGGCCAACCGCACCATTCAGGCCTACAACGGCGAGAACGCCGCCGCTCTGCGCTACGGCAGCGCCGTTGAGGATGCCTATCAGGCGGCACGTGCGGCGATCAAATCCCGCTCGCTGCTGACGGGCTTTGCCATTGCCATGGTCTTCGGCAGCATCGTCGCGGTTCTCTGGGTCGGTGCGCAGAATGTGCTCGCCGGCACGATGTCGGCCGGCACGCTCGGCCAGTTCCTGCTCTATTCCGTCATCGCCGGCTCCTCGTTGGGCTCGCTGTCGGAAGTCTGGGGCGAGCTCTCCCAGGCTGCAGGTGCTGCCGATCGCCTGGGCGAGCTCCTTGCAGAGGTATCGCCGATCGTACCTCCGGCCAATCCCCTGCCCTTGCCGCAGCCGCCACAGGGTCGCGTGGAATTTTCCGACGTCCATTTCTCTTACCCGTCGCGACCGAACAGATCGGCACTGCATGGGCTCTCCTTCTCCGTGAAGCCGGGGGAAACGGTCGCAATCGTCGGCGCGTCGGGCGCCGGCAAGAGCACCATCTTTTCGCTGCTGCTGCGCTTTTACGATCCGCAGAAGGGCCACGTCGCCCTGGATGGTGTCGATGCGCGCGATGTGCTGCCGGATGCCCTGCGTGAGCGCATCGCAATTGTCCCTCAGGACACCACCATCTTCGCAGCCTCCATTCATGACAACATCGCCTTCGGCCGCCCTGGCGCCTCGCGCGACGAGGTGCGCGCCGCCGCCATCGCCGCTCAGGCGGACGAGTTCATTTCACGCCTCGAACAAGGCTATGATACGCAGGTCGGCGAGCGCGGTGTCACTCTTTCAGGCGGCCAGCGCCAGCGCGTCACCATTGCCCGCGCCATCCTGAAGAATGCGCCGATCCTGCTGCTCGATGAAGCAACCTCCGCTCTCGATGCCGAAAGCGAGACGCTCGTTCAGAAGGCGCTGGAGGGCTTGATGGAGGCGCGCACGACCCTCGTCATCGCTCACCGCCTGGCGACCGTCCTCAAGGCCGACCGCATTCTGGTGCTGGATCAGGGCCGTATCGTCGAGGAAGGCACGCACCAGAGCCTGATTCGCCACGGCGGGATCTATGCGAAGCTCGCCCGCCTGCAATTCGATGCCGGCATCGAGGAGCATATGCTCATTGCGAAATAGCGATAATCGGGCAAGTCGTGCCAAATACAACCTTGTAGAAATAGTTTCAAAGTTGAGCTAGATTTTCGGCGTTATCCCGCGCTGACGCGATTCTAGGAGACGAGAACCATGTATAAATTTGAAGTCTACAAGGACAAGGCTGGCGAGTTTCGCTTCCGCTTCAAGGCCTCGAACGGCGAAACCATGTTCGGTTCGGAAGGCTATAAGGCGAAGGCCTCGGCCCTGCATGCCATCGAATCGATCAAGGCCCACGTCGGCGGCGCCGTCATCGACGACCAGACCACCGCCACCGCATAATTCTCGCGTCACGCACTCGCTGCAAAGCCATCAACGGCTGGCTGCCCTTCGGGCATGCCGGCCGTTTGATTTTTCGGCCACAAATTTCAAAAAATCTTTCCGCGAGTGTCGAATTCACGCAGGCTCACGGCTCATCATATCGAAGCGGCAGGAAGCCGTTTTGCCAGCGGTGTTGTATATTCCGGCATTCAGCTTTGCAGGTTACGCCGTTCGGCCATCGTCAAAACTGCAAATGGGAGACTTTTCTCATGCAATATGCTTTGATTATTCGTGAATCAGCCGAGGATTTTGGGCGTCGTGCCGATCCGACTTATAAGAACGGCTGGGTCGCCTATACGCAGGCCCTTATCCAGGCCGGCATCATGACGGGGGGCGCGGGATTGACGGCGCCGGAAACGGCAACGGTCGTCCGTCGCCAGGGCGAGGACCATGAGGTAAAGGACGGTCCCTTCCCTGAAGGTAAGGAGCAGCTTGGCGGCTTCTACCTGATCGACGTGCCGGATCTCGATGCCGCGCTGGAATGGGCGCTGCGCGTCCCGATCTCCCAGCAGGGTTCGGTCGAGATACGGCCGCGACTGCAGATGTAGCCATCACATGACGTTGGATGCCGGACGCGCCGCCGAGCAAACGGCGCGTCAATCCTACGGCAAGCTGATTGCCTTTCTCGCCACACGCTTCCGCGACGTGCCGGCGGCCGAGGATGCTTTGTCCGATGCGATCGCTGCAGCGCTGAGTACTTGGCCGGAACGTGGCATTCCCGACAATCCGGAAGCCTGGCTGCTGGTTGTAGCCAAGCGTAACCTCCTTCGCCGGGTCAGGCACGAAAGCGTCAGGGCCGGAGCGCGCGACAGGATCATGATGGCCTTCGAAGAAGCGGAGGAACGCATGAATGCCGACAATTCCGCCTTTCCGGATGAGCGTCTGAAACTCCTCTTCGTCTGCGCCCATCCGGCTTTGGATCGCTCGGCTCACACCCCGCTGATGCTGCAATCCGTGCTGGCCGTCGACGCCGCGACCATCGCCAAGGCCTTCCTCGTTTCGCCGCAAGCCATGAGCCAGCGGCTGGTACGGGCAAAAATCAAGATTCGCGACGCACATATTCCCTTTATCGTTCCGGAACGGTCCGTGTTGCCGGACCGATTGGAAAGCGTGCTCTCGGCGATATATGCCGCCTATGGCCTCGGCTGGGACGGGGTCGACGGAGAGATCGGCAAGCAAGGATCCCTAGCGGATGAGGCGATCTGGCTTGGCCGCACTCTGCTTGCGACCTTGCCCGAGGAACCGGAGGCTGCGGGCTTGTTATCGCTGATGCTCTACAGCCAATCCCGTCGCGCGGCACGGCGCGATGCGAATGGACGATATGTCCCTCTCGACGAGCAGGACATGGCCCTTTGGGATGCCGAAATGATCGTGGAAGCCGACAATCTGTTGCGAAGGGCCGGTGCATTCGGGCGTTTCGGTCCATTCCAGTGTCAGGCTGCGATCCAGTCCGTGCATGCCGACCGGCGACGCTCGGGCATGACAGACTGGGCCGCTCTTGCCAGACTCTATGAAGCGCTTGTGATCATGAAGCCGACGACCGGCGCGCGCGTCAGCCACGCCGCTGTGACGGGCAGAGTGGAAGGCCCTGCTGCGGGCTTGGCTCTTCTTGACCGAATGGCCGGGCGCGACATCGTCAACTATCAGCCTTACTGGGCCGTACGCGCTCATCTGCTGACCGAGACTGGCGATATGGAAAACGCCACCAATGCCTATCGGACCGCAATCGGCCTCAGTGACAGCGAAGCCGTGCGGCAATTCCTGCAAGCGCGCCTCGATAGTATCGCATCGCCGGAGCGATGACTGATTATTTTTCCGTCAGCTTCAGCTCGATGCGGCGGTTGGTGGCACGGGCATCCGGCGTATCGCCTGGTGCGATCGGCTGGAACTCACCGAAGCCCGCCGCGACCAGCCTGTCGGCAGGCACGCCCTGCGAGATCAGGAACTTGACGACAGCGATGGCGCGCGCGGATGACAGAGCCCAGTTGTCCGGATAACGCCCATTGCCTGAAAGCGGCACATTGTCGGTGTGGCCATCGACGCGCAGTACCCAATTGATCTCGGGCGGAATTTCCTTGGAAAGATCGATGAGAGCCGCTGCAAGTTTGGTCATCTCCGTTTGGCCGGCCGGATTGAGATCGGCAGAACCCGATGGGAACAGCACTTCGGATTGGAACACGAAGCGGTCGCCGACGATGCGGATGTTATCGCGGTCGGAAAGGATTTCGCGCAAACGG
Source organism: Martinezella dioscoreae (assembly GCF_009176305.1). Lineage (GTDB taxonomy): Bacteria > Pseudomonadota > Alphaproteobacteria > Rhizobiales > Rhizobiaceae > Rhizobium > Rhizobium dioscoreae. Next base: position 272,358 of record NZ_BLAJ01000001.1, on the reverse strand, counting down.
CCGAAGAAGTCGGAACGATAGCGGTTCAGCTCCTGCACACGCTGCGCCAGTGCCACATTCAGCCGCCGGCCGAGATCGGCAATCTTCACCTGCGATGACTGATCCTTGGCTTCCGATGCCTGAAGGGCAGCTTCGATAGCGGCGATCTGGCTGCGCAGGGCGGCAATCTGTTGGTTGAGCAGATCGACCTGGCTCATTGCCCGCGCGCTCACCTGCTTCTGCTCGTCAAGCTCCTGCGAAAGCGATCCGGCCCGCTTTTCCGCGGCCTGGCTGCTGCCCGAGCCTGCTGCAAGCAGGGCCTGCAGCCGCGAGCGCTCTGTCTCCGCAGAGGACAGCGACGCCTGCAGATTGGCGACGGCATCCTCCAGATCCTGCTTGCTGCCCTTCTCCAGCGCCAGCTGCTGCACCAGATCGTTGATGCGGCTGTTGAGCCGATTGAGCACCTCGTCGCGCCCCGAAATCTCACGGCTGAGGATGAACTGGCCAACGACGAATACCGTCAGCAGGAACATGATCGCCATCAGCAGCGTGGACAACGCGTCGACGAAGCCGGGCCAGTAGTCGACGCTTCTCTGATGGCGTCGGTTGCGGGCGAGCGCCATGGCCTACTTGCTCCCGGTCTTCTCGGTATGGCTGATCCGGTCTGCGAGGCGATCGAGCGTGCGGCGCATCGATTTCGCCTCTTCCTGCTGCGCCTCGATCCAATCGCGCAGCATCTGCTGTTCGTTGCGCATGTTCTTGACCAGGCCCTGAATGCCTTCGGCAAGGTTTGCCATGGCGGTCACCGAACGCTGGCCGCCGCCCTCCTCCGCGATCTTGCGCAGATAGTCCGACAGCGCCCGCACATCTTCCGAGGAAGCACCGGCCGCGCTTTCGATGACAGGCGTGAGGTCGGAACCGACATCGGTAACGGAGGAAAGCCAGTTTTCGAGCTCGGTATAGAAGCGGTTCTGCGCGCGGCCCGCCTGCAGGTCGAGGAAGCCGAGGATCAGCGAGCCGGAAAGGCCGAGCAGGGACGACGAGAAGGCCGTACCCATGCCCACCAGCGGGCCGGAAAGCCCGGTCTTCAGGGCGCTCAGAATATCGCCGGTGTCGCCGGTGCCGGCATCGAGGCCCTGGATGACGTCGTTGATCGAGCCGATCGTGCCGATCAGACCCCAGAAAGTGCCGAGAAGGCCGAGAAAGACGAGCAGACCGATGAGATAGCGCGAGGTATCGCGCGATTCGTCGAGACGCGTGGCGATCGAATCAAGGATCGAGCGCAGCGTCGCGGTGGATAGCTGCATCGCCCGGCGGTTGCCAAGCAGCGCCCGCATCGGCGCCAGCAGCCGCGGATTGCGGCCGACCTTGTCCGCATTGCCGACGGCACGGAAATGATTGAACCAGCGAACCTCCGGCCTCAGCATCAGCACATGGTTGAAGACCAGGAGAATGCCGACGACCAGAACGCCGACGATCAGGCCATTGAGGCCGGGATTGTGCAGGAAGGCGACCTGCGCCTGGCGGAAAAGGATTGCCACGATGAAGCCGACGATGACCAGGAAAAGAACCATCGTCCAGAAGAAAGCCATCGGGCTGGAAAGCTTGTAGGCGTAATTTCCCGATACGTTGTCGGTCGATCCGAGATCCGACAGATTCACATTTTCCATCACACGCTCCGACACCGCATCTTCCGCAGGCGGAGACTAGAGCAACATTGTGCCGAATTGAAGAGACGGAAAGCACAAAACAGTCCGTTGGCAACAGACTGTTTTGTCATCTGAAAAAGCGAACAGAGGAATGGCTTACTTCGTCGGGATCGGTCGCTTAACCACTTCGGCGAGTGCTTTCTGGATATGTTCGTTGCCGCAGATGATCGAATTGGTGCCGAGCATGTCCGTGCCGCCATGGAAATCCGAGACGAAACCGCCGGCTTCGCGGATCAGCAGAATGCCGGCTGCAATATCCCAGGGAGACAGGCCGGTTTCCCAGAAGCCGTCGAAGCGGCCGGCAGCAACATAGGCAAGATCGAGCGATGCAGAGCCGAGACGGCGCACGCCCGCGACTTCGCCCATCACATGGCGCAGCTCGACCAGGAACTTGCCGTGATTGCCGCGGCCGAGATGCGGAACGCCGCAGCCGATGACGCTGTCCGACAGCACACGGCGCGAGGCGACGCGCAGACGACGATCGTTGAGGAATGCGCCGCCGCCGCGTTCGGTCGTATAGAGTTCGTCGGTCGCCGGATTGAAGATGACGCCGGCGACGATCTCGTCGTTGCGCTCTAGCGCGATCGAAACGGCAAACATCGGAATGCCGTGCAGGAAATTGGTGGTACCGTCGAGTGGATCGACGATCCAGCGATGAGCGCCATCCGTGCCCTTGACCTCTTCACCTTCCTCGCCGAGGAAACCGTAGGTCGGGCGTGCCTTCAACAGCTCGTCGCGGATGATCTTCTGCGCCTTCAGATCCGCCTGGCTGACGAAATCGCCCGGTCCCTTCACCGAAACCTGCAGGTTCTGCACTTCGCCGAAATCGCGGCTGAGCGACTTACCTGCCTTGAGGGCAGCCTGAACCATGACATTGAGAAGAGCAGAACGGGCCATCGGGTTTCCTTGGGTAATGCAGAAAGCGCTGATCGGGCCTGAAAGCAGGCCCCGACGGAGCGGGAGCGTCAGCGGAAATAAAGATTGGCGGCCTCAAGACCATAAAATCGGGGGAATTTCAAGTGGCGAGACCATGGCAGACGCAAACTGACCTCAGATCAGCTCCGCCAGGGCTCAATCCGACACTTTATTATCGCGCACGCCGATACTTGTTGGCTGCGTCGATGGCCGCCTTCTGCTGATAGTCCTCGATCCCTTGATAGAAATCCTCGAGCTCGGGGTCTTTCAGGCCGGCACGGCGGGAAATGACATACCAGGTAGCGGCCGCCACCGGATCCTGCTTCGTGCCGATGGCGTTGATATAAAGATGCGCCAGCTTGTTCTGCGCAACGACGTTGCCGCGATAGGCTGCAACCCTCATCCAGTTGAAGCCGTTTTCGAGATCCTGTGCGCCGCCGGTGCCGTTGATCAGCCAGATGCCCATGTCGAGCTGTGCGGTATCGAAGCCGGCATTGGCGGCACGCGACAGCCATTCCCGCGCACGCGCTTTCTTTTCCGGCGGCAGGTCGGGAAGGTTGAGATAGAGCTGCGACACGGCATATTGCGCGTCGGCGATGCCCTGCTCGGCAGATTTCTCATAATAGGGAAGCGCCATCTGCAGGCCCTTGGGGCCAGGATTTTCGGCCGTCAGCATCTGGGCTACGTTGAATTCCGCCGAAGGCTGACCCGCATCGGCCGCCTTCTTCATCCAGTCGTCGGCCTTCTTCTGATCGCGGGGCACATCGCGCCCTTCCATCAGGATCAGCGCGTATTTGAACATCGCCGTGGGATCGCCGCCCTCGGCCGCCTTGCCGTACCAGAAGGCGGCGTCCTTCGTGTCGCGTTTAACGCCCAGGCCCTGTGCCATCAGCTCTGCGATCAAGGTCTGTGCGGCCGGATCGCCAAGCTGCGCCCGCGGCAATGCTTTTTGGAAGGCGGTCAGGTAATAGCCGCGCTGGAAGGCGCCATAAGCATCGTCCACCTTGCCGGTGAAGGGCCGTTCCGGCGGCAGGTCGGGCAAGTTTGCCCCCATGCGCTCGAAAACCCCGACACCCTGAGATGGCTTGATGTCGCTGTCAGCTTTCGGCTCCGCGCCCGGCTGAATCTTTTCGGTCTTGAAGGTGCCGGCATCGGCGCCCAAAGGCCGCGTCATGACATTGTCGTTATGCTGCGGTGCAGCCGGCACAGTTGTGTCGTCGTCGGTTTGTGCGTTGTCATCGGGACGCGCGCCCTTCTCCGCCGGCTGCGAAACACCGGGCAGCGACGTATCACTGTTGCCTGATTGCGCTGCGGCCAGCAACGGAAATGCCGCGAGCCCGGCTGCAAGCACGGCAAGGAAGGATCGATGGCGGAATCGAGGCGCTGACGACATGGATCGCTATCAATCCTCAAACCGTGGCGCTTTTTCGTCCAGAAGCGCATTCACTTCCGCGACGATGGAGGGGGCTGCCGCAGGGTCGGCAAAAACCGCCTGATGCAGCGCGACGAACTCGGCACCCGTCAGGGCTACGTCCAGCGCCGACTTCGGATCGGTGCCACCCATGACGATGCAGGGAATTTCGATCATCGAGGCCCACCATTCGCCGAGTGCCAGGTTCTTCGGATGCGCCTCCGGCTTGATGTCGCCGTCAAACTTGCCGAAGAAGATATAGTCCGGCCTGAGCTCGCCGACCTCCAGCGCGCTATGTCTGTCGGCCGCGCTGCCACCGCCGACGATCAGCTTCGGCACGAATTTTTCGACGGCTTCGGTAAGCTCGGTGATATTGCCGGCAATATGCAACCCATCAGCCTTGGCACGGCCCGCGACGCGGCTGTCCCCGGCGATGAGCGCTGCCACACCTGCGGCTTGGATGACCGGCACCAGCTTTTCCGCATGTTTCTGGAAGGTGCTGTCATCGAGACCATATTGAGGAATGATAACCGAGGCGACGTCTCCGCCCCTCAAGGCATCGGCCACCGCCTTCGCCCGCTGCTCGATATCGGCAATGTCGGGAACGATGAGAACTAGGCGGCAACGATCTTCGGGCACGGTCATGCGAGCTTCCATGGTTTCGGCTTCCATCGTCAGCGACGGCGCACCGGTTCGATAATCGTGAGTAAATCCGTTAGCTCGCTCTGACAAGGGGCAGCGGCTGAAACCGGCAATTCGCAGCAGAGGACACTCATGACGCGAACCTTCGCAAGCGACCATTCTCACAATATATCATGCAGCGCACAATTAACTTGCCGCCCTTTGGTGTTTGACGTAGCTTTCGCCCATGTCGACCATGGACCCTTTCGCAGCCATCGCGGATCCGAACCGGCGTCATCTGCTGGAGGAATTGCGCCGCGCACCCAAGACGGTCAACGAACTGGCGCAGGGCCTGCCGATCAGCCGCCCGGCCGTCTCACAGCATCTCAAGGCGCTGCTCGACAGCAACCTCGTTTCCGTCACCAACGAAGGCACGAAACGCATCTATGCGGTCAACAGCCGCGGCTTCGACAAGCTGAATTTGTGGCTGGATCAATTCTGGTCCTGAAAAGAGACCTTCGCTTTGCGGCATTTGGCAGGCAATCACTGCAACACGAATCGAGGTTTTGGCCTGCCGCCGCTAGAGCTAAGCCGGTGACAGAAACGACATGACTTCTGGATGAGCCAGTGGCACGACAAAGCTGGTATCATTCAATGCCACCCACGCCAAATCGGTATGTTCGTGTCCGATCAACCTGGGCAATCCGCCGGACCAGCCTGTAACCTCATATAAATGATAGGTGGTTTCGTATCGGCTATCTTTGAAGAAACCCAAATAGCGGAAGGCGACAGGTGTAACACCGACCTCTTCGCGGGCTTCTCTGATGAGCGTGGCAACGATAGGCTCATCCGCCTCGACATGGCCGCCAACTAAATCCCAATGTCCCGGATAATACTGCTTGTTTGCGGCGCGACGCGCCATCAGAATCCGGCCGCTTTCGATGAATGCAGCCAGCCCGATTGTCGTCATATCATCTCGGCGCCTCGAATTTCGGCAATTTGCGAGATTTGCCGGAGGATCACAACGAGCCAAGAGTCGTCACCGACGACATTTGTTGCATAAGATGGGGAAAATTGCGCCAACCCCTACCTCCGACGCTATGAAGTTGGCGCATCCGTTAAACGGAAATGCTCATCGATCCTGACTGGGAATTTGCCTTAAGACCTTTCGATCCGCCTCTCTTGCCCTCAAGATCGATGGCTTTTAAACTTTGGAACGTTGCCTCAGTGGACTGAGGAACGCAGACGTTGGATTTCGTCCTTGACGCGCAGTTTCCTGCGTTTGATGTCGGCTATTTCCGTATCATTGCTAGAGGGAGATGACATTGCCGCATGGAGCGCCTCCTCAAGCGCGACATGTTTCTTTTCGAGCGATTCAAGATGAGCTTGAACAGTCATATGACCCTTCCTTCCTCTTAAGAGCCCTGACCATCCATTCGCCAAGGCTCTAGGTGTCAACCCTCCCACTGTGCCATAAGATCGAGCCTTTGTCGAAGGCGAAAACGTGGCCTATAGGCGGCAAATTCGTGATGAAGGATAACTTCCCGTTATCGTCATTTGGTGATAGGAGCTTGCGGAATTCAGGAGGCGGAACGAATGCGATTCCGCGATATGCTGGGGAAATGAACATGGCCGATCAGGAACAGGCGGAAATCAGGCTGATCGTGGCGCGTTTGCGCCAGGAACACGAGGATTATGATGCCGCAATCAATGCCATGATTGAAACGGGCTGCGACGCCCTTCGTATCCAGCGCATGAAGAAAAAGAAGCTCGTCATCAAGGACAAGCTAACCAAGCTGGAAGACCAGATTATACCCGATATCATCGCCTGAGGAGCACAACGCAACGATGCTGACCGAAAGACCGCCTGTCGCCATCATCATGGGAAGCCAGTCCGACTGGGAAACCATGAAGAATGCTGCGGACACCTTGGAAGCGCTTGAAATCACCTATGATGCGCGCATCATTTCCGCTCATCGTACGCCGGACAGGCTGGTGAACTTCGCCAAGGGCGCAAAGGACGAGGGCTTCAAGGTCATCATCGCTGGCGCCGGCGGCGCAGCACACCTGCCGGGCATGGCGGCTTCCATGACCCCGCTGCCGGTCTTCGGCGTGCCGGTGCAATCCCGCGCGCTCTCCGGGCAGGACAGTCTTCTCTCGATCGTGCAGATGCCGGCCGGCATTCCCGTCGGCACGCTTGCGATCGGCAAGGCCGGCGCGGTCAATGCCGCCCTTCTTGCCGCCGCCGTGCTGGCGCTTGGCGATGAAGAGATCGCCGACCGGCTCGACGAATGGCGGGCCCGCCAGAGCGCGGCGGTCGCCGAATATCCGATGGACGACCTATGAACGCGAAGACGATCGGCATCATCGGCGGTGGCCAGCTCGGCCGCATGCTGGCCATGGCGGCCGCACGCCTGAATTTTCGCACCGTCATCCTCGAGCCCCAGGCGGATTGCCCGGCCGCCCATGTCGCCAACGCACAGATAGCGGCCGCCTATGACGATGCGGCCGCGCTTGCAGAACTGGCGAAGCGCTGCGATGTCGTGACCTATGAATTCGAGAATGTGCCCGTGACCGCCGCTGAGGATCTTGCCTTGCAGGTAACGGTCTATCCGCCGCCCAAGGCGCTTGAAATGGCGCAGGACCGGCTGACCGAAAAGAGCTTCATCAATGGTTGTGGCATTCCGACGGCCCGTTTTCATGCCGTCGACAGCCAGGACGATCTCGAAAAGGCGCTCGCCGATTTCGGCGGTCAGGGCGTGCTAAAGACGCGCCGTCTCGGCTATGACGGCAAAGGGCAGCGCGTCTATCGCTCCGCCGCCGACAGCGCCGAAGGCGGTTATGCAGCCTTGGGCAGCGTGCCGTTGATTCTGGAAAGCTTCGTATCCTTCGAGCGCGAAATCTCGATCATCGCTGCCCGCGGAAGCGACGGAAAGGTCGCCTGCTACGATCCGGCGGAGAACGTTCATCGCAACGGTATTCTCCACACCTCGACGCTGCCGGCGAGCATTTCGCAGGAGACGGCCGCGGCTGCGCGCGACGCTGCGGAGAAGATATTGACGGCGCTGGGTTATGTCGGCGTCATCGGTATCGAGTTCTTCGTGCTCGCCGATGGCAGCCTGATCGCCAATGAAATGGCGCCGCGCGTCCATAATTCCGGCCATTGGACGGAAGCCGCCTGCGTCATCTCGCAATTCGAGCAGCACATCCGCGCCGTCGCCGGCCTGCCGCTCGGAAATCCTCAGCGCCATTCGGATTGTGTCATGACAAATCTGATCGGCGACGACATCCTGGCACTGCCGCAATGGCTGCGCCTTGACGACACGCTCGTGCATCTCTACGGCAAGACCGAAGCCCGGCCGGGCCGCAAGATGGGCCATGTCACACAGCTTCTCCGCTAAGAGCAGCGGGAAAAAGCCCTGACATGGTTGACAGGCCCGGTATGACAGGGTATTTGCTCCCCACCCTAAAGAGCGCGCCCCGAGCGCGCTTTTGATTGTTAAAAGACCCGGGCGAATGTGACATTCCCCCTCAGAGATCGCGGATCAGAAAAATGAAGATCAAGAATTCGCTCAAGTCGCTCAAGGCGCGCCACCGTGACAACCGTCTCGTTCGCCGCAAGGGCCGCATCTACATCATCAACAAGCTGAACCCGCGCTACAAGGCTCGTCAGGGCTGATATAGCGCGCGGCTCAGATCCCATGGATCGGGCCTCAGTTTTAGTTGATCGCATCAAATTTGTTTTGATCTTCGACATTGGCGGGCTACTATGCCCGCCATGCGCGTTTTTGCTTTGTCATATCTAGCCCTGCCGATTCTCCTTGCCCTGGCTGCCTCTGCACCCCATGCGGCGCTGGCTGATGAGCCAAACCCTGTGGAAAAGCAGAATTCCGGCGATTCCTCCGGCACCCTGTCGCCCAAGCAGCAGCTCGACAATCTGTTCACAGCGCTCAAGCGGCAGCGCGATCCCGACCAGGCAAGCCTGATTGCGGACCAGATCAGTGCCGAGCTCAGCGATTCCGGCAGCGCCACCATCAATCTCCTGATGCAATGGGCCGGCAAGGCCATTCAGGAAAAGCGTAATGCCGCCGCGATGGATTATCTCGATCAGGTGATCTCGCTGAAGCCCGACTATGTCGAAGGCTGGAACCGACGCGCCACGCTCAATTTTGCGATCGGCGACTATCGCAAGTCGATGGAAGACATAAATCAGGTCCTGCGCATCGAGCCGCGCCATTTCGGCGCGCTGGCCGGCATGGCGGCGATGCTGACCGAGCGCGGCAACGACGCACAGGCCCTGAAGATCTGGGACCGCTTTCTGGAGGTCTACCCGGCGAATCGATCGGCCCAGGAAGAAGCGGGCAAGCTCTCGGAAAAACTTGCCGGCAGCCGCACCTGATTGCATGCGGCGGTCTCCCGGCGGAAATCGCATTTGGAGGGATGAAAAGCCGCAATATCGCGCTAGATTAGCGTCTTAAGATATTTGATCCGTGCCGCAATGATCGATTCTTTGTTCGCCGTCATCGTTATCCTTATCGTTTTCGCCGCAGGCTTTTCCGCCTACAAAACCCGTGCCATCGAGCAGGCCTATCCCAATATTGGCGAGCTTACCGATATCGGCCGCTATCGCCTCAATGCCGTGCATCTGCCGCGCCCGGCAACAGCTGATCTGCCGGCCTTGGTTTTTATCCATGGGGCGAGCGGCAATCTGCGAGATCAGTTCGAAGCCTTTGCCGCACCTTTGGCCGGCCGCGCTGAAATGCTGTTCGTCGACCGCCCCGGTCACGGCTATTCCGAACGCGGGCCTGCCGAAAATGCCCTTCCCTCCGGTCAGGCCGATGCCATTGCCAAGCTCATGGAGAAGCGCGGCATCAGGAGCGCCATCATCATCGGCCACTCCTTCGGCGGTGCGATCGCGGCCGCTTTCGGCATGCGACATCCGGAGAAGACCGAGGGGCTGCTCTTCCTCTCCCCGGCGACGCACCCCTGGTCGGGCGGCGTCGACTGGTATTATACGCTTGCCGCCACCCCCGTCTTCGGCTGGCTCTTCACTCAGCTTTTCGTCATCCCGCTCGGCTTGCGCCGGGTCGAGACCGGCACGCTCAGCATCTTCCGCCCAAATGCACGACCAGCGGACTATATCATGAAGACGGCACCGGAACTGGTGTTGCGGCCCCAGACCTTCCGCAACAACGCAATCGACGTGGTCAATCTCTTTGCCTATGTCTCCGCTCACGCGCCGCGCTACAGCGAGATCAAGGCGCCCACCATCATCATCACCGGCGACAGTGATGATGTCGTGCTGGAGGAATTGCATTCGCGCGGGCTCGCCCGCGATATCGCAGGCGCCGAACTCATCACCATCCGCAATCTCGGCCACAAGCCGGATTATGTAACGACGGATGTCGCGATCGCCGCCATGGAAAGGCTGGCGGGCCAGCCGCGCGATCTGCAAGTGCTTGCCGCACAGGCTGAAATCCGCATCGCCAGCCTGACGGAGGAATCTTCGGAATCCGCTGCCGTATCTCAGGCCATGACGACATCGTCGTGACTAGGCGCATCCTCGAATATGCGGCTCTGCGGCACGGTCTCGATGGTCTGCCGCACTGCCTGCAACATGATGGATGCCAGCCGCTCCGTCGCCGGGCTTCCCTCCGCCTCGGCACGATGCAGGACGAGATCGAGCGTCGGCAACGCCGGCAGGCCCGCCTCGCCAGGCGTCAATTGCCGCACCTTTGGCGGCAAGCCGAGCGGCGTGCGCAGTGTCAGGCCGAGACCCGCCGCCGTCGCAGCCCAGAGCCCGCCGAGGCTGGGGCTGACGAAGGATATCCGCCAGCCGATACCGGCGCGATCGAGCGTCTTCGTGGCGATGTTGCGCAGCAGGCATGGCGCCTCAAGCGAAGCCAACGGCATGACCTCACCGCTGTCGGCATGCCAATGCACAGCGCCATTCGCCGGACCGACCCAGCACAGTGGCACTTCGGCGATACGATCCGTGTGAGCAGTGCGGAAACCGTCGCTCCAAGCAAGCGCCAGGTCGAGCTTGCCTGATGTCACCCGCTCCACAAGTTCCGCATTGCGCACGACACGCGCCTCGATGCGCACTTTCGGATGGGCACGGGCGAAGCGACCCAATACGTCCGGCAGCAGTGTCTCGCCGAAATCCTCCTGCAAGCCGAGCCGCACCCAGCCCTCAAGCTCCGTCCCATGCAGCGCCGTGGCCGCCTCGTCGTTGAGATCAAGCAGCCGCCGGGCATAGCCAAGCATCGCCTCCCCGGCTTCCGTCAACGCCAACCCTCTACCCGCCTTGCGGAAAATCGGCATGCCTGCCTGCTCTTCCAGCTTCTTCAGCTGGGCACTGATCGCCGAGGTCGAACGCCCCAGCCTGTCGGCCGCCTTGGCATAACTGCCGAGATCCATGCCAGTGACGAAGCTGCGCAGCACATCGAGATCGAAGACGACCTTTCGCATGAATAACCATCCATATTTTCGGGACTATTTATTCGGAATTATCTGATTTTCAGGATGATTATCCGCTGGCATTCTATGATCGTCAAGTGACACGGAAACAGGAGCAATCCCATGCCATTCACCCGCATCACCCTTCTGCGCGGCAAGTCGCCGGAATATCTCAAGGCACTTTCGGATAACTTCCACCGCGCTCTGATCGAAGCCTTCGAGGTACCGCCGACCGACCGCTTCCAGTCCATTCATCAGCTGGAGCCGCATGAACTCGTCTTCGATCGGACCTATTTCGCCAGCAAGCCGCGCTCGGATGATTACGTCTTTTTCGATGTCACGATCGGCAAGCCGCGCAGCACGGAGGTCAAGAAAGCCTTCTATCGACGCGTCGCTGAACTCCTTGGCGATGCGCCTGGCGTCCGCCCCGAAGACATCATGATTACCATCACCACCGCGACGCGCGAAGATTGGTCCTTCTCTGACGGCCGCGCGCAGATGATCGAGCAGGTCTAAGAGCGATGCCTCAGACGACATCTTCGCAATCGCCCGCCATCCACCGCGCCGGCACGAATATGCGGCCGTCGCCCGAGGGCATCGCCACGGCCTCCTTCCTGGTGGAGTCGCTGGTGGAGAACGCCGAAAACGGCGGCCTCACAGCCATGCGCTGCGAACTCGAACCCGGCGTCATGACACGCTGGCATACGCATCCGCACGGACAGATCCTCTATGTTCTGTCCGGCGTCGGACTTGCCGAACGCTTCGGCGGCCCGGCTGAGGAGCTGCGCGCCGGCGATTGCATCAGCTTCGCCCCGAACGAGCGCCACCGACACGGCGCGGGGCCGGAGAACGCCTTCTCCTATATCAGTATCCAGGCGGCGCAGAATGGAAGCGCCGTGACCTGGCTGGAGGAATGACAAATGATCGCCATGCAATATAACTTTCCCCTCCCAGCGGATTATGACATGGCGATCATCGATCGCCGTATCCGCGAAAAAGGTCCGCTGCTCGATAATCTTCCAGGCCTGAAATTCAAGGCCTACCTGACGGCGAGAAAGGGCGATGCCGTCACCGAAAGCCGGCAGAATTTCTACTCGCCCTTCTACGTCTGGCAGCAGGAAGAAGGTCTCAGCGACTTCGTCTGCGGCCCAGGCTTCCAAGCCTTGACGGAGAATTTCGGTCGCCCCCAGGTCAATACCTGGATCGTCTGGCACGCCGATACGTCCAGGGATATTCGCCGCACCAAATTCGCGACACGCGAGGTGGTCACAATCGATGCCGAGACATCGCTCGGCGAACTCCGCGCGAAGGAGATCGAAGCAGCAGCGCAAGTCATCTCGAACGGCGAAGCGCTCGCCTCGGTCGCCGCATTCGAGCCGACACACTGGACGCTGGTGCGCTTCCGCCTCCTGGCCGAACCGCCGAAAGATCCGGCCCGGCTGGGTGTCCAAACCTACAATGTCGGACATCTTTCGCTACCTGGCATCGCCTGAAGTGTCACGGAGACAATCTCGTTGTTTTAAAGGAAAGACGGGCGCTTTATTGAGGGAAGTCTTTCTGAATCCAAAGAGTGATCCCTCCATGGTCGATATCGCAATGATCGAAGCCGCCCGCACTCGCCTCGGCGGTCGGGCGCGCCGCACGCCGCTGCTCTCCTCGCCCTTTCTCGATGAAATCGCGGGGCGACGCCTGTTCGTGAAAGCCGAATGCCTGCAGCACTCCGGCTCCTTCAAGTTTCGCGGCGGCTGGTCGGCTGTTTCAGCGCTGGAGCCAAACGTGCGGGCCAGAGGCGTGATCGCCTTCTCCTCCGGCAACCATGCCCAGGGCGTGGCATTGGCGGCAAAGCTGCACGGCATTCCCTCTGTCATCATCATGCCGACCGACGCGCCGAAGCTGAAGATCGCCAATACCCGTGCCTTCGGTGCCGAGGTTGTGCTCTACGATCGCGTAAAGGAAGATCGCGATGAGATCGGCGCACGTATTTCAAGCGAGCGCGGTCTGACGCTCATCAAACCATTCGACGAACCGCAGGTGATCGCCGGCCAGGGAACGACCGGGCTGGAAATTGCCGAACAGGCCGCCGAGGAAGGCATCGAGACGGCCAGCGTCCTTGTTCCCTGCGGCGGAGGAGGCCTGACTTCGGGGATTGCACTGGCGCTCGAATCCCGCGCTCCGGGCCTGAAGGTGCATCCATGCGAGCCGGAAAATTTTGATGACACCACGCGCTCGCTGGCCTCGGGTAAGATCGAGCGCAATGCCGCACTGCAGGGCTCGATCTGCGACGCCATCATCACACCGCAGCCCGGCAACATCACTTTTCCGATCCTCAAGCGCCTCTGCGGCCTCGGCCTCGTCGTGACGGATGAGGAAGCACAGAAGGCCATGGCGCTTGCCTTCACCCGTTTGAAGATCGTGGTGGAGCCGGGCGGCGCCGTCGCGCTTGCTGCAGCACTCTTCCACGGCAAGCACATCGACGGCGATACGGTGATCGCGGTCACGTCGGGCGGCAATGTCGACAGGGAAGTCTTCGAGACGGCGTTAAGCCGCCACTAGGCCTTTAATTCACGGCGCGCCGATAGAGCGCCAGCGATCCGGCAAGAGCCAGCAGCGCGCCGCCACAGGCGCGCTCGAGCCATTTCGCCCCTTCCGACTTCAGCACACGCACGGCCTGCGAACCGAAGACCGCATAGCCGAACATGATCATGAAATCGAGCGCGGCGAAGATCGCGCCGAGCACGATATATTGCTGCATCTGCGGCGCCGAGGGATCGATGAACTGCGGCAGGAAGGCCGAGAAGAAGAGATAACCCTTCGGATTGGTGACAGCGACCATGAAGCTCTTCAGCCCAATCGAGAAAGCGGTTCCTTTCGTCTGGCCCGCGCTCGCCTGCAAAGCGCCGTCGATGCTTCCCTTGGAGCGCAGCATCATGATGCCGAGAAAGGCAAGATAGGCCGCGCCGACCCATTTCAGAGCCGAAAACCAGAATTCGGAAGCCGCCAGCAGGGCGCCAAGCCCGATGGCAACAGCGCTGATCAGTACGGCGTCAGAAAGAACGGCACCGATCATGCCCGGCAGGGCCCGCCTGACGCCGAAGCGCGAACCATTGGTCAGCGCCAGAAGCACGGTCGGCCCGGGCGTTGCGATACCGATGAAGGAAACGGCGGCGAAAGCGAGCAGCGTGGTGAGATGCATGGTGTCCCTCCTCTTGAAGAGAGGAAGGTTGCATGTGGGAAGGTGGTTAGCAAGGGGTCGCTTCGTTCGCCTGGCTTCCACCAGTTTGCCGCACCTGTGATACCCCCTCTGTCCCTTTCGGTACATCTCCCCCACAAGGGGGAGATTGGGGCGGCACCCATGAGCCCCAAGGCACATCGTATCTGCAGAAACTGCAATTCGTCGGTTCGAAAGGAAGAGCAGCAAGCTCCCTACGATCTCCCCCTTTGTGGGCAGGGGTATCGCATATGAGCGGAGATCGCCGCTGTCCCCCTTCTCCCCAGCGGGGAGAAGGTGCCGACAGGCGGATGAGGGGGTGCCCGCCAAGACCACAAAAATCCATGAATTCAAATCGATAACCCCCTCATCCGACCCTTCGGGCCACCTTCTCCCCAAGGGGAGAAGGAGCTTATGGTGCTCGTCCGCCTCCATATGCGATAGCCCTGCCGCCGGCGGGGAGATGTCACGAAGTGACAGAGGGGGTGCACACCCTCCACGAACTCAATCGTCGGCGATGACACTCCCAAGGTCAGCCAATTACCCCACCAAACCTGCATCCTTTGCCGCCAACGCGCCAATCGCCGACCAGTCCAGCTCCTCGCCGCCATGCGCCAGCAGGTTGAGGAACCGATCGCGCAGCAGGCTCGCCAATGGCAACGGCACGTTCAGCGCCTCGCCGGCAGCCAATGCCAGCCGGATATCCTTCTGGCCGAGCGGCGCGGTGAAACCGGCTGGTTGAAACTTGCGATCCGCGATCAGCCCGCCATAGGTCTTGTAGACAGGTGCGTTGAACAGCGTCGAGGTCAAGAGATCGAGATAGGCATGCCGGTCGACACCGCCCTTCTCGACCAGCGCCATGGCCTCGCCGAGCGACTCAATGACCGAAGCGATGAGGAAATTGCCGCTGAGCTTGACTAGATTGGCAGACTTCGGCTCCTCGCCGAGGACGAAAGTCCGCTGACCGATCGCCTCGAAGAGCGGCGTAACCGACTGGATGGCGTCTGGCGCACCTGCGGCGGCAACGAAAAGCTTCGCCGCAGCAGCAGCTTCCGGACGACCGAAGACGGGCGCGGCAACGAAGCGCTGGCCTTTGGCGGCATGATCCTGGGTCAAGCGTTCGGACATGGCGACGCTGATCGTGCTGGCGGAAATATGAACTGCACCCTTGCCAAGGCTTGCCAGAACGCCGCCATCGCCATGGACGACGGCCGATAGCGCATCGTCATGTGCGAGCATGGTGAAGACAGCCTCGCCGCCGCACGCATCCGCTACGGTCGCGGCAACCTTGGCGCCCTCGCCGGCCAGAGCCTCGGCCTTGTCGCGCGACCGATTATAGACAGTCACCTCATGCCCGGCCTTGATGAGATTGACGGCCATGGCGCTGCCCATCTGGCCCAATCCGATAAATCCGACTTTCATTGGAATATCTCCTTCTCAATCCGCCTGCTTGGGGATCGCAGACGCTTCGGTTTCAAGAAAAAACCCGCCGTCTTTCGACAGCGGGTTTCGGGTGTTTAAGGTGCTGCCGCAATCAGATGTCGGCAATCACACGCCGGACTGGCCGTCCGAACCGATATAGGCAATACGCAGCATGTTGGTGGCACCGGGTGTACCAAGGGGAACACCGGCCGAAATGATGATGCGGTCGCCCGGCTTGCCGAAGCCTTCCTCGGCAACGATGCGGCAGGCATTGTTGACCATGTCGTCGAGGTCGGTGGCATCATGAGTGACCACACAGTGCATGCCCCAGACGACGGACAGGCGGCGTGCCGTCTGGATGATCGGCGACAGCGCCAGGATCGGAACTTGCGGACGCTCGCGCGAGGCGCGCAGACCGGTGGTGCCGGATGATGTGTAGCAGACGATGGCGGCAAGCTTCAGCGTCTCGGCGATCTGGCGGGCGGCGAGCGAGATCGCATCGGCGCCGGTTGCCTCAGGCAGCGCGCGCTGGGCATAGATGATGCCCGGATAATGCGGCTCGCGCTCGATGGTGCCGGCAATCGAGGCCATCATGGAAACGGCTTCGACCGGATAGTCGCCGGATGCAGATTCTGCAGAAAGCATAACGGCATCGGCGCCTTCGAAGACGGCGGTCGCGACGTCTGAGACTTCGGCGCGGGTCGGGACCGGCGCGGAGATCATCGATTCTAGCATTTGCGTGGCAACGACCACCGGCTTGCCGGAACGGCGGCAGGCGCGGATCAGCTGCTTCTGAATGCCGGGAACGGCTTCCAGCGGCATTTCCACGCCAAGGTCGCCGCGGGCCACCATCAGTGCGTCGGAAAGCTCGATGATTTCCTCGATGCGCTCGACAGCCTGCGGCTTTTCGATCTTCGACATCAAGCCGACGCGCCCATGCGAGATCTTGCGGACTTCCGTCAGATCTTCCGGGCGCTGGATGAAGGAGAGCGCAACCCAGTCGACTTCATTGGTCGCGAGAACGGCGTCGAGGTCGGCGCGGTCCTTGTCGGTCAGCGCGCCGACGCCGAGCAGCGTATCGGGCAGGCTGACACCCTTGCGGTCGGAAATCTTGGTGCCCGAAATGACCGTTGTCACGATGCTCTTGCCGTCGCACTTTTCGGCGCGCAGCGCCAGCTTGCCGTCATCGATCAGCAGGCGGTGGCCGGGCTGAACCGATTCCAGGATTTCCGGATGCGGCAGGTAGACACGCGTGTTGTCGCCGGGGATATCCTGATTGTCGAGCGTAAAGGTCTGGCCGGGCTTGAGGTCGACCTTGGTTTCCGCAAACTTGCCGACGCGCAGCTTGGGACCCTGCAAGTCAGCGAGAATGCCGATCGGCCGACCACAGCGAGCTTCGACGGCGCGGATGCGCTGGATCAGCGTGCGCATCACATCATGGCTGGCATGGCTCATGTTGATGCGGAACAGGTCCGCGCCGGCCTCATGAAGCTTCTGGATCATCTCCTCCGAAGAGGAGGCCGGACCGAGCGTTGCGAGGATTTTGACTTTTCGGTTTCGTCTCATCAATTCTGGCTTTCTTGGCTGCCCGAGGGCTCGGAAAGCTGAACCATCCAGCTCGCCTGGCGCCCGGTGTCGTATTCCTTGAATCCCATCTTCTGGTAGCCACGCGCGTAGCAATCCTTGACGCCTGGGATTTTGAATTCATTTTCCGCCACGCACATTTCGACGTCGCCCGTCCAGCGGCCGCCGCGGGCCGCATCTTCTGCGTAGAGATAATAATAGCGGGATTGAAGCGGCCCCTCGATCAAAGTCGCGCAGGTGTTGGCCGGAATCTGCCACCAGCCTTCCGTCACCCAGCCGTCCTTGGCGCGATAGCCGATCGCAACCCCGACAAGGTTCTGCGTACCGTTGCACGTTCGGAAATCCGCATGAGCCGCATTCGGCATGAAAAAGAACGGCGCTGCCGCAGCGAGAATGAGGAAGGCGATTCGGGCGAGCGGGCCTGACCGCTTAACGAAACGTGGCGCGACTTGGCTGGACACGGCTTCCAATTGGCTCCCGGTTATTCGTTGTTGCGTCTTCTTGCGCCGCCATCCCATGAATGTCAACGCAACTCTAATCGATTATATTTTCTTCACGGGATGGTGACGGCACCATGCGCCGCTCTCCATCCGATCGAAGCTGCAAACCTTGCACCTTCCATCCGCACATGCAATCAAACAAAGAGTTGAAAATTTCAATAATCGACAATCCGCATGACCGATTTCAGACCGTTTGAATTCATACCCGGCAATCGTGACAAAGGCATGGTCATTCTCGGCGACCACGCCATGCGGCGCCTGCCCGAGCGTTATGGCAGCCTTGGCCTGCCGGAGACCGCCTTCTCCCGCCACATCGCCTACGACATCGGCATCGAGGGCCTATGCCGCCATCTCTGCGCGCGGCTCGATGTGCCGGGCGTGCTTGGCGGCTTTTCCCGCCTGCTGATCGATCCGAACCGCGGCGAGGATGACCCGACGCTCATCATGAAGATCTCGGACGGAGCCATCATTCCGGGCAATCATCCGATCACCGATGAGGAATGGAACCACCGCATCGAGGCTTTCCACCGGCCCTATCACAAGGCGGTGGATGAGACGATTTCCGCCGTGGCGGAAGCGACCGGCAAGGCACCCCTGGTTCTGTCGATGCACTCTTTCACGCCGGCATGGAAAGGCGTTCCCCGCCCCTGGCATGCTAGCGTGCTTTGGGACAGCGACGATCGCGCCGTCGTGCCGCTTCTTGCAAAGCTCGGCGCCGATACCGATCTCGTTATCGGAGACAACGAGCCTTATGATGGCGCCTTGCGCAACGACACCATGTTTCGCCATTGCATGACGAAGGGTATTGCGCATGCGCTGCTGGAGGTCCGCCAGGATCTGATCGGCGACGAGGCCGGCATTGTCGAATGGGCCGATCGCCTGGCACCGATCTTCGCAGAGATCAATGCCGATCCCGCGCTCCATGAATATAGGCGCTATCCTTCGCGCACTGGGCCTTACGAGGCGTGAGCCGGCAAGCGAATTGAGGAGAAAGAGATGACCGAAGTCACCAAGGAACAGCAGACCGAGCTCGAGGCCGCTGCCTTCCGCCGTCTCGTTACGCATTTGCGCGAACGCAGCGACGTTCAGAATATTGACCTGATGAATCTTGCCGGCTTCTGCCGCAACTGCCTTTCCAACTGGTATCGCGAAGCGGCCGAAGAGGCCGGGCTGCCGGTCAGCAAGGATGAGTCGCGCGAGGTGATCTACGGCATGCCCTACGAAGATTGGAAGAACCTGCACCAGAAAGAAGCCTCGCCTGTGCAAAAAGCCGCTTTCGAGCAGAACAAGCCGAAAGATTAACGCTCCCTTCACCAATTCGGCTTGACCTTGCGCGCCATTCGCGGCACGTCAACTGCCCGATCGAATTCGAAATACCGCGCAAGCCATGAAGCGATGTGCTCTATCGGTGACCGACCGATCTCATTTGCGACAGGCTGCAAGCGACCCTTTGAGACCCTTTAGGAGAAGTGCATGGAAGAGAACAGCGTCGAGAACGTGGCCGCGGCGGAACTGCGTCAATTCATCGAGCGCATCGAGCGCCTCGAAGAAGAAAAGGCCGCGATTGGCTCCGACATCAAGGATGTCATGGGCGAAGCCAAGGGCCGCGGCTACGATACCAAGGCGATCCGCACCATCATCCGCCTTCGCAAGAAGGACGCGAATGAGCGTCTGGAAGAAGAATCCATCCTGCAGACCTATATGGCCGCACTCGGCATGGAATGATCAAGGCTTGACCAGCCTTGCGAGATGCGGGAGCCGGCTAGTCGGCTCCTTTCTTTTTGAGCGCATCACTCTGCGAAAAGACGACCGATCAATTCGGCGGCACTCCCCTGCCAGAGTTCGCCCTTGCCGGTTCCCGACCAGAGAGACAGGAAATCCGGCGATCCCTTCGCTGTCGACGCACCGCGTATGTCCCGCGTGAACTTGTTTTGCGCCGGAAAGGGAAGAATGGCATCCGGCTTCCCATCCATCTCGTCCATGAAGCGGTTCTCGATCCCGCGCGCAAAGCGGCCCGAAAAGGCGCGCGTCGTCCGCGTCCTGCGCTCCGGCGTTTCGAGCAGCTTTTTTCGATAGGGTGCCGATGTTCCTGCCTCCGCGCAGGCAAGTAAGGCCGTGCCCATCTGGACGGCCTGCGCGCCCGCCTGCAGCGCCGCGCGGATATCGCTTGGGGTCATGATGCCGCCGGCTGCGATCAACGGCAAACGAACGGTGCCGAAGCATTGCGCCAGGAGATCTCGCATGCCGATTTCCGGATCCGCTGCCCTCGCATCGAAAATGCCGCGATGACCGCCCGCTTCGAAGCCTTGCAGCACGATCGCATCCACGCCGCTCTCTTCCAGCGCCTTCGCCTCGTCGAGTGTCGTTGCCGTGCCGATCAGCGGGATACCAGCCTTTTTCGCCTCTCGTACATGGTCGGCCGGCAACAGGCCGAAGACGAAGCTGAAGCAGGCCGGCTTGATGCGCAAGACAGCTTCGAATTGCGCATCGAAATCCTCTTCGTAGGGAGGAGAAAGCTGCGGCGACGGCAGTTCCAACTCCTGGCGATATCCTGCGGTCGCGGCCACGGCGCGCTCAAGCCGATCGGTGCCAACCTCCGGGATCGAATGCGGAATGAAGAGATTGATCGAAAACGGCTTGTCGGTTCGCTGGCGAACCTGAGCTGCAAAGGTTTCGATCGTCGCGGCATTTAAATAGGCGCCACCCATGGCGCCGAGGGCACCGGCAGCGGAAGCCGCAGCCACGAGTTCTACCGACGAAGGACCACCGGCCATCGGTGCGACGATCAAAGGATGCTTCAAGCCCAGCTGTTCAAAAAGATTGCTGTCCATAGGACCGTCCTTCCGGAAATGCCTGCCCAAGTCTTAACCCAACATAGGGGTTGCGCGATGAGTTGCTAGGAGCGACCAAGCGCTTCGGTGCGGGCCTCGATCGCCTTGATCACCGACACCATGTCGAGTCGGCCATTGCCGAGTTCGACGCTTTCACCATAGAGAGTGCGGCAGAGATCGAGGACGGGCGATGCCATGTCCGCGGCGCGAGCTGCCTCCGCAATCAGTTTCGTGCTGTTGAACGCATCGGCCGTCGCCGCCTGCACTGAAAAATCCCGCGCAACAAGCTTCGGAATTTTCACGCGTGTCAAATCGCTGGCCATAGGACCGGAATTGATAGCCGCCTGAAAAGTTTCAAGATCGAGCCCGTTGCTCTCGGCAAAGTGCGCGGCTTCGGCAAGCCCCGCAAGCATGGTGCAAAGATAGAGATTGACGGTCAGTTTCATCAGCAGCGCATTGCCGACCGGGCCGCACAGGATCGTTTCGCGGCACATAGGCGCAAGCAGCGGCCGCACCTCGGCAACCGTCTCCGCATCGCCGCCGAGCAGCGCGACGAGTTGCGCCGTCTCGGCAGGCTTCCTCGACCCCGAAACCGGGGCTTCGACATATTGCCCGCCGGCGCTAAGAATATCGGCGGCAAGCCCGCGCGAATAGCCGGGCGGATTGGAGCCCATCGACACGACGATATGTCCAGACAGCAGCTTGGCGAAGTCCGGAGTACCCCGCCGCAACACCTCGTCCAGCACCGTTTCGTTGACCAGCATCAGGATGACGATGCGTGTGCGCGCAAACACCTCCTCGACGCTCGCCGCCACCGTGGCACCCGCCTCGCGCAACGGATCGGCTGCTGCCGCAGAGCGGTTCCAGACCACCAGCCTGGTGCCTGCCTTTGCGAGATTAAGGGCCATCGGCTGGCCCATGACGCCAAGGCCGACAAAACCAATCTCCGCGCCCGGCTCGCCGCCCGGACGTTCGCTGACGCTGGTCATCACAACAACTCCGATGGTTCGGGTGACTATGCGATTTCTTGTGTCAGAGCCGACGGGAGTGCTCATATACCTTTCCCGCCGGGTATGGGTTCACGGTTCGCTTAGAACAGGCGGTCCAGCCACTCGTTCTTGTCCGGCGCGCGGCCGAACTGGATATCGGTCAGGGCTGCCTTTAGGCGTTGCGTCGTAGCGCCGGCATTGCCGTCGCCGATGGTGAAGCTGTGCTTGCGGCCCTTCACCTTGCCGATCGGCGTCACGACGGCCGCCGTGCCGCAGGCGAAGGATTCGCGCAGGCGCCCGCTCTCGGCATCCGCCTGCCACTGCTCGATCGAATAGGGTTCCTCGCGCACCGTCAGGCCCATGTCGCGCCCGAGTTTGATCAGCGAATCGCGGGTGATGCCCGGCAGGATCGTGCCTGTGAGCGGCGGTGTCTGCAGCGATCCGTCGTCGAAGACGAAGAAGACGTTCATGCCGCCAAGCTCCTCGATCCAACGCTTTTCGACGGCATCGAGGAAGACCACCTGATCGCAGCCTTCACGCTGGCCTTCGGCAAGCGCTGAGAGGCTTGCGGCATAATTGCCGCCACACTTGGCAGCACCGGTGCCGCCCGGAGCGGCGCGGGTGAAATTCTCGGAAACCCAGAGCGTGACGGCAGATCCGCCGCCCTTGAAAAAGGAGGCAACCGGCGAAGCAATGACGCAGTAGATGTATTCCGCCGATGGCTTTGTGCCGAGGGCGACTTCCGTACCGATCAGGAACGGCCGGAGATAGAGCGACGCCCCTTCGGCGGTCGGGATCCATTCGCGATCGATCTTGACCAGCTCGCGGACGGACTCGACGAAGAGCTCTTCCGGCAAGCGCGGCATCGCCAACCGCTCCGCCGAATTCTGGAAACGGCGCGCATTGGCGCTCGGGCGGAAAAGGGCCGCACCGCCGTCCGGCAGATGATAAGCCTTCATGCCTTCGAAGATTTCCTGCGCATAGTGAAGCACCACGGTCGCGGGATCGAGAGGAAGCGCCTTGCGCGGCTCGATCTTTGCGCTGTGCCAGCCGCGATCCTGCGAATAGCGGATCGTCACCATGTGGTCGGTGAAGATGCGGCCGAAGCCCGGGTTCTGCAGCAGCGCTTCCCGCTCGCTCGCCGTCGCGGGATTAGGGTTTTTCTGGATGTCGAAGGTTAATTTTTCGCCGGTGCTCATGGCTCCTCCAATGCTTCTTGTGTCGCGGCTTTCGCCGCCCATCTCCCGAAGGATGGTGTAAATCAAATCGGGTGGTATTTGATTGCGTTTACGCCTGTTCTCACGCAAGTTTAAGAGCGATTTGCATAAAATTATGAGGCGAATCGCTATTTCTCGCTTGCAAGCTGGCTATCGGTTTCATCGGCTTTCCATCAGAGCGCTTCCGCAACGGCTTCAGCAGCGACAACGCCGGTTTCATAGGCACCGTGCGCGGTCGAATAACGCGTCTTCGAGCACGCTTCCCCGGCGAAGAACAAACGTCCGTTATGGGGAGCGGCGAGGACGCTGCGCAGGTCGGACGCACCGGGTGTCGCATAGGAATAGGAGCCGCCAAAGAAGGACTCTCCCGCCCAGGCCGACGCCGCCAGCGGCGACAGCGTCTTGCCGACATCGGCGCCGAAGACGCGCTTCAACTGTTCCACCGAAAAATCAAACATCGCATCGATGCCATGCCTCTCCAGATCGAGCGCAAGGTCGGCGGCGAAATAGGCCTCGATAACCGGAGCACCGAACGGCTTCAGCTGATAGGCCCCCGTTCGGCGGCTATGCTGCGATCCCATCACATGCGCATCCTCCGGAAACATCCGAGGTTCGGCTGTGCGAAGAAAGAGTTTGTTTGCCAGACCGAGCGGCAGGCGGGAAGCTGCTTCGATCTTCTCCGGCAGAGGCGGCCAGAAGGCGATACGTCCAGCCGCAAGCACATTGGTGGAAACAGTGACGACGACGGCCCTCGCCCGCAGCTCGCCCTTGCTCGTGGAAAGCACGACATGGCCAGCGCCGCTATGGTCGATGCGGCTGACCTCGGCGCCGAGAACGGTCGGCACCGGCAAGCCGTAGGTCGCAACCAAAGTGCCGTAGCCCTGCCGCACGCGCCAGTCAGGACCAGGGCCGGGATCGTAACGGCCAAGATCGATCACCGAGGACTTGTCGAGCTCTCCTCCGGTCATGAAGGCGCCGACGGCGTAAATCCTTTCATTCCACGGATCATCAGGCGACAACATGGCCGAGAGATCGGCGTCTGCATCTCCCTCGTACTCATAGACCCGCTCGAAGAAGGCGTTGACGGCGGCAGCCGCAGCCTTGGCATCGGGATCGTTCTGTTCCAATCGATGGCCGCCGTCGCTCCAGGGCGCAGGCGTGCGATCGACGGTCAAACCCACCTCTTCGGTAATATCAGTCCAGGCGTTGGTGCGCGCGCCGTGCAGCCAGCCGCAGCCGAGATCGAGCGCGGCGGCATCGGCTCCGAACGGATGGATCGAACGGGCACGGCCGCCGACGCGATCGGACGCTTCGAGCAAGATGATCGAGAGATCCGGCCGAAGCAATTGCAGCTGTCGGGCAGCACTTACTCCTGCCGCTCCGGCACCAATCACGGCAACGTCAATCTCGCCGCCTCTCCAGGATTCGATGGGCATTCCAATTCCTCTTCGCGCAAGCGCTGGAGAATAATCCAGCCGCGCGACTTGGTGATATGAGGCTCGCCAATCCGCCGGCGCGAACCCTGTCGATCATGTGTAGCCGACCTCGGCGCGGCCTGTAAACGGGCGCAACGACGGGATACCAAATTGCCGCATTGAGCTGAAACCGCGAATGTCGTACGTGCTTCATCTAGACAGATAGTGAGGAAGATCGTGCGGAAACGGACCTTCGGGACAACACTCTCGACCGCGACGCGTAGTATTGGAGGCGCTTGTGCCAACACAGCTCAATAAGACGGCGGCCACACGTCGCGCCTCTTTCAAATCGCATTCGGAAACACCGATGTTCACGAAGGAGTGGTCTATCCCCGCGATCCTCAGCGTCTTCCTGCTCGGCGTCTGCGGACTGATCGCCTATTTCACCTGGACCCTCATGCCGCCGGCGGCGACAGCACAGAACCATGTCGACGGAGCTGTCACACTCAGCGACGGCAATGGTCAGCCGATTGCCGATCCCGCGCCGAAAAAGCAACCATAGCTGTGGCCGCAGCCACACCGACCGATAGCGGAAAAACGCTGGCCATGCCCGTGAGCGATAAGCTCGCACCTGACAAATAGACCATCAAATGGCAGGCCCTTCCACCGACGGCCACAGGACCAAAGGCAGCTGCAGCTTTACGGCGGCATCCTACTTACAGGGCTGACTATCCGACGACGCACTTCTTGACGAAATGCAGCCAGCTGTCGTTGCGCCGGATGGTCGCGCGCGGCAGGCCGAACGGATCGTCGCCCGGTCGCGCCCGACCGCGGCGTGTCGTCGTGGCGGCGCTGTAACCGGCTTCATAGGCAAGCACGCGATCGAGCGGCGTTTCGTCGCCATAGGGAAAGCAGAAGGACGAAACGCCTTCGTCGAGCAAATCCTCGAGCAGCTCGCGCGAATGCGTGATCTGACGGCGCGCCTCTTCCATCGGCAATTGCGGCAGGCGAACGTGATCGAGCGTGTGCGATCCCACCTCATGCCCGAGGCTGTGCCAATGCTTCAGCTGTTCGACCGACATGCAGGGCGCCTGAGCCACGCCAAGGGGGACATCCCAGACATTGCTGCCGCCGATCTGGTTCGCCACAACGAAATTCGTGGCGGTGAAGCCAAACTCCTGCAGCACGGGCAAGGCGTTCTCATGGACATTGGCATAACTGTCATCGAAGGTGATGGCAGCGACTTTGCCGGCCTTCTCGCCACGGATGTAAGGCATTGCCTCACGCAGCGACACACCCTGAATTCCAAGCTTTTTCAGCCATTCCATCTGACGGCGGAAGGCTTCGGGATGGACGACCATGCTTCTGAACGGCGCCTTGCGCGACGGCGGCACCGCAATCTGATGATATGCGAGGATTGGAACAGCCACGATGGATCGTCTCAGATGATGCGGCGCGAGCGAAGCGCGATCTTGGCGCGATAGAGCGGCCGCAACACCTCTCTGGAGAGCCGCTCTGCCAGTGTCTTGCGACTCTTGATCGTACTGCCGCCGAGCTGAGGGGAAATTTCACGCACGCCGCCAGGCAGGACCGAGAGCGGCGATACGCGCGTAAACCAGCTCATCTGCACGGTGGTATCGACGGGCCGGTCGAAGACGGAGGTCGCTTCCAGCAGGCGGATGGCGGCATCTCGGCTGACGAGCTGGGCCACCATGCCGAGACCTATCCTCGTCGGTTGAATGACATCGGTCTCCCCTTGGGAAAGAACAGATCTGCCATGCTCCTTTCCCATGCGAAACGGGAAGCGAATGAACGAACCTGGCTTCAGGCAGGCCTTGGCGGCAGCAAAGGCCGCATGGAAGGGGTCGTCGATCTCGACATCGTCCTCGAAGATGAGACCTGCGTCGATATTCTGTTCGACAATGGCAGCCCAAGCCTTGCGATGCGACAGAAAGCAGGCAATCTCGCCCGTGCTCATGGCAAACGGATAATATGGCTTCTGCAGCCGAGGACGATAGACGCTATCGATCTCGACGGCACTCAGAGTGCGGCCATCGACTGCCTCGATGATCTCGCTTTGCACCGGAAGCTTTGCAGCAAGCCTTTCGACCTGCGGCATGCGATCGCGGGCACGATCCAGATGGATGATGAAGCCACGAATGACGGGTTGGCCGGGCGTGTCCAGAACAGCACCGGCCGGATTGGACGCAGGAGCGAACTCGAATCCCGTATGAGATCTTTCGAGCGGCATCGCCGAAGACGGGTTGAATTCGTGGGCTTGCATGAATGGATACCTCGAGGTCATATTTCGCGAGGCTCTAGCAACCCTGAATGAAAGCGAGCTTAGGCAAACCTGAGGCGAAACTGAAAATGGTTGTTTTCAACTGCTCTGAACAACTGAAGGAAGCTAAACGAGCATGCTGATGCGGCCACTCGCCATCTTGTCTTCGACCCAGCGGCGTTCATCCAGCCAGGCATGGCGTTTCCACCCTTCCCAGCTGAAACCGCACAGCTTCACCTCCCACTCGTCTGCAGGCAATCGTGACAGCACATATCGGATGCCGAAGAAGCCGGTGCTCGGAAAGAGCTGGTGCATCCGGCATTCGGTGACACCGAGTTCCTCGCAGCCCTCGATGTAAAACTGCGGCGGCATGATGCGGATTTCCTTGCCGGCAGCACCGACCAATTCGATCGTCCGCATCGTCCAATCGCTTCTTCGGCCTTTCAGGCGTGAGAGCAGGTTGGGCTTGGGGTGATACTTGCGGATGATATCGGGATGATAGGCAAGCACGACCTCCTTGGCTGCCGTGAACGTCGCGCTGGTCAGGAAGGTCGGGTCCGTCAATCGGCGCTGCATAGGCTTGCTGGAAGCTGCAAGCATGAGAATATCGGTGCGTGAACCGCTCATGCCGATCGAAGCCTTCGGCTCGTTGAAACGCATCGCAAATTCTGCATTGTCCACGACCTCAGAGAGGTCACGCTGCAGCTTGCCATTGCCAATGATGATTGCCGTCTTGCGGGTCAAATATGAATATCCATCAGGTCTGAAGTCGCCGACCTAACGGAGCCGAATGAAGCCAAACTGAATGGCGGATCGGGGAAGGATGCATAAATCCTGACACGAACCTGAAAGCCGTCGCAATGTCACCTACGAGCAACAGCAGTGCCTGAAAACCGGGCTCAGCTCAGATTTGCATGCCGCCCGCAGGCCACGCAAACCCGATCGCGATCATAAATGGATAGCACCCTGCCGAATCAGAAAGGAGCCCAAACGGGCTCCTTGAAATCACGCTGAAGTGGATGCTGCCTATTCGACCGAATTGAACTTCTTCACCTGAAGGAAATTCACTGCACTTCCGCTGAAGCGTTCGGGATCGATCGAAGCCGTCTGTACCTTGAAACCATCCGTGTAAACGGCAGTCGGTTGGGCACGGAGCGTCGGGCTCACGAAGCGCGGCGCCTTGACCGGGCGGTTTACAATCTCGACCCGGGCCTTTGCGATCGCCCACTGCGAGATCATCTTCTCCGTCAGCGTCGGCGCAGTCGTCACCGTTGCGCGGCCCGAATCGGCCACCACGGCGTCCTGCTTGTTCGGCCGGCCGCCCTTGGTCGCGATACCGGCGGCAATCGGACGTTCCTGTGGCGTAGTCGGCTCGAACCCGTCATTGAAGCGACGGCTGCTGGCCTTCACCTCGTTGCGGACCGGTGCAAGCGCGGCCACCTGCATCGGCATTTGCTGTGCGGGTCTCTGCTGCGGCAGGACGGCGGCAATTGCCTGCGCCGCATCGTTACCGGCAACCATGCCGTTGCCGGCGGGCGCCAGTTGATCCTTGGACGCGACGTTGTTCGACGGCTGCATCATCGCAACCGCATTATTGGCATCCGATCGATCAGGACGGCTTTGCTCGAGAGCCGCAATGACCGAAGGCGAAAGTGCACCTGCGTCAGCCTGGTCGTCGGCGGCCTCCTGATCGGCATCGGCTGATGCCAGCAGGCTTTCGGCCAATTCCGGACGCTGCGCCGGCACCGGAACGGCAGCCAGTTGGCCTTTCATGTCAGCCTCGGCCGATGCCACTTCGGCATCCCCGGGTGAACGACGGTCAAGCAGGGACGGCACGGGCACATGATAGGAGCGAAGGTCGGCATATTGCGGCTGGTCGCCCGTATCCGGCATGGCGGCGGCAAGAGCATCCTGCGCCGCGTTACGCGACGGTGAGACGAGAGCGGAAGCCACGTCGCTGCCGGCAGGCTGATTGCCGAATGCCGGGCGAACCTGCGGAACGGGCGCGTTTACGCTGGCAACTTGAACCTGGGCCGGAGCCGGAGCGGCGCCCTCGTCACCATCATCACTGGCAGCCGGAGCCGGCTGGCCCTTGCGGGCAGCTGAGGCGACAGCCACCGGTGCCGCCGTCGTTCCGCTATCTGCATTATCCTCTTCCTCATCGGCCCCGCCACCGCCGAACAGGCGGGCAAAGAAGCCGCGGCGCGGCGAAGAGGAGCTGGCGATCTGGATATCGTCGGACGACATACGGCGCTTGTAATCGGCGACTGCCTGCTGGTAGCCCGGCAACGGCCGGCCGTCCGCCGGAATATGCATCGTCTTGCCATCCGGGAAGAGGCGGACGAGATCCTGGCGATCCATGCGCGGCCATGCGCGCACGCCGCCGACATCCATATGCACGAAGGGCGAGCCGGAGGTCGGATAGTAGCCGACGCCGCCTACCTGCAGCTTCATGCCGATTTCGCGCAGCTTGGTGAGCTTGACGTCAGGAATATAGAAATCCATCGCGTTGCCGAGCATGTGCTGGCTCTTCTTGGCAACGCCGGTATGGGCGGAGCGCGTGCGCAGCATCTCGTTGGTGCCCGGCGAACGGAAACCGCAGATCACATAGATGAATTCGTGTGAACCGCTTTCGCGGTAGACTTCCCAGATCAGGTCGAACAGGCGCGGGTTCATCTTGGTCGGCTGATTCTTGCGCCAGTCGCGCAGGATGCGATTCAGCTTCTCCAGGCCGTCCGGATCGAACTTGCCATTGCGCTTGTAGGTGATGACGGCCTTCTCGCCGGTATGGACGTAGTAAATCTTGAGGCTGCGGGTTTCACCGCCTGCCTGAGAGGGAGTGCCGACGAAAACAGGGGTAGAAACGGACAAAGCAAGGAGGCCAACGGCTACAACCTTGGCCACCTTGCTAAATAGGTTAGAGCACGCAGAATGCCAGCTCAAGCTATTAGGCTTGGTATTTGCACTCAAATTCGGCAATTCGATCCCCGTCCGACAGACAATGTCGCATCGTGTTCCAAATGGCTGTCAATTGCGGTGACACGATGGCAAAAATGCCACACATGGTCGACCCCTTCATACATGGTGAACGATGCACTAACAAGTGCTTTACGACGGGTAACAAAATATGCTTGCCTAAACGTTAAGCTTTACTTCATGCCGCGTTTTTTTGCGGGTCATCCGGGTCTATGCCGTAATCTTTCAACTTTCGGTAGAGAGTTGAGCGGCCGATGCCGAGCTTTCTCGCGACTTGACTCATCTGCCCACGATAGAATTTGAGGGCAAATCGGATCAATTCTTCCTCGACATCCGCCAGTTTCCTGACATCCCCCGAGGTATTTGTGCTGACGATGACATTGTCGGAAGCACCGGCCGACGCATCGGCTGAGGCAAGCGGAGTGGTTGCAGCCGACCCGTGCGAAACCCCGTAAGGGATCCGTTCGCTTCGTTCAGCCGCCAGAAGCTCGGCCGAAGAGGCATGCGAATTATCCACAACCAAGGTTGGATGTTCGGCAGCGAAATAGCCGGGCAGCTGTGCGGCGATCTGCGGAAAATCCGTGTCGAGCAGCTCTGGTCCCTCGGACAGGACGACCGCGCGGAAAACAGCGTTTTCGAGCTGGCGGATATTGCCCGGCCAGTCATAGGCGGTCAGCAGTGCAAGCGCGTCGTTGCTGATCCCGAGCGGATGATCGAGCTTCTGCTCCAGCGCAAACCGGTCGGCAAAAGCGCGTGCAAGATGCGGGATGTCTTCCTTGCGGCGACGCAGTGCCGGCATGGTGATCGGAAAGACGTTCAAGCGATAATAGAGATCCTCGCGGAAGCGCCCAGCCTTGACCTCTTCGATCAGATCCTTGTTGGTCGCCGAAATCAGCCGGACATTGACCTTCTGCGCGACGCGCGCGCCGACGGTCTCGATTTCGCCCTGCTGCACGGCACGCAAAAGCTTGACCTGGACTTCCAGCGGCAGGTCGCCGATTTCGTCGAGGAACAAGGTGCCGCCATCGGCTTCCATGAATTTGCCGACATGGCGCTCGGTTGCACCCGTGAACGCACCCTTCTCATGTCCGAACAGGATGCTTTCGACGAGATTGTGCGGGATCGCACCACAGTTGACGGTCACGAACGGCTTGCCGGCGCGGTCGCTGGCGGCCTGGATGGCACGAGCCACCAGTTCCTTGCCAACACCGGATTCGCCTTCCAGCACGACTGGAATGTTCGATTGCGCCGCGCGATGGGCGAGATCGATCACCCGCATCATCGCCGGGCTTGCCGAGACGATGTCGTCGAAGGTGATGCTGCTCGAGCGCGACTTGCGCCCGGCGCGGGCCTTCGCCTCGCGCTGGTCGAGCTTCAAAGCATTGGCGATCGATGCCGCGATACGCTCCGGCGATACCGGCTTGACGACGAAATCGAAGGCGCCGGCACGCATCGCCTGCACCACGGTATCGATACCGCCCTGCCCCGTCTGCACGATGACGGGTAGGTCGATGCCCATATCGTTCAGCGCGCCCAGGAACTCGATGCCGTTCATTTCCGGCATCATGAGATCGAGCACGATCACGTTGATCTGATCGTTGCCACGCTTCAGGAACTCAAGGCCGAGACGGCCATTTTCTGCCAAATGGGCAACGTGTCCGTGCCGCTCGATGGCATTCTTCAGCAGACGGCGTTGAATCGGATCATCCTCAACAACGAGAATCTGCGCGCCCCCCTTGGCGCTATTGTAGACGGTCATTGGTGCCTCACTTCATGCGAAACCTGAGGCGAAGATCGCAGAAAGGCTTGAACATGAAGTTTTGCCAAAGCATCGCATTTTAATCATTATGACGAATGTAAAAGCGCTTATAATTCAACCTTCGGTGCAGGAAAATCAGGCCTTGCAGCGGGCTTTCCAGCCGAATAGACACCATACGGATCGGACGATCCGAAAAATAAAAGCAGAGGAAATTTCGCCCATGAGCCCGACCTCGCTCCACCCCCTCATTAATTTCTCGGCCATTAAATTCTCAGCAAGCCCGGCAGCCGGCCAGGCACTTGGAGACCTGCCGGCCTGGAAGCTAAGCGATCTCTATCCTTCCTCCACGTCCCCCGAGTTCGTCGGAGATCTGGAAAAGGCCGGCAAGATGGCCATCGCCTTCGAGGAAAAGTGGAAGGGGAAGCTTACCGATGCCGCCGCCAAGACAGGCGACGCCGGCATCGGCGCAGCCATCAAGGAGTATGAAGCGCTTGACGATATCATGGGCCGTCTCGGCTCGTTCGCCGGGCTCACCTACTTCTCCAATACCATCGATCCGAACAACGGCAAGCTCTATGGCGACGTCCAGGCAAAGCTCACGGACTATTCCTCTCACCTTTTGTTCTTCCCGCTGGAGCTGAACCGCATCGACGATACGGTGATGGACGCCTGCATGGCGAACGACCCCGCCGCCGGCCATTATCGTCCCTGGATCGTCGACCTGCGCAAGGACAAGCCGCATCAGCTCGACGACAGGCTGGAGCAGCTGTTCCTGGAAAAATCCATGACGAGCGCCGCCGCATTCAACCGCTTGTTCGACGAGACGATGGCTGAGCTGCGCTTCGAGATCGACGGCGAGAAGCAGCCGCTGGAAGTCGCCTTGAACATGCTGCAGGAGCAGGACCCGGAAGTGCGCCGCAAGGCCGCCATGGCGCTTGCCGCAACCTTCAAGGCCAATCTGCGCACCTTTACGCTGATTACCAATACGCTCGCCAAGGACAAGGAAATCGCCGACCGCTGGCGGGGCTTCGAGGATATTGCCGACAGCAGGCATCTCGCCAACCGCGTCGAGCGCGAGGTGGTGGATGCGCTGGCGGCCGCCGTGCGAGAGGCCTATCCGCGGCTTTCGCATCGCTATTACAATATGAAGGCCAAGTGGCTCGGCATGGACCAGATGAATTTCTGGGATCGCAACGCGCCGCTGCCGGAAACGCCCAACGCGCTGATCCCCTGGAAGGAAGCGAAGGAAACGGTTCTTTCCGCCTATCGCAATTTCGCGCCCGAAATGGCCGATATCGCCAAGCGCTTCTTTGACGAGAAATGGATCGATGCGCCGGTGCGCCCCGGCAAGGCGCCGGGCGCCTTCGCCCATCCGACTGTACCGTCGGCTCATCCTTACGTACTGGTCAATTATATGGGCAAGCCGCGCGATGTCATGACGCTGGCGCATGAGCTCGGCCATGGCGTGCATCAGGTGCTGGCCGGAGGCCAAGGCGCACTGATGTGCCAGACGCCTTTGACTCTAGCTGAGACAGCCTCCGTTTTCGGCGAGATGCTGACCTTCCGCGCGCTCCTCGACAAGACCACCGACAAGCGCGAGCGCAAGGCGATGCTCGCGCAGAAGGTCGAGGACATGATCAATACGGTCGTGCGCCAGATCGCCTTCTACGAATTCGAGCGCAAGGTGCATACCGCCCGCAAGAATGGCGAGCTGACATCGGACACCATCGGCGAGCTGTGGCTCTCTGTGCAGGAAGAGAGCTTAGGCCCGGCGATCAAGATTTCCGAAGGCTACGAGACCTACTGGGCCTATATCCCCCATTTCATCCACTCGCCCTTTTACGTCTATGCCTATGCCTTCGGCGATTGCCTGGTAAACTCGCTCTATGCCGTCTACCAAAGCGCAGAAAAAGGCTTCCAGGAGAAATATTTCGAGCTCCTGAAGGCCGGCGGCACCAAACACCATTCCGAACTTTTGAAGCCTTTCGGCCTCGACGCGACCGATCCGTCGTTCTGGAGCAAGGGCCTGTCGATGATCGAAGGGCTGATCGACGAGCTGGAAGCGTTAGATAAGAACTGAGATCTCGGTCCTGCTTTGAGGAGAAGCAGGTCAGGCACCTTCGCCATTGCCGCAGCTTCGCGCATGGCCCCTCACCCCAACCCTCTCCCCGCCTATGCTGGGAGAGGGAGCGATCGCAACTGCTGCACCGTTGTTTGCAGAGAATGATGCGGTGGACGCAGAAACAGTCCCCTCTCCCCGCGGGCGGGGAGAGGGCTAGGGTGAGGGGCCAAGCGTAACGGCATATGCAATCATGCCTGGGGATCATTGAATCAAGACTGGATCGAAATCCGCGCATGGCCGATGCCGTACCCTACGTCCTTTTCAGGGACGACAGCACAGGACAGATGATGATCTTCGCCGAGCCGGCCGAGATCATTGTCGCCCATACGCGTGCGCAATTTTTCGATGCCCTCGATCGGATGGAAAAAGCCAAGCGGCAGGGACAATGGCTTGCCGGCTACATGGCCTATGAGGCCGGGCATCTCTTCGAGGAAAAACTCGCACCTTTCGCCGAGGAGAACAGGGAAACGCCCCTGCTCTGCTTCGGCGTTTTCGACAGCCCCGCTGCGGCCGACCATCCACTCTGCCAGCCGGCCCAGCGCTTGGAAAACCAGGAATTCTTGACAGAACCTAAAGCGGCCTGGAATTTCGATACATATAATGCACGCTTCGATAGGCTGCACCAGCATCTGCGCCTTGGCGACTGCTATCAGGCAAACCTGACCATGCCGATCCATGCGCGATGGAACGGCGATCCCCGCGCCGCCTTCTGGTCTCTGATCGAACGGCAGCCGGTGAAATACGGCGCGTTGGTCGATCTCGGCGGCCCGATCATCCTCTCTCGTTCACCGGAGCTTTTCTTCCGCACGGACGAGGACGGTTGGATCGAGACGCATCCGATGAAGGGCACGGCCAGGCGCGGCGCAAATGCTGCCGAGGACGAGCGCATCATCGCCGCCATGCTCGCCGACGAGAAGACGCAGGCCGAAAACCGCATGATCGTCGACTTGCTTCGCAACGATATCTCCCGCATCACTGAGGTCGGCACGCTGGATGTGCCGAAACTCTTCGAGATCGAGGCTTACCCGACCCTGCACCAGATGGTCAGCCATGTGCAGGCCAAGCTGCTGCCAGGCATATCGATCCGCGATATCCTTGCAGCACTCTTCCCCTGCGGCTCGATCACCGGTGCGCCGAAAATGCGGGCGATGGAAATCCTGCATGAATTGGAAGACGGCCCGCGCGACGCCTATTGCGGCGCGATCGGCATGATCTCGCCTGGTGGTGCCATGCGTTTTTCCGTGGCGATCCGCACGATCACGCTTTTCGAAGACGGTCGCGCGGTGTTCAATGTCGGCGGAGGCATCGTCTTCGATTCGACGGCGGAAGCGGAATATGAAGAATGCCTCCTTAAGGCGCGCTTCGCCGTGGGGGACCGATGGATCGACCGGTAGAGGACTTTTCCCTGATCGAGACATTGCGCTACGAGCCGGAAACCGGCTTCGTTCGCCTGCGCCTGCATCTTGCCCGCCTACAACGATCCGCCCGCCGCCTCGGCTTTTCAGCTCCAAAGAACGTGCTGGGAAAACTGGAACAGGCGGTTGCCGGTGCCGCCGCACCCTTGAGAGTTCGCCTCACTCTGGATCGCAAAGGGCAAACGGAACTGACGACGGCTCCGTTTGTCCCGCTTTTGCCTGACACCGCCTGGCGCTTGCGCGTCGCTGCGACCCGGCTCGATTCCTCCGATAAGCTGCTGCGTTTCAAAACCACGCGACGAGGCATCTATGAAGCAGCCCGCGCGGAATACCGGCCAGACGAGGCAGACGAAGTGCTGCTGCTCAATGAGAAGGATGAGGTTTGCGAGGGGACGATCACCTCTGTCTTCCTCGAGGATAGCGCGGACCTGCTCCGCACTCCTCCCATATCATCCGGTCTACTTGCAGGCGTCCTGCGCACCGAACTCATCTGCCAGCGCAAGGCCCGTGTCGGCCGCATCCGCCTCGAGGACCTGAAAGATCGCCCCCTTTATGTCGGAAACTCCCTGCGCGGCCTGATCCGCGCGCAACTCCTATGGAATTGATTGAATGTTCATTCTGTCGCTTACCTACCTCAAGGGCAATGACGAAGCCGATAAGCATATGGAGCCGCATATGGCCTGGGTGAAGGAAGGCTATGCCAGGGGCTGGTTCCTCGCTTCCGGCCGCAAGGTGCCGCGCACAGGTGGCGCCATCTTCGCCCGCGGCGAGCGAGCGGAACTGGAGGCCTATGTCGCCGCAGACCCCTTCACGATCCACGGTGTCGCCGCTTATGAAGTCCAGGAAATCGTCCTCACCACCGTCGTCGACGGATTGGAAGGCCTGAAGGCCTAAGCGGCGGAAGACGCTTGCCTTCCGCAGCATTCCGTTTATGTCAGCGAAAACCAACCTTGAGGGCAACAAACTCGTCGCATATGGCGTGTATGTTGGCCTCGACTTGACTTTGCCCGGCTAACCCTCAACAGCTCTTTATTGTGACATCAAATTATGATTAGAGCCGCTCACCTCGCGTTTTCGCGCAACTCTGATTGAATTTCGTGAACCGAACGGCGCCCTGCCTTTCGAAGGAGAAAAGAATGACGAAACAAAACTATCCGGTATATGCCGAAATTACCGGTCCGATCGTAATGATCGGCTTTGGCTCTATTGGCCGTGGCACCCTGCCCCTGATCGAGCGCCATTTCAAATTCGACAAGAGCCGGATGGTCGTCATCGACCCGCAGATGGATGCCGAGCACCTGGCGATCCTGGAAAAGCATGGCGTCCGCCATATCCAGGCCCATGTCACCAAGGACAATTACAAGGATCTCCTGAAGCCGCTTCTCACGGAAGGCGGCGGCCAGGGCTTCTGCGTGAACCTCTCGGTCGACACCGGCTCGCTCGATCTGGTCAAGCTGTGCCGCAAGCTCGACGTGCTCTATATCGACACCGTCGTCGAGCCCTGGCTCGGCTTCTACTTCGACAAGGGCCTGAAGAACGCAGACCGCACCAACTATGCGCTGCGCGAAACCATGCGCAAGGAGAAGGAAAAGAACCCGGGCGGCACGACGGCTGTTTCCACCTGCGGCGCCAATCCGGGCATGGTTTCCTGGTTCGTCAAGCAGGCGCTCGTCAACCTCGCCAAGGATATCGGCCTGAAGTTCGAAGAGCCGGATCAGCATGACCGCGAAGGCTGGGCTAAGCTGATGAAGAAGGTCGGCGTCAAGGGCGTTCACATCGCCGAGCGCGACACCCAGCGCACCAAGCATCCGAAGCCGCTCAACGTCTTCTGGAACACCTGGTCGGTCGAAGGCTTCATCTCCGAAGGCATGCAGCCGGCAGAACTCGGCTGGGGCACCCATGAAAACTGGATGCCGAAGAACGCCAAGAAGCACAAGAAGGGCTGCAAGGCCGCCATCTATCTGGAGCAGCCGGGCGCAAACACCCGGGTCCGCACCTGGTGCCCGACGCCTGGCCCGCAATACGGCTTCCTCGTCACCCATAATGAGTCGATCTCGATCGCCGACTATTTCACCGTGCGCGACAAGGACGGCGAGGTCACCTTCCGTCCGACCTGCCACTACGCCTATCATCCGGCCAACGACGCCGTGCTTTCGCTGCACGAAATGTTCGGCAATGGCGGCACGCCGCAGCCGGTTCATCACGTTCTCGACGAGGACGAGCTGGAAGACGGCATCGACGAACTCGGCGTGCTCCTCTACGGCCATGCCAAGAACGCCTACTGGTACGGCTCGCGCCTGTCTCTCGAAGAAACCCGCCGCATTGCCCCCTATCAGAACGCCACCGGTCTGCAGGTGACCTCAGCCGTTCTCGCCGGCATGGTCTGGGCGCTGGAGAATCCGAAGGCCGGCATCGTCG
This sequence comes from Martinezella dioscoreae, assembly GCF_009176305.1. Taxonomy (GTDB): domain Bacteria; phylum Pseudomonadota; class Alphaproteobacteria; order Rhizobiales; family Rhizobiaceae; genus Rhizobium; species Rhizobium dioscoreae. The sequence goes on along the minus strand of NZ_BLAJ01000001.1, from coordinate 235,127 downwards.
AAGCCGACGAGATCGACTACAAGCGCTGCCTCGAAGTGCAGCTGCCCTATCTCGGCCCGGTCGAAGGTCACTATACTGACTGGACCCCGCTCGATGGTCGCCCAGGCCTCTTCCCGGAAGACATCGACACCAAGGATCCCTGGCAGTTCCGGAACATTCTGGTTCGCTAAGAGTATAGTGTCAGCTTGATGCAAGAGGGAATGCCCGCACAGGTCGTGCGGGCATTTTTGTTACGCAAGCCAGATAAATCAAGCAGATCCCCTGGGACGTCTTGCTTTAGCTCGATGGCCGCGCCATCTTCCTTGCAACCGATACGCCTTTAGACCGCCTCTATTTGCGGGAGATATTTATGAAGATGAGAACCGTTCTTGCCCTCCTCGCTGCTGCGGCAGCTTTATCTGCCTGCGTGGATTTTGGTGGCTCCAGACCGCCGCCGATGGCGATGAATCCGGGCGGCGGCCAGCCGCGCACGAATTCCGTGGAAGGCAGCTGGGCCGATTCGAACGGTTTGAGCTCGACATTTACCGGCGGTCGATTCGAAACGCACACCACGGATGGCACGAACCAGCAGATGGCCTCTGGAACCTACACGACCGATCCGTCGGGCATGATCCAGATCAACCTCTATTCGAACATCAAGCGCACCTCGTCGAAGGTGAATTGCTTCCTGGCCAATCCCAGCCAGCTCAACTGCACCTCCGAAACCGGCGGACACTTCTCGCTCAATCGCCAGGGCTGATAAAGGCCCGATGGACGGATAAGGCATCATGCGCGGAATGCTGATCCTCCATCTGGTACCGATCGCAGCATTGCCCGTCGCCATTCTGGCGGCGGTCCTCCCTGCAAATAGCTATCAAACCCAGGGCATCGACGCCCTTGATTGCGATGGCCCCGCGAGCGTCCTCCTTTTCGCCGTACCGGCTTTGCTCATTTACGGCGCCAGCGCTATTCTGCTCTATCGAAAGCGGAATCGACGCCTTCATCTTGTCACCGCCCTCTGCTGTGTGCTCGTCTTCTGCTCTGTCGGCTGGAATGCCGCTGCGGCATTGCGGGAGTCCTATGGACCCGCCTCCGTCGAGGCATGCGCCTGATCCGGCAGCGCATTTCGCCGCTTTGTAAAAATCCTATAACGCCAACAGCTTTTGCTTGCGCTCGCTCCGCCGTGATGAAAACATCTCTGTGGGGGACCGCCTTGGGGCATTGGCGGGCCGGATTGCAATGACTAACAGGAGAGACAGATGAAGCAGCCCTTCGGAGTGGGTCTTTTGGCCGCCACGCTGCTGGCGCTGAGTACCAGCGCCGCCTTCGCGGACTATCAGCTCAACATCCTGCACTTCAACGATTTCCATTCGCGCGTCGAATCGATCAACAAATTCGACGCCACCTGCTCTGCAGCCGAAGAAGCCAAGAACGAGTGCTTCGGCGGTGCGGCACGGCTGAAAGCCGCCATCGACCAGCGGCGTGCCGCCCTTGCCGGCCAGAACGTAGTCGTCCTTGATGCCGGCGACAATTTCCAGGGCTCCCTGTTCTATACGACCTACAAGGGTGCGGCCGAAGTCGAATTCCTGAACGACATGAAGATCGACGCCATGACGGTCGGCAATCACGAATTCGACGATGGCGAAGGCCCGTTGGCCGCCTTCCTCGACAAGGCGCAGTTCCCCGTTGTAACGGCCAATCTGGTGGTCGACGACCAATCGAAGCTCGGCAACCGCATCAAGAAGTCGATCGTGCTCGATATCGGCGGCCAGAAGATCGGCATCGTCGGTGCGGTGACCACCGAAACGCCTGAACTCGCCTCTCCTGGCCCGCATGTGAAGATCACCGACGATGCCGCCGCAATCAGCGCCGAAGTCGACGCGCTGAAATCGCAGGGGGTCAACAAGATCATTGCGCTCACCCATGTCGGCTATCCGCGTGATGTCGAGAAGATCGCCAAGATCGCCGGCGTCAGCGTCGTCGTCGGCGGCCACTCGCATACGCTCCTGTCGAATACCGACCCGAAGGCAGCCGGCCCCTATCCGACCATGGTCGACAATCCGGCCGGCTATAAGGTGCCCGTCGTTCAGGCCGCATCCTACAGCAAATATCTCGGCGACGTCGTCGTCACCTTCGATGACAATGGCGCCGTCAAGGACGCCAAAGGCAATCCGATCCTGCTCGATTCCTCCATTAAGCCGGATCCGACGATCCTGTCACGCGTGCAGGAGATGGCAAAGCCGATCGAGGAACTGCGCAAGAAGGTCATCGGTAATTCGCAGGGACCGATCGAAGGCGCGCGTGAAGTCTGCCGCGTTCGGGAATGCTCGATGGGCAATCTTGTCGCCGATGCGATGCTTGACCGCACCAGGACGCAGGGCATTTCCATCGCCATCCAGAACGGCGGCGGCCTGCGTGCCTCGATCGGCGCCGGCGATGTCAGCATGGGCGACGTGCTGACCGTGCTGCCCTTCCAGAACACGGTTGCAACCTTCCAGCTGACCGGAGCCGACGTGAAGGCGGCACTCGAAAACGGCCTTAGCCAGATCGATGACGGGGCGGGCCGCTTCCCGCAGGTCGCCGGCCTCAAATACAGCTTCGATAAATCGAAGCCGCCGGGCAGCCGTCTTGTCTCCGTCGACGTGCAGGAAGGCACCGAGTTCAAGCCGATCGATCCCGAAAAGACCTACGGCGTCGTCAGCAACAACTACATGCGCGCCGGCGGCGACGGCTACGCCGTCTTCGCAAAGGACGGCAAGAACGCCTACGATTTCGGCCCCAATCTGGAATCGGTGGTCGCCGATTATCTTGGCGCACACAATCCGTACAAGCCTTACACGGACGGCCGCATAACCCAGATAGCCGCGGCAGCGCCGGCTGCACAGCCGGAACCCGCAAAGCCCGCCGATACCACGCAGACAGCGCCGGAGCAGAAGCCGGCGGCGGCCGCTGGAGATAGCGGTGGCGCGTCGTCCGCGACAACCCCTCCGACCTCCTCGCCTCCCACGGTGACAACGCCAAGCACCACCATGCCGGCAAACCCGACGGCTACGCCGTCTGCCCCGGCAAAATCGGATCCGGCAGCCTCGACACCCGCCACCTCAGCTCCAGCGGCTGAAACGCCGGCTGCGTCTTCACCCGCGACCACGGCTCCGGCAACAGCGACGCCGGAGGCCAAGGTCAACGAGCCGCCAAAGACGCCGACAACCCACATCGTCGTCGCCGGCGACACGTTCTGGGATCTTGCCAAGACTTATTACGGCAATGCCAAACAATGGCACAAACTCGTAGCCGCCAATCGCAATATCAAGCCGCATCATCTGCCGGTCGGCGAAAAGTTGAAGATTCCGGCCAAGTAAGACGATTTGTCTCGCTTGCTCCAGCCGGTCCGGGCTTTCCCGGACCGGCTTTTGTTCGTATGTGAAGTGCTTCATATCTTGAGAGGAATTCAATCGATGACAGCAGCCCTGACCACGCTTCCGCCCGATCACCCCAGCGTGAAATACGGCAAGGTCGGCGTGCTGCTCATCAATCTTGGAACGCCCGACGGCACCGACTACTCCTCGATGCGCCGCTACCTCCGCGAATTCCTGACAGACCGCCGCGTCATCGAGTGGTCGCGCTGGAAATGGTATCCGATCCTGTTCGGCATCGTGCTCAACACCCGGCCGCAAAAGGTCGGCAAGGCCTATGAGACGATCTGGAACAAGGACAAGAACGAGAGCTTCCTGCGCACCTATACGCGCAACCAGTCCGACCTGATGGCCGAACGGCTGCGCGACCTGCCCAACGTCAAGGTCGACTGGGCCATGCGTTACGGCCAGCCCTCGATCGCCGATCGCATCCAAGCGCTGAAGGACGATGGCTGCGAGCGCATCGTGCTCTTTCCGCTCTATCCGCAATATGCGGCGGCAACGACGGCAACGGTCAACGACAAAGCCTTCGAGAAACTGCAGAAGATGCGCTGGCAGCCGGCGATCCGCACCGTCCCGCAATATCACGACGACGAGACCTATATCGAGGCGCTCGCCAATTCCGTCACCCGTCACCTCTCGACGCTGGACTGGCAGCCGGAAAAGATCATCGCCTCCTTCCACGGCATCCCGATGTCCTATTTCAAGCTGGGCGATCCCTATTACTGCTTCTGTCAGAAGACCGGCCGCCTGCTGCGCGAGAAACTGGGTCTTTCCGAAGATCAGTTCATGGTCACCTTCCAATCGCGTTTCGGCCCTGAGGAATGGCTGCAGCCCTATACGGACAAGACGGTGGAAGAGCTTGCCAGGAACGGCACCAAGCGTATCGCGGTGCTCAATCCCGGCTTCGTCTCCGACTGCCTTGAGACGTTGGAAGAGATCGCGGAACAGGCGGCCGAATCCTTCCATCACAACGGCGGCGACAAATTCACCCACATTCCCTGTCTCAACGACAGCGAAGACGGCATAAACGTGCTGGAAAAGGTCGTGCGGCGGGAGTTGCTCGGCTGGGTGTGACGAGATCGCCGGGATTGATCCCGGCGACGCGATCCTACTGAAGCTGCGGCTTTCTGAGGAAGCTGCCGCGGTCGGCGGATTTGACGCGCAGCCAGGCCTCGCGGCCATCGCGCAACACACGCATGGGGATCTCGGAACCAGCCGGACCGCTCTCCCAGATCTTGCGGTAGAAATCCGCGAGCCCATCGACTTCGCCATCCCGGATTTCGGAAATGACATCGCCGCGACGCAAGCCAGCCTTGGCGGCCGGACCACCCTCGGTGACGCTCATGACGACGACTTCGCCATTGCTTTCGGCCGAGAAGGCACCGAGCCAAGGCCGCGGCGGCTTGTTGACGCGGCCGCGCTTGATCAGGTCGTCCAGGATCGGCATCAAAAGGTTGATAGGCACGATCATGTTGATATCGGCGCTGTCGCCGTTCTCCGTCGCCATCTGCAGATGCAGCGAGCCGATGCCGAGAAGCTTGCCGTCCTCATCGATAAGAGCCGCACCTCCCCAGGATGGATGGGCGGGTGCCGTGAAGATCGCCTCGTCGAGCAGATATTCCCAATAGCCGGCGAATTCCTGCTTTGCGACGATCTTCGCCTCGACAAACTGGCCGATCCCGTCAGCGATGACGACTTCATCACCGATCTCAGCCTTGTCGGTATCACCGAATTCGAGGGCGGGCACATCGAGAGGCCCGAGCGCCTGCACGAGGCCAAAACCCGTTTCCTGATCGTAGGCAAGCGCATGACCGGGCACGACACGGCCGCTATTGGTCGTGAGCCAGACCTCGTCGGCTTCGGTGATGAGATAGCCGATCGTCAATACCAGGCCGTTTCCGCGGATGACGACGCCGCTACCTTCCCTGCGTGTGCCGAGGGTTGCCGCCGTGAAGGCGTCTTCCGGAATTGAGGCGTGCACGGCCACAACCGACCGCAAGGTCCTATCTAAGTTCATAGCTTCACCCTGATAATGCGCTAAGGCTGGCCCGAAAAGCTGCGTGGCAGCGGAGCCGGAAATCTCCATATAAAGTATGAATATCAATCGCCGGACGCAAGACCCAGACGGTGATTGGTTGACCTACCTCATAGCAAAACGCCTGCTGTAGCCCCATTCCTCACTTGCTGAGAACATGCTAACCCACCACATAAGATTGAGCTGCCGCCTCGTGAGCTCGACCGAGCATAGCGAGGCCAAACAGTAGCGGTTTAGGCGACGCGAGCCTGCTCAGACAGCCGCGTCCATGGAGGAGTTCGATGGTAGTGGGTGGTTTCAGCATCGTTGTGATTGCCTTGGTGGTCTTCGTCATTCTGGTGCTGTTTGCAGGCATCAAGACCGTACCTCAGGGCTATCGGTACACAGTTCAGCGCTTCGGCCGCTATATCCGCACGCTGGAACCGGGGCTCAACCTGATCGTGCCCTTCATCGAAACAATCGGGGTGCGGATGAACGTGATGGAGCAGGTGCTGGCCGTGCCGACGCAGGAGGTCATCACCAAGGACAATGCGAGCGTATCCGCTGATGCAGTCGCTTTCTTCCAGGTGCTGAATGCGGCGCAGGCCGCCTATCAGATCACCAATCTGGAAACCGCGATCCTCAATCTCACAAAGACCAATATCCGTTCCGTCATGGGCTCTATGGATCTGGACGAGCTTCTGTCCAATCGCGATGCCATCAACGAACGACTGCTGCGCGTGGTCGATGAGGCCGTAGAGCCCTGGGGCATCAAGGTAACACGCGTCGAAATCAAGGACATCCAGCCGCCGAAAGACCTGGTTGACGCCATGGGCCGACAGATGAAGGCCGAACGCGAAAAGCGCGCCCAGGTCCTGGAGGCGGAAGGCCTGCGCAACGCGCAGATCCTCCGCGCTGAGGGTGCAAAGCAGGCAGCCGTCCTACAAGCCGAAGGCCAGCGCGAAGCCGCCTTCCGCAATGCTGAGGCGCGCGAGCGCCTGGCCGAGGCCGAAGCCAAGGCGACCCGCGTGGTATCCGAAGCGATTGCCGAGGGTAACGTGCAGGCGATCAACTACTTCGTTGCCCAGAAATACACCGAAGCCCTGACCGCGATCGGCTCCGCCAGCAATTCGAAGATTGTCCTCATGCCGGTGGAGGCGAGCTCCATCATCGGCTCGCTCGGCGGTATCGGCGCCATCGCCCGCGAAGTCTTCGGCGACAATGGCGACGGCAACGGCGCGACGCAACCGGCCCGGCCACGCTCCGGCCCCGTCCGCACAACGCCAACGATCAATCCGCTGCCACCGAAGGAGAGCTGAGATGTTCGACAATCTCATCGTCGAACTCGGCCCCTGGAGCTGGTGGCTCGCTGGTCTGGCGCTGCTTGCCGCCGAACTCGTCTTGCCCGGCTTCTTCTTGGTATGGATCGGGCTCGCCGCGATCATCGTCGGCGCCTTGTCGCTTCTGTTTTGGGAAAGCAGCTTCTGGGTCTGGCAGGTTCAAGGGCTGGTCTTCGCCGCCATGGCTGTTATCGTCACCCTGCTCGGCCGCCGCTATCTCTATAACAACAACCAGGTGACCGACGAGCCGTTCCTGAACCAGCGCGGTGCCAGCCTTGTCGGGCGCACGGCAACGCTCGACCAGCCGATAGCCGAAGGCCGTGGGCGCATTCGCCTCAATGACACTTATTGGACCGTCAGCGGGCCGGACTTGCCGGTCGGCACCCGCGTCAAAGTGGTCGCCAGCAACGGCCGCGAGCTCACCGTCGAGCCTGTCTGATCAGGCGACGCCGATCCGCAGCAGATCGTGGAAGTGCACCAGACCGATCGGACGCCGCTCGTTGTCGACAACGATCAGCGCGGAAATATTATGACGATTGAGCACGGCCATGGCGCTCGTCGCCAGCGTCGTTTCCTTCACCGTCTTCGGATTGGGGGTCATCACCTCGTCCACCAGCTTCTCCGCGAGGCTGGTGCCGAGATTGCGGGCGATATCGCCATCGGTGACGATGCCGCACAGGCAACCGTCATCATCGACCACGCCGACGCAGCCGAACCGCATCTTCGATAGCGTCATCGCCGCTTCCGGCATACCGGTTCCGAGCTTGACGAGCGGCACACGGTCGCCCTTGTGCATGATATCGGCCACGTGCGAGAGGCTGGCGCCGAGTTTGCCGCCCGGATGGAAGGTGCGGAAATCCTCGGCGGTAAAGCCGCGTGCTTCCAGAAGAGCGACGGTCAGCGCATCGCCGATCGCAAGCTGCAGCAGCGTCGATGTCGTCGGCGCCAGACCGTGCGGGCAAGCTTCCTGCTCCTTGGGGAGCAGCAGCACAACATCCGATTCACGCGCAAGCGTAGAAGTCTCGCCGGCGGTGATCGCGATCATCGGGATCGAGAAACGGCGGGAATAACTGATGATGCCGCGCAGCTCGGCGCTCTCGCCGCCCCAGGAGATGGCAATGATGACATCATCCTGGGTAATCATGCCGAGATCGCCGTGATTGGCTTCGACAGGATGCACAAAGAAGGCCGGCGTTCCGGTGGATGCCAGACTTGCGGCAAGCTTGTTGCCGATATGGCCGCTCTTGCCGACGCCGGTGATGACGACACGACCTCTAATATCGCCGATGAGCTCGACGGCGCGGCTGAAGGGCTCGGCCAGACCATTGGTCAGTGCGCGTTCCAGCGCTTCCATGCCCCGTCTCTCGGTCTCGATCGTTCGCATTGCGGATTCGATCGCACCGTTCTCGATGAGTCTTACAGCTCTCTTATTCATGAGCGAGGCCTAACGCTTTTCTGCAAATCTGTCCACCAAAGATCGACTTATGGCGATACGACAGCCTGCAGCGCCTTCCCGACAAATATTATCGAACCCTTTCTTGTCGCCATCACTTGGCAACCAAGCGTTAACCACGCGGCTTTACACTTGGGTAAGAATTTAGGTCATTTCCAGCAGGGTCAGATATAAACAACATGGGCATCGGCAAGGACAAGGCGGGTCGTGGTGCCTTCCGGCTGGCGGCATGGGCGACCTCCGCCATGCTCGGCTGGGGTATCGCATTTGCCGCACCGCTGCCGGTCAACGCGCAATCCTTGCCATCCGACCAGAACGCCGACGATACCTTGCCAGCGTCGACGACGGCATCTCCGACCGATCCAAATGCCGCACCCAACACCGACAACCAGGCGGCCACGCCAACAAACCAGGCGTCGACCTCCAGCGACGCACCCTTGAACGCGCCGCTGCGCCTCACCGGCATCGACCCTACAACCACCGGCTCGACGCTGGATAACAATCTGCGCCGAGTGAACCTGCGCGAACCAAGCGTTGATGACCTGAGAGCCCGCCGGTATCCGGATCGGGCAGATGCACAGGGCATCCCGCTCGGCACCTTCACTCTGAAGCCTTCGATCAACCAGTCGATCAACATCGAGCGGGATCGCACCGGCGACACCAAGGATAACCGCGGCTTTTTGCAGACCGACTTGCGCAGCACCCTGACTTCGGACTGGGACAGACATGCCCTGACCGTCACCGGTGAGGGCGTCTGGCAGAAGAACATCAGCGGCACTGGCGAGGAAAAGCCAACCGTCAACCTCAATGCCGACCTGCGTCTGGATCTTCCCGCCGACACGACTGCGCATGTCACCGCCGGCTATCAATTCTACCGTGAGGACACGAGCGATCCGAATGCGATTGCCGGCGCATCGAAGCAATCCGCCGTCAACCAATACACGGCCGGGCTCTCGCTGGAACGCGATTTCGGCCTGCTGCGCGGCACGACGGCCGTGGCGCTGACACGCAGCGTCTATTCCGACGCCGTGCTTTCGGATGGGACGACGGTCACCCTCAGCGATCGCAATCAGACGGCCGGAACCTGGCGCGGCCGCATCGGCTACGAGCTGTCGCCCGCCATCATTCCCTTCGTCGAAGTCACTCTCGGTCGCGCCGTCTACGATCAGACGCGCGACAGCAACGGTTATGCCCGCTCGAACCAGAGCTATGGCGGCAAGGGCGGTGTCGAATTCGACCTCGGTGAAAAATTCAAGGGTGAGCTTGGCTTCGGCTACCAGCACACGCAATTCGACGATTCGCGCCTGGGCTCGGTCGACTCGCCGACGATCGACGGCAGCCTCGCCTGGTCGCCGCAGCGCGGCACCGATATCAGCGTCGGCCTTTCGACGACCGTACAACCTTCGACCACGGCCGGCCTCAGCGGCTACACCGCTTATCAGCTCACGAGCACCATAAGCCATCAGCTGCGCGACGATCTCACCGCCAAGCTGACGGGAGGCCCGACGTGGCGCAATTACCCCTCCAATGGCAGCGCCGCCGACGAAATCGAATACGACGCCGCGTTCGGGCTAACCTGGGGGATCAACCGTTACCTCGATCTTACCAGCAATGTCGGTTATCAGCTGACAACGCGGGATGTGGGCGACAGCACTCGGCAGTTCCAGGCCGGCCTCGGTTTGACGGTAAAACGCTAGGCACCGCCTTCGCTTAGATCCAAACTACCAGCTCAAATGAATCGAGGCCCGGCATATGCCAGGCCTCAAGATTTTCTCAAAAGGTCGGATCCCTATTTCAGGGCTGCGATCAGCGCCTTGAACTCGTCCTCAATGGTCGGGCGGATGTCGTCACGCGCCAAGGCGAAGGCGACGTTGGCAAGGATGAATCCGTCCTTTGCGCCACAGTCGAACGTCTGGCCCTGGAAGTGATAGCCGGCGAAATCCTGCGTCTTGGCAAGCTTCAGCATGCCATCCGTCAGCTGGATCTCGTTGCCGGCGCCGCGCTCCTGGCTTTCGAGGATACGGAAGATTTCCGGCTGGAGGATGTAGCGACCGTTGATGAAGAAGTTGGACGGAGCCGTGCCCTTGGCCGGCTTTTCGACCATTTCCGTGATGCGGAAACCGCTGCCGATCGTCTCGCCGACGCCAACGATACCATACTTATGGGTCTGATCAGGCGCACATTCCTCGACGGCGATGACATTGCCGCCGCTATGCTCATAAAGCTCGATCATGCCCTTCATGCAGCCCTTTTCGGCGCGCATGACCATGTCGGGCAGCAGCAGCGCAAACGGCTCGTCGCCGACGATCTCGCGGGCGCACCAGACGGCGTGGCCGAGACCGAGCGGCTCCTGCTGGCGTGTGAAGCTTGCCGTGCCGGCCTTCGGCAACAGGCCGCTCAGCAGCGACAATTCGGCATTCTTGTTACGCTGGCGCAGCGTCTGCTCAAGCTCGAACTGAATATCGAAATAATCTTCGATAACATGTTTGCTGCGGCCGGTGACGAACACGAAATGCTCGATGCCCGCTTCCATCGCCTCGTCGACGACATACTGGATCACCGGCTTATCCACGACGGTCAGCATTTCCTTCGGCACCGCCTTGGTCGCCGGCAAGAACCGCGTCCCTAGTCCGGCGACCGGAAATACTGCCTTACGAACCTTCTTATGCTGTCCCACGCATACCTCCTGGGCATTAAATCAGTTGGCACAAAGCCATTCTAAAGGTCAGTAGATTAGATTTGCTACTGTTTTGCAAATAATGACTGACGCAAACTTCCATGGTAAAGAATTTGTTGACTTCGTTCGTTTAGCGTCACGCATGGGCCGATGCAACGCGCATCGCCGCACCGAAATCCAACGATTGATGGACAAGGCTGTAGATGACCGTAAACCGCAAACACTCCCTTCGTGGTCTCGCTCTGGCGCTCGCGCTCGGCGCCTTGGCGGGATTCCTTCCCGTTAACGCCAATGCTGACCCTGGGTTCCAGAAATGGATCGCGGGCTTCTACGCCACCGCCGCAAAGAGCGGCATTACGCAATCCACCTATCGCAATGCATTTGCCGGCGTAACCGACCCGGACCCCACGGTGCTTGAAAAGGCGCAATACCAGCCGGAATTCAAGTCCCAGATCTGGGATTACCTCGACTCCCGTGTCAATCCCTATACGGTCGATATTGGCCGCAAGATGGCGGTCAAGTACGGGTCCACACTGCGCACGCTCGAACAGAATTTCGGCGTCGATCGCAATATCATGCTGGCCATCTGGTCGATGGAGTCGAATTACGGCGAGGTTCTCGCCAAGAATGATCGGCTGCATTATGTCCCCCGCGCGCTGGCGACCCTTGCCTATGCCGATCCGAAGCGGGCGAACTACGCCAAGAAGCAGCTCATCGCCGCCCTGAAAATCCTGCAGAAGGGCGATATCTCGCGCAAGGACCTGAACGGCTCCTGGGCCGGCGCCATGGGCCATACGCAGTTCATTCCAACGAGTTATCTGCTCTATGCCGTTGATGCCGATGGCAGCGGCCATGCCGATATCTGGAATTCCGTTCCGGACGCCCTGGCGACAACAGCCAATCTTCTCGCCAAGAATGGCTGGGATACCGGCCGGACGTGGGGTTACGAGGTGGTCGTGCCGCCCGGCGGCAGCGCCCAGGCCGGCAAGACGCATACGATCGCGCAATGGGCCGCACTCGGTTTCGTGCGTCCCAACGGCAAGGGTTTCCGCACGACCTCCGATCGTGCGCAGTTGAAGATGCCCGGCGGGCCGAACGGTCCCGGCTTCCTGATGACCGGCAATTTCTTCACCATCAAGCGCTACAACGCCTCCGACAGCTATGCATTGGCCGTCGGTCTGCTCGCGGACCAGATCGCCGGATATGGCGGCATGCAGCAATCCTGGCCGCGTCCGAGCGGCGCGCTCGACGTCAAGCAGAAATTCGAACTGCAGACGCGTCTGAAGGAGCTCGGCTATTATGACGGCGTGGTCGACGGGAATTTCGGCTCGGGCTCGAAGGCCGCGATATCGGCTGTCCAGCAGCGCATGGGTATGGATGCGGACGGCGAGCCTTCGATGAGCCTGCTGAAAGCATTGCGCAAGTAGGCCGCCTCCAGCGAATCCGGGATCGCCAGGACGATGAACTCGTCATTTCGCGGCCCGGACTCGTGAGCGGAAAAGAAGCGATGATGAAACACTCTGCCCGCGCGACCACCGCAACTCTAAGGATTGTTCTGACGGCATTTCTCAGCGTCGTCATCGCGCTTGGCTGCCTGCAGAATATGGCGCAGGCGCAGGAGCGGCCGCGGCGGAACCTGTTCGATATGCTGTTCGGCACCCGCGAGCCCGATTACCCGGATCAGCCCATCGAGCAGCCGCCGCCACGGCGCAAGGTGCAGCCGAAAAAGCGACCGACCCCGCCGCCGCGCCAGCCAGTCGCGCAGCCGGAAACGCCACCGCCCGCAGAAAAGCTCCCCGATGCCAAGACCATCCTTGTCGTCGGCGATTTTCTGGCAAGCGGCTTGGCAACCGGGCTGGAGGATGCCTTCTCCACCTCCCCCGGCGTCGTCATCCAGTCCCGCGGCAACGTCGCCTCCGGTCTCGTGCGGCAGGATTATTACAATTGGCCGCAGCAATTGCCTGGCATGATCGATCAGCTGAAACCGGCCATGGTCGTCGTCATGATCGGCGCCAACGACCGCCAGCAGATGATCGGCGACGGGCTCAACGAGAAATACGGCACCGACCCGTGGTTCCTTGCCTATGAAGAGCGCGTGCAGCAATTCGCCAAACTGGTGACGAGCCGTCATATTCCGCTGCTCTGGGTTGGCCTGCCCTCCTTCGGCTCCGATCAGCTGACCGCCAGCGCTGTTAAGCTCAACCAGATCTATCAAAGCCAGACCACCAGCGTCGGCGGTGAGTTCATCGACATATGGGACGGATTTACCGACCAGAACGGCGAATTCATCGTGACCGGCTCCGATATCAACGGCCAGCAGGTCCGGTTGAGAACGGCCGACGGCGTCAATCTGACGGCAGCCGGCAAGCGCAAGGTCGCTTTCTATCTGGAGAAATCCGCACGCCGGATCCTGGGCGATCAGGCAAGCCCAGACATCACGCGCCTGGACACGGGCAATCCGCTGCCGGCGCAACAGGCCAATCTTCCCGGCGCAGAACCGGAAAAGATTACCCGCACGCAGCCGATGAGCCTCTCCGATCCCGATCTCGACGGCGGCTCGCAGCTTCTCGGCAGCAGCCCTGCTCCTGCCGCAACGACTTCATCGCCACGCGATCTTCTGGTCGAGAAGGGGCTGATGGACCCGGCGCCTGTCGGCCGCGTAGACGACTACCGATTGCCGGGATCGGTTGCACGATAGGCGACCTGGAGGCGGTTTGACAACGCGGCGCCCCGCCAATAGAAGAACTGCATGAGCACCAAAAGCGCAGATCAGATCGATCGTTACCGCACCTGCCCACAGGTTGCGGTTTTGCGCGCTTTCTCCGGCCGAGGTCTCCGTGTCCAGTCGTGACAGCCGGAGGCGTTGATGCGTCCGGCGGCTGCTGGACGTAAAGCCCTCAACCTCAAGACTTCAACGTTGCCCATGGAGAATGGCACGTGCTCAATATCTATAACGTCAATTCGCTCGTTCACTGGGAAGAGCGGGACATTAAACTGCGCGATGATTTCGTCCGCTTCTTTTCCGATGAAGTCGCGAACTTCCTGCGATCGGCAAACCCCGCCTGGGATATCCGAAGGGTCGAGGCTCCGACCCTGATGCCGCGAAGCCTCGTCTCGAATGCCTATTCCAATTCGGACATATGGGTGCAGGAGCGAATGTCGAACACCGAGACCGAACTTGTGCTGCGGCCGGAAACGACACCTTCAACCTATGCCTACATGCAGCATCTTCTCGGAAACCATTCCAGAACAAGGCTGCCACTATGCGTCTGGCAGGCCGGAAAATCCTATCGCCGGGAACAGGACCAACCGAGCAAGCATGTGCGGCTCAAGGAGTTCTGGCAGCTCGAATTCCAATGCGCCTTCACCGCCGATAGCGGCAACGATTATCACTCTGCCTCCCTTGAACCGGTCCGCCGGATGATCGCCTCGGTCGTCCATCTGCCGACACGGATCGCCCCATCCGATCGGCTTCCGGCCTATTCCGAGGTGACGATGGATATCGAGGTCGATAACGGCGACAAATGGATGGAGGTCTGCTCGATCTCGAAACGCACGGATTTCCCTCAGCGCTACCGCAAGCAGCCGAAGAAGGGGGCCGCGATAGACCATGACGTCACGGTGCTAGAAATCGCCATCGGCCTCGATCGCTGCATCTACAACTGGAATATCGCCGCAAGCCGTTAACGACAAAGGCCGGGTTCATCGAGAACCCGGCCTTCAATAACTTTGCGCGAACGGACAGCGAAACTTAGTTCGGTAGAACCGTCGAACCCATCAGAGCCTCGTCGATCGCACGGGCGGCCTGACGGCCCTCGCGGATCGCCCAGACCACCAGCGACTGGCCGCGGCGGACGTCACCGGCTGTCCAGAACTTGTCGATCGAAGTCTTGTAGTCCCTGTCGTTGGCAACGACGTTGGTCGAGCCGCGGCGATCCGTGTTCAGCGTCAGCTTGCCGTCGAGTTCCTTGAGCACGCTGTCGGTGAACGGACCGCGGAAGCCGATGGCGATGAAGGCGAGGTCGGCGCGGATGACGAATTCCGTGCCGGCGATCGGCTTGCGGCGCTCATCCACTTCGCAGCACTTCACGCCCGTCAGCACGCCATCTTCGCCGATGAATTCCAACGTTGCGACCTGGAATTCGCGAACCGCGCCTTCGGCCTGCGAGGACGAGGTGCGCATCTTCGTTGCCCAGAACGGCCAAACGGCGAGCTTGTCTTCCTTCTCCGGCGGTTGCGGCCGAATGTCGAGCTGGGTCACCTTCACCGCGCCCTGGCGGAATGCCGTGCCGACGCAGTCGGATGCCGTATCGCCACCGCCGACGACGACGATGTGCTTGCCGCCAGCCAGGATCGGATCGGCGGGCCAGCCGACGCTGTCGATATTTTCGCGGCCGACGCGGCGGTTCTGCTGCACGAGATAGGGCATGGCGTCATGGACGCCTGCCAGCGTCGTGCCGGGAATGCCGGCTTCGCGCGGGGTTTCCGAGCCGCCGCAATAGAGCACGGCATCGTGCTCCGCCAGAAGCTGCTCGACCTTGACATCGACGCCGACATTGACGCCGCAATGGAAGGTGACGCCCTCGCCCTTCATCTGCTCGACGCGGCGATCGATGAAGTTCTTCTCCATCTTGAAGTCCGGAATACCATAGCGCAGCAGGCCGCCGGGCTTGCTTTCGCGCTCATAGACATGGACGTCGTGACCGGCGCGGCCGAGCTGCTGGGCGGCTGCCATGCCGGCAGGGCCAGAGCCGATGATCGCGACCTTCTTGCCCGTATGCACGGTTGCCGGCTGCGGGCGGATGAAGCCCAGCTCATAGGCCTTGTCGGCAATCGCCTGCTCAACAGTCTTGATGGCGACCGGCGCATCTTCCAGGTTCAGCGTGCAGGCTTCCTCGCAGGGCGCAGGGCAGACACGGCCGGTGAATTCCGGGAAGTTGTTGGTCGAATGCAGGTTGTGGATCGCCTGCTCCCAATTGTTGTTGTAAACGAGGTCGTTCCAATCGGGGATCTGGTTGTGCACGGGGCAACCGGTCGGGCCGTGGCAATAGGGAATGCCACAGTCCATGCAGCGAGCTGCCTGTTTCTGCACTTCCTGGTC
This sequence comes from Martinezella dioscoreae, assembly GCF_009176305.1. Lineage (GTDB taxonomy): Bacteria > Pseudomonadota > Alphaproteobacteria > Rhizobiales > Rhizobiaceae > Rhizobium > Rhizobium dioscoreae. Next base: position 219,147 of record NZ_BLAJ01000001.1, on the reverse strand, counting down.
CGACATGGGGATCGTGAATTCACGGAAATGCCGGATGCGATCCGACGCCGGCTGATACTTCGCCACCTGCCGGTCGATTTCCAAGAAGCCTGTTACCTTGCCCATGCTTTCGTTTCCTCACTCTAAAAGAGGAGCTCATGGCTCCCGTGCCTGAGGGTCATCTCGGTTTCCCTGTCCGGCACTTTAATTCAAATCCGATTCCGCTATTCGACAGTCGCGATCGCCATGATGGCGATCGCAATGCGAGGCGAAACCCTCGGCTGGTTTCAGAACCGGGACGGATTATTCCGCCGCCACACTCATCCGGCTACGTTCCATTTCCTCAAGGGCACGGCGGTACTCGACCGGCATGACCTTGCGGAATTTCGGGCGGTAGTCGGCCCAGTGATCGAGGATCTCCTTTGCTCGCGTCGAGCCGGTATAGTGGACGTGGTTCGAAATCAGCTGGAAGAGGCGCTCTTCATCATGGCGTGTCATGTCATCGGAGACGTCGACGCGTCCCTTGTGCATGATGTCGCCACCGTGATGATGCAGCTTCTCCAGCAGCTCGTCTTCCTCCGGAACCGGCTCCAGCTCGACCATGGCCATGTTGCAGCGGCGGGCGAAATCGCCCTTTTCGTCGAGAACATAGGCTACGCCGCCCGACATGCCGGCCGCGAAGTTGCGCCCGGTTTCGCCGAGCACGACAACGACGCCGCCGGTCATATATTCGCAGCCGTGATCGCCCACGCCTTCGACGACGGCGATCGCGCCGGAGTTTCTGACTGCGAAGCGCTCGCCCGCGACACCGCGGAAGTAGCACTCGCCCTCGGTCGCGCCGTAAAGCACGGTATTGCCGACGATGATCGAATTCTCAGCAACGATCTTCGAATTTTCGGGCGGACGGATGATGATGCGGCCGCCCGAAAGGCCCTTGCCGACATAGTCATTGCCGTCGCCGACGAGGTTGAAGGTGACGCCGCGTGCGAGGAAAGCACCGAAGGACTGACCGGCGGTGCCCCTCAGGGTGACGTTGATCGTGTCGTCCTTCAGGCCGCGATGGCCATAGCGCTTGGCAACCGCACCCGACAGCATGGCACCGGCCGAACGGTCGACGTTCTTGATGTCGACTTCAAAGGCGACCGGCGTCTTGGACGACAGGGCAGGTTCAGCCTTCTCGATCAGCTTGCGATCGAGAATGTCGTCGATCGGGTGCTTCTGCACTGTCGTCCAGTAGGTCTCTTCCTTCGGCGCATCGACCTTGTGGAAGATACGGCTGAAATCGAGGCCCTTGGCCTTCCAGTGGGCGAGCATGTCGTCCTTCTCCAGAAGCTCGGAAGCGCCGATGATATCATCCAGCTTGGCAACGCCGAGCGAGGCGAGGATCTCACGCACTTCTTCCGCCACGAAGAAGAAGTAGTTGATGACATGCTCGGGCGTGCCCTTGAAGCGCTTGCGCAGAACCGGGTCCTGGGTGGCGACACCAACCGGACAGGTGTTGAGGTGGCACTTGCGCATCATGATGCAGCCGGCCGCAATTAGCGGCGCGGTGGCGAAGCCAAATTCGTCGGCACCGAGCAGCGCGCCGATAATGACGTCGCGGCCGGTCTTCAGGCCACCATCCACCTGCAGGGCGATGCGCGAGCGTAGCCCGTTCAGGACCAGCGTCTGCTGGGTCTCGGCAAGGCCGATTTCCCAGGGAGAACCGGCGTGCTTGAGGGAGGTCAGCGGCGAAGCGCCGGTGCCGCCATCATAGCCCGAGACGGTGATGTGGTCGGCGCGCGCCTTGGCGACGCCGGCGGCAACCGTGCCGACGCCGACTTCCGAGACGAGCTTGACCGAGACATCCGAGGTCGGGTTGACGTTCTTCAGATCGTAGATCAGCTGTGCCAGATCTTCGATCGAATAGATATCATGATGCGGCGGCGGCGAGATGAGGCCGACGCCCGGTGTGGAATGCCTGGTCTTGGCAACCGTCGCATCGACCTTGTGGCCGGGCAGCTGGCCGCCTTCGCCGGGCTTTGCACCCTGCGCGACCTTGATCTGCAGCACGTCGGCATTGACCAGATATTCGGTCGTCACGCCGAAACGGCCGGAGGCGATCTGCTTGATAGCGGAACGTTCCGGGTTCGGCGAGCCGTCGAAGAGCGGCATGTAGCGGTCGGCTTCCTCGCCACCTTCACCGGTGTTCGACTTGCCGCCGATGCGGTTCATGGCGATGGCCAGCGTCGTATGCGCCTCGCGGCTGATGGAGCCGAAGGACATGGCGCCCGTCGAGAAGCGCTTGACGATATCGGCGGCCGGCTCGACCTCGTCGATCGAGATCGGCTTGCGGCCGAGGGCTTCCGCACCCCTAATCTTGAAGAGGCCGCGGATGGTGTTCATCCGAAGCGCCGATTCATTGACCATCTCGGAAAATTCGCGATAGCGATCCTCGGCATTCCCACGCACGGCGTGCTGCAGGGCAGCCACCGCATCCGGCGTCCAGGCATGGCTTTCGCCGCGCATGCGGTAGGCATATTCGCCGCCGATGTCGAGCGTGCTTGCCAGCAGCGGATCGCGGCCGAAAGCAGCCTTGTGACGGGAGACGGTTTCCTCGGCAATCGTCTCAAGGCCGATGCCTTCGATCATCGTCGCCGTGCCGAAGAAATACTTGTCGACCAGCTCCTGCTGCAGGCCCACAGCATCGAAGATCTGCGCGCCGCAATAGGATTGATAGGTCGAGATGCCCATCTTCGACATGACCTTGAGGATGCCTTTGCCGACAGCCTTGATGTAGCGATAGACGACTTCGGTCGCGTCCACTTCCTTCGGGAATTCGCCACGCTGATGCATATCGAGCAGCGTGTCGAAGGCGAGATAGGGGTTGATCGCTTCCGCGCCGTAGCCGGCCAGCAGGCAGAAGTGATGCACTTCACGCGGCTCGCCGGTTTCGACGACGATACCGACCGAGGTGCGCAGGCCCTTGCGGATCAGGTGATGATGCACGGCAGCCGTCGCCAGCAACGCCGGGATCGCGATGCGGTCCGGTCCGATCTGGCGGTCTGACAGCACGATGATGTTGTAGCCGCCACGAACGGCCGCTTCCGCCCGCTCGCAGAGACGGTCGAGCATCTCGGGCATGCCTTCGGCACCGCGTTCGACATCATAGGTGAAGTCGAGCGTCTTGGTGTCGAAGCGATCCTCGGTGTGACCGATCGAGCGGATCTTTTCGAGATCGCCGTTGGTCAGGATCGGCTGGCGCACTTCCAGACGCTTGGCGTTGGCCATGCCGGTATGGTCGAGCAGGTTGGGGCGCGGGCCGATGAACGACACCAGGCTCATGACCAGCTCTTCGCGGATCGGATCGATTGGCGGGTTCGTCACCTGCGCGAAGTTCTGCTTGAAGTAGGTATAGAGCAGCTTCGGCTTGTCGGACATGGCCGAGATCGGCGTATCCGTGCCCATGGAGCCGACGGCTTCCTGCCCCGTCGTCGCCATCGGCGACATCAGGAGCTTGGTGTCTTCAGCCGTGTAGCCGAAGGCCTGCTGGCGGTCGAGCAGCGACACGTCGCGGCGCAGCGCCCGCGGCTCCACAGGCTTCAGGTCTTCCAGGATCAGCTGCGTGCGGTTCAGCCAGCTGCGATAGGGATGCTTGCCTGATAGTTCCGACTTCACCTCGTCGTCGGAGATGATACGGCCCTTTTCCATGTCGATCAGCAGCATCTTGCCCGGCTGCAGGCGCCATTTCTGGATGATCTTCTCTTCCTCGACAGGCAGAACGCCGGCCTCGGACGCCATAATGATGCGGTCGTCGCTGGTGACGAGATAGCGGGCCGGACGCAGGCCGTTACGGTCAAGCGTCGCGCCGATTTGCTTGCCATCGGTAAAGGCAACGGCGGCCGGGCCATCCCATGGCTCCATCAGGGCGGCATGATACTCGTAGAACGCCTTGCGTTCCGGCGCCATCAGCTGGTTGCCGGCCCAAGCTTCGGGGATGAGCATCATCATGGCATGCGCCAGCGAGTATCCGCCGCGCACGAGGAACTCGAGCGCGTTGTCGAAACAGGCGGTGTCCGACTGACCTTCATAAGAGATCGGCCAGAGCTTGGAGATATCCTCGCCGAAGAGCGGCGAAGAGACCGAAGCCTGGCGTGCCGCCATCCAGTTGACGTTGCCGCGCAGCGTGTTGATTTCGCCGTTATGCGCGACCATGCGGTAGGGATGGGCAAGCTTCCATGACGGGAAGGTGTTGGTCGAGAAACGCTGGTGCACGAGCGCAACCGCCGTTTCGAAACGCGGATCGGAGAGGTCCTTATAATAGGCGCCCACCTGATAGGCGAGGAACATGCCCTTGTAGACGATGGTCGAGCTTGACAGCGACACGGGATAGAAGCTGCTCTCCTCGCCCTCATATTCCGCATAGATGCGATTGGAGATCACCTTGCGCAGGGTGAAGAGGCGGCGCTCGAATTCCTCGTTCGTGCCGGCATCGCGGCCGGCGCCGATGAAGACCTGCACATGATGCGGCTCGGTGGCGGCGATATCGGGCGCCTTCGACAGCGAGGAATTATCGACCGGCACGTCGCGGAAGCCGAGCAGCACCTGGCCTTCTTCGGCAACGACCTGCGTGATGGCAGTCTTGAAATGCTCGATCAGCGCCTCATCGCGGGGCAGGAAGAAATGGCCGACGCCATATTCGCCCGCCTTCGGCAGGATGACGCCCTGTTTCGCCATCTCTTCACGGAAGAAGCGATCGGGAATCTGCACGAGAATGCCCGCGCCATCGCCCATCAGCGGATCGGCGCCGACGGCACCGCGATGCGTCAGGTTCTCGAGGATGAACAGGCCGTCGCGCACGATCTGGTGCGACTTCTGGCCCTTCATATGCGCGACGAAGCCGACGCCGCAGGCGTCATGCTCGTTGCGGGGATCGTAGAGGCCCTGTTTCGGCGGGATGCCGACAGCGCGTTTCGACGTCTTGGCCGTAGCGGCAGCATTCACTGCAGCGGTCTGGTCAAAACTCGTCAACGTCGTCCTGTTCGTCATGGTCTTCCCTCCGGTAAGGCCCGCGTCGCGGGCGCTCCTTCGTCCCGCGCGGTCCGTTTCCGGGGCCGACGCGCGACAGCGCTGTTGCATTGTGAAGATCCGGCCGCAAACCGCAGCTCCTTTAAGTGGAGCCCGTCGTCAGCGTTCCGCGCCCTGCTATTCCACCGCCGCATTGCCCGCGCCTCAAAAGGCTCGAAAGGGCATGCTCCTGGTAACTATAGCTCGAAATCCCGACATCGTCAGGACCCTGGGGGCACATCTTCGGCCTCGGCGGCCAAAATAGGACAGCAACCCTGTCCTAATTCATCAGCTCTATGCCAGAAAGCTTACGCCTTCGCAAGAGCAAAACGGCAAAATTTCGTCAACGAAAGACGGAAGATTGCCTTTGTTGCAGGAATAGAGCAATAAAGTTTCGCTGCGGCGCATCATTTTATTTGTTGATTGCGTCAATCAATTTTTGTGATGCATTCTTCAAACTCATGCTCTTGATAGGTTTTTGCATTGGCGTAATGTCCGGCCAACCCTATCTAATCCAGCCGCAATTCAATCTTCATCTGGTGCATTTTCATGTTCTTTGCTTCCGATAACTGGGCCGGCGCCCATCCCAAAGTCGCCGAACGTCTGCTCGCCGCATCGAGTGGTTTTGCCTCCGCCTACGGCACAAGCGAGCTCGACCAGCGTGTCGAAGCCAGATTCTCCGAGATCTTCGAGCGCGAGGTCGCGGTCTTCTTTGTCGCAACCGGTACGGCCGCCAATTCGCTGTCGCTTGCCAGCGTCCAGAAACCGGGCGGCATCAGCTTCTGCCATACCGAGGCGCATGTCGCCGAAGACGAATGCGGTGCTCCTGACTTCTTCAGCGGCGCACGTCTTGCCACCGTCGAAGGCGCTCTCGGCAAGATCGATCCCAAGGCGCTTTCCGCCAAGATCGCCCGCTTCCCGCAGGATGCCGTGCATCATGGCCGCGCCGCCGCCGTGACGATCACGCAGGCGACGGAAATCGGCACGGTCTATTCGCTGGATGAGATCGACGCCATCGCCGCCATCGCCCAGGCAAACGGGCTACCGCTGCACATGGATGGCGCGCGTTTCGCCAACGCCCTGGTCGCGCTCGGCACGACGCCTGCCGAAATGACATGGAAGCGCGGCGTCGACATTCTTTCCTTCGGCGCCACCAAGAACGGCTGCTGGTGCGCCGAGGCGATCGTCTTCTTCGATCAGGAGAAGGCGAAGGAAATGCATTTCATCCGCAAGCGCGCCGCCCAGCTCTTCTCCAAGTCGCGCTTCATTGCCGCCCAGTTCGATGGCTATTTCCAGGACGACCTCTGGCTCGACCTTGCCCGCCATTCCAACGGGATGGCCGATCGGCTGCGCGCCGGCCTCGAAGAGACCAGCGGCGCTCGTCTCGCCTGGCCGACTGCCTCGAACGAGGTTTTTGCGATCATCCCAAAATCCTCCGCCAAGACTGCAGAAGACAAGGGAGCGAAGTTCTACGAATGGCCAATTCCAGAGTCGCAGCCGGATCTGGTCGGCAGGGATGAAACGCTGATCCGACTCGTGACAAGCTTCGCCACCCCCGAAGCCGATGTGGCGAATTTCCTCGCCTGCCTGAACTGACCCGCAAGAAAAAGAGCGCCGGAGCCGGCTTCCGGACCGGACGGCGCTCGCAATAGCGGCAAAAAGTCAGTTTTGATTCCGATGGGCGATCATTGCGAAGTTCGATAGATCGTCGCGGTCGGACGCCCGTGCATAATGTACGATCATCGTCATTGCCACGACGCAGGCGACAAGTCCGGAAATGAAGATGGCACCATATGTCATCGGAACGGCTATCCCCCCGCAACTCCCCCATCGCCACCGGAGATAGCAGAATAAGCTGACTTCCGCCTGAAAACGGGCGCAACAATAAATCAGCCGGCAAAATAAATCCGGATCTCATCTGCATGATGGGAAACGGCTTTTAACGATAGCTGATAGACGATTTCGTTGTCAGCTTGATCGGGGCCCCCGCACCTTGGAGAGTATGTCGTCAGAGAGCGCACTAACCAGAAGTTGGTCCGCGCCCTTGCGCGGCACGAGCACGAACTCCACGTCCTCAAGGACGGGTAGCCAGCCCGGGGCTATCTCGATCAATCCGGCGGGAGCCATGCTTTTCGGCTGCACGAGAACACCCATGCCGGCGCGCGCTGCTGCGGTCAGGCCACTCAGGCTGCCGCATGTGCAGACGATGCGCCACGGCATCTGCTGTCGACGCAGCGCCTCTAGCGCGACCGCACGCGTGACACTTGGGGTGGGAAAGGCGATCAGCGGCAATGGCCCCGCAAGCTTGCGGATGCGATCCGGGTCGCGGGCCAGCCAGACCAGCGGCTCGCGGTAGACGAGCTTGCCTCTCGCGTCGCCGAGCCTGCGCTTGGCAAGCACCAGATCGAGATCGCCATTATCCTGCATCTCATAAAGCACGCCGCTAAGCGCGACCGTCAGCTCGAGATCGACGGAAGGATGCGAACGCACGAATTCCTCCAATACGTCCGGGAGCTGGCTGGTGACAAAATCCTCGGAAACCCCAAGCCGGAGATTGCCGCGCAGGCTGTTGCCGGCAAAAAGCTGACGCACCTCCCCTTCGATCGATAGCATCTGGCGCGCATGGCCGAGCAGCGCCTCGCCGTCGCCGGTGAGGACGACGCGGTGCGTATCCCGCGCCAAGAGCTTGCGCCCGAGTTCGGCTTCCAGCCGCTGTATATGCTGGCTGACGGTCGATTGCCCAAGACCGAGCCGCTCCGCCGCAAGCGTGAAACTGCCCATCTGCTCGACGGCGACGAAGCTGCGCAACTGCGTGAGATCCAGCATGGTTATCCTACATTGTGATAACTGTTATTCCTTGCATCGTGGATCACGATAGGTCTATCTGCAAGGAGTCATCATCAAGACTTGCAATGCGATTGGGGTAGGCACGATGCGCCGCTTTCTTCCAGACACCTTTACCATGCTGCTGGTGCTCACCGTCCTGACGGCGTCCTTCTTTCCAGTGAAGGGCGCAAGCGCCCATTATTTCGGCATCGCCACCAACTTCGCCATCGGCCTGCTGTTCTTTCTGCACGGCGCGCGCCTCTCGCGCGATGTCGTCATCGCCGGCCTGCTGCACTGGCGGCTGCACCTCGTCATCCTGCTGACGACCTTCGGAATCTTCCCGCTGCTGGTGCTGGCCATGGGCCATATCGTTCCGAACAGCATCCTCCCCGTATCGCTCTATACCGGCATGCTGTTTTTGAGCGTGCTGCCTTCGACCGTGCAGTCTTCGATCGCCTTCACCTCCATCGCCGGCGGCAATGTGCCGGCTGCGATCTGCTCCGCGTCCGCCTCCAATATCTTCGGCATGTTCCTGACGCCGCTGCTCGTCGGCATCCTGTTTTCGGTCGGCGGCCAGGGCGGTGGCTTTTCCTGGGATGTTCTGTGGCAGATCATGCTGCAGCTGCTTGCCCCATTCATCGCCGGCCAGCTGCTGCAGCCATGGATCGGCGACTGGATCCGTTCGAAGAAAAAGATCCTGATGCCGGTCGATCGCGGCTCGATCCTCATGGTCGTCTATTCCGCCTTCAGCGAGGCCGTGGTGGAAGGGCTGTGGCATACCTTCTCCGTCCTCGACATCGTCACGGTCATCATCGCGAACATGGTGCTTCTGGCAATGGTGATCTGCATCACCATGTTCGGCAGCCGTGCCCTCGGTTTTGAAAAGGCCGACGAGATCACCATCACCTTCTGCGGCTCGAAGAAGTCGCTGGCAAGCGGCGTGCCGATGGCCAACGTCATCTTCGCCGGCCAGAGTATCGGCGCCATCGTGCTGCCGCTCATGCTGTTCCATCAGATCCAGCTGATGACCTGCGCCGTGCTTGCCCAGAAATATGCCGATGCCGCCAAGCGGCGCGAGGCTGCGAAAGCAAAGTCGGGCGCAAAGTCCGGCGAAGCGACGAACGCGGCCTGAGCCGTCCGATATCAGACAAAACAAAAGCGGCACCCTGATGGAGCGCCGCTTCTTTTGATCTTGGGAGGATCAGGAGCTTAGCGGCCAGAGACCGCCAGCCCGGCATGACGGTCTCAGACCGTCAGCCGTACTTAGTTGATATGAGCCTCGATGGCCTTCGGGCTTTCCACGGGCTCGGCCGCGATGGAGATACGGCGGGGCTTCATGGCTTCAGGAATGTTGCGCAGCAGGTCGATGTGCAGCAAACCATTCTTCAGTGAAGCAGCCTGAACCTCGACATGGTCGGCAAGCTGGAAACGACGCTCGAAGGCACGCTTGGCGATACCGCGATAGAGATATTCGCTGGTTTCAGCCGGCTCTTCGCTCTTTTCGCCCTTGACCTGAAGGACATGGGCGTGGGCCTCGATGCTCAGTTCCTTTTCATCGAAACCGGCAACGGCCATGGTGATGCGATAGGTGTTTTCACCCGTGCGCTCGATATTGTAGGGCGGATAGGTCTGGGCCTGATCCGGCTGGCCAAGGCTGTCGAGCATGGTGAAGAGACGGTCGAAACCGACGGTGGAACGGTAAAGGGGAGAGAAGTCTACGTGACGCATGGAAGTCCTCCTGTGAGCGACAATTGCGATTTCAATTCTGTCCCATGACCCCACTCTCGGCGGCCTCGGGACGGTTTCGCAGGCCCGTTTGGCACCCGCGAAAGAGAGATGGGGATCGCTTTTGCCGAGTTCAAGCCCCTGTGCCCGCCGCCCATTTTGCGGAAAATCGCTGCGTGAACCGCAGATGAACAGATGGTTCGGAACCCGTTCAGGCTGGCTGGCCTATCGTCCAAACCATCGGAACACCATCGTCCGATGACTGAAGTGTATCGTCCCTTCTTCTTCAGTCCTTGCTCGGCCGGCGAAGCGGATCTCTCTATCTCCGCAAGCCGGCCTTTTTTCTTAGCGCCAGCGGAACAACAGGCGGAGATCAACTTGGATGGAAGTCCAGGGAGATTGATTGCCTAGCTCGAAAGCCGTCCATCCGCCGCTACTATGAGCCGAGACACCTCATGCAGGCTGGAAACCGAACCCAGGCAAAGTTTCAGGATTTCCTCATTAGGCTCCATCTGATCTGGCACCATGATCGTCATCATGCCGGCTCCGGAGGCGGATCTTATTCCGTTATGTGAATCTTCCAGGGCAAGACAGGAAGATGGCTCGATACCTAACCGGGCCGCAGCCGTCAGAAATGGATCTGGAGCAGGCTTGCTTTCTACATAGCCGCCATACGCAATAATGTGATGGAAACGATGCGTCAGGCTGTGCGCCTTAAGATGGTGATCGACGCTCTGACGGAATGAAGACGTCGCTATCGCTCTTGGAATATCTAGTTCATCCAGGAGATCCAATAACTCTGAAACCCCTGCTTTCAAAGCAAGTTCTGTCTCGCCCAAGGCGCTGAAATGCTTGAGCCAGAGCGCGCGCACATCGTCGACCGGAAAAGAGGAGCCATACAGGAGAAGTAGCGAATGACGATTCACATGCCAAGGCGAACCGATCATGGGACGGTACAAGTCCCATGTCATTTCATAGCCATACTCCGCAGTCGCCGTGATCAGCGAACGTATGTAGAGCGACTCGGTATCAAAGAGCAGTCCATCCATGTCGAACACGACTGCACGGGGTGGTTGAGGGAGCTTCATCCCATAGCCGTTACCAGCATGGGACGAGAACGACAAGCTCGCCGATGCCGAAAACCATCCCTCGCTACGGAGGGACATGGCGACAACCCTACCGCAAAAGTTTCAGAGAACCGGTCAGCGATTTCACCCACTTCGAAGGGCCGGCCAGCCCAAGACCGTCGATCGCCTCGCCGGCAAGATCGCGATCCGGAAATGTCGCCTCATATTCCCTGTAATCGTGCAGCGAGCGGGCAAAGGCAGGAAACGGAACGATTGCGCGGTCGTTTTCGACCGGCAAGGTTTTCAGCAACAGAAATCGTATGGTTTCCGCATCCGCCTGCAGTATCGGAACGGGCATGTTCGAGCTGATGTCGATGGTGCGCTCCTCCCTATCGGTCAATTGCCTGGCTCCGAGCGCAGGAAACTTTGCGCCCAACCCGATCGAGATGGCACCGGCGGTGTTGGCGATCAAACCGAGAGGCAATGCCGGATTGATGACGATGGCAAGACGGATATCGGGAAGCATGGCGACCTGCTGCTATTGACAAAGGTGACCGCAGGATATCCCTAGCATCGGGGGGTAATCTTACCTTTTATTGCCGCACAATTTTATTATTTGGTAGTATCTACCTCGTTTCTGCGGATATACGGTTGGATATGCCCAATTCTCTTGAGCCCATTGATTTGAAGATTCTCGGCGCCCTTCAGAAGGACGGACGCCTAACGAATCAGGCGCTTTCCTCCGAAGTCGGGCTCTCGACGTCGCCATGCTGGCGGCGCGTGCGCCAGCTGGAAGAAACGGGCGTGATCCAGGGTTATACGGCCACCCTCGACAGGCGCCAGATCGGCCTCGGCGTCCTTGCCTTCATTAGGGTGAAGATCGACGGCCATAGCGAGGCGGAAGCCGAGGAATTCTCGCGCGACGTGCTGAAACTCAACGAGGTCGTGGCCTGCTACAGCATCGCCGGGGATGCGGATTTCCTGCTGCAGGTCGTAGCCGCAGATCTCGACAGCTATGCCGACTTCGCCATGGCGGTGGTGCGCCGCCTGCCGCGCATCAAGGAGATGCAGACCACATTCGCGCTGAAGGAAATCAAGCCCTTCAAGGGCTTTCCGCTTGAGGTCGGCCAGCGATAGCAGCGCAAGGCACAGATTGCCGGATTATAGGCATAGAGGAGACAGCACGTCCCTGCGCTCTTTACGTTTGGATCTAAGCCATCCTATTCTCGGGCGAGTGGCTGCCCCCAGGGTATTGCCCGGGGGATATAATGTCGGCGCTTTCTTTCTCGAAGATTTCCTCATCGCTGAATACGCTTCTGGCTGCAATCGGTCTGCTGACGGTGGCGGTGCTTACGACGCCCGATATCGTCGGACAAACCAGGCTCATCCTGGAAGTCGTGCTTGCTGGCGTCTGGGCCATCTATGTTCTGCAATTGATCGAAACGCTGGTCATACATCGCGCAAGGGACGTGCGCGGCAGGATCCCGGAAATCGCCGTCGACATGCTGGCCGTTCTGGTCCCTCTGGTTGCCTTTTTTCTCATCCGAGGGCGCGATCAAAGCCTCTATTGCGCCATCTGGCTTTTGAAGCCGCTGCGCGGCTCGATCTTCTTCCGGCTGCTTGGCAGGGTTCTGACCAAGGAAGCGCGCAACCTGATCGGCGTCACCTCGATCTTTGTCATCGTTTTGTTTGCCGCAGCACTTGCGGCTTACATCATCGAACGTGACGTCCAGCCTGACAAGTTCGGCAGTATCCCCCTCGCAATGTGGTGGGCCGTAACGACGCTGTCGACCACGGGGTATGGTGACGAAATCCCGCAAAGTTTCGCCGGTCGCACCCTTGCCGGACTGGTCATGATGTGCGGAATCGGCATCTTTGCCTTATGGGCCGGTATTCTTGCCACCGGCTTCTACGAAGAGGTTCGCCGCCAGGACTTCGTGCGCAACTGGCAGCTGGTTGCCGGAGTTCCGCTGTTTCAGAAGCTCGGTTCGGGTGCTCTCATCGAGATCGTACGGGCACTGAGACCTCGCGTCGTGCCGGCCGGTGGCATCATCTGCCGCAAGGGCGAAGCCGGCGACCAGATGTATTTCATCGTCGAGGGCCGCGTCAGCGTCGCCACGCCGAATCCAGTGGAACTTGGTTCCGGCAGCTTCTTCGGCGAGATGGCGCTGATCACCGGCGAACCCCGCTCGGCAACCGTCAGCGCCGCGACCGAAGTCTCGCTGCTGTCGCTCTATGCGTCGGATTTCCAGATGCTATCGAGCAGCAGCCCCGAGATCGCCGAGATCATCCGCCAGACCGCGCTGGAGCGGCGCGGCGCGACACCGAAGGCTTGACGCGATCGGCTTCATGCAGCAGGACTTTCCGAGAGCACAATAAACTGCGGATACCGACTGCCATCCCGTGGTGCATTGACGTCGATATAACGGATATGGCAGCCTGACGAGTATTGAGCGCCGTCTCCTTATTCGAGGGCGCCTTCACATTGGTTCGGCACGGCTCGATGCACCCCCGATTACTCAAGACATTCCTGGCGGTCGCGCGGAACCGGAATTTCACCCGTGCAGCCGAAGAGGTCCATCTCGCGCAATCGAGCGTAAGCGATCAGATCCAGTCGCTCGAGGCTGAATTGGGCACTGCGCTTTTTATCCGGTCGAGATCGGGCCTGGAGCTGACGGCAGCTGGCGAGGCACTGAAACCCTATGCCGAGGAATTACTGGCAATCGCCTACGAGGCGCGCGCTGCCGTTGAAGCAGTCTCCGCAGCTGCGGCTGGCAAGGTGACGATCGGCGCGCTAGAGACCATTGCCTCCATGAAGCTTCCGCAATGGCTGCCGACCCTTCGGCGCGATCATCACGATATCGATCTGCGTGTTACGATCGCGGGCAGCGGCGATCTATTGCGCAAGCTTGAAGCCGGTGAGATCGACGTCGCCTTCTGCTTTGACAGGGGCGAGGTCGATGAACGCCTCGCAAAGCGAGTGATATCGACGGAGCCGCTGATCCTCATCACCCCTTCCGCACCGGAGGCGTCATCAAAGACGAGCGATCTGGCGGCACTCGCTTCGATGAACTTCGTAGCAACCGAAGACGGCTGCATCTACCGGCACCTGTTCGACAAGGCATTCGAGGCAGCAGGGACGGCAGCACCGAAGCTCGCCGCCGAAGTCGGCAGCATCGGCACCATTGCGCGGCTCGTGGCAGCCGGTACGGGCTCGAGCCTTGTTCCTCGGTTTGCCGTCGCCGACGCACTCCATCGTGGCGAAATCGACGAAATGCCCTGGCCGGGGCCAATGCGGACAGCCTCGCTTGTGATGATCTGGCGGCGCAGGCGTGTTCAGCCGCCGGCTTTGAAGCTGTTCCTGGCTTTCGCAAGCGCCGGCTTTGCGTCCACTAGATCAGCCGATGCCCGCCCTCGACATGCAGTATCGTCCCTGTTGTGAAGGCGTTACCCATCAGGAAGCTGATAGCATCGGCGATGTCTTCCGGTTGTCCCACTCGTCCGACTAACAGCCGCTTTGCCATCGCGCCCAATGCTTCCTCTTTCCGATCACCGGCAACGAACGTCCAGATGGGCGTATCGACCCAGCCAGGTGAAACGGCGTTCACACGAATGGGCGCCAACTCGACGGCGAGTGCGCGAACCAGCCCTTCCAGACCAGCATTGACGGCAGCGACCACCGACCCTCGTGCAGCCGGGCGATAAGCAGCAATGCCTGACGTGAACGTGATGGAGCCAGCGGCAGAGAGTAAGGGCGACCCATATTTCGCAAGCAGCAGCGGACCGTAGAATTTACTGTCCACGACCCTCTGCGCAGCCCTGAGGTCCAATGAAGGCAGCAACTCATAAGCGCCCTCGATATCGGCGGCAGTGCTTACGATATGGTCCAGCCGCCCGATGCGCTCAAACAGATCGGCCACTTGGCTTTCTTGCGCGACATCGGCCGTCTCAATGGAAACCAATGGGCTTTGAAGTTCCGTGCAAGCGCGCTTGAGCTTATGCGCGTTCCGTCCAGCGATGATGACCTCGGCCCCGGCTGCGAGCGCGCGGTGCGCCAGCGCCAACCCCATTCCGGAGCTGCCGCCGACAATAAGAATTCTTGAATCTGCAATTTCAGTGATTGCCATATCTTCCATTCCAGCAGGTGATGACCACGGCCGAACATTCGCAAAGCTGCGCAAGAAGATGAAACGGAGAAAAACGATAGCGTCATCGGAATCGCCGATGGAAGAGTATCGTCTTGAGAAGCGCGGAATTCTATTGCCGGAACCGCTAACAAACCTGTTGCAATTCCACGAGGCTGCGCTATCCCCTTGGGATGAGCCATTGGTCAGCGAGGCGCGACACCGTCATGGATTCGGTCCTCTATTCCACAGCAGATAATCCGGTGCCGGAAAACCGCACCGAAGGCTTCTTCGAAAGTTTTGACGGCCGCAAGCTGCGCTATGCCGTCTTCCGCTGCGAGCAGCCGGTTGCCAAGGGAACCGTTGTTCTGCTGCAGGGCCGCAACGAGTTCATCGAAAAATATTTCGAGACGATCCGCGACCTCACAGCCAAGGGTCTGTGGGTCGCAACCTTCGACCTGCGCGGCCAGGGTGGATCCGAGCGGCTGCTGAAGGACCCTTTGCGCGGCCATATCCGCCATTTTTCCGATTACGAGCGGGATTTGACCGCCTTCCTCGACAAGATCGTCCTGCCGGATACGCGCCTGCCTTTCTTTCTCCTCGCTCATTCGACGGGCGCACTGATTGCGCTCTCAGCAGCGCCGAGGCTTGCAAGCCGCGTCGAGCGCATGGTGCTGTCGGCTCCCTTCATCGGCTTGACCGGCCATGGCGCCTCCCCTGGTTTTATCCGCTTTCTGTCTAGCGCGGTCAGCGGTGTCGGCCTAGGCCGGATGCAGTTCAGCAAGAAGTTCAAGGAAAGGCCATTTGCTGAAAACCCGTTAACGACGGACGAGCAGCGCTACCGCCGCAACATCGGCATCGGCACCACCTACCCGCAGCTTTGTCTCGGGCCGCCGACGGCACGATGGCTGTCGCAGGCCCTGCGGGCGATCGAACTGGTCAACAGGCCCGAACACCTGTTTTCAATTCAGGTCCCCACTGTCTTGATCGCGCCGACGCGCGACGGCGTGGTGCCCTATGCCGATCAGGAGCGGCTGTCGCGCTATTTCCGCGCCGCACAGCTCGTTCCAATTCACGGCGCCAAGCATGAAATCCTGCAGGAACGGGATATCTATCGCAACCAGGCACTTGCCGCGATCCACGCCTTCATCCCTGGCAGCGACGCCGAGAGCAATGCCTATGAGATCGAAGCGCAAGCTTGATTCTCAGCGGGACAGGACGGCCAAAGCCTGCTCGTAAACGGCTCGGCTGCCGGCCGCGATGATTGTTCCGCCCATTTCCGACCGGCCGCCTTCCCAGGTGGTCATAATGCCGCCGGCCTGCTCGATGACTGGAATGATGCCGCCGACATCATAGGGCTTCAGCGAATTCTCGATGACGAGATCGATATGGCCGGCCGCTAGCAGCGCATAGGCATAGCAATCGCAGCCGTAGCGGAAGAGCCGGACCTGGCTTTCGATCTCGCGATATTTGGCAAGCTCGTCGCCGACGAAGAGATGCGGCGAGGTGGTGAAGAGGATGGCATTCGAGAGGCTGCCGCAATCGCGGACCTGCAGCCGCCTTTCACCATCAGGACCGGAATAGGTAGCACCATTGCTATCGGCAAAATAGCGCTCGCCGGTAAAGGGCTGGTCGATCAGGCCCATGACGGCGCGGCCGTTCTTCTGCAGGCCGATCAGTGTTCCCCAGACCGGGACGCCTGAGATGAAGGCGCGCGTGCCGTCGATCGGATCAATGACCCAGACATGCTCTCGATCGAGCCCGACATTGCCATGCTCCTCGCCGAGAATGCCATGTTCCGGAAATTCGGCTTCGATCAATGCGCGAATCGCCTGTTCGGCCGCACGGTCCCCTTCCGTCACGGGATCAAAGCCCTTGGCTTCCTTGTTGACCACATCGATGCCGGCACGAAAGCGCGGCAGGGTTTCGGCCTTGGCCGCTTCGGCCAGACGATAGAAGAACGAGCGATCGGGAAGCATGGTGAATCCGGATAAGTGACGGGATGGCGATGTCATAACGCATATAAGTCGTGAAGCAAACCGGATGATGACGCACTAGGCGCAATGCCCGCGGATCAGGCAGGATTTTTAAGTTTGCCTAAATATTTTGCACTGCAATAAAGTGCTTGACATTTGTGCAGCGCAGCAGCAATATCCTCATGCAGTCTTCCGACTGTAAATACCCTCCTTGGGTGTTTCCTCCCTAGACTTAGCCGCGCCACGAGCGCGGTTCTTTTTTGCCTGGCCGACCTATTTTGCAAGGGAATCCGCATTCACTACGGTACTGTGGAAGGCACCTTCGATTTCACAAAATCGAGATCATTGCTGTCTGCCGTCTGAGTGGGCAGCGTCATGAACTGGTTGATGGCTGTAAATATCATCCAATAGGTCGGCCGCTGCCAGATTTCGGTAACGGTGGACCAGGGAACGTTGGCCGCCCCCAACTCGGACGCCACGTCAAATCCATCATCATGAAAAGCAAACACCGCCTGTCGTGTCGACATTTTGCGGAACTTTCCAACCGTATTGCGGTAATGCGCGATCCATAAGACGATAATCATAGCCGGGCAGAGAAGAACGAGGCTGCCGAAGACGCCGGTCAGCCATCCGGTACCATCACTCCAAAGCTGCCAAAGAAAAAGCAGGATTATTGCAATTTCAGCGACCCAGAGGCGCTGATTGACAATCAGCCGCCGCCAGACAAAGGCCGTCACGGCATCGCGTACCATTTCTTCCGTGTAGGTGACAGTGATAGTCCGATGCATCGCCCACCCACTACGCACAGCCTATCGGCAGCTTCGAATTCCGACGTCGCCCATAAAGAGATTTTGCCTGGCCGCGCGTCAATTCGGCAAACTCAATGACGACAAACGGTCACTCCGCCGCCAGCGCCGGATCGCCCGTATAGGATTCCACATGCTCCGCCATGCGCTTCATGAAGAGCGTGATGGCGGCGGCGACCTTGTCGAAATCCGGACGCTTCTCGAGCGTTGTCTCGTCGACATAGAGAGAGCGATTGACCTCGATTTGCAGGGCATGCAGCCCGCGGGATGGGCGGCCGTAATGTTCGGTGATGAAGCCGCCTGCATAAGGCTTGTTGCGCACAGCGTTGAAGCCGAGCTCCTCGAGAATCTGCATGGCCGCGCGCGAAAGCTCGGCGGAGGCGCTGGTGCCGTAGCGATCGCCGAGGATGAAATCCGGCCGCATGTTGCTGCCGGCGATACGGATATTGCCCGGCATGGAATGACAATCGACCAGCACGCCGAAGCCGAATTTGACATGGGTGCGCGCGATCAGTCGCCGCAGCGTGGCGTGGTAAGGCTTGTAGATCGTGTCGATGCGCTTCAGCGCATCTTCTACCGGGACGCGGCGCGCATAGATCTCCATGTTCTCGGCGACGATTCGCGGGATCGTGCCAAGACCGCCGGCGACCCGCAGCGAATTGATGTTCGCATAGGATGGTAGTGCACCGTCGAACATGCGCGGATCAAGCTCATAGGGCTCGCGATTCACGTCGATATAGGCGCGCGGAAAATTGGCAAACAGCAGCGGCGCACCGAGAGAGCTTGCCGCCGAAAAAAGCTCGTCGACATAATGATCCTCGGAGCGGCGGATGGCGATGCCCTGCAGGCGGGACTGGGCGACGAAATCGGGGGGATAGATGCGACCACTATGAGGCGAGCTGTAGACAAACGGTATCGTCTGGGAGGCTGGCTCCAATACCTCGAAAATCTCGAAACTGCGCATTTCTGCGGACATCAACGTCTTTACCATGTCAACAACTTGTCGCAGTAATCATGTTGCCAGTTGCATGACCGCAAGTCCATAGTAACTTGAGCGAAATGGCCTTAATCCAAAACACCGTATTCGGAATCTCGGAAGCCCGATTAGCGAAAACGCAGGACGTTTTCGTGGAATCTACCTATGCTTCGAACAAATGCTGGAATGGCGCGTTTTGGCTGACCATTCACGGCTTGTTTACGGCGTCGCGGTACCCTAAACGCTGGACGAGTCCAACAAGACAAAGTTGATTAGCGATAGAGATGATGACCCAGAAGATACTTCTTGCCGAAGACGACAACGACATGCGTCGCTTTCTCGTGAAGGCACTCGAAAAAGCCGGCTACAAGGTCTTGTCCTTTGACAATGGAGCCAGCGCTTACGATCGGCTGCGCGAAGAGCCGTTCTCGCTGCTTTTGACTGACATCGTTATGCCCGAGATGGACGGCATCGAGCTGGCGCGGCGCGCCACCGAGCTCGATCCCGACCTGAAGGTGATGTTCATCACCGGCTTTGCCGCCGTCGCTTTGAACCCCGATTCGAAGGCGCCGAAGGATGCCAAGGTCCTTTCCAAGCCTTTCCACCTCCGCGAGCTGGTCGACGAGGTCAACAAACTCCTTGCTGCGTAAGGCTTTCGGCGGCCCAGTCACAAAACCGAAAAAAAGCCTATTGACGGCGACCAAGGTTTTGTGATCTATGCGCCGCCATCGGATGGGCGTGTAGCTCAGCGGGAGAGCACTACGTTGACATCGTAGGGGTCACAAGTTCGATCCTTGTCACGCCCACCATCCTAATTCGCTGAAAAGCAAGGCCTTTCGAGAAATCGAAAGGCCTTTTTCATTTCCTGTCGTTTGGCTACATCTGCGCATGTCGCGGAAGTTTTGCATGGGCAAAGTGTTTCGCCAGGCCGCGGCCGTTTGTCGACCGTCAGCGATCCAGAATATGCCGCAGCACCGCCGTCGTCGGGTAGGCATAGACGCCACGATCGACGAAGCCCTGGCGGTAGAGGCAATCCCTGAGAGCCAGCCAGTAGAGTGTGCTGTTCGCATCCGGCGATCCACGCCGCCAGGAATAGGCTTCGGGCTCGCAATGATTGAGAGCCCTGTCATATCTTGCCAGCACCACTGGATCGCTGTCGGCGCGAATGCCGCCATAGTAGGTCTGGTAATTCGAAGGCGCCTCACCGGCAGAGACGCATGCCAGGCTCAAAATCGCTCCCAGCGCTAACATCATTCTCATGTGCTTCGATCTCCAACTAGTCGCGTCCCGAAAAATTCGAGCGCAGGTCGAGAATAGTAGTCTTTTGAAAGATAGCCAATCACATGCTGCTGTTCGCTGCGATTGCGAGTTGAACGGAGCCTGCGACACAAGTTCCCGCCACAAGCCGCTTGACTTCCGGCCGCGCCGTCATCCTACTGTCATATCAGCGCATCGATCATACGGGAGGACGAGATGACGGTGGTGAAGCGGCAGTTCTACAAGAACCACAAGCCCAACGGCGATGAATATATGTTTCACCTCGCCCGCGACACCGAAAGCGGCGAGGTCTACGTCATCCGTCAGGCGGATTATGTCGTCGACGGCGGCAGCGAGAAGAGCATGACCCTTTATGAATTCCTGGCCGGTGGCGGCAATCGCCAGAATGCCCTGCTACAGTTGATCGGCTCGCTCGTTCCGGAATCGGCGCAGCAACATTAACGCACTTCGCGCAGGGACCGCGGATGGCCTTGCAATAGCGAGATGTGTGACGTCAAACGCTGAAGCGCCCAGTGTGAATCCGAGCGATTTCAGCGGGTTTCGGGTTTGCGCCCCGCTTCGGGTTGACTGCCACATTTGGATCGGCGAATTTGCTGGGGCTTGAAAGGAGCCCCACTTATGAGATTCGCAGGCATTGCTTTTGGATTGACCATCTTGGCCGCAACCTCGGCCGGCGCAGTGGATGATTTCCCATCGAAAGGCGTCACCGTCGTTAGTGGAAAATGCTCCAAGCTCGTGGTCGGCAAGCTCGATGCCTCCAAGGGATGCAAGGCCGAAATCGCCAGCGTCACCGGCCCCGATGGATCCGTGACCTTCATCTTCACGTCCGGCGGCAAGATGCTCGGCTTCCAAGGCAACGGCAAGGGCATCAAGGCAGGCAGCCAGAAGGGGACGGCGCAATTGCCGATCGACGTCATCTCGACCGGTGCCGGCGGCAAGATATCGGGCCAGGTCGAAGCCAGGGGCACTTGCACCTTCGCCAATCCCTATGCCGGCAAGCCGATCGCCATCGAATGCTCGGCAAAATCGACCGAGATGAGCTTCAACGGCAGTTTTACTTCCGACGGCAAGACGCCTCGACACAAGTAGCGGTCATTCGCCGCGCTGCCACCGTCCGAGCTCCAACACTCGAATTAATGCCGCGGCGTGGTCTTTTGCTTCCGACCATGATTGGCATCGGCCGGCGCCTCGCGCGACAGGTCTGCGCCGTTGACGTGTGCAGGAACGTGCACATCCTCGTGGGTGACGGGATGCAGGGTAAGATCCACCTGATGCGGCGGCAGGACCTGAGCTTGGCGTAGCGTATTCGGCCGTGCCTTTTTCTGTCGTTCCGTCAGTTCCGGTTTTTGCGTTTGCGACTTGGGGTGGATGGGTGTCGGGCTCATCGGAGCTTCTCCTGTCTGTCGCTGTTGTCGGGATAATGATCCGCCTGAGGTTTTGAAGCGGCGGGGCGGCACAAGGCCGCTTGAAGGGCAAACGCGGCCCTCCCTGTTTGGTTCCTCGAATTCTCAATTATCAAGGGCAGTTGCTGTCGCCACGATTTCAACTCTTGACCTGCATCGCAACTTCACTAACTATGAAGCATCTCCGCGCCTCCCTGACATCGGCGACGGATTGAACTTTGGTGCCGGGCCCCTCTGGCGAGAGTTTTCACGGCGCTCTCGCGATGTCGGTACCGCCTGCAGATGAGCCGGCGGACTTCGTTTCCATGATCAGCTTGACCATGCCTGACCCGCATGCCGTCTTCGGTATGCGGCTATGCGCGCAATCCGGACAGATTCACTCCCTTTGCGGCGAGGCGCGCACATGAAATCGCCCGCAGCCTCAAAATCCGTCCTTGGCTATTTCAGCTGGGCTTTTGCCGTAACCGTCGGCGGCCTTGCTCTTGGTGCGCTATTGGGTTGGAACACCACCGGCACTTTCAGCGGCCTCGCTACAGCCTTCTTCATCTGTGCCGTCCTGGCTGTGCTGGAAATCTCGCTTTCCTTCGACAATGCCATTGTCAATGCCAACAAGCTCAAAGAGATGACGCCGATCTGGCAACATCGGTTTCTGACCTGGGGCATCATCATCGCCGTCTTCGGCATGCGGATCATCTTTCCGCTGGCGATCGTCGCCATCGCCGCCTGGATCAATCCATGGGAAGCGTTGCAACTCGCCGCCACCAGACCTGAGCAATATGCAGAGATCATGCAGGCGGCACATCTGCCGATCGCCGCCTTCGGCGGCACCTTCCTGATGATGGTGGGCCTGACCTATTTCTTCAATCACGAAAAGGACGTGCACTGGATCAGCTTCATCGAGAAGCGGATGGCGCATTTCGCCACCGTCAAGGGCGTGGAGATCGCCTTCGTGCTGATCATGGTCCTCATCTTCACCTCCGTGCTTGACGGTGACGACGCCACGACCTTCCTGCACGCCTCGATCTACGGCCTCCTCACCTTCCTGCTCGTGGAGGTTCTGGCCGGCTTTCTGGATGCCTCGCAAAGAACGATGAGCGCGGCGGCAAAGGGTGGATTCGGCGCTTTCCTCTATCTCGAAATCCTCGACGCCAGCTTCTCCTTCGACGGCGTCATCGGCGCCTTCGCTCTTACCCAGAACCTCTTCATCATCGCGATCGGCCTCGGCATCGGCGCCATGTACGTCCGCTCCATGACGATCATGCTGGTGGAAAAAGGCACGCTCGCCCACTATCGCTACCTCGAACATGGCGCCTTCTACGCCATACTGATCCTCTCGGTGATCATGTACGTGCAGACGCTGACGCATATCCCGGAAGTCATCACCGGCCTTGGCGGCGCGGCCCTGATCGGCATCTCGCTCTGGTCCTCGATCCGGTACAACAGGCGCAATGGTCTCGACCATACGCCAGTGCACGATGAAGAGCACGACAGGGCGGAAGCTTGATCTCCGACATAATGACGATCATCACCATAGCCTCGCTGGCCTATGGCGGATCCTGAGGGCAGAATCGTACTTATCGATTCTGCCTCTCCCCCCTTTCGGAAAGGCGCGTGCAGCGGACTTTCATCGGGATTTCCGCGCTAAGATCGCCGAATGTTTACGCTACTGGCATATTAGCGCTAGCGTTTTGCCAAAAAATATCGCAATGGCGATTGACGTTGTCGAAGGAGCACGGCGGAAAGCGCAACGGTTGCGCTCTCGATGCCGGCTCTCGTTTGAAGTGTCCAGGAGAGGCAGAGTATGGCAGCAAAGATCGTTCCGGTGATCATGGCAGGTGGCAAGGGTACGCGGCTATGGCCGCTGTCGCGCGCTTCCGCTCCAAAGCAATTCATCCAATTCATCGGCGACAAGACGCTGTTCCAGAACACTTTGGAGCGGGTGGCCGATCCCGAGCTCTATGAAGCGCCGATCGTCCTGACCAATGAGGAATTCCGTTTCCTCGTCGCAGAGCAGGCCCGCGAACTCGACCTGAAACTGGCCGCCGTGCTGCTGGAGCCCATCGCCCGCAATACTGCCGCTGCCGTTGCCGCCGCCGCTGCGCTCGTTACCGAGCTCTTCGGCAAGGACGCGATCATGCATGTCCTCGGCTCCGATTACGAGATCGATGCCAACACTATCTATTATGATTGCGTGCGCCTGGCCCGCGACACGGCACTGCAGGGCAAGCTCGTCACCTTCGGCATCAAGCCGACGGAACCGGCGACCGGCTATGGTTATATCGAAACCGGCAAGGCGCTCTCGACCGGCGCCCATGCCGTCAAGCGTTTTGTCGAGAAGCCTGCCTTGGACAAGGCTCAGGAGATGGTTGCCAGTGGTCAATTCTACTGGAACTCCGGCATGTTCATGTTCTCGGCCTCCCAGCTTCTCGCCGAGATCAGGGAATTTGCGCCCGACGTCGAAAAGGCTGCCAGCAAGGCCGTCTCGAAATCGACGCGCGATCTCGATTTTACCCGCCTCGACGCCGACAATTTCTCCAAGAGCCCGGACATCTCCATCGACTACGCTCTGATGGAAAAGACGGCTAACGCCGCCGTCGTTCCCTCGCCCTTCACCTGGTCCGATCTCGGCAGCTGGGATGCGGTCTGGAAAGTCGGCAGCCGCGACGAAAGCGGCAACGTGTCGGCGGGCGCCACGACGCTGGTCAACACCAAGAATTCGCTCGTCATGTCGCATAGCCTGCACGTTGCGGTGCAGGGCCTTGAGGACGTCGCCGTCATCGCCAGCGAAGACGCCGTCTATGTCGGCCACCTCAAGGATAGCCAGGAAGTCGGCAAGCTCGTCAAGCTGCTGGCGAGCGAGAAAAAGACCGCGAAGCTCACCGAAACGCACCCCACCTCTTACCGCCCCTGGGGCGGCTATACCTCCGTGCTGAACGGTGAGCGCTTCCAGGTGAAGCGCATCTTCGTGCTGCCGGGCAAGAAGCTGTCGCTGCAGAAGCATCACCATCGCTCCGAGCATTGGATCGTCGTCAAGGGCACGGCCGAAGTGACGGTCGGCGAGAACGTGCAGATGCTCCGCGAAAACGAATCGATCTATATCCCGCTCGGCGAAGTGCATCGCCTGGCCAACCCGGGCAAGATCCTGCTGGAGCTCATCGAAGTGCAGACCGGCTCTTATCTCGGCGAAGACGATATCATCCGCCTTGTCGACGAGTTCGGCAGAAGCTGAGCGCAGGCAAACAGATCAAGATTTCAGAACGGCGGGCAAAAGCTCGCCGTTTTTGTTTTGGGGTTACATGGTAGGACTTTCCGAAGCGCCGGGAGACACCTTGCTTTCTTTCGCTGCATTGCACACACTGCTCCAAGGGAACAGCAATCACCGCACAATGATGCGGGCTAGGCGAAGAGACATATGGCGATCAAGGCGAGCATCTATCATCTCACCCATTACAAATACGACAATCCGGTCCGCCTCGGCCCCCAGATCATCCGCCTGAAACCCGCCTCGCATTCCAAGACGCGCGTGCTCAGCCATTCGCTGAAAGTCACGCCGTCAAACCATTTCGTCAATCTGCAGCAAGACCCATACGGCAACTATCTCGCCCGCTTCGTCTTTCCCGATCCGGTCACCGAGCTGAAGATCGAGGTCGATCTCATCGCTGACATGACAGTCTACAATCCCTTCGACTTCTTCGTCGAAGAGGAAGCCACCAAATGGCCCTTCGACTATCCCGAGACAATACGCGAGGATCTGTCGATCTACATGAAGCCGGAAGAACCCGGTCCCCGGCTGAAAGCCTTCCTCGCCACGCTCGACCGCTCAGAGCAAAAGACCGTCGACATGGTCGTCGGCCTTAATACGCGCCTGCAGCAGGAAATCGGCTATGTCATCCGCATGGAAGCCGGCGTCCAGACGCCTGAGGAAACATTGGAAAAGGCGAAAGGCTCCTGTCGCGATACGAGCTGGCTACTGGTGCAGGTGCTGCGCCACCTCGGCCTCGCCGCCCGCTTCGTCTCTGGCTACCTCATCCAGCTCACGCCGGACCTGAAGGCGCTCGACGGCCCTTCCGGTACCGAAGTCGATTTCACCGACCTGCATGCCTGGGCGGAAGTCTATCTTCCCGGCGCCGGCTGGGTGGGCCTCGATCCGACCTCGGGCCTTCTGACGGGCGAGAGCCATATTCCGCTGGCCGCCACGCCGCATTACCGCAATGCCGCGCCGATCTCGGGCGGCTATTTCGGCGAAGCCAAGACCGAATTCGATTTCGACATGAAGGTCGCCCGCGTCGCCGAGCATCCGCGCATCACCAAGCCCTTCTCGGACGAAAGCTGGGACGCATTGAATGCGCTTGGTGAAGAGGTCGACGCGATCCTGAAGGAAGACGACGTACGCCTGACCATGGGCGGCGAGCCGACCTTCGTGTCGATCGACGATTTCCAGTCCGACGAATGGAACACAGCCGCCGTCGGCCCGACCAAGCGTGAGAAAGCCGATACGCTGATCCGGCGCCTGCGGGAGCGCTTCGCGCCGAACGGCTTCCTGCATTATGGCCAGGGCAAGTGGTATCCCGGCGAAAGCCTGCCGCGCTGGACCTTCTCGCTCTACTGGCGGCGCGACGGCCGGCCAATCTGGTCGAACCCGGATCTAATTGCCAATGAGGGCCGCAACTACAGCGTCACCGAAGACGATGCCGGCCGACTGCTGACGGCCATTGCCGGCGAACTCGACATAGAGCCGGACTATGTTGCCCCTGCGTTCGAGGACCCCGCCGAATGGCTGGTCAAGGAAGCGAACCTGCCCGAAAATGTCGATCCATCCAATTCGAAACTGAAGGATCCGGAACAGCGTTCACGCATGGCCCGCGTCTTCGAACGTGGACTGACGCGGCCCACGGGCTATGTCCTTCCCATACAGGCATGGAATGCGCGCGCCAGCGGCCGCCGCTGGACGAGCGAGAAATGGCGTACGCGCCGCGGCCGCATCTTCCTGACGCCGGGCGACAGCCCGGTCGGCTATCGCCTGCCGCTGAACTCGCTTGGCTGGATACCGGCATCGCAATATCCCTACATCAACCCGATGGACCCGACGATCCCGCGCGAAGCGCTGCCGGATTACAATGAAGACAAGGGCCGGCCGCTGCAGGCTGCCCATTTCCAGCCTTTCACCGGCCAGCAGCCGATCATGCCGCAATCCCTCGATGAGATCGGGGGCTATGTGCGCACCGCCATCAGCGTCGAGCCGCGCGACGGGCGCCTCTGCATCTTCATGCCACCGACGGTCAGCGTAGAGGATTACCTCGATCTCGTTGCCTCAGCCGAACGGGCAGCCGCAGCCCTGAACCTGCCGGTTCACATCGAGGGCTATCCGCCGCCGCAGGATGAGCGCATCAACGTCATCCGCGTTGCGCCCGATCCCGGCGTTATCGAAGTCAACATCCATCCGGCATCGAGCTGGAAGGAAGCCGTCGATATCACCACGGCGGTTTACGAGGAGGCACGCGCCAGCCGGCTCGGCACCGACAAGTTCATGATCGACGGCCGCCACACCGGCACCGGCGGCGGCAACCATGTCGTTGTGGGTGGCCGCAATACCATGGATAGCCCCTTCCTGCGCCGTCCCGACCTGTTGAAGAGCCTGGTGCTGCACTGGCAGCGCCATCCCTCGCTCTCCTACCTCTTCTCCGGCATGTTCATCGGCCCGACCAGCCAGGCGCCGCGTATCGACGAGGCCCGTCACGACAGTCTCTACGAATTGGAAATCGCGCTGGCGCAGGTGCCGGCGCCCGGTCGCGGCATCCAGCCGCTTCCCTGGCTGGTCGATCGCCTTTTCCGCAATCTTCTCACCGACGTCACCGGCAACACGCACCGCTCGGAAATCTGCATCGACAAACTGTTTTCGCCTGATGGACCGACGGGACGCCTCGGCCTAGTCGAATTCCGCGGCTTCGAAATGCCGCCCAATGCCCGCATGAGCCTTGCCCAGCAATTGCTGGTGCGCGCGCTGATCGCCCGCTTCTGGCGCAATCCCATCGACGGAAGGTTCGTGCGCTGGGGCACGACGCTGCATGATCGCTTCATGCTGCCGCATTATATCTGGCAGGATTTCCTCGACGTCCTCGCCGATCTGCGCGAAAACGGTTTCGACCTCAGACCGGAATGGTTCCAGGCGCAACTCGAATTCCGTTTCCCCTTCTGCGGCGAAGTCGAATACGAGGGCAGCAAGCTGGAACTGCGTCAGGCACTGGAGCCCTGGCATGTGCTCGGCGAAGAAGGCGCGATCGGCGGCACCGTGCGCTATGTCGATTCGTCGGTCGAGCGTCTGCAGGTGCGGTTCGAAACCGCCAATCCCTCCCGCTATACGGTAACCTGCAATGGCCGTCCTGTACCGCTGACGCCGACGGGAATGGCAGGCGTCTCGGTCGCCGGCGTGCGTTACAAGGCATGGCATCCAGCCTCAGGCTTGCACCCGGTTTTGCCCATCGATACGCCGCTGACCTTCGATATCTACGATACATGGTCGCGCCGCTCGATCGGCGGCTGCATCTACCATGTTGCCCATCCGGGCGGCCGCAACTACGACACCTTCCCCGTCAATGGCAATGAGGCGGAAGCGCGACGTCTTGCGCGTTTCGAGCCTTGGGGGCATACAGCAGGTGGCTATGCCGTAAGACCGGAGACTGCATCGGTGGAATTCCCGCTGACGCTCGACCTCAGGCGTCCGGCAGGAATTTGAGACGGAACTGAGCATGGGTAGAAAACCGGCGACGGAACGGCGGGATGAGGCAAAGACCGGCACTGCCAAGGCGCCGGCCTTTGCCTATCGTCCCCTGCCCGGTGTGGCCGACGAAATGGTCGACAATACCGGCGCGGTCCGCCCAGTCTGGCAAAACTTCCTCTCGGCGCTGACGCGTATGACGGAAGAGGGATTGACCGAGCGCTTCGCCCGCGCCGACCGCTATTTGCGCGACGCCGGCGTCTTCTATCGCGCCTATGGAACGGCGGGCGTCAGCGAACGCAACTGGCCGATCTCCCATATCCCAGTGCTCATCGACGAGCGCGAATGGCAGGCGCTCTCCGAAGGCTTGCAACAGCGCGCCGATCTCTTGGAATCGATCATCGCCGATATCTATGGTGACAGCCGGCTGGTGAGCGAAGGGCTGCTGCCGCCAGCCTTGATTGCCGCCAATCCGGAATTCCTGCGTCCGCTTGTCGGCGTGAAGCCTGCAAGCGGCCATTATCTGCATTTCCTGGCTTTCGAGGTCGGCCGCGGTCCTGATGGCAACTGGTGGGTACTGGCCGACCGCGCACAGGCGCCATCCGGCGCCGGCTTCGCTCTCGAAACTCGTGTCGCTACCACCCGTGCCTTTTCCGATATCTATGCCGAAACCAAGGTCCATCGTCTTGCCTCCTTCTTCGGTGCCTTTCGCGATGCGCTTCTTGGCGGCAAGCGCGGAGCCGAAGGACGTGTCGCCGTCCTGACGCCGGGGCCTGCCAACGAGACCTATTACGAGCACGCCTATATCGCCCGCTATCTCGGCTTCATGCTGCTGGAGGGCGAGGATATCACGGTCGTCAACGATCAGCTGATGGTGCGCACCGTCGCGGGGCTGCGACCGATCAGTGTCCTCTGGCGCCGCCTCGATGCCTCCTATGCCGATCCATTGGAACTCAACCAGCATTCCCATATCGGCACGCCGGGCATGGTCGAGGCTCTGCGGGCGCAGACGGTGACCATCGTCAATGCGCTCGGCTCCGGCATTCTCGAGACGCGCGCCCTTCTCGCCTTCATGCCGACCATCTGTCGGCATCTGCGTGGTGAGGAATTGAAGCTGCCGTCGATCGCCACTTGGTGGTGCGGCCAGAAGGCCGAGCGCGAGCATGTCGCCGCCAACATCGAGAAGATGGTCATCGGCCCGGCCTATTCCTGCATGCCCTTCTTCGATGACAACGGCCAGTCGGTGCTGGGCTCGACACTGCGCAGCACTGCCCGCGATTCGATTGCGGATTGGCTGGCAACCGAAGGTCAAAAATTGGTTGGCCAGGAGGTCGTGACACTTTCGACGACGCCGGCCTGGGTCAACGGCAGGCTGACGCCGCGACCGATGAGCCTGCGTGTCTTCGCGGCCCGCACGGAAAACGGCTGGCAGATCATGCCGGGCGGCTTTGCCCGCATCGGCAGCGGCGACGATGTCGCGGCGATCGCCATGCAGGCGGGCGGCTCGGCGGCCGATGTCTGGATCGTCTCCGACAAGCCCGTCGAGGCGCACACGCTTCTGCCGGCCGAAGAAACTTTCACCCGCAACATGCCGGGCAGCCTGCCGAGCCGGGCGGCCGACAACCTTTTCTGGCTCGGCCGCTATATCGAGCGCGCTGAAGGGGCGTTGCGCATCCTGCGCGCCTGGCATGGCCGTTTTGCCGAGGCGGCCGATCCCAACCAGCCGCTGCTTGCCGATGTCAGCGCCTATCTTGCCGCCATCGACATCGATACCAAGCAGGCGGTGCCGGAAACCCTGCTGCGCAACATCGACAGCGCCGTCTATTCGGCAAGCAATATTCGCGATCGCTTCTCTCCCGACGGCTGGCTGGCGCTGAACGATCTCGCCAAGACGGCACGCCGCTTCAAGGAAGGGGTGAAACCTGGCG
This sequence comes from Martinezella dioscoreae, assembly GCF_009176305.1. Lineage (GTDB taxonomy): Bacteria > Pseudomonadota > Alphaproteobacteria > Rhizobiales > Rhizobiaceae > Rhizobium > Rhizobium dioscoreae. Next base: position 189,298 of record NZ_BLAJ01000001.1, on the reverse strand, counting down.
ACGATGCCAGCCATGCCATGACGATCCTGCTACGCAAGCTCGCGGGCTTTGCCGGTCTCGTGCACGAAAACATGTACCGCTTCACCGGCTGGCGCTTCCTGTCGCTCGGCCGCTATATCGAGCGCGGCCTGCACATGACACGGCTGCTCGGCCATATGTCCGGCCCCGATGCGCCCGACGGCGCGCTCGACATGCTGCTTGAAATCGGCGACAGCGTCATGACCCATCGTCGCCGCTACAACGTCAATACCGCTCGGCTGACAGTGACGGACCTGCTCGCACTCGATCCGCTCAACCCGCGCTCGATTCTCTTCCAGATGAACGAGATCCACCGCGAGGTCGAACAGCTCCCGAACGCTTACGTCAACGGCCAGATGTCGCCTTTCTTCCGCGAGGCCATGCGCCTGCATTCAGGGTTGGCTGTCATGACGCCCGAAGCGATGACGGTCGAAGTCTACCAGCAGCTGGCGCGCGAACTGGAGCGGCTGTCCGACCTGCTGGCACGCACCTATCTCGGATGACGTAATGCTCTACGATCTCTCGCTTCACATGGGCTACATCTACGACGTGCCGGCAAGCGGCGCGCGGCATATATTGCGCGTCATGCCGCTCTCACTGCCCAATCGGCAGAGGCTGATCGCCGGCTCGGTAAAGATAACCCCGGGTCCGGACGAGCAATCCAACTTCACGGATTTCTTCCAGCATCCGGCGACCTCGATCCTGGTTCGCGATCCGCATGAAAGGCTCGACATCCGCATGCAGGCGCGCGTTCAGGTGGAAAGCCAGCCCGTCGGGGCCGACTTCTCGCCGCTGCTGGCCAAGTTGCCGGAAGAGATCGAAGACTGCTGGTCGATCGACCCGTCTTCACCCCACCATTTCCTCGGCAGCAGCCCGCGCCTGCCGGAGACGGGCGAAATCACCGATTACGCCAGGCAATGGAAATCGACCAAACTGACGACACTGCAGATTGCGCATGCGGTCTGCGCGCAGATCCACAAGGACTTCACCTACGATCCCAAGGCGACAACGGTCGATACCACCCCCAAGGAGGCATTTCGCCTCAAGCGCGGGGTCTGCCAGGATTTTTCCCATGTGATGATCATCGCGCTCCGCAGCCTCGGTATCCCTGCCGGCTATGTCAGCGGCTTCTTGCGCACCATTCCGCCGCCCGGCAAGGAAAGACTGGAAGGCGCCGACGCCATGCACGCCTGGGTGCGCGTCTGGTGCGGTGAGACGGCAGGCTGGATCGAGCTCGATCCGACCAACAATATTCCCGCCGGCACGGATCACATCGTCGTTGCCTATGGTCGCGATTATTCGGACGTTGCCCCCGTTATCGGCGTACTGAAGAGCTACGGCAATCAGAAAGCCGTTCAGGCGGTAGATGTCGTTCCACTAAAATAGAATATACTTAAAGTAGTAAAAATTTGAAGCAAATCGCGCCAGATTATGTAGTTTGTTAAAAATCAACTGACCGCTTAAACCTTCAACTCATATTTGTAATTGATAGTCACGCCGTTCTTGAGAATCTAACTCTTTCCAATAGGCGGACATGATGATTGCCGGCTCCGATATACTTTGGGCATTTAAACAACTTCTACGTGATCGAGCCGGAAATTTTGGCATCCTAACGGCGATTGCCGTGCCCGTGCTGGCTGTGACGGGAGGTGTAGCAGTCGATGTCACGAACATGTCGCTGACACGCAGCCAGCTTCAGGAATCAACGGACGCCGCCGCGCTCGCTACGGCAACCGCGCTTGCGGACGGCAGTGCGACCACCACGACCGCCAAGGATCTCGCCAACAATTTTGTTCTCGGCCAAATGTCGAACTATCTCGCCGGTGATACGGATGCTACGAATTCACTGAAAGCGGGCACCAGCACGACGGTAACAAAAACGACCGACTCCTCCGGGAATTCGGGTTACACGGTCGTTGTAAATGCATCCTATTCGATGTCCGTGAACAGCATGACCCGCCTGACGGGGCAGAGTTCCCTGAACATTTCTGCGTCCAGCACGTCAACCAGCGGAAAGACTACCGAAACCCAGCAGAATGCGCTGTCGATGTATTTTGTTCTGGACCGCTCCGGATCCATGGATGAAGCCACGGACACGGTCAATACCCAGCAGCCGACCACGACATATACCTATAGCTGCTTGAAGACGAATGCGAACGGCCGACAGGTGTGGAGTACGTGCACCGGCACCAAGACGAATTACTACACCAAAATGGAATCGCTGAAGATTGCCACGTCCAATCTGGCTGCACAGCTAAACAGTGCCGACCCGAACATGATGTACGTTCGAACAGGCGCGGACTCCTATAACAATGTCGCTCAGACACCTACGGCCCTGGCTTGGGGTACGAGCGGCATCACGACGTATGTCAACAATCTGACTTCGAGCGGCTCCACGAATTCGGCCCCCGCGTTTACGGCCGCTGTCGACGCATTGACGAAATCGTCCCCGACGTCAGGACTGACATATGAGCAGCTCCAACATAAGGACAAGAGCGGCGTCCTGAACCCGACCATGTACATCGTATTCATGACCGACGGAGAAAACAACGTGACAAATGCGGACACGGATACCAAAGCACAATGCGACAAGGCGCGCAGCAACGGCATCCACGTGTACACGATTGCCTTCATGGCACCGGAGAATGGCCAGGCCTTGCTGAAGTATTGCGCTACTTCAGCCTCCGACTACTTTACGCCCCAAAGCGCTGCGGATCTCTTCAAGGCATTTACGACAATCGCCACGGAAACATCGAAGCAGATGACGCTGCTGACGAAGTGATCTCGCTGGCAATAGCGCCAAGCAACCATAGATAGACAGCAAAGAAAAAGCCGCGCGATGCGAGTATCGCGCGGCTTTTCGTTTGATCGATGCGCGAATAAAAGCCCGAAACATCATCGGAATCAAGTCTTTTCCGATCCATGGCAAACCTTTGGCGGCATTTTTCGCATCCGCCCAACTCGCTTGTTGCAACTGCTTTACATCGGTGCGTAAACTGATAGTGACACGGAAAGGCAAATCGATTTAATTGAGCGTAACACGCTGAATATAAATCATAAATGGCGAGAGTTGATAGTATGAATAACTTGACGAAGGCCGATCTCCCCGTTCCAGCCCCGCGCAGTTCCCGCCCCGAAATCCTTGCCGAAGAAATCATCGAGCGCTTGACGTACCGCATCGGCAAGGATGCGAAGGTCGCCAAGCCGCACGACTGGCTGACGGCAACGATCCTTGTCATCCGCGACCGCGTCATCGACAAATGGATCGAATCCACCCGAAAAGCCTATCAGACGGGTGCCAAGCGCGTTTACTATCTGTCTCTCGAATTCCTCATCGGCCGCCTGATGCGCGACGCTATCTCCAATCTGGGCCTGATGGAGGAAATCACCAACGCTCTCGCTTCGCTGGGCGTCGATATTCGTGTCATCGCCGGCCTTGAGCCCGACGCAGCTCTCGGCAATGGCGGCCTTGGCCGTCTTGCCGCCTGCTTCATGGAATCCATGGCAACCGTCGATGTGCCGGCCTATGGCTATGGCATTCGTTACGTGCATGGTCTCTTCCGTCAGCAGATGGCCGATGGCTGGCAAGTGGAATTGCCCGAAACCTGGCTGGCGCACGGCAACCCATGGGAATTCGAACGCCAGGAAAGCTCCTATGAAATCGGCTTCGGCGGTGCTGTCGAGACCATCGGCGGTCACGACGATCAGCCGCGTTACGTCTGGAAGCCGGCCGAGCGCGTCATCGCCACGGCATTCGACACGCCCGTCGTCGGCTGGCGCGGCAAGCGCGTCAACACGCTACGCCTCTGGTCGGCGCAACCGATCGACCCGATCCTGCTTGATGCCTTCAACGCCGGCGACCACATCGGCGCGCTACGCGAAAGCAACAAGGCCGAAAGCCTGACCCGCGTTCTCTATCCCGCCGATGCGACGCCGGCCGGTCAGGAACTGCGCCTGCGCCAGGAATTCTTCTTCTCGTCGGCCTCGCTGCAGGACATCCTGCGCCGCCACCTGCAGCAATATGACGACCTGACCAATCTCGCCGACAAGGTTGCGATCCAGCTGAATGACACGCATCCGGCCGTCTCCGTCACGGAAATGATGCGCCTGCTGATCGATGTCCACGGCTTCGATTTCGACAAGGCCTGGGATATCACCAGAAACACCTTTGGCTACACCAACCACACCCTGCTGCCGGAAGCGCTCGAAAGCTGGCCCGTACCGCTGTTCGAGCGGCTTTTGCCGCGGCACATGCAGATCGTCTACGCCATCAACGCCAAGGTTCTGGTGGAAGCGCGCAAGCTGCGCAATTTCAGCGACACCGAAATCCGCTCGATCTCGCTGATCGACGAGAATGGTGATCGCCGCGTGCGCATGGGCAATCTCGCCTTCGTCGGCTCGCATTCGATCAACGGCGTTTCCGCGCTTCATACCGACTTGATGAAGGTCACGGTCTTCGCCGACCTGCACAAGCTCTATCCCGATCGCATCAACAATAAGACGAACGGCATCACACCGCGGCGCTGGCTGATGCAATGCAATCCCGGGCTGACCAATCTCGTACGCGAAACTATCGGCGACGCCTTCCTCGACGATGCGGAACAGCTGAAGCCGCTGGATCAGTTCGCCCACGACAGCGCCTTCCAGGAGAAGTTCGCCGCCGTCAAGCGTGCCAACAAGGTGCAGCTCTCCAACCTCGTCGCCAGCCGCATGGGCATCAAGCTCGATCCGAACGCGATGTTCGATATCCAGATCAAGCGCATCCATGAATACAAGCGCCAGCTCCTGAACGTCATTGAGGCAGTGGCACTTTACGACCAGATCCGCTCGCATCCGGAACTTGACTGGCAGCCGCGCGTCAAGCTCTTTGCCGGCAAGGCGGCGCCGAGCTATCACAACGCGAAGCTCATCATCAAGCTGATCAACGACGTCGCCCGCGTCATCAACAACGATCCGTCCGTACGCGGCCTCCTGAAGGTCGTCTTCGTGCCGAACTACAACGTCTCGCTGGCAGAAGTCATGGTTCCGGCCGCCGACCTTTCGGAGCAGATTTCGACCGCCGGCATGGAAGCCTCCGGCACCGGCAACATGAAATTCGGCCTCAACGGCGCGTTGACCATCGGCACGCTTGACGGCGCCAATGTCGAAATGCGCGACAATGTCGGCGAGGACAATATCGTCATCTTCGGACTGCGGGCCGACGAGGTCGCGAACCTGCGCAGCGACGGTCACAATCCGCGCGCCATTATCGAGCGCTCGCGCGAATTGGCTCAAGCACTTTCGGCCATTGCCTCCGGCGTCTTCTCTCCCGACGATCGCAACCGCTACGCCAGCCTGATCGACGGCATCTATAGCCACGACTGGTTCATGGTCGCTGCCGATTTCGACGCCTACGCCTCGGCACAGCGCGAAGTCGATATTCTCTGGGCCAACCCGTCGGAGTGGTACGCAAAGACAATCAACAATACCGCTCGCATGGGCTGGTTCTCCTCCGACCGGACGATCCGTCAATACGCCAAGGAAATCTGGAGAGCCGGATGAAAAAGCCGAAAAAAACCGCTGACGCCACGAGCTCGAGCGATATTTCGGCAGAGGATATTGCTGCAATTCTCGCAGGCACCCATTCCGATCCGTTCGCCGTTCTCGGCGTTCACAAGACGGATGACGGCTATGTGGCCCGCTGTTTCATCCTTGGCGCGGAAACCGTCACCGCCACGGCACTCGACGGTTCCGTCATCGGCGAGCTCGCATGCCTCGATCCGGCAGGCTTCTTTTCCGGCGACGTCAAGCTCGCCAAGCAGCAACCGGTCCGCTATCGCGCACGGCGCGGCGATGCAGAATGGGCGGTAACCGATCCCTATAGCTTCGGTCCAGTTCTCGGGCCGATGGACGATTATTTTGCCCGCCAGGGCACGCATCTGCGCCTGTTCGACAAGATGGGCGCCCATCCCCTGAAGCACGAGGGCGTGCAGGGCTTTCATTTCGCTGTGTGGGCGCCAAATGCGCAGCGCGTTTCCGTCGTCGGCGATTTCAACAATTGGGATGGCCGCCGGCACGTCATGCGTTTCCGTGCCGACAGCGGCATCTGGGAGATATTCGCCCCGGATGTGCCAGCCGGGGTCGCCTACAAGTTTGAGATCCGTGGCCATGATGGCGTCTTGCTGCCGCTGAAGGCCGATCCCTTTGCCCGACGCAGCGAGCTGCGTCCGAAGACGGCTTCGGTCACCGCCAACGAACTGCTTCAGGTCTGGGACGATTCGGCGCATCGCGAACATTGGGCAAGCGTCGACCAGCGCCGCCAGCCGATCTCCATCTACGAGGTACATGCCGGCTCCTGGCAGCGCCGCGACGACGGTTCGATGCTGTCGTGGGACGAGCTTGCCTCGCGCCTCATCCCCTATTGCGTCGACATGGGCTTCACCCATATCGAATTCCTGCCGATCACCGAACACCCCTACGATCCATCCTGGGGTTATCAGACCACGGGTCTTTACGCCCCAACGGCCCGCTTTGGCGAACCGGAAGGATTTGCCCGTTTCGTCAACGGCTGCCACAAGGTCGGCATCGGCGTTATCCTCGACTGGGTGCCGGCGCATTTCCCGACGGACGAACATGGCCTGCGCTGGTTCGATGGAACCGCCCTCTACGAGCATGAGGACCCGCGCAAGGGTTTTCACCCCGACTGGAACACGGCGATCTACAATTTCGGCCGCACCGAGGTTCTCGCCTATCTGCTGAACAACGCGCTCTACTGGGCAGAAAAATACCACCTGGACGGTTTGCGCGTGGATGCCGTCGCCTCCATGCTCTACCTCGACTATTCCCGCAAGCATGGCGAATGGATCCCAAACGAATATGGCGGCAACGAAAATCTCGAAGCCGTCCGCTTCCTGCAGTCGGTGAATACCCGGATCTATGGTGCGCATCCCGGTGTCATGACCATCGCAGAGGAATCGACCTCCTGGCCAAAAGTATCCCAGCCGGTTCATGAAGGCGGCCTCGGCTTCGGCTTCAAGTGGAACATGGGCTTCATGCACGACACGCTGAGCTATCTCGCCCGCGAGCCCGTGCACCGCAAATATCACCACAACGAGCTGACCTTCGGCCTGATCTACGCCTTCTCGGAAAACTTCGTCCTGCCGCTCTCGCATGATGAAGTCGTCCACGGCAAGGGATCACTGATCGCCAAGATGTCCGGCGACGACTGGCAGAAATTCGCCAATCTGCGTGCCTATTATGCCTTCATGTGGGGCTATCCCGGCAAGAAGCTGCTGTTCATGGGCCAGGAATTCGCACAATGGAGCGAATGGAGCGAGGAGCGTGCCCTGGACTGGAATCTGCTGCAGTACCGCATGCATGAAGGCATGCGCCGCCTCGTTCGCGATCTCAATTTCACCTATCGCAGCAAGCCGGCACTCCACGCCCGCGACTGCGAGGGCGAGGGTTTCGAATGGCTTGTTGTCGACGATTTCGAAAACTCGGTCTTTGCATGGCTCCGCAAGGCGCCGGGCGAAAAGCCGGTTGCCGTCATCACCAATTTCACGCCAATCTATCGAGAGAATTACACTTTGCGTCTGCCGGCTGAGGGGCGGTGGCGCGAGATATTGAATACCGATGCCGACATCTACGGCGGCAGCGGCAAGGGGAATGGCGGGCGTGTCCAGGCCGTCAATGCAGGCGGAGGCGTACATGCGATCATAACGCTGCCTCCGCTGGCGACCATCATGCTCGAACCGGAATTCTGAGATCACTACGGACAGGGAGGAATAAAATGGTAGAAAAACGTTTCCAGCCGCTGGCGCGCGATGCCATGGCCTACGTTCTTGCCGGGGGCCGCGGCAGCCGCCTGAAAGAACTGACCGACCGCCGTGCCAAGCCAGCCGTCTATTTCGGCGGCAAGACCCGGATCATCGATTTCGCGCTGTCAAACGCGCTCAATTCCGGCATCCGCCGCATCGGCGTCGCGACGCAATACAAGGCCCATTCGCTGATCCGCCACATGCAGCGCGGCTGGAACTTCTTTCGTCCCGAACGAAACGAAAGCTTCGATATCCTGCCGGCCTCGCAGCGCGTTTCCGAAACGCAGTGGTACGAGGGCACCGCGGACGCCGTCTATCAGAACATCGACATCATCGAGCCCTATGGTCCGGAATACATGGTCATCCTCGCCGGCGACCACATCTACAAGATGGACTATGAATGGATGCTGCAGCAACATGTCGATTCCGGCGCTGATGTCACCATCGGCTGCCTGGAAGTGCCGCGTATGGAAGCTGTCGGCTTTGGCGTCATGCACGTCGACGACAAGGATCAGATCATCGACTTCGTCGAGAAGCCGGCCGATCCGCCAGGCATCCCCGGCAATCCGGATTTCGCGCTCGCCTCGATGGGCATCTACGTCTTCCACACGAAATTCCTGATCGAATGCCTGAAGCGCGATGCGGCCGACCCGAATTCCAGCCGCGACTTCGGCAAGGACATCATTCCCCATATCGTCAAGAACGGCAAAGCCATCGCTCACCGCTTCACGCAATCCTGCGTTCGCTCCGATTTCGAGCGCGAGGCCTATTGGCGGGACGTCGGAACGGTAGACGCCTATTGGCAGGCCAATATCGACCTGACCGCTGTGGTGCCGGAGCTCGACATCTACGACAAATCCTGGCCGATCTGGACCTATGCCGAAATCACGCCGCCGGCCAAATTCGTTCATGACGACGAAGATCGCCGCGGCTCCGCCATCTCCTCCGTCATTGCCGGCGATTGCATCATTTCCGGCGCGAGCCTCTACAACAGCCTGCTCTTCACCGGTGTCCGCGCCAATTCCTACTCCAAGCTGGAAGGTGCCGTCGTGCTGCCGAGTGTCAAGATCGGCCGCCGCGCGCAGCTGAAGAATGTCGTCATCGACCATGGCGTCACCATTCCCGAAGGTCTGATAGTCGGTGAGGATCCGGAACTCGATGCCAAGCGTTTCCGCCGCACGGAAAGCGGCATCTGCCTTATCACCCAATCGATGATCGACAAGCTGGATTTGTAACCTATGAAGGTTCTCTCGGTTTCGTCCGAAGTCTTCCCCCTGATCAAGACAGGGGGCCTTGCCGATGTGGCCGGCGCCCTGCCTATTGCACTGAAGCCCTATGGCGTTGAAACCAAGACTCTCATCCCGGGCTACCCTGCGGTCATGAAAGCCATCCGCGATCCGGTTGCCCGTCTGGAGCTTCCGGATCTCCTTGGCGAGGCTGCCACCATTCTCGAGGTCGAGCACGCGGGAATTTCCTTCCTCGTGCTCGATGCGCCGGCCTATTACAGCCGCACCGGCGGCCCCTATGTGGATGCGACGGGCAAGGATTACCCCGACAACTGGCGTCGTTTCGCCGCGCTGTCGCTCGCCGGTGCGGAAATTGCCGCCGGCCTCCTGCCCGGCTGGCGGCCGGATCTCGTGCATGCGCATGACTGGCAGTCGGCCTTGGTGCCGGTCTACATGCGCTACTATCCGACGCCGGAGCTGCCGAGCGTGCTGACCATCCACAACATCGCGTTCCAGGGCCAGTTCGGCGCCGACATCTTCCCCGGCCTGCGCCTGCCGGCCCACGCTTTCTCCATGGAAGGCATCGAATATTATGGCGATGTCGGCTTCCTGAAAGGCGGGCTGCAGACGGCACATGCCCTGACCACCGTCAGCCCATCCTATGCGGAAGAAATCCTGACGCCGGAATTCGGCATGGGCCTCGAAGGCGTCATCGCCAGCAGGGCCTACAATCTCTACGGCATCGTCAACGGCATCGACGATGACATCTGGAACCCTGCGACCGATCCGATGATCGCGCAGACCTATAGCGCGGCGACGCTGAAGGATCGCGCCGTCAACCGCCATCGGGTCGTCGAGCATTTCGGCCTCGACGACGATGACGGTCCGATCTTCTGCGTCGTCAGCCGCCTCACCTGGCAGAAGGGCATGGATATTCTGGCTGAAGTTGCCAGCGAGATCGTCCACTTGGGCGGCAAGCTCGCAATTCTCGGCGCAGGTGATGCGGCGCTGGAGGGCGCGCTTTTTGCCGCAGCCGGCCGTCATCGCGGTCGCGTCGGTGTTTCGGCCGGCTACAACGAACCCATGTCGCATCTGATGCAGGCCGGCTGCGACGCGATTATCATTCCCTCGCGCTTCGAACCCTGTGGCCTCACACAGCTTTATGGCTTACGCTATGGCTGCTTACCCATCGTTGCGCGAACGGGCGGGCTGAACGATACGATTATCGACGCCAACCATGCCGCGCTGCAGGCAAAAGTCGCGACCGGCATTCAATTTTCGCCCATCACCGCGGAGGGGCTTTTGCAGGCCGTGCGCCGTGCCATGCATCTTTTCCCGGATCGAAAGGTCTGGACGCAGATGCAAAAGCAGGGCATGAAATCCGACGTATCCTGGGGCCGGAGCGCAGAACGCTACGCCGCTCTCTACTCCAGTCTAGTCTCGAGAGGCGCTTAACCCGATGATTAAAACAATACCCACCACCCCCTTCGCGGACCAGAAACCAGGTACTTCGGGCCTGCGAAAGAAGGTTCCGGTATTCCAGCAGCCGAACTACGCGGAAAACTTCATCCAGTCGATTTTTGATTCGCTCGAAGGCTATCAGGGCAAGTGCCTGGTCATCGGCGGCGATGGCCGCTACTACAATCGCGAAGTCATCCAGAAGGCCATCAAGATGGCCGCCGCGAATGGCTTCGGCAAGGTGATGGTCGGCAAGGGCGGCATCCTCTCGACGCCCGCAGCCTCCAACATCATCCGCAAGTACAAGGCCTTCGGCGGTATCATCCTGTCGGCCAGCCACAATCCCGGCGGCCCGACGGAAGACTTCGGCATCAAGTACAACATCGGCAATGGCGGCCCCGCGCCTGAAAAGATTACCGACGCTATCTACGAGCGCTCCAAGGTGATCGAAAGCTACAAGATTGCCGATTTCCCGGATATCAACCTCGACCGCATCGGCCGCGAAGATATCGACGGCATGATCGTTTCGGTCATCGATCCGGTCGAAGATTATGCAGCCCTGATGGAAGAGCTGTTCGATTTCGGCGCCATCCGCAACCTGATCAGCCTAGGCTTCCGCATCTGCTTCGATGCAATGAGCGCCGTCACCGGCCCTTATGCCAAGGAAATCTTTGAAATCCGTCTTGGCGCCCCGGATGGATCGGTGCGCAACTTCCTGCCGCTGCCGGATTTCGGCGGCCATCATCCGGACCCGAACCTCGTCTACTGCAAGGAGCTCTACGACGACATGATGAGCGACGATGCGCCCGATTTCGGCGCAGCATCGGACGGCGACGGCGACCGCAATCTCATCATCGGCAAGGGCATCTACGTCACCCCGTCCGACAGCCTGGCGATCCTGGCAGCCAACGCCAACCTCGCTCCAGGCTACTCGCATGGCATCGCCGGCATCGCCCGTTCGATGCCGACAAGCGGCGCCGCCGACCGTGTTGCCGAAAAGCGTGGTGTCGGCATCTACGAAACGCCGACCGGCTGGAAATTCTTCGGCAACCTGCTCGATGCCGGCATGGCGACGATCTGCGGCGAGGAAAGCTCCGGCACCGGCTCCAACCATGTTCGCGAAAAGGATGGCCTTTGGGCCGTGCTGCTCTGGCTGAACATCCTGGCCGTACGCGGCGAGAGCGTCATCGATATCGTGACGCAGCATTGGGCCGCCTATGGCCGCAACTATTATTCCCGCCACGACTATGAAGGCGTCGATACCGATGCCGCCAACGGCCTGATTGCAGCGCTGCGCGAAAAGCTGCCGACCCTGCCGGGCACGAAGTTCGGCGACCTCACGGTTTCCGCCGCCGACGATTTTGCCTATCACGATCCGGTCGACAAGTCGGTCAGCCAGCATCAGGGCATCCGCATCATGTTCGAGGGCGGCTCGCGCGTCGTCTTCCGCCTCTCCGGCACCGGCACGACGGGCGCGACACTGCGCGTCTATATCGAGCGTTACGAGCCCGATTCGACCCGCCACAATATCGAGACCCAGGAAGCACTGGCCGATCTCATCACGGCCGCTCAGGATATCGCAGACATCAAGGGCCGCACCGGCCGCGATGCACCGACGGTGATTACCTGACGGCAATTTTTGCAGAACCCCCTCACCCTGCCCTCTCCCCGAGGGGAGAGGGGGATTGTGCCATAAGGACCTTCTCCCCTCGGGGAGAAGGTGGATTTCGGTGATTGAGCGCAGCGAAATCGCCGAAAGACGGATGAGGGGGTTATCCGGGAACGACGGCAAATTGCATCACGTTCGTTCCAACGTCCTAAAATGGAAAGCCCGCGAGACATGTCCGAACCGACAACCCGCTGCCTTGGCGCCACCCTCACTGACTCGGGTGTCGAATTTGCTGTCTATTCTAGGCATGCTGAGCGGATAGAGCTTTGCCTGTTCGACGCCGAGGGCCACAAGGAAATCGCCCGTCTGCCGCTCGCCCGCGACGGCGATGAACACCGCCTCTTTGTGAAAGATGTGGGGGAAGGCACGCGCTACGGCCTGCGCGCCCATGGCACCTACGATCCTGATCGCGGCCTATGGTTCGACCCATCCAAGCTGCTTGTCGATCCCTATGCCAAGGAGATCGATCGGCCGTTTCGCTACGATCCGCGCCTTGGGGTCTACGGCGCCGATACGCAGGATCTCATGCCGAAGGCGATCGTCTCGCGCGATATCGCGGTGAAGCCAGCCAAGCCCTTGTTTCAGCCGGGCGGCCTGATCTACGAAATCGCGGTAAAGCCGTTCACCATGCTGCATCCCGATGTGCCGGCGAAACAGCGCGGCACGCTCGGCGCCCTCGCCCATCCCTCAATCATTGCGCATCTCAAGCGCCTGCAGGTCGACGCCGTCGAGTTGATGCCGATCACCGCATGGATCGACGAACGTCATCTGCCGCCGCTCGGCCTCACCAATGGCTGGGGCTACAATCCCGTTGCCTTCATGGCGCTCGACCCGCGTCTCGTACCCGGCGGCATGAAGGAGTTGCGCGAGACAGTTGCCGCCCTTCACGCCGAAGGCATCGCCGTCATCCTCGATCTCGTCTTCAACCATACGGGCGAGAGCGACCGTCAAGGCCCGACGCTATCCCTGCGCGGCCTCGATAACCCCACTTATTTCCGCAGCCTGCCGGATCAGCCCGGAACGCTGGTCAACGATACCGGCACGGGAAACACTGTCGCATGTGATCAGCCGCCGACACGCAAGCTCATCATCGACAGCTTGCGCCATTTCGTCCGCAATGCCGGGATCGACGGTTTCCGCTTCGATCTCGCCACCGTGCTGGGACGCAACGGCAAGGGCTTCGATCCGGAAAGCATGACGCTGCGCACCATGCTGGCGGACGAGGTGCTGCAGGATCGCATCATGATCGCTGAACCCTGGGACATCGGTCCCGGCGGCTATCAACTCGGGAATTTTCCGGCGCCTTTCCTCGAATGGAACGACCGCGCCCGCGACGACCTGCGCCGCTTCTGGCGCGGCGATGCCGGCATAGGCGATCTGGCAACGATTCTTGCCGGCTCCTCGTCCATCTTCGGCCGTGACGGACGGACGCAGACGCGCAGCGTCAACTTCCTCGCCGCCCATGACGGCTTCACGCTGATGGATCTCGTTTCCTACGAGAACAAGCACAATGAGGCCAATGGCGAGAACAATCGCGATGGCCACAATGAGAATTTCTCCTGGAACAACGGCATCGAGGGAAAAACGGACGATCAGGCAATCCAGTCCAAGCGCCGCGCCGATATCGAAGCCATGCTGTCGACGCTCTTTGCCACGCGAGGTACGATCATGCTGACGGCGGGCGATGAAGGCGGACGCAGCCAGCAGGGCAACAACAATGCCTATTGCCAGGACAACGCCATCACCTGGGTGGACTGGAAGACGCTGGACGAGGAACTGATCGGCCATACTGCCTGGCTCGCCGGCCTGCGCCGCCGCTTCACCGCCTTTGGCGACATGAATTTCTTCCGGGGTGATGGTGACGTGCTTTGGTTTTCAGGCGCAGGGACGCCAATGACGGTGCCGGATTGGGAGGCGCCAGGAGCGGCCGTGCTTGGCATGGCGCTGGAAACAGCGGATCGCGCGACGCATCGATCGACGCGACTCGCCATAATCTTCAATCGCGCCGCAGACGAACGCGCCGTTACATTGCCGGCTTCCGAGAGCGGCGGCTGGTCTGTGTTGACGACAGCAGGCGAAACGCCAGCCGGAGAGCAGATCGCCATTCCCGCCCGCTCTGTCGCCTTCCTTCTCGAAGACTGATCGCGGTTGCACTTTCAGTCTCGATTCGCCAGAAAGGGCTTTGACAACACAGACTGACGAGGATGGCATGCCCGGCGAAATTTCGCTTGTTGAGATCATGAAGCTTGCGGGAACGGAAATCGGCGTTTCCGACTGGATTGCCGTCGACCAGACGATGATCGACACCTTTGCCGATGCGACGCTCGATCACCAGTTCATCCACGTCGATCCCGAACGCGCCAAGGCGGAAACACCCTATGGCGGCACCATCGCTCACGGCTTCCTGACGCTCTCGCTGCTTTCAGCGATGAACTACAGCGCCCTGCCGAAAATCCGCGAACAGACCATGGGCATTAATTACGGCTTCGAGAAGATCCGTCTCATGTCGCCGGTCAAATGCGACGCGCGGGTCCGTGGCCGTTTCACGCTCGCCGAAACCCGGCTGCGCGGCGCCAATATGCTGATGCTGACCTATGACGTGACGGTCGAGATCGAAAACGAACGCAAGCCGGCGCTGACTGCGACATGGACGACCATATCGCAGTTCGACCCCAAGGACAGACCGGAAGAGAGTTAAAGGCTCGCATCCTCCGCACCTTCGGCCAGAAGGCCGAAAGCATAATCGGAGAAGGAACGCCAGACTTCGACACGGAATGTCTCGTCGTCGAGCCGCAGGATCACCACCTCCGCCTTGCCGAGCAGCGTGCGCGAGCAGGCGCCGACGGGGAACGCGCTCAGCGAAACATCCTGCGGGCAACCGGCGGCAAGCGTCGCTTCCGCGCCGGGGCCGGACACGATGATGGCTGTATTGCGATGCGAGACATCGGTCGCCGAGTGCAACACGCCAGACGATCCAGCCACGCCGACCAGTTCGGCCCCGTTTTCATCAATGACAAGCCACTCGTCCGGGCCAAGCCAGAGGGCATGACGACCATTATTGCTGGCCGAGGTCTTTGGTCGCGTCGGCAGCTGAAGGCCGAGCACTTGCGAAAGACCGCCGACGGAATCGGCAGGCGCGCGCAGAGAAATGCGGCTTGCGGGAGCAGCAGGCGTCAGCCGAACGGTCGAGGAACCGCCGTGGCGACCAAAGAGCGGCAGTTTGCGGGTAGCGAGATCAGCCATTGATCCGGCCTCCTTCCTTGTCAAAGAACACCAGATCCGTCACCTCGACTGATATCGTCTTATCGGGCATCGGCACATAGAGCGTCTTGCCCATGCGCTCACGCCCGCCGGCAACCAGCGCGAAGGCGATGGAGCGGCCGAGATTTTCCGACCAGTAGGCCGAAGTAACATGGCCGAGCATGGTCATCGGCTTCTGCTCATTCGGATCGGCGACGATCTGTGCGCCCTCCTCCAGCACCACCTTCGGATCGCGGGTAATGAGACCAACGAGCTGCTTGCGCCCTTCCTTGACGAGATCCGGCCGCTTCAGGCCGCGAATGCCGACGAAATCGGTCTTCTTCTTGGAAACGGCCCAGGCAAGGCCGGCATCGTCGGGCGTGACAGTGCCGTCAGTATCCTGGCCGACGATGATGTAGCCCTTCTCGGCGCGCAGCACGTGCATGGTCTCGGTGCCGTAGGCGCAGGCACCCAGCGGTTCGGCGCGCGCCCAGACAGCTTCCCATACCGACTGGCCGTAATCGGCCGGCACGTTGATTTCATAGCCGATTTCGCCGGTGAAGGAGACGCGGAACAGCCGCGCCGGCACGCCACAAACCTTGCACTCGGCGACACTCATATGCGGGAAGGCCTCGTTGGAGAGATCCTGTCCTTCGACGAGCGGCTCGATGATCTCGCGTGCCTTCGGACCTTGCACGGCGATGACGGCCCATTGCTCGGTGGTGGAGGTCAGCCACACCTTCAGATGCGGGAACTCGGTCTGCAGATAGTCTTCCATATGATGCAGCACGCGCGGCGCACCGCCGGTTGTGGTGGTCACGTGGAAGCGATCCTCGGCCAGACGCCCGACGACGCCGTCGTCATAGACGAAGCCGTCCTCGCGGGTCATGATGCCGTAGCGGCAGCGGCCGGGCTTCAACGTATCCCAGGCATTGGTGTAGATCAGGTTCAGGAACTCAGCCGCGTCCGGCCCGACCACCTCGATCTTGCCGAGTGTCGACGCATCGAACACGCCAGCCACTTCGCGCGCCGTGCGGCACTCGCGATTGACGGCTTGGTGCATGGTCTCGCCGGCGCGCGGATAGAACCAGGCGCGCTTCCAGTTGCCGACATCTTCGAAGATCGCGCCGTGCGCCTCTTCCCAGGCATGCATCGGCGTCTTGCGAGCGGGATCGAAGAGAGCCCCACGCGAATGACTGATGAGCGTGCCGTAAGTCACCGGCGTATAGGGCGCGCGGAAGGTGGTAAGGCCGACCTGCGGAATATCCTTGCCGAGCATTTCGGCGGCGATCGCCAGCCCGTGCATGTTGGAAAGCTTGCCCTGATCGGAGGCCATGCCGTTGGTGGTGAAGCGCTTGATGTGCTCGATGGAATGCATGCCTTCGCGCACGGCGAGACGAATATCCTTGGCGCAGACATCGTGCTGGAAATCGACGAAAGCCTTCGCATTCGTGTCCGGCCCGGCGCCTTCAGCCGCACCGATCATGCCGCCGGTCCATTCGAAAGCCTGTTCGGCGTGAAGCTGGATCTTCTCGTCGCCATTGGTGCTGCCGGTCGCGCGTGCCATCAGCTCACCGGCGGCCAATGATTCCTCGATAGCAGCCTGCAGCCCGTCCGTGCCGTTGCAGGCACCGACCGAAAGGCAATCCTGAACATAGGTGCCCGGCAGGAAACGCTGCTTCTCGGCATCGAATTTCAGCTTGCCGCGCGATTGCGAAAAGAGATGAACTGAAGGCGTCCACCCGGCCGAAACCAGCAGGGCATCCACCGGGATCTTGCGGGTCGCCAAGCTGCCGTTGCGCGAGACGGTCATGGAAGAGACGCGCAGCTTGCCTGAGGTATCGACGACGGCATAGTCGGTCATCACCTCGATGCCCAGCCGTTTTGCCTCGGCCAACACAGCCTCGCCCGGCCGCGCGCGGCTATCGACGATGGCAACGACGGACACGCCGGCGCGCTTGAGATCGAAAGCGGCCTCATAGGCCGAGTCATGCGCCGTATAGACGCCGATCTTCGCCCCAACGGCGACGCCGTAGTGATTGAGATAGGCGCGCGCGGCCGAAGCGAGCATGATGCCCGGACGGTCGTTGTTCGGGAATACCATATGACGTTCGATGGCGCCCGTTGCCAGGATGGCGCGCTTGGCGCGGACCTGCCACAGGCGCTCGCGCGGCAGGTTACGGCCTGGCTTCGCCAGATGGTCGGTCACCCGTTCAGCGAGGCCGAAGAAATTGTGGTTGTAATAGCCGAAGGCGGTCGTGCGGGTCAGCACCTGAACATTCGGCATCGCCTTGAGCTTGGCGAAGGTCACCTGCGCCCACTCGTAGCCTTCTACACCGTCGATCTTGATGCCAGTGTCGAAGCGGAGCGCGCCGCCGACCTCCGGCTGCTCGTCACAGAGGATGACCTTGGCGCCGGTTTCGGCCGCGGCGAGTGCAGCGGAAAGACCTGCAACGCCGGCACCGATGACGAGCACGTCGCAATGCGCATAGCGGCTGGCATAGTGATCCGGATCTTCTTCCGTCGGCGCAACACCGAGACCAGCGGCACGGCGGATGAAGGGCTCGTAAATATGCTTCCAGGCCGCCTTCGGCCACATGAAGGTCTTGTAGTAGAAGCCGGCGGCAAAGAAGGGCGACATCAGATTGTTGACGCCGCCGATATCGAAGGCGAGCGACGGCCAGCGGTTCTGCGACTGCGCCTTCATGCCGTCGAAGACTTCCTGCACGCTGGCGCGCACGTTCGGCTGACGCCGTGCCGCATCGCGGGAAATGTCGAGCAGCGCGTTCGGCTCTTCGGCTCCGGCCGAAAGAATGCCGCGCGGACGGTGGTACTTGAAGGACCGGCCGACAAGATGGACGCCATTGGCAAGCAGCGCAGAGGCGACGGTATCGCCTTCGAGCGCGGTATAGGTCTTGCCGTCAAAAGTGAAGCGAGCGGTTCTGGCGGGCGTCAGACGTCCCTTGCCCGCGATACGATTGGCGCCGCTCATTCAACGAATCCCTCTGTTTGTGCCGTCTGTTCTTGTTCGTTCTGTTGCTGCGCTGCCGGCTCGGAAGCGCCAGGCTTGAGCGTCGCAGGGTCGGGCTTCGGCTCGCCGGCCTTGTAGGTTCGGTAGAAGTGATCGCTCACGGTATCGCGCGCCGCATTGAAGAAGCGACCGCAACCATGAATGTGCCGCCAGCGCTCGAAGATCAGGCCCTTCGGATTGTCGCGCAGGAAGAAATATTCCTCGAACTCCTCATCCGAAATCCCGGCAATATTGGCCGGCCGCGCGATATGCGCGTCGCCGGCGTTGCGGAATTCGAGTTCCGAACGCTCTTCCTCGCAATAGGGGCAGTAAATCAGCAGCATCGTTTTCTACCTGTGTTAAAGCTCGGAGCCCGTAAGGCTTGTGCCGGGCGGCTGGGCGCAGAGCCGCCGTCCCATCGTGACGAAAGGTGTTATGCGCTTCAGCAGCGCCTCCAGCGATCTATAGGGTCTCAGCACATTGGTCATCCCAAGATTGACCAGGCTCATGCCCAGCAGGTCGGTATCGATTACAAACGCCCTGGCCGCCTCGGGCGTCGGGTCCGGCACGAAATAGACCGTTGGCTCGCTCAGCACCTTGGCGCAGAGCAACATTCCGCTTTCGGCCACGAAGGGCCAGTCAGCTTCGTCCTTTGCCTTGCGGATCACCTGCATGCGAAAATCCTTGGCTCCCGGAATAAGGTCGCTGACTTCGGTCGCGATCGCTCCGACCGGCAGGGAAAGTGCTGCCGCAAGAACGATCCCGACCACCGCCGGCATCAGTGCGCCACGGCGGCGGCTGCCGCCTCATCGATCAGGCGACCGGTGCGGAAGCGATCCAGCGTCAGGCCGGCATTGAACTTATGCGGCTCGTCGCGTGCGATGAGATGCGCAAACAGATTGGCCGAACCCGGTGTCGCCTTGAAGCCGCCCGTACCCCAGCCGCAATTGACATAGAGCCCGGGAACTGGCGTCTTCGACTGGATCGCCGAACGGTCCGGCGTATTGTCGACGATGCCGCCCCAGGAACGCATCATCTTCACACGACGGAACATCGGGAAGAGCTCGCAGATCGCATCGAGCGTATGGGTGATGATCTGCAACCCGCCGGTCTGGCTATAGGAATTGTACTGGTCCGTGCCCGCGCCGATGACGAGCTCACCCTTGTCGGACTGCGAGATATAGGCATGCACCGTGTTTGACATGACGACACAGGGGAAGATCGGCTTCAGCGGCTCGGAAACAAGCGCCTGCAGCGGGCTCGATTGCAGCGGCACGCGCACGCCGGCCATCTGCATGACGACGGTGGTGTGGCCGGCTGCGGAAACGCCGATCTTCTTGGCGCCGATGAAGCCCTTGGTGGTATCGACACCCGTCACGCGGCCATCCGGCCCGCGGCGAATGCCGGTCACTTCGCAATTCTGGATGATGTGCACGCCGCGATCGGAAGCAGCGCGGGCATATCCCCACGCCACCGCATCGTGGCGGGCCGTGCCGCCGCGGCGCTGCAGGGCGGCGCCGTTGATCGGATAGCGCGCCGTCTTCGAAATATCGAGCGGCGGACAATAAGCCTTGGCCTGTTCCGGCGTCAGCCACTCATTGTCGATGCCATAGAGACGGTTGGCGTGGATATGCCGCTTGAAGGACTGCTGGTCATGCACATTATGCGACAGCATCATCACGCCGCGCGGCGAATACATGACATTATAATTGAGATCCTGAGACAGCCCCTCCCAGAGCTTCATCGAATGCTCGTAGATGTGCATGCTCTCTTCATAGAGATAGTTCGAGCGGATGATGGTCGTGTTGCGGCCGGTATTGCCGCCGCCGAGCCAGCCCTTCTCGATGACGGCGACATTGGTGATGCCGTGCTCCTTGGCGAGATAGTAGGCCGCACCCAGGCCATGACCGCCAGCGCCGACGATGATGACGTCATACTCCTTGCGCGGCTCTGGCGAGGTCCATTGCGCCTCCCAACCCTTGTGAGCCCGCATCGCTTCCCGTGCCACGGCAAAAACCGAGTATTTACGCATTCGCCCTCAACTCCTTCAGGCAAGACGCCCTTTTTGTGGGTCATACAAATCGCAAATCGAAAACCGACACAACGGCTCTTTTGCGACGCATTCAGGACCGTCTTTCGACACGGTTAAAATTGCCAATCAGCCGAGTGGCCTGCCCATGACTGCTTGGCAGATCTATTTGCGCTGCAGATGGCAGATCTTCACCCGCGCGCCGTGGCTATCCTTGCGCCAGATACATCCCTCATTCCGCGGCTTTCCCTTGTAAAGGTAAATTCTCGCCCGGTGCTTGTTGTCAAAGGTCTGATTGGAAAAGTCGTGGCCGCCGACCCGCACATTCTTGCCAAAGCGGACTTCGCCGGCGGCGACAGGCGCGAGCGCCCCAGCAAGAACAATGAGCGCCAGTATGGTTGGCACAAACAGCCTTCCGACGACAGCAAAGCCGAGCGATTTCATAAGGTGATTCCCCCTTGCTCCGAACGGTTGCTTCCGATGATGCAATCGCCGCAGCACACGAATGACTGTGATCCGACATACTCACATAAGCATGTCAATGTCGCAAAGATCGGGGTCGGCCGATGGCTTAATCAACAGCTTCGATGAAGCGTCACAAACGCGGCCGGCTGAATTCGGTACTCGACAACTAGCTTTTTCCTCTGCAAACTCACGATCTGGCTAGACTTTGACAAACCGATCTGCTATCTCGCCTAACCAATCGCAAGGCTGCGGCTGCGCGAACGTTATATTTTTGCCTCCTGGCGCTGCCGTCGCCGCTGGCATCAACCAAACCAAAGGAACGTGATTCTCGTGCAGGTACTTGTCCGCGATAACAATGTCGACCAGGCTCTCCGCGCTCTCAAGAAGAAGATGCAGCGCGAAGGTATTTTCCGCGAAATGAAGATGCGCGACTACTATGAAAAGCCGTCGCAGAAGCGTGCTCGCGAGAAGGCTGAAGCTGTTCGTCGCGTTCGCAAGCTTGCTCGCAAGCGCGCTCAGCGCGAAGGCCTTGTTGCCAAGTAATCGCCGTTTTTTCGACGTTTTCAGATGCATGTGTGGCGGGGGCGAGTCGTTCGCCGCCGCCTTTTTGATTTATTCTCTACGCAAATCGGATTAAATCAGAACAGCCTGATATGACGCATGGGGAAAGCGAACCCGATAATGGCAATGACGACTTCCGTAAAGTTCCGCACTTCGAACCTCTCCTTATTTGTTTCGAAGCGCGCCGCGGCTCTGCCTGCCTTGGCGATACTTGCCGCAATCAGCCTTTCCGGCTGCCAGACTGCCACCACAGATAACGTGATCCAGATCGACAAGGCGCAAGGTTCGTCCGAAAATATCGCCTCACTGACGTCGGTCATCAATGCCAATCCGCAGGATCCGGAAGGCTACAATGTGCGTGGCACGGCCTATGGCCGCGGCGGTGATTTCAGCCGCGCCCTTGCCGACTTCAATCAGGCGATCCAGCTCAATCCGAAGTTCTATCAGGCCTATGCCAACCGCGCGCTCATCTATCGCAACATGGGCAAGCTGCCGGAAGCAGTTGCGGACTATAACGCGGCGCTGCAGATCAACGGCAATTACGATGTCGCCTATATCGGCCGCGGCAATCTCTACCGCCAGGCCGGCCGCGACAACGATGCCTTCAATGACTATTCGAAGGCCATCAGCCTCGGCACCACGGACGGCCGCGCCTATAATGGCCGCGGCGTGATCTACCAGAAGCGCAATCAGCAGGATAAGGCGATCGACGATTTCTCCAAGGCGATCTCGCTGTCGCCGAACTCGCCAGAGCCTTACAACAGCCGCGGCATCTCCTATCTCGCACAGAACGACGACGACAACGCTTTTGCCGATTTCAACCATGCGATCGAGCTGAACAACAAGCTTGCCGAATCCTGGGCAAACCAGGCCTTCGTCTATGAGCGCAAGGGCGACAAGGCGAAAGCCCGCCGCTCCTATCAGCACGCGGTCAATCTCGATCCGAACTACCAGCCTGCTAGAGATGGCCTGGCTCGCGTCGGCGCCGGCTCCTGATACGGAGCATATTGCAGTAAAGACATTCAGCCGCCAGCGACCATCCGCTCGGCGGCTTTTCTTTGCCTTGTCGAACGCTTAGTCTCGGCTCACCCGTTCAAGCGAGACAAAGACATGCCCTCCCCACAAAAAGTCATCGTCGTCGGCGCCGGAATCATCGGTGCCTCCATCGCCTGGCATCTGAGTCGCAAGGGCGCATCCGTGACGGTGGTCGCTCAGAAGACCGGCGGCGTCGCAACTCCGAACTCCTTTGCCTGGATCAATGCGAGCTGGGGCAATCCGGAATTCTATTTCCAGGTCCGTCGCCGATCGATGGCCGAATGGTCGCGGCTACAAGACAACCTGCCGGATCTTCCCTTGTCCTGGTGCGGCGGCCTCTCCTGGGATCTGCCGGAAGCAGAGCTCGATGCCTATGCGGCACAACATCATGGCTGGGGTTATGGCATACAGCCGGTCAACCGAGCGACGAGCGCAATGATCGAACCGAACCTCGCCAATCCGCCAGACTATGCCCTGCATGTTGCCGAGGAAGGCGCCGTCGAACCTGTTGCCGCCACCAAGCTGCTGCTGGAGGACGCTCGCCGTCAGGGCGCGAGCCTGTTATCCGGCGTCGAGGTCGCAGGCCTGCTCAGAGAGGGAGAGCAGGTTGTCGGCATCGAAACGAGTGAAGGGCCGATGCAGGCCGATCATGTCGTTCTGGCCGCCGGTGCGGGCACGCCAGCACTTGCGGCCTCGGCGGATGTTCTCGTGCCGCTGGAAACGCCTCCAGGGCTTATCGTCCATTCCCGCCCCGTGCAGAAAATGCTGAATGGTCTGGTGATGGCGCCGGAACTGCATTTGCGCCAGACGGCAGAGGGGCGAATCATCGCCGGCGGCGACTTCGGCGGCACCGATCCCGGCAGAGATCCACAAGCGGCAGCCGACGATCTTTTCGCCAGGGTCAAAACGACATTGAAAGGCGGCGAGGCCCTGGAGCTTGATTTCTACACCATCGGCTATCGCCCGACACCGAAAGACGGCCTTCCGGTTCTGGGTGGTGTCGGCGCGGCACCTGGCCTCTACCTCGCAGTTCTCCACTCCGGCGTCACGCTGGCGCCGCTCGTCGGCCTGCTCGCCGCGCAGGAAATCGTCGATGGTGGCGAAGCTCCCGAGCTTGCATCCTTCCGTCTCTCACGCTTTACCTAGCTCGGACACAAGACCTGCCAGCGCAACTTCAGGGATGCATTGCCACAGTCGTAAATACCCGAGATCGCTTAGGATTTCGCAATAATGACTTTTCAGATGTTGCAAGGAAAATTACCGAGCCCTAACATGGCGCTTCAGGAGCATGTAGCTCGATGATCTGGGCACGGGGGCGCTTGGCATGATGACCAATATCATTCTCTTCGCGTTTGCCAGCGCGTCGGACCCTCATGGAGGCACGATCGGTTGATCGCTCCATGAGGAAGCCGCATTTTCCGAAAGCGTCGATTGGTGCCTATCTGATCGCCATAGCCCTGGCGATCGCCTTGCCTATTCTCGCCTTCGTCGCGCTGCTTCTGGTCCAACTCGAGGATAATGAACGCGATGCTTTGAAGGGCGACACGGTTCAGGATGCTCAGGCGCTTTCGCGCGTCATCGATCGCCAATTGCAGGACATGGCGACGACGCTGCGCCTTCTGTCTTCCTCGCCGGAACTTGAGCGCAACGACATCGCCACCTTCTTCGCCCGCACGGAAACGGTATTGCGCACGGATTCGCTTTTCGTGCTGCTTATGGAAAAGGACGGCCAGCTCCGACTGAATACCCGCTGGCCGCTCGGCAAGCCACTCGGCAAGACCGGCAACATCGCCGCGCTTCAATCGGCACTGAACTCCGGCCGCATCGAGGCATCCGATGTCTTCATAGGCTCGACCGCCCGCCGCTGGGTCTATAACGTCACCCTGCCCCTCGAACATTCGCCGGCCGGCGCCGCTTTGGCCGTAACACAGGATGCCGACGAGCTCGCCAAGCTCGTGACGACGGAAGCCTTGCCACCCGGCTGGTCTGCCGCCGTTCTGGACAAATCCGGACATGTCGTTGCCGCCGGTGGCCCGACGACCCTCGCCCCGGGCGACGCATTCAATAAGAACATCCTGCCGAAGCTGATCGCATCCAGCGGCGTCTATCAGGATGACAAGGTCCTGCCGAACGCGGTGCTCGGTTATGCGCAAATCTCAGGCTGGTCCTGGAAGGCCGTCGTCTGGGGTCCGATCGCTTCCGCGCAGGCTTCGCTGATGAGCACCTGGCGCTTTCTGATCTATGGCGGTGTGACGCTGCTACTGGTTGCGCTGATTGCCGTCTATGCCTTGGCACGTCAGGTGCGCACCACCATACAGGATATTGCCGACATGGCGGACCGCATGGGCCGCGGCGAGATCGTGGCACCGATCGACACGAGCGTCATTGAGGCAAACCAGGTGGCTGTCGCGCTTTCCAACGCCTCCTTCGACCGCAGCGTCACCGAGGACCGGCTGCATTTCGTCATGCACGAGCTCGTCCATCGCACCAAGAATCTGCTGGCGCTCGCGCAGGCAATGACGCGTCAGCTCGCGCGGCAGACTGATAGCGTCGATACTTTCCAGCGAGCTGTCGCCGACCGGCTCGAAGGCTTGGCGCGCTCGATCGAGGTGCTGACCAGCGAACAATGGTCCGGCGTGTCGCTTCGCCGCGTGATCGACATCCACCTCGCGACTTTCCTGCAGGGACCTCAGCAACTCGACGTTCTCGGCAATGACTTCCTGCTGAAGCCGGAAGCGGTGCAGAATCTCGGCCTGGTCCTGCACGAGCTTGCCACCAATTCGGTCAAATATGGCGCGCTTTCCGCGCCGGAGGGCAAGATCACCATCGAATGGACGAACGAAGCCGCTGAAACCGGCACCAAGATTCGCTTCGTCTGGACCGAAAGCGGCGGTCCGCCGGTCAAGCCGCCGAGCGACACGGGCTTCGGCACCACCGTCACGAAAACCCATGCCGCGGCATCCTTCAGCGGTCACGTCGAGGTCGATTTCCGCCCGGCTGGCCTCGTCTGGATACTGACCGCACCGCGCAGCATGATGGAACGTCAAAGGAACTGAGAGCGGAAACACCGCTCTTGCGGGCGCAGCGGCAGCCTACTCGTTCATCGCCTTGACGATGTCCTCGGTTACCTTCTTGGCGTCGCCCAGAAGCATCATCGTGCCATCCTTATAGAACAGCGTGTTGTCGATGCCGGCATAGCCGGAGCCGAGCGAACGCTTGACGAAAAGGCAGGTTTTCGCCTTGTCGACGTCGAGGATCGGCATGCCGTAGATCGGCGATGTCTTGTCATCGCGCGCCGCTGGATTGGTGACGTCGTTGGCGCCGATGACATAGGCGACATCGGCCTGGGCGAATTCCGAATTGATGTCCTCGAGTTCGAACACCTCGTCATAGGGCACATTGGCCTCGGCGAGCAGCACGTTCATGTGACCCGGCATACGGCCGGCGACAGGATGAATGGCATATTTCACCTCGACACCATGCGCCTTCAGCCTGTCGGCCATTTCGCGTAGCGCATGCTGGGCCTGTGCCACCGCCATGCCATAGCCGGGCACGAT
Organism: Martinezella dioscoreae; assembly: GCF_009176305.1. Classification (GTDB taxonomy): domain Bacteria; phylum Pseudomonadota; class Alphaproteobacteria; order Rhizobiales; family Rhizobiaceae; genus Rhizobium; species Rhizobium dioscoreae. Next base: position 163,231 of record NZ_BLAJ01000001.1, on the reverse strand, counting down.
GATGACCTTGGAGGCGTTCGCCATCAGATAGGCGGCATCCTCGGCCGAACCGAGCTTCACCGTCTTGTCGGAATTGTCGGTCCCGCCCGAGGCCGTCTCGCCGCCGAAACCGCCGAGAATGACCGAAATGAAGGAGCGGTTCATGCCCTTGCACATGATGTAGGACAGGATCGCACCCGAGGAGCCGACAAGCGCGCCGGTAATGATGAGCGCGAGATTGCCGAGCGTGAAGCCGATGCCGGCGGCGGCCCAGCCGGAATAGGAATTCAGCATCGACACGACGACCGGCATGTCGGCACCGCCGATCGGCACGATCAGCAGCACGCCGAGAAGCAACGACAGCGCGACGATGGCCCAGAAGGCGAGATGACTCTCGTTCGCCGCCAGGCTGATGATGGAGACCGCGATCAGCACGAGCAAAGCGGCATTGATGATATGGCGGTTCGGCAGCAGGATCGGCTTGCCGGACATGCGTCCGTCGAGCTTCAGGAAGGCGATAATCGAACCGGTGAAGGTCAGCGCGCCGATCGCGGCGCCGATCGCCATCTCGATGCGAGCCTCGGTGTGGATGTGGCCGATCTCACCGATGCCAAAGGACGACGGCGTATAGAGCGCCGAAGCGGCGACGAGGACAGCCGCAAGACCGACCAGCGAATGGAAACCGGCCACGAGTTGCGGCATCGACGTCATCGGAATGACGCGCGCTATATAGGCACCTGCTCCGCCGCCGATGGCAAGGCCGAGAATGATAAGCACGAAACCGCCAAAGGATGGCGTCGCCAGCACCAACGTCGTGGCGATGGCGATGCCCATGCCGACCATGCCGTAGAGATTGCCGCGCCGGCTGGTGGCCGGATGCGACAGGCCGCGCAGCGCCAGGATGAACAGAACGCCGGAGACGAGATAGAGGAAAGCTGCGATATTGCTCAGCATGCCGCCCTCACTTGTCCTTCTTCTTGTACATCGCCAGCATGCGCTGGGTGACAAGGAAGCCGCCGACGATATTGACCGAGACGAGAACCAGCGCCACGAAGCCGAAGCCCGTGGCAAGGCCGCTCGCCGAAATGCCCACGGCCAGCAGTGCGCCGACGACGATGACCGAGGAAATGGCGTTCGTGACCGCCATCAGCGGCGTATGCAGGGCCGGCGTCACCGACCATACGACATAATAGCCGACGAAGATCGCCAGCACGAAGATGGCCAGTTGAAAGACGAAAGGATCGATCGCTCCACCGGCTGCGGCACTGGCAACCTCGGGCGCCTGTGCTGCGGCGGCCGTAACGGCGGCAACGGCATCATTCAGTTGCTGGAGTGCCTGGTCCATTGCTTGGCTGGCCATCTCAGAGATCTCCCTTCTTGATCGTCGGCTGGTCGGGATCGACGAAATTCGGGTTCACGACTTCGCCGCCGTCGGTCAGCATCGTCGCCTTGATCAGCTCATCGGTGCGGTTGAGGGCAAGGCTCTTCGTATCCTTGTCGACCATCGTCTCCAGGAAGGTAACGAGGTTCTTGGCGTAGAGGGCCGAGGCGCTGGCCGCGATCCGGCCGGCCATATTGGGATATCCGACCACCTTGACGCCCTCGACATCGGCGATCTTGCCGTATTCGGCACCCTCGATATTGCCGCCGCGTTCGACCGCGAGATCGACGGCCACGGCGCCGGGGCGCATCGCCTTCAGCATGTCGCGCCCGACAAGGCGTGGCGCCGGCCGGCCCGGAATGAGCGCCGTGGTGATGACGATATCCTGCTTGGCGATATGATCGGCGACGAGCGCCGCCTGTTTCGCCTGATACTCCTTCGACATTTCCTTGGCATAGCCGCCGGCAGTCTCAGCTGCCTTGAACTCCTCGTCCTCGACCGCGACGAATTTTGCGCCGAGCGAAGCGACCTGCTCCTTCGCAGCCGGCCGTACGTCCGTCGCCGAAACGAGCGCGCCCAAACGCCGTGCGGTGGCGATCGCCTGCAACCCGGCAACGCCGGCACCCATGACGAAGACCTTTGCCGCCGGCACCGTGCCCGCTGCCGTCATCATCATCGGCAGCGCCCGGTCATAGACGGCAGCAGCCTCGATCACGGCCTGATACCCTGCGAGATTGGCCTGCGACGACAAGACGTCCATCGACTGCGCGCGGGTGATGCGCGGCATCAGCTCCATGGCGAAGCTTGTCAGCCCTGCGCGCGCCATCTCCGCAAGAGCGGCCTCGTTGCCATAAGGGTCCATGATGGCGATGACGATCGCGCCGCTCTTGTAGCCGGAGATCTCCTTGCTCGTCGGACGTCTCACCTTGAGAATGACATCCGCCGCCTTCGCATCCTTGATGGAACCGATCCGTGCGCCGACGGCTTCATATTCGGTATCCGGAATGCGCGATAAAGCCCCCGCACCGGCTTCGATCACCACGTCGAAACCCAGGTTCTTCATCTTCTTCACCGTCTCGACGGAAGCCGCAACACGCGTCTCCTCCGCCACGCTTTCCTTGGCCACGAAAACCAGATTGCTCAACGACGACACCTCGCATCAGACGGCGCCGCTCCCGAATGCGGCGGCGCTGTAGTCTGCAGAATCATGGGAAAGCGCGGGCAATTGGCCCGGCATCGGTCAGCGCTGCAATATCAGCGCAACAGGACGACGCTGGCGATGGTCAGAACAATGAATATCAGGACGCCGCCGAGGAAACCGGCATGGCCAAAGAAACCGGCCGCCATGGCAATCAACAATGCGGCGACGATCGCAGATCCGACCTTGGCGCCCGAGATGAAAAGATTGTAGGTCTTCTCATGCTCCTTGTAGTCCATGGGAGCGCCCACTTCGGCGGGTCCAGTATGATGTTCGGCCATTCAGAATTCTCCCCTCAATCCTCTCCGCCGACAGACGATATAACTGCCAGCTGGAGCTCGTCCTCAAAAGTTGAAACACCCCGCAACGGGATGCCGCAACCAATTTCCTCCACCGAGGGGTTACACAAAGCGAGGAAAAATGCAATGCACGAGAAGGTCGCAGGCGGGCGTTGGCTGACGGAATCGCCAGGGATTTCGAAGACGCCCGCATCGAAACGATGACGCCGGCTAGGTCGTGACATCGGACGGCAGGATTCTGCCGGCGCCCGGCTGCCGCCGGTTGAGACTGGCCACTCTCTCGATGACCTGCTCCTGCGGCACCGGCGGCGAAAATACATAGCCTTGGATGATATCCGCCAGGTTCCGCTCGACCACCAATGCCAGCTGCTCCAGCGTCTCGACGCCTTCGATCACGATATGAAGGCTGAGCGCGCGGGAAAGATCGACGATACCGCATAGCAGCTTGAAACGGCGGCTATCCGTCGTGATATCACGAACGAAAGACCTGTCGATCTTCACGACATCCACAGGCAGGGTATCGAGATAGCTGAGGCTCGAAAATCCCGTTCCGAAATCGTCGATCGCAATCGTGATGCCTTTGGCGCGCAGATCGGCGAGGATGGAGCGAACGGTCGCCACCTCGTCCATCAGGCAACTTTCAGTAACCTCGAGATGCAGGCGGGATGGCTCCAATCCTGACGCATCAAGCGCCGCCATGACGATTTTGACAATCTCGCCATTGCGCAGATCCTGCGCCGAGAGATTGACGGAAACCGCGAGCGGCGCAGGCCATGAAGCACAATCGTTGCAGGCTTGGTTGACCATGAAGCGAGTGATGCCGGCGACGATGCCCATTTCCTCGGCAACCTGTACGAAAAGATCGGGCGGGACTGAGCCCTTTTCCGGATGAATCCAGCGTGCAAGCGCCTCGCAGCATTCGATGCGGGAGCCATCGGGCGTGAACATCGGCTGATAGACGGCCTGAAGCCTGCCGGTTTCCACCGCCTCGCGCAAATCATCCTTCAGCTTCTGCCGCTCGACATAGCGTGCGTCCATCTCCTCCTCGAAGGCGCTGCAGCCGCCCTTCAGCCGCGATTTGGCATCGAAAAGCGCGAGATCGACCTTGATCTGCCACTCCTCCGGGCGAAACTCCCGGCTGGACACGGTCATGTATCCGCCGCTGACGGAAATCCGGAAACTGCTGTCTGCCACGCTGTAGGTGCCGGCCATTGCCGCATGCAGGGTGCGGATGCGGGCATCGATATCAGGAGCATCGTCTTCATTCGGAAAGAACAGCACGAATTGATCGCCGACAAGACGAGCGGCAATCGCTGCGGCGCCGGCAAGCTGCTTCAGGCGCTCGGCTATGGCGACCAGCAGGCGGTCGCCGGCAACGTGCCCCTTGGTATCGTTGACGTGCTTGAAGTCATCGATATCGAGAACCAGAATGCCGATGCGGCTTTCCCGCTTGCGCGCAGCCAGCCTCTCCTTGACCAGATCCATGAAATATTCGCGATTCGGCAGTCCCGTCAAAGGGTCGTAGCGCACCATATGCAGGATCTTGCGCTCCGCCCGAACGCGCACCGTCACATCTTCGAAAATCAGGATCACGATTCCGTCGGCGCGGCGGCTGGCCGAAAATTCGAGGAACTGATCCTCGTTGAATTGAATGAGCGTTCGCGACAGCGTGCCGCTGACGAGCTGTGCCAGCTGCCGCTGGATAAGTCCGGGCAGCGATCCGTCGATGAAGGCATGGCGCGCGCCGTAGCGCAGAACGACATCGAATTCGCAGTCCTTGAGCCGCTGCGGATCGGCAAAATTAAGGAGCTCGCATGCCTTGCGATTGACGACCAGAATGCGGTTCTGGGCATCAAGCATGAACAGCCCGTGCGTCATGCTGTTCAGCGCGGTGTCGAACCTGTCGGCCATCAGCGATATCTCGCGCGAAGCGATGATGTTCCGGTAGAGAAATTCGCGCATGCCATTCGCCATTGCGCGTGTCGTCAGCCCAAACGGAATGAGCATGAGGGAGGCGATTGCCTTGTAAGGTTGCTGCAGCAGCAGGCAGGCAATGATGATCGGCACGCAGCAGCACAGAATCTGAAGATCGACCGCGCGAGGCGAACCATAGTTGCGGCCGACGATCGACACCATCGACGCCATCGTGACGGCGACGCAGATGAATTCCGCCAGCGGATTCTGCAGGATGAGGATGGCATAGCCGCTGCCGATGCCGAGGATGGCCGCCGTCGCCGCCGCGCCGATCACATAGCGCGTTTCCCAGCCGGCAATATCGACGCGCGTAAGATCATTCTTATCCGCGGCGTCGAACAGCCGGAACAAATGGATGCGTAAGCCAAAGACAACAGCAATCGCCACGCAAAAGGCCAGATAGATGCCGGCATGCGTGCTCAGGAAAACGAGGACATATGTCAGGATATGAACGAACACGCCCGTAAAGAGCGTTTTGCGATTTCCGAAAAGCGAACTGACGAACGACAGATAAACATCCGTCGGCACGGTGTCCGGGCTTGGAGGCTTCATTCAGACTTCCCCTGATGCGGCGGACACCCTAGTGGAAACCCTTTAAAATTTACTTGCCCGAACAGAGCCCATTCGGACAGATTTTCCAGTCAAAGCGGCAGCTTAAGTTGAAGCTGGATCATGATCAGCACTGCACTGGCACAATGATTCCCGGCCTCCCCCGAGACGGATATAATATTTAAATCACTAATAAAGAAAACAATATATCTCAAAAGACCTATGAAATACGATTACAGCTTGCCCGCCCGCTGCTGGATCATCATGAAGGTATCAAAAGTATACTCGGAAAGCTGCATCCAAAGATAGGCATCCTTCTTGTAGGCGACTTGATCCTCATAGATGCGCTTGAAATAATCATTTGATTTGGAAAGATCGGCATAAAGCGCGCCGGCTGCCTGGAAGCAGGCCTCCATGATCTCCTGGCTGAAAGGTCTGAGCGTCACCCCCTGCTGCACGATATCCTTCAGCGCCTGGGGATTTTTGACGTCGTATTTCGCCAGCATGTTGGTGTTGGCGAAGGCGCAGGCGTCGCCAAGGATTGCCTGATAGTTCTTCGGCAAGGCATTCCATTTTTCCAGGTTGAAGAAGGCATGCACCACGGCGCCACCTTCCCACCAGCCCGGATAATAATAATACTTCGCGATCTTCTGCAGCCCGAGTTTCAGGTCGTCATAGGGGCCGACCCATTCGGCCGCATCGACCGTACCCTTGCTCAGGGCATCATAGACACCGTTGACCGCAATATCCTGTTGCGGGACGACACCGATCTTCTCGATCACCTTGCCGGCCAGGCCGGCGATGCGCATCTTCAACCCCTTGAGATCGTCGAGCGTATTGATTTCCTTGCGAAACCAGCCGCCCATCTGCGCGCCGGTATTGCCTGCGGGCAGCCCTAAGATGCCCTGGGTCGCGTAGAACTCGTTCATCAGCTTGTTGCCGTCGCCCTGGTAGAACCAGGCATTGGTCAGCCGGGCGTTGAGGCCGAACGGCAGCGCCGTGCCGATGGCATAGGTCGGATCCTTTTGCCAGAAATAATAGGAGCAGGTGTGCGCGGCATCGACGGCGCCGGCGCTGACTGCATCGGCCGCCTGCGCACCGGGCACGATCTCACCGGCCTCATAGGTCTGGATGACGAAATTGCCGTTGGTCGCGTCGGAAACATGCGCGGCGATATCTTCCGCGCCGCCATAAATCGTGTCCAGGCTCTTGGGAAAGGAGGAGGTCATCCTCCAGGTGATCTTCGGATATTCCTGCGCAAGAGCCGGGCTCGCAAGCGCGGAAGCGGCAGCACCTGCGCCAACAGCTCCTGCCCGCCTGATGAAGGAACGGCGATCCATCGAATTCTCCCATACGGACGGCATTGCTGGGGAACGGCGCGTCCCCCGTCACGGCGCAAGCGATGGAACTAACCATGCCGCACCCGGTCTTTCAAGTTTGCTCTTGCACCGCATTATGGCGATTCCTGTACATCGGCGTAACGAGCCTGAACAAAGCCTTGCGAAAACCTCTGCGCGTTGCCGGCCGGGCCGTATTCGCGTAAGTTCGTAAGGCGTAAATCCCCCCTCGGATCGACATCATGATCGTCCAGAGGTCCAATGAAAAAATGTCTGCTGCCTTCGGAGCCTTGCATGCCCAGACCGATCATTGCCATTCCCGCCGATATCCGCGAGTTCGACGGCACCAGCTGGCATGCGGTTCAGCTGCAATATGTCCGCGCAGCGGTCAAAGCGGCTGGGTTGATGGCGCTGATCGTTCCCGCGCTTGAGGATGGCAACGATGTGGACGCCATTCTCGACCGGGTGGACGGGCTGCTCGTTTCCGGCTCCGCAACCAATGTGCATCCATCGCTCTATGGAAAGGAAGCGCTTGAAAGCGACGGTCCTTTCGATCCGGCGCGCGACGCGACTTCGCTGCCGCTCATCCGCCGCGCCATCGATCGCGCCATTCCGATGCTCGCCATCTGCCGCGGCATTCAGGAACTGAACGTCGCGCTTGGCGGCACGCTGGCCAGCGAAATCCAGGACCAGCCGGGCATCTGGGACCATCGCAAGCCGCCGAATGTCGATCGCGACACGATGTATTCCATCCGCCAGAGCGTCTTCGTCAAGGAAGGCTCCTGCATCGCCCGCGTCGTCGGGCCGGGTGAAGTGCGTGTCAATTCGCTGCATCGCCAGGCGATCGCCGATACCGCGCCGAGACTGCAGGTGGAAGCGCTGGCCGAGGATGGTACGATCGAGGCCGTTTCCGTCATCGGCGCCAAGGCCTTTGCCGTCGGCGTACAATGGCATCCGGAATATTGGGCCGAAACGGATTCGCCGTCGCTGAAGCTCTTCACCGCCTTCGGCGATGCCGTGCGCGATTATGCGGCTGGCAAGGAGCGGCCAGCGGTCGCTCCGTATCCGCAAAAAGCCATATGATCAGCCGCGCGGCTTAACCGGGGTTTCCGGCACCGGCGTCATAGGCTCACCCTTGGCGAACCATTCGATGATATTGTCGACGACGAGATCGGCCATGGCATCGCGCGTCGGCGCCGAGGCCGAGGCCACATGCGGTAGCAGGGAAACATTCGGCAGCGAGAGATATCCGGCCGGGACATTCGGTTCGTCGTAGAAGACATCCAGGCCGGCAGCGCCCAGCGTACCGTTGCCGAGGGCTGTTATCAGCGCATCATCATCGACGGACCAGCCGCGGCCGACATTGATGAACACGCCCTGCGGCCCGAGCGCCGACAGGATCTCGGCGTTAATGACTTTGTGCGTCTCGGGCGTCTTCGGCACGATGGAAATCAGCGTATCCACCGACTGCGCCATCTCCTTCAGCGTCGGATAGTAGTCATAGGGCAGCGAATCACGCGGCGTGCGGGTGTGATAGCCGATCTTCACCTTGAACGGCTCCAGCCTTCTCGCGATTTCCAGGCCGATGCGACCGAGACCGTTGATGCCGATGCGGCGTCCCTTCATCGAAAAGGGCGAGAGCGGAAAAGCCCCTTCCTTGACCCAGCGCCCCTCGCGCAGCCAAGTCTCCGCCTTCGGAAATTGCCGCAGCGTGTTCAACAGCAGGGCGATCGCAGTATCGGCGACCTCATCATTCAGGACATCAGGCGTGTTGGTGACGACGATGCCCTTGGAGGCTGCGTGCTTGACGTCGACGCCATCATAGCCGACGCCGAAATTGGCAATGATTTCGACATTCGGAAAGGCATTGATCCAGCTCGCATTGAAGCTGCCTGCAACGGCAACGCCGCGGATGCGGGCTGCGGTTTCCGCATCGACCTTCGGACCGCCATCGCGTTCGACGGAAACGATATCGAACTGCTTCCCGAGCCTTTCAAGGACACGCGGGTGTATCTTCCCCGGAACGAGGACGGCGATGCGATTATCGGACATGGATCTTTCCTCTTGAGAGACAGTTCGGCGCCGAACCGCTGCTAGCGAGCTTTATAAGGCGCCGTCGATTGGCGGATGCGCATTTCCGGCTTGATCAGATGAATACCGTCCGGCTCATGGCTTCCCGCCAGCCTATCCAAAAGCGCGCGCGCTGCAAGCCTTCCGACCTCGGCCTGACCGTTCCAGACGGTGGTCAGCGCCGGCGTTGCGATCGCCGCCTCCTCCAGATCGTCATAGCCGGTGACGGAAATGTCCCGCCCCGGGACGAGGCCGGCGCGTGAAATGCCGTTCATGAGACCGATGGCGACCAGATCGTTCCAGCAGACGGCGGCTGTCGGCTTCTGCGGCAACGACAGGAAATGCACCGCCGCCTCGAAGCCGCCTTGCTTGGAACGGGCGCCGGGAATGCGCAGATTGGGGTCGACCTCGATGCCTGCCTTGCGCAGCGCATTCACATAGCCCTGGTAACGGTCGCGCCCCGTCGAGGTCTGATCGGTGCCCCCGATCATGGCAATGGAGCGGTGGCCAAGGCTGATCAGATGGTTGGTTGCAAGCGAGATGCCGTAACTGTCGTCGCCACGAAAGGTCGGCAGATCCAGCGCTTCGATCTGTCGTGCCACCAGAATGGCCGGCATGCCGTTTTCTTCCGCCAGCTCGAAATCCTCCGGCGGCGTTCCTATCGCCGGCGACATGATGACACCGTCACCGCCGAGCTGCAGCAGCGTCTCGATGAAGGTCCGCTGCTTTTCGACCGAATCATAGTGATTGGAAAGGATGAAGGTGTGACGGCTGCGATCGAGCTCGCTTTCGATTGCCTTCAGGATTTCTCCATAGAAAGGGTTCATGATGTCATGAACAACGACACCGATGATGCCCGATCGCGATGTCCTGAGACTCGCCGCACGGCGATTGTAGATATAGCCCAACGCGCGGGCCTGATCCTTGATCTTCTCGCGCGTGTTGACCGCAACCAATGGGCTGTCGCGTAAGGCCAGAGATACCGTTGCCGTTGAAATACCCAGCGTTTCCGCAATCGTAGAAAGCTTTATCTTTTGCGCCACGCGCGCCCTCCCGTGAAACGCAACCGTAACATATCCCGTTCGTTTTACGATTCCGGAATTTAAAATCTTTAATTAAAAGCTTTAATCACGCCGCGCAACACGAATTCTTGAGGATTCTCAGAATTCGTCATCATCCTCGTCGCCATCGGCCGCCTGGAGATTATGCTCGATCGTTTTGAGCAGGCGCACGAGTGAACGAATATCTTTTTCCGAGAAGCCACGGGTAGCAAGCTCATCGCAGCTGGCAGCCGAACTTTCGATTTCGCTGACGCTGTTTCGCCCTGCTTCGGTCAGATAGACCTTGGTCAGACGGGCATCGTCCGCATCTGGCCGCCGTTCGACGAAGCCTTGCGCCTCCATGCGGCCGATCGTGCGCGTCATCGTCGGCGCCTTGACACCGAGCTTTTGCGCCAGCGTACCGGCCGGAAGACCATCGCTTGCCGCAAGCGCAAGAATGACACCGTCCTGCCCGGCGTAGAGGCCGCTCGCCGTCAGGCTGCGCGTCATCACCGTGCGCATGGACCGCGCCGCCTGCGTCAATGCCGGCGACAGATCGGCAAGCGTGTAGTCTCGGTGATCCTTCTTCTTACCTGACTTACTTTTCTTCCCGACCTTGTTCTTTTTGCCCATCGTGATTCCGTTGACCTTTTCGCCGCGAAGTCATCACGCTATGACATTGCGCAGGTTACTGACATAAACAAGAGGCACACCCTCAGATGGTGCATCCTTTGCCATGTTTCGATGACAATGATGAAACATTGACACCCGAAGAGCGAACAAAATGGATCGCGGTGCTGCCACTTGGCGCCTATGAGCAACACGGCCCGCATTTGCCATTCGAAACCGACGCACTCATCGCCGACGGAATCGTCTCACGCCTCAAGGTTGCCTTGCCGGCAAATCTACCCGTCACCTTCCTGCCCGTCGAGCCGGTTGGCTATTCCATCGAACATATGGATGTCGCCGGCACAAAGACATTGACCTTCGACGAAGCTGTTCGGCGCTGGCTCGGCATTGCTGAGCAGATGAACAATCTCGGCATCCGCAAATTCGTCATGCTGAATGCTCATGGCGGCAACTCGCCGCTGATGACCATCGTCGCAACGGAAGCGCGCGTGCGCTTCGACATGCTGGCGGTCGCCACCAGCTGGACGCGTTTCGGCATGCCGGATGGGCTGATTGCGCCGGATGACAAAGCCATCGACATTCACGGCGGCGATATCGAGACATCGGTCATGCTTGCCCTCCATCCGGAAAAGGTTGACATATCGAAGGCGGCAAACTTCCCGTCACGGCAATCAGAGTTCATCAAGGGCTTCAAGCATCTGCGCGCCTATGGACCTCACGCCTTCGGCTGGAAAATGGCCGATCTGAGCAGCCAGGGTGTGGTCGGCAACGCGGCCGTGGCCACGGCGGAAAAAGGGGAGCGATTGATTGCGCATGCCGTCAAAGGTCTCGTCGAACTGCTTGAGGATATCAATAAATTCGATGCGACGACCCTGACTTAAGCGCAGGGTCAATCCGCCTGCCCGCAACCCAATGTGATCTTATAACATATAAAAGCCTTTGAACTGGCGTCGCCAACTCCTTATATGGAACCCGACCAATGTCTGCTCCCCGGGGCAACCTTCCATATTTCGAGGCTCCCATGACCGAAACAGCCACGCAAAAGCCCGTTCCCGTCACCGTTCTCACCGGCTATCTCGGTGCCGGCAAGACGACGCTGCTCAACCGCATCCTTTCGGAAAACCACGGCAAGAAATACGCCGTCATCGTCAACGAATTCGGCGAGATCGGCATCGACAATGATCTCATCGTCGAGTCGGACGAAGAAATCTACGAAATGAACAATGGCTGCGTTTGCTGCACAGTGCGCGGCGACCTCATCCGCGTCGTCGAAGGCCTGATGCGCCGCCCCGGCCGCTTCGACGGCATCATCGTCGAAACGACAGGCCTTGCCGATCCGGTTCCGGTCGCCCAGACCTTTTTCATGGACGACGACGTCCGCGCTAAGACGGAACTCGACGCCGTCGTAGCGCTCGTCGACGCCAAGCATCTGCCGCTGCGCCTGAAGGACAGCCGCGAGGCTGAAGATCAGATCGCCTTTGCCGACGTCGTCGTCATCAACAAGTCCGATCTCGTCTCTCCGGAAGAGCTCGCACAGATCGAGGACATCGTCCGCGCCATCAACCCGGCTGCCCGCGTCTACAAGACGACCCGCTCCGGCGTGGAGCTCGCCCGGGTGCTGAACCAGGGCGCCTTCAATCTGGAACGCGCGCTGGAAAACGATCCGCATTTCCTCGAGCATGGCCACGAGGATCACGTCTGCGGCCCGGATTGCGATCATCACCATCACGACCATGATCACGATCACCACCACCATGACCACGATCATGATCATCACCACCACGATCACGACCATCATCACCACGGCCTGTCGCCGATCCACGACGTCACCGTGCAGTCGGTTTCGCTGCGTGGCGGCGAGATGAACCCGGAGCGCTTCTTCCCCTGGATCCAGAAGGTCACGCAGACGCAAGGCCCGAATATCCTGCGCCTCAAGGGGATCATCGCTTTCAAGGACGATCCGGAGCGCTACGTCGTTCAGGGTGTGCACATGATCATCGAAGGCGATCATCAGCGCCCCTGGAAGGACGGCGAGAAGCATGAAAGTCGCCTCGTCTTCATCGGCCGCGAGCTCGACCGCGAAAAGCTGGAAGCCAGCTTCAAGGCGTGTGAGGCGTCTGCCTGATGCCGACTGTTGCTCCGCTTGATATCGACGGCCACGTTCTGGCCGTCGAATTTTTAGGTGACACCCCCTTCTTCGCCAGCGCCGCCGGCGCGATCCACCGCCTCGAAGGTGGCGAGAAGGTTACCGAAGCCCATCAGGGGATGCTGACCTGCATCCGCGATCCCTATAGCGAAAGCCTGATTTCGGGCGGCGAGGACGGCAAGGTTCTGAGGATCGCAGCCGACGGCAGCACGGCGGTACTGGCCGAAGCGCCGCGCAAATGGATCAGTCAGCTTGCAGCCGGCCCGCAGGGCTCCGTCGCCTATTCCTATGGCAAGAGCACCTTCGTACGGCTCTCCGATGGGACGACGAAAGAGTTTCCGGAAGAACGCACCGTCGAAGGCATTGCCTTTGCACCAAAGGGCCTGCGCATCGCGGTTGCCCGCTATAATGGCGTATCCCTGCACTGGGTGGGCATGAGCGCGCAGCCGATCAACCTGGAATGGAAGGGTGCCCATACGAGCGTCACCTTCTCCCCGGATGGCCAGTTCATCGTCACCACCATGCAGGAAAACGCCCTGCACGGCTGGAAGATGGACACGAAGCCCGGCGCCGAAGCCCGCCATATGCGCATGACGGGCTATCCCGCCAAGGTGAAGTCGCTCTCCTGGTCCAACAAGGGCAAGTGGCTTGCCTCCTCCGGCGCACCGGCCGCGATCGTCTGGCCCTTCCAGGGCAAGGACGGCCCGATGGGCAAGGCGCCGCTCGAGCTCGGCACGCGCGCGAACATCATGGCGACTTCCGTGAAATTTCATCCCGCCGAGGATATTCTCGCCATCGGCTTCATCGATGGTATGATCCTTGCGGTTCGCATCGGCGACGCCAAGGAAGCGCTCTTGCGCCGGCCCGGCAAGGGTGCGATCACATCGATGAGCTGGAGCAAGTCCGGCAAGCTGCTCGCCTTCGCCTCCGAAGCCGGCGACTGCGGCGTTGTGGACATTTCCGGTTAAAGCAATTCCAGGAAAAGTGCGCAGCGGTTTTCCGTCCGGAATTGCGTGAAAACAATGAGATACAGAGAGACGGGATCATGCCTCAGTCAGGAACGGCAATCGCCGGAAATGCGCCTGCCCCAGCCGAAAATGTCTGGGACGTGATCCGTTGCGAAGCCGCGGAACTGGCGGCGCGCGAGCCGACGCTTGCGTCGCTGCTGCGAGCGCAGTTGCTTGACGGAAACTCCAATGCCGAAAGCCTTGCCAACATTCTCGCCGCCCGGCTCTGCGTCGTCAGGATCGAGCATGGTGACATGCTTTCGCTGCTGTCCGATGTACTCAAGCGATATCCCGTCATCCTGCAGGCAACGGAAGCGGATCTTGTCGCGGTGCGAACCCGCGACCCCGCCTGCACGACCTACCTGCACGCATTGCTGAACCTGAAGGGCTTCCATGCCCTGCAGACGCACCGCATCGCTCATGCGCTCTGGGCGGAAGGCCGCAAGGAAATCGCCAGCTGGCTCTCCAATCTCGTTTCTCTCGTCTTCGGCCCGGATATCCATCCGGCTGCGAAGATCGGCACGTCGATCATGCTCGACCACGGCTCCGGCATCGTCATCGGCGAAACCGCCGTTATCGAGGATGAAGTGTCCATCCTCCAGAATGCGACGCTCGGCGGCACCGGCAAGGAGAGCGGCGATCGTCATCCGAAGATCCGCCACGGCGTGATGATCGGCGCCGGCGCCAAGATCCTCGGCAATATCGAGGTAGGCGCCTTCAGCAAGGTTGCCGCTGGCAGCGTCGTCGTCAAACCCGTACCGCCGCATTGCACGGTCGCAGGCGTACCGGCTGTAGTTGTCCGTATCCATCGCGCCGACGAGATCCCGGCCGAGACGATGGATCAGAATATCTGATTTCGCCTGGGACTGTGGCCACCTCGTGGTTCGAGGCATCGTCGTTTTCGGTGCTCTTCCGCTGCACCTAACCATGAGGCGGAGCAAGTTCCGTGACGAGGCACGCAGATCAGCCCTCATACTGAGGAGGCCCGAAGGGCCGTCTCGAAGCACGAGGGCGGGTGAGGAAGCGCCCCGCCACCAGTCCGTGACATAAGGTAGCACCGGAAACGCTCCCCTTACCCTTCATGGAACTGTCATGCTCCATTGATAGCTCGAAAGGGTTCTCTATGCCCGGCGTGGCGCAAATGCGCCGGAGCAATGCCCCCACTCGAAGAGGATATGACGATGACCAGTTTTTCACGTCGCGCCGCCCTTAAAGCCGGCAGCGCGCTTACCCTTGTTTTGCTCTGTTCCGCCGCCGGTGCCGCCGATATGGCGCCGGCGCCGAATACCGCGACCCCCATCAAGCATCTTGTCGTTATCTTCCAGGAAAATGTCTCCTTCGACCATTATTTCGCGACCTACCCCAAGGCAGCGAACGTCGATGGCGAACCGGCATTCAAGGCCGCCGACAACACGCCGACCGATATCAATACGCTCGCCAATGCCGGTCTTCTGGACAACAATCCGAACAAAACCAACACGGCAAACGGCGCCGATGCGGCAGCCCCCTTCCGGCTCGACCGCACGCAGGCCGCAACCCAGTCGCAGAACCATGGCTATACCGCCGAACAGGCCGCCTACAACAACTTCGCCATGGACCTCTTCCCCGCCAATACCGGCAAGGGCACCAAGGGTGCTGCCGGCGCCTTCGGCACCAAGGGTCAGGTCATGGGCTATTACGACGGTAACACCGTCACGGCCCTTTGGAATTATGCCCAGCACTATGCGCTGAACGACAATTCCTTCTCCACCAATTTCGGCCCTTCGACCCCCGGCGCGCTGAACCTGATCTCCGGCCAGACCAATGGCGCCATCCTGCCGCCCGGCTATACGCTGGAAAGCGACGGCACCTATTCCAAGGGCCGCATCGTGCCCGACGGCAATGGCGGCTGGACCGCGATCAGCGATTTCGATCCGACGGGCGACGTCTGTTCGGTCGGCCAGACGGCGCTGATGTACGGCAAGAACATCGGCGACATGTTGAACGAGCACAAGATCACCTGGGGCTTCTTCGAGGGCGGCTTCGACCTCTCGCAGACCAACCCGGACGGCACGACCGGCTGCAAGCGCGCGACTACATCGGCCATCACCAAGGTCAATTACACCGATTATATTCCGCATCACCAGCCGTTCCAGTATTACGCCTCAACGGCCAACCCGACACATGCGCGTCCGTCTTCGGTGGCAACGATCGGCACGACCGATGCGGCAAATCACCAGTACGACATGACGGATTTCTACGCGGCCCTGAAGAACGGCAATATGCCCGCCGTCAGCTTCCTGAAGGCACCGGCCTATCAAGATGGCCACGCCGGCTATTCCGATCCGCTCGACGAGCAGGAATTCGTCACACAGGTGGTCAACACCGTGCAGAATTCGCCGGACTGGAAGGACACCGCCATCATTATCCTCTACGACGATTCCGACGGCTGGTATGATCATGCCCATGCGGTCGTCAATCCGTCGAAAATCCCCGTCAAAGGCTATGACGTTCTGAGCGGCGACGGCTGTTCCACCGGCACTGCCCTGCCCGGCGTCAACGGCCAGCCGGCGCAGGGACGGTGCGGCTACGGCACGCGCCAGCCGCTGCTCGTCATCTCGCCTTATGCCAAGGTCAACTTCGTCGATCACACGCTGACGGACCAGACCTCCGTCATGCGCTTCATCGAAGATAACTGGATGGGCGGCGCCCGCCTCGGCGGCGGCTCCTTCGATGTGCTCTCGGGCTCGCTGAACACCATGTTCGACTGGTCCAAAGGTGACGCGCCGAAGCTGATCCTCGATCCAAAGACCGGCAACCAGGCATCGTAAATCCAGAAGGGAGACGGAAATGCCCCTGACCTACCGCCGTCTCCTGCCGCTCATCGCACTCGCGGGCCTGTCGCTTGCGGGTGCGGCTGCAGGCATGGCAAACGAACCGGCCGCCAGTGCTTCGGCAACCGATGGCTATGATGACCAGGCGCCGCTGAGCGCGGTGGCGCAACTCGGCAAGAAGCTGTTCTTCGATCCGTCACTCTCGGGCGGCGGCCAGATGTCCTGCGCGACCTGTCACGATCCGGCCAACCACTACGCGCCGGCCAACGACCGTGCCGTCCAGCTCGGTGGCCCGCATCTCGATCAGCCGGGTATCCGCGCAGTGCCGAGCCTCGCCTACAAAATGTCGACGCCATCCTTCTCGATCGGAGAAGAGAGCGCTGCCGACGAAGCGGCGGAAGCATCGCCGATGACCGAAGCGTCGGGCGTGGCTCTGGCCAATGCTCCGGCCGCCGTCGCCGGCCCGATGACCGCCCAGGCCGTCGTCAAGGCCGATGCGGCAGCCGCAGCAAACCTCGTGCCGCAGGGCGGCATGTTCTGGGATGGGCGTGTCGATTCGCTGGAGGAACAGGCCCTGCAGCCAATGATCTCACCCTTCGAGATGGCGAATGCCGATGCGGCCACCGTCTATGCCAAGCTGAAAGAGAGTTACGGCAAGGAGATTTCGGCGCTCTTCGGCGACAATATCCTCAGCGATCAGGACATGACGATCTCCGAGATCGGCTTCGCGCTCGCCCGCTATCAGATCGAGGACAGCTCCTTCCATCCCTATACCAGCAAGTACGACTACTATCTGCGCGGCAAGGCAGTGCTGACGGATGCAGAAGCGCGGGGTCTGAAGCTCTTCGACGATGCGAACAAGGGCAATTGCGCCTCCTGCCATCTCGATAAGATGACCGGCGACGGGCAGATGCCCAACTTTACCGATTTCGAGTTCGAGGCACTCGCCGCACCGCGCAATCCGGCCATTCCGGCCAATGCCGATGCGCATTACTACGACACCGGCATTTGCGGCCCGCTGCGCAACGACACCTATTCCGCCCAGCCGCAGAATTGCGGGCTGTTCAAGACGCCGACGCTGCGCAATGTCGCGGCCCGCCATGCCTTCTTCCACAATGGCGTCTATCGGAGCCTTGAGGATGTGACCCGTTTCTATGTCAAGCGCGATACCAACCCGGATGAGATCTATCCGAAGGATGCGAGCGGCAAGGTGCTGAAATATGATGATTTGCCAGCGCAGTATCGGGCGAATATCGATGTCATCGACGCCCCGATGAACCGCAAGCCCGGCGATGCCCCAGCCCTCAACGACGCCGAGATAGCCGATGTCGTCGCCTTCCTGAAAACGCTGACGGATGGCTATGACCCGACAAAGGACAGCGTGAAGGCTGCGAAATAATAAGGCCTCCGACCGGGCGGCGGAGGCCTTATAATACGTCGAGACTGTTCGAGTCCTTTATGCAGCCTTTGCTATCGGCGGCTGGGCCAGTTTGCGGCCGCTGGCGACGATCATGCCGGCGGCGCTGTCGAGCCACCCTTCCTTGAGCTCGAGGGCCAGGAAGCGCTCGCGCTGGAACGGCCCCGGCATGACGAGATGGCGCGTCTTTGCGGCAAAGAAGCCGAAACGCTCGTAGTAAGGCGCATCGCCGACGAGCAGGATCGCGCCATGGCCGCGCTTCTTGGCTTCCAGGATGGCGGCGCGCATCAGCGCCGAGCCGATGCCCTTACCTTCATAGGCGGGATCGATCGCCAGCGGGCCGAGCAGCAGCGCCTCGACCGGGCGCGTCTCCCGATCGACGCCGGCTTCGACGTTCCAGAGGCGAACCGTGCCGATGACATGGCCGGCGCGATCGCGCGCGACGATTGCCAGACCTTCAGCCGGCACGCGGCCCTGGCGCAGCTTTTCCGACGACTTCTTGCGGCGGTCGGGACCCATGGCGCGATCCAGTAGGTTTTCGCGCGCAACGACATCGCCTGCGTTTTCCAGGTCGAGAGTGAATGTGGACGGCGCAAAGAATGCGCGGACAGAATCAAGAACAGCGGCCATCTCGGCCTCCCGTGCCCAATACCGTTATCAGCGGTGGTGACGAACTATTGTGAGGGTGCCGCCCCGGATGGTTACGGGGGCGGCTTTGTCGAACTTCAGATCCCTGCCGGACCTTAGATAATGTAGGCCTTCAGCGGGTCGAAGCCATTGAACGCCACAGCCGAGTAGGTCGTGGTATAGGCGCCGGTGCCTTCGATCAGAACCTCGTCGCCGATGGTGAGCGACACCGGCAGCGGATAGAGGTTCTTCTCATAGAGCACGTCGGCCGAATCGCAGGTCGGGCCGGCAATGACGCAGGGTTCCATCTCGTCGCCGTCGCGCGTCGTGCGGATCGGATAGCGGATCGCCTCGTCCATGGTTTCGGCGAGACCGCCGAATTTGCCGATATCGAGGAAGACCCAGCGAGCGGCGTCATTGTCCGACTTCTTGGAAATCAGGACGACTTCAGCCTTGATCACGCCGGCATTGCCAACCATGCCGCGGCCCGGCTCGATGATCGTGTGCGGGATCTGGTTGCCGAAATGGGCGCGCAGAGACGCAAAGATCGCCTTGCCATAGGCTTCGGCCGAGGGAACGTCGCGCAGATACTTGGTCGGGAACCCGCCACCCATGTTGACCATCTGCAGGTGGATGCCCTGCTTGGCGAGCGAAACGAAAACCCGCTTGGCATCGGCAAGAGCATCGTCCCAGGCATCGACCTTGGTCATCTGCGAGCCGACGTGGAAAGACACGCCATAGGATTCCAGACCGAGCTGATGAGCATAGACGAGAACGTCGACGGCCATCTGCGGGACGCAGCCGAACTTGCGCGACAGCGGCCATTCCGCGCCTTCGCCATCCGTCAGGACACGGCAGAACACGCGGGCGCCGGGTGCGGCACGCGAGATCTTCTCGACTTCCTCATGGCTGTCGACGGCGAAGAGGTTGATACCGAGTGCATGCGCACGGGCGATATCGCGCTCCTTCTTGATGGTGTTGCCGTAGGAGATACGCTGAGCGGTCGCGCCGGCATCGAGCGCCATTTCGATTTCGGCGACGGACGCGCAATCGAAGTTGGAGCCGAGGCTTGCGAGCAGGCGCAGCACTTCCGGAGCCGGATTGGCCTTGACGGCATAATAGATGGCGCTGTCCGGCATGGCATGACGGAAGGCGTGAAAATTGTCGCGGACGACATCGAGATCGACCACCAGGCAAGGACCGTCCGGACGTCGGGCAGCGAGGAAATCGCGAATACGTTGCGTGGTCATGTCAATTCCCTTTCAAATTCCAAAGGCTCCGGGGAAAACCCAGAGGACAAAGGGCGACGCTCACTCGCTCAGGAACCAGCCGGTGGAGACCCCGGTACCGTGCAAATGCGCGAAGCGCGGATGATGAACCAGTGCCGCAAGCGGCGCTAATTCGCTTTGTCTGCCATGGATTGGAGGGAATATCCCAACCGCACTTCCGGCAATGAAGGTGTGCCTCTTCAGTAACCCCGGCTGATGGAAAGCCGGGAGAGAACAAAAAGGCCCGCACCGTCGTTGCTTCAGATGTCCTCGCATTTTCCGGTTGGCCGGAATAGCGACTGGAGGGGTTAATTCCAGGTACCTTACCGATTTTCTCACCACATCGAGGATCGGCGGACACCCACGGGCACGTGCGACTTTGGGCTGACCTCGAAATAGGAATATTCGCCGACATAATCAAGAAAATTTTTCTCCCATGCCCGAAAAAAATAATTGAACAAATCGAAGCATTTTGTTCAACATCCGGAAACAGTTAGCGGGAGGCTTCACCATGGACACTTTGACCCGGATTCGCGCCTTCATCGACGTGGTCGAGGCCGAGGGATTTTCGGCAGCCGCGCGCAAGACCGGCCGCTCCAAGGCGCTCTTGTCGAAATATGTCCGGGAATTGGAAGACGAGCTCGGCGCGCTGCTGTTGAACCGCACCACGCGTCAATTCTCCATGACGGAGGCCGGCCATACCTATTATCGTACCGCCTCCGACATCCTGAAGGAGATCGACAATCTCGCCGACCTGGTGCGCGAGAACAACCAGCAACTTAAAGGTCGGCTGCGTGTTTCCGTGCCGCGCACCTTTGTCGACGCCGATGTCGGGCAGTCGCTGATCGACTTCGCCAAGGAGAATCCCGATCTTGCGCTGGAAATCGCTGCCGACGACCGCTTCGTGGACCTGATCGAGGAAGGCTTCGATGTCGCCGTGCGCATCACCAAACTCGAAGACTCCGGCATGATTGCCCGCAAGATTTCCGATTTCCGCGTCCATCTCTGCGCGACGCAAGCGTTCCTCGATCGTTATCCGACGCTGGAACATCCGACTGACCTTGCGCGCATTCCCTTCATCATCGACACCAACACCCGCTCGCAAGGCACTATTCGCTTCGTCGATGCCGACAGCACGACCTTCAACGTCGCTATCAACGGCACGCTCGAGGTCAATAGCCCGCATGCAACGCTGCGTGCGGCGCTCGCCGATCTCGGCGTTGCCATCGTCCCGGATTTCATCGGCCGCAAGGCGATCGAAAGCGGACAGCTGCTGACGCTGTTCAATGACTACCTGCCGACGGACCGCGGCATCTATGCCGTCTACCCGCACCGCCGCTACCTCCCGGCCAAGGTGCGCATCTTTGTGGACTACCTGCACAACTGGTTCCGCAAGAACGGCTGAACGGGCAAGGTTGGCCGCCCGGTCCCAATTCCGTCTCATTTCCTGACCAGAAAACGAAGTGAATCAATGCTCACGAAACACATCGGACGCATGAGAAAATCCACGATCATCCACGCTGTTGCCATGACCGGCGGCCTGTTGCTTGCGCCGGCCATAGCATCAGCGCATCCGCATATTTTCGTGGAAGCCCGTCTGGAAGTGCTCGCCGGCGCGGATGGCAATGTGCAGGAGCTGCGCAACGTCTGGCGCTTCGACGAGGTGTTCTCTTCCTCCGTCCTCATGGATTTCGACAAGAACACCAATCTGAAGCTCGACCCTGACGAGCTGAAAGAAGTCGGCAAGACGGTGCGCGAGTCATTGGCCGATTACGACTATTATGCGAACCTGACGCTCAATGGCAAAACGATCAAGGTGGACAAGCCCGATATCATCAATGTCGACTTCCGCGATGGCCAGCTCCTGATGTTCTTCGCCGTCAAACCGGCCGAGCCGATGCCGCTCGCCAAGGGCAACAAGCTGAGCTTCGGCATCTACGACCCGACACTCTATACCTCGATCGATTTCCCGAGCGACAATGAATTGGTGACGGAGGGCGATGCCTTCAAAAGCTGCACGCATAAGGTCGTCCGGCCCAATCCGGATGAAGTCATCGCCGAAAACAGGTCGACATTGACGGATGCCTTCTTCAACGATCCGACGGGGACGACCATGTCGAAACTCTTTGCAACGCGGATAGATGTGCAATGCTGATTTCGAGAATAAGGACGCTCGCGCCGGCCGCAGCTGTCGCCCTTCTGGCGGCAGCCGGTCTCGCCCATGCTGCCGGCTCGCCACTTGGCATCGGCACCGCCGAGCCGAGCTTCCAGCCGATGGGCGGCCCGCTGGCGCCAATCTTTCTCTATGTGAATTACGAGCAGCAGGCCTTCTATCGTGCGCTCACCAAGTCGATCGAGGCCATGCGCCAGGACCCCTGGCAGCTCTGGACGCTGATAGGCCTTTCCTTCGCCTATGGCATTTTCCATGCCGCCGGCCCCGGCCACGGCAAGGCGGTGATTTCCTCCTACATGGTCGCCAATGAGATCGAGCTGAAACGCGGCATCGGCATCTCCTTCGTCTCTGCGCTCATCCAGGGCCTCGTCGCCGTCCTTGTTGTCGGCGCCGCCTATTTCGTCCTGCGCGGGTCTGGCATCACCATGACGATGGCGACTAATGCCATGGAGATCACAAGCTTCGTCATGGTCATCCTGTTCGGCAGCTGGCTCTTGTTCCGTAAGCTGCGGGCGATGATGCAGAGCCGGGCGCAACGTCAAGACATGCAGCTTGCGACGTCGGCCGGGCCAATCAGCCTTTCTCTGTTCGAGGGAGCAGCGACGGGCACGGATTCGGCAAGAGGTTTTGCGCGCAGCAGCGCCGCCATGCCCGCCGCCGGCGGCTATCAATGCTATGATCCCGCTCATACGAGCGGCGACGGCGCCTACTGCGAAACGTGCGGCCACGCCCATCTTCCCGATCCGAAAATGCTGTCGAACGAAAAGTTCAGTGCCCGCGAGGCCTGGTCCGCCATCGCCGCCGTCGGGCTGCGTCCCTGCTCCGGCGCGCTCCTTGTCATGACCTTTTCGATGCTGAACGGGCTCTATCTTGGTGGCCTGCTATCGGTCCTCGCCATGTCGATCGGTACCGCGCTGACCGTCTCGCTGCTTGCCATCATCGCTGTCTTCGCGAAAGGCACCGCCGTGCGTTTCACCGGCAAGGGCTCGAGACTTTCGGTTTGGGTGGGCAACGGCATCGAGATCCTCGGCGCGCTGCTCGTCATCTGCACGGGCATCATCCTGCTCGGCGCCTCGCTGCAGAACTGAGCGATTTCCGAGGGTTTGGGAGAGCTTTACGTTGGAGCTTACGGCCCGTTGCGCCGTTGGTATCGCGCCCGCATCCAGAACACGAAGAAGAAGGCCAGGATGACGAGCACGCCGAAACCGGTGCCGAGCCATGGCGAAATGTCTCCGAGCCAGACGATGACGTTCGGCATCAGGTAAAGCACGGCTGTCGCAACCAGCAGGATAACGCCGGCTGCAATCGCCGCCGAGCGGGTCTCGCTTTTCTTATCCGTCAATGTAGCCATCCCTGACGCCCTGACATGAGTTCCGGCGAAGGCTTAGGCCAGCTGCCGAGGAAAGGCAACCGGCCCTATCGTCACACGCGTCAGACTTTAGCGCCGGCAACGGTCGCTTCGATATGATCGACAAGCGCATCGGCCAGACCGAGGCGGCCGGCAAGCAGATCGAGATAGCCGCGCTCAGCCCGCGAATCCGGCTCGATCGCCAGCCGCGAAGCGGTATAGACCTGCACCCGCTGTTCCTCGGTCTTTGCAGAAGCGACGATGGCATCGAGATCGACGGGATTGGCAAGCTCTCGCTGGAAAAAGGCTTCCGCCTCCGATCCGACACCAGCCTCCTGTACCTTGCCGAGAATGCGCTGACGCTCCGCATCGTCGATATGGCCATCGGCGCGGGCGGCCGCAATCATGGCCCGCACCAGGGAAAGCGTAAAATCATTGCTGGCGACGGCCGGCGCTGTGCTGAAGCCGGAATCCGACGGCGGCGGCAGGAACTGCGGCTCTGGCTGCGGCTGATTGCCGTCGCGGTAGTTCTTGTAGGCCTGATAGCCGAGGCCTGCGATGGCTGCGAGACCGCCGAGCGCCAGCGCATTTCCGGCGACCTGGCGTCCGGTCTTCGTCCCCAGCAGCACGCCAGCGATGGCGCTCGTCGCCATCGGATTGTCCCTGGCAAGATTGATGGCCTGGGTTGCCCTGTCTCTCACGGTCCCCTGCACTCCCGGAACCTGCGATCCCAGGAACTGGTCAAGAAGCTTGCGGGCGTCGATCATATGGATGGTCCTCCGTCCTTTGATGGTGACAGGGAGATAGGAAGCGCAACCGCAAATACCAATCCGCAGAATGCAAAAAGGCGTGCAGAAGCCTGCGCGCCTTCGAAACCGACGGGAGGCAGCCGCTCAGCCCTTGAGCGCGGCGGCCTCGGCGGCAAGCTTGGTGATCCCGGCCCAATCGCCCGATGCAACGAACTCCTTCGGCGCAACCCAGGAGCCGCCGACACAGATGACGTTCGGCAGCGACAGATAGTCATGGGCGTTCTTCAGCGAGATGCCGCCAGTCGGGCAAAAGACCGTGCCGGCGAGCGGCGATGACAGGGCCTTCAGATAGGAAGCACCGCCGGCCTGCTCGGCCGGGAAGAACTTCAGTACCGTATAGCCCTCTTCCCGCAGCGCCATCACTTCGCTGGCCGTTGCGGCACCCGGCAGCAGCGGCACATGCGAACCGCGCGCAGCATCAAGCAGTTCCTGCGTCGTGCCGGGGCTGACGATGAACTTCGAACCGGCTTCGACGGCCGCGTCCCATTGTTTGACATTGAGGATCGTGCCGGCGCCGACTTCGGCACCCTCGACTTCTTCGGCGACAGCACGGATCGCATCCAGCGCACCGGCGGTGCGAAGCGTGATCTCGATGGCCTTGAGACCGCCCGCAACGAGCGCACGGGCGAGCGGCACGGCCGATTTCGCATCGTCGACGATCAGCACGGGAACAACGGGCTGCAGTTTGAGGATGGAAAGAAGCTTCTCGGTTTTCTCGCCCATGGTCGGTGCACTCCCTTTAAAACGATTGAAATCCGGCTTTCGAATAGCCTTCCCGAAGGTGCTTGTCGAGACAAAAGCTCGCTTTAAATACGACGGGTAGGAAATTGCGGCAACTTGCTATAGTCTGTTCCAATCTGTGCCGGTGGAGCATGTCAAACGCATGGCAAAAGAGATCGAGCGAAAGTTTCTGGTGCGCGGCGATCACTGGCGTGATTCCGTTTCGGAGCGGCTGATCCTGCGACAAGGATATATTGCCTCCATGGCAGACCGTTCCGTGCGCATACGGCTGACGAACGACACCAAGGCAACCTTGACGATCAAGATCGGCAAGTCGATGACGAGGGACGAATTCGAATATGAGATCCCCGTCAACGAGGCGGAGGAATTGCTGGAAACGGCGATCGGCCTCGTCATCGAGAAGACCCGCCACAAAGTGCAGTTCAAGGGCTTTACCTGGGAAGTCGATGTCTTCCGCGGCGCCCATCGCGGCCTCGTGATCGCTGAAGTGGAAATGGACGACGAAAGCGACAATCCGGAACTGCCGGACTGGATCGGACGCGAGGTAACCGGCGAATACCGCTATTCCAATCAGGCCCTCGCGACGCAGTTCGAGCAGGAGTACGATGAGCTATCGCATACGGCCTGACCGAGCCCTTGATGACGAGGTGCACAAAGCAGCCGCGCATCAACTCGGCAAGGCAATGGCCGTACTGACGGACAGACCGCAGGGCCTGCACGAAGCGGTTCACGACGCCCGCAAGAACATCAAGCGCGTGCGCGCGCTCTACCGGCTGATCGCTCCGGTCGCGCGCGAATTTCAGCAGCGAGAAAACGACCGCCTTCGGAATATGGCACGCACGCTTTCCGGCGTGCGCGATGCGACCGCACTGATCGAGATCGGTCATTACCTGCAGGCAACCGCCAGATCCGCAGAAGAACTGCACGCGCTGACCCGCGTCAGCGATCTGCTGACCACCCGGCGCGACCGCTTGGCGGCGGCGCAAACCGATCTCGAAGACAAGGCACAGGCAGCAGTCGCGATATGTGCCGAGGCGCGCGAGGCGTTGAAGGAGATATCCTTCGACTGCGGCCGACGCGACACGGCCCGTCTCTTTCAGAAAAGCTGGCGCAAGAATGTCCGCAAGGCGATGCAGGCGCTGTCCGAATGCCATGCGGAAGCGGCCCACGTCGAGAGCTTTCATGATCTGCGCAAACGCAGCCAGGATTACTGGATGCATCACATGCTGCTGCGCGATGTCTGGCCGGCCGCCATGCATGCCAAGCAGCTGGAGGCCAAGGCCTTGGTCGACGTGCTCGGCCGCTATCTCGACATGTCGATATTGGCCGATGTCGCAGACCGCGAGCCGCATCTCTTCGACAGAAGCGACGATCACGCGCGCCTGCTGGAAGCGATCATTGCCCGGCAGCAGACCGCGCGCGGGGAAGCGCTGGAGCGAGGCCGCTGGGTCTTCGCCGACAAACCGGAGAGCGAAGCACGGACTATCAAGCACCTTTGGCTGGAGGCGGCCAACTGACGGGGTCACGCGCCCGCCTCAGGCAGTTCAATCGGCATGACCTAGCGTTGCTTTAGGCGCTCTACGCATCCGCCGAACCAAGCCCCACTTGCGCGAAATAGCCTTCCAGCATCGCAATGTCGTCGGCGGCAGCGATCGCGCCAATATATCCGTCCGGCCGCACGAGCACCCATTCTCCGGGGGATAGGGCGTAGATGTCGCGCAGATGCCCCCCGGCGTCGACCATGTCGCCTGACTGGCCGAAAGTATGAATATGCAGCCCTGCGCGCGGCTGCACCGATCCCGGCTGCACCTCATAGCCGAGCAATGTCCAATGCGGGCCTCGGAACAGATCGAACAGCCGTTTCGGCTGGCCGGCGGCGCCACGGATCGGCGCATCCGGGGCTCTATCGCCAGCAGACAGGCGGCCGCTGCGTCCAAGCGTTTCGAGCGCAAGCGAAGACGAAGGATAACCTATATCGAGTTGGCGCACCTCGCGACCGCGCCGCATGTCGCCCTGTTTCTGAGCATCGAGAAGCCTTGTTGCCAGACCGAGCATCGCAGCCGCGATGGGCTGACGCTCCTCTTCATAGCTGTCGAGCAGCTTGTCGTCGGCTCCATTGGCGGCCGCTGCCAGCTTCCATCCGAGATTATAGGCATCCTGCACGCTGGTATTGAAGCCCTGACCACCAGTCGGCGGATGAATGTGGGCGGCATCACCGATGAGAAACACGCGGCCAACACGGTATCGATCGGCAAGTCGCGCATTCATGGTGTAGGCCGACGACCACGACACGGATTGGATATGGATATCGTCGCGCCTGGTCCGCTCCGCCACCATGGCTTCCAGCCCTTTGGCAGAGAGGTCGATATCACCGTCGAGAGGGATCGGCCCCTGTATCTGAAACATCTCGGTCCCGGCAAGCGGGCAGAACATGATCTGCCGCGACATGTCGCCGTCGTTGAAGCGATGCCAGGCATCGCGCGTGAGACCGGTCAAAATGACATCGGCCACGATGGCGCGAACGCCGAGGGTCTTGCCGGGAAAGTCGATACCAAGGGCGTGGCGAACGAAACTGCGGCCGCCATCGGCGCCTACGAGCCAGCGCACCCGAAGAATTTCCTCTTCAGCCTTGCCCGCTAGGCGCGCTGTCACGCCACTCGGGTCTTGCTCGAAACCAACCAGTTCGCAGCCGAATTGCGGCGTATGGCCAAGCTCAAGCAACCTCTCGCGCATCACCTTTTCGGTCAGGAATTGCGGTATCATCAGCGGCAGATGGTACGGTTCTGCCGGTGTCGGGTCCTGATGTTCGGCGATGTCGGACTCGGTAAAACTGCCGTCGTCGCGATATCGCCGTACGGGC
The DNA here is from genome assembly GCF_009176305.1 of Martinezella dioscoreae. Lineage (GTDB taxonomy): Bacteria > Pseudomonadota > Alphaproteobacteria > Rhizobiales > Rhizobiaceae > Rhizobium > Rhizobium dioscoreae. The sequence goes on along the minus strand of NZ_BLAJ01000001.1, from coordinate 135,565 downwards.
GGATAGATGCCGCCGGCCGCAACGACCCGGTCGAGAATGCCGAGATCCTCGAAGATTTCCTGGGTTCGCGGCTGGATGCCCTTGCCGCGCGAACCACGGAAAGGCCCGTCCATCTTTTCGATCAGTCGGAAGGAAATTCCTCTCCTTGCCAAATCGATGGCCAGCGCGAGGCCGGCCGCGCCCGCACCACAAATCAGCACATCGGCTGTAAATTGCTCTGTCATTTGCATCTCCATATGTGTAATATGCACATATTAAAAGAAGGGCGGCCCGGTGTCAACGAGAAGCTTGCAAAATACACATATCAGCGCTCAGCTACGCGAACTCCATAGCGCGCTGGTCGAAATTGTCGGCGTCATGAACCGGCCCCAGCGTGATGAGGCGATGATTAAGGAGGCGGGCATCTCCCTCGACCGCGCACTGTTTTCCCTGTTGGTTTTGGTGGAGCGGCTCGGCCCCATCGGCGTCGTCGAACTGGCCGATCGCGTCGGGCGCGACTACACCACCGTCAGCCGTCAGGTTGCGAAGATGGAGGGGCTTGGACTGATCAGCCGGCGGGAGAACGCGATCGACCGACGCCTGCGCGAGGCCGTCATCACCGAACAGGGCAAGGCGATGACCGATCGCATCGATGAGGCGCGCGAGAGGATCGCCCGATCCATTTTCGCCAAATGGGATGACCAGGATATCGAGGACCTTGTGCGGCTCATGCGCAGGTTTGCCGACGACATCAAGGATGATGCGCCAGCTGCACGATAAGCCGCATTTCGAAATGCCTTCCTTTCAAGTCGTATGGCGCTGGACATCTCAGCTCGTCGGCTAGCACAACCCACATCTTTCGCCGCACCAACAGAGGCGGGATCGCAAGGGCGCGGGCTGCGACGCAAATCCCGATTGCCTGAAAGCCCGCAAAATTGTATTTCACCGGCATGACCGACATGCTTTCAGATCCACGGCGCGACGCGATCGGCGCATTCCTCGTTGCCGCGCTCTATCATTTTGTTTCCTTTCCGCGCTTCGAAAGCCTGCGCGAGCCACTGCTTGCGCTCTGCGAGGAAAATGGCGTGAAGGGCACGCTGCTGCTGGCCCATGAAGGGATCAACGGCACGATCGCCGGCACGGATGCCGCTATCGGCGCCGTGCTCGCCTTCCTGCGCGCCCAGCCGGAATTTGCCGGGCTCGAACACAAGGAAAGCCGCGCGTCAAAAATGCCGTTCGTGCGCATGAAGGTGAAGCTCAAGAAAGAGATCGTCACCATGGGCGTCGAGGACATCGACCCGACCAAGGTCGTCGGCACCTATGTCGCGCCGAAGGATTGGAATGCACTGATCTCCGACCCCGACACCATCGTCATCGACACCCGCAACGACTATGAGACCGCCATCGGCGTCTTCAAGGGCGCGGTCGATCCGAAGACGAAGACTTTCCGCGAATTTCCCGATTGGGTGCGCGACAATACCGGCCTGCACAACAAGCCGAAGATCGCCATGTACTGCACCGGCGGCATCCGCTGCGAGAAGGCGACCGCCTTCATGAAGCAGCAAGGCTTCGACGAGGTCTATCATCTCAAGGGCGGCATTCTGAAATATCTCGAGGAAGTGCCGCCGGAGGAGAGCCTGTGGGAAGGCGCCTGCTTCGTCTTTGACGAGCGTGTCTCAGTCGAACACGGCCTGAAGGAAGGCAATCACAAGCTCTGCCACGCCTGCCGCAATCCCATTACATCAGAGGAAGTGACCTCACCCTTTTACGAGGCTGGCGTTTCCTGCAGCCACTGCTATCACGAACGCACTGAAGAAGACCGCGAGCGCTATCGCGAAAGGCAGCGGCAGATCGCGCTCGCCCGCAAGCGTGGTCGCGAGCATATCGGCTAAAGGCATTTTCGGAAGAACTGCACTGCGGCCTCCCTCAGGAATGCGCGGATGCTCCAGGCATATCAGGCGGCGGCGTGTTCTTCATCCAGTGCGGTTGCCATCTGTACCGCAAGCCGCTTGCTGATCTCGGCTTCCGGCATCGGCTTGCCATAGAAATAGCCCTGCAGCTCGTCGCAGCCAAAGCCCTCCAGCGCCCTTCCCTGCTCCTCGGTTTCTATACCTTCGGCCGTGACGGGAATGTCGAGTGACCGTGCCAGTGCCACGGTCGCCTTCACCATCTCGCGGGCGCGGTTGTCCTCCAGCACATTCATCGTCAGCGAGCGATCGATCTTGATGCGGTCGAAACCGAACTGGCGCAGATAGCCGATGGAGGAGAAGCCCGACCCGAAGTCATCGAGTGCCACCTTGACGCCGAGCCTCTTCAACCGCTCGATCGACTGACGGGTACGCTCCGGATTTTGAATGATATAGCCTTCGGTGATTTCCAGCGTCACGCGCTCGGCTTCGATTTCGGTACTGTTGAGCACGCTGCGGACGTAATCGGCGAAGGCGGGATTGCGGAACTGGCCCGGCGAAACGTTGACGGCAACACGCAGATCCGGCCAGTGCCGTGCCGCTTGGCAGGCCTTACGGAGAACCAGCAGGCCCAATGCCTCGATCAGGCCGCTGGTTTCGGCAATCGGAATGAAGGCCTCCGGCGAAATCGGTCCATGTCCGGGACGGTTCCAACGCACCAGCGCTTCGACCCCGATCATCTCGCAGCTCGAGGCATCAACCAGAGGCTGGTAGGCGAGCGTCAGTTCCTCCATCTCGATCGCGCGACGCAGATCGAGCTCCAGCGCATTGCGTTCCTCGCGATGCGCATCCATGGCTGTCTCGTAGCAGGTCATGCGGGCGCGGCCGGCTTCCTTGGCCTTGTACATGGCAAGATCGGCGCGTCGCACCAGTTCCTCACGGTCGATGCGGCCTTCGGGCGAGCTTGCGATGCCGATGCTGGCGCCGACCACGACCACCCGGCGGCCGATCTCCAGAGGCTCGGCAAGGAAATCCAGGATTTGCTCAGCCAACCGCAAAGCTGGGGCGTCATTAAGCTCCTTCGTCGGGAAGGCGATGGCGAATTCATCGCCTCCAAGGCGCGCCAAGGCCGCCTGCGGTGGCACGAGAACCTTGAGCCCAGCGGCTACCGCGCGGATGAGCTGATCGCCGGTGCCATGCCCGTAGGCGTCGTTGATTTCCTTGAAACCATCGAGATCTAGGTAGAGAAGCAGGACGTTGGTGCCGTCGGAGCGCGCCCGATCGACCAGACGATCCACATCGAGCCGCAATCCCTCACGATTGAGGAGCCCGCTCAGCCGGTCGCGAAGCGAGACCTGCCGTGCCTGAACTTCCTCCGCCCGCAGCCGGCGCCCCGCCATCGATCCCAGGATTAGCAGCACGACGAAGAACAGACCCACCAGACCAAGCGCGCCGAGCACCAATGGGCGGACCTGCTGATAGCTCATATCCCCCGGCTGGCGCGAGCTCCACACCAACCGTCCCAGCGACTTGCCGAGCGGATCGACGATGGAGACGGCATATCGGGCGACGGTATCCGGCGGCACCAGCGTCAAACCGCTGATGACATAGGTGTTGGCGAGCATCTTGATCCGGTCGGCGTCAAGGTAACGGACGAGGATCAGATAGCGCCGATGACCTTCTGCCACCGGAATGCGACCGGATCTTTCGCGGATCGTCGCGGCCCCGGCGGCGGCGATACCATCTCTGGTCATGATGTAGCCCGCAGCTTCCGGTACCCCAGTCACACGCGTTGTTCGCGCCTGATCGACGAGCGCCCAGACGGCCGCACCGAGGACATCCTCGATATTCTCGGTCAATGGCTGGCCATCGTGGTAAGCAACAATCGGCTTGTTGTTGTCGTCCACGATGATGGCAGTATCGAACAACGCGCCGTTGGAGGAGATGTCGCCATAATTGCCGACGATCCAATTTTGATTATCGGTCCCATAGACATTTCGCGCCGCATCGTTGCGGGCGGAATGGTCATGCAGTGTCGCTTCCAGCTGTCCCTGAAAGGTTTTCAATGCCCCGACGGTCGTTTCCCAGGAGCGCTCGTCGTCCAGCTTGTTGGAATAATCGGCAACGCGTCCGATAGCGGTAAGAACCATCAAGGTCACGACGGCAACGATCAGGGCGAAGCAAATCAAAACGGCCGTCACAATGGAATGACGACCGATCTGTGCATTTTTCTGCAGGGACTTGGAAATTGCTCCCAACACCTTTTCTCCTTGGCGGAGAAGTCTGCCGTCAGGTCTTCAATAAACGGTTAAGGCGAATTGGAGATTCCTACAGGAAAGAGTTGTATATCTGCCGAAACCGGAAGAATTCATGCCTTAGTGGCAATCGCACGCGCGAAACGGCTTAGACTTGCGGATAAAAGGCCGCTTTCTCGGGCCTCCAGCAGCATCGCGGCCTGCATCTCATCGCTCTTGCCTGCAACCGGCAGGCGCAAGAAAGCGTCTTCAACAATATGCAGCGACATGGTCTGCAAGACATCGGTGAGCTGTGCCAAGACGAGATCGCCACGATGCGATGCGTGAGCAAACATCAGCGGCTTGAACGGCACCTCGTGGCGCGACACCAGCCAGTCCAGCGCGTTCTTCAAGCCGCCGGGTATGCCGTGGGCATATTCCGGGCACGACACGATCAAACCATCTGCCTTACCGATCTCCGCCGCCAATCTCTCGACGATAACAGGTGTTCGCTCACCCTCATTATCCGGATTGAAGATCGGCAATTCACCGATCAGATCACAAATCGCAATGGTGATGCCTTCGGGGCACGCGAACCGCAGCGCCTCCAGCAGCCTGCGGCTGGCCGAAGCCTGCCGCAGGCTGCCGCAAAGCGCATAAAGAAAAATCGGCCGCTGGATCATGCGCGATGTCTATCAGGCCTCGCCGATTCGAGCGATAGCCACCCTCCCCTTGAGGGAGAGCCAGGACAACATCAGACCGCCTTGTGGTTACCCCTCGGAAACTGCGAGGCAAGCTCCCTGTACCACTTGCCGCTCTTCTTGATGGTGCGCATCTGGGTCTCGTAATCGACATGCACGAGGCCGAAGCGCATGCGATATCCCTCAGCCCATTCGAAATTGTCCATCAGGCTCCAGGCGAAGTAGCCGCGCATCGGATACCCATCCTTGATGAGATCGGCGACGACACCCAGATGCTCGATATAATAATCGAGGCGCGGCTGGTCATCGACCTCGCCGTTGACGACGCCCATGTTGTAGCAGGCACCGTTTTCGGTGATGTAGCACTCCGGCAGCTCGTAGCGCTTGTTGAGATCCTCGACGACGTGCTTCAGGCCCGGTGCATAGATTTCCCAGCCGATATCGGTTTTCACGTCGCTTGCTGGCGGCGCTTCCTTCGTCCCGGGGAAATCACCGCTCCTGGAGGCGTCGTCGGAGACGCGCATCGGCATATAGTAGTTCAGGCCCCACCAATCGAGCTTCTGGTTGATGGTCTTGAGATCACCCTCCTCGATGACAGGCATGCGATCGCCGAGCGCCTCGACGAATTCCTTCGGATATTCGCCCTTGAAGATTGGATCGAAGAAAGCGCCATTGTGGAACTGATGCGCGCGTTCTACCGCGGCCAAATCCTCGGGGGTGTCGGAGCCCGGCAGGATCGAAGCGGCGTTCAGCACGATGCCGACAGACACCTTCGGCGCGACGGAGCGGATCGCCTCGACGCCAAGGCCGTGGGCAAGGTTCATATAGTGCATCGCATAGAGCGCCGCCTGCATATTGCGCTCGCCGGGCGCATGGACGCCATAGAGGTGGCTCAGCCAAACGATACACCAAGGCTCGTTGAAGGTGGCGACAGAATCCAGGCGGTCGCCGAGGCGGGCCATGACGGTCTTGGTGTAGCGCTGGAAGGCATGCGCCGTCGAGCGCGCCGTCCAGCCGCCATCGCCGGCAAGCGCCAGCGGCAGATCCCAATGGTAGAGGGTCGCGAAAGTCTTGATGCCGCGCGCCTTGCAGCCATCCACCAGGCGATCATAGAAATCGAGGCCGGCTTCGTTCACCGGGCCGGTGCCTTCGGGGATGATACGCGGCCAGGCGATCGAGAAGCGATAAGCCTCGACCCCCATGTCCTTGATCAGATCGAGATCCTGCTCCAGACGGTTATAGTGGTCGCAGGCGATGTCGCCATTATTGCGCTGATAGACGCGGCCCGGCATGTTGGCGAAAGCATCCCAGATGGATGGCTTGCGGCCGTCGGCCTTGGTGGCACCCTCGATCTGGAAGGCGGCGGTGGCAACACCGAATGTGAAATCGCCGGGGAAGCGATCGGCAAGAAGCTTCGGATCGATCATGGTGAAAATCCCGTCTGTTATGGCTTCGTTGGCTGCGGTTTAGCCAAGCGGCATGACAAAGTACAGTGCCGGCACGGGAAAACTGCAACGTTGCAGGCGCCGACAAACCAGGCCGGCGAAAGGCGCCTGAAAAAACTTCACCGGCAGCAGCAACACTCTTCGCACGGCTTGATAACAGCAATGTCAACAGTCGTGACTTGTCTTTCGGCTTGGGATCAATTGAGGGTAGCAGCCAAACTTGACAGTGAAAGGACACAAATGCTCCCTGCGATCCACGCCCTCCACCCTCATCTGCTGAGTCTCCTGCGCATTGTCGCCTCGCTCGTGCTCTTCAGCTATGGAACGCAGAAGGTGCTGCATTTCCCGGCGGCCGAAAATGTGCCCGCTGTCGGATCGCTGTCCTGGATCGCCGGCCTACTCGAACTCACTCTCGGCTTCCTCGCCCTGATCGGCTTCAAGACGCGGATTGCAGCGTTCATTCTGTCAGGCCTGATGGCCTTTGCCTATTTCCTGCGTCATGCGCCGCAGAGCTTCTATCCCGCCCAGAACGGCGGCACATCTGCTATCCTCTTCTGCTTCATCTTCCTGTTTCTCGCCAGCGCCGGCGGTGGCCCGCTGAGTGTCGACGCGCTGACCAAGCGCAGGCAGGACATCGCCGTCTGAATAAGCAGGTTCGAGGCGGCAAAACCGCCTCGAACCTCCCCAAACCTAGAGCTTGACCCAGGCGCCATTGCGCTTCGAGGACGCGACGCAGGCTTCGACGAAAGCCACACCTTTCACACCGTCATCGACGGTCGGATAGATCACGGCAGGATCGATGGCCACGCCCTTCTTACGGGCGTTGATGGCACGCGCAGCCTCGGTATAGATTGTCGCGAAAGCTTCCAAATAGCCTTCCGGATGGCCCGAGGGTATGCGCGAGACGCGCGCGGCTGCAGCGCCGGAGCCGGCACCGTTGCGGGTGATCAGCCGCTTCGGCTCGCCAAACGGCGTGTACCAAAGATAGTTCGGATCGGCCTGCGTCCACTCGATGCCGCCCTTGGTGCCGTAAACGCGGAGCTTCAACCCATTCTCATGGCCGGGCGCCACCTGGCTGCACCACAGCATGCCCTTTGCCGGCTTTTCCTTGCCCTTCGCCTTGAAGCGCAGCAGCACATGGCCGTTATCATCGAGGCGACGTCCTTCAACGAAGCTGTCGAGATCGGCGGCAAGACTGTCGAGCTCGAGACCAGTCACGAAGGAAGCGAGATTATAGGCATGCGTGCCGATATCGCCGGTGGAGCCGCCGACGCCCGACTGGGCCGGGTCGGTACGCCAGGCCGCCTGCTTCTGGCCGGACTGCTCGATATTTTCCGTCAGCCAATCCTGCGGATATTCCGCCTGCACAACGCGGATATCACCAAGCTCGCCATTGGCGATCATCTCGCGCGCCTGGCGGATCATCGGATAGCCGGTGTAATTATGCGTGAGGATGAAGAGCGCTCCACTCTCGTCGGCCACCTTCTTGAGCTTCTTGGCGTCGGCAAGATTGGATGTCAGCGGCTTGTCGCAGATGACATGGATGCCGCGCCGCAGGAATTCCTTGGCGGCGTCATAATGGACATGGTTCGGCGTGACGATCGAAACCGCCTCGATGCCGTTCTTCAGCTTCGCTTCGCGGATCGCCATGTCACGGTAGCTGGAATAGGTGCGCGAGGGATCGAGACCGAGATCGCGGCCGGATGCCTGAGCCTTTTCCGGCGAAGACGAGAGCGCGCCGGCGACGAGGTCGAACTGGTCGTCAATGCGCGCGGCGATACGATGCACTGCGCCGATGAAAGCGCCGGCGCCGCCGCCCACCATGCCGAGCCGGATGCGCGGCTCCCGCGTCTGTTCCGATGATCCTTCGATTGCCATTTTGTCCTCCTAAATGAACTAAAATTCGCATTTTGGATGCCTGTCGTTCCAAGCCACCCGCCTCGCCCTTCGAGGGCCTTGCAGGCCACCTCAGGGTGAGGCTGGTCTACCGCGCCAGCATCACATCCTTCCAACTAGCGATGCCTAAGATGGCTCTAGTGGAGTTTCGCGAGAGCTCGCTCCGCCCTCATCCTGAGGTGCGGAGCCTCCTGAGCTCTGCGAAGGAGTGAAGCCTCGAAGGAAGAGGCGGCCTGGGCAGCATTCTCTCCCCGTTGGGGAGAAGAGAAATTACGACAGCCCCAGCATGCGCCGGTTCGCCGCCTGGTCCGTGCCACTGCCGGCGAAGTCATCGAAGGCCTTTTCCGTGACGCGGATGATGTGCGCCTTGACGAATTCGGAGCCTTCGCGGGCGCCGTCTTCGGGATGCTTCAGCGCGCATTCCCATTCGACCACGGCCCAGCCGTCGAAATTATTGGCGGTCATCTTGGAGAAGACGGCGCCGAAATCGACCTGGCCGTCACCCAGCGAGCGGAAACGGCCTGCGCGCTCGACCCAGCCCTGATAGCCGCCATAGACACCCTGGCGTCCTGTCGGATTGAACTCCGCATCCTTGACGTGGAACATCTTGATGCGGTCCTTGTAGATGTCGATGTTCTCGAGATAATCGAGGCACTGCAGGACGTAGTGCGAGGGATCGTAGAGCATGTTGGCGCGCGGATGGTTTTTCACGCGCTCCAGGAACATCTCGAAGGTGATGCCGTCATGCAGGTCTTCGCCGGGATGGATCTCGTAGCAGACGTCGACGCCGTTCTTGTCGGCATGGTTGAGGATCGGCGTCCAGCGGCGGGCAAGCTCCTCGAAAGCGGTCTCGACAAGGCCAGCCGGGCGCTGCGGCCAGGGATAGATGAAGGGCCAGGCGAGCGCACCGGAGAAGGTCGCATGCGCCTTGATGCCGAGATGCTTCGACGCCGTCAGCGCCATCTTCACCTGTTCGACCGCCCATTCCTGCCGAGCCTTCGGATTGCCCCGCACTTCCGGAGCGGCAAAACCATCAAAGGCTTCATCATAGGCCGGATGCACGGCGACGAGCTGGCCCTGGAGGTGGGTGGAAAGTTCGGTGACCTCGACGCCGTTGGCGCGGGCGACGCCGGCGAATTCGTCGCAGTAATCCTTCGAAGAGGCTGCCTTCTTCAGGTCGATGAGCTGGCTTGCCCAGGTCGGAACCTGCACGCCGATATAGCCGACGTCAGCTGCCCATTTCGTGATCGAATCCCACGAGTTGAACGGTGCCGCATCGCCGGCGAACTGGCCGAGAAACAGGCCCGGTCCCTTGATCGTCTTCATCTGTATTTCCTCCCTAATCGCGTTCTGTAAACGTTTCCGATGCCTTTCGGACCCATATCCGAGGCGGCTGAGGTGCCGCAGCCTCCAAAAACTATAGGGTCGTCGGGCTGAAAGTCGAATGCCCTGCGACCTAATCACGGCACGCCACAGACGGCAAGAGGTACGTGCCGCAAAATTTCCATCCACCGCAAAACGGGGCTGACGGAACACTTAAAAAACGCCCGCCGAAACCGGCGGGCGCCCTTGAAGATGAACCGAGGAACCGATCAGAACGGTGAATCGGGGAAGTAGAAGTCCTTGGCATTGTCCTTGGTGACGAGCGTCGCATCCAGGATGTAGTTGCCGCGAACCGGAACCTGATCGTAGAAGTTGGCAGCCGTCAGTTCCATGGCGGTGCCGACCATTGCCGGCGGGTAAAGGACGTCGACCGGGATCAGCTTGTCGCCATCCATGACCTTCTTGATCATGTCCTTCGAGCCGGCGCCGGCGATGATATACTTGATATCGGTACGCTTGGCCTGCTCGATTGCCTGCAGAACGCCGACGGCCATGTCGTCATCCTGGCACCAGACGACGTCGATCTTCGGGAACTTGGTGAGGTAGTCCTGCATGACCTTGAAGGCGTCGTCTCGGTTCCAGTTGCCATACTGGCGGTCAAGAACCTTGACGTTCGAGCCGGCAATGCCCTTGTCGAAGCCGTCCTGGCGCTGCTGATCGATCGGGATCGGCAGGCCGCGGATGACGACGACCTGGGCATCCGGCGTGTTGGCCTTGATGTATTCGCCCGCGACCTGGCCGAGCGCCGGATTGTTGCCGGCGACATAGAGGTCACGTACGGAATTGTCGTTGTTGCTCGGCGCACGGTCGACGAGCGCCACGAACTTGCCCTTGTCCTTGACTTCCTTGATGGCATTGACGAGCGGATCGGGATCCGACGGCAGGATGACGAGCGCATCGATACCCTGTGTTTCAAGGTCCTGCACGGCGTTTGCCTGGCTCGCCGCGTCAGGCGAGGTCTTGACGATGACGTTCAGCCCCGGATGCTCCGCCATCAAGAGCTTGGCGACGCGCTCGGCATGGAAGACCACGCCCGAGGTCCAGCCGTGGTCGGCGGCCGGAATGGAAACGCCGATCGTTACCTTCTTGTCCTCGGCATGGACCGTGCCGGCCAGAGCCGCCATCACGACAGCCAAGCCTATGAGTCTCTTTCGCATATTTCTTCCTCCCAGATAGAGACAGGGCCTTGTCACCAAGAACCGGGCGCCCCCTGACCCGGCTATTCGCTATTTGCGGGCGAGTGAACGCTGAACCAGCATGGCGATGATGATGATCGCGCCCTGGATGGCGTTCAGCAGATACTCGCTGATGAAATTGGAAAGCAGCATGATGTTGCCGACGAGCTCCAGGATGAAGGCGCCACAGATCGTGCCCCATACCCTGCCCGCTCCGCCCTTCAGCGCCGTGCCGCCGACGACGACCGCGGTGATCGCCTGCAGCTCCCAGAGACTGCCCGTCGTCGCCGACGTCGAACCAAGCCGCGGCACATAGAGAAGCACGGCGATCGACACGCACAGGCCTTGGATGACAAAGGCGACGGTGCGCACGCGATTGACCGCCACGCCGGAATAGCGCGCAACGTCGCGATTGGAACCGACGGCGATAACATGCCGCCCATAGCGGGTGCGGTAGAGAATGAAGGCCGCAATGCCGGTGACGACAAGAATGACCACGATCGGCACCGGCACACCAAACACGGTGCCATAATAGGCGGGCTTGTAGAGCGCCTGCAGATTGGCCGGACGCAAGGTGATCGCACCACCCTGCGACAGCCAGGTCGTCAAACCGCGATAGACACCCATGGTGCCGAGCGTCGCAATGAAAGGCTCGATCTTGCCAACGGTCGTGATCAGCCCGTTGGCGAGGCCGCAGAGCACACCCGCAACGACTGAAAACAATATTGCCGCCACCAGCATCAGGGCGGGATCGGCGATGGCGCCCGAATTCATCAGGAGGATCATCAGGCTCGCAACGAAGGCAACCATCGCGCCGACAGACAGATCGAGATCGCCGGCCGAGATGACGAAGGTGGCACCAACCGCGATGATGGCGATGAAGGCGCATCTCGTCGCAACATTGGTGAGATTGGTAATGCCGATGAAGTTCGGATTGACCAGCGCGCCCACGATCAGAAGCAGCACCAAGGCTGCAAACGGCGCCACGGCCCTAAGATCGACATCCCGCCAGGAGCGCCCCCGCCGGCCTGTCTTGCCGCTGCTGTCTTCACCCACGCTCATAACCAAAACCAACCTCCCGTCCCATGATTGCTGGGAATTCGCCTTGCTCCGCCGCCCTTCAGGCAGCCGTCTTTTTCTTCAGGCCCGCCGCATAACGCATGATTTCCTGCTCGGTGATCTCTTCGCCTTCGAGCACGCCGACGATCCGGCCCTCCCGCATCACGGCAACCCGTGTGCAAAGCCCGATGACCTCGGGCATTTCCGAAGAGATCACAATGATCGAATGACCGTCGCGCGCCAGCGCGGAAATGAAATGATAGATCTGCTGCTTCGTACCCACATCGATGCCGCGCGTCGGCTCGTCGATGATGATGATCTGCGGCTCGGTCTCCATGATCTTCGCCAGAAGCAGCTTCTGCTGGTTGCCGCCGGACATGCGGCCGGCAACGATATTGCCGTCACGTACGCGTATATCAAAACGGCGGCGCGCTCGCGCCAGCGCATCGGCCTCGCTGGAGGCGCTCAGATAGCCGAACTTGCCATGCCGGTCGAGCGACTGCAGGGTCAGATTGACGATCATGCCGGAATTCAGAAGCAGACCCTTCGACTTGCGGTCCTTCGTCATATAGGCAAGCCCGGCATCGATGGCCGCATGCACATCATGCGGCGGCACCGTTTGGCCGTTGGCGACGACCTCGCCGGAGACACGCGAGCGCAGACCGACGATCGCTTCCATCAGCTCCGTGCGTCCGGAGCCGATCATGCCGGAAAAGCCCAATATCTCACCCTTGCGCAGCTCGAAGCTCGCATCGTGGACATAACCCGTCGAAACCGAGCTGACGCTGAGCACCACCTTCTCGTCGACATCCGGCTCGTTCTTGGCCGGATAAAGACTGGAAAGCTCGCGCCCGACCATTAGCTGGGCGATCGATTCACCATCGAGCAGCGAGGTCGGTGATGTCTTCACCCATTGGCCGTCGCGTAGCACCGTGACGCGATCCGTCAGTTCCATGACCTCATCGAGCTTATGGGAGACGAAGACGAAGCTCGTTCCCTGGTCGCGTAGCTTGCGAACCTGCTTGAACAGGAAATTGGTCTCCTCGCGCGAGAGAACAGCTGTCGGCTCGTCCATGAAGACGATGCGCGCATCGCGGCTGATCGCCTTTGCGATCTCCACCATCTGCTTGTCGGCGATGGAGAGCGTGCTGATGATAGCATTCTCATCGACATGCGAGCCGAGAAGGTCGAGCACGCGCCGCGTTTCCGCGCGCATGAGCTTGCGGTCGAGCACGCCGAAGCGCGTGACTTCGCGGCCAAGAAATAGACTCTCGGTGACGGTCAGATGTTCCGCAAGATTGAATTCCTGATGGATGATGACGATGCCGAGCGCCTCCGCGGCGCCGTTCGGCGGCAGCTTTACCGGCTTGCCATCGAGGAGGATTTCGCCCGAGGTCGGCTGCTCGAAACCGGAGAGAACTTTTACCAGCGTCGACTTGCCGGCACCGTTTTCGCCCATCAGCGCATGGATTTCGCCGGCCCGAAGATCGAAGTTGACGCTGAACAGCACCTGCACGCCGTTAAAGGACTTGGAAATCCCTCTCGCAGACAGCACGACCGCACCGTCGACGGCTTCCGAACTCATTGAATCCTCCCTGCGGTCCCACCCGCTTTCCACGCTATGTAAACCTTTACATACATCGTGTAAAGGTTTACATCATTGGATATCGTACAAAATTTCGCGGTTACCTTTGACCTCCACGTAAGTCTGTGTAGTCTCCAGCCCGAGACGAGACCCCAAGGCAGAGCGCAGTGTCGAATTCCACGCCCGCAACTATCGAAGACGTCGCCCGAATTGCCAATGTTTCGATAGCAACGGTTTCGCGGGCCATCCATACTCCAGAGAAAGTCGCCAATTCGACGCGGCTGAAAGTCAATCAGGCTATCGCCGTTACCGGTTATACTACCAATGCCATGGCGCGCAGCCTGAGACTCGGCCGCTCGAACATGATTCTCGTCGTGGCGCCCGATATCGGCGATCCCAATTTCTCGAATATTTTGATCGGTCTGGAAAACGAGGCGCGTTCGCACGGCTATGGCATCCTGATCGGCCACACGCAGAACGATGCCCAGCGCGGCCTGGAATATCTGAAGTTCCTGAACTCCAACCAGGCGGCGGGATTGATCCTCTTCACCGGCATCTTGCCCTTCGGACATCAGACGATGACAGCGCGGTTGCCGCCGAGCGTCGGTGTCTTCGAACCGGTCTTCAACGGCGGCATCCCTTATGTCGGCGTCGACGATATTGCCGGCGCGCGCAAGGCCGTGGACCTCCTGATTGCCGAGGGCCATCGCAAGATCGCCTTCATCGGCGATTCCCGCACCCGCCTCGCCTATAGCCGCCGGCGCATGGGTTACGAGGCCGGACTGGATGCGGCCGGCATCGGACAGGACCTGCGCATCGTCTTGGACGGCGACGGCACCATCGAGAGCGGGCGACTCTCCGTCGAGCAGCTTTTCATGCGAGACACGCTCCCGACGGCCTTCATGTGTGTCAACGACCAGACCGCGATCGGCGTGATGATCGGCCTGAAGGCACGCGGCTACGATATCCCCGAGGATTTTTCGGTAACCGGCTTCGACGACGTGCCCCAAGCCGTCTTCATGACGCCATCGCTGACGACGATCCGGCAACCCCGCACCGCCATCGGCAAGCATGCGATGGCGCTTCTGCTGGAACTGCTTTCGGATGGCGAGCCGGCCGAGACGGAGATCCTGCTGCGGCCGGATCTGATCGTGCGGAACTCGGTCGGAGCTCCGCCGCGCAGTCGGCGCTAGGCAGTCGCAGCGATGTCGCTTGGCAGAATCACCCTCTATGTCCGCGACGTCGAAGCGACGATCAGCTTTTACGAGAAGCATTTCGGATTCAAGCCACTCCGCCTGGAGGGCGATCGGATTGTTGAGCTGCTCGCGCGGCATGGCGGCGCCAATCTGATGATCCATCCAGCGGGTAAGGCGCAGAAAATGGGACAGGTGCTGGTCAAGCTGGTCTTCGACGTCGAGCATGTCGAAGCTTTCCGCGCTAAGTGTGCTGAAGAGGGGCTGGAGTTCGGACCCTTGCATCAGCCGACGGCTATGTTTTCGCCAATGCCAAGGATCCCTCAGGGAATCCCATAGCCATTTCCAGCCGCGCCTTCGGGCTCAAATCGGGAGGCAATGAAACACCGCCTCCCGAAACTGCCGATCAAACGTAGCGATTGACGATGTTTTCCAGCAGTTCCTGCTTGCCGGACTTCGGCTGCGGGTTGACGTCCTTGGTCTCGACCCACTGGGCGATCTGGTCGAGCGAATATTCGCCGCGCAGCAGCTTCTGGCCTTCGGCCGAATCCCAGCCGGCGTAACGGTCGGCGAGCGGCTTGGAGAGCGCCTTGTCTTCGATCATCTTGGCAGCAGCCTTCAGGCCGCGGGCGCAGCAATCCATGCCGCCGATGTGGCCGATGAGCAGGTCTTCCGGGTCGAGCGACTGACGGCGCAGCTTGGCGTCGAAGTTCGTGCCGCCGGTCTTGAACCCGCCGCCTGCCAGAACCTGGTAATAGGCCAACGTCATTTCCGGAACGTTGTTCGGGAACTGGTCGGTATCCCAGCCGGACTGGTAGTCATTGCGGTTCATGTCGATGGAGCCGAAGATGCCCAGCGCATTGGCAAGCGCCAGTTCGTGCTCGAAGGAATGACCGGCAAGGATCGCATGACCCTGCTCGATATTGACCTTCACCTCGTTTTCGAGGCCGTACTTCTTGAGGAAGCCGTAGACCGTGGCGACATCGTAGTCATACTGATGCTTGGTCGGCTCCTGCGGCTTCGGCTCGATGAGGATCGTGCCCTTGAAGCCGATCTTGTGCTTGTATTCGACGACGAGATTGAGGAAACGACCCATCTGGTCCATTTCGCGCTTCAGGTCGGTGTTGAGCAGCGTCTCATAGCCTTCGCGGCCGCCCCAGAGAACATAGTTTTCGCCATTGAGCTTGTGCGTGGCGTCCATGCAGGTCTTCACGGTCGCAGCCGAGAAGGCGAAGACATCCGGATCCGGATTGGTCGCAGCGCCCGACATGAAGCGGCGGTTGGAAAAGAGGTTTGCCGTGCCCCAGAGCAGCTTTACGCCGGTATCGGCCTGCTTCTTGGCGAAGTAGTCGACGATCTCGTTGAGGTTCCTGGTGTTCTCGGCGAAATTCTTGCCTTCCGGACGCACGTCGGCATCGTGGAAGCAGTAATAGGGAGCGCCGAGCAGCGTGAAGAATTCGAAGGCGACATCGGCCTTCAGCTTGGCGGCTTCCATCGTCTCGTTGAACCAGGGGCGCAGGAAGGTCTGGCCGCCGAAGGGATCGCCGCCCGGCCAGGTGAAGGTGTGCCAGTAGGCGACGGCGAAACGCAGATGGTCTTCCATGCGCTTGCCGGCAACGACTTCGTCCTTGTTGTAATAGCGGAAGGCCAGCGGATTGGTGCTGTCCGGGCCTTCGTATTTTACCTTGCTGATGTCACCAAAAAATCCGGTGCTCATGTCTCATCTCCTTGGGTTTGGTGTTTCGGTATTGTTTTGTCACTTTGATGCCCCTCATCCGACCCTTCGGGCCACCTTCTCCCCGAGGGGAGAAGGTATGGGTGACCGCAGTAAGCTCCGTCGTCCCCTCTCCCCTCGGGGAGAGGGCTAGGGTGAGGGGGTTGACCTCAAACCATGCTCAGCGGCTTGATTGCCGGATAAACCGCCCGATAGCGCTTGTAGGCATCCGCATAAGCATCCGTCAGGGACGCAACCGGATCGATCGTGCCGGCCGTCTGCGGCGGGGTGCAGACTGCAACCGGGTCGGCGCCGGTCGCCGCAATCAGGCCGAGGCGTGCGGCACCGAAAGCGGCACCGAAATCGCCGTCCGCCGGCAGGTCGACGGGTACGCCGAGCGCAGTGGCGATCGAAGCCAGCCAGTAGCGCGAACGCGAGCCGCCGCCGATTGCGGTCACGCGCGCGATGTCGGTGCCGGCCGAACGCAGCGCTTCCAGATTGTCGCGAATGGCGAAGGACACGCCTTCGAGCACGGCTTGCGTCAGCACGGCGCGGCCGCTTTCATGGCCGAGACCGATGAAGGCGCCGCGGATGGTAGCGTCGTTGTGCGGCGTGCGCTCGCCCGAGAGATAGGGAAGGAAAGTAACGCTGGTCGGCGCCTTCAGCGTCTCACCAAGCTCTGTGGTGAGTTCGGCAGCGGATTTGCCCGTCACATGCGAATGCCAGTTCAGTGCATCGGTTGCCGAGAGGATGACGCCCATCTGATGCCAGGTATTCGGCAGTGCGTGGCAGAACGCATGCACGGCGCTTTCCGGCTTCGGCAGATAGGAACCGTTGGCGGCAAAGAGCACGCCAGACGTGCCGAGCGAAACGAAAGCAGCGCCGTGGCTCACCGTACCCATGCCGCAGGCCGAGGCCGCATTGTCGCCTGCCCCGCCGGCAACGACGACATCGCCGGCAATGCCCCATTTCGAGGCCAGCTCGCCACGCAGCTTGCCGGCGACCTCAGTGCCTTCGACCAGCGTCGGCATCTGCTTCTCATCGAGATTGGTCGCCGCCAACAGCTCGGACGACCATTTGCGTTTGCCGGTATCGAGCCATGACGTGCCGGCGGAGTCGGACATTTCCGACATGTGCTCGCCCGTCAGCCAAAGGCGCAGATAATCCTTCGGCAACAGCACCCAACGCACTCTAGCGAAAATCTCCGGCTCATGCTTGGCGACCCAGGCGAGCTTCGGTGCTGTAAAGCCGGGGAAGACGATATTGCCGGTCAGCGCGCGGAAACGTGGATCGGCGTCGAGGGCGGCGGCTTCCTGGTAGCTACGGGTATCGTTCCAGAGGATGCAGGGCCGCAGCACCTTGTCATCGGCATCGAGCAGCGTCGCACCATGCATCTGGCCGGAAAGGCCGATACCGCGCACGGCCGCCAGCTCCTTCGGATGCGCAGCCTTCAGCCCCGCAACTGCTTCTTCCGTCGCGCGAATCCAATGGGCCGGCTCCTGCTCGGACCAGCCGGGATGCGGGCGCGACACGTCAAGCCCGCCATTGGCGGAGCCGATGATCTTCTGATTGCCGTCGATCAGCATCGCTTTGACGCCGGAGGTTCCGAGATCGAGACCCAAATACATCAGATATTACTCCCTATGCTCTGCCGCGTTCGAATGCTCAGGGCAGATTATCCTTCAAGAAAATGTCGAGCCGTATGCGCTCCTGATCGGCAATGACGGCCTGACCGTCGGCTGTTGCCTTCATGACGCGGATGGCGCTGCGGACTTCATGGCCGGCATCCTGATTGAGGACGGCATCGATCGTGCCGTCCAACAGCGCCGCCCGGGTATGCTGCGTCAGTTCATGCACGACCACCGTCAGCTCACGCTCGGGCCGCACGGCTTTCAGGGCCGCAATCAGACCACGGTTGCCGGCACCGAGGCTGTAGATGCCGATGATGCTCTTATTTGCGGAGAGCGCCTTTGAAACGAGCGATCGGGCCTGTTCGGGATCGTCACGTCCTTCCAGCACAGGCAGCAGCCGCAGCTTGGGAAACTCCTCTGCCATCACGGCAGAAAAGCCCTGCAGGCGCTCGCGATGATCGCGCACCAGCATCGAGCCGGCGAGAACGGTAAGATCGCCTTCACGACCGCCCAGGAAGCGCCCGAGCAGCCGCGCGGCTGTCCGTCCGGCGGCGATATTGTCGATTCCCGCATAGTGATGGCGGGCGGAATCGGTGAGATCCGAGACCAGCGTAATGACGGGAATACGCTCCGACACGAGACGGTCGACGGCGGTCCGCACTTCCGGCGCATCGGTCGCCACGAGAGCGACGCCGGCGATATCCTGCCCCTGCAAAGTGTTCAGCGCCGTAACCAGCGCCGGCACATCGAACGGCGGCACCTCGACGATGCGGATATCGGTGCGCTCTATGCTGGCCCGCAAGGTTGCCTGATGCACCTCGAATCGCAGCCCATGCATGAAGGAATTATCGCCGGTCGGCACAATGAAAACAAGAGGATAGACACGGCTCTTGGCCAGGTTGGCAGCAGCGACATCGCGGATATAGCCGATCTGCCGGATAGCGGCTTCCACCTTCTCCCGCGTCACCAGCCGCACGCCTGGCCGCTGGTTGAGGACTCGGTCCACAGTGGCGAGGCTGACGCCCGCAGCAGCGGCGATGTCATGCACGGTCGGTCTCATGGGTTCCTCCTGCGGAAACCCTTACTGCGATTTTTGATGTACGTAAATCAAAAATTTCGGGCCGGTGAATTTTTCCAAACGACCCCCAAATGAAAAAGGCCCCTCCGAGGAGGGGCCATGCCTTGGGAGCATTATCAAGAGCCGGATTAGTGGCCTCCGCCACCACCGCCCGCCGCATTCGGCTTGCTGAGCATCAGAACGCCGAGGATCATCGCGAGAAACAGCACGGTCAGCATCAGGAAAATATCCCCGAAGGACATCACGACCGCCTGCCGCGTCGCCATATTGACCATTTGCTTGAGGGCGGCCTGATCACCGTCCAAGCCCGCTGCATTGAAGCTGGCGGCCATGTTGTTCAATTGGGTAACAGCCGCATGGCTGCCCCAATGAACATGGTCGCGAAGGTTGAAATAATGCTGGTCCTGCCGGTTCGTCAGAAGCGTGTTGATGATCGCAAGACCAACCGCTCCGCCAAGGTTACGCGTGAGATTGAACAGGCCCGAGGCACCGCGCATACGGGCGGGCGGCATGGTTCCGAGCGCGATATTGTTGATCGGCACCATGCAGAGCATCAGACCGAAACCGCGCAGAATTTGCGGGATGAGCAACTCCCAGAAATCCCAGTCCACCGTCAGGTGCATCATGATGTAGGTGCCGGCCGAGAAACTGGTGAAGCCGATGATCATCAGGATGCGCAGATCGACCTTGCTCGACAGGAAGCCGGCCAGCGGCGCCGTGAAGAACATGGTGAGGCCGGAGACAAACATCGTCTCGCCGATCTGCAGCGAATCGTAGCCGCGAATGCGCGCGAGATAGAGCGGGTAGATGTAGGTCAGGCCATAGAGGCCGATGCCCATGACGAAGGAGAACATCGACCCGAAGGAGAAGTTCTTGTTCGTGAAGGCTCTGAGATCGACCACAGGGAATTCGACCGTGAAGGCGCGGTAGAAGAAAATCACGGCGCCGACAGCGGATGCGATGGCACCCGCAACGATGTAATTGTCGTTGAACCAGTCGTTCGTATTGCCTTCCTCAAGCACATATTCCAGCGCGCCGAGGAAAACACCCATCGAAATCAGGCCCCACCAGTCGAACTTCTTCATCAGCGACAGCTCGGGCTTGTCGAAGTCGATGAAATTCCAGGTGACGATGGCAACGATGATACCGGGAGGAATATTGACCAGGAACAGCCAGTGCCAGGAGAAGGCATTGGACAGATAGCCGCCGACGGTCGGGCCGATGGTCGGCGCAAGCGTCGCGATGAGGCCGATGATCGGCGAGACGACGTTGCGCTTGGACGGCGGAAAGATGGTGAAGGCTGCCGCAAAGACCGAGGGGATCATGCCGCCGCCGATGAAGCCCTGCAGGGCGCGGTAGATGATCATCTGATCGATATTGGTGGCGGTCGCGGCAAGCGCGCTCGATATGGTAAAGCCGGCGGCCGAGATCGCGAAGAGATAGCGCGTGGAAATGATGCGCGCCAGCGTTCCCGATAGCGGGATCATGATGACTTCGGCGATCAGATAAGCGGTCTGCACCCAGCCGATTTCATCCGAGCCGGCGCTGAGGCCGGCCTGGATTTCGCTGAGCGAGGCGGAGACGATCTGAATGTCGAGGATCGACATGAACATGCCGAGCACCATCGCCAGAAAGGCGATGAGCTTTCTCGGCTCGATATGGTCAGCCGCAGGCGCGGCTGGGCCGGCCGCGCGTGGGGACGACCCGGCTGTAGTGCTGGCGGACGACATGGCGCGTCTCTCCCGAGCTCGATCGTTTACTTGTCCGGCGCCGTGCGGGTATCGACGTCGACGACGACGCTGAGGCCTGCGCGCAGACGGCCGGTATTGAGCGCGTCCTGTGGCAATGCGATACGGACAGGCACGCGTTGGATGATCTTGGTGAAGTTACCTGTCGCGTTTTCCGGAGGCAGCAGCGAGAAGACTGAGCCGGAGGCCGGCGAGATCGATTCTACGGTGCCGACGATCGGATGATCGCTGAAGGCATCGACGTGAACATTGACCTTGGAGCCGGGAACCAGATGCTGGATCTGCGTTTCCTTGAAATTCGCATCGATATAGAGCTGCTTGGTCGGTACGATCGCCATCAGCTTCTGACCGGGGGAAACGAGATCGCCTTCCTGCACCGAGCGATTGCCGACGATGCCGTCATAAGGCGCCTTCAGCACGGTGAAGGACAGGTCGCGGGCAGCCTTGTCGCGCGCGGCTTCGAGACCCTTGATCGTGCTTTCGGCCTGGCGGCGCTGGGCCTGCAGCAGGTTGATGTTGGCCTGTGCGGATGCGATGGCGGCGTCGCCGCCGACCAGATTGGCCTTGGCCTGATCCAGCGCGATATTGGCGCTGTCCAAAGCGGCCGTGGTGCCGACCGACTTCGACTGCAGTTCAGCAGCGCGCGTCTGGGTAATCTGGGCGCCGCGGACCGTGGCTTCCAGGGCAACCTTCTGCGCCTGCGACTGGGCAAGGGCTGCCTGGCCGGCAGCGATCTGTGCATCGATGGTATGGAGTGAAAGCTGCTCGGTGTCGAGCGAGGCCTGAGCCTGGCCGAGCGCAAGCTTGTAGTCGCCGTCGTCGAGCGTTGCGAGCACGTCGCCGGCCTTGACCTGCTGGTTGGCCACGACGTTTACCTTGGCGACATAGCCCGTTACCTTCGGCGATATCGTGGCGATGTCGCCGCCGATATAGGCGTCATCGGTGGAGACCATGAAGCGGCCGTTCGTCCACCAGTCATAGCCATACCAGCCACCGGCTGCGAGAGCCGCGACGATGATGATCGGAAAAACCAGGCTGCGCCGCTTTTTCTCCGATGGCGGTGGGGCCGCAGGGGCCGGAGCAGCAGGCGCAGCCTGGGCGGGGGCAGGGTTGCTGCGCGTTTCGGCCGCTGGAGCCTCGGCAGGCGCACCGGTTTCCCGGGCTTCCACTTCTGCATCAGCGGGCTCGTTCACGATGCGCGCTACATTGTTTCCATGACTTGACGACATTTCCCTACCACCGAAAATCTGGCAAAATAATCGAACCGAACGGTTCGGTTCAATTGACATAGAGCCTTTCTCACGCCATATCAAGAGATATCGAACTGAGCGGTTCGATTTATTTCGCGAATCTGTTTAAGATTCAGAAAAAGTGATCGAGTATCGCGTAAAGGAGACAGTGAAAGAGCCGATGAAACACGAATCCCAAAATGCCGCCGTATTGAACGCGCCTGCGCCGGGCTCCGGTGGGCGCTGGGCAGCCGGCGAGGACCCTGCCAAGCGTCATCAGATTCTCGAAGGCGCCAAGCGTGTCTTTATGAAAATGGGCTTCGATGCGGCGAGCATGAACGATGTCACCCGCGAGGCGGGCGTTTCCAAGGGCACTCTCTACGTCTATTTTGCCAACAAGGAAGATCTGTTCGCCGCCATGATGGAGAGCGAGCGCACCCATTTCGTCAACCTTGTCCGCAATGCCCTTTCAGACGAAGCGGATGTCACGACCTCGCTTTATGATTTCGGCATCGTCTTCGTCACGCACGTCACCTCGGATAAGACCATCAGCGCAATGCGCACGGTCATCGGCGTGCGCGAACGCATGCCCTCGCTCTGTCAACGCTTCTTCACCGGCCCCGAAAATCTGCGCACGGTGCTGCGCGGCTTCCTCGAGCGGCAGGTTGCCGCCGGCCATCTCAAGATCGACGACTTCGACATGGCTGCCCGCCACTTCCTGGAAATGGCCAGCGGCGGCTATTTCAAGCTGCGGCTCTTCGGCGACATGGAACAGCCGCCGTCGAAGGAAGAGATCGACTATGTCGTGCGCGGCGCCGTCCGCGTCTTCCTGGCGGGCTACGGTCCGGATCGCAGGGATTAGAGCAATTCCAGGGAAAGTGTGCAGCGGTTTTTCGCCCGGAATTGCGTGAATAGAGCGGTTCGGAGATTCCGTGAAAAACTGAACTGCTCTGGGATGAACAGGCCTCTCCCGCTGGCCGCAACGGTGTAGTCATTCAACTCCGCAATGGCGATCAAGCATTGCCGCCGCCACAGGCCTATGACTGGCCCGGCAACCAGGGGAGTTGAAAATGAGCGCGATCGGCAGAGCGATATGGTTTATCGAAAGCCATTTTAAATCCGACATCTCGCTCGACGAGATCGCCGAGACGGCCGGGCTGTCGCGCTTTCATCTCTCGCGCGTCTTCGGCATGACGACCGGTCACTCGATCAGCAGCTATATCCGGAACCGCCGCCTCAGCGAAGCGGCTCTCGCACTGATCGACGGCTCCTCTTCCATTCTCCAGGTTGCCCTCGATGCCGGCTACGGCTCGCACGAGGCTTTCACCCGTGCCTTCCGCGAGCAATTCGGCATGACGCCGGAAAGCCTACGCAAACAAGGACACGTTCGCAACCTCGCTCTACAGGAGCCGATCAGAATGGACGACACCCGCCTTCCCAAGCTCGATGCACCGCGCTTCGAGACCCATCCCGCGATGCTGCTTGCCGGTCTTGCGGAAACCTATGCCTATGAGGCGACAGAGGCCATCCCCTCGCTCTGGCAGAAATTCAACGAGCATTTCGGCCATATTCCCGGCCAGATCGGCAATGTCGCCTATGGCGTCTGCACCCAGGCGGAAGAAGGCAGCGAAAGCTTCCGCTATATGTCGGCAGCCGAAGTTTCCGCCGCCGACGGCTTGCCAGAAGGCTTCGTGACGGTGAAGCTGCCGCAGCAGCGCTATGCGATCTTCACGCATCGCGGCCATATCTCCGGCATTTCCGCCACGGTGCATCAGATCTTCGGCGAATGGCTGCCGCAATCGGGTCAACAGCATGCCGGCACACCCGACATGATGGAACGCTATGACGACCGCTTCGATCCGCGCACCGGCATGGGCGTGACGGAAATCTGGATACCCCTGGACGCCTGAAAACCAAGCCTGGGAACAGAGCCCTTGAAACAAGGCCGCCGCCACGAAATTGGTGGCGGCGCTTGTACGGACGGTTGTGCTCCTTACATTACGGCCATTCTGGAGCGGCCGTGCTGGGGGTCAGCATCGGCGAATGCTGATCAAAGGGGGACATTCAATGGATATCATGGGGCTGATACAGGACCCGGGAGCGTGGGTGGCGCTCGTCACGCTTGTCGTCATGGAGGTGGTCCTCGGCATCGACAACCTGATCTTCATATCGATCCTCACCAACAAGCTGCCGCCGGAGCATCGTGACAGAGCCCGCAAGATCGGCATCGGCCTCGCCCTTATCATGCGCCTCGCGCTGCTCGGAACCGTCGCCTGGATCGTCCAGCTGACCCAGCCCGTCTTCGAAATCTTCGGCCAGGGCTTCTCCTGGAAGGACGTGATCCTCATCGGCGGCGGCCTCTTCCTCGTCTGGAAAGCGACGAAGGAGATCCATCACAACGTCGACCCTCAGGAACAGGGCGAGGATTTCATCGCCAAATCGACGACCACGACCTTCGCCTCGGCGATCGGCCAGATCCTGCTGCTCGACCTGGTCTTCTCGATCGACAGCATCATCACCGCCGTCGGCATGACGCCGCACCTGCCGATCATGTTCGTCGCCGTTATCGCCGCAGTCACGGTCATGCTGGTCGCGGCAAATCCGCTCGCCAACTTCATCGAGAAGAACCCGAGCATCGTCATGCTGGCGCTCGCCTTCCTGCTGATGATCGGCACGACGCTGATCGCCGAAGGCATGGGCGTGCATGTTCCCAAGGGCTACATCTACGCCGCCATGGCCTTCTCCGCCCTGGTCGAAGTGCTCAACATGATGGCGCGCAACCGCCGCAAGAAGGCATCCGGCGGCCATTGACCGAGAAAGCCGCGCCAATAACGAGGTGCAGCTTCATCACATCGGTCAATCCTGAACATGGATGTCGACCCACTGGCCGACATCGCCATGTCCGTAAATATCGACCTTGATCCAGACATTGCCGCGCACGATGAGGTTTCCGGCATCGTTTGCGATATTGCCATTGGCCAGCATGGCTTCCAGATTCTGACGATTGGAAGCCTGCGAGAAGAAACTGTCGCCCTGGTCGCCACGGTCGCGGCGGCGATAGGCGTGATAGTTGGCGCGGTCCTGGCGGATGATCTGCCAGGGCAGCGTCAGGCGTTCGCCTTTGGAATTGTAAAGATCGTCATTGCCGATATAGGCGCGGTAAGACTCGATCAGTCGGGCGGAACTGTCCCGTGTGATGGTCGATTGGGCCGCGGCTGCGTCGACCATCGAGACAGCCAATAGCAAGCACAAAATCAGTTTCTTCATGGTATCCCCGGAATGAACGATTGAAAACCTACTTTGCCACTGCCGCGAAAATTGCAAATCAAATTCGGCAAGCGTAAGGCTTTTCTTCTGAAACACTTACGAAGAGTAAAGATGCTTGGCGAAATTGGAAGGCCGGCCCTTTTCGATGCAGCACAGCGTCCTCGGTGCCTCTGCCTGCTCTTACGGCGCAGTTTCCCTTGACGTCATCCTTTGAATATGGCCTAAGGCCAGCCATACGGAAAACGCTGATAGAAGCGGCAAGATGCCCTTTTCCGGCCGGTTTCCTGATCCAGATAGACATTTTCGGCTGGACGGCGCTTGTCCCAAGCGCGGCCCGGCCTTTTATGACGGGCAAACAAAATGACCACTTCAGGCGTTCGCGTCCGCATCGCACCCTCCCCCACCGGCGAGCCGCATGTCGGTACCGCCTATATCGCGCTGTTCAACTATCTCTTCGCCAAGAAACACGGCGGCGAGTTCATCCTGCGCATCGAGGATACCGACGCGACCCGCTCCACCCCGGAATTCGAGACCAAGGTGCTCGACGCTCTGAAATGGTGCGGCCTGAAATGGTCCGAAGGTCCCGATATCGGCGGCCCCTACGGCCCCTATCGCCAGAGCGACCGCAAGGACCTCTACAAGCCCTATGTCGAGCAGATCGTCACAAACGGCCATGGCTTTCGCTGCTTCTGCACGCCGGAGCGCCTGGAAAAGATGCGCGAGGCGCAGCGCGCCGCCGGTCTGCCGCCGAAGTATGACGGCCATTGTCTGAACCTTTCGGCCGAAGAAGTGACCTCACGCGTCGCTGCCGGCGAGCCGCATGTCGTGCGCATGAAGATCCCGACCGAAGGCTCCTGCAAGTTCCATGATGGCGTCTACGGCGATGTCGAAATCCCGTGGGATGCCGTCGACATGCAGGTTCTCCTCAAGGCCGACGGCATGCCGACCTATCACATGGCCAACGTGGTCGACGACCATCTGATGAAGATCACCCATGTCGCGCGCGGCGAGGAATGGCTCGCCTCGGTGCCGAAGCACATTCTGATCTATCAGTATCTCGGCTGGGAGCCGCCGGTGTTCATGCACCTGTCGCTGATGCGCAATGCCGACAAGTCGAAACTGTCGAAGCGCAAGAACCCGACGTCGATCTCCTATTATACGGCTCTCGGCTACATTCCCGAGGCGCTGATGAACTTCCTCGGCCTGTTCTTCATCCAGATCGCCGAAGGTGAAGAGCTTTTGACCATGGACGAACTTGCCGAAAAGTTCGATCCGGAAAACCTGTCCAAGGCCGGGGCCATCTTCGACATCCAGAAGCTCGACTGGCTGAACGGCCGCTGGATCCGCGAGAAGCTCTCGGAAGAAGAGTTCCAGCACCGCGTCCTGACCTGGGCAATGGAAAACGACCGCCTGAAGGAAGGTCTGAAGCTCTCGCAGTCGCGCATCACCAAGCTCGGCGAGCTGCCCGACCTCACAGGCTTCCTGTTCAAATCCGATCTCAACCTCGATCCTTCGGCCTTCGCCAAGATCAAGTCGACGCCGGAAGAATTGCTTGAGATCCTCAACACGGTACAGCCGGACCTTGAAAAGATCCTCGAATGGAACGTCGAGACGATCGAAGCCGAGCTGCGCGCCATTGCCGACCGCATGGGCAAGAAGCTGAAGGTCATCGTTGCCCCGCTTTTCGTCGCCGTATCGGGCTCCTCGCGCTCCCTGCCGCTTTTCGATAGCATGGCGATCCTCGGCCGCTCCGTCGTGCGCCAGCGGCTGAAACTTGCCGCGCAGACCGTTGCGACCCTCGTCGGCCCGAAGAATTGAACCGGACTTTAAAACCATGAACGACAAGACCGAAGCATCCGCCCTCTCCTCCGACGCAACGGAAGTTCGCCGCCAGAAGCTGAAGCTGCTGCGCGAACAGATCGGCGACGTCTATCCGGCGCATTTCCACCGGACCATGACCAATGCCGAACTCGCTGCGAAATACGAAGGCCTGGAGCCGGATACGGAAACCGGCGATGTCGTCACCGTTGCCGGCCGCGTCTATTCCTCGCGCAACTCCGGCATGTTCATGGATATCCACGACGCGTCCGGCAAGATCCAGATCTTCAGCCACAAGGACGTGACCTCGGAAGAAGCACGTTCACTGCTGCCAATGATCGATATCGGCGACATCATCGGCGTCACCGGCGTCGTGCGCCGCACCAAGCGCGGTGAGCTGACCATCAACGCCCAGCAAATCACCATGCTGACGAAGTCGCTCCTGCCGATGCCGGAAAAGTGGCACGGCCTTTCCGATATCGAGCTGCGCTACCGCAAGCGCCATCTCGACATCATGACCAACGAGGAATCGAAGCTCCGCTTCCAGCAGCGCAGCCGCATCGTTTCCGGCATCCGCCGCTTCATGGAGAATGACGGCTTCATGGAAGTCGAAACGCCGATGCTGCATTCGGTTTATGGCGGCGCTACCGCCGAGCCGTTCAAGACGCATCACAACACGCTGAAGCTCGACATGTACCTGCGCATCGCGCCGGAACTCTTCCTGAAACGCACGCTGGTTTCGGGCCTCACCGACAAGGTATTCGAGATCAACCGCAACTTCCGCAACGAAGGCGTCTCCACCCGGCACAATCCGGAATTCACGATGATGGAGTGCTACTGGGCCTATGCCGACTACGAGGACATCATGGACCTCGTCGAGCGGCTGTTCTCCACGCTCGCCATGTCGATCCACGGCAGCACCGAATTCGCCTTCGGCGACAAGCAGATTTCCTTCAAGGGTCCGTTCCGCCGCGTGCCGATGCCCGATGCCGTCAAGGAAGCAACCGGCATCGACTTCCTGGCGATCAAGACCGACGAGGAAGCTCGCGACGCCTCCAAGGCCGCCGGCTTTGCCGTCGAGAAGGACGCCACCTGGGGCGAATGCCTGGCCTTCATCTTCGAGGAGAAGGTTGAGGGTACGCTGATCCAGCCGGCGCACGTCACGCATTTCCCGAAGGACATCTCGCCCTTCGCCAAGGAAGTGCCGGGCGAACCGCGCCTTGTCGAACGTTTCGAGACCTATTGCAACGCCTGGGAACTTGGCAACGCTTTCTCGGAGCTCAACGATCCGGAAGAACAGCGCGCCCGCATGGTCGAGCAGCTCGAGCAGGCGCATGCGCGCGGCGAAAAGCAGAAGGAGCTCGACGAAGAATTCCTCGACGCGATCGATCAGGGCATGCCGCCCGCAGGCGGTCTCGGCATCGGTGTGGACCGCCTCATCATGCTTTTGACCAACTCGCCGTCGATCCGCGACATCATCCTTTTCCCGGCCCGCCGCAACAAGGCCGATTGAGGCCGGTTCCGTCCCTCGAACATCAAAGGTGCGTATCATGACGGGTAAAGAGATATCGGCGGCAGATGCCGACAGCGAGCATCAGCGGCTGGCCGATATTGCCGAGATCGGCGACATCGATCTCTCACAATACGCACCGGGAACGTTCGGTTGCCACGAAGCGATGCACACGGCGTCGATCATGCTCGACATGACCGACGACCAGCTGCTGCAGCACCCCGCCATTCTGGCGAATCCGGACTTCTACCGTCTTGCCGGCGAAGTCCACGAGGCGCTCTTCGCGCTCTACCAGGCTATCGGCGAGAAACATCTGGCGGAATGAGGCATCAGCCTTTCCGCCCGATAGCGCAAATCCGCTTTTGATCAGTTGGTGACGGGCGAGCGGCGGTCGGCGGCGCCCGTCATGGTCGGGTCCAATCCCGGTGACGGGCTTTTTTCCTTCGCCCCGGCATCGGCCCCGATGAAATCACCATTCGCATCATAGCCCGGCTGCACATTGCCGGTCGATTTCGGTTCCGGCAGCTGCGGTTTGGCATCGTGGCCCTCCGCTTGATTTGCGGCCGCTTTCTCCTCCGCGGCGATCGCCGCCTTCATCTTGTCCTTCTTGGCGTCGCCGCCATTGTCTGCCGCCAGCGCGTTGTCGCAGTCCGTCAGATTCTTCAACCCCGCGATCGCCGCATCGATATCCTGCGGCAGCATAGTAATCTGCTCACCATAAAACAGGCCGGCATTGCTCGCACCGCCATCATAATAGCGTGCCGTCAGCGGTGCCTCGGAACTGCCATCGACAAGCTTGTCTGGATGCGGCACGTAAACGACATCGGCCCCCAGCGCCCGGCCACGCAAGTCAGACCGCAATGTCGGCCCATTTCTGTCAAGAACCACAACCTGAACGAGATCCGGTTTCTGTTCCTGATAGACAGCCTTGGCAACCCGGAGCGCAGTCCTGACACGCGTCAGCCCATCGGTCGGCTCCGTGCGGATATATTTGCGAACCCAGAAACGGTTATCCTTGCGGATCGTGACAAGATTGACGTCGGTGCACTGAAGCCCGTTAGGAGATGCGGAGGCAAGGCCGAGCAGCCTGTCCTTGCCGACATAAAGCGCCAATACGCCGGAGCAGCCTATGAGAAAGGCCACTCCGCCGATCATGACGACAAACTTCCGGGGTATCCGGAAAATGTGCAGTAAGGCGCTCACGCCAACTGCTCCAGCATAGACCACTCCAAGCCGACAAAAATGATCAACCCTCACGTTAGGGAATTGGCGTTTCGGAATACTTAAAACTGAGGTGAAACTTGTGCTGTCCTCGACATCGTTACCAAAAAAGGTCCAAACTTTCACACCTATGACGGGCGCTTGCCTTCCGTGCCGCGAACATGCTCTAACCTTGGCATGGCCTTCACCTTGAGACAGCTGCAATACTTCGTCGCCGTTGCGGAACAGGGCTCCGTGACGCGTGCCGCGCAGAACCTGTCCATCTCGCAATCCTCAGTCACCGAAGCTCTCAAGGAACTAGAAAGCGATCTCGGCGTGGAGCTGTTCGAGCGCCATCCGCGTGGCCTGTCGATCACCCACAACGGCCACCAGTTCCTGCGCCACGCAACGAAGATCCTGGCGACGGTCTCCGACGCGCGTACCAGCTTTTCCGGCAAGCAGAACGAGGCCGGAGGCACGCTGAATATCGGCGTGACATCGCTTGTCGCCGGCTATGTTCTGTCAGATCTTCTGGCGCGCTATCGCCGCGCCTGCCCCGGGGTCGAAGTCAGTGCCATCGAGGACAATGGCGGCTATTTGGAACATCTTCTGGTTGGCGGTGAACTCGATGTCGCCGTCATGGTGATCTCCAATCTTCGCGACCGCATGGCCCTGCAGGCCGAGATTCTGGAAACCTCGCCCTACCGCCTCTGGCTGCCGATGGGCCACCCCCTGGTCTCGGCCGATATCATCAGTGTTGCGGACATCACCCGCGAGCCACTGATCATGCTGACCATCGACGAAATCGAAGAAAACACCGGCAAGCTTTTGACCGCGCTCGGCGCCCGTCCGCATGTCGCCTTCCGCACGCGCTCCGTCGAGGCCGTGCGCAGCCTGGTTGCCACCGGCGCCGGTGTCGCACTGCTGCCGGATCTCGTCTATCGTCCATGGTCGCTGGAAGGCGATCGCATCGAAAGCCGCGACGTCTCCGGTTCGCTGCCTGTAGTGCAGGTCGGCATGGTCTGGCGCAAGGGCTCCAGCCTGCCGCAAGCGGCCCGCGATTTCGTCGGTGTCGCAGAAAGCATGCGCTCGGGCCGGCAGCGGTAGCACGCAGTATTCTTGCGACCCGACTGAGGGGAATACAATCGAAGATTGCCGCAAATGGAGGGTCAGGTATGAAGACTGCAATCATATTCGACTGTGAGTTTCTTTGCCTCGAAGGGTCGCAACGCCGGTCCTGGTGTGCGGCGCATGATCCCGATCCGGTCGTCGCGCAAGTCGGAGCCGTCAAGCTCAGCCTCGAAGACGATTTCGCGATCCTGGACAGCTACAAGGCCTATGTTCGCCCGGTCGATCGGTTTGGCAAACGATATGCGCTCGATCCGTTCTTCACCGCATTGACGGGTGTGACCGAAGAGAACATCGAGACGGAAGGAATGACCCTGCAGGACGCCATTGCCAGTCTGGATCGTTTCTCGGATGGTGCCCGTCTCTGGTCCTGGGGCAAGGACGAGCTGAATATGATGGCGATCAGCTGTTACGTCGCCGGTATCCAGCCCCTGATCCCCGCGCATCGTTTCGACAATGCCGTCAAGCTGCTGCTTGCGGCGGGAATGCCGGTCGAAGATCTGGCGAAGACGCCAAGCAACGAGCTTTCCCACTACTATGGCGTGCAGCATCCGCCGCTTAAGTGCCATGACGCGCTCGATGATGCCCTTTCCATTTCCTACACGCTGCAGCACCTCATGCGGGCCGGAAAGCTGCGGCCGGAGGTTTTCGATCTCTCAGCCACGCACAGTTATGAATCGGAAATTCCGATATCACCTTTCTGATAAATGAATTTGCGAATGCGGCGAAATCGCGTCACCTTTTCTTCCGGGAACAGGAAGCCAGCCACTGGCTCCACGCCATCAAGGCTCAAAAACCGGGAGAGTCCGATGAAGCATCTGCTGAAATCATGCACGACCGCACTCGCATCCTTAAGTTTCGCCACACAGGTCATTGCCGCCGAGCCGTTGAAGACGCTCGGCAAGGGTGAAGGTGCGGTCAGCATCGTCGCCTGGGCTGGCTATATCGAGCGCGGCGAAAGCGACAAGAATTACGATTGGGTCACCGGCTTCGAAAAGGAAACCGGCTGCAAGGTCAGCGTCAAGACCGCGGCGACATCGGACGAAATGGTGGCGCTGATGAACGAAGGCGGCTTCGATCTCGTGACCGCATCCGGTGACGCGTCGCTGCGCCTCGTTGCCGGCAAGCGCGTCCAGCCGATCAATACTGATCTGATCCCGAGCTGGAAGAACCTCGACGACCGCCTGAAGAATGCCCCTTGGCACACGGTCAACGGCATTCACTATGGCGTGCCCTATCTCTGGGGCCCGAATGTGCTGATGTACAATACCGATGCCTTCAAGGGCCAGGCGCCGAAGAGCTGGAATGTCGTTTTCGAAGAAACGACGTTGCCTGATGGTAAGTCGAACAAGGGTCGCGTGCAGGCCTATGACGGGCCGATCTATATTGCCGATGCCGCCCTTTATCTCATGGCCCACAAGCCTGAACTCGGCATCAAGGACCCCTACGAGCTCAACGAAGATCAGTACAAGGCGGCCCTCGAACTGCTGCGCGGCCAGCGCAAGCTCGTCAGCCGCTACTGGCACGACGCGATGATCCAGACCGACGACTTCAAGAACGAAGGTGTCGTCGCCTCCGGCTCCTGGCCGTTTCAGGTGAACCTGCTGCAGGCCGACAAGCAGAAGATCGCCTCCACGTTCCCGGATGAGGGAACGACGGGCTGGGCCGACACAACCATGCTGCATGCCGACAGTGAGCATCCGAACTGCGCCTATATGTGGCTGGAACATTCGCTGCAGGCCAAGGTTCAGGGCGATGCCGCCGCCTGGTTCGGCGCCGTGCCCTCGGTTCCGGCAGCTTGCAAGGGCAACGAACTCCTGACCGACAGCGGCTGCGCCACCAACGGCTATGATCACTTCGACAAGATCAAGTTCTGGAAGACGCCCGTCGCGAAATGCAGCACGCAGGGGGAATGCGTGCCCTATCACCGCTGGGTCTCCGACTACATCGGCGTGATCGGCGGGCGGTGATCTTCACGGGAAACATACCTTCTCCCTTCGGGGAGAAGGTGGCCCGAAGGGTCGGATGAGGGGGTGGCCCGGCATACGAAGGATTGCCTTTCGCTTGCCGCTCAATGCCCTCGTCGCTGCGCTCCTCGCCCCCCTCATCCGCCCTAACGGGCACCTTCTCCCCGTTGGGGAGAAGGAAAAAACAACCCTTCCCTGGAGAAGCCAATGAACGCCGTTCGTTTCCAGCAGGTGTCGCGCCATTTCGGCAAGGTCCGCGCTGTGGACCGCGTCGATCTGGAGATTGCGCCCGGCGAATTCTTCGCCATGCTCGGCCCTTCCGGCTCCGGCAAGACCACCTGCCTCAGATTGATTGCCGGCTTCGAACAGCCCACAGGCGGCCATATCGAAATCTTCGGCGAAACCGCCGAAGGCGTTCCACCCTATAGGCGCAACGTCAATACGGTGTTTCAGGATTATGCGCTCTTTCCGCATCTCAACATCCTCGACAACGTCGCCTACGGGCTGATGGTCAAGGGTGTCGGCAAGGCCGAACGGCTGCGGGCTGCCGAACAGGCGCTGGAACTGGTAAAGTTGCCGGGCTATGGCGCCCGCCGTCCGGGCCAGCTCTCCGGCGGCCAGCGGCAGCGTGTGGCGCTCGCCCGCGCTCTCGTCAACAAACCGAAGGTACTGCTGCTCGACGAACCGCTTGGCGCGCTCGATCTGAAGCTGCGCGAGCAGATGCAGGAGGAGTTGAAGAGCCTGCAACGGGCGCTCGGCATCACCTTCGTCTTCGTCACCCACGATCAGGTCGAGGCCCTGTCCATGGCCGATCGCGTCGCCGTCTTCAACGACGGCCGCATCGTCCAGCAAGGCACGCCACACGATATCTACCAACGGCCGAAGACCCGTTTCGTTGCCGATTTCGTCGGCTCCTCCAACGTCATCGCTCCCGAAACCATGTCGTCGCTCGGCGGCGAACGGCGCTGGGCGAGCCTGCGCCCCGAGGCCATCCGGTTGACTGAGGAGAGCGGCGTGGCGGCGACCGTGAAGGCGACGAGCTTTCTCGGTGCCGCTACCCGCCTCTCGGTCGAGACGAATGGCGCCCGCCTGCATGTGACCGTACCCGCCGGCCAGCCGGCTCCGGATACAGGGGCCTCCGTCCGCCTCGCCTGGCTGCCGGCGGATGTGCATTATATGGACGACGCCGCATGAACGCCGCCGCCTTCCCCGCCTCGTCGAGCCAGGCACCGGCCTCGATCCTGCCGCGCCGCGGCGGCATCTTTGGCCGTCTATCGGATATCTTCTGGCGCCGGCCGAAGCTGCTGCTCTTCCTGATGCTGACGCCGCCGCTGCTCTGGCTTGGCATCATCTATATCGGCTCGTTGATCGCGCTGCTACTGCAGAGCTTCTTCTCGATCGACGACTTCTCGGGAATGGTGAATTACGAATTTACCCTCTCGACCTATGCGCAGCTGCTGAATACAGCCAACTTCGACATTATCGTCCGCACGGTCGTCATGGCCGCCCTCGTCACCGTCGCCTCGGCCTTCGTCGCCTTCCCCATCGCCTATTATGCGGCGCGCTATGCGCAGGGAAAATGGAAGGCGCTGTTCTATCTCGGCGTCATGCTGCCGCTCTGGTCGAGCTATCTGGTGAAAGTCTATGCCTGGAAGCTGATCCTTGCCAAGGAAGGCATTCTCACCTGGATCTTCGATAGGCTGCATCTCGGCTGGCTGCTCGACGGCGTGCTTGCCTTGCCCGTCATCGGCGGCAACTCGCTCTCGGTCAGCTATATCGGCACCTTCCTCGTCTTCGTCTATATCTGGCTGCCCTATATGATCCTGCCGACGCAGGCAGCACTTGAGCGCGTGCCGGCCAATCTGCTGGAAGCCTCATCCGATCTTGGCGCAACGCCGAACCAAACCTTCCGCACCGTGCTGCTGCCGCTCGCTTTGCCCGGCGTCGTCGCCGGCTCCATCTTTACCTTCTCGCTGACCCTGGGTGATTACATCATCCCGCAGATCATTGGCTCCTCGCGCCTCTTCATCGGCCAGGCCGTCTATACGCAGCAGGGAACCGCCGGCAACGTGCCGTTGGCCGCCGCCTTCTCGGTCGTGCCGATCGTCATCATGGCCATCTATCTCTGGATCGCCAAAAAGCAGGGAGCTTTCGATGCGCTCTGATCGTGGCCAACGCGCCTCCTTCCCCCTGAAGATCGCAGCCGCGGGCGGTCTGCTCTTCCTGCATCTGCCGATCCTTCTGATCTTCGTCTATGCCTTCACGACGGAGGAGAAGAGCTATCAATGGCCGCCGCCGGGGCTGACGTTGCAATGGTTCGGTATCGCCTGGAACAGGCCGGATGTCTGGTCGGCGCTGGCGCTCTCGGTGCAGGTCGCGACCATCGCAACCGCAATTGCATTGATCCTCGGGACGCTCTGCGCCGCGGCCGTCAGCCAAACGAAGTTCTTCGGCCGCGAGGCGATCTCGCTCTTGGTCATCCTGCCGATCGCACTGCCCGGCATCATCACCGGCATTGCGCTGCGCTCCGCCTTCAGCCTGTTCGATATCCCCTTCTCGGTCTGGACGATCGTTCTCGGCCATGCGACCTTCTGCGTTGTCGTTGTTTATAACAACGCCGTCGCCCGCTTCCGCCGCACCTCCGGCTCGCTGATCGAGGCCTCAATGGATCTTGGCGCCGATGGCTTCCAGACCTTCCGCCATGTCGTCCTGCCGAATATTGGCACGGCGCTGCTGGCCGGCGGCATGCTCGCCTTCGCGCTGTCCTTCGATGAAGTCATTGTCACCACCTTCACCGGCGGCCAGCAGATGACCCTGCCGATCTGGATGCTGGAGGAACTCATCCGCCCGCGCCAGCGACCGGTGACCAACGTCGTCGCCATGGTCGTCGTGCTTGTCACCTTCCTGCCGATCCTGGCAGCCTACTATCTTACCCGCGACGGCGACCAGATCGCCGGCGGCGGCAAATGAAAGGGAGAGAATAATGGATACCCAGATGCTGATCGGCTCCCGCTTCGAAGCCGGCACGGAGACGGAAGAACGCGTCCTCAACCCGAAGACAGGCGAGACGGTGCTCAACTTGCCGGAGGCCTCGCTCGGGCAGATCGACGCCGCCGTCGATGCTGCAGAAAAGGCCTTCACGAGCTGGTCGCAGACGACGCCAAGCCAGCGTTCGGCCTATCTCCTCAAGATCGCCGACGCCATCGAGCGCGATGCCGAAGGCTTTGCTGCGCTGGAAGCGCTGAACTGCGGCAAGCCGATCAATGCCGTGCTCAATGACGAAATCCCGGCGATCGTCGACTGCTATCGCTTCTTTGCCGGCGCGGTGCGCAACCTGCACGGCCCGGTCGCCGGCGAATACCTGCCCGGCCACACCTCGATGATCCGCCGCGATCCGATCGGCATCGTCGGCTCCATCGCGCCCTGGAACTATCCGCTGATGATGATGGCCTGGAAGCTGGCTCCCGCCATTGCCGGCGGCAACACCGTCGTCTTCAAACCCTCCGAACAGACGCCGCTGACGGCGCTGAAGATGGCGAAGCTGCTGGCGGATGTGCTGCCGGAAGGAGTCGTCAACGTCATCCTCGGCCGCGGCGAGAGCGTCGGCAATGCGCTGATCAACCATCCGAAGATCAGCATGGTCTCCATCACTGGCGATGTTGCCACCGGCAAGAAGGTCTTGCAGGCCGCGGCCAAGACGGTCAAGCGCACCCATCTCGAACTTGGCGGCAAGGCCCCAGTAATCGTCTTCGACGATGCCGATATCGACGCCGTGGTCGCCGGCATCCGCACCTTCGGCTATTACAATGCCGGCCAGGATTGCACGGCCGCCTGCCGCATCTATGCCGACGCCAAGGTCTACGACAATTTCGTCGCCGACCTCACCTCGGCCGTGTCAAGCATCAAGTTCAACCTCGCTGACGACACGGAGAACGAAATCGGCCCGCTGATCTCCAAGCGCCAGCGCGACCGCGTCGAAAGCTTCGTCACCCGCGCCGCCGAACACAAGCACATGGAAATCACCACAGGCGGCAAGATTTCCGGCGAGCACGGCTTCTTCTACGCCCCGACCGTCGTTGCCGGCGCCACGCAGGATGACGAGATCGTCCGCCGCGAAGTCTTCGGCCCTGTGGTCTCCGTAACCCGCTTCACCAATGCCGACGACGCCGTCACCTGGGCCAACGACAGCGACTACGGCCTGGCTTCCTCGGTCTGGACGAAGGACATTAGCCGCGGCATGCAGACCGCTGCCCGCCTGCAATATGGCTGCACCTGGATCAACACCCATTTCATGCTGGTCAACGAAATGCCGCATGGCGGGCTCAAGCAATCCGGCTACGGCAAGGATATGTCAGTCTACGCTATCGAAGATTATACCGCCGTGCGGCATGTGATGATCAATCATGGGTGAGAAGGGGTTCGCGACGTGAACGGCATTCTCCATTTTACCGCATGGCTGTACCCCCCTCTGTCACTTCGTGACATCTCCCCCACAAGGGGGGAGATCGTTGGGGCACATCGCTAGCTCCTCAAAATGAGGCACCATCGTTCAGCGGATACGAGGTCTATTATTTTACGGTGACGGTGCCGTAGGTTACCAATCTCCCCCCTTGTGGGCAGGGTATCGCATATGAGCGGAGAGCGCCGCTGTCCCCCTTCTCCCCAGCGGGGAGAAGGTGCCGCCAGGCGGATGAGGGGGTGCCCGCCAAGACCACAAAAATCCATGAATTCAAATCGATAACCCCCTCATCCGACCCTTCGGGCCACCTTCTCCCCAAGGGGAGAAGGAGCTTATGGCGCTCGTCCGCCTCCATATGCGATAGCCCTGCCCTTGTGGGGGAGATGTCACGAAAGTGACAGAGGGGGTATGCACCCTCAGCAGACTCGACAGCATCCGTCGAAGGCAACAATACTCATTACCCCAAAACGCCTTCGGAACAATTCACCCTCCTCCCGCGTCTTTAAGAAGTACAACGCAGAGGAGATTGCTAAATGCTGAAATGGGCTCTCATTTTCTTTGTGATTTCTTTGATCAGCGGCTTTTTCGGTTTTTCCGGCGTGTCCGCGGCAACCGCAACCATTGCGCGCGTTCTCTTCGCCATCTTCCTGATCATCTTCCTGATATTCCTGATCCTGGCCGTCATGGCCGGCAATGCCGTTGTTTGACGGCAGCAATCATCGGCGCATCGGGGCGGGCCTAGATCAGGCTCGCCCCGACATTTATGGCGAGCGCCAGGATCGTCGTATTGAACAGAAACGACAGGATCGCGTGCAGAAGCGCGAGCTTACGCATCGAAACGGTGGAAATACCGATATCGGCGGTCTGAGCCGCAACCCCGATCGTGAAGGAGAAATAGAGGAAGTCCCAATATATCGGCTCCTCCAAAGGCTCGGCGAATTTCAGCCCCTGCCCCTTGCCCGGACTGCTGTAGAACCGGTGCGCATAGTGGATGGTGAACAGCGTATGCAGGAAGGTCCAGGATATCAGGATCGTCACGATCGCCATCATCACGCGGTAGAAGGCGATTTCGGGTGAGGCGTCCTTGACGCCAAGCAGATCCAGCGCAATGCCGCCGATGCTGGCGAGCGCTGC
This sequence comes from Martinezella dioscoreae, assembly GCF_009176305.1. GTDB lineage: Bacteria > Pseudomonadota > Alphaproteobacteria > Rhizobiales > Rhizobiaceae > Rhizobium > Rhizobium dioscoreae. Next base: position 97,125 of record NZ_BLAJ01000001.1, on the reverse strand, counting down.
CGCAATCGACAGGAACAGCAGGAATCCATCCGAGAAATCGAGATCGGCCGAGCGCTTGCGTATGCGCTGCGGGTCGGCCGTCAGCATCCTGTACAGGCTGTAAACGATATAGACGATTGCGGTCGTATCCCAAGCGATCAGCAGATTGCTGGCATTGAACTCGCGGGATGTCAGAAGCAGAAAGACGGCGATGCCGGCAAGAACCGCAATCAGGATGACATGATGCTTGCGCCACAGCACACGCCATCTGGAATGATGCAAATGTCCCTGCGCATCCATGCCGCTCTCCCGATCGTAAATCGTCTTTCAAAACAACGATTCGCCGACGAGAGTGGCAAATAAAAGGAAGCCTCGCAATACGGGGCCTCCGACCTTCAAAATGCAGCCTCAGCCCGTCCAGCCGCCGTCGATGACGTGGATCTGGCCTGTCGTGAAGCCCGCCTCGTCGCCGGCGAGATAGGTCACTAGTGCGGCGATCTCTTCGGCAGTCGCGATCCGGCCCATCGGCTGGCGGGCGATAAAATCCTTCATTGCCTTCTCGTAGTCCCCGGTTGCTCTGAGCCTCTCATGCAGCGAAGGGCTGTCGACCGTACCGGGGCAAATGGCATTGGCGCGAATGCCCTTGGCAACGAAATCGGCGGCGATCGATTTGGTCAGGCCGATCACGGCAGCCTTGGAGGCGCAATAGGCGAAACGGTTCGGCACGCCCTTCACACTGGAAGCAACGGAGGACATGTTGACGATCGACCCCTTGCCCTTTTCCAGCATGCCCGGCAGGAAGGCCCGGCAGGTGGTGTACATCGCCTTGGCATTGAGGTTGAAGGAGAAATCCCAATCCTTTTCCTCGCAGTCCAGGATCGTGCCAGCATGGACGAAACCGGCGCAATTGAAGAGCACGTCGATCGGGCCAAGTTCTTCCGCGTAGGCCTTGACGGCGGCGCTATCGAGCACGTTCAACACATGTTTGGTCGCGCCATCAAGCGTCGAGAGCGTCTGCTCGTTGATATCAGTGGCGTAGACGTGTGCGCCAAGCGAGATGAAGCGCTCTGCCGACGCCCGGCCAATGCCCTGCCCCGCCGCCGTGATGACGACCTTCTTGCCTTCCAACCCGTGACCCATAATCCTGATCCTTTCTTCGGGAACCATGACCCCACCCATGCCGCTGGCTGCATAGCCGAAACTCGGATAAGATCATGCAATAACAATCAGTTGGCGCAACCTCACTACGCTTCGAAAGACTGCGCGAAGCGATGATTCAGCTTGTCGACGAGGACTGTATGCCGCTCGCCGCTTCGCAGTCCATTGCTAATCATCTCGGATGCATCGCTTTGAAATGCCATGTAGCCATCATGCCGCGGCCGCACATAGGCGCCTTCCAGCGTCGCACGCGTGTTGCGGTAAAAATCGAGCGCCGGCGCATTGACCGCATCGCTGATCCAGCCGTCGGCATGGCCCGGTTGACCATTGCCACTCGCATAAACACCCGCCTGCACCGGCCCGCTCGCAATCCAGCGCGCAAAGGCCTTCGCCTCTTCAGGCGCTTGCGTGCGTGCCGACACCGCAATGCCAGTGCCGCCGAGTGCCGAGCCATTCGGCGCGCGTCCATCGATCACGGGCATATCTGCAAAAGCGATCCGCGCCCGCCTGAATCCGGCAAAGGAATAGTTCACGTAGCCATAGATGAACGGCGACGCCACATAGGGGCCGTCAGGCTGGCCCATCAGGTCGAGCACCGCGATCGGATCCATTTCGTAGCAGCTGGAATCCATGCCCGAAACGAGCTGCGCGATCCAGTCGAGCACCGCTTCGCCATCGGCCTTGGCAATGAAATCCGGCCCTTCGATGTTGCAGGGCGTGCCGAGGTGGGCAGCCAGCGTGATGAAAGTCATCAGCGAATGCGGCGGCCGCATCGGCAGGATCGCTTTGCCTTCCTTGGCGAGCGTCACGAATTCGGCGAGATTCTTGACCGGCGCGCTCAGCCGGTCGGGCCGATAGGCCTGCACCTGTGTTGCCGCATCGAGCGGAAAGGCCCATTGCCGGCCCTGCCAGTTGTAGCTCGGATAGGAGCGCCCAACGGTGCCGGCGGCGATCGCGGCAATTTCCTCTGCACAGCCTGCATCATCGAGCGGCAGCAGGCAGTTCTCGCGCGTGATCTGCCCGACATGCGGATGATCGACGACGATGAGATCGTATTGCGCGGCAAGCTCCTCCACCGGAAAAGTCTCGAAATCCTGCAGCGAGCGCTTTTCCCAGCTGATCTCGACACCGGTCTTTTCCCGCCACACCTTCGAGCAGGCGATCATCGGATCGTAGCCGCGCGGATGCGACCAGGTCATTCCCTTAAGTTTTACCATCATGCCTTCCCCGCGCTCGGCTTGCGCTCGACGACCAGGATATGATCGGCGGCAAGCACGACTTCGTCGCGCTGGTTCAGCACTTCGCAACGCTCGACCACACGACCGGAAGCCGGCCGTTTCGGATCATCCTCCTTCGCCGAAATGGTGACGCGGGTGCGGATCGTATCGCCAATATGCACCGGTCGGACGAAGCGGAGCCGATCGTAACCATAGGAAAAGGCGACAGGGTTGATGAGCGAGGCCGTCAGTCCGACGCCGATCGCAAAGATCATCGTGCCATGCGCGATGCGCTGGCCGCCGGGCAAGGTCTTGGCGAATTCCGCATCCATGTGATGTGGGAAGAAATCGCCGGTATGGCCAGCATGGACAACAAAATCCGTCTCGGTGATCGTCCGTCCCGTGGTCACCCTGACGTGGCCGACTTCATAATCTTCGAAATAGGGGGTTTGTTCTGCCATTGCTCAAGCCTTTGGAAGTTCGGCAATCGGCGTCGCCGGCGCGGCGCTCGATTGATAAGCGGCCTCGACGAGAGCCATGGTCTGCCAGGCATCCTCGACGGAACCGATCAGCTCCTGATCCTCGCCGGATGCAAAACGCTGCAGGTTGGCCATGCGATTGACAAAGGCATCCGGGAACCAGGCGCCCTCCAGCTTGACCTCGACCCAATCGCTGCCGCCCTCAGGTCGGATCCAAAGTTCGTCCGGCTCCCCGCTGGGATAGTCGAGATTGACACCGAGCTTGACATAGGCCGCCCCCTTGGTGCCGGCGATGCGAAACTCACAAGCCTGGAACCTGCGGCCGAAATCATGGTCGTGATTGACCGAGAGCACGCAGCGAACCTTGTCGCCATAATCGAGAATCGCAGCCGTCCGCGTCTGGGCGACATCATGGTTGGGATGGCCGATGGTCTTGGCGTGGATCCCTTGAGGATTACCGAGCAGCCCGCGAATGAAATCGAAATAGTGGATCGAATGCATGGCTATCTCGATGCGTGGCAAGCCTTTCAGGAACGGCCAGAGGCCCCAGGGTGTTGCAAGCGCCAGCCACGCATCGAAATCGACGACCTCGCCGAGATACCCTTTGTTCACGGCATCGTAGAGCGCCAGCATCATCGGCGCGAAGCGAAGCTGGAAGTTGACGGCCGCCTTGATATCCCTCTCGCGGCAGACCCACAGAATTTCGGAGGCGCCGACAAGATCGCTGCCCATCGGTTTCTGGATCAGCGCGAAGGAACCGCACGGCAACTTCGAAAGGATCGTCGCATGCGCTGCCGGCGGCGTCGCCAGATCGAAGATCGCGCCATCGACGGCAAGGGCTTCTGCCTCGGAGGCGAAAACTCGAATGCCCCATCGAGCAGCCAGTGCCACCGCCTTCTCGGTGTTTGGATCGTAGAGGCCCGCGACCGGAAAGCCGCCTTGTTTATAGGCAGGCAGATGCGCGTCACCGACGATGCTGCCGGCACCGAAAATCACGATCGGACGCGGATGCGACGGCATCGGCCACCATTGGCGCAGGGATTTGGGATCGAAGTTCATCTCATCCTCCCTGAAACCAAGGTCGGTTGACCTTTTGCCCGGAAAAAGGAGCCAGGAACATTGGCTTCGGAAGTTGTGGAAGCTACACACCCCCCTCTGTCACTTCGTGACATCTCCCCCACAAGGGGGGAGATCGCTTGAAGCGTTTCGCAGCACCTCGGGAAACGAATAGCTGTCATGTCAGCAGATTCAATGTCTGTTGCTTGCCAGAGATAGCCGCGATTTACCAATCTCCCCCCTTGTGGGGCAGGGCTATCGCATATGGAGGCGGATGAGCACCATAAACTCCTTCTCCCCTTGGGGAGAAGGTGGCCCGAAGGGTCGGATGAGGGGGTTATCGATTTGAATTCATGGATTTTGGTGGTCTTGGCGGGCACCCCCTCATCCGCCTGGCGGCACCTTCTCCCCGCTGGGGAGAAGGGGGACGGCGGCGATCTCCGCTCATATGCGATACCCCTGCCTTGTGGGGGAGATGTCAGCGAAGCTGACAGAGGGGGGTATCCATTCCACAATCTCCCCGCTGGCGGAATAAGGGGCCCTGATTGGACGTCAGTCATGATGAAACACCTCCTCCATCATGGCCCACCACTCGCCCTCTTTGCGGGTCTCGAAGGGCTTCTGGCAGGGTATGCAGAAAGACCACCACTCTTGGTTCTTCGGGCTGGCAGCCATCTTCGACATATCGGCCTTGAAATCCGTGCCGACATATTCCCAATAGCCGAAGAGCAGGTTTTCCGGCTCTTTCAGGAAGATCGAATAGTTGGTGATGTTGCATTCGGAGATCAGCGCCAGGATCTCGGGCCAGACGGCCGCGTGAAGCGCCTTGTATTCCGCCACATTGGCCGGCTCCAGGCCGATCACCATTCCCATCCGCTGCATGGTTAGCTCCTCCTCAGCCGTGAATTTCCCGGGTGAATTCGCCGATCGAGCGCGCCTTCACGGCATCCCAGTCCCAGGCAATGCCGATGCCGGGCTCTGATGGGGCCACCGCCTTGCCATCGACGATGTCCATACCCTTGGTGGTGAGATCGTCGAGCTGCGGGATGTATTCGACATATTTGCCATTCGGCACGGCGCAGGTGAGGCTGACATGCAGCTCCATCAGGAAATGCGGGCAGACGGGAATGTCGAAAGCTTCGGCGGCATGCGCCACCTTCAACCAGGGCGTGATGCCGCCGATGCGGGCGACATCCACCTGCACGATCGAGCAGGCGCCCTTCTGCATATATTCGCGAAAATGCCGGATCGAATACATGGATTCGCCGACCGCGATCGGCGTCGGCGTCGATCGCGTCAGCCGGATATGGCCATCGAGATCGTCGGCCGGCAGCGGCTCCTCGATCCAGGCAAGGTCCAGCTCCTTGAGGCGTGCTGCCCGGCGGATCGCCTCATCGACGGTGAAGCCCTGATTGCAGTCGGTCATGATTTCGAAGCCGGAGCCGAGTGCCAGACGCATCGCGGCCAGCCGGTCGTAATCCTCGGAGCCATGCGGCTTGCCGATCTTCACCTTCGAGCCGGAAAAGCCCTTGGCCTTCGCCTGCAGGGCGTCTTCGACCAAAGCTTCCTTCTCGATATGCAGCCAGCCACCTTCCGTCGTGTAGAGCGGGCACCGATCCTTGGCGCCACCGGCAAGCTTCCAGAGTGGCAGCTTCTGCTTCTTGGCTCGCAGATCCCAAAGCGCCGTGTCGATGGCCGCAAGCGCCAGCGCCGTGATGGGACCGATCGTCGTAGCATGCGTGGCGAATTCCAGTCTGTGCCAGATCGCCTCGATGCAATCGGCATCCTCACCGATCAAGAGCGGCACCAGATGGTCGGACAGCAGCCGCATGACGGACGAGCCGCCGGTGCCGATCGTATAGCTGTAACCGGTGCCGGCTGCCCCATCGCTGTCGGTGATGGTAACGATCGGCGTTTCCTGGCTGACGAAGCTCTGGATCGCATCCGTCCGCTTCACCTTCGGCGGCAGATCGACCATGCGCAGTTCAATTTTCTCGATACGTGCCATGGGAGCTATTCCTCAGTTTGCCAGGCTCTTGCCGGTTTCGGCGGAGAAGAGATGCGCTTGGCTGAGATCGAAGCTCATCTTCAGCCGCTCGCCACTCTTCAGCGCGCGCGGATTGAGCATGCGCGTCACCCATTCGCGCCCGGCGAATTCGACAAAGACGAGTGTTTCATTGCCGAGCGGTTCGGTGATGGCGACCGGTAGGGTCAGCTCGTAGACGGCAGATTCCGCGCCCGAATGCAGGCCGTGGCCAGTCGGGAAGATATCGTCAGGCCTAAGACCGAAGGCGACCTTTTCTCCTTCCCTGACCTTGCCGGCAAACTGGTTCGGCAGCGGCAGACGATCACCGTTCTTGAAGATGAGTTCGCCTGCCTTCAGCGTCGCCTCTTCGATATTCATCGGTGGTGAGCCGATGAAGCCGGCAACGAAGCGGGTGGCGGGCCGCTTGAACACCTCGTCCGGCGTGCCGACTTGTTCGATGTGGCCGTCGCGCATAATGACGATGCGGTCCGCCAGCGTCATGGCCTCGACCTGATCGTGCGTCACGTAGACCACCGTCGACTGCACCTTGGCATGCAGTTTCTTGATCTCGGTGCGCATCTGCGTGCGCAGCTTGGCATCAAGGTTCGATAGCGGCTCGTCGAAGAGGAAGACCTCCGGCTGGCGCACGATGGCGCGGCCCATGGCGACGCGCTGACGCTGGCCACCGGAAAGCTGCGCCGGGCGGCGATCCATCAGCGCTTCAAGGCTCAAAATAGCAGCGGCCTCGTTGACGCGGCGGTCGATCTCGGCCTGCGGCTGCTTGGCGATCTTCAGCGAGAAACCCATGTTCTCGCGCACGGTCATATGCGGATAGAGCGCATAGGACTGGAACACCATGGAGATGTTGCGATCGCGCGGCGGCAGGTCGTTGACGACCGTATCGCCGATCTCGATCGTGCCGTCGGACACATCCTCCAAGCCGGCGATCATGCGCAGCGTCGTCGACTTGCCGCAGCCGGACGGGCCGACAAGCGCGATGAACTCCTTGTCCGCGATGTCGAGATCGATCCCGTGGACGATTTCCAGCGCGCCGTAGCGCTTGACGAGTTTTTTGAGGGAAACCTGAGCCATGGAGATCAACCTTTGACCGCACCGAATGTCAGACCCGACACCAGATGCTTCTGAATGATGAAAGTGAGAGCGAGAGCCGGAATGATCATCACGACCGCCAATGCGCACATGCCACGCCAGTCGATGGTGAACTCGGCCGTGTAGTCGAGGAGACCGACCGGCAGCGTCTTGGAATCGACGGAACGCGTCAGCTGCGAGGCGAGAGCATATTCATTCCAGCAGGTGAGGAAGGCGAAGATGCCGGCCGATGCGATGCCGGGGCCGGCGAGTGGAAATTCCACCTGCCAGAACGCCTGCCAGCGCGTGCAGCCGTCGATCTGCGCGGCCTCGGCGAGATCCTTCGGCACCTGCCGGAAAAAGCCGTCGATCAGCCAGATCGTGAACGGCACATTCAGCGCGACATAGGTGAGGATCAGGCCGAAATGCGTATCGATGATGCCGAGCCGCGCATAGACCATGAAGAGCGGCAGCGATAGCGCCACGCCGGGCACGGAACGCGTCAGCATCAGCCCGAGGAACACGGCTGACTTGCCTGCGAAACGAAAGCGAGCGAAGGCATAGCCGCCGGACATGCCGATGACGAGCGCAATGGCGGTCGAGGTGACGGAGATGATGAGCGAATTGCGGAAATAATCCCAGACGGGAATGCCGCCCTGCCCGACGCCGCTGAACATGGCGCGATAGGCTTCCAGCGACAGCTCCTGCGGTATCCAGACCGGCGGCTTCGCCATGATTTCCACGGTCGGCCGTAGCGAGCTGATGACGATCCAGAAACCGGGCAGGCAGATGATAAGCATCGCGAGAAAGAGGCCGATGAGATAGGCGATCTTCCAGAGGCGGCGCTGCAGGCGTTGTTGAGCGTTGCGATCCATGATTACCACTCCGCTCCGATCTGGGTGCGGGCAAGCGCCAGCTTGCGGAAGAAATAGACGGTGAAGACGATAGAAAGAATGATCGAGACATAGGCCATGGCATTGGCAAGCCCCATCTGTGCGTCGGCATAGGCCGTGCGTCCGACCAGCGTCCAGATCAGCTCCGTGCGCCGCGCCGGGCCGCCATCGGTCATGATCTTAACGATGTCATAGGCACGGGCGACGTCGAGCGAACGGATCGTCATGGCGATGAAGGCGAACGGCATCAGGAATGGCCAGGTGACGTAGCGGAAGGTCTGCCAGCTGGTACAGCCGTCCACTTTTGCGGCTTCTACCGGCTCTTGTGGCATGGCGAGCAGGCCTGCGAGGATAAGGATCGCGAAGACCGACGTCGACGACCAGACTTCGGCAATGACGATGGAAAACAGCGCCAGATTGCCATCGATCAGCCAGGGAATAGCCGTCTCGGTAATACCCAGGGATTGCAAGGCATTGTTGATGATGCCGACATTGTCGTTGAACATGAATTTGAACTGGAAGCCGACGAGAACGGGCGAGAACATCATCGGAAACATCATCAGCGTGCGCAGCACGCGCTTGCCGTAGGTCGCCTTGTTGACCAGCAAAGCCAATCCGAGACCAAGCAGCATTTCCAGATTGAGCGCGATCGTCAAAAGCACGACGGTGCGCACGAAGGCGGCCAGGAACACCGGATCCGACAGGATGCGCATGTAGTTGCGCAGACCGATGAAGGTGAAAAGCGTCGCCGGCCGCGTCAGGCGAAAGGGCGTGAAGCTGGAATAGAAGGACAGAAGCAGCGGAAACAGAACCACAGCCACGAGGACGATGATCGCCGGAAGAAGAAGCAGGACCGGTGGAGATATTCTTTTAAGCATGGTTTGCACCTGTCGGCATTCCTCGGCAGCGTGGCCCGGACTGCGTGGAATGGATTGCTTGGGACCGAGAAGCCGGCAGCAAACCGGCAGGGTAGACCGGCCCCTTGCGGCACCGATCGAAAACCATTCTCGAACTCAGTTTTGCGGAAATCCCGCACGCCCGAGACGCGCGGGATTTCGAGTGCACCGCTTAGAGGGCGCCAGCGTCCTTCAGAACATCGGTTGCCTTCTGCGCAGCGGCATCAAGCGCCTCCTTCGAACTCTTGTCGCCAAGGATCGCGGCCTGAAGCTCAGGATAGACGACGTTGGAAATCTCGATCCATTGCGGCGTGCGCGGAACCGGGAAGGCATACTTCATGGCTTCCTGGAAGGTGCTCAGCACTTCCTTCTTGTAAGGGTCGGATGCAGCCTGCTGGATATCCCAGTCCCATACGGCCTTGCGGGTCGGCAGCGTGCCGTTGGCGGCTTCGAGCTTCTGCGAGTCGTCGTTCGTCAGGAACCAGACGAGCGAAGCGGCTGCATCCTTGTGGGCGCAGGCTTCGGTTACCGAGAAGCCATGATGGCCGGACCAGCCGGTGTGCTTGCCGGAGGAACCGGCAGGCTGCACGACGACACCGACATTGCCGGCGATCTTCGAAGACTTCGGATCATTGAAGTAGGTCGCCCAGCCCGGCCAGTCGAGATCGAGAGCGATCGAACCAGAGGCAAAGCCGGCACCGAGGTCGTCCCAGAGATAGTTGGTCGTGCCGGCCGGAACGGCCTTGGCCTTGTACATGTTGACGAACCAGTCGAGCGCGCGCACCCCGGCTTCGGAGTTGAAGGCAGGCTTGCCGTCCTTATCGAGATATTCGCCGCCTTCGGCGACCAGCATTTCATAGAAGCGGCCATTGATCGCCTCTTCCTTGCCGGGGAATTGCGTGCCGAAGAAGTTCGGCGGGTTGGAGAAGAAGATCGCCTGATCGGAGACTTCCTTCCACGTCTTCGGGGGCGCCAGATCGTAGCCATACTTCGCCTTGAACGCCGTCTTCTTGGCCTCATCGTTATAGAGGCTCTTCTGATAGTAGAGCGCCGAAACGTCAAACTGCGCACGCGGCAGCATGATCAGGCGGCCGTCGATGGTCGAGGCCTGGATGGTCGAATCGACGAACTGGCTAATTTCTTCCTTCGGCAGCAGCTTGCCGAGGTCGGTGTAGAGATCGGGATACTGCGGCGCGAAGGACGAGTGGTTCGAGCCGACGCACCAGGAGATGCTGCCCGAGGCCATGTCCGATTTGATTTCCTTGTCGAGTTCGAAGTGGTTCTTCTTCGAGAGAATGTTGACCTTGGCGCCCGTCTCCTTCTCCCACTCGGCGATGCGCGCGTAAAGCGGCTCGTATTGCTGACCGCCGATGAGTTTGGCGTCGATCGTCACGCCCGGAAATTTGCCCGGCAGATCGGCGGCGAAGACCGCTGTGCCGGCAAGCAATGCCATCGTGCCGGCAGCAAGACCGGCCTTCCAATTCCTCATCGAACTTCCTCCCTTAAAATCGGACCCCTTGCCCGATTGCCCTCTCGACCCAAATATGGATCAATGATTTATAAGTAAACATCTTATTCATTGGCCGTCAAGCCGCGATCGCGCGCTTGTAAAATGCCTTCATTCATATATGAATGATGATTCATGTTTCTTCGCATGGGGGACTTGTTGATGAGCATAGAAGACGACAGTGATCGCTACCGCGCACCGGCGCTGGACAAGGGGCTCGACATTTTGGAGTTGCTGGCGACGATCGACGGCGGCTTGACGCAGGCCGAGATTGCCAAGGCGCTCAACAAGAGCCCCAACGAATTCTACCGCATGCTCGATCGTCTCGTACGGCGCGGCTATGTGCAGCGGCAGGATGGCGATCGTTTCTATCTGACGCTGAAGCTCTTCGGCCTTGCGCATTATCATGCGCCGGTGCGCCGCCTCGTCTCCTTCGCCACACCGCTGATGCGCGAATTCTCCAACCGTGCCGAGCAGGCCTGCCATCTGGCGATCTATGATCGCGGCTCCGTCGTCGTCATCGCGCAGCAGGATTCGCCGACCTATTGGGGCATCTCCATCCGCGTCGGTGCGCAGATCAATCTCTATAATACCGGCTCCGGCCATATTCTTCTGGCATTCCGGGATGCAAAGCAGCGCCAAATGATGATCAACGAGCAGAGACGCCAGGAACAGGATCCGGAGGAGCCGCCTGCCGATCTCGAGGAAAAGCTTGCAGCAATTCGTGAAAAGGGCTTCGAAACCATGAGCAGCCTGCAGACGAGCGGCGTACACAATATTTCCGCGCCCGTGCTGGCGATGGACGGCAACGCGCTTGCTGCCCTCACCTGCCCCTATATCGAGCCAGTGAACCCGAAGGCGCCTACGCGCGAGCAGGTGGTCGAATATGTCCGGGAAGCCGCCAAGCAAATCTCCGAAACCGTGGCCGGCACAGTGGACAAGGCCGAGTTATAATTTTTATTTGAATAAACTATTCTTCTGTGAGTATATGTTGAGCAAGCAGGTATGGGAGGAACGCCATGCTTTTCGACAGCCATCTGCACATCGTCGACCGGAAACGTCTCGCCTATCCCTGGCTGGCCGGCGCCGGCGCGCTCAATCGCGACAGCCTCTATGAAGACTATGCGCGCGAGGCCAAGCGGCTTGGGATCGCCGATACGCTTCACATGGAGGTCGACGTCGCCGAGGATGATATCGAGCGGGAAACGGATTACGTCAAAGGCCTGAGCCGTGAGCCCGGCAGCCTCCTCAGGGGTGCCATCGCCGCCTGCCGTCCTGAGAGCACGAACTTCCCCGCCTATCTCGAACGCGTACTTGCCGATCCCTTCGTCAAAGGTTTCCGCCGTGTACTGCATGTCGTGCCAGATGACGTCTCCGAGGGCGCCCTCTTCCGCGAGAACCTCAAGCGGCTCGGCGGCACGCGGCTCACCTTCGACCTCTGTGTCCTACCGCATCAGATGTCCAAGGCGCTCGCGCTCATCGACCTCAATCCCAATATCCGCTTCATCCTCGACCATTGCGGCGTACCGGCGGTGAAGGATGGCTTCAGCGAAAGCTGGGCGGCGGGGATCACGGAAACGGCGAAGCGCCCGAATGTCACCGTTAAGATTTCCGGCGTCGTCGCCTATGCCGATCCAGACAGCTGGACGCCGGAAACGCTGCGTCCCTTCATCGAACATTGCATCGCAAGCTTCGGCTGGGACCGCGTCATCTGGGGCAGCGACTGGCCAGTCTGTACGCTCGGCGGCAGTCTTTCCGCCTGGATCGCAGCCACTCACGCGCTAATGCAAGGCGTAAGCACCGACGAACGCAGCCGGCTCTATCACCTCAATGCCAAGCGCCTCTGGTCTCTTTGAGATCAGAGGTTTTCCATCGAAAGACATGCCATGACCGCCACCGTCGGCATATCCAGCACCTGTCCGAAGACCATGCCGGCCGATCACGCCGAGATTCCTGTCTGGAATGCGGAAAACTGGTTCTACGAAGATTTCGAAATCGGCCACAGGATCCGCTCGCTGCGTCGCACGATCTCAGAAGGCGAATCCCAGCAGTTCAACGCGCTGGTGCTCGACATGCATCCTTACGTTAGCGACCAGATTTTTGCGGAAACCGAGGGCCTGTTCGGCAAGCGGCTCGTTGCCGGCGCCTTCGTCTTTTCCGCCGGGCTTGGGCTCGTCGCCACCAATTGCGTCAACGCCTTTTCCTATGGATACGACAAGTTGCGCTTCATCAAGCCTACCTTCATCGGCGAGACGATCTACACCATCCGCACAAATCTCGATAAGCAGCCGAAATATGCCGAGCTCGGCCTGATCCGCTCTTCCTACGAAGTCTTCAAGGGCGAAGGCGAATTGGTGCTCTATTGCGAGCATATCCAGACCGTGCGCTACAGGAACGGCCGGCCCGCGGACGCGCCGCCGCTGAAAGTCCGACATGACCAAGGATAACGAAGAGGGCCTGCTCTCCGGCATCATCGTGCTGGATATGAGCCAGTTTCTTGCCGGCCCGATGGCGGCGCTACGGCTCGGCGATCTCGGCGCGAGGATCATCAAGATCGAGCGGCCCGATGGCGGTGATCTCTGCCGCCGGCTCTATCTCAGCGACACCGAGATCGGCGGCGACTCCACGCTGTTTCATGCCATCAACCGCGGCAAGGAGAGCTTTGCCGTCAATATGAAGGATGAAGGCGACCTGCAGGAACTGCGCGCGCTGATCGCCAAGGCCGACGTCGTCATCCAGAATTTCCGCCCCGGCGTCATCGAAAGGCTTGGCCTCGACTATGCCGCCGTTGCCGCAATCAATCCCCGCATCGTCTATGGCAGCATCACCGGATACGGCCCTGACAATGAATGGCGCCATTTCCCCGGGCAGGATCTGCTGGCCCAGGCCCGCTCCGGCGTCATGTGGCTGAATGGCGAGGCGGATGACGGGCCTGTGCCCTTTGGCCTCGCCGTCGCCGACATGCTGTCCGGTAATCTCCTGGTTCAGGCCATCCTTGCCGGACTGGTGCGCCGCGGCCTCACCGGCCACGGCGTGCATGTTGAGACGAGCTTGCTGGAGGCACTGGTCGATTTCCAGTTCGAAGTGCTAACCACCCATCTGAACGACGGCGGCCGACTGCCGAAGAAATCCGCCGTGCGCAATGCCCACGCCTATCTCGCGGCGCCCTATGGCGTCTATCGCTGTGCCGATGGCTGGCTGGCATTGGCGATGATGCCGCTGGAAAAACTCGCGCCGCTGCTCGATCTGCCCGCTCTTGCCGGTTACACGCCGGATGATGCCTTTCAGCATCGGGACGAGATCAAGACCATGATCGCCAGCCGCCTGCAGGAAAAGACGGTTCGCGAGTGGCTCGATCTCCTGGAACCCGCAGACATCTGGGCGGCCGAAGTGCTTGACTGGCCGAAATTGCTGCAAAGCGCTGCTTTCCGTAAGCTCGATATGCTGCAGACGGTAACCCGCGACGATGGCGCCTCGGTACGCACGACGGCAAGCCCGATCCGGGTGAATGGTGTTCGAGCCAAGAATGATATGGCGGCGCCGACGATCGGCGGGCAGTCGGAGAAGATCAGGGCGGAGTTTCTTCGCTAGGTTCTCTACGCAACGCCCGTGATACCCCCCTCTGTCACTTCGTGACATCTCCCCCACAAGGGGCAGGGGTATCGCATATGAGCGGAGATCGCCGCTGTCCCCCTTCTCCCCAGCGGGGAGAAGGTGCCGCCAGGCGGATGAGGGGGTGCCCGCCAACACCACAAAAATCCATGAATTCAAATCGATAACCCCCTCATCCGACCCTTCGGGCCACCTTCTCCCCAAGGGGAGAAGGAGCTTATGGTGCTCGTCCGCCTCCATATGCGATAGCCCTGCCACAAGGGGGGAGATTGGTAACCTGCGGCACCGTCATCGAAAGATAATAAGCCTCGTATCCGCTGATACGATCGCGCCTCATTTTGTAGAACTAGCGATGCGCCCTAACGATCTCCCCCTTGTGGGGGAGATGTCCCGAAAGGGACAGAGGGGGGTATCGTAAGCGCGTCAAACTCAAAGTCTCAACCTATCACCCCAAATAAAAAGGGCGCCGCATCCCCGCGACACCCCTCTCAAATCATAGCTCCCCAAAGAGAGAGCCAATCTCACTTTCAAGCCGCAGCGAGCTGCAGTTCCTTGCTGACCATGGCGCGCAGCGTGCCGAGATCCTTGGCGAAAGCGCGGATGCCTTCGGAAAGCTTCTCGGTTGCCATTGCGTCTTCGTTCATCATCCAGCGGAAGGTCTTTTCGTCGACGGCGATCTTTTCGACCGAACCCTTGGGCTCCGGCGAGAGCTTGCGCTCCAGCTTGCCTTCGTCCTTGGAAAGTTCGTCGAGCAGGTTCGGGCTGATCGTCAGGCGATCGCAGCCGGCCAGCGCTTCGATTTCGCCGGTGTTGCGGAAGGAGGCGCCCATGACGATCGTCTTGATGTCGTTGGCCTTGTAATAGTGGTAGATATCGCGCACCGAGATGACGCCCGGATCTTCCTCAGCCGTGTAGTCCTTGCCGGTCGACTTCTTGTACCAATCGAGGATGCGGCCGACGAAGGGCGAGATCAGGAATGCCTTGGCATCGGCGCAAGCAATCGCCTGGGCCTTGCTGAAGAGCAGCGTCAGGTTGCAGTCGATGCCTTCCTTCTGCAGCACTTCGGCGGCGCGGATGCCTTCCCAGGTGGAGGCGAGCTTGATCAGGATGCGGTCGCGCTCGATGCCGCGCTCCTTGTAGGCAGCGATGATGGCGCGGGCCTTGGCAAGCGAAGCTTCGGTGTTGAAGGAGAGATCAGCATCAACTTCCGTCGAGACACGGCCGGGAACGAGACCGGAGAGCGCTGCGCCGACGGAGATTGCCAGACGGTCGGCAACGGCGGCAACGACGGCTTCGGAGGCACCGCCCTGCTTCTTGCCCCAGGCAACGGCTTCCTTGATCGCATCGGCGAACATCGGCGTGCCGAGCGCCTTCAGCACGATGGTCGGGTTGGTGGTGCAATCCACCGGCTTCAGGCGAGCGACTGCCTCGATATCGCCGGTATCGGCCACGACCGTCGTCATGGCGCGGAGTTGATCAAGCTTGGAAGTCATAACAGGTATCCTTGTTGAATGAGGCCCATTGGAATGGGAGATGTCGGGCGGCAGATCCGGTCTTGCGCCGGGCGGGACCGAAGGCGTCAGGGGAGTGCGGCCTTCCTTCTCCTATGTTTTGGTAACGGGATAAAAACAGCGAAAGTTCCATTTCCGGTGAACGGCCGAGCGATGAGGAGACAACCTTCCGAAAACAAGCTTTCCGCCGGCATCGGACGCCCTATATGGCTCCCCGTCCGGCCTGGCACTTGCTCGCGGCAGCACTCGCACATTGTCCTCCTCGACTGGACAAGACCGAATTCCTCAGCGCTGACTATCAGCAATCTCGCACGGAAAAGTCAAGGACATTTGTGCAATTCGATTGACATAAGTTTCATGTCATAGAATATCGGCAGCAGAAGAGCCGATCTCGCCTGCTCCTGTCATCCGCCATCATTCCGTTTCGCATCTCAGGTGGATCATGACGTTAAACGGCGCATGCGACAATCTTGCCGGAGGACCTGTGGCCAAACTGAGACGCGGAACCCATACCGCCTATTCGGAGACCTCCTCCCTGAGGCTTCGCGCCGCCTGGCTCTATTACAATCAGGGCCTGACGCAGAAGGATGTTGCCGAGCAGCTCGGCATCAGCCGCACCACGGTCATCCGCCTGCTGGACGAGGCCATGCGCCGCGCCGAGGTGCAGATCTGGATCACCGAAGGCATCGACGACTGCGTGGAACTGGCGATCAAGCTCGAGCGCACCTATGGGCTCGACGAGGCGATCGTCGTTCCCGAGCCGGCCGGTGGCAATGTCAACGCCCAGGCAAAGAGCGTCGGCCTGGCGCTCGGCCAGTTCCTGACGGAGGCCATCCCCGACAATTATACGATCGGCGTCGGCTGGGGCCGGACGATGACCGCTTCGCTCGCGAGCTTCCGCCCGACCCGCCGCGACAACTGCAAGGTGGTCTCCCTGCTCGGCGGCATCGTCGCCGTCCACCAGACCAACCCGATCGACTATACCTGGCGCCTGGCGAGCCAGCTCGGCGCGGAATGCTACATGTTCCTGGCGCCGCTTCTCGTCGACTCCGTCGAGACCAAGCGCAATCTCATCGAGAAATGCGGCCTGGAGGCCATCTACCGCCTGGCGGAAAACCTCGATCTCGCCATCGTCAGCTGCGGCGATATCGGCCCGCAATCAACCTCGCTATCAGAGGGCTTCATCTCGAAGCGCGAGCTGGAAGAATTGATCGACATGGGTTGCGTCTGCGACACCATGTTCAATTTCCTCGATGCCGACGGCAATTCGGTCGATCACCCGATCAACAAGCGCGTCATGTCGGTCGATCTCGATACGCTGAAAAAGGCAAAGCACATCGTGATCTCGTCCGGCGGCGCTCACCGCGCCCAGGCGATCAGCGCCACCATCAAACGCATCGGCTGCAATACTTTGATTACGGATGAAAGCGCTGCCAAGGCGCTGCTGCAGATGGCCATGGCCAAGGCGGCGTGAGGGCGTTTCGGCTGCCAGTTCCGAGCGGGTCGAAGGTGCGTACCCCCCTCTGTCGCTTTCGCGACATCTCCCCCACAAGTGGGGAGATTGGTAATGCGCAGCAATCTCTCACTTCAAAGTAAACATCGAGCATGCTGAAATTACAGCAGCTAAACATTCATTTGGGCGAGCAGCAAACTCCTAACGATCTCCCCCCTTGTGGGGGAGATGTCCCAACAGGGACAGAGGGGGTATCAGAGCCTCAACGATCTCAAAACTTTCGAACACCCCTCAAGCATCCCCCGCTTCCCACCCCAGCATCGCCCGTTTGCGCGTAAGCCCCCAGTGATAGCCCGTTAGCTGCCCGTTCTTGCCGAGCGCTCGGTGGCAGGGCACGACGAAGGAGATCGGGTTGCGGCCGACGGCAGCACCTACGGCCCGCATGGCCGTCGGCTGACCGATATCCCTTGCGATGTCGGAATAGGTCACGGCACGGCCCATCGGGATCTTCAACAGGCTTTCCCAGACGCGAAGCTGGAAATCAGAGCCGATCAGCACGACGCGCAGCGGCTGGTCGCTCGACCAGTTCGAGCGCTCGAAGATGCGTGCCGCATAAGGTGCCGTCGCATTCGGATCCTCGATGAACTCGGCATTCGGCCAGCGGCAGGTCATGTCGGCGAGGCAAGCCTTCTCATTGCCGGAATCGCTGAAGGCGAGACCGGCAAGGCCGCGATCCGTGACCATGATCAAAGCGAGGCCGAAGGGCGAGATGTGAAACGCATAGCGCATCACCAGGCCGCTGCCCCTTGCTTTCCATTCGCCAGGCGACATCGCCTCATGTGTGACGAAAAGATCGTGCAGTCGACTGGGGCCGGACAAGCCGACCTCGAAGGACGTTTCGAGCAGCGGTAGATCCTCCTTGCGCAAAAGGCGTTTGGCATGATCGAGCGTGACGGCCTGCAGGAAGGCCTTGGGCGACAGTCCGGCCCAGCGCGTGAATGTCTTCTGCAATTGTGTCGGCGACTGGCCGAGCCTCTCGGCGAGCATCTCCAGCGATGGCTGGTCGCGATATTCCTCGGTGATGAGCTCGATGACCTCCCGGACGGTGTCGTAGTCCTGACCTTCCGGGGTGATGTCTTTCTTCAGCTGTGCAATCGCATTCATGATCTTTCTCCTTGAAAAGGAGAAAACCACGGCAAGAGGGCTAAAACCACCCGTTTCTTGCGTAAGTGGTCTCTCTGCAAAAATGTGATACCGCCGGGTTGGGAAGACCGCTCATATCCGTTGTGTCACGGTCGCCAATGCCCGCTTGAAGGCTTTGGCGAAACTCTCGCGATCCTCCGGATTGAGGAAGGAGCCGACATCGGTGTCGTGGCTCCTGTCGCGGACATGCATCGACACGACCCCGATCTCGCGGTGGCGGCGAACGAGGAAGCGCGTCCAGAACGGATTGAAATCATGTTCCACCATGCGGCCCGTCGGCGAGAATTTGCGGATGGAAACATTGGTGCGCGATATCGTCACCTCTTCGCGCACACGGCCCGACCGATAATTCAGCCAGAAGGCGCCATAGAGCAGGAGGAAATCGGCGCCGAAGAAAATCCCGATCGGCCAGGCGCCTCGCGTGACGAAGAGAACACTGTAGATGAGACAGAAGCCGCCCGCCAAGGCCAGCATGACCCTGAACCCCTTTCGCGGCAGCGAGCGATGGGGAAACAATTCGGCGGCAAAAACCGGCCTGTTGCCGTCTGCAGCCGTATCGGCGTTGCGTTCCGTCATAGGACTTGAGTATAGGTCGTTTATGGCAAATCCAAAGATCAAATCCAGCGCCCAAACCGTGAAAAAGTCAAATGCGACCGCAGGCCGCAAGCCGGCGGCCAAAAGCCTCTATTCCAAGGCGGACCTGGAAGAAATCTTCCGCCGCTTCTCCATCCAGCGGCCGGAACCGAAGGGCGAGCTGGAGCACGTCAACCCTTTCACGCTCGTCGTCGCCGTCGCGCTTTCAGCACAGGCGACGGATGCCGGCGTCAATAAGGCGACGCGCGCCCTCTTTGCCGTTGCCGACACGCCGCAGAAGATGCTCGATCTCGGCGAGGAGCGCATTCGGGAATACATCAAGACGATCGGCCTTTACCGCAACAAGGCGAAGAACGTCGTCGCGCTATCGGAAAAGCTGATCACCGATTTCGGCGGCGAGGTGCCGCGGACGCGCGAGGAGCTGATAACCCTACCCGGCGTCGGCCGCAAGACCGCGAACGTTGTCCTGTCCATGGCCTTCGGCCAGGCGACGATGGCGGTCGACACGCACATTTTCCGCATCGCCAACCGGCTGCTGCTCGCCCCCGGCAAGACGCCCGACGAAGTCGAGCAGCGGCTGATGAAGATCATCCCCGATCAGTATCTCTACCATGCCCACCATTGGCTGATCCTGCATGGCCGCTATGTCTGTAAGGCGCGCAAGCCCGAATGCGAGCGCTGCGTGATCGCAGACCTCTGTCGCTCGCCGGAAAAGACCTGGGACATCCCCGCTCCCCTGGTCGAACTTCCGGCGCAGATCATCGGGGCTGAAGCGGCAGGCTGAACCTATCGAAGGCGCGGGTTCGCTTCCTTGTGCGAAATCAGCTTGTGCAGATGCACCATCATGCCGGCGGCAAAGAGCGGCGTCAGCAGATTGAGAAGCGGAATTGCCAGAAAGGCTGCGATGACCAGGCCTGCCAGAAAGACCGTGAAGGCGTGTTTGACGCGGAATTGCCGCGCCTCGTCCGGTGAGCGGAAGCGCATGGCGGCGAATTCGAAGAATTCGCGTCCGAGCAGATAGCCGTTCACCAGAAAGAAGGCGATCAGGTTGACGCCCGGAATGAACAGCAGGAACAGCGCCACGATATTGCCGACGATGACGACGCCGAGAAACCGCACCGAGCTTTTCATCGCCGCGACGATCGGCATCGCCGTTCCGGGCGCATCGCCTGGATAGTCGCGCTTTTCTACAACTTCGGCGACATCATCGAGAAAGAGTCCGGCAATCAGGGCTGTGACCGGCGAAATCAGCAGCGCCATGGCCAATGCCAATGCGATGCCGGCGAAGATGGCGAGGAAGAGCGTAAGCCAACCCGTCCAATCCGAGGTGGACGGCATAAAGCCCTGCAGCCAAGGCAATACGAAAGAATTGAAGGCGCCTCGCAGGACGAACCAGAGCACGAGAAGCGCCAGCAATGTGAGACCCAGAACCTTCCAGAAAACCTTGCGCGTCTCCGGCGCAAAGAGATTTTCCAGGGAGAGGCGGGCAGCAAGGCCAATCATTCGGTCTACCTCTTTTGGTGGCAGTTGGACACTTAAGAAGCGGTTGCATCGATATCAATATCCCGTGCAGATATATGAATGTGCCAATTAAAAATTTGAATTATTGTAATACAGTTTGCACTAATATATCCTGTACGCCACATTAAGAACAACAACCGCAACAAGATCGGCGACCCGATCGAAATTGAATGGCTGATTGACATAGAAATTGACGCAACAGAACATCGAAAAGACCACCAAAGGGGCGCAAAACTTGGAAGACCTTAGTCAGAAACTTAGACAATATATAAAGATCGGCACTCCGGCCGAACGAAGAATTGCTAAGTATTTCTCCGAGCATCTGAATGAACTACCGTTCGAGACGGCTTCCTCCGTTGCCGACAGGCTGGAACTGAGCCCGATGACGGTAGGACGGTTTCTGCGGTCGCTCGGCTATCACGGTCTGGATGGGATAAAGGTGCATCTCAAGGAAAATGCGCCGAGCCTCACGTCGCAATTGCCCAATATCCTCGAACAGCTTCAGAAGGACGCAAGCGAAGGTCGCCCGCTCGCAACGCAAATTGCCGAACAGGTCGAGATGCTGCAGCATATCTACAACCTCGCCGGCCAGCCGCAATGGCGCGAGGCGGTTGCGACAATTCTGTCCTCCGGCAATGTCTTCATCACCTCCCATCCCAGTCTCGCGGGGATCGGCCACTATTTCCGCGACCGCCTGACCTTTGCCCGTGATCAAGTCCTTTTCCTCGACGGCGCCAATGGTAGCTATATCGAGCTGTTCGGCAAGCCATCCGAGGATGCGCTGCTCGTTGTCATCGATTCCCCGGGTTTCGTCACATCGCGTCTTCTGGCGCGCTCGGCTCGTCGCGCGGGCTGCAAGGTATTGCTGGTAACCGGTCAATTCACGGAATGGGCGCATGAATTCGCAAACATCACGCTGTCCTTGCCGCCACAACGAGCCAATAGCCGCGAAAACCTTTCAGCCATAATGGCGCTGATGGAATATCTCGCGATTTCAGTCGCTCACGCCGCAGGTGAAGCGGCGGAAATGAGAACGCGCCGCATAGAGGAACTTCAAGGTATATTCGCCCAGGCGCCGCTCCGGTAAGCCGCCTATTCCATGGCGTCCAGTTCTGCGCGGTGGCGGTACATGGCGAGGAAGCGCCGGTAATCGCGATCGTAGAGTTCCTTCCTTTCGGCATTCGGCAGCCGTTCATGACCGCCCGGATACATGGCGGCGCCGGCAACTCCGAGGCTTTCGTGAATCCCGCAGGCGACCGAGGCGGCGATTGCGGTGCCGAGCAAGACCGTCTCGTTCATCTTCGGGATAACGACCTTGCAGCCGGTCACGTCGGAATAGAGCTCCATCAGCACCGAATTCTTCACATGGCCGCCGGCGACATGCAGCGTGTCGGGCACGTAGCCGTAATCCCGCATTCGCTCCAGGATATGACGAATGCCGAGTGCAATGCCGACGCTGGTGCGCCAGTACAGCCTGCAAAGACCATCGAAGGAGGCGTCCAGCGTCATGCCGCTGATGACGCCCAATGCATGCGGATCGGCAAGCGGCGAGCGATTGCCGTGAAAATCGGGCAGCACATGGATACGCCCGCCGAAGGAAGCACCCTCCTCCAGCCGCAATTCCGCGATCCGCCGGACGATGCGGTCATGCAGTGCCGCTGTTGGATGTCCGCCGGCTGCATGCATGCTGACGATATGGTCGAGGAGCGCACCGGTGGCAGATTGTCCGGCTTCGGCAAGCCACATGCCCGGAAAGACTGCTTCGTAATATGGCCCCCACATGCCCGTGCTGCGTTTGCGTTCGCGGGCAAAGGAAACCACGCAGCTCGAGGTTCCAGCAATCAATGCCAGTTGATGCTCCAGCATGTCGGCATCGCCGGCATGGCCGGCAAGCGCGCCGAGCGCGCCCGCATAGGCATCGATCAAGCCCGCACCGACATGGCATTCACGATCGAGACCCAGCGCTTCCGCCGCCTCGGTCGTCAGTGTGCCGATGGATCGACCGACCGCAACACTTTCGTCGGGCAAACTGCCGCGCTCGCGCAGATCGCCAAGGCCGATCACGTTGAGAAAATCGGCCTGCCAGCCCGGTTGGCGGTGCGCCAGATAATTCCATTTCGCCACCAGCGTGGAGCGCGACCGCGCAAGCGAACCGGTCGCCTTCCAGGTCATGAAATCGGCAAGGTCGAAAAAGTAGCCGGCCTCGGCCCAGCTTTCCGGCAGGTTCTCCTTCAGCCACATCAGCTTCGGCATTTCCATTTCCGGCGACATGAACTCGCCGGAATATTCAAGAACCGCGTGCTTCGTCGCCGTACAGTAATCCGCTTCGGCCAACGCCCGATGATCGAGCCAGACGATGGTATCGAATCTCTTCTCGCCTCCGGTGGAAACGGTGAGCTGCCCGCCACCGCGATCGCGCACGACCAGCGAGCAGGTCGCATCGAAGCCGATAGCGCCGATAGCGGATGCAGCAATGCCGGATACCTTCACGGCTCCGCGAACGGCGGTGCAGACGGCAGTCCATATATCTTCGGAATCATGCTCGGCGTGGTTCTCGCGCGGGCGGTTCATCAGGATCGGATGTTCACTTTTACCCAGCAGTGAACCGCCCGCGGTGAAGACACCAGCGCGTGCGCTGCCTGTGCCGATATCGACCGCAACCACGTGATCACGCATGCAAAAGAGGTCCCGCCCACTTATCTCTTGTTGCGGACAAGTTGTATCAATTCCGGCATCGCGTCAAACACGACTTCCGGGGAAAGCTGCTCCAATTCAGCCCGATAACTCGGCGAATGAGCATGCGAACCACCGGTGAAGGCAAAGACCGTCATGCCGGCCGCGCGCGCTGCCGTGATCCCCGCAGGACTATCCTCGACGACAATGCATTCCTTCGGCGGTACGCCCATTTTTTCCGCCGCATAGAGAAAGAGATCCGGCGCAGGCTTGCCACGCTTGACCATGCTGGCGCTGAAGATATTGGGTTCTAGCCTGTCGAGCAGACCGGTCACGCCGAGAGAGAGACGGATGCGCTCAAGCTGGCTCGATGAGGCAACGCAGCGCGGCAGCGAAAGCGCATCCAGCGTTGCACTGATACCGTCGATCGGCTTCAGCTCATGTTTGAAGCGCTCATAGAGATCATTGCGGATACGGTCGAGAAATGCCTGGTCGATGAAGACGTCGAATTCCGTCTGCATCGTATCGACGAGCGTCGCCAAGCTCTTGCCGAGGAAGCGGCTGTAGACATCCTCCTCGCTCATCTCGACGCCGACATCATGCATCGCCTGGATGAGCACGCCGACCGACAGCGGCTCGCTGTCGACAAGCACGCCGTCGCAATCGAAGATTACGAGCCCTGTTCCCGCATCCGCCATCACAGATCCAACCTGAATTTTGTTGCTGTCCCGCCAGCCGGAAACCCGGCATGGCAATGGAAAACGGCCGGAACAGGAGAGGTCCGGCCGCTTGAAAATTATTCCGCGAGTTTGTTGTCCAAGTATAGCTGCAGGGTGACGCGGGTACCCTTTTCCCACAGCGTTTTCAGTGCATGCGCGAAGCGCTTTCGGAAAAGATCGGATTTGGCGACATCTCCGAAAATATCATCGAACACCAGGAAGGCGTTCGGATCGTCCTTCGCCTTGAGCGCCGCTTCATGCAGCCGATCGGCGCTGGCATCGTTGAAGACGATCTCCTTGCCACTGTCGCTCTTGCCGGCAAAGTAGCGGCACCACAGCGCCGAGACGAGCGATAGGCCGACAATATCCTCGCCGCGACGAAGGCGGTCGGCCGTCGACGGCAGAATGAACTTCGGCTGGCGGTTGGAGCCGTCCTGCGCCAGGCGCGGGATGGTATCGGCAATCTTTGGATTGGAGAAGCGCCGCTCGATCAGCTTGAAGTAATCCGCAAGCACCGTGTTTGGCACCGGCGGGATGACGGGGATGATCTCATCATTTTCGAGCTTGGCGAGGAAGGCGCGGATCAGCGGCTCTTCCATGGCCTCATGCACGAAGTGAATATCCATCAGCGCCGCCGGATAGGCGATCGCCGCATGGCCGCCGTTGAGGATGCGGATCTTCATGTGCTCATAGGGCGTCACGTCGGGCACGAAAGTCACGCCGACCTTTTCCAACGGCGGGCGGCCTGCGGGGAAGTTGTCTTCCAGCACCCATTGCTTGAACTCTTCGCAATAGACGGGCCAGTTGTCCTCGATATCGAAAGCTTCTTTGAGCAAGTCGATTTCACGCGCACCCGTCGCCGGCGTGATGCGATCGACCATGCCATTCGGAAAGGCGACATGCGCAGCGATCCAGTCGGCAAAGGCCGGATCGGAAAGCCGCGCCGTGCCGACGACAGCAGCTTTGGTGACGCCGCCATTGTGGGGAATGTTGTCGCAGGACATGACGGTGAAAGGCTGCAGGCCGGCCGCACGCCGCGCCTTGAGACCAGCCACGATCAGGCCGAACACCGTCTTCGGCGCATCCGGGTTCTGCCCATCGGCCACGATCGCCGGATGGGCGGGATTGAACTTGCCGGAGGCATCGATGAAGTAACCACCCTCGGTAATCGTCATCGAAACGATGCGGATCGCGGGATCCGCAAGCTTGGCAATGATTGCCTTGGCATCGCCGACCGGCAGGATGTCGACCATCGGCGCAGTCACGCGCGCGGCCGTGCGATTATTGTCCTGCTCGACCACTGTCGTCAGAAAATCCTGGGCAGCCAGCTTCTCGCGCATAGCCGCATCCGACGGCAGCACGCCGGCGCCGATGATCGCCCAGTCATGGGCTTCTCCCGAATTGAAAAGATCGTCGAGATAAACAGCCTGATGGGCACGATGGAAATTGCCGACACCGAAATGCACGATACCAGCCGAAAGCGACTTCCGGTCATAAGCAGGAATAGCCGCCTTTGCAGCCGCCTGCTTAAGAGTTGCGAGCGATAATTTGCACGTCATGTCTCTAGTCCTTTTGAAGGTCTCTGGCTCCGGGCGGCTCGGGAACGCCGCACCGGCTGGTATGCTTGACCGGTCCACGCAGATCGATGGATGCGAACCGGAACAGATGCGTTGGCCGTGCCCGCTCAAGCGCACACGGCCCTGGCTTTCAGGCTGAAATCGCCAGCCCTTCGGCGTTGAACCGGTGAATATGGGCCTTGTCCGGTGTCAGGTAGACGGTATCGCCAGCCCGGGCTGGAAAATCACCCGAACCGCGAGCGGTCACCGTGCCGATCCCGTCGACATCGATATGCAGGAAAGTGTCGGAGCCGAGATGCTCAGCAACGAGAACCTTGCCCTGCCAATCGCCCGACGTGGTCGACAGCAGCACGTGTTCCGGCCTGACGCCGATCGTGTCGGCGCCAAAGGTCTGCGCATAAGCGCCCTTGACGAAATTCATCTTCGGCGAGCCGATGAAGCCGGCGACGAAAAGATTGCGCGGGCTCCGATAAAGCTCCAGTGGCGAGCCAACCTGCTCGATATTGCCGCGGTTGAGCACGACGATCTTGTCAGCCATGGTCATGGCCTCGACCTGATCGTGCGTCACATAGATCATCGTCGTCTTCAACTGCTGATGCAGCTCGCTGATCTCGAGGCGCATGTTAACGCGCAGTGCCGCGTCCAGGTTCGATAAGGGCTCGTCAAAGAGGAAGGCTGCCGGCTGACGCACGATGGCGCGGCCGATCGCGACGCGCTGGCGCTGACCGCCGGAAAGCTGGCGCGGCTTGCGCTCAAGATAATCCGTCAGGTTCAGGACGCGTGCAGCATCCGCCACCTTCTTGTCGATTTCCGCCTGCGGCATGTTCGCCATCTTCAGCGGAAAGGCGATGTTCTTGCGCACACTCATATGCGGATAGAGCGCGTAGGACTGAAACACCATGGCAAGGCCGCGCTCGGACGGCTTGAGATTGGTGCCATCCTTACCGTCGATCATGATCTGGCCGCTGGAGACATCTTCGAGGCCGGCGATCAGGCGCAGCAGCGTGGACTTGCCACAGCCCGAAGGGCCGACGAAAACGACGAACTCGCCATTGTCGATCTCAAGATCGATGGAAGGAATGACCTTGGCTTCGCCGAAGACCTTGGAGACTTGTTTGAGAACAATGCTACCCATGTTTCTCTTCCTTACTTAACCGCGCCGAAGGTCAGGCCGCGAACGAGTTGCTTCTGGCTGAACCAGCCGAGGATCAGGATCGGAGCGATCGCCATGGTCGATGCCGCTGAAAGCTTGGCATAGAACAGGCCTTCCGGGCTGGAATAGGAGGCGATGAAGGTGCTCAGCGGCGCCGCGTCCACCGCGGAGAGATTGAGCGTCCAGAAGGCCTCATTCCAGGCGAGGATGATGTTGAGCAGCATCGTCGAGGCAAGACCCGGGATCGCCATCGGCGTCAGGACGTAGATGATCTCCTTGGCAAGCGTCGCCCCATCCATGCGGGCCGCCTCGAGGATTTCGCCGGGAATTTCCTTGAAGTAGGTGTAGAGCATCCAGACGATGATCGGCAGGTTGATGAGCATCAGCACCACGACCATGCCCACCCGGCTGGCAAACTGGTTGTTCAGGAGGCCGAAGCTCTGGAACAGCAGATAGATCGGGATGAAGGCGCCGACCGGCGGCATCATCTTCGTCGACAGCATCCACATCAGGACGTCCTTGGTGCGCTTGGTCGGCGAGAACGCCATGGCCCATGCGGCAGGCACCGCAATGAGCAGACCGAGAATGGTCGAACCGAAAGCGATGATGACCGAGTTGCCGAAGTGGAGGAAGTAATCCGAGCGCGACTGCACCTCGAAATAATTCTCCAGCGTCCAGTGGAAGAAGAGGAATTGCGGCGGCGAGGCAATCGCATCGCCTTCCGTCTTGAAGCTCGTCAGGATCGTCCACAGGATCGGGAAGAAGATGAGGAGCGCCACGACCCAGGCGGCGACCGATACGACGATCTTGCGTTGTGTGGTGATTTTGCGTGCCATCTCAAGCCTCCAGATTCTTGCCGACTGCGCGCATCAGGAAGATCGCGACGATATTGGCGAGGATGACGGCGATGATGCCGCCCGCCGATGCGCCGCCGACATCCTGCGACAGAACGATCTGCGAATAGACGAGATAGGTGAGGTTCGTCGTCGCCGTACCCGGACCGCCATTGGTGGTGACGAGGATCTCGGCGAAGGCCGACAGCATGAAGATCGTCTCGATCAGGATCACCACGGTGATGGCGCGCGCCAGATGCGGCAGGATGATGTAGATGAATTTCGAAACCGGTCCCGCGCCATCCATCTCGGCGGCTTCCTTCTGCTCCTCATCCAGCGACTGCAGGGCTGTCAGCAGGATGAGCGTGGCGAAGGGCAACCACTGCCAGGCAATGATGATGATGATCGACAGAAGCGGAACCGTCTCCAGCCAGGTCAGCGGATCGAGCCCGAAAAAACGGAAGAGATGTGCCAGGAGCCCGTTCACCGGGTTCATGAACATGTGCTTCCAGATGAGGGCCGCGACCGTCGGCATCACGAAGAAGGGCGCAAGCACCAGCATGCGCACGATGCCCTGGCCGAAGATCGGCTGATCAAGCAGGAGAGCCAGCGCAATGCCGCCAATGACGGTGATCAGCAACGCACCACCGACAAGCAGCAGCGTCACGATCAGCGAGCTGAGGAAGGCCGGATCGGTGATGAAATATTCGTAGTTGAGAAACCCGAGGAAATCATGCGTGCCGGGGTTCAGAAGATTGTAGTTCAGCGTCGAGAAATAGATCGTCATTACGAGCGGGACGATCATCCACGCAAAGAGAAGCAGAACCGAAGGCGCCATCATGACGCGTGCGGTGGAACGGGTGTGCAACGTTGCCATGGCAAGTACCGACCTATCTTTAAAGGAGGGGGTGGCCGCGGACCGGCTGAAACAAAAGGGCCGCCAAGGGCAGTTCGGCGCTCGGCGGCCTAGGGGAAAGCAACGCTCGAGAGGGGGCGCTGCTTTCCTTAGCTTCGAAGGCCCTTACTTCGGATAGCCGGCCTTCTTCATTTCGCGTTCCGTCAGCTGCTGGGCAGCCTTCAGAGCCTGATCGACCGAAATCTGGCCGGCGAGAGCAGCCGAGAACTGCTGGCCGACAGCCGTGCCGATGCCCTGGAATTCAGGGATGGCGACGAACTGCACGCCGACATAGGGAACCGGCTTGACAGTCGGATGCGTCGGATCAGCCGAATTGATCGAGTCGAGCGTCATCTTGGCGAAAGGCGCTGCCTTCTGGTAATCCGCATTCGCATAGAGCGAGGTGCGGGTGCCGGGAGGTGCGTTCAGCCAGCCTTCCTTCTGTGCGACCAGGTTGGTGTAGTCCTTGCTGGTAGCCCAGGAAATGAACTTTTCCGCCGCTTCGGTCTTCTTCGAAGAAGCCGGGATGGCGAGGTTCCATGCCCAGAGCCAGTTGCCGCGCTTGCCGAGGCCCTTATCCGGAGCCAGAGCGAAGCCGACCTTGTCGGCAACCTTCGATTCCTTCGGATCGGAAACGAAGGAAGCAGCAACGGTGGCGTCGATCCACATGCCGCACTTGCCGGACTGGAACAGGGCCAGGTTCTCGTTGAAACCGTTGGACGATGCACCCGGAGGGCCGGCATCCTTCATCAGCTTGACGTAGAAGTCGAGCGTGTCCTTCCATTCCGGCTGGTCGAACTGTGCCTTCCACTTTTCATCGAACCAGCGGGCGCCGAACGAATTCGACATCGCCGTCAGGAACGCCATGTTTTCGCCCCAGCCCGCCTTGCCGCGAAGGCAGATGCCATAGACTTCATGGTCCTTGTCGGTGATCTTGCGGGCCGCATCGGCGATGAAGTCCCATGTCGGAGCGTCCGGCATCTTGAGACCAGCCTTGTCGAACAGGTCCTTGCGGTACATCACCATCGAGCTTTCGCCGTAGAACGGCGCCGCGTAGAGCTTGCCGTCGGTCGTCAGACCGCTGCGAATGGCCGGGAGAAGGTCATCCACATCATAGTTCTTGTCGGCGGAAAGCTTGTCGAGCGAGGCAAGCCAGCCGAGCTTGCTCCAGATCGGCACTTCATAGGTGCCGATGGTCAGCACGTCGTACTGGCCGGCCTTGGTAGCGATGTCGGTCGTAACCTTCTGGCGCAATACGTTTTCTTCAAGCGTGACCCACTGCAGGTCGATACCGGGGTTCTTGGCTTTGAAATCGTCCGTAAGCTTCTGCATACGGACCATGTCGCCGTTGTTGACGGTTGCAATCGTGAGGGTTTCGGCAGACGCCAGGCCGGCAAACATCAGAGCCGAGCAGGCGCCCAGCAGTAAAGTTTTCAATTTCATATCTTCCTCCCAGAAGATTAAAAATGAGCATTCGCTTTGCTCGTGGGCAATTACTCACTTCTTGCGACAAAATGTCAATGCAGATTCGTTGCTGCATTGCCGAGCAAGTAACCTATCCTTTTGTTTTTATGAGTTAAATTTTTTGCTCAAACCTTGAGCAAAAATTCGGCAACTGCCTCGTCGGTAATCAAACCATTGATCTGCTGACCGACAACGGCCGCCTTGATCGCCTGGAATTTGCGCCGACCCTTGGCGATTCCGATGACGCTGCAGGTATCGCGCGACGGCAAGGGCGCACTGGCGACGCGCTCATTGACATCATCGGGCATGAGGTTGCCATTGCCATCGAAAACCCAGCCGCAGATCTCGCCGGCAGCGCCCCGATCCATCAACGCCAGCATCTCGTCCCTCTCGAGAAAGCCGTCGAGACAGAGCGGCGCTTCCACGCCCATCTCCCCGATACCGACGAAAGTCACGTCGGCCTGAGCGCTAATATCGAGCGTCGAGCGCACCAGTGCCTGCGCATGCAGGAGCTCCCGCTCCTCGGCCGACGACACCAGCACCGGCAGCGGCATCGGAAAGTGCCGCGCCTTGACGACGTCGGCCATGCTGAAGATGACGTTGTAATAGGCAGCGGAACCGTCGGGACCGATATTGCCCGTCAGCGACACCACCCGATGCTGCAGACATTCGATCGCCGGCAGCTGGTCGACTGCAGCCTTCAACGTGCGGCCCGTGCCGATCGCCAGCACGATGGGGTCGGCTCGCCGCAGCCAGCGCTCGATTTCGGCAGCACCGGCCTCGGCGATGCCAATGGTCGAAGATGTGCTGTCGGGATCGCTCGGCACGATATCGACATGGCGCAGACCGAACTTCTTCTTGAGCTCCGCCGCATATTCCAGACAGGCGGCGATCGGGTGATCCAGCCGGACCTTGATCAGCCGTTCGGCAACGGCCAGCGACACCAGACGCTGCGCCGACTGTCGGGATATTCCCATCGCAACGGCGATTTCATCCTGCGTGCGGCCGGCGACGTAGTAGAGCCATCCGGCCCGCGCCGCATCGTCAAGCCGCCCCTGGGAATCCAGCTTCTTCGCCATCGCCTTCCTTTACCGAAACAGCGCCCTTGCTCGGGATGATCCAGACTATCCGTGCCGGATCATGCAGTCTCCGGCGGGATGACGCCCTTGGTCAAGGTGAAACAGCCGTAGAAGCGGCGCTCTCCGGTCTGAATGACGCAAAAGGCATCCTTGGCACGCTCGTAGAAGGCGTAACGCTCGACCGGCATCAACGGCCAATGCTTGCCCTCGGCCTTGTCGATCACCGCCTGAACCTCCCGCTGGACCTGCGGCACCTCCTCCGGCGCATCGACAACTTCCATGCGCGTCGCGGCGTCATCAATGAAGGTATCGAGCGGCATCAACGACAATATCGCCGCGACGGCATCGGCAGCGGGCACATTGTCGATGCGCAGCAGCTCGCCCAGGACCGTCTGGCTCGCAATGGCCTCCGCCGGGAAATTCGTGTCGACGACGACGAGCATGTCGCCATGCCCCATCGATTTCAGCGCATAGAGCACGTCCGCATTCAACAGCGGCGAAATTCCCTTCAGCATGAACGATCCTCCGATAGCCTGTGGCGGTCACTTCGCGGCCGCTTTGTTCTCCGCGCAAACAAGTAACCATCGCGTTCCTGTCTGTCCATAGGCGCCGGGAACGTTTTCGGCCGGTAGCCTGGAGCAATTCCAGGAAAAGTGCGCAGCGGTTTTCCGTTCGGGATTGCGTGAAAGCAAAGGGATAGAGCGGCTCAGAGATTCCGTGAAAAACTGAACCGCTCTGGCCATGAACTGTGCATCCCGCCGCGGCTTATTTCAGCCGTTATTGACCCGATAGGTTCGTCGGCATTAACTGAGGTACGTTCAACGGTTGAGAGGTGCATGTGCGCATTCTTGTGGTGGAGGACGACGACACGATCGGCGGCGCGGTTCGCGACCATATCGCGGCAGGCCCTCATGCCGTGGATTGGGTCAAGAACCTGACCGATGCGGAGGAGGTCACCAGTGCGGTGCAATACGGCCTCATCCTGTTGGATCTGCAGCTTCCCGATGGCAGCGGCATCGATTTCTTGAAGCGGCTGCGCCGCAAGCCTGACGAAACGCCCGTCATCATCCTGACAGCTCGCGATCAGATCTCCGACCGTATCGAAGGCCTGAACAGCGGCGCCGATGATTATCTCGTCAAGCCGTTCAACCTTGGCGAATTGACGGCCCGTATCCTGGCGGTCGCCCGGCGTTATGCCGGCAGTCCGCAGCCGACCCTCCGGTTTGACGACCTCGAAATCGACCAGCCGCAGCGCCGCGTCAAGCTGGCGGGCAAGGACGTGATCCTGACGGGACGAGAATGGGCCGTGCTCGACCTGCTGATCACGCGGCCGGGCGCGATCGTCTCCAAGGACAAGATAGAAGAGGCGCTCTACGCCTTCGGCTCCGAAATCGAGAGCAACACGGTGGAGGTCTATGTCAGCCGCCTGCGCAAGAAGATCGGCAAGGACCGCATAAGGACGGCCCGCGGCGTCGGCTATTGCCTGGGTGAGCGATGACCGAACACAAGGAGCCCAGCCGCGCCAGCATCACCCGGCGCCTGATCACTGCGCTGACCGGCACTGTCGTCGTCTTCTGGCTGATTGCGGTCGGCATCGGTGTCTATGTCGTCAACAAGGAACTCTCGGAAACATTCGATGGCGCATTGCAGGAAACCGCCGAGCGTCTTCTGCCGCTGGTGCTCGACGATCTCGCCAACCGCGACCATTCTGGCGATCCTCAGAGCCTGGAAGAGCTCAATAAGGGGCTGAACCGCGAATATCTGACCTATCAGGTACTCGATGGGAACGGCAAGGTTATCCTGCACTCCCACGATGCCCCTCCAACCGCCTATGACGTGCCGCTGAAGATCGGCTTCCACAATACGTCGCGATACCGGATCTATACCGAATCCTCGGCCGACGGCACGATCTTCCTGCACGTCGCCGACGCCTTCAAGAATCGCCGCGAGGCATCGCGCGAAAGCGGCGTTGCGCTGCTCTGGCCGCTACTGGCCCTCATTCCCGCCAGCATCATCGCCATCGGCGTCATCGTCGGCCGATCGCTGCGGCCGATCGACCGCTTGCGCTCGGAGATCGCCACCAAAGACGGTGGCAACATGGCGCCGCTCGTGAGCGAGACGCTGCCGCTCGAGCTGCAGCCGATCGCCCGCTCCGTCAATCTGCTGCTGGAGCGCCTGCGCCTGGCCCTGGAAGCCGAGCGCGAATTCACCGCCAATAGCGCCCATGAGCTGCGCACCCCGATTGCAGGCGCTCTTGCGCAGACCCAGAGGCTGATCGCCGAACTGCCGCAGGGGCAATTGACGGAACGCGCCGGCCGCATCGAGACGTCGCTTTCCAATCTCGGCCGGCTCGCGGAAAAGCTGCTGCAGCTTTCCCGCGCCCAGGCCGGGATCGGCACGGGTGACAAACCCGCCGATCTCGTGGCCATCATCGAAACCGTCATAGGCGATTACGACCGCGATACGGGAACGGCAGGCCGTGTCCTTCTGGAGAACGAAACGGCGGAGAAACTGATGCGCAACGTCGATATTGACGCATTTGCGATCGTCATGCGCAACCTAATCGAAAACGCCTTGATCCACGGGCCGGCGGACGACGAAGTGACCGTCCGGATCGACGACCGCACCGTCCGCGTCATCAACGGCGGCGCCGTGCTTTCCGCACATGATCTCGCCGGCCTGAAGAAGCGCTTCTGGCGCGGCAAGACGAAAGCGGCAGGCTCCGGCCTTGGACTTTCGATCGTCGAGCGCATCGTCGGCCAGATCGGCGGCCATCTCGATCTACTGTCGCCGGCGACCGGCAGGACCGATGGCTTTGAAGCCAGGATCACCCTGCCGTCCGGCTGATGACGCTGTAACTGTCAGGGATTGGCCTCATAGAGGATTGATCTTGCAAAGACCGGCAAAGGGTGCGAGCAAGTGCGCCATGTTTCCAGCGGGTCGGTATCCATGATCGTTTCCTTCGACATTGGCGGCAGCGCCATCAAAGGCGGCATTGCCCGCTCCATGACGGACATCGTACCGCTGGCGCGGCGCCCGACGCCCAGGCACGATTTCGCCGAATTCGTCAATGCCTTGCGTGAGGTGATTGCCGAAGCCGGCGAGAGGCCGGATTGCCTCTCCTTCTCCATCGCCGGCGTCGTCGATCCCGATACGCAGACACTCACCTGCGCCAATATTCTCTGCATTCACGGCCGGCATCTTGCCGCCGATCTGGAGGCGGAACTCGGCTATCCCGTGCTGATCGCCAATGATGCCGATTGCTTCGCCATGGCGGAGGCCATGTCCGGAGCGGGCCGTGGCCATCGCATCGTCTTCGGCGCCATTCTCGGCACCGGCGTCGGCGGCGGCCTTGTCGCGGATGGCCGGCTGGTCAATGCTGCCGGCGGCTTTGCCGGGGAATGGGGCCATGGCCCCATCATCGCCTCCTCCGCCGGCAATCCACCAGTCGCTATTCCCGCCTATGCCTGCGGCTGTGGCCAGAAGGGCTGCGTCGACACCGTCGGCGGCGCACGCGGCATCGAACGCCTGCACAAGACGCTTCACGGCTTGGAACTTTCCAGCGAGGAGATCATCGGCCAGTGGCTCAGGGGCGAAGACCGTGCCGAACGCACGATTGACGTCATGGTGGATCTGGTCGCCTCGCCGCTTGCCCTCACCGTCAACATAACTGGCGCGACCATCGTGCCGGTCGGCGGTGGCCTTTCCAACGTCGAACCGCTCCTGGCTCGTTTGGACGAGGCGGTGCGCGCCCGGACCCTGCGTAAGTTCGGCCGGCCGCTCGTCGTGCCGAGCGAGTGCAAGCTGGAACCGGGCCTCATCGGCGCCGCCCTGCTGGGCCTGCAATATGCCGGAGAGCGCATCCATGCTGCTTGAGGTCTGTGTCGAGGATATTCCCGGTCTCAAGGCCGCTGTCGAGGGCGGCGGCGACCGTATCGAGCTTTGCAGCGCGCTTCCTCTCGGCGGGCTGACGCCGAGTGCCGGGCTGATGGCCACTGCAGCGAAGATATCTATCCCTGCATACGCCATTATCCGTCCGCGCGCCGGCAGCTTCGTCTATTCGGCGGATGAACTTGATGTCATGAAGCGCGACATCGATGCCGCACGAGCTGCCGGCTTGCCGGGAGTCGTGCTCGGCGCTTCCCTGCCGGATGGCCGACTGGATCTTGACGCACTCACCATCCTCACCGCCCAAGCGGAAGGTCTCGGCAAGACGCTGCACCGCGCCTTCGATCTGGTGCCCGACGTCGAGGAAGCCGTCCATGTCGCTATCTCCCTCGGCTTCGAACGCATCCTGACCTCCGGCGGCGCAAGGACTGCGGCCGAAGGCGTTGCCATGCTTGAACAGGCGATTGCAGCAGCCGCCGGCCGCATCTCCATCATGCCCGGCTCCGGCGTGACGCTTGCAACGGTCGGCCAGCTATGGCCGCGCCTGCAGATCAGCGAGATCCACGCCTCCTGCTCCGCAACCACCTCGGAGACGGATGAGCGTCTCATCGCCCTCGGCTTCTCTCCGCCATCGGCTCGCCGCACGGATGCCGCTACCGTCAGGGCACTTAAGGCGTATTTCGCCTAGAGCGGACTGCTCCAAGAACATGCAAAAAGCCGGACGCAGGGAACGCGGGAACCGCATGCCGAAGGTCGCGATCTGCTTTAAGCAACATCATGAATTGACAAAGAAACATTAGAATGATCAATCGTTCATAAACGCATATGCTGTAGCCATGAACATGGCTGCGCAACATACAGTTATTGCAGCAAGGTAAGTTTCCTCGGGAGTAGCTGTGATCTGAACCATGTCGGTGGCGCCACCTCGCAAGAAAAGCAGGGCTGTCTTTTGGATTGCAGCTGTTGTCATCGGTTCGATCATCCTGGCAACCGCGCTCCTTGCTAACGATATGCGCAATCTAAGAGCGCTGGATAGCCGCTATCATCTCAATCTGTTTCCGAAACCGGAACAACATGCAGCAGCGCCCGCCGCGCCTGCGCAAGAACAGCAGCCGGCCCATGCGGCTACGCCTGCGGCGGCAGCGCCGAAGACGTCAGGCCCGGCGGCCACAAGCGTCCGTGTCAAGCCAGCGACGGTCACCGCCAAGCCATCCGTCAAGAAAAGATCCCATCTGCTGGATGAGCCTGTCGACGCGCTGCTGAGTGCCTTCGTGCGCAGCTGGCGGATATCGGGCCAGGCACTTTGCGCCGATCTCCAGAAGTTCGGCCTGTCCGTAGGCGAATGGCGGCAAAGCGAACTGGGCACCAGCACTTCGGAGTGCAGCTATGCCGTCCAGAAGGGCGCCTATGGCGATCCCAAGGCAGCTTCCTTCTTCATCATCGCCAGGGGCAAGCCATCAGGCGAAATCGATACCATCCGCATCAAGGTCATCATGCCTGACAATGACGACGGAAAGGCCGTTGCCGGCACCTTTGTCGATACTGTCGTCCTATTGCTGAACGAGACACATTGGCTGGACTTTCAGGCGGCACTCGAGGCAGTCGGCAAGTTGCAGGATGTGACGCTGCAAGCCTTCGGCGCCAAGCTTGCCTTTTTCAAGGAATTCCAGAGCGACAACAATTTCAATCTGCAGCTGGAATTGCGCAGAACGTCGCCGGAACAGCTCCGAACCGCGATCGTCTTCGACAAGGCGCGCTGGACCCTCCCCTCGCCCTCCTCGACCAATTAGATCTCGGGGCATGCACGTATTTGCCGCTCTTTCATGGTGTATGTTACGAATACAACCAATAAGCAAGCGCTCAGCGGGCTACTCGCCATCATGGGATGAAACGGAGATAGAGATGGAGCCAAAAGCAACCAAATCAAACATCAAGAAGATGATTTTCATGAATATCTTCGCTCTGCTGGTTGCTGAATATTTCGCTATCGTTTCGTATTCTTTGATTTCATTCGCCTCTAATTTTAACTCAATCGCTGAGGGAATATCTGTGCCGCTGGCATTGGTCATCATTAGCTTCGCTGTGGTACCGATGGCTCTCCTGATCACGTGGAAGGCCGCTCTAGTGGCGATCGGCGTCGGCGAATTGCTCGGGCGACCCTCCTATTATTATCCGATAGCTGGAGCTATTGCTGGATACTGGATAGCTCATTCATGGGGCTTTCAAAGCAGCTCCAATAGGTTTGATGTCATTATGCTCACCATAAGCGGCGGTATCGCAGGCTATGCTTTCTGGTACATGGCTGTCCGAAGTTTGGATTTTGATTTGCAAGCGTCGCCTTCACCGAGGGTCGATGACAATGTTTGAGTCGCGAAGGTGGGACTGCAAGAAATGAATCCGCGGTCCATACCGCGAAGCGTCCGATCACAACTGCCGTTGGCACAGTGCAGCAGGGCGTATCCAGGATGGACGCCCGATTTTACAAACGGTGTCAAATATTCATGCGCGTCGGTTTTTGTTGCACTGCGCCATCGGTAGTGCTCATATAGGCAACGATTCCGAAGGTCGGCGGATCACCGGCCGCCAGCACCATGTTTCCCGAGAGCACACGAGGCGGTTTCCGAAGGGATTCATGCAAATCGTCAAACGCGCCGGTCCCCAGCCGGACGTTGGAAAGCCATTTCATTTCATGGATTCGATAGATCCCAATCCGCAGGGCCAGACTTTTGCGGTCGAACGCAATCCCCGCCTGCGCTACATCATCCCCGCGGTGGTCGCCGTCGCCTTCCTGATGGAACAGCTGGATTCGACCATCCTCGTCACCGCCGTTCCCGATATCGCCAAGAGCCTCGATACGACGCCGCTGCGCATGAATCTGGCGGTCACGACCTATATTCTGACGCTTGCCATGTTCATTCCGGTGAGTGGCTGGTTTGCCGATCGCTTCGGCGCCCGGCGCATCTTCACGCTTTCCCTCTTCATCTTCACCATCGGCTCGATCCTCTGCGGCCTGGCGACCAGCCTGCCGATGCTTATCGCCACGCGCGCACTGCAGGGCTTTGGCGGCGCAATGATGACGCCGGTCGGGCGCCTCATCCTCATCCGCAGTTTCCCCCGCAGCCAGCTCGTGACTGCCATGACCTACATGACCCTGCCCGCCGTCATCGGGCCCGTCATCGGGCCGGTGCTCGGCGGCTTCCTGACAACCTATCTGTCCTGGCGCTGGATCTTCTGGGTGAACCTGCCCTTCGGCCTGATCGGCATGGCCATGGCGCTGCGCTATGTCGAGGATACCGAACGCGACGAGACCATCAAATTCGACTTTCCCGGTTTCGTCATGGTCGGTCTCGGCTGTGTGCTGCTGCAATATGGCATCGAGAATATCGGCCGACCTGCAATTCCGGTCTGGGCCATCCTCCTAGCGCTTGCCGCCGCCGGCCTGCTGCTGGTCGGCTTCATCCGCTATGCCAGAACAGTGGAATCTCCGGCCGTGGATCTCACCCTCTTCAAGCTGCGCACCTTCCGCATCGGCACCCTTGCCGGCGGCATCTGTCGTGTCGGGCTGAATGGCGTGCCCTTTCTGCTGCCGCTGATGCTGCAGGTCGGCTTCGGCTTGAGTCCGATCGTCTCGGGTACATTGACCTTCGTCAGCGCCCTGAGCGCCCTTGCCGTGCGGCCGGTCTCGGCAAAACTGCTAAAGCTCTATGGCTTCGATCGCATGTTGACGTGGAGCGCCGTATTCGGTGCCGCCGTCGTCGCCGGCTTCGCATTGATCACACCCGATACGCCGCACTGGTTCATCATCGTCTATGTCTTCATCTTCGGGCTGGCGCGGGCCGGACAGTTCATGACGTCCAATACGCTATCCTATTCCGATACTCCGGCGGCTCAACTCAGCCGCGCGACCAGTCTCGGCGGTGTGCTGCAGCAATTGAGCGTCAGCTTCGGCGTCTCCGTCGCCGCCATGCTGCTGGGTCTGGTGACTTTGGATGGATCGCCGCTGACGCCGGAGAAATTCCACATTGCATTTTTGCTGATGGCCGTGATCCCGCTGCTCGGCATACCCGGCTTTCTCAAGCTGCGGCCGGAAGACGGCGCGCAAGTGAGCGGCCATCAGCGGCAATCGAAAAAGCAGCCGTAAGGCTTATGCCGCAAGCGCCGAGGCGCGCGGATGAACGAGATGATCGCGAAGTACCGCGCCGGAGCGGTCGACTTCCTGCATCAGCACGTCGTAGCTCCACAGATCGGCCAGATGCTGCAATACGCGCTTGGCATCCATATCGTCGAGCATCGCGCCGTTCAGCACCGTATGCTTGACCAGCAGCCGCCTGTCGCCGGCAAGATCGACATCGACGATCTCGATATGCGGATCGATCCAGCCGACATCATATTGCCGTGACAATTCACGGCGGATGCGCCGGTAGCCACGCTCATCATGAATGGCGGCAACCCTCAGCCCCTCTTCCTCCTCCGGATCATCCGTCAGCTGGAACATGCGCATCTTGCGCATCAGATGCGGGCTCAAGAACTGCGCGACAAAACTCTCGTCGCGATAATTGGCCCAGAGATCGCGCAGCACCGCCATTGCATCGCCGGTGCCGGCGATTTCCGGAAACCATTGTCGATCCTCTTCCTCCGGCTTCGTCACGATGCGCTCGATATCCTGCATCATGGCAAAACCGATCGCGTAGGGGTTGAGGCCGGAATAGCGGGGATCGTTGAAGGTCGGTTGGAAAACCACATTGGTATGCGATTTCAGGAATTCCAGAAAATCGCCGTCGCCGATGCCGCCGAGCTCATGCAGCCGGGTCATGATGCGATAGTGCACGTAGGTTGCCGTGCCCTCGTTCATCACCTTGGTCTGACTCTGCGGATAGAAATATTGGGCGACATGCCGCACGATGCGGATGATCTCGCGCTGCCAGGGCTTCAGACGCGGCGCCATCTTTTCCAGGAAATAGAGGATATTCTCCTGCGGCAGGCCCGCCAGCGAACGTCGCCGCTCCAGATCGAGGTCCTGTGTCTTCTTGCCCGACCCGGCCGGAACCGTGCGCCAGAGATCGTTGAAGATCTTCTCGTCATACTCGCGCCGCTCGCGCTCGCGCTTCTCCTCGTCGCGCAGGTCCGGCGTCTTCTTGCCGGCATAGCGATGCACGCCATGCGACATCAGCGCATGGGCGGCATCCAGCGTGCGCTCGACGGCGGCGTGGCCATAGCGCTCCTCACAGCGCGCCACATAGCTCTTGGCGAAGTTGAGATAATCGAGAATGCCTTCGGCATCGGTCCAGAGCTTGAAGAGATAATTGTTCTTGAAGAAATGATTATGGCCGAAGGCGGCATGGGCGATGACGAGAGCCTGCATCGTCGCGCTATTCTCCTCCATCAGATAGGAGATGCAGGGCGAGCTGTTGATGACGATCTCATAGGCAAGGCCGCGCAGGCCCTTGCGGTAGAAGGCCTCGTGATGGGCGAAATGCTTGCCGAAGGACCAGTGCTTGTAAAAGAGCGGCATGCCGATCGAGGAATAGACGTCGAGCATCTGCTCGGCGGTGATGATCTCGATCTGATTGGGGTAAACATCGAGCCCGAGCTCGTCGATGGCGATCTTCTCGCAGGCATCGTGAATTCGCTGGATGGTGGCGAAATCCCAGTCCGCGCCTTCGAAAAGCCGCTCCATCGATGCCTTTTTTGCCATTATCCGCTCCTTGTTTCCGCCGTCCGGCGCTGGAAGAGATCGTGGAAGACCGGATAGATCTGGCTGCGATCGCTGACACGCCGCATGGAAAGCACCGGCCATCCCGCCTGCATCCGCTCGTAGAGCGACCAGATCGCCGAGCCGGACGAGATCGCGACGCTGCGTGATTCCCCCACTTCGAGATAGGCAAAATATTGGCAGACGGGCAGGATCTCGCTCGTCATCAGCGCTGCCGTCGTCGCATTGTCGGAATAGGCGTTATCGCCATCCGATGCTTGCGCGGCGTAGATGTTCCAGTCGGATGCCGGGAAGCGGTCCCGCACGATTCGCCGCATGGCCTCGAGCGCGCTCGAAACCTGGGTGCCGCCGGTTGCCGGGCTGCGGAAGAAGGTCTCCTCGTCCACCTCTTCCGCTACGTCGGTATGGCGGATGAAGACGATCTCGACGCGGCGATACTGCCGGGTCAGGAAAATGTAGAGCAGCATATAGAAGCGCTTGGCGAGATCCTTCATGTGCTCCGTCATCGAGCCGGAGACGTCCATCAGGCAGAACATGACGGCTTGCGCCACCGGCTTCGGCTCGTTCTCGAAACGGCGATAGCGGATATCGATCGGGTCGATATAGGGAATGCGCCGGACCTTCGATTCCAGTCTTTTGATCTCGTCTTCGAGCTGTGCGCGGCGCTTCTCGTCCGTGCACTCCTCGGCCTCCTCGATGAGCTTTTCGACCGTTTCCGGCTTCGGGCGATGCAGCGCGACACGGCGCATCATGGCAAGCCGCATCGTGCGGTTGATGGCAAGATTGGCAGGTGATCCCGTAACCGAATAGCCCGAGCGCACCGGATTGATCTGGTCCGCCGACATCAGGCGGCGCTTGGCTAGATCGGGCAATTCGAGATCGTCGAGGAAGAGATCGAGGAATTCGTCCCGCGTCAAGATGAAGCGGAAGGCATCCTCGCCGGTTCCATCGCCGCCGGCCCGCGACTTGCCGCTACCGCCCTCGGGGCGGGGAAGCATATCGCCTTCGATGAAGTCCTTGTTACCGGGAAGAATATGTTCCTTCAGGCCCTCCGGGCCGCGATGGAACCGAGGTTCCTCGGTTCCATCCAGGGGAATGCTGATTTCGCCACCCTTCAGAATATCCTGAATGTCGCGATTTTGAGAGGATTCATAGACCGCTCTCTGCACCAGCGCTTTTGCTCTTCGCAAAAACCGTTGACGATTTTCCAGACTTTTTCCGCCTGGGTTCAGGCGTCTGTCAACAATGTGCATTCCTTCTTCCTTGGTGGCTCATCCCGCCTGTTTCACACGCATGTACCATTCCACAAGCCGCCGGACCTGCCGTTCGGTGTAACCCCGCGCGACCATCCGCTCGACGAATTCGCCATGTTTCTTCTCCGTCTCGCCATCCTTCTTGGAGCCGAACGAGATGACGGGCAGAAGGTCCTCGACTTGAGAGAACATCCGCTTTTCGATGACTTCACGGATCTTCTCATAGCTGGTCCAGGACGGGTTCTTGCCGCCGTGGCTCGCCCGTGCCCGCAGGCAGAACTTGACCACCTCATTGCGGAAGTCCTTCGGATTGGCAATACCTGCCGGCTTTTCGATCTTGGTGAGCTCCTGGTTCAAAAGCTCGCGGTCGAGAAGCTGCCCGGTATCCGGATCCTTGAAATCGACATCCTCGATCCAGGCGTCGGCATAGTCGACATAGCGATCGAAGAGGTTCTGTCC
Organism: Martinezella dioscoreae; assembly: GCF_009176305.1. Classification (GTDB taxonomy): domain Bacteria; phylum Pseudomonadota; class Alphaproteobacteria; order Rhizobiales; family Rhizobiaceae; genus Rhizobium; species Rhizobium dioscoreae. Next base: position 55,225 of record NZ_BLAJ01000001.1, on the reverse strand, counting down.
GTAATCTGCATAGGATTCCAGATAGGCCTTCTGGATCTCGTTGCCGATGAACTCCGCATAGCGCGGCGCCAGTTCGCTCTTGATAAACTCGATATAGAGCTTTTCGGTTTCAAGCGGCAGCTGTTCGCGGCGGATTGCCTGCTCCAGCATGTACATCAGATGCACCGGATCGGCACCGACTTCTGTCGTATCGTAGTTGAAGGTCGCCGCCAGCACTTTGAAGGCAAAACGGGTGGAGGCTCCATCCATGCCTTCGTCGACACCGGCCGAGTCACGATATTCCTGCACGCTGCGCGCTCTCGGATCGGTCTCCTTCAGGCTCTCGCCGTCATAGACCCGAAGTTTGGAGAAGGCGGTCGAATTCTCGTGCTTGGAAAGCCGCGTCAGAACCGTGAAGCGGGCGAGCGTCTCCAATGTCGACGGCGCGCAGGGCGCGTCGCTGAGCTCGGATTCCTCGATCAGCTTCTCATAGATCTTCTGCTCCTCGGTGACCCGCAGGCAATAAGGCACTTTCACCACGCAGATGCGGTCGATAAATGCCTCATTGTTCTTGTTGGCCTTGAATGTCTGCCATTCCGATTCGTTTGAGTGCGCCAGGATGATGCCGGAGAAGGGTATCGCACCGATATTTTCCGTACCGATGTAATTGCCTTCCTGCGTCGCCGTCAGCAGCGGATGCAGCATCTTGATCGGTGCCTTGAACATTTCAACGAATTCGAGAATGCCCTGGTTGGCACGGTTCAATGCACCGGAGTAGCTGTAGGCATCCGGATCGTTCTGCGCGAGGCTTTCGAGCTTGCGGATATCCACCTTGCCGACCAGCGAGGAAATGTCCTGGTTGTTCTCGTCGCCCGGTTCCGTCTTGGCGACGGCAATTTGCCGCAGCCTTGAGGGCTGCATCCTGACGACACGGAAGCGGGAAATATCGCCTTCGAACTCTTCCAGCCGCTTGAGGCACCAGGGACTCATCAGCCCGGTCAGGCGCCGGCGCGGAATGCCATAGCGCTCCTCGATCATCGGCCCCATGGTGACGGGATCGAACAGGCTGAGCGGGCTTTCGAAGACCGGGCTAAGCTCGTTTCCGGCCTTGAGCACATAGATGGGATGAACTTCCATCAATGATTTCAGCCGCTCGGCGAGGGATGACTTGCCGCCGCCGACAGGCCCGAGCAGATAGAGGATCTGCTTGCGCTCCTCCAACCCCTGGGCCGCATGGCGGAAGAAGGCGACGATGCGTTCGATCGTCTCTTCCATGCCGAAAAAGCCCGAAAAAGCCGGATAAGTCCGGATGGTCCGGTTCATGAAAATACGCCCAAGCCTTGTATCCTTGGCCGTATCGATCAGCAGTGGTTCGCCCATGGCTGCCAGCAGCCGCTCAGCCGCATTTGCATACATGAGCGGATCATCCCGGCACGCTTCCAGGTATTCTGAGAATGACATCTCGACTTCGCGCCGTGCTTCAAAAGTACGGGCGAACGTGTTGAACAGAACATCGTTGTTTAACATGGCGCCTCGGTAGCTTGCTATTGCAATTAACGCCGGCTTTTACGAGATCACTTTATCCCGCTGTATCTAAAGTGCGGTATGACTCGCTACGAATCAATAGGTGATCTGTCAATAATTCGTACGCTTGATTCCAAATGTCATCAATATCTTGATGGGGTCATGCACCGAATTAATGAAACACAACCAGAAGATTGTTGTGGCAATACAACGCACTCAGTGGTTATGCAACCTCAACCGGCCTATTGCCGCATATTTTTGCAAATACACGATCTCGGCGAAGAATTGATCGAAGCCAGCGTCAAGCTTCATTGTCCGCATGATTGGGGAGAAAAGATGGTGCCCAGAGCCGGAATCGAACCAGCGACACGCGGATTTTCAATCCGCTGCTCTACCAACTGAGCTATCTGGGCATCCGAGCTTCCCGTTGAAGGAAGAGCCTTGGCAGGCGCTGGGCGGTTGGTTCGCCCCGGAAGCGAGCGGGGTTATAGCATCTTGTTCGGCCATGTCCAGCCGCAAATGACTCTTTTTTGACAGGAAATCGAATTTTGCCAATTCGCGAACAAAATGAAAGGGTTCGTGAGATCCTGCCCCTTTGGAAAACGCACTCAGTCCTGGTCGGAGCCGTCGGCCTTCGTCTCGTCCTCGGTGACGGGGATGGCATAGGAGCCGTTGAGCCACCGCGAGAGATCGACGGAGCGGCAGCGATCCGAGCAGAAGGGATAATGTTCACGCAGCGAAGGACGGCCGCATTCCGGACAGGGACGCGTCTTTCGCAGCGGCTCGACTTTCGAACCGACCTTGATCTCTTCAGCCTTCGTCATGACGACTATCCTTCCTGCCATCCGGCATGGACATCGAAGCCCTCGCCTGCCAGCAGCAGCATGGTTTCATAAAGCGGCAATCCGACGACATTGGTGTAGGAACCGACAAGCTTTTGCACGAAGGAGCCGGCAAGCCCCTGAATGCCATAGGCCCCCGCCTTGCCCCGCCACTGGCCGGAGGCGAGATACATGTCGATATCCCGGCTGGAAAGCCGCTTGAAACGCACCTTGGTTTCCACCACCTTCTGGCGGGCCTTGCGGTCGGGAGTGATCAGGCAGATGCCGGTATAGACGACATGGCCGCGCCCGGAGAGCAGATGCAGCGCCGCAGCCGCCTCATCGACGAATTCCGCCTTCGGCAGGATGCGCCGCCCGACGGCGACGACCGTATCGGCGGAAAGAATGTAGCTCCCCTGCCAGGCGGCGTCGCTCTTGATGGCCGCAAAGGCGGCATCACCCTTCTCAGCCGAAAGCCGCCGCGCCAGCGAGCGCGGATGCTCCGATTTCTTCGGCGTCTCATCGATATCCATGGGCATGAGACGCGCGGGCTCGATGCCTGACTGATGCAGGAGCTCGACGCGACGCGGCGATCCGGAGGCCAGTATCAGCTTGTGTTTCAACGCCATCAGATCTCGACCTGTCATGCGGGAATGAGAGCCGGTCCGGAGCATGATGCCGAAAATGTCGGCGGCATCCGGCTCCAGCGAACGGCGGATTACTTGAAACGGTAGGTGATGCGGCCCTTGGTCAGGTCATAAGGGGTCATTTCCACCAGCACCTTGTCGCCGGCCAGAACGCGGATGCGGTTCTTGCGCATGCGGCCCGCGGTGTGGGCGATAATCTCGTGCTCGTTTTCCAGCTTCACGCGAAAGGTCGCGTTCGGTAGGAGTTCGGTGACGACACCGGGAAATTCGAGGACTTCTTCTTTCGGCATTAAAGCTTCTTTTCCTGTCGGTTGGGGCCAGCGCTCCTGTTAAAAGGCTGGGGCGCCGGAAATTTGCGCGGAAACTACACAATCGCCGCGGTTTTGTGAACCACGTTGATAAGGGTTTCTGCATTTGTTTCATTTGCGGCTCTAAAGCGAGCCGCGATGTTCCACAAGCCTGCTCTCTATGAGGCCGAGAAGATAGTCCCTCACCGCGCGATAGGCATCCAGAACCTGCTCACGCGTTCCATCCGTCGCCGACGGGTCCATCGTCGGCCAATAGATGACGTCGACAGCGTTCGCCCGCGTCAGTTCCAGCGCGGCATGATGCGCCTCGGGAGACAGCGTGATGATGACATCGAAGAAATCATCCTCCAGCTCTTCCATGGTCTGCGGCTGACGGCGGCCAAGCGAAAGCCCGATCTCGGCAAGCACCACATCGACGAAAGGATTGCGCTCGCCGGCTCGCACCCCCGCCGAGGCGATATACGTGCCCTGCGGCAGCATGCTGCGCGCCATCGCCTCGGCCATGGGCGAACGGATGGCATTGAGGCCGCACATGAAGAGGATGGCGCCGGGGGATTTGCCCCCGGGCGACCTGCCATTCTGCTCGATCGCCTGCGGCTCATCCATGGCAATCACCCGCGCCAATAGAGCACGCAAACGAGCGTGAAGAGCCGGCGCGCCGTATCGAAATCCACGCTGATCTTGCCGTTCAACCGGTCCATCAGCGTCTGCGAGCCTTCGTTGTGAATGCCGCGCCGGCCCATGTCGATCGCCTCGATGCGGCTTGGCGTGGCCGAGCGGATCGCCTCGTAATAGCTCTCGCAGATCATGAAATAATCCTTCACGATCCGGCGGAACGGCGTCAGCGACAGGATATGAGTTGCGACAACGCCGCCATCTTCCATGCGGATGTCGAAGACCAGCTTCTGGTCGACCAGCGACAAGTTCAGGAGATAGGGGCCGCCCTGATGTCCCACAGGCTCGAAGCTGTTTTCCTCAATCAGGTCGAAGATGGCGACGGCGCGCTCGTGCTCGACATCAGGCGTCGAGCGGCCGATCGTGTCGTCCAGGACCACATCGCTCAGCCGGAAGACGCCCTTCGCCATGCCTTACCCCTCGAGATTGAGGCGGATCGCAACCGACCGCGCATGCGCATCCAGCCCCTCGGAATTGGCAAGCGCGATCGCCGCCGGCCCGAGTGCGCGAAGCTGCTCCGACCCCAGCCGGAGAATAGAGGTGCGCTTGACGAAATCGAGCACCGACAGCCCGGAGGAGAAGCGTGCAGAGCGGGCCGTCGGCAGCACATGGTTCGAGCCGCCGACATAATCGCCGATCACTTCGGGCGTATGACGGCCGACAAAGATCGCGCCGGCATTGCGAACACCGGCCAAAAGCGGCTCGGGATCATCGACCGCCAGTTCCAGATGCTCGGCCGCGATGCGGTTGGCAAGCGGAATGGCCTGCTTCACTTCGGCGACCAGGATAACCGCGCCGAAATCCCGCCAGCTCGTCGCTGCCGTCTGCGAGCGGCTGAGCTGCTTCAGCTGCCGCTCTACCGCCGCTTCCACGGCTCTGCCGAATTCGGCATCGTCGGTAATGAGGATCGATTGGGCGCTTTCGTCATGCTCAGCCTGCGCCAGCAGATCGGCGGCGATCCAGTCCGGATCGTTGTTCTTGTCAGCGATGACGAGCACTTCGGAGGGGCCGGCAATCATGTCGATACCAACAGTACCGAACACCTGGCGCTTGGCTGCCGCCACATAGGCATTGCCGGGGCCGGTGATCTTATAGACCGGCTTGATCGTCCCTGTGCCGTAGGCAAGGGCCGCGATCGCCTGCGCACCGCCGATGCGGTAGATCTCCTTGACGCCGGCCATGCGCGCCGCGGCAAGCACGGCCGGATTGACGGCGCCGCCGGTCGCCGGCACTGCGATGACGACACGGTCGACGCCAGCGACCTTGGCCGGCACGGCATTCATCAGAACCGAGCTCGGATAGCTCGCCGTGCCGCCGGGCACATAGAGGCCGACCGCTTCGATCGCCGTCCAGCGCGATCCGAGGCCGACGCCGAGATCGTCTTCATAGATATCGTCCTTCGGCAGCTGCCGGCGGTGATGCGATTCGATGCGGGTGGCGGCGACCTTCAGCGCGCCCAGAACCTCTGCCGGAACGGCCGCGATCGCCGCATCGATCTCCGCTTCGCTGACGCGCATCGGCGTTACGGCGAAATCGACGCCGTCGAACTTCTTAGAATAGTCTGCAAGGGCGGCATCGCCGCGCGCCCGCACATCGTCGATGATGCCGCGCACGACGGCATTCACATCCTCGGACACTTCCCGCTTGGTCGTCAGGAACGCGGCGAACTGCTGCTCGAACCCTTCCGACGCCTGATCCAGCCAGATAGCCAAACTGATATTCCTCTTTCACTGCGGCCGCCTGCGGCGGCAAAAATCCAACCGTCGCTGCCTATTCGCCCGCATCCGGATGTCGGGGCTTGTGGGCCGTTTCCCATGCGCCGCCGATATCTGCAAGCTGGGCCTCGATGCATTCGACATCGAGCGCAATCGTGGCGTTGGCGGCTAGGGCAAGCTCTATCGTGCCGTCCGGCCCCTCGCCCTTCTGCTCGAAGCGGATGGCGAGCAGCGAGAGAACCTCGTCGCGGTTGCGCCGGTCGAAGCCGCTGGAGCGCACGGCCTGCACGCGCTTGAACACCAGCGCGGAACGATGGCGTTCGTAAGGCTTGCTGCGCTGGTCCGATTGTTCCCAGACGAAACGGTTGGCCGCGAGCGAAAACTGCTCTTGCTTCGGCGCATAGGACATGTCGCCGACCTTGAAGACGCTATCCTGCATATAGGCAGAGATGACATCCAGGTCCTCGGTGTCGAGTGCCATTAGCTTGAGATCGCTCATTCGTCCTTTATCCCTGATCGCGCCATTGGAACCCCCGGCAAGCACGATTGCCGGCGTTCCCTCATTCTGGACATAGGATGGGAGCGCAAAAGACGCAACCGAAGAAAGCGGGCTGGCCCGCTCTCTTCGCGCCGATGGATGGAAATAAGCCCGATCATCCAAAATGCTGTCGCGCTTTTGCGACAGCGGAATGCAAAAACCGGAGGACTGCCCGGGAGGCAGGACAATCGCATATGAGCTGAAATCGTTGCCGCCACCCTTCTCCCCTCGGGAGAAGGTGCCATCAGGCGGATGAGGGGGTGCCTGCCAGGAGTACGAAAACTCGTGAATTCAAATCAGTCAGCCCCCTCATCCGACCCTTCGGGCCACCTTCTCCCCGAGGGGAGAAGGAGTTTCCGAAGATGATCCCACCATATGCGATTGTGGGGGGCAGCGATGAGCCTTAGTCGCTGATGCGCTCGACTACGGCGCCGCAGCGCGTCAGCTTGTCTTCCAGCCGCTCGAAGCCGCGATCGAGGTGATAGATGCGCGACACCACCGTCTCGCCTTCGGCGGCAAGGCCGGCGATGACGAGCGAGACGGAGGCGCGAAGATCGGTCGCCATCACGGGCGCGCCCTTCAGCTTCTGAACGCCTTCGACGCGGGCGGTCTGACCGGAAAGCGAGATCTTGGCGCCGAGGCGGGCGAGCTCCTGCACATGCATGAAGCGGTTTTCAAAGATGGTCTCGGTGATGTTGGAGACGCCCGAGGAGCGGGTCATCAGCGCCATGAACTGCGCCTGCAGGTCCGTCGGGAAGCCGGGGAACGGATCGGTGACGACGTCGACCGGCTGGATGCCGCCGCCATTGCGCATGACGCGGATGCCGTTATTGGTCGGCGAAACCGTGGCGCCGGCCCGGCGCAGGCTTTCGAGCGCGGTGTCAAGCAGCGCGACATCGGTGTTTTCAAGCGTGACGTCGCCGCCGGCCATGGCAACGGCCATGGCATAGGTGCCGGTCTCGATACGGTCGGGCAGCACGCGGTGGCGGGCGCCGGAGAGCGAGGTGACGCCCTCGATGGTGATCGTGCTGGTGCCGGCGCCGGAGATCTTGGCGCCCATGGCGATCAGGCAATTGGCGAGATCGACGATCTCGGGCTCGCGGGCCGCATTGCCGATGACGGTGGTGCCGCGTGCAAGCGTGGCGGCCATCATCATCACATGCGTCGCACCAACGGAAACCTTCGGGAAGTCATAACGTGCGCCGATGAGGCCGCCCTTCGGCGCGGTGGCATTGATATAGCCGCCATCGATTTCCATGGTGGCACCGAGCGCCTGCAAGCCCTCAATGAAGAGATCGACCGGGCGCGTGCCGATGGCGCAGCCGCCGGGCAGCGACACGCGCGCCTGGCCCTCGCGGGCGAGCAGCGGCCCGATGACCCAGAAGCTCGCGCGCATCTTAGCGACCAACTCATAAGGTGCGGTCGTATCGACGATGGTGCGGCAGGTGAAATGGATCGTGCGGGAATAGCCGTCTTCCTGGCGCTCGCGCCGGCCGTTGACGGCGACATCGACGCCGTGATTGCCGAGAATACGCATCAGGAGCTCGACATCGGCGAGATGCGGCACGTTTTCCAACGTCAGTGTATCGCTTGTCAGCAGCGAGGCGATCATCAGCGGCAGGGCGGCATTCTTGGCGCCGGAGATCGGAATGATACCGTTGAGCTCATTGCCGCCGACAATCCTGATACGATCCATATAAGCAATACGGGCGAGGCCCGCCTTTCCTGATAGTCCCGGGCGCCTCAAATCGCGGGCGCCAGGTTTCGTGCACCTTGGTAAAAGGCGCTCTTTAGACGAAATAGATTAACGCATCAATTCGATTGATGATGGGCGACATCAATCATTGCGATTCGTCCCTTTTTGCGGCGGAATCGGCACTATCCCCAGGCTTTGCGCCCGGCAGCCCATCCGTCTCGTCCGCCTGCCCGGCGCGCCGCGCCCGGACCTGCTGCTTGCGCCGCGCCAGATTCTCGCGCAGCTTCTGCGCCGCACGCTCGCGCCGCCGATCCGCCTCCGTGACCTGCTGGGCATCCGCCCGCGCGCCCGCCTCGCCGCTCACCCCGCTGGGGGTCGAACCGCCCTGCAAAGCCTGCCCTTCATCGATTTTCGTCTTATCCGCAGCCATGAATTTCTGATAGCCGAAAACCCCGGCCTTCAAAAGACCGACACATTTTTTCCAACGAACTTTCACAGAACTTGCAATTTGCGGCTTGCACTCCGCCCCGACCTATGGCAATAGCCGCCTCGCCCAATACGGCGCACCTATCAGCGCCACGGAATGCTGCTATAGCTCAGGGGTAGAGCACTCCCTTGGTAAGGGAGAGGCCGAGAGTTCAAATCTCTCTAGCAGCACCAGTTTTCCTCCGGAAATCTCTTAATCCGTTGAGCTGCAGCGTAAGATTGCGCGTTACCTGAACTTGGCGTTTGCGCCATAATACACCAATCAGATTCGTTGTGGCCGAGGGTGAAATTCGATCATGATTGGCGGAGAACTTCGAGCGATTTTTGAGACGACGGCTCCGCAAAAGGGAGAATTGCTCTCGGTTGTCCGACAAAATCGCTCCAATAACCTGATCGTCTACTTCAATTCCTATGGTGCGGAGAATCGCCCCCGCAAACAGCCCGGCAGGCCCTTCGGAACAAAATTCCAGAATTATCGAAAAATCATCCGCTACGATGCGCATGCCATCTGGTTCGTGGAAGAGAAGGGTTCCTGGTATCTTGAGCATCAGGACCGCATTCTCGGCATCCTTATGCGTTACATCGTCGAACATGACATTGCGGCGATCAAAATGATTGGCTCCAGCGCCGGCGGATACGCGGCGATCAGAATGGGGTTACTGCTGGATCAACGGCTTAAGCACAGCGGCAGCGACGCCACGATTCTCTCTTTCGCGATCAATCCCCAAACCGGCTTTCGGCCTGAATTGTTCGCCCGCATCGAAAGGACGACACTGGAAAGCCGCTGGCAGGGTGCGCGGCTTGGACAGGATCCCATCGTGCTCGCAAAGGACTATATTGACGCCTACGCACCCATGCAGATCGATCTCGTCGAGCTTGCGCGGAACTACCAACCGCGAAACGTCGGCATCGTCCTGATGTACGATAATCTTAATCCGATCGAGACCACCTTCTGTGGCGACCTTGCAGGTATTGATTTCATTCTGCACTTCCCCGTGCCGCTTGGTCTAAACCACTTCGATGGCGCAACGAAAATCCTACTCAACGAATTGTGGCCGGTCTTCGATCAGGCTCTGCCTTTCCCCAAATTGGACAATGCAGATGGGGAGCTGCGCGCCCTGGCATGATACGAACTCCGGCACGTACAAATCTGTTCTTGTGACAGCACACCTCATCCCTCCCCAATTCCGCTGCAATCCCCCGTTTAAACCTTTCTCTCATCACATCCTTCTTGGCCCGGGAGAAAAGCCTCAATGTCGAAACTACGCGTCGCCGTTCTGTTTGGCGGTCAGTCTACCGAGCATGAGGTTTCCGTCATGTCGGCCCGCAATGTCGTCAAGGCGATCGATGGCGGGCGATATGAGATCGTGCCGATCCTGATCGATCGCGGCGGGCGCTGGCTGCTGGTGGAGGAAAAGGGTGGCGCGCTGCCGGAGCCGGTTGCCTATGAGGGCCGGCAAGTCTGCCTGGTTCCGGGCGGCAAGGGCCGGCTGATGGCGCTGGAGGGGTCTGGCGCACGTGAGCTGCCTGCGGTCGATGTGCTGTTTCCGGTGCTGCATGGGCTGAACGGCGAGGATGGCTCCATTCAGGGGCTTGCCCAGATCGTCGGCCTGCCCCTCGTCGGCTGCGGCATTCTCGGCTCGGCCAACGCGATCGACAAGGATATGGCAAAGCGCCTGCTGCGCGAGGCCGGCCTGCCGGTGGCACGCTCGGTTACGCTCACGCGTGGCGAAAAGCCTGATTTCAATGAGATTGCCGCCACGCTCGGCTCGCCCGTCTTCGTCAAGCCGACGCGCCAGGGCTCGTCGGTCGGCGTCAGCAAAGTGCAGGATGCCACGGCCTTCGGGGCAGCACTGGCCGAGGCCTTCCGGCATGACCGCAAGGTGCTGGTGGAAGAATTCGTGCGCGCTCGCGAGATCGAATGCGCCGTGCTGGAAGAGCCTGACGGTTCGCTCTTCGTCTCCGTGCCGGGCGAGATCGCCACGGCCGCGACCCACGGCTTCTATTCCTACGAGGCGAAATATCTCGATCAGAACGGCGCCGTCGTCACCGTGCCGGCGGATATTCCGGCCGACACGGCAGAGGGGTTGAAGCGCATGGCGGCGGATGGTTTCCGGGCGCTCGGATGCGAAGGGCTGGCGCGCGTCGATTTCTTTCTGCGGCCGGATGGTAGCACCGTCATCAACGAGATCAACACTATGCCCGGCTTCACCAATATCAGCATGTATCCCAAGGCCATGGATGCCTCGAGCATTTCCTATCCGGAGCTCGTCAGCCGCCTGATCGAGCACGGTCTGGCGCGGGCGCGGCAGGTGTAATCCAGAGGGGCGGCAAGCCTCGATGCCGCCTGCCCTCAGACCTTTTCCGTCTTCTTGGTCTTCACCTTTGGCTCGGCAGGCGCATCCGGCGTCGGCGCGAGTAGCTTTCTGAGCGAGGCGATCTTGTCCTTCACCAGCGGGCGGAAGCGGCTGGCGCGATAGGGCATGTCGGCGGCGCCATAGCCTTCCGGGCCGTCGTCATTGCCGCGATGGATCTCCTCCAGCTTCACGCCGATGAACGTGCCATCGACATAATGCGTGTATTCGCCGACCCAGCGGATGGTGTAGATCGTTCCCTTGCGGATCAGCTGATCGATGCTGACATGCTTGAACGTATCGTCGATGCAGACGACCTTCTGGCCCACATGAAAATCGTAGCTCACCCTGCCCTCCTTAAGGCGACGAAACATGATCGCTCCTGCCGCTAAGGCAGGAACATGGCCAGATATCGGCAAACCCGGTGCGCTTCACTCTCCAGAACAAATATCCTGCGAATCTCGGTCATCTGCCGCTGAGAAAGGCCGCGTCCGTCGCCGGCGGCCGACCGAACAATTTGCGGTATTCACGCGTGAACTGCGTCTGGCTGTCATAACCGACCTCAAATCCGATCTCCCGTGCATTGCCCTCGCGAAGAAGCAGCCGGCGACGCGCTTCCTGCAGCCGGATGAGCGCCCGATATTGCAACGGCGTCATCAATGTCACAGCCTTGAAATGCCGGTGCAGCGATGTGGGGCTCATTCCCGCCATGTCGGCTAGTTTGCCGATACTCATGGCCTCGGCGAAATGGCCCTTGATCCAGTCGGTGACGCGGCCGATCTGCGCCAGATTTGTGCCATGCGTGGCAAGCTGCCGCAGCATCGGCCCGAGCTCGCCGCGCAGCAGCCGGTAATAGAGTTCAAGCTTGGCAAGCTTTGCCATCATCTCGATATCGTCAGGCGCGTCGAGACAGGAGACAAGGCGCAATGCAGCACTCACGATCTCCGGCGTCTGCTGCGACACCGCAATTCCGGCGTGATCGCGAGGCTCCGCCGCATGGATCACCGGAGCCTCCGCAAGGAGCTTTGCGATCTCCTCCCTCTCCAGTTCGAAGGAAAGCGCCAGGTGCGGGCTGGCAGGATCGGCCTGCTCGATCCGCGCAGACACCGGCAGATTGACCGTCGCGATGAAATATTGCGAGGAATCGACGCTAAAAACCCGCTCTCCGAGCCGGATCGTCTTCGTCCCCTGCAATACCATGCAGATTCTCGGACTGTAGACGGTATCCGTCGGCAGCGTCGGCTGCTCAACTCTATAAAGCGTCAGCCCCTGTACTTCGGTCGCCTGCTTCGGAGCGGCGGCGTGGCGGCTGATCAGCTCTAGCAGCTGTGTCGACGGGTCCATAAATTCGGCTTTCGATGATGGCGACATTTCCTACACATGATATCGCCAACAGGCAAAATTGGAAGGATCGTAGGAAACTCTGGTCCTTCTGCCCTAACGCCTGGGCATCAGTCGCCCCTAGTTTTGCTCAAGGCAATCCTTCGACGGAAGGCTACCAAAACATGCAAACAAAGGAGCAGACCATGAGCGACACACCCGTATGGCTTATCACCGGATCCTCCGCCGGCCTTGGATATGAACTTGCAAAATCCGTACTCGAGCGGGGCTGGCGGGCCGTCGTAACGGCAAGGCAGCCTGAGAAACTTGAAGCCCTTGTCGCGGAACACGAAGGACGCGCTTTGGCGCTGCGCCTCGATGTCACCGACATCTCCACGATCCGCGCGGCCGTGGCCGCTTCCATCGCCGCTTTTGGCAGGATCGACGTGCTCGTCAACAATGCAGGCTATGGCTATCTCGCCGCCATCGAGGAAGGCGACGATGAGGGCGTGCGCAAACAGTTCGAAACCAATCTGTTCGGTCTCATCAATGTCACCAAGGAAGTATTGCCCGGGATGCGCGCCCGCAGAAAGGGCCATATCGTCAATATCTCTTCATTGGGCGGCTTGGTCGCATTCGCTGCGACAGGCTATTATCACGCGACGAAGTTTGCCGTTGAAGCGATCTCGGAATCCCTGTCCTATGAGGTTGCGCCACTTGGCTTGAAGGTGACGATTGTCGAGCCGGGCGCGTTTCGCACCAATTGGGCCGGAAGCTCGATGGTCGAATCCCCGATCCGGATCGAGGACTATGACGACACCGCCGGAAAGCGCCGCCAATCCACGAAAGCATCCTCCGGCAATCAGCCGGGTGACCCCTCGCGTGCCGCGGCCGCCATCATAAAGGCGGTCGAAGCCGAGGTGCCGCCGCTTCGCTTGCTGCTGGGCGCTCCGGCACTCGATATCGCCTACAAGCGCCTCGAAGCGCTCAAGGCGAATTTCGATGCCTGGAAGGATGTTACGCTGAGCACCGACTTTCCTGACTTGCGGAAGGACTGACTTTCTCGCAGGCGCGAGCCGTCGTTAGCGACACTCGGTTAGGCGCCTGCGAGAACACGATGATTGTCACGGTCCCGATCAATGAAACGATGACAAAGCAAGCGTTGACAAGGCCCCTGGAAGGCTGAAGATTGCGCTTCGTTCAAGCAGCCGTAAGGCCTTGCTTCCATATCCCATACCCGCAAGGCTCGTTGAGTTCATGCCCACCCTCCGCCTCATTGCCGACGACTTGACCGGCGCACTCGATACCGCCGTCGAATTCGTGGGTGTCTACGGGCCGATCGACGTGGAGCGCAGCGATGCGCTTTCCGAGAACCTGCCGGATTGTCTCGCGATCGACAGCGGTACTCGCGAGAAAACGGCCGCCGAAGCAGAAGTGATCGTCGGCGGCATTGCGCCGCTGCTGCAGGGCGCCGATCTCGCCTTCAAGAAGGTGGACAGCCTGTTTCGCGGCCCCTGGGCTGTGGAGCTCGCAGCCTGCTTCCGGCTCGGCCACTGGCGCCACTGCATCCTCGCGCCGGCATTCCCGCATCACGGGCGGCACACGCGGGGCGGACGGCAGGTGCTTTATGCCGGCAAGGACGCCTGGCGCGACATCAGCGGCGATATAACAGCGCATTTGCGCGCCGAGGGTTTGCCGGCTTTTAACACACCACTCGATAGGCTCGAAGGCCAGTCCATCCCGGATGGCATCCATGTTTTCGATGCGCACACGGATGATGATCTCGATGCCATCATCGCATGGGTCTCATCTGAGCTGAAGGGGCCGGTCCTCTGGAGCGGCACAGGCGGCCTTGCCCGGGCTCTAGCGCGTAATATCGAGCTGGCGACTCATCACCTGCCTCGCGCAAACAAGGACAAAGGCGAACGCCACTCAGCGCCATCGGTCCCTATCTCGCGCAAGCTGCGGAGGCCGGTGCTCGGTCTGTTCGGCTCGGATCAGCCAATCACGCTGGCGCAGCTCCAGGCCTGCGGCCCCAATTGGCTGAAGCTTGCGGAAGGGGCCGATGCCGATACTATCGATCATCAAATCCGGCAAAGCGGCGTCGCCATGGTCAGCCTCGACCTGCCGACGGGGCTTGAACGCGATGATGCTGCAAGGCGGATCGCGGCGAGCTTCGGCGGCATGGTCAAGGCACTGCCCGCCCCAGGGACATTGATCGTCGCGGGCGGCGAGACCCTGCGCAATCTCTGTTCGGCGCTCAACGTGTCAGCCCTCAGCATCACCGGCCAGGCAGCACCCGGCCTGCCGCGCTCGACGATCGTCGGCGGTCCCTGGGAAGGCACGACGGTCATCTCGAAATCAGGCGCATTCGGCGGCCCCACCCTATGGCGCGATCTCTTGAGTGAAAACGGGCTGATTGCCGGAGGAGAAGAACCATGACGCAACATCTTGCAATCACCATGGGCGACCCCGCCGGTATCGGCCCGGAAATTATCGTCAAGGCTGCCGCCCGCTTGAAGGGCAGGCTCGACGATGGTAAGTTGAAACTAACCATTATCGGCAGCGGCCCTGCCCTGCGGCTTGCCGAAAAGCAGTTCGGCCTCGATATCGAAATCCCCGAAGCTGAGATGGAGGGCGACTGGCCGAATCTCTGCTTCCTCCAGGCCGATGCGGAAGGAGAGCCGATCCTGCCGGGCCGGCTTTCCGCCGATGGCGGCCGCATGGCCTTCAAGGCGATCGAAAAGGGCGTTCAGCTGGCGCTATCGGGCAAGGTCGGCGGCATCGTCACCGCACCGCTCAACAAGGAAGCGCTGAACAAGGCCGGCTTCCATTATGCCGGCCATACCGAACTGCTGGCGGAGCTTACCGGCGCGCGCGGCTCCGTGATGATGCTCGCCCACGGCAATATGCGCGTCAGCCACGTCACCACCCATGTCGCGCTGGAGGATGTGCCGAAGCGCCTGACGCCCGAGCGGCTGCGGCTCGTCATCGACCTCACGCACAAGGCGCTCAAAAACCTCGGCATCGCCAGCCCGAAGATCGCGGTGGCAGCGCTCAATCCGCATGCCGGCGAAGGCGGCCTCTTCGGCCGGCAGGATATCGATATCTCCGCGCCCACCATCGCCAAGGCGGTATCCGATGGGCTCGATATCGTCGGCCCGGTTCCCGGCGACACGGTTTTCGTCAAGCTGCGCGCCGGCCAGTACGACGCGGTCATCGCCATGTATCACGATCAGGGGCATATTCCGGTCAAGCTGCTCGGTTTCGAGATCGATCCGGCGACGGGCAAATGGATTGACCTTTCCGGCGTCAACATCACCCTCGGCCTGCCGATCGTGCGCACCTCCGTCGACCACGGCACCGCCTTCGACATTGCCGGCAAGGGCATTGCCAATGAGCGCAGCCTGATAGAGGCGATCGAATTCGCGGAGAGGCTGGCAGGCGGTTGATAGGTCCTTCAAGAAGGCTCATGTGCCTCGCCAAGGAGGAGATCCATCCGCTCGGCGAGTAACGCAAGGAAAGCCTTTGTCCGGGCAGCCGGTCGCGGTCCAGGCGGATAGATGGCATGGACACCCACTCGCCTGAACTCGTAGGAAGGAAGTACGGGCACTAACTTGCCATCGGCGATCTCCCGGCCGCAGACAAATGTGAACAGAGCGCCTATTCCCCTTTCCGCCAATACCGCCTCCATGAGGGGCCGCCAGTGGTTGACGCGCCACGCGGTGCGGATGGGCACCTCCACCGGGCCGCCGTCGGGACCGATTAGATGCAGCCGCTCATCCGCCGCGAAGCCTGGGAAACGAATGAAAGGGTGGGCTGCCAACTCTGCCGGTTCGCGCGGCAACCCATGCCGCTCGATATAGCCGGAAGCGGCCAGCATGAGTCGCTGCATAGTCCCCAGTCGGCGGGCGATGAAATTGCCGCTGCCAACCTCACCGATGCGGATGGAGAGATCCACGCCTTCGGTCATCGGATCGACGAAGCGATCGTTCAGGATCACATCGATGGCCAAAGCTGGATGCCGCGTCTGAAATTCGACGAGCAGCCTCGGCAATGTCATCTCTCCAAGCCCATGCGGCGCGGCGATCCGGAACGTTCCGGTCAGCGATGTCTCGGCCGAGGCGACGGAAGCCTCAGCCTCTTCGGCTGCTTCGATGGCGCGCTTGGCATAATCATAGAAGCGCGCACCGGCATCGGTCGCCTGCACAGAACGCGTCGTGCGGTAAAGGAGCCGCGCCCCCAGATGCTTCTCCAGCTTTTCGACACGCTCGCTGACGGTGGGCTGGCCAAGGCCAAGATCGCGCGCGGCGGCCGAAAGGCTGCCGCGTTCCACGACGCGGGTAAAGATGCGCATGGCGGAAAGCATATCCATGACCACATCTTATCGTCTTTTACGATAAATGACATCGCTATTCGCTTTCTTCCCGAGCATATGCCGATCGACGATCTTCCGGCCGGTCAACAACCCAATCGGAGAACCAGTCTTGCAGACCAGCACCATTCAAACGGGCAATCCGCAGCCTCAATCGTTCCAAGGTCAGAACATCGTCATCATCGGCGGCTCCTCGGGGATCGGCTTGGCAACGGCCAGACAGGCTAAGGAAGCCGGCGCAAATCTCTTTCTACTATCCCGCAACCCTGAGCGTCTTCGGGAAGCCGCCGGGGCGATCGGTGGCGCGGTCCAGATCGTCTCTGATATTGCCGCCCCGCAGCCGGCGATGTTTGCGGGGATCGAAAGAATCGACCATCTGCTGATCACGGCGGGGACCGTGCACCTGCAGTCGCTGAAGGATCAGTCCGAGGCTGATCTCTCGAAGGTCATGAACGAACGGCTGATCGGGCCCTTGCTCGCCATCAAGGCTGCTCTTCCCCTGCTGCATCCTGCAAGCTCGATCACCATGACCTCCGGGCAGTTAGCCTCCCGTCCCGCCGCCATCGGTGCGGTCGTGGCGGCCGCCGTTTCCGCGGTCGAAAGCACGGTTCGCGCCCTCGCCATCGAATTGTCGCCAATGCGCATCAACGCGGTTTCGCCGGGATGGGTGGATACCCCGCTGCTCGATGGCCTGATGGGCGAGGCCAAGCGGCAGGTGCTCGAACAGACCGCCTCGACCCTGCCGAGCCGCAATATCGGCCGGCCGGAAGATATCGCGCAGGCGATCCTCTTCCTGATGGCCAACCGCTTTGTGACGGGAGAGATCTTGCATATCGATGGTGGCGGCCGCTTGGTCTAGCCGCTCGACTGTCGGCACGAACTCGAAAAATTCCGCAATCCTGTCGGCTTTGCCGCTCCTCTTTCGTCCTTGGGGTACCCAACGAGAGAGGAGCACCCGATGTCCAAGATTGCCCCATGCCTGTGGTTTGCGCGCGAAGCCGAGGAGGCTGCGAATTTCTATGTTTCGCTCTTCCCCGATTCCCGGATCGATCACGTGCAGAAGAACATTGTCGACATGCCCTCCGGCAAGCCCGATGAGGTTCTGGTCGTTACTTTCACGCTCGCCGGTCAGTCCTTCATGGCACTGAACGGCGGCGACCGCATCGAATATAATCATGCGATCTCGCTGGAGGTGGATTGCGCCGATCAGGCTGAGGTCGACCGCCTTTGGGATGGCCTTGTCGATGGTGGCGCGCCGGTGGAATGCGGTTGGGTTACGGATCGCTACGGCGTCTACTGGCAGGTCGTGCCGGCGGTGCTCCGCAAATATATCGCCGATCCGGATCCCGCCAAGGCCGCTCGTGTCATGCGAGCCTGGATGGGCATGGTCAAGCTCGACATTGCCGGGCTCGAAGCCGCCTATCGCGGCTGAGCGACCGTTCTGGGGATCGCGTTATGGACGAGGTCCGCCGAAGATGTTCTGAATTTCCCTGCAATTTCAGCGGTTCAGACCAATGCCTGTGCCCGTAAGACTTGCGGCGGATCGACGCTTGGAATACCGTCTACTATGGGCTCGCCACAGGCGGGTTTCTCGACACCATGTCAAGCAATTGGACTGCCGCGGCCGTTCAGGCGCGACCCGGCAGGAAACGGTCGATTTCATGCAGCATCAACGAGACCGCATCGATCTCACCGGACGTGATTACACGGCGATCTACGCGCTCAGCGACATCCATGGCTGTTATGATGAGATGATGGAGGCCGAAATGCACATCATCGCGGATGCGCGCACCCTTCCCGGCCGAAAGCTTCTGCTGTTTCTCGGCGATTATGTCGATCGCGGCCCACGTTCCAGCGATGTCCTGGCGCATCTTAGCGCGCCGCCGCCTGAAGGCTTTGATCGCTATGCGCTTTGCGGCAATCATGACGACGTGTTCCTGCGCTTTCTGGACGATCCCGATGGCAACATCCATTGGCTGGAGTTCGGTGCCCTGCCGACGCTCGCATCCTACGGCATCGACGCCAGACATATGCTCTTCGACCTAGGCTACAGCGTGGCGGAGTTGCGCGACATGACGCTTAAGGCAATGCCGGCAGCGCATGTCGACCTGTTGCGTTCGCTAACTATAGCTGTCACTTACGGCTCGATACTCTTCGTCCATGCCGGCATCATACCCGGCCTTCCTCTCAGTGAGCAGACGGATGAAGATCTGATGTGGATTCGTGAGCCGTTCCTGTCGGGCGGACCGCAATTGCCGCTGCTGGTGGTCCACGGCCACACACCAGGTTCGCATCCCGTTTTTGGTCTCAGCCGCATCGGTATCGATACGGCCGTTTCGATGGGCGGAACTCTGACGATCCTCAAGATCGCCGAAGGTAAACAGACGATCCTGCCATCGATCTGAACGGTTCAAACAAATATCCCGGCTCGAAGCCGGGATATTTGTTTCTTTCAGGTGCCTTACTCCGCCGCCACGGCCGGCGGCAGCTGGATCGTATTCTGCTCCTCCGCGTCGGCCTGCTCCTTGGCCGGCGGTTCCGCCGACTTGCTCCTCGGCTCGCGGCCGAAGAACAGGGCGTAGCCGGCGGGCAGGACGAAGATCGTCAGCACGGTCGCGACCAGAATGCCGCCCATCATGGCGTAGGCGAGCGGTCCCCAGAAGACGCCGCGCGAGATCGGGATCAGCGCCAGAACGGCCGTCAGCGCCGTCAGCATGATCGGGCGGAAACGACGTACGGCCGAGCCGATGATCGCCTCCTTCCTATCCATCCCGGCCGCGATATCCTGGTCTATCTGGTCGACGAGGATGATCGAGTTGCGGATGATGATGCCGAGCAGAGCGATGACGCCGAGGATCGCGACGAAGCCGAAGGGCGCACCGCTGATGAGCAGAGCCCCTGCTGCGCCGATGATGCCGAGCGGGCCGGTCGCCAGCACCAGCATTGCCTTACCGAAGTGCTGCAGCTGCGCCATCAACAGCAGGACGATGATGACGAGCATGATCGGCGCCTTGGCGGCGATCGAGGCCTGACTTTCGGCGCTGTCTTCGGCGCCGCCCTGGATCTCGATCTTGTAACCGGCCGGCAGGCTGCTCCTCAGATCAGCCATATCGTTGTAGAGCTTGGCCGTCACGTCGTTCGACTGCACGTTATCAGGCAAGGTTGCCCGCACTGAGATAGTCGGCAGACGATCGCGGCGCCATTCGATGCTCTGCTCCATGACGGGCACGATCTTGGCGACTTGCGACAGCGGCACGAACCCGCCCGAGTCGGTCGGGATATAGACGGAGTTGACCGAGGTCAGCAGATGACGGCTTGCCTCCGGCTCGCGGGCAACGATCCCGACGGTTTCCTCACCCTCGCGATAATTGTCGAGCGTGAAGCCGGACATCGAGGCCTGCAGCATCTGGCGGATGCGCTGCGAGGTAACGCCGAGAGCGCGGGCACGGTCCTGATCGATCACCAGCTTCATCGCCGGCACCGGCTCGAGCCAGTCATCATGGATGGCGCCGAGCAGCGGGTTTTGGGTAAAGCGCTGCTTCACCTGGTCGGCAATACGGCGAACCTCCTGCCGGTCCGGACCCATGACGCGTAGCTGCACGGGCCAGCCTGTGGGCGGGCCGAGGAACAGGCGGTCGACCTTGCCACGGACGGAGGGGAAATCCGCCGCCAGGATGCCTCGCATCTTGGCGATCAGCCGCTCGCGAGCCGGCTCGTCCTTGGCCATGACAAGCATCTGGGCATAGTTCGGGTTAGTAAGCTGCTGATCGAGCGGCAGGAAGAAGCGCGGCGCGCCCTGGCCGACATAGGTAGCGATGAAGCGCTTGTCCGGATCATCGGCCATACGGGCTTCCAGCGCTTGAGCCTCGCGCTCGACCTCCTTGATGCTGGTGCCCTCAGGCAGCCAGAGATCGACGAGGATTTCCGGACGCGACGATTGCGGGAAGAAGTTCTGCGGAATGAACTGGAAGGACCACAGGCTGCCGATAAAGGCGGCAAGCGTCAGCAGCAGAACGATGACGCGATGGCGTACGGCCCAGGCGACCGAGGAGTGCAGGCGGCGATAGAAGCGCGTGTCGAACACATCATGATGCTCGCCGGCATGGTGGCGCTGCTTGAGGATCATGTAGCCGAGCCATGGCGTGAAATACACGGCCACGAACCAGGAGACGACGAGCGCGATGCCGACGACGTAGAAGAGCGTGCGGACATATTCGCCTGCTGTCGACGCTGCAAAGCCCACCGGGATGAAGCCGGCTGTGGTGATCAGCGTGCCCGTCAGCATCGGGAAGGCGGTCGAGGAATAGGCGAAGCTGGCCGCATCGAGCTTGACGAGGCCTTCCTCCAGTTTGCGCTCCATGAGCTCGACCACGATCATGGCGTCGTCGACCAGCAGGCCGAGCGCGATGATGAGCGCGCCGAGCGAAATGCGCTGCAGGTCGATGCCGAACTCGTACATGATGGCGAAGGTCGCGGCCAGCACCAGCGGAATGGCGATGGCAATCACGAGGCCGGAACGCCAGCCGATCGAGAGGAACGAGACGATCAGCACGATGACGAGAGCTTCGCCCAGCGCATGCATGAACTCGCTGATCGCGTCGGTGACGACATCAGGCTGGTTGGCGATCTGATCGACCTGAACGCCGACCGGCAGCGAGGCTTCGAAGCGCTTATAGGTTTCCTCAACCGACTTGCCGACATCGGTCACCTTGAAGCCAGGAGCCATGACGACGCCGAGCTGAACGCTCGGATGGCCATTGTAGAGGAACTTGGCTGTATAGGGATCCTGCAGGCCGGCGGTGACGGTAGCGATATCGCCGAGACGAGTCACCTGCCCGCCGGCGTTGAGCCGCAGGTTCTTGATGTCCTCGATCTTGTTGACGTCACCCTCGACCGAAATACGCACGGAGCGCGTGCTCGTATCGACATTACCGGCCGGATCGACATTGTTCTGGCCGACAACGGCGTTCTTCAGATCGTTGAGCGTCAGCCCGCGCTCCGCCAGAACCTTGGAGGAGACGTCGATATAGATCTGCTCCGCCTGATCGCCGATGATGGTGGCCTTCTCGACGCCAGGCGTCGAAAGCAGCATGTCACGGGCCTGGATGGCGAATTTCTTCAGCTCCGGATAGGTGTAGCCGTCGCCGCTGATCGAATGCAGCGTGATGAAGGTATCGCCGAATTCATCGTTGAAATAAGGCCCAAGCAGGCCGGACGGCAGCTCGTTGCCGATATCGCCGACCTTCTTGCGGATCTGATAGAAGGCGTCCTTCACCTCGGCGGTGTTGGTGTCGCCCTTGATCTGGATGGTGGTGATGGCAAAACCGGCGCGGGTGTAGGATTTGACCCAATCGAGATGCGGCGTTTCCTGCAGCTTGCGCTCGATCTTGTTGACCACCTGGTCTTCCATGTCCTGCAGGGAGGCGCCGGGCCAGACGGTCTGCACGACCATGACGCGGAAGGTGAAATCCGGATCTTCCTTCTGACCCATATGGGTCAGGCCGAGCGCGCCGGCGATAATGATGAGCCCGAACAGGAAGCGCGCGATGCTTGGATGGGCGATCGCCCAGCGCGACAGGTTGAAACGCTTCCTCTCGCCAGAGGTGCTATTGATGGACATGACGTCGTCCCCCTCTATCCGGATCAGCGTACGATATCCGCCGAAGCGGCTTTGGTGTCAGCGGAGGCCTGCTGAGCGCCGACGCTCGGAAGCTTGACCTTCATGTTTTCGCTCATGAACTGGGTGCCGGCTGCAACGACGACATCACCGGTCTTGAGGCCATCGGCCACGCGCACGCCGTCATCGGAAAAGTCCGCGACCTTGATGGTCCGGGAATGCACAGTGCCGGCACTGCGGTCGACAAGCCAGACGATCTGTTGCCCGTCCCTCTGTGCAAGCGCGCTCAGCGGAATGGAAACATAGGGCTGCGTATTGTCGGCAAGCGCCTCGATCGTCGCGGTCATGCCAAGCAGAACGCGCGGATCGTTCGGCACGCTCACACGCACCGCGAAGGTGCGCGACTGATCGGCACTCCCGGACACTTCACGCACCTTTCCATCCAGCACGAGCGCCGCGTCGGACCAGAAGCGCGCCTTGACGTCCTTGCCGACCTTGAACTGGGCGATGTCCATTTCCGGGACAGCGACCTGCACTTCCTTCTCGCCATCGACGGCAACGGTGATGACTGGTGTGCCGGAACTGACCACCTGGCCGACATCGGCATTGATTGCGGTCACGATACCATTCATGTCGGAGGTCAGGTCAGCATAGGCGACCTGATTCTTCGCCTCGGTCAATGCCGACACCGCGGAATCGCGCGTCGAAACGGCCTGCTCATAGGAAAGCTCCGCCTGCTCGAGCTGCGACTTCGAGGTGACATTCTTGTTAAAGAGCGTCTGTGCACGCGTGCGGGCAAGCTCGGTCGTCTGCACCTGCTTTTCGGCCGCATCCAGATCGGCCTGCGAGCGGCGCACGGCGAGGATATAGTCGGTGGCATCTATGCGGGCGATCACATCGCCGGGCTTTACCCTCTGGCCGATATCCACCTTGCGCTCGATGATCTTGCCATTGACGCGAAAGCCGAGATTCATTTCCGTCCGCGCACGAACGGCGCCGGAATAGTCGAGCTTGCGCGTCGTGTCCGCCTGGGCGATTTCGACGACCTTGACCGGCCGGATCACCTCCGCCGTCTCTTCCTTCTTCTCATTGCAGCCCGAAAGCCCGAGCCCCAAGGCTGCAAGTAGAACCGCACCGGCAGCGGCCCGTAGAGTGTTGGTCGTCAGCGAAACCATGTCGCTCTCCTAAAATCGAACAAAAAGTGGAAACACGCCGGCCATCCGGTGCGCGCATTGCTATTTCTTCAAAGCCCTGATGACGAATGCGATGATATCTTCGGGATCTGCCTGGTAGGGCTTGGCAAGGCACTGGGCCACCATTTGCGGGTGACAGAGATCGACGGTCGCCGCAGCGAAGCATTTGGCGGCAAGATGCGGGTCCTGTTCGGCGAATTCGCCGGCAGCAATCCCCTCCGCGATGATTTCGGCGACCAGCGCCTGCGTACGCTCGATATGCTTTTCGATGACATGCCAGTCGCGCTCGATGGCGACGATGACCATCTCGTGAACCTTCTGCTCATCCAGCATGGTCTCCAATATCATCTTGTACTGAGATAGCGCGTAAGCCCGTAGCCGCTCGGTCGCGCTGATCGGCTGATTACGGATACCAAGAGCCATCTGATAGCTCTGGCCGAGCATGCGCCCGCAAAGAGCCTGGTGGATTTCCGTCTTGGAGCCGAAGAACCGGTAGATATTTGCCGTCGACATGCCGAGATCCCGGGCGATATCGGCGACGTTCGTCTTGCTGTAGCCATAGTGGCGAAACAGCTTTTCGGCGGCATCGAGAATGCGCGTGATGTTTTCCTGGCGGGCAGGATCGGCGCTAACGTCGGAAAGATCGAGCATAAGCAGGCCTGATGGTTTACGAGTGACGATTTTCAATTTTCGTCACTCGTAAACCATCAGAGCGCCGATGTCAATAAAGCCGACCACAACTTGGGCGGCTTTTAGATGCTATTCAATAAACCGAGAATGCGCCGAACTACTTGAAGCAACAGTTAAACGATCGACAACAGCCTCGCGGGGCGAAGCCGAAAGTGTCCGAAATTTTATCGCGGCACCGCCGCTGCGTTGTCAGGCGCTCAAGAGTGTCGGATGAAAACGTCGAAGGCTGAAAAAGCCGACGAAGACGATGACCACCAAAAGCGCCACCTGCGCCGCGAGAATCGGCGGCTCGTTTCCGGTGGGCGCCAGCGCATTGAGCTCCGGTATCTTCTGGAACGATTGAATGATGAGCACCAGACAGTTGAAGAACAACAACACGAGCGCGCCGATCACGAAAATGGCACGCCATATGCCGGCAAGGTGGAATGTGTAGCGCGCCAGCGCCGTCGGAATGAAGATCAGCAAACAGATAATGCCGACGATGATCGCCGGCGTCACGCCATGAAACGGGAACAGAAAACCCGTCAAGCTGGTGAGAGCCGTCGTCAGCATGTAGACGAGCGTCGAACGATTATGACGGTCGGCGGTGAGAAAGCCGTAGGCTACCACGATGCCGCTGATGATGGCGACCAAGCTGATGACGACGTGAATCAAGAGAATTCCAGACATTCGCCCCTCCAAGTGAGCATTGCATTTCGATGGAAATGACAGCCCAATGCCCCGAATGCGGAATATATACGAAACGCGCCGCGCCAGCCAGCGCGACGCGAAGACCTTAGAGGCCGCTCAGGCGGCGTGAACTTCCAGAGAGATCGGAACGGAGGCAAGCGCCTTGGAAACCGGGCAGCCGGCTTTCGCCTTGTTGGCAAGCTCGGTGAAGGTCGCTTCATCGGCGCCGGGCACCTTGCCGGTCAGCGTCAGGTGGATTGCGGTGATGGCGAAGCCGCCTTCGACGCTTTCAAGCGTCACCTTGGCCGTCGTCTCCATGCTTTCGGCGGTGAAACCGGCTTCATTGAGGATCAGCGACAGGGCCATGGTGAAGCAGCCGGCATGCGCCGCGCCGATCAGCTCTTCCGGATTGGTGCCGGCAACGCCTTCGAAGCGGCTGGCAAAACCGTAAGGATAGTGATTGAGCGCGCCGCTCTGCGTCGAGATCTGACCCTTGCCGTCCTTCAAGCCACCGGACCATTGAGCCGAACCTGTGCGATTGATCTGCATGTCATCCTCCTTGTCGTTGAATGAATTTCGGGAGCGGAACCGCGCCTCCCGTTGATGATCGACGGCAAGCGGCTTGACCGCCTGCATCGTCACCATAGTTCTTCTATCCGCCCAAGACGACGCCGCCGTAACAGCAGCGAGGCCGATTTCGAAAAGCATGGGACGAGGGATTGTTCCCGGATAGCCTCATCGAAGCCTTTTTAAATCATCATACAAGCATATTGCCAATGTATGATGATTACCATATCATCGCGTTCACCTGGGCGCGAAGCGCGGCAAGGCATCGCCCGCATGGAAGCCCCTCTCGTCGAAAGAGAAGGTATTCGGAAAAGCATGCGAAACGGTGTGGAGGAGATAGGGTGGAATCGCTCGAAAGACAGGGGCACGAGTCATCGGCTCAGCCCGGCCGCCGTCCGCGCGTGCGCAGAAACGTGACGGCGGCGATCGCCGAAGATATCTGTGCCGAACGCTACCCCTCCGGCTCGACCCTGCCGCGCGAAAACGATCTCTGCGAAATGTACGGCGTCAGCCGCACGGTCATCCGCGAATCCCTCAAGGTGCTGGAGTCCAAGGGGCTCGTGCGTGGCAAGCCGCGCATCGGCACCACCGTTTGCGACAAGGACGATTGGAACATTCTCGACCAGGACGTGCTGGCATGGATGGGTCCCTATATCGCCGATTTCGATATTCTCGGCTCCATTCTCGAAGCGCGCCGCACCATAGAGCCCGCCGCCGCAGAATATGCGGCCGAGCGCGCCACGGCCCGCGAAATTGCCGACCTGGAGAGTGCATGGCAGCAGATGCGCGACAGCGGCGATGATCCGGAAGGCTTTACCGAAGCCGACGTGACCTTCCACAGCGTACTTCTGAGCGCCAGTCACAACCAGGTGTTCCGGCGCCTCTCCAGCGCCATGCATGCCGGCCTGAAATATGCTCTGCACGCCTCCAACGTCGCCGCCGATAGCCGCGACGAAGCGATTGCCGTTCACGGCGAACTTGTCGAGGCACTGCGCCTGCGCGACCGCGATGCCGCACGCGCCTGTGCCCATCGCATGCTCGATCTTGCGGCCCGCGATCTCGCTGTCGAACGACGGCTGGACGAAGGCCGGATAACCAATCCCGAAACCCGGAGATCTGCGGCCTCGCGCCGCTGACACAACCCAAAGCCAAACGGAATCATTCCCATGAAAATCACCAAGCTGACGACCTATATCGTTCCCCCGCGCTGGCTGTTCCTGAAGATCGAGACCGATGAAGGCATCGTCGGCTGGGGTGAGCCCGTGGTCGAGGGCCGTGCGCTGACCGTACAGGCCGCCGTGCACGAACTGGAAGACTATCTGATCGGCAAAGACCCCTTCCTGATCGAGGATCACTGGACCGTCATGTACCGCGCCGGTTTCTACCGCGGCGGCGCCGTTCACATGTCGGCGCTGGCCGGCATCGACCAAGCTCTCTGGGACATCAAGGGCAAGGCGCTGGGTCAGCCGATCCATTCGCTGCTCGGCGGTCAGGTGCGTGACAAGATCAAAGTCTATTCCTGGATCGGCGGCGACCGCCCCTCCGACGTCGCCAACAACGCCAAGGATGTGGTCGCCCGCGGCTTCAAGGCGATCAAGCTCAACGGCTGCGAGGAAATGCAGATCGTCGATACCTATGACAAAGTGGAGAAGGCCGTTGACACCATCGCCACCATCCGCGAGGCAATCGGCCCCTATATCGGCATCGGTGTCGATTTCCACGGCCGCGTCCATCGTCCGATGGCCAAGGTACTCGCCAAGGAACTGGAACCCTACAAGCTGCTCTTCATCGAAGAGCCGGTGCTGTCGGAAAACCGCGAGGCGCTGAAGGAAATCGCCAATCATTGCTCGACGCCGATCGCTTTGGGTGAGCGTCTCTATTCGCGCTGGGACTTCAAGTCGGTCCTGTCGGACGGTTATGTCGACATTCTTCAGCCCGATCTCTCCCACGCAGGCGGCATCACCGAATGCCGCAAGATCGCGGCCATGGCCGAAGCCTATGACGTGGCGCTCGCCCCGCATTGCCCGCTCGGCCCGATCGCGCTTGCCGCCTGCCTGCAGGTCGACGCCGTCAGCTACAATGCCTTCATCCAGGAACAGAGCCTCGGCATTCACTACAACAAGGGCAACGACATCCTCGACTACATCTCCAACAAGGAAGTGTTCCACTATGCCGATGGTTTCGTTTCGATCCCGCAGGGACCCGGCCTCGGCATCGAAGTCGACGAAGCCTATGTCATCGAGCGTGCCAAGGAAGGCCATCGCTGGCGCAACCCTGTCTGGCGCCATGAGGACGGCAGCGTCGCCGAATGGTAAGATCAGGCTCGTCTCCTGACGGACGAGAAACCGCATATCTCCAATGATGAAAGGCCCGATGGCAGCAGATCTGCGCTATCGGGCCTTTTCTTTAGACAGTGCTCTTTTAATCCGGCACCTTCCCCTTTGCCGCGTGGCGGCGAATATCGGTGCACATCCCGTGTGCCGTTCTCCCAAAAAAGTTGCGCCTGCAGTATCGGCGCAGATACTGCAGGCGCGTCATGCGTCTCAACAAGCCCCCAGGGAGACGCATTACCGGAGCATGATCACCAAAGGCGTGGAGTGCCCTTTAGCTCTGACCATGCTCAAGCAGGCAATTTCAAACTACTCCCGCTCGCCGGTGAAATTCAGCAGCAACTGGAAGATGTTGACGAAGTTCAGATAGAGCGACAGGGCACCGAAGACGGCGAGCTTCTGCTGCGATTCCTGATCGTAGTTTTCGGCATACTGCTCCTTGATGTTCTGCGTATCCCAGGCGGTCAGGCCGACGAAGACGACGATACCGATGATCGAGATGGCGAACTGCAGTGCGCTCGAACCCAGAAAGATATTGACGATGCTGGCGATGATGACACCGAACAGACCCATCATCAGGAACGAGCCGATGTTCGAGAGATCACGCTTCGTCGTATAGCCGTAGAGGCTGGTCGCGCCGAACATGGTCGCGGCGATGAAGAAGGTACGCGCGATGCTCGTGCCGGTGAAAACCAGGAAGACGGAGGCCAGCGACAGGCCCATGACGGCACAGAAGGCCCAGAACATCATCTGCGCCGTGCTGGCCGACATCGACTGGATGCGGAACGAGAAGAAGAACACGAAGGCAAGCGGCGCCAGCATGACGACCCACTTCAGCGGGCTCTGGAAGATCGGCACATAGAGCGCCGGCGTCGTGCCGACGATCAGCGCGACGATACCCGTCACGACAAGGCCGATACCCATGTAGTTGTAGACGCGCAGCATATGCCGGCGCAGCCCCTCGTCGAAGAGCGCCTGAGAGCCGGCGGCGGCTCCGTAGCCGTATCGCGGATTGGTCGGGTTCATGGTCGTTCTCCTTTAATCCAAACTAGTAGAGGCTGCGGGCAAGCTTTTCGGCATCGCCGTCAAGCTGACCCGCCTTGCCGTTGCCGATCAGCGCATAGGCGACTTCCCCGATCTGCCAATAGGCAGCCTGGACATCGTCACGCTTGATGTGACTGACATCCTGCACGGCGAAATTGCCCGGACGGACGGCAAACAGTGACAAATGTCCGTCTGCGCCGGCATCGACCATCATTTCGACGCTCGGACCGAATTCGGACGGATAGATTTGCGCATCGGTGACGCGCCAGTCGCCCGGCAGCTGCGGCAAAATGATTGCCGTCGATGCGCGGATTTCATCCGGATTGTAATTTGCAGCCGCCGACTGCGGCTTGATTTCTTCGCGCACGGCCGTGGTCTTGTAGGCGCGCACAGCATCGTCGACGAAGGCCGGCGGCCGTGTCGACGCGCTGACCTCGCTCGCCGTAAAGGCGCCGAAGGACGTATGCGCAACCCAGCCGGTCGTGACCAGCACGGCAACGGCCGCAACACGCTGGAAAGAGCCCAGCATACGGCCGTAGACCAGCCCGCGTTCCAGCCGCCGTGCGGCCTCACGCGTTTCCGCCCGAACCACATGGCCTTCTCCGGCCAGCGCCATGCGCAGCTCGCCGCGGATGCTCATATCGGCCATTACCTTGGCGGCGATCTCCGGATGCTCCGAGAGATAGGATTCCACCTCGACACGGCGCGCAAGCGTCAGTTCGCCGTCGACATAGGCGTCGAGATCGGTATCGATGATCGGATCAACGATTTTCATTGCCGCCTCCCTCGATAAGCCTGAGATGTGAAACCTTGGAGGTCGCCTCCTCAAAATTGCGCAGGCTCGCGCGAGCCCGGGCAATGCGGGACATCAGCGTGCCCAGAGGAATGCCAAGTGCTGATGCCGCCTCCTGATAGGAGAGATCCTCGATCGCCACCAGATGCAGCGCCTCGCGCTGCTCCTCGGGCAGACTGAAGAAAGCTTCGCGGACCTGGTTCAGGCGAACCGTGTGATCCTGCGATGCCGGCAATGCCGTTTCGAGGTCGGCCGCAGCCTCCTCGTGACGGCGGTTCAACGACTTCTTCTGGCGCAGGCGGTCGATATGCACATTGTGCAGGATCGATAGCAGCCAGGTGCGCAGATTGCCGTCGCGCCTGAAAGAAGCCTTGCGCTCATAGGCCTTGACCAGCGCGTCGTGCACCAGATCCTCGGCCTCGTCCGCATTGCGCACGAGCGAGCGGGCATAACGTCTCAGCGAACCGAGCTGCCCTAAAACATCGAATGTGCGTCCTTTGCGTTCCATACACCTATATACGGAAGCACTCCGGATTCTATTCCATCGCCCAAAGAATATTTTTTGCCGATTTTCACATCAGCAGAAAGTCCTTGGGCTGCGGCAGCGGCGGCAGGTCGGTTTCTCCCAGCGCTTCGCGCAGATCGATCTCGATCGTATCCGCAAGCGCACCGATGGCGAGCGCATTGGGGCGATGGCCGAAAGGGTCTTCCAGCTCGTCGCCCAGCGCATCCAGGCCAAAGAAGGTATAGGCGATCAGGGCGGTCACGAAGGGCGACCCCCAGCCGAGCGTATCGACATAACCGAAGGGAAGCAGGAAACAGAAGAGATAGGCGGTGCGATGCAGAAGCAGCGTGTAGCCAAAGGGCAGCGGCGTATTGCGCAGCCGCTCGCAAGCCGCCTGGGCCGCACCCATCTGGCCGATCGTGATATCCAGCATCTGGTACTGGATATCCGAAATCGTGCCCAGTGCCTTCAATCGCGCCAGATCGGCAGACATGAGGCGCAGAATGAGATCGGGCTTGTTGCGGGCCGCATGGTAAAACTCCGCCTCGCTCGGAGCAAGCAGGCGAAACACCTTGCCCTCGTCGCTGCCGGGCCGCAGAAGACAGACCAGCGCCTGCGCGAAGGCCATCGTCAGGCGCAGCAGGTCCTTGCGCGCTTCGATGCCGGCCTCCCCTGCACTCTCCAGCACCAACGTCTGCCGGGCGAAGCCACGCGCGAGATGGACGAGCTGCCCCCAGTCGCGCCGCCCCTCCCACCAACGGTCGTAGCAGGCATTGTTGCGAAAACCGAGGAAGATCGAAAGCGCGATACCGAGCAGCGATAGCGCCGAGCCGTTGAAGGAGACGATGAGGTTCGGCCGCTCCTCATGGCCCCAGACGATCAATGCTGACAGCAGAAAGATGGCAATGATCTGCGGCAGGATACGCCGGATGATCGACCCACGAAGGATGAAGAAAAGCTGGAAAAGATTCGGCCGGTCGCGGACGATCATGGCGAAGCGCACTCTCGATGAATGTCAGGTGGCGCAGCAATACACCAGACGCGCTGAGAGTAATGAGCATTTCTTGCAAGGCGGCCGTGACCGGCGGGCATCGCTCGCCGGTTAGCTCATCGGCTATCGGTCAGTTCGCGCCGGCGCTCGCGGTCACCAGAACCGGGTCGGGGCGATAATCCCTAGGAAAGAGATGCTCGAGGTTCTTAATCTTCGGCAGATCGTTGATGACGATGTACGGATACGTCGGATGCGTCGTCAGGAAATCCTGATGATAGCTCTCGGCGGCATAGAATTGCCGCGCCGGCTCGATCTTGGTGACGATCATGGCGTCGAAGACCTTGGCATGGTTGAGCTGATCGATATAGGCCTTGGCAATATCGGCCTGTGACTGGCTGGTCGGGAAAATCGCCGAGCGATATTGCGTCCCGGTATCCGGCCCCTGATAGTTCAGCTCCGTCGGATCATGTGCCACTGAGAAATAGATCTGCAGCAGATGGCCGTAGCTGATCTTGTGCGGATCGAAAACGATGCGCACGGATTCGGCATGGCCGGTATCGCCACCGCTCACCATTTCATAATGCGCCGCATCCTTGCTGCCACCGGTATAGCCTGACGTCGCGCTGATGACGCCATTGACGTGCTGGAAGACGCCCTGCACGCCCCAGAAACAGCCGCCGGCAAGCACCGCCGTCTCCGTGTTGGCAGAGGCTGCCTTCTCGTCCATGCTCGGTGCGGGAATGACACGCGCGTCCTCGGCCGAAGCACGGCCGACAAATTGCAGCGCAACGCCGCCAAGCAATACTGCCGCTGTCAGGCCGGCGAAGCGAACAAAGCGTGCTGAACGGAATCGGATCATGTCCGTCGATAAAATCTTCATGGTGATTTCCTCTCGACCGCGATGCAAATGCTCCGGTCACAAAGAAATACGGGAAGACAGGCTCTTTTGTTACACACGCCCGCGTGTAACACCGAAACGTGAATGACGCGGTGACCTGATTCAGTAATGCGGCGGCTTGGTAATGGCCGGCGCTTCGAGCGATTGTTCCTCCAGCGTCAAAAACCGCTCGGTCAGCCGGTCGAGCTTCTGCCTGGTCTGTTCGACGACCTTCCATTGCTCGGCAATCTGGTCGGACAGTTCCTCGATCGTCTTGGCCTGATGAGCGACCATCTCCTCGAGTTTGGTGATGCGGCTCTCTTCGTATGACATATCGGACCCCTTTCGCAACGATCTATAGCACCGACATCGCCGCGTACAGTGCTTCCATTTGGCACGAAGCGAAAGGCGGCGCCATTTGACGGCGATATGACAAAACTGAAAAACAGCTGAAAAGACCTGTTACCTGACTGACATGGGCGCCTTCTAAAGAGAGCGCATAGACGCGCCCATTTGAAGGCAATCCCTTCCACAGGCGCACCATTCTGAAGACCTCGGAGAAGCGCCGTGAAGATCATCCAGATCACCGACACCCATTTGAGCCCCAACAAGCCACATTTCAACGGCAATTGGGAGCCGCTGGCGAAATGGATCGAGGCAAGCGGCGCCGATCTCGTCGTTCATACCGGCGATCTCAGCGTTGACGGCGCCGATAGGGATGAAGATCTCGTCTTCTCCATGGAGATGATGCGGCAGGTCTCCGTGCCAATGCTCATCGTCCCCGGCAACCACGATGTCGGCCACCTGCCCGGCTCCTATCAGCCCGTCAATCCCGAACGGCTGGACCGCTGGCGCCGCCTCGTCGGCCCGGATTATTGGGCGAAGGATGTCGGCAACTGGCGGCTGATCGGCCTCAACAGCCTGCTCATGGGCGTCGAGGATGCCGAGGAGCAGAAGCAGTTCGACTGGCTGCAGGAGATACTCGAAAGCCGTGGCGAGCGTCGCATTGCCCTTTTCGCCCACAAGCCGCTCTTCGTTGATGCGCCCGATGAGGGCGATACCGGTTACTGGAGCGTGCGCCCGGCCCAGCGCCGCCGTCTCTACGATCTGATCGCGGCCCACGACGTCGCCCTCTTCGGCAGCGGCCACCTGCACTGGACCTGGGAAGGCCGCTTCAATGACACCAACCTGGTATGGGCACCGCCCGGCGCCTTCATCCTCGACAAGATGGAACGCGAAATGCCCGGCGAACGGCTGATCGGCGCAGCGATCCATGAACTTAGCGAAACGGTCTCTACGGAGCTCGTCGCCGTACCCGGCATGACTGCCTACTTCCTCGATGATGTTGTCATGGAAGTCTATCCGCAGGCCGCCCCCAAGGCAAAGGAGCCGACCGAATGAGCGCACTCTCGCTTCGCGGCATCGCCAAATCCTTCGGCGGCAACGCCATCCTCAAGGGCGTCGATCTCGACGTCCAGCCCGGCGAATTCATCGCCCTCGTCGGCCCCTCGGGCTGCGGCAAGAGCACGCTCTTGCGCATCCTCGCCGGTCTCGACCATGCCGACAGCGGCGAAATCATCCTCGGCAGCAGCGACGTTTCCGGCGTTGCAGCTGCCGATCGCAACATCGCCATGGTCTTCCAGTCCTACGCTCTCTATCCGCACCTGACGGCCTCGGAAAACATTGCCGTGCCGCTCGCCATGCGCCGCCTGTCGCGCGTCCAGCGCCTCCCCTTCATCGGCTCGCTCATCCCCGGCCAGCGCGCGGCTCGCGCCGGCATCATCCGCGATGTCCGCGACATGGCCGTCTCGCTGAAGATCGATCACCTGCTCGATCGCAAGCCGGGCCAGATGTCGGGCGGCCAGCGCCAGCGCGTGGCGCTGGCCCGCGCCATGGTCCGCCGTCCCGCCGTCTTCCTCATGGACGAGCCGCTTTCCAATCTCGACGCCAATCTGCGTGTCCATGCCCGCGGTGAGATCGTCGATCTGCATCGCCGCGCCGGTGTTCCCACGGTCTACGTCACTCACGATCAGGCCGAGGCGCTGTCGATGGCCGACCGCGTCGCCGTCATGATCGGCGGGCAATTGCTGCAGATCGCCTCGCCGCAAACGATCTATGACGACCCGGCTCATGTGGAAGTCGCCCGTTTTGTCGGACAGCCGCGCATCAATCTGCTGCCGGCGCTCGCCGAAAACGGCACCGTCGCCTTCGGCGGCATCCGGCTGGCGCTCGACGACAGCAGCTTTGCCGGCAGGAATGTGACCCTCGGCATTCGCCCGGAATTCGTCCAGCTCTCCCAGGACCGCCAGGATGCGCTCGCCGCCCATATCGAGCGCATGGAATTCCTAGGCTCGGAAGTCATCCTCTATGCCAAGCTCGACGCCATCGGCGAAACCATGGTCGTCAAGCTCGCACCGGCAGAAGTCGCCGGTCTATCCGCCGGTGCGCCGGTTGCGCTGACGCTCACGGCCGAGCAAGCCTTGGTCTTCGCCGAAGACGGCCGCCGTTTGCGCGCGAGCCCGACGACGGTCGATGCCACGCGGGAGAAGGCGCATGGCTAGCATCGCTGCCACCTCCCTGCCGATGCAGGCGGCCGCGGCACGCGAACGCAGCGAGGCCCGTACGGCTCTCCTCTTCGCTCTGCCCGCCATCATCCTGATCGTGCTCTTCATCATCGTGCCGATCGTCGCCGTCGTCGTACTCGGCTTCACGGATTTCCAGCTCGGCGACAAGAGCCTGCGTTTCGTGGCTTTTGAGAACTACGCGCATCTGCTTCGCGACCGCGCCTTCCAGAAATCGCTCTGGAACACGGCGACCTACACCGCCATCGTGGCACCCGTCTCGATCGTGCTCGGCCTCGGCGTCGCGTTGCTGATCGAGAGCGAAGGCATCGGCCGCAGCTTCTTCCGCACGGCCTATTTCCTGCCCGTCGCCTCGCTGATCGTCGCGATGGCGACCGTCTGGCAATATCTCTTCCATCCGACGATCGGCCCGATCAACGCGCTGCTCGGCGAGATCGGCGTGCGTGGCCCTAACTGGCTTGGCGCCTCGGCGACCGCGCTCTACAGCCTGTCGATCATCGGCGTGTGGCAATCGGTCGGCTTCAACATGGTGCTGTTTCTCGCAGGCCTCACCGCCATCCCGCGTGAACTCTACGCCGCAGCCGAAGTCGATGGTGCGAAATCGGCCTGGGACCGCTTCTGGCTCGTCACCTGCCCGATGCTCGGGCCGACGACGCTGTTTGTGACCACAATCAGCATCATCAATGCGGTGAAGGTCTTCGACACCGTAAAGGCCCTGACCGACGGCGGCCCGAACCATGCCTCCGAAGTCCTGCTCTTCACCATCTACCAGGAAGGCTTCGTCTATCTCCGCGTCGGTTATGCCTCGGCAATGACCACGGTGTTTCTCGCTATCCTCGTGGTGCTGACCTTCCTGCAATATCGCGTCCAAGACCGGCAGGTGCATTACACATGACCTCGACAGGCTACACTCCCGGCCGCATCCTGCGCCTCTCTCTGCTGATCCTGGGCTCGCTCGTCTTCCTCGCGCCCTACATCTTCATGATCTCGACCGCCGGCAAGGCGCAGGACGATATCTTCACTTCGGCACTAAAGCTGATCCCGACGCATTTCTATTACGTCGAGAACATCGCCAAGGCGCTGAGCAAGGTTTCGATGGGCACGCTGCTGTTCAACGGCGTCTTCGTCTGCGGCCTGATCTTCTTCTTCCAGGTGCTGATCGCCATCCCCTGCGCCTATGCCATGGCGAAGCTGAAATTCCCGGCGGCGCGCATGATGATGGTGCTGGTCATGCTCGGCCTGCTGATCCCGATCCATGCGACGGCGCTGCCGCTCTATGTCGGCTTCAACAGCCTGTCGCTCTTGAACAGCTACGCCGCCCTGGTCGCGCCCTTCTCGATCTCGGTCTTCGCGATCTTCATGTTCCTGCAGTTCTTCCGCGCCATGCCCGACGATCTGATCCACGCCGCCCGCCTCGATGGCATGTCTGAAATCGGCATCGTCGCCCGCGTCATCGTGCCGAATGCCTGGCCGGCAGTCACGGCTTTCGCGATCTTTTCGGTGGTCGCGCACTGGAACGATCTCTACTGGCCGCTGATCGTCATCACCAAGCAGGAATATTTCACGCCGCCGCTGGGTCTCATGTATTTCCGCGCCGCCGAAGCCGGCGACGACTACGGCGCGCTGATGGCTGCAACCCTCATCATCACCCTTCCCCTCGTCGCGGCATTCCTTCTGGCACAGAAGCGTTTCGTCGAGGGCATCACCATGACCGGTCTCAAAGGCTGACCGGTTCGAAATTCGAAAACGGAGAACGAGCGATGAAGCATATCACCCAGATTCTCGCCGCCGCGGTCATTTCGATGGTCGTGTCGGTCCCGGCCTACGCCGAAACAACCCTGACGGTTCACTATCCCATGCCGGGCTTCTTCAAGAACGTGATGGACACGATCTCGAAGAAGTTCATGGAAGAAAATCCCGACATCAAGATCCAGTTCGCCGCTCCTTCGGCCACCTATGAGGAAGGCATCCAGACCATCCTGCGCCAGGCCGGCACCAGCGAGATGCCCGATGTCACCTTCATCGGCCTCAACCGCCTGCGCATGATCGACGAGCGCAATGTCGCCGTCGACCTCGGTCCCCTCGTCAAGAAAGAGGGCAATATGGCCGAGCAAGGCTTTTCGGACACGATCCTGAAGCTCGCCCAGGTCAAGGGCAAGCAGGTCGGCCTCGCCTTCGCGACGTCCAACCCGATCATGTATTACAACGCCGACCTGGTGAAGGCTGCCGGCGGCAACCCGGACAACCCGCCGAAGACCTGGGACGAGGTCATCGCGCTTGCCGGCAAGATCAAGGCGCTCGGCAATGGCGTCGACGGCATGGACTTCCGCTGGCAGGGTGACGACTGGATGTTCTCCGCCCTCCTCTTCGGCGCCGGCGGCAAGATGCTGAGCGACGACGAGACGAAGGTCGCCTTCAACGGTCCCGAGGGCCAGAAGGCCGTCGAACTGATCCAGCGCTTCGTCAAGGAAGGCGGCATGCCGGTCTTCACCAAGGCTGCCGGCGAACAGGCCTTTGCAGCCGGCAAGGTCGGCTTCGAATTCCAGACGACCGGTGCTCTCGTCAACACCATCAAGAATGTCGGCGCCAAGTTCGACCTGCGCACCGCCAAGCTGCCGCTGATCGACCCGGTCAACGGCCGCCTGCCGACGGGCGGCAACGCCGTCGTCATCCTGACCCATGATCCGGTCAAGGAAGAAGCTGCCTGGAAATTCGCCAAGTTTGCCGCTGGCCCCTATGGCGCCTCTGTCGTCGTTCCCGGTACCGGCTATGTTCCGAACAATGAGCTTGCTGCCAAGTCGGCCGAATATCTCGGCGACTTCTACAAGAAGAACCCGCTGTTCCAGGCCGGCCTCAGCCAGATGTCGATCATGGTTCCCTGGTACGCCTTCCCGGGCTCCAACGGCGTCAAAGTCACGCAGACTATCGTCGACAACCTCTCGCGCATCGTCGATGGCTCGGCAGAGCCGAAGGAAGCACTCGACGACGCCGCTTCCGACGTCGAGGGCCTGCTGCCACGCAGCTGATCTTTCGAACCCATCTGAAACATCCGCGCCGCCTCTTAACGAGAGGCGGCGTTTTCATATGCAAAGGTATGTCAGGATTGGAGGGTGAGATTGCGCACCGTTCCGCCGAAACGCAGCCGATAGGGCACGGTCAGATGACGCGGCGGCGCGGCATTCTCAGCCATATCGAGCAGCAGCGAGGCGGCAGCGGCACCCATGGTTCCATCCGGAATTTCCACCGTCGTCAGGGACACCTCACCCAGAAAACCGAGGGAAATCCCGTCGAAGCCGGCGACGGAAATATCGCGCGGGATCGAAAGACCCTGACGCCGGAGCGCGCCCATGACGCCGAGCGCCAGAAGATCGTTGGAGGCAATGATCGCCGTCGGACCGAACCGGGAAACGGCATCCGAAAGATCGAGCTGTTCCAGGCTATTCACGAAGGAAATCTCCAGGGCATCGAGAGGCTGTTGCCCCGCCCCTTCCATCGCCCTGATATAGCCGAGATAGCGTAGCTTGGCTCGATCCGATGCCGCGAAGTGGCCTGATATGAACAGGATGCGGCGGTGTCCCTTGCCCAGAAGATGCTCCGTCAGGTGCCGGCCCGCACCGAAATTATCGGTCGCGACCGCAGCTGTGAAGCGGCTGGTCGGAAGATTTCCGAGCAGCACGGTCGGCGGGAGGGCGGATGACAGGACCAGACTGCGTTCGGGATCGCAGAGCGTGAGGATCAACCCAGTCGGCTGCTGCTGGAGCAGCGAGGCGACGGCATCGACCTCCTGTGCTGGATCGTAGTTCGATTGCGCGATCAGCACGCTATGCCCCGCGTGAAGGGCTCGGTTCTGGATACTCGAGAGCGAAGCTGCGAAAACCGGATTGGTGATGCTGGGAATGAGCACGCCGATCGCCGGCCGGCCATTGGCGCTACGACTGCCGGCGCGATAGCCAAGCTCTGCCGCCGCCCGGCGCACGCGCCGTACCATCTCGTCGCTGACCGGACCGGTGCGATTCATCACCCGGCTGGCGGTCGCGACCGAACAACCGGCGCGAAAGGCGACCTGCTGGAGCGTCGACATGATATCAATCACCTCCGGCTTCGGTGTCAGCCCTCGACTGGTGCAGCCCTAAGGGAATGTCGGGGATTTATATCAGGCCGATGACACTTATTTGACAGCCCTCCGCGCGCACCGCGACAATCCGGCCCTTGATCTTTGCTGCAGCGCAGCAGATGCTCGTCCCGCTCGCAGCCGCCAATGATGCTGTCATCAACCGATGCCATGATTGCCGCGCTGTGATCCGCAGATCCGCCCCTCGAAAGGATGCTCTCATGTCAGAAGCACGGACGCCTGCCTCCACCACCGACAAGATCGAAAGACTGTTTTTCCTCGATATCAACGACGGACGAATCCTCTCCTCCGCCATCGACGGCACCGATCTCAAGCTCATCGTCCAGCGGGCCGGCCGCAGCCCGGACGGCATTCTCGTCGATAGCGAGAACGGCTGGATCTACTGGACGGAGATGGGCAACGACTACAACGCCCATGACGGCTCCATCGAGCGCATGGACCTCGACGGCGGCAACCATATCACCCTGATCCCGCCGGGCAGCACGCTCGTCACGCCGAAGCAGATCCAGCTCGACCGTGACAACGGCAAGCTCTATTGGTGCGACCGCGAAGGCATGCGCGTCATGCGCGCCAATATCGACGGCAGCGATATCGAAACCCTTGTGCAGAACGGCGACAGCCCGGAAGATAGCGCCGATATCGAACGCTGGTGCGTCGGCATTGCCCTCGATCTGCCGCTTGGGCAGATTTATTGGACCCAGAAAGGACCGCCGGATGCCGGTCTCGGCCGCATCTTCCGTGCCGGCATCAATATTCCCGCCGGCGAAACCGCAACAAGCCGCAGCGACATCGAAACCCTGCTCGACAAACTGCCGGAACCGATCGACCTCGAACTGGATCTCGCCACCCGCACGATCTACTGGACCGACCGTGGCAATCTCCCCCGCGGCAATACCGTCAACCGCGCAGCGATGAACGATATCGCCGCAACCTCCGAAGTCGTCCTCGAGGGCCTGGACGAAGGCATCGGCCTCTCACTCGATCTCCCCAACAACCGCATGTTCTTCACCGACATCGGCGGCAATCTCTATTCCGCCAGCCTCGATGGTTCGGGCGAGCGAGAACTGCTGCATCATGCCGGCTCGTTCACAGGGATTGTTTACGCGGAGGTTTGAGAGCTTACCGTGTGGCCGACCTCGTGGTTCGAGACGGCCCTGCGGGCCTCCTCACCATGAGGTCGGAGCGAATTCGGCGGCACCGAGTATGCTTGCTCGTTTTGGCCGCGCGACGAACTGATTAGCCCTCACCCTGAGGAGGGTCCGAAGGACCCCTCGAAGGGCGAGGGCGGATGGAGCTCCCGATCAGTTGCCCCCGCGCACACCATCCAGCAGATGCGGCAGCGACTTCACCCCATCGTCACGCAGCTCCGCCGGCAACAGCCCTTCCGGCAGATCCTGATAGGAGACCGGGCGCAGGAAGCGGCGGATGGCGAGCGTGCCGACCGAGGTCGTGCGGCTGTCCGAGGTCGCCGGGAAAGGCCCGCCATGCACCATGGCATGGGAGACTTCGACACCGGTCGGCCAGCCATTGGCGAGGATGCGCCCCACCTTGCGTTCCAGCACCGGCACCAGCTTGGCGGCCGTCGCATAGTCATCCGCTTCGACCTGCAGCGTCGCGGTCAGCTGGCCCTCGAGCTTTTCCGCAACGGCGATCATCTGGTCGACGTCCTTGCACCGCACCAGAAGGCTTGCCGCGCCGAAAACTTCGTGGCCGAGGCGCTCATCGGCGAGGAACTCCTCCGCTTCTGTCTCGAAGAAGATACCGGGGCTGCGATTGACGCCTTCGGCCGGAGCACCATGAGCGACGGTCTTGACCGCCTCATGCTCCGCCAATGCGGCAACGCCCTTGTCGAAGGCGGCGTGAATGCCTGGTGTCAGCATCGGCGCGGGCGCGCGGCCGGTCAGGGCACCGCTGGCCGCCTGGACGAAGCGGTCGAGATCCGGGCTCTCGATCGCGAAGAGCAGCCCCGGATTGGTGCAGAACTGGCCGGCACCGAGCGTCAGGGAATCGATGAAGCCGGTCCCGATCGCCTCGGCACGCGCAGCAAGCGCGGCCGGAAAGAGGAAGACGGGATTGACGCTGCTCATCTCGGCGTAGACCGGGATCGGCTCCGGACGGGCCGCGGCAATGGCGCCAAGCGCCAGGCCGCCACCACGCGAGCCGGTGAAGCCGACGGCCTTGATACGCGGATCGCGCACCAGTGCTGCGCCGGTTTCGTTGGCACCGGTCAGCAGCGAGAACGTGCCTTCCGGGAGGCCGCAGGCGGCAACGGCGGCGCGGATGGCGCGGCCGACAAGCTCGCCCGTGCCCGGATGGGCAAGATGGCCCTTGACGACGACGGGGCAGCCGGCGGCAAGAGCCGACGCCGTATCACCACCGGCGACCGAGAAGGCGAGCGGGAAGTTGCTGGCGCCGAAGACGGCGACCGGGCCGAGCGGGATCTGGCGCAGACGCAGATCAGGGCGCGGCAGCGGCTTGCGCTCCGGCAGTGCCGGATCGACGCGCAGGTCGAGCCACTCGCCGGCGCGGACCACCTGTGCGAACAGCCTGAGCTGGCCGACAGTGCGGGCGCGCTCGCCCTGCAGACGCGCCACCGGCAGGCCGGTCTCTTCCGTCGCCCGCTCGATCAGTGCATCGCCGATCTCCATGATGTTGTCGGCGATCTTTTCGAGGAATGCTGCGCGCTCTTCGGGGCTGGTCGCACGGTAGACGTCAAACGCCTGCGCCGCCAGTTCGCACGCTTTGGCAACGTCGCTCTCGCCCGCGATCGCAAAGGCCGGTTCCAGGTTTGCGCCGGTCGCCGGGTTGATAGCACGCACGGTTCTGTTGCCGCCGGTGGAATCTGAGCCGATCAGCAGATCGCCGCGAATC
Source organism: Martinezella dioscoreae (assembly GCF_009176305.1). Classification (GTDB taxonomy): domain Bacteria; phylum Pseudomonadota; class Alphaproteobacteria; order Rhizobiales; family Rhizobiaceae; genus Rhizobium; species Rhizobium dioscoreae. The sequence goes on along the minus strand of NZ_BLAJ01000001.1, from coordinate 13,926 downwards.
TCGAAAGACTGTGTCATGGGTATTCCTTAATGATGTCGGAGCGCCGGGGATTGCGCTGCGAGAGCAGATAGCAGGATGGGATGACAGATATAAGATGATAATCGTCATCTAATTATCAAGGTACAAGTCCTGAGATCAAGGCGTCCGCGTCAATTAATCATACTTTTTCCAGATATGGCGCTGCGGCCTCTTTCGTGCCAATTTAGCGCCCATCCGAAAGACCGAGTGCGACCAAGTCCCCATGTCCATTGCACTTCTTGGCGATCCGATCGTCCAGTTCTTCATTCTGGTTGTCGTCGGCACATTCGTCAGCCGCGTCATGCTGCGTCGTCAGCGGGCCGGCCGCCTGATCGGTCAGGTCGCCTTTTTCGTCTGCCTGACCGCACTTTTGTTCTATCACGGCATCGTGCCCTATGAGCCGAGCCCGCCGCAGGACTCGGTGACGCTGCGCACCTTCACGGGCTTTGCCAAGATCGTCTGGTGGGTCAATGGTGCCTGGGTACTGATCGCCTGCGTGCGGCTGTTCCTGATTTTCGAGCGCAAGCCCCGCGAAGGCCGGCTGCTGCAGGATCTGATCGTCGGTGTCATCTATCTCGGGGCCATTCTCTCCATCGTCGGCGATGTTTTTAGTGTGCCCATCGGCACCTTGATCGCGACATCGGGCGTCTTCGCCATCATTCTCGGCCTTGCCTTGCAGAGTACCCTGAGTGACGTCTTCTCCGGCATCGCTCTCAATCTCGGCCGCCCCTACTCCGTCGGCGACTGGATCGTGCTCGAAAATGATGTCCAGGGCCGCGTCGTCGAAACCAATTGGCGCGCCACGCAATTGCTGAGCGGCACCAACGATCTGGTCGTCATTCCGAACAGCATCCTTGCCAAGACGCGGCTGACCAATCTTTCCGCGCCCGATGAGAGCCATGGCGCCACCGTCACCGTTCGGATTCAACCCACCACTCTGCCGCGCATCATCGCGGATGTGATGCAAAACGTCTTGATCAGCTGCAATTCGATCCAGAAGAACCCGGAACCCAATGTCGCCATCAATTCCATCGATGGGCAAGCGATCGAACTGCAGCTGTCTTTTCGCGTGCGCGACATGTCGCTGACCCAAGCCGCGAAGAACGAGATCTATGATCTGCTATTTCGTCACGCCAAGGCGGCAAACTTGAAATTCGCCGATCCCCCCGGCACGATCATGCTTCCGATGGAGCAAAAACCCGAGGCGGCCGATGAGAAGCAACATGCACCCGGAACGCCTTGGCGGCTTGTCAGCAATATCCCCCTGTTCTCTTCGCTGACCGAGGATGAAAAGGAACATCTGGCGTCACATATGCAGCGCCGGACCTATCGCAAGGATGCCGTCATCGCTGAGCAGGACGCCCGCATGCGGGCACTCACGATCGTCCGCTCGGGCGTCGTCAGCATCACCCGCCGCGAAGGACATCGCCAGATCGAGCTGACGCGCCTTGCGCCAGGGGATTATTTCGGGGAGAACGGGCTGCTGATGGGGTCAGGTGAAGTCGGGACGGTTCGCGCCCTGACCTTTGTCGTCACCTACGAAATCGGCGAGGAATGTCTGGCGCCGCTATTGCACGATCGGCCGACCCTTGCCGAAGAGCTCGGCGCCATTCTGGCAAAACGCATCGAGGCGGAGCAGCATCTATTCGCCAATGTCGATATGCTCGGCCATGGCACTCACGTGACCTCGCTAAGCTCGCGCATCAAGCATCTCTTTCAACTGCAGCAGCACGATTAGGCCGCGTCCGCTGCCTTCGTCGATCGCGAAACAGCAAAGAGATTTCGCCCGATGGCGCGGGCGGTGTCGAGATGGGAACTCATATCCTGCGTCTCCGTCAGCAACAATTCGGAGGTCGCGACGGGAGCGCCGCAATAACCGAAAATTCCATGATCGATCTGCGTCCTCATGGCGCCGAAATAGCCGTGGCGCGCATAGGTACGCATGGTCGCACCGCCGATAGCGATCAGATGGACGCGGAGATGGCGTAATCTTTTGATCGTTCCGTTACCCGGTATGTCGTCATAGGCCCAGCCATTGCTGAACACTCGGTCGATCCATCCCTTGAGAAGCCCGGGCATGGACCACCAATAGACGGGATAGACGAGCACCAGTGCATCCGCGCGATCGATCCGCGCTTGCTCGGCAAAGACATCCTCGGGCGATGGTCCTTCTCTGAGATGGGCGGTAATATCAGCAGCGCTGAACCTAGGATCAAAACCTTCCGCCGCAAGATCCGCGATTTCATACGAGCCGCCCGAAGCCGTTACACCCTCGGCGACTTTGGCCGCGACGCTGTGGCCGAAAGAAGCCGAATTCGGATTGGAGACGACGATAAGCGCGTGCATGTGAAAAACTCCGGCTGACACATTGTGAGCGGCGGCTCAGTCTTATATACTTTTAGTAGGTTACTTTTGGTATATAGCGATGTCAAGCATGCAGACAAAGAAACCGGAGTCCCGCAGCCGGCTGACGCGGGAGGAGCGCTATCGGCAGCTCATCGAGGTCGCCTGGCAAATCGCCGGAGAGGAGGGAACGGAAGCCCTGACGCTGGGGCGGCTCTCTGAGCGCGCCGGTGTGACGAAACCTGTGGTCTACGACCATTTTGTCACCCGTTCCGGCCTGCTGGCCGCCCTCTATCGCGAGTTCGATATCAGGCAGACGGAGGTGATGGACAAGGCGCTTGATGCAAGCACCCCGACACTGGCAGGTCGGGCGGAGGTGATAGCGGCCTCCTATGTCGATTGCGTGCTGCTGCAGGGGCGCGAAATACCCGGCATTATCGCCGCGCTCGCGGGCTCGCCGGAGCTTGAAAAAATCAAGCGCGAATATGAAACGGCCTTCCTCGAGAAGTGCCGTGCGCTGCTTGCTCCCTTCGCTACTACCGGTTCCATTGCATCGGCGGGCCTCTGGGCGATGCTGGGTGCGGCCGAAGCCCTGTCCTATGCCGCGACGACGGGGGATATCAGCCCGCAGCAGGCAAAGGACGAACTCTTTGAAACCATCAAGGCCATGGTTGCGAGAAACAGATGAAGGCCAGCCAACGCCGCCGCATTCCAGGTAGAGCCCCGCATGGCGGTCAGTTCGATTGCGGTGTCGGCACCGCCTTGACCTGCCCCGTATAAAACGACTTGGCATCGCCCGTGAACTGCTCACGCGACGCTGGCCGCGTGTAGAACATATGGCCGCCGCGATAGAGCTTCATCTCCATGCGATCCGCAAAAACGGGTGGCATATGGTCGAGCACATATTTGTTCACGCCGAAGGGAATGACGAGATCGCTGTAACCCTGCCCAATCATCACCCGGAATGATGGCGAGAGCGACAGCAGCTCCTTGAGATCGTCACCAACGCCCGCGGTCCCGCGCGAGCCGCCATTGCGCCCACCCCATTTCCATTCCCTGTTCACGGATGACGACAGCAGTGTGTAGGTCATGTCGGTATGGAAGCCCAACTCGTCACGGGCATAGCCGGAAAAGGCACCACCATAGGCGCGGACGAAGCCATCCAGAACCGGATCGCCGCCATGCTCGGCCTCCGACTGCGGATAGGGGTCGGGCGCCAGAAAGGAAGCATCATAGGCGCTCGCCACATCCGCGCCATCGCCATCGGAATGCTTGCGATAGACCCCGCCAAGAAAGCCCTGGTTCTTGGCGACGACATCCTGCGGTATGCCGGCCAGCTTCGCCACGCGCCCGTAGAAGGCTTGGCCGGCATCTGCCGAGGGCGGCCGTCCGGCAAGAGTTGGCAGATATTCGTTTAGGGCAAACGCCTCGGCATCCTGAACCGCCTTCTCGCTGAAGGCGTTTTGCCGTTCCAGCTCGGCCGCCGCCAGCGACGGCAGTTGCAAGGCTGCGCCAAGCGCATCCTCACCGCCGCCAAAGACAAACCGGCCCTCCAGCAGGGGCGACAGCATCACGACGCCGGAAATCAGAATGCCCTGATCCTCGCGCAGGCTGTTGGCAACCTTGATCGAACGAAATCCGCCATAGCTCTCCCCGAGAATATATTTCGGCGATGCCGCCCGGCTGTTATGGGCGACGTAGAGGGCAATCGCCTTGGCAAGGCTTTCGGCATCGCTGTCGACGCTATAGAAATCATTCTGATCATCGGGCTTTGCGGTGCGGCTCCAGCCGGTGCCGATCGGGTCGATCAGCACGAGATCGGTAAATTCGAGCCAGCTTTGCGGATTGTCGACCAGCTTGGCATGGGCGCCATCGCGCCCATCCGCGCCGAAATCGACGATGCGTGGGCCGACGAGTCCGAGATTGAGGAAGGCCGAAGCCGCGCCCGGCCCGCCATTGAACACGAAGGTCACGGGGCGGCTCGTATCGCGGTTCTTGGCGACATAGGCAGTGTAGAAGATCGCGGCACTGCGCTGACCATCCTGGCCGAAAAGATCGAGCGTTCCGGCTGTCGCCGTGTAGGGAATGGTCTTGCCATCGGCATTCAGCACATGATCGCTCACCGCGTCAGGCGGCAGGAGCGAGAGCACGCCACCAGCGCTTGGCGCGCCATGGCCTTGCTCGGGCGGAGCGGCTGACGCTGTTGCCGATAGCAGCGAAAGGGCCAGCGCCAGGCCGGGAACCATCTGGCGAAAAGACATGAAATCAAATCCTCCAAGGGGATCGTCGCATAGACGTCATTACCGGCGATACTATGTCACGAACGACAAGCGCCGAAACTCAAGAGATGTTGATTGATGGTCTCGGCCTTTTCGAAGAGCCATGATCTTGAGGGTCTATATATCGTTTGCCAAAGTGGTATGTGCCGCGGGGACATCAGCCGATAATGAGATCGCAAGGGAAACGACGATGAAACAGGATATCGAAATCAAGACGGCCGACGGCACCGCCAAAGCCGGCATATTCCGCCCCGAGAATGGCACGTCAGCCGAGCATGGCGTGATACTCTATATGGATGCCATGGGTCCCCGCGCGGCGCTCGATGGCATGGCGCAGCGGCTGGCTGATGCCGGCTATATCGTGCTGCTTCCCGATCTCTTCTATCGCTTCGGCGCCTATGGCCCCTTCGACGGCGGTGCCTTTGGCAATCCGGCCTCCCGCGAAACGATCATGACGATGCTGCGCGGCACGACGCAGGAAATGACCAAAGTCGATAGTGCCGCCTTCCTCGACGCTCTCTCAGCTGCCGGAGCCAAAGGTGCGGCCGGCGTGGTAGGCTATTGCATGGGCGGGGGCCGCGCGCTGACTGCCGCTGCCTCTTATCCCGATCGCATCGCGGCAGCCGCAAGCTTCCACGGCGGCAATCTTGCGAGCGACGCGGAAGACAGCCCGCACCGGCTCGCCGCCAATATCAAGGCGCGCGCCTATATCGGTGTCGCCGGCGTCGACAACAGCTTTCCGCCGGAACAATCGGCGCGTCTTGCCGAAGCGCTCCGCACTGGCGGCGTCGATCACACCATCGAAAACTATGTCGGAATGGCGCATGGATGGACCGTGCCGGATCATGGCGTCTATGACGAGACCGGCGCCGAAAGGCATTGGAAGCGGCTGCTGAACCTGTTCGAGGAAGCCCTGGTGTAATCGATCGATGACGGCATCCCGTTGGCATCACGAGCGGGATGCCGCTATCCGATCCAGAGATCAGAACTTGATCCTGTCGATGCTGGTCAGCGTCGTCTTCTGGGAGACGCCGGGCGCATTGACCATGTGCCAGGCCACATATTGCTCGCCATAGAGCTCTGTCGATGACATGCCGTCGACGGGCAGCACGATATTCATACCATTCAATGCGGCATCCGTTGCCGTATCGAGCACCGCGCCCTCCGAGGCCGTACCCGTGACGATGACGGTCTTGATGCCTTTGTCGGAAAGAATGCTGCGCAGGTTGGTGCCGATAAACTTGTCCGGGCCGGATTTGACGATCGGTTCGCTCGCCAGAGGCGCCAGTGTCGTTGCTATATCCTGCGCCTCGCCAGCGCCGGCCAGACTGAAGACGACGAGCATCTCCTTGGCGCGCGCCTGATCGAGCAGGATTTTGACCTTGGGGACGGACGCCAGACAACGCGGCTTGGTTTTTGCGTTGCACGGCCCTTTGGTCGGGTCCTGTGTGCCATTGAAATCGAGGATCAGAAGCGCCGTCGTTTTCGGATCGACAGTCACCTGCTTCAGCTCCGGCGCCGCCGGCGGCTTCACCTTCTGCCAGTCATCGATGATCGTCTGGGCGGCTGCCGGCGAGATCAGCGCAGAACTGAAGCCTATGCATAGGATTGCAAAACCCGCACCGAATGCAAAGCTTGTCTTGCCAACCCTGCCGCTTGTTTTTCTGATCGAGTTCCTCTCCTGCATCGACGTCCTCTTGGATTGACGGTGGTGGAAGAGAGATAGGCCATAAATTCCGACAGGGCACCGAAACTCTTCGTGATGCGCCGCCCGCCCAGATCACGGCGAGCAACAGGAGCCGCTAGAGCGGTTCAGTTTTTCACGGAATCTCTGAGCCGCTCTATCCCTTTGTTTTCACGCAATCCCAGACGGAAAACCGCTGCGCATTTTTCACGCAATTGCTTTAGGCGCCGGCATCGTCGGACGGCTGTTCGCTACCTTTTTCGCCACCACGCAGCGTCTCCAGCAGATTTTGCAATCCCTGCCTGATCACTTCGATTTCGCCCGAACCGGCCATGTCGGACCAACGCTGCTCCACCATCTTGCCCGCGGCCATGGCGACCGGCCGCACACCCTTGCCGCGCTCGGTCAGAAACACCAGCCGCGCGCGCCGGTCGTTCGGATCCGGTCGCCGTTCAACATAACCCAGGCGCTCCAGTTCCTCCACCGCCTGCGTCATCGTCTGCTTGCGCACATGAGCAAGCCGGGTGAGTTCGCTCACCTGGATGCCTTCCGGACGCGCGAAGGTGAAGACGTTGGAATGCGGCGGGCGGATGTCACGGAAGCCGGCCTCCTCCAGCGCGGCATCGACAGCCTGCGCATAATGCTGATGAACGAGCCGCAAAAGCAGGCCCAGCGACAGATGGGGGGAAATAGGTTCTTTCATGAATATAGACAGGCGCCTGACTATTATGGTAGATAGACAGGTACCTTACCATTCTTACCAAGGAAAGGATATCCACATGCCCTCGCTTAACGTGCTGGATTCAACCATTTTCTATCAGGACACGGGAACGGGAACGCCTTTCGTGTTCCTGCATGGCAATCCCACCTCATCTTACCTCTGGCGAAATGTGTCGCCTGGCGTCACCACGCCGGGCCGTCGTCTGGCGCCTGACCTCATCGGCATGGGCCGCTCCGGCAAACCGGATATTGCCTACAGCTTCCACGATCACGCCCGCTATCTCGACGCCTGGTTCGACGCCCTGGCGCTCGACGATGTCGTGCTCGTCGGCCACGATTGGGGCGGTGCGCTCGGATTCGATTGGGCAGCTCGCCACCCAGAGCGCGTGCGCGGCATCGCCTTCATGGAAACGATCGTCCGGCCGATGACCTGGGACGATTTTCCGGGCGCGCGTCCTCGTTTTGAAGCGCTCCGGTCGCCTGGTATCGGTGAGACCAAAGTGCTGGACGAGAATTTCTTCATCGAGCAGGCATTGAAGGTTACCGTTCTCAACGGCCTCAGCGAAGAGGATCATGCCGTCTACGCGGCACCCTATCCGACGCGCGACAGCCGACGACCGCTGCTCGCCTGGCCCCGCTCGATGCCAATCGAAGGAGAACCGGCCGACGTGATCAAGCGCATCGAAGCTTATGACGCCTGGCTGGCACAAAGCGCTGATGTCCCGAAGCTACTGCTGACCTTCGAAGGACCGGCAGAGACATTGCTAATCAGCGAGGTGATGACCGCCTGGTGCCGGGAGAATATAGCCGACCTCGAGATCAGGAATTGCGGGCCGGCCAGGCACAATGCGCCGGAAGATCAGCCGGAGGCCATCGCGTCAGCGATTTCCGACTGGGCGGATCGTCACGCCTTCTCCAGATAGGCCTCGTAATCGAACAGGAGCCTTGCGCCACTCGTGCTCGATCACTAACCACCGGGAACAATCCATCGTTGACAAAAACCTGCCAGCCCATAATCTGCGCCTAAGCCCTTGCGATTGCCCATTTTTCTTTTGGAGATCGGGATCATGCCGGCAAACTGCATGAGACGACTGGTTCTGGCAGGCATTCTCCTAGGCATGTCTGCCTATACGGCGGTGGCCGCACAGACACTCGACACTATCGCGCAAAAGGGCACGATCCGCATCGGCTATATCAGCGACGAAGAACCCTTCTCCTTTAAGAAGAAGGATGGCAACCCAACGGGATATGCCATCGACCTCTGCGGCAAGATTGCCGATGCTGTCGGTACCAAGGTCGCCAATCTGAAGCGGGACTATGTCGAAACCACGCTTGCCGATGGCTTCGATGCAGTCAAAAGCGGCCAGGTCGACCTTCTCTGCGGCGCCATCACCATCAATCTCGGGCGACGCCAAAGCGTCGATTTCTCGCAGCCGATCTTCATCACCGGCGCAAGCGCCCTGCTGCGCAAGGATTCGCCCGATTATCTGATGGCTTTGTTCCTCGACAAGCGGCTGGCGCAAGTCTCCGCCAAGCCCGCCCCCGCAACGAGCACGATCGGCGTTCGCGCCGACACGACGACGGGTGCGACCCTGCGCGAGGCGCTAGGCTCCGACGTGCCGAAGACACGGATCGCCGATTTCGCTACGCATCAGGAGGGCCTAGTCGCGCTCGAAAACCACAAGATCGATGCCTATTTTGCCGATCGCGCCCTGCTCTTCGATCTCGCTTCTCATGCCCGCAATCCGTTCACACTCGCCATCGGCAACCGCCTCTTCACACATGAGCCCTATGGCATCGCCCTCCGGCAGGATGACTCCGCCTTCCGCCTGCTCGTTGATCAAACGCTGACCGAGATCTACCAGTCGGATGATTTCGCCAAGCTGCTGACCACCTATTTCGGCGAGGAAGGCCCGATCCTGCGCCGCGAGATCATGATGCAATCTATCCCGCAATAATGCGGCAGCAACTTTCCGGTTGTCACAAAGTCGCCTTTGCGACAGTTCTCCTGATCATATGTCGCCGACAAACCCAGCCACTTCCTGACGGGACAGCGTGACAGTCGTCGTGCAAGCATCTTCAATATGTCGTAGACAGGCTCTGGTCGGCGTCGCACACGTCATAAAATCCGTCTTCAATATCAATCAGGGTCGCACGCAATGGCAGTATTTCCTCAAAAGGCGAAGGTCGTCATCATCGGTCTCGGCGGTATCGTCGGCGCATCGATCGCCCACCATCTGATCGAGCGCGGCTGGGACGATATTGTCGGCATCGACAAATCAGGCATCCCGACGGATATCGGCTCGACGGCCCATGCCTCCGACTTCTGCTACACGACCAGCCACGATTTCCTCTCCTGCTGGACGACCCTCTACTCGATCGATTTCTACGATAAGCTCGGCCACTATGCCCGCGTCGGCGGACTGGAAGTCGCCCGTGTCGGCGATGACGACCGCATGGCGGAAATCAAGCGCAAAGTGACCTCGGGCAAGGCTTTCGGCACGCGCGCCCGCCTGATCGAACCCGCCGAGATCAAGGAGAAATTCCCTCTGATCGAGGAAAGCATGGTGCAGGGCGGCATGTGGGACCCGGATGCCGGCCTCGTCATTCCCCGTTCGCAGACTGTTGCCGGCAAGCTGATCGATCAAGGCGAGAAGAGCGGCAAGCTGCAATCCTTCGCCAATACGCCGGCCCAGTCGCTGATCGTCAAGGACGGTCGCATCTCCGGCGTCGTCACCCATCGCGGCACCATCGAAGCCGAATATGTGATTGTCTGTGCCGGCCTCTGGGGCCGCCTGATCGCCGAAATGGTCGGCGAAGATCTTCCGGTCATGCCGGTCGACCACCCGCTGACCTTCTTCGGCCCCTACAATGAATTCGCCAATACCGGCAAGGAAATCGGCTTCCCGCTGATGCGCGACCAAGGCAATTCAGCCTATATGCGCGACACCGGCGATCCGAAGACCGCCGAGGGTGGCCAGATCGAATGGGGTTATTACGAAGAGAAGAACCCGCGCCTCTGCCATCCCCGCGATCTCCTTGAAAAGCACGAGGCCCGCCTCTCGCCCTCGCAGCGCGATCTCGAAATGGAGCAGATCATCGAGCCGCTCGAGCGCGCCATGGAACTGACGCCGATCCTTGGCGAACTCGGCTATAATGAAGGCCATTCCTTCAACGGCCTTCTGCAGGTCACGACCGATGGCGGCCCATCCGTCGGCGAAAGCCAGAAGGTCCGCGGGCTCTGGTATTGCGTCGCCATCTGGGTGAAGGACGGCCCGGGCTTCGGCAAACTGGTCGCCGACTGGATGACCGACGGCCGCACGCCGATCGATCACAACAGGATCGATTATTCCCGCTTCTACCCGCATATGCTGGAAGAGAAATTCATCGAAGGCCGCTGCACCGAGGCCGCGCAGAAGATCTACAATCCCGCTGTCCATCCGCGCGAGCCCTACGCGACCGGCCGCAACATCCGCCGCTCGCCCTTCTATGAGCGCGAAAAGGAGCTCGGCGGCTACTTCATGGAGCTTGGCGGCTGGGAGCGTGCGCATGGCTATGCCGCCAACGAGCACCTGCTGGAAAAATATGGCGATCGCATCCCCGTGCGCGAAAACGAATGGGATAACCGCCATTTCTGGCGCGTCTCCAATGCCGAGCATCTGGCGCTCAGCGAAGATTGCGGCATCATCAACCTCTCGCATTTCGCCATGTACGACATCGAGGGCCCCGATCATGTCGAGCTGCTGGAATGGCTCTGTGCGGCCAAGATCGGTGGCGATGCCAATATCGGCAAGGGCATCTACACCCACTTCCTCGACGACGAGGGCATGGTGCGGGCCGATTTTACCGTCATCCGCATGGCCGACCGTTGCCGCCTGATCGACGGCGCCGATGCCGGCCCGCGCGATTTCCACTACATGCGCCGCGTTGCCGAGGACAAGGGCTTTGACGTCACCATCACCGACGTCACCGAACGCTATGTCACGATCGGTATCTGGGGACCGAATGCCCGCACCAACCTGCAGAAGGTCGTCGAAAGCCCGGAAAGCCTCTCGCACGAAAACTTCCCCTTCGCCGCGATCAGGCAGATCCGCATTGCCGGCAAGAACGTCACCGCATTCCGCATCTCCTATGTCGGCGAACAGGGCTGGGAACTGCACATGGCCTATGGTGATGCGCTGGCGGTCTGGGATGCGCTGCGTTCGACCGGCGCCATTGCCGTCGGCGTCGAGACCTATGCCAACAGCCGCCGCATGGAAAAGAGCCTGCGCCTGCAGAATGCCGACCTGCTGACGGAATATAATCTTCTCGAAGCCGATCTCGCCCGCCCGAAGGTCAAGGAGGCCGATTTCCGCGGCAAGGCGAAGCACCTCGAATACCGCGCCCGCGAGCATCAGCCGGCCATGCTCTGCACGCTTGTGATGACCGACAATATCGACTCCAACGGCGTGGCCCGCTACCCCGTCGGCATCCTGCCAGTCATGGATCCCGAAACCGGCGAAACCCTGGTCGACGAGCTCGGCCGCCGCTCCTTCACCACCTCGATCGCCTACGGCCCGACCATCGGCAAGAACATTGCGCTCGCCTATCTCCCCTGGTCCTATGCCCAGGAAGGCCGCAAGCTGAAGGTCGAATATTTCGGCGAGACCTACCCGGTCGAAGTCGCCGGCGTCGGCTACAAACCGCTCTACGACGCAGAGAACCTGAAGCCGAGAAGCTGATCTCCAACAGACCGGAAAGCGAGGTCATGCCTTGCTTTCCGGTCGTCTGTCGGGCCGGACGCCTGTCAGGTCGTGTGATCGATGATGGCCTGCGCAATCTCGTCAATATCGCGCTCGTGGATTTCGTGCCCTCCACCCTCGACCCGGTGCAGCCGGGCATCTCGCACGACCTTGGTGAAGGCCTCGCCGTGTCCTACAGGAAACAGCGGATCGGCCGTGCCATGGATCGCAAGCACCGGCAGCTTGATATCGGAAGCTTGAAGTCTTTCGGGCCTTTCCTCGCTCACGAGCGTGAAATGGTTCGTAGCACTCGCAAATGACGGTGCCCGGGCCATGTCACGGGCGATCAGGGCATTTGCAGCGTCATGATCATGCGGGTGCCGGGTGCCGGCAAGCATGGCCGTATCGCGACGCAAAAAATCGGCAATGGCCTTGAGGTTCGACCAGTCGATTGCTTCGGCAGACCTGGAATGCTCTTGATAGGCCTTTGTCGAGGAAGGCAAGCCCTCGACGCCGAGCGGTGATGTGCTGATCAGCGTGAGCGTCCGAACACGCCGAGGATGGCGCAACGAGACTTCTTGCGCAACGACGCCACCCATCGACATGCCCACCACATGTGCCGTTTCCAACCCATAGCCGTCGAGAATGGCGATGACATCGTCGGCAAGATCGTTGAACGAATAACGCGGCTCGCCTTGTGGATAATGTGTCGAAAGGCCCGTGTCACGCTGGTCATATCGGATCACATAGCGCTGGCGGGCGGCAAGCGCCTCGCAGAACCTGTCCGGCCACCACAGCATCGAAGCCATCATCCCCATGATCAATATGATGGGCGGGCTGGAGGGATCACCGAAAGCCTGGGTCTGAAGTTTCGCTCCCTTGACCTCGATTGACGTCTCGGTGGCGATGAATGATCTCGTTTCTTCCATGACAGAATCCATCCGATTGCAAATCGCAACTGGATTGATATTGCATAACTGATCTTATTATGCAATCAGTTTATGAGGAAGCTGCAACACGGTCATCGACGTCCGTCAGAGCAGTTCCAGAAAAGCGCTCAGCAGTTTTCCATTCGGAATTGCGTGGGAATAATGCCGTTGGAGCTGTTGGAAGATCTTGCAAGAACTGCGCCCGATGGAGATCGAGGCGAGACAAGGGAGGCCTGTAGTGCTGCAATGTGCTGATTTTTACGACGCTGAACTATCACGGCATAACCTGCATTTGCGGGCCGCCGCCCCAGTCCGGACGCATGACCGGATACTCGATATCGGCTGCGGCGCTGGACAAACCACTCGCGAAGCAGCTCTTGCCGCAACACAAGGCAGCGCGGTCGGCGTGGACACTTCCGCCGAGATGCTAGAGATTGCCCGCCAGCGTAGCGCTGAAGCGGGATTGCGCAACGTCAGCTTCGAGCTGGGTGACGCACAAAACCACAACTTCCCAGCAGCCGGCTTCGACCTATGCATCAGCCGGTTCGGCGTTATGTTCTTTGCCGATCCGCCGGTGGCATTCGCCAATATCGCCCAAGCAATCCGCCCGGGTGGACGCATCGCCTGGATGGTATGGCAAAGCCAGGAGCGCAACGAATGGTCTGGCGCCATCAGGCATGCGCTGGCTCCGGGAAGCGCAATTCCAGAAAATGCCGGCAAGCCGTTCTCGCTTGGCAATCCCACCATAGCCAAAGAGCTGCTAAGCGCTGCCGGCTTCACCTCGATCGACTTCACCGAGGTGAAGGAACCAGTGTTTTATGGAGCAAATGTCGAGGCCGCCCTCGATGCCCTTGCCGGCCTCTATAGGGTCAAGGACGCACTCATGCACACCAACGAGGCACCCGACCAACCACTGCAGCGGCTGCGTAATTTGCTGGAAGCGCACATGACCTGCGAAGGCGTGCTCTTCGACTCCCGCGCATGGATCATCACTGCCGAGCGAGTCCGTTGACTGAGCAGCAGTCTTCGCGCGAGCGCTATCTAATGTATTTTGGAGAGCTTGGTTGCGGGGGCAGGATTTGAACCTGCGGCCTTCAGGTTATGAGCCTGACGAGCTACCGGGCTGCTCCACCCCGCGTCACCAGCGTAAGCCGCGTTGCGGCTTATCGCGCTTGCGCAAATCGCGGAGCGATTTGTCGCGAGTAGCAAGCCGGCGGAGCCGACTTGCGTCA